>NZ_JNIB01000001.1:0-1172500 GCF_000702385.1 Xanthobacter sp. 91
CGTATCGCGGAGCGCGCCACTCGACGCGTCTTCCTTCCAGCGGCGGGTGGGCACTGGATGCAGGCGTGCTTCGGCCCGGCCATCTCCGCCGACAGCTGGAGCGCGGCGACCGCTTCTCGAGGAGGTGCTGGAGCTGCTGCAATCGGCGGCTTATCCGCCGAGCGCGTCGCGGCTCTGACGGGCTATGTCTGGAGCCGACCGGCTGGCGAGCCGCCGCAGGAAGCGGGCGGCGTGAAGGTGACGCTGGCGGCCTACTGCCTCGCCCATGAGATCGACATGCACTTGGCCCGGCGAGACCGAGCTCGCGCGCATCTGGACGAAGGTCGAAGCCATCCGCGCGAAGCAGCGGCGAAGCGACCGGCAGCGCGCTCCCGATGGCGTGGGCGAACCTAGCCGCCCTTGCCCGCGATGCAATTCCGGAAATGAAATCTATCCGTATCCCGCCGAGCATGGTGCCCTGCGGGCATCAATTGCCGAGTTGGATGCGTGGCTCGATAGCAGCGACGCCCTGGATGAGATCGAAAACCAGCAATCTTTCGGCGAGGTCGATCATACTGGTGGTGCATGAGCTGAAGCGGCTGCAAGCGATCTTCACCGAGGAGATGAAGGACAAGGCGGTCCACTCCGATGACATTGCTGTTGACCGGTTCGCCAGCGCAATGAAAACAAAGCTTGCACAGAAACGCGCAGAAGGGAAAAGGCGGTTGGAAGACAAAACGACTGCCCAGCCTACCGCCTATCCGGCCTCCTGCGCGACCATGTCAGCAAAGGCGACCGGTCGATGTCGCAAATTTCTGCATGATGCTCCACCAACGAGGGGAAAAAATCTCTGTATTCACCGGAAGCCGTGATGACACATACTTCGCCGCAGTCGTTGAGGCTAGAGAAGATGCCAAGGGAAAACTCGGCACACTTCGAGAGGCTATGCGTATTCGCCGAGAGCGGGACGCGGGGGCGGACAAGGCGCTTGCCGATCAGCGCGAAGCCAACCTGCGGGCGCGGCTGGACAAGATCCAGGGGTACGCCAGCGCGATCGAATCCCTCGCGAAGGGAGGAGCCCTTCCCCTCCCCACCCAGCCGGCAGGGGAGGGCTGACGATGGCGCACACTAAAATCATCTCACCATAGAGTTCTCGACCACGTTGTCGCTCAACGAGACCGAGATCCGCGCGCTCGATGCACTCGTGGGATATGGCGACACCGCTTTCCTGAAGGCCTTCAAGGATAAGCTCGGCGAGGCCTATATTCGTGACCACGAAAAGGGCCTCCGCTCCCTCTTCGAGACGATCCGACGCGACGTGCTCCCCCGTCTGCGCGAGATCGAATCAAGCTCGCGATGACCTTCGCGCCGCAGCAACAGGGCGACGGCCTGCCGCCGACGCCGGCACCGCCGCCCTCTCCCCCACAAACACCACGACCGTGAAGGAAGCCTAAGCCATGGCCGGCAGCGTCAACAAGGTCATCCTCATCGGCAATCTCGGCCGCGACCCGGAGGTGCGCTCCTTCCAGAATGGCGGGCGCATCGCCAACCTCTCCATCGCCACGTCCGAAACGTGGAAGGACAAGGCCACGGGCGAGCGCCGCGAGCGCACCGAGTGGCACCGCGTCGTCGTGTTCAACGAGAATTTGGTGGCCGTGGTCGAGCAGTTCCTCAAGAAGGGCTCGAAGGTCTACATCGAAGGCCAGCTCGAAACCCGCAAATATGAGAAGGACGGGCGCGAGACCTATACCACGGAGGTGGTCTTGCGCCCTTCCGCGGCGAGATCCACCTCCTCGACGGCCAGAGCACCCGCCCGCCCGCCGGCACCCCGAAGACTACAACCGCGCCGACCCGCCGCGCGAACGCAGCGGCAGCCAGCCCATGGGGATCGACGATGAAATTCCCTTCTGACTACGAGCGGCGCGGGATGCGTTGATTGTCGCCGGGCTGGCCGTGCTCGGCGTTTTCCTCATCTTCATCATTCTACTGTCGCAGGTTCGCGGCGAGCCCATCGCCCCCGCCGCCATCCATGTCATCGATGGCGACACCATCGCCGTCGGCACGGTGCATTACCGTCTCGTGGGCTTCGACACCCCCGAGGCCGGCGAGCGCGCCCGCTGCCCGGCCGAGCGCATGCTCTCGACCCTCGCCACGCAGCGCCTGCGGCAGATCGTGGCCGGCGGCGGGCTCGACCTTCAGGAAGTGGACTGCCGCTGCCGCCCCGGCACCGCCGGCACGCTGCGCTGCAACCATGGCGCCTCTGCGGCCGGCTCACCGCCAACGGCCAGGACGTGGCGAAACCCTTCTCGCCGAAGGCTACGCCCAGCCCTACGCCTACGACCCGGACGCTCCGCGCCCGCCGGACAGCTGGTGCGGGAGGCCGTGATGGGCACGCCGGCTCGCCCCCTGCCCTCCCGTGACCAGATCGACCGCGTCACGCCCCTGCGCATCGATGTCGCCGCCGCGCTCGCCTTTCCGGACGGGAGCATGAGCGCGAGCGGCCTGCGCCGGGAAGCGGCGCGCGGACGGCTTGCGGTTGAGCGTATCGCGGGGAAGGATTACACCACGCTGCAGGCCATCGAGGAGATGAGGGAAAAATGCCGCGTCCAGCCAAAGGCGCCCGCCTGTGGCTCCGCCCCGCGCGGCGCGACGCGTCCGGCCGGGTCACGCACGCCGCCACATGGATCATCCTCGACGGTGGACGACAGCGTGTCACTGGCCTCGGCGCTGATGCTCGCAAAGAAGCTGAGCGCGCCCTCGCCCACCACATCGCCGCCAAATACGAGGCGCCGCGGCGGGACCGTGATCTCGCTGAAATCCCCGTCACGGACGTCATCCACATCTACCTGAAGGATGTGGTTCCGAATCAATCGCGCCCCAAGCCCGCCGCCGAGCGCTGCACCCGGCTCCTGATGTGGTGGAAAGGGAAGACGCTGGCCGACGTCTCGGCCGCCACCTGCGCCGCCTATGTGGCTGGCCGGGGCAATACGGGTGGGGCCAGGCGCGACCTTGAGGATCTTCGTGCCGCCATCGGGCACCACGCCAAGGAGGGGCTGCACCGCGGCGAGGTGCGCGTCGCTCTGCCGGCGAAGGGCGCGCCCCGCGAGCGCTGGCTGACCCGCGACGAAGCTGCCGCCCTGCTGTGGGCGGGCTGGCGCGCAAGAGAGCAGCAGCGTCGGGGCCGCAAAGGGGACCCCGGCGAGCCCGGCCCACCCGGAGGTGGACAATGCGCCATCTGGCGCGGTTCGTCTTGATCGGGCTCTATACCGGCACGCGCGCCGGCGCCATTGCGTCTGCGAGCTGGTCGGCCTCGGCCGGGCGATCATATGTCGATCTCAAGCAAGGGGTGTTCTATCGGCTCGCCGTGGGCGCGCGGCCGACGAAGAAGCGGCAGCCGCCCGTCCCCATCCCAGCCCGCCTCCTCGCCCACATGCGCCGCTGGTACGAAGTCGCCGCCGAAGACGCGCGCGCGGCGGGAATAGAACCGCCTGTGCCAACCGGCTATCTGGTCGAGTACCATGGCCAGCCGGTGCAGTCGGTGAAGACAGCGTTCCGGAGTGCGGTCGATCTTGCCGGACTCGATGGTCAGATCACGCCACATACCCTGCGACACACGGCGGCCACGTGGCTGATGCAGGCCGGCGTTCCGATGTGGGAGGCGGCCGGATTCCTCGGCATGAGCACGCAGATGGTGGAACGCACCTATGGCCACCATCACCCGGACCACCTCAAGGGCGCTGCCACGGCTCTGGGGAGCAGGCCGGGCACCGCCAACAAAACGCCAACGAAAACCCTGAACGGTAAGGGAACAAGCGGGGTCGGAACGAACCGATGATGCGAGCATTCGCGCCGTCTTGCTGAGAACCACACGCGCTCATAACGGTTAGGTTGGGGGTTCAAGTCCCTCCGGGCCCACCAAATATTTCAATAACTTGCCGGATAGCGTTTTGCGCGCCGTGCAGATCCGCCAATGAATTCGCCAACGAAACATGCTCGGCATCAGCACCTATTGGCGCTCGGACGACCCCGCCGCCCTCTCTTCGGCATCCACCTTTTCGGCCAGTGGCGACCGGCGGAGGACGCGGGCGCCGTGGCGGAGGAGGATGTAGCGGCCTTCGCGCTGCGTGATGGCGACGATGGCGTTGCCGCATGTCGCCATCACATCGACGATGCGCAGGCCTGCGTCATCCCATTCCTCGACCTTGAAGTCGTGCGACACCTTGTTGCCCACGTCAGTCTCCCAAGGCGTGGCGGCGCCGGCGAAAGCCGGAGGAGGCGTCGGCCTTGACCTGCGACATCTCGCGCTCGAGGTAGGCTTGGCCCACCAGAAGCGCGCGGATGGTCGCGCGGGCGTCGCCATCGCAAGCCGCCAAGGCCTCGTCGATCTCGGTCTCGCTCACGTCAAAAGGGGAGTGTTCGGCGGGCGCGGGCTCGCTCGACATGGCCGTCTCCAATGCTGATCTCCCCCATCGTTGCCACGGGAACGAACGAAGAACAAGCCGCTACATATAGGGGCGGTAAAGGCCGGGCAGCGGGCTGGAGCTGCGCGCGCTATTCCCCCATCGCGCCTATGAAGTGGGACGGCAGGCCATCCCCTTCGCTCGGGGCGGGCGGATTGAAGCTCCGCCTTTCTTTTTCGAGCGCTATTTCCGCGCCGCAAGCCGTGTAGCCGGCCTTGTCGATCCAACTATCCAGGTGCGCGGGGGCGTTCTCAAGCCGCGCCGTTTTCATGAGATCCATCATCAGCGCGACGTCAACCTCATCTAGCGCGGGGACGGAGATTGTGGTGTCCCCTCCGAACCCATCACCATAGCGATTCAGGATGTGCGCATTCCACAGCCGCGCAATCCGCCGGAAATTGTCGGCGGGCCGGCCATAGTTGAGCCCCCGGTCCTTGGTGGCCTCCAACGCCAGATTAAGAAGCCCGTGCTTTGTCATCGCGCGCTCTGCATCGCCGCTCATGCCGCCTCTCCTTCCCAGCTCACCCACCCTTCGCCCTCGGCGCGCTCGGGCGGCGCCTCCACCCGCACATTCCAGCGGCTGGTGATGCCGCGGCGGGGGTGGACGAACCACAAGGGCTGCGACGGTTCGGAGGGAATGGTGCGCAGCGCGAGGCGGGCATATTCGTCGAAGCCCTTGAGGGCGTTGGCGACGATGGCGCGGGGCAGCCAGAGTTCCTGGTGCCAGTGGCCGATGACGAGCACGTCGTAATCGCGCCAGCTCGAGGCCGCCTGCCCGCGCGTCTTCACCTCGCCACGCACGATGGGGCCGATGGCGCCGATGATGCCGTCGCCACCCTTCACGCCCAGCATGTCGCCATGCATGGCGAGATAGCGCTGGCCGAAGACGCGGTAGCGCACTTCGTTGGAGTCGCGGATGTCGAAGCGTATCTGCGGCCGGCCGGCGAAGTGGCGGGCCAGCAGCTCGTAAATGAGCCAGTCATGGTTCTTGAAGATGTAGCGCTTGTATTCCGGCTTGAGGGTGTTGCGCCCATGGTTGCCGGCCGCGCAGGGCACATAGACCTGCCCGAAGGCGGAAATCATCCGCTCGAACGCCCACACCAGGATGTCGCGCGCGCGCAGCACCGCCGGCAGCACGCCTTCCTGGTCGGTCTTGGCAAGTTCGGGGTGGAGCCCCCCGCTCACGATGTCGCCGAGGAGGTTGACGACGATGCCGGGATAGCGCCCGGGCCCGTGGCGGGTGCAGATGCTGATGATGTTCTCGACCAGCGTGCGGATCCGCCGCTCGGCGATTTCGAGATTGTAGGCGTTGATGCCGTTGGTCTCGGCGAGGGCCACCACTTCGGCGAGGTGCCAGTCGGACCAGGTGCATACCGGCACCTCGGCGGTGCTCTCGCCCTTGCGCTGCGTGGCGGGTTTCAACAGCCAGTCCGGCGGCTCCGTGGGCGCGCGGGCGAGGCTGCCGATGATCTCGCGCACCGCCTCCTCATCGAGGGCGGCCCGGTGCGCGGCCTTCAGTTCGGTTCGCAGGCGCCGCACCTCGTCCTCGAGCTGCACGATGCGCCGGCTTTCCGGCGACCCGCCGAGGCGGAAGGCCGAGGCTGGAGCGGTGGACGGCGGCGGCTTGGCAGGGGCGTCAGATGCGGCCCCCTCCCCTGCCCGGTCGCGCACGCGGCGGACGGTGGAGCGCTCGACGCCCATCTCGCGGGCGACCTGCGAGATGTTCGGGTTGCGGGCAAGGGCCAGACGAATGCGCTCCGCCTCGGCCTCGCCGAGGTGGGCGCCGACAGGACGCGGCATGAGCAATACCTTTGGTTTGGCGCCGTTCGCCACGGCTGGCGTTCCGCCTGCCTGCTCGGGCGTGGGCCGCAGCGAAATAAAATCAGGGCCGGCCGAAGAGGCGGGCGAGGCCGGCGAGGAGGTCGGCCCAGAACGTCGTCAGCAGGTACCAGAGGCCAGCGGCGAGGCCGGAGGCGGCGAGGCCCATGAGGCCCACCACAGCCCCCACGCGGGAGCGGAACAACTTGGAGGCCGATGCCTCCGTTTCCAGTGCGGTCACGCGGGCGGGCAAGGGCTTGATGACCGGTTCAAGCTGGCCAAGGCGTTCCGCCATGGCGTCCAGCTTGTCCAGCATCAGCCGGCGGTCCTCGCTGGCGACGTGGCGGTCCTCGCGCATGGTCTCGTCCATCCGCGCGAGGTGGGCGCCCTGGGCCTCCTGCGTGGCGGCGAACGCGCCGAGCTGCTGGTAGACCTGCGCGGAAAGGGAAAGCGGACGCGGCGGCATCGATGGCCATCCCCTCAAGGCGAGACGTGGACCACCCGGCGCGTGCCGTCGGGCGCGATGTCGACATAGGAGCCGCGGGAAACGCCGCCGCCCGAGCCGATGAGGCCGTTGCCGGACGTGACGCAGCCGGCGAGGGCAGCGACGAGAACGAGCCGGAGCGCCGCCCTCACAGCGCACCATCGAGGATCAGCGCGAGGCGGGCGGCATCGGCCTCATGCAAGGCGATGAGGCGGAAGAGACAGGCGGACTTGTCCGCCTCCGAACCCTTGAGCTCGTCGATCTTGAGAAAGAGATCGCGCTTGGGGATCGGCCCCGCGCCCTTCGGCTTGCCCACGACCTTGCGGGCACAGGCGCGGATATCTTCCGGCACCTCGGTCAGGGTGATGCGCGGCTTCGGCGCGGGGGCCGTGGCGAAGCAGCCCGCGAGAGGCAGGGCCGCGGCGAACAGGATGAGAATGCGCAGCATCATCGCCCCCACAGGTTCCGGATGGCTTCACTGGTGACGGGGTCGAGGGAATCGGCCGGCAGCGTCGCCGCCACGGCTTCCGCCGCCTCGGCCCGCGCCGTGGCCGCCTGCAGGTTTTCGGCCGCCTTGCGTGCGTCCGCCTGAAGGCCCTCCACCTTGAGCCGCTCCGAGGTGACTTCCTTGACCAGCGCGCGGTTGGCAGCGAGCAGCGCCTGGCGCTCCTGCGCCGCCCGCATGTTGCCGGCGCCGGCCGCCCACGCCGAGGCATAGATGGCGGCGACGGCCGCCACCAGCACCAGCGCGCGATAGGGCAACAGAGGGAAGCGCTGGTAGACGAGCCCGCCGATGCCCACGACGAACAGCAGGCCGGAGGTCGCGAGGGTGAAGCCGGACGGCAGCCACGAGATGAGCGTGGCGAACATCCCGGAAAAGTCGGGGAGCATGGGACCTCCTCACCCCGCGAAGTTGCGGGGCGGTTCGGATGGGCGTTCGGGAGGGTCGGTCGGATCGTCCGGCGCCGCGTAGGGCGTGCCGGAGCGGGTCGCGAAGATGGCGACGATGTCCTGCGCGGAGGCGAAGCCGAGATAGCCCAGCACCACGGTTGCCATCAGCAGGATCCAGCCCCATGCGATGGTCTCGTTGACCCGCGTGTCCGGTGCCGATTCCAGCATCATGAGGCGCCACGCGGCAAAGCCGATGACGCCGATGGCGACGAGGCGGCGGAAGAACCATTGCGGCTCCCCCGCCGCCCGCTTACGCCTCATTGGTGGAGAGGCGGCCATCGGAGCGCAGCAGCGGCAGATCGCCGCCCGGAAGGGGAAGGCCATCGGGCCAGCGATAGCCGAGCACGCGGTCGCGGCCGAAGGGCTTGATGTTCACGGCGTCACCCTGGTTGCCGCCGAGCACCATGAGATTGCCGTCGGCATCCTTGCCCACGACGAAGCCCACATGGCCGGACCAGCCGGACGGCGAGCCGCGCCAGAACACCACGACGCAGCCGGGCACGGGGCGATTGAGAGGGAGTCCCCACTTGAGGTAGGAGCGCGCCGCGGCGGAGCGGGTGGACTTGACGCCCACCTCCTCGAGCACGCCGCCGACGAAGGCGGCGCACCAGGGCGTCTCGTCATCGCGGAAGTCCGCGAAGATCTTCTGCCACCAGCCGAGGATGGTGGCGTTGTGCCGCGTGCCGGGCACCTCGCGCAGGCCGAGAAACGAGCGCGCGTGGGCGATCCACGGAGTGTCCATGGGGCTGTCCTTCAGGTGATGGAAATGAAAAAGCCGCCCGGAGGCGGCACAGATGCGGGGAGGGGGCGCCTCAGATCAGAGGGTCACGCCGTAAGCAGCAAAGAGCGTGGTCATGCGTGCTTGGACCTGGGCCAACTCGACCGCCGTAAGCGCCTTGTCGTAGACCAGCGCACCGAAGATTTCCGGCGCGGAATACTGGTAGCTCGACCCGACATAACCGCCGAGCACGATGTTGTTGGTGCCGGGGAAGCCGGTGAGCGCGACCGGTGTCCCCACGCCCGTCACCGTCGCGAGCCCCGTCCGACCGCGATAAGCCAGTTTCGAGCCAGCCGTCGCCGAGAACGCCCCCGCCACCATTTCGACCTGCGCCCCACGGCCAATTCCGGCGGCCAGGGTTGCACCGGAGCTGGTCGCCATCCCGGTGGCCCAGCACAACGCGGCGGCGGCGGACGTCGAGGCGATGTTCTGCGCCACCGTCACCGAGGCGGGTGAACCCGTGTTGGTCCAGTTTCCGATCGGCGCGTGGGCGATGGCGTCAACCGACTTCGTGAAGGCGACAAGGGTCAGTTCCCCGTTGGCGCCGGCCACGGTTTGGGCGGTGAAAGGCGCCAAAGCCGCGAGCCCGCGCGCAGACGCCTGGAAAGATTTGTCCTTGACCTCCGTGAGCACGGCGCTCGCCGCGGCGCCGGAGCCGCCCCCGCCGGAGAAAGACACCGTGGGGTTGGAATACCCAACGCCGCAATTCGTCACCGAGACGCCGACCACTGCGCCACCGGAAACGACGGCGGTAGCAGCGGCATTGACGCCGCCGCCGGCAATCGAAACGGACGGCGCGGAGGTATACCCGGAGCCTCCATTGGTGACAGACACGTAGGCGACGGCGCCAGGGGCGGCGGGATTGCCGCTCCAGGTGAGGTCTTGCCCGTTGCCGGAATGATCTTCCAGCGGGTTACCGGAATAGATCGTCCCGGTGAGGTATCCGGCATAAAGACTGTCGCGAATATTCGGGAGAAGGCTGTATTTCCCGAGCCCGGTCCCGGAAAAGTCAGCACCCGGAACCTTCAGGATAAGCGCAGGCATCACGGCACCTCGATTTCGAAAATGGGAGCCCACTTGTGGAGGGGCTTGGAGAGCCCGCCCGGATCAAAGACGAGACTGTCGCCCGCGTTGTCGCGGACGTTGCCGCCGCCGATGTGGCCGTCTCCGGCCCAGCCGTAGCGCAGCCGCGCGCCGACCGGCACAGTGGCCGCGGCGGTGATCTGGACCGCCGCCGGGCCGGACAGCGCCACCGACGAGATGGTGAGCGCAGAACCGCTGCCATCCACCAGTGTAAAGCCCTGATTCGCAAAGCCACCGACCGTCGCGTCCAGCACCAGTCGCCGTCCGGCATCCACATCGAACGGAACGATGATGCGGGGGCCCTGCCGCATCGGCGCGAGGGGCGTCAGGGCTTTGGGCTTCTGCCCGTCCCACAGCCAGCGCTTGAGCGTGAGGCCGCAGTAAGCCCCGAACCACGCTGACCCGGCCGCGTCGAAATGCACATCCGAAGTTGCCGAGTAGGGCAGGTGGTAAGTCGGGCTCGCAAGCGCGATATAGTCGTCTCCGCAAGCCTCCAACTGCGCGAGGGCGATGGATGGCGTGGAAACGCCGAGCCGCGGATGCGTTGCCGTCTGGTAGGTGACCAGCGGAAGCGGAGAGGCGAACCCCGTCGCTGCTTGTGCGGACGCCTGCGCATCGAGCCGGAGCTGCCGCAGGGCCGCCAGATAGGCGGACTGCGTGGTGCCGATCTGATAATCACGTTCGCCCTGCAGCCAGAGCATCGCGCTGACCGCGTAGCTTCGCCCGAGGCCGCCGGAGCGGGTCATGCCGTAGGTGATATGGTCTTCGAGGCGCGCAAAATAGGGCGTCCCGTCCGACAACTCCGCCATGGATTTGCCGCCCGCGCCCGGCGCCGAGCCAAGCAGCGCCTGGCCGGCAGCGACGAGATCGACGTCATCCTCATCCCGCAGCAGCTGCGCGATCATGCGGAGACAGCCGCCAAGCGGCGTTTCCGCGAGGCCGCCCGCCGGATCATATGGCACCACCGCCGTCTCGATGAACGGGACGAGGGAGGCATAGACAACGGCAGGATCAGAGCCCCCGTCGTCAGGCCGGGCGCCGCCGATAAACCGATAGGCATAATCCAGCGGGGTCGTGGTGACGGGCTCGATGGTGTTGTGCCCGCGGCTCAGGGACTGCCCATAGCTGATGACGTGCAGCATCTCGGCCAGGGCGCGGATGCCGTTCCACTGGGGGTCGCGAGCCTTGGCCACCGCCCCACGCCCTGCCAGCACGGCCGACCGGATCGCGTTGACGTCGGGGTGATCCATCGTATCGGGCGTGATCCGCACCAGGATGTTGCCGCCGCCGTCGACCACCACGGCCGCATTTTCTCCGACGGACGTCGTGACCACCTCCGCTACGGCCGCCCCCGCCCCGGCCTGTTCCCGGATCGTATTGATGTCCGGATGGTTGATAACCTCGGCGGTCACTTCCACCAGGATATTGTTGTCGTCGTCCTCCACCACAAAGCGATCCACATCCCCCGGCACGCGCGCGGCACGGTCCTGCAGCGCAGCGCGCAGGGAGGATGGCGCGACAAAGCGATCCGAGACGACGCCCGCCACGGCCTCGGCTTCGGATGCGGCACCAACCGCAGAGATTGACCCATCCCGCCGCCACGCTCCTGCTGTGAGGGCATGGGCGCCATAGACGCCAGGGTTGGCCACGCCCGTCACGTCGCTGTCCGGAGATGCGGACGTCCGACCCGTATGGGTGCCGAGATCGACCTCGGAGACCTGGGCTCGTTGCCCGACAAAGGCAGGGGTGATGGCGGCGAGCGCGGCCCATGATCCGGCCGAGACCGTCGTCGCTGCGATGGCGGCGGCGGCGGCAAAAGCTTCGGCTTCCGCCGCCGCATCTTCCGCGCTCGCAACGGCAGCCAGCGCCGCCGGCGTCACGTCGCCGGTCTCGCCCTTGTCGCCCTTGTCACCGGTCGCACCCGTGGCGCCGGGCTGCCCCGGCACCAGAACCTCGATGACCTCGATATCAGGCATCACGGCATCCATTGGTAGACGTCCACCGGGCCGTGGACGATGGGATAAGGCGTGGCCGCGACGACGCGGGCGAGCTGGTATTGCACCGCGCTGCCCCCGGACGGGAACGGCGCGGATTGCTCGGGCGAGAGCTCGAGGGTGACGAGGCCCTGGGCTTCGTCGACATCGACCTCGTCCGCCGCGGAGGACAGCGTCAGCGCGCCGCCGTCGGCCCATGCGAAGGTGAACACCATGTCCGAGCCCGCGAGGTCCACCGGCTCGCCGTCCGACGAACGCAGCCGGAACGACACCTGCAAAGGCGACCCCTTCCACAGCGTCAGGCGGCGGAAGCCCGGGAGCCCGGGCGCCGGCGGCACGACGGGATCGAGATTGGCCTTGAGCCGGCTCGCGGCAGAGGGGAGCGAAAAGCTGTCCCGGACGGACCCGAGGCGGGGAACCATGCGCGCCTCCCTCAGCCGTTCGCCGGCCAGTCGGCCGCGTCGATCTGCTCGAAATTGACGATCTCGCCCGCCGTGATGGCCTCCTGCACCGCCTTGAGCGCGGTGAAGCAGGCCTGCACGTGACGGCCGACGGCGACGCCGATGGCCTGCATGGTGGCGGCGTCCAGGCTCACCCACACCCCGGGCTGCGCCTCCCAGTCGATGGCGCCGATGGTCTGGTCGGCCGTGAGCAGGATCACCGCGCCGGAAATCTTGGCCTGGCTCTTCTCGTCGGTGCGCACCGAGGTGCCGGCGACGGTGATGCCGCCGGTCTCGATCCGCCAGCGCAGGTCGGCGGCATAGGCCATGAGGTCGGCCTCACTCGGCGGCGGCGCTGCGGGCGGCACGAAGGCCGAGCCCGTCCAGGTGTCGCCGACGTTCGCCGTGTCGCTCTCGACGCCGACGGCACCGGGGAAAAGCTGCGGCCAGTCCGCCCCGGCGAGGATGATGCGGGCGACGGTGCCGTTCTCGATGAGTGCGATGCGCATGGTCGCTCCGGTCAGAATTCGAAGATGAAGGCGAAGCCGCCGCCGCCGGCACCACCCGCGGCATTGCCGTCCGCGCCGCCGCCGCCGCCACCACGATGGCCGGCGCCGCCGGTACTCTTGGAGTTGGAGCCGTTACCCGCCGTGCCGCCGCCGCCGAGCGCGCCCGGCCCGCCGGTTCCACCGGTGCCGGCCTGGGAGGACCCGCCGCCGGAACCATTGATCCCGAAGCCGCCGGATCCGCCGGACCCACCGACGGCCGTGGTGACGGAGCCCGAATTGTTGCGCCCGCCGCCCTTGCCGGGATTGGCCACCAGGAGCGTGCCGATGGAGGTCGGCCCGCCGCCATCGCCGCCGTTGGCGTTGACCGCGGCGGCGCCGCCGGCGCCGATGGTGACGGTCTCCGACGTGGTGGCGCTCACATCGAACAGGCCGAGCCGGCACTCGCCGGCACCGCCGCCTTCGCCCGCGGCATTGGGCGAAAAGCCCGAGGCGCCGCCCCCCGCCCCGCCGGGCCCGTGCGCCAGCATGAAGGCCCAGCGGTTGCCCGCCTCCTTCGTCCATGTGCCGGACGTGGTGATGGCGGAGAATTTCGGCGACGACGACGCGCCGCCCGAGACCACCTGGAAATCATTGCCGTCATAGGTGACGAGCACGTAGCGGCCGGGCCCGAAGGTGCCCGCCGGAACATCCCCATCCTGATAGAGAAGATCCTTGGTGGCGAGGCCGTCCACCGTCACCGTCATGGCGCCGCCGGTGTTCTCGTGGGCCGAGGTGACGATGAAGGTGATCTGCCCGAAGGCGGTGAAAGGCGGTGCGAAGGCGACCACCAGATCGTCGGCGGTGCCGGAGGAAATTGCCATGCGGACCATACCGGCACGAATGGCGTCGCGCAGGAAATTGTCCGGGGTGATCCCCTCGGAAATGCCCATGCCGCGCACAGCCATGCGCAGCATGGCCGTGACGCCGTTGAACCAGCTGGCGGGCAGATCGGTGCCGTCGGCCGCCTCGGCGGAGGTGCAATCCTTGAACCACGAATCGTCGGGGCCGAAGACCCGGCTATCGGTGGGGCGGACCGTCACCGCGCCGGCGGTGGCGGTGGATGGGCCGATGATATCGGTCATTCAGGCGACCTCATAGGTGACATTGAGATGCGCGTGCACGACGCGCTCGAGGAGGCAGATGGCGGGCGCGACGTTCGGCCCGCAGGAGAGGCGCTGTCCCGCCTTGAGGCAGCCGGCCTGCGACCGGGGTGCCGTGGGCGCTTGGTAAGCCGGGCTCTCGTCGAGATGGATGATGATCCGGAGCTGTGCCGGTCCGGGGCGGCGGCCGGCCACGGCTGTTCCCGCCTTGCCGCAACCGGCCATGGCGCCGCAGGCCTCGGAGCCCTCATTGCATGTGACGGACCACCCGGCGCGGGCGGCGACGGCGGCGTAATAGTCGCAGCGGGTGCCGCCGATGGCAGCGACCTTGGTGCAGAGATCCGGAAACGGGTCGCAGGCGTCCGGCAGCCCGTATTCATAGAGCCAGCCGTCGCGGGTCTCATTGGCCGTGGAGCAGAAGAATTCCTCGCTCGCGGCGCAGATGCGGGCATTGATGAACTGGAACAGATGGGCCAGCGCGCGCCAGAAGCGCCACAGCGTGGTGCCCGCGCGCTGCGCCGCATTCCATGCCCGGCCGCGCGGCAGCAGATCGCGCAGCGCGCCGTGGCATTCATCCAGCGTCGGGCAGATGTCGGCCCCACGCCCGGGGCCGCAAGCCAGCGGTTGCTCAGACAAAGTTCAGATCTCCGAGCACGGGAATCTCGCCGGGGTCGAAAGCCAGGTCGGAAGTCGGCGCCGCCAGCACGTGGCGGGCCTCGTCGGCGGCCTCGGAGACCGCCTGAGAAACCCATGAGCGCGAGAGCGTGAAGGGGCTGGCGAGGTAGGGCATGGCCGAATGGGTCGAATCCGTGCCGCTGACGATGGCGCGGCGCAGCAGCATCTCCTTCAGCTCGGCGCGGATGGCCTCGCGCACCGCCGTGGTATCGGGCGAGAGGCCGGAGACGGTGACATCCACCGGCACCGCCACGGGCGCGGCAACGGTGAGGCCGGCGCTGGCCGGAATGACCGTCTCCAGATGCGCGCGCACCCGCGCGATCTCGCCCGAGGGGGGAATGCCGTCGGCGTAAAGGTCATCCATGAGGAAGAAGACGCGCACGGTGCCCGCGCCGGCATGGAGACGCTCGACGAAGACGCGGGTGACGCCCGACACCTCCATGGCCCAGCCCACATAATCCGCCGGCGCGCCGCCATGGGGCGGGTTTCGCTTGCGGAACAGGATGCGGGCCCTGAGGCTTTCGTCGCCCTCCACATCGCTGCCGCCGGTGATGCCGCCCGCCGCGACGGCGAGGGTGCCGGCGCCGGTGAAGCCGGACACTGCAGCGAGCGGGGTGCCGCTCACGGCATTGGCCGCGGCACCATCCGACACCGCGACGACCGACACGTCGAAGGTTCCGGCCGAGCCGATGGCGGCGCCCGAGAGCGCCCGATATTCCTGCCCCGATGCGGAAGAGAAGCGCGCGCCGCCGGAGACGGCGCTCGCCGCCGTCGCGGTGACGGTGACGGTGCCCGAGGCTGGCGCCGCCGGACGGCGGGACAGGCCCAGCTCATAGGCATGACGGTCGAGATAGGTCTCTTCCGCCGTCGAGGCGAACATCTGGCGCATGCGCCAGTCGAGCCGGCCGAACAGTTCGAAGATGCCGCCCGCCACCACCTTCGCGGTCGGGGAGATGTTGTTGGGCCAGATCCACGCGTCGGATCCCGGCAGTTCGGCGCGGAAGGCGCCCCGCATCCGGTCGATGAGCGCGGCGAGCGTGGGGGTCTGCCATGCCATCAGATGTTTCCGATATTGCGCCAGTACACGGCGAATTTCTGGGAATAGACGTTGGCGCCGTCGCGTCCGTAGAGGTCGACGGTAAGGTCGAGGCGGCCGGCGATGGCGTAGAAATCGGCTGATACATCCACCCGCGCGCAGGCCTGCTGGGCGATGAGCGGCGCCAGCGCCTCGGTGGCGTAGAGCTTCGCCAGCTCGGCGGTGCGCTCGGTAAGCGGCGCGCGCTCCAGCAGCCAGAGATGGGAGCCCAGCGCCGCCTCGCCCTCCTCGCTGCGCACATCGATGCCATCGCCCCACCAGCCGCGCGGGTCGCCATCATCGAGGCGCGGCGGGAAGCCGGCCGGGCCGGGGCTGCCGTCCTCGAGTTCCTGCGGCGCGCGCTTGTCGGTGAACAGGCAGAGCACCACCGCCGTCGCCAGCGGCGCCGTGGCGGAGAGGCCGCCCCTGTTGAGGCGTTCGGACGGACCGGCGAGCGCCCAATCGGCCTCCCCGGCCTCGGCATCCCAGAGGGCATCCCACAGGAGGAGCGGCTGCTCGGCGCAGCCCTCATTGACGCGGATATAGATTTGCATTGTTTGACCCCGGGTTTTTTCGTGCCCGCGCAGCGCACCGCCGCCGGCCAACCCGTTGCGCCGCGCGGGTCGCCCTTCGGGCGGTGGGCGCGGGGCTCTAAACCTTCGCGTAGACCTTGGACGAGGGGCCGGCCTCGGTGACGACCTTGGCGCCGCCTTCCTCGCCAAGGTCCACGCGCGGGGCCTTGAGGACGATATTGGTGTCGGCCTCCACCATCAGGGTGGCCCCGACGATGCGGACGACGCCGCCGATGAGGGAGACCAGTTCGCCGTTGATTCCGTAGAGCGCCTGCGCGCCGCCCGGCAGGTTTCGTGGACGATGGTCGCGGTGCTCCGCGCCGATCATGATGACGCGGTCGGATCGCCCGCCGAGGGCGAGGAGCAGCGCCTCGGAGCCCTTGGGCGGCACCGAGGAAAAGCCGTGCGGCTGGGCCCGATAGACCTCCGTGAAGGTCTCGCCCTTGAGCCCGCGCATCTTCACCAGCTGCTGCGAGCCGGAATCGTCGACCTCTTCCACGGTCGCCCGGCGCAGCATGGCGCGGATGTTGTCGGAGCTGGCGGGGTCATAAGTCATTTTGCGTTCCCGTTCATGCGGTGTGCCGCCCGAACCCGGATGTTTCCGGGTTCGGCTTGCGAACAGACCTCGCAACCCACCCCGCATGAACGGGGCCGCCTTGCGGCGGGGCTCAATCCCCTGTGCTCCAGGCCTTGCCGGACTTGTTGCCCTTGCCGGCCTTGTTGCCGTAGGCGCGCGGATCGACGACGCCCACCTCGGCGATGGAGCCGCCGTCGTCCTGGCGAAAGCTCACCTTCTCCACCAGCATGTCCTGCTGGATCGAGAGGCTTGGGCTTTCCACATAGACGAGGCGGCCCGGCTCCCACACCGTCCCGCCCTGATCGCGGAAGCCCTGCGTGTGGACCGTGGCGCGCAAGGCGGCGCCGGCGGCGCGGTCCTTCCGGTTCTTCGCCCGGGTCTCCGCGCGTTCGTCGTCGGTGTCTTCCTCCACCACCACGATCACGGGGCGATGGCGCTTCACCACGCTGTCGCGGGCGATGCGCTCGATCTCCATGGCGGAGGCGCCATGGCCGTCCGGCCGTTGGCCGCGGACGCGATATTCGCTGTGCCGGTTGGACCAGTTGTGGTCGGCTTCGGCCTCGAGGAGGTTCTGCCCCTCGATCAGCCCGCCGGCATGCCGCTTCCGTCCGCCCTTGGTGATGGCGATGGAGCCGTCCGCCTGCCCGCAGAGCGTGAGCCCCTGCGAGCGGCAATAGCGCTCCACCGCGCGAAAGGCCGTCTCGCCGGGAGTGATGCGCATCACCCTGATCTTCTTCAGCGCCTCCGACACGTCGAGCTTGATGCCGACGCCGTATTTGTCCAGCGCCTTGGCGAGATCCTCGACGGTCTTGTCGCGCAGCTCCCCCGTGTCGTGCTCGGCGGACGAATCGATGAAGTCCGCGCCCTTGGAGCGTCCGGCGACGATGGCGGTGCGCGCCGTGGCGGAGACGCGGGGCTTGTAGCTGTCCACGTAGCCGACGAGGGCAGTGGTGCCGTTGAAGGCGATCGTCACCTGCGCCCCGGCCGAGAAGGTCCAGGCGGTGACGCCGGGCCCGCCCTCGTGGGCGCATTCGATCTCGAAGGTCCGCGCCGCCTCGTTCAGCGCCGCCGAAAGCTCGAACCGCTCGAAGGAGGTATAGCGCCGCCCTCCGACGGCGACGGTGACAATCTCCTCACCCATGGCCTGCTGCTATTCCGCCTTGGTGAAGTCGAGATAGTATTTCTCGCCCGGCAGGAATTTCCCGAGCAGGTTCGGATTGGCCACGGTCAGGGACAGCGAACCCATGGGCGAGAACTTGGCATAAGTGTTGTCTTCGTCGCTGCCGTCGGGCGGGTAGGACGTGCTTTTCGAGACCGCGCGGAAATGGAGAATTTCCACATTCTCAAGTTTTTCGACCCGCTCAATGACCATCTTGGCGCGCATGTCGGACATTTCTACTCTCCTCAATTTTACCATGTCAGTCACGAAACCAGCGCTTCGAACGTCCGCGGCACGAAGCTCGGATGCGGCAGGCGGTTGCGAGCGGTGATCTCGTCGGCCCGTGCCGGGTCGCCATAGAGGCGCCAGGCCCACCAGAGCGACGGCATGGCGCGGGGCGCCTCCACCTGCGCCACCGGAGCGAGGTCGGTGATGAGGCGCGTGAGATAGGCGCAGACGAGGCCGCGCAGTTCGGATAGGGCGACGAAGAGTTCGGCGTCCGGCCCGCCGACGCAGCGGGCCATTTCCGCCCCGAAGCGTTCGGCGGCCTCGGCGCGGGCGGCTATGCCCGACGGACGGTCGGCGAAGGTGGCGGCCATCAATGCCTCGGCATAGGCGGCGAGCACGGCGAGGCGCATGGCCCGGGCCGCCTCCCCTGCCGCGGCGAAGGCCGCCCGCGAGGTGGCGCTGCGGAACACCGGCGCCTCCGCGACGCCGAAGTCCACCAGGTCGGCGAAAGCCGCGCGGGCGTCCGTGGCATCCATGCCGGCGGCGAGGCCGGAGGCGATGTCGTAGAGCCGGGTCGCGGCGCTGCCGTCGGCACCGCCGGCCCGGCTCACCAGCGCGGCGGCATCATCCGCGAGCGCGGCGATGGCATCGCGCGCCGTGGCGGAGGCGGAAGCCTCCACCGGATAGGTGGTGCGCATGGCCTCCAGCGCGGAGGCCGCCTCCACCAACGTGGACGAGGCGGCGATGGCGACCCGTTCGGGCCGTCCGGCGACATCCATCCGCGCGAAGGCCGACGCGGCAACGCCGGAGAGGCCGGAGGCGGCGGCGAGCACCTGCGACGCGGCCATACCCACCGAGGCGAGGGCGAAGCCGAAGCCCTCGCGCACGAATTCGATGCGGAAGGCGATGAAGCCGTGGGCATCCTTGTCGCGCGAGCGGGAGCCGTTGAGGGCGCGGACGTTGAGCGGGCCATGGGTCGGCAGCACCAGCACGCCGGCACCGCTGCGGGCGATGGCGGCCGACAGGGCCGCCGCCTGCGAATCCGCCGTGTCGGAGGCGAGATAGGCCTCCACCGTGAAGTGGCGCGCGGCCTCGCCGAGATCCTCAATAAAGGGCTGGTCGCGGTTCGGGAACTCATGGACGACGAGGCGGCGGCCCGGCATCTCCTCGTCATGCTGCACATAGAAGGGCACGCCCCGGAAGGAGGCCGGCCACAGCGTCTTGAGCCAGTCGCGGCAGGGCATGGAGGTTCCTTCACTTTACGCGAGGGGCACGCGCCCGAGCAGGCAGGCGGCACGCCTGCCATGGCGAACGGCGCCACGAACTAAGGCCCGGACGAGGCTCCAGAGGACGGCTCGGCCTCCTGCATGGAGCGGCCGACGGAGGGGCCGCTCTGGATCTTCATGGCTCCCTTCGCCTCCTTGAGGGTGGCGATGAGGTAATTGGAGGGGTCCACCGTGACGGTGACCTTTACCTCGGCGGTCCCGGTGACGGGCACCGGGTCCTGCACCACAGCGGTGATGGGGCCGCGATCCACGGGGGTCGGGAACGGGACGCTGCGGTCGACCGGCACCGGGAAAGGCGGCTGATAGGCATCGCGGGCGGCCTGCCAGTCCCCCATGTCGGCGGGCCGACGCACGCCCACGGTGTCGCGGACAGCCATGCGGTCGCCCTGGTCGGCGGGCTTGTGGCCGCCAGCATGGATCTGCGCGGCAACCTCGGCCGCAGCGAGCTGGGCCTGCAACTGCTTGATCTGCTCCTGGATGAACAAGGCGCCGACCGGGTTGCCCTTCAAGGTCTCCTGCTTCTTGGCGATCTGAGTGCGCAGGTCGTCGGCACGCACCTTGGCGGGGTTTTCCGCCTCGGCCTTGTTGCGGTCGATGCGCTTCTTCAGTTCGTCGTTGCTCTCGCCACCGATGCCCGTGGTCTTCTGCAAATCGGCCAGACTGAAGCCCAGATTGCGCTTCATCCAGCCGTCGACCGCCTCGACATGCTGCTTGAAGAGCTGCACTTCGAGGTCCGCGCGTTCCAGGAACTGCGTCACCGCCGGCAAGGCCTGCTCTCCCAGCGCGAGCGAGGCGTTGTTGAATTGCGTCTGCGCCTTCGTGAGGGCCGCCTGCGAATCCTTGAGGATGCGAGCCAGATCGGTCGCGACAGCGCCCGTGCCGTTGCGGATTTCCTTCAGGTAGCTCTGATAGGTGTCGTAATTCTTGAGCATCGACACAATGAAACGGCGGCTGTCGGACTCCGAAAAGATGGAGGACAGGAGCAGGTTCTTCTCAAGGTCCGTGCCCTTGGTCTTGTCCCTGAGATACTCGATCACCGCGTCGAAGCTGTTCTTGCCCTGCTTCTCGGCGGCAAGCATGATCTTCGCGAAGTCGTGGCCTTCCTTCTTGGCGGCCTTGAGCACGGTCGGCGAGAGCAGCTTCTCGAAGGCGTCGCTCACGCCCGTGGCCGCCTGCTCGGACGTTCCGGCCACCTGGCGGGAGACCTGCAACATGGCGGTCAGGCGCTGGACGCCATCGACCCCGACCAAGCCGAGCTTCTGCACCGAGGCCGCCACCTTCGGCAGGAACTCGGCCATGTCCTTCAACTCGAACTGGCCGAGCTTGCCGCCGGTGACAAGGGCATCGAACGCCGTCTGCATCTGCCCGACCGGCACCTTGAGCGACACGGCCATGGCATTGGCGGACTTGGCCATGTCCTCGGTCGCCGCGCCGGAGGCCTGCGCCGTCGCCAGCACCGACGGAAGAAAGGCCATGGCCTCTTCCATGGTCTTGCCGGTGGAGACGATGGCATCGAGGCCGGACACCGCCTGATCGAGCGGCATCTTCATGTCCTCGGCCATCTGCTTGATCTGGCCTGTCGCGCGCGCCGTCTCGCCTTCCGTGGCGCCGGCGGTGATGCCGATGCGGTTCATCTGCCGATCAAGGGCGGCGTAATCGACCACGGCATCCTTGATCTTGCCGCCGATGGCGGCGCCGCCCATGGCCGCGAGCCCGCCAGCGGCGACGGCGAGGCCGGTGCCCCAGCCGGCCGCCGCGCGCGCGCCGCGCTCCAGCAGCGGGGCGGCACGGGACTGCATGGCGGAGGCGCGCTCCAGCCCGCGGATCTTGGCCGCCACCTGCCGGAACACGCCGCCGGTGCGGTCCTGGGCGGAGATGACCGCCCGGGCTTCCATGACGCGCGCCATTGGCTTACCTCGTGTTCCGCAGTTTCAGCCAGCGCACCCAGCGGTCGCCGAACGTCATCATTTCCGCGACGGTCAGGCGGCGGACGTCTCCGAGAGACCATCGGAGGTCGAAGAGGAATGCGTCGGCGAGGGCGTGGAGATGCCCGCCGACGCCTCCCGAAAAAAACGCTTCACCGCCTCGGCGAGCGCCATGGCATCGGTGAGCGCGCGGATCTGGGAGAGGTGCTCGGGAGACACGGAGGAGAGGCGCTCCACATACTGGCGGATGACCACCATGTCGTCCTGCGGCAGGGCCGAGGCTGTGGCGATGATGAGCGCGGTCGGATCGCCCAGCGCCATGTAGTCGTCATAGGTCGGCGCGCGCAGCACGACCTCGCGCACCTGCCCGTCGTGGGTGGTGACGGGGGCTTCGAGCCGGACGGTCTTGGTGCCGTCCGGATTGTCGGTGATCTTGCCGGCCATCGCCTTCAGCCCGCCACATACTGATAGGTGCCGCCTTCGAGAGCGACGCCGGTCACCTCGCCGGACGACATATTGAGAGAGGGGCGGCCGACGAACCGCGTGCCGGTGAAGAGGTGCTGGCGGCCGTTGGTCTCTTCCACGATGGTGGCGTTGACCTTGCACTTGCCCATCCAATCGGCCCACTTGAAGCCGCAGCCCTGGCGGAAGGAGATTTCAGCCCGCGGCAGCCGGGGCGACACCTTGTAGGCGGCGGAGCCGTCCTGGTTCGCCATGCCCTCCACCTCGGCATTGGTGGGCATGATGGTGATGTCGCCCTCGGACGGCGTGAAGCGCTCGCCGTCGACGGTGAGATAGATGGTGCCACCGAATTGGTTGCAGCAGTCGGACACGGCGTTTCTCCGCGGTGAGAGTCAGGCGAGGCGAACCTGTAAGCGATGCTTACAAGTTGGCGGCGCAGCCGCGCGGCGGCGGGCGCAACGGGTTGCAAGAGACGAGAGACGCGACATGCCGAACCCGGAACACCGGGCTCGGCTGCGGCGGTGCGCCCGCCGCCAAGACATCAAGCTTCTCGCTCAAAGGGGCGGCAGGCGAAGCGGCGGACGGTGAAAGCGGGATGGGCGGCGGCCCATTCCATGGCCGCGCCTGCGCACTCCATGGGGAGCGGCGCGCGGGAGGCGGCGAGGTCGAGCGGCACGCGCTCCTCGCGGCAAACCTCCGGGTCTGCGGCGAGGCAGGCGAGAAGCACGAGGACGTGGCCCATTCACGCCTCCGGCTGGTGGAGCGCGGCGATGAGGAGCATCACGACCACCCCGATGAGGAGGATCGTGACGAGGCGCTCCACCCTCAGCCCTCGTACTGGAGGTTGATGGTGATGTTGGCGGCGAAGACCCGAAGCTGGTTCACCACATCCATGGGGATGGAGGCGTTGACGCGGCCCGCATCGTTGCCGTCGCGCTCCACCACCACATATTCGGCGAACAGCTCCGGCTTTTCCGCGACGCCCAGCTCCACCAGCCCCTGATAGGCATGGATGAGGGTGTTGCGGATGTCCTTCGGCGTGGTGATCTCGGCGACGTTGTGCGGATTGTCGTCCGCCAGCGCCTGCCGGGCATGGGTGTTCGACACCTCGGTGCGGAACCAGCGCACGGCGAAGACGCCCTGCGCCATGGTCTCGATGTCACCGAAGGTGCCATCCGCCACGCCGGAACTCGTCACCTGATAGGTGGTGCGCACGCGGTCGATGGCGACCTGCCCGTCGATGGTGACGGTGTAGCCGCTCATGCCGTCGGTGTAGAGCGCCTGGCGGTCGGCCTTGTCCCACCACACGGCGCGGTCGCGCGGCGGCAGGATGCCGGGGAGAAGCAGCGTCTGCAGCGGCCGGGACAGCTCGGGCGCATCGGTGAGGTGCGCCGAGATGACGGCGCCGAGCACCGCCGCCCATTCCCACTGCGGCGAGGGCGAGACCTGGCTCGCCATGATGGACGTGTGCGGGTCGTTGCGCGCGTCGCCGAGGGTGACGGCCGCCGACAGGGTGCCGAAGAAGGTCGTGATGTAATGGCCGTAAAGCTGCACCATGGGCGACCAGCGGCCGGTGACCGAGCTGAGGAGATCGCGCGCCGCGTTCAGCGAGGTGGAATCGGCGTAGGGGCCGGCGATCCAGTCGAACTCGTCATCGCCGAGATTGGCGAAGGCGGCGGCGAGGTCGGGCACGCCGGTGCCGCCGGACATGGCGACGATGGTGGTGTTGGACGCCGTGAGGACGTTGGGCTCGTCATTGGCGAGCCACAAATCGAGCCCGTTGAAGAGCGTGCCGTAGTGCCGCGCCGTGACGGTGACGACGCCCGCCGCGAAGGTGGCGACGACGGGCAGCCCCTCCGCATTGATGGCGGTGGCGATGGCCTCGGCCACGTCCGCGACGGCATCGGAGGAGAGGATCTGGGAGGTGAGGCGGCGGCCGAGCACATGCAGCACGCCCACGCCCGTCTCGCCCGGCGCGCTGCCGATGGTGACGGTGCCCGCGGCCTTGGCGCCGGCGGGATCAGCCAGCGGCAGCACCCAGATGGGCTGGAGCGCGGCGGCCTTGCGGGCGGCGACATACATATGGGCCAGCATGGAGCCGGGGCCGAACAGGCTTTCCGCCTCGCGCTTCGACTGGATGGGGCCGATGGGGGTGCCCGCCGTGGCGGTGCCGGCGGCGAGCTTCTGCCCGGCGAGGAGCAGGCGCGACTGGCCCTGATAGGGCGTGCCGCCGGAATTGATCTCGGCATACCAGAACGGCACCAGGATGTTGCCGGGGATGGTGTTGAAGGCGACCATTTGGCGCTCCAGATTCTATGAAATTGGTGTCAGGCGGGCTGGTCGCCGGAGGGCGCTTCGGCAGCGGTCTCGGGCTCCGAAGGCAGGGGATCGGGCGCGATCTCCACGTCGCGATCACGGAGGCGGCGCTGCCAGAAGGCATTGAGCGGCACCATCCGACCTTCGGCGGGAAGCGGCTTGCCGTCGCGCGGATCGCGGACGAGACGCGGGACCGGGCCCTCGCCGATGTCGACGAGGGTGGGGCGCAGGCGCGGCATGGGAGGTTCCTTCACAATTGCCCCGCCGCGGGCGCGACGGGTTGGCCGGCGGCGGCGCGACCGCGGCGGAAACGTCACTGCGGAATGGCTACTTCGGCGGTGATATCCACCGTGCCGTCGGAGGGCTGCGAGATGTCGATGTCCAGGGTGATGCCGGTGAACGGCACGGGCGCGGACTGCACGGGCGCTGCCTGGGCAATGGCGGCGGCGATTTCGGCCTGATAGCCCGCCGTCATCAGCGCATCGGCGACCGTGCGCAGCGGATCCGGCAGGCGGGCCGTGCCCTCGGCCGACGCGGGCGCAAGGCAATCGTCGGGCACCTCGCAGGACAGCGTGAGCCGTCGCTCGGCCAATTTGAACCCCTCTTCCGCATCGCGCACCGGCTCGGACCGGATGGTCGCGATCTTCTTCGCCACCTTGCGGAACAGGAGGCCGGAGGCGCCGAACAGCAGGGCAGCGCGGACCTGTGCCTCGGCCACGTTGAGGGCAGAGAACAGCTCGCGGTCGGTGATGGGCACGTTGAAGAAGGCCGCGCCATCCTCCGCCTCCAGACAGGAGACCATGGAGATGACGATTTCCACCTCGATGACGCGGCCATACTCCCCCACCGAGAGCCGCTGCCCGTCGTCGGTGTTGGTATAGATGGTGATGACGGCGGCGCGGTGCCCCACCGCCAGATCGTCGAGCGCGTCCACCTTTTCGAGGAAGACGCGCCCGCCGGCATTGGTGGTGAACCCCTCCCCGCTCGTGACCGCCGTCGCCGGGCACAGCGCCTCCAGCACTGTCAAGGCGAGGGCTTCGCGCACGAAGGACATGCGAGCCGCCCTTTCTCTCGGCGCCGTTCGCCACGGCAGGCGTGTCGCCTGCCTGCTCGGGCTGGTTGCTGGCGCCATTCGCGACGGCGGACGTTCCGTCCGCCTGCTCGGGCGCTACCGATGCAGCTGGAAGATGAAGAGCGAGCCGGACGGCACGATCTCGGCGACCTCGAAGACCTCGCCCGTTGCCGTGCGGCGCAGGCGGTCGCCCTGGCGCGGGCGCTCGGCGAAGAGGCTACGCTCGGCATGGATTTCGGGGCGGTCCGTGGTGTGGCCGGGCTTGTCCTTGCGGATGCTGGCCGCCCGCCAGTCCTCCACGCCGGAGCCGGCGCGGTTGCCCTGATCGTCGAAGGTGGCGGTGAAGGCCACCTCGACGCGGGTGCCGTCGGGCGTGGGGCGGGCGTTCACGTCCGCCTTGGCCATGGGCACCAGCGTGAAGCCCTCACCCCTCAGGCCATTCACTGCCCCATTGAGTCGGGCGGCAAGGGCGTCGAAGGGCGAGGGCATGGATGAAAGTCCTCATCAGACACCGCGCACCGGTCAGGTACGCTTGCCCTTCATGAGGGCCTTGGGCCGGGTGCAGATCTTGAGAGCGTTGGACTGCACTTCGATGTTGATGCCCTTGTTGTTGGGCATGAGCCACTGCTTCATGTAGATGCGCTGGCCGAGGGTATTGACGGTCTCGACGTAATCCGCCGGGCCGTAATACGTCCGGAACAGGTTCGGGACGCCCACGGGAAAGAAGTGCGCCTTGTCGGTGTCGACGAACCCGGTGTTGCCGACCTTGCCGCGGTAGTTTTCCCACACGATGCCGCCGAACTCGAAGGCGGAATAGGACTTGCCACTGGGCGAGATGTAACCGTCGCGCAGGATCTGCGCTTCGGTCCATCCCTTGTAGGTCGCGCGCACCTCGGGGTGCTTGAGGAGGTTGTCGAAGAGATTGTCGCCCGCGAAGCAGTGGATTCCGCTGTGCGGGAGACCACCCAGGTTTTCGGCCATCTTGCGGCCGAGCACTGCGCACTTCTCACGCAGCTCGCCATCCACGGGGGTGGCATTGTCGAGGTCGAAATCGATTTCGGCTTCCTGCGACACGCCGAACTCGGTGAACAGATTCAGCGTCGAACCGTCGGCATAGGTGACGATGCCCTTCACGGCACCGATGGCGGAATATTCCAGGGTGGCTTCCATGGACTGGTTGTGCGTGGCCATGCGCCCGGCCACCACGCCCATCACGGTCTCGACCTCGCTCTCGCTGTCCCAGGCACGCACGCCCTGGACCTCGTCCGCCATGATGGCGTCGTCGATCTGGAAGTGCGGGATGATGAAGGAGCGCAGGTCGGCCTTTTTCTTGTCGACCGTCTGGCCGGACGTGCCGCGCGGGGACGGAGCGACCAGAACGATCTCGTCGCCCTTCTTGGCGAGCGCGATCGTCAGCGTGGCCACCGGCGTGTCGGAGAAGATGCCCATTTCCCCGACACGCCCGGGGACAAAGGGGATTTCGTTGATGGCGTCGGTCAGCGGAACGACGCCAAACTCGTCACCGTCGAAGATGTTCAGCATGGGCATGGGGGTTGATCCTTCGCGAAGTGAGGCGCCGCCAGCGCTTGGGGTGACGGACGGCGCGCGTCCGCGGCGGGATGGACGATCAGCGGACGAGGATGCCGAGGTCGGCGAGCTGCTCGATGGCAGCGGCCTTCTGCGCATCGGTGATGGCGGAGGGCCACGTCAGGGTCTTGCCGTTGACGATGGCCGGGCCGCGCACGAGGCCGGCGATCTTCTTGGTCTCGCCGGCGCCGGTGACAGCAGCATAGATGGGCAGGGCAGCCGCGATCTGCGTGCCGTCGGTGGCGGCCGGGTCGAGCACCTTGTACTGGAAGGCGTCGTCCATATCGGCGACGGTGACGAGCACCTTCGCGACATCTCCGGCGACGAAATCGGTGCTGCCATCGGCAATGGTGAATTTCACCGGGCCGTCATAGGCGACCGCGACATTGCCGCCACCGACGGTGATGCCGTCGGGATCCTCCACCACGAAGGTGCCGGCATTGGCCGCCGGCTCGACAAACACCACCTTGTATTCGCCCGGCTTGACGGTGGAACCGAAGGCGGGAGACGCCAGCGTGAGGACACCCTTGCCGGCGCCGGGCACGTCGGTCTTGGACACGACCACGCCGGTGGCCGCGACCCGGCCGAGCACCTCGCCGGGGTCGATATCCTGCGACGCGGCGATGGCGATGGCCTCGCGGCAGAAGTTGTTTTCCTGCTCGTGCATGATGAATTCGGCCGCGTGGCGGCCTTCGGTGAACACCGGCATGGCTCAGGTTCCGTTCTGGGAAGAGGGGGCCGCCGCTGGAGCGGCAGGAAGACGCTCAGGCCGAACGCGGCTTGAAGCGGGCGGTGATCTTGGACCAGTCGGCCCGGGCGGCCGGCTTCTTGTCGCCGCCGGTGGGCGCGGTGAGGCCGGAGGCCTTGGCGCGGCGGTCGGCGTGGGCGGCGGGGCTCTCTTCCTGCTGCGCGGTCTCGCCCGACTTGGCGGCGACGGCGAGGATCTTGGCCGCCGCCTCCACATCGTGGTCGGTCTCGAACGCGAGGTGCTTGGCCAGCGCCTCGCGCCCGGCGGCCTCGGCGTGGTTCAGGATGCCGCCAATGCGCGCCTTGGCGGCGGCCTTGGCCTCGGTGATGGCATTGTCGTTCGCAGCCGCCGGGGCGGCCGTGCTGGTGTCGGGCATGGAAGCCTCCGGTTTTGCGGCGGGGGCCGCGGAAGGGGTAGTCTTGACGGGCTTGCGGGGTGCAGCCGCAGGGGCTGCGGCGTTCATCAGCACACCCCAGGGCTGGGCGGCGGCGGGCGCCTTGAGCTTCTTCGACTGGCTCTGCAGGGCCTTGGGCGCCTTGGCATAGAGGCGATAGTCGAAGGCCGAGGCCTTGGCCGCCTTCTCGTCGTCGGCGGTGCCGGCGAAGCCCTTGTCGATGGCTTCGGCGGCGTCCATCCAGGTCTCGGCGTCCATGAGGGCGCGGATCTCGGCCAGGTCGAGGCCGGTGCGCTCCGCATAGATGGCGGCGAGCTGGCCATCGAGCTTGGCGAGGAGCTCGCGGCTCTTCTCGTGATCCTCCGCCGTGCCCCACGTGATGGTGGAGGCATTGTGGATCATCATGAGGGCGCCCGCCCGCATCTCCACCTCGTCGCCGGCCATGGCGATGATGGAGGCGGCGGAGGCGGCGACGCCTTCCACCACGATGGTGACGGCGCCCGCATAGGCCTTCAGCGCGTTGTAGATGGCGACGCCATCCCAGGCGACGCCGCCACCGGAATTGAGGCGGACGGTGATGTCGCCATCCATCTGCGCCAGCGACTGGATGACATCCATGGCCGTAAAGCCGGAATCATCCCACCAGTCGCCGCCGACAGGGCCATAGAGCACCAGCTCGCCGTCGACGATGAGATCACGGGCCATGGGTTTCCTCAGTCAAAAGGGGCGTGGACTGTCAGTCGCGACAGGCGGCGCCGCAGATCCAGCCGACGGCGAACCACACAAGGCCGACGCCGATCCATGGGATGTAGTCGCAGGCAGTCATCACGAGCGGCCGAAGCGCATGCGGCGGGCCGACCTGCCGCGCGGGGCGCCGGTGGCGCGGGCACAGGCGGCGTCGTATTCGGCGATGAGGCCGTCGAGCCGGGCGAGGTTGGCGCCGCTGTACTGCACCTCGCGCTCGCCTTCCTTGATGCGCACGACGGCGCCATCGGTGACGATCTGCGTGCGCAAAGCGCGCAGGCGGGTGGCCTCGGCGCAGGGATCGACGGTCATGCGGCGGCTCTTACGGGAGTGGCGGGGTCGGGTTCCTCCGCAGGATCGTTCGCCGCAGTACCGGGCGAGCGGACGAAGGGGTTCGGCAGGCCGAGTTCCTCGATCCGCGCCAGTTCCGCCGCGCGCTGGGCGAGAACGTCGTTCACATCAAGGCCCAGCTCCGCGCATTCGATAGCGAGCGAGGAGGTGCCGTTGACGAGGCGTTCGCTGGAGGCCTTCGCCGCCTTATTGTCGTCGGCCGTGGGCTTCGCCGGCCCCTGCCAGTCGGCCCAGCACACCGCATCCCGGTTCGCCCGGAATGCGCGATAGCCGCCCTTGATGGGGATGCGGCCTTCGCCGATCTCCTCGTCGAGCCAAGCCTCATACACGGCCTGGTGGATGGGCGCGGCGATGCGTTCGCGGCGGCGCAGCACCACGGGCCAGATGGAAGAGCCTTCCATCCGCGTCGAGGAATAGGTGGCGCCGTTGAAGTCGAAAGAGAAGCTGGAATAGCTGACGCCGATGGCGCGGGCGATCTCGCGGCGCAGGTCCGCCGCGAACGGGATGTAGTTCGAGCCCGGCGTGGACGCCGTGTGAAACTCCATCTTCTCGCCGGGTGCGAGGTGGTTCACCTGGCTCGCCGAATTGACCACGAGGCTGCTCTTGGCGGCGGCGTCGAGCCGCGCGTTGAGATAGCCCGCGAACTCCTCGGCGAGCTCGCCCCCCTCCTCCCCTTCCAGCGCCTGCAGGGCCTGGAAAGCATCGCCGGACGGCAGGTCGGACGTGAGGGTGGCGGCGAAGATGGTCTGCAGGATGGCGGTCGCGAGCGTCGCGTCGCCGAGCTGCTCGGCGCTGGCATGGGTGCGCAGGACCGAGGCGATGACCGAGATGCCGCGCACGTCGCCCGAATCCCACGGGTCGAAGACATGCACCACCTGCGGGCGTCCGTCGGCGTCGTGGGCGGCGTGGTCGACCTTCACGTCCATACCGTTGACGCGCTCGAGCAGGCGATAGGCGACCGGCCGGCCGTTCACATCGTGCAGCACGCCGGAGTGCAGGCGCTCCAGCTCCGACGTGTCGCGCACCAGCCGGTGCGGCGCGACGAGGAGGAACTTGGTGCCGGTGGTGGCGCCATAGGCCGCGCGCTGGGCGGGGTCCAGATAGTCGATGACGCCCACCGCCTCGCCATAGGCAACGTGGTGGCGGAGCGCCACATCCACCTGCTGCGGCAGGGTCCACTTGCCCTTGAGGTCGCATTCGGCTGGGTTCCACGCCCAGCGGCGCCAGCGCGTCTCCACCATGCGCGCCCAATCCGCCGCCTCCTTCGCGTCGTAGCCGAGGCGGGAGAGGTCCGGGCGGGCGAAGAGCTTCAGCTCGGTGCCGACGGTGTCGGCGAGCACCTGGTCCACGGCGCCCTTGAGGCGGCCGGAATTCTGGATGAAGTCGAGGGCGAGGCCGGAAATCCGGTCCCACACGCGGCGCACGTCGTCGCGGTTGTCGATGAGGCTGGAGCGGCGGGCCGAAAGCACGCCGGTGGAGGCATCGCGCATCCAGCGGGCTTGCGGAGCTTGCCTAACCCGCGCCGAGGCAGGCGGGTTGGCCGGCGGCGCCTGCATCGGCGCGGACGAGGAAGCGCCAAGCGCAAGGGTGCCGGTGGGGAAAGCGATGCTTCCCGCCTTCACCCGCACCCGCGGCTTGTTCATGTCCGGTTCTTCCACTTGGCTTTGCGGTCCTCGCGGGACTGCGATGTGGCGGGACGCGGCGCCGGAAGGGGAGCCGCCGGCGCCGACATCATGTCTTCCAGATCGAGCTGCGCGGCGGCGAGCGGCGTTTCCCGCTCCGCCTCGTAACGATCCCATACGGTATCGGGCGCATCCGGCCCGAGCAGGCGATAGGCGGCAGCCATCGCATAAACGAAAGTGTCGAGCGCCTCGTTGCGCACCTTCGGGTCCGGCACCCATTCGTAATCGATGGCACCCGTGCGACGGCGGATCTCGCGGCGGCGCTCCGAGGTCAGCTGCCGGTAATAGTCATCGGGCAACCCGGCGGGATGGCCGATATATCCGACGTCCAGCGGGTCGGCCTTCGCAAGGTTGTGGTAGATGCGCAGCTTGAAGCTGCTCGTCCCCACATTGTAGAAGCGCCCGCCATATTTGCGGATCTTGCCCGACTTCGACCGCTCGCGCTTGACCACCGCCAGCTTGGGCGCCGAATCCTTCGGCACGCCGCGCACCATCATCACCAGCGACGAGGGATGCCGGCGCGCCCATTCCAGCACGTCGTCGGTATAGGCGTTGCCGTCGATGGCGACGCGGTCCAGGCCGATCTCGCGGCCGGCGGCGTTGCGCCAGCGGCGTTTCAGCAGGGAGTCGAGATGGTTTCGGGCCGCATCATCGGCAATGTGGCCATCGATGACGCCGACTTCGATGACGAAGCATCCGCGGTTGCGGGTGTGGGCGATGGCCTGCCACTCGATGCGGTCGCCCTGGACGTCAATGCCCATGGTCGTGACCAGTCCACCGAGCGGGATGGTGCCGATGCGGTAGCCCTGATGCTCCGCCCGGGCCTTGATCTCTTCCCAGGGCGGAGCCTCGCCGTGGGTGATGAATTCAAGGCCGGCGACATCGTTCAGGAACGTCTGTTCCGACGACTGGTCGCCGCGCGCCTTCAGCCATGCATAGGCGATGCGGCGCAGCGTCTGCAGGGGCGAGTATGCGCTCCATAGGTGGAAGGAGCGGTGGCGCCGCCGCGCCTTCGCGTTGCGCGCCACCCATCTGCCCTGCCGGACGATGGCGCGGCGGTGGTGATCCTCGATGGCGCAGCCGCACTCGAGGCAGGTGAAATGCGCGTCCTCGACGTGGCCAGCCTCGATGTTGGTCTTGAGGTTCTCCCATTCGAGCGCCTGATAGTGCCCGCAATGGGGACACGGCACCTCAAGGTATTCCTGGCTGCCGTCTTCGAAATTCTTCGAGATGCGGCAGCCCGGCATGATGAGGGGCGTACCGATCTTGAACTTCTTGGAAAACTCGACCGCCCATGAGCGGCTGTCCGCCTGGGCCTCTGGATCACCGCCGTCGTTGACCACCCACTTGGAGAGGTCGTCCTGCACCTGGCGAGGAACCGTGACCTGGCTGAGGCTCGACGGCGAGTTGGCACCGGAGATGAGGAGGGCCGACCGTCCGTCGCGCCGCTCCTTGTAGAGCACGCTATCGGCGGCATCGCGCGTGTTGCGCGGGAAGGCGGCTCGGACGATGTCCGTCTCTTCCATCATCCGACGGAGCTTCATCTTGCTCCAGCGGCGGGCGTTGTCTTCCGTCGGGTGGATGTACATGACGTCGCCCGTGTCCATCACGAGCGAGCCAAGGGTGAAGATGTTGGCGACGACGGTGCCGCCGACCTGCGCCGACTTCTTCAGGGAGACCGTGTCGCACGGGTCGTCCGGCCCGAGGGCGCGCAGGATCTCGGTGAAGAAGGGGAACAGGTCCGGGTTGTAGGGGCCCGGGAAGTCCGGGCTGTCCGACTTCGAAAAGACGATGTGGTCGACCGCGAAGCGTTCGTAATCGATGGGCGGCGGCGGGGCGAAGGCGCGGGCCTTCACCTCGGCGGCGATGCGATCCGGGTTGGCGAGGGCGATGGCGCTCACGGGGACTCCGGGGCGGTGCTTTCATCCGGGACCGTCTCCGGCATCTCGGCAGCAGCCTCTGCGCTCTGACGTGAGGCGCGCTCGCGGAAGGAACGGAACGACACCTTGAGCACGTGCATGATGTCGCGCTGCGCGACCCCGAACTCTGCGGCGAGGGCGCCGGCGAAGTCCGGCAGCGCGCCTTCGAACGCCGACATCATGGCGCCCGCGACCTTCGCCATCTGCTCTTCGGCGGCGCTCGTGAGCATGAAGCGGCCCGTGCGGGAGGCTTCCTCCTCCGCCATCCGGCGGCTCTTCATCTGCTCCTGCCGCAGGCGCTGGGCGCGGATCTGCTCGTCGATGGAGTCGCCGGCCGGCGTTGGGGCCGCAAAGGGCGGCTGGGCGGGCGGCGCGTCCAGGCTGGTGCCGAGGCCGTTCATGCCGAAGCGCTGCGACGGGTCAAGCCGTCCGCGGAGCTGCGACTGCGCCAGCCGGACGTTGATCTTTGCGCGTGGCCCCTCACCCACTAGAGCAGCAGGCGTGATCTTGCCTTCCGAAATGTACTGCGACACGCGACCGGCCGAGACGCCGATCATGGCCGCGAACTCCCCCTTGCTCACAACCTCAGGAGCAGGGCTGGTCATCTGTTTTAGGGTCCGTTTTAGGCTGTCCTAAACTTGAGGCTTTGATTGAGCCTCTGTCTGGCGACATCTCGGGAGGCTGCGGCCCCGTGTCGGGCGGGTGTGGCGAAACGGTCCCTATGGGGGGAGGGGGGTGTGGCACGATGGCCACGCCCCCTGCCCCGCCCGACACCCCCGGGTCAGCGGCCGAAGATGCGGCCGAGTTCGTGCTCCAGCCGCTTCGGAAGTTCGGTCTGGACCGCGCGGTTGAAGGCGGTGAGGGACTGCCCCTTCACCATCTCCACCGGGATGGCAGGACCATAGAGCTTCTGGATCGGGAAGCGCCGCCGCCCTTCGCGCTTGTAGACGTGACCGCCATAGCGCCGGACGATAAAGGTGCCGTCGAAGACCTGGCGGCGGCCCCATGGCGCGGCGCTGACGCCCTTTGCGGTCTTGCGGGCACCGAATTCCTTGAGCGAGGTGAAGCCGCCCTTGGCCTTGATCTCGGCCTGCAAGCTCCCGGCGCTGGCACGCCACAGCGATGTGGCGGCGCGGATGCGGCCGAACTTGAGCCCGGTCTGTTTCACAAGGGCGCGCGTGATGTCGGTGCGCGCACGCTCTGCCGTACGGTTCAGGGCGCGAGCCACGGCCGCGGGCGAGAGCTTCTCAGCCCGCTCCAGCATGGCGCGGATGCGGGGCAAACCTTCCATCCGCACCGAGACGACGACGCCCCCGGAGATCAGGCCACCCGGGCCCGGCGCCATTGCGCTGCGACGTGCGCCAACGCTGCCGTCCGGGTTGAGAACGTGGCCGCGAACCCAGCCCTTGCCGCCCAGATCATCGCGGGCAAGCTCATTCTGCCGCGCGTTGTGCTTCGCCCAGCCCTTGAGTGGCGCGGCCATCAGCGGCGGCGGGTGAGCTTCGCAGCGGCGAGGCGGCGGGCTTCCTTGGCGAGGGCGCCGGAGCGCGCATCCTCAGCGAAGGTCCGGCCGGCGGCGGCAAGCTCGCGGCGGGTGGTGGAGAAATCCCCGCGCACGGCGGCGCCGGCGGCGGTGCGTATCTGGCGGGCGCGCTCGCTGCACCGGCAACCCATGCGCGCCTCCGTCTTCGTTTGCGCCGTTCGCCACGGGGCTTTGCCCCTGCTCGGGCGCGGGTCGTTGCGCCGTTCGCCACGGGGCTTTGCCCCTGCTCGGGCGCGGCGCAACAAAAAACCCCGGCAGCGATGCGCTCCGGGGTTTCTTCTTATCCGTGACAAGTGATGCACCAAGAAACTGTCGCAAGTCAAGCGGCATCTCGCTTCCTTTTTCGACCCGCCGCGCGCGACTCGCGTTCGGGCGCGGGCGGCACGAGGAGCGAGGGCAAGATCCGCCGCTCAGGATCGGGCGCCTCCCAGGGCCGCGCCGACCGATCCGAGGGAAGAACCTTATGCGCCTCCAACCCTTCGGCGAGGTCTTCGGCCAGCAGATCGAGCGCCCCGCGCCAGAGTTCGTATTCGGCCCGCCCCTGCACCACGGGCGCGGGATCCGGATCGAGCACCATCTTCGTATAGGCGTCGGCATAGGGCATGCGCCTGGAATGGTTGAAGCCGTCCACCTCGATCTCATGGCTTGCCGGACCGAACGCGCCGTCCGTCACCACCACCTCGCGGCGGAACCATTGCGGCTTGCCGTGGGCGCACACAACGTGCCGTTCCGGCGTCTCGCCCTCCCAGTCCGGGGCGCCACCGAGGATGGCCTGGCGGATGACGATGCGGGCGACCGAGCGGCGCAGCACCCGCGCGCCCTTGTCGTTGATGATGGTCATGCCGGCGAGGCCGCGCACCACGGCGGCGGCGCCCTCCGGGCCGAGGTCGCCCATGTCCGCGAGCGGGTTCCACTCCTGCGGCACGTCCAGCTCGCAGCGCCGCAGGGCCATCACCGCGTCGTGCACGCGCACCGCGTCCGGGTGCGGATCGGTGCTGGCGGTGCCATCGGGCACGAGGCCATAGCGATTGCGGATGTCGGGTTCATCGATCACGGCCAGCAGCTCGCCGAACCGCTCCACCCCGCCCCACCCCGTCTTGAACCCGACGACCAGGCGCGAGCCAGCCGCCGCCGCCTTCGGCAGCTCCTCGCGATAGGCCCAGCGCAGAAGTGCTTCAATATCAACGGTTTTCCGACCCATCCCACCTTCTCCTCGCCCGTTATGGGAGGCTAGGGAGGCAAAGGGAGGCTAGCTCCACATCTGACCAAACCCCAGCCATGAGACTAATGCATTGATAAACAATGATATTTGTAACTATATGGGAGGCTAGGGAGCCTAGGGAGGATAGATCTTGTGTTACGCATAGAGAGAGCATGGAGACGTTTTTCTCCCGCAGGGAATAATAATGACGCAACACGTCTCACGCGTACCTGCGGATTACCCTCCCTAGGCTCCCTAGCCTCCCATAGCGCCAGCTAACCCATTGATCCCCCGCACCCCCGGCATAGACCTGCCGACGAGACGCTACCCTCCCTAGGCTCCCTAGCCTCCCATGGCCGCGCTTCACTCCCTCGCCGCGCCATAGGTATAAGGGGTGTGCGAGGGATCGAACTCGCGACGGATGCGGATGCCCGTGTAGAGCGAGACAGAGGCCTTGCCCTTCTCGAAGCCGTAGGATTCGGCCGCCTTCGGCATGCGCCTGTTGAAGGTGTTGCGGCCGAGCGGCGTGAGGTTGCTCTTGGTGCAATAGGCCGTGAAGGCGCCGTAGAGGTCGCCCGCCTCCACCGTGTCCGCAGGGTTGCGTGTCACGTCGACGGCGGCGCGGATGAAAGCCCCGACGATGTCGCTTTCGTCCCGGTATTCCTGCGTGGCCGCCATGATCTTGTCGGGCGGATGCAGCCCGCCACGGTTCAGATAGTCGATGGCGCCCGCGATCATCCAGTTGAGGATGCCGGGCAGCTCGCGTTGCAGCTTGAGCGGCAGGTTTTTGTCGCGCTCGCCTTCGGGGATCTGCACTTCGAACGGCACCAGCATGACGCGGCGCCAGATGCCGTCGTCATTGCCGTAGATGCGCGGCTTGTTGTTGCAGGAGATCACGAGCTTGAAGAACGGATAGACCTCTATGAACTCATGGTGCAGCCGCCGGACATTGATGGGCTCGCTGCCGGTGGCATCCTTGATGAAGCTTTCATCGAGGGGCAGCCCCTCCTTCGGCTCGGCGGAGCGGACGAAGCGCGCGGCCGGCAACCGGATGAGGTCGGGCGTCGCCTCGGAGCCCTTGCGATTCTGGTCCGTCACCAGGCTCATCACCGGCACGGTGGTGGCATAGTCGCCCATGACGCGCGAGATGATGTCCACGAGGGTGGATTTGCCGTTCTTTCCGCCGCCATAGAAGATGCAGAAGGCCTGTTCCACCGTGAGCGCCGTGAGGCAATAGCCGAACCAGCGCTGCAGGAAGGCCCGCACCTCATGGTCCGGCATGATGCGGTTGAGGAAGGCTTCGAACACGGGCGCCTGCGCCTCGGGACAGTGATAGGCCGGTGCGACCTTCGTGATGAAATCGGCCCGGGCGTGCGGCAGCATGGAAAAGTGCCATTCCACGCGGGTGCGCACGGTGTCCGGGTCGGGGCACTCCAGGTCCGGCTCCTCGACCTTGATGAAGCGGATCGTGCCGTTGGCCACGTTGAGAGCGAGCGGGTCGGCGTCGAGTGCCGCCAGCGGGCGGCCGAGATAGGGCCGCGCCTCGGTCAGCATGCCGTCGAGCTTGCCGGAATTGCCGCTGGAGGTGGCGAAGCGCCGCCGCTGCGCCTGGCGCGCCTGAAGGGCCTTCATCGCCACCACCCCACGGTTCACGATGGCCTTGGTCTTCTCCGCCTCATCGCGCAGCACGCGCGTGCGCTGCTTCTTCTCGGTCTTGGCGATGTCCTCGTCATCGAGGGCGATGATGTCGTGGGGGATTTCCCGGAGCCGTTCGAGCGCCACTTCGGCCGCTTCCATGGCCTCGCGCTCGCGCGGCGTGGGCTGGAGCACGAAAGCCTCGAGCGCGATGGCCTCGGCGGTCGGGTGCGCGAAGCGGCGCACCACATCCTCGTCATTCTCTGGCCGCAGCCAGCGGCGGCGGTCCCAATAGTGCCAGCCGAGATTGGGCACGAACAGGATGTCGGGCCCGAACCGCACGCGCAGGCGCCGGGAATTGCCGATGTCGTTCAGGGGCTCGCGAGCGCAGGCGTTGAGGGTCGCGTCGGAAGGATCGAACCCATCCGGAGGCGGCTCCAGCCCTTCAAAATCACCATCGTCACCGCCGGCAGGCTCGCCTTCCCTCCCCATCTGCGGCGTGGCGACCAAGGGGGAAGCCGGGGGCCTGACGTCATCCCAGCTTTCCTCCCGCAGGTCGTCATTGGCGGGCGACGGAATGGGTGCGCCCCCCCGCACCAGCGCGGCGATGCGCGCGGCGGCCTCGGGCGGCACGATGGGCGCGCCTTGGGGGGCGGGCACCGGCTGCGGCGGGCGCTGTTCGGCCGGCTCGGTCACTCCGCCGCCTCCTGAAAGAAGGACGGCTGCGCCTCTTCGTGGCGCCGTTCGCCACGGCGGGCGTTCCGCCCGCCGGCTCGGGCGCTGGGCACCACCACCTCGCGCGGCACATAGTTCGCGCCCACCAGCGCCTCGGCCTCGGTCGGGCAGACGGCGTTGCCGCACATATGGCCCTGCTGCTCCTGCGTGAAGCGGATGACGCGGCCGTCCTCGTCGAGGCCGTGGTCGATGATGTAGTCGCGCGGGAAGCCGTTGGCGTTGTAGCGCTCGCGCGGCGTGAGCATGCGCATGCAGATATCGACGATGACGAAGGTGGTGCCGTCGATCTCCACCGTCACCAGGTCGCCGCCCTCCCAGCAGCCATGCCCGCGCAGGAACTCGGCCACCTCGCGCGCCCGCGCCGCGTGCTCCGGCCCGAAGGGCGGCACGGCGGCATTGGCCGAGACGAGGCCGAAGCGCGGCTTGGCGGTGTCCGTGCGCATCGGCGCATCCACGGCGCCGCCCACTTCATCGGAGCCGTAATAGGCCGTCATCAGCGGCAGCGAGACAACGGCATGATGCTGGCCGTGGGCCGAATCCGTGCGCAGGGGCTCGCCCGCCGCCGCGTCGCGCCGGTCGGAGCCGCGCAGGGTCAGCATGTGAGCGGCCACGAGGCCGTGTTGGCTGATCCCGAAAGCGCCGCCCGTCGTGATGGTGGAGATGGGCTTGCGAACGTCGTGCCCTACCACGCCGGTGTTGTGCTGGGCGATGAAAGCCGACACGAGCGCCGTCTTGCCGCCCCCGCCCGCCGTCACCGTGCCCACGGGCTCACCGGCCTCCGATCCGACCGAGGCGCCGAACTGCCGCGACAGGTGGACAACCGCCACGCTGCCCTCATTGCCGGTCGGCGCAGGCGTCGGCCCCGGCTTGTCGCAGGGATAGGTGCGCGGCTCCTGCCCCTCCCGCTCGCCGTAGCGCGGCACGAGATAGGGCGCCACAAGGCAGAGGTCCGCCTTCGCCGTCTGCGTCAGGACGGGCACATCACCCGGCCGGGGCTCGGACTGACCCGCCCGGCCGCCGCAGCCCGCCAGCACGGGCGCGATGATGACGTTCTGGTCCTTCGGCGACGCCGTGATGGTGTGGAGCGGATCGGCCGGAGAGCGCACACCGCCGCCCTGCTGCGCGTACGCGATGACAGGCGCGACGAGGGCATCGTCCCGCTTGCTGGTCATGGCGGTGAGCGGCAGGCCCAAGGCGCGGTCGCGCGCCTCGTCCCGCGCGGTGTGGTTCACCTTCACCAGGAACGGCCGCGCAGCATCGAGCACATAGCGCCGCACGCCCTTGGCGATGCGCGCGCCCGTCTTCGGCGCCAACGGGCGCTTGGCGGTGATGCCGAGCTTCGCGCGGATCTGCGCGGACGTGTCGAAGATGGAGGGGATGGGCCGCGTGAAATCGATGCTGTCCGCCGCCGTCACCCACGGCTTCAGCGCGCCCGCCGCGATGCGGGCCGCATCCTCCGGATCGGCCGGATTGCCGAAGGCGCGCTCCGGCCAGACGATGGGCGCGCCGTCGCGGCGCATCACCATGTAGAGCCGGCGGCGGATGGTGCCCGAGCCGCTCCACCAGGCGCGCCGCTGGCGCCATTCGATCTTGCCATAGCCGAGCGCGGTCCAGGCCGCGACGAACGCGCGGAAGGTCTCGCCCTTGCGCACGGGGCAGCGCTTGCCGTCTGCCGTGAGCGGCCCCCAATCGACATATTCTTCCACGTTCTCAAGGAAGACGACGCGCGGCCTCTGCCACGCCGGGAGCGCCTTCACCCAGCCGACGATGGCCCAGCCGATGCCGCGCGTGGTGCGGTCCCCATCCCGGCGCGGCGCCGCGCCCTTGGCCTTGGAATGGTCCGTGCAGTCGGGCGACATCCAGAGCATGCCAATGGGCAGGCCGGCGCACATGCTCACGCTGTCCACCGTCGCCACGTCCTGCACCATGTGGCGGGTGCCGGGATGGTTCACGCGGTGCATGGCGAGCGCCAGCGGGTCGTGGTTGATGGCGATGTCCGGGTCGCGCCCGAGCGCCATGCTGATGCCCGTGGAGGCCCCGCCGCCGCCGGCGAAGCTGTCAATGACGAGTTCGCGGACGGTGATGCCGGCCGGGAGGGTGTGGGCGTTCATTCGGCGGCCCTTTTCTGTTGGGAAGCGGCGCCGAAGAGCGGGCCGGGATCGTCATTGGCGGCGCGGGCCTTGGCGCTCTCGCGCTTGCGCTCGGCGGGACCGGCGCGGCAGAGGGCCATGCGGCGGCGGATATCGGCCTGATATTCGGCCTCGCGCTCCACCAGCACGGCGGAAAACCCCTCCCGCCAGGCCGCCTCGCCCGTGGTGCCGGTGCCGGCGAAGGGGTCGAGCACCGTGCCGCCGGGCGGCGTCACAAGCCGGCAGAGCCACTGCATGAGATCCACCGGCTTCACGGTCGGGTGCTTGGAGCCCAGCCGGTCGTCGGCGTCCGCCTTAGCGGAATAGAAGAACCGGGCGGCCGAGCCGGAGTCGCCACGCGGAATAGCGCCGCCAGCGCGCGAGGGCATGTCGCCATAGACATTGGCGAAGGGGCTGGATGGCTCCTTGCCCGTCACCGCACGCTGCTGTCCCGGCGCGTCCGGGAAGGCGGCCATCACCTCCGGTGAGCCGTCATGCACGAGGTTTGCGGGAAAACGGCCGAGGGTTTGCGGCTCCGTTCGCGCCCCGCCTTTCAATCCACCATCATATCCCCGCTTGCTGCCTGTTTCGGCGTGTGCCATTCGCACCACGCTTCCTTCGGGGGCATCAATCCGGCATCCGTCGATATTCAGCGCGCCCGTGCCATGCGCCAGCACATTAGCGGCAACCGAGCCTTCCAGCGGTTTGCGGGCAAGGATGATGGGCTCCCACGCCGGCTTCACCGCCGTGCCCCAGCCCTGCCACGCCTCGGCCTCGGCCGAACCGGGAACATAGGCGCCCGGCTGATAGGTGCGGTCCGTCAGTTTCTCCCACGTCCCGCCCTTGTTCTGGTCCGCGCCCGGCCGAATGCGCCGCACGGGCGAGCCGGCCGGCACCACCTCGCCTTCCGCGCCCAGTGCCTTGTCGATGCCCTTGGCGGCGGCGTGGCTCTTCGGAAAACCGGTGCCATAAACCCAGGCGCGCAGCCCCTCGAAGCCCATCAGGTCGACGACGCGCATGAAGGCGGCGAGCTGCGTGTCGGAGAGCGAATTGATGAAGTCGCACAAGATGGGATCGAGACTCATCAGCTCGAGCAGCGTGTCCCGCACCTCGAAGCCGGCGTCCTCAATGGCGCACTTGAGCCGATGGTCGGTGCGCGTGCCGCCGAACGCCACCACATGGCCGCCGGGCTTGAGCACGCGCAGCACCTCGGCCCAGAACTCCGCCGCGAAGGCGGTTTCGCCCGTGTCCCACTTCTGCCCCATAAACCCACGGCCGGTTCGGCCATACGGATTAGCCAGATTTTCTGTCGCTTCACTTCGGGGGGAATTACCAAATCGCTCACGGACGGACACCAGCGCATAGGGCGGGTCCGTCACCACGGCATGGATGCTCGCGTCGGGGATGGCGCGCAGCACCTCGCGGCTGTCCCCGCAATGCAGGGTCACCCGCCCGCCGAGGAAGGTTTCCGGGGCCATCACGCCGCCCTTCCGCCAGCGAAGGCGTCAACCAGGTCGGCCTCGTGGCGCTTGCTGCTGCGGGCGGGCATGACGTGCACGTCATAGGCGGGGCGGGGCTCGCGGGCGGTGCCGCGCACATAGGCCATGCGATGGTGCGCCGCGCAGTAGCTAGCGCCCTCTCCCGTCCTGTCGCCGCAGACCACGAGGCCCAGCCCCTCACCGCGCAGCGGCCAGCGGCAGGCATCGTGGCGCAGGTCCGGCGAGGCGAAGGCAATGCCGCCCACCTCCTCCGCAGGCACGTCGGCGGCCAAGGGCAAAGGCGGCAGCGCCCCCCCGGAGATGCGCTTGCGGCCTGTGACAGGCTTCGGCGCGGGCGCGGGAGATGGTGCGCTCTCGCGCCGCTCGGCCCGGCGGCGGCGCGCATTGGCGGCATCCTGTTCGCGGCGGCGCTCGACACGCTCGACGGGCGTGACCACCACGCGCCCTTGTCCGAGATTCACGCCGGTACGGTGCGCACGGCCGATGACGGCCGCCTTGCTGACGAACCATCCCTTGTGGCTCAAGGCCTCGGCGATCTGCGCGGCCGAATACCCCTCGCCCGCCAGACGACGCAGGTGTTGATCCGCAACCCCGTCCGCCCAAAGCGATTTGCCTTCCCGGCTCATGCGGCCTCTCCGTGTTGGCTGGCGCCGTTCGCCACGCCCGCCGGGCCGGCGGGCTGCTCGGGCGCGTCGTGTGCGCCGTTCGCCACGGCAGGAGTTCCGCCTGCCTGCTCGGGAACATCGTTGGCCCCGTTCGCTACGGGGCTTCGCCCCTGCTCGGGGGCGAGGTCTTCTCGTGCCCCGTTCGCCACGCCTGCCGTGCCGGCAGGCTGCTCGGGGGCGAGCGCCTCCATCAGCACATCGTTGAAATCCTGGCCCGGCGGCGCCCAGGCGATGCGGACGGTGCGGCCGGGCGCGGCGTGGCGGGCCGTCGCCCGTTCCATCGCCATGCGGGTGAAGAAGGGCTCGCTGTCGCCGTCCGCCAGCAGCACCAGCTCGGTGCATTCCGGCGGAATAAGCATGGCCGGGCTGTCGAAATCCGGCACCGGGCCGGGCACATGCACGCGCCGCATATGGCCGCGCTTGTCGGCCACCTTGTCGGTCGGGTGGACGATGGACTCCATCGCCCGCCCGGCAAGATTGCCGAGGTCCGCCGCGCAAATGAAGGCGGTATCGCGCAGGTCCACCCCCGCCGCCACCAGCGCCGCCCAGACCGAGAGCAAGGTCTCGATGCCCTCGCCGGCATAGACGGTGCGCGCCATGCCGCTCCAGGCCGGCACCAGCACGATGGCGCCGCCCAGCTTCGACCCGCGCATCTTCTTGGCTGGCAGCACCTCGCCCGTGTCGGGATCGACGATCTCCGCCTTGCCCTTGCGCCGGCTAAGGTCGATCCATGTCATGTGCAGGCCGCGGAAATGCCCATCCGGGCCGGTGATGGCGGCGAGCATGACCGGGCCGCGATGCAGCACGCGGGCATATTTGCGCCCGTCCGTGTCCTCTTCCTCGCCGTGGCAGAATGCGAGATCAGCCTTGAAGCGCAGGGCGCGCGAGCGCGGGTCCGGAATGCCCCGCCCGCCCAGATAGTCCGCTGCCGGCGTGCCGGCGATGGGCATCGAGGCGCCCCACATGCCATAGATTTTCCGCCGCTCGACCTCGCGGTAACGGTTGTTCTCGGCCTCGCGCTCGGCCGCCTTCGCCCGGCGCTCCTCCTCGCGGGCCGCCAGTTCCTCCGGCGTCGCGCGCGTCCCCTCCCCGCGCGGCGGCGGGCGTCCGGTGAGCGTCTCGCACGCGGCGAGGAAATCCGCCCCGTCGAGATACTCCACCAAAGCGATGGCATCGCCCCCGCGCCCGGCATGACGGCAATGCCAGATGCCCTTGCGCACATGGACGCCGAACCGGTCCCGCCCGCCGCACACCGGGCACGGCCCGACCATCTCGGACCCGGCCCGCTTGAGCGCGACGCCCCGACGGCCAAGCTCATCCAGAACGCCGACGGCGCGGGCTTCGGCCACCCAATCGGAGAAGGCGAGGTCGGCGGAGGAGGTTCCGCTCATGGCAGCACCTCGGGCGCAGCGGAAATCGCGGCCGTGAGGCGCCGGCGATGCTTGACGCGGGTCGACCTGATCCACGGCCGGCCCGTGGGCGGGCCGAGCGCATCCATGGATGCGACCACCATGCGGCGCGTGGGTTCCACGGGCACCGGGCGAAAGCCGGCCCGGCGCAGCGCGCCAAGGACGGCGACGGCGACAAGCCATGCCGCCACAGGATCGAGCCCGCAGGCCTCCAGCTCGCGCGCGGCGATGGACGCGACGGGGCTCACGACACCGCCTCACAGGTCGGGCGGTTGGCCATATCCAGCAGCACGTCGGCATGGCAAGGCGCGCCGGGCTTGCACCAGCAGGCGAGGCTTTTGCCGCGCAGGTCGGGAAGCCGCGCCAGTAGAGCGCCCCGGGCGGCTTCACTCTCGGGGCCGTCCCAGTTCATGCGCCAATGGGGACCAAGCCACACACGGAACGCCTCGGCGCACCGGTCCGCCAGTTCCGCGTCGGTGCCGCGAAAGCCGGCCTCGCGGCACTGCTCGATCTTGAACGGGTTTCCGAACACGGTCGCGCGGTCCACCCGCACGGTGTTCTCCGGCATGCGCCAGCCCTTGGCGCGGGACAATTGGATGCGGCGAGGGGTGGGCGCGGGCGCGGTCATGGCTCAGGCCGCCTTGATGGCAGGGGCTGCCGAGAGACGGCCCTGGACCTTGCGCAGGGCGTTGAGGCTCACCTTGAGACGCCCGCAGGTGGTGATCGCCGAGGCCGTGGCACGCTGGAGGGCGTCGATCTCCCCTTCGAGCCCGGCGACCTCCTGCGCGAGGGCCAACGTCGCCGCAGCGATGTCTTCGAGCGTGGTGTCCTTCACCAGCGGGCCGAAATCCTTCTCGCGCCGCTCGGCGACGAGGACGGGCGACAGGCCCGCCTCCTTCGCCACGCGGTCGTCATCCCACCCTTCGGCATAGGCCTTGCGGGCCTTGTCGTAATGGTCGGAGAGCAGCAAATAGAGGTTGACGATGGCGTCGCTCGCCGCCGCCGAGGCATGGCCGGCATTCTCATTGGCGGGAGCCGGCAGCGGCGCGGGTTCCTTGGGCTTGGGTGCCATGGCGGTGCTCTCGGGTTGCGGCGCCCGGCGGCGCTCGATCTCTGCGGCAATGCAGGCGGGGCAGACGTGCTTTCCGGCGTCCACCACCCGCCAGCCGCGCCGTCCGAAATCCCGCGCCACGGTGTGGGGCGGGCGGCGCCCGGCGGCGGCACCGATGGAATCGGTATTCGGGCAGCGGCTACAGGCGATCTCCTGCACCGGGAGGGGCGGAAGCAGCTTGCCGCGCGAGCGGTTCACCACCGGGAAGTCATCGCGCATGGCTGGCCTCCGCCGTGTCATCCCGCACGTCGGCGGGCGGCTGGCCGTGGATGCGCACGAGGGCGTCAAGCAGCGCCGCGCTGCCGCGCACGCCGTCGCGCACCGCCCGCCACTGCCGCCGCACCGCGCGTGAAGGCCAGCCCATGGGTCAGCCCTCCCCGCCGGCGGTGGGCAGATCGGCGAGGTTGCGGCCGGCGCGGGCCAGCATCTCCTGGTGCTTTGCCTTGGCGCGGCGGATGTCCTCGCGCTCGCGCGGCGTCACCACGCCGTCGGCCAGCGCGGAGCCATAGGCCATGGTCACCTGCGCGGCGGAGGCGGCCAGCTCCACCATGTCGCGGGTGAGGTCGCCTTCGTGAGCGCCGTCGCCGGCATCGATCGGCACCAGACGGTGCCCGGTGAGGGCCGCCAGCGCGCGGGCGAAAACGGGTTTCTGGCTGATGAACTCGGCCAGGAACACCACCTCCAGCGGCATCAGATCCTTGTGGGCGTCGCCCTGCCAGCGGCTGATGGTGCCGGCGGAAAAGCCGGTGAGATGCTCCAGCCGCTGCGGCCCCGTGGTGCCGGACACGGCAAGGGACGCCACGGCGGCACGCGTGGTGCTCTTGATGAGGGTGATGAGCCCATCGGGCAAAGCGGTATCGTCCACGAAAAAAGCTCCTCTGCTTTTTCGTTCCGAAAACGGTGTTCTGGTGCGAGGGTCTGCCGGTCAGATCACGGCGGAGGCGTTGACCTCCGGGGCACGAGGGGTTCGGGATGTCCAGGCATGGCTTTTCCGGGGACGAGGTGGTCTTCTGCAACTTCGTGCAGGACCTGGTGGGGCTTCTCGCCAAGCGCATCGTCGACAAGGACCGCGAGGCCCGGGATTTCCTCGGACCCATCGCCCTGCATTTCCTCCCCGAGGCCTACGGGCCCATGCCGCAAGGCAGCCCCATGCGCACCGAGCTCGAAGCCCTGAGCCGACGGATCGGGCAGGTGGCCGGCATTCAACACCCAGACTTCAAATGAGGCGGCGTCGAGCACAGCGGCGGCCCGCACAACGGTCTCCGCATTCACGCGGATCAGGCTCGCTGCGGTGATGAGAGCGGAGGACATGACATGGTCGAGCGCAACCGGGATCGGCACGCTGAGCGTGAGGCGCCCCTCCCTGACTGTGATGTCCGAACGGCCGGTGAGGGAGGAGAGATCCTCCACCAGCTTGGCGCGGTCCGGGCGGGGCAAGTCCTCCATGAGCCGCTCCATCCCGGCAACGAGATTGCGCATATCTCTCATGCCGCGTCCTCCGCGCTGGTGGGGCGGGTGTCGTTGGCGGGGGTGGGGAGCGGCACCTCGCCGGCGTGCAGCGTCATCAGGCGTTCGGCGGTAATTCCGGGGATGCCCCGCGCCGCCGCCGCTGCGATCACGGCAGGCCAATAGCGCACGTGGATCGCGCCCCGGCGCTTCATCTCGCTCGCGGCGGACTGGCTCTTGCCGATCACGCGCCCGAAGGCCGTGACCCCGCCGAATGCATCCATGAGGTCGGCAATGGTCATCATGAGGGAGTATCTACACGATGTATGTTGATCGCGTCAACATGACATGTGTTTACACGTTTCGTGATGATCCGCTTATGCGCGAATCAAAGAACGAACGTCTCCGCAAGGCACGGGCCGACGCAGGGTTTCCCTCGGCGCGCCAGGCGGCGCTGCGGTTCGGCTGGAAGGAGTCGACCTACGCCGCCCACGAGAACGGCCAGAACGATTTCGACGATGAGCGCGCTCGCGAATATGCACGCAAGTTCAAGGTCAAGGCCGCGTGGCTCCTCGGCGTCGAGGACAAGGGCGAGGAACCGCCCCCGGCGCGCATGGTCAATGTGGTGGGCTATGTCGGCGCGGGCACCGAGGTTCACCTGATCGACGACCACGCCAAGGGTGCCGGCCTCGACGAGGTGCCCGCACCGCCCGCCGTCAGCCACGATTGCGTCGCGGTGAAGGTCAAGGGCGATTCCATGGAGCCCCGGTTCTACGAGGGCGAGATCCTCTATTACGACCGCATCTACAACACGCCGGACAGCATCCGCCAGCTTGGCCAGCGCGAATGCGTGGTGGCGCTGGAAGACGGCCGCATCTTCGTCAAGCGGCTTCAGCCCGGCTCACGGGCCGGTTTCTGGACGCTGTGGAGCTACAACGCCATGCCCATGACGGACGTGCGCCTGAAGTGGGCGGCGCCGGTGGACTGGCGCTATTCGGGATAGGACCAGCCCATGCGGATGCTTGCCACTCTCCTTGCCCTCGTGGCGCTCGGCGGCACTGCAGCGGCGGCGAGCCTGACGCAGAAGCAGAAGAACGCGCTTGGTCACATCGCCCAGGCCCAGGCGGCGGCAGACATCTGCCCGAAGCTGGAGACCAACGACCTCGTCATGGCGGTCATCATGCAGGGGTTCGGGCTGGATTTTTCCGATGCGACCGTCAAATCTGCGTTCCTTGAGAAATACAAGGAACAGATTGCGCCTTGGAAAGGCGTAAATCCTGATGCCGCCTGCATTGCGGGGCTCCTGCTCTATGGGCCCAATGGTGAAAACGTAAAAGGCTTGGTTCGGCTCAAGCAATAGTAGGCCATTCACGACAGTCTGTATTTTTTCTCATCGAGACATGCGTGCATCTTGTTCTCAAGACTGCGCAGCGAACGATGATAGGATAGCTTTTCTGCTTTCGTGATTTCGCCGTCCCGCAGCATCGTATCAAGGGACGTTTCAACCAGCCACAAGCCGCGATGCGCGAAGACATCCAGCATCTCGGCATCGCAGGGCGCGCGCAAGCCGCCGGGCTCGACGGCAAACCTTTGCGCCATCACAGGATCATCCCGACGCAGGAACTCGTGGGCGGCGGTCGCGAACTCCCGTTGCTGCTTGGTCAGCGGCACGCGCATGAAAGCCGAAACGGGCCGCCGGGTCGCCGCGTTCTGGCGTTCCCTGATCTCATCTCGCAGCTCAGTCAAAAAGTCTGGCACGTCCTGAGCCTTCGGACGAGGGCGCGGCACATCCTGCGGCACAGGGGCCTCGCCACGGGCAGCGCTGCCACCCGCCAACATGCGACGGACGAGGATAATGGCGGCAGCCATCATCCCGACTACGGCAAGGATAAAGCCGATCCCCTCCATGCGCGCCCTCCGATGGAAGGCTAGGCGCCACTTTCAACGCGCGTCATGTAGACCGCGGCAGACATCAACACGAAGCATGTTGACACTATCAACACATATCGTGTAGACGTTGGCTCACCTTCACGGGAGCCACCCATGACCCCCCACCCGGACCAACTCACCCCGCAGGAGGCGGCGGCGGCGTTTGCCGCGGTCAGCCCGGCGGTTCACGTCATCGAGGACATCCAGGGCGCGCTCGACCGCCTGCGGAACGCGGCCATTGTGCTTCCACGCATCGTGGGCGAGGCGACGCTTTCGGGGGACGAGACCGAACTCACCACGCGGCAGCAGGAGGCGGCCACCGACGCCGCGACCGTGCTCGCGCTCGCCCACACCCTGCACCGTCGGCTGGGAACGGCCATTCCCGCGCTTCACGCGGCGCTGAACGAGGCGCAGCAGGCGGAAGGCTGCGATGTGTTCGATGCCTTTTTCGGAAAGGCGGCCTGACATGACCGCGCTCGCCACGAAAACCATCTTCCCGGCGCCCTGCCCCTTCGGCCCCGGCGACATCGTGCGGTGCATCGACATCGCCGGTTCCGGCGCGCCGCTGCCGCTGGTCCTCCAGCAGATCTATTCCGTGCGCGCGGTCAAGGAGGCCGAGAGCCTCGACGCGGCCCTCGGGCAAGAGGCGCCGCTGGTCTACCTGCACGGCTACGAGCGGCCGTTCCTCGCGGTGCGCTTCAAGCTCGTCATCAAGGCCCCCGCCAATGACCAGCCGTGCGAGGCCGTCACCATCCCGCACCGGATGGCGCAGGTGTTCAAGGAATGCGCCGCCGCCCGCGGCTTTTGCGACGTGCACGACCTCGCCCGCGCCGGCTTCACCACGGCGCAGATCACCGAATACGCCGACGAGGCCCGCCGCATCGCCGGCCCCGTCTGCCCCGAATGTGGCGAGGTGGCGTGATGCTGGGCGTCGGTTCCGCTCTCTCCGCCCTCGCCGCGCGCTTCAACGGGCTCTCCGGCCCCGAGATCAAGGCGATGGTTCAGGCCGCCGCGTCGCAGCGGCTGCATCCGGCCTTCATGACGCCACGAGTCCCGCATCGCCGCGTGCGTTTTGTGCGCGGTCACCATGTCGACCGCTCCCGCTACAGCGGCGCCATGCTGCGCGCGCTCCGCGCCGAGCGCGGCTGCGGCCGCCCGCCCAAGGTGCTCGCCGCCCGGCGGGCCCGCCAGCAGGGGAGCGCCTCGGCATGAGCGGCCCGGAAATCATCATCATCCACGAGACGGCCGCCCAATCCATCGTCAGCGATGCCGTCACCCTCGCGACCTTCGGCGCCATGATCGGCATCGGTGTCTGGATGGGCAGCGATGCCATGCAGTGGACCGGCGGAATCTGCTTCTTCTGCTGGATGCTTGCCCGGCGCAAGGCGCCGCGCCTCACCATCGCCGAGGCACGACGGCGCCTCGTCGAAATTGAGAAGGAGCACGCCTGATGGGCCGCCTCCTCCCCTTCACCCTTCCCAAGCGGCGGCAGCGGGGCCGCGCGCGGGATGCATCGGCGGTGCCCCCCAGCGCCGATGCCGTGGCGGCGCCCGGCGGGACCAACGCCCCCGGCCCAGCCGGCGCCGCCACGCTCTATGACGCGAAGGCCGAACGCGCAGCGAGAGAGGCGGGGGCGCGCGCCCGCCAGGGCTCCGACCTCATCGGTGCCGCCGTCGCCTTCACCACGGCGACGACGGTGCTCGCGCTCACCGCCGCCTGTCTCCCCGCCAGCCTCGCCCTCGCGGCGATGGCGAAACTCGCCCGCAAAACGGAGAGGAAACCCTGATGGGCACGCTCATCACCTTCACCCCCAGCGGCACCGGGCCGGGCTCCATCGCCCATCTGGTGTGGGCCTCCTCGCAGGGGATGCTTCAGGCCGCCATGCAGGGCCATCGCCAGGTGGTGGACAAGCTCGGCATCTGGCTCATCAACACCAGCCAGGACCCGCGCTGCACGCCGACCATGGTCCGCGTCATCGACCACACGATCGAGGCCGCCACCCGCCGCCTCGACGCCGGACCCGCGCCCGAGGCGCATCCCTGTGCCGTCGTCCCTCTGCGCCCCTGGCGCTTCGAACCCATCCAGCCCGACGACGGAGAGGTGGCATGAGCAAGTCCGGTAGGGGCCGCAACCAGGCCGAACTCACGGACGCAGAAGCCGCCGCCCTGAAAAGCATGGGCGTCGATGTGATCCGCGCCATGAATGTGGCGATGCAGAGCATTCGCACCGCGACCGAGACGCATCCAAGCCTAGTGATGCAAGCGTCCATCGCCGATTTCGTGTCCAACATGGCCGGCGGGTTGGCCGCCCGCGCAGAGTTCATCGCCATGAACGCGGGCTGCAGCCGGAAGGATGTGGTCACGCTCTGCTCGGGCGCCTTCCAGCACGGGCGCAGCCTTGCCTGGGCGCAGGCCGAGGCGGCGGGCGACATCATCCAGACCAACGCTCCCACCACGGGGGCGGCCCAATGACCGACATCTGGATGCAGACCGGGACCGGCCGCGCCTTCGACCTCATGGCGCCGACGCCGGGCATGGTGGACCTAGAGCACGACGTGGCCGAGGCGCTGGCCCGCGAGCCACGGTTCGGCGGGCATGTGCGCTCCGGCCCCTACAGCGTTGCGCAGCACTGCGTGCTCGGCGCCGACACCATCATCGCCGAGACCGGCTCCATCGATACGGCCCGCGCCTTCCTGCTGCACGACGCCAAGGAAGCCTACATCAAGGACCAGATGACGCCGCTGAAGCAGGCGTTCGCGGCCCATGTGGGTGAGGTGGTGGCAGCGGACCAAGGGCTTGACCATCGCGGCGGATATGGCCACGGGCTGTTCCTCCAGGCCCTCGCCGCCATGGAATCCAAGATCGACGCGGCGATCCATGAAGCCGCCGGCCACCCGTGGCCCCTACCGCCCGACATCGCCGCGCGCGTGCGCCAGTGGGATCTCGCCATGCTCGCCGCCGAGCGGCGCGACCTGCTCTGCAAGCCGCCCAAGCCCTGGCACCCGAGCGTCGAGCGCGTGCCCCCGCCCGCCCGCCTTGGCCGCATCAAGGTGTGGCCTTGGCCCAAGGCCGCCGACGAATGGCGCGCCCGCCTCCACACCCTTTTCCCCCACCTCGCCGCAAAGGCGGCCTGAGCGCTCCCGAGGACCAAATGGCACGCACCCTTCGCAAGTTTTTCGAGGCGGTTGGCATCATGCACCGCGGCCGGGTGGAGGAGGAGGCCGACTCCGAACTCCATCGCCTCATCGAGGCCGTCGAGCAGCACCCGGATGAGACCGCCAGCGGCACCATCACCCTCACCATCAAGGTCCAGAAGGTCGGCGACCGGATCGACTGCCTGCCGCAGATCGACATGAAGCCCCCGAAGAAGAAGGGGTTCAAGGCCTGCACGTTCTGGATCGTCGACGGCGCGCTCTCCGTCGAGCACCCGAGCCAACAGGACATGTTCGGCCCGCGCGACATCACGCGCCGCGACACCGCCTGACCGCCTGCACCGCCCTCTCACCAAGCAAAGGACCGACCATGACCGACAAGACCACGTCGCCGCCGCCCAGCGAGGAACCCGCCGGCGAGCTTCTGCTCACCTCTCCCCCCACCTTCCTCGGCAGCGTCGAGGGCGCCACCGTGGAAGCCATCGCCGCGCTTGCCCGCGAGGGCTCGGTGCCGACCATCCTGCAGGTGCCCACCAAGGGCCTCGGGCCGGACCTGCCCGATAATGTCCCCATCCTCTGGGACCGCCACGCGCAGAAGCCGATCTCGCTGCTCGAAGAGGTGCGCGCCGCCAAGCCGCCGCTGGAGCGGGTCGGCACCGCCGTCGTCACCACGCTCGCGAGCTTCATCGAACTCACGAACCGCCACAAGGATGACGGCTCCGCCATCTTCGCCAAGACCGCCTGGCCCGAGCCCAAGCTCACCGCCGTCATCGACTATCACATGCCCGGCGAGACCAAGACGGCCCGCCGGGGCAAGCACCGCATCGCCTATCCGTTCCCGCTCACCGACGAGTTCAAGGTGTGGGTGGCCGGCCATGGCAAGACGTTCAAGCAGGCCGACTTCGCCGAATTCATGGAGGAGCACGCGGCGGAACTGGCCGCACCCGACCAGTACGAAATCAACACCTTCGAGCCGATGTTCAAGGAGCGGTTCGGCACGCCCGCCGAGATCCTCGACCTCAGCCGCCACCTCGAGGTGAACGTGGGCGCGAAGATGAAGAGCGCCGTGCGCAATGCCTCCGGCGAGCGCCAGATGGTGTTCGAAACCGAGCACACGGGCGCCAACGGCCAGCCCATCGACATCCCCGGCATCTTCATCGTCTCGGTCGCGCCGTTCCTCGCGGGCGATGCCGAGCCCGAGGTGGTGCGCATTCCCGCCCGCCTGCGTTATCGCGCGGCCGGCGGCGAGGTCGTCTGGTTCTACCAGCTCTATCGTTGGGAATTCTTCCTGCGCGAGCGCGTGCAGGACGATCTCGCCCGCGCCGCCAAGGAAACCAGCCTACCCGCCTTCGAGGGCGCGCCCGAGATGGCGGCCTGACGCCATGACCCGCGCCGCCGGCACCTCCCGGATTACGCATCTTGAACGGCGCCGCCGGGAGATGGCGGCGGCCTATGTGAAAGCGACGCGCCGGCATGCCCCGCGCGCCGCCCTCGCCCAAAAACTGGTGCGCGCGACCTGCGATGCGCTGCGCGCCGAACTCAAGGCCGAGCAGGCCGCCGCCCGCCAGGCAAACGCCGCACCGGACCTGTTCACCGCGCCGTCCGGAGCGAACGGCGCAGACCAGAGGGCGGCAGCATGATGCACCAGTCCGGGCTTGTGCTCGACCGCATCGCGGCCCTGCAAGGCGTCACCTTCCTGCCGGGCTCGCCCCACAAGCGCTTCGCCCGGGACATCGGAAGGATCGATCCGCGCAAATTCACGCGGGCACAGGTGCGCCACGTGGAGCATCTCGCATGGCGCTACCGCCGGCAGATGCCAGCGCACCTGGTGCCACCCGCCGACCCCTACGCGCCGTTCTCTGCGGATTCCGGACCGGATGCCGCAGCGAATGGCGACACCTGAGGAATCCGTCCGATGAAACTCACCATCAGCCGCGACGCGCTGGCCGCCGCTTTGGACCGCGTCGGCCGCGTGGTCGAGACCCGGAACACCATCCCGATTCTCTCCAACGTCCGCCTTGTGGCGCGCCCGCCCGAGCAGGCCGCGCAAGCGGCCGTGGCGAACGGCGGCACGAGCAACGGCACCATTGCCATCACCGGCACGGATCTCGACATGGAGGCCATCAGCGCCGCCGAGGCGGAGGTGGCCGCCCCGGGCGAGACGACCCTGCCGGCCAAGATGGCGGCGGACTTCGTGCGCAAGCTGCCGGCCGGCGCCAAGGTGGAACTGGCGGATGACGGCGAGCGGGGCAAGCTCACCATCAGGAGCGGGCGCAGCCGCATCAGCGTGAACACGCTGGCGGCGGGCGACTTCCCGGACCTCTCCGCCGGCGACTTCTCCAACACCTTTGTTCTACAGGCGTCCGCGCTGTTGAACATGCTGGATCGGGTGAGCTTCGCCATCTCCAGCGAGGAAACCCGCTATTACCTGAACGGGATTTACCTGCACGTTGTCGGTGCCGAGGACGGCCCGGCCCTGCGCGCCGTGGCCACGGACGGACACCGGCTGGCGCAGCACCAGGTGCTGGCCCCCCAGGGCACCGATGGCATGGCCGGCATCATCGTGCCCCGCAAAGCCGTGGGCGAGATCGCCCGCCTGCTCAAGCCGCTGGGCGAGGAAAGCGTGCGGCTGGAAGTGAGCACCACCAAGCTGCGGCTCACGGCGGGCGTAACCACGCTCACCACCAAGCTCATCGACGGCACTTTCCCGGACTATGGGCGGGTCATCCCCTCCGGCAACGACAAGCTGGCGACGCTCGACAAGGAGGCGCTCGCCGCGGCCGTCGACCGCGTCTCCACCGTTTCCAGCGAGCGCGGGAGGGCGGGGAAATTCTCGTTCGCAACCGGCGCGCTTACGGTCATCGTGCAGAATCCGGACACGGGCAATGCGATAGACGAGCTCGAAGCCGTCTATGACGCGGAGCCGCTCGATATCGGCTTCAACGTCACCTACGTCGCCGAAATCCTCGCCGCGGTGCCCGGCGCGCGGGTGCAGATGGCCATGGCCGACCCCGGATCGCCCTGCCTCATCACCCCCGAGGCGGAGGGCACCGGGTCCCTCTTCGTCCTCATGCCGATGCGGGTGTGAGCGATGGAAATCGAACGCGCCAAAGAGATCGTCAAGGCGATCAACGCCCGGGCCATGCTCACAATTGGGCTGGAGGTCGAAGCCGGCAGCCTCAAGGATGTTACGCTGTCCGACATGATTGAGGCGAAGGCGGCAGTGCTCGCCCTGAACGCCGCCGCCGAGGCCCACTACAAGGAGCACGGCGGCTCTTATTCCATCTCCTGCGTGCCCGATGATCGTTTGATCGCCGCTGTCTACACGCTCGGGCACTACCACCCCAGCCGCGAACCCATCCTGTGCCTGCCCCGTCAGTCCTTCAACGGAACTCACGTCGCCGTGGCCGTGGTGGCGCTAACGCCCACTGAGGACGACGACGAAGACGAGGATGACTAGGCCATGGCTGACCCCGTCACCATCGGCCTGATGGCCCTCGCCTTCCTCGTCGGCTACGCCATCGGCCGCATCGAGGCCGTGGGCGACATGGAGAAGCAGTTCAAGGCCGGCTACCTCGCCGGCGAGCGCGCCACCCGCGCCGAGATCATCCGCGCCGCCCGGCCGGAAGGAGGCGCCCATGGCTGACAATTCCGCCATCGAGTGGACCGACGCCACGTGGAATCCCATCGTCGGCTGCTCGCTCGTCTCGCCCGGCTGCACCAATTGCTACGCCATGCGCATGGCGGCGCGGCTGGAGGCTATGGGGTCCGCTTCGCATTATGCTGGCACCACCATGCCCGGGAAGGCTGGCGCGGTTTGGACGGGAAAACTCGCGCCCGCGCCCGATCACATCCTGACACAGCCCCGGCGCTGGCGCCGCCCACGCCGCATCTTCGTCAATTCCATGGGCGACCTCTTCCATGAAAGCGTCCCTGACGAGTGGATTGACCGCGTCTTTGCCGTGATGGCGTTGTGCCCGGAGCACACGTTCCAAATGCTCACAAAGCGGCCCCGGAGAATGCGCGCGTATTTGTTTGGACGGTCGCTCTATGAGCGTCTTTACGACGAGCCGTCTAGAAAAGCTTGGCCAAATCGGACTCGCACGGGGACGCTAACGGCTCGCAACTCGCTTTATGAACACTCGTGTCTTCCGAATGTACTGCACGGCGTCTCGGTCGAGGACCAGCGGCGGGCGAATGAACATCGGCCATATCTTTCGATTCTTGCCAAGCGCGGGGCGTCTACCTTCGTCAGCTATGAGCCCGCCCTCGGCCCGGTGGATTGGACCGGATGGGAGTTCCTCTCCGGCCTCATCTCCGGCGGCGAGAGCGGCCCCTGCGCCCGGCCGACGCACCCTGACTGGCACCGCGCCGCCCGCGACTTCTGCGCCGCGCACGGCATTCCCTACTTCTTCAAGCAGTGGGGCGCTTGGGAAGTGGCTATCGACCGGGACAATGAAGACCCGGACTGGCGCGCCGACTACGCCCGCAAGTTCGATGGCAGCAAGCCCGACATCGCCTGGCTGAACCTCGACGGCGGCCAGGGTTTCCACGGCGAGCGATTCCACGTGATGCGCCGCGTCGGCAAGGCCCGCGCCGGCCGCCTGCTAGATGGCCGCGAGCACAACGATCTCCCCCGGAGGACCGCAGCATGAAGCGCCCCTTCAGCGTCAACCTCACCAACGACGAACGCTTTCTTCTCTGTGTGGCGCTCCACACATGGGAGGACCGCTGGCGCGACGCGCGCCTCAAGCTCAAGGCCAGCAACGAAGATACAGGCGAGGCCAACAGGAAGATCGCCGACTGCCGCAACCTGAGAATGCGCCTGAATCGCATCGCGAGGACCGCAGCATGAAGGCGCTTTCCATCCGCCAGCCGTGGGCCTGGTGCATCCTTCACGGCAAGCCGGTCGAAAACCGGAACTGGTGGACCAGCTACCGCGGCCCGCTCGACATTCATGCCGCCAAGGGCATGACCCGCGACGAATACGAGGAGTGCCGCGACTTCGCCGCGAGCCTCGGCCTCGCCCTCCCGCCCATGGCCGACCTGCCGCGCGGCGGCATCGTCGGCCGGGCCAAGCTCGTGGACTGCGTGACCAGCCACCCCTCGCCCTGGTTCTTCGGCCGCTACGGCCTGGTGCTGGAAGAGGTCGAGCCCCTCCCCTTCATCCCGCTCAAGGGCGCGCTCGGCCTGTTCGACGTGTCGGAAGGAGTCCTGCCGTGAGCGCCTATCTCAATGCCCTCGCCGAAGAAGGCACCCGCGAGGACCTCCTCGCCCAGATCGCCCGTCTCACGGAGGACCGGGCCCACACGGCGGCCACCCATTCCGCCCGCGTGGCCGAGCTGCTGGAGGCGAACAACCGCGAGGTGGAGAAGCGCCGTATCGCGGAGCGCGCACTCGACGCGTCTTCCTTCCAGCGGCGGGTGGGGCACTGGATGCAGGCGTGCTTCGGCCCGGCCATCTCCGCCGACAGGCTGGAGCGCGGCGACCGCCTTCTCGAGGAGGTGCTGGAGCTGCTGCAATCGGGCGGTTATCCGCCCGAGCGCGTCGCGGCTCTGACGGGCTATGTCTGGAGCCGACCGGCTGGCGAGCCGCCGCAGGAAGCGGGCGGCGTGAAGGTGACGCTGGCGGCCTACTGCCTCGCCCATGAGATCGACATGCACTTGGCCGGCGAGACCGAGCTCGCGCGCATCTGGACGAAGGTCGAAGCCATCCGCGCGAAGCAGGCGGCGAAGCCGACCGGCAGCGCGCTCCCGATGGCGTGGGCGAACCTAGCCGCCCTTGCCCGCGATGCAATTCCGGAAATGAAACTATATCCCGCCGAGCATGGTGCCCTGCGGGCATCAATTGCCGAGTTGGATGCGTGGCTCGATAGCAGCGACGCCCTGGATGAGATCGAAAACCAGCAATCTTTCGGCGAGTCGATCATACTGGTGGTGCATGAGCTGAAGCGGCTGCAAGCGATCTTCACCGAGGAGATGAAGGACAAGGCGGTCCACTCCGATGACATTGCTGTTGACCGGTTCGCCAGCGCAATGAAAACAAAGCTTGCACAGAAACGCGCAGAAGGAAAAGGCGGTTGGGAAGACAAAAACGACTGCCCAGCCTACCGCCTATCCGGCCTCCTGCGCGACCATGTCAGCAAAGGCGACCCGGTCGATGTCGCAAATTTCTGCATGATGCTCCACCAACGAGGGGAAAAAATCTCTGTATTCACCGGAAGCCGTGATGACACATACTTCGCCGCAGTCGTTGAGGCTAGAGAAGATGCCAAGGGAAAACTCGGCACACTTCGAGAGGCTATGCGTATTCGCCGAGAGCGGGACGCGGGGGCGGACAAGGCGCTTGCCGATCAGCGCGAAGCCAACCTGCGGGCGCGGCTGGACAAGATCCAGGGGTACGCCAGCGCGATCGAATCCCTCGCGAAGGGAGGAGCCCTTCCCCTCCCCACCCAGCCGGCAGGGGAGGGCTGACGATGGCGCACACTAAAAATCATCTCACCATAGAGTTCTCGACCACGTTGTCGCTCAACGAGACCGAGATCCGCGCGCTCGATGCACTCGTGGGATATGGCGACACCGCTTTCCTGAAGGCCTTCAAGGATAAGCTCGGCGAGGCCTATATTCGTGACCACGAAAAGGGCCTCCGCTCCCTCTTCGAGACGATCCGACGCGACGTGCTCCCCCGTCTGCGCGAGATCGATCAAGCTCGCGATGACCTTCGCGCCGCAGCAACAGGGCGACGGCCTGCCGCCGACGCCGGCACCGCCGCCCTCTCCCCCACAAACACCACGACCGTGAAGGAAGCCTAAGCCATGGCCGGCAGCGTCAACAAGGTCATCCTCATCGGCAATCTCGGCCGCGACCCGGAGGTGCGCTCCTTCCAGAATGGCGGGCGCATCGCCAACCTCTCCATCGCCACGTCCGAAACGTGGAAGGACAAGGCCACGGGCGAGCGCCGCGAGCGCACCGAGTGGCACCGCGTCGTCGTGTTCAACGAGAATTTGGTGGCCGTGGTCGAGCAGTTCCTCAAGAAGGGCTCGAAGGTCTACATCGAAGGCCAGCTCGAAACCCGCAAATATGAGAAGGACGGGCGCGAGACCTATACCACGGAGGTGGTCTTGCGCCCCTTCCGCGGCGAGATCCACCTCCTCGACGGCCAGAGCACCCGCCCGCCCGCCGGCACCCCCGAAGACTACAACCGCGCCGACCCGCCGCGCGAACGCAGCGGCAGCCAGCCCATGGGGATCGACGATGAAATTCCCTTCTGACTACGAGCGGGCGCGGGATGCGTTGATTGTCGCCGGGCTGGCCGTGCTCGGCGTTTTCCTCATCTTCATCATTCTACTGTCGCAGGTTCGCGGCGAGCCCATCGCCCCCGCCGCCATCCATGTCATCGATGGCGACACCATCGCCGTCGGCACGGTGCATTACCGTCTCGTGGGCTTCGACACCCCCGAGGCCGGCGAGCGCGCCCGCTGCCCGGCCGAGCGCATGCTCTCGACCCTCGCCACGCAGCGCCTGCGGCAGATCGTGGCCGGCGGCGGGCTCGACCTTCAGGAAGTGGACTGCCGCTGCCGCCCCGGCACCGCCGGCACGCTGCGCTGCAACCATGGGCGCCTCTGCGGCCGGCTCACCGCCAACGGCCAGGACGTGGGCGAAACCCTTCTCGCCGAAGGCTACGCCCAGCCCTACGCCTACGACCCGGACGCTCCGCGCCCGCCGGACAGCTGGTGCGGGAGGCCGTGATGGGCACGCCGGCTCGCCCCCTGCCCTCCCGTGACCAGATCGACCGCGTCACGCCCCTGCGCATCGATGTCGCCGCCGCGCTCGCCTTTCCGGACGGGAGCATGAGCGCGAGCGGCCTGCGCCGGGAAGCGGCGCGCGGACGGCTTGCGGTTGAGCGTATCGCGGGGAAGGATTACACCACGCTGCAGGCCATCGAGGAGATGAGGGAAAAATGCCGCGTCCAGCCAAAGGCGCCCGCCTGTGGCTCCGCCCCGCGCGGCGCGACGCGTCCGGCCGGGTCACGCACGCCGCCACATGGATCATCCTCGACGGTGGACGACAGCGTGTCACTGGCCTCGGCGCTGATGCTCGCAAAGAAGCTGAGCGCGCCCTCGCCCACCACATCGCCGCCAAATACGAGGCGCCGCGGCGGGACCGTGATCTCGCTGAAATCCCCGTCACGGACGTCATCCACATCTACCTGAAGGATGTGGTTCCGAATCAATCGCGCCCCAAGCCCGCCGCCGAGCGCTGCACCCGGCTCCTGATGTGGTGGAAAGGGAAGACGCTGGCCGACGTCTCGGCCGCCACCTGCGCCGCCTATGTGGCTGGCCGGGGCAATACGGGTGGGGCCAGGCGCGACCTTGAGGATCTTCGTGCCGCCATCGGGCACCACGCCAAGGAGGGGCTGCACCGCGGCGAGGTGCGCGTCGCTCTGCCGGCGAAGGGCGCGCCCCGCGAGCGCTGGCTGACCCGCGACGAAGCTGCCGCCCTGCTGTGGGCGGGCTGGCGCGCAAGAGAGCAGCAGCGTCGGGGCCGCAAAGGGGACCCCGGCGAGCCCCGGCCCACCCGGAGGTGGACAATGCGCCATCTGGCGCGGTTCGTCTTGATCGGGCTCTATACCGGCACGCGCGCCGGCGCCATTGCGTCTGCGAGCTGGTCGGCCTCGGCCGGGCGATCATATGTCGATCTCAAGCAAGGGGTGTTCTATCGGCTCGCCGTGGGCGCGCGGCCGACGAAGAAGCGGCAGCCGCCCGTCCCCATCCCAGCCCGCCTCCTCGCCCACATGCGCCGCTGGTACGAAGTCGCCGCCGAAGACGCGCGCGCGGCGGGAATAGAACCGCCTGTGCCAACCGGCTATCTGGTCGAGTACCATGGCCAGCCGGTGCAGTCGGTGAAGACAGCGTTCCGGAGTGCGGTCGATCTTGCCGGACTCGATGGTCAGATCACGCCACATACCCTGCGACACACGGCGGCCACGTGGCTGATGCAGGCCGGCGTTCCGATGTGGGAGGCGGCCGGATTCCTCGGCATGAGCACGCAGATGGTGGAACGCACCTATGGCCACCATCACCCGGACCACCTCAAGGGCGCTGCCACGGCTCTGGGGAGCAGGCCGGGCACCGCCAACAAAACGCCAACGAAAACCCTGAACGGTAAGGGAACAAGCGGGGTCGGAACGAACCGATGATGCGAGCATTCGCGCCGTCTTGCTGAGAACCACACGCGCTCATAACGGTTAGGTTGCAGGTTCGAGTCCTGCCGGGCCCACCAAATCTCAATGGCTTGTGGACGAAGTGTGTTCTGGAGCGCTCACGCATTCGGCGGCTAGGCACGCCACCTGTGAATGGCTTTCGGGTGTCGCGTTCACTCTGTTGGCTGAGAGCGGCTACCACAATGTCCACAGACGGCGTCCGAACCTGTGAAGCTCAGACTCACCGGGAAGGCGAGCCTAGTTCTTCGCCCGTCCGGTCGGGGCGCCGGCCACGTACTGGATGGCGCGGTGAATCAGCTCGGCCAGATTCGTCGCACCGAGCTTGGCCTTGAGCTGAGAGCACGTGTTGGCCACCGTCTTGTAGCTGACGCCCAGTTCGTCGGCGATCTGGCCATAGGCCTTGCCCTCGGCAAGCAGCGCCAGCGCCTGCAGCTCGCGCGGGGTGAGATCGGCCATCACGCCGCTGCGCCCGCGTGTGCCGAGCAGGGCCACTTCCAGCGCCAGGTCGTGGCTGATGTAGGGCTGGCCCCGCCGCACCTTTTCGAAAGCTTCGAGGAGGTCGTCGGGCGAGGTGTCCTTCAGGAGATAGCCGGTCGCGCCGGCCTCCAGCGCGCGGCTGGCGATCACCGGGTCGGCGTGCATGGAGAAGACCAGGATGGGCATGCGCGCCGCCTGCGCCCTGAGCCGCCGCACCAGAGCGAGGCCGGCGAGGCCGCTGCCGTTGAGCGCGAGATCCACGATCACCACGTCCGGCCGCTTGCGACGGAACAGGCGATAGCCGGCCAGCGCCGTCTGCGCCTCCATCAGGTCGCTGATGCCCGCGTCCTCCAGCAAGTGCCGGCAGCCCTGCAGCACGATGGGGTGGTCGTCGATGAGGAGAACGCTGGTCATACCGAATGCCCTGGCCCTGAACGCACGCGCCTGCCCTCGGCGGAGGCCGAAGACGCAGAGGCAGAATGCCCCAACGGGATGGGAAGCTCCACAAAAAGGCGCGCCCCTCCTTCGCTACCCCGCTCCAGTCGACAGATGCCGCCCAGCGCGCGCACCCGTTCCTTCATGCCCGAGAGGCCGTGGCCCATCGACGGAATGGCCGGCGGCCCTTGCCCGTCATCCGCGACGACAAGGCGCAGCATGCCCCCTGCGCCACGTCGGCCCTGCTCGCCCACGATGATGCGCACCGAACGGGCATTGCCGTGCTTGAGCGCGTTGGTCACGCCTTCCTGCGCGCAGCGATAGACGGTGGCGTCGAACGACGGCTCGTAATGATCGGCGAGCACACCGGGCTCCAGCGCGAATCGCCGCTCGGGATCGTGCTGGCGGAAATCTGCGACGAGGCTGGAAAGCACGTCCTTCAGCGGCACGTGGTCGAGCGCGGCTGGGCGGATGCGGGTGAGCAGGCGGCGGTTGGCGACCTGCATCCGCTCGACGATCTCAATGAGGCTCTTCGCCCGCGCCACCATGCGCTCGGCATTCTCCGCAGGAGCGGTGGCCGCGAGGCGGGCGAGCGAATCGGCGCTGGCCTTCAGGCCGAACATGAGTGGCCCCAGCTCGTCATGCAGATCACCGGCGATCTGGCGCCGCTCGTCCTCCTGCAGGCTCACGAGACGGCCATAGAGGTGGGCATTCTCCTCCCGCGCCGCGCCGAGGGTTTCGGCGAAGGCGTTGAAGCGCTCCGCCACCTCGGCGAGCTCGCGGGTGCGGGGTGGTTCGACGCGGCAGGCGAACTCGTTGTGCTCCAGCTCGTCCAGAGCGCCGCGAAAGCGCGAGAGATCCCGTCGCACCTGTCCCAGGGCGACGAACAGGGCCGAGAGGATGGCGAAGTTCACCGCGAGGGCGACGCTGGCGAAATCGAATACGTCGTCCCAGACCTCCGCCACCTCGTCATCGGGAACGCCCTCGATCCGCACCCGGCCGATGAGACGCCCGTCGGCCACCACATCGATCCGTCGCGTGACCTGTGACACGCCGATGAGCCGGGCGAACCAAGAGGGCGCCGCCTCGCTGTTTGCCGGCGCGCCATCAGCGGGCAACACGGCCGGGCGTCCGTCCGGCCCTTCAAGGGAGATGCGCACATGGCGCAGGTGGCGCAGGTGGGGCGGAAAGGCCGCGGCGAGGGTCGTTCCCTGCTCCGTGGCCACACGCTCGGCCACCTCGCGGACCATATTTTCCGCCATCTCGATGGAGGCCACCATCTCGCGCCCGGCCGCGACGCGCGCATTCACCACCACCACGGCGCCCGCAACCACGGCGGCGACCAGATTGATGGCGAGAACGGCGCCGAGCACGCGGGTGCGCAGCGACACGCGGCGCACCGACGCCTCCCCTGCGCCCGCCTGTCCCGCCTCGTCTTTCGCGCCCGCGATGCCCCGCGGCAACGAGGCGCGCGTGGCGGGGTGGACGCTCATGGGTTCCTCCGTTCGGCCGCCGGCGCGGCAAGCGCGGCGAGGGCGTCCTCGCGACTCGCCCCGGCGGCCCGCAGATTGAAATAGTGCTGGCACAAATCACTATAGCCGATCCGCCGGACCGCGCGACCGACGGTGATGAAGCCCCCGAGCAGCGCCTGCGGGCTTTCGACCACGGAAATTTCGCCCAGCATCCGCTCCAGCTGGAGCGTCCGGTTGGCGAGCATGCGGCGGTTCTCGTCGAACACGGCGTCGGCCTCGCTCAAGAGCGCCGCGATCTCCGCCACGGCCTCGGCCGACGCGGGCGCTCCGGCCGGCGCGGACCGCGTGGCGAGAAAGACCTCGGGCGGAGTATTATCGCCGACATCCAGCCACTCGCGCGCCGCACCGCCTCGCGGGCCGGCTCCTTTGGCGGCGCTGCCGGCCCCGGGCGGTGGCGCGGCCTCCGGCGCCGAAGCCGCGCTGGAGGCAACCGGCCGACGCTCCTCCTCCTCGCCACATGACGCCAGCACCAGCGTGCCCGCCGTTGCCAGAAGGCACACTGCGAAGAGCCGGGCGATGGACAGCCGACGGGAAGCACGGCCAAGGCGCATCGGCAAAGCAGTCTCTCCCACGTAATCTGCCGTCTCCGCTGACATCTTTATCGCCCGGCCATCTGCGTAGGCCGCGTCGATCTCTGAATATTTTCTCAGAACAAGAGGCATTCAGATTCCATCTTGGCGAAAACACGAATGATATAAAGCACAACACCTCCGACAACAGCACAAATAAACCAACCCGGACGGGGCTTGGAAGGCTGCGGCATCGGTCGGCAAACAACATACTTATCAGACACTTATGGAAGTCCGGCAACCGTCTTTGCCAAGTGTTCCCACAATGAATTGCCGAATGATCGGCAGACAAAGGTGCGGATACCGCTTCAACTGGTGCCACACAAGATAACGAACCATAAGAATTCAATAAGAAAAAGAAGAACGGGTCTCAGGTCGCAATCGGAGGACGACCGCCACCCTGGCCATCACCAGCTCTGCTTCCCGCGAGGTGCGATCTCCTGCGTCCCGGCCATGGGGCGGAAGTGCGGACCATCTGCGCAAGCGGAGGGGAAGCTTCGGCTCCCGTGTCGCTCCCGCTGCCATCCGGCCGCGTGGGGCATGCACGGGTGCGGGAGGGACAAGTCCAACCGAGTGAGGAACCACCCAAGGAAAACGCCAAATGACGAGATTGTTTTCTTCCGTCTCCCTCTGTGCCGTGACCCTCGCCCTGGCGGCGGGTTCCGCGGCCGTTAGTTCGCAGGCGCTCGCCAACGACAAGCTCGTCGAACTCGCCAAGAGCGACGACAACTGGCCGATGACCGGCAAGAACTACGACGCCAACAACTACAGCCCGCAGAAGCAGATCAACAAGGCGAACGTGAAACAGCTTCGCCCGGCCTGGTCTTTCTCGACCGGCGTGCTGTCCGGCCACGAGGGCACCCCGCTCGTCGTCAACAATGTGATGTACATCCACTCGCCTTACCCGAACACGACATTCGCGGTGGGCCTGGATGATCCCGGCCACATCCTGTGGCAGCACAAGCCGAAGCAGAACCCCACCGCCCGCGCGGTCGCCTGCTGCGACGTGGTGAACCGCGGCCTCGCCTACTGGCCTGGCGACGGCAAGACCCCGGCGCTCATCCTCAAGACCCAGCTCGACGGCCACATCGTGGCGCTCAATGCCGAGACCGGCGCGGAGTTCTGGAAGCTGGAGAATTCCGACATCAAGGTCGGCTCCACCCTCACCATCGCCCCCTATGTGGTGAAGGACACGGTGCTGGTGGGCTCCTCGGGCGCCGAGCTCGGCGTGCGCGGCTACGTCACCGCCTATGACGTGAAGACCGGCGCGCAGAAGTGGCGGGCCTATGCCACCGGCCCAGACGAGCAGGTGAAGCTCGCCGACGACTTCAACAAGGCCAATCCCCAGTACGGCCAGAAGGGCCTCGGCACCGGCACTTGGGAAGGCGACGCCTGGAAGATCGGCGGCGGGACCAACTGGGGCTGGTACGCCTTCGATCCCGGCACCAATATGATCTACTACGGCTCCGGCAACCCCGCGCCGTGGAACGAGACCATGCGTCCCGGCGACAACAAGTGGACCATGACCATCTGGGGCCGCGACATCGACACCGGTGAAGCGCACTTCGGCTACCAGAAGACCCCCCACGACGAGTGGGACTATGCCGGCGTCAACGTCATGATGCTCTCCGAGCAGAAGGACAAGGCCGGCAAGATGCGCAAGCTCCTGACGCATCCGGACCGCAACGGCATCGTCTACACCCTCGACCGCACCGACGGCTCGCTCGTGTCCGCCGACAAGATCGACGACACGGTGAACTGGGTGAAGCAGGTGGACCTGAAGACCGGCCTGCCCCAGCGCGATCCGGAATACGCGACGCGCATGGACCACAAGGGCCGCGACATCTGCCCCTCGGCGATGGGCTACCACAACCAGGGTCACGACAGCTACGACCCGGAGCGGCAGTCCTTCTTCATGGGCATCAACCACATCTGCATGGACTGGGAGCCCTTCATGCTCCCCTACCGCGCGGGTCAGTTCTTCGTCGGCGCGACCCTGTGGATGTATCCCGGCCCGAAGGGCAACAAGCAGACCTATGAAGGTCTCGGCCAAGTGAAGGCCTACGACGCCATCAACAACAAGTACAAGTGGGAAGTGATGGAGCGCTTCGCGGCCTGGGGCGGCACGCTCGCCACCGCCGGCGGCGTGATGTTCTACGGAACGCTGGACGGCTTCATCAAGGCCCGCGACAGCGACACCGGCGAGCTTCTGTGGAAGTTCAAGCTGCCGTCCGGCGTCATCGGCCATCCCATGACCTACACCCACAAGGGCGTGCAGTACGTCGCCATCTATTACGGCGTCGGCGGCTGGCCGGGTGTGGGCCTGGTGTTCGACCTCAACGATCCCACCGCCGGCCTCGGCTCCGTGGGCGCGTTCAAGCAGTTGCAGAATTACACCCAGATGGGTGGCGGCGTGATGGTGTTCTCGCTCGACGGCAAGGGCCCCTACGACGACCCGAAGGTGGGTGAATACGCTTCCGGCGGCTGACCTCCGACAACCGCCCCTTGCCGGCCGCCGTCACCTCGGCGGCGGCCGGTTTCTTCTTTCGCCACAAGCGCATCCATCGCCACCCTGATCGCCTGCCGAACGACGGCGCGACCGGACGCGAGCCAGACGGAGGCCGAACCGATGACCTGTTCTGCGAGCACACCCGCGCGCCACGCCGCGACGTCCGCCACCAGCCGTTTCGTCGCCGGAGCCCTTGTCGCCGGGACACTGGCCCTCTTCGCCGCGCCAGCGCTCGCCCAGACGGCGGAATCCGGCAAGATGTCGCCGCAGACAGCCGCCGGCGGCTCGGCCGCGCCGGCGCAGGCCGCGACTCCTCCCGATCCCTCGATCCTGCGCGTCTGCGCCTCCGAGGTGGAAGCCCCGTTCTCGCAGAAGGACGGCAAGGGCTTCGAGAACCGCATTGCCGGGGTGCTGGCGCAGGCCATGGGCCGCAAGGCCGTCTTCGTCTGGACCTCCAAGCCCGCCATCTACCAGGTGCGCGACCAGCTCGACGCCAAGCTCTGCGACGTGGTGATGGGCGTCGACACCGGCGACGCGCGGGTGCTCAGCTCCAAGCCCTATTACCGCACGTCCTACGTGCTGGTAACGAAGGCCGACCGCAACATCACCGCCACCGACTGGAACGACCCGCAGGTCAAGGCGCTCAACCGCTTCGTCGTCCGCTTCTACTCGCCGGGCGAGACCGTGCTGAAGCGCCTCGGCAAGTATGAGGACAATGCCGCGTACCTCTACAGCCTGGTGAACTTCCGCTCGCCGCGAAACCAGTATGTGCAGGTGCCCGGCGAGCGCGTCGTCTCCGAGGTCGCCAATGGCGAGGCGGACATCGCCTTCGCCTTCGCGCCGGAAGTGGCCCGCTATGTGAAATCGTCCCAGGTGCCGCTGCGCATGAGCCTTGCCGGCAACTCCGTCACCAAGTTCGACGGCACCGAGATGCCCCTCCACTACGACCAGTCGGTCGCCGTTCGCCTTGGCGACACCGCGCTTCTCGCCGAGATCGACGCGGCGCTGGTGAAGGCACGGCCGCAGATCGACGAGATCCTGGCCGACGAGGGCATCCCCCTGCTCAAGCCCAATTCCTGATCCGGCCCAAAGCCGTCATTTCCATCGGAACTTTTCTGGAAGGTCCAATGCACAGCCGTTTTCTGTCGCGGGGCGTCAAGGCCCTCCTCGCCGTCGCGTTCGTGTCCGGCTTCGCTCTTGCTGCGCAGGCCACGCTCAACTTCACCAATACGGTGACCGGCCAGCCACTGGACCTGTCGGACGCTCCCGCGGAGGGCCGCGATACCGAAGCGGTGAAGAAGTTCCTCGCCACCGGCGTGAACGTCTACGTGGAGAATCCGACCTGCCTGCCCAAGGGCAAGGATTTGTTCCTCTCCATGTGCTCCGGCTGTCACGGTCATTACGGCGAGGGCAAGATCGGCCCCGGCCTCAACGACAGCTACTGGACCTACCCGAAGAACATGACCGATCAGGGCCTGTTCGAGACCATCTTCGGCGGTGCGCAGGGGCAGATGGGTCCCATGTACGGCGCGCTCAATCTCGACGAGATGCTGCTGGTGATGGCCTGGGTGCGCCACTTCTACAAGGACGATCCCAACGACGCGGTGTGGCTGACCCCGGCCCAGCGCGCGGCCTTCAAGCGCTTCAACGAAAAGGAAGATCAAACGCCGGATCTCGACAAGGCACCGGTGTGCAAGGCGACGGCCGCGAGCGCGGCCGGGAGCAAGTGAGAAGGGAGGACAACAGATGAAGCATAAGGTTCGCATGCCCATGCTCGCCGCCGCTGCCGCGTTCGCGGTCACGGCCCTCGCCGCCGGCGGTGCCGCTGCCTATGACGGCACCAATTGCAAGGCGCCCGGCAATTGCTGGGAGCCGAAGCCCGGCTATCCCGACAAGGTGGCCGGCAGCAAATACGACCCCAAGCACAACCCGGCAGAGCTGGCGAAGCAGGGCGAATCCATCACCCAGATGGAAGCGCGCAACAAGAAGCGCGTTGAGTATTTTCAGAAGACCGGCCAGTTCGTCTATGACGTGAGCAAGATTCCGTCCAACTGACTTGGCCTTTCCCGACCCCCACCAGCAAGGCTGAGCCTTTCCGCGAAGCCGGGCAATCCTCCGATGGATGGTGGGCAACTGGCGCGGCCGCTCGGGACCTCCGCGCGGGACCAACATCCCCCGCTCCCGTCGGCTGCGCCTTTCTTGCCGCAAGGCCAAGGGGACACCTGATGCACGCCATCGCCGATCCGGACGGCGCGCTCGCCCAGTGGCGCGACCGCGCGCTCGATTTCGAACGGGCGGTCGGGCACATCGTGCTCGGCCAGGAGCGGGTCATCCGTCTCCTGACCATCGCGGTGTTCGCCCGCGGCCATGTGCTGCTGGAGGGCGACGTCGGCGTCGGCAAGACCACGCTGCTGCGCGCACTCGCCCGCGCCATCGGCGGCGCCTATGAGCGGGTTGAAGGCACCATCGACCTCATGCCGGCCGACCTCGTCTATGACGCCCGCGTCGGCGAGGACGGACGCCCACGGGTCGATCCCGGCCCGCTCCTGCGCCGGGGGCCGGAGCTCTCCGTCTTCTTCTTCAACGAGATCAACCGGGCGCGGCCGCAGGTCCACGCCATGCTGCTCAGGCTGATGGCCGAGCGCACCGTTTCCGCCTTCGGGCGCGAATACGTCTTCCCCTTCCTCCAAGTGTTCGCCGACCGCAACCGCGTGGAGCGGGAGGAGACCTTCGAGCTGCCCGCCGCCGCCCGTGATCGCTTTTTCATGGAAGTGCAGGTGAAAGCGCCGGAAGACTTCGCCGCCCGCCGCGCGCTGGTGTTCGACCCGCGCTTCCACGATACCGATCTCCTGATCGCGGAGGTGCCGGAGGCGATCATCGACTACCGGAGCCTCGATCAGGTCTCCCGCGAGATCCAGAACGCCATCCCCGCCAGCGACGCCATCGTCGCCTACACAATCGCGCTGTGGGATGCGATCCGCACCCCCGACAAGGCCGGCATTGCCCTTCCCGGCGTGCGGATGGATCGCCTTGTTCAGGGCGGCGCCAGTCCGCGCGGCATGTCCTACCTCATCCGTGCCGCGCGTGTGCGTGCGTGGCTGGAGGGGCGGTCCATCATCGTTCCGGAGGATCTGCGCGCCGTCTTTCCCGAGGTGATGGCGCATCGCATCTTCTTCGATCCGGTCTACGAGATGCGGCGCGAGGAGATTTCCGCCGACCTCTGCCGCGCCGCCTTCGCCACGGTGCCAGCGCCATGAGCCACATCATGACCGGGGAACCCGAAGGGGAATACGGCGGCAACGTCGTGCCTTATCGCCTCAAGTGGCGCCCGCGCGGGGTGCGGCCCGGCGCGCATCCGGGCCAGGGCGATGGCGGTGACGGCACCTTCCGCACCCTCGTGCCGCTGGTGGCGCGGCCGGACCCCCGCCGCATTGACCTGCGCGCCTCGCTGCGCGACCCGTTCGAGGGCGTGCATGTCCGCACCTTCGCTCCTCGACGCGCCACGACGGTCGCGGTGCTCACCGATCTGTCCGGCTCCATGGGTTTCGACGGCACGGGCGCTGAGGTCGCGCGCCTCGCCGCGACGCTCGCAGCTTCGGCCGCCGCAACGGGGGATGAATTCACCCTCATCGGCGCTGGTGGCGACCTGCGGGAGGATGCCTTCATTCCCGCCACGCGACGCCGGGGGCTCGGCGCGCAGGTGGCGGCCACCATCTCGGACGCGACGCCGTCCGGCACGAGCACGAGGGGCCTAGCCACCGCAGCCGAGCGCCTGCCGCGGCGCCGCTGCCTCGTTTTCCTCGTCTCCGACTTCCTCATGCCCGAGGCCGATCTCGACCTGACCCTCGATGCTCTGTGGCGGCACGATGTGGTGCCGGTGCTGCTACGCGACAGCCGCACCGAGGGCGACGTGCCGGCCTGGGGACTGATGGAAGTTGCCGATGCGGAGACTGGCGGGCGGCGGCTGGTGTTCATGCGTCCGGGGCTGAGGGCAAGGTGGCAGGCGACGGCGCGGGCAAGGATCGCCGCCCTGGAGGCCCGCTTTGTCACGCGCGGATACGCGCCCTTCCACCTCGTGAACCGGTTCGATGCCGATGCGCTGGTCGCGTTCCTTGCCGGCCGCTAGGCACTGTCGCACGGCAGCCCTGGCGCTACTCTTCGGCGCGCTTCTGGCAGGTGCGCCCGCCCACGCGGCGGGGGTGGACCTCTACGCACCGCGCGCCTTCGGCTATCTCATCGGCGACACCATCTCGCTGGAAGCGGTCGTGACCCTCGATGCCGGCTGGCGGCTCGACGAAAGCGCCCTGCCCCGTCCCCGCCCCGTCACCTACTGGCTCGACCTGAAGCGCCTCGACGTAAAGCCGGAAACCGCGCCGGATGGCGCCCCGCGCTATCGCCTCACCCTCACCTACCAGACCTTCTATTCCCCTCTGGAGCCACGCGCGCTCGACATTCCCGCAGTGCCCCTCGCCGCGCGCAAGGGCGACGCGCGACAGACGCTGACCATTCCGGCGTGGACCTTCGTCTCTTCACCCTTGCGCGAACTGGTCGCCAGCCAGCGGGGCAACCCCATGGCACTGCAGCCGGATATCCGCCCCCGCCCCTATCCCCTCGTCAGGGATGCGCAACTCGCCGCTGCTGCGGCGGCCGTGGCCGCGGCAAGCCTCCTCGCCTTCGCGGCGGCCTCGGGATGGGGACCGTTCGCCGGCCGGAGCCGACCATTTGCGACCGCTTTGCGCCACATGCGGCGGCTTCCCGACCTCGACGCACAGCTCGGCTATGAGGACGCCCTCCAACTCCTCCACCGCGCCTTCGACGAGGCAGCGGGACAACGGCTGTTCGCCGAGGATGTGCCCGGCTTCCTCGCGCTACGACCCGCGCTCGCAGGCGAGGCTGAGGCGATAGACCGCTTCTTCACGGCCTCCCGCATCGCCTTCTTCGGCGATGCGCCTGAGACGGCCATGGCCTTGCTGCCGCCCGAAGCGATGATCGATCTCGCCCGCCGGCTCGCCACCGTCGAGCGGCGGGGCGGCACGGGGCAGGGAACGCGAAAGGAGGCGGCCTGATGCTCGGCCTCGATGTGGATCATCCCGCGCTCCTGTTCCTGCTCGCGCTCGCCTTGCTCCCGCTCGGCGCATTGCCCCTGCGCGGCGCCGCGCTGCCGTCGGTGGCGATGGTGCCGCACGACGGGCTTTCGATCGCTGTTTCCCTCGGAATACGCCTCGCCGGCACCTTCGCCATAGGCGCCCTCGTTCTCGGCCTCGCGGGGCTGAACCTGAAGGCGCGGGAGGTCGAGCGCATCGGTTCCGGCGCCAACCTGATGCTGCTCATCGACCGCTCGGCCAGCATGGACAACACCTTCGCCGATCGCGCGCCGGGCGCCGGGGAGGAGTCGAAATCCGCTGCCGCCAAGCGCCTGCTCACGGAGTTTCTGGGTCGCCGCCCGCGGGATCGCATCGGCATCGCCGCCTTCTCCACGTCACCCATCCCGGTGCTGCCGCTGACCGACCATCACGAGGCCGTCGCCGCAGCCGTGGCCGCCATAGACCGGCCGGGCCTCGCATTGACCGACGTGGGGCGGGGCCTCGCGCTCGCTCTCGACAGCTTCGACGCATCAGCCGCTTCCGGCGGCTCGCGCGCCGTTCTGCTGGTGTCGGACGGCGCCGCCGTCATTGATCCACGGGTACAGGCAGCGCTGCGCGATTCTCTGAAGCGCTCGCCGGTGCGGCTCTATTGGCTGTTCCTGCGCACCGTTGGCTCGCCCGGCATCTTCGACAAGCCGCGCGTGCCTGGCGAGGACACGCCGCAGGCCATGCCGGAGCGCCACCTCAATCTCTTCCTCGCCAGCCTCGGCGTGCCCTATCGCGCCTTCGAGGCCGGCAGCCCGCAGGCCGTTGCCGACGCCATCGCCGAGATCGACCGGCAGGAGAGCCAACCCATCCCCTATCTGGAGCGCATCCCGCGCCGCGACCTCACGCGGCTCTGCTATGGGCTTGCCGCCGCCGCGTCCGCATTGCTGCTCGCTGCCCGCCTGGCCGAACGCGGCCTCGGCGCCCGGCGGCGTACCGCCACCGACCTGCCCGGCATCGACACGCGGAGGGCAGCATGAAGCTGCGTATCCTCAGCCTCCGCCGCATTGCCGCACTGACCTCCCTCGCGGTGATGACAGTGGCACTGGCGGCGTTGGCCATAACGGGAACTCGCATGGCCCTCCATGCCAAAGCCAACCGCACCATCGCAGCGCTCGCTGCGGGCCGCGACTTGCCGGTCGAACTCGATGCGCCGGATCGACTGCTCATGGCCCGCGCGCATTTCCTCATGATCCGCGACCGGCTGGACGAGGCGCAGCCGCTTGTGGATCGGCTCGCCGCGGACCGCAGCCCGCTTGCGGTGGCCGCGCTCTACGATCTCGCCAACGCCCGCCTCGCGACTGCCATCTCGTTTCTGGAGAAGACAGAGATCGATCCCGCCGTGCCGCAGGTGCGTCTCGCCAAGGCGGGCTATCGCGCGGCGCTGGTGCGCGCGCCGGACTTCTGGGACGCCAAGTATAATCTGGACATCGCCATGCGCCTCGTGCGCGATTTCCCGCAGATCGAGCAGGACCAGCAGGACGAGGCGCAGGAGACGCCGAAGCGGCTCTGGACCGACCTTCCCGGCCTGCCCAAGGGACTGCCGTGATGGGGCGACCGGACGCCCGCACTCTTGTCCTCGCCGCGGCATTCCTTCTGGCGCTAGCGGCCATCGTCGCGCCGAGGCTCCAACGGCCGACCGACGCCTACCGGCTGCTGGCGGTGGTGGACATCACCGGCTCCATGAATGTGCGCGACTACAGCTTCGAGGGCCGCCCGGCCTCGCGGCTCGACACCGTGAAGCGGGCCCTCAGCGGCCTCGCCGCCCGGTTACCATGCGGCTCGCGCGTGGGGCTCGGTATCTTCACCGAGCGGCGCACCTATCTGCTGTTCGAGCCGGTCGAGGTCTGCGCCGACTTCGCGCCGCTCGATGGTGCCATCGGTGCGCTCAACTGGCGGATGGCGTGGGAGGGGGACAGCTACATCTATTCTGGCCTCTATTCCGCCATCGACCTCGCCGGGCCCCTCGACGCCGACCTCATTTTTTTCACTGACGGACAGGAGGCGCCACCGCTGCCAGCCTCGGGCGCGCCTGCCTTTTCCGGCGAGCCGGGCAAGGTGCACGGCTTGGTCGTCGGCGTCGGCGGCATCGAGCCGGCACCCATTCCCAAATTCGACCGGGACGGGCGGGAAATCGGCTTCTACGCCATGACCGACGTGCCGCAGGAGAACCGACACGGCCTGCCGCCCTCCGGCTCGGAGCAGCGGGAGGGTTGGCACCCGCGCAACGCTCCGTGGGGCGCCGACGAGGCGACTGGGCAGGAACATCTCAGCGCCGTCCGCACCGACCACCTCAAGGATCTCGCCGAGGCGACGGGCCTTGCCTACGCGCCGCTGGCCGATGCCGCGACCCTTGCCGCCGAAGTCGAGGCATCGGCCCGCCCCCATCCGGTAGCCGGCATCATGGACACCGCGCCCCTACCGGCCGCCCTCGCCTTGCTGCTGCTCACCGGGCTCTACCTCGCCCAAGTGTGGGACCGGCGCCCGACTTTCCTGCGCAACCGAAGGATTTCCACTTCATGATTTTGGCCCGCCTCTCCCGCCGCGCCCTCCTGCCCACCCTCGGCGTCCTCGTCGCGCTTGCCGCGCCCGCACAGGCCCACGGCCCGACGCCGCAGAAGGCCGAGGCCAAGGCCACCGTCGCCGCGACGCCCGACGCCGTATGGAAAATCGCCGGCGATTTCGCCGGCATTGGCGCCTGGCATCCCATGGTGAAGGCGGTGAAAGCCAAGGGCGGCAATGTGGCCGGCGCGGAGCGTGTGTTGGTGCTGGAAAAGGGCGAGATCACCGACGGGCTCGATGATGTGGATGCCGCCCAGCGCAGCCTCTCGTGGCGGCTCAACACCGAGAATGTGGAGGCGCTGCCCGTGAGTTTCTACACCATCACCCTCTCCGTGAACGATGCCGGTGGCGGCAAGAGCGAGGTGGTGATGGCTGGCCGCTTCTATCGCGGCGATACCTCCAACTTCCCACCCGACGAACTTAATGACGAAGCCGCCGTCGCGGCCATGACGGCGTTCTTCGAGGCCGGTGTCAACGGGCTCAAGGCCAAGGCCGAAGGCAAGTGAAGTTACTGACGGCGATTGTCTTTTCCTCCCTCGCCGTCCTGCTCCTCGGCTGGAGCGCGCCCGCGACCGCCGGCACGCTCCTCGCCCTGTGCCAGGGGGCCGCGGAGGTGGATGTGATCGACACCGCGACCGGTGCGGTATCGACGCGGGTGAAGGTGGACAAGGTGCCGGCCGGGATCGCGATTTCTTCTGACAGCACAGCCGCTTACATTACCCACCCGGACATCGGCCTTCTCACCCGTCTCGATGTGAAGACATGGACAGTCGCGGGCACCGCCCATATCGGCGGGCAGCCGTTCGGCATCGTGGCGGCTGGCGGGGCGTTGTATGTAAGTGACTGGTCTGGCGACAGAATTCTGCGCATTGACGCCCGCGGCCTCGCTGTCACCGGCACCCTTGCGGTAGGGCGGTCGCCGGCGCATCTCGCCATCGATCCGGATGGGCGCACGCTCTACAGCGCCGATCGGGAGGGCGATGAAGTCAGCATTATCAATACCTTAGACTTCACCCGTACCGCCGTCATCCCGGTCGGACGGGCGCCTTATGCGCTGGATCCCTCCCATCCGGAGCTGGTGGCGGTGGCGGATGTGCGGAGTGGCGATATTGCATTGATAACAAAGGAAAAACACGACATCAAACGCATCGCCGGCATGAAGATGCCCTATGGCGTCGCATTCGTGCCCGGCAAGGGGCTCCTGCTGGCGACGGACCAGCAGGCGGGCATGCTGAATGTCATTGATATTGCAACAGAAACCATCATCCACCGCATCAGGCTGGGCGGCTCCCCGGAGGGGGTGGTGGTGGATGCGGCGGCGGGGCGGGCCTATGTCGCCGAATGGTTCGCCAACCGCGTAACCGCCTTGAATCTCGACGATTTATCCATCTCGACGCGCATCGCGGTCTGCGACGGGCCGCGGGTGATGGCGCTCGTGCCCTGACCCTTCCCGGCATGGCCGGATTCAGCTGCATTCGGCTGCGTTTCACCACCGGAATCGGTATGTTCAGGCCGGTGTCAGCGGACAGTCAGCGCGAGAGTCAGATTTTCGCGCCGCCCCCCGCCCGGAACGGATGAAGAGTCGCACATGAACGCATGGGTTGCAGCCGGGATTGCATTCGTCACCATGGCCGTGACGATGGCGGCGGGGATGGCCATCGGCAGCCGGCTGTCGAACTCCCGCTACGAGGACGGCTCGGTCAAGAACCTGCGGACCAGCGTCGCCATCATCGCGACCATGTCGTCCCTGCTGCTGGGTCTGATGGTGAACTCGGCCCGCTACAATTTCAGCGACGCCTATTCCGACGTCCAGAAATACGCCGCCGTCCTCCAGATCACCGACCTCAACCTGCTGAGCTTCGGCGCGCCGGCCTGCCCGCTCCGGGGCGACCTCCAGGCCTATGCCCGCCAGCTCGTGGCGGAGACCTGGACCACGGGCGAGGATGACGCCTCAAGCTCCGCGCAGGTGTCGGCCCTCACCGCGCTGCTGCGGTTCGACGCCGGTGTGCGGAACCTCAAGAGCGAGACCGCCGACCAGCAGGATGTACGGGGCACCCTGCTCGCTCTCTCGCGGCAATTGGTGGAGTATCGCTGGAAGGTGACGGGCGTCGCCCGCACCACCACGCCGGCCGGCTTCATCTTCGTGGTCATCTGCTGGTTCGCGCTGATCTTCCTCTATTCCGGCGTGTTCGCGCCGCGCAACGCGCTGGTGCTCACGGGCCATGCGCTGGGCATGATCGGCATCTCCGCCGCCATCTTCCTGGTGATGGAGATGGGCCAGCCCTTCACCGGCCCCATCAAGGTGTCGCCGGCGCCGGTCGAGCGGCTGCTCCAGCGGATGCAGGCGCAAACCTGCCCCACCCCGCCGCAGGGCTGAAACGGCGACGGCCGGATCGCGCAAGGCACGACCCGGCCGCCGACAGGTCCTTGAGGGAAGCCGCCTCAGTTCAGGCGGGGCTGCTGCGACGTGCCCTTGTACCAGTCGAAGGGCTTGCCCTCGGTGGAGAGCATCACCGACTTCACATCGAAATGGTCGTTGAAGCTCTCGATGCCGAACTCACGGCCGATGCCGCTGTCGTCCACGCCGCCCCAGGGCGAGGCGGGATCGAGGCGGTGGTGGTCGTTGATCCAGACGATGCCGGCCTTCACCTTCGCCGCCACGCGATGGGCGCGGTGCACGTCGCGGGTGCGGATGGCGGCGGCGAGGCCGAACGGGCTGTCATTGGCGATGGCGAGGGCCTCCTCCTCCGTCTCGAAGGGGATCACCACCGTGAAGGGGCCGAACACCTCCTCGCGGGCGATGCGCATGTGGGGCGCCACATCGGCGAACACGGTGGGCTCCACGAAGAAGCCGTTCTCGTGGCCGGGAACGATGCGTCGCTGGCCGCCGGCCACGAGGCGCGCACCATCGTCATGGCCCGCCTGCACGAAGGAGAGCACGCGGTCGAGCTGGCGCTGGGAGACCACCGGGCCGAGCTGGGTCTCGGGATCGCGGGGATCGCCGATGCGGATGGCCTTGGTCTTGGCGGCGAGGCGCTCCACGAACTCGTCATAGATGGTCTTCTGCACGATGTGCCGGGCGGCGCAGACGCAGGTCTGGCCCGCGCCCACGAAGGCGCCGAAGGCGGCATAGTTCACCGCCTGCTCCACATCGTAATCGTCGAACACCATCACCGGCGTCTTGCCGCCGAGTTCCAGCGTCTGGTGGGCGAAGACCTTCGCCGCCGCCGAGCCGGCGATGCGGCCGGCCTCGGTGCCGCCGGTGAGCACCAGCTTGTTGATGTCGTGATGCTCGGCGAGGAAGCGGCCGGAACTGGCGCCGATGCCGTTCACCACATTGAACACGCCGGGCGGCAGGCCGTTGTCGCTCATCAGCTTGGCAAGGCGCAGCGTGGTGAGGGGCGTGTATTCCGAGGGCTTCACCACCGTGGTGCAGCCGGAGGCCAGCACCGCCGCCAGCGACTTGCACAGGATCATCAGCGGGTGGTTGAAGGGCGTGCAATTGGCCACCACGCCGATGGGCGTGCGGCGGGTGTAGTTGAGATAATTGCCTTCCACCGGGATCACGTCATCGCGGCGGGCGAGGGCGAGGCCGCCGAAATAGCGCAGGAAGTCCGGCAGGCGGCCGAGCTGGGCGCGAGTCTCGTTCACCGGCCGGCCGTTGTTCTGGGTTTCGAGCTGGTACAGCTCGGGCAGCGCGGTCTCGAAGGCATCGGCGATGCGGTTGATGAGCTTCACCCGCTCGCGGATGGCCATGCCGCCCCAGGCGTCGCCGTTGAAGGCGGCGCGGGCGCTCTTCACCGCCGCATCCACGTCCTCGCGGGTGCTGTCGGGAATGATGGCGATGACGGCGCCGGTAGCGGGGTTCTTCACCTCCACCGTGCCGCCGCCGATGCTCTCCACCTCGCGGCCATCGATGAAATTGCCCCGCGCCGCGACGGCGGCTTCGGCTTTGGCGTTCATGACGTTTCTCCGGTTTTTTCTCAAAGGACGACGGCGTGGCGCGACAGGGCCGCGACCACCCGTTTCTCGGCATCGGCGATATGGTCCCGCAGCAGGCGGGCGGCCTTGCGGCCGTCACGGGACTGGAGCGCCTCGATGATGGCGACGTGCTCAGCGATCAGCCGGTCGGGGTCGCGCCCCTGCATGGTGCCGATGCTGACCAGCACCAGCCGGTCGGCCTGCGCGACCAGATCTACCACCTCTTCCCGCATGCGCCGATGGGGCGAGCACATGGCCACCGCGACATGGAAGGCGCGGTTGTAGCGGATGAAATCGGACTTCGACGCATCGAAGGTGCGGAAGGAATCAAGGGCGGCCAGCACCTCGTCGGTCGCGTGGCGGGCGGCGTCGGCCGCGCAGGCCGGCTCCATCACCTCGCGAAAGCGGAAGATGTCCCGCGCGTCGGCCAGCGACACCGGGTTCACCCGATAGCCCTGGCGCGGCAGCACGGTGATGAGGCGCTCCTGCTCCAGCCGCAGCAGGGCCTCCCGCACGGGCTGCTTGCTCACCTCGAAACGCCCGGCCAGCTCCTGCTCGCGCAGCTCCTCGCCGGGCTGGAGACGGCAGCCGAGAATCTCGTCCTTCAGCCGCGCATAGACCGCGTCCCGCAGCAGGCCGGAGCCGCCCATGGCCTTATCAGAGGCGATGTTTTGATCGATCAACATATTTCATGCCCTGACGAACTGGCGGAAGTTTGGAGGAGAGATAACGACAGAACAACGGAAAAATGTCGCTTGACGTGGGTTTTCGGTTCTGTCTGAAATATCACGACAAAAAATTTAGCCGTCAAGAGCATCTCAGGGAGAGAAAAAATGCCCACACTCACGAAGCGCACAACAGCCTCGTGGCTCGCCGCGACGGCGCTGTCCGCGCTCGCGGTCCTGCCCGCGGCGGCGCAGCAGACGCCCATCAAGATCGGCTTCATGACCGTGCGTTCCGGCGCGCTGGCGGCCGGCGGCAAGCAGATGGAGCAGGGCATGGAATATTGCCTTGCCGAGCGGAACGGCATGATGGGCGGCCGCAAGGTGGAGCTCATCACGGTGGACACCGCCGGCCAGCCCGCCACCACCAAGACCCGCGCCCAGGAGCTGGTGGAGCGCGAGCGCGTCAACGCCATCATCGGCCCGCTGGCCGCCTTCGAGGCGCTGGCCATCGACGACTACATCCGGCAGGTGGGCGTGCCGGTCATCTCGCCCTCGGCGGCGGCGGAAGACCTCACCCAGCGCAAGCAGAACCCGTGGTTCGTGCGCGCCGTGGGCACCTCGGCCCAGGCCAACCACGCGCTCGGCGAATATGCCGCCAAGGATCTCAAGCTGAAGCGCGTCGTCACCATCGGCGACGACTTCGCTTTCGGTCACGAGGCCACCGCCGGCTTCCAGCGCGCCTTCGAGGACAATGGCGGACAGGTGGTGCAGAAGCTGTGGCCGCCGCTGAACGTCGCCGATTACGGCAGCTACATCAGCCAGATCCGCACCGACGTGGATGCGGTCTACGCCGCCTTCGCCGGCGGCAACGGCCTGCGCTTCCTCCAGCAGTACGCCGAATACGGCGCGCCGGTGAAGGTGATCGCGCAGATGACCACGGTGGACGAGGGCATCCTCAAGTCCATGGGCAAGGAAGCCGTCGGCGTCATCTCCTCCGGCTGGTACACGGCGACCCAGGACGTGCCCGGCAACAAGGAATTCGCCGCCGGCATCCGCGCCAAGTACGGCGCCGACCCCGGCTACTACACCGCCGGCGCCTACGAGGCGTGCGCCTTCCTCGATGCGGCCGTGAAGGCCATCGACGGCAAGGTGGAGGACAAGCAGGCGCTCATGAAGGCGCTGCGCTCCGTCAAGCTGGAGAAGGGACCGTACGGCGAGGTGACCCTCGACGAATACGGCAACCCCATCATGAACGTCACCATCCGCAAGACCGAGGAGAAGGACGGGCGGCTGCAGAACGTGGTCATCAAGACCTATCCGAAGGTGACGCAGTTCTGGACCTACGACCCCAAGGCCTTCCTCGCCGAGCCGGTCTACAGCCGCGACTACCCGCCGGCGAAGAATCTGGGGAAGTGAACTGACGCGTCATGCCCCGGCTAGTCCGGGGCATCCACTTCGCCGCACGCGGGGTGCAGGAGTTGCGGTAGCCCGCCCAGCCCCACCGTGGATCCCCCGGACAAGCCGGGGGATGACAGCTCGATGATCGACAGCCGGTCTCGTTTCCGCACCTTATCCGAGGACCAATCATGACCTTCTGGGTCAGCCAAAGCCTCAACGCCCTCGCGCTCGGCGGGCTCCTGTTCATGCTGGCGTCGGGCTTCAGCCTCATCTTCGGGCTGATGCGGGTGGCGAACCTCGCCCACGGCGCGCTGTTCATGCTGGGCGCCTATCTCGGCCTTGCCGCGGTGAAGGCCGGGTTCGGCTTCTGGGCGGCGGCGGCTTCGGCGGCGGTGGCGGTGGGGCTGCTCGGCGGCATCATCGAGCGCACGCTGCTGCGCCGCCTTGCCGGGCGCACCCTGCCGCAGGTGCTGCTGACGCTGGGCCTTGCCTTCATCATCGCCGATGCCTGCCTGATGATGTGGGGTGGCGACCCCATGCGTCTTCCGCCGCCGCCGGAACTCTCCGGCGCGGTGCGCATCGGCGATGCGGTGTTCCCGCGCTACCGGCTGTTCGTCATCGGCGCCTCCGCGGCGGTGGCGCTGGGGCTGTGGCTGCTGGTGGAGCGCACCCGCGCCGGCGCCATGATCCGCGCGGCGGTGGACGACGTGGGCATGGCCCGCGCCATCGGCGTCTCCGCCTCCACCCTCTTCACCGCCGTCTTCTGCCTCGGCACGGCGCTGGCCGGCCTCGGCGGGGTCATCGGCGGCCCCATCCTCTCGGTCTATCCCAGCCTCGACCAGGACATGCTGCCGCTGGCGCTCCTCGTCGTGATCCTCGGCGGCGCCGGGAGCCTCGCGGGGGCGTTCGTCGGCGCCTACGCCATCGGCTTCATCTACACATTCGGACAGGTGCTCGTGCCCGACCTCGCCTATGTGATCCTGTTCCTGCCCATGATCGCGGTGCTCTCCGTGGCGCCGCAGGGCCTGTTCGGCCGGAGGCTCGGATGAGCGCGCGCGCCCTCCCCTTCGCGGTGGCGCTGGCCGCCATGGCCCTGGTGCCGCTGTTCTCCACCTCGCCCTTCTATGTGAACCTCACCAGCCAGGTGACCATCGCCGCCATCGGCGCGCTGGGCCTGAACGTGCTGGTCGGCCATGCGGGGCTGAATTCGCTGGGCTTCGCGGTGTTTCCGGGCCTCGCCGCCTATCTGGTGGCGTGGCTCTCCACCGTGGGCGGGATCGATCCGGTTTTCGCGGCGCTGGTGGCGCTGGGCGGGACGCTGTCGGTGGCCGCGCTGTTCGCCCTCGTCGCCTTGCGCACCACCGGCCTCGGCTTCGTGATGATCACCATGGCCCTGTGCCAGATCGTCTGGGGCGCGGCCTATCGCTGGACCTCGGTGACGGGCGGCGACAATGGCCTCTCCGGCGTGCCGCGCCCCGGCGGCGCGTGGCTGCCGCTGGAAAAGCCGGAATACTTCCTGTGGCTGTGCCTCGCGGTGCTGGCGCTGGCCCTCGTCCAGCTCGGCCGCTTCTTCGACAGCCCGCTCGGCGTGGCGCTGCGCGGCACGCGGGACCAGCCGCGCCGCATGGGCGCGGTGGGCTATGACGTGTGGCGCATCCGCTTCGTCGCCTGGATGCTCGCGGCCGCCTGGGGCGCCGCCGCCGGCCTGCTCTATGCCTGGTATCACCAGTTCGTCAGCCCGCACATGATGGCGGTGACGGCCTCCGCCGAGGTGCTGCTGATGGTGGTGGCGGGCGGGGCCGGGACGCTGGCCGGCCCGCTCATCGGCGCGGCGCTGGTGGTGCTCCTGAAGAACCTCGCCTCCATCTGGATCGACCGCTGGGTGATGCTGCTCGGCTTCACCTTCGTCGTCATCGTCCTGCTGATGCCGGACGGCATCGTGCCGGGCTTCAACCGCCTCACCGCGTCGCTGAAGCGGCTCAGGCCCGGCCCCGCCCCCAAACTCGTGCCGAGGGAGCGCGCCGATGGCTGAGCCCGCACTCCACATCGACGGCCTGACCAAGCAGTTCGGCGGCCTGCCCGCCATCGCGGACGTCAGCCTCGACATCATGCCCGGCGAGCGGCACCTGCTGCTCGGCCCCAACGGCGCGGGCAAGACCACGCTGTTCAACCTGATCTGCGGCGATCTCACGCCCACCGGCGGCTCCATCCGCCTGTTCGGATCGGAGCTGGTGGGCCTGCCGCCGCGCAAGCGCACCGGCTTCGGCCTCGCCCGCACCTACCAGATCCTCACGCTCTTCCCGCACGAGACCCTCTGCCGGAACGTGATGCTGGCCCTCAACGGCCTCAGGCGCGACAAATGGCGGGCCTGGTCCCCCTTCGGCGCCGATGCGTCGCTGCGGGCGGAAGCGCTCGCCATCCTCGACCGGGTGAAGCTCGCCGACCTCGCGGACCGCCCGGTGTCCCAGACCGCCTATGGCGACCGGCGGCGGCTGGAAATCGCCATGGCCCTCGCCCTTGCCCCACGCGTGCTGCTGCTGGACGAGCCCCTCGCCGGCCTCTCCCGCGACGAGCGGGTGATGGTGCAGGACCTGCTCGCCAATCTGCCCGGGGAGATGACGGTGGTGCTCATCGAGCACGACATGGATGTCGCCCTCGCCTTCGCCGAACGCATCACTTTGCTCCACCACGGCCGGGTCGTGACCACCGGATCGCGCGCCGACATCGCCGCCGATCCCCGCACACGGGAGGTGTATCTCGGTGCCTGAAGCCCTCACCCTGTCCAACCTCCACGTCTATCATGGCGAGATCTGCGCCGTGCGCGGGCTGGACATCACCTGCGCGGAAGGCGCCGTGACTGCCCTCCTCGGCCGCAACGGCGCGGGCAAGTCCACGACGCTCTCGGCCATCGCCGGCCTCAACGACGCCCGGCAGGGCCGCATCGAACTGTTCGGCACGGCGCTGGAGAACCGCAAGCCGGAGGCCATCTGCCGGCTGGGCGTGGGGCTGGTGCCGCAGGGGCGGCGCATCTTCCCCTCCCTCACCGTGCAGGAACACCTCGCCATCGCCTACCGGCCGCCGCGCCACAAGGCTACGCGGGCGTTCGACATCGCCTCGGTGGAGACCCTCTTCCCGCGCCTCAAGGAAAGGCGCCGGCAGCTCGCCGGCTCCATGTCCGGCGGCGAGCAGCAGATGCTGGCCATCGCCCGCGCGCTCGTGACCAATCCGCGCGTGCTGCTGCTGGACGAGCCGGCGGAAGGCCTCGCCCCGCAGATCGTCGCCGAGGTGGCCGACGCCATCGCCGCCCTCAAGGCGGACGGACTTTCCATCCTCCTCGTTGAACACAATTTGCCGCTTGCGCTGCGGCTCGCCGACACCTGCGTCGTCCTGTCTTCGGGAGAGGTGGTCTGGCGCGGACTGCCTCAGGTCCTCGCCGACGATCCCGCCCTCATGGCCCAACATCTGGGAGTGCACTGATGCTCACCGCCAACACAAGCGCCGCCGGCCTCTCCGCGCACGTCACCGGCACCGGCCCCAGCATCGTGTTCCTGCATTCCCTGCTGTCCGATCGCGGCAGCCTCGAACCCATGGTGCCGCTGCTGTCCGACAGGTTCCGGCTGGTGCTGCTCGATCTGCCCGGCTTCGGCGGCTCACCGCGCGCGGGCGGGCTCGATGCGCAGGCGGATGCGGTGGCGGCGGCGGTGGCGGCGGCCTGTCCCGGCGAGACGCCGATCCTGTTCGGCAACGGCTACGGCTCGTTCCTCGCCCTCGCCACGGCCCTGCGCCATCCGCAGCTGTCGAGCGGCCTGTTCCTGGCCGGCTGCGGCGCCGGCTTCACCGAGGAGGGGCGCGGGGCGTTCCGCTTCATGGCCGCGAAGGCCGGTACGGACGGGCTGGAGGCCATCGCCGAGACCGCCATGCTGCGCCTGTTCCCGGCGGCCATGGCGGCGCGGGTGCCGCAGACTCTGGCGGAGCGGCGCGCGGCCTTCGTCGCCACCGATCCGGAGGTGTTCGGCGAAGCCTGCGGGATTCTCGCGACGCTCGATCTGAAGGACGTGGCGCGGCATCTCGCCGTGCCCGTGTTCGCCTGCGCCGGGGCGCTGGATGCGGCGACGCCGCCGGTGATGGCGCGGGAACTCGCCGACCTCGTGCCCAACGGCACCTTCCACGAGATCCCCGATTGCGCGCACGTGCCGACCCTTCAGGCGCCGGCCGAGGTCGCGGTGCTGCTCACGGGGTTCGTCCGTACCGTGGAGGCGCCGCCGGAGCCGGTCGCCGCCTCCCAGGCGGGCTGAGCGCGCGCGTCAGGCGACGGTCGGCACGTCCATGGCGAGGGCCACCAGCGTGGCGCCGAGCGCGAGCAGGAAGTTAAGGCCGCCGCTGCCGCCGAACACAAAGGTGACGCCGACGCTCAGCAGACCGGCGACGACGGTGAGGAGAATTCCGAAAGCGATGCCCTTCATGGGTCTTGTCCAGAAACACGATCGGGCCAACCTGCCCGCTCTCGTCTGATGCTCCGGACGGCGGGCGGAATTTCGACGGCAAAGCGGCGACTTTGCTGCGGGCAGAGCGGGCGCCCACAGATCGACGAAACGTGATCTTTTCGCCACGGCGGACGCGGGGGCTCAGTCGGTGAAGCCGGCGACGCCGTGCGGCACGTAAGGCGCCTCCAGCGCCGCGATCTCCTCCGCCGTCAGGGTCAGCGAGAGGGCCGCCACGGCGTCCGTGAGATGGCCGGGCTTCGAGGCGCCGATGATGGGCGCGGTGACGCCCTTCTTCTGCAACAGCCACGCGAGGGCCACCTGCGCGCGCGGCACGCCCCTGTTGGCGGCGATGGCGCCCACCGCGTCCACCACCTCCCGGTCGCCGGCCACATAGAGCGTCTTGCCGAATTCGTCGCTCTCCAGCCGATAGGTCGCCTCGTCCCACGCCCGCGCCAGCCGGCCACGCGCCAGCGGGCTCCAGGGGATCACGGCAACCCCTTCCTCGATGCAAAGGGGCAGCATCTCGCGCTCCTCCTCGCGATAGAGGAGGTTCATGTGGTTCTGCATGCTCACGAAGCGTGTCCAGCCGTTGAGGCGGGAGATGTAGATCGCCTTGGCGAAGCGCCATGCCGGCATGGAGGAGGCGCCGATGTAGCGCGCCTTGCCCGCTTTCACCACATCGTGCAGCGCTTCCAGCGTCTCCTCGATGGGGGTCGCGTGGTCGAAGCGGTGGATCTGGTAGAGGTCCACATAGTCGGTGCCGAGGCGCCGCAGGCTGGCGTCGATCTCGGCCATGATGGCCTTGCGCGACAGGCCCGCGCCGTTGGGGCCGGGACGCATCCGGTTGAACACCTTGGTGGCGAGCACCACCTCCTCGCGCCGCACGAAATCCTTCAGCGCGCGGCCGACGATCTCTTCCGACGTACCGTCCGAATAGACGTTGGCTGTGTCGAGGAAGGTGATGCCGAGGTCGAGCGCCTGCCGGATGAGCGGGCGGCTCTCCTCCTCCTTCAGGGTCCAGGCGTGGGAGCCCCGGCCGGGCTCGCCGAACGTCATGCAGCCGAGGCACAATTTCGAGACCTCAAGGCCGGTCGCGCCGAATTTCACGTAGTCCACTGCCCGTCTCCCGCGATTGAGGCGCCTACCATCGCCGCCGGCGGCGGACTTGCAAGCACTCAATGCATCACGATACCGCGCTCGGGCTCGGCTGGCGCGGATGGGCGCGCACCAGCGCGCCGGCGGCCGCGCCCGCCTCCTCGAACCAGCTCGCATCCCGGTGCACCAGCGAGGCGGAGAAGGCGCCGTCCAGCAGCAGCAGGATCTGCCGCGCGAGGGCGGTCGGCGTCTCGAAGCCGGCGCTCTCCAGTTCGCCCGCCAGCCACGTGGCGAAGGCTGCCTTGTGGCGGGCACCGATCTTCACCGCCGGATGTCCCGGCAAGGCGGCGAGTTCGGCCGTGGTGCGCAGGAAGCCGCAGCCCTTCCATTTGGGATGCCGCGCGCTCTTGGCGAGCGCCGCGAAGATGGCCGCGACCTTCGTATCCACCCCGCCCTCGGCGGCGGCGAACCACCCCGCCATCTGCGTCAGGTTGGGCTGGTCGCGGGCGTCGAGATAGGCGGCGACGAGGTCGTCCTTGCTGTCGAAATGATAATAGAGCGTGCGCTTGGTGACGCCCGCATTCTCCGCCACCGCATCCATGCTCACCCGGCCGATCCCCTCCGCATAGAACAGCTTGGAGGCGGCCTGGACGATCTTCGCCCGTGTGTCCTTGGCGCGGATGTCCTGGGCACGGCCGTCCTGGGCGCGCCTGTCCTGGGAGCGGGCATTTTGGGCGCGGGCTTCTTGGGCGCGTTTGTCTTGAACGCGGGCATTCGGGGGCTTCTGCATGGCCGCAAGGTATACCGTACAGTGAGTATACTCAACCGGACGCCGCGGGCATGGTCGGGGCCTCATCGAACGGGGAGTTCCCTCATGACGGACCTTGTGCTGAAGACGGTCGACGGCGCCATCGCCACCCTCACCCTCAACCGCCCGGAAAAGCTCAACGCCCTGAGCTACGCCACCATCGAGACGCTGCTGCGCCACCTCGACGAAATCGAGGGCGACGACGCCATCCGCGGCGTCATCCTCACCGGCACCGGACGCGCCTTCTCGGCGGGCGGCGACATTCCCGAATTCTCCCGCTCGGTGGCGCAGAGCCCGGAGGCGGCGTTGCGGGATTTCGTGGCGCGCGGCCAAAGGCTGACGGCGCGGGTGGAGGCGTTCCGCAAGCCGCTGGTGGTGGCGGTGAACGGCCTCGCCTATGGCGGCGGATGCGAGGTGACGGAAGCGGCGCCGCTCGCCATCGCCAGCGACCGGGCGGTGTTCGCCAAGCCCGAGATCCTGCTCGGCATGCCGCCCACCTTCGGCGGCACCCAGCGCCTGCCGCGCCTCGCCGGCCGCAAGCGGGCCATGGAGCTGCTGCTCACCGGCGAGACCTTCACGCCGGAGCGCGCGCTGGAGCTGGGGCTGGTGAATGCCGTTGTGCCCCACGACGACCTGCTGCCGCGCGCCCGCGATCTTCTGGAGCGCATCCTCGTCCACTCCCCGCTCGCGGTTTCGACCATCCTCACGGCGGTGACGCGCGGCATCAATCTGCCCATCGCCGAGGGCCTGCTGGTGGAGGCCGAGCAGTTCGCCCGCATGGCCCCCACCGCCGACCTGCGCGAGGGGCTGGACGCCTGGATCGCCCGCCGCGCACCGGCCTATCCCGGCCTCTGGACGGCTTCGGCGGAGGGCTGAGCCATGGAGGGACACACCAGCTTCACCCGCGAGACGTTCGCCGCCTTCGCCACCAACGACCGCCCCGGCCCGGTGCACCTGCTGAACCTCATCCGCTTGCGCCCACGCGTGACGTATGCGGACGGCCGCGTCACCACCGGCGCCGAGGCCTATGAGGCCTACAGCCGCCTCAGCGCGCCGGTGCTGGCGGAGATCGGCGGGCGCATCGTGTGGCGTGGCGACTTCGAGCTGTCCCTCGTCGGGCCGCCGGAGACCCATTGGGACATCGCCTTCATCGCCGAATATCCCAGCCCCGATGCGTTCGTGCAGATGCTGCGCGATCCGCGCTATCGCGAGGCCATGGCGCACCGGCAGGCGGGCGTCGCCGACAGCCGGCTCGTGCGCTTCGATCCCCTGCCGGCCGGTGCCGGCTTTGCGGGATGATTGGCGGCGCGGCATCGCAGGGTGCCGCGCCGCTCCCTCAGTCGGCAGCGCCCGGCGGCCACCCGGCCTGCGGCGCCGCCCGGCCCTCGTCTTCCAGCCAGTGGGCGAGGGCATCGACGTTGCGCGGATTGCGCGGCGCCCGGCTGCGGACGAAATAAAAGCCGCTCTCCATCGCGATCACCGGCCCCAGCACCCGCAGGCGGCCGGCGGCGAGGTGCGTGTCCAGATAACGCGCGTCGGTAAGGACGACGCCGGCCCCGGCCAGCGCCGCCTCCAGCGCCTGCGCCCGGTTCTCCACCACCATGCCGCCGGCCGGGGCCTCCCCCTTCTGCCGCGTCTGTTGCCACCACAGCGGCCAGTCACGGAAGCGGGCACGGGCGCGGATGACCGGCCAATCGGACGGCCGGCCCAGCGCGAGGCCGGGCGCCGCGGCGGGCACCAGCGTCTCGCGGAAGAGCAGCCGCGCCTGAATGCCGGGCCAGTCGCCCATGCCGTTGCGGATGGCGCAGTCCACATCCTCGCCGTCGAGGTCCACCACCCGCTGGGTGGTCAGCACCGCGATCTCGATGTCGGGATAAGCGCGCTGGAAGCGCGGCAGGCGCGGCAGCAGCCAGTTGGCGGCCAGCGTATTCACGGTGGAAAGCCGGATCTGCCGCAGACGTCGCTGAAGGGGCGCCACCGCCGCCTCGATCCGGCCGATGGCATCGCCCATGGCGGCGAGCAGCGCGGTGCCCTCGTCGGTCAGCATGGAGACGCGGCCCGAACGGGTGACGAGCCGCGCGCCCAGTTCCGCCTCAAGGTCCGCGATGCGGTGGGAGAGAGCCGAGCGCGAGATGCCCAGCGCCTCGGCCGCCGCCCCCTGCCTCTTGTGCCGCGCCAGCGCATCGAGAGCCGCAAGGCCCCGGAGCGAAGGCAGATTGGACGACATGGACGCTTCCCCGCACGCCCCAGACAGGTGAGGATTTCTCACCCATTTGAGCCCAAACATCCGCTAGCTTCCAGCAAGTTCTTGATGAGGACACCCGATGACAGGCCCCGCCCGCACGCCCCTTGCCGCCGAGGACGTGCCGCCCCGCACCAAGCCCTCGAACTATCCCGCCCCCTTCGCCGCGCGCATGGCGGGCCGGGAAAAAAGGCAGCTCGGCGATGCCTTCGGCCTCTCCCGCTTCGGCGTGAACCTCACCACGCTGGCGCCGGGTGCCCAGTCCGCGCTGCTGCACCGGCACACGCGGCAGGAGGAGTTCGTCTATATCCTTGCGGGCACGCCCACCCTGCGCACGGACGAAGGCGAATTCCCGCTCGGCCCCGGCATGTGCATCGGCTTCCCCGCCAACGGGCTTGCCCATCACCTCGTCAACCGGAGCGCGGCGGAGGTCCGCTATCTGGAAATCGGCGACCGCGACCCGCAGGATGCCGGCACCTATCCCGAGGACGATCTCGTGGCGCATTTCTCCGCCACCGGCTGGTCCTTCACCCGCAAGGACGGCACCCCATGGTGAGGCCCGCATGATTTCCCACGTGAATGTCGGCACCAACGACATCGTCGCCGCGCAGGCCTTCTATGACCCGCTGATGGCGCGGCTCGGCTGGCGCCTGCGCTTCTTCGATGCCGCCGACGGGAAGGCCGGATGGCAGCCGGCGGAGGGGCGCTTTCCCCTGTTCCTGCTGTGCCGGCCCTTCGACGGTGGCCCGGCCACCCCCGGCAACGGCGCCATGGTCGCCCTGCTCGCGCCGGACCGCGCCAGTGTGGACGACATCCACCGCATGGCGCTGGCCGCCGGCGGCACGGACGAAGGCGGCCCAGGCCTCAGGCCCCACTATCACCCCAACTATTACGGCGCCTACTTCCGCGACCGCGACGGCAACAAGATCTGCGTGTGCTGCCACGCGGCGGAGGCGCCATGAGCCAGTCCGAGGACCCGACCGTGACGCTCACCCGCGAGCAGATGCTCCACCATGCCGATGCCTGGATCGCCGCCTGGAACCGGCGCGACGTGGAGGCGGTCCTCTCCGCCTTCACCAACGATGCCCGGTTCCGCAGCCCCATCGCCCTGCAGATGACCGGGAGCCCCACGCTGGAGGGCCGCCCGGCCATGGAGGCCTATTGGCGCGCCGCGCTGGCGCGGATCGAGCGGCTGGAATTCCGCCTGCTCGCCGCCATCTGCGACGAGCCGGGCCAGCGCATGGTGGTGCATTACGAGGCGACCCTCGGGGACACCACCCGCCGCGCGTGCGAAATCTTCGTCTTTCGCGGCGGGCTGAAGAGCGAGGCCGAAGCGCTCTATGGCGATACGGTCGCGCTGCCGGGCGGCGGCACGGCGGGTTCCTTGGTGCCCGCAGCCCCCGTCTCCGGCATGGCGAACAGATAGAGCAGGAAGCCCGCCGCCCCGATGGCGGAGAGGGTGAGGAAGGCGGCGCTGTAGCCGGCGGAGACGATGATGACGCCGGCGATGGAGGCCGAGAAGGCCGCCCCCAGCCCCTGCGCCGTGGCCACCGCCCCCTGGCTGACGTTGAACCGCCCGGTGCCGCGCGTGAGGTCCGCCACCACCACGGGGAAGAGCGCGCCGAAGATGCCGGCGCCCACGCCATCGAGGCACTGCACGGCGAACAGCCAGAACGGATCGTTGGACAAGGGATAGAGCGCGCCGCGCAGCGCCAGCACCGCGAAGGCAACCAGGAAGATGGGCTTGCGGCCCCACGCGTCCGCCTTCGCGCCCACCATGATCGCCATGGGCACCATCACGCATTGCGCCGCCACGATGCAGAGCGCGATGAGGGAGGTCGCCTGATCCTTGCCCACCACATAGGTGAGCAACTGCCCGGTGGTGGGCAGCATCGCCGCGTTGGAGAGGTGGAAGAGGAAGCAGGTGAGCGCGAAGATCAGCAGCGGCCGGCTCGACAGCAGCATCTTCAGGCCGGAGGGCTGCTCGTGGTGGGCGGGATCATGGGAGAGGCCGCGCGCCAGCGTGTCGTCGATCTCCCGGCGCGGCACCGCCAGCATGGCGCCGATGCTGAGCACCGCCAGCACCGCCATGAGCCAGAACACCACGATGGGGCCGAAGATCACGGCCGTCCCGGCGGCGATGGCGGCGGAGACCGCGTTTCCGAGATGGTTGAACGCCTCGTTGCGCCCGATGCGCCGCGCGAACGCCTTCGGCCCCACGAGGCCCAGCGTGATGCCGGAGAGCGCGGGCGGAAAGATCGCCCCCGCCATGGCCGCAAGAGACTGGCTGCCCGCCACCAGATAGAAATTCGACAGGAAGGGGAGCGAGAGGCAGGTCAACGTCACCGCCAGCGCACCGGCGATGACGATGGCCGGCTTGTTGCGGCTGCTGTCGATGAGCGCGCCCGCCGGGGTCTGCGCGAGCAGCCCGGTGAGGCCGGCGATGGTCATGACGAAGCCGACGGTCGCCTCCGTCCAGCCCTGCTCCGGCCCGCGCACGGCGAGCAGATAGATGGCGAGATAGGGCCCCAGCCCGTCGCGCACGTCCGCCAGGAAGAAATTGAGCGCATCGAGCCCCAGCGCCGCACGCCGGGACGGCCCCGGGTGGGCCGTCTCCGCGCCGGCGCCATCCCGCCCCACCCTTTGAACATCACCCGTGACCATCGGCAGCCCCCAAACTCGTCATTCCATGCGCGGAAAAGGCGGCCGAAGCGTCCCGCCATCCGGCAGGAAGCAGCGGCAGCGTGACAACGCCGCTTGGTGCTGTCCAGATCCAGTTCATGCTCAAGATTGCGACGGCGGGTTCACGGCTCGGCGCGGTGCTCCTCGCGGGCGGCTTCCCAGACTTCGCGGGCGGCATCGAGGTTCAAAGCGGCGATGGCGAGGCCGACGATGAGGTCCGGCCACGCGGAGCGCCACAGGAAGGCGGTGACGGCGCCCGCCGCGATGATCGCCACGTTGGCGAAAGCATCGTTGCGGGCGGAGAGGAAGGCGGCCTTCGTCAGGCTGCCGCGATGGTGCCGGTAGCGGGCAAGAAGAAAGGCGCAGGTGAGGTTCACCACCAGCGCGCCGAGGCCGGTGAGCGACAAGGCGAGGGGCTGCGGCGCCACCGGATCGAGGAACTTGTCCCAGGCGGTCCACACCGTGGCGAGGCCGGGAATGAGCAGGATCAGCGCCAGCGCCATGCCCACTTTCGCCCGCGCCCGCGCCGACCAGGCGAGGGCGACGAAGATCAGGAGGTTGACGCTGGCATCTTCCAGAAAGTCCACGCTGTCGGCGAACAGCGAGACCGAGCCGATGGCCAGCGCCACCGCGAACTCCACGCCGAAATAGGCGAGGTTCGCCAACGCCACCACCAGCACGGTCCGGCGCAGGCCGGCGTGGTCCGCAACCTGCCCCTCCGTCATCGCGCCCCCTCTTTCCTTGCGGCCGTGGCGCAGAGGTTACGCGAGGCGCCCGGTGTGTCGAGCGCTCAGGAGAGCACGCCCCGCCACACCGCCACCAGCAGGAACACGCCCATGCCGATGCGGTAGAACACGAAGGGCCAGGAGGAGAGGCGCTCCATCACCCGCATCAGCGTCCAGATGGCGACGAAGGCGGAGAGCGAGGCGGTGAGGAGGCCGACGCCCAGCACTTCCCAGCCCTGCATGTCGAGGCCGGCGTGGTGCAGCTCCAGCAATTCCTTCACGCCCGCCGCGAAGATGGCCGGCAGGCCGAGCAGGAAGGAGAAGCGGGCGGCATCCTCGCGGCGCAGGCCGAGGAACATGGCCGCCGTCAGCGTCGAGCCCGAGCGCGACACGCCGGGAATGAGGGCGCCCACCTGAGCGAGGCCCACCACCAGCGCGTCGGGCAGCTTGATCTGCGCGAAGGTGCGAGTGTGGCGGCTGGTCATTTCCGCGATGCCCAGCAGGAGACCCATGACGAGGCTCGCCGCGCCAATGACCCACAGTTCGCGGAAGGATGAGCCGCAGGCGTTCAGCTTGCTCTTCAAGAGCACGCCCGCGATGACGATGGGGATGGTGCCGAGGATGATGCCGAGCACGGTCTTCGGCGCGTGGGCGGTGAAATCGCCGGCGCGCACGGCCGAGATGGAGCCACAGGCCAGCGCCCGCAGGTCGCTCCAGAAATAGGTCACCACCGCGAACAGAGCAGCGAGCTGCATGGCCGCCGAGAAGGCGGAGCCGGGATCGGGCCAGCCGAGCACCGCCGGCACGAGGCGCATGTGCGCCGTGGAGGAGATGGGCAGAAGCTCGGTGATGCCCTGGACGACGCCGAGGACGGCCACCTTGCCGGTGCCGAGGGCGACGAACCCGGTGTCCACCCCATTGGTGCAGACGCTGGCCATGGTGTCGAATTCCGCTTGCTGTGAGGACGGCGTGGCGCCCGCAGGAAGAGCGCGCGCAAGCACAAGCAGGCGCGCGCGAATACAGGCGTCCCTTGCTATCTGCTTCGCACGCGCGACGGAACCGGGCGGGGTGCGCGTTGTCACCGCAGTGCCGCAGCGGAAGACTTGCGCAACGGCGGTTGCCGGCTGCTCCCGGTGCGCCACCTCGCGGAACGGAAGGGATGCCGCGCGCCGCCGGCCAGGCTCGACAAGCATCAGCCAACACACTGCCAAATAGAATAAAATTGCACCTCACCGGGGCCGGAACCGGGGCCGCGAGATGCCGCACCCAAGGCGAGACGCGGGCAATTGCGAACAGAGATTGAAATCTTCTATGGTCCGTCGCCATCCATTGGGCCTGCGCCGCCCATTACTTTAGGTAATATCAAAAATTACCTGACCTGAGGTCAGCCTGAATGGCGAATATTGAAGCCGTGCCGCCTACTGAAGAGCCCACACCGCCCGCGGGCGTTCCGGAACCGGCGCGTCCGCAGCCGTTCGAGGGGCTGGCGCGGGAGCAGGTGTCGGAGATGCTGCGCCTGCCCCATTTCGGGCGGCGCGGGGCTTGGGTGGCGGTGGGGCTCATCGCGGTGCTGTGGGCGGCGAGCGGCTTCTACCGGGTGCAGCCGGACGAGCAGGGCATCGTGCTGCGCTTCGGCAAGTGGGTGGCGACGGAGCCCTCCGGCGTTCACTACCACTGGCCCTACCCCATCGACACCATCCTGCTGCCCAAGATCACCCAGATCAACCAGATGGTCCTCGGCTCCCGCGATGGACGGCGCGAGCGCAGCCAGATGCTGACTGGCGACGAGAACATCGTCGAGGTGGACTGCGTGGTGTTCTGGCGCATCCGCGATGCCGGCCAGTTCCTGTTCAACGTCGCCGATGCGGAAGGCACGCTGCGCGTGACCGCCGAGAGCGCCCTGCGCGAGGTCATCGGCCAGAACCCCATCCAGGCCGCCCTCTCCGACAAGCGCCAGCAGATCGCCCAGCAGACGGAAGTCGTGCTCCAGCGCCTGCTCGACAAGTATCAGGCCGGCATCGTCATCACGCAGGTGCAATTGCTGCGCATCGATCCGCCCGCCGCCGTCATCGACGCCTTCAACGACGTGCAGCGCGCGCGGGCCGATCAGGAGCGGGCGCGCAACGAGGCCGAGGCCTACCGCAACGACATCCTGCCCCGCGCCCGCGGCGAGGCCGAGCGCATCGTGCAGGAGGCGCAGGCCTATGGCGAGCAGGCGGTGGACCTCGCCAAGGGCGAGGCGCAGAGCTTCCTCGCCGTGGAAGCCGCCTATGAGCGGCACAAGGACGTGACCCTGCGCCGCCTCTATCTGGAAGGGGTGGACGAGGTGCTGAAGCATTCCGGCCGTGTCATCGTGGACCTCTCCGCCCACGGCAGCAGCATCGTGCCCTATCTGCCGCTCACCGAGGCGGAGAAGCGCGCCGCCACCCTCCCCGCCCCGCCCGTCGCGGATCAGGCCAGCACGGGAGGCGCGAAATGAAGCGCGCCGGTTTCATCGCGCTGGGGGTGGGCATCCTCCTCGTCGCCTTCGCCTCCTCCTTCGCCTTCACGGTGCAGCAGACCCAGCGCGCGCTGGTGGTGCGGCTCGGCATGCCCATCGCCATCCACGACCAGCCCGGGCTCTATTTCAAGGCGCCGTTCATCGACACGGTGATCTATTTCGAGCGCCGCCTGATCTCGCTGGAGCCGCCCGCCGAGCAGATCATCCTCGGCGACCAGAAGCGCATCGAGGTGAGCACCTACACCCGCTTCCGCATCACCGATCCGCTCGCCTTCTATCAGGCGGTGGGCGGCGTGGAGCAGGGCCAGTCGCGGCTCGCGCAGATCGTCAGCTCGGCAGTGCGCCGGGAGCTGGGACAGGCCAAGCTGGTGGATCTCCTCTCCACCGAGCGCGATCGCATCATCGACAAGATCCGCAACGAGGTGATCGAGCGCGGGCGCTCCCTCGGCGTGGACGTGGTGGACGTGCGCCTGCTGCGCGCCGACCTGCCGGCCGAGACCAGCCAGGCCATCTACGACCGCATGAAGTCCGAACGCCAGCGCGAGGCCAAGGAGCTGCGCGCGCAGGGCTTCGAATGGGCGCAGGAGATCCAGGCCCGCGCCGACCGCCAGCGCACCGTCATCCTCGCGGAGGCGCAGCAGAAGTCCAAGGTCGCCCGCGGCGAGGCCGATGCCAAGGCCTCCCAGATCCTCGGCGAGGCCTATGACCACAGCCCCGCCTTCTACACCTTCCTGCGCACCCAGCAGACCTACCGGCAGACGCTCGCGGGCGCCTCGCCCATGCTGCTGCTCTCGCCGGATGCCGACTTCCTCGGCGCCCTGACGCGCGGACCGACCCTCGCCGACGGCATGAGCGCAACAGGCGTGAGCGCGACAGGCCCGGGCGCACCGGCCAAGGGCACGCCCCTGCCCGGCCCAGCCCCGACCGGCACCCCGAAGCCCTGACCGGCCGCCCCCCGACGCATTTGAGAAGGACACCCGGCCATGGACCTCGGCGCTGACCTTTCCTGGTTCGGCACGAGCCTGAAGATCTTCCTGATCGACATCCTGCTGAGCGGCGACAACGCCTTGCTCATCGCGCTCGCCTGCCGCAGCCTGCCGGCGGAGCAGGTGCGCAAGGCGGTGATGCTCGGTGCGGCGGGGGCGGTCTTCTTCCGGCTGGTCATCGCGGCCCTCGCCGGCACGCTCATGGCCATCCCGCTCCTGAAGATCGGCGGCGGGCTGCTGCTGGCCGTCATCTCCATCAACCTCCTGGCTGGCGAATACCGGCGGCGGCGCGAGGGCGACCGGGAGGTCGAACTCGACCCCTCCCTCGGCCAGGGCGGCGGCCTGCTGGGCGCGGCGCTGGTGATCCTCATCGCCGACGCCATCATGAGCCTCGACAATGTGGTGGCGCTGGCCGCCGTGTCGGAAGGCCATCTCTCCTATCTCGTGGGCGGCGTGCTGTTGTCGGTGCCGCTCATCTTCTTCGGCAGCTTCGTGATGGCCGAGGCGATGAAGCACATCCCCGCCCTCACCTTCATCGGCACCGCCTTCCTCGGCTGGATCGCCGGCAGCCTCATCGTCACCGATCCGCTGTGGTCCGGCTGGGTCGCGGCCAATGCGGAAGCCCTGTTCGTGCTGGTGCCGCCCGCCGCCGCCATCTTCGTGCTCGCCAACGCGCGCTTCACGGCGGATGCGCGGACCGCCGGGGAGGGGAAAAGGCAAGCCCCGCCACCCAAGCGCGCACACATCCTGCCGGCGGTCGCAACGCCGGCACCGATGGCCGTGGCCGTGCCCGTGAGTGTTGCGGCGCCCGTGAGTGCGGCCGCAGCCCTCGTCCCCGCCCCCATGGCCATTGCCGTGGCCGAGCCCGTCCGCACGGCGGAACCCGTCCTCCCCGCCGCGCCCGTCGCCGCGGTGGCGGAAGTCCCGGCAGCCCCGCCCCCCGCGCCTCCCGCCCGGCCCGCCGCCCCGGTGCGGCGGCCGTCCCAGAACCTGCCGCCTGCGCCCGATTATTCGGACAAGGTGATGATCTACGGGCTGATCGGGCTGTTCGGCCTCGTCGCCGTGGTGATGATCAGCGTGCTCATCATGGCCCACGGGGTCGGCTGAAACGGCGCTCTATCCGCGCCGCGCCCACGGCAGCACCACCGTCTCGCCGTCATGGGTGAGGCGCACGGCGTCCACGCCGAAGGCCTCGGCGAGATAGGTGTCGTCAAGCACCTCGGCCGGCGCGCCCTCGGCGAGGAGCCGGCCGTCCTTCATCAAAGCGAGGCGATCGCAGAAGCGGCCGGCGAGGGTCAGGTCGTGCAGCACCGCCACCACCACGGCGCCACGCCGGGCGGTGTCCCGCAGCAGGGCCATCACTTCCAGCTGATGCAGCGGATCGAGCGCGGCGGAGGGCTCGTCGGCGAGCAGGATGGGTGCTTCCACCGCCAGCGCGCGGGCGAGCAGCACCCGCGCCCGCTCGCCGCCGGAGAGGGCATCGGCAGAGCGGGTGGCGAGCGCCTCCACCCCGGCCGCCGCCATGGCCCGCCGCGCAGCCTCATCCACCGCCGCTGTGCCGTGCGGCAGGCGCCCCAGCGCCACCACCTCCACCACCGGCAAAGGCCAATGGATGCGCCCGTCCTGCGGCAGGTAGGCGATGGTCCGCCCGAGCCCGCGCCGGCCGATCTCGGCGGCGGCGCGGCCATCGTAAAGAACGTTGCCCGAGGTCGGCACTTCGAGGCCGGCCAGCACCCGCATCAGGCTCGTCTTGCCGGCACCGTTGGGGCCGAGGAGGCCGAGGAAGGTGCCGCCCTCGACATCGAGGCTGAGGTCGCGCACCAAAGTCGCGGCGCCGCGCGTGACGCTGACGGAACGGGCGGCGAGCCTCATGCCTCCCTCCCCCTGAGCCGGGCAAGAAGGAACAGGAAGAAGGGCGCGCCGATGAGCGCCGTCACCACGCCGAGCTGAAGCTCCGGCCGGGTGGGCACGAGCCGCACCACGATATCCGCGCCGAGGGTCAGCGCCGCACCGGCGAGCCCGCTCGCGGCCAGCAGCCGGCCCGGCCGGTGGCCCACCAGCGGGCGCACCAGATGCGGCACCACGAGCCCCACGAAGCCGATGGCCCCGGCCACCGCCACGCTCGCCCCCACCGCCGCCGCCGTGCCGCCGATGACCAGCAGCCGCACCCGGCGCAGCGGGAAGCCGAGGCTTTCGGCCGCGTCCTCGCCCAATGTGAGGGCATCGAGCGCCGGCCCGGTGGCGAGCACCAGCCCCCAGCCCACCACCATGAAGGGCAGCGCCAGCGCCACATGCACGAGGCTGCGGTCGGCGAGCGAGCCCATGAGCCAGAACACCAGCTCCAGCGCCGCATAGGGGCTCGGCGCGAGGTTCAGCGCCAGCGCCGTGAGCGCGCCCGCGAGGCTGGAGAGGGCGACGCCGGCGAGGATCAGCATCACCGTTCCCGCCCCGCGTGCCGCAAGAGCGAGCAGCACGGCGGTCGCCGCCGCCGCGCCCATCAGCCCGCCCAAGGGCAGCGCCAGCGCGAAGGAGGCGGAGAAGCCGAAATAGAAGGCGATGACCGCCCCCAGCGCCGCCGCGCCGGAGACGCCCACCACGCCGGGATCGGCCAACGGATTGCGCATCAGTCCCTGCAAGGCCGCCCCGGTGAGGCCGAGGCTGAAGCCCACCGCCGCGCCGAGGATGGCGCGCGGCAGGCGCAGTTCGGACAGCACCAGCGCCGCAAGGCTCTGCCGGCCGGCGAGAAGATCGCCGAAAGCGGCGCCAAGATCGAGCGGCGCATAGCCCACCGCCACCGAGGCTGAGAACAGCGCCAGCACCAGAAGGCCAAGGGCAAGGACGAGGCGCGAGGGCATCAGCGCACACCCTCGGCGGATGCGTGGTGGATGGGGGCCGGTCGCGCCGCTTCCGGCCCGGCGAGCCGCGCCCGCGCCGCCGCGAGCTGCGCCGCCGCCTCGGCGAGGTCCGGCCCGGCGCAGGTCCACAGCTTGAGCGGCAGCGCCAGCGTGCGGTCCTTGAAGGGGGCGAGCGCGGGGTGGTGCAGCAGGGCGTCGGCCAGCGAGGGCGGCGCCGCCTCATCGGCATTCACCACCACGAGATCGGGCGCGGCGCGCACGATCTCCTCCAGCGCCAGCTGGCCCATCTTGTCGGTGGGGAGCTGGGCCGCGAGGTTGGTGAGGCCGGCCTTTTCCATCAGTTCGTCCGCCAGCGAGCCGCGCCCGGTGGTGAAGCCGTTGGGCCGCAGCACCACGGCGGTGGGGCGTGGACCCGCCACCGGCGGCAGGCGGGCGAAGGCCTCTTTCATCCCCCGCACCATGGCCGCGCCCCGCTCCGGCACTCCGAGCCGCGCCGCCACCATGCGGATCTGGGCGTAGGCCTCGTCGAGGGTCTGCGGTTCCGTCAGCTCCAGCACCTCGAAGCCGAGGCGGCGCAGCACGGCGGTGGCGGTGCGGGTGGTGTAGGCGCCGGCGAGCACGAGGTCCGGCTTCAGCGGCACCACCTCTTCCGCCAGCCCGCGATTGACCGGCACGTCGCGCGCGATGTCCGCCACGTTGGAGGCGAGCGGGTCGCGCGCGAGATGGGTGACGGAGAGCACCTGCCCGGGATCAGCGAGGCGCAGCGCCAGCTCGTCCGTGCACAGGTTGAGCGAGACGACGCGGGGCCGGGCGAGCGGCCGACCATGGGCCTCCTCCGCCCGCGCCGGAGCGCAGGCCAGAAGGGCCGCGAGCATCAGCCCGGCCGCCGCGCCTTTCACCAAAACCTCACCGATCAAGCCTCACCGATCATTCCTCACCAATCAAACCTCACCACGTGAGCTTCACCCCGCCATAGGCGCCGAAGCCGGGGGCGAGGAAGCCGTTGGGGTTCTCGTAGGTCTGGTTGAACAGATTGTCGATGCGCCCGAACACGGTGGTGACGGTATTCAGCCGGTAGTTGGCCGCCAGATTCACCACGGTATAGCCGGGCTGGTCGATGTAGTTCGACGTGAGACGCACGATGTCCCACCAGGAAGAGGCATAGACGAGGCTCGCCGCCAGATCGAGTTCGTCGGTCGGCCGCCAGCCCAGCGTCAGGCTGACCTTGTTGTTGGGCCGGCGCAGGGGATAGCAGGAGGTGGCGTTGATGGGCGCGCAGGCGGCACCGAAGGGCTGGCCCGGCGGCACATAGCCCACCACGTCGGTGTAGGTGTAGTCCACCCGCGCATCGATGCGGTCCGTCACCTTCACCGCCACGAACGCCTCCACGCCCTGGGTCACGGCGCTGGAGATGTTGACGTTCTGGAACGTCACCGGATCGTAGCTGATGAGGTTGGTGATGTTGTTGTGGAAGTATGTCACCCCGAACAGCACGCGCTCGCCGAACGCCTTCTGCTCGAAGCCCGCATCCCAGCCTTCGCTCTCCTCCGGCTGGAGGTTCACATTGCCGTAGTAGGGCGCGTAGAGCTGGTAAAGCGTGGGCGCCTTGAAGCCGGTGCCGTAGCTCGCCTTCAGCTTGGTGCCGGTCTCGTCGAACAGCAGCGCCGGGGCGAGGCGGAAGGTGGTGTGGTCGCCGAAGCTGTCGTCGGCGTCGTAGCGCACGTTGGCGGCGAAGAAGAGCCGGTTCCAGACGTTGCCCTGGTACTCGGCATAGACGCCCGTGTCGCCGGTGGAGGCGTCCACATTGGTGTAGGCGGTGGAGGAGGTGATGGACTCGTTCCGCCGCTCGGCGCCCACCAGCAGGTTTTGGCCCGGCGCCATCAGATAGTTGGAGCGCACGTAATAGACCTGCCGGTCGCCGTCATAGGTGCCGTTCACGCTCGGGTTCGGCCCCACGGTGGGGTTCGACGTGGTCAGCTCGCTGGCGCCGAAGGAGGTGACGAGAGCGCCGTCCAGCGCGGTCCACACGCCCTCCCCCTTGGTGAAGAACATGCCCGTATAGGCGGTGGAGCGCAGCGCCGCCGGGATGCCGGCATAGGTGGGCGGGGGGAAGACGTCCGGCGTGAAGGCGAGGCTGGTGTCGATGTAGCGGGCGACGAAATTCACCGCGAAGGTTTCGGTGGCCTGCCAGTCGAGCCGGGTGGAGTAGGTCCAGTTGTCGTAGGCGTTGGGATTGCGCGGCCAGAAGGGGGGCACGATGTTCTGCGGCGTCACCGGGATCTCGGTGGACGAGAAGTGGGTGACGTTAAACGAATAGGCCAGCTTCTCGGTGGCGCCGGTGAGGCTCGCATACTGGTTGAAGGTGCCGAGCGCGCCGCCCTCCGCATAGGCGGACACCTTGGGCGGCCCCTCGCCCTTCTTGGTGGTGATGGAGATGACGCCGCCGATGGCATCCGAGCCATAGAGGCCGGACTGCGGGCCGCGCAGCACCTCCACCCGCTCGAGATCGGACGCCAGCAACTTGCCGAAATCGAACGCGCCGTTGGTGGCGGCGGGATTGCCGGCGTCGATGCCGTCGATCAGCACCTTCACATGGTTGGAATTGGTGCCGCGGATGAACACCGATGTGGTGCCGCCCGGCCCGCCCGTCTGCACCACGTTGAGGCCGGGCAGCGATTGCAGCACGTCCGGCAGGGTGCGCTGCTGGTTGCGGGCGATGTCCTGCTCGGTGACGATGCTGACGGAACTCGCCACCTCGGTCTCGGGCGTGGGAATGCCGGTGGCGCTCACCACGATGGTGGGCAGGTCGCCCGCATTCTGGTCGTCCGCCGTCTGGGCGAGGGCGGGCGCAACACAGGCAAGCGGAACACAGGCGAGCGTGAGCAGGGCCGCGGCCGGCAGTGCGCGGCGGGATCGGGACGGGACGGCGGAAGACATGAAGGCACTCGACGGCACGGGTGGTCCGTCACCGCGAACGAGGCATTCCCGGCCATATCGGGCCCGGAAAAACCGCCATCAGGAGAACCCCGCCCGACGTGCTCGCGCGTGACCACGGCTGACGGCAGGTCTCCTGGCTCGCGGGTCATCGCCTAGACTGCCGCCTTCCCAGGTCTCGCGACCCAGTGGCTGATGGCAGAGGACTCGCCGCTTACAGTTGCGGGGGCAGCCACGGCATTTCCGGTGAGACCGGAGCACCGCGTTCCCTTTTGATCCCTTGCGGGAACCGTCACCGCGACCATAGGCGGCGGCCGCCCCCTGCGTCAACGGCACCTTCGCAGATGCAAAAACCTGAACGCAACTGCGGAAAGACCGCGCCGGGAGGCGTATCGCCCGATCACATCTTGCTCATTGCTTCAACAATGCGTGGTCCGAAATCACCGGCGACCCGCATCGCGAGCGTGCGGCTGCCTGCAAAAACGGCAGCAGCAAAGGCCGCACCCGACATTCCGCTAGGTTATGGTGGCGCGCCCCGCTCAATTCGCTTAAACGATTGAGAGCCGCCCCGCCACCGAGCGGGCGGGTACTACAAAAGTATAATAACCGAATAATCGGGAACACAGGGAGTAGAAGATGCGACTGAGGAGCATGGTCGCGGCTTTGGCCGCAGGCGTTGCCGTTTTCGGGCTTGCCTTTTCCGGTGCAGCTTACGCCGCCGACCCCATCAAAATCGGCCTGACCGGCCCCTTCACCGGCGGCTCGTCCTCCATGGGCGTCAGCATGCGCGACGGCGTGAAGCTCGCGGTGGAAGAGGTCAACAAGGCCGGCGGCGTGCTCGGCCGTCCGTTGCAGCTCATCGAGCGCGATGACGAGGCCAAGAACGAGGTGGGCGTGCAGATCGCCCAGGAGCTGATCAACAAGGAAGGCGTCGTCGCCACCCTCGGCTACATCAACACCGGCGTCGCCCTCGCCTCCCAGCGCTTCTACCAGGAAGCCGAGATCCCGGTGATCAACAACGTGGCCACCGGCACCCTGATCTCCAAGCAGTTCGTGCCGCCGGACAACAAGAACAACTACATCTTCCGCACCTCCGCGAACGACGCCATCCAGAGCGCCATGATCGCCGAGGAAGCGGTGAAGCGGCAGGGCTTCAAGAAGCCGGCCATCCTCGCCGACTCGACCAATTACGGCCAGCTCGGCCGCGCCGATCTGGTGAAGGCCCTCGCCACCATGGGCGTGAAGCCGGTCGCCGAAGAGAAGTTCAACATCGGCGATACCGACATGACCGCGCAGCTGCTGCGCGCCAAGGAAGCCGGCGCCGACGTGGTGCTGACCTACGCCATCGGCCCCGAGCTGGCGCAGATCGCCAACGGCATGGCCAAGCTCGGCTGGAAGGTGCCCATGATCGGCTCGTGGACGCTCTCCATGGCCAACTTCATCGACACCGCCGGTGCCAACGGCAACGGCGCGATGATGCCGCAGACCTTCATCCAGCTGCCCGACACCCCCAAGCGCAAGGCGTTCATCGAGGCCTATCAGGCCGCCTACAAGATCGATCGCATGCCTTCGCCGGTCTCGGCCGCGCAGGGCTATGATTCGGTGCTGCTGCTCGCCGCCGCCATCAAGCAGGCCGGCTCCACCGACGGCCGCAAGGTCCGCGACGCGCTGGAAAACCTCAACACCAAGGTCGAGGGCGTCGTCACCGTCTACGACAAGCCCTTCTCCGCCACCGACCACGAGGCCATCACCGCCAACATCCCGGTGTTCGGCCTCGTCAAGGACGGCCGCGTCGTCGCCGCCCATCCCGAAGACATCGCCGGCGACAAGGCGGTGCGTGTGAAGCCCAAGAACTGAGGCTGAGCGGGCTCGAGTTCCGGTTCGCTGACCCAGCCACTGTGTGCACCGTCGTCCCCCGGCTTGTCCGGAAGTTGGCTTCTGCCGACTTCCGGCTCTTGGAAAAGGAACCCGGCACCAGCCGGGTTCCGGGGGACCCACGGAAAGTCTGGAAGGCCGCTCTGATGAATGGGCGCCGGCCCAGCGGCGAAGTGGATGCCCCGGACAAGCCGGGGCATGACGGCACTGGGTGGGGTATCGGTTCATAACCGGCCCCAACGACCCGCCCCTTCGCCCACACCATTCGGATCGCCGCGCCATGGAGCGCGGCGGCCGGTTCGCCCGGAACCCTGCCCCGACGCGGGGGCCGCGCCCCCTTCCGGAGACCGTCATGAACGTCCTGTCGCAGCTCATCGTGAGCGGCATCGCCGTAGGCATGATCTACGGCGTCATCGCCTTCAGCTACCAGCTCACCTTCGCCACCTCGAAAACCCTGAACTTCGGCCAGGGCGAGGCCCTGATGCTCGGGGCGCTGGTGGGCCTCACCACCATCAATTTCCTCATCGGGCAGGCGCTCGGCACCCTGTGGGCCTACCTGCTCATGCTGCCCATCGTCTTCGCCTTCGGCCTCGCGCAGGGCGCGGTGGTGGAATGGCTCGGCGTGCGGCAGGCGGTGAAGGCGAAGTCGGAAGCCGGCTGGATCATGGCGACCATCGCCCTCGGCATCATCTTCCGCAATCTCGCCGAGAACATCTGGGGCCGCGACGCTTTGCGCTTCCCCTCCCCGCTGCCCGAGGCGGCGCTCACCATCGGGCCGGTGCGCATCCAGCCCATGGAGATCGCCATCGTCATCGGCGCGCTCGCCATAATGCTGGCGGTGGAAATCTTCAACCGGCGGTCCATCTTCGGCAAGGCCGTGGTGGCCACCGCCAATGACCGCGACGCGGCGGGCCTGATGGGCATCGACACGCGGCGCGTCATCACCTTCTCCTACGCCCTGTCGTCCATGACCGCCGCCTTCGCCGGCGTGCTCATCGCCCCCGTCACCCTCACCGGCGCCACCATGGGCGCGGTGCTGGGGCTGAAGGCGTTCGCGGTGGCCATCATCGGCGGCCTGTCGAGCGGCATGGGTGTCATCGTCGGCGGCCTCATCCTCGGCATCACCGAGACGCTGACCGGCTACTACATCTCCACCGGATACAAGGACGTGCCCGGCCTCGTCCTGCTGCTGCTGGTGCTCTCGCTGAAGCCCTCGGGCCTGTTCGGCCGCGCCACCATCAAGAAGGTCTGAGCCCCATGCTCGCGCGCCGCCTCCTCTCCTCCACGGGGTCGCTCCTCGGCCTCGCGGTGCTCGTCGTTCTGCCCTTCGTGGTGACGAGCCCCTATTATCTCCACCTGCTCGTCACCATCGCCATCTTCTCGATCCTGCTGCTCGGGCTCGATGTGGTGTTCGGCTATACGGGCGAGGTGTCCATCGGCCATGCCGCGCTGTTCGGCATCGGCGCCTACACGGCCGGCTGCCTCGCCATGCATTTCGGCATCGGCTTCTGGCCGGCGCTGCCGCTGGCGATCATCGTCGCCTCCGTGTTCGGCGTGGTGCTGGCGCTGCCGGCGCTGCGCGTCACCGGCCCCTATCTCGCCATGGTGACTTTGGCCTTCGGCACCATCGTGCAGATCCTCATCAACGAGATGACGGACCTCACCAACGGCCCGCTCGGCATCAAGCTGACCACGCCCCTCTTCCTCGACCTGCGCTGGCTGGGCGACAGCATCCCGCTGTTCGACATGTCGCTGAAGCGCATGAAGGAAGTGGAATATTACTACATCGCCGCCATCGCGCTGGTGCTGACGCTCATCATCATCAACCGCATCCTCGCCTCCCACCTCGGCCGGGCGTTCGAGGCGCTGCGCGACAGCCCCATCGCGTCCGACTGCATGGGCGTGTCGGTGTACAAGCACAAGGTGCTGGCCTTCGTGGTCTCCGCCGGCCTCGCGGGCCTCGCGGGCGCGCTGTTCGCCTATTCCGAGCAATATATCGCGCCGAACAATTTCGGCTTCGAGCTGTCGGTGCAGTTCCTGCTGGCGGTCACGGTGGGCGGGCGCAAGTCGCGGCTGGGGCCCATCCTCGGCGCGGTCATCATCGTGTTCCTGCCGAACCTGCTCTCCGACATCGAACTGTTCCGCTACATCGCCGGCACCATCGCGCTGATTGCCGTCATCGCCGGCGCGCGGGCCTTCGTGAAGGACCCGGAGAACCGGGTGCGCAACGCCATCCCCGTGGTGCTGTGCCTCGCCTTCTTCGTCTTCTCGCTGCTGCTGCAGAAGATCACGGACTACAAGCTTGCCGTCTTCGGCGTGATGATCCTGTTCGTGGTCTATTACCTGCCGGATGGCATCGTCGGCTTCCTGAAGCGCGCCGCCGCCCAGCTCTGGCCGAGTCTCGTGCAGACCCACGCGGTGATCCATGCCGATACCCACGGCAAGGCCGTCACCGCCTCGCACGAGGGCCATGAGGGCGTGCTGCTCCACGTGGACAATGTGGTGATGCAGTTCGGCGGCCTCAGGGCGCTGGATCAGGTGTCCATCGAGGTGAAGCCCGGCACCATCCACGGCCTCATCGGGCCGAACGGCTCCGGCAAGAGCACCATGATGAACGTGCTCACCGGCATCTATGTGCCCACCGCCGGCGCCGTCCGGTTCAAGGGGCAGGCGGTGACCGGCAAGACCTCCGCCGACATCGCCAGCGAGGGCATCGCCCGCACCTTCCAGAACGTGCAGCTCTTCGCCGAGCTGACGCTCATCGAGAACGTGCTGGTGGGCCTCCACCACACCTATCAGGCGACCTTCGCCGAGGTGGCGCTGGGCCTGCCGCGCATCAGGCGGGAGGAGAAGGCGGCGCGCGAGCGGGCCATGAGCCTGCTCCACTTCGTCGGCCTCGCGGACCTCGCCAACGAGGAGGCGCGCAACCTGCCCTACGGCAAGCAGCGCCTCCTTGAGATCGCCCGCGCGCTGGCGCTCGACCCCGCGCTGCTGCTGCTCGACGAGCCCGCCGCCGGCCTCACCGCGCCTGATATCAAGCACCTGGTGGAGATCATCCGGAAGGTGCGCCACGCGGGGCTCACCATCGTGCTCATCGAGCACCACATGGATGTGGTCATGGGCCTGTGCGACACGGTGACGGTGCTGGATTTCGGCCAGAAGATCGCCGAGGGCAAGCCGGCCGAGGTGCAGGCCAACGAGCGCGTCATCGAGGCCTATCTCGGCGGCGTCGCCGCTGCGGCGGAATGAGGAGATCGCCATGCTCGAAGTGAACGATCTCGTCGCCGGCTACGGCAAGGTGAAGGTGCTGCACGGCCTCTCCCTCCATGTGGAGGAGGGCCGGCTCGTCACCCTCATCGGCTCCAACGGCGCCGGCAAGACCACGACGCTGCGCGCCATCTCCGGCATGATCGTGCCGGAATCGGGCACGGTGCGCCTGGGCGGGGAGGATTTGACCGGCCAGCCCTCCTTCAAGATCACCAAGAAGGGCCTCGCCCACTCACCCGAGGGGCGGCGCGTGTTCCCCACCCAGAGCGTGAAGGACAACCTGCTGCTCGGCGCCTTCCCCCGCCTCACCGGGGCGCGGGAGCGCGGCGACGTGGAGGGCGACCTCGACCGCATGTTCACCCTCTTCCCGCGCCTCGCCGAGCGCCGCGCGCAGCTCGCCGGCACCCTCTCCGGCGGCGAGCAGCAGATGCTGGCCATGGCCCGCGCGCTGATGCTGAACCCGCGCGTGCTGCTCTTGGACGAACCCTCCATGGGCCTTGCCCCGCGCCTCGTGGCGGAGGTGTTCGCCACCATCGCGCGGCTCAAGGAACAGAAGATCACCATGCTGCTGGTGGAGCAGTTCGCCGCCGCCGCGCTGGAGGTGGCCGACTTCGGCTATGTGCTGGAAAACGGCCGCGTCGCCGCGAAAGGCCCGGCCGAAGCCCTGCGCAACGACGCCGCCGTGCGCGCCGCCTATCTCGGCCACGCCCACTAGGGGCAGCCGCCTGAACCCATGCGAAGGGCGCCCCCACGGGCGCCCTTTTTGCTTTTGCGGAGGCCTCCGAGCCGCGCTTTTCTTTATGCGATTTTTATTTCGGCCCATTGCGGCCCGTCTCGAATCTTTATGCGCAAGGTGACACCTTCCCATCGCTGAGCAGCGGCCGGGCAAAAGGTTCCCGGCGCTGCGGCCGACCGCGACGCAGGTCTTCCCGCGTCTTCGCGGCCCGACACTTCTGCGAGACCAACGTCCCATGCTCGACATTCTGATGCTCGCCCTGGCGGCCGGGCTTTTCGCCCTGGCCATCGGCTACGGCTACGCCTGCGAGCGGCTCTAGAGGCGGCCGAATACAGGCCGCGTGCGCGGCCGTATCGAAGGATACTCCAATGACCCTCGATTTCGCACTGGGAGGCCTCATCACCGTGGGCCTCCTCTTCTACCTCACCCTCGCGCTGCTGAAGCCCGAGCGGTTCTGAGGAGGCCCCGATGACTCCCAACGGCTGGATCCAGATCGCCCTGTTCTGCGCGATCATCCTTGCGCTGACGCCGCTGCTCGGCGGCTACATGACCCGCGTGTTCGCGGGCGAGCGCACCTTCCTCTCCCCCGTCCTGCGCCCGGTGGAAGGCGCCCTCTACGGCCTCGCCGGCGTGGACCCGAAGCGCGAGCAGACGTGGCTCGGCTACACCCTCGCCATGCTGGTGTTCCATGTCGGCGGCTTCCTGATCCTCTATGCCATCCTGCGCCTGCAGGACCTGCTGCCGCTGAACCCGCAGGAGATGGCTGCGGTGCCGCCGGACCTGTCGCTGAACACCGCCATCAGCTTCCTCACCAACACCAACTGGCAGAACTACGGCGGCGAGAGCACGCTGAGCTATCTCGCCCAGATGCTGGGGCTGACCCACCAGAACTTCCTTTCCGCCGCCACCGGCATCGCGCTGGCGGTGGCGCTGATCCGCGGTTTCTCCCGCGCCTCGGCGCAGACGGTGGGCAATTTCTGGGTGGATGTCACCCGCTGCACCCTCTACGTGCTGCTGCCGCTCTGCATCCCCTACACCCTGTTCCTGGTGTGGCAGGGCATCCCGCAGACGTTCGGCCCCTATGTGGACGCGACCACGCTGGAAGGCGCGAAGCAGACCATCGCGGTCGGCCCCGTGGCCTCGCAGGTGGCCATCAAGATGCTCGGCACCAATGGCGGCGGCTTCTTCAACGCCAATGCCGCCCACCCGTTCGAGAACCCCACGGCCCTCTCCAACTTCGTGCAGATGATTTCCATCTTCGCGCTGGGTGCCGGCCTCACCAACGTGTTCGGCCGCATGGTGGGGGATGAGCGCAAGGGCTGGGCGATCCTCGCCGCCATGGGCGTCATCTTCGTGGCGGGCGTCGCCGTCACCTACTGGGCGGAAGCGTCAGGCACGCCGGGGCTGAATGCGCTGGGCCTCACCGGCGGCAACATGGAAGGCAAGGAGGTGCGCTTCGGCATCGTCGCGTCCGCCCTGTTCGCCGTCATCACCACCGCCGCCTCCTGCGGCGCGGTGAATGCCATGCATGACAGCTTCACGGCGCTCGGCGGCATGATCCCGCTCATCAACATGGAGCTGGGCGAGATCATCGTCGGCGGCGTGGGCGCGGGCATGTACGGCATGCTGCTGTTCGTGGTGGTGGCCATGTTCGTGGCCGGCCTCATGGTGGGCCGCACGCCCGAATATGCCGGCAAGAAGATCGAGGCCAAGGAAGTGAAGATGGCCATGCTCGCCATCCTCGTCCTGCCCCTGATGATGCTCGGCTGGACCGCGGTCGCGACGGTGCTGCCGGGAACGGTGGCGGCCATCAGCAATCCCGGCCCGCACGGCTTCTCCGAGATCCTCTACGCCTTCACCTCGGCGACGGCGAACAACGGCTCGGCCTTCGCGGGGCTTTCCGCCAACACGCCCTTCTACAACGTGACGCTGGCCGTCTCCATGTTCATCGGCCGCTTCATGATGATCGTGCCGGCCATGGCGCTGGCGGGATCGCTGGCGGCGAAGAAGACCGTGCCGGCCTCGGCGGGCACCTTCCCCACCCATGGCGGGCTGTTCGTCGGCCTGCTGGTGGGCGTCATCCTCATCGTCGGCGGCCTCACCTTCTTCCCGGCGCTCGCGCTCGGGCCGATCGTGGAGCACCTCGCGGCGGTGGCCGGCCAGACCTTCGGGGGCTGAGATGGCACGCCGCACCCTGCACGCGCAGGCTTCGGCCCTGCGCACCTCCGAACTCATTCTCCTCGTGACCCTCGCCGCCTTCGTCCTCGTCGCCGCCATCCAGATGGTGGTGCTCGTTGTCGGCACACCCTGATCTATCGGGAGCCATAAATGGCCAAGCCCCGTTCCAGCAGCATCCTCGACCCGGCCATCCTGGTGCCGGCCATCGGCGCGTCGTTCAAGAAGCTCGATCCGCGCGCGATGGTGAAGAACCCGGTGATGTTCGTGGTGGAGGTGGTCGCCCTCCTCACCACCGTCCTCTTCGTGCGCGACCTCGCCACCGGCGGGAGCGGCCTCGGCTTCTCCTTCCAGATCATCCTGTGGCTGTGGTTCACCGTGCTGTTCGCCAATTTCGCGGAAGCCGTGGCCGAGGGGCGCGGCAAGGCGCAGGCGGATTCGCTCCGCCGCACCCGCACGGAGACGCAGGCAAAGCTCCTCACCGGCTCCGGCAATGACTGGCGCGAAGTGGCCGGCACGTCGCTGAAAGTCGGCGACGTGGTGCTGGTGGAGGCGGGCGATGTCATCCCCTCCGACGGCGAGGTGGTGGAAGGCGTCGCCTCGGTCAACGAGGCGGCCATAACAGGCGAGAGCGCGCCGGTGATCCGCGAGAGCGGCGGCGACCGCTCGGCCGTCACCGGCGGCACCACGGTCATCTCCGACCACATCAAGGTACGCATCACGGCAGCGGCGGGCTCCACCTTCCTCGACCGCATGATCCACCTGGTGGAGGGCGCCGAGCGGCAGAAGACGCCGAACGAGATCGCCCTCAACATCCTGCTCGCGGGCATGACGCTGATCTTCGTCTTCGCCACCGCCTCCATCCCGAGCTTCGCCGCCTATGCGGGAGGCACCATCTCCGTGGTCGTGCTGGTGGCGCTGTTCGTGACGCTCATCCCCACCACCATCGGCGCGCTGCTCTCGGCCATCGGCATCGCCGGCATGGACCGCCTCGTGCGCTTCAACGTGCTCGCCATGTCCGGCCGCGCGGTGGAGGCGGCGGGCGACGTGGACACGCTCCTCCTCGACAAGACCGGCACCATCACGCTGGGCAACCGTCAGGCGGCGGAATTCCGCCCGGTGCGCGGCGTGAGCCCGCAGGAGCTGGCGGACGCGGCACAGCTCGCCTCGCTCGCCGACGAGACGCCGGAGGGCCGCTCCATCGTGGTGCTGGCGAAGGAGAAATACGCCATCCGCGGCCGCGACATGGCGACCCTCAACGCCCATTTCGTGCCCTTCACCGCCCAGACCCGCATGAGCGGCGTGGACGTGGACGGCACCGTGATCCGCAAGGGCGCGGTGGATGCCATCCTGAAGGATCTCCAGTCCCCCGGTTCGGCCGTGCGTCCCGTCTCTCCGGAGACGCTGCGCGAGGTGCAGGCCATCGCCGAGGAGATCGGCAAGGCCGGTGGAACGCCGCTGGCCGTGGCCCGCGACGGCAAGGTGCTGGGTGTGGTCTATCTCAAGGACATCGTGAAGGGCGGCATCCGCGAGCGCTTCGCCGAGCTGCGCCGCATGGGCATCCGCACGGTGATGATCACCGGCGACAACCCGCTCACCGCCGCCGCCATCGCCGCCGAGGCGGGCGTGGACGACTTCCTCGCCGAGGCCACCCCCGAGGCAAAGCTGAAGCTCATCCGCGATGAACAGGCCAAAGGCAAGCTGGTCGCCATGTGCGGCGACGGCACCAACGACGCCCCGGCGCTGGCCCAGGCGGATGTGGGCGTCGCCATGAACACCGGCACGGTGGCCGCCCGCGAAGCCGGCAACATGGTGGACCTCGACAGCGACCCCACCAAGCTCATCGAGATCGTGGAGATCGGCAAGGCGCTGCTGATGACGCGCGGGTCGCTCACCACCTTCTCCATCGCCAACGACGTGGCGAAGTATTTCGCCATCATCCCGGCCATGTTCGTGGCCTTCTACCCGCAGCTCGGCGCGCTGAACGTGATGGGGCTGGCCTCGCCGCAGAGCGCCATCCTCTCGGCCATCATCTTCAACGCCCTCATCATCATCGCCCTCATTCCGCTGGCGCTGAAGGGCGTGAAGTTCCGGCCCATCGGCGCGGCGGCGCTGCTCAAGCGGAACCTGCTCATCTATGGCCTCGGCGGGATCGTGGTGCCGTTCGCCGGCATCAAGATCATCGACGTGGCCGTCACCGCCCTGCACCTCGTCTGAACGTCTGAAAAGGAGCACGCCTCCCTTCTCCCTTACGCCGTCATGGCCGGGCTTGTCCCGGCCATCCACGTCCGGCGGCCGGGCGCCCGCAAATCGAGCAGCGCACCAGCGGCACGACGTGGATGCCCGGGACAAGCCCGGGCATGACGCAGGTGAAGGCAGGCGCCACGGCTCCAGGGAGATAGATCATGCTCAACACCCTTCGCCCCGCCTTCGTCCTCATCGTCCTGCTGACGGGGATCACCGGCCTCGCCTACCCCTTCGCCATGACCGGCGCCGCGCAGCTCGTCTTCCCGTCGCAGGCCAATGGCAGCCTCATCGAGAAGAACGGCACCGTGGTCGGCTCCGCCCTCATCGGGCAGGCCTTCACGTCCGACCGCTACTTCCACGGCCGGCCCTCCGCCACCACCGGCGCCGATCCGGCGGATGCCTCCAAGACCGTGCCGCAGCCCTACAATGCGGCCAATTCCATGGGCTCGAACCTCGGCCCCACCAATCCCGCCCTCATGGAGCGGGTGAAGGGCGACATGGCGGCCCTGAAGACCGAGAATCCCGGCGCGGCGGTGCCGGTCGATCTCGTCACCACCTCCGCCTCGGGGCTCGACCCGGATATCTCGCCGGAGGCGGCCCTGTTCCAGGTGCCGCGCATCGCCAAAGCGCGCGGCCTCAATGAGGACGTGCTGCGCCGGCTGGTGACGCACGAGACGGACGAGCGCACCTTCGGACTCCTCGGCGAGCCCAAGGTGAATGTGCTCGCCCTCAATCTCGCGCTGGACCGCTTCGCCGGCGCAAAATAGAACAGGCGGGACCTGAGCGGCCCGGCCGGGAGACGGCAATGCCCGAAGAGCGCGAGAGCGACCACCGCCCCTCGCCGGACGCCCTCCTGAAGGAGGCGCAGCGGGAGAGCCGTGGCCAGTTGAAGATCTTCCTCGGCGCCGCCCCCGGCGTCGGGAAGACCTACGAGATGCTCGCCTCCGGCCGCACCCGCCTCAAGGACGGCGCCGACGTGGTGATCGGCGTGGTGGAGACCCACGGCCGGCGCGAGACACAGGCGCTGGTGGAGGGCTTCGAGATCGTCCCCCGCCGCAGGGTCTCCTACAAGGGCCGGCAGTTGGAGGAGATGGACCTCGACGCCATCCTCGCTCGCAAGCCCGACCTCGTGCTGGTGGACGAGCTGGCCCACACCAACGCCCCCGACAGCCGCCACGCCAAGCGCTACATGGACGTGGAGGAACTGCTCGCCGCCGGCATCAACGTCTATTCCACGCTGAACATCCAGCATGTGGAGAGCCTGAACGACGTGGTGGCGCAGATCACCCGCATCCGCGTGCGCGAGACGGTGCCGGACGCCATCATCGACCGCGCCGACGAGATCGAGGTGATCGACATCACCCCCTCCGATCTCATCCAGCGCCTGCATGACGGCAAGGTCTACGTGCCCGACACCGCCCGGCGCGCGGTGGACAATTACTTCTCCCCCGGCAACCTCACCGCTTTGCGCGAGCTGGCCCTGCGCCGCACCGCCCAACGGGTGGACGAGCAATTGCTCAGCCACATGCGCGCCCATGCCATCTCCGGCCCGTGGGCTGCGGGTGAGCGGGTGCTGGTCTGTATCAGCGAGGACAAGCGCTGCGCCGCTTTGGTGCGCTACGCCAAGCGCCTCGCCGACCGGCTGCGCGCCCCCTGGGTGGCGCTCTATGTGGAGACCCAGCGCAGCTTCCAGCTCGGCGACGCGGAACGGGACCGCATCGCTGAGGTGCTGCGCCTCGCCGAGCGGCTGGGGGCGGAGGCCGTCACCGTGCCCGGCGGCGCGCACATCGCCGACGACGTGCTCAGCTATGCCCGATCCGCCAACGCCACCCAGATCGTCATCGGCAAGTCCGACCGCTCGCGCTGGTTCGAGATATTGCACGGCTCGGTGGTGCACGACCTTGTGCGCCGCTCCGGCAACATCTCCGTCCATGTGATCGCCGGCGACGCCGGGCCGCCGGCATCGGAGGAGGCGCGCGCGGCCGCCCCGCTGCCGGTGCGCCGGGAGGTGCGGGCCTATGCGGAGGGCGCGTTCCTCGTCGCCGCCGCGACCCTCGTCGGCGTCGCCCTGCAACGGCTGCTGGGGTTGCAGAACGTCGCCCTCGTCTTCCTCACCGCCGTGCTGGTGAGCGCCGTGCGCTCGGGCCTGTGGCCGGCGCTGGCGACCTCGGTCGCCGCCATGCTGGCGTTCAATTTCTTCTTCATCCCGCCGCTCTACACCTTCACCATCGCCGATCCGGAAAACGTGATCGCGCTGTTCTTCTTCCTGGTGGTGGCGGCCATCGCCAGCAATCTCACGGCGCGGGTGCGCGGGCAGGCGCTTGCCGCACGGGCGCGGGCGAAGACGACGGAAGACCTCTATCTCTTCTCGAAGAAGCTCGCGAGCGCGGTGAGCCTCGACGATCTCCTCTGGGCCACCGCCTTCCAGATCGCCTCCATGCTGAAGGTGCGCGTGGTGATGCTGCTGCCGGAGGATGGCGCGCTCACCGTGAAGGCCGGCTACCCCCCGGAAGACGCCATCGACGCCGCCGACCTCGCCGCCGCCAACTGGACCTATGAGAACAACCGCCCCGCCGGCCGCGGCGCCGACACGCTGCCCGGCGCGCGCCGCCTGTTCCTGCCCATGCACACCGGGCGCGGGGCGGTGGGCGTGGTGGGCATCGACAAGGACAAGGAAGGCCCGCCCCTCTCGCCCGAGGAACGCCGGCTGCTCGACGCCCTCGCCGATCAGGCGGCGCTGGCCGTGGAGCGGGCGAACCTCGTCTCCGACGTGGAGAAGGCGCGGCTCGACGCCGAGACCGACCGCCTCCGCTCGGCCCTTCTCACCTCCATCTCGCATGATCTGAAGACGCCGCTCGCCTCCATCCTCGGCGCGGCCGGCACCCTGAAGAGCTTCGCCGCCGCCCTCAGCGAGGACCAGCGCGGGGAGATGCTGGCGACCATCGAGGAGGAGGCGTTGCGGCTCAACCGCTTCATCGCCAATCTGCTCGACATGACGCGGCTCGAATCCGGGGCCATCGTGCCCAATGCCTCGCCCAACGACCTCGCCGAGATCGTCGGCAGCGCCATGCGGCGGGCGGCCTCCATCCTGAAGGACCACCGGGTGGAGATCGACCTTGCGCCGGACCTGCCCATGCTGAACGTCGACCCGGTGCTGTTCGAGCAGGCGCTGTTCAACCTCCTCGACAATGCCGCGAAATACGCGCCCGCTGGCTCCCTCGTCTCCCTGCACGGCTGGGCCGAGAACGGGCAGGAGGGCGGCCACGTGACGTTGCAGGTGCTGGACGAAGGGCCGGGCATTCCGGACGAGGACGTGGACAAGGTGTTCGACAAGTTCTTCCGCGCCCGCAAGCAGGATCAGGTCCGCGCCGGCACCGGGCTCGGCCTCGCCATCTGCCGGGGCTTCATCGAAGCCCTGGGCGGCACCATCGCCGTGGCCAACCGGGCCGACCGTTCCGGCGCCGTCTTCACCATCGACCTGCCGGCGGGGGCGGTCGCCCCCATGCTGGAGGCCGCCCCGTGAGCGCGGCCGTGAAGCTTCTCGTGGTGGACGACGAACCCGCCATCCGCCGCCTGCTCGCCACCGGCCTGCCGACGCAGGGCTACGGGGTGGAGAGCGCCGCCACCGGCGCCGAGGCGCTGGCGCTCATGGCCGCTGGCGCGCCCGATCTCGTCATCCTCGACCTCGGCCTGCCCGACATTCCCGGCCGCGACCTGCTGCGCCGCTGGCGGGAAGACGGCGTGACCTGCCCCATCATCATCCTCTCCAGCCGCACCGACGAGCCCGGCATCGTGGAGGCGCTGGAGGCGGGGGCGGACGACTACGTCACCAAGCCGTTCGGCATGAACGAGCTGGTGGCCCGCATCCGCGTCGCTTTGCGCCACCGCCTCCAGCAGCAGGGGGAGAAGCCGGTCTTCGTTGTGGGCGACCTTTCGGTGGATCTGGTGCGGCGGATCGTGAAGGTGAAGGACCGGGAGGTGAAGCTCTCGCCCAAGGAATACGCCATCCTGCGGGTGCTGGTGCAGCACGCTGGCAAGGTGCTCACCCACCATTACCTGCTCTCGCAGGTGTGGGGCGAGATGCACGATCTGCAATATCTGCGCGTCTATGTCCGCCAGCTCCGGCAGAAGCTGGAGGACAATCCGGAGAAGCCCCGCTACATCCGCACCGAGACCGGCGTCGGCTATCGCCTCGCCGAGCCGGAGTGAGCCGCCCCGGCTAAAGCTGCGGATCGCTCATGCCCAGCAGCGCGGCGAGGAAGACGGCGACAAGGGCCAGCGCCACCTCCAGCCGGCTGTTCATCGCGATGCGCGCAAGGTCCGCGCCCCGTGCGTCCGAGCGGGCGAGGCGCAGGGCGATATGCCGGTTGCGCAAGGCGAGGCAGACGAGGCCGGCGAAGACCGTCGCCTTCAGCAGAACGATGCGGCCGTAGATCGTCCCCGGCAGCGCGGCTGGCGTCTCGATGTGCAGGATCGCGGCAAGGCTACCGCCGAAGCCCACCATCAGCACTGCGGCGATGCCGACGCAGGAGAACCGCCGCAGCACGGCGCCCGGGGCCTTTCCGGCTTCATCCGGCGCGTTCGCCCAGCCGTCCAGCAGCACGATGAGCGGCAGCAGGCCGCCGATCCACACCGCCGCGCCCGTGCCATGGACCGCATGGACCGCCACCAGCATCACCGCCCGCGCGCCCTCGGCGGCACCGGGATGGCCGAGGAGGCTTTCGCTCGCCATCAGCACCACCCCCGCGCCGGCGACCGCCGCCAGCCTCCGCCGTCCGCGCAGGGCAAGCGCCGCGAGCGCGGCCACGACGAGCACGGCCAGCCGGAACGCCATGGCCCGGCCGAACCCGGTTTCCAGTAGGAAGCCGGAGACGAGGCTCGGGTCGGCGAGGCTCGCCGGCATGCCGGTGATATCCACCAGCGACGCCCCCGCCCACACGAGGGCGGAGACGAGCGCGACCGGCAGCGCGAGCAACACCATCCGCTCCGCCGCCCGCACGGCCGAGGCGCCCGCTGCCCCGGCCCACGCCGGAACGGCGGTGAACACGAACAGCGGCGCGCCGAGCAGCACCAGCCCCGCCGCGAAATGCACGAACCGCGCGGCGAGGATGAGGGGAAAGACGTCCACTATTTGCCGACCTGGAAGCTGAAGCTGCCCTCGGTCTTGTGGGTGTCCACGGAGACGATCTTCCACTGCACCTTGTAGGCGCCGGCCGGCAGCGCCGCCCCCAGCTTCAGCACCAGCGCCTTGGGATCGGAGGCATCGGCCGCCGCGCCCGAGGCCACGGCGGAACCATCCGCGCGAGTGACGACGATGGAGGAAAAGCGGGGCTCCACCGCCTCGCTGAAGACGAGGCGGACCTCGCTGGGGCCGGCGGAAACGGTGGTGCCGACGCCTGGCACGGCCTTTTCCAGATGGGCGTGGGCGAAAGCGGCGGTGGCGGACAAAAGGCCGAGGGCCGCGGCGGCGACGAGGGTTGCGATGCGCTTCATGATGGGTCTCGCGAAAAGAGGATCAGGGAAGGAACGGACGTTCAGGGAAAGAGAGGCTTTCCGATGCCGTTCGGGAAGATATCGTCCAGGAAGAAATGCAATTGGCCGATCACGCCCACATGGCTGCCGCTCTGGGCATTGATGGGAATGAGGGCCTCAAGGCCCACCTGCACCGCGCCATTGGACCAGATGACACCGGGATTGATGGTGCCCGTGGTGATGCGCGCGCCGTCGCCGATGTTGGAGACCGGCGACTGGAAGCTGGCTTCGATGATGGGGGTGAGCTGCTTGATGAAATCCGGCTGGCCCGTCATCTCGCGCACGTTCTGATTGAGGTAGGGCAGGCTGTATTGCAGCGACAGGCCCCAGGTGAGCACGCGCGGGTTGGATTCGAAGGTCAGCGGATCGGTGAGCTGGGTGGGCAGGCCATAGCCCAGCTGGCCGGTGATGGCGAAGGGCCGGAGCAAGGCGAGGCTGTCCGGCAGGTCGCCGAAGCCCTTGCCGAAATAGAGGTTGGGCGAGACCGTGGTGTAGCTGTCCACCACCTTGGAATTGCCGGTGCCACCCCATTCGATGCTGAGGCCCACCGAGAAGATGAATTCATGCTCCGCATTGTTGAGGAGCATCCATTTCAGCGTCGTCTCGATGTTGTCGAAGCCCGAATGGCCGGGGGTATTCTGCAGCCAGCCGCTTTCGACCGAGATGCCGAGCCACGGGGTGATGGTCTTGGCATATTCGAACGAATAGCCGGTGCCGCCGACGCCGTCGCTATCCTTCAGATATTGCACGGTGGGCAGAGCGAGCTCATCGGCCACGGCCGGATCGTCGAAGGTGAGGGTCGCCGGGAACACGCGGTCGCCCGCGATTCCATGGGCGTGCGCGGAGGGCGGATGCGCAGCGAGAAGAAGGCCGGTCAGCGCGCAAAGGCTGACGGCACTGTGAAGCCGGGTCATGAAAAATCCTCGTGAGAAACCGAAGGCGCGCGCTCGCGCGCCGGTTCAGGCGGCCTTGACGGCGGTCACGAGGTGGGGAGGTGCGCGCGGCGGCGGCCCGCGCTTGAAGGGAAATTGGGTGGCCAGCTGGGCGGCCGGAAGATCGGCACGCACCATGTGGAATCTGCCCACGGCACCGAGGGCGACAGGCGTCGGCGGCGGCGCCAGCATCCCGTCGGCACAGGGGCAGGCGATGCAGTCCGCGCAGCAGGGATGGGCGGGGGATTGATCGGGGGCGGAAGAGCCCGCCTGCCCGCTCTCGTGCTCGCACAGCAGGCCAGCGGCGACGAGCCCTTCGACCTGGACCGCATTCCACCTGAGGCCGGCGGCATTGCCCGCCTGGACGAAGCTGGCGACACCGTTGACGAGGATCAGGACGACGAAAAGCAGGCGCAGCGCAACGGGAAGGCGCAGGACGACCGGAAGGCGCAAAGCCGAGCGCGCGCGTCCGGCCCATCCGGCCGCGCGGTCACGCGCTCCACTGCCTGCCCCGCCCCGCATCCCACCCTGCGTGTGTTCGTGTCCCGAAGGCCACGAGAATACCAGCGAAGATGAGGATGACGCAACCGACGGCTCGGTTCGTCTTGCAGCATTCGTCGAATTACAGAGAAAAGCCGGAAATGACGCTAGGTAAAACCTCGCCACCCCTCCCCACACAACCTGGGCGGGCAGCCCCTATCCGCCGAAGAACACCCGCTCGGCCGTTCCCCGCAGCAGAAAGTCCCTTTGTTGATCGTCGAGGGGCGCGCGGCGGGCAATGAAGTCAAAAGCCGCCTGGAGGGTGTTGGGCGGTTCGCGCTCCAGCACCGGCATGTCGCTGCCCCACATCAGCCGGCCGGCACCGAAGGTGGCGATGAGGGCGACGAGTTGCGGGATCACCCGGTCGTAAGGAGGCGTGTCGAACTTGTTGAGGCCCGACACCTTCACCGTCACGCCCGGAAAGGCGGAAAGCGCCAGAAGCCTGTCCAGCTGCCGGGTGTCGCCGGGCTTCACATGGGCCATGTGGTCGAGGCAGACATTCGTCGCGGGGTAGCGCCGACACATCTCGGCCACATGCACGAGCGCGTCGTCGCTCATATCCGGGCTGTCGCGCAGGAGCGGGCACAGCACGAGGTTTTCTTCCGCCGCCGTCGCCCAGATGGTCGCCATCACGGAAGAGGTGAGCCAGGAGGCGGTATTGACGCCCCTCAGGCGGACCCCCTTCACGCCCGCCGTCTTGGCCGCCTGCATGGCCTCCGGCGCGTCGGCCCGCCGATCGTCCACCGCGCCGACCACGGCGAAGGTGCCGGGGTGCGCCCGCGCGGCATCCGTCAGGTAGGAGCTGTCGAAACCGAAATAGCCGATGTGCTGAACCAGCACGACCCGCGACACCCCGATGGCCGCCTCCCGCGCCAGCACGGTGTCGATATCGTAGTCCGGCGGATCGCGGTCGCGCGCGGTCTGGCCGTTGACCATGGGATAGCGGGAGAGATCGCCGCCCCAGCTGTGGCTGTGTGCATCAATGAGCCCGCCGGCCGCGGCCCGTGCGCCCGAAGCGATACCCCCGGCGACGGCGAGTGCCGCCGCGCCTTTCAGCAGGCTGCGGCGATCAAAGCCGCCTCTGTCCCGCGCCCCGACCCGGCCCTCGCTTTGCGACATCGCCTGCCTCCCGCCCGGAACAGCCGCGCCCTAGATGGGCACGGCCCGTGCCGTTCTGGCAAGAGCATCGACCGCCGCCGGCCGCGGATCAGATCAGCGCATCCGCGCTCCCGTGCACGGGATGAAGCACGTCATGCACATGCGCCGCCAGCGCCGCCGCCCGGTCGGACAGCTCGTGCACCAGCGCGGGATGCGCCGACTGCGCATGGTCGAGAATGGATGAGCCGATGGCATCGAGATAGTCGGCGACCGCCGCCGGCAAATGGAGGTCCGGCAGATGATCCGCGCCCAAGGCCCCATGAGCGTGCGACGCCGCCTCCAGCAACCCCGCCGCCCGCGCTTCCAGCGTGGCGAACACGGCGGAGAGATCGTCCGGCGCGCCGGACGCGGCCGCCTTCAGGGTCGCGAAGGGGTCGGAGACCATGGCGTTGGCGGACAGGAGGGTCGGCGCATCCGCTTCGAACCCCAGCGAGACATGCGCGCTCGTCGAACTCTTCTCGGCGTCGGTGACGGTGAAGGTCACGTCCCGCGCGCCGCTCGGGGCGGAGGCGGCGGTGGAGCGATAGGACACCTGCTCGGCGAGTTGGCTCGCTTGCGCATCCGATATGGCGGCGGAGAAGGTGAAGGCGAGGTCGTGCCCGTTGTGTCCATCGGCCGAGACCGTGCCGACCTGCTTCCCATCGAGATAGAGTTTCTTGCCGGTGATGCTGAAATGCCCATCCGACAGATAAAGCTGATCGGTCGCGGTCGCGCCGGCGAGATGGACGGCGAGCTTGCCGCCCTTGAAGCCGGTCAAATCGGGATTGGCCACATGGACGTCGGCGTCGATGACGACGCCCGCTGCGGCCTGCGAGGCGGAATGGACCGACTGGGCATCGAGGCCGGAGAACACGGGCGCGTCGTTCTCGGGCTTCAGCTTGAGCTGCATGGTGGCTGAGGTATCCGCACCGGACGAGTTTAAAACTCTATAAGTGACGACGCGACCGAACGCTGAGGGTGTGTCGCCATCGTAGTAATATGAGACCGCTCTCGCCATAGCGGTCATAGATTCTGCTGTTACGTTCGGCTCAAGAGTGACCGATATGTACGGACCGCCTGACGTGACTGTTCCGACCAGCACATCATTATAATAAACAGATCCAAAATCTTGTCCGTAAACGACCTTTATACCCCCACCGTCTTTAAGGTAGAAATGGTCATTTCCACCAAAATTGGTAACATCGACAAGAAAGTATCCTTGGGTGAAAATATCAGGCGATGTCGCCGTAAACGTCACATTCGAATCCAGCACCACCGGACCCGCATTCACCGTGTTCTCGGCCAGCGTCTTGCTCTTATCGAGCCCGCTGAAGCCGGTTTTTGCCTTTGCCGCCATGACCGCAACTCTCCCTGACCAGAGTTGCAATTAGGGGTAGCTAAGCGCCGTGGCGCGGTCTAGGCGGTGACGGAACGGCAGGCGGAAGACGGAGCCGGCAAGCGACCAAAGGGCAACAGTGACGGGCGGCGGCGCCGGCCGCCGAAGAGCCGCCCGTTCGCAACCCGCGGCAACGGCGGCGCGGGAACCGAAGCCCCTGCCCTACCAGCGCAGCAATCGGCTACCCACGAGCGCGCCCACCGCCGTCACCACCGCCACCGCGATGCTGTACCAGGCGAGGACGAACAGCGGGGAATCGTCCACGCAATGGAGGGCGTAGAGGGCGGCGCCGATGCCGCCCGCAGCGAGGCCCGCGGCGGCGCCGGCCAGCGTCGGGTGGGTGGGGGCGCCGCGCCGCAGGGCGAGGAGGAGCGCGCCCAATGCCGGGGCGGCGATCATGGGAATGAGCGTCGTGCAATAGATGGCGTAACGGCCGACGAGTTCGTGCCGCCACTGGCTCGCGGGCGTCGTCACCAGCTCGGACGCGACACCCGCCGCAAGCAGGAGGGCCGGCACCAGCAGGGCCCGCGCTGCCCGTCCCACCGGCGCGCCGGGCTGCGACAGGCGCAGCGCCAGCACCACCGCCGATGCGGCGAGCGTGAGCGTCACCGCGAACTTGAAGGCGAGGCGCCATTCCACCAGCTGGGTCAGAAGATGCGGCCGCGGCGAAAGACGCAGGGCGAACACGCACGCCGCCGCCACGACGCCGACGACAAGCGCCAGCGCCAGCGTGCTCCTGAAGCTGCGCACCGGCCGCGCGTCGGCGGCGAGGGCGCGTATGAGGTCATCGGTCTTCACGTCGTTCCTTCACTCCTCCCTCAGGCGGGCCGAAAGGCTCGCAAAGGCGCGATGCAGCGCCACGCGCACCGCGCCGGGCGTCATGCGCATCCGCTCCGCCGTCTCGGCGACGGAGGCGCCCTCCACCGCCACCGAGCGCAGCACCGCCTGCTGCTTCTGCGGCAGCAGGGCCAGGTGCTGTTCCACCTCCATGGCCCCGGTGTCGGGCCGCTCCTCCGGCGCCGGGAGAAATTCGGCGAAATCCTCCACCGGGACCTCCACCCGCCGCCCCCGCCGACGCAGATGGTCCACCATCTTGTTGCGGGCGATGGTCCAAAGCCAGGGCCCGAGGGGGTCCTCGGCGCGCCAGGTGTGCCGCTTCAGGTGCACCGCCAGCAGCGTCTCCTGCACAATGTCCTCCGTCTCCGCCGTGGGCGCGCCAAGGCGGACAAGGCGGCGCTGGACCACCATGCGCAGCGCGGGCGCCAGCTCACGGAGCAAGTGCTCATAGGCCGCGCCATCGCCGGCAAGCGCGCTCCGCATCAATTGCGCCCACCGCAGTTCGCGGTCGTCCATCTACACGTTCCCGAGGGTCAGTTCGCACGCGCCCACCCGAACGTTACAGCCCGAACCGGCGACGCGCTCATTTTTCGCAAGGATCATTCTTCGCCGCGTCCCGCAAGGCAATGGGCGAAGGCGGGGCGCTTGGCCGCGCCACCCGGATATTGGCCGCCCCCGAACTTCGCCGCGCCATCGGAAATCGTGCAAGGCGCGGTGCGCAAAGAGGGCGATGGTCGGCCCGAAGGCCATCCTTTGCGCACCGCGCCTCATCCAGAGGCGGCGCGCAGCCGGGCAATTGCGCCCTGTCGAGGCAAAGCGCCCCCGGCACCGGCCCCGGAACCGCGCCCACACCTGCCGCATAGGAATATGCGCAAGTGCCCCTGCACATTTGCGCCCTTCCGCACACGGGACACCACGCCATCATGAGCCGGCGTACCCACCGCCGCCCCACTGGCAGAAGAGCCCGATGACCGTCCAATATCCCCGCTTCAAGGCCGCCGCCTGCCACGCCTCGTCCGTCTTCCTCGATGCGGACAAGACCGCCGAGAAGGCCTGCGACCTCATCGCCGAGGCCGCCGCCAACGGCGCCGCGCTGGTGGTGTTCCCGGAATCCTTCCTGCCGGGCTTCCCGGTGTGGGCGGCGCTGCAAGCGCCCATCTACAATCACGGCTTCTTCCGCGCGCTGGTTGCTGAGGCGCAGAAGCTCTCGGACGGTGCCATCCGCACCATCCGCATGGCGGCGCGCCGGCACGGCGTCCACGTCTCCCTCGGCTTCACCGAGGGCACCGACGCCAGCGTCGGCTGCATCTGGAATTCCAACGTGCTGATCGGGCCGGACGGCGCGATCCTCAACCACCACCGGAAGCTCGTCCCCACCTTCTACGAGAAGCTGGTGTGGGCGAACGGCGACGCGCGCGGCCTGCGCGTCACCGCCACCGAGATCGGCCGGGTCGGCATGCTGATCTGCGGAGAGAACACCAATCCCCTCGCGCGCTATGCCCTGATGGCGCAGGGGGAGCAGGTGCACATCTCCTCCTATCCGCCGATCTGGCCGACCCGTCCGCCCGAGGAGGATGGCGCCTACGACCTGAAGCGCGCCATCGAGATCCGCGCCGGCGCTCATGCCTTCGAGGCGAAGGTGTTCAACATCGTCGCCTCCGGCTTCGTCGATGCCGCCATGCGCGAGGCCATGGGCAGCATGGGGAAGGCGAGCCTGGAGGTGATGGACAAGTCCCCGCGCGGCATCTCCATGGTGCTCGATCCCACCTCGCAGGTGGTGGGCGAGGTGCTGGGCGAGCACGAGGGCATCCTCTACGCCGAGATCGATACTGCCCGCTGCGTGGAGCCCAAGCAGTTCCATGACGTGGTGGGCTATTACAACCGCTTCGACGTGTTCCACCTGGAGGTGGACCGTTCCGCCCGCGAGCCGGCCTATTTCTCCGAGGGCGCGGCCATCGCCCGCGCCGCCGACGACGGGGCGCTCGACCCCACGGCGGACATGCTCTTCGCCGACGGCGCGGCCTGAATTTTCCTCGACCGGGGCCGGCAACGACCGGCGCCGCACGGCCTCACCAGAACAAACCCTTCCAGAGGATCATCACATGGCAACGGATCAAATGTTTGCCCGCCGAAAACTGCTCAACGTCGCCGGCGCGGCGCTCGCCGCGCTGTCGCTGGCGACGGCGCCCGCGCTGGCCCGCGACACGGTGAAGATCGCCTTCATCGGCCCGCTCACCGGCGGCAATTCCGCCACCGGCCTCGGCGGCCGCAATTCCGCGTCGCTGGCCGTGGACCTGCACAACGCCAAGCCCGACGCCAAATACACCTACGAGCTCGTGCCGTTTGACGACGAGTGCAAGCCGAACGTGGGCGTGCAGGTGGCCACCAAGGCGGCCTCCGACAAGTCCATCATCGCCGGCATCACCCATTACTGCTCGGCGGTGGCCATCGCCACGGTGGACACCTACAACCGCTTCGGCCTGCCGGTGGTGGTGTGGGGCGCAGTGCTGCCGGAAATCACCTACGGCAACGACTACAAGGAAATCCACCGCGTCAACGGCACGATGATCAACGAAGGCAAGATGGCTGCCGAGTTCCTCACCAAGCAGGGCTTCAAGACCTTTGTGGTCATCCACGACACCACCGACTACGGCAAGGGTCAGAACAAGTATTTCGCCGAGAATCTGAAGCCCCAGGGCGGCGAGATCCTCGCCACCTTCCCCGTGCCGCCGGACCAGCAGGACTTCACCGCCGAGTTGACCAAGGTGAAGGAGCTGAAGCCGGACGTGGTGTTCATCGGCGGGCTCACCCCGCTCGGCGTGCGCGTGCGCTCGCAGATGGACCGGCTCGGCATCCCGGCGCAGCTTGCCGGCGTCTCCGGCATCATGAGCGCCGGCTTCATCGAGGGCGCCGGCCCCGCCGCGGAAGGCACCGTCTCCTTCCACAACGGCGCGCCGCTGACCAAGTATGCCGACGGCAAGGCCTTCATGGACGCCTATGCCAAGGCCGGCTATCGCGAGGACCCGGACGCCTACGGCCCGTTCGCCTTCTCCGCCGCCAATCTCATCATGGACGCCATCGAGAAGGCCGGCCCGGACCGCAAGAAGGTGCGTGACATCCTCAACACCACCAAGGGCTACAAGGCGCTGGTCGGCGAGATCAATTTCGACGACCACCGGCAGAACATCGTCTCCGCCAACGTCTATGTCTCGCAGGACGGCAAGTGGGTCTACTGGCCGGACAGTGCCTATGCGACGGGCACCAAGAAGCTGCCGGGCAAGGCAGCGAGCAACTGAGCGAGCCGGCTCTGGCCCCTCCGCCCGTCATCCCCCGGCTTGTCCGGGGGATCCACCGCAGCGACACGACCGACGCCTGGCTTTCGAGCAGCGAACCCGCGGCCAAGTGGATGCCCCGGACGAGCCGGGGCATGACAGCTCCCCTTCGCCCCCGGCGCCCTTCTTGCAGCGCGCCGGCCTGTGCTCCCCTTGAGAGACCCGCCATGGACCCCGGACTTCTCGCCCAGTACCTGTTCAACGGGCTGATGCTCGGCACCATCTACGCCATCGTCGCGGTCGGCTTCTCGCTGTTCTTCGGCGTGCTGGACGTGATCAAGTTCTCCCACGGCGACGTGGTGACGGTGGGCGCCTTCTCCGCCTTCGGGGCGGCGGGGCTAATGGCGGCGCTCGCCACCCTCTCCGGCCCGCTGGCGCTGGCGGTGGGGCTCATCGCGGCGCTCGGGGCGGGCGCGCTCTCCGGCGTCATCATCGGCCGGCTTTTGGTGCTGCCGCTGAAGAACGCGCCGGGCGTGAACGTGCTGCTCGCCACCCTCATGGCCGGCACCGTGCTGCGCGAGGCCATCCGCCTCGGCGTGCCCAACGGCGGCAATCCCAAGCCCTTCCCGGCCCTGCTGCCGGAGGGGGTGCTGAAGGCGGGATCGTTCAGCGTCGGCATCGACAGCGTCATCATCCTCCTCGCCGGCCTCGCGGTGGTGCTGGCGACCCATCTCGTCATCACCCGCACCCGCCTTGGCCTTTCCATCCGCGCGGTGGCGCAGGACGAGGAGGTGGCGCAGCTCGCGGGCGTCAGCTTCAACCGCACCGTGCTCGGCACCTTCGCTCTGGGATCGATGCTCGCTGGCCTCGCGGGGCTGATGCTCGGGCTCTACTACCGGGAGATCAACTTCAACATGGGCGTCATGCTGGGCATCATCGGCTTTGCCTGCGCGGTGGTGGGCGGCCTTGGCAGCCTCATCGGGCCGATCATCGGCGGCTTCCTGTTCGCGGGCGTGCAGACCCTCGTCACCGTCGTGCTGCCCTTCACCAGCGCCTACAAGGACGTGGTGGCCTTCGCCGTCATCATCGCCCTCATCGGCCTGTTCCCCACCGGCCTCATCGCCGAGAAATCCAGCGAGCGGGTGTGAGATGAGCATGGCGGACCTTGCCCCCTCCCTTCCCGCCGATACGGCCCGCACCAGCGGCCGCGCGCGCCTCGCGGTGGCCGCCACCGTGGCCCTCCTGTTCGCCGGCGGCGGCTTCCTGCTCCATGCCGAACAGCAGGGCCAGGTGATCGCGCTGCTGGCCGCCTTCGTCGCGGTGTTCGCGCTGGCGGAGAAGGTGCCCGTGGGCCGACGCATCGTCGGCCTCTGCCGCGCCCATCCCGGCACGGTGAACCTCACCGCCGCCGTGAGCATCCTCGCCATAGCCGCCGCGCTGCGCGAGGAGCATTACACGCTGCTGATGATGGCCACCGTCGCCCTCTTCGCCACGGCAGCCGCGGGCCTCACCTTGCAGATGGCCTTTGCGGGCGTGCCCAATTTCGCCGGCGCCGCCTTCTTCGCGGTGGGCGCCTATGTGGCAGCTCTCTTGGGGAATACGGGCATCCCGCACCTTCTCGTCCTGCTCATCGCCGGCCTTGCGGCGGCGGTGCTGGGGCTGGTGCTTTTGCTGCCGGTGCTGCGCACGCGGGGCCATTATGCGGCGCTCGTCACCATCGCCTTCGGCCTGCTGCTGCGCGCCTTTCTGGAGGTGAACGACGTGCTGGGCGGCCCGCAGGGTATGAAGGTGAAATCCTTCTCGCTGTTCGGCCTCGACTTCAGCCGGGTGACCGAGATCGGGCCCTACGACGTCTCCTTCTATCTGCCTTACGCGCTCGCCTCCTGCGCCCTGTTCGGCCTCGCCTTCTTCCTGGTGCGGCGGCTGGAGACGTCGTTCGTCGGCGTGGCGCTCGATGCGGTGCGCTCGGACGAGGTGGCGGCCAGCGTGTTCGGCCTCTCCATCGCCCGCTGGAAGGCCACCGCCTTCCTGCTCGGCAACGCCATGATCGGCGTCGCCGGCGCGCTCTACGGCATGATGAACGGCTTCGTGAACCCCAACAGCGCCAATTTCGGCGACAGCCTCATCATGCTGTCCATCCTCGTGCTGGGGGGGCTCGGCAATCTCTGGGGCGCCGTGGTGGCGGCGGTGGTCATCCTCGTCATTCCCGAGAAATTACAGGCGATCCAGGAATTCCGCCTCGTCATCTTCGCCCTGCTCGTCATCGCCATCCTGCGCTTCCGCCCCTCCGGCCTCATGCCGCGCGCGGTGCGCGACTTCTCCGCGCTCGTGAAGGGAGGTTCCCGATGAGCCCGCTGCTCGCCTGCTCCGGCCTCACCATGCGCTTCGGAGGCCTGACGGCGCTGGACGCCCTCGACATCCGCGTCGGCAAGGGCGAGACCATCGGCCTCGTCGGGCCGAACGGCTCGGGCAAGACCACCTTCTTCAACGTGCTCACCGGCCTCTACAAGCCCTCGGCCGGGGCGGTGCAGCTCGCCGAGCAGGACCTGTTCGCCCGCTCGGCGCAGGAGATCGGCCGGGCCGGCGTCGCCCGCACCTTCCAGCGCTCGCGGCTGATGCTGGACCAGACGGTGTTCGACAACATCGCGCTGGGGGCGCTTGGGCGGCTCGACCTCAGCCTCCTCTCCGCCCTCGTGCTGCGCGGCCGCTTCCGTCGCCAGCTGTCCGAGCTGGTGGAACGGGCGACCGCCCTCACGCGCCGGTTCAACCCGCAGATCGCGGCCAATCTGTTCAAGCCGGCCGGCAGCTTCACCATGATCGACCGGCGCCGCATCGAGATCTGCCGGGCTTTGGTCGGCGCCCCGCGCCTGCTCTTGCTGGACGAGCCCTCCGCCGGCATGACCCATGAGGAGACGCGGGCGCTGATGGATGACCTCCTCGCCTTCCGGGAGGAGATGCCGGACCTCGCCATCGTCCTCGTGGAGCATGAGATGGACGTGATCCGCCGCATCTCGGACCGCTGCATCGTGCTGAACTTCGGCAGGAAGATCTTCGAGGGGCCGTTCGATGCCCTCATCGCCGATCGCGAGGTGCAGACCGCTTATCTCGGAGGTGCCCAATGAGCCGCCCCGAAGCCTCCCGCCGCCTCTCCGTCTCGGGCGTCACCACCGGCTATGACCGGGCGGACGTGCTGCACGACGTTTCCATCGAGGCGAAGCCCGGCCGCATCACCTGCATCCTCGGCGCCAACGGGGCGGGCAAGTCCACCCTCATCCGCTCCATCCTGGGGCTGACCCCGGTGCGGCGGGGATCGGTGGCGTTCGGGGGCGACACCATCACCAATCTCGCCACCCACCGCATCGCCGCGCTGGGCATCGCCACGGTGCCGGAGGGCAACCGCGTGCTGCCGCGCATGACCGTGCTGGAAAACCTCAAGGTCGGCGGCCTGCTCGAGAAGGACCGCCATCGCCTCGCCGCGCGCATGGAGCGCATGTTCGAGACATTCCCGCGGCTGAAGGAGCGGCGCAACCAGCTCGCCGGCACCCTCTCCGGCGGCGAGCGCTCCATGCTCTCCATCGCCCGCGGACTGATGACCGATCCGGAGCTGATCGTGTTCGACGAGCCCTCCCTCGGCCTGTCGCCGCTGTTCGTCTCGGAGGTGTTCCGCATCGTGCGGCAGTTGAAGGAGGAGGGCTACACCATCCTCCTCGTGGAGCAGAACGTGCGGCAGACGCTGGATGTGGCCGACGACGGCTATGTGCTGGCGCAGGGCCGCGTCGTCGCCTCCGGCACCAGCGCAGCGCTCGCCGCCGATGGGGAGCTGCACAAGGCCTATTTCGGCGTTCATTGAACAATCAACAACACTTCGGGACGATACCCCATGGCCATGCCCGTCTATGACCGCGTCCATCCCCTGCGCAAGCCCAAGGGTTTCGAGCCCGTCGTGCAGCGCTGGTCCACCGCCTTCGCCAACAATTGCCGCGCGCTCTGCGTCGCCTTCCACGGCGTGCAGGGGCGGAGCGCGGAGGAGGTCCACGCCTCCCCCTTCTTCGGCTGGATCGAAAAGGCGCTGGCCCTGCAGGACGGCCCGACCGTCAGCGACCATGCCGCCTTCGTGGACCCGAACGGGCTCTATACCCACATCCTTGCCGCCTACTGGCTGGATGAGGCCAAGCGCGACCGCTTCCTCGCCGACCCGGTCGTCGCCGGCTGGTGGGAGGACGCCGCCCGCCTCAGCGAACCCACCGGCTATTTCCGCGAGAGCATGACCGTGCCGGTGGAGCGGCAGGAGAGCATCTACTGGCAGGACTATGCCGGCGGCCTCTCAGCCGCGCCGGATGTGGCGCTCTATCCCACGCCGTGGTGCGGCTATTACGGCGCCATGCGCGACCGCATTCCGCTGGCCGCCGCCGACACGCTGGAAAGCCCTGTCCCCGCGCTGGTGCAGGTGGAGCGTGAGACGAAGGGCGCTCGCTGGCGGCTCGCCATTCCGCACAATTTCGCGGTCATCCGCTCCGCCGCCTTCTGGGGCCGCTGCGATCCCGAGCAGGCGGAGAACTACATGCGCGAGCTGCGCGAACCGCTGCTCAAGGGCATGGACTTCCTGAAAGAGAATGGCGAAGCATCCGGCTGCGCCTCCCTGCGCTTCCAGCAGACCTGCGACGCGGCCGGCGTGCCGGTGCTGGAGACCCACGCGCTGGGCTATTTCCTCTCCCTCGGCCATCTGGAGAACTGGGCCGAGCACCACCCCACCCACGAAGCCATCTTCTCCGCCGCCATGGCCCGCTATCGCAAATACGGCAAGGCCAACCAGCTGCGCACCTGGCACGAGGTGTTCGTTCTGCCAGAGGGCGACACGCACCAGTTCGAGTATGTGAACTGCGCGCCGGGCACGGGGCTGCTGGGGTTCTTGCCGGGGGAGCGGGTGTAGGGGCGCGCGTGGGCGGGAAATCCTCTCACCGCGATCCACGTCGACTGCGACACCGGTCCTTCCTGCCCGTCGTCCTCCGGCTCGACCGGAGGACCCATGGTGGCGCTTGAGCCGGTGTTCGCGTGATGGCTCAGGCGAAGGGATGGGCCCTCCGGTCGAGCCGGGGGATGACGGCTGTTCGGGCGCCCGGCGGCCGCCGATCGGCTCAAAACTCCGTCAGATACGCCGCGTCCCGCTGCACCACCTCGGCGAGGTGCTGGAGCACGGCGCGGAAGCGGCCCATGAACTCCAGATCCTCGTGGACGCTCACATAGATGTCGCGCATCACCACCACCTCGTCGGTGAGGATGGGGATGAGGCGCGGATTGCTCTTGGCCGAGAACAGCGGCAGGAGGCCGATGCCGGCGCCGCGCGCCACCGCATTCTGCTGGGCGTGCATGGAGGTGGAGCGGAACGACACCTTCAGCGGCTCCAGCACGTCCAGCAGCCAGTGCACCGGCTGGATGGCGACGAGATCCTCCACATAGTCCACGAAGGTGTGGGCGGGCAGCTCCGCCCGCGTCCTCGGCATGCCGAAGCGGCGCACATAGTCCGGCGCCGCATAGAGCGCGAGGCGGAAGGCTCCGAGGCGGCGCACGGCGAGGCGCTGGCCCTGCGGCGGCACGAAGGAGATGGAGATATCCGCCTCGCGCTTGGTGAGATTGATGAGGTGGCGCTCGGTGACGAGTTCCACCACCAGCCCCGGCTCCTTCTCCGCCAGTTCGGCGAAGCGCTCGGCGAGGTAGAAGGCGCCGATGCCCTCCATGGAGGCGACGCGCACATGCCCGCGCGGCGCGCTGGGAGCCGCCTGCAGCGTCTCCTCGACGCCCACCGCCTCCTGCTCGATGCGCTCGGCCACCGCGAACAGGCGATGGCCCGGCTCGGTCAGCACGAAACCGTCGGGCTTGCGATCGAAGAGCTTGAGGGAAAGGTCCTTTTCCAGCTCGCTGATGCGGCGGGAGACCGTCGTGTGGTCCACCTTCAGTCGCCGCGCCGCCGGCATCAGCCGGCCCTGCCGCGCCAGTTCGAGGAAGAAGATCAGGTCGTTCCAGTTGAACATGGCTGAAGATCCTCGGGCGCCCGCCCGGTGATAGCAGCAGCAGGCGCCCCGCCCAACCCCGCCCCGGTTGCAGGACACGGCACGCGAAGACACTGGAGCACGCGGAGACACGGGCGCGCGGATCGGATAAGCCTTGTCGCCTCACCCTCCCCTCTCGCCACCCGCCGCCCCACGGATCGCTCATGCCGGTGAATGACACGCTCGACGCCTTCGTCTCCCATGGCCATTTCGAGCTTGCCCCCACAAGCACGGGGCCGCTCGAAGGCCTCACCTTCGCGCTGAAGGACCTGTTCCATGTGGCCGGCGTGCCCACCGCGGCCGGGAGCCCGGCGTGGCTGGCGAGCCATGGGGTGCCGGACACGAGCGCCCCTGTCGTGGACATCCTGCTGGGCGCCGGCGCGCGCCTCGTGGGCAAGACCCATACGGACGAGATGGCCTGGAGCCTCAACGGCGAGAACCACCATTACGGCACGCCCATCAACCCCGCCGCGCCGGAGCGCATTCCCGGCGGCTCCTCCTCCGGCTCCGCGGCGGCGACGGCCGGCGGGCTGGTGGATTTCGCCATCGGATCGGACACCGGCGGCTCGGTGCGGCTGCCGGCGAGCTATTGCGGCCTGTTCGGGTTGCGGCCGACCCACGGGCGCATTCCCATCGCCGGCGCCGTGCCGCTGGCACCCTCCTACGACACCGTGGGCTGGTTTGCGCGCGATGCGCAGACCTTCGAGAAGGTGGGCGCCGTGCTGCTGGGCGACCCCGTGGTGCCCCCCGCGCCGCGGCTGCTGCTGGCCCGCGACCTGTTCGAGGCCGCCGGGCCGAAGGTGACGGCCGCGCTGGCGCCGGCCCTCGCGCGCATGACCGCGCTTTATGGTCCGGCGGAGGCCGTGGACGTGGCCCACGGCGCCCTGCCCCACTGGCGCAATGTCTTCCGCATCCTGCAATCGGCCGATGCCTGGGCGGCGCATGCCGACTGGGTGCGCGCGGCGCAGCCGGACTTCGGCCCGGGCGTGAAGGAGCGCTTCGCCGCCGCCGCCACCCTCGATCCCGCCGAAGTGGCCGAGGCGCGTGCCTTGCGGGCGCAGGTGCGCGCCCGGATCGATGCACTGCTGGGAGAGGACGGCATCCTCCTTCTGCCCACCGCGCCCGGCATCGCACCCCTGCGCGGCACGCCCTTGGCCGATCTGGAGGCGTTCCGCGCCCGCGCCATCGAGCTTCTGTGCCTCTCCGGCCATGCCGGAACGCCGCAGATCTCCCTGCCGCTGGCGACGCTGGAGGGCTGCCCGCTCGGGCTCTCCGCCATGGCCCCGCGCGGCAAGGACGAGATGCTGCTCGCCTTGGCCGTCGCCGTCGCTCGCGCTCGATGATGGGCTCGGGCAGAGCGTCCGTCTGCGGATAGCACTGCCCCCGCCTATTCCCTTGCGGTGAAGCCCAAGCCATTGTCCCGGGGATTGGCGGCGCCGCCCCGGGGGGGAGGGGCATCGGGATGCACGAGATTTCCTTGATCGTCACCTGCCTCCTGATCGGCGTCCTGCTGCGCTGGTCCGGCCGGCTGCCCGACACCGCCACGAAGGCCTTCGGCGGCTGGGTCATCAATGTCGCGCTGCCGGCCACCGCCCTGCGGAGCGTCCATCACCTGAAGATGGATGACAGCTGGTGGCTGGCCGCGGCCACGCCGTGGATGGGCGCCCTCCTCGCCATCCTCGTCATCGTGCCCCTGTGCCGCGCCTTCGGCTGGTCGCACCGGCGGGCCGGCGCTCTGCTGCTGGTGGGCGGCTGGGGCAACACCTCCTTCGTCGGACTGCCCATGATCGCGGCCTTCGCCGGCAGCCAGTGGCTGGGGCTCGGCATCGTCATCGACCTATTCGGCTCCTACCTCGCCTTGTCCACGCTGGGCCTCGCCATCGCCGCCGTGGCGAGCGCGGGGCATTTCGACTGGCGGGCGGTGGCGAAGCGGATCGCCACCTTCCCGCCCTTCTGGGCCATCCTCATCGCCTTCGCCACCAACGATCTGCCGCGCCCGGAGTGGCTCGACCATCTGGTCGAGGCGCTGGCCCAGACGCTCACCCCCATCGCCCTCGCGGCCGTGGGCTTTGCCCTTCGACTGGACCGCTTTTCCGGCCGGGTCGGGGCGCTGGCGGTGGGGCTCGGCTATCGGCTGCTGCTGGCGCCGCTGGCCATCTTCCTGATGTATGCGGCGCTTGGACGGACCGGCGATCCGATCGCGCAGGTGGCGATGCTGGAAATGGCCATGCCGCCCATGCTGGGCGCCAGCATCATCGCGCTGGATCACGATCTGGAGCCGGACCTCGTGGCGCTGGTCATCGGCATCGGCGTGCCGCTCTCCATGCTCACGGCGTGGATGTGGTGGGGCCTCGTCATCCAACCATGAGCTGCGGGGCGCCGACTGCGAAGCCTTGGCAGTCCAGCGTTTCAGCCGGCGGGCACGTTTTCGTCAGGCCACCTTTTCAGGCAACCTTCGCCATTCGGTGGATCACCTTGTCGGCGATCAGGTCCCCTCCGCCGGCCGCGGCGAAATTGGCCAGCGCCGCGCCGTCGATATGGGCGCGCCACTTGGCCTCCGTCTCCCAGGTCTCGACGAAGATCAGGATGCGCCCGTCGTCCAGCGACTGGTTCAGCTCGTAGCGCAGGCAGCCGTCTTCCTTGTGCGTCTCCACCACCAGCTTTTCCTGAAGCGCGCGCAGGGCGCTCTCCTGCCCCTCCTTCGCGGTGATGATGGCGATGACGGTGAGGGGTGCTGCGCTCATGTCTCAGTTCCCTAAAGCGTTTCCCCGCGAAGTGGGTACCGGTTCGCGGACAGGAAAGGCGGTCTCGATCCCGGCCGCCCGGCGCGGCCGGCGCCACCATAGCGCATGGGCGGCGGGACGCACCCCTCCCCCGGCCCCGTTCTTGCTCGGCCATTCCCACACGCCCGCGCCCCGAGGAGCCGTGATGACCGAAGCCGACACCGCCACCCGCTTGCGGACCATCGCCTGCCCCGCCTGCCACACGGTGGCACCCGTGCCGGCCGGTACGGACGCCCGCGCGCTTTCCTGCCCGGCCTGTGGCGGGCCGCTCTTCACCGGCAAGCCCATGACGCTCACCGCCGAGAGCTTCACCGCCCACACATCCGAAAGCGACCTGCCCCTCGTCATCGACTTCTGGGCGGACTGGTGCGGCCCCTGCAAGACCATGGCGCCGGTGTTCGAGGCGCTGGCGGCGGAGTTCGAGCCCCATGTGCGCTTCGCCAAGGTGGATACGGAGAAGGAGCGGGAGCTGGCCGATTATTTCCGCATCAGTTCCATCCCCACCTTGAGCTTCATCGCCAACCGCAACGAGGTGGCGCGGGTGGCCGGCGCCCTGTTCGCGGGCGACCTCAGGCGCTGGCTCTATGACGCCCTCTCCCGCGCCGGGGAGGCGAAATAGGAACGTCGGATTTCCGACAATTCGAGCGGTTCCGGGCTGGCCCTGATCTTGCGATGCGCCCTGCCGAAGCTTCACCGGACAGGACGCACGCGCCATGGCCTTCACTGTCATCTGCAACAAGGATGCCCTCGCCGAGGGCGCGATGGGCCTTTTCCAGGTCGGCAAGAAGAGCGTGCTGCTGGTGTGGCCGGCGGGCGGGGAGATCAAGGCCTATCGCGGCCGCTGCCCCCATGCCGACATGCCGCTGACGGAAGCCACCTTCGACGGCAAGACCCTCATGTGCACGCACCACATGTGGGGCTTCGACTGCGCCACCGGCAAATGCTCCACCCACCTCGTGCGCAATGCGCTGCACCCCTATGAGATCAAGATCGAGGGCGACGAGATCCAGGTGGATGTCGGCCCGGTGAAACCCGCCCGCGCGCCCGCCTGATCCCCGTCGCAGGCTCTTCGCGCCTGTCCTATGCTGGGGCCGGGAGGCTCCGGCAATGACACAGAACGCGGGGACACAGCGCATCGTCGTGATCGGAGGCGGCTTCGCCGGCCTGTGGGCCGCCGCTGCGGCGGCGCGGGCGCGGGAGCTGTTCGGCATCGATCCCGGCGCGCTGGAGATCGCCCTCGTGGCGCCGGAGGCGTTCCACACCATCCGCGTGCGCTGCTACGAGGACAACCTCGCCGCCATCCGCCTGCCGCTGGACGATCTGCTCGCCCCCATCGGCGTGACGCGCATCGAGGCCGCCGTGACGGCCATCGATCCCGCCGCGCGGACCCTCGCCACCGGGGCCGGGCCGCTCGCCTATGACCGGTTGATCCTCGCCGCCGGCAGCGCGCTGAGGATGCCGGACATCCCCCGCGCGCAGCCCACCTTCGATGTGGACAGCTACGCCGGTGCCGAGCGGCTCGCGGCGCACCTTGCCAGCCTCGCCGCCGGCCCGCGCGATGGGGCGGCAGGAACCGCCGTGATCATCGGCGGCGGACTGGCGGGGGTGGAGATCGCCTGCGAGCTGCCGGGCCGACTGCGTGCCCTTCTGGGCGAAGGCGCCCCGGTGCGCGTCGTTCTCGTGGATCGCCACGAAATCGGCGCCGCCATGGGTGCGGGCGCGGCCACGGTCCGCACCGCCCTCGCGGCGTCCGGCGTGGAGGCGCGCGACCATGCGGGCATCGCGGCCGTGGAGGCGGACGGCGTGCGGCTCGCGGACGGCACGATGATCCCCACCCGCACGGTCGTCTTCACCACCGGTGCCCATGCGAGCCCGCTTGCCGGACAGCTCGGCGTGCCGCTCGACCGGCTGGGGCGGGCGGCGGTGGATGCCTTTCTCAAAGTGGACAGCGTCACAGATGTCTATGCGGCGGGGGATTGCGCGGTGGCGGCGGCGGACGGTCTCGGCCACGTCACCGTCATGTCCTGCCAGCACGCCCGCCCCATGGGCCGCCTCGCCGGCCACAATGCGGTGTGCGACCTCGCGGGCCGGCTTCAGGATCGCGTCGCCTTCTCCGCACCGGACTATGTGACGGTGATGGACCTCGGCCCGGAGGGCGCGGTCTACACCTCCGGCTGGGATCGCGGCACGCTTGTCGCGTCGGGTGCCGCCGCCAAGACGGTGAAGCAGACCATCAATTGCAGCCGCATCTACCCTCCGCTGCCCGCGACGAAGGAGGCCATGTTCGCCGCCGCCGCACCGGTGCTGCAGGCGCCACCGGCGACGAAGTGAGGGAGCTATGGGCCGGTGTTCGGGCCCGTACCGCCGTCATGGCCGGGCTTGTCCCGGCCATCCACGTGGGCTGGCCGGGGACATCTCTTCGGGCATCGTGCCTGCGGCCCGACGTGGATGCCCGGGACAAGCCCGGGCATGACACCCATGCTGTAGGAGCCGCAGTTCACAGGAAAGACGCCCCTCACCGCATCTCGGCGAGGAAGGCGCGGACCTCGTCCGGGTTCACGTCCTTGGCGATGAAGGCTTCACCGATGCCCCGCACGAGGATGAAGGTCAGCGCGCCGCGGCTCACCTTCTTGTCCTGGGCGATGAGGGTCATCAGCCCGTCCGTGTCGGGCAGTTCGCCGGGCACGTCGAAGATCTTCGTCGGCAGGCCCACGGCCTCCAGATGCCGCACCACCCGCGTCACGTCCTGCCCGGAGCACAGGCCGAGCTTCGCGGAAAACGCAAAAGCCAGCGCCATGCCGATGGCGACGCCCTCGCCATGGAGCAAGCGCTGGGAATAGCCGGCGCCGGCCTCCAGCGCGTGGCCGAAGGTGTGGCCGAGGTTGAGCAGCGCGCGGTCGCCGGTCTCCTTCTCGTCGCGGGCGACGATGGCGGCCTTGGCCATGCAGCTCGCGGCCACGGCGGTGATCCGCTCCTGCCCGCCGCCGATCACGCCCGGCCAATCGCGCTCGAGGGTCTCGAACAGCGCGTAGTCGCCGAGCAGGCCGTATTTCACCACCTCGGCATAGCCGGCCTTCACCTCGCGCACCGGCAAGGTGTTCAGCGCGGCGGTGTCGGCCAGCACCAGCACGGGCTGGTGGAAGGCGCCGATGAGGTTCTTGCCCTGGGGCGAGTTGATGCCGGTCTTGCCGCCCACGGAGGAATCCACCTGGGAAAGCAGCGTCGTCGGCGCCTGCACCACGTCCACGCCCCGGCGCAGCACCGAGGCGGCAAAGCCCGCGAGATCGCCCACCACGCCGCCGCCCAGCGCCAGCACGAGGTCGCGGCGCTCGATGCGGGCTGCGATCAGCCCCTCCACCACCTGTTCCAGCCCCGGCCAGCCCTTGGTCTTCTCGCCGGGCGGCACGACGATGGCGGTGTGCGTGATGCCGGCGGCGTCCAGCGAGGCGGCGACGGTGGCGAGATGGCCGGCGGCCACCACGTTCTCGTCGGTGACGATGGCGACGCGCGCGCCCTTGCGCAGGGCCGTCACATGGGTGCCGGCCTCGGCCAGGAGGCCAGGGCCGATATAGATGTCATAGGGCTTGCCGGCCACGTCCACGCGCACGGTGCTGCGGGTGATCTCACCCATGGGGAGGCCTTCCGCCTCGGCGGAGATGGCGGTGGCGGAGGAGAGGGGCGCCATGGCAATGCTTTCGGGATGCGCGACGAGATGGGCGTGGACGGCGCCGATCACCTCTTCCACCACCAGTTCGTGGACCACGTCGCGGCTGTCCACGGTCACGTCGGCGAGGGCGTAGGTGTCGGCCCGCTGGGCGTGGAGCGCGGCGAGCTTCTGTGCCGGGTCGCCCTGGGCGAGGAGGGGGCGGTCGGTGCGCTTCTTCACGCGCCGCAGGAGAGTGTTGAGATCGGCCCGCAGCCAGACCGAGACGCCATGACGTCCCACGGCCGCGCGGGTGTCCGCATTCATGAAGGCGCCGCCGCCGGTGGCGAGCACGCAGGGGCCGGATTGCAGCAGGCGCGCGACCACACGCTTCTCGCCCTCGCGGAACTCGGCCTCGCCGTGGCGGGCGAAGATTTCCGGAATGCTCATGCAGGCGGCGCGCTCGATCTCCTCGTCGGCATCGACGAAGGTGAGCCCCAGCCGTTTCGCAAGGCGCCGCCCCACGGAGGACTTGCCGGCGCCCGGCATCCCCACCAGCACGATGGAGCGTCGCCCCAGCCGCTTCAGCATCTCGGGGGAGGAGATCGGCCCCGTCGTCTCGGTCTCGCCGGTGCGGGGCTCGGGGAACTTCTGCGTCTGCACCGGTGGGCCTCGTTCAGCGCGCTCAGGACGGATGGGGGATCGGGCCTCAAGGATTTCCACCCTTGCCGAGCCTGCGGCTCTAGCATCCGCCGCGCGAGCGGGCAATCAGGGCTGTCCCCAGCCCCGGCGTCCGCAGGCGCCATCCGTCCCCAGCCGACAGCCCTGCCACGGGCAACGCCCCAATCGCCCTCCCGGCCTACCGCCGCAAGGCTTTGCCCCTTCACAAACCGAGGCGTGGCCGTAGTTTTGTGCCTCTTGACTCACGCGGACTCTAGACAACAGCCCCCCGATTCGATTCCAATGGCCTTGATTCGGAGAGATGCGGCACGTCCCTCCAGATCGAGGACGTGGGGGCGTGGGACTTAGGCCGTCCGGTGCCCCCGGAGACCCGGAGGAGACCGGCGATGGCACGCGCCAACGCTGCGAGCGTAGGCGCGCGCGACCAAGCCATGCGAGGCCTGGCAAGGTCGATCGCGCGCCCTGCCTACCAGCGCCTGCTGGATGCGGAGCCGGTCCTGCGCCGGATCGTCCCGGCCCTCATTATCACCTTCCTCGGCGTCATCGGCGTCGGCGCGGTCGTGCAGGTGCACGCCCACCGCGTCGCCGAGCTGAACAACGCCAAGGACGACATCGCCCTCCTCGCCCTCGCCACCGCCGATGCGCTGACGCTGCGCGCGGGCAATGCGCTCGCCAAGGTGCCCGGCGCCCTCGCCGAGAGCCTGCCCCCCCGCGCCACCGAGGCCGGACGGCGGGTGTTCGTCACCGACGGGCAAGGCCACGTCATCGCCGCCGCACCGACCGGCGAGGCCCCGGCCAATCTTTCCGACATTCTCGATCCCTCCCAGCCCCTCGTCATCTTCGCCGAGCGGGCGGGCGTGCTCGAAGTGCCCTACGGCACCGGGACCGCGCTCGCCACCGTGCGCAATCTCCAGGCGCCGCTGGGTCAGATCGTCTATCTCCAGCCCACCGAGAAGGCGCTGGCCGCGTGGTCGGACACCACCACGCTCACGGTGACGCTGTTCACCACCACCGGCGCGGTGCTGCTCATCCTCGGCTTCTCCTTCCACTGGCAGGCGAGCCGGGCGCGTGAGGCGGACGTGATCTACGAGACGGTGCGCCGGCGCATCGACACGGCGCTGAACCGCGGCCGCTGCGGCATGTGGGACTGGGACATGGCGCGCGGGCGCATGTACTGGTCCGACACCATGTTCGAGATCCTCGGGCTGGAGCACCGGGACGAACTGGTCTCCTTCGGCGAGATCTCCCGCCTCGTCCATCCCGACGACGGCGACCTCTACGAGCTGGCGCAGGAACTCGCCGAGCGGCCCGGCACGCCGGTGGACCGGGTGTTCCGCATGCGCACCGCCAAGGGCGACTTCGTGTGGCTGCGCATGCGCGCCGAAGTGGTGCAGCAGGCGGGCGAGGACGGCCCCCACCTCATCGGCATCGCCATGGATGTCACCGAGGCGCAGCGCATGGCGGAACGCACCGTCACCGCCGACATGCGCCTCAGAGACGCCATCGAGAGCATTTCCGAGGCGTTCGTGCTGTGGGACAGCCAGAACCGCCTCGTGCTGTGCAATTCCAAGTTCCAGTCGCTGCACGAGCTGCCGGACGAGACCATCGTCGCCGGCACCTCCTTCGACACCATCGCCTCGGTCGGCCGCCACCCGGTGACGCGCACGCCGCTGAAGCCGGAAGACAAGCCGGAGGAAGGCTCCCGCGCGTTCGAGGCGCAGCTCTCCAACGGCCGCTGGCTCAAGATCGCCGAGCGCCGCACCAAGGATGGCGGCTACGTCTCGGTGGGGACCGACATCACCACCATGAAGCGCCACGAAGAGCGCCTCATGGACAATGAGAAGCGCCTGATGGCGCTGGTCGCCGACCTGCGCAAATCCCAGCAGACGCTGGAGCATCAGGCCCAGCAGCTCGCGGAACTTGCCGAGAAATATTCGGAAGAGCGCAACAAGGCCGAGGACGCCAACCGCGCCAAGAGCGAATTCCTCGCCAACATGTCCCACGAGCTGCGCACGCCGCTCAACGCCATCATCGGCTTCTCGGAGATCATGGAGAGCGGCATGTTCGGCCCGCTCGGCTCGGCGAAGTACGCGGAATACTGCTCCGACATCAAGGGCTCTGGCACCTACCTCCTCGACGTCATCAACGACATCCTCGACATGTCGAAGATCGAGGCGGGCCGCATGCAGCTTGAGGTGGAGAACGTGGCCCTCGGCGAGATCATCGCGGACGCCATGCGCGTCACGGCGGTGAACGGCGACGAGAAGGGCGTGGCCATGACCATGGAGGCCGCCGACAACCTCGTCATCAAGGGCGACCGCCGCGCGCTGAAGCAGATTTTGCTCAACCTCCTCTCCAACGCCGTGAAGTTCACCCCCGAGGGCGGCCGCATCGCGGTGAAGGCGCGGGTGAACGGGGCGGCGGCGGTGATCGCCATCGAGGACACCGGCATCGGCATCGCCAAGGGCGCGCTCGACCGCATCGGCCGGCCGTTCGAGCAGGTGGAGAGCCAGTTCACCAAGACCCACAAGGGGTCCGGGCTGGGGCTCGCCATCGCCAAGTCGCTGGTGGAACTGCACGGCGGCGCCATGCGCATCCGCTCCATCGAAGGCTCCGGCACCACCGTCTTCGTCCGCCTGCCGGTGGACGGACGGGCGGCGAACTCCAACGAGACGCCGCGGCTCGCGGCGGTGATGTGAGGGCTCCCGCTCTCGTCATGCCCGGGCTTGTCCCGGAAGTCGGCTGTTGCCGACTTCCGCTCCCGAGAACGGAACCCGCGAACACGCGGGTTCCGGGCATCCACATCGGGCCGACGGCGCAACCGTTGAAAGCTGTTCCCGGCCCAACCACGTGGATGGCCGGGACAAGCCCGGCCATGACGGCAGCGAAGGGACATCACCCGTTGTCATTCCCCGCCGCCTGCCCGAACGGCCCTGCTGTGATCCTGAGGCAGAAGCCGAGGCCGGCCGCATAATCGATCACGCCATCGGCCCAGCGCCCCGGCGGCACGTCCGACAGCACCAGCGACAGACCGCCCGCCTTCAGAGACGGCCCGGCGGGCGTGGGATCGCCCGGCCGCAGGAACACCGCCGCCACCTCGCGACACGGGCTGCCGTCCAGCCAGAAGGTGGCGCCGGGATCAAGCCGCACATGCCCGGAGAGCGGGGTATCAGCGACCACATCGCGGCAGGCGGAGAGAGCGGCCACCGCCGCGTCCGAGAGCGTCACTGCAGGCGCGCCCGTTGCCCGGTCGCCGATCAGCAGCGCGTCGTATCCCTCGTCCCACATCGCCTGAAGCGGCACCATGCCGGGCCAGCGGATCTCGGGGCCGAGCGCCCCCAGCCGCGCCCCGCGTGCTACCCAGCGCGGCCAATCCGAGCCGCCGAGGGCGCGGAAGCGGTTGTCCGCGCCGCTCACGGGATCGCGCAGGAAGAAGCCGTCGCCCTCGGCATGGTCGATGATGCGGCCATCGAGCGCCGCGTGGTCCCCGTCGTCGGTGATGAAGAGGATGAGGAGGCCATCCAGCATCCCGGCGAGGGCGCGCAATTCCGCGGACCGCGAGGCCGGCTCAACGACGATTTGGACGGTCTCGACCGCCGAGCCGCTGTCGAGCGGAACGAGACCGAGGGAGACGATCAGCAAAGCCGGACCGCCGTCCTCGTCCTGCGAACACGTGGCGACCAGCGCCGCCATCTGCCGGCGCGCATCCGGCGTGAGGCGACAGGTGACCGGACGAAGCCCCTCCAGCATGACGATCCCCCCAGCAGCCGCGCCACGCTAGCCCCCGTCCCGTGGCGCCGCAACGGCACCTGCCCTTGCACGCGACCGCGCGGAGCCGTTAAGCCTGTCGGCTGCGGGTGCACGGCACGATGCCCGCCACCGGAGGCCGCCCCATGATGACCCCGCTCAGCCTCGCCCGTCTCTTGCTCACTCGCCCCCTCCTCGCCGCCCTCCTCGCGACCGCGCCCCTCCCCGCCCTCGCCCACGACCCCATCGATGGGTCGAAGCCGCCGCCGCAGACCTCGGGCGTCTCCATCCCGCCCGGCCAGATCGCGCGGGCGGTGAAGGAGATCGACTCTCTGGCGCAGGAGATGATGGCGCGCTCCGGCGTGCCGGGCCTCGCCGTGGTGGTGGTGCAGGACGGCAAGGTGCTGGCGCTCAAGGGCTATGGCGTGCGCAAGGCGGGCGAGGCGGTGCCCATCGATGCCGACACGGTGTTCCAGCTCGCCTCCCTGTCCAAGGCGGTGGGCGCGGGCGTGGTGGCGCATGAGGTGGGCAAAGGCCGGGTGAAGTGGGACATGCCGGTGCGCACCCTGCTGCCGTGGTTCGTGCTGAGCGACCCGTGGGTGAGCGATCACGTCACCCTCGCCGACCTCTACAGCCACCGCTCCGGCCTGCCGGACCATGCGGGCGACGAGTTGGAGAGCATCGGCTTCGACCGCCGGCAGGTGCTGGAACGGTTGAGGCTGCTGCCGCTGGCGCCGTTCCGCGCGAGCTATTTCTATACCAATTTCGGCCTCACCGCCGCCGCCGAGGGCGTCGCCACCGCCGCCGGCAAGGAGTGGGCGGACCTCTCGCAGGCGGTGCTCTACAAGCCCCTCGGCATGGCGGCGACCTCCTCGCGCTTTGCGGATTTCATGGCTCGCCCCAACCGCGCCATCCCCCATGTGCGGGCCGACGGGAAGGCGGATGGGGCCTTCGTGCCGAAATATCAGCGCGATCCCGATGCCCAGGCGCCGGCGGGCGGGGTGTCCTCGTCCGCGCGGGACATGGGGAAGTGGCTCGCCTTCGTGCTCGGCAACGGCACCTTTGAGGGCAACGAGATCGTCCCCGCCGCCGCGCTGCTGCCGGCCATGCGGGGCGAGACCATCTCCTCCCCCGCTTATGCGGTGGATGCCCGCCCCGGCACCTATGGCTACGGCTTCGGCGTCGGCGTCTCCCCGGCCGGGCGGGTGACGCTGGACCATTCCGGCGCCTTCATCCTCGGCGCGGCGACGAATTTCGTGCTGCTGCCCTCGGAGAAGCTCGGCATCGTCGTGCTCACCAATGCCCAGCCCACCGGCGCCCCCGAGGCGCTGGCCATGAGCTTCATGGACTTCGTGCAGTTCGGCGGGCTCACGCGCGACTGGTACGCCGCCTACCAGCCCCTCATCATGCCCATGTACAAGCCGGCCGGCGACCTCGTGGGCAAGGCGCCGCCGCAGAAGCCGGAGCCGGCCAAGCCGCTGGCGAACTATACCGGCACCTATGCCAACGCCTATTTCGGCGACGCCACGGTGGCGGAGGAGGCGGGCGGCCTCGTGCTCATCATCGGCCCCCTGCCCCGCCGCTACCCCCTCGCCCACTGGAGCGGCGACACCTTCACCTTCCGCCCGGTGGGCGAGGAGACGTTCCCGCCGGGCACCATCTCGCAGGTGAAATTCGCCGACGGGCGGATGACGGTGGAAGTCTTCAACGACAACGGGCTCGGCACGTTTGCGCGCAAGTGAGTGTGCCCACAAGTGACGGGCAGACAGGGAGAGCGCCATGGTCTTCTGGGTTCCGCTCATCGCCTATGCGGCGGTCGTCCTGCTGACGGCGCTCTCCTTCGCCCGCCAGCCTGCGCCGCGCCGGCCCCTCGATCTCGCGCGGGCGCTCCTGCGCTATATCAACCTCTTCCCCGTGGGCCTCATGGGGCTGTGGGGGGCGCTCGGGCATATCGTGTTCCCGGCGCAGTCCGCCGCCGCCATCGGCTGGGCGACGAGCCCGTTCCAGACCGAGGTGGGCCTCGCCAATCTCGGCATGGGGCTCGCCGGCGTCATCGCCGCCTTCTGGCGCGACTGGGGCTTCCGCGCCGCCGTGGCGGTGATGATGGCCGGCTTCCTCGGCGGGGCGGGCATCAACCACATCATCGAGATCGGCAGGACCGGCAATTTGGCCGCAGGCAATGCCGGCCCCATTCTCTATACGGACCTGCTCACGCCGCTTTTGCTCGTCATCCTCCTCGCCCTCACCTACCGATCCGACCGGGCTTCGCGCCCGTAGGACGGGATAGAGCTGGAGCGCCTGGACGGGCATGGTGGACGAGGAAAGAAACCGCTTCTCCGCGCGGGCCGCGCGCTATGCCCGGGTGGGCGCCAATGTGGGCGGGGTCGCCGCGCGCATCGCCGGCGCCCGCCTCATGGGGCTCGACCGCGACGGCAACAACGCAGCCGCCCTCGCCTCCGCCCTCGGCGGCCTGAAAGGGCCACTGATGAAGGTGGCCCAGCTCATGGCCACCATTCCGGACGTGCTGCCGCCCGAATATGCCGCGGAATTGCAGAAGCTGCAGAGCGACGCCCCGCCCATGGGCTGGGCCTTCGTGCGCCGCCGCATGATGGCGGAGCTGGGCCGCGACTGGGAGCAGAAATTCGCGAGTTTCGAGCACGCCCCCTCCGCCGCCGCCTCCCTCGGGCAGGTGCACAAGGCGGTGACGCTGGAGGGCGCGCGCGTCGCCTGCAAGCTCCAGTATCCGGACATGCAGGCCGCCGTTGAGGCGGACCTCTCCCAGCTCGACGTGCTCTTCTCCATCCATCGCCGCATGGACGGCGCCATCGACACCCGCGAGATCGCCCGCGAGATCGGCGAACGGGTGCGCGAGGAGCTGGACTATCGGCGCGAGGCCAAGCACGCCGCGCTCTATGCCCATATCCTGAAGGACGAGCCCAAGGTCCGCGTGCCCGGTACCCATGCCGATCTCTCCACCGGCCGGTTGCTGACCATGGACTGGCTGGACGGCGAAAAGATCCTCGGCTTCACCGACCATCCGCTGGCCGAGCGCAATGCGCTCGCTGAGGCCATGTTCGCCGCCTGGTGGCAGCCTTTCTCCCGCTTCGGCGTGATCCATGGCGATCCCCACCTCGGCAATTACACCGTCTTCTCGGTGGAGGGCCGTCCGGCCGGCATCAACCTGCTCGACTATGGCTGCATCCGCATCTTCCCGCCGGCCTTCGTGGCGGGCGTGGTGGACCTCTATCGCGGGCTGATGGCGGGCGACGACGCGCGGGTGGTGCACGCCTACGAGACGTGGGGCTTCAAGGGGCTGAAGCGCGAGCTGATCGATGTCCTGAACATCTGGGCGCGCTTCATCTACGGCCCGCTCATGGACGACCGGGTGCGCACCATCGCCGACGGGGTGTCGCCCGCCGCCTATGGCCGCAAGGAGGCCTTCACCGTCCACACCGCGCTGAAGCAGCTCGGGCCTGTGACGGTGCCGCGGGAGTTCGTGTTCATGGACCGCGCCGCCATCGGCCTCGGCGGCGTCTTCCTGCACCTCAAGGCGGAATTGAACTTCCACCGCCTGTTCGAGGATGCCATCGCCGACTTCTCCGCCGAGGGCGTCGCCGCGCGGCAGGCGGAGGCGATGACGGTGGCCGGGCTCTAGGGCCACCGCGTCCCGGACCAGCGACACCGAAGGTGGAGCGCCGATCCGGGACCCAGGGGAAAAGGCGGCGAAGCCGGCAACGCCTGCCGCATCCCCGCTTGAGCCGCCTTCGGCGTACCTTTGCGCTGGACCCCGGCTCTCCCTCCGCTCACGCTCCGCTCGGCCGGGGTACAGAGCCGCTAGACCGGCCGCCCCTCGATCACCAGCGAACCATCCCCCGCCCGCGCGGCCGGCAGCGGGGCGAGGCGACGGTGGAGGTGGACCATGAAGGCGGTGCCGAACACCGGCAGGATCAGGTTGAGGATCGGCACGAACAGGATCGGCGCGATGAGCAGGCCGGCGACGAACACTGTCACCCCGTTCGCCCGCCTGAGCGCCCGTGCCTCTTCCGGCGTACGATAGCGCATGGCGGCCAGCTCGAAATATTCCCGGCTGATGAGATAGGCGTTGGCCACGTAGAAGATGATGACGTTCACCCCCGGCACCAGCAGCAGGAGCAGCGCCGCGAGGTTCACCAGCAGCACCAGCCCGAAGAAGCGCACCGAATAGAACAGCGCGCGCAGGAAGGGCTGCGGCTGGCCGGGCGGATCGTTTGGATAGGTCGTGGTCTCCACCCGATCGGCCACGTCGTCGAGGAAGAGGCCCGCCACCAGCGAGGACACCGCCGGCATCAGATAGACCACGCCGAACGCCAGCCCCAGCCCCGCGATCACGGCCAGCGTGGTCTCGATCCACGGATAGGACGCGATGTGGACGAAGTGGGTGAGCGCCGCCTCCAGTCCCACGGCGAGGGCGATGAGCAGCGCCAGCGCCAGCCCCATGGATTTCAGCAGCACGCCGCGCAGCAGCGGCGAGAAGGTCTGTCGCAAGGCGAGAATGGCGGCGGCGAGCATGATCGTTCCCGGTGAGCGCGGACCTTCAGGCGCAGGCGAGAGGTAGGGTGTGGGGCGCTGGGGCTCAAGTGCGCCAGGACCATCCAGCACCGATAATCAAAGTGGCGTCATCACCGTCGCGCTCGTCATCCCAGCACACGAGTCATGCCCGGGCTTGTCCCGGGCATCCACGTCGCGCCGACGGGACGGTGGCCGAAAATGTACTCCCGGCCGAGCCGCGTGGATGGCCGGGACAAGCCCGGCCATGACGGTGGTGAGGGTTGAAAGCGCCGGGGACGGATCGCCGACGATCCGAAGTGGTCACAGCGTGACGCGCACCGCGTTCGTCACCTGCAGCACGCCCCACTGGTGGAAGCGTTCGGAATAGAGCTTGCGGATTTCGGCGAGCTTGGCCGCCGCCTCCGGCGTGTCCGGGTGATAGATGAGCACGAGGCGCATGCCCTCGCGCACCACCTGCGCCGTGCCGTGGGCCTCGCCCTTCACCTGCCCGTAGGCAGCGATCACGGTAAGTCCGTCCGGGAAGCGGGGCGTCACCTCGGTGGTGAGGAAGCTCTCCCATTCCTGCTCGCTCACCCCGCTGCCGTCGGCGCTGGCGAGGCCAAACAGGAGCTTGGTCTCGATCATCACCACGCTGATGCCCGGCTTGAGCGTCGCGGGGGTGGCCTCCTCCGCGCGGGCGGCGGTGGGCAGAAGCAGGCAGGTGAGCAGCAGGCAGGTGAGCAGCAGGCAGGCGAACGGCAGCGCGGCGCATCGCCACGCTTCGCGTCTGCTGGCGGGAAAGGGCGTCGGAAGCGGCATCGGGAATCAGGGCTCCGCTAAGGAAGCCTGAGCATTGGCGGCCCCGCGCCCGGCCGCAAGCACCCGCCGCCGTGCGCACGGGACCGGCCCTCGCCCGGACTGCGAACGAACGTTCACTCTTGCGCCGCAATCGTGCCCGCAGTATTGCGAACGAACATTCGCTCTCGCTCATGTCCCAAGGTGCCGATCCGCGCTGATGTCACGCCCCATTCCAGAGACCGCGCTGCGCGAAGCCGCCGCCCCGCGCCCCGACCACCGGCAGGAGCAGCGCAAGCGCATCCTTGATGCCGCCAAGGCCTGCTTTGGCCGCGACGGCTTCCATGGCGCCTCCATGCAGAAGATCTGCGCCGAGGCGGACATGAGCCCGGGGGCGCTCTACCGCTATTTCCCCTCCAAGGAATCCCTCATCGCCGCCATCGTCGAGAGCGAGCGGGCCGAACGGCTCGGCATGTTCGACATGATCACCAGGGCGCCGTCGGTGCTGGGCGCCCTGTCGTCCTGCCTCGCCCTGCTGCTGACCGAGGATCACATGGCCTCAGCCCGGCTCGGCCCGGAGATCATGGCCGAGGCGATCCGCAATGCCGACCTGCGCAAGACCATCGACGCCTGCGAGGCCGAAACCAGCACCCTCCTGGCCGATGCGCTTGCGGCCGCCGTGAAGCAGGGCGAGATCGACCCCGCGCTCGACATCGAGAGCGTCGCCATCGTGATCCAGCTCATCGGCGACGGCGTGCTGCTGCATCACCAGCTCCATCCCGAATGGAAACTGGAGGAGCGGATGCCCGCCATCGAGGCGATGGTGCGCCGGATGCTGGCCCCGGCCCAACCGAAAGCGGTGCCGGAATGACACGCACCATCGAGAACTGCATCTTCGCCCCCTTACGTCACGGGAATGCCGCGGTTGAACCGCACGTTCCCGCGCCCATCCGGAACGAGGTTCTTTCCGCCATGTCCGCGTCCGTCCGTCCGGCGCTCCGTCCCGCCCGCTCCGCGGCGTCCCGCCTTGCCGTCTCGGCCTGCTTTGTCCTCGCCGCCGGCGCCCTTGCCGCGCCCCCTGCGACTGCGGCCGAGCCCGCGAAGGCGGCCGATGCGGCCCGCGCGTCGGCGCTCTCGGTGACGGTGGTGAAGCCCCGGCCCGATACCCTGACCGACACGCTGCTCGTGACCGGCTCCATCAAGCCGCGCGAAGAGATCGAGGTGGGGCCGGAGATCGAGGGCTATCGCCTCATGGAGATCCTGGTGGAGGCCGGCGACCGGGTCCAGAAGGGCCAGGTGCTGGCCCGCCTCTCGCGCGACGTGCTGGAGACCCAGCTCGCCCAGAATACCGCCTCCGCCGCCAAAGCCCGCGCCGCCATCGCCCAGCAGCAGGCAGCCCTCGATCAGGCCATCGCGCAGGAGACCGAAGCCACCTCCGCCGTGGAGCGCACCCGCCAGCTCAGCAAGACCGGCACCTCCTCCCAGGAGCAGCTGGAGCAGCGCGAGCGCGCGGCCAAGGTCGCCACCGCCCAGGTCGCCGCCGCCCGCGAGACGCTGATTGCCGCCCAGGCGGAAGCGGTGTTCGTGAAGGCGCAGCGCGACGAGATCGAGGTGAAGCTGAAGCGCACCGACGTGCGCGCCCCCGCTGCCGGCCTCGTGCTGTCGCGTGAGGCGAAGCTCGGCGCCATCGCCCTCTCCACACGCGCCGCGCCGCTGTTCCGCATCGCCGAGGACGGCGCCATGGACCTCGACGCCGACGTGCCGGAAGGCGCCATGCCGCGCATGAAGGACGGGCTTTCCGTGCAGGTGGTGCCGGCCGGCTTCGATGAGCCCATCGGCGGCAAGGTGCGCCTCGTCTCCGCCGAGGTGGACCGCGCCTCGCGCCTCGGCAAGGTGAAGATCGCTTTGCCCGACGACCCGCGCCTGAAGTCCGGCGCCTATGGCCGCGCGGTGATCGCGCTCGGCGAGGTGAAGGGCCTCAGCCTGCCCCAGTCCGCCGTCATGTTCGATGCAGAGGGCGCCTATGTGCTCACCGTCACCGACGGCATCGTCGGCATCCAGCGCATCACGCCCGGCCTGAAGAAGGACGGCCGCATCCTCGTCACCGAGGGGCTCTCCGCCGACGCGGACGTGGTGGCGCGGGCCGGCAGCTTCCTGCGCGACGGCGACCGGGTCACTCCGGTGCGCTCGCCGCTCTCCGTGGGCGAGGCGCGCTGATGGCCCTCAACGTCTCCGCCTGGGCGATCCGCAAGCCCGTCCCCGCGCTCGTCTTCTTCTTCATCCTGACGGCGCTCGGCATCGTGCATTTCCGGGAACTCCCGGTGACGCAGATGCCGAACATCGACCTGCCCATCGTCATGGTCACCGTCACCCAGTCCGGCGCCGCGCCGAGCGAGCTGGAGACGCAGGTGACGAAGAAGGTGGAGAACGCCATCGCCGGCATCTCCGGCGTCAAGCACATCACCTCCTCCATCAGCGAGGGGGCGAGCGTCACGCTGGTGGAGTTCCACCTGGAGACGCTGGTGGACCGCGCCGTGAACGACACGCGCGACGCCATCACCAAGATCCGCATGGACCTGCCCCGCTCCATCGACGAGCCGCAGATCCAGCGCATCGACATCGAAGGCCTGCCCATCGTCACCTACGCGGTCTCCGCGCCCAACATGACGACGGAGCAGGTGAGCTGGTTCATCGACGACACCCTCGCCCGCGCCTTGCAGGGCGTGCGCGGCGTGGCGCAGGTGAAGCGGCAGGGCGGCGTGGACCGCGAGATCCGCATCTCCCTCAATCCCGACCGGCTGATGTCGCTCGGCATCACCGCCGCCGAGGTCAGCCGGCAACTGCGCGCCACCAATCTCGACGTCTCCGGCGGCCGCGGCGAGGTGGGCACGCAGGAACAGCCCATCCGCACGCTCGCCGGCGCGTCCTCGGTGGAGGCGCTGGCCGATACCCGCATCGTGCTCTCCAACGGCCGCTCGGTGCGGCTCGGGGAGCTGGGCACCGTGGTGGACGGCGCGGCCGAGCAGCGCGTTTTCGCGCGGCTCGACGGCAAGAGCGTTGTGGCCTTCGGCGTCTACCGCGCCAAGGGCTTCTCGGACGTGACGGTCTATGACCGCGTGACCGAGGAACTCGCCAAGCTGCGCGCCGCCCATCCCGACGTCACCATCACCGAGATCGACACCACGGTCCGCTTCACCAAGTCGGACTACCAGAGCGCCATGCACACGCTGATCGAGGGTGCCATCCTCGCGGTCATCGTGGTGTTCCTGTTCCTGCGCGACATCCGCGCGACGCTCATCACCGCGCTCGCAATCCCCCTGTCCATCCTGCCCACCTTCTGGGTCATGGACATGCTGGGCTTCTCGCTGAACGCGGTGAGCCTGCTGGCCATCACGCTCGTCACCGGCATTCTGGTGGACGACGCCATCGTGGAGATCGAGAACATCGTCCGCCACATGCGCATGGGGAAATCTCCCTATCGCGCGGCCATCGAGGCGGCGGACGAGATCGGCCTCGCGGTGGTGGCAACCACCCTCACCATCGCCGCCGTGTTCGCGCCCGTGTCCTTCATGGGCGGCATCGCGGGCCAGTACTTCAAGCAGTTCGGCCTGACGGTGGCCATCGCCGTGCTGTTCTCGCTGGCGGTGGCGCGGCTCATCACGCCCCTGGTGGCGGCCTATTTCCTGAAGGACACCGGCCACCGCGAGGGCCGGGACAGCCTCGTGATGCGCGGCTACGTGCGCCTGCTCTCCTGGTCGGTGAAGCACCGCTTCGCCACCATCGGCATGGGCATCGCCATCTTCGCCGGCTCCATCTGGCTGTCCACGCTGCTGCCCTCCGGCTTCCTGCCCACCAACGACATCTCCCGCGCCCTTCTCTCGGTGGAGCTGCCGCCCGGCAGCACGCTCGCGGAGACGCAGAAGGTGTCGGACGAGATCGCCCGCGCGGCCCTCAGCCTGCCCGAGGTGAAGAGCGTCTACGCCACCGCCGGCTCCGGCGGCTCCGGCGGCCTCGCCCTCACCTCCGGCGAGGTGCGCAAGGCGCAGGTCGTCATCAACCTGAAGCCGCGCAGCGAGCGCAAGATCGACCAGAAGACCTTCGAGACCCAGTTCTCGAAGACGCTGGCCGCCATGCCGGACCTGCGCGTCTCCTGGAGCCAGAACGGGCAGAACACCCAGCGCGGCTTCCAGGTGATCCTCTCCGGCAGCGATGGCGCGTCCGTCGCGGACGCCGCCGTGGCGGTGGAGAAGGCGGTGCGCGCGGGCGTGCCGGAACTTGCCAACGTGGTCTCCTCCGCCGCCCTGGACCGGCCGGAGATCCGCATCGTGCCCAAGCTCGACGAGGCGGCGGAGCTGGGCGTCTCGGTGGACACCATCGCCGAGACGGTGCGCATCGCCACCATCGGCGACATCTCCGCCAACCTCGCCAAATTCTCCGCCAAGGACCGGCAGATCGATATCCGCGTCCAGCTCGCCGAGAACGCGCGGACCCGGCTCTCCACCTTCGACGCGCTGAAGGTGCCCACCGCCTCCGGCGGCGCGGTGCCGCTCTCCGCCGTGGCGGATGTCCAGTTCGGCAAGGGCCCCACCGCGCTCGACCGCTACGACCGCGCGCGTCGCGTTGCGGTGGAGGCGGACCTCGTGGGCGACACGCCTTTGGGCGACGCCCTCGCCAAAGTGAAGGCCCTGCCCGCGGCGCAGAACCTGCCCGCCGGCGTGACGCTGAAGGAGGCCGGCGACGCCGAGATCATGGCGGAGGTGTTCTCCGGCTTCGCCATGGCCATGGCGGCGGGCCTGATGCTGGTGCTGGCGGTGCTGGTGCTGCTGTTCCACGACATCCTGCAGCCCATCACCATCCTCGTCTCGCTGCCGCTGAGCGTGGGCGGCGCCTTCATCGCGCTGCTCATCACCGGCAATTCGGTGTCGATGCCGGTGGTCATCGGCTTCCTGATGCTGATGGGCATCGTGACGAAGAACGCCATCCTGCTGGTGGATTTCGCCATCGAGTCCATGCACCAGGGCGTCGACCGCTTCACCGCCCTCATCGAGGCCGGCCGCAAGCGGGCGCAGCCCATCGTCATGACCACCATCGCCATGGTGGCGGGCATGGTGCCCTCGGCCATGGCGCTGGGCGAAGGCGGCGCCTTCCGCGCGCCCATGGCCATCGCGGTCATCGGCGGCCTCATCACCTCCACCGTGCTGTCGCTGGTGTTCGTGCCGGCGGTGTTCACGGTGATGGACGATTTGAGCCACATCCTCGGCCGCATCTTCGGTCGCTTCATCGGCGCCAAGGACGAGCCGGACGGCCACGATCTTCCCCCGGCCCTGCACCACCCGGCAGGCGAGTAGCCGGCCTTTCATCCCCCAAGCCAGCGGCCCTCCCCTCCACCCGGACGGGAGGGCCGCTTGACTCGCGCCGCAATCTGTACCATTTGGTCAAATATTGACCGATTGGTACAGGAGAAACCCATGGCCCGCCCGCCGCTTCCGCCCTTCACCGTCGAGACCGCCACGCAGAAGGTGCGCATGGCGGAGGATGCCTGGAACACCCGCGACCCCGAGCGCGTCTCCCTCGCCTACACGCCCGACAGCCGCTGGCGGAACCGCTCCGACTTCCTCACCGGCCGGCCGGAGATCGTCACCTTCCTCACCGCCAAGTGGCGGCGGGAGCTGGACTATCGCCTCATCAAGGAGCTGTGGGGGCTGAACGACAACCGCATCGCGGTGCGCTTCCAGTATGAGTGGCACGATGCCGATGGCGCGTGGTACCGCTCCTATGGCAACGAGCAGTGGGAGTTCGACGCCGAGGGCCTGATGCGCCGGCGCGAGGCTTCCATCAACGACGTGGCGATCGCCGAGAGCGACCGCCGTTTCCACTGGCCCCTCGGCCCGCGTCCGGCGGACCATCCGGGCCTCACCGAACTGGGGATGTGATGGCACGAACGGTGGCCGAGCGCGCGGACATCCTGCCCCTTCTGGGCGAGGTGTTCCGCGAGCACGGATACGAGGGGGCGAGCCTCGCCCACATCACCGCCCGCACCGGGCTCGGCAAGGGCAGCCTCTATCACTTCTTCCCCGGCGGGAAGGAGGAGATGGCGGCCGCCGTGCTGGCCGAGATCGACGGCTGGTTCGAGGCCAACGTCTACGCCCCCCTGCGCGAGCAGGACGATGCAGCCGCCGCCGTGCGGGACATGCTGGCGCGCACCGATGCCTATTTCCGCTCGGGCCGGCGCGTCTGCCTCGTGGGCGTGTTCGCTTTGGGCGAGGTGCGGGACCGGTTCGGCGCAGCGGTCGCCTCCTACTTCGCCCGCTGGCGCGATGCGCTGGCCGCCGCCCTCACCCGCGCGGGCTTCCCCTCCGCTCAAGCGGACGACCGGGCGGAGGAGGCCGTGCTCGCCATCCAGGGTGCGCTGGTGCTGGCCCGGGCGCTGAATGATCCCGCCGTGTTCGGCCGGGCGCTGGAGCGACTGGGCCGGCGGCTGCTGGACGGACTCTAACCAGACAAATATAATCAACTTAATTCAGACTTGACGCGTTCGATAAAACGAACAATATTGCCACCATGTTCGCCCCGGAACGGATGGGCCTTCCTATGATGATGTGTCGCTGACAGCCGCTGGAGCGGCGTGAAACCGCCGAATGCCGCGCAGAGCGTGGCCCTGTCCCGGTTGCGCCGACACCCATCCCTTCCCGAGCCGCCTGTTCCCCCGTCCTCCGCTCCCTCCCGCCGCCTCTCCGCGCCGGACGAAAGACCGGATTGACGAACAGCCGGCAATGCCGGAGCCTTTCATGAACGCCCCCCTGACTTTGGCGGCCGCCGTGCCTACCCTTCCAGACCCGTCCGCCGCCCCCGCCGCCATCCCCGCGCCCGCGCGCTCCATCATCCGCTTCGAGCGGGTGGCGAAGACGTATCCCGCCCGGAGCGGCCACGCGGCGGTGCATGCCCTCTCCGACATCACGCTGGATGTGCCGGAAGGCGCGATCCTCGGCGTCATCGGCCGGTCGGGGGCGGGCAAGTCCACGCTTATCCGCCTCGTCAACGGGCTGGAAAAGCCCTCCGGCGGGCGCGTGCTGGTGGACGATGTGGACATCGGCGCCCTCGACGAGGCCGCGCTGCGCAAGGAGCGGCGCTCCATCGGCATGATCTTCCAGCACTTCAACCTGCTGGCGCGCCGCACCGCCTTTGACAATGTGGCCCTGCCGCTGGAGATCGCCGGCGTGCCGCGCACCGAAATCAAGGCGCGGGTGGAGCCGCTGCTCGATCTCGTCGGCCTGTCCGACAAGCGCGACCGCTACCCGGCCGAACTCTCCGGCGGCCAGAAGCAGCGCGTCGGCATCGCCCGCGCGCTCGCCACCCGCCCCCGCGTGCTGCTCTCCGACGAGGCGACCTCGGCCCTCGATCCCGAGACCACCGAGCAGATCCTCGCTTTGCTGCGCCGGGTGAATGCGGAACTGAACCTCACCGTGCTGCTCATCACCCACGAGATGGCGGTCATCAAAGCGGTGGCCGACAAGGTGGCGGTGATCGACGGCGGCCGCATCGTGGAGGACGGCGCCACCTATGAGGTGTTCGCCCGCCCGCGCCACCCCACCACCCGCTCCTTCCTCGCCGCGCTGACCGCGAAGAGCCTGCCGCGCCGCGTCGCAGAGCAGCTTTCCGCCGAGCCGCGCGAGGGCCGCGACCAGGCGGTGCTGCGCATCGTCTTCACCGGCGAGCACGCGCAGGACCCGGTGCTGTCGCGGGTGTCGCGCCTGCTCTCGGTGGACGTGAACATCATCCAGGCCCAGGTGGACGAGATCGCCGGCACGCCCTTCGGCGTCATCGTGGTCTCGGTGCCGGGCGACGCGCCCACGCTCAGCGCCGTCATCAATGCCGTGGAACGGCTCAATCTGACGGCGGAGGTTCTCGGCTATGTTTGACATCACCTTCGGCCTGCTGCCGCCCACCATCGTCGACCTCATCATCGACGCCACCCAACAGACGCTCTACATGGTGGCCGTCTCCGGCGCGCTCGGCACCCTCATCGGCCTGCCGCTCGGCGTGTTCCTCGCCACCAGCCGGTCGGGCGAGCTGTTCGCGGCGCCGTGGCTCAACCAGTCCCTCGGCCTCGTGGTGAATGCGGCGCGCTCGACGCCCTTCATCATCCTCGTGGTCGCCATCATCCCCTTCACCCGCCTCGTGGCGGGCACCTCCATCGGCACCAGCGCGGCCATCGTGCCGTTGACGGTGGCGGCGGCGCCTTTCATCGCCCGTCTCATCGAAGCCGCCATCCGCGAGGTGGACCAGGGGCTGGTGGAGGCCGCGCGGGCCATGGGGGCGAGCCCCATCCAGATCGTCGCCAAGGTGCTGCTGCCGGAAGCGCTCCCCGCCATCACGCTGGCCCTCACCCTCGCGGCGGTGTCGCTGCTCGGCTACTCGGCCATGGTGGGCGCGGTGGGCGGCGGCGGCCTCGGCGACCTCGGCATCCGCTTCGGCTACCAGCGCTTCATGCCCGAGGTGATGGCGGCGGTGGTGCTCGTGCTCATCCTTCTCGTGCAGGCGGTACAGACCCTCGGCGACCGCCTCGCCCGCCGCCTCGACAAGCGCAGCCGCGGCTGAGCCCCGGCGCGCGCAGACCCTTACAAGTTCAGATGGAGGTTTCCATGAAGGCCCTCGCTCTGGCGCTCGCCGCCGGCATTTCCCTCGTCGCGTTCTCCGCCGCCGCCGAGACCATCAAGGTCGGCGTCACCCCCGGCCCCCATGCCCAGATCCTGGAGAAGGTGAAGGAAGAGGCGGCCAAGAAGGGGCTCGACATCAAGGTGATCGAGTTCTCCGACTATGTGGTGCCCAATGCCGCCTTGTCGTCCGGCGACATCGAGGCCAATTCCTTCCAGCACCAACCCTATCTCGACAACCAGATCGCCGATCGCGGCTACAAGATCGTTTCCGTGGGCAGCACGGTGAACTTCCCGATCGGCATCTATTCCACCAAGTACAAGAAGTTCGAGGACATCCCGGCCGGATCGTCCATCGGCATCCCGAACGATCCCACCAATGGCGGCCGCGTGCTGCTGCTGCTCGCCGACAAGGGCCTCATCAAGCTGAAGCCCGGCGTGGGCGTGAAGGCTTCGGTGATCGACGTGGTGGAGAACCCCAAGAAGCTGAAGTTCGTGGAGATCGACGCGGCGCAACTGCCGCGCTCCCTCCCCGACCTCGCGGCGGCGGGCATCAACACCAACTATGCCAAGGAGGCCGGCCTCGATCCGGTGAAGGACCCCATCCTGCGCGAGGACCCCAAGGGGCCCTACGTGAACGTCATCGCCGTGCGCGCGCAGGACAAGGACAAGCCGTGGGTGAAAACCTTCGTCGAGACCTACCAGTCGCCGGAGACGCGCACCTTCATCCTCGAAACCTTCAAGGGCGCCGTTCTGCCGAGCTGGTGAGTGGTTGGCGGTGAATCTCTACTTCACCGCCACGATGAAGAAGCGGGGGAAGGCGAGGAGCACCTTGCCATCCACCCGCGGCAGGTAGGAGTCGGCGAGACGGGCGGCGTATTCCTCTAGGAATTGCGTGCGCTCGTCCCCCTCCAGCGGATCGATGAACGGGCGCAGGCCCGTGCCCTTCACCCATTCCACGATGGCCGGGATGCCGTCGAGCGGGTGGTTGTAGATGGTGTGCCACACGTCCACCGCCCCCGCGTGGGGCTTCAGCATGTCGTAATAGGCTCCTGGCTCGGGCAGAACGGTGCGCGCGCGGGTGGCGGCGTGGAGCGTGTCCGCCCACGGGCCGGCCATGGCCGTCTCGCGCATGGCGACGTGGGACGGCTCCTCCAGATTGTCCGGCATCTGCACCGCCAGCACCCCGCCGGGCGCCAGCAGCGACATGAGGCGCGGCAGGAGGGTGGCGTGGTCCGGCACCCATTGCAGCACGGCATTGGCGTAGATGAGGTCCGCCGGCTTCGGCAACGTGAAGGTTGAGGCGTCGCCGAGCGCGAAGGTTACGCCGGGCAGGCGGGCGCGGGCGGCCTCCAGCATGGCCGGCGAGGTGTCGAGCCCGAGCAGCTCCGCGCCGGGAAAGCGCTGCGCCAGGATTTCGGTGGAATTGCCGGGGCCGCAGCCAAGATCCACCACGAACGCCGCGCTCTGAAGCGGCACCGCCGCGAGAAGATCGCGCGCCGGGCGGGTGCGCTGGTCCTCAAACTTCAGATATTGGCTGGCGTTCCAGTCGGCGGGCATCGGCGGCTCCGGGCGCGAGGGGATCGGCGGCGCCACGGCGCGGCGCCGCAAGGGATGTCCCCCCGCTTATACCAGCTTCGCCGCGGAGGGCGACCGGCACGGCGAAGGTTCCCATCCCCAGGGGACGGGCTTGCCGGAGATCGGACGGAAAATCGGGCGCGAATGGCGCGGGCTCGACGGCAAAGGCCGGAGGGAGGGCGCGAGAAGACGCGCGCGCGGCAGTCGGCGGAACGAACAGGTCGTCACGGCCACAAAAAAACGCCACGGCGCGCGGAGGGCGCCGTGGCGAAGGCGTCAGGCCGCAGCCGAGACGTCGGTGGAAACCGAAGAGATGGTCTTCAGGATCTGGGAGGCGATCTGGTAGGGGTCGCCCATGGAGTTGGGGCGGCGATCCTCAAGATAGCCCTTGTAGTCGTTCTTGACGAAGGAGTGCGGGACGCGGATGGACGCGCCACGGTCCGCAACGCCGTAGGAGAACTTGTTCCACGGCGCGGTCTCATGCTTGCCGGTGAGGCGCATGTGGTTGTCCGGGCCGTAGACGGCGATGTGGTCGTCGAGGTTGGCCTCGAACGCCGCCATCAGCTTCTCGAAATACGCCTTGCCACCCACTTCACGCATGTAGGAGGTGGAGAAGTTGGCGTGCATGCCCGAGCCGTTCCAGTCGGTGTCGCCGAGCGGCTTGCAGTGGAACTCGATGTCCACGCCATACTTCTCGGTGAGACGCAGGAGCAGGTAGCGGGCCATCCACACTTCGTCGGCGGCCTTCTTGGAGCCCTTGCCGAAGATCTGGAATTCCCACTGGCCCTTCGCGACTTCCGCGTTGATGCCCTCGTGGTTGATGCCGGCGGCGAGGCAGAGGTCGAGGTGCTCCTCGACGATCTGGCGGGCGACGTCGCCCACGTTCTTGAAGCCGACGCCCGTGTAATAGGGACCCTGCGGCGCGGGATAGCCGGCCTCGGGGAAGCCGAGCGGGCGGCCGTTCTTGTAGAAGAAGTATTCCTGCTCGAAGCCGAACCAGGCGCCGGCATCATCGAGGATGGTGGCGCGCTTGTTGGTCGGGTGCGGGGTGACGCCGTCCGGCATCATCACTTCGCACATCACCAGAGCGCCGTTGGTGCGGGCCGGGTCGGGATAGACGGCGACCGGCTTCAGCACGCAATCCGAGCTGCGGCCTTCGGCCTGCTGGGTCGACGAACCGTCGAAGCCCCACAGCGGCAGCTCCTCGAGGCTCGGGAACACGTCATATTCCTTGATCTGGGTCTTGCCCCGGAGATTGGGAACCGGGGTGTAGCCGTCGAGCCAGATATACTCGAGCTTAAACTTTGGCATTGCAGTCTCTCTGAGCCGATGACGTGAAATTCGGGACTTTGCTTCTCGAACTCGTTGATTCAGGAACTCTTTGAAGCGTCCGGCCGTGAAGGATCCACCGGCCGCGGGGGCCGGCGCTTATCTAGCAATCCGCGTGCCAGCGGCGACCCCATAGCCGGACAACGGCTTTTTGACCGCCGCCGCAACGTCAGCTGCCCATTACTGCATCAGGATTAGGCCGAACCCTTAGGCGCCCCGCACACCCGCTGTGCAGCCACCCCGCGCGCAGCGCGGCGCCAGGAACATTCGCCATCGCCCGGGAACAAAAGCGCGGCGCCCACGCTTGGAACAAGGCATTCCGCTGCACTGCGAAAGACGCGCGCGGGCTATGCAGCAAACGCGCAAATAAAAGAGATAAGTGACGTCAATTTATATCCGCCTAAAAAATAGGCACTAAACTAAAATATACCGGACTTGATGTATATGCAGGGTGCAAATCATGTTATGAAGTTCCCAAGTGATGGCGCCCAGGAGGCTCATCGGACAGGAGACCGGAGTGATGACTGCGAACCACGAGCGCGAGACCGCGAAAATCTATGTCTTCCCGGTGAAGAATGACGCGAAGAACGGCATGCCCTCCAAAGAGGCGAAATGGGCTGCCGAGATCGCTGCCGTGGGAGCCGCGCAGGCCGTGATCGGAAGCAGCTGGTATCACGAAGAGGCGGTGAAGGCCGCCGATCTCCCCAACCGCCGCTGAACCATCGGGTTTGGGTCGGCGCCCTGCGCGCCGGCCATCCCGCGTCCGCGATGGACCGCTTCTTGCGTGACGTCCTGCCCGAGACCTCATCGGGTAGGACTTGCGACAATGGCCCTCGACCTCAACACAGACTGGACGAACGCGGAGCTTGCGGCCCTCATCGGCTCCGTGGTGGATGATCGCGACTGGCGTCTGGAAGTGAGCAAGGACGGCATCGCCTCCCTCGCCGACAAATCAGCCAATCCCACCGGCGCGGATTATGACGAGGGCCTGCACGGCTTCTTCGAGACCTGGATGGCCGGCACCGATTTCGTCGGCCCCTCGGCTGCGGGCGACAAGGACCTGATCGGCAAGATCGCCACCGCGCTCCGCGCCAACTACCCCACCCTGAAGGCCGACAAGTTCATCTACGTGGCGCTGTAGCCGCGCCGCGCGCTGTGCCGGCAACGGTCCCGCGTGCAGCACGCGGGACAAGCCTCTGGAGCGCTTTCCCCTTTTTCCCAAACCCTTTAGGTTCACCCGGCCGGTTTCCGCCGGATCGCCTCATGCCGTCACGCGCCATGCAAGATGAGTCGCGCGGGCCGCCCTGAGCGGGGTCTCGGCAGAGCAGACAAAGAGCCGCCAAGCGGCCGGGTTCGGGAGGGGCGCGTGGGAACGGGCAGGCTGCGATACGATCACGAGTCCCATCCGCCGTTGGCCGTGCTCGTCGGCTCGGTGGCGCAGCACATGGGCCTGATGGCGGTGACGCTGGTGTTTCCGCTGCTGGTGGCGCAGGCAGCAGGCGTCGATGCCGAGATGCAGCGGCGCTATATCGATCTCGCCATGCTGGCCATGGGGGTCGCGACCCTCTTCCAGTGCTGGGGCCGGCCTGTCCTTTTCCTGCCCCGCATCGGCTGCGGCTATCTCCTGCCCGCGGTCTTCACCGCCGCCTATCTGCCTGCCGCCCTCTACGCCGCCCGCGCCGGCGGGCTGGGCGCGGTGGCAGGCATGACCATCGCAGCCGGCCTCGCGCAGGTGCTGTTCAGCCGCGTGATGCATCGGGTCCGCCCCTTCCTGCCCATCGAGATCGTCGGGCTGGTGGTGATGCTCATCGGCATCATCCTCGGCGTCGTCGCCATCAAGCTGATGGTGGGCTACAGCCCGTCGATGGCGCAGGTGACCCTCACCGGCACCGGCGGCGCATTGGCCGGCCTCGCGGTGATGGTCGCCCTCGCCGCCTGGGGTAGCCCGCCGCTGCGCGCCATGGCGGTGCTGGCGGGGCTGGCCGCCGGCACGCTGGTGCATGTGGGCCTTGGTTTCGGCCTCGGCGCGCCGCGGCCGCCCGTGGCGGTCGCGCCCCTGCTGGAGCCGATCCGCTGGCCGCTGGCGGTGCCGAGCTTCAGCGTCGGGCTGCTGCCTGGCTTCCTCGCCGGGGCGCTCGCCTGCATCCTGCGCAGCTTCGGCGACATGGTGGCGAGCCAGCGCGCCAACGATCCGAACTGGCGCCGCCCGGACTATGCCAACATCGAGGCCGGCGTGATGGCGGACGGCCTCGGCACCCTGTTTGCCGGCCTCATCGGCACCATGGGCCTCAACACCTATTCGGCCAGCGTCGGCCTGTCGGTCGCCACCGAGGTGAAGGCCCGGCGGGTGGGGCTGGGCGTCGGCCTCGGCTGGATCGCCCTCGCCTTCATCCCCGGCTCGTCCGTGGTGGTGATGGCCATTCCCCGCCCGGTGCTCGGGGCCGCCTTGCTGTTCGCCTCCGCCTTCATCGTGCTGTCGGGCATTTCCATCCTCGGCCAAAGGATGCTGGATGCGCGGCGCACCATCGTGGTGGGCCTCGGCTTTCTCGTCGGCATCTCCTTCGACGAGATTCCGGATTTCTACGCCCGGGCGCTCTCCGCCTCGGCGCAGGAACTGCTCACCTCGTCGCTGGTGCTGGGCCTGTTCACCGCGCTCGGCCTCAATGCCTTGTTCCGCATCGGGGCGGTGAAGAGCCGCCACCTCGTCTGGACGCCGGCGGCGGGCCATGCGGTGCTGCGCCAGTTCCTCATGGATAGCGCCGCCGCCGATGGCGCCCGCACCGAGGAGGTGGGGCGCATCGCCCAGATCGCCGAGGAATTCGCCACCGCCGCCCCCTCCCTCGTGGAGGGGCCGGTGGAGGTGACGACGCGATTCGACGAGTTCGTGCTGGACGTGGCCTTCGCCTGGACCGGCGGCGCACTCCAGCCGGGGCCGGTGCCGAGCTTCGATGCCGGCGTGGACGAGGACGCCATGCTCAACGGCATCACCTTCCACCTCATCCAGCGCCTCGCCGACCGCACCCACCGCCGCACGCTGCCGGATGGCCGACAGGAACTGCGTTGCGAGGTGGACCAGTAGGCGGATGGCGGGCAGCAACTGCGGGTGGTATGCCTGACGCGGTTGGTCGCACTATCTTTCGGGGGCAGGATGATGCCGGACATGCGCGCTGTCGGGGCAACCCTTGTCACCCTGGCCTTCGGACTTCTCATCCCGGCGGGCGCCACCATGGCGGCGACAGCGCCGGGGGCGACCGATTCGAAGAAATTCCAGAGCTATCTCTATTCGGACGCCTACCGGGCCGCGCTGGCCGCGGCGTGGAAGAAGGTGCCCCCGATCTCACTGCCCGCCTGCACCAACCTCTCGGACGGCGATGTCTCGGTGACGCTGCAGCAGGAAGTGTCCTTCGACGCAAAAGGCCTGCCCAAGTCCGGCGCGTGGTGGGGACATTATCCCATCAAGGGCTGCGGCACGGAGCGCACCATCAACATCCTGTTCCGGGCCGAGCCTTCGGGCGTGCGCTTCCTCGTGACGCTGCCGGGCCACACCCGCGCCAACATCGTGCTCCAGCGCGATGCGCTCACCTATGCCTTCATCGGCGCCGGCACCAAGGTGGCCGACTGCAAGGATATGGACGTGGCGGATACCGCATTCGACGGCTTCGGCCTTACCCCCGGCGACAAGTCGGCGCCAGAGAGCGGGCCATGGCGCGAGACCTGGACGGTCGCGGCCTGCGGCAAGATGCTGGCGGTGCCGCTGGAATTCATCCCCGACGCCACCGGCACCACCATCAACCAGCGCCCCGCCGAGATCCGCGAGCTGACGAAGTAGACCTCAGCCGAATTCCCGCGCCGCGTCCTGAAGGAAAGCGTGCACATAGGGCGCAAACGAGCGCCAGCACTCCAGCCGGAACGCGTCACCCACCCGCACCACCACCACCTCGGCCTTGCCGAGCAGCGTGCGCGTGGCCGAGCCGGGCGGGAAGGCGGCATCCGAGAGGTCGAGGGCGATCCCGGCGTTGAGAATGTCCGCCGCATGCGGACCGCTCAACAGGAACGCCGCATTGCGGTGCCCCACCGCCACCAGCGAAAAGAAGCGGCCGGCGAGATCGCCGGCGATTGCCGGCCCGGCGGCAGCCCCCTCCCCTGCAGGACAGACGAGCAGCCATTCCCCCGGCCCGAGGCGGGCGGCGAAGCGCTCCGGCGTGCCGCGCGCGGAATTGAGCGGGCCGGAGAGATCGAAGCCCCCGGCGCTTGCCGGCAGTTCGGCGCCGCGTGGCGCCTTCATCTGCAGCACGAAGCGGTCGGCGGGCGGCAGCACCCGCACTCGGCCGGACGCCGAAGGGGCGAGGATGGGCGCGCGCCGCGCGTGGATGGCAACCGGCTCAGGCATGAACGCCTCCTTCCACAAGACCTTCCACCCGTTTGCCCTCGGGATCGAGGAACACCGGGGCCACCACCTTCACCGCCGTGAAACCGGCCGGTGTCGTCACAAAGAGCGTCTCGCCCATCCGCGCCCGCCCGCCGGAGACCACCGCCAGCGCGATGGGACGGTTGAGGGTGGGGCTGAGATAGGACGAGGTGACATGCCCCAGCATGGTCATGGGCAGCGCCTGCCTGGTATCGGCGACGATCTGCGCCCCCTCCTCCAGCACCGTCCGCCCGTCCGCCGAGAGCAGGCCGACCAGTTGCTTGCGATCCGCCCGCGCCATGTCCGGCCGGGCGAGCGAGCGCTTGCCGACGAAGTCCTTCTTCGCCTTGGAAACCATGCCGGAGAGGCCGACATCATCCGGCGTCACCGTGCCATCCGTCTCCTGCCCGACGATGATGAAGCCGCGTTCCGCGCGCAGCACGTGCATGGCCTCGGTGCCGTAGGGCGTGATGCCGAAGCGCTGGCCGTAGCCGAACAGCGCCTCCCACACCGCTTGCGTGAAATCCGCCGGCACGTTGATCTCGAAGCCCAGCTCGCCGGTGAAGGACACCCGCATGAGCCGCGTCGGCACGCCGAGAATCTCCCCCTCGCGCACCGTCATCTGGGGGAAGGCCTGGGGCGAGAGGTCGATGCCGGTCACGAATGGCGCGATCACCTCCCGCGCCCGCGGCCCCTGCACGGCGATGACGCCCCATTCCTCGGTGATGGAGGTGAGGAACACGTCGAGGTCCGGCCACTCCGTCTGGAGATAATCCTCCATGTGCGCCATCACCCGCGGCGCGCCGCCGGTGGAGGTGGTGACATGAAAGCGGTCGCTCGCCATGCGGGCGACGATGCCGTCATCGAAGATGAAGCCGTCTTCCTTCAGCATCAGGCCGTAGCGGCACTTGCCCGGCTCCAGCTTGGTCCAGCCGTTGGGATACATGCGATTCATGAACTCGGCCGCATCCGGCCCCACCACCTCGATCTTGCCCAGCGTGGAGGCATCGAGCAGGCCAACGCTCTCGCGCACCGCCCGGCATTCGCGGGCCACCGCCGCGTGCAGGTCCTCCCCCGGCTTGGGGAAGTACCAGGCGCGGCGCCACAGGGCGACGTTCTCGAACTTGGCGCCCTGCTTCACCGCCCAGTCGTGCACCGGCGCGGTGCGAATGGGGTCGAAGGTCTCACCCCGCGCCGTGCCGACGATGGCGCCGAATGTGACGGGCGTGTAGGGCGGCCGGAAGGTAGTCGTGCCCACCTGCGGGATGTCCTTGGCCAGGATCTCCGACACGAGGCCGAGGGCGGCCATGTTGGAGGTCTTGCCTTGGTCGGTGGCCATGCCGTTGGTGGTGTAGCGCTTCACATGCTCGACGCTCTCGAACCCCTCGCGCACCGCAAGGCCGATGTCCTTGGCGGTCACGTCGTTCTGGAAGTCGAGGAAGGCGCGCACCTTCTTCGGATCGGCATCGGTGGGCAGCACGCGCGCCGCCTTGAAGCCGGTGGGCGTTGCGGGCGTCGCCGCGAAGGCGCGGGTTGACGGCACGCCGGCCGCATCCGCGCCGGCCGCCCAGCCTTCGGCGAGGATGCTCGCGAGGTCATAGGTGCCCTTGCACGCGCCGGCCGAGCGCTCCGCCTGCACCGACGTGCCCGGCACGAAGGCGTCGATCTCGGTGCGGAAGGTGAGCTTGCCGCGCGACTGGGAGAAGAGATGCACCGCCGGCGTCCAGCCGCCGGACATGCCGACGCAATCGCAGGCCAGCGTCCGACGCGCGCCGACGCGTCCGCCCGAAAGCGGCGCCACGATCAGCCCCGTCACCGCCTTGCCGCCGGTGGAGCCGACCACCGTATGGCCGGCGAGAAGCTCGATCCCGGAGAGGAGCGCCCGCTCGGGGCCGATCTCGGCCTCGGGGCGCAGGTCCACGAGGGTCACGTCCAGCCCCACCGCCTTGGCATCCGCCGCCGCGCGATAGGCGGAGGCACCGTTGGTGGCGAAGACGATGCGACGGCCGGGCGCGACGGCGTAGCGGTTCACATAGGTCCGCACGCTCTCGGCCAGCATGATGCTCGGCCGGTCGTTGTCGGCGAAGCCGAGCGGACGCTCGTGGGCGCCGGTGGCGAGCACCACCTCCTTCGCCCGCACCTGCCACAGCCGCTCGCGCGGCAGCTTCGGGTCAGGGGCGGCGAGATGGTCGGTGACACGCTCGGTGAGGACGACGTGGTTGTGGTTGTAATAGCCGAAGGCCGTGGTGCGGCTGAGCAGCGTCACATTTGCCCGCGCCGCCAGCGTCTTCAGCGCGTCGGCGACGAAGGCCGAGGCGGTCTTGCCATCGATAGTGGAAGTGAGATCGGCGAGGAGGCTGCCGCCCATCTCCGCCTGCTCGTCGGCGAGGATCACCCGCTTGCCCGCCTCAGACGCCGCCAGCGCGGCCGCGAGGCCGGCCGGCCCCGCGCCGACGACCAGCACGTCGCAATGGGTGTTGCGATGGACGTAGCGGTCCGCATCCGGCGCGTCCGGCGCGACGCCGAGGCCGGCTGCGGCACGGATGGCCGGCTCGTAGAATTTGTCCCAGAAGGACCGCGGCCACATGAAGGTCTTGTAGTAGAAGCCCGCCGTCAGCACCGGGGCGACGAGGTCGTTCACCTGCCCGATGTCATGCTCCAGAGAGGGCCAGTGGTTCTGCGACGATACCTTCAGGCCCGCCACCGCCTCCACCACCGTGGCTCGGTTGTTGGGATCGGCCCGGCCGAGGCCGCGATCCACCTGGAACAGGGCATTGGGCTCGTCCGCGCCATGGGTCAGCACGCCGCGCGGGCGGTGATATTTGAAGGAGCGGCCCATCAGCCGGATGCCGCTGGCGAGCAGCGCCGAGGCGAGCGTATCCCCTTCATAGCCCCCGACGGTGCGGCCGTTGAAGGTGAAGGCAATGGGCTTCTTGCGGTCGATGCGGCCCCGGCCGGGAAGACGGAAATCCTGGGCCATCAGCGATCTCCCGCGATATCGGGGCGCGGCTGGCCCATCTCGTAGGTAGTGATGAAGGCGTCGCTCACCGTGTTGCGCAGCGCGTTGAACCAACGGCCGCAGCCGTGGGCGTGCAGCCAGCGCTCGGCATGGACGCCCTTCGGGCTGGTGCGGGCGAAGAGGTATTCGGCCCAGGCGGCGTCATCGAGGGCATCGGGATCAGCCGGGCGGGCGATGTGCGCCTCGCCGCCGCAGCGGAATTCCACCTCGGGCCGCGGCCCGCAATAGGGACAGGGAACGAGCAGCATGGCCTGATCTCAATGCGCCACCGCCGCCGCCGCCGCCTCGTCGATGAGGCGGCCGGTGCGGAAGCGGTCGAGGGTGAAGGGGGCGTTGACGGGGTGGGGCTCGTCGCAGGCGATGGTGTGTGCGAACACATGGGCCGAGCCCGGTGTCGCCTTGAAGCCGCCCGTGCCCCAGCCGCAATTCACATAGAGGCCCTTCACCGGCGTCTTGCCGATGATGGGCGAGCGGTCCGGCGTCACGTCGACGATGCCGCCCCAGTTGCGCAGCATCTTCATGCGCGTGAACTGGGGAAACAGCTCGCAGATGGCGTCCAGCGTGTGGGTGGTGATGTGGAGCCCGCCCTGCTGGCTGTAGGAGACATACTGGTCCGTGCCCGCGCCGATCACCAGCTCGCCCTTGTCGGACTGGGAGATATAGGCGTGCACCGCGTTCGACATGAGCACGCAGGGAAAGCACGGCTTCACCGGCTCGGAGACCAGCGCCTGAAGGGGAAAGCTCTCCAGCGGCATCCGCACCCCGGCCATGGCCATGACCATGGAGGTGTGTCCCGCCGCCGAGACGCCGATCTTCTTCGCCCCGATCGGCCCGCGCGTGGTTTCCACCCCGGTCACGGCGCCGTCCGGCCCGCGATGGATGGCGGTGACCTCGCAGTTCTGGATGATGTCGACACCGAGCGCGTCCGCGCCACGCGCATAGCCCCACACCACCGCATCGTGCCGCGCCGTGCCGCCGCGCCGCTGGAGGGCGCCGCCGAGCACGGGATAGCGGATGTCCGGCGAGATGTTCAGCTGCGGGCAGAACTCCTTCGTCTGTTCCCGCGTCAGCCACTCGTTGTCGATGCCGTTGAGGCGGTTGGAATAGACGTGGCGCTTGAAGCTCTGCACGTCGTGCTGGTTGTGGGCCAGCATCAGCACGCCGCGCTGGGAGAACATGACGTTGTAGTTCAGCTCCTGCGAGAGCCCTTCCCACAGCTTCACCGCGTGCTCGTAGAGGGCGGCGCTTTCGTCATAGAGGTAGTTGGAGCGGATGATGGTGGTGTTGCGGCCGGAATTGCCGCCGCCGATCCAGCCCTTCTCCAGCACCGCGATGTTGCGGATGCCATGCTCCTTGGCGAGGTAGTAGGCGGCGCCGAGGCCGTGGCTGCCGCCGCCGATGATGAGGACATCGTAGGCCGGCTTGGGCGTCGGGTTGCGCCACTGGCGGCTCCAGCCCTTGTGGGCATTCAGCGCCTCGGCGAGGAGGGTAGGAAGGGAGAAGCGGCGCATGGGGGTCTCTGAATGGAGAAACCGGGGGTGTCCCCTGTTCGACCGCGACAATGCGCCTGCCCGGTGCGAGGCTCTCGTGGAAATGCGACGGCAAACTGGAATGAAAGCGACACAGACGCCGGTCTGCCCTTCCGTCTGCCGCTGCGCCGTATGCCCCTCCGGCACCGGCGCGGCCGGGCAGAAAATGGCGCCATCCCTCAAAAATGAACGCAAGATAAGGTGTGACGCGGAAGCCGCGACGCTATAAGGAGCCGATGAGGCGCTCTCCCGGCGGTGGTGCAGGGGGAGCAGCCGCCCCGCCATGGCGCCGACGGGCCCCGTGGCCGAACCCGAGAGTCGAGCGCGAGCAAGAGATGAGCACGAGCCGAGACGCGTCCTTCCTCGATGCCGCACGCCGGGAGCCGCCCGCCGCCTCGTCTGCCCGTCCGCGCCCGCCGGTCATCGACCGCAGCAGCCTCGCCCGCGCCTTCGACGACCTCTCGGTCTATATGAATGCCTGCATCCTCGGTCAGCCGGCCTTCGTGGAACTGCTGCTGATCGCCGTGCTCGCCGACGGCCATCTTCTGGTGGAAGGCGCGCCGGGCCTTGCCAAGACCAAGGCCATCAAGGCGCTGGCCCATGCCATCGACCTCACCGACCAGCGCATCCAGTTCACGCCGGACCTTCTGCCCTCCGACCTCACCGGCACCGACATCTACCGGCCGGAAGACGGCAGCTTCCAGTTCCAGGAAGGGCCGGTGTTCCACAATTTCATCCTGGCGGACGAGATCAACCGCGCGCCCGCCAAGGTGCAGTCGGCGCTCTTGGAAGCCATGGCGGAGCGTCAGGTGACGGTGGGGCGCACCACCCGCCGCCTGCCGCCGCTCTTCATGGTGATGGCGACCCAGAACCCCATCGAGCAGGAAGGCACCTATCCCCTGCCCGAGGCGCAGCTCGACCGCTTCCTGCTGCATGTGCGCATCGATTTCCCTGATCTCGACGCCGAGCGCCAGATCCTGCGCCTCGTGCGCGGCGAGGCCCGGGGCGAGTCGCCGGATTTCGGCGCGCCCTTGCCGCAGGAAGTGGTGTTCGCCGCCCGGCGCGAGGTGCTGGCCGTGCACATGGCGGAGCAGGTAGAGGAATATCTGCTCCAGCTGGTACAGGCGACGCGCCGTCCCGAACTTTACGGAGCGGATCTCCAGGGCCTCGTCGGCTTCGGCGCCAGCCCGCGCGGCACCATCGCCCTCGACCGCTGCGCCCGCGCCCATGCCTGGCGGCGCAAGCGGGACTATGTGATTCCCGAGGACGTGCAGGCCATCGCCAAGCCCGTGCTGCGCCATCGCGTGCTGATGACCTTCGAGGCCGAGGCCGACGGCGTGACCAGCGACGACTTCATCGACCTGCTGCTCGCCCGCGTGCCGGTGGGCTGAGGCGACACACGCCATGGCCGAGCGCGATCCGCTCCGGGGCGTCGTTGCCCGCCTCGCCGACCTGGTGGCAGCGCGTCCGCGCGTGCAGGGCGGCTTCTCGGGCGGCAAGCGCGTCAGCAGCCAGCTCTACGGGGGCCACAGCTCCTCCTTCCGCGGCCGCGGCATGGAGTTCGACGAGGTGCGCGTCTACCATCCGGGCGACGACGTGCGCACCATCGACTGGCGGGTCACGGCCCGCACCGGCAAGACGCACACCAAGCTGTTCCAGGAGGAACGCGAGCGCCCGGTGCTGGTGCTGGTGGATGCGCGCGCCTCCATGCGCTTCGGCACCCGTGACTGCTTCAAGTCGGTGCTGGCGGCCAAGGCGGCGGCGGTGCTGGCGTGGATCGGCATCGGCGGCGGCGACCGGGTGGGCGGGCTGGTGCTCTCCCCCTCCGGCATCATCGCGCTGCGCGCCGAACGCACCCGCCGGCGCATCCTCGCCTTCGTGCGCTCCATCGCCGACGCCACGGCCGAGCGCCTCGGCCCGCCCGGCTCCGAACCGACGCTGGGCGAAGCGCTGGCCCGGCTGCGTCCGCTGGTGAAGCCCGGCACGCTGATCTTCCTCGTCTCGGATTTCGCCGACCTCGACGAGCACGCCGCCCGCGAGCTCGGGCGCATCGCGCTGGACGGGCACGTCACCTGCCTGTTCGTCTATGACCGGCTGGAGACGCAGATGCCCTCCGGCGGCGTCTTCCCCGTCACCGACGGAGTGGCCGTCGCCCGCCTCGACGACAGCCGCGCGTCGGCCCGGGAGGGCTATGCCCGGCGCTTCGCCGATCGACGCGGCGCGCTGGAGCGCCTCTGCCGCGAGCGCGGTCTCACCCTGATGGACCTCGAGACCGGCTGCGACCCGGCGGAAGTCCTCAACCCCGAGCGGATGCGGCAGGCGGCCGTCTCGGCGCGCGCCGGCGCAGCCGGGGCGATCGCCCCTGGCGCAGGACGGACGGCGGCGCGATGACCACCCCTGCCGTCCCGCCCGCAACCACCACGCCGGGGGCCGCCGCCGGCCCCACCCAGCTCATTGCGCCCGGCGGTGCTCCGGCGGCGACACCGCCCAATTTCCAGACGCCGGATTTCCTCAACGGAGCGCCGCCCGCCCCGCCCGTGCCGGGATCGGCCGAGGACCCGCTGGCGGCGCTGCGCGACATCCATCTGCCCCCGGACGTGCCCCTCTTTCCGCTGGCGCCGGGCTGGTACGTGCTGGCCGGGCTGGTGGTTCTGGTGCTCATCATCCTCGCCGTGCGCGAATGGCGCTGGCGGCAGACGCTCGCCTACAAGGCCCTGAAGATGTTCGATGCCGAGGTCGGCCGCGCCGAACCGGACGATACCCACGCCGTCGCGGTCGCCGCCTCGGACGTGCTGCGCCGGCTGGTGCGTGCCGAGTCCGGCGAGGCGAAGGCGACGCTCACCGGCGAGGCCTGGGCCCGCCTGCTCGTCACCGGCCGTGCGCCCTTCGCCCCGCGTGAAGCCGCCTTCCTCGCCCGCGCCCCCTACATGCCGGCGCAGACGGCGGAGCAGGTCGCCGCCGGCAGCATCACCCCCGCCACCCTCGCCGACGCGGTGCGGCGCCATATCCGGGCGCGCCGATGATCACGCTCGCCTGGCCCTGGATGCTGGCGCTGCTGCCGGTCCCCCTCCTCGCTTACTTCGCGATACCCCGCGCCCGCGAGCAGAAGGCCGGCGCGCTGCGCCTGCCCTTCTTCGCCGCCCTCGCCCGCGCCGGGCTGGTGACGCCGGGCCGGCCGGCGTGGCGCAAGACGCGCCTCGCCGCGCTCGCCTTCATCTGGACCCTGCTCGTGATCGCCGCCGCCCAGCCCATCTATGTGGGCCGGCCGGTGGAGGTTCCGGTGGAGGGGCGAGAGATCATGCTGGTCATCGATCTCTCCGCCTCCATGGCGCAGCGCGACCTCGCCCTCAACCAGCCGATGGACCGGCTGCAGGTGGTCAAGAAGGTGGCGGACGACTTCATCGCCCGCCGCGCCGGCGACCGGGTGGGCCTCATCCTGTTCAGCACCCGCGCCTATGTGCAGGCGCCCCTCACCCTCGACCGCCGGGCGGTGCGCGAACTGCTCGCGCAGGCCACCATCGGCATGACCGGGCGCAACACCTCCATCGGCGACGCCATCGGCCTCGCGGTGAAGACCCTGCGCGACGGGCCGGAGAAGGAGCGGGTGGTGGTGCTGCTGACCGATGGCGCCAACACGTCAGGCGTGCTCGATCCGCTCCAGGCCGCGGCCATCGCCGCCAAGGAGCACCTGCGCATCCACACCATCGGTGTCGGCTCCGATGCCGGGGAGTTCATCCCCGGCGCGCCCATGAACCCGTCCTCGGACCTCGACGAGGGCGCGCTCAAGGCCATTTCCGGCCTCACCGGCGGCAAGTATTTCCGCGCCCGCGACCAGCAGGCCCTGGCCGGCATCTATGCCGAGATCGACAAGCTGGAGCCGGTGGCCGGCGATCCGCAATATGTGCGGCCGGCCCTCACCCTGTTCTTCTGGCCGCTCGGCGCCGCGCTGGTCGCGAGCTTCCTGTTCGCCGCCGCCGTGCTGCTTCGGCTGCCGGCCCGCCGCGCGGCCGAAGCGCCCGCGCCGCAGGACGGCCCGGCGGCCGATGCCCCGGCGCTGCCGGTTGCGGAGGCGCGCTGATGGCGAGCTTCCACTTCCTGCGGCCGGAATGGCTCCTGGCGCTGCTGCCCGCGGCGATCCTCGCGGGCCTGCTCCACCACCGCCTGCGCGAGGGCCGCAACGACTGGGCGCGCGAGGTGGACCCGCACCTCCTCGCTCACCTCGCCCTGCCGGGACGGCGCGCCTCGGGCCAATGGCCGGCCGTGCTGCTGTTCGCCGGATGGGTCGCCGCCGCCTTCGCCATGGCCGGCCCCACCTGGCAGAAGCTGCCGCAGCCGGTGACGGGCCGGCTCGATCCGCTGGTGATCGCGGTCAACCTCTCGCCGACCATGAACGCGCCCGACGCCAGCCCCTCGCGCCTCGTCGCCGCCCGCTACAAGATCGCCGACGTGCTGCAGCAGATGCGCGGCAGCGAGGTGGCGCTGGTGCTCTATTCCGACATCCCCTTCGCCGCCGCGCCGCTGACCGAGGACGCGCACGTGGTGGCGCAGATGCTGCCGGACCTCTCCACCAGCCTCATGCGCGGCAATGCCAACCGCCCGCAGGCCGCCATCGCCATGGCCGTCGACCTGCTGAAGGGGGCCGGGGCGGCCAGCGGGCGCATCCTGCTCGTCACCGACGGGCCGGGCGACGAGCCGGGCAAGACCCAGGCGGCGGCGAAGGCGGCCGCGGCGGAGGGCTACAAGGTCAACGTGATCGGCGTCGGCGCGGATGGCGCCAACGGCGCGCCGGCGGTGGACACCGCCGCCCTGAAGGCCATCGCCACCGCCGGACAGGGGGCCTATACGCCGCTCACCGCCGATGACCGCGACATCGCCGCGGCCCTGCCCCCGGTGGCGACATCGAACGGCGCCGTCACCGACAGCGAAGGCTTCACCGCCGACGTGTGGGCGGACATGGGGCCTTACGTGCTGCTGCTCGCTCTGCTGCTCGCCCCCCTCGCGTTCCGGCGCGGCTGGATCGCCGTCCTCGCCGTCACGGCCCTCGGCGGCCTCGCGACGCCGCAGCGGGCGGAGGCGCAGACGATCCAGGAGACCGTGTCGCAGAACCTGCCGCAGAGCTGGGCCGACCTGTGGTGGCGGCCCGACCAGCAGGGCGCGGCGAACTACGCCCGGGGCGACTATTCCGCCGCCGCGCAGAAGTTCGAAGACCCCGCCTGGAAGGCCGATGCGCTCTACAAGGCCGGCGACTATTCAGGCGCCTCCGCCGCGCTCTCCCGCCTGCCGGGCCGCGACTACAACCGCGGCAACGCGCTCGCGCGCGCCGGGCAGCTCGAGGAGGCGGTGGCCGCCTACGACAAGGCGCTGGCCGCAAACCCCGACAATGCCGACGCCAAATTCAACCGCGACCTCGTGCAGAAGCTGATCGACGCGAAGAAGAAGCAAGAGGAAGACAAGCAGAAGCAGAACCAGGCCGGCGGCGGCGGTGGGCAAGACCAGAACAAGGACCAGAACAAGGACCAGAAGCCCGACCCCAAGTCCGACCAGAAGCAGAAGCAGGACCAGAAGCCCGGCGGGGACAAGCCGCAGGAGGCGCAGAACGGCCCGCAGCCGGGCCCGCTCCCCCCGCCTGCGCCGCTGCCGCCGCGCCGTCCGCCCGAGCTGGCGCAACAGCCGCCCCCCCGCCCCGGCAGCCGCCGCAGGAGCCGCCGCCGCAGGAGCAGGCGCAGCAGGCGCCGCCGCCCGATTCCCCGCCGGCCCAGCCGCCGCTGCAGAATCCCCAGCAGCCTCCGTCCGAGCAGCCGGAGGCCATGGCCGGCGGCATACCCGCCGCGCCGGTGACGCCCAAGGAGCCGCCCCCGCCCATGCCGGACGACAAGGGCGACGGGCAGGAGGCGGGCAAGCAGGACCCCAACTCAGCCTTCGCCGCGCCCCCGCCCTCGCCCGCCCAGGTCGCCCAGCCCAAGCCGGCCCAGCCCGCGCCCCAGACGCCGCCGACCGTGGCGTTCAGCGACGACGACCAGAGCCGCGAGCAGGCGCTGCGGCAGGTGCCGGACGATCCCGGCGGGCTGCTGCGCGCGCGCATCCGCTCCCAATATACCGGCGCGCCCGTGTTCCTCTCCGAGGGAGACGCGCAATGATCCGTGCCGCGCTCCGCACAGGCCTGATCTCCCTCGCCCTTGCGCTGGGGGCGACGGCAGCCCTCGCCGCATCCTTCAAGGCCACGGTGGAAAAGCCGCCGGCGGACCAGGGCGACACCTTCGAGCTGGTGCTCAGCGTCATCGGCCGGGACAGCCTCGAGCCGCCCAATATCAGCCCCCTCAACAAGGATTTCGAGATCCTCGACCGCGGCAAGCGCAGCCGCATGGAGAGCCTGAACGGCCGCATGGTGGAGGTGAACGAGTGGGTGCTGACGCTGGCGCCCAAGCGCGCCGGCCATCTCGTCATCCCGGCCCTCACCCTCGGCAGCGAGACGAGCGCGCCCATCGAGATGAACGTGGCGCCCGGCTCCACCGCCGAGCCGCCGGACGACGGCCCCATCGCCCTCTCCGTGGATGTGCTGGGCACACCGCCCTTCTATCTCCAGAGCGAGATTCCCGTGGTCGTGCGCATGTATGACAGCGTGGGCGCCCTGGAGGCGTCGGCCGACCAGCCGGCGGCGGACGGCGCCACCTTCACCCCCGACGGGACGCTGAAGCGCTTTTCCCGCATCTACGGCCGCCAGCGCTACCGCGTGGTGGAGCTGCGCTACATCATGCGGCCGCAGCGCACCGGCACCATCCAGATCTCCTCGGTGGCCCTGCGCGCCTCCATTCCCACGTCCCCGCCGGGCGCGCAGGAGCAGGCGCGGGCGCTGGGCCGCCCCGCCATGCCGTGGCTCGGCGGCGGCTTCGATTCCGGCCGCAAGGTCACGGTGTTCGCCAATCCGGTGGAGGTGACGATCCTGCCCCGCCCGGCCGGCGTCACCGGATGGTTCCTGCCGGCCCGCGCGGTGCGCCTCAAGGAGACCTGGAGCAGCCCGCCGGCCAAGGCCAAGGTGGGTGTCGCCCTCACCCGCACGCTGCGGCTGGAGGTGCAGGGTGCCAGCCCCGCCCAGCTGCCGCCGCTGAAGCCGGCGGAGACGGACGGCGTGCGCCAATATGCCGACGAGGAGCATCCCGAGGCGGCCCAGGTGGGCGGCGCGCCCGGCGCGGTCGCCGAAGTCCACATCACCGTCGTGCCCACCCGTGCCGGATCGATCACGCTGCCCGCCGTCACCGTGCCCTGGTGGAACATCGCCACCAACCGTGCCGAGACCGCCCAGCTGCCGCCGGTGACGCTGCAGGTGGCGGGATCGGCCGATCCCGCCGGTCTCGCCCCGCCCCCGGCGCCGGCGGCGAAGTCCGCGCCCAAGCCGCAGGCGACACCGGGCGACGACGCCCCCCTGCCCTGGCGCGACATCGCCGCCATCGCGCTGGTGGTGGTGATCATCGCCAGCTTCCTGCTGTTTTCCGGCCGGCGCGCCGGACGCAGGGCGAGCGCCATTCCCCAGCCGCCGGAGCGGCCCGTCGCCGCCCCGCCTGCGAGGCCCGGCCGCCCGACACCGACGCGCCCCGCCGTGCGCCGGCCGATGGTGATGGCGCCGGATGAAAGGGCCGCCGCCGGTGCGGTGGAAGCCGCGTGCAAGGCCGGCCACGCCACGGCCGCCTATCGCGCCTATCTCGACTGGAACCGCGCCTCAGGGCCCGGCCATTCGGGCACAGCCTCAGCCCGCACCCCGGCCATGGCGGCGGCGCTGCATGAGGTCAGCCGCCACCTTTATGCAGGGGAAGGGGACACCTGGGACGGCCGCGGCTTCCGCTCCGCCTTCACTGCGGAGCGGAAGGCTGCCCTGAAGCCGACGAAGGCACGCACCGCGCGGGGCCTCGCCCCGCTCTATCCGAAGGCGCGCTGAGGGGGCTGCGCTGCCCCAGAAGCCCGCGCGGCGCTTGAGCGAAAGCCATGTCAAAAACCCGCGCGGCGCTTGAGCGGAGGCAACGCTCAAGTCCCGCCCCACACCCGCCGCATGTAGTCTGTGAAGACCGTCACGGCAGGCGCGCGCACCGGGGTGGCCCAGGCGGCGCAGGTGACGAGCTTGTCGGCCACGTCGTCGAGATCGCGGATGACGATGCCGCGCCGCTGCAGGTTGCGCACGCAGCTCGCATAGACCGAGACCCCCGCCCCCGCCGCCACCAGCCCGAAGATGCCTTCGGAGGACGACGCCTCCTGCACGATGCGCGGGGTGAAGCCGGCGCGGTGGCAGACGGCGAAGAAGGCGGTGCGGAAGGCGCCCCAGTTCTCGCCCGAGCCCAGCACGAACGGCTGGTCGGCAAGGTCGGCGAGGCGCAGCACCCGCACGTTGGAGAGGGGATGGGTGATGGGGAGCAGCGCCACGTAGCGATGGTCGTCGAAGGTGTAGCTCTCCATGCCCGCCTCCTCGAACGGCCCGATCATGAAGCCGATGTCGATGCGCTCCACCAGGAGCGCCTCCTGCTGCTGCAGCGTCGGGGTGAACGACAGCTCCAGCCGGATCTCCGGCCGGTAGCGGCTGAAGGCGTTCAGGAATTCCGGCAGGCGGCCGTTGATGGCGAAGTCCATGTAGCCGATGCGCAGCACGCCCACCTCGCCGCCCGCGGTGCGCCGCGCGCTGGTCACCGCCCGCTCCAGCCGCGCCAGCGCCTCTCGGCTTTCCGCAAGGAAGGCTTTCCCCGCCTCGGTGAGCACCACGGTGCGGGTGGTGCGGGCAAACAGCGGCACGCCGACATCCTGCTCCAGATCGCGGATGAGGCGGCTCATGCCCGGCTGGGTCATGTGGGCGCGCTGGGCGGCGCGGCCGAAATGCAGCTCCTCGGCGAGGATCACGAAGCAGCGGACGTGGCGGAGATCGAAGCGCATGCCTATTGATACCACAAAAGATATCAATAGCGCCGAAATTAGAATTTCCCAAGCCGACTGACCTCGCCCAATCTTCTCCCTGCGAGCCCGGTGGCAACGGGCACAAAACCATCAGGGATCAAGGACATGGCCTTCGAGGAAGACCTCGACGCAGCGCTGACGCGCGCCTTCGAGCAGGCAACCCAGCTGTACCAGCGCAACGGCTTCCAGCGGCGGGTCGGCTTCGGCCGGCGGCCGGCGCTCATCAATGTGGACCTCGCCAATGCGTGGACCCGCCCGGGCAACCCGTTCACCTGCGAGAAGATCGACGACCAGATCATCCCCGGCGTGCAGGCGCTGCTCGCCGCCTGCCGTCGCAACGGCCATCCGGTGGTTCATGTCACCACCTGCTACCAGGTGACGGACGAGACCAAGGCCGCCACCGACATGGGCCTGTGGCACCACAAGATCCCGATCGAGGTGGTGGACCAGGCCAAGCCCGAGCTGTGGGCCATCGACAGCCGCATCGAGCCGGTGGCAGGCGAGCAGGTGCTCATCAAGAAGCGGGCCTCGGCCTTCCACGGCACCTATCTCGCCGGCTTCCTGCGCGCCAACAACGTGGACACCATCCTCGTCACCGGCGTCACCGCCTCGGCCTGCGTGCGCACCACGTTGTGCGACGGCCTCGCCGAGGGCTTCCGCACCATCGCGGTGAAGGAATGCATCGGGGATCGCGTGCCCGGCGCCGTGGCGTGGAACCTGTTCGACATCGACGCCAAGTTCGCCGACGTGGAGCCGCTGGAGCGCTGCATTGCCTATCTCGATGAGGTGGGCGGCAAATCCAGGGCGGCCGCGTGAGGCCGAAGTACTTCTGACAAGACCTGCCGGTGGCGCCCCCAGCGCCGCCGGTTTTAAGCGTTCGACTTCAAATCATAATCCAGAGGCGAACATGACCAAGCTCATTACCCAGCTCACCGGCGCCCCCTCCCGCCGCGCCGTCCTTGCCGGCCTCGGCGCGGGCGCCACCGCCCTTGCCATGCCCGGCCTCGCCCGCGCGCAGGACAAGACCCTCGTCGTCTCCAACTGGGGCGGCGACTGGAACGAGCGCACCATCAAGTTCGTGGAAGCCCCGCTCGTGGAGAGCCAGGGCATCAAGATCGTCCGCGATCTCGGCATGGAGCCCGAGCGCAAGGCGAAGCTGATCGCCGAGAAGCGGCTGCGGCGCGGCACCATCGACGTCATCCACATCAACGAAGGCGACAGCGTCGAGCTGTACGGGCAGGAGGTGATCGAGAACATCGACTTCTCCAAGGTGCCGAACTACGCGAACGTCGTCCCCGCCCTGAAGTCCAAGCCCTTCTTCGTGCCGTGGCTCTACAGCGGCGTGACCATCATCTACAACAAGGACAAGGTACCGAACCCGCCCAAGTCCTATGCCGAGCTGTGGGACAAGAAATGGGCTGGCAAGATCGGCCTCACCAACCAGCTCTATTTCAACTACATCATGATGGCCGGCCTGATTAAGGGCGGCAACGTCACCAATACCGAGGAAGGCAAGGCGCGCCTCCTCGAGCTGAAGGAACTCACCCAGCCGCGCATCTATGCCGCCCACCAGCAGCTCGGCGCCGGCCTCGTCAACGGCGAGGTGGACATCGCGGTGAACTACAAGGCGCGCGGCCTGCAATGGGCCAATGACGGCGCCCCCCTCGCCATCGGCTACCCGTCCGAGGGCGCCATCGCGGTGATGTTCGGCGCGGCCCTGCCGAAGAAGGCGCCGAGCCCGGATTTGTCCTACATCTATTTCAACGCCATGCTGGACCCGAAAGCCATGGCCGGCCTTGCCGGCGCGAGCTTCTACGCCCCGGCCAACGGCAAGGCGGAACTTTCGCCCGAACTCAAGGCGAAGGTGGACTTCACCGCCGCCGAGGCCGCCGCACTGAAGTTCCCCGATTACGCGCACGTGGCCAAGAATACGGCGGAATGGCTGGAGTGGTGGAACAAGAACATCGCCCGCTGAGCGAGGCCCCCATGACCTCCTCCGCAAGCTCCGGCGCCACCGCGCCGGTGGCAACAACATCTCCGCCCGCACCGCGCGGGCGGGAGGGGCGGCGGCTCGCCCCCGCCTACGGCCTCACGGCGCCGGCCACGATCTTCGTGCTGGTCGCGCTGATGGGGCCTCTGGCGCTCATGTTCCGCTATTCGCTGAACCGGTTCGTGCCGGGGCAGATGATGGTGGAGGCGCTGACGCTGGACAATTACGCCCGCTTCTTCGCCGACAGCTTCTATCAGGAGGTACTGGGCACCACGCTGTGGATCTCCGCCCTCTCCACCCTGCTGTGCCTCGTGGCGGGCTTCCCGGTCGCCTATTTTCTGGTGCGGCAGGCCAGCGACAAGTGGAAGGGGCGGCTGCTCCTGCTCATCGTGCTGCCCCTCCTGATGGGCAATGCGGTGCGGACGGCGGCGTGGATGGTCATCCTCGGCGACAAGGGGCTGTTCAACGCCGTCATCGGCGCCGTCGGCCTCTCGCCGGTGAAGCTGATGTACACGCCCACCGCCGTGGTCATCGGCCTCGTCTCGGTGCTGCTGCCTTTCATGGTCGTGACGTTGCAGAGCGTCATCGAGGGCATCGACGCGAACCTTGAGTCCGCCGCCCAGTCGCTGGGCGCCTCCCACCTCACGGTGCTGTGGCGCGTGGTGCTGCCGCTCGCTCTGCCCGGCATCCTCGCCGGGACGATGCTCTGCTTCATCCTCTCCATGAACGCCTATGCGACGCCCGTCCTCATCGGCGGGCCGAGCTTCCACATGATGGCGCCCACCGTCTACCAGCAGGTGGCGAAAGCCATGAACTGGCCGTTCGGCGCGGCGCTCGCCTTCGTGCTGATGGCGGTGACTTTGGTGCTCACCACCACCGCCAACGTCCTGGTGCAGCGCCGCTACCGGCGCTGGAGCGAGTGAGGGGCAAATGGGACTTCTCGCCGTCAACCGCATCTATGCCGCCATCACCGCCCTCGTGCTCGCCTTCGTGGTGCTGCCGCTGGGCGCGGTGATCTGGGTCAGCTTCTTCGCCAACCGCATCCTCTCCTTCCCGGCGACGGGCTACACGCTGGACTGGTACGCGCGCGCCTGGCAGCTCGACTCCTTCCGCAACGGCTTCATCACCAGCGTCGAGACGGCGCTGGTGGCGGTGGCCCTCTCGCTGGCGCTCGGCGTGCCGGCGAGCCTCGCGCTGGTGCGCTACCGCTTCCCCGGGCGCGATGCCATCCAGACGCTTCTGCTCTCGCCCATGGTGGTGCCGGGCATCGTCGGGGGCGCCGCGCTGTTCATGGCCTTCATCGAGCTGGAGATCCTGCTGGACGTGGACATTTCCGGCACCCTGCCGGGCCTGTTCGTCGCCCACGGCCTCATCGCCTTGCCGTGGACCGTGCGGCTCGTCACAGCCTCGCTGGTGGGCATGAGCCCCTCCTACGAGGAAGCGGCGCAATCGCTGGGGGCGGGCCGGCTCACCACCTTCTTCCGGGTGACGCTGCCCATCATCAAGCCGGGTATCGTGGCGGCGGCGCTCTTCTCCTTCGTCATCTCCTTCATTGATCTGGAGAAGTCGATCTTCCTCGTGGGGCCGGGGCGCACCACGCTGCAGATCGCGCTCGTCTCCTATCTCGAATGGAACCTGGATTCGACGGTGGCGGCGGTGGCCACCGTGCAGATCCTCATCATCGGCGTGCTGCTCCTCGTGTCGGATCGCTACGCCCGCCTCTCCCGCGCCTTCTGAGGAGCGTGCTCATGTCCGATGTCGTGCTGCAATCCATCGTCAAGCGCTACGACGCCATGACCGCCGTGGACCATGTCTCCCTCACCATCGGCGAGGGCGAACTCGTCGCGCTGCTCGGCCCTTCCGGCTGCGGCAAGACCACGACGCTGCGCATGGTCGGCGGCTTCATCCCCGTAACCGAAGGTCGCATCCTCGTGGGCGGGCGCGACCTCACCCATCTGCCGCCGAACAAGCGCAACATGGGCTTCGGCTTCCAGAACTACGCTTTGTTCCCGCACATGAGCGTCGCCGAGAACGTCGCGTTCGGGCTTCAGATGCGCAAGCTCCCCAAGGCGGAGATCGCCGGCAAGGTGAAGACCGCCCTCGACCGGGTGAAGCTCTCCCACCTCGCCGAGCGCCTGCCCAAGCAGCTCTCCGGCGGCCAGCAGCAGCGCGTGGCGCTGGCCCGCGCCCTCGTGATCGAGCCGGACGTGCTGCTGCTGGACGAGCCGCTCTCCAACCTCGACGCCCAGCTGCGCCACGAGATGAAGACGGAGATCCGCACCCTGCAGCAGCAGCTCGGCATCACCACCATCTTCGTCACCCACGACCAGGACGAAGCGCTGTCGGTGGCCGACCGCGTGGTGCTCATGCGCGCCGGCAAGATCGAGCAGCAGGGCTCGCCGGACGACCTCTTCGGCCGGCCAGCCTCGCGCTTCGCTGCCGAGTTCATGGGCGTGACGAACCTGCTGCCCGGCGAACTCGCTGGCGTCGGCCGGTTCCGGCTGGCGAGCGGCGAGGAGGTGCGTGTCGATCCTGCGGGCCTCTCCGGCGACCTCTCCCTCGCCGTGCGGCCGGAGCGGCTGGTGCTGGACGGCGCGGAGGACGACCACAACGCGCTTCCCGCCGTGGTGGAGCTCGCCACCTATCGCGGCCTCGTCATCGACTATCGCGTGGCCACCGCCTCCGGCCTCGCCCTCATCGCCCGCCGCCCCTCACCCGCCGTGGGCGGCCCCGCCCCGCTCAAGCCCGGCCAGCCCGTGCGCGTCTCCTGGCATCCAAACGCCGGAACGCTGGTGGCCGCCTGAGCCTTCCTGAATTTCGTTTCCAATAAAGGGGAAAACCCGGTGTCCGACCTTCACGACAAGCTCATCGTCATCGACGGGCTCATCATCTCCGACTTCTCCCGTCCCGTCTTCGAGGACATGCGCAAGGGGGGCCTCACCGCCGCCAACTGCACCTGCTCCATCTGGGACAACTTCACCGAGACGATGCGCAACATCGCCCGGTGGAAGAAGGATTTCGCGGCCAACGCGGACCTCATCTCGCAGGTCTACACCACCGCCGACATCCTGAAGGCGAAAGAGGACGGCAAGACCGGCATCATCCTCGGCTGGCAGAACACCACCGCCATCGAGGACCACCTGGAATATCTCGAGCTGTTCCACGAGCTGGGCGTGCGCATCATCCAGATGACCTACAACACCCAGAACTGGGTGGGCTCCGGCTGCTACGAGGGCCGTGACAGCGGCCTCTCCGACTTCGGCCGCGACGTGGTGGCGGAGATGAACCGCCTCGGCATCCTGTGCGATCTCTCCCACGTCGGCCCGAAGACCTCGGAAGACACCATCCTCGCCTCCAAACAGCGCGTCGCCTATTCCCACTGCCTGCCGGCCGGCCTCAAGGCCCACCCGCGCAACAAGACCGACGAGCAGCTGCGCTTCATCGCCGACAAGGGCGGCTTCATCGGCGTCACCATGTTCCCGCCCTTCCTGAAGAAGGGGCCGGCCTCCACCGTCGCGGACTATGTGGAGGCGATGGAATACGTCATCGACATCGCCGGCGAAGACATGGTGGGCGTCGGCACGGACTTCACCCAGGGCTATGGCAAGCCCTTCTTCGACTGGATCACCCACGACAAGGGCACCGGCCGCAAGCTCACCGACTTCGGCGAGGTCATCAATCCCGAGGGCTTCCGCGTGATCGGCGACTTCCCCAACCTCACCGCGGCGATGGAGAAGCGCGGCTGGTCCACGGGGCGCATCGAGAAGGTGATGGGTGGAAACTGGCTGCAATTGCTGAAGGATGTGTGGGGAAAGTGAGTCCCCCTGCTCCGGAGCGAGGTCCCGATGGCGAAGCCTGAAATCGAGATCGATGTGGACGAGGCTACCGGCCGCTGGTTCGTGGACAAGATGCCCATGATCCTGGTGCCGCAGCACTTCTACAACAACAACCACTTCGCCATCGAGGCGGCGCTGGGGGCGGAGGCGTTCGACGCGACGCTGGCGCCCGCCGGCCGGCTCTCGGCCTTCGTGTGGTGCGAGCGGCAGGCGGAGGTCTATGGCCTCACCGGCACTGACGTGTTCGCGCATTACATGAAACGGCTGTCGCAGCGCGGCTGGGGGCACTTCTCCATCCTCGCGCTGGACCCGGTGGCGGGGACGGGGACGATCCGGCTCGATCACTCCTCCTTCGTCACCGAGGCGACAAAGGGCGCGGGCCGCAAGCTCTGCTACATGTTCGCGCCGTGGCTCGCCGGAGCGCTGGAATTCGTCTGCGAGCAGGCGGGCGCACCGCGCCGGCTTCAGGCCCGCGAGGTGCAATGCGCCGCCGAGGGCTTTGACCACTGCCTGTTCGAGGTGGCTCCCGCCATAGATTGAGCGCCAGCCGGCACGCCGGACGCAGAAAAGCCGGGCGACCTCGCGGCCGCCCGGCTTTTCTTTGGATCGATCAGTAGTTGATGGTGGTGCGCACGCCGAACACGGCGGCATTCTTCACAAGCGAGATGCCGAGGGGATCGTTCGGGTTCAGCACGCCGCCGCCGGGGTTCCAGATGTACTGGAAGTCGGGCTGGATGGTCCAACCGGGCATCACCTGCGCCGAATAGGTCACTTCCAGCACCGTCTCGCTGCTGCGGATGGGGTAGTAGGACCCGTTGTAGAGGGCGGTGTAGAGGTCGGCCTGCTGGGCCGCGTTGGTCACCCGCGCATTGCCGAAGGCGACGCCGAACGAGTCGTCCTCGCGGCCCGGGACGAGGCCCTTGAAGGTGATGCCGCCATCCCAGTAGAAGCCGAGCTGGTTCTGCTCGCTGGGGGCCGCCGTCACGCGCCCGAAGACGCTGATGCCCTTGTCCTTGGTGCCGGGCTTGCGCCAGATCATCTGGTCGATGATGGCGTAGAAGGCGTAGTCACCCTGGATCTGGTTGGGGAGGCCGATGGAAGCGGGGCTCGCCAGCGGCACGCCGAAGATGTCGTAGACTTGGCTGTTGAACGAATTGGAATTGTACCAGCCACCCACCTTGACGGTGCCGGGCAGCCAGGCGGCGTTCTCGGCCTTGTTGTAGCTGTAGGCCACTTCGCCGATCACGAACACGCCCTGATCGACGATGAAGTTCAGGCCGTACTTATTCTCTTCCTGGGGGTCGCCGCAGCAGGGCGCGGGGTTGCCGTTGAACAGGCCGACGAGCACCGTCCACTCGTCGTTCGGCACCCACTTCACGCGCACGCCGGGGGTGGCGAGGGGATAGGCGGGGCCGCCGCTCGGCAGATCGGCGGCAAACAGGGCCGGCCAGCCGAACGTCGAGTTCAGGAACAGCGAGCCGTTGTCCGATATGGCGAATTCCGAATCGGCGGAGAGCTGGCCGAAGCGGATGGAGGACTTGCCGTCGCCGAACGCCTGCTCGATGTACAGCTCGAACAGGCGGGTGGTGGAGAGGGCGTCCACGTTGCTGACGCCCATGATGTTGCCGAGATACTGGCCGGAGAATCCCGAGCCCTGGATCTGCAGCACGCTGGCGTGGAAGGTCGCGCCCTTCCAGTTGAACAGCTTGTCGAGGTCCGCATCGAGGGAGAACTGGAAGCGGCCGTTATAGGCGGTGCCGGTGCCGAGGCCGCCCTCGGTGTTGCGCCAGAGTTCGCCGATATAGTTCACGCCGATCTTGATGCCCGCTTCGGCGAGCTTGGGACGGTAGCCGCCCCAGTCGCCCAGCCAGCCGAGCTGCGGGGCGATGGAGGGCTCGGCCTCCTCCTCGGCGGGAGCGGCTGCGGCCGGCGCCTTGGTCGCCACGTCGGCCGCGTGCGCGGTGCCGAGCAGGGGAGTGCCCAGCAGCGCACCGGCGGCGACGCCGGCGAGGAGATAGCGGGCAAGGAGGGTCCGCGTACCCGGAAGGTCCCCGCGGCTGCCGCGGGCGGCGGTCCGAAACACGGTGTCCAGCATCTTAAATTCCCCCATCGGCAGAAGGAGCGCAGCAGAAGGCCCGAACTGCCCTACCGCGCCGGCGCGACTACCATGTTACAGCGCGGCCTTCCGCAAGGCTGAAAAAGACCCGCAAATCGCCGCTAACGAGGCCGGATTGGGGGCGAGCGGCCATGCTTTGTCAATCAGGTCGGCCCCCTTATTGATATAGAATATCTCTAAACTGGCGGTATGGAGATGACGGGAACTTTTGCCAACCTGAGGAATTCATGCCGCGATATCCGATAGTTAGATCGCCCGCCCCGGTTACCGCCAACCTCCACGACCAGCCGGACAGGCCAATGGGCCATGATGGTTCGCTGGCCGATGTGGTAACTATGCAACGCGCCGCGACGGCGACCGGGACGGGAGCGACACGCTGGGCGCCATGACCGACGCCAAATTGACCGACGCCACATTCCTTCTGCTCATCAATGGCGCGATCGGCCTGACATTCGCAGCGGCGTTCCTTGGAACCACCTGGCGCTCGTCGGTGGAGCTGGGGCGCTGGTGCGCCGCGGCCTTCGTCTGCGCCGCCGCCACCGTGCTCATCGAGGCGCTGGCGCCGGATATCCCCTCGGTCAGGCTCACCTCGACCCTCTCGTTCGGATCGCTCATGGCGGCGCTGTCCCTGATCGCGGCGGGGCTGCGGCGCCATTACCGACCTGATTCGCGCCTCGGTTGGCTCGGCGCGGCGGCGCTCCTCGCGGTGGCCTTCACGGCGCTTGCGGGCGTCGACCTGCCGCGCGGAGGCTGGGCGCAGGCGCTGACCTATCAACTGCCCTTCGCGGCCATCCTCGCTTTCGCCGCCGGCACCGTGCTGCGGCACGCGCCCGGGCGGGCGGTGGATCTTGTCCTCGCCGGCGTGCTGGGGCTCTGCGCTCTGCAGTTCGCAGCGAAGGCGGTGCTCATTCCACTCGAAGGTGCCGACAACGGGGTGCGGGACTATCTGACGAGCGCCTATGCCCGTTATTCGCAGACAGCCGGCAGCATCCTCTCGCTCATGCTCGGCGTGGCGCTGCTCGCGCTCGTCGTGAGGGAGGTCATCGCCGAAGCCACCGGACGGCTGGAGCGGGACGGCCTCTCCGGCGTCCTCACACGCACGGCCTTCCTCGAACGCGCGGAGCGCCTCGCGGAAGCCGCGCCGCCGGGCACCCGCATCGGACTGCTGCTCTGCGACCTCGATCATTTCAAGGCAATCAACGACAGGTTCGGCCACCCGGCCGGCGACGAGGTGATCCGGCGGTTCGGCGCGCTGCTCGCGGCCTGCGCGCGCCCGCGGGATCTGTGTGGCCGCATCGGCGGAGAGGAATTCTGCCTGCTGATGACCGCCGCCGATGTCGAGGCCCTCGCCCGCATCGCCGCCGCGCTGAGAACCGGGGCGGAGCAGATGCGTTTCGCCTGGCTGCCGGAGGAGCGGCGCATCACGGCCAGCCTCGGCGGCACGCTGATCGCCCCCGGCGAGCCCCTCGCCTCCGCCATCCGCCGCGCCGACATCGCCCTCTACCAGGCCAAGGCGGACGGCCGGAACCGCTACCGGATGGCGGACCGCCCGGAAGCCGCCTGAGCGCCCTCCCCCAGCGCCGCCGCGCGCGCGAGCAGCCGCTTGGCCGAGAGATAGAACGGCACCTCGATGATGAGATCTCCCAGTCGCGCCCGGTCCTGACCGGCGGCGCGGGCCGCCTCGAAGGCCGCGACGATCTCCACCGCCTCGGCGACAGCGACGGCGGAAGGGGTCATCACCGTGTTGATGAGCGCGATGTGGCCGGGCTCCACGGCGCTCTTGGCGCTGTAGCCCAGCGCCCGGCCGGCGCGGGCATCGGCCTCGCAGCCCTCCAGATCGGCAAAGGTGTAGGGGCAGTCGATGGAGAGCACCTTCGCCGCCCGTGCCTCCAGATGCAAGCGCTGGCGGGCATAGGCCAGCTCCAGGGCCGCCCGGCTGCGCGGCGCGTCGAGGTCTTCCGCCAGATCCTCGGTGGAGCACAAAACGGCCGTCACGCGCGGACTGGCGGTGGCGATGGCATAGGTCTGCATGATGCCGCGCGCGGTCTCGATGTTGGGCACGATCTCGATGGCGCCGGGCGGCAGGCCGAGCCGCGCCTCGTGGCGGCTGATCTCCGCATCCAGCGCGATGACCTGCGCGGGCTCGGCGATCTTGGGCAGGTGGATGGCGTCCGGCCGCCCCGCGATCACGCCCGCGAGGTCGGCGAGGCCGTCCCCCTCCAGCGGATTGATGCGCACGCACGCGACTATGCCCGCCGCGCGCCATGCCGCCATCACCTCCGCAGACATGGACCGCGCCGCGGCCCGAAGCTCCGGCGGCGTGAAATCCTCCAGTTCCTGAATCAGCGCATCCGCGCCGCAGGCCATCGCCGCCATCAGCGCACTCTTGTCGCCACCGGGCGCGAAGAGCCAGCTGCGCCGGAGCTCCGGCGGCCGGCGGGTGCTGTCCTGCCGTGCGGTGGTCTTCTGTTCTGTCGCCGACATGGGTCTTTCTCTCCCGAGGCGGCGAGATGAGCCGGAACGCGGCCGGCGCACAAGAGGCGGCGCGGTGGGCTTTGGGGCGCGTCACGTCCCCGGATGGGCGCCGCGGAGCTTTTCGGCGAGGAAATCCACGAAGACGCGCACGCGGGCCGGCGTGTTGGCGCCCCCCACGAACACCGCGTGAATGCTTTCCTTGTCCTGCGGGTTGAACGCTTCGAGCAGCGGCACCAGCGCGCCGCAGGCAAATTCGCCGCGCGCATTGGCTTCATCGATGTGGAAATTGCCGACGCGGGTGATGCCCACCCCCTGCGCGGCGAGCTGCACCAGCGTCTCGCCGTTGTTGGCGGTGATGTTGCCCTTCACCTCCAGCATGTAGTCGCGCCCGTCCTCGCGGAACGGCCAGCCGGGCTCGATGCGGCGGAAGCTGAAATCGAGGCAGTTGTGGTGGGCAAGGTCGGCCGGCACGCGGGGCGTGCCGTGGCGGGCGAGATAGGCCGGCGCGGCGATGACGGTGCGCCCGGTCTCGCCGAGGCGGCGGGCGGTCAGCGGGCTGTCGGCGAGGGGGCCGAAGCGGATGGCCACGTCCACCCGCCCGCCGAGCACGTCGGCGATCTCGTCGCTCAGCTCCATCTCCACCTCGATATCCGGATAGCGGGCCACGAATTCGCCGAGCAGCGGCACAATAACGAGGCGACCATGGGCCATGGAGGCGCTGACGCGGATGCGCCCGCGCGGATTGGCGCGGTCGGCCAGCGCCGCCTCCGTCTCGTCTATATCCGCAAGGATGCGCCGGGCAGCGCGGGCATAGGCCTCGCCTTCCGCCGTGAGGCGCAGCTGCCGGGTGGTCCGCACCATCAGGCGCACGCCGAGCCGCGCCTCGATGCGGGCCAGGATGCGGCTCACCGCCGAGGGGGTCAGGCCCAGCTCGCGGGCCGCCCCAGAAAGGCTGCCGGCACACGCGACCTTGAGGAAGGCGGCCATCTCTCCGGTCCGGTCGGGGCGGTCCATTCGTGACTCCGGCGCACAGATGCTGGTCTCGGATGCTCTCTATTGCTGCACTGCAATGTCAACCATATTCCGGGGCAACACGATCTGCCCCGGAGTTCCTCCCATGAAGATCAACCTGCCGCTGGTGGCGCTCGCCATCGGCGCCTTCGGCATCGGCGTCACAGAATTCTCCCCCATGGGAATGCTGCCGATCATCGCCACGGACCTCGGCGTCTCCATCCCCGCCGCCGGCCTGCTGGTGAGCGCCTATGCCTTCGGCGTTCTGGTCACCGCACCCATCATGACGCTGGCCTTCGCCAGCATGCCCCGCCGCCGGCTGCTGGTGCTCTCCATGGGCATCTTCACCGTGGGCAACCTCATCTCCGCCTTGGCTGACGGCTATTGGATGCTGCTCGCCGGCCGCATCGTCACCTCCTTCAACCACGGCGCCTTCTTCGGCGTCGGCGCGGTGGTGGCGGCGAGCGTGGTGCCGGCGCATAAGCGCGCCGGAGCGGTCGCCGCCATGTTCTCGGGGCTCACCATCGCCACCATCGGCGGCGTGCCGCTCGCGGCGTGGGTGGGCGAGGCCATCGGCTGGCGCGCGGCCTTCTTCGGCATCGCCGTCATCGGTGCCATCGCCATGGTGGCGGTGCGCCTCTCCTTGCCCCCGCTCGAGGTTCAGGGCGAGAGCGACATGCGCGCGGAACTGAAGGTGCTCATGCGCGGCCCGGTGCTCGCCGCCCTGTTGCTGACGGTGGTCAGCTCCAGCGCCATGTTCACGGTCTTCACCTATATCGCGCCGATCCTGCAGGTGGAGACCGGCGCCGCCTCCGGCTTCGTCACCGCCATGCTGGTGGTCTACGGGCTGGGGCTCGCGCTGGGCAACTGGCTGGGCGGGCGCTTCGCCGACCGCTCGCTCGACGGCACGCTCATCGGCTCGCTGACGGCGGTGGCGGTGCTCCTCATGCTGTTCGTGCCGGGCATGCACTCGCACCTCGCCACGGTGCCGCTGGTCTTCCTGTGGGGCATCGCCAGTTTCGCCCTCGTGCCGCCGTTGCAGATGCGGGTGGTGCACGAGGCGGCCGAGGCGCCGCACCTGGCCTCGGCCATGAACATCGGCGCCTTCAACCTCGGCAATGCGCTGGGCGCGGCGCTGGGCGGCGCGGTGATCGATGCCGGCCTCGGCTATCCCGCCGTCTCCCTCGCCGGCGCTGGCACCGCCCTCGCGGGCCTCGCCTTCACCCTGCTGCTGCGGCGTGGCCGCCGGGGGCTCGAAGCCGCGCCCGCCCGGGGCTGAAGACCAAGGGAAGGCCGCTGGGGAAGCGGCCATCCATTCCCCAACGGAAAAGACCGACGCCGGATTGGTCCGATGCGCGCGGAAGGGACGCGCCCCCTCCGTATCATCCCGAGGGGGACCGGCGTGGCCGTGGAAATGCCTTAGTGCAGCGCATGGTGGTGCCGTGCGCCCTCTGGCGCACCACTTCCCCGGACGGTCGATGCGCGTTCTCATTCTCGAAGACAATTCCCGCCTGCGGGCGCTGACGGCCGGAGCCCTGCGCGCCGCCGGCTTCGCCACCGACGCCTTCGAGACCCTCGCCGACGCCCGCGCAGCCGCCGAGACCACCGCCTATGACTGCATCGTGCTCGACCTCGGCCTGCCCGACGGCGACGGCATGGACCTGCTGGAGGCGCTGCGCCGGCGTGGCTCCTCGACGCCGGTACTGCTGCTGACGGCGCGGGACGACAAGGCCTCCGTGGTGCAGGGCCTCAACCGGGGCGCCGACGACTATCTGCGCAAGCCGTTCGACGTGGACGAGCTGATCGCCCGCATCCGCGCCTTGCTGCGCCGTCCGGGCACCGCCTTCCAGACGGTCCTTGCGGAAGGCAACATCGCCCTCGATCCCTCCGAGCGGCGCGCCGTGGTGGATGGCACGGCCATCGACTTCAGCCGCCGCGAGGTCGGTGCGCTGGAGATGCTGATGCGCTCCTCCGGTCGGGTGGTGCAGAAGTCCGCGCTTGAGGAAGCGCTCTACGGCTATGACGAGGAAGTCAGCGTCAACGCCATCGAGGTGCTGGTCCACCGGCTGCGCAAGAAGCTCTCCGGCGCTGGCGCCAACCGGGAAATCGTGACCCTGCGCGGCATCGGCTATCTGCTGGCGGAGCCGCGGGCATGAGGCAAGAGCCGTGAAAATCCTGCCCCGCGACGTGTTCGGCCGGCTGGTGCTGGGCCTCGTGGGGGTGAGCCTCGTCGCGGTGGCGGTTGGCGCGTTCTATCTCTACACCCGCTTCCACAACACCCATTCGCTGTTCTTCGAGGGCACGCTGCAGGCCTTCATCGGCGACATCGCCGACGACATCCACTTCGTCGACGGCAAGCTGACCGCCAATGTCGACGCCACCACCCGCAAACGCATCGCGGACGAATCCGGCCGCTACGTGGTGCTGGATGAAAAGGGCGACATCGTCGCCGCCTCGCCCGGCGTGACGGAGCGCTTCACCTCGTTCCGCACGGTTCGCCCGCTCTATTTCTGGATTCCCCGGCAGGCGGAGGAGGGGGAATATTACGGCCTCTCGACCCGCATCCCGGAGGTGCCCGTCCCGGTCTATGTGCAGCTGATGTTCCCCAAGGGGCACATCATCTTCGAGTCGGTGCTGCACGAATTCATGAAGGACATCGCCTGGATCTGGCTGCCCTTCCTGCTCGCCATTCTCGCGGTCAACGTCATCGTCGTGCGCATCGCCCTCGCCCCCCTCTCGCAGACGGTGGAGGAGGCGCGCGCCATCCAGCCCGGCGGCCCGGCGACGCTCACCGAGAAGGGGCTGCCGGACGATCTTCTGGCGCTGGTGCGCACCGTCAACGCCGCCTTCGACCGCCTGCGGGAGGCCCACCGCCTGCAGGAGGAGTTCGTCGCCGACATGGCGCACGAGCTGCGCACCCCGCTCGCGGTGATGAAGGCCGAGCTTGCGACCATGAAGGACCCGCATGCCCGCATCCTGGAGCACGACCTCGGTGTCATGGCGCGGCTGGTGGAGCAGTTGCTCGACCGCGCGCGGGTCTGCCGCTTCAATCTCGAACCCGGCAAGATCGTGGACCTGAGGGAGGTGGCGCGCGAAGCCTCCGCCTTCCTCGCGCCCCGCATCGTCGGCCGGGGCCGGATGATCGAGGTGATCGCGCCGGATGTCCCCGTCCTCGTGGCCGGCGGGCGGGACGACGTGTTCCGGGCAGTGCGCAATCTGGTCGAGAACGCCCTTGAGCATACGCCGGAAAAGGGGCTGATCTCGGTGGAGATCACCGGCGAGCCGGCCATCGTCGTGCGCGATCAGGGACCGGGCTTTCCCGCGCAGGTGCTCGACCGCGAGGCGAGGCGCAGCGGGCGGGTGCGCAGCGAGCGCCGGGAGGGGGTGGGCCTTGGCCTCTCCATCGTGGAGCGCACCATGATGGCGCACGGTGGCGACCTCACCTTGTCCAACGATCCCGGCCCGGGCGGCCGCGCCATCATGCGCTTTCCCGATGCCGGCTGGCTGCCGGCGGCCTGACCGCTCACGCGGCCCGTGCGACGGCGACCAGCCCCTCGACCCCGAACGGCAGCCGGTGGGCAACGACGCGGATATCCGCATCGCGGAATCCGCCTTCGACGAGGAGGCGCCGCAGCCCGGCCGCGTCATAGGTCCGGTGGGTATCCGCGCCGGCGAACGGCCAGCGCGCCATGGTCGATCGGTCCGTCACGTAGAGCACCGCGCGCCCGCCGGGCTTCAGCACCCGCCGGATCTCGGACGCCGCGGCGCCCCCCGCATCGAAGAAATAGGCGACATTGACGGCGAGCACCCCGTCGAAGCTCGCACCGGCCCACGGCAGAGCGCGGAAGTCCCCCTCCCTCAACTCCACCTGACCGCCCGCGACGGCACCGCGATTGCGAGACGCCGCGAGCCGGAGCATGGCCGGCGAGCCCTCGATGCCGGCCACATGGCCACCCGGCACGCACTCCGCCAATGCCGCGATGCCGGCGCCGGGCCCGAAGCCGATTTCCAGCACGCGGTCCCGCTGCGCGGGGCGAAGGGCCCCGATGGCCAGCCGGTAAGGCGCGCGATTGGCGAGCGACATCGCTCGCCCCACCAGCACGCCCCCTCCCCCCTCGGGGTGGGCGAGCTGGTGGCCGAGCCAGCGCCACAGGGGGGCGACGCCCGCGGAGGCGATGTTCGCCATCAGTGCTTGGCCTTGATCTGTTCGAGCTTCTCGGTGATGACCAGCCGGCGGTTCTCGTCCCACACCTTCCGGTCTGCGCGCACGGGAATGGCGAGCGCGTGGATGAAGGCCTCGCGGGCCTTCCCATACTCGCCCTGGGTCATCAGGAAATCGCCGTAGAAATACCAGGCGTCGAGCCCGTCCGGCGCGGTCCTGGTGGCCTGTTCCAGCAGCGCCCGCGCCTTCGCCTTGTCGCCGAACGCTACGGGAAACCCCGGCACCCGGTAGTAGAGCACGCCGAGGCTGGTGGGCGCGCCGGTATCGAGCACGGTGGGGTTCATCTTGTAGGCCTTCTCCAGCGTGTCGCGGGCGCGGGAGGCGAGCGACAGCGCCGAGATGGGATTGACCAGGGAGGCCCGCTCGCTGGTGACGATACCGTCCCAGATCAGCACTTCCACCCGGTCGGGATATTTGGCGGCGAGGCTGTCGGCATCGGCGCCGAGGGCGGTCATCTCGTCGGTCTGCTTGTCGCCTTCCGGCACGGTGAACTTGATGGTCTCCCATCGGGTCTGGATCTGCTTCACCTGCCCGAGCACGGGGTCGTCGGCGGGGGCGGAAGCGGCGGGGGCCGCATGGGCGGAAACGGCGAAAGTGGCGGAGAGGAGAGCGCCGAGGAGGAGGGTTGCGCGCATGGTGATGTCCTTGGTGTGCAATGCGTGGATGTGATCCGTCGGCTCAGGCGCCGGAGCGCGCGAGGGACCGGTCAATCAGCTTCGGGAACAGGCGCTGGAGCAGCACGAACAGGCGCTCGGGGCCGGCGGGATAGACGGCATCGCGGCCCGCATCCACCGCCCGCCAGATGTGGGCGGCGACCTTCTCCGGCGTATCGAGGCGCATGCCGGTCCGGACGATGAGGTCACTGAAGGCCGCCGCCGCATCGGTCTGCGTCGCCCGCGGCGCCGCGTAGGTGACGGCAATGCCGCGCCCCTTCCATTCCCGCCGCAGCGCACTGGAATAGCCGCGCAGGGCGAACTTGGAGGCGGAATAGGCGGCAAAGCCGGGATAGGCGATGTCGCCGAACACCGAGCCCACGTTCACCACCCGCGACGGACGGGCGGCGGCCAGCAGCGGGGCGAGGTCCCGCGTCAGCGCCATGGGGGCGAGGACGTTGGTGCGGAACAGATTTTCCAGCGCTGCGTCGGCCATCTGCTCCACATCGCCGCCATCCACGCGGCCTGCATTGTTGAACAGCAGGTCGAGCCGGCCCCAGGCCTGCTTCAGCCCGGCGGCGATGCGGGCGCGGTCCTCCGCGCGGGTGAGATCGGCCGGGATGACGATGGGGCGGGCGGAGGGCGGCAGCGCCGCCGCCGTCTCCTCCAGCGCCGCGGCGCGGCGGCCGCACACCGCCACGAACATGCCACGCCGGCCGGCCTCCAGCGCCAGCGCCCGGCCGATGCCGGAGCCGCCGCCGGTGACGAGCACGCACTTCACCTCGCGCGGCAAGCCCGTGCGGGGAGCGCCCTGGTCCGACATGTCCTCACGCCGCACGGCTCAGCTCCGCGCGAGCGCCAAGCTCGCGGAAGATGTCGCCGTAGAGGCGATGGAACATCCTGGAATGGTCGATGATGATGTCCTGAACCGCCGTATCCTCGATGCCGTTCACCAGCGCGCGGAAGAAGGCCACGTGCGCCTGATCGAGGCTGCCGTGGGAGGTGAGGTAGGAGAAGCCGGCGCCGCCCGCGCTCCCGAACGTCTTGGCCAGCGTCGCCGCGAGCTGGTCGGCGAGCAGCACCGACATGCCCTCCAGCACATGCACACTGCCGAGCATGGCATAGGGGCTCACATGCTCGATGGCGTAATAGGTGAAGCCCACCATCACGCGGCAGGCCTGCCCCGGCTGGCCGGTGCGCACCGCCTCGGCATCGCCGCCCATGGCGCGGATGTCGTCGAGGATCCATTTCTCGTGCCCGCGCTCCTCCTCCATGTATTCGAGGAGGGCTGCCTGATAGCGCTCGTCCGTGGTGCGGGAGGCGGCCAGCGCCAGCAGCGGGAAGGTGTGCTTCACGTGGTGGTAGGCCTCGGTCAGGAAGGCCAGATAGAGTTCGCGCGTGCCGCCCGTGCGGGGCGCGTTGGCGACGAGGGGAATGGCGAGGAAGCTCTCGCGCGCCGCCGCGGTCTCACGGGTCAGGCGTTCATGGAAGCTCATGGCCGATGCCTTTCTGATGATGGCCGGGAAGGGGTGTCAGAGGGTCACGGCCACGTCGGCAGCGAGCAGATCGTGCGCCACGCGACGGCGGATGCGGCCGTTGTCGGTGAACAGGCCCGCGGCCCGGGCGGGAGCCATTTCGATGACGCGCACACGGGCCGGCCGCGCATAGGGCGGCAGCCCCGCGCAGGCGGCGGAGATGCGCGCCTCCACCGCCGCGCGGCCCGCATGGGCGAACCATTCGGCCGCGGGGGGAACCGGCACCACCAGAGCCGCGAGGCCCTCAGGATCCGCCGCGACGGCGCAGGCGGCGATGAAGGGATCGGCGAGGAGGGTCGTCTCGACCCATTCGGGACTGACGTTGCGCCCAAGCGGCGTGACGATGAGATTGTCCTTGCGGCCGGAGATCGTCAGCCGGCCGTCCGTATCCAGCGCCGCCAGATCGCCCGTCGACCATGGCCGGAGGGCCGGCGCGCCGCGCAGATAGCCGTCCGTGACGCACGGCCCGTCCACGTGCAACTCCCCATCGACGACGGTGAGGGTCAGGCCCGGCAGCGGCTCGCCCACGGTGCCGGCCACGCGCCGGCCCGGCCGGTTCACCGCCACCACGGAGCAGCATTCGGACAGGCCGTAGCCTTCGTGCACGGGAATGCCGAGATTCCATGCCGCCTCCGCCACCTGAGGCGGAACGGCGGCGCCGCCGACGGCGACGAAGCGCAGGCTGTCCGGGGCGCAGGCCCGCGCGGCGGCAAGCTCCGCCACCCAGAGCCGGAGCAGCTCGGGCACCAGCACGCCGGTGGTCGGCCGATGGCGGGCGAACGCCTCGGCGATGCCGGTGACCGCACCGCGGCCGATTCGCTCCGAGACGGCGGTGTCGAAATGCACGCTGCCGCCCACGAGGGGCGGGATGAACAGCGCGCAGATGTTCTCCAGCAGCAGGGAGAGCGGAAGCACAGAGAGATAGGTGTCGTCCTCCCGCGCGCCGATCGCTTCCGCCAGCGCGGCGGCGGACCAGCCCACCTGCCCGCTCTCGTGCCGCACGCCCTTGGGCTGGCCGGTGCTGCCGGAGGTGTAGATGAGCGTGCCATAGCCCGCGCGGAAGGCCGGCGTGGCGCCGGGCGCGCCGGTCACGGTGACCGGCTGACAGGCGACGCCTTCCGGCACGGCCCCCTCCCCGCCCGGCGCGACGAGGATCAGCTCGATGCCCGCATCGCGCACCACATGGGCGATCTGGGCCGGGCTGAAGAAGCCGGGCAGCGGAACGGCGATGCGCCCCGATGCCACCAATGCGAGCTGAGCCACGGCATAGGCCCGCCCGTTCGGCAGGAGCAGCCCGACCACCCGCGCGGCCGGAGGAAGCGCGGCGACGAGGCGCGCCGCATCGGCCAGCAGCCCGGCGCGGGTGATGGCGCCATCCGGATCGGTGAAGGCGACGCGATCCGGTGCCCGGCGGGCGTGGCCCGCCACGGCCTCAAAAAATGTCTGCATGATGCAGCACCCGGCCGGCGTCTGACGGAATGCAGACGGAAGCCGTCTGCGCCCGGCGATAGGCGGCGAGCATGTCCACACCGCACACGCCGAAGACCTTCGGCTCGGTCTCGTAATAGCGACCCCAGACCTCGGGATGGGCGACGCGGACGGGATCAGCATCGCCGAGATAGATCGGCGACAGGCCGCGCCGCCGCACCAGCAGGCTCAGGCGGCGGGTGAGGGTGAAGAAGCACCAGGACAGGCCGTTGGCGCCACCGAAGGCCACGATATCGGCGATGAACGGCACGAGGTCGTGCGGCGCTCCGCTGGCCAGCGTCGTCACCTCATAGACGTCCGAGCGCCGCAGCTTGCGACCGGTGGAGCGGGAGAGTGCGGCTTCCACGGGCCCGTCCAGATAAAGCTCGGAGAAGAAGCCGTCTTCGGCGAGGCGCAGACCGGCGGCGCACAGGATCTCGCCCGCCGCATTCCGTCGGCACAGGAGGCGCTCGGCAAACGTGCCGACATGGGCGCCGTATTCGCGGGCATAAACCGATCGGATGAAAGCTTCGACCTCGGCGCGCTCGGCGTCGCCGGGTTCAACAATATGTGCAGATCCCATGTCCGCTCGTCCGTCCGCTCGTGCGTTGATTGCTCTGTCACGGACGTTGCAAGGCTGAGCTTACGCCTCGCTTACAGGTGAGCGGTCAGGGCGGGGAGAATTTGAGGCGGTTTCGGGGCACCGGAAGGCCCTCGCGCCACGCGACGGGGCCAGCGTCGCGCGGCGAACTTCCGCCGCGCCAGCACCCAAGATGGCGGATTTCCGCCATCCCCATGCGGACGAGCTTGGAAAATATTGTGTTATTTCAATGAGTAATGCCAGCCCCGCGCATTCCGCAGGGGTGGCATGCGCGGTGCAAGGGCGGGGGCATCATCCGAACCGGCACCAATGCCGGACTCCCTGGGAGAAACGCCGTGCTGAAACGACTTCGCATCACCGCCACCCTTGTGTCCGCTGTCCTGATGTCCGCTGTCGCAGCGGGGGCGGTCTCGGCCCAGGAGACGGTGCGGGTGGGCAACCTCAAGCTCGCCCATTTCGCCGGCGTCTCCTACATGAAGGAGATCGCGCCGAGCTGCGGCATCACCATCGACCTCAAGCTCTTCCCCAAGGGTCCGGACGTGATGCAGGCGATCCTCGCCGGCGAGCTGGACGTGGGCGCCACCGCCTCCGAGGCGGCGATCTCCGGCCGTGGCAACGGCGCGCCCATCTATATCGTCGGCGGCTTCGCCAGTGGCGGCGCGCGCCTTCTGGCGACCCCCGACAGCGGCATCAAGTCGGTGCCGGACATGAAGGGCAAGCGCGTGGGCGTCACCCGTGGCTCCATCCAGGAGGTGTTGCTGGCCGCCGAACTGGGCAAGAACGGCATGTCCGCCAAGGACATCACCATCGTCTATCTCGGCTATCCCGACCTTAACCAGGCGCTGCTGCAGAAGCAGGTGGACGCCATCATGCAGACCGAGCCGCAGTCGGCGCAGGCCATCGCCCGTGGCTTCGGCGTGGAAGTGCTGAAGCCCTACGACACGCCCATCGGCTCGCCCATCCGCACGCTGGTAATGAGCGAGAAGTTCTACAAGGACCACCCCGAGACGGCGAAGAAGCTGATGGACTGCTTCGTGAAGGCGCAGAAGACCTTCATGAACGACCCCAAGGCCGCCGAGAAGTTCGTGACGCAGGACGTGTTCAAGGGCCAGCTGACGGGCGAGGAATTCCAGGAAGCCCTCGCCAACTCGCCCTACTCCCTCGACATGAGCGCCGACCACATCCAGAAGACCACGGACGTGATGGCCAAGTACGGCGTCGGCAAGATGTCCGCCCCCGCCAAGGCCGAGGATTGGGTGAAGCTCGACCTGCTCAATGCCGCCAAGGCGTCCAACGGCGTGAAGTGAGGGCGGCCCCATGAACATCTCGCGCTTCAAGGCGCTCGGCGAGGGGCTTCTCGTGCCCGTCGCCGTGCTGCTCCTCTGGCAGGTGGCCTGCTCCGCAGGCTGGGTGAACCCCATGGTCCTGCCCTCCCCCGCCGCCGTCGCGGCGCGCTGGTGGAGCTATCTTGCCCCACTGGAAGCCTATGATCCGGCAACGGAAAGCTGGATCGCGTGGATCTTCTCCGGCGAATTGATCCACGATTCCCTCGCCAGCCTCTCGCGCGTGGTGATGGGATTTGCCGTGGGCGCTGGCCTCGCGCTGCCGCTGGGCCTGTTCATGGGCACGAGCGATTCCATCTATCGCTATGTCAATCCGCTGATGCAGCTGCTGCGACCCATCCCGCCCATCGCCTATATCCCGCTCTCCATCCTGTGGTTCGGCCTCGGCAACGCGCCGGCGGTGTTCCTCATCGCCATCGGCGCCTTCTTCCCGGTGCTGATGAACACCATCGCCGGCGTGCGGCACGTGGACAGCATCTACATCCGCGCCGCCCGCAGCCTCGGGGCGAGCCGCCTCACCATCTTCCGGCGGGTGATCCTGCCGGCGGCGACGCCCTACATCCTCTCCGGCGCGCGCATCGGCATCGGCACCGCCTTCATCGTGGTGATCGTGGCCGAGATGATCGCCGTCAACAACGGCCTCGGCTTCCGCATTCTGGAGGCGCGGGAATACTTCTGGTCGGACAAGATCATCGCGGGAATGCTGACCATCGGTCTTATCGGCCTCGCCATCGATCTCGCCGTCAGCCGCCTGAACAATCATCTGCTGCGCTGGCATCGCGGCCTGGAATCGTGAGGACCGACATGCCCATCGCAGCTCCCCTCGCGGCCAGCCCCGCCCCCTCCCCCGCCGCACTCGCGCACGCTGCCCGGCCGCACATCGTGGTCTCGGGTGTCGACAAGCGCTTCGTCATTCCAGGCGGCGAGATCGTCGCCCTGAAGGACATCGACCTCACCATCAATGAGGGCGAGTTCGTGTGCCTGCTCGGCCCCTCGGGCTGCGGCAAGTCCACCCTGCTCAACGCCATCGCCGGCTTTTCCGCCCCCACCACCGGCACCATCACGGTGGACGGCCGCGCGGTGAAGGACCCCGGGCCGGACCGGGGCATGGTGTTTCAGGAATACGCCCTGTTCCCGTGGATGACGGTGGCGCAGAACATCGCCTTCGGGCTTGAGATCAAGGGCATGAGCCGCGCCCAGATCGAGCCCAAGGTGAACGAGCTGCTCGCCATGCTGAAGCTCGCGGAGTTCCGCGACCGCTTCCCGAAAGACCTCTCCGGCGGCATGCGCCAGCGCGTGGCCATCGCCCGCGTGCTGGCCCTCGACAGCCCGGTGATGCTGATGGACGAGCCGTTCGGCGCGCTCGACGCCCTCACCCGCCGCTCGCTGCAGGATGAACTCATCCGCATCTGGTCGGCGACGGGCAAGACCATCGTCTTCGTCACCCACTCCATCGAAGAGTCCATCTATCTGGCGGACCGCATCGTCGTGCTCACCTACCGGCCGGGCACCATCAAGCGGGACATCAAGGTGGAGCTGCCGCGCCCGCGGGATTCGGCTTCAACCGCCTTCAACGAGCTGAAGCGGGAATTGTCCGCCCTCGTCACCGCCGAGCAGCACCGCTTCGAGGAGGTGGAGGTCAAAGGCTTGACCACCGACTGAGGGCGGACCAGCATCCCCGCGACATGGCCGGGCCGCGCGAGGCCCGGCCGCACCACCTTGAGGACGCGGAATTTTCCATGCGATCGAACCGCATCACGGCCCTCGGTGCCGTGCTGTCCGCCGTGCTGGCGGCGGCTGCGGTGTTCGCCGTTCTCGAAGCCGGAGAGATGGCCGAGGCACGGGTGGGCGAGCGCCTCGCATCGGATGCGCGCCACCGGGCGGAAATCTATGCCCAGAGCCTCGAAGGTGTCATCGAGCGCTTCGGCTACCTGCCCACCGCCGCCGCCCTCGACGACAATGTGAAGCGCCTCCTCGCCACCCCGCATGACACCGAACAGCTGGCGCAGGTGAACGCCTACCTGGAAACGCTGAACCGCGCCGCGGGCGGCACCGTGCTCTATCTGCTGGCGCCCGGCGGCATCACCATCGCCGCGTCCAACTGGAACACGCCGCAAACCTATGTGGGCGCGGATTTCAGCTATCGCCCCTATTATACCGAGGCCATCGCAGGCCAGACCGGCCGCTTCTATGCGGTGGGCACGCTCACCGGCGTCCCCGGCTATTTCATCAGCGCGCCGGTGATGGTGGACGGCAAGGTGGCCGGCGTGGTGGCGACCAAGGTCAATCTCGACCCGCTGGAAGCCGTCTGGCACGAGGCCGCCGATACCGTTCTGGTGGCGGACGGGCACGGCATCGTCTTCCTCGCCTCAGACCCGAAGTTCAAGTTCCGCTCCCTCCGGCCCATCGATGCCACCGCCGCCGCCGAGATCGCGAAGACCCGCCAATATGGCCACAAGTCCTATCCCCTGCTGCGCATGGGGCAGGCACAGGACGAAGGCGGCCTGAAGGTGCTCTCCGGCTCCGACCTGAGCCCCGCCGGCCTCGTCATCCGCGATGAGAAGGACCTGCCGACCTACGACTGGCGGCTCCTTCTCTTCACCGATGCCGCACCGGTGGTGCTCGCGGGACGTTCCGCGCGCATCGGCATGACGCTGGCGCTGGTCATTCTCGGCCTTATCGGCCTTTACTGGCGCCAGCATCTCAGGCGGGCGCGCGAAAGCCTCGCCGCGCAGGCGGCACTCGCGGCTGCCCATCGGGAACTGGAAGGCAAGGTCGCCGAACGCACCGCCGACCTCTCCGCCGCCAACACCCGCCTTGCCGCCGAGATCGAGGAGCGGCGCCGCGCCGAGAACGACCTGCGCGCCGCCCAGGACGAGCTGGTGCAGGCTGCCAAGATGGCCACCCTCGGCCAGATGGCGGCCGGCGTGACCCACGAACTGAACCAGCCGCTCACCGCGCTCCGGGCGCTGGCCGACAACACCGCCAAGCTGCTCCAGCACGGGCGCGAGGAGGATGCGGAGGCGAACCTCGCCCGCATCGCCGCGCTGGTGGATCGCCTCGGCAAGATCACGGGCCAATTGCGCGCCTTCGCCCGCCGCACCTCCAGCGAGAAGGGGCCGGTGGATGCCGCCGCCGTGCTGGCGGAAAGCCTCGCCATCCTCGCCCCGCGCCTTCGGGCATCGGGCGCGCGCGTCGTCAGTGATCTCTCTCCCGATGCGACGCAGGTGATGTTCGAGCCCATCCGCCTCAGCCAGGTGCTGGTGAACCTCGTGGGCAACGCCCTCGACGCGGTAAAGGGACGGCCGGAGGCAATGGTGCGCATCGCTTCCCATCGCGACGGCAGCCGCATCGTGCTGACCGTGGAGGACAACGGGCCGGGCCTCGCGGAGGGGGCAGCGGCGCGCATCTTCGATCCCTTCTTCACCACCAAGCCGGCGGGCGAGGGGCTGGGGCTCGGCCTGCCCATCTCGCTCGCCATCGCCCGCGATTTCGGCGCGACCCTTTCGGCCCGCAATCGGGTGGAAGGCGGCACCGCGTTCCATCTCGTCATGGACGCGGCCGAGGCCGAAGAGCACCTGACCCTTCCCGCGGAGCCGCTGCGCCATGTTTCCTGAACGCGCCTTCTCCGCCGAGGCCGAAGCGCCCCGCCACGCCAACCGCCCCCGGGTGCTGCTGGTGGACGACGAGGAGATGATCCGCCTCTCCATCGAGCAGACCTTGGATCTCGCCGGCATCGACGTGACCGCCTTCGGAAGCGCCGAAGCCGCTTTGCCCGCCATCGGCCGGGACTATCCCGGCATCGTCGTCACAGATGTGCGCCTGCCCGCGCGCGATGGGCTGGAGCTGCTGGCGGATATCCGCCGCCGCGATCCGGAGCTGCCGGTGGTGCTCATTACCGGCCATGGGGATGTGGCCATGGCGGTCAGCGCCATGCGGGAGGGCGCCTACGACTTCATCGAGAAGCCGTTCGTGAGCGACGCCTTCGTGGAGGTGGTGAAGCGCGCGCTGGAGAAGCGTGCCCTCGTGCTGGAAAACCGGCGCCTGCGCACGGCACTGGACCGTGGCGATGCCATCGAGCGGCATCTCGTCGGCCAGTCCGCCGCCATGCGGCGGCTGCGGGACGACATCGCCCAGCTGGCCTCTACCAGCGCCGACGTGCTGGTATTGGGCGAGACCGGCGCCGGCAAGGAGCAGGTCGCCCGCGCCCTGCACGAGGGCGGCGCGCGGCGCGACAGGCCGTTCGTGGCGGTCAATTGCGGTGCCATTCCCGAAAGCATGTTCGAGAGCGAGATGTTCGGCCACGAGGCCGGCGCCTTCACCGGGGCAGGCAAGCGGCGCATCGGCAAGATCGAGCATGCCTCCGGCGGCACGCTCTTCCTCGACGAGGTGGAGAGCATGCCGCTCGCCATGCAGGTGAAGCTGCTGCGGGTGCTGCAGGACCGGCGCATCGAGCGTCTCGGCTCCAACACGCCGGTGCCGTTGGACCTGCGCGTCATCGCCGCCACCAAGGAAGACCTCGGCGCGCTGGCCGATGCCGGCGGCTTCCGGAAAGACCTGTTCTTCCGCCTCGACGTGGTGAAGCTCGTCCTCCCGCCCCTGCGCGATCGGCGGGAGGACATCCCGCTTTTGTTCGAGCTGTTCCTGGTGCAGGCGGCGGTGAAGTATCAGCGCCCGGTGGTGGAGGTGCCCCCTTCGCTGCGGCGGGCCCTGATGCTCGCCGATTGGCCGGGCAATGTGCGCGAGCTGAAGAACGCCGCCGAGCGCCACATGCTGGGCTTCCTCGCGCCCGATTTCACCGGCGGCGCGGCCGCCGCCCCGAGCCTCAACGAATTGCTGGACCGGGTGGAGCGCCTCGTCATCGAGGATGCGCTGAAAGCCTCCGGCAACCGCGTCTCCGCTGCCGCGCTCGCCCTCAACATTCCTCGCAAGACCCTTCACGACCGCATGAAGCGGCTGGGCCTCACCACCACCGACTGACACATCCGGACCGTTCATGACCGCTACCGCCCCCGCCGAGGCCCTCCTCTGGCCGCCCCTCGTCATCGCCAACGCTCCCAACGGCGCCACCCGCACCAAGGCGGACCACCCGGCTTTGCCCATGACCGCCGCCGAGCTGGCGCGCAACGCGGCCGAGATCGTCGAGGCGGGCGCCGCCCTCATCCACATCCATGTGCGCGACGCCGATGGCCGCCATCTCCTGGATGCCGACGCCTATCGCGAGGCCACAACCGCCATCCGGCGCGAGGTGGGGGACAGGCTGGTGGTGCAGGCGACGTCCGAGGCGGCGGGGCGCTACAAGGCGCCGAAGCAGATCGCCGTGGTGCGCGCCCTGCGGCCGGAGGCGGTCTCCCTCGCCTTGCGCGAGATCATTCCGGATGAAGCGCACGAGGCTGCTGCCGCCGACTTCTTCGCCTGGCTGCGGCGCGAGCGCGTCCTTGTGCAGATCATCCTCTATTCGCCGGAGGAGGTGCTGCGCTATCACGCGCTGAAGGGGCGCGGCGTTCTGGGCGAGGGTGAGGACTTCCCGCTCTTCGTCCTCGGCCGCTACACCAGCGGGCAGGTCTCGACGCCGGCCGATCTGGTGCCCTTCCTCGCCGCCGGCACGCCGCCGCGGCTGTGGGCCATGTGCGCCTTCGGGCCGAAGGAGAATGCCTGCGCCACCGTCGCCGCCGGCCTGGGCGGGCATGTGCGGGTGGGTTTCGAGAACAATCTCTTCGCGCCGGACGGCACCCTCGCGGACAACAATGCCGCGCAGGTGCGGCGCGCGGCGGAGGCCGCGCGGCTGCTCAACCTCCCGCTCGCCACGGCCGATGTGGTGCGCGGGCTCTACAACGCCTGACGGCGTTCGCGCAGGCGGCGAAGATGCAGGCGGCGAAGATGCAGGCGTCTTGCGATACGCATTTTCTTCATGCGAACCGGAATCCACTTCGCTTGAAAATGCTCTAGAACGGCAGCGCTCCTCTCACCGGGCGTGCCGCCGACATGCAAGACTCCGCCGTCCTCGCCTGGGTGTTCTACGCCGCCCACCTCAGCCTGCAGATCATCTTCGTCATCCGCGCGCTGCTGCGCCCCCATCGCGAGCCCGCCTCACGCATGGCGTGGGTGCTGGTGATCCTGCTGGCGCCGGTGGTGGGCATGCTCGCCTACGTCCTGTTCGGCGAGGTCAATCTGGGGCGCAAGGCGGTGGAAAGCCTGCGCGCGGCGGTGGCCGCCCTGCCGCCTGCGGAGGGTGTCGCCGGCCCCTCGGCGGAGGCGGAACTTCCCGAGCGCCACGTGCCGCTGTTCCGGGTCGGCCAGTCGGTGAACCACTTCCTGCCTGTGGCCGGAAACCGCGCCGAGCTGCTGCCGGATTCCGCCTCTGCCATTGCGTCCATGGTCAAGGACATCGACGCCGCGCGGCAGAACGTCCATGTGCTCTTCTATATCTGGCTGGACGATGCGAGCGGACGCTCGGTGATGGAGGCGCTGAAGCGCGCGGCGGCGCGGGGCGTCACCTGCCGGGCAATGGCGGATGATCTCGGCTCCCGCGCCCTCATCCGCTCCCCTTTGTGGCGGGATATGGCGGCGGCAGGCGTGCGGCTCGCCACGGCCCTGCCCATCGGCAACCCACTCTTGCGCCCGTTCAAGGGCCGCATCGACCTGCGCAATCACCGCAAGATCGTGGTCATCGACAACACCATCACCTATTGCGGCAGCCAGAACTGCGCCGATGCCGCTTTCGCCGTGAAGGCGAAGTTCGCCCCCTGGGTGGACGTGATGGCGCGCTTCGAGGGGCCGGTGGTGCGGCAGAACCAGCACCTGTTCGCCAGCAACTGGATGGCGCAGGTGGAGGAAGACCTCGCCCCCCTCTTCGCCGAGCCCCTGCCGCCGCCGCAGCCCGGCTTCGTGGCGCAGGTGATCGGCTCGGGGGCGGGCGTGCGCTACTCGGCCATGCCGGAGATGTTCGTGGCGCTGATGAATGCGGCGCGGCGCGAACTCGTCATCACCACGCCCTATTACGTGCCGGACGAGCCGCTTCAGGCGGCGCTGTGCTCCGCCGCCCGGCGCGGGGTGGCGACCACCATCGTGTTTCCGAAGCGCAACGACAGCTGGATCGTCGCCGCCGCCAGCCGCAGCTATTACCACGAGTTGCTGGAGGCAGGCGTCGAGATCCGGGAATACGTCGGCGGCCTGCTCCACGCCAAGACGCTGACCCTCGACGGCGAAGTGACCCTGATCGGCTCCGCCAACATCGACCGCCGCAGCTTCGAGCTGAATGCGGAAAACAACATCCTCCTCTACGACCCCACCTTCACCCGGGCCCTGCGGGCGCGCCAGCAGGTGTTCCTGAATGCCGCGACGCCGGTGACACAGGACGATGCGGACGCCTTCAGCGCGCCCCGCCGCCTGTGGAACAACACCATCGCCATGCTCGGCCCGGTGCTGTAGGCGCTGCCGATTTTCCAGTCGCCCATTTCTTAGGCGCCAACGACCGAAATCAGAGCAGATCGGACGAGGCCTGCCGCCCGCCATGGGCCGCGACGATTTTCTTCATGGCTTCAATGAATTGCCGACGCTCCTCGGGCGCCAGCATCTCCACCGTCACCGCATGGGCGCGGCGGGCGCCGGCTTCCATCTCCTCCAGCATGCGACGTCCCTCCTCGGTGAGCGAGCAGCTTTGCGAGCGGCGGTCGGTGGCCGACGTGCCGCGCCGCACGAGGCCCCGCGCCTCAAGGCGCTTCAACGCTCCGGTGGTGGTGGTGCGATCCAGCGCGACGATGCGCGACAGGGTGGTCTGGTCCGCCTCGGTCCGGTCCGCGAGCGCCGACAGCAGGCTGTATTGCACCGGCGTCACCCCGAACGGAGCACACAGCTCAGAAAACAGGCTGACATGGATCTGATGCACCCGGCGCGCGAGGAAGCCGGGGCGGTCGGCAAGCGGCCAATCCTCATGCATCCCAGCCTCGGGCTCCACCGTGGAGCCCTTTGATTTTTCACGCGATCTCGTCACGTCCATCCCCTCCGGCGCGCGGCGCCGCTCTCGAAAAATTGATCTAAATCAAAACTGGCACGCGCCCTGCATTTGAAAAATGCGACGTATGCTTCGCTTTTCCAAGGCGGTCCCGAGACCGCACATGCATGGACGGAGACCCCTGATGGCTGAACCCGCCGGCTACGATATCCTCCTCAAGGGCGGACATGTCATCTGCCCCGCCACCGGCATCAACGGCATCCGCGACGTGGCCGTCCGCGACGGGCGTATCGCCGCAGTGGAGGAGACGATCCTCCCGTCGAGCGCCACCGAGACCATCGACGTTTCCGGCAAGCTGGTGCTGCCGGGCATGATCGACACCCACGGCCACATCTACCAGTACGTGACCGGCCGCTTCGGCCTGAACCCGGACATGGTGGGCGTGCATTCCGGCGTCACCACGGTGATCGACCAGGGCGGCCCTTCCTGCATGACGCTGCCGGGCTTCCGCAAGTTCATCGTCGAGCCTTCCGACACCCGCATCTACGCCTTCCTCTCCGCCTATCTCGTGGGCGGCCTAGAGGGCCATTACTACCCCAACCTCTACAGCCCGGATTGCGTGGACATCGACGCCACCGTGCGCTCGGCCATCGCCAACCGCGACCTCGTGCGCGGCATCAAGGGCCACGCCGAGATCGGCGGCTTCGCCCGCTGGGGTATCAAGGTGATGGAAATGGCGGCTGAAATCGCCCGCCGCGCCGAAATCCCGCTCTATGTCCATTTCGGAACGCTCTGGGGCTTGCCGGAAAGCGGCGCCAACGGCGAGGATGCCGACACGATCCTTGAGCGGGTCATCCCGCTTCTGAAGGAGGGCGACGTACTGGCCCACCCCTTCACCCGCCATCCCGGCGGCTTCGTGAACCAGCAGGGCGAGGTCCATCACGTCATCCAGGCGGCGCTCGACCGCGGGCTGAAGGTGGACGTGGGCCACGGCAGCCACTTCTCCTACCGCCTCGCGAAGAAGGCCATCGCCGCCGGCGTCGTGCCCCACACCCTGGGCGCCGACATGCACGGCTACAACACCCATGTCCCCGCCCCTGCCGGCACGCCGGAAGAGCATTATGACGACGAGAACCACCCCTTCAAGGGCCAGGCCCGCTTCAGCCTGACCCAGGCCATGAGCTCCATGATGGCGCTGGGCCTCTCGCTGGAACAGGTGGTGCCCATGGTCACCATCAATCCCGCGAAGATGATCGGCCTGACCGACCGGGTGGGCTCGCTCACCGTGGGCTATGCGGCCGACATCTCGGTGCTGGACGACAATCGCGGCCGCTTCCTGCTGCGCGACAACGAGGACACGAAGGTGGTGGCCGAGCGCCTGCTCACCCCCGCCTTCTGCCTGCGCGCGGGCAAGAAGTTCGATGCCGATGCCGTCATCCTGCCCCGGGCGGTGGCGGCGTGAGCCCGGCATCCGCACCCGTTCGGCCGGCCCCGCAGGAGGTCTGGGACACCCTGTCCCAGGCCGAGCGGGATGCGGCCTACAACAACAATGCCGCGGTGAAGGACAGCGCGGCATGGGTCGAGGCGCGCGACAAGGCGGCCCCGCTCTTCCGCGCCGCGACGCCCGCCCATCTGGACATTCCCTACGGCTCCGGCGCCCGGCAGAAGCTGGACATCTATCCCGGCACGCCGGGCGCGCCCTGCCTCGTCTTCATCCATGGCGGCTATTGGCAGCGCAACAGCCGCGAGGTCTTCGCCCACTACGCCGAGGGGCTGCTCGCCCACGGCTGGTCCGTGGCGACGCCGAGCTACACGCTGGCGCCGCAGGCGCGCCTCGGCGCGATCGTCGCCGAGATGGGCGCAGCCCTCGATCTCATCGCGAAGGACGGCCCTCAGTATGGGCTCACCGGCCCGGTGGTGGTCTCCGGCTGGTCGGCTGGTGCGCAGCTGGCGGTGATGCAGCTGGACCATCCCGCCGTCGCCGCCGGCCTTGCCATCTCCGGCGTCTATGAGCTGGCGCCGCTGCGCGACACCTTTCTGAACGGCGCGCTGGACCTGACGGACGCAGAAATCGCCGCCTGCTCGCCGTTGCGCCATGCCCCCTCGCCGAAGCCGCTGGCCATCGCCTACGGCACGGCGGAAGTGCCGGCGCTGGTGCATGATTCCCGCGCGCTGGCGGCAAAGCGGGTGGCCGCCCATGCGCCGGGTGCGCTGCTGCCCATCCTCGGCGCCAACCACTTCTCCATCCTCGACGAGCTTCGCCGCCCCGACGGCCTCCTGGTGCGCGCCGCGCTCGACCTGATGCCGGGAGCCCACGCATGAGCGAGCCGCACACCAAAGAGGGCGTCGGCGCCCGTCTTCCCCGCAAGGAAGACGACCGGCTGATGCGCGGGCGCGGCCAGTTCATCGCCGACATCCGCCTCGCCGGGATGCAGGACGTGGCCTTCGTGCGCAGTCCGCTGGCCCATGCACGCATCCGCGCCATCCATGTGCCGGAGGACCTGAAGGGGCGCGTCTTCACCGCCGCCGACCTTGACGGGGTGAAGCCCATCCGCGCCGTCTCCGGCCTGCCCGGCTTCAAGGTGTCGGAGCAGCCCGTGCTCGCCACCGGCAAGGTGCGGCAGGTGGGCGAGCTCATCGCCATGTGCGTTGCCGACACCCGCGCCCAGGCCGAGGACATGGCCGCCCGCGTGGAACTCGATCTGGAAGAGCTGCCCGCCCTTCATGACATGCTGGACGCCCGCAAGCCGGGCGCGGCGCTGGTGCACGAGCACTGGGGCGACAACGTCTTCCTCGAAAGCCTCGTGAACATCAACATCGAGGCCGCGTTCGACGCGCCGGTGAAGATCTCGCGCACCATCTCCACCGCCCGCCAGTGCATGGCGCCCATCGAGGGGCGTGGCACCGTGGTGCATTTCGATCACCGCACCGACCAGCTGGTGGTGCACACCGCCAGCCAGATGCCGCACATCGTCCGCTCCGGCCTCTCCGAATGCCTGGGGCTGGAAGAGGGCCAGGTCCGCATCATCTCGCCGGATGTGGGCGGCGGCTTCGGCTACAAGGCCATCCTGCTGACGGAAGACGTCTGCCTGGGCTGGCTCGCGCGGAAGATCGGCCGGCCGGTGCGCTGGCTGGAGGACCGCCGCGAGCACCTGACCGCGAGCGCGAACTGCCGCGAGCATCATTACGAGATCACGCTCTATGCCGAGCGCGACGGCACGCTGCGCGGGATCGATTGCGAGGCGAGCGTGGATAGCGGCGCCTATTCCGCCTATCCCTTCTCCGCGTGCCTCGAGGCCGCGCAGGTGGCGAGCATCCTGCCCGGCCCCTACGACTTCCCCGCCTATCGCTGCCGCACCTGGTCGGTCGCCACCAACAAATGCCCGATCCTGCCCTATCGCGGCGTGGCGCGCACCGGCGTGTGCTTCGCGCTGGAAGTGGCGCTGGACGCGCTCGCCGCGGAACTTGGCCTCGCCCCCGAAGTGGTGCGGCTGAAGAACCTCGTGCGGCCGGAGCAGATGCCGTTCGACAACATCACCAACAAGCATTTCGACAGCGGCAATTATCCGGAAGCGCTGCGGCAGGCGCTCGACGCGATCAAGGTCGATGCGGTGCGCACGCGTCAGCTCGCGGGGGAGCCGGACGGCCGCCGCATCGGCCTTGGCCTCTCCATCTATTGCGAGCAGGCGGCGCACGGCACCTCGGTCTATTCCGGCTGGGGTATTCCCATGGTGCCCGGCCACGAGCAGGCCGGCGCGCGCCTGACGCCGGACGGCGGGTTGGAACTGCGCATCGGCGCCCATTCCCACGGCCAGGGGCTGGAGACGACGCTGGCGCAGGTGGCGCACGAAATCCTTGGAATGCCCGTCGCCCGCACCCGCCTCGTGCATGGCGACACGGCCATGACGCCCTATTCCACCGGCAGCTGGGGCTCGCGCGTGATGGTGATGGCCGGCGGCGCCGTGGCGACCGCCTGCACCGAGCTCGCCGAGCACATCCGCCGCATCGGTGCGCACATGCTGCAGGCCCGGCCGGAGGATGTGCGGCTCGAGGCCGGGCGCGTCATCGGCCCCTCGGGCGACGTGACCATCCAGCAGGTGGCCCACACCTGGTATCGCCGCCCGCAGGACCTGCCGGCGGACGTGGACCCGCATGGCCTCGAAGTCACCGCCGGCTACAAGCCGGTTCGCGACAGCGGCACCTTCAGCTACGCCGCCCACGCGGTGGTGGTGGCGGTGGACCCGGACCTCGGCGAGGTGGAGATTCTCGACTACGCCATCGTGGAGGACGGCGGCACGCTGGTGAATCCCATGGTGGTGGACGGCCAGATCATCGGCGGCCTCGCCCAGGGAATCGGCACCGCGCTTTACGAGGAGATGGCGTTCGACGCCGCCGGCCAGCCGCTGGCCTCGACGCTGGCGGACTATCTGCTGCCCGGCGCGCCGGAGGTGCCCATGCCCTTCATCGGCCACATGGAAACGCCCTCGCCCTACACCAAGTTCGGCGTGAAGGGCATCGGCGAGGGCGGGGCCATCGCGCCACCCGCCGCCATCGCCAACGCCATCAACGACGCGCTGCGCCCGCTGGGCGCGGAGATGCTGCGCTCCCCCGTCACGCCCCGGCGCATCATGGAGCAGGTGCTGGCGGTGCGCGCCGGCGAAAGGAGCGCGGCATGAAGCCCGCTCCCTTCCGCATCGAGCGCCCGCGCACCATCGCCGACGCCGTCGCGCTGCTCGCCTCCGGCGGGGACGGCGCGAAGGTGATGGCCGGCGGCCAGTCCCTCGGCCCCATGCTCAATTTGCGGCTCGCGACGCCCGATCTCATCGTTGATCTGTCCGGCATCGACGAACTTCGCACCGTGCGCGAAGAGGCCGGGCACATGGTCTACGGAGCCCTCGTCACCCACGCCGACGTGGAGGACGGTCGCGCCCCGGACGTGGGAACGAACATCCTCCGGCGGGTGGCCGGCGGCATCGCCTATCGCGCCGTGCGCAATCGCGGCACCATGGGCGGCAGCCTTTCCCATGCCGATCCGGCTGCCGACTGGGTGAATGCCCTCTCCGTGCTCGGTGCCGAAGTTGAGATCGCGAGCCCGGCCGGCGCGCGCCGCCTCCCCATGGGCGCCTTCCTTGCCGGCGCGCTCGCAACGGCGCTCGAGCCGGGCGAAATCCTCGTCGCCGTGCGAGTGCCGAAGGTGCCCGCCACCGCGCGCTTCGGCTATGTGAAGCACTGCCGCAAGGTGGGCGAATTCGCCCACGCCATCGGCGCCATGCTGATCGATCCCGCCACCGGCACCGGCCGCGCGCTGATGGGCGCCATCGACGCGCCGCCCCTCGTCTTCGCCGACGCCGCGACGCTCTTCGGCGGCCGGATCGATGCCGGTTTCGCCGTCCGCTTCGACGCATCCGCCGCCGATGCCGCGCTCGTCGCCGCCGGCCTGACGGACGCGGTGGACCGCCATGTGCATGTGGAGGTGCTGCGCCGCGCCGCCACGCAGGCCGCCAGCCTCTTCACCGACACGCGGAGCGCCGCATGACCGCTTCGCCAAGGCCCGAGACAATCGCCATGGGCGCGTCCCGCATGATTTCGCTGACCCTCAACGGCCGCCCAGTGACGGCCGAGGCGGAGGGGCGCACCAACCTCGCCGATTTCGTGCGTGACACGCTGAATCTCACCGGCACCCATCTCGGCTGCGAGCACGGCGTGTGCGGCGCCTGCACCATCCTCGTGGACGGTGAGCCGGCGCGTGCGTGCCTCTCCTTCGCCGGCGCCTGCCAGGGGGCGGATGTCGTCACCATCGAAGGGCTGGACGACGATCCCGTCACCGCCGAGCTGCGCGCCGCCTTCAATCGCGAACACGCGCTCCAGTGCGGCTTCTGCACGCCGGGGATGCTCGTCTCGGCCCGCGACCTGGTGCTGCGCCTTCCGGAAGCGGACGAGATGCGCATCCGCCTCGGCCTCGCCGGCAATCTCTGCCGCTGCACCGGCTATGCTGGCATCGTGAAGGCGGTGGCCTCCGTCATATCAGCGCGTCGGGCGCAGGGCATCGGCCCGCTGACCGCCGAGCGGCCTCTCGGCCCGGTGGGCGCGCGGGCTGGCGGCGCGGTTTCCGCCGCTTTGCCGACCACCGTCGCGACCGCAGCGGCGCCCTCGGCAACCACCACCGCTCTCGCCGAGGATTTTACCCCCGCCCACAGCTTCGAGCAGAGCTTCGAGGTGCCCTTCCCGCCGGCCGAGGTGTTCGCCTTCTTCGGCCGCATTGAGGAGGTGGCCGCCTGCCTGCCCGGCGCGGTCATCGATGCCGTGCCCTCGCCTGAAAAGGTCGAAGGCGGCATGCGGGTGAAGCTCGGCCCCATCGCCACCACCTTTCGCGGCAGCGCCCGCATCGGCCGCGACGACGCGACGAAGAGCGGCACCATCCATGGCGCGGGGGCCGACGGTCGCTCGCGCACGGAAGGCCTCATCCGCTATCGCGTGACAGACGGCGCAACACCCGGCAGCGCCCGCGTGGTGCTCGACGTGGGTTACACGCTGAAGGGGCCGCTCGCCCAGTTCGGCCGCCCCGGCCTCGTGCGCGAGGTGGCGGGCCGTCTCATCGCCGAGTTCGCAGCCAACCTTGAGGCCCGCCTCGGCGGCACGCAGCCCTCGCCGACGCAGGCGCGCGGCCTCGACCCGCTCAAGCTTCTCATCTCACTCGTTTCCGATCGCATCGGCCGCCTGTGGCGCCGTGGCGGTCCCACTTCTTGACCCTGACTGCCCTTCTCGAGACTGGAGACCAACAATGTTGATGTCACGCCGGACGACACTCGCCGCTCTCGCCTTCAGCCTCCTTGCCGGCACGGCCTTCGCCGCCGACACCATCAAGATCGGCGTCAACGAGCCCCTCACCGGCGCCTTTGCGGCCTCCGGCACCTATGTGGTGAACGGCGCCAAGATCGCCGCCGACGAGATCAACGCCAAGGGCGGCATCCTCGGCAAGAAGGTCGAGCTGGTCATCGAGGACAACAAGAGCAACCCGACCGAGGCCGCCTCGGTGGCGGAAAAGCTCATCACCTCCGACAAGGTGCCGGTGCTGATGGGCGCCTGGGGCTCCTCGCTGACGCTGGCCACCATGCCGAAGCTGGAGGAATATTCCGTGCCCATGCTGGTGGAGACCTCCTCTTCCGGCAAGATCACCACCTCCGGCAACCCTTTCATCTTCCGCATCTCGCCGCCCTCCTCCGTGGAAGCCGAGGCGTTCGAGCCCAGCGTCAAGAAGCTCGGCCTGAAGAAGGTGGACTTCCTCGTCATCAACAACGACTGGGGCCGCGGCGCCGCCGCCGACTTCTCCAAGATGCTGAAGGCCAACGGCGTCGAGGTCGGCCTCGTGGAGACCATGGACCAGTCGGCCCAGGACATGAGCGCCCAGCTCGCCAAGCTGAAGGCGTCCGACGCCGACACCATCATGGTGACGAGCGCCGTGGATCAGCTCACCCTCCTGTTCAAGCAGATGGCGGCCCTTGGCCTGAAGAAGCGCATCATCACCACCGGCGGCTCGCAGAACCCCGACCAGATCATCGCGCAGGCCGGCGCTGCGGCGGACGGCACCATGCACCTGACCACCTTCCTGCCCTGGTGGCCGGAGAAGACCCCGAACCCCGAGGCCACCGCCTATTTCCTCAGCGAGTGGAAGAAGCGCGGCTTCGACTTCGCCGGCGCCACCGAGAGCTTCCGTGGCTATGACGGCATCCGCACGGTGGCGGCCGCCATCGCGGCGGGCGGCGGCACCGATCCCGCCTCCATCCAGAAGGGCTTCTGGAAGGTGGACTTCAAGGGCCTCAACGGCCCCATCAAGTTCAACAAGAGCGGCCCGGCGGGCAAGGAGAGCGGGCAGTCCAAGCCCAACGTCTACATCATCGAGATTTCCGGCGGAAAGGTGAACCAGGTTCAGCTCGGCGGCTGATCCGGCGCCTCGCGCATTCCCCCGCCTTCGGGCGGGGGCGTCGGGGTGAAGGCGGGCGCGCGGGACCGACTGCCCGGCCACGCCGCCCGCCCTCACCCCGCTCTCGCCGAGCGGACATGCTTCAGCCCCGAACGCCAGACCGGACAGGCCAGATGGACCAATTGCTGCAACACATCTTCAACGCGCTGGTGCTCGGCGGCACCTATGCGCTGCTGGGCATCGGCCTCACCTTGATCTTCGGCATCATGAACGTGGTGAACTTCACCCATGGCGCCCTCTACACCTTCGGCGGCTACGCCATGTATCTGGCGGCCGTGGCGCTGGGGCTGAACTTCTTCGTCGCGCTGCCGGTGGCCCTCGTGGCGGGCCTCCTGGTCGGCGCGTTCATCGAATTCACTTTGCTGCGGCCGCTGCGGCGCTCCGACATCGACACCACCATGCTGGTGATGATCGGTGCCGGCATCATCATGCAGTCGGGCACGCTCTGGATCTTCGGCGGCGTTGCCAAGGCTGTGCCGACGCCCTTCCCGGCCCAGCCCCTCACCTTCGGGCCGGTGTCGCTCTCCTATGTGAACCTGTTCGTGCTGTGCGCGGCGGTGGCGCTCATCGCCATCACCTATTTCACCATCAACGGCACCAAGCTCGGCCGCGCCATGCGCGCCACCTTCCAGGACCACGACACGGCGTCTCTCATGGGCGTCAACGTCTCCCTCATCTACACCGCCACCTTCGCCATCGGCTCGGCGCTGGCATCGGCGGCGGGTGCGCTGCTCGGGCCGGTGTATGTGGTGACGCCGCAGATGGGCGACCTCGCCGCGGTGAAGGCCTTCGCCATCGTCATTCTCGGCGGCCTCGGCTCCATCTCGGGCGCCACCATCGGCGGCTTCATCCTCGCCTTCGCCGAGGAGCTGGGCGCCGGCTACATCTCCTCGGGATATCGCGACGCCATGGGCTTCCTCATCATCATCGCGGTTCTGCTGGTGAAGCCCACCGGCCTGTTCGCGCGTGCGGAGCGGATCGGATGACGCGCTTCATCGCCCCCCTCTTCCTCGTCGTCTTCGCCCTGCTGCCGCTCGGCCTGACCGACCCCTATCTGCTGAATGCCCTCATCATCACGGGCATCCTCACCATCTGCGCCATGAGCCTCAACCTACTGCTCGGCTTCACCGGGCAGCTCAGCCTCGGGCACGTGGCCTTCTTCGGCATCGGCGCCTATGTGAGCGCGCTCACCTCGCTGGGCTTCGACGTGAGCCTGCCCTTCGGCCTGCGCGTGACCCACGAGGGCGGCGCGCCGCTCCTCGGCTTCCTGCTCGCTATCCTGATCACGGGACTCGCCGGCTACCTCATCGGCCGGCTGTCGTTCCGGGTGCGCGGCGCCTATTTCGTCATCGTCACCATCTCGTTCGCCGAGGTGGTGCGGCTCGTCGCGCTGAACTGGGTGGAGCTGACGCAGGGCCCCCTCGCCCTCACCGCCATTCCCAACATAGTGCTGCCGGTGCCGGGCCTCGGCGACGTGGCGCTGCGCTCCAAGATGCAGAACTATTATCTGGTGCTGGCGGTGGCGGTGGCGAGCTATCTCCTCATCGCGCGCCTCGTCGCCTCGCGCTTCGGCCGCGCCATGCGGGGGCTGAAGGAGAACGAATCCCTCGCTTTGTCCCTCGGCATCAACGCGACGCGCACGCTCACCGTCGCGGCCACCATATCCGCCGCCATGGCGGGGGCGGCCGGCAGCCTTTATGCCCACTACATCCGCATCATTGATCCGGACGTGTTCCTGTTCTCCTACACCGTCACCATGGTCATCATGGTGGTGTCCGGCGGAAAGGGCACGCTGGCGGGACCGCTGGTGGGCGGCATCCTGTTCGGCCTGCTGCCGGTGGCGCTGCGCCCGGTGATGGCGCCGGAAGCCCAGTGGATCGTCTACGGCGCCATCCTCATCGCCATCCTGTTCCTCATGCCGCGCGGCATCGTGCCGGCATTGGAAGGCCTCGGCGAGCGCATCGCCGCCCGCCGCAAAGCCGGCAACAAGCCGACGGACGTGATGCCTGCCAAGATGGGAGCGAACCCATGAGCACGACGCGTGGCAACGCCATCCTGAACGTGGAGCATGTGGGCATGAAGTTCGGCGGCCTCACGGCCATCGCCGACCTGCATTTCGACGTGCAAGAGGGCGAGATCCTCAGCCTCATCGGCCCCAACGGCGCCGGCAAGACCACCGCCTTCAACATCATGACCGGCTTCCTCAAGCCCACGCAGGGCCGGGTGCTGTTCCGGGGCCGCGACCTATCGCAGACGCGGCCGAACGAGATCGCCCGCCTGGGCCTTGCCCGCACCTTCCAGCGCACCAGCGTGTTCGCCGACGATACGGTGCGCGACAACGTGCTCATCGGCCTGCACCGCCATGGCGACGACACGCGCGCGGCAGCCCTCCTCGACCGCCTGTTCCCAACCCCCGCCGCACGGCGGGCGGAGAATGCGGTGCGCGAGCGCGCGGACGCCATCATCGACATGGTGGGCCTCACCGCCCGCGCCGGCGACAAGGCGGGTTCCCTCTCCTATGGCGAGCAGCGGCTCGTGGGCTTCGCGCTGGCGCTGGCCGTGGAGCCGAAAATGCTGCTGCTGGACGAGCCGGTCTCCGGCATGAACGCCTCGGAGACGCAGGGCTTCGTGCGCCTCATCCGCAAGGTGCGGGACGAGGGCGTCACCATCCTCCTCGTAGAGCACGACATGCCCATGGTGATGGAGGTCTCCGACCGCATCGTCTGCCTCAACTACGGCCGGCTGATCGCGGAAGGGCCGCCCGAGGCCATCCGCACCGATCCAAAGGTCATCGAGGCCTATCTCGGCAAGAGCGCCGCGAAGCTGGAGCAGCGGGAGGTGGCCCATGCTTGAGATTTCCGATCTCGTCTGCGGCTACGGCCAGGTGGCGGCGCTCAGGGGCATCTCGCTCAGCGTCGGCGAAGGGCAATTGGTGGCGCTGGTAGGCGCCAACGGTGCGGGCAAATCCACGACGCTGCGCACCATCTCGGGCCTCGTGCCGGCGCGTGCCGGCTCCATCTTCCTTCAGGGCGACGACGTGACCCGCGCCGGGCCGCAGAAGATGCTGAAGCTCGGCGTCGCCCACTGCCCGGAAGGCCGGCGGGTGTTCCCGCACATGAGTGTTTCGGAAAACCTCGCCATGGGCGCCTATCTGCGCGCCAGCGATGCCGGGCTGAAGGCGGATTACGAGCGCATCTATACGAGCTTTCCCCGCCTCGCCGAGCGCCGCCACCAGATGGCCGGCACCCTTTCGGGCGGCGAGCAGCAGATGCTCGCCATCGGCCGCGCGCTCATGTCGAGGCCCCGCCTCGTGCTGTTCGACGAGCCTTCGCTGGGTCTCGCGCCCAACATCGTCGAGCAGATGTTCGCCATCATCGGTTCCATCCGCGACGCCGGCACCACCGTGCTCCTCGTGGAGCAGAACGCCTTCGCCGCGCTGGAACTGTGCGACTACGCCTATCTGCTGGAGGCCGGGCGCATCGTCATGTCCGGCAAGGGCGCGGACCTCATCGACGACCCGCACGTGCGGGCGGCGTATCTGGGAAGCTGACGCCGGCATCCCGCCCCGCCGGTCGCGTCCGAACGCGGCAAGCGCATAGAGTTCGCCGCGCTCAGGGTGCGGGCGCGCCGATGGTGGCGGGTTGAAGTCGGTCGCGGTGGCGGACGATCATCGCCCGGTAGAGGCCTTCGAGGGCGAGGGTGTAGGCTGACACGTCGAACAGAGGCGTCTCCAGCCGGTTGGCGTCCAGCCGCGCCTTGATGGCCGCGAGGCGGTCGGGCTCCGTGGCGATGCCGTAGGCCAGCTCGAAATAGCCGGCATGGTCCTCGGCGACCAGTTCGCCGAGACCGACCGCGTGCAGGATGGAGCCCGCCACCCGCGACGGAAAGGTTTCCCCCGGACACGTCACGATCGGCACGCCGGCCCAGAGCGCGTCGCTCGCCGTGGTGTGCGCATTGAATGGCGCGGTGTCGAGCATCAGGTCGGCGAGCTGGAGTCGGGCGAGATGGGCCGCCTGTGGCAGGTTTGCGCCAAAAACCAGCCGCCGCGCGTCCACGCCATGGCGGATTGCCTCCGAACGGAGGTTGCCGGCGGCATGGGGATGGTCGAGCAGCCACAGCACGCTGTCGGGCACCAGGGCGAGCAGCCGGCACCAGATTGCGAAGATGTCGGGGGAGATCTTGTAGGGCTGGTTGAAGCAGCAGAAGACGAAGCCCTCCTCCGGCAACCCGACCTCCCGCCGCCCCGGCCGGGTGCCCGGAAGCGTCCGCCGGCCGTGAGGGTGATAGGTGTGCGGCATGTAGGCCAGGGCCTCGGCATAGTCCGGGGCGCTGGCGGCGGGCGTGAGAAAGCGGTCGGTGATGAGGTAGTCGCACATCCCCGCGCCCATGGTGCCGGGATAGCCGAGATAGTTCACGATGATCGGCGCCGGCCGCAGGAGGACGATGCCGCTGCGCGCCCCGGACGTGAACCCCTTCAGATCAATGAGAATGTCCACGCCGTCGGCATGGATGCGCGCGGCCGCAGCCTGGTCGTCCATGTCCGAGATGTCGATGAAATGGTCGCAGGCGGCCATGGTCCGGCGGCGCATGGATTGACCGTCGTCCGCGCCGAAGGAATAGGCAAGCACCTCGAAATCCGCACCGGCATGGGCCTCCAGCACCTCGATCAGAAGGTGGGCGGTGGCGTGTTCCTGGAAATCGTTGGAGAGATAACCGAGGCGCATTTTCCGGCCGCGCCCGTCATCGAAGGCATAGCGCAGCCCGGAATCTGCCGTCCCGGCCGCGGTCCGGCGCGCGCGGGTCCACAATTCCGAACACGCCCGCTGCTGCTTCGCGCTCACGCCGGGCGTGGACAGAAGATGGAAGGGCGGCAGCAGGTGATCGCCATCGCCGGCGAGCATTGCGCCGATGGCGATGTCTTCGGGCGCGAGATCGTCCCATTCGCAGACGCTGCGCTGCCGCACCGAGGTGGCCATGTTCACACTTCCCGTTCGCGCCTATGGCCTGCGCAGGACAGCGACGGCCATCTGAAGTGCCGAGCGGAGGAAGTCAGCCTCGATCTCGAAAGTCAGACCCCATTGGCAAGCAAGGATCGCGCCGCCGGAGGGGAGCTGAAGGCTAATCCTGAAGCAGCGCCGTGCGGTCCGCGCCCAATTCTCCCGTCTCCTCGAGCCGCGCGGCAGCGGCGACGAGCAACGGCGCGAGCCGCTCGGCCCATTGCCGCTGGCCATCGGACTCCGCAACCAGATCCTGCCGGATCTCGATGCCCACATGGGGAATGCCGCGCCGCTCGCCGTGCTCCGGGATGGTCCAGTCCGTCGCCTCGCTCACCGCATACGGCTCGTTGTCTCCCACCGTGAGCGCGGCATCGGCGCGCAGCAGGGGGAGGAGCGCCCGCGCGAACGGGCTGTCGCGATGATAGAGCAGGCCGGCGTGCCATGGCCGCACGAAGCCGGCGAAAACCGGCGTGAAACTGTGCATGGCGATGAGGATGGCCGGTGCGCCTGCGGCCTGCCGCCGGTCGAGTTCGGCCGCGATGCGCGCGTGATACGGCAGGAAGATCCCGGCCTCGCGTGCCCGGCGCTCCGCCGCGCCGATCCCCTGATTGCCGGGAACGGGCGACGCATCACTCTCCGCCGGGATGGACTGCGCGGCGCCCAGTGGCCGGTTGCAGTCGATCAGCAGGCGAGAATAATTCTGTTGAATGAGCGTGGCATCGAGTAATTCTGAAAGCGCATGGCAAACGCCGGCAATGCCGATGTCCCACGCGATGTGGCGCTCGCGGTCCACCGCCGGGAGGCCCAGCGTTCCGACCGAGCGGGGCAGCCTGTTTCCCGCGTGATCCGAGACGATAAGGAACGCGGAACGCCCTTCGGGATTTATCACAGTGACCGGCGGAATGTCGTCCGCCGTCAGTAAGGAAACAGGCGCGCTCACGTCAGGACCTTTCCGGCACGGGCCACGCACCTGACGCGACAGCCCCGAGGCTGCGCGCACCATAACCGATCTGCGGGCCATGTCCGCACAGAGCTGAGGCCCAGATGCTGATTCACGCCGGCTACGAAATTACCTACGGCTGCCCGCAGCCGACACCCATGATTCTCACCCTGAGCGTCCATCCCTCCCGGATCACAGATCTCCTGAATCCGGACCGGGTGATGTTCGACCCGCCGATTCCCGCCAACACCTATCACGACAGCTTCGGCAATTTCTGCCACGTCATCTCCGCGCCCGCCGGCGGGCTCACCATGCGCACGGACTTCAAGATCCGCGACAGCGGACTGCCCGACGTCGTGGTACCCGACGCGCCCCAGCATGCCCTCGGCGACCTGCCGGTGGACGTGCTCCTCTTCCTTCTGGGCAGCCGCTATTGCGAGACCGATCGCCTGAGCGCGTTCGCCTGGTCGCAGTTCGGCCACCTGCCCAAGGGCTGGCCGCTGGTGCAGGCGATCTGCGATTTCGTCCACGGCCACATCGTTTTCAACTATGCCCACGCCAGCCCGCTGAAGACCGCTTTCGACGCCTACACCAGCCGTCAGGGCGTGTGCCGCGACTTCGCCCATCTCGCCGTCACTTTGTGCCGGTGCATGAACATCCCGGCCCGGTATTGCACCGGCTATCTCGGTGACTTCGGCGTTCCGGCCGATCCGGCGCCCATGGATTTCAGCGCGTGGTTCGAGGTCTATCTCGGCGGGCGGTGGTACACGTTCGACGCCCGGCACAACACGCCGCGCATCGGCCGCATCCTGATGGCGCGGGGGCGGGACGCGACCGATGTGGCGCTCGTGACATCCTTTGGCCCGTCGACGCTCACCTCCTTCAAGGTGTTGACCGTCGAAGCCCCGGAAGCCCCGTGAGGCGATGACGCAATAGGGCGCATCGCTTTAGCGGCCATATCGCTCTACACTCACCACACACCGGCCACGGCCGGCATCCGGGCGAGCGGTCAGACATCTGGCCGGGGACCCGGGACGACCTTCAGATTGGATATCTTTTGCAGGTTCTCGTCAGAGACAACAATGTTGAGCAGGCCCTCAAGGTTCTCAAGAAGCGCATGCAGCGCGAGGGCGTTTTCCGGGAGATGAAGCAGCGCCGGGCCTATGAGAAGCCTTCCGAGCGCAAGGCGCGCGAGCATGACGAGGCGATCCGCCGGCATCGCAAGGCCGCCCGGAAGAAGGCGCAGTGGGAAGGCCTGATCGCCGCCCCCAAGCGCCGCGTCCGGCCCACCAACGCCCGCGGCCCGGCACCCGGCACCACGCCGACCTTCACCGGTCGCTGATCCCTTCAGCCGTCAGAGGGCCGGGGGCACATTGTCCCGGCCCCTCGACCGCGTTCAGTAGAACGGCCGGGCGAGGCTGGCGGAGGCGAGGAGCTTGCCTTCGGCGTCGATGGCTTCGACGGTCCAGGTGTAGATTCCACCGACGCAAGGCGACCGGTAGGAGACAGCGCCCTTAGGGATGGCTCCGCGAGCGGGAAGCTGCACATCGGCCCCGCCAAGCTCACGTCCGCTGGGGCCCATCAGCGCAAACCGCAGCCGTGCCGTCCCGGATGGGACATTATCCACCTGGAATTCCGGGCTGCTTGGCCGCGGCGCGCACAGGGTCGTTCCGATCCATGTGAAATCCAGTGTCATGACGGGGGAGTTCGCCCAAGCGGGTGATGCACCTGCCCAGAGGAGGCAGATCAAGACGCACGCTTTTTTCATGGCAGCTCCTTCGGTCTCGGCATCGAAACCGTTTCAATCCTATCATGAACATGCTCGGACGCGTGATTAAAACTGTCCGATAAATCTCTCATCTGAACGAGAATTGAGCACGCTTGGGCGAGAAAGTGTGCTAAAGGAAAAGCATGGTTACGAAATTTAACGCCAATGGCTGGGTTGAGTTCATTGCGGGCTTCCGATCGCCGCAAGGGCGGTTCCAGATCGTCCGCATCATGCCTCAGGACAAGGGCGAGCCGAGCTATCGCGTGAAGGGCGAGAACGAGGCGTTCGAACGCATCGCTCGCGAATCCGAACTTCGCCATCCCGGGGAAATATAGGCGGAGAAATAGAGGCGGCGAACAGAGAAGCTGGCCGGACATAAATCCAGGCCTTGCTATCAACACAATAGCCCCCTATGTTCCGTTTGTCTGAATTTGACGGCTGATTTTCTGACGCCAAGCCGCGTCTGACGATACCTCCCTTCAATTTCTAACTCTTGTTCTGCTCGACCTCTCGGGCGGAACTCCTACGCGCGATTGAAAGGAAATCGTCATGAATATCGGCACCGTGAAGTGGTTCAACGCCACCAAGGGCTTCGGCTTCATCCAGCCCGACAACGGCGGCGCGGATGTGTTCGTGCATATCTCGGCCGTCGAGCGCGCTGGAATGCAGGGCCTCGCCGAAGGCCAGAAGCTCCAGTTCGACATCGTCCGGGACAACAAGTCCGGAAAGAATTCGGCCGGGAATCTCCAGGCCGCGTGACATTGCTCCGGCGGACCACGGATGTACTGGCCGCTGGACTAATGCATCATGAATTCAAGAAGGGCTCCGCCTGAACAGGCGGGGCCTTTTTCTTTATCCATTTTTCTCAAATCTTAGTTCTCGGGCTTCGACCCGGATCATGATATCCTTCGGAATGACCCCAATCACGACACATCAGAACACGCTCTCCAGCGCCGAGAGCCGCCGCCAGCTGGACGAATCCATCGAGCGGGCCATGGAGCGCAACAAGGGTGAACTGGAAGCGGTGCGCGAGAAGAGCGCGCGGCTTCGGGCCCTGCGGGAGGCCAGCGAACGGGAAGCCCCCGCCGCGCCGCCGCCCAAGCGCCGCCGCAAGGCCTGAAGCAAGAAGACCTGAACCAAGAAGACCTGAAGCAGCAAGACCCGCCAAAACTCGGGGCAAAGCCCGTGATCCCTGCCGGCGGTGCGCCGCGGCATCCGGGACGGCGACGGGCATAATTGCCGCACCTCACGCTTGGACACCATCACCCCGCCCCCGTCGCAACTTGGCCGAAACGGCGCCGATGCTGGCGTCTCTGGTGCATGGCTGCCCTGCGCGGCGAAGGCTGCCGCTTGCCAGCCGCGCCGCTTGGCGGCAAAGTCCGCGCCGAAAAATGCTTAACGGTTGCGTCTGGTGCGCACACACCGTCGGCAACGGTATCAAGGGACACTGCGAGATCATCATGAGGGACGAAGTTGCCATGTCCGGGCTCGGGTCCGGCGCTCTCAGCCGACGCTCTTTCCTGCTCGGCTCCGCCCTCGGCATCGGCGCGCTCGGGCTGGCCGGCTGCTCGTCGGATGTCATGAGCCTTGCCGAGGCGCAGAAGCTCTATGGGCCGATGCCCAACGAGAAATTCCCGATCCCCGCGCCGGATATCAGCAAGGTCAATCCCAAATATTACCGCCGGACCGTCGCTTACGAGAGCAATGAAGCGCCCGGCACGATCATCGTCGATCCCAGCAATTATTACGTCTACCGCGTCGAGGGCGAGGGCAAGGCCACCCGCTACGGCGCCAATGTAGGCCGCGCCGGCTTCCTGTGGAGTGGCGACGCCTATGTGGGGCGCAAGGGCGAGTGGGCGGTCTGGACTCCGCCCAAGGAGATGATCAAGCGCCAGCCCGAAGCGGCCAAATGGGCCAACGGCATGCCGGGTGGCCTGGAAAACCCCCTCGGCGCCCGCACGCTCTACCTCTACCAGAACGGGCAGTATACGCTCTACACGATCTATGCGAGCAGCGACCCCGAGTCGATCGGCACCGGCGTCACCAGCGGCTGCGTTGGCCTGCTCAGCCAGGACATGATCGACCTCTACGAAAAGACGCCGGTCAAGACCAAGGTCGTCGTCATGCCAGCCTGACGCAGGGGCAAGCTCAAAGCCCCAGTTTCAGCCTCTACAGCGGCCCCTGTTGCACGGCGTCGAAGACGAAGCGGCCGCATTCCCGATTACCGCCCAAGTTCAGGCACCCGGCGCATCCTCGGCGCGCTCGCCGCTGGGGACGTGAAGGCTGTGTTCTACGCCAGCGGCATCCTCACCGGGCGCGCCATCGCAGCGCGCCCGCTTTGTCCGCTCAGATGCGCACCACCGTGCGCCCGCGCACCCCACCGGCGATGATGTCTTCGGCCACCTGCGGCAGGTCCTCGAGCGTGACCTCGCGGGTGACGAGATCGAAATCGGCCTCGGTGAGGAGTTCGCCCAGCCGGGTCCACGCGGCGAGGCGGCGCGAGGTCGGGCAGTTGACGGAATCGACGCCCAGCAGCGCCACGTTGCGCAGGATGAAGGGGAAGACGGTGGTCGGCAGATCCGTCGCCGCCGCGAGGCCGCAGGCGGCCACCGCGCCGCCGTAGCGGGTGGCGGCGAGCACGTTGGCGAGGATGGTCCCGCCCGCCGTGTCCACCGCCCCGTGCCAGCGCTCGCCAGCCAGCGGCTTGCCCGCGGCGGCATAGGTGGCGCGATCGACGATATCGGTGGCGCCGAGGCTCTTCAGGAAGTCGGCTTCCGCCGGACGACCGGTGAGCGCGCTCACCTTGTAGCCGAGGCGCGAGAACAGGCGCACCGCGACGCTGCCCACGCCGCCGGCCGCGCCGGTGACGAGGACATCACCACCCGCCGCGATGCCATAGCGCTCCAGCGCATCCACGCAGAGCATGGCGGTGAGGCCGGCCGTGCCGATGGCCATGGCCTGGCGCGCGGTGAGGCCCTCGGGGAGCTTCACCAGCCACTCGCCCTTCACCTTCGCCCGCTCGGCGAATCCGCCGGACCAGTTCTCGCCGACACCCCAGCCCGTCAGCACCACCTTGTCGCCGGGGACGAAGGCGGGGTTGTCACTGGCGCGCACCGTGCCGGCAAAATCGATGCCCGGCACCATGGGCAGCGCGCGCAGGATGCGGCTCATGCCCTTCAAAGCGAGGCCGTCCTTGTAGTTGAAGGACGAATATTCCACGTCCACCGTCACGTCGCCGGCCGGCAGATCGGCCTCTGTGATGGTCTCGATGGCAATGGCCTGCCCGGCGTCGGTCTTGCGCGCCATAAGGGCGCGGAAGGTCTCGGTGCTCATTGGACGTTTCCCTGTGATGTGCGTGGACCGCGCGGGCGCGGATCAGGGGCCTCGGCTCAGGGCCGGATGGCCTTGCGGGCCTCTTCGGCCTTCTCGTACTGGGCGCGGATGTAGCGCACGAGGCCGCCGAGCGCGGCCACCGCCGCCTCGCCATCGCGGTCCCGCAGCGCGGCGAGGAGCGTCTCGTGGTGGGCGACGATCTCCGTCCGGTCGCGCACGCGGAAGATGATCATGTTGCTCACCGGCATGAGCGCTTCCACCACCGCATTCATGAGGAAGCGCAGCAGGGCATTGCCCGCCGCGTCCACGATGGTGCGGTGGAAGCGCACGTCGGAGGCGCAGAAATCCTGATCCGAAAGGCTGGCGGTCCGCTGCAGGGCGATCTCCGCCTCCAGCGCCGAAAGGTGCGCGTCCGTGCGGTTCAGGGCGGCGAGACGGCAGCACACGGCTTCCATCTCCAGCCGCGCCGTCGCCATCTCCTCCAGCGAAACGCCACCGGTGGCGACGAGGAGCGTGACGGACGTGCCGAGGCTGGTGGCCAGCTCCTCCGGCGACGGGCCGGTGACGAAGGTTCCGCCAGTGGGGCCGCGCCGGGAGCGGATGAGGTGGCGCGCGGCGAGCCGCTTCAGGGCCTCGCGCACGGTGGGCCGCGAGACGCCGAACTGCGCGGCCAGCTCCTCCTCGGTCGGCAGGCGCTCATCCACCTTCAGCCGGCCGTCCATGATGGCCTGCTGGAGCTGATCGGCGATCTGGCTCGCCGCGCTGGTGGTGACGATCTGGCCGTAGCTCGGTTCCATCTGATCCGTTCCGGGGACGCCTGTGGTCATCCCCTTGGTCTCAGATCGGCGGCTTCAAATCAACCTAAAAATTATTCGTTTGACAAATCTTCAAATGAGCCTTTTGGTTCCACAGATCGCGGACGGAGATGCCGCGGCACAAGAAGACACTGGAAACGCCGGGAGAGAAAAAATGCGCGCTGCCCTCGTAGCGGCGACCGTGCTGTCGTGCGCCGTCGCCGTCCCGATCACGACCGCTCACAGGGCTTCGGCTCAGGATCTGCCGACGTTCCGCATCGGCGTCATGAACGACCAGTCGAGCCTCTATTCCGACATCGCCGGCCCCGGCTCCGTCACCGCCGCGCAGATGGCGGTCGCGGACTTCAATCCGGAGAAGCACGGCTTCAAGGTGGAAGTGGTCTCCGCCGACCACCAGAACAAGGCGGACATCGGCTCCTCCGTCGCGCGGCGCTGGTATGACCTCGACAAGGTGGACGCCATCGTCGACGTGCCCACCTCCTCGGTGGCCCTCGCCGTCGCCGACATCAGCCGCGACAAGAACAAGGTGTTCCTGGTGGCGAGCGCCGGCACGTCCGACCTCACCGCCAAGTCCTGCACGCCGAATACCGTGCACTGGACCTACGACACCTGGGCGCTCGCCAACGGCACCGCCCGCGCCATGATCAAGCAGGGCGGCGATTCCTGGTACTTCCTGACGGCCGATTACGCCTTCGGCCATGCGCTGGAGCGCGACGCGGCCGAAGTGGTGAAGGCCAACGGCGGCAAGGTGCTGGGCCATGCGCTCGCACCGTTCCAGAGTTCGGATTTCTCCTCCTTCATCCTCCAGGCGCAGGGCTCGGGCGCGAAGGTGGTGGCGCTGGCCAATTCCGGCGGCGACACCATCAATTCGGTGAAGCAGGCCGCGGAGTTCGGCCTGTCGCAGAAGCAGAAGCTCGTCAGCCTTCTCATCTTCCTGTCAGACATCCATTCTCTGGGCCTGAAGACGGCGCAGGGCCTGATGCTGACCAATGCCTTCTACTGGGACCTGAACGACGGCACCCGCGCCTTCGGCAAGGCGTTCGGGGCGCGCAACAACGGGCGCATGCCGACCATGAACCAGGCCGGCACCTATGCCGCCACGCTGCACTGGATGAAGGCCATCGCCGCCATGGACAAGGCGAAGGCCCATGACGGTGCCGCCGTGGTCACACAGATGAAGGCCATGCCCACCGACGATCCGCTGTTCGGCAAGGGCCACATCCGCGCCGACGGCCGCACCATCCACAACATGTACCTGTGGCAGGTGAAGACGCCGGAGGAGTCCAAGGGCCCCTACGACTATCTGAAGCTGGTGGCGACCATCCCCGGCGACGAGGCCTTCCGGCCCATGTCGCCCGAGGCCTGCCCGATGCTGAAGAAGGCCGGCTGAGGTGACGGCGCCGGCGACAGCCGCCCGCACGGACGGCAAGGCTTTCTCCCTCGCGATCCTCGTGGTCGCGGAAGTGGCGGCGATGGCGACCTGGTTCGCCACCACCGCCTCTCTGGGGGCGATCCGGGCGCAGTGGAGCCTGTCGCCCTTTCAGGAGGCCTTGCTCACCAGTTCCGTGCAGGCGGGCTTCGTCGCCGGCACCCTCCTCAGCGCGCTGCTCTCCCTCGCGGACCGCGCCGATCTGAGGACCCTCTTCTCCGTCTCCGCTCTTGTGGCCGCGCTGGCGAACGGGGCCATCCTGCTGTTCGAGCCCACCCATCCAGCCGTGCCGCTACTGCGGTTTCTCACCGGCATGTGCATGGCGGGGGTCTATCCCGTGGGCATGAAGCTCGCGGCCACCTGGGCGAAGGGCGATCTCGGCCTGCTCATCGGCATGCTGGTGGCGGCCCTGACGCTGGGCTCGGCCTCGCCCCACGCCATGGCGGCGGTGGGCGGGCTGGATTGGCGCGCGCCGGTGGCGGGAGCGGCGGCGAGCGCGCTGGTGGCCGCCCTCCTCATCCGCTTCGCCAAGGTCGGCCCCAACCATGCGAAGGCGCCGCCGCTGAAGCTCTCCAACGCCCTCGATGCGTTCCGGCGGCCGGCGCTCCGGCTCGCCAATCTCGGCTATTTCGGCCACATGTGGGAGCTCTACGCCATGTGGGCGTGGATCGGCGCCTTCTTCGCCGCCAGCTTCGCCGCGCGCTATGGCGATGCCCCGCCCCTCGACCCGCGCCTTGCCACCTTCTGCGTGGTCGCCATCGGCGCCGTGGGCGCGCTGGGCGGCGGCTTCGCGGCCGACCGGCTGGGGCGCACCTTTGTCACGGCGCTGTCCATGGCGGTGAGCGGCTTGTGCGCGGCGGGCATCGGCTTCCTGTTCGGCGCCTCGATCTGGCTGGTGCTGCCGCTGGCGCTGGTGTGGGGGGTGACGGTGATCTCCGATTCCGCCCAATTCTCCGCCGCCGTGACGGAGCTGTCCGACCGCAGCCTCATCGGCACCATGCTGACGGTGCAGACCTGCGTCGGCTTCCTCATCACGCTGGTGAGCATCCACCTCCTGCCCTACGCGGTGGATGCGTTCGGCTGGCGCTTCGCCTTCCTCATCCTCGCCATCGGCCCCTTCCTCGGCGTCCTCGCCATGCTGCGCCTGCGGCTCCGGCCGGAAGCCGCTGCCATGGCCGGCGGGCGGCGCTGATCCCTCTCCACGAGGCTTTCATGACCTTCACCAAGATCGCTTACGAAACCCGCGACGGCATCGCCCTCCTCACCCTCAACCGGCCCGAGCGCACCAATGCGCTGGACCAGGAGATGCTGGGCGAGATCAACGCGGCCATGGACCGCGCCGAGGCCGATGCGGACGTGAAAGCCGTGATCGTGCGCGGCGCCGGCAATGCCTTCTCTTCCGGCTTCGACCTGAAAGCGCAGATGGAGGCGCGCCCGGTGGGCGTCGATGCGTGGCGGCCCGTGCTGCGCAAGGATTTCGACACGGTGATGCGCTTCTGGCACTGCCCGAAGCCCACCATCGCCATGGTGCGCGGCGCCTGCCTCGCTGGCGCCTGCGAGCTGGCGCTGGCCTGCGACATGACCATCGCCTCGGAAGACGCCTTCTTCGGCGAGCCGGAGCTGAAGTTTGGCGCCGGCATCGTGGTGATGCTGCTGCCGTGGATCGTCGGCCCCAAGATCGCCAAGGAAATCATCCTGCTCGGCGAGGACCGGGTGAGCGCGCAGCGCGCGGCCGAGATCGGCATGATCAACCGCGTCGTTCCCGCCGATCGGCTGGAGGAGGAGGCGCTGCGGATCGCCCGGCACATCGGCGCCATTGATCCCAGCCTCGTGAAGGAAACCAAGCGCGCCCTCAATCGCGCACTGGAGACGCAGGGCATGTTGCAGGCGCTGGAGAGCGCGCTGGAGATCGACCTTTCCATCGAGGGCGCCGGCTCGGCCGACAAGATCGCCTTCTTCGATGTCGCCCGCCGCGAGGGCCTGCGCGCCGCCATCGCCTGGCGCGATGCGCGCTTCCCGACCCGCGAAGGCTGAGGAGGCCGTGATGGCGAAACCGGGCGCGCTCTGCCGCATCCTGGACGACGCGGCCGGCACCGTGGCCGAGGACGGCGGCGCGGCTCACACCGCCGACGCCCTGCGTGCCGCCGCCTCCAGCCTCGCTGCGCAGCTGCGCGCGGAGGGGCTCACGCCGGATGAGCCGGTGATCGTCGCCGTGGCCAATCGCGCCGCGGACCTCGCCTCTTTCTTCGGCGTCTGGCAGGCGGGCGGCGTCGCGGTGCCGCTCCACGCCGGCGCGGCCGAGATGACCCGCACCACCATCCTCGAGCAGACCGGCGCCCGCAATCTCGTGGCGAACGGCACCGTGGCGCGCCTTGCGGAGGTGCCGCCGCCGGCCCGACCGCTGCTCGACGGCGCGGCGCTCATCGTCTTCACCTCCGGCTCAACCGGCAAGCCCAAGGGCGTGGTGCTCGCCCACGACCGCTTCGCCGGAAAGCTCGATGCGCTTCAGGAACTGCTCGCCCTGACGCCCAGCGACAAGGTGGTGCTGCCGCTCCAGCTCATCTTCATCTTCGGCCTGTGGGTGGCGCTGCTCTCCCTGAAGACGGGCGCGCGGCTCGAACTGGTGGGAAAGTTCACGCCCGCCGGCCTCAAGGCGCGTCTTCCCGACGCGACCGTGCTCGCGACCGTCCCCTCCATGCTGCGCACCCTGTTCGGTGAGGGCGAGGTGGCGGCACCGCAATTGCGGGCCATCCTGACCGGCGGCGAAGGGCTGGGAACGCATCTGGCCGGGGCGATCGCGACGCAATTGCCCGGTGCCGGCGTGTTCGACCTCTACGGTCTCACCGAAACTGGTTCGTGCGACTTCTGCCTGAGGCCCGCGGACGCGGAGACGGGGCGCGGCTCCATCGGCCGGCCGACGCCGGGCATCGACTACCTCATCTCGGACGATCCTGCCGCCGGGGCCACGGGCGCGGGGCCAGACGCGGCGGGCGAACTGCTCATCCGCACGCCCTTCGGCATGATCGGCTATCTCGACAATCCCGACCTCACGCAGGCCGCCTTCCGGGACGGCTTTTTCCGCACCGGCGACGTGGCACGGCGACGGCCGGATGGATGCGTGGAGATCGTCGGCCGCATCAAGGAGATCGTTTCGCGCGGCGGCAACAAGATCGCCCCGGCGGAGATCGAGACGGTGCTGTGCGCCCATCCCGCCGTCGCCCAGGCCCTCGCCGCCGGCGTGCCCGACCCGCGCCTCGGCGAGGCGCTCCATGCAGCCGTGGTGCTGCGCGCGGGAAGCTCTGCCTCTGCGGATGAACTGCGGGCGTGGTGCGCGGCGCGCATCGAGCGGTTCAAGGTGCCGGACGCCATCCATGTGGTGGCCGCGCTTCCCACCGGCCCCACGGGAAAGGCCTACCGGCCGGGCATCCGCGCCCTCGCCGACGCGGCAGTTCCGACCGCAACGCAAGGCCGCTAGGACCGGCGGCGGCTCTTTCCAGCACCGCCGTTGCCCGCCGCTCCCGCCAGCGAGACCCAATGTCGCGCTCCCGCCCTGGAACCCGGACCCGCCTTCGCGCCTTCCTTCCGAGATGCCGTAGAGGCATGTCCGAACATCCGGGGGCGAAGGGACGCATTGCTCGACCGCCGATCATTCATGCTGGGTGCGACTGCGCTTTCGGCTCTTCAGGCCGCCGCAGCTCATCCCGCGCTTGCCCAGGAGGGCGAGCGGTTCGATGCCGACACGGTACGCAACACCGCGCGCCAGCTTGCCGCGAAGCCCTTCAAGCAGGGCAACCAGTCCCTGCCGGCGGAGCTCGACAAGCTCAGCTATGACGACTACCGCAACATCCGTTTCAACGCCGATCGTTCGATCTGGCGCGGCCAGCGGCTGCCGTTCGAGATGCAGCTGCTGCATCGAGGCTTCCTGTTCCGCGATCAGGTGGATGTCTTCGTGGTGGCCGAGGGACGGGCACGGCGCATTGCCTATGATCCCGGCCTGTTCCGTTTCGAGCACGGGCTGAAGACGCCCCAGCCCGGCACCGACCTCGGCTTTTCCGGCTTCCGCCTGCACGGACCGCTGAACCGCCCCGATTATCTCGACGAGATCGCGGTGTTTCAGGGCGCGAGCTATTTCCGCGCCGTCGCCAAGGGGCAGGGCTACGGGACGTCCGCGCGGGGTCTGGCTGTTAAGACGGCTTCGGCCTCCGGCGAGGAATTCCCTGTCTTCAAGGCCTTCTATGTGGAGCAGCCTCGACCGGACGTGCCCTCCATCGTGGTTCACGCTCTGCTCGACAGCCCGAGCGCCACGGCGGCCCATCGCTTCACCATCCGCCCCGGCGATGCGACCGTGATGACCGTTGAGATGGCACTGTACCCCCGCACGGACCTGACCGAGGCGGGCATCGCGCCGCTCACCAGCATGTTCCTGTTCGGACCGGCCGACCATGCCGGCTTTGACGATTTCCGCCCCGCCGTTCGCGATGCCGAGGGCCTCGCCATCACCGACGGCACGGGCGAACAGCTCTGGCGGCCGCTCTCAAATCCCGGCCGGCTTCAGATCAGCGTGTTCTCGGGCTCGAACATGCGCGGCTTCGGCCTGATGCAGCGCCAGCGCTCCTTCTTCGACTATCAGGATCTGGAAGCACGCTACGAGAAGCGGCCGAGCGTGTGGGTGGAGCCCATCGGCGACTGGGGCGAAGGCGCGGTGCATCTGGTGGAAATCCCCACGCCGCAGGAAGTCCACGACAACGTCGTCGCCTTCTGGCGCCCGAAGGATACCCTGCGCAAGGGCAGCGAATACACCTACACCTATCGCCTGCACTGGACGTGGGACATGCCCACCCCGCCGGCCCTCGGCCGCGTGGCGGGCACGCGTGCGGGTGGGACCGACGAGCGGCGACTGTTGGTCATCGATCTGGTGGACGGCCCCATGGCGGGGCTGACGCCGGACGGCATCCGGCTGGATGTCTCCGCCAGCGCGGGAGAGGTCCGCGACGTGGTGCTCCAGCCCAATCCGGAAATCTCCGGCGCCCGTCTCTCCTTCGCCTTCGAGCCGAAGGGCGCGAACCTCTCGGAATTGCGGGCACGTCTCATGAAGGGCGATATGCCCCTCACCGAAACCTGGCTCTATCGATGGACGCCCTAGCGCACGCCCGGCCGGCCACGCGCCAGGCCCCGGCGCCCGCTTTGCCGCCCGAAGCGCCCCTCGCCATGCCGGCGCAGGATTTCCGTCGCAGGCCGGAACGGGTCAGGTCCGGGACGCGGCTCGGCGCATCGCTCATCGTCCGCCGTGCCTTCGTGTTCGGCGGGGCCATCGCGTTGACCGGCCTTGCCGCCTACGAGATGTACAAGGTGCTCGACGTGGGCGGGCTGACCTACCTCGAATACGCGGTTCTGGTGCTGTTCGTCGTCCTCTTCGCGTGGATCGCCCTCGCCTTCACCAATGCCCTCGGCGGCGCCATCAGCCTTCTGTCGGGCCGCAAGGCGCTCGGCATCGACCCGGACGCCCCCCTGCCCGCTCCGACCATCCGCACCGCCCTCCTCATGCCCTGCTACAATGAGGAGCCGAACCGCGTCTTCGCCGGGCTGGAAGCCACATGGTGCTCGCTGGAGGCGACCGGGCGCGCCGGCCTGTTCGACGTGTTCATCCTCAGCGACACCACCGATCCGGATGTCTGGGTCGCGGAGGAAGCCGCCTTCCTCGCCCTGCGCCGGCGCACCGGCGGCCGCTTTTTCTATCGCCGCCGCGCGCAGAACACGGACCGCAAGGCCGGCAACATCGCCGATTGGGTCACCCGCTTTGGCACGGCATATGAGGCGATGCTTATCCTCGACGCCGACAGCGTGATGACCGGCGACTGCATGGTCCGCCTCGCCGACGCGCTGGAGCGCAATCCGGATGCAGGGCTGATCCAGACACTGCCGGTGATCGTGGGTGGCCGCACGCTGTTCGCCCGGCTCCAGCAATTCGCCGGGCGCCTCTATGGCCCCCTCATCGCCCACGGACTTGCCTGGTGGCACGGACCGCAGAGCAATTATTGGGGCCACAATGCCATCATCCGCACCCGCGCCTTCGCCGAGGCGGCGGGCCTGCCGCACCTCAAGGGGCGCAAGCCGTTCGGCGGGCATATCCTGAGCCACGATTTCGTGGAGGCGGCCCTGCTGGTGCGCGCAGGCTGGGGCGTCCACATGGTGGCCGGCCTTCCCGGCAGCTATGAGGAGGGGCCCCCTTCCCTCACCGATCTCGCCGTGCGCGACCGCCGCTGGTGCCAGGGCAATCTCCAGCACGCGGCCGTGCTGCCAGTGCGCGGGCTCCGCTTCGCGAGCCGCATTCATCTGCTCACCGGCATCGGCTCCTATGTCTCGGCGCCGCTGTGGCTGCTGATGCTGCTGGCGGGCCTTCTCACCTCCCTTCAGGCGCGCTTCGTGCCGCCGGATTATTTCCCCTCCGGCTTCGCTTTGTTCCCGGTCTGGCCGGCGCAGGACCCGGTACGCGCGGCCTGGGTGTTCGGCGCCACCATGGCGGTGCTGCTGATGCCGAAATTCATCGCCTTCGCGCTGATGCTCGGTGATGGCACCGTGCGACGCGGCTTCGGCGGCGCGGGGCGGACCTTCCTCGGCATGATCAGCGAGATCCTGCTCTCGGGCCTCATGGCGCCGGTGACCATGGTGTCCCAGTCCTTCGCCGTGGTCAGCATCCTCATGGGGCGGGACGGCGGGTGGAATCCGCAGCGGCGGGACGACGGCAGCCTCGGCTGGCGGGAGGCGTTCCGGCACTTCTGGCCCCACACGCTCCTCGGCCTCGGCTTTGCGGCCGCGACCGCCGCCATCGCGTGGCCGCTGATGGCCTGGATGTCGCCGGTGATCCTTGGGCTTCTGATGGCGGTGCCGCTCGCGGTGTGGACCAGCCGTCCGCGCCGTCCCGGCGGACTTCTGGAAACGCCGGAGGCGAAGACCCCTCCGGCCGTCCTGCGCTCGGCCACGGACCTGCGCGCCGCCCTCGCCGGAACCGACGGTCCGGCGGAGGCCGTCGCGCACCTCGCCGGCGATCCCGACCTCCTCGCCTTCCATCGCAATGCGTTGCCCGCGCAGGGCAAGCGCCTGCCCGGCGATGTCCGCCCCGATCGCCTCGTCGCGCGGGCGAAGATCGAGGATGCGCGCTCGCGCGCGGAGGCGCTGACGGGGCTCTCGCCTAAGGAAAAGGCCGCCGCCCTCGCCGACGATCAGGCCCTTGCCCGCTTGCTCGCGCTCACCTGAACGCCCACCCCGGGACCGGCGCGATCAGTCCCGGTCCGACACGGACCGGCGAATGTGGGCGGCGAGGTGATCCGCCGCCGACGAGCCGCCGGGGTGGCGCTCCCACAGGATGAGATCCACGCTTTCGAGCGGCGGCAGACCTTCCGCGCTGCCGAGACGCACAAGCCCCGGCGTGCGGACAGATTGCGCGAGGACGCATACGGCGGAATCCGCCAGAGCCATGGATTGCAGGCCGGCGATGCTCTCCGAGATGCAGGCGATGCGCCAGCGTCGGCCGATATGGTCGAGCGCCGCCAGTGCATAGTCCCGGTAGAGATTGCCGTCCGGCAGCATGGCCAGCGGAATGGGGTCCGCAAGGTGGGCGCTGCCGCCCTCCGCACCCAGCCAGATCAGCGGTTCGGGCCGCAGCAGCGTTCCGGTGCCGACGCGCGGGGAGACGCCCGGCATGCGGGTGGCAATGGCGATGTCGAGAAGGCCCTCGGTCATGTCCTGCGCCAGCTGCCGCGACAGCGCGCAGCGCACCGTCACCTCGACGCCCGGATAGGTATCGCGGAAGCGGGCCAGCGTCTCCGGCAGGAGGAAGGCGGCATAGAGATCCGGGCAGCCGAGCGTGACGCGGCCCGCCACATCGTCGGCGGAAAGCCGCAGCCGGGCTTCCTCATCCAGCCGCAGCATGGTGCGCGCATGGGGCAGCAGCATCTCGCCGTGCCGCGACAGCTTGAGATGCCGCAGGTCCGGCTCGAACAGGGGAAAGCCCGCCGCCGCCTCCAGCCGCCGGATCTGCAGGCTCACGGCCGGCTGGGTGCGGTTCAGGCGCCGGGCGACACGGGTCACGCTCTTCTCCTCCACCAGGAGAACGAAGGTGCGCAGCAGGGCAATTTCCAGCGGCCGGGACATGCCGCCCATTAAAATAACTTTGCCAAGAGCAAAGCAATATAAATTTGATTTGATCGCAATGCATCTGTCTAATCTATGAGCGGTCGCGATCGACTGTCCAATACCTGCTCAAGATCTGCGATTTTGATGCACATCAAAAAGGCATTTGCGCAACCGCAAGGCATTGTCGCCCTGCGCCGTGGAGGCGATGTGAACCCCAGCCCCTTCCTTCAGGTCCACGGTCTGACCCGGCGCTATGGCGGCGTCGCCGCACTCGACGGCGTCACCCTCGATCTCGCCCGTGGCCAGGTCACTGGCCTCATCGGCCCCAATGGTGCCGGCAAGACGACGCTGCTCAACGCACTCACGGGGCTCGCCCGGCCGGAGGCCGGAACGGTGCTCCTGGAGGGCGAGAACGTCACCGGCCTTCCGGCCCACGTGATGGCTGCCAAGGGCGTGGTCCGCTCCTTCCAGATCGTGCGGGAGCTCTCAAGCCTCACCGTGTTCGAGACCCTTCTCGCCGCCCCGCCGGCCCAGAGTGGGGAGACGGTGACGGGCGCCCTGTTCGGCCGCCGCAAATGGTGGGCGCAGGAGCGCGCCAACGCCGATCTCGCCCGTGCGCTGCTGGAGCGGGTGGGGCTCGTGAAGCTCGCCGACCAGTCGTCCGCCATGCTCTCCGGCGGCCAGAAGAAGCTGCTGGAAATGGCCCGCGCACTGCTGATGAAGCCGAGACTGATCCTGCTGGATGAGCCGGGCGCCGGCGTCTCGCCGCCGCTGCGGCTGGAGATCGTGCGGCTGGTACGGGAGCTGAAGGCGGAGGGCCTGTCCTTCGGCATCGTCGAGCACGACATGCATCTGGTGGAGGAGGTGTGCGACCACGTTCACGTCCTCGCCCAGGGGCGCGCCCTCGTCTCCGGTACCTTCGCCGAGGCCACGGCAGACCCGCGCGTCGTCTCCGCCTATCTCGGGGTGGCGGCATGACTGCGCGCCCCTGCGATCCGAAGGCGGAAGAACTTTCCCTCGCGCTCGCCGTCTCGGGCCTGCGCGCCGGCTACGGCCGGGGCGGCGATATCGTGTGCGGCATCGATCTCGCCCAGACGGCGGAGAGCATTGTCGCCGTCATCGGCCCGAACGGCTCGGGCAAATCGTCCTTCATCAAGACCATCGCCGGCCTTGTGCCGACGCGGGCCGGAACGGTGACGGTGACGGGGCGGGACATCACCACGCTCTCGCCGGCACGCCGGGTGGCGTCGGGGCTCGCTTATGTGCCTCAGGAAGCCAACATTTTCGCCACCCTCACCATCGCCGAGAACCTGAAGCTCGCCACCGAATTCCTGCGCGGGCGCGCCGGCGTCGGTCCGGAGCAGCGGGAGAAGGTGCTCGATCTCTTCCCCGAACTGCGGCAGCGGCCGCGCACGCTCGCCGGCAACCTCTCCGGTGGCCAACGGCAGATGCTGGCCTTCGCCTGCGCCCTCCTTGCCAATCCCGAGGTGCTGCTGCTCGACGAGCCCTCGGCCGGTCTCTCGCCCAAGATTGTCGGCGAGACCATGGAAGCGGTGGTGCGCGTGCGGGAGGCCGGCGTCACCGTGCTGCTGGTGGAGCAGAACGTCGCCGCCGCGCTCGGCATCGCCGACGAGGTGGTGGTGCTGGTCGCCGGCCGGCTCACACTCCGCGCCTCCGCCGCCGACATCCGCCAGGCGGACCTCGCCGGCCTCTTCTTCGGAAAGGCGGCCTGAGCCATGGCGCTTCAGCTCTTCCTCAACGGCCTCGTCACCGGCCTGCTGCTCGCCCTGCCGGCGCTGGCGCTGACACTGGTGTTCGGCATCCTGCGCTTCGCCAATTTCGCGGTGGGGGCGCTCCTCACCCTCGGCGCCTATGCGGCTTATACGGCGAATGTGGTGCTCGGCCTGCCGCTGCCCATCGCCGCCGCTTTCGCCGCGGGTACGGTGGCGCTCGCCTCCCTCATTGCCGATGCGCTGGTGTTCGAGCGGCTGCGGACGCGCGGCTCCATCACGCTGCTGGTAGCCTCCATGGGCGTGTCGCTGGTGGTGGAGAACATCTGCCGCTTCATCTTCGGCAATGCCGCCAGAAGCTTCGATCTCGCGGTGGCCCGGCCCATGCGCTGGAACGGTCTGCGCATCAACCACGAACAGCTCATCACCGCCGGCGTGGTGATCATCGCGCTGGTGCTGTTGCACCTTCTCATCACCGCCTCGCCGCTCGGCCGGGCCATGCGGGCGGTGGCGGACAATGCCTCCCTTGCCGCCGTGCGCGGCGTGGAGCGGCGCACCATCGCCCGCATCACCTTCGCCCTCACCGGCGCGCTCATCGGGCTCGCCGGCGTGCTGGCGGGGCTGGATCGCGCCATCGATCCGCTGATGGGCTGGAACTACCAGATCCCCATCTTCGCCGCCGCCATCCTCGGCGGGCTCGGCAGCCCCATCGGCGCGGTGGCGGGCGCGCTTCTCATCGGCTTGGCGGAGGAGATGTCCGCCCTCGTCCTGCCCGTCTCCTTCCGGCAGATCGTGAGCTTCGGCGTCATCCTGCTGCTCCTCCTGTTCCGCGCCAATGGCCTGTTCGGGGCCAAGGCCATCCGAAAGTGAGGGTGCGGCAATGATCTCCTACCTCGTCACCGTCGTCATCCTCGTCGCCATCGCGGCCCTCGTGGGGCTGGCGCTGAACCTGCAATGGGGGCTTGCCGGGCTGGTCAATTTCGGCGTCGCCGGCTTCGTCGCGCTGGGGGCCTACACGCTGGCCATCAGCGCGCCGCACGTGGGCTGGCTCGCCGGCATGGTGCTCGCTGCGGCCGTTTGCGCGGGCCTTTCCATGCTGCTGTCGCTGCTCACCATCCGGCTGGAGGAAAACTACCTCGCCATCGTCACCATCGGCTTCGCGGAGATCGTGCGCATCCTGCTGCTCAATCTCGGCGAGCTGACCGGCGGGGCGCTCGGCATCGCGGATATTCCCCGCCCGTTCGCGGGCATCACGCCGGCGGGATGGGGCGATGCGGTGATCCTCGCCTTCGCGCTGGGGCTGGTGGTGATCGTCTTCGCCTTCAGCGAGGCGCTGGTCCGCTCGCCCTTCGGCCGGGCGCTGCGGGCGGTGCGCGACGATGCGACAGCCGCAGCGGCGCTGGGCAAGCCCGTGCTGGCCCTGCGGGTGCGCGCCTTCGCCATCGGCGGGGCGATCATGGGGCTGGCGGGGGCGCTTCACGCCTTCTTCCTCACCTATATCGACCCGAGCCAGTTCACCCCCATCATCACCGCCTATGCCTTCATGGCGGTGATCGCCGGCGGGCGCGGCTCCAACCTCGGCCTCGTCCTCGGCGCCGGCTCCATCATGCTGATCCTGGAGGCGACGCGCTTCCTGAAGGACGTGATCCCAGGCGTCGATGGCGTCCAGCTCTCCGCCCTGCGGCTCGGGATGATCGGGGTGGGCATCGTCCTGCTGCTGATCCTGCGGCCGGAAGGCCTCGTCTCCGAGCCGAAGCGCCGCTTCGCCGATTTCTTCCCGCCCGAAAGCGAGAAAGCCTGATGCCCCGCGTCGCCCCCCTCACCGCGGCCGACCTGCCGCTCCCCTATGCGGAGGTCTTCACAGCCTTCGCCGGCGGCTATGCCGACTTTCGCGACCAGGCGTCGGTGCTCGCCCATGTGCCGCCCGCGCTCGACCATCTCTACCGGATGCTGATGGAGCTGCGGGCGCGGGAAGGCGTGCCGTTCCGCTACATCGAGCTGGCGGTCGTGACCGTCTCGAAGCTCAATGCCTGCCCCTATTGCGTCTCCCACCACACCCCCCTGCTGGAGGTGGAGGGTGTGCCCGAGGAAGCGGTGGCCGCCCTCCCCGCGAGCGATCATCCGGCCTTCGATGCGGCCGACCGCGCGGTGATCGATTATGCCCGGCTCGTCACCCAGCGCGCCTGGGGCATCCGCGACCAGATGTTCGATGACCTCCGGCAGCATTTCACCGAGGCGCAGATCGTCGAGCTGACCCTGCGGGCAGCGCTCGCCGGCTTCTTCAACCGCTTCAACGACGCGCTCCAGATCGACGACGGCGCCGCGGAAGCGCTGCTCCAACTCCATCCCGAACCCGATACAGCAGCAGGAGAACAGCCGTGACGCGCAGTCTGCCCCTCACTCGCCGGCATGTGATCGCCGGCCTCGCCTCGCTCCCGGCGGCTGCCCTGCTTGGGCGGCCAGCCGCGGCGCAGGCAGCCGAGATCCCCATCGGCATGGTGCTGCCCTTCTCCGGCGCGACCGGCCCCTACGGCCCGGACATGAAGAAGGCCGCCGAGATGGCGGTGAAATGGGTGAACGATGCCGGCGGCATCCTCGGCGGACGCCCGCTGAAGCTGTTCATCGAGGATTCCGAGACCAATCCCACCGTCGGCGTCACCGGCACCAAAAAGCTGCTGGAAGTGAACAAGGTGGAGCTGGTCGGCGGCTTCTGGGGCAGCCCCATCGCGCTGGCGGCCAAGCCCATCATCCTCGCCGCCGACAAGGTGCAGATGGTCTCCTGCTCGGCCAATGCCGTGACCGAGGGCGACACCAAGGGCATGGTCTTCCGCTTCCAGGCGAAAAGCACGTCCTGGGGCCCGGCCGGCGCCAAGGTGATGAAGACCATCGGCGCCAAGACGGCGGTGGTGCTGGCCCAGCAGAACCCCTTCGTGGTGGCCATGATCGAGCCCTTCAAGGCCGAATTCGCCAAGCTCGGCGGCAAGGTGCTCGACGTGGTGATGTACAACCCCGACCAGCCGTCCTACCGCTCGGAAGTCGAGAAGGCATTCGGCGGCGATCCGGACGCGGTGTTCTGCCTCTCCCTGCTGACGGATTTCGTCTCCATCGCCAAGGAAGTCTATCGCGGCGGCTTCAAGTCCAAGATCGTCGCGCTGTCCATCGGCGCCGATGCGGAGGGCAAGTTCCTCCAGGCCGTCGGACCGGAGGTGGCGAACGGCATCTACCACCTTCAGCCCGCGCCGCCGCTCGACTCGCCGTCCTACAAGAAGTTCGTGAAGGAGATGGGCGCGGCGCCCGGCACCGTCTTCCTCTTCGCCGGCAACGCCCACGACCAGATGTGCGTCACCGCCCTCGCCATGGAGCACGCCAAGTCATCCGACGCGAAGGTGTGGGCGAAATCCGTCTTCGAGGTCTGCAACCCGCCCGGCGAGGAGGTGGACGACGTGGTAAAGGGCCTTGAGCTCATCCGCGCCGGCAAGAAGATCAAGTTCGTCGGTGCCGGCGCCACCTGCGATTTCGACGCCCGTGGCGACCAGATCAACCGCTCCTTCCTCGTTCAGGAGATCAAGGGCGGAAAGAACGTCTCCCTCGGCATCATTACCTGACGCCCAGGCTCCCATCCCCCGGCCCGGCCGGGGGATGACCATTCAGTCAAAGCACCAAGGTCTCATCATCAGCATGCGCAGGGCATCCGGCGCGTGAACCGGAAAGCCTTGCCCAGGATCGGGACAGGGAGGATCTACCATGTCGAAACACATGCATCTGTGCGGCTTCCTCATCGCCGGCCCGGTGGTGCACAGCCACGCCATCTGGCGCAATCCGGCGCACGAGACGCCGTTCCTCAGCCTCGACCACTACGTGCGCATCGCCCGCCTGCTGGAACAGGGCTGCTTCGACTTCCTGTTCTTCGCCGACCGCCTCGCCATCGCGGATCGCTACGGCGACAGCCATGCCGCCGGCCTCGCCCGTGGCGACCAGGACGCGACACGCATGGACCCCATGCCGATCCTCGGCGCCATGGCGGCGGTGACGCGCCATATCGGCCTCGGCGCCACGCGCTCCACCACCTATGACGCGCCCTACAACATCGCCCGCGAGTTCGCGACGCTGGACCACATCTCCGGCGGGCGGGCGGCGTGGAACGTCGTCACCTCCATGAACGACGGGGAGGCGCTGAACTTCGGCACCGTGCCGCATCTCGGCCATGACGAGCGCTACGACCGCGCGGACGAGTTCATGGAACTCGCCTTCCGCCTCTGGGACAGCTGGGACGAAGACGCCCTCATCCTCGATCGGGCGGCGGGCATCTATGCCGATCCCGCCAAGGTGCATTACGTCAACCATCGCGGGCCGTGGTTTCAGTCGCGCGGGCCGCTCAACATCCCGCGCAGCCCGCAGGGGCGGCCGGTGATCGTGCAGGCCGGCTCCTCCGGGCGCGGCAAGGCGTTCGCGGCGCGCTGGTCCGACGTGATCTTCGCGCTCCAGCCCAATATGGAGCGGATGCGCGCCTTCAAGGCTGATGTGGCGGGCGCGCTCGAAGCGGCGGGCCGTCCGCCGGGGGCGAGCAAGGTGCTGATGGCCATCATGCCCTTCATCGGCGCCACCCGCGCCGAGGCGGAGGCGAAGGAGGCCCTGCACGATTCCCTGGCCGATCCGGTCGCCGGCCTCTCCACGCTGGCCGCCCACGCCAACACCGACTTCTCCAGCCTGCCGATGGAGGCCACGGTGAAGGAGATCGCCGCCTCGGGCAGTCAAGGCAACCTCGCCGCGCTCCGCAGCATCACGCCCGATGGCGGCATGACCATCGCCGAGGCGGGCGGCGTCTATGCGCGGGGCGTCATGTGCCCGCGCGCCGTGGGGACGGCAGAGGACGTGGCGGACCAGCTCATCGCCATCATCGACAGCGGCGCGGCGGACGGCTTCGTGGTGTCGCCGGCCTTCCTGCCGGACACGTTCGAGGATTTCGTGAGGGAGGTCGTGCCGCTCTTGCAGGCGCGCGGCTACCTGCGGCGCGGGTATGGCGGCGGGCAGCTGCGCGACCTCCTCACCGAGGGGGCGGCCTGATGCGTCCCTCCTCCGCCGCGGAGAAGCCGCCCGTGGATGCGGCCGACTTCAAGGCCGCCATGCGGGTTCTGGCGGCGAGCGTCACGGTCATCACCTCGCGCCGCGGCGACCAGCTCAATGGCATGACGGCGACGGCGGTGTGCAGCGTCAGCACCGCCCCGCCGCAGCTCCTCGCCGTGGTGAACCGCGAGACCACCTCCCACGGCCTGATCGCCGACAGCGGCGCCTTCGCGGTGAACATTCTCGCCGCACACCAGCAGGAATTGGCGGGCCGCTTCGCCCGCCGGCTCGACCGGCCGTTCGAGGACGTGGCGCATGGATTGGGCGAGACCGGCTGTCCCCTCCTCGCCGAGGCGGTGGCCGTGATCGAGTGCCGGCTGCGCGAGCGTCACCACGCCGGCACGCACACCATCTTCGTCGGCGAGGTGGTCGGCGTCAGCTGCCGTGGCGCCGAGCCGCTGCTCTATTTCGACGGCACCTATCGCCGGCTCGCGGCGTCGGATGGCGCCCCTCCGTCTTGGCGGTGAACGTACGCGGCGGTTTCAGGCGTGCGCCAACAATCTCAGGTCCCCTTGGCGCTCAGGGCTCGCGACCGGCCAGGACGGCCGCGCGAGCCCTGAGACACGCCCGCCAAAGCTAGCGGTTCACGACACGGCCGCGGAAGGTCAGGACCATCACCGCACCGAGCACCAGAATTGCCGCCAGGGTGTGCAGGGCAACCATGCCACCATCAACGACATGATCGCGCAGCCACCCGATCGCGAACGGCGCGGCGAACCCGCCCAGCGCAAGGGCGGAATTGATGAGCGCGAGGCCGCCCGCCAATGCCGGGGCGCCGAGGACAAGGCCCGGCAGCGTCCAGAACGTGGCGATGGCCGAGCTTATTCCCGCCACACCCATCGTCAGCCCGATCAGCACCGTGGTGAGATCGCCGCTGGACTTGACGGCGATCACGATGCCCAGGGCTCCGACGAGGATGGGCACCACGAGGTGTAGGCGCCGCTCCCGGAAGCGATCCGAAGACCACCCCGCACCGATGATGACAACGATGGAGAACAGGTGCGGAATGGCCGACAGAAGGCCGATCATCGTATTCGACCCAGCTCCCGCCTCCTTGAGCAGGGTGGGCATCCAGAATGCAATTCCGAGGAAGCCGGCGCCCAGCGAAAAGTAGATGAAAGTCAGCTTCCACAGCGCCAGGGACGTCAGCGCGTCGCGGAATGAATGGCCCGGGGTCGCATGAGCTTCCTCCACCTTGATCTGCTTCAGCCGCCCCCGGTCGTCCGGCGAAAGCCATTCGGCATCCTCGGGCCCGTCGCGCAGGATGAATAGGCAGGCAATTCCCAGGAGAATGGACGGAAAGCCCTCGACCAGGAAGAGCCACTGCCACCCCTTCAGCCCACCGACCTGATGCAGGGCGTCGAGGAGCCAACCGGAGACCGGGCCGCCGATCAGGCCGGAGATGGGAATGGCGCAGATCAGGGCCGCCATGATGCGCCCGCGCAGCCTGCTCGGGTACCATGTGGTCAGGAAGTAGATGATGCCCGGAAAGAACCCGGCTTCCGCAACCCCGAGCAGGAAGCGCAGGATGTAGAATGAGACCTCGCCCTGCACGAAAAGTGTCGCACAGCTGATAGCGCCCCAGCTGATCATGATGCGCGCCAGCCAGAGCCGGGCGCCGACGCGATCGAGGATGAGGTTGCTCGGCACCTCGAGGAAGAAGTATCCGATGAAGAAAATACTTGCGCCGAACCCGTACACGGAGTCGCTGAATTGCAGGTCCTTCGCCATGGATATCTTCGCGAACGACACGTTCACCCGGTCGATATAGGCGAACAGGTAGCACAGCATGATGAACGGGATGAATTTCCAGCTGATTCTTGCGAACAGGCTCCCGTCCTCGTCACTGGCGCCCGCGCTGGCGATTGCTGTTGTATCGGAGCTCATGTGGCTTCCCCCGAATTCATATTATCGTTGTTTGCACGTCACGCCGCGTATCTCGACTGCCGGCGCTCCAGCAGGCGCAGCAGAGCTTTCCAGTCGCGCTCGTCGATGAAGGGGTCGATATCCTCGAACTGCTTCGCCGTCCGCCGGGCGACGGCCTCTGACGGGAAGATGAGGGACGAGCCGGCAGACTGGGCGGCCACCTGGATCTTGCAGGCCGTCTCCAGGTAATACATGAGCTCGAACGCGTCCCGGACCGTCTTTCCGCACGTCAGAAGCCCGTGATTTTCAAGAATGAGTGCGTTGTGCGAGCCGATATCGCGCACGAGACGCGTCTGCTCGTCGAGATCGAGGGCGATGCCTTCGAACGGATGATAGCCGATCCGCTCGAAGAAGCGCAGGGCGTGCTGAGAGATGGGCAGCAGCCCCTCCTTCCGCGCGGAGACGGCGACGCCGGCGGCCGTGTGCGTGTGGAAGATGCATCGTGCGTCCGGTCGCGCGCGGTGTATGGCCGAGTGGATGACGAAGCCGGCGGGGCTGACATCCAGCGGGTCGTCATCCAGCTGGTTGCCGTCGATATCCACCTTCACCAGGTTCGATGCATTCACCTCCTCATAGAGCAGGCCGAAGGCATTGATGAGGAAATGCTCATTCTCGCCGGGGATGCGCAGGGAGATATGATTGTAGATCATATCGGTCATCCCGTAGTGGGCGCACAGATGGTAGCATGCGGCAAGCTCGACGCGCGCCGCCCATTCCCCATCGCTGACCCGGTGGCGCAAGGTGGCGCGACGCAGCAGTGACTGCTGCATTTTATCGTTGTTCATCACCCAGGATGCTCCCTATCATCTCTTTCAGCCATGTTTGGGCGGGGGTGAAGCTGCAGCAGCCGTCCTGCGAAATCCAATGCCGTGTGAGCTAAGGACATAACCAAAAATCATGCCCCTGGATTCGAGATTGGTCACGGCGTTCCTCGCGGTCGCCGAGCAGGGCTCTCTCAGCCGCGCGGCTCAGGTGCTCAACCTGACCCAGCCCGCCCTGACCCGCACGATCAAGCGCCTGGAGGCCCAGGTGGGCGCGCCACTGTTCGAGCGCCAGCCGACCGGTATGACGCTGACCGCCTACGGCGAAGTGCTGCTGCACCGCGCGCGCATCCTTGAAAGCGAGACCCAGACCACGCTCTCGGAGATCCGTGCGCTGCGGGGTATCGGGCAGGGCAGCGTCCGGCTCGGGGTTGTGTCCAGCGCAGCCGAAGTCCTTCTTCCGCCGTCGATCATGCGCATGGGGACCGCATTTCCGGAGACGGTGTTCTCCATCGTCGTCGGGCTCGAAGACGAATTGGCCGTGCGCCTCGTGCACGGCGAGCTGGATCTGGCGGTGGCCTTCCATTTGCCGGAGGGACAGGACATTCAGTGTCTTGTCCGCGGCCCCTCGCACGAGGGCTGCTGCTTCGTCTCCGGCAGGGGGCACGCGCTCGCATCGCGCGCCAACCTGTCGCTGGAGGATATCCGGGAGGCAAATTGGGTGCTTCCGCCCGAAGGCACTTCGGTGCGCTCCCAAGTCAGCGAGGTGTTCGCCCGCAACGGCGTTCCCGCCCCCGACGTTCGCGTCGAGACGCAATCCCTGCTGGTCATGAAGGCCCTGGTGGAGCGGGCCGGCTTTTTGACCTGGCTACCACCGATGCTGTTTGAGGGGGTCGCTTCGCCTCTCGTAGCGCTGGATGTGAGACAGGCGCAGATGCAATCGAGCCGGAGCTTCTCGATCTATTGCCGGACCAACAGCTTGCTGACGGTCGCCGCATCCCGCGCGCTGCAGCAACTGCGGAAAGAACTGGGTTTCGGCCACCAGGCGGGGGGCGCCCGCGGTGCGACCTGAACAGCGGCCGGCGTCGCCCGCACCGTCGCCGCGCACCTATCGCAGCGCGCGCATGGCGCGGACGATCCAGTCGATCTGCGGCGCATAGTGCGTGCGCACGTCCTGGCTGCGGCAGGCGAGGTGATAGGAGAAGATGCCGGGCACCGAGAGGTCAAACAGGCGCACGAGTTCGCCCGTCCTGAGATAGTCCCGCACCACGAGGGAGCGCGCCATGGCGATGCCCTGCCCGGCCAGCGCGCCGCGGATGGTGAGGGCGATGTCGTCCAGAAGCGTGGACTGGGTGGGGTAGACGATGGGCAGGTCCGCCTTTTCCAGCCACAGGTTCCACGTCACCTGGGAATGCAGCAGCAGCGGCACCTCGGGCATCCGTTCCAGCGACAGGTCCGGATAGCGCGCGAGGAAGGCGGGGCTGCAGACCGGAAACACCTCCTCGTCCGCGATCTTCTCCACGATCATGCCGGGCACGTCGCCGGTGCCGTAGACCAGCGCGATGTCGGTGTCTTCAGGGCACTTTTCCTCAAGGTCCGGCAGGCTCGTCATGCGCAGCACGACGGGGCCGAGCACCTGCTTGAACTCATTGAGGCGCGGCAGCAGGAAATGCTCCGCCAGCGCCACCTGGAGCGACAGGTTCAGCATCTGCGGCCGCGGCACCGCCTGGGCGTGGGCCACCGCATAGGCCTGGCTGAGATAGTCGAGCGCACGCCTCGTCTCCGCCGCGAGGCTCCGGCCGACCACGGTGAGCGCCATGCGGTTGCCCTGCCGCGTGAAGAGCGGCTGGCCGACCGCCTCCTCCATGGCGCGGATCTGGTGGCTCACGGCGCTGTGGGTGATGCACATCTCCTCGGCCGCCGACGTGAAGCTGCCAAGGCGCGCCGCCGCCTCGAAGCAGCGCAGCGTCTGGAGCGACGGCAGGGAGCGATAGAGTTGAGACATTCCAATTTCACACGCGGCCACGGATAAATGCCCTTGAGGCATGGGGCCCCGCCGCCCGCATGTCAATTCCGCTCACATCCCGCTTGAAAATTGACCAATTGCGGCGCGCATCCGCCATTCCTATCAAGGTCCAAAGCCCTGTTCGCCAAGGCATTTCGTGGCCGAGGCGGAAAGGCCCGCGCAAAAGGCGCGGCAAGCAATAATCGTGGAGGAATACCGATGAGCCTCGATGTCTCTGGCAGCCGCCCCGCGGCCGCCGGCGCGCGCTGGTATGTGGGCGCCACCAAGGCCCAATGGCAGTCGTTCTGGTCCGCCTATCTCGGCTGGGCCCTCGACATCATGGACCTGCTGCTGTTCGCGATGCTCATCAGCCACATCAGCGCGGACCTCGGCATGGAGCGGTCCACCGCCGGCATGATCGCCTCGGCGAGCCTCGTGGCCACGGCTTTCGGCGGCCTCGTCTTCGGCTTCCTCGCCGACCGCATCGGCCGCACCCGCTCCATGGTGCTCTCCATCCTCTGCTATTCGGTGGGCACCCTGCTGTGCGGCTTCTCGCAGAGCATCGCGCAGCTGTTGCTGTTCCGCATGGTGGTCGGCCTCGGCGTCGGCGGTGAATGGTCGGCGGGTGCCGCCCTCATCACCGAGACCTGGCCCGCCCAGCACCGCGGCAAGGTGATGGCCTGGGTGCAGAGCGCATTCGCCTCGGGCTATGCGCTGGCGGCCATCGTCGCGGCGGTGCTGCTGCCGGTGATCGGCTGGCGCGGCGTGTTCTTCTTCGGCATCGCCCCGGCGATGCTCGCCTTCTGGATCCGCCGCCACACGCCGGAGCCGGAGATCTGGAAGCAGCAGACCCGCCGCCTGACTTTCATGGAAACCGTGCGGATGCTGAGCGGCGAGCATGGACGCAGCACGCTGGTGTGCTTCGCCTTCACCGCGGCGGCCATGTGCGGCTACTGGGGCCTGTTCACCTGGATTCCAACCTGGCTCGCCACCCCCGTCGCCAATGGCGGCCCCGGCCTCGACCTCGTGAAGTCCACCACCTGGATCGTGGTGATGCAGGTGGGCGCGGCGCTCGGCTTCATCTCCTTCGGCTACGTGGCGGATTCGCTGGGCCGCAAGGTGGCGTTCGTCGTCTACTTCGTGCTGTCGGCCATCGCGGTGCCGGTCTACACGATGATCTCCACGCCCACGGCGCTGCTGGCCTTCGGCCCTATCGTCGCCTTCTTCGGCACCGGCTTCTATTCCGGCTTCGCCCCCACCTTCGCCGAGATGTTCCCCACCAACGTGCGGGCCACGGCGCAGGGGTTCATCTACAACGCGGGCCGCGCGGTGAGCGCCCTCGCCCCCATGATGGTGGGCTTCCTCGCGGCAAGCTACGGCCTCTCCGGTGCCCTCGCCTTCACGGCCGGCTTCTTCCTGCTCGCTGGCCTCATCGTCCTCATCTTCCTGCCCGAGACGAAGGGAGCCAAGCTCCAATGAATGCCGTCACTTCCGCGCCGTCCCGCAGCTTCGATTTCGAGGACTGGCTGAAGGCCGCCGAGGCTGCCCGCAGCATCGACCTCAGCCACCCCATGCAGAAGGGAATGCCCATTCACCCGGCGCATCCCCCCTTCCACATCACCCTCAACAACCGGCACGGCGACGTGCTGCGCTCCTGCGGCCACTCCTCGTCCAACGAGCTGATGGTGACGAGCACCCACTCGTCCACCCACATCGATGCCCTGTGCCACGTCTCCGAGCATGGCGCGCTCTATGGCAAGTATGATGCGGGCAAGGAGCAGCAGGGCACCGGCCTGTTCAAGGTGCACGGGGCGGAAACCATCGCCCCCATCTTCCGGCGCGGCGTACTGCTCGACGTGGCGCGCGCGCTCGGTGTCGAGGCGCTCGATCCCGCCCACGAGATCACCGTGGCGGAGCTGGAGGCGGCAGAGGCCGCATCCGGCACCCGTGTGGGGGCGGGCGACGTGGTGCTGGTGCGCACCGGCTGGGCGGCCTACTGGCAGGATTCGCCGAAATATCTCGGCCTCGAATCCGCCGGCGCGCCGGGACCGGGCGTGGAGGGCGGGCGCTGGCTCGCGGCACGCAAGCCGTTCTCCGTGGGCTCGGATACGTCCGCGTTCGAGGTGATGAACCACCACAACATCACGTTGGAGGTGCACATGATCCTCATCGCCCAGAACGGCATCCACATCATCGAGAACCTCACCCTCGACGAGCTGGGCGCGGCAGGCCAGGGCTCCTTCGCCTTCGTGGCCCAGCCACTGCGGATCACCGGCGCCACGGGCTCGCCGGTCCGCCCCCTCGCCCTCCTGTGACCCCGCGCCGGAACACGCACCCATGATGACCGAAGAGGAGCGCCGCCTCGGCGCTGAATCGATTCTCAAGGCCGAGCGCGAGGGCAAGCCCGTCGTCCAGCTCAGCCGCACCTTCCCACACATGGAGATCGAGGACGCCTACCGCGTGCAGGATCTGTGGGCGCAGGCGCGCATCGCCAACGGCGCCCGCGTGGCCGGGCACAAGATCGGCCTCACCTCCCGCGCCATGCAGATGGCCTCGAAGATGACCGAGCCGGACTATGGCCGCATCCTCGACGACGCGCTGTTCAATGACGGCGCCCAGATTCCCGCCGCGCGCTTCATCAAGCCGCGCCTCGAGGTGGAACTGGCCTTCGTGATGGGCGAAGACCTCGAAGGGCCGGGCGTGCGCATCTATGACGTGATGCGCGCTACCGAGTTCGTCGTGCCGGCGCTGGAAATCATCGACTATCGCACCGAGGTGCCCCGCGCCATCGTGGACACCATCGCCGACAACGCCGCCTTCGCGGCCATCGTGGTGGGCGGCCGGGTCATCCGCCCCATGGACATCGACATCCGCTGGGTGGGCGCAACTCTCTCCAAGAACGGCATCATCGAGGAGAGCGGCGTCTCGGCCGCCATCATGGGCCATCCGGCGGCCGGTATCGCCTGGCTGGTGAACAAGCTTTCCGCCGTGGGCGCGAAGCTGGAGAAGGGGCAGATCGTGCTGGCGGGCTCCTTCACCCGGCCCGTGGACATCGCCGCCGGCGACGTGATAACCGCCGATTATGGACCGGTGGGCGCCATCAGCGTCTCCTTCACCTGAGGCTTTCACCTGAGGCTTTCTCATGGACTTGCCCCGCAACGCCTTCAAGGCGGCCCTGATCGAGGGCCGCCAGCAGCTCGGCCTCTGGTGCACCCTCTCCAGCGCCTACGCCACCGAGGTGGTGGCCGGTGCCGGCTATGACTGGCTGCTCCTCGATACGGAACATTCCCCGGCCGAACTGACGACGGTCCTCGCCCAATTGCAGGCGGTCTCGGCCTATCCGGTGTCCCCGGTGGTGCGGCCGGCGGCCAATGACACCGTGCTCATCAAGCGTCTGCTCGACATCGGCGCGCAGAGCCTGCTGATCCCCTACGTCCAGAATGCCGAGGAGGCCCGCGCCGCGGTGGCCGCCACCCGGTATCCGCCCGACGGCATCCGGGGGGTATCCGCCCTCACCCGCGCCACCCGCTTCGGCCGGGTGAAGAACTATGCCCACGCCGCCGCGCGGGAATTGTGCCTGCTGGTTCAGGTGGAAACTCAGGAGGCGCTGGACCAGATCGACGCCATCGCCGCTGTCGAGGGTGTCGATGGCATCTTCATCGGTCCCGGCGACCTTGCCGCGAGCCTCGGCCACGTGGGCGACCTGAAGCATGCCCGCGTGGTGGATGCCGTGGAAAACGCCATCGTCCGCATCCGCGCCGCCGGCAAGCCGGCGGGCATCCTCACGGGCGACCCGGCCTTCGCCAAGCGCTGCATCGATCTCGGCACGACCTTCACGGCCATCGGCGTCGACGCGGGCATCCTCGCGCGCCAGTCGGAGCAGGCGCTCGCGGCCTTCCGCTAGACCAGCGCTGGATTTAGGCCGGGAAGCCAATCGCGTCAGGCGCACCGGAAACGGCCGCCGCAAATCGGCCTTGGGTACGGGCGGTTTCGGGACCGGGTCGTCTCAGGCCTCTGCCGGCGGGCGGTTGTAGCCGGGCGGCTGGGCGCGCTCGAACGCCGCCGCCGCGCGCACCACATCGTCCTCGCAATAGGAACGGCCGACGATCTGAAGGCCGATGGGCATGCCCTGCGGCGAGAGGCCGGCGCACACCGCCCCGGCGGGCTGGCCGGTGAGGTTGAAGGGGTAGGTGTAGAACACCCAGGACACGAGGTTGCGGTCCTCCAGCCCCTCCGGCAAGTTGCGCCCCGCCTCCAGCGCGCTCACCGGCAGCACCGGGGAGATCAGCAGGTCGTAGCGCTCGAAGAACAGGCGCATCTTCTCGCGCAAGGCGTAGCGGGCAAAGACGCTGGCATAGTAGCTCTTCATCTCCTGGCCGAGGGCCGGCATCAGGATGTCGGCCACCGCCGGGTCCAGAAGCGCGCGGCGGTTTTCCAGCACATCGCGCAGGCGGGTGCCGACGCCGGCATAGAATTCCGCGGTCCACAAATCGGCGGGGTCGGTGTCGAACACCTCATCCACCTGCTCCACGTGGCAGCCCAGCGCCTCGAATGTCTGGGCAGCACGGTCGGTCGCGGCAATCACCTCGGGCGCGGGGCGGGCGTAGCCGAAGGTGGGGCTGTAGGCGACGCGCATGCCGGCCACCGAGGCCTGAGCCGCGCCCAACACATCCGGCACCGGGCCGGCGACGGCGAAGGGGTCGCGCCGGTCGTGCCCGGCCACGGCGGAAAACAGCAGCGCCGCATCGCTCATGGAGCGGGCGATGGGACCCACATGGGCCAGCGTCGGCGTCGCCGAGGTGGGCCAGACCGGCACCCGGCCGAACTGGCCCTTCAGGCCCGAAAGCCCGCTGAAGGCACAGGGAATGCGGATGGAGCCGCCGCCGTCGGTGCCCAGTGCGAACGGGGTGATGCCCGCCGCCACCGAGGCCGCCGCCCCCGCGCTCGACCCGCCCGGCGTCATGGCGAGGTTCCACGGATTGCGGGTGATGCCGGTGAGCGGGCTATCGCCGATGGGCTTGCAGCCGAATTCGCTGGTGGTGGTCTTGCCGATGAGGATGCCGCCCTGCGCCTTCGCCCGCTCCACGGCGGGGGCGTCCACCTCGGCGATGTTGTCGGCCATGGCGCGGGAGCCGGAGGCATAGCGCACCCCCTTCACCGCCATCAGGTCCTTGGCGGAAAACGGCAGTCCATGGATGAGGCCGAGCGGCGCGCCCTTCATCACCGCATCCTCGGCGACGCGGGCGGCGGCCATGGCTTCCTCCTCCAGGATGACGAAGAAGGCGTTGAGGGTCGGCTGGGTGGCGATGGCGCGATCGAGCGCGCGGCGCGTCAGCTCCACCGGTGAGACGTCGCGCCGGGCCACCAGCGTGCGCAGGGCCGTCGCGCTCAGGGTGTCGAAATCGGCGGACATGGGGCTGCTCCCGCGCGGGATTGATCTTGGGTGAAGACCGAAAAAATGAGCGCTGCTGGATGGTCGGCAGTGACCATCCAGCAGACCCATACGTCTAGTCAGGGCAGAAGAGACGTATTCGCAATGATCAGTTGAGGATGGCGAAGGCGCGCACCGGCGATCCGGAGCCGCCCTTGAACTTCAGCGGCACGCCGAAGAACTGGAATTCGCCCTTGCCCACCAGTTCTTCCAGATTCACCAGCCATTCCCAGTGGCTCATGCCGAGGTCGCGGCACAGGCGGTGCTGGGCGAAGATGTTGTCGGAGGGCTTGTCGGTGGAGGGGCCTTCCACGCCCTGCATCTTCGAGCCGCGGTCATACAGCCACTTGGTGGCTTCCGCCGTGAGCAGCGGATTCTTCCACACGGAATCCAGGCTCGGATAGTTGCGGTTGTGGAAGCCCGTGCACAGCAGCACGATGTGCCCGTCCACCTTCACGCCGGCGGCCGCCTCGGCCTTCTCCATATCCTCGACGGTGATCTCGCCGAGGTCCGGGATGTGGCGCAGGTCGAAGCACACGGCCTTGCCCATGAACATCTCCAGCGGCATCTCGTCGATGGGCGCGCCGTCCGGCTTCACATGGCGGAAGGCATCCACATGGGTGCCCACATGGTCGAGCATGGCGATGAAATTCGTCTGAAAGGTCATGGCGTCGCCGGGCACGCCGAGGCCCAGCGCCTTCGAGCTTTCGTGGCTCATGTGGGTGGTGATGACCGGCCGCTGAAACAGCTTGTGGGCCGGCATGTTGTCTTCGATGAGCAGGCTGAGGTCGACGATTCTGGACATGGGGGCTCCTTGGACTGGACGGACTTGCAAAATGATGAGGCTCAGGCCGCCGGTTTCTTGCGGCCGAGAAAGGCTTCCATCACCTCGGGATCGCGGGCGAGCACCTGGCTCGGCCCCTCCCGCGCGACGCGGCCGTTGGCGATGACATAGGCATGGTCGGCGATGGCCAGCGCATAGGAGGCGAGCTGTTCCACCAGAAGGATGGTGAGGCCGGCCTTGTTGAGGGTCGAGAGCACGCCCATGAGCTGGTCGACGATCTTGGGCGCGAGGCCGAGCGACAGCTCGTCGATGATGAGCAGTTCCGGCTCGGCCATCAGCCCGCGGGCGATGGCCAGCATCTGCTGCTCGCCGCCGGACATGGAGCCGGCCTGCTGGGTAAGGCGCTCCTTGAGGCGCGGGAACAGCTCCAGCACCTTGTCACGGGTCTGCTTCGCCCGCGCGCCCTTCAGCCCGCCATGGACGTAGGCGCCGAGGATGAGATTGTCCTCCACGCTCTGGTCGGGGAAGATAAGCCGGCCTTCCGGCACCATGACGAGGCCTTGCCCCACCTTGGCATTCGCGCTCAAGCGGGTGGTGTCGGCGCCGCGAAACAACACCTTGCCACCGGAGGGGGCGACGAGGCCGGTCGCGCCCTTCACCATGGACGACTTGCCGGCACCATTGTTGCCTATCACCGCCACCAGCTGGCCGCGCTTCACCTGAAGGGATATGTCGCGCACCGCCACCGCCGCGCCGTAGCGCAATTCCATGGACTGGATGTCGAGCAGCACGTCCGCCGTGTGGGTATCGGGAGGGGTCATGCCGTCACCTCGGCCGGGTTCGCGTGATCGAGGGAGGTGCCGAAATAGGCCTCGATGACGCGCGGGTTCTCCTGCACCACGGCGGGCGTGTCGCTGGCGATCACCTGGCCGTAGTCCAGCACGGTCACCGTGTCAGCCACCGCCATGATGAGTTCGACGTGGTGTTCGATGAGCAGCACCGAGACACCCAGTGACGCGATGCGCCGGATCATGGCTTCCAGCTCGTCGATTTCCTGCGTGGTGAGCCCGGCGGCGGGCTCGTCCAGCAGCAGCAGGCGCGGCCGGGGGGCCAAGGCGCGGGCGATCTCAAGGCGGCGCTGGAGGCCGAAGGGCAGGAAGCGCGCCTCCTCGTTGGCATAGTCCTCAAGCCCCACGAACACGAGCAGGCCGATGGCAGCGCGCCGGCATTCCTCGTCCTGCCGCCGCATGGCCCCGGTGCGGAGCACCGCGGCGAGGAGCCCGTAGCCGAGGCGCTGCTGGTAGCCCACCATCACGTTCTCCAGCACAGTCATCTCACCGAACAGCTCAGTGTTCTGGAAGGTGCGGGAGAGGCCGGCGCGGGCGATCTCGTGGGAAGGCTTGCCGGCGAGCTGGATGCCGTCCAGCTCGAAGGCGCCCTCGCTCGGCTGGTAGAAGCCGGAGATGGTGTTGACGAAGGTGGACTTGCCGGCGCCGTTCGGCCCGATGAGGGCATGCACCTCGCCCGGCTTCACCCGCAGCGAGGCCTTGGCCAGCGCCGTGAGCCCGCCGAACCGCACGGTAAGGTCGCGCGCCACCAGCTCGGATTTCTGCGCGCGGGGATCGAGCCGCAGCGTGTCCTCGGCGGGCAGGCCTTCGGACGCGGCGACCGCACGGGGAACCGGCACGAGACGCTTCAGGCCGGCGGCGAGCGAGCCCATGATGCCGCGCGGCATCACGAACATCACGATGAGCAGCAGCGCGCCATAGGCGAACTTCTGCCACACCGCGAACTCCTGCAGATATTCCGGCAGATAGGTGAGGATATAGGCGCCGAGCACCGGCCCGAAGGTGGAGGCGGCCCCGCCCAGGATCACCATGAGCAGGAAGCGCACGCTGTCCGAGAAGGTGAAAATGTCGGGCGAGATGTAGGAATTGAGGAAGGCGTAGAAGGTGCCGGCGAGGCCAGCCGTCACAGCCGCCGCCACGAAGGCCAGCGTGCGCATGGCGGTGGCGTCCACGCCAAGAGCCCGCGCCGCGATTTCGCTCTGGGACACCGCCAGCATGGCGCGGCCGTAGCGCGAAACCTTGAGATTGTGCGCGGCCGCCGTGGCGAGGAACAGCACCACGGCCAGCACGCCGTAGAAGGCATAGCCGGACAGCCGCACCCCGAACGCATTGGCCGAGGGAATGGAGGTGATGCCGGTGGTGCCGCCCGTGAGCGACTGCCATTCGATGGCGACATTCTCCACGATGAGGCCGAAGGCGATGGTGACGACGGCGAGATAGACCCCGCGCACCCGCACCGTGGGATAGGCGAGGAGCACGCCGAACCCGGCCGCCACGATCGCGGCGATGAGGCTCGACGAGATCATGTCGAAGCCAAGCCGCGTCGCCACGATGGCGCCGGTGTAGGAGCCGAGCGCGAACAGGCCCGCCTGTCCGAGGGAGACGAGGCCGGTCAGCCCCACCAGCACGTTCAGGCCCACGGCGATGATGCCGTAGATCAGGAACAGCATGAACAGGCGCAGCTCATACTCGTTGCCGGAGGTGAGCGGCACGATCACCAGGATGGCGGCGAGGGCCGCGAAACCCAGCAGGGTGAGATGGCGGGTGAGGTGTCTCATACCTTCATCACCTCCCGCTTGCCGAACAGGCCCTGGGGGAACACCAGCAAAGTGAGGATCATGAGGGAAAAGCCGATGATCTCGCGCGCGGCGGTGGAGATGTAGCCCTCGACGAACTTCTCCATCACCCCGTAGACGAGGCCGGTGATGACCACCCCCGGCGCCGAGGTGATGCCGCCGATGATGGCCACGGCGAAGCCCTTCAGGCCCGGCAGCACGCCCATGGCAGCGGAGGCCTGCACCACCGGCGCCACCAGCACGCCGGCCGCCGCGCCCAGAAGCCCGGCAAGGGCGAAGGAGAAGGCGACCACCGCATTCACGTTGATGCCCATGAGGGCAGCGGCATTCTTGTTATGGGCTACCGCCCGCATGGCGCGGCCGACCAGGGTGTGGCGCTGGAGGGCCCGCAGGCCAAGCATGGCCACCACCGCCACCAGCGGGATCACCAGTTCCTGCGGATAGATGCCAGCGCCGAGGATATGCACCGAGGAGGCCACGCCCGGCGAGGGCAGCGGCCGGGCGTAGCCCTGGGTCTGGATGGTGGCGAAGCTCTCCACCATGATGCCCACGGCGATGGTGGTGAGCATCCAGCCCACCGAGCCCTGCTGGGACAGGAACGGGCGCACCGCGATGCGCTCCAGCACCAGCCCGAACAGGCCGCCGGCCAGCACCGCCACGAGGCAGGCGAGGCCCAGCGGGAGGCCGGCAGCGAGCAGATAGACGGCCAAGAGGCCACCGATCATCAGCGTGTCGCCATGGGCGAAGTTCACGGCCTTGGCGGACGACCACATGATGTGGAAGCCGAGGGCTACCAGGGCGTAGATGCCGCCGATGGCAAGGCCGGACAGGATGTATTGCACCACTGTGGTCATTGCGGGCGACCTGTCGATGGGAGGGGACCCGGCCGTGGCCGGTCGAGGCGCGGGGCGGCTGCGCGGGAGAGGCAGAAGCGGGAGGCGGCGAGGGAAACCGCCTCCCGCGCGGGCTCACTTGTCGTAGGGCGAGCCCTTGAGGGGGATCAGCTTGCCGTCGTGCCAAACGGTCAGCAGGTAGTATTGCGGCAGGATGGCGTCCTGGCGCTCGGGATCGGCCTTGTCGAAGGCGGGCTTGTAGGGGGCGACGAGGCCGTCGCGGCTCACCTGGTAGAGGGCCTGCTGCACCTTCTTCCAGTCGAAGGAGCCGGCGATCTTGATGGCGTCGGCCAGCACGTAGACCGCGTCATAGGAATTCGCGATGCCGGACGGCGCCTTGATGTCCTTGGGGTCCTTGATGCCGGTCTTGGCCTCGACGGCGGCAAGCAGCTTCTTGCCCGCCTCGCTCTGCGGGGTGAGGAAGGAGTAGGTCTGCATCACCCGCACGCCGTTGGCGAGGGGACCAGCCAGCTCGCCGAGATTGCCGGAGATGCCCCAGGCGCCGATGATGGCCGGCTTCCAGCTCGCCTTGTCCATGGACCGCAGGATCTGGTTGGCCTCGCGGTCGAGGGACCACACGATGACCACGTCCGCCCCGGCGTCGCGGGCGCGGATCACCTGGGGCGACATGTCCTGGTCGTTCCAGTTGAAGGTCTCGGCGGCGACCAGCTCCTTGCCCTTGGCGGCGAGCGCGGCCTTCACGTCCGGCAAGGCGCCGTTGCCCCAGCCGGTGTTCTCGTAGAAGAACGCCACCTTGCCGGTCTTCGACGCCTTCAGCGCCTCGTCCACCAGAAAGCGGGCGACCCACTTGTCCTTGGCGGAGACGCGGAACATGAAGTTGGGATCGCGCCCGTTCTCGATGGCCTTGGTGTTGGCCGCCCACACGCCCATGTAGGGAATGCCGATCTCGTGGATCGGGTCCACCTGCGCCAGAGCGACGGTGGAATGGAAGCCGCCGAGCACGGCGATGCACTTGTCGGCCAGAGCGATGCGGCGGGTGTTGTCGACGCCGCGCGGCGGGGCACCGGCATCGTCATACTGCACCAGCCGCAGCTTCTTGCCGAGCACGCCGCCGGCCGCGTTGATCTCGTCGATGGCGATCTCGGCGCCCATCTTGATGGCGAGGCCCGAGAAGGCGGCCGGGCCGGTGACGGCGGCGGAATTGCCGATACAGGGTTCCTGATCGGCCAGCGCCGTGGCCGAGAGGCCGGTGCAAAGGCCGAGCGCCACCGTCGCAGCCAGGAGCTGGCCGCGCAAAATGCTCTGTGGAGGCATGTCTGTTTCTCCTGCCGTGTACAGGACGCGCCGGGCATGACCGCCCGAAAATCATCTGCGAGATGAGGCTGATATAGGCGCTGCCTCAGGACAAAGATTATTTTCCGATCACATATATAGGCCCAGCCTATAGGGTGCTTTAATAGGCTGCACCAAACCCAAATCAACCATACCAAACCATTGATTATTATCGGCTTATGCCACTTTATAGCCCATAGTTTGTGCATATGGCTATATATCATGCAATTTGACAATCGCCTTTAGGCAATGCCATTTCAGATAATGCAAAGGTGAGCCATGGACCTTCGTCAGCTCAAATACTTCGTCCAGATTGCAGAGAGCGGGAACTTCTCGCGTGCGGCAGAGGTTTTGCGCATTGCTCAGCCCTCGCTGAGCCAGCAGATGAAGAATCTGGAGGAAGAGCTGGGCGTCGAACTGCTCATGCGCCATGCGCGCGGCGTCACGCCCTCCGAGCTGGGACAGCAATTCTACGACCATGCCCGCCGCATCCTTGAGGAGGTGGACCGGGTGAAGGACCAGGTTCGCTCCACGTCGCTCAATCCATCGGGACGGGTGTCGGTGGGGCTGCCCACCTCCGCCTGCCGCGGCCTCGGACTGCCGCTGATCTCGGCGATGGCCGAACAGCAGCCCAAGATCGCCCTCCACGTGGTGGAGGCCATGACCGGCTATCTCGACGACCTCCTCCAGGCCGGCCGGCTGGACGTGGCCCTGCTGTACGACCACAAGGCGTTCGAGCATGTGGCCTGGACCGAGATGATGGTCGAGGACCTCATGCTGTTCGCAGCGCCCGACCACCCTCTGGCAGCCAAGGGCGCCATCGCGTTCCGCGACATGTTCGCGTGGCCCATCGTGCTGCCCGGCGCGCCCAACGTGATGCGCACGGTGATCGAGCAGTTCGCTGCCCGCAACGACGTGGAACCCATCGCCACGGCCTGCGACAGCCTGCCCACCATCGCCCGTCTGGTGCGCTCCGGCCGGGCGCTGGGGGTGATGCCGCATTTCGCCTTCATGGACGAGATGGCGCGCGGCGAGATGGTCGCCGTCCCCATCCTCGATCCGACGCCGTCCTGGCGGCTGTCCGTCGTCGTCTCCCAGCGCAGCATGAACCCGCGCGGCTCCGAGGCGGTGGCCAAGGTGATGGCCAATGTCATCGCCGAGATGGTCGAAGCCGGAACCTGGCGCGCCAAGCTCAAGGGCGAGAAGGCCCGCGCCAGCGTGAAGTGAAATCGCGGAAATCAACCCCTGCCAGCCGTCGAGGCCCCCCATGGACCTGATTGTCAAGAACGCCCGCCTGCCGGACGCGCCGGACCCTATCGTCGATATCGCCATCACCGCCGGCCGCATCGAAGCCATCGCGCCCGAGATCACGGCTGACGCCGAGGTGGTGGATGCCGGGGGATGCCTCGTCGCCCCCGGTTTCGTGGAAACCCACATCCACCTCGACAAGTCCTGCATCCTCGATCGTTGCTCTTCCCGGCGGGGCGATCTGGAGGAGGCCATCGCCGAGGTGGCCCGCGCCAAGAAGGACTTCACTCCGGAGGACGTGTACGCCCGGGGCCGGCGCACCATCGAGAAAGCCATCGCCCAGGGCACCACCCACATGCGCACCCACCTGGAGGTGGACCCCGGCATCGGCCTGCGCGGCTTCGAGGGGGTGATGCAACTGGTGGCGGATTATCGCTGGGCCATCGACATCGAGGTCTGCGTGTTCCCGCAGGAGGGCCTCACCAACAATCCGGGCACCGCAGAGCTGATGGTGGAGGCGCTGCGGCGCGGGGCGAAGGCGGTGGGCGCGGCGCCCTATACGGACACCGACCCGCACGGACAGATCGACCGGGTGTTCCAGATGGCCCGCGACTTCGACGTGGACATCGACATGCATCTGGATTTCGGCGCCGATCCCACGGCGCTCGATCTCGAATACGTCTGCACGCTCACCGAACGCTTCGGCTGGGGCGGGCGGGTGGCCATCGGCCATGTCACCAAGCTCGCCTACGTGGAACCGGAGCGGCTGGTGGAGATCGCCACGCGCATGCGCGATGCCGGCGTCGCGCTCACCGTGCTGCCCTCCACCGACCTGTTCCTGATGGGCCGGGATCGCACCTTCGCCAAGACGCGCGGCGTCACCCCCGCGCACCTGCTGCTGCAGCAGGGGGTGAACTGCTCGCTCTCCACCAACAATGTGCTGAACCCCTTCACCCCGTTCGGCGACTGCTCGCAATTGCGGATGGCGAACCTCAACGCCAACATCTGCCACGTGGGCTCGGCCCACGACATGACCGAGTGCTTCCACATGGTGACGAGCCGCCCCGCCCGCCTCATGAACCTTCCCGATTACGGGCTGGAAGTCGGCAAGGCGGCGGATTTCGTCATCATCGACAGCCCCTCCCCGCGCGATGCGGTGGCCGAGCTGTCGCCTGTCCTCGCGGCCTTCAAGGGCGGTCGGCGCACCTTGACGCGGGAGCGGGCGAAACTGCACTTTCCCGGCTGCGGGTGCGGACGATGAGCGGTGCCGATGCGTTCGGCGCCTTCATCCCCGGCCCCGCCTCGCCCGGCCCAGCGCCGCATTCGCCCCCCGCGCCGGCCCTGGTCTAACTTGCCTCGTGCCTGATCGTGACCACTGTCGTCACAACGCCTTGCAGGCGACCAAGAAGGTATCCCAAGCCTGCCGTCAGGAGGAGGATCACCGCCGCCGAAAAGTCGGGAGAGACTCCCGTTCGACCGCCATGCTCCCCTGCCCCTGAAAGGAAATAGGCGGAAGCGACGAGCGAAGCCGCGAAGATACCGAGCCCGGCGAGGCGCATTCCGGCGGACACGGCGTGGGGCGGAGGTGCCGCGGCAGAAGGTGCGCCAAGCGAATGCGCGACAGGAGCGGCAGTGGTGGGGGGCGGCGGAGGCATGGCAGCCGATGCCGGCGCATCCCCTTGCCCGAGGGTCCGGCGTGCAATGATCTCCTGCGCGAAGCGCTTGAAGAAGGCGCCCGACATCTGCTTCGCGGTCGCGTCGATGAGGCGGGCGCCGAGCTGAGCCAGCTTTCCGCCCACCTGCGCATTGACCTCGTATCGCAGGATGGTGTCCGCCCCGGCCGCCTCGAGGGTGACCCTCGCCTCGCCCTTGGCGAAGCCGGCCATGCCGCCCTGCCCTTCGCCGCTGATGCGATAGCCGTTGGGCGGATCGAGGTCCGAAAGGGTCACGGCCCCCTCGAAACGGGCGCTGACCGGCCCCACCTTGAGCACCACCCTGGCGCTCATCTGCGTGTCGGAGCTTTTCACCAGCTCCTGGCAGCCCGGAATGCAGAGCTTGAGGATCTCCGGATCGTTGAGCGCCTGCCAGACCACCTCGCGCGGGGCCGGGATCAACTGTTCGCCGCTCATGTCCATGTGCGTGTCTCCCTTCCCCTTCAGGCCGGTGCGTCGATGCCGCCGAGGCAGTCCGCGAGGCCGAGCAGGGTGGCGGAATGCTTGTCGGTCATTGCGTTCTCTCAGCCCTGGAAGTCCACCACGAGCCGCACGACGGAGCCGTCATGCAGCCGATCGAAACCTGCGTTGATGTCCTGGAGCGGGATGCGCCCGCTCATGAGGCGGTCCACGGGAAGACGACCCGCCTTGTAAAGCTCGATGTAGCGCGGCACGTCGCGCACCGGCACACAGGTGCCGATATAGCTGCCCTTCACCGTGCGCTCTTCCGCCACGAGGCTCACGATGTTCACCGGCAGCACCGCATCCGGCGGCGGCAGACCGGCGGTGACGGTGGTGCCGCCACGCTTGGTCATCTTGTAAGCATTCTCCAGCGCCCGCGCGGAGCCGGCGAACTCGAACACGAAGTCGGCCCCGGCGCCGGTGAGCGCGCGCACCTGCTCGATGGCATCGGGCGCGCGGGCATCCACGACGCCGGTGGCGCCGAGGTCCTTGGCCAGTTGCAGCTTTTCCGGCGACAGGTCCACCGCGACCACCCGCGCGGCGCCCGCCGCCAGAGCCCCGAGGACGGCGGCGAGACCCACGCCCCCAAGACCGACCACAGCCACCGTCTCCCCCGCCTGCACACGGGCCGTGTTCACCACGGCGCCGACCCCCGTCAGCACCGCGCAGCCGAACAGCGCAGCGACATCGAGGGGGATATCCTTGTCTATCCGGACCAATGAGCGACGCGAAACCACCGCGTGGTCGGCGAAGGCCGAGCATCCCAGGTGATGATGGATGGTCTCCTCGCCCTCGTGCAGGCGGATCGCGCCGGTCAGCAGTTCGCCCTTGCCGTTGGCCACCGCGCCCGGCTCGCACAGGGCGGGGCGGCCCTGCGAGCAGGGCTGGCAATGGCCGCAGCTGGGCATGAACACCATGACCACGTGGTCGCCCGGCTTCAGGTCGTCCACCCCGTCGCCGGCCTCGACCACGACACCCGCCGCCTCGTGACCGATGGCCATGGGCATGGGCCGGGGGCGGCTGCCGTTGATGACGGAAAGGTCCGAGTGGCACAGGCCCGCCGCCGCGATCTTCACCAGCACCTCGTCGCGGCCTGGCCGGTCCAGCTCCACCTCCTGGATGCACAGCGGCTGGCTTTGCGCGTAGGGCATCGGCGCGCCCATGCTGCGCAGGACGGCGGCTTTGATCTTCATGGCTTTGAGGCTCCCTGACGGTCGTCGAACGCGCCTGCCGCCAACTCCGGGCAGCTTGACATGATCTATCATAGTCTAATAATGCAAGTCACTAGGGAACGGAACCAGACATGCCGGAAATGCGCCGATGAAGCCCGCCCGGTTCGACTATGTGCGCGCCGAGAGCATCGCCCACGCGGTGGAGGCGCTTGCGGGCGCGGGCGGCGACGGGAAGGTGCTCGCGGGCGGGCAGAGCCTCATGCCCATGATGAATTTTCGCCTCGTGAAGCCGTCGGTCCTCGTGGACATCAACCGCATCCCGGACCTCGACCGCATCACGCATGAGGCCGGCGTGTTGCGCCTCGGCGCGCTGGTGCGCCACCGCATGACGGCGGAGGACGGGCTGGTGGCGCGGCACATCCCGGTGCTCCACGCCGCCATGAAGCACGTGGCGCATCTCACGGTGCGCAACCGCGGCACCTTCTGCGGCAGCGTGTGTCACGCGGACCCCGCCGCCGAGATGCCCATGATGACGCTGCTGCTCGACGGCACGGTCCATATCGCTTCCCCGCGCGGCGACCGGACCATGGCGGCACGGGACTTTCTGGTCGGCTCCCTCTCCACCGCATTGGAGCCGGACGAGATGGTCGTGGCCGTCGATCTGGCCATCCCCGCGGACGGCACAGGCTGGGCATTCGAGGAGTTTTCGCGCCGCCACGGCGACTATGCGCTGGCAGCCGTCGCCGTGCTCATGGCGCGGGCGGATGGACGGATGCGGAACGTCCGCATCGCCATGATGGGCATCGCGGACACCGCCTTGCGGTTCGCAGACGTGGAAGCGGCTCTGGAGGGGCGCGAGGGCACCCCTGCGGCCTTCGATGAGGCCGCAGCGCTGCTCCAGGCGGCCATCCAGCCGAACTCCGATCTCAATGCCTCCGCCGACTATCGCCGCCACCTCGCGGGCGCCCTCGCACGGCGCGCACTCGCCGACGCCTGGAAACGGGCGGGCGAAACCACCGGCGGGACGGCGTGATGCAGGATCAAGCCACCATCACGCTCACCATCAACGGGCTCACCTATACCCGCGCGGTGGACGCGCGGCTGTTGCTGAGCGATTTCCTGCGCCACGAGCTCGGCCTGACAGGCACGCACGTGGGCTGCGAACACGGCGTGTGCGGCGCCTGCACCATTCTTCTGGACGGGCGCAGCGCCCGCTCCTGCCTCACCCTCGCCATTCAGGCGGACGGCGCGACCATCGAGACGGTCGAAGGGCTCGGCCGGATGGGCGATCTCGGCCGCGTCCAGCAGGCCTTCCGCGAGCACCACGGCCTCCAGTGCGGCTTCTGCACGCCCGGCTTCCTGATGACCATCACCGACATGCTGCGCCATCACCCGCTGGAGAGCGACGACGCGATCCGCGAGGCGCTCTCCGGCAACATCTGCCGCTGCACGGGCTATCAGCACATCGTGGATGCGGTGCGCGAGCTGGCGCGCGAACGGGGGCCGCTGACATGACCGCCTTCGACGCTTCCGTGGAGATGCGCCCCCGGCTGGTCGGCCAGCGCATCAAGCGCACCGAGGACCCGCGCCTGCTGACCGGCTCGGGCCGCTATGTGGACGACATGGCCCCGCAGGGCCTCCTGCATGTGGCGGTGCTGCGCAGCGACCAGCCCCATGCGCGCATCCGGTCCATCGATGTCGGGGAAGCCTTCGCGGTGCCCGGCGTGGTCGCGATCTTCGACGCCGGTGACATCGCCGGAGACTTCAAGCCGGCCATCCCCACCTCCCGCATGAAGGGCTATTACGCGACGCCCTTCCGCCCCCTCGCCGAGGGCAAGGTGCGCTATGTCGGCGAGCCCGTGGTCGCGGTGGTCGCCGAAAGCCGCTACGCCGCCGAGGATGCGCTGGAGCTGATCTCCATCGATTACGAGCCGCTGCCCGTCGCCGTCTCAAAAGACGACGCAGCTATGGATGACGCCCCGCTCCTGCATGACGAGGCCGGCACCAACGTCATCATCTCCCGCACCTTCGCCCGCGGCGATGTGGACGCAGCCATCGCCGCGGCGGCAGTAGTGGTGAAGGGGCGCTTCCGCATGACGCGCAAGACGCCCATGCCCATGGAAACCCGCTCCTACCTCGCCGAGTGGGACCGGCGGCGACAGGCCCTCACCCTGCATTCCTCCACCAATATCCCCGGCATCATCTGCGACGTGCTCGGCGTCTGCCTCGACCTTCCGGGCAATCGGGTGCGGGTGGTGGCGCCCGACGTGGGTGGCAGCTTCGGCGGCAAGGGCTCGCTGAACCACGAGGAGATGCTGGTCTGCGTGCTCGCGCGCAAGCTGGAGCGGCCGGTGAAGTTCGTCGCCGACCGCATGGAAGACCTCACCGCCATGAGCCAGGCCTTCGATGAAACCATCGAGGCGGAGCTGGCGGTCGATGCGGATGGGCGCCTGCTCGGCCTCCGGGCGGACGTGATCGGCGATATCGGCGCCTATTCGATCTACCCGTGGACCGGCGCGCTGGAGCCCGTGCAGGTGGTGAGCTTCCTGCCCGGCCCTTACCGCATGGAGCATTATCGCGGCCGGGTGCGCGGCGTGCTCACGCCCAAGCCGCCGACAGGCCCCTATCGCGGGGTTGGTCGGCCCTCCTCCACCTTCGCCATGGAACGGCTGATGGACATGGCGGCGCGCCGGCTCGGCATGGACCCGGCCGAGATCCGCCGGCGCAATCTCGTCACGGCCGAGGAATTTCCCTACCGCACCGGCTCCGGCATCATCTGGGACCGCTCCGCATTCCAGGAATGCCTGCAGGGCGTATGCGAGCTGGTGGACTACCCTGCCCTCCTGCGCCAGCGCGACGCGGCCCGGGCCGAGGGGCGATGGGTGGGCATCGGGATCGCGAGCTATGCGGAGCTGACGGGCATCGGCTCGCGCATCGCCGTTGCGCCGGGCATGCCCATCAACACCGGCACGGAGACCGCCACCATCCGCATCGATGCCACCGGTGCCGTGACGGCCGCGTTCGGCATCTCCTCCCACGGCCAGGGGCTGGAGACGACGCTCGCCCAGGTGGTCGCCGACGAGCTGGGCTGCCGCATGGAGGACATCGAGATCCAGCACGGCGACAGCGCCCTCGTGCCCATGGGCACGGGCACCTATGCCAGCCGTTCGGCCGTGCTCGGTGGCGGCGCCGCCACCAAGACGGCGCGCGTGGTGAAGGCAAAGGTGCTGAAGGCCGCCGCCTTCCTCATGGACGTTCCGGTGGACGACCTTGAGGCTGAAGGCGGCGTCATCCGCGCCCGCTCCTCCAATGCGACAATGACCTTCCGGGAAGTCGCCCACGCGGTCTATGCGCAGATGGGGCGCATCCCCCACGAGCAGCGGGAGGATCTCGTCGGCTCCGAGAGCTACGACCCCCATCTCGGCACGGCCTGCGCCTCCACCCATCTCGCCATGGTGGAGATCGATCCCGCGACCTTTGCGGTGACGGTGACACGCTTCGCCGTGGCGGAGGATTGCGGGCGCATCATCAATCCGCTCATCGTCGACGGGCAGGTGCACGGCGCCGTCGCCCAGGGCATCGGCGCCGCCCTGCTGGAGGAAGTGGTGCATGACGACGGCGGGCAATTGATGACCGCGAGCCTTGCCGACTATCTCGTGCCCATCGCCAGCACCATGCCTGAGATCGAGATCCTCCATGTGGAGGCGGACCTGCCGAACAACATCGGCGGGTTCCGTGGCATGGGAGAGGGCGGCACCATTGGCGCGCCGGCGGCCATCGCCAATGCGGTGTCGGACGCCCTCGCGCCGCTCGGCATCGAGGTGGACACCCTGCCGGTAACGCCGGATCGCCTGTTCCGGCTGGTGCAGGCTGCACGAGGCTCCGCGCACCCTTGAAACAGGCTCCGGCTGCGATCCGCAGAAGCGGATCGGGCGCCGAACCCCGAGGATCCGGCGCCCGTCGCTCCACGGGAAGGTCGATGCAGCCGTGTCAGGGCTAAGACTGCACCATCTCCTTCAACCGGAAGCGGATGATCTTGCCGGAGCCGGTGCGCGGGATTTCGTCCACCTGATGCACCACATGGGGCACCTTGTAGGATGAGAGGTGATGGCGGCAGTGGTCGAGCAGCAGGTCGGCATCGAAACTGCCATCGCGCGGCACCACATACAGCGCGGGCACCTCGCCGAGCTGGGGATGGGGCACACCCGCGACCGCGCAATCGAGCACGGTGGAGAACAGCAGCACCACCTCCTCGATCTCTGCTGGCGCGATGTTCTGCCCGCCGCGGATGATCAGCTCCCTCAGCCGGCCGGTGATGGTGACGAAGCCATTGCGGTCGGCGCGGGCGAGGTCGCCGGTGTGGTACCAGCCGTTGCGCAGGGCCTTGGCCGTTTCCTCCGGCTTGTTGTGATAGCCGAGCATGACATTCGGCCCGCGCACGATCAGCTCACCCTCCTGTCCCGCATCAAGGTCGCGCAGGCTCGCCGGATCGACGATGCGCAGCGCCACGCCCGGCAGGGGCAGGCCGCACGACCCCATGACGCGCGAGGACGCGGCGGCGTTCATCGTGACCATCGTGGAGGTCTCGGTGATGCCGTAGCCATCCAGTAGCGGCACGCCGAATTGAGTCTCGAAGGCGGTGTTCAGCGTCGCCGGCATGATCGCCCCCGCGGAGACGCATACACGCAGGCCCGGCAGAATCTTTCGTCCCTCCGCCTGCGCCGCCTCCATCAGATAATGGAACATGGTGGGCACGCCGGGGAAGACGGTGAATTCGCCGGTCCCGAGCAGGCGCATGGCCTCGCGCGTCGAATATTTCTCCAGGATGTATTCGCTCGCACCGGTGGCGAGGATGGATAGCACCGAGAAGTTGAGGGCGTAGGAGTGGAACAGGGGCAGCGGCGAGAGCACATTGTCCGCGCTGCCGAGGCCGACCACGGGGCTCCAGCACGCCGCCGTCACCCACAGCATGCTGCGGCAGGTGAGCAGCACACCCTTGGCACGTCCAGTGGTCCCGGACGTGTAGATGATGAAGGACGCCGCATCGATATCTGCGGGATCGCGGGCAGGCGTGGCGGGCGGCAGCTCCGCCAGCGCCTCGAAACTGCGCAGGTCGCCGGCGGGGGCGTCCACCAATAGCAGGCCGGCGACGCTGGGCGCCTCGGCGCGCAATCCCTCCACCATCTCCGCGCGGGCGGCTGTGGTGATGACGATCCGGCATGCGGCATCGGACAGGCGGTAGGAGACTTCGCCCGGCGCCGCATCCGCGCTGATGGGCACCGCGACGCCCCCGGCCCGGACGATGGCAAGGCAGGCCTCCACCCAGGAGACGCAGTTCGGCAGCAGGATCGCCACCCGGTCCCCGGCCCCGACGCCGAGCCCGGCGAGATGCCCGGCGAGGTTCGCCGTGCGCCGCTCCAGCTCGGCATAGGTGACGGCGCGTCGCGCATCGCGGAACGCGACTTTCGCGCCGCGTTCCGTCGCATGCCGCCGCAACAGCTCCGGTACCGGAGCGATCAGATCGGCCTTGAGCATCTGTTCCTCCCCATTGATCACCGCGTTCTTGTGCGCGGCTGTCTTCACACCATGCAGAAGCCGCCGGAGATGGAGATCACCTGCCCGGTGATCCACGAGCCCTTGGGCGAGGCCAGCAGGGCAACTGTGGGTGCGATGTCCTCCGGCTGGCCGAGACGGCGCAGCGGATAGAATTTGGTGAGCTTGTCGCGGTTGGCTTCCACCCACGAGCGGTCATGGGCGGTCTCGACGAGGCCGAGGGACACGGTGTTGGCCGTGACGCCGCTGCGGCCCAGCTCCCGGGCCAGCGACTTCATGAGGGCGATGGTGCCCGCCCGCGCCGCAGCAACGATGGCGAGGCCGGATTCGCCCACGCGCGAGGAGTCGCCGACGATGGCGATGAGACGCCCGTCGCCCGCCTTCTCCAGATGCGGGACGGCCGCGTGGGCGAGATGGATGGCGCCATAGAGGCAGGTGTCGATCTGCGCCTTCCACTCCTTCTCGGTGGAGTCGGTGAATTTCTGCCGGATGGCGAGGCCGGCATTGTTGACCACGATGTTCAGGCCGCCGAAATCGGTGACGATGGCCTCGACCATCGCCTTGACGGCGGCAAAATCAGCCACGTCCGCCTTGTAGGCCTTGGCCTCGCCGCCGCGCGCGCGAATTTCGTCCACGACCGCCTGCGCCTCTTCCGCCGAATTGCGATAGTTCAGCGCGACCGTCGCCCCCTCCGCGGCGAGGGCGAGCGAGATCTCGCGCCCCACATCGCGCGCGCCGCCGGTGACCAGCGCAACCTTGCCCTTCAGATTGAGATCCATGGAAAATCCGCCTTGCGTGAGATGATGGATGGAAACGGGCCCGCGCCTCACTCGTAGGCGTCGGCCCCTTTCCGCAGGGTCTGCCACTGGGCGTCGTCATGGCCGCACAGGACGGTGGCGCCGCCCGCCTCGATCCTGCGGATTTCCGCGATGGAGCGGTTGTGCAGATCGACGTTCCAGGTGTTCTTCGGCACCACGCCGGGGTGGAGGCTGGTGCGCACGCTCACCGCGTCCGAGGCGAGCAGGAAGGGGCCGTCGCGGTCGAGCGCGACGAGCGCGCCGGTGAGGCCCGGCGTGTGGCCGGGAAACGGGATGAGGGTGATGCGTCCATCACCGAACAGATCCTTCTCCCCGTCGATCAGCTCAAGCGGATTGCCCTGATCCCACTCCACCGGGAGATAGCCCGCGGAAGCTGCATTCTCCGCCTTCGCCGCAGCGAGTTCCGCCGCATGCACGACAACCGTCGCCTTGCGGAAAAAGCCGTTGCAGCCGCAATGGTCGGGATGGAAGTGCGAGCACACCACCACGTCGATGTCATCCGCCCCAAGCCCCACGCAGGAGAGCTGGGAGACCACATTGTCCTCGCGCCCCATGATCGGCGTCATGGCCCGCGCCACGCCGCCCCATCGCGCCTCGGCGTCGTCCACAACGGACGGGTGGCAGCCCGTGTCGAACAGGACGTTGCCCTGGGCGTGGCGCAGCAGGATGGAGGCAACGGGCAGTTCGATGCTCTCGCTGCGGTCGGCGTCGGGCTGGTAGATGTGCCGCTTCATCCGGAGGCGGCCGCCCGAAAGCACATGCATCTTCATGGCTGTTCCTCCCGTGCGGGACCGCTCACCGCCCCTCGAAGCGCGGCGGGCGCTTCTCGGCGAAGGCGTTGCGCCCCTCCTGATAGTCGAAGCTGCGGGATGCGCCGTCGATGCGCGCCTGCGCGGCATCGAGATCGAGCGCGCCCGGCCCCATGGCGAGGCCATCGAGGATGAACTTCGCCCCGCTCACCGATAGCGGTGCATTGGCCGCGATGCGTCCAGCAAGGCTCCGGGCCGCAGCCATCGGGTCGTCGGCCATCTCGTCCGCGAAGCCGATGCGCAGGGCCTCCCCGGCGGGGATGCGATCGGCAGTGTAGAGAATGCGCTTCGCCTGCGTGAGCCCGACGAGGGACAGCAGGCGCTGGGTGCTGCGCACGCCGTAGACGATGGACAGCTTCGCCGCCGGAATGCCGAAAATGGCGGTCGGCGCGGCGATGCGGAAATCGCAGGACATGGAGAGGTGACAGCCCCCGCCGAGGCAATAGCCGGAGACCACGGCGATGGTCGGCTTGCCCGCCCCGGCGATGGCGTCGGACGACGCATCCACCGCGACCTCGTAGTCCACGCTCTGCTCAAGCGTATGGCGCACCACCGGAAATTCGGAGATGTCGGCGCCGACGCTGAAATCCGCGCCAGCCCCTGCGAGCAGGATCGCCCGCACGTCACGGTCAGCGCCAAGCTCGGAAAATATCCGCGCCACATCCCGCCACATGGCAAGCGTCATGGCATTGCGCTGCGCCGGACGATTGAGCGTGACAGTCGCGATGTGGTCCTCGACGGCGACTTCGATATCCGCCATTCAGCCCTCCTTGGCCCCGGTGCCCGCCTCGTCGACGACGAGGGGCGCAAGAACTTGGCGCAGCTTGTCCGGGAGTGGAACAGGCCGGTTGGTGGCGCGGTCCACATAGACGTGGATGAAATGCCCCTGCGCGGCCGCGACTTGGTCCGCATCGCGGAAGATGCCGATCTCGTATCGCACGCTGGTGGTGCCGAGACGCCCGACGCGCAGGCCCGCATGCACCGTCGAGGGAAACGACAGGGACGAGAAATACTGGCAGCGCGTCTCCACCACGAGCCCGATGACAGGACTTGCCTGGACATCCAGCGCGCCCGTCTCGATCAGGTAATGGCCGACAGCCGTATCGAAGAACGAGTAGTAAACCACGTTGTTCACGTGCTGGTAGACGTCATTGTCCATCCACCGTGTCGCGATTTCCCGGAAGTGTCGGTAGTCCTGCCGCCGGTCCGGCGTTGTGCGCGCGCTCACCTGACGCCTCCCTCCAAGGACTGCCCGCGGGCAGGCACCTGCGGTTTTTGCCCGCCGCTCCAGGCCGCCCGATGGCGACCGCGATGATCGGTTCCGCTGATCAATTCGTAACTTGCATTAATAGACTGAAAGTGCTGTTGTCAATGCCGCACCGACCGACACGGGACCAACTGCCCGGCCTTCGACAGCATTTCCTGCAGCAAGCACCAATCCATACTGCATTGCAGGATAGGGCGACCGAGACGCGGCAATTCAAACGTCCATTTATGAAAGACATCGGTCGGCGCAGGGACAGACCAGCCGGACGCTAAGCCGGAAAGGCGCGCCGGATCATGCAGGAGGAAGACGGATGTCCAGGATCGCACACGTGGCGACGATTTGCGCCGCGCTTGCCATGTCGCTGCCGGCCTATGCCCAGAGCCCCGCGGCTCCGCCAGCCGCCGGCAAGATTTCCAACGACGTGGTGAAGATCGGTGTTCTCACCGACATGTCGGGGCAGTTCTCCCACGAAGCCGGCGAGGGATCCGTCACGGCGGTGAAGATGGCCGTCGAGGACTTCGGCGGGAAGGTCCTCGGCAAGCCCATCGAGGTCATCGTCGCCGACCACCAGAACAAGACCGAAGTCGCCATCGCCAAGGCGAAGGAATGGTTCGACGTCGACAAGGTCGACATGATCGCCAACCTCATCAATTCGGCCGTGGCCATCGGCGTCGCCGGGGTGGCGAAGGAGAAGAACGGCATCGCCATCATCAACGGCTCGGGCTCCTCGCGCCTCACCGGCGACATGTGCACGCCGAACTCGATCCATTATGCCTACGACACCTACGCGCTGGCCGTCGGCACCGGCAATGCGCTCATCAAGCAGGGCAAGAAGAACTGGTTCTTCCTGACCGCGGACTACGCCTTCGGCCACGCCCTGGAGGCCGACACCGCGTCGGTGGTGAAGGCCGGCGGCGGCAACGTGGTGGGCTCTGTGCGCTACCCCATCAATACGCTCGATCACGGCTCCTTCATGCTTCAGGCGCAGGGATCGGGAGCGGACGTGATCGCGGTTGCCGGCTCTGGCACCGTCTTCATAAACGCAGTGAAGGCGGCGCATGATTTCGGGCTGACGCAGTCCGGCAAGCAGTCCCTCGCCGGGCTTCTGGTGTGGATCACCGACATCCATTCCATGGGTCTCGAAAATGCCCAGGGCCTCGTGCTCACCAATGCCTTCTACTGGGATCGGGACGACGAGACCCGCGCCTTCTCCAAGCGCTTCGAGGCGCGCATGGGCCGCAAGCCGCACATGGGCGACGCGGGCGACTATTCCTCCACCATGCACTATCTGAAGGCCGTCGAGGCGGCGGGGACCGACGAAGCGCAGGCCGTCATGGCCAAGATGCGCGAGATGAAGGTCAACGACTTCTTCGCCAAGAACGGCTACATCCGCGCGGACGGCCGGTTCATCCACGACATGTACGTCTACCAGGTGAAGAGCCCGTCGGAATCGAAGGGCCCGTGGGACTATTACAAGCTGGTGCAGGTCATCCCGGGCGAGCAGGCGTTCCGCCCGCTGTCCCAGAGCCAGTGCCCGCTGGTCAAGAAGTAGCGCGCGCCGGGCGGCCCCGGCGCGGGGCCGCCTGCTTCTCCGGCCGGGCCACATCCTCCGCCGGAGCATCCTCGCCCGGCACCAGAACAGCAACCATACGGTCGCCGGCCTGCGGGGCGCCATACCGCGCGGGGTCGTAATTGAGGCGGTAGCGCATGTCCGGCGCCTCGATCGGCTTGCGGCACTTGTCGCAGACCACCACGGCGGAAAAATCGTGGCCGCAGTCGAGATGCGTCAGGATCAGAGGCGGATCGCCGGAGGACAGCCAGCGGTCGCCCCAGGCGCCCATGGTGATGAATGCGCCGTACAGGTCCTTGCCCATCTCGGTCAGCCGATATTCGTAGCGTTCGGGCAGATCCTGATACTTGACCCGATCGAAGACCCCGCGCGCCACGAGCCGGCCGAGCCGCTCGGTGAGGATGTTGGGCGCGATCCGCAGCTCGGTCTGCATCCGGTCGAACCGCCGGACACCGAAGAACGCCTCGCGCAGGATGAGAAAGCTCCAGCGGTCGCCGATGATCTCCAGGGAGCGCGACACCGAGCTCGGGCGCCCACGCGAGAAGCTCGCGGATTCCGCGGTACGCCGCGCCCGTTTCGCAGGTTCCACGGGGGTGCGGCCGGCGCCCGGCCCGTCGCGGTAGCGCACGCGGTTCGCCTTCACCTCACCGAGACAGTGGGAACACGCCACATAGGGTTCGCATTCCTGCCCGCAAGTGGCGTGGATGAGCTTGAGCGGCGGCCCCTCCGGACCCGAAAGCCAGCGGTCACCGAACCGGATGAGCGCGACGAAGCTCGGATAAAGCTCCATCCCGCAGCGGGTGAGGTGATACTCCGCCCGGCTGGAACTGGCCGAATAGCTGACCTGCCGAAAAATTCCCCGCACCGTGAGGCGCTTGAGCCGTTCCGCCAGGGTGCCGCGGGGCAGCCCGAGCGCGGTGCGGAACTCCTCGAAGCGGCGCGCGCCGAAGAACGCCTCGCGGATAACCAGGAAGCTCCACGCATCCGACATGATCGAGATCGTGCGTCCCACCGAGCAGTTGCGCTCAAACAGCTGAAGCACGGCACGGTTCCGCGATGCGGCCTTCGCATTCGATGCAGGGCCCGCACGCTTTTCGTTCGGCATCTGGACGCAGACTCCATGCATCGGATTATCGTCTACTTATAGTACCAACCACTCGTCTCGTCGCGCGAATCGCGCCGTCGCGCAGCGCGGGTTGCGCACTGAAAATTCCAGCGAATCCCGAAACTCATCAAAAACGACAATCTGAACTATCTAAACAGAAAGTATAAAGCGATCACCCTGATTAGTAAGGCAATCGGCCTTGCGCCGGAGGGTTTCCGGCGTGGACTGAAGCGCGGCTCCCTCTAAGGACCAGCTTGTTCACGCAAAACGCCGGCTCACGGGCCTGATGGGCGATCGACGAAGCTGCTCGGTTTTTCGGTGAGGCGATCGTGGTGCTGCCGGCTCTGTTCACGCTGCTCGGAACGGTGGCTGTCTGTCCGCGTGGTCGTCACGATTGCAACGAAACCTACCCCTTGCGGTAATGCGCCTCGATCACGTCAAACGCCTTTCGTGCCGACGCCAGCTTCTCGAATACCGATACCGCAGTCCCAGGGCTGACCGGCGGGCAGCCGTGACTCACATACGAGGCCAGATTGCGCCGCAGCTCGCCATAGGTGGCGTAGAAGCCGACGAAGAGCGACAGGTTGGGTGCGCCTACGGCGACGAAATGCGGAACGGCCGCATCGAACATGGGCGTGTCGCGCGCCATGGAGGCGTTGATGTCCAGCACCTGCGAGGGGCAGGAACCATTGGCACTGTCGATCCTGGCCTGCAGCCCCTCGGCCCGCTTCAGGACCTCGTTGAGCGCGCTGGCCTCCACCAGCAGGGCCTCGCCGACACGCCGCAGTTCCTCGGCCTTGCGCGCCTGTTCGGTTTCCGCGGAAATGGCGGTGGAGATGGCCAGGATGCCCGCACCTGTCACGAAGCCAAGCATGGTGCCGATCAGCGTCTGCCACTGACGCAGCAGACCCAGTTGCGGGTTGTCACCGCCGGTTCGGATGTCCACCACGATCAGCGCGCTCAGCGCGACGATGACGAGCGCGACGATCAGGATTGCGGTCGGGATCATGACCGCGCGCACGCCCCGCGCCGCCGCCCAGCGGTCGCACCCAGATGGCCACTGGCCGCTTGCGATGTGCCGATGGCCTCAGTCGCGGGCAAGCGCACGCTGGGCCTCCTGGGCAAGATCGGTGTAGGCGGCCTTCTCCACGGTCACGGCAATGCCCTGAATGGTGCCACCCCTGAACGTGCCGGGCGACGTATAGTCCTGGCTCACCGCGTCGCCGCTGTCATAGCCGATACAGAGGCCGTCGCCGGAGAGCGTGAACTTGGCCGGCTGGGTCCGCATGGGTCCTTCGGCCACGACCTTGTCGTTGATGTAAAGTTTGGTCGTGCCGAGCGATTCACTGTGCGGACCGGCGCCTGTGCGGGTGAATTCCATCCCCAGCGTGTATTTACCGGGCTTCAGATCGACATTGGAAATGAAGGTCTGCTCCGGCTTGATGCCGAGGAAGTTGTAGACGTAGTAGAGCTTGTGATCCTTGATGAACAAGGCATGCCCGCCGAAACGCGAGCCGTGGGCGAAGATCACGCCGGACGCATCGGGGGTGTCGATCTCCACATTGGCGAGAATCTTGTAGGACCGGTTGCGCACGTTGACCGCAACGCCCTCCGGCACCGGCGCCGTGCCGGGATAATAGATGTAGCGGTCGCGCACTGGCTCGGCACTGGGTCGCTCGACGCCGAGCATCTGCGGCGCGGTGCGGTCATCAAGCGGCAGTGCCAGATTGGTGCGCGCCTCCTCGTTCCAGGCCTTGATGAGCGCCGCGAGCTTTTCGGGGTGCGCGTCGGCCAGATCCTTTGATTCCGAGCGGTCCGCCTCGACGTTGTAAAGCTGCCAGCGGTCCTGATCGAACTTGCCCTTGCCCGTGAAGGGCGCGTGCACGGCGGACGCCAGCCAGCCATTTTCCCAGATGCCGCGCGTGCCCAGCATCGCATAGAACTGCCGCTTCTTCTGCGTGGGGGCGTCGGGCGCGGCGTCGAACGTATACCGCATGGAGACGCCGGACAGGGGGAACTGCTCCACGCCCCGATAGACCTTGGGCATCTCGATGCCGATGATATCAAGCAAGGTCGGTACGATGTCCACCGAGTGGTGGTACTGATTGCGGATCTCGCCGCGCGCCTTGATGCCCTTCGGCCAGGAAATGACCAGGGGGTCCGCCGTGCCGCCCGAATATTGCGAATAGCGCTTGAACATCTGGAACGGGGTCGAGAACGCCGCAGCCCAGCCGGTGGGGAAATGCTCGTAGGTGTCGGGGCCGCCGAGCTTGTCGATCAGCTTCATGTTCTCGGCGATATCGTCGGGATAGCCGTTGAAGAACTTGTTCTCGTTGACCGAGCCGTTCGGCGAGCCCTCGCCGGAGGCGCCATTGTCCGCCGCGTAGATGACGATGGTGTTTTCAAGCTGTCCGGACTTTTCCAGATAGTCGATGATGCGACCGATCTGGACATCGGTGTATTCCGAGAAGGCGGCATAGACCTCGGCGAGGCGCGAGAACAGCTTCTTCTCGTCGGGCGAGAGGCTGTCCCAGGGCCGCACCATGTCCGGGGCATAGGCAGCGTCCGCCGGCAGCGGGTTGAGCGGCGTCAGCTGCGTGTCCTTGGGCAGGACGCCTCGCTCGATCATGCGCGCCAGCACCCAACCGCGATAGGCCTCGTAGCCGTCGTCGAACTTGCCCTTGTACTTGTCGATAAAGTCTTGCGGCGCCTGATGCGGAGCGTGATTGGCGCCGGGGTTGTACCACATGAACCACGGCTTCGAAGGGTTGGTGGCCTTCTGGTCGCGGATCATGCGGATGGCCTGATCGGCCAGATCCTTCGAGAAATGGTAGCCGTCCTGCGGTGCAGAAGGCGGCTCGATGAAGCGATTGTCTTCGACGAGATCTGGATACCATTGATTGGTCTCGCCGCCGATGAAGCCGTAGAAGCGGTCGAAGCCCATGCCCAGGGGCCAGGTGCTGCGATTTCCACCCGAAGCCACGTCCTGCTCCGGCACATTGTGGTTCTTGCCCAGCCAAAAGGTGCTGTAGCCATTGTCCTTGAGGATTTCGGCGATGGTCGCAGCCTGCGGGGGAATACGCCCGCTCGCCCCGGGAAATCCGTTGGCCCCCTCGGTGATCGCGGCCATGCCGTTGAGCGTGTGGTTGCGGCCGGTCAGCAGTGTCGAACGCGTGGGCGAGCACAGCGCCGCCGTATGCCATTGCGTATAGGTCAGCCCTTCCGCAGCCAGCTTGTCCAAAGTCGGCATATTGATCCGCCCGCCATAGGGCGACCATGCAGCCAGGCCGGTGTCGTCATAGAGCACGAACAGGATGTTGGGCGCACCTTCCGGCGCCTTCCTGGGCGTGAATGGACCCCAATCCGCCACCGAGTCGCGCACATCAAGCTCGATCTTGCCCTTGAAGTCCTTGTAAGGCCCCACAGGCTGGGTCTGCTGGGCCGCGGCGGGGCCGGCGATGGCCACGCCGAGGCCGATGCAGGCCATCGAAAGGAGAGTGGCTGGCTTCATGGCGGACCTCCCTGGTTGGCGATTGTGATCGCGTTCTTCTTTTCATGCATGGCATTGGCCGGCGCCGGACCAGATATCCGCTCACGTCAGCCGACCCGCTTTTATCCCGCGTCTCGAATTTACCACCGCTACACGCTCAGTCTGGCGTCGCTACTCTGAAACCTCTGAACATAATTACATGTATATCAGGATATCGGAGGTTCGATTATAGCCTTGACGTCAGTCAATTCATTCAAAATTTGCGTGCCAAGGCCATGCAGTGCGATGGGAGTGCGCTGGCCGAGCGAGGGGAAGGTCGCGCCGGCCGCCCTCGCGCCCGATCACGGCCATCCAATGATCTCTAAAGGCGAAATCAGCTATGGTCCCCTGTCGGTACGCGACCTTGGCTGATGCGCGGGAGCGATGAGTGCGGTAGAGATGAGGTCGACCCCGGCGGGGCGGCGGGAACGCTCCGGGACATAGTCTTCGTTGCTGGACCTGTACCGTGGAAGGTAGAAGAGGATGCGGCTCAGGAGCATCCTGTCAGTCTTGTTGGCTGGTGTCCTCACAGCCTTGATGATCTCGTTCATCGCGGCGGCGCGGAGCGACCGAGGCCGCCAAGCGGGGGCCTTGGCCGCACCTGCCGAACTTTCATCCGGCGGTATCGGGGCGTTAACGCCGCAGGCGCCGGAGGGATATGTCGGCTCGGCGGCATGCGCGGGCTGTCATGCGGCGGAGGCCAAGGCCTGGCTGGCCTCGCAGCATTCCGGCGCCATGAGCCTTCCAACGGAAGCAACCGTCAAGGGTCGCTTCGACGGGGCGGAGGTCGGTCGAGGTCCGGCGAGCGCTCGCTTCTTCCGGGAGGGGACGGGCTATCGCGTGGAGATCGCCGGCTCGGACGGGAAGCGGACGGTCTACCCCATCGCCTATACGTTCGGGCTCTACCCGCTCCAGCAATATCTAGTCGCCATGCCGGACGGGCGGGTGCAGGCGCTGCCCTTCGCCTATGATACGCGTCCCGCGTCCGAGGGCGGCCAGCGCTGGTTCCATCTTTATGGGGATGATCCGCCCATGCCCGGCGACCCTCTGTTCTGGACCGGGCCGCAGCAGAACTGGAACCACATGTGCGCGGAATGCCATTCCACGGCGCTACGCAAGGCCTACGATGCGGCGGCCGACCGCTTCGACACGCGCCTCTCCGAGATCAGCGTCGGCTGCGAGAGCTGCCACGGCGCCGGGGCAGGACACCTCGCCTGGGCGAAGGGGCCGCGCGATCGCGCGACGTCTCATGCGGGATTTGCCAGTGCGGCCGCACCCCGGCCCGTCGTGGACTGGACTCCCGATCCGAAGACCGGAAGCCCGGCCCATGGTGTGGACCGGTCGGCTGGGGACGTTGTCGAGACCTGCGCGCGCTGCCACGCCCGCCGCGGCGTCTCATCCGAGAGCTGGCAACCCGGCCAGCCGCTGACGCAGACCCACATGCCCGTGCTGCTGGAGCAGGGTCTGTTCGAGCCCGACGGGCAGAATCAGGACGAGGTGTTCAACGATCACGCCTTCAAGCAGAGTCTGATGTACAAGCGCGGCGTCGCCTGCACCGATTGCCACGATCCGCACACCGCGGCCCTGAAGGCGCCCGGCGCGGCGGTGTGCAGCCAGTGTCACCTGCCGGAGCGCTTCGCGGTCCAGAGCCACACTGGCCACGTCCCGGGACCCGGCGCGCCGGATTGCATCGGCTGCCATATGCCGAAGCGCACCTACATGGTGGTCGACGCGCGCCACGACCATTCCTTCCGCATTCCGCGCCCGGATCTCTCCGTTGCGCTCGACACGCCCAATGCCTGCACCGATTGCCACACTCAAAAGCCTGCGATCTGGGCCGCCGAGGCGGTCGAGCGCTGGCATGGGCCGGAGCGCAAGGGCTTCCAGAGCTGGGGGCCGGCGCTTCATGCCGCGCGCCTTGGGGCAGCAGAGGCCCGTGCGGCCCTTGTCGCGCTGGCTGGAAATCGGGACGTGCCGGGCCTCGTTCGGGCCACCGCCGTCGGGGCGCTGGCGCAGTTCCCGGCGCGCATAAGCGACGACGCGGTTCGGGCAGCCCTCGCCGATCCCGATCCCATGGTTCGTGTGGCGGGGCTGCGGACGGCGGCCGGCCTGCCGCGCGCGGAGCGCTGGCGGAGGGCATCGCCGCTTCTGTCAGACCCGTCCGCCGCGGTGCGGCTGGAGGCGGCGGACCAGCTCGCCGATGTCCCGCTGGATGAGGTGGGCGAGCCTGAGCGCAGCCGCCTCCTCGCTGCGTTCAGCGAATACGAGGCAGCCCAGAGGCTGAATGCGGACCGGGCGGATGCGCGGGCCAATCTCGGCACCTTCCTTCTGCGCCGGGGCGATGGAGCCGGGGCGGAGATGGAGTACCGCGCCGGTCTCAAGCTCGATCCGACCTTCGCGCCCCTGCGCGTCAACATGGCGGACCTCTATCAGCGGCAGAAGCGCGAGGCGGACGCCGAAACGGTGCTGCGCGAGGGGCTCGCCATGCGCAATGACGCCGCCCTCCACCATGCGCTCGGGCTCACCCTCGTGCGGCAGAAGCGTTATGACGACGCGCTGGTGGCGCTCGCCACCGCCCGCGCGCTGGCGCCCGCCGAAGCGCGCTACGCCTATGTGGAGGCGATCGCCCTGCAATCGCTTGGCCGCCAAACCGAAGCACAGGACGTGGCCCGGCAGGGGCTGGAGCAGAGCCCGAACGATCCGGCGCTGATCGGACTTGTCCTCAATGCGGCGCTGGGCGCCGGAGACGTCAGCCGCGCCCGCGCGCTTGCGGAACACCTGGCGGGCCTTCAGCCGGACAATCCCGAAGTCGCACGCATTGCTGCGCGGCTCCGAGCGCGCTGACAGGCCTGCGCGACGAAGTCTTCGAACGATACCGCATGCGCCATAACCGTTACCGCCTTCGCTGCCGGGACGGGGGTCGGAATTCGTCGCCTGAGTGATCCGGTCAATACCCCCCTGCGCTTGGTCGATCACCTCCAGCGCCTTGTCGGCGGTGGAGCCACCTGCGGGGATGGATGCCGCAGCGGTGCCCTGGATGACCCCGGATTGGGAAAGCGGCTGCTCCTCCACCGGCGCATCCAGCACAACTGTGACGGTCGGGACGCAGGTTCTTGAACCTAGAGCCAGGGTAAGAGTTCAAGCGCGGTCCTAGATGGTCCGAGCCGCTCGCCGCAGTGACTGCGGGGCTTGGCCGAAGGCGCGGACGAAGGCGCGGCGCATGCGCTCCGGATCGCGAAAGCCGGTCACTTCTGCGACCCGTTCGATGGGGTCCGAAGATGACTGCACGTGCTCTCGCGCGACTTCCAGGCGCAAGCGCTCTATGGCCTTGGAGGGCGTCGTCCCGGTCTCGGCGGTGAAAATGCGCGCGAAATGGCGGGGGCTCAGCCCCGCCCGGTCGGCCAGCATGTCGACGGTGAGCGGCTTGTCCAGATGCTCCCGCACCCAGGTGAGCAGGGTGCCGAACCGTCCGTTCGGTGTCTTCAGTTCCAGCAGCGAGGAGAATTGCGACTGCCCGCCGCTGCGGCGATGGTAGAGCACCAGCTGGCAGGCGATGTCCTTTGCAACCGCATCCCCGTGCTCCTCCGCGGCGATGGCCAGCGCGAGGTCGATCCCGGCGGTGATGCCGGCAGAGGTCCAGACGTTGCCGTCGCGCAGGAAGATGCGATCGGGATCGAGCCGCACCTTCGGATAGCGGGAGACGAAATCCTGGGTGCGGCACCAGTGGGTCGTGGCCTTGCGGCCGTCCAGCAGTCCCGCCGCCGCCAGGACGTAGGCGCCGGAGCACACGCTCGCCACCCGTCCGCCACGCGTGGCATGGCGGCGGACGAAGGCGAGGGTCGTCCGGCAGTCGATGGCGGCCTCGACCCCCAGCCCGCCGGCGACGACGAGCGTCGTGATGGACTTGGCCGACTTGAGGCTGGAGGCCACCACCTCCACGCCACAGGAGCTGCGGACCGGCCCGGGCTGTGCGGCGATCATCTGCACGTTCGGCGCGGTGGGAACCAGGCGGCGCGCGATCTCGAACACCGATGCCGGGCCCGATGCGTCCAGAAGCTGGAAATCCGGGAAGATCAGGATGCCGATCATCGCCATGGCTGAAAACGAGGGAACCGTGACATTCTACATATGATCGCACCATGCCATGCTCGGCGGGTCAAGATCGGACCCCGAAGGTCGTAGAATGTCTTCATCCCTGAAATTCGGCTTGCTCGTCTTTCCCCGCATCACGCAGCTCGACATGACCGGGCCCCTGCAGGTGTTCTCCAGCCTGCCCGGCGCTGAGGTCCATCTGGTCTGGAAGCGTATCGAGGCGGTGCAGAGCGACACGGTGCTGTCCATCCTGCCCACCACCGCCTTCGCCGATTGCCCCCAGTTCGACGTCATCTGTGTTCCGGGCGGCTACGGCACCGACGACCTGATGGGCGACGACGAGGTGCTGAATTTCCTGCGCGCGCAGGCCGCCGGCGCCAAGTTCGTCACCTCGGTCTGCACGGGCTCGCTGGTGCTTGCCGCGGCCGGGCTGCTGGAGGGCCGCAAGGCCGCCACCCACTGGAGCGCCATCGATGTCCTGCCCATCTTCGGCGTGACCGCGCGCCGCGAGCGGGTGTGCATCGACGGAAACCGCATCACGGGCGGCGGCATCACCGCCGGCATCGATCTCGGCCTGACCGTGATTTCCGAGCTGGTGGATCGCAGGACCGCCGAAGCCATCCAGCTGCGGCTGGAATACAACCCCGCGCCCCCGTTCAATGCCGGATCGCCGGAGACGGCCCCGGCCGACGTTCTGGCGCTGCTTCAGGAGAGGATGAAGGTGGCGAAGGCGCGCCGGCTCGACCTTGCCAGAGCGGCAGCGGCCCGCGGGCGGTGATCCGGCCATCGGCGGCTATTTTACCCCGCGGTCGAGACCGTCGACCGCGGCCGCATCGCCGTCGATGGCCCGTGCCAGACGCGCGGCCGTCACCGGCCCAAGGGTGAATCCCTGGTGGCCGTGGCCGAAATGGAACCACAGGCCGGGGTGGCGCGTCGCGCGGCAGGCGAGCGGCAGCAGGCCCGGCAGACAGGGACGCGTGCCAGACCAGGGCGTTGCTTCCACGGGCGATCCCAGATCCACGAGGGACCGGGCTGCGACCTCGCCCCGCGCGAGTTGGCGCGGGCTGGTGCTGGGCGCAGCGGCGGACAGCTCTGCGGCGGTCGCAATGCGCAGGCCGTCTCGCATGGGCGACAGCACCACGGAGTGGTCGGCAAGCAACATGGGCCGGGTGAGGCCGTGGGTGCCGCCATAGTGGCGATGGTAGCCGCGCTTGCGCACCATCGGCACGCGATAGCCGAGGGGCCGGAGCAGCTCCGGCGACCAGGGCCCGAGTGCCACGACGACGATTTTCGCGTCCATCCCCGCGACCTGCCAGCCGGCGCCGGAGCGCTGGAGGGTCCGTGCATCGCCGGCGACGATCCGACCGCCGCGATCCTCAAACAGCCGCGCGTAGGCATCGACCAGCCCTCCCGGTGCAAGGCAGGTCCAGGGCGCTGTCCAGTGAACGGCCCCTGCCGGCGCCCGCCGCAAGGCAGGCTCGGCTGCGGCAAGCCCCGCCCTGTCGGCGACGGAGAAGGTAACACCATGCTCGCGCCCCTTGCGCTCCGCCTCCCGCACGGCGGCTGCAAGGCCCTGCTCCGTATCATGGACCTCCCAATAGCCGTCCCGGCGGATCAGCTCGTCGGCGCCCGCCGCCTCGATGAGGGCGGCGTGACGGGGCACGGCCTCCGATACCAGTTGGCGCCAGAGCGGAATCACCCTGCCCAGCGGACCGGGCAGGGACGATCGCCAATAGCCGAACAGTGCGGGCGCCTGCCCGGGCAAAGACGGCCAGTGCAGGTTGACGGCGTTCCTGGCGCCTCCAGCCATCGCGAGAAGCGCCAGCGGGCTTGTCGGCAGCGCGTACGGCTCGACAGCTTCCGCCTGGATGATGCCCGCATTGCCGTAGCTCGTTTCCGAGCCGGGTGGCGCGCGATCGATGACGACACAGTCGTGTCCCCGCTCCTGCAGAGCCAGCGCCGTGGCCACGCCGACCATGCCGGCACCCAGAACTACGATTTCAGCCATGCTGCTTCCCCGAGAGCCGCCCGCGTGAGGGCCGCAGACTGTACTGTTATTCCTGAGCCATCGCTTCGAGCTCGGCCGTTGCCGCCGCTGCGTCGAAGATGCCCGTGCGTCCGATGAGCACCAGCCGCGCGCCCTCCACGGGCAGATCCGAGGGCAGCAGGCTGGCGCGGCGGCCGACGAGCTGGAACAGGAAGGTCTGGCCCGGCCGCTCGGCGACTCGGATCAGGCCCTTGGCCCGCACGAGACGCGGCGTAAGGTTCTCGATGACGGCCCTGAACCGCGCGAGGACCACGGCACGCAGCGACATCCATTCGACCTGGACGAAGCGATCGTCGCGGATCACAGGGGCCTCGGCGGGAGCGGCCGGCTCGCGCGGAAAGGGCTGGGCGAAGAGAAGCTCCAGCGGAATGCCGCCGCCCTCGTCCGCGACGAAGACCAGCGACTTGCCCATGCCCTCCAGCCTCACCCGCAAGCTTGCATGATCGGCGGCGGCCGTCTCGCCGACCTTGGCGAGGACAATGATGTCGGCAGCCCGGACCTGGGCCTGCCAGAGGTCGTCGGCAACATCATGCGCCTCGGCATCCACCACCGTCACCACGACGTCGAGCCGCACGGCCTTCTGCAAGACGGGATCATGCAGCGCCTCGATGATCCCGCGCGGGTCGGACACGCCGCTTGCCTCGATCACGACGGCATCGATTGGCCGGCCGGCCGACAGCACCCCTGCAAGGGTGCGCAGCAGATCGCCCTGCAACGAGCAGCAGATGCATCCGTTCTTCAATGCAAAGACCGGAAGGCCGGTGGCGGAGAGGATCGCCTCGTCGATGGCGATGGCGCCGAAATCATTGACGATGACAGCCAGGGACAACTTCACGTCACCGTCCAGCATGGCATTGATCAGGCTCGTCTTTCCGGCTCCGAGCGCGCCCGTGACCACGACAACGGGAACAGGACGCGCGGCACGGTCCTCATGCATGCGCCGGCCCTCGGCCACGCAGCGCACGCCCCGGCCGGGCGCGCGCGTCAAGCCGGCCGTCCAGAATGACCGGTCGCCCACCCACCAGCAGCGCCTCGACCCCTGCGGCCGGCGCCGTCATGTCGGAAAAGCTGGCCCGGGCGGCGATGGTTGCGGGATCGAGCACAAGGATATCCGCGTCGCAGCCTTCCTGGAGGCGCCCTTTCCGCTTCATTTCGGGCGAGCAACTTTCGATGAGGCGGGCCGGCAGCACCGTGCACTTGGCCAGCGCCTCCACGAGACCGATCTTGCCGCGGTCGCGGCAATACTCGCCGATGAACTTGGTGAAGGTTCCGGCTGAGCGCGGATGGGACGACAGGCGCCGGGGCAGCGGCCATTCCTCGCCACGATAGATGGCGCCGTCGGGCTCCACCCATGGCATTGCATCCGAGGCGATGATGCCGCCGGGGTAGAGCACCGACAAGTCGAGAAGGTTCTGGAACGCCGGTTCGCTCTCTATATCGAGGAAATGCCACGCCACCAGCGCGGCGGGGTCCGCGTCCCGCGCCGAAAGGAGGTCGGCCCTGTCCCTCAGGTGCTGACGATTGTGGATCAGCTCGATGCTGTCATATCCCGACCCGGTCCGCTCCGGAAAATCCGTGGCCGCGAAGAAGCTCGCCGAAATCACCGTCGAGCCTGTCCCGTAGGGGTAAGCCTCCACCGTGACCGGCAGACCGCGCGCCTGTGCGTGCTGGATCAGCGCCCGGCAACGCGCGATGTCGTGCAGCGAGGTCGAGTTGAGGTGGCAGATGTGCATGTGCGCACCGGTGGCGGCGGCGAGGCCGATGATGCGGACATAGGAGTCTTCGGAACTCAGCGGATCGGCATTGGCCATATGGGCGATGTGCGTGAAGGTTGGCGCCGCATGGCGGGCGGCGAAGTCGCAGACCCGCGTCATCTCCTTGATGCCGGCGCCCGGCGCGTAGCCGTGGGCGATGCCGATGCCGATCCCCCCTTCACGCAGTCCGGCCTCGATGACGGAGCAGATGTCCTCGACCGCGCGCGCCCCCGCAACCTCGCTCGACCACCCGCCGCGATTGTCGGCCCCCTCCCCCATCATTTCCATCGGGTGCCGGCCCGGATCGGGCACGATGCCGGCCATCACCTGCTTGCGGGCGAAGATCCAGCTGGCGGAAGCCCCGTAGTTGAGCACCCGCCCGGCATTCTCCTGCCGCTCGTACCAGGCGCCGACCGGAAGGACGCCAACCTCCAGCTCGAGCGTCGTCGTCACCCCGTCGAACGCCTGCATCCAGTCCGCGGCGACGCACTGGCCGTGGGCGTGGAGATCGATGAAGCCGGGGCACACGACGCGTCCGGTCGCATCGATCCGGCGCGTCCCGTCCGCTTCCGGAATGCGTCCGATCCGCACGATGCCGCCGTCCCTCACCCCGACATCGGCGACCTCGTCGCGGCCGGTCTCGGGATCGATCAACCGTCCTCCGGAAATGATGCAATCGAAAGCTTCGCTCGGCACGACGTTCCGCCTCCGCCCGTCTTCAAATGCCCGCCCACCCCCGCCACTTTTGCAGGCGCCGGGGGCAGGAGTGGCGCGCTCGGTCTATTTCGGCTTGCCGGCAACCAGCGGGCAGTCGCTCTCGCTTAAGGGGCGATAGGCGACATCGGCGGTGATCGTCTCCAGGACCTTGTAGTAGGCCCAGGGCTTTTCCAGTTCCTTCGGCTCCTTCACCTGCACCAGGTAGAAATCGTGGATCAGCTTGTTGTCGGCCCTGAGCCTGGCGCCCGGGGCGTAGAAATCGTCGACCGGCGTCGCGCGCATCTTCTCGATCACGCGATCCGTGTCGTCGGAATTGATGGCCGCCACCGCCTTCAGATAGTGGAACACGGCGGAATAGACCGCGGCCTGCGGCGCCGTCGGCATGGCGCCGTGCAGGGCATAGAAGCGCTTGGCGAAGGCGCGGGTGTTGTCGTTCAAGTCCCAATACCAGGCCGTGACACCCGTCAGGCCCTTCGCCATCTCCAGGCCCATGCCGTGGATGTCGGTGAGGAACATCAGTAGCGCGACCGGGGTCTGGGGACCGGCATTCATGTTGAACTCGTTCCACTGCTTGATGGAAGAAACGAGCTGCTCACCTGCGTTGGCGAAGGCGACGACCTTGGCGCCCGAGCTCTGCGCCTGGAGGAGGAAGGAGGAATAGTCCGCATTGCCAAGCGGGTGGAACACCGAGCCGACGGACGTGCCGCCCACGGTGCCCAGCATGCGTTCGGACTCAGCCACCATGTTGCGTCCGAAGGCGTAATCGGCCGCGATGAAGAACCATTTGTCCTGCCCCTGGCCGACCAGCTTGCGGATGGGGCCGGCGACCAGGTTGTAATTGTCGTGGAGCCACGCCAGCCCGGTCGGCGCGCATTGCTTGCCGGTGATCTCCACCGTGCCCACGGCGGAGTACATGACCAGCTTGTTCTTTTCTCGCCCGAGAGATTGGATGGCGAGGGCAACTGCCGAATTTCCGATGTCGGCCACCATGTCGACACCTTCGGAGAACCAGCGCCGCACGATCTGGGCGCCCACGTCCGCCTTGTTCTGGTGATCGGCGACGAGGAGTTCCACCTTGATGTCGGGCGACCGCGTCCTGAAATCTTCTATGGCAAGCTTGGCGGCGACCACAGACCCCTTGCCGGAAAGATCCGACAGCGGGCCGGACTGGTCATTGATGATGCCAATCTTGACGACTCCATCCGAGATTTCCGCGGCCGACGGTGTTGCCGCAAGGGCGAGGGCCGTGAGGGCGCCGACACCTGATATCCAGAACGCGCGCAGGAGACCCCTGCGGCTCCGCATGCCTTGATCGTGGTTCATTTTCCGGTGTTCCCCTGCGAGCCGTATCGGCTTCCTGGATTGGTTGCAGGCGGCGGGTGGAACCGGGCAAAATGGTCCGCCGTCGCCTGGTCCTTTGCAAATCCTGCGCTGTGAGGCGGAAGGCTACAACGGCCGTTTTCCCTCGTTTTCTGCCATCGCCCCGGTGGCCCGTGCGATCAATTCCCGGGCCATGACGTCCGCCACCAGCGCAGGCGACGTCCGGCTTGCCTCAGCGCGGTCGAGAACCTGCGCCAGCCGATCTGGAATGCGGTGCACGGCGGCATGGACCATGCCGCGGTCATGCCCGAGATATTCTGCCGCGACATTGATGATGCCCCCGGCATTTGCGACGAAGTCGGGCACGTAGAGAATGCCCCGCTCGTGCAGGAGGGCGGCATCCGCCTCCGTTGCGAGCTGGTTGTTCGCCGCGCCGGCGACGAGCCGCGCGCGCATCTGCGGAATGGTGACCTGGTTCAGCCCCGCACCGAGCGCGCAGGGCGCGAAAAGGTCGACGTCGGACGCATGGATCGCCTCCGGCGACACCACCTCCACGGGGATCGTCGTGCGCAGGCGCTCCGCCGCCTCCGGGTGCACGTCGGCGACCACCAGCGCGGCGCCGGCCTCGTGCAGGCGCCGGCAGAGGTCCGCGCCGACGCTGCCGAGGCCCTGCACCGCGATCCGGCTCTGCGAAAGCGGACGGCCCCGCCGTGCGCACACATGGGCGATGCTGAGGAACACGCCGAGGGCGGTCCACGGCGAGGGATCGCCGCCGGCCTGATCTGCATCGGCCGGAAGCCCGAAGACGAAAGGCGTCTGCGAGCGCACGACTTCCATGTCGCGCGGCGTCGTGCCTACGTCCTCGGCCGCCAGATAGTCGCCGCCGATCTCCTCCAGAACCCGCCCGAACGCGCGGAACAGGGCGGCGCGGTCGAAGGCGCCATCGGGCCGCCGGATGACGGACTTGCCGCCGCCGAGCGGCAGGCCCGCCATCGCGTTCTTGTAGCTCATGCCGCGCGCGAGACGGCGGGCGTCCGAGAGCATGGCGGCCGCATCGTCAAAGTGCCAGAAGCGGCAGCCTCCGGTCGCCGGCCCCAGCGCCAGCGAGTCCACCACGATGACCCCCGACAGGTCGCAGCCGGGATCCTCGAACCGGAAGATGAGCTGGCCGTCCTCCTCCATACGGGTCAGTTGCAAGGTCATCACGATGCCCCGGTGCTGGACGGGAACACGGCGGGATGAGCCTCCTGCGGGCCCCTGCCCTGCTGCATCCGCGCGACGGCCCGCTGGCTGGAGCGAAGCCGCTCCTCGAGCAGCGGGCGCGCGGCGGACCGGACCTCGGCCAAAAGCTCGGCCGGAGCGTTGTCCTCGGTGATGTCGAAGGGCGGCTTTGGGTCATACTCCAGCATCAGCTGGACCCGCTTGGCGACATCATCGCCGCACAGCTCGGCCGCCACCTGGAAGGCGAAGTCGATTCCCGCCGTGACGCCGCCGCCGGAGATGCGGTTGCGATCCACCACGATGCGCTCCTTGACCGGGATGACACCGAGGATTGCGAGCTGATCGCGCGACAGCCAATGGCACGCGGACTTGTAGCCATCGAGCAGCCCGGCACCCGCGAGGATGAAACACCCGGCGCAGACCGACGTCACATAGCGCGCACCCGCGCCCGCCCGGGCGACGAAGGCCATGACCTCCTCGTCATCCATCAGCGCCATCTGCCCTGGACCACCACCGACGCAGAGCACATCCAGTTGCGGGCAGTCCGCGAAAGTGGTCGTCGGCATGAGGGTAAGCCCCACGTCGCTCGTGATCGGCTCGATGGACTTCCAGAGCAGATGCATCCGGGCGCCGGGCAGGCGGGCCAGGACTTCGAATGGTCCCGTGACGTCCAGCTGGGTCATGCCGGGAAAAAAGAGAAGTCCGATGTCCAATGTTGTTTTAGTCACGTCGTTCCCTCTCGATGCTGCGGCATGAGATTGGGCATGACAGGGCGCGGCGGAAACGACATTCTACCCACCTTTCCTGCCAACGACCGGCAACGCGATGGAGGGCGGCTTGCAGCAGCGACACGTCGTCTTCGTGGTGTTCCCCGATGCCCTGGTCCTCGACCTCTCCGGCCCGCTGGCAGCGTTCGAGCTGTCCTGCGAGACCTCCGAAGGCGCCGCGCCGCCCTACCGCCTGACCGTGGCGTCGGTGGCGGGCGGGCTGGTGCGAACGTCGTCGGGGTTGGAGCTGATGAGCCAGCCGCTTTCCGGCGTGGGTGAGGTGGATACGCTGGTGGTCGTCGGTGGGCCGGGGGTGCACATGGCCGCATGCGAGCCCCGCCTGCTGGCATGGATCTCCGATCGCGCCGGAGGCATCCGCCGGGTCTGCTCCGTCTGCACGGGCGCCTTCGTGCTGGCGGCAGCGGGGCTTTTGGGCGGGCGGCGGGTGGTGACGCACTGGGGCTCCTGCCGGCTGCTCCAGGATCGCTATCCCGACCTGACGGTGTCGCCGGATGCGATATACGAGCACGATGGTCCCGTCTGGACCTCCGCAGGCGTGACCGCGGGCATCGATCTGGCGCTCGCTTTGATCGAGGACGACCGCGGCCACGCCGAGGCCATCCGCGTCGCCAAGCGGCTGGTGGTCTTCCTGAAGCGTGGCGGAGGGCAAACCCAATTCAGCGTTCCGCTGGCCTTGCAGGCGGCGGACGACGGCGGCTTCGAGGCCCTGCACAGCTGGATCAGCGACCACCTCGACCAGGACCTGCGGGTGGAGACGCTCGCCGAGCGCGTGTCCATGAGCCCGCGCACCTTCGCCCGGCTCTATGCCGCGCGGACCGGCCGCACACCGGCGAAGGTGGTGGAGGAATTGCGGCTCGATGCCGCCCGCCGGGCACTCGAGGAGACACGGCAGAGCATCAAGGAGATCGCGGTTCGCTGCGGCTTCGCCGACGAGGAGCGGATGCGGCGCGCCTTTCGCCGGCGGTTGGGCGTGAACCCGCAGGACTATCGCGGCAAGTTCGGATCGATCGAGGCCGGCGGCGTGGCGCGCTGACCTCGATCCGTGCGCCGCACCCATCACGGCGCGGGCGAGAAGCGCGTCTCTATGGCGTTCCGCCTGGGCGCCTCTCCAATTTTTGGAGGAACCTTCGTATCTCGGGGCAGCCTGCCATCACGCTTCCACGGATAACGTATTTAAATCAGTCAGTTAGAAGTTGGCACCACGCTTGCGTTGGGAACGACGCGCAGTTCGTGAGGCCAAATGCAACTTCACTTCGCTCTCGATTTTGACGGCACCATAAGCCTCGTCGACACCACGGATCTTCTGCTCGCGACATTCGCGGATGGGAGCTGGCAGGAAATCGAAGAAGAATGGTGCGCCGGCCGCATCGGCTCGCGGGAATGCATGTCGCGGCAGGTCGCTTTGCTGGAAGCGCCACGCGCCGCCATGTTGGCAGCCCTCGCCGATGTGAAGCTCGATCCGCACTTCGCCGCCTTCGTCACCCGGGCCTGGCTCTGCGGCGCGACCGTCTCCGTGGTGTCCGACGGGTTCGATCTCGCCATCATTCACCTGTTGCACGCCAACGGGATCGACCTGCCGGTCACCAGCAACCGGCTGGTGGAAACGGCCAATGGCCGCTGGCAGGCGGCCTTCTCCAATCGCGGGGAACAGTGCCCAAGCGGCACCTGCAAGTGCGCCGCCGTGCCCGCAAATCGCCGGGTGGTGCTGGTGGGCGACGGGCGATCCGACTTCTGCCTTGCCCGCCGCGCCGACTTTGTCCTGGCCAAGGGTTCGCTCGCCGCCTTCTGCGCCGCCGAGGGCATCCCCCACCGCGCAATTTCAGGCTTCGCCGACGCCCTGGCTTTCCTGGACCCGCTTCGTGCGCGCCGCCATGCGGCCCCCTCCCGTCTCATGTTCGAGGACATCCATGCTTGATCGCCAGACCGAAGTCGCAACGTCCGCCGCCGAGCGCACCCGCCTGCGTGAACTGGAGGAGACCTATTGCTCTCATGGGGATACGGTCCATTACACCCAGGAGCCGAAGATATTCGAGCGGTGCGAGGGGTCGTTTATCTATGATGACGAGGACCGCGCCTTCCTTGATCTTCAGATGTGGTACTCGGCTGTCAATTTCGGCTATGCCAATCCGCGTCTGAACGAGGCCATGCGCCGCCAGCTCGATCGCCTGCCTCAGGTGGCGAGCCAGTATCTGCATCGCGAGAAGATCGAGCTGGCCGCCGAGATCGCCGAAGGCGCCTTGGCGCGCTTCGGGCACAAGGGGCGGGTGCATTTCAACGTGGGCGGCGCCCAGGCCATCGAGGATTCCCTCAAGCTGGTGCGCAACGCCTGCGACGGCAAAAGCCTGATGTTCGCCTTCGAGGGGGGATACCACGGCCGGACGCTGGGCGCCTCGGCCATCACCTCGTCCTACCGCTATCGCCGCCGCTTCGGCCATTTCGGCGAGCGCGCCCACTTCATCCCCTTCCCCTATCATTTCCGCGGCCCGCGCGGCATGACGAAGGAGGAATACGGCCACCACTGCGTGCAGCAGTTCGCCCGCCTGTTCGAGAGCGAATACAACGGCGTGTGGGACCCCAATGCCAGCAAGTGCGAATACGCCGCCTTCTATGTGGAGCCGATCCAGGGCACCGGCGGCTATGTCATCCCGCCTGCGAACTTCTTCCCGGAGCTGAAGGAGGTGCTCGACCGCCACGGCATCCTGCTGGTGGTGGACGAGATCCAGATGGGCTTCTACCGCACCGGAAAATTGTGGTCGATCGAGCATTTCGGCGTGGCGCCGGACATCATCGTGTTCGGCAAGGCCCTCACAAACGGGCTCAATCCCCTGTCCGGCCTGTGGGCGCGCGAGGCGCTCATCAATCCGCAGGCGTTTCCGCCCGGCTCCACCCATTCGACCTTCAATGCCAATCCGCTCGGCACCGCGGTGGCGCTGGAGGCCATGCGCATGATGCAGGAGGAGGATTTCGCCACCTCCGTGGCCGAGAAGGGCGCCCGTTTCCTCGACGGCCTGAACGAGCTGAAGGCGAAGCACGCCATCGTCGGCGACGTGGACGGCCTTGGCCTCGCGCTGCGGGTGGAGATCTGCGAGCCGCACGACAGCTTCACCCCCTCCAAGGCCATCGTCGACCGCATGGTGGATGAGGCGCTGAAGGGCGATCTCGTCCATGGCGTCGAGCGTTTCGGGCTGGTGCTGGACATCGGCGGCTACCACAAGAACGTCATCACGCTGGCGCCGTCGCTGACCATCAGCCACGCCGAGATCGACCTCGCCTTGGCGCTGATGGACCAGCTGTTCACCCGCGTGACGCCCCGGTGAGCACCATGCGCATCAAGGTCATCGATCTGGACGGTGCGCTCACTGTGCAGGACGAGGTCATGGCCGGCCTGCCCGGCTGTGACGCCGACCTGTTCCTTGCCCGCGACCTTGCGCCCCGGCTGCGCCTTCTGGCGGGCCGGAGCGCGCTCAGGACGCTGGCCGACCGGCTCGGCCCGCCGACGCGCGGCGAGATCTGCTTCTACGGCTCGGGCGACTTCCATCATCTGAGCCACCTTCTGGTGTCGCGCTTCGATCAGCCGGTCAGCGTCGTGCATTTCGACAACCATCCGGACTGGACCCGCTTTCCCCGCACGCTCAATTGCGGCTCGTGGGTGAGCCGCCTTCTGGAACAGCGGAACGTGGCGCGGGTGGTGACGCTGGGCCCGTGCAGCTCCGATCTAAGCGCGCCGCAGCTGAAGGGCGCGGATCTGCCGCTCCTGCGCTCCGGGCGCCTTCAGATGCATCCGCTGGCGGCCGGTGCCACCTTCTATGCCGGACCCGGCTTCGAGGTCGCGAGCGTGCGCGGCGCGGCGGGGATCGGTGCCGACGGCCTGCGCTGGGACGGCCTCGAGGACGGCGATTTCGCGGAACGGGTGGAGGCCATCGCCGCCGAACTGCCGCACACGCCGCTCTGGATCACCCTCGACAAGGATGTGCTGAGCCGGGACGAGGCGGTGACCAACTGGGATCAGGGCCGGCTCCCCCTCCACAAGGTGCTTCAGGCCATCACCGTCTTCGCCGAGCACCGCCCGGTTCTGGGCATGGACGTGTGCGGCGACTATTCGCCGGAGGGCGACAACGGCGCGCTCCGCGCCCTCTGTGCCTATCTGGACCGCGACCAACGGCGCGATCCCCACGGCAATGCCAACGCCGTCAACGGCGTCACCAACGGCCGCATCCTCCGGCACATGGGGGACATCCTGCAATGAGCGTGTCCCTCGTCGCCCTGTTCGCCGCCTCCGTCGCCTGCGACGTGGCCGGGCAGCTGGCCTTCAAGCGCGGCGCCGACCGCCTTCCGGCCGTCAGCACCGGCGCCGGGCGCTTCGCCCTGAGGCTGGTGGCCGAGCCATGGCTGATCGCGGGGCTGATGATCTACGCCATCGAGTTCCTGGTGTGGACGCGCATCCTCGCGCTGGTGCCGCTCGCCATCGCCTTTCCCGTCGCCAGCCTCAACATCCTCGGAGTCACGGTGGCGAGCCGCCTGTGGCTCGGCGAGCGGATCGCGCCGCGGCAATACGCCGGGGCCGCCCTCGTCACCGCCGGTGTCGCCCTCGTCGCATCCAGCCTGTGAGAAACCCATGCCTCTCGACCGCAGCATCATGATCGAAGGCGGCCCCGTCGGGGTGCTGCTCATCCACGGCCTCGGCGGCACCCCGGTGGAACTGCGCGAGGTGGCGCGGCGGCTCGCCGCCACCGGCGCCACCGTGCTGTGCTGCCAGCTCGCCGGCCATTGCGGCACCGAGGCGGAGCTGGCGGCGACGACGATCGAGGACTGGTACGCCAGCGCCGCGGCCGCCCTCGCGACACTGGAGGCGCGCTGCACCAAGGTGATCGTGGGCGGCCTCTCCATGGGCGCGCTGCTCGCCGCCTTGCTCGCCGCGCGCAATCCCGAGAGCGTGGACGGCGTGGTGATGCTGGCGCCGACCCTGCGCTATGACGGCTGGTCCATCCCCCGCTACGGCTTCCTGCTGCGCCTGCTCATCAACACCCCGCTGGGCCGGCGCTATCGCTTCGTGGAGCGCGAGCCCTACGGCCTGAAGGATGAGCGCATCCGCAGCGTGATCGTGCGCGCCATGCGGCTGGGCGATACCGATGCCGGCAGCCTCGGCACGCCCTCCGCGGCGTTGCGGCAGCTGTGGCGGCTGGTGGGGGTGCTGAAGCCGCAGCTCGGCAGCATTCGCCAGCCCGTGTTCATCGCCCATGCCCGCCACGACGATGTGGCGAGCTTCAACAACGCCGTGCTGCTGCAACGCCGCCTCGGCGGCACCGTGGATTGCCTGGTGCTCGACGACAGCTACCACCTCGTCACCCTCGACCGGCAGCGCCATCTCGTCACCGACCGGATCTCGGCCTTCATCCAGGGCGTGGTGGAGGCGCCGCTGCGCCAACCCGCGAGCGAGCCGCGCCGCGCGACGGCCGGCCGTGCCGAACGGCAGGCCCCCCACACACAGGCCCCCCACACACAGCCTCCTCAGGGACAGGTGGCGCATGTCGCATGATGCCCTGGTCGGCGACTGGCCCGGGGAAACGGCCCGCGCGCCGGTTGCCCCGCTCGTGCGCATGGTGTCCGGCATGGCCGGCATCGACGCCACGGCCTGGAAGGCCGCCCGCCCGCCCGAAAGCGAGGGGTGGGCCTATCTCGCGGCCTGTGAGACCTCCCCGCCGGCCGCCCTTGAGCTGGCGGCGGTCAGCGTGGGCGACCGCTCGGGCCTTGCCGCAGCGGCCCCGCTGTTCGCCCTGAAATACCGGCTCGACACCCCGTTGCAGGACGGACCTCTGGCCGCCTTCTGCGATCGCCTCGCGCGCCGCGCGCCCGGTCTCCTGGAATGGCGGATGCTCGGCGTCGGCTCGACCTTTACCGACGCCTGCCCGGTGGCGCTGAACCCGCGCCTGTGTGAGGCCGGCCGGGCGGAGGCCGTCGCAGGCCTCATCGCCGCTGTCGAGGCGGAGGCGGCGCGGCGCGGCACCGGGCTCGTGGTGTTCAAGGATCTTGCCCCGCGCGAGCTGGCGCTGCTGGCGCCGCATCTGGCCGCCGCCCGCTACTTCGCGGTGGAGAGCCTGCCGGTCGCGGTGCTGGACCTCGACGGCACCGGCGATCTCGATGGCTACCTCGCCCGCCTCTCGCCGGCCACCCGCAAGGATCTCCGGCGCAAGATGAAGCGGGCCGAGCGGGTGGAGGTGGAATGGCGCACCTCCCTCGCCGGCATGGAAGGAGAGGTGCGCGCCCTCTATGAGGCCACCCGCACCCGCAGCCAGGTGCGCTACGGCGATTTCGAGGATTTGCCGGACGGCTATTTCGAAACCGTGTCGCGGGCGCTCGGCACCGATGCCGTCTTCGCCTGCTATCGGGTGGGCGGGCAGCTTGCCGCCTTCAACCTCCTGTTCGTCGAGCCCGACCGGGTGATCGACAAGTTTCTCGGCATGGCCTATCCGCTCGGCCCCGCGCACGATCTCTACGCCCTGAGCTGGCTGGAAAACGTGCGCTTCTGCCAGCGCATCGGCCGGCGCCACCTGCAGACCGGGCAGACCGCCTATGCGTCCAAGCTGCGCTTCGGCAGCGCGCTGGAGCCGCGCACGCATCTGGTGAAGCATCGCAACCGGGCACTCCATGCGGTCTTGCGCCTCGCCGCCCCGCTATTGGCCTTCCCCCGCTGGGACCCCGATCTGCGACGGCTGGGCAGGGAGGGCGCGCGATGACGCTGCGTCCCGCCACCGTCGCGACGCTGATCCTCGTCGCCGTCTTCCTCGCCGTGGACACCGCGACCCAACTTGCCTTCAAGGGCGCCGCCGAGGCCATCGGCGACATTCCGCTGGGGCTGGACTTCCTCGCCGCCGCAGCCGGAACCGCGTTCGCGTGGCTGGCGGTCGGCCTCTACCTTGCGACCTACGTGCTGTGGATGCTGGTGCTGCGCACGACCGCCCTCAGCCGCGCCTTCCCCCTGACGGCGCTGAGCTATGTGAGCGTGCCGCTGTTCGCCTGGCTCGCGTTCGGCGAGACGGTGGACGCACGCACCGCCGCCGGCATCGGCCTCATCCTGCTGGGTGTCGCGCTCGTCGGCCATGGGGAAGATGCCGAAGCCGATGCCGTTGCGAAACCGGAGCTGACCCCATGCGAAACCTGATCGCCGGCCTCCTGACGCTGGGTCTGGTGACCCCGGCCTCAGCCGCGCCGGACGTCACCGGCATCTGGATGACCGAGGATGGCGAGGGCGCCGTTGAGATCGCACCGTGCGGCGACAGGCTCTGTGGACGCATCGTGTGGCTGAAGTCCCCGCTGGACGCGCATGCGCAGCCGGTGCGCGACGAGAACAATGCCGACCTGACCCTGCGCGATCGCCCCCTCTGCGGCATGGAGGTGATGTCCGGTGTCGCGCCGGGCGGTGACGCTTGGGAAGGCGGCTGGATCTACGATCCGGAGGCCGGCGCACGCTATTCCGTGGCCATCGCGCCGGACGGCGCCGACGCCATCGTCGTGACAGGTTTCATTGGGATCAAGGCGTTCGGCCGTGCCCTCCACTGGCACCGCGCGGCCGCCACGCTGCAACGCTGCGACGCCGCGCCCACCCTGAAGGCCAGCGCCGGGAACAAGAGGTCCTAGGACGTATGACGCGACGGCGCGGTTCGCGTTGGCTGAACTGGTGGTCGCTGCTGCCCCTGCGGCTGCGGCTCACCCTCTATTTCGTCATGGTCAGCGTGCCGCCCGTGCTGGTGGCGAGCTTCATCGCCGCCGAGGTCATCTCGGTGACGTTCGAGCGCAACGTGGAGCAGTGGATCGGCGAGATCGCGACCTTCATGGCCAACGAGGCTGCGGAGGGCCGCGAGGAGGCCCAGCGCGCCACCGCCGTCGTCGCCGCCGCCGTGTCGCGGGGCGGCACCGAGCCCATCGCGCCGTTCGCCGACCTGCTCACCACCGTGGGCTATGATTTCGTGCGCCTCTACACGGCGGACGGCACGGTCCTGTTCTCGACCGGCGACCTGGAACTGATGCAGCCGTTGCCGCTCAAGGCGGTCGCGTCCATCTTCTTCGTCCGGCAGGGCGGGCACCGCGCCATGATGGTCGGAGCGGTCCAGCCGGTGCGCATCGGCGACCAGGCGGGCTTCTTGTTCATCGCCAATCTGCTGGATGAGCAGTTCTTCACCGCCCCGCAGACCATCCGCTCGCTCGACCTGCACCTGATCGAGGTGACCGAGGGCGGTGAATTGCGCGATCTCGAAGACCTCAGGCGGACCCCGCTGCCGGTGCCGCCGGAGTCGCTGGCGGCCCTCAGCGCCGGCGCGCCCCTCGCCATCCAGAGGCGCAGCTTCGGCCTGGGGCCGGCGGCGGCGTTCAGCGCCCTTCGTGACGACAGCGGACGTCTCGTGGGCATCATCGCCTGCCGGCTCAACGGCACGTCGGCGACGTTCGAACGGCTCGGCACCGTCTCGCTCTTCGGCGCCCTGGCGGCGGTCGCGGGCGTGCTGTCGCTGCTGGTGGGCTTCAGCATCTCAAGGCGCATGAGCCGCCCCCTGCATGACCTCACCCGCGGCGTGCGCGCGGTGGCCGAGGGCAACTATGCCATCCGGGTGCGCGAGACCGGCGGCCGCGAGATCGAGGCACTGGCCAGCGGCTTCAATGCGATGACCGAGCAGCTTCAGACCCTGCGCGACCGGGAGACCGCCACGCGCCACCGGGCCCAGCTCGCGACCCTCGGGCAGGCGGCGGCGGTGATCGCCCACGAGATCCGCAACCCGCTCGGCATCATCAAGACATCGGCGGAGCTGGTGCGCCGCAAGACCCCCATGGCGCCCGGCGAGGACCGGCTGATGATGTTCGTCCTCGACGAGGTGCAGCGCATCGACCGGCTGGTGAAGGACCTGCTGGACTATGCCCGACCCCCGCAATGCACCGCGGTCCCGCTCGATCTCGTCACCTTCATCGTCCGGCCGGCCCTCGACTTCGTGGCGCCGGAGCTGCGCCGCCGCAACATCAGCCTCATCGCCCGCCTGCCGGACCACCCGCTGCCGATCCAGGGCGACAAGGATCTGCTGCACCAGGCGCTGCTGAACCTCATCATCAACGCCATGGACGCCGCCGGCGATGGCGGCCACATCATCGTGCGTGCGGAGCTCGAGGCGGATGCCGTTGTCCTCCATGTGGAGGACAACGGCCCGGGCATCCCGGAAGACGTGCGGGCCACCCTTTTCGAGCCTTTCGTGACGACCAAGGTGAACGGCACCGGCCTCGGGCTCGCGACCGTGCGGTCCACCGTGGAGGTGCATGGCGGCGAGGTGACGTGTGCCGACGCACCGGAGCGCGGCGCCATCTTCACCATCCGCCTTCCGCTCGGCAAACAGGGGTGATGCCGCGTATGGCCGCGAAGATACTCATCGTCGACGACGAGGTCCGCCACGGGGAGGTGCTGGAGGCAGCCCTCGCCGAGCGCGGCTTCGAAGCCGCTTCCACCAACACCGTCGCCAGGGCGCTCGCCTATTGCGCCAGCCAGCCGGTGGACCTGGTGCTGAGCGACCTGCGCATGCCCGGGCGGAGCGGCAGCGACCTATTGAAGGCGCTGAAGCAGGAGCGGCCCGACCTGCCGGTCATCATCATGACAGCCTATGCTTCGGTGCGGGGCGCGGTGGATCTCGTCAAGGACGGCGCCTTCGACTATGTGGCCAAGCCCCTCGACCTCGACGACGTGGTCGCCACCATGGCGCGGGCGCTGCGGCTCAAGGCCGTGGAAAGCGAGAATGCGCGGCTGCGCTCCGAGCTGGAGGGACGTTACCGCTTCGACAATCTGGTGGGCGACAGCCCGGCCTTCCGCGACGTGCTGCGCCAAGTCACGGAGGTGGCGCCGAGCCGCGCCAGCGTGCTGCTGCTGGGCGAGAGCGGCACCGGCAAGGAGCTGGTGGCCCGGGCCATCCACTACAACAGCCCACGGCGCGACCTGCCCTTCGTCGCGGTCAACTGCGCTGCCATTCCGGAGACCCTGATCGAGAGCGAATTGTTCGGCCACGTGAAGGGCGCCTTCACCGGCGCCACCGGCGCCCGCGAGGGCCGCTTCGCCGCCGCTGACCGTGGCACGCTCTTCCTCGACGAGATCGCCGACATGCCCCTGCCGGTTCAGGCCAAGGTGCTGCGCGCCTTGCAGGAGCAGAGCTTCGAACCTGTGGGCAGCAGCAAGAGCGTATCGGTGGACGTGCGGATCATCGCCGCCACCCACAAGGATCTGCAGAAGGAGATCGCGGCCGGCACCTTCCGCATGGACCTTTACTACCGCCTCGCGGTGTTCCCCATCCCCCTGCCGCCGCTGCGCGAGCGCAGCGACGACATCGTGCTCCTCGCCGATCATTTCCTTGCCGCCGCGGCACGCGACATGGGCAAGCGCATCAAGGGTCTGACACCCGACGCGCAGGCCCTGCTGACGCGCTGCCGCTGGCCGGGGAACGTGCGAGAGCTGCAGAACTGCATGGAGCGGGCGGCCATCGTGGCGCGGGGCGATCTGGTGGGTCCCAGCGACCTGCTGCTGTTCGAGGCGACCGGCGAAGCCGATGCACAGCCTCACACCCTCAACGGCGATCTTGACGGCGAGCTGACCCGCATCGAGCGCGAATTCGTGCTGAAGGCCCTCAAGGACAGCGGCGGCGTGCAGGCCCGCGCCGCCGAGAAGCTCGGCATCACCGAGCGCAGCCTCTGGCATCGCATCAAGAAGCTTGCGATCAAGATCGACAAGGTGGCAGGAGCCGGCGATGGCTAGGCCGCTTCCCGCACTCCTCCTGATGCTGGCCGTTTCGGTCCCGTGCGGGGCGCAGGCGCAGGACGCCGGCACGGCTTCGTCCACATCCGCCGCAGCCGACGCGTGGATCGTCACGCTTGGCGGCAGCTTCAGTCTGGGGCCGTCCTTTGACGGTGCGCGGACCTTCGGGCCGTTCTTCTCACCCTCGTTCGACATCCGGCGCGCAGACGAGCCGGCGACTTTCGGCGCGCCCGACGACAATTTCGGCTTCAGCCTGTTCAATCTCGGCGCTTTCAGCCTCGGCCCCCTCGCGGGCATCCGCGAGGGGCGGCCGAGCGGCGGCCTGCCTGGACTGCCGGGCTATTCCTGGGCGCTGGAGGGCGGCGGATTCGCCGACTACTGGCCAATAGCCGGCATATTGCGGACCCGCGTGGAGGTGCTCCAGGGCCTCGGCAGCGCCGGTGGCCTTGCCGCCAACCTCTCGGCCGATGTCGTGCAGAAGCAGGGCTTGTTCACCTGGTCCATCGGGCCGCGCCTGTCGCTGGCCGACAGCGCGCTGATGCAGACGGAGTTCGGTGTCTCGCCCCTCGCAGCGGCGCTGAACGGCCACATCGCCCCCTACGCGCCCGGTGGCGGCATCAAGTCCGTCGGCCTCACCTCGTCCCTGTCCTATGAGGTGTCACCGGACTGGACGACGACCCTCTACGGCAGCTACCAGCGCTTGGCGGGCGCCGCGGCGGCGAGCCCCGTGACGACACTGTCCGGAAGCCCCAACCAGATCACCATCGGGGTGGGGTTCGAGCATTCGTTCGTGTTGGGGCCTTGAGACGCAGCTTCGCGTGCGGTCTCCTGACCGGCGGGACACCGCACTAATCCTGAATGGTGTCCGCGAAGGCCCGGGCGAAGCGGACGGCAAGGGCGCGGGCGTCGGCCTGGAGTTGCTCGGGGCTCTTGGGAGCGGCCGCGCTGTTGCGGACGGGAATCTCGAGCGTGAGGCTGCCGCCGCCGCTGTCCTGCTCGCGCCAGATGACCCGGGCGAGGACGTGCTCCGCGTCGAGCGACTGGAAAACGATGTGGAGGCCCTTGTTCATGCGATCGAACGCCTTTCTTGCCGGAGGCACGGCGTGCGACGCGCCGCTCGCGTGCGATCGCGCGAAGGGGGCCGGGGCGCCGGCCGATGGTGGGCCCTAGAAGTCGGACGTGGACAGGCGGTGGAAGCTTTGCCGCCGCCGCGCATACACACCGCTCGCGGCGCGCTCGATCCGCTGCCGGTTGGTGTCGAAGGTGCGCAGGGAGGCCGCCTCGTCCTGGCCGCTCTGGGGACTGAGCCGCGTCAGCACATCGGCGTCGAGATGGAACGCGATCTCGAACGCGGAATCGTGTCCCCAGAAGGTCACGCAGCGTCTGACGGGATCAAAGACGCGGCTCGCGTTGGGAAACTGAAGGGTCATGGAAGCCTCCTGTTTGCGGGCCGTCCGTCAAAGGAGGAGCGCGTCCGTCGAAGGAGCTTCACGCGCCCTCGCGGATGTCTGCTGGTCCTTCAACACGGCGGCATCGAGTTCGGCGGCATTCACCGAAAGACACTTGCTTCGCCCCGGAGGCGCCGCGAGGGCGGGCGTGTGCAGCATCGTCGCCATGCGCCGGTAGGCCAGGAATGAGACGCCGAGAAGCTGCTCCTCGTCGATGACGAGACGGTAGGTTCCCGCCGGGAGGTCGCCGTCCGTATCGCTGAGGTGGAAGGCGTGATCGAACGTGACCGTGGTTTCACGGGTGCGGACGTTCATGACAGCACCTCAGCCCTTCTTCTTGGGCGGACCCAAGGATACGGGGGACCCCTTCACGAACGACGCCGGCGGCTCGGGCACCTTGACCTTCTTCGGCTTCTTGGTTTCGCGATTGCCGCGCATCTGTCCTTTGGCCATGGCCGTTTCCTCTCGGGCACGTGGGTCGATCCTGCCGGCGAAACGAAAAACGCCCTGCGACCATCAAGGGCCACAGGGCGTCGGGCGCTCTGCTCGGCAAAGAGATGGCACATCACCACCGGAGCTGCCGGTACATCCGCGGTCAGCCTTCGGCAACAATGATCAGTCCGGCAGTCCTGAAAGGCTCAGGCTGCCGGCCATCAGGTCAGCTCAGATCCTTGAGCATGTCCGCGGACATCTTCCCGCTCTTGCGATCGGCGACGAGCTCAAAGCCCACCTTCTGGCCTTCGCGCAGCTCGCCAAGGCCGGAGCGCTCGACAGCGCTGATATGGACGAACGCGTCATTACCGCCCGCATCGGGAGCGATGAATCCAAAGCCCTTCTGGGCGTTGAACCACTTCACGGTTCCCTCAGTCATGGGAAACCCTCTCAATTTCGATAATTAGCTCACCGGCCCATGGCCAGTCGTCGACATCGCATTTTCTGGCGAGAATTTCTGGATGGGCGCAAAATACAAATCTGCGCGAAACCAATTGATCAGGCTTTGTATCGACCGGATCACTATGCTCCGATATTCGCGAGTGTGCAACATTATTTATACCTCAATCAATTCAACAAGGCGGTAGCCCGCCCATGTGCTAAGCTGATGGCCCAGCCCCCTTTGAGCAGACCTGACCTCAGGCTCGCCAGGTGCGCTTTTGTTTGCGCAGCCTGTCCAGACGCTCAAGCGCGGCAGAGCCCCACGGAGCACCCTTGATCCCCCTCCAGATCCGCCACACCACCACCTATCGCTTCCATCGGCCGGTGACCTTCGGACCGCATCGACTGATGCTCCGCCCCCGGGAAAGCCGCGACCTTCGGGTGACGTCGAACCAGCTGCTGCTGACCCCCGCGGCAACGGTGGACTGGGCTCAGGATGTCTTCGGCAACGCGGTCGCCACCGCAAACTTCTCGACGTCCGGCGATCAACTGGTCATCGAGAGCACGACAGAACTCCAGCTCGATGCCGTGCCATGGCCGGTGTTCGCCATCGCGGGCACCGCCACGTCCTTTCCGTTCAGCTATTCCGCCGACGAATGGACCGATCTCGGCGCGCTGGCGGTCCCCCAGTTTCCCGATGCCAGCGGACGGTTGCGGAGCTGGGCGATGGGTTTCGTTCGGGGGAATTCCACCGACACCCTTTCGCTGCTGAAGGATCTGAGCGCCGGCGTATCCCGCCAGATCTCCTATCAGAGCCGCGACGAGGAGGGCACGCAATCGCCGACGGAAACCCTCGATCGCGGCTGGGGCTCCTGCCGCGATTTCGCGGTGCTGTTCGTGGAGACGGTCCGCAGCCTCGGCTTCGGCGCGCGCATCGTGTCGGGCTATCTTTACAACCCGGCCGGAACTTTCGTGGGGTCTCAGGGCATGGGCTCCACCCACGCATGGGCGGAAGTGTTCGTGCCCGGAGCAGGCTGGATCCCGTTCGATCCCACCAATCGCAGCATGGGCGGGTTCAATCTCATCCCGGTCGCGGTGGTGCGCGACATCCGCCAGGCCATTCCGGTGCAGGGCAGCTTCGTCGGGGACAGCTCCGCCTTCGGAGGCATGACGGTGGACGTCCACGTCACGTCTTGACGGGACGGGGCGCCGCGGCGGGGGGAGGCGCGCTGATCGCCGACAAGGTGATCCACCGCATGGCCCCAATCGCCTGACGAGAGAGGCGCGTAACAAAAAAAGCGCCCGCCGTGTGGGGCGGGCGCGTTTCTTTCCGGGCGGATCGCTCAGTGATCCAGATCGCCCTGGGCGAAGAAGTGCTTGCGGATCTCCTGAGTGTAGCGGACGAACCGGGGCTCGCCCATCACCGAGAGGTCGCGCGGGCGGGGCAGGTCGATGTCGTAGACGGCCTCGATGCTGCCCGGCCGGCTGGACATGACCACCACCCGGTCGGCGAGGAACACCGCCTCCGGGATGGAGTGGGTGATGAGCAGCACGGTCTTGCGCGTCTCGTACCAGATGCGCTGCAGCTCGGCGTTCATCTTCTCCCGCGTCATGGCGTCGAGCGCGCCGAAGGGCTCGTCCATGAGCAAGACTTCTGGATCATGCACCAGCGCCCGGCAGATGGCGGCGCGCTGCTGCATGCCGCCCGACAGCTCCCACGGAAAGCGCTCCTCGAAGCCGTCGAGGCCGGCGGTGTGGAGGAGGCGCGCCGCCGCTTCGCGATAGGCGGCGACGGGCCGCCCGCGCATCTCCACCTGCAACAGCACGTTGTCGCGCACCGTGCGCCAGGGCAGCAGCACCGGGCTCTGGAACACCATGCCCACCCCGTCCGGCGGCTGCGTCACCTTCACGCCGCCGATGGTGATGGTGCCGCTGGTGGCCGGCAGAAGCCCGGCGACCAGCTTGAGCAGGGTACTTTTCCCGCAGCCCGAGGGGCCGACGATGGCCACGAACTCGCCCTTCGAGATGTTGAGATCGATGGGCTTGAGGGAGGGCACCGAGCCGCCGCGCGTCTTGTACGTCTTGGTGAGGCCGGAGATGGCGATATGGGTGCCGGAGGCCTCGGCGCGCGGGGCGAGGGTGTCGATCCTGTGCAGGGCAGCGCTCACGGAAGGAACTCCAGCGTGAAGTAATCCTGCGCCTTGCTGCGCGCGGAGGGGTCGAGGCCGCCGTACTGGGTGAGGATCTCGAGGCTCTCGTCCATCAGCGCCGGGTTCATGCGGAAGGGGCGCGTGCTCTTGTCGTCGGAGGCGCGGTAGAGCGCCTGCGAATATTGCAGGCTGCGCAGCTGCGCGTCCGGCAGGCCGATCTTGGGATAGGCCTCCATGAGGATGTCGATGGCGGCCTTGGGGTTCTTCTCCGCCTCCTCCACCGCGCGGGTGGTGGCGCGCATGAAGCGCTTCACCATGTCGGCGCGCTTGGCGAGGGTGTCGGTGTTGGCGACGATGCCGAGGGAGACGAGGTTCACCCCCGCATCGGTGTAGCGCAGCATGGTCACCGGCTTGTTCATGATGTCCGGCAGGCGCGCGCCCTGCTCGGTGGTGAAGCCGATGAGGCCGTCGGCCTGGTTGTTCACCACGGCGTTGAGCTTGGCCTGCGCGTCCGCAGCCACCATCTTCACCGCACCCTCGGGAATGCCGAGCTTTTTCAGATACAGCGGCCAGATGGGCGTCACGGCATCGCCGGGCGTGAACATGATGGTCTTGCCGGGCAGATCCTTCGGGCCGTTGATCTTGCCCTCGGGAGCGACCACCGCGCCGGGCGTGCGCTGGAGCAGCACGCCGATGGTCTTCACCGGCGCGCCCTTGGCCACCGCCTTGATCATCACCCCGATGTCCGCGAGGCCGAAGGTCGCCGTGCCGGCGCCCACCGCCTGGATCGTCACCGCCGAGCCGCGGCCTTCCTGGATGTCGAGGTCGATGCCCTCTTCCGCGTAATAGCCCTTCTTGAGGCCGAGGATGAAGGGCGCGTGCTCGCCATAGACGTACCAGTTGAGCATCAGCACCGCCTTGTCCGGCGTCTTGCCGGCCTGCGCGGCCGCCGGCAGCGTGGATGCCGTGGCAAGGCCGAGGGCGAACGCGCCGGATAACAGGTGCGTGGCGAATGTCCTTCGAGAGATCTTGCGCGAGATCATGGTTTCCTCCACCGGTTTTTCTGGTTTTGCTTGGGTCGTCGTGTTGCGTCTTTGCTTGGAGCGTCTCTCGCTTTCGTCATGCCCGGGCTTGCCCCGGGCATCCCCGTCGGGCCGATGGGACCGAAGCCGGGCGGGTGCTCCCGGCCTTTCCACGTGGATGGCCGGGACAAGCCCGGCCATGACGGCCGTTTATTTCCCGACCAACGGCGGGAGGGCGCGAGCCCTCACGTCCCGCTGTTGGGGTCCGGCCGGCGCGAGGCGTGCCAGGGGATGAGGAAGTGCTCGATGGCATCGAGCGCCATGAAGAGGATCACCCCCATCATGGAGAGCACGAACAGGGCCGCGAACATGAGCGGCAGGTCGAAATTGCCGTTCGCCACCTGCAGCACGTAGCCGATGCCCGAGTTGGAGCCGACGAACTCGCCCACCACCGCGCCCACCACGGCGAGCGTGATGGCGACCTTCAGCCCCGAGAAGATGCCGGGCAAGGCATGGGGCAGGCGGATGCGGATGAAGGTGCGCAGGCCCCCGGCGCGCATGGAGCGGGCGAGGTCGATCATCTCCTTGTCCACGCTCTTGAAGGCGAGCACGGTGGAGACCACCACCGGGAACACCCCGAGCAGGAAGGCGGAGATGATCTTCGGCAGCACGCCGAAGCCGAACCACACCACGAACAGCGGCGCCACCGCGATCTTCGGCACCGACTGGGAGAAGACGAGGAGGGGGTAGAGATAGCTCTCCACCGTCTTCGAGGAGGCGATGAGCATGGCGAGCGGTATGCCCACCAGCGCGCTCAGGGCGAAGCCGCCCAGCGTGGCGGTGAGGGTGGGCATGGTCTCGCGCAGCAGCATGGGCCACTGGGCGATGACCTGCTCGATCACCAGGGTCGGGGCCGGGATGAGATAGGGCGGGATGCGCAAGAGGCGCACCGCCAGATCCCACCCCACCAGGATCACCGCAACCAGGATGAGCGGGCGGATCGCATCCATGCTCATGAGCTTGGACAGCACGTTGGCGCGCGTGGACTGGACGAGAAGGGTGTCGGTCATGGCATGCCTCCTCAGACCACGGATTGGCGCTGCTCGCCGAGGCGGGCGATGCCGAGGCGCACCTCCTGCCCGCGGGCGAGATAGACCTGCGGCTTCAGCCCCAGCCCCACCCCCGCCGGCGTGCCGGTGATGATGAGGTCGCCGGGCTCCAGCGTCATGAAGCGGCTGACATAGGAGACGATCTCCGCCACCTTGAAGATCATGTCGCCGGTGGAGCTGTTCTGGCGCATCTCGCCATCCACCGAGCACCAGAGGTCGAGGGCCTGCGGGTCGCCCACCTCGTCCGCCGTCACCAGCCAGGGGCCGATGGGGCAGAAGGTGTCGTGGCTCTTGCCCTTGGTCCACTGGCCGCCGTGTTCCAATTGGTGGGCGCGCTCGGACACGTCGTGGGCGATGCAATAGCCGAAGACATGAGCCAGCGCGCCCGCCTCGGACACCTTGCGGGCGGTGGTGCCGATGACGACGCCCAGCTCCACCTCCCAGTCGGTCTTTTCCGAGCCCTCCGGCAGGCGGATGGCGTCGTAGGGGCCGCAGAGCGAGGTGGTGGCCTTCATGAAGAGGATGGGCTCTTCGGGAATGGGCAGGCCGCATTCGCGGGCGTGGTCGTGATAATTGAGGCCCACGCCCACGATCTTGCCGATGCCGGTGAAGGGCGGCGCGAGGCGCACCTCCCCCTCCACCACGGGCAAGGAAAGCGGGTCCACCGCCTTCAGCGCAGCAAGCCGGGCGGGATCGGCGATGAGGGCGGCATCGATGTCATCCACGACACCGGAGAGGTCGCGGACCGTGCCGTCGGCGGCGAGGAGGCCGGGCCGCTCGGCGCCGGCCGCGCCGTGGCGCAGGAGCTTCATGGGGTGAGCCTTTCGGGAATGCGGGTGTCCGCAGCTGCCGCCACTGGCGCGGCGACGGGCCGGCGCAGTTCGGCGGACTGGATGCGGTTCTCCAGCCAATAGAGGCCGGGATTGATCTCGCTGGCGCCCTCAGTGATCAGGGCGTCGAGCCGGCGCCCGGCCGCCTCCGCCTGGTCGCGGTCGAGGGCTTCGATGGTGAAGAGATATTGCTGGCGCCCGGGCCCGCCGGAATAGATGCGGCGCTCGGCCGTCATGATGCCGGAAATGGCCTCGTCCACCTCATAGAGCCCGCCGGACAACGTGCCGGAGGTGTCCTCCGCCACCACAGCGCGAACCATTCCCGCCAGCGTCGCGGCATCGGCCTCATGGTCGAACCGGCGCTGGAGGATGTAGGGGGCATAGCCCCCCGCACGGCCCACCCGGCAATGGTTGCGGTACAGCGAGCGCACCGGATTGCGGAAGTGGGTGAGGGCCTCGCTGGTCCAGGGCGTGGGCCGGTTCAGCGCGGCGAGATAGGCCGGGCTGCCCAGCACCTCGGGACCATCCGTGACATAGCACATGAAGAAGCGCGGGCTGCCGAGGAGGGCGCGATAGCGCCGCCCCTCGATGAAGCCGGGAATCCCCACCCGCTCCGGCATGTGCTCGCAATTGTGCCATTCCTGATAGCGCAGCTCGTAGTCCGCATCGATGTCGGCCCAGAAGCCCATGAAGCCGAGGGCCGGGCTGGGGGCGGGGTGGGGATCTTCGCTTGTCATGGCGGCGGCCCCTCAGAAGAGGCCGTCGCGGACTTCGTACCGCGTGGGCTTGCCGTAGATGGCGCCGCCCTTCTCCACCCAGTGGGCCACCCAGTCGATCATCCGGGCCAGCGGCACGTTGGGATAGCCGAACAGGCGCTGGGCCTGGTACGTGCTGTTGGCCCAGCCGGTGGGCTCCTCCTCGCCCTCGAAGATGGGCGCCTTGCCGAACTTCTCGCCGAAGGCATGGGCGATGGCCCGCACGCTCGCCTGCTCCGGCCCGCCGATGTTGATGGGGCTGGTGGGCACCGTGCAGTGCTTCAGGCAGCGCAGGATCTGCGCGTTGGAATCCCCCTGCCAGATCACGCTGGCATGGCCGGTGCGGATGGGGATCGGCTCGCCGCGATGGACCCAGCTGGCGATGTCGTGCAGCACGCCGTAGCGCAGGTCGATGGCATAGTTCAGCCGGGCGAGGCGGCCGGGCGTGCCATGCACGTGGGAGCCATATTCGAACGCCCGCTCGCGACCGACGCAGGAGTTCGCATAGTCCCCCACCGGGCGCGGCTGCACCCGCTCGTCCCAGCCGTTGTGGGCGAAGACGCCGAACGGATAGACGCACAGGGTGGAGAAGGCGACGATCCGGCTGTCGCGGAAGTGGGAGGCGACGGTCGCGGGCACCATGGTGTTCATGGCCCAGGCGAAGGAGGGATCGTCATTGGTGCCGAACTTCTTGCCGGCCATGTAGACCACGTTCTTCACCTTGGGCAGCTGCGCCACCGCCTCCTGATCCAGCAGGTCGCAGCGGATGGTCTCGATGCCGAAGCCCTCCAGCTCCTCCTTGGACCCGGCTTCAGAGAAGCGCGCCACCCCGATCACCCTTTTCTCCGGCGCCGCGCGCTTGGCCATGCGGGCGAGGGAGGGGCCGACCTTGCCGGCGACACCCAGAACGATGATGTCCCCGTCCAAAGTGGCGAAGTCGTCCACCAGCCCCTGGGTGGGACGCGAGACCAACTCCTCGAGCTGCTCCTCGGTCTCGATCAGGTCCGGCACGGTGTCGAAGGTCAGGCGTTCACTCACGAATCCGCTCCCATTTTTGCTGACAGGCCTCGAATGGCACCTGAACGGTGGGGTGAACCGCACCGAACCGGGGCCTGAACCGCACCGAACATGGAGGGGTTCGGGTGCCGGCCTGCTCATTTATTGGGTAACGCCGTTACCCATATCTATAGGGCTAGATTCGTCCAAAGTCGGAGTCAAGCGGGTATTTTCAGAGGAAGTCCGCTGTTTCCGCGCCTATCTGGCCTTGCCACGCTCGAATTCATGGATAACATCGTTATCAGTGAAGGCGTGGTGCGTCGAAGGGTAGATGAGATGGCGAAAGTTGCGGCCGGGGCCCGTCCCGAAAAGATCGATGAGACCATCGTCTCCGTGGAGCGCGCCTTCGACATCATCGGGATGCTGGCCGATTCCGTGGACGGATTCCCCCTGGCGGAGATCGCGCGGCGCCTGGACCTCAACAAGGCCATCGTCTCCAAGCTGTTGAATACGCTGGAGTCGCAGATGCTGGTGTGGCGCGATGAGCGGGCCCAGCGTTATTACCTCACCTACCGCATCAGCAATCTCGGCCTGCGCCATCTCCAGACCAGCCGTCTGCTGGACCAGTGCTCCGCCGCGCTCCGCCAGCTGGCGGAGGAGACCGGCGAACTGGTCCGCCTTGCCATCGTCGAGCCGGGCGGGCAGAGAATCGTGTGGGTGCAATCCTTTGCGGGCAGCAAGAGGTCGCTGCGCATCGATCCCAACTACACGCTGGAGATCGGCCTCCACACCCATGCCACCGGCAAGGCGTGGCTCTCCACCCTGCCCTTTGCCGATGCGCTCAAGCTGTTGATGCATCAGGGAATCGAGGCCTCCACCGCCTATTCCAAGACCTCCATTTCCGACATCCGCGCGGAACTGGAGGAGGTGGCGCGGCGCGGCTTCGCGCTGAGCTATGAGGAGAACGAGTTGGGCGTGGGCGCCGTGGCCGCCCCCATCCTCGCCTCCACGCTCGGAGGTGCGCCGGAATGCGTCGGCGTGGTGAGCCTTGCCGCCCCCACCAACCGCATGAGCCGGGCGGATCTCGAAAGCTGCGGCTCCTTCGTGATGGCGACCACCCGCCGCCTGGGCGAGACCTGGCCGCTGGAGGCCCGCGCCCGCAGCGGCGCCTTCCCGCGCATGGTGGAATAACCCGCGCAAACACAAGGATAAAATCATGGGAGAGGACGCGGCGCCGCGCGTGCGGCTGGCCGAGGCGAACCTGCGCGAGCGCGCGGCGAAGCTGCGGATGCCGTTCCGCTTCGGCGTCGCCACGCTGCGAGAGGTCCGACAGGCCGAACTGACGGTGCGGATCGAGGCGACGGACGGGCGCGGCGCGGTCGGCATCGCCGCCGAATGCCTTCTGCCCAAATGGTTCGACAAGAACCCTGCGCTCTCCGACGACGATAATGTGGAGCAGCTCCGCACGGCGCTGAACGTGGCGCTGGAACTCTATTCCGGCCTGCCCGCAGACACCCCGTTCGGCCTCTCCGCTGCGGTCTATCGGGAGCAGCAGGCGCGCTGCGCCGCGCTGGGCCTCAATCCGCTGGTCGCGTCCTATGGTCCGGCGCTGGTGGACCGGGCCATCCTCGACGCCACCGGGCGGATGCTGGGGATGTCGTTTTCGCAGATGATCCGGGGGAACGTGGCAGGTATCACCGTTAGCTCCGGACTGACAGAGGACCTTCAGGGCTTCGACATCGCCCAATTCCTGGGCAATCTGCGGCCGCAGGATACCATCGGCGTGCGCCACACGGTGGGCATGGTCGACGCGCTCATGGCTTCCGACCCGCTTGAAGGCCCGGCCGACGGGCTACCGCAAACCCTTGAGGATGTTGTCAAAACCTACGGCTGCCGCTTCTACAAGCTGAAGGCGGGCGGCGACATCGCCGCCGATCTGGACCGCCTCACCCGCATCGCCGCGGTGCTGGACGCCGGCCCTGCCGATTATCGCGCCACATTGGACGGCAATGAGCAATATTCGGATGTGGATGGCATCGTCGAATTGTGGCGACGCATGTCAGAAACGCCAGCTCTTTCAAGGCTTTGCGCCTCCACCCTCTACATCGAGCAACCCATCCGCCGCGCCGTCGCGCTGGAGCGGGAGGTGGGGGCATTGGCCGCCCTCAAGCCCGTCATGATCGACGAATCGGACGCCACCCTGGATGCCTTTCCTCGCGCTATCCCATTGGGATATCAAGGAGTTTCCAGCAAGACCTGCAAGGGCTTCTACAAATCCATCCTCAACACCGCCCGCATCGCCAAGGCCAATGCGGAGTTGGGCGAAAGCCGATTTTTCCTTTCCGCAGAAGACCTTTGCACCTGGGCCGGCATCAGCACCCAGCAGGACCTCGCCCTCGTGTCCCTCCTGGGCCTCACCCATGTGGAGCGCAACGGCCACCACTACCTCGACGGCATGTCCTTTGCCCCGGAGGACGAGCAGGCCGCCTTCCTCGCCGCCCACGCCGACCTCTATCACCGCCCCCCTGGCGGGCCTGTCCGCCTCGCCGTCGCCGATGGGGCCGTGCGGCTGAAATCGCTGGATTGCCAAGGCTTTGCGGTGGGCGTCCCCCCCGTCATGGGTTGATGCGGCCCCCCGACTGGAGGGGCCGCAGCAGTTTCACGTTCGCCCCGGCCCGCGCGTCAGCCGTCCAGTGAGGTGGTCCCCGAAATCCGGACAGGGAGTTAAGCTTGGTTCGGCCTGACGGAAGGACGAGCCCGATGACCGGGAAGAGGAAGCGTTATTCAGCGGATTTCAAGGCGAAGGTGGCCCTGGAGGCGCTGCGCGGGGAACAGACGGTGGCCCAGCTGGCAGCGAAGCACGGCGTCCACCAGACCATGATCAACGCTTGGAAGAAGCAGGCCGTCGAAGGGATGGCGACGGTGTTTCCGGCAAGGCGGAAGCGGCCGATGCTGCCCGTGAGAGCGAGATCGACCAACTCCACGCGAAGATCGGCCAGCTTGTGGTGGAACGGGATTTTTTGCGTCGGGCTTCCGGGCGCTGAGCGTGAGGGCGAAAGGCGACATGATCGAACCGGATCACCCTCAGCTGCCGATCACACGCCAGTGCGCGCTGGTCGGCATCAGCCGGTCGGCCTTCTACGGCGGCCCGCGCACCGAAAGCGCTGAGAGCCTCGCCTTGATGCGGGCGATCGACGGCCAGTTCCTCGAGACACCGTGGTACGGCTCGCGACAGATGGTCCGCCATTTACGCCGGGAGGGGCACGAGGTCGGGCGCAAGCGGGTGCGGCGCCTCATGGCCCGCATGGGCCTGGCCGCCATTTACCAGCGACCGAAGACCACGGTGCGGCACCCGCAGCACCGCATCTTTCCCTATCTCTTGCGGACCATGACGATCGACAAGCCAGACCAGGTCTGGTGCGCCGACATCACCTACATCCCGATGCGGCGCGGGTTCCTGTACCTGGTCGCCATCATGGACTGGCACAGTCGCAGGGTCCTGTCCTTAGGATTGCGCACGCAATCCGTCCCGGATTGCTATGGCGCCTCTCCAACACCATGGAGGTGGACTTCTGCATCGAGGCGCGGGAGGAGGCCTTGTCCCGGTTCGGGCGGCCGAGCATCTTCAATACCGACCAGGGAAGCCAGCTCACCAGCCCGCGGTTCACCCAGGTGCTGCTGGACGCCGGCGTACGGCTTTCCATGGATGGCCGCGGCCGGTGGATGGACAACGTGTTCATCGAGCGCCTCTGGCGGTCGCTGAAATACGAGTGCATCTACCTCAACGCCTTCGAAACCGGTTCCGAGACGCGGGCCGGGATCGGCCGATGGATCACCTACTACAATCGTACGAGGCCCCACTCGGCTCTCGGCGGCAGAACGCCGGAGGAGGTCCACATGGCCTGCGACGGCATCGACATGGCGGCGTGACACACACCAGAACCAAGCTTAGCGAAGCCGCCAAAATGTCCGGCGAATGGGGACCACCTCAGTGGCGCGGAAGCCATGGGCCGTGACTTCGTCCTTCGCGTAGCCCAGGCGCCGAAGAGCGGCATTGAGGGTGTTCTCGCTGATCTGGCGAAGGACGGTCCGCACGGAATGAAATGGGAGCTTACCGCGACCAGTGATCGCGTGCAGCTCGCGCAGGATTTCAATAGCCTGTCGAGGAAGTGGGCTGCGATGGGGCCGCCGCATCTTCATGCGAGATGCAGGGATCGTCCACTCTCCCTTCTCCAGATCGAATTCGCTCCACTCCGCCATGCGCAGTTCACCTGGCCGTGGAAAGAGGATGGGCATAAGCCGAAGAGCCGCGCGCGTGGTCGGTTGCCCATCGAAGCTATCAATCGCGCGGAGCAACGCGCCAAGACCCTTCGGATCCGTGATGGCTGCGCGATGCGTTACGGTCGGCCCAGTAAGTGTGCCCTTGAGCGCATAGGTCTGGTCGTTCTCGGCACGGGTAGTGGCAATGGCATATCGGAAGACGCAGCCGATCGTCGCGCGCTGGCGCTTTGCCGTCTCGTGATTTCCTCGTTCGTCGACCGATTTCAGGACTTTGAGCACTTCGGCAGCTGTGATTTCCGAGATCGGACGCGTCCCAAGCTCGGCGCGCGCGATGCTGAGCAGTCAAGTCACCTTGGCGATCATCCGAACCGGCCTTGTGCTCCCGCTCCGACAGTTTCACAGGGTTTGGCTGGGGCTTCGCAGTGCGGACAGCAACGTCCGACAGGGGCATCGTGTTAGCATCCGAGTTTGTTGGCAGTCGCCGATGCCAACAAACTCGGATGCCAACAGACGACCATCGACGCCCCGCAACGCTCGGGGCCGGGCACCGGTTGATTTTGTTCTATTTTTCGACGCCGATCGACGTCAGTAGATGGTCGAATGGTGCCGCGGAAGGGATTCGAACCCCCGACCCACGCATTACGAATGCGTTGCTCTACCAGCTGAGCTACCGCGGCACGCGCGCCCTCTATTACGGGGAGGACGGGCGGTTTTCAAGGGTCCGCCGCAACGCATCCCCACGCGCGCCGCACCGGCGGTCGGTCCGGTGCGGCCGGCGTGAGGTGGGACAGGCTCAGTAGGTGAGCACGGGCGGCAGTTCCTTGGCCTGGGCCACCCACTTCTCCACCATGCTCTCGGTGGGCAATGCGCGCACCAGCTTGCGCTTGGCGTTCGCCTCGGCCATGGCCTTGGTGAGGTTGGCGGGCACGCGGGTCTTCAGTTCCTTCACCGTGTCGACGCCTGCCGCCTCGAGCAGCTCGGAATATTCCTCGCCCACGCCCTTGATGCGCATCAGGTCGGCCATGTTGGCCCATTTGAGGACCCGGCTCTCGTCGATCCCCGTGGCCGCCGCGAGTTCCTTGCGCAGCTTGGGCGACTTGGCCCTCTCCAGCAGCCCCTCGGTGGTGGTGATCCCGGCCGCTTTCAGCTTCTCGGCAAAGACCGCCCCGACGCCTTCTATCTCGATGATGGGATAGGACATGCGACCCCCCTTCGAACCCGGCTTGTGCATGCCGGCATCAAGATCAGGCCACAATCGTGGGCCGAGTCAACTGCCCCGCGACCCTAGCCGTCACACCACATGGGTCAGGCCGGGCACCGAGCGCACGAGCAGGTTCACGGGTTCCGCGCCAACAGTCTCGCGGGCATAGGCCACGGTCTCGCGCACGGCCAATTGTACCTGCGGCATGGTCAGCCCATGGGCCATCATGCGGTCGGCGACCTGCATCAGACGCGCCATGCCGCCGAAATGCCGCTCGGACTGGGCGGTGGCGTCCTCGCGGGGGGCGGCATCAGCGAGAACCTTAGCCCAGGGGTGGGTTTCGTAGAGGGGCGCCATGGCGATGGCCGGCGCCTCGCGCGCGAGAAACTGGATGACGATGGCAACCAGGGCCTCGGCCGTCGGGCCATTCACTTCGACACGCTCGGTCAGACGCGCAATCAACTCGTCCATGCCATCTCCTTGCGCCGCATCGCAGGCGAGACTGGCGTGAGATTGCCGGGCATGGCGCACTTTCGCAAGCGTGGCGGGCCGCGACCGCCGAACGGCGCCCTCAAGCGTGAGCGGCGCTGCAACGGACTTGCCCGCATCCCGAAGGCGGGCGAAAACTCCCCGATGCCGCGGCCGGACCCGAACGCGCGATTCGGCTGGACCACGTGCCGCGAGTGAGGACACCGCCATGGTCAAGAGCCCAGGGACGAATTCCGGGACGAGCCCTGAACAGAGCGCCCCGGCCGGTGCCGCGCCGCCGGCCGGCCCCTGGAGCCGCACGTCAGTTCCGAGAACCTCGTCCGCAGCGCCGGCGGGCGGGCGGGCGCCGGCGCCCGAATCCGACGGCCGCATCCTCGTGGGCCGCAGCTTCCTCGGCCGGTCAGAGGCGGCGGCGACCCACGCCAAGTCCAAGGACGAATATCTCACCCTGCGCCTCGCCAACCGCCACGGCCTCGTCACCGGCGCCACCGGTACCGGCAAGACGGTGACGCTGCAGGTGCTGGCGGAGGGCTTCTCGCGGGCCGGCGTGCCGGTGTTCGCTGCCGACATCAAGGGCGACCTCTCCGGCGTCGCCGCCCAAGGCGAAGCCAAGGACTTCCTGCTGAAGCGCGCCGAGGAGGTGGGCATCACCTACACGCCCGACAGCTTCCCGGTGATCTTCTGGGACATGTTCGGCGAGCAGGGCCACCCGGTGCGCGCCACCATCTCCGAGATGGGGCCTCTGCTGCTCGCCCGCCTGATGGGCCTGAACGACACGCAGGAAGGCGTGCTCAACATCGTCTTCCGTATCGCCGACGAGCAGGGCCTACTGCTGCTCGATCTGAAGGATTTGAGGGCCATGCTGGCCCACGTCTCCGCCAATGCGGCGACCCTGACGGCCACCTACGGCAACGTCTCGGCGCAGAGCGTCGGCGCCATCCAGCGCCAGCTCCTCGTGCTGGAGAACCAGGGCGCGGACAAGTTCTTCGGCGAGCCGGCACTCGACATCGCCGACATCATGCGGGTGGACCGCTCCGGCTACGGCACCATCAACATCCTCGCCGCCGACAAGCTGATGGGCTCGCCGCGCCTCTATGCCTGCTTCCTGCTCTGGCTGCTCTCGGAGCTGTTCGAGCGCCTGCCCGAGGTGGGCGACCCGGACAAGCCCAAGCTCGTCTTCTTCTTCGACGAGGCCCACCTCCTCTTTAACGAGGCGCCCAAAGCGCTGCTGGAGAAGGTGGAGCAGGTGGTGCGGCTCATCCGCTCCAAGGGCGTCGGCGTCTATTTCGTCACCCAGAACCCGCTCGACGTGCCGGAGACGGTTCTCGCCCAGCTCGGCAACCGGGTGCAGCACGCGCTGCGCGCCTTCACCCCCCGTGACCAGAAGGCGGTGAAGGCGGCCGCTGAGACCTTCCGTCCCAATCCGGACCTGGACACGGCAAAGGCCATCATGGAGCTGGGCAAGGGCGAGGCGCTGGTGTCCATGCTGGAGGGCAATGGCATTCCCTCCATGGTGGAACGCACGCTCATCCGGCCGCCCTCCGGCCGCATCGGGCCGCTCACACCCGCCGAGCGCGCGGCCATTCTGGCGAAAAGCCCGGTCGGGCACCTCTACGACACGCCGGTGGATCGCGAATCGGCCTTCGAGATGCTGCAGGCGCGGGCCGAGGAAAAGACCCAGCCGGAACCCGAGGACGCCGCGCCGTCCTCGGGCGGCGGCAGCATTCTCGACAGCATCCTGGGCGGCGTCCTGGGAACCGCTACGGGTGCGCCGACGCCGCGCGTCCCCTCCCCCACCGGGCGAACCGCCGGTACCGGCTCCACCGGCACCCGGCCGAGCACGCGCATGTCCACCACCGAAGTGGTGGTGCGGCAGGTGGCGCGTTCAGTGGCGACTCAGGTCGGCTCCCAGCTGGGAAAAGCCATCCTGAGAGGCATTCTGGGCAGCATCAGCAAACGGTGACGGGCGTGTGATGGCCTCTGCGCCGGGCCGATCCGGCCGCAGCACGGCTCAAGGTGCTGTCGCACCGTCCGTCGGTACCTAACGGCAGCGTGGCCGCGATCGCGGCGGTCCGACAGGGCAGCTCAACGGTCGCGGCGTCGAAAGTGTTGCGTCAGAAGACTCCTAGCGGTAGAGTCATAGAGTGTCGGCGGGATTGCGGGGTCGCGTCGGCAGGGATGCTCACCACGCGTGCCCGAGCCTTCTTCCCGTGCGGATGGGGACCGAGGCGCGCCATGACCTGGAGCGCCTCATGAAGGTGTTACCCACTGCCCGCATCGTCCTCCTTGATGCCAATATGGAACGTCGCCAGGCGACGCGCCTCGCTTTGTCCGCCCTCGGGGTCGGATCCGTGCGCGAGGTCGCGTCCATCGACGAAGTGACCGATCCTTCCGCCCAGGGCACCGCCGATGTGCTCGTGGTGCAGGTGGACGATCCCGAGGATGCCCCCACCAATCCCTTCCGCTTCGGTGCCGGCATTCCTGCCGTGCTCGTTGCCGAAGTTCCGGCGCAGCAGCTCGTGCGCATCGCCGGCCGGACCGGCTATGACGCCGCGCTCGGCACGCCCGTCGCGCCGCGACTGCTCTATCGCCGCATCGGCTCGGTCCTCCAGCGCGCGCGCCGTCTAGGGCGCCCGGCTTCTGCAGTGATCGCCACGCCCGCCGATCTCGTCACCGCCAGCTGATCCGGCGCCTGACCGTCTGGCACCTTGCCAGACGGTCCCGCTACCGCCAGCATCCCAGCGATTCCGGGGCCATCGCGGCCCGTGACAGAGGTTGCGCTGGCGGAGGGCGAGATGGCGGCAACGGAACTTGATCCGGTTCTGAAGGCGGTGGATGCGGGGCTCGACGGGGCGCTGGAGCGTTTGTTCGACTTCCTCAGGATTCCGTCCATCTCCACCGACCCCGCCCACGCGGCCGCCTGCCGGAGCGCGGCGGACTGGGTGGCGGGAGAGCTTGAGGCTCTCGGCTTCACCGCCGTCGTCCATCCCACCGCTGGCCATCCGGTGGTGGTCGCCCACACAGACACCGGTGCATCGCGGCGCGTGCTGTTCTACGGCCATTACGACGTGCAGCCGGTCGATCCGCTGAACCTGTGGGAAACGCCTCCGTTCGAGCCGCGCCTCGGCACCACGCCGGACGGGCGACGCACCATCGTCGGCCGCGGCGCCTGCGACGACAAAGGGCAGGTGCTGACCTTCCTCGAGGCGCTCCGGGCGTTCCGATCGACCCGCGGCGCGTTGCCGGTGGATGTCACCGTTCTGCTGGAAGGCGAGGAGGAATGCGGCTCGCCCAACCTCCCCGGCTTCCTCGCCGCCCATGCGGGCGAGCTTTCGGCCGATCTCGCGCTCGTTTGCGACACCGGCATGTGGGACCAGCGCACCCCCTCCATCACCAGTTCGCTCCGCGGCATCCTGCACACCGAGCTGACCATCGAGGGTGCCGACCGCGACCTGCATTCCGGCCTGTTCGGCGGCGCCGCGCGCAACCCCATCCATGTGCTCGCCGCCATCCTCGCCGACGCCCATGACGACGGCGGCCGGGTGACGCTGCCCGGCTTCTACGACGATGTGCGCGAACCGCCCGCCGAAGTCCGCGCCCGCTGGCAGGAACTGGGGCTCACCGCTGAAGCCTTCCTGAAGCCGGTCGGCCTCTCGGTCTCGGCCGGCGAGAGCGACCGGCTGGTGATCGAGCAGATCCAGTCGCGGCCGACCTTCGAGGTCAACGGCATGTTCGGCGGCTATACCGGGGCCGGCACCAAGACCATCATCCCCGCGCGGGCGACCGCCAAGATCTCCTTCCGCCTCGTGGCGGACCAGGACCCGGCCAAGCTGCGGACGGGCTTCGAAACGTTCGTGGCGGCGCGCGTGCCCGCCGATTGCCGGGCCGTCTTCCACTGGGGCGAGGGCGCCCGCGCCTTCCTCGTGCCGCCGGAGAGCCCGGACCTCGGCCACGCCGCCGGGGCACTTGAGGCGGAGTGGGGTGTCGCTCCGGTCACCATCGGCTCGGGCGGCTCCATCCCCGTGGTGGGCCAGTTCAAGGACCGGCTGGGCGTGGACACCCTTCTGATCGGCTTCGCCCTGGACGACGACCGCGTCCACTCGCCCAACGAGAAGTACGACCTCACGTCGTTCCACAAGGGCACGCGAAGCTGGGTGCGGATTCTCGACGCCCTCGCGCGGCGTTAGCTGCGCCAGGCAAACACGCGCAGCGGTGAGCTGACGCAACGCCAAGACTTTTTCGCGTCGTGCAATCGTGCGAGGAAGGGCACGATACGTCAGCGACGGAACCTGCCATGGCCTCTCCCGCCTCCACCATCGACACGCAGGGCCTCGTCTCGGCGTGGTGGTTCGACGGCAAAGGGGGCGCCGGGCGCATCAAGCCGGAGGAGGCCGTGTCGGCCACCGCCCCCGACGGCGGCTTCATCTGGCTGCATTTTCGTCATCTGCCCCGGATGTCGCAAACCTGGCTGCGGCAGGATGTCGGTCTCGACGCACCGGCGCTGGAGAGCATGGCGGAGGACCAGTGTCGCCCGCGCTGCGTGATGTTCGCCGATGGCGCCCTGCTCTCCCTGCGTGGCATCAACCTGCAGCGAAACGCGCTGCCAGAGGAGCTCATCACCGTCCATCTGTGGGTGGACGCTCGCCGCATCGTCTCGGTGCAGCACGACTTCCTCTCGGCCATCGCCGACTTCGAGGATGCGCTCGGCCGCGGCCGTTGCCCGCGCTCCCAGGGTGAGTTCGTGGCGGATCTCTCCATGCGCCTCGTGGAACGGGTGGATGCGGTGGTGACGACGCTGATCGAGGAGGCCGACGAACTTGAGGACGCCGTCCTCGTCACGGAGACGTCCGAGCTTCTGCCCAAGCTCGCCGTGCTGCGCCGGGTGGCCATCAAGCTGCGCCGCCACATCGCGCCACAGCGCGAGGCGCTCAATCACTTCGCGCTGGAAGACGACCCCTGGATGGGACCCAAGGACAGGAACCGCCTGCGCGATGCCGCCGACCGCGTCGCCCGCTTCTCCGAGGAGCTGGACAGCGTGCGCGAGCGCGCCGCCGTCATCCGCGACCAGATGGTGGACGCACGCGCCGAGCAGATGAACAAGTCCATGCTGGTGCTCGCCGTGGTCACGGTGGTGTTCGCACCCATGACGCTCATCTCGGGCATGTTCGGCATGAATGTGGGCGGCATTCCCGGCAGCAGCGATCCCGCCGCCTTCTGGGCGCTCTCGGTGTTCCTGCTGCTGCTCGGCTTCATCCTCCTGTGGAGCTTCCGCCGGCTGAGATGGATCTGATCTTCCTCTAGGTCATGCAAAGTTCGCGGGGCTGTCGCCGCTGCGTCAAGGATGATGCCGCAGATGCGGTGCGCACGGACCTTTGGAGGTTTCCCATGCGCACCCTGAAATGCTTTGCCCTCGCGCTGCTCGCCGGAGCCGCGTTTGTTTCGCCGGCTCTTTCCCAGGATAAGTCCAGCCAGGACAAGGCCGCGGAAGGCTCCGCCTTCCCGGCCGTCCTCGCCGGCCACGTGGTCCTGCCGGCCGCGACCTTCGTCCCCGCCCCCGCCGACGCGCCGGATGCGCTCAAGACGTCGGGCAAGTTCACCGGCGCCGACCGCGTGCGCATCGATGCCATCGGCAGCGTCAAGGGCGTGAGCGTCCTGTCCAACGCGTCCGCCCCGCGCGAGACCGGCCTTTCCCTGCCGTTCCAGGGCCAGCCGGTGCAGGGCTTCTCCGGCATCGTCTCCGAGGGCGACGGGACGTTCCTGGTGCTCACCGACAACGGCTTCGGCTCCAAGGCCAACTCGCCGGACGCCATGCTGACCGCCCACCGGCTGAAGATGGACTTCAAGGCTGGCACCATCGAGCGCCTGAAGACCATCTTCATCAGCGACCCGGACCGCAAGGTGCCCTACCCGATCACGATGGAAGGCACCGCCACGCGCTACCTGACCGGCTCGGACTTCGATCTCGAATCGATCCAGCGCGTGGGTGACAGCCTGTGGTTCGGCGACGAGTTCGGCCCCTTCCTCATCGAGACCGACCTCGACGGGAAGGTGAAGGCGGTGTTCGAGACCAAGGTGGACGGCAAGGTGGTGCGCTCACCCGATCACCCGGCCGTCACCACGCCCGGCGCGCCGGACGGCAAGGTGGCGTTCAACGTCTATCGCTCCAAGGGCTTCGAGGGCATGGCGCTCTCCCCGGACAAGACGAAGCTCTACGCCCTGCTCGAAGGCCCGCTGTTCGATGCGGCCGCCGGCGGCAAGGAGAAGGTGGGCGAGGCCGAGGTGCTGCGCATCGTCGAGTTCGATCTCGGCAAGCGCGAATGGACCGGCCGCTCGTGGAAGTATCCGTTGGCTGTGGCGGGCAACGCCATCGGCGACTTCAACATGATCGACGACACCCACGGCCTCGTCATCGAGCGTGACAGCCTGGAAGGCTCCCGCTTCAAGGCCTGCGCCGCCGGCAAGGCCGAGCCCTCCTGCTTCGACAAGCCGGCGCAGTTCAAGCGCGTCTACAAGATCGCCTTCTCGCCCGAGACCGCCGGCCAGACGGTGCGCAAGGTCGGCTATATCGACCTCCTCGCCATCAAGGATCCGAACGGCAAGGCGAAGCAGGGTGGCACCGAAGGCGTTCTCGACCTGCCCTTCTTCACCATCGAGGACGTGGTGATGGTGAGCCCCACCGAGATCGTGGTGGGCAACGACAACAACCTGCCCTACTCGGCCGGCCGCAGCCCGCAGAAGAACGACGACAATGAGTTCGTCCTCCTCAGCGTGCCGGAGCTGCTCGGCGCCAAGTGAGCCTGGAGGGCCAGCGCACGAAAGCAAAAGGCCGGGCGCGAGCCCGGCCTTTTCGATTGGCGGTTGGCGGATCGCGTGGGGTGGATCGGCCTACTGGCCGGCCGCGAAGACGCTCGGGAAGGGCCGGCCGCGCACGTCGTAGACGGTGGCGTAGGTGACACCCTCGCGCTCGACCTTGACCAGCAGCGGCGCCTTCACGTCGGCGCAGTAGAACTCGCCGAGACGCATATAGAAGTCCGCGTTCTTGCTGTCGTACGTCGTCTCATAGCGCGGACCGAGTTCCGCGGCGGCGGCGAAGTGCGGGCCACATACGGCCACGCGCAGCTTGCGCCCCTGCGGCAGCGTGCGCCGGTGCTGTTCGACATATTCGTCCAGCTCCTCCGTGGCCTGCTTGAAGGCAAGGCCCCAGTAATCGAGCATGAACAGGTCGTCCGCGCCCTTGATGCCGCCGACGAAATGGTTGTAGTAGGTATATTCGTAAGGGTGCAGGTTGTGGAAATCAACCGCCGGCACCGCGAGACCCACCGCGAACGTTGCAGCCACGGCGCCCCGGGCGAGGCGCGGAAGCCCCTGCGCCTTCTGCCACAGCCAGGATGCGGCGTAGCCGCCGAGCAGCGCCAGGGCAGGAGTGACGAACACGAAGTGGCGGATGCCGTTGTACATCACCGGGCGGGTGACGACGGTCAGCAGCACCGGGAAGGCCGCCGCAGTCACGATGAGCACCAGCCGGGCGCGCTTCGCCGGCGTATCCTTGCCCACGAACGCCGAGACGATCGCCCCCGCCGCGCCGCCGACCGCAAGGCCGAGGAACAGCTCGGGCATCTGCACGGAGAAGAGCGTCGGCACATAGGTGCGCGGCATGTCCGGCACCAGGATGGGCCGGCCCTCGAACATCTCGCGCCAGGGCACTTCCCAGAAGTGGGAATAATACTTCAGCGCCACGAGCGGATTGAGCGGTTCCGCGACGCCCCAGGGCCACACGATGCCCAGCACGAAATAAGCGAGCGGCAGCCCCAGCATCAGCAGGCCGGTGAAACGCAGGGTGCGCAGCAGCGCCGGCTTGATCCCGAGGCGCACGCATTCCACAGCCAACACGAAGGCGATGGCCGCCGCCAGATACACGCCGCAGAGCAGCCCAAGGACGCGCGTACCGACGGCCAGACCCAGGAACAGGCCGAAGAGCGTCACCGTGCGCGGCGAAGGCTGCGGGAATTCGTCGAACGCGCGGATGCAGGCATAGAGCACGCCGGCAACCGCGACGGCGAAGGGCGCGTCCTTCGCATTCATGAACATGTGCCCGTAATAGAGCGGGCAGATCATCAGCAGCGCGACGGCGGCAACGCCGCCCCAGGGCCCGGCGAGCCGCCGGCCAGCCCGCCACACCAGCACAAAGCCGATGACGCCGACGAGGCCCCCCAGAAGCCGACGGATGTCGAAGACATCGACGAAGGGCAGCGCCTTGGCGAGGGCCGCTGCGGCGAGGTCGAACCCGCCGCCGTAGTAGTAGAGGTTGACGAAGGAAAAGACCTTCCGGTGCGTCAGCCCTGACGAGAAATAGGAATAGAGCAGGTCGCCATACTGGGAGTGGGTGAAGTCATCCCAGCCGAGGCCGTAGTCGGAGAAGGTGAGCGCGGCGATGACCGCCACACCGGCGATCAGGACAAGGGCGCAGGCGTCCGCAATCGCGCCCGGCCGACGTTCGATATCGAGGAACGACATTGATGGAGGATCCCGAACCCAACTCCTGTCGCGCCGATTCCAGGATCGCTCCCGGGCCCCCAGCGCGATACGCCACCATAATACCGCAGATGGCTACGCGGATCACAGCTAAGATGGAGTAGAGGAGGATCGCAACAAAATTATGCTGTAGGTTGCAAAAAATTAAGGCAGCTTCGGGAGCAATTGCGGCAGCGTCGCTGACCAATGGTAAGGTTAAGCGGCTAAATGTTCTTGGGAGGCAGAGTCGATCACTGGCGGGAAAAGAAGAACGCAGCCGCCGCGTCTTAGATAGGCACTTGCGCGTCGGAGTTGCATCCGGGCGTTGCCCCCGCCCCGCATACCCCATGCGGGCCCGCGCGATCCGAGGAGGCGCAGGCCCGCCGGGAGGGAAACCGTCAGACGGCCTTGCCGTAAAGCTCGGCCACGTAGTCCCAGTTGATCAGGTGGTCGACGAACGCCTTCAGGTAGTCGGGGCGGCGGTTGCGGTAGTCGATGTAGTAGGAGTGCTCCCACACGTCGACGCCGAGAATCGGGGTCGCGCCCTGCACCAGCGGGTTCTCGCCATTGGCGCTCTTCAGCACGACGAGCTTGCCGTCCTTGAGCGCGAGCCAGGCCCAGCCCGAGCCGAACTGGCCGACACCGGCGGCGATGAAGTCCTCCTTGAACTTCTCGACCGAGCCGATGTCCTCGATGATCTTCTTCTCGATCTCACCGGGGATGGGGCCGCCGCCGTTGGGCTTCATCCAATTCCAGAAATGGAGGTGGTTGTAGTGCTGGCCGGCATTGTTGAAGAGCGGGGCGTTCTTGCCGAACGAGCCCACGACGATCTCCTCAAGGGTTTTCCCTTCAAATTCAGTTCCCTTTAGGAGATTGTTGCCATTGTTGACATAAGCGAGATGGTGCTTGTCGTGATGGTATTCCAGCGTTTCGCGCGACATGTACGGCGCAAGCGCGTCATAGGCATAGGGCAGGTCGGGCAGCGTGAAGGACATGAAACATCTCCGCAATCTATCCGGCATTTCGCCCGGGGCGAAATCGCTGCCCCGGTGCCATACCGGGTATACGACATGTCCGAGCGTGGACCTAGATAGGGTCGTGCTCGCCATCAAACAACCTTGAAGCGGCCGATTTTCGCGCCGAGGTACCACCTTTGATTAGACCGGCTGAGGCCGGCATGCGGAAGCGGGGTGCGAGATGTGGTGGTTCCTGGTCCTTCTCGGCGTTCTTATCGCTCTGGCCGGGCTTGCGGTCATCGGCCTCGGGGTGACGATCTACGTCTCGGCCTTCGGCAATACCCTCATCACCACCGGCGCCGTCGCCGCCTCGGGTGGCTTTGTCATCACCGCCATGGGGCTGGTGCTGCGCCAGCTGGACCGGCTGACCCGGCAGATCGAGCGCTCCTATCCGGCCGGTGAGGCCGAGGCCGAGGAAGCCGCAGCGCAGCCGGCGGCCCGTTCCGCCCGCGCCGGCCGCAGCGCGACGCCGCGCCTCTCCGTGGATGATCTGCTCTCCCCCGAGGAGGCGGACGCCGAGGCCGCAGCGCCTCCGGCCCGTGAACGGGCGGCGGAACGGCCGCAAGAGCGCGCCCCCGAGCGCCAGCAAGAGCGCCAACCCGAGCGCCAAACTGAGCGCCCGCCGGCGCCGCGCCGACCCGCCGGCCCCTCCCCGCTGCTGCCTCCCCCGGAGGCCGGCCAGCCGGCCGACCCGATGGTCGAGGCCCGCCGCCAGCGGCTTCAGCGCGGTCCCGAGCCCGCCCCCGAGGCGCCGGCCGCCCCGCCTGCGCCGCCCCGTCCGCGCACCGGCTATGAGCCGCCCCCCGCCCGGCCCGCGCCGCCCCCGAGACGCCGCCTCCGGTGCCCGCGCCGGCTCCCGCCCGCGAGCCCGACGAACCGCGCATCCTGAAGTCCGGCATCGTCGGCGGCATGGCCTACACCCTCTATTCGGACGGCTCGATCCAGGCCGAGCTGCCCACCGGCGTGGTCCGCTTCGCCTCGCTGCAGGAGCTGCGCGACCACGTCTCCCAGGCCCAGCAGGGCGGCTGAGCGGCACCCGTCGCCCCGCCGGGCGGCGGAGCGGATTTGCCGGATCGGGACGCCCGCTCTATTGAGCGGCAGCGTTCCCCGCCCGGCGAAGCCGGCGCCCAGAGGTCATTCCGTCCGATGTTCCCGCAAGATACCGGCTCGCCCTTCGACGACATCCGCCAGCTCGTCGCCACCCTGCCCGGCCCCAACGAGGGCGCACGCGAAGCGGCGATCGCCCGGCAGGAACAGCTGGTGAAGCCGCCGGGCGCTTTGGGGCGGCTCGAAGCCATCGCCGCCCATCTCTCCGCCTGGCAGGGCAATTCCATGCCCACGGTCAATCGCCCCATGGTCGCGGTGTTCGCCGCGACCCACGGCGTTGCCGACCGCGGCGTCTCGCCCTATCCGGGCGCCGTGACCAAGCAGATGATGGCCACCTTCACCGCCGGCAAGGCCGCGGTGAACCAGATCTGCGCCACCTTCGACGCCGGATTGCGGGTGTTCGACCTCGCGCTCGACTATCCGACCCCCGACATCACCACGAACGCCGCCCTCGACGAGAAGGCCTGCGCCGCCACCATGGCCTTCGGCATGGAGGCCATTGCCGGCGGCTCGGACCTGCTCTGCCTCGGCGAGATGGGCATCGGCAACACCACGGTCGCCGCCGCCATCTGCCACGGCCTCTATGGGGGCACGGCGGAGGAATGGGTGGGCGCCGGCACCGGCGCCTCCGGCGAGGTGCTGGAGCGCAAGATCGCCGCCGTGCGCGACGCCGTCGCCTTCCACAAGGACCACCTGTCCGATCCGCTGGAAGTGTTGCGCCGCCTCGGCGGGCGGGAGATCGCCGCCATCGCCGGCGCCATCATCGCCGCGCGGCACGAAAAGGTGCCGGTGGTGCTGGACGGCTTTGTGGTGACGGCAGCTGCCGCCGTGCTTCACGCCCTGAACCCGGCCGCCCTCGACCATTGCCTCGCCGGCCATGTCTCGGCGGAGAAGGCCCATCGCCAGTTGCTGGACCGGCTCGGCCTCGTGCCCCTCCTCGATCTCGGCATGCGGCTGGGCGAAGGCTCGGGCGCCGCGCTCTCCATCGGCGTGGTGAAGGCCGCCGTGGCGTGCCATCGCGGCATGGCGACCTTCGCCGAGGCCGGCGTCTCAGAGGGTTGAACTCAGGCCCCTCGCAAGGTCCGGGCGGGCGGGAACGTCACGCGCGCCCGCGTTCCGCCTCCGGCGCGGCGGGAAAGCTCCAGCTCCCCGCCATGCAGGGCGGCGAGCCCCCGGGCGATTGCGAGACCGAGGCCCGCGCCACGGCCGGTTGCGAGATCGAGCCGGCTCTCGCGGGCATGGGCGCCGCCCAGCGGCAGCTCGCTGTCGGCTATGCCCGGTCCGCTGTCCTCGACGATAAGGACGGCACCGCCCTTTGCGTCCACGGCCGCGACGAGCCGTACCTGCCCCTCCAGGGGCGTGAATTTCACCGCATTTGCCAAGAGGTTGAGGGCGATCTGCCGGATCGCCCTCTCATCGCCCCACAGCCGGGGCGTGCCAAGCCGTTCCAGGGACAGACTGAGGCGCCGCTCCGCCGCGAGGGGGCGCATCATCGCCAGGCAGTCTTCGGCCAGCACATCGAGCCGCACCGGGGTTTCCACCAGCGTGCGGTGCCCGCTCTCGATGCGCGCGAGGTCGAGCAGGTCGTCGGCGAGCGCCAGCAGGTGCCGGCCGGCGCCGTGGATGTCGCGGGCATAGCCGGCATAGGCGGGCACCCGGTGTGGGCCGAGCACCTCCTCCGCCATCATCTCGGAAAAGCCCATCACGGTGTTGAGCGGGGTGCGCAGCTCGTGGCTCATCTCGGCGAGAAATCGAGATTTCGCAAGGCTTTCCGCCACCACCCGCCGGCTTTCCGCCTCGGCGGCCAGGGCCCGCGCCTCGGCGGCTGCCCGCTCCGCATCGAGGCGCCGGACATGCTTTGCCACGCGCATGAAGGCGAAGGCCGCGCCTGCGGCGCCCAGGATCGCACCCGCAAGCCCCGCGGCGAGACCACCCGCCAGAGCGAGACCACCAGAGGCGAGGATCGCCAGCAGGATCAAGGCCTTGGACGTGACCGTCGGCGCCGCGAATCCCTCCCCCGCTTGCGCCGGCTCCGGTTGGGAGGCCGCGGCGTTGCCGAGCGGGAGGCAGAGGGGGCCGGACATGCGGCGGAAGCCCTTCGCGGTCGGAGTGTCGGTGGAATCGACGACCCTGCGTGACGTCACCTTGGTCCCGACTCCTGCGGCAGGTAGGTTAACGATTGGTTAACGCCCCCGCCCCATCCTCCCGGCCAAACGTGCGACGCCCATCGCGCAACCGAGGTCGGATCGTTCAACCCTATGCGTCTGTTCGATATTTTGCGCGCCGCCGTCATCCTCGCCGTGCTCGCCGCCGCCGTGGAAATGCTGTCGCGCGCCGAGCATCTGGACGGGCGTGCCGAGGCGGTGGATGGCGACACGCTGGACATTGCCGGCACCCACGTCCGCCTCGCCGGCATCGACGCGCCGGAGCTGCGCCAGACCTGCGAGAGCGACGGCCGCCCGTGGCGCTGCGGGGAGGCGGCGCGGGCTGCGCTCGAAGAGGCGCTGGCCGGCGGCCCGGTATCCTGCCGGGCCGAGAAGCGCGACAAATACAGGCGGCCACTCGGTTTCTGCACTGTCGGCGGCACCGACATCGCCGCGCTGATGGTCCAGAAAGGACTGGCCGTCGCCTATCTGGGCAAGGCCTACCAAGGCGAGGAGGCGGAGGCCCGGGCGGCGCGGCGGGGCCTGTGGGCGGGCAGCTTCCAGCCTCCCGCGGACTACCGGACCGCGCATCCGCGCACGCCCTGAACGCGGAACGGGCGGACGGAACGGGCGGACCTTGCGCGGTCGCCGCAGGCATGGTTTTTCGCTGGCCATAAATGTCACGACAGGGGAAACGCGCCGCCATGAAGCTCTATGACACCAACCGGGCGCCGAACCCGCGCCGGGTTCGCATCTTCCTGGCGGAAAAGGGAATTTCCGTCCCGCTGGTGCCCGTCGACCTGGGCAAGGGCGAGCACAAGAGCACCGAATTCACCGGCCTCAATCCCCGCCAGCGCGTGCCCCTGCTGGTGCTGGACGATGGCAGCGCCATCGCCGAAACCATGGCGATCTGCCGTTATTTCGAGGCCTTGCAGCCCGAGCCCAACCTGTTCGGCCACACGCCGCAGGAGCAGGGGCTGGTGGAAATGTGGCAGCGGCGGGTGGAGCTGGACCTGTTCTATCCCATCATGATGGTGCTGCGGCATCTCAACCCGGCCATGGCCCAGATGGAGGTGCCGCAGGTGCCGGAATGGGGCGAGGCGAACAAGCCCAAGGTCTTGGCTGCGCTTGGCTTTTTCAACGATCAGCTGGCCGACCGGGCATTCGTGGCGGGGTCCCGTTTCTCGGTGGCGGACATCACCATGCTGGTGGCGGTGGATTTCCTGCGGGTGATCCGCACCGAGGTGCCGGAGCACCACACCCACCTCAAGCGCTGGTACGACGTCGTCTCCCAGCGACCGAGTGCAAAGGCTTGAAATCATGAAGCTTAAGGTGGTGGGTTGCGGCGATGCGTTCGGCTCGGGCGGGCGGGGAAATTCCTGCTACCGCATCGAGACGGACGGGCTTGTCGCAACCCTCGACTTCGGTGCGAGTTCACTCGTTCAAATGCACCGGTTCGGCATGGATTCCAGTGCGGTTCGGCAGGTGTTCATCAGCCATCTGCATGGCGATCACTTCGGTGGCCTGCCCTTCCTCCTGCTCGACGGCCAGTTCGTCCACCGCCGGAGCGAGTCGCTGACCATCATTGGCCCGCCCGGTACCAAGGTACGGATAGATGCGGCCATGGAGGTCCTCTTCCCGAAGATGGCCAGCAATGCCTGGCGGTTCGACTTCGAGGTCAAGGAGGTGGAGCCCGGCTCGACCTCCCGGCACGGCCCCTTCACCCTCACCACCGCCGAGGTGATCCACGGCTCGGGCGCGCCCTCCACCGCGCTCAGGATCACCGACGGCAAGCGCACCCTCGCCTTCTCCGGCGACACGGAGTGGACGGACGCGCTCCTGCCCATCGCCCATGGCGCCGACCTCTTCATCTGCGAGTGCTTCGCCTTCGAGGGCAGTCCGCACGGCCACATGGCCTATGAGACCATCGCCGCCAAGCGGGAGGCGCTGGGCGCGAAACATATCCTCCTCACCCATATGGGCGACGAGATGTGGGCGCGGCGGGGCGAGGTGGACACCGCCCATTTCACCGTGGCCGAGGACGGGCTTGAGCGCGACATCTGAGGACGACCTCGACGCGCTCGTCGCGCGCATCCGCGCCTGCCGGGTGTGCCGGGAGACGCCGCGCGGGGCGCCCCTGCCGCACACGCCGCGACCGGTGCTGCGGGTGTCCGCCACCGCCTCCATCCTGGTGGCGAGCCAGGCGCCGGGGACGAAGGTGCACCTTTCGGGCCTGCCCTTCACCGATGCCTCCGGCGATCGGCTGCGGTCCTGGATGGGGGTGGACAAGGACACCTTCTACGATGCCGCCCACATCGCCATCGCCCCCATGGGCTTCTGCTTTCCGGGGCAGGATGCATCAGGGGGCGATCTGCCGCCCCGGCGGGAATGCGTCGCCACCTGGCACGACACGCTGTTCGCCACTTTGCCGCCGTTCCGGCTGATCCTCGCCGTGGGGCGGCCGGCGCAGGCCTATCACCTCGCCCGCCTTGGCCTCGCGGCGCATTTGAAGCCGAGCCTCACCGAGACGGTGGCCAACTGGCGGGCGGTGCGCGCGGCAGGGGAAAAGCTTGCCCAGCCGGTGGCGGTCTACACCTTGCCCCATCCCTCGTGGCGCAACACCGGCTGGCTGAAGAAGAATCCCTATTTCGAGGCCGAGCTGCTGCCGCAGCTTCAGGCGGACATCGCAAGGGCGCTCGGGCGGGGCTGAGTGGGCGGGCGCTCCGGGAGAACGACGGCCACGCCCTTGCGCAGGCTGCACTCCCTCTCCCCTTGCGGGAGAGGGCTGGGGTGAGGGGTATCGCTCCATTTGCCCCAGCACCGGGATTGCGCGGCCAGCCCCCTCACCCCCGGCCCCTCTCCCGCGAGGGGAGAGGGGAGGCCCCATAACCGCCCTCGCGCCCCGGACGCATGCAGCGCCAGCGGAATGCGAGCCGGGGTCTAGCGCAAGAGTACCGCCGAAGGCGCTTCCGAACCCCACCGCTCACAGGCTTCGTCCCGCTGCGCGGGACTTTTTGCGCTGGTCCTGGGATCAGCGCTCCACCTTCGGTGTCGCTTGTCCGGGGAACTGCTGGCGCAAATACTACCCTCAAGGCAAGAGGCGAGGCTTTGAGCTGTCATCGCCCGGCTTGTCCGGGCGATCCACGGTTGGGCCGGGGCGGGTTTGGCAACAGTGCACAGTCGGAGGAGCGGATCGCCCGGACAAGCCGGGCGATGACGAGCGGAGATTCTGGAACGACACGGGTTGGAGCCGTGCGCGGGGCGGCTTCGCCCTCCCTTCCGGCTCCCACTTTGCTCCTCAAATCCGCAGGCGCGCCCAGAGGATGAAGCCGGCGGCGCCCACGGCGGCGGCGCCCACCAGCGCCACGAACAGGGCGGACTGGTCGAGCCACGCCACCGCCGGCACGCACAGGGCCATGAACACGCCGTTCAGCCCCATGCGCCACGACTGGGTGTGCACGCCTGCCACGAAGCTGCCCAGCGCCAGCAGCAGCAGCACGATGAGGCTGGTGGAATCCGCGTCCGCCACCGCCTGCACGCTCGGCAGGAACACGAGGTTCATGGCGGCGAGGAAGGCGCCCCAGTGGAGGAGCTGCGTCACCACCAGCCGCAAGCGCTGCTCTTTCAGCGCCGCGCGCCGCCAGCCGGCGAAGATGCCCACCGCGCAGCTCGCCACCGCCACGAACTCCCAGAACGTGACCAGCGGCCGACGGGTCATCGCCACATAGGCGACGCCGCCCACCGTGAGGGCGAGGATGGCGAGATACGGCCCCTCGCGCAGCCAGAAGTCGCGGCCTGCGCTCGCGTCCGTGGGTGCGCCACCCGCCGTGCGATTGTCCACCATCCCGGTCTCTCCCGCCTCGCGTCGCGCGCACCCTCTGGACGTGCACCCGCTGGATCGATTCAATCTGGTCGGATCATCCACCCGAACGCAACGGAAGTCCCATGCGTATCCCCAGCACCGATGTCGTGACCGAAATCAGCGGGCTGCGGGTGCTCCTGTGCGCGGCCGACGCGGCGCCCATCGCCAGCGAGGGCGACACGGACGATCTGCTCGGCACGGCGTTCGGCGAGGGGGCGGAGCTCATTGCCATTCCGGCGGCGCGCCTCAGCCCGGACTTCTTCCGGCTGGCGAGCGGGCTTGCCGGGCGCATCACCCAGCGCTTCGTGAACTATCGCCTGCGCGTCGCCGTCATCGGCGACATCTCGGCCCATCTGGCGGTGAGCGGGCCACTGCGCGACTTCGTGCGCGAGGCCAATGGCGGCGAGAGCCTCTGGTTCGTCGGGACGGTGGAGGAATTGACCGAGCGCCTCAAGGGTACGGCCGCGCGGGGATAGCCTCCCCGCGCGCCGGCGGTCTCGCCTCAGGCGGCAGCGGGGCGATCCACTGGGTGCAGCATGCGCGAGGAGACCGCGATGCGGTTCCACACATTGATGGTGCCGATGGCAATGGTGAGCTTGGCGATCTCCTCGGGCGAGAATTCCGCCGTCACCGCCGCATAGGCGCTGTCGGGAATGCCGGTCTGCGCGATGAGCGTCACGCTCTCGATCCATTCCAGCGCGGCGCGGTCGCGGGCACTGTAGAGCGGCGATTCGCGCCACGCGGTGAGCATGTGGAGATGCTGGGCGGGAATGCCGTCGGCGAGCGACTCCTTCACATGCATGTCAATGCAATAGGCGCAGCCGTTGATCTGCGACGCCCGGAGCTTGACCAGATGCAGGAGGCGCTTCTCCAGCCCCGACTTCATCACCGCCCCGTCGAGCGCGCGCACGGCGGCATAAAGGGCGGGGGCGGCCTCGGCCACGTTCATCCTGGGTTCCATGCCTCTCTCCTGTCTGCTCTCGGATTTGCGATCCCGCCAGCCTCTGGCCGAGAATCATAGACATATTATATCGATGATTATCGAGGTAGGAAAGAGGCCGGCTGGTGGTGGGCCCGAGGCAGCATCCGGAGCGCGCATGAGGCGGTTGGGAGACGGGGTGGAGGCGGCGCTGCACTGCGCGCTGGTGCTGTGCTGGCTGGAGCCGGGCAAGGTGCTGCCGGGCAAGAGCCTCGCCGAGATGCACGGCCTGTCCGAGAGCTACCTGCTCAAGCACATGCGCGCCCTCACCGAGGCCGGCCTCGTGGAAGCCCTGCCCGGCCCGCGCGGCGGCTACCGGCTGGCGCGGAGCCCCGGCGCGATCACGCTCCTCGACATCGTGGAGGCCATCGACGGCAAGGAGCCCGCCTTCACCTGCAAGGAAATCCGCCGGCGCGGACCGGGCAAGTCCAAGGACCCCTGCGCCTACAAGACGGACTGCTTCATCAAGCGCCGGATGCTGGCGGCGGAAGAGCTGTGGCGCCAGTCGCTGCGCGCGCAGACCCTCGCCGATCTCGCGCAGGATGGCGAAGCGCTGATCGACGCCGAGAGCCAGAAGACCATCGCCGCCTTCGTGCGCGAGGCCCAGCGCTAGATCGGCACCGCGCGACGCTGCGGAACTTCGCCGCCGCTTGCCCGTTGTGCTCGCAGCCCGGTGCGTATTTGCGCGGGTGATCGCCCAAGGACAGACCACGTTCCACCCGTAGCTCCACGGATGGAGGCGCGCCGGCGCACGCGGCGGCGCGGCGGCGTGATTTGGGTCGGCGACACCAGAACAACCGGCGACAACGCCAACCGAAAGGAAACGTCCCATGGCACAGTCCAAGACTTTGCAGGATCTGTTCTCCGAGACGCTGAAGGACATCTACTACGCCGAGAAGCAGATCCTGAAGGCGCTGCCCAAGATGGCGAAATCGGCCCAGTCCGAGGAACTGAAGGCCGCCTTCCTCACCCACCAGGAGCAGACGGAAGGCCAGATCGAGCGCCTGGAACAGGTGTTCGAGATGATGGGCAAGGCGGCGCGCGGCAAGCATTGCCCGGCCATCGTCGGCATCGTGGACGAGGGCAAGGAGATCATGGAGGACTTCGCCGGCACCGACGCGCTGGATGCCGGCCTCCTCTCCGCCGCGCAGGCGGTGGAGCATTACGAGATCGCCCGCTACGGCACGCTGAAGACCTGGGCCGCCCAGCTCGGCCTCGCCGATGCGGTGCCCCTACTGGAGGCGACCCTCAAGGAGGAGAAGGAGACCGACCAGCTCCTCTCCCGCCTTGCCTCCGCCAACGTGAACAAGAAGGCGGCCTGACGCGGCCCACCCGGCGCCCGCTCCGGCGGGCGCCGGATGTTATGAAAGAGCGGCCCGCTTCGGCGGGGGCCGGATGTCACGAAAGAGCAGCCCGCTCCGGCGGGGGCGGGCTTCATGAGAGGGGGCGTCCTTGCGCTGGCATTCGTCGCCCCGCGCCCTATGCTCCGGATCAAGATTCACCGGAGAGTCCTGCCCGCGCCGCCGCGCGGACCCGGGACGACAGGGACGCGATGCGAGACTTCCGCTGCCTCTACCGCCACGACTTCCTGCGCATTGCGGCCTGCGTGCCGCGCGGAGCCGTCGCGGACCCGAGCTTCGCCGTTGCCGAGACGCTGGAGATGGCCACCCAAGGCCATGAGGACGGCGTCGCCCTGATGCTCTTCCCGGAACTGGGCCTGTCCTCCTACGCCATCGATGACCTCCTGTTCCAGGCCCCGCTGCTGGATGCGGTGGAGGGCGCGCTCGCGACCCTCGTCGCCGCCTCGCAGGACCTCTCCCCCGTGCTGGCGGTGGGCGCGCCGCTGCGCCATCAGGGGCGGCTCTACAACACGGCGGTGGTGATCCATGGCGGCACCATCCTCGGCGTGGTTCCGAAGAGCTACCCGCCCAACTACCGCGAGTTCTACGAGCGCCGCCACTTCACCCCCGGCCTCGACGAGCACGGCGGCTTCATCCGCCTGCTGGGCGAAGACGTGCCGTTCGGCGTGGACCTCCTGTTCCGGTCCGAGGGGGAGGTGCCGTTCACCTTCCATGTGGAGATCTGCGAGGACGTGTGGGTGCCCCTGCCGCCCTCCACGCGGGCCGCGCTCGCCGGCGCGGAAGTGCTGCTGAACCTCTCCGCCAGCAACATCACCATCGGCAAGGCGGAATCCCGCCGCCTGCTGTGCGGCTCGCAATCCGCCCGCTGCGTCGCCGCTTATGCCTATTCGGCGGCGGGGCCGGGGGAATCCACCACCGATCTCGCCTGGGACGGCCACGCCGCCATCTTCGAATATGGCGACACCCTCGCCGAGGCGGAGCGCTTCGCCCCCGACGCGACCATGGCGGTGGCCGACATCGATCTCGGTCGCCTGCGGCAGGAGCGTATGCGGGTCAACACGTTCGGGGAGTGCGCGCGGCTGGAGCGCGACTGCGCCCCGCCCTTCCGCACCGCCCAATTCGCCTACGAGCCGCCCGCCGAGCCCGTGCGCCTCGCGCGCGACGTGGCGCGCTTCCCCTTCGTGCCCAACGATCCGGCGCGGCTCACGGAAGACTGCTACGAGGCCTACAACATCCAGGTGCAGGGCCTCGCCCAGCGCCTCGCCTCGACGGGCATGTCGCGGGTGGTCATCGGCGTCTCGGGCGGGCTTGATTCCACGCAGGCCCTCATCGTCGCCGTGCGCGCCATGGACCGCGTCGGCCATCCCCGCTCAAACGTGCTGGCCTATACCCTGCCGGGCTTCGCCACCTCCGACGAGACCAAGGGCAACGCCTGGGCGCTGATGCGCGCGCTCGGGGTGAGCGCGGAAGAGATCGACATCCGCCCCGCCGCCCGGCAGATGCTGGCCGATCTCGGCCACCCCTTCGCCGAGGGGCAGGCGGCCTATGACGTGACCTTCGAGAATGTGCAGGCGGGCCTGCGCACGGACTATCTGTTCCGCCTCGCCAACCACCATCGCGGCCTCGTGGTGGGCACCGGCGACCTCTCCGAGCTGGGGCTCGGCTGGTGCACCTATGGCGTCGGGGACCAGATGTCCCACTACAACGTCAACGCCTCGGTGCCGAAGACGCTGATCCAGCACCTCATCCGCTTCGTCGCCGCCTCGGGCGACGTGAGCGAGGAGACCGCCAGCATCCTCCACGCCATCCTCTCAACCGAGATTTCCCCGGAGCTGGTGCCGGCCACCGAGGGCGGCACCATCCAGTCCACCCAGAGCATCATCGGCCCCTACCCGCTCCAGGACTTCACGCTCTTCTACCTGACCCGCTACGGCTTTCCGCCGTCCAAGATCGCCTTCCTCGCCGAGCACGCCTGGGCGGACAAGGACGCGGGGCGCTGGCCGCGCGGCATCCCCGAGGGCGAGAAGCGGGCCTATGACCTCGCCGAAATCCGTCGCTGGATGAAGGTGTTTCTCTCGCGCTTCTTCACCAGCCAGTTCAAGCGCTCGGCGCTGCCCAACGGGCCGAAGATCTCCTCCGGCGGCTCCCTCTCCCCCCGCGGCGACTGGCGCCAGCCCTCCGACAGCGGGCCCGGCGTGTGGCTCGCCGAGCTGGAGCGCAACGTCCCGGAGGCGTAGGGGGAACCCTCCCGGCTCCCCTCCTTGCGCCGTGACACCGCGCGCCGCGCGAACCTTCGGAGGCCGCGCCCCACGCCGGAATGGCCAAAGGCGCAATTGCAGACCCGGAATGCCCGAAGGCGCTCCCGGGCGGCCGGCTGGTCGTCCGCGGGCGCGGGCGCAGGTCATCTACGGCTCAGGTCATGCTTCAGCCTGAAATAGCGGGACTGCAACAGACAACCGGCCGCACTTTCACGCGCCCATTGTTTTCGCATTTTGCGACGAATTTCCTGATATTTATCAAGATGTTATTCGTCCTTTGACGGCACTTTGCACTGTCGCTGGCGCGCGGCCGGGCTATGCTCAGCCTCTGCCGCCGTCACGGCGGAAGACCTGTGGAGGGCTGCATGGCAACCGTCGCGATCAACTGGTCTTGGGGCGCCCACGACACCATCGATTTCGATCCGGCAACCGACACGCTCGACTTCGGCTGGATCGGCGCTGACAGCTTCACCATCACCGAGGTCAACGGGTCGGTCGTCATCGATCTGCCCGGCAACAACCACAGCTACACGCTGAAGGGGGTCTCCCTTTCGGATCTCTCCCTGGCCAACGTCACCGGCCATGATGCCTCGATGTTCGCCGAGTGGAGCGACGCCCTTGCCGCGAGCCATGCCATCACCGGCGGCGTCAACGACATCATCGCCGTGGCGCACGGCACCGACACCGTGCTGACCTTCGATCCCAAGCACGACACGCTGGATTTTTCCGGCCTCACGGCGGGCGACGTCGCCATTGCCGAGGCCAACGGCTCGGTGGTGATCTTCCTGCCCAAGTCGCAGCAGACCTACATCCTCGAAGGCGTTAGCCTCGCAGACCTCTCCATCGGCAACATCAAGGGGGCGGACGGCGCGCTCCTCGCCGAGTGGAGCGGCGCCCTCACCGCCGCCGATACCACGGGCAGCGTGAGCGCCAAGGCCAGCCTCTCCGCGTCAGCCGGCGCGACGGACGGCACCACCTACGGGGTGGGCTGGCAGTGGAACACGCAGCAGGTGATCTCCTTCGACCCCGCCCACGACAAGCTCGATTTCGGCTGGCTCCAGCCGCAGGATTTCTCGCTGGCCGAGGTGAACGGCTCCCTCGTCATCATTTTCGCCGCCAACCAGCAGACCATCACCCTGGAGGGCGTGACCCTCGCCGACCTCACGCCGGACGACATCATCGGCAAGACCAGCTTCGTCACCGATGCCTGGGCCGAGGCCATCGCCGAGGCCAAGGGGGAGACGACCGGCAGCGGCACGACGGGCGCGACGCCGCCCCAGGTGATCGAGGCGCCGGACTGGTCTTCCGACACGGTCTATACGGCGGGCGATCAGGTCACGGTGGGCCATGTGGTCTACGAGGCCAAGTGGTGGACCCTCGGCAGCGATCCCGAGCACGATTACGGCCCCACCGGCTCCGGCCATGTCTGGACCAGGGTCGGCTACTCCGATCTCACCCCCGTGGCCCCCGAGACGCCGCAGGATGTCCACGCCGCCACCACCACCGAGACCTCCGTGACCCTGACCTGGGATGCGGCGGAGGTGTTCGGCGTCGGCACGGTTTCACAATACGCCATCTATCAGGACGGCGAGCTGATCGGCACCACCGACCAGCGCAGCTTCAAGGTGGCGGGGCTGGACGCGGACACGCCCTACAAGTTCAGCATCGTCGCCGTGGACGAGGCCGGCGCCTCGCACCCCTCTTCGGCGATTTCCGTCACCACCGATCCCGTCGGCACCGATGCGACGGACCACCAGGTGTTCTCGCCCTACGTGGACCTCTCCGTGGTCTCGAGCGCGGCGGACCTGATGCAGGACGTGAGCGAGGCCGGCATCCACGCCGTCACCCTCGCCTTCGTGGTGGGCACCGGGAGCAACGAGATCGGCTGGGCCGGCCTCGGCTCCGGGAACACGCTCGCCGACGGCAGCTCGGTCGCCTCGGTGGTCCAGGATCTGAAGGCCCATGGCGTGGACGTGACCATCTCCTTCGGCGGCGGTCATGGGGAAGAGCCGGCGCTCTACTACACGGATGCCACCGCGCTCACCGCCGCCTACCAGTCGGTGATCGACACTTACGGAGTGAAGTCCCTCGACTTCGACGTGGAGGGCGACGCCCTCACCAACGACGCCGCCAACGCCCTGCGCAACGAGGCGCTCGCGGCGCTGGAGAAGGCCAATCCCGACCTCTCGGTCTCCTTCACCCTGCCGGCGCTCCCCACTGGCCTGACGCAGGACGACATCAAGCTGCTGGCCGACGCCCATGCCGCCGGGGTGGAGATCGACACCGTCAACCTCATGGTGATGAACTACGGCGTGGGGAACGATTCCGGCGACATGGGGCAGGATGCCATCGACGCGGCCGAAGCCACCATCGCCCAGCTGCATGACCTCGGCATCGACGCCAAGGTGGGCATCACCCCCATGGTCGGCATCAACGACGTGCAGAGCGAGGTCTTCACCCTGCAGGATGCCCAGCAGCTGGTGGATTTTGCGGATGGCAACGACCACATCGCCTCGCTCGCCATGTGGTCCCTCGGCCGCGACCACGGGGATGTGGTCGGCCACATGACCTACGACAACAGCGGCGTGGCCCAGCACGACTGGGACTTCGCCAAGATTTTCGCGACGGTCTGATCTTCGCGACCGTCTGACAGGTGCGCAAGACCGCCTACGGCGTCTCGAACACCCGCCCCTCGCCATCGCCCTCGATCCGCTCGGAGCGCGGCGAGAGTGTCCGGCGGAAGGCGGCGGGGGTGGCGCCGAAGCGGGCCTTGAAGGCGCGGCCGAAATGGGAGCCGTCGGCAAAGCCGAGGTCGGCGGCGATGCGGGCGGCGGAAAAGCGCGTGTTGGCCAGCATCCAGCGCGCATGGCGCAGCCTGAGCGCCAGATAGCTCTCCTGCGGGCTTTCCCGCAGGCGGTCCGCGAACAGCCGCTCCAGCTGCCGCACGCCGACGCCGAGGGCGTCCGCAATGTCGGCGATGGCCAATGGCTCGGCGAGGTTCTGCTCCATCAGCAGCAGCGCGCGGGAGACGCGGGCATCGTCCACCGTCCCCTCCGCCCGGCGCGGGGCCGGCTGGGCGCTCTCGGCCGCGCGGGGGCGGTCGATGAGGAGGATGTTGAGCGCCTTCTGGGCCGTGGCGGCGCCGAGATGCTCGGTGACGAGGCGGGCGGCGAGGTCCGCCACGCCGGCCCCGCCGGAGCAGGTGATGCGATCGCCATCCACCACGAACAGCTGGTCCGCCACCGGCACGAGGGTGGGGAACTCGTCCAGGAAATCGCGGTAGTGATACCAGCTCACGCAGCATTTGCGCTGCGCCATGAGCCCCAGCCGGCACAGGAGGAACGAGCCGGTGCACACGCCGATCAACGGTACGCCCGCCGCCGCCGCGCGCCTGAGATACGCCGCCAGAGGGTCGGCCTGCGCCGGCACCCCGCGCAGCAGCCCGCCCACCGCCACGATGTAGTCGAACGCCTTCGGGTCCAAGAGGTCCGCGGTCGGCTGGATGTCGATGCCGCAGGACGAGCGGACGGGACGCAGGCGCGGGCTCATCACCTGCCAGGAGCAGTCGATGGGGCGGGAGCGGTCGCCCTTGTCGGCGGCGAGGCGCAGCATGTCCACGAAGCTGGAAAAGGCCGTCAGCGTGAAGTTGGGCAGCAGCACGAACCCCACCCTGAGCTTGGCGGACGGGCCGGGACGGGTGGAAAGAACGTGTCGCATCTGTTCCAGACGAAAGTCGCAAGGGGACGAGCAGGCGCCCCCGCGGGCAAGCATGATGAAGCTTCGCCCCGCCCTGGATGCGGGTCAAGTGATGCGCGACAAGTATTTGAAAAAGCGGTAGAATAACCGCACCGTTCCCGGAGGGAGACGGATGACCAGCGTGTTCGACCTGTTCAAGATCGGCATCGGGCCGTCCTCGTCCCACACCGTGGGGCCGATGGTGGCGGCGCGCCGCTTCCGGGAGGCGCTGCCCGCTGGCATCGCCCGCATCACCGCCGAGCTGTTCGGCTCGCTGGCCTGGACCGGCAAGGGCCACGGTTCCAACCGGGCCATCGCGCTCGGCCTCATGGGCGCGCGGCCGGAGACGCTCGACCCGGACGACGTGCCGGCGCTGGTGGCGCGGCTGTTCATCCGCAAGTCCATCGAGGTGGAGGGCGCGCGGATCGCCTTCGATCCCGAGGCCGATCTCATCTTCGATTTCGACACGCTGATGCCGCTGCACTCCAACGCCATGCGCTTCCGCGCCTATGACGCGGACGGCGCGCGGCTCGACGAACGGGTCTTCTATTCCATCGGCGGCGGCTTCGTGGTGGCCGAGGGGGAGCCGCGCGAACCGGAGGCGGTGGAGGTGCCCCACCCGTTCGCCACCGCATCCGAACTGCTCTCCGCCTGCGCCCGCACGGGCCTGTCCATCGCCGGCCTGCAGATGGCCAATGAATGCGCGCTGCGCCCGGCGGAAGAGGTGGAGGAGAAGCTGGATGCGATCCTCGCCGCCATGTTCGCCTCCATCGATCGTGGCCTCGCGCAGGAGGGCACCCTGCCCGGCAGCCTGCGCGTGCGGCGGCGGGCCAAGGCGATCCGCGACCAACTGGAGGCGGACCGCCACGCCAACCGCCGGCCGCCGCACGAGATCATGGATTGGGTCTCCGTCTTCGCCATGGCGGTGAACGAGGAGAATGCCGCCGGCGGACGCATCGTCACCGCCCCCACCAATGGCGCGGCGGGCATCGTGCCGGCGGTGCTGCGCTATGTCCGCGACATCTGCCCGGACACCACCCACGCCCAGTTGCGCGCGTTCCTGCTGACCGCCGCGGCGGTGGGCGCGCTCATCAAGCGCAACGCCTCCATCTCCGGCGCGGAGGTGGGCTGCCAGGGGGAGGTCGGCTCCGCCGCCGCCATGGCCGCCGCCGGGCTCGCCTCAGTTCTGGGGGCGAGCCCGGCGCAGATCGAAAATGCCGCCGAGATCGCCATGGAGCACCATCTCGGCATGACGTGCGATCCCATCGGCGGGCTGGTGCAGATCCCCTGCATCGAGCGCAACGCCTTCGGCGCCAACAAGGCCATCGCCGCCGCCTCCCTCGCGCTCCGGGGCGACGGGGTGCATTTCGTCTCGCTGGATCAGGTCATCGAGACCATGCGCCAGACGGGGGCGGACATGCAGTCCAAGTACAAGGAGACCTCGCAGGGAGGTCTCGCGGTGAACGTCCCGGAGTGCTGAGCCGCCGCCCTCTCCCCATGCGGAAGAGGGGCAGGGCAAGGAGTGTCCGCGCCCTTTGCCATGACGCTGGGAAAACCGGGGAAGCCCCCATGCCCGCCCCCGTCTCCCGCGACGGGAGAGGGAAATCTGTGTCCGAATGAACCCCAAACGAGGAAACCGCCCATGACCGTCCACCTCTCCCCCGCCCCGTCCGGCGACGCCGCCGTGTTCGATGCCATCCGCGCGGAGCTTCGGCGCCAGCAGGACCAGATCGAGCTGATCGCCTCCGAGAACATCGTCTCCGAGGCGGTGCTGAAGGCGCAGGGCTCGGTGCTCACCAACAAGTATGCCGAGGGCCTGCCGGGCAAGCGCTACTATGGCGGCTGCGAGCATGTGGACGTGGTGGAGGAGATCGCCATCGACCGCGCCAAGGCGCTGTTCGGGGCGGGCTTTGCCAATGTGCAGCCCCATTCGGGCGCGCAGGCCAATGCCGCCGTGCTGATGGCGGTGCTCAAGCCCGGCGATACCCTGCTCGGCATGTCGCTGGCGGCCGGCGGCCACCTCACCCACGGGGCGCCGCCCACCCTCTCCGGCAAATGGTTCAACGCCATCGGCTACGGTGTCGCGCCGGACACCGCCCTGATCGACTACGAGGCGGTGGAGCGCCTGGCGCTGGAGCACCGGCCCAAGCTCATCATCGCCGGCGGCTCGTCCTATCCGCGCATCATCGATTTCGCCCGCTTCCGCGCCATCGCCGATCAGGTGGGCGCGCTGCTGATGGTGGATGCCGCCCACTATGCCGGGCTCATCGCCGCCGGGGCCTATCCGTCCCCCTTCCCCCACGCCCATGTGGTGACCACCACCACCCACAAGACCCTGCGCGGCCCGCGCGGCGGCCTGATCCTCACCAATGACGAGGCGCTGGCGAAGAAGCTCAATTCGGCTGTTTTCCCCGGCCTGCAGGGCGGCCCGCTGATGCATGTGATCGCCGCCAAGGCTGTGGCGTTCGGCGAGGCGCTGACGCCCGAGTTCCGCGCCTATGCCACGCAGGTGGTCGCAAATGCGCGGGCGCTGGCGGCCCGGCTGTCGCAGCGCGGCGCGGCCATCGTCTCCGGCGGCACCGACAGCCATATGGTGCTGGTGGACCTCAGGCCCTTCGGCGTCACCGGCAAGGCGGCGGAAGCCGCGCTGGAGCGGGCCGGCCTGACCTGCAACAAGAACGGCATTCCCTTCGATCCGGAGAAGCCGGCCGTGACATCCGGCATCCGCCTCGGCACCCCGGCCGGCACCACGCGCGGCTTCGGCGTCGCCGAGTTCGAGACGGTGGCCGACCTGATCGCCGACGTGCTCACCGGCCTCGCGGCCAACGGTGCCGAGGCCAACGGCAAGGCCGAAGTCGCGGCGCGCGCGACCGTGCGCGACATCTGCGCCCGCTTCCCCCTGTATGCGGGAATGTGAGGGGCGATGCACCGCCCTCCGCCCCTCTCCACTCGCGGGAGAGGGGCCGGGGGTGAGGGGGGCGGGCCTTTCCCGAAAGCGCCGGCCCATCCCCTGTCGGCGGAATACCCCTCCGCACGGGGAGCGAGGGTAGCCGTGGAGCGCCCTCGCCCCGCCATTGCGTCGGCGGCGGGGGTTGCGCATGGTGGCGGCCCATGGATGCCGCAGAGTGAGCGCATGAGCCTGCTTTCCGCCCGAGATCTTGCCGCCGATATCCGGTCCGGCCGCACCACGCCTGAAGCCGTGCTTGAGCAGGTCGCCGCCGCCATCGCCGCGCACGAAAGCGAGGTCGGTGCCTTCGTGACGCTCGATCTCGATTCGGCCCGCGCCGCCGCCCGCGCGCCCGGGCTTGCCGCGACGCCGCTCTCCGGCCTGCCGGTGGGGGTGAAGGACATCCTCGACACCCGCGACATGCCCACCACCTACGGCAGCCCCATCTATGCCGGCTACCGCCCGCGCACCGACGCGCCAGTGGTGGCCATGACGCGCCGCGCCGGCGGCCTCGTCGTGGGGAAGACCGAGACCACCGAATTCGCCTTCCTCCAGCCCACGCGCACCCGCAATCCGCGCCGCCTCACCTTCTCCCCCGGCGGCTCGTCGGCGGGGTCGGCTGCTGCGGTGGCGGCGGGGATGCTGCCGCTGGCGCTCGGCACCCAGACCGGCGGCTCGGTGATCCGCCCGGCCGCCTTCTGCGGCGTCACCGGCTACAAGCCCACCTTCCGCCTGCTGCCCACGCTGGGCATGAAGACCTTCTCCTGGCATCTCGACACCGTTGGCCTGTTCGGCGCCCGGGTGCGCGACGTGGCCTTCGCCGCCAATGCCATCGCCGGCCGCGGCCTCGACATCGGGGACGAGACCGCCGTGGCGCCGCGCATCGCCATCGTGCGCACCGCCCGCGCCAGCGCCGCCTCGCCCGACGCCCATGCCGCGCTGGACGCCGCCGCCCGCGCCGCCGAGGCGCGGGGCGCCCGCATCTTCGATCTGGAATTGCCCGAGGCGCTGGAGGCGGCCGACGCCATCCATGGCACCGTGCAGGACTTCGAGGCCGCGCTCTCCCTCGGCGACGAGCTGGACTATGACGGCGACCGGCTCTCACCCCTGCTGCGCGGCCATCTCGAAGCCGCCCGCGCCATTCCGCCCGACCTTTATGACGGCGCGCGCCGCACCGCCAAGCGGGCGCGGCATGCGCTGGGGGATGTGTTCGCGGAGGTGGATGCCATCCTCACCTTCTCCGCCCCCGGCCCCGCGCCGGAGGGATTCGCCACCACCGGCTCGGCCATCTTCAACCGGCTGTGGACGCTGATGGGCTGTCCGGCGATCAATGTGGCGGGGCTCTCCGCCGCCAATGGCATGCCCGTGGGCGTGCAGGTGGTGGGGCGTTTCGGGCGGGATCGGCAGGCACTGGCCGTCGCGAGCCTCGTGGAAGCCGCCATTACCGCCTGACATGCAGTATTCCACCGCGGCCGACCGTGCGCCGCAGCGGAAGGGAAAGCGTAGAAGGGGGCGCGACTTGGCGCCCGCCGCACTGCGGAAAGTCATGCGCTGCAATACTTTGCAGCGGCGATGCAGCACAACTTACCTCTTTCCGCATTTTGAGAGTTTGTTAAAGTTCTCTCAAGATCGACCCTGCGAGGCATAAGGTGACACTTGGCCATCTCCTCACCGTGATCGAGACGTGCGCGGCCTTCGGCTTCGTTGGCGCTGTGCTGCTCGGTCTGGTCTGAGGTCAGGACCCGCCACCGCCCTCATGGGACCCGAGAACAGCAATAACCGGGGTCCGGTCGATCGAAGGCGCCGGGGAGCCAACCTCCCCGGCGCCACTCGTTCCAGGTCCGGAAACACGGGCAGTCGCGCCGCCGGATACCGCCGCCCTTCTGCCCGCCCTTCATGACACGTCGTTGACATCGCCGCCGGCACGACCGCGCGCGCCGTCACAAACCGCCTGTCACAGTCGCGGAGGCGCGACGATTGGCGGTACCCTGGCCGTTGGCGGCGCCTTGGCCGAACGGCGCAGCGCTTGGCGCGGCATCGTCACATGGGTGTTGCGGAGCCGCGCTATCCAACCTCCCGACGCGCTGGTGTGGATCGCCTCGGCTCAGGCTGATCGATTCTCCGCCGGCCAGTGATCGAGACCGCGCTGCCCGGCCGGCTTGCCCTGCAAGCGGGCCGGTGCGTGCTCTGGGAGCCTCCGGATGCTGGTGATCGAGGGCCTCACCCGACGCTTCGGCGACAAGGAGGCCGTATCCAACGTGAACCTCGCCATCGGCCAGGGCGCCTTCGTGGGCGTCATCGGCCGGTCCGGGGCCGGCAAGTCCACCCTGCTGCGCATGGTCAACCGCCTGCAGGACCCCTCCTCCGGCCGCATCTCCTTCGAGGGTCGCGACGTCACCGCCCTCAAGGGCCACGCGCTGCGCCAATGGCGCGCCGAGGCGGCGATGATCTTCCAGCAGTTCAATCTGGTCGGCCGCCTGGATGTGCTGACCAACGTGCTCATGGGCCGCCTCGCCACCGTTCCCGCCTGGCGCGCCCTCACCAAGAGCTGGAGCGCGGATGACCGGGCCATCGCCCTCTCCGCCCTCGACCAGTTCGACATCGCTCCCCTCGCCGCCCAGCGCGCCGACAGCCTCTCCGGCGGCCAGCAGCAGCGCGTGGCCATCGCCCGCGCGCTGGCGCAGGAGCCGGCACTGATCCTCGCCGACGAGCCCATCGCCTCGCTCGATCCGCGCAACACCAAGATCGTGATGGATGCGCTTTTGCGCATCAACAAGCACTTCGGCATCACCGTGCTGTGCAACCTGCACTCCCTCGACCTCGCCCGCACCTATTGCGACCGCCTCGTGGGCATGGCGCAGGGCCGCGTGGTGTTCGACGGCGCGCCCGCGGCGCTGACCGAGCAGGTGGCGCACGATCTCTACGGCCTGGAGGCCGGCGAGGTGATGGATACGCCCGCACGGCGTCCCGTCGCCGCCGACGACGGCATCCCCGAAGCGGCCGCGCTCGCCTGAGCGCGTGCCTTCCGCGCCGACCCGCGACCGCGGGCCGGCCGACCCTGCTTGCCCAGTTTCGATTTCGTCCGACAGGAGCACGAGACATGCTGAACCGTCGTAGCCTGATCGCGGCCGCCGCCGCGCTCGTCATGTCCGCCGGCGCTGCCGCCGCGCAGGACTGGAAGGCCAAGTATCCCGAGCTGGTGTTCGCGGTGATCCCCGCCGAGAACGGCAGCGGCGTGACCGATCGCTACCAGCCGCTCATGGACTATCTCACCAAGCAGCTCGGCACCAAGGTGACGCTGCGCGTTGCCAACGACTATGCCGCGGTGATCGAGGGCCAGCGCGCCGGCAACATCCACATGGCCTATTACGGCCCCTCCTCCTTCGCCCGCGCGCTGATGACCGGCGCCAAGATCGACGCCTTCGCCATCGAAGTGAATGCGGACGGCACCAAGGGCTATCACTCGGTGCTCTATGTGAAGGCCGACAGCCCCTACAAGTCCATCGAGGACCTGAAGGGCAAGAACCTCTGCCTCGTCGATCCCAACTCCACCTCCGGCAACAACGTGCCGCGCTTCGCCCTGAACAAGATGGGCCTCAAGCCCGACGACTTCTTCGGCAAGGTGGTCTATGCGGGTTCGCACGAGAACGCGGTGATCGGCGTGCAGCAGGGCACGTGCGACGCCGCCTTCAACTGGTGGAACGACGAGAACGAGTCCAACCTCCGGCGCATGGAGCGCAAGGGGATGGCGAAGTACGGCGACTTCCGCATCATCTTCAAGTCCGATCAGATCGTGAACTCGCCCTACGCCTATCTCTCGGACCTGCCGGCCGACCTGAAGGCCAAGATCCGCGACGCCTTCTTCTCCATCGAGAAGAACGACAAGGCCGCCTTCGACAAGATCTATGAAGGCAAGAGCCAGCTCTGGCAGCCCATCGACAACGAATCCTACGTGGGCATCATCGAGCTGAACAAGTTCGTCGACGAACTGCGCAAGAAGAAGAGCTGAGGCTGACGCCTCCCGGCGAAGAGCGCGCGTCATGCCCGGGCTTGTCCCGGGCATCCACGTCGGGCCGCATGCGCGATGTTCCGCGGTGGCTTCCCGGCCGCGGGACGTGGATGGCCGGGACAAGCCCGGCCATGACGGCGGCTCCTGAGGCGCGGACGGCGCCCATCACATCCTGCGCCCAGACGCCCCCCTCACCCCGGCCCCTCTCCCGTAAGGGTGGAGGGAAGGAACAGGCAGAGCCCACGTGTCCCACGCCATCACCCGGCTGCCCGACGAGCAGATCGCCCCGCTGATCGCCCATTACGATGCGGCGGTGCGGGCGCGGCGGCGGCATACGCTGATCATGTTCGGCGTGATCGCCGTGTGCACCGTGCTCGCCGCCTGGATGGGCGAGGTGAAGCCGGACGTGTTCTTCGCCCACGCGGACCGGTTGCCCAACTATTTCCGCAGCATCACGCCGGTCCTGCACTGGGACACTATCGGCGCCGATCTGTCCGAGTGGTACTGGAACCTCGACCACTGGCTGAAGCTGCTGCTGGATACGATCCTGATCGCCTATCTCGGCACGCTCATCGGCGCCATCGGCGGCTTCTGCCTGTGCTTCCTCGCCAGCGCCAATCTGGTGAAGAGCCCGTGGATCCGCCTCGGCGCCCGCCGCTTCCTGGAATTCTGCCGCACGGTGCCGGAGCTGGTGTTCGCGCTGCTGTTCGTGGTGGCCTTCGGGCTCGGCCCGCTGCCGGGGGTGCTGGCGCTGGCCATCCACACCATGGGCGCGCTGGGCAAGCTGTTCGCCGAGGTGGTGGAGAACATCGACATGAAGCCGGTGGAAGGCGCCACCGCCTCCGGCGCCTCCTGGCTCACCACCGTGCGCTTCGCCGTGGTGCCGCAGGTGCTCTCCAACTTCGCCTCCTACGGCCTGCTGCGCTTCGAGATCAACGTGCGCGAGGCCTCCATCATGGGCTTTGTCGGCGCCGGCGGCATCGGGCAGGATCTCGTGGAAGCCATCCGCAAGTTCTATTATTCCGATGTCTCCGCCATCCTCCTCCTCATCATCGCGGCGGTGATGATCATCGATCTCGTCACCGAGCAGGTCCGCCACCGCCTGCTCGGCTTCGGAGCGCAGCGATGAGCCGGGCCCGCATCCGCCTTTCCGGAGACGAGCGCGCGCGCCTTGCCGCCGCCCATCCGCATCTGGTCGCGCCGCCCATCAACACGCGGGTCCGCGTCGGCGTGATCATCGCGGTATTCGCCGGCATCGCGGCCTTCGGCTTCTGGCAGCTCGGCTTCAATTTCGACCGGCTCGGCAGCGGCATCGCGCAGCTCGCGCATTTCGTCACGCTGATGATGCCGCCCGATCCCGGCACGCAGCTGCCGCTTTACATGCATGCTTTGGGCGAGACCTTGGCCATCGCCTTCCTCGGCACGCTGGGCGGGGCCATCATCGCCTTTCCCTTCGGCTTCCTCGCCGCGAAGAACGTCATTCCCAACATCTTCGCCCATTTCACTGTCCGCCGCGTGCTGGATACCGTGCGCGGCGTGGACCGGCTGATCTGGGCGCTGATCTATGTGACGGTGGTGGGCCTCGGCCCGTTCGCCGGCGTCCTCGCCATCGCCACCGCGAGCTTCGCCGAGCTGGGCAAATTGTTCTCGGAGGCGGTTGAGGCGCTGGACCGGAAGCCCGTGGAGGGCATCGTCTCCACCGGCGGCTCACCCGTCGAGGCGGTGCGCTTCGGCATGCTGCCGCAGGTGCTGCCGGTGCTGGCGAGCCAGCTGCTCTATTACTTCGAATCCAACGCCCGCCAATCCACCATCGTCGGCATCGTCGGCGCGGGCGGCCTCGGCCTTCATCTCGCGGAGCAGATCCGCGTGCTGGAATGGCAGAAGGTGTCGTTCCTCGTCCTGATGATGCTCATCATGGTGGCGGTGATCGACTTCATCTCCTCCCGCCTGCGCTTCGCCATCATCGGCAAATCCCGCATCGGGTGAACGCGCGGACAGATCGCCTTGGGACGGACCCGGGCCCTTTCCTCCGCTCCCCCGCCTGCTCCGCAGTCATCCCCCGCCTTGTGCGGGGGATCCACTTCGGGGCCGGAGGGGTGTGCGGTTGTTCAGACACCCGGCTCGGCGGAGGGGTGGATGCCCCGGACAAGCCGGGGCATGACGGTGCGATGAAACGGCGTCTCGCTCAACCTCAGTACAGAATCTCCCGATAGCGCGCGACCATCTGCTCCTGGCTCTCCGGCGCCTCAATTGCGAAGGACGAGGCGGCGCCGGCGGCGTCCTTGGCGGCGATCTGGTCGCGCAGCATCTCGCCCATGGTGGGCAGTTGGGTGCGCTCCACCTGCGCCTCCGGCTCCCACAGGCGCGAGCGCATGAAGGCCTTGGCGCAGTGCAGGTAGGCCTCCTTCACCTCCACCCGCAGCACCGTGCGCGGCGCCTTGCCGCCGACGGTGAAGAGGCGCGTCAGCTCCTCGTCGTCGTGGATGAAGGCATGGCCGTTCACCCTGAGCGTCTCGTCCACGCCGGGAATGAGGAAGAGCAGGCCGACCTGCCCGGTGGCGAGGATGTTGGTGAGGGAATCCAGCCGGTTGTTGCCCGGCCGGTCGGGAATGAGCAGGTCGCGCTCGCGCGCGGCGACGAAGCCCGGCACATCCCCGCGCGGCGAGACATCGGCGGCGCCGGAGGCATCGGCCGTGGCGATGAGCACGAACGGGCTCAGCGAGATGAAATGCCGGCAGTGCCGGTCCAGCCGGTCCAGCTGCTTGGCGACGCTGCGTCCGGCAGCAGCACCATAGAGACGGCGCAGGGCGGCTTCATCGGCGACGACGGCCATGGGGCAGAACCTCCTTCGGATACCTACTTTTCGCGCAAACGATTGGGCTGACGCAAGCACCTAGGGCTTGAAAACCAGCTGCACCCGATCGGCGGCGAAGGAGGAGCGGCCCCATTGCAGCGGCGCGCCGTTGGCCTCCACGTCCAGCCGCTCCAGCACCATCACCGCGCGGCCGGGGGCGAGGGAGAGAATGTCCATCTCGCGCGGATTGGCGGGGCGGGCGGTGATGCGCGTCTCGCGGCGGCGGAAATCCTCGATGCCCAGTGTCGCCAGCGCCCGCGTCAGCGATCCGGTGGCTTCATATATGAGATCGAGGTCGCGGCAGCGGGCAGCGGGAAACCAGGCCGAGCCGCAGGAGATGGGTACGCCGTCCGCCTCGTGGGTGGTCTCGATGCGCAGCACCGGCGTGCCGATGGCAAGCTGCAGCTCGCGCGCCACGTCCGCATCCGCCGCCTCCACCATGGAGCCGCGGAACCGGCCGGATGGCTCGCGCCCGCCCGCCGCCACGATCTCGGAGAAGCGGGTGCGCGCGCCGATGGGATAGCGCAACGGTGGCTCCTTCACGAAGGTGCCGCGGCCCGCCGTCGCCTCGATCAGCCCGGCCTCGGAGAGATGGGAGAGCGCGCGGCGCAGGGTGTGGCGATTGACGCCGAAGCGCTCGGCCAGCTCGGCCTCCACCGGCAGGCGCACGCCGGGCGCGAGCGTGCCGGCGAGGATGTCCGCCTCCAGCTTCTCGGCGATCTGCCGCCACAAAGTGACGCCGCTGCCCCGCGCGACGGAGGGCACGGCTGGCGATGCCTCGTCCTCCGTCATCGGGCTGTGACCATCGGCGGCGAGACTGCGCGGCGCACCAGACATTCCTGCCTCTCCACGTCCGCCCCAGGAAGTCACCGAGGGCGCAGATACCTTCTTGCGCATTTGTATAGACTATTATACAAACCATGTCCAGCAAGGCCCCACGGCAGGGTTCGCCCGTTTGCGCCAGGGTCAGGGACATCTGGAGACCGCCCGTGAGGTCCGAACCGCCGCACATCACCGAGCCGCAAATCGCCGCCGTTCCCGACCCCGCCGCCGAGCAGGCCGCGCGGGAGGTGATGATGGGCCTTTATGCCCGCGCCACCCGCGCCGAGCTTCAGGCCGCCGTGGAGCGCTTCCAGCCGTTGCCGCAGCTGAAAAGGCTGCGCCCGGCGGAGGCTGGCCTCATCATGGTGCAAGGCCGCACCGGCGGCGACGGCGCCCCCTTCAATCTGGGCGAGGCGACCGTGACGCGTGCCGCCGTGCAGCTCGCAGGCGGCGCCACCGGCGTCTCCTATCTGCTCGGCCGCGACCCGGCGAAGGCGGAGGCCGCCGCCATCCTCGACGCTTTGTGGCAGGACGCGGCGCTGCGCCTCGCCGTCACCGACGCGCTCACCCCCGTGCGGCGCCGCCTCGCGGTGGAAGCGGCGCGCGCGGCGGAGGAGACGGAGGCCACCAAGGTCAATTTCTTCACCATGGCGCGGGGAGAAGACTGATGGCCGTGACTGCCCCCGCCGTGACTGCCCTCGCCGCCGGCTTCGCCGATCCGGTGCATGACGCCCAGCGCAGCTTTACCGCGGTGATGCGCGCCATGGCCGAGCCGGGCCTGCCCGTGCCGCTGGCGAGCGATCTCGATCCGCCCGCGCCGCTCTCCCGAGAGGCCGCCGCCTGCGCCCTCGCGCTGCTGGATTACGAGACACCGGTGTTCCTCGACGCGGCGCTCTCCGCCGCGCCGGCGGTGGCCGCCTTCCTGCGCTTCCACACCGGCGCGCCGGTGGTGGACGACCCCGCCGCCGCGCGCTTCGCGCTCATCGCCGACGCGGCCGCTTTGCCCGACTTCGGCGTCTTCGCGCAGGGCGAGCCGGACTATCCAGACCGCTCGGCCACGCTGATCGTGCAAGTGGCGGAAATGGGCGCCGGCGCGGTCGTCCTCGAAGGCCCCGGCATCAAGGGCCGGCGCAGCTTTTCCGCCGCGCCGCTGCCCGCCGACCTGCCCGCGCGGCTCGCCGCCAACCGGGCGCTCTACCCGCTCGGCATCGACCTCATCCTCACCGCGCCGGGGGCTATTGTGGGCCTGCCGCGCACGGTGAAGCCCGTGATGGAGGACTGATCCATGTACGTGGCCGTCAAGGGCGGCGAGGCCGCCATCCGCAATGCCCACGCATTGCTCGCCAAGAAGCGGCGCGGCGAGGAGAGCGTGCCGGAGATCGGGCTCGACCAGATCGCCGGCCAGCTCTCCCTCGCCGTGGACCGGGTGATGGCCGAGGGCTCCCTCTATGACCGGGAGCTGGCGGCCCTCGCCATCAAGCAGGCGCGGGGCGACCTGATCGAGGCCATCTTCCTCGCCCGCGCCTTCCGCACCACTTTGCCCCGGTTCGGCGCCTCGGTGCCGGTGGACACGGGCGCCATGCGCATCGAACGGCGCATCTCCGCCACCTTCAAGGACCTGCCCGGCGGGCAGGTGCTCGGCCCCACCTTCGACTACACCCACCGCCTGATGGACGAGCGGCTGGCGACGCAAGCGAGCGATGCCGACGCGCCGCGCCAGCCCGCCCCCTCTTCCCTCGAAGTCGGCTTTTGCCGACTTCGACCTCCACGAACCGAACTCGGCAGCAGCCGAGTTCAGGCGGGAGAGGGCTGGGGTGAGGGGGAGGAGCTCCGGGAGGCGGAAGCCACTCCGGCCGCTCCCATGCCCCGCGTCACCGACCTCCTCGGCGGCGAAGGCCTCATCGAGCCCTCCCCGGCCGACGACGGCACGCCGCCGCGCGACCTCACCCGCGAGCCGCTCTCCTTCCCCGCCGACCGGCCGTTGCGCCTTCAGGCGCTGGCGCGGGGCGACGAGGGGTTCCTGCTGGCGCTCGGCTATTCCACCCAGCGCGGCTATGCCCGCACCCATCCCTTCGTGGGCGAGATCCGCTTCGGCACGGTGGAGGTGAGCCTTCCCGTGGAAGAGCTGGGCTTTGCGGTGCCGCTGGGCGACATCGCCGTCACCGAGTGCCAGAGCGTGAACCAGTTCAAGGGCTCGGCCACCGAGCCGCCCCAGTTCACCCGCGGCTACGGCCTCGTGTTCGGCCAGTCCGAGCGCAAGGCCATGTCCATGGCGCTGGTGGACCGCGCGCTGCGCTTCAAGGAGCTGGGCGAGGAGAAGAGCGCCCCGTCGCAGGACGAGGAATTCGTCCTCTCCCATTGCGACAACGTGCAGGCCACCGGCTTCGTGGAGCACCTGAAGCTGCCGCACTACGTGGACTTCCAGGCCGAACTCGACCTCATCCGCCGCATGCGCGCGGAGGCCGAAGCCCCTGACGAGATGAAGGAGGCCGCCGAATGAACGCGCCCGCCACCGCCGCCTCTTCCATGCCGGCCATCACCTACAATTTCGCCTATCTCGACGAACAGACGAAACGGATGATCCGCCGGGCCATCCTGAAGGCCATCGCCATTCCCGGCTATCAGGTGCCCTTCGCCTCGCGCGAGATGCCCATGCCCTATGGCTGGGGCACCGGCGGCGTGCAGGTGACGGCGGCCATCCTCGGCGCCGACGACGTGCTGAAGGTGATTGACCAGGGTTCGGACGACACCACCAATGCGGTGGCCATCCGCACCTTTTTCGAGACCACGGCCGGCGTCGCCACCACCACGCGCACGCAGGACGCCACCATCATCCAGACCCGCCACCGCATCCCGGAGGCGGAGCTGAAGGCCGGGCAGACCATCGTCTTCCAGGTGCCCATTCCCGAGCCGCTGCGCTATCTGGAGCCGCGCGAGACCGAGACGCGCCGCCTGCATGCGCTGGCCGATTACGGTCTGATGCAGGTGAAGCTCTATGAGGACATCGCCCGCCACGGCCACATCGCCACCACCTACGCCTATCCGGTGAAGGTGGAGGGCCGCTACGTGATGGACCCCTCCCCCATCCCGAAGTTCGACAATCCCAAGATGAACGACAGCCCGGCGCTGCAATTGTTCGGCGCCGGGCGCGAGAAGCGCATCTATGCCATCCCGCCCCACACGCAGGTGGTGTCGCTGGATTTCGAGGACCATCCCTTTAAGGTGCAGGCCTTCAAGGAACCCTGCGCCCTGTGCGGGGCGACCGGCGTCTATCTCGACGAGGTGATCCTCGACGACAAGGGCGGGCGCATGTTCGTCTGCTCCGACACCGACCACTGCTCCACCCGCCAGGCGGAGGGGCATACGGGCACCATGAGCGCGCCTTACCAGGAGGCTGCCCATGACTGAAGCGCCGCTTCTCACCGCCCGGGGCCTCGCCAAATATTACGGCCACCGCCTCGGCTGCCGCGACGTGGACCTGACCCTGCACGAGGGCGAAGTGCTCGCCATCGTCGGGGAAAGCGGCTCCGGCAAGTCCACCCTGCTCGGCCTCCTCTCCACCGAGCTGGCCCCCTCCGCCGGCAGCGTCACCTACCGGATGCGGGACGGCGCCACGCGTGATCTCGCGACCCTCTCAGAGGCCGAGCGCCGGCTGCTGCTGCGCACCGACTGGGGCTTCGTGCGCCAGCATGCCGAGCAGGGCCTGCGCATGGCGGTCTCGGCCGGCGGAAACGTGGGCGAGCGGCTGATGGCGGTCGGCTGGCGCCACTATGAGAACATCCGCAGCGAGGCCACCGACTGGCTTTCGCGCGTGGAAATCGCCGCCGAGCGCATCGACGACGATCCGCGCACCTTCTCCGGCGGCATGCGCCAGCGCCTGCAGATCGCCCGCAACCTCGTCACCCGCCCCCGCCTCGTCTTCATGGACGAGCCGACCTCGGGCCTCGACGTCTCGGTGCAGGCGCGCCTGCTCGACCTCATCCGCCAGCTGGTGGAGGAGTTCGGCCTTGCGGTGGTCATCGTCACCCATGACCTCGCGGTGGCGCGCCTCCTCTCCCACCGCATCATGGTGATGAAGTCCGGCCGCGTGATCGAACAGGGCCTCACCGACCAGGTGCTCGACGACCCGCGCGAGCCCTACACCCAGCTCCTCGTCTCCTCGGTGCTTGCGGCATGATGAACGAGACTTTCGTGTCCCGGCCAAGTGCAGCGCCACCTGTGGCGCGGAACGCGAGCCGGGACCCAGCGCAACATTCCGCCGAAGGCGCTTCCATGCCAACCACCGCTCAAGCTTTGCCTGCTGCGCAGGAGTCCTGCGCTGGGTCTCGGCTCGGCGCTCCGGCTACGCCGTCGCTGGTCCGGGACACGCACAGCCCCCTCCTCCGCGTCGAAAGCCTCGCCAAGAGCTTCACCCTGCACCTGCGCGGCGGGCTCACCCTGCCGGTGGTGTCCGGCGTCACCTTCGACGTGGTGGCGGGAGAGTGCGTGGCGCTGGGCGGGCCGTCGGGGGCGGGGAAAAGCTCCATCCTCAAGATGGTCTACGGCAATTACCGCATCGACACCGGCTCCGTGCGCATCGCCGATGGCGAAGCGTTCGCCGAGGTGGCCGACGCCGCGCCGCGACAGATGCTGGCACTCCGGCGCGCCCGCGTCGGCTATGTCAGCCAGTTCCTGCGGGTCATCCCCCGCGTCTCCACCCTCGACGTGGTGGCGGCGCCCCTGCGGGCCGAGGGCGTGGACGAAGAGACCGCCAAGGCCCGTGCCGGCACCCTGCTCGCCCGCCTGAACCTGCCGGAGCGCCTGTGGTCGCTGCCGCCGGCCACCTTCTCCGGCGGCGAGCAGCAGCGGGTGAACGTGGCGCGCGGCTTCATCGGCTCCCAGCCGCTGCTGCTGCTGGACGAGCCCACCGCCTCGCTGGACGCCGCCAACCGGCAGGTGGTCATCGATCTCATCTGCGAGAAGAAAGCGGCGGGTACCGGCCTGCTGGGCATCTTCCACGATGCCGAGACCCGCGAGGCCGTCGCCGACCGGGTGGTGGACGTCACCCGTTTCGAAGCCTGATCCCCACGCCCGCGAGCCCGGCTCGCGGGTCGAGCCCGCGTGGCGCCTGAGCGCCCCCTCGGCACCGGTCCAAGACCGGGGCCGCAGGACTGATCCCGGAGCCCCTTTCATGAGACAGGTTTTCGCCAACGCCCGCCTCGTCCTCGCCGACGAGATCGTGTCCGGCCACGTGAGTGTCACGGACGGCGTCATCTCCGCCATCGGGAGCGGCGTGGTGCCGGCCGGCGCCGAGGACATGGAGGGCGACTATCTCCTCCCCGGCCTCGTGGAGCTGCACACGGACCATGTGGAGGGCCACCTCGCCCCCCGCCCCAAGGTGCGCTGGAACCCCCTTGCCGCCATGCTGGCCCACGACGCGCAGATCGCCGCCTCGGGCATCACCACCGTGTTCGACTCGCTGCGGGTCTGGCCGGACAAGAAGGCGGTGGGCATGGACGGCGACGCGCCGCTCCTCATCGCCGCACTGGAGGCGGCCCGCGCCGCCGATGCGCTGCGCGCCGACCACTTCATCCACCTCAGGTGCGAGGTGCCCACCGACACGGTGGTTCAGGACGCCGAGGCGATCCTGAAGAAGACGCCCGTGCACCTGATCTCGCTCATGGACCACACGCCGGGCCAGCGGCAGTTTGCGACCATCGACCAGTTCCGCTCCTATTACATGAAGAAAAGCGGCATCAGCGCCGAGGAGATGGACGTGATCGTCTCATCACGGCTCGACTTCCACGAACGCTACGCCCGCGAGAACCGAGCGGGTCTGGTGGCCCTCGCCCACGCCCACCGCTGTGTGGTCGCGAGCCATGACGACGGCACCCCCGAGCATGTGGCCGAGGCCATCGGCGACGGCGTCGCCATCGCCGAATTCCCCACCACCGAGGAAGCCGCGCGCCTCTCCCACGAGGCCGGCATCCGCGTGCTCATGGGCGCGCCGAACCTGGTGCGCGGCGGCTCCCACACCGGCAACGTCTCGGCGGAATCGCTGGCGCGGGGCGGCCGGCTGGATATCCTCTCGTCGGACTATGTGCCCTCGTCCCTGCTCTGGGCGGCGTTCGACCTCACCCACCGGGTGCCCTCCATTGCGCTGCCGGAAGCGGTGCGGATGATCACCAAGACCCCGGCCGAGGTGGCGGGCCTTGCCGATCGCGGCGAGATCGCCGCCGGCCGCCGCGCCGACCTCGTGCGGGTGGCGCTGGCCGGCGACATGCCGGTGGTGAAGGGCGTGTGGCGGGAAGGACGGCGCGTGGCATGACGAAAGATGCGGCCGGCGCAAAGGCTGGCGACACATTCGGCCCCGGCACCCTGCTCCTCGTGGTCGGACCTTCCGGTGCCGGCAAGGACACCCTCATCGACATCGCCCGCGCGCGCTTTTCCGGCGACCCGCGGGTGCTGTTCGCCCGCCGCCTCGTCACCCGGCCTTCGGGCACGGGGGAGGCGCACGGCACGCTGTCGGAAGCCGAGTTCGACACGCTGCTGGCCGAGGGACGCTTTCCCCTCTTCTGGCGCGCCCATGGGCTCAGCTACGCCCTGGGACCGGAGGTGGCGGAGGTGATCGCCCAGGGCGGCGTCGTGGTGGCCAACGGCTCCCGCGCCACCTTGCCGGAAGCCCGCCGCCGCTTCGCGCGGGTCAGGGTGGTGCATGTGACGGCGCCGGTGCCGGTGCGCGCCGCCCGCCTCGCCATGCGCGGCCGCGAGAGCGCCGACGACATCGCCGAACGCCTCGCCCGCGCGCCGGAACTGGACGTGGCCCCGGACCTCACCATCGACAATGTGGGCACGCCCGCCGAAGGCGGCGCGCGCCTGACCGACTTCATCGCCGAGGAGCTGGTCGCGGTCGCCTGACCGGGGCCACCCCCAAAAGCCCGCGCGGCGCTTGAGCGTAGCAACCCAGCCAAAGCCCGCGCGGCGCCTGAGCGGGCCCGCCTGGCCCCGGTCAAGGACCGGGGCCTGACGGCAGAGGCCCTACCGCCGCTCGCCGGCCGGCAGATAGGGCTGGAGCGCGTGGGCGAGCTTGGACGGGGTGAGCGACTGGAGCCACACCGTGCCGGGGCCGGCAAGGCGGGCGAGGAAGAGGCCGTCGCCACCGAACAGCATGTTCTTCACGCCCCGCACGGTGGTGATCTCGAAGGCGACGCTGTCCTCGAATATGCCCACATGGCCGGGATGCACCAGGAGGTCCTGCCCCGGCTGCAGCGTGTAGCTGACGATCTCGCCGCCCAGCTCGATGAAGGCCGAGCCCTCGCCCGTGAGGTGCTGGAGGATGAAGCCATCGCCGCCGAACACGCCGGCGCCCAGCGTCTGCTGCACCCCGACGCCGAGGGAGAGCGTCGGCGCCCCGGCGAGGAAGCCATGGCGGTGGACGAGATAGCCGCGCGCCGGCGCCACCTGCATCTCGAAGATGCTGCCGGGCACCGTGGCGGCGAACGCCACCAGCGCCTCCCCGCCCTCGGCGGTGAACTCCGTCATGAACAGCCCGCCGCCGCCCAATGCGCGGCCGATGGCACCGAAGAAGCCGGTGGAGCCGCCGGTGGCCGTGGTGGTGCGCATGGCGACGTTGGACGTCATCCAGGAGAGGCGGTCCGTCTCGGCCAGCACGGTCTCGCCCGGCGCCAGCGTGAAGGTGAGCACGGGCAGCGTTGTTCCGGAAATCTCGTGGCGCATGTTATCTCTCCCGGTAAGGCCGCACCGAGATTAGGGTGAGGAAAGGCCCACGCAAGCAAGCCTTCCGGCCAAGCCTGAAACAAGCTGAGGAAAAGCCCATGCGCGCCGCCACGCTCATTCTCCTCTCCCTGCTGGCCACGCCCGCTTTCGCGCAGCAGCCGGCCGTCCTGCCCTATCTCAACGCCCCGGCCGAGGGCGCGCCCATCCTGCGCCCGCCGACGCTCTCGCTCTCCATCAATGGCGGCCCGGCGCGCCGCGCGATCATGGATACCGGCTCCACCGGCGTGGTGGTCTCGGCCAGCGCCATCCCCGGCTTCGACCAGCTGACGCCGCTGGGGCCGGGCGAGCTCACCTACACCTCCTCCGGCCGCATCATGCGCGGGGTGAACGTGATGGTGCCGGTGACTGTGGCCGGGGCGGACGGCACCAGCGTCACCACCCAGCCCATCCCGGTGCTGGCGGTGACGCGCATCGACTGCCTGCGCAATGCCCGCAGATGCCGGCCCATGGATGCGCCGCGCCGGGTCTCCATGCTCGGCATCGGCTTCGCCCGCGCCAAGGATCGCCAGCCGGGCGCGGGGCCGGGGCGCAACCCCTTCCTCAACGTGGCCGGCATGGGGCAGGCAGGGACGGGCACGGCCGATTTCAAGCGCGGCTATGTGGTGACGCGGCGAGGCGTGCAGGTGGGACTGGCGAAGGACACCGGCGCGGGCTTTCAGAAGGTGAAGCTCGCAGCCGACCCGGCCACCGGCGACTGGCAGCCCATTCCCGCCTGCCTCTCCCTCAACGCCCGCGCCCCCGCCGCCTGCGGCACGCTGCTGCTCGATACCGGGGTGTCCATCATGTACCTGACCCTGCCGCCGGCGCAGACGGACGGCCTCGCCGTGCCCGGCCTGCGCGGCGGGCGGGTGGTGGCGGACGGCGCCAGCCTCGCCATCTCCCCCGGCGCGGGCCAGCCGGCCCCGGCTTACAGCTTCACGGTCGGGGATCGGAGCAATCCGGTGACGCCGGAGCGCGTCATCCTCGTCGGCCGCGGCGACCGGCCGCCCTTCGTCAACACCACCGTGCGGGCGCTGAATGCCTTCGACTATCTCTTCGATGCCGACGCGGGGGAGGCCGGGTTCCGGGCGGTCGGGCGATAGGGGCGCGAACAAAGCCGGAAGACCGGGCGGCGCCTGATTCGGTCATGCACCGTTCGCGCTGTGTGCGCGGGGTGGGATATCGATCGTCCGATTCTGGGACACATGCACGCGCCGTATCACCGTCATGGCCGGGCTTGTCCCGGCCATCCACGTCGGGCCGAGAGGACACCGTGCGAAGGCAGATTCCCAGCCGCTCCACGTGGATGCCCGGGACACGCCCGGGCATGACGGCCTGCAAAGTCAGGAGGTGACAGCCAGCACAGAAGGGGACGAACAAATCCCGAAAACCGGCCGCCGCCTGATTCGGTCACGGCCCGTTCCCGCTCCATCCCAGTCCCGCCCGAAGACCGTCCCGTTCCTGGACAGGCTCACGGCTTCAGATAGAGCGCGAGCCGCGTGGCGGCGTTGCGCAGGTGCTCCTCGGCGGCCGCGCGCGCGGCGGGGGCGTCCTGCCGTTCGATGGCGGAGAAGATGGCCACGTGCTCGTCCTGCACCGCCTGGGCGAGGCCGCCGAGGCGGGCGGTGTTGGCGCGGGCGGTGCGGATGAAGTGGCGCACCCGGTGGTCGAGGAACTGGGACAGGTCGCGGAAATAGGGATTGCCCGTGGCCTCCACGATAGCGCGGTGGAAGGCCATGTCCTCGTCCACCCCCGGCTCGCCGCGAAACACCGCCGCCTGCATGGCGTCGAGCTGGGTCTGGATGCGGCCGAGGTCGTCCTGCGTGCGGCGCACCGCGGCATGGGCGGTGGCGTTGGCCTCCACCGCCATCAGCAGCTCCACGATGGCGCTCATCTCCGCGCGGTCGCTGAGATCGGCGATTTCCAGCCGGAAGGAGGAGGCGGCGCCGGGATCGGCGACGAAGGCCCCCGCCCCCTGCCGGCTGGTCACGAGGCCGTCGTGCTTCAGCCGGCCCACCGCCTCGCGGACGATGGGGCGGCTGACGCCGTAGGTCTCGGACATCTTGTGCTCGGTGGGCAGCTTCTCGCCGGGCTGGAGGCGGCCGGAGGCGATTTCCTCGCGCAGGCGCTGGGCCAGCGTGTCGGCGAGCGAGGGCGCGCGGCCGAGAATGTCGCGGGGCATCGCGCGGGGCGTTTCGCGGGGGTCCGCCATCCTGTGTTCCCTCACCTCCGGCGGCCGTGTGTTGTTGTTGCGCCCGCTGCTGGTGCGGCGCCCCACGGCTCAGCTAGCAATATAAAGACCACCGTTCACATGCACTGTCTCGCCTGTGACGAAACTCGCCCAATCGGACGCGAGAAAGGCGACGACCCGCGCCACCTCCTCCGCCGTGCCCAGCCGCTTCAGCGGCGTATTGGCGAGCAGCGCCCCGCCATTGGCCGCCATCAGCGGACGCACCATGGGCGTGTCGATGAGGCCGGGCGACACTGCATTCACCCGCACCTTCGGCGCCAGCTCCTGGGCCAGCGTGCGCGAGAAATTCAGCACCGCGCCCTTGGCCGCCGCATAGTCCGCGTGGCCGACGCTGCCCCTGTGCCCGGCCATGGAGGCGACGTTGACGATGGACGCCCCCTCGGCGAAATGCGGGATGGCGGCGCGGCAGGTGTAGAACACCCCGTCGAGATTCACCGCGATGCCGGTGCGCCAATAGTCGTCTGTCATCTCCGCCACGCGCCGCTCGCGGTAGAGGCCGGCCGAGGTGACGAGCACGTCCAGCGCGCCGAACTTTTCCGCCAGCGCCTTGAGCGCGGCATCCGCCTCCTCGGGCTTCGCCGCGTCCTGCCTCAGCGGGAGCACGCGGGCGCCGGTGGGGTCCAGCTCTGCCGCGAAGGCGGAGACGCCCGCATGGTCGAGATCGGTGAGCACGCAATTGGCGCCGAGGTCGAAGAACACCCGCGCGATGGCGCGGGAGATGCCGCCGTTGGCGCCGGTCATCAGCAGGGTCTTGCCCGTAAAGTCGAACATCTTCACGCCTCAGGTCATCAGCCAGCCGCCGGCCACGTCCACCACCTGTCCGGTGACGAAGGCCGAAGCGTCGGAGGTGAGGAACACGCAGGTCGCCGCCACCTCCTCCGGCTGGCCAAGACGGCGCAGTGGGGTGGAGAGGCGCACCGCCTCGTTGGCGGTGGAGGCGGTGCCGCGCATCATGGGCGTGTCGATGCGGCCGGGGGCGATGGCGTTCACCGTGATGCCGTAGGGGCCGAGCTCGCCGGCCAGATGCTTGGTGAAGCCGATGAGGGCGGCCTTGGAGGCGGCATAGTGGACGCCCACGATGTCGCAATAGGTGCGCCCCGCCACCGAGGCGATGTTGACGATGCGGCCCCGCCCCTGCGCCTTCATGCCGGGCGAGAGCGCCCGCACGCAGTTGAAGGCGCCGGTGAGGTTCACGTCGATCACCCGCCGCCATTCCTCCGGCGGCATCTCCCAGGCTTCCGAGCGGCGGCCGTCCGCCCCGCTCTTGGGCGAGATGCCGGCATTGTTCACCAGCACCTCCACCGGCCCGAGCGCCGCAGTTGCGGCCTCGGCGGCAGCCGCGACGGCGGCATAGTCGGAGACATCGGCGGCAAGGCCGATGGCGGCGACGCCGCGGGCGACGGCGGCTTCGGCAGCCTCGTTCGCCAGCGCCGCATCATGGTCCACATAGGCGACGGCGAGGCCCGCATCGGCCAGCGCATCCGCCTGGGCGCGGCCGATCCCTCGGCCGGCGCCCGTGACGAAAGCAACCCGCGCGCTCACCGGCCGGTCTCCAGCATGATCTTGCCGAGATGCGCGCTGGATTCCATCAGCGCATGGGCCTCGCGCGCCTGTTCCAGCGGGAAGGTGGCGTGGATGAAGGGCTTCACCTTGCCCGCGTCGAGCAGCGGCCACACGTCCCGCATGAGCAGATCGGCGATGGCCTTCTTCAGCGCCACCGGGCGGGCGCGGAGCGTGGAGCCGGTGAAGGTCAGGCGCTTCAGCATGACAGGCATGAGGTCGATGGTGACTTCGCTCGGCTGGAGGAAGGCGATCTGCACGAGGCGGCCTTCCACCGCGAGGGCCTGGAGGTTGCGCGCCACGTAGGGGCCGCCCACCATGTCGAGGATTTCCTCGACGCCCTTGCCGTCGGTGAGCGCCTTCACCTCGGCGACGAAATCCGTGTCGCGATAATTGATCGCCGCGTCGGCCCCCAGCGAGAGGCAGAAGTCGCACTTCTCCTTGGAGCCCGCCGTGGCGATGACGCGCGCGCCGGCATGGTGCGCGAGCTGGATGGCGGTGGAGCCGATGCCGCTCGATCCGCCATGGATGAGGATGGTCTCGCCCGCCTTCAGCCCGCCGCGGGTGAAGACGTTGTCGTAGACGGTGTAATAGTTCTCCGGCAGTCCGGCGGCTTCCAGAAGCGACAGCGGCTTCGGGATCGGCAGGCACAGCGGCGCTTCGGCGATGCAGTATTCCGCATAGCCGCCGGAGATCACCAGCGCGCAGATCTCGTCGCCGATCTTCGGGGAGGTGACGCCCTCGCCCAGCGCGACCACGCGGCCCGCGATCTCGAGGCCTGGCACGTCAGTGGCACCGGGGGGCGGGGGATAATTGCCGGCGCGCTGCAGGCAGTCGGGGCGATTCACGCCCGCCGCCACCACTTCCACCAGCACCTGTCCGGAGCCGGGACGCGGCACGTCCGCCGTCTCGACCGTCACCACTTCGGGACCGCCAGCGCCCGCAAAGCGGACCTGTCGCATCGTGCTCGAAATCTCTGCCACCGGCTTCCTCCCTTGCGCCTTCTGCGAGGCTTTCCGGCACCTGTCGGCGGCGGTCCTTGCGGCCGCGCCCGGTCCCGGCGGCGCCCTCATCACGGCGCGTTCTGGTCGGCGAGGAAAATACATAGGTCGTACTTGTCAGGCAACTTGGTTATCTGCATTATCCGCCTCGCCAGACGGACCGGCCACCACGCCGGACCGCAGCCGAAGGGCACGAAAACCGTGCCCGAGCAACGGTTTGAATCGCCCGGCCCGAACCGGGGTCGGCGGAGGGAGGAAACCATGAAGTTGTTTGCGCGGGCGGCGATTGCCGCCGCAATGCTTGCTGCCGTGCCGCTGGCTGCGACCCAGCCCGCAGCGGCCCAGGGCACCGTGAAGTTCGGCGCCCTCTATCCCTTCTCCGGCACCCTCGCGCTGCTCGGCGACGAGAGCTTCCGCGGCTTCGAGCTGGCGGTGGAAGAGCGCAACGCGGCCGGCGGCCTCAACGGCCAGAAGATCGAGTTCATCAAGGGTGACGCGGTCGATCCCAACCAGGCGGTCGGCGAGGCGCGGCGCCTCACCTCGGTGGACAAGGTCTCGGCCATCTTCGGCACCTATTCCTCGTCACTGTCGCTGGCGGCGACGCAGGTGACGGAACTCGCCAACATCCCCTATTTCGAGCTGGGCGCGATCTCCGATCCCATCACCGAGCGCGGCTTCAAGTACGTGTTCCGCACCAATGCCACGGCGCGTGACTTCGCCAACCGCATGGTCGATTCGATCATCGAGGCCATCGCCCCTGCGCTCAACACCAAGCCCGGCGATCTCAAGATCGGCATCATCCACGAGGACAGCCTCTACGGCCAGACCGTCTCCGGCTATCAGAAGGCCCGCGCCAAGGAGAAGGGCCTCAACGTGGTCGAGGTCCTGCCCTATTCGGCGAAGTCGGTGGACCTCACCCCGGTCATCCTGCGCCTGAAGTCCGCGGGTGCCGACGTGGTGCTCCAGACCTCCTACCAGAACGACACCGTGCTGTTCTTCCGCCAGATGAAGGACCAGGGCTACAAGCCCAAGGCGGTGATGGGCGCCGGCGGCGGCTATTCCACCCGTGACACCATGCAGGCCGTGGGCGCGGAGAACATGGAAGGCGCCCTCGACGTGGACTTCACCCAGTACAACACCAACCCCAAGGCGGCGCCGGGCATCACCGAGTTCGCGGCGAAGTACAAGGCCAAGTACGGCATCGATCCGCGCTCCGGCCACTCGCTCGCCAACTACATGGGCGCCAAGGTGTTCTTCGACGCCATCGCCAGCGCCAAGAGCACGGATGCCGACAAGGTGCGCGCCGCCGTCCTCGCGGTGGACATCCCGGTGGGCCAGACCGCGACCGGCTGGGGCGCCAAGTTCTCCGAGCAGGGCCAGAACACCCGCGCCGTGCCCTTCCTGATGCAGTGGCAGGGTGGCAACCTCGTCACCGTGTTTCCGACGGACGCCGCTGTCGCCAAGATGAAGACCGGCATCGGCGCCAACTGAGCATCAAACTGAGGCGGCGGACCTCCCGCGCCGCCCTGCCCCGCCCGGTCTGGCTCCGGGCGGGGCCCTTCGACACCGGACCGGCGCAGCCCGCTGCGCCCTCGGCCGAAGCCGCGCCCCTGCCCCGGCGCGGCGCCGGTTCGCTGCGCCCCGACGGCACGCCTCACCCACCTGCGCACTGGAGCCAAGCGCGATGGACGTTCTTATCCAGCTGGTGCTCAACGGCATATTGCTCGGCAGCATGTATGCCATCATCAGCGTCGGCCTCACCCTGATCTTCGGCATCGTGCGGGTGGTGAACTTCGCCCACGGCGAGTTCCTGATGGTGGGCATGTATGCCGCCTATCTGCTGGCCGCGAAGTTCGGCCTGCACCCCTATGCCGCCGCTGTGCCCATCGTGATCCTGCTGTTCGCCATCGGCGCGGCGGTGCAGCGCTTCCTCATCCAGCCTCTGCTGGGGGCCGAGGAGCACATCCAGATCTTCGCCACCGTCGGCCTCTCCACCGCGCTGGTGAACCTCGCGCTGCTGGTGTTCGGCGCGGACCTCTATTCCATCCCCCCGTCGGCCGCGCAGGGCTCGGTGATGGTGGGCGGCTTCTCCCTGGTGAAGGGACAGCTCGTGATGTTTGTGTGCGCGCTGGCGCTGGTCGCCGGGCTGCACCTCTTCATGCAGTCCACCGCGCTCGGCCGCGCCATCCGCGCCACCGCGCAGAACCGCAATGCGGCGCTGCTGATGGGCGTGAAGGTGGACCAGATCTACGTCATCGCCTTCGGCATCGGCGCCGGCTGCGTGGGCCTCGCCGCGGCGCTGGTGATGCCGCTCTATCCGGTGACGCCCACCATCGGCACCTACTTCGTGCTCACCGCCTTCGTGGTGGTGGTGCTGGGCGGCATGCGCTCCATGTACGGCGCCTTCTTCGGCGCCATGATCATCGGCCTCGTGGACAGCCTCTCCGGCTACTACATCGCCCCCGACCTGAAGGAAGTCGTCTATTTCGCGCTCTTCCTCGCCATTCTCATCTTCAAGCCCACCGGCCTGTTCGGCCTCGGCCGCGGCACGGAGTGATCCGATGAGCCTTCAAGACTCCTCGCCCGCCTCCACCGCCGGGAAGTCCTCGCCGGCGGCCTCCGGCGGCCCTTCCCTCCTCGCGCGTCTCGCCAATCCGCGGGTCTATTGCGCGCTCCTCGCGCTCTCGCTGCTGGTCATCATCCCGGCCTGGTCGGGCTCGACCTTCGTGATCCACGTCTTCGTCACCATCTGCGTGTTCGGGGCGCTGGCGACCGCGTGGAACATCCTCGGCGGCTATGCCGGCCAGCTCTCGCTGGGCCACACGGTGTTCTACGGCATCGGCGGCTATACGGCGGCGCTGCTTCTGGACAGCTTCGGCCTCTCGCCCTGGATCGGCATGATCGGCGGCGCGGCGCTGGCGGCGCTGGTCTCCGTCGGCATCGGCTATCCCTGCTTCCGGCTGCGCGGGCCGTTCTTCTCGCTGGCGACCATCGCCTTCCTTGAAGTGGTGCGGCTGCTCGCCATCCATTTCAACGGCCTCACCGGCGGCTCGGCCGGCCTCGTGGTGCCGCTCCAGATCGGCTGGCCGTGGATGATCTTCCGCGAGAAGATCAACTATCTCTACATCGCCTTCGGCCTGCTGCTCCTGTCGCTCGCGGTCAGCTACGCCATCCGCAACTCGCGGCTCGGCTATGCCCTCACCGCCGTGCGCGAACGCGACAGCGCGGCCCAGGCGGCGGGCATCAACATCAACGGCGTCAAGCTGTGGGCCATCGCCATCTCGGCGGCGCTCACGGCAACCGTCGGCACCTTCCACGCCATGTACATGACGTTCCTGGAGCCGGCGACGCTGTTCTCTCTCGCCACCGCCATCGAGATCGCCATGTTCGCCCTGATCGGCGGTCTCGGGACGGTGGCGGGGCCCCTCCTCGGGACGGTGCTGGTGGTTCCGCTCGCGGAACTCGCCCGCGGCTGGCTCGGGGCCTCGGCCAACGGCCTGCACGGCTTCGTCTACGGCACCGTGCTGGTCGTCATCACCCTGACCCTGCCCGGCGGGCTGGTGGGCACCTTCGGCCCGTTCGTCACCCGTCTCATCGACCGCCTGCCCGGCGGCGGGCGGACCCGGCCGGAGACCGTTGCACCCGCCGCCAAGCTGGTGGGCGGCACGGTCGGCGAGCCGGTGCTGAAGGCGACCAACCTCGTGAAGCGCTTCGGCGGTCTGGTGGCCACCGACAACGTGTCCCTCACCCTGAAGCGCGGCGAGATCCTCGGCGTCATCGGCCCCAACGGCGCCGGCAAGACCACCGTCTTCGCCCAGCTCTCCGGCTTCCTCGCGCCCAATGCCGGCACGGTGGAACTCTTGGGACAGGACGGCAAATGGCACCAGCCGAAGACGCCCGACGCCTTCGCCCGGCTCGGCATCGGCCGCACCTTCCAGATCGTCCAGCCGTTCGGCAAGCTGACGGTGCTGGAGAACATCATGATCGGCGCCTTCCTGCGCCATCGCTCGGTGGATGACGCCCGCGCCGTGGCGCTGCGCGTGGCCCGCACGGTCGGCCTCTACGAGCTGAAGGACGTGGAAGCCGGCACCCTGCCCATCGGCGGCCTGAAGCGGCTGGAAGTGGCGCGCACGCTCGCCACCGAACCCACCATCCTCCTCCTCGACGAGGTGATGGCCGGCCAGAGCCAGTCCGACACGCTGAAGATGGTGGAGCTGGTGCGCGCCATTCGCGACAGCGGCGTCACCGTCATCGCCATCGAGCACAACATGCAGGCCATCATGAGCCTCTCGGACCGCATCGTCGTCATCGACAGCGGCAAGGTGATCGCCGAGGGCGCGCCGGAGACCGTCGTGCGCGAGCGCCGAGTGATCGAGGCCTATCTCGGGGAGGATTTCGTCCATGCTCAAGGTCTCTGACGTGACCGCCGGCTACGGCCGGACCGTCATCCTCCAGGGCCTCTCGCTGAACGTGGGGCGGGGCGAGGTCGTCACCATCATCGGCTCCAACGGCGCCGGCAAGACGACGCTCCTGCGCACCATCTCCGGCCTGGTGAAGCCCACCTCCGGCTCCATCGAGTTCGACGGCAAGCGCATCGACCGCATGAGCCCGGACGAGATCGTCGGCTCGGGCCTCATCATGGTGCCGGAGGCGCGCCAGCTCTTTCCCGTGATGACCGTGCGCGACAACGTGCTAATGGGCGGCTACCACCCGAACGTCCGCGCCGGGATGATGGAGCGCTTCGAGGAGGTGCTGGACATCTTCCCCCGCGTTCGCGAGCGCCTCTCCCAGCTCGCCGGCTCCCTCTCCGGCGGCGAGCAGCAGATGGTGGCCATCGCCCGCGGGCTGATGGCGAAGCCGAAGCTCCTGATGCTGGACGAGCCGTCGCTGGGCCTCGCGCCCATCATCGTCGGGCAGATGTTCGACGTCATCGACCGCATCTGCAAGAGCGGCACCACGGTTCTCCTCGTGGAGCAGAAGGCGTTCCACGCGCTGAAGATCGCCGACCGCGCCTATGTGATCGAGAACGGCGAGATCGCCATCGAGAACACCGGCGCGGGCCTGCTCGCCGACCCGCACATCAAGACCGCCTATCTCGGCATCTGAGACCGGACCTTTGCCCATGACCGCCCCGACATCCCGCGAGATTTCCGGCCTCACCAAGGTCTACGGCATCCTCGCGGACCCCATCCATCACGTGAAGACGCCGCAGATGCTCAACGCGCTCATGGCGCGCGAGGGCCGCGACGGCGTGATGGTGCCCTTCCACGTTTCGTCCGAGGAACTGCCGCGCCTCGTGGACGGGCTGAAGGCCATGAAGAGCCTCGGCGGCTTCGTGGTGACGGTGCCGCACAAGACCGCCATCGTGGACCTTCTGGACGAGGTCTCCGACAGCGCCCGCCGCATCGGCGCCTGCAACGTGGTGCGCCGGGAGGAAGACGGGCGGCTGGTCGGCGACATGCTGGACGGCAAGGGCTTCGTCGGCGGGCTCATCGCGGCCGGCATCGATCCGAAGGGCAAGAGCGTCTATCTCGCGGGTGCAGGCGGGGCGGCCAATGCCATTGCCTTCGCCTTTGTGGAGGCCGGCGTCGCCCGCCTCACCATCGCCAACCGCACGCGGGCCAAGGCGGAAGACCTCGCCCAACGCCTCGCCGAGGCCTTCCCGGGCGCGCCGGTGGATATCGGCACCGCCGACCCTGAAGGCCACGACATCGTCGCCAACGCCACCTCGCTGGGACTGAAGGCGGGCGATGCCCTGCCGCTCGATGCATCGCGGCTGACCAGCGACCAGATCGTCGCCGAAGTCATCATGCAGCCGGAGGAAACCGCCATCCTCGCCGCCGCCAAAGCGAAGGGCTGCCGCACCCATCCCGGCAAGCCCATGCTGGTGTGCCAGCTCGATCTGATGGCCGACTTCCTCGGCATGCGCGCGCTCATCTCGCATTCCTCGGGAGCAGCCTCGTGACGGGCGCTCTGACGGGCCGCTGCGCCCTCATCACCGGCGGCGCCTCGGGCATCGGCCTTGCCGTGGCGCGGGCCTTCCGGGCAGAGGGCGCCTCCCTCGTATTGCTCGACCTCGATCCCGCCGCCGCGTCTGTCGCGGAAGAGCTGGGCGAGACCCTCGCCGTCAAGGGCTCGGTGACGCGCAAGGCCGATATTGTGGCCGCATTCGACGCCGCCGAGGTGCGGTTCGGTCCGGTGGACATCTGCCTCGCCAATGCCGGCGTCTCGCAGAATGCCCCCACCCTCTCGGTGAGCGAGGAGGAGTGGGAGCGGGTCATCTCCATCAACCTCACCGGCGTGTTCCTCACCGCGCAGGAAGCCGGCCGGCGGATGATCGCGCAGGGCGGCGGTTCGCTGCTGCTCATGGCCTCCATGTACGGCATCGTCGCCGCGCCGGAGCGCATCGGCTACTGCGCCTCCAAGGCCGGCGTCGCCATGATGGCCAAGGCGCTCTCCTGCGAATGGGCGCGCGAGGGCGTGCGGGTGAATGCCCTCGCCCCCGGCTACGTGCGCACCCCCTTCCTCGACGACCTCGCCCAGCGCGGCCGCCTCGACCTCGACAGGCTCAAGGCCCGCACGCCCATGGGCCGGCTGATCGAGACCGAGGAGGTGGCCCGCATGGCCGTTTTCCTCGCCTCTGAGCAGGCAAGCGCCGTGACCGGTCAGGTCATGGCCGTCGATGGCGGCTGGACCGCCTACGGCTACCTCTGAACACGTCTGCGGCGGGTGCCGCAGGCGTACTGAACACAGCTCCCGGCAGGTGCCGGAAGCATCGAAATGAAACGTTTTAATTGACGGTCCCGACGCCACTCCGAGCGCAGGAGGACGCCGCGGCACGGAGACAAGAGATGCCCGAGACCATTGCCCTTCATCCCGCCGCGCCCTGGGTCGAACTGAAGTCCACGGAGGCCGATTGGGCCGCCGCCGACCCGGCTTTGCTCAAGGAGCTGCTGGCACAGATGGCGCTCATCCGCGCCTTCGAGGAGAAGGTGCTGGAGCTGGCCGGCGAAGGCCTCGTGCACGGCCCGGCCCATTCCTCCATCGGCCAGGAGGGCGGCGCGGCCGGCTCCATCGTGGGCCTGCGCCCCACCGATCAGGTCAACGGTTCCCATCGCGGCCATCACCAGTTCCTCGCCAAGGCGCTGGCTTATGTGGCGCCCGGGCTCGATCCCACCGCGCCGCTCAGCGACGACACCCACGCCCTGCTCCACCGCTCGCTCGCCGAAATCCTCGGCCTCGAGCCCGGCTTCGGCCACGGGCGCGGCGGCTCCATGCATCTGCGCTGGGGCGAGGCGGGGGCCATCGGCACCAATGCCATCGTCGGCGGCGGCGTGCCGCTGGCGGCGGGCGCCGCCTTCGCCCACAAGCGCGCGGGCACGGGGGATGTGGCCATCTCCTATTTCGGCGACGGCGCGGTGAACATCGGCGCGGTGCTGGAGACCATGAACCTCGCCGCCGCGTGGGATCTGCCGCTGCTCTTCTTCATCGAGAACAACGGCTACGCGGTCGCCACCACCGTGGAGGAGGCGACCCGCGAGACGCGCCTCTCCGGTCGAGGCACCGGCTTCGGCATTCCCTCCTGGAAGGTGGATGGCATGGACCCGCTGGCGGTCCATCTCGCCACGCAGGAGGCGCTGAAGATCATGCGCGCGGGCAAGGGCCCGGCGGTGATCGAGGCGGACGTCTACCGCTATTTCCACCAGAACGGCGCCCTGCCCGGCTCCGCCTTCGGCTATCGCACCAAGGAGGAAGAGGCTTCCTGGCGCGCCCGCGATCCCATCAAGCGCACCGGCGCGGCGCTGGTGGCGCGCGGCGTGCTCACGCAGGATGATCTCGACGCCCTCACCGAACGCGCGCAGGCCGCCATGGCGGACGCCGCCGCGCAGCTCGTCGAGACCGTGGGCAACAAGCGCCGGGTGATGCCCGGCATGTGGCCGGACGTGTCCTTCGTGGACGAGGGCATCCGCGGCGATCTCTCCGAACTTTCGGGCAAGCGCGCCGAGGAGGAGGCGACCTATCGCGGGCGCCTCGCCGAGCGCAAGTTCGTGGACGCCATCGCCGACGTGCTGCATCGCCGCTTCGAGATGGACGAGCGCTTCGTCATCATGGGCGAGGACATCCACAAGCTGAAGGGCGGCACCAACGGCGCCACGCGCGGCCTCGCTGCCGCCTTCCCGGACCGCTGCCTCGGCACGCCCATCTCCGAAGGCGCGTTCGCGGGCCTCGCCGGCGGCATCGCCATGGACCGGCGCTACCGGCCCATCATCGAGTTCATGTATCCCGACTTCATGTGGGTCGCCGCCGACCCGGTGTTCAACCAGATCGGCAAGGCGCGGCACATGTTCGGGGCAGATGTTCCGGTGCCGCTGGTGCTGCGCACCAAGATCGCCATGGGCACGGGCTACGGCTCCCAGCATTCGCTGGACCCGGCGGGCGTGTTCGCCACCTCCCCCGGCTGGCGCATCGTCGCGCCCTCCACCCCGTTCGATTACGTGGGCCTGATGAATGCCGCGCTGACCTGCGAGGACCCCGTGCTCGTGATCGAGCATGTGGACCTCTACCAGACCTCCGGCGCCATTCCCGACGGCGACCTCGACTACATCATCCCCTTCGGCAAGGCGAAGGTGGTGCGGCCGGGCCGGGAACTCACCATCCTCACCTATTCCGCCATGGTCCACCGCAGCCGCGAGGCGGTGGAGGAGCTGGGGCTCGACGCCGAGATCATCGACCTGCGCTCGCTCGACCGCGCCGGGCTCGACTGGGACACCATCGGCGAGAGCATCCGCAAAACCAACAACGTGCTGATCGTGGAACAGGGCTCCCTCTCCACCTCCTATGGCGGCTTCCTCGCCGACGAGATCCAGCGCCGCTACCTCGACTGGCTGGACCAGCCCATCCAGCGCGTGACCGGCAAGATCGCCTCGCCCACCATCTCCAAGGTGCTCGAGCGCGCCGCCTTCGCCGGCAAGGAAGAGGTCATCGCGGGCCTCGCCGTCACCATGGCCGCGAAAGGCACGCCGCTGCCGGGAATGCCCGGCGCCGCCCTCTAGTCCCATTCGGATCGAAGACGATGGACAGTTTCGATTACATCGTGGTGGGCGGCGGCACCGCAGGGTGCATCCTCGCCGCCCGGCTCTCGGAAGACCCGCGCCGGCGCGTGCTGCTGCTGGAGGCGGGCGGCACCGACAAGGGCTTCTGGGTGCCCATCCCGGCCGGCTTCTCCAAGCTCCTGTCGGGCAGTGCCTTCAACTGGCGCTTCAACACCGAGCCCGAGCCCAACACCTACGACCGCCCCATCGTGGTGCCGCGCGGCAAGGGCCTCGGCGGCTCCACGCTCATCAACGGCATGATCTTCGTGCGCGGGCAAAAGCAGGATTTCGACGGCTGGGCCCAGCGCGGCGCCACCGGCTGGGGCTATGACGACGTCCTGCCCTACTTCAAGAAGTTCGAGCGCTTCGACGAGCCGGATGCGGACCCCAGCGTGCGCGGCACGGACGGCCCCATCAGCATCGTGCGCGTGACGGAGCGGCCGGTGCTCTCCGAGGCCTTCCTCTCAGCGGCCGAAGAGGCCGGCTTTCCCCGCAATCCCGATTACAACGGGAAGGATCAGGAAGGCTTCGGCTATTATCAGGTGAACCAGCGCGGCGGCCGGCGCTGGACCGTGGTGGACGGCTATCTGCGCCCTGCCCTCTCCCGCCCCAACCTCAAGGTCGTCACCCACGCGCAAGCCCTGCGCCTCGTGCTCGACGGCCGGCGGGTGACGGGGGTGGTGTATCGGCGGGATGGGAAGGAAGAGACGGCGTTCACGGCGGGCGAGGTGCTGCTCACCGCAGGCGCCGTCCAGTCACCCCATCTCATGGAACTCTCCGGCATCGGCCATCCGGACGTGCTGAAGGCGGCGGGAATTCCCGTGGTCCATGCGCTGCCGGGCGTCGGCAACAATTATCAGGACCATTTCGCCACCCGCATGAACTGGCGGGTGAAAGAGCCCATCACCCTCAACGAGCAGACGCGGGGCATCGCCCTCGCCAAGGCGGTGGCGCAGTATTTCCTCACCCGCAAGGGCATCCTCACGCTGGGCACGGGCCTCGCCCATGGCTTCGTGAAGACGCGGCCGGGGCTCGCCGGGCCGGATGTCCAGTACTTCTTCATGCACGCGAGCTACGCCAACGCCGCCGACCGGGCGCTGGACCATCTGCCGGGCATGACCATCGGCGTCACCCAGTTGCGGCCTCATTCGGTGGGCTCGATCCATGCGAAGAGCGCCGACCCGCTGACGCCGCCGGCCATCCGGCCCAACTTCCTCGCCGTGGAGGAAGACCGTGCCTGTCTTGCCGCAGGCATGCGGATCGCCCGCGACATCGTCGGGCAGACGGCCATGGACCCTTATCGCGCCTTCGAGATGAACCCCGGGCCGGACTGCCGGAGCGACGCCGACTTCGTGGAGTTCGCCCGCCGCACCGGGCAGACCATCTACCATCCCGTCGGCACCTGCAGCATGGGCACCGGGCCGCTGGCGGTGGTGGACCCGCACCTGCGCGTCGTCGGTCTTTCCGGCCTGCGCGTGGTGGACGCCTCGGTGATGCCGACGCTGGTCTCCGCCAACACGGCGGCGGCGGTGATGATGGTCGCGGAGAAGGCGGCCGATCTCATCAAGGCGGACGGCAGAGCCTAATCAGCGGCAGCGCTACGTCAAACGCCAAAAGCCGGCGCGGGGATTTTCCCCGGCCGGCGCCGAACGCCCTGTCCGCGATCCCGAGGGATCAGCGGCGGCGGAAATTCTGCTGACGGCGTGCGCCGGGCGGCGGGGCGTTGCCCTCGGCCTTGTGGCGGAAGTTGATCCGGCCGCGATCGAGATCGTAAGGCGACATCTCCACCACCACGCGGTCACCCTCGATGGTGCGGATGCGGTTCTTCTTCATCTTGCCGGCCGCATAGGCCAGGATCTGGTGGTCGTTGTCGAGCCGGACCCGGAAATTGCCGTCCGGCAGCACTTCGGTCACAGTCCCCTCGAACTCCAGCAGTTCTTCCTTCGCCATATAGTCGTCTCCAGCTGTCCCGCGACGCGGGACGAATTTGGCGGGCTTATCTCACAAAATCGCCCGATTTCCCATAGGTGGGACACGCCGGCCCGGGAAAAAGGCCCGGCGTGTCCTGTTCAACGCAGTGTGACGCGCGAGCGGATGCTCAGTTCACAGGCCGCTTGGCGCCGGCGGGGCGGCCCGCAGGACGCTCGCCCCGGTTGGACACCGCCTTCATGAAGCCGAGGCCGCCGAGATCATTGCCGGGACGCGAACCACGCTCACCGCCACGATCGCCCGCCCGCTCACCGCCACGGCCTTCGCCCTGGGGACGCGCGCCACGGCCTTCACCGCTGCGGTTCTGGCCGTCGCGACGGCCGGCGCCGTTGCCGGCTCCCTGGGCGTTGCGATGACCCTCTGCGGTACGCTCGGCACGCGGCTGGGCGGCACGGGCCGGACGGCCCTCGCCGGCCGGACGCTCACCGCGCGGCTCACGCTGCTCGCGACCTTCGGCGCGCTGGCCCTGGCCACGCCCGCCCTCGGGACGCGGACCGCGCGAACGCTGGGGACCACGCTGGCCGGGACGGCCGCCGCGACCACCGATGAAATCGTTGCGCTCGGCGGTCTCGTCACGCTCCTCCAGCTCGATCGGCGGCGCATCGGGAATGTTGAAGCGCATGCCTGCGCCGCGACGGTCGGTGGCCGGGATCTGCAGCTTGATGAGCCGCTCGATGGACTTGAGATACGCCCTCTCCTCGTGATCGCAGAAGGAGATGGCGATGCCCTCGCGGCCGGCGCGCGCGGTGCGGCCGATGCGGTGCACGTAGCTCTCGGGCACGTTGGGCAGGTCGTAATTGATGACGTGGCTGACGCCCGTCACGTCGATGCCGCGGGCGGCGATGTCCGTGGCGATCAGGGTGCGAATCTTGCCTTCGCGGAAGGCGAGGAGCACGCGGTCGCGCTGGTTCTGCGACTTGTTGCCGTGGATCGCCTCGGCGGCGATGCCGCACTTGGCGAGCACGCGCACCACCTTGTCCGCGCCGTGCTTGGTGCGGGCGAAGACGAGGGCGCGGTCGATATCCTCGGTGGACAGCACCTCGGCGAGGAGCTGGCCCTTGTTGGGCTTGTCCACGTGGATGACGCGCTGCTCCACCCGGTCGGCGGTCTTGGCCACCGGGGTGACGGCGACGCGCACCGGATCATGCAGCATGCCGCCCGCCAGCTCGGCGATGGCCGGCGGCATGGTGGCGGAGAAGAACAGCGAGTGCCGCTTGTGCGGCAGCCGGCGCACGATGGCGCGGATGGCATGGACGAAGCCCATGTCCAGCATCTGGTCGGCCTCGTCGAGGACGAGCACCTCGACCTGATCCAGCTTCACCGCGTGGTTTTCCACGAGGTCCATGAGCCGGCCGGGGGTGGCGACGAGCACGTCGACGCCGCGGGCCAGCGCCCGGATCTGCCGGCCCATGGGCACGCCGCCGATGGCGAGCGTGACCGAGATGTTGGCGTGGCGGCCGAACTTCTCGAAATTGTCGACGATCTGGCCGGACAATTCGCGGGTCGGCGAGAGCACCAGCGCACGGACGGACTTGGGGTCCGGACGGCGGGGATGGCGCACGAGGCGGTCGAGGATGGGAAGGGCGAAGGCAGCGGTCTTGCCGGTGCCGGTCTGGGCGATGCCGATCAGGTCGCGGCCGTTGAGGACCTGCGGGATGGCTTCAGCCTGGATGGGGGTGGGAGTGACGTGATTCGCTTCGGTAAGGGCGCGAACGATGGGCTCGGCAAGGCCGAGGCTCGAAAAAGAGGTCAAGCTCTGACTTTCATATGCGAGCGGCACCGGCGCAGCCTTTTGGGCGCGGCGCGGCTCGCGGGATTTCGACATCCCGCGTGGCCAGGGGTGTCCAGGGCAAAAGATGATATCGGGCAAAGCCGCTTGCGATGCCTCACCGACGAAACGCCATGTCACGGCGTCGTCCAGATCGAAGCTCCAGCGGTCTCCGCTACGCGGCCCGAGCGCGCTAAGGGGAGGAAAGCAACTGCCTCCATCGGCGCGATGCACCGCATATGGACGAGACCCGTGACGATTTCAAGGCGAATGGTTGGGCAGGCGCAGCTTTGTCGGCTGCCGGATGCGCCTCGTGGCGCCATTTCGCCCGAATGTGCGTCCAGAAGGTAAGGAACCAGCAGGCGCCGCGGGAGTAGAATGCGGCGGGACCTTGGGTCCGGGAGCCGCGACACCGATCCTTGCGGCAGGAGAAGACATGTTCGATCTGTCCGCCATCGTTGCCACCACCACCGCCTTCGTCGAGCAGCACCATTATCTCGCGCCGGCCGTGGTGTTCGGGCTCGCCTTCGGGGAATCGCTGGCGCTGATCTCCTTCTTCATTCCCGCCACCGTTCTGCTGCTCGCCATCGGCGCGCTGATCGAGGCGGCGGGTCTGCACTTCTTCCCCATCTGGCTCGCCGCCGCCGCAGGCGCGGCGCTGGGCGACGCGGTCTCCTACTGGTTCGGCTTCCACTACAAGGAGCGCGCGAAGGACTTCTGGCCGCTCTCGCGCCGGCCGGACCTCGTGGCCCGCGCCGAGGACTTCTTCCAGCGCTTCGGCATTTGGGGCGTCGCCATCGGCCGCTTCTTCGGCCCCCTGCGCGCGGTGGTGCCGCTGATCGCCGGCGTGCTGGCCATGCGCCAGACCCACTTCCAGGTGGCCAACGTCGCGAGCGCCGGCCTGTGGGCCTTCGCCATGCTCGCGCCCGGCGCCGCCGCGCTGAAGCTGATGGGCTTCTGAGCGCCCAACGGCCTGTGCGCGGCTTCATGCCGCACTGCAGCAAAGACGATCCCACGACAGCGCCTTGGCGGTATCCTGAACCGCTTTCGGCCCCCAGGTGCCCCTTCGGAAGGGGCGGGCCTATTGTCTCGCAGCGGCATCCTGTATATCGATGGACATATCACAGGCCCATTGCCGAGGTGCCATTGCCATGTCCGGATTTCCCGCCTCCTTTCTTGCCTCCCGCCGCCTGATCGTTGGTCTCGTCCTCTCGGCGTTTGCCGCCGCGCCGCTGCCCGCGGCCGCGCAGGAGACCGTGACCGTGTTCGCCGCCGCGAGCCTCACCAACGCGATGCAGGACATCGCCAAGGCCTATGAGGCCAAGGGCAGCAAGGACGCCATCAAGTTCTCCTTCGCCGCCTCCTCGGCGCTGGCCAAGCAGATGGAAGCCGGCGCGCCCGCCAACATCTTCGCCTCCGCCGACCTGAAGTGGATGGACTATACCGACGGCAAGGGCCTGACCCTGCCCGCCACCCGCGTGAAGCTGCTCGGCAACGAGCTGGTACTGGTCGCCCCCGCCGACAAGGCAAAGCCGGTGACCATCTCCAAGAGCCTCGACGTGGATGCCCTGCTCGGCCCCAACGGCCGCATCGCCACCGGCCTCACCGACAGCGTCCCGGTGGGCGTCTACACCAAGCAGGCCTTCACCAATCTCGGCCTGTGGGACAAGATCGCCCCCCGCATCGTCGGTGCCGAGAGCGTGCGCGCGGCGCTGGCGCTGGTGGAGCGCGGCGAGGTGCCCTACGGCGTCGTCTATGCCACCGATGCTGCCATCGCCAAGAACGTGAAGGTGGTCGCGACCTTCCCGGCCGACAGCTATCCGCCCGTTGATTACCCCTTCGCCCTCGTGAAGGGGCAGGACACCCCCGCCGCCAAGGCCTTCTTCGCCTTCATCCAGAGCCCCGAGGCCAAGGCCATCTTCAAGAAGTACGGCTTCTCGGTGAACTGATCCGCCCGGCGCGCGGCAGCGCGCAGCGGAACGGGAATTGCTTATTGGGGGCAAAAGACCGAGCCTGATCTGGAGCGAGGCGAGGCCTTTTCGCAGTCGGATTTGTTCGAGATGTTGCTCACTCCCGAAGAATGGACGGCCGTGCGGCTGAGCCTGGAGGTGGCCTTCTGGGCCACCCTCTGCAGCCTGCCGCCGGCCATTCTCATTGGCTGGGTGCTCGCCCGGTTCGAATTCCCCGGCAAGGGCATCTTCGACGGCATCGTCCATTTGCCGCTCGTGCTGCCCAAGGTGGTGGTGGGCTATCTGCTGCTCATCACCCTCGGCAATCGCGGTTATCTCGGCCAGTATCTCCACGAGTGGTTCGGCATCTCGCTGATCTTTTCCACCGCCGGCGCCACCGTGGCGGCGGCGGTGGTGAGCTTCCCGCTCACGGTCAACGCCATCCGCCTCGCCATCGGCGGCATCGACAAGGGCATCGAGACCGCGGCGCGGACCCTGGGCGCCACCAGGCTCGATGCCTTCTTCACCGTGACCTTGCCGCTGATGATGCCCGGCGTGCTCTCCGGCTGCCTCATCTCGCTGGCCTCGGCGCTGGGCGAGTTCGGCGCCACCATCACCTTCGTCTCCAATGTGGAAGGCCAGACGCGGACCATCCCGCTCGCCATCTACAGCGCCACCCACATGCCCGACGGCGACGCCATGGCCCTGCGCCTCACCGTGGTCTCGGTGGTGCTCGCCCTCGGCTCCCTCATGCTGGCGGAGATGGCGGACAAGCGCATCCGCGTTGCGCTGGGCCAGATATGATCGAGATCGACGTTTCCCTCGCCCGCTCCACCGGCTTTCACCTGAAGGCGGATCTCCGGGCACCCGAGAGGGGCGTGACGGCCCTGTTCGGCCGCTCCGGCTGCGGCAAGACCACGATCATCCAGATGGTCGCCGGCTCGCTGACGCCGGACAGCGGGCACATCCGCGTCGGCGACACGGTGTTCTACGACCGGCAGGCGGGCATCAACCTGCCCATGGAGCAGCGCGCGGTCGGCTACGTGTTCCAGGACGCGCGGCTGTTCCCGCACATGACCATCGAGAACAACCTGCGCTACGGCGAGCGCCGCACCCGGCGGCCGCGCACCATCCAGTTCGATGCCGTGGTGGAGATGCTGGGCGTCGGCCACCTGCTGAAGCGCCGGCCGCACACCCTCTCCGGCGGCGAGAAGCAGCGCATCGCCATCGGCCGCGCGCTCCTGTCCCAGCCCCGCCTCCTGCTCATGGACGAGCCCCTCGCCTCGCTGGACGAGATGCGCAAGGGCGAGATCCTGCCTTATCTGGAGCGGCTTCGGGACGAGCTGAACCTGCCCATCCTCTATGTCAGCCACTCCATCGAGGAGGTGCTGCGCCTCGCGGACGCGGTGGCGGCGCTTTCGGACGGCAAGGTCATCGCCTGCGGCCCCCTCGCCGACGTGCTGTCGCGGCCCGAGCTGCTGCCGGTGATCGGCCGCTTCGACATCGGCACCATCCTCGACTGCACGGTGACGGCGCACGACCCCGACCTTGGCCTCTCCACCGTCTCGTTCGCCGATGGTGAATTGCGGGTGCCGCTGGTGGGCCGCCCGGTAGGCGCGCCGGCGCGGGCGCGCATCCGCTCCCGTGACGTGTCCCTGTCCCTGTCGCGGCCCATGGACGTGTCGGTGACGAACCGGATTTCCGGCACCATCTCCGCCATCACCCGGGCGGAAGGCCCGTTCTCCGAAGTGGAACTGGCGCTGTCCGCCGGCCGCCTCAGCTCGCTGGTGACGCAGGAAAGCGTGCTGCGCCTGGGCCTTGAGCCCGGCATGCAGGTTTGGGCGATGATCAAGGCGGTGACGGTGGATAGCCGGCCGATGGGCTTCCACTCACCGGGCGCGGAGATCGTCAGCCCGCCTGCTTCACGGCCGGCCCGGCCAGCGGCGAATCCGCCTCAGGATCCCCCGGCTCTGCGTCTGATTTCGGGTGGTAATCCGCCGCAAGGGCGGACGTGAGCTCGTCCAGCGCCCCGCTGGTGGCCTTCGCCGCCTGCCGCTCCATGGCGCGATAGAGCGCGATCACCCGCTCGCCGAAGGCCGTGACCTCGGTGCCGGCGCCGCGGCGGCCAGGGAAGGTGACGATCACGCGCTGCTCGAACATGCGGTCCAGTTCGTCCACCAGCAGCCAGGCGCGCCGATAGCTCATGCCGATGGCCTTGGCGGCGGCCAGGATAGAGTGGTGCTCGCGGATCGCCTCCAGCAGCTTGATCTTGCCCGGCCCGAGGCGCCTGCCATCGGCGAAGTCCACGCGCAGGAACAGGCGGGTGCCGTCACGCCCCTGTCCGGCCTTGGCGCGGCTTTCCTTGCTGCTCGTTCCGCCGCTCATGTGCTTCTCCTCGGATGCCGCCCGGCGTTCCGCCTGCGCCGCGTGTCCCGGAGCCCGGAACATCGCGCGTCAGCATACCGGAAGCCGGAGACCGCGGAAACGCCGGCGGGCACCGGAAAGCGCGTCGAGCACTCAGGCGCGGGAAACGTGGCCGCCGGCCGAGCGGCCGGCGCTCTGCCGGCGCGGAGCCGAAGCGAGGCGGCCGTTGACGATGGCCGACAGGCCGAGGATGACCGCCACCGTCGCCACATAGGCGATCACCTGCATGCCCGTGGGCTCGGCGCGGTAGCCGATGAGCGTGCGCAGCACACGACCCAGCGCGCTGTCGTCCGCCAGCAGCCAGCTCGAATTCCACACCGGCTCCGCCAGCGACTGGATGAAGCCGGAATCCTGCAGGATGCCCACCACCTGCGCGGCAAGGCCGGCGGCGAGAAGCGTGATGAGGACGGACGTGACCTTGAACAGATGCTTGAGCGGGATCGCCACGAGGCCGCGATAGAGCAGCAGCGAGAGGGCAGCACCCGCCGCCAGACCGCCGAGACCGCCGAGCACGATCGCACCGGGCGAATCGGCGCCCGTGCTGGCGATGCCATAGAGGAAGAGCACGATCTCCACGCCCTCGCGCAGCACGGCCATGCCGACGACGATGGCCAGCGCGGCGAGCGGCTTGCGCCCCTCCTTCACCTCGCGGCCGACCTCCCGCATCTCCATGACCATGTGCTTGCCATGGCTCGCCATCCAGACGACCGTCCACACCAGCATGACCACCGCGACGGAGAGGATGGCGGCATTCAGGATGTCCTGCCCGGAGCCGTCGAAGGTGGAGGCGATGGTATCGGCGAAGAGGGCGAGGACCGCAGAGCCGGCGATGCCGCCGAGAATGCCGAGGCTGATCCACAGGCCGCGATGGCGGATGCCCTCGGAGGCGGCGAGCACCACACCGGTGACGATGCCGGCCTCGAGGACTTCACGAAAAACGATCAGAAGCGCGGCAATCATCGCGGCCTGTCCTTTTTGTCCCCGACGGCCGCTGCCGGCACGCACGAGCGGGCATAAACGCTGCCCTGATGGCCTTCGCCCTTCGGGAGAGATCGCCGTCGGGACGAAAACCAATTGAATATGACGAAACCTTATCACCCGCTGGCAGGCCATGTCACCGCAACGGCAGAGGTTTGGAATTGTTCAAATGAAAAGCTGCGTGCCTGCTCGGCGGCCATTGAGACTATAGTTCAAGGGCGCCGGCATCCGGCCCGCGAACCCGCCGTGTCCAGCGTTTGCAGCCGGGCGCGACGAAACGGCCCAAGGACGCACAGATACAGAGTGACGTAACGTCTTCTACTAAGGGGTGCGTCGCTTTGACTTGGGAGAGACAAGTCGAGGCCCCGCACTCTGGACATGGAACAATTCCATTATTGTCTCAAGCGCTTGCCCGCCATCGGCCCGGCTCATACTCTCCGCCGCGATGGGGCAATGGCCCCGGTTCCGGTTTTCGAATTTCAAGGAGAGAAGGTCGATGCGCGCGCATTTTCTCGGCGCCGTCATCGCGTCAGTCGCAGCCTTCGCGAGCCCCGTGCTCGCGGATGCGCCGAAGCCGCGTGATGTGATTGTCCACTACGCCGACCTCGCCGAGGTGATGTACGGCTCGTCCGCCGCCACGGCCAAGGACATGCAGAAGGCCATCGACGCCTTCCTCGCCGCCCCCAGCGCCGACAGCCTGGGCAAGGCGCGCGATGCGTGGAAGGCGGCCCGCGTCTACTACCAGCAGACCGAGGCTTTCCGCTTCGGCAACAAGATCGTCGACGAGTGGGAAGGCAATGTGAACGCCTGGCCGCTCGACGAAGGCCTGATCGACTACGTGGACAAGAAGAGCTACGGCGAGAAGTCCGACGAGAACCCGCTCTACACCGCCAATGTGATCGCCTCGAAGTCCATCCGCATCGGCAAGAAGACGGTGGACGTCACCAAGATCACGCCCAAGCTGCTGCACGAGCTGAATTCGGCCGGCGGCGTCGAGGCGAACGTGGGCTCCGGCTGGCACGCCATCGAATTCCTGCTGTGGGGCCAGAACCTCCACAACGCGACGCCCAGCCAGGGCCAGCGCCCCTACACCGACTATGATCTGAAGAACTGCACCAACGGCAATTGCGATCGTCGCGGCGAGTATCTCAAGGTCGCCACCCAGACGCTGGTCGCCGATCTCGACGAGATGACCGGCCTGTGGGGCGCCAAGGGCAAGGCCCGCGCCGCGCTCATCAAGAAGAACGACAAGGCCGGCCTTGCCACCATCTTCACCGGCCTCGGCTCTCTCTCCTACGGCGAGCTCGCCGGCGAGCGCATGAAGCTCGGCCTCATCCTCCATGATCCGGAGGAGGCGCACGACTGCTTCTCCAACAACACTCAGAACGCGCACTATTACGACGAAGTGGGCATCCGCGACGTCTATTACGGCACCTTCGTGAAGCCGGACGGCTCCAAGGTCACCGGCCCCTCGGTCGCCGACCTCATCCGCGCCGCCGACCCGAAGATCGCCGACGAGATCGACGCCAAGTCGGCTGCCGCCCTTGCCGCCCTCAAGGCCCTGAAGGACGTGGCGGATTCCGGCGAGATCACCTACGACAAGATGCTGGAAGAGGGGAACACCAAGGGCGCCAAGCTGATCCAGGACGGCGTGGACGCCCTCGTGGCCCAGGCCCACGCCATCGAGCGCGGCGTCTCGGCCCTCAAGCTCCAGATCAAGATGGAAGGCTCCAAGAGCCTGGACGACCCGAAGAACGTGAAGAAGAAGTGAGACCATGACGATGGGACGGACGCGATGATCTCGCGTCGGGCGCTGCTGGCCGGCGCGGCGGCTGCGGGGGCGGTGGGGTTCGCCCCTCCGCCCTCGGCCGCGTGCCGGCCTCCGTGGACACCCTGCCGAAGAGCGCGCCGGTGCGCCGGCTCGCCCTCTCGGCGGCGGAAATGGAAATGCCGCTGCTGGGGCCGGGCAAGCCGGTGACGAAGGGCTTCTGCGCCTATAACGGCACGCCCTTCCTCACCCTGCGCGCGCCGGTGGGCACGCGGCTGATGGTGGATTTCGAGAACCGCCTGCCGGACCTCACCACCGTCCACTGGCACGGCGTGCGCGTGCCCTATCTCTCGGATGGCGTCTCGCCCATCACCCAGGCGCCGATCCCGGCGGGCAGCACGTTCACCTACAACGTGCCCTTGCCCGATCCGGGCTTCTACTTCTTCCATCCCCATTGCGACGAGACGGGCCAGGTGGGCCGTGGCCTCGTCGGCCTGCTCGTGGTGGACGATCCGGCCGAGGCGAAGCTCGGCTTCGATGCCGAGCATTTCATCGTGGTGAAGGACTGGCGGCTCGACGAAAAGGACGGCCGCTGGCTGGAGATGTTTACCGATGAGGGCGCCTCCACCGCCGGCACCTTCGGCACGGTGCGCGCCACCAACGGCTCCATCGTGCCGCCCCGCGTCGAGGCGCCGGCCTATGGGGACGTGCGGCTCAGGGTGATCGTCGCCGATTCCACGCGCACCATCGATTTCGGCTGCGAGACGGAAGACGCGGCCATCATCGCCATCGACGGTCAGGCGCTGACGCCCCTCCCCTTCTCCAAGCTGCCGAACGAGATCTGGCGCATGGGCCCGGCCATGCGGATCGACGTGCATGTGCGCATGCCCGGCCCCGGCGAGGAGGTGAAGGTCTACGACTATCGCACCGCCGAGCCCTATCTGCTCACCACGCTGGTCGGCGTGGACGCTCCCGGGAGCAAGCCGGGCCGCAAGAAAACCGCCTTCCGCCCCAAGGCTCTGCCCCCCGCCAAGGTGCCGCTGCCGGACGTGAAGCGCGCCAGCCGCATCGATTATCTCGTGCAGACCGCCGCCGGCCCCATCGTGAGCGGCGATCCCCTGCCGCCGGACGATCCGCTGGCCAAGGCGCTGATTGCCTCCGCCTGCGTCGGCAGCAAGACCTTCTGGGCCATCAACCGCAATTCCTGGGGCGCCGGCGCGGACCTGCGCCTGCCGCCGCCGCTGGCGACGCTGAAGGACGGGGCGAGCTACGTCGTCTCCATCACCAACGTCACCAAGCACGTCCACCCCATGCATCTGCATGGGCACGTCTTCCGCGTGCTGTCCTCCTCCAAGAAGAAGGACATCCCGCCCTATCTCGCAGATACGGTCATGACCGAGCCCAACGAGACGGTGGAGATCGCCTTCCGCGCCACCAGCGGCGACTGGGTGTTCCACTGCCACATCCTGGAGCACATGGATTCCGGTCTCATGGGCTGGATCAGGGTGGTGTGAGGATGCGCGTGCGTCTTTTCCTCGCGCTGCTCGCTGCCCTCTCCGCGACGCCGGCCACTGCCGAGACCCTGGACAAGCTGGACCTCGCCATCGGCAAGGCCCTGTTCAAGCGCCCCTGGGTGCCTGCCCCCGCCTCGACCCGGGGCGACGACGGCCTCGGCCCGCTGTTCGATGCCCGCTCCTGCGCCACCTGCCATCCCGCCGACCGCCGCGCCCCCGCGCGTCTGGAGAAGGGCACGGCGGAGCGCGGCTTCGTGCTGATGATCGGACGGCCGGACGGCAGCGGTGATCCCGTCTATGGCCGCCGGTTCCAGATCGATGCGGTGCCGGGCATTCCCAGCGAGGGGATGATCGGCGTCACCGACACGCCGCTGCCGGACGGCCGCATCGCCCGCAAGCCCCACCCCGAGGCGCTGGGCTATGGCCCGCTCGATCCCGCGAGCGGCCTGTCTCTCCGCGTCGGGCCGGACCTCAAGGGCCGCGGGGCGCTCGCCGCTGTGCCCGATGCCGCCATCCTCGCGGTGGAGCGCGAGCAGGCGAAGGGCAAAGACGGCGTGAAGGGCATGGCGCGGCGTGTGACGCAGGCCGACGGCAGCACAGCCATCGGCCGCTTCGGCTGGAAGGCCTCGCAGCCGACCCTCGCCGGCCAGTCGGCGGAAGCCTTCTTCCTCGATCTCGGCCTCTCCAACCGCTTCCACCCCGAGCCGTGGGGCGATTGCACGCCCACCCAGACCGCCTGCCGGCAGGCCCTCCACGGCAATGCCAATGCCACCTCCGGGGATGCGGACGACGCACTGGAAATCGGCTCGGCGGTGCTCGACCGGGTGGTCGCCTATGTCGCCTCTTTGCCCCAGCCCGAGCCGGAAGACCTGCCCAAGGCCGAGGCCAAGCGTGGCGCTGCGCTGTTCGCCTCAACCGGCTGCGCCCAGTGCCACCGGCCGTCCTTGCCCACTGCCGACGGCGGCGCGGCCCGCATGTACACCGATCTGCTGCTGCACGAGATGGGCCCGGACCTCGGCGACACCATGCCGGAGCCCGGTGTGGGCGCCTCGCATTGGCGCACCGCGCCCCTCGCCGGCCTCTCCGATGCGCTCGCCGCCAACACCGGCCTGCTGCACGATGGCCGCGCGCGCACGGTGGAGGAGGCGATTGCCTGGCACGGCGGCGAGGCGGCGACGGCCCAGCGGCGCTTCGGCGCGCTTCCGCCCAAGGACAGGGCGGCGCTGGTGCGGTACGTTTCTTCCCTGTGATTTTTGCCGGCCGCTGCCGGTGTGGGCCTGATATTGCGGATCGACGTCATGATTGAAGCCACGCACCGTTCTTCCTTCCGCCTTGCTGGCGCGGCCCTCGCCGCCATGCTCGCTTTTGGGACAGGCCCCGCCGTTGCGGCCGATCCGAAGCTCGATCCCGTGCCGCTCATCGAGGGCTGGCTTTTGCCGCGCTACGATGCGCTTGCCGCCGCCACCGCCGCGCAGGCGAAGGCCTGGGCCGCCTTCTGCCCCGCCCCCTCGGCGGCCGGCATGGCCCCGCTCAAGGAGGCCTATGGCAAGGCCGCGGATGCGTGGAACGCGGTGGAGTTCGTCACCTTCGGCCCCATCACACTGTCGCTCCGGGCCGACCGCATCTCCTTCTTCCCGGACCGGCGCAACGGCATCAGCCGCGGGCTGTCCGAGATTATCGCCGACAGCGATCCCGCCCGCCTCGCGCCCGAGCGCTTCATGCAGTCGAGCGCGGCGGTGCAGGGCCTGCCGGCGCTGGAGCGGCTGCTCTATGAGGAAGGCGCAGCCGAGGCGCTGGTCGCAGGCCCCGAGGCGGCACGGCGCTGCGCGCTCGGCACCGCCATCGCCAACAATCTCGCCACCATCACCGGCGAAATCCGCACCGCGTGGGGCGACAAGTCCTCCGGCGCGCTGGGCGCCATCGTCTCCGGCAAGGGCGATCCCGCCCTGTTCCCGGATGTGGGCGCCCTGCCCGGCATGATCCTCACCGACCTGTCCGGCGCCTACCAGCGCGTGACCGACACCAAGCTGCTGCCCGTGCTGGGCGCCAGCCCTGCGGACGCCAAGCCGACGGTCGCCGACAGCTGGCGCTCCGGCCGCTCCGGCCGCGTCGCCGCGAACATGATCCACAGCGCCGACGCCCTCCTCGTCGCCGTGGGCACGCAGATGCCGAGCCGGCCGCAATTCGTGGTCAACAAGGCCGCCACCGCCGCCGATGCCGCCGCCGACAAGCTGCCCGCCGATATCGGCGCCGCTGCTGCCACCGCATCGGGCGCGCAGGGCATCCACGCGACCATCAAGACCTTCAAGGCGGCGCAGCTCGCTGTCTACAAGCCCATCGCGTCCTATTTCGGCATCTCGCTGGGCTTCAACGCCCTCGATGGCGACTGAGGCCATGGCGACGGACATGCGCGCCCGCCTCGACCACGCCCCGCTCATCGGCCGGCGCGGCCTGCTGCTCGGCGGCGCCGCGCTCCTCGCCGCTGCGGCCCTGCCGGGCGGCCCGCGTGCCGCCGAATTGGACGAGGGCTGGCTGGCGACGGCGGGCGTGGGCGAGGGGTTCGCCGCAGTCGGCCTCGACACCAGCTTCGCGGCCACACCGGAGGCCCCCTCCGACGCCCGGCTGCATGGCATCGAGGCGAGCCCCGTCGGCCCGCTCGCGGTGGCGGTGGGGCGGCGGCCGGGGCGCATCGCCCTCGTGTTCGACCGCCGCAAGGGCGGCGTGGTCGCACGCTTCGGGCCGGGCGAAGGCCGCGTCTTTTCCGGCCATGGCCGCTTCACGGCGGACGGCCGGCTGCTTCTGACCAACGAGATCGAGCATCCCGCGGACGGCGTTCGCGCCATGGGCCGGGGCGTTGTCGCCGTGCGCGCGGTCGATGGCGGCTTTGCCATCCATGATGAATGGCCGAGCGGCGGCGACGGCCCGCATGATCTCATGCGCTCGGGCGCCGCCCTCGTCATCGCCAATGGCGGCATCGAGCCCAACACGCCGGAGGCGCGCGACGCGGAGGTGACGGGCTCCGGCGTCACCCTCGTCGATCCCACAACCGGCGCCGTGCGCGGCGAAGGCAAGCTCTCCGCCGACCTCGCCAGCCTGTCGCTCCGCCACCTCGCCCGCGACGGCAATGGCGGCACCGTGGTGGCGGCGCAGGACCTCTTGAAGGACGGCGAGGCCCGCCCCCTCCTCTTCCGCATCGCCGCCGATGGCGCGCTCACCCCCTTCGACGCGCCGGACGAGGCGTGGCGGGCGCTGCGGGGATATGTGGGCTCGGTCGCCTATGACCCGTCCGGCCGCTTCGTCGCCTGCGCCACCCCGCGCGGAAACCAGGTCGCCGTGTGGCAGGCGGACGGCCGCTATATCGGCGCAGTGCCCCTCACCGATGGCTGCGGCCTCGCGGCCGGTGCGGAGGCGGGGATGTTCGTGGCCGCGTCCGGCTATGGGGAAGTGATCGTGGTGAAGGCCGCGCCCGAGGGCGTCGCCATCACCGCGCGGCGCACCGGCGGGCCGCGCTACGACAACCACATGGTGCGGATCGGCTGATTTTCACCGGTGGTTTTCACCTGGGCTCACGCAACCTTCCCGGTTTTGCGCCATTATCCCCGGCGAGCCCATGGCGGGCAGCGGGAGAATGGCGATGAACTGGGTCGTGCTTGTCGGCAGCGTTCGCAAGGGGTCCCTCAATGCCGCGCTCGCCCGCGCACTGGCCGGCATCGCGCCGGAGGGGACGACGCTCACGATTCTGCCCTCCGTCGCGGAATTCCCCATCTATGACGGGGACATCGAGGCGGAAGGCTTCCCGGCCCCGGTGACGGCCATGGGCGCCAAGGTCGCGGCGGCGGATGCGCTGGTGATCGTCACGCCGGAATACAATTACTCGGTTCCGGGCGGCCTCAAGAATGCGATCGACTGGCTCTCGCGCCTGAAGCCGCAGCCGCTCGCCGGCAAGCCCACCCTCATCATGTCCGCCTCGCCCAGCACCATGGGCGGCGGGCGCGCGCAATATCACCTGCGGCAGGTGCTGGTGGCGCTCAACGCCCACGTCATGAACGTGCCGGAGGTGATGGTCGCCCAGGCCCACACCAAGATCGCCGACGGCATCGTCACGGACCAGGGCACGCTGGACTTCGTGAAGAAGCAGCTTGCCGCCTTCGCGACCTTCGTGAAGAAGGCGCAGGCGGGGGATGCCGCAGGCTGAGGCCCGCTCAGCCCTCCGAATATTCCGCGTAGGACATGGGCGTCTCGTAGACCCGCACGGACGCGAGCGTGGGCAGGAGCGGCTTCATCCGCGTCCAGATCCACGCCGCGATGATCTCGGCGGTGGGGTTCTCCAGTCCTTCGACGTCGTTGAGGCAATAATGGTCCAGCTGCTTCAGCAGCGGGCCGAAGGCGTTCTCCACGTCGAAGAAGTCCACCACGAAGCCGGTCACAGGGTCCACCGGCCCCTCCAGCGCGAGGTCCACGCGATAGGAATGGCCGTGCACGCGCCGGCAGCGGTGGGTTTCCGGCACGTTGGGCAGAAAGTGCGCGGCCTCGAAGGTGAAGCCCTGGGTGATCCGCACGCGGCCGGGCAGCGCCGCCGGGGTGTCAGGGGTGGTCATGGAATTCCGATCATCTTGTGGGTCTGGACGGACAGGCGCCAGCGCGGATTGGCGAGGCAATAAGCCACCGCCGCATCGGTGTTCGCGCGGCGATCCGGCCCGTCCATGGGCTGGAGGAAGAAATTGGCGAAGGGGAGGCCCGCAACCTCGGCGGGATCGAGCCCGGCCTGTGGGAAGACGAGCTTCAGCTCGTGACCCGCGCGCTGCTTCAGCTCGGTTCCGGCCTTGGGGCTGACGCAGATCCAGTCGAGCCCCTCCGGCGCGGCAACCGTTCCGTTGGTCTCCACCGCGATCTCGAAGCCCCGCGCATGCACCGCCGCGATGGCGGCGGGGTCGAGCTGAAGCAGCGGCTCCCCACCGGTGAAGACGACGAAGCGGCGCTCGGCGCCGGCCTGTCCCCAGACGGCGGCGATGGCCTCGGCAAGGGCCGCGGCATCGGCAAAGCGGCCACCGCCCTCGCCATCCATGCCGACGAAATCCGTGTCGCAGAAACGGCATTGGGCGGCGGCGCGATCCTCCTCCCGCCCGGACCACAGGTTGCACCCCGCGAACCGGCAGAAGACGGCAGCACGCCCCGCCTGCGCCCCCTCCCCCTGCAGGGTGAGGAACATTTCCTTGACTGAATAGGCCATGAGGCGACGCCTTTAGACCGAACGCGCCCGCGAGGGAAGCGCCGGCCGGGCATGGCACATCCGCGAAAGGCTCGCCGGCCTGGCCCTATTGCGCCGGAGCCGGCTGGGCGGTGGCCGGCAGCGCAGGGCCGGCCGACTGTGCTGCCCGAGCCGGATCGAGGCCGGTGATGCGCACGCCCTGCAATTGCACGGTATCGGCGGTTGCGGTGCCCTTGGCGCCGGCAATGGCGCTCTGCAACTGCGGCGCCATTGCCGCGAGTTGCGCGAACTTGCCGTGGTTGAAGCTGTCGAGGGCCTCCACGTTGGTCATGTCCACCACGACGGCGCCCAGACCAACGAGTTCGGTGTCGTTGGCGTATTCGCCGAGCCGCGGCTTCTTGCCGGCGAGGAAGTCGGAAAAGCCGAGCGCCTTGTCGTCTCGGGAGACGACGACGACGAACGGCTTCGGCGGCTTGCCGAAGCGCCGGAGTTGGGTCTTGAACACGTCCACGTCGATGTCGGGCGCGGCGAGGATGATGTCGCCGATCTTGTTGAGCGGCAGGGTCTTGCCGGAGATGCGGATCTGGCGGAGGGCCTCCACCGTCAGCCAGTTGCCCATGGAATGGGCGAGGATGCTCACCTGTTCCGCGCCGCTGCCGAAGGCGAGGCGGATGGTTTCCTCCAGCTGGTCGCGGGCGGCGGTGGCGCTGTTGTTGTCATAGACATAGCCCTCCGTGGTCGCCCGCGAGGCCCAGGTGAAGAGGACAGGAACGGCCGACGCATCGGAATCCGTCGCCATCTGCGCGAGGCGGTAGAGCGCCTCGGAGAACATGGTGTTGTAGCCATGCACGAAGATGAAGACCTTGCGCTTGCCGGCCGGCCGGCGGGCCAGCTCGCTCTTCAGGTCGCGCAGGAACTCGCTTTCGGTGTCGCGATAGACGGCCTCCCGCACCACCATGTCGGTGGCGGGATTGCCGAGGCCGTTCTTGGGCCACTCGATCTCACCCGGCTTGTGCGTGGGCGGAACCGAGAGGTCGATCTTCGCGAAATTGAGCTGGGCGGAGCGCTCGCCGTTGAAGAAGACGCCGGGCCGCGGATCGCGCTCGCGGGTGGAGGCGACGAGGATCACCTGCTCGCGCGCGCCCTCAGCCAGCGGAGCGGAGACCGGGATGAGCGCATCGATACCGGGGCGGTCGGAGCAGCCGGCGACGAGCATCACCACCGTCGCAGCCGCCACGAGGCGCAGAACCAGATTGCGCTGCGTCATGCGCCACATCCCCCGAAATCTGCCGCTCGCAAGTGCATGCCCCCCGCATGGAGGACTTTCTTGGCACAAACAATGAGGCGGATGAACGGCGATCTCGGGAAATGCTGAACACCGGTGAAATGGTGCCATCGCGGCCACGCTCCCGGTTACCACAAATTGCATGAGAGAGGCGACCGAGCCCTATTCCATCCAATCGACTTGCAAATTGGCAAGCCCAGATTGCGCCCGTGGTTCTCGTACCGGAGCGGCTGTCCGCCTATCTCTGGCGCCAGACAGATACGAGGCTCCGCACGCCGGAGGAGGACACCATGCAGAACACCACCGAGACCACCGGGCCGCTCACCGGACTTCACCACGTCACGGCCATCACGGCCGACGCGCCCTACAACCATCGCTTCTACACCCAGACGCTCGGCATGCGCCTCGTGAAGAAGACGGTGAATCAGGACGACGTGTCCGCCTATCACCTCTTCTATGCGGATGGGGAAGCCAACCCCGGCACCGACCTCACCTTCTTCGACTGGCCGGTGCCGCGCGAGCACCGGGGCACCCATGCGGCCGTGCGCACCTCGCTGCGGGTGCGGGACGAGGCGGCGCTGGAATACTGGGCCGCGCGCCTCACCGACGCGGGCGTCGCCCATGCCGGCATCGAGACCCGCGACGACCGCCACCAGCTTCCGTTCGAGGACCGCGAAGGCCAGCGCCTCGCCTTGATCGTGGATGACGGCAAGGGGCCGGGCGTGCCCTGGGCGAAGAGCCCGGTGCCGGAGGCGCACCAGATCCGTGGCCTCGGGCCGATCCTGATCTCGGTGCCGGACCTTGCGCCCACCGCCGCCGTGCTTCTCCACGTGATGGGCATGAAGGAGGTGCGCACCTATGCCGCCGAGGACGGCCGCGCCATCCATGTGTTCGAGATGGGCGCGGGAGGCCCAGCCGCGGAAGTGCATGTGAAGGTGGAGCCGGGCCTGTCCCCCGCGGGGCAGGGCGCGGGCGCGGTGCACCATGTGGCTTTCCGCGTCACCACCTTCGACCAGTACGAGGAATGGGCGCGGCGGCTGAAGGAGCTGCGCATTCCCAACAGCGGCATGGTGGATCGCTTCTACTTCCGCTCGCTCTATTTCCGCGAGCCCAACGGCGTGCTGTTCGAACTGGCCACCGACGGTCCGGGATTTGCGGCCGACGAGGATGCCGCCCATCTGGGCGAACGCCTCGCCCTGCCGCCCTTCCTGGAAGGCCGCCGCAGCGCCATCGAGGCCGGGCTCAAGCCGCTCTGAGGGCAGCTCCAAACGCAAAAAAGGCCGGCCGGACGGGGAGATCCCGTCCGGCCGGCCTTTTGTTTGCGTCTCAGGCGGGCGTCAGGCCCGCTCTTCCAGCGGGTGCGTGCGCAGCCGCATGGGATCGTAGAAGGGGGTGCGCACCACGTTGGCCTCGAAGCTCTCGTCCCCGTCCACCACGGTGAGCGCGGTGCCGAGCGCGGTGACGTCGGGCCGCAGCGAGACCAGCGCCAGCGACTTCATGAGGTGGCGGCTGTAGGTGGTGGAATTCACCACGCCCACCTCGGCGCCATCCTTGAATATCTTCGCGCCGGGCGTGATCGCCTTCGCCGCCAGCACCTCGAGCCCGGCCTGATGGGTGCGCTCGGTGCCCTTGCGGGCGACGAGAGCGGCCTTGCCGCGGAAGTCCGGCTTGGAGAGGTCCACCGACCAGTCCATCAGCACCTCGAAGGGCGTGGTGTCCTTGTGCGGCATGTCGAAGGGGAAGAACAGCAGGGAGCCTTCCACCCGCACGATGTCGAGGCAATCCCACGACACGGCCATGGCGCCGAACGGCTTTCCGACCTCGAGGATCTTGTCCCAGAGGAACACCGCATCCTTCGCCGCGCAGAAGACTTCATAGCCGCGCTCGGCCGAGTAGCCGCCGCGCGCCACCGACACCGGGATGCCGAACAGGGTGGTCTTGCCATGCCCGAAATAGGGCAGGTCCTTCAGCACCATTGGCGTGTGGGGGGAGAGGATGTCGAGGGCGAGGGGGCCCTGCAGGGAGAGGATGTGGACGTCGTTGTCACGGGAGAAGGTGACATCGAAGCCCTGCGCCACCACCGGCAGCGCCTCTTCCAGCGCGCCGCCACCGTGGGAGAGCCGGAACTTGCCGTCGCCGTCCACATAGACGAGCACGTCGTCGATGAGCCCGCCTTCGTCATCGACGATGGAGGAGATCATGGAGCGGCCGGCCGGGATCTTGGAAATATCGGCAGTGAGCAGCTTGTTGAGGAAGGCGAGGGAGTCCGGCCCCGAGAGGTCGATGATCTTCAGCGCGGACACATCGAACAGGCCGGCGCGGGTGCGCACCGTCTCCGTCTCCATATAGGGATCGGTCGCGTAGTGCTGGGGGATCGCCATGTCGTTCCAGGATTCCTCGAGCTTGGAGCCGAGTTCCCGGTGACGGTCGTTGAGGATCGATTGGCGCAGAATGGTCGCGCTGGTCATGTGCCCTCTCTTGAAGGATGCCGGCCCGTAGCCGGGCCCGTCGTTAAGGCGGGCGGCTCAGGCGGCCTCAAGGCCAGCCATGCGCGCCGCGACGACCGCATCCTGATGGCGGGCCAACGCTCCTGTCAATTACTTTTCCTCAGAAGAAATTTCTTTGGTAGCATGGCGCGAAAGGCGGCAAAGGAAAGCGAGGTGGACCCATGCGTCGCCCAGATCGTGGTCATCCTGCGGGCCTCAAACGCCCAACTAATGGGCTTGCACCAAAATTGGCCCGTGGCACTCTCGTTTCTACCGCGTCAAAAAAGTTCACTGAGGGGAACAGGCGCGCCACAGCGTGATCGCAAATGGCAGGGACGGCCGCGGGGACTGCCCGCGCGCCGGCCCGGGCGGAGCTTGAGACATGTCCGAGACGAAGATGTGGGGCAAGGAAGAGTTCTGGGGGCTCGGCTTCGAGTGGGACCCCCAGTGGCTGCTGAGCGCCGAGCAGAAGGATCTGCAGGCAAAGCTCATCGCCTTGTGCGAGACCACGCTGCGCGCGAACGCCGTGGAGAGCGATGCCAACTACATCTACCCCCGCAAGAATTTCGAGGCGCTGGCCACCCTCGGCCTGCTCTCGCTGAACGTGCCGAAGGACCTGGGCGGCCTCGGCCAGAACCATGTCTGCGCCGCCATGGTCGTCGAGACCATCGCCCGCTACGGCTGCCCCTCCACCGCCATGTGCTACACCATGCACCTCGGCGCCGTGGCCGCCGCGCTGCTGCGGCACCACGACAACCCGCTGCTCACCGACATCCTGAAGCGGCTGGACAAGGACGTGCTCATCGGCACGCTCTCCTATTCCGATCCCGAGACCGGCTCGCACTTCTGGTATCCCATCTCCTCCAAGGCCGAAGCCCATGGCGAGGGCTGGAAGGTGACCAAGAAGGCCTCCTGGACCACCTCCGGCGGCTTCGCCGACTGGTACATCGTGCAGACCACCAGCCCCGGCTTCTCCGGCGATTATTCCGACCTCTCCTGCTTCCTCGTCACCAAGGACGAGGTGAAGGCCAACCCCTCCGAGTGGGACGGCCTCGGCCTGCGCGGCAACCAGTCCGGCCCCATCGTGGTGGAGAATGCGGTGCTGCCGAAGGAGGCCCTCGTCGGCCCCATCGGCGACGGCGCCAAGTCCAACGACGAGGTGGTGGACCCCTTCTTCCTCACCTGCTCGTCGGCCTGCTGGAACGGCATCTCGCTGGCGGTCATCGACATCGCCAAGCGCCACACCACCCGCAAGACCCACAATGACGTGGGCATGCGCGTCGCCGACTACCCCACCATCCAGGACTATGTGGGCGAGGCGATCATGGACACCAATTCCTGCCGCGCCTTCGACTACCAGATGGCGCAGGCGCTGGATTCGGTGACCAACAACTGCGACTGGTCGATCCACAAGGACATCGATGCCCTGCCTCGGTCCTCCCTGCTCCACTGGCTGTGGCAGGTGAAGTTCGAGGCGGCCAAGAACGTCGCCCACGTGGTGGACAAGATGCTCCACGCCACCGGCGGCACGGGCTTCCGCCCAGCGCTCCAGATCGAGCGCTATCTGCGCGACGGCAAGGCCGGCTGGGTGATGGGCCCCACCAACGAGGTGCTGCGCCAGTTCGTGGGCAAGGCCGCGCTGCTGGGCTTCGGCTCGCTGGACTACTGGAACAAGTCGATCAACGAGCGCGTGCTCAACAACGAGATCAAGAAGATGGACGAGGCGGAGAAGCGCGCCTTCGCCGAAAAGCTGCTGGCCGAGCTTCAGCCGGCCAAGGTGGCGTAACGCGGGACGCCACCACGCGGAGCCTTCGTCCCTCTCCGTCGCTCAGGAGAGGGGCGAAGGCCCGCGCGCCCGCCATCGAAGGGGATTATCATGGACGGGCTGTCGCATTTCAGGAAGTACCTTGCCATGACGACCATTGATCTCGACGCCCGTTTTGATCCGCGCGAACTGCGCAACGCCCTCGGCCGCTTCGCCACCGGCATCGCCGTGGTGATGGCGCAGGACGAGGACGGCCCCATCGGCGTGACGGTGAATTCCTTCTCCTCCGTCTCGCTGGACCCGCCGCTGATTCTCTTCTCCATGGCCCGCTCGCTGCACTCGCTGGCGCGGCTGGAGAAGGCCAAGGCCTATTCGGTCAACATCCTCATGGAGAGCCAGCAGGACATCTCCAACCGCTTCGCCCGTGCCGGCGAGGACAAGTTCTCCGCCACGCCCTGGGAGGTCGGTCCCTCCGGTGCGCCGCGCCTCGTGCCCGCCCACGCCACCTTCGAATGCGTGCCCTATGCCCATTACGACGGCGGCGATCATGTGATCTTCGTCGGCCGCGTGGTGCATCTGCACGCCGAGGGCGAGGGCGATCCGCTGCTCTATTACCGCGGCAGCTACCGACTGCTCGCCTCCATCGCTCAAGAGGGGTGAATGGACGCCTCCCTGCTTCCGCCCGGTCCTTCCCCGACCACCGCCGCCCGAGAGCGGGTGGTGGTGCGCGGCGGCGGTATGGCCGCCCTCACGCTCGGCGCCGGGGACCGGCTGACCGTGCTGGACCCGGAAGGGCTCCAGCCGGCGCTGGTCTTCGTCACCGATGGAGATGCGGTGGAGGATTGGGAGGCCGCCAGCGTGGAGACGCTGCCGGCGTTGATGGACCAGGGGGGAGAGGGCAGCGCAGAGGTCGCCCGGCTGCTGGCGGAAAACAGCTGCGCGCCGGCATCGCTGGCGGGACGGGCATTGCTGTCGCGAGATGGCGGCGCGGGCGCGACGGCGGAGATCGTCGCGCAGGCCGATGTGCTCGTGGTGGTCGCCGCCCCCGGTGGCCCCATGTCGCCGGATGCGCAGGACGCACCCACCGACCTCATCGTGACTGTGACCCGCGCCCGGGGCCGCGGCCGTCCCCTCCCCTCCCCGCTCGCGCCGCCGAAGCTCGATGTGCGCGTGCCCGCGGCCGAGGCCCGCGCCTATACGGTGAAGGCCGGCGACTACATCCAGATCATCGACGTGGATGGCCGCCAGTGCGCGGACTTCCTCGCCTTCGACGCCGCCGCGCTGGAGACGGGCGAGGAGTTCGGCCTCGACGCCACCACCACCCGCACCCTCATGGGCGCCGCCTATCCGGGGCCGGGGCTCCATTCCAGATATTATGACGAGCGCCAGCTCCCGCTGGTGGAGGTGATCCGCGACACGGTGGGCCGCCACGACACCTTCGCCCTCGCCTGCTCGGCGAAATATTACGAGGACATGGGCTATCCCGGCCACGCCAACTGCACGGACAATTTCAACGCCGTGCTCGCGCCTTTGGGCATCCGCGAGCGCGCTGGCTGGCCGGCCATCAATTTCTTCTACAATACGGCCGTGGACCACACCAACGCGATCACCATGGACGAGCCGTGGTCGCGGCCGGGCGACTATGTGCTGCTGCGGGCGCTCACCGACCTCGTGTGCGCCACCTCCTCCTGCGCCGACGACATCGACCCCGCCAATGGCTGGGAGCCCACCGACATCCATGTGCGCGTCTATGACGGCGCCGAAAACTTCTCCAAGGGGATCGCGTTCCGCATGAGTGCCGACGCCGAGCCGCGCCTGACGCGCGAGAGCGCCTTCCACCAGAGCCTTGCCGCCCACACGCGCAACGTCGTGGAGTATCGCGGCTTCTGGCTGCCCACCTGCTTCACCGGCGAGGGGCCGATTGCCGAATACTGGGCCTGCCGCGAGAAAGCGGCAGTGATGGACCTGTCTCCCCTGCGCAAATTCGAGGTGACGGGGCCGGACGCCGAGATCCTGCTCCAGCGCACGGTGACGCGCGACATGCGCAAGCTGGCCGTCGGCCAGGTGGTCTATACCGCCCTGTGCTACGACCACGGCGGCATGATCGACGATGCCACCGTGTTCCGCCTGTCGCCGACCAATTTCCGGGTGGTGTGCGGCGAGGAATTCACCGGCACCTGGCTGCGAACCAAGGCGGCGGAGTGGGGCCTCAACGTGCATGTGCGCTCGTCCACGGACCAGTTGCACAACATCGCCGTGCAGGGGCCGCTGTCGCGGAAGATTCTCGCCGAGGTGATCTGGACCGGGGCCACCCAGCCCGCCATCACCGAGCTGAAGTGGTTCCGCTTCGCGGTCGCGCGCCTCGGGGGCCGACCGGGCCGGCGCTGGTCGTCTCGCGCACGGGCTATACGGGCGAACTGGGCTTCGAGATCTGGTGCCATCCCAAGGACGGCAAGGCGCTGTTTGATGCGGTGTGGGCGGCCGGCGCGCCGAAGGGCATGAAGCCGCTCGGCCTCTCCGCGCTGGACATGCTGCGCATCGAGGCGGGGCTGGTCTTCGCCGGCTACGACTTCTGCGACCAGACCGACCCCTTTGAGGCCGGCATCGGCTTCGCCGTGGCGGAGAAGGACGAGGATTTCGTGGGGAAGGCGGCGCTGGCGCGGCGCAAGGCGAACCCGGCGCGGAAGCTCGTGGGCCTCGTGATCGAGGGCAACGACGCGGTGGGCCACGGCGACCCGCTTTATGTCGGCCGGGCGCAGGTGGGCGTCATCACGAGCGCCACCCGCTCGCCCATCCTGAAAGCCCAGATCGCCCTTGCCCGCATCGATGTCGCCCATGCCGCGACCGGCACGGGCATCGAGATCGGCAAGCTGGACGGACACAGGAAGCGCATCGGCGCTGAGATCGTGCCCTTCCCCCATTTCGACCCGCAGAAGACGAGGGTGAGAGCCTGACCTGTCATCGCCCTACGATGACACCTTGGTCCTTGTAGAAACAGCCCGGCCCCGCGCGTTGCGCCGCGGGGCCGAAGGCGTTTCTTTCCCTAACGACAGAATGCTCATGCATTGGGCGGGAGATGCGTGCAAATTGAGCCGCTTTTACCGTCCAGTCGGCCAATTTATACATTGACAAAAAAGTTTCTTCTCCGGAAACTCCCCTCATAATTCGAGGGGAAAAACAATGAGTATCGCAGCAACCAACGAGGCGGTCGCCGCGCCTGAGGCCGGCTCGCTTCAACGCAAGATCAGCTGGACCGGCGCCTTCTGGATCGCGAGCGGCGTGCCCGCCCTCGTGCTCTTCTCCATCGGCGCCATCGGCGCCACCGTGGGCGCGCCGGCCTGGTTCGTGTGGATCCTGTCCATCATCTTCGGCTTCATCCAGGCCTTTTCCTACGCCGAAATCGCCGGCCTGTTCCCGCACAAGTCGGGCGGCGCCTCGGTCTATGGCGCCATCGCCTGGGTGCGCTACGGCAAGCTGCTCGCGCCGTTCTCGGTGTGGTGCAACTGGCTGGCGTGGTCGCCGGTGCTGTCCATCGGCTCCGGCCTCGCGGCGGGCTACGTGCTCTCCATCCTGTTCGCGCCCGATGCCGCCATCAATACCTGGCAGCTCACGCTGGTGGATCTCGGCTGGCTGAAGGCGGGCCTCGCGCTGCGCATCAACGCCACCTTCGTCCTCGGCGCCGTGCTGCTGCTCATCGCCTTCGCCATCCAGCATCGCGGCATCAGCCAGACCGCAAAGGTGCAGGTCATCCTCGGTGTCGTGGCGCTGCTGCCGCTGATCCTCATCGGCCTCGTGCCGCTGTTCACCGGCGACGTGCTCGCCGCCCATCTCGGGCCGTTTGCCCCGCTCGCCAAGGACGAGGCCGGCCGGGTGATCGCCGGCGAATGGAACATGGCGGGCCTCACCCTGATGGCCGGCGGCCTGTTCATCGCCGCGTGGTCCACCTACGGCTTCGAGACCGCCGTCTGCTACACGCGCGAGTTCCGCGACCCGAAGAAGGATACCTTCAAGGCCATCCTCTATTCCGGGCTCCTGTGCATCTTCGTCTTCACCATCGTGCCCATCTCCTTCCAGGGCGTGCTCGGCCTCGGCCAGCTCGTGACCCCGGCGGTGGTGGACGCCTCCGGCACCGTGACCACGCCGGCGGTCTATGACGGCATCCTGTCCGCCGACATCTATTCCGGCATGGGCGTCGCCAGCGCCATGGCGGGTATGCTCAAGGGCGGCCCGCTGGTGCACAACATCATCGTGGTGATGCTGATCCTCGCGCTCATGCTCGCCATCATCACCTCCATGGCCGGCTCCTCGCGCACGCTCTACCAGGCCTCGGTGGACGGCTGGCTGCCCAAGTACCTCAGCCACGTGAACGAGAACGGCGCCCCCACCCGCGCCATGTGGACGGACCTTGGCTTCAACCTCATCCTGCTGATGATGTCGGACTATGTGTTCATCCTCGCCATCTCCAACGTCTGCTACATCCTGTTCAACTTCCTGAATCTCAATTCCGCCTGGATGCACCGCATCGACCGTCCCGCCTGGGATCGCCCCTTCAAGGCCCCCATGTGGCTCATCGGCATGGGTACGGTGCTGGCCTACGTGAACCTGTTCCTGCTCGGCATGGGTGCCGACATCTGGGGCGCAGGCACGCTGGTCACCGGGCTCATCGTATCGGCCGCCATCATCCCGGTGTTCCTGTTCCGCCACTATGTGACGGACAAGGGTCAGTTCCCGGCGGCGATGATGGAGGACATGCACCTCAAGGCCGAACCCGGTGCCGGCACGCGAGCGGGGATGCTGCCCTACCTCGCTCTCGTGCTTGGCGCCGTTGTCATCATCGTGGCCCGCAGCATTGCGGTCTATTGAACGGAGACGAAATGAGCGACCAGGGTATGAAGAGCCGCCCGACGTACGCCCCGCTGGCCCCGGACCCGTCCGGCCGGCACCACCTGCTGGTGGTCGAGGCGGCCGAGGTTCCGGCTGAAGCACTGGCGGAGGGGGTTGTCCCCTCCGCCTTCGAGGTCTGGACGGTGGCCCGGCGCAGCGCCGTGCCCGCCGCCCCGGCCATGGAGGAGGCGCCGGGCAGCGTCGCCATCTTCCGGTCCGTGACGCACCTCTTCTCCGCGCTGGAGGAGCGGCTCGCCCGCGAGACCATGGGGCTGCGCCTCTATGCGGCGGGTGCCGAGCCGTTCCTGTGGGACGTGTGGGGCCGCGCCGAAAAAGCCGGCCTCAGCCGCCAGGAGACGGCCTTCGCCGAGGCCGGCCCGAAGGCGCGACGCATCTATTGCGTCCACTGCCGGACGGTGACCGAGGGTGTCACCACCTCCATCTTCACCTGCCCGGGTTGCGGCGCATCCTTGTTCGTGCGCGATCATTTCTCACGGCGGCTCGCCGCCTTCATGGGCGTCCAGGTGGATGCCGAGGTGCCGGGTGAGGTGCCTGAGGCCGAGGAGCTCTACGCATGACCGCCGCCCAGCCCTTCAATGTGCGCGTGCGCGAAATCGTCGAGCTCGCGCCGAGCCTCAAGCGCTTCTCCTTCGAGCCCGTCCATGGCGGCGTGTTCCCCACCCCTCCGGCGGGCGGACACGTCCTCCTCACCCTGCGCGACGGCGCCCGGGTGATGAAGAACGCCTATTCCCTCGTCTCCCCGCCCTCCGAGCGGAGCCGCTACGACATCATCGTGCGCCTCGTCGCCCAGTCGCGCGGCGGCTCCTCCCATCTCCACCGCAAGGTCGCCCCCGGCGACGTGCTGGAGATGGCCAATCCGGTGAGCCTCTTCCCGCTCATCTCCACCGCGAAGAAGCACCTGCTCATCGGCGGCGGCATCGGCATCACGCCGATGCTCTCCTTCCTGCCGGAGTTGAAGGCGCGCGGGGCCCGCTTCGAGCTGCACCAGCTCGCGACGCTGGAGGAAGTGCCGGTGTTCGAGCGCCTGCTCGCGCCTTATGCGGCGGGTGAGGAAATCCGCGTGCACGGCGGCGGCCGCGCCGCCTTCGATCTCGCCGGCCTGCTCGCGCGCCAGCCGCTCGGCACCCATGTCTATGTCTGCGGGCCGCACAGCCTGATGGAGGCGGTCGCCTCCACCGCCGCGGCCCTCGGCTGGCCCAGGACCAAGGTGCACAAGGAGAGCTTCGGCGGTGACATCACCGGCCTGCCCTTCCGCGCCGTGCTCCGCAAGTCCGGCATTGAGGTGGAGGTGGGCGAGAGCCAGAGCCTGCTCGAGGCCATCGAGGCGGCCGGCGTCGAGGCCCCGTGCCTGTGCCGTGGCGGAGCCTGCGGCCAGTGCGCCACCCCCCTCGTCGAGGGCGAGGCGGAACACCGCGACGACTTCCTCTCCGCGGAGGAGAAGGCGGCCGGCACCCTCATTATGACCTGCGTGTCGCGCGCCCGCGGCCCGCGCATCGTCATCGACCTGTGATCCCGGGAGGTCCCATGACCGTTCAGTTCAAGCCCGCAGAGACCTTCCGCGACACCTTCACCTACAAGAAGTCGCCCGAGGACCTCCTGCGCTTCCCCTTCCCGTTCCCCGAAGACAGCTACATGTATTCGGTGAACATCGAGCCGCACGTGCGCGGTGGCCCCACGGCCGCCTTCCAGGCGCAGTTCGACGTTGACGAGCACTATATCGCCGAATGCAAGGAGCGCGCCCGCATCCTCGCCGAGGACCCCAAGCGCTGTCAGGTGCTGCCGCACATGATGACGGCGGAGTGGGACAGCCTCGAGATGATCATGGAGAACCTCGCGGCCGACTATCCCGAGCACTTCACCCTGTCGAAGGACGGCGACGCCTGGACCTGGGTGAACCGGCCGCTCGGCATCCAGCAGAGCTTCATCTTCGGCAAGGCGGAGACGCTGCCCTGCGGGCCGTTCGAGTACATCACCCGGCAGGCGCAGGGCGATTTCACCCTTCAGGACCAGCGCGAGGACAACCTCTTCGTGGACGGCGGCATGGTGACGAGCCAGGCCGACTGGTCGCTGGAATTCGATATCGGCATGAGCTTCCAGGAGTGGCACGGCCCGGTGCCGCTGGCGCATGAGAAGGGCGTGTTCGACCGCGCCCTGAAGTATCTCCTGCGCCTCCAGTACGGCCAGCCGGTGCGCCGCCTCAACTGGACCATGACGGTGAACCCGCGCCTCGACACCTCGCCGGAGAATTATCCCGTTTGGGGGCCGGACAAGGCGTCGGTGACGCCCGAGAACGTGGCGGAGAAGGTGCATCTGCGCGTGGAGCTGCAGACGCTCTATCGCCTGCCCCGCTCCAACGCCATCCTGTTCGGCATCCGCTGCTATCTCACCAGCGTCGCAGACATCGCCAAGGTGCCGAAGTGGCGCCGGCGGCTGCACCGGGTGCTGCGCGACCTGCATCCGGACATCGCCGCCTACAAGGGCATCCCGCGCTATCAGCAGATGGTGGTGGACTATCTGGCGCCGCTGGATGACGGCTCGGCCACCTCGCCCGGCATCGCCCCGGATATGGAGAAGATCGAGGCCTGATCCTCAGGCCCCGCGACAACCAGCCTGCCGCCGCTCAGATCGGCGGCAGGTTGAGCCATTTCTGGAAGGCGTTGAGCACCAGATTGACCGAGAAGGCGGCGAGCAGGATGCCCATGATCCGCCGCAGCAGGCTCGCTCCGCCCTCCCCCAGCACCTTGGCGATGTAGTCGCCGAGCCAGAAGATGACGAACAGCACCAGCGACATCAGCACCAGCACGCTCACCGTGACGAGGTGCTGGGACAGCGGCGCGCCGCGGTTGTTGTCGGAGAACAGCACCATGGCGAGGATCGCGCCCGGCCCGGCCACGATGGGCGTCGCGATGGGATAGACCGCGATATGGACCAGCCGCCGCTCGGGATCGGGCGTGACGGCATGCCGCGTCATCGCCCCGAAGATCATGGTCATCGAGAAATAGAACAGGATGATGCCGCCGGAGATCTGGAAGGCGAGGATGGAGATGCCCATCGCCTCCAGCAGCATCCGGCCGAGGAGCGTGAACACCACCAGGATGAGGAAGGCGAAGGCGGTGCCCATCGCCGCCACCTTGTGGCGCTCCTGCCGGTCGAGGTGGGAGGTGGTGGCGAGGAACATGCTGAGATGGCTCAGCGGCTCCAGCACGACCCAGAGCGTGACCAGCTGGCTCGCAAACAGGTTCAGATCATCGATCATGGGCGCTCCCTTGCGCCCCTTATTACCTCAAGGGAAAGGGCTGGCAACCGGCAGGCGGGAATGACGAGCCTTGACATGACGCAACGACAAGCTGAAGCCTTCGGGTACCTTGATCTTGTGTCAGGAGGAAACGCCAAATGGTGCAGAACATAAAAAGCGTGCTCATCGGCATGACGGAGGAGGGCGTGGACGAGCCGTCCTCCGCGCTCGCCTACGGCCTGTCGCTGGCGCAGCAATCCGGTGCCCACGCGACCATCCAGGCGGCCTCGCTCAAGGTGGTGATGGGCAACACCTTTGTCAGCAATGTCGCGACCGGCCTCGTCGCCGCCCACAACCGGCGGCTGAAGCAGCTCGCGCAGGACGTGGCAGAGCGGGCGCGGGGCGATGCGGCCGCCGCTGGCGTCGCCGCCTCGGTGGAGACGCCGCAGCTCGGCTATGGCCAGCTGGTGGAGCTGTTCGTCGCCCAGGCGCGGGTGCACGACATCGCCGTGCTGGATGCCGAGGTCGCCACCGTCAACGCCGACCGGGGGCTCATCGAGGCGCTGCTGTTCGAAAGCGGCCGGCCGGTGATCGTGGTGCCGCCGGGGGTGGAGACCTTCAAGCACGACCGCGTTCTCATCGCCTGGGATGCGAGCGTACGGGCCACCCGTGCCGTCAACGACGCCATGGGCATCCTGAAGTCCGCCGCCTCGGTGGAAGTGCTCGCCATCGGCTCGGAGAAGGAGCTGGCGCATGAAATTCCCGGCGCCGAGCTGGCCCCCCACCTTGCCCGCCACGGCGTCCATGTGGACGTGAAGAATTTGGTGGTGAGCCCGGACGGCGTCGCCGAGACCCTGCGCGAGCAGGCCGGGCTGATCGGCGCGGACCTCATCGTGATGGGCGCCTTCAACCACTCGCGCATTCGCGAATGGGTGCTGGGCGGTGTCACCGAGTCCCTGCTGGAGGACTGCAAGGTCCCCCTGCTGATGTCCTACTGAGGCCAGCCAGCGCGGCGCGCCTCAGGCCGCCTCGCGTCGCTTTTCCAAATCACCCCAAGAAGTCACGCCCGCTTTGCGCCCGCACCGCCTCAGGCGGCGGGCCTTCCACCGGCGCTCAGCTCACCGGCTGCCAGCGGCCCTCCGCCGTGCGGCAGGCGGCGCCGCGGGCGATCTGGGGGCGGTTGTCGATATAGATGGTGTGGGAATAGTCGCGGCAGCTCTGGTAGCCGGCGCGGTTGTAGGGCGGGCCGGCGATGACCGTGCCGCGCGCGGTGCCGTCGCCCTTCCAGCCGATGGGATAGCCGGGGCCGCCCGTCTCCAGCGCGGAAATCTCGGCGTCGTAGGCGCGCTGGCGGTCGGCGTCGTCGAGCCCGTTGCCGATGCCACCGCTGATAAGGCCGCCGGAGACCGTGCCCGACATGACAGGCGCCGTGGGCAGGGCCGCGAGGGCCGCCGTCGCCTTGGTCCCGGTCGTGTCGGTCGCGCACCCGCCCAGCGCAAGGGCGAGGACCGCTGCGGATGCGGGAGAAACGCGGAACACGCGGACGGACATGAACGGGCCTCAGGCAAAACAGCGGGGCGACGCAGCGGCCATCTGCCTTTGCGGGCAAATCGCCGTGCACGTCATCAACGATCGGGCCACCACATCGGATCACCGAATGGGGCGACGGAGAGGCTGACGGCCTCTCTTAGGCGCCGCAAGCCTCAGTGTGAAGACGGTTTGCCGCAGGCTGTGGCGCCACGGTGTCACCCCCTGCCCCGCGTCATCCCGAGGCGTCAGGTGGTCGGGGGCGGCGCCGCGGCGGCGGGCAGCACCAGCTCGGTCCGAAGACCGCCGATGGGGGCAGAGCTCAGCTCGAACCGCCCGCCATAGAGCAGGGCCAGCTCGTGCACGATGGAGAGGCCGAGGCCGGAGCCGGGCTTGGATTCGTCCAGCCGCCGCCCGCGCCGGCCCACATCCACCCGCCGGGCGGGATCAAGGCCCGGGCCGTCATCGTCGATGCTGACGTGGAAATAGACCCGGTCTCCCGGCGTGCGCGGCCGCTCCACCAGCACCTCCACCTCCACGCGGGAGGAGGCCCATTTGCAGGCATTGTCGATGAGATTGCCGAACATCTCCTCGAGATCCTGCTGCTCGCCGCGGAAATGCACGTCTTCCGGGATGCGCACGTCGATGGCGAGGTCCTTGGTGCGGTGGATCTTCTCCATGGTGCGGGCGAGCGAGGTGATGACCGGCGTCACCTCGCACACGCTCGCCACCACCGAGATGCGGGCCGCCATGCGGGCGCGTTCCAGATGGTGGGCCACCTGATCCCGCATCACGCCGGCCTGGTCGCGCACGCGCACGGCGAGCGGGTCGTCGCGGGTGCCGGCCTCGTTCATCAGCACGGAAAGGGGAGTTTTGAGGGCGTGGGCGAGGTTGCCCACGTGGGTGCGGGCGCGTTCCACGATCTCGTGGTTGGCATCGATGAGGGCATTCACCTCGCGCACCAGCGGCACGATCTCGATGGGATAGGTGCCTTCCAGGCGCTCGGCCTTGCCGGAGCGCACGTCCGACAGCGCCTCCGAGATGCGCGTGAGCGGCTTCAGCCCGAACCGCACCTGAACGATGACCACCAGCAGGAAGGCGCAGGCCAGCACCACCAGCGTGGCCGCGAGCGAGAAGTTGAAGGCGGAGATCTCCGCCTCAAGGTCGGACGCCACCGCTGCAACCGAAACCACGTAACGGGCATCCGCCCCGAGGTCCACGTCGCGCTCGACAATGCGCAGGGCGACGCCGCCCGGGCCGGTCGCATAGCCCTGCCGCATCAGGCCGGGGCGGCCGCGAATGCCCTGCTCCGCGAGCAGTGGGAGGCTTGCGCCCACCAGCGAGCGGGACGTGCGCCGCTCCAGCTTTTCACCTGAATTGAGGGCAATCTGCCAGTACCAGCCAGAATTGGGGAAGGCGAACAGCGGGTCGGCCAGCGCCTCCGGCTCGGGGAGGCGCTCGGATGCATTGGCGACGTCGGCGACGATGATCTTCAGATAGATGTCCAGCTGCCGGTCGAACGCGCGCTCGGCGGAGCTGCGGTAGAGGGAGGCGAGCACGAAGCCCACCACCAGCAGCACCACGACCGTGATGGCCATGGCCGAGAGCACGAGGCGGAAGGCGAGGGAGCCGGGCGTGTATTCCGGCGGGCGTCGCGCTGCGTCCATGGCCATGTCAGGCGGCCGGCATGTCAGGAGGTCGCCATCTCAGCGCGGCTCCTCGGGGGCGGCGAGCAGATAGCCGAGGCCGCGCACGGTCTGGATCACGTCGCAGTCGAGCTTCTTGCGCAGGCGGCCGACGAACACCTCGATGGTGTTGGAATCGCGGTCGAAATCCTGATCGTAGAGATGCTCCACCAATTCCCCGCGGGACACTACCCGCCCCGCATGGTGCATGAGATAGGAGAGCAGGCGATATTCGTGCGACGTGAGCTTGACCGGATTGCCGTCCACCGTGACGCGGCCGGAGCGGGTGTCGAGCCGCACCGGGCCGCAGGACATCTCGCTGGACGCATGGCCGGTGGCCCGCCGCAGCAGGGCCCGCAGGCGGGCCAGCACCTCCTCCATGTGGAAGGGCTTGGCCACATAATCGTCGGCGCCGGCATCGAAGCCCTGCACCTTGTCGCTCCAGCGGTCGCGGGCGGTAAGGATGAGGACCGGGGTGGTCTTGCCCGCCCGCCGCCAGCTTTCCAGCACGGAGATGCCGTCGAGCTTGGGCAGGCCGATGTCGAGCACGATGGCGTCGTAAGGCTCGGTCTCGCCGAGGAACTGCCCCTCCACGCCGTCATAGGCGCGGTCCACGGCATAGCCGGCATCGCCGAGCGCCTCGACGAGCTGTCGGTTCAGCTCGGGATCGTCCTCGATCACCAACAAGCGCACGGTGCCCCTCCGCCTTCGCCACAACCTCCTTAAGCGAGAGAGACAAAGAATGACAGAGCCTTGCGCGCCTGTCAGCGATGACGGGAGGCCGCACCGTGAGCTTTGCTGGTCCTTCGGGTCACCGCCAGCCGCACAGCCGCCGCCCCACCGCATTAGCGGCCTTGGCCTGGCGGATGGTCTCGTCGGTGTCGGAGAGCGACCAGCGGATGGGCGCGGCCGCACCGCAATAGACCCTAGTCGCGCCGGAACCCGTCGTCGTCGCGCAGCCGGCGAGCATCGCCGTCGCGGCGAGCGGCAGCATCCCGCGCAGACCGCGCGGCAGAAAGGCTCTTCGAGACATCGCGTTCTCCTTCCTTCAGGGCGCGGTCATAGCCGCGCTGGGCGGCGCGCCGGGTGACGAGCACGAGAGCGAGGACAGCGGCGGCAATCCCAGCCGCCCGCACGCCGAACAGGCGCAGAAGCACCGCCACGGCGAGGGCGCCGGGAATGCCCCAGGCCCACCACGGCACGGCATAGCCGAGGACACCGGCCACCGCGTCGAGCGCGCCGCTCACGGCTTCGCCCCGGTTCCGAGGTCCAGCACCTCGGCCCGCTTCGCACCGGCATGCGCGCTCCACCAGACCCAGGCGAGGCCGGCGAGGGTGGCGGCGAGGCCGAGGATAGTTAGGGTGGCGAACACATTCGCCAGCAGGGGCGAGCCAACGGTGTGGGGCTCGATCTGCCGTGCCGCCTCGGCCACCGTGGAGGCGACGATGCCGCCAGCCACCGCGCCCGCCCCGGCTTCCGGCCGCGGCGCGGGCTTCGCGCTGGCAAGCGCGCCCTTGGCCCCCTCCCCGTCCTTCGCGGGCACGGCGACGGAGGAGGTCCGCCCCCCGGTCGCCCAGGATTTCCCGAGCTTGCGCACGTCGGCGACGCGCCGGCCCCAGCCCTTGCCGAACACCGGCCAGGTGCGCAGCGCCCGGAGCATGGCGAGGCGACGGTCGCAGATCTCGTCCACGAGGCGAGCCGGCGCGTGCTCGGCGGCTGCGCGGGCAGCGGCGAGCGTCACCTCCCCCACCTGCCCGTCGGCGGAAAGACCGAGCGCGCGCTGGAGCCATTTGGCGGACTGGGCCGGGCCGGAATTCACCGCGCCGTCGAACACCACATAGTCGATGCCGGCGGGCAGCTCGTCGGCCCGCACCGCGTCCCAATACTGGCGGCGGTAGATCTCCTTCAGCTCGGCATCCTCGATCTCGCGGACCGGGCGCTCGGGCAGCCCCTTCGAGCGGCGCCAGGCGTCGTAGACGCGCTGGATGATGCCCTTCATGGTCGGGCCGCCGGGGTCGTCGGGATGGTTGGAATAGCCGCCCTCGTGGCGGAGCACGGCGGCGAGCGCCGGCGCGAAGCTTTCGGCAGCCATGGCAAGGCTCTCCTGAAAAAGGCTCTCGACAGAAACGGAAAAAAGCGGGGGCGCCGGAGCGCCCCCGCCTCGTCGATGGCCTGCGTCAGGCGACCAGCGGCAGCATCTCGTTGGCGTAGGCCGAGGCCATGCGCCGGGCGAGATACATGGTGCCCTTGTCCACCGGGTGGACATTGTCGCCGCCGATGTACTCGCCGATGGTGCTGAACGCGGAGAAGTTGGTGTTGTTGTGCGAGCCGATGAAGACCGGCGGCACCGAGGTGACCAGCGACTTGTAGAAGATGTTGCTGTTCGGCCGCGCCGCGATGGCCATCGCGATGGCGGTATCCACGATCTGGATGCTGGAATACCCGCCCGACAGCGGCGCCGGCCCGAACCAGAACACCGGGGCCGTGGTGGCGGCCCGGATGGCATCGAGCAAGGCCAGCGCCTCCGTGTTCACCTGCGCCTGGGTATAGCTCGCGTCATTGGTGGAGCCCTGCACGAGGATGACGTTGGGGCTCTGCGCCAGCACCTGCGGCAGACGCTCGCGATAGGTATAGAAGGGTCCGGAGCCCGGATTGAGCAGGCCCGTGCCGCCGGTTCCGAAGCGCCACATATTGTCGATGCCGATCAGCCGGCCGACATGGCCGGACAGCGTGTTGCCATCGAGGAAAGGACCGTAGCCGGAGCCCTGCAGGTAGCTGTCGCCGATGAAGGCCCCCACGAGAGGGACCACCGACGGCGCAGGCCAGATCTGGGCGTTGGACGGGATGGCGACGTTGTAGATCGCCGCGGTGTCCTTGCCGAAGAAGACCTCCCACAGCCGCTCCTTGCGCTTGCCGAAGGCGATCGTGTGGTAATACCAGCCGCCCTGGTTGGGGCCGATGTTGGACATGGTGACGGGTCGTCCGTCCACATAGACCCGGATGCCCTGCACGGACGCGGGAACCTGGAACGAGATGCCCGTCGCATCACTCATGAAGGCGATGCCGCTGCCACCGTATACGGTGGTGCCGCTCTTGCTGTCGAAGGTGTTGAGAACGATGCCGGTGCCCGAGCCCACATGCTGCGTGAGATAGGCACCGCGCACCGTCAGGAGCTGGCGGTTGGCCCACGGGTTGAAGCTGACATAGCCGGCCGGGACGCTGGTGCTGCCGGTGGCCGTCAGGGTCGGCGCCGCCGGATCGTCCACATTGTCCCAGTCGGCCGAGCTGCCGAGATGGGTCCACAGGACGCTGGTGTTGGCGGTGCCGTCCCAGACGGCCGAGCCGTTGGTCTGGGTCGGCTCGATGGCGCCGCAGACGCCGCCCTGCGCGGCGGCGATGTACCACTGCGCGGGCGTCGCGGAATTCTTGCGCACCTCGCCCACCTGGATGGTTTGGCCGGAGGTCCAGGCAGTGGGCGCGATCCACGGGCGCGCCCAGAGCGGGCGGCCTGCATCCAGCGCCTGCTGGAGGCGGATCTTCAGGGCCGCAGTGCTCTGGTTCCAGTTTCGAGAAGACATGAAACAACTCCCTTGGCGAAAGCACAGGCATGCCCGCGCCGGAGTGTCCGGCGCGGGTGATCGGGGGATGGGGAAAGGGGTGAAGCGGCGGCTCAGATGCGCTCGATGAGGCGTGCGCCGTCCGCGTCGGTCAGCGGCGTGCCATCGGCATCGACGAGAAAGATGAAGCCGCGCGGGGGCCGGCGGCCGCGCCGGCCGCGCAGGACCGCGCCCGCGAAGAGGGAGAGGGACAGCATCGCCGCCGCTCCGCTCAGCGGTCGATCAAGGCGTAGATGTCGATGCCCGCGCTGGTGCCTGTCGCCCACACCCGGCGCACCTGGCACGGCGGCAAGGGCTGAAGGCCCGGCAAGGCGCGCACGTCGATGCGGGTGGCATCGTCCGCGCCGACAGGGGTGAGGCGCACCGTGGCGACGCCGCCGGAAACCTCCTCGGGCACGAACACCCAAACGGCCTTGGCGTAGACGGGAAGCTCGTCGCTGTCGGAGGGGGTGATGCGGCTCATCAGCCGCGTCGGCGAGGAGAGCGAGGCGGCGAGCCCGCGCAGCGGGTCTCGGCTGGAATCATAGGACATGGGAAGCTCCGAAAGGCGGGCGCGAGGCGCGGGTCACGCGCCGGGAATGGCGAGGAGGAGGAGGTGCAGGCCAACGCGCACCGTGCCGCCGCCGAAGCTGCCGCCGATGGCGGTGAGGCGGACCGGCGTCGGCGCGTAGAAGGCGGTGGGGCCGATGACCCCCATGTTCGTGGCGCCCGCCGCGACACCGAGGCTGCCGCCGAACTTCGCCTGATCCCCGGCGATGCCGCAGTCGTAGGCGGAGGCGCCGCTCACGGCGGTGAGGGTGCGGGTGGAGACGCCGAGCACGATGGCGCGATCGGGAATAATGAGCGCGGTGTCCACGAAGGCGCCGGAGAGGAGCACATCCGCCTCCCGTACCTCGGCCGAGATGGCGCCGCGGTGGGCGCTGGCCGCCAGAGGCGAGACCCACGCGCCGCCGTCGAACACTGCGAGCCGCCCCTCATCGCGGATGAAGGCGAGGAAGCCCGCCGCCAGGGGCAGGAAGTCGAACGCGCCCGCCTCATAGGCCGCGATCATCCCCGCCCGGCCCGCGAAGGCGCCGGTGGCGCCGGACGGCACGAACCAGCGCGCCCCCTCGGCGGGCGAGGGTGGCGGGGCGGGCGCGGTGGCGCTCTCCAGCACCAGCTGCACGAAGGCGTCGAGGCGGCGGATGGCCTCGTTATGGGTGACATGCTTCTGCGCCTGGGCCGCCGCGATGTACGGCAGCGCCAGGTTCGCCGATTGCTCGGACATGGCTGGACCTCGATGGAAGGAGAAGAGCCTTACGGCGCTACGGTCGCCGTCACCGCCGCGCCGGCGCCGACGCTGGCCGAGAGCTGCGCGATGCGGACGGTGAGATCGCCCTGCGGCGCGCCGAAATCGGCGATCTCGTCGGCGGCCGCATAGAGAGTTTCAGGCGACGCGAGGGTGAAGCTGCGCCGCACGGTCTCGCCGTCGAGAATGTCGAGCCGGTAGGCCTCGCTCGCCTCGCCCAAAGGCACCTCCACCGCCTCCCATCCATCCCCCGCGATGCGGGTGCGGCGGATGAAGGAGAGCGCGACGCCCGCCTCGGTCCGCCGCGCCCGCACATGCACCGGCGAAAGCGGCGTGAGCGCGCGGCCGGAGATGGTGGCGGCGACTTCCGTCACCTCCTCCGCGCCCTGGTCGTCCCGCGCCGAACCGACGCGATAGCGGAAGCTGCGCCCCAGCGCCGCGACGCCGCTGGCGACGCTCACCAGCGTGCCGTCGAGCCGCACGAGGCAGGTGCCCGCCGGCCACGCTTCTGCCCCCGCCGCTTCCGTGCCGGCGAGGCCGCGCAGGAGGCCGGTGAGGCGGTAGCTGCCCGCATCCACCAGCTCGGCCTCGGTGAAGGCGACGATCTCCGGCGCGCGATCCTCGGCGAGGAGCACGAGGAGGTTGGCACCGGCCAGCACCTCGGCCTCGCTCGCCGAGACGAGGAGAGACGTCTCAAGCGTCACCTCCATCCCGTTGTGCCGGTCGAACCGCCAGAGCGGCCCCGGCAGCAGCGGCGCGATAAGGGTGCCGAAGGTGGCGGAGGCGGTGATGGGCGCCAGCGTCTCGAAGCTCGCGCCATCGGTGGAGCGCCAGATGGCGAGGGTCCCCGGCCACGGCGAGGCGGCGGCAGCAAGCCATTGCAGCGGAACGGGTTCCGCCTCCGACAAGGCCGGGAGGTCGAGCACCCGCACGGCGGGCGGTCCGGAGGCGCCGGGCAGCGCAATGTGCCCCGCCCCTTCCTCCGCCAGCGCCACGTCGAACACCTCCGGCTCGATGGTGCGGGCGGTCATCGCCAGCGCCTCCGCCTCCTCCACGCGGACGATCTCCACGAGGCGGGTGCGGCCATCGAAGGTGAGCCGCACGAGGTCGCCGGGCGCCAGTGCGAGCAACGAGAGGGGCAGCGAGAAGGAGAGCGTCTCGCGCCCCGCCCACAGGTCCTGAAGCCAGACATCGGCGGCACGCACCATCACGGCGTCGGAGGCGACGACCGCGAGATCCGCCTGCGTCACATGCCGGCTCTTCCCCGCGAGGCGGCGGGAGGAGACGGTGGCGCGGCGATAGTCGCGCAGGGCATCGACAAAGCCCACCGTCACCTCCAGCGGCAGCTCCGTCTCCTGCGCACGGGTGACGGCGAGAAGCGGCGTGCCCTCCACCTGAACCAAATCCTCGGTAGCGACCTCCACAACGGTGCCCTGCCCGCGCGGGCTGAACACCAGGCGGCCGTCCTCCTCCCCCGCCTCGAAGGCGAAGGCGCGGGCAAGCGGCTCCAGTGCCGCGCGGGCAGTCATGGGCTGTTCCACCACATAGCCCTCGACGGCGCCGGAGAGGTGCGCGCTGTCCACGTCGGCAATGCCGAAATCGGCGGCGAGGGTCGCCACCAGCGCATCCAGAGGCGCAGCGCCGAGGCGGCCGGTGAGCCAGTGGCCGGTGGCCCAGTTGGCGCCGTCCGCCCACACCTCGGTGGCGTAGGGGAATTGCGGGTAGGGCCGCGCATCCCAGCTCCACAGGAAGAGCGCGTCGGGCTCCACCATGCGGCCGGGATAGAGGGTCGCGGCGGGGTTGTCGGCGGTGTCCGCGTCCGCGCCGAAGGTGGCGAGGATGGCCTCCAGCGCGCGGCGCTGGATGAGGTCGTCCCGGGCGCCGGAGGAGAAGGGCGGCAGGCGGTTCTCGGCGGATTTCGCATCCGGAAACGCGCTCGGCCGGTTGGCGCCCTTGTCCACCGCCGGGCATCCCGCCTCCATCAGGCGGATGGGCTTGGCGCCGGGCACGTAGGCGGTGGGCGCGGGGATGCGCACACCCGCGATGCGCTCGTGATGGGCGTTGGCCCACCAGGACCAGAGATCCTTCTGGCGATACACCCACGGCTCGCCGAAGGCGCCATCGGTGATCGGGCTGCGATCCTGCGCGGCGCGGGCGTCATCGTCCGGATAGAACCAGTCGAAGGCCTCGCCACGGCGCAGGTTGGCCTTCAGATAGGCGCGGTCGTGGATGGACTGGGTGAGCGCCGTATCGAGATGGGCGGATCCGTCGCGCCAGTCGGCGAGCGGGGGGTAGTAGTCGATGCCGATGAAGTCCACTGCATCGGCGCCCCACACCGCATCGAGGGGAAAGCGCACGTCGCCGGAGGCGAGCACCTGCGCGCCATATTCGGTCCAGTCGGCGGCATAGGAGACGCGGGTGGAAGGCCCCACCACCGCCTTCACCTCGGCCGCCAGCGCGGCGAGCGCGGCGGCGGCGGGGAAGGCGCCGGTGTCATCGGTGAGGCGGGTGAGCGCGGCCATTTCCGAGCCGATGAGGATCGCCTCCACCCCGCCCGCCGCGACGGCGAGATGGGCGTAATGCAGCACCATGCGCCTGAGGCTCCATTCGTCCGGCCCGTGATAGATCACACTCGTGCCGACCCGCGTGAAGTCGTCCGCCACGGCCGTGCCGAACAGCGCCGCCACCTGCGCGCGGCAGGCGGCGGTGCCGTCCACCGTTCCCGCCCGCCCCGGCGCCGGATCGCACACGATGCGCCCGCGCCAGGGATGGGGCGGCTGGGACGCGACGCCGGTCCACGGGTCGGGGCGCGTGTTGCCGGCGGGGATGTCCATCATGACGAAGGGGTTGAGCGTCACCTTCAGCCCCGCCTCGCGCATGCGGGCGATGGCGCGCACCACGCTGTCGTCGGAAGGCGTGCCGCCATAGGCCGCGCGGCCCTCGTATTGGGAGACGGCGGGGACGGTGAGGCGCGTCTGCCCGCCCACGCTCCACAGCGCCGGAGCGGTCGCCTTGTTGAGGCGCTCGCACTTCGGCCGCACGGCGCATTGGCCGGCGCGCAGATCGTCGCCGAACCAGGAGACCACCAGCGAGACGCGCGCGAGGTTCGGGCACGCGCCGAGGAGCTGGTCGAGGGAGGCCTCGAAATCGCTGAAGAAGCTGGTGACGTGCCGGTTCTCCGGCCCGTAGCTCGCCTCGCCATAGACCTGCCGGATGTTGCGCGTGTCGTAGCCGAACTCGGTGGCGCCGGGGATCAGCGTCACCGCGCGCACCTGGCTCTCCAGCGCGCCAATGGCGCGTTCCACCTCCACCGTGATCTGCGGCAGGCGGTTGCCATAGTCGGTCAGCTCCAGATTGCGGAAGGTGAGGTAGGCGACGCCGCGATAGGCCGGCGTGCCCGCCGCGCCCTGCTTCGCCTCGATCCAGCTGTCGGGCGCCTCGCCCGCGCCGCCGAGATGGGGCGTGATGTGGAGGCGCCGCGTGTCCAGCAGCTTGCCGTCCGCCCAGATGCGGCCGATGCGCGAGACCGGGCCTTCGCACAGGGCGACGGCGAAATTGGCGTAATAGGTGTAGGTGGTCGTGCTGGCCGAAAGGCTGCCGCCCTTGCCGCCGACGGATTGCGTCTCCTCCTTCTTCACCTCCTTCAGCTTCAGCGCCCAGATCACCTGCCCGGCGAGCCGCGCGCGGCCGTAGATGCGGGGGAGCGGCGCGCCGGCGGTGGAGGCCATCACGTCGAGGTCGGTGAGGCGCGGGCCTTCCGCATGGCGCGAGCGGTTGCCACCGAGGAGCGCGCCATCGATGACCGAGCCGCCGAGCGCGCCCAGCGCCCGCCCCGCCACCGCGCCGATGGGTCCGAACAGCGCGCCGCCGATAAGGCCGCCAGCCGCGCCGAGAAGCAGCGTCGCCATGGGTGAGGCTCCGGGATGGGAGGGATGTGGGAAGAAGGTGGCCCCTCACCCCGACATTGCGCCGTCATCGCCCGGCGTGCCCGGGCGATCCACGGTTGGGCGGGTTCGGGTGTCCGGACAGCGCGCAAGCGGCCCGGTGGATGCCCCGGACAAGCCGGGGCATGACGGTGGGGAGGACGGTGGGGAGGACGGTGCAAGCGCCCCGCTTCGCTCTCGCGCCTCGGCCGACTGGAACGGAGCGAAGCGCAGTGGCAGGAGAGCCGTGGCCCAGCGCAACACGTCGCCGAAGGCGGCTCTTTTCCGAGGCTCTCCGGGCGGGTGCCGGCTTCGCCGACCTTGCCCCTGGACCCCGGATCGGCGCTCCACCTGCGGTGTCGCTTGTCCGGGGAACTGTTTCGATGAGCCCCCCTACCCCGCCCCTGGAAATGCGAAGGCATAGGCCAGCCGCCGGCGCCACCAGGGCGTCAGCGCGGTCTCGCACACGCTCGCGCCGTCATAGGCGTGGATCATGCGCCCGCCCTCGGAGAGCAGCGCCGCGTGCTTGGCCGGAAGGTGCTCCCGGAAGCGGAACAGCAGCACGTCGCCGGGCTGCGCCTCAGCGAGCGGAACGGCGACGAGATGGCGCCGCGCGGTATCAGCCAGCGTCTCGCGCCGGCCCGCCTCGGCCCAGTCGGGGGCGTAGGCGGGAAGCGCCTCCGGCTCCGGCCCCACCACGACGCGCCAGATGCCGCGCACGAGGCCGAGGCAGTCCGCGCCGTGACCTTTCAGGGAGGCACGATGGAGATAGGGCGTGCCGATCCAGGCGCGGGCCTCGGCCAGGATCGCGGCACGATCAGGAGCCCCGCTCATTCCCTGAGGCTCCCGTCGTATCCGCCCTCGCCGGGGATGGCGACGGAGATGATCGCGTCGTTGCCCGGCATGTGCGGGAAGCCGCGAAAATTGAGTGCGTTTGAGAAGCGGTCGCGACAGGTCGCAAAGCGCTTGTCGCAGCCGGCGGTGAGGGTGATCTCGTCGCCCTCCGCCACATCGAACGGCGGGCGCTGCCACAGGCGCAGGACCACCCCTTCCCCATCCACCAGATGTGCCTTCACCTCGGTGGCGAAACCCGCATTGGCGCCGCTCGCGAACACCGCGCGGCCCCGCGCGAAGGCGCCGGTCGCGAAGCCGTCGAGGCCGGTGACGCGCAGGCGCAGCGCGCCCTCCACCGCGCTGACCGCCACGCTCGCGGAATGGGCCGGCGCGGCGAGGTCCACGCCACAGCGGGCGTCGCCGAGATCGGCATCGCAGGTGGGCGTGAAGAGGCGGCCGCGCGTCTGGTTGAAGCCATCCGCGAGGGCGCGGATCTCGGCGGTGAACACGCCGTCCTCGCAGCGCACCTCGCCGATGGTTCCCCGCCGCAGCAGGAGGTGCTGCGCGGGGGCCTGCCAATTGACGAGCAGGAGGTCCACGCCAGCCCCGTCATAGAGGCCGGCGGCGAGGTCCGCGGCATCAAGCGCGTCGGCGCTGAGGGCGCCGGAGAGTTCCGCGCCGGTGACGGAAAGTCCTTGCGCCTGCGTGCTTTCCGAGCCTGCGATGCCGGAGGCGGCGAGGAAGGTCACGCCCTCCAGGACGAGGTCGCGATCATGGTCGGTGAAGCCCAGCACGGTGCCGTCGCGGCGGGTCACGCGCCAGGCACGGCACAGCGTGGTGACGCCGCTCGCGAGATGGTCGGCGAGGGCGGGATCGAGAGTGCGCATGGCGAGCCTCACACGCGGATTTCGATGATGGGGATGCGGGGGATCGCGCCGGCCGCGAAGGCGGAGAGATCCACCTCGAGAAAATCGGTGTCGAAGCGCACCGGAACGTCGAAGCGGAAGCCCGCCGTGACGACCGCGGAGGGAGCCGGGATGGCACCTTCCGCGAAGGTGATTTCGCCGCGCGCGGTGTCGAGCGAGAAGTGTGCGCCTTCAACGTGTTCGATGCCATTCACCGCAACCTTCACGCTGCCCGCGACAGGCTTGGTGATGGCGCGCAGATAGGGCGCGTGGAGCGCGCCGTAGCGCTTCGTCAGCGCGAAGGTCGCGCGCGCTCCGTCGCCCGCGCCGATGAGCTGGTCGAGGGCGCTCACCTCGTCTTCCGGAGCGGCCGAGGAATGGTCGAGACGATCGCGCCAGCGGAAGCCGTGGAGACGCCCGCGGCGCTCCTCGAAGAAGGCGACGATTTCGGCCAGAGCGGCGAAGGTCTTCACCCCGTAACCGGCGTCCCATCGACGTCGCGAATCAGCCTGACGCGTGTTGCGCTCCTCGCGTCCGGAGGCGGTCGTGACCACCTCGGTGACGCGCTCCGGACCGCCCGAAGCGCCGAGAGCGACCTCCAGAGGAAACAAAATCTCATGAAAGGCGGCCATATGATGCCCCCATCCCCTAATTCTTGGCCGAAAACAGTAGAGATGGCCTTGACATAGTTGAACGTGACGCCTTGACTTTCCTGTGCCCCGTTGAGCATGGAGCGAAAGCATGGCTACCAAGCCCGCGAAGAAGCCGGCCGCCGCCGCCGAGAAACCTGCCGAGAAGAAGGCCGCAGCCCCCAAGGCCGCAGCCAAGACCACAGCACCCAAGACCACCGCCCCCAAGGCTGCCGCGCCGAAGGCCGAAGCCAAGGCAGCTGCACCGAAGGCTCCTGCCAAGAAGGCCGCCGCCCCGAAGGCTGCTGCCCCCAAGGCCGCTGCGCCGAAGGCCGAGGCCAAGGCCGCTGCACCGAAGGCTGCTGCCCCTAAGGCTCCCGCCAAGAAGGCCGCCGCGCCCAAGGCTGAAGCCAAGGCCGCCGCACCGAAGGCTGCCGCCAAGAAGGCTGCTGCCCCCAAGGCCGCTTCCGCGAAGGCTGCCGCCAAGCCCGCCGAGGCTCCGGCCGCCGAGAAGAAGGCCGCCGCTCCCAAGGCCGCGAAGGCGCCTGCCAAGGCTGCGGCTCCCAAGGCCGCTGCCAAGCCCGCCGCTGCGCCCAAGGCTGCCGCTCCGAAGGCAGCTGCCAAGCCCGCCGCCGAGAAGAAGGCTGCCGCTCCCAAGAAGGCTGCTGCCCCCAAGGCCGCTGCGAAGCCTGCTGCTGCTCCCGCGCCCGCGCCGGAGACCAAGCCCGCCGCCCCCAAGGCTGCCGCCAAGCCCGCTGCCAAGAAGGCCGCTGCGCCCAAGGCTCCCAAGGCTCCCGCGAAGAAGTGATCTTCGCTCCCCGATGGCGGCGTGCGGCTCAGGGCCCGCGCCACCGCCATCGGAGCGCCGCCGGGTGCGGCGCAAGCCATATGGCCGCCCACGGGCGGCGTATCAGGTCGCCAGGACCCTGCCGCCCACGGGCGGCAAGATGAGACGAGGCCGCCTCACGGCGCGTCATCACGCAAGGCGCCTCAGGCGCAGCGGACGTGACGATTGCCGCCATCGGTGGCAGGCCGGCTGGGCCGCAGGCACGATCGGCGCCCAGCCTTCATGTCCGGGCTCTTCATGTGTTGCACCCTGTGCGCCCAGGCACTGTGAGGCCTGGGCCTTTGTGTGTTCGGGCCTCCCGATGTCCGGGGGGCTGATCCGGGTGGACGTCGTATCCGTTCAGGCATCGGCCAGTGGGGCAAGGCTGGAATGCCGCGAGCGGAACGACGGCGCCATCGCGCACGTCATGCCGGAGCTTCCCCGCGCCTTTGGGCCGCGCATGGGTGCAGGACCCTGGTGCAGGACCTTGGCGCAAGACCTTGGCGAAAGATCCGGGCGAAGGATGACGCGCCCGCCGCCCAGCTGAGGCCGGACTGCGCGCAGGCCTTCCCTCGCCGGGCGCCTCAGTCGATTGACCGCGGGTCAATCGCGACATGTCTCGGCCGCGACACGTCGCCATTACCGGCAAGCTGCCGGTCCGTCAGGGGATTTCCCGGTGGGCGCGGCCACGCTATGGTCCGATGGCTCGCACCGGGCGAGCTGCCGGACCGCCACTCTTCGTGCCATGACGATCAGCGCCCCCCGCCCCCTCTCCTCCGCACGACGCTCCGGCGCCGCCTTCGACCTCGCGCGCCTCTGCGGCGCGGTGGTGCTCGGCGCGACGGTGGCTGCGGCCGCCGCAAGCCCGGCGCTGGCGCAGGCCAGCGGCAAAAGCAGTCCTTCCGGCAGCAAGAGCGACAGCTTCTGCGCCAGCTACGGCCCGGGCTTCCAGCGGGTGCCGGGCTCGGATTCCTGCGTGAAGACCGGCGCCGTCGTGCGCAGCGATGCCTATAGCGGCAGCTCGGTGAGCAACGCGCCCAACCAGTTCAACAACTCTTCGTCGTCCGCGCTGCCCTCCACGACGGCGCCGGCGGCGGACCCGTGGAAAACCGCGCGCTGAAGGCTCACCCGCCGCGCTGGCCCCGCGCCACCGCCCGCGCCACCAGGCCCGAGACATAGGCATCCGAGCGGCGGAAGCCGGAGAGGTCGGGCGTCGCGATATTCACCGTCACCGCCCCGCGCCCCGCCCCTTCGGCGCTTCGCACGCCGAGCCGCCCATCGGCGCCGCGCGCCAGCGGCAGGATGGCTTCCGCCCCCTTCTCCCCCATCAGGCCAAGGGAGGCGCCGAGGGGAAAATAGGTGGGCGCCGCCACCACGCCGCCGCGCGCGAACGGCTTCACCTGCCCCTCCCCGATCACCCCGCCCTTGGCGAAGCCGAGCCCGCCGCCGGCGCCGGAGAGAAGAGAGGTCAGCGAACTCTCCAGCGGTTTCAGCGCCGCCGTGAGCGCGAGGTTGGCGAGGCGCGTGGCGAGTTGCTCCAGCACCGTGCCGAGATCCTTGCCCTGCACGGCGAGGCCGGTGAAGGCGGAGGCGAGCGCGGAAGAAAAGCCACGCGCGGAAACTTCCGCCGCGCCCAGCGCCGCCATGGCGCTGCGGGTGCGCGTGCGCAGCCCCGCCACGGTGATGAAGGAGGTGCCGTCATGCACCTTCAGCAGCAGATCCTTGCCCTTCTGCGCGGCCATTTTCGTCTCCGGTCAAACGGGCTCGGTGACGGCGCGGAACCGCACCAGAGCGTGAAAGGTGCGCCCGTCGCTCTCGCGGCGGACCTCGGCGGTGGTGGCGCGCAGGTTGGCGAGGCGATGGCCTTCAAGCGTGAGCGCCGCGTCGTGCAGCGCCGCCTGCAAGCGCGCGGCGATGGCGAAGGCTTCCGCCCGCCCGCCGGAGCGGGAGAAGACGTGCAGCGTCAGCGCCTGCTCGGTGCCCGCCTCGGTGGCGGTGGACCAGTCCGCCACCACCGCCTCGCCGAGGGTGACGAAGGGAAAATCCGCATCGCCCGTCGGCACGTCATGCACGCGCGGCGCGCCGAGGAGCGCCACCAGTGCCGCATCCGCCACGAGGGCGGCATGGATGGCGGCGCGCAACGCCAGCGCGGGGCTGTCGAGGGGCAGGCTGTCGAGGGGAGGACTCATGGGCGCCTCCGGGCGAAGAGCAGGCGGATGCGATCGAGCACCGGATCGCCCGGCCGGTCGAAGCCGCCGCGCACGCGGTCGAGGAACGCCGCGCCGGAGACCTCGATGACGGGCTGCGCAGGCGTGCCCGCCACGGATGCGACGGCGCCGGCCTCGGCCCCGATCTCCCCCGCCAAGTCAGCGGCGGCGCGGGCGGCGGCAGCGGCTTCCGCATCCGGGAAATGGCGGGCGGCGATGCGGCGGGCGAGGCCGTCGAGGCCGCGGGTGCGGACGCTGAATTCCGTCCTCATATCTGTTCCTCGCTGCAGCGGATGCGATGGAACCGGCCGCGCCCGTCCGCATCGATGATGGACTCCACCGCCAGCACACGGCCGGCATGGATCAGCCGGTCGCCGGCGGCGATGGTGTTGGGCGCCCGCACGGTGATGCGCAGCACGCGCGCAGCGCGGGGGCGATCCTCGCCGAGGCCGTAGGCGGTGGAGACCTCCTCCACCGCACCCCACAGCACATCCACCGAGATGAAGCTGCGCGCGACGCCGCCGGCGCCATCCGGCACCTCCAGCGGCGTCTGGTGGGTGAGGCGATGGCGCAGCGCGCCGATGCCGCTCACAGCCGCACCACGCGATAGGGCGCGATGAGCGCGCGAACGGCGGCGGGGAGCGCCGTGGCGTCCCCCGGCCCGTCGCGATGCTCATAAAGATGGGCGAGCATGAGCCGCACCGCCTGCACGAGATCCGCAGGCACGTCGGCCGCGTCCGGGCCATAGCCGGCGAGAAGCGTGATGACGATGCCGCCATGGGAGACGAGCGGCGCCGAGACGCGCGCGGGCTCCACCCGGATCAGGGCGGGGGCGCGGTCCCCCACCAGGGTCAGCGCGCCCTCGGGCAGCGCCACCGGCGTGCCATCCGCCGCCGCCACGGTGGCCGAGAGGATGGTGCGCACCGGGGCGACGGGCGCCGGGATCACCCCGCGCAGGGGCCAGCGATCCAGCGAGAAGCGCCAGGTCTGCTCCATCAGGATACGACCCGTCTCCGCCTCCACATGGCGGCGGGCGGCGGCGATGAGGGCATCGATGAGGGTGTCCTCGGCGTCGGTCTCGACGCGCAGAAAGGCCTTCGCCTCCGCCCGCGTCAGCGGCTCGGCGGCGGGGCCGGAGAGAAGTTCGGCCATGGGGGGGCTCCGGGTGAAAGGGATGGGCGAAAGGCTGGGTGCGCGGCGGGCGCCTGTGGGGTGGAGAGGCCCGCCCACCCAAACCGGCGGAAGCTCCCTCTCCCCTTGCGGGAGAGGGTTGGGGTGAGGGGTGTGGCGCCGCGAGGACGGGGGCCGGGTCTTGAGGAGAGGTCTCTCCCCCTCACCCCCGGCCCCTCTCCCGCGAGGGGAGAGGGGAGAAATGCGCGCCCCGAGATCAGCGCCTCGCCCTGTACCGGCCGAAGAACTCCCTCTCCCCTTGCGGGAGAGGGTTGGGGTGAGGGGTGCGGCGCCGCGAGGACGGGGGGCGGGTCTTTCTGTGAGGCCGTCCCCCCTCACCCCCGGCCCCTCTCCCGCGAGGGGAGAGGGGAGGAACTTGCGCTGCCGTCGCCCTCCGGCTCGACCGGAGGGCCCATCCCTCCGTGCGCGCCGTCATCCGCGCGCCGGGACAAACGGCGCCATGGGTCCTCCGGTCGAGCCGGAGGACGACGGGGTTTGCCTGCCGGGCGGAAGTCTTGCGCTGGTCCCCGGATCGGCGCTCCAGCTTCGGTGTCGCTTGTCCGGGGAACCATTGACGCTTCCGGCCACGGGCGGCAGAAACGGGGGATGAAGCCTTTCCGCCTCGTTGCCCCAGCGCCGTTTCTGGCGCTCGCCCTCGCGCTCATCGGCCCGAACGCGGCCCACGCCATCGTTGGCGGAGGGCCGGCGACGGCGGATGTGGCGGCGCAGACGGTGCTCATCGTCTCCACCCGCGGCGCCTCCTGCACCGGCACGGTGCTGGCGCGCGACCTGGTGCTGACGGCGGCACACTGTGTGGGGCCGAAGGCGGACTATGCGGTGGCCATCATCGGCGATGGCGAGCCCAGGCTGGTGCCGGCGGCGCGCGTGATGGTGCATCCGCGCTTCGACGCCGACCAGTTCCAGACCCGCCGGCCGACGCCGGACCTCGCCCTCGTGAAACTGGCCGAGCCATTGCCCGCGCGGTTCCGCGTCGCCCGCCTCGGCGCGGCCGCGGGGCTGCCGGAGAAGGGCGTCACCTTTCTGCTGGCCGGCTATGGCGTCACCGCCGATGGCGCCATGAAGAGCGCGGGCACGCTGCGCAGCGTGGCCCTGCCCTCCATCGGCACCACCGGGGGCATCATGGTGCGGCTCTCCACGCCAGAGGGCGCGGCCGGGGCCTGCACCGGGGATTCCGGCGGCCCGGCCTTCCTCGATGGTGCGGTGGCCGGCGTGGTCGGATGGGCCACCGCCGCGGGCGGCGCGCGCGGCTGTGGCGGCGTCACCGGCGTCACGTTGGTATCGCTGCATCGCGACTGGATCATGGCCACGGCGAAGGCCCTGGGGAGCCCCCTCCCCGCCACCGGGCTCTGACATGCGCACCGCCGCCCTGCATCACGCATGGCGCGGCGGCGTCGTCCTGCTCGCGCTCGCGGCGCCGGCCAATACACAGGCCCTTGCCCAGTCGCCCGGCGGCGAGACCGTGGATCATGCCATCTGCCGCCTCATCGACGGGGCGGCGGCGAAGGAGGGGCTGCCCGCCGCCTTCCTCACCCGCCTCATCTGGCAGGAAAGCTCGTTCCGCCCGGATGTGGTGAGCCGCGCGGGCGCGCAGGGCATCGCCCAGTTCATGCCGGGCACGGCGAAGGAGCGCGGGCTTGTCGATCCGTTCGATCCGGAGGCGGCGATCCCCGCCTCCGCCGCGCTGATTGCCGATCTCAACCGGCGGTTCGGCAATCTCGGCCTCGCTGCGGCGGCCTACAATGCCGGGCCGGGGCGGGTGAACGGGTTTCTGGCCGGCGGCGGCCTGCCCAATGAGACGCGCGCCTATGTGCGCATCATCACCGGCCGCACGGCGGAGGATTGGGCCGGCCTGAAGAAGCAGGGCACGGCGGCCTTCGGCCCGGCGGATTTCCCGCCCGAGCCCTGCCTCGCCACCGTCGCTTCCCTACGCAAGGGCGCGCCGGCCCCGGCCGCAGGCCAGCCGGCGAATGCGCTGTTCGCGCCTTGGGGCGTGCAGATCTCCGGCAATTATTCGCGCGACATCGCCCTCGCCTCCTTCCGGCGCGAGGCGCAGCGGGCGCCGCAGGTGTTCGCGGACCTGACCCCGGTCATCATCTCCACCCGCGTGGGCGGGCGCGGCCCGCGCACCTTCTATCGCGTGCGCCTGCCGGCCCAGTCCAAGGCCGAGGGCATGAAGATGTGCGACCGCCTCCGCAAGGCCGGCGGCGCCTGCCTGGTGCTGCCCAACTGAGGGCGAAGAACAGCAGGATCGGTCGAGCGCGGGCCGCCGCGGCGCAGTTCACTGGCGGGGCCATCAGGGAAGGAGCCAATGACCAACGCCGCACGCGGGCGCTACCGGGCGAGGATGCAGCGGGTGCTGGACCACATCGACCGGCATCTCGATCAAGATCTCGGCCTTGAGGCGCTCAGTGCCGTCGCGGCCTTCTCGCAGGCTCACTTCCACCGGCAGTTCACCGCCACGTTCGGTGTCACCGTGCACCGCTATGTCCAGCTCGCCCGCCTGAGGCGCGCGTCGTATCAGCTCGCCTTCCGGACGGGGGCCAGCGTGACCGAGGTCGCCCTGGACGCCGGCTACGATGCGCCCGACGCCTTCGCCCGCGCCTTCCGGCAGCGGTTCGACCAGTCGCCTTCGGCGTTCCGGACATCGCCCGCGTGGGAACCGTGGCTTGCGGCCTGCGCGCCGCTCACCAACGCAAGGACCCTGCGCATGACCACCTGGACCACCACAGACGTCGAAGTTCGCGACTTTCCCGCCACCCCGGTCGCGGTCATGACCCATAGGGGCGATCCGGCCGCGGTCTACGACACCGTCCGGCGCTTCATCGCATGGCGGCGTGCGGCGGGGCTCGGACGCGGCGTCGCCGCGACCTTCACGGTGTTCCACAGCGACCCGCGCACGACGCCCCCGGAAGACTTCCGCCTCGACCTGTGCGCCGCCAGCGACCGGCCCATCCCGGACACGGCGCAAGGCGTCGCCGCCGGCCTCATCCCCGCCGGCCGCTGCGCGGTGCTCCGCGTCATCGGTCACAGCGAGGATCTGGAGCCCGCGGCGCTCTTCCTCTATCGCGACTGGCTGCCGGACAGCGGCGAGGAGGCGGGAGACTTCCCGCTGTTCTGCCAAAGGCTGAGCTTCTTCCCCGACGTTCCGGAGCACGAGACCGTCACCGACCTGTTCCTGCCGCTCAGGTCGCCCCCGGCCGGCTGAGGCGTGCGACACCGCAGGTGGAGCGCTGGGCCGGGGCCCAGCGCAAGGAAACGCCGAAGGCGCTTCCGTATCGAGCGCCCTCGGCATTGTCCGCTGCGCGGGGGATTTGCGCTGGCCCCCGGATCGGCGCTCCGGCTCGCGCCGTCGCTGGTCCGGGGAACAGGCTCAGCTCGCCGCGAACTTCAGCAGCTTGGCCGCCTCGAAGTTCTGTACGCCGCCGCCCACGCGCTTCGTCGTGTAGAACAGCACATAGGGCTTGGCGGAATAGGGATCGCGCAGCACCCGCACCCCGGCGCGGTCCACCACCAGGTAGAAGCGGCGGAAGTCGCCGAAGGCGATGGCGAAGGCGTCGGCCGCCATATCAGGCATGGCCTCGCTCTCGGCCACCGGGAAGCCGAGGAGGCTGGCCGGCTGGCCCACCCCCGCGGGCGGCGACCAGAGGTAGTTGCCGTTCTCGTCCTTCAGCTTGCGCACGGCGCCCTGCGTCTTGCGGTTCATGACGAAGGTGGCGTTCTGGCGATAGCCGCCCTTCAGCGCATAGACGAGATCGATGAGCGGATCGGCCGGCGTCGCGGAGGGGAAGCCGCCCGCCGCGCCGGTCGCCACATAGCCCACCTTGTCCCACGCCCAGGCGCTGTCGGCCACCTTGGTGTAGGCGAGGAAGCCCTTGGGCTTGGCCACGCCATCGCCGGTGACGAAGGCGGTGCCCTCCTGCTCGGCGAAGGCCGCGTCCACCTCCTGCGCCAGCCACTCCTCGATGTTCACCTGCGCATCGTCGAGCAAGGCCTGCGTCGCCGCCGGCATGGCGTAGAGCTCCATGGCGGGGAAGGCGAGTTCGGCCAGCACCGGGCTGTCGGTCTGCGGCCGCGCGGCCGTCTCCGCCGCCCAGCCGGAGGCGGGGCCGGAGGTCATGAAGGGCTTGCGATAGGTGCCGGCGCCGATCACCCGCACCGAGGCCAGCGCGCGGATGGGCGAGAGCGCGGCGAGGCGTCGGCCGATCTCCTGCTCTGCCTCGTAGGGCACGAGATAGCCGCCGTCCGCGCCGGAGCCGGCGGAAAGCGCCTTTGCCTCCAGCGCCTTCAGGCCGCCGGCCTCGCCGTGGCGGGCATAGGTGTCGAAGGCGGAACCGTGCTGGGAGGCATCGGCCGTGCGCTCCGGCGCGGCGCCCAGCGCCGGACGGCGGGCCTTGGTGGCCAGGGCATCGAGCCGCGCCTGGTGGGCGTCGAGAGCCGCATCGATGCGGGTCAGCTGCTCGGTGGTCAGCACGTCGGCGCCGCGGCGCTCCATCTGTGCGAGGCGCGCGTCGTTGGTCTCCTTGTAGGCCTCGAAGGCGGACAGGAAATCGGCGACGGCGATGCGCTGCTCGGCACCGGCCACCTTGGTCTCAGGCGCGCCCTCGCGAGCGCCTCGGGTTTCGGGCAAGCCCTCATGGGCACCAATGTTCAGCGACATGGGAAAGACCTTCCGTTGAAGAGGGATCAGGCGCCGGCGGCGGCGCGCAGGCGGGCGGCGGCGGCGGTGAGCATCGCGGCCGGCGAAGGGGCCGGGCGCCGGATCCGGGCGTCAGGCTGCATGGGAAAGGTGACGACCGACACCTCCCACAGATCGATGCGGGCGATGCGGCGCAGGCGGGTGCGCGGATCGGTGCGGGCCGTCACCGCCTTGAAGCCGATGGAGAGGCCGTCCAGCGCCCCGTCGCGGATCAGCGCCGCCACCTCCCGCGCGCGGGCGACGAAGGGCGAGAGCCGGCCGCGCGCGTAGAGGCCGCGCCCGTCCTCGATCAGGTCGGTCCACACGCCGATGGGTTCGGCCGGATCGTGCTGGTAGAGCATGCGCACGCCGCCTGCGCCCTGGCGGGCGAGGCTCGCCGCGAAGGCGCCGCGCTCGATAAGATCGCGGCCGAGGTCGGGCACGTCGAACAGGCAGGCATAGCCCTCGATCGCGTAGCCGTCGGCCTGAAGGTCAGACGCGACCGGGGAAACACGCGCGATCATGGCTCACGCACCCCCGCCGGGCGCGCTGGGCTTCTTGCGGCGGCGGCTCTTCTCCAGCCGCTCCAGCGTGGCCACGAACTCGCGGAAGACGGTGCCCGCCGGGGCGGCGGGCGCGGGCGGACGCGCCTTGGTTTTGGGGCCGCCGGTGAGCGCGCGGATGCGCGGCGAGGACGCCTTCTGGAATGGCGATCGCATGGGTGTCTCCGGGAATGTGTTGGGAGGTCAGGAGAGGTCGTCGAACCGCGCGTTGAAGCGGGCCAGCTCGCGCACCAGCGCGTCCATCCGCGCATTGGCGCGGGCCAGCTCGGTCAGCGTCCGCCACAGGCCGGCAGTGGCCGCCAGCGCCCACAAGAGCAGCGCCAGATGCGCGAGATCGCCCCGCTCGGCGAAGGTGCGGATGAGGGTGTCCATGGGGGGCTCGCGAAGGTGTTGGTAGTTGCGGCGGCGCACCTGCAAACCCGCACCATTGTCATGCCCGGGCTTGTCCCGGGCATCCACGTGGAGCGGCCGGGAACACGCACCGGACGGACGCGCCGTCGGCCAGACGTGGATGCCCGGGACAAGCCCGGGCATGACCGTGACGGGGGCGGCAACGGCCCTCGCGCCCTGGACGCATGGAGCGCCAGCGGAATGCGCGCCGGGGCCCAGCGCAAGGGACCGCCGAAGGCGCTTCCGAACCTCGGCGCTCTCAGATTTTGCCCGCTGCGCGAACCTTTACGCTGGACCCCGGATTAGCGCTCCACCTCCGGTGTCGCTTGTCCGGGGAAATTCCCCTACCCCTGATACCCCACCGCCGCCCGCTTCTCCGCGTCGGTGAGAAAGTCCGCCGCCCCCACGCGTGCCCACAGCTCCGAGCGCTCGGCGGCAAGCGCCTCGATCTGGTCGAGGTCGGGCACGAGCGTCAGGCCGCCGCCGAAGGCCGGGGCGAGCCACAGAGCGAGGGCGTCGCACACGCGGCGCACCAGCGGCACCACGCTCTGGCGCCACAGGGCGCGGTTGGCTTCGGCGTAGTTGGCATAGGTGTTGTCGCCGGGAATGCCCAGCAGCATGGGCGGCACGCCCACGGCCAGCGCGATCTCCCGCGCGGCGGAATTGCGGGCGGCCTCGAAGTCCATGTCCTTGGGCGAGAGGGAGAGCGGGCGCCAGTCGAGCCCGCCTTCCAGCAGCAGCGGGCGGCCGGCATTCACCGCGCCTTGGAAGGAGGCTTCCAGCTCGCCCTTCAGCCGCTCGAACTGCTCCTCGGTGAGCGCGCCCGTGCCGCCATAGACGAGGGCACCGGAGGGCCGGGCGGCGTTGTCGATGAGCGCCTTGTTCCAGGCGCTCGCCGCATTGTGGAGGTCGAGCGCCTGCGCCGCCGCCTCCAGCGGGGCGAAGCCGTAATGGTCGTCCAGCGGGTTGAAGGAAGACAAGTGCAGGATGGGCGGCACGTCGGCGCCAGGCACCAGGGTGTCCTGCGAAATGCGCACCGTCTCGGCGCCCAGGGTGTAGTCGAACGCCTCGGGCCAGCCGTCCGGCCCCGGCACCACACGCACCCGGTCCGGCCGCAGCAGATGCAGCTCGCGCACGGCGCCCTCCAGGGCCACCGCCTCCACATAGGCATTGCCGGCCACGAGGAGATGGCAGCCGATGGCCTCGAACAGCGCCGCGCGGGTGAGGCGGGGATTGGGCCGGGCGAGGAGATCGAGGAAGGGATGGGTGTCGTGCTCGCGCCCGTTCACGGTGAGCACCAGGGGCACGGTGGCCGCCGCCTCGCCGATGAGCCGCACGGCGCGATAGGCGATGGCATTGCGGGCATAGCCCTCGCGGGCGAGGGACGCGTAATCGCGGGGCGTCCAGCGCGGCCGGCCGGCGGAGAGCAGCGCGATGAGGCGTCCGGCGCGGCTCGCCTTCGCCTCCTCGGGCGCACGGCGGAAGGGGGCAAGCAGGCTGGCCAGCATGAGGGGGCTCCGAAATGAAAACGGCCGCCCCCTGAGGCCGCTCATTCCAGCAGATCGGGGCTTCTGCGGGAAGTGCGGATCAAGGAGCGGCCGGAGGGTGCAAACCGGCGAACCGGCTGCAGGCCACAGGATGCGCCGGCGCGGCGGCCGGCGTTAAAGCGTGCGGAACGACGACCGGCATCAGCCGGCGCGGCAACAGGGCGTCAGCCCGCCCGGCGCGGCAACAGGGCCTTAGCCCGCCCGGCGCGGATATTCGTGGTGGCGCGGCGGCAGCCGGTGGTAGAGGCTCGCCACCGCCACGAGGCAGATGGCGCCCGCAATCACGATGCCGGACAGTTCGAACGGATCGATGGGCGAGGCCGCCATCAGCACCGGCACGGCGCCGGCGGGCGGATGCGACACGCGCAGCAGCAGCATGGCGAGGATGGCAAGGCCCACCCCCAGCGCCGCCGCCCACCAGGCACCGGGAAACAACAGCGCGAAGACGATGCCCACCGTGACCGACAGGGCATAGCCGCCGATGACATTGGCCGGCTGCGCCAGTGGCGAAGAGGGATGGCCGAACAGCAGCACCGCGCTCGCGCCGAACGGCGCGATGAGCAGCGGAAGGCTGGTGAAGGCCGCGGCGCCACCGACAAGGCCCATGCCCAGCATGCCGCCCGCGCCGGACTTCAGCCCGACCTGGACGGAGCCGCAATGGGGCTCATGACGTGCGAAAAATGCTTTCCAATGATGTCTCATGGCTCCAGACGGGGCAGAGAGGGCCAAGGGAAGGCAAATGTCTGCACACAACACTGTCATGCAGCCTCATTTGTAGGCACATGATGGACGTATTCTGGATGCCACGCAAGCGTCGTCGCCGCAAAGGAGCCAACAAACCGGTTCGCGCTGGGGCAGCACAGGCGTAGAATGAATGCGGGCCGTGGGTTGGGAGCAGATCGGGAGGGCGTCATGCTCTATGCCCTGGTCCTCATCGTCACGACCACCACGGTCCAGCCCGCGGCGACATCCGCCATGGGCTATGCGGGCGGCCCCTATGCCGGCGCCCGGTTCGTCACCACCGAGACCTCGCAGCAGATCGTCGGCTATTTCCGCAGCGAACGCGGCTGCCTCGGCGCCAGCCTGAAGCGCAACGAGCGATGGCCGGACTTCGCGCCCGGCCAAAGCGTCACCGGCCTGTGCGTGCAGGTGGAGATCCCGGTGGGCGGCGTCGTGGTCGGCAGCTGACGGCCTAAAGCCCCCGCACCCGTGGCGCGCCGGCCCTCGGGCCGAGCGCCAGCGCCGTCACCGCCCACACCAGCGCATCGAGCCGGTCGGGCGAACGGCCGGAGGAGAGGCCGTCCGTGCCGAAGTCGCACATCTCGTCCTCCAGCTCCGGGAAGGCGCCGGCGTGGCGGACGCGGGCCTGTTCGTAGAGGGCGGCCACCGGCTCGGCGCGCAGGAATTTGCCGCGCGTGGCGCGCACCTGCTCCACCGGCACGGCGGGGTCGACCTCGGCGATGACGGCGCGCACCATCTCGCCGCCCTGGTTCACCTCGGCGACGATGCGATCGGCGGAAAAGCGGTGGAACAGCGCCACCGCCTTCGCCGCCCATTGCGCCGGGCGCAGGCCCTGCTCGGTGGCGTCGGCCAGCACATGCACCACCCCCGCCCCATCCACCCCCGCCGCCACGAGGCCGCAGGAATCGGCGCCAGCGCGGGAGGAGGCGGGCGGGTCCACCGCCACCACGATGCGGGCAAGCGGCGGGGCCTCGGCCTCGCGCAGCGCCTCCAATTGGGGGCGGGAGAAGAGCGCGTCGGATCGGTCCTCGATGATCTCGCCGTCCAGCTCCTGCCGGCCGAGGCGGGTGCCGCCGTAGCGGGACATCACCTGCCCAAGGAAGGTGGGGGCGAGGTGAAAGGCATTGTCCGCCGTCTTCGCCCGGCTCACCGCCGTGGCGGGATCGGCGAGAAGACGGCGCAGCAGCGCGGTGGGGCGCGGCGTGGTCGTCACCATCTGGCGGGGCTGGGCGCCGAGGCGCAGCGCGAATTGCAGCATGTCGAAGGTGGCCTCACCCCGCTTCCACTTGGCCAGCTCGTCCAGCCAGGCGGCGGCGAACTGCGGGCCGCGCAGGCTTTCGGGATCCTCCGCCGAAAAGCCCTGCGCCACCGCGCCATTGGGCCAGACGAGGCGGCGGCGGGTGGGCTCCCAGCGCGGACGCTCGCCGCGCGGATGGACGGCGAGGACGCCGGAGACGCCCTCCACCATCACCTCGCGCACATCGGCCATGGTCTCGGCGATGAGCGCGATGGGGCTCACCGGCGCCACCGCGAAGGGGGCCGTACCGGTGGCGAGGCCACGCACCCATTCGGCGCCCGCCCGCGTCTTGCCGGCCCCGCGCCCGCCCAGCACCAGCCAGGTGGACCACGCCCCGCCGCCCTGGGCTTCCAGAGGCGGAAGCTGGTCCGGCCGCGCCCACAGGGCCCAGTCGGCGAGGAGGCGGCCGGCGTCTTCCTCGGGCAGGCTTTCAAGAAGCGTCCGGGCCGTCCCCTTCTTCGCGCAGGCGATCAAGGCGGCGCGCAAGCTCGCGGCGGAAGGTGTCGAGGTCGCGGACGGTTCCATCTTGGTCCTTCGCCTTGCGCCGTTTGCGGGCCTCCGCTTCCAGGGCGGTCAATTCGCGCAAAGTCCGCGCCAGCACGGCCAGCGCCCGGGCGTCCTTCTCGGGTTCGGGGCGCGGCGCCTCGGAGGGGTCGGCGACGCGGGCGAGGCGGTCCTCGATCTCGTTGATCTGCCGCTCCGCTGCCCGCCACAGCCGCTTGAGCAGGCCGCGCCGGTCCGGCTTGCCGGAGGCGTTCGCGGGGGCGTTTGCGGGGCCTCTGGCGGCGCGCGCCTTCGCCGGCTGCCCGCCCACGGGGTGGGCGGTGCGGCGCGGCACGGGATTGAAGAGGAAGGTGCCGTCCGGCCCCATCTCACGGTCGATCCAGTAATAGACGGTGGCGCTGGAAAGGCCGGTCTGCCGGCGGATCTCCGCCATGCTGGCCCCCTCCAGATAAAGCCGCCGCGCCAACGCCCCCCGCGCCGGACGCGCGGACGGCACGGCGCTGCCGTGAGGCTGCTCCATGGCTGGACCTCTGAGGTGAGGAGGAAGGAAGAGGCGCGGGCGCCGGTTCGGCAGGACGACCGCGCCACCGCACCGCCGTCATGCCCGGCCTCGTGCCGGGCATCCACGTCGTGCCGACGGGACGATGACCGTGAATGTGCGCCCAGCCCCACCACGTGGATGGCCGGAACCCGCATGTTTGCGGGTTCCGTTCTCTGAGACGGAAGTCGGCAGCAGCCGACTTCCGGGACAAGCCCGGCCATGACGACCTGTGAAAGGAGCGAAGACTCATCGCATGACGACCGGCGAGCCGGAGCCGAGGGGACATCGGCAACGGAGCCCCCCGCGCCGCCGTCATGCCCGGCCTCGTGCCGGGAATCCACGTCGGGCCGACGGGACGATGGCCCTGAACGGGCACCCGGCCCCACGACGTGGATGGCCGGGACAAACCCGGCCATGACGGCCTGTGAGAAATCACGATGGTCGAGGGGAGAAGGTGCCCCGGCCTCGGCCATCAGGCACACGTCTCGAACATGGGGAAAAGATACCCAGGCAGCGCACCGCTGTCAAGGACTAAAATCCCAAAAATCCTTCCTTCACCCCAGCATCACCCGGTCCCGCCCCGCCAGCTTCGCCAGATAGAGCGCGCGGTCGGCCCGGCCGTAGGCGTCGGAGAAGGTGTCGCCGGGGGGTGTGAAGGTGAGGCCGGCAGAGAAGGTGTAGGTGAAGTCAGGGACATCCGGCAGCGGGCGGGAGGCGCGGACGCGGGCGAGAAGGTCGGCGACGCGGCGCTCGGCCTCCGCGAGGTCGGTCTGCGGCAGCACCAGCACGAATTCCTCGCCGCCCACCCGGCCGAAGCAGTCGGAGCGGCGGATGGCGCCGGCCATCAGGGCGCAGAAGGCGCGCAGCAGCACGTCGCCGGTCTGGTGGCCGAAGCGGTCGTTCACGTGCTTGAAATTGTCGAGATCGATGACGCAGAGCGTGCCGCCGGGGCCGTGCGGCGCCATCATCTCGTTGGCGCGGTGGATGGCGAAGCGGCGGTTGGCGACGCCGGTCAGCTCGTCCGTCTGGGCGGCGCGCAGCGCATGGTCGCGGGCCTGCCGGATGTCGCGCGTGTCGACGCGGAAGGCGGTGACGTCCACCCCCACGGTCAGCATCCAGCCGTCCGCGTCCATGGTCTCGTTCACCAGCAGCCAGCGGCCATCCCTGAGATCGCTCTCGAAGCTGCGGAAGCGCACCTTGCCGCGGCGCGACTTGGCGGAGGCGAGCCAGGTCTCGAAATCATCCGCCGTGATGTTGATGCCGTGCCCCGACGCATGACTGCGCCGGACCATTTCCTCCCAGGTGGGGAAATCGCCCTCCGGAAGCCCGAAGGTGGCACGGTAGGCCGGGTTGGTGTAGCGCAGCCGGTCGGTGGGATCGTAAAGGCCGACAAGCAGCGGCGTCGCCTCGTAGAGGGTGCGGAGGCGGGTCAGGAGGCCGGGCACGCCGTCTTCGGCGCCCGCGTTTCCGAAGTCACGGATGTCGAACATGGCCCGGCCGAGCATACCGTAAGTGGAGGGACGACGGGCAGTGGTTTTGTAGCACCTGCCTCCTGCTTTCGGGTGAGACGACGGCGGGCGCCCGGCCCGGCCCCGTCCCCTGCCCTAGCCCCGTGCCGCCATGACCGCGGGCGGCGCCTCGCCGTCCACCTGGATGCGGTTGCGGCCGCTCATCTTGGCCATGTAGAGCGCGCGGTCGGCGCGGCCGTAGAGATCGGTGAAGGTGGTGCCCGGCCCGCCCGTGGCGATGCCGGCGGAGAAGGTGTAGGCGAAGTCCGGCCATTGCGGCAGCGGCCGCGACTGGCGCACCAGCGAGAGCATCCGCTCGACGATGAGCACCGCTTCCTCCGCCGCGGTCTGCGGCAGCACCAGCACGAACTCCTCGCCGCCGATCCGCCCGAAGCAATCCTTGCGGCGGATGAGGCCATTGATGCGGGCGGCGAAGTCGCGCAGCACCGCATCACCCGCGAGGTGGCCGACCAGGTCGTTGATATATTTGAAATTGTCGAGGTCCAGCACGCACAGCGCCCCGCCCAGGGCGCCGGGCGAGAGCATGTCGTCCACCCGCGCGGTGATGAAGCGGCGGTTGGCGATGCCGGTGAGATCGTCGGTCTGCGCTTCCTTGATGGCGCGGTCGCGGGCCTGCCGCACATCCCGCCCGTCCTCCCTCAAGGCGGTGATGTCGCTGGCGATGCAGAGCATCCATCCCGAGGCGGAGACGCCCTCCGTCATCAGCAGCCAGCGGCCGTCGTAAAGGTCGGTCTCGAACGCCCGGTAGGGCACCTTGCCGCGGCGCGAGGAGGTGGAGACCAGCCAAGCGTCGAAATCGGGGGCGGTGATGACGGTGCCCCGCCGCTCGGCATGGTTGCGGCGCATGATCTCCGCCCAGGTCACCTCCTCGCCCGGCGCCAGGAAGAAGGCAGAGCGGAAGGCGGCGTTGGCATAGCGCAGCCGATCGAAGGAATCATAAGCCGCCACCAGCACTTGCGTGGCGTCGTAGAGGGCAGCGAGCTGGTCGGGGACAAGGATCATACCAAGGACATTATACGTCATGCGTGTCTGTTTGGGCACGTACAGATCGGCCGCATGGTGCGTGCTGCTGTCTCAGCTGGCGGGCGGGCCGGGTCGGCGGCAACGGCCGCCATGGAAAGCGGCTTCGCGCTGCGGTATGGAGAGGGGTGGCGCGCTGGCGCGCCACTCTGGAGGGTGCGCGATCCCATGTTTCCGCCCGGCTTCCCGTCCGGCCTGCCGCTGCTGGTGCCGCTGATGCTGGCCGCCTGCCTGATGGTGCCGGCCCACGCGCTGGAGGCCCAGTGGCCGGACACCGCCTCCGCCCGCCAGCAGGCGCAGGAACTGGTGGAGGCGCTGAACGCCGACCTCCTCGCCCATCCGAGCGCCACCGCCACCCTGGAGCGCTGGTGCGCCACCCGCGGCATCTCCGATCCGTCCAAGGTGGTGGCCGAGCGGGTCTACGAGCGGGAGGGCGCCGCCCCCCCGGAGGTGCGCGCTCTGCTCGGCGCCGGACCCGACACGCCGGTGCGGCATCGCCGGGTGCGGCTGGTGTGCGGACCCACGGTTTTGTCGGAGGCGGATAACTTTTATCTGCCGGAAAAGCTGACACCCGACATGAACCAGGTGCTGGACACCACCGATACCCCGTTCGGCAAGGTGGTGAAACCGCTCGATTTTCGGCGCAAAACCCTCGATTCCACAGTTCTGTGGATGCCGGCGGACGAAACCGGCTTCAAGCCCGCCCCCGGTGCCGCGCTGCCCCTGCCGGCCTTCGTGCTGAGCCACCGGGCGGTGCTGACCCTGCCCGACGGCACCCCCTTCAGCGCCCTGATCGAGCGCTATACGGCCGGCATCCTCGGCCCCCCGCCGTCGCGCTGAAGCGCCTCGCCGGGGCCCCTCCCCCCTCCCGCGCGGGGAGGAGGAAAGGTCCGTCTTTTCAGAGGCTTGTCAGTCCGTCTGCGCCTCGGCCACGGCCACGGCGGTCATGTTGACCACGCCGCGGGTCGTCACCGACGGGCCGAGGATGTGGGCCGGCTTGGCGGTGCCCATGAGGATGGGTCCGACCGGCAGGGCATCGCCCAGCACCTTGATCATGTTAAAGGCGATGTCGGCCGCGTCGAGGTCCGGCATCACCAGCACGTTGGCCACCCCGGACAGCCCGGAATGGGGGAAGGACTTCTTGCGGATATCTTCCACAAGTGCTGCATCCGCCTGCATTTCTCCGTCGACCTGAAGGTTCGGATCGCGCTCGCGGATGATGGAGAGGGCGGAGCGGACGCGCTTGGCCGAGAGCGTCTCGTGGCTGCCGAAATTGGAGTGCGAGAGCAGCGCTACCCGCGGCTCCAGACCGAAGCGGCGGACGTGGGCGGCGGCCAGCACCGTCATCTCGGCGAGGTCGGCGGCGGTGGGCTCGGTCTGGATCTGCGTGTCGCAGATGAAGAAATTGCCCTTGGAGGTGATGAGCAGCGAGAGCGCCGCCAGCTCCTTGACTCCGGGGGCGAGGCCGATGATGTCGCGCACCTGCCGGAGGTGGCGCACGAACCGACCCTCGATGCCGCAGAGCATCGCATCCGCCTCGCCGCGATGGACGGCCAGCGCCGCGATCACGGTGGGATGGGTGCGGACCAGCGTGCGGGCGGCATCCGGCGTCACGCCGCGACGGCCGGCCACCTCGACGTAATCGCGCACATAGTCGCGGTAGCGCGGATCGTCCTCAGGATTGATGAGGTCGAAGTCGCGGCCGGGCTGGATGGAGAGGCCGAAGCGCTTCAGGCGGGTGTCAACGACGCTTGGGCGGGCGACGATGATGGGCCGGGCGATGCCTTCCTCGACCACAGCCTGCACGGCCCGCAGCACGCGCTCGTCCTCGCCCTCGGCATAGATCACGCGCTTGATGGACTGCTTCGCCTTGGCGAACAGCGGCCGCATGATGAAGCCGGAGCGGAACACGAAGGTGTCCAGCCGGTCGATATAGGCGTCCATGTCGGTGATGGGACGCGTCGCGACGCCGGTGTCCATGGCAGCCTTCGCCACCGCCGGCGCGATGCGCAGGATGAGGCGCGGATCGAACGGCGAGGGGATGAGCGAATCGGAGCCGAAGGAGCGGGTCTCGCCGCCATAGGCGCGGGCCACCACGTCCGACGGCGTCTCGCGGGCGAGGGCGGCCAGGGCCTCCACCGCGGCCATCTTCATCTCGGCGTTGATGTCGGTGGCGCCCACATCCAGCGCGCCGCGGAAGATGTAGGGGAAGCACAGGACGTTGTTGACCTGGTTCGGGAAGTCCGACCGGCCGGTGCAGATCATGGCATCCGGGCGCGCCTCTCGGGCGGCCTCGGGCATGATCTCGGGCATGGGATTGGCGAGAGCGAGGATGAGCGGCTTGTCCGCCATCTTCTTCACCATCTCCGGCTTCAGCACGCCGCCGGCGGAGAGGCCGAGGAAGATGTGCGCGCCCTCGATCACCTCGTCGAGGGTGCGCTTGTCGGTCTTCTGGGCATAGATCTCCTTGTAGGGATCCATGAGGGTGTTGCGGCCGTCATAGACCACGCCCTCGATATCCGTGACCCAGATGTTCTCCTTCTTCGCGCCGATGGTGACGAGGAGGCCAAGGCAGGCGAGCGCGGCGGCGCCGGCGCCCGAAGTGACGATCTTCAGATCCTCGATCTTGCGGTTGCCGATCTCCAGCGCGTTGCGCACCGCAGCCGCGACGATGATGGCGGTGCCGTGCTGGTCGTCGTGGAAGACCGGGATCTTCATGCGCTGGCGCAGCTGGGCTTCCACCTCGAAGCACTCTGGCGCCTTGATGTCCTCGAGATTGATGCCGCCGAAAGTGGGCTCGAGCGCGCTCACCACGTCCACCATGCGCTCGACGGTCAGGGCATCGATCTCGATGTCGAACACGTCGATGCCGGCGAACTTCTTGAACAGGACGGCCTTGCCTTCCATGACCGGCTTGCCGGCGAGGGGGCCGATATTGCCGAGGCCGAGCACGGCGGTGCCGTTGGAGACGACGCCCACGAGATTCGAACGGATGGTCAGCTCGGCAGCCTGCAGCGGATCGGCGGCGATGGCCTCGCACGCGGCGGCGACGCCGGGCGAATAGGCGAGCGCCAGATCGCGCTGATTGCCGAGGGGCTTGGTGGCCTGGATCTCAAGCTTTCCCGGCCGCGGCGTGCGATGGTAATAAAGTGCGCCCGAACGCAGATCCTCGGAAATGTTGGACGCCATACGCCTCCCCCTTCGTGAATAACGATCGCCGCGGAAAATCGGCCGGCAACCTAGCGGCCACGCATGCTTATGTCACGGGCGACCGCACAAATTAGGTTATGTTGCGCACGCATGGCGGGTCTGAGGGGCGCAGGTGCCGCGATCTTGGGCGTGTCTGATGCGCGCTCGCAATTTGGGCGCCTGCGATTCGCCCTTTTGGCGGCGAGTCTGCGGGTATGATGCGGGCGGATGCCTGGAAGGAATGGATATGACCGAGGGGAAGGCGGGGCGCGGAATCGGGACGAAGGTTGCCGTTGCGATCGGGATCGTCGCCGTGCTGGGGGCGGGCGGCTGGTTCGGCTTCGCCGCCTGGTCGCGGGCCAAGGTGCGGGCGGAAGTGGACCAGGCGTTTGCCGGCATCCGCGCGGCGGGCAGCAAGGCGTCCTTCACGGATGCCGGCTTCGACCCCGCCGATCGCGCCGTCACGGTCTCGGGCATCGCCATCGCCTCGGCCGACGGCACAGCGGCCGTGAAGATCGCGCGCCTCGTCGCGCGGGGCAGCGAGAAGCCCATCGACCGGCGGGTGACGCTGGAAGCCCTCGACCTCGACGGCGTGGAGGTGACGCTCACCGGCGATTCCGCACAAGGCGGGACCGTCACCTACAGCCTGCCGCAGGTGATGATCGACCGCTACAACGGTCCCATGACCCTGATCGCGGCTGGCGAGGGTGGCGGCGCCTATGGCGCCTTGCGGGTGGCCCTGCGCCAGTTGGCGGCGACGACCGCCGCCAAGGTGACCATCCCCGAGGCGCGCGTGCGGATGGCGCCGGCCGGTGCTCCGCCCATGGAGGCCACCTACACCAATCTCGCCGCCGAGGGCATCAATGCCGGGGCGATCCGCAGCCTCATCATCGACCGCTCGACCGCCTCCTATGTGCTGCCGGCCGCGGCGCCCGCCGATGGGCAGGCCGCGCCGGGTAAGTTCAACCTGCGCATCGAGGGACTGGTCGCGGCGCAGATCGACACCGCGCCGCTGCTGCTGATGACCCAGCCGGGCGGCCCCGCCGGCAAGGCAGCCGACGCCTACGGGCGCATCTATGGCAAGGTGGTCACCGGCCCTTACGTCATCTCCCAGGACGGCGGCCCCACCCAGGGCGGCGCCTCCATGCTGATGGAGAATTTCGCCATCCGCCCCTCGGCCTTCGATGCCGGGCGGCTCGCCAAGTTCCAGGCTCTGGTGACGAAGCCGCCGGCCAATCCGTCCGTCGAGGACAGCCGCCGCGCCGCCGAGCTGGTGCGCGATACCATCGGCGGCATCTCCTTCACCACTGTCGCGGTCACGGAAGCCTACACCTCGGAGAAGGGCGAGACGGGGCGTGTCGGGCTGATCCGCATGGACGGCCTCGCCAACGGCGTGCTCGACGGGTTCGTGCTGGAACGGGCGGACGGCAAGACGCCCGAGGGCGGCACCGGCAAGATCGGCCGCATCGCCGTGCGCCAGCTCGATTTCAACCAGCTCGCGGCGCTCGCCGCCGAAGCGCAGAGCCCCTCCCCCACCACGGCGCTGGTGTTGTTCCGGGTGATCTCGGGCATCGAGATCAAGAATCTGGAAGTGCCGTACGGCGAGGGGGATGCGAAGGACGAGCCGGTGAAGATCGGCAATTTCTCCCTGTCCTGGGGTGGGTCGCTGGGGGTGCTGCCGTCCTACGTGGACTTCGCGCTGACCGACGTCTCGGGCCCGATCCGGCCGGAGGATGGCGAGCCCTTCATCTATCTCATGAACGCAGGCATGAAGCGGGCGACCGTCTCGCTCGGCGCCAAGGCATTTTACGACGTCAACGAGAGCACGCTCACGCTGGCGCCCATCACCACCGAGGTGAAGGACGCCTTCCGGGTCATCATCGAGACCAAGCTTTCCGATGTGCCGCAGTCAGCCTTCGCCGACGCCGGCGGCTTCGTCAACGAACTGCCGGCAATCGGTGCCGGGCCGGTGACGGTAACGCTGACGGACCTCGGGCTCGCCAAGCTCATGTACGCCCAGTTCGCCAAGGCGGCCGGGGTGAGCGAGGCGGACTATCGCGAGCAGGTCGTGGCGCTGGCCGAAAGCTTCGCGGCCGAGATGGAGGAGGGCATGCCCGAGATGGCTCCGGTGGGTGCCGCCCTGGTGTCGTTCCTGCGCAATCCGGGCACGCTGAAGGTGACGGCAAAGCCGAAGGGCTTCGTGCCGCTGATCGCCCTCGTCTCCTCAGGCGACCCGACCGTTATGCTGGAAACCTTCACCTTCGAGGCGACCGCCACGGCGCCCTGAGGGCGCTCAGGCGCGCGATGGAAGCGCCGGGTTCAGAGCCCGGCGCCCCTCACCGGGGGGCGCCGGTGGCCGCGCTCAGGAACGCCACCAGCTTCACGATCTGCTGCTGAACGGCAATGTTGACGGCTTCCGGTGGATTTTCCTGGACCCGCACCATCTTCAGGCCGAGGGGGCTGCCGTAGAAGGCGGCCAGTTCCTTGAGTTCGGCCAGGGTGTAGGCATCCGCATAATAGCCCACGAAGACCCCCACGAGATCCTCGCGGATGCTGGCGGATTCCTTCGTGAGCACGTCACGTGCGGCATCCCGCTTGTCAGCCGGGATCTTCTCGGCGGCCTGGCCGATCATCCGGCCGAAATGCTTCTCCAGTCCCGGCACGACCGCGAAGTCGACCACCTGCCGCGCCAGCGCGGCCTTGTCCGAAGCCTCGTCAGCTGCGGCGCCGGCGGGAAAGGCGAGAATCTGGACCGCGAGGGCCGCGGCCAAGAGCATTGGATAGGCGAACCGCATCTGCATCCTCCCGGGAGCGCCCGCGGTTTCGTCCCGCGGTGATGTCCCGGAGAGGATCTATATCGGCTTCGGCGTGGCCGCGCTTCTCCCCCAACTGGGGGACCGCATCACTTCTGCTGCGGCGCAGACCGGATGTGGAGTTCGCGCAACTGCTTCGGGCTCGCCTCGTTCGGGGCGCCCATGAGCAGGTCGAGCGCCTGCTGGTTCATGGGGAAGATGGAGATTTCGCGCAGGTTGGTGGTGCCGCACAGGAGCATGACGATGCGGTCCACGCCCGCCGCCATGCCGCCATGAGGCGGCGCGCCGTACTGGAAGGCCCGATACATGCCGCCGAACCGCTCCACCACGGTCGCCTCGTCATAGCCGGCCAGTTCGAATGCCTTCACCATGGCCTCGGGGCGATGGTTGCGGATGCCGCCGGAGGCGATCTCGTAGCCGTTGCAGGCGATATCGTACTGGAACGCCTTGATGGTGAGCGGGTCCTGCGTGTTCAGCGCTTCCAGCCCACCTTGCGGCATGGAGAAGGGATTGTGGGAGAAGTCCACCTTCTTCTCCTCCTCCGAATATTCGTAGAAGGGGAAGTCCACGATCCAGGCCAGCTCGAAGCGGTCCTTGTCGACGAGGTTCAGTTCCTCGCCGATGCGGGTGCGGGCAAGGCCGGCGAACTTCACGAACTTTTCCGGATCGCCCGCCACGAAGAAGGCGGCGTCGCCGGCCTTCAGGCCGAGCTGTTCGCGGATCGCCTCGGTGCGCTCGGGGCCGATGTTGTTGGCGAGCGGGCCGGCGCCCTCCCCGCCTTCGCGCCACATGATGTAGCCGAGGCCCGGCTGGCCCTCGCCCTGCGCCCAGCTGTTCATGCGGTCGCAGAAGGCGCGCGAGCCGCCGCCGGGGCCGGGGATGGCCCACACCTCGTTCTTCTCCACCTCCAGCATGCGGGCGAACACCTTGAAGCCCGAGCCGCGGAAATGGTCCGACACGTTCTGCATGACCAGCGGGTTGCGCAGGTCCGGCTTGTCGGTGCCGTACTTGCGCAGGGCTTCCGCATAGGGAATGCGCGGCCAGTTCTTGGTCACCGGCTTGCCGCCGGCAAACTCCTCGAACACGCCGGTGATGACCGGCTCCATGGCGGCGAACACGTCTTCCTGCTCGACGAAGCTCATCTCCAGGTCGAGCTGGTAGAACTCGCCCGGCAGGCGGTCGGCGCGCGGGTCCTCATCGCGGAAGCAGGGGGCGATCTGGAAGTAGCGGTCGAAGCCGCTCATCATGATGAGCTGCTTGTACTGCTGGGGCGCCTGCGGCAGCGCGTAGAACTTGCCGGGATGGAGGCGCGAGGGCACGAGGAAGTCGCGCGCGCCTTCCGGCGAGGAGGCCGTGAGGATGGGCGTCTGGAATTCGAAGAAGCCCTGATCCTTCATGCGCCGGCGCATGGCGTCGATGATGGCGCCGCGGGTCATGATGTTGCGGTGGAGCTTCTCGCGGCGCAGGTCGAGGAAGCGGTACTTGAGCCGCGTCTCTTCCGGGTATTCCACATCGCCGAACACCGGCAGCGGCAGCTCGGCCGCCGGGCCCAGCACTTCGAGGTCGGTGGCATAGACCTCGATGGCACCTGTCGTGAGGTCCGCGTTCTCCGTGCCCTCGGGGCGCAGGCGCACCTTGCCGTCGATGCGGATGACCCACTCGGAGCGCGCCTTCTCGGCGTCCTTGAAGGCCGCGCTATCGGGGTCCACCACCACCTGGGTGAGGCCGTAATGGTCGCGCAGGTCGATGAACAGCACGCCGCCGTGGTCGCGGATGCGGTGGCACCAGCCGGACAGGCGGACGATCTGGCCCACCTCGGCGGTCGAAAGCGCGCCGCAGGTATGTGAGCGGTAACGATGCATGGGGTCGCCCTTTCAAGGCTGAACGGGGAAGACACGGGGCGATCAGGCCCTGCAGCCCGGACGCCCGCGCGCAGGCCATTGGCGCGCACCGGACGCCCAAGGCGCCGCTTGCGCACCGGGCGCCGCGTCACCGCGCGCCACGGCTCGAAAGTCCGCGTCTAAGGCGGGGCGAAGGTGCATGCGATCCCGCCCGTGTCAAGCGCGCAGTCTTGTTCAGCCATGCGCGAAGGATGTAGGCTCGGTTCTGCCGTGTCTTAATCGATGGGTCGTGCGGGTGCGGGCGTGACAGAGAGCGAGGCCGGCATGGAGACGCCGAACGGGCGTGAGACCGGGTCGCAGGACGTGGCCGGACCAGCCCTGCACGGGCCTCTGTGGCTGGCCCTGATCGCTGCGGCCCTGGTCGGCTGCGTGATTGCCGCCACCAGTCTCCTCGTGACGAACCTGTGGCACGATGGGGCCGCCGATCGCGCCCGTGAGCTCGAAAACCTTGCCGTGACGCTGTCGGAGCAGACCGCCCGTGCGTTCCAGAGCGTGGGCCTTATCCAGGACGACCTTATCGCCCATGCGCGGGAAAGGGACATCGAGACACAGGCCCAGCTCGTGGACGCCATGTCGACGGAAGACGTCCATTCCCGGTTGCGGGAGAAGATTTCCGGGCTGCCCTTCATCGATGCCATCACCGTCATCGATCAGACCGGCCAGCTCCTCAATTTTTCGCGCTATTGGCCGATTCCCAAGGTCAACGTGTCCGACCGCGACTATTTCCTGGCCCTCGAAGGGATGAAGGGACCGGACATCTTCGTGAGCGAGCCGGTCCCGAACCGCGGGAGCGGCTCCGTCACCATCTATCTCGCCAAGCGCTTCGCGAACAGTTCGGGCCGCTTCCTGGGCCTGGTGCTGGGCGCCATGGAGCAAGCGTATTTCGAGCGCTTCTACGGCGGCATCCGGCTTGGACGCGACGGCATGATCGCGCTGATCCGTTCCGACGGTGCGCTGCTCGCCCGCTATCCCGGCTCTGCCGGCCTCTCCCCGCGCGATTCCGCCGTTCGTGCGCGAACCGCGACGGCGGTGTTCGGCAGCGGCCAGATGACCCAGCTCCCCGCCGGAACGCTGGATGAAAAGGCGCGCATTGCTGCGGTCCACCCCGTGGGCGATCTGCCGGTGGCCGTGGTGGTGAGCGACAGCGTCGCCGCTCTGGATACCCTCATGTGGCAGCGCGCGACGCCGCTGATCGTCGCCTCCGTGCTGCTTTGCCTCACCATCGGTCTGGCCGGCTGGGGCCTCGGCCGGCATCTGCGGGATGAGCGGGCCTTCGCCGTGACCCAGCATGCCATGGCACGGATCGACATGCTGACCGGCCTGCCCAACCGCCTCGCCTTCGCCGAGCGTCTGGCCGCACTCCTGAATGCGCGAGGCGGCGGAACGCCCTTCGCCCTGCTCTATCTCGACCTCGATTATTTCAAGGCCGTCAACGACACCCTCGGCCACGACGCCGGCGACACCCTGCTGACCGAGATCGCCGAACGCATCCGCGCCATGCTCGGCCCGGACGATTTCTCAGCCCGCCTCGGGGGCGACGAGTTCGCCGTCGTTCTGGCGGGGCTGACGCACGAGACAGAAGCAGCGGAATTTGCGCAGCGTCTGATCGAGGCGCTGCGCACGCCGCTCCACATCGGGCTCCACCGGATCATCAGCGGCTGCAGCGTCGGCATCGTGATGTCGCCGCGGGACGGGACCGGGGTCGCTCAATTGCTCAAGAACGCGGACCTCGCCCTCTACCGCGCCAAGACCGACGGCCGCGGCATCGCCCGTGTCTTCGTCGAGGAGATGGAGCGTCTGGTGCGCGAGCGCCGCGAGATGGAGGTGGATCTCCAGACCGCGTGGCGAGAACGCCAGTTCTTCCTGGTCTACCAGCCCATCGTGGAAGCCGAATCAGGCCGCATCGCCGGGTTCGAGGCGCTGCTGCGCTGGCGGCATCCCGAGCGCGGGCTGGTCAGCCCCTCGGACTTCATCCCGGTCGCCGAGGAAACCGGGCTCATCCTGCCGCTCGGCGCCTGGGTCCTCACCGAGGCCTGCGTCGCGGCCACTGCCTGGCCAGAGGGCCTGTTCGTCTCGGTCAACCTCTCGCCCATCCAGTTCCGGGGGGCGGAAGCCTTCCGGCAGGTGCGCAGTGCGCTGGAAAGCTCGGGTCTCGCCCCCTCCCGGCTGGAGGTGGAGATCACCGAAAGCACGCTGCTGCATGAGGGGCCGATGGTGCGGGCGACGCTGGAGCAGTTCAGCGAGGAGGGAATCACCGTCGCGCTCGATGATTTCGGGACCGGCTACTCCTCCCTGGGATACCTCAGAACGCTCAGCATCGGCCGCATCAAGGTCGATCGCTCCTTCATCGAGCAGGTGGAGACCTCTCCGCAGAGCCTCGCCATCGTGCGCGCCATCGTCGGCCTCGCCCGCACGCTCGGGCTGCGCTGCACGGCCGAAGGCGTTGAGACCGAGGGCCAGCGGCGGCTGCTCACGGCCGAGGGCTGCTCGCATCTTCAGGGCTATCTGCTGGGCCGTCCGGGCTCCGCAGAGGAAGCCCTCCGCCGCGCCCGCGCCTCGGCCGCCTGACGTCTTTCCGACAAGATCACGCCACATTCCCTTTGCCGAACGCGTCGGCGTGGGTATGTTTGGTGAATGGACCCCATCACCTCGACCGAGGCGCTGGCAGCTGCCTGCGAGCGTCTTGCGCGACACCCCTTCGTCACCGTCGACACCGAATTCCTGCGGGAAAGCACCTTCTGGCCGAAGTTGTGCGTGGTGCAGGTTGCATCCCCCGACGAGGCCATCCTCATCGATGCGCTCTCGGAGGGGCTGGATCTCGCCCCCTTCTACCGGCTTATGGGCAATGAGCGGGTGATGAAGGTGTTCCATGCCGGGCGGCAGGACATCGAGATCATCTGGCATCAGGCACGGCTGATTCCCCACCCGGTGTTCGACACCCAGGTGGCGGCCATGGTGCTGGGATACGGAGACAGCATCTCCTATGACCAGTTGGTCCAGCGCACCGTCGGCCACAGCCTCGACAAGTCCTCCCGCTTCACCGACTGGTCGCGCCGGCCGCTGAGCCAGGCGCAGATCACCTACGCCATCGCCGATGTCACCCATCTGCGGGACATCTACATCAAGCTCACGGCGGATCTGGACGCCCGCGGCCGCGGCGAGTGGGTAGGCGAGGAGATGCACGTCCTCACCTCCCCCGCCACCTATGAGCAGCATCCCGAACAGGCGTGGGAACGGCTCAAATCCCGCGTGCGCAAGCCGCGCGAGCTGGCGGTGCTGGTGGAAGTCGCCGCCTGGCGCGAGCGCGAGGCCCAGACCCGCGATCTGCCGCGCGGCCGCGTCATCAAGGACGAAGTGATCGGCGAGATCGCCGTGCAGCAGCCGCAGACCCCGGAGCGCCTCGCGGAGCTGCGCTCCCTACCCAAGGGCTTCGAGCGCTCGCGTTATGGCGAGGCGGTGCTGGAGGCGGTGAAGCGCGGTGTCGCGCGCGATCCAAAGACCCTGCCGCGCATCGAGCGGGACAAACCCCTGCCCAACGGCGCCAGCGCCACGGTGGAGTTGCTGAAGGTGCTGCTGCGCATGACGGCGGAGCAGAACGCCGTCGCCGCCAAGGTGATCGCGACGACCGAGGATCTGGAGCGTATCGCGGTGAGCGACGAGGCCGACGTGCCGGCGCTTAAGGGCTGGCGGCGGGAGTTGTTCGGCGTGCACGCCCTCGCACTCAAGGCCGGGCAGCTCGCCCTCGCTGTGGACAAGGGCAAGGTGGTGGCGGTGCAGAAATAGCCGCTACCCGATCGGCGCGCCTCAGAGGTGGTCGCGCAGTCCCTTCACGAAGCTGGAAAGCCCGGTGAGCCGCCGCCGCTTCAGCCGCTCCGCCTGGAGGATGGCGGTGAGCTTGGCGAGGCTGTCTTCCACGTCGTGATTGATGATGATGTAGTCGTATTCGGTGTAGTGGCTGATCTCGTCCGAGGCCTTGGCCATGCGCTGGTGCACGACCTCCTCCGAATCCTGCGCCCGCGACCTCAGCCGCTGCTCGAGGTCGGCGGCGGACGGCGGCAGGATGAAGACCTTCACCAGATCCTGCTGCGCGCTCTCGCCCAATTGCTGGGTACCCTGCCAGTCGATGTCGAACAGCACATCCCGCCCGGCGGAGAGCGCCTGCTCCACGGCCCCGCGCGGGGTGCCGTACAGGTTCTCGAACACCGTGGCGTGCTCCAGCAGTTCGCCTTCGTCACGCATGCGGTGGAAGGTGTCGCGATCGACGAAGAAATAATCCTTGCCGTGCTCCTCGCCCGGCCGCGGTGCGCGGGTCGTCACCGAGACCGACATGGTGATGCGGTCGTCGCTCTTCAGCAGCAGACGGGACAGGGTGGTCTTGCCCGCGCCCGACGGCGAAGAGAGCACCAGCATCAGTCCGCGGCGGGCGAGCACCCCGGCGCCCGGCTTCCAGCCCGGCAGCGCGAAGTGCGACGACACGGAAGATGAGGCGGAATTGGGCATCGCGGCGGACTTCACTCTAGGTTCTGGATCTGCTCGCGGAACTGGTCCACGAGCAGCTTGAGGTCAAGCCCGATCTGCGTGAGCGCCACGGAATTGGACTTCGAGCACAGTGTGTTCGCCTCGCGGTTGAACTCCTGGGCGAGGAAATCCAGCCGCCGCCCCACCGGCCCGCCGGCGGCCATCAGGTCGCGCGCTGCGGCGATGTGGGCGACGAGGCGGTCGAGTTCCTCGCGGACGTCGGCCTTGGTGACGGCGAGAATGGCCTCCTGGTGGAGCCGCTCGGGATCGAGGGAGGCGGCCTCCATCAGCACCCGGACATGATCGGCGATGCGCGCCTTCACCGCCTCGACCGAACGCTCGGGCAGGCGCTCGGCGCGGGAGACGAGGCCGGTGATGGTATCGAGCCGCTCGGTCAGGATGGAATTGAGGGCGCTGCCTTCCCGCTCGCGCATGGTGCCGAGTTCGGCCAGCGCCCGGTCGAAGGCGTCCAGCACCGCGGCCATAAGGGCGCGGCGCTCCTCCTCGCTGTCCTCGGCCTCGGTGATCTCCACCATGCCCTTCACGGCGAGGAGCGAATCAAGGGTCGGCGCGGCGGCGCCGAGGCGGCGCGCGCTTTCGGCCATGGCGCGGTAGAGCGCCTCAAGCGCCCCCTGGTTGACGCGGACGGTGGAGGCCTCGCCCTCGCGGGTCGCGGTAAGGTTGGCGGCGACGGAGCCGCGCGAAAGCACCTGCCCGGTGCGGCTGCGCACGTCCGATTCCAGCGACTCGAAGCCGGGCGGCAGGCGCAGGCGCAGGTCGAGGCCCTTGCCGTTCACCGAGCGCACCTCCCAGCCGAAGCGCCACGGCCCGTGCGAGCCGGAGACGCGGGCGAAGCCGGTCATGCTGGCAAGCGGCGTCCTCGGCTCAACCTTTCCGGCCGAGACGGCTGCGCGCTTGATGATCGGTCCCGCGGCCATTGCCGTCTCCGTGTCTTTCAGCGGCCGGGAGCGGCCGGAGGTGTGGCGGCCGGCGCGGCAGGCGGCTGTCCGCCCTGCGCCGGGGCTGCGCCCTGCTCGATCGCCCGCCAGCGGGCGACGTTCTTGTTGTGGTCCGCCAAGGTCTCAGCGAAGGCGTGTCCGCCGGTGCCGTCGGCGACGAAGAACAGATCTTTCGTCTTCGGCGGGTTGGCCCCCGCCATCAGCGCGTCCTTGCCCGGATTGCAAATGGGGCCGGGCGGCAGGCCGTCGATGGCATAGGTGTTATAGGCGGTGGCCGTGGCGATGTCGGTGCGCGAGATCGGGCGACCGAGCGAGCCCCTGCCGCCGACGATGCCGTAGATGATGGTCGGGTCGGACTGAAGCCGCATCTTCTTCGTCAGGCGGTTGACGAACACCGCGGCGACCTTGGGCCGCTCGTCGTCCTTGCCGGTCTCCTTCTCCACGATGGAGGCGAGGGTGACGAGTTCCTGCGGGCTCTTGAGCGGCACGTCCGGCGCGCGCTTGGCCCAGATGGTCGCGAGCAGCTTCTTCTGCGCGTCCGCCATCTCCTGCAGCACCGCATCCCGGGTCATGCCGCGATGGATGCGGTAGGTCTCGGGCAGGAGCGTGCCTTCCTGCGGCACGGCGGGTGTGCCGGTGAGCAGGTCATTGTCCATCAGCCGCTTGACCACCTGCTGGCTGGTCAGCCCCTCGGGGATGGTCACCTGGTGGAGCACCACCTTGCCGGAGGCGATGGTGTCGATGATGCTCGCCACCGACTGGCCCGGCTTGAACACGTATTCGCCCGCCTTCAGCGAGGCATCGGGTCGGGCGAGCTTCTGCCCGGCAACGAACAGCACCCAGCTCTGGATTACGCCCTCGCGTTCCAGAATTTCGGCCATGTCGCGCACGCCGGCGCCGCGCGGAATGTTCACTACCTTCTCGGTGGTCAGCGGGCCCGGCTCGGTGAAGGCGCGCTGGCCATACCAGCCGGCGAGCCCCACCGCGACGAAGACGAACAGCAGGAAGGTGAAGATGCCGCTGCCGATGGTCACGGCCGGATGCCGCGCGCTGCGCGACGGCCTCGGCGGTTTGGGCGGAGGCCGGCGCGGCGGCGCCTTGCCCGGCTTCGAACTGCGGGCAGGACCGGTCGGCATCGGAGGAGCGGCGGGCGGGCGCTGCGGAGCGGACACGCCGGCAGCGCTCGGGGGCGCGGGCGGACGGATCTGCCCCTTGAGCAGAAGCGGCGATTCCTCACCGGCGCCGACGTGAGATTGCGCAGCGGCAGGCTCGGAAGATGCCGGCGTCGGGGCTGCCGTGCCCCCGGCCTCCGCCGGCTCCTCGCGCGTCGATGATCCGTCGTTGGACTGGGCCATCCCGGGCTCCCTTGTCGTCGGCGAAGGCTCCCGCCGTGCCGGCGGGGCAGTCAGCCACCTTTTGGCGGCTTGCTAAAGGGACATTCGGGCGTGACGGGGGCAGGCTGTCCCAGCGTCGGGCGGCCGGGCGCGAGCCCGGCCGTCGGGCCGCATCAGGCGGCGTAGCGGCGGAAGACGAGCGACGCGTTGGTACCGCCGAAGCCGAAGGAATTGGAGAGAACGGCATCGATCTTGCGCGGCTTGGGCGTCAGCGGCACGAGATCGATCGGCGTCTCCACCGACGGATTGTCGAGATTCAGCGTCGCCGGGGCGATCTGGTCGCGGATGGCGAGGATGGAGAAGATCGCTTCCACCGACCCCGCGGCCCCGAGCAGATGGCCGATGGACGACTTGGTCGACGACATGGCGGTCTTGGCCGCCGCGTTGCCGAGCAGCCGCTCCACCGCCTTGAGCTCGATCTCGTCGGCCATGGTGGAGGTGCCGTGGGCGTTGATGTAGTCGACATCGTCCGCCGTCATCCCCGCGCGCTTCAGCGCCGCCGACATGCAGCGATAGGCGCCGTCGCCGTCCATGGACGGGGCGGTGATGTGGAACGCGTCGCCCGACAGGCCGTAGCCGACCAGCTCGGCGTAGATCTTGGCGCCGCGGGCCTTGGCGTGCTCCAGCTCTTCCAGCACCACGACACCGGCGCCCTCGCCCATGACGAAACCGTCGCGGTCCTTGTCGTAGGGGCGCGAGGCGTGGGTCGGATCCTCGTTGAAGGCGGTGCAGAGCGCCTTGCACGCGGCGAAGCCGGCGATGGCGAGCCGGTTGATCGGCGATTCGGTCCCGCCCGCCACCATCACATCCGCATCGCCGAGGGCGATCAGGCGTCCGGCGTCGCCGATGGCATGGGCGCCGGTGGAGCAGGCCGTGACCACCGCGTGGTTCGGCCCCTTGAGGCCGTGGGCGATGGAGACGTAGCCGCCGGCAAGGTTGATGAGCCGGCCGGGAATGAAGAAGGGAGAGATGCGGCGCGGGCCGCGATCCTTCAGCAGCAGGGAGGCATCCGCGATGCCCTCGATGCCGCCGATGCCGGAGCCGATCAGCACGCCCGAGGTGATCTGGTCCTCGTAGGACGTGGGATGCCAGCCGGCGTCGTCCAGGGCCTGGGTGGCCGCAGCCATGGCAAAGACGATGAATTCATCGACCTTGCGCTGTTCCTTCGGCTCCATCCACTGGTCGGGATTGTAGGTGCCGTCGGACCCGTCGCCGCGCGGGATGTTCGCTGCGATCTTGCACGCGAGGTCGGAGACCTCGAAGTGGCTGATCGTCTTGACACCGCTTTCGCCGGCAAGAAGCCGCCGCCAGGTCGGCTCGACGCCGCAGGCGAGCGGCGTCACCATGCCGAGGCCGGTGACGACAACACGTCTCATGGGAAAAACTCCGGGAGGCGGGCGAACAGCGCGCCTGGCGCGCGGCCCGGTGCAACAACGGCCGCGGGCGCCGAGCGCCACGCGACCGCCAGATGGACACGCGAATGGATCAAGCCGCGTTCTTTTCCAGGAACTTGATCGCGTCGCCCACAGTCAGGATGGTCTCGGCGGCATCGTCCGGGATCTCGCAGTTGAAGGCCTCCTCGAAGGCCATCACGAGTTCCACGGTGTCGAGGCTGTCCGCGCCGAGATCGTCGATGAAGGAGGCGCTCTCCGTGACCTTCTCGGGTTCAACCCCCAGATGCTCCGCGACAATCTTCTTCACCCGCTCGGCGATGTCACTCATAGATCGAACCCTCGGTTGTTCGGATAATCCCGTTGCCGTTCGGCGGCTGGAGGAGGGCATAATGCCTTTTTTCCGCCGTGCCCAGCCCCCCTCCGTCGCGAAGGAGACGAGATCGCGTCGGCCCGTCCTCGCGCCGCGCGCGGATGGTGGAGCGCCTGAACGCCCGCGTGCCCCCGGCCCAGCAATTGGGCTCGTTAGCACACTCCCTGCGGCAAGGCCAGCAATGCACGCAAAGGTAAGGAGAAAGGGTGCCCTTGCGCCGGTTCGCCCGCCCCTCTATTGGGACGAAAGGGGAACATCATGGCTTTTGACACGGATCGATCGGACCGGCTCGCCGCTGCATTGCGCGCCAATCTCCAGCGCCGCAAGGCGCAGGCCCGCGCCCGGCGCGCGCCGCAGGAGGAAAATGCCTCGCCCGAGGCTTCCGGTGGAAATCCCGCAACGGGTGGTAGCAGCGCCCCGTCCGAGGGGAAGCCCGCGATTGTGCCGGACGGCGAGGCGGGCTAGAGCTTCTCTCTTACATCCGCTTACGGCCGGCTCAGGGGGGCGCCGCCCGCAAGGCAAGGACAGGACGGCATGGACAAGATTCGCATCGTCGGCGGCAACGAGCTGAAGGGCACCATCCCCATCTCGGGCGCGAAGAACGCAGCCCTGCCGCTGATGATTGCCAGCCTCCTGACCGAGGAGAAGCTGATTCTCGAGAACGTCCCGCGGCTCGCGGATGTGGCGCTGCTGCAGCGCATCCTCGGCAATCACGGCGTGGATATCACCACCAACGGCAAGCGCAACGGGGACGCCCCCTATGCCGGCCAGACGCTGGAGATCGACGCCCGCGTCATCGTGGACACCATTGCTCCCTACGAGCTGGTGTCGAAGATGCGCGCTTCGTTCTGGGTGGTGGGGCCGCTCCTCGCCCGCATGGGCGTCGCCAAGGTCTCCCTGCCCGGCGGCTGCGCCATCGGCACGCGGCCGGTGGATTTCCACCTCGACGCCCTGCGTGCCCTCGGTGCCGACATCGAGATCGACGCCGGCTATGTGCTGGCCAAGGCGCCGCGCGGGCTCACCGGCGCCCGCATCGTCTTCCCGAAGGTGTCGGTGGGTGCGACCCATACCGCGCTGATGGCTGCCGCCCTGGCCCGCGGCGAGAGCGTGATCGAGAACGCCGCGCGCGAACCCGAGATCGTCGATGTTGCCGACTGCCTCATCAAGATGGGCGCGCGCATCGAGGGGGCCGGCACCTCCACCATCCGCATCGAGGGCGTGCCGCGCCTCAAGGCCGCCCGCCATGCGGTGCTGCCCGATCGCATCGAGACCGGCACCTATGCCATGGCCACCGCCATGACCGGTGGCGACGTGATGCTGGCCGGTGCCCGCCCGGACCTGCTGGAGGACGCGCTTGAGACCCTGCGCCACGCCGGCGCGGAGATCGACGCGACCAACGAGGGCATCCGCGTGCGTCGCAACGGCGCCGGAATCCTGCCGGTGGAGGTCTCCACCGCCCCCTACCCCGGCTTCCCGACCGACCTCCAGGCCCAGCTCATGGCCCTGATGACCAAGGCCAAGGGCCGCTCGCGCATCACCGAGACCATTTTCGAGAACCGCTTCATGCACGTGCAGGAGCTGGCCCGTCTCGGCGCCCGCATTCAGCTCGACGGCGACACTGCCGTGGTGGAGGGTGTCGAGCGCCTGACCGGCGCCCCGGTGATGGCCACGGACCTGCGCGCCTCGGTGTCCCTGGTCATCGCCGGCCTCGCCGCCGAGGGCGAGACCATGGTGCAGCGCGTCTACCACCTCGACCGCGGCTTCGAGAAACTGGAAGAGAAGCTGTCGCGCTGCGGCGCGGAAATCGAGCGCATCAGCGGCTGAGGACGGCGCGGAGCACCGCGCCCCCTCTCATTCGACCGGCCTTTCAACGCTATCAGGGTGGCGGAAGAGCCTTGAGCATCCCCAACATCATCACCTTGCTGCGCATCTTCCTGGTGCCGGCCGTGGTGTGGGCCATCGCCTCCGGCGAGCCGCTCCTTGCCTTCTGGCTGTTCCTCGCCGCCGGCATCTCGGATGCGCTCGACGGCTTCATCGCCAAGCGTTTCCAGATGCAGACGGAGCTCGGCTCCTATCTGGACCCGGTGGCGGACAAGGCGCTGCTCATCTCCATCTACGTGACGCTGGCGGTGGTTGGCCTCATCCCCCGCTGGGTCGCCATCGCCGTGGTGTCGCGGGATGTCATGATCATCGGTGCCGTGGTGCTGTCGCTGGTGATGGCCAAGCCGGTGACGATCAGCCCGCTTCTCATTTCCAAGGTGAACACGGCGGCGCAGATCAGCTTCGCCGCCCTCGTGCTGGCGAGCGCCGGCTTCGGGGTGACGGTGCCCGGCCTGTACGATCTGGGGCTCGTGCTTGTCGGCCTCTTGACGGGCCTTTCCGCCGCTGCCTATCTCGCCGCATGGACGCGCCATATGGCAAGCTGAGGGGCAACGGTTCAGGATCGGCGCCCCTTCGGGCGGCCGGTTGAAAGGCGCAAGGTGATGGACGGCGACCGCACCCGCATGCCGGAACTCCGCAGCGACCCCACGTCGCCGGCGCGTCGCGGTGCCGCGTTTGCCCGGCTTCCGCGCATGCCCGTGCCGATCCATTCCGGGATGGAGGGGACCTCCGTGCGCATCCAGGCCCGCTTCTGGGTGGGCGCACTGCTGCTCACCGCCTTCGTCCTGTGGCTGCTTTCCGGCATCCTCCTGCCGTTCGTGGCGGGCATCGTGCTCGCCTACTTCCTCAATCCGGTGGTCGCGCGCCTCGAGCGCATCGGCGTCGCCCGCGCCCTCTCCGCCCTCGTGGTGGTGGGGATCATGCTGCTGCTGGTGATGCTGTTCTTCCTGCTGGCGCTGCCCATCCTGTCGTCCCAGCTGTTCGAATTCATCCAGCGCCTGCCGTCCTACGTGACGCGCCTGCAGGGCCTTCTGACCGAAGAGAACCGGGAATGGCTGAGCGGCATCGTCGGCGACCGGCTGCCGGATATGCAGCGCTCCATCTCCGACCTGATGACCCAGGGGGTCAGCCATGTGCTGAGCCTGCTCTCGTCGGTCTGGTCCGGCGGGCAGGCGCTGATCTCGCTGTTCGCGCTGCTGGTGGTGACGCCGGTGGTTGTGTTCTACATCTTATGCGACTGGAACGAGATGGTCGGGCTGGTGGATCGGCTGGTGCCCGTGCCGCACCGCCCGGTGGTGCGGAGCCTCGCCCTAGCCATGGACAGCGCGGTGGCCGGCTTCGTGCGCGGCCAGGCTATGGTCTGCCTGCTGCTCGGCGGATTCTATGCCGTCTCCCTCTCCATGGTGGGGCTGAACTTCGGCCTGCTGATCGGCATCGTGTCCGGGGTCATCACCTTCATCCCCTATGTCGGCTCGCTGACCGGCTTCGTGCTGGCCATGGGCGTCGCCATCGTCCAGTTCTTCCCGGACTGGAGCATGATCGGCACCGTGCTCGCCATCTTCGTCGCCGGCCAGACCATCGAGGGCTATGTGCTCTCTCCGAAACTGGTGGGCGACAGCATCGGCGTGCATCCGGTGTGGCTGATGTTCGCCCTGTTCGCCTTCGGCTACCTGTTCGGCTTCGTCGGCCTGCTGCTGGCTGTGCCGCTGACGGCGGTGGCGGGCGTTCTGGTGCACTTCGCCATCGCCCGCTACATGCAATCCTCGCTCTACCAGGGCGCGGCGGACGATGATCCTCCGGCAGAGACCCGCTGACCCGATGCCCCGCCCCCCGGCAGAACCGCCGCGCCAGCTTGCCCTCGACCTGCCGAACCAGCCGGCGCTGCGCCGCGACGACTTCCTCGCCGCGCCCGGCAACGCGGCGGCGCTCGCCTTGATCGACGCCTTTCCCGACTGGCCGTCGCGTGTCGCCTGCCTCGTCGGCCCGGAAGGCGCGGGCAAGAGCCACCTCGCCGCCATCTTCGCCGAGCGGTCGGGCGCCCTGACGATGGCCGCCCGCGACCTCGTGCGCGAGGCGGTGCCGGCGGCCCTTGCCCGCGACGCGCTCGTCCTGGAGGACCTCGACCCGGCGACCTTCAGCGAGCCGGCCCTGTTCCACCTGCTCAATCTCGCCCGCGAGCAGCAGGCCTATCTCCTGATGACGGCGCGTACGCCGCCCTCCGGCTTCCCCCTCGCCACAGCCGACCTCGCCTCCCGGCTGCGCGCCATCCCGGTGTTCGAGATCGCCCCGGCGGACGATTCCCTGCTGGCGGCCGTGCTGGTGAAGCTGTTCACCGACCGCCAGCTCGCGGTGGACGAGGCGACCGTGCAATATCTGTTGCTGCGCATCCCGCGCTCGGTGGCGGGGGCCCAACGCATCGTCGAGGCGCTCGATCAGGCCGCGCTGGCCGCCCGGCGGCCGGTGACCCGCGCGCTGGCAGCCCAGGTGCTGGCGGCCGGCGATCTGGCGGACGAGGCCTCCGCCGGGACCGATCCGGACGCGGACGATTGAGGAACGCGCAAGGCCGGCGCAATGTCATAGAGTGGTCATGCAAGCCGGCCATGGTCCGGCCGGTTTCCGCCAATGAGGCATGAGGGAGCGACGGGAGCGAATGGGCATGAACGAGGCTGTGGCTCTCTCCGACACCGAAATCGTCTCCGAAGTGGAAAGCCCGCTCGCGCAGTCGCCGCAGCGGTTCATCAATCGCGAGATTTCCTGGCTCGGCTTCAACCGCCGCGTGCTGGAGGAAGCGGAGAACCGCAATCATCCCCTGCTGGAGCAGTTGCGCTTCCTCTCCATCTCCGCCAACAACCTCGATGAATTCTTCATGGTCCGCGTCGCCGGCCTGAAGGAGCAGGTGCGCGAGGGCGTGCAGACCCAGAGCCCGGATGGCCTCACCCCTTCCGAGCAGCTCACCACCATCCTCGCCGCCGCCGCACAGCTGATCTCCGACCAGCAGGCGCGCTGGCGCGAGCTGAGGCGCGACCTTGCCGCCGCCGGCATCGTGCTGGTGGATGGCGGGGATGGGACGCCCGAGGACATGGAGGTGCTGGAGCGGCACTTCCTCAACCACGTCTTCCCGGTCCTGACCCCGCTCGCCATCGATCCGGCCCACCCCTTCCCGTTCATTCCCAATCTGGGCTTCTCGCTGGCCCTCCAGCTGGTGCGCCAGTCGGACGGGCGGGGCATGAACGCGCTCATCCGCATCCCCGCCAAGGTCGACCGCTTCATCCGCCTGCCGGATCAGGGTACCGGCACGCTGCGCTTCATGACGCTCGAGCAGATGATCGGCCTGTTCATCGCGCGCCTCTTCCCCGGCTATGCGGTGAAGGGACAAGGCGTGTTCCGGGTCATCCGCGACAGCGACCTCGAAATCGAGGAAGAGGCCGAAGACCTCGTCCGCCTGTTCGAAACCGCCCTCAAGCAGCGCCGCTACGGCGAGGTGATCCGCATGGAGGCCGACGCCGCCATGCCGGAGGAGCTGCGCAATTTCGTCGCCCGCGAACTCGGCGTGAACGACGACGAGATTTTCGTGGTGGACGGCGTGCAGGCGCTGAACGAGTTTTCACAGCTCGTCTCGGTGGACCGGCCGGACCTGAAATTCCAGGCCTACAACGCCCGATTTCCCGAGCGTATCCGCGACCACGGCGGAGACTGCTTTCTCGCTATTCGCGAGAAAGACATTCTGGTTCACCACCCTTATGAATCCTTTGACGTGGTGGTTCAGTTTCTGCGTCAGGCCGCCCGCGACCCCAACGTCGTCGCCATCAAGCAGACCCTCTACCGCACCTCCTCCGACAGCCCCATCGTGAAGGCGCTGGCCGAGGCGGCCGAGGCCGGCAAGTCGGTGACCGCGCTGGTGGAGCTGAAGGCGCGCTTCGACGAGGAAGCCAACATCCGCTGGGCCCGCGACCTGGAGCGCGCCGGCGTGCAGGTGGTGTTCGGCTTCATCGAGCTGAAGACCCACGGCAAGCTCTCCATGGCGGTGCGCCGGGAAGGCTCCCAGCTCGCCACCTACGTGCATGTGGGCACCGGCAACTACCACCCCATTACCGCGCGTATCTATACCGATCTCTCCTTCTTCACCGCCGACCCGGTAATCGCCCAGGACGTGGCGCGCATCTTCAACTTCATCACCGGCTATGCGACGCCGGGTGAACTCGACGCCATGGCCGTGTCGCCCTCCTTCCTCAAGCCGCGGCTGATGAAGCACATCGCGGACGAGATCGAATTTGCCCGGGCGGGCCGTCCGGCGGCCATCTGGCTGAAGTGCAATTCGCTGGTGGACCCCGAGATCATCGACGCGCTCTATGCCGCCAGCGCCGCCGGCGTTCAGGTGGATTGCGTCATCCGCGGCATCTGCTGCCTTCGGCCCGGCATCCCCGGGCTTTCCGAGAACATCCGGGTGAAATCCATCGTCGGGCGCTTCCTGGAGCACTCGCGCATCTACTGCTTCGGCGGCGGCCACGGCCTGCCGAGCCCGAACGCCATCGTCTACATCTCCTCGGCGGACCTGATGCCGCGCAACCTCGACCGCCGCGTCGAGACCCTGTGCCCCATCACCAACCCGACCGTGCACGAGCAGGTGCTCGACCAGATCATGGTTGCGAACCTTATCGACAACCAGCAGAGCTGGCGCGTCTTGCCGGATGGCTCGTCGGAACGCATAGTCCCGGCGCCGGGCGAGGAGCCGTTCAACGCCCATCAGTATTTCATGACAAATCCGAGCTTGTCCGGACGTGGAAAGTCTCTCAAGGATTCTTCGCCGCGCAGCCTCTTCGTCCGCCGCGGAGGCGGGCGCTGAGTTGACGCATGCCCCCGGCCGGCTGTCCCAGGGGGCGCCGGTTGCCGTCATCGACATCGGCTCCAACTCGGTGCGCCTCGTGGTGTACGAGGGGCTCAACCGTGCCCTGACGCCGGTCTTCAACGAGAAAGCCCTGTGCGGGCTCGGCCGGGAGGTCCTCTCCACTGGCCGGCTCCCGCAGGATGCGGTCGATCGCGCCTTCGCTGCGCTGAAGCGGTTTCGTGCGCTTTGCGACGCGATGCAGGTGGGCGAGGTCCATGCCCTCGCCACCGCCGCCGCGCGCGACGCACAGAACGGTCCCGCCTTCATCGCCGAGTGCGAGGCCATCTGCGGCACCCGCATCGAGCTGCTCACCGGCAAGCGCGAGGCGGAACTTGCGGCCTATGGCATCGTCGCCGGCGTCCATGCGCCGGACGGCATCGTCGGCGACCTGGGCGGCGGCTCGCTGGAGTTGGTGGACGTGAAGGCCGGCAGCGTCGGCACGGGCGTGACCCTGCCTCTGGGCGGCCTCGCCTTGCAGGACCGCTCCTCGCGCTCGACACGCAAGGCGGAGAAGATCGTCCGCGACACCATCCCCGAGGCGCAGGTTCTGGAAGGCCTCGCCGGCCGTACCTTCTATGCGGTGGGCGGCACCTGGCGGGCGCTGGCGCGCCTGCACATGTTCACCAAGGGCTATCCGCTGCATGTGATGCACGGCTACGTGATACCGGCCCGCGAGGCGCTGGACTTCACTCGCATCGTCCATCGCGCCGATACCGAGGCGCTGGCCCATATCGACGTGATCTCCGACGCGCGCCGCCCGCTTTTGGCCTATGGCGCGCTGGTGCTGGAGAACATCGTGCGGCAGGGCCGTCCGTCCGAGGTGGTGATCTCGGCGCTCGGCGTGCGCGAGGGCCTGCTCTATTCGCTGCTGCCGGAAGCCGAGCGCGCCGGCGACCCGCTGCTCATCGCCGCCGCGGAGATGAACGTCCTGCGCTCCCGCTCGCCGCTGCACGGCGAGGAGCTGGTGGCCTGGACCGACGGCTTCTTCGCTTCGGCGCCCGTGCTGGAAGAAGCGGAGGAGGAGCGCCGGCTGCGCCGCGCCGCCTGCCTGCTGGCGGATGTGGGCTGGCGCGCCCATCCCGACTATCGCGGCGAGCAGAGCCTCAACATGATCGCCCATGCCGCCTTCGCCGGCATCGATCATCCGGGCCGGGCCTATGTGGCGCTGTCGGTCTATTTCCGCCACGTGGGCCTCGGGGCTGACGAAAGCGACACCCGCATCCTGGAGCTTGTCACCACCGGAATGCTGGACCGCGCCCGCATCCTCGGCGCGGCCATGCGGGTGGCCTATGTGCTGTCCGCCGCCATGCCCGGCATCCTGCCCCGCATGCCGCTGAAGGTGCGCGGCGACCAACTGGCCCTGAGCGTGCCGAAACAGCTGGTGCCGCTCATCAACGAGCGGGTGCAGAACCGCCTGCGCCAGCTCGCCCGCCTCATCGGCCGCGAGCCGGCGCTGGAGCAGTATGAGGAGGGCGCGGCGGACTGATCCGCCGTCCCCACCCGGCCCCGCCCCCCTGCCCGGTCACGAAAAGGTTGCCCGTGTCCCCGCTTCGCCGCACGGATTTCTGCCTGAATTGGCCGGCAGTCTTTCAGTCATGAAACAGCTCGTGAACATCTTCGGCGGCATCGCCGGCCTTGTAGTGGCGGGTCTCGTCGGCCTCGCCCTCTTCACGCTCGTGGGCGGCCTAATCCTGGTGGCAGGCATCGTCATCACCGCCCTGGTCATTGGCGGCGGCGTCTATGCCCTCGTCACTGGGCGCGCACCCGGCATGAAGCGCGACGGCGGCTTCTCCTTCCGGGTCATCGACCTGCGCGAGACGCGCACCTACGGGACGCCGGACGAGAGTGGCATGATCGACGTGACCCCGCCCAAGGACCCTCGCCGCAACGTCTGATCACTCGCCATTGCGGGGGAGTTCAGCCGGCTGACTGGTGATATGGTCTGCTCCCTTTGAAGCGGGAGCGGGCTTGGGACATGCACGGGGCGATCGGTTCGGGCGCGGTTCTGGCGGTGGTCGCAACCTGCGTCGTGCTGGCGATGCTGACGGTTGTCACCCATGCGATCACGCTGACGGTCATCCGTCGGCGCCTCACGCACCGCATCAGAGGGAAGGTCTACGTCGACCACGTCTTCGTCGAGGCCGCGATCATCAGCGCGACGGTACTCAGCCTCAGCCTCGTGCATCTCGCCGAAGTCTGCATCTGGGCCGCCGCCTATGTGCTGCTCGACGCAATCGGCGACCCGCGGGATGCCATCTATTATTCCCTGTCCACCTACACCACGCTCGGCCCTGACGGCGTGACCATCGCCAAGGCGTTCAGGGCCGTGGCCGGTTTCGAATCGCTCATCGGTCCGATGATGGTGGCGTGGTCCACGGCCTTCCTGGTGGAATTCGTGGTCCGCATGCGCGGGGGCAACACCGGCACGGGCTGAGCCGCGCCGGTGCGAGTCCCAGGCCGCTTCAGACGCTGGTCGGGTAGTTCGGGCTCTCGCGGGTGATCGTCACGTCGTGCACGTGGCTCTCGCGCAGGCCGGCCGAGGAGATGCGCACGAAGCGGGCGCGCTCGCGGAACTCCTTCAGGTTGCTGCCGCCCACATAGCCCATGGCCGCCCGAAGGCCGCCGGCGAGCTGGTGGAGCACGGCACCCACCGGGCCCTTGTAGGCCACCTGGCCCTCGATACCTTCCGGCACCAGCTTCAGGGTGTCGCGCACCTCGGCCTGGAAGTAGCGGTCGGCCGAGCCGCGGGCCATGGCGCCCACCGAGCCCATGCCGCGGTACGACTTGTACGAGCGACCCTGGAACAGGAACACCTCGCCGGGGCTCTCATCGGTGCCGGCCAGCAGCGAGCCCACCATGGCGGCGGACGCACCGGCCGCCAGCGCCTTGGCGAGATCGCCCGAGAACTTGATGCCACCGTCCGCCACGACAGGCGTTCCGGTGGCGAGGGCCGCCTCCACCGCGTCCATCACGGCGGTGAGCTGGGGCACGCCGACGCCGGCGACGATGCGGGTGGTGCAGATGGAGCCGGGGCCGATGCCCACCTTCACCGCATCCGCGCCCGCATCGATCAGCGCCTTGGCGCCGTCCGAGGTGGCGATGTTGCCGGCGAGGATCTGGGTGCGGTTGGAGAGCTTCTTGATGCGGGAAACCTGATCCAGCACCTTGCGCGAATGGCCGTGGGCGGTGTCCACCACCACGAGGTCCACCCCGGCGTCGATCAGGCGCTCGGTGCGCTCGAAGCCGTCCTCGCCCACCGTGGTGGCGGCGGCGACGCGCAGGCGGCCCTGCTCGTCCTTGGCGGCGCTGGGGTAAGCGACCGCCTTCTCGATGTCCTTCACCGTGATGAGGCCGACGCAGCGGTCGTCCGCGTCCACCACCAGCAGCTTCTCGATGCGGTACTGGTGCAGCAGGCGCTTGGCCTCGTCCTGGTTCACCTGCCCCTCGCGGACGGTGACCAGCCGATCCTTGGTCATCAGCTCGGCGACGCGCTGGGCGGGATCGCGGGCGAAGCGCACGTCACGGTTGGTCAGAATGCCGACGAGACGGCCGGCGATGCCGCCGGTGCCCCGCTCCACCACCGGAATGCCGGAGATGGAATAGCGCTTCATCAGGTCGAGCGCGTCGGAGAGCGTCTGGTCGGGGTGGATGGTGACGGGGTTCACCACCATGCCCGATTCGTACTTCTTCACCTGCCGCACATGCTCGGCCTGCATCTCGGGCGAGAGATTGCGGTGGATGACGCCGATACCGCCAGCCTGCGCCATGGCGATGGCGAGCCGCGATTCGGTCACCGTGTCCATGGCCGCGGAAATGATCGGCATGTTGAGGCTGATGGTCTTGGTGAGCTGGGTGGTGATCTCCACCTGACCGGGCATCACCTCGGAGGCGCCGGGCGTCAGCAGCACATCGTCGAACGTCAGCGCCTCGCGGAAGCGCGAGCGGCTGTCGATTGCGGACGAATGCGCGGTCCCATTGGGGGTCGTCATGGCCAACTCCTGGTGGCGGCGCGGAACGCGACCGCTGGATCGGGGCCGGAACGAGAGACTGAGCCTGGACCCGGCCGTGGGCTGGCCGAGGGGCTTAAGAACCTCGCTACGAGTTGGCAGTGGCCGATACCATGGGTGCGCGACGAATAGAAGACCTGTTGCGAGGGATTCGCCGCAGGGCACGCATGCGCCGGACGAGGAGCCGGAAAAGCGGCGTCTTAGCGGGTGACGAGAATCAGCGTGTTTCCCGCCCCGTAGGTCTGCACCAGCGAATAGAGCGTCGCGGCATTCGACGGGTGCAGCCGCACGCAGCCGTGCGAGGCCGGCGCGCCGAGGCGGCTGACCTCATAGCTGCCGTGGATGGCATAGCCCCCGTTGAAGAAGATGGAGTAGGGCATGGGCGAGTTGTAATATTTGCGCGAGAAATAGCTGCGGTACATGCGCTGGGGCCGGTAGGCGCCGGTGGGCGTGACATAGCCGCGGCGCGCGGTGGAGACCGGCCAGGAATATTGCAGCATGCCGTTCACGCTCACGGTCATGGTCTGCCGCGACAGGTCGATCCGCGCCACCACGGCCGCGGTGCCGGCGGAGGCCGGCGCGGCACAGGCCAGCACCCATATGAGCGAGACCGCGAGGAAAAGCGACGCCAGCCATCTGCTGGAAGCCGGCGACGGGCGCATCGCGGGCAGACGCCTTGCCTCGGCCCGGCCGGTACGCGGCCGCACAACCAACGGTAGACTCATGCCCGTTACCCTCCCGTCAGCCATAGTGCCACGCTTGCAACCGCGCGCAAGGTGTTGCTGCCGCAGGGACATCTGGCCGATGCCGGCGGCCGGGCGTCGGTGCCCCGTTTCCATCCGGCTCCAGCCCCACTAAGGTCCGCCCGTCGGCGGCGGATGTTTCGGGTCCGCGCCTGAAGGAGACCTGCCCCATGGTGATGATGCTGCTCGGCCTCGTGGTCTTCCTCGGCATCCATCTGGTGACGACTGTCCGGGGTCTGCGCGCCGGCCTCATCGCCCAATTGGGGGAGGGCCCCTACAAGGGCTTCTATTCCCTGCTGGCAGCGTCCGGCCTCCTGCTCACGGCCTATGGCTATGCGCTGTGGCGCGCGTCCGGCCCCATGCAGGTGTGGAACCCGCCGGTGGGGATGCGGCACCTCACGCTGCTCCTGATGCTGTTCGCCGCCATTTCCATCGTCGCCGCCTATGTGCCGAGCCATGTGAGGGCCTGGCTCAAGCACCCCATGCTGGTGGGCGTGAAGACGTGGGCGGTGGCGCATCTGCTCGCCAATGGCGACATCGCCTCCATCGTGCTGTTCGGCGCGGTGCTGGCCTGGGCGGTGTTCGACCGCATCTCGCTGAAGCGGCGCGACCTGCCCGTGCCGGTGGCGCCGAAGAACTGGGCCGGCGACGCGCTGGTGGTGGGCGGGGGGCTGGTGCTCTATCTCGCCCTCGCCTACCTATTCCATCCCTACGTCGTCGGCGTGCCGGTGATGTAGAAGCGGCCAACGCCGCAGGGGAACAAGAACAACGCACAGGTGAGGACGGCTCCCGCCGGAGCCGCGAACGACCCCGGCCGCAGCCAAGACGGCGGCCAAGCCAAGAGGAACGCCATGTCCATTCAGGCCGACGCCCGCCGCGTCACCGCGCCCGAGATCCAGGCCCGCAAGGGGGGAGAGCCCATCGTGTCGCTCACCTCCTACCACGCGCACACGGCGCGCCTGCTCGACCGCCACGTGGACCTGATCCTCGTCGGCGACAGCCTCGGCATGGTGATGCACGGGCTGGAGACCACCGTCCCCGTCACCGTGGAGATGATGATCGTCCACGGCCGCGCGGTGGTGCGCGGCACGCAGCGCGCGCTCATCGTGGTGGACCTGCCCTTCGGCAGCTACGAGGCGAGCCCCACCGAAGCCTTCCACACCGCCGCCCGCGTGCTCAAGGAGACCGGCGCAGGCGCGGTGAAGCTCGAAGGCGGGCGCCGCATGGCCGAGACCGTGCGCTTCCTGGTGGATCGCGGCGTGCCGGTGATGGGCCATGTGGGCCTCACCCCGCAGGCCATCAACACACTCGGCTCGTTCAAGGCGCGCGGCCGCGACGATGCCGAGGCCTCCATCATCCTCGACGACGCCCGCGCCATCGCCGAGGCCGGTGCCTTCTCCATCGTGCTGGAGGCCATCGCCGAGCCGCTCGCCCGCCGCATCACCGAGGAAGTCCCCTGCCCCACCATCGGCATCGGCGGCTCGCCGGCCTGCGACGGGCAGATCCTGGTGCTTGAGGACATGCTGGGCCTCGGCGACCGGGTGCCGAAGTTCGTGAAGAAGTACGCGAACCTCGGCCCGGCCATCGAGACGGCGGTGGCGACCTATGCCGAGGAAGTGCGCGCCCGCACCTTCCCGGCCAAGGAGCACACCTACGCGCCCCGCCTGGTGGACAAGCCGGCCAAGGCCTCCTGATGGGGCGGATGCGCTCCGGGGCGGCAACGCCCCTCGCCCGCCTCGCCCTCACCCTGTCCCTCGTTCTGGCTCCGGCGCTCCTCGGGATGCGCCCGGCGACCGCGGCCGAGGACTGCCTGCTCGTCACCGATCTCGACAGCGGCCGGGTGCTGGCGAAGCAGGGGCTGTGCGCCGCGCGGCATCCACCCAACTCCACCTTCAAGGTGGTTCTGGCGCTGATGGGCTACGACGCCGGCATCCTCAAGAGCGACAGCAAGCCGGTCTACGAGCCCCCGCCCGGCGCGGACCTCGAACGGGAGGTCACGCGCGGGCCGCAGACACCCCGCTCCTGGATGAAGAACTCGGTGGTCTGGTATTCCGAGGTGCTGGCCGCCGAGCTCGGCCACGAGCGGATGGCCCACTATCTCAAGGTCTTCACCTACGGCAACGAGAACATGGGCGGGGTGAAGGGCGAGGCGGAGCCCGGCAAGCGCTACTGGATCTCCTCCTCCCTCGTCATCTCCCCGCGCGAGCAGATCGACTTCCTGCGCCGCATGCTGAAGGGCCAGCTGCCGGTTTCGGCCGACGCCGTCGAAGAGACCATCCGCATCATGGCCATCGATGAGCAGCCCGCCGGCTGGCTCACCTTCGGCAAGACCGGCTCCGGCTTCGGGCGCTTCCCGGACGGACGCATCGACCGGTCGCGCCCGTTCGGCTGGTTCGTGGGCTTCGCGAGGAAGGACGGCCACACCGCCGTGTTCGTGCGCTACACCTCCCTCGACATGGCCTCCCCCGAATCCCTCGGACTGGTGGCACGGCGGCAGATGCTGGCGGCGCTCGTCCCGGTCCTGTCGGCTCAGGCCCCCTGAGCCTGCCGGCGGAGGCCTTCCGATAGATATCCGCGAGGAGTTGAGCGTGCCGGTCTCCGCCATCGTGTCGGCTTTCGTCGCCGCCCTCGTGGGCTTCGGCGGAACCCTCGCCCTCATTCTCTCCGCCGCCGCGGCAGTGGGCGCGAGCCCGGCGCAGGCGTCGTCCTGGGTGGCGGCGCTCTGCCTCGCGATCGCGGGATCGAGCGCAATCCTCTCCATCCGCCACCGCCTGCCCATCATCACCGCCTGGTCCACCCCGGGCGCGGCCCTGCTGGCCGCATTCGGGGCGGGGATCGGCATGGAACGGGCGGTGGGCGCGTTCCTGGTGGCCGGGCTCCTCATGGTGGCTTGCGCCGCGGTGAAGCCGCTCGGCACGCTGGTGGCCCGCATTCCCGTGGCGGTGGCGGCAGCGATGCTGGCGGGCGTGCTGGTGCGCTTCGTCACCGTGCTGGCCGAACACGCGGTGAAGAGCCCGCTGCTGGTGCTGCCTGTCGTGGCCGCCTTCTTCCTGACCCGCCGGCTGGCGCCGAGCTGGTCCGTGCCGGCGGCGCTCGTCGCCGGCATCGGCGCGGCCCTCGGGCTGGGCGTGGTGGGACCGATGCCCGCGCCGGAGCTGTCGGCGCTGGTGTGGGTGACGCCGGAATTCGACGGCGGCGTGCTCCTCAGCATCGCATTGCCGCTGTTCCTCGTGACCATGGCGTCGCAGAACCTGCCCGGCTTCGCCGTGCTCACCGCCAGCGGCTACGTGCCGCCCGTGCGCTCCATCCTCGCCACCACCGGCATTGCTTCGGTGCTCACCGCGCCGTTCGGCGCCCATGCCTCGAATCTTGCCGCCATCACCGCCGCCTTGTGCACGGGGCCGGACTGCGACCCGGACCCGCGGGCGCGATGGAAGGCGGGGCCGGTCTATGCCCTGTTCTATCTGCTGCTGGCCGCGGCGGGGGCCTCCCTCGTCGCGGTGTTCGCGGCGTTGCCGCCGGCGCTGGTCGCGACCATCGCGGGGCTGGCGCTGATCGCCCCCCTCACGGGTTCGCTCACCGCGGCGCTCAACGTGGACAAGGACCGCACCGCCGCCATCGTGACCTTCGCCACCACGGCGTCGGGAATCAGTGCCCTCGGCCTCGGCGCCCCGGTGTGGGGACTGGCCGCCGGCCTCGCCGTGTTCGCCATGGATACCGTTCGCCGCCGCTGACGGGAACGCGCCCTGAAATGAAAAACCCCGCGAGCGACGGGCGCCCGCGGGGTGGGAGGATGTCGGGCCGGCCCCAGGGCCGGCGACTGACGGCCTAGTTGTTGGCCTTGCGGGCCTTCATCTGCTGCCAGATCGCGATGACCTCGCCAACGAAGCCGCGGCGGAACAGCGAGACGGCGAGCACGAAGATGACGCCCTGGATCACCAGCACCCACTCGCCGAGACCGGCGAGATAGTTCTGCATGGTCACGATCACCGCCGCGCCCACCACCGGGCCGAGCACGGTGCCCATGCCGCCCACCAGCGTCATCAGCACCACCTCGCCCGACATCTGCCAGGCGACGTCGGTGAGGGAGGCGAGCTGGAACACCAGCACCTTGGTGGAGCCGGCGAGTCCCGCCAGCGCCGCCGAGAGCACGAAGGCGAGTAGCTTGTACTGGTTGGCCCGGTAGCCGAGCGAGATGGCGCGCGGCTCGTTCTCGCGGATCGCCTTCAGCACCTGCCCGAAGGGCGAATGGATGGTGCGGTAGATGACGAAGAAGCCGAACAGGAAGATCGCCAGCACGAAGTAGTAGAGGTGGATGTCCTGGCTGATGTCGATGACGCCGAACAGCGGCCGGCGCGGCACTGCCTGAAGGCCATCCTCGCCGCCGGTGAACTTCGCCTGCAGGCAGAAGAAGAAGAACATCTGCGCCAGAGCCAGCGTGACCATGGCGAAGTAGATGCCCTGCCGGCGGATGGACAGCAGCCCCGCGAGGAAGCCCAGCACCACCGAGAAGGCGACACCGGAGAGAATGGCAAGCTCGGGGGTGAAGCCCAGCACCTTGGTGGTGTGGGCGCAGATGTAGGCCGACCCGCCGAAGAACATGGCGTGGCCGAACGACAGGAGGCCCGTGTAGCCCAGCAGCAGGTTGAAGGCGCACGCGAACAGCGCGAAGCACATCACCTTCATCAGGAACACGGGATAGACGCCGAACGGCGCCACCAGCAGCACCGCCACCGCGGCGACGGCGAACAGGAGCATGACGTTGGAGCCGGCGCCGGAGGTGGCGGGGGCGGGGGCGGAAGCAGGATGGGTTGCGGAGCTCATGTAGCAGCCCTCACTTGGCCGTGCCGAACAGGCCGGCGGGCTTCACCATGAGCACGATGGCCATGATGACGAAGATCACGGTGGACGATGCCTCGGGATAGAAGACCTTGGTCAGGCCCTCCACGACGCCGAGGCCGAAGCCGGTGACGATGGCGCCCATGATCGAGCCCATGCCGCCGATCACCACCACCGCGAACACCACGATGATGAGGTTCGAGCCCATGGTGGGGCTCACCTGATAGGCCGGGGCGGCGAGCACGCCGGCGAGCGCCGCAAGGCCCACGCCGAAGCCGTAGGTGAGCGTGATCATGCGCGGCACGTCGATGCCGAAGGCCTGCACCAGGTCCGGCCGCTCGGTGGCGGCGCGCAGGTAGGAGCCGAGCTTGGTGCGCTCGATCACGAACCAGGTGGCGAGGCAGACGACCAGCGAGGCCACCACCACGAAGGCGCGGTAGTTGGGCAGGAACATGAAGCCGAGATTGGTGCCACCCGGCAGCGGATTGTTGTACGGCAGGCCCGAGGAGCCGTACTGCCGCCGGAACAGGCCCTCGAGGATGAGAGCGAGGCCGAAGGTCAGCAGCAGGCCGTAGAGATGATCGAGATGGTACAGCCGTTTGAGCAGCGTCCTCTCGATGACCATGCCGATGATCGCCACGATGATGGGCGAAAGCACGAGCGCCCCCCAGAAGGGGATGCCGGCATAGTTCAGCAGCATCCACGCCCCGAACGCGCCCATCATGTACTGCGCGCCGTGGGTGAAGTTGATGACGTTCAAAAGGCCGAAAATCACCGCGAGCCCGAGGCTCAGCATGGCGTAGAACGCGCCGTTAATTAGACCCAGGAGCAATTGCCCGAACAGGGCCTGGGGGGGAATGCCGATGAGCTCGAACATCGAAGACCCGTCTCGTCAGGAGGAAACGGCGGAAACCGCAAGCGACAACCGGAACTGGGGGTACCGGACACGGAGGAGAAGGATCGGGCGGGCCCTGAGGACCCGCCCGATCCGGATTCTGGATCAGCCCTTCTTGACGAGCGGGCAGTCGCTCTCGGAGAGCGGACGGAACGCCTCGTTGGCGGGGATGGTCGCCTTCAGGGTGTAGTAGTCCCACGGCCCCTTGGATTCGGAGGGCTTCTTCACCTCATAGAGATACATGGGATGAATGGTGCGGCCGTCGACACGCACCTCGCCCTTGCCGAACAGCGGGTCGTCGGTGGGGATTTCCTTCATCTTGGCCACAACGGCGGCGCCGTCCTTGGCAGACTTCAGGGCCTCGACCGCCTTCAGATAGTGCAGCGTGCCGGCATAGACGCCCGCCTGCACCATGGTCGGACGCTTGCCGCCGTTGGCCGCGGCGAAGGCGTCCGCGAACTTGCGGTTGGCGTCGGTCTGGTCCCAGTACCAGGCTTCGGTCAGGGTCAGGCCCTGGGCGGTCTTCAGCCCCAGCGAATGCACGTCGGTGAGGAAGATGAGGAGGCCGGCGAGCTTCTGGCCGCCCTCGACGATGCCGTATTCCGCCGACTGCTTGATGGAGTTGATGGTGTCGCCGCCGGCATTGGCGAGGCCGATGACCTTGGCCTTGGACGACTGCGCCTGCAGCAGGAAGGAGGAGAAGTCGGCGTTGTTGAGCGGCACCTTCACGGAGCCGACCACCTTGCCGCCATTCTCCGCCACCACCTTCGAGGTGTCGCGCTCGAGCGCATGGCCGAAGGCATAGTCGGCGGTGAGGAAGAACCAGGTGTCGCCGCCGGTCTTCACGATCGCCTTGCCGGTGCCGTTGGCCAGCGCCCAGGTGTCGTAGGTCCAGTGCACGGTGTTGGGCGTGCAGGCCTTGCCGGTGAGGTCCGAAGTGGCCGCGCCGGAATTGATGAAGACCTTGTTCTTTTCCTTGGTCACGCCGCTGACCGCCAGCGCGACGCCGGAATTCGGCACGTCCAGGATCACGTCCACGCCGTCCACGTCGTACCACTGGCGGGCGATGGAGGTGCCGACGTCGGCCTTGTTCTGGTGATCGGCGAAGATCACGTCCACCTTGAGGCCCTTGGCGGCGGCGCCAAAGTCCTCGACCGCCTTCTTGGCGGCCCACACGGAGCCCTGGCCGCCGAGATCGGCGTAGAGGCCCGATTGGTCATTGAGAACGCCGATTTTGACGGGAACCTGGGCCTTGGCGGCGCCAGCGGCAACGACGACGCTGGCGGCGGCCAGCAATACGGCTGCAAGACGCATGATGTGTCCTCCCTCCGGCTGGAACCGGATTTTCTCGCTGTCGGAAACCCGGCGTCAGACGCCGAGAAAGGCTTCGAGACGAGCCGCGTTTTCCGCGATCTTGTCGTTTTCCACCATGTCGACCACACGGCCATGCTCCACCACGTAGTGGCGATCGGCGACAGTGGAGGCGAAGTGGAAATTCTGCTCCACGAGCAGCACCGTGAACCCCTTCTTCTTGAGGTCCCGGATGATCTGGCCGATGTGCTGCACGATCACCGGCGCAAGGCCCTCGGAGGGCTCGTCCAGCAGCAGGAGCTTTGCCCCCGTGCGCAGGATGCGGGCGATGGCCAGCATCTGCTGCTCGCCGCCCGACAGCTTGGTGCCCTGGCTGTTGCGGCGCTCTTCGAGCCGCGGGAACAGCTCGTGCACCTCGTCCACGGTCAGGCCGCCGGGCAGCACCACGGGCGGCAGCAGCAGGTTCTCGCGCACCGAGAGCGAGGAGAAGATGCCCCGCTCTTCCGGACAGATGGCGATGCCGAGCCGGGCGATCTTGTTGGGCGCCAATCCAACCGTTTCAGTGCCCTGATAGCGGATGGAACCGGCGCGCTTGCGCAGCAGGCCCATGATGGCCCGCATGGTGGTGGTCTTGCCGGCGCCGTTGCGGCCGAGCAGCGTCACCACCTCGCCCGGATGGACGTCGAAGGTCATGCCGTGCAGCACATGGCTCTCGCCATAGTGGCCGTGCAGGTCCTTCACCTCGAGGAGGGGCGTTCCGTTCGCGGCCATCTCAATGCGCTCCACCGGTGCCCATATAGGCCTCGATCACCTGCGGGTTCTTCGACACTTCGGCATAGGGGCCTTCGGTGAGGATCTCGCCGCGCGCCAGCACGGTGATCCGGTCCGAGAGATTGGCCACGACCGAAAGGTTGTGCTCCACCATGAGGATGGTGCGGTTGTCCGAGACGCGCTTGATGAGGTCCGCCGTGCGGGCGATGTCCTCGCGGCCCATGCCGGAGGTGGGCTCGTCCAGCAGCAGCATTTCCGGCTCGAGCGCCAGCGTGGTGGCGATCTCCAGCGCGCGCTTGCGGCCATAGGGCAGCTCCACCGCGAGGTGCTTCGCGTACTGGGTCAGGTCCACGTCGGCGATCAGTTCCATGGCGCGGTCGTTGAGCGCTTCGAGGCTCTTCTCCGACTGCCAGAAGTGGAACGAGTTGCCGATGGGCCGCTGCAGCGCGATCCGCACGTTCTCCAGCACCGTGAGGTACGGGAACGTGGCGGAGATCTGGAACGAACGGACCATGCCCATCCGCGCAACATCCGCTGGCGGCGTGCGCGTAATATCGCGGCCGTTCAACTTGATGGTGCCACGCGTCGGCTCCAGAAACTTGGTAATCAGGTTGAAGCACGTGGTCTTACCGGCACCGTTCGGCCCGATCAGGGCGTGAATGGTGTGTCGGCGGATCCTGAGGTCAACGTTCTTGACCGCAGCGAACCCCTTGAATTCCTTCGTAAGACCTGAAGCTTCAACGATGTAGGGCACGTCTGAGACGCTGTCCATGATCGTAAGGCGCCCTCGCTGTTCCCCGGCCGCACATCGCAAGCGACGCGCTCCAGCCGATCTCCGCAACATTCGGCACCTTGGCTGGTGCGCTTGATCTTGGGGCGCAAGCTATCATGCTCCGCCGCGGCTGCGTCAATAGACCGACGCGCCGACGAATGTCTAGCTCGATCTTACCACTATTGTCTGAGAGACGCTGCGGCAGGAGGTAATCAATAGCCATACTCGCCGTGGTTGAGCCGAAGTTGTTTTTGCTCTCAAGGCCCAACGGGATCGATGACCATGCCGAGACCGGAGCCGGCGGCATCGGTCACGACCAGCACCGCCTCGCCGGCCGGCAAACGAAAGCGCAGGCTCTTGCGCACGCCCGGGCAGGCATGCACGCCGGTGAAGGCGAGCGGCGCCAGCGGCCTGCCTTCCGCGAACACGTCGAGCCACGCGCCGTCCGACACCGTGATCTGATAGTCCCCACCCGGCGGGGGCACTGCGATGCGGGCGAATCCGGCCCGCGATTCCCGCCCCTGCCGGGTCGGCGGGAACGGCAGTGCCGCGGAAGCGCGATCCGACAAGGCGAGCGTCACGGCGCCCTCCAGCGGCAAGGACAGGCGTCCGCCGACCTCCACCGTCCGAACCGGCGCCGCAAGGCGGGTACGGGCCGATGCGAGCGGCCATGCCGCCTTGCGGCAATCCTCACCGCCCGGCTCCGCCGCCGCGACCGCCGGAACGGCCGCGACTGCGGCGCAGACGAGGGCAGGTATCACAAGCATCAACAGACGGCGTGCCAGAGCCATGCCGCGCCTCAGGATCCGGAAAGCTATATCTATATGAATATATCTTTTCGGAACGGCAGGCGAGCCCTTCGGCCGGGCCTCACCCCTTCGGCGTGCGCGCCTGGACGTGATATTCCTCGTTCGGGCGCATGTCCGTGGCCGAGGCGATGCGGTTGGACATGTTGAAGAAGCCGACCACGGCGCCGATGTCCCAGATGTCGCGCTCGGAAAAGCCGACCTTGCGCAGCGCCTCCCGGTCTTCTTCCTCCACCGCGTGGGGGCGCTCGGTGAGCTTGGCGGCGAAGTCGAGCATGGCCCGGCGGCGCGGGTCGAGCCGGGCGGCGCGATAGTTCATCACCATCTGCTCGCCGAGGATGGGATCGCCGGAAAGCTGGCGCACTGCGGCCCCGTGCGCGGTGAGGCAGTAATAGCAGCGGTTGATGCTGGAAACGACCACCGCGATCATCTCCCGCTCCAGCTTCGAGAGGCCGGAGGGGGCGAGCATCAGATCATTGTACATGCCGGCGAAGGCGTTCAGCTTCGCCATGTCGAGCGTATAGGCCTGGAGGACGTTCGGCACGAAGCCGATCTTCTCCACACACTTGTCGAAATAAGCCTTGTTCGACGCATCGAGTTCGGCAGGCGGGATCGCGAGGGCGACAGCGGGAAGATCGTCGCGCTGGCGGGCAGGCTCAGCGGCCGGAACCGCCGTCTTCGGTGCAGAAGTTTTGGCCGAAGACTTTCGGCCGGATGGCGCCGCCTGCGTTTCGGGCCTGCCTTTATTTGCGGCAGTCGCGCTTTTGGCCTTTTCCACGCCCCCTACTGCCTTCACTTTCGATGCCATTGGGTCGCCTCGTCATTCCAGCGTCGCCGCTCCGGGCCACAACGTCATGCTCGCCGTAAGCGGGGGACCCGCAGCCGGCGGCCACACAGTGAGGAAAGGCCATGAACGTCATGGGATTTCAAGCCGGCGCGCACGGACTCCACGACGAGACGGCTCTGGCCGCGGTGAAAGCGCTCGTCGAACGCGAGGCGCCCCATCTGCCGGCCGGCTTCGCCGACATCTTCCTCGCCGCCGTGGCGCCGGAGGATCTGGCGCCTCTCCCGGCGGCCTGCGTCGTCCTGCTGCTGCGCGAAGCCTGGGCCCATGTGGCCGGCCGCCCCAAGGGGCAGCCGAGCGTGCGCGTCTTCAATCCCGATCTGCCGGGGGCGGCCATCACCGTCATCGAGGCGGTGAACGACGACATGGCCTTCCTGTTTGACTCGGTCGCCGGCGAGCTGGCCGACCGCGGGCTGGTGGTGAAGCTCGCCGCCCACCCCATCCTGCATGTGGAGCGGGACGGCGACGGCACGGTGCGCGGCCTGGAGACCCCCGGCCCCCGGGGCCTGTCTGAGGAGAACCGCGAAAGCCTCATCCACATCCACGTCGCCGCCATCGACGAGACCGCGGCGGCGGAGCTGAAGGCGGGACTGGACCGAACGCTCGCCGACGTGCGCGCCGCCAATCTCGATTTCTCCGCCATGCGCAAGCAGGTGAAGAGCCTTTCGAAGGGCTACCGGCGCGAGAAACGGCCCTATGGCGACGACGCCCGCGAGGAAGCCGCCGACGTGCTTGAATGGCTGACCGAGGACAATTTCATCTTCCTCGGCCTGCGCCACTACGAGCTGAGCGAGGATGGCCTCAAGGCCGAGGCCAACAGCGGCCTCGGCATCCTGCGCAATCCTGACGTCCACGAACTGCGCCTCGGCGATGCGCCGGTGGTGACGACGCCGGAAATCCGCGCCTTCCTGGAAGGCCCCACCCCGCTCCTCTTCACCAAGGCCAGCCTGCGCTCGCGGGTGCACCGGCGGGATGTGATGGACTATGTGGGCATCAAGGCCCACGACGAGAAAGGCCGGCTCATCGGCGAGGTGCGCCTCATCGGCCTGTTCGCCTCCACGGCCTACACCCACTCCCTGCGCGAGATCCCCTATCTACGCCTCAAGGCGGATTCGGTCATCCGCGGCGCCGGGCTGGAGCCGGACAGCCACTCCGCCCGCGCGCTCTCCACCGTGCTGGAGACCTATCCGCGCGACGACCTGTTCCAGATCGACGTGCCGACGCTGCTCGCCCACGCCCGCGAGATCCTCTCGCTTTATGACCGGCCGCGCCTGAAGGTGCTGGCGCGGGCCGACCGGTTTGACCGCTTCGTCTCCGTGCTCACCTTCCTCCCGCGCGAACGGTTCGATGCGCAGGTGCGCGACCGGGTGGGCGCCATCCTCGAAAAGTCCTACGGCGGAACGGTCACGTCCTTCGAGCAGGCCTTCGTCGCCGGCCTGCCGCTCACGCGCGTGCATTACGACATCGGCCGCACCGAGGGGCGCATCCCGGAGGTGGACAAGGGGGAGCTGGAACGGGCGGTGGCGGACGCCATCCTCACCTGGCGCGACCGCCTTTCGGCCGCCGTGTCGGCGCTACCCGGCATGACCAGCACCGACGCGGTTCGCCTCGCCCGCCGCTACGTGGAGGCGTTCGATCCCGGCTACCGCGCGGCCTACGGCGTGCCCACGGCGATCGCCGACATAGAGCTGCTGGAGCGTCTCTCCGAGGAGCGGCCCGTCGCCCTTGATTTCTACCGCCGGGAAGGCGACGACGACCGGCGCATCGCCCTGCGCCTCCTCTCCTTCGGCGCGCCGCTGCCGCTGGCGGCGCGGGTGCCCATGCTGGAGAACATGGGCCTCAAGGCCATCAACGAACGCACCTTCCGCATCGAGCCTGCCGGCGGCCCCAAGAGCTGGGTCCACGACATGTCGCTGGAGCGGGCGGATGGCGGCACCATCTCGGTGGAGGGCTCGGCCGTCCGCCTTGAGGATTGCCTCAACGCCGTGCTGCGCGGCGCGGCGGAGAATGACGGCTACAACGCCCTCGTGCTCGATGCCGCCCTCGACTTCCGGGAGGCGGCACTGGTGCGCGCGCTCGGCCGCTATCTCAGGCAGGCGGGCATCCCCTTCTCGCAGGACTATATCTGGCAGACGCTGAACCGCCACGGCGGCCTCGCCCGCGCCATCGTCGGCCTGTTCCACGCCCGCTTCGATCCGGCGCAGGATACTTCCGCCGAGGCGCGCGCCTCTCGGGAGGCGCCGCTGCGCGAAGCCATCGACGCAGCCCTCGCCGAGGTGTCCAGCCTCGACGAAGACCGCATCCTGCGCCGCTTCGTGAACCTCGTGGATGCGGCGCTGCGCACCACCTACTACCAGAAGGATGCACAGGGCCGCCTGCGCGAGCCCATCGCCATCAAGTTCGAGAGCGCGAGGGTGGAGGGCCTGCCCCTGCCCCGCCCGCTCTACGAGGTGTTCGTCTATTCGCCCCGCGTGGAGGGCGTGCACCTGCGCTTCGGCAAGGTGGCGCGCGGCGGCCTGCGCTGGTCCGACCGGCCGCAGGATTTCCGCACCGAGATCCTCGGCCTCGTGAAGGCGCAGCAGGTGAAGAATGCGGTCATCGTGCCGGTGGGCGCCAAGGGCGGCTTCGTGCCCAAGCGCCTGCCGGTCGGCGGCTCCCGCGAGGCGGTATTCGCCGAAGGCACGGCGGCCTATGAGGTGTTCGTCTCCTCGCTCCTCGATCTCACCGACAATCTGAAGGGCGGCGCCGTGGTGCCCCCGGCGGACACGATGCGCCTCGACGGGGATGACCCCTATCTCGTGGTGGCCGCCGACAAGGGCACGGCCACCTTCTCCGACACCGCCAACGCCATCTCCGCGCGGCACGGCTTCTGGCTGGACGACGCCTTCGCCTCGGGCGGCTCGGTGGGCTACGACCACAAGGCCATGGGCATCACCGCCCGCGGCGCCTGGGAGGCGGTGAAGCGCCACTTCCGGGAAATGGACATCGACATCCAGACGACGCCCGTCACCGTGGCCGGCGTCGGCGACATGTCGGGCGACGTGTTCGGCAACGGCATGCTGCTTTCGTCGGCGCTGGAGCTGGTGGCGGCCTTCGACCACCGCCACATCTTCCTCGATCCCGATCCGGACCCGGCCTCCTCCTTTGCCGAGCGGCGGCGCCTGTTCGACCTGCCCCGCTCCTCCTGGGCGGACTATGACGCCGGCCTGATCTCGAAGGGCGGCGGCATCTTCCCGCGCAGCGCCAAGAGCATCGATCTCTCCGAGGAGGTCCGCGCCCTGCTGCGGTTCCCGAAGGCCAGCGCCACGCCGGCGGAGCTGATCAACGCCATCCTCAAGGCGCCGGTGGACCTGCTGTTCTTCGGCGGCATCGGCACCTATGTGCGGGCGTCCACCGAGACCGACGCCCAGGCCGGCGACCGCGCCAATGACGCGGTGCGCATCGCCGCCGCCGATCTCAACGCGAAGGTCATCGGCGAGGGCGCCAACCTCGGCATGACCCAGCGCGGGCGCATCGAGGCGGCGCGCAAGGGCGTTCGGCTGAACACGGACGCCATCGACAATTCCGCTGGCGTGAACACCTCCGACGTGGAGGTGAACATCAAGATCGCGCTCGCCAAGCCCCTGGAGATGGGCGACCTCAGCGTGCCGGACCGGGCGGCGCTCTTGAAGCAGATGACGGACGAGGTGGCGCGCCTCGTACTCGTCAACAATTACGACCAGACCCTCGCGCTGTCCCTAGCCGAGCTGAAGGGGGCGGACGACCTCGCCTTCCAGCAGCGCCTGATGCAGATGCTGGAAGCGCGCGGCGAACTCGACCGCTCGGTGGAGTTCCTGCCGTCCGATGCCGAGATCGCCGACCGCCGCTCACGCGGGGAGCATCTCACGCGGCCCGAGCTGGCGGTGCTGCTCGCCTATGCCAAGCTCGCCCTGAAGGACGACCTCGTCGGCTCCAGCGTGCCGGACGACGCCTATCTCTCCGGCGAGCTGGTGCACTACTTCCCGCACGAATTGCAGGACCGCTATCCCCACGCCATCGAGACCCACCGCCTCCACCGGGAGATCATCGCGACGGGCCTCGCCAATGCCATCGTCAACCAGGGCGGCCCCTCCGCCATGGCCCGCATCTCCGACCAGACGGGCGGGGATGCCGCCTCCATCGCCCGCGCCTTCGCGGCGGTGCGCGACAGCTATCACCTACCGGAACTCACCGCCGCCATCGACGCGCTGGACAACAAGGTGGACGGGCACGTCCAGCTCCAGCTTTATGCAGCGGTGCAGGACCTGATGGTGGGACGCACCATCTGGTTCCTCGGCAACGTCTCGTTCGCGGACGGCATCGCCGGCGTGGTCGAGCGCTACCGCAGCGGGGTCGCGGCGGTGGCCGCGGCGCTCGACGAGAGCCTGCCCGAGGCCTGGCGCAAGGACCGCGCCGGGCGCGTGGCCGATCTCGTCGCCCAGAGAGTGCCGGAGGAGCTGGCCCGCCGCATCGCCTCCATGCCGGCGCTGGCGGCGGCCTCCGACATCGCGCTCATCGCCGAGACCACCGGCAAGGCCATCCCCAGCGCGGCGAGCACCTTCTTCGCTGCCGGCCGCTATTTCGCCATCGACGACCTGCTCACCCAGGCGCGCAGCATCATGGCGCCGGACTATTATGACCGGCTGGCGCTGGACCGCTCGCTGGCGCAGCTCGAGACCTTCCTCCGCCGCATCACCGAGGCGATGCTGGCGGAGGGCATCTCCGGCGAGGCCGCCGTGGACGCCTATGTGGCCCGCCGCCGCGAGGAGGTGGAGCGCATGTGCCGAACGGTGCGCGACATCGCCCAGTCCGGCCTCAGCCTCTCCAAGCTGACGCTGGCCGCGAGCCTGCTGGGCGATCTGGTGAAGGCCTGAAGGGGGCGCCCCCCTTCAGGCCGCTCCCGCCCGCGCCGGGACCAGTGCGGGAGCGGAAGGCCCCGACGCGGGCGCGTCCACCTGCGCCGCCTCCACCGCGCCCCTCACGGTGGACACTGCCGCCGCCTCGCCCTGAAGCACGGGTGGCGGTCCCTCGGCCATGAAATCGGCCACCACCACGCGCCGGCCTGTGCGGTCGCGGGTGAGGCTGCGGATGGTGTAGCGGCGGTGCGCGGGCGTCGCGGGGGAGAGATAGGCGAGGACGATCACCCCCGCCTGTCCCGTCGCCAGCCGCCGGGCACCGCCGGGCGCCGCCGCCTCGGCCGCGACCCCGTCCGCTGTCAGCCGGTAGACCAGAAGCTGAGCCACCGCCTCATCAAGGACCGAGCGGGCGGGAAGCACCAGCACGGAGGGGCCTTCCGGCCGCGGACGGCCATCGTCGGCCCCCTCCCCGTCGGCCGCGACCTTCTCCTCGGACGCCGGCAGATGCTCGAGGAGATCGGCGAGGGTGTCGCGAATGCGGGCCTGACGCTCGGCATCGAGAGCCCCCCGCGCGGCATCGCGCTGAGCCAGCTTCAGCGCCGGCAGAACCACGCCGTCGCAATAGGCGTCGAGATCGGTCTGGCGCAGGACATCCTCGGCGGATGCGGCGGCTTCTACGGGGTCGCCCGCCAGCAGGCGCTGGTAGAGAAGTTCGCTGTCCGAAAGCGGCGGCCGGTCGCCCAGGGCGACGTCCAGGAATTCGAGGCTCTCCACATGACGCCCGAGCACCACCAGGCACAAGGTGAGCGGCGTTGAGAGCAGAAGCCCGATGGGGCCCCAAAGCCAGGTCCAGAAGGTGGCGGCGGCGATCACCGCCACCGGCGACAGGCCGGTGGAGCGGCCATAGAGCAGCGGCTCGATGACGTGCCCCACCAGCGGCTCCACCACGATGAACAGCACGGCCGCCGACAGAACCATGGTCCAGCCGGGGTCCACCGCCAGCGCGAAGCCGATGGGCAATGCAGCGGCCACCGCCGCACCCACATAGGGCACGAAGCGCAGCACCGCGGCGGCGATACCGAACAAAAGCGGGCTCGGCACACCGATGAGCCACAGGCCGAGGCCGATCACCGTGCCGAACGCGGCATTCAGCGCCACCTGGGTGAGGAAGAAGCGCGACAGCCGTCGCCCCGCATCATCCAGCGCCGCCGTGGTGCGCTGGATGTCGTGGGCGCCGGCGAGGCGCACGAAGCGGTTTCTGAGGTCCTCGCGCTGGAGCAGGATGAACAGCACGAAGATGAAGATGATGCCGAGCGTCGCGAGCGGATGCAGCAGCGGTGCCATCACGGCGGAGAGGGTGCCGAGCGTACCGGGGGGCGGCTCGCGGATTTCCACCGGCAGCGGCCGCCCGCCGGTCGCGAAGGGCCCGCCTTCCTCGCTCACGGCTTTGGCCGGGTCCGGCGCCTCAAGTTCCCGGCCGAGGTCCTGGATCATGTCCATGGTCCGCTCGAAGGTGCCGGAACCGCCGGTCGCCTCCTTCACGGAGCGGATCTTCTCGCTGAGGTTCAGCCGGTATTTCGGCAGTTCGGCCACGAGATCGGAAGTCTGGAGCGCAATCACGGAGCCCAGCGCCAGCAGGCCGACGAAAGTGGCGATCACCACCACCACCGCCGCGGCCGTCCGCGGCACCTTCACCCGCCGCAGCACCAGGATCACCGGCGCCAGCACGAAGGACAGGAGGATGGCCACCGCGATGGGCACGAACACGTCGCGCCCCACATAAAGCACGGTCACGATGGCGATGGCGGTGAAGAAGGCGAGCAGCCGGTCCCGTCCGGGCAGATCGGCGCCTCTGGCCGGGCCGGACAACGACGGATCCTGTGACTGCAGCATCGCCGCCTCTCCCCAATCAGGCGCCCGCGGCGCCGAACACGGCATTAACGCTGCGGCGTGGCAGTTGATCCATAGGAATGCAGAAGGATCGGAACGAGGGGCTCCACCGTGGCGTTCAGGGGACGGATGTCCGCAGGGAGCAGCGAAGCGCCATGTACATCTACAAGGTGGTCTGGCGGGCCTCGGGCGAGGAGGAACCGCTGCACGTGCGTGACAAGCGCCCGCCCAAAGCCATCGCCCGCGATCTCGTCAAGGACGGCTATCTCGTGACCGAGGCGGTCGTCGTGCGCGCCGCCTCCTCCGCCTTCAAGGACGAGGACGGCCATGCGGTGCAGGAGGAGTTCTTCTCTGCCGCGCCCGTGGGCGCCGCCGTGCTGGTTGCATCCGCGATCGCGGCGCTGGTGGAGCATGTGGTGCCGGCCGGGGCCGAGCCCCTGCCCGACTTTCCCGCCTGAGGTTTCGCGACGGAGACGGTTTCCCTCGGGCGCGGCGACTGCCATGGTGGGGCATCGCTCGCCAGCCATTGCGGATTTGCCCTTGCCCTCCTCCCGGCCTGCCTCCCGCCTCCCGCGCCGGGCCGTGGTCGGCTGGATCCTGTTCGATCCCGCCTGCCAGCCCTATTTCACCCTCATCACCACCTTCATCTTCGCGCCCTACTTCGCCTCCGCCGTGGCCCCGACACCGGCCGAGGGGCAGAGCCTGTGGGGTTTTGCCACCGGGGCGGCAGGACTTGTTATCGCCGTCTGCTCGCCCATCCTCGGCGCGGTGGCCGACGCCTCCGGCCGGCGCAAGCCGTGGATCGCGGTGTTCGGCCTGATGCTGATTACGGGATCGGCGCTGCTGTGGTTCGCGGTGCCCGGCGACACGGCGCGCATCCCGCTGGTGCTCGCGGCCTTCGCCATCGGCACCATCGGCGTCGAGTTCGCCACCGTCTTCAACAATGCCATCATGCCGGACCTCGTGCCGCCGGAGCGGCTGGGCCGGCTCTCCGGCACCGGCTGGGCGGCGGGCTATTTCGGTGGGCTGGTGTCGCTGGCGCTGATGCTCGGCTTCTTCTCCACCGCGCCGGACACCGGCCTCACCCTCATCGGCCTGCCGCCGGCGCTCGGGCTCGACGCAGCGACCCGCGAGGGCGACCGCTTCTCGGGGCCGCTCACGGCCGTGTGGTTCGCGGTGCTGGTGCTGCCCATGTTCCTGTTCGTGCCCGACCGCAAGAAGGGCCTGCCGCTGCGCGAGGCGGTGCGCAAGGGCCTCACGGAAATCCGCGGGCTGGTGCCGAAGCTGAGGACGCGCCCGGCACTCGCCCGCTTCCTCCTCGCCAACATGATCTATGCCGACGGCCTCGTCGCCCTGTTCGCCTTCGGCGGCATTTATGCCGCCGGCACCTTCGGCTGGGGCTCCATCGAGATCGGCATCTTCGGCATCCTCCTCACCCTCACCGGCACGGCCGGGGCGCTGGCGGGGGGCTGGCTGGACGATGCCTTCGGCCCGCGCCTCGTCATCCTCGGCGCGCTCCTCGGGCTGCTGTTCGCCTGCATCGGGCTGCTGTCGGTGGACCGGACATCCATCCTGTTCGGCCTTGTGCCCACGGCGTCGGGAACCGGCCTCTACGGCACGGTGCCGGAGAAGGTCTATGTGGGCCTCGGCCTCCTCATCGGCGCCGTCGCCGGCCCGCTCCAGGCGGCCTCGCGCACCCTTCTGGTCCGCCTCGCCCCGCCGGAGAACATCGGCGAATGCTTCGGCCTGTTTGCGCTCTCCGGCAAGATCACCTCGTTCGCCGCGCCGACCTCGGTGGCGATCGTCACCGCCCTGACGCAGAGCCAGCGCGCGGGGGTGGCGGTGCTGGTCGCCTTCTTCGGGATGGGCGTTGTGCTGATTGCAGGGTTGCGCACGCCCTTGCGGCAGGACGGCGGACGGGCGAAGGATGGGCCACACACAGCGAGCCAGACGCGCCGGGAGTGACCCCCATGACCATCCGCTCCATCCGCTTCGATCCTTCCCCGCCGCTGAATCCCGATGCCGCCACGACCGTGCATGAATGGTATCAGGATCGCACCGGCGCCTTTTCGGCGGGGTTCTGGGCCTCGGCACCGTCGGAGATCGAGGTGAGCTATGACGAGGACGAGTTCTGCGTCCTCGTGGAAGGCACCGTCGAGCTGACGGACGCTTCGGGCCATACGGAGACCTTCCATGCCGGCCAGTCCTTCGTCATCCCCTCGGGCTTCAAGGGGGTGTGGAAGAGCGTGACCGCGGTCCGCAAGTTCTACGTCGTGCATCTGCCCGTGGCGCCGGCCGCCGATCCCAAGGCGGCCCCCACCCTTCCGGATGCGGCCGCCGACCTCGCGGGAACCTGAACACCGCGCGGGGAACCCCGGTCCACGTGGGCCGGTTGACCTTCCGAAATGTCCGTCTCGGAAGGAGGCTCCGACCATGTCGATCCGGCTGCAACTCGCCGCCATGCTGTTCATGATGATCCAGGCGGTCACATTCTTCGCCGGCCTGCTGGCGCTGCTGCTGTCGCCGCTGGCGCGCGAGGCCATGGGCCTGATGCCCTTCGTGGTGCTCGGCTCGTCGATCGTCTCCGCGCCGCTGTCCTGGTGGCTGGCGCCGCGGCTTCGGGCGCGCACCTGGCGGCGCGAAGGCACCGCCGAACTGCTCAGATAAGGGTCCGCCTGCGGCCAAGCTCGCAATCCGGCGCGCGCGATGCCATTTTGTTCCCTTGAGCGAATCACGCGCACCGAGACCTTTTGCATTGAGACCGCCTGAATCCCCGCGCCGTCCGGGCCACGAGCCCGGTGGAGTGCCAGAGCTTCCCGGCCTGAAGCCCGGCGGCATCGCCGCGCGTGCGCGCGCCGCCATCGCCCCAGCCGGGCCGCAGGCGTCCTATCTCGCCGGCCTCAATCCGGAGCAGCGTGAGGCGGTGGAAACGCTGGACGGCCCGCTGCTGGTGCTCGCCGGCGCAGGTACGGGCAAGACGCGCGTGCTCACCGCCCGCGTCGCCCATATCCTCGCCTCCGGTCGCGCCTTCCCCTCGCAGATCCTCGTGGTGACCTTCACCAACAAGGCGGCGCGGGAGATGAAGGACCGCATCCACGGCATGGTCGGCGACCAGATCGAGGGGATGCCCTGGCTCGGCACCTTCCATTCCATCGGCGTGCGCATCCTCCGGCGCCACCATGAGCTGGTGGGGCTGAAGAGCGGCTTCACCATCCTCGACACGGACGACCAGATCCGCCTGCTCAAGCAGCTCCTCGCCGCCGAGAATATCGACGAGAAGCGCTGGCCGGCGCGGCTGCTCGCTTCCACCATCGACGGCTGGAAGAACCGTGGCCTGTCCCCGAAGGACGTGCCCCCCGGAGAGGGCGCGGTGTTCGCCAACGGCAAGGGCGGCATGCTCTATGCCGCCTATCAGGACCGGCTGAAGGCACTGAACGCGGTGGATTTCGGCGACCTGCTGCTGGAAGGCATCCGCCTGTTCCGCGAGAATCCGGACGTGCTCGCCGAATACCACCGCCGGTTCAAGTACCTGCTGGTGGACGAGTATCAGGACACCAACGTCGCCCAGTATCTCTGGTTGCGCCTGCTCGCCCAGGGCTCGAAGAATGTCTGCTGCGTCGGTGACGACGACCAGTCCATCTACGGCTGGCGCGGTGCCGAGGTGGACAACATCCTCCGGTTCGAGAGCGATTTTCCCGGCGCCAAGGTCATCCGGCTGGAGCGCAACTACCGCTCCACCGGGCACATCCTCGCCTCCGCCGCCCACCTCATCGCCCATAATGAGGGACGGTTCGGCAAGACCCTGTTCTCCGAGGGCGACGAGGGCGAGCGCGTCAGCGTCACCGGAGCGTGGGATTCCGGCGAGGAGGCCCGCGCCGTCGGCGAGGAGATCGAGGCGCTGCAACGCGCCGGGCATCGCCTGTCCGAGATCGCCATCCTGGTCCGCGCCTCCTTCCAGATGCGCGAGTTCGAAGACCGTTTCGTCACGCTCGGCATGCCCTACCGCGTCATCGGCGGCCCGCGCTTCTACGAGCGGGCGGAAATCCGCGATGCGCTGGCCTATCTGCGCTGCGTGAACTCGACCGCCGACGATCTCGCCTTCGAGCGCATCGTCAACGTGCCCAAGCGCGGCATCGGCGATGCCACGGTGAAGCAGATTCATGATGTCGCCCGCGCCGCCGGCGTGCCGCTGCAGGAAGCCGCGCGCGTGCTGACCGAGAGCGAGGAGCTGAAGCCAAAGGTGCGCGGCACCCTGCGTGGGCTCATCCAGGCGTTCGAGCGCTGGCGCGAGCAGGCGCGTGTCATGTCCCACACCGAGATCGCCGAGATCGTCCTCGACGAGAGCGGCTATACCGAGATGTGGCAGAAGGACCGCTCCGCCGAGGCCGCCGGGCGGCTGGAAAACCTCAAGGAACTCGTGCGCTCCATGGAGCCCTTCGAGAACCTCTCCGGCTTCCTCGAGCACATCTCCCTGGTGATGGACGTGGACAACGGCGCCGGCGAGGATGCGGTGCAGGTGATGACGCTGCATTCCGCCAAGGGGCTGGAATTCGACACCGTCTTCCTGCCCGGCTGGGAAGAAGGCCTGTTCCCCCACCAGCGCGCGCTGGACGATCAGGGCAAGGCTGGCCTCGAGGAGGAGCGGCGGCTCGCCTACGTGGGCATCACCCGCGCCCGCGCCTCGGCCCGCATCTGGTTCGCCTCCAATCGGCGCATCCACGGCATGTGGAATTCCACGGTGCCCTCCCGCTTCCTTGACGAACTGCCCGACGCCCATGTGCAGGTGGAAGAAAGTCGCGGCGGCATGGGGTGGGGCGGCTCTTCCTACGGCGGGGGCGGCAGCTATGGCCAGAGCCGGTTCGACCGGGCCGAGCCCTTCGCCGCCTCCTCCTATTCCACGCCCGGCTGGCAGCGGGCCCAGACCCAGCGTGGCCGCACGGACAGCGGCGGGAGCGGCGGCGGACGGGGTGGCTTCTCCGAGCGCGGCGGGCGCTACGATGCCGGTGCTTCGGCGCGGCGCGGACCGATGGTGATCGAGGGCACGCTGGTGGCCTCGTCTTCCGCCCCCTCCTCCGCCTTCAAGCGGGGCGAGCGGGTGTTCCACATCAAGTTCGGATATGGCGAAATCACGGGCATCGACGGCAACAAGCTGACCGTGCAGTTCGACAAGGCGGGCGAGAAGCGGGTGGTGGATACCTTCGTCGAAAAGGCCTGACGCAATATTTGCGGGCGACGAGAGGTGGCGTGTCGGTCCGTCGGGGCGGCCCCTCATCTTCGCCCTGATCTTCCCCTAGCGTCGCCCGCGCCGCAGATTTCAGATCGATGATCGCACTCAACATCCTCCTGCTCGGCGCCGAAATGCTGGTGTATTTCGGCGCCATGCTCGCGCTGTTCCGCCTGCGCGGAACGCTGGGTATCGGCGTGTTCTTCTGCGCGCTGGGCTCGCTCCATTTCATGGAGACGTATCTCGCCGCCGCCTATTACGTACAATTGCCGTTCGGCGTCTCGCTCTCGCCCGGCTCCGTGGTATTATTTTCCGGAAAACTGGCACTTCTGCTGCTCGTGTACATTCGCGAGGACGCGCTGGTGGCGCGCCAGCCCATCTATGGGCTGTTCCTCGGCAATCTGGTGCTGCTGGCGCTCGTCTTCCTGCTGCGCCAGCACAACGTGGTGCCGGCTCCCGGCGCGCCGGCGGACATCACGTTCATGGACCAGCTGGGCGCGCTGGCGGTGTGGAGCACGCTGCTGCTCTTCATCGATTCCATTGCCATGATCCTTGTCTACGAGCGCCTGTCGTCGCGGGCAAAGCGGTATCCGGTGACAGTCATCTGGGCGACGCTGGCGCTGGTGCTCACCTTCGATCAGGTCGGCTTTTTCGGCGTGCTGCATTTCGCGCTCGACGTGCCGCTGTCGGCGGGCATCGGCGGCTGGGTCGGCAAGCTGATGGCGGCGGGCTTCTATGCCCTGATGCTCGCGCTCTATCTCGACCGCTTCGAGATGGCCGGCGATCCGCTGCGCCCGCGCATCGCCGACGTGTTCGACACCCTCACCTACCGCCAGCGCTACGAGCAGCTGGAAGTGACGTCCCGGCTCGATCCGCTCACCGGCGTCCTCCACCGCGGCCAGCTGGAGCCGCTGGGCCGCGATCTCGTGGCCATCGCCCGCAAGACCGGCCGGCCCATGAGCCTGCTGCTGGTGGATGTGGACGACTACAAGGAGGTCAACGATCTCCACGGCCATGCCACCGGCGACGCGGTGCTGCGGCAGCTGGCGGGCGCCATCTCCGAGAGCCTTCGGCAGTCGGACCATGTGGTGCGCTATGGCGGCGACGAATTCGCCGTGCTGGCGCCGGGCGTGTCCCACGTCGCGGCGGTGGCCCTGGCCCGGATGCTCAACGAAAGCGTGACGGGGCTGACGCTGCCCGACGGGGTGCGGCAGCAGACCCTTTCCATCGGCGTCGCCACGCTGCCGGAGGACGGCCAGACCTTGACGGCACTGCTCGAAGCGGCCGACAAGCGCCTCTACGCGGCCAAGGCCGCCGGGCGCAACCGCGTGACGGGAGCGACAGGCGACGGCGGCCACAGCGACAACGGATGACGTTTTCCCCATGCTCGAAGGCCTCCCCCCCAACGACGCCACCCATGTGATGCGGGTCGAGGCGCCCCGCCGGCAGGCGCAGCGCATCGCCGACCTGATCTCGGAAACATTCGACCCCGCAGAGGTGGCGGTGGCCAATTTCGAGCGGACGGACGACGACTGGGTGGTGGAGGTCTATGCGGGCTCCGCCTTCGATCCGGAGATGCTGCTCGAACTGGTGGAGATCGCGGCCGGCCCGGAGATGGCCGCCGCCGTCACGTTCGGCGAGATCGAGCAGAAGGATTGGGTGGCCGCGAGCCTGGAAGGCCTCGCCCCGGTGGCCGTCGGCCCGGTGGTGGTCCATGGCTCCCATGATCGCGGCCGGGTGGGGCCGAACCGCATCGGCATCGAGATCGAGGCCGCGCTGGCCTTCGGCACCGGCCACCACGGCACCACGCAGGGCTGCCTGCACGCCATCGTCAACGCCGCGCGCAAGGGACGCCCGCAGCGCGTGCTGGACGTGGGCACGGGCACGGGCGTGCTCGCCATCGCGGCCGAGCGGCTGTTTCACACCGAGATCGTGGGAAGCGATATCGACATCATCGCCGTGCGCACGGCGAGAGCGAATGCGGCGGCCAACAAGGCGCCGGGGGTGCGCATGGTCCATGCGGCCGGCGCCGGGGCGCGGGCGATCCGCATCCACGGACCCTACGATTTGATTCTGGCCAACATCCTGCTGCCGCCGCTGAAACGGCTGGCGCGCCCGCTCGCCTCCCTGCTGGCGCCGGGAGGACGCATCGTCCTGTCGGGATTGCTCACCGCGCAGGTTCCGGCCGCTCTGGCGGCCTATCGCGCGCAGGGGCTGCACCTCGTCAACCAGCGGCATATCGAGGGCTGGGCCACCCTGACCCTCGCCGCGCGGTCGGATCGGCCGCGCGGATGAGGGGCTTACATAAAGCGTGTCAGTTCAGCGGGTCACGCCCGTTGAGCTGCACGTAGCGGGACAGCTCGCGCTCGGCCTGTTCCATGCGGGCGGCGATGATGGCGCCCATCAGGCGGGCAAAGAAGCCCTTGCCGGCGGTCTTGCCGGCCGCAGCCTTGCCAGCCTTGGGGGCGGCAGCGCGGGTGTCACGGGAAAGGGTGTCGGGAGAAAAGGTAACGGCGCTCATGGAGGCCTCCTGCACTGGCCCTACGGGGCTTTATCGCAGTGCAATATATGCCTCTGTGCAGCGCACCAGAACTACGGGCTTGGCATGCCAGATCTGCGCGGAGCGCACGGTAAAGGCATGGTTGCCGATTAGGCAGTTCACCGACCATGCCCCCAAAAGAGAAAGGCGGCCGGGCGCGATCGCCTCAGCCGCCATCGGCGCACTGCGCCGCGAGAACCGCGATGGACGCAAGGACCATGGCGGCCTCGAAAATCGCGCCTCAGGAGCGCGACGGCATGGACACCTTGCGGCCCACGCCGTTCAGCGGCGGCAGGCCGGCATGGGCGGCGCGCATGGTGGCGATCCGCTCGAGCACGTCATCCGGGAACGGCACCACGCGCCGCGAGCCGAGATCCACATGGAGCGTGATCTGCTCCGACGTGGCGGACACCCAGCCATCGGTGGCATGATGCAGCGACTGGAAGAGGTGCAGCCTCTTCTCGTCATAGTCGAGCAGCCGCATGGTCACGCGCACCGGCGATTCGGGCGCCAGTTCGCGTTCGTAGCGGATGTGGGATTCGCCGGTAAAGAAAGAGGCGCGACGCGCCCGGGCGTAGGACGGTCCCAGCCCGAGCAGGCCGAGCGCCTCGTCGAGCGCCCGGTCGAAGATGAGCGTGTAATAGGCCACGTTGAGGTGGCCGTTATAATCGATCCAGTTGGTCTCCACCTTCATGGAGGAGGACACGAACGGGGCAAAGAACACGGGTTCAAAGTCGATTCGGTCGAGCATGGCCGCCTCGCTTCGCTGGTTGCAGATTTTGCCGCTTGTGGAAGCACTGTGCCGTGCTAGGAGGCATCCGTCACCCTGAAATCGCGCCCCGGACAGAATCATAAAAGTCACTGTCAAGTCGAAACTGTTCCTAAAACGGTTCAATCCACTTTCGCGTCATCCGGGCGCCGCTCGCCTGACGCAGACAAAGGTTAAGGATTTGTAAATGGTTGCCGCAGCCGCGAAATCCGACAGTGCAATGCCCGATCGCATCGCCCAGGCGGTGCAGCGCCTGCAGGCCGCACTGGATCACAAGGTCGTTACGAATCGCTCGGTGCGGGAACAGCACGCGAACGTGACGACCTACCTGCCCAACGAGCCCGCGGACGCCGTTGTTTTCGCTGAATGCACGGAAGATGTGCAGGCCGTGGTCCGCGTGTGCGACGAGCTGTCGGTCCCGGTGATCGCGTGGGGCGCGGGCACCTCGCTGGAGGGCCATGTGAACGCTCCCTTCGGCGGCATCTGCATCGACCTCTCGCGCATGAACCGCATCCTGGCCGTCAACACCGCCGACCTCGACTGCGTGATCGAACCCGGCGTCACCCGCAAGCGGCTCAACGAGGAGCTGCGCGACCAGGGCCTGTTCTTCCCGCTCGATCCCGGCGCCGACGCCTCGCTGGGCGGCATGGTCTCCACCCGCTGCTCGGGCACCAATGCGGTGCGTTACGGCACCATGAAGGACAACGTGCTGTCCCTGAAGGTGGTGACACCCACCGGCGAAATCCTTACCACCGCCACCCGCGCGCGCAAATCCTCCGCCGGCTATGACCTCACCCGCCTTTATGTGGGCGCCGAGGGCACGCTCGGCATCGTCACCGAGATCACGCTGAAGCTCTACGGCATCCCGGAGGCGGTTTCCGCCGCCGTCTGCCCCTTTCCCAGCATCGAGGCCGCCTGCAACACGGTGATCGCCACCATCCAGAGCGGCATCCCGGTGGCGCGCATCGAGCTTCTGGACGAAGAGCAGGTGAAGGCCTCCAACGCCTACGCCAAGCTCACGCTGGCCGAGACGCCCACCCTCTTCCTCGAATTCCACGGCACCGAGGCCAGCGTCCACGAGCAGGCGGATCGCTTCGGCGAGCTGGCGGCGGAATATGGCGGCGGCCCCTCGGTGTTCGCGGTGAAGCCGGAGGAGCGCACCAAACTCTGGCAGGCGCGGCACGACGCCTATTGGTCGGTCCTGCCCATGCGGCCGGGCGCGAAGGCGGTGGCCACCGACGTGTGCGTGCCCATCTCCAGCCTCGCCGAATGCGTGATGGAGACCAAGCGCGACATCGTGGAGATGGGCCTCATCGCCCCCATCGTGGGCCATGTGGGCGACGGCAATTTCCACACCACGCTGATGGTGAACGTGGACGACCCGGAAGATCTCGCCAAGGCCAAGCACTATATGAAGCGGCTGGTGGAACGGGCGCTGGCCATGGGTGGCACCTCCACCGGCGAGCACGGCGTCGGCCAGGGCAAGATGAAATACATGGAAGGCGAGCACGGCGCCGCGGCGCTGGAGGCCATGCGCGCGATCAAGCGGGCACTCGACCCCAAAAACATCATGAATCCGGGAAAGATCGTCGCGATCTGATCGCAATCCCTGCGCATAGGGTTAAGCGTCCCTTTACGATCGGGGCCTCATCGGGAGACGCGTGTGCAGGGCATTCTCATCAGCCTCGCCTCGGCCATAGTCCTCGCCATCAGCGCGGCCTTCGCCGCGCCGTTCGTGGTGGACTGGAACCAGTGGCGCGGCACGTTCGAGACCGAGATGGGCCGCACGCTGGGCCTGCCCGTGGTCATCCGCGGCTCCATCGACGCCGAGATTCTGCCCGCCCCCCGCATCGTGCTGCGCGACGTGACCCTCGGCGACGTGGTGTCCACCGGCGGCACGGTGAAGGAACTCACCGCCGAGCTTTCCCTCGGCGCCCTGATGCGCGGCGACATCCAGGCTACCGGCGTCACCCTGCGCAAGCCGCAGATCCGCGTGGTGCTGGACAGCGCCGGCCGCGTCGCCATGCCCACGGGCAGCGGACGGGCAGCGGAACTCTCCATCGCCCGGCTGGAGGTGGAGGACGGCAGCCTCGATCTGCTCGACCGCGCCTCGGACCATCGCGTCAGCATCGACGATGTGGACCTCAAGGGTGAGGCGCGCTCCCTCTCCGGCCCGTTCCGGCTGGACGGCGAGGTGCAGGCCGGCGCGGCGCGGTTCGCCGTGCGCTCCACCCTCGGTAAGATCGGCGATGACGGCGCCGGCAAGCTGCGCATCGTGCTGGACGGGCGCACCCGCCCGTTTGCCCTCGATCTCGACGGCAGCCTCAACGTGGCCGGCGCCAAGCCACGCTTCGATGGCCGCGTCACCCTTTCCCGCCATGCCGGTGACGGGGCGGAGGCGTGGCAGCTCTCCGGCACGCTGAAGGCGAGCCCGGAAGCGGTGCTGGCGGAAAGCCTCGACCTCGCGCTGGGCGGCTCGGCCACCCCGGCGCAGCTCACCGGCTCCGCGCGCCTCGCCCTCGGCCGCGCCATTGGCCTTGATGCGGTGCTGAATGCCCGCAGCCTCGACATCGATGCCGTGCGCGCCGCCACCGGCACCAAGGACGCTGACGCCGGCAGCGGCAGCCCGGCCGCCTCGCTTGCCCGCTTCCTCGGCGGCGTCGCGGCCCTGCCCGCGCCGGACATCGCCTCGCGCATCGGTCTTTCCGTGGAGCAGCTGGTGCTCGGCGGCACCATGGTGCGCGATGTGCGGGCCGACATCTCCGGCTCCGCCGCCGGCTGGCGGGTGGATAGCGCCGAGGCGCAGCTGCCCGGCAAGGCCTCCCTCCGCCTCTCCGGCATGCCCACCCGCGCCAATGGCGGCGGCGGCTTCGACGGCAACGTCTCCTTCTCCGCCGATGACCCAGCCGTTTTCCTGCGCTGGGCCGCCCCCACCGCGCCGCGCGATTATGTGGCGGCGGCCAAGGGGCCGGTGCGCATCTCCGGCCGCGTCACTGCTGGCCCGTCGCGCATCGCGGTGGACATGCTGGACGCCACCTTCGCCGCCAGCCGGGTACGCGGCTCGGCCTCGGCTGCGCTGCCGGACAACGCGCCGCCCAAGCTCGACCTGCGCCTGTCGCTGGACGGCTTCGACCTCGACCCGCTGATCGCCGCCGTGCAGACCGCCTCCGCCGCCGTGGGTGGGGGCGCGGACGGGCAGGTGGCCATCGACGGGCGCAACCTCACCCTGTCCGGCCTGCCGCTGCGCGGCCTGAACCTCGAAGGCTCCGCCACCAGCGGCAACTGGCGCCTCGCCCGCATGGTGATGGACGATTTCGCCGGCCTGCGCGTCGAGGGCGCCGGGCGCATGGAGAATTTCTCCACCACCCCGCGCGGCGAATTCAACATCACCGCCTCCGGCGCCAGGGCCGACGGGCTCGTGCCCGTGGCGCGGCTTCTGGCTGGAGAGGAAACGGCGCAGGTCATCGGCAACCTCCTGCCCATCGCCTCCCCCGTAAAACTCAACAGCACCGTCGTCTGGGGCGAGGCCGGCGGGCGCAATGTCACCATCGCCGGCACGCTGGGGCAGATCTCCGGCGACGTCGCCTTCGCCCGCACCACCGCCGGCGTGCCGCTGCGCATCGCCCTGAAGGCGGACGCGACGGACGGAGGCCGCGCGCTCGCCGCCCTCGGCGTGGACGGGCTCGGACAAAGGCTCGGCCCGGCCCGTGTGGAACTCTCCGTCGATCCGCTGACGCAGGACGAGGCGCAGGTGCGTGGCCGCATCACGGTCGCCGACCTCACGGCGCAGGCGCAGGGCACGGCCCGCCTGTCCGGCGGCAGCATCGAGCCCAATCTCGCCATGCGCCTCGACGGCGCTGACCTCGGCCGGCTGCTTCCGCAGGCCTCCGCCGCCGTGGAAGGCCCGGTGCCCACCGCCCTCGCCTTCACCCTCTCCCGCCGTGCCGGTGCGTGGCGCCTCGGCGAGCTGACCGGCTCGCTGGCGGCGGCGCCCGTCTCCGGCAGCGTGGAGTTCGAGCCCGGCGCGGTGCCGCGCCTCTCCGGCAAGCTGGCCTTCGATACCCTCTCCGTTCCGCGCATCCTCGGCATGTTCGCCGCCCGTGCCGGGGCGGAGAGCGGGCCGGCCGGCCTGTGGAACACCGCCCGGCTCGCGCCGGCAGCGGCGGGCGGTATCGGCCTCAATCTGGAACTCTCCGCCGGCCGCATCGCCGCGCTCGGCCCCTATGCGCTGGACAAGGGCCGCGTCGTGCTGGTCAGCGACGGCACGGATTTCGACCTGCGCGACCTCTCCGGCAGCCTCGGCGGCGGGCGGGTCGCCGCCTCGCTCCGGCTGAAGCGGCAGAACGACCTCATCCAGGCCGACGGCCGCCTCGTGCTGGAGCAGGTGGACGCAAGCGCCCTCATCGCCCCTAGTGGCGCCCGCACCCCGCCCAAGGGACGCGTGAACCTGCTGCTCGATCTCGGCGGCTCGGGCCGCAGCGTGCAGACCATCGTGCAGAGTCTCTCCGGGCAGGGCACCCTCGGCGTGCGCGACCTCGTGATCGAGAATGCCAGCCCCGCCGCCCTCGACGCGGTACTGGCCGAAGCCGCCCCCCTCTCGCCGCCGCCTGATGAGCGCCGCACCGCGCAGATGCTGGATCGCGCGCTGGCCAAGGGGCCGCTCAAGCTCGCCTTCGTGGAATCGACGCTGGGCGTGGTGAACGGCGTCGCCCGCCTTTCCCCCGCCCGCACCACGGCGGACACTGTGCGCGTCGGCCTCTCCGGTAGCCTCGACCTGTCGCGGCTGGTCCTCGATGCCGGCATGGACCTCGAAGGCGCCGAAGCCGCCGGCGGTGTGCCCGGCGGCGCCATCTCCTGGCGCGGGCCGGTGGCTTCGCCCGAGCGGCGGGTGAGCGCGGCGGCAGCGACCAGCGTCATCGCCATGCGGGCCATCGAGCGTGAGACCCGCCGTCTGGAGGACCGCCAGCGCGGCGGCACGCCGGCCCCCGAGCCGGCGACCGCTCCGGCAGCGCCGGCGCCCGTCGCGCCCGTGTCCGTGTCCCCGGCGCCGGTTATTCCTGCTCCGGTCGTTCCCGCCCCTGCCCCGGCTGTGGTCGCCCCGGTGACGCCTGCGGCGAAACCTGCCGTCATCCCTCCGGCGGCAGCGACGCCTGCTCAACCGGCAGCCCCTGCTCCGGCGCCCGCGCCAGCCCCTGTGGCCATAGCTCCGCCCGCGCCCCAGCCGGCTCCGGTGCCGGTGCCGCGTGCGGTGGATCGCAATCAGGAGATCGAGCGGCGGGATGCGCCCGCGTCAGGCTTCGGCGTGCCCACCGCCTCAGGCACCGCCGGCAGCGCGACGCCGGGCGAGGTCCAGTCCCGCCAGACCCATCAGGCCGCGCCGGCCCGCGCCGAACCCGAGCGCCAGCTGGAAAGCCACGCCACGCCCGAGCCCACGGGCGAGCCTCGCCATCAGCCGGTGGTGCGCCAGACGCAGCCCCCCGCGCCGCGCCGCACCGACCGGGTCGAGCCGCCGCCCCCGCCGCGCTTCAGCGTGCCGGCGCCCACGGACGGCCAGTTGCCGCCCACCTCCGGCTTCGGCGACCTGCCGCGCCCGCCCGGTCTGGTGGGCGCGCGCTGAGCGGGCCTGTCAGGTCCGTTCGAGCGTCACATAGGTAAAGGCGGCTTCGTCCTTCTCGCCGCGGATCGGCCCCTCGCGGCCGGTCTCCCGCCATTGGCTGCGATCGAAGGCCGGGAAGAGCACGTCGCCCTCGGGGGCGGCATCCACCTCGGTGAGGTGCAGCCAGCGGGCGATGGGGAGCGTCTCGCGAAACACGCGCTCGCCGCCGATGACCATGATGGCGTCCGCGCCCATGGCATCCGCCGCATCGTCCGCCAGCGCAAGCCCTTCCGCCAGCGAGGCGCCTTTCAGCACACCCTCGGGCGGGGAGAAGGCGGGATCGGCGCTCACCACCACCGAGGTGCGTCCGGGCAGCGGCTTGCCGATGGACTCGAAGGTGCGCCGCCCCATCAGGATCGGCTTGCCCCAGGTGATGGCGCGGAAGCGCTTCAGGTCCGAAGGCAGGCGCCACGGCAGGCCGCCGCCGACGCCGATGACGCCGTTGCGCGACACCGCGACCACCAGCGCGAGGGGATGACGGGTCGCGCTCATGCGGCGTGCTCCAATTGGGCGAGGGCGGTCTCGGCGGCTGCGATGCCGGAGATGTGCGCGCCGTGGCAGGTGGAGAAGGCGGGGCCGCCCAGCGCCTCCCCTGCGAAGACGATGCGCGAATCGAACGGTTCATGAAGCCTGGCGCGCAGATGCGCCTTGCCCGGCAGCGCGCAGGAATAGGCGCCGCCGATGAAGGGCATTCCGGCCCAGTCGGTTGTCAGGCGACGCACCACATGGCGCCGCACATCCTCCCCGAAGGCGGACACCAGCACACCGACGGCGAAATCGGCCAGCGTATCCGGCCCCTCGCCCGCCATCGCCTGCGCTTCCGGCCCGGCCACATGGACGAGAGCCGCCGGCGCGCCACCCGGCCGCAGCATCACCGAGGCGCCGGCTTGGTCGGGACGGGACGGGTCCACCGCATCGAGGCCGGTGCGCTCGGGCACGCCGAACACGTCCCGGTCGAACAGCAGTGCCACCTTCTCGGCGAAGCCGAGCGGCAAAGCGGCGAACGTCTCCGCGACGTCCGGCGGCAAGGCGGGATCGAAAGCGAGCCGGCCGGCGGCGATCACTGCCGTGGACACCGTGACCACCGCCGCGCGGCAGGCGATGGCGCCCCGCTCCGTCTCGATGGAGAGGCGCCGGCCCCTGCGATCGATGCGTCGCACCGGACAGCCGAGCGTCACCTTCAGATCGCCCGCCACCGCCAGCACCAGCGCGCCATAGCCGTCGAGCACCGGCCAGTTGTCGTCCGTGTCGCGATAGAGCGCGAAGTCCACGGTGGAGATATCAGCCGGCCCGGCGGCCGACATCAGCTCCAGCCAGTGCCGCGCGAGGACGGCATAGCGCCCGGCGCCCCGCTCCGCGATCACCGCGGCGGCGGAGACGTCGCGGCCGGCCCGGCCGGCGGCGTGAATGGCGTCGAAGACGGCATCCACCTCCGCATCGGCGGCATCCTTTTCCGCGTCATTGGAGAAGCGGTCGCCGAGGAGGAGGCGCCTGCGCGGCACGGCGCTGCGACCGACACGGAAACCGTGCGCATCGGCGAGGGCGGTGAAGGGATTGTCCCGCGCATCGTGCAGCCAGTGGCAGCCGAGGTCGAAGGGCACACCAAGGGTGGTGGTGTCGGTCGCCGCCCGGCCGCCGGCGACAGCGGCGGCCTCGACGATCTCGAAGGGGACACCCGCCGCTTTCAGCCGCACTCCGGCCGCAAGGCCGGCGGCGCCGGCCCCGATCACGACCACATCGGTCTCGGCGGTCACCGGCGGGGTCCGGCCGGCTACTTCTTGTTGCGGAAGACGTCGAGCTGCACCACCTGCGCACCGCCGGCGGGCTTTTCCGCCCCCTCGGCGGTGGACGCCGCACTGGCCAGCGCCGGCTCGGAGGCGGCGCCGGGCGCGGGCTTGAGCGGGGTCGGTGCATTGGAGGCCGCGCCATTGGCCGAGACGGGCGTCTCCAGCGGGGCGTCGTCCGTCTCTTCCCCGTCCGCATCGGCGGTGAGGGTCTCGAACTGGAGGCCGAACTTCACGGCCGGGTCGAAGAAGCCCTTGAGGGCGGTGAAGGGCACCAGCAGGCGCTCGGGAATGCCACCGAAGGAGAGGCCAACCTCGAACGAGGTCTCGGTGACGATCAGGTCCCAGAACTGGTGCTGGAGCACGATGGTCATCTCCTCCGGATATTTCTCCAGCATGCGCTGGGAAAGCCGGACGCCGGGGGCGCGGGTATCGAAGGAGATGAAGAAATGGTGGTCGCCCGGCAGGCCGGTCTTGGCCACGTCCGTGAGCACACGGCGCACCACGGAGCGCAGGGCCTCCTGTGCGAGAAGATCGTAGCGGATGTGATCGACCGTCATGAGCCCGCTTAAGTCCCTCCGGCCTGATGACGAGCCAGGCTCCGGAGACCTTCCGGGCGGCACCGTGAACAGGTGGCGCCGCGGCCGAAAGGACGAACGAAGGAGCGCGCTTCCCCCCTTCGGCCGGTCGGGAGGGAAGTGGAGGCTTCTGTTGCCAGGTGCCTCCGAACCCCGCCTATCCAGTGCTACCCGGTAGGACTTTGATTTCGATCGTCAAACCGCTCACGCGGCCAGAGCAACCGGAGCATAGTTGTCGTTGGCAACTATAAGTTTAGCCCGATAACGGCGGTACAATGCCGAGCGAAAGAATGCTCTTTACACCCTCGTCGATCCTATTTCGCCCCCGCCGGAGCCCGACTTTCCCAAGGGAAAAACGGGCTTTGGTGGAGGCGCCGGGTACCGCCCCCGGGTCCGAAAGGCTTATTCCAACACCGATTTATCGCCATAGCCGACTTGCGCCGGCCCGGTGAATATAGGCGCCGCCGTCCGCCGATGAAAGGGGCGCGGGGCGAAATGTGCCACCCTGTCCCCGGTTCCGCGCGGCACCTCCCTTCAAGCCTCACGCTTTGGCGCAGTGGCAGCCTTCCAGATGGTCGTCCACGAGGCCGCACGCCTGCATGGCGGCATAGACGATGGTGGGACCGACGAACTTGAAGCCCGCCGCCTTGAGCCGCTTGGACAGGGCCTTCGATTCGGCCGTCTCGGCGGGCACGTCGGCGATGCGGCGGGGGCGGTTCACCTTCGTCTCGCCGTCCACCGCATCCCACATGAAATCGCTGAACGCGATCCCCTTGTCGCGCAGATCGAGATAGCCGCGGGCGGACAGCACCGCGCCCTCCACCTTCGCCCGGTTGCGCACGATGCCGGCATCCTGCATCAGCGCCTCCACCTTGGCGGCGTCGTAGCGGGCGATGATCTCCGGCTCGAAGCCGTCGAAGGCGCGGCGGAAATTCTCCCGCTTGCGCAGGATGGTGATCCAGGAGAGGCCGGCCTGAAAGCCGTCCAGCAGCAGCTTCTCGAACAGGGCGCGGCTGTCGCGCTCGGGCACGCCCCATTCATCGTCGTGATAGGCCATGTAGAAGGGATCGGTGCCGCACCAGAAGCAGCGGGCATGGCCGTCCGCGTGCGCGATCAAGGGCTGGCGCACGGGCTTCGGCGCGGCATCGTCCATTCTCTTGGGCTCCTCAGGTGGCTTTGAATTTGGCGTCCAGCGCGCTGACCTTCTTTTCCCAGTCCAATGGGAAGGTCGCCCATTCGGGCTTGCGCAATTCCACCTCCACCGCCCCGGCGGTCAGCGGCACACCCTCAGCGCGGGCGTCGGTGGCGCGGTCGAGGCGGACGGTGGCGATGCCCCGCCCCTCGGTGACGGAGGTGAGCTGACCGACGCTCTTGTCGCCCGCCACGATCTCCTGCCCGACCGCGAGCGGGGTGGGAAAGATGACCTCCACCAGCCGGTTGCGCGGGGTGGAGCGGTGCTCCATGCGGCTCACCACCTCCTGCCCGACATAGCAGCCCTTCTTGAAGTCCACGCCGCCGAGCTGGTCCATGTCGGCCTCGTGGGGGAAGGTGTCGCCATAGGTGAAATCGGCGCCGCCCTTGGGGATGCCGAGGGCGATGCGGTGCGCCTCATAGGCGGCAAGGTCGCTCGAAAGCCCGTCCGCGACGGCCTTCTCCAGCACCAGCCGCTGGCCGAGGCCGGGGAAGCGCGGATCGGTGAAGAGCCGGCCTTCCGGCAGGGCGCCGTGATCGCCGAACACGGCGGCAACCGCGAGGTCGGCCGCCACCTCGAACGTCACCTTGGCCCGAAGGCGATGGAAGATCAGCCGCTTGAGCAGGTCCTCCGCCCGCTCCGCGGGGACGTCGAACAGGAAGCTCTCCTCGGCGAGGCCGTAGAACAGGAAATCGGAGATGATCTTGCCCTGCGGGGTGAGCAGGCCGCCATAGCGGGCGTCTCCCGGCGCCATGGTCTTCACGTTACAGGTGATGACGGAATGCAGGAGCTTCACCGCATCGGGGCCATCGGCACGAATGAGGGTACGATCGTTCAAATGAATGAGCGGCATGGGGGCCGTCCTTGTCAGCAAAATAAAAAACAGATTTAAGGCCGCCAGCCTGTCCCCATCAAGAGCGAGCCCCTCCCATGCCCGTGACTTTCGATCTGCTGCTCAAGGGCGGCGCGGTCGCGACCCCCGCCGGCATTGCCGTTGCCGACATCGGTGTCACGGGCGGGCGCATCCGCGCCATCGGCGATCTCTCCGCCGCGAGCGCGGGCGAGGTGGTGGACGCCACCGGCCTTCATATCCTGCCCGGCGTCATCGACACGCAGGTGCATTTCCGCGAGCCGGGGCTGGAGCAGAAGGAAGACCTGGAGACCGGCTCCCGCGCCGCCGTCATGGGCGGCGTGACCGGCGTGTTCGAGATGCCGAACACCATTCCCCAGACCACCAATCCCTCCGCGCTGGAAGACAAGATCGCCCGCGGCACGAACCGCATGCATTGCGACTTCGCCTTCTATGTGGGCGGCACCCATGACAATGTGAAGGACCTGCCGGAGCTGGAGCGCCTGCCCGGCGCCGCCGGCATCAAGGTGTTCATTGGCTCCTCCACCGGCTCGCTGCTGGTGCCGGACGACGACGGCGTGCGCAACATCCTGAAGGTCATCCGCCGCCGCGCCGCCTTCCATTGCGAGGACGAGCCGCGCCTGCAGGAGCGCAAGGGCCTGCGCGTGCCGGGTGATGCCTCCTCCCACCCGGTGTGGCGCGACGAGATCGCGGCGCTCACCGCCACCCGGCGGCTGGTGAACCTCGCCCGCGAGACCGGCGCGCGGGTGCATGTGCTGCACGTGACCTCGGCCGAAGAGATGGATTTCCTCGCCGACGCGCGCGATGTGGCCTCGGTGGAGGTGACGCCCCACCACCTCACCATGGCTGCCCCGGAATGCTACGAGCGGCTCGGGACGCTGGCCCAGATGAACCCGCCGGTGCGCGGCGAGCGCCACCGCGACGGGCTGTGGGCGGCCATCGCCAACGGCGTCGTCGACGTGCTCGGCTCCGACCATGCCCCGCACACCCTGGAAGAAAAGAGCAAGCCCTATCCCGAAAGCCCCTCGGGCATGACCGGCGTGCAGACGCTGGTGCCGCTGATGCTGGATCACGTCGCTGCCGGCCGCCTGACGCTGGAGCGCTTCATCGACCTCACCAGCGCCGGCCCGGCGCGCCTGTTCGGCATCGCCGGCAAGGGGCGCATCGTGGTGGGCTACGACGCCGACTTCACCGTGGTGGACCTGAAGCGCCGCGCCACCATCACCAACAACTGGATCGCCTCGCGGGCGCAGTGGACGCCCTATGACGGGAAAGAGGTCACCGGCTGGCCCGTGGGCACCTTCGTGCGCGGCCGCAAGGTGATGTGGGAAGGCGAACTGACGGGGCCGTCCGCCGGCCAGCCCATCCGCTTCCTGGAGACGCTTCAGCCGCAGGGCTGAGGCGGGCGCCCCGTTCCCCGGACAAGCGACGGCGCAGCCGGAGCGCTGATCCGGGGTCCAGCGCAAGAGTTCCGCGCAGCAGGGCAATGTCTGAGAACAGTGGGATCAGGACGCGCCTTCGGCGGGCCCTTGCGCTGGGCCCCGGCTCGCATTCCGCTGTCGCTGCATGCGTCCGGGGCGCGAGAGCGCTGCCCTCACCCCTGCCGGGGCTGCTCGCGCACGCGGGTGAGCACAGCCTCGGGGCTGGCATAGGCTTCCTGAAGATCGACGCTCCAGTAGCGCAGTTCGTCGAGCGGGATGGTCTGCCCGGTCACGGCGCAGCGCACGAAGCTGCCGGGCCGCAGGATGCGGAATTCACCATCGAGGTAGCGCACTTCCGCCTCGCCATGGGGCTCGGGGAAGCGTTCGAATCTGTTCATCACCTGGGGAGCGTCCCGAAAACTGGTTTGCCGGGAGGATAGCCCTTTGCGCCGCAACGCGAAAGGGGCGCACGATCAGGGGTCGAAAAGTGTCGGCCCTTCTACCTTCTTCGGCTTGCGGCCGGCGGGGCGCGGCGCCGCCCGAGGGGGCGTATCCAGTGCCGGAGCCCCCTCCCCCGCGTGCACGGCGACCCGACCATCGGCGAATTCCAGGCTCAGGGCCGCGCCGTCCGCGATGTCCGCCGCCCGCCGCACCGCATGGCCGCCGGCATCCCGCACCAGAGCGAAGCCGCGGCCCAGCACCTCTTTGTAAGAGAGTGCCTTGAGAAGCTGAGAGAGCGAGGCGAGGCGCGCCGTGCGGCGCTCCTTCTGCACCTCCAGCGCCCGGCGCATGCGCCCATCCAGCACCTCAAGCCGTTCGCCCGCCCGCGCCAGCCGCGTGCGCAGCGCCTCCGGCGAGAGGCGCGCCTGCACCGCCGCCAGCTGAAGCCGGTGGGCGGAAGCGTTGGCCCGCAAGGCGCGCGGCAGCCGCTCGGCGGCAAGGTCGAGGCGCTGGCGCGGCTGGGCCAGCAGAGTTTCCGCCGCCGGGAGGAGCCGGGCGAGGCCGCGCAGATCGGCTCGGCGCCGGTCGAGAAGGCGCAAGGGCGCGGCGATCAGGCGGGCGCCGAGATCTTCCACCGTGGCGATCAGATCGGTGCGCACCGGCACCACCATCTCGGCCGCAGCCGTGGGGGTGGGCGCGCGCACGTCAGCGGCGAAATCGATGAGGGTCACGTCGGTCTCGTGGCCCACGGCCGAGACCAGCGGAATCATGCTCTCCGCCGCCGCCCGCACCACCGCCTCGTCGGAGAAGCCGAGCAGGTCCTCCAGCGCACCGCCGCCGCGCGCCACCACAATCACGTCCGGCCGGGGAATCGGCCCGCCCTCGGGCAGATCGTTGAAGCCGCGGATGGCGGCGGCCACCTCGGCGGCCGAGGTCTCGCCCTGCACCCGCACCGGCCATACCAGGACCCGGCGGGGGAATCGGTCGTTGAGGCGGTGGAGGATGTCGCGGATCACCGCCCCGGTGGGCGAGGTGACGACACCGATCACCCTAGGCAGGAAAGGCAGCTCCTGCTTGCGGGCGGGATCGAACAGGCCTTCGGCGGCGAGGCGACGCTTGCGCTCGTCCAGCATGGCCATGATGGCGCCGGCGCCGGCGAACTCCAGCGTTTCAATGACGATCTGGTAGCCGGATTTTCCCGGATAGGTGGTGAGCTTGCCGGTCGCCACCACCTCCAGCCCCTCCTCGGGCTTGAGGCGCAGGCGCTGGAAGGTGCCCTTCCAGATCACCGCATCGAGCCGCGCGCCGGCATCCTTCAGCGAAAAATAGGCGTGGCCGGAGGAATGGGGGCCGCGATAGCCGGAAATTTCGCCTCGCACCCGAACGTGGCCGTAGGCGTCCTCCACCGTCCGGCGCAGGGCGGCGGACAGCTCGGAAACGCTCCATTCGGGCGCATTGGCCCTGACTTCGGCATCATCTGTCATGCGAATCGGAACCCGGACGGGTGGTGTACCAGCATAACGGGAAGGTGCCCCATGCGGCGAGCGCAGAGCCCTGCCCCTTGTTTGCGCGGCCTTGAGCCGATAGGCGAAGAGAACAGAAAACCAAGATCCGTCGGAAACTCGGGGGAGGCCGCATGAACATCCTGCTGCTCGGTTCGGGAGGGCGTGAGCACGCCCTCGCCTGGAAGCTGGCGCAGAGCCCAACCATCGGTCAGTTCTACGCCTTGCCCGGCAATCCGGGCATCGCCGAGTTCGCGGACGTGGTGGAAGGCATCCCGCTGTCCGCCCACGACACCATCGTGAAATGGTGTCAGGAGCACACCATCGACCTGGTGGTGGTCGGCCCCGAGGCGCCGTTGGTGGCCGGCCTTGTGGATCGCCTCGCCGCCGCCGGCATCCTCGCCTTCGGCCCCACCGCGGCGGCCGCCCGGCTGGAGGGCTCCAAGCTCTTCACCAAGGAATTGTGCAAGGCGAACGACATTCCCACCGCCGCCTTCGGCCGCTTCACCTCCACCGCCGAGGCCGCCGCCTACATCCGCGCGCAGGGCGCGCCCATCGTGGTGAAGGCGGACGGGCTGATGGCCGGCAAGGGCGTGGTCGTCGCCCTCACCGTCGAGGAGGCGGTGGACGCGGTGGAGCAGGTGTTCGCCGGCGGCGGCACCGAGGTGCTCATCGAGGAATTCATGGAGGGCGAGGAGGCGAGCCTGTTCGCCCTCGTGGACGGCGAGACCGTCGTCGCCTTCGGCAGCGCCCAGGACCACAAGCGCGCCTATGACGGCGACCTCGGCCCCAACACCGGCGGTATGGGCGCCTATTCCCCCGCCCCGGTGCTGACGGAAGAGCTGGAGCGCCGGGCGCTGGAGGAAATCCTCATCCCCACCGCCCGCGCCATGGTCAAGGCCGGAACGCCCTATCGCGGCGTGCTTTATGCCGGGCTCATGCTCACCACCAACGGCCCCAAGCTGGTGGAATACAATTGTCGCTTCGGCGATCCCGAGTGCCAGGTGCTGATGCCGCGCTTCGCGGGGGATCTCGTGGAAGTGCTCCACGCCACCGCCGCCGGCCGCCTCGCCGAGGTGACGCCCCTGTGGTCCCCCGTCGCGGCCATGACGGTGGTCTATGCCTCGCGCGGCTATCCCGGCCCGCACCAGATCGGCTCGCCTATCGGCGGCCTCGGCGAGGCCTCGGCGCTGGAGGGAGTCACCGTGTTCCAGGCCGGCACGCGGATGAAGGGTGGCACGCTCGTCTCCAACGGCGGGCGGGTGCTGAACGTCACCGCCACCGGAGCGACGCTGGCTGAGGCCCGCGAACGCGCCTATGCCGCCGTCGCCCGCATCGACTGGCCGGACGGATTCTTCCGCTCCGACATCGGCTGGCGGGCGCTGGGGAAGGCCGGCTGATGGCCGAAAAGGCCCCCCTCCCCGTCCTCGACGATTTCCCGGTGAAGGCGCGCGACACCATCCGGTATGGCGACACCGACATGCTCGGGCACGTCAACAATGCGGTGTTCTCCACCTTCCTGGAGACGGGGCGGACCCACCTGCTGCTGACGCCGCGCCGTCTGGCGCCGCAGGGCATGGGCTTCGCGCTGGTCCGTCTCGTGCTCGACTACCGGGCGGAGATGCATTGGCCGGGCGAAGCGGATATCGGAACGGGCGTCATCTCCCTCGGCCGCAGTTCCGTGGGCCTCAGGCAGGCCATCTTCCAGGATGGCCAGTGCATGGCCACGGCCGAGACGGTGATCGTCCTCTTCGATCTCACCGAACGCCGCGCCGCGCCCCTGTCCGACGAGATGCGGGCCGCCCTCGAAGCGCTCCGGATCGCCTGACCGGCGCCACATCCCCCAAGTTCCAGGAATCGCGGCGGCCATGCCGGAATTCTGCGCACCCCAAATTCACATTAAAATTATGTTTTTGACGTGGATTCACATTAGATATTAAATTCGGAGAAATAGTCGAATGTGAAATCCACGAGGCTCATCATGACAGCGGTTCGCGGACAGGTCCTGCGGGACAGCCTGCTCTTCCTCACCGCCTACGGCATCATCGCCGCGGCGGTCATCTTCGGCTGAAAGGCCTGAGGCTAAACGGCTTTCGGCCGGGCCAGACCGAATCGCGCGGCGAGGCGGTCGAAGGCCTCGGCAGTGGCCGGGTCGATGGGAATGCCGTCGCGGCGGCGCTCGTCCGCCACCTTCCATTCGCGATCGCCCGGCGCCATCACCATATCCCCCGACGCGGGACGTGAATTGCGCAGCGTGCGGCGATAGCGCTGCATGGCGGCGTCGAACTCCTCCTCCGGCAGGAAGGCGCCTGGCTTCATCGCCATCACGAAGGCGCCCACATTGCGGGGGGTGCCGAAGTCCGGCCCGCCCATGGGTGCGATGTCAAACGAGAGCCGCGCGCCCGCCAGCACGGCGCTGAACACTTCCACCACCCCGGCCAGCGCCGCCCCCTTGAAGCCGAAGGCGGCGCCCAGCGGGGCCAGCATTTCCACATTGTGCGGATCGATGGTGTCGAAGCCGTCGCCATCGGAGGCGACCTCCGGCGGCAGGGATTGGCCGAGGCTGCGGTAGAGCAGCACCCGATTGTAGGGCACGGCGCTGGTGGCCATGTCGAGGAACCACGGCGCCTCACCCTTCACCGGAACGCCCATGGCGATGGGATTGGTGCCGTGGAAGCGCTCCGCCCCGCCGTGCAGGCGCACGAAACTGTCCGAATTGCAGAAGGCGAGCCCGATATAGCCCTTCTCCGCCGCCGCCAGCGCATAGGCCCCCGCCGCGCCGAAGTGGGACGAGTTGCGGATGGCCACGGCGCCGATGCCGTAGAGGGCGGCATTCTCCATCGCCCGGTCCATGGCCGCATAGGCGGCACGGGCGCCATGGCCGTGGTTGGCATCGAGCGTCGCCACCGCCGCCGCGCTGGTCCGGAAGTCGAGCGTGGGATGGCCGTTCACCCGGCCGCCCGCGATTACCGCCACATAATGGTCCAGCAGCCGCACACCGTGGCTGTCCACCCCGAAGCGCGAGCCGTGCAGCATGGCGCGCGTCGCCGCCTCGGCGCTGGCCGCATCCGCCCCCGCCGCCGCGAGGGCCGCACTGCAGAAGGCAAACAGCGCGTCCTCCCGGTGCCGTTCGAGGGATGTGGAGCGGGCGGAAGCGGGCGCGGCAGTCGGCGCGGACATGGGGCAATCCTTGAGGCGGCGCTGGGGTGGCTCAGCGAGTGTCCTTTGTATGCATTGGACGGTGATGGTGTAAACTCCCTTTCACACGGCCGACGGTGCGGCATCCGGTCAGCCGGCAAACGGGCAGGCAACCCTTTGGACAACTTGGCATTTGCACCGGCCTGGGGCACCTTGCCGCCGGGCCGCGACCGGTGCGGCTGGAACGATGGACGTGGAGCGTGAGCGGACGGGACGTGACAAGTGAGGCCCCCACGGCGTCTGCGGGCAAGGCGTTGCCCTCGGGCGAGCGGCGACCACGCCCGGTGGCCGGCATCGCCCCGCGTCTGCATGAACGCGCCTTCGACATCCTCGCCTCGCAGATCGCCTCCGGCGCCCTCGCCCCCGGCGAGCGCCTGCTCGAATCCCGCATCGCCGAGCGATTCGGCATCTCCCGCGCACCGGCGCGGCAGGCGCTGGCGCGGCTGGAGCGGGTGGGGCTCGTCAGCCGCAGCGAGGGCCACGGCTTCGAGGTCATGCCCCTCGCCGGGCCGGCGCCCGCGGTCCCTTCCGTGGATGTGAGCGGCGCGGCGCCGATCCAGCTCGCCCCCGAATCGACCTGGCAGCGCATCTATGCGGACGTGGAGCAGGAGGTGGTCTCGCGCACCGCGCTCGGGGCCTTCCGCGTGGTGGAGAACCATCTCGCCGCCTATTACGGCGTGAGCCGCACGGTGGCCCGCGAAGTGCTCTCGCGCCTCAACCAGCGCGGCGTGGTGCGCAAGGATGCCCGCCTGCACTGGTATGCCCCGGCGCTGACGCCCGCCTATGTGGCCGAGCTGTTCGAGATGCGCGCCATTCTGGAGCCGGCGGCGCTGCGGCTTGCCTTTCCACGCCTCGCCCCCGGACAGGTGGCGACGCTGCTGGCGAACCTGCGCGATGCCGCCGCCCACCCCGACGCGGTGGACGGCGCCCGCCTCGGCGCCTTGGAGACCGAGTTGCACGTCGGCCTGCTCGGCCGCTGCGGCAATGCCACGCTGATGGAGGCGCTGGCCACCTGCCAGACGCTGCTGGTCGCCCTCACCTTTCTTTATGTGCGCGCGCCCCAGCCCCACGGCCGCGAGCCCTTCATCGCCGAACATCTCGATGTCGCCGAACGCCTCGCGGCGGCAGACGTGGAGGGTGCGGCAAACGCCCTGCGCGACCACCTGCGCGGGTCATTCGGCCGCGCGGTGGAGCGGCTCGACCGGGTGCGGCGGGAGTTCGCCCCGGGCCCCCTGCCCTACCTCTCGCCGCTCTGAGCCTCTCAAATCGCCGTGACAGGTCTTCCGATCGCACCAAAACGGAACATTTCTTGATCTGAACGGGTGGCGAAGCGCGCGAACCCGGTTAAGATTGCATTGTTCGCCGGCGCATCGGTCGCACCCTCCCTTCGGAAAGGTGCGGAAAATACGAGCGCCTGCGTGGTGGTGGAGGATCTGATGTTGTCCCTCGTTGCCGGTTCCGCCCTCGTCCTCGCTGGTCTTGCCGCGGTTGCGCTTGCGCAGCTCGCCGCCAAGCAGAGGCAGATGGTACCGGTGCGCGTGCGCGCCCGCCGCACCCATCGCTGAGGCGCGACGCCCCGAACCTCCCGCCGTGACCCCGGTCGCCGGGCCTGATTCCGCAGGCTCCACCATCGAGATTCGCGTCGAGCGGGTCCCGCAGCTCTTCAACATGCTGGACCCGTTCCCTTTCCGGGAACGCGACCTCGACGCGGAGGCGGAAGCCTTCATCGTGGAGTGGGCGCGCGAGCTGCCGCGCGGCGCTCCGCTCTCCATCGTCGTCCATCTGCCGCCCGACGAGGCGCTGACCAGCGAGGCGGCGGGTCTGCCCGACGCCATCCGCGGCTATTTCGCCCTGAGGGCGCGCGCGCTTTCGGCGGAGCTGTCGGAGTTGTTCCGGGTCGGCCGCGTCTCGCTCGCCATCGGCATTCTCGTGCTGGCGCTGTGCCTGGGCATTGCCGGGCTCATCGCCGAGCCACGGCTCGAAAACCTCGCCAGCCTCGCCGCCGAGGGCCTGCTGATTCTCGGCTGGGTGGCGCTTTGGCGGCCGATGGAAATCTTCCTCTACGACTGGTGGCCCATCGCCGGGCAGCGCCGGCTCTGCCAGCGCCTCGCCGAGGCCAGCATCAGCGTGCGCGCGGTGCCCTGATAAGGGTTGGCGAAACCTAGCGAACGGCGGGAGCTGGGCCGGCCCGGAAGCCGGCCGGCAGCATCAGGCCGCGGCCATCGCATTGCGGGCATGGCCGCGGATGCGCTCGACCATGGACCTCAGCCCGTTGGAGCGCTGCGGCGTCAGATGGCCCTCAAGCCCGATCTGGCGGAACACGCCGAGGATGTCGGTCTCCATGATCTCCTTGGGCGTGCGCCCGGAGACCAGTTGGAGCAGCACCGCCACGAGACCGCGCACGATGTGGGCGTCGGAATCCCCCTCGAACTCCAGCAGCGGGCCGGCGGGGGTCTCTTTTACGTGGGAGATGAGCCACACCTGGCTCGCGCAACCCTGCACCTTGTTGGTGTCGTTGCGCTCGGCCTCGGGAAAGGGCGGCAGCTTCTTGCCGAGCTCGATCACGTGCCGGTAGCGGTCTTCCCAATTGTCGAGAAATTCAAAATCCGCAATCAGATCGTCAGCGTTCATGAGGCCAATTCCTCGTCACCAGATGACGGCCGGGAAAAAGGGCAGGGCCGCCTGTCCTTGCGCTGCAGCATAGCACAGCCGGCAAGCAATGCCTGCCTAATCCACATCCCGAACATGGTACCGGATCGGCGCGACGCAACCCGCCGCGCCATCAACCTCAGGCCGGGCGGCGAGGCGGCAGCGGCGGCAGAGGGGTGGGGGTCATGGTCTGCGCCGGCTGCCCGGCGACGGGCTGGAAGCCCTGCGGCACCACCATCTTGGCCGCGTCACCGCCGCCCCACAAAGGCATCAGGTCCTGCGGCGTGAGGTCGAGCGCGCTGCCCTTTTCCGCGGAATTCCTGCCCGGCTGGGCGGGGGCCGCACCTTGCACGGGGGCCGGCGGCGCGCCTTCGTGATGGCCGATGGACTCATAGACCCAGCGCGCGCCGACCTGAGCCTTCTCCACCAAGTGCCCGGCCATCTGCCCGCCCACCGCGCAGGCCTGGGGCTGGCGATCGCAGAAGCCGCGCAGGTCCGCCACCAGCGCCTGGGCGGCGCCGAAGGCATCGAACACGCTCACGTCCCGTCCATCCGAGCCCTTGAGGCCGAAGGGGAGGAGGAGCAGCACGAGGCCGACCCAGAAGGCGAGGCGGAACAGGAAGAACATCGCTCCCTCTTGAAACGGCGGCGAAGCTGAATTCGCGCCCTTCGACACTACCACCGACGCGCCCGCCCGTGGGCCGATGCGCGCCGGCCGTGCCCCGACTTTTCAAGACATCGTTAACGCTGACAGCGCGCGATCGGCGCCGGCTTAGCGTTCGCTTAAAGCCCACCGTGGCAGGGTTTTGCGAAACGTCATGCCAGGGCGGCGACACGCGCTGGCGAACAACGGCACTTGACAGGGGGCGACGTGGCTCACGTCTTCGGCGATGCAGCGGCCGGTGCGCGACCTCTCCCGACCCGCGACGGCGGGGACCGGGAAGCGTTGCCGCGCCTTGCCGGCCTCGGCCGCCTGACCGGCGCGGTGCTGAGCGGCCTCGGCCTGCTCGGCCTCGGCTCCGGCGGGCTGGTGCTGCTCGCGGAAGTTTCGGGCCTTGCCACCGGCGGCCTCCTCAACGCCACCACCCTTCTCGCCAGCGGCTTCGTCTGCGCGGCCCTCGCGGCGGTGGCCGGCGGCCTCGCCCGTGCCGCCACGAAGGCGAGCGCCGCGCCGCCCTCCGACATGCTGCTCGTCACCTGCCACGGCCCGCGCGGCGAGGTGGTGCGGGTGGAGCGCCAGGGCGGCCCCTTCGCCACGTCTCCCGCGTCGGCGCTGGAGGGCATGGCCCTGTTCGAGCGCGTTCTGGTGGCCGACCGCCCCGCCTTTCTGTCCGCTGTGGAAGCGGCCTCGCGCGGCCGTGCCGCCACGCTGGAGCTGCGCCTGCGCTGCGACGCGGCCGGCGACGGCGCGCCGGCCTTCCTCACCGCCGAGGTCCGGTGCCGGGCCATGCGGGGCGGCATGGTGCGCGTCTCCTGGCGAGCGCCGTGGCAGCAGGCCCAGACCGAGCAGATGAAGGCCGAGCGCCAGAAGGCCGACGCCGCCGCCCGCGCCCGCGCCGAGGCGGAGGCGGCCAACGCCGCCAAGAGCCGCTTCCTCGCCGCCATGAGCCACGAGCTGCGCACGCCGCTCAACGCCATCCTCGGTTTTTCCGAACTGCTCGCCACGCCCACCGGCGCGCCGCTGGACGATGCGCGCAAGGCCGACTACGCCCGCATCATCCATGAAAGCGGCCAGCACCTACTCGGCCTCGTCAACGACATCCTCGATCTGTCGCGGGTGGAGGCCGGCGCCTATGTGCTTGAGCGCGAGGCGGTGGATGTGGGCGCCCTCGTCGCCGGCTGCGCCGAGATGGTGGCACTCGATGCCGAGCGCACCGGCGTGAGCGTGAAGACCAAGGTGCCGGCGCGCCTGCCGCTGCTTGATGCGGACAAGCGCGCTCTGCGCCAGATCGTGCTCAACCTGCTCTCCAATGCCGTCAAGTTCACGCCCGCCGGGGGGCGGGTGCAGGTGGGCGTCAGGATGCAGGGCGACGAACTCATCATCCGCGTCCGCGATACCGGCCCCGGCATGCGGCCGGAGGACGTGGCGCGCCTCGGCGAGCCCTTCTTCCAGGCCGGCGACTGCATCCAGAAGGCGCGGGGCTCGGGCCTCGGCATCGCCGTGGTGAAGGGTCTCGTGAAGCTGCACGACGGCGATGTGCGGGTGGAAAGCGCGCTCGGCCGGGGGACGAGCGTGTCGGTGAGCCTGCCGGTCGCAGCCGCGATCGAGGCCCCAGGGTACGGACAGGGACAGGGGGTCGTTGCGCCGTTTCCGGCGCGGACCGAAGACACACGGGCAAAGAGGACGGCATGAAGCTGGAAACGGCCACCGCAAACGCAGCGCCCCCGGAACTTGCCGAGGCCGCCGAGGCCGAGGAGACTGCACGGCAGGCGCGCCGGCTGCGCCGCATGGACGTGATGGCGGCGCTGGTGGCGCTGGCCGGCAGCGGCGCCTTCCTCGCCAACGTGCTTGTCCTTCAGACCTCGCCGCCCAGCGCGCCGCTGCCCATGGCCCGACCGGCCGGGGCCGGAAAGGTCAACCACACCACCGTCCCGCTCACCGCCACGGGCACCGGAACCGCGACGACGTCGGCACCTACGGGCGGCGCCACCACCGGCTCGCTCGGCTATCTCTCCATCCGCACCTCGGTGACGGGCACCGCCGCCCCCCTCGTGCCGGCGACCGGCGCGCGCACCGCGGACGCCCGCGGCGAGCCGCCGCCCAGCCGCCCGCCCGCGGGCCTCGTCTCGTCGGGGGACATCACCGGCGCCGTGCGTCCGCCGGCGGACGTGGGCGCCTCGCCGCGCATCCTCTCGGTGCAGAAGGCGCTGTCCAAGCTCGGCTACGGTCCCATCAAGGTGGACGGCCGGCCCGGCGGCGAGACGCGCGCCGCCATCGTGCGCTTCCAGCGCGACCGCAACCTGACCGCCGACGGCGAGATCACCGACAAGCTGGTGCGCGAGCTGGGCTCCGTCTCCGGCATGGCGCTGAACTGATGGCGCGCACCTGAATGCGCCTCAAGAGCGCGATCTTCGTCTCCGCCCTCATCCGCCGCTGCCAGGTGGAGGGGTGCTATGCGACCCTGGTGCGCAAGGGCGCGGAAGAGGCCGGCGCCATCTTCGTGAAGGTGGCCCGCCTCGACGGCACCGCCGCGCTCTACGGCCCGGCGCCGCAGTCCGCTTTCGATGAATCCTTCCCCGCGGACCGCAAGTTCTCGGTCCTGGTCGCCCCCGGTAGCCCGGAGGCGGACGCCGACGCCCGCATCGCCCGCGAGCTGAAGTTTGACCCGGACATCTTCGTGCTGGAGATCGAGGACCGCCAGGGGCGACACTTTCTGGATCTGGTGGAGTAGCGGCGCCCCGTTCCCCCTGCCCTCCCCTCCCGCTCAGCGCTCCGTCAGCTTCAGCTCGATGCGGCGGTTGCGGGCGCGGGCCTCGTCGGAGGTGCCGGTATCGAGGGGCTGGTATTCGCCGAAGCCGGCGGCGATGAGATGGTTGGGGCTCACCCCCTTGGCGATGAGATACTGCACCACCGCAATGGCGCGGGCCGCCGACAGTTCCCAGTTGGAGGGAAATTGCGCGGTGGAGATGGGCCGGTTGTCGGTGTGGCCGTCGATGCGCAGCGCCCAGGAGATGTCCGGCGGGATGGACTTCTCGAGGTCGAGGATGGCGCCCGCCAGTTTGTCGAGGGAGGCGACGGCCTCCGGCTTCATCACCGCCGAGCCGGCGTCAAAGAACACTTCCGACTGGAACACGAAGCGATCGCCCACCACGCGGATGTCCGGCCGGTTGCCGAGGATGTCGCGCAGGCGGCCGAAGAATTCGGAGCGGAAGCGGGTGAGTTCCTGCACCCGCTGGGCCAGCGCCACGTTGAGGCGGCGCCCGAGGTCGGTGATCTTAGACTGGCTCTCGGCGTCGCGCTTCTCGGAGATGTTGAGCGCCTCTTCCAGCGCCGCCATCTGCCGACGCAGGGCCGCGATCTGCTGGTTGAGCAGCTCGATCTGGGCGGCGGCGCGGGCGGCCACGTCCTTCTGGAGATCGAGTTCGCGGGACAAGGCGTTGGCGCGGCCGGTGTCGGAGGGGGCCGGCACGGCGATGGCCTGCCCGCGCAGCTTGTCGCGCTCGCTCTCGCTGGCCTCCAGCGAGGCGCGCACGGAGGCGAGTTCGCTCTCGGAGGACTGGCTGTTCGCGCGCTCCAGCGACAGCAGGTCGGTGAGCTGGCGGATCTGCGCCTGAAGGCGCTGCATCACGTCATCCTTGCCCGCCATCTCCTGCGTCAGGAAGAACTGGGTGAGGATGAACACCGACAACAGGAAGGTGAAGACGAGAAGCAGCGTGGACAAGGCGTCCACGAAGCCGGGCCAGTAGTCGATGTGGCGGTCGCGCCCGCGCCGGCCGAGGGCCATGGGTTCTGCCTCCGCTCAGTTGCGCCGCGGACCGGCGTCGTCCTCGACCTTGGAGAGTAGGCGCCGCATCTGCTCCTGCTGCGCCTGCTGCTGCTCGATCATCTGCTTCAGCAGCGCCTGTTCGGAGCGCATATGGGTGACGAGGCCCTGCAGGCTCTCGGCAAGCTGGGCCAGCGCCGTGGTGACGCGCTGGGAGCCCGCCTCCGTCATGGTCTTCTCCAGCCGCCCCATGGCCGAGACCAAAGGATCGAGGTCCAGCACCGGCGGGGGCAGCGCCAGCGGCGCGGCGGCGGCAACCTGTGCCGGAGCGGGGGCAGCGGGCACGCGGGGGGCAGCCTCGCGGTCGGCGGCGAGCGCGCGATCGCGCGGCCCGTCGTCGAGATCGCGCACGGTGGTGGAGAGCCAGTCTTCCAGGTCCGTATAGAAACGGTTCTGCGCCTGGCCCGCCTGAAGGTCGAGAAAGCCCAGCACCAGCGAGCCGGAGAGGCCGAACAGCGAGGAGGAGAAGGCCGTGCCCATGCCGCCGAGGGGGGCGGCGAGGCCGCTCTTCATGTCCTCGAAGATGGAGCCCACGTCCGGCCCCACCTGCAGCGCGCCGATGACCGCGCCGATGGAGGAGACGGTCTCCAGGAGGCCCCAGAAGGTGCCCAGCAGGCCGAGGAACACGAGCAGGCCCGTGAGGTAGCGCCCCATGTCCCGGCTCTCATCGAGGCGGGTGCCGATGGAATCGAGGATGGAGCGCATGGTGGCCTGCGAGATGGTCATGCGCCCCAGCCGCTCGCCCAGCAGCGCGGCCATGGGCGCCAGCAGCGTCGGCGGGCGTGATACCGCGAGGCCGGGATCGGCGAGGCGGAAGGAATTCACCCAGTCCACCTCCGGGAACAGGCGCGACACCTGCCGGAGCGCGAGGATGATGCCCACGGCGAGCACGCCGAAGATGACGCCGTTGAGGCCCGGATTGTTGAGGAAGGCGGCGACGATCTGCCGGTGCAGCACCGCCGCCAGCGCCGCGCACAGGGCCAGGAACACCAGCATCCGCACCAGAAAGATGCGGGGCGAGGACAGCTTGATGAACGGATCGACGACGCGCGCCATGGTTCTCCCCGAGCGAGTGTGTCCCTCGAACGCTGAAGGGCCCCCTTGAAGGCCGCCGCGCGGGCGGCCCCGGACGGGGGCGTCGGCCGGAGAATCAGGCCCGGCCTCTGGCAAGCGCCGGCGCCGACTATGGCACAGGGACACCGCGCGGCGAAACAGTCGCGACCTTCCGGAACACCAGCGACAGGTTGTTCGCCGGCATTTCCTCCACCCGAGCCAGAGCGAGGCCGTGCTTCGCCGCCTCCCCTGCCACCTCGGCGAGGTGCCGCAGGCCGAAGCGCGGGTCCTGACGCCGCAGATCCGCATCGAAGGCGACGTTGCTCGGCGCCGTCTCCACCCCGTCGCGCAGATAGGCGCCATAGGTGAAGAGGATGCCGTCCGCCGGCAGGCGGGCGCCGGCGCCGCGCATCAGCCCCACCGTCGCCTCCCACGGGCTGATGTGGATCATGTTGATGCACACGACGGCATCCACCTTCCCCACCGGCCACTCCTCCCCCGCCGCGTCGAGGGCGAGGGGCGCGCGCACGTTGGCGAGGCCCTCGGCGGCGGTCCAGGCGGCGATGGAGGCACGGGCAGCAGGCGAGGGATCGGACGGCTGGAAGACGAGATGCGGCGCGCGGCGGGCAAAATGCACCACATGCTCGCCGGAGCCGCTGGCGATCTCCAGCACGGTACCGGCGCGCGGCAGCAGCGGCAGCAGCAGGTCGCCGATGGGGCCGCGGTTCTTGAGCGTCGCGGGCGCCGAGCGGCGGGCGTCGAGATCGGGTTCAGTCACGGATATCTCCGGCAGGGATCGTTCACGCGATCTTGGCCCGCCCGACGCGGCGGCTCAACCGGATTGCGGAGGGGCTCCCCGCCCGCGACGGGGCAGCCGGAGCCGTTCCCCGGACAAGCGACGGCACCGCCGGAGCGCAGATCCGGGGTCCAGCGCAGAACGTCCGCGCAGCGGGCAAGACCTGAGAGCGGTGGTTTTCAGAAGCGCCTGCGGCGGTCCGATGCGCGGGGCCCCGGCTCTCCTTCCCCTGCGCTGCCGCTCCATTGCAGTCGGCCGGGGCGCGAGGGTGGTTTGGGGACGCGGGCTTGCGGATGGGGAGAGGTGGCAAGCTGGGGAGTTACAACTGGGGCCAACCCCAACATCTACCCCCCTAAGGACGAGACCTTTTGACCCGCCAAACGTCTTATTTCAGCACCGACCTCGCTAGGATTGGCTCTTCCGTTTAATTTAACCATAATATCATGTATCAAGAAGTCGAGAGCCGGCTCTCCATTTATGTATTTCATATGATCTGCCCCCGTGGGGTAAATTTCAGATACAGTTTCCCTGATTTTATCGGGATCAAGTTCTATTATTTTCGTCGAAATTCCATATTTTTTACCGTCAATAATATCGTTAATAACCTTTTTATCCCAGATTATACCAACCTGAGCCTCGAAAAGATCATCTCCTATACGCCCAACATATACACCGTGGATGGCGTAAACCGGCCTCAAAAGCATCAATGTTGAACCATCAGGTGACGGAATATTTCCATCTCTGCTAAAATAGAGCGCGACGCATCCAGACATCCCCTTGCGGGATGCCGCATCAACTAAAAACTGTGATTGACCATTCCAACCCATGCTTGGATCGGTTGCAATCGTCGCCCGCTTCCAAATTGGATTAATATGCCGATCGACGATGCCCGCAGGAAATCCGACTAGAAACAGATCATCTCCAACTGTATGTTTAATTCTGCTTTGGTGCACATCGATATACGGAACAGATATTAAATCATTTCCTTCTAAAGATGGAATATCAAGCTTAATATCACGACTTTTTTGGGCAAAAATTGCCCACTCGTACTCCCGAACCTCCCCTGTTGAGAGAAACATTTCCACTTGAAACGATGAATCTAAGTCGATTGGAATAATTGCGACATCGACTCGCGGCCAACTTTGGGCATGGACGAGATACTTAGCGCCACCACCGTCATCTATAGATATACGAATAGGCACACGGGAGTAATATACTATACCGCCCACTTCGTACTCAACAGGAAAATCTACGACAATATTATCTGGAAGACCACCTATATCATGCAGTGGCCTCAAACTGTGAGAATTTCTTCCAGATAAATTATGCCAAGCCGTTACAATATAGAACTTTGAATTTTTTTTATATATGAATCCGGACCCAATAGCCAAGACGTGCCGCTCACGACGCATCGTGAGCCGCACGTTTGAGTAAGTTATTTTCGAGGTTAAGGACATTATTTGAGAGGCCTCCCTCCCCTCACCGCGAAAACTTCTTGTACTGAATCCGCTTCGGGATCACCGAGTCCGTGCCCAGGCGGCGCTTCTTGTCTTCCTCGTAGTCGGCGAAGTTGCCTTCGAACCATTCCACGTGGCTGTCGCCCTCGAAGGCGAGCATGTGGGTGGCGATGCGGTCCAGGAAGAAGCGATCATGGGAGATGATGACGGCGCAGCCGGCGTAATCCTCCAGCGCCTCTTCAAGCGCGCGCAGGGTGTCCACGTCGAGGTCGTTGGTGGGCTCGTCGAGCAGCAGCACGTTGCCGCCGCGCTGGAGCACCTTGGCGAGGTGGACGCGGTTGCGCTCACCGCCGGAGAGCATGCCCACCTTCTTCTGCTGGTCGCCGCCCTTGAAGTTGAAGGCCGCGCAATAGGCCCGCGAGGGGATCTCCTTCTTGCCGACGTAGATCACCTCGTTGCCGTCGGAGATTTCCTCCCACACGGTCTTCTTGTCGTCCAGCGCGTCGCGGCTCTGGTCCACATAGCCGAGCTTGACCGAGTCACCGATCTCGATGGAGCCGCCGTCCGGCTTCTCCTGCCCCGTGATCATGCGGAACAGCGTGGTCTTGCCCGCGCCGTTCGGCCCGATGACGCCGACGATGCCGCCGGGGGGCAGCTTGAAGGAGAGATCGTCGATGAGCATCTTCTCGCCGAACGACTTGCTGAGATGGTCGAAGGCGATGACGTTCTGCCCCAGGCGCTCGGCCACGGGGATGACGATCTGGGTGGCCGAGGGCTGGCGCTCGGACGCGCGCTGCAGCAGCTCCTCGTAGCGCTGGATACGCGCCTTGTTCTTCGCCTGACGCGCCTTGGGCGAGGCGCCGATCCACTCCTGCTCGCGGGAGAGGGCGCGCTGGCGGGCCTCGTCCTCGCGGCCCTCCTGCTGGAGACGCTTCTGCTTCTGGCCGAGCCAGGAGGAATAATTGCCCTCGTAGGGAATGCCGCGGCCGCGATCCAGCTCCAGGATCCAGCCGGTGACGTTGTCGAGGAAGTAGCGGTCATGGGTGACGATCAGGATCGCGCCCGGATAGGTGCGCAGGTGCCCTTCCAGCCAGTTCACCGTCTCGGCATCGAGATGGTTGGTGGGCTCGTCGAGCAGCAGCAGCTCCGGCTGCTCCAGCAGCAGGCGGCACAGTGCGACGCGGCGACGCTCACCGCCCGACAGGCGCGTCACCTCCCAGTCGTCCGGCGGGCAGCCCAGCGCGTTCATGGCCTGCTCCACCTTCGAATCGAGATCCCAGAGGCCCTGCGCCTCGATCTCGTCCTGAAGCTGGGTCATCTCGTCCGCGGTCTCGTCCGAGTAGTTCATGGCGAGTTCGTTGTAGCGCTCCAGAATGGCCTTCTGCTTGGCCACTCCGTCCTCAACGTTCTGCCGCACGTTCTTGGTGGGATCGAGCGCCGGCTCCTGCGGCAGGTAGCCCACGCGCACGCCCTCGGCCGGACGCGCCTCGCCGGTGAAATCCTTGTCGATGCCGGCCATGATGCGCAGCAGGGTGGACTTGCCCGCGCCGTTGTTGCCCAGCACGCCGATCTTGGCATCCGGGTAGAAAGAGAGGTGCACGTTGTCGAGCACCTTCTTGCCGCCGGCATAGGTCTTGGTCATGCCGTGCATGTGGTAGGCGTACTGATAGGGGGCCATGGGCCGCCGTCTCCTGAAAAGGGGTGCGGGAAAGTTGGCGCCGTTCTAGCCTCGCAGGCGAGGCGCGGCAAGGTTCGCAGCGTGTTTCGCGAGACGAATGCCGCCGGCGCGCTCTGGAGGAAAAGATGGGTTCCGACCACCACCACCACAAGGACTGGCGCACCGACGGCGTGCAGGTGATTCCCGGCGACAGCCTCGATCCCAATACCGCCCAGACCCCCGGCATGAACCGCGCCACCGCCATCAACCGCGCCCGCGCCGGGGCGGAGAAGATCTGGGCCGGCACCGTCCACATCCACCCCGACGCCAAGACCGGCGCCCACCACCACGGCGATCTCGAAAGCGTCATCTACGTGGTCAAGGGCCGCGCCCGCATGCGCTGGGGCGAGAATCTGGAGTTCGTGGCCGAAGCCGGGCCGGGCGACTTCATCTTCGTGCCGCCCTTCGTGCCCCACCAGGAAATCAACGCCTCCGCCGACGAGACGCTGGAATGCGTGCTGGTGCGCTCCGGCCAGGACCCGGTGGTGGTGAATCTCGACATCGAACCGGTCGAGAAGCCGGAAGCGGTGAAGTGGATAGACCCGATCCATCGCGAGTGAGGGGTATTGCGGCCTTGCGCTGCAAGGCTTTGCGGGGGCGCTGCGGCCAAGCCATCCACAGGCCGGCGGAGAAAGAATGCAAAGGGGTGTTGCATTCGCCGCCGGCATTTTCTATAGAACCGCACCTGCCGCCGACACACTGTCTCGCCGGCAAATGGATGCGGGTGTAGCTCAGGGGTAGAGCACAACCTTGCCAAGGTTGGGGTCGAGGGTTCGAATCCCTTCGCCCGCTCCAGTTTCTCTCAGGAAAATCAAAGACTTGCAGCAACGCCGCCTTCGGGCGGTGGGCTTAAGTTTGCGCTTGGTACCCACCCGGTACCCACGCGACGAAATTTGGCCTGTCGGTGGCCATTGCGCTGCGCTCCAGATAACGCCGCGCGCTGCACCGAGGCTGGTCACGTGGCGGAGGCATCCCGGCCGGGCTTCTGATCCGGCCATATGAACTGGCGGCCTGAGGGGCTTCCCACCTTGGTGTGGTGAAAGGCGCTCTCGACCATAAGTTTTCATAAGAGCACCGCGCTCCCAACCTCAACATTCTCCACCAAGCGAGGTGCTGCGCGGTGCCTCGCCCGTTCGGCCATGGCGGCTTCGACGGCAGCCTTCACGTCTACAAACTCCAACAGGCGAGGCCCTTGAGCGTCAGCCGTCTTCTCGCTGTAGCCGGCCCCCGAGGCGCCTCCCGCATGTCTGGTTTTCGGAGGTTCTCGCTCCCCTGACCTTCGGAATTCTCAGGAGGTCGGCAGCCTTCACCCTAGCATCGCCTAGCATCCGGGCGGCCTGCACATCGGCTCCTCGGGCGCCGAAGCCGGCCCAAAGGCGGCTGGGAACCTTTGGAATTGTTAGGAGCCCCGCGTTCGGAGCCGGGCGCGTATCTTCCCGGAACGCGCGTTGTCGCCTCCCAGGCGGGCTGTCCAAGCGCAACAAATGTCAACAGGGCCGGCATCCTCAAATGGCGATGGGCCCTTAGCATTTATTAGCTTCCGCTCACCAATGCCGCTGCGATTAGAGGCATTTTCACTGTCACGCATGCGACTTTCTGATCCGCCTAAGGCGCCCGTACCGCATCTCCGGCCAAAATCCGTGAATTTTCCGCCAAAAGGCATCGTCGTCATACCGGCATCCACTGATGCAAGCGCCATCCATGGGGTTCGCATCGTGGTGGCGGACCATTGCCCTGTGCGCGCGATGTTCCTTCCTTATACCCTCCCCCTTGATAGAGAGACGCGAAATCATCGACGGAGAAAGGTAGGAAGGAAATAAGGAAGAAACTCATAAATATGGGATATATATTATATATATCAATCATTTACGGCACACAGTTTTTTCCTTTCCGGGGAGTAAATTACTAGGAAGAAACCGCCCGATTTTAGCCCGCCGGAGTTTCTTCCTGAAGGAAAGAACTGGAAATAAGGAAAAAACTCAGAGGCTATATATTACCGTCACCTCAAGGACGATAGCGGCGCGTGATAGCCCCAGCTAACGCGTCAAGACGTAGATGGTCTGCTTCCGCCCGCCCTTGGGGCCTGCGTCCACCTTCTGCTCTGCAACGAAGTGGCCCGCCTTCAGCAGATCGAGAGTTTCGGTCAGGTCTCGCGCCCGAACGGTGTTTTTCAGCCGGCGAATGAGAGCTGTGCGATCGCATCGCCCGCCCAACTCGCGGATGGTCCGCTTCACCTTGTTGGCGAGCTTCTGCGTCTCGTTCTCCGCCATGAAGTCCATGCACATGCGCTCCATGGCCGACGCGCTCCATGAGGCAAGCTCCATTCCCCAGGCCAAGTCATCGGCAGCGACGGATGGCGACCGCTGATCGAGGCCGAATGCACGGATCGTGGCAAGGCGCAGGGCCATTTCCGCAGTGCGCGCCCGGAAATCGCCCGCGCCCTTCAGGTTGCCAGCGATTTCATTCTTGAAGTCATAGAAAGCAGCCTCCACCTCGCCTGAGGCAAAGGGGATAAATCTCGGCTCGACGGCCATGAACGTCGCGGTCCAGCGGCTCTGGAAGTCCGCTTCGTCGAAGCCAATCGCGGCTACCGCATTCAGCAGATCGAGAGGTGGCGCGGGATCTTCGAGGGCCGGTTTGCCCGCCGCCACTGCCTCGGCAGTGGGCAGCAGCAGGAAGCGGTTCATCGTGCCGTTCGACAAGTCTCCCGACCCAATCGCCTCGAACAGCTCTTCCGGAACGCCCGTCGCGTAGATCGAAAAATGGGGGGCTGTGATATCGACGCCGGCCTCAGAGGCCCTCGTGGTGGTGGTCCACACGCCGTCGTTGATGCCCCAAAGCTCGCGGATGAGGCGAGCGATATCGCCTTCGTACGTGGAGGCACGGGCGGAAAGCACGCGCTTCAGGAACGCGCCGATTTCGTCGATGCAGTTCAAGGTAAGAGGCTGCCGCTTGACCTGCCCCTCGATCGCCGGCCCGCTGGTGAAGCTCCTCCCGCCCAACGCATTGTTCACCGCCGCACCGCGTATCATGCGGCGCATGGCCTGGATTTGGTGCTCCTTCCCTGATCCGGACGGGGCCAGAGCAAGCACATAGAGCACCGTGCTGGAGCGCGTCGGACCGAACCATTTGCGGCCCATCAACGTTCCGATCAACGTCAGCGCGGCGCCCATGGCAAGCACAGGGAGTGGTGACGGCGAGGTATCGACGATCCAGTCGGCAATTTCTCCAACGAGGCCGGGGACCCGAAGGAGGTGGCGCGGGAGTTCGGGAATGACGGCCGTCGCTTCTTCCGGCTCGATCACCTCGCCCGTCGCCGCGTCGTGGATGGTGCCGTCCGACGACACCGCCAGTTCGCGGTTCAGCTCCACGGCCGCTGCGGCGATCTCCTCGTCTCGCTGAAACTCCTCGGGCACCTGCCGAGGTTGGGCCATGCCGCCCTTGCGGGCCGAAGAGATGGTCCGCAGCACCGATCGGCGGCCGTCGTCCTTGACCAGACCGCATGCTTCGGCCGCCTGCACCAGCGCGCCATGGGCCACGTCCTCGGCTACCCACCCCGCCGCGACGAGCTGGAAGACGGCGAATGCGGACGTGTTCAACTGGTTGTTCCGGCCGCCCGTTCCGCATTGCTCCAGCGCCTTGATCTCGGCGTCGAAGGCGCTTTCCACCCAGGCACGGAGACGGGGGTGGCCCATGTCGAGGGTCCGCGCGGCACCCGGCCGGCAAACAGGTGCGGACGCGGCCGGAACCGTTGCAGGAACTGGAGTAGAGGGTGGCCGGCTTGGCTCTTCCTCCTCCCGCTTGCCGGTCAGGATGTCGTGCAGCCAATCCGGCAGCTCTGGGGCATGCAGGATGTCGAGCGGATCACCATCCGGGAAGAGATATACCCCGTCATCACGCGTGGCGTCGGGGGCGATCACATAGCCGCCGTCACCGCGAACGTCGATCGGGCACTCGCTCTTGGGCGGCAGCGAGCCCCGGCTGTTGCCCAGCGCTTCGCCTGAGCGCTGGCGGAAATAGTAGTGCCGGCCGCCTGAGGGGGTGTCCACCATGGGGCATTCGGGCACGCCACCATGCTGCTCCGCAATCCGCTCGAAGGCGGCGATGCCCTCGGCGCCGTCAGCGTCCATGACGATCAGGCCGACCGCGCCCAGGTGAATGCCGGGCATAGCGTCGGGATGGGCCGCCCACCACCGCTGCACCCTGTCGATCTGGCCGGACCGGGCCGATTTCCATGGCGTGCCATGCAGCGGTTGCTTGGTGTCATCGCATGGAAAAACCGCGAGCGAAGACGCCAGCGCCAAGGCGAGCTTGGCGTTCGTTTGGATCGTGGCCGGATCGAAGGGTGGGTGGAGAACGCAGCCCATCATGCCACCACGCATTGAGATTGGCGGAAGCGGAGATGTGAGCGCGCCTTCTGCCTCTTGAGCGCGACGGCGCGGGCCGCCTTCTCGAATTCCGCCTCGATCTGATCGAGCTCAGGCTTGCGGGGGCGTGTCCATCGCAGCATCTGCTCGACGCTGATGCGCGCGCGACCGAGGACAACGAATTCCTCACACCAGCGCTCGTTCCAAAAGTCGTATGCGGAGAGGTGGCGAAAACCGGGCAGCACATAGTTCCGGCTCGCGAACATGCTCAAGATTTGCGCTGTCCGTTCATCATCCACAACGCCAACGTCACGATGGATCAGGAGAGCTGAGGATCGCTGCTGAAATCCTCCGGCACCCCGGATCGGGGTGATCCGCTCGTGGACCGTCCACATCTCGAACCCTATGTCGCGCAAGATGCAGAGGCGTCTGGTGTGTTCAATGCGATCGCGGGTGTCGACATCAATAAGATGGACATCGGAAGAGGGCGTTTGATCGATAAACGCCTTCCGTTCCGGGTTTTTCATAAAGAAATTACAGGAAACTGACGCAGACGGCTTGCAATTAGCTTCATTTTCGATGATACGGAACATGTTCATATTCCTTCCGAGTGCTCAGAAGCCCGACCGCGCCAACGGACGGGCTTCTTTCATTTCGCGGTCACGCTTCGCCCGCAAGGAACCGCTTCACCTCACTCTCCCGGAAGCGAACATTCCGGCCCAGGTAGACAGGGTTGAAGCCCGCACGCCGCACCAGCGACTCAGCGCCTGTGCGGCTCTTGAGCCCGGCGAGGACCATAAGGTCGCGGATCGTCAGAAGGCGCTCTCCATCCCAGCCAGCAGGCATGGAATGCTGCTTATGGGGTGAGGTGATGGGAGGCTGCTCACTGTTCCAGTCAGCGGACATCGGCCCCTTCAAGGAGGCTCCCTTTGCCGCGAGAGCGAGCGCGACGGCGGTGCTGGTCATGGTTCTGCTCCACAAGGAGCTGCACGAAGTGCGCGCGAAAACGCTCGGATGCAGGACGTGCAGCGAAGGGTGGGTGTTCAGCACGTCCTGCGCGTCGACCCGATGAATGAAAGACGTATTCCAGTTTGCGGACCGGGGCAAGGCCCTTGGTTACAGTTTTTGATATGTAGTGTCGTTTCGCGATATTCGCGAATTACAATATCCGCCGGCCGGAGTGCGTTTTAAGCTGGCTGAAACATCCAATGCGCACAATTGCACACTGCTGACCGAGAATGCTTGATTTCGGCGGACCGCTGAAAACTCGCAGCAAGGTCAGATTGTGCAAAAATGCACGTCCCCGCAGGGCACCGGGCGGATTTTCAAACCTGCTTTTGAAATCCGCCGTCGCCAGGCCCATGCCCCCTTCAAGCCGCTACAGCGTCTAGCAAAATGCTGGCGAGCAGCCTCGTCTCGGCGGGCGTCTCTTCGTCCCTCGCCATCTCGCCGATCCATGCAGGAAGTTCGTTCCCGCCCAGGTACGCACGCAAGGCGCCCAGCTTCAAGGACGCGTCATCCTGCGTCGCGGCGCGGACCATGGCGATTTCGCCCGCCACCGCATCCGCCTTGCTAAGGAGCGCAAACTTGCTTTTTTCCAACCGCCGCAGCTCGGCGGAGGTGGCGTGCCCAGCCTGTCCGGCTTCCCAAGCATACAACATCGGGATGAGGTCTTTCCGCCCGATGCAGAACAAAACAATGTCCAGCCGATACGTGAGCTGCCAATACCCCTCATCGGACAGTGTAAAAGGTCGCGATCCGTGAATATCGAGAGCGATCAGATCAGGATGGGGAGCCGGCGCACTCATGCGGAGCGTCAGCATTTCGGCGCCGATGGCCGCATCCATTGCTTGGATGGAGGTCATGATTGTCTTGAGGGAGGAGACGAGATCGGAGAGAGAGGAGGTCGCGGGCAAGGCTTTTCCTTTGGCTGTTTTGGGGATGGGATGGATCAGGCGATGCGGGACAGCCATAGGGCTTCGTCGGCCGCCCGGACCTTGGCGAGGGCTGCCGGGACACCGGCCCACGGCACGAAGGTGGCGCGCACGCGCTCAGCGAGGGCAGCATCGTCAGTGGTGAAGGCGAGCCGGTCGGCCGCGCCGATCAACCGGCCGAACTCGACGCCGTTGCGCTTCAGCACGTAGGCTGCACCGTCGCGCTTCGCGGTGTAGCTGGCGGCGAGGCCGGCTGCGGCCTTCTCGGTGCGAAGGATGGCTTCGACGTTGGCGAGGCGCATTAGGTCGGCGGACCGGTGCTTGCCGGCTGACCACGAGGCGGGCGAGGCGGCCCGGCTGTACTTGGCCGAGCGAGAGCGGGCGGCGGCCAAGGCGTTTTCCAGTTTGCCGATCACCTCGGCCCGGTGTGCGCCGCGCGACACGACGATGTATCGCTGGAGGACCGCCCAGTCCGTCGCCGGGGCGTTGCGCGCCTCGTGCCACGCCTGCCGCAGGTGGGCAGCGAAGGCCGCCCGGCTGTAGGGCGCCATGGACTGCCGATGGAGAGCCCAGGCCCGGCGCATCAGAAGTGATTTGTTGAGCATCGCCAACCTCGCTTGAGATTTTCTCAAGTAGGATTGGATTAACCTCAACCTTTAATTTCGTCAAGCGTGATTGAGAAATTTTCAATCCTGCGATATGCAAGCGTCATGATAACGCCTCAGCAAATTCGCGGCGCCCGCGCCATGCTTGGCCTCACCCAGGCCGATCTAGCCAAAGCGGCGGACCTCTCCGCGACTGCGCTCAATAACATCGAGAGGGGATCATCCGACCCAAAGGCATCCACGCTTCAGGCGATCCAAAAGGCGCTTGAGAGGGCCGGGATCATCTTCGTTGCAGATGGGGAGCTGAAGGACGGAGGCCCCGGCGTGCGGCTGAAGATGCGCGAGGGATAACGCGAGGGTGACGTTTGCAGCTTGTTTCCGTGGCTTCCAGCTGAGGAGAGAAGGATGGGGGACGCGAAGCGCAAGTTGGAGCGGGTGCGACAAACATTTCTCGCGGGCTTGGGCGATTGGATGTTTCCCCCGTCTGATTGGGAGACACGCACCGTCGCAGAAATTCAGGCGCTTCCGGTCGTTATTGTCACGCGCCGGCCCATTCATGAGCTTGAGTATATGCGCATGCCCGCGAAGCAATGCCACGCGAATGCGCGCTTCTTGCAGGATCATGATCCAGAGAGAATCATGCGGCACGTCGCCGGTTGGTGGGTACAACCCCCCAATTACGTCCTACATTCCGTTGTCGAGAAGGATGGCCACTTCTTCTGTGTCACGCCGGCTCCCGATTATCTTGACGGGACGTTCGAGTTCATTCCCGACGACAAGATCGAATGGCGCGTGGATGGAGAGCACATGGCGCCCTTCAGAGAGGGAGTCGAGATCGGGCGTGGCGTCCGCTCGGATGCGGCTGCGACAATTGCTGAACTTGAGGCTCTCAGGCAGCGTCTCTTGTCGGGGATGAACCCCTATGAGGCAGTCCGCAAGAGGTGAGCGCAGGTCACGTATGATATGGTTCAGCCAGCGACAGGCTATAGGTTGATGAGCATGCAGCGGCGATGGTCGGAACCGCCCACGTCACCTTCATGGCCGAGAACGGCGAGAGCCTGTCTTGCGCCTCGGCGGAAGCGTTGAGAGCAGGGCGACCCTAACCCACCAACGAAGAGCCGCCATGCCCCCTACCAAGCCTCAGCGCGCGTCCCAGGCGCCCGAAGTAATCACCGACGCCGACGGCCGCAGAAACGTCCTGCCCCTATCCCTCCCGCCGCGCGGTCTCAGCCGCTCGATCGCTGCCGCCTACATCGGCGTCTCCACCACTCTTTTTGATGAGCTGGTCGCCGATGGCCGGATGCCGAAGCCAAAGCTCATCAACTCCCGCAACGTGTGGGACCGCCTCCGGATCGACGCGGCGTTCGAGGCTCTGCCGGAGAAACGTGACCGAGAGAACCCCTTCCTCAATCCGCGAGCTTGATAGGGCTTAGGCGACCAACTGGACGCTACCAGCGCTGCCCCACAGCAGACTTTCCGACACGCCCTTTCGAAATGCCGTTTTACGATTCCATTTCCGACATTCAAGTTCCAGTCTACCCTGCGCCCCTGCAGACTGAAGCGGGCGGCAGCGGATTTCTATCCCTCTATATTGTCGGCATACCTTACCGCATTGAGTACGGGCGCTGCTGGAACAAGATTGTTTCCTTTCCTTTACGTACAGGAATGTAATTCCAGCGCGTTGCAACCTCCGCGATGTATGCTTCCGTGGACCCCGGCGCCAGTCCCAGCTCCCGGTCCACATCTGCGAATCTAATCGCCTTGGTGTTGTCACTTGCTGGGCGATGTCCCATCCAAGACTGGATAAGAGATTTGCAGTCGTCTGGGTCGCTGCACAGCTCGTCGAGCTGGGTTTCCTGAACTATCTCCGCTCCTGCTACAATGACTTCGGCTTGCAGGGAGCCTAGTAGTTTTACCGATTTACGAATTTTGCTGCACGCGGGACCCAAAGCGGCAACCATATTACCGTCCTGCCTATCGGCATCGAAATAAGCCGGGGTAAGTCCAAGCAAATCTGTAGGCAGGTGAAGTTCTTCTGAATCGCGTGGAACGATCATGAAACAGCGCTCTGGACCAAGCTTCCCGATAAAAAGCCCGAGCTCGAATATCACGTTGTCACGGACCACATCCTTCGTTTCGGATTTGATTTTCTGCGCGTCGCTCGGCGCCAGCACGAACAGTCCAAAATCGGTTTGATCAAGACGGTCCATCAAAGATGCCATGGTGCTTTTCGAGAGCTGGAAGACCCCCTGCGTCCACACAGTGGGCTCTACATCATGCTCAAGCCCCTCTTGGGCAGCGTAAGCCAAGTCGAGGTTATCGACTGAGGACGCAATAAACATGGTCGGCTTTGGCATGCGGGTTTCCAATTGAATGGCGTTTGGCATGAGGACGCTTACGGGTCGCCCCAGGCTCCTCAGTCGAAAAAATCTTTCTGATCTGGGTTTGGGCCCGGGGCGTCGCTCCGAGCATCCTTGTCCGGCTTGGCTCCCATGAGCTCAGAGCGCGCAAGGCGATAGCCGTCCGCGAAAATTTCCAGCATTTCCTTCTTCTCGCTTTCGCTGAGGCAAGGAACCTCACTAGCGTCCAGAATAAAAAGCTGACGACTTGTACTGCCGGGAGGTATGCTGAAATCAAGAATTTGAAATTTCGCCTGATCGAGGTCAGGGTCTTGCAAAAGCATCTCCTCGACCAAAGTGACAAAAAGTGAAAGCTGTCGACCCGCAAGCGGATTGCTTCGCCAGAAGCTAAACCAAGGGAAATATACCTGCCCTCCGACGCTATATTCTAAGGGTGCCTCAAATGGGATCATTATGTCCCGTGCCAGTGGATAGTAGCGCCGCGCTACCCGTCGGGGCGGACCGTCAGGCTCAATCGCAGAGAAGTGCTCGCCGATCAGGGGAAGGGCTTCGATAAGAAGGTCTTGCACCCATTTGCGCTTCTCGGCCCGCTTTATGCCTTCAATTACCTCCTCATGGGTCACTCGAAAGACCAGCATGTCGCGGACCGCAGCGAACAGCGGTTCGTAACTGAACTGGGGAGGGCTGTTCGCCAGCCGGACCAACTTTTTGCGCACGCCGGTTGGCGTATCGGCCCAATTGCGCGCCATGTGCTGTAAGGACGGGACCTTCACTGTCTTGGCCATAGGCCGCCTCCGGAAGCAGATCTATGCGAGGCGAACCAGCTACAAGCGCCCGCTCAGGGAAAGTGTCAGTTCCAATGCCCTTTGAAGTGCCTCCTGACTTCACCGGCGCCGACAAACTGTGAGAGAATACGGTAATTTCGATCACGCCAGCGGATGCGGCCGGCGACGATCGCGGGATGGACGCCCACGCGTTGCGCCAGGGAAATTACGTTTGAGGGATAGGGGGCGTCCTGAGCCGGGTGAGCGTCCCACTCCTTGCGAGGAATAAGCGCTTCTTCAGCCCATTCGTCGGCCTCTCGTTCCCGTTCGTCATCGTCCTTTGCTCTTAGGTCCAGATCGTCCACAAACATCCGCTCGCTTCCGTCTGCTAGATGGCGCGCGACATGCGTAAGTTCGTGGAGCAGGCAAAACCAGAAGTTGTCTAGCCGATCGTAGCGGAGCGTCATGCCGATCACGGGAGTGCCGTCGGCGAGAAGCATAGCTGCGCCGTCGAGATAGGTATTCGACAGGTGCGGTGCCACAATCAACCTGATGCCGTGCTCTGCCAAAAACATTTCCGCCCGCTTCGGGCCGTCATCGAACGCACTAAGCTTCGCGACTTTGCGAAGAAAGGCGTGCGAGATAACGCCCTTGCGATAATTGTGGGTGTGGCTTCTCATTTGGGCTTCAGACAGAACATGCATGCACCAACCAGCGAGTGCATAGCTATCCATTTTGGCGTTCCGACGCGCACCATCACTCTTGCGGCAAAGCGGAGCCGCAACTTCAAAACCGCCCGCGCGGTCCATGAGCCCCCGTATAAGAAACTCCGCATTCGCTTTGGCGTTCTTATGAGCAGCTATGAACCCACGCTTGACCATCTCAGTTACGGGGAAACGGCCCCAATCCAAACCTTCCACATCGTCCGGAATAGATCCGCCCTGTTCCTGAATTAGAACTTCCGCAGGAATTCCGAGGTGCTTGTTGAGCGCACGGATCATCGGAAGTGTGAGATCCCGCTTGCCAGAGAGAACCTCAGAGACCTTCGCAGAGCTGCCCAAATAGGGGGTCAAGTCCTTATTTGAGAGGCCTTCTTGCTCCATGCGAAACTGTATCGCCGAGATGGGGTCTGGCAATCCGATAGGGTAGTGCTTCTCCTCGTAAGCCTCGATCACCATGGCAAGGTGCTCAAGCTCGTCGCCAAGTGGCGTCCCGGGCTCGGCGTCCATAATCTCTTCGGCCCGTGCCAACGCCGCTTTGTATTCATCTGCCGTGCGGATTAGATGTACGCTCGCCATGTCACACCTCCTCCGCATTTATGCCGTCATAATCAGCGTGCGTGCCGACCCACTTAACGTAGACAGTCTTAAGTTTATAATTTACGCCGACAATGAGTCGGAATTTGTTGCCGCAAATATTGAAAACGACACGCCCGTTTTTCAGTATACTTGCGCTGCGATATTTGTCTTTTATCTCGTTTGCGGTGCTCCACTGGGCGTTTTTTACTTCGCGATACCAGGATTTAAGCGCTTGTTCTAAAGCGACTTGGTCAGCACCCTTGTATGTCTCCCAATAATCGCGGAGAGCCTTCATCGACAGAATATGCATGCCCGGCTCCCGACCGAGATTGAGATAGTCCCTGCTTGGGAGTTTGTCAATCGCTCCCAATTTGGGAGCGATGAATGCGGCCTCAAGCGGGGCCAGTCTATACCGCAGGTTGCCGTCCTAGAACGGTCGCGGGCGCGTGATCCCCTACTGAACGCAGGCTGAAAGGGGCATGCGAGAGTAGAATTGCTCGATGTCGTCGTTATGGATCCGCATTCCAGGTCTTATTTTACCGTCGTGGTTCCAAACTTTAGACCACGGCCCGCCAGGCGCATGGGTCAGATCACGCAGGGTGCTCGCGCTCAGCCGGGCGTATATCGCGGTGACACGCGTCAAGAGATCCAACGTTGGGGCGTCGAACTCATATGGCACAGTCTCTTCCCGTCCCGTGAAGAGATTTATCCGGCGCGCCCTTCGCCGGATGGGAGAGGCGCCGAACTCCTTAAACTCGCGGTACAGGTACTGAAGCACGGGGCCGTGCTCCCATGCTTCGAATGAGTGCCTTATCAGAGGCCTGCCAATCTCGACGAGCGTCCAAGCGTGGCAAAAATACACAATCTTTTGCAGCGCCATAGGGGTTACGTCCAAGCCGGCGACTTCGGCTTGGTCCAGGACGAAGTTGGCGATCGCTCTGCCGTCGTGGGTCATGCTGTCAACTCGTGTTCCGGTTATGTTCTAATGCCCGACTTCCTGCGGATCTTCAACATAGCGTTTGCTCGCCCCCTAGGACTGTCGCCTTGGCTGTAAATGTTTGCGCTACCGGAGGCGCCGATTCGTCACGGGGGCTATAGCACACTGTCAAACGGCCCATTGCGAGAGATGCTGGTGCTCTCACAATCTTCGGGTGTGGCCTTCGGCCCGCTTCGCCGGGGCTCTGTGGGTATGTCGATCTCAAACGTTGATGTGGGAGCGTCGCTATGTTTCTACCCCCTCAAGAACCCCGGCACCACGCCGATAAAGACCTCGCGCTCCACTCCGGCCTCGCGCTGGTGATCGCCGCACCATTGCGACGCGCCGACGCCTGGGAAGCTTGCCTGCCCTTCGTGCGTGACGGCGGCCGGAGCGCTGCGACGGCACTCGGTCGCGCCGTTGTTCGCGTGCTGGCATAGGTTGCAACGCATGCCGCTCGGCGTGCCCTCTCGATCACGGGTGCCCGGAGCATCGGCTTCCCATTCGGAGCACTTCTGCCCAACGCCCACGAGGGGGAAGAACCACCGCGCGCTGTCGTTCAGGACGGGCGGATGCCGATGGCAGCGGACTTCCTGTGCCGGGCGGGTGTCGTGCTGAGCCCGATCGAAGGTCGTGACCGCAGCGAACTTGCAGGTCGCGCAGGAGCGCTTGTCGGCGTCGCGGTTGCGATAGGTATTGCGGTTGAAGGTCATGGCTGAGGCCCTTTCTAGGCTTGGTTCTTGGTGCTCGTGGGATCGCGGACCCACTCCCGGAAGGCCGGGAGGGTCATGCGGGTGATGCCGCCAAGGCCATCCCAGCCCTTGGCGTAGTTGGAGAGGTAGGCGCGTTCGGCTTGGCCAATGGATTGGTAGCCCAGCATCACCTTGTGCTCGTCGAAGCGGCCGGTGCGCGGGTCTTTCTGGTTCACGATGAACACGGGAGCATCGTCTGCCAGCGTCTCGGTGCCCGGCCGAACGAACACGTCCACGTGGTCCTTGTCGCGGCCCACGGTTCCTTTGATGTAGCCGTAGTGGTGCTTCATCTGCACCGACCACGCCTTGCCATTCGGGTCCACGCCCTTGCGTTCGGAGCCCTGCGGGTTCTCAACGGAGATGTCGAGGCCGCCGAGGCGGAGGTGGCCGAGCTTGTAGTTGCCGGCCTCCTTCTGGGCCTGCGTCGGCTCGGGACGGTCGTTGGTCGGGGATGTGGCAGCCTCATGCGCGGCGGTGTCGCTCAGTGCAGGGCGACGCTCGCGGGCGTCAGGCGCAGGAGCCAGACCATTGCGCATGCCGGGTGAAGCCACTTCGGTGGCGGCACCTTGGTTTCGACCGCGCGCATCAGCGCCTCCGCCTCTGCGGCGGAAATCAGGTGCGCCTCCGCCAACAGGTCGATCGCCATGGCGGGGGTCATCTCGGAGGTCCGTGGCATCATGGTCGGCACCAGCGCGTGAATAGGAGACGATGGGCGGCACCAGCGAGAGCCGGGCGAGGGTGTCGGCGAAGGCCCGGCCTGCGGCGGACTCGCGCCCGGCCGGCACCTTGGCGAGGAGAGCCTTGGCGATGGCGGGATCGAGCATCGCGTCCCGCATCAATTCATCCACGCGCCGCAGGCCGGCGTTGCGGACGGCACCCGTCGGGCCCACCACCAGCGTGTGCCCCACATCTCCCACATGAAGCGAGAAGCGGAACGGGGTCGACCCCTCCGTCTTCCCATAGAACAAAGGTGGCGCCGCAAAATGCGCGTCCTGCTCGTCTCCCGCCCAGACCGCCGAGAGCGGGATCATGTGCGCGAGGTTGAGGGTGGAGACGGGCGGCTGGCGGACATTGGCATAGACATGCCCCGGCAGGCTGCCGAGCCAGGCATCGACCGCATTGATGGTCTCGACCATGGCCGTGAAGTCGCGCCCCTGGATTACCTTCTCCACTAGCCGGAGCTTCTCGTCGGCGATGCGGGGATCGGCATCCCAGACCGTCACCGTGGCGGTGACATAGGCGATGCCGGCATGGTCGGCGCCGAGCTCCTGCAAAGCGAGATCGGCATCCTCCGCCTTGTTGGCGGCATCGGAATCCACCAACACGGACGCTTCGTTGGTCATCACCTCCTTGAGGATGGCGGCGATGGACTTGCGCTTGGCAAACCACTGCCTGCGGATCTTCGTGAGGAGCCGGGTGGCGTCCGTCTTGTCGAGGAGGATGGCCCGGGTCGACCAGCGATAGGGAAAGGCGAGCCGATTGAGGTCGTCGAGAATCCCTGGCGTCGTCGCCGTGGGAAACCCCACGATGGTGAGCACGCGGATGTGCTGGTCCCCGAGCATGGGCTCCAGCCCGCCGGTGAGCGGCTGATCGGCGAGCAGCGCGTCCAAGTACATGGGCGTCTCGGGGACACTGACCCGCTGGCGCCGGGTCGAGACGCAGCCGTGCAGATAGGTCAGGGTCTCCGCGTCATCGAGCCAGCGGCACTCCGGCATGAGCGCCTCGACGAGGCGCAGGACACGGTCTGTCCGATCAGCGAAGCCATCCAATGCTTCCCGTGGATCGACACCCTCGCGCCCACGCCCCTCATAGAGCCAACTCTCTGCCCGCGCGGCATCCTCCGCCGGCGGGAGCCAACAGAAGGTCAGAAAATAGCTCGACTCAAAATGGCTGCCGGCTTCGGCGAACCCGGCCTTCCGCTCCGCATCCACCAATGCGGAAGCGGGATCAGGGAAGTAGCTCTCGGGATAGGCGCCCGCCTCGTGCCGCTGGGCTTCCACGAACAGGGCCCAGCCTGAGCCGAGGCGGCGGAAGGCGCTGTTCAGGCGACCTGCAACGGCGACCAGTTCGGAAGGGACAGAGGACTTGAGATCCGGCCCGCGGAAGCGCGCGGTGCGCTGGAAGCTGCCGTCCTTGTTGAGGACGATGCCCGGGCCCACCAGGGCCGCCCACGGCAGGTAGTCCGCCAGACGCCTCCCCTGACGACGATACTCGGCGAGGTTCATCATGGTGCGCCCCGCTCAGACCGACAGATGGGAGGGGATGCGCAGATGCCGGCGCACAACGTCGACGAAGAGCGGATCGCGCTTGGCGGCCCAGACGGCAGCGAGGTGGCCGAGCGCCAAGAGGGCGAGGCCCACCAGCCAGAGCCTGAGCCCCAGTCCGACGGCGCCGGCGAGCGTGCCGTTGAAGATGGCGATCGCCCGCGGCGCGCCGCCGAGCAGGATCGGCTCGCTGAGCGCCCGGTGGACCGGCACGGAGAAGCCCGGCACTTCGCCGGCATCGCCCGCCATCAGACCAGCGCTCCGCCGCTGAAGGAGAAGAAGGACAGGAAGAAGCTGGAGGCAGCGAACGCGATGGAGAGGCCGAACACGATCTGGATCAGCCGCCGGAAACCGCCCGAGGTGTCGCCGAAAGCGAGCGCGAGGCCGGTCGATATGATGATGATCACCGCGATGATCTTGGCGACAGGCCCCTGGATGGACTCCAGGATCGATTGCAGCGGCGTCTCCCAGGGCATGGAGGAGCCGGAGGCGTGGGCAGCCGACACCGCGCAGGCGAAGGCGAGAGCTGCAGCGGCGGTTCGCAGCAAGCGGCGATGGCGGACAACGAGCATCGAGGTCACGGGGAGGTTCCTTCTTCTGCAGGAGGGATAGCGGGAGAGACCCGGTAGTCGCCGTCGGGGCCGAGCCCTTCGACGCGGGCGAGCTCCGTGAGCCGGCGCGACGCGCCTCGGCCGGACAGCACGGCGATGAGGTCGATCGTCTCGGCGATCAAAGCGCGCGGGACGGTGACCACGGCTTCCTGGATGAGCTGCTCCAGCCGTCGCAGGGTGCCTATGGCACTACCTGCGTGGATGGTGCCGATGCCCCCGGGGTGCCCTGTGCCCCAGGCCTTCAGGAGGTCGAGGGCTTCGGCACCTCGTACCTCGCCGATCGGGATGCGATCGGGGCGCAGGCGGAGCGAGGAGCGGACGAGGTCAGAGAGTGAGGCGACGCCCTCCTTCGTGCGCATGGCGACCAGATTGGGCGCGGCACACTGAAGTTCGCGCGTGTCCTCGATCAGGATGACCCGCTCGGAGGTCTTAGCGACCTCGGCGAGGAGGGCATTGGTGAGGGTGGTCTTGCCGGTGGAGGTGCCGCCGGCCACCAGGATGTTGGCGCGGGAGGCAACACCGTGGCGAAGAGCTTCGGCCTGCGGTACCGACATGATGCCGCCGGCCACATAGTGGTCGAGCGTAAAGACGGCGACGGCCGGCTTGCGGATAGCGAAGGTCGGAGCCGCGACGACGGGCGGGAGCAGACCTTCGAAGCGTTCCCCGGTCCCGGGTAGTTCGGCAGAGAGCCTGGGAGCGGCGGCGTGGACCTCGGCGCCGATGTGGTGGGCGACGAGACGGATGATGCGCTCGCCGTCTCCGGGAGCCAGCCGCTCGCCCGTGCTCGCGAGGCCCTCGGACAGCCGATCGATCCAGAGGTGACCATCAGGGTTGAGCATGACCTCGACGACGGTAGGGTCATCGAGAAGATGGGAGATCACCGGGCCGAGTGCGGTGCGCAGCATGCGCACCCCGCGTGTCATACCCTCCGGATTGTGAGCTGAATCCGCCATCCCATCCCCGCCCTGGCCGGGAGCGATGCAAGGGCTTCCCGGACGGGGATGATTAAAAGAGGGGGAATTGGGGGAGATTCAACAACAGAACACAGGCATCGCGGCGTGGCGTGCGATTGCCTGAAATCGGCGCCTCGGCCAATATGGAGGCAAGCCATCCCTGGCGGTCGACAAGACGCTCGATCGCCGGTTTGACGTGGAGGTGCCTGACAAGGCCTGGGTGACCGACATCACCGATATCCGCACCCACGAAGGCTTCGCCTATCTGGCGGTCGTGATCGACCTCTTCTCCCGCCGCGTCGTCGGCTGGTCCATAAAGGCCCGGCAGACGACCAACGTCGTGCTTCAGGCGCTGCTGGCCGCCGTCTGGCGACGCAAACCGAAGGGGCACGTGCTGGCGCATTCGGGTCAGGGGAGCTAGTTCACAAGCATGGAGTGGGCTTCGTTACTGAAACACCACGATCTGCAGCCCTCGATGGGCCGTCTCGGGAACTGCCATGATAACGCCGTGGCCGAGAGCTTCTTCAACCTGCTCAAGCGCGAACGCATCCGCCGCAAGGTCTACCGGACGAGCGACGAGGCACGCCGGGACGTTTTCGATTACATCGAGATGTTCTACAACCCCACCCGCAAACACGGACGCAACGGGATGATGTCGCCCATCGAGTTCGAACGGCAGCACAAAGCGCCCCCCGAAGGCGTCTAGAATACTCGGGGCGGTTCAGGATGAAGGGCGTGGATACGATTGCGGGGATTCGGCGCGAGCATTTTGTGCGCAAAACGATGCGAATTCGCCGTCAGTCAAGTTTGTTGTCGGCGATGAATTTGGAAACAAGATCGGCGATATCGTTATTGTTGAGATCCGAGAATGGAAAATGCGTATTGCCGCGAATACCGATCTCCGGCAAATGAATGACGCTGACCTTGCCCCCCAAGCCTGTTGACCGTATCGCGCCAGATCCGTGCCATTTCGAGCCGCCCGCGCCAGGCATCCTGCGTAGTAATGTCCGTCGGCGCGTCCGGTATGTTGTCACCGTAAAAGATGACGATCGGAATTCGCGTCAGCGCCAGAAAATCGCTCATCGGCACCGGCACGCTCTGAAGCGTGTCGAATGAGGTTGGGATAGGCGGCGGCACTTCTCCCTCCGGGAACACGAAACCTCTGCCGGGTTCAAAGGCCACGATCGCCTTGACGTTTCCGCTCCTGATCGCGGTCAGCCAGCCCGGGCCGCCGCTCTGGGAGTGCGTCATCAGAATGCCCGGCCCAATGCGGGTGAACAGGGCGGCGGCGGCGTCCGAGATGACCTTGGCGTCATAGGGGCCGGTGTTCGGCGTCATCGCCCGGAAATACTGGTCGAGCGTATCAGGCTTGCGGTCGAACTGAACCCCGTCCAATTAGTTCGGCCAAACACCAAGCCGGAACCGGCCGAACCAGAATTGCTCATCGGCAACAGGCTTGATCACGCCCTCCACCATGCTGCGGCCGGCATTGCCGCGCCGGGGCTGGTCGATCACATAGGTTGCGAACTTTCGGCGCAGGAAGATCGTCTGGAAACCTTCCCGGCCGTCCGGTGTCGTCTCCCATGTCTTGGAGAACTGACCCGCGCCGTGCCACATCACGATCGGCAAGGGGCGCGCCTCCACCGGCACCTGATAAAAAAGCGTAGAGGTGGTCTCCGCGATAGGTCTGGCCAGCCGGTTTGAGCGGCTGCTTCGGATCAAAGCTGCCGGGCTCGCTGGCGATGCTTCCTCCGGCCGCGAAGCTGCCCTGATCCTGGATCATCAGGGGCTCCCGGGCGAGAGCGGGATGGGATTATATCCGCCGCTGACCATACGACCAAAGCGGCCGCCGCGAGGCTCAGAGCGAGGCGATAACGTCCGGTGATAGGCATGAGCTGTAGGCTCCTGTTCTCATGTCGGCCAATCGTCGAGCCGCCGCCCCGGAAGCCAAAGGCGGCGAGGGCTGGCGCCGCGGGAACCGACGATCAGCGGTAGGAAAGCTCCAGCACATGCGCCGGCAGGCGCGCGCCCTTGATCTCCATCGCGCTGATGGCGGTCTCGATCTCATCCATGTCGGTATCCGCGCGCCGTGAAAAGAGCGGCCACCGCAGACTGAACCCCATAGCGGCTCATTCATGAACCGAAAATATGGATGCATGCAGTTCCTGCGGTCTAATTGAATCCGGCGCCGGGGATTAGCTTCCCTGCAAGCGAGGCCCACGGCCCTCAAGCAGCAGGAAGAGCCATGAAAAAGCGCATACTCGGAAACAGCGGGCTGGCGGTTTCAGCCATCGGGTTCGGCTGCATGGGTCTGAACTTCAGCTATGGCGAAAAGCTTGAGAATGCGGAAAGCATCCGCCTCATCCGGGAGGCAGTGGCGCTAGGCGTCACCTTCTTCGACACCGCTGAAATCTACGGCCCCTGGACCAACGAGGAAATCGTCGGTGAAGCCCTGCGCTCCGTGCGCGACGAGGTGGTGATCGCCACCAAGTTCGGCTTCAACATCGTCGATGGCAAGATGGCCGGAACCAACAGTCGGCCCGAACAGATCCGCGCGGTCGCCGAGGGTTCGCTCAAGAGACTGGGCATTCAGCAGATCGACCTGTTCTATCAGCATCGTGTCGATCCGAACGTGCCGATCGAGGACGTTGCCGGAGCGGTCAAGGAGTTGATCGCCGAAGGCAAGGTGAAGCATTTTGGCCTGTCCGAGCCCGGAGCGCAGACTGTGCGCCGCGCGCATGCCGTGCAGCCGGTCGCGGCGCTTCAGAATGAATATTCGCTCTGGACGCGCGGGCCGGAGACCAACGGCATTCTCGAAGCCTGTGAAGAACTCGGCATCGGCTTTGTTCCCTACAGCCCGCTGGGCAAGGGCTTCCTGACCGGCGCCATGAGCGGGAAGACGCAGCTCGCCGATACGGATTTCCGCAAGATTCTGCCGCGCTTCACGCCGGAAGCCATGAAGAAGAACACCGCGGTGGTCGATCTGCTCAAGCAGGTCGGCGCCGAGAAGGGCGCAAGCCCAGCCCAGATCGCGCTCGCCTGGCTGCTGGCCCAGAAGCCGTGGATCGTGCCCATTCCGGGCACCAAGAAGCTGGAGCGGCTGAAGGAAAATCTTGGGGCAGCCGACATTGTCCTCACCGCTGAGGACGTCGCGCGCATTGATCGCGCCGCGGCGGATATTCAGGTCGAGGGCGACCGCTATCCCGCGCATCTGCTGGCGACCGTGGGCCGCTGATCCACGCGGCGCCCGCCGGGCAAGGACAGAGAGAATACGAAATGTCACAGACGATCGCCGGAAAGGTCGTGGTCATCGCTGGCGCCAGCAGTGGCCTTGGCGAGGCAACCGCCCGCCATCTTGCATCCGAGGGGGCCAAGATTGTTCTGGGCGCCCGTCGCCTCGACCGCTTGCAGGCTCTGGCCGCCGAACTGGACCTGCCGCCTGCTGCGGCGGTGGAGACGGACGTCACCGACGCCGAACAGGTGAAGCGCCTCGTCGATACGGCCGTTTCAACTTATGGCCGGATCGACGTAATGCTCAACAACGCCGGCCTGATGCCGCATTCGCCGCTGGAGCGCGGCAAGATCGGCGACTGGAACCGAATGATCGACGTGAATATCAAAGGTGTCCTCCACGGCATCGCCGCCGCCCTGCCGCACATGACGCAGCAGAAAAGCGGCCATATCATCAACGTGTCCTCGGTCGCCGGTCACAAGGTGCGTCCGGGCAGCGCCGTCTACGCCGCCACCAAAGCGGCCGTGCTGATGCTGTCGGAGGGGCTTCGCCAGGAGGTGAAGCCCTACAATATCCGCACCACAGTCATCTCGCCGGGTGCCGTCCGCTCCGAGCTGGTTCACAGCATCACTGAGACAGATGTGGCGGAGGGCATCGAGGCGTTCTACGAGGCCTATGCCATTCCGGCGGATCGCTTCGCGCGCATCGTGGCCTTCGCGATCAGCCAGCCCGAGGATCTCGACATCAACGAGATCCTGTTCCGCCCCACGGCCCAGGAATTGTGAATGCCATGGGCTCGCACGCTGTGAACGAAGACGGCGGGGCGCTCCGCGCCCATAAGGCGGACCCACACACGGCGGCGGCCGAGCATGGCTGGCGTGTGCTTGCGGTGCTGAGCGGCCTGATGGGCTTCGCGTCGATCTCGACGGACCTGTATCTTCCGGCCATGCCGGAGATGGGCCGGGCGCTTGGCACCAGCGCGGGGACCATCGAATTCACTGTTTCGGGCTATTTGATCGGCTTCGCCTTGGGCCAGTTGTTCTGGGGCCCGGTCAGCGATCGCTACGGGCGCCGCCTGCCGGTGGCGGTGGGCCTCGTGCTGTTTGTCATCGGCTCGGCCGGCTGCGCCCTGTCTTATGACGCGGGGACGATGATTTTTTGGCGGATGGTCCAAGCCATCGGCGCCAGTGCCGGTGTCGTGCTCTCACGCGCGATGGTCCGCGATCTTTACGAAGGTCCGCGGGCGGCGCAGATGATGTCGAGCCTGATGACGGTCATGGCGATTGCGCCGCTGCGCGCGCCCGCGCCCTGCCGCCTGAAGCCGAGCAAGTGGTCGGTGATCTCAATCGGCCAGACACGCTGCAAGCCGCGGTCGCCGGCATCGACGCGGTGATCTTCACTCATGGCGCCTCGGGCGACGGAGACCCGGAGACGGTCGACTACGCCGGGGTGCGAAACATCCTCGCCGTACTGGGTCCTCATCAGGCCCGGATCGCACTTATGACAGCCATCGGTGTCACCGACCGGCTGGGCGCCTACAACAGGGCGACGAGAGCCCATGACTGGAAGCGGAGGTCCGAGCGCCTCGTGCGAGCGAGCGGCCTGCCCTACACGATCGTGCGGCCCGGGTGGTTCGACTACAACTCTGCCGGCCAGCACCGGCTGGTGCTTTTGCAGGGTGACACGCGCCACGAAGGAACCCCGGCCGACGGGGTGGTTGCACGCCAGCAGATTGCGGAGGCGCTCGTCCGCAGCCTCAGTTCCCCTGCGGCCCTGCGCAAGACCTTTGAACTCGTCGCCGAGGCCGGCGCGGCTCCGGACACCCTCGCCCCTCTCTTCGCGGCCCTCGACGCCGACCCCGTTGACACGCTCGATGGTGTGCGGGACCAAAGCAACATGCCGCTCGCCGCCGAGCCGCAGCATGTCCGCGATGATCTGGAGGCGGTGCGATCGCGCGTTGGTGCTGCTTGAAAACGCAAGCAGCGAGCTATCCATGCAAATGACGCTCGGCAGCCTGGGGCTGATTTTTTGAGAGCCCTAGCGCGGCAACGTTTTTGGGCTGGCAGGCCCACGCACAAGCGACGCGCGTGACCTATCCAAGCAACATGGACCAACGGGTGCACTCCACAACCGTTAACCGTGGCGATGTCGTCGAGCGCACGGTCACCAGCCGGGGGGCCACACAAGCGGCACATATTGGCGAACGCACGCTGGATGTCACACAGATCATCTTGGAGGATTATCGCATTGCCGCATGACCTCGCTCCGGCGCCGGTCGGGCCGAGCGACCGTGGTGCCCGCCGATGCCCGGATACACTCCAAGGAGCTGTTCGGCGGATAGCTCTTGCCTTGAAGACACGAGACTCCTCGGGCGAGAAGACGCCCGGATCAGTGACCCCACGCAGGTTTGCCCGGCCAAGCTTTTGCGAACCCATCACAAGGAGGCCTTTCATGAAGGACATCGCAGCAAGCCTCGCGGTCTCGGTTCTGGCCACGACCGCGGTTCATGCAGAGGAGCCGCGCCGTCGGGTAGCACCGCCGGCGGTTTACGAGGTCGCCCCGGGGCTCGGGCATTTCACCGACGATGTGCTGTTCGGGGAGGTTTGGCTGCGCGAGGCTCTGAAGCCGCGCGATCGAAGCCTCGTTACAGTGTCGGCCATCATATCGACGGGCAAGACCGCGCAGATCGCAGGTCATGTCCGCCGCGCGCTGGATAACGGCGTGGCGCCGGATGAAATCGGTGAGCTCATCACCCAGCTCGCCTTCTATTCCGGTTGGCCCAACGCCGTCTCGGCCGTCACCGAGACGAAGAAGGTCTTCGACGAGCGCAAAATCGGTGCTGCCGCCGACAACACGGCGGAACGCGTCCAGTTGGAGGCGGCAGCCGAAGTCGCACGCGCGGCCCTCGTTGCCGACACTGTGGCGCCGACCGCCCCGGCTTTGGCTGAACTGACAAACCGCGTGCTGTTCGGAGACCTGTGGCGCCGACCGAACCTGTCTCCGCGCGACCGCAGCCTGGTCACCATGGCGGCACTGATCGCCATCGGCCAACCCGAGCAGATTCCCTTCCATGCCAATCGAGCCATGGACAATGGGCTCACTCGTGAGGAAGCCGCCGAAGCGCTGACCCATGTCGCGTTTTATGCAGGCTGGCCCCGGGGCATGTCGGCGGTTCCTGTTCTCAAGCAAGTGTTCGCCTCACGTGCGGCCGCGACCGCCTCGGCCAACACGGTTCCGTCTCCGGAGCTGAAGGTCATCCGCGCTGAGCCAGTCAGCACCGGCACGCCCGGTCCGGCGTCCAATTTTGCCGGCGAGGTCCGCGTCAACAGCCGCTATGCCGCCGATGCTCCGGCACGGATCGGCGGGGGCGTCGTCTCCTTCGCCGCCGGCGCCCGTACCGCGTGGCACACCCACCCGCTCGGCCAGACCCTGTTCATCGTCTCCGGCCGCGGCTGGGTGCAGAAGGAGGGTGGCCCCATCATCGAGGTGAACCCCGGCGATGTGGTTTGGATTCCGCCGAACGTGAAGCATTGGCACGGCGCCAGCGCCGATGCGCCCATGTCGCATTTCGCGATTTTGGAATCCCTGAACGGAAGCTCCGTGACATGGATGGAGCAAGTGTCGGAGGCGCAATATCGGGCGGCGCCGCGTAAACCATGAATTTCAGGGGGGATCGAGAGGAAGCGCCGATCGGTTTTTTCAATCTGATCGCTTTCTATTTTAGCGCTCGCCTGAGCAATCTCGGGGAAAATTCGGAATTTTTGCGTCCGGAATTGGCGCAACATCGGACTTTTAGGGCAAATTACGTGGATCGAAGTGCACAAGATTTGCTCTAAGCAACGGCCTTCGACTTACGATCAGGCGTAGTACGACGTATCAGTTTCGACGGTTGTCTCGTTCACCGCTCGATATCGTCCCGATGAGGATTGCCGCATAGGACCGACGGCACAGGTTGCGGGCCGTGCCGTCGGTCCCAACTTCGGCTAGCTCGGGGCGAGCTCGCCGAAGAAGTAAGAGGCGGTCACGCCGCCATCCATCAGAAAATCACTGCCGGTGATGAACGCGCCGTCAGGTCCCATCAAAAGCGCACCAACATTACCAACTTCGTCTGGTGTCGCTGCACGGCCAACCGGCGAGAGTTCGATCATACGGCGATAGCCGGCACCGCGCGGTCCGGTCAGTTCGTCATTCGCCAACGGCGTGATGACAATGCCAGGACTAATCGTGTTGATCCGCGCGCCACGCTTCGCCCAGCGCACGGCCTCCGCCATTACACGCAATGCGTTTCCTCGTTTGGAAAGCTGATAGGCATGGAGCGAATCCGTGACCTGGTCGGGCTGGAGCATGGGCAGCGCCAGCAGATCTTCCACCGGTGTCATGGCGAGCGCCTCATTCTGCTCGGCGGTCAGAGCCCCGAGGCGATGCCCGGATTGGGAGGCAACAACGACACCCGAGCCCCCCCACGCAATGACGCTTCCAAACGCCGCCAGAACCAGCGCTGTGCCATAGAGGTCCACCCGAAGGATGGTTTCCGGCGACGCCTGCGACGGCGAAACACCGGCGGCGTGGATGACACCGGTCACTTCACCTAGCTTCGTCGCGGCCTCCACCAGCGCACCGACAGATTTCCGCGACGCGACATCCACCGTCGTCGTGCTCACTTCAAAACCCGCATTGGCGAGAACGTCCGCCGCAACCTCGGCATTATCTAATCTGAGGTCTGCTAGCAGGACGCGCTTGCCGGAACTGACGCGGCGCGCGATCGCCTGACCGATCGAGCCTGCCCCGATCACTACGATGACATCGATCATGGCCAATCTCTTTCTCTGGGTTGACTGCTGACATGGAGGCGGCAGACAGAACAACGCGCCTAAGAAATTCGGGTATTCAAATACATCTCAACAGGCGTTGGCATGAAAGCGGCCGCTCTCGAATTCGCTGACACCTTCGGCCCGTTCGCTGATTGCACGAGGGTGTCCTGCTCCCAAAAAGGACCGGCAAGCCGCGCGACTTTTCTTCGGCGAACCGCAAACCACTTATTGTAATGGTCACGGTCTTGGATCCTTGCACGGCAACCCGCTCATGTGTCGGGAATGATTCATAACCTATTCGTGACGCATTCGCCCGATTAGAGGTTATAAAAGGCATAAAGCCATATTGGAGGTTCATGAATGCGGCGCGAGGATTTGGTTGACCTGAACGCCTTCCTTGCCGTAGCGGAGGAAAGGAGCTTCACGCGCGCCGCCGCCCGCCTGGGCACCTCGCAGTCTGCACTCAGTTATACGGTGCGGAGGCTGGAAACCCAACTCGGGGTGCGCCTGCTCACGCGAACGACGCGAAGCGTCGCCCCGACGGATGCCGGAGAACGGCTGATTGAGACCTTGCGGCCCGCTCTCGAAAGCATTGAACTGCAACTGTCGTCTTTGGGCGAGCTGCGTGAGAAGCCCGCAGGCACCATCCGCATCACGACATCGGAACACGCGGCCGAAACGATACTTTGGCCGGCACTCGAAAAACTTTTGCCCAAATATCCCGATATCAACGTGGAACTGAGCATCGATTCGAGCTTCACGGACATTGTAACGGAACGGTTTGATGCCGGAGTACGCCTCGGGGAAGCCCTTGCCAAAGATATGGTTGCTGTCCGCATCGGTCCAGACTTGCGAATGGCTATCGTGGGATCACCTGCTTATTTCGCAGAATATCCGATTCCGCTAACGCCTCACAACCTCTCTAATCACAAATGCATAAACATGCGCATGCTGAGCACCGGCGGCCTTTACGCTTGGGAGCTTGAAAGCGATGGACGAGAAGTAAGGGTGCGCGTCGAGGGACAACTCACCTTTAACAACGTGAATGCAATCACACGGGCGGCGATCGCCGGATTTGGCCTAGCATTTGTGATGGAAGATCGTGTCCAGACGCAATTGGCTGACGGCAGCCTCATACGCGTCCTAGAGGACTGGTGCCCATCATTTTCGGGCTATCATCTTTATTACCCCAGCCGACGTCAGCCATCTGCGGCCTTCTCCCTGCTGGTCGATGCCCTTCGCTATCGCGGGTGAGAGAGACAACGGCGGCGTCATCATCAATTCGGCCACTCATGAACCGCCGATATAGGTTCATGCGGGACAGGCCACCTAATTTTCCACCCCAAGCTCCGCTAACGTAAACTGACAAACAGCGTGCGATCGAAAAACAGTGAAAAGTTTGTGGCATTCTCATTATCCCACCCAGGCTGATTGGCATTGAGCGATCCGCGCAGACCGATTCGTCACAATATAGTTATAATATAGTTGAATATTTCGGATATAATAATGATTCTTTTTACGTCAGTGTTGGCCAATAGTGCCGCATTATGTAGCTTTTTATGCCAACATTGCTCTTCCCGTCACACGGTACTGACACATCAGAATCGGATCGACCCATGTCTGGCGGGCGTGTTCGGCCACAAAGCGGCCAGCCCAGAAGGTGCACGTTCTTCCGACTCCAAGCGCAACCGTGACGGTACCTATGTTGCCGCATAGCTCAAAACATACATCGCCAATTTGCGCGCAATGGCCCCAGGTACAAATATGACGGTCTCGGTTCCCAACGGCACTAACGGGACATTTATCGTTTCATATTTTCAGACCCTGACTCCCACGAAATGAATGCAACACGTCCCTAGATGGGAGCGCGACATGCCAAAACTAAACATTAACGGCAAATTCGTCGAAGTCGATGTCGAGGATGATACACCTCTACTCTGGGTTATTCGGGAGAAAATCGGCCTCACGGGGACAAAATACGGCTGCGGTGTAGGGCAGTGTGGCGCCTGCACGGTGCATCTCGATGGTGAGGCAACACGCTCCTGTTCCTTGCCGGTCAGCGCCGTTGCAGAAGACCAGAAGATCGTCACCATCGAGGGACTCGGCACCGAGAAGCCCCATCCGGTACAACAAGTCTGGGCCGAGTTGGACGTCGCTCAATGCGGTTACTGCCAGGTTGGCATGATCATGGCTGCGGCGTCGCTGATCGCGCAGAATCCCAGCCCGAGTGACGACGATATCCGGACCGACATCACCAATATATGCCGCTGTGGCACCTATCCGCGCGTACTGGCCAGCGTGAAGCTCGCGGCCGAACGCATGGCCGCGAACAAAGGCTGAGGACCACCGCCATGAGCACGCACTCCTCCTCGGATCGCCCCCTGCCCGGGACCTCCGCAGCACAGGCGCCCCTCTCTCGCCGTGGCTTTCTCGCCGGCATCGGCGCCACCGCAGGTGCGTTTACATTCGGCTTCTCTCTTCCCTTTCCGGACAGGGCGATGGCGCAAGCCGGCGCGGGCGAGGTCAATGCCTGGGTGGTGGTCCGGCCGGACGAGACCGTGATCCTGAGGATCGCGCGGATCGAGATGGGTCAGGGATCGCTCACGGGTCTCGCCCAGCTTCTCGCCGAGGAGCTCGAATGCAACTGGGACCATGTTCGCTTCGAACTGGTGAAGCCTGCGCAGAACAAGAGCCGAGCCAATGCCTGGGGGACGCAATCCACGGGCGGTTCGCGCGCCATCCGCGGCTCGCACGATTATGTCCGCAAGGGTGGCGCGACGGCACGCGCCATGCTGGTGGAAGCGGCGGCGAAGCAGTGGGGCGTACCGGCCGCTGAATGCAGCGTCTCGAAGGGGGTCATCAGCCATGCCCAAAGCGGGCGCACGACCACCTATGGCGCCGTGGCGGGGGCGGCAAGCGCCATAGCTCCGCCCACCGACGTGGTCCTTAAGGATCCGAAAGACTGGAGCATTGCCGGCCACCCCGTAAAGCGGCTCGACACCGCCGGCAAGCTCGACGGTTCGCTGATCTACGGCGTCGATTATACCATGCCCGGCATGCTGGTCGCGGTACCCAAGGCCTGCCCGGTACACGGCGGCAAGCTGAAGAGCTTCGATGCCTCCGCGGTGATGAACAGGCGCGGAGTGAAGCATGTTCTGAAAGTTGATGATGAAACCGTCGCCGTCGTCGCAGATACGTTCTGGCGCGCCAAGTCGGCGCTAGAAGCGCTGCCCATCGTCTGGGATGAAGGGCCGAACGGGGCTATCTCCAGCGAGCAGATCGCGGCCATGCTCACAGAGGGGCTTTCGGCCGAGACCCCCTATGTCGGTAACCGCGCCGGGGATGCGAAGGGCGTCCTGGCGAAGGCTGCGCGGGTCATTGAGGCGGATTACGGTTTCCCCTATCAGAACCATGCGCCCATGGAAGTGCTTGCCGCGACGGTGCGCTGGACGCCGGAGCGGTGCGATGTGTGGGGCCCGACCCAAGTCCCCGAGGCTGCGCTCGCCACCGTCTCGATGGCGGCGGCTCTGCCGCCTGAATCCTGCGAAATCCACGTCATGCGCATCGGCGGTAGCTTCGGTCGGCGTCTGCAGACCGACTATCTGCGCCTTGCGACGCTGATCGCCAAGCAGGTTCCCAACACGCCGGTCAAGATGATGTGGACGCGTGAAGAGGACATGGTGCAAGGGCGTTTCCATCCGGTCACCCAATGCCGGCTGCGCGGGTCCCTCGACGCCCAGGGCAATGTCGAGGCACTCCATATGCGCCTCTCCGGTCAATCCATCGCGATCTACGCCTATCCCTCCGCCATGACCGCCAATGGGGATCCCTTCGTGTTTCAGGGCCTCCTGCCCGATGGCGCCGAAATGACCATCGGCTACACATTCCCCAACGTCCTGATCGATTATGCCATGCGTAATCCGCACATCCGGCCGGGTGCATGGCGCGGCGTCAATCTCAACCAGAACGCCGTCTATCTGGAATGCTTCATTGATGAGCTGGCCCATGCCGCGCAGCAGGATCCGCTGGCGTTCCGCCGCAAGCTGATGGCCAACCACCCCAAGCATCTGGCGGTGCTCGAAGCCGCCGCGAAAGGGATCGGCTGGGAGACCAGCACCCCGCCCGATGGGGTCCACCGTGGCCTTGCCCAGATTATGGGTTTTGGCAGCTATGTCGCGGCGGCTGCGGAAGTCTCCGTCAATAAAGGGCAGCTCAAGATCCACCGCATCGTGGCGGCGACCGATCCTGGGCATGTGGTTAACCCACAGCAGGTGGAGGCGCAGGTCGCCGGCTCCTTCGTCTACGGGCTCTCCGCCATGCTCTATGGCGAATGCACGGTGAAGGACGGACGCATCGAGCAGGAGAATTTCGACACCTACAATGTGATGCGTCTCGACGAGATGCCCGACGTCACGGTGATCCCCGTGCCTTCGGGGGGCTTCTGGGGCGGCGTGGGCGAACCGACCATCGCAGTTGCCGCACCGGCTGTTCTTAACGCAATCTTCGCCGCAACCGGAAAGCGGGTACGCCAACTGCCATTGAAGAACGTGGATCTAAACATGAGCTGACAGGCCTCTTATTTTGGATTCTATGTACAACACGTCGCGGAGATGACGATTAGAGGCGGGGAAAGACGCATTTCCGTGACTGGCTGAGGGCTGGGAGAGAGGCTTCCGCCGCTCGGCATGAAGCACGATCCACACGAATATGCAGGTTCTGGATGCCGATCGGGACGCCAGTGACGCCGAAGAGGTAGATGTCACGCTACGCGAGTGGTTCGGCCGCGTGTTGTGGGAGTGGCTTTCCCGGCAGGAAGACGAACGGCTCGTGTTACTCGGCGAGTTGGCTGTGACCGCGTCGGAGCTGTTCCGTCCCGCATCACGGCCACGGCGATGTGGTGGCAGGCGTCGCTTCGGACCCGAATCGACCAAAATCGATCGGAGGGCCAAACCCACGCAACAATGTGCATGACGCTGGATGCAAGGTGCGGTCTCGATGTTCTTGCCACCTAGCTGAAGCATTCACTATCTTTCGGCGCCTGCCACGGTCCAAGTTTCACACGGGGTAGGCAGCCGGACGGTGGACCGCAATCGCCGTCTGGCTCAGCACAATGCACCGACTCGTCCTCGCCAATCGTGAGGTTAGCTGGTGGAGGCGTTCTTGCTCGACATCATTTCGCAAGGCAGCAAGCCAATGCCTGGTTCTTGGCGGCATTCCATCGATCCGTCTTGGCGCAAGGGGCCTTACTCATGATTTCGAATCGCTGCGCTCCTCCGAGATTTCTTGAGCCAACCTCGGTCCCTGCGCGAGCCGCCGCCCCAGCGCACCGATGAATGCCTCATACCGCTCCCCCGCTTTGGCTCGGGCTGCCTGGGCTGCGGGCTCCGGCAATGCCGGCGTGGTGGCCAACCAGAATCGTATGAACACCGCCAGCGTCTCGACAGAGATGCTGAGATCGCGCTCCAGTCGGGCCATCCGTCGGTCCAGCTGATCGAGCCGCTTGGTGAAGACGGCTTCCCTTTGTTCAGCCGCATCCGGCGACAGGAAGGACGCGATCGCGGCCTCTGCGATCAAGGATTGAGGCTGATCACGTCGTGCGGCATAGTCAGCTAGCAACCCCATGGTCGCGGGATCGAGATAAGCGGAGATCTGCGTCTTCTTCTTGCGTAGAGCCATCGCCGTCACAGCTCCATGCCGTCGTTGGGATCGAGCGAAACCTGACGCGCGACGCCTTGCATGACACGGGTCATGCGACTGGTCCGGGCCACGTCGTCCTCAGTCTCATCGACCAGATCGATTTCGAACTCGTTCACCGATTGCAGTGGCGCCTCAACCGGCGCCACCCTCGCGAGCTCCGGCTGACGCCGCTGCTCCGAACCCGTGGTGTCCTCGTCGTCGCTTCCCTCGACCATCAGGCTTAACTGTGATGGCGCCGGCAGCGGAAGGACGGTCCAGTCGTCAGGCTGACGATCGCGAGGGGCCTGGAGCTCCGGCGGGTGCATCACTCGCTCTTTGAATCTCTGATCCTCATAGTACCGGGCCTTCTTCGCCCGGATCGGCGGCGTCCCGGCCACCATCACAATCTCGTCGGCCGGCGGAAGCTGCATCACCTCGCCCGGAGTCAGAAGCGGGCGCGCCGTCTCTGAGCGCGAGACCATGAGGTGCCCGAGCCAGGGGGATAGCCGGTGGCCGGCATAGTTCTTCATGGCCTTCATCTCGGTGGCGGTGCCGAGGGCGTCGGAGACGCGCTTGGCAGTGCGCTCATCATTGGTGGCGAAGCTCACCCGCACGTGGCAGTTGTCGAGGATGGAGTTGTTCGGTCCAAAGGCCTTCTCGATCTGGTTCAGGGATTGAGCAATGAGGAAGCTCTTGAGCCCGTAGCCCGCCATGAAGGCGAGCGCGCTCTCGAAGAAGTCGAGCCGCCCCAGCACCTGTTCCTGCCGCTCATGGTCGCCAGAGACGGTGAAGGCCATGAGCTGGTCGAGGGTGAGGCCATCCTCGGCATACGCGCATGTCTCGGACAATGGGGCTGGATCTCGGCTTCCTGCGCGTCGAGCCGCGGCCGGATGTTGCCTATCAGGTGATTGCGAAAGAACCGCTGCTCGCCATCCTGCCGAGCGACCACCCTCTCGCGCAGCAGGTACAGGTGGACCCCCGCGACCTGCAGGGGGAAGCCTTCATCGGCTTCACCGAAATTCCCCACATCCTGCGCGAGGTGGTCGAGGATTACCTGCGGCGGAACAAGGTCCACATCACGCCGAGCCATCACATCGACAATTTCGCCATGGGTATCTCGCTGGTGGCCTCGACACGCGGCGTCGCGTTGCTGCCCGCCTATGTGGAGCCGCTCCTGCCCTGGTCAGTGGTGAGCCGCCCCCTCAAGGGGGAGCCGCCCACCATCGACCTCGCCGTCGGCTACCGACCAGAAAACCGCTCGCCGGTTCTGGCAGCCTTTCTGAAGGGGATCGACCAGATCATCGCGGCCGGCCCGGCCGGAGACCGGATCAGGGTGCAGGCCTGACCGCCACGATTACCTGCCGAACATGCACCTCGACCTCTGCCTCCTCGAAATCGTCGAGGCTTGGATGGTCCGGGGCACCGACCACTGGGTCCTGAAGCCGTCGCTCTGGAGTGCGATCCCCAAAGATCGACAGGCCGTCCTTCTGCACGCGCTTGGCCAAGTTGATCACGGCGTGGCGTATCCGCCATCGACGTCGATCTTTGACGATCTGCGAAAGGCGGCACTGGCGTGCCGATGAATCCGGCCAATCAACGCGTCAAGCTGCTGAGCCCCGCGTAAGACCGATGCGCCAGGAGCAGACCCTGCCAAGCGCGCGTCCGAACGTCCGGTATGGGCCGATTCCGTTGAAAAACCCTCCGCTGGGTGCGCGGCGAGATCGTTCTTTTTGCACGCAGAACGAGCCTCTCTCCTCAGGCCGCAGCCGCTCGTGCTCCACGCGGCATGAGCTTGGCGAGCTTCCTGAGGTTCTGGGCAGTGGCGGCGAGGTGGAACTCGTCCCGGGCGCCATTCGGGCCCCGCAGGCGGAGCCGGTCGAGCTTCAGGATGCGCTTGAGGTGGGCGAACAGCATCTCCACCTTCTTGCGCTGCCGCCGGGACGTGACGTAGGCCTCGGTGGCGGCGATGTCCCGCGCCATGTCTCGGGCCCCTTCATGGATCGACCGCAAGACCTTGCGTGGCGGTTCGGCTGGGCAACACTGCGATTTCAACGCACAGGCACCGCAGTCGGACTTGGCCGCGCGGTAGCGCATGAAGCCGTGTGGATCGACGCTGTCGCGGGTCACACTGAAGTGGCGACGATACCGGCGCAGCTCCTTGCCGCCCGGACAGGTGTAGAGGTCCCGAACATGATCGTAGGCGAAGTCGGTGCGGCTGAATGTGCCGTCGCGGCGCGCCGACTTATCGAACACCGGGACGTGCGGCTCGATGCCGTGCTCGTGCACGAGCCAGGCGAGCATCTCGGCGGAGCCATAGGCGCTGTCGCCCATCAGCCGTGCCGGATAAAGATCGAAACGCTCCATCGACCGTTCGATCATGCGTTTCGCCGCCAGGACCTCGGCCTGTCGGATCGCGGTGGTGGCCTCGACGTCGACGATGATCGCGTTGTCCACGTCGATCAGATAATTGGTGGAATAGGCGAAGAAGGCTTGGCCGCCGTGCGCTCCGGTCCAGCGGGCGGCCGGATCCGCCGGCGAGAGGAACTTCGGGGTGACCTCGGTGGCCGCGCCGAAGGCCGCATCGTCGAGGACGGCGAGATATTCCTCAACCGCGCGGCCGGCCGCCTCGGGCGACAGCCCGGCTTTGCCATCGACACCCTTCTGCCGGCTGGCCTCGGCCTTGATCAGGCTGGCATCGACGGCGAAGCCTTCCCCGCCGACCAGCCCCTCAGCGATGCAACGCTGCAGCACCGTCTCGAACAGGTGCCTCAACAGGTCGCTGTCGCGGAAGCGGCCGTGCCGGTTCTTGGAGAAGGTGGAGTGGTCCGGCACGCGGCCGTCGAGGCCAAGCCGACAGAACCATCGATAGGCCAGGTTGAGGTGGACCTCCTCGCACAGCCGCCGCTCCGAGCGGATGCCGAAGCAATAGCCGACGAGCAGCATCCGGATCATCAGCTCGGGGTCGATCGAGGGCCGGCCGGTCTCGCTGTAGAAGGGCTTGAGGTGCGCCCGGATGCCGGCGAGGTCGACGAACCTGTCGATGGCGCGCACGAGGTGGCCGGCAGGAACGTGGCGTTCGAGGCTGAACTCGTAGAACAGCGCCTCCTGCGCCCCCGTCCGCTCGCCCATCATCGGCCTGCCCTCCATCCATGAGGACAACTGAATCAGGACTTCGAGCCCGCAGCAACACCGACTTTTTCAACGGAATCGGCCGATTGCCGACAGTCCGGTTCTGGGTAGCGCCGGACAGTAAGCTGCCGTTCTGGGTGCCTCATCAGGCATAGTATTGCTTCGTCAGCTTACGACCTGGCGATTGTCCTTGATATTGGCGCGGGAATGTATCTCATCGCACGCGGGGGTAAGCGATATGAGAAAAACGGATCCGGATGACGTTCGCAACGACTTTGCTGCCGGGTTGGCAGACGTGGTTTCATTCTATGACACAGCCTTCGCCGCCGTAACAGGGGACAAGGATCGCACCCTGCTTGTTGAGCACACGTTCCTTGCGGCCGCCGTGCTTTGGGAAGGCTACGTCAGCGATCTGCTCATCGCGTATATCAACCGTGACACGACCCGCTTCCGGCAACACCTAAAAGACGCCCTCGAAGCGGGCATGAGTACGAAGCAGAAGACCATTTACACCAACTATGCCAGCCTCTCCGTGCCGGTGCATATCAAGAAGGGTGACATAATTGAGCTCGTCGATGCCGGCGGCAACAACATCACATTCAGCCACTTTGGCGAGCTAGTCGAAGCTGCGAACAGATGGCTTGTGCCTGCATCAGCGGGTCGGATCACAGGACGTACGGCGGCTCAAAAGGCGTCGGTTAACGCGTGGATCGCGATCCGCAATCACATCGCACATCGGTCAGAGCGATCAGGCAAAGCGATGAACGCTGCCCTGGCCAAGGGGGAGCTTCATGGCACCGGCTTGGGAAGAGTCGGCCCCAACGCGGTCAACCACGTCGGTTCCTTCCTGAAGTCCACGCCAGTCGGGATGCAATCGCCCCGCATCAAGCTGTACCTTGATGGTATGAGCACAATTGCGGCCCTCATCTAGGTGGTCAAGGTACTCGGAAAATTGGGGCCGTTCGTGTCGCTCGTTTCGGTAGGTCCGCGTGTCGACCCTTGTATCTCGGGTGCCACCCAACAGTACATCGTCGATGGTGTTGCCACCCAGAAGCGCAAATTCACTACAGCCTAGTGCGGCCGTCGTCTCCGCGCGCCACCAGCCGAAATGCGATCGTTCATGCCCAAGACAAGTGAAAACGACCAGAATACGGACGAGGCGCTGACGAAGATCCGCAAGCGTCTCAGAAAAACGCTTGCAGGCTTCTCATCTGATTTCCCTGCCGGCCTGGATCCTTGGGATATGGAGTCGTCACGCCCACCTGCAGAGCTGTTTCCGGTGCCGGAACTGGTGCTATTCGCTTTCCGCAACATCCTGGGCTGGCGGTGGAGTGGGGTCGGCGAAAAGGTGCGTTGGACCGTCTATGGCAGCGTGTTGGGCGAACCAGTGGGGTTTGAACTGAGGAAGTTCGGCTTCACCATCCTTCGCGCGAAGGACCCCAAGGTACCTTACGATCGTATCGTTGGGCAGGTGGGCGCGGCCATGCGGCAGATCGAAGACCTTCTAGCGCCGTTCGCGATCGAACAGGCCCGCTTGGGCAGGGTCCTGATCGCCAACCGCTTCGGTGAGTTCGAAAGCCGTTACCGCTACTTTCGCGGCAAGGCCAAGAAGGCATTCGCCAAGGCCGACAAGCCGGCCCAGTTTGCCAAACCAAAAGGAAAAAAGAAGAAGAAAAGCGAGACAGGATTGCCGGTCGGCATGGTTGCGGCTGTGCTCAACGACCTGCATGCAGCGCAAACCGAGGGGTACTATCTGACCACCGCGATGATCGAGTCCTTCTTCAGCGCACTGGAGCACAGACTAATTCTCCTTCGGGCATTTAGCGGCCTGCCGCTCGAATCAGGAGGCCTTGAGGTGTTCCTGAAAAAATCATGGGATGAGAAGCTCAAGGCGGTCTTCCCACTCGACAACAATCATCGGGCTGGCGTCACACTAGGCAAGCTCCGGCGGATCAAGGAGCGGCTGCGCAATCCGTTCAGCCATGGTGGCGTCGAAAACGACGGGGGATCGCTGTTCTTTCACCTTCCGGGTATCGGAGTCATTCCAGCGAATTTTTCGAACTTTGCCGACAGTCCTCGCTTCTCATTCATCCCCATTAAGGTCGACAACTTTGAGGAATGCTGTTCGGTGTTCGATGCAGTCCACGACATGCTGTCGACGGGAGCGCTGGAATTTCCTCACCGGTTCGTGGATGCGGGCGTCGATCCATCATTTGATGCCAAAACTCTCTCTGAATATGCTGGCGCGATAGCCATGGGAGCAGACGCCGTCGAGCAGTGGATAGAGCGCTGGGGCCATGATTGGACGACCCACGCAAACATGGACTACTGAACAGACCCCCACAAGACTGCAAGTGCCAAGTTGCGAAGTGGAGGTCCGCGCTTGTGCAAGAACGTATTCGGCCAATAAGCTTCGGTACGATGCGACCGAAGGGAGGCTGAGAGCAAGGTCCTGCCGTTGCGCGGTAGGATCGTTTCGAATAAAATATCGAGTACTCTCGACCTTGGGCTAATTTGGTTATGTTATCGCAGCTCGTGCTGGAAGGGTTAATTGCGACTATAGTCTACTGCTATGGAGGCATCCATTCCGAGACCGCTTCACCTCCAGACCATCGAGAGCCTTTTCGCCGAGTTGATCGGCGGGGAGCGCATTGGGGTTGGCGCCGATGGCGAAACGTTTGGGCTTGAAACTCCAAGAAGCAAGGCGGTGCTCGACTGGTATCGACGCAACCGGCCAAAATGGCCGGGCAATGTGACAATCACGGACATCGAGGCGATTTGCGATTACATGGCGACGACGCCCCCGGTTCTTCCTGTCCCCGAAATTGTCACGCCTGATTCCGCGCGGCGTCTGAAACTTGTAAAGGTCGTCGCTCATCGCTTTGCGGGGGTCCACGCCTATGGCGAACCGGGAAATCCGCCGGAAGATTTTACCTTCGAGCCGCACGAATCAGCGACCCTTTTTGAGGGCTGGAATGGCGCGGGCAAGACTTCGCTGCTCAACGCAATTGTCTGGTGCCTGACTGGCGAAATCCTGCGGCCACAACGCCCACCGGAAAGTGCGCTTCATGAATTCGATGCGACGTTCTCAGGCATCTCCAGCGACAGCGATGGGCGGGCGCATACGATTCCTCCTGTCACGCCGCTTCCTGATGGGCAACGCTACAAACCTGGACCGAATGAAAGGGTGCCGATCGATACATGGGTTGAATTGACCTTCGCGGATCAAACGGGTGCGCATCTTCCGCCGATCCGTCGGCAATACGGACGGAGCCAGCGCGGAAAGCTGGAAGAAGTCCCTCCGAACGTATCGCCGTTGAGAGTTGATCCGGCGGCACTACGCGTCGGCACAGTGATGCCTGCAATCTTACAGTATTTGCAGATCGGCGACGCATCCGATCTCGGACGCGCCGTCGCCCAGCTAACCGGTCTAGCGGAGCTGTCGGATTTGGCGAAGCACGCTTCCAAGGCACGGGAGAAGCTGAAGGGAGAAATGCGCAAGGCGCGCGAAGCCGAGATTGCCGAGGCCGATAAACGATTTTCGGAAGCGCGGTCCGACCTGAAGGATCGTATCGCTGAATTTACCAGCATGGCCTACGCAGACCCTCTCCCCGAGCCGTCCGGTGCTGCCGAGATCGAACAACAGCTAGCAGCGTTGGAAGAGCATTTCACTGGCCAAAAGACGAATGCCTTGAAAGCCGCGCGCACCGTGCTTGGCGATGCCTTTGATCCGACACAAAAAGCGGCTCGTGATGATCTTGAGAAAAGCATCGGTCCCGCTCTCGGCCAACTCGAAACAATCGGGGAGCTTTCAAGCGCACGCCGCCTGAAGGCCTTGGCGACGATAAGCTATGCGGAATGGCAAAAGGTCGATGGGCTGATCGCGCAGCTTCATCAGGAAGCTGCCGTCCTTGCCGAGTTAAACCAACAGCCGGATATCGCGCGGCGCAAGCAGCTCTACGCGCGTGTCGCCTCGTGGTCGACCGGTCAGAAGGGTCATGACTTTTCGGCATGCGATGTATGCAGCCGCTCACTCGATGGTGTCATTGATCCGATCACAAAACGTGCTGTGGCGGAGCATCTGGACGAAGTGGCCCGCGAAGACCATGAGTTGTTGTCGATGACGGAACTTGCATGGGTCGCAAAGTGGACCGGGCTGATCGCCGAGAAAATGCCACCGGCTTTGGTTTCCGACATCGCGAAGGACCTTCCGGATAGGCCTATCGATTTGATCCGGACGACATTCGTCGACGAGTTGTTCACGCTACCAGCATTCGCGAAGGCGCTTGCCGCACTGAAGCCGGGCGTCGCCACGCTATGCGATAGTGAATTCGCGAAGCTCCCGCGCTTCGACGAGCCCGACGTCCCGTTGCTTCCGGTCGGTGCTGTCGCCAAGCCGCTCCTCGATCAGCTTGGCCGACTGGCACGCGCGCGCGCGTTCGCGATGTGGCGCACGGAACATGATGCCGCTGTCAAAGCCGCGGTAAAGGCCGTCCTTGGAACCGGCACTTCAGACGATGCGCGGATTTCCGAAATATCACCCATCAGGGGGCGCTTGGTTGCGCTAGACAGCACGGTGAAAGGCACCGCACCGATCGATGCGGCGCTGTCGCTCTGTGCCCGCATGAAAGAGGCCCTTCAGGCGCGACGGACGAAAGAGGCGCGCGTTGCGCTCTACATCGAAGCCCAGGCGGCCTTAGAACCCGCTGTCTCGCTCGGTGGACTCGCCGAAGCGCAAGTCGCCACGCTTCAAAATCAGCTTCACGCCCGCGCGCTATATTGGCGGAAGCAATGTTATCAGAATGCCTACAATACCGCCGGGCACGACATGCGCGAAACGGCGATGAGCGTCAAAGGCGTGATCGAGATTCAAGTGGGATCGGAACACGCCAAGGCACCCGCCCAGCATGTCTCGAATGCTTCCGCGCTTCGCGCAAGCCTCGTCGGATTTTATCTGGCGTTTTGGGAACATGTGCTGAAGAACCGTGGTGGGCTGCAGCTACTGATCCTTGACGATCCGCAAGAATTGCTGGATCAGGATAACCGTCGCCTGTTAGCCGGGATGCTGAACAAGCTAATCGAGGCCGGCGCCCAACTATTCATCGCGACCTACGATCGTGGCTTCGCCGACGATGTGGTCTCCGCTCTACGGCAACATTCGTCCGTTGAACATCTCAGCGTGCACCCTGTTAACGTAAGCCGCGAGCGGATAAACTTATCCGTGGCGGTCGACGAGCTCGACGAGAAGCGCCAAACGTTTTTGCGTGACACGGACAACGCCCGCGCCGCGCAGGACTACGCGGGTGCCGCGCGTGAGTTCATCGAGGCGCGCTTACGCGATATCTTCGACGATCCGGCGTATCCCGCGTATTCTTCGCCCGTGCACCGGCCAGCGCTTGGCGATTTAGCTGACCGCCTCCGGGGACTTGTCCGCACCCCACCCGTCGCTCTTTTCAAATATCCGGCGATGAAGGCGTTCTGTAATCACTCAGGGATGACGCAAGGGTCCGAATGCCTCCGTGTATTGAACACCGCGCACCACAATTCGTCGTCGTTGAGTGCTGGCGCGGTGGGCAGGGTAGCGCAAGATATCCAGCAACTGACAAAGCTCGCGGAACAGATGCACAGCGCGTTTCGCCAATGGCGCTGGCGGGAGCCGCTCGAGGATGCTGTTCCGCGGAGTGTCGTCGCCCTTTCTAGTCTGCATCCACCTTTGTTCAAGGCGCTGATTCACCCAGATCTCGCGGCGTTCACCGCATCGTCGGGACATGACGTCACTCAGGATGTAGCAACCGATGTTCTCAGCGGCGAGTGGTTCGCTGACAAGAGCTTATTTCACATCAAGACCGAAAACTTTGGCTTCGCAATTCCATCTGGGAGGATCGCAATCGTCGAAAGCGTCCCTTACGACGGCCAAGACCATCACCTCGTGATCGCAAACGATAAGGGCAACATGCTGGCGCGGCGGTTACTTCGTCCGCCCGGAAGTGCCGACTTCACACTGGCGGCGGAAGCGCCGGACCCTCGCCGTGCTAAGCCCACGCTGATGTTCGCGCCTGGCGGTGCCACGCTCTATAAGGTCGTCGGCATGCTTGTCGAGCAAACCCCGCCGCCTCCAGGAAAAGGCGAAGCCGGTGAGTTGGTCTCGGCGCAAAGCCTCGACCGGATTGTCACCGCGTACCGCGTTCGGGAAGATAGCGCGATCCCGCTCGCTCTTCCGGGGCAAGTCGTGCTGGGCGGTGACGCTATTCCCGCCAACCGTATCAGCACGATGGAAGGCCAGTTAGTCGCCCTGACATTGGCCGACGGAGCCGGCGTATTTAAGCGAGTTGGTCCCGCGCTGGCATCGCCATTGTCGAACTTTCGAAAGTTCGAAAGTATTGGCGGCTTAGGTGATTCCCTCATTGTTTGCATGGCAGGGGAAGGTCATCAGGATCTTCCCACCTTCGCCAGCGCGCGCGTAGTGTTGGGTGTTTTGTATACGGCCTGATCTTGATCGGCGCACTCCTCCGCACTCAGCCAGTCACTGCCCAACGTCCGCTTTCACGTATTAGCGGGGTTTTCATAAGCGTCCGAAATGGGGGCGCTTTGCTGACAGGCGGCTCCGGGGCCGTCTCCGGACGGTCAGCTATCGGGTAGCGAATGCCGTGAAGCTGCCCTTCTGCACCCGACCCCAAGACTGACGTTCGCCGATTAAGTATGACTTCCTGAAGGCCGACAATTCTCTGCCATACAGCATTGGGAGGTTCGGGGCTGTGAGAGGGCTGGCGGCTTCATCGGATAATCATTGAAGTGCACACAGATGTGCACTGAGGCATATCTTCAAATGGACAGCGGCGATGCAACTCGGCTGGCAGAACGCTCTACGTCGAGATCATCCGCGTTCAGGATGAAGCTCCGGCAGAGCTTTGAAAGCTGCCTTGACCGGGCCGTCCAGCATTTCTCGAGCGAAGTCGGATCTGTCACCGTCCTCGATGTCCGCGAGGCATTGCAGCGCGATTTGCACTCGGGCCACTAGAGGCAACGAGTTCCGTCGACAGGCTTCACTGATCCAGTCGGCGGCATCCCGAAACTCACGATAGAAAAATTCGAAGAGAGCGAAAGTGATGGGCTCGACGATGCCTTCGAGGTGGCACACGATCGAACCTGCACCCGGAACATCATGGACGCGCACGGCATTGAATTCCAATTCAGGGCCGACCGATCGCAGCACCACGGGCACCGAGGCGACCTCCAAGAGGATCGCTGTGTCGATGCGCTCGTCGACGCCGTCGATCCTGGCCACCGAGGGCACCATCGCAAGATGGGACAGGATCATCCAACTGTGGAAGTCTTGGTACATCTTGCCCGGTGTTTCTTCGGGGTCCAATTCGATGCGGCCATGTCTGCCGTTCGCTTCGACGAGCAGTGAACCATCTTCGGTTACCGTGAAGTCGACAAGGCCGATCCCCGGTTGGTAAGTTGCGAAACGGGCCCCGGGCTGCACGGTTTGCAGGGTGGGTCGTGTTTTCGCGAGCGCGAACACGAAATCGAGGGATAGCCCGAACCCGCTCCTTGCGGCGTCCAGGATCGCCTGGGCGGTCACCACATCGCCCAGCGGCAGATTCGAAGATGCGCCTGTGAGCCATCCAGCCGCCCTGGCCGGGTCCGACAGTTCAGATTGGGTCAGTTCATGGGCGATCACGGCCGCCAGTTCGCTGGCCAACAATTCGGGGAGCCGCACGATCAAGACCGGCTCTCCCGACGGCTTCATCGTTGGTTTCAGGTAGCCGTCCTTGACCAGACTGTTGATTGCGGCATCCGAAAGCCTTTTGGCCAGCTTCTTTTTGCGGACCATGAAGACGCCCATGGATTGCAGGACAAGTGCGATTGGACGCTTACCACTGCGGGCGTCGTCAAGTACGGCCCTTGCTATTTCATGAAACTGATAGCGCAATTCTTGACCGGGAAACGCTTCTCGAGCGTGGGCGATCATCTCAAGGCCCATCAAGGGCGCGAGTGTCACGCCCCAGTTGGGATCACCGAATTTGGCGTTCTGCATGACGCTCCAGGCGCGCATTCGCAACGCCCACGGAAAGCGCAATTCACGGGCCGATTGCGCGCCGCGCATCAACCATATGCGCATGTCCGACATCATGTTGACCGCCGCGCGGAACTCGGCGTCGCTCAACCGGTCCACGGCAATCCGAGCGGCACGACGCCCGATCTGTGATTGATCGCGACCGCCTTTGCTCTCGAGGATGCGATGGACTGCGGAGTCGTCGAACGACACAACCACTCGCAGGCCGTCACCGAAGCGGCCGGAGCTGAGATCCTCCATCTCGGCAATGGTGTTCTTGTCCCTGGGGTCGATACCGTCCAGTGCCAGAACCAGTTGAAGATTCTGGTCGCCTCGCGAAAGCTGCATCAACCAAGCCCGGGCTTCCTCTCTTGTCACGGGCCAGTTCAGTCGATTGGCCAACCCATCGGCGACGGCCTGAACGATGCCGCTGCGTCCGACTTCGATCAAAAGGGTAGCGAACCGGTCGGCCTTCCGGGTTCGTCCCGCCAGGTCGCACAGAATGTTGCTTTTGCCAATGAGCGGCGGACCTTCGATCAGGATGAGGCGCTTTCCCTCCTCAAGCAGGTCGATCGCTTCCCTAGTCGCCTCGCGTTGGATCAGGAAGTCTTTGACGAACGGGAGGCCGGGATTGTCTGGAGAGGCGGTGAGGTCCTCGATGGTAGCGTCGCTGAGCTGCTCTACCGCCTGCCGCCAGATCGAGGGTTCGTTCCCCATCAATGTCTGGATCGCCTGCTTCAGATTCCCGGCCGCGAGCCGCGCGGCGGCATTTATTGTCGCGACAAATTGGGTTTCCGCGAGCGTGTCGATTCCGAGGGACTGTCCGGTGTAGCTGTCGAAGATGCGGGTTTCATCGCCATTGGTCACGATGACGATGGGCGCCATCGGATCGAGCACCCGCGCGTAGGAGAGACCCTGCGCTTCGTCCTCGGCGGACAAGGCGTTGCCCTCCCGCTTTAGCTCGAGGACGGCCAGCGGAACGCCACCTTTCTCAAGAATGATGTCCGCTCGCGCCTGCTTGTCGTAGTTGCCGCTGCTGTCGACGTCGATCCTCGAGCGTCCGAAGGTGAACGAGAACTTGATCTGGTGTTTCACGTCGGCGGGGTCGAGCCACGGGAAGACCCGCATCACGGCGCCGCGAATCGCAGCTTCAAGATCAGTCTCGGTCTTCTTCTCAGTCACTTGTTTCGTCGGCATTGAGTCGGCTCGATCTGGATCGGAAGGTCTACTTCGACGCCAAGAGAGCGAAAAGCAAGAATGTCTGCTTTCCCACGGGAGGAAAATCGTAATTTGCGACTGCGAGGATGCCCCATTCCTTCCGCGAGCATCGGTCCAGCCGATGTCCGCTTGCCGCGTCTGCCTGCCCAAAGCCGCCTCTCCGCTTCCCACCCCAAAGTCGGTCATCTCTGCGGGAGGTCCCCATCACCAGCGTAACGGCCCAATCGGGGCCGATTGTCTGTGGCGCCGCTGTCAGACATTGTCGTCGAGTGGCAACGACCTAGATCGGAATCGATAATGGAAACGGTGATACATAACGATGACTGAAGCAGGGGGGCCCACCACACAGGCTGGACTATTCTACCAGAACAGTGTCGCCGCAGTAGCGCTTGCGGACCTGCTGGATCTTGGTCCGCAGTCGCCACGTGAACGCGTGATAGAAGTCCGCGTTGAAGCGCCGGAATCCGTTGATGACATCGTCATCCGCTATGCCGACGACCACCGTCTCTTTCAGAACGTCAAACTGAAGGTCGACCCCGGATCCGACGCGTGGCAGCGGATGTGGAAGAGCCTCGAGAGCCAGCTCGGCGCAGACGAATTTCGCAGCGGCGACCGCCTAGCCATCGTTCTCGGCGAAGCGAACCGCACTTCGGACGATCTGATCGAACTGAGTGAACGCGGTCGGTCCTCGCTCGACGATACCGAATGGAGATCCCGACTCAGCCAATCCCAGCGACGCCTACTCACGTCGGTCGAAGGCTGCCTCTCTTCGACAACGCCACTCGAGCTGCTTCGCCTTACTGACGTGACGGTCATGTCGCTCCGCCAGATCGAAAGTGCCTTCGACCGCCGGCGGCTCGGTTCCGACTTTACCCTGCCGACCAACCTGCTTGGCGGGCTGCGCGATATTGCGGCTTCAGGTAGTGGCACGCGAGCCATGTTCCTTGCGACGCCCCTGCGGCGCAGATTGCTCGAAGAAGCCGGCATCGATTTGAGGGAGCCCGCGGAATGGGGGCTTCCCGCCTACCGCGCCGCCATATCCCGCCTCGCCCGGATCGAGATCCCCGGCACCGGCATATCCGGCTCAACTGGAGACTTGTTCGTTTGGCCGCGAGCCCGAAGCTACGACCGCTCGCGCGTCGCGGATTTCGAGGACGAGCAACCTGGCTGGCATGAGCCCGGCGACGAAGCCATCGTCGATTTGCGCGCTTTTCCGTCCGAGACGCTACACCACTGCGTCGTCGTGGCAGGCCCAGGACACGGAAAGTCGGCGTTGATGTGGGCCATCGCCGATCGCCTCGCCGAGACGCCGCAGGTTCCGGTGGTCATTCCGCTGGCCTCGCTGGCCGCGAGCGACCTCGTCATCCTCGAGTTCCTAGCGGCGCACACCAATCGCGAACTGAGCGTCCGGCCAGATTGGTCGCGGCTCGCTGAGGAGGGGCTGTTGACATTGCTCCTCGATGGCCTCGACGAGATACCCGCCGCCGCGCGGCCGACGCTCCTGGCGCGCCTTGCGACCTTCTCGGCCCGCTATCCGCGCGTGCCGTGGCTTCTGAGTGTCCGCGATCCCTCTGTACTGACCGGAGCGATCCAGGCCGAACTGATCGAACTGTCACCGCTCGACGATGGCGACATCCTTCGCTTCGCAGCGACGCTTAAGGCCCGGTTGACCAAGTTCGACGATCACCAGTTCCTCGAACGGGTCAGTGCGTATCCCGAGCTTGCCAAACTGGCCCGCATCCCTCTTTTTCTAACGATGCTGATCGCGATGGCCGATCGACTCGTCAGCGTGCCGACGACGCGCGCCGATCTGATCGAAGCCTATCTCAAGACCCTGTTTGCGCCGCACGAACACAAGCCCTCCGGCCTCGCCGCGCAAAGCGATTCAACCCTCAGGACGATCGCCGAACAGCTCGCGTTCGAGCGACTGGAGAAGCAGGAAGTCGGCGCAAGCGAGCGCGAAATCCTCGACGTCATCCACCGTGCCGCGTCTGATCGCGATGCCGACCAGATTCTTGACAGGCTTCGATCCAATGGTGTTCTGCGCCCGCAGAGTTCGATCCGGTTCCAGTTCCCATTCCCGATCGTCCAGGAATATCTGGCCGCCTGCTATTTGGTGCGCGAACGCCGCGACACGCTCGCCAGTCGGATCGATGACGCGGTTCAGCGACCCTGGGCACAGGTCATCCAGTTCGCGATCGAACTGCATCCGGAGCCGACATCGATCATCCGCACGATGCTCGAACGCCCCGCAGACGCGTTCGCCACCGGACTGAGGCTCGTTGGGCGTTGCATCGCGAATGGCGTTGTGGTGGAGGACGATCTTCGCCGCGATATCGAACGAAAACTTGTTGCGTTTTGGACCAGCGCTTCGACCGATGCTCGGACGAAGGTTGGCCGCCTGTTAACCGACAGCCTCATCACGCCACCAACTGCCGAGCTTTCTGCCGCCCTGCATCATGTCTGGCTGTTGAACGACGGCGCAGGTGACATTCTTGCGGCCCTGGGCGATCGATCTTTGACGCTCAGCGTGATGCAGCATCTCCTCGACCGAGGGCCCAAAGAACACTCCTTCTATTTCGACCTGAAGCCAGCGATCAGCGCGGCCGGCGACCAGGCCTTCCGAATGATCCTAGCTCACGTCCGGAAACCGGGTCTCAGCGATGAGAATATCAAGGGTTGCGCCCAGCTGCTCTGGCACTTCAACACCGGAAGCGTCACGCGCGAGCTCGCGCAGGCGACGGCGCTGGACGATGCGCTCTCGGTAGAGTTTCGGATCGTCGCTGCCCAGATCGCCGGCGCCCCACTGGATGCGCGACTTCTCCCGCTGGTCGAAGCTGTGATCTTCGATACCGATGCGTCAGGCCTCTATCACGCCGAATGCGCGCTGGCCCTGTCGCCGGACCGCGAGGAAGTGATGCTCAGGGCCCTTCGCGATGACAAGCTACAGGATAAACGTCGCCAGGACCTCGCCGGCAGCGTTATCACCATCTTTCCGCGGCCAGACGATCGCAGTGCCTTCACTGCCAAATGCCGAGCGGACTCCAACCTTCCGGATGAAATTCGGCTAATCTTGCAAATCTACGCCGCGCGTCACGGCGATCGAGCGGCGTTCACCGACCTGATCGAGCGCTTCGACGAGATGCCCGAGAAGTTTGTCCATCAGGTCATCGCCCTGTTCGGACATTATCCCGGTCGCGAGCTCGCGATACGCGCTGTCGAGAAACTGCGTGCCAGATCATGGAAAGCTGCGGATCTGGTTGGGCTCCTTCATGGCGCCACGACCGGCATGCTCTACATCTATGAGATGGATTCCTTGTTCGGTGGGACGCTTAAGACCGCACCACCGCACGCCGGGATGTCCGAATTTCTTCACTTCGCGGAGGAGGTTGCCGACAGAAACGATCTTACCGAGATGCAGCGTCTTTCTGTTCTCGCCAATGCCTCGCGGCTCGGATCCGATCGCTCCGCCGGCCGGTTGCAGGTGCTGGTCACGGCGCTGGACCCCGATTCCGCGCTCTACGACGACGACCAAGACGGGCACACGATCACTGCCGCGATCCGCGAGGTGCGGCGGCGGAAGATACTGCTCCCGCTCGCCGTTGGCGAGCGCTTCACGCGATCGAAGCGGATGAACGTACCGATGAACGGAGTCGCCGCGATCGAAGCGCATGCCAACCGCGAGGCGCTCGACTTGCTCCTGAAATTACATGCCGAGATTTCCGAATGGTTTGAACGCGACAGGATCGCCAACGCAGTCGAAAGGCTCGCGGCCCGCCTCTCGATTGTCATCGTGAAACGCGGTCGATCGCTCGTTATCGCGAGCGAGGAACGCTAAACGTCAGCTTCTGCCGTAACTGCCGTTCAGCCTGCAACATAAGCAACCGGCTTTGCCCCGAGTCACCCGTTCGGGACGATCTGCTTGGCGAAATGCACGAACGACGGCTTTCGGGATCGCCCGCTCGCCCGTGGGACGACCGATGAGGGGGCGCTAAAGCGGACCTTGCTGAATGGGCAGTCGAGCGGCAGGTATGGGGTCACCTTTGACCCTTGCAAACAGCGCTACCCTCTTCGGCCCGATCGTTAGGGCACGACAAATCCTGAAGCGCAGTCCCGTTAAAAGCGGCAGCAGGGACGGCGGTTGCGGTTGCTGTGCCCCATCATTCAGATCGGCAGGATGGCGCCCTCTCTCGCACGACGCATCCGTCTCGGAGAGTGCTCAGATCGGCGACCAAGCAGCGAGAAGTGAGGGCGAGGGCTGGGCCGCATGATGAAAGACGGAGGCTATCCTAGTGCTTTTAAACGAAGACCTGATCGTGGCGGAGGGATGACATCGGGCGTCTACCGACCTCATGACACCCCAGAGGCCGTGGCAGCACGGGCCGCCAAACCGAGCATCTCATACACCGTTGAATTTTAGAGCAGACGGGATTTGGATGCAGGTAGGAGCCGCTTTACGACCCTGCCAAGGCGGCCAATCAGCTTTCGGCGCAAGGACAAAACGGGCGTCTGCCACCCACACGCCAGGACAACCGTTAGTTGAAATGGCGCACCCGACACGATTCGAACGTGTGGCCTCCGCCTTCGGAGGGCGGCGCTCTATCCAGCTGAGCTACGGGTGCCTGCTGCTTACGCAGTGCTTACTCGGATTTCCTGCGAAAGTTAAGCTCCATGAGCCAACCCTCGCAAGCCATTGAACTCAAAAACGCTTTTCTTCACACTTTTCGCATCGGCCAGCTTGACACGTGCCTTCGGAGGGCAACGCTCTATCCAGCTGAGCTACGGGTGCGTAGCGCAGGAGCGGGTTCCTTTTAACGGAAGGCTTGCGGCGCGGCAACAGGGGATGGAGCCGTGTCCACGGCGGCTTGCGGTGAATACCCGTGCCTTGCGGGAGAACGGGTGGTCCGGTTCGGCGGGGGTGTGGGGCGGGCCCCCGGGGCGCCTCAGGCTGCTGCGGAGGGGCGCACGCCGGAGCCGTCAGCCCGCGTCCTCCAGCGCCTCCGATTCGGCCTGGAGCGCGGCGAGGAGGGTCATGAAGCGCTCGCCCTGCACCAGCACGTGAGCCCTGAGGCGCTCGGCAGCGAGGGGGCCGTTGCCGGCGAAGAGCGCATCAACGATGCCCTGGTGCTCGGCGAAGGACGCCTCGACCCGCCGCGGCACTTTCAGCTGAAGGCGGCGATAGGGCTGGAGGGCGCGCTGCAATCTCAGCGCCTCCCCCGCCAGAACCCGATTGCCGGTGGCGGCATAGATGGCGCCGTGGAAACGGGCATTGGCGGGATAATAGGCCTCCTCGTCACCGGCAGCAGCGGCGATGCGGCAGGTCTCGTGTGCCTCCGAGATCGCCTCCCGGTCGGAGGGCCCCATGCGCTGCACGGCGAGCCGGCCGCAGGAGGCCTCGATCTCGGCCATCAGCTCGAAGGATTCGATCAGTTCGCGCGGGCCGAGCAACACCACGAAGGCGCCGCGGCGGGGTCGGATTTCCACCAGGCCCGATGACGAGAGCTGGATCAGCGCCTCGCGGATGGGCGTGCGCGAAACGCCGAACCGCTCGGCGAGGCCCACCTCGTCGAGCCGCTGCCCGGGCTTCAGCCGGCCGGCGACGATATCGTCCTCCAGCGCCTCCCTGAGCCTCGGCGTCTGCTCTCCCCGCACGACGGCGCTCCTTGCAATCTCCCCGTCATCAGAAAGCCGAGTCCGATCATTCAATGCAAGAGAGAAAATCTTGCATACATGATTGTTGACAAAAAATGCAGGCCGATCTCTATTGGCCACAGACGCCGCGGGGATCCTGAAAGATGCCATATCTCGATACCGAAGCGCCATTTTCGCCCCAGACTGAAGGCAGGATCACCCGAAAGAGAACGCCCCGACCCGTCCCCATGGGCTTGCCTTCGCGGACCGGGCGCCGTCCCATGACGGCAGGGACATCCGGCAGCGGGGCTGGTGGAGTGCGGCGATGAGTTCGAATACGTCCTTCTTCGGCGATCTTCTCACCACCATCGCGGATCGCGGCCGCGCCCTGCTCGACCGCAACACACGCACGTCCGGCGCCACCAAGGCGGCGACGCTGGTGGAGCGGTGCGAGCAGCTTCTCTCCGGTCGCGGCGAGGCCTCGGGCGTGGCCCTCGCCACCGACATTCTCGATCGCTACGCCCGCATGAAGACCGGCGAGCGCATCGCCTTCTTCGAGGCGCTGGCCGAGACCTTCGGGCCGGACCGCGCCCGTCTTGATGCCGCCATCGCCAGCTATGGCCGCACAGGGTCGGATGCGGCTATGGCCGAACTCCACCTCGCCAGCGAGCCGCGCCGGCAGGAGCTGTTCCGCCGCTTCAACATGGCCGCCGGCGCGACGCTCTCCCTCGTCCGCATGCGCGAGCATCTGATGGACGCCATGGTGCACCGGCGCGACCTCGCCGCCGTGGACCGCGATTTCGGCCACCTGTTCTCGTCCTGGTTCAACCGGGGGTTCCTCGTGCTGCGACGCATCGACTGGTCGACGCCCGCCAACGTGCTGGAGAAGATCATCCGCTACGAGGCGGTGCACGCCATCCGCGACTGGAACGACCTGCGCGCCCGCGTCGACAGCCCGGACCGGCGTTGCTACGCCTTCTTCCATCCGGCGCTGGTGGACGAGCCGCTGATCTTCGTGGAAGTGGCGCTCACCAAGGACATTCCCGGCGCCATCGCTCCGGTGCTGGACCAGTCGCGCGAGCTGCTGGAGCCGGAGAAGGCCACCACGGCCGTCTTCTATTCCATCTCCAACTGCCAGCGCGGGCTCGGTGGCGTCTCCTTCGGCAATTTCCTCATCAAGCAGGTGGTGGAGGAGATTTCCCGCGAGATCCCCTCGCTCACCACCTTCGTCACCCTCTCCCCCGTCCCCGGCTTCCGCGCCTGGCTGGACGGCGAGCGCAAGGCCGAGACGGCGGCCGCCCTCACCGCCGCCGACAAGGAAACCCTGAAGGCGCTCGACACGCCGGACTGGGCCGAGAAGGCGGAGGTGCGCGAGGCACTGACACCGGTGCTGAACGCCGCCGCGGCCTATTACTTCCTCGTCGCCCGCACCTCAAAGGGCAAGCCGGTGGACCCGGTGGCCCGCTTCCACCTCGGCAACGGCGCGCGGCTGGAGAAGATCAACCCCATGGGCGACCTCTCGCCCAAGGGCATCGCCCAGGCGGCGGGGCTCATGGTGAACTACCGCTATGTCCTCACCGATATCGAGAAGAACCACGAGGCCTTCGCCGGCAAGGGCGAGGTGGTCGCGAGCCCGGCAGTGAAGAAGCTGCTGCGGGCGGATGCGGGCGCCCGTGCGCTTGTTCCAGTGTCCTGACCTGCGGGTGTCCTGAACTGCCGCTTTCCTGAACTGCCCGTGTCCTGAGCTGCCCGCCGCGCCACAGGCACTGTCGCCAACGAGACGAAGACATGAGCGAGAACCACCTCTTCAGCGCCATCCGCGCCGCCATCCCGGCGATGGACAAGCCCCTCGCCCGCCTCATCGACGGGACGGTGGAGACCTATGGCGACGCCCTCGCCCTTTCCGCCCGCCTCGCCAACCTTCTGGTCGCGCGCGGCGTGAAACCCGGCGACCGGGTGGCGGTGCAGGTGGAGAAATCCTGGCCCGCGCTCGCGCTCTATCTCGGTGCGATCCGCGCAGGCGCGGTCTACCTGCCGCTCAACACGGCCTATACGCTGAACGAAGTCGAGTATTTCCTCTCCGACGCCGAGCCCACCGTGTTCGTGTGCCGGCCGGAGATCGAACAGGACGCGCGGGCGCTGGCCGCCCGGCTCGGCGTCGGCGCGGTGGAGACGCTGGGCACCGACGGCAAGGGGTCGCTGACCGGGGCCGCCGCGGGCTTCCCCGACACGTTCGCCGATGTGGCGCGCGGGCCGGACGATCTCGGCGGCATCCTCTATACCTCGGGCACCACGGGCCGCGCCAAGGGAGCGATGCTCACCCACGACAACCTGCTCTCCAACACCAGTGCGCTGAAGGACTACTGGCGCTTCACAGCGGACGACGTGCTGCTGCATGCGCTGCCCATCTTCCACACCCATGGCCTGTTCGTGGCCACGAACATCGTGCTCCTGGCGGGCGCGAGCATGGAGTTCCGTTCCAAATTCGACCCGAAGGAGGCCATCGCGCTGATGGCGGCGGGCAAGGTGACGACGCTCATGGGCGTGCCCACCTTCTACACGCGCCTCCTCGACCAGCCGGGCCTCACCCGCGAGGCGACGAAGGGCATGCGCCTGTTCGTCTCCGGCTCCGCACCGCTGCTGGCGGAGACGCATCGCGCCTTCGAGGAGCGCACAGGCCACGCCATCCTCGAGCGCTACGGCATGACCGAGACGGGGATGAACACCTCCAACCCCTATGACGGCGCGCGCATCGCCGGCACGGTGGGCTATCCCCTGCCCGGCATCAGCGTGCGCGTCACCGATCCCGAGACCGGCGCGGTGCTGCCCACCGGTGAGATCGGCATGATCGAGGTTCAGGGGCCGAACGTGTTCAAGGGCTACTGGCGGATGCCGGAGAAGACCGCCTCCGAATTCCGCGACGGCTTCTTCATCACCGGCGACCTCGGCAAGATCGACGAGAAGGGCTACGTCCACATCGTCGGCCGCGGCAAGGATCTCGTCATCACCGGCGGCTTCAACGTCTATCCCAAGGAAGTGGAAGGCGAGATCGACGCCATCCCCGGCGTCGTCGAAAGCGCGGTCATCGGCGTGCCGCACCCGGATTTCGGCGAGGGCGTCACCGCCGTCGTCGTCGCCCAGAAGGACGCGACGCTGACGGAGGATGCCATCCACCGCGCCCTCGAAAATCGTCTTGCCAAGTTCAAGCAGCCGAAGCGCGTCTTCTTCGTCTCCGAGCTGCCGCGCAACACCATGGGCAAGGTGCAGAAGAATATCCTTCGGGACACCTACAAGGACATCTATCGTAACGTCGCCTGACCGAAGGGACCGTGCCGCCGGCAACGCCAATCAGCCGCCGGCCGGTTCCCGCCAAGTATCTGGTCCCGCAAGAGTTATGAAATCGACCTGCCGGACCCCGGATCAACCGGGGCCGGCCAAATGAAACGGGAAGAAACGCCACAGGCCCACAGCCACCGGGCCAAGGGAGGAAACGCATGTCCAACGACCATTCCCTCATCCATCGCCCGGTTTCCCGCCGCCTCGTGCTCGCCGGCGCTCTGGCCGCGCCTGCCGTGCTGCGCTTCACCGGCACCGCTCATGCGGCGACGACCCTCAAGATCTCCCACCAGTTCCCCTCCTCCTCCGGGGAGGAGGGCGACTTCCGCGACCGGCTCGTGCGCCGTTTCGCAGCGGAGGTGACGAAGCGCACCAACGGAGAGCTGGCCTTCGAGGTCTATCCCGGCTCGTCCCTGATGAAGACGAACGCCCAGTTCTCAGCCCTGCGCAAGGGCGCGCTCGACCTCTCGCTCTATCCCATCTCCTATGCGGGCGGCGAGGCGCCGGAATGCAACATCGGCCTCATGCCCGGCCTCGTCGTGTCCTACGACCAGGGCCTCGCCTGGCGCACCAAGCCGGTGGGGCAGGCGTTCTCGGAATATCTCGAAGGCAAGGGCGTCAAGATCCTCACCTGGGTCTGGCAGGCGGGCGGCGTCGCCAGCCGCGAGAAGCCGCTGATTGCGCCCGAGGATGCCAAGGGCATGAAGATCCGCGGCGGCTCGCGCGAGATGGACATGGTGCTGCAGGCCGCCGGCGCCGCCGTGCTGTCGCTGCCGTCCAACGAGCTTTACGTCGCCATGCAGACGGGGGCCTGCGACGCCGGCATCACCTCCTCCACCTCGCTCATCTCCTTCCGTCTGGAAGAGCTGGCCAAGCAGCTCACCACCGGGCGCGGCAAGTCCTACTGGTTCATGCTGGAGCCGCTGCTGATCTCCAAGGCGGTGTTCGACAAGCTGCCCAAGGCGCAGCAGGACGTGATGACCGCCGTGGGACTGGAGATGGAGGCCTTCGGCAAGGCCGGCGCCATGGCCGACGACACCAAGGTTGCCGAGGTGTTCGCCAAGGCCGGTGCCAAGATCCATGATCTCGATGCCGCCACCGTGGAGAAGTGGCGCGCCATCGCCCGCGACACCGCGTGGAAGGACTATTCCGCCAAGTCCGCCGGCTGCGCCAATCTCATGAAGCTCGCGCAGGAGGTGCCGGCATGAGCCACGGGCTCGATCTCGGCCACGGCGCGGGCGCGCGGGCGGAGGCGACCCACGCCCCTCCCCTGCTGGCTGCTGCGCACGGGCTGCTCAGGCGGGCCAACCGGCTCATCCTCGCCCTCGGCTCCATCGCCCTCGTGGCGGCGAGCCTCATCCTCTCCTACAGCGTGGTGTCGCGCTTCTTCTTCCACGCGCCCACCTATTGGCAGGACGAGGCTTCCGTCTTCCTGCTGGTGGGCGTCACCTTCATGACCGCCGCCTTCGTGCAGAGCCAGCGCGGCCATGTGGCCATCGATGCCCTCGCCCACATGCTGCCACCGGGCCTGAACCGGGTGCGGCAGTTCGTGGTGGATCTGTTCAGCTTCGCCTTCTGTGCCTTCTTCACCTGGAAGTCCTTCACCCTGTGGCACGAGGCGTGGGTGGACGGGCAGGTGACCTCCTCCACCTGGGCGCCGCCCCTCTCCATCCCCTACGGCGTGATGACCGCCGGCATGGGCCTGCTCTCGCTGCAGATCCTCATTCAGGTTCTCGCCGGACTTCTGGAAAGGGTGGAACGATGAGCACGGCTCTCGTCGGCCTCCTCTATGGCGGGGCCACCCTCGGCACCATGTTTCTCGGCATGCCCATCGCGTTTGCGCTGGGCGCGGTTGCGGTGCTGTTCATGGTCGGCTTCATGCCGGCCGCCTCCCTCGATACGGTGACGCAGAACGTCTATGAGGAGATGGCTTCCATCACCCTGCTGTCGATCCCGCTCTTCATCCTGAAGGGCGCGGCCATCGGCAAGTCGCGGGCGGGGCAGGATCTCTATTCGGCGCTGCACGCCTGGATGCACAAGATCCCCGGCGGCCTCGGCATCGCCAACGTGTTCGCCTGCGCCCTGTTCGCCGCCATGGCCGGCTCCTCGCCCGCCACCTGCTCGGCCATCGGCTCGGCCGGCATTCCGGAGATGCGCAAGCGCGGCTATTCCGGCGCCTTCGCCGCCGGGCTGATCGCCGCGGGCGGCACGCTCGGCATCCTGCTGCCCCCGTCCATCACCATGATCCTCTATGCGGTGGCGGCCGAGCAGTCCCTGGGCCGCCTGTTCCTCGCCGGCCTCGGGCCGGGACTGCTGCTGGTGACGCTGTTCGCCGGCTACGCCATGGTGCGCTTCCGCCAGGAATATGCGGCGGCGAAGAAGGCCTATGCGGAGACCGGGGCGCCCTCCGCCTTGCTTCACGAAGACAACCTCACGCTGCGCGACCGCTTCGCCGCCCTGCCCCGCGTGCTGCCCTTCGTGGTGCTGCTCACCGGCGTGATGGTGGCCCTCTATGGCGGCTATGCGACCCCCTCGGAGACGGCAGGCCTCGGCGGCGTGCTGGCGCTGGCGCTCATCGCCCTGATCTATGGCGTGTGGACGCCGAAAGACCTCTCGCCCATCCTCACCTCGACGATCCGCGAGTCGACCATGCTGATGATGATCATCGGCATGTCCCTGCTCTATTCCTACGTCATGAGCTACCTGCACATCAGCCAGGCGGCGGCGCAGGCGATCGTGGCGCTCAATCTGTCCAAGTGGCTGCTGCTGGCCACCATCCTGGTGCTGGTGGTGGTACTGGGCTTCTTCCTGCCGCCGGTGTCCATCATCCTGATGACCGCGCCGATCATCCTGCCGCCGCTGAAGGCGGCCGGCTTCGACCTGATCTGGTTCGGTGTGGTGATGACCATCGTGATGGAGATGGGGCTCATCCACCCGCCGGTGGGGCTCAACATCTTCGTCATCAAGAACATCGCGCCCGACATCCCGCTGAAGGACGTGATCTGGGGCACGGTGCCCTTCGTGCTGCTGATGCTGTTGGCGGTGATCCTGCTCTGCCTGTTCCCGCAGATCGCCACCGGCTTCCCCGACCTCGTGATGGGCAAAGGCCGCTGAGGCGGCCCTAGCGTCCCTGCACCGGCACCACGTCCACGCCCACGGCGAGGATGTGGTCGCCGGACGAGACGATCACCCCGTCCACCGGCGAGACATCCGCATAGTCGCGGCCGACGGCGAGGATGATGTGGTCGTCCCCCGCCGGGATGGCATTGGTGGGGTCGAGCCCGATCCAGCCGAAGGCCGGCCCGCACCACACCTCGGCCCAGGCGTGGGTCGCGTCCGCCCCCTCCAGCCGCGGCTGGCCCTCGGGCGGGATGGTGCGCAGATAGCCGGAGACGTAGCGCGCCGGCAGGCCGAGTCCGCGCAGGCCGGCGATCATCACCTGGGCGAAGTCCTGACACACGCCCGCCTTCGCCGCGAAGGCCTCGTGGGGCGAGGTGGTGACGATGGTGGCGCCGGGCTCGTAGGTGAATTCGTCATGCACCCGGTGCATCAGCTCCAGCGCGGCCTCCAGAACCGGGCGGTCGCCGCGGAAGCTCGTCGCCGTCCAGTCGGTGATCTCGTTGTCGATGGGCACCGCACGGCTCGGGAACAGGCCGTGGGCGGCCGCGTCCGGCCCGAGGTCCATCTCCTCCAGCGCGGCGGCGCGCACCTCGTCCACCAGCGGGGTCGTCGCCGGGTCCGGCAGGGGCGTCGAGGTCACGTCCACCCGGCTGCGGGTGGTGATGGAGAGATGGCCGTGCGGCTGGTCGATGGTGAGCCAGGTCAGGCCGTTGCCGAAGAAATCGGTGCCCTGCTCCAGCTCCGCCGGCTCGGGGTCCACATCGAGGATGTGGGCGATGACATGCTGATGGCCGAAACGATCTACCGGCGTCATCCGCAGCACCTGCCGCACCACGCGCACCGGCACCTGATAGCTGTATGTGGTGGTCTGGCGAATATCGTAGAGCATTGGAGTCTCGTTGCTTTCGCTCAGGCGCCGCGCGGGCTTGGGGGCTCGCGGGGGCTCGCTCACATACCGAAGGTCAGCGTCATCTCCGGGGAATGTCCCTGGAGGAAATAGTGCGACGACACCTCGTCGGAGAGCTGCATCAGCATCTTCTCCATGGCGTCGAACCATTGGGGCTCGAAGCTCTCGGCCGTGCTGGCGGCAAGCTCCGCCTGCATGCGGGCGACGATGCGCTCCCACAAGGGCGGCGGCGCATCCTGGTCGCGGCCGGGGAGGACCTTCAGATGGTTCGCCATGCGGTGCACCTGGAACGCCACCGAGCGCGGATTGTCGGGGTCCAGCAGCACGAGGTCCAGCACCGGCCCGCGCGCTTCCATCATCACATAGCGCGTGCGGTAGGTGATGAGGCTGTCCGCCACCTGCAGCAGCGCGTCCAGCGACCCCTGCGGAGCGCCGATCTCGCCGAAGGTGCGGGCGAAGCGCAGGGTGCCGATGGCGCGCTCCGTGCGCCGGCCGATCTCCAGGAAGCGCCAGCCGGTGAGCCGGTTCATGTTCTCCGAGGCGAGGCCCGAGAAGGCCGCGATGATGCGCAATGCCGCGTCCGCCCGCTCCGCCACATCGGCTTCGGAGGGGGCGGCGGGGACCGGCTGGGAGACGCAGGTCTCGAGATCCACCAGCGCGCGCCACGCATCCGGCGAGAAGCGGTCGCGGATGACGGAAGCCGCCGAACGCGCCGCCTGCACCAGCTGCGGCAGCGCGCCGGGCACGTCGCGGCGGGTGAGCACAGCCACGGCATAGCGGGTGGGCGTGGCGCGGGCGAGATCGCGCGGCATGGCGCCCCACGCCCCGAGCAGGCCAAGCAGGCGTGACACCAGCGGGCTGGTGCCGGTGTCGCCGCTCTCGGCGAGGCGCCCCACCAGCACACGCGACAGGCGCAGCGTCGCCTCGGCCCGTTCCACATAGCGGCCGAGCCAAAAGAGGTTGTCGGCGGCGCGGCTCGGCAGGGTGCCGGATGAGCGGCGGACCTTCACATTGTCCGGGCTCGGCAGAAGCGTGGTATCGGCCACCTCGCCGTCCGCCAGCACCCACACGTCCGCCGAGCGGTCGCCCTTCTGCATGGAGACGGCGCGGGCATCGGCGGCCGAAGAGATGCGGCAGAAGCCGCCCGGCATCACCGACCAGCCCTTTTCGGTTGCGGTGAGGAACACCCGCAGCATGAACGGGCGGGGGGTCAGCTTTTCCCCGGTCCACACCGGCGTGGTGGAGAGGCGGGCGATGTCCTGCCCCACCACGTCCGCCCCACGCCGGGCGAGCAGGGTGGAGAGACGCCGCCGGTCGGCCTGGGTCAGGTCCGCGCCGAGCACCGAGCCGCCATCCGGCAGGCCCGGCAGCGCCCGGCCGAAGGCGGAGGAGATGACCAGCTCGTCCAGATGCTCCATCACCTGCGCCCGCTCGGCCGGCTGGCCGCACCACCAGGTGGCCACATGCGGCAGGCTCAGCGGCCGCCCGGTGAGCCGGGTGGCGATGCGCGGCAGGAAGGCGAGCAGCGCCGGCGCCTCGATGATGCCGGTGCCCAGCGCATTGGCCATCGCCACGCCGCCCATGCGGACCGACTGGACGAGGCCCGGCACGCCGAGGCGTGAGCCGGCGTTCAATTCCAGCGGATCGGCGAAATCGGAATCGAGGCGGCGCAGCAGCACGTCGATGCGCCGGAGGCCCGCCACGGTGCGCACATGCAGCGTATCGCCCCGCACGGTGAGATCCTCGCCCTCCACCAGCAGGAAGCCGAGATAGCGGGCGAGCAGCGCGTGCTCGAAATAGGTCTCGTTCAGCGGCCCGGGGGTGAGGAGGCCGATGCGGCCCTCCCCCGACCGGTCGAGCTTCATCAGTGAGGTGCGCAGCGCCTGGAAGAAGGCCGCGACGCGCTTCATGTTCAGGTTGCGCGAGACGTCCGGCAGCGCGCGGGTGGAGGCGAGGCGGTTCTCCAGCGCATAGCCGGCGCCGGATGGCGCCTGGGTGCGGTCGGCGAGCACCCACCAGCGCCCGTCCGGGCCACGGCCCACGTCGGCGGCGTAGACCCGCAGGAAGCGCCCGCCCTCGGGCCGCACGCCCACCAGCGGACGCAGGAATTCCGGGCTGCCGGCCACGGCCGCCGCCGGTAGATCGCCATCGGCGACCAGATGGGCGTCGCCATAGAGGTCCTGAAGCACCTCTTCCAGCAGCTCGGCGCGCTCGATGAGGCCGGCGGAGAGGGCTTCCCAGTCCGAATTGCCGATGATGAGGGGCATGTGGCTGAGCGACCACGGTCGCTCGCCGCCCCCCGCGTCATCATAGACGCGATAGAAGACGCCGCTGTCCCGGAGATAACGGTCCGCGGCGGAGAATCGCCGGCGCAATTCCTCGGGGCCAAGCTCGGCCAGCGCGGCGAGGAAGGGCTGCCAGTGACGGCGCGGCTGGCCGTCCGCATCCATCATCTCGTCGCGGGTGGCCGGAAGGGTGCGGTAGCCGCCGATCAGGCTTTCCGCCGCGGCCCGCTCGAATACCTCGCTCCGCTGCTCCGCCCCCGACACGATCACCCCTTCCGCGGGCACCCCTGCCCGCGTGTCATCTTCCTGCGCCCGGTGGGTCCGGGTTCTCCATTATGACCGTGGCGGCGCCAGATGCACCCCTCTTCCGAGCGCTTCCAGCCTGCGCCCGCCGCGGGACTGGTCCGCGACGGCGCCTCGGGGATGGTTGTCGATCAGGCGCTTGCCGGGCGCCTGAGGTCGAGGGTGGTCGGGAACTCGTCCGGCGCCGTCTCCAGCACCACGTCGAGGGTGCCGGGGGTGTGGCCGAAGGTCTGGAAGCGGGCGAGGCGCCGCGCCTCCGCCTCGTAGGAGTTCACCGGGAAGGTATCGTAATTCCGCCCGCCCGGATGGGAGACGTAATAGAGGCAACCGCCCCGCGAACGCTCGCTCCAGGTGTCCACGAGGTCGAAGGTGAGCGGCGTGTGCACCGGGATGGTCGGGTGCAGGCCCGACCACGGCTGCCATGCCTTGTAGCGCACGCCCGCGACATAGGTGCCGTTTCGGCCGGTGGGGGCCAGCGGCATCTTGCGGCCGTTGCAGGTGAGGATGTGGCGCGAGGGGTTGAAGCCCTCCACCTTCACCTGCAGGCGCTCCACGGAGGAGTCCACGTAGCGGGCGGTGCCGCCCACCACGCCTTCCTCGCCCAGCACGTGCCAGCATTCCAGCGCCTGCCGCACCTCGATGTCCACGCCCGCCTGCTGGACCTTGCCGAAAGCGGGGAAGCGGAACTCGAACTGGGCCCGGAACCACTCGGGATCGATCTGGTAGCCGGCGTCGGAGAGGTCTTCCACCACGTCGAGGAAGTCCTGCCAGACATAATGCGGCAGCATGAAGCGGTCGTTGAGGATGGTGCCCCAGCGGGTGCAGTGGCCGTGCACCGGCTTGTTCCACAGCCGCGCGATGAGGGCCCGCAGCATCAGCTGCTGAGCAAGGCTCATGCGCCAGTCCGGCGGCATCTCGAAGCAGCGGAACTCCACGAGGCCCAGCCGGCCGGTGGGACCGTCCGGCGAATAGAGCTTGTCGATGGAGATTTCGGTGCGGTGGGTGTTGCCGGTGACGTCCACCAGCAGGTTGCGCAGCAGCCGGTCCACCAGCCACGGGGCCGGAGGCTCGCCCTGCCCGGGCGCCGGGAACTTGGAGAAGGCGATCTCCAGCTCATAGAGGCTGTCGTGGCGCGCCTCGTCCACCCGCGGATGCTGCGAGGTGGGGCCGATGAACAGGCCGGAGAAAAAGTAGGACAGGCAGGGATGCCGCTGCCAGTAGAGCAGCAGGCTCTTCAGCAGATCCGGCCGGCGCAGGAAGGGGCTGTCGGCGGGGGTGGAGCCGCCCACCACCACATGGTTGCCGCCTCCGGTGCCGGTGTGCCGCCCGTCCACCATGAACTTCTCGGTGCCGAGACGGGCGAGCCGCGCTTCCTCATAGAGGATGCGGGTGATCTCCACGCAGCCGGCCCAGGTGGCGGACGGATGGACGTTCACCTCCAGCACGCCCGGATCGGGCGCGATGCGGATGAGGTTGAGGCGGTAGTCGAAGGGCGGCGGATAGCCCTCCATGTGGATGGGCGTGTTCAGCTCGATGGCCACCTGCTCGAGGGCGGCGACGAGATCGAGATAGTCCTCCAGGATCTCCACCGGCGGCAGGAACACGCACAGGCGGCCGTTGCGCGGCTCGACGCAGAGCGCGGTGCGGGTGTCGGCGGTGAAGATCTGGGTGTCGTACTTGGCGAGGTATTCGCGCGCCAGCTCCTGCGCCCGCTCGCCGACGCCGTACGCCTCGGTGCGCGGGGCGATGGAATGGCGCGGCATACCGCCCGGCCCGCCGGGAGTGCCGGCATCGGTGCCTTCCGAACCCGCGCCGGGGCCGCCCTGCCCTGACGCGTAGCGGGCGGCGAAATCGGCGGCGTCCGGCAACGGGTCGCGCGGCTCGAAGGGGTCGGCCTCGACGATGTAGGGGTAGCGCGTCGGCGCCAGATACTGCAGCGATTCCAGCGGCAGGCGGTAGCCCATGGGGCTTTCGCCGGGGATCAGGAACAGGAACTGGCGGCGGTAGGTCCATTCCTCCGAGCGCCACGCCGGGCCGGCGGGGGTCCAGACGCGGCGCAGCGGCAGCACCGAGCCGGTGGCCGTGCCGAGGCCCTGGTTGAAGGTGCGCGCCAGCATGCGCCGCTGCACCTCGTCCGCCATGCGCGGATCGCCGGGGGCGATGTTCTCGGGAAGGTTCTGTTCCTTCCACATGTAATAGATGTTGTCCTCGAACGCCTGCTGGACGAACTCGCTGCCCACGGCAAGCTTCTCGGCCACCGCCTTGCAGAAGCGCTCGGCATCGGCCGGCGTGACGCCGTAATTGACCTTCTCGTCGGCGATCAGGTCCTCGCGCTGCCAGATGGGCTGGCCGTCCTTGCGCCAGAACAGGTCGAAGGACCAGCGCGGCAGCGTCTCGCCGGGATACCACTTGCCCTGGCCGTAATGCAGCACGCCCTCGGTCTCGAAGCGGCGGCGCAGGCGGCGGATGAGGTCGTCGGCGCGCTCGCGCTTGTGCGGGCCGAGCGCCTCGGTGTTCCACTCGGGCGACTGGTAGTCGTCGATGGAGACGAAGGTGGGCTCGCCACCCATGGTGAGGCGCACGTCGCCGGCCTTGAGGTCCTCGTCCACCTTGTGGCCGAGCTGGTCGAGGGCGGCCCAGGTCTCGTCCGAGAAGGGCAGCGTGACGCGCGGCGCCTCGGCGACGCGGACCACGTTCATCTCGAAGCCGAACTCGACCTCGGCCTTCTCGTTCACATAGCCGGTGATGGGCGCGGCGGAGCTGTAGTGCGGGGTGGCCGCCAGCGGGATGTGGCCTTCGCCGCAGAGCAGGCCCGAGGTCGGGTCGAGGCCGATCCAGCCGGCGCCGGGCACGAACACCTCACACCAGGCGTGCAGGTCGGTGAAGTCCACGTCGGTGCCGGAGGGGCCGTCGAGGGCTGCCACGTCGGGCTTGAGCTGGATCAGGTAGCCGGAGACGAAGCGGGCGGCGAGGCCGAGATGGCGCAGGATCTGCACCAGCAGCCAGCCGGTGTCGCGGCACGAGCCGAGCTTGCGCGTCAGCGTCTCGTCGGGCGTCTGCACGCCCGGCTCCATGCGGATCACATAGCCGACCTCGCTCTGGAGGCGCTGGTTGAGGTGGACCAGGAAGTCGACGATGCGGGTCTTCTCGCGCGGGACGGAGGCGAGATAGTCCGCGAACAGGGTGCCCTCATCCTCCAGCTCGAGATAGGGCGCGAGCTCCGCCTTGAGCGCGGGCGCATATTCGAAGGGGAAGTTCTCGGCATATTCCTCGACGAAGAAGTCGAAGGGGTTGATGACGTCGAGCTTGGCGAGGAGGTCCACCTCGACCTTGAACTCCTTGACCCGCTCCGGGAACACGATGCGGGCGAGCCAGTTGCCGAACGGATCCTGCTGCCAGTTGATGAAATGGTCCGCCGGCGAGATCTTCAGCGCATAGGCGGGGATGTCGGTGCGGCTGTGCGGCGCCGGCCGCAGCCGGATCACCTGCGGCCCCATGGAGACCGGGTGGTCGTAGGTGTAGCTCGTGACGTGATGCAGGCTCGCGAGGATCGACATTTAGGTCACCAGGTCCTGCGGGCGACAGCCCAGGGATAGAGTCAATGGTGGGATCGGCCGTTCGGCCGAGGGTGGGGCGCGTGTCCCGCCAAGGTTAGACAAGCCCGGCAGGAGGCGGAAGCGCGACTTTGCGGCGGCAACCGCCCCGATCGAGGGCAGTTGCCGAAGGAAGAGGCAATGCACACGCGTCCGGATCAGGCAGATGCGGGCGCCGGGGGCACGCCGGCGTCCGGGGCCGGCGGCGGCGCGGGCGGGGCATTTCCCGCGCCATGGCCGGCGCTGGACTTCTTCTTGCCCTTGCGGCCTTCCTCGAAGCGCTGGAGCACCGTGTAGAAGGACGGCACGAACAGCACGGCGAGGCAGGTGGAGGCAAGCATGCCCGACACCACCGCGATGCCGATGGACTTGCGCGAGTTGGCGCCGGCGCCGGTGGCGAACACCAGCGGCAGCACGCCGAGGATGAAGGCGAAGGAGGTCATCAGGATGGGGCGGAACCGGAGGCGCGAGGCCTCTACCGCCGCATCCATGATCTCCATGCCCTCCGCCCGTTTCTCGCGGGCATATTCGACGATGAGGATCGCGTTCTTGGAGGCGAGCGCGATCAGCAGCACGAGGCCGATCTGGGTGTAGAGGTTGTTCGCCACCCCGAGGCCCAGCAGCGCGCTAACGGTGCCGAGCAGCGCCAGCGGCACCGCGAGGATCACCGACATGGGCTGGATCCAGCTCTCATACTGGCCGGCCAGCACGAAGTAGACGAGCAGGATGGCGAGCCCGAACACGTAGTAGATCTGATTGCCGACCGCCTTCTCCTGGTAGGACATGGCAGTCCACTCGAATCCGGTGCCCGGGGGCAGGGTCGAGGCGGCAATCTGCTCCATCAGCGACAGCGCCTGGCCCGACGAGAAGCCCGCGGCGTTAGAGCCGACGATGGTGGAGGAGGGATAGAGATTGTAGAGCGAGATCAGCGGCGGACCCAGGGCGGTCTTGACATCCACCACGGTGCCGAGGGGGATCATCGCGTTCTGGGTGGGCGAGCGCACCTTCAGCTGCATCAGGTCGGCCGGGGTCACGCGGAAGCCCGCGTCAGCCTGGATGTAGACCTGGAAGACGTTGCCGAACTTGTTGATCTGGTTGACGTAGGTGGAGCCCAGATAGGACGAGATGGTGCTGAACACCTGGCCCACCGTGATGCCCAGGGTCTCCGCCTTGATCCGGTTCACGTCCACCTGGATCTGCGGCGCCCCGGCGCGGAACGAGGAGGACACGTGGGAAAGCGCCGACTGCGCCCGCGCCTTGTCCACCATGGAGGCGGTGATCTGCTCCAGAAGCTGGTAGTCGAAATTGCCGTTGCGGATCTGCGGCTGCATGGTGAAGCCGGCGGCGTTGCCGATGCCCTGGATGGCCGGCGGCACGAGGATGACCACCTCCGCCTCCTCGACGCCCGCCACCGCCGCGTTCAGGTTCTGATACATGGAGAGCAGATCCTGCCCCTTGGTGGCGTAGCGCACATCCCAGGGGGTCAGGGTGATGTAGGTGACACCCGCATTGGCGAGGGTGGACGAGTTGTCGAGCACCGAGATGCCGGAGATGGCGAGCACGGTCTGCACGCCCGGCACCTTGCGGATGCGCTCGGAGACGTCCGCCATCACCTTCTTGGTGCGGTTGAGATTCGAGGCGTCCGGCAGCTGGACGTGGGCGAGGAAGTAGCCCTGATCCTCGATGGGCAGGAAGGCCGTGGGGATGCGGGTGAGGCCGTAGCCGGCGACGCTCATGAGCGCGATGGCGATGAGCACCATCAGCTTGGAATGGTGCACCATGCGGCTGATGAGGCCGGCATACCAGTGCTCGGCCTTGGCATAGATGGCGTTGAAGCCGCGATAGATGAAGTTGCGCTGCTCCGGCGGCACCGGCTGGCGCAGCCAGAGGGCGCACTGGGTCGGCTTCAGGGTCGCCGCGTTGATGGCCGAGATGAAGGCGGTCGCCGCGATGACGAGGGCGAACTGCTTGAACATCTGGCCTGACAGGCCGGGAATGAACGAGGCCGGCAGGAACACCGACATCAGCACGAGGGTGATGCCCACCACGGGACCGAACAGCTCGTCCATGGCCTTTTCGGCCGCCGGCTGTCCCGCCATGCCCTCCTCGATGTGCCGCGCCACGCCTTCCACGATGACGATGGCGTCGTCCACCACGATGCCGATGGCGAGGATGATGGCGAACAGGGTCGAGAGGTTGATGGTGAAGCCCATGGCGTCCATGGCGGCGAAGGCGCCGATGATGGTCACGGGCACGGTCGTCGCGGGCACCAGCGTCGCGCGCCAATCCTGCAGGAACAGCAGGATGACGACGAGGACGAGGACCGCCGCCTCGAACAGGGTCTTCCACACCTCGTCGATGGAGGCGGTCACGAACAGGGTCGTGTCGAAGGGGATGGCGTAGTCGAGCCCTTCGGGGAAGTTCTTCTTCAGGTCTTCCATCTTCGCCGCCACGCGCTTGGCCACGTCGAGCGCGTTGGCCGCGGGAAGCTGGAAGATGCCGATGCCGGCCGCAGGCTTGTTGTCCTGCATGAAGTCCTTGGAATAGCTCTGCGCGCCGAGCTCGACGCGGCCGATGTCGCGGATGCGCACGATCCGGCCGCCGTCGGAATTGTCCACCTTGACGATGATGTTCTCGTAGTCCTTCACGTCGTCGAGACGGCCGGAGACGTTCACCGTGTACTGGAACGACGCATTGGACGGCGCGGGCGGCAGGCCGAGCTGGCCGGGCGTGACGAGCTGGCTCTGCTTCTGGATGGCGTTCGAGACATCGGTGGGGGTCAGGCCGAACGCCTGCATGCGGTCCGGGTCCATCCACACGCGCATGGCGTAGGTGCCGGTGCCGAACACCGCGACGTTGGCGACGCCCGCCACGCGCTCCAGCTCGTTCTGGATGTTGATGATGGCGTAGTTGTTCAGGAACAGGCCGTCATAGCGCCCGTCCGGCGAGATCAGGGTCACGAACTCGAGGATCGAGGTGCCCTTCTGCAGGATGGTCACGCCCTGCGCCTGCACCGCCGTGGGCAGCGAGGCGAGGGCGATGTTGACGCGGTTCTGCACCAGCACCTGCGCCATGTTCGGATCGGTGCCGATGGCGAAGGACACGACCAGCGTGTAGGTGCCGTCCGAGGCCGACCACGACTGCATGTAGATCATGCCTTCGACGCCGTTGACCTGCTGCTCGATGGGCAGGGCCACGGTATCGATCATCGTCTTGGCGGACGCGCCCGGATAGGAGGTGGAGACCGACACCGTGGGCGGCACGATGTTCGGATACTGCGACACCGGCAGGCGGATCAGCGAGACGAGGCCGATCAGCACGAAGACCAGTGCGAGGACGTTCGAGAGGACCGGCCGCTCGATGAAAAAGCGCGAAATCATGGGCGCTGCCTCAGGTTCGAGCGCGGGTCAGTTCTTCGGCGTCGCAGGGGTGGCACCCGGCGTCGCCGGAGCAGTGGGAGTGGGCGGCACCGAGGGAACGGCGCGGGCCGGAGCATTGGCCGGAGCGACACCCGCCGGCTTCGGCAGGGGCTTGGTGCCGTCGTCCACCGGCGGGGCGATGGCGACGATCTTGCCCACCTCCACGTCGATCTTGGAGCCGGGCACGGCGCGCTGCATGCCGTTGATGATGACGCGGTCCGTGGTCTTCAGGCCGCTGAGCACGGCGCGCAGGCCGTCCGCCTGAAGCTGGCCAAGGGTGATCTGCGTCTGCCCCACCACATTGTCCGAGCTGACCGTGAGCACATAGGGGCCGAGCTGGTTGTAGCTGATCGACGAATCCGGAACGAGCACGGTCGGCGCCGGGTGGCCGAGCGGCACCCGCACGCGGGCGAACAGGCCGGGCAGCAGCACGAAGTCGTCGTTCTGGAAGATACCGCGCACGGTGAGCGTGCCGAGGTTGGGGTCCACCTGCGGCGCGATATAGTCGATGCGGCCGGCATGGGGATAACCGGTCTCGGTCTGCAGGCCGATCTCGATCGGGATGTCCGGCAGGTCGCGGGTGAGGCTGGTGAGTGAGCGGCCCTGCTTGGCCAGCTGCTCCTTGATTCGCAGCACCTCCTGCTCGCTGAGCGTGAACCACACCCAGATCGGGTTGAGCTGGACGATGGTGGCGAGCTTGGTGGGGCCGCTGTAGCCCACGAGGGCGCCGACATCCTGAAGATGGGCCGTCACCGCACCGTCGAAGGGCGCGTTGACCTGGGTATAGCCGAGATTGATCTGCGCGAGCTGCAGGGAGGCCTGGGCGTTGGCCACCTCGGCCACGGCGGAATCGCGCTTGGCGCGGGCCTGGTCGAGGGTCGCCTGAGAGGCGAAGTCCTGCTTGGCGAGCTGGGCCTGCCGATTGTATTCGGCCTCGGCCTGCACCTGCGACGCCTGGTTGGCGGCGAGCTGCGCCTTCGCCTGGTCGACCTGGGCGATGTAGGTGTCCTGCTCGATCACGAACAGGGTGGTGCCCTTCTTGGCGAAGGCGCCGTCCTTGTAATTGATGTTGGTGAGGAAGCCCTGGACGCGGGCGTTCAGGTCCACCGAATTGATGGCGGCGGTATTGCCGGTCAGCTCGAGGAAGCGCGTGACCGGCTGTTCCAGCACGGTCGCGACCGTCACCTTGGGCGGCGGCGGGGGTACGTAGGTATTCTTTTCCTCGCACGCGGACAGGAGGAAGGCAGCCCCGAGGGCCACGCTCGCGTAGCCCAGCCGACCCGACACCCGGATACCCCCCACCATACCCATACCCCCACTGTGCAGATGCGGCGGATACTAAGCAGCGGGTTATTGCGTGTCCATGAAAGGAATTGTCCGCAAAGCCCTTCCGTGCAGATTGCCCCCGCACCTGTGCAGCGCGGCAACGCTCCGGCAGATCGGCCTTCGGCACGCGCGGCCGCACCCTCCTCGCATTGACATTGCACCGACCCGTTCATAAGTGTCCGCATGGTGTGCTGCCCGCGGAAGCGGGGCGGTTGCGGCTGCGCGTTCGTTCGCTGCGCCCGCCTGCCTCGCCTTCGGACTTGCTGACGCCCCATTGCGGGTGTCCAACGGCGCGCATCGTTGCCCGGAGGTCCGGCGGTCCGTCTCCGCCCTCCTTCAGACCTGACGGAACGGAATAGAGAAACCCATGTTTGGTGGACTTGCCCGCAAGCTCTTCGGCTCCGCGAATGATCGCCGGGTGAAGGGTTATCGTCCCCGCGTACAGGCCATCAATGCGCTGGAGAAGGAGCTGGAATCCCTCTCCGACGACCAGCTGCGGGCCCGCACGGAGGATTTCCGCCGCCAGCTGGCCGAGGGCAAGACCACCCTCGACGACCTGCTGGTGCCCGCCTTCGCCACCGTGCGCGAGGGCGCCAAGCGCGCGCTTGGCATGCGCCACTTCGACGTGCAGCTCATCGGCGGCATGGTGCTGCACGAAAGCTCCATCGCCGAGATGAAGACCGGCGAAGGCAAGACGCTGGTCGCCACCCTCCCCGTCTACCTCAACGCGCTGGCCGGCAAGGGCGTGCACGTGGTGACGGTCAACGACTACCTTGCCAAGCGCGACGCCGAGTGGATGGGCAAGCTCTACCGCTTCCTCGGCCTGTCCACCGGCATCATCGTGCACGGCCTCGACGACGACGAGCGCCGCGCCGCCTACGCCAGCGACGTCACCTACGCCACCAACAACGAGCTCGGGTTCGACTACCTGCGCGACAACATGAAGTACGAGCGCGCCCACATGGTGCAGCGTCCGCACTTCTACGCCATCGTCGACGAGGTGGACTCCATCCTCATCGACGAGGCGCGCACGCCCCTCATCATCTCCGGCCCGCTCGACGACCGCTCGGACTTCTACAACACCATCGACCAGTACATCCCCCGCCTCTCCAAGGAGGATTTCGAGGTGGATGAGAAGCAGCGCTCCGTCTCCATGACGGAAGCGGGCATGGAGAAGATGGAGCAGATGCTCACCGAGGCCGGGCTGCTGAAGTCCGAGAGCCTCTACGACATCGAGAACGTCTCGGTGGTGCACCACGTGAACCAGGCGCTGCGCGCGCACTCCCTGTTCCAGCGGGACAAGGACTACATCGTGCGCAACGACGAGGTCGTCATCATCGACGAGTTCACCGGCCGCATGATGCCGGGCCGGCGCTATTCGGAAGGCCTGCACCAGGCGCTGGAGGCCAAGGAGCGCGTCCAGGTCCAGCCGGAGAACCAGACGCTCGCCTCCATCACCTTCCAGAACTATTTCCGCCTCTACGAGAAGCTCGCCGGCATGACCGGCACGGCGGCCACCGAGGCGGCCGAGTTCCAGGACATCTACAAGCTCGAAGTGGTGGAAGTGCCCACCAACGTCCCCGTCTCGCGCATCGACGACGATGACGAGGTGTACCGGTCGGCCGGCGAGAAGTACGCCGCCATCATCGAGCTGATCAAGGAGTGCAGCGCGCGCGGCCAGCCCGTGCTCGTGGGCACCACCTCCATCGAGAAGTCCGAGCTGCTGGCCGAGCTGCTGAAGCAGGCCGGCTTCCACCAGATCGACTTCTCCGATCCCGCCGCCTTCGCCCATGACCGCTCGGGCAAGGCCTTCGCGGTGCTGAACGCGCGCTATCACGAGCAGGAGGCGTACATCGTCTCCCAGGCCGGCGTGCCGGGCGCGATCACCATCGCCACGAACATGGCCGGCCGCGGCACCGACATCAAGCTGGGCGGCGCCGCCGACATGCGCATCGCGGCCGAGCTGAAGGACCTCCCCGAGGGCGAGGAGCGCACCGCCGCCGAGACGCGCATCCGCGCCGAGGTGGAAGAGCTGAAGCAGAAGGCGCTCGCCGCCGGCGGCCTCTTCGTGCTCGGCACCGAGCGCCACGAGAGCCGGCGCATCGACAACCAGCTGCGCGGCCGCTCCGGCCGCCAGGGCGACCCCGGCCACTCCAAGTTCTTCCTGTCGCTGGACGACGATTTGATGCGCATCTTCGGGTCGGACCGGCTCGACGGCATGCTGCAGCGCCTCGGCCTGAAGGAAGGCGAGGCGATCATCCATCCCTGGATCAACAAGGCCCTAGAGAAGGCGCAGCAGAAGGTCGAGGCGCGCAACTACGACATGCGCAAGAACGTCCTCAAGTATGACGACGTGCTCAACGACCAGCGCAAGGTGGTGTTCGAGCAGCGCCTCGAGCTGATGAACGACGAGGACGTGGCCGAGACCGTGGAGGACATGCGCCATGCCCTCATCACCGAGACGGTGGCCAAGTTCATCCCCGAGAACGCCTATCCCGAGCAGTGGGACGTGGACGGGCTCGACACCGCCATCAAGGAAGTGCTCGGCATCGAGCTGCCGGTGAAGGACTGGGCCAAGGAAGAAGGCATCGCCGGCCCCGAGGTCACCGAGCGCATCACCCGCCGCGCCGACGAATGGATGGCCGCCAAGACCGCCCAGTACGGGCCGGACATCATGCGCTATGTGGAGAAGTCCATCCTTCTCCAGACCCTCGACCATCTCTGGCGCGAGCATATCGCCATGCTCGACCACCTGCGCCAGGTGGTGGGCCTGCGCGGCTATGCCCAGCGCGATCCGCTGAACGAGTACAAGTCCGAGGCGTTCAACCTCTTCTCCGCGCTGCTGAACCGCCTGCGCGAGGTGGTCACCGCCCAGCTGATGCGGGTGGAGATCGTCACCCAGCAGCCCATGGAGGAGGAGTTGCCCCCCATGGAGGCGCACCATCTCGATCCCTTCACCGGCGAGGACGAGATGCCGAGCATCGGTGCCGCCCTCGGCGCGCGGCCGGAGCCGCTGCTGTCCGGTGACGTGGCGGTGATGGAGCGCGACCCGAACGACCCCTCCACCTGGGGCAAGGTGGGCCGCAACGAGGCCTGCCCCTGCGGCTCGGGCAAGAAGTACAAGCACTGCCACGGCCGCTTCGCCTGAGGCGGCCTTCCCCGGCGCGGCCCCACCGCGCCGGGCTTTGAGACTTCAGGTTCAGCCGCGCCGGTGGCCGATCGCCCGGTCGACACCGACGAAGATCAGCGCGGTGGTGAAGAACACGACCGCCAGCACCACGGCGTTCTGCGCCATCTTCTCCGGGCCGAGCTTGGCCGGATCGAGGAACCAGTAGGCATACCAGCCATCCGCCTCGCCCCGCGCCACCGCGTAGACGAGATAGGCCAGCGGCGGCGCCATGGCCCACACCGTATCGGCCAGCCGCAGCCGCCCGTGGGGGCCCACCAGCCAGACGATCAGGAACAGCACCGGCACCGCCTGATGCAGCAGGCGGTCGGCGACCAGCTGCGCGCCTTGCGGGTTCCACACATGGCGCAGCAGCAGGGCATAGATGATGCCCACCAGCACGATGGAGACCACCGTCGTCAGCCGCGCCCGCGCCCCGGTGAGGGCGTGCAGCCCGCCCAGCGCGATCTCCGTGGCGACGATGGCGACGCCCAGATTGGTGAGCACGGTAAAGAAGCCGAGGAAGCGCCACAGCGCGGGGCCGAACCCCTGGCCGACCGCCGCCATCTTCTGGACCACGATGACGAGCTGGAGGATCAGGGCCGCCCAGCCGACCACGGCCGTGAGCGCGGCCATCCGCCGGCACCACACATCATGCCCCATGCCCCGCCTCCCCCGGCCGCGCCCCCCCGGGCGTGGAAAAAGGGTAGGCCGAAGCATCGGCCATGGGCAAGGCCATGGCCGGGCCGCAATCAGCCGCCGGTCTGGACGATGCGCATGTACTGCCCCGCCGCATCGGCCGGAACCACGCCACGGCGCCCGAGGTGGTGCAGGCCGTTCAGCGCCAGATCGAACGAGCGGTAGCAATAGTGGGCGACGAGCACGAGGTGCTTGAGCTGCTCGGACGTCATGGCGTCCGGCTCAAGGAAGTTGTGCACATAGACCGCATCGCCCTCCACCAGCTGGTTCAGGGCGGCGTAAACGTCGGGTCCGCGCATGGGCAGGATCATCCGTCGGCTGGTGGATGCCATCATGTGCGGGATGAAGCCCTTTGCCCGCAGCGCGAGATCCATCTCCCCATACGTCGCCTGGCCCTTGTAGAGCGGCACGAACGAGACCTCGAGCTGAATGCACACCGCCTCGGCGAGGGTATCGCCCGCGCCGTCGAGCACCGCGCGCTCGCCGCCTTGGAGGTCCATCTTCAGCATCTCGATGCCGTCGATCTCCGGCACGGACGAGAGGGCAACCGTATCGATCTGCCGACGATCCAGCACGCGGCCCCAATCACCGAGACCGGGGAAATGGGAGAGGACGTGCGGATCGGGCTCCAGCAGGCTCGTCATGCCGGACGCGGCGCAGACGTGGAGCGTCCGGCGCTGCCCGTCGGCGATCGCGTGGGGCAGATAGGTCTCCAGATCGCTCTTGGCCGCGTTCAGCCGGGCCAACGCCTCCGGCTGGGGCTCGAAGCCGACGACACGGCACAGGCGCCGGGCGAGAAGGGGCTTGTAGGGCGGATCGCCGTCGATGGGATTCGCGCCAATATCCACCACCCGGGTGAGGTGCTCCGGGCGGAGCAGCAGCGCGAGCTGGGACGGCGTGGCGTCTGTCACTCCGGTCCCTTTCCTGTCACCGCGCGGCGCTGGTGGCGGTGGACGCCGAGGCGGCGACGGGCCTTGCCGCTGCTGTGACCACTGGCTGGGTCTTGGCGCCCGAATTGGCGGGATCGGCCGGAGCGGCCACCGAGCCCGTGCTGGCCGGGGCGCCGTCGCCTTCGTCGGCGCGCAGAAGCGCGTCGGCCTGGAGCTTGGCGGCGGTTTCCTTGGGCGGGTTCACGTATTCCGGCAGCCGGCCGGGCGCCTGGGTGTAGGAGAGCTGGCCGGTCTCGCGCTCCTTGAGCTTGGCGAGGAAGATCGGATGCATGCCCCCATCGGCACCGGTCTTCACCGGGGCAACGGGCGCGGAGGTGGAGAGCGCGGCGAACTGCGCATCGTCGGCCCGCTGCTTGGCGGCCACGGCGGAGGCGATCTGCGGCGCCACCTGATAGGGCGGGCAGGCCTGGGCGGCATCGAAGGCGCGGCCCGGCGCGGGCGTGGCGTCGAACACGTAGGTGCGGTTGCAGACCGACACCTTCGGCTCCTGCTTCGTCACCTCGAAATGGTCGGAGCCCTGCTTCAGGTTCCGCCAGAAGGCCATGTTGGGGTTGTTGCGGTAGCGGGCGAGGTTCTTCGCCGTCATCCGGAAGGGATAGGCCTGCACCTGGAAGGCGCGCTGCCCGCCGGCGAAGCTCTCGCGGGCGAGGGAGAAGATCTCGGAAATCTGGTCGTCGGTCATGGCGTAGCAGCCCGAGGACGAGCAATCGCCATGCACCATCAGGAAGTCGCCGGTGCGGCCGTAGGCCTTGTCATAGGCGTTGGGGAAGCCGAGGTTGAACGCCAGATAATAGCTGGAGTTCGGATTCATCTGGCCGGGGGTGATGGTGTAGAAGCCCTCCGGCGCCTGGCGGTCGCCGGTGCCCACCTTGGGGCCGAGCTCGCCGGACCAGCGGCAGATGGGATAGGTCTTGAGCAGGGCATAATTGCCCTCGGACGTGACCTTCCAGACCTCCAGCTCGGATTCCTGCTTGAAGATGCGGACGAGGATAGGCGTTGACGGCGCCATGTCCTTCTTGGCCAGCAGCGACACCATCTCCGGCGACAGCGGCTTGTTGGCCTTGCGCGCGACCTCGGAATCGGTGGCGTTGCAGCCCGCGAGGGCAAGGGCCGCGCAGGCGGCAAGGCCAGCCATGCGCAGGCGCGAGGCGAAGCGCGAGGAAGGGGTCGTCATCGGACGGCTCATGGCGAAGCGGCTCAACGCAAACTCCCGGGTCCGGACCGGCCAATCAGGCCGAGAAGGCTAACCGGTCCCCCTTGACGCGACGTTATCAACGCCGCTCCGACTCGATGGAGAAAATAAGGCAAATGCGGCCAAGATGGGGAAGGTCCGTCGCCGATCCCCCATGCCGCAGCGCCATGGTTAAGGATTCCTTACCGCTGTGGCCGCGAAACCGCGCCCCTCACAGGGAGCGGCCGATGGCGAGGAACTTGTCGCGGCGCGCCTTGCGCACCTGCGCGCCGTCGAGGCCGGCGAGGGAGGACAGCGCATCGGCGATGGCGTCGCCCGCCGCCGCGATGGCCGCGTCCGCGTCACGATGGGCGCCGCCGGCCGGCTCCTTCACGATGCCGTCGATGACGCCGAACCGCAGCAGGTCCTGCGCGGTGATCTTCATGTTGGTCGCCGCGTCCTGCGCCTTGGCGGTGTCGCGCCACAGGATGGAGGCCGCGCCTTCCGGCGAGATCACGCTGTAGATGGCGTGCTCCATCATCAGCACCTTGTTGGCGGTGGCGATGGCTATGGCGCCGCCGGAGCCGCCCTCACCGATGATGAGGGCGACGTTGGGCGCGGAAAGCGCGAGGCAGGCGTCGGTGGAGCGGGCGATGGCCTCGGCCTGCCCGCGCTCCTCCGCGCCGATGCCGGGATAGGCGCCGGCCGTATCCACCAGCGAGATCATGGGCACACCGAAGCGGTCGGCCAGCTCCATGATGCGCGCGGCCTTGCGGTAGCCCTCGGGGCGGGCCATGCCGAAATTGTGCCGGATGCGGGTCTCGGTGCTGGAGCCCTTCTCGTGGCCCAGCACGCACACCGCCTCGCCACGGAAGCGGGCGAAGCCGCCGATGATGGCCTCGTCCTCGCCGAACTTGCGGTCGCCGGCGAGCGGGGTGAAGTCCTCGAACAGGCCGCGGGCGAAGTCGGCGAAATGCGGCCGCTGCGGATGGCGGGCCACCAGCGTCTTCTGCCAGGGCGTCAGATTCGCATAGAGCGCGACCAGGGCGTCCCGCGCCTTGCCCTCCAGCTTCAGCACCTCGTCGGTGATGGCCACGCCGTCGCCGGAAGAGGAGAGCGCACGCAGCTCTTCCACCTTGGCCTCGAGTTCGGCAACCGGCTTCTCGAAGTCCAGATAGCTGCGCATGAGGGTCCGTGAGGTTTGAGGAGGTCGGCGCCCCCTAAAGCGGCGGGAAGCTGCCTTTGCCACGCGGTCAAGTCAAGGTCGCCAGATCAAGTCGGCGCGCGGCGCGAACAAAAGGCCCGTCGCGCGGCCCTGCCGTGGGGCAAGGCGACGCTGCAACGGAACCGAGCGGGGAGCGTTGTCCCCAAATCATGGTGACATCATGGAGGCTGTCATGAAACCGCAAGACGCAACGCCGCAGAAGGCCAAGGAAGGCCACCCGCCCGCCCCTGCCGCCGAGGAGCGCCCTCCGGAGGCGCAGCGCCAGAAGCCGGCCGCCGGCCCCCATGCCAAGCCGCAATTGACCGATCCCGAGAAGACGCCGGGGGCCGGCGCCCTGGCCGATCCCGACAAGCCGCAGGACCCGGACGCGACCGGCTGACGCAGCCGGCCGGCGCCGGGGGCCGGCGGCCGGCCTTGTTCCCGGGGGGCTGCTGGGGCTATTGCTGGCACGCCACTTCCCGGGGACCCTTCCGACGATGCGCGCGCTGCTCGACGTTATCCTTGTCGTTCTCCAGCTCTATGTCTGGATTCTCATTGCCGCGGCCGTGCTGTCCTGGCTGGTCGCATTCAACGTCGTCAATCCGTACAACTCTTTCGTGCGGAACGTGGGCGAGTTCCTGTTCCGGGTGACGGAACCCCTGCTCGCGCCCATCCGCAACGTGCTGCCCAATCTCGGCGGCATCGACCTGTCGCCGATGGTGCTGATTCTCTTGATCTTCTTCCTGCAGCAGGTCATCGCCTACTACATCTACCCCTACGTGTTCTGAGCCGGCTGCCGTGGCGACCGACCCGTCCTTCCTGCGCGTCCTGCCGGACGGCGTGGAGGTGACGGTGCGCGCGACGCCACGCGGCGGGCGCGATGCCGTGGACGGCGTCGCTGCCCTCTCGGACGGGCGCGAGGTGTTGAAGGTGCGGGTACGGGTGGCGCCGGAAGATGGCGCCGCCACCGCTGCCGTCGCCAAGGTGGTGGCCGGCGCGGCCGGTGTCGCCGCCTCCCAGGTCCGGCTCACCTCGGGCGCGACAGCGCGGGTGAAGACCTTCCGCATTGCCGGCGATGGCCCGGCCCTCGCGGCGAAGCTTGCCGCTGCCGCGGGGAAATGAGCCTCAGGCGGGCTTCACGAAATCCTCGCGCATGGGCGTGAACACGTCCACCAGCACGCCGGGCTCGATGCACACCGCCCCGTGGTGGACGCCGGACGGCACATAGAAGCTGTCCCCCGCCTTCAGCCGCTCTGTCCGCCCGCCAATGGTCAGCTCGAACAGGCCGCTCTCCACGCTGGTGATCTGCGTGTGGGGATGGCTGTGCGGCACCCCCATCTGCCCCGGCGCGCGGGCGATGACGCGGACCAGCATGATCTCGTCGTTGAAGGTGAGAATCTGCCGGCTCACCACCTCGTCCAGCACCTCCACCGGTGTGGTCTCGGCGAAGGCGAAGACGTTGCCCTTCTCGCTCATCTCTTGATCCTTTCAGCGCGCCAGCCAGCCGCCGTCCACCGGCAGCACGATACCATGCACATAGTCGGCCGCCCGCGAGGACAGGAACACCGCGGCGCCGCCGATATCGGTCGGGTCGCCCCAGCGGCCGGCCGGGATGCGGCCGAGGATGGCCGCGTTGCGATCCGCGTCGGCGCGCAGGGCCTCGGTGTTGTTGGTGACGAAATAGCCGGGGGCGATGGCGTTCACATTGATGCCCTTCGCCGCCCATTCGCAGGCGAGGAGGCGCGTGAGGCCGGCCAGCCCGCTCTTGCTCGCCGTGTAGGACGGAATGCGGATGCCCCCCTGGAAGGAGAGCAGGGAGGCGATGTTGACGACCTTGCCGCCCTTCCCGTCCGCCAGCATGCGCCGGGCGAAGGCCTGGGTGAGGAAGAAGGTGGACTTGAGGTTCACGTCCATCACCTCGTCCCAGTCTTCTTCCGTGAAGTCGATGGCGTCCGCGCGGCGGATGATGCCGGCATTGTTGACGAGGATATCGACGCGCCCGCCGATCTCCGCCTCGGCGACGATGCGGTCGATGGGCTTGAGGGTGGCAAGGTCGGCGCGGACGGCGGTGAAGCTGCCGCCGGCGGCTGCCACCAAAGCGGCGGTTTCGTCCATGGCGGAGCGGCCCACCCCCACCACCCCCGCGCCGGCCCGCGCGAGCGCGACGGCGATGGCCTGGCCGAGGCCGGTATTGGCGCCGGTGACGACGGCCCTGCGGCCGGACAGATCAAACGGAATCACGACACTCACTTCAGTTGGTCCATGGCAACCATGTCCATGTCCGTATAGTCGATATTGTCGCCGCCCATGCCCCAGATGAAGGTGTAGGCGCGCGTGCCGCAGCCGGAATGGATGGACCAGGGCGGCGAGATCACCGCCTGCCCGTCCGCCACCACGATATGGCGCGTCTGGGTCGGCTGGCCCATCAGGTGGATGACGCGGGCGTCCGCCATGAGGTCGAAATAGAGATAGACCTCCGAGCGCCGGTCGTGGACGTGGCAGGGCATGGTGTTCCACACATTGCCCTCGTCCAGCTGGGTCATGCCCATCACCAGCTGGCAGGAGGTCACCACGTCCGGGTGGATCATCTGGTAGATGGTGCGCCGATTGGCCGTGGCGGCCTCGCCCAGCAGCATCTTCCTGGCTTGTGCGATCCGCACCACCTTGGTCTCGTATCGCGCATGGGCGGGCGTGGAGAGCAGATAGAAACGGGCCGGCACATCGGCGCTGTCGGAGGTGAACAGCACCTCCTTCGTGCCCATGGGCACATAGATGGCGTCCCGGTTCCCCAGCGCATGGACAACGCCGTCCACGCGCACCTTGCCGGCGCCGCCGATGTTGAAGACGCCCAGCTCCCGCCGGTCGAGGAAATTGGGCGAGCCGATGGTGGCCTTGTCGCTCTCCAGCGCCAGCGGCACCGTGACCGGCGTGGCCCCGCCGATGACGAAGCGCTCCACATGGCTGTAGGTGAGCAGCACCATGCCCGGCTCGAACAGGCGCTCCACCAGATAGTTGCGTCTGAGCGCCTCGGTGTCGAAGCCGCGTGTGGCGTCCTGGTGGTGCACGTGGCGCACGTCGATCATCATGGGGCAGTCTCGGGGCAGGAGAGCAGGGACGAGCGGAACGGCGGCTAGCGGAACGGGGGCTAGCGGAACACCGCCGGTAGCCAGAGCGACACGGCCGGCACGTAGGTGACGATCATCAGCACCGCGACGGAGGCGCCGAAGAAGGGCCAGATGGTCTTCATCGCCTCGCCGATGGTGATCTTGCCCACCGCGCAGCCCACGAACAGCACCGAGCCCACGGGCGGCGTGTTCAGCCCGATGCCGGCGTTGAGGATCAGGATCACCCCGAAATGCACGGGATCGATGCCGAAGGCCTTCACCAGCGGCAGGAAGATGGGCGTGCAGATGATGATCATCGGCGCCATGTCCATGAAGGTGCCGAGGATGAGCAGGATGATGTTGATGAGCAGCAGGATGACGTAGGGGTTGGACGAGACCGCCTGCATCAGCTCGATGGTGGCCTTGGGCACCTGGAGGAAGGCCATGAGCCAGCCGAAGGACGCCGCCGTGCCTATGACGAGCAGCACCATGGCCGTGGTGCGCACCGCGCCCAGCGTCGCCTCCACGAAGCCCGCCCAGTCCATCTCCCGGTAGACGAAGGTCGTCACCAGCAGCGCATAGATGACGGCGATGCAGGAACTCTCCGTCGCGGTGAAGATGCCCGACCGCACCCCGCCGAAGATGATGCCGATGAGCATGATGCCGGGGATGGCCGCCACCACCGAGCGCAGCACCGCATACCAGCCGGGAAAGGTGCCGGCGGGGTAGCCGCGATTGCGGGCCACCATGTAGGCCGTGATCATCATCGCCGCGGCGAGCAGGAGGCCGGGCATGATGCCGGCGGTGAACAGGTCGGCAATCGAGATCGTGCCGCCCGCCGACAGGGAATAGATGATCATGTTGTGCGACGGCGGGATCATCAGCGCGATGATGGCCGAGTTCACCGTCACGTTGACCGCATAGTCCTTGGCATAGCCGTGGCGCGCCATCTGCGGGATCATGATGCCGCCGATGGCCGAGGCGTCCGCCACCGCCGAGCCGGAGATGCCGCCGAACAGGGTGGAGGCCACCACGTTCACCTGCCCCAGCCCCCCCCGCAGATGCCCGACGAGGCTCGCCGCCATGCCGATGAGCCGGTCGGCGATGCCGCCGCGCATCATCAGGTCGCCGGCGAAGATGAAGAAGGGGATGGCCAGCATGGAGAAGGCGTTCATGCCGGAATTCAGCTGCTGGAACACCACCACCGGCGGCAGATCGAGATAAAGCACGGTCGCCAGCGAGGCGAGGCCGAGGCAGAAGGCCACCGGCGTGCCGATGACGAGGAGCAGCGCGAAGACGCCGAAGAGGATGGTGATGGCCATGGGTCTGGTCCGGCGTCATTCCACGGTGTGGACATGGGCGAGCGGCACTTCCGGCACCCGTCCCTCGGTGAGGTCGGTGAGGAGCCGCTCGAACGAGAACAGGCAGATGAGCGCGCCGCCGCCCACCAGCGGCAGGTAGTCCACGCCCTGCGGCAGGTCCACGCCCGCCATCTTGGCGCTCCAGGTGCCCATGGCGAGATCCCAGCCGTACCAGGCCATGGCGCCGCCGAAGCCCATGACAAGCACGTGGGTGGCGATCTCCATCACGCGCCGCACCGGTGGGGAGGCGAAATGCAGGCCGATCTCGAAGCCGAGATGCATGTTCTCGCGCACGCCCACCGCCGCGCCGAGCAGGATGAACCAGCTCATGAGCAGCAAGGACAGCGGCTCGGTCCAGCTCGGCGAGGCATTCAGCACGTAGCGGCCGATGACCTGCCAGAACACCGCCGCCGTCATGGCGACGAGGCCGGCACCGGAGATCCACAGCGCCACCGCCGACAGGGCACGCACCACGCGCCTCAGCGCGAGCAGCGGAGCCGGCCTTGCAGCCTCTCCGCTCCCGCTGGAACGCTCGCTGGACTTGATGTTCATGCCGCTGCGCCTCCCGGGGATGGCCGGGCGCGCAGGCCCGGCCGGTGCCGCGCCTTCAGTTCACCGCCCGGATGCGGGCGACGAGGTCCTTCATCTTGTCGGTGGTGACGAACTTGTCGTAGACCGGCTTCATGGCGTCGATGAAGGGCTTCTTGTCCACCTCGTTGATGATGGCGCCGCCCTTGACCACGTGGTCCTTGGCCTCGACATCGCGCTTGGCCCACAGCTCGCGCATCTTCTTGGTCGCCTCGAGCCCGGCCTCCTTGAACATCTTCTGCTCGTCCGGGCTCAGTTTGTCGAAGGCGCGCTTCGACATCACGAACACCTCCGGCGCCAGCGAGTGCTCGGTGAGCGAATAGTATTTTGCCACCTCGTAGTGCTTCACCGAGTCATAGGAGGGATAGTTGTTCTCCGCGCCGTCCACGAGGCCGGTCTGGAGGCCGGAGTAAAGCTCGCCGAACGGCATGGGCGTCGCGTTGGCGCCGAGCGCGTTGATCATCGCGATGAACAGGTCCGACTGCTGCACGCGGATCTTCATGCCCTTCATGTCGTCGAGGGTCTTTATGGGCTTCTTGGAATTGTACATGGAGCGGGCGCCGCTATCGAAGAAGCCCAGCACCACGAGGCCATGCGGCTCGAAGGCTTTCGCGATCTCCGCGCCGATGGGCCCGTCCACCACCTTGTACATGTGGTCGGTGGAGCGGAACAGGAACGGCATGCCGAGCACCGCCGTCTCGGGGATCAGATTGTTGAACGGCGCGGTGTTGACGCGGTTGAGATCGATCACGCCGAAGCGGGTCTGCTCGATGGTGTCCTTCTCGCCGCCGAGCTGGCCGGAGGAGAAGACCTGCACCTTGTACTTGCCGTTCGACTTCTTCTCGATGATCTCGCCGAAATACTTCACGGATTCGACGGTGGGGTAGCCGTCCGGGTGGATGTCGGCGGACCGCAGCGTGGTCTGGGCCATCGCCGGCAGCGCCGAGAGCGCAAGGCCGGAGAGCGCAAGGGCGACGGCGCGGGAGGTCAGTCGGCGTCGGGTCAGCATGGGCGTTCTCCCTGTGTGTCGGATATTTTTCCGCTTTATTGCGGCCTTTGCGGCCGTTCACTTCCCACGGGCGCGGCGGCCTACATCACCGCGCCGATCTGCCAGGGCACGAACTCGGCATCGCCGTAGCCCAGTTCCTCGGACTTGGTGTGGGCGCCGGAGGCAACCGCCAGCACCTTGTCGAAGATCTCGCGGCCCTTCTCCTCCAGCGACACGCCATCGAGCACGTCGCCGCAATTGATGTCCATGTCCTCTTCCATCCGGCGATAGATGTCGGAATTGGTGGCGAGCTTGATGGAGGGGGTGGGCTTGGCGCCGAAGGCGGAGCCGCGACCGGTGGTGAAGCAGATGACGTTCGCCCCGCCCGCCACCTGCCCGGTGGCGGCCACCGGATCGTAGCCGGGGGTGTCCATGAAGACGAAGCCGGCATCCGTCACCGGCTCGGCATATTCATAGACCGCGCGCAGGGTGGAGGAACCGCCCTTGGCGGCGGCGCCCAGCGACTTCTCCAGAATGGTCGTGAGCCCGCCCGCCTTGTTGCCGGGCGAGGGATTGTTGTTCATCTCCCCCGCATTGCGGGCGGTGTACTCCTCCCACCACTTGATGCGGGCGACCAGCTTCTCGCCGACCTCGCGGGTCGCGGCACGGCGGGTCAGCAGGTGCTCGGCCCCGTAGATCTCCGGCGTCTCGGAGAGAATGGAGGTACCGCCCTGCGCCACCAGCAGGTCGGAAGCCACCCCCAGCGCGGGGTTCGCCGTGAGCGCCGAATAGCCATCCGAGCCGCCGCACTGGAGCGCCAGCACGATCTCGGACGCCGGCCGGGCCTCCCGCTGGGCGGCGGCGGCGCGGGGCGCCATCTCCTTCAGCGTGCCGAGGATGTGCTCCACCGTGCGGCGCGTGCCGCCCTCGTCCTGGATGGTGAGGGTGCGAAAGCCGTCCGCCTCCTCCACCCCATATTCCTGCTTGAAGCGGGCGATCTGGAACATCTCGCAGCCGAGCCCCACCATCACCACGGCGGCGAAGTTGGGGTGGGTGGCATAGCCCCAGAGGGTGCGCGAGAGCACGTCATAGCCCTCGCCCTTGGAGGCCATGCCGCAGCCGGTGCCGTGGATGATGGGCACGATGCCGTCGATGCCTGGAAAGTCCGCGAGGATGCCGGAGCGCTCCGCCGCCTGCGCCGCGAACCGCGCCACTGAGGCCGAGCAGTTCACGCTGGTGAGGATGCCGAGATAGTTGCGCGTGCCGGTGCGCCCGTTGGAGCGGCGGAAGCCCATGAAGTGGGCGCGCTCGGCCTCCGGCACCAGCACATCGTCGCGGGCGTCGGCGGCGAAGGCGTAGTCGCGGGCGAAATCGTGCAGCACCACATTGTGGGTGTGGATGTGGGCACCGGGGGCGATGTCCTCGCTGGCAAAGCCGATGACCTGGCCGAACTTCACCACCGATGCGCCGGCGGGAATGGGCTCGATGGCCACCTTGTGGCCGCGCGGGATGCGCTGGGTGGCGACGATGCCCGCGACCGAACCGCCGGGCGCAACCTCGTCCAGCGCCACCGCCAGATTGTCCTTCGCAGAAAGCCGAAGGGTGCGTGGCGCCATGCCCGCCTCCATCCCCATGAGCACGTCTCCCCGACCTGTTTCACGGCCACTCTCGGACCCGCGCCTTCGTTGACGCTCTTGATATGCTAATATATTAGTATGGAAGACCTCGCAAGAGCGGGCAGGCTGCCGGGGAGGCTGGAACGGTGGTGGTGACGGGGGCGGATCTCAGGCGCAGGCCGGCGCTTCGCAGCGAGAATGTCCGTGCGGCGCCGGCATCCTCACGCATCCACGCCGCCCTGCGCGACGACATCGTGGCCATGACCCTTCCGCCCGGCGCGCCGCTGCAAGAAAAGCAGATCGCCCTCGCCTACGGCGTCAGCCGTACGCCGGTGCGCGAGGCCATCCTGAAGCTCGCCGACGAGCGGCTGGTGGACATCTTTCCCCAGTACGGCACCTTCGTCTCGCGCATCTCGGTGCCGGCGGTGCGCGACGCCATGATCATCCGCAACGCGCTGGAGCGCACCAGCGTGCGCGAGGCGGCGGCCCATGTGGCGACGCTGCCGGAGAAGGCGCGGCGGGTGGCGATGGCGCCGCTCCTCGGCACCCTGCGCCAGCAACGCGCCGCCCACCGCGCCGGGGCGCTGGCGGAGTTCCACGCCGCCGACGAGGCCTTCCACCAGATCATCGCGGAGCTTGCCGGCCACCCGAACATCTGGCGGGTCATCCGGCAGGAAAAGGCGCACGTGGACCGCTGCCGCCTCCTCACTTTGCCCTCCCCCCAGCGCCGCGCCAGCGTCATCGCCGAGCACCAGATGGTGGCCGATGCCATCGGCGAGGGCGATGCGGACGGGGCGGAAAAGGCCATGGCGGCCCATCTCGGCCGGGTCATCCCCAGCGTCGAGGATCTGGGCGCCGCCCACCCCGATTATTTCGAGGCGGAAGGTGCGCCCGCCGATGCCGTGAACGCGAGGTGAGTTCCGTGTCCAGCCTCCTCCATCCCGATCGCCTGCTGCCCGCCGATCCGTCCGTTCGCGCGGTGGCGCGCCGGCTCTATGGGGAGGTGGAGGCGCTGCCCATCGTCTCGCCCCACGGCCACACCGACCCGCGCTGGTATGCCTTCAACGAGAACTTCCCCGATCCCGCGCGGCTGTTCGTGGTGCCGGACCATTATGTGTTCCGGATGCTCTACTCTCAGGGCATCCCGCTGGAAAAGCTCGGCGTTCCCCGTGCGGACGGCGGCGAGACCGAGCAGGACGGCCGGGCCATCTGGCGCCTGTTCGCGGCCAACTACCACCTCTTCCGTGGCACCCCCACGCGGGCATGGCTGGACCACGCCTTCGCCACCCTGTTCGGCCTTGAGGAGCGTCTCAGCGAGAAGACCGCAGATGCCGCCTACGACCTCATCGCCGATAAGCTGCAACAGGAGGCGTTCAAGCCCCGCGCCCTGTTCGAGCGCTTCAACATCGAGGTGATCGCCACCACCGAAAGCCCGCTGGACGACCTTTCCGCCCATGCGGAAATTCGCGCCAGCGGCTGGGGCGGACGGGTGGTGACGGCCTATCGGCCCGATCCGGTGGTGGACCCGGAGTTCGAGGGCTTCACCACGAACCTGCGCCGGTTCGGCGAGATCACCGGGGAGGACACCTTTTCCTGGCCGGGCTATCTCGCCGCCCACCGCAAGCGGCGCGCCTTCTTCAAGACCTTCGGCGCCACCTCCAGCGACCACGGCCACCCCACCGCCGCGACCTTCGACCTGCCGCCGCAGGAGGCGGAGGCGCTGTTCCGCCGTGTCACCGGCAATGCACCCGTGAGCGTGCAGGATGCCGAGCTGTTCCGCGGCCAGATGCTCACCGAGATGGCGCGCATGAGCCTTGAGGACGGGCTGGTGATGCAGATCCATCCCGGCGCCATGCGCAACCACAACGGCCAGATCTTCGCCCGCTTCGGCCGGGACAAGGGGGCGGACATCCCCTCCCCCACCGAATATGTGCGCGCGCTGAAGCCGCTGCTGGACCGTTTCGGCAACGAAGCCGGCCTCACCCTCATCCTCTTCACGCTGGATGAGACGAGCTATGCCCGCGAGCTGGCGCCGCTGGCGGGCCACTACCCGGCGCTGCGGCTCGGCCCGGCGTGGTGGTTCCATGACAGCCCGGAGGGCATGAAGCGCTTCCGCGCCATGACCACCGAGACCGCCGGCTTCTACAACACCGTGGGCTTCAACGACGACACCCGCGCCTTCCCCTCCATCCCCGCCCGGCATGACGTGGCGCGGCGCATCGATTGCGGCTTCCTCGCCGAGCTCGTGTGCGAGCACCGGCTGGACGAGGACGAGGCGGTAGAGGTGGCGCGCGATCTGGCCTATGGGCTCGCCAAGAAGGCCTACAGGCTTTGAGCCCCCGGCTCTCGCTTTCGACCCTCGCCGACCTGCCCGCCGCCGTCGCCCGCCCGGCGTATGACATTGCGGCGGCGGAGGTGGGGGTGGTGCATCTGGGCGTCGGCGCCTTCCACCGCGCCCATCAGGCGGCCTATCTCGACGCCATCCTCGCGCGCGGGCACACGGGCTGGGCCATCTGCGGCGCCAGCCTGCGCTCGCCCGACACCTCGGACGCGCTCGATCCGCAGGATGGCCTCTACACGCTCGCCGAACGCTCGGGCGCGGGGGACAAGCTGCGCGTCATCGGATCGCTCCGCCGGCTGCTGGTGGCGCCGCGCGATCCCGAGGCGCTGCTGTCGGCCATGTCCGATCCGCGCGTGCGCATCGTCACCCTCACCGTCACCGAAAAGGGCTATTGCCACGATCCCGCCTCGGGCACGCTGGACGAGGCGCACCCGGACATCCGCGCCGATCTGGCGAACCCGCACCGGCCGGTGAGCGCGCCCGGCTTTCTGGTGGAGGCCCTCGCCCGCCGCCGCGCCGCCGGCATCGCCCCCTTCACCGTGCTCACCTGCGACAACCTCCCGGCCAACGGCAAGACCGTGGCGCGGGTGACGGCCCGCCTCGCGGCCCTGCGCGACGATGATCTCGGCCGCTTCGTCGCGGGTGAGGTCGCTTTCCCTTCCACCATGGTGGACCGCATCGTGCCCGCCACCACGGACGACGACCGCGCGCTGGTGGCCGCCGGGCTGGGGATGGGAGATGCGTGGCCGGTGATGGCCGAGCCCTTCACCCAATGGGTGGTGGAGGACCATTTCCCCCTCGGCCGGCCGCCTCTGGAGGAGGTGGGCGTGGAGCTGGTGTCGGACGTGGCGCCGTTCGAGCACATGAAGCTGCGCCTGCTGAACGGCGCCCATTCCACCCTCGCCTATCTCGGCTATCTCGCGGGCCACGCCACCATCGCCGACACCATGGCGGTGCCCGCCTTCGCCCGGTTGGTGGCGCGCCTTCAGGATGAGGAGGTGACGCCCACGCTGCATCTGCCCGCGGGCGTGGATGTGGCCGCCTACAAGCGCGCGCTTCGGGAGCGGTTCGCCAATCCGGCGCTCCGGCACCGCACGTGGCAGATCGCCATGGACGGCTCGCAGAAGCTACCCCAGCGCCTCGTCGCCACCGCGCGCGACCGGCTGGCAAAGGGTGCGCCCATTCCGCTCCTCGCCCTCGGTATCGCGGGATGGATGCGCTACGTGACCGGGCGGGACGAACAGGGCAAGGCCATCGACGTGCGCGACCCCCTCGCCGCCCGGCTGAAGGCGCTGGCGGACGAGGCCGGCCCCGATGCGGCGCGGCTCGCCCCGGCTCTGCTCTCGGTGCGCGAGGTGTTCGGCGATCTCGGCACCGACCCGCGCTTCGCCGCCCCGGTGCGCGAGGCGCTGGCCCGCCTCATGGCGCGCGGAGCTGCGGCGACGGTGGAGGAGATGGCGGGCCTTTGACAGCAAAGCGCCCCTCGGCGACGGTCAGAGACCGGGGCCGAGGGCACACGAGGCGCCCGCGCCGCTCAGTGCTTGTTGTTGGAGAGCTTGTCCGACCAGGCCAGCACCAGGCTCGATCCCACGAACACCATGTGGATGATGACCAGCCACATGAGCGTGTTCTCGCTCATGTTCCCCTTGTCGAGGTTCATGAACGCCTTGAGCAGCTGGATGGCGGAGATGGCGACGATGGAGGCCAGCAGCTTCTGCTTCAGGCCGGTGAAGTCCACCCGCGTCATCCAGTCCGGCCAGTCGGGGTGGCCGTCGGGATCGATCTTCGACACGAAGTTCTCGTAGCCGGAGAAGATGACGATCACCACGAGGTTGCAGGTGAGCGTCAGGTCTACCAGAGCGAGGATGCCGAGGATGATGTCGCTCTCGGTGGCCGAGACCGCGTGCAGCACGAAGTGCAGCAGCTCGTGGCCGAACTTGAACAGCAGCACCAGCATGCCCACGACGAGGCCGACATAGAAGGGCGCGAGAATCCAGCGGCTGCGGAACAAAATCCCTTCGATCACCCGCTCGATCATCCCTCACCCCCGCTTTCCCCCGGCGCATGATGCACCGCAACGAGCCGCGGCAAGGGGTGCCACGGCGCGCGCGCGAGGGCAAGCGGGCAAATTCGGCAGGCGCGGCCCCCGGAAGGGTGTGCCTTACTCCTTCACCGCTCCGGTCATGGACGAGACGTAATAGTCCACGAAGAAGGAATAGAGGATCACCACCGGCAGCGAGCCGATGAGGGCGCCGGCCATCAGCGATCCCCATTCATACACGTCCGAGCGCACCAGCTCGGTGAGCACGCCCACCGGCACGGTCTTGTTCTCCGAAGACTGGATGAAGGTGAGCGCGTAGATGAACTCGTTCCACGACAGGGTGAAGGAGAAGATGCCCGCCGAGATCAGCCCCGGCACCGAGAGCGGCAGCAGCACCTTGATGAGGATCTGCCAGCGCGAGGCACCGTCCACCAGCGCGCATTCCTCCAGCTCGAACGGGATGGAGCGGAAATAGCCCATCAGCAGCCAGGTGGAGAAGGGCACGAGGAAGGTGGGATAGGTGAGGATCAGCGCCAGCTTGGTGTCATAGATGCCGAGGCCGAACACCATGATGGCGAGCGGGATGAACAGGATGGAGGGCGGCACCAGATAGGCGAGGAAGATGCCGAGCCCGACCCAGCGCGAGCCGTTGAAGCGCAGGCGCTCGATGGCATAGGCCGCGAACACGCTCGTCACCAGCGAGATGACGGTGGCCGCCACCGAGATGTAGACCGTGTTCCACAGCCAGTGCGGATAGGAGGTCTCGAACAGGAGATACTTGATGTGCTCCAGCGTCGGCTCGACCACCCACAGCGGGGAGTAGTTGTTGTAATCGGTGAGCTGGAAGTTCGGTTTGATGGCGGTGATCGCCATCCAGTAGAACGGGAACAGCAGCACGAAGACAAAGACGATGAGCGGCAGGAAGACGGTGACGACCCGCCGGGGCAGGCTGTCGAGATAGCTCATGCCCGTGGAATTGTCGGTCATCTCAACGGGTTGGGGCTGGGCCATGGGGGTCCTCGCAGAATTGGGGGGCGGCGCGCGGGCTTGAAGGGCGGGCTCAGTCGGCCCCGCCCTGCTGCCACTTGCGGCGCTGCAGGCCGAAATAGCTGAACAAGATCGCCGCCAGCAGGAAGGGGATCATGGCCACGGCGATGGCCGCGCCCTCGCCCAGCGAGCCGCCGGGAATGGCGCGCTGGAAGGAGAGCGTCGCCATGAGATGGGTGGAATTCAGCGGTCCGCCGCGGGTCAGCACGTAGATCAGCTGGAAGTCGGTGAAGGTGAACAGCACCGAGAAGGTCATCACCACCGCGATGATCGGCGAGAGCATGGGCAGCGTGATGTAGCGGAAGCGCTGCCAGTTGGTGGCGCCGTCCAGCGTAGCCGCCTCGTGCAGCGAGGGCGAGATGGTCTGGAGCCCCGCCAGCAGCGAGATGGCGACGAAGGGAATGCCGCGCCAGACATTGGCCGCGATGACCGAGGCGCGGGCATTGGTGACGTCGCCGAGGAAGTTGATGGGCGCGGAGATGAGCCCCATCTTGATGAGCGCCCAGGAGATGATCGAATACTGGCTGTCGAAGATCCACCAGAAGGCGATGGCCGAGAGCACGGTGGGCACCACCCACGGCAGCAGCACCACGGCGCGGAAGAAGGCCTTGAACGGCAGGTTCTCGTTGAGCAGCAGCGCCAGCCACAGGCCGAGGCCGAACTTCAGGATCGAGGCGGCGATGGTGTAGAGGAGCGTGTTGAACACCACCAGCCAGAACAGGCTGTCGCCCCAGAGCGATTCGTAGTTCTCGAGGCCGATGAACACGCCCTCGCGGCCGATGCGCGTGTCGGTGAAGCCGAGCCACACGCCGAGGCCGAGGGGATAGGTGAGGAAGAACAGCAGGAAGACGGCCGCCGGCACCATGAAGGCGATGCCGAGCACGTGCCGGCCCTGACCGATGCCGGCCCAGAAGGACCGCTTGTGGGTCGGCTCAGCCGCTGCGACGTTGGCCATGAATGGGTCTCCGGTATCGCTGTCTTGCTGTCTTGTTGACCTCTCCGCTGGAGAGGGACTTCCCGTCGCGCTTTGTCCGGGGCGTCATGGCCGGCCTTGTGCCGGCCATCCACGTGGTTCCGCCAGTGCCACGGTCGCGCCCTCGCTAAAGCGGCGCGGCGTGGATGCCCGGAACCCGCATTTTTGCGGGTTCCGCATTTAGGTGCGCAAGTCGGCAACAGCCGACTTGCGGCACAAGGCCGGGCATGACGGCGGTATCGAAGGGGCCGGAAACCCCGGCCCCTTGTGTGCCTCAGCGGTAGATGCGCTCGGCGCGCTGCTGGGCGCGCTTGGCGGCTTCTTCCGGCGTGCGCTGGCCGGTGGCGGCTTCCGCCACCATGTCCACGACGATCCAGTCGGCCATGGCCGCGGCCGACTTCGGCCCGAGCGGACCGGCGTAGCCGTTGGGCTGCAGCGTCTCGGAGGCGAGCGCATAGGCGGCGTGGATGGGCTTGGAGGTCCACACCGGATTGTTGGAGAAGCTCTTCAGCGTCTGGCAGCAATAGGCGCTCGCGCCGGTCAGCCAGGCATTGTACTGGTCAGCCTGGAACATGAAGGCGAGATAGGCCTGCGCCGCCTTGGGGAACTTCGAATACTTGAAGATGCAGGCGGTGGTGGTCTGGTGCAGCTCCACCTTCTTGCCGACGGGACCGACCGGGAAGTTGGTGGACTTCATGTCCGCCGCCATCTCGGCGAGCTTGGGGTCGTTGGCCGCCGCGTAATAGACCGACACGCCGTTCGCCGTCACCGACAGGTCGCCGGCGATGAAGGCGCGGTTGTTGTTGACGTCGAGCCAGCTCTCGGTGCCGGGGATGAAGGTCTTGTACAGCTCGGCCACGTATTTCAGGCCGGCGACGGTCTCGGGCGAGTTGATGACCACCTTGCCGCTCTCGTCCACCATCTTGCCGCCGTGGCTCCACAGCACCCAGTGGCAGAAGTTGTTGCCGTCACCCACGCCATGGCCCAGCGTGAAGCCCATGGGGTGGTTGTTGGCCTTGAGCGCCTTGCCGAGTTCGAGAAGGCCCTTGGTGTCCTTCGGGAATTCGGAGAAGCCCGCCTGCTTCACCCAGCTGTCGCGATAGACCACCGCGTTGCCGATGGTGGCGAGCGGCAGGCCGACGAAGCGGCCCTTGACCGTCGCATAGGCCGCGCAGGCCGGATAATAGCCGCCATACTGCTTGGCGAGGCTGTCGGCGAGGTCGGTCACGTCGAGCAGCTTGTCGGGATACTGCTGGGCGTCGTCGAACCACACCCACACGATATCAGGGCCGGAGCCCACGTTGGCGGCGACGGCGGCCTTGGGACGGATGTCCTCCCAGCTCTCCTTGTCGATGCGCACCTCGATGCCGGTGGCCTCGGTGAACTTCTTGGTGTTGGCGATCCAGGCGTCTTCCTCGCCCTTCACGAACGGCGACCAGCGCAGCAGGCGCAGCGAGGCGCCGGCCTCCGGCTCGAACTTGGCGACAGCCTGGGCGATGGCCTCCTTGGTGGAGAGCATGGGCAGGGCCATGGCGCCGGCCGCAAGGCCCGCGCCGCTCATGAGAAGGTCACGTCTGGAAATGGTCATTGGTCTTCCTCCCGTGAAGCGTTTCCTCGAGGACGGGCCGTTTCGGACGACAGTCTCGAACGGTCTTCTTTCCCCCTGATCGTACCGAAGCCCGGCACGGTACCGGACCTTGTCAGAGGCGACTGCCGGTCGCCTCGTCAAAAAGATGTGTGAGGCCCGGCTGCGGCGCGATGCGGATGGTCTCGCCGGGGCTGAAGCTCAGCCGCTCGCGGAACAGGCAGGTGATCTCCTGCGCCGCGGCCCCATCGCCCAGACGGGCGACGACCAGGATCTCCGAGCCGGTGGGCTCGGTGACGACGACCTGGGCCGGCACGCCCGCGGGATCGAGGCGGATGTGCTCGGGGCGCAGGCCGTAGACCACCTTCTGGCCGTCGGCGAGGCCCTGCGCGTCCGGCAGGGGCACCTCGACGCCGCTGTCCGTCACCAGCATGGGATTGGCGCCGAGCCGCACCTTGCCCTTGACGAAGTTCATGGAGGGCGAGCCGATGAAGCCGGCGACGAACTGGTTGGCGGGCCGGTCGTAAAGGTCGAGCGGGGCGCCGATCTGCTCCACGATGCCGTCGTGCATCACCACGATCTTGTCGGCCATGGTCATGGCCTCGATCTGGTCGTGGGTGACGTAGACCGTGGTGGTCTTCAGCCGCTGGTGCAGTTCCTTGATCTCGGTGCGCATCTGCACGCGCAGCTGGGCGTCGAGATTGGAGAGCGGCTCGTCGAACAGGAACACCTGCGGATCACGCACGATGGCGCGGCCCATGGCGACGCGCTGGCGCTGGCCGCCGGAGAGCTGGCGGGGATAGCGGTCGAGCAGCTTGGTGAGGTTGAGGATCTCGGCGGCCCGCTGGACCCGGCTTTCGATCTCGGGCTTCGGGGCTTTGCGCAGCTTCAGCGAGAAGCCCATGTTGTCCGCGACAGTCATGTGCGGATAGAGCGCGTAGTTCTGGAACACCATGGCGATGTCCCGTTCCTTCGGCGGCATCTCGTTGATGACGCGATTGCCGATCAGGATTTCGCCACCGGAGATGTTTTCGAGGCCGGCGATCATGCGCAGCAGCGTGGACTTGCCGCAGCCCGAGGGGCCGACCAGAACCACGAACTCACCGTCGCGGATGTCCACGTCCACGCCATGGATGACCTGCGTCGACCCATAGGCCTTCTTCACACCGCGAATGTCCACGGTCGCCATGCAGCGTCCTCTCCCCTCGCCGTTTCCTCGTGCCGCGCGGGGGCCCTTGAGGACCTTGCCCGATGCAGCCGCACCATTCTTGGGCCGGAACAGACCTCCGGCCGGGCGCCCCTTCCGGAACGCGGCGCGATCATGGTGCGAGGCGAGAACGGGATCAAGTGGAAATTTAAAACGATTGAAGCTCCATTGGACGAAGGTCTGATATGGGGCTAGAGATACCCCTCCCGCCGAGGGGATGGCCGCTTCCGGCCGTGCTCTGCGGGCTCCGGCGCGGGTTCGGGGGGCGGCGCTCCCGCCGGCCCGCCGGTGACATTTCCATCCGTTTTTCCTGCCCAGCCGCCATAGCGGAGACTTGCGATGACCGGATCTGCCATGACCGATGCCGCCCGCCCGGCCCTTCTCCTCACCGGCTCCGTGATGGAGGAGGTCGTCGAGCGCCAGCTTTCCGGCCGCTTCACCCTCGTGCCGCTGGACGCCCTGAACGACAGCAATGCCGGCGCGGTCGAAGCCATCGCCACCCGCGGCAAGGTGAAGGTGGACGACGCGCTCATGGCGCGCCTGCCCAACCTGAAGATCGTCGGCAATTTCGGCGTCGGCTACGACACCGTGGATGCCGCGGCGGCGGCGAAGCGCGGCGTCATCGTCACCAACACGCCGGACGTGCTGAACGAGGAGGTGGCCGACCTCACCCTCGGCCTGCTGCTCGCCACCGTGCGGCAGATCCCCCAGGGCGACCGCTTCGTGCGCTCGGGACAGTGGACCAAGAGCGCCTTTCCCCTCGGCCCCACCCTGCGCGACCGCACCGTGGGCATCCTCGGCATGGGCCGCATCGGCAAGGCCATCGCCAAGCGGCTTGAGGCCTTCTCCGTGCCCGTCGTCTATCACAGCCGCCGTCCGCAGGCGGACGTGGCCTATCGCCATTATCCGGACCTCGTGGAGATGGCGCGGACGGTGGACGTGCTGGTGGCGATTCTTCCCGGCGGGCCGGCCACGCGCCACATCATCAATGCCGAGGTGCTGGCGGCGCTGGGCGCCAACGGTATCCTCATCAACGTGGCGCGCGGCACCGTGGTGGACGAGGCGGCGCTGCTCTCGGCGCTCCAGTCGAAGACCATCCTCGCCGCCGGCCTCGACGTGTTCGAGGACGAGCCCAACGTGCCGGAGGCCTTCTTCGCCCTCGACAACGTGGTGCTGCTGCCGCACGTGGGCTCCGCCACCCACTTCACCCGCGCCGCCATGGGACAATTGGTGGTGGACAACATCCTCTCCTTCTTCGACGGCAAGGGGCCGCTGACCCCCGTCGCCGAGACGCCCTGGCCGCGGGGCTGATCCACGGACGCCCCCCGGGCTGCGACGCGCCGGCCCTCGCGCCGGCGCGCGTACCTGATGATCCCCTGCCCGCGCGGTGCTAAACTCGCAACGCGACGCGGCGGGGCGACCGGGGCGCGGGTCGTCGTGGAGGGCAGCATGGCGCATCTGAACGATTTTCCGCGGATTCAAACGCGCCGCGGCGCGCTGTGCCGTGTGGTTGCTGCCCCGCTTCTTGCCGGCCTGATCGCCATCGCGCCTGCTTTCGCCCAGAAGGCCGATCCGGCCGCAAAGCCGCCGGCCTCCGCCACCGCTGCGCCGAAGCTCGATCCCGCCGTGCGTGAGGCGGCGGCCCGCATGGCCGCGCCGCTCCGGCTCTCCAGCGCCGACGGCGCACGCGGCTGCGCCTTCGCCCTGAAACCCGACGCCGCCGGCCCGGGCCTCGCGGTGGAGTTCGACCGGCCCGCCTGCGCCGACATCGGCTTTTCCGCGCAGGTCGTCGCCTGGCTGCCCGATCCCTCCGGCTCCATCCGCCTTCTCAATGCGCAGGGCCGCACCGTCGCCGAGTTCACCGAGGGCACCGAAGGCAGCTACGAGGCGCTGCGCGAAGGCGACGGTGTCTATTTCCTCGCCAACCCCGCCGTGGCCGAGGGCACCGAGCTGAAACCCGAGGAGGTGGTCGGCGACTGGGACCTCGCCCGACAGGCGGGAACGCCCGTGTGCCGGGTGACGCTCCTCGATTCGCCGGCCAAGAACGGCGGTTTCCGCCTGAGCATCGCTAGCGGCTGCGATGCGGCCCTGCTGCGCTTCGGCCCCACCGCGTGGGACATCGAGGGCGGCAACATCCTCGTGCGCGGCGAGGGCGGCGCCTCGGTCATCCGCTTCGCCCGGCAGGAAGACGGCGGCTGGGCCCGCACGCCGGAACGCGGACGCCCGCTGCTGATGACGCGCCCCTGACACTCGGGCATCGGCCCCGACCTCGCGCCGGGGCAGCCTCCGCGGTCGGCCCCGCGTCGGCCCGCGCGTGCTCCGAGTCACGCCCATGAGTCACCCGTGTGACGGGCCCTGTGATCGGAAAGCGTCACCTCGCCGGATCATAATACCATTTCCATCGCCTTTTTGAGGCGCCCGACCCCTTTCCCGGCACATCATTTTCCTGGCAGGAACGGGCCGCCGTACCGTTTCGGGACAGTGCGTTGCAACCATGCAACAGCAGAATCCAGCAACTGCAACGGTTTGCCTAAAGCGGATGCAATCGCTGCCTCAAATTTCGCATTGGACTTGAAGCCGCGACCTGATTTTTATCATTCCAGATCGCTGCGGGGAAAACCGTTATGAACAAGATTGCAGTCGTGGCCGCTTCCATGCTCCTGGCCGGAGCCGCTTCCGTGGGTGCCGCCGGCGCCGCGGACCTGAGCTCTCCCATGCCCGTGAAGGCCGCTCCGGCGCCTGAGACCCCCCTGTGGGACGTGGCGTTCGGCGTGAAGCTCGGCACCGACTACGTGTTCCGCGGCATCTCGCAGACCGACGGCAACCCCACCGTTCAGGGTTATGCCGAGCTGCGCCTGTTCGACTGGGTCTACGCCGGCATCTTCGCCTCGAACGTGGACTTCCCCCCGATCAACCAGTTCGGCGGCTTCACCGGCCTGACCGACGCCTCGGCTGAGATCGACCTGTACGGCGGCCTGCGCCACACCTGGGGCGCCTTCACCGCTGACGTCGGCTTCGTCTACTACTACTATCCCGGCGAGATCGCCGTGAACTCGCTCGGCGCGGGCATTCCGTCGGTCAACATCGACTACTGGGAAGTCTACTTCAAGCCGACCTACGTCTTCAACGACGTGTTCACCGTCGGCGCCAACCTCTACTACACCAACAGCTACGCGGGCTCCGGCTCCACCGGCACCTACCTGTCGGGCACTGCCAAGATCGACTTCACCAAGTGGAGCCCGGTCAAGGACGTGGGCTTCTACATCTCGGGTGAGCTCGGCTATCAGTGGCTCGGTCAGACCGACCTCGGCAACATCTTCGTCGCCAACTACGAGCTGCCCTCCTACACCACCTGGAACGTGGGCGCCGCCTTCACCTACAAGGCCGCCACCCTCGACCTGCGCTACTACGGCAGCACCCTCACCTCCAGCCCGTCCTACGTGTCCGGCGTCGGCTTCGCCTCCATGGGCACCTGCGGCGTGATCTCGGGCCTGAAGAACGTCTGCGGCGACCGCTACGTGGCCAGCCTCTCCTTCGACACATCCTTCCTCGCCCTTAAGTGAGGTCGGCCGGGTCGCCTGACCCGGGTCGAGACAGAAAAAGGCGTCGCGCTCTGCGCGACGCCTTTTTCTTTTGGCACAAGGGCTCAAGATGGGCTCTGCAGCCACACGCCGTCATGCCCCGGCGCGTCCGGGGCATCCACCGGCCCGCAAGGGCGGTGCCGGGTCTCGACGTGGCAGCCCGGCCGCGCCGTGGATCGCCCACACGAGGCGGGCGATGACGGTCCCGAATATCCTCCCGGCGCTCCCCTGCCCTCGCCGCCCCTACCGCCCCGGCAGCACCAGCACGGTGCGGGTCTTGGGCAGGGTCTCACGACTGAGCAGCACGAACGGCTCGGCGGAGCGCTGAACCGTCCATTCCTGCCCCAGCCGCGCGAGGAAGCGCTCCAGCCCGTACTGGCTGAAGTAGTGCATGGGGATGACCAGCGGCGCGTTGATGGATTTCAGCACCTCCACCATGCCTTCGAGATCGAGCGTGTAGGAGCCGTCCACCGGCGCGAGCACCACGTCGATGCGGCCCAGCGCCTCCAGGTGGTCCTTGGTCAGAAGGTGGTGCAGGTGGCCGAGATGGGCGATGCACACGCCCGCCACCTCGAACACGAACATGGAATTGCCGTCATATTCCGTCCCCGCCCCACGGCGGATGTTGGTGGGGACGTTGCGGATCCACACGTCCTCTACCGTCACCTCATGGTGCGCCGGCGCCCCGTCCCGCCCCCAGCCCTTCAGCACATATTCGATGCCGGGGTCGGGCGCGTCCGTGTAGTGGGTGTCGTGGGCATGGTTCATGGTGACGATGCGCGGCACCAGATTCGCCCGCACATAATCGTTGTAATCGGTGACGATGCTGACCCCGGCCGGGCTCTCGATGAGGAAGCTCGCATGGCCGATGAAGGTCAGGTGCACCGGCCCCGTGGCCTCCGCGAGCCGCAGCATGGCCGCATCCAGCGCCGCAAGCCGCACCTTGGGCCGCTCGGCCACCATGCGCGGGCACTTTTCCGGCTGCGCCAGCGCGGTCCCTGCCGACAGCGCCAGCACCCCGAAGGCAGACGCGGCGAGGAGCGCGCGCAGACTTCCCCTGCGGCAGTTGGCAGCCACGGCATTCGGCATTGCGGCGAAGGCAGGGGACGACATGGCGGCTCCCATCGGTCGCGCCCGCCCCGCTCCGCGGGCATGGGCGGCGGCGAGGGGTGCTCGGATGTTCCGGCGAAATGCGGATGACACGATTGTGCCGTGTTGCGCCGCCCGCGCAATGTCGTCGCACGTAACGCCAGCGTGAGCCGCCCTGCCAGCCCCGCGCCGGCCATGCGATCACCCCGCGCGACGCCCCCCATGGACCTTGCGCCCCGGATCGGCAATCGTGCGCCGCGGCGGCGACGGAGGCTGTTCGGGCCGCCCGGACGAAAGGGGAGGCTTCACAATGTCTTTCAACATGGTCATCGTTCAGCCGGCGGTCGCGCTGATTGCAGGCGTCCTGATCCTCGCCTTCCCGCGACTTCTGAACGTGCTGGTCGCCATTTACCTCATCATCGTGGGTGTCACCGGCCTCATGGGGCACTGATCCGCGACGGCTTCAGAAGGGGCCGCGCAGGAACGGCCGTCCGATTGCCCAGTTGATGCTTTGTGCGCTGCACGTTAAAGCATCCCGCCACTCTGCATAATCCCAAACGGGGCCAACCCACATGACGAAATGGGTCTACACCTTCGGCGACGGCAAGGCCGAGGGCAAAGCCGACATGAAGAACCTTCTCGGCGGCAAGGGCGCGAACCTCGCCGAGATGTCGAACCTCGGCCTGCCCGTCCCTCCCGGCTTCACCATCACCACCGAGGTGTGCACCTATTATTACGCCCATGGCCAGACCTATCCGGCCGAGCTGAAGGGCGAGGTGGAAGCCGCGCTCGCCCAGGTGGGCCAGCTCACCGGCAAGTCGTTCGGCGATGCGTCGAACCCGCTGCTCGTCTCGGTGCGCTCGGGCGCCCGCGCCTCCATGCCCGGCATGATGGACACGGTGCTGAACCTCGGCCTCAACGACGCCACCGTGGACGCGGTGGCCCGTCTCGCCGACCGGCGCTTCGCCTATGACAGCTACCGCCGCTTCATCACCATGTATTCCGACGTGGTGCTCGGCGTGGACCACCACCACTTCGAGGAGATCCTGGAGCACTACAAGCTCCAGCACGGCCACACCCTCGACACCGACCTGTCGGCGGACGACTGGGCGGCCCTGGTGGTGAAGTACAAGGCGAAGGTCGAGGCCGAGCTGGGCAAGCCCTTCCCGCAGGACCCGCACGAGCAGCTCTGGGGCGCCATCGGCGCCGTCTTCTCGTCCTGGATGAACGCCCGCGCCATCACCTACCGTCGCCTGCACTCGATTCCCGAGAGCTGGGGCACGGCGGTGAACGTGCAGTCCATGGTGTTCGGCAACATGGGCGAGACCTCGGCCACGGGCGTCGCCTTCACCCGCAATCCCTCCACCGGCGAGAACGCGCTCTATGGCGAGTTCCTGGTGAACGCCCAGGGCGAGGACGTGGTGGCGGGCATCCGCACCCCGCAGGACCTCACCGAGAAGGCCCGCAAGGCCGCCGGCTCCGACAAGCCCTCCATGGAAGTCGCCCTGCCCGACGCCTTCAAGGAGTTCGAGCGCATCTCGCATGTGCTCGAGAACCACTACCGTGACATGCAGGACCTCGAGTTCACGGTGGAGAAGGGCAAGCTCTGGATGCTCCAGACCCGCTCCGGCAAGCGCACCGCCAAGGCGGCCCTGCGCATCGCCGTGGAGCTGGCCGCGGAAGGGCTCATCACCGAGCAGGAGGCCGTCGGCCGGGTCGATCCCGCCGCGCTGGACCAGCTGCTGCACCCCGCCATCGACCCCAAGGCCGAGCGCAAGGTGATCGCCACGGGCCTCCCCGCCTCTCCGGGCGCGGCGGCTGGCGCCATCGTGTTCTCGGCGGATGAGGCCGAGGCGTGGAAGGAGCAGGGCCGCAAGGTCATCCTCGTCCGCGTCGAGACCTCGCCCGAAGACATCCACGGCATGCACGCCGCCCAGGGCATCCTCACCGCGCGTGGCGGCATGACCTCCCACGCGGCGGTGGTCGCGCGCGGCATGGGCAAGCCTTGCGTTTCCGGCGCCGGTGCGCTGCGCATCGACAATGCCGCCCAGACGCTGACCGTGAACGGCCAGACCTTCAAGAAGGGCGACCTCATCACCATCGACGGCGGCACCGGCCAGGTGCTGGCGGGCGAGGTGGCGATGCTCCAGCCGGAACTCTCCGGCGAATTCGCGACCCTGATGGGCTGGGCCGACAAGGTGCGCAAGCTCAAGGTCCGCGCCAATGCCGAGACCCCGGCGGACGCCCGCATGGCCCGTTCGTTCGGCGCCGAGGGCATCGGCCTGTCGCGCACCGAGCACATGTTCTTCGACGCCGGCCGCATCCTCGCCGTGCGCGAGATGATTCTCGCCGACGACGAGGCCGGCCGCCGTTCGGCGCTGGCCAAGCTCCTGCCCATGCAGCGCGACGACTTCGTCGAGCTGTTCGAGATCATGAAGGGCCTGCCGGTCACCATCCGCCTGCTCGACCCGCCGCTGCACGAGTTCCTCCCCCACACGGCGGAAGAGACGGCGGAGGTGGCGAAAAGCCTCGGCGTGGACATCGAGCGGGTGGAGCGGCGCTACAAGGAGCTGCACGAAGTGAACCCGATGCTCGGGTTCCGCGGCTGCCGCATCGCCATCGCCTTCCCCGAGATCGCAGAGATGCAGGCCCGCGCCATCTTCGAGGCGGCGGTCATCGCCGCCAAGTCGACCGGCGAGGCGGTGGTGCCCGAGGTGATGGTGCCCCTCATCGCCACCAAGGCCGAGTTCGACATCGTGGACAAGGTGATCCGCGACACCGCCAAGGCGGTGGAGCAGGAGACCGGCGCCACCCTCACCTTCCAGGTGGGCACCATGATCGAGCTGCCCCGCGCCGCGCTGCGGGCGGAGGAGATCGCCAAGGGCGCCGAATTCTTCTCCTTCGGCACCAACGACCTCACCCAGACCTGCTTCGGCGTGTCCCGCGACGACGCCGGTACCTTCCTCGGCCCCTATGTGCAGAAGGGCATTCTGGAGGTGGACCCCTTCGTCTCCATCGACGTGGACGGCGTAGGCGAGCTGGTGAAGATCGGCGTGGAGCGCGGCCGCAAGTCGCGTCCCGACATCAAGCTCGGCATCTGCGGCGAGCACGGCGGTGATCCGGCCTCGGTGGCCTTCTGCCACGAGGTGGGGCTCAACTACGTCTCCTGCTCGCCCTTCCGCGTGCCGATCGCCCGCCTCGCGGCGGCGCAGGCGGCGCTGAAGAAGTGAGCTTCCGGGGCGCCCCGCGATTAAGCCCGCGCGGCGCCTGAGCGTGCCCCTTGGCCTCGGTCGAAGACCGGGGCCGAAGGCAAGATCCTGAAAAGGCCGCCTCGGGGCGGCCTTTTTGCTGTCCATTCGCGAGCGTGGCCGGAACCGTTAGGCTGCTGTACCGTTTCCTCCGCGCCCCCACGCGAGCGGGGCGGTATATCGGAGGGACACCATGCAAGAGGCGCAAGTGGGCTGGATCGCCGCCATCATCATCGGCGGCTTTGCCGGGTGGTTCGCCTCCATGTTCATGAAGAGCGACACCGGCCTCTTCACCAACATCATCCTCGGCATCATCGGCGCCGCCATCGCCAGCTTCCTGTTCGGGCTGCTGGGCGTGGGCTTCGCCGGCTGGCTCGGCTATCTCGTCGCCGGCTTCGTGGGTGCCTGCATCCTCATTGCCGGCGCACGGGCGGTCAGAGGCTGACCGCCCGGCCCTGACCGGCGCTCACTGAACGAAGGTATTCACCAGCGTGCCGATGCCGGCGATCTCGATCTCGATGGTGTTGGTCGGCTCCTTCATGGTGCCGACCCCCACCGAGGTGCCGCAGGCGATCAGGTCGCCGGGGTTTAGGGTCATTTCCTTCGAGAGGAGCGACACCAGCAGCGCCGGCGGGAAGATCATGTCGGCGAGCGGGTAGTTCTGCCGCTCCTGACCGTTGAGGATGGTGCGCACGCGCGCCGCGGCGGGGTCGAAATCCGTCACGATCCAGGGGCCGAACGGGCCGTAGCCATCGATGCCCTTGGCCCGCGCCCACTGGGGGAAGGTCGGGTCGCGATTGAGGATGTCGGCGGCGGTGATGTCGTTGACCACCGTGTAGCCGAAGATGCCGGCCGCGGCTTCCGCCTCGGAAACGTTGGTCAGCGTCTTGCCGATGACGATGCCCAGCTCGCCCTCATAGACCGTCTTGCCCTCATAGGACGCCGGCCGGCGCACCACCGAGCCGGGCGCGGAGACGGAGGTGGTGGCCTTCAGCAGATAGAGCGGCTCGGCGGGCTCCGCCACCTTCAGCTTGGCCGCCAGCTCATGGAAGTTGTTCCACAGCGCGACGATCTTGGAGGGGGCGCAGGGCGCCTCCAGCGCCACGTCGGCGAGCTTCACGGTCGCGCCGGTCGCGGTCGCGCCCGCGAACATGCAGCCCTCGTGCACGGCGATGGTGTCGCCCTGAAGCGTACCGAAGCCGGTCTTTCCGTCGGCGGCGAAGCGCAGCCAGGTGGTCATGGGTGTTTCCTCTGGTGATTGTTTTAGAGCCTCTGGCTCACCGAGCCTGCCGTCATGGCCGGGCTTGTCCCGGCCATCCACGTGGCTCGGCCGGGAATTTTCCGCAGGTAAAGGCACAATCGGCCCGACGTGGATGCCCGGGACAAGCCCGGGCATGACGCCCGTTTGGGGGAACAGCGCCCCGCAAAGGAGCCGCAGCCGTCTCCCCTCAGCCCTTCAGCACCTCGACGAGGGTCTTGCCGAGACGCGCCGGCGAGGGAGACACGCGGATGCCCGCTGCCTCCATGGCCGCGATCTTGTCCTCGGCGCCGCCCTTGCCGCCGGAGATGATAGCGCCGGCATGGCCCATGCGACGGCCGGGAGGGGCCGTGCGGCCGGCGATGAAGCCCACCATCGGCTTCTTGCGGCCTTGTCGAGCCTCATCGGCGATGAACTGGGCGGCATCCTCCTCGGCCGAGCCGCCGATCTCGCCGATCATGACGATCGATTGGGTCTTGGGGTCGGCGAGGAACATCTCCAGCACGTCGATGAACTCCGTGCCCTTCACCGGGTCGCCGCCGATGCCCACCGCCGAGGTCTGGCCGAGGCCTTCCTGGGTGGTCTGGAACACGGCCTCATAGGTCAGCGTGCCGGAGCGCGAGACCACGCCCACGGACCCCGTCTTGAAGATGTTGGCGGGCATGATGCCGATCTTGGCCTGCCCTGCCGTCACGATGCCGGGGCAGTTCGGACCCACAAGGCGGCTCTTGGAGCCGGAGAGCGCCCGCTTCACCTTCACCATGTCCAAAACCGGGATGCCCTCGGTGATGCAGACGATGAGCGGGATTTCCGCGTCGATGGCCTCAAGAATGGCATCGGCCGCGCCGGCCGGCGGCACGTAGATCACCGAGGCGTCGGCGCCGGTGGCTTCCTTCGCCTCGATCACGGTGTCGAACACCGGAAGGCCGAGATGCACCGAGCCGCCCTTTCCGGGGGAGGTGCCACCGACCATCTTGGTGCCGTACATGATGGCCTGCTCGGCGTGGAACGTGCCGTTCTTTCCGGTGAAGCCCTGGGTGATGACCCGGGTGTTGGCATCGATCAGCACGGACATCACGCAGCTTCCTTCTTCACGGCCGCGACGATCTTCTGCGCCGCATCGTCCAGATCATCGGCGGGGATCACGTTGAGCCCCGATTCCCGGATGATCTTCTTGCCCTCGTCCACGTTCGTGCCGGCGAGGCGCACCACCAGCGGCACCTTCAGGCCGACCTGCCGCACGGCGGCGATGACGCCCTCGGCGATCACGTCGCAGCGCATGATGCCGCCGAAGATGTTCACGAGGATGCCCTCGACATTCGGATCGGCGGTGATGATCTTGAAGGCCGCCGTCACCTTCTCCTTGGTGGCGCCGCCGCCCACGTCGAGGAAGTTGGCGGGCTCGCGGCCATAGAGCTTGATGATGTCCATGGTGGCCATGGCAAGGCCCGCGCCATTGACCATGCAGCCGATGGTGCCATCGAGCGCGATATAGGAGAGGTCGTAGCGCGAGGCCTCGATCTCCTTGAAATCCTCTTCGCTCTCGTCGCGCAGCTGGGCCACGTCCGAGTGGCGGAACAGCGCGTTGGAATCAAAGCCCACCTTGGCGTCGAGGCAGACGAGGCGCGCGTCCTTCGTCACCACCAGCGGGTTGATTTCCAGAAGGCTCATGTCCTTCTCGGTGAAGGCCTCGTAGAGGTTGGCGGTGAGCGCGCCGGCCTGCTTGGCGAGATCGCCGGTGAGGCCGAGGGCCTGCGCCACCTTGCGGCCGTGCAGGGGCTGCACGCCGGTGGCCGGGTCCACGGAGAAGGTATGGATCTTCTCAGGGGTGGAATGCGCCACCTCCTCGATGTCCATGCCGCCTTCGGTGGAGACCACGAAGGCGACGCGCGAGGTCACGCGGTCCACCAGCATGGAAAGATAGAATTCCTTGTCGATGAGCGCGCCTTCCTCGATGTAAAGGCGGTTCACCTGCTTGCCGTCCGCGCCGGTCTGCAGCGTCACGAGCGTATTGCCGAGCGTCTCGGCAGCATTCGCCTTGACGTCGGCGGCGGTCTTCACCACGCGGACGCCACCCTTGGCGCCCTCGGGAAGCTCCTTGAACTTGCCCTTGCCACGCCCACCGGCGTGAATTTGCGCCTTCACCACGAAGGCGATGCCGCCGAGCTTGCCGGCCGCGGCCTCGGCCTCTTCGGGGGTGAAGGCGGGAAAGCCGCGGGAGACCGGTACGCCGAAATCGCGGAGGATGGCCTTGGCCTGGTATTCGTGAATGTTCATCGGGGTTTCCTCCCTCGTCGAGGGCCGCGTTTGCCGCGGCTCAAGGTGCGCTTTGGCTGCCCATTGCGACGAAAGTCGCAGTCTGCACCCAATCGCGCGCACGCTCCAGTGCGACACGACGCCAGTGGGGGCGTGAGGCCAGTGGGGGCGCGAGGCGTGACGCACTCGGCGAGGTGAATTTTGCGGACCGTCCTTGCGGACGAAAGATCGCCTCTCCCCTCAGGGGCGGCGCGGGAGCCGGCGGCCGGAGCGCTCAGCGCATCGGGCAAGGCCGGAAGGAGGGCGTTACGGGCCGCCGTATCGAAAAGCCCTCCCCCGCGTGCGGGAGAGGGAATGGGCTGCTGCGCAGACCTTCTGCGCTGGCCCCCGGCTCGGCGCTCAAGCTGCGCTTTCGCTGGGCCGGGGAACGGATGCGATCAGACCACGCGACCTTCGTGCATGGACTTGATCTGCTCGGGGGAATAGCCGAGCTCCGCCAGCACCTCGTCGGTGTGCTCGCCGAGCAGCGGGGAGCCGGTGACTTCCACGCTCATGTCGGAGAACTTGATCGGGCTGCCGACGGTCAGATACTTGCCGCGCTGCTTGTGATCGACTTCCACGATGGTGCCGCTCTCGCGCAGGGACTTGTCCTCGGCGATCTCCTTCATGGTGAGCACCGGGGCGCAGGGGATGTCGAACTTGCGCAGGATGTCGACCGCCTCGAACTTAGTCTTGTCGGCGAGCCACGCCTCGATCACCGCGAAGATGTCGAAGATCTTGTCCTGGCGCGCGCGGGCGGTGTTGTAGGCCGGATCGTTGATCCACTCGGGCTTGCCGATGGCTTCCGCCACCTTGCCCCAGGCCTGTTCCTGCACGGTGAAGTAGATGTAGGCGTTGGGATCGGTCTCCCAGCCCTTGCACTTCAGCACCCAGCCGGGCTGGCCGCCGCCGCCCGCGTTGCCGCCGCGCGGAACCACGTCCGAGAACGTGCCGTGCGGGTACTGCGGGTATTCCTCGAGGTAGCCCACGCGGTCGAGACGCTGCTGGTCGCGCAGCTTCACGCGGCAGAGGTTGATGACCGCATCCTGCATGGACACGGCGACCTTCTGGCCCTTGCCGGTCTTGTTGCGGGCGTGCAGCGCGGTGAGGATGCCGATGGCGAGGTGCATGCCGGTGTTCGAGTCACCGAGCGCCGCCGCGGACACGGTGGGGGGCCGTCCCAGAAGCCGGTGGTGGAGGCCGCGCCGCCGGCGCACTGCGCCACGTTCTCGTAGACCTTCAGGTCTTCGTAGTGGTGACCGTCGGAGAAGCCCTTCACCGAGGCGACGATCATGCCCGGGTTCAGCTCGTTGATGTGCTCCCAGGTGAAGCCCATGCGGTCGAGCGCGCCGGGGGCGAAGTTCTCGACGAGGACGTCGCTCTCCTTGATGAGCTTCGTCAGCACTTCCTTGCCTTCCTGGGTCTTGGTGTCCAGGGTCAGGGAGCGCTTGTTGGAGTTCAGCATGGTGAAGTACAGCGCGTCGGCATTGGAGATGTCGCGCAGCTGGTTGCGGGTCACGTCGCCCGAGCCGGGACGCTCCACCTTGATGACGTCCGCGCCGAACCAGGCGAGGAGCTGCGTGCAGGCGGGGCCGGCCTGAACGTGCGTGAAGTCGATGATCTTGATGCCTTCCAACGGCTTGCTGGTCATTTGCGTTCCCTTTTCAAAAACTGGTCTTCGACAGCGGGACGGCGTCACGCGAGGCATCCGCAGTCCCGAAACCTTCCGGCGTCACGGCACGGGGCCGCCGCCGGCTTCACCCGCCGGTTTGCCCGGTCTCTCATGCTTGGGATGCCGCCTTCATCTGCGTCTCGGCGTCCGCGAGGCGCTTGCGAAGGTCGCGCTCCTCCTTCCATCGCGCCGTCTCGTCCCGGATGACCGAGACGATGTGCGTGGGCACGCCCGCCTCGGACACGAGGAGGGCGACGGTGAAGGCGATGGACAAGGCGTGGCCGTCCTTGTGGATGGCCGGCACGCGCAAGAGCGTCGTCCCGTAGCGGGTGACGCCGGTGCGCATGGTCTCGTGATAGCCGTCCCAGTGCCGCTGGCGCTGGCGCTCGGGAATGATGATGTCGAGCGACTGCCCCCTGGCTTCGTCGGGCGTGAAGCCGAACATGCGCTCGGCAGCCGGATTCCAGAGCGCGATGTTTCCGGCCTTGTCGCAGACCACGATCGCATCGGCGACGGCATCCATGAGCTGAGCGAGATCGACGGCCGTACTCATCGCGTCTTCCTTTCGAACCTTTCACCTCCCGCCGTCGCCGGCGATGGGGCGGCCCCCTGAAGGACCGCCGCCCCGAGGCGTATGCTGCTATTCCGCCGCCATGCGGCGGGGGGTGCCGATGGCGCCGGAGGCGCGCAGGGCATCGATGCGGTCGGGGGCGAGGCCAAGCACGCCGGCGAGCACCTCTTCGGTGTGCTCCCCGAGCAGCGGCGAGCGCTCCACCTCGACCTGGTTGTCCGAGAGCTTGATGGGGTTGCCGACGGTCAGGTAGGTGCCGCGCATCGGGTGCTCCACCTCCACCAGCGTGCCGGTGGCGTAGAGCGACTGGTCCTCGGCGATCTCCTTCATGGAGAGGATGGGACCGCAGGGGATGTCGTACTTGTTGAGGATCTCCATGGCCTCGAACTTGGTGTGGGCCATGGTCCACGCTTCGATGCGCGTGAAGATCTCGTTGAGGTGCGGCAGGCGCGCGGCCGGCGTCGCGTAGTTCGGGTCGGTCTTCCACTCGGGTTCGTGGATGACGTCGCAGATCTTCTCCCAGACCGGGGCCTGGGTGATGAAATAGATGTAGGCGTTGGGATCGTGCTCCCAGCCCTTGCAGCGCAGGATGCGCCCGGGCTGGCCGCCGCCGGAATCGTTGCCGGCGCGGGGCACGCTGTCGCCGAACGGGATGCCCTCGCCGAACTGGCTGTATTCCTTGAGCGGGCCGTTGGCGAGGCGCTGCTGGTCGCGCAGCTTCACCCGGCAGAGGTTCAGCACCGCGTCCTGCATGGCGCACAGGACGCGCTGGCCGCGGCCGGTGTGCTCGCGCTGGAACAGCGCGGTGACGATGCCGAGCGCGAGGTGGAGGCCGGTGCCCGAGTCGCCGATCTGCGCGGCGCTGACCATGGGCAGGCTGTCGCGGAAGCCGGTGGTGGAGGCGGCGCCGCCCGCGCACTGGGCGACGTTCTCATACACCTTGCAATCCTCGAACGGGCCGGGGCCGAAGCCCTTCACGGAGGCGAGGATGAGGCGCGGATTGATGGTGGAGAGGCGCTCCCAGGTGAGGCCCATGCGGTCGAGCGCGCCGGGCGCGAAATTCTCGACCAGCACGTCGCACTGGCGCACCAATTGCTCGAGGACGGCCTTGCCCTCGGGGTTCTTGGTGTCGAGGGTGATCGACCTCTTGTTCGAGTTGAGCATGGTGAAATAGAGGCTGTCGGCGCCGTCCACGTCGCGGAGCTGGCCGCGCGTCACGTCGCCTTCGCCGGGACGCTCCACCTTGATGACGTCCGCGCCGAACCAGGCGAGCAGCTGCGTGCAGCTCGGTCCGGACTGAACGTGGGTGAAGTCCAGGATGCGGACCCCCTCTAGTGCCTTGCCCATCGTATCCTCACAATTCCGCTCTGTTTTCGTTCCCGGTTTTACTTTTATTATTTTGGTGTCGTCGGGTTGGGTGGCGGGACCTGAGGCCCCGCCGACCAGCCTTGCATCATGAGTGGCACCGGCTCATGCGCCGGGCGCCGCTCACTTCTTCTTCTTGACCACGCTCTGCGGGTTCAGCGAGCCGATGTTGCCGCTCTCGGAGCCGGCAGCCGGATCGATTTCCGCATTGATGAGGGTGGGCTTGCCCGAGTCCATGGCGGCGCTGACCGCGCGATAGAGCTCGTCGGGGGACGTGACGTTCACGCCCACGCCGCCGAAAGCTTCCATCATCTTGTCGTAGCGCGCGCCGGGGACGAACACCGTGGTGCCGGGATCACGCCCGGTGGGATCGGTGTCGGTGCCGCGGTAGATGCCGTTGTTGTTGAAGATCACGATGGTGACCGGCAGGTTGTAGCGGCAGATGGTCTCCACCTCCATGCCGGAGAAGCCGAAGGCGCTGTCGCCTTCCACCGCGAGAACCTTCTTGCCGCTCTCCACCGCCGCCGCGATGGCGAAGCCCATGCCGATGCCCATCACGCCCCAGGTGCCGACATCGAGGCGCTTGCGCGGCTCGTACATGTCGATGATGCCGCGGGCGAGGTCGAGGGTGTTGGCGCCCTCGTTCACCAGCAGCGCGTCGGGACGCTCCTTGATGACGTTCTTCAGCGCGCCGAGGGCCGAGTGGAAGTCCATGGGCACCGAGTTCTTCAGAAGCTTCGGCGCCATCTTGGCGATGTTTGCTTCCTTCTTGGTGCGGATGGTCTCGGTCCACTGGGCCGGGGGAACCTTCCAGCTGCCGTCGAGGCGGGCGTTGAGCGCGGCGATCACCGAGCCGATGTCACCGACGAGGGGAGCCGCGATCTCGACGTTGGAGTCCATCTCCTTGGGCTCGATGTCCACCTGGATGAACTTCTTCGGGGCATCGCCCCAGGTCTTGCCCTTGCCGTGGGAGAGCAGCCAGTTGAGGCGGGCGCCCACGAGCAGCACCACGTCGGCATCCTTGAGCGCGGTGGAGCGCGCAGCGCCCGCCGACTGGGGATGGGTGTCGGGCAGCAGGCCCTTGGCCATGGACATGGGCAGGAAGGGAATGCCGCTCTTCTCGATGAAGGTGCGGATCTCGTCGTCGGCCTGCGCGTAGGCCGCGCCCTTGCCGAGGATGACGAGGGGACGCTCGGCGCCCTTGAGCAGCTCCATGGCGCGGTCCACCGCGGCCGGGGCCGGGATCTGCGCCGGGGCGGGATCGATCACCTTGACGAGGGACTTGGCGCCGGCCTCGGCATCCATCACCTGGCCGAAGAGCTTGGCCGGCAGGTCGAGATAGACGCCGCCGGGACGGCCCGACACCGCCGCGCGGATAGCGCGGGCGACGCCGATGCCGATGTCCGCCGCGTGCAGCACGCGGAAGGCGGCCTTGCACAGGGGCTTGGCGATGGCGAGCTGGTCCATCTCCTCATAGTCGCCCTGCTGGAGGTCGACGATCTCGCGCTCGGAGGAGCCGGAGATGAGGATCATCGGGAAGCAGTTGGTGGTGGCGTTCGCCAGCGCCGTCAGGCCGTTGAGGAAGCCGGGGGCCGACACGGTGAGGCAGATGCCGGGCTTCTTGGTGAGGAAGCCCGCAATCGCCGCCGCGTTGCCGGCATTCTGCTCGTGACGGAAGGAAATGACACGGATGCCCTCGGCCTGGCACATGCGGCCGAGATCGGTGATCGGGATGCCGGGCACGCCGTAGATCGTCTCGATGCCGTTCAGCTTCAGGGCATCGATGACGAGGTGGAAGCCGTCGGTGAGCTCACGCTCGGCCTCGGCGGCCGGGTCGATGTGCACCACGTTGTCTTCGATCTTGGACTTTTCCGCCGTAGCCATGAGGATCTCCTAGGGCGTCGTTCCGTGGCCTGTGACCGGCCTATTCGGGGAAGACGCCGTGCCGTTCCACATGAGCCGCAAGGCCCATGGTGTGTTCCCGCACCAGGCGCTCGGCGAGATCTGGGTCTCTTGTCTCGAGCGCATCGATGATCGCCATGTGTTCCCGCATGGAGATTTCGTGCCGGTTCTCCTGCCGCACCGAGACTGCGCGGATGGCGCGCATGTGCAGGAACAGGTTCTCCGTCATGTCCACGATCAGCCGGCACCCGCCCATGCGGATCACGGCCTGATGGAAGGCGATGTTCGCCTCCGAATACTCGTTCATGTGGCTGGCGAGGGGCTGCGCCTCGAACTCGTGGAACAGCCGGCGCAGGCCCGCAATCTCGCTGTCGGAGGCGTGGGTCGCGGCCAGGCGCGCCGCCATCGCCTCCAGCGCCGCCCAGACCACGATGAGGTCGAGGATCTCGCGCTTGGTCTTGCGCACCACGAAGATGCCGCGGCGCGGAACGGAGCGCACGAAGCCCTCCTGCTCCAGAACGGTCATGGCTTCGCGGATCGGGGTCCGCGAGACGCCCAGCGTCTCGGAGAGCTGGCGCTCGTCGAGACGGAATTCGGTGGTCGAGCCGTAGATGTCCATCTGCGTGATGGCGCGCTTCAGGGCTTCGTAGGCCAGCATGCGCAGGCTGGACGCGGCCTCCAGAGGCTCGACCTTGAGCTTCGGAGGATCAACGACCTCAAGCGCGGGCGTCTGATGCACGGGCGTCTGCACGACCTGGACTTCCTCTCCCTGGAAGCGGCCGCCTTCTGTCGAGGCGTTCCTCATCCGTGAAATACTGTATACGGTGTTCATTGCGCCATATCAATCCCGTCCGCCGGGAATTCGATTGCGCGTCGCAGCACGACCCAGGGTCAACGGCCCGGAAAAGCGATGCGGGCGGAGGCTGTTGTGCCATCGGCCTCGGTCTTTGTCCGAGGCCGAGAGGGCCACGCTCAGGCGCCGCGCGGGCTGGACCAAAGGCCCATGAGCCGGGCTCATGGGCCTTTGGTCCAGCCCGCCCGCCGTCTTTCACTCGGCGGCCGCCGCCTCTTTCCCCCCGTTGAGGCGGGCCATCACCTTGGACACCAGCGGCCACACCAGCATCACCAGCGCGAGGGTGACGATGGAGCCCACCAGCGGGTTGGACCAGAAGATGGAGAGGTGGCCCTGCGACACCAGCATGGCCTGCCGGAACGACGATTCGGCCATGTCGCCGAGCACCAGGGCCAGCACCAGCGGCGCCAGCGGATACTGGAGCTTCTTGAACAGGTAGCCGATGACGCCGAAGATCAGCATGACGGCGATGTCGAGCCCGGCATTGTGCACCGTGTAGGCCCCCACCGCGCAGATCACGAGGATGATCGGCGCGATCACGCTGAACGGGATGCGCAGGATGGCCGCGAAGATCGGAACGGTGGTCAGCACCACGATCAGGCCGGCAATGTTGCCGAGATAGATCGAGGCGATGAGGCCCCACACGAAGTCCTTCTGCTCCACGAACAGCAGCGGGCCGGGCTGGAGGCCCCAGATGAGCAGGCCGCCCAGCAGCACCGCCGCGGTCGGCGAGCCGGGAATGCCGAGGGTGAGCATGGGCAGCAGCGCCGAGGTGCCGGCGGCGTGGGCCGCCGTCTCCGGCATGATGACGCCTTCCAGCTCGCCCTTGCCGAAGTTGCGGCCGTTCTTGGAGAACTTCTTGGCGAGGCCGTAGCTCATGAAGGAGGCGGGCGTGGCGCCGCCGGGGGTGACGCCCATCCAGCAGCCGACGATGGCCGAGCGCAGAAGGCCCGCCCAGTATTTGGGGATCTGCGCCCAGGTGTGCAGCACCACCCTGGGATTGATGGATGCGCTCTTGCCCTTGAAGGCGAGGCCTTCCTCCATGGTGAGCAGGATCTCGCCCACGCCGAACAGGCCGATGACCGCCACCAGGAAGTCGAAGCCGCGCAGCAGCTCCACCGAGCCGAAGGTCATGCGCAGCTGACCCGTCACCGTGTCGATGCCCACCGCCGCGAGGGCGAAGCCGAGCATCATGGCCGCGATCACCTTGGCCGGCGGCTCCTTACCCATGCCGACGAACGAGCAGAAGGTGAGGAGGTAGACGGCGAAGAACTCGGCCGGGCCGAACTGCAGCGCGAACTTGGCGATGACCGGCGCGAGGAAGGTGATGAGCAGCACGGCGAAGAAGGCGCCGATGAAGGAGCCGGTGAAGGCCCCCGTCAGCGCCTCGCCGGCCTTCCCCTTCTGGGCCATGGGATGCCCGTCGAAGGTGGTGGCCACGCTCCAGGGCTCGCCGGGAATGTTGAACAGGATGGAGGTGATGGCGCCGCCGAACAGGGCTCCCCAATAGATGGAGGAGAGCATGATGATCGCCGACACCGGCGACATGGAGAAGGTGAGCGGCAGCAGGATGGCGACGCCGTTGGCGCCGCCCAGCCCCGGCAACACGCCGATGAGGACGCCGAGCGAGATGCCGACGAACATGTAGACGATGTTCATGGGGTCGGCGAGGACACCGAACCCTCCGATGAGTGACGTGAGCGCTTCCACGGGGTCCTCCGTTGCGCCCCCCGGCCGCTTCTGTGGCGGCTCGCGCGGGGTCGGGCGCGTTGCCTGTTGTGCGTCGATGGTCTCGAAAAGATGGATGGGCGTCGGATCGCCCGTGGGTCCGCCGGGCGGGGCCGGGCGGAGATCGTCTGTCGCCTCCCGCGGCCCCGGAGGCGGGGCGCGCGGGCGGGACCGCGGCGCGGGGCGCCGGCGGTCAGTAGCCGAGCGCGGTCTCGAGCGGGCCCTTGGGCAGCGGCACCAGGAACCAGATCTCGAACATGACGAAGAGGGCGAGCGGCACGCCCACGGCGACGGGGATGATCTTCGCCACCGGGTATTTGCCGAGCCACCACATGAAGAAGGCGATGAACACCGCCGACGCGAGATAGATTCCGACGAGGAAGATCAGCCCCACATAGACCGTCGTCGGGATCAGCACCTGCATCACCGAGACGAGCTGGGAGCGATCGACGAAGTTTCCGAGATCCGGATGGCGGCTCACCAGCGCCGTCACCAGGGTGACGGTGGAGGCGATGAACATGATGAGGCCGACATAGAAGGGGAAGTAGCCGGCCTGCGGGCCGTCCGAGGCCCAGCGCGCGCCCACGCGCCAGCTGTCGGACATGACGAGGGCCGCGAGGGCCATGAAGATCAGCGCCACCGCCGCATCCATGGTGCGGTTGGTGACGGTCTTCTCATTGTGCGCGGTGGGGGCGGAATGTCCGCTTTCAGTGCTCATGGGATCAGATCCTTGAAGCGCCCCGCCGGTCAGGCATCCGTCTCAGGCTTCGTGCGGGGCTTCAAAACGGGGCCGGTCACGGCCGGGGCGCACGGCGGTCGCGTTCCGCGCGGCGTCCCGGATGGGCTTCCCAGATCGGCGCACAGGGTCGGCGGCCGGCCCAGCCCCGCCGTCGCGCGGTGAAGCCCCTGCCGTCCCTGCCCTTCCGGCGCCCGCGGCTCTGCGGCCACACGGCACCGGCGCCGCGAACCTCGTCGCTTATTTGGCGACGAAGCCCGCCTTCTCCATGAGGTCCTTGTGCGTGGCCTCGGCCTTGGTGAGCCAGGCCGAATATTCAGGACCGCTCAGGGCCGTGGTGTTGAAGGCCCCCTTCTGCATGAATTCCTGCCACTCGGGGGTGGCGCGGACCTTCTTGAACAGCTCGACGAAGTAATCGACCTGATCCTTCGTGGCATTCGGCGGCATGAGGATGCCGCGCAGCATCAGATATTCGATGTCGAGGCCGGATTCCTTGCAGGTGGGGATGTCCGCCCAGGACTTGCCGTTGGCGATGGGCTCCTTGTAGGGCAGCCGCTGGTAGTCGAACACGCAGAGCGGCTTCAGCTCGCCCGCGCGCCACTGGGACACCGCCTCGATGGGGTTGTTGACCGAGGCGGTCACATGGCCGCCGACGAGCTGGGCCGCAACGTCGCCGCCGCCCTTGTAGGGCACGTAGATGAACTTGGCGCCGGTCTTCTGCTCGATGGCGGCGGTGATGATCTGGTCTTCCTGCTTGGAGCCGGTGCCGCCCATCTTGAAGGTCTGGTCGCCCGAGGCGGCCTTGAGCGCGGCGAGGAAGCCCTTCACGTCGTCATAGGGCGCCTTGGCGTTCACCCACAGCACGAACTCGTCGAGCGCCAGCATGGAGACCGGGGTCATGTCCTTCCAGGAGAAGGGCACGCCGGTGGCGAGCGGGGTGGTGAAGAGATTCGAGAGGGAGATGATGATCTTGTGGGGGTTCCGGTTGGAGCCCTTCACGTCGAGGAAGCCCTCGGCGCCGGCACCGCCGGACTTGTTGATGACGACGAGCGGCTGGCTCATCAGATTGTTCTTCTGGACGATGCCCTGGATCATCCGCGCCATCTGGTCGGCGCCGCCGCCGGTGCCGGCGGGAACGATGAATTCCACGGTCTTGGTGGGCTCCCAGGCCGCATGGGCCCAGGACGGCATAACGGCCGGCGCGAGCGCCGTCGTGACCGCGAGCGCAGCCGCACCTCTCCTGACGATCTTGGCGATTGCCGAATGCATCTGATTTTTCCTCCCCACGTCCGCGTTCTTTTTGGTGCGGATCGCAATTCCAGAGCTTGTATCAACCGACGCCTGTTGCGCCGGGCAAGGTCCCGAAAACACTTCTGTTCGTCGAACCCCCGGGCTTAGCCTCTATGGAGCAGACGAAAACGGGACTTCAGCCTGTTTTACATCGCGCATCTTCACCAATACGCGATTTATGCCGGCAATTTAGTTGGCGTTCCCACCGTTGCCGTTACGGCGGCTTGGCAAGAGTATAGACCAAGGGAGGGGTGTCAATTGGAATTTTCAATTCGGAATTAGGTACGTTGTATGCCACAACTTTGGAATACTGTATTCCAGTTGCGGAAGGCCGCCTCAGCGGAAGGCGGCGTAGTCCTGCGGCAGGTTTTCATCGGCACCGGAATACAGGCGCGTCATCTGCTCCGCCGCCGCCACCACGCGCCGGCCGAGGCGCTGGATGCGGTCCTCGCTCATGCGCACCGCCGGGCCGGACACGGACACCGCGCCGATGGGCTCGCGCCATTCATTGAGGATGGCGGCCGCCACCGCGCGCATGCCGGGGGCGTGCTCCTCCCGGTCCACGGCGAAGCCGCGCTCCAGGATTTCGGCGACATCATCCATCAGCGCCCGCTCCTCGCGGCGGGTGGCGGTGGTGAAGGGCTCGTAGCGGATCTGGGCGAGACAGGCGCCGCGGAAGGAGGGGCTCGCAGCGGCCAGCACCGCCTTGCCGGCGGCGGTGGCATGCAGCGGCAGGCGCGCGCCCAGGCGGAAGAAGGCGCGCACGGGGGCGTGGGCCTCCGCCTGCGCCACCACCACCAGCTCCATGGCATCGAACATGGCGAGGTTCACGGTCTCGTCGGTCTCGTGGAGGAGACGGCGAATCACCGGGCGGCCGATGTCCGGCAGCTTGCGGATGCGCAGATAGGCCGAGCCGATGCGGAACAGGCCGAGCCCCACCGTCCAGAGCCCGGTGGACAGGTCGTGATTGACCAGCTGGCGCTTCTCCAGCGTGGTCAAAAGGCGGTGCACGGTGGAGACGGGCAGCTCGGCGCGCCGGGCGATCTCGGCCAGCGCCATGCCGTCCTGATCGGCCACCACGCGCAGCAGGGCGATGGCGCGGTCCAGCGACTGGACCTCGGCCCCGCCCTCCGACGCCGTGCCGGAGGCCGGCCGTCCCCTGCGCCGCGGTGCGACCTCGGTGTCCGGCATGCCGCTTTCTCCTCCCGTTTCGTTGCGCATCAAACTATCTTTCCCCTCGCGCCCGTCCACCCCGTGCGCTGCCCCTGCGTCAAATTTTCCACGTTGCGGAATTAATTTCCATAAGTATTGTGTCCGGGACTTGCCGGACGGCGGGGCTGCCCGCTAATCTGGTATACATAATACGACATAGATCGCGCTCAGCAGGGAGGATCAGCCATGAAGGTATGCATTTACGGTGCCGGAGCCATTGGCGGCTATCTGGGCGTGCAGCTCGCCCAGGCCGGCGCCGATGTCAGCCTGGTGGCCCGTGGCGGCCATCTGGAGGCCATGCAGACCAATGGCGTGAAGCTGCTGATCAATGGCGAAGAGCGCGTCGCCAAGGTGCGCGCCACCGACGACCCGCGCGAGCTGGGGCCGCAGGATTACGTCATCATCGCCCTCAAGGGCCATTCGGTGCCCGGCGTGGTGCAGCAGATGCGCCCCCTCCTCGGCAACGACACCTCCGTCGTCACCGCCGTGAACGGCGTGCCTTACTGGTACTTCTACAAGCATGGCGGGGCGCTGGAGAACCGCACCCTCGCCACCATCGATCCCGGCGCGAAGCAGTGGGAAGTGCTGCGCCCCGAGCGCGCCATCGGCTGCATCGTCTATCCCGCGACCGAGGTGGTGGCGCCCGGCGTCATCCAGCACATCTATGGCGACAAGTTCCCCCTCGGCGAGCCGTCGGGCGAGATCACGCCCCGCGTCACCGCCCTCAGCCAGATGATGGAAAAGGGCGGCCTGCGCGCGCCGGTCATGACCAACATCCGCGACGAGCTGTGGCTGAAGCTGTGGGGCAACCTCTGCTTCAACCCCATCAGCGCCCTCACCCACGCCACCCTCGACCTCATCGCCGCCGATCCCGGCACCCGCGCCGTGGCCAAGGCCATGATGCTGGAAGCCAAGGCCATCGCCGAGCGCATCGGCGTCAACTTCCGCGTGGACGTGGAACGCCGCATCAACGGTGCCGGCGCCGTGGGCGCGCACAAGACCTCCATGCTCCAGGACCTGGAGCGCGACCGCCCCATGGAGATCGATCCGCTGGTCAGCGTCGTCCAGGAAATGGGCCAGATGCTGGACATGCCCACCCCCACCCTCGACGTGGTGCTGGCCCTGGTGCGCCAGCGCGCCGCCATGGCCGGCCTCGGCGGCATCCTCGCCAACCCGCCGCTGACCGCCGCCGATCTCGAGCCGCAGAAGAAGGCCGCGGTGCACTGAGACCTCCCCTCCCGATGGCCGGGTCCGCCCGGTCATCGGACGCGGCAGCAGGGTGACTTGAAAATGAAAAGGCCGGGCGCTTGCCCGGCCTTTTTCATGTCTGCGTCGCTTCAGGAAAACCGCGCGGCCCTCGACCTCACACCCGCCCCACGGACGGGAGGCGCCCCGGACGGGCGCCTTGATCGGGATGCGTTCAGTCGGCCTCGCTCTGCGCGGCGGCAGGCGAAACGGGGGAAGCGGCGTCGGCCGGCTGGCTGGCGTTCAGCGCCATGCCTGTCAGCACATAGCCCAGCACGAGAGCGGCAAACACGGCGATTCGCTTGGTCATCCTCGATCCTCAGAACTTGCGTCGCGGCTTCCGTCGCCGACGACACCCGCTTGCGGCGGTGCAGCACGAAATACGCTTCCCGTGCGGCACCGGAGCTGAATGAGTGTTTCAGCAGCGGTTCATAAAGACTGAACGGCACCGGGGTGTTCCCCGGAAATCGTCCGGGGCGTGGCCCGCCCCGCCGGCACCGCGACCGGGGTATCGCCCCCGCGACTCGACCGCAGCGAAACCGGGTTTACACCGCGCCGCGTCACGTGTCTGTGTCCTGCGAGTCACAGCGCCCTTGCGTGAACCGGGGTGGTAAAGCAGCGGTTTACGCGGTGCCGCAGCGGGGTACATCCCGGCGCAGACGCGGCGAAGGAGAGCCCGCGCCGCGGGCTGGCGAAAGGCCGTGCCGGCAGGCCCGCGCGGCGCTTTACTCGGATCGTTCCAGGCTCTAAGCGAGGGCACCATTTCGCGACGCAGCAAGGCGCCCATGCTCCGCAAGCTCTACGACTGGATCATCGCGTATTCGTCGAAGCCGTCGGCACCCTGGGCCCTCGCCCTCGTCGCCTTTGCGGAAAGCTCGGTGTTTCCGGTGCCGCCGGACGTGCTGCAGGTGCCCATGACGCTGGCGCGGCCGGACAAGGCCTGGCGCTACGCCCTCATCGCCACCATCGCCTCGGTGCTGGGCGGCCTCGTCGGCTACGCCATCGGCGCGCTGCTCTATGACAGCGTGGGCAAGTTCCTCATCGAGCTTTACGGCTACGGCCAGAAGGTCGACCAGTTCCGCGCCGCCTACGCCCATTACGGGCACTGGGTGATCCTCCTGAAGGGGCTCACGCCGATCCCGTTCAAGCTGGTCACGATCACCTCGGGCTTCGCCAACTACAGCCTGTTCTGGTTCTTCGTGCTGTCGGTGATCACCCGCGGCGCCCGCTTCTTCCTGCTGGCGGCGATCCTGTACTATTTCGGCCCGTCCGCGCGCGAGTTCATCGAGAAGCGGCTCGGCCTCGTCACGCTGGGGCTGCTGGCCGTCATCGTGATCGGACTGGTGGCGGCGGCCTATTTCGTCTGAGGCCGCCGGCCTTCCCTACTGACCTTTCGGACGCGACAGCACCGAGGCGGTGCCCGCCGACGCGCTGTCGGTGGTCGCCGTGCCGGCGCCCGCCTTGCGCTTCTGCGGCTGGGCCGGGCTCGCTGGGGTCGCGGAGGGGGCGGCGTTGGCCGATTGCTGGGCGGCCGTCTGCCCGGCCGGCGCATTCGCGCTGGCGCCGGGCGTCGGCTGGGCCGCGGGAGCCGCGGCAGCAGCAGGCTCGGGCGCGGCGGGCGCAACCACCGCAGGCGCGGGCGTGATGGCGGCCATGGTCGCCTCCGGCGGGCGCTGGGGCGGCAGCGGCGCCGGGGTTCCGGCAACCGACGGCGACGGGGCGGAATAGGACGGTGCCGGGGCCGGGGGAACGGCGCGCGCCGTCGCGGGCGGTGCCTGGCGCTGGGGCGCGGGGGCCGGCGCGGCCACGGCGGGACCGCCGGGACCACCCGGAATGGCGCGCGCGCTCACCACCCGGCCGGTGAAGGCATTCACCCGCAGGAGCGCCCGCCCCTCCTGATCGGATGCGGCAACCAGATAGAAGCGGCCGGAGAGCTTGGGCGCACCGATGCTCCAATAGCCCATGCTCTGGACGATGGACCGGATCTCCTCGGGCGGCAGCACCGGATAGCGCGCCTGCGGCACCCCATACGCCCCGCCGGGATAGGTGCCGGGCGGATAGGCGCCGGGCGGCACCGGATAGCCGCGCGGCGCAAGGCCCGGCTGCCCCTCATAGATCAGCACCTGCGCCGCGGCCGGCAGAGCGCTGCCGATGAGAAGGGCAGAAACGGCGGCCGCGCGCAGCACCGGCCGGGAGCCGAGGGGATGGGAGAGGGTGTGGTGCACGGCGCTGCTCCGGAACGGTAGAAACGTGAGGCGGTCGGTCGGCTTGCGCCCCTTCTTCTCCGCGCGCGTCCACGCATGCGAGGACGGGACCCGGCGGAGCCGCCTGATTCCCGTTCACCTAAGCCTTCCAATGCGGCAGCCGTAGGACGCAAGTCAGGACGCAACTCGGGACGCAAAATTGGGGCGGGAGCCGGCAATCGGCCGCATCGGGCATCGGACCCGCCGGGAGGCGCCGAAATCCCGTTGCGCGCGGGCCAACCGCCCCGTACCGTTCTTGCGCCAGAACCGCCAGTCGCGCAATTTTTCGCCAATTTGACCGCTTCTGCGCCATCGTGGCGCTTGTGAGGCTGCTGCTTTTCTGTCATCTTCGCCGAGATAGGGCAGTCGTACTTCCCTATCTCCCGTGCGCGCCGAATTGCCGAGCTCACGTTCCACAGGGCCGGCGCGTCGCCGGCCGAAGTCGGACGGAGGCGCAGTTCCGCGCGGCGCGGCTGTGGTGCAAAAGTTGCAAAGCAGGTATCGGATATCGCCGGGACGCCCCGTCCGGGCGAAGGGGGTCCGGCGCCCGGCGCGATGCGCATGGGCACCGACAGTCTGGGGAAGCCGGCGGCACAGCCGGAAAATGCGGGCGGCGCGCCGCCCTATGGAAAAGGAATGGTCAGATGGCACCGATGGATCGCAAGGATGGCTTGATCGGAAGCGTGGCTCAGACTGCCGCCGCCGTGAAAGACACGGCGATCGTCGGCCGTCCGGACGCCTTCGGCCTGTTCGACCCGGCGCACGAGCGTGACGCCTGCGGCGTCGGCTTCATCGCCGACATCAAGGGCCGCAAGAGCCACCGCATCGTGCAGGACGGCATCAACATCCTGCTCAATCTGGAGCACCGCGGCGCCGTGGGCGCCGATCCGCGCGCCGGCGACGGCGCGGGCATGCTGGTGCAGATCCCGCACAAGTTCTTCGCCAAGGAAGCGGCCCGCCTCGGCTTCGCCTTGCCGGAGCCCGGCCAGTATGCCGTCGGCCACATCTTCATGCCGCGCGAGGCCGAGGGTGAGGCCATCGTCCGCGCCGCCTACGAGCGTGTGGTGGCGGAAGAGGGCTTCGAGCTCATCGGCTGGCGCGACGTGCCCACCGACAATTCCTCCCTCGGCGTCAGCGTGCTGCCGACCGAGCCCAAGCACGTGCAGATCTTCATCGGCCGCGGCGAGTTCGCGGGCGACGAGGACGGCTTCGAGCGCCGCCTGTTCGTGCTGCGCAAGGTGATCTCCAACACCGTCTACGGCGCACGGGACCCGCGCACCGCCGGCTATTATCCGGTGTCGCTGTCGGTCCGCACGCTGGTCTACAAGGGCATGTTCCTGGCCGACCAGCTCGGCGCCTATTATCCGGACCTGCACGACCCGGACTTCGAGAGCGCGCTCGCCCTCGTGCACCAGCGCTTCTCCACCAACACCTTCCCGGCCTGGCCGCTGGCCCACCCCTATCGCATGGTGGCGCACAACGGCGAGATCAACACCCTGCGCGGCAACGTCAACTGGATGGCGGCGCGGCAGGCGAGCGTGGATTCCGAGCTGTTCGGCGCCGACATCTCCAAGCTCTGGCCCATCAGCTATGAAGGGCAGTCGGACACCGCCTGCTTCGACAACGCGCTCGAATTTCTGGTGCAGGGCGGCTATTCCCTGCCCCACGCGGCTATGATGCTGGTGCCCGAGGCCTGGGCCGGCAACCCGCTCATGGACGAGGAGCGGCGCGCCTTCTACGAGTATCACGCCTCCCTCATGGAGCCGTGGGACGGCCCTGCCGCCATCGTCGCCACCGACGGCCGGAAGATCGTCGCGACGCTGGACCGCAACGGCCTGCGCCCCGCCCGCTACATGGTGACGAACGACGACACCATCGTCCTCGCCTCGGAAATGGGCGTGCTCACGCTGCCCGAGGAAAAGATCGTCACCAAGTGGCGCCTCCAGCCCGGCAAGATGCTGCTGGTGGACCTTGAGGAAGGCCGCCTCGTCCCCGACGAGGAGATCAAGACCGAGCTGGCCCGCGCCAACCCCTACAAGGAGTGGCTGAAGCACACCCAGCTCGTGCTTGAGGACCTGCGCCCCGTGGAGGCGCGCGAGGTGCGCACCGACGTGTCGCTGCTCGATCGCCAGCAGGCGTTCGGCTACACGCAGGAAGACCTGAAGCTGCTCATGGCGCCCATGGCCATCACCGGCCAGGAAGCGGTCGGCTCCATGGGCACCGACACGCCCATCAGCGTGCTGTCCAACAAGTCCAAGTCGCTGTTCAGCTACTTCCAGCAGAATTTCGCGCAGGTGACGAACCCGCCCATCGACCCGATCCGCGAGGAGCTGGTGATGAGCCTCGTCTCCTTCATCGGGCCGCGGCCGAACATCTTCGACCTGGAGGGCAACGCCCGCCGCAAGCGGCTTGAGGTGCGCCAGCCCATCCTCACCAACGAGGACCTGGAGAAGATCCGCTCCATCGGCTTCATGGAGGAGCGGTTCGACACCCGGACGCTGGACATCACCTACCCCTCCGACAAGGGCGCGGCGGGCATGGAGGATGCCGTCGAGCGGCTGTGCGAGCGCGCCGAGGCGGCGGTCCACGGCGGCTACAACATCATCATCCTGTCCGACCGCATGATCGGACCGGACCGCATCCCGATCCCGGCGCTGCTCGCCACGGCGGCGGTGCACCACCACCTCATCCGCAAGGGCCTGCGCACCTCGGTCGGCCTTGTGGTCGAGACCGGTGAGGCGCGGGAGGTGCATCACTTCGCCTGTCTCGCCGGCTACGGCGCCGAGGCCATCAACCCCTATCTCGCCTTCGAGACCCTGCTCTCCATGAAGGACGAGATTCCGGAGGAGGTGGACGACAAGGAGATCGTGAAGCGCTTCATCAAGTCCATTGACAAGGGCCTGCTGAAGGTGATGTCCAAGATGGGCATCTCCACCTACCAGTCCTATTGCGGCGCGCAGATCTTCGACGCGGTGGGCCTCTCCTCCGAGCTGGTGCGGAAGTATTTCTTCGGCACCGCCACCACCATCGAGGGCGTGGGCCTGCCGGAGATCGCGGAAGAGACCGTGCTGCGGCACACCCTCGCCTTCTCGGACGCACCCGTGTTCCGCATGGCGCTCGATGTGGGCGGCGAATACGCCTACCGCATCCGCGGCGAGGACCATGCGTGGTCGCCGGATTCGGTCTCGGCGCTCCAGCACGCCGTGCGCGGCAACGCGCAGGACAAGTACAGGGCGTTCGCCGCCATGATCAACGAGGAGGACAAGCGCCTCCTCACCGTGCGCTCGCTGTTCCGCATCCGGTCGGCGGGCGAGATCGGGCAGGCGAGCGTGGACATCTCCGAGGTGGAGCCCGCCTCCGAGATCGTGAAGCGCTTCGTCACCGGCGCCATGTCGTTCGGCTCCATCTCGCGCGAGGCGCACACCACGCTTGCCATCGCCATGAACCGGATCGGCGGCAAGTCGAACACCGGCGAGGGCGGCGAGGAGCCGGAGCGCTTCAAGCCCCTGCCCAATGGCGACAGCATGCGCTCCGCCATCAAGCAGGTGGCCTCCGGCCGCTTCGGCGTGACGGCGGAATATCTCGTCAATTCCGACGTGATGCAGATCAAGGTCGCGCAGGGGGCCAAGCCCGGCGAGGGCGGCCAGTTGCCCGGCCACAAGGTGGACGCGGTGATCGCCAAGGTGCGCCACTCCACTCCGGGCGTGGGCCTCATCTCCCCGCCCCCGCACCATGACATCTATTCCATCGAGGACCTGGCCCAGCTCATCTACGACCTGAAGAACGTGAACCCCGACGCGGACGTGTCGGTGAAGCTCGTCTCCGAGGTCGGCGTAGGCACGGTGGCGGCCGGCGTCGCCAAGGCGCGCGCCGACCACATCACCATCTCCGGCTTCGAGGGCGGCACGGGCGCGAGCCCGCTCACCTCCATCAAGCACGCCGGCTCGCCGTGGGAGATGGGCCTCGCCGAGACCCAGCAGACGCTGGTGGCCAACCGCCTGCGCTCGCGCGTCGCGCTGCAGGTGGACGGCGGCCTGCGCACCGGCCGGGACGTCATCATCGGCGCCCTGCTCGGCGCCGACGAGTTCGCCTTCTCCACCGCCCCGCTCATCGCGGCGGGCTGCATCATGATGCGCAAGTGCCACCTGAACACCTGCCCGGTGGGCGTGGCGACGCAGGACCCCGTGCTGCGCAAGCGCTTCAAGGGCACGCCCGAGCACGTCATCAACTACTTCTTCTTCATCGCGGAAGAGGTGCGGGAGATCATGGCCTCCCTCGGCTTCCGCAAGCTGGAAGAGATGGTGGGCCGCGCCGACGTGCTGGACCAGAAGGCCGCCATCGACCACTGGAAGGCCAAGGGCCTCGACTTCTCGCGCATCTTCGCGGTGCCGCAGGTGCCGGCCGAGGTCGGCATCCGCCACACCGAGCGCCAGCACCACCCCATCGAGAAGGTGCTCGACCGCACTCTCATCGCAAAGGCGGCCCCGGCGCTGGAGCGCGGCGAGAAGGTGGTCATCGAGACCCCCATCCGCTCGGTGGACCGCTCCGCCGGCGCCATGCTCTCGGGCGCGGTGGCCAAGGCCCATGGCGGCGCCGGCCTGCCGGACGACACCATCCACGTCACCCTCTCGGGCACGGCGGGCCAGGCCTTCGGCGCCTTCCTCGCCGCGGGCGTCACCTTCGACCTCATCGGCGAGGCCAACGACTACGTGGGCAAGGGCCTGTCGGGCGGGCGCATCATCGTGCGGCCGCCGGCGCATTCGGCCATCGTTCCGGAGAACTCCATCATCGTCGGCAACACCGTGATGTATGGCGCGACCGAGGGTGAATGCTACTTCCACGGCATCGCCGGCGAACGCTTCGCGGTGCGCAATTCGGGGGCAATCGCCGTCGTCGAAGGCACCGGCGACCATGGCTGCGAATACATGACCGGCGGCATCGTGGTGGTCATCGGCCCCACGGGACGCAACTTCGCGGCCGGCATGTCCGGCGGCGTCGCCTACGTGCTCGACGAGGACAAGAGCTTCGCCAAGCGCTGCAACCTCTCCATGGTGGACCTGGAGCCGGTGGAGGAGGAGGAGGACCTGCTTGAGCGCCTCCACCACCACGGCGGCGACCTGGAGTTCAAGGGCCGCATCGACGTGCAGGGCGACATGTCCCGCCACGACGAGGAGCGCCTGCACCAGCTCATCGCCAAGCACCTGCACCACACGGGCTCGGCGCGGGCGCAGATGATCCTCGACAACTGGGCGGACTACCGCTCCAAGTTCGTCAAGGTGATGCCGGTGGAATACCGCCGTGCCCTGCGCGAGATGGAGAAGCGCCGCGGCCTCGCGGCGGCCGAATGAGGCAGGAGCGTCCCCTCTCCGGAGGGGACGCCGGCCGGCCCCGAACGGCCGGCACGCGGGCCGGTCGCCCGTGCGGAAACGCGCGCGAAAACCGAGTCCTCAAGCTGGAACAATTCTTGTAATGGAACTGGTGGTGCGGCACGCGGAGACATCCGGCGCGCGCGGCGGTTCCCTCAAGGTTCGCCAACGAGGTTTTTATGGGCAAGGTCACGGGGTTCCTGGAGATTGATCGGCGCGAGCAGAAGTATCAGCCCGCATCCGACCGCATCCGCCATTTCCGCGAGTTCACGCTGCCGCTGCCCGACGCCGAGGTGGAGAACCAGGCGTCGCGCTGCATGGATTGCGGCATCCCCTTCTGCCACGGCTCCACCGGCTGCCCGGTCAACAACCAGATCCCGGACTGGAACGACCTCGTCTATCGCAACGAGTGGGAAGAGGCCGCGCGCAACCTCCACTCCACCAACAATTTCCCCGAGTTCACCGGCCGCATCTGCCCCGCCCCGTGCGAGGAAGCCTGCACGCTGAACCTCGAGGACGTGCCCGTCACCATCAAGACGGTGGAGCAGGCCATCGCCGACAAGGCGTGGAAGAAGGGCTGGATCAAGCCCGAGCCCGCCGCGGTGAAGACCGGCAAGAAGGTGGCCATCATCGGCTCCGGCCCGGCCGGCCTTGCCGCCGCCCAGCAGCTCGCCCGCGCCGGCCACGACGTGCATGTCTATGAGCGCGAGCCCAAGGCCGGCGGCCTGCTGCGCTACGGCATTCCCGACTTCAAGATGGAGAAGCACCACATCGACCGCCGGGTGAAGCAGATGGAGGCGGAAGGCGTCACCTTCCACTACAACGAGAACATCGGTGTGGTCCGCCCCCTGCAGGAACTCCTCGACGGCCACGACGCGGTGCTGCTCGCCGGCGGCACCGAGGCCCCGCGCGATCCGGGCCTCCCCGGCCAGGAGATGGAGGGCGTGCACTTCGCCATGCCCTATCTCGTGCAGTCCAACCGCCGCGAGAGCGACGAGCCGGTGAACGAGATCCCGATCCTCGCCGGCGGCAAGCATGTGGTGGTGGTGGGCGGCGGCGACACCGCCTCCGACTGCGTGGGCACCGCCTTCCGCCAGGGCGCGCTCTCCGTCACCCAGCTCGACATCCGCGCGGTGCCGCCCATGAAGGAGGACAAGCTGGCGGTGTGGCCCTTCTGGCCCACCAAGTTCCGCACCTCCTCCTCCCAGGCCGAGGGCGCCGAGCGCGAGTTCGCCTGCGCGACGCTGGGCATCGAGGGCCGCAACGGCCGCGTCACCGGCGTCAAGTGCGCCCGCGTGGATGCCAAGCGCCAGCCCATTCCCGGCACCGAGTTCGTGCTGCGCGCCGATCTCGTCTTCCTCGCCATCGGCTTCGCCCACCCGCTGTTCGCCGGGCTCATCGAGCAGTCCGGCGCGGCGCTGGACAAGCGCGGCAACGTGAAGGCGGACGAGGAGGCCTATGCCACCTCCGTGCCGAAGCTCTACGCCGCCGGCGACATGCGCCGTGGCCAGTCGCTGGTGGTCTGGGCCATCCGCGAAGGCCGCCAGGCCGCCCACGCCATCGACAAGGACCTGATGGGCGCGACGACCCTGCCGCGCTGAGCGCCCGTTCCCCGGACAAGCGACGGCGCAAGCCGGAGCGCTGATCCGGGGGCCAGCGCAAGACTCCCCGCGCAGCGGGGCAATTCCCGGGAGCGCCTGAATAGAGAAGCGCCTTCGGCGGTCCCTTGCGCTGGGCCCCGGATCGCATTCCGCTATCGCTGCATGCGTCCGGGGCGCGAGGGCGGTTCCCGGACCCGCCGTCATGCCCGGCCTTGTGCCGGGCATCCACGTCGGGCCGACAGGACGATGGCCAAAACGCATGTTCCCGGCCCATCCACGTGGATGGCCGGGACAAGCCCGGCCATGACGGCGGTGGCGGGAATGCGAGGGCTCGCGAGACGAGCCCCCGCCGCCGAGCCCCCTCAGATGTTCGTCTTGTCGGCACCCTTGAGCTGCAGGATCTCGCGCGCCTCGTCGGGGCTGGCCACTTCCAGCCCGAGCCCCTCGATGATCTTGGCGGCGAGCTTCACCTGATCGGCGTTGGAGGTGGCGAGCTTGCCACGGCCGGCCCAGAGCGAATCCTCCAGTCCCACCCGGATGTTGCCGCCCATGGAGGCGGCCATGGCGGCGATGGGGAGCTGGTTGCGGCCGGCGCCGAGCACGGACCAGCGATACTGGTCGCCGAACAGCCGGTCGCAGGTGCGCTTCATGTGCATCACGTCCTCGGGGTGGGGACCGATGCCGCCGAGGAGCCCGAACACGGACTGCACGAACAGCGGCGGCTTCACCAGCCCGCGCTCCAGGAAGTGCGCGAGATTGTAGAGATGGCCGATGTCGTAGCACTCGAACTCGAAGCGCGTGCCGTTATCGTAGCAGGTGGTCAGGATATATTCGATATCCTTGAAGGTGTTGCGGAAGACGAGATCGCGCGTGTTCTCAAGATGCGTCTTCTCCCACGGGTGCTTGAACTCCTTGTACTTGTCGAGCAGGTGGAACAGCCCGAAATTCATGGAGCCCATGTTGAGGGAGGCAACTTCCGGCTTGAAGGTGGCGGCGGGCAGCACGCGCTCCTCCACCTTCATGTAAGGGCTGCCGCCGGAGGTGATGTTGATGACCGCGCTGGTGGCCTGCTTGATGCGCGGCAGGAAGGGCGCGAAGGCCTCCGGCGTCTGGTCCGGCTGGCCGGTCTCCGGGTTGCGCGCGTGCAGGTGCAGGATGGCCGCGCCGGCCTCGGCCGCCTTCAGCGCGTCGGCGACGATCTCGTCCGGCGTGATGGGCAGGTAGGGCGACATGGTGGGCGTGTGGATCGCCCCCGTGATGGCGCAGGTGATGATGACCTTGCGATTGGATTTCTTGGGGGCTGCCTCGGTCATGATGGTCTTGCCTCTATGGTCGGGAATGTCGGAAGGCACGAAAGTTCAGGCGCCGATATCCTTGTCGGCCTTGCGCTTGTGGGCGGCCAGCGCCATCAGCCGGCGGTCGCGCCACACCTGCCGCTCCTGAAGGGCATCATGGGCGAGGCGCGCGCGGCGCTCGGCCAGCACGGTTTCCAGCACCGGCCCGGCCCAGTCCACGCGGCGCCACTGGTCGGGCGAAATGCGCTCGTAGATCTGCTGGTAGCGCGCCACATAGTCGGCGACGCCGCCGGGCGCGTTGAGGTCGATGGTCTCGAACGGTCCCATGAAGGACCAGCGCAGCGCCAGCCCCTCGCGGATGCCGATGTCCACGTCCTCGACGCTGGCATAGCCGTCCGCCAAGAGGCGGAACGCCTCTTCCAGCAGCGCGCCCTGCATGCGGTTCATCACGAATCCGTCCAGCTCGCGCTTCATCACGATGGGCGACTGGCCGGCCGCGCGCATGAGGTCGGCGGCGCGGGTCATGGTGTCCGCGGAGGTCCACGGCGCGGGCACCACTTCCACCGCCGGGATCAGATAGGGCGGGTTGATGGGGTGGCACACGCACACCCGCTCGCGATGCGTCAGGTTCTCGGAAAAGCGTGACGGCAGGATCGCCGAAGTGGAGGAGGCCAGCACGGTCTCGGGCGCGGCAATCGCGTCCAGCTCCGCATAGAGCGCCTGCTTGAGGGCGAGGTCTTCCGGCGCGTTCTCCTGCGCGTGCACGGCGCCCTCCAGCGCTTCCGCATAGGAGCCGGCTGCGGAAAGGCGCGCGCGCACGGCCTCGGGGGTGGCGCCGTTGAGCAGGTCGTTGGCCGCGAGGTCCGGCAGCACGCCTTCGATATAAGCGAGCGCCGCCTGCGGCGCGCCCGGCGCCTTGTCGGCGAGCGCCACGTCGAACCCGGCGCGGGCGAAGGTGATGGCCCAGGCCCGGCCGATGAAGCCCGAGCCGATGATGGCGATCTTGGTCATGGATGCCTCTTGAGGTCGAATAAGCTTGCGCCCCGGACCAGCGACGGCGCAGCCGGAGCGCCGAGCCGGGGCCCAGGGGAAAAGTCGGCGCAGCCGGCGATGCCCATCGGACGACCCTTCTCGCCTCGCGGGAGAAGGTGGATCGCGGCGAAGCCGCGAGCCGGATGAGGGGGTGGTGTCGTTTGACCGATGAGCGCGATGGAGGAGGGGCTCCCACCCCTCACCCCCATCCCCTCTCCCGCAAGGGGAGAGGGGTGGCTTTTGGAGGTCATTGCCCCACCCCTCACAGCCACAGCACCTGCCTCCGCAGATCGAGGTCGCGCGCCAGCGGCCGGGCGGGGCCTTCGTGGACCACCTCGCCGCGCTCCAGCACCACGGCGCGGTCGGCGAGGTTCAGCACCACATCGAGATGGTGATCGACGATGACGAGGGTGAGCGAGCGGCGCAGCCGGTCGAAGGCGTCGAACAGTTCCTCGGTGACGGCCGGGGAGAGGCCCTCGAACGGCTCGTCCAGCAGCAGCACGCGGGTGTCGCCCATGAGCGCGCGGGCCACCGCCACCATCTGCTGCTCGCCGCCGGAGAGGAGATCGGCGGGCGTGTCCATGCGCACCTTCAGGCGGGGGAAGAGGTCCAGCACTTCCTCCTCGCTGAAATGCTTTCCGGCACCGGTGATGCGCTTCAGCCGCCCGAGTTCGAGGTTGTGGCGCACGCTCATGCCGTGGAACAGCGCCCGGCCCTGCGGCACGTAGCCGACGCCGCGCCGGGCGATGGCGGCGGAGGAGAGGCCCATGAGTTCCTCGCCCGCCAAAGTCAGCGACCCGTTCATGGGCTTGACGATGCCGGTGATGGCCTTGAGCAACGTGGACTTGCCCGCCCCGTTGCGGCCGAGCAGCGCGAGGATCTCGCCCTCCTTCGCCTCCAGCGAGACGCCGGCCAGGATGCGGCTCTTGCCGTAGAAGGCGTCGATGCCGTGGAGCCGCAGCATGATGGTGTCGGTGGCGGCGGATTGAAGGTCGCGGGCGGCCAGCGCCGCGGCACCGGAGCCGATATAGACCTCCTGCACGCGCTTGTCGGAGCGCGCATCCTCCACCGTGCCGTCCACCAGCACCGCGCCGTCGGCCATCACGGTCACCGCGTCGGCCAGTTCGAACACGCGGTCGATGTCGTGCTCCACCAGCAGCACCGGCACCTCGGCGGAGATGTCCTTGATGAGGTTGGAGACGCGGTTGCGCTCCGCCGCCGCGAGGCCCGCCAAAGGCTCGTCCAGCAGCAGCACGCGCGGACGGGACGTGAGGGCAAGACCCATGTCCAGCAGCCTCTGCCCGCCGTAGGAGAGCGCGCCCGCCTCCGCCCTTTCCATGCCCGCGACGCCCAGGAAGGCCACCATCTCCGCCGTCTCGGCATTGATCTCGGGGATGGACGCGGCATCGCGCCAGGGGTCGAAGCGGCTCTTGTGGGTGGCCTGCACGCCGAGGCGCAGGTTTTCCTCCACGGAAAGGGTCGGGAACAGATTGGTGATCTGGAAGGAGCGCGCGAGGCCCTTCATGCACACCTGATTGGGGGAGAGCCCGTCGATGCGCTCGCCGGCGAGGCGGATTTCGCCGGCATTGGGGGCGAACATGCCGGAGATCATGTTGAAGGTGGAGGTCTTGCCCGCACCGTTGGGGCCGATGAGGGCGTGGAGGGTGCGGTCCTTCACCGCCACCGCGCCGGCCCGCACCGCCTTGATGGCGCCGAAGCCCAGAGCGAGGTTCTTCGCCTCCAGCAGCGGCGCCGGGCTCTCCCACCGCGCGCGGGCGGTGAGGGAGGACGGCAGCGGCCGTTTTTCCGCCGAGGTGCGCCGGCCCATGGCGGCGGCCTCGATGGTCTTCTTCCGGAGCGGTGCCAGCAGCCGGCCGGCGACGCCCACGAGCCCGGTGGGCGAGAAGACGATGAAGGCCATGAACAGGAGGCCGAACCAGAACAGCCAGTTCGCCGTCCACATGGACAGGAACTCGCGGAACAGCACGAAAAACAGCGCGCCCAGCGCCGGCCCGAGGAAGGAGCGCATGCCGCCGATGACCACCATGGCCAGCAGCTCGCCGGAAAAGGCGATGGCGATGGGATCGGCCGAGGCGAAGCGGTGGTTGAAGGCGAGCAGCGCCCCGGCGAACGCGGTGAGGCCGGCCGAGAGGGTGAAGCAGGCGATCTTGTAGGCCCGCGTATCGTAGCCGATGAAGCGCGCCCGCTGCTCGTTCTCGCGGATGGCGACGAGCACCGTGCCCACCGGCGAGCGCACGAAGCGCTGGAGGGTGAGGATGATGAGGAAGGCCGCGCCCGCCACCACCCAGTAGAAGGTGGCGTTGCGATCCACATCGAGGCCGAGGAAGGGGCCGCGATTGACGCCGCCGAGGCCGTTCTCGCCGCCGGTCACGGCGGTCCAGCGGAAGGCGATGGTGTAGGCCAGCGCAGTCAGCGCCAGCGTCAGCAGCGAGAAATAGACGCCGCGCCGGCGCAGCACCACGTAGCCCACCGGGATGGCCGCCAGCGTCACCAGCACCGCCGCTGGGATCGCGAGCACGAGGCCCCACTCGGGAAACAGCCGCTGCTGCACCAGCGCCGCCGCATAGGCGCCGAGCCCGAACCACGCGCCATGGCCGAAGGAGACGAGGCCGGTGTAGCCCACGAGCAGGTTCAGCGCCATGCAGGCGAGGGCGAGGATCACCACGTCGGTGGCGGAGGTCACCGTCAGGCCGAGGGCGGAGAGCAACGCGGGCAGAAGGGCCAGCGCCACCGCGGCGACGATGAGGTTGGCATTGCGGGCGAGCATCGCGGCTCCTGTGGCGGGAGGGCACGCCGCGCTCGGCGCGGCTTCTGGCGAGGGAGATGTCGCAGTCACGGAAGGCGCGGTGGAGGCCTTGGGCATGGCGGTCACTCGAAGCGCAGGATGCGCTCGCCGAACAGGCCGCGCGGCCGGGCGAGCAGCACCGCCAGCATCAGGACGTACATGGACGCCTCGGCCGCCGGCGGGATGAAATAGACCGTGAGGCCGCGCACGAGGCCCACCAGCAGCCCCGCCGCCACCACGCCCCAGAAGGAGCCGAGACCGCCGATGACCACCACCACGAAGGCGGCGGTGAGGATTTCCGAGCCCATGGCCGGATGCACGCCGGAGATCGGCGCGAGCATGATGCCGGCGAGGCCCGCAAGGCCGATGCCGATGGCCGCCACCGCCGTGAGATAGGGGGTAAGCGAGATGCCGAGCGCGCCCACCATGTCCGGGTTCTGCACGCCCGCCCGCACCACACGGCCGAAGGCGGTGCGCTGGAGCAGCAGCCACAGGCCCAGCACCGCCGCCGCCGCCACCACCAGGATGGCGAGGCGATAGCGCGAATAGATGAAGTCGCCGAGGAACACCTGCCCTTTGAGGAAGGCGGGAATGGAGAAGGGAATGGGCGTGGCGCCGAAGGCCATGCGCAGCGCCTGCTCGATCACCATGGCGAGGCCGAAGGTGAGCAGCAGCGAGAGGATGGGATCGGCCCGGTAGAAGCGCGAGAACAGGGTGCGCTCGATGACCATGCCGATGAGCGCCACGGAGAGGGGCGCGGCGACGAAGGCGGCGGGAAAGCCGAAGCGGTTGCCAACCTCGACGCCGATATAGGCGCCGATGGCATAGAAGCCGCCATGGGCGAGGTTCACGATGCCGCCGAGGGAGAAGATGAGCGAGAGGCCCAGCGCGATCAAGAGATAGGCGACACCCACCAGAAGCCCATTGAGCAATTGCTCGATGAGGAAGACGAGTTCCATGGGCATTGCATCTTCTCCGGCCTTAGGCGTTTTTACTGGCAGACATCGACGGCGGCCCCCGCGCCGCTCAGACTCCCTCTCCCCTTGCGGGAGAAGGCTGGGGTGAGAGGTATGGCGCCGCGAGCGCCATTGGCCGGTGCCCGCGGAGGCATCCCCACCCCTCACCCCCGGCCCCTCTCCCGCAGGGGGAGAGGGGAGGAACATAGGTTATCCGCATCAACCGTCATGGCCGGGCTTGTCCCGGCCATCCACGTGGTTCGGCTGGGAACATCTTCCCGAACAACGTCCCCTCGGCCCGACGTGGATGCCCGGCACAAGGCCGGGCACGACGGCGGTGAAAGCGGCACCTCTCGCATTGCAGGGAGAGGGGCGCCCCTCACCCCGCGGGGAAGGTGCAGGCGTTCTCTTCCGGGGTGGGCGCGATCACGTCGAGGGCGGTGCCGGCGCCGGGCACGGCCGGGCCGAGGACCATGATGTCCCAATTGTCCTTCACCTGCGCCACCGGGCGGGGCGTCACCGTGTACATCTCCTGGATGAGCTGGTGGTCCCAGTCGCGGAAGTAGCCCTTGCGACCCTTCAGGATGTCCAGCTCCTTCTCCTTCTCGAAGAAGGAGATGATCTGCGCGGAATCCGTGCTCTTGGTCTCGATCATGGCGCGGGCGACGAGCTTGGTGGCCACATAGTCGCCCCAGGCCTGGTTCTCCGGCGGCTTGCCCCACTTCTTCACGAAGGCGGCGACGAAGGCCTTGGAGGACGGGGCGGAGACGTCATGGTGCCAGATGAGCGGCCAGATGCCGCCGAAGGCATCCTTGCCCGCGCCCCAGGCCACCGCCGTATCGAAGCCGAATCCGCCGAACGGATACTGGAGGCCGAATTCCGAATACTGCTTGATGAAGTTGGTGATCTGGTTTCCGGCGAGGTTGGAGATCACCACGTCCGGGCGCGACTGGCGCACCTTCAGGAGATAGGACGAGAAGTCCGTGGCATCGGTGGGCACCAGTTCGTCGGCGATCACCTCGCCGCCATTCTGGGCGATGTAGCGCTTGGCGACGCGGGAGAGATCGTGGCCGAAGGCGTAGTCGGCGGTGAGGAAGAAGAGTTTCTTGCCCTTGATGAGGCCGTCGCGCAGCATCGCCGCGCCCACCGCCTTCACATATTGGGTGTTGGCGCCTTCCACATGGAACATGTAGCGGTTGCAATCCTTGCCGCGCAGGGCATCGGAATTGCCGCCGGTGTTGACGAATACGATCTTGTTGCGCGCCGCCACCTGGGCGATGGCCAGCGCCGAGGCGGAGGAAATCTCGCCCACGATCACCGCCGCCTTGTCGCGCTCGATGTAGCGCTCCGCCTTGGAGGAGGCGGTGGCGGGGTTCACGCTGTCTTCCATCACGAGGTTGATCTTGCGGCCATTGATGCCGCCCGCCGCGTTCAGCTCCTCCACCGCGAGCTGCACGCCCATCTGGCCATAGGCGCCGAGCGGGCCGAGGAAGCCGGTGAGCGGGGTGAGGTGGCCGAAGGTCACGGTGTCGGCCTGCGCCTTCACGATGGCCGGCATGCCGACGCCACCGAGAAGCGCGGCCGCGCCGACGCCCTTCAGGAGCGTGCGACGACCGACGGATGCGGACGCAATGCGGGCGTGATGGGGAATGTCGTTCACGGCGTCGTCTCCTCCCATGGATCCGGCTGGACGTTGCGGCGGCAGGATTTTTCCCGTTCGGACCGCTCCGGAATGATTGCCGACTGGCTCGGCTATCTGTTATCTGTGATCACACATAGCAGACGCGGAACATGGAACACAAGACACCTTCCGCCGCAGACGGCGATGCCTCAGAGGTCCGCGGCGACGAGCCGGCGGCGACGCTCGATGCCCGTGTCGGCCGCATCGTCCGCCAGACTTTGGCCGATCAGGTCTATGGCGATCTGAAGGAGCTTCTGCTCTCCGGCCGTGCCGCGCCGGGCGAGCGCTTCACCCTGCGGGGGCTGGCCGCCGCCATCGGCACCAGCGCCATGCCGGTCCGGGAAGCGGTGTCGCGCCTCGTCGCCGAGAACGCGCTGGAAGTGCTGCCCAACCGCGCCGTGCGCGTGCCCCTCATGCCCCGCGCCCGCTTCGCCGAACTGCGCCTCATCCGCATCAGCCTCGAAGGCCTCGCCGCCGCCACCGCCGCCCGCGAGGCGACGGATGAAGAGATCGCCGAGGTGGTCCGCTGCGAGCGCGCCTTCGCCGCCGAGCGGGACAAGAAGAGACCGGACGGCGCCGCCGCCATGCGCCACAACAAGGACCTGCACTTCGCCCTCTACCGCGCCGCCCACCTGCCCACCCTGATGGGGATGATCGAGGGCCTCTGGCTGCAGATCGGCCCCGTTCTCAACCTCGATTTCCGCGCCGGCCCGGAGCGGGTGCGGCAGGGGGAGGCGCACCTCCACCACGCCCGCCTCGTCGCCGCCCTCAAGGCCCGCGATTCGGACGCGGCACGGGACGCGCTGGTCGCGGATATCTGGAGCGCGGGCGACTTCATCCTCTCGCGCGACGTGCTTCCGGACTGATTCAAGACTGAACGTGCCTGAACCGGCACCTGACAGCACCGATACCCCACCCGAAAACCTAGGGAGAACGCCATGGACCTCGGCATTGCCGGCATCCGCGTCATCGTCACCGCCGGCGCCGGCGGCATCGGCCTGGAAATCGCCCGCGCCTTCCTGAAGGAGGGGGCGAAGGTGGAAGTCTGCGACGTGGACGAGGCCGCCTTGGAGGCCTTGGGGACCACCGCGCCGGGATCCGTCGGCACCTGGTGCGACGTGTCGGATCGAGCCTCGGTCGCCGCCTTCATGGACGGCGCGCTGGGCCGTCTCGGCGGGCTCGATGTGCTTGTAAACAATGCGGGAATCGCCGGCCCCACCGGCCGCGTGGACCAGATCTCGCCGGAGGACTGGGACCGCACTCTGGCGGTGGACATCACCGGCCATTTCAACGTCACCCGCCTCGCCGTGCCGGCCCTGAAGGAGAGCGAGAACGCCTCCATCATCGGCCTGTCCTCGGCCGCCGGCCGCTTCGGCTTTCCGCTCCGCTCGCCCTATGCGGCGGCGAAGTGGGGGGTGGTCGGCTTCATCAAGTCCCTGGCCATGGAGCTGGGCGAATTCGGCATACGCGCCAATGCCATACTGCCCGGATCGGTGGACGGGCCGCGCATCCGATCGGTGTTCGAGAACAAGGCGCGCGAGCGCAACATGTCCATGGAGGAGGTGCAGGCGATGGCCCTCTCGGCCACCTCGCTGAAGCGCCTCATCCCACCGCAACACCTTGCCAATGTTGCAGTTTTCCTGTCGTCCCCGATGGGCTCCACCATCTCCGGCCAGGCCATCGCGGTGGACGGCGACATGCAGATGCTGGTGTAGGCACCTGAACCGCCGCCGCCCTCCAGCCCAGCCGGAGGGCGGCGAAAGTCGTTTTATTCCTGAGGGTTAGATCCCGGCCTGGGATACGAACTTGGGGTTCAGATAAGCCTCGATGGCCTCCGAACCACCCTCCGAGCCATAGCCGGAATCCTTGATGCCGCCGAAGGGAACCTCAGGCAGCGCAAGGCCCAGATGGTTGATGGTCATCATGCCCGCCTGCACCCGGTGCGCCACCTGCTGGGCGGTCTTGGCCGAGCGGGTATAGGCATAGGACGCAAGGCCATAGGGCAGCCGATTGGCCTCGGTGACGGCCTCCTCGAAATCCGAGAAGGGCAGCATCATCGCCAGCGGGCCGAACGGCTCCTCGTTCATCATCCGCATGTCGCGGGTGACGCCCGTGACCACCGTGGGCTCGAAGAAATAGCCTTTGTTTCCAATGCGCGAGCCGCCGGTCGCCACCTCGGCCCCCTTCTGGCGGGCATCGGCGATGAGGGCTTCCATGGCCGGGATGCGGCGCTCGTTGGCGAGCGGGCCCATGGTGGTGCCGGCGTCCAGGCCGTTGCCCACCTTCACCGCCTTGGCGACGGTGACGAAGGCGTCCACGAACTGCTCGTAGACCTTCTCCTGAATGAGGTAGCGGGTCGGCGAGACGCACACCTGCCCGGCGTTGCGGAACTTGGCGGTGGCGATCTGCTTGGCCGCGGCAGCCACGTCCGCATCATCGAAAACGATGACCGGCGAATGCCCGCCCAGCTCCATGGTGGCGCGCTTCATGTGCTCGCCCGCCAGCGCCGCCAGCCGCTTGCCCACCGGGGTGGAGCCGGTGAAGGTGATCTTGCGAATGGTCGGGTGCGGGATGAGATATTCGCTCACTTCCGCCGGCACGCCATAGACGAGCCCGATGACACCGGCCGGCACGCCCACGTCCACGAAGGCACGGATCAGCTCGGCGGGAGACGCCGGCGTCTCCTCCGGCGCCTTCACGATGATGGAGCAGCCTGCCGCCAGCGCGCCGCACAGCTTGCGGACCACCTGGTTGAGGGGGAAATTCCACGGCGTGAAGGCCGCGACAGGCCCCACGGGCTCCTTGATGACGAGCTGATAGACGCCGGGCGCGCGGGCGGGAATGACGCGGCCATAGGCGCGGCGGGCTTCCTCGGCGAACCAGTCGATGATGTCGGCAGCCGCCAGCGTCTCCATCCGCGCCTCGATGAGCGGCTTGCCCTGCTCCAGCGTCATCAGCCGGGCGATGCCGTCGGCGCGCTCGCGCAGCAGGTCGGCGGCCTTGCGCATGAGCTTGGACCGATCAAAGGCCGATACCTTGCTCCAGATCGCAAAGCCGCGCTCGGTCGCCTCCAGCGCCGCGTCGAGGTCGGCCCGCGAGCAGTGCGCGACCGAGCCGATCTCCTCCTCCGTGGCGGGATTGATGACCGGGATGCGGCGGCCACCCTCGGCGTCGCGCCAGACACCGTCAATGTGGAGCTGGACGTTGGGATAGGCATCGGACATCGGGCTTCCTCCTTGGGGCGCCGCGCCGTGGATCGCGCAGGCGCCGGTCGAACCGTGTATTCGAATCGGTCTTTGCGCACCGGTGGGCCGTAGGCCGCCGCTCATCCGGCCATCCGGCTGGAGCGCTGCGGGAAACGAACACCGAAAGTGGAGTGGCGGGCAGGCGCCGGGGCGGGCGCGCATCCTATGCGGCAACGGTGCGGTTGAGAACCTGCGGCCGGCGCGGGGAAACCGGTGCGAGGTCCGCAGCGTTGGCATGGCTGGACGGCGGAACGCCGCACCAGAGCGGAGAACCCCATGAACACCGCGAACCTGCAATTGGAAGGCGTGCTCCTCGCCTTGTCGCGCCTGGTCGAGACCATGCGGAACAAGGGCCTTCTCACCTCCGGCGAGATCGAGACAGCGCTCGCCGAGGCGGAGGACGCCTGCCGCCGCGATGCCGCCTGCCGCACCATCAGCCCGGGCCAGGCCGAAGGGGTGTTGTTCCCCATCCGCTTCCTGCGCGCGGCCACCAATCGCCAGGAAGGCCCCTCCCCGACCTTCACCGACATCGCCACGTCCATCGGCGAGGACAAGGACAGGCACGGCTGAACGGAGCACGGCGTCGGACCCTCTGCGATCGGGCGCTGGCGCCGAGGGGTTTCCAAAGGGTATCAAGCGCTTGTACGCCCCGACGCCGTCATCCGGACAGGCCGGCGCAGCGATTGTGTGGGGAGGCGCCGTTGACCGCCGATCTCGACCTCATGCTATCTGGCGGCGCTCGCGGGCGGCATCTTCTATTTCTCCCGCTTGCTCACCGATGGCAGACCGCCCGCCGAACTGATGCCGGTCGTGGAACGCCTCGCCGGCATCTTCATCGGCGTCGCCCTGATGCTGATCGCGTCACTCCTGTCCGCGCTTCACAACAGGCGGCTCACGCCCAGCCCCGACTGTCGACCCGTCTGGCGAGGGCGCCCTCTCCAGCATCAGGCCAGAACGCGGCGCTGCAGCCGCCGCGCGAGGCGCGCCGGCCCGTAGTGCCACGCGAGCGTCACCCTGTCCGCGAACGCAAGGCCGGCGACCTTGCGGGGCACGAACCAGGCGTTGTGCCCGGTGCGACGGACCGGCACATAATCATGTGCCCGCAACAGGCGGCGGCTGCGGCCGAAATCCACCCGGTCGTCGACCAGGATGAGACGCGGCTTGAAACGGGAGGCGGTGAAGCCGGAAAGAACGTCCGCCTCGGTGCCCCCCACGTCGAGGGACAGGAAGTCGAAGCTGGTGATGCCCGCCTCCGCCAGAATGTCATCAAGCGTTCTGGCCGCCACGCGCATCACGCCGCTCGGCTGGTCGCCGGGGAACAGGTGTGACCGCGCCTCCCATCCCAGAAGCCAGAGCTGAAGTATGTCTGGCGCTCCGGGCGCCGCACAGGCGACCGGGACAACCGGAGACTTTCGTGTCGTCTCCAATGCCTTGGCCAGCTCGACGGACGGCTCGATGAGCAGACCCTTCCAGCCGTTCAGCTCGAGATGATAGGTCTGGCTGCCGCGGATGGGATCCCCCGCACCGACATCGACGAACGTTCCGACGGCATTTCCGAGCCAAGCCGCCACAAGTCCTCTCTCATGGTGAGAGGGATTGATGACGCGACCACCGTCATCAGCAAGAACAGCTGCACCCATGGCACTCCACCCGCTTAACTCCGCGGAAAGTGCCCGGGTACCGAAATTTTCACAATGATAATCGGGTTCAGATTGTAGTCATAATGTCCAGAATGGACCTATCTATATTAAAATATGAGGTCAAAAATAGTTCGTTGCAACACGCAATTTTAGCGAAATACAATTTTCGTTCGGACATATTACTAAATGAGCGCCCGGAGGGTTTCGGCAAAGCGCCGGCCGGCCTGACGCACGGATGCTCCGCCCTTGTGGGTCAGCTGGAGCCATACCCTTCGGCGATCCTCGGGGTCGGGATGGCGCTCGACAAGCCCTTCCTGCTCAAGCGCTTCGAGGCGACGCAAGGCTGTGGTGGTGGAGGTTCCGACCCCCGCGCATAGCGCCGAGACCGAAACCTGCCGGCCAGCAGCCTGCGCCATGGCGAGATCGAGCAGCATTTCCCAGGCGGCATCTCCGCCGGCAATCCTCGGAAGAACCCGCTTGCGGTCCATGCGCAGGCCGTCAAGCAGGCGCAGAAGAGACAGAGGATCGTCGAACAAGGTCGCTGCCCGCCGCTTCTGCACGGAGAGATCCAGCGCACGCCGAATGGCGGCCACGAGATTGGCGATTTCGACCGGCTTCTGGAGAAAATCCACCGCGCCCATGCGCAGGGCGGCAACGGAGTTCTCCAGCGATGCATTTCCCGTGAGTATGATGGGGAGAATCTGCGGGCCTTGACGAAGTTCACCCACACGACGGATCAGCTCAAGACCGTCAAGATCCGGCATGGCAAGGTCGGTGACCAGCACGCGTATGGCGAAGTTCTGCTCGACGATATCGAGAGCGCTCAAAGGCGAAGAGGCGCAGACCACTGGCAGGTTCTCGAGCGCGAGGCCCTCTCGCACCTCAAGAAGGAACTCCTTGTCGTCATCGACGACGATGACCGCAACATCCCGCATCGCCCAACTGCCATCACACGCGCCATGGCCACCCCCGGCACGAACAGCCGTCGGCACGGGAGTTCCTGTCAAAGCCACCCCGGAGGTCGAGCTAGGCGGGTATCATGCTAGGCTCATGCGATCCAGATCAGATCGATCCAATCTATCCCCATTTGGACCAATTTTCGCCAAGGAGCAGATATTTAGAGTTGATTGAATGCCGTATACGTCAACCCAAGCGTGGCCACGTCCTGCCGGAAAGGTTTCGGAGGTATCCTGAGAGGGGGGTGACGGCCATAGGCGACAGCGCCGGCCGCGAGCCGGCTACTCGACCGGAACCTTACAGGTCGATGGCGAGATGGCGCGGTCCCGGCTCAGGCCGAGACCGCCTCCGGTGCTTCGATCTGCCGAACGCGGTCCATCACCGCCTTCTGCACCTTCTCGAATGCGCGCACCTCAATCTGGCGCACGCGCTCGCGTGAGACGCCGAACTCGGCGGCAAGGTCTTCCAGCGTCATTGGGTCGTCGGAGAGCCGACGCGCCTCGAAGATGCGGCGCTCACGGTCGTTGAGCACGGACAGGGCGCCGGACAGGGCCGAACGGCGGTTGCTCAGCTCCTCGCTCTCGGCGAGTTGCTCCTCCTGGTCCTGACGCTCGTCCACCAGCCAGTCCTGCCACTCGCCGCCTTCCGAATCCTCGCGGATGGGGGCGTTGAGGGAGGCGTCCCCGGACAGGCGGCGGTTCATGTCCACCACGTCCTGCTCGGTGACGCCGAGCTTGGTGGCGATCTGCTTCACCTGATCGGGACGCAGGTCGCCCTCTTCCAGCGCGGAAATCTGGCTCTTGGCCTTGCGCAGGTTGAAGAACAGCTTCTTCTGCGCCGCCGTGGTGCCCATCTTCACGAGGCTCCACGAGCGCAGGATGTATTCCTGGATGGAGGCGCGGATCCACCACATGGCGTAGGTGGCGAGGCGGAAGCCCTTCTCGGGCTCGAACCGCTTCACCGCCTGCATGAGGCCCACATTGCCCTCGGAGATCACCTCGGAGATGGGCAGGCCATAGCCGCGGTATCCCATGGCGATCTTGGCCACGAGGCGCAGATGGCTCGTCACCAGCTTGTGAGCGGCGTCCCGGTCCCCGTGCTCGCGCCAGCTCTTCGCGAGCATATATTCCTCCTGCGGCTCCAGCATGGGGAACCGCCGGATTTCCTCCAGGTACCGCGAAAGCCCGCCCTCTGCGGAGGGAATGGGCATGGACTTCTGCTGGGCCATCACGAGGCCTCCTTCTCCCGCGGCCCCCATCCGGGCAGCCGCTCGTGCGGCCGCATGACGCCGACCGCGACGCACGATAATATAGATACGAACGAAAGGCGGATAGGTTTCATCCTCTCACGTCGCTGCGAGAGCGGATTGCGTTTCTGCACGCTCGCGATCAGTCGCGCAGCGCCGCCTTGAGCGCCGCAAGATCCTGCGGCAGCTCGCTTTCAAACGACAATTCCTCGCCGGTCACCGGGTGCGCGAAGCCGAGCCGAGCGGCGTGCAGCGCCTGCCGGCCAAGCGCGGCAAGGCAGGCCCGGGCCTCATCTGGCAGCAGCGAGACCTTGGTCCGGAAGCCCTGGCCGTACACCTCGTCGCCGAGCAGCGGATGGCCGGCATGGGCCATGTGGACGCGGATCTGGTGGGTGCGCCCGGTCTCCAGCCGGCATTCGATGAGGCTCGCGACCTCGGTGCCGGTCTTGCCGACGAAAGTCTCCAGCACCTCCCAATGGGTCACCGCATGGCGGCCGGAACCCCGCACCGCCATCTTCTGGCGATGGGTGGGGTGCCGGTCGATGGGCGCATCCACCCGGCCGCGGGGCTCGGGTACGCCCCAGACAAAAGCGAGATAGGCGCGCTCCAGCGGCCCGGTACGGCCATGGTCGGCAAACTGGGCGGCGAGGCCCTTGTGAGCGGCGTCGGACTTGGCCACCACCAGCAGGCCCGACGTATCCTTGTCGATGCGGTGGACGATACCCGGCCGCCGCACCCCGCCGATGCCGGAGAGGCTGTCGCCGCAATGGTGCAGGAGCGCGTTCACCAGCGTGCCCGAGGCATGGCCCGGCGCCGGGTGCACCACCAGCCCGGCCGGCTTGTCGATGACGATGAGATGATCGTCCTCGAAGGCGATGGTGAGCGGGAGGTCTTCCGCCACCGGCTCGGCCGGCTCGGGAGGCGGCAGGGTCAGGGTGTAGACCTCGCCGGCATTGACCCTCGCGGCCGCGTCCCCTACCACTCCCCCGCCGATGGACACCTGCCCTTCCGCAACGAGACGCTGGATGCGGGTGCGGCTGAGTTCGGGCGCAAGACGCGCCAGGACGCGATCCAGCCGCTGCCCCGCATCCTCGGGGGCGACGGCGAGGGTGAGGCTCGCGCCAGCGTCCTGACCGGCTTCGTCCGGCCCGATGTCGTCGGTGAGGTCGTCGAAGCCGTCGACAAGGGCAGCTTCGGTCGTCTTCGCGTTCATTCTCGTCCCGTCAGGAGCCCCGGCCCCTCATGTTCCACCGCCCGCCCCAGATCGACACCCCCGAAGAGGCGCTGACGCCGGAACAGGAGCGCGTCATCCGCAAGTTCCGCCGCTTCTCCAGCATCTCCATGCTGGTCATGGTGCTGGGGGTGGCGGCCGTGTTCGGCGTGATCGGTTATCGCATGATCCGGGCGAAACCGCTTGCGTCGGGCGAAATGACCGCGCTTTTGCCCAAGGGCGCCCGCATTGTCTCCACCGCCGTCTCCGGCGACGTGGTGGTGGTGGCCATCGAGGTCAACGGCGCGACCGAGATCCGCACCTTCGACGCCCGCACCCTCGCCCCGGCGGGCCGGCTGCGCTTTGCGGTAGAGCCCTGAGCTACTGGAGCGATCCCTCGCCGTCCCCCGGCATGCGGGCCAGCATCATCTGTGTGATGGCCACCAGCATGTCCGCGCGGGCCTTGAGGTTCTCCGCCTCCAGCAGCGCCTGCTTCTCCAGCGCGCCGTAGGGCGACATCACCGAAAGGGCGTTCACCAAAGTCTCGGTGCCGGCCTGGCGGATACCGTCCCAGTCGGCTTCCAGCTTGTTGGCGTCGAGGAAGGCCGCGAGCGCGGCCAGCACCGCCTCCCGGTCCACCTCCGCCTCGCCGGCCGAGACATCGAAATCCTCGGCGAACAGGGCCGTATCGATGCGGAACTGGCGATAGGGGGTTGTCACCGCCATCTCCTCCACCACGCGGAAACGGCAGATGCCGCTCAGGGTGATGAGGTAGCGCCCGTCCCCGGTCTCGCCGAACTGGGTGAGACGCCCCACGCAGCCCACCTTGTGCACAGCCGGTCCGCTCGCGCCCGCAGGCGCCGCCTCGTCGGGCTGGATCATGCCGATGAGCCGCGCGCCGGCCAGCGCATCGTCCACCATGGCGAGATAGCGCGGCTCGAAGATGTTGAGCGGCAGTTCCGCCCGCGGCAGCAGCAAGGCACCGGTGAGCGGAAACACGGGGATCACCGGCGGAATGTCCGCCGGCGACAGGTAATTGCGGTTGTTAGCCACGAAAAAATCCTTCTCGAGCGCCTTCGAGCGAAACTCCGTCCGCGTCGGCAAAGCGCATCGACCAATGATCGAAAGCTGCGTCTCGCCCCGGAATAAGGAAAGGCCGCGCTCTCAGGCGAACATGATCGCCGACAATTTCTTACGTCCTGAAAGGGTGAGCGGATCGGTCGGGCCCCAGGCCTCGAACAACTGGACCAGCTGCTTGCGCGCGGCATCCTCGTTCCAGGCGCGGTCGCGCTTGACGATGTCGAGCAGGTGGATCAGCGCGTCCTCGCGCCGGCCCTTGGCATTGAGCCCGATCGCGAGATCAAAGCGGGCCTGATGATCGGCCGGGTCGAGGTCGAGCTTCGCCTGCAGCGTCGCGAGGTCCCCCAGCGAGGCGGCCTGCTCGGCGACATCGAGGGCGGCGCGGGCAGCGGCAACGGACGGGTCGTTGGCCTTGTCGGCGGGCGCAAGCGCCAGCGTCGCCTTGGCCTGCTCCAGCGCGCCAGCCGCGACCTGGGTGCGCACGAGGCCGGCGAGGGCCTTCAGATTGTCCGGCTCCTCGCCCAGCACGCCAGCGAAGATTTCGGCCGCAGCGGTCAGGTCGCCATCCGCCAGCGCGCCTTCGGCCGCCGCAAGGGCTTCCTCCAGTCCGTCCGTGGCAGGCCCGATGAGGCGATCGATGAACGCCTTCACCTGCCCCTCCGGCAGGGCGCCCATGAAACCGTCCACCGGCTGGCCGTTCACGAAGGCATAGACGGTGGGCACCGACTGGATGCCGAGCTTGCCGGGGATCACCGGATGGTCGTCGATGTTCAGCTTGGCGAGGCGCACCTTGCCCTTGGCGGCTTTCACCACCTTCTCGATGACCGGCGTCAGCGTCTTGCACGGGCCGCACCACGGCGCCCAGAAATCCACGAGGACCGGACGGCGCTTCGATTCCTCCATCACCTCGGCCATGAAGGTCTGGGTGGTGGTGTCGATGATGTCGCCGCCGGCGCTGTCCGAACCCGCAGCCGGTTTGGCACCCGTGGCGCCTGCCTGATTGAGCAGCATGTGTCGCAATCCCCGAAAATCCAGCCCCGCAGCGCCCGAAGGCGCCATCGCCGGGTCGGCCCCCCATAAATGGGGCGCAGACACACCGACGCAATGCGGCGCTTGCCGCCTTGTACCCTTTTCAACGGTGGAAGGTAAGGCAGGAGGCGCCGGCGCAACCACAAGACGCATCTGCGTGCACCTCCCGCCGACGCACAAGGCACCCCCTGTGGATCGTTGACAAACCAAGGCTTGCGCGGGGGTGATGGCCCATGCACGCTGGTTTGACCTCCACCGGAAAGGCTGGCACACCCCGCGGCGATGACCCTGTTCCCCATTCCCACAGCCAAGATCGCGGCATGAAGTTCGACCGCCTGCGGCTCGTGGGCTTCAAGACCTTCGTCGAGCCCACCGATCTCCTGATCGAGCCCGGCCTTACCGGCGTGGTGGGGCCGAACGGGTGCGGCAAGTCCAATCTTGTCGAGGCGCTGCGCTGGGTGATGGGCGAAAGCTCCTACAAGGCCATGCGCGCCAACGACATGGAGGATGTCATCTTCTCCGGCACCACGGGGAGGCCGGCGCGCAATTCCGCAGAGGTGGTGCTGCACCTCGACAATTCCGACCGCACCGCCCCTGCCGCCTTCAACGAGTGGGACCAGCTGGAGATCGTCCGCCGCATCGAGCGCGGCGCCGGATCGAGCTACCGCATCAATGGCAAGGACGTCCGTGCCCGCGACGTCCAGCTCATCTTCGCCGATGCCTCCACCGGCGCCCGCTCCCCCGCCCTCGTGCGGCAGGGGCAGATCGGCGAGATCGTCGGCGCCAAGCCCAATGCCCGCCGCCGCATTCTGGAAGAGGCCGCCGGCGTCGCCGGCCTTCACGCCCGCCGCCATGAGGCCGAGACCCGTCTGAAGGCCGCCGAGCAGAACCTGCTGCGGCTGGAAGACGTCATCACGCAGCTGGGCACACAGGTGGACAGCCTGCGCCGCCAATCCCGCCAGACCGTGCGGTACAAATCGCTGGCCGCCGAAATCCGCCAGTGCGAGGCAACCCTGCTCTGGCTGCGCTGGCAGGACGTCACCAAGGCGCTGGCCGACGCCGAGCAAGCCGTTGAAGCCGCAAAGCGCGATGGCGCCGAGCACACGCGCCTGCAGGCCGAGGCCGCGCGCCTTCAGGCCCTTGCCGCCCATGCGCTCCCGGCGCTCCGCCAGAAGGAGGCGGAAGCCGCCGCCGCCTTGCAGCGCCTGACCCATGCCCGGCAGGAGCTGGACGCCGAAGAGGCGCGTCTTGCCGCCCGCAAGGAGGAGCTGGAACGTCGTCTCGTTCAGCTGGCTCAGGATACCGCCCGCGAGGAGGCCCTCTCCCACGACGCCGAGAGCGTGCTGGAGCGTCTCGCCACCGAGGCCGAAAACCTGCGCTTCGAGCAGGAGGAGGCGGCCGAGCGCGAAGCCATCGCCGCCGACATGCAGGAGGAGGCCGCCGCCTTTCTGGAGGAGGCCGAGCGCGCCCTTGAGGAAAAGACCGCGCACTTTGCCGATCTTGGCGCCCGCCGCGCTTCGCTGGAGCAGCTTCTGCGCGAGACGCGCGACCGGCTGGTGCGCAACGCCGCCGAGCGCGCCTCCGTGGAGGCCGAGGAAAGCCGCCTGAAGCAGCAGGCCGGAACCGACGCCCTCGAAGGCCTGCGCATGGAGGCCGAGGCCGCTCGCGACGCCTTGGCCGAGGCCGAGGAAGCCAGCATCGACGCCGAGGTGGCCCACACTGTCGCGCGCCGCGCCATTGAGGAACTGCGCCCGACCCTCGCCGAAGCGCAGGCGCGCTTCGGCCGTCTGGAGACCGAGGCGCGAACACTGGCGAAGGTGCTCCAGTCCAGCGATGCGCGCTTCCCGCCTGTGGCCGATCTCGTCACCGTCGCCAAGGGCTATGAGACGGCGCTCGGCGCCGCCTTGGGCGATGATCTCGACCTGCCGGTGGACGGCGCCGCCCCCGCCCGCTGGGCCGGTGCGGCATTGGACCCGTCCGACCCCCCATTGCCGCACGGCGCCCAGCCCCTCTCCCGCTTCGTCTCCGGCGCCCCGGCGCTGGCACGACGGCTGGCGCAGGTGGGCATCGTGGCCCGCGCCGACGGTCCCGCGCTAGCAAGCCGGCTGAAGGCCGGCCAGCGCCTCGTCTCCATGGAGGGGGACCTGTGGCGCTGGGACGGCGTGGTTGCCGCCGCTGACGCCCCCACAGCCGCCGCTCGCCGCCTCGCCGAGCGCAATCGGCTCGCCGACATCGAGGCCGAGGCGGCGCTGGCTGAAGCACATCTCGACGAAGTGCGCGCGACCCTCGCCGACCGCGAAGGCGTCTTGCGTCAGGCCGCCGAGGGCGAAAATCTCGCCCGGGAGGCCCGCCGCGCCGCGCAGCGATCCGCCGAGGCGAGCCGCGCCACGCTGGAGGCGGCCGAGCGCCGCGCCGCCCAGCATCTCGCGCGGCTCTCCGCACTGGCCGAGGCGCGCAACCGCCTCGCCGCCGTGCGGGCCGAATCGGAGGCGTCGCTGACCGATGCCGAGCGCCAGCTCGCCGCACTCGACACGCCGCAGGTGCTCGAATCGGAGCTGGCGCGCGCCCGTGCGGACACCGCCGAGCGCCGCGCCGCCGTGGCCGAGGCCCGCGCCCGGCTCGATGCGCTGCGACGCGATGCCACCCAGCGCATGCGCCGGCTGGAAGCCATCGCCGCGGAAGAACGCTCCTGGCGCCAGCGCGCCGGAGGTGCCGGGGAACGGCTTGCCGCGGTCGCTGCCCGAGAAGCCGAGGCGAAGGCCGAGCTCGCCGAGATCGAGGAAGCGCCCTCCGAATTCATCCGCCGCCGTCGTGCAATCATGAATGCGCTGGAAGAGGCGGAGGCCGCCCGCCGCGAGGCTGCCGACCGGCTCGCCGAGGGCGAGGAGGCACTTGCTGCCGCCGACCGGGCCGCCCGCGACGCGCTGGAAGCCATGTCCGGCGCCCGGGCCGAGGCCGCCCGCGCCGACGCCCGGCTGGAGGGCGCCCGCCAGCGCCGCGACGACCTCCAGCGCGAAATCGCCGACATTCTCGACGGCCCGCCGAACCTCGCCCGCGAACAAGCCGGCCTCACCGACTCATCCCCGCCGCCGAACGTCGCGGCCATCGAGGCGACGCTGGAGCGGGCGAAGCGCGACCGGGAGCGACTCGGCGCCGTGAACCTGCGCGCCGACGTGGAGTTGGAAGAAGCCGAGGCCCAGCATACCAAGCTGACCACCGAGCGCGACGACCTGAACGAGGCCATCCGCCGCCTGCGCGCCGCCATCCAGAGCCTCAACCGCGAGGCGCGCGAACGGCTTCAGGCCTCCTTCGCGGTGGTGGACGGGCATTTCCGTAAGCTGTTCGACACGCTGTTCGGCGGCGGCGAGGCGCAACTGGTGCTCACCGATGCGGACGATCCGCTGGAGGCCGGCCTCGACATCATCGCCAAGCCCCCGGGCAAGAAGCCGCAGACGCTGATGCTGCTCTCCGGCGGAGAGCAGGCGCTGACCGCCATGGCGCTCATCTTCGCCGTCTTCCTCACGAATCCCGCCCCCATCTGCGTGCTGGACGAGGTGGACGCGCCGCTCGACGACGCCAACGTGGAGCGATTCTGCACCCTGCTGGAGGAAATGACGCGCCTCACGGACACGCGCTTCCTCACCATCACCCACAATCCCATCACCATGGCCCACCAGAATCGCCTGTTCGGGGTGACGATGGCGGAGCGGGGAATCTCCCGTCTGGTGTCGGTGGATCTGCAGAGCGCAGAGCGCCTGCGGGAGGCTGTGTAACGCTTTGGAGCACGCTTGAGCGGGACCTTTCCGTCACGACGGAGTGGCCCTCGCTGAAGCTGGCAGGCGCAAGCTTTCCGCGGCGGCAGCGCCGAGACGGCGAAGCACGATGTCGCAGCCACATTTTTCTCTTTTATTTTCAGCAGCTTGATACCATATACGGCCGCCTTGACACCCAATTTTGACGCAACTATGGTGCGCCGCGGTTCAAGGGAGAGGGCTGCGGTCCTCCACCGGAGCCAGGAACTTGCGCCATGTCCGGACCTGACGATACCTCCGCAGGAGGCAAAAGCGGACCGGACGGGGCGGGAAGCTCCCGGCCCAGCGATACCGAGCTCTCCGCAAGGCTTGAGCGGCTCAACACTTCGTTGGGCCACGTGCGCGCCAAAGCCGAGGTGCCGGCTCCAAAAGAGCAGGATACCTCGTCCAAATCGGGCGTCGCGCTTGCCTTCCGGTTGGGTGCCGAATTTGTGTCGGGCGTTCTGGTGGGGTCTCTCATCGGCTACGGCATCGACCGCTTCTTCTCGATCACGCCTTGGGGGCTGATCGTGTTCACGCTGGTTGGCTTTGCCGCAGGCGTGACGAACATGCTGAGGGCGTCCGGCGAAGGCCGGAAGATCGGCCCTGGCAAGTCCTGACGGGCGCCGCCTCGGCAAAGGGGCTAGGCGCGGCGGGATCGGGTTTTCGGGGCGGCGCGAGCCGTCCGGGTCATTGGGCCGGGTCCGGCGACGGATTTCGACCTGTTGATGTATTTGGCGGCTTCGGCCGTGATCTTGGGTTCAGCGGCCGAGGCCGCGATGGCAGGGGGCGCGTTCGGATGACCGTCGATCCGATCCACCAGTTCGAGATCAAGCGCTACGTTGACCTGCTGAACTTCAGCAGCGTGCAATTCTCGTTCACGAACGCCGCCGTGTTCATGTTCGGCATCGTGGCGATCATCTTCTTCTTCCTCACCTACGCCACCCGCGGCCGCACGCTGGTCCCGGGCCGGGCGCAGTCGGCGGCGGAGATGAGCTACGAATTCATCGCCAAGATGGTGCGCGACAGCGCCGGCAACCAGGGCATGGTGTTCTTTCCCCTGGTGTTCTCGCTGTTCATGTTCGTGCTGGTGGCGAATGTGGTGGGCCTGATCCCCTACACCTTCACCGTCACGGCGCACCTGATCGTCACCGCCGCCCTGGCGCTGCTGGTGATCGGCACCGTCATCATCTACGGCTTCGTCAAGCACGGCACCCACTTCCTGCACCTGTTCGTGCCGTCGGGCGTCCCGGGCTTCCTGCTTCCCTTCCTGGTGGTGATCGAGGTCGTCTCGTTCCTCTCCCGCCCCATCAGCCTGTCGCTGCGTCTGTTCGCCAACATGCTGGCTGGCCATATCGCGCTGAAGGTGTTCGCCTTCTTCGTGGTGGGCCTCGCCTCCGCCGGTGTCGCCGGCTGGTTCGGCGCGACGCTGCCCTTCCTGATGATCGTGGCGCTCACCGCGCTGGAGCTTCTGGTGGCGGTGCTGCAGGCCTACGTGTTCGCGGTGCTCACCTCGATCTACCTCAACGACGCGATCCACCCGGGTCACTGACCCGGACGTCGCCTCGCCGTTCCGCCGTTTCCCCAACACTCGAGTTTTTGAAGGAGCAGTCCATGGATCCCGCAGCTGGTAAGTTCATTGGTGCCGGTCTCGCCTGCCTCGGCATGGGTCTCGCCGGCGTCGGCGTCGGTAACATCTTCGGTAACTTCCTCTCCGGCGCCCTGCGCAACCCGTCGGCTGCCGACGGCCAGTTCGCCCGCGCGTTCATCGGCGCGGCGCTCGCGGAAGGTCTCGGCATCTTCTCGCTCGTCGTCGCCCTCGTCCTGCTGTTCGTGGCCTGATTTCAGGTTCGCGACGGAAGAGGTCTCCCGGGCGCCAAGCGCCCGGGCGCAGTGATTGACTACCTGTGCTTGAGACACCCATGTCTTGACAGGTGCGAAGGCGGGCAAGCCATGATGAAGTCGTGGAAAGTGACTGTCGCGCTGGCGTTTGCGGGTGCGGTCCTGATGGGCGCTCCCGTCTCGGCGGCGAGCGATCCTGCCGGCAAGCCGGCCGTGGTTGCGCAGGCGGCTCCTCCCACCGGCGCCGCCGGGCACGGGACCCACGAGCCTGCCGCCGCAGCTCCCGGTACGGGACATGCGGATGCGGCCGGAGAGCACGGCAAGAAGAGCCACTTTCCGCCCTTCGACGGCACCACCTTCGCCTCGCAGCTGCTGTGGCTCGCCCTGAGCTTCGGCCTGCTCTATCTCCTGATGAGCCGTATCGCCCTGCCGCGCATCGGTCGCATCCTGGAAGAGCGCCACGACCGCATCGCCGACGACCTTGAGGAAGCGGCGAAGCACAAGGCCGACAGCGAGGCCGCCCAGGCGGCCTACGAGAAGGCCCTCAACGAGGCTCGCGCCAAGGCCAACTCCATCGCCGGCGAGACGCGCAACCGTCTCAACGCCGAGCAGGACGCCAACCGCAAGTCGCTCGAGGCGGAGCTCGCCACCAAGCTCGCTGCCGCCGAGGAGCGCATCGCCTCCACCAAGACCGAGGCCCTCACCCATGTGAAGGGCATCGCCGTGGACGCCACCGGCGCCATCGTCTCCACCCTCATCGGCACGAGCCCTGCTCAGCACGAGGTGGAACAGGCCGTCGACGGCGCCCTCGCCAAGAAGGACGCGGCCTGAGGGTCGCGACCCCCGCGCGCCTTCAGGGCAGCCGGGTTCTGGAATTTTGAACGCGCCTGATCGGTTCGCGTTCTCGACGAGACCCTGACGTTTCAACGTCGCGCAGGCCCGGACCGGGCGGACGCAGACGGACCCGAGGACCACGTTATGAACGAGATGTCACTGGCTGAACTTTGGGTCGCCATCGCCTTCGTGGTCTTCGTCGGCATCCTCATCTATGCCGGCGCCCACCGCGCCATCGCTTCCGCGCTCGACAGCCGCGGTCAGCGCATCTCCGCCGAGCTTGAAGAAGCCCGCCGGCTGAAGGAAGAGGCGCAGAAGCTCGTTGCCGAGTTCAAGCGCAAGCAGCGCGAGGCCGAGGCCGAGGCCGAATCCATCGTCACCGCCGCCAAGGCTGAGGCCGAGCGCCTCGCCGCCGAGGCGAAGGCCAAGCTTGAGGACTTCGTGTCCCGCCGCACCAAGATGGCCGAGGACAAGATCGCCCAGGCCGAGCACCAGGCCGTGGCCGATGTGAAGGCAATCGCCGCCGAGGCTGCCGCCAAGGCCGCCGAGGTTCTGCTGGGTCGTGCCGCTACCGGCGATGTCTCCGACCGCCTGATTTCCCACGCCATCGGCGAGGTCAGGACCAAGCTGAACTGAGCGCAATCAGCTCCGTTCCTCCGGAAGGCCGCCATTGGCGGCCTTTTTCGTTTTCGAAAAGCTCGGCGACGCGACCTATTTCGACGAAGCGTCGCCATCCGCTCCGGCAGCGGGCCCGCTGCTCCCGGCCGCGAACCTGCCCCGGCGCCTCCCAGCTCCGCGGACGCCTTGATTGAGCCGCCGCGCTGGTCCATTGCTAGGATATGTGGCGCGCAGCGGAAACACGTTCTTCCCAGACCGGGCCGAGCCGGAGGCGAGGCCGTTTGTCCGTGCGGCTCAATCCCCTCGCCCTGCTGCTGCTCGCACTCCTCACGGGGATGACGCTGGCCGCCGATTCGGCCCGCCCCGCCTTCGCGCAGAACGACTTCTTCTTCTTCCTGCGCCCCCCGGCCAACGTGCCACGCGGCAATCCTCAGCCCCAGCAGCGGCAGCAGCAGCAGCGCCCCCCGCAGAATTCCGGCTGGTGGCCGTTCCAGCCCCAACCCGAGGTCCTTCCTCCGCCCCAGCAGGCCAAGCCCCAGGCGCCGGCCGAGCCGACGGGCGTCGTCTATGGCTCCGCCGATGCCGCGAGCCAGGGCAAGCGCGTACCGCCCAGCCAGTTCGTGCTGGTGCTGGGCGACCGCATGGCGGGGCAGTTGGCGCAGGGCCTCGCCGATTCCTACGTGCCGGAACGCCAGCGCATCGCGATCATCGACAACACGGTTGACGAGAGCGGCTTCCTGCCGACGCCGGTGGACTGGCTCGCCCGCCTTCCCGATGCGATCGCTGTCGCACGGCCGTCCGTGACCGTCGTTGCGCTCGGCGCCGACGACCTCCAGCCCATCAAGGATGGCGATGGCCAGGCCCAGCCGCTGACCGAGCGGTGGAGCGAGCTCTATGGCAAGCGCGTCGACGAGGTGCTCGCCGCGCTTCGCGAAAAGGCGGGCCGGGTGATCGTGGTCGGCCTTGCCCCCGTAGCCAACGGCCAGCTGTCCGACGACTACGCCAAGCTGAACGAAATCCTGCGTGCCCGCGTCGCCCGCGCGGGGCTCACCTTTGCCAACGTCTGGGACGGCTTCGTCGACGAGGACGGGAAGTACATGGCGAATGGCCCGGCGGTGGACGGCCAGCGCAGGCGCCTGAGATTCAACGATGGCGTACGCTTTACCCGCGCCGGCGGGCGAAAGCTGGCCTTCTTCGTGCAGAAGGACATCAACCGCATGCTGGAGGAGAGCGGCGGCGCCAAGGCCTCTGCGACACCGGACGCGACCAGCGGACCGGAGCGGCCCTCGGCCCTCGCCGGTGCGCCGGCGACAGGCCGCGAAGCGCGCCCCGATGCGGTTCAGGTGTCCACCAGCGCCGCTTCCGCCGCGAAGGTGCTGAAGGACGGTGTCGCGCCGCCGCCCGTTCGCGGACGGGCCGACGATTTCACCTGGCCGCCCCCCGGTGCCGAGCCGGCCGCCGCTCCGCCGGCACGCTGACGCCTCCCGTTTTCCGGCGGCCTGACCAGCTCTGCCGCAGCGCGGCAAAATCCGCTTTGCAAAGCCGGAGCGGCGCTTTACCGATTTCAGGGAAGAAATGCGGGCGCCGCCCGCCACATCGGTCGAGGAGCCGTCATGTCCGAGGGAAATTCCGCCGCGTCCATCCGTCCGCGCCGCAGCGTCCTCTACATGCCCGGCTCCAACGCCCGCGCGCTGGAGAAGGCGCGCACCCTTCCGGCGGACGCGGTGATCCTCGACCTCGAGGACGCGGTCGCCCCCGACGCCAAGGTTGAGGCTCGCGGCCGCATCGTCGAGACGGTGAAGGCCGGCGGCTTCGGGCCGCGCGAGGTGGTCATCCGCATCAACGGCCTGGACACGCCGTGGGGACCGGACGATCTGGAAGCCGCAGCATCCGCCACGCCCGACGCGATCCTGCTTCCCAAGGTCCAGTCGGTGGAACAGCTCGTCACGGTGGGCCGCCGCCTCAAGGCGCTGGACGTGCCCGCCACCACGCGGGTCTGGGCGATGATCGAGACGCCGCTGGCGATCCTCGACATCAAGGCCATCGCCGCCGCCGCGCAGGACCCGCTGACCCGGCTTTCGGTGTTCGTTCTCGGCACCAACGATCTCGCAAAGGAAACCCGCGCCGCTCTTGTGCCCGGCCGCGCGCCCATGGTCGGCTGGCTGAGCCTCGTCGTCGCCGCCGCCCGCGTCTATGGCGTGGACGTGCTGGACGGCGTGTGGAACCAGTTCCAGGACCTCGAAGGCTTCAAGGCCGAATGCGCCCAGGGCGTTGAATTCGGCATGGATGGCAAGACGCTGATCCACCCCAGCCAGATCGAGCCCTGCAACATCGCCTTCAGCCCCCCGGAGGCCGATGTGGCGCGCGCCCGGGCGATCATCGCGGCCTTCGCTTTGCCGGAGAATGCGGGCAAGGGCGTTATCACGCTGGACGGCCGCATGGTGGAGCTGCTCCACGCCGAGATGGCCAAGCGCACCGTCGCGCTGGCCGACGCCATCGCCGCCCGCGGCTGACCGCACAATGACCACGCCCTCCGCACCTACCGCTCCCGCGCCCCTGCACATCGTCATGGTCGCCTACCCGGACATGACGCAGCTCGACCTCACCGGCCCGTTCGAGGTGTTCGCGCGGCTGCCTGGCGCGAAGATCGACATTGTCTGGAAGACGAGCACCAAGCCGGTGAAGGACGTGGCCGGCCTCTCCATCATGCCCACCGCCGCCTTTAAGGAAATCCACGACTGCGACGTGCTGTTCGTGCCCGGCGGGCCGGGCCAGCTGGAGCTGATGGAGGACCGGGAAACCCTCGGCTTCCTGCAGGAGATGGCGGACGGCGCGCGCTACGTGACCTCCGTCTGCACCGGCTCGCTGATCCTTGGTGCCGCGGGGCTGCTCAAGGGCTACCGCGCCACCTGCCACTGGCTGTCCCTGCCGCAGCTCGCCCACCTCGGCGCCATTCCGGTGGAGGAGCGGGTGGTCATCGACCGCAATCGCCTCACCGGCGCCGGCGTTTCCTCCGGGATCGACCTTGCGCTGGCGCTGGCGAGCGAGATCGCCGGCGAGGACGAGGCGCGGCGCATCACCCTCGCCATCGAATACCAGCCCGAACCGCCCTTCCCACCCCGCGACCAGGAGGATCCCCGCCTCGTCGAGGAAGTGCGGGGACGGACACAGGGCTTCCAGGACAAGCGCGACGCCGTCGCCCGTCGCATCGGCGCGCGGCTCTGACACCCCCGGGGGGACTGAACCATGAAGCTCTATCGCTATCTCACCGGCCCTGACGACGCCGCCTTCTGCAAGCGCGTGTCCGCAGCCCTCAACCGGGGCTGGCAGCTCCACGGTGCGCCCACGCTCACCTTCGACACCGTTCAGGGCCGCGTCATCTGCGGGCAGGCCATCGTGAAGGAAGTGGAAGGCGAGTGGTCGGACGAGGTCGTGCTCTCCGAGCACTGAGCCCGCGCCAAGCGATCGCCTATCGGGAGCGCCTATCCGGGATCGCCGATCGGAGACGCGCGACGGTGGATCAGACCGCCTTCGCCTCGGCAGCCGCGGCATGGCCGGGCATGAGGACGATGGACACGTCCACCTCGTCGCCGGCCTCGCGGAACTCCCGCTTCACCGACTCGGTGAGTTTGGCCACCACGGCGCGGGCGCGGGCGACCGTCCAGTCGCTCTCGAAGCCGAGATGCAGCTCCACGAACATCTTGCCGCCGAACTGCCGGGTGCGGATGTCGCCCAATTCGTCGAAATCGTCGAAGTGGGTGGTGAGCACCTTGAGGATGCGCAACTGCCCCGCCTCGTCGATGGCCTGGTCGAGCAGCGAGGCCACCGAGTTCGAGAGCATGGCGTAGATGTTGTAGATCATGAACCCGATGACCACGAACGAGCCCAGCGGATCGAGGTAGTACAGGATCGGGATGTTGTTGAAGATCGACAGGATCACCGTGACCGTGAACACCGAGCCTGAGGCGATGGCCGAGACGAGGTGAACGCGGGCCTGGGCGGCCAGCACCGGGGAATGGGTCTCGTGGGCGAGGCGGGTCGCCTTGCGGTTCAGGATCACATTGCCGATCACCGCCATGGCCGCCACGAACAGGCCCAGCTCGGCGCCATCCACGCCCTCCGGATGCATCACGCGGATGATGGCGCGGGTGCCGGCGATGACCACCAGGATGGTCTGCAGCAGCGCGATCATCAGCTCGGCGAGGTTTTCCAGCTTGCCGAGGCCGTAGGCATATTTGCCCGCATGGGCCTTGTGGGCGAGCTTCAGCACCAGCCAGCAGGCGGTGAGCGCCGTAAGGTCGAAGGAGGTGGCAAGGAGGTCGGTGAGGATCGCCGCCGAATTGGTGAGCGTCGCGGCGAGGATGTAGAAGGGAAACAGGCAGGCCGTGAAGATCATGGCCTTGAACGACAGATTCTGGCTCGCCGAACCCGACACGAATGCCCCCTCTTGCCCGCTGCGTTTTCCCGGAGCGGCCCAGCACCGCCTCGGAACGCCCCATGAGGACTATTAGGGGGGTATGCGTCAAGCCGATCCCGCATCGCGGCCGAGATTCGGCACGTTCTCCCTTCGGCCTGTTGCGTCGCACCCACGGGCTCTGCAACATGCGGCGACGAATTGGGGGACCCTAGATGAGCAAGACCAACCGGGGCAATTTCTTCGAGGATTTCAGCGTCGGCCAGGTGATCCGCCACGCGACGCCGCGCACCGTCACGGTGGGCGATGTGAGCCTCTACAGTGCCCTGTATGGCACCCGCTTCGCGGTCCAGTCGGCCGACACCTTCGCCCAGGACATCGGCTATCCCGCCGCTCCGGTGGACGATCTGCTCGTGTTCCATACCGTGTTCGGCAAGACGGTCCCGGACATCTCGCTCAACGCAGTCGCGAACCTCGGCTACGCCGGCGGGCGCTTTCTCGCCCCGGTCTATCCCGGCGACACGCTCACGGCCGTCTCCGAGGTCATCGGCCTGAGGGAGAATTCCAACGGCCAGAGCGGTGTCGTCTATGTCCGCTCCGTGGGCTTCAACCAGGACGGCACCGAGGTGCTGGACTACGTGCGCTGGGTGATGGTGCGCAAGGCCGACCCCTCCCTGCCCGCGCCGGAGCCCGTGGTGCCGACCCTTCCGGCGGCGCTCGCGCCCGATGCCCTCGGCGGCGCCGTGCCCGTGCTCGACCTCGCCGGCTGGCGCGACGACCTGTCCGGCTCCGCCGCCCGCTTCAGCGACTATGCGGTGGGCGAGCGCATCGACCATGTGGACGGCATGACGGTGGAGGAGGCGGAGCACATGATCGCCACCCGCCTCTACCAGAACACGGCGAAGGTGCACTTCAACCAGTTCACCGAGGGCCAGGGCCGCTTCGGCCGCCGTCTCATCTACGGCGGGCATGTGATCTCCATCGCCCGCGCGCTCTCGTTCAACGGCCTCGCCAACGCCTTCCACATCGCCGCCATCAACGGCGGCCGGCACGTGGCGCCGCTGTTCGCCGGCCTCACCGTCCATGCCTGGAGCGAGGTGCTGGACGCGCAGGAACTGCCAGGCCGTGACGACGTGGGCGCGCTGCGCCTGCGCACCGTCGCCACCAAGGACCGGCCGACCGCCGATTTCCCCTTCAAGGCGGAGAACGGCGATTACGACCCGAGCGTCATCCTCGATCTCGACTACTGGGCGCTGATCCCGCGCTGACCGGTCGCGCCGGACGCCGCCGCCCCGGCAGAGGTCGCGGGCGGTGCGGCGCTCGCCCCCTGGGGCTTGGCAGCCGGCGACTTCGCTTCCGACGGCTTGCTCCCGTCCGCTAGCCCCGAGGTCGGCGCCGGCGGCTTTGCCGCGGCGCCTGAGGTGGCCGGCTTGGGCTTCGGCTTGCGCGGCGGCGCGGCCGGCGCCGCCGGGGCCGGAAGCCCGCCAAAGACCGACATGAAGCGCCAAACCTCCTCGCCGGCATCGATATCGTGGCTGCGCAGGCCGAGAAATGGCGTGGCGAGATCCGGCTTGGTCTCAACCATGGCCGGCGACTGGTGGCCGCCGCGCTCGATGGTGATGAGCTCCACCGCGCTGCCATCCCGGCACCCCTCCCAGCGGCGCAGCTCGGCGGTGGTGCCGTCGTCCGGAGCCAGGTCGGGCAGCTTGGTGCTGGTGGCCGGCCCGCATCCGTCCAATGCGGCATAGAGACGGGCGCTGTCGGGCGCCGAAAGAGTCGAGCCCAGCGGCGTCCAGAATCCGTTATAGCCGATCACCGAATCTGCCGTGCCGTGGATGAACTGGATGGAGACCGGCTTCGACGGCTGGCACTCCTCCTTATAGTTGGCCGGGGCGGTGGACATGATGGCCGAGTAGGCGGCGAACAGCTCGCTGTATTCGCAGGCCATGCGCTGCACCATGAAGCCGCCGTTGGAGATGCCGGTGAGATAGATGCGGTTCGGATCGGCGATGCCGTCCGCCGCCAGACGCCGCGCCAGAGCCACGAGGAACGCCACGTCGTCGCCCGGCCGGAGCATCATCTTGAGCCGCATGGCCGCCGGGCGGCCATCGTTCCACGTCCGCCCCTCCCCTTCCGGATAGACGGCAACGAATCCGTGCTTTGCTGCCGCGGCGTCGAGCCCGAAATAGGCGCGGAAGCTCTCCGGCGTCTGCGCCGCGCCGTGCAGCGCGATCACCGTGGGCGCCGGCGTGGTGACGCCGTCGGGTGTCACCACCACATAACGGCGGGTCTCCCCGTTGACCGAAAGCCTGAGGTCCTTGACCGATTCCGCATGGGCCGGAGCAAAAACCGACCAAAACAGGAACAAAAAGAGACTCGCAAGGAACATCCCGCTGCCAGCGGCGCCCCGCCGCAGCCACGATTGCCACACGTCTAAAGTCGAAGCATCGGGGGCCGGTCGGAGGCGGACAAGGGCGGCAAGGACCGTCATGAGCGCAATAAGCCTCTTGAAACAAATAGAATTTAGCGCGGCGGCCGCCCCTGCCATCGCATCCAGGCTTGCCCTGCGAATACGGCGGCGGCGGGGCGGCGGTGTGTCATTGCGGCCACACACGCGGCAGCTCCGCCGCCAATTTGATCTAGATCAAACTGAACATCGCCTCGCAGGAGGAAGTGTTTCCCATCAGTTATCTCAAAGGGCTTGTGGGAGCGGGGCATGTCGAAGCTCGGACTTGGTATCATTTTCGCGGCGGGGCTCAGCGCCCTCGTTGCCGGCAGCGCGACGGCCGCCGATCTTTCCACCCCGGTCTACAAGGCCCCCGCGGTTGAAGAGCCGCTGAGCCCCTGGCAGATCCGCGTGCGCGCCCTCTACGTGCTGCCCGAGAACGGCGGCTCCGTGACCGGCATCCTGGGGTCGGACCTGACCTATTCGAGCTCCGTCGTTCCCGAGCTCGACATCTCCTACTTCTTCACCAAGAACATCGCCGCCGAGCTTATCCTCGGCGTGACGCCGCACAACATCTACGGCGCCGGCACCATTGCCGGTCTCGGTCAGGTCGGCAAGGTGTGGCTGCTGCCCCCCACCCTCACCCTGCAGTACCACTTCACCGACTTCGGCCCGTTCAAGCCCTATATCGGCGCCGGCGTGAACTACACCGCCTTCTTCAGCCAGGAGTCGACCAACCCTGCCTTCTCCTCGCTGAAGGTCAACGACGCGTGGGGCCTTGCCCTCCAGGTCGGCTTCGACTGGATGATCGACCGTCACTGGGGCTTCAACGTCGACGTGAAGAAGATCTTCCTGCAGCCCGACTTCATGCTGCAGACCGTCGGCGGCGCCTATCTGCAGGGCGGTGCGGACCTCAATCCCTGGATCTTCGGTACGGGCGTGACCTACCGCTTCTGATCGACCGATCCAGTCGCGACCAAAAGAAAACGCCGGGCTTGCCCGGCGTTTTTTTTCGCCCGCCAGCCCGCACGCCCGCAACAGTTCTGCGTCGCGCCGATCCGCGAAGGCATCACATTCCCTTGCGGGCGGGGCGATCCGGCCGCCGGTGGGGCGTTGGCACCGCAGCAATCGGCCGCTACAAGCGCGGACATAGGACGATCATCCAATTGCCGGCCACTGCGTAACGGTCTTTAAAGCCGCCCAAGGTGCTTTGGAATCGTTGCGAAGAGACGACGATTGAGATACCTGATCGATCGATTTTTCAGGAGGAGGCCCCATGGCCGACAGCCCTCAGCGCATTGATCGCCCCCTATCGCCACACCTACAGATCTACCGTCCGCTGTTCACGATGATGATGTCCATTGTGCATCGCATCACGGGCGTCGGCCTGTATTTCGGCATGGCGATCCTCGTATGGTGGCTGCTCGCGGCCGCGACGTCCCCCTCGGCCTACGCCACCTTCGCCGCGGTTGCGGGTTCGCCCATCGGCCTCCTCGTCCTCTTCGGCTTCACCTGGGCGCTGCTGCACCATGCGCTCGGCGGCATCCGGCACTTCATCTGGGACTTCATCCACGGCTTCGGTCCGGAGCGCGTTCTGCTCGCCAAGGCCACCCTGGCCGGCTCGGTGGTGCTCACCGTGGTCGTCTGGATCATCGGCCTCGCGCTGAAGGGCTGAGGAGAACGCCATGAGCACCCCCCATTCCGGCCCCGCGCCCGCACGCACCACCATGCGCACGCCCCTCGGCCGCGTCCGCGGCCTCGGCGCTGCGAAGTCGGGCACCGAGCACTTCTTCACGCAGCGCGTCACCGGCGCCGCGAACCTCCTGCTCTCCATCGCCTTCATCATCATCGTGATCTCGGTGGCCGGCCAGAGCTACGCCGCGGCCCGCGCGACGCTCGGTCATCCGCTGGTGGCGGTGATCATCCTTCTGACGCTGCTTTCCGTTACGACGCACATGCGCATCGGCATGCAGGTGGTCATCGAGGACTACGTGCATACGGAAGGCCTCAAGGTGCTGCTCATCGTGGCCAACACCTTCTTCAGCATTGCCGTTGCCCTCGCCGGCGCCTTCGCCGTGCTCAAGATCAGCCTGGGAGGCTGACACATGGCCGATACCGCAACGAACGGGGCCGCCGCGCCCGGCATCAACGGCGCCGCCTACCCCATTGAGGATCACACCTACGACGTGCTCGTGGTCGGCGCCGGCGGCGCGGGCCTGCGCGCCGTGGTGGGCTGCTCCGAGGCGGGCCTGCGCACCGCCTGCATCACCAAGGTGTTCCCCACCCGCTCCCACACCGTCGCCGCCCAGGGCGGCGTCGCCGCCTCGCTCGGCAACATGGGCGACGACAAGTGGGAATGGCACATGTACGACACCGTCAAGGGGTCGGACTGGCTGGGCGACCAGGACGCCATCGAATACCTCGTGCGCAACGCGCCGGCGGCCGTCTACGAGCTGGAGCACTGGGGCGTGCCCTTCTCTCGCACCGAGGACGGCAAGATCTACCAGCGCCCCTTCGGCGGCATGACCACCCATTTCGGCAAGGGCACCGCCCAGCGCACCTGCGCCGCGGCGGACCGCACCGGCCATGCCATGCTGCACACGCTCTACGGCGCGGCGCTGAAGCACCAGGCCGAGTTCTTCGTCGAATATTTCGCCATCGACCTCATCATGGATGAGGAAGGCCGCTGCCGCGGCGTGGTGGCCATCAAGCTCGACGACGGCAGCATCCACCGCTTCCGCGCGCACCTCACCGTGCTCGCCACCGGCGGCTATGGCCGCGCCTACTTCTCCGCCACCTCGGCCCATACCTGCACCGGCGACGGCGGCGGCATGGTGCTGCGCGCCGGCCTGCCCCTGCAGGACATGGAATTCGTGCAGTTCCACCCGACCGGCATCTACGGCTCGGGCTGCCTGATCACCGAAGGCGCCCGCGGCGAGGGTGGCTACCTGACCAATTCCGAGGGCGAGCGCTTCATGGAGCGCTATGCCCCCTCGGCCAAGGACCTTGCCTCGCGTGACGTGGTCTCGCGTTCCATCACCATGGAAATCCGCGAGGGCCGCGGCGTCGGCAAGAACAAGGACCACGCCTTCCTCCACCTCGACCATCTCGATCCCGCGATCCTCCACGAGCGCCTGCCCGGCATTTCGGAGAGCGCGAAGATCTTCGCCGGCGTGGACCTGACGCGTGAGCCGATCCCGATCCTGCCGACCGTGCACTACAACATGGGCGGCATCCCCACGAACTATTACGGCGAGGTGCTGGACAAGCGCCAGGGTGACCCGGACAAGGTGGTGCCGGGCCTGATGGCCATCGGCGAGGCCGCCTGCGTCTCGGTGCACGGCGCCAACCGCCTCGGCTCCAACTCGCTGATCGACCTCGTGGTGTTCGGCCGCGCCGCCGGCCTGCGCGCCGCCGAGCTGGTGAAGCCCGGCGAGAAGCACCGGCCCCTGCCGGAAAACAGCGCCGAGCTGGCACTGGGCCGCCTTGACAAGTACCGCTACGCCTCCGGCGGCACCCCCACCGCCGAGCTGCGCCTCTCCATGCAGAAGGTGATGCAGAACAACTGCGCCGTCTTCCGCACGGGCGAGGTGCTCGAAGAGGGCAAGAAGCTCATCCACGACGTGTTCAAGGACTCCAGCGATATCGGCGTCACCGATCGCTCGCTGGTGTGGAACTCCGACCTCATCGAGACGCTGGAATACGAGAACCTCCTCTCGCAGGCCATCGTCACCATGGAGAGCGCGGCGAACCGTCAAGAAAGCCGTGGCGCCCACGCCCGCGAGGACTTCCCGGACCGCGACGACGTGAACTGGATGAAGCACACGCTGGCCTATTTCGACCCGGCCTCCGGTGCCGTCCGGCTCGACGACCGCCCCGTGCACACCTACACGCTGTCCAACGACATCCAGTACATCGAGCCGAAGAAGCGCGTGTACTGACGCCCCACTCGACCGCGCGCGCCGGGGGAAACGCCCGCCGCGCGCGGCCATGGCAAGAATTCCTGCGGGCGGTCACCGCTCCAGCGCTTCAGGACGTCCCATGGTTGAGCTCACTCTTCCGAAGAACTCGCAGGTCACGACCGGCAAGACCTGGCCGAAGCCCGCCGGCGCCAAGAAGCTGACCGAGTTCCGCATCTATCGCTGGAATCCGGACGACGGGAAAAATCCGCGCATCGACACTTATTACGTCGATCGCGAGGATTGCGGCCCGATGGTGCTGGACGGCCTGATCTACATCAAGAACAAGATCGACCCGACCCTCACCTTCCGCCGCTCCTGCCGCGAAGGCGTGTGTGGCTCGTGCGCCATGAACATCGGCGGCACCAACACCCTCGCCTGCACCAAGGGCATGGACGAGGTGCTGGTGAAGGGCGTGGTCAACATCTATCCCCTGCCGCACATGCCGGTGGTGAAGGATCTGGTGCCCGACCTCACCAATTTCTACGCCCAGCACGCCTCCATCGAGCCCTGGCTCCAGACGGACACCGCCGCCCCCGAGAAGGAGTGGCGCCAGTCCAAGGACGACCGCGAGAAGCTGGATGGCCTTTACGAGTGCATCCTGTGCGCGTGCTGCTCCACCTCCTGCCCGAGCTACTGGTGGAACGGCGACCGCTATCTCGGCCCCGCCGCCCTCCTCCAGGCCACCCGCTGGCTGAAGGACAGCCGCGACGAGCGCACCGGCGAGCGGCTCGACTATCTGGAAGACCCCTTCCGGCTCTATCGCTGCCACACCATCATGAACTGCGCCCAGGCGTGCCCGAAGAGCCTCAACCCGGCCAAGGCCATCGCCGAGATCAAGAAGATGATGGTCGAGCGCCAGATCTGACGCTGACCGCGTCTCCGGCCATTTCCGGGACCGCCCGCCTGATCGGCGCGGCGGTCCTTTCATTTTGGGGCTTTCGCAGCGAAGGCTTGAGGCGCGGGTTGCGGCCTGACGCCAGCCCGCCGCCACACCCCGTCTGACCGGGCGGATCCCGCCCCCGCCCCGACCTCCCCCGCAGGAACCGCTCCGTTCATCGCCTCGTTATGCGAGCGCGCGCGGCACCTTCATGCCCTTCTCAAAATGGTAAATTATATGTTAACGTTAAGATTATCTGTGACATTTTGGCACTGGACAGCGTCAAACTCGGAGGCCTCGCCATGTGGATCATTCGCGCCGTTTTCCCGGCCTTTCTCGCCTTCGCGCTGCTGTTCGCGGTGGTGACCCACCCGTCGGAGATGTTCGTCGCGCTGGGCAGCCTCGTTCTGACGCTGAGCACGGCGAGCAGCATCATCTTCTTCGCCTTCGTCGCGATGGCGGTCGTCTTCGGCTTCGAGCGCACGTCCGGCCGTCACATGGCGCCGGCCTCCCCGGTCCACGTGCACCGGTCGCTCCGCAGCGAGATCAACCTCTGAGACTGCGCCGCGCCTGAGGCAGCGTCACTTGCGGCATGAGACCGACGGCCACGGGCTCTTGTGGAAGAACGGTTTCAGTTCGATCAGCGTGATGCCCTGCCACAGGGCGCTCGTCGGCTGCGGGCATAGCTGGAGCATGGCGGAGGTGGGATTGCCCCGCCAGTTCTCGGGAATGTTGACCACAACGGTAAAGGCGCCGGCGTCGTAAACCGGGTCGCGCGCCCACCATCCGGCCGGAAGGCGCTGGCGCAGGTAGATGCGCAGCGAGAGGAACGGATCGAAGGGATAGGGGTCCACATCCGGATCGATGCGCGGCCGCGCCGGCATGTCGCCGAAGCTCTGCATGGGGGCCTGCGCGCGCCCCGGACCTGCCATAAGCCCGAGGATGAGTACCCCCACGAAGAGGCTCGTGAAGCTGCGCCCCGCCGGGGAGTGCCCGCTTCGCCTGCCTCCGGTTCGTCCCGCCATAGGCCGCCTCCCGTTTCCCGCGCCGCCCGCTCCCGCCCCAAAAAGCGGCAACCCCTGTGCTACCGCTTCCCTTGGCCGCGCGTGCGCACTAATGCTCCCTCATAGGGCCGGATGCTGCTTTGCGGAACCGGTCCGGCACCGGCGGGGGCCATGACCCCGCCGAGGCAGGATAGCGGCGACGGGGGCTCGGGTGGCGAGAACGGACGAGAAAGGCGCAGGCAGGTTGCGGGCACCTGCCGCGCGGGGATCGATCCTCGGCCTACCGGCGGCCCGGACCGGATCGTTCCGCCCGTGAGCGCCGCCCAGCTCCGCTCCGCCATGGGGCTCATCAACACCTACGGCATCTATCTCGCGGCCATGATGGCGCGCGGGCTCGAACTGGTCGGCAAGCTCGGCCTCTACGTGCTCGGCGCGCGCATCCTGGGCGTGCATGATTCCGGCTATTTCTTCCTCTGCCTCACCTGGGTCGGCGTTTTCGCCACTGTCTCGCGCGGCGGCTTCGAGCGGGCCGTGGTGCGCCACGTGGCCGCAGAACTCGCCATCGGCAAGGGGCGCGCCGCGCGGCACGCCTTGCTGACCGGCGGAGTGGCCGTGCTCGTCATCGGGCTGGTCGTCTCCCTGATCACCGGCGCATTGTCGGAGCTGATCGCCACTCGCCTTTTCCGTGATCCCGAGGCGGCCCGCCCCCTGTTCCTCGCCGCCTTCATCATCCTGCCCCAGGCCATGTGCTATTTCGTCGGCAATGCCCTCATGGGCCTGCACAAGAGCGCCTGGGGGCAGCTCGTGCAGAACGGGCTCTGGCCCTGCTTCACCCTTGCGGCGCTGCTCGCCGGGGTGCAGTCCCTCGACGGTGTCCTGATCGCGCTGGCGGTGGCCAACGTCGCGGCCGCGCTCATCGGCCTGGTGCTGGTGTGGCGGGATCGCCACCGCTTCGTGGACACCCCCTCGGATATGGACGGCACGGCGGAGCAGTTGCCCGCGCTGTGGCGCACGGCCATGCCCCTGGCGGTGGTGGAGACGGTGCAGATCCTTCTGCCCTCCCTGCCGGTGCTTCTGCTTGCCACCTTCGGCCAGCCGGCCCAGGTCGGCGCCTTCAGCGTGGCGAGCCGCATCTCCATGCTGACCTGGGTGGTGAGCGCCTCCATCGGCAGCGTGGCGGCGCCCTCCTTCGCCGCCCGCCACCGGCAGGGCCAATGGGACGCCCTGCGCCAGCTGAACCGCAAGGTCCGCCTCGCCATCGCGGTGTTCAGCGCGCCGCTGCTGGTCGGCATGTTCTTCTTTCCGGCGATGATCCTGCACCTCGTGGGCCCGGGCTTCGAGATTGCCGCCACCGCTCTGGTCATCCTTGCGGTGGGCCAGTTGGTCTATGCCCTGCTGCCCTGCCAGGAGATCGTGCTGGCCATGGCGGGTCACGGCGGACTGCTGCGCTGGCTCACGGTGGCGCAGACGGTGGTCTGCCTGATCCTGTGTGTGCTGCTCATCCCGTCCTTCGGCATGATCGGCGCGGCCATCGCCACGGCCGTGTTCGCCTCCCAGCTCGCCATCGGCTCCGCGCTGGCAGTCCTGCGCACCATGCCGCGTGCATTCTGAGACGAGGATCCGCGCGCCCGGTGCATCGCTTTTCGCAACAGGTGGTTAACGCTAAAGTAATGGCGCTCCGGCAGTCTCACGGCGAGATTTCGACCGTGCTGCCGCGCCTCAACCGAGGTGCGAAGTGATGACCAGAGAGCTGGCCGGCGCCGCGGAGCATTCAGGGGGAAGCATGTTGATGCCGCACGCGGCGCAGCCGGACGCCACGGATTCATCCCCCGCCGTCGCATCCGGATCCCTTGGTTTCACGGTCCGCGACTTCCTGATCGCCACCTTCTACCACATCCGTATCGTGCTGCTCGCGGCCGCGCTTCCGTTCGCCATCGCGATCGGCGCGGCGGTGACGAGCCGCACCGAATACACCGCCTCAAGCCTGCTCATGGTCATCGTGAGCCGCGAGGTCTCCAACGCCCAGAACGTGACCGATTCGGGTCCCTCGGTGCTGAGTATCGAGGGCCTCAAGCAGGTCGAATCCGAAGTGCAGATCATCGAGAGCGCGGACGTGGTCCGCGCCACGGTGGAGCAGGTGGGCATGGATCGCCTGTTCCCGCCCGGCCGCTTCTCCGCCATCACCCGCATGTTCAGCTCTGACAAGGACGCCGTGGACAAGGCGGTGGAGCGGTTCCAGGCGAGCCTGCGGGCCTCCGTTCTGGCGGATTCCAACGTCATCCGCGTCAGCTTCACCAATCCCGACCGTGACGTGGCGGTGGAGGCCGCCGACGCCCTGGTGAAGAACTATCTGTCGGTCCGGCGCCGGCTGTTCGAGAATCCCACCGCCAAGATCCTCAAGCTGGAGGTGGAGCGCTTCCGCCAGGACCTCAGCTCCGTGGACGCCCAGATCGAGAAGCTCAAGGCCAAGGTCGGCATCATCGAGTTCAGTCAGGATGCGATCCTCGCGTCCAACCAGGTGGACGGCATCCTCCAGCGCCGCCGCCAGGTCGCCGAGCGTGAAGTCGCCGTCACCGCGCAGCTCACCGAGGCGGAGAAGCAGCTCGCCGCCTTGCCGGACTCGGTGTTCGACTTCTCCGAGAAGACCGATGCGCTGCCCGGCGACGAGGACAACAACACCCTCACCAAGCTCCTGCTCGAGCGCGACCGGGTGTCCTCCCAATATGCCCCCGGCAGCCAGCTCCTGCGTGATCTCGACCGGCAGATCGTGACCATCCGCGCGCGTATCAAGAGCCGCTCGGAGCGGCGCTACAACACCGATCGCGCGATACGCAATCCGCAGGTCAACTACATCCAGAACATGATCCTGAGCCTGCGGGTGGAACAGGACTCGCTCGCCCGTCAGAAGGGCGAGCTGGTGCAGCAGCAGCGGGTGGCCGAGGAGCGCCTCGCCGCCCTGCGCGCCGCCGAGACTCCCCTCATCGAGCTGAACCGCCGGCGCGATTCTCTGAGCGAGGGCTTCCGCGAATATCAGCGCCGTGCGGTGGCCGCGTCCATCGAGGAGGCCGCGGCCCAGTCGCGCCAGTCGTCGGTGCGGGTGGTGCAGGATGCCGGCTCGGCCGTCACCAAGCGGTCGCTGGCGCTGCCACTGGTTGCGGCCGGCCTGTTCGCCGGCCTCTTGTTCGGCGGAGCTGCGGGCGCCATCGCCTCCACCCTGCGCACCTCGTTCATCATGCCGGGCGAGGCCGAGCGCGCGCTCGGGATGCCGGCCATCGCGGTGCTGGACGACACCGGGGAGCAGCCGGACTCCCTTGCCACCGAGCGTGCCATCAGCAGTTGCGCCACCCTTCTCCTCGACACCCGAATCGACGACCAGCCGCTGCGCGCCATCCATTTCCTCTCGCCCGAGGACGATGATGCCCTGCCGTGGTTCGCGCGCTCCCTCGCCGAGGAATTCGCGCGCCAGCGCCAGAAGCGCACCCTCTTCGTGGATCTGTGCTCGGCGACGCCCTATCCGCTGGTCGGGGGGGACAGCGCGGTGCGCGGGGGCGTCGCGGTGGTGGCGACACCGGTGCCTCTCCTGTGGGTGGCGGCGGAGGCCGACCGCTCGCCGCTCCTCGACCTGCGCCTGCCCATCGCCGAGGCCGAGATGATGATGGCAGAGCTGAAGCAGGCGTTCGACTGCATCGTCGTTTGCTCGAACCTGCCGCGCGCCTCCCTCGTCACCCAGCGCTTCTCCCAGCTGGTGGACGGCAACGTGATGGCCGTGCAGGCCGAGCGCACCCGCAAGCCGGCCGCGCTCCACCTGCGTGATTCGGTGATCGAGAGCGGCGGTCTCTTGTTCGGCTTCATCTTCCTCGGGCGCCGCTATTATCTTCCCAACTGGCTGTATAGACGCGCCTAAACTGCATCCTGAAGCTGCAAGACCTAATGGCAAAGGGGCGCGTCAGCGCCCCTTATGCGTTTGGGCAGCCACGGGTTTTCTGCATCGCAGCAATCGCCGCCCCGCCAATAAGCGAACGTTAACCATGGCCCTTTAGGGTGCCTTTACCACGTTCGACGGTTCTCGCTGCTGGCTCTTCTGTTGACGGTTTGCCGATGGCGGCCGACACACGGTTTGTTTGCGCGTTAACCATTCGCTTATGATTCGTTCCGGGGGTTGTCGATGGTCTTGCCACAGTGCGACGGGAGACACACCGCGCGCGGAACGGCACCGGAGATGATCGGCGCCGCGTCCCGCCGCCGTGCCGCCGCCCTCTCCCGCATCGGGCTCGCCCTCGTCAGCCTCTGCATTCTCAACGGTTGCGCCGCCATCGCGACATCGCAGAACACGGGCACTGAGCCCTTCACCACGGGGCACGAACTGCGCTTCACCGAAGTGAATTCCGACCGCTTCAAGCCGTGGACGGACCAGGTGCCGAGCTATCGGCTTGGGCCGGGCGACAAGATCAAGGTCAAGTATTTCATCACCCGCGAAATGGACGAGGATCTCACCGTCGGTCCCGACGGCTCCATCGCGCCGCGGGCCATCGGCCAAATCCGGGTGGAAGGCAGCAACCTCTCCAGCGTGCAGGACTACATCCGCCGCGAGTCCCGCAAGGAGCTCGTCGACCAGAAGGTGGTGGTCTCGCTGGAGGAAGCGGTCTCGGCACGCGTCTATGTGGGCGGCATGGTGGCCCATCCCGGCGCCTTCAAGCTCGCGGACATGGGCACCAGCGTTCTGCAGGGCATCCTCCAGGCCGGCGGCTTCACCGAAGAGGCGCGCACCGGACAGGTCGCGCTCATCCGCCGCGGGCCCAACAACGAGCCCATGCTGCGCCTCATCAACGTGCGTGACGTGATCCAGACCGGGTTCGACGCCAACGATGTGCCGCTCGTGACCGGCGACATCATCTATGTGCCGCGCTCCTCGATCGCCGAAGTCAATCTCTGGATCGACCAGTTCATCACCAAGGTGGTGCCGTTCCAGCGTCAGTTCAGCTATACGATCGGTTCCTACACCCAGACCGGCGGCGCAAGCTCGCTCCTGCAGTAGACCTGCGCGGGCGGACCGCGGTCGCGCATCATCCGTGCCGCAAGCGGAGCGGCACCGCAAAAGGCTGGACCATCATGTTCGCGGAGAGTGAGGCCGCCGGTTCCGTCCGGACGCAGACCTTCCTGAAGGTGCCATTCGACTGCCTGGACGTGGCCGGCGCGGCGCGGGCCATCGCCGCCCGCCCGCCGGGATCGCCGTTCGCCTATGTGGTGACGTCCAACGCCTCCCATCTGGTGCGGCTCAACGAGCGTGGCGATGCGCGTTTCGCCGCCGCGCTCGAGGACGCCGGCCTGCACACCCTCGATGGCTCGGCGCCCCATTGGCTCGCCCGCAACCTCTTCGGCCTCGACATCCCGCTGTGCCCCGGCAGCGATCTCTCCACCTACCTGTTCGAGCATGTCATCACGCCCGACGACGCGGTGACGGTGATCGGCGGCAATGACGAGATGAAGCGCCGCCTGATTGCGCGCTACGGTCTGCGCACCCTCCACATGCACGTGCCGCCCATGGGCTTCATCGACGACCCGCAGGCGGTGGAGGCGACCATCCGCTTCGTGGAGGAGCACCCGGCGCGCTATGTCTTCCTCGTGGTGGGCGCGCCGCGGTCGGAATACCTCGCCCACATGATCCGCGCGCGCGGCAACGCGGTGGGCACCGGCCTATGCGTCGGCAGCGCGCTGAACTTCCTCACCGGTCTGGTGCAGCGGGCGAGCCCAGCCTTCCGCAAACTCGGCCTGGAGTGGCTTTACCGGCTGATCCAGAGCCCCAGCACCCATATCGAACGGGTGTTCGTGGATTCGCTGCCCATCTTCCGGGTGGCGGCGAAGGCGAAGGTCAATCCCGCGGCCTATGGCATGAAGCCGGCCGCGGCGGACCGCCCCTGATGGCGGGCGGGGCGGCGGACATTCCCGGCCCAGGTGGCACCGGCGCACCCGGCAAAAGCCCCGCCGCTCGCCCGCGCGTGGTGATGCCCCTGCGGCGGGACGTGGCCGCCTTTTCCCCCGGCGATGCCCGGCTCGACCATGACGCAGCGCTCCTCGCCAAATTCGTGCTCGCCGGCACCCTGCCGCTGTTTGCGCAGGTCTTCTACTATCTCAACGAGTATCCGCCGCCCTACCTTCTCTCGAAGGCCTGGCCCTTCCTCACGTTGCCGCTCGCCTTCTATGCCGTGGCCCGGCTCAAGCTGCCGGTGAGCGGGGCCTTCCTCACCGTGCTCGCCTATGCGCTCGGCTTCACGCCGATGGTGTCGATGATCCAGCTCGGCAACGGCTTCCTCGATGCGCTGACCACCACCATCAAGGCCTGGCCCTTTACCTACTATTTCAGCCTTTCCGCCCTGCTCGCCCTGCTTGCCGTCAACCCCTCCAGCATCCGCAAAATCGTGCTGGCGTTCGGCGCGGGCACCTTCATCCTCATGGTGCTGATCTATCTCGCGGCGCCGACCTCCTGGTATTCCAACAATCCGGCGGACAGCAAGCTGCTGCTCTTCGATCTCGAGCGCGGCTATCGCGTCTACATGCCCATGTTCTTCGGCATGATCCTGGTGTTCTTCCTGGCCCGCTCCTTCATCCTGCGGCGCAACGTGCTGTTCGCGCTGGGCGTTGCGGTGTCCTTCCTGCCCATGCTGTTCATCTTCAAACAGCGCGCCGCCATCGGTGCGGCGGTGGTGGTGGTGGCCTTCGGCATGACCATGTCCCTGCCGCCGATGCTCCGCCGCCTCGTCATCGGCGCTGCGCTGGTCGGCGCGGCCGCGGGCACCGGCCTTCTCGCCTATAAACTCGGCCTGTTCTCGGGCTCCCTCGACGGGGCGACCAACGCGCTCGGCGCCTCGCTCTCGGTGCGGCAGAATTCGTCGGCGCTGGCGTTCGGCTTCCTCGGCGACGACCCCATGCGCTGGACCTTTGGCGTCGGCGCCACCACCCGCTTCAGCACCACCACCCTCAACGACATCTTCGGGAACGGGCAGTTCTTCATCGCCGACCTTGGCTGGATCGGCGTGATCTTCGAGTATGGGGTGATCGGCGCGGCGCTGCTCGCGGTGCTCTACGGCTGGTGCTTCGTCTATGTGTTCCGCCTGACGCGGGACCTCACCGACGCCTTCACCCTCGCCCTCGCCGACTACGTGCTTTACCTGATCGTCAGCTCGGCCGTGTATTCGGTGGTCTTCACCCCCGGTGAGCTGGGCGTCGTCATGGCGCTCATCGTGTATCTCGACCGTCAGCGACGCGCCGCGCCGGCCGCGCCGGTGACGGTCCTATCCCGCTTCAGCCGGAGCGCGGAGGCCCATCTTGTCTCGCGTGAGGGTCCGCGTGTCGGCGGGCGCGGTGCGCGTCATGTCACGCTTGGGCGCAGCCCGGGTGCACGTTGAGCGGTCGGGAGGCCGGAATGCTTGAGTCGCTGCAGGTCCTGCGCGCCATAGCCGCCCTCATGGTGGTGGTGTTCCATCTCGGCGCGCCGCTTCAGCGGCTGGGTCTCGAAGCACCATGGCCGCAATCGGGCGCGGCGGGCGTGGACATCTTCTTCGTGCTGTCGGGCTTCCTGATGCTGGTCACCACCTACAAGCGGGACGGCTATACCGGCAGCTTCTACCACAAGCGCCTCGTGCGCATTGTGCCGCTCTACTGGATCGTGACCACCGCGAGCCTCGCGCTGCTCCTCCTCGCGCCGCAGCTCGTGAAGAGCGGCAAGGCCGAAGCCTGGCACATCATCGCCTCCTACCTGTTCCTGCCGGCTCGACACCCGGTGCTGGGCACGCTCGAGCCCCTCGTGGTGCCCGGCTGGACGCTGAACTACGAGATGTTCTTCTACCTGCTGTGGGGCATCGCCCTCCTGCTCCCGCAGGAGCGACGGGTGGTCGGGGTCGGCGTGGTCATCGCGGCCCTCGCCGTCCTCGGATTCGCCGCGCCGAGCGGCAATCCCTTCTTCGCCTTCTACACGTCGTCCATCATGCTGGAGTTCGTGTTCGGCCTGGGCCTCGGGCTCTGGTATCTGAACGGCGCGCCGATCCCGCGCGGCTGGGGCTTTGTCCTGATCGGCTGCGGCTTCATTTCGCTCCTGTCGCAGGGGGATGTGCCGCCGGAGACGCGGATGCTGCGCTGGGGCGTGCCGGCGGCGATGGTGGTGGCGGGCGCGCTGGTTCTGGAACGGGCACGCCCGGTGCCCCGGGTGGCCGTCCTGGCGCTTTTGGGCGACGCCTCCTATTCGCTGTATCTCGTTCACGGCATGGTGCTTTCCGCCGTGGGGCAGGTGTTCGTGCGCCTGGCGCCGTCTCTGCCGCTTTCCGGTCCCGCCCTTTACATCGCCTGCGGGGTCGCCGCCGTGGGCGCGGCCATGGTGATTTCCGTGCTGGTCCATCTGGCGGTCGAGCGGCCGCTGTTGCGGGTCATGAGCGGCCGGCGCGCAACGCCCGGCAAGGTCACGGCCGAACGGCCGGGATGAAAGGAGCACGCGGCAGCCGGCTTTTTCGCCGGAAGTCGCCTTTACCGCCTTGCCGAACCCCGGCAAGGTCTGTCTATTCCTACATTCGTGATCGATGCTGCACCGCCCAACGGGGGGCCGGGCGGCCCGGTGTCCGGCAGACGTTCCAGTCCGCGACCGGCGAAAAGCGTGAGGGGGTTTGAAGATGTTGAGACGAGTGAAGAAGCTCGTGAACGAACCGGCATTCCGCGAGGCCCCTCTGACGGTGACGGGACGCGCGATTTCCCTCGCCCTGCATGTGGCCCTCGGCCGCAGCCCGATCGCCGAGATCACCCCCGGCGCCCGGCTGAAGCTGCCCGCCGACCTGCGCTTCACCACCACCTCCATCTATCTGCTCCGCGACAATGTGGAGCCCGAGGTGCGCTATCTCGACAAGTTCCTGCGGCGCGGCGACGTGTTCGTGGACGTGGGCGCCAATATCGGCCTGTTCACCCTGAAGGCGGCGACCATCGCGAGCCGCGTGGTGGCGGCCGAGCCCGGTGCCGATGCCGGCCAGCAGCTGAAGCAGAACCTGGCGCTCAATGCCTTCACCAACGTCACCATCGTACCCAAGGCGATTTCGGACGCGGTGGGCAAGGCGGTACTGTTCCACAACCCGCTCGGCGACGACCCGCAGGCCTTCTCGCTCATCAATGACGGGACCAGCACCGAGAGCGAGGAAGTGGAGATCACCACCCTCGACAATCTGGTGGCGGATGCCGGCGTGGCCCGCGTCGACTGCATCAAGATCGACGTGGAAGGCGCCGAGGACCGGGTGATCGGCGGCGCGGCGAAGACGCTGGATGCCTTCCATCCGACGGTCATCTTCGAGATGAACTGCCCCACCCTCGTTGCGGACGGCGGCGATACCAAAGCGGCCTGGAATGCGCTGGCCGCGCACGGCTACCGCTTCTTCCACATGCAGGATGACGGCGTCCTGAAGCCGCTCGCGACCTGCCCCAGCGCTTTCGGCAACTACGTGGCGCTGCATCCGCAGGGCCGCGTGCTCTCCGAAGGCGGCGTGCCGGCCGCCTGAGGCGATGCCCGGCGGCATTCGGCGAAGGTTGCGCGCCCCGGCGATGCCGGGGCGTCAGGCCGACCAGTCTTTCAGCCGCGCGATGATCTCCGGCCGCGCGGCGAAAATGAAATTGTTCACATAAACGGCGTCGCGCCGCGTGCGGGACCCGTCGGGAACCAGCGCCTCGCGGGCCTGGTGGACGGCCGGGTCGAAAGTGGCCAGCGGCCTCATGGCCCCGCCGAAGCGGAAGAACCCCTCATAGCCGAACTGCGCCAGCATCCGCGCCACGTCGGCGACCGCGCCGGCCCTATGCCGCTCCTCGGCCTCGACCAGCAAGGTCGGCCGGCTCTCCGCCAGAACGCGGGTCGCGCCCTGAAGGACGGCACTCTCATAGCCTTCGACGTCGAGCTTGATGAAGCTCACCGGCGCATCCACACACGCATCAAGCCGGTTCAGGGCCACCCGCACGTCGTCCACCGTCCCCGGCAGGCCGCTGGCGAGATTGCCGTCGATGGTGGCGAGCGGCGACATCCCCTCCGGGATGTGCAGCACCGCCTCGCCGCTGGCGCTGCCGAGCGCGGTCTCGAACAGGCGCAGGCGACCGTCGGCCAGTTCGTCGGGAAAGCGCAGGCGCAGTATCCGCGCAAGGCGCGGGTTCGGCTCGAAGGCAAGCACATGGGCGCCGCCCTTCAGCAGCCAATAGGTGAACAGGCCGCGATTGGCCCCGATGTCGCACACCGTTTCCCCCGGCGACACCAGGATTTTCAGCAGCCCGACCTCGCTTGCGGGATCGCGCGCGACCCGCTCGTCGATCCACGGGCAGGCGAACGCGAAAAGCCGCGGCATGCGGCTTTCAAGAATGGACTTGAACGTCGTCAGAACTCACTCCCTTCCCGGTGCTCCCCACGGCTCCGGAAACGAGGTGGAAACCCGCCAGACATCGCTCCCACCGGAGCGCGTGCCAAGGTTGAGAATGACATGGCGCGCGTGAATTTACATTGAAGATACTTCGGATATTTTCAGATTCGCATGAACAGCCCGCAGGTTGCAGGCCGCGTGCTGCAAAACCGCACGGACACTTTCCTTGGTCGGACAGAAGGCGACACGACTTGACCAGCCAGCCCCATCGCCGTCCCGCGGTATTCTTTGATCGCGACGGCGTGCTCAACCTCGACACCGGCTATGCTCACCGGGCTGCGGATCTGGAGTGGACGCCGGGCGCGCGCGAGACGGTGCGCCGGTTCAATGATCTCGGCTACCTGGTGTTCGTGGTGACCAACCAGTCGGGTGTCGCGCGCGGCTTCTACGGCGAGGCCGACGTTGAGGCTCTGCACCGCTTCATGGCCGAGGACCTCGCCCGGGACGGCGCACGGATCGATGACTGGCGCTATTGCCCCTTCCATCCCGAAGCGACCGTGGCGGCCTATCGCGCCGTCCATCCCTGGCGCAAGCCGGCGCCGGGCATGATCCTCGACCTCATGGCCCACTGGCCGGTGGCGGCGGCCGAGAGCCTGCTGATCGGCGATCAGCCCTCCGACATGGCGGCGGCGGCGGCGGCGGGCATCGCCGGGCACCTGTTCCCGGGCGGCAACCTGCTCGATTTCGTCGTGGCCCTCGATCCGCCGCCGGCCGGATGATCAGGGCACCGGCTGGTCGCAGCCCGGACGCTCCAGCGTGACGCAGATGGCGAGAGAGAGGCTGCGATAGTCGGGATTGTCCGGGCTGGTCGGTCCGGGCGGCACGAGGCCGAGGCCATAGAGCATCGCGCCCGCCTTGGGATCCGCCATCACCTGGGTTAGCAGCCGGGCCGTCCGGTCGATGGTGAAGCGCGGCCCTCCCGCCTCGGACGGCATGACGGCGATGCCGAGGGCGAGCGGCCCCCGCCACAGGCTGCGATAGGCGCGGAACGCCTCCTCAGGGCTGTAGGTCGGCCCGGCGTCGTAGGACATGATGGAGACGAGGTCGATGCCCTGCGCCTCCGGTGCCTTGAGCATCGCCCGCATCATGCCCACGAACGGCCCGAACCGCGGCTCGGCGGAGGCGAAGCGGCCTTCGCCGTAGGCGCCCACGCTCCAGGCGGCGACGCTGACCACGAAGGGCCGCGGCAGCGCAGCCCGCAGGTCGGCGAGCACGGCGATGGAGCGGGGGTCGTCGGCGCAGGCGATGCCGCCCTCGGGCTTGCGCACGCAGCCGGCATCGGCGGTCTCGTAGTCGAGATCCACGCCGTCAGCGCCGAGGTCACGGACGAGCTGGGCCAGTGCCCGGAAATCGCGCGCGTCCCAGCCGAAATAGCCCCAGCCGCCCACGGCGAGCAGGACGCGCACCGAGGGATGGCGCGCCTTGAGTTCGGCGATGGCGCCCTTCAGCACAGCGCCTGAATAGGGGAAGGCCAGCCCGGTGCCGGCGAGGTCGAGATTGCCGGAATAGGCGAGATCGGGCTTCACGAAGCCCAGCGCCACGTGGGTGAAATAGCCGGGCAGGCGCGCGAGCAGCGTCTCGGCGGGCGCTTGCGTGGTCACCTCCGACCACGAGGCGAGATAGGCGAGGAATGGCCGGTCGCTCTCCTTCGCCCGCGCTGCCGACGCGGCGGTCAGAACCAAGGCGAGAAGCGCAGCGCTCAGAAGACCGACGGACCGGCCATGCCCTTGGTGACGGTGAGCAGCATGATTCTGATGTCGAACCATATGGACCAGTGCTCGATGTAGAAGAGGTCGAGCTCGACGCCGCGCTCGGCCTTCTCCAGGGTGTTGATGCCCCCGCGCATGCCGTTGATCTGCGCCCAGCCGGTGATGCCCGGCTTCATGCGATAGCGCGCCACATACTGGCTGATGGCCTCATAGCGGACGTTGGTGGCCACCTTCATGTTCGGCACATGGGGGCGCGGGCCGACGACGCTCATCTCGCCGCGCAGCACGTTGATAAGCTGCGGCAGCTCGTCGATGGAGGTGGAGCGCAGGAAGTTGCCGACCTTGGTGATGCGCGGGTCGTTCTTGCTGGTGCCCTTGGAGCCGTCATCGGTGGGATCGACCCGCATGGTGCGCAGCTTGTAGCACTGGAACACGCGGTTGTTCAGGCCGACGCGCGGCTGGCGGAACAGGATGGGCCCCGGGGAATCCAGCTTGATGGCGATGGCCGCGCCGATGAGGATCGGTGCCGTGAGCATGAGGCCGATGGAGGCCACCACATAGTCCTCCACCCCCTTAAGGAGCCCGAGCGAGCCTTTCAGCGGCTGCTGCTGCACCTGGAGGGCCGGCTCGCCGGCAATGCGGGTGAGGTTGGCGTAATTGAGCGTGAAGCGGTCCGGATCGAGCTCGACGATGACGTCGGCGGCGATCTGGTACATCTGGTTGGCGATGGCGCTGATGGCGGCCGGGTCGTTCCAGCTCTTGGCGACGACCACGATGTCCACCGGATTGTGCTTCACATATTCCAGAAGGTCCTTCATGCCGCCGAGCACCGGCAGGCCATCCGGACCGGGCGGCGGGAGGGGCGCGCCCTCCACGTGGCTGTCATCGAACAGGGCGACGAAACTGAGGAGGCCAGTGTTGCCCTCTTCCTCCCCATAGCGCCGCACCAGATCGCGGGCGCGGCCGAGATCGCCGATGAGCACGACGTTGCGACGGAGCACCTCGTGGGTCTGCACCAGCGCCATGCCGATGCGCACGAGAACCAGGCGGCCGAAGATGAGCATGAGCGTGGTGACGACGCCCCAGCCGAGCAGCGCCCAGAGATTGGTCTGGCCGATGGGGATCAGCGCGTAATAGCAGACGGCGATGACCGCGCCCGCGGGCACCACGCCGACGCCGATATGGCCGATCTGCCGCAGCGGGCGGACATAGTGCTCGACCCGGTAGCCGCGGCCGATCTGAAGCACCTGCACATAGACGAAGATGCCGAACGCCCAGAGGATGGCGAGCTGGCTCCAGGACAGGAATTCCCAGCGCAGGTGCGCAATGATCGCCCCGAGCGCCGCCATGACGACGTCGCACGACAGGACGAGCCGATTGACCAGTCCATGGGTCCAGCGTGTCATCGTCCCCCGATCCCCGCAGCCGCCGTCCGAATCCCAGACTCCACGGTATGTGCTTCTGGTTAAGAAGTGGTGGGCAGTCAAGGAAATGGCGCAAATTGTGGCGGCATGAACCTGTTAGACGCCTTCCGATCGGGCGGCCGCCCGGCTCTGTACCAAAGAAGCCGCCGGACCTTGCGATCCGGCGGCTTCGATCTCGTTCAGAATGGAGGTGTCTTCAGTGGCCGAAGGCCTTCACCACGTCCTCGGTGACCTTCTTGGCATCGCCGAAGAGCATCATGGTGTTGTCCTTGAAGAACAGCTCGTTCTCCACGCCCGCGTAGCCTGCCGACATGCCGCGCTTGATGAAGAGAACGGTCTTGGCCTTCTCCACGTCGAGGATGGGCATGCCGTAGATCGGCGACTGCGGATCGGTCTTGGCCGCCGGGTTGGTCACGTCGTTGGCGCCGATCACGAAGGCCACGTCCGCCTGGGCGAACTCGGAGTTGATGTCCTCGAGCTCGAACACCTCGTCGTAGGGCACCTGGGCCTCGGCGAGCAGCACGTTCATGTGGCCCGGCATGCGGCCCGCCACCGGGTGGATGGCGTACTTGACCTCGACGCCCTCCTCCTTGAGCAGGTCCGCCATCTCGCGGAGCGCGTGCTGGGCCTGCGCCACCGCCATGCCGTAGCCGGGCACGATGATGACCTTCTCGGCGTTCTTCATGATGTAGGCGGCGTCATCCGCCGAACCCTGCTTCACCGGGCGGGCTTCCGCCTGGCCGGCCGCGCCGGCCGCCGCGGCGTCACCGCCGAAGCCGCCGAGGATGACCGAGATGAAGGACCGGTTCATGCCCTTGCACATGATGTAGGACAGGATGGCGCCCGAGGAGCCCACCAGCGCGCCGGTGATGATCAGAGCGGTGTTGCCCAGGGTGAAGCCGATGCCGGCCGCCGCCCAGCCCGAGTAGGAGTTCAGCATCGACACCACGACGGGCATGTCCGCGCCGCCGATGGGGATGATGAGCAGGCCGCCGAGGATCAGCGACAGCAGCGTGATGATCCAGAATAGCGTGATCGAGCCGGTCAGCACGAACGCGACGATGAGGATCAGCAGCAGCAGGGCCAGGCCGCCATTGATGAGGTGGCGCGCCGGCAGCATGATCGGCTTGCCGCTCATGTTGCCGTTGAGCTTGGCGAAGGCGATGATCGAGCCGGTGAAGGTGATCGCGCCGATGGCCACGCCCAGCGACATCTCCACGAGGCTCGCCCCGTGCAGGTGGCCGGGATCGCCGATGCCGAAGGCGCGCGGCGCATAGAGCGCGGCCGCGGCCACAAGCACGGCGGCGAGGCCGACGAGCGAGTGGAAGGCGGCGACCAGCTGCGGCATCGCCGTCATGGCGATGCGCTTGGCCACCACGGCACCGACGCCACCACCGATGCCGATGCCGGCGAGCACCAGCACCCAGCCGATCCCGTCGGACGGCGGGGAGAGGGCGAGCGTGGTGAGAATGGCGATGCCCATGCCCACCATGCCGAACAGGTTGCCCTGCCGCGAGGTGGTGGGATGGGAGAGGCCCCGGAGGGCCAGCACGAAGAGAATGCCTGCAACCAGATAGAGCAGGGCGGCGAGGTTCGCGGTCATGTGCCTCGCCTCACTTCTTCTTGGAGTACATGGCGAGCATACGGCTGGTCACCATGAACCCGCCGAAGATGTTCACCGAGGCAAAGACGAGCGCCACGAAGCCGAAGATGCGCGCGCCCCAGGCGTGGCTGGAATCGCCCACCGTGGTCACGCCGACAGCGAGCAGCGCGCCCACGACGATCACCGACGAGATGGCGTTGGTGACGCTCATGAGCGGGGTGTGCAGCGCCGGGGTCACCGACCACACCACGTAATAGCCCACGAACACCGCGAGCACGAAGATGGAGAGGCGGAACACGAAGGGGTCGATGGCCCCTCCGGTCGCCGCATGGGCCGCCGCGCCGAGGGCAGAGGCCGCCTGGTCGGCATAGAGCTGCGCGGCTTCCGCCGCCTGCCGCGCGATCTCGGCGGCGGTGCGGGCCTGCATTGCGGCATCCGCCGCGGTCTGGGCTGTGGCGGGGTTCATCAGGCCGCTCCCTCGCTGGTCGCTGCGGGATTCTTGGGTGCGAAGTTCGGATGCACGACGGCGCCGTCACGGGTGAGGAGCGTGGCCTTCACCAGCTCGTCGTCCCACTTGACGGCCAGCGCCTTCGACGCCTTGTCCACCATCGTCTCGAAGAAGTTGAACAGGTTCTTGGCGTAGAGCGGCGAGGCCGAGGCGGCGATGCGGCCCGGCACGTTGAGATGACCGACGATCTTGACGCCGTTCACCTCGACCACCTGCCCCGCCACCGCACCGGCGACGTTGCCGCCGCGCTCGACCGCGAGGTCGACCAGCACGGAACCCGGCTTCATGGAGGCCACCATCTCCGCTGTCACGAGGCGCGGCGCAGGCCGGCCCGGGATCAGGGCGGTGGTGATGACGATGTCCTGCTTCTTGATGTGCTCGGCGACGAGGGCAGCCTGCTTGGCCTGATACTCCGCCGACATGGGCTTGGCGTATCCGGCGGCGGTCTCGGCCTGCTTGAACTCCTCGTCCTCCACCGCGACGAACTTGGCGCCCAGCGAGGCGACCTGTTCCTTGGCGGCGGGCCGCACGTCGGTGGCGGTCACGATGGCGCCGAGGCGGCGGGCCGTCGCGATGGCCTGGAGGCCCGCGACGCCGGCGCCCATGACGAAGACGCGCGCGGCCGGAACGGTGCCGGCGGCGGTCATCATCTGCGGCAGAGCGCGGGTGAACTCGGCGGCCGCGTCGATCACCGCGCGATAGCCGGCGAGGTTCGCCTGCGAGGAGAGCACGTCCATCACCTGCGCACGGGTGATGCGGGGCATCAGCTCCATGGCGAAGGAGGCGATCCCGGCATTGGCCATGGCGGCGAGCGCCGCATCATTGCCATAGGGATCCATGATGGCGAGGACGAGCGCGCCGGGCTTGTACGACGAAAGTTCGGCTTCCGTCGGCCGGCGAACCTTCAGTACGACTTCGGCGCCGTTCAGCGCATCCGCCGCCGACAGGGCGATGGTGGCCCCTGCCGCCACGAAGTCGGAATCGAGAATGCCGGACTTCACGCCCGCGCCGCTCTCCACGGTCACGGATGCGCCCAGTGCGACGAGACGCTTCACCGTATCCGGGGTCGCGCCAACCCTCGGCTCGCCGAGATCGATCTCGGCGGGAACAGCGATTTTCATTTCTTGATGTCTCCGGTGCTCCGGCCGCTCAGCGGGTCAGAGGAGGAAAATCCACATCAGGACGAGGATGGCTGCAACGCCGATGGTGCCCCACTTGGCGAGGGCGGTGAACATGGCGTAGGTGCGCTCGTGCTCGGGATAATCGTTACCGTCTGCCGTGGCGTATTCGATCGTGGCGTGTTCAGCCATCTTATCCCCCTGCTCCTAAGCGTCTTCTGACGCCTTTACCGGAGATGGGAATGTCTGGCAACTGCCTTCTGGTGTACAGTATGCCAGATTGAACGGCGTGGCCCGCGAGCCCCTCGCGTCGCGCCACATGTTCTTGTTATGTTCCGTCTTCGGTGCTAGCTTTTTAAGCATGAGCCCCGCATCCGATTCCCACGGCCCGCGCACAGCCGCCCCGCCCGTTCCGGGGGGACCAATTGCCGCGCCGATCGCTCCCGCCCTGAAGGCCGCCAGGACGGCATCGCCCAAGGCCGTTCCTGCCAAGGCTGTTCCTGCCAAGACGGCTTCCGCCAAGGCGGCACAGCCCAAGGCAGTTTCCGGCGAGGCGCGCATCGCCTCGCCGCCGGTGAAGACCCGGAACGATCGGATCATGGGCCGGCTCGCCGAGGAGCGCCGAGCGCCGCCTCCTGCCCTGCCGCCGGCGCTGGACGGCGAGGTCGGGACCGGCGTCGAGGCGGAACGGCGGCGCGGCCGGGGCGCGGTCTCCAACGCCGCCGGGCGCTTCGAGCCCGCCGCCCGCGTGCTGTTCGACGACGGCTGGCAGACGCTGGAAGACCTGCCGCCCTTCCGCACCGAGGTGACGGAGGAGCGGGCGCGCACCATCATCACCCGCAACCAGTCCCCCGACATCGCCTTCGACCGCTCGATCAACGCCTATCGGGGCTGCGAGCACGGCTGCATCTATTGCTTCGCGCGGCCCACCCACGCCTATCAGGGCCTCTCCGCCGGCCTCGACTTCGAGACCAAGCTGTTCGTGAAACCGGACGCGCCGGAACTGCTGGCGCGGGAGCTGTCGCACCCCTCCTACAAGCCGCGCGTCATCGCCATGGGGACCAATACCGATCCCTACCAGCCCATCGAGCGGCGCTATGAGCTGACGCGGCGCATCCTGGAGGTGCTGGCGGACTTCGGCCATCCGGTGGGCATCGTCACCAAATCGGCGCTGGTGGTGCGCGACATCGATATCCTCGGGCCGATGGCGGAAAAGGGCCTCGCCAAGGTCGCCATCTCCATGACTACGCTCGACCCGCACCTGTCCCGCACCATGGAGCCGCGCGCCGCCAGTCCCCATGTGCGCCTCGGCACCATCCGCCGGCTCGCCGACGCCGGCATTCCCACCGCGGTCCTCACCGCGCCGCTGATCCCGGCGCTGAACGACATGGAGATCGAGCGCATCCTCGACGCTGCAAAGGCCGCCGGGGCATCCGAGGCCGGATATGTGATGCTGCGCCTGCCGCTGGAGATCGCCGACCTGTTCCGGGAATGGCTGGTGGCCAATTTCCCGGACAAGGCCCGCCACGTGCTGAACCTCATCCGCCAGATGCACGGCGGCAAGGATTACGACTCCACCTTCGGCAAGAGGGGGCGGGGGGAAGGCCCCTATGCCTGGACGGTGGGCCGCAGGTTCGAGATCGCCGCCCGCCGCCTCGGCCTCGCTGGGCGGGGACTGAAGCTGACCACCGCACACTTCCGCCACCCCAAGCAGGCGGGCGAGCAGCTCGACCTGTTCGCTTGAAGAGCCCAGCATGACCGCACCCGATCTCAGGCTCCACCTCGTCACGCTCGGCGTGTCCGACCTGTCGCGCGCCGCCGCCTTCTATCGCGCCCTCGGCCTTGTGGAGAGCAAGGCCGGAGAAGGAGAAGCCGGCAATGTCGCCTTCTTCCATGCGGGCAATGTAGTGCTGAGCCTTTTTCCGCGCGGGCGCCTCGCCGAGGATGCGACGCTGGCGGATACCCCGCCGCAGCCCTTCGCCGGCCTCACGCTCGCCTGCAATGTGGGATCGCCGGAGGAGGCCGAGGCCCTGATCGCGCGGGCGGAGGCGGCGGGCGGGCGCGTGGTGAAGCCGGCGCAGAAGGTGTTCTGGGGCGGAACGAGCGGCTATTTCGCCGACCCCGACGGGCATCTGTGGGAGGTCGCCCACAATCCCTTCTTTCCGTTCGATGCCGAGGGCCGGCTGATGCTGCCCGGCGCGTGACCTTCAGGGCGCCGTGCGGCGGTCGCTGCCATAGGCGCGCAGGAACACGCGGACGGCACCGCGCACCGACTTCTCCACCACCGCCGGATCGGGCGCATCCGGTGCGCCGACGAGGACGGGAATGGTCACGCCATCCTTGCAGAGGGTGAGAAACTGGCTCGCCGCCTGGTTCACATCCTCGATATCCAGCAGCCCCTGCTCCACCTTGGCCTTCAGGAACACCGAGAGACGGGTAATCCCCTCGCACGGCCCCGCTTCGAAGAAGCGGCGGCCCACGTCCGGAAACTTTCCGGAGATGGAGATGACGGTCCGCAGAAGGGCGATGCTGCTGGGCCGCAGGATGGCGGTGACAAAGGAGCGGCCGATCTCGGTGAGCGCCGCCTCGATGTCCGCTTCGTCGGGATTCACCACGAACATGCGCTCGGCGGTCTCGCCGCATTCGCTGGAGACGAGCTCGGCGAACAGGTCTTCCTTGTTCTCGAAATAGACGTAGAGCGTGCCCTTGGAGACGCCGGCCGCGCGGGCGATGTCGCCCATGCTGGCGGCATCGAAGCCGCGATCGAAGAACACCTGCCGCGCGCCGGAGAGGATCTGGCTACGCTTCTCGGGGTCCTGGCCCGCGCCGGAGCCGGCTTCATGCGCATCACACGGGCCGCAATCCTCCCGGCCGGCCGCCTGTTGCGGCTTGAGTGCGATATCGCCTTCGCTGTCCGTCATTCCGCCGATCTCTTCCTCTTGTCTTCGTTCTCCGCGATCGCGCGGGCTCTGCGCAAGCACGTTGACGCCTTCCCGGCGCCTTCAGCCGCGGCCATGGCAACGATGACACACGCTGCCCTCCGCGAAGGCCCCGCCTTCCCTTGGGGAGGGGCGGGACACAACTTTTCTGACCGAACCGTTCAGTTCGTTCTTGCATGACCGAAAGCGGTGCGCTATGTCAATATTCATCGAACCAAACCGTTCGGTCATCGCTTGGAACCGCAACCCACGCGCTGAACGAACCGAGGGAGGAGAGCAACGCCCCCGCTCTCCTCCCTTCCTTTCCCGCCGATCGGTTCGGTCATGACCCGGTGCCGCAACCCTGGTCCTGACTGATGCGAGAGGGAGGAGAGCAACGCCCCCGCTCTCCTCCCTCTGTTTCCATCGGCCCCTCCCCCCGAATGTCCCGCCGGCCGCCCTTCCGCCCGAGCCGCAGCCGCCCCGCCGCGACATTCCGCCACATCCCCTTTGGTGAACGGGCTAAAGCCCCTATTTCCTCGCTCACCGGTCCGGGCCCCTCTGGCGCAGGTCTCCTGCGTGATGTCGGATCAGGCGTGATATCCGCGCTCCGTCCAGAGGCCCCATGGTTCCCTCCGCATCGCCGAGACCCGCTTGAGCATGACCGCACAAGGCCCAAAGAGCCGACGGCGTGCGCTGTTCATGGTCAATCCGCACGCCCGCAACGGCGCTCTGCCGCTCGATGCCGTGCGCGCCGTCCTTGAGACCGGCATCGATCTTCTCGAAGCCCCGCTGCCGCCGTCAGGCGAAGTCTCGGATGTGCTGCGCACCCGTGCGCCCGAGGTCGATCTCGTCATCCTCGGCGGTGGCGACGGCACGCTCAATGCGGCGGCGTCCGGCCTCTACGACACCCAGCTTCCCCTAGGGGTGCTGCCGCTCGGCACGGCGAACGACTTCGCCCTCACCCTCTCCATTCCCACTGATCCGCTGGCGGCGGCGCGGGTCATCCTCGACCACGCGCCCCGCTTCATCGACCTGGGCGACGTGAACGGTCATCCCTTCCTGAACGTGGCAAGCATCGGCTTTTCCGCCGATCTTGCCCGCGCGCTCACGCGGGAGGCCAAGCGCTATTTCGGCGTGGTGGGCTACGGCATCGTCGCCGCCCGCCTCCTCATGCAATCGCGCCTGTTCACCGCCTACATCGAGCACGACGGGACGGCCGAAGCCGTGCGCACCCTTCAGGTATCGGTGGGAAACGGCCGCCACTACGGCGGCGGCCTGACGGTGGAGGCGAGCGCCACGGCCGACGACGGGCAGCTCGATTTCTACAGCCTGGAGGTGGACCACTGGTGGCGCCTTCTGGCCCTCCTGCCCTCGCTCCGCGACGGCACGCAGGGCCAGTGGGACGACGTGCGCGCCTTCCGGACGAAGAAGGTCGTTGTGCGCACCAGCCGTCCGCGCCCTGTGAATACCGACGGCGAACTCGTCACCTTCACCCCGGCGCATTTCAGCATCCGCCCTGCCGCCATCCGTGTCCACGCGCCGCCGCAGATCCCGCCCCAGACCTGGCCCCAGACCGGCGGCGTCCAGAATTCCTCGCAACCCCTCGCTGAAGGCACCCCCTAGATGGACTACCTCCTCCAACTCGCAGCCGATCCCGCCGCGTGGGTCGCCCTGGTGACGCTGGTGGCCATGGAAGTCGTGCTCGGCATCGACAACCTGATCTTCATCTCCATCCTCACCAACAAGCTGCCGGAGCAATACCGCAGCAAGGCGCGGCGCATCGGCATCAGCCTCGCGCTCATCATGCGCCTCGCCCTGCTCGGCACCATCGCCATCATCGTGCGGCTGACGGCGCCCATCTTCGAGGTGTTCGGCCATGGCTTCTCGTGGCGCGACCTCATCCTCATCGCCGGCGGCCTGTTCCTGGTGTGGAAGGCCACCACCGAGATCCATCACAACGTGGACCCGCAGACCCATGCGGAGGACGTCAAGGACAGCAAGATCACCATCGGCTTCACCGCCGCCATCGTGCAGATCCTGATGCTCGACATCGTGTTCTCCATCGACAGCATCGTCACCGCCGTGGGCATGACCGAGCACATCCCGATCATGGTCATCGCCGTGATCGCCGCCGTGACCTGCATGCTGCTCGCCGCGGACCCGCTGGCCCGCTTCATCGAGGCGAACCCCACCGTGGTGATGCTGGCGCTGGGCTTCCTCATCATGATCGGCATGACGCTGATCGCCGAAGGCTTCGGCGCCCACGTCCCCAAGGGCTACGTCTACGCCGCCATGGGCTTCTCCACGGCCATCGAAGGCCTGAACATGCTGGTCCGCCGCCGCCGCACGGCGGGTGCGAGGCATTGAGACGGGAAGGCCCCATGCAAGACGCGGCGCGCGCCGCGCCATCCGGTCGCGCCGCCGCATTCCAACGCACCGCGGGCATGGTTATGCTCGCGGGGCGGGCGGATCGGCCCGCGACTCAAAGGGGCGTCGCCGGCAGTCCGCCGCCCCGCATCCTGTGGCCGAGGTCGAGAATGGCTCATTTTTCCGCGTCCCGTTTCGCCGTCGCGCTGGTGCCGGCGCTGGTGCTGATCGCGTCTGCCGCCCCGGCGCGCGCGCAGGCCTGCCTGGAGCAGATCGTTACGGTTCAGGCAGCGCTCAAGGAGCGCCTGCCCCACCCCAAGAAGCCGCCGGAGCAGGACCAGTCCATTGCGGCGCAGACCGACCGCCAGGCCACGCCGGGCTCGCTCGCCGCGGCGGGCCTGACCCAGCCGGACTCCGGCGCCCTCGGCGCGCTCAACCAGGCCATCAACCTGCAGGCGGCGGGCGACGAGGCCGGCTGCCTCAAGGCGCTCGCCGAGGCCAAGCGGCTGGGTGGCCTGAACTGAGGCCGGGCGGGCTCAGAGCCGGTCGCGCAGGGCGTAGTAGCTAAGACCCGCCATCATCAGCGGGGTGCGCAGCAGGGTGCCGCCGGGAAAGGGCGGCACCGGCAGGCGGCCGAGCAGATCGAACCGCGAGAGCTGGCCCTGCACCGCCTCGGCGAGGATCTTGCCGAACAGCGGCGCCAGCGCCACGCCCTGGCCGCTGTAGCCGGCCGAGACGAGGACGTTCGGGGAAACCCGCCGCACGAAGGGCAGGCGCGTCATGGTGATGGCCAGCACGCCGCCCCAGGCATAGTCGATGCGCGCTTCGCCGAGCTGCGGGAAGATGCGCAGCATGAAGGGCCGCACGAAGTCCGCCACGTCCGGCCGCAGCCCGCGGCGATAGCTTTCGCCGCCGCCGAACAGCAGCCGGCCGTCGGCGGAGAGGCGGAAATAGTTGATGACGAACCGGCTGTCCGCCACGGCCGCGTCGTTGGCGATGATCTCCTGCGCCAACTCTCCGAGGGGCTCTGTGGCGGCGATATAGTTGCAGATGGGCATGACATGGGCGTCCACCCGCCGGTCGAGCCCGTCCATCAGTCCGTTGCCGCATTCCAGCAGGAAATCGGCGACCACGCTGCCGCCGCCGTCGGTGGAGACGGTCACGCCGGCCTCGTCCCTCACCTTGACCACCCGCGTCCCCTCGTGAATCTCGACCCCCGCCGCGATAGCGGCGGAGCCGAGGCCGAGGGCGAAGTTGAGCGGGTGCAGGTGGCCCGCGCCCTTGTCCAGCAGGCCGCCATAGTAGGCCGAGGTGCCGACCAGCGCCCGGATTTCGTCGCGCGAGAGCGGCACGAGGGCGTCGTAGCCGTAGTCCGCCGCGAGCGAGCGGGCATAGTCGTAGCTGTCCGGGACGTAGCGTGCCTTGTGGTCGGCGAGGATCAGGCCGTCGCGCAGGTCGCAGGGGATGTCGTGCCGGGCGATGAGGTTGCGCACCAGCGCCTTGCCCTCCTCTGCGAGGTCCCACAGCTTGCGGGCGTCCTCAAGCCCGACGGCCTTTTCCAGGAAGTCCTGCCCGCGGCGCTGGCCGCTGTGGAGCTGCCCGCCGTTGCGCCCCGAGGCGCCGGAGCCCACCCGCGCGGCCTCCAGCACCACCACCTTGAACCCCGACTCAGCCAGATGCAGTGCGGCGGACAGGCCCGTATAGCCGGCACCGATGATGCACACGTCGGCCCGCACCGCGCCCTTCAAGGGCGAGAAGGCGGGGAACGCGGTGGCCGTCGCGGTATACCAGGACCGGGCGTGGCCGGCCGGATTGAGTGGTGCGGCGACCCGGTGCATGGCGCTTTCCTTCTTCTTGTTCTCTTGGTGCACCGGGACGGCCTCACACGTTGAGCAGAAGGTACTCCCGCTCCCAGGGCGAGATCACCCTCATGAAGGTTTCGAACTCGGCCTGCTTCACCGCCGCGAAGGCGGAGACGAACCGCGCCCCCAGCACCTCGGCCAGGGCCTCGTTGTCCTGGAACGCTGCAACCGCCTCGAGCAGTCCGCGGGGCAGATCGAAATCGAGATTCTTCGCGTCGCCCTCGATCGGGTCCGTGGCGCGCAGGTTCTCGGTCAGGCCGAGATAGCCGCAGGCGAGGGAGGCGGCGATGGCAAGGTAGGGATTGGCGTCCGACGACGGCACCCGGTTCTCCAGCCGCCGCGCCTCGGGGGTGGACGGCGGCACGCGCAGCCCGGCGGTGCGGTTGTCGTAGCCCCATTGCAGGTTGATGGGCGCCATGGAGTCGCGCGTCAGCCGGCGATAGGAGTTCACATAGGGCGCCATGATGCACATGACCGCCGGCAGGTACTTCTGGTGGCCGGCGATGAAGGAGAAGAATTCCGGCGTCGGGTCGCCGTCCTCGTCCGAGAACAAATTGCCCCCGGTGGCGGTGTTGAGGATCGACTGGTGGATGTGCATGGCGCTGCCCGGCTCGTTGGCGATGGGCTTGGCCATGAAGGTCGCATAGATCTTGTGCGCGAGCGCCGCCTCGCGGATGGTGCGCTTGAACAGGAACACCTGGTCCGCCAGCACCAGCGGATCGCCATGGCGCAGGTTGATTTCCATCTGCGCCGCGCCGTCCTCGTGGATCAGCGTGTCGATCTCCAGCCCCTGGGCCTCGGAATAGTCGTAGATGTCCTCGAACAGGGCATCGAACTCGTTGACCGCCTGGATGGAATAGGACTGGCGGCCGATCTCCGGCCGGCCCGAGCGGCCCACCGGCGGCTTCAGGGGGTAATCGGGATCGGTGTTGGGCTCGACGAGATAGAACTCGATCTCCGGCGCCACCACCGGCTTCCAGCCCTTCTTCTCGTAGAGCGAGATGACGTGCCGCAGCACCTGCCGGGGGGCGAGCTCCACCGGGCGCCCGTCGCGGTGATAGGCATCGTGGATCACCTGGGCGGTGGGGTCCTGCGCCCACGGCACCGAGCACAAGGTGGCGAGGTCCGGCTCCAGCACGAGGTCGCTGTCGGCGATCACCGAATCGACCAGCCCTTCGTAATCGGGATACTCGCCGGAAATGGTCTGGAAGAAGACCGATAGCGGCAGGTTCATCACGGGCGAGGAGAAGAACTTGGAGGCAGGCATGATCTTGCCGCGGGCGACGCCGGCCAGATCGGGAACGGTGCATTCGATCTCGGTGATGCCCCGGCTGGCCATCCAGGCCTTGGCTTCCGTCAGCGATGTCACACCCCGCGGGGCCGTTGCCTGAGCCTTCTGCGCACCCTTGCTGCGTTTCGACATGATGTCCTCGGGCGTGAACCGCTCACGCCCGATCAGGGAACACCTGCGCCGCCGTCAGTGTCAACGCGACGCGGTAGCGGCAAGGCTCACGTTCGGGAAAGATGCAGTGCGGCGGCGATGTTCCGGTCCGGGACAGGCACGCGGGCCGCCTCGGAACAGCCATCGAACGAATCACGATCGAATCGCAGCGCCGGCCGTGTTCCCGCTTCTCCCCCTACGAGATGTTGGGCCTCGGCCTCAGTGGTAGCGGATTCGGGGAACCGCTCAGCGCGGCGCGTTCACCGGCACCGTGCCGGCCTTCGCCTCGGTCTCCAGCGAGGTGGCTTCCAGCAGGGCGGTGCCGATCATGGTCGCGACGGACACCCTGAACGGCGCCATCAGGCGCGTGCCGGCGATGGGCACCAGCCAGACGTAGATATCCTTGTTCTCTGCCATGTACTTGACGGTGTAGCGGGTGGGCCGGTGGCCGGCGACCGGCTGGTAGCGCACCGAACACACGACGGCCGAGCCGGCATATCCCGCCACCTTCACCGTCTCGGTGCGCTGATAGGTGAGGACGAGATCGTAGCGCTGGCGGCCATCGAACACGGGGACGGAGCGGGCGCAGGCCGCGGCGGACACCATGTCGCCGGTTCCGGGCACATAGACGAAGGCGCCGCTCATGGGGTCGAGAATGTTCTGCAGCACCGCCTGCTCGATGGGGACGCGGTCGGCGGCCGGCTTGAACGGCGGCTCCACCTCCATCTCCTTCACCGCCCCGGAGGCCATGGCGAGGCGCGCGGTCTCCGCCTTGCCATCGGCCTCGGCGTTGAGCGCGTAGACCTTCGGCACCAGCTTGCCGCCGGAGATGGTGCCGCGCGAGGCGGCAACGCCCTTGCCGGACGACACGGCACGCAGCACGCCCGTGACACGGGCGGAGCCGGAAATCTCGTAGGTCTGGTCCCCGGCCTCGACCTTGATGGACCCGCGGCCAAGCTCGACCCCGCCCACGGAGAGCACATATTTGGCATTGAACTGTCCGTCCGCACGGGCGGGACCGGCAAGGCCAGCGGCAAGGAGCAGGCCGGCCATGGCGGCACCGGCGCGGCGCCGGAAACGGAGCAAAGGAGCGGTCATCGGGGGCGTCGTCATTGCAGAATCCGGAAGGAGACGTCCGGGGGGCCGGCGGACCCGTGTCCCAGAGGCATGCACAGGGAAGGCGGCTGAACTGTGGCCCATCGCCGGACCGGCTGGCAGCCCCGCCGGACCGCCCGCGGGCGGAACCCGCCGGCAGCCGCCTCGGCAATGCCGCGCGAATCCGCATGGGTCATTGACTTTACGGCGGTTTGTCACGATCTTTCCAGCCTACCCTGAGAGGCGGGTTGCGCAGACGACGGCAAGGACCGGCGCCGCGGCCTGTCTACCTCGGGGGATCGTGTTGATTGCCAAGGAGCTGAAGCCATTCGCCGCCCTATGAGACCCGTCGCGCCGGAGAAGGATGGACCGCGCGTCAATGAGGAAATCCGCATCCGCGAAGTCCAGCTGATCGACCAGGACGGTCAGAACCGCGGCGTGGTAGCAATCCGCGATGCGCTGACATTGGCGCAGGAAGCCGGGCTTGATCTCGTGGAGATCTCCCCCAATTCCGCGCCCCCCGTCTGCAAGATCCTCGATTACGGCCGCTTCAAGTACCAGAACCAGAAGAAGGCCAGCGAGGCGCGCAAGAAGCAGAAGGTGGTCGAGGTCAAGGAGATCAAGCTCCGTCCCGGCATCGACGATCACGATTACGACGTGAAGATGCGGGCGATGCAGCGCTTCTTCGAGGAAGGCGACAAGGTGAAGGTCACCCTGCGCTTCCGCGGTCGCGAGATGGCGCACCAGGACATCGGCTACAAGCTGCTGCAGAAGCTCAAGGAAGAAGTTTCGACCGTCGCCAAGGTCGAGGCCGAGCCCATGCTCGAAGGCCGGCAGATGATTATGATTCTCGCCCCGCGTTGATGCGGGATCGGGGGCATTAAAGAAAAAGCCCGGCGCAGCGCGCCGGGCTTTTCTCGTTCAGGCACCGGGTTTGCGACCCTTGGGCCGTCGGGATCGCGGCCGACAGTGCGGTCGCGCGTCCCTCAGGGACAGGGGTGCTGGTACCCGTCGTAGCCCGTGTAGGTGCCAGTCGCCGGGTTGTACGAGCGGAACCGCGACATGCAGTAGGCCACCGCATCGTTGGTGTAGACCGGCTCCGCATTGGCCGCCGCCACGGCGCCCAGGGCCAGACCGCTGGCGACGCCGAGTGCGATCCACGCGCCGGTATTGTTGTAGTAGCCCCAGCCCCAGCCGGGACGATACCAGCCCCAGCCCGGACGCCACGGCCCCGGACCCCACGCGCCCGGCGGCGGGCGCCAGCCCGGATGACCCCAGCCCGGCCCACCGGGACCCCAACCGGGACGGCCAGGACCCCAGCCGGGACGGCCCGGTCCCCAACCGCCGGCGTAAGCGGGACGACCGACATAGCCGGGACGGCCCACGTAACCCGGGCGCCCCACGTAGCCGGGACGACCCACGTAACCGGGACGACCGACGTAACCGGGGCGGCCCACGAAGCCGGGGCGGCCGACATAACCTCGACCACCATAGCCGACGCGAGGCCCGCCCATGCGCACGGCGCCCACGCGCGGGCCGCCGCCGCCGCGCCAAGCCACCTGCTCCACGGTGCCCACATTGGCCATCGCGGGATTGGCAAGGCCAAGGCGCAGCGCTTGTGCATTCGCGACGGGAACCGAAAGCGAAAGCATGCCTCCCGCGACAGCCGCCGCGGCAAACAATGCCACCCTTCTTGTGCCGAACATGATCTTCACTCCCTCAACACTTTCTATCTTCAGCGGCCTTTGTGTCGAATGTTTCGCGGACGTAGCGGAACTTGCGGCTGGAAAGCGGCGAACTGGTGCATTTCCACGCACATCTGCCGTCGACGATCACGCATGCGTGACGGAAGGCATCCCTCCGTCCTCTGGGGCGTTGACCTGACATCACAAGGAGTTCGGTATGCCCCATCTGTTACGCAAGACCTTCCGGCGGATCACCGTCGGCCTCACCTCCGCGGCCCTCGTCGCTTCCAGCGTCGGTGTGGCCGCCGTGGCGACGGCACCGGCCGCTTCCGCCCAGGCGTTGCGGGCCGGTGCCGCATCGATGAACGTTCAGGCCGCCGCACCGGACGAAGTGCAGGCGCGACGTGGCGGACCCCACCGGGGCCCGGTTGTGCGTGGCCCCGGGCGCGGTCCGGGACACGCCGTGCGCGGCCCGGTTCGGGGGCCGGGCTATGGTCGGCCCGGTTACGGTCGGCCCGGCTGGCATGGCCCCCGGCACGGCTATCACGCCCGCTGGGGACGGCCCTATTGGCGCAACGGCGGCTGGTACTATCGCAACAACAACGGCGCGTGGATCGCGGCCGGCATCGCAGGCCTCGCCATCGGCGCGGCGGCCGGCGCGGCAGCGGCGAATTCCGGTGGAAATGACGCGGTGTCCTACTGCGCCCAGCGATTCCGCTCCTACAACCCGGCCACCGGCACCTACACCGGCTATGACGGGCTTCAGCACCCCTGCCCCTGAGACGGTCGGCATGTGATAAGAGAAGGTCGCCGCCCAGCGCGGCGGCCTTTTTTCATGCGCGGCCGGCCTTTCAGGGCTTCCTTCCCCCCGCTTCGGCGGCCCGGCCCTTGCCTTTATGCTCCCGCTCCTGTAACGACTGCCGCCTTCGAACTCGCCGGCGATTAAGGGCTGCCGCGCGGGTTCATACCGCTCAACAGCAACAAGAGGCTGAGCGTCCACCGCCCTCGCGGGCGAGGACCCATGCCACGGAGAGCCAAATGCCCAAGATGAAGACCAAGTCGGGAGCGAAGAAACGCTTCCGTCTGACGGGTACGGGAAAAGTGATCGCGGGTCAGGCCGGCAAGCGCCATGGCATGATCAAGCGGACCAACAACCAGATCCGCAACCAGCGCGGCACGACCATCCTCGCCGAGTGCGACGGCAAGGTCATCCGCAAGTCGTTCCTGCCGAACGGCTGACGCCACTGCGATCTGAAGGAGCTTTTCCATGGCCCGCGTGAAACGTGGCGTTACCTCACACGCCAAGCACAAGAAGGTCTACAAAGCCGCAAAGGGCTTTTACGGCCGCCGCAAGAATACCATCCGCGCTGCGAAGTCGGCCGTCGAACGGTCGATGCAGTATGCCTACCGCGATCGCAAGGTGAAGAAGCGCAACTTCCGCGCGCTCTGGATCCAGCGCATCAACGCGGGTGTGCGCGCGCTTGATCTCGACCTGACCTATTCGCGATTTATCGATGGTCTCGGCAAGGCCGGGATCGAGGTCGATCGCAAGGTGCTCTCGGATATCGCCATCCACGAGCCCGACGCGTTCAAGGCCCTGGTGGAGAAGGCCAAGGCCGCTCTCGTCTGAGAGGCGGCCCTCGCCCGAAACGCTGCCCTCGCCGGATCGGCGACAGCGCAGCGCTTTCTCCTCCCGTCTTTTCCGAGACCTTCAAGAGCCCCGTGCGGATCATCCGTCCGGGGCTTTTGCCATTGGGCGCGGCCCGTCTATAAGCGGCGCGACCCGACGCCGGCCCCTCCGCCGGCCTTTTCGTTTTCCGGGATAGGCCCATGTCCGCGACACCATCCGCCACCGATCCGAGCGCCCTCGAAGACCTTCAGGAGAGCCTCTCCGCCGCCATCCTGCGCGCGCAGGACGAGGCCGGCCTTGAGGAGGTGCGCATCGCCGCCCTCGGCAAGAAGGGATCGGTCTCCGAACTGCTGAAGTCGCTGGGCGGCATGAGCCCGGACGAGCGCAAGGTGATGGGTCCCGCCATCAACGGCCTGCGCGACGCGGTGCAGGGCCTCCTCTCCCACCGCCGCGCGGCCCTGAAGAGCGCCGCTCTGGAGGCGCGCCTCGCCACCGAGCGGGTGGACGTGACCCTTCCCGTGCGCGAGGCGGCGGCCGAGACCGGCCGCGTCCACCCCATCGCCCAGGTGACGGAAGAGCTGGTCGCTATCTTCGCCGACATGGGCTTCTCGGTGGCCGAAGGGCCGGACATCGAGGACGACTTCCACAACTTCACCGCGCTGAACTTCCCCGCCGGCCATCCGGCCCGCGAGATGCACGACACCTTCTTCCTGCCCCCCGGCGCGGACGGCGAGCGCAAGGTGCTGCGCACCCACACCTCGCCCGTGCAGGTGCGGACCATGCAGGCGAAGAAGCCGCCCATCCGCGTCATCTGCCCCGGCCGCACCTATCGCTGCGATTCGGACCAGACCCACACGCCCATGTTCCATCAGGTGGAGGGGCTGGTGATCGACAAGGGCGCGCACCTCGGCCACCTCAAGTGGGTGCTGGAGGAGTTCTGCAAGTCCTTCTTCGAGGTTGAAGGCGTGAAGATGCGCTTCCGCCCCTCCTTCTTCCCCTTCACCGAGCCCAGCATGGAAGTGGACATCCAGTGCGACCGCTCCCGCCCCGGCGAGATCCGCTTCGGCGAGGGCTCGGACTGGCTGGAAATCCTCGGCTGCGGGATGGTGCATCCCAACGTGCTGCGCAACTGCGGCATCGACCCGGACGAGTACCAGGGCTTCGCCTGGGGCATGGGCATCGATCGCATCGCCATGCTCAAGTACGGCATGAGCGACCTTCGCGCCTTCTTCGAGGCCGACGTGCGCTGGCTCTCCCACTACGGCTTCCGCCCGCTGGACTTCCCCACCCTCGCCGGCGGCCTGAGCGCGTAAGGAGCAGGACCCATGAAATTCACCTACTCCTGGCTCAAGGATCACCTCGAGCCCACCGCCAGCTTCGACCAGATCGTGGAGCGCCTCTCCCTCATCGGCCTTGAGGTCGAGGGCGTTGAGGACAAGGCGAAGCAGCTCGCGCCCTTCGTGGTGGGCGAGGTGCTCACCGCCGAGAAGCACCCGAACGCGGACAAGCTGCGCGTCTGCACCGTTTCCATCGGCGATGGAAAGGGGGGACCGGGCGACCCCATCCAGGTGGTGTGCGGCGCGCCGAATGCGCGGGCGGGGCTGAAGACCGTCTTCGCCGCGCCGGGCACGGTCATCCCCACGTCGGGGCTGGAACTGAAGATCGGCAAGATCCGCGATGTGGAAAGCCGCGGCATGCTCTGCTCGGCCCGCGAGATGGGGCTTTCGGAGGAGCATGACGGCATCCTGGAGCTGCCGGAGGACGCCCCCGTGGGTGCGCCCTTCGCGGAGGTGCTGGGGCTGAACGACCCGGTGATCGAGATCGCCGTGACGCCCAACCGCGCCGACTGCCTTGGTGTCTCCGGCGTTGCCCGCGACCTCGCCGCCGCCGATCTCGGCGAGCTGATGGCGCCGCGGGTGAAGCCCGTCGAGGGCACGTTCCCCGCCCCGCTGAAGGTGACGCTGGAGTTCGGCGAGACCTCGCCGCTCTGCCCGGCCTTTGCCCTTCGGGTGGTGAAGGGGGTGAAGAACGGCCCCTCCCCCCAGTGGCTGCAGGACCGCCTGCGCGCCATCGGCCTGCGCCCCATCAACGCGCTGGTGGACGTCACCAATTTCATGACGTTCGACCGCAACCGCCCGCTCCACGTGTTCGACCTGAAGAAGGTGACGGGCAACCTCGTGGTGCGCCGGGCCAAGGGCGGCGAGACGCTGCTGGCGCTCGACGGCAAGACCTACACGCTCGACGAGAGCATGTGCGTCATCGCCGACGACAGGGGCGTGGAGAGCCTCGCCGGCATCATGGGCGGCGAAGACTCGGGCTGCGACGAGAGCACCACGGACGTGGTGGTCGAATCGGCGCTCTGGGACGCCATCAACATCGCCCAGACCGGGCGCAAGCTCGGCATCAATTCCGATGCCCGCTTCCGCTTCGAGCGTGGTGTCGACCCCGCATTCACCCTGCCCGGCCTCGACCTCGCCACCCACCTCATCCTTGAGCTGTGCGGCGGCGAGCCGTCCGAGATGGTGCTGGCCGGCACCATCCCCGACACCGCCCGTACCATCGCCTTCCCGCTCACCGAGGTGAAGCGGCTGACCGGGCTGGAAGCCTCCGAGGACGAGATTCGCGGCGTGCTGGAGAAGCTCGGCTTCGCCGTCTCCGGCGCGGCGCCGGTGCTTGAGGTGGTGCCGCCGTCCTGGCGCGGCGACATCGAGGGCAAGGCGGACCTCGTGGAAGAGGTGGTGCGCATCCTCGGCCTCGAGCGCGTGCCCTCCACCGAGCTGCCGCGCGGGGCGGATGCCCGCAAGGCGGTGCTGACCACCCTCCAGCTGAGGAGCCGCAAGGCCCGCCGCTCGCTGGCGGCGCGGGGCATGGTGGAAGCGGTCACCTGGTCCTTCGTGTCCAAGGAGGCTGCAAAGCTGTTCGGCGGCGGCGCGGACGCCCTCGCCTTGTCGAATCCCATCGCCTCCGACCTCTCGGACATGCGCCCGAGCCTCCTGCCCGGCCTCATCCGGTCAGCCGGCGCCAATGCGGCGCGTGGGGCGGGCGACGTGGCCCTGTTCGAGGTGGGACAGGTCTTCCTCGGCGATGGTCCCGGCGACCAGCGCCAGGCTGCCTCCGGCGTGCGCCGAGGCACGGCCAAGCCCTCGGGTGGCGGACGCCACTGGGCGGGCAATGCGGCGGCGGTGGATGCCTTCGACGCCAAGGCGGATGCGCTTGCCGCGCTTGCAGCCTGCGGGGCGCCGGTGGCGAATCTGCAGGTCACCACCGATGCCCCCGGCTGGTACCACCCCGGCCGGTCCGGCACGCTGCGCCTCGGCTCCAACGCCATGGCCCATTTCGGCGAGATCCATCCCGCCGTGCTGGAGGCCCTGGACGTGACCGGGCCGCTGGTCGCCTTCGAGATCGTGCTCGACAAGATCCCGGAGCCCAAGGCCAAGGCGACGCGGGTGAAGCCGAATCTCGACCTCTCGCCCTTCCAGGCGGTGAAGCGCGACTTCGCCTTCCTCGTGGGCCGGGACGTTGCCGCCGCTGACATCCTCAAGGCCGCACAGGGCGCGGACAAGAAGCTCGTCACCGGCGTCGGCGTGTTCGACCTCTACGAGGGCAAGGGAATCGATCCCGACAAGAAGTCGGTGGCCGTGGAAGTCACGCTCCAGCCGCGCGAGCGCACGCTCACCGACAAGGAGATCGAGGAAGTCGCCGGCCGGATCGTCGCGGAAGTGGCGAAGAAGACGGGCGCCACGCTGCGCGCCTGACGAGAAGCGCCGGCGGCGCGTGTTGTCCCCATGCTTTGGATTGACGCGCGCCGCCGCTGCCCCTATAAGCCGAGCCCGAACTCAGGCGGCTGCGGCGGCCGGAGCCCAGCCTTCATTGCCGCGTGATCCTTAGGGATCGGGCCGCAAGCCGGGCAGCAGCGAACCATCGCCGTCGCAGCGCCGCTGCTGGGGTCCGATCCGCAAGACGGCCTCAAGACATCTGGAGATTTGACCGTGAAGCGCACCTATCAACCCAGCAAGCTCGTGCGCAAGCGCCGCCACGGCTTCCGTGCGCGCATGGAGACCCGCAACGGCCGCAAGATCATTGCCGCCCGCCGCGCCCACGGCCGCAAGCGCCTGTCCGCCTGAGGGTGGACCCTCGCGGAGCTGCCCGACTTCGGGAGCCGTCCAACGTGGAACGCCCCTCGGACTTCAATCCGGATCGTCTCCGCCGGCTGGACCGTCTCAAGAAACGCCGTGATTTCCTCGCTGCGGCCAAGGCCGAGCGTGCCGGCGTCGCCTCCTTCCTCATGCAGGGCTGCGATCGCGGCGATGGGGCAGGTGTGCGCGTCGGCTTCACCGTGACCAAGAAGACCGGCAATTCCGTCGTGCGAAATCGCATCCGCCGCCGCCTCCGCGAGGCCGTGCGGCAGGTGCTGCCGGAAGCCGGGCGACCCGGCTTCGACTATGTGCTGGTGGCCCGCGAGGCCTCGCTGCGCACCCCCTTCGACAGCCTCGTGTCCGAGATGGAGCGCGCCGTGCGCAAGCTGCACGCGCCCAAGGCCCCCAAAGAGAGGGCTCCCAAGGACCGGGCTTCCAAGGATACCCTCCCGAAAGACAAGGCGCGGTCCCGACAGGGCGCACCGCGGGTCTTAAAAGAGTCGCTGCCGGCGTCTAAGGACGCGGCACGCTCCGCTGGCGATGCCGGCTTGCACACTCCCGATTTGACGATGCCGCCGACGGAGACCCTCCGGCATGAGTGAAAACCGCAACATGTTCATCGCCATCGGCCTGTCGATGGCGATCCTCATCGGCTGGCAGTTCTTCTTCGGCATTCCGCAGGCGGAAAAGCAGCGGCAGGCCGCCGAGCAGCAGCGAATCGTCCAGCAGGCGCAGCAGCAGGCCCAGTCCGACACCACGCCGGCACCGGGTGCCGCTCCGGGAACGACCCCCGCGGGCCTGCCCCAGACGGGCGCGCCGGGCGCCGGCCGGGCGCTGACCCGGGCCGAGGCCATCGCTGCCTCTCCCCGCGCGCCCATCGCCACCCAGCGCCTCAGCGGTTCGATCTCGCTGCGCGGCGCTCGCGCGGACGACCTGCTCCTGACCGAGTATCACGAGACGGTGGACCCCAAGAGCCCGAACATCGTGCTCCTGTCGCCGTCCGGCGGTCCCAATCCCTTCTATGCGGAATTCGGCTGGACCTCGGCCGCCGGCGCCGGCGTCGCGGTGCCCGGCCCGGACACGCTCTGGACCGCCCAGCCCGGCGCCACCCTGACCGAGAAGACCCCCCTCGTCCTCACCTGGGACAACGGGCAGGGCCTGACCTTCCGCCGTACCTTCACCATCGACGACCACTACATGTTCGCGGTGAAGGACGAGGTGGAGAACAAGGGTTCCGCCTCGGCCACCCTCTATCCCTATGCCCTCGTCTCGCGGCACGGCGTGCCGCACGTGGCCGGCTTCTACATCCTGCATGAGGGCCTGATCGGTGTCCTCGGCGACAACGGCCTGCAGGAAGTCACCTACGCCAAGATGGACAAGGAGAAGCCGCTCGCCTTCTCCGCCACCGGCGGCTGGCTCGGCATCACCGACAAATACTGGGCGGCGACCGTCATTCCCGACCAGAGCGTGAAGGTGGACGCCAAGTTCTCCTCCGCCATGATCAACGGCGTTCAGACCTTCCAGACCGACTATCTCGCCCAGCCCCTCACGGTGGAGCCGGGCAGCAAGATCGCCTCCTCCGGCCAGCTCTTCGCTGGCGCCAAGGTGGTTCAGGTGGTGGACGGCTACGCCGAGTCCTACAAGATCGACCGCTTCGACCGGCTGATCGACTGGGGCTGGTTCTATTTCATCACCAAGCCGCTGTTCCTCGTCATCGACTGGATCTATCGCGTCGTCGGCAATTTCGGCGTCGCCATCCTGGTGGTGACGGTGCTGCTCAAGGGCATCTTCTTCCCGCTGGCCAACAAGTCCTACGCCTCCATGGCGAAGATGAAGGCGGTGCAGCCGGAACTCACCTCCATCCGCGAGCGCTACGCCGACGACAAGGTGAAGCAGCAGCAGGCGATGATGGAGCTGTACAAGAAGGAGAAGATCAATCCGGTGGCGGGGTGCCTGCCCATCCTGATCCAGATCCCGGTGTTCTTCGCCCTCTACAAGGTGCTGTTCGTCACCATCGAGATGCGGCATGCGCCGTTCTTCGGCTGGATCCGCGACCTCTCGGCGCCCGACCCGACCACGGTGTTCAACCTGTTCGGCCTCATCCCGTGGGATCCGGGCTCCGTGCCGGTCATCGGCAGCTATCTCCTGCTCGGCGCCTGGCCGCTCATCATGGGCGTGACCATGTGGGTGCAGATGAAGCTGAACCCGGCCCCGCCGGACCCGACCCAGCAGATGATCTTCAACTGGATGCCCATCATCTTCACCTTCATGCTGGCGCACTTCGCCGCCGGCCTGGTGATCTACTGGGCCTGGAACAACACGCTCTCCGTCACCCAGCAGGCCGTCATCATGCGGCGCAACGGGGTGAAGATCGAGCTGTGGGACAACATCAAGGGCGCCCTCGGCTTCGGCAAGAAATCGGCGGCCAAGGGATAGCCTCCCGTCACCACCCCGACGTCAGGACGCCGCGCCCCCCCAAGGAGCGCGGCGTCTTTCGTTTCGGGGCGCTCTCAAACCGGATCGCGGGCTACAGCCTTCGCAGGGGTGCTGCCGGAGACATGGTCCGGCAGATAGCAGCGCCCGCCCTCCCCGCCCGGCATCTGCGGCAGGAAGCTCGCCCCTTCGCGCTCGAGGAAATCCATCAGCGCCTGTCCGGCCGGCAGCAGGCGCTTGTCGCGGGCGCGCACCGCCAGCCACTGGCGCACCACCGGCAGCCCCTCCACCTCCAGCACCCGCAGCCGGCCGTCCGCCACCTCCGCCGCCACCGTGTGGGCGGAGATGAATGCGAGGCCGAGGCCGGCCATCACCGACTGCTTGATGGTCTCGTTGGAGCCGATCTCCATGGCGATGGGCGGGTTGGGCGCCCCCGCCTCCTCGAACACCCGCTCCATTAGGATGCGCGTGCCCGATCCCGGCTCGCGCACCAGCAGCGATTCGCGGGTGAGATCGGCCGCGGTGATTCGCTTGCGCCGCTTGAACAGGGGATGGTCGACGGGCGCCACGACGATGTGCGGATGGTCGCCGATCAGCCGCGTCTCCGCCTCCAGCGACGGCGGCGGACGGCCCATGATGGCCACGTCGAAATCAAGGCTCACAATGCCCCGGATGATGTCTTCGCGGTTGCCGATGATAAGCCGCAGCTCGATTTCCGGCCGACGTCGGCGGAAGGCGGCGAGGGCCATGGGGGCGAAGTATTTGGCCGTGGAGACCACCCCCACCACCACCGAACCGCGCTCGGGGCTCTTCAGCGCCGCAATGGCCCGCTCCGCCTCCGACAAGGCACGCGCGATGCGCTCCTGAGCGGAAAGAAGCTCCTGTCCAGCGGCGGTCGGTCGCAGACGCCCGTCCACCCGCTCGAATACCGGAACGCCGATGTCCTCCTCCAGAGCCTTCATCTGAGCGGTGACGGCGGGCGGGCTCAAACCCATGTCCTGCGCGGCTTTGGCATAGGAGCCGGAGGCCGCGGCGAGAGCCACGAGGCGGAGCTGTCGAAGGGTCCAGTGGGGCGCCACTTCAGATTTCCTGAATGCCTACTTCATATCATTTAAATTTACCTGAAATCGGCGCGGGGGCAAGGTCACCTCAACAAACAGGAGGGCCGCCATCATGGGTGCCGACGCCGCCATCGGGCAGATCAAGGACGCCAAGAAGAGGTACGCCGCAGGCGTGCTGAAATATGCCCAGATGGGCTATTGGGATGGCGACTACCAGCCCAAGGACACCGACATCCTCGCGCTGTTCCGCGTCACCCCCCAGGACGGCGTGGACCCGGTCGAGGCCGCCGCGGCCGTTGCCGGCGAAAGCTCCACCGCCACCTGGACCGTGGTGTGGACCGACCGCCTCACCGCCGCCGACATGTACCGCGCCAAGGCCTACAAGGTGGAGCCGGTGCCGGGGCAGCCGGGTCAGTATTTCTGCTGGGTCGCCTATGAGCTCGACCTGTTCGAGGAAGGCTCCATCGCCAACCTCACCGCCTCGATCATCGGCAACGTCTTCTCCTTCAAGCCGCTGAAGGCCTGCCGCCTAGAGGACATGCGCCTCCCCGTCGCCTATGTGAAGACCTTCCGCGGCCCGCCCACCGGTATCGTCGTGGAGCGCGAGCGCCTCGACAAGTTCGGCCGCCCCCTTCTGGGCGCCACCACCAAGCCGAAGCTGGGTCTTTCTGGCAAGAACTACGGCCGCGTGGTCTACGAAGGCCTCAAGGGCGGCCTCGATTTCGTGAAGGATGACGAGAACATCAATTCTCAGCCCTTCATGCACTGGCGTGACCGCTTCCTTTACTGCATGGAAGCCGTCAACAAGGCGCAGGCCGAGACCGGCGAGGTGAAGGGGCACTACCTCAACATCACCGCCGGCACCATGGAAGAGATGTACCGCCGCGCCGACTTCGCCAAGGAGCTGGGCTCCGTGGTGGTGATGGTGGACCTCATCGTCGGCTGGACCGCCATCCAGTCCATCTCCAACTGGTGCCGCGAAAACGACATGCTGCTGCACATGCACCGTGCGGGCCATGGCACCTATACGCGCCAGAAGGGCCACGGCATCTCGTTCCGCGTCATCGCCAAGTGGCTGCGCCTCGCCGGCGTCGACCACCTCCACACCGGCACCGCGGTGGGCAAGCTGGAAGGCGACCCCATGACCGTGCAGGGCTACTACAACGTCTGCCGCGAGGACGTGACCAAGACCGACTACACCCGCGGCATCTTCTTCGATCAGGACTGGGCGGGCCTGCGCAAGGTCATGCCGGTGGCCTCGGGCGGCATCCATGCCGGCCAGATGCACCAGCTCATCGACCTGTTCGGCGAGGACGTGGTGCTTCAGTTCGGCGGCGGCACCATCGGCCATCCCGACGGCATCCAGGCCGGCGCCATCGCCAACCGCGTCGCGCTGGAAACCATGATCCTTGCCCGCAACGAGGGCCGGGACATCAAGAACGAAGGCCCGGAAATCCTGGTCGAGGCCGCCAAGTGGTGCCAGCCGCTGCGCGCCGCCCTCGATACCTGGGGCGAGGTGACCTTCAACTACGCCTCCACCGACACGTCCGACTTCGTGCCCACCGCGTCCGTCGCCTGAGGAGAAGAGACATGCGCATCACCCAAGGCACCTTCTCCTTCCTGCCCGACCTCACGGCGGCCCAGGTCAAGGCCCAGATCCAGTATGCGCTGGACCAGAACTGGGCGGTCTCGGTCGAGTACACGGACGATCCCCATCCCCGGAACACCTATTGGGAGATGTGGGGCCTGCCCATGTTCGACCTGCGCGATGCCGCCGGCGTCTATGGCGAGGTCGAGGCCTGCCGCACCGCCCATCCCGGCAAGTATGTGCGGGTGAACGCCTTCGACTCCAATCGCGGGTGGGAGACGGTGCGCCTCTCCTTCATCGTCCAGCGTCCGGAGAAGGAAGACGGCTTCCGCCTCGACCGCACCGAAGGGCCGGGCCGCACCCAGCGCTACGCACTCCAGCACCGGTCCTACGCGGCCGGCTGATCTGACCACCCATTTCGAGCTTCACCAGCGCGGCCGTTCCCACCGCGCCACTTAACGCCGAGGTTCGAGTCATGCTCGATGTTGCCACATCCGCACCGTCCGCCGCGTTGCCGGCTGAGGCTGCCGAGGGCAGGCTCGACCTCGGCGCTCTCTTCACCGAGAGCGAAGTCCCCGAATTTCTCGCCGAGCTGGACGAGGGCCTGATCGGGCTCAAGCCCGTCAAGCGGCGCATCCGCGAGATCGCCGCCCACCTCGTCATCGGCCGGGCCCGCGAAAAGCTGGGCCTCACCTCCGGCGCGCCGACGCTGCACATGGCGTTCACCGGCAATCCCGGCACCGGCAAGACCACGGTCGCGCTGAAAATGGCGCAGATCCTCCACCGCCTTGGATATGTGCGGCGGGGTCATCTTGTCTCGGTGACGCGGGACGATCTCGTGGGCCAATATATCGGCCACACGGCACCGAAGACCAAAGAGATTCTTAAGAAGGCCATGGGCGGCGTCCTGTTCATAGACGAGGCTTATTATCTGTACCGGCCCGAGAACGAGCGGGATTACGGTCAGGAAGCCATCGAGATTCTGCTCCAGGTGATGGAAAACCAGCGGGACGATCTCGTGGTGATCCTCGCGGGCTACAAGGACCGCATGGACCGCTTCTTCGAGAGCAATCCCGGCTTCCGCTCCCGCATCGCCCACCACATCGACTTCCCGGACTATGAGGACGCCGAGCTGGTGGAGATCGCCAAGACCATGGCGGCCGATGCCGACTACACCTTCAGCCCGGAGGCCGAGGTCGCGATCGAGGAATATGTGGCCAAGCGCCGGCTCCAGCCGAACTTCGCCAACGCGCGCTCGATCCGCAACGCTTTGGACCGCATGCGGCTGCGCCAGTCGCTGCGGCTGTTCGAGAGCGGCGGGCTCGCCGACCGCGCTGCCCTGTCGACCATTTCCGAGGGGGATGTTCGCGCCAGCCGGGTGTTTGCCGGCGGCATCGACGCCCCGGACTACAAACCCCAGACGGAATAATCCGCTTCGGGACCGGAAGACGACCAAAAATAAAACCTGTGACGGCCCGCCGAACGGGCCGCGCGGAGGAGCCCTCAGGGAGATCTGCCATGTTGGAGCCGAACGCAGACCATCGGGCCGCAGTTGCCCAGGCTGCAGGTGTCGCAGCCTCGCGTATCACGCTCACCGTCATGCTCGACGAGTGGGCGGGTGCGGATGCCCGCCGCCGTGCCGTCGCTGATACCGTCTGCGCCCTCGCCACCGGTTGCGCGTCGCTGGCCGCAGCCATCGCCGAGGGGCCGCTCGCCGGCGATCTCGCCCGCACCCTCTCCTCCGGCGAGGCCGGCGAAGGCCAGAAGGCGCTGGACGTCATCTCCAACGACATCGTCATCGGCGCACTGAAGGCGGCGCCGGTCGCGGCGGTGGCATCCGAGGAGAACGACGCCCCGGTCCTGCTCGACCCCACCGCGCCGCTGCTTGTCGCCATCGATCCGCTGGACGGCTCGTCCAACATCGATACCGACATCTCGGTCGGCACCATCTTCGCCGTCTTCCCGCGTGCCGAAGGCGCCGACGCGTCCGAACCCTCTGCCTTCCTGCAGAACGGGCGGGACATGCTGGCCGCCGGCTATGTGATCTACGGCCCCCACACAGCGATGATGCTGACGCTCGGCGCCGGCACCTGGCACTTCGCCCTCGACCGCGCCGGCCTCTTCCGCCTGGTCAATGCAGAGGTGAAGGTGAAGGAGGGCGCGGCCGAGTTCGCCATCAACATGTCCAACTACCACCACTGGGACGTGCCGGTGCGTGACTATGTGGATGACTGCCTCGCCGGCAAGAAGGGGCCGCGGGAGCGCGACTTCAACATGCGCTGGGTGGCCTCCATGGTGGCGGACGCGCATCGCATCTTCCAGCGCGGCGGTATCTATCTTTATCCGGGCGATGGCCGGAAGGGCTACACCCACGGCCGCCTGCGCCTTCTCTACGAGGCTTTCCCGGTCGCCTTCCTGATGGAGCAGGCGAGCGGTTCGGCCACCGACGGCCGGGGCGCGATCCTGGACCTTTCCGCCACCGGCCTGCACCAGCGCGTGCCGTTCATCTTCGGCTCCCGCGACGAGGTGGCCCGGGTCTCCCGCTATCACCTGGAGCCGAACGGCCATGGCGAGCGCTCGCCGCTGTTCGCGCGGCGCGGACTGTTCATCTGAACCGCGCCCCCTGATCTCCGAGATTCGAGCACACCATGTCCATCAAGCACCCCATCATTGTCGTCACCGGTTCGTCGGGCGCGGGAACGACCTCCGTGAAGCGGACCTTCGAGCAGATCTTCTATCGCGAGAAGGTCAAGGCGGCCTTCGTGGAAGGCGACAGCTTCCACCGCTACGACCGCTATGAAATGCGCGAGCTGATGGCTGCCGAGGCGGCCAAGGGCAACAAGCACTTCAGCCACTTCTCGCCCGAGACCAACCGGCTCGACGATCTGGCCCAGCTGTTCAAGGACTATGGGGCGACCGGCTCCGGCCGCTTCCGGCACTATGTCCACGATGCCGGCGAAGCCAAGCTGTACAATACCGAGCCCGGCCGCTTCACCGACTGGGAAGATCTGGAGCAGGGCACCGACATCCTCTTCTACGAGGGGCTGCACGGGGCGGTCGTCACCGACGAACTGAACCTTGCCCAGCATGCCGACCTGAAGATCGGCGTGGTGCCCGTGATCAACCTGGAGTGGATCCAGAAGATCCACCGCGACAAGGCCACCCGCGGCTACACCACCGAGGACGTGACCGACACCATCATGCGGCGCATGCCCGATTACGTGCGCTATATCTGCCCGCAGTTCACCGAGACCGACATCAACTTCCAGCGCGTGCCGACGGTGGACACCTCCAACCCGTTCGTCGCCCGCTGGATCCCGACGCCGGACGAATCCATGGTCGTGATCCGCTTCCGCGACCCGCACGGCATCGATTTCCCCTATCTGCTGTCGATGATCCACAACAGCTTCATGTCGCGGGCGAATTCCATCGTCATCCCCGGCAACAAGCAGGATCTCGCCATGCAGCTCCTGCTGACCCCGCTCATCATGAAGCTGATGGACAGGAAGCGCCGCGCCGGCTGAGCCGGGCGCGAAGCTCCCCTCCCCCGCGCCGGGGGGAGGGTGAGGGGGGAGGGCGGCACGTTCTTGAGCCCCGAAGCCCGGGCGACCTTGGACGCGTGGCTGCTGCCCTCCCCCCACCCTTTCCGGACCGGAGCCGAGCGCTTCTTCCGGCACGAGATGGCGCGCGTTTTGCGTAACTGACAATTGGCAGGCCCTTCCGACCACCCGGCGACGCCCGGGGTGTTGCGCGGGGTCACGAGCCGGAGGGAGAAAACAATGACCGCCCACGCCGCTGCACTCGCCGCTGCCGACGCTCCGGCGCCCGTTGACCGTTCTCCCGGCGCGCTCGGCTGGCCGGTGACGGCGGCCCTGCGCGCCCTCGCCATGGACGGCGTGGAGCAGGCGAAGTCAGGCCACCCCGGCGCGCCCATGGGCATGGCCGAGATCGCCGCCGTGCTCTGGCGCGAGCATCTGCGGCATAATCCGGCAGACCCCTCCTGGCCCGACCGCGACCGCTTCGTGCTCTCCAATGGGCACGGCTCCATGCTGATCTATGCGCTGCTTCATCTCACCGGCTACGATCTGCCCATCGCCGAGCTGAAGCGCTTCCGCCAGCTGCATTCGCGCACCCCCGGCCACCCCGAACTCGGCATGACGCCGGGCGTGGAAACCACCACCGGCCCGCTCGGCCAGGGCCTTGCCAATGCGGTGGGCATGGCCATCGCCGAGAAGACACTGGCTGCCCAGTTCAACCGGCCGGGCCTCTCCATCGTCGATCACCGCACCTTCGTCTTCCTCGGCGACGGCTGCCTGATGGAGGGCGTGAGCCACGAGGCGTGCTCGCTGGCCGGGCGCCTCGGCCTCGGCAAGCTCGTCGCCTTCTATGACGACAACGGCATTTCCATCGACGGCAAGGTGGAAGAGTGGTTCCCGGACGACACCCCGGCTCGCTTCGCCGCCTATGGCTGGCAGGTGATCCGCAACGTGGACGGCCACGACCCCGCCATGCTGCGCGATGCGGTCGAGGCGGCTCTGTCCGAGACCGGCAAGCCGACACTGATCTGCTGCAAGACCACCATCGGCCGCGGCGCGCCCACCAAGGAAGGCCACCAGGACACCCACGGCGCCCCGCTCGGCGCCGAGGAGATCGCCCGCACCCGCGCCGCCATGGGCTGGGACCACGCGCCCTTCGAGGTGCCCGAGGACATCTACGCTTTGTGGGATGCCCGCCGCTCCGGCGCGGCCCGCCAGTCGGCCTGGGACGCGCGCATGGAAGCCTATGAGCGCGCCTATCCGGCGGAAGCGGCCGAATTCCGCCGCCGGCTCAAAGGCGACCTCTCCCCCGCCTTCGCCGCGACCTACGCGACGGCCCTGAAGGCCACCGTGGAGAAGGCCGAGACGGTGGCGACCCGCAAGGCGAGCCAGCTGGCCCTTGCCGCCCTCGCCCCGGCGGTGCCGGAATTCCTGGGCGGCTCGGCGGACCTCGCCCATTCCAACCTCACCACCTTCCCCGGCGCCGTGCCGATCACCCGCGATCCCGCCGGCAACCAGATCTTCTACGGCGTGCGCGAGTTTGGCATGTCGGCGATCGCCAACGGCATCGCGCTGCACGGCGGGTTCATCCCCTTCGTCGCCACCTTCCTCGTGTTCTCGGACTATGCCCGCAACGCCATGCGCATGAGCGCGCTCATGGGCCAGCGGGTCATCTACATCCTCACCCACGATTCCATCGGCCTCGGCGAGGACGGCCCCACCCACCAGCCGGTGGAGCATGTGGAGAGCCTGCGCCTCATCCCCAACCTCGACGTGTGGCGCCCCGCCGACACCGTGGAGACGCTCGCCGCCTGGCACGCCGCCCTGACGCGCACGAATGGCCCGAGCGCCTTCATCCTGTCGCGGCAGAACCTTCCCTGCTGGCCGCGTGACGCGGCGCAGATCGAAGGTATCGAGGCCGGTGCCTACGTGCTGCGCGAGAGCGAGGGCCTCGCCCGTGCCGTGCTCGTCGCCACCGGCTCGGAAGTGAAGCTGGCAGCGGCAGCGGCAGACCTGCTCGATACCGCGGGCATTCCCACCCGCATCGTCTCCATGCCCTGCCGCGAGCGCTTCGAGGCGCTGACCGAGACCGAGCGCGCGGTCCTCTTCCCCAAGGGCGTTCCGGTGGTGGCGGTGGAAGCGGGCGTCACCCGCGGCTGGCGCGGCCTCTCCGGCACCCGCGCCGACGGCATCATCGCCATCGGCATCGACCGCTTCGGCGAATCGGCGCCGGAAAAGGACCTGTGGCCGCTGTTCGGCTTTACACCGGAAGCTGTGGCCGACGCGGTGCGCCGCGCAGTAGGGTGAGCGCCAATGAAGGCCTCTCCCCTGCGGGGGACGGCTGGGCGGGGGCGCCACCGGACGAAGCGATCGACCCGGCCCGCGCCGGGTCAGCCGGAGCGGTGAAGGGTAACGGACAGCAGCCAAGCAGCACCGTAAGCCCGGCACAGGCCGGGGCTAACGGAGCGGACGGAACCATGGCGCGCGCATCGCGGCGCCGACCTGAACTTTGAAGAGGAGAGGACTATGGCCCTCGTTTCCATGCGCCAGCTGCTCGACCATGCGGCGGAGCATTCCTACGGACTGCCGGCCTTCAACGTGAACAACATGGAGCAGGTGAAGGCGATCATGGACGCCGCCCGCGCCACCTCGTCGCCCGTCATCCTCCAGGGCTCGGCCGGCGCCCGCAAATATGCCGGCGAAGCCTTCCTGCGCCACCTCATCGCCGCTGCCGTGGAGGCCTATCCCGAGATTCCGGTGGTGATGCACCAGGACCATGGCGCCTCCCCGGCCGTCTGCATGGGCGCCATCAAATCCGGCTTCTCCTCGGTGATGATGGACGGCTCCCTGAAGGAAGACGGTAAGACCCCGGCGGACTATGACTACAACGTCTCCGTCACCGCCAAGGTGGTGGAACTGGCCCATGCGGTGGGCGTGTCGGTGGAAGGCGAACTCGGCTGCCTCGGCTCGCTGGAGACCGGCAAGGGCGAGGCCGAGGACGGCCATGGCGCCGAGGAGGCCCTCGACCATTCCAAGCTGCTCACCGATCCGGACGAGGCGGCCCAGTTCGTGAAGGCGACCCAGTGCGATGCGCTGGCCATCGCCATCGGTACCTCCCACGGCGCCTACAAGTTCACCCGCAAGCCCACCGGCGACATCCTCGCCATCGACCGCATCAAGGCGATCCACCAGCGCATCCCCACCACCCACCTGGTGATGCACGGCTCGTCCTCGGTGCCGCAGGAGCTGCTTGAGGAAATCCGCACCTATGGCGGCGACATCAAGGAGACCTACGGCGTGCCGGTGGAGGAGATCCAGGAAGGCATCCGCTACGGCGTGCGCAAGGTGAACATCGACACCGACATCCGCCTCGCCATGACCGCCGCCATCCGCCGCGTCGGCGCCAAGAACAAGAGCGAGTTCGACCCGCGCAAGTTCATGGCCGCCGCCATGGAAGAGGCGAAGAAGGTCTGCATCGCCCGCTTCGAGGCCTTCGGCTCCGCCGGCAAGGCCGAGAAGATCCGGGCCATCGAACTGGACGAGATGGCCAAGCGCTATGCGTCCGGCGAGCTGGCGCAGGTGGTGCACTGAGGGGACGGCTGGCGCCCACCCGGTGCCGTGCCTATAGAAGTGCCTGAGGCAGCCACGGCTGCCTCGTTCCCCCGGACAAGCGACAGCGCAGCTGGAGCGCTGATCCGGGGTCCAGGGAAAGGTCCTGCGCAGCAGGCTCATGTCTGCGAGGGTCATGAAGGGAGCCGCCTTCGGCGCACTATTGCGCTGGGCCCCGGCTCTCCTTCCACTGACGCTCCAGTCGGCCGGGGCACGAGACCGCGCCCCGCCTATCCAGTCGTTAAGGAGAGATCCCCATGGCCCGCGCCTATCCCATCATCGCCCCCTCCATCCTCTCGGCGGACTTCACCCGCCTCGGCGCCGAGGTGGATGCGGTGCTCGAGGGCGGCGCCGAGTGGATCCATTTCGACGTGATGGACAACCATTACGTCCCCAACCTCACCATCGGCCCGCTGATCCTCCAGTCGCTGCGCAAGGCGACCAAGGCGTTCGTGGACGTGCATCTGATGGTGAAGCCGGTGGACGGCATGATCGAGGCGTTCGCCGCCGCCGGCGCCGACCTCATCTCCTTCCATCCTGAAGCTTCCGAGCATGTGGACCGCTCCCTCCAGCTCATCCGCTCCAAGGGTGTGAAGGCCGGCCTGGTGCTGAACCCGGCCACTCCCCTCTCGGTGCTGGACTACACGCTGGATGCGCTGGATCTGGTTCTCGTCATGTCGGTGAACCCCGGCTTCGGCGGGCAGGCCTTCATTCCCTCAGCGCTGGACAAGCTGAAGGCCATCCGCGAGCGCATCGACGCCTCGGGTAAGGACATCCGGCTTGAGATCGACGGCGGGGTGAAGGTGGACAATATCGGCGCCATCGCCGCGGCGGGGGCGGACACCTTCGTCGCCGGCAGCGCCATCTACGGCGCCAAGGACTATGCCGCGACCATCGCCGCCATGAAGCGCGAAATCGCCGCCGCCACGGGCACCGCCGCTGCGGCCTGAGGCTGGCTCAAGCCCGCGCGGCGCCTGAGCGAAGCAATCGGCACCGGTCCAAGACCGGGACCGTCGGTATCAGTGCCCCGGCCGGCGCGGCGCGACGATCTCGCCCCGCGCCCGCTCTGCCCGCTCGATCAGATACTTCGCCACCAGCGTGAACAGGGCGACGCCCGCCAGCACCGTCGCCGCGGCGAAGGCCGCGACCGCGTGGCTGTCCTGATAGAGCAGCTCGATCTGCAACGGCAGGGTCGAGGTCTGCCCGCGGATGTTGCCGGAGACGATGGAGACGGCGCCGAACTCGCCCATCACCCGCGCATTGCACAAAGCGGCACCGTAGAGCAGCGCGAACTTCACGTTGGGCAAAGTGACGAGCCGCAGCACGTCGAAGCCCGAGGCGCCGAGACTGACCGCCGCCTCCTCCTCGTCCCGCCCCTGCGCCATCATCAGCGGCACCAGTTCGCGCAGCACGAAGGGCGCGGTGACGAACAGGCTGGCCAGGATGATGGCCGGCACGGCGAACATGATCTTGATGTCGTGCGCCTGCAGAAACGGCCCGAACAGCCCCTGCGCCCCATAGACGAAGAGATAGGCGACGCCCGCCACGATGGGCGAGATGGAGAAGGGCAGCTCCGCCACCGCCAGCAGCAGGTTGCGCCCGCGGAAGGAGAATTTCGTCACCGCCCAGGCGGCGGCGATGCCGAAGGCGGTGTTGAGCGGCACGCAGATGAGGGCCGTCAGCAGCGTCAGCCCCACCGCATGCAGCGTATCCGGCCGGGCGAGCGCTTCGAGATAGGTGGGCAGGCCGCGCGCGAACGCCTCGGCGAAGATGACGGCCAGCGGCGCGATGAGCGCCAGACCGGTGGTCGCCAGCACCAGCGTGAGAATCACCGAGCGCGTCACCACGCCGTCGCCGACGCGCAGGCGGTGGCGGTTCACGGGACGGGCCATCAGGCATCCCCCATCGCAAACTTCTGATGCCACGCCTGCACGGCGTTCACGATCAGAAGCATGATGAAGGCGAGGCCCAGCATGGTGACGGCGATCGCCGCGGCGGCGGCGTAGTCATATTCTTCCAGCCGGATGAAGGTGAGCAGCGCCACGATCTCGGTGCGGAACGGCTGGTTGCCGGCGATGAACACCACCGCGCCGAACTCCCCGAGCGAGCGGGCGAAGGCCAGAGACGTGCCGGCGAGGAAGGCCGGAAAGATGGTCGGGAAAATGATGCGGCGGAAGATGGTGAGGTCGCTCGCGCCCAGCGTCGCGCCCGCCTCCTCCAGTTCCGGCTCCATATCCTCCAGCACCGGCTGCACCGTGCGCACCACGAAGGGGATGGAGGTGAAGGCCATGGCGCAGACGATGCCGGCCGGGGCGTAGGCCACCTGTATCCCCCACTGCGCCAGCGGCGCGCCGAACCAGCCGTTCTTGGCGAACAGTGCCGTCAGCGCGAGGCCCGCCACTGCCGTGGGCAGGGCGAAAGGCACGTCCACCATGGCATCCAGCAGGCGCTTGCCGGGAAACTCGTAGCGCACCAGCACCCAGGCGAGGGCGAGGCCATAGATGGCATTGAACAGCGCCGCCAGCGCTGCCGTGGTCAGCGTCACCTGGAAGGAGGCGAGCGTGCGCGGCGAGGTGATGATGGCGATGTAGCGCTCGAAGCCCACGTCCGCCGCCTTCAGCAGCAGCGCGCCGATGGGCAGGAGCACGATCAGGCCGAGATAGAGCAGTGCGAGGCCGAGCGAGAGCCGAAAGCCCGGAATGACGCTGCGGCGGGGCTGGCGGCTCAGCATCGGCAGCGCGAAGCGGGGGCGGGGCATGGGCTCTTAAGGGGCATCTTGCGCTGGAAGGTCGGGCCGACGGCGCGGCATAGGGCCGTTATGGCGCGCACAAGCGGAAATGTCATGCTTGGCCGGGATAAAAATTAAACACCGCGAAATCGCTGTGATTTCGCCGCACAAAAAAGGGCCGCGAGGCGGCCCCTTCCGTCTTCTCCTTCGGCCGAGGCTCAGAAGCCCGGCAGGTCGAAGGCGCCCGGCAGCGGCCAGCGCAGGCCGGTGATGGGGCCGGGGCCGGCGGCGGTGGGCCCATAGGTCGGGTAGAAATAGCCGGGCGGCAGCGCGTAATCGAGGTACGACTTGGAGCCGGGCTTCACCACCGTGCCGGCATCGAGATAGGAGCGGCGCTCCACCACGATGCGGTTGCGCTTCTTCACCGTCTGCGCCTCGGCGCTGTCGGCGGACGCGATGGAAAAGGCACCGGTGGTCGCCGCAATGGCTGCCGCCGCCAGCGACACCGAGAGCGCCGTCTTCAGGCCCGAACGGGCGAAAGCAGCGAAGGTGGTGAACGACGCGAAACCCATGGCATCCTCCCAGATCGGCGCAGGGCCGACCTTGACTGGATTAATAGACGTTTGTCCCCTGCGCAAGGAAACCCGCCTCCTTGGTGCCATGTTCCCGCCTTCTCGACGCCGGCGCGTTGCGTTGACGCAACAGTTGAATGCGCGGATGCCGTGCCTGATCGCGAATCTTCGATTTGCAAGGCCAGGGGGTTCGGCCTAAAAGCACGGTCTTCGGCCGCATGGGCCGAGACATCCGAGGAACATCATGGGTTACAAGGTCGCCGTCGTCGGCGCCACGGGCAACGTGGGCCGGGAGATTCTCTCGATCCTCGACGAGCGGGGTTTCCCCGCGGACGAGGTTGTCGCGCTCGCCTCGCGAAAGTCGCAGGGCGTGGAAGTCTCCTACGGCGATAAAACCCTGAAGGTGAAGGCGCTCGAGACCTACGACTTCTCCGACACCGACATCTGCCTGATGTCGGCCGGCGGAGCCGTGTCCAAGGAGTGGTCGCCGAAGATCGGCGCGCAGGGCTGCGTCGTCATCGACAATTCCTCCCAGTGGCGCATGGACCCGGACGTGCCGCTGATCGTTCCCGAGGTGAATGCGGACGCCATCGTCGGCTTCACCAAGAAGAACATCATCGCCAATCCGAACTGCTCCACGGCGCAGCTCGTGGTCGCGCTGAAGCCGCTGCATGATGCCGCGACCATCAAGCGCGTGGTGGTCTCCACCTACCAGTCCGTCTCCGGCGCCGGCAAGGACGCCATGGACGAGCTGTTCTCGCAGACGCGCGCCGTCTTCGTCTCCGATCCGGTGGAGCCGAAGAAGTTCCCGAAGCGCATCGCCTTCAATCTCATCCCGCAGATCGACGTCTTCATGGACGACGGTTTCACCAAGGAAGAGTGGAAGATGGTGGCCGAGACCAAGAAGATTCTCGACCCCAAGATCAAGCTCACGGCCACCTGCGTCCGCGTGCCGGTCTTCATCTCCCACTCCGAGGCGGTGAACGTGGAGTTCGAGAAGGAGCTGTCCGCCGACGACGCGCGCAAGATCCTGCGCGAGGCGCCCGGCATCCTCGTCATCGACACCCGTGAGCCGGGCGGCTACGCCACCCCCCACGAGGCGGCCGGCGAGGACGCGACCTACATCTCGCGCCTGCGCGACGACCCGACCGTGGACAACGGCATCGCCTTCTGGTGCGTGTCGGACAATCTGCGCAAGGGCGCCGCGCTGAATGCGGTGCAGATCGCCGAGGTGCTGGTGAACCGCAAGCTCATCACCGCCCGTTCCAAGGCGGCCTGAGCCTTCTGGTAATCCGAGACGTAAAGAACGGCCCGCTTCGGCGGGCCGTTTTCGTTTGCGGGATCAGCGCGGCCGGGAGCGGGTCCGCTGCGCCACCGCGACCACCAGCGCCACGCCCGCGGCGAAGGCCACGGTTTCTGCGTCCGGCACCTCGCCATTGATGGGCCAGGCGAGTCCCACCGTCACGAAGGTCTGCAGGAGCTGCATCTGGCCGACGCGGGCGATGCCGCCCATGGCGAGCCCGGCATTCCAGAAGAAAAAGCCGATGAGCTGGCTGAAGAGGCCGAGATAGACCAGTGCCGCCCAGGAGGCTCCTGCCACAGTACCCGCCCCACCCCATGGAAAGGTGAGGAGCGCGAGCGGCAGCGTCACCGGCAGGCAGAGGATCAGCATGAACGCGATCACCTCCCAGCCCGACATGGTGCGCGCGAGGCCGCCGGAGACGGCGTAGCCGATGGCGCAGGCGATGACGCCGAGGAACAGCAGGCTGTCGCCCATTCCCAGCGCGCCGCCCGCGCCGTTGCGCAAGGCGAAGGCCACCACAAGCCCGGCCCCCACCGCGCTCGCGGCGAACAAACCGAGGCCCGGCCGCTCGCCGGCCAGCAGCATGGCCGCGATGGCGGTGCACAGGGGCAGAAGGCCGAGCACGATGCCGCCATGGGCCGCCGGCACCGTCTGGGTGGCGACGCCGATGGCCAGCGGGAACACGAAGATCAGGCAGGCGGAGGACACGGCGAGGCGCCACAGCACCTTGGGCTGGCCGAACGGCCACGGCCGGCGCAGCGCCAGCACCAGCCCGAGCGCCGCAAAGCCCGCCAAAGCGGCGCGGCCGAAGCTGATGAACCAGGGGCTGAAATCGTGCAGCGCGAAGCGGGTGAGCGGCAGCGTCGCGCCGAACATCACGACCGCGACGAAGCCGAGAAGAAGCCCGAGGGCCAAGCGTCGATCCATTGGGCTCCCGAGGGCGCGATTCCAAGGCCGCTTCATTAGGGGCTGCGGGGGCGGAAAGACAGCGAAACCGCGTGATATGCCCATCAGCGGCCGTGATGTCGCGAAAATCACTGGTGAAAGGCCACCCCGCCGCCGCTATGGTGGCGCGCCGCGAAACCCTTGCCCTCGAAACGCGCGGCACCAATGAGCGAGAACATGATCCAGTCCCAGCGTCCCGGCCACGACGTCGACCCCAAGCTGCTCGAAATCCTGGTCTGCCCCCTCACCAAGGGGCCGCTGGAATATGATCGCGAGCGCCAGGAGCTGATCTCCCGTGCCGCCCGCCTCGCCTATCCCATCCGCGACGGCATCCCGATCATGCTCGCCGACGAGGCGCGCCAGTTGGACGAAAGCGAACTCAACCGCTGAGGTCCGCCTCGTCCCGGGCGCCCCGCCTCTTGCAGTTCTGCGGCCGGCATGAGTAAATAACAGATACGGCCTGGGGTGCCGCGCATCATGCGCGGCTGAGATCACACCCATCGAACCTGTCTGGATCATGCCAGCGTAGGGAGATGCCGATGAGCGAGAGCTTGTCGCAGTTGATATCCGCACCTTCATCGCAAGCCGGCTCGGCACCGGCGGGCAAGGCGAAACCGCGCGTCGCCCGTCCCCATGTGGCCATCGTCGGCGGCGGCGTCATCGGCCTCGCCCTCGCGTGGCGCCTCGCTGAAGCGGGTTGCCCGGTGGACCTGTTCGACGCCGGTGAGACCGGGCAAGGCGCGAGCCGCGCCGCCGCCGGCATGCTGGCCGCCTGCGCCGAGGCCGAGCCCGGCGAGGAAGGCCTGCTCACCCTCAACCGCGCCAGCCAGACCCTGTGGCCCGCCTTCGCGGCGGAGCTGGAGCATGCCTCCGGACAAGAGGTGGACCTGCGCACCGAGGGCACCATCACCATCGCCCTCACGGCGGACGATCTGGCGAAGCTGCGCCACCTGTTCGCCTTTCAGCAGGGCCTCGGCCTGCCCGTCCAGTGGCTCACCGCCGCCGAAGTGCGCCGACGCGAGCCCTATCTCGCCCCCCGCCTCGCCGGCGGCGTGCTGAGCCCGGAGGATCATCAGGTCGACAATCGCAAGGTTGCCGCCGCGCTGAAGATCGCCGCGCTGAAGGCCGGCGCAAGGCTCCACGAACACACCCCGGTGAGCCGGGTTGAGACCGCTGGCGGCCGCGCCACCGGCGTCGTCACCGGCGAGACGCACCATGCTGCCGATGTGGTGGTGCTCGCCGCCGGCGCCTGGAGCCGGGGCGTGGACATTACCCCGGCGACGCCGCTGCCGGTGCGCCCCATCAAGGGGCAGATGCTGTCCCTGCGCATGGACCCGGCGGCGCCCATCCTCTCCCACGTGCTGTGGGCGCCGGGCTCCTATCTCGTGCCGCGGCGCGACGGGCGGCTGATCCTCGGTGCCACCACCGAGGAGAAGGGGTTCGACACCGACCTCACGGCCGGCGGCCAGCTCGCTTTGCTCACCCAAGCGTGGCGGGCACTGCCGACGCTGGAAGAGCTGAGCATCGTCGAGCAATGGGTCGGCTTCCGCCCCGGCAGCCGGGACGATGCGCCCATCCTCGGCCCGAGCCCGGAGGTGGACGGCCTCGTCTACGCCACCGGCCATCACCGCAACGGCATCCTCCTTCTGCCCGTGACGACGCAGGTGATCGCCGACCACATCCTCGGTGGTACCATTGCGGACGTGGCCCGGCCCTTCGGCGCGGAGCGCTTCGGCCCGCCACGCGCGGCGGCGGAGTGAACGCCATGCTGGCCCTGAAGGTGAACGGTGCCGAGGAGGCGCATTCCGTCGCCACCGTTGCCGACTTGCTCGTCGCCAAGGGGCTTGAGCCGGAGCGCAAGGGCATCGCGGTGGCGGTGAACGGCGCGGTGGTACCTCGCCGCACCTGGACCGACGCGCGCCTTTCCGCAGGCGACGCCGTGGAAATCATCGAGGCCAAGCAGGGCGGCTGAGCCCCGGCCGAACAGAACAGAGCGCTCGTGCGCGGGCGCCGGGAAGAAGCACCATGAGCGCGTTCGAAAATCCCAACGCCGATCCCCTCGTCATCGCCGGCCGCACCTTCTCGTCGCGGCTGTTCCTGGGCACGGCGGGCTATCCCAACCAGAAGGTCTTCCTCGATGCCCTCGCCGCCTCGGGCAGCGAGATGGCCACGGCCTCCATCCGCCGCATCAGCCTCGCCGGCTACGAGGAGAGCCTGACGGACCTCCTCACCGGCCGCGTCCACATCCTGCCCAACACCGCCGGCTGCCAGACCGCCAAGGATGCGGTGCTCACCGCCGAACTCGCCCGCGAGGCGCTGGAGACGGACTGGGTGAAGCTGGAGGTCATCGGCGACCGCGAGCTGCTCTATCCCAATGTGGAGGAGCTGCTGAAGGCCACCGAGGAGCTGGTCTCGCGCGGCTTCGTCGTCCTGCCCTATTGCAACGACGATCCCGTCACCTGCCAGAAGCTCGCGGACCTCGGCGCAGCGACTGTCATGCCGCTCGGCTCCATGATCGGCACTGGCCTCGGCATCGCCAATCCGCACATGATCGAGCTGATCTGCTCCCGCTCCCCCGTGCCGGTGGTGCTGGACGCCGGCATCGGCACGGCGTCCGACGCGGCCCTCGCCATGGAGCTGGGCTGCTCGGCGGTGCTGCTCAACACCGCCGTCTCCAAGGCGCTCGACCCGGTGCGCATGGCGACCGCCTTCCGCCACGCGGTGGACGCCGGCCGCCTCGCGCGCCTCGCCGGCCGCATTCCGCGCAAGCTGCACGCGGAGGCTTCCAGCCCCGAGTTCGGTCTGGTCGGGAGCTGACCCCCCTGCCCCCTCTGCCGACGCCGCCGCTGCTCCTCATCACCGACCGCACGCTGGCGCGGGGCGATCTGGTGGATGTGGTAGCCGCAGCCTGCGCCGGCGGATGCAGATGGGTGAGCCTGCGGGAGAAAGACCTGCTGGCGGCCGAGCAGATCGCCCTCTTCGCCCGCCTGCGCGCCGCGACAGCCCCCTTCCACGCCCGCCTGACGTTGCATGGCCCGCCCGAGCTGGCGCAGGCCGCGGGCGCGGACGGCGTGCACCTTTCCGGCGGCGGGGATGCGAAGGTCGCACGGGCGCTCCTTGGGCCAGGGGCCCTGATCGGCCTGTCTACCCACACCCTGGCGGAGGCCACCGCCGCCGATCCGGGTGCGCTCGACTACATCACGGCGAGCCCGGTCTTTCTCACAAGATCCAAGCCGGGACACGGGCCGGCGCTGGGGCTTGAAGGGCTTTCGGCCTTCGCCCGCACGAGCGCCGTGCCGGTGGTCGCTCTCGCCGGCGTCGACGCAGAGTCGGCGCCGGCCTGCCTCACCGCCGGGGCCAAGGGCGTCGCGGTCATGGGGGGAATCATGCGCGCGGGCGATCCGCGAGCCGCCTTCGCCGCCCTGGCTGCAGCCGCGTCAGCCGCAATCTGATCCATCCCGGAACAGTATCGGCTTTTGCGAGTATCCCCAGCGCTGGTAAGCTTGGCCGCAGCGGAGGAACCGCCATACAAGGGGCAATTCAATGACCATCAATCGCCGCACGCTGCTTGCGGGCCTTGTCGCCTGCCCGGTCTGCGCCAACGCCGCCCGCGCTTCCGAGGGAGCGCACTGGACCTATGAAGGGCACGGCGGACCGCAGGAATGGGGTTCGCTCGAAAAGGGATTTTCGGCCTGCTCGGTGGGCAGCCAGCAATCGCCGATCAATCTCGAAGGCGCCGTCAAGGCGGAGAGTGCCGGCCCGGTGCTTGCCTGGAAGCCGTTCGCCTACAAGGTCGTGAACAACGGCCATACCATCCAGGCCGACGTGACCGGCGACGGGGGCACCGCCACCATGGGCGGCAAGACCTACGCGCTCAAGCAGTTCCACTTCCACGCACCGAGCGAGCACGCGATCGACGGCAAGCGCACCGCCATGGAGGCCCATTTCGTCCATGCGGCGCCTGAAGGCGGGCTGCTGGTGGCCGGTGTGTTCATGGTGCCCGGCGCGGCCAATGCCGGCTTCTCCTCGATCATGGCTGCCGCGCCGCGCAAGGCCGGGGACAAGACGCTGGCTGCGCCGCTTGATCCGGCCGGCTTCCTGCCGTCGGCGCGCGGCACCTATCGCTACGAGGGGTCGCTGACCACGCCGCCCTGCTCGGAAATCGTGGACTGGAACGTGTTCGGGGCGCCCATCGAAGTGGCGCAGGCGGACATCGACGCCTTCCGCGCCATCTTCCCCATGAACGCCCGCCCGCTGCAGGCGGTGAACCGGCGCTTCCTGCTGCGTCTCAACTGAAGCAGGGGCTGGGACAAGGGGCGCCGCCACAGCGGCGCGCCTACGCGCTTTTCACGGGGGGAGGACGCCACGCCCTCCCCAGCCGCATCAGGCGCGGCGTGCCGTCAGCTTCACTTGGCGATGAGCAGGAGAAGCTGCTGGCCGGCGGGGGAATCCAGCTCGGCCTCGGTCAGCTTGCCGTCCTTGTTGGCATCGGCATCGTTGAAGCGCTTGCGCACGATGATGAGCCACTCGTCCAGCTCCAGGGTCTTGTCGCCGTCCTTGTTCACGGCGGCCCAATCCTCGTCGGTCAGCCGGCCCTTGGTCTCGGCGGCCTCAAGGGTCTTGTCCTTGTCCGGATTGATGGCCTTGAAGACCTTGGTGCCGAGGTCGATGGCCTCGACGATCTCGACGGTGCTGTCCTTGTCCTTGTTGTACTTGCGAAGGAACTCCTTGCCGGTGAGGGCGAAGGCCGAACCCGTGGCGGCGAGCGAGACCGCGGCGACGACGCCGAGGGAAATCATCCTGCGCTTCATGGCAAACCTCCCATTGACAACCAGACTTGGATACTTCTGCGCTGATCCCAGCACAAGGATGCCAGTCGGCGTCTGAATGGCGCATGGGTTGAAAAAAAGGGCCGGTGCAATGCACCGGCCCTTCGTTCTTCAGAGAAATCCGATCGCGTGGAGCGATCAGTCTTCCTTGTCCGCCTCCTCGGCGGTGTCAGCCGTGTCGGCGGCGCGCTGCTTCAGCGCGGCACCCAGGATATCGCCGAGCGAAGCGCCCGAATCCTGCGAGCCGAACTGGGCCACGGCCTCACGCTCTTCCGCGATCTCCATCGCCTTGATGGAGACCTGCACCTTGCGCGCCTTGCGGTCGAACAGGGTGACGCGGGCGTCGAGCTTGTCGCCGACCGAGAAGCGCTCGGGGCGCTGGTCGTTGCGGTCGCGAGCGAGCTCGGAGCGCTTGATGAAGGCGGAGAGGTCGGTGCCGGTGAGCTTCACCTCGATGCCGCCGTCCTTCACGTCGGTGACTTCGCAGGTCACGACAGCGCCCTTCTTCACCTCGCCCGCGTCGGCGAAGGGATCGCCGGCCAGCTGCTTGATGCCGAGGGAGATGCGCTCCTTCTCGACGTCCACGTCGAGCACCACGGCCTTCACCATGTCGCCCTTGCGGTATTCGTCGATCACCTGCTCGCCCGGACGGTTCCAGTCGAGGTCGGAGAGGTGGACCATGCCGTCCACATCGCCATCGAGGCCGAGGAACAGGCCGAACTCGGTCTTGTTCTTGACCTCGCCTTCCACCACGGCGCCGGGCGCATACTTCTCGGCGAAGGCCTCCCAGGGGTTCTGGAGGGTCTGCTTGAGGCCGAGGGAGATGCGGCGCTTGGCCGAATCCACTTCCAGCACCTGAACCTCGACCTCCTGGGAGGTGGAGACGATCTTGCCGGGGTGGACGTTCTTCTTGGTCCACGACATCTCGGAGACGTGGATGAGGCCCTCGATGCCGGGCTCCAGCTCCACGAACGCGCCGTAGTCGGTGATGTTGGTGACGCGACCCTTGAAGCGGGCCTCCACCGGATACTTGGCCTCGATGCCCTCCCAGGGATCGCCCAGAAGCTGCTTCATGCCGAGCGAGATGCGGTGGGTCTCGTGGTTGATCTTGATGATCTTGACCTTGACCGTCTGGCCGATGTTGAGCACCTCGGTCGGGTGGTTCACGCGGCGCCAGGCGATGTCGGTGACGTGCAGCAGGCCGTCGATGCCGCCGAGGTCAACGAACGCACCGTAATCGGTGATGTTCTTGACCACGCCGTCGATGGCCTGACCCTCTTCGAGGTTCTGCACCAGCTCGTGGCGCTGCTCGGCGCGGGTCTCTTCCAGCACGGTACGGCGGGAGACGACGATGTTGCCGCGACGGCGATCCATCTTGAGGATCTGGAAGGGCTGCTGGTTGTGCATCAGCGGGCCGACGTCGCGGATCGGGCGGATGTCCACCTGGGAGCGCGGCAGGAAGGCCACGGCGCCATCGAGGTCGACGGTGAAGCCGCCCTTCACCTGGTTGAAGATCACGCCGAAGACCTTCTCGTTGGCCGTGAAGGCCTTCTCGAGCTTGACCCAGCTCTCCTCGCGGCGCGCCTTGTCGCGCGAGAGGACGGCTTCGCCCATGGCGTTCTCGACGCGCTCGAGATAGACCTCGACCTCGTCACCCACCTTGATGGCGTTCTCGCGGCCGGGGCCGGCGAACTCGCGCAGGGCGACACGCCCTTCCGTCTTCAGGCCGATATCGATGATCGCCAGATCCTTCTCGATGGCGACCACGATGCCCTTGACCACCGAACCTTCATTGGTGTCGGCGCGGCCGAAGCTCTCGTCGAGCAGGGCGGCAAAATCCTCACGGGTGGTTTCTACGGCGGACATTCACGCTCCAGACTTGCTGCGCCGGCATCTCGTGTTGCGAGGCCCGAACCGCTCGGATGTCCGCCATTCCGAGGGAATGACGAACGGCCGCCGCAAAAGCGGCGGGCCGGCGCGAAGGCCGGGCGGCACAGGCGATGAATTGAGTGTCGATGCGCGCTCACAGAAAGCCAGGGCGGGCTGCCTCCGACGATCAGGACCGCGTATACCGCCGGTCCCTGCCCACCCGGGCGGCTCCCCGCTTGAGGGAGCGCGGCCACGAACCGGGCTCACATAGGGCAAAAACCCCGCTGGCGCAAGGGCTCGCGCAAGCCTGCTCGCGCAAAGCTGGCCGTCCGGAAGGCGCGCTCAGCGTCCAGGGGCGAGGAAGGCAGGGCTGGGCTCGGGCCACTCCACGCTGCCCGCGGGCTTGGCCTGGACGGCGGGGGCGACCTCCTCCCGCACCACCAGCACGGGGAGGCCCGAGTGGGTGAGCACTTTGGTGGTCTCGCTGCCCAGCACGACAGCCGACAGGCCCCGGCGGCCGTGGGAAGCCATCACGATCAGGTCGCAGCCCTCGGCCTCGGCGGTGGTGATGATGCCGTGGAAGGGCTGGTCGTCCTCCACATGCACCTGCTTCGCCTCGACGCCCGCCGCGGCGGCGGTGGCGGCGGCCCGGGAGAGCATCGCCTCGGCCTTGCGCCCGGTCTGGCGCCGATATTCGGCTTCCGTGTCGGCGATCTGGTCGGCTTCGGTGCTGAAGAGATGGAAGCGCTCGCTGGCGGTGACGATCACAAGCGCCGCGTGGAGCGCCGCGGCGAGCGCGACGGCGTGGGAGACCGCAAGGTCCGACAGCGCCGAGCCGTCGGTGGCGACGAGAATCTTCTTGTACATGGCTCCCTCCCGCAACGAGAGCCGAGATCATAGCAGCGGGGGGCGGCATAGCGGCTTGCGCGCCATCAAATCGCCGGGAGCGGCAAATGGGGCACCCGCCCCTCAGTCGGCGATGATCTTGACCTTCTCGCCATACTTCAGCCGGGCATTGGCATCGAGCCCGTTGAGGATGAGGAAGCGCTCCACCGGGCGGTCGGGCACCTGCATCTTGCCGGCGATCTTCTCCACATTGTCGCCGAGCCCCACCTGGACGATGCGCACGCGCAGCGGCTTCACCGTGTCCGCCTCTCCCGAGGAGACGCGGCGGAAGGTGTCGGCGGCGGCGCGGAACTGCTTGTCCAGCTCCGGCGTCAACTCGCGGGCGGCGAAGATGAGGCGGTAGACGTCCGAGCCGAAGCGGATGGCGAACATGCGGAACGACCACTGGTCGCCGCGCGCCACCGCCGTCGCCGCGCTGAAGCCGTTCACGGTGAGCGATTCGACCGTGTTGATCTCCACCCCGTCGATCCAGCCGGAGGAGAGATATTGCCCCAGGGACTGGTCGGCGGGGATGCGCACCGCATCGAGCCGCAGCGCCTCGCGCCCGGTCTGGGTGGCGCCGAGCACCGCCTGGGAGGTGTTCTCCAGCGAGAAGCCCTCCGGCGCCATGAAAGTGAAGCCGAGCTTGGGGTGCAGGAACTTGCGGCCGCGGACGAAGCCTTCCTTGGGATCGTCGCCGTAGACCATGCCGTTGATGACGCTGAAATAGGCGCTGCGGTCCCGCTCACCGTCCGACGGCCCCGCCGCGGGGGCATATTGGCGGGCATTGGCGATGGCGATGGAGATACGCTCCGGCGTCGCCGGGTGGGACGAGAGGAAGTCCATGTCCGGCGTGGTGGAGGACGAGCCGGAGAAGGCCGTGCTCTTCATCTCCGAGAAGCGACCCATGTCGGTCAGGAAGCGCGAGGCGCCATAGGGATCAAAGCCCGCGCGCGCGGCGATGCCGACGCCGATGGCGTCCGCCTCCAGCTCCTGCCCGCGATTGAACGAGGCGAGCGTGCGCCGGCTCTTCTGCATGGCGAGCGCGCCGAGATCGGGATCGTTCACCACGTCCGAGATGACGCGGCTCACCAGCACCGCCTGCTTCACCTGGTCCTCGCGGATGGTGGCGTGGCGGGCGATGACGTGGGCCATCTCGTGGGCGAGCACCGAAGACAGCTCGGACGTGTCGTTGGCCAGCGCCAGCAGACCCCGCGTCACGTAGAGCGAGCCGTCCGGCAGGGCAAAGGCGTTGATGGCCGGCGAGTTCAGCACGGTAACGCGGTATTTCAGGTCCGGCCGCTCGGAGGCCGCGACGAGGCGCTCCACCACCTTTTGGATCAGCGCCTTGAGCTCGGGATCGTCATAGGCCCCGCCATAGCTCGCCACGAGCTTTTCATGCTCGCGCCGCTGGCTGGGCGACATATCGGCGAATTCGGACGCCGCGCCGGTGGAGGCGAGCGGGACGCTCACCTGATCGAGGTCGATGCCAGCGCACCCGGTAAGCCACAGAGGGAGCGCGACGGCGGCACAGGCGAACAGCGCGCGCAGGCCGGAGCGCCGGGCAAGCGCGCGCGCAGGCGCTTCCGCCCGAACCCGCCTCGCCGCACCCTGCCCTCTCAGCGCCTCACGCACCCAGCACCTCATGCTTCCGTTCACCGCTCCCGGCGCCTCGACGGCAGCGCCTGGGCATCGGGCAGGGATTCGACCTTGCCCTCGATGCGCAGCACCTCGCCCCGCCGCCGCGGCGCCATGGCCGGTCCACCTTCCTCGCGGACGACGCCCCTTACCTGGATAAGGGCTCCGCGCAAGATGGCAGGATCGAGCCTATCGCCCAAGATTGTGGCGAAATCCTCCCTCGTCAGCATGACAGTGAAATCTTGCTTCCAGCTTGCCCCGAAATTCAGAAAAATCCGGTCGCGTCCGCCGACGGCCAGCACCCTTCCTTCTGTAACGGAAAAAAGGCCGCGCCGTTCCGCCATGGCCTTTTCATCGCCGGCCGGGGCGACCGCCGTGGCCAGGCTCCAGATGCCCCGGCGGGCGATGCGCGCCTCCGCTTCGGCAGAAAGGCGCTGTGCGGCACAGACGGTATCACCGTCCGCGGTGGCATAGCCTGCCCCGGCCCGAACCAGCGCCGTGGCAAGATCCTCCCGCCGGGCGTCTGCCGCCGCCGGACAGACGAGCCGCGCCGTCCCGGCAAGCCGGCCGTGACGATCGAGCGTGGTCGTGACTGGCGCAACCGCGCAGCCGTCGAGCACCGAAGCCGCCGCATCCGCGGCGACCGCGAGCAGCTGCGGGTCGGGCGAGAGCCGGGTCGGCAAGGCGATGCCTTCCGGGGCGGGGCTCCGGCCGTCGGCGAGAGCGAGCGCCCCCGCATCGCTCCAGCGCGCGGCGCCCCCGGCCGCCTCCGTCCCGCCGCCTGCGCAATCGGTGGCCACCGGAACGGCAGCCCTCTGCGCCGGGCGGGCGGCGGCAGGAGAGATGGTTTCGAGGATCAGCCCACCGGAAAGGGCCAGACCGCCCACCGCCAGAAGACGCGCCAGCGCCCGCAATGAATGCGTGTGGCTGCGCCTCCCTGCGCGCACCGATGAATGGCCTAGCGTCATGCAGCAACGATAGCGGCAACCGCCCTCCGGATTGAAGGCCGACCCGATCAACTGTCCTTACGCCGCCTTACGCCAGCGTCCGGCTCCCGCCTCGGACGGGGGAAGCCGCCATCCGGCCCCTTCCCTCCCGGCGTGCCGCGATTTAGAAGGAGGGCGTGTCCCGGTAGCTCAGCAGGATAGAGCAGCGGTTTCCTAAACCGCAGGTCAGGGGTTCGAATCCCTTCCGGGACACCATAGTTTTCAATGATTTAATCACGTTCTGCGCATCAGCGAACAGGCCCGCCTCGGCATGGCCTATGTCGGCCAGTTCGCAGACAGCGTGACGGTCAACGCCTTCCGGGCCAACCTGGCGCGGCGCATCCAGCTGACGATCTGCGCCCTTGCGTCATGGCTACTTGGTCGCATAGTTCGCAACGCGCATAACGCTATGGTTGCAGAGGCAAGGTTGGGGGCGAGAATGGGCAGGATCGGGCGCGTGGTGATCATGGCCGTGGTGCTGGCGGCGGTCGGCGGGTGTCAGCTCTCTAACCCGAGAATGATCGTGACTCCGCATGACCGGCCGTCGGGGCCGTTCCCCCAGCCGTGAACTGACGACCGGTCGCCCCCTCAGAAGGCGACCGTCGTGCGCAGGCCCACCACCCAGGCGTTTTCATTGACGGGCGAGGTGTAGCCGCCGGGATCGATGACGTATTGCAGCGAGGCCTTCAGGTTCAGCCAGCCCGTTGCCTGAAACCCGTAATAGGCTTCCAGCACGTATTCGTTGTGCTGCACATAGCCCGGGCCGAGCCCCAGCCAGTTGGCCTCGGCCTGCGCGGTTGCGAGCCGCGGATTGATGCCGGTCGTTCCGATGGCGAAGCCGATGTCGTCATCGGGGCGGCTTGCGAACGTGCCGTGCTGCTGAATGCCCCACGCCACCTGATAGAGCTGCGTGGAGGTCCGCGGGTCGGCATAGGTGAAGTTGAAGAAGCTCCACAATCCCTGCTTCGGGTTCGGCCCCTGGGCATTGCCGGTCAGCTGCTGGATGAAGGAAACATAGAAGCCGTAACGCCCATAATCCTGGGCATAGGGCAGCCCCGAGATGAGCTGGGGCTGTCCGTTGATGCTCGTGACGGCGTTATCCGCGGTCGCGGTATCGAACCATCCGCCGATCTTGTAGGTGCCCGACAGATTCCAGAGCGTCGGCGTCCATTTCAGCTCCAGGGGCACCAGCGCCCCCTCGGAACCGGACGGCCAGCTGGGCAGCAGCGCCCACTTCGCCTGAACCGACAAATAGGTCTGGTTTTCGTCGTAGACGGCGGCTGAAAAGGTCAGGTCATCGGTGAGATGGACCTTCAGGACGCCGCCCCACTGGCTGACCGGCCAGTTGAAAATATAGTTTCCGGCGATATTTCCCGGAACCGAGCCGCAGAAGGTCAGATTGATGAAATCGCAGCGCTCGAAGCCGAAATCGGCGCCGACGGCGAGACGGCCGACCTTGATGTCTACGGCGCCGTCGAACAAGGCCTGATTATAGTGGAAGTCCACGAGGCGGACGATGTTGCCGCGGCCATAGACCTCGTTCATCAGCATCAGCGCCGGAATGTTGGCGACTTCCGCGAGGTTGTCGCCCCAGCGGCCCACGAGCGTGATGCCGAAGGTGCCGCCGGTGATGTTGGCCAGCTTCTCCATGTCGAAGAGGGCCTGGATGGAGGCCTGGCCCGCATTGGCGCCCGTCTGCTGCGTACCGCCCGACAGGTTTCCGACCGTCTCGTTGACCAGCCCGCCGGAGATATCGATTCCCTGCTCCTTCAGCCGGCTCCGCCCCAGATCCCCGAACAGATAGGGCCGGGTCAGGAAATCGTCCGACGCGACAGAGGACGGTGCCGCTGTGCCGGCCGCCGCAAGATCGCCCGCGAGAGCCGGAGCCGCGGCGGATACCAAAAGCGCGGGAATGAGCGCGAGCCGTGTCTGCGCCGTCCGGCCGCAGGCACGGCGACCTCGATCGTCAGATCGCCTCATCCGCCCTATTCCCATCCAGAGAGCCTACAGAAAACGCAGAATCGCCTGCGTAGAATGCACGTTTCCGCGCCTGTCGGACCTGTCTGAACGAAAAGAAGAGCTAAATACCAACGAAGTCGCCGCTCCGTTACCACTCCGGCCAAGCTTCGATGGTCGACCGCGGGTTCATGCCGCCAAAATCACGGCGAACGGTCCGTCACGCGCCCGTCCGGGGACATCGTTTCACAGCCGCCTGAGGCTCACCTCGGCCACTTCGTGGCGGCCGGCCTTGCGCAGGATGAGGTCGGCGCGCTGGCGGGTGGGCAGGATGTTGTCCTGCAGGTTGACGAGGTTGATCCGCCGCCAGATGGAGAGTGCGGTCGCCTGGGCTTCGTCGTCGGAGAGCTGCGAGTAGCGGTGGAAGTAGGAGAGCGGGTCGGTGAAGGCGGTCTCGCGCAGGCGCATGAAGCGCTCCACGTACCAGCGCTCGATCACGTCCTCGTCGCCGTCGATATAGACCGAGAAGTCGAAGAAGTCGGAGACGAAGGGAATCGCCTTGCCATCCTTGGGCGGGCGCGTGGTCTGGAGCACGTTCAGCCCCTCCACGATCAGGATGTCCGGCCGGTCGATCTCCACGTACTGGTCCGGCATCACGTCGTAGAAGAAGTGCGAATAGAGCGGCGCGCGCACCGGCCGGCGGCCGGCCTTGATGTCGGTGAGGAAGCGCAGCAGCAAAGCGACGTCGTAGCTCTCGGGAAAGCCCTTCTTCTCCATCAGCCCCTCGCGCTCGAGGATGGCGTTGGGCAAAAGAAAGCCGTCGGTGGTCACGAGGTCCACCTTGGGCGTGTTGGGCCAGCGGGCGAGCAGCGCCTGCAGCACGCGCGCTGTGGTGGACTTGCCCACCGCCACCGAGCCGGCGACGCCGATGATGTAGGGCATCTTCTGTTCGCCCGCCGCCTCGCCCTCGCGGTGGTCGAGGAAGTGGCTCATGGCGCGATAGAGCTTCTGCGTCGCCGCCACATAGAGCGAGAGCAGGCGCGAGAGCGGGAGGTAGATCTCCTCCACCTCCTTCATGGAGAGGCGGACGCCGAGGCCTTCCAGCCGTGCGATCTCGTCCGGCCGCAACGTCATGGGCGTGTCGCGGCGCAGCTTCGCCCACTCCTCGCGGGAGAAGGAGCGATACGGGGAGAGGCCGGGGTCGATGGGCCGGTCCATGATCGCGATGTCTCTGTCAGGCGGTGGGACGGGCGGCTTTTTCGGCGAGACCGGACTGGGCGGTCCTCCGCGCAAGCTCGGCATGAATGTCGGCGAGGCTCACGCCACGGGCCTTGAGCACCACCATCAGGTGGTAAAGCAGGTCGCTCGCCTCTCCGACGAGGTCCTTCTCGCTGCCAGAGACGGCGGCGATCACGGTCTCCACCGCCTCCTCACCCAGCTTCTGGGCGCATTTGGCGACGCCCTTGTCGAGCAGGGAGCGGGTGTAGGAGGAGCCGGCGTCCGCCGAGGCCCGCGCCGCGACGATGGCTTCGAGGTCGGCGAGGGAGAAGCTGTCGCTCATCGGGTCGGCCCCACAAAAAGGGTCAGGAACGAAGGCACTGAAGCATTTTCAGCGACTTGGGGAGCGGTTCGCATCAAGAAAATGCGAGAAACGGGTTAACCGGAAGCGCTGCGGCACCGCCGTTCCCGGCGCGGCTCAATCGAGCCGTACCGGAAGACCGGCCTCGGCCAGCCGGTCCTTGGCCTCGCGCACCGTGAAGGTGCCGAAGTGGAAGATCGAGGCAGCGAGCACCGCCGAGGCGCCGCCATCCCGGATGCCCTCCACCAGATGGTCGAGGATGCCGACGCCGCCGGAGGCGATGACCGGCACATGCACCGCATCCGCCACCGCCCGGGTCAGCGCGCAGTCGAAGCCCTGTCCGGTGCCGTCGCGATCCATGGAGGTGAGCAGGATCTCCCCGGCACCGAGGTCCACCACCTCACGGGCATACTGGATGGCGTCGATGCCGGTGGGATTGCGGCCGCCATGGGTGAAAATCTCCCAGCGGTCCGTCTCGCCCGGCAGCGACACCTTCTTGGCGTCGATGGCGACGACGATGCACTGCTCGCCGAACTTCTCCGCCGCCTCGCCCACGAAGGCGCGGCGGTTCACGGCAGCGGTGTTGATGGAGACCTTGTCCGCCCCGGCATGGAGCAGGGTGCGCACATCGTCCACCGTGCGCACGCCGCCACCCACCGTGAGCGGCATGAAGCACTGCTCGGCGGTGCGGCGCACCACGTCGAGGATGGTGCCCCGGTTCTCGTGGCTGGCGGTGATGTCGAGGAAGGTGAGTTCGTCGGCCCCGGCGGCGTCATAGGCGCGCGCGGCCTCCACCGGATCACCGGCGTCGCGCAGATCCACGAACTGGACGCCCTTGACCACGCGGCCGTCCTTCACGTCGAGACAGGGGATGACGCGGACCTTCAGCATGGCGCACCTATCGTCCCGCCACCAGCGCGAGGGCCTCGCGCGGGTCCAGTCGCCCGTCATAGAGGGCCCGGCCGGTGATGGCGCCTTCGAGCTTCTTCGCGCCCGGCGCGAGCAGTCCCTCGATATCCGCCAGGGAGGCGAGGCCGCCGGAGGCGATCACCGGCAGCGAGATGGCCTCGGCCAGCGCGATGGTGGCTTCGAGGTTGAGGCCCTTCAGCAGGCCGTCGCGGGCGATGTCGGTGTAGATGATGGCGGCGACGCCCGCATCCTCGAAGCGCCGGGCGATGTCCACGGCGGCAAGCTCGGACGTCTCCGCCCAGCCTTCCACCGCGACGTGCCCGTCGCGGGCGTCGAGGCCCACCACGATGCGGCCGGGATGGGCTTTCGCAGCTGCCTTCACGAAGTCCGGGTCGCGCACTGCGGCGGTGCCGAGGATGACGCGGGTGACGCCCTTCTCCAGCCAGCCTTCCACCGTGCGCATGTCGCGGATGCCGCCGCCGAGCTGCACCGGGATGGAGACCGTCTCGAGGATTCGGTCCACCGCCGCCGCGTTCACCGGCTTGCCGGCGAAGGCGCCGTCGAGGTCGACGAGATGCAGGTAGCGGAAGCCGAGGCTCTCGAACTCCTCCGCCTGGGCGGCAGGGTCGCGGTTGAACACGGTGGCCCGCGCCATGTCGCCCTGTTCGAGGCGCACGGCGAGGCCGTCCTTGAGGTCGATGGCCGGAAAGAGGATCACGGATGCCACTTCAGGAAATTGGCGAGGAGCGCGAGGCCGAGGGTCTGGCTCTTCTCGGGATGGAACTGGGTGCCGGCGACATTGTCCCGCGCCACCGCGGCGGTGATGGTGCCGCCATAATCGGTGGTGGCGAGGAGGTCGATGCCGTCCGCCGGCTTGAGGTGGTAGGAGTGGACGAAATAGGCATGGAGCCCGGACGCGCCGGTGGGAATGCCGGCGAGCAAAGGGTGCTCGCGCGCGATTTCCAGCGTGTTCCAGCCCATGTGCGGGATCTTGAGGGTCGGATCGTTGGGGGTGATGCGGTCCACCTCGCCGCGGATCCAGCCGAGGCCCTCGGTGACGCCGTGCTCCAGCCCGCGCTCGGCGAGAAGCTGGAGGCCCACGCAGATGCCGAGGAAGGGACGGCCCCTGCCCTTCACCGCCTCGGTCATCGCCTCCACCATGCCCGGCACGGCATCCAGGCCCGCCCGGCAGTCGGCGAAGGCGCCGACGCCCGGCAGCACGACGCGATCGGCGGTGCGCACTACCTCGGGGTCGCTGGTGACGACGACGCTCTGGCCGGCATCATGGGCGAGGCTCTGCGCCGCACGCTCCATGGCCTTGGCGGCGGAATGCAGGTTGCCGGAATTGTAGTCGATGATGGCGACGGTCACGCCTCAGGCTCCCGGAAAGGCGCCGATGACGCCGGATGAGCCGCCCGGAACCGGGAAGGACGGGCGAATGGCCGGAAGGGCGGAGGCGGCGCGGGCCGCGGGAAACAGGCCGTCCCACTCGGCAAAGAAGCGATGTTCCGCCTCGTCCCGGTCGGCGGCGACCACCACGGCGGTCTCCTCATAGCCGAGGCGCTCCAGCTTGCGCTGCCGCAGGCGCGGCAATTCCAGGGCGAGGAGGACATGGAAGCCGATCATCACCGCGTTGCCGACCCCATCGGCGACGCCGACCCAAACTTCCGCGAGGCCCATGAGGACCATCACCGCCACATAGGCGGCGAACACCAGCCACAGGCGGAAGCGCAGCAGCACAATGGGGGCGAAGAACAGCGTCACCCAGGAGAATTTCTCGCGCACGAACACGGTGCGCCCCGCCGCCTGCTCGGCGGTGTCGCCGGGGACGGTGCGGGTCAGAACGGTCCAGCTGGCCATGGCTGCCTCGTCTCCTGCCTCGGTTCCTGCCTCGTCTCAGCCCGCCTCAGGTGCCCAGCGCGCCCTTGGTGGAAGGGATCTCCCCCGCCGCCGCCGGGTCCACCGCCACAGCCGCGCGCAGCACCCGGGCGAGGCCCTTGAAGCAGCTTTCCGCGATGTGGTGCGCGTTCACCCCGTACAGCGTCTCCACATGCAGGGTGACGCCGGCATTGGAGGCGAAGGCCTGGAAGAACTCCCGCACCAGCTCGGTGTCGAACTCGCCGATCTTCGGCACCGCGAACTCGGTGCGGAAGACAAGGAACGGCCGGCCGGAAATGTCGATGGCGACGCGGGTCAGCGTCTCGTCCATGGGCAGGAGCACGTCGGCATAGCGCGTGATGCCGCGCATGTCGCCGAGCGCCTTCTTGACCGCCTGGCCGAGCACGATGCCCACGTCCTCGGTGGTGTGGTGGAAATCGATGTGGAGGTCGCCCACCGCCTTGATATCGAGATCGAAACGGGCGTGGCGGCCGAGCAGGTCCAGCATGTGGTCGAGGAAACCGACACCGGTGGCGACAGACGTCCGCCCCGTCCCGTCGAGGTCGACGGCGAGCGTGACGCTGGTCTCCTTGGTCTCGCGGACGATTTCGGCCTTGCGCATGGAACTCCTCCAAGGCTGCGGCTTCTATCAGCAACCTCGCTGCAACGCCATATGGCGATGAGATGACGGCGCGCGCGACGGAATGCTACGCCTTTCCCAGCGTCACCCGCCTCGCGCCGACGCGCCAACTATGGCATAGCGCACCCGTCAACCCGACGGGGATCGCCGATGCCGACGACGCACAATGACGGGCTGGAGCTTGCGTATCAGGTCAGCGGCGAAGGCCCGCCCCTGCTCATCATCTCCGGCCTTTCGGCCGAGCGCTCCTTCTGGGCCCTGTCGCGCCCGCTGCTGAAGGGCTTCACCCTCATCGAGTTCGACAACCGCGACATCGGCAAGAGCCAGCGGGCCAAGGCGGCCTACACCGCAGCCGACATGGCCCGCGACGCCCTCGCCGTGCTCGATGCCTCGGGCTTCGAGAAGGCCCATGTCATCGGCCATTCCATGGGCGGCATGATCGCGCAGGAACTCGCCATCGCCGCGCCGCAGCGGGTGAACCGGCTGGTGCTCTCCAACACCATCGCCCGCAACGATCTCTACACCACCGAAATCATGCGGCTGTTCAAGGAGCTGCGGCTCCAGCTCGACAACGAGCTGACGTTCGGCGCGGCGCTCACGACCTTCGTGCTCGGCATGCGCACGCTGAACAAGATCCCGCTTTTTGCGGCGGTCCAGCAGTCGCTGGACGCCGGCCTCTACCAGGAGAAGGACGCCTTCATCCGCCAGGTGGGAGTCTGCGTCGGCTTCGACAGCCTTGCCCGCATCGGCACGATCACCGCGCCCACCCTCGCCATCTATTGCGACGACGACCGCCTGTTCTCCCCGGCCATGGTGCGCGAGGTGGCGAACGGCATTCCCGGCGCGAAGCTCGACGAGATCATCGACAGCGGCCACTGCCCCATGGTGGAGGCGCCGGAGAACTTCTGCACCACCGTGCGCGCCTTCCTTGACGGAAACTGAGCGGGAAGCGAGTTGCGTCAGCCGCGGAAGCGCATAAGTAAGCCCCAAGCGGAGCACTTCATGCATTCCCCTGATACCATTTACGGCACCACCATCGTCACCGTCCGCAAGGGCAACCGCGTCGCCATCGCCGGCGACGGGCAGGTCACGCTCGGCCAGACCGTCCTCAAGGCCAATGCGCGCAAGGTGCGCCGGCTGGGCCGGGGTGACGTGATCGGCGGCTTCGCCGGCGCCACAGCCGACGCCTTCACGCTATTCGAGCGGCTGGAAGCGAAGCTGGAGCAGTATCCCGGCCAGCTGCAGCGCGCCGCCGTGGAACTCGCCAAGGACTGGCGGACCGACCGCTACCTGCGCCGGCTGGAGGCCATGATGATCGTGGCCGACGCCTCGGTGTCCCTCGTCCTCACCGGCACGGGCGACGTGCTGGAGCCGGATGCGGGCGTGGCCGGCATCGGTTCGGGGGGCATGTATGCCCTCGCCGCCGCCCGCGCCCTCCTCGACCGCGAGGAAGACCCGGAAGCGATCGTGCGCCGCTCGCTGGAGATCGCGGCGGACATCTGTGTCTACACCAACCGGAACATCGTCGTGGAAACCATCGGGTCCTGAGCGCCCCCGGCCCCCGCGATAAGGACTGCTGATTCCATGAGCGACTTTTCCCCCCGCGAGATCGTTTCCGAGCTGGACCGCCACATCGTCGGCCAGGCCAAGGCCAAGCGCGCGGTGGCCATCGCCCTGCGCAACCGCTGGCGCCGGCAGCAGCTGGACGAGAAGCTGCGCGAGGAGGTTCTGCCCAAGAACATCCTGATGATCGGCCCCACCGGCGTCGGCAAGACCGAGATCTCCCGCCGCCTCGCCCGCCTTGCCGGTGCGCCCTTCCTGAAGGTGGAGGCCACCAAGTTCACCGAGGTCGGCTATGTCGGCCGCGACGTGGAGCAGATCGTGCGCGATCTCGTGGAGGTCGGCATCGGCCTGACCCGTGAGGCCAAGCGCAAGGACGTGCAGGCGAAAGCCCACCTCAATGCCGAGAACCGCGTGCTGGACGCCCTCGTCGGCGCCACCGCCTCGCAGGCGACCCGCGACGCCTTCCGCAAGAAGCTCCGTGCCGGCGAGCTGGACGACAAGGAAGTCGAGATCGAGGTGCAGCAGGGCGCGCAGGGCATGCCCATGTTCGAGATTCCCGGCATGCCCGGTGCGCAGATGGGTGCCATCTCGCTGGGCGACATGCTGGGCAAGGCCTTCGGCGGCCGCGCCAAGCCGCGCCGCGTCACGGTGAAGGAGGCTCACCCCCTCCTCCTCACCGAGGAGGCGGACAAGCTGCTCGACCAGGACGCCATCACGCAGGAAGCCATCCACGCGGTGGAGAACAACGGCATCGTCTTCCTCGACGAGATCGACAAGATCGCCGGGCGCGAGGGCCGGTCCGGGGCTGATGTCTCCCGCGAGGGCGTTCAGCGCGACCTGCTGCCGCTCATCGAGGGCACCACGGTCTCCACCAAGCACGGATCGGTGAAGACCGACCACATCCTGTTCATCGCCTCCGGCGCCTTCCACGTCTCCAAGCCGTCCGACCTGCTCCCGGAGCTTCAGGGCCGCCTGCCCATCCGCGTGGAGCTGGAGGCACTGACCCGCGCCGATTTCGTGCGCATCCTCACCGAGACCGAGGCAAGCCTCGTCAAGCAGTCGGTGGCGCTCATGGGCACGGAAGGGGTCACGCTCGACGTCACGGCGGACGCGGTGGAGGCCATCGCCGATGCCGCGGTGGAGGTGAATTCCAATGTCGAGAACATCGGCGCCCGTCGCCTGCAGACGGTGATCGAGCGCGTGCTCGACGACCTCTCCTTCTCCGCACCCGACCGCTCCGGCGAGACGGTGGTGGTGGACGCGGAGTATGTGCGCTCGCGCGTCGCCGACCTCGCGAAGAACGCCGACCTCAGCCGCTTCATCCTCTAAAGGCGGCTCACGACAGGCGGGTGCGCTCGCCCCAGGCCAGTTTCTTGCGGTAGAGGGTCGAGGGGCTGAGGTCGAGGGCGGCGGCGGCAAGGGAGATGTTGCCGTCGAAGGCGGCGATGGCGGCCTCGATGGCGCGCCGCTCGATCACCGCCAGCGGCTCCACCCGGCCGTGCCACGCAAGGCTATCGGACCAGCCCTGGATGAACACCTCGGGGCTCCGGCCGGGGGTGTCCGCCTCGGGCGCGGCAGGCTCGGCGAGGAAACCGGGCGGAATGGTGCCGCCTTCGCTCAGGATCACCATCTGCCGCATCAGGTTCTGCAATTCGCGCACATTGCCGGGGAAACGGCGGGCACGCAGCGCCTCCACTACCTCGGGGGTGAAGCGCGGCATGGGCCGGCCCTCCTCTCCGGCGAAGCGGGCCAGGAACGTCTCGGCCAGAAGCAGAACGTCGTCGCCGCGCGCCCTGAGCGGGGGCAGCGCCAGCGGCAGCACCGCCAGCCGGTAATAGAGATCTTCCCGCAGGCGGCCGGCGCGCACCTCCTCCAGCGGATCGCGGCTGGTGGCGCAGACGAGGCGCACGTCGGCCTCCCGCTCCGCCACCTCGCCCACGGGGCTGAACCGGCCCGTCTCGACGAAGTGCATCAGCCGGGCCTGGCAGGCCGGGTCCATCTGGGTGATCTCGTCCAGGTGGAGCGTGCCGCTCTGGGCGCGGTCCATGGCGCCGGCGTCCTCGCGGCCGAACAGGGCGATTTCCATCAGTTCGGGGGGAATGACGGCGCAGTTGAGAGCGACGAAAGGCGCATCGCGCCGCGAGGACGCGGCATGGACCGCCGCCGCCACCAGATCCTTGCCGGTTCCGCTCTCGCCGGTCACGAACACCGCCGCGCGCGAGGCGGCAAGGCGCTCGATCTGGGCGTAAACCGCCTGCATGGCCGGCGAACGCCCGGAGAGACCGCAGAAATCGCCCCCGCGCGGCAGGGGGCGGGCCGCCCGGCGGCGGCGCTCGGGGCGGCGCGCCGGTGTCGCGGCGAGCAGGCGGTCCATCACCTCCTCGATCACGAGCGGCTTCTGCACCACGTCGTCCGCCCCCGCCCGCATGGCGGCGACAGCGTCTGTCACCGAACTTTCGCTCAGCGCCACCACGAGCGTGCCGGCATATCCGCTGGCGCGCACCCGCCGCACCACATCTTCCGGATCCTCCGTCCCGAGGAGGACGGAGGTGCAGCGGGGCAGCAGGGTCAGCGCCGAGGCGATGTCGGTCGCCTCGATCAGATCGAGGGAATCACGTCGGGCAAGCGCCGCACGCACGGCCGCACGTGCGGTCGGGTCAGGATCGCAGATCAGAAGGCGGGCCGGCCCGCCGGTACGCCGGGCGATGGAAAACTGGGACATGGACTGCGGATCGCGGGAAAAGAACATCCCTGGAAGTAGACGCCCGGCAGCGTAAAGGAAGCCTTGCCGCCCGCACAACCCATTCTCACGGTGTCACTTCCGCCCACCCGATCAGGCAGGCTCGCCGGTCAGCCCCGCGGCGGTTTGCCCGCACCAGCATCGGCGGAGAGGCCCGCGCTTTCCAGCGCCGCGAGTGCACGCGAGGCGTGATCCTTGGACGGCAGCAGGCGCGTCACCAGCCGGCGCACGCCATCGGCTCCGTCGGAGGCCTGATGAACCATGAGGTTGACCACCTCCCGCTCCTCGCTGTGGCGCCCGAGGGCGTGAAGGCTGAGGGCGAGCGCGATGCGGTTTTCCACCGTCGGATGCAACGTCAGCTGGGGCAGCATGGCCTGCGCCGCGATCAGGTCGCCGCGCAGGAAGGCGGCGAGCGCCAGATAGGAATCCCGGAACGGGGTCGCCACCGCCCCCTCGCGGCGGGCGTTGGCGAGCAGGGCCTCGCCCTCCGCGATCCGCCCGGCGCCGATGAACACCACGCCCACCGTGGCCGCCACGTCGAAATCGAGCGGATTGAGGCGCAAGGCGCGCTCCGCGGTGGTTACCGCCTCGTCCGGCTCCCCGGCGAAAAGCTGCACCAAAGCGAGCGCGCGGGCGGCATAGGCGCTGGCGGGGGCCAGTTCCACGGCGCGCTCGGCCTCGTCCAGCATCACCTCGAGTTCGGCCTCGGACGGGGCCGGCGTGTCGTCATGCAGCGTGCGCTGGAGCTGGGTCTCGGCGCGCACCGCGTGGCCGAGAGCGAAGGCGGGGTCGCGGCGGGTGAGTTCGGCGAGGCACTCGTCCACATTGATGCCGCGCGTCTCCTGCCGGGTCTCGGCCTTCATTTCCGGCCGCGTCTCCTGGCTGTCGCTGCGTCGCTGGGCGGCCGCGGCGGCGACGCAGCCGTAGCCGGAGGCCGGAGCACGGGCGAGGGCCTGCGCCCGTGCGCGGACCTGCACCACGCCATAGCCTTCCATCACCGCGACGGCCACGTCATGGATCACCCGCTGCTCGCTCTCCGCGAGCTTTCCGGCGCCGGACAGGCCGTCCATCATGGTGGACCAGACGATGGAGCCGTCGCAGCGGTCGGTGAGGCGAACGGCGAGGGAGAAGGTGCCATCCGGCCGGCCTTCGGCGAGGCCGGCGAGGGAGAAGACCGAGCGCGGCACCTTGGCCGCGCACGCTTCGGCGACAGCACTCTCATGGATATCGGCGCCGGCGGCGCGCACCTGGGTGAAATCGAAGCGGGCGAAGGCGTCGCGCATCCGCTCCTCGATGGCGCGCAGCTCGGTCATCGGCGGCGCACCGTCGCCGGACGCCTCGAAGGTGCGGACCTCGACCAGCGGAAGCCGGATGCGGTCCGCTGTCGCGGCGGCGGTTGCCGCATCGCGCGGCGCCTTGATGTCGGCGTCCCACAGGGCGAAGCCTAGGCCGGCCGTCACCACCACCGCGAGCCCTGCCGCCAGGGCCGGCAGCAGCCGGCGGGGGCGGGTGATCTCGGCGGGGACCTCGGTCGATCCCGGCGGCACGGCGGATGTGTCGGGATCGGCCAGCGCCGCATCGTCCGGCCCACGGGCGCGGAACTGAGGCACATAGCCGCCCTTCGGAACATCGATGATGACGGGATCATCGGCACCAACGGTCGCATAATACCGGTCAAGCGCGCGCCGAAGCCGGGTCGCCTCCACCCGGACGATGGGATCGGACTGGGGATCGAACGATGGCGGGCGGCCCAGGGCCTCGACCGCGATGGTGTAGCCCTTCAGCGCGTCTGCGCGCCCATCCAGCGTTGATTCGACCACGAACCGCAGAAAGGCGGCGAGGCGGGGCGAGGAGGCGAAATCGGCCGAGGCAAGCACGCGATCGAGGGCGGCGCGCACGCTGGCAGAGGCATCGACCGTCTCGGCCACACCTTCCACGCCGGCTTCCACCGCGCTCTCTTCGCCTGCGTCTGCAGCGCTGCTTACCACGATACCGTCCTAACCTACGGTCACGACCTTTGTCGATCAGAACCCATGCACAAGCAAGAGGGCGGGATCAAGGTGAGCGCGCTCCCTGCGGTAAGCTTCCCGCGACGGTTCCCACCGGCAATGCGGACTGCTAGCCTTGCCGCGACGCGACCGCACCCGAGGCCGCCGGCCGGCATGTGCCGGCGGCGCGCGACCCGCACTGTGCGCGCTGGCGCGTTGCAAATCGGCGCCAAAGACAAGGCGCGCGGGAGAGGAACCATCATGGCTCTGGACGATCTGGTGACGGACGGCATGCGCGCGGACAGTGTTCCGAACGACCTCGAAGCCTTCTGGATGCCGTTTACCTCCAACCGGTCGTTCAAGAAGCGACCGCGGCTCGTGTCCCGCGCCAAGGACATGCACTATTACACGCCGGAGGGCCGCCCCATCCTCGACGGCTGCGCCGGCCTGTGGTGCGTCAACCCCGGCCACAACCGCGAGCCCATCGTCGAGGCCATCCGCGACGGCGCCGCCGAGATGGATTTCGGCCCGACCTTCCAGTACGGCCACCCGAGCGCGTTCCGCCTCGCCACCAAGATCGCCGACCTCGCGCCCGGCGACCTCGACCATGTGTTCTTCTGCAACTCGGGCTCCGAGGCGGTGGACACGGCGCTGAAGATCGCCCTCGCCTACCAGCAGACCATCGGCCAGGGCACCCGGACCCGCCTCATCGGCCGCGAGCGCGGCTATCACGGCGTCGGCTTCGGCGGCATTTCCGTGGGCGGCATGGTGGCGAACCGTCGCACCTTCGGCACCATGCTGGCCGGCGTCGACCACCTGCGCACCACTTACGACCGGGAGAATCAGGCATTCTCCAAGGGCGAGCCGGAATATGGCGCGCATTTCGCCGACGAGCTGGAGCGCATCGTCGGCCTGCATGACGCCTCCACCATCGCCGCCGTCATCGTCGAGCCCATGGGCGGCTCCACCGGCGTGCTGCCGGCGCCGAAGGGCTATCTCAAGCGCCTGCGCGAGATCTGCGACAAGTACGGCATCCTGCTGATCTTCGATGAGGTCATCACCGGCTACGGCCGCCTCGGCTACGCCTTCGCCGCCGAGCGCTACGGCGTCATCCCGGACATGATCTGCTTCGCCAAGGGCATCACGGCCGGCGCCGTGCCCATGGGCGGCGTCATCGCCCGCAAGCCCATCCACGACGCCTTCATGAAGGGGCCGGAGCACATGGTGGAGCTGTTCCACGGCTACACCTACTCGGCGCATCCGCTGGCCTGCGCCGCCGGCCTCGCGACGCTCGACCTCTACGCGAAGGAGAACACCTTCACGCACGCCTTGGCGCTGGAGCCCTTCTTCGCCGATGCGGTCATGTCGCTGAAGGACAAGCCCGGCGTGCTCGACATCCGCACCGTGGGCATCACCGGTGCGGTGGACCTCGCCCCGCGCGCCGGCTCGCCCGGCCTGCGCGGCTACGAGGCGTTGGAGAAGGCCTTCCACGAGGAAGGATTCATGATGCGCATCGCCGGCGACACGCTCGTCATCACCCCGCCCCTCATCATCTCGAAGGATCAGGTGGGCGAGCTGGTGGAGAAGCTCGGACGGGTGATCGAAAAGACCGCCTGAAGAACGCCGCGCGCGTCCGCCGCCCCCTGGTGAGCGGCGGACGCCGACGGGCAACGCACACACCCTGGCCGCCGGTCCGCAGCGGGGTGCGGCCGACGGCCAGGACGTGCGGGCCGCGAAGCAGGGGCGTCAAGCTCGCGGGCCGCACGTTCGCGGTCTCGATATGGAAGCGACTGGACGTGGAGATTTGCGCGCGCCTCACGCGGCCGGCACCGACCGGCCCAGCCAGCCGGCGCCAGCCGCGAGGCCGCTAGAGCCGTCCCGTGAGTGCCAGCACGATCACGATGATCAGCAGCACACCCACGATGCCGCCGGGTCCATACCCCCACCCGGAGCTGTAGCCCCACCTCGGCAGCGCGCCGATGAGCAGCAGCACGAGAATGATGATGAGGATCGTGGACATCAGCGGCCTCCCAGTCTGTCGGGCGGAGCCACGCTCCGCCTCGCGCATCTGGTAACGCCCACGAGGCCTTGCAGTTCCTTGGCTTGTGGAGGATCGCCCAACGCTCTGCGGGCGATCCGGCCGACTTCCAAAGCGCGATCCGAGCGGATTGGATCAATCCGCTCGGTGAATCGCCCTCTCACTCTTGGCAAGAGAACGCGTGACCCGATCAAACTGCGATGCAATCTGATGGGCGCGTGCTCTAGAGCGGCGCCGTGGCTCCGGCGAGCCAGTCGACACTGCCCTCGTCCACCAGCGGCGCGAGGGTCGCGCGGACCTCGGCATGATAGGCATCCACCTGCGCCCGCTCGGCACCGGTGAGGAGACGAAGATCGATCAGCCGCCGGTCGTAGGGGACCAGCGTGAGGGTCGAGAAGCCGAAGCACGGCCGCTCGCCGGCCTCCACCGGGCGGTCCTCCACCAGGATCAGGTTCTCGATGCGGATGCCGTAGGCGCCGGTGCGGTAGAAGCCCGGTTCGTTGGAGAGGATCATCCCCGCGGCCAGCGGCAGGTGGCCGAGCTGGGAGATGCGCGCCGGCCCCTCATGCACGGAAAGCCCCGCGCCGACGCCGTGGCCCGTGCCGTGATCGAAATCGAGCCCGTTCTCCCACAGGAACTGCCGCGCCAGCGGATCGAGCTGGGCCCCCGTGATCCCCTTGGGAAATACCGCGCGGGTGAGGGCCAGATGGCCCTTCAGCACCAGCGTGTAGTGGCGGCACATGTCTTCCGTCGGCGTGCCGACGGCGAGGGTACGGGTGATGTCCGTGGTGCCGTCAGGATATTGCGCGCCGGAATCGAGCAGGAACAGCTCGCCCGGATGGATCGCCCGGTTGGTCTTGCGCGTGACCCGATAATGCACGATGGCGCCGTTCTCCCCTGCCCCAGCGATGGTCGGGAAGGAGATGTCGGTAAGACAGCCGGTGGCACGGCGGAACGTCTCCAGCGCCTCCACCGCGTCGATCTCGGTCAGTTTGCCGGTCGGCGCCTCCCGGTCGAACCAGGCGAGGAAGCGCACCAATGCCGCGCCGTCACGCACATGCGCCGCACGCATCCCCGCGATCTCGGCCGGGTTCTTCGAGGCCTTGATGAGGGAGATGGGGTCGGCACCCTTGTCGGCGATGCCGCCTGCCGTCTCGATGAGGGTGGCGAGGCGCACGGGCGCGGTGGCCTGATCGACGCGGATGCGCCGGCCCTTCCCGTCGCCCTTGCCCTCGCCTTTGGCGAAGGCGGCGAGCACGCGGTCGAGGTCGCCCACGCCGTGCAGACGGGCATGCCCCGCGAGGGCGGCGCGCACCTCGTGGGAGAGCTTCAGCGCCTCAAGGAAAAGGTCGGGCAGTCCCTCGCGCGGGATGATGCACCAGGCGAGCGGCAGCGGCGTGTGCGCCACGTCCCCGCCGCGCATGTTGAACAGCCACGCGGCCCCGTGCGGATCGGAGACGAGCACGCCGTCGAGCTTCTCCTCGGCGAGCTTCTCCTGCACCCGCCGGAGCTTGGTGGCGGTGTCCTCGCCGGCGACGGAGAGGTCGAGCAGGCGCACCGGTTCACGGGGCGGTGCGGGCCGATCGGGCCAGATGGGATCGAACGGGTCGGCATCCAGCGGCGCGAGGATGCCGCCCGCCGCCGCCACCGCCTTCACCAGCCGCTCGCGACCATCGATGGTGGTGCGCCATGGATCGAACCCGAGCCGGGCGCCACGGGGCAGATGGTCCTCGATCCACTTGTCCGGCCGCGTCTGCGACAGGGGCACCACGGTGAAGGCCGCCTCGTCCACCTGCGCCGGGGCCTGGAGGGTGTAGCGCCCGTCCACGAACAACGCCGCCTCCGTCGGCAGCAACACACAGGTGCCGGCCGAGCCGGTGAAGCCGGTAAGGTACGCAAGCCGCTCCTCGCAGGCCGGCACATATTCGTTCTGGTGCGCATCCGCGCGCGGGATCACATAGCCGTCGAAGCCGAGGCGGGCGAGTTCCGCCCGCAGCGCCGCCAGCCGCGCCGGCCCCTCGGCGCCGTCAGCGAGATCGTCGAAGGTCTGGAAGTGCGCCTTGAACGGGGGATGGCCGTGGGAGGCCGGATGAACCGGGGAATGGGCGGAAGAAGGGGACGTCATGGGCGGGGCGCCGGGCAATCGTTGAAATCCCGCCGACCATAGGAGCCCCGCCGGGCGACGGCAACGCAGTGGGTATTTCGCGAAACGCCCTTGATGGGCAACCCCGCATCCGATTATGGTCGGCGCCTGCGCGGGCGTAGTTCAGTGGTAGAACGACAGCTTCCCAAGCTGTATGTCGTGGGTTCGATTCCCATCGCCCGCTCCAGTTTCGCGAGCTGTGACAAGAGCTTGTCGGCCTACCGTTGAACTCGGCGTTCCCCGTGGGGGTCTACCGCCTGTCCCGGTGAGCCGCCCGCATTTGGATCGGTACCCGTCCTGGCGGTCTCCTTCACCATAAGAAGGTCGTCCGAGATGTGCGCCCACCTGAGACCCACGGTCCAGCATCGGCCGCAGGGTGCAGCTCCAGCTTCGACCTGCGCCGACCAGGTCGCTTGAATCGGATCTCATCGAGGATGCGGGTCAGCCGTCCGCACTCTGGGGGATCGGCCATGACGCCATATCCCGGTAGCCGGCGCATCATCGAGACGATGCCCTGCGCCTTTCGGACTCTTTTCGTACCCCCGGCCTTCTTCAGTCTATTCGCCTTATCGTACCCCCCGGAAGCACGCTCGTGGCGTATGCTGTCGCCAATCGAGTTCGAACGGCGGTACAATGCCAAAGCTGAAGGCGTCTGGAAACTCGGGGCAACTCAGAGACCTGAACGGCAAAGCGCTGACTCCATCTCGGATGTTTAGCGCAAGTTGACGTGAATCAAGCCTGTTGATTTGGGTTCCGTTGTATCAACTTAAATAAAAATTCGCTGCGATTGGGCGCGCCACCTCGGGCGGTACGAGGTGATTTCAAGAATCATCGATTCTCGAAATTTGGTGCAGACCTTGGACCAAATCAGCCCGAATGCTTGCCGAGCTTCACCAAGTTTGACCGTTACTGAATCGATGAGATCGTAACCATGAGACAAAAACTGAAGCTAGCCCTGTCTTCGCTGACGTTGATTGCGCTTTCGGTGATGCCCGGCGCTGCCCAGCAGTACAAATATGAAACCCCGATTGCGCCCGGCGTTTCTGTACCCGATAAGGTCGACACATCAATCGGCGAACTCAACTTGTCGCATGGCTACCCCGATGCGCCAACCATTCAGACGATCTACGACAATTTGGACCGCTCGCGCGCCCTGCAAGCCTATCTGCTTGGCCTACCCATAGTAAATCAAGTCGGAATGAGAGATGCGCTGCGCAGATTTGGGCCGGTCAACCAGACGAACGTCATCTGGGAGAATTTGGTCGACTCTCGGACCGTGGAACTGACGGCAAACGACAACACCGTCTACAGTTTCATTTGGCTTGACACACACAATGGCCCGTTAGTCGTCGAAATTCCACCCAAGGTCTTGGGGGCTATCGATGACTTTTGGTATCGCTGGGTTGCCGACGTCGGCATCACCGGTGACGACAAAGGCAAGGGTGGCAAGTACCTTGTATTGCCGCCGGGATATCAGGGCGAAATTCCACCCGGCTATTTTGTCGTACGGCCCAGCACATACGGCAACTGGATGCCGTTCCGATCGTTCCTTGTCGACGGCTCACCCCAGCCCGGGGTCGAATCCGTGAAGAAACATCTGAAGATTTATCAGCTCGCAGACGCCGCCAATCCGCCCGCAATGAATTTTGTCAATGTATCAGGCGTTCCGTCCAATTTTGTTGCCCCTGGTGACTATTCTTTCTGGAGTCTGCTGAACCAAGCGATCCAGGAAGAACCGAGCGAAGGAAGTGATCCAACCACGCTGGGCCTTTTTGCTTCCATCGGGATCGTTAAGGGAAAGCCGTTTGATCCCGATGCGCGGATGAAGAGGATTCTGGAGGACGCTGCGAATATCGGCGCCGTGACCGCGCGCACGATCGCCTTTAAGATTCGCAGCGAAGACGCCTACTTCTATCCGAACAGTTCCTGGCGGCTGCCCTTCTTCGGTGGCTACAAATTCGAAGTCGCACCGGGGGTTGCCAACCTGGATGGGGCCGCCTTCTTCTACTATATCGCCACAGGCGTGACACCGGCGATGGCATTGAAGATGGTCGGCCAGGGGTCGCAGTACCCGTGGGCAGCCCAGGACTCGAAAGGCAACCCGTTCGACGGCGCCAAAACATACAAACTGCACCTGCCTCCAAACATTCCGGTCAAGGATTTCTGGTCGGTCATCGTCTACGACAATCAGACGCGCTCCATGGTGCAGAGCGACCAGCAGTTCCCCAGCGTGAGCAGTCAGAACAAAGGCGTCAAGGTCAATGATGATGGCTCCGTGGATGTCTATTTTGGGCCAAAAGCTCCCGCTGGCTTTGAACAAAACTGGGTGCAGACGCTTCCTGGCAAAGGCTGGTTTATGATCCTTCGCCTCTATGGACCGTTGGAGCCATGGTTCGACAAAACATGGCGTCCCGGAGAAATCGAGCTGCAACAATAAAATCCAGCACTGCCAAGCCCCGGCTTCAACGCCGGGGCTTTTTGCTGCAGCGCGCGAATTTGGCGACGCCCGACATGATGCGCGCGCTCCGAGAAAGCGTGGAACCCGGTGAATTCGCGGCCACCAGCGACGCCATGCGGGATACTGGTCGCGTGTGACAGCGGCAACATCTCGTATTCGCCGGGCGCCTCAAGGACGTCCGACGCGTCACCACACGATAAGACCGCAACGCCTTCAGCTTTCTCGCCGCCATTTGCATCGCTGCGACCATCAGCGACTGGTCATGAAAATCGACCCCAGGATTTTCTGGATCGCGGCCGGGACGGGCTCGACGATCCGGTCGGGAAAGCGCAGGCGCAGCCTTGCGGCTGCGTCGCTGAGCGGGCCACCTCCGATCACCACGGTGTCCGCGCCGTCCTGCTCGATGCAGGCGGTCGCCGCCGCGGCCAGGGCCTGGTCCTGCGCGGGAGGATCCGCCGCGAGCGAGAGGGGATCGCCATCCGGCACGCGAACGCCCGTAAACTGGCCCTGAAGGCCAAGGTCGCGGACGCCGGCCTCGATGGAGCGCACGAGGTCCGACGTCGTTGTGGCGATCCCGAAGCGGGATCCTTTCGCCGCGGCCTTGAGGATGGCCGCTTCACCGATACCAACCACGGGAACCTGCAGGAGCGCACGCAGCGCCCCCACTCCCGGATTGCCGAAGGCCGATACGATGATGGCATCTACGCGCGATGCCTCCGCGAGCCCGATGCGGACGACCTCATCGGCGGCCTCGGCAAGGGCGGCCTCGTCCACGATCATGGCGGCCCCGCTCTTGGCCGTCACCCCTCGCAGGGTGACGGCATCGGGCAGGAGGGGCCCCGCGACCGAGAGCATCATCTCGGTCGAGCGGGTCGAGGTATTGGGATTGATGAGGAGGATCGTTGTCACGGCAAGTTCCTGATACCCGGGCCGGACTTCGGCCCAGGGGAGAGGCGTCAGGCGGTCTGAAGCGGACGTTCGGCCGGCGCCGTCTCCGGCACGGCTTCCATGGACTTTCCGAAGGTCTCCGGTGCGAACTGCACGGCGATGGCGAAGATCGCGTACATGCCCGCCATCATGGTGAACATGCCGGCGACACCGGCCATGTCGAACACCCGGCCGGCAAGCAGCGGCATCCACGCGCCCGCCATGGTCCCGAGCGCGAGGATGAACGCCGTCCCGAAGCCGCGAACCCGGGTGGGGTAGTTTTCCGGCGCGAAGATCCAGATGGTCGTGTTCAGGAGCAGCACGAAAAACTGAAATGCGGCGCCGAACGCGAGGATCAGCGCGTCGGTGGTGGCCAGGAAGCCGAAGCCGAGCCCCGCCGCCACGGCGCACAGAGCGCCCGTCGTCAGCACGATCTTGCGCGGGACGCGCGCTGCCAGCACCGCCGCCGTGAGCGCGCCGAACAGGCTGCCGCTCTGCAGGATGATCGTGTACAGGAAGCTCCGCGTGATCGTATGGCCCTGCGAGACGAGGATCGTCGGCATAAGGGTCAGCACGGTGAGCTGCGCGCCGAACGTCATCCAGGACGCGATCCCCACGGCAAGGGTGCGGCGAAGAAGGCCGCGGCGGAAGATGTCGGCCACGATCGCGCCGAGCCTGGGCGTCTCGATCACCGGCTGCGAGGTGACGTGATCGGTCACCTTGACGTTCTTGGTCGAGAAGGACCCGGTCGCAAGCTGCGACAACACGCGATTGGCTTCTGCCACCCGGCCTCGTGTGACCAGGAAGCGTGGCGTCTCCGGCACGAAGCGCCGATAGAACACGACGAGGACCGCCGGCAGCACGAGCGCGCCGAACAGCCACCTCCAGCCGTCCCCGCCCGGGAACAGGGTGAAGATCAGGAGGGCGAAGGCCGGGGCCAGCATGTTGCCGAGGCCGCCACCTCCCACATTGATGAGCCCGACCGCCGTGCCTCGGAACTTGGAGGAGCAGAACTCGGCGAGCAGGGTGACTGCCGTCACGATCTCGCCGCCGAGCCCGAGGCCGACGATGAAACGGCCGATGGCCATCGTGGTATAGCCCGGCGCCAGCGCGCAGATCGCGGCGCCGACCGTGAACAACAGCAGGTTGACGTTCAGCATGAAGCGGCGGCCCACCCTGTCGGCCAGGACGCCGGAGCCGAGCCGCCCCATGGCGGCCGCGACGAAGGTCATCGTGTTGAGAAACCCGATGTCGGCCGCGGAGAGATGCCACTGTTCCCGTAGGAACGGGGCGATCAGCCCCACGGTATTCTGCTCGAAGACGTCGAACATCACCCCGAACAGCACCAGCAGCACGATGAGCTTGTGCGCGGTGGTCACGCCGATCTTGTCGAGCGCCGTCTCGACCTGCACCGCCGCCTCGGACGCGGGGGCGGAAAGCTGCACGTTTTCCCCAGCCATGGTCAGTCCCTTCGTTGGTCCCCAAACCCGCAGGACGGCTGCGATTGAATTTTCAATATACCCGTTCTGCAAAATTTTTTTCAGCAACTTCCATGCCAGCGCAACGATCCGCATGGTGCCGCGCGGCGCTTTGGGTCATACAGGAGCTGGATCGCATGCCCGCGGCAGGCGGGCCGAACCGCGGTTCGGCTGACGGCACAAGATGATAGGAACAGGTGAGGCGCGGTGAGCACGACGATTTCGGCCAAGGACTCGCTGGTGGCGCGCATCACCCGCCACAGGGATGATCTGTCTCCGACCGAGAGGCGGCTCGCCGAATTCTTGATCGATTTCCCGGGCAATCTGCCTGCTTATACGGCAACCGAGCTTGCCGATGCCGCACGGGTCTCCAATGCGGCGGTGACCCGTTTTTTTCACCGGCTCGGGTATGACAGCTATAACGACGCGCGGCGGCAGGTGCGGCTGGAGCAGAAGGCCGGCTCGCCGCTGATGCTGCTGAGCGGCGAGAGCCATGCCAGCGACACGCTGCGCGCCCACCTCGAACTCAGCGTCCAGAACCTGTCCGAGACCTACGGCGGATTGTCCGACGAGATGATCGACCGGATCGCGCGAGCCATGCTCGCGGCAAAGCGGGTCTGGTTCGTGGGCTTCCGCAACAATCAGTCCTTCGCGGCCTATCTGCGCTGGCAGGTCTTCCGCGTCATCGAGACCAGCATCCTGCTGCCGGTTGCGGGGGAGACCATCGCCGAATATGCGGTAACCCTGAACAAGGGCGACGTCCTCATCGTCTTCGCCCTGCGGCGTTCGACGCCCGCCTCCTCCCACCTGATCACCCGGGCAGTGGAGGCCGGCGCGCAGGTCCTGTGCGTGGTGGACTCGGCCACGGAGAACCCGGGCCCGGCCACATGGCTCATCACCTGCCAGGCGCGGGCGGCCGGCCCGCTGGACAACCATGTGGCGGTGATCGGGCTTTCGCATTTTCTGGCGACCCGCGTCCTCGAACTCAGCGGCCGCGAAGGCCGGCGCCGCATGGCCGCGATCGAGGCAGCCCACGATGCCTTCGACGAGGAGCCCTAGGGCATTTGAAAGGCAGAAGGCCGGAGAAGGTCCACATGGCCTGACATGGCATCAACATGGCGCCCAACGCACACCAGAACCAGGCGTAGAAATGCTGCCAAGGGCGGACATTCACCTGGATAGAGCCGACAGGAGCACGAGATGCTCCCCCGTGTTCATTGCGGAGGCAGCCCCGGCGGTGATCGAAGCGCCTCAACCAGGCGCATGGCGCGTCGGAATACCGTGATGGCCGAACCGATCGCAATGATCCAGAGCGCCGCTGTCAGCACGTCATCTCGGCCTTTCCAGAGGGGCTCCAACAGACTGAGGAGGCCCGCCGCCGTGATTGTCGCCATGCGATGCTGCTTGGCCAATGGTCCGGAAAAGTCGGCGGCCGCGCCGCAAGCACGACCAAGTTCCCGCGTATAGGCGGTCAGAATGGCAAGAGCTGCCGCTGCCCAGCCGAGCCCGGGCATGCCAATGCCGTATCCCGCACCCACGAAGATCGCGAGATCCGCAATGCGATCGGGAAACTCATTCCAGAAGGCGCCATCGCGCGATTGCTTGCCGCCCTCGATCGCCACCATCCCGTCGAAAAGATTGCAGAGCAGCCGCAATTGGCAAAAGAGCGCCGCTGCAATTAACAGGGGAATGCGCAGCCAGCCATCCGCGAGGCCCGCCCCCCAGAACGACGCTCCGGCAAGCACACCCATCGCGATGCTCGCGATGGAGATCTGGTTCGGGGTGATGCCGGCGGAGGTCAGCCGGCGTGCGGCGGCACGTGCCCAGCCCGTGTTGCGGCTTGCAAGGGGACGGCGATCGCTTCCAGTCGTCATGGCTCGCGTTTCCGTCGCTCAGGTGTCGGGGTCGCCCCACGCAGAGAGTACCGCGTGCAGATTTATGAAACCGACCACCAGAAGCGCGTGATGTGAAAGAAGATCGGGGCGGAGAAAAGCACGGAATCAAGCCGGTCGAGAAAACCGCCGTGACCCGCGATGAGGTGACCCCAATCCTTGACGCCGCGGTCGCGCTTGATCGCCGACATGACGAGGCCGCCGAAGAAGCCCATGACGACAATCACGAACGAGATTCCCGCGGCTTCGATCGGGGAGAACGGCGTTATCCAGAAGAGGGCTGCACCGACCGCGGTTGCGCTCAGCGCGCCCCCAAGGAACCCCTCCAGCGTCTTTGATGGTGAGAGCTTCGGAGCGATCTTCCTGCGGCCGATCAGCTTGCCCCAGACATATTGCAGCACGTCGCTCGACTGGACGACGATAACCAGGAAGGCGATGAGCATCACATTGCGTCCGCCGAAGCCGGCAATGTCGAGGCTGAGCAGGGCCGGCACGTGGGAGGTACAGAAGACGCAGATCATCAGTGCCCACTGGGTCTCCGCGATGCGCGCGAGAAAATGGTCTGTGTCGCCACGCCATGCGGCAACGATGGGCATCAACAGGAAGGCATAGACCGGAATGAAGATGGCGTAGAGGCCGTACCAGTCGATCCAGATCAGATAGTATTGAACCGGCAGGATGATGAAGAAGGCGATCGCAAGAGCCCAGTGATCGGCCCGGCGGGTGTCGGTCAGCGTGATGAATTCGCGCAACGCAGCGAAGGAGCAGAGGGCGAAGAACACGATTACGCCGGCTCTTCCGGTGGCCAGAGCGATCCCCATCAGGATGACCATCATCCACCAGGAACGGACGCGGTCATTCAGGTTTTCAATGACACTGTTGGACCCGTCGGCGGAAAAACGCCGTTTCAGCGCATAGCCGATGACTGACGCGACGCCGAGACAACCGAGGAGCCCGGCAAGGACCGTCACGAGTTCTGAGGGAGGCATTGTCACGTCAGGGGTGCTTTCGCGGACAGGGCCAACAGGGCGGCTTCGGCCCGGGCAAGGAAGGCCGTCTTGGTCTCGCCGTCGCCAATTCGCAGCGGAGGCCCGAACGTGACGGTGCAGATGAGTGGGATGGGAATGACCTCGCCTTTCGGCAGAACACGGTTGAGGTTGTCGATCCAGGTGGGAACGAGGCTGACGTCGGGGCGCGCTCGGGCGAGATGATAGAGCCCGCTCTTGAACGGCAAAAGAGGCGCGTCGCTCAGATTGCGTGTGCCTTCCGGGAAAAGAATGAGCGAACTGCCGTCGTCGAGGGCCTGCACCATCTGCGTGATGGGATTTTCCGATTGCGTGAGCCGGTCGCGGGCAATGAGAACGGCATTGAACACGTCGCAGCCGATGAAACGCCGGATGGCGGATTTGAGCCAGTAGTCGGCACCCGCGACCGGTCGCGTCCGCGCCCGCATCCGGGTCGGCAGAACCGCCCAGATGAGCACGAAGTCTCCATGACTGGCGTGGTTGGCGAAATAGATCCGCTGTTCGTCGATGGGCGCCACGCCTTCCCATTTGGCGCGAACGGCGGTTATGGCGTGGGCGAACAGAAGGACGACCGCGCCGGCCACTCTCGCGAGGGCGCGGTTCGCCGTCGCGCCTTGCGGACGCTTCGGCGCTGTCAGGTCGGGCGCTGATTCTGCCACGGGCGCATCTTCCGCAGTCATGTCATCAACGCTGTTCTATCGCAGTGGAGGTCTCTCTCCACGGTGCGGCCGATCGCTCCTCCCGCATGCTCTTCGATCCGATCGACTGGGTCACACCTTTTCGGGTCATCGGGCGACCGGCCGGTCAATGGCGTGTAACGACGGAGGGAACGTCCCCGACATCGCCCCGAGCTTCTGCGTAGTCCATGGTGATCTTTCGAGACCATCGCATTCGCGACGTTCTCCCGGACCAGCTGGTTCAAGCATCGCCGGCTGTGCTGGAGCCCGTCGGCACCACCATGCCGGCCGCAATCGCGGAACCGGGAACCGCCTGCCAGCGGATCAGGGCCTCGCGCCCCGCCAGCGTGAGGCCGTAGATGCCGCGATCCACGCGGGCAAACCAGCCATAGACATTGTCCAGAAGGATTTTTCCGGCGTTGGGCGCGAACGCACGCAGATCGCGCGGGCGTTTGGGGGTCTCCGCCATGGCCAGGGCACAGGCGAGCGCCTGCTGTCGATAGGCGGTCATGATGGGTGTACGAGAGCCGCCCCCCACCGCCGGATCGCCCAGCCGGCGCCGGTGCTCCTCCACGAGCCGCGACCTGCGGCGCGGATCCTTGCGCGGCATGGGAGACGTGGGGCTGACGAGGACCGTCACCTCGCCCCCAGACGAAACGCCGAGCATGCCGAAGCCGAGGCGCCGACACAGGTTGCGGAAGCGCGCGTCGCTTTCCCGTCCGTTTCCGCGCACCGATGTGCGCGCTGCGAGCCAGACCTCGTCACAGGCGGAGGCACGGTCCACGGCCTGAAGGACGAGCTCCAGATTGAAGCTGAGCTTCAATTCCCCAATGACCACGATCGGGATTCCGTCTCCCGCGAGCGCAACCAGGTCGCAGCCGCCGACCTCGCCTTTGACGGCAAAGCCGAGGCCTTCCAGAAACGCCTTCACGGGCAGATAAAGGGATGTCTCCAGGATCCGCCTCCGTCAGGCCGGCCTGTGCCGGGCGGGGCCGGGAGGGCGGACCTCCGGATTGGTGGCGATCCAGATGATGTGGCGCGCCCCTCCGCGCCCGCCATTGGCCCTCACGCGCGCCTCTTCGACGCCGAACCCGGCCTTGCGAACCCGCTGGGTGAAATTCCGGTCCGGCCTCGACGACCAGACGGCCAGCACGCCGCCGGGCCGCAGCGCGGCCCTGGCCATGTTGAGGCCGGCACTATCGTAAAGCTGGTCGTTGGCCGCGCGTGTCAGCCCCTCGGGTCCGTTGTCGACATCAAGCAGGATCGCGTCGAAAGTCGCCCGGCCGGCACGGATCAGGCCGACCACATCCTCTTCGCGGATGCTGACACGCGGATCGGTCAGGCAACCCGCGAAAATCCCGGCCATGGGCCCCCGCGCCCATGCGACCACCGCCGGCACCAGTTCCGCCACGGTGACACGGGCATCGGGCCCGAGTTCGGCGAGCGCCGCGCGAAGGGTGAAACCCATTCCCAGCCCACCGATCAGCACATGCGGCCTGGGGCGGTCCCGAAGTCTAGCGCAGACCATCGTGGCGAGCGCCTCTTCAGACCCGCTGAGACGGCTGTTCATCAGCTCGATGGACCCGGCCATGATCGAGAATTCCGCGCCGCGCTGCATCAGGCGGAGGCGGCCGCCGCCATCGGGCACGTCCGCGGTGTCGAGCTGCGACCAGGGGATCACGGGTCACTCTTCGGTTGAGGATCGCATTTTGCGAGCGGCCTTATATAGGCCAAACCTCCGTCCCCTCGCTACCGGCCAGCAGACGACCACGTGCCCCCGCGCGATGAGAAGGCTCGTGTCTCAAGTTGAGGGCAAGGCAGATCTGCCGATAGCGGACATTCGGCCTGGCGCCTTGATCTCAGCCGTTGACCGCATGTTTCAATTCAACAGCTTGCACCGAATTCCCAATCTGGATGTCGCGGGTTCGTTTCCCATCGTTCGGTCCGGGCGATCCCGCAGGCCAGCCGTGCGTCAGTCGTCCGCGACGTCGCCGGAATCGGGAAGGGTGGCTTGCAGCCGTTCCGCCGCTTCCTTGAGGTTCGGCACCAGAGCCCGCGCCTTCTCCAGCGAGAAGCGCGGCAAAGGCCCATGGCAGGCCACCGCTGCCACCACCGTGCCGCGCCGGTCCTTCACCGGGACGGCAATGGCGACGAGGCCCTCCAGAAACTCCTGATCGTCCGTGCTGTAGCCATTCTTCGCGATGCGCTCCAGCTCGGCGTCGAGCGCCTCGACGGTGGTGATGGTGTTCGGCGTCTGCGCCTTCAGGTGCAGCGTTTCCAGAATGCGCCGGCGCTGCACGGGGCGCATGGCGGAGAGGAACAGCTTGCCGGAGGCGGTGCAATGCATGGGCACCCGCGAGCCCACCTCCAGATGCAGGCGCAGCGGCCAGGCCGCTTCCACGCGGTCGAGATAGATCGCTTCCGAGCCCACGCGGGTGACGAAATTGCAGGTCTCGCCCGCCACGTCCACCAGCGCTTCGAGGATGCCGCGCCGCTCGGTGCTCACCGAATTGCGCAGCATGTCGAAGCCCATGCGCAGGAAGCGCGGACCCACCGCAAAGCGCCGGCCGTCCGGCTCGCGCAGCAGATAGGATTCCGCCTCCAGCTTCTGGCACAGGCGATGGACGGTGGGCTTGGGCAGCGAGAGCCGCACGCACAGCTCGGGCACGCCGAGGGGCGTTTCGGAGCGGGCGATCTCGCCCAGAAGATCGAGCGCGCGGAGCATGGCCGAGGCGTTGTCCCGCTCCTCGGGCTTCTCCGGCTTCTCCACGCTCTCCAGCTGCTGCTTCGCTGCCTTGGCCATCTGAATCGCCAGCCTCTCGCTGCGTGCAGCCTTAGCGGCTGGCGGCGGGGTGTCAAACGGAACGCAGGTGCACACAGCGCCCCTCGCACTGCACAACATAAATCTCATTAAATGAGACGTTTCAGTTCAAAAAATGCATTGACTCATCTCATCCCTTCGTCGCATCGTCCGTTTCGCAGAGAGGAAACTGCCAATGCAAGGCGAGGAAAACTTCGACTTCGTCGTCATCGGCGCCGGGTCGTCGGGGTGTGTTCTGGCCAATCGGCTGAGCGAAGACGGCAAGAGCCGCGTCGCCCTGCTGGAAGCCGGACCGAAGGACACGAACCCCTGGATTCACGTGCCCATCGGCTACGGGAAGACCATGTGGAATGATCGCCTCAACTGGCGCTTCCACACCGAGCCGGAACCCACCATGGGCGACCGGCGCATCTACTGGCCCCGCGGCCGCGTGCTCGGCGGGTGCTCTTCCATCAACGGCCTCATCGTCATCCGCGGTCAGCAGGAGGATTACGACGGCTGGGCGGCGCGCGGCGCCACCGGCTGGGGCTTCGAGGATGTGCTGCCCTATTTCCGCAAGCTGGAGGACAACCCTGCCTTCGCCGGTGATCCGCTCCACGGCACCGATGGCCCTGTGCGCATCAGCTCCATCCCGCGCAAGCACGAGCTGATCGAGGTCATCAAGGAGACCGGACGCAAGCTCGGCGTGCCGGAGACGGCGGATTTCAACGGCGCCCGGCAGGAAGGCGTCGGCTACTACCAGCTGACCACCCGCAGCGGCTTCCGCATGAGCGCGGCAAAGGCCTATCTTGCCCCTGCCAAGGGCCGCGCCAATCTCTCCATCCTCACCGAGACGCAGGCCCGCCGGGTGCTGTTCGAGAACGGCCGCGCCGTGGGCGTGGAGGTGAGCGTCGCCGGCCGGGTGAAGGTCATCCGGGCGCGGCGGGGGGTGGTGCTGTCGGCGGGCGCGGTGCAATCGCCGCACCTCCTCATGCTCTCGGGCATCGGGCCGGCGGAGCACCTCAAGGCCAACGGCATCGGCGTACATGTGGACAGTCCCGGCGTCGGCGGCAATCTGCAGGACCACCTCCAGCTGCGCCTGCTCTATCGCTGCACCAAGCCCATCACCACCAACGATGCGCTGAACTCCCTGTTCGGTCGCCTCAGGATGGGGCTGGAATATCTCCTGTTCCGCGGCGGCCCGCTGGCCATCGGCATCAACCAGGGCGGCCTGTTCACGCGGGTGCTGCCGGAATCGAAAACCCCGGACATCCAGTTCCACATCGGCACCCTCTCGGCGGACATGGCCGGCGGCAAGGTGCATGACTATTCCGGCTTCACCCTCTCGGTGTGCCAGCTCAGGCCGGAAAGCACGGGCTGGGTGCGGCTCGGCTCGGGCGATCCGCTCCAGCCGCCAAAGATCACCGCCAATTATCTGGCCACCGACACCGACCGGCGCTGCGCCGTCGCCGCCATGACATTCGCCCGCAAGCTCGCCGCCACCGAGCCGCTGAAGAGCTATGTAGCGGAAGAGAAGATGCCCGGCCCGGGCGTCACCGACGACGAGGGCCTGCTCGCCTTCGCCCGCGAATATGGCGCCACCATCTTCCACCCCGCCGGCACCTGCCGGATGGGCCCCGACGCCGACCGCGATGCGGTGGTGGACCCGCGCCTACGGGTCCGTGGCGTCGACGGCCTGTGGGTGGTGGATTGCTCCGTGATGCCGAGCCTCGTGTCCGGCAACACCAATATTCCCGCGATCATGATCGGAGAAAAAGCCGCCGACATGATCCGCGAGGACGTGATGAACAACAGGAATGGGCGAGACAACGCCCCAAATCAAATCAATGACGGGAGGACACAACAATGGCTGGGCAAGCAGGAGCTTCAAGTCGCGAGCTGAGGCGCGTGGTCGGCGCCAGCGTCATCGGCGCGACCATCGAGTGGTATGACTTCTTCCTGTACGGCATCGTCGCCGGCATCGTATTCAACAAGCTGTTCTTTCCGGGCGACGACCCGGTCGTCTCCATCCTGCTCGCCTATACCACCTTCGCGGTGGGCTTCGTGGCGCGGCCGGTGGGCGGGCTCATCTTCGGCCATTTCGGCGACAAGCTGGGCCGCAAGAGCATGCTCATCATCACGCTGATGATCATGGGCGTGGCGACGGTGGCCATCGGCCTTTTGCCCACCTATGCGCAGATCGGCGTCGCCGCGCCCATCCTGCTGCTGCTCCTGCGCATCGCCCAGGGCATCGGTATCGGCGGCGAGTGGGGCGGCGCGGTGCTGATGGCGTATGAATACGCGCCGGAGGACAAGCGCGGCTTCTTCGCCTCCATCCCGCAGATCGGCCTTGCGCTCGGCCTGTGCCTCGCTTCGGGCGTCACCGCCATCGTCTCCATGCTGCCGGACGAGCAGTTCATGGCCTGGGGCTGGCGCGTGGGCTTCATCGGCTCCATCGTGCTCATCATCGTCGGCATGTACATCCGGCTGAAGGTGCAGGAGACGCCGGAATTCGAGCAGGTGAAGGCGGCCAACAAGGCGGAGGCCATCCCCTTCTTCACCATGCTCAGGGAGTATCCGCGCAACGTGCTGCTGGGCATGGGCGTGCGCTATATCGACGGCGTGTTCTTCAACGTCTTCGCGGTGTTCTCAATCGTCTATCTCGCGAACTACGTGAAGGTGCCCCGCACGACCGCGCTCTGGCTGGTGACGCTCGCGGCGTTCGTGATGGTGTTCACCATCCCCATGTTCGGCAAGCTGTCCGACAAGTGGGGCCGCCCGCGCACCTATGCGATCGGCTCGGCGCTGCTGGCGCTGGTGGCATATCCGGCCTTCTGGCTGTTCTCCACCGGCTCCCTGCCGCTGATCGCCCTCGGCATCGTGTTCCCGTTCGGCGTGCTCTACGCCATGTGCTACGGGCCTGAAGCCGCGCTGTTCTCGGACCTGTTCGACGCCCGGGTGCGCTACACCGGCATATCGTTCGTCTACCAGTTCTCCGGCATCGTCGCGAGCGGCATCACCCCCATCATCGCCACCTATCTGCTCGCCCGCGGCGACGGACAGCCCTGGCAGGTGTGCGCCTACGTGGTGTTCGCGGCGCTGGTCTCCATGCTCTCGGCGCTGGCGATCCGGGTACCGGCCCCCGGCACCCAGTTATCGAAGGCCACGCGCGCCTCGACCGAAACGGTACGCCAGCCAGCGCGCTGACGGGTTTCCGATCCGGAGGCGGCGCGCGGCCGCCGCCTCCCTCCCCCCGAATTGCAAGATCTCCAAGGTTCCAAGAGGATTTTTTCGTCATGAAGATGACCACCGAAGAGGCGTTCATCAAAGTCCTGCAGGCGCACGGCATCAACGAGGCGTTCGGCATCATCGGCTCGGCCATGATGCCGGTGTCCGACCTCTTCCCCAAGGCCGGCATCCGCTTCTGGGATTGCGCCCACGAGACCAATGCGGGCCTGATCTGCGACGGCTACACCCGCGCCACCGGCCGCATGGCCATGGCCATCGCCCAGAACGGACCGGGCGTGACGGGCTTCGTCACCGCCATGAAGACCGCCTACTGGAACCACACCCCCATGCTGCTGGTGACGCCGCAGGCGGCCAACAAGACCATCGGGCAGGGCGGGTTCCAGGAAGTCTCCCAGATGGCCATGTTCCAGGACATGGTCTGCTACCAGGAGGAGGTGCGCGACCCCTCCCGCGTGGCCGAAGTGCTCAACCGCGTGATCGAGAAGGCCTGGCGCGCCTGCGCCCCGGCGCAGATCAACGTGCCCCGTGATTTCTGGACCCAGGTGATCGACATCGAGCTGCCGCAGATCGTGCGCCTCGAGCGTCCCGCCGGCGGCCGCAACGCCATCGCCGAGGCCGCGCAAATCCTGTCCGAGGCGAAGTTCCCGGTGATCCTCAACGGCGCGGGCGTCGTCATCGGCAATGCCATCGGCGAGGCCATGACACTGGCCGAGCGGCTCGATGCGCCCGTGTGCGCCGGCTACCAGCACAACGACGCCGCCCCCGGCAGCCATCCCCTCGCCGTCGGCCCGCTCGGCTACAACGGCTCCAAGGCCGCCATGGAGCTGATCGCACAGGCTGACGTGGTGCTGGCGCTCGGCACCCGGCTCAACCCCTTCTCCACTTTGCCCGGCTACGGCATCGACTACTGGCCGAAGCAGGCGAAGATCATCCAGGTGGACATCAACCCGGACCGCATCGGCCTCACCAAGAAGATCACCGTGGGCATCTGCGGCGACGCCAAGGAAGTGGCCGGCCAGCTGCTCGGCCAGCTCGCCCCCGGCGCCGGCGATGCCGGACGGGCGGAGCGCCGCGCGCTGATCCACCAGACGCGCTCGCGCTGGCTCCAGCAGCTCGCCTCCATGGACCACGAGGACGACGATCCCGGCACCCGCTGGAACGAAGACGCCCGCGCCCGCGACGCCGGCCGTATGTCGCCCCGTCAGGCGTGGCGGGCGATCCAGTCGGCGCTGCCGAAGGACGTCATCATGTCCACGGACATCGGCAACAACTGCGCCATCGGCAATGCCTATCCGAGCTTCGAGATCGGGCGGAAATATCTCGCGCCCGGCATGTTCGGTCCGTGCGGCTACGCCTTCCCGGCCATCATCGGCGCGAAGATCGGCTGCCCGGACGTGCCGGTGTTCGGCTTTGCCGGCGACGGCGCCTTCGGCATCTCCATCAACGAGATGACCTCCATCGGCCGCGAGGAATGGCCGCCGGTGACCATGGTGGTGTTCCGCAATTTCCAGTGGGGCGCCGAGAAGCGCAACACGACGCTCTGGTACGACAACAACTTCGTCGGCACCGAGCTGGACCCCAAGCTCTCCTACGCGAAGATCGCCGAGGGCTGCGGCTTCAAGGGGGTGCGCGTGGACACGCCGGAGAGCCTCAGGGAGGCCATCCACACCGCCGCCGAGGAGCAGAAGAAGGGCATCACCACCTTCATCGAGGTGGTGCTGAACCAGGAGCTCGGCGAGCCCTTCCGCCGGGATGCCATGAAGAAGCCGGTGCCGGTGGCCGGTATCGCCCGCGCCGACATGCGCGAGCAGATCGCGCGCTGACCGAGATCCGGGCGGGGACGGCTCGTCAGCAGGTCCCGCCCGGCCATTTCTGCCCCAGAGCGCGATCCAAGCGGATCGCTCTCTGACGTTTGGAACGAGAACGCGTTATCCGATCTGATTGCGATGCAATCAGATCGGCGCGTGCTCTAGCCCGAGATGCAGGCCATGCTCGCCCTCGACCGGATCATCGACGCCGCGCGTGCCGCCCCCCGCAGCATCGTCCTGCCCGAGGGGAGCGACCCGCGCATTGCCGCCGGCGCCCGTCGCGCCGCGCGGGAAGGGATCGCCCGGCCGATCCTCCTCGGTGCCCGCGAGGAGGTGATGGCGGCCCTCGATGGTGATGTGCGGGGCATCGCCATCGAGGATCCCGCCACATCGCCGCGTTTCCAGGCCTATGCAGAGGCGCTGCACCTCCTGCGCCACGCCAAGGGCATGGACCTCGCCGCCGCCCGCCGGCGCATGCGCGAGCCGCTCGCCTTCGCCGCCATGATGGTGCATCAGGGGGATGCCGACGGCACGGTCGGCGGCGCGGTGGCCACCACCGCTGAAACGGTGCGCGCCGCGCTCCAGATCATCGGCCTCGCGCCGGGGGCGAAGATCGTCTCCAGCTTCTTCCTCATGATCCTGTGCGAGGACTATCACGAGCAGAAGGGGGCCTATGTGTTCTCCGACTGCGGCCTCGTCATCGATCCCGACGCGGCGGAACTCGCGGACATCGCCCGTGCCGCCGCCCATTCCTACACCGCCATGACCGGCGAGGCGCCCCGCGTGGCCATGCTCTCTTTCTCCACCAACGGCAGCGCCCGGCACCAGCGGGTGGACAAGGTGGTGGAGGCGGTGCGCCTCGTGCGGCAGGCGGAGCCGGATCTGGTGATCGAGGGGGAATTGCAGTTCGACGCCGCCTTCGTCGCCACGGTCGGCGCGGCCAAGACGGCGCCGGGATCGAAGATCCGGGGGGATGCGAACGTGTTCGTCTTCCCCAATCTTGATGCCGCCAATATCGGCTACAAGATCGCCCAGCGCATCGGCGGGGCGAAGGCCATCGGGCCGGTGCTTCAGGGGCTGGCGAAACCCGCCAACGATCTCTCGCGCGGCTGCTCGCAGGACGACGTGTTCCACATGATCGCGCTCACCTGCGCCCAGGCCGGACGCACGCTCCCGGTCGCGATGTCTGGAAAGATTGAGGGCGTCTGGCAGAACTCACGGCCCGCCGCAGCCAGCCTCGGTGAGACGCGGGCCGGCTGAAAGGGTGGATCAGTTGCCCATCTGGAGCATGGACTCGGACGCCGCATAGGCCTCGCCCCACTGGGCGAGCGTCTTGGAGACGGCCGACAGCGAGATCGGCTGCCCGGCCGCGCGCGGTGCCGCAGCCGCGAAAAGCGCTGCCACCAGCACGAGCGGCAGGAAGACCTTTCGCAGTTCGTCTTGGGTGTTCATCTGGGTCACGAGCGTGGTTTCAAGCGCCCAGTATATCCCCAGCTGCATCCCTCGCCAAATGCGGCGCAACATCGCGCTCTGCTGCATCGCACAATGGCGGAAAAAATCGAGCGGCGCCAAGCCGTAAGGTGGCGCCACCCCTTCCACTTGACGCCACGTCAGCTTCCGGGCTTGCCGTGCACGTTGGGCAGGAACAGGTCCTTCCAGCTCTGCGCCGTGGCGGCGATCATGCCGGTGCGGGTCATGAAATCCGCATATTTCTGGATCGCCTGCGGCGTGGTGGTGAAGGTCACCTGCGGGTCGTTCAGGATGCCCTCGATAAGCGCCACTTCGCTGCCGTCGGCGGCGAGGCGAACATAGTCCCGTGCGGCAGCCGACTTGTCGCGGTTGATGATGGCGATGGCCTCTTCGAGCGCTGCGAAGAAGGCGGCATAGATTTTCGGATTGTCATTGGCGAAGCGGGTGGTGGTCCACACCACGTTGAAGGTGGAAGGCTGGCCCAGCACATCGAAGGTGTTGAGCACCGTGTGCACGCCGGGCTTCCTGAGTTCCAGTTCCTGGATCGGCGCGGCGGTGAAATGGGCCGTCACCTCATTGCCGGCCAAGAGCGCCGCCATGCCATCGGGATGGGAGAGCGTGACGGTCAACTTGTCGAGGTCGTTGCGGTGGTCCGGACCCAGCTCCTTCTCCGCCGCCATCTGCAGGAACATGGCCTGCACCGACACCTTCACCGCCGGCAGGGCAATCTTGTCCTTCGCGGTGAAGTCCTTCAGCGAGCGCACATTGGGATTGGACGTATTGAGCAGCAGCGGCATGGAATTCATGGCCGCCGCCGCCTTGATCGGATTCGCGCTATCCTTGGTCTTGGCCCACAGCAGCACCAGAGGCGGCACGCCGCCGGCGGCGAACTGGATGGCGCCGGACAGCAGGGCATCATTCATCGCCGCGCCACCGGCGAGCTTGATGTAGCGGGTTTTCAGGTTCGGCACGCCACGCGCCGCCGCCTCCTTTTCCAGCAGGCCACGGTCTTCCATGATCATCAGCGGCAGATGGCCGAGGCTCGGCTGGCGGGCGATGGTCACGTTGTCCACTTCCGCCACCGCAGCTGACGTCATTGCGGCGAGCATCACGAGCGCGCCCGCCAGCTTCCGTTTGAATGCGATCATCCTTGAGCCCTCCGTCTGCGTTTCCTCACCCGTCTTAAGGGCGTCGCCGGGTCTGATGCCCGGATTGGGTCTTGGGCGGCTTCAAGTTCAGCCGCGACGGATCACCGGAGCGGGGACGCCCTCGATCATCACGTTGATCGCTGCGGGAAGCCCGCTCGCGTGGGCCTCGGCGAGGGCATCCGGCAGGTCGGCGGCGTCGGTGACGAGGGCGCCATATCCGCCCAGCGCCCGCACCACCTCGTCATAGCGAGTGGGGAGCAGGTCGCAGTAGCGGGTCCGCCCGGCGCCATAGGTGCGCAGCTGGATCTGGTGCTCGGCGTTCCAGCGGGCGTCGTTTCCGATGACCGCGATGAAGGGCGCCCCAACGCGTAGGGCGGTGTCGAACTCCGCCATGTGGAAGCCGAAGGTGCCGTCCCCCATCACCGCCACCACCGGCGCCTCCGGCCGCGCGAGCCGGGCCGCGATGGCGAAGGGAATGGAGGCGCCGATGGTGCCGGACACGCCGTTGATGATGCGGTTCTGCGTCTTGACGATGGCTTGCGGCCACTGGCCGATCTCGCCGCCGTCGCACACCAGCGTCCCGTCGGGATGGCCGGCGAGGAAATCGCGCACCGCGACGCACAGCTCCACCGGATGGATACGACCCGAGGCAGCCCGCGCATTCGCCCAGGCCGCCGGCAGAAAGGCCAGCGCCTCCCGCGCCCGCGCCAGCCAGGATGCACGGGCCGCTGTGGCGGCGGGCGGGGATACGGCGAGGGCGGCGAGCACCCTGCCGGCCTCTCGTTCCACGCGCTCCACAAGGAGCGGACCTTTCGCCTTGGCGGCACGCGCCAGAAGGTCCGGGTCCGGGTCCACCACCGCGAAACGGCAGGACGTCGCCACCGCGGGCGGCGCGCCGAACTTGAGGGTGAAATCCAGCGCCTTGCCAAGCAGCACCACGAGATCCGCCTCGGCCAGAAGCTCGGCAAAAGCGCCAAGGCCGGGATCGTTCACCCCGCGCGGGCTCTCCATACCGATCACCGGAACGCCCGTGGCGGCTTCCAGCCGCGCCATGGCGCCCCGCCCGCGCGGCGTGCACAAGGCGGGACCGCACAGGATGAGCGGCCGGTCCGCGCTCTCAAGCAGCGCCGCGAGGCGCCCTGCGATGACCTGCGCGTCCGGCGTGGCGGTCGGCTCTCCAATCGTCACGGCCGGCTCCGGCGCGATCAGCCGCTGCTCCAGAAGATCCACCGGCAGCGCGAGATGAACGGGGCCGGGCCGCCCCTCCCGCGCGATGCGAATGGCCCGGGCGATGTCGGTGCCGAGCGCTTCGGCGCTCTCCACCATCCACGAGGCCTTGGTCATGGGCCGCGCGACGGCCGCCTGATCCATCTCCTGAAAGGCGCCGCGGCCCAATTCGCCGATGCCCGCCTGGCCGGACAGCAGAAGCACCGGGGATTCCGCCCCGAGGGCCGTGAACAAGGCGGCCGCGCCGTTGGATAGGCCCTGCCCGCCGGTGACGAGCGCCACGCCGATCTCACCGGTCAGGCGCGCATGGGCATCCGCCATGTGCACCGCCGCCGCTTCCTGGCGCACGTGCACAAGGGCGATGTCGGTCTCCAGCAGCGCATCATAGATGGGCATGATGTGGTTGCCGGACAGGGAAAAGATCCGCTTAACCCCATGCGCCTCAAGCGCGCGGACAACGAGGTCCGCACCGCGCGGGGCGAGGTCCCGCTGCACGTTGGGGGGCACGGCGGCATTGGGTGCGGGGCTCATGCGACGTCCTTCAGCAGGCTCTGGCCGGGCGCGACGCGGGTGAAGGCCACCGCGGCCGTGGAGATGTCGAGGCGGCCCGCCGCCTGCCGCACCAGCGTGTAGCGCGAGGTATCAAGGTCCGACGTCTCGGGGAAGTCCTCGCGGAAATGGGCGCCCCGGCTGTCCTCGCGGGCAAGCGCTGCGGCAGTGATGGCCTGGCTGACCAGCACCAGATTTTCGAGATTCAGCCGGTCCATCCAGGTGAGGTTGTAGCGGCGGTCGCCATCCGGCGCGCCGGCGCGGGAGACGGCATCGCCGAGGGCACCCAGCGTCTCCTGGGCGCGCTTCAGCCCCTGCGCCGTGCGCAGGATGCCCACGTCGTTCCACATGGCTTCGTAGAGCGCCTCGCGGATGGCGGGCAGGTCCCGCGCGTCGCGGCCCAGCGGAGAAAAGGCGCGCTCCAGCGCGTGTTCCATGGCCGCCGGGTCAGGATCGGCCAAGGTACGCCCGCGCTCCACCTCCCGCGCCATGGCATCACCCGCAATGCCGCCGAACACGGTGGAGTTGGCGACGCCGTTGCCGCCGAGGCGGTTGGCGCCGTGCACGCCGCCCGTATCCTCGCCGGCCGCGTAGAGACGGGGCATGGCGGTGCCGCAATTGCCGCCGAACACCACGCCGCCCATCATGTAGTGGGCGGTCGGGATCACCTCCACCCGCCCTCCGGCGAGGTCGAAGCCGCAATCGGCGCAGCGCTCCACCATGCCCTTGAAGGTCTTGCGCACATGATCGGGGCCGAGATGCCCCATCTCGATGTGCACGCCGCCATGGGCGGTGGCATAGCCGTCGCGGATGCGGCGCATGATGGAGCGGCTGACGATGTCGCGGGTGGCCCGCTCGCCGCGCGGGTCATAAAGGTGCATGAACCGCGAACCGGTGCGGTCGGTGAGCCAGCCGCCGGCGCCGCGCAGCCCCTCCTCCAGCACGGTGCCCGTCATGCGCGTGCCGGGGCCGGCGAGGAGGCCGGTGGGGTGAAACTGCACCATCTCCATGTCGCGCAGGGCGAGGCCGGCACGCAGGGCCATGGCGAGCCCGTCGCAGGACTTGTCGCCGGAAGGGGTGTGGTACTTGTACATGGTCGGGCCGCCGCCGGTGGCGAGCAGCACCGCGCGCGCCTTGACCAGCACCGGAACGCCGGTGCGCATGTCCAGCATGAGCACCCCGGCGAGGCCGGAGCCGTCCGCGGCGGGGATGAGGTCGAGGGCGCGATGGTCCTCCATGCGGTTCACGTCACGCCGCCACACCTGTTCCATGAGGCGGTTGATGATCTCGATGCCGGTGAGGTCGCCCTTGTGCACCGTGCGGTCGAAGGTCTGGCCGGCGAAGGCCTTCTGGTGGACGCTGCCATCCGGGTTGCGGTCGAAGAAGCAGCCGAGTTCCGTCTCCAGCTCGCGGATGCGCACCTGCGCCTCGGTCACCAGCGTCCAGGCGAGGTCCTGGTCGTTGAGCCACTTGCCGCCTTCCACCGTGTCCATGAAATGGCGCTCGACACTGTCGCCGGGGGCAAGAGCCACGTTGTAGCCGCCCTGCACCATGCGCGTGCAGCCGCATTTGCCAATGAGGCCCTTCACCGCCACCGTCACGTCGAGGTCGGGCGCCGCCTTCTTGGTGTGGAGCGCGGCGAACAGGCCGGCTCCACCCGAGCCGAGGATGAGGACGTCCGTCTCGCGGACCGCGACCGAGGGAGTCATTCGGAGGCTCCGATGCCGGCGAGCACAGCGTCGCGGCGACTGGCGACATCCGCCTGCACTTGGGCGAAGAGCGAGCCGCCGTGGGCGTCCATACCCACCAGCAGTGGCCCGAAATCACGGATGCGGAATTTCCAGAGGCTCTCGGGGTGGAGATCGTCCATGTCCACGTCCTCGATCTCCTCGATCCACGTGGTCTCCAGCGCTGCCGCGCCGCCGACGATGGCGAGATAGGCGCCGCCCAGATCGCGGAAGGCCTCCAGCGTCGCCGGACCCATGCCGCCCTTTCCGACGATGAGGCGCACCCCTTCGCGCTCCATGAGCGGGCGGGTGAAGCGCTCCATGCGCATGGAGGTGGTGGTGCCGATGCAGAAGGGGGTGTAGCCGGCGGGCGCGGCGGGGGATTTCTCCACCCGGTGCACGTTGGGCGCGGTGTGGATCACCGCATGGCCCTTGAGATCGAGCCGCGTGGTGCGGCCGCGGTCGAACATGTGGATCTGCGTGGCGTCGCGGATGCCGAACAGGGTGCGCTGGAGCGTCACCGTATCGCCGACCTTCAGGGCGCGGACCTGATCGGCATCAACCGGCATTTCAAGGACATGGTGGGCCATCGGGGCGCTCCGGATCAGCTGAAGGCGATGCCGCCGGGGGTGAAGGTGGCCCGCGCGCGGCGGGCGGAATGGCACTGGATGTTCACCGCCACCGGGTTCTGGGTGATGTGGGTGGCGGCCACTTCCACATGAACGGCGAAGGCCGTAGACCGCCCGCCGAGGCCCTGCGGCCCGATGCCCAGCTCGTTCACCGCGCGGGACAGCTCGGCCTCGATCTTCGCGCCTTCGGCATCCTCGCACACCGTGCGCAGGGGCCGCGTGGCGGCGATCTTCGCGAGGTGCATGCACAGGTCCGAGGTGCCGCCGATGCCGACGCCGACGATGGTGGGCGGGCACACCCGGCCGCCCAGCTCGATCACCCGGTCCACCACGAAGCGCTTCACGGCTGTGATGCCGTCCGAGGGCAGCAGCATCTTGAGGAACGAGCCGTTTTCCGAGCCCGAGCCCTTGGGGATCATCTCGATGGAGACGGTCTCCTCCCGGTCGTCGAAGTCGATATGGATCACCGGCACGCGGATGCCGCAGGAATTCTGGTCGTTCTTGCGGGTGATGGGATGCACCACCGACGAGCGCAGGGAGTTTTCCTTGGTCGAGCGCGCCGCGCCGCGACGCACCGCCGCCTTCAGCCCGGCCCCGTCGAAGGCCACGTTGCGGCCGATGGTGATGTTGTAGATGGGAATGCCCGTGTCCTGGCACAGGATGTTGCGGGTGCGCTCGGCGACCTTGATGTTCTCCACCATGGTGCCGAGGATGGCCTGGCCGGTCGCGTCCGTCTCCGTGCGCTGGAGTTCCGAGAAGCCGGCCTTGATGTCTGGCGGCAGCAATTGGAGCGCGCGCAGATAGAGGTCGGCGCAGATCTTTTCGACTTCGTCGAGGTTGAGGTCCATGGGGTGCTCCTAGAAGACCAGCGCCAGACCCGAGAGCAGGATCATCAGCGACAGCATCTGCTTGAATGCCTTCTCGTTCAGTCGGCCGTAGATCTGGAGGCCGAGCACGGCGCCGATGGCGAGCGGCGGCAAGGCGAGGATGATGAGCAGCCAGGAGCGCCCGTCGATGCCCACCACCCCCACGGCTGCCAGCGTCACCACATGCGCGAACAGGATGAAGGGCTGGTACACCCCGCGCGCCACCTCCTTCGGCCAGCCGCGCAGCTGGGTCCAGATGGTGGGAACGACCCCCGAATAGCCGCCGAGGCCGCCGAGGATGCCGCCCACGAAGCCGATGCCCGCATTGGCCCACCGGCCGCCTCCGCCGATCACCGGAAGGCGCGGGGCGAGGAGCGCGTAGAGGGCATAGGCCGCCATACCGAGGCCCAAGGCGAGCTTCAGCGGGGCGGGGTTCACCGCCGTGAGCACCAGCACCCCGAGCGGCACCCCCACCAGCGCACCGACGAGGAAGGGCGCAAGACGCACACCGTCGATGGACCGGCGGATGGGCCAGACCAGCGTGAGATGCAGGATGCTGCCGCAGGCGACGATCAGAGCGGTGGTCTGGATCGGATCGAGCGCGTGCAGCCAGATGGCGGAGGCGGCGAGGGCGAAGGCAAACCCTGCCCCGCCCGCCGCCAGCGCACCCAGAAAGGCGCCGGCCCAGAGAATGGAAAGGGTCGCGAGCGGAATGCCGAGCATGCTCACCACCCGCTCAGCAGGAAGAGCAGCCCCACGGCGAGCCCTGTCGCGATGGCACCCGCCACCACCCCGGCGGTGTGGCCACGGAAGGAGAACCACTCGATGGCCAGCACCCGGAGGCCGAGGGCCATGTGCACGGCAAGGGCGCTCACGAGGCCCCATTCGGCGATCTTCACCAGCGGGCTGTGGGTGACGGTCAGGAAGCTCTCGAGCGCGTTGGCGCCCGAGAGTGCGGTGCCCAGCGCGATGAAGTGCATGGGCAGGAACACTGCCAACGCCACGCCCGACAGGCGATGGAGCAGCGCCGCGATGAAGCCCGGCTTCAGGTGGGCGGCCTCACGCAGGCCGGGGCGGGTCGTGGAGGTGAGGGTGGACGGCTTCACGGCACCATTCCTCCCGGCTGGTAGACGGCCAGCGCAGCACGCAGCCCCAGCACGACGATGACGGCCGAGAAGGCGAGCATGGCCATGTCGAGGGAGCGGGAACGCCAGCCGGTCCATTCGCGGATCACGCTGCGCAGGCCGATGGGGGCGTGAATGGCGGCGGCGCAGACGAACACACAGTAGAACGCGAGGAACCAGCCGTTGCCGGCCGTGCGCGACAGGATTTCCGCCGCGCTGAGCCCGCCGCGAACGGCGTGCACCATGGTGGCGAGGTGCACCGCCACCGCGAGCGCCAGCACCGCGGCCGTGCCGCGCTGGGCCATGTAGAGAAGGGGATTCATGACTTCACCAGCAGCGCGAGGAGCCGGCCGAGGGGCGAGGGCGCGGTGGCGCGCTTGAGGCCGGCGATGGCGTAGGTGGGCGCCAGATCCTTGGGGCAGAACTCGGTGCAGCTCATGTGGCTGTGGCAGGAGTGACAGCCCACGTCCCCGGACACGGCGGCGAGCCGCGCCGCATTGCCCCGGTCGCGCTCGTCATTCACTAGCGTCCAGGCGCGATTGAGGGCGGCGGGGCCGAGATAGTCCTTGTTCCAGGCCACCACGTCGCAGGCGGAATAGCACACGCCGCAATTGATGCATTCGACGCCGGCATCGGCGGCTCTCCGCTTCGGGCTGTCGGGCCGCACCGGCGCGAAATCCGCCGGCGGGGCCTCGCCCGGCTCGAAGGCGCCGTTGGCGTCGCGCCATTTCTCGAAGAAGGGGACCATGTCGACGGTCAGATCCTTCACGATCGGCAGGTTACGCAGGGGCTCCAGCACCAGAATGTCGCCGTCCAGAGCCTCGGAAACCCGGGTGCGGCAGGTCCAGCGCGGCCGCCCGTTCACCACCATCGCGCAGGAGCCGCACATGCCGACCCGGCAGGCGAAGCGATAGGAGAGCGTCGGGTCCTGCGCGCGCTGGATCTCCGTCACCACGTCGAGAACGGTCTGGCTGGCGCGGCGCAGCACCGCAAAGTCCTCGAAGGCGCCGTCGGCCTGGCCGCGCCACACGCGGACGCGCAGGGTCTCCTCGGCCGGCGCTGCCGCCGGCCGCCCGTTCTGGCTCGTGCTCGTCATGTCGTTCGTCCTGAAGGCTTCTTGAGACGCCGCAGGCTGCCGCCCGCGACGGGAAGGCACGCGATGGCCGCGCGCCGGCCAAAGAGATCTTCAGCCCCCCGGCGCACCGTGGATGGCGGGGAAGAAGATGTCCTTCCAGTCCTTGGTGGTGGCCCCGACGAGGCCGGCCCGGTGCATGTAATCGAGATAGGACAGCACCTTCTTCGGGGTGGTGGTCCACTCGTTCTCCGGCGACTTGATGATGGCCACCGCCTCGTCGACGCTCATCTTGGAGCCCTCGGCCTTGATCCACAGCGCGGCCATGGCGGCAGGATCCTTGCGGATCAGCGCATTGGCCTCCTCCAGCGCGGCGAGGACGGCGGCGAGGGCCTTGGGGTTCTCGGTGGCGAACTTCTCGGTGGCCCAGATGACGTTGAAGGTGTGCGGCCCGCCGAGCACCTGATAGCTGTCCAGAACCTTGTGGGCGCGCGGGTCCTTCAGCTCCAGCTCCTGGAAGGGGGAAGAGCCGAAATGCGCGGTCACCTCGGACTTGCCGCCCATCATGGTGAGCTGGGCATCCGGGTGGCCCATCGAGACGGTCAGGGAATCCAGCTTGTTCTGCTGGCCCGCGCCGAAGGCCTGCTCGGCGGCCATCTGCAGCGTCACCGCCTGGATGGAGGTCTTCACCGCCGGCAGGGCGATCTTGTCGGCGGAGGTGAAGTCCTTGATGGTCTTCACGTTCGGGTTCACCGAGACGAGGTAGAGCGGCATGGCGTTCAGCGCCGCGATGCCCTTGACCTTGAGATTGCCGCGGGTGCGGGCCCAGATGGTGAGCATCGGCCCGACGCCGCCGGCGGCGATATCGAGGTTGCCGGAGATGAGGGCCTCGTTCATGCCCGAGCCGCCGGTGAAGCGCAGCCATTCGGTCTTCAGCGCGAAGCCCTTGGCGCTCGCCTGCTTCTCGATGAGGTTCAGCTCCTCCATCACCGTCATTGGCAGATAGGAGATGCCGAACTGCTTGGCGAGGCGGACCGTTCCGGTTTCCGCGCGCGCCGTCCCTGCGGCGAGCGACAGCGGAACGAGGGCAAGCGCTGCGGCGGCGAACACAGCCGCGCGTTTGAAGAAGAGACCCATTGCGTTCTCCCTGGTGGCAAGCTCCCTGGCGCCTCGCAGCCGGCACGCCTGGGGCTGCCTTTGCCGCGCGCTCAAGGCGTGCGGTCTTGTTTTCGTTTCGGGATCAAAGGCCGATGGACATGTCCGCTCGGCTTCGATCCGGCGCGCGACCATTTTCCGATTGAGTGTCGGCAGGGGCAGAGTACCCTCGGCAAGACAGGTGTCAATAGTCTTAGGTCATATATATGACATCGGAATCCGTCACCCCCACCAGCGCCCGTTCCGCGGCCATCGAGGCGCGGCCGCTTTACCAGCAGACGCGCGACCTGCTGCTGAAGCGCATCATCGACGGCGTGTGGAAGCCCGGCGGCTACCTGCCGAGCGAGCAGCAGCTCTGCGGCGAGCTGGGCGTGTCCATCGGCACCATCCGCAAGGCCACCGAGGAACTGGTGATCCACGGGCTTCTGGAACGCCAGCACGGACGCGGCACGCGGGTGGTGCCCCACTCCAGCGCCAAGTCGCGCTTCCGCTTCCTGCGCTTCGTGCATGGGGATGGACGCCCGCTGGATCCGGTGGCGCATCTCCTCACCCAGACCGTGCGCGCGGCCAGCGCCGAAGAGCGCCGGCAGCTCGATCTCGATGCCAACGGCAAGGTGCTGGCGCTCACGCGCATCCGCAGCGAGAAGGACCAGCCGCTGGTCTACGAGCGCCTGGCGCTGCCGGCGCAGACCTTCGCCGCGCTGGGGCTGGAGACTGGCGAGGATATCGTGGAGGAGGTCTACGTCTTCTATCAGGAGCGCTGCGGCGTCACCATCATGCGCACCGAGGACGAGGTGGGCATGGCGGTGGCGGATGCCACCATGGCGCAGCATCTCGGCATCGCGACGGGCGCCCCGGTTCTGGAGGTGCGGCGCGTCGCCCACGCCCTCGATGGGCGGCGCGTGGAATATCGCGAGAGCTTCACCGCCCACCTCAAGTACAGGACCGCCCTTGAGTAAGGGCGGTCCAAGCTTCACACCTACCGAAACCGCTCAGGCCTGCATGCCCCAGCGCTGGATGGTGTGGCGCTCGATGGTCTGGAAAATCAGGTTTTCCACCACGAGGCCGATGAGGATGACTGTGAGCAGACCGGCGAACACGTTGGCGATATCCAGCATGTTCTTGTTCTCGAAGATGAACCAGCCGAGACCGCCGGACCCCGACGACACGCCGAACACCAGTTCCGCCGCGATCAGCGTGCGCCATGCAAACGCCCAGCCGATCTTCAACCCGGTGAGGATGGAGGGAAACGCCGCCGGGATGAGGATGGTGGCGATGAAGCGCGGCCCCCTCAGCCCGTAGTTCCGGCCCACCATCTTCAGCGTCCGGCTCACCGAGAGAAAGCCGGAATGGGTGTTGAGGGCGATGGCCCATGTCACCGAATGCACCAGAACGAAGACGAGGCTGGCAGTGCCGAGCCCGAACCAGATCAACGCCAGCGGCAGCAGCGCGATGGCCGGCAGCGGATTGAACATGGAGGTCATCGTCTCCAGGAAGTCCGTGCCGATGCGCGAGGCGATGGCGAGCGCGGTCAGCACCGCCGCCAGCGTGATGCCGATGGCGTAGCCCATCAGCAGCACCCGGAGCGATCCCCACGCGCGTTCCGGCAGCACGCCGTTCATCACGTTGGCGAAGAAGGCGGAGACTGTGGCGCTGAAGGTGGGAAAGAGCAGGTCGTTGTTGAGGACGCGCCCGTAGATTTCCCAGGCCAATGCCAGCGCGGCGAGAATGATGAGCTTGCGGAAGAAGCTCCAGTTGTAGAGCAGCTCCCAGGTGGAAAGCGGCTTTTCCACCACCGTCATGGCGTCGGCCGGCATGTCCTCGCGATAGATTTCCGGACGCGGCTCGGTGATGGGAATGACCTTCAGGGTGGCGACCTCAGGCATCGATGATCTCCTTCGCCTCGTCGGCGAACAGCATGTGCTGGATGCGCTGCTCGAGGAGCGCGGCGTCCTTGGGATCGGTGGTGCTGTTGATCTCGGCCTTCACCCGGCCGGGATGGGGCGAGAGCAGGAGGATGCGGTTGCCGATCTTGATGGCCTCGGCAATGGAATGGGTGACGAACAGCACGGTGAAGCGCGTGTCCGCCCACAATTGCAGCAGCTCGTCCTGCATCTTCCGGCGCGTCAGCGCATCCAGCGCAGCGAAGGGCTCGTCCATCAAGAGGATGTCCGGTTCCATGGCCATGCCGCGGGCGATGGCCACGCGCTGCTTCATGCCGCCGGAGAGCATGTGCGGATAGGTGTCCGCGAACTTGGTGAGGTTGACCTTCTCGATGTAGTGCATGGCCCGCTCGTCCGCCTCCTTGCCCTTCAGCTTGCGGGCGGCGGTGAGGGCGAAGGCCACGTTCTGGCGCACGGTCTTCCAGGGCAGCAGCTGGTCGAATTCCTGGAACACCATCATGCGGTCCGGCCCGGGGGCGCGGATCACCTGCCCCTTGAGGCGCATCTCGCCCTCCGTGGGCGTGATGTAGCCGCCGACGGCCTTCTGCAGGGTGGATTTCCCGCAGCCGGACGGCCCCAAGAGGATGAAGCGGTCGCCCTCGAGAACGTTGAAATCCACCCTGTAGGTGGCGGTGACGAGTAGATTCGGCGTCTTGTACTGCAGCGTTACGCCACTCACCTCCAGAAGAGGTTTCTGCGAACCCATGCATCCCTCCCTTGGGACCTGTCGCCGCGGCCTTTATTGGCCGTTCTGGCGAGGCGTCGTTTCTGCTCCCGGTCTTCATGGGGCCTGACCACCCTTGGCGGGGCGGCAGGCCTTGTCGTGTCTGTTGGGATCCCGCGGTCGGGGCGAGCGAAATGGCGCATCCGCCCCGCCGTTCTTCGGCTCTTCCTGCTGGCCGCGGACGCCTGTCGCGCCGCCTCAGGTGTGATGACGATAGACAAGGCCGGTAGGCCTGTAAAGGTCATCTACTATCATATATAAGACATAAGTTTTGTCGCGCCACGCCCACGGCCGCCTCACGCCGCAAGATTCAACAGGATCAATGATTTGTGAAAATCAGGTCAGGTCGGAGAGATAGTGGAAACCGGCTGTCAGGCAGAAGCTGATGCGCCATTCCACCGGCGTGCCGTCGAGCGAATAGGCGAGGCGGTCGATCAGCAGCACCGGCGCGCCGGGCTCCACATTGAGCATCGCCGCAGTGTCGGAATCCGCGCCGACGGCCTTCAGCTGCTCCCGCGCCCGCGCCACGGTGATGCCGTAGCGCTGCGCGTAGAGGCCGTAGAGATTGTTCGGCACGGGCGCATCGGCGAGGCCTGGGAACATCTGGTCGGGCAGGATCAGGCTCTCGATGATGAGCGGCGCGCCGTCGAACGTGCGCAGGCGGCGGATGCGCAGGACGCGCCCGTTGCGCGGCAAGGCAAGGGCGCCGCATTCGGCGGCCGTGCCCTTGGCCCTCTCGATGCCGAGCACACGGCTTTCGGGAAAGTGGCGCTCCCCGTCATCCCCCACCAGCTTGAAGAACTGGAACAGGATGCGCTCCTCGTCGTGGCGGGCGACGAAGGTGCCCCGGCCCTGCCGGCGCACCACGATGTTCTCCGCCGCCATCTCGTCCAGCGCCTTGCGCACCGTGCCCTGGCTGACCCCAAGTTCCGCGGCGAGCTGGATCTCGCTGGGCAGGGGCTCTCCGGGGGCCCACACGCCATCCACCATGCGGCGGATCAGGGTCTCGCGGACCTGCCGGTAGAGCGGCTTGGATTCGAGTCCTTCGCCCTCGCCGCGATGGGCGGCGCCGGCCGGGCTTCTCTCCTGCGCCCTGCGGGGCTCGGCCCCGGCGGCAATGCTTGGCTTGCTCACGATGGTCTTGCCCCCTGGTCCGGCGCGTCCGTCTCCGACGCTTATAGGTGCGGCTGGCCTGGCTTGCATCTCTCCCCGTGGAGCTTGCAACGCCCGTCAGTCTCATATCTTATATATGATAACGGAATAGAAGCGCACGCAATGCCCTCGTTCCGCGCCCAGAACGACAATATCCGAAAACGACAACCGGAAACGCCCATGCCCGACATCGTCGTCACCGAGTTCATGGACGAGGCGGCGCTCGCCGCGCTGCGCGGCCGTCACAAGGTCCATTACGACCCGGCACTGGTGGACCAGCCGGATGCCCTCCACGCCCTTCTCAAGGACGCGCGCGCCCTCATCGTCCGCAACCGCACGCAGGTGCGCGGGGCGCTGCTCACGGCGGCGCCCCGGCTGGAGGTGGTGGGGCGGCTCGGTGTCGGCCTCGACAATATCGACGTGGAGGCCTGCCGCGCCCGCGGCATCGCCGTGCGTCCGGCCACTGGCGCCAACGATCTGGCAGTGGCCGAATATGTCATCTGCGGCGCGATGATGCTGCTGCGCGGCGCCTACCATGCCTCCGCCGAGGTGGCGGGCGGCGCCTGGCCGCGCACGCGCCTCATGGGGCGGGAAACGTCCGGCCGCATCCTCGGGCTCGTCGGCTTCGGCGCCATCGCGCGGGAGACGGCGCGGCGCGCCGTGGCCCTGGGCATGGACGTGATCGCGAACGATCCCTTCCTCGATGCCGACAATCCCGCCTTCGCCGCGAACGGCGCGCGCCCCGCTTCGCTCGACGCAGTGCTGCGGGACGCCGATGCGGTGAGCCTTCACGTGCCGCTGACCGCCGAAACGCGCGGCCTCATCGGCGCCGACGCCCTCGCCCGCATGCGGCCAGACGCGGTGCTCATCAATGCCGCGCGCGGCGGCGTGGTCGACGAGGCGGCTTTGGCCGAGGCGCTGAAGGCGGGCCGGCTCGCCGGCGCCATGCTGGACGTGTTCGAGACGGAGCCCCTGCCCGGCGGCGGCCCGCTCGAGGGGGTGCCGAACCTCATCCTCACGCCGCACATTGCGGGCGTCACCGTGGAATCCAACGTGCGTGTCAGCGAGGCGGTGGCCATCGCGGTGGCGCAGGTGCTTCAGGAGAAGGCGGCATGAGCGAGCAACTTTCCCTCCACGCGGCCCGCGCCCTCGCCCGCGCGGTGCTGATCGCGGCCGGCGCCAGTCGAGCGGCGGCCGAGGCCACCGCCGAGGCCCTGGTCGCGGCAGACGCGGACGGCATCGCCAGCCACGGCCTCTCCCGCCTGCCGGCCTATGCGGACCAGATCCGCTCCGGCAAGGTGAAGGGACAGGCGGAGCCGACGCTCGAATGGACCTCCGTCTCCACCCTGCGGGTGGATGCGCGCGAGGGCCTCGCCTTTCCCGCCATCGCCGCCGGGCTCGATGCCGCCGCAGGCCGCATCGCCGAAAGCGGCATCGTCGCGGTTTCGGTGTTCGCCTCGCACCATGCGGGCGTCATGGGTCATCATGTGGAGCAGATGGCGGAACGGGGGCTGGCCGCCCTCGCCTTCTCCAACTCACCGCAGGCCATCGCCCCGTGGGGCGGGCAGGCCGGGGTGTTCGGCACCAATCCCATCGCCTTCGCCACCCCGCGCAAGGATGCCGCGCCCCTCGTCATCGACGCCTCCCTGAGCAAGGTGGCGCGGGGCAAGATCATGGTGGCCGCCCAGCGCGGCAACCCCATTCCCGACGACTGGGCGCTCGATGCGCAGGGCAACCCCACCACCGATCCCAAGGCGGCGCTGGCCGGCACCATGCTGCCCATCGGCGATGCCAAGGGCGCGGCGCTGGTGCTGATGGTGGAGATCCTCGCCGCCGCCCTCACCGGCGGCCAGTTCGGCTTCGAGGCGGCGTCCTTCTTCACCGCGGAGGGCCCCTCCCCCGCCATCGGCCACCTGTTCCTGGTGATGGACCCGGTGCGGTTGGGCGGGCCGGACTATCTCGTCCGGCTCGAACGGCTGCTCGGTGCCATCCTGGGGCAGGACGGCACGCGCCTGCCCGGCGAGCGGCGGCTGAAGGCGCGAGCGGTGAGCGAGGCCGAGGGCATCACCATCCCCGCCGACCTGCTGGAAGACCTGCAGCGCCGTTCCGCCGCTTGAGACCGGAAACAGAAAAGGGCCGCCGGCAAATCCTGCCGGCGGCCCTTTTTGTGAGCGGAGAAGGCGGCCGCTCCCGGCCGCCCTGCCCTCACGCGCTGCGGTAGAGCTTGGTCATCACGAACTCGCGGTGGCCGAGGGATTCAGCCGCCGTGAGGCGTCCGTTGGCGGTGCGCACGATCATGTCGATGAGCGCGTCGCCGGCCTCCGGAATGGTCATCTCCCGGCGCAGCACGCCCGACACGTCCACGTCGATATGCTCGCCCATGGTGCGGATCGTGCGCGGGTTGCCCGAGATCTTGATGACCGGGACGATGGGATTGCCGATCACGTTGCCCTGCCCGGTGGGGAAGGTGTGGATCACATAGCCCGCCGCCGCCATCAGCGTCACGCATTCGGCCGCCGCGGAGGAGGTGTCCATGTAGTAGAGGCCGGGGCCCTTGGCCGGAGCCTCGGCCGGCTCGAGGGCGTCGATGTAGCGGCACTCGCGGCCGATCTTCTCGAGATTGCCCAGCGCCTTCTCCTCGATGGTGGTGAGGCCGCCGGCGATGTTGCCCTTGGTGGGCTGGCTGTCCGAGAGATCGTCGGTCTTGTGGGCCTCGATCACGTCGTCCTGGTAGGACTTCCACATCTTGAACCACTTCTCGGCCACTTCCGGCGTGGCCGCGCGCTCCTTGCACAGGTGCTCGGCGCCGGTGATTTCCGAGGTTTCGCCGAACACGCCGTAGATGCCGTGCGGGATCAGCTTGTCGTACATGTTGCCCACGGTGGGGCAGGAGGACAGGCCCGTGGTGGTGTCGCTCTCACCGCACTTGGTGGAGATCCACAGGTCGGAGATGGGACAATCCTCCTGCGGCAGCTCGTTGGCCCACTGCACGAAGCGCTTGGCTTCGTAGGAGGCCTTGGCCACGGTGGCGATGTCGCCGTTGAGCTCGATGCCGAAGCCCACCACCGGCTTGCCGGTCTTGGCGATGCCCTCGACCACGCGGTTGGTCCACTGGTCCTCGATGCCGATCACCACCACGGCGGCGACGTTCGGGTTGGAGCCGATGCCGATGAGGGTGCGGAAGTGGATTTCCAGATCCTCACCGAACTGCAGGCGGCCATAGGCATGGGGCAGCGCCATGGTGCCCTTCACATGGGCGGCCACCGCCTCGCAGGCGGCGTTGGAGAGGTCGTCGAGGGGCAGGATGACGACGTGATTGCGCACGCCCACCCGGCCGTTCTCGCGGCGCCAGCCGCGGACGGTGGCGTTGGCATAGTCGGCCGAGGCGAGCGCCTTGGGAGTCGCCTTGGTGATGAGCTGGTCGGGCGCGCCGCCGCGGAAGGGGTTGGGCGCGGTCTGGGCGTGGAACATGGCGATGTTGGACATTTCTTCCCTCACCAGCGCTTGGTCTTGGCATTGTGGATGTGGACGTGCTCGCCCTTGGCGATGTCGGCCTTGGCGATGCCGATGTCCTGGCCGTACTTCCAGATGGTGTCCCCGGCCTTGATGTCCGTGAGGGCGACCTTGTGGCCGATGGGCACGTCCATCTTGGAAGTGAGGTGGAACGCCGAATTGTCGTGCGTCACCACGCACAGCATGTCGGTGCCGGCCTTCAGGCCTTCCACCACGACGACACCCACGGTGTCCTTCTTCTCGTGAACCAACAGTTGCGGCGCACTCACGCTTGCCTCCTCCTTGTCGTCTCGGCCGGCTTGTGTCGGCCAAGTCTTATATAAGATATAGTACATAAAACTGCGAACAAAACCCTGTCAAGCGGCCCGTCGGGTCCCGGCGTTCTTTCTGGTTTTTCGAATGAAGAGCGGGCCTGAATGAAGGGCGGGGCTTGGCCGCGCGGCACCGACGCCTGCACCGGAGCCGCAGACGGGGACAGCATCGAGGGATGAGGAAAGCGCCCCGGACCGGCCGGGGCGCGTCGGCGGTCAGAGCCGCAGGACGATCTTCGCCGCGCCGGTGCGGCCGGCATCGATGTCGGCGAAGGCGGAAATGGCCTCCGCGAATCCGCGCTCCTCGATCCAGCCGAGGGAACCGAGGCGCCCAGAGGCGAGCGCGTCCACCGTCGCCCGGAAGTCGGCGGGCGTGTAGCAATAGGTGCCGGAGACGATGATCTCCTGAAGCGTGATGCGGCGGATGTCGAGCCCCTCCGTGCCGGGCAGAAGTCCGGCATGGACGATGACGCCCCCCGGCCGCACGAGCCGGCAGGCCGCGGCGCGGGTCGCGACCGCGCCCACTGCGTCGATCACAAGATCGATGCTGCCGTCCTTCGGCTCTCCGCCCTCCTCCGGCGCGTAGCAGCGGAAACGGCCGGCGCGCTCCACCGTGGCCCGCCGCGCCGCGTTGGGCTCGGCGACGAAGATCTCGGCGGCTCCCTGCATGGCCATCACTAGCGCCGCAGCAAGGCCGATGGCCCCACCCCCGAGCACGAGGCAGCGGGCGGCGGACAGGGGCATGCCCAGAAGGCGCGCGCCCTGGTTCACCGCGTGGTAGCTCACCGCCACCGGCTCGGCGAGCGCGGCATGGGCGACGGGGAAATCGTCCGGGATGGGCACCAGATTGCGCTCCGGCACCCGCACCAGCTCGGCGAAAGCGCCGGGGCGCGGCGGCATGGAGAGGATCTGCCGGTCGGGGCACAAATGCGCGCGCCCCGCCTCGCAGGCCGGGCAGGTGCCGCAGGTGACAAGCGGATTGACGGTGACACGCTGTCCCGCCCGTGGCCCGGAGGCGATGCGCCCCGCCGCCTCGTGGCCCAGCACCAGCGGCGCCGGGCGCCGCGTGTCGTGCCCGTGATAGGCGTGCATGTCCGAGCCACAGATTCCCACCGCCTCCACCCGCACCAGCACTTCGTCGTTGGCAGGAAGGGGCTCGGGCTCGCTGCGGAACTCCAGCCGGTGCGGGCCGGTATAGACCAGAGCTTTCATGGATGGGGCTTTCATCTTGCGGCGCGCTACTTGGCGGTGAAGCCGCCGTCCACCGCCAGCACCTGGCCGGTGACGTAGGCCCCGGCGTCGGAAGCGAGGAAAACGGCGGGACCCACCAGATCCTCCAGCCGCCCATTGCGGCCAATGGCGGTCTGGGCCGCATTGTGGGCGGCGCGCGCCTCATCCTCGAACACCGCCTGGGTGAGGGCGGTGGGGAAGAAGCCCGGAGCGATGGCATTGGCGGTGATGCCATGCCGGGACCATTCCTCCGCCATGGCCCGCGTGAGCTGGGCGACGGCCCCCTTCGCCGCGCCATAGGGCGCGGAATTGGGAAAGGCACGGAAGGATTGCAGCGACGCGATGTTGAGAACGCGTCCCCACCCCCGCCCCGCCATGGCCGGCGCGAGCTTCTGCACCAGCATGAACGGCGCGCGCACATGCACCGCCATGTGCAGATCGAAGGCCTCGCGCGTCACGGCGCCAAAGGGCTGGCGCAGGTTCATGCCGGCGGCATTGACGAGGATGTCGATGCCGTCGCCGGCCGCTTCAGCCAGACGCTCGGCCCCGTCGTCCGCCGCAAGGTCGGCGACGATGGCCCGGGCGGCGATGCCGTTGCGGGCGAGGTCGGCGCAGGCGGCATCCAGCTCCGCCGCGCGGCGGGCGGCGAGGACCACGCCGGCCCCCGCCTGCCCCAGCCCCGCAGCGATGGCGAGGCCGATGCCGGAGCTTCCGCCCGTCACCAGCGCGGTGCGGCCGGAAAGGTCGAACAGGGAAGACAGATTGAACATGGCTCAGGCGTCCACCGGCACGCCCATGTCGAAATTGTGCCCGGGGAAGTATTTGGCGAGACGGTAATCCCCGGTGCGGGCGTGCGCCTCCATGCCTTCCAGCCGCGAGATGCGGGCCGTGACCTGGGCGATGGTCTTGCAGGCGTCCCGGCTCATCTGCTGCCAGGTGAGCGGCTTCAGGAATTTGTGCACCGACAGCCCGGCCGAATAGCGGGCCGCGAACTTGGTGGGCAGGATGTGGTTGGGGCCGGATGTCTTGTCGCCGAACGCCACCGTGGTCTCCTCGCCGAGGAAGAGCGAGCCGTAATTGGTGAGGGCCTCGCGCCACCAGCCGAGGTCGGCGGCGTGGACCTCCAGATGCTCGGAGGCGTAGCGGTCGGACACCTCCACCAGCTCCTCGCGGGTGTCGCAGACGATCACCTCGCCATAGTCCCGCCAAGCGGCGGCGGCTGCATCACGCGCGGTGGGCGGCAAATCGGCGATGAGGCCGGGCACGCTGCGCATCACCTCATCCGCCAGCGCGCGGGACGAGGTGAAGAGCCATGCGGGGCTCTCGTGACCGTGCTCGGCCTGGCCCACGAGGTCCACCGCCACCATCAGGGGATCGGCGGTCTCGTCGGCGATCACCGCCACCTCGGAGGGGCCGGCGAACACGTCGATGCCCACCTTGCCGAACAGCATGCGCTTCGCCTCGGCGACGAACTTGTTGCCGGGGCCGACGATGATGTCCGCCGGCTTGCCGGTGAACAGGCCGTAGGCCATGGCGGCGATGGCCTGCACGCCGCCCAGCGTCATCACCACATCCGCCCCGGCCACCATCATGGCATAGAGCACGTAAGGGTGGATGCCGCCGCCCCGGTAGGGCGTGGAGCAGGCGACCACGGTGCCGACGCCCGCTGCCTTCGCCGTGGCGACGGACATGTAGGCGGACGCGATGTGAGCATAGCGCCCGGTGGGCACGTAGCAGCCGGCGACATTGCAGGGCACCAGCTTCTGTCCCGCGGTGAGGCCGGGCAGAAGCTCCACCGAGAAGTCCTTCACGCTCTCGCGCTGGGCGTCGGCGAAGCGGCGGACTTGATCGGCGGCGAAGGCGATGTCGCGGCGCACCTGATCGGGCACCTCGCGGGCGCGGCGCTCCATCTCCTCGCGGGTGACGAGGATGGGGCCGTCCCACTTGTCCAGCTTGAGGGCATACTCGCGGACCGCCTCCTCGCCCCGGCGCTCGATCTCGCCCAGCATGGCGGTGACGACCTCGCGGGCCGTTCCCGTCTCGGTCTCGGGGGTCTTGCTCGCGCGCTTCAGGTATTCGATGGCCATTTCAATGCTCCATGGCGCCGGGGGTGGAGACGTCCTGCCGTCCGGGCTCTAGTTGGTCGTGTCGAATTCGGTGGCGAAGGCCTTGAGCTTGGGGTCGGCCGCGACCCTCCGCATGAAGCTGTCGTCCACGTAGGACTTGGCCTCGGGCGCCGCGGGAATGGTGCCGACTTCCGCCATGAAGGCGCCGATCCGGCCGAGCCAGCCGTCGAGGGCGGACGGTCCCTTGGCGCGATCCATGAGGCGGAGCTGTTCTGTGAGCGCGAAGGTCGGCCGCAGGGCGAATTCCTGGTCGATGGCGGAATCCGAGGCCTCGACGCCGCCGATGGCATAGAAGGCCTTGGTCATGGCGTGCGCCTCCTTCGGATGCGCCTTGGCCCAGCCCCAGGCCCGCAGATAGACGGCGGCCACCTTGGCCACGAGGTCCGGGTGCTCCTTGGCGAAGGCGGGACGCACCACCAGCGCGCCGGGCACGATGGCGCCGGCATCCGCACCGGAGCACAGCACCTTGGCGCCGGCCTTTTCTTCCAGCGTGTAGGTGTAGGGCGCCCATACTCCCACCACCTCGGAAGTGTTGGCCATGGCAGCGGAGATGATCTGCGCCTGTCCGAGATTGACGAACTGCATGTCGGAGGATTTCAGCCCCCATTTGGCGAGGCAATTGCGCGCCGCATAGTCCGCCGTGGAATTGGTGGTGAGCAGCAACTTCTGGCCCTTCAGGGCGGACGGATCCTTCTGCAGCGCCGCCACCTTGTCGGCGCGGGTCATCAGCGCGTTGGTCTTGGATTCGTCATTGGTGATGCCCACCGTGACGAGCCCGAAACGCGCCGCGCCCAGCACCGCCGGAACCGAGCCGGTGCCGCCCACGTCCCACGAGCCCGCCTGCGCCGCCGCCACCTGCGGCGCACCCGCCGGGAAGGTGACGAAGGTCGCGTCGAGCCCCACCTCCTTCCACCAGCCCTTCTCGGTGGCGATGTAGAAGGGCAGAGCCCAGTACAGCGAGGGCTGGTAGGAGATGCTGATCTTGGTCAGCCCCTCGGCCCGTGCCGGTGCGGCCGGAGCGACCAGGGTTGCCGAGAGGGCGGCGAGCGCCGCCGCGAGGAAGGCGTGCCTGCGCGCGGGGCGTTTGAACGGCGTGTCCTTGACCTTGGTCATGCGTGTCTCTCCCTGGTGCTGCCGGTGGTCCGGCCTGTTCTGGAGCGCGCGCCGGGGCGCCCTGCTCCCTTTTTTGACGCCGTCAGTGCGCGGCGCCGGTCTTTTCCTCGCGGAGCGATCGCCAGATGTGGGTGCGCAAGTGGACGAAGGATTCGAGGTCCATCACGTCCTCGATGCGGCTGTAGCGCTCCCAGCCCTCGGCCTCGCGGATCGACTTCACGTCCACGATCTCCTTCAACCGGCCCGGGCGGCGGGTCATGATCGCCACCCGGTCGGCGAGATAGACCGCCTCTTCCACGCCGTGGGTGATGAACAGCACCGTGCGCGGATTGCGGCGGGCGAGGCGCACCAGCTCTTCCTGCATCACCACGCGGGTCTGGGCGTCGAGGGCGCCGAAGGGCTCGTCCATCAGCAGCACCTGGGGATCGAGCACATAGGCACGGGCAATGGCCACGCGCTGCTGCATGCCGCCCGAGAGCTGGTGCGGATAGGCGCCCTCATAGCCATTGAGGCCGATCAGCTCGACCGCCTCCATGACGCGGATGCGCCGCTCCTCGCGCGGCATGTTCCGGTTGCGCAGGCCCAGCTCGATGTTCTCGACCACCGTCTTCCACGGGAACAGGGCGAACTGCTGGAACACCACCGCCCGGTCCGGCCCCGGCTCGCGCACCTCGGCATTGCCCACCAGCACGCGGCCGGAGGTGGGAAACTCGAAGCCCGCGGCCAGCCTCAGGCAGGTGGTCTTGCCGCAGCCGGAGGGGCCGACGATGGCGAGGAATTCCTTGTCGGCGATGGCAAGGTCCACGTCGTCCAGCGCCTTCACCTGGCCGGCGCCGAAACTCTTGCTCACGGCATCGAAGCGGATGGAGCTCATCTTGTCCTCTCAGGCTCGCGCGAGGCGGTTGTGGATGCGCGCCTCGAGGGCACGAAGGGCGATGTCGATGAGGACGCCGACGAGGCCGATGGCGGCCATGCCGACCATCACCGTCGCGGTGGCGACGCCGCTCTGGGCCTGCACCATCATGTAGCCGACGCCGGTGGAGGCCACGATCAACTCGGCGCCCACCAGAGACTGCCAGCCGAGGCCGGCGCCGATCCTGAGGCCCGCCACGATGGAGGGGGTGGCCGCCGGCAGCAGCACTTCCAGGATCAGGCGATGGGTCGGCGTGCCCAGCATCTCGGCCGCCTCGATGTAGCGCGGGTCCACCTGGCGGGCGCCGCGATAGGCGTTGAGCAGGCAGGGCGGAAAGGCGCCGGAGAAGATGATGAGGACGGGCCCGCCGAAGCCGGTGCCAAACCACAAAGCAGCGAACGGCACCCACGCGATGGGCGCGATGAAGCGCAGGGCGTCGAACAGCGGCGAGACGATGTCGTCGAGCAGCCGGAAGCGCCCCATCAGCAGGCCCAGCGGCACGCCCACCGCCGCCGCCAGAAGGTAGCCGGCGGAAAAGCGCTGGAGGCTGGAGGCGAGATGCTGCGGCAGCGTGCCTCCCGCGAACGAGGTGTGGAGCAACGTCACGAGCCGCTCGGCCACCTCCAGCGGGCCGGGAAGGAAGGCCTTGCCGATCAGCCCGCTCGCCGCAACCAGCGCCCACAGGCCGAAGAAGCCGACGAGACCGGCGAGGCCCAGCACCATGCGCCGGGCAGGATCCAGCGCGCCGGTCATGCCGTCTCTCCCTTGATGCGGACCCAGGTCAGGGTGCGGCGCTCGACAAGGCCCAAGAGAGCGGTGGTGAGCGCGCCGAAGATGGCGACGCAGATCATGCCCACGAGGATCATGCCGGGATAAAGGTCCTGCTGGGCGAGGTTGAGCAGGTGCCCGAGCCCGGCGAGGGCGCCCACCAGCTCGGCCGCCACCAGCGTGGTCCAGCTCGCCTGCAGGGACAGGCGCAGGCCGGTGAAAATCATCGGCGCCGCGCCGGGCACCACCACCTCGCGGATAAAGCGTCCGTGCGGCGTGCCGAGCATCCGCGCCGCCTCGATGAGGGGGCGCTCGATGGTGCGCACGCCGGCCTGGGTATTGATGACCGAAGGGACGAAGGCGGCGAAGAAGATGACCATGATCTTGGCCGTGTCCCCGAGCCCGAACCACAGGATGGCGAGGGGGATCCAGGCCAAAGGTGGAATGGGGCGCAGCAGCATGAACACCGGGTTCAGCACTGCCTCGGCCGTGGCGCTCGTGCCCATCAGGAGGCCCAGCGGCACCCCCACCGCCACCGACACTACGAAGCCCAGCGCCACCAGCTTCAGCGATTGCAGCACATGCACGACCAGCGTCGCGTCGCCGTAGCCCCGCCCCATGGCCTGGAGGCCGGCGGCCCACGTATCGGCCGGCGTCGGGAAGCGTCCCGGTGAGATCAGCCCGTTGGCGCCGGTGGCCATGAACCACGCGAGCACCAGCAAGCCGAGCGTCGTCACGCCGATGGCGGACCTGCGCCCGAGCGGCATTCGTCTCCTCCCGTCATTGCGTGCTCCATCTGCGGGAGCATCGGCACGCTGCCGGTCCGCCTCGTCGGCGGCTTATGCAAGCGCTTGCATGAAAGCTATCATCGAGCGGTCGAGTGTCAAGCAGCGATCGGCCAAGATCTGGACTTTCACTGCTGCACTGCGGTGGCTGTCTTGCGCGCACAGGCTGCAAGCGCATTCATCCCTGTTCATCACGACCGCCTGCTGGCATGATGACAACCATGAATCGCAAGGCGCGGGCGACGCTTCAGGATGTGGCTCAGCTGGCCGGGGTCTCCACGGCCACGGTCTCGCGCGCCCTCTCGCGCCCGGACCTGGTGCAGGAGGAAACCCTGGCGCGCGTGAGCGACGCCATCGCGCGGCTGAACTATGTGCCGGGCGGCGCGGCGCGCGCCCTCGCCTCGGGCAAGACGCTGACCATCGGCGCGGTGGTACCCACCCTCGATCACGCCATCTTCGCCCGCGCCATCCAGGCCATGCAGACCGAGCTTGCGGGCAACGGCTATCAGCTCCTCGTCGCCGCGCACGATTATGCCCCTGCGCAGGAGGCGGCGGCGGTGCGGGCCATGCTGGCGCGGGGCGTCGACGCGCTGATGGTGGTGGGCGCCGACCATCTGGAGGAGACCTGGGCGCTGCTCACCACGGCTTCCGTGCCGGTCGTGCTGTCCTGGTCTTTCGATGCGCGCCTGCCCGCCATCGGCTTCGACAACGAGAAGGCGGGGCGGCTCATCGCCGATCACCTGCTCGACCTCGGCCACCGCCGCTTCGGGATGATCTCCGGCTTCACCCACGCCAACGACCGCGCCCGCTCCCGCGTCGCGGGGGTGCGCGCCGCCCTCGCCGCGCGCGGAATCGAGCTGCCCTCGTCCTGCGTGGTGGAGGCCCCCTTCACCCTTGCCGGCGGCCGCGCGGGGCTGGCCGAGCTGATGGCGCGGGCGACGCCGCCGACGGCCGTGGTCTGCGGCAACGATCTTCTGGCGGCCGGCGCGTTGTTCGAGGCCCAGGCGAGCGGCATCGCCGTGCCCGGCGCGCTGTCGGTCGTAGGCATCGACAATCTGGAAATCGCCGCCCACCTCGCGCCGCCGCTGACCACGGTGCATCTGCCCACCACCGAGCTGGGACGCACGGTGGCGCGCCATCTGCTCGCCCGCCTTCGCGGCGAAGCGCAGCCGCAGCGCGTGGAGCTGCCCATCGAGCTGGTGATCCGCCGTTCGGCCACGGCGCCGGCCATAAGCCCGGCTCTCGCCCGGGAACCGTCATAGAGCCAGCCGGCGGTCCGCGCGCCTAACCGGCCGGTTCGGTCTCTCCCGGCGCGCGGGACGAACATGCGGCCCGCAGTGCCGCGCGCAGCCACCGGTGGGCGGGGTCGGCATCGAAGCGGGGATGCCAGGCAAGGGACACGGCGAGCGCATCCGTCTTCACCGGCAGGTCGAAGGTGTGGAGGCCGGCACGCCCCGGCTCCGTCAGCCGCGCCGGCACCGCGGCAACGTGATCCGAGGTGCGCACGATAGCGAGCGCATCACTGAAATTGGCCACCGCAATGGCCACGAAGCGCTTCAATCCCAGCGCTGCCAGCGCCACGTCGATGGGGCCCGAGAACCGGCCCCGGCGCGAAACGGAGACATGGGGAAAGGCGGCGAACCGCTCCGGCGTCACCTCCCCGGCGAGCGGATGGCCGGGCCGCACCACCCCCACGAAACGATCGTGGAACAGCGCCTGCAAACGGATCTCCGGCCCCATGGCGCCGATGACGCCCACATCGGCATCGATCCGCCCCTCGCGCAGGGCCTCCACATCCTCCTTGTCCTGATGGGCGAAGCGCAGCCGGACCAGGGGCGCCTCCTGGGCGGCCAATGAGGCCAGTGCCGCGCCGAAGGTGCCGACGAACCCGTCATTGGCGCGGATGACGAAGGTGCGCTCCAGCCTGAGAAGATCGATCTCGTCGTCGCCGCGCACCAGCGCCTCGGCCTCGACCACGAGACCGCGCAGCCGCTCGCGCAGGCCCTCGGCACGCGGGGTCGGCACGAGCCCGCGTCCCGCCCGCACCAGCACCGGATCGCCCAGGAGGTGACGGATGCGCGCGAGCTGGCGGCTCATGGCCGGCGCGGAGAGGTTCAGCCGCTGCGCGGCCCCCACGACGCTGCCCTCCGAAAGAAGCGCGTCGAGCGTCACCAGCAGGTTCATGTCGAGCGGCGGCACGTGGCGCGGCAAGTGGCGCGTAACTTGGCGTCGCGTCGGTTTGGCAGGCAAGGGAGGCGCCTCCGCATCAGTGCATCCGATGCAATCATATAATAGCGACATTGCACTGTATGCAAACAACGCCACCCCCTATCGAAAGACCAGTTCAACGCGCCTGCGCGCCGCTTTCGACAGGACCCCACATGACACGACAAACCTCTTCCCCCACCGCCCAGCCGCACGCCGCGGCCGCACACCGGCCCATCCGGTCCGGCATGGTGCTCACCGGGCTTTCCCTTGCCATCCTGCTGTCGCAGCTCGGCACCAACATCATCAACGTCGCCCTGCCCACCTTGGTGAAGAGCCTCGGCGTGGACTTCGGGGCCGTCCAATGGGTGGTGGTGAGCTATCTGCTTGTCGTCACCGCCCTCATCGTCGGCGTCGGCCGTTTCGGCGACCAGCTCGGCAAGAAGCGGCTTTATCTGTGGGGGCTCGCCGTCTTCATGGCGGCCTCGGTGCTGTGCGCCCTCTCCAACAGCCTGCCGCTGCTGATCGCCGGCCGCGCCGGCCAGGGGCTGGGCGGCGCCATCCTGATGGCGCTCTCCTTCGCCTTCGTCGGCGAGGTGTTCCCGAAGGAGCGCACCGGCTTCGCCATGGGCGTGCTCTCCACCATGGTGTCCTTCGGCATCGCCCTCGGCCCGTCCCTCGGCTCGCTGGCGCTGGCCGCCTTCGGCTGGCAGGCGGTGTTCTGGGTCAACCTGCCGTTCGGGCTTCTGGCCTTCCTCCTGGTCTCGCGCTATCTGCCCAATGCCGTCGATGCACCGAAGCATCCCGGCCCCGCGGCGCGGTTCGACTGGCTCGGCACCATCCTCCTTGCCCTGACGCTCGGCGCCTATGCACTGGCCATGACGTTGGCCGGCAAGCAGGGCTTCGATGCCCCGCTCGTGCTGCAGCTCGGGCTCGGCGCGCTCGTCGGCCTCGCTTTGTTCCTCGCGGTGCAGGTGAAGGCGCGGGCGCCGCTGCTGAAGCTCTCCATGTTCGGCAACGCACTGCTCTCCACCAGCATGGTCATGAGCGTGCTGGTCTATGCGGTGATGATGGCAACCCTGGTCCTGGGGCCGTTCTTCCTCTCGAAGGCGCTCGGCCTCGACACCCGCATGGTCGGCCTTGTGATGACGGTCGGTCCCCTCGCCGCAGCCATCATGGGCGTGCCGGCCGGCACCCTTGCCGACCGCATCGGTGCACGGCTCGCCATGGTCATCGGGCTGGCGCTGTTCACCATCGGGGCGTTCGTGATGTCCTGGGTGTCGCGTGATGGCGGTGTCGCCATCTACATCGTCGCCATCCTGTTCATCAGCGTCGGCCTCGCCTTCTTCCAGACGCCGAACAACACCGCCGTCATGACCGATGCGCGCCCCGAACAGCGCGGCCTCGTTTCCGGCCTGCTGGCCCTTGCCCGCAATCTCGGTCTCATCACCGGCGCCTCCCTCATGGGCGCGCTCTTCGCCAGCGTCGCCGGCGATACGGCCACCGCCACCCCGGACCTCGTGACGGAGGCCATGCGCTTCGCCTTCCGCATCGCGGCGTCCATGGCCGCCGCCGCCTTCCTCCTCTCCCTCACCACGCTGCGCCGGCGTCGCGCCTGACCCGGCTGCCAAGGATCCTTCCGATGAAACAGCACAACGCACCCCTCGCGGGCGCCGAACGCCCGGTCCCGCCCGAACGCCGCCTGAGGATCGCCGAGGTCCGCAAGATCATCGAGGTGAGCCCGCACATGCGGCGCATCACCCTCGCCTCGACGGCGCTCATGGACTTTCCCTTCCGCCGCCCCGCGCAATGGGTCAAGGTTTTCGTGCCGACGGTCGACGGCGAGAAGCCGAGCGGACGCGCCTACACCATCCGCCATTTTCGCGAGGCGCTGTGCGAGATGGACATCGATTTCGTTCTGCACGGAGACGGCCCCTGCTCCACCTGGGCACAGAACGCGGCCCCCGGCGATGTCGTGCAGATCGCCGGCCCGCGCGGCGGCTTCCGGCTCGATCCAGACGTCTCGCATCTGCTGATCGGAGGCGACGAGACTGCGCTTCCGGCCATCGCTTCCATCCTCGAATCCCTGCCGGCCGGACTTCCCGTCGATGCCTTCGTGGAAGTTCCCTGGGATGACGACGCCCAGATCCTCACCTCGACAGCCGACGTGGAAATCACCTGGCTCCCCCGCAATGGCCGGAACGCCGGCACCCGGCTCGCCGAGGCGATGATGGGGGCGGAACTGCCGCCGGATACAGGTGCGGTCTGGTTCGCCGCGGAAGCCTCGATCGTCCGCACGGTCCGCCGGCACTTCCAGCTCGACCGCGCCTTCCCGCGCGGCAGGCTCGTGATGTCCGGGTACTGGAAGCGGGGAGAAACCGACTTCAGGGACAGCGAAGGGGATCAATGAGGGCACCGCGCGTGCCGGTGCCGAGATCGACAAGACAGATGTTGACCACTTCGGCGGTTCGGTGAAGTTTGAGTCAGGTCGCCGGCGCAAGGGTGGCGGCCCGTATCGGTGCCAGGAGCGACCTGCCGCCCTTCGGGCTGGACGGAAAAGCTCGGATAACGCCGGACGAAAGCAGATCCCGGACCAACCGGGCTGCAAGGGAAGGGAAACGGGGAATGATCACAAGGCGGCAGGCGTTGCGTTCGGTCGGAGGCATGGCCCTCGGGGCCGGGGCCGGGCTCATGGCGGGGTCCCGTTTCGCGGCACTGGCTGCGGAAACGATCACGCTTCCCTTTGGCAATGGCGAGCGCCCGCTCGTGGTCTATCCCGGCAAACGCGCCCTGATTGGCCTGACCGCGCGCCCCCCGCAGCTCGAAACCCCGTTCTCCGTGTTCAACGACGGCATCCTGACGCCGAACGACGCCTTCTTCGTGCGCTATCACCTTGCCGACATTCCGCTCGACATCGACCCCACAGCCTTCCGCGTGGAGGTCAAGGGCAAGGTCGCGACGCCCCTTTCGCTTTCTCTCGATGATTTGAAGACCAAGTTCGAGCCGGTGGAATTCGTCGCCGTGCATCAATGCTCGGGCAACAGCCGGGGCTTCTTCCAGCCGCGCGTGGGCGGAGGACAGGCGGGCAACGGGCTGATGGGAAATGCCCGCTGGAAGGGCGTGCCGCTGAAGGCCGTGCTGGAAAAGGCGGGCATCGCAAGCGGCGCCGTCGAGGTCGCCTTCAGCGGGCTCGACCGTCCCGCCATGCCGCAGACGCCGGCCTTCGCCAAGTCCCTGAAGCTCGATCATGCGCTCGATGGCGAGGTCATCCTCGCCTACCAGATGAACGGCACCGACCTGCCCTGGCTGAACGGCTTTCCCCTGCGCCTCGTCGTGCCCGGCTACTTCGGAACCTACTGGGTGAAGCACCTCAACCAGATCACCGTGCTCGACAAGCCGCTCGACAATTTCTGGATGGCCACGGCCTATCGCATTCCCGACAACGAATGCGCCTGCGTGCCCCCCGGCGGGAAGCCGGAAAAGACCGTGCCGATCGGCCGCTTCGTCGTGCGGTCCTTTCTCACGAACGTTCTCGACGGCGCGAAGGTCGCGGCGGGCAAGCCCCTGCCCTTGCGCGGCATCGCCTTCGATGGCGGCTCGGGCATCGCGCGCGTCGAAGTCTCCGCCGATGGCGGCAAGTCCTTCGCGCCGGCGACGCTGGGCGAGGATCTCGGCAAGTACTCGTTCCGTGAATGGCGGACGAGCGTGACCGTGCCGCCGGGAGACCACGCGATCCTGGTGCGGGCCACCAATGTGCTCGGCAAGAGCCAGCCCATGGAGGCGACCTGGAACCCCTCCGGCTATATGCGCAACGTCGTCGAAACCACCCGTATCGTGGCCGCGTGAGGGAGATTCCGATGACCAGCCATCCCAAGACCCTCGCCGCCGCCCTCGTCACCACCGCCGCCCTGGCCTGTGCCGGCACCTTCGCCGGCTTCGCCGTGGCGCAGCCCATGTCCTATGTGCTTCCGCCGGAGACCGCCGTCTTCAAGCCGGGGCCGGGGGTCGAGGCCGCGGAGAACAATTGTGCCGCGTGCCATTCGGCCGACTACATCCTCACGCAGCCACCCAAGATGGGGCGGCCGTTCTGGGATGCCGAGGTTCACAAGATGATTTCCGTCTACGGCGCCCCGATCGACGAGAAGGACGCCAAGGCCATCGTCGACTATCTGGCGGCGACCTACTAGCAGGCGAAGCCGCAGGCCTCTTCCACCTGCGGCCGCCTCGCGCCCCGGTGTACCGCTTTGCAGCAGTGGGTGGCCCGCCGGATCCTTCGGGAGCCCAGGCCATTCATTGACAATGGCAGATCATGTCAATCGGACGTGTCCGGCAAAGACGTGCCCGGCACCGACTGGCGTTTCAGGTTTGGCCGACGCAGCCACGCTGATCCCGGCCCCTTCCGTTCAGGCAAACCATCCGGCGGGGCGAGGCCCCCGCCGGATGGTCTCAGGTTTCATCGCGTGCCGGATCAGCCTCCCGACGTCGCCCGGATCCGCATGGGCTTCATCACGAACAGAATGATGAATGCAGCGGCGATCGTCCGCGTCGCGTCGGCCGAGGATGCGATCGCCCACGCCAACGACACTGAGTTTGGCCTCGGCGCGGCGATCTGGACGCGGGACGTGGCCAAGGCGGCCGTCTATGCCAGCCAGATCGATGCCGGCGCGGTCTTCATCAACGGCATGGTCGCCTCGGACCCGCGCCTGCCGTTCGGCGGCATCAAGCGTTCGGGATACGGCCGGGAACTGGGATCCTACGGCATCCGCGAGTTCACCAACACCAAGACGGTGTGGACCGGCCCCGCCCGCTAGGGCCCGACGTCACAGACGTCTACATGCCATCCTGGCGAAGGGCCGCGCGGACCAGCCGCGCGGTCAGCCGGAAATGCTCCATCAGCAGTTCGACGGCCTCGTTCTCGCGCCGGGCGATGGCGGCCTGCGCGATGGCCCGATGCTCGTCCTGCTCGTTGCGGCCGGCGCGCGGGACGGTCCGCGCCGCATGGCGGTAGCGTTGCGCCGCGACATACAGCTGCGTGCAGAAATCGTTGATCCAGGACGATCCCGACGCCGCCACCAGCGCCGCATGGAAGGCGCCGTGGGCCTGCTCCCATGCAGGATTGCGCTCGGTGGTGTCGTCGGAGAGATAGCGCGGGATGGCCTCCAGCCGCTGGAGCGCCGCGGTCACGCCCTCTTCCCAGGCGAGCCCCCCGCTGCGGATCGAATTGCGCAGCCCGACCTCGTTGGCCCAGCATCGCGCAAGGATCAGCTCGTCGAGGTCCTGGAGGGTGACCGAGTGGACCCGGAACCCGCGCTGGTCGCGATGATCGAGCAGCCCTTCGCTGGCGAGCCGGTTCAGCGCCTCGCGGACCGGGCTGGCACCGATGCCATACTGATCGCAGATGGTACGAATCTTGAGCTTGGCGCCCGGCTTGATCGCCCCATCGATGATGTCGCTCCGCAGCCGTCCATAGGCCTCGCTGGCCAGGGTTGCGCTCTTCGTCATCAACAGTGCCGCGCTCCGTTCTTCGCCCACGAACCTTGGATGATCATAGCCGCTTCGTAAAGCCTGAATGATCGATAATATTGCGATGCACAATCAAAAAATCGATATTTAAGTTGACCGACTCGGAAAATCGATATTTTTTGACGGCAGGAGAACTGCCGATGAAACTGGTCACCTTTGTTCGCAAGCCGTCCGCCGATCAGCACCTGGGTGTGGTGCTCGATGACGCCGTGTTCGACCTCACGGCGACCGGCAAGCCTGAATTCGAGAGCATGCTCTCGCTGATCCGCGCCGGCGCCGTCGATGCCGCGAAGGCTCTGGCCGAGGCCGCCCGGGGGGCGGGTCGCGGCGGGCCTGGTCTCGTGCCGCTGGAAGACGTCACGCTGCTGGCGCCGATCCCGCGCCCGGCCAAGAACATCTTCTGCGTCGGCCGCAACTACATCGATCACGTCACCGAGGGCTACAAGGCGCGTGGGCTGGACCTGAAGCTGCCGGAATTTCCCCAGTTCTTCTCCAAGCCGCCGACGACCGTCATCGCCACCGGCGACACCATTCCGCTGCACGAGGGCATCACCAACCTGCTCGACTACGAGATCGAGCTTGCCATCGTGATCGGCCGCGACGGCCGCGATATTCCGGCCGCCGACTGGCGCAAGTACGTGTTCGGCTACACGGTGCTCAACGACATCACCGGCCGCGACCTGCAGCGACGCCACGATCAGTGGTTCAAGGGCAAGGGCCTCGACGGCAGCTGCCCCATCGGCCCCTGCATCGTCACCGACGACGCCATCGCCGATCCGCAGAAGCTCGACCTGTGGCTGGAGGTGAACGGTGAGCGCCGTCAGGCCGCCAACACCTCGCAGATGATCTTCGACCTGCCCCGCATCATCGAGGACCTCTCGCGCGGGATGACGCTGGAAGCGGGCGACATCATCGCCACCGGCACGCCCTCCGGTGTCGGCTATGCCATGACGCCGCCCCACCCGCTTCAGCGCGGCGACCTCGTGACCTGCCACATCGAGGGCATCGGCACGCTCCAGAACCGTATCGGCTGAACGAACCGCGACACTTGAAAGGGCGCGCCGCATGACCGCAGCAACCTCCACCCCCGTCGCCTGGCCCCTGGACCGTCCGCTTGCCCTTTCGGTCAGCGTGATGCTCGAAGCCTGGAGCGACGATTCCGCGCCGGGCATCGGCCCCATGGGCAACCCGCTCAAGGCCGGCGTGCTCGACCTGCAGGGCCGCTCCTGGGCGGACTACGGCCCCAAGGTGGGCACCTGGCGCATCCTCGACGCGCTCGCAGCCGCCGACGTGAAGGCGGTGTTCTACGTCAGCGGCATCCTCGCCGAGCGCTATCCGGACCTGATGAAGGCCATCGTCACGGCCGGGCACGACATAGCCGCCCATGCCTGGGCGCAGAACATCGTGCCGGCCTACCAGACCGAGGCCGAGGAGCGCGCCGACCTCCTGCGCTGCATCTCCACCATCGAGGCGACCTCGGGCCGCCGCCCGGCGGGCTGGATCAGCCCACGCTGCACCCCCAGCGCCGTCACCTCCGCTTTGCTGGCGGAGCAGGGCTTTGCCTGGCATTCGGACATCTTCGACACGGACGTGCCCTACAAGCTGGAAACGCCGCGGGGCAGCGTCGTCGGCGTCCCGTTCACCATGGAGGTGAACGACATGCCCCTCTACATCCGCTACGGCAACGAGCCGCGCGCCTTCACCCAGATCCTGGAGCGCCTGCTCGCGAACTGGCCGGACGCCCCCAAGCGCCCCTGCTGCCTGGACATCACCGTGCACGCGCACGTGTTCGGCCGGCCCTACGGGATCATCGAGCTGATCGAGTCGCTGCGCCTCGCCCGCCGCTACGAGGCGCTGGCGCGTCTGACCACCCACGCCGAACTCGCCGCTCTGTGTGCCTGAGCCACGCCCCTGCGCCGGCACCGCCGGCGCAGGGGATGGCGGGCCAGAGCTTTTGACACGCACCCGAGCAGCAGGAGGCGCGCCATGGCGGCGCCAGGGCCGGTCGTTGCCATCGAGGAGCACTATCTCGATGCGGAGGTGTACGCCATCGCCGGCGGTGCCGGCGGGAGCCTCGCCACCCGCATGCGCGATCTCGGTGCCCAGCGCCTGCGTGAAATGGACGAGGCGGGCGTCGATATCCAGGTGCTCTCCCATGCGCCGCCCGGGCTTCAAAGGGTTCCGGCGGCATCGGCGGCCGACGTTGCCCGGCGCGCCAATGACCGGCTCGCCGAGGTGGTGGCGGCGCACCCGACCCGCTTCGCCGCCTTCGCCTCGCTGCCCACGTCCGTGCCCGACCATGCAGCGGGGGAACTGGAACGCGCCGTGCGGGAGCTGGGCTTCAAGGGCGCCATGATCCACGGGACGACGGACGGGCTGTTTCTGGACGACGCCCGCTTCTGGCCGATCCTGGAACGCGCCGAGGCGCTGGATGTGCCGCTCTACATCCATCCCGCCTTGCCGATGGCTGCGGTGCGGCAGGCCTACATGGGGAAATACGCCGAAACCCACCCGACCTTCGCCACGGCCGCGTGGGGCTTCACCATCGAGACTGGCACCCATGCCATGCGCCTCGTTCTGTCGGGGGCGCTGGAGGCGTTTCCCCGTCTCCAGCTCATTCTCGGGCACCTCGGCGAGGGGATCCCGTTCCTCATGGCCCGCATCGACGAGGCCCTGAGCCGCGACACGCCGACGAAGACCTTCCGCAAGCTGTTCACCGACCATTTCCACGTGACGACGAGCGGCTTCTTCTCCGACCCCGCGCTTGCCTGCTGCATCGCGGAGATGGGCGTGGACCGCATCCTGTTCTCCATCGACTGGCCCTTCGTGGAGAACGCGCCGGGCGTGGACTGGCTGCGGACGTTCGAGCTGGGCGACGCCGACAAGGCAAAGATTTTCGGCGGCAACGCCAAGAGGCTGCTGAAGCTGGCGTGAGACCGGCCGCGGCGAGGACGCGTGCCGGTGATCGGTACGCTCCCTCATCAAGAACACAGATCAAAGCAATGCCGGGGAGGTGATTGGATGACGAACATCAGTATGGGCAAGTCCGACAGCGCGCATGCGGAGGTGATCCGCGACGTCGCCGCGCGCATCGAGCGCCTGCCGTTCTCGCGCTGGCACCTGAAGGCCCGCATCCTGATCGGTACGGCCACCTTCTTCGATGCGTTCGACGCGCTCACCATCGCCCAGGTGCTGCCGGTGCTGCGGCCCCTCTGGAAGCTCAGCGGGCCGCAGGTCGGCTTTCTCATCTCGACCGGCTATCTCGGCCAGCTTGTCGGCGCGCTCGTGGCCGGCATGTGCGCCGAGCGCTTCGGCCGCCTGCCGACCATGATCGGCGCCATCTGCATCATGTCGGCGATGAGCCTCGCCTGCGCGTTTGCCTCCGACTACGAGACGCTCCTTGTCTTCCGCACCATCCAGGGCCTGGGCCTCGGCGCGCAGGTGCCGATCGCGGCGGTGTACATCAGCGAGATCGCCAAGGCGCACAAGCGCGGACGTTTCTTCATCCTCTACGAATGCGTCTTCACCTTCGGGCTGTTCGCCTCCGGCCTGATCGGCTCCTTCGTGGTGCCGCACCTGGGCTGGCAGGCCATGTTCTTCATCGGCGTCCTGCCGATCATCATCGGCGTGAGCCTCGGCTTCCTGCTGCCGGAATCGCCCCGCTGGCTCGCGAGCCGCAACCGCGTGGCCGACGCGACGGCCGCCATGGCGCGCATCGAGAGCGAGATCGAGGCCTCCACCGGCCAGAAGCTCGCCCCGCCCACCGAATGGGTCCCCGCGGACCCGCGCAGGTCGTCCTGGCGTGACCTGGTCGGCCCCGACTACATCAAGCGCACGGTGGTGGTGTGGGTGATCTGGTTCTCCACCTTCCTCATCACCTACGGCCTCGGCACCTGGCTGCCGACCCTGTACCGGAGCGTGTTCAACCTGCCGCTCGAAACCGCGCTGCGCTTCGGCACCATCGGCAGCCTGATGCAGCTGGCCGGAGGATTGACGGCGGGCTTCGTCATCGACCGGATCGGCCGGCGCAGACTGTTCATGGTCGCCCTGTTCGGGGCCGCGGCGGCGCTCCTCTCCATCTGGTACGTCGGCCTCACGTCGGTGCCCCAGTTCGTGGTGCTCAGCGGCATCGCCTACTACTTCGCCGGCCTGTCGGTTCTCGGCATCTATCTCTACACGCCGGAGATCTACCCGACCCGCGCCCGGGCCATCGGCACCGCCCTCGGCACCGCCTGGCTGCGGCTGGCCTCCATGGTCGGCCCGCTGATCGTGGGTTTCTTCGTGGCCGACGGCATCGGCATGGTGTTCCTCGTCTTCGCATCGGCCGCGATCGTCGCCGGCATCGTCGTCTCGGCTCTGGCCATCGAGACCACCAACCGGTCGCTGGAAGACATCTCCCGCTGAAACCGGCACCGGCCAGCCCGTGATGGGGCTGGCCGGTGCACTGCCGTGTCCGGCTTCCTTCGGGCATGGCCACCGATGAGGAAGACCCGCCATGGGAACAGCACCGCTCGATCTCGTCACCTGCCGCTGGTCCTCGACGAACGCCGAGGACCGCTTTCCCGTCGACAATCCCGCCACCGGCGAGATCTTCGCCGTGGTCCAGGGCGGCGGAGTGGCGGAAGTGGACGCGGCGGTGCGGTCGGCCCACGCAGCCTTTCTCGGCTGGCGACGCGTCCCTGCGCGCGAGCGCGGGCTCGCCCTTCTCCAGGCCAGCCGCAAGCTCTCCGAACATGCCGACGAACTTTCCGAACTGCTCTGCCGCGAGAACGGCAAGCCGGTCCGTGACGCCAAGGCCTTCGACGTCTCCGCCCTGATCCACGCCTTCGCCTATTTCGGCAGCCTCGCCGACAAGATGAGCGGCGAGACGCTGGACATGGGCAACGTCTATTCGGTCACGGTGCGCGAGCCCTATGGCGTGGTCGCGGGCATCATTCCCTTCAACTGGCCGCCCATCCACACCGGCGCGAAGATCGCGCCGGCGCTGGCAGCCGGAAACACCATCGTGCTGAAGCCGGGCGAGCAGGCGCCGCTCACCATCATGCGCATCGTCGAGATCATCAACACGGTGCTGCCGCCCGATCTCGTCCATGTGGTGCCCGGCCCCGGCGCGACCGGCCGGGCGCTCACCGCGCATCCTTTGATCCGCAAGATCTCCTTCACCGGCGCCCCCTCCACCGGCACGGCGGTGCTCAAGGCGGCGGCGGAGCGGCACGTCCCGGTGCTGCTGGAACTCGGGGGCAAGAACCCCTTCATCGTGTTCGAGGACGCGGATCTCGACCGGGCTGTGCGCGATGCGGTCGATGCGGCCTTCTTCAACAAAGGCGAGGCCTGCACCGCGGGCTCGCGCATCCTCGTTCACGCCGACATCCACGATGCCTTCGCCGCGCGGCTCGCCGCCTTCGTCCGTCGGCTCCGGCTGGGCGAGGGAACGGACCCGAAGGTCCATGTGGGTCCGCTGATCTCGAAGCCCCAGCAGCAAAAGGTCCTGGACTATATCCGCATCGGCCTGGAGGAAGGCGCCACCATCCTCGCGCAGGCCCCGCTGCCGCAGGAAGAGCGGCTGCGGAACGGCTATTTCGTCCAGCCCACCGTCTTCACCGGCGTCGCGCCGCATATGCGCATCGCGCAGGAGGAGATCTTCGGCCCCGTCACCGCGCTGATGAGTTTCCGCACCGAGGAGGAGGCCATCGCCATCGCCAACTCCACCAACTTCGCGCTGGTGGCTGGCGTCTATTCACGCGATCAGGCCCGGGCGAACCGGGTGGCCCGGGGGGTGGAGGCGGGAATCGTCTTCATCAACAACTACAACCGCGGCGGCAACGGCACCCCCTTCGGCGGCACCAAGTCCAGCGGCTACGGGCGCGAGCGGGCGGCCATGACGCTGAACGAATTCACCTATGTGAAGGCCCTGCGCATCCCCACCGGGTTCGGCGACGTGCCCCAATGGAGCGCGCTCGACGACATCGCCGAGAAGATCTGAACGGCGTTCCCCGGGCTTTTGTCGGTGATCCTGACTGAACGAGTGGCTGAAGTCGTGATCCCTCCGACCCGTTCCCGACCTCACTGCGTCATGGCGGGGTGTTGGATTTGGACGAGGCTGGATCGCCCCTAGGTTCCCGGACGCCTTCTTCCCTAAATTCGAGGCATGGAGGCCCCGATGGGCAAAGCGAACTTCACCGAGGACTTCAAGCGCACCGCGCTCTACAGTTCAGATACAGAGAGATAGCGCTCGCCCGCCGGCTACGGCGAAAACCGTTTCAAAAGCCGTTTCAGATCCGGAATCCGAAACGGTGAAACCGCCGTAAGTTTTGATTTTAATGGTGGGCGCACTAGGGCTCGAACCTAGGACCCGCTGATTAAGAGTCAGCTGCTCTACCAACTGAGCTATGCGCCCGTCCGGGGTGGCCCCCGAAGGAGGCGTTCGTGTAGCAAATGAGTTCCGGGCTGGCAAGGGCCTCGGTCGGCGCGGCGGGGAAGATTTCCACAGGTCCTTTCCGCCGCCGCGTCGTCGCTTGTGGATTTACTCCTTGAACGCCTCCTCGCGGCCCTTCTGCACGGAGGGCAGCAGCACCACCACCAGAGCGGCCACGGCGAGCAGCAGCAGCACGGCCGAGATGGGGCGGGTGACGAACACGGTGGGGTCGCCGCGCGAGATCAGCATGGCCCGGCGCAGATACTCTTCCAGCATGGGGCCGATGACGAAGCCGAGCAGCAGCGGGGCGGGCTCGCAATCGAGCTTCACCAGCGCGTAGCCGAGCAGGCCGAACAGGGCCATGGTGTACACGTCGAACGTGTTGTTGTTCACGCTGTACACGCCGATGCAGCAGAACGCGATGATGGCCGGGAACATCACGTGGTAGGGCACGGTGAGCAGGCGCACCCACATGCCGATGAGCGGCAGGTTAAGCAGCACCAGCATGAAGTTGCCCACCCACATGGAGGCGATGACGCCCCAGAACAGGTCGGGCTTCTCCGTCACCACGTTGGGACCGGGCGTGATGCCCTGGATGATGAGGGCGCCGATCATCAGCGCCATCACCGGGTTGGAGGGGATGCCCAGCGTCAGCATGGGGATGAAGGAGGTCTGCGCGCCGGCGTTGTTGGCGCTCTCCGGCCCCGCCACGCCCTCGATGGCGCCACGCCCGAATTCGCGCGGGTACTTCGAGATCTTCTTCTCGATGGAATAGGAGGCGAAGGAGGACAGCATGGCGCCGCCGCCCGGCAGGATGCCGAGGAAGGAGCCGATCACCGTGCCACGCAGGACGGGCGCGATGATGCGCTTGAACTCCTCCTTCGTGAGCATCAGGCTCTTCACCTTGGCTGCCACGAGCGAGCGCTGGTGTTCATCCTCCAGGTTGCGGATGATCTCGCTGATGCCGAACATGCCCATGGCCAGCGCCACGAAGTCGAAGCCGTCGGAGAGTTCCTGCATGTCGAAGGTGAAGCGCGGCGTGCCGGTGTAGATGTCCTGGCCGGAGAGGCCGAGGATCAGCCCCAGCACGATCATGGCGATGGCCTTGACCACCGAGCCCGAAGCCAGCGTCACCGAGGCGATGAGGCCGAGCACCATCAGCGAGAAATATTCCGGCGGCCCGAACTGCAGCGCGAGGTTGGCGAGCGGCGGCGCGAACAGGGCGAGCAGCAGGGTCGCCACCGAGCCGGCGAAGAAGGAGCCCAGCGCCGCGGTGGCGAGTGCCGCGCCCGCCCGGCCCTTGCGGGCCATCTGGTGGCCGTCGATGGCGGTGACCACGGACGAGGATTCGCCCGGCAGGTTGATGAGGATGGCGGTGGTGGAGCCGCCATATTGCGCGCCGTAATAGATGCCGGCGAGCATGATGAGGGCGGAAACCGGCGGCAGGCCGAAGGTGAGCGGCAGCAGCATGGCGATGGTCGCCACCGGGCCGAGGCCGGGCAAAACGCCGATCAGCGTGCCGAGCAGCGCGCCGACGAAGCAGTAGAAGACGTTCTGCAGCGACAGCGCGACGGAGAAACCGAGGGCGAGGTTGTCGAGAAGGTCCACGGGCGCCTCCTCAGTATCCGCCGAGCCACGGGCCGAGCAGCGGCAGCGGCAGGCCGAGCCCCTTGATGAAGACGGCCCAGGCGAACACCACCATCACGGCGGTGTTCAGCAGCGCCGTCCGGAAGGTGAACAGGCGCGAGGCCAGCGCCGAGACGAACACCGAGATGCCGAGGGCGGGCAGGAAGCCGAGGGGCCGCACGCCGAAGCCGAAGAACACCACCGCGCCGGTGATGATGAGCACCGCCCGCCAGGCGATGCCGCTCGGCATCTCGCCGGGGAAGCGCAGGCCGTTGATGAGGATGATGAGCCCGAGCAGCCCGAGCAGGCCCGAGAGCACCAGCGGGAAATAGCCCGGCCCCATGCGCACCGCCGTGCCCATGGGCAGGTCCTGGGTCTGCCAGCCGAACAAGAGCCCGAGGGCGATGAAGAGGAGGCCCGAGAGGACGTCCTTCGGATTGCGGATGATGTTCATGTCCCCCTCGGTGCCGGCGCGTTTTGGTTGCGCTCTGACAGGTGGCCTGCTGTGGGAAGGCCCGCGCGGCTGGCGCCGGCCGCGCGGGATGCGTTCCTGAAGGCTCGCCGACGCGGTCGTGAACCCCGCCGATATCAGTTGGGGCGTCGGGCCGGCATGCTGCGGCCACGACGCTGGATGCCGCGGTGGGTGGTCAGTCGGCGTAGACGCCGGCGCCCTGGATCACCGGCTTCCACTTGGCGATCTCGGCGATAACGAAATCCTTGTGGAAGGCCGGGCTGCGGCGGTCCTTCGGCTCCGGCTCGGTGCCGAGGTCGGCGAAGCGGGCGATCACCTTGGGATCGTTGAGGGCGACGTCGAGGGCGGCGTTCAGCTTGTCGACGATGGCCTTGGGCGTGCCCTTGGGGGCATAGATGCCGTGCCACACCGCCACTTCGAAGTCCTTGAGGCCGCTCTCCTGCATGGTGGGCAGGTCGGGCAGCGACTTCACGTGGCTCTTGGTGGTGACGGCATAGGCCTTCACCTTGCCGCCCTTGATCTGGCCGGTGGTGTTGGTGGTCTGGTCGCACATGAGGTCGATCTGGCCGCCGACGAGGTCGTTCATGGCCGGACCCGTGCCCTGATAGGGAACGGTGGTCATCTGGGTGCCGATCGACGACATGAACAGCATGCCGCACAGGTGCGAGGCGGAGCCGACGCCGGCATTGCCGTAGGTCACCTTGTCCTTGTTCGCCTTCACATAGTCCACGGCCTCGGCCATGGTCTTGGGGGCGAAGCCGGGCTTGGCGATCATGGTCATGGGCACGGCGGTGACGAGGCCCACCGCCTCGAAGTCGGTCGCGGGATTGTAGGGCAGCTTGCGATAGAGCGTCGCCGCGGTGGCCTGGCCGATATGGTGGAGCAGGATGGTGTAGCCGTCGGGCGCGGCCTTCGCCACCTGGCCCGCGCCGCGGGTGCCGCCGGCGCCGCCCACGTTCTCCACGACCACCTGCTGGCCCAGCGTCTTCGACATGGATTCGGCGACGAGACGCGCCACCGTGTCGGTCGGGCCACCGGCCGCGAAGGGAACCACCATGGTGATCGGCCGCGTAGGATAGTCCTGCGCCGTCGCCGTCGCAGACAATCCGATCGCCGCGGCGAGCGCGAGGGCGGCCGAGAGCATTCGCATGGGCATTCTCCTCCTTGAGGGATCCTTTGGCGTCCCCTTCTGAACCCTTTTGAAGGTCGCGGCGGCCGCTGCGTCAAGCCCGAACTTCCGTAGGGTTGTCGGCAGCATGGCACCTCACCTGCGCCCGCCTCGCCACCTTCTGGCCGCACCACGGCCACGCTGGGCCACCCAAGCATCTGGCAAAGCGCGATTTTTTCAGGCGATTTCCGCGAGGAACAAGCGCGGGCCGGGCCGGTTCTCTTGAGACGACTCTTGAAAGGAGACGCCATGAGAATCTCGCGCTCGCCCCTCACCCGAGCCCTGCTCTCCACGGCGGCGCTCGCGCTCGCGGTTCCCGCCGTCGCTTCGCTCGCCGTTGCGACGCCGGCAACCGCGCAGCAGGCGCAGAAACGGAGCCAGGGCCAGCCGCAGCAGGCCGGCCGTGAGCGGGTGGACATCAACATTTTCTACGAGCCGCTGGCCGAGCACGGGAGCTGGGTGCGCCATCCCGACTATGACTACGTCTTCGTGCCCTCCGGGCTCGACGCGTCTTGGCGGCCCTATCAGGAGGGGCGCTGGCTTTGGACGGACGATTACGGCTGGTACTGGGATTCGGCCGAGCCGTTCGCCTGGGCCACCTACCATTACGGCCGCTGGGGGTATGAGCCCGCCTATGGCTGGTATTGGGTGCCCGGCGACACCTGGGCGCCGGCCTGGGTGACGTGGCGCAGCGGCGGCGGCAAGACCGGCTGGGCGCCCATCGCCCCCGATTCCCGCGGCTATGCCTATGGCGCGCCGCGGGTGATGGACCCTCCGGTGGCGGAAAGCTGGGTGTTCGTGGACAACCGCTACCTCGCCGCGCCGGAGCTGGCGCTGCATGTGGCGCCCATCGCGCAGATCGCCGTGTGGCTGTCGCGGGACAATCCGCGCATCTATCAGCCGGTCTATCGCGACGGGGTGGTGACGACCCGCTTCGTCGACCGGCGCGACTATGCGAGCGTGATCGAAGGCGGCATCCCCTCCCGCCGGGTTGTCTTCGTGGACAACTACCGGGACGAGTTCGTCGATCGCGGCGGCTATGTGGGCATCTACGGCCCGCGTGTCGCCCGCGCGAACCGCGTTCCCCCGCCGCCGCGCTTCGAGCGCGAGCTGCCGCAGGACCGGCGCATCCTGGTGCGCAACTATGTGGGCGAGCGGGTGCCGGGGCTTGCCGCGCCTTCGGCCGCGCTGCTCTCGGTCATCGACGACAGCCAGCGGCGCCAGCTGCGCGAGCAGCGCTGGTCGGGCAACAACCGCGCCTATGAACGGGAGATCGACCAGCTGCGCGAGCGCCAGCGCGATCGCATCCAGAAGACCGTGGAGGAGGCCAACCGCAACGCGAGCGAGATTCAGGAGAAGCGCCTGGAAGCCATCAAGGCGCGGAACGAGAAGCTGCAGCAACGCGTGGAGCAGCGCCAGGAGCGGGCGCAACAGGTGATCGACAAGATCCGGCAGGAGCGGCCGAACGCCCTGCCCGCCCGCGCGACGGACGACAACCGGCCGGGCGCCCCCGGCGCTCGCCCCGGCACGCCGAACATGCCGCCGCCCGGCGCCGGCGATGCCGCCCGTCCCGGCGCGCCCGGTACCCCGCCGGGCACCCCGCAGCGCAATCCCGATGCGCCGACCACGCCGCCGGACCGCACGCCGCCCAATGCGGCGCGCCCGGACACACCGCGCAGCGGCCAGCCGGAGCGCAGCGAGCGGCAGGCCGAGCCGGATCGCGCCCGCCAGCCGGACTCTCCGTCGCCGGCGAGCCCTGCCGAGCGTCAGGACAGGCAGGCGCAGCCCGATCAGGGCCGCCAGCCGGAAACGCCGCCCAACCGGCCGGCCACCCCGGCACAGCCGAGGCCGGACGGCAACGCGCGTCCGGAGCAGAACGGTGCGCCGAACCGCCCTGCCGTGCCCACCAATCCGGATCGGGGCCGCGAGGAGCGGCCGTCTCCCGGCCAGATGGACCAGCCGAAGAACGCCCCCTCCCCGCGCGCCGACCGGGAGCGGCCGGAACGCCCCAGCCGCGATCAGCCCCGCCCGGTGGATCGGGCCGTCACGCCCGACCGTGCGGCCCCCGAACGCGCTGCCCCCGAGCGTCCCGCGCCCCAGCGCGCCGCGCCGGCAGAGCGGCCGGCCAACCGGGTGCAGGGCGATGGACCGGCGCGCGAGCCTGCCGCCCCGGCGGCCCGCGAGCGCGCCCAGCCCGGCCCGACGCCGGGCGGAGCCGCCGCAGGTGCTGCGCGCCCCGGTCCCGCGACGCCGGCCGCCCGGCCGGGCGGCGCAGGTGGTCCCGGTGGGGCCGGGGGGGCTCCCGGCGACGGACCGGGCCGCAACTGATCCCGCAACGAAAAAGGCCGCCCCATGGGGCGGCCTTCATTTTATGACTAGTCGGAAGCCTCAGCCGGCAGCGCTCTGGGCGTTCATGCTCTGGCGCTTCATCTGCAGCTTGTTCAGCGCCGTGATGTAGGCCTGCGCGGAGGCCACCAGCGTATCGGGATTGGCGGCGCGGGCGGTCACCACCTTGCCGTTCTCCTCGAGGCGCACGGACACCTCGGCCTGCGCATCGGTGCCCTCGGTGACGGCATGGACCTGATAGAGGTCGAGCTTGGCCTGATGCGGCACCAAGGCCTTGATGGCATTGAAGGTGGCATCCACCGGGCCGTTGCCCTCGGCTTCCTCGGTGATGACGCGGCCATCCACTTCGACGCGCATGGTAGCGCGCTGCGGGCCGTGGGTGCCGGCGATGACCGACAGGGACAGGAGCTTGATGCGATCGTGGGAGACCGCGATCTCCTGATCCACCAGCGCCTCGATGTCCTCGTCGTAGACCACCTTCTTGCGGTCGGCGAGGTCCTTGAAGCGGGTGAACGCATCGTTGAGCGCGTTCTCGCCCAGCTCGTAGCCCATGGCCTTGAGCTTGTCGCGGAAGGCGGCGCGGCCGGAATGCTTGCCCATCACCAGCGAGGTCTTGGAGACGCCCACGCTCTCCGGCGTCATGATCTCGTAGGTCTGGGTGTGCTTCAGCATTCCATCCTGATGGATGCCGCTCTCATGGGCGAAGGCGTTCCGGCCGACGATGGCCTTGTTGTACTGCACCGGGAAGGACGTCACCGCCGAGACCAGCTTGGACACGCGGGTGAGCATCTTGGAATTGATGCCGGTGCGATAGGGCAATACGTCCGAGCGGGTGTCGATGGCCATCACAATCTCTTCGAGCGCGGCGTTGCCCGCCCGCTCGCCGATGCCGTTGATGGTGCATTCGATCTGGCGCGCGCCGCCGGCGAGGCCAGCCAGCGAATTGGCGACCGCCATGCCGAGGTCATTGTGGCAATGGACGGAGAAGATGGCCTTGTCCGAATTGGGCACGCGCTCGCGCACGGTGCGGAACAGCGCCTCATACTCGGCCGGGGTGGTGTAGCCCACCGTGTCGGGGATGTTGATGGTGGTGGCGCCGGCCTTGATCGCCGCCTCCACGCACCGGCAGAGGAAATCGATCTCGGTGCGGGTGCCGTCCTCGGACGACCACTCCACGTCCTCCACGTGGTTGCGGGCGCGGGTGACGGAAGCCACCACCATCTCCAGCACCTCGTGCGGCTCCTTCTGGAGCTTGTACTTCATGTGCACGGGCGAGGTGGACAGGAAGGTGTGGATGCGCCCGCGGCGGGCGTGCTTCACCGCCTCGGCGCAGCGGTCGATGTCGTTCAGGGCGGCGCGGGAGAGGCCGGCGATGGTGGCGTTCTTGGTGCGGCGGGCGATCTCCGCCACGCTCTCGAAATCACCGATGGAGGCGATGGGGAAGCCGGCCTCGATCACGTCGACGCCCATCTCGTCCAGCACCTCGGCCACCTCGAGCTTCTCCTCGAAGGTCATGGAGGCGCCGGGGCACTGTTCGCCGTCGCGCAGGGTGGTGTCGAAGATGATGACGCGGTCGTTGGCGCCGACGGTGGTGCTGGCAGTCATGGGAGCGGTCCTTCTCGCATCCGGCGCGGCCCGTCTGGGGGCATGTTGTCCGGATCATAAGCCGAAAACAGGCGCCGGGTCTTCAGGCCCGGCGGCGGCGGTTCCCCTGAGTGCCCAGGCGCAAGCCCGGCCGGCCCTCAGGGGCGGCTAAGGAGAAGAAGCGCGCGCAGAATAAGAGCGTTGCCCGGAACCTTGATGGTCCGGGGCTGAGAGGCGGCGGTCTTGGTCGTGCGGGACGACACGGGGCGCTCTGCTCTTCGCTCACGAGTACGGGAGGCTGCTCATAGCCGAACGGAACGGCTGAAGCAAGGGGGTGTGGAGTGAGGTGGGATGCCTCCCGCCGGCTCCCCCTTCTCCTACTGCACCGGCAGGATGCGCTTTCCGGTCCGCGCAGCCTCGTCATAGATGCGGGTATCGCCCGGCTTCAGGGAATAGCAGGTCTGGGCGATCACCGGCGTGCCGGCGGCGAGCAGCTGGCCCACGGTGGCGAAGCGGTAGCCCTTGGCGCGCAGCGCGGGGATGAGGATCTTCAGCGCCTCGGCGGTGTGCTTGCCGCGGCCGTTGGCGTGCATGAGCACGATGGAGCCGGGCTTGATGCCGCGGAGCATGTCGTCGGCCATGCCCTTGGCGCCGATGAAGGCGGGATCGCCGGAATCAACATCCCACTGGATGGCGAGGTGGCCGGTGTCGTTCACATAGTTCAGCGACTCGGCGCTGCACGAGCCATAGGGAAAGCGAAACAGGCTGATGGCCTGCGGCTTCGGCAGCATGCAGCCCTTCGCCTCCGCCTGCTTGCGGCCGAGGGCGAGGCCGATATCGGCATCGTCCACCTGCCGGCGCATGGCTTCGCCGGTCTTCACGGTGAGATTGGCGTGAGACCAGGTGTGGTTGCCCATCTCGAAGCCGGGATCTGCGGTGAGCTGGCCGCCGCGCTCGGGATGGCTCACCATCCACTTGCCGCCGGCGAAGAAGGTGGCGGCGATGCCCTCGCTGCGCAGGTAATCCACGAGCGCGCCGTCATAGCCCGAGGTCTCGCTGGAGGCCTCGCAGAGGTCGAAGGTGAGGGCCACCATCTTCACACCCGGCGGCAGCTCCACCCGGCGGATGGAGCCGCGCAGCGCGGCCGGCACCGGCGCCGAGGCCGGCACCGAGATGTCAGGCAATTGCCCCGGGCCGCCCGTGTGCGGCCGCACGATCTCCTCCCCCGGCTTCGCCGCCAGCGCCTGGGGCGGGTAACAGGCCGGGCCGGCTGAGTGCGCAGGCGCGACAAGGCCGCCGAGCATCAGCACGGCAAGAAGGAAACGGAGCGGCGGTCGGATCGAGGGCAAGGCGTCACCGGCACAAAGCGTCGCCATCGGGCGGCGGCGCTCCGGCTTAGTCCCCTGCGCGGCGCATTTCCAGTGGCCGAAAGGTCCGGCTCCGGTCACTTGCTGTTGCGCTGGGAAACATCAGCGGGGCCGTGACGCCGCATCAACAGATTCCATTTGTCGGCGGAGGCTGCATGGGGTTAACCGGCTGTTCAGCGCCCCCCGGAAATGGCCCCATGAACATCCTCTCCATCCAGTCGCACGTCGCCTACGGCCATGTGGGCAACGCCTCCGCCGTGTTCCCGCTGCAGCGGCTGGGAGTGGAGGTGTGGCCCATCAACACCGTGCAGTTCTCCAACCACACCGGCTACGGCGCGTGGCGCGGGCAGGTGTTCGAGGCCTCCGTCATCGGCGATCTGGTGGAGGGCATCGCCGAGCGCGGCGTGCTGGCGCGCTGCGACGGCGTGCTCTCCGGCTACATGGGCTCCGCCGACATCGGCGCCGCCATCCTCGATGCAGTGGCGCGGGTGCGCGCGGCGAACCGCAACGCCGCCTATTGCTGCGATCCCGTGATCGGCGATGTGGGCCGCGGCATCTTCGTGCGGCAGGGCATCCCGGAATTCATGCGCGAGCAGGCGGTGCCGGCGGCGGATGTCATCACCCCCAACCAGTTCGAGCTGGAGCTTCTCACCCGCCGCACCTGCACGACACTCCCGGAGGCCATCGCCGCCTGCGACGCCCTGCACGCGCTGGGGCCGAAGGTGATCCTCGTCACCAGCCTGCATGTCAGCGAAACACCCTCCGATTCGATCGACCTCCTCGCCTCCGGGCCGGACGGGCGCTTCCTGGTGCGGACGCCGCGCCTCGCGGTTTCGCTCAATGGCGCGGGCGATGCCATCGCCGCCTTGTTCTTCTTCCACGTGCTGCGCACCGGCTCCACCGCGCAGGCGGTTTCCCTTGCCGCATCCTCCATTTACGGGGTGCTGACCCGGACCGAAAAAGCACAGTCTCGGGAATTGCTGCTGGTGGAAGCGCAGGACGAGTTCGTGACCCCCTCGCGGCTCTTCCCGGCCTCGGCGATCTGAGGCTAAATTGTGGCAAGCAGAGGTAAGAGGCCGGCGTGGGGGCGCGGGTGCTCTTGTAGCGTTCGAGAGCTGAGATGCCGCGCCGGTACGTGACCCTGGACGTGTTCACCACCCGCCCCTTCGGCGGAAACCCGCTCGCCGTGGTGCTGGATGCCCAGGGGCTCGACGACGCGGCCATGCAGCAGATCGCGCGGGAGTTCAACGTCTCCGAGACGGTGTTCGTGCTGCCGCCGAAGAACAAGGCGAACCGCGCCCGCATCCGCATCTTCACCGTCGCCCATGAGATGCCGTTCGCCGGTCATCCCACCGTCGGCGCCGCCGTGCTCCTCGCGCTGGAGGACAAGCTCGCCACGGGCACCCTGCGCATCGAGGAGACCATCGGCACCATCACCTGCGAGGTGGCGGCGCAGGGCGCCACGCCGGCCGGCGCGCGCAAGGGCTCGGCCGTGTTCACCGCGCCGCGCAAGGGCGAGATCGAGGAGGTGAACATCTCCCGCGCCGCCTGCGCCGAGGCGCTGAGCCTCGACGAGAGCGACATCGGCTTCGACGCCCACCGGCCCATCGTCGCCAATGCCGGCGTGCCCTTCCTGTTCGTGCCGCTGGCCGACCTGACGGCGCTCGCCCGCGCGCGGCCGGACGAGGCGGCCTTCATCGCCTCCCTCGGCGGCTTCGGCGAGGCGCTTTACCTCTACACGCTGGACGAGGAAGGCGACGCGGACTTCCGCGCCCGCATGTTCTCCCCCGGCCTCGGCACGGAGGAGGACCCGGCCACCGGCTCCGCCGCCGCCGCCTTCCCCTGGGTGCTGCTCGATGCCGAGAACCGGGTGGACGGCCACCATAAGGTGCGCATCGACCAGGGCTTCGAGATGGGCCGGCCGAGCCGGGTCGACCTCGGCTTCACGGTGAAGGGCGGGCAGGTCACGGGCGCCACCATCGGCGGCGGTGCGGTGGTGATCGCCGAGGGCGTGCTGCATATCTGAAAGACGCCAATGGGTAAGGTGCCATACTTGAGCGCGGCCAATAGGTGGCATTGAAACAACTCACGCTCGTGGGCCGGATTTGAGCCTGCTTTCGCGTGCGGCCGGGCTTGGCAGTGGCTTGATCGCGCCTATGTCTGCCGCATCGCAGCACTCCCGGCCCCACGCCAGAGGACACCCTTCATGAGCGCGACGTCCCTGTTCGAACCCTTCCGCCTCGGCAACCTGACGCTGCCGAACCGCATCGTCATGGCCCCCCTCACGCGCAACCGCGCCGCCGCTGGCTTCGTGCCCGGCGACCTCGCGCCGCAATATTACGCCCAGCGCGCCGACGCCGGCCTGCTCATCACCGAGGCCTCGCAGATCTCCCAGCAAGGCCAGGGCTATCAGGACACCCCCGGCATCTATTCCGACGCCCAGGTCGCGGGCTGGAAGAAGGTCACGGACGCCGTGCACGCCAAGGGCGGGCGCATCTTCATCCAGCTCTGGCATGTGGGCCGCGTCTCCCACACCTCGCTGCAGCCCAACGGCGGCGCGCCGGTGGCCCCTTCCGCCCTCACCGCGGCCTCCAAGACCTTCGTGAACAACGGCTTCGCCGAAACCTCCGCCCCGCGCGCGCTGGAACTGTCCGAGATCCCCGGCATCGTCGCGGATTATCGTCGAGCGGCCGCCAACGCCATCAAGGCCGGCTTTGACGGCGTCGAGGTGCATGGCGCCAACGGCTACCTCATCGACCAGTTCCTGAAGGACGGTTCGAACCAGCGCACCGACGCCTATGGCGGCTCCATCGAGAACCGCGCCCGCTTCCTGCTGGAGGTGATGGACGCAGTGATCGCCGAGATCGGCGCCGCCCGCACGGGCCTGCGCCTCTCGCCGGTCTCGCCGGCCAACGGCATCTCGGAGAGCAACCCGCAGGCGCTTTTCAACCACGTGATCGACGAGCTGGAAAAGCGCCACCCGGTCTATATCCATGTGGTCGAGGGCGCCACCGGCGGCCCGCGCGACGTGGCGCCGGACTTCTCGTTCGAGGAGCTGCGCAAGCGCTACAGCGGCGCCTGGATGGTGAACAACGGCTACAACCTGGCCCTCGCCAATACCGTGCTGGCGCAGGGCAAGGCCGACCTCGTGGCCTTCGGCAAGCCGTTCATCTCCAATCCCGACCTGGTGGAGCGCCTGCGCCGCGATGCGCCGCTGAACGAACTGGACCAGAACACGCTCTATGGCGGCGGCGCCAAGGGCTATGTGGACTACCCGACCCTGAAGGACGCCGCCGCGTGAGCGGCGGCTGGGGTCAGGACTGGACCGTGGACCGGCGCATCGCGCCGGTCCATCGGCTTGATCTTGCCTTCGAGCCCGGCGGCTGGACCGAGATGGCCCCCCGCCGCGCCGAGATCGAGGCGTATTTCGCCCGCCGGGCGGCCGACAATCCGCATCTGTGGAACGGGCCGATCCTGCTCCTCGCCCGCCACGGCTTCGCGGACGGCGTGCTCTCCGGCGCCTTCCGCCAGACCGATTTCGCCGCCTTCACCTTCTGGCGCGACGAGGGCTGGAAGGATGAGGGCATGGTCAATGCCTTCGCCCTCGCCGCCATCGAAGGCTCGGATGGCGGCTTCGTGCTGGGTGTCATGGGGCCGCATACGGCCTCGGCCGGTCGCATCTACTTTCCCGGCGGCACACCCGACCCGTCCGACATCACGGCTGACAACCGCGTGGACCTCCACGCCTCCATGCTGCGCGAGCTGACCGAGGAGACCGGGCTCCTGCCCGCCGACATCCTGCGCGACGAGGGCTTCACCGGCCTGTTCGACGGGCCGCGCGTCGCGCTCATGGGCCGCCTCGTGTTCGACGCGCCGGCCGAAGACCTCGCCGCCCGCATCCGTGCCTCCCTCGCCTCCGAGACGCACCCGGAGCTGGCCGATGTTGCGGTGGTGCGGGGCGAAGCCGACCTCACGCCCGCCATGGCCCCCTTCGCGGTGGACTACATGCGCTGGCGCTGGGCGGGAAACTGAGAGCGCGCCAGCGCCGGGCGGCGCCCTCGCGGGAGACCTGTCCGCCCGCGCCATTAACGCCCGGTTCACCAAACGTTAAGCTTCACGCAACCATAAGGACCACAGTGACGTTGTGATCACGGCTCTCGATGGAGGATCAGGGGCATGAACACGGTCATTGCGTTTCCCGATACGGCCCGCCAGCCGGCGCGGCGCGGATCGTCCCGTGCGGATCGCGGCGGAAGCCGGCCGGAGGGGGCGGAGATCGTCATCCTGCCGGTGGTGCGGATCGAGCGACACGTCTCGGCCCTGCCCGGCCCGACACCCGAGGTCGAGCCCGTATTCCGGCCGCGCCGTAGCCACTGACGTCAGGCGAACGCGCGTTCAGTTCGAGGGCGTGCAGGTCGCCGCCTCGAGTTGACGGCGCACGAGTTCCCGCATCCCGCGCTCGCGCACGAAGGCGCGCACCGCCACGATGCCTTCCCGCGAGGGAGATTCGATCACCAGCCGGTCGGCGGCGGTGATTTCCTCGTCTTCCGGCAGGGCCGCCTTCTGCTTGCTGGTCATCAGATCCAGCTCGATCACCTTGCCCGCCGCCTGATCGCTCAGCGCGTAGAAGGCGAGCGCTTCCGAGGTGTAGAAGGAGACGGAGGTGTAGTCGGCGGTGGCCGGCACACGCACCTTCAGCGGCGCCCCCGACAGATCATAGAGGCAGATGGCCGAGATGAAGGCCGGGTCCGTCATGGGCAGCGTCTGCTCCTGCGGGGTCGGGTCCGGCAGCAGGGTCAGGACATTGGAATCCATCAGCTCCGAGAGCCGCGCATAGGCATTGCGCTCGGCGAGCGCCGGCATGGCCAGAATGGACACGATGTGGGCGATGGCCCCCAGCACCACCGAAAAAGCGATGAACAGCAGCAGTTGCCCCGGCGTGCCGAGGCGCGGACGCACGAAGCGGGGGCGCGCGACATGGGGGCGCGGCAGCCGCGAGAAGAACCGGCCCAACAGCCGCCCGCCGCGCGCCGCGACCTCGGATGCCTCCCCGCGCAGATCGTCGAGGGTGGTCACAGGCAGGCCTCCCGCGTGATGCGGGGCAGCACGGCGGCATCCGCGCCCGAGGTGAACGAGAAGGGCGCGTCATAGAGCCGGAGCGCCACCTTCAGCCGCGGCCGAGCCCCGGTGGGGAGCCAGTTTCCGGTGCGCGCGCGGGGCGAAAGGCGCACGTCGATGGCGCCATTGTCGCGATAGACCACCTCGGCGCTGGTAAAGCCGAAGCGTCCGGCGTCGTTGGGGATCAGGTTGCCATCCTGGTCGGTGACGGTGAGCGTCCACAGCCGCGCCTGCGGCAGCACGCCGACGATGCGCGTCTCGCAGCGCCCGTCCAGCGGCTTTCCGGCATCGTCGGTAGTGGCGAGGAAGACAAGCCCGTCCGCCAGCTCCAGCGGCAATTCTCCCGAACGCGCGACGAAGGCACGGGCATAGGGGTCGGCCTTTGCGGTGCCGGACCGCGGCCAGCCTTCCCAGGCGCCCACGCGCACGCTGTCGAGCCCCCGCGAGTGGGTCACGGAAAGCCAGGTGACGCCCAACCCGAGGATGGTGGCGATGAGAAGCGTGAAGGCGAGCGGCAGTAGGCGCACGGGAGGTCCGAAGCTATCCGCCTCTATCTAGCCCACAAAGCCGGCGCGGGCAAAAGCCGGCGCCGGCATTGCCGTCGTGGGCTCATTTGCCCTCGAAGCGCGGCGGCGTCTTCTGCACGAAGGCCTTCGCGCCGGCGGCGAAATCCTCGGTGCGGGCGCTGGCGATGAAGGCGTCGCGCTCGGCATTGAGCTGCTCGGAGAGGCTGTGGCCGAAAGAGGAGCGCAGAAGGTGCTTGATGCGGCCATAGGCCAGCGTCGGCCCCTCCACGAGGCGCTTCGCCAGCTTGTCCGTCTCCGCCGCGAGTTCGGCCGCCGGCACCACCTTGTTCACGAGCCCGAGCCGCAGCGCCTCGTCCGCCTCCACGGTATCGGAGAGAAGCGCGATCTCCATGGCCTTGCGCAGCCCCACCACGCGCGGCAGCGAGAAGGTGGAGGAGCCGTCCGGCGACGTGCCGATGCGGGTGTAGGCGAGAGTCATCTTCATGTCGTCGGCGGCAATGGCGAGGTCCGCCGCCAGCGCCACCGAGACGCCCGCCCCCGCCACCGCGCCGTGCAGGCTGGCGATAACGGGCGCCGGCATGGCGGCCAAAGCCAGGATGGCGTGGTGAAATGGATCGATGATGGCACTCACCACCTTGGGCGCATCCGGCCCGGCAGCGTGGAATCGCGCCACATCGCCACCCGCGAGGAAGGCCCGCCCCTCCCCCGAGAGGACCACGACGCGCACGGTCTCGTCCCGACTCACCTTGTCCACGGCCGCCGCGAGGGCCAGCACCGATGCCTCGTCCAGCGCATTCAACACGTGCGGACGGTTGAACCGGATGCGGGCGATCCCGTCCGCGATGTCGAGGCGGACAGGGCTGTTCTCGGGGGTCATGGGCGTTCCTCGCGCGATTCTTGAGCGGCCGCGGGGGACGCGAGCCGTGCCGCCAAGCTGCCAAAGGTATCAACGCGCAGCAAGCCAGGCCGGCGCCCCGGAATGGGGCACCTTTTAAGTCTACTAATTCAGTCGAATTTACAATGTCGTGTGTGGGTTATTTCCCTATTGCGCATCAAAACGCGGTAATTTAGATTAAGACATAAGTTTTCTGGATAATTAGCGCTCTCCCGCTGTGAGTTGGGAATAGGGGCGCACGGAGATCGCCATGACCTCGCCTTTGCAGCGCAAGCTGAAGATCGCCGGCCCCACCGTCGTCACCGCCAACCGGCTCGCCGATGGCGCAGTCGTTTGGCTGAGCGCCACGGGCGGCTGGACCGACCGCATCGGCACTGCGGCCGTGGGCGCCACCAGCGATGAAGTGCTGCGCCTGCTCGACATCGCCCATGGCGACGAGAACACCGCCGTGGGCGCCTACCCGGCCCCGGTCCGCATCGGTGCGGACGGCAGGATCGAGCCGGCGAACCTGCGCGAGCGCATCCGCGCGGGCGGCCCCACCGTGGCGCTGCCCACCGGTGTCCTCCCGGCGGCGGCTGCCAAAGCCGCCTGACGCCCGTTCCCCGCGCCTGCCGATATCGAGCCCCGAGCCCTATCATGTATGTCTATGACGAGTTCGATCGCGCCTTTCTTCAGGAGCGCGTCGCCGAGTTCCGCGATCAGGTGGCACGCCGCCTCGCGGGTGAGCTGAACGAGGAGGAGTTCAAGCCGCTCCGCCTCATGAACGGCGTCTATCTCCAGCTCCACGCCTACATGCTCAGGGTGTGCATTCCCTACGGCACCCTCTCCGCGCGCCAGTTGCGCGCCATGGCGGCGGTGGCGCGCAAGTATGACCGGGGCTACGGCCATTTCACCACGCGGCAGAACATCCAGTTCAACTGGATCAAGCTCGCCGAGCTGCCGGATGCCATGGCCGACCTCGCCGAGGTGGGCATCCACGGCATCCAGACCTCTGGCAACTGCATCCGCAACACCACCACCGACCCGTGGGCCGGCGCCGCCGCCGACGAGGTGGAGGACCCGCGCCTCTATGCCGAGGTGATCCGCCAGTGGTCCACGCTGCACCCGGAATTCACCTACCTGCCGCGCAAGTTCAAGATCGCCATCACCGCCGCCAAGCATGACCGCGCGGCGATCCGCGTGCATGACGTGGGCCTGCGCCTCTACAAGCGCGACGGCAAGACCGGCTTCGAGGTGAGCGTGGGCGGCGGGCTCGGCCGTTCGCCCTATATCGGCAAGACCATCCGCGACTTCCTGCCGGAGGAGGATCTGCTCTCCTATCTGGAGGCAATCCTGCGCACCTACAATCTCGGCGGCCGGCGCGACAACATCTACAAGGCGCGCATCAAGATCCAGGTGCATGAGATGGGCGCCGAGGCCTTCGCGCAGAAGGTCGAGGCCGAATGGGCCGAGATCCGCGACGGCGCACTGAAGCTGGACAAGGCGGCGCTCGACGCCATCCGCGACCGCTTCCTCAATCCGGCGCTGGAAGAACTGGAAGACGCCCCCGCCGTGCTCGCCGCGGCGCTGGCGGACCCGGACTTCGCCGTCTGGCACGCCAATTCCGTCGCCCCGCATAAGGCGAAGGGTCATGCCATCGTCACCCTGTCGCTGAAGCCCGTGGGCGCCCCGCCCGGCGACGCGACGGCGGACCAGATGGACGCGATCGCCGACCTCGCGGACCAGTACGCCTATGGCGAGATCCGCGTCGCCCACGAGCAGAACCTCACCCTGCCCTATGTGCGCCAGAAGGATCTTCCGGCCCTGTGGGCGAAGCTGAAGGCCATTGGCGTCGCCACCCCCAATGTCGGGCTCATCTCCGACATCATCGCCTGCCCCGGCCTTGATTACTGCTCGCTGGCCAATGCGCGCTCCATTCCCGTGGCGCAGAAGCTCACCGAGCGGTTCGCGGACGATGCGCGCATTGCCGACATCGGCCGGCTGCACCTCAACATTTCCGGCTGCATCAATGCCTGCGGCCACCACCATGTGGGTCACATCGGCATCCTCGGGGTGGAGAAGAAGGACGAGGAGTTCTTCCAGATCACCCTCGGCGGCAAGGGCAATTCCAAGGCCCGCATCGGCGAGCTGATCGGCCCCGCCGTGTCCGAGGGCGAGGTGGTGGACGTGGTGGAGCGGCTCGTCGAGACCTATCTCGACCTGCGCACCTCGCCAGCCGAAACCTTCATCGCCGCGGTCCAGCGGCTCGGCACCGACCCCTTCAAGGAGCGCGCCTATGCCCCTCGTTAAGAACGGCGCGCCCACCGAGGACCTGTTCACCGCCATCGCCGACGACGCGGCCCTGCCCGACGGGCCGGTGCTGGTCTCCGCCGAGCGCTTCCTGAAGGAGGCAGACACCCTCGTCGCGCGCAACGGCGAGATCGGCGTGCTGTGGCCAAACGCCCGGGACGTGGCGGAGCTGAAGCCCTACCTTTCCCGCCTCTCCGTGGTGGCGCTGAACTTCCCAAAGTTCCGCGACGGCCGCGCCTACAGCCAGGCGCGCCTGCTGCGCGAGCGTTACGGCTTCAAGGGCGAGCTGCGGGCGGTGGGCAACGTGCTGCGTGACCAGGCGCTGATGATGGCCCGCGCCGGCTTCGATGCCTTCGCCTTCGAGAAGGCGGCGGATGCCGAGGCCTTCAACACGGCGCTCGCCACCTATTCCCATTTCTACCAGCCGACCGGCGACGGGCGGGCCACGGCCCGGGACGTGCGGGTCGCGCATGCGGGCGTTTCGCCCGTGGAGGGATGACCCGAGATGAACGCCCTTGAGCGGGCCGCTCCCCGCCTCGACATCGACGCGCTGAATGCGCGGCTGGAAAACGCCTCGCCGCTGGACGTCATCGCCGCCGGCCTCGCTGCCTTTCCCGGCCGCATCGCCGCCGTGTCCTCCTTCGGCACCGAATCGGCCGTGCTGCTGCACATGATCGCGCAGGTGGATCAGGCGACGCCTATCCTCTTTCTCGACACCGGCCACCTGTTCGAGGAAACGCTGGCCTATCGCGACACGCTGGCCGGCCATCTCGGCCTCACCAACGTGCAGACCTTCTCGCCCGATCCCGCAGCGCTCGCCGCGCGCGATCCGGAGCGGGGACTGTGGTCCGACAATGCGGACGCCTGCTGCGCCCTGCGCAAGGTGGAGCCGCTGGCCCGCGCCCTCGCGCCCTATGGCGCGTGGTTCAATGGCCGCAAGCGCTACCAGGCGTCCACCCGCACGGCGATCGGCCTGGTGGAACAGGACGGGGAGCGGGTGAAGTTCAATCCCCTCGCCGCCATGGGCCGGGAGGAACTCGTCGGCTACATGGACGCCCACGGCCTGCCGCGGCACCCGCTGGAAAAGCACGGCTTCGCCTCCATCGGCTGCATGCCCTGCACCTCCCGCGTCCAGCCGGGCGAGGACCCGCGCGCCGGCCGCTGGCGGGGCAAGGCCAAGACCGAATGCGGTATCCATTTTGGCGAGGGCATTTGAATTTAATTCCATAGAACTTGTGATATATGGGTTGACCAGTCGTCAGGCGGCTGCGATTGTTCGCTATATCGAACGATTGATCTGATTGACGAACGAACTCGCCGGAGGTCTTCCCATGTCGTCTCGCCGCACGTTCCTGCGCGCCGGCCTTGCCGCCGCCACCGCGCTCGTGCTTTCGGCCGGCGCCGTCGCCGCAGCCGACATCACGCTGCTGAACGTCTCCTACGACCCCACCCGCGAGCTGTATGTGGACGTGAACAAGGCGTTCGCGGCCGAGTGGGCGAAGGCGCACCCCGGCGACACGGTGAAGATCAACCAGTCGCACGGCGGCTCCGGCAAGCAGGCGCGCTCCGTCATCGACGGCCTCGAGGCGGATGTGGTGACGCTGGCCCTCGCCTACGACATCGACGCCATCGCCGAGAGGGGCTACCTCGCCAAGGACTGGCAGAAGCGCCTCCCGGATAACGCCTCGCCCTACACCTCCACCATCGTCTTCCTCGTCCGCAAGGGGAACCCGAAGGGCATCAAGGATTGGGACGATCTGGTGAAGCCCGGCATCAAGGTCGTCACCCCCAACCCGAAGACCTCCGGCGGCGCCCGCTGGAACTATCTCGGCGCCTGGGGCTATGCCCTGAAGAAGAACGGCGGCGACGAGGCCAAGGCCAAGGACTTCGTGAAGGCGCTCTACAAGAACGCCCCCGTGCTCGACACCGGCGCCCGCGGCTCCACCGTTACCTTTGTGGAGCGCAACATCGGCGACGTGCTCATCGCCTGGGAGAACGAGGCCTATCTCTCGGTGAACGAACTCGGCCCCGACAAGTTCGACATCATCACCCCCTCCGTCTCCATCCTCGCCGAGCCGCCCGTGGCGGTGGTGGACAAGGTGGTGGACAAGAAGGGCACCCGCGCCATCTCGGAAGCCTACCTGAAGTTCCTCTACACCCCGGCCGGCCAGGAGATCGCGGCGAAGAACTATTACCGCCCCCGCGACGAGCAGGTGGCCGCCAAGTACAAGGACAAGTTCGCCAAGGTGGACCTCTTTACCATCGATCAGGTGTTCGGCGGCTGGCAGAAGGCGCAGAAGACCCACTTTTCCGACGGCGGCGTGTTCGACCAGATCACCGGCAACTGATCCGCCCCTCAATCCACCCTGCGGCCGCCGCCCTCGGGAGCCTTCCTGACGGCGGTGGCCGCGGCCTTTAGAGCGAGCGACGCAGAAGCGTCGCCGGACTATAAACCTTCCATGAGCGCCTCATCGTCCCGCCTCAGATTCCGGCAGCCGAGCGTGATCCCCGGCTTCGGCCTCACGCTGGGCCTTACCCTGACGTGGCTGGGGCTCATCGTCCTGCTGCCGCTGTCGGCGCTGTTCATCAAGACGAGCGAGCTGTCGCTGGAGCGCTTCATCGCCATCGTCACGGCGACGCGCACGCTCCATGCGCTGCAGGTGTCGTTCGGCCTCGCCTTTGCCGCCGCGCTGGTCAACATGGTGTTCGGCGCCATCGTGGTGTGGGTGCTGGTGCGCTACGACTTCCCCGGCAAGAAGATCGTCGACGCGCTCATCGACATCCCCTTCGCGCTGCCCACGGCCGTGGCCGGCATCGCGCTGACCTCGCTCTATGCGGAGAACGGCTGGGTCGGCTCGCTGCTCGCGCCGCTGGGCATCCAGGTGTCGTTCACGCCGCTCGGCATCCTCGTCGCCCTCGTCTTCATCGGCCTGCCGTTCGTGGTGCGGACCGTGCAGCCGGTGCTGGCGGACCTCGACCAGGAGTTGGAGGACGCCGCCGCGAGCCTCGGCGCCACGCGTGGCCAGACCCTCGTGCGGGTGGTGCTGCCCTCGGTATGGCCGGCGCTGCTCACCGGCTTCGCCCTCGCCTTCGCGCGGGCGGTGGGCGAATACGGCTCCGTCATCTTCATCGCCGGCAACCTGCCCGGCATTTCCGAGATCGCGCCGCTGCTCATCGTCATCCGGCTGGAGGAGTTCCGCTATGCGGACGCGACCGCCATCGCCACGGTAATGCTGGTCGCCTCCTTCGTCCTGCTGCTCATCATCAACCGCCTCCAGCGCTGGGCGGAGCTGCGCGGGAGCAAGCACGGATGAACGCCCTCGACCAGACGTCGGGTCATACCGTCGCCCACGGCGCCAGTGAGGGCCTGCCCTCCGCGCTGGAGCAGTCCCACACCTATGCGACGCACCGCGGCCGGCCGGTGCGCACCGAGCCGCGGGCCGTGCGCATCGTCCTGACGGTAATCGCCCTCGCCTTCGTCGGCCTGTTCATCGGCCTGCCGCTGGTGACGGTGTTCTACGAAGCCTTCAAGCGCGGCTGGCAGGCCTATGTTGCGGCGTTGGTGGCCCCCGATGCGCTGGCCGCGATCCAGCTCACCCTCATCGTCGCGGCCATCTCGGTGGTGGCGAACCTGCTGTTCGGGCTCGTGGCGGCATGGTCCATCGCCAAGTTCGAGTTTCCCGGCAAGACCTTCCTCATCACCCTCATCGACCTGCCCTTCTCGGTCTCGCCTGTCGTGGCGGGCCTCGTCTATGTGCTGCTGTTCGGCTCGCAGGGCCTGTTCGCCGCATACCTGCAGGCGTGGGACATCAAGATCATCTTCGCGCTGCCGGGCATCGTGCTCGCCACCATCTTCGTCACCTTCCCCTTCGTGGCGCGCGAACTGATCCCCCTGATGCAGGAGCAGGGCACGGCGGAGGAAGAAGCGGCCATCTCGCTCGGCGCCTCGGGCCTCTCCACCTTCTTCCGGGTGACGCTGCCCAACGTGAAATGGGCGCTGCTCTACGGCGTGCTGCTGTGCAATGCGCGCGCCATGGGTGAATTCGGCGCGGTCTCGGTGGTGTCCGGCCATGTGCGCGGGCTCACCAACACCATGCCGCTGCACATCGAAATTCTCTATAACGAGTACCAGTTCGTCGCCTCCTTCGCGGTGGCGTCCCTGCTGGCGCTGCTGGCGCTCGTGACGCTCATCGCCAAGACCATTCTCGAACACCGCCTCGCCGAGGAAGACAGATGACCATCGACGTCGTCGGCGTCACCAAGCGCTTCAAGACCTTTGCCGCGCTCGACAATGTGAGCCTCACCATCCGCACCGGCGAGCTGGTTGCCCTGCTCGGCCCCTCGGGCTCGGGCAAGACCACGCTCCTGCGCATCATCGCCGGCCTCGAATGGCCGGATTCCGGCGAGGTCCGGTTCGACGGCGAGGATGCGCTCTCCCGCTCCGTGCGCGAGCGCAATGTGGGCTTTGTGTTCCAGCACTATGCATTGTTCCGGCACATGAACGTGTTCGAGAATGTGGCCTTCGGCCTGCGCGTGCGCCGGGGCGCGGACAAGCTGCCCGAGGCCGCCATCCGCGCGAAGGTCAACGAGCTGCTGCACCTCGTGCAGATCGACTGGCTGGCCGAGCGCTATCCCGCCCAGCTTTCCGGCGGCCAGCGCCAGCGCGTGGCGCTCGCCCGCGCGCTCGCCATCTCCCCCAAGGTGCTGCTGCTGGACGAGCCGTTCGGCGCGCTCGATGCGAAGGTTCGCAAGGAGCTGCGCCGCTGGCTGCGCCACCTGCACGAGGAACTGCCCGTCACCTCCGTGCTCGTCACCCACGACCAGGAAGAGGCGCTGGAGCTGGCCGACCGGGTGGTGGTGATGGGGCATGGCAAGATCGAGCAGGTGGGTTCGCCCGGCGAGGTCTATGACAATCCGGCCACCGCCTTCGTGCACGACTTCATCGGCGAGACCATCGCGCTGCCCGGCGAGGTGAAGGGCGGCGCCCTCTATCTCGGCGGCCGTGCGCTGGGGCTCGATCCGCAAGGCGTGGCAGACGGGCCGGCCCGCATCCTCGCCCGGCCCCACGACGTGGACCTCGCAGATCCGTCGGCGAGCGCCATCTCCGGCAAGGTGCTCTCGGTGCGCACCTTCGGCCCCACCCGCCGCGCCGACGTGCAGCTCAACGGCAGCTCCGGCCCGGTGGTGGTGGAAGCCGCCGTGCCCCACGGCCAGGATCTCGCGCCGGGCACGGAGGTCGGCCTCAAGCCGCGCCGCTACAAGGTGTTCGCCGCCTGAGCAGGCGGCCGTGGCACGTTTTCGCCATCACCGCGTGGTGACGTACCGTGCATGGGGCGCGCAATCGCGCCCCGCTGACCGGAGTTTGCCGCCGTGCCGCCGTTCGTCGTCGTTGCCCTGGGCGCCCTCGGCGCCGTGGCGCTTGCAAAGCTGATCTCGTCGGAGACGCGACGCGTCAACGAGGCACTGGACCGCCGCCGCAAGGCGGAAGCCGGCGACCTGAAGACGGTGCGGCTGGAGCGCGACCCCGCCACCGGCGAATACCGCCCGCGCGGCTGACGCGCCGCGCCGTCATCTGTCTTGATCTGAGGTCAATCCCGCGAGGGCGCGCAGGCCGCGGCCGGCTGGCAAGTCCCGGTGGCGCGCGAGCCCGTGGCGAGTCCGACGACGCCGGTCTTCCGGTCGTCCCGCGCCGCGCGACGCGCCGCCCGGCTCTTCGCGTGCTCACGCTGGATGGCATAGAGGCCCGCCCCCACCACCAGCGCCATGCCGACGCTGGTCCAGGCATCCGGCAGATCTCCGAACACGAAGTAGCCGGAGATGAGCGCCCCGAACACCAAGAGGTAGCGCATGGGCGAGAGCGAGGCGATGGGCGCGTTGCGGAAGGCGAACACCAGTAGCAGCGTGCCGCCGCCGAACGACACGGCGGACGCGACCACATAGGCGAGCACCGTGGTCGAAGGCACCTTCCAGCTCTCGAAGGGCGCGATCAGAGTCGCGGCGAGGCAGAAGACGACCGAGCCGGTGAGGCCCACCACCGCGCCGGGAATCTCCGGCCCGATGCTGCGAGTGGAAATGTCCCGCGCCGCGCCGGTGAAGGCGGCCATGAGCGGCAGCAGGGCGATGAGACTGAAGGTGGCCGGATCCGGCCGCGTCACGATCACCGCGCCGCAGAAGCCGATGATGATGGCTGACCAGCTGCGCCAGCCCACCTTCTCGCCCAGGAGCGGCACGGCCAGCGCGGTCGTGATGAGCGGCGTCGCCATGTAGATGGTGGTGGTGGACGCGATGGGCATGGCCGCCAGCGCGGCGACGTAGACGAAGGTGGTGACGGTATCGAGCGAAGAGCGCACCAGCACGCTGCGGCGGAACATGTGGCGCAGCGCGAGGAGATCGCCGGACGCCACGATGAGGCCGAGGAACAGGAAGCTCACCATCACGGTGCGCAGGCCGAGGCCCTCGCTGAGGGGCACCTCCCGCAGCGCAAGCTTCATGAAGGTGTCGTTGGTGATGAACAGGGCCATGGAGCCAACCATGGCGACGAGGCCCTTGACCGCCGAGACCGGCACATGGGCAACAGGGCGCTGCGCGGCAGCCTGGATGCTCATGCCGTTGCTCCTGCGCCGGAAAAGCGAAGGGAACGAACGATGGCGCCGGCGCAATCCCGGGGCAGTGTCACGTCAAACCTCGTAGATGTCGGGCGTCGCGGTGCGCGCCAAAACCGGCTTCAGGCCGTTGATTGATCTTCTGGGCCAGATGTAGCTGATTTCGGGTAAAGACGCCCTGCGCTTTGCGCCGGCTCTCGCGCGCGAGCCCCCCGCCTGCGGCATGGCCCGGCCACGCCTTCGCCTCAATCTCCGGGCCGCGCGCCGCCCCGCTTCAGCCGCCGGTGGTGCTCATGTGCCGCCCAACCGCCGGCTGGCGGGTCTTGCGGTCGATCACGAAGTCATGGCCCTTGGGCTTGCGGAAAATGGCGTCGTCGATGGCCCGGTGCAGCAGGGCATCGTCGGAGGAGGCGCGCAGCGGCGCCCGCAGGTCCGCCGCGTCCTCCTGGCCGAGGCACATGTAGAGCGTGCCGGTGCAGGTCACGCGCACCCGGTTGCAGCCCTCGCAGAAATTGTGCGTCAGCGGCGTGATGAAGCCCAGCCGTCCGCCGGTCTCCTTCACCTCCACATAGCGGGCGGGGCCGCCGGTGCGATAGGCGATGTCGGTGAGGGTGAAACGCTCGGCGAGCTGCTCGCGCACGGCGGAGAGCGGCAGATACTGGTCCACCCGCTCCTCGCCCACCTCGCCAAGGGGCATCACCTCGATGAGGGAGAGGTCGTGGCCCTCGCCGTGGGCCCACTCCATCATGGAGGCGATTTCGTGCTCGTTCACGTCCTTGAGCGCGACGGCATTGATCTTCACCCGGATGCCGGCCGCCTGCGCGGCCTTCACGCCCTCCAGCACGCGGGCGAGATCGCCCCAGCGGGTGATGGCGCGGAACTTCGCCGGGTCCAGCGTGTCGATGGAAACGTTGATGCGCTTCACCCCGCAAGCGGCGAGGTCCGCCGCGTGGCGGGCGAGCTGGGAGCCGTTGGTGGTGACAGTCAGTTCGTCCAGCCGGCCGCTTTCCATGTGGCGGGAGAGGCTGCGGAACAGGGTCATCACGTCCCGCCGCACCAGAGGCTCGCCGCCTGTGAGGCGGAGCTTGCGCACACCGCGCAGCACGAAGGCGCTGCACAGGCGGTCCAGCTCCTCGAGCGACAGGAGATCCTGCTTGGGCAGGAAGGTCATGTGCTCGGACATGCAATAGACGCAGCGGAAGTCGCAGCGGTCGGTGACGGAGACGCGCAGATAGGTGACGGCGCGGCCGAACGTATCCACGAGCGGGCCGGCCTGCTGCGCGGCGGCGACACCCGGCCGGTCGATCAGATCCCTGGGAAGATCACTCACCACACCACTCCCGCAGCAGCCTTGCGTCTCCCGCGCCTTTCCCCGTCCGCCGGCTTGGGCCGGTCTTGAGGCAAGCCCAGCGCCCCGGATGCGGCAGACGGCGGGCTTCGACGCTTGCCCTATATATCGTATGCAAGAGGAAGATGGATAGGGCCGCCGCCCGAACACGATGCCGTGTGAAATCAAATGGCTCGGCCTTTCGCCCGATCGAAAAAGGACATCACGAAATGGCTCCCGCGTCTGCCCCCGCCGCCGCCCCCTGGCCCACCGAGCTGCGCGTCATCGACGACCGGCACACGCTCTCCGTGACCTTCGAGGACGGGGCGAAATTCACCCTCCCCGCCGAGTATCTGAGGGTGGAAAGCCCTTCCGCCGAGGTGCAGGGCCACCAGCCCGAGGAGAAGATCACGGTGCCCGGCAAGCGGCAGGTGCGCATCGCGCAGGTGGAGCCGGTGGGCAATTACGCCGTCCGCCTCATTTTCGACGACGGTCACGGCACCGGCCTCTACACCTGGGACCTGCTCTACAGCTACGGCGTGAACCAGGAGCAGAAGTTCAGCGCCTATCTCAAGGCTTTGGAGGCACAGGGGCTCTCGCGGGGGTGACGGGCGCCTGCACGATGCCGTGAGGGCGTAACCCGCGGGCGCCGCAGGACGAAGGAGGACCGGGAGCGCCCGATGGAAGCCTCATGCGGGCGGCGTCCCGCAGGAGCCCCGCGCCATGGCCGAAACCCCGTCCGCCTCCTCGCCGTCCCCGCGCGAGCCGCGCCGTTCACCGCACACGAAATGGACTGCCCTCGCCGCAGGCGCGGCCGTTCTGGCGCTCCTTGCGGGCGGCCCCGCCGCCGCCGAGCCGCGCCAGAAGCTCACGGTGGTGGAGCTGTTCACCAGCCAGGGCTGCTCCTCCTGTCCGCCGGCGGACGCCAACCTGATCGCCCTCACCCGCCGCCCGGACGTGCTCGCCCTGAGCTTCAGCGTGACCTACTGGGATCGCCTCGGCTGGCGCGACACCTTCGGCAAGCCGGAATTCACCCAGCGCCAGTACACCTACGAACCCATGCTGGGCGAGCGCGGGCCGTTCACGCCGCAGATGGTGGTGAATGGCCGCCTCAGCCGCGTGGGCTACAGCCTGTCGGACATCGAGCACGCGATCTCCGCCGCCGGTCCCGTCGTCGGCCCCGAAGTCGTGATCGGCGCGCACGAGGTGGCGATCGGGTCGGGGACCGCCCCCGCCGCAGCCGCGGACGTGTGGCTCGCGGAATACGAGCCGGGCGTCATCGAGGTGCCCGTCCGACGCGGCGAGAATGCCGGCCGCACCCTGCCCCACGCCCGCGTGGTGCGACGCCTGGAGCGGCTCGGCGGCTGGACCGGCACGCGCGCCCATTACCCCCGGCCGGAAGCCGCGCCGGGCCTGCGCACCGCCATCCTCGTACAGGCGCCGGCCGGCGGACCCATCCTCGCCGCCGCCACCGAATGAAAACGGGCGGCCCCAAGGCCGCCCGCTGCATCGTTCAGACCGTAAAACCGCGCCTCACTTCACCCGTTCGAGGATGGAGACATAGTTGGCCACGGCGGCGCCGCCCATGTTGAAGACGCCGGCCACCTTGGCCCCGTCGATCTGCATGTCGCCGGCCTCGCCCATGAGCTGCATGGCCGAGAGGACGTGCATGGAGACGCCGGTGGCGCCGATGGGGTGGCCCTTGGACTTCAGGCCGCCGGAGGCGTTCACCGGCAGCTTGCCGGTCTTCTCGGTGATGCCTTCGCGCACCACCTTGTAGGCTTCCCCGGGCTTGGCGAGGCCCATGGCCTCGTACTCGATCAGCTCGGCCACGGTGAAGCAGTCGTGGGTCTCGACGAGGCTGAGATCGTCCAGCGTCAGGCCGGCCTTCTCCAGCGCCTTGGCCCAGGCGCGGCGGGCGCCCTCGAAGGCGATGGGATCGCGGCGCGACAGCGGCAGGATGTCGTTGACGTGGGCGCGCGCGCGGAAGGTGATGGCGCGGCCGAGCGTCTCCGCCACGTCCGCCGAGGCGATCACCAGCGCCGCGGCGCCGTCGGAGACCAGCGAGCAGTCCGTGCGGCGCAGGGGGCCGGCCACGTAGGGGTTCTTCTCCGAAATGGTGTTGCAGAACTCGAAGCCGAAATCCTTGCGCATCTGCGCATAGGGATTGGAAACGCCGTTCTTGTGGTTCTTGGCGGCGATGCGGGCGAGCTCTTCCGAGCGGTCGCCGTAACGCTGGAAATAGGTCTGCGCGATGCGGCCGAACACGCCGGCAAAGCCGCCTTCGATGTCCGCCTCTTCCTTGCGGTAGGAGGCATTGAGCAGGATGTCGCCGACCTCAGCGGTGGGCTTGGCCGTCATCTTCTCGGCGCCGACCACGAGGGCGATGCGGCCCTGCCCGCTCTCGATGTAATTGAGCGCGGAATGGATGGCGGCGGAGCCGGTGGCGCAGGCGTTCTCCACGCGCACCGCCGGTACATGGGCCAGTTCAGGCACGGAGAGGGCCGGCATGGCGCCCTGGAAATCCTGCTTCTGGAAGCCGGCGTTGAACACGCCCACGTGGATCGAATCCACATCCTGCGGGGAGAGGCCCGCATGCTCGATGGCAGCGCCGGCCACCCGGCTCATCAGGGCCTCGGTGTCCGCATCCTCGAGCTTGCCGAATGGCGAGTGCGCCCAGCCTACGATGGCGGCCTTGCTGTCCATGTTCGTCTCCCGCGGCGTGACACCGCTCTGGTTTTGATGGCGTTCAGATGGGAATGCGCGGCGCCTTGTGCCACCGCCGCGTGTATCAGGACAAGCCGGCGATGAAACCGTCCGGCATGACGAAAATGTCCTGGGCGGCCGGCGCTGAGGGCAGGCCCGGCATGGTCATGATGTCGCCGGCGAGCGCCACCACGAAGCCCGCTCCGGCGGACAGGCGCACCTCGCGGATGGGCAGGGTGTGGCCCGTGGGCGCGTTGCGCGCGGTGGGATCGGCGGAGAAGGAATACTGCGTCTTCGCCATGCACACCGGCAGGTCACCGAAGCCCGCCAGTTCGTATTCCTTGAGCTTCGCGGTCGCGGCGGAGGAGAAATCGACCCGCTCCGCGCGGTAGATCTCGCGGGCGATAGTCTCGATCTTCTCCCTGAGCGGCAGTTCGGAGGGGTAGAGATATTCGAACTTCGGACGGCGGGCGACGAGGTCGAGGACGGCGCGGGCGAGGTCCATCGCCCCCTCCCCGCCCCGGGCCCAGTGGCCGCAGGGGAAGACATCGACGCCCTCGGGCGCCAGAGCCGCACGCACCGCTTCCAGTTCCTCCGGCGTGTCGCCGGTGAAATGGTTCAGCGCCACCACCACCGGCAGACCGAACTTCTTCAAATTCTCCACGTGCCGCTTGAGGTTGCCGCAGCCGAGCGCCACGGCCGCCGCATCCGGCGTGCCGAGTTCCTTGAGCGGGACGCCGCCATGCATCTTCAGCGCGCGCACCGTCGCCACCACCACCGCAGCCGAGGGCACGAGCCCGGCCTGCCGGCACTTGATGTCGAGGAATTTCTCGGCCCCGAGGTCCGCGCCGAAGCCGGCCTCCGTCACCACCACGTCGGCAAGGCCAAGGGCGGTGCGCGTCGCCATTACCGAATTGCAGCCGTGGGCGATGTTGGCGAACGGGCCGCCGTGCACGAGGGCGGGCGTGCCCTCCAGCGTCTGCACCAGGTTCGGCTGGAACGCGTCCTTGAGCAGCGCCACCATGGCGCCGATGCCGCCGAGCTCCTCCGCGCGCACCATGCGGCGGCCGCGGGTCTGGCCGATCACCATGCGGGACAGGCGCGCCTCCAGATCGGAAAGGCTGTCGGCGAGGCACAGGATGGCCATCACCTCGCTCGCCACCGTGATGTCGAAGCCGTCCTCGCGCGGATAGCCGTTGGCCGGGCCGCCGAGGCCGATGGTGATCTGGCGCAGGGCGCGGTCGTTCAGGTCCATCACCCGCCGCCAGCTGATGCGCCGGGCGTCGAGGTCGAGGGCATTGCCCCAGTGGATGTGATTGTCGATCAGCGCCGACAGCAGGTTGTGGGCGGCGGTGATGGCGTGCAGGTCGCCGGTGAAATGCAGGTTGATGTCCTGCATGGGGATGATCTGCGCCCGCCCGCCGCCGGTGGCGCCGCCCTTGGCGCCGAACACCGGACCGAGAGAGGGCTCGCGCAGGCAGACCGCCGTCCTGGTGCCGAGCCGCGAGAGGGCGTCGCCGAGGCCGATGGTGGTGGTGGTCTTCCCCTCCCCCGCCGGGGTGGGATTGATGGCGGTGACCAGGACCAACTGGCCGCGCGGCCGCGATTCGGCCTCGGCCACGAAATCGAGGCTGATCTTCCCCTTGTGCGGACCGTAGCGATAGAGCGCGTCCGCCGGAATGCCGAGGTCCGCCGCCACATCCTCTATGGGGCGCGGCGTGACGCTCGCGGCGATGGCCGCATCGGATGTGGGATCGAGCGGTCGAGCGCTTCTGTCATGCATGGATTGGTTCCCGAACGGGCGCCGACCCTAGCTGCTCGGCCCGCGGCTGAAAAGCGCGGGCCGGGGCAAAATTGCCTTGCTTCGACGCTTCAGAAGGTGCCGAAGCGCCATTTCGGGGAGATTCAGGCGGCCTCAGCCGCCTTTCTGCTGCTCCTCGGCCTTGCTGACCGGCGGCGGCTGATCGACCGAATCAAGACCCTTGTCGATCTTCTGCACGATCTTGGCGAGGTCGTCCGGCTCGGGCTTCAGGTCGCGCGCGTGGTTCCACTGGAACCCCGCCTCGAGCTTGCGGCCCACCTTCCAGTAGGCATCGCCCAGGTGGTCGTTGATGACCGGGTCCTGTGGCATCAGTTCGATGGCGCGCTCAAGCTGCACCACGGCGTCCTCGTAGCGCCCGGTGCGATAGTAGGCCCAGCCGAGGCTGTCCACGATGGGCCCGTCGTCGGGCCGCAGCTTGGCCGCCTTGCGGATCATGTCGAGGCCCTGGTCCAGGTTGGTGCCCTGGTCCACCCACGAATAGCCGAGATAGTTCAGCACATGGGGCTGGTCGGGGTTGAGCTCCAGCGCCTTCTTCAGGTCCGCCTCGGCGGCCGGCCAGTTTTTCGAGCGCTCGTTGCACACGCCGCGGAAGTAGAACAGGGCCCAGTTGCCACGCGTGGGCTGCGGGATGAGGGCAATCGCCTTGGAATAGGTACCCGCGCACTCGGAGAACATCTTGCGCGTCTGCTGGATCTTGCCCAGCGCGATGATCGCCTCGATGTCCTTGGGATCGGCGGCGATCATCTTCTCGAGCTGCTTGCGGGCCTCATTGTAATGGTCCGTGGCGTCGAGGTTGACGGCCAGCTGCACCTGCGCGTTGCGCTTCAGCGGAGAGGAGTCCGGCACGGTCTCGTAGACCTCGATGGCCTTCGCCGGCTGCTTCAGCTGCTCGTAGAGGTCGGCCAGCGTCAGGCTGGCGAAGGGGTGCTCGGGATAGAGCCAGATGGCGAGCTGGAGATAGACGAGGGCGAGGTCTTCCCCGCCCTGCCGTCCGAGTGTCGCGCCGAGGCCATAGAGCACCTCGGAGGAGCCCTCCTGTGCGGTCTTCACCAGCGGCGGCAGCTGCTTTCCGGCCTTCAGCTCCTTGATGGCCGCAAGCACGATGGGGTGGTTCGGCAGTTGCTTGTCGAACGCAGCGTAAGCGGCGAGCGCCGCCTCGGTATTGTCGTTGCGCGAGGCCCAGCGGGCATAGGCATCGATGGCGCGCAGGGAGCCGGGATCGGCCTTCATGGCCGCCTCAAGACGGCGCCCGGCCTCCTTCTTCTGCCCGGCGGCGTCGAGGATGAGGCCGGCGTGCAGCTCCTTCATGGGCGCGTACCAGTCCGGCCCCTCAAGCCGGTCGATCAGTTCCACCGCGCCCTTGGTGTTGCCGGAGCCGAAGAAGGTCCAGGCGGCGAGCAGCGTGGCCGTGAGATCGCCGATGGGACCGCGCACCGAAAGCGCGAGGTTGGTGCGCGCCGTCTGATAATGGGCCTTCTTGATGGAGCGCACGGCGAGCGCGAGGCGGGCGACGCGATGGGTGCGGTCGATCTTCACCAGACGATCGGCGAGCTTCATCGCGTCGTCGATCTGGCCGTCCATGAGCATGGCGAAGAAGGTCCGTTCCAGGATCTCCTCGTTGCGCGCATCGAGCTTCATCAGGTTGCGCAGATAGACGACGGCCGCGTCCTGGTCGCGCTCGGTGCTCGCCAGCCGGGCGGCGAGGTAGTTACCCGCGAGCGAGGTATCGAAGTCAGGCACGGCCTCGGCCCGGGCGAGGCCCGGCGACAGAGTGAGCACCGCAGCAAGGCCGGCCGCCAGGGCCGCGGAGAAGGTGGGGCGTCGTGTCGTCACCGATGATCTGTCCTGAAAGCCGGGCCCTGCGGGCGTGGTAACGCGAAATCCAAACGGGGCGAGATGGCGTGAGGATGGCGGCTTTCCTGTGGCACCGCAAGTTACGTGGGAGTCATGAATCACCGGTGTTCGCGAGGGCCGGTTGCGGCGACGTGTGCGGCGCGGCATAAGCCGCCGTATGGAAACCTTGCGGACGCGCGCTCCGGCGAAGATCAACCTGACCTTGCGCATCGTCCGGCGGCGCACGGATGGGTTTCACGATCTCGCGAGTCTCGTGGTCTTTTCCGGCGCGGCAGATCTCCTCTCGCTCACGCCTGACGCTGCGCTATCGCTTGCCGTGAAGGGGCGTACCGCCGCGGCAGCAGGACCGGATGCGGACAATCTGGTGCTGCGCGCGGCGCGCGCCTTCGCCGCCGAGGTGCCGGGGGCGCGGCTCGGTGCCTTCCTTCTGGAAAAGCGGCTGCCGGTGGCGGCGGGGCTCGGCGGCGGCTCGTCCGATGCCGCTGCGGCACTACGCTTGCTGGGCCGCCTCAACGGCCTCGCCCCCGATGACCCGCGCCTGTTCGCCGCAGCCCGCGCCACGGGGTCCGACGTCCCGGTGTGCCTCGATCCGCGCGCGCGGCTGATGGAAGGGGTCGGCGATGTGCTCTCCCCGCCCCTCGCCTTGCCGCCGCTCGCCGGAGTGCTGGTGAATTGCGGCGTGGCGGTGCCCACGGCCGCCGTGTTCCGCCAGCTCGGGCTTTCGCCCGGCGCGGCATTCGACGGGCCGTCCCTGCCTGCCGTTTTGCCCTCTGGCCGGGCGGAGCTGATGGCCGCCATCGCCGCCGTGCCCAACGATCTGGAGCCACCGGCCGTGGCCGTCGCGCCGAAGATCGCCGAGGTCATCGACCGCCTTGCGGCCCAACCGGAGGCGCGGCTGGTGCGCATGTCCGGCTCGGGCGCCACGGTCTTCGCCCTGACGGACGATTGCCGCGCGGCCGCGGCGCTGGCACGGCGGGTGCTTGCCGCACAGCCGGACTGGTGGGTGAAGCCCACCATCCTGCGATGACGGTTCGGAGAGGGTGAAAACCATGGCGCTGCCGCTGTCGACGCTCATCGCCTTCGTGGTCGCCGCCTTCTGCGAGATCGCCGGGTGCTTCGCCTTCTGGCAGGTGGTGCGCCATGGCGTGACGCCGCTCTGGCTGCTGGCGGGGCTCGTGAGCCTCGCGGCCTTCGCCTGGGCCCTCACTTTCGTGGATTCGGAGGCCGCCGGGCGCGCGTTCGCCGCGTATGGCGGCATCTACATCATCGCCTCTCTGGCGTGGCTGTGGAGCGTCGAGGGCGTGCGGCCGGACCGCTGGGATGCCGCCGGCGCGCTCATCTGCCTCGCGGGGGCGGCGGTGATCGTGTTCGGCCCGCGCGGGTGAGGCTGCGCGGCACGGGCGCCGGTTGAAGCCCGCGCGGCGTTTGAGTGAAGCACCGCGCCGAAGCAGCCCATCACGCCGAAGGCGGTCCCCCCGGCGCCGGCGCCACCTTCTCCCGCGCCAGCAGGCGCTGGTAGACCCATCCCATGGCCACCAGCACCAGCCCGAGGCCGATGAAGGAGACGGCGCGCAGCACGCCTTCCAGATCCGCCATGTCGGAGAGGAAGACCTTCAGCACGGTCGCCACCATCACCGCGGCCGAGGCGAGGCGCAACGTGCGCGAGCCGCGCCACAGGCCCAGCGCCAGCAGCACCATGCCGAACACCAGCCACGCCGCCGACCACGCATACCATTCGGCGGAGGAGATGGCGTCGCCCGCCAGCACAGGCCCCTGGAACAGGCGGCTCACCTCCAGCGTGACATAGGCGAGCGCAAGCACCCCGGCGATCACCCATCCCGCCGTCCGCACGCGCGGCCGCGTCACGGGCTGGCCGGCCGCGAAAGCCACGGCGAGCCCGGCCGGCAGGGCATAGGCGATGAGGAGATCGTTGAAGACCGGCCCACCCACGGCCTCGCCGGTGGCGAACGGGTTGGTCTCGATGAGGCCGTTGAGCGCGCAGACGGTCGCCGCCGCAGCCACGATGTCCGAGAACAGCCGGTAGAAGCCACGCCCGGTGACATTGGCGAGGCGCGAGAGGCCCACCGCATAGGCGCCATAGACCACTGCCAGCAGTCCGGTCTCGAACAGCCGGGTGCCGACCGCATAGATGTCGCCGCCATGGGCGAGGTGGCGCACTTCGGTCGCCGCCAGCAGCATGGCGAAGATCAGGGCGAGGCATTCATGCACCCGCCGCGCCCAGTCGTCCCTGCTCCTGGCGAGGAAGAAGGCGGCCGCGGCGAATGCCAGCGCCGGCACGCCATAGCCCCACAGCAGCCAGTTGAAGATGGGCGTCGCGCCCGGATCAACGGCAATGGTGGGCAGCCAGACGATGCGGGAGAGCACCACGACGCCCAGCGCCGCCGAGAACTGCCGCAGCCCCGGCAGTGGGCGGATGGTGGAAACCCAAGCGACGCCGCAGGCGGCGAGCGCGAGGCTCACCGTGAGCCAGCCCTTTTCGAGCGCGAAGGTCAGCGCCAGCGACAGGCTCACCACACCGGCCGCGGCGAACACGGTGGCCGCATGGGTGCGCGCCCCCTTCAAGAGCCGCTCGGCACCAAGGGTGAAGAGGAAGGCAAGCGCCAGCGCCAGCGCCGCAAACGGCAGGCTGCGTTCCAGCTCCGTGAGTCGCGCATAGGCGGCGATCAGCATCAGCACCGGGCCGACCGTTCCCGTCACCGCCCAGCCGAGCACGGTGCGGCTGCGCCCGCCCCGCCCGGCGCCCAGCGCACCGGCGGATAGCATCAGTGCGCCCATGGCGAAGGCGAAGACCATGAAATGGCCGATGGAGAGACGCTCCGGCTCGGCCACCGCACCGGCCATGGGGCCGGCCGGCGCGAGGGTGGAGCCGGCATCGGGCGGGAACACCCATTGGGTGAGGATGGCCGGGGCCAGCAGCGCCACCGCGAAGGTCGCGAACGTCATCGGCCGCACCCGCCACGCCAGCGCGAGCACGCCCACGGCGCCAACGACGAACACGGCCAGCGGCCCGGCGGCGACATTCCCGTCCACCGCTGCGGCGGCCATGACGGCAAGCGCACCCACCGCGCCGAGAATGGAGACCGGCTCCGGCCGCTCCCCCGCCTCCGGCCCCCACAGGAAGCCCGGCGCCAGAAGCGCGGCGGTGAGCGCCAGCAGCACGAGGCCGAGCGCGCCGGAAGCCGTCACCGCCTGCGGCACCTCGAAGGCGATGAGGGTGAGCCCCCAGGCCACCATGCCAGCGATGGCGAGGAGCGCGAGCCCCTTCCAGCGGCGGATGCGCGCGACGCCCAGCGCACTCGCCCCGACCACGGCGATGAGCAGAGCCACGCCCCAGGCGTTGGGCGAACTGGTGGTGACGAGGAAGGGCGTCAGCGCCGCGCCGACGAAACCGAGCGCGCCCAGCGCCGGCCCATGCAGCAGGGCCGCCAGCAAAGTGGCGACACCGGTGGCGGCGAGCAGCAGGAAGGCGGCCTGCGGCGGAATGAGATGGTAGAGCTCATAGGCGGCGAAGATGCTGCCGAAGGCGGTCATGGTGCCGGCGGCGGTGAGGATGCTCGGCACATCCGGCACCAGCTCACGCAGGCTGGTGATGGGCGCGGCGGGGTCCTTGCCCTCGCGACGGCGCAGCCATTCGCCGGCACCGAGCAGGAAAAGAGCCAGCAGCAGGCCAAGGCTGACCCGCAAGCCCGGCCCGATCAGATCCTGCTCCACTGCGAAACGCACGAGGAACACGCCGCCCAGCGCCAAGGCGAGGCCGCCGACCCACACCGCCCAACGTGCGCCGACCTTCTCCTCGAAGCCGGCCAGCCGCTCCTTGAGCCTGGCGGCATCGATGGCAGGCGGGGGCGGCGCGGGGGGCGCGGCCGGGGCTTCCGCCTCGGGCGCGGGAAACAGAGGCGACGGCGCAGCGGGCGGCTCGCTTCCCGCATCGATCGGCTCGGGCGGCCGTGCGAGGCGCGCCAGCGGACTTTCCTTCGCCTGCGGCACGGCGGCCGGTGGCGTATGGGTCCAGGCAGGAGCGGACGCAGCGGCCGGCGCCAGCCCTGCTTGAGCCTCCAGCGCCGCGACCCGCGCCTCCAGCACGCGAATGCGGCCCCGGCTCTTCAGCGCCATGATGAAACCCACCAGGGCCATCACCGGAAAGGCGAGAACCACCAGAACAAGAAGCGCCCACTCATCCATCGCGACCAGCCCGGTTGTATCCGGCGCAACCGTAACGTCAGCGCCGCCCCGTGGCTAGACACCTCCGGCTAAGTCCGCACAAGGAAAAGAAAAATCTGAAAGACCATGAGGGCGGTAGGATTGCGCCTCCTGTCGCGGCTCAGGCGGCGAGGAAGGCGAGCCGCGGGTCCGTGCGGCCGGGTGCGATCTCGATGATCTCGGCCGCGACCACGCCCTCGGCGACGAACGGGTCTTCCGCGATCCGGGCCTCGACCTCGGCGCGGGAGGCGGCGGTGGCGAGGATGGCGCCGCCGGCCTTGGGCTCGATGCCGCCCGCGAGCAGGAAGCTTCCCTCGTCGAAGCCCTTCCGGAGCCAGACATTGTGCCCGTCCATCAGGCGCGGAGCGGCAGCACGGTTGGCGGCAAAGCGCAGCAGGACGACGAACATGGTTTCCCCTCTTCAGGCGTGGACGGCGGGATGGCGATGGGCGGCGACGAAGCCGCGCATCTCGGCAACCTCGGCGTCGATGAACGCCTCGTCGCCGATGGAACTGGCGAGCGTCGCCACCCCCTGGCTGCGGGCGAGGAGGTGCATGGCGAGGCGGGCGGCCTCGTCTTCCCCGTGCCCGAGAGCGCGGAACTGGCGCGCGAGCCAGTCGCGGAAAAGCTCGAAGAGCCGCGCGGCGTCGGCGCCGGCGGCATGATCGAGCTTCGCCAGCTCGTTGCAGAGCGTGCCCACCGGGCAGCCGAAACGCATGATCTTGGCGCGATTGGTGATGAGGATGCCGACGAAGCTGAGGATGCGCGCCTCCGCATCGTCTCCCTCGTCTTCCCACTGCGCGAGGAGCTTCCGGGTACGCTCCAGCCGCAGCGCGATAACGGCCGCGAGGATCTCGTCCTTGCTCTTGAAATGATAATAGAAATTGCCGCGCGAGAGCTTCACTGCTGCGGCAATGTCGGCGAACGAAGTGGAGGCGAAGCCGGTCTCGTAGAACAGCCGGTCCGCCGCCTCGACGATGGCGGCGCGGGTGTCGCTCGCAGGCATGGGAACCGCCTAGGTCAATTGTCCTATTTCCAGAATTTGGACGACTGACCTACACCCGTCAAGCGCCGGTCGGGCTATTCCTCACGGAAACGGTTGGTGATGGGATAGCGGCGGTCGCGGCCGAAGTTGCGCCCCGTCACCTTCACCCCCGGCGCGGCCTGACGGCGCTTGTATTCGGCACCGGTGAGCAGGCGCGACACGCGGGCCACGATGGCGGCATCGAAGCCGTCGGCGACGATCTCGTCCACCGAACTCTCGCCCTCCACCAGCCGGGCGAGGATGGTGTCGAGCATCGGATAGGGCGGCAGCGCGTCCGCGTCCGTCTGGCCCTCGCGCAGTTCCGCGCTCGGAGGCTTGTCGATGAGGTGATCGGGGATGACGATGCCGTCCGGCCCCAGCGCCTCGGCCGGCTTCCAGCGGTTGCGCAGGCGGGCGAGGCGCACGACCTCGATCTTGTACAGATCCTTGATGGGATTGAAGCCGCCGTTCATGTCGCCATAGAGCGTGGCATAGCCGGTGGACATCTCCGACTTGTTGCCGGTGGTCAGCACCATGGCGCCGAACTTGTTGGAGACGGACATGAGCAGCGTGCCGCGCACGCGGGCCTGCAAATTCTCCTCCGTCACGTCGCGTTCGGTGCCCGCGAACAGCGGCGCCAGCACCGCTTCCAGCCCCTCCACCGCAGGCCCAATGGGCACGACCTCGTAGCTGACGCCCAGCGCTTCGGCCACGGCTGCGGCGTCCTTGAGGCTGTCTTCCGACGTGAAGCGGTAGGGCAGCATCAGGCAGCGCACCCGCTCCGGCCCCAGCGCATCCACCGCCACGGCCGCGCACAGAGCGGAATCGATGCCGCCCGACAGGCCCAGCACCACGCTGGGGAAGCCATTCTTGTTCACATAGTCCCTGAGGCCGACGACGCAGGCGGCGTAATCAGCCTCGTCGCCCTCCATGGCCTCCACGAGATTGCCGCCGAGGCAGCGCCAGGTGTCCTCGAAGCGCTGCCAGCGGGAGAGGCGGACGCGCTCGACGAAGCCGGGGAACTGCAAGGCAGGGAAGCGGTCGGCGTTGAGGACGAAGGAGGCGCCGTCGAACACCAGTTCGTCCTGCCCGCCCACCTGGTTCACGTAGAGCAGCGGCAGGCGGCTCTCCACCACACGGGCGACGGCGATGTTCTCGCGCTCCGCATAGACCGAGCGGCGATAGGGCGAGCCGTTGGGAACGATGAGGATTTCCGCGCCCGTCTCGGCGAGGCATTCCACCACGTCCGCCCCCCAGATGTCCTCGCAGATGGGCACGCCGAGCCGCACGCCCTTGAACGGGATCGGTCCCGGCAGAGGGCCTGCGGCGAACACGCGCTTCTCGTCGAACACGCCGTAATTGGGCAGATCCACCTTGTGCCGCACGGCGGAGATTTTCCCCTCCTCCAGCAGCAGCACGGAGTTGAAGAGCCGCCCTTCCTCCACCCACGGCGCGCCGATGAGCACGGCCGGGCCGGTGGCGGTCTCGGCGGCGAGCGCCTCCACCGCCTCCTGGCAGGCCGCGAGGAAGGCCGGTTTCAGCACCAGATCCTCGGCCGGATAGCCGGCGATGAAGAGCTCGGGAAACACCACGAGGTCCGCCCCCGCCTCGCCCGCTGTCTGCCGGGCGCGGCGGGCGATGGCGAGATTGCCGGAGACATCGCCGACCGTCGGGTTGAGCTGGGCGATGGCAATGAGAAGGGTATCGGCGGGCTCGGTCATGCTTCGGATGTAACCCCGCCCCGCACAAGGCGAAAGGGCAAGAAACGGGCATGCGCCCGTTCTGCCTGATCAATCGGCAACCAGCCCCTCGCCCCGGCCGCCGGACAGACGACAGCTAAAGCCCGAGCCGGCTCCACAGCGCGCGTTCCTCCACCGCAGCTGCGGCGCCCAGCGCCGCTTCGCGGGCGAGCGCGCCGGCAAAGCCAGTGGGGCGCTTGGGCAGGAAGCCCGTGGACCCCTGCACCAGCTTCAGCGTCGTGTCCGTGCCGTAGCGGGCTTTCAGGATGCCGCGCACGTCGCCGAGGCCATCCACGAGGCCGAGGCCCACGGCCTGCGTGCCCAGCCAGAACTCGCCGGAGAACAGCGTCTCGTCATCGCCCATCAGCGCATCGCCGCGACGCGACTTCACGAGATCGGCGAATACGGTGTGCAGCTCCTTCAGCAACTGGTCGAGCCGCTCCACGTCTTCCGGCTGGGTGGGGCGGAAGGGGTCCAGCGTCACCTTGCGCTCGCCGGCGGTGTAGACGCGCCGCTCGATGCCCAGCTTCTCGATGGCCCGGTCGAAGCCGAAGCCCGCCGTGACAACGCCGATGGAGCCGACGATGGAACAGGGATCGGCGAATATCTCGTCGGCCGCGCAGGCGATCATGTAACCGCCGGAGGCCGCCGCATCCTCCACGAAGGCAAAGACGTGCTTCTCCTTCTCCTCCGCCAGCGCGCGGATGCGGCGGAAGATGAGGTGGGACTGCACCGGCGAGCCGCCCGGCGAATTGATGAGCAGCGCCACGGCGGGCGCCTCCTTCATGCCGAAGGCTTTCTCCAGCGCCTGCGCCGTGCTGGCGAGCGACATGCTGCGCGAGAAGGGCGAGGTCATGCCGATGGGGCCGGACAGCCGCACCACCGGCACGAGGGGCGCATCGGTGCGCCATTTTCTGGGAAGGAGACCGCGGGCGCGGCGCGACAGGGAGGAAAGAAATTCGGCCATGCCCGAGATGTAGGGCCTCCCCATGGCGCCCTCAAGGCGCCATTCCTTGTCGAGACCGCGCCCTCAAGGCGCCATTCCACGGAAGGACCGCGCCCTCTAGGCGCCCCCGACGCCAAGGGCAGCGCCCTGATCGCGCGTCAGCGCAGCGCGCCGCCGTCGCGCAGAACCGCCTCGGCCTGCGGCGTCGGTACGCCGTCCGCCCCGGCCAGCACGAGGCCGGGCAGGAGCGCGGGCGGCGTACGCCGCCCCTTCACCGCCCGCACCAGCAGCCGCACCGCCGGCCGATCGGCACGCGGATGAACGGGCAGGATCTCGATGGCCCCGAATCCTTTCGCCAGCGCGGCGAGAATGTCCGCCAGCGCCTCGGGGCGATGGATCAGGCAGAGCACGCCCTTCGCGCCAAGGCAGCGGTCGGCGGCGCGCACCCATTCGGCGAGAAGGTCGGCATCCGCCATGTGGGCACGGGCGCGGGCCTCATCGGGAGAGGTGCGGTGGCGGGTGTCGGCATTGAAGGGCGGGTTGGCGAGCACCAGGTCCGCCGCGCCCTTCCCCGGCGCATCCGGCCCCGCAGGCCGCCCGAGGGTGGCCACATCCGCCGTCACCACCTGCGCCCGCCCGTCCAGGCCGTTGAGCGCCGCATTCTCCGCCGCCAGCGCAGCAAGGGCGGGATCGATCTCCACCAGCGTGGCGCGCGCTTCGGGAACACGGGCGAGGAAGGCGAGGCCGGCACTGCCCACTCCCGTCCCGAGGTCCACCGCGGTGCGCCGATCCGCCGGCGCGAAGGCGGCGAGCAGCAGCGCGTCGTGTCCGACGCGGTGGCCCGAAACCATTTGCCGCAGCGTCAATCTCCCACCGAGCACGCTGTCGGTGGACAGGGCGGCGGCTTCAGCCGGCATCACGCAGGGCCGCGCCGAATCCCGCCTCCACCAGCAGGCGGCGTGCGCGCGGCACGTCCTCGTCCACAACCAGCAGGCGACGGGGAAAGACGCCGATGGAGCCTTCCAGGACGCTCATATGGGCATCCGCGACCATGTGACCGATATCGGCCGACGTGAGCAGCGCCTCTATGGCGCCGAGCAGCACCAGATCGTTGGTCCGCACCATCTCCTGCATCGTACAGACCTCCGATCGCGGCGACTGGCGCGCCCGGTGCAACCAAAGGCGATCTGCCAGAGCTTGCACGGAACCCATCCGCATCCCTATGGTGCGCCCCAAAGATTGACAAGCGGGAGCGTTTCTTGGCCGTCGTCCTTCCGTTCGAGCCCAACGAGCCGTCGCTCGAGGCACTGGTCGCCTTGGTGAAGACGGACATGGAGCGGGTCAACGCCGTCATCCTGGCGCGGACCGGCTCCGACGTGGCCATGATTCCCGAGGTGGCGAACCACCTCATCTCGTCCGGCGGCAAGCGTCTGCGGCCGATGCTGACGCTCGCCTGCGCCGCGCTCGCGGGCTACCGGGGCGACGGCCACGTGAAGCTCGCCGCCTCCGTGGAGTTCATGCACACAGCCACCCTCCTCCATGACGACGTGGTGGACGAGAGCGACATGCGCCGGGGCAAGCTCGCCGCGCGCAAGCTCTGGGGCAACGAAGCGAGCGTGCTGGTGGGCGACTTCCTGCTCGGCCAGGCGTTCAAGATGATGGTGGAGGTGGGCTCCATGACCTGCCTCGACATCCTCTCCACCGCCGCCTGCGTCATCGCCGAGGGCGAGGTGATGCAGCTCGCCGCGGCCAAGAACACGGCCACCTCCGAGGACGACTATCTCGCCGTCATCCGCGGCAAGACGGCCGAACTGTTCGCCGCCGCCTGCGAGGTCGGCGCCGTCCTCGCCCAGCGCCCGAAGGCCGAGCAGGCGGCCTGCCGCTCCTACGGCATGAATCTCGGCATCGCCTTCCAGCTGGTGGACGACGCCCTCGACTATGGCGGCTCGCAGGCCAAGCTCGGCAAGAACGTGGGCGACGATTTCCGGGAGGGGAAGATCACCCTGCCGGTGCTGCTCGCCTTCCGCCGCGGCGACGAGAAGGAGCGGGCCTTCTGGCAGCGTTGCCTGGAAAACAGCGAGGCGAGCGCCGCGGACCTCGACCAGGCCATCGGCCTGATGACCAAGCATCGCGCCATTGCCGACACGGTGGAGCGCGCCCGCCACTATGGCGCCATCGCCAAGGATGCCCTCGCGCTCTTCCCCGCCGGCCCCGCCAAGGCGGCGCTGATGGAGGCAGTGGACTTCTGTCTCTCCCGCGCCCACTGAGAGCGGCACCATTCACGCAAAAAGGCCGGCCCCTCGCGGAGCCGGCCTTTTTGTTGGACCTGGAATGTCAGGCCACCACGGCACGGCGGGTGGGCAGGAGCGCGGCGGGCTTCACCGCGAAGGCGCCTTCACCGGCCAGCGCCAGCACGACCTGACCGACCACGAGGAAGGCGGGATATTCCCAGCCGCCGCCGGGCGCGGAGAACACCCAGCCGTTGGGCAGGTGATAGCTGAGCGCGCCGAGCATCATGGGGATGAGCAGGATGGCGACCTGCCGGGCATAGACGCCGCCGATGAGCAGCAGGCCGCCGACGATTTCCACGGCGATGAAGGGGATGGCGAGGGCGCCGGGCAGGCCCATCTTACTGGACAGGAAGCCGGCGAAGCCCGGAACGGTGAAGATGAAGATCTTCATCAGGCCGTGCGACAGCCACATGATGCCAAGCGCGAGGCGCAGGATGAAGAGGCCGTAGGGAGCGGTGCGGGTGTCAACCATGGGAGTGAACTCCGGTTTGAGGTGACGCCACATCTAGCTTTCGCGCTCATGCACGGCCATACTCATCAAATCCAGATCGAGTTTGCATCTGCGCAAATCACTTTCCCGAGGGTCGCCTCTCCATGATACCGTGGGACGATTTCCGGCTGGTCCGGGCCATCGCTGAAACCGGCTCTCTGGCGGGTGCCGCCGAGCAACTGGCGGTCAACCACTCCACCGTCTTCCGCCGCCTCGGCACGCTGGAGCAGCAATTGGGCGCCCGGCTGTTCGAGCGCGCGCGCGCAGGCTACGTGCCCACCCCCATGGGCGAGGAGATGGTGCGCCTCGCCGAGCACATGGCGGACGAGGTGCTGGCGGTGGAGCGCCGCATCACGGGCCAGGATCTGCGCCCCTCCGGCGAATTGCGCGTGACCACCAACGACACGCTGCTGGTGCACATGCTCACGCCCATCTTCGCCTCGTTCCGCGCGGCCTATCCGGAGATTCGCCTCGACGTGGTGATCTCCAACCAGTCGCTCAGCCTTTCCAAGCGCGACGCGGACGTGGCCATCCGCGCCAGCGACCGGCCGGGCGACACGCTGGTGGGGCGGCGCATGGCCTCCATCGCCTGGGGCATCTATGGCAGCGCAGCCCAAGGCATAGCCGGCCCGCTCGATCCGGCGGACCTGCGGCGCTACGACTGGATCGGCTTCTCCGACAATCTCGGCGCCATCAAGCCCGCCAAATGGCTGCGCGAGCGCGTGGGCGAGGAGAAGATCATCTATCGGGTGAATACGGTGCTCGGCCTTGCCGAGGCGGCGGCGACGGGCATGGGGCTGGCGCTACTACCCTGCTTCATCGCGGCGGTCACGCCGGGTCTGGTCCAGCTCATGGGCCGGCAGGGAGAGCTGGAATCCGGGCTGTGGCTGCTCACCCATCCCGACATCAAGGCCACGGCGCGGGTGCGCACCTTCATGGAGCACGCGGGCCGGGAGATCGGCAAGCTCAGAGGACGGATCGAGGGGATGGAGGATCAGCCCGCGACGGCGGGCTGACGGGAAAAGGCTCAGTCCGCGGAGGCTTCCGTGGTGCGCTTGGACTTGGAGCGGCGCGAGGCCACCTGCTGGCCTTCGCCGCTGGCGCCGACGAATTCGCACCACATGGTCTGAATGCCGGCCAGCGAGCCGCGGAAGGAGTTCTGCCCGGTCTTCACCAGATCGAAGCAGGGCTCGAAGGTCATGCCCTTCACGAAGCCGCACACATTCTCGCCGCGCACGCGCAGGGTGTTCGGCGGCAGGCGCACGAAGCGCGGCGGCGCGTCGCGCAGGGTGATCATGCCGGCGACCGAGCCATCGGCATAGACGCGCCCGGCGCCCTTGGAACCTTCAAAGCAGGTGAACGAGAAGGTGCGTCCGACCACGAACTCGCGCGCCTGGTCGGCCGAGAGCTGCTGGGCGGCTGCGGGCGCCGGCGCCAGAGCGGCCGGGATGAGTGCGGCAAAGCCCAAGGCCGCGACGAGAATGCTGCGCATGGCTTGTTCGCGATTATCCATCTGATCTTCGTTCACGTTGCGCAGACACCACCGGCCATTGTCAAGAGCAGGAACAGCTAGGGAACACCGGCGCCGTGCGCACGATGCCGAATCTTCCGGCACCGTGCTCTGAGAGTCGCGCTCATACGGTTACCGGCCGATGAACAGGACGTTCCCTTATGGGCAGATTGATGGCCGCGGAGGCAAAAGACAGCGCGACGGACAGCCACCACAGCCAGTCGTAGCTCTTGGTCGCCTCATAGATCTCGCCGCCGAGATAGACGCCGAGGAAGCCGCCCACCTGATGGGAGAAGAAGGCGAACCCATAGAGCATGGCCATGTAGCGCGTGCCGAACATGAGCATCACGAGGCCCGAGGTCGGCGGCACGGTGGAGAGCCACAGGAAGCCCATGGCGGCGCCGAACATGTAGCAGCTCGTGGCCGTGATCGGGGTCATCACGAACAGCGCGATGACGACGCCGCGCGCGGCGTAGATGACCGACAGCAGCACCTTGCGCGGCATGCGGTTGGAGAGATAGCCGGCGGTCAGCGAGCCGAGGATGTTGAACAGGCCGATCAGCGCCAGCGTATAGGCGCCCACCGACAGGCTCATGCCCTTGTCCACCAGGAAGGCCGGCATGTGGACGGTGACGAAGGCGAGCTGGAAGCCGCAGGTGAAGAAGCCGAGCACCAGCATCACGTAGCTCGGATGCCGGAGCGCCTCGCTCAGCGCCGCGCCGATGGTCTGCTGCGGCGCCTGTGCGGCACCGGTGGCGGACGGTGCGGACGCGCGGGTGGCGAGCGCCAGCGAGAACGGCAGCACGATGAGCAGCGAGGCGCCGAACACCAGCAGGGTCTGGTGCCAGCCGATGGTGTCCATCAGCCCGCGGGTGAGCGGCGGGAACAGGAACTGGCCGAACGATCCGGCCGCGGTGGCGAGGCCGAAGCCGATGGACTTCCACTCGTTCGGCAGGAGCTTGCCGAAGGCCGCGAGCACGAGATTGAACGACGCGGCGGACAGACCGAAGCCGATGAGCACGCCGGCGGACAGGTGCAGCAGGCCGGGCGTCGTCGCATAGGCCATCAGCGCGAGGCCGGCGGCATAGATGAGCGCGCCGCAGCACAGCACCCGTACCGTGCCGAAGCGATCGGCCAGCGCGCCGGCAAACGGCGAACCCACGCCCCACAGAAGGTTCTGGATGGCCACGGCGAAGCCGAACACGTCACGGCCCCAGCCGAACTCCTGCGACATGGGCAGCAGGAACAGGCCGAAGACGGAGCGCGGACCGAAGGTCAGCAGCGCCACCGCCGAGCCGGCAATGAGAATGAGGATGGCCGGAACGGTGCCGCTCCGGCCAGGATTGGCCGTCGGTGAGGATGGGGCGGACATGAGGGTCGTCTCGCGTTGGGAGATGCACCCACGGGTGCATGTTGAACCCATTCTACGAGCAGCCCACGTCCTTTGGAAAATCAATAATCGTCAACGGCTCCATGAGCAACTCTCATGGATCGGTCACATATTACCTCAACGCAATCGCAAAGCGGGGCGGCCAAGGCCGCCCCGCCGTGTCTGCCGGAGGTCCCCAGCGTCAGCCGCGACGCGGGCCATCCCCATTCGGCCCGCCGTGCGGGCCGTGATGCCAACCGCCCATTCCGCCACCCATGCCGCGGAACTGCTGGTGCAGCACCATGTTGAGGCGCTGCTTCTGCGCCGTGTCGAGGGTCTTGTAGAGCGGGTCCGCCGCATCGGCGATCTTGCGCAGGTCGTTGGCGCGGGCGTCCATGCGGTCGGCGGCGGTGCGCATGCGGGCGATGGGATCAGCCGGCGTGCCGGCCTGCCGCGCCTCGCGGGCGGCCTTGCGGTCGGCGGCCATCTGCTCGCGGCGCTGGGCCGCATCCTTGGCGACGGACTTCAGCGTCTGCTCCACGCCCGGCCACAGCTTCTCCTGATCAGGCGTGAGCTTCAGCGCGGTCTTGAGCGCGACGATGCGGGCATCGGTGAGGATGGCGCGATCCTCGGCGGTCGGCTGCCAGCGGTGCGGCGCATCCCCCGCGGCGGGGGTGTTCGCGGCATAGGTGGCCGCGGAACCGGCGATCAGCGCAGCGGCGGTTGCGGCGAAAAGAGCGCGTTTCATGTCGTGGGTCCTCCTTCAGGGACGAAGGAAGCATCGTCCCCAAACCCACGTCCGGCAACTTAAACTTCGGTAATAGACATCTTGATACAATTTGTTGCAAATAGATTTTTCGCGCGACCTCGCGCGCAACAATACCACCATTTCGCCACGACTTTCAGGCAACACCTTCCGAACCGACAAGTACTTTCATCTCCAGGCTCGAAACTCCCTGCCTATCCCGGGAATATCCGCGTCGCTCCATCTCGCAGCGCCATGCACCGGGTCCGCCGGAGATCCGGTAGAGGCAATAGCCGCCGGCGCCGCGCTCATCCTGCGGCCCGGCCGAGGCGGAGGGCACGCCCACCACCGGGATGCGGCCGGCTGCCGACGGGATGTAGCCGAGGGAGGCGCGATGGTCGTGCCCGTGCAGCACCAGTTCCGCCCCCGCCTGCGCGAGCACCCCCCGCACCTCCTCCGCATCGCGCAGGTCGCGGTGGAAGGGGCGCTCGCCCACGGGGGGATGATGGATCATCACCACCCGGAACAGCCCTTCCGCCTTCAGCCGCTCCAGCAGCGCCGAGAGCCGGCCGAGCTGCGCCCGCCCCGCCTTGCCGCTGGCGAGGAACACCGCCGTGGGAATCGCCGTCGAGACGCCCACGATCGCCACCTCGCCCCGCCGCCGGACGTAAGGGAAGGAATCCACGTCCACCGGCGTATGGGGATGGCTGTCGTCTCCGGCGAGGAAGGGCGCCCAATGCTCCAGATGGTAATGCATGGCGGAGCGCACATAGGCGTCATGGTTGCCGGGCACGACGCTCACCATGCCCGGCTCCCCGAGGGAGGCGAGGAAGGTGGCGCCGGTGTCGAACTCGGCCGGCAGGCTCACATTCACGAGGTCGCCGGTGACGCAGATATGGTCCGGCTGCTGGGCGAGGAGGTCTTCCGTGAGCGGCGCCAGCGTCGATGCGCCGAAATTGCGCCGCCGCGCGCCGATCCAGTTCATCATTCCGAAGAAGCGCTTGCCCAGAAGCTCGGAGATGCGCGCCTCCGGGATCGGGCCGAGGTGCGGGTCGGAGAGATGAGCGATCACGGGCATGGAGCGGACCTTGATGCGGCAGGACGTGCGGCAAGGAATGCGACAGGAACGCGGCGCTTATAGCAGATCGCGCCGCGTCCGCTCCGGTTCCCCGTTTGCGATGCGGCAAGGCGCGCGGGGCAGGCCGGGTTGATGTTGCCGAAGCCATCCCCCACGCTGCATGCTGCAATGCATCGATGTCCTCAGGCCAATCGCGAGTGAAGTCCGTGCGTCACGTTTTCGTCCTCCTGCTGCTTGCGCTCGCGCTTTCCCCTGTCCTCGTGCGACAGGCTCATGCCTCCCAGGTGGCGGTGCGCGGAACCGAGATCCTGGTGGACGGCAAACCCTTTGTTCCCCTCGGTGCCAGCGGCGAGACGCGCTTTCCCGATCTGAAGGTGCTGGGCGCCAACACCATCCGCACCTATGGGCAGGAGCCGGGGGAGATCCTCGACGCGGCGCAGCGGGCGGGGTTGAAGGTGATCGTGGGCTTCTGGCTCGGCCATCCCCGCCTCGGCTTCAATTATGCCGACCGTGCGGCGGTGACGGCCCAGCTGGAGGCGCTGCGCCACATGGTGGAGCGCTATCGCACCCATCCGGCTCTGCTCATGTGGGGCATCGGCAACGAGGTGGAGGTCGAGCTTTCCCCGGAGGAGGCGCAGGCCGTGTGGCCGGCCATCGAGGAGGCCGCGCGGCTGGTGAAGACACTGGACAGCCAGCACCCCACCATGGCGGTGCTCGCCGAAGTGGGGCAGGACAAGGCTGCCATCCTGAAGCGCAATGCGCCGGACATCGACGTGCTCGGCATCAACGGCTATGGCGACGGCCTGCTCACCGCCGCCGGCCGCGCGCGAGCGCAGGGCTGGACCGGCCCCATCATCCTCACCGAGCTCGGCGCGCAGGGCCATTGGGATGCGCCCAAGGCACCGTGGGGCGCGCCCATGGAGCCGACCTCCTCGGACAAGGCTGCCCGCGTGCGGCGCTATCTGATGGGGGCGAAGCAGGCGGGCGTCGGCGCCATGCCATTCCTGTGGGGACAGAAGCAGGAGGTGACGCCCTCCTGGTATTCGCTGCTGCTGCCCACCGGCGAATGGACCGAGACGGTGGAGGTCATGGCCGATCTGTGGGGCGGGAAGGTGCCCGGCGGCCCCAACCGGGCGCCGCGCATCCTCGCCCTCTCCCTCGTCGGACCGGCCCGATTCTCCACCGACGGGCAGACCCTGGTGCGCCTCTCCGCCACCGATCCCGACGGCGACCCGCTGAAGGCCGAATGGCAGATCATGGCCGAGACCACCGCCCGCAGCGTCGGCGGCGATCCCGAGCCGGTGCCGCCGAGCTTTCCCGAGGGCCTGCACGATCCCGCTCCGACAGGCGTGCGCATCTTCGGCCTGCCGCCAGGCCGCTACCGCGTGTTCGTCACCCTGCGCGACGGGCGCGGCGCGGCGGCCACCGGCAACATCCCTTTCGAGATCCAGTAGCGCTTTTCAGCACGCCTTTTCAGCACAGCATTTTGCGGAGGATTTCATGCCCAGGATCGACCGTCTTCTGGTGGGAGAGGCCCTGGTGGGCGACGGCAACGAGGTCGCGCACATCGACCTCATCATGGGTCCGCGCGGCTCGTCCGCCGAGATCGCCTTCGTCAACGCCCTCACCAACAACAAGGACGGCTTCACCGCTTTGCTCGCCGTGGTCGAGCCGAATCTGATGGTGAAGCCCGCCACCGTCCTCTTCAACAAGGTGACGATCAAGGATGCCCGCCAGGCGGTGCAGATGTTCGGGCCGGCGCAATATGCGGTGGCGAAGGCGGTGGCGGATTGTGTGGCGGACGGCCTCATCCCCATCGAGGAGGCCGACGACATTTTCATCTGCGTGGGGGTGTTCATCCACTGGGACGCCAGCGACGATGCGCGCATCCAGGCCTTCAACCACGAGGCCACACGCCTTGCCATATCGCGGGCCATCAGCGGAACGCCGAGCCCGGCGGAGGCCATGACGCGCCGGGAAACGGCGCGTCACCCCTTGGCTGTAGACTGACCGCGGGACGCGCTATTGCGCGCCGTCCCCGCTCTCATTCGACAGATCGAGGGAGAGGCCACGGGCGAACCAGGCGCCGGTGCCGGCGATCGCGGCGCCGGCCATGAAGGCCAGACCGGGCCAGTGCGCTGCGGCGAGGCAGAGCCCTACCAGCAGGCCCGAGAACGAGCAGGCCATGGCCACGATCATGACCGAGGCACGCTCCCGCGCGCCCGCGTCCCGCGCCGCCATGCTTTGCGCGGCCAGCTGGCTGTGTGCTGTGAACTGCCCCAGAGGGCCCCCCGCAGGGCCCGCAGAGGGCGGGCGCGACCGACCCTTCGCTTGAAGTGCCACGATGTTCCTCCCGCGCCGCCGACTGTCCGGCGGTCATTTGGAGTGAGAGTAAAGCAGAAAAGCTTGACCTCTTCATCAGGCTGAGACGGTGCTGGCTAAATTTTTCTTGCCGCAGCGTCATTGCACTGCAGCGAAGGCCCGAGTTGTGCCCGAAAAGCGAGCATGAGCAAACCGGCGGCGAGCACGATGGCCGCCAGCGCCATGAAGCCGACATCGAAGCGGCCGGTCGCCTCCCGCACGAAGCCGACGAGATAGGGGCCGGCGAAGCCGCCGAGATTGCCGACCGAATTGATGAGCGCGATTCCGGCCGCGGCCGCCGTGCCGCGCAGGAATTGCGGCGGCACCGACCAGAACGGCCCGAGCGCCGCATAGATGCCCATGGATGCGAGGGAGATGGCGGCGATGGCCGCCATATGCGTGGGCGCGACCACGCTGGCGGCCAGCCCCGCCGCTCCGGCGACCGCCGGAACCGCCACATGCAGCACCCGTTCACCGCGCCGGTCGCTGTGGCGGCCCACGGCGAGCATGGCGAGGGCGCTCAGCGCATAAGGGATGATGAGGATCAGCCCCACCTCGTGGGTGGAATAGCCCATGGCACGCACGATCTGCGGCAGCCACAGGCCGATCCCGTAGAGCCCCACCACGAGGCCGAGATAGACGAGACAGAGCACGACGACCCGCGCATCCTTCAGCGCCGGCAGCCAGGCCTCGTGCGTTCCGGAGGGATGGGCGGCCTGATGCGCCGCATCATGTGTGAGGTGGTCGGCATCGAGCCGCGCGGCGATGGCAGCCTTCTCCTCGGCCGTCAGCCAGCGGGCCTGCTCCGGACCATCCGGCAGCAAGGCGAGCACCACGAAGCCGAGCACCACCGCCGGCAGCCCCTCGATGATGAACAGCCATTGCCAGCCGGCGAGGCCGAAGAGGCCGTGGGTGTCGAGGATCCAGGCGGACAAGGGCGCCCCGAGCGCGCTGGAGATGGGCACCGCCGCCATGAACAGCGCCACGTAGCGCGCCCGCACCGACAGCGGGAACCAGTAGCCGAGATAGAGGATCATCCCCGGCAGGAAGCCCGCCTCGGCAGCGCCGAGCAGGAAGCGGGCGATGAAGAAGCCGGTCGCGCCCGTCACGAATGCGGTCGCCGCCGAGATCAGGCCCCACGTCACCATGATGCGGCAGATCCACAGCCGCGCACCCACCTTCTGCAGCACCAGATTGCTCGGCACCTCGAACAGGAAATAGCCGAGGAAGAAGATGCCGGCGCCCCAGCCATAGACCTCGGGCGAGAAACCCAGGTCCGCATTCATGGTCAGCGCCGCGAAGCCCACATTCACGCGATCGAGGAAGCTGACCACATAGAGCACCATCATCAGCGGGATCAGCCGCCGGACCGCCTTGGCGAAGGCGCGCGCCTCCACCGTCTGCCTCTGCGCCACCACGCGCCCCTCCCCCGTCTTTGCGCGGTTTGTGGCGGCGGGCGGCACGGGCGTCAACTGCCCGCGGGCCCGGCAGACCCTTGCGCCGTTTGACTTTCGTCATGTTGACGTCGGCGACCGGGTGCAAAGAGGGTGGAGAACCGCAACGCACGAGGGCGCGCGCATGTTTTCGCTGAAGGGCCAGAAGGCGCTGGTGGTGGGCGTCGCCAATGATCAGTCCATCGCCTGGGGCTGCGCGAAGGCATTTCGCGAGCAGGGTGCCGACGTCGCCGTCACCTATCTCAACGAGCGGGCCGAGGCGCATGTGCGGCCGCTCGCCGAATCCATCGGCGCCGAGATCATCCTGCCACTGGACGTGAGCATTCCCGGCCAGCTCGAAGCCGTATTCGCCGAGATCACCGCACGCTGGGGCCGGCTCGATACCCTGCTCCACTCCATAGCCTTCTGCCCGAGGGAGGATCTGCACGGCCGCGTCGTCGACTGCTCGGCGGAAGGCTTCGCCAAGGCCATGGACGTCTCCGTCCACTCCTTCCTGCGGATGATCCGCCTTGCCGAGCCGCTGATGGGCGCGGGCGGCACCTGCATGACCGTGTCCTTCTACGGCGCGGAGAAGGTGGTCGAGCACTACAACATCATGGGGCCGGTGAAATCGGCGCTCGAATCGGTGGTGCGCTATGCCGCTGCGGAACTCGGCGAGAAGCGCATCTCCGTCCACGCCCTCTCGCCCGGCCCGCTGAAGACCCGCGCGGCCTCCGGCATCGCCGATTTCGACGAACTCCTGAACGAGGCCGCCGCGCGCGCACCGACTCACCTCCTCGCCTCCATCGAGGATGTGGGCGCCTTCGCCGCCTTCCTCGCGAGCCGCGAGGCCGCCAACGTCACCGGTGGCGTCCACCAGATCGACGGCGGCTACAGCATCATCGGCTGAAAGACGCCCGCCCTGACGTAGGGGAGCGCTTCCCTCCGGCTGAAGAGCGCATTACCGTTCTCCCGCGGGCCCCACCCGCCACGGCCGGACAGCAACGATCCGGCCGGAGACAACCGGCGATGGCCGGACGGAGGAACGCTCCAGCGCATCGGCCCGCCCGACGGGCACGCGCGTGCGCACGTCTTCGCCCGGCTTCCGCAAGGAAGGAGAGCGACCCCATGAATCTCGCAGCCAAGCTCCGGGCCCGCGCGGCCGAGGGGCGGCCGGTGCGCGTCGGCCTCATCGGTGCCGGCAAGTTCGGCTCCATGTTCCTGTCGCAGGTGCGCACCACCGTGGGCATGCACCTGATGGGCATCGCCGATCTCTCCGCCGCCCGGGCGAAGGATGCCCTCGCCAACACCGGCTGGCCGGTGGACGAGGCCCTTGCGACCGATTTCGACGATGCGCGCCGCACCGGTCGCACCGTCATCACCGAGGATGCCGAGGCACTCATCAAGGCCGATGGCATCGAGGTGATCGTGGACGCCACCGGCAGCCCCGCGGCGGGCCTCAGGCACGCGCTCCTCGCCATCGCCGAGCGGCGCCACATCGTGATGGTGACGGTGGAGGCGGACGTGCTGGCCGGTCCCCTCGTTGCCCGCAAGGCGGCGGAGGCGGGCGTCGTCTATGCCGCCGCCTATGGCGACCAGCCGGCACTGGTGTGCGAGATGGTGGACTGGGCGCAGACCTGCGGCTTCAACGTCGTGGCCGCCGGCAAGGGTACGAAATACCTACCCGCCTACCACGCCTCCACGCCGGAGGACGTGTGGCGCAACATCGGCCTCACGCCCGAGCAGGCGGCCATCGGCGGGATGAACCCGCAGATGTTCAACTCTTTCGTGGACGGCACGAAATCCTCCATCGAGATGGCCGCCATCTCCAACGCCACCGGCCTCAAGGCGCCGCGCGACGGGCTTCTCTTCCCGCCCTGCGGCGTGGACGACCTGCCCACCATCCTGCGCCCCCGCGACGCCGGCGGGCTGCTGGAGGAAGCCGGGCAGGTGGAGGTCGTCTCCAGCCTGGAGCGGGACGGACGGCCCGTGTTCCGGGATCTGCGCTGGGGCGTCTATGTGGTGATCGAGGCCGATCCCTCGGCGCGCGGCGACTATGCGCGCCGCTGCTTCCGCGAATACGGCATGGCCACCGACCCGAGCGGTCGTTACACGGCGCTCTATCGCCCCTACCACATGATCGGGCTGGAACTTGGCATCAGCGTCGCCGCAGCGGCGCTCAGGAACGAGGCGACGGGCGCGCCCATCGGCTTCTTCTCCGACGCCGTGGCGGTGGCGAAGAAGGATCTCATGCCCGGCGAGATGCTGGATGGCGAGGGTGGCTATACCGTGTGGGGCCGCATCATGCGGGCGGAGGAGTCCCTTGCCCGCGGCGCCCTGCCCATCGGCCTCGCCCACAAGGTGCGCCTCACCCGGCCCATCGCCCGCGGCGAAGTGGTCGGCTGGGCGGACGTGGAGATCGGCGACAGCGACACCGTACGTCTGCGCCGGGAGATGGAGCGCCAGTTCGCCGCCCCCGCCTCCCGCTCCGCAGCGGCCTGAAAGGCGCCCGGCGCCCGGCGCCGGTGGACGTTAGCCGTCCGCCGGAGCGGCGCGAGGCCGCACCGGAATGGCCCGCCTGCGGCGAATGGGATTATTGATCCAGATCAAATGTCCGGTGAAGGTTCGGCCTGTCCCGCACTGCGGGATGAACCTCGATACATGTCACCGGACCCTGCCCCATGCGAACCGCCGCGCGCGCCGTGCTTCACGTCCCCTTCTTCGGCTGGCTTCTCCGCGATGCCATCTACGGGCTGCCCGACGCCAAGTATTTCTTCATCGCGAACCTGATTTTCGCCTTCGGCTATCTCACCTATTTCTTCGGTTATGCCTTCATCATCATCTACGCGCTGACGGCGACCGCGCTCGCACTGACCGCGCTCGTCATCCTCACCGCGTCCGATCTCCTCGCCACCATGGCCAAGCGCAAGGCCGCGCGGCTGGCGCGGGGCCGGTAAGGCGCAGAAAGCGGCCCCGGCGCACGACGCCGGGGCGGAAACATCAGCCGCGGCCGGAAACCGGCCGCGGCTGGGCGTGCGTCCCCGTCAGAACTGGTACGTCACCCGCGTGTTGAACGAGCGGCCCATGCCGGCCACGGGGAAGCCCCATGCCGCCGACGTGCCCATCATCGACGACACCTGGTAGTTCACGAGGTTGGCGCCGCCGAGGGGCAGGTTGTAGTTGGTGCCCAGGATGTTCTCGACGCCGAAGTCGAAGCGGAACTGCTGCAGCTGATAGCTGGTGCGGAAGTTGAGCAGGGCGTAGGCCGAGGTCTCAAGTTCGTTGCGCACCTGGCTCACCAGCACCTTGGCCGCGACCATCTGCAATTCGAGGCTGTTGGTCCAGTTGCCGAGCGTGTGGTCCACCGCGATGACGCCGTTGAGCGGCATCATGTGGTAGAGGTTCACGCCGTCGGTGCGCTGGCCCTGCACGAAATTGAGGTTGCCGCGGAACACGCCCTGGCCCCAGGCGAGGTCGTTCCACAGCTCCATCTTGCCGTCGATGTTCACGCCATAGAGCCACGCATCGTGGTTGGCGAACTGCAGGAAGACGAAGTCGTTGGTCACGTAGGGGTTGTTGGGCTTCGACGCGAGGCAGCCCGCCAGCAGGCAGCGGTCGGCGTCAATATAGTTCACCACATAGCTGTAATAGGGCGAGACGCGCAGCTCCCACGCATTGCGCACCGGATCGTGCCAGCTGGCGGTGAAGCTTGCCGTGTGGGCCGCCTCCGGCTCCAGGTTCAGGTTGCCCACATAGCCGTTGCCGTCGCCGAACCACCCGATCATGTCCATGGCCATGGGGTTGGTGGACCAGGCATAGCGCTCGTAGAAGTTCGGCGAGCGGGTCTTCCGGGCAAGGCCGAACTCGTAGGTGCTGGCGGCGTTGGCGTCGTAACGCAGGATGGCCGAGGCATCGACGTTGAAGTCGGTGCGGGCGTGGCTCTGGGCGTTGAAGATCGCGGCGTCGAGGCCGTACATCATGTCGTTGTAGCCATGCACGTCGCCGGTGTTCATCCACACCACGTCGTTGCGCACGCCCAGCACGGCGGTCCAGCGGTCGTCGATGCGCCGCTCCCACTCGCCATAGATGCCGGCGCGCAGCTTCTGGCCGTTGTTGATGCTCTGGAAGGTATCCGGTCCCATCATCATGGAGCCGGCGACGGGCGGCCACCAGTCGTCGAGGTTGTTGTAGTAGAGTTCATTGCCGATCCGCAGCGTGTCGCGGGCAGAGAGCGCCACCGTGCCCTTCAGCGAATAGCCGATGTCGGTCGCCTTCGTGTCCATGGGCATGTCGCCGGTCTTGTCCGGCGCGATGAAGCCCATGGTGTGGCGGATCTGGTTGGCGAAGACGTTGCCTTCCAGCTGGCCCCAGTCGAACTCGCCGAGATAGCGGCCGAAGGCGTTGATACTCTTGTTCTCGACGAGGTCCATATACTGGTTGGGATAGCCCTCGTAAGGGATGAACTGTCCGCCGATGCCCACCGTGAACAGCTGGTCGGCGATCTTCTTCGAGATGGTCAGCGCGTGGTTCTGCGTCTCATACATGGTGGACTTGATGGTGGTGCCATCGCCCGCCACATAGTCGCTCGCCTTGGCCCAGCCGCCGGTATAGGTCACGCTGGTGTCGGCATTGGAGACGGTGGCCGTGGCGTCGACGCCGTAGCTGTTGTTGTTGCTCCGATAATAGCCGGAGACGCTGCCCGAGACGGTGAGCTGCTCGCCCTCGGTGAACTTCGGGGGCGCCACCGTCACGTTCACCCGCGCGCCCGTATAGTCGCCGCCGACGCTCACCGGCGCGGTGGCCGTATAGACCTTCACGTTGGCGATCATCGCGGGATTGACGAAGGAAAAGGGCGGATTCATCTGGTTCGGGCAGGCGATGCCGAACAGCATCCCGTTGACCGCGACCTGGACCCGGTCCGCCCCCATGCCGTTCACCGCCGGCAGGCTGGAAACCCCGCCCGCGCCCCACGCCGCGCCGCCGGGGATGCGGCTGAGGAGCGAGCCCGAATCGCTGGTCCACAGCGTTGCGGCCTGCGCCTCGCTGCCGGAGATGAGCGCGATGTCCGCCGGGGAGAAGTTGCCCGAATCCGTCGCCGGTGCGCCGGAGGCCGTCGCGGCCGGCGTGGCGGCCCGCACGGTCACGGGGGGCAGTTCGGTGGCCGGCTGCGGGCTGGTCTGCGCCATGGCGGGCGCGATGAACGCCGGCATCAGGACAAGCGCGAGCGCGGACGGCGCAAAGAGGGCGGTGCTGCGCGCGAAGGTGCCGCGCAGCCGAAACAGGGTCCCGGCGGAGAGAAGGGGGGATGGCATTTGCGTGTCCTCGCGCTCAAAGGCCGGCGGGATGAGGCGCGGCAGAGCGGAATTGTTTTTGGTGCGGTAGACCTTGGCCGCGCCGACGCGCACCCGGCTGCTTGCCCTGCAAGGCGACGGGTCGAAGCATCCCCAGTCGTGAAACGGGAGAACGCACGGGCCGTGGGACGGCGCGCCCGGCCCGCACCGCGTCAGCGGCGAGACCGGACGACTTCAAGCCGCCGCGGGAGGTGCACGCGCCCGGAAGGCGCTCAGGACATGGGTGTGAAGTGGCGCGGAGGGCGCACCGAAATCGAGCCGGAGCGCGCCGGTGAGCGGCGCGAGGTCCGGCACCGGCGGAGGTGGCGGCAGAGCGGGCAGATCGGCCCGCGCGAGACAGGCTTGGCACTGGCGATGCTGCGCCGGGGCGCCGTCATGCCCGCCATCCGAACCTGTCGTGCCGGCGGAAACCGCACTCAGGCACAGGTCCGGATCCATCCCGATGGGGACGGATCCGAGCGCGAAGCCCGAAAGGACCACCTGGAGAAGGAGGACATAGGCGAGAGCCCAGCCAGCAACAGGCGCCGCGACCCGGCCCGCGGCCCTTTCGGCCGCGCGTCGCGCGAATGCGTTGATGCCCCTTCGTCCAGCCATGTGCCGCTCCCGCCACAGGAGTACCATTCCTCACGGGAATGTGTAACGGCGGAATGGGCGGCCAAGCCGACGGAAGGCCGCCAAGACGCATGGTCCGTTAACACTGTTGCAAACTTGCCGCAGATTTCGCTTGTCGGGGGCGCCGAGGCGCCCCCTTTCGAGGCTGCCCCTGCTCAGATGCGGCTGCTCATAGTCAGCAACTCGTAGCGGGCCACGGTGTCACCATCCTGGTTGAACACCTCCGCATCCCAGCGCACCTCGCCGTATTCCGGCTTGCGGGCGGGCTGCTTGTTCTTGACCGTCAGCCGCACGCGGATGGCGTCCCCCGGCGACACGGGCTTCAGGAAGCGCAGGGAATCCAGCCCGTAATTGGCGAGCAGCGGCCCCGGCGCGGGATCGACGAACAGACCAGCCGCGAACGACAGGATGAGGTAGCCGTGCGCCACGCGGCCGGGGAAGAAGGGGTTCGCCTTCGCCGCTTCCTCGTCCATGTGCGCGTAGAAAGTGTCGCCGGTGAAATGGGCGAAATGCTCGATGTCCTCCAGCGTGATGGCGCGCGACGCCGTCTCCACCGTGTCGCCCACGCTGAGCGCATCGAACTTGCGCTTGAAGGGATGCTCCGGCGTGACCGGCGCGGGCGCGCCGGAAAGCCAGGTGCGCGTCAGGGCCGAGAGGCGGGCGGGCGAACCCTCGATGGCGGTGCGCTGCATGTAGTGGAACACGCCGCGCAGGCCACCCATCTCCTCGCCGCCACCGGCCCGGCCGGGGCCGCCATGGACGAGACCGGGAAGCGGCGAACCGTGGCCGGTGGATTCCTTCGCGCAATCGCGGTCGATCAGCACGAGGCGGCCGTGATGGGCAGCGATGCCGAACACCAGTTCCTCCGCCACCGCCGGGTCGTAGGTATAGACCGAGGCGACGAGGCTGCCCTCGCCCTTGGCCACCAGCGCCAGCGCATCGGCGATGGCTTCATAACCCATCACTGTCGCGACTGGACCGAAGGCTTCCACCGCGTGCGGTGCCGTGGCCTTGAGCGGTTCGGCACAGCGCAGCAGCACCGGGGCCATGAAGGCGCCGGTGGCGGCATCCGCCCCCACGGGCTCGACCTTGTCCGGATCGCCGAACACGATCTCCGCCTCGGCCGCGATCTCCCTCACCGCCTCCTGCGTGGCAATGCGCTGGGCACGGCTGGCAAGCGGACCCATGCGCACGTCCTCGCGGCGGGGATCGCCCACGGCGATGGCGGCGAGGCGGGCGGAGACCGCAGCGATCACCGCGCCTTCCTGCGCCTTCGGCACGATGATGCGGCGGATGGCGGTGCACTTCTGGCCCGCCTTCACCGTCATCTCGCGCACCACCTCGGCGATGAAGAGGTCGAACTCCGGCGTGCCCTCCACGGCGTCCGGGCCGAGCACGGCTGCATTGAGCGAATCCCGCTCGGCGATGAAACGCACCGCATTGCGCGAGACCGCCGGATGGTCGCGCAGCGCCTGCGAGGTCGCGGCCGAGCCGGTGAAGGAGAGCACATCCTGCCCGGTGAGATGATCGAGCAGGTCGCCCGCCGATCCGGCGACGAACTGCAGCGCCCCGGCGGGCAGGATGTTCGCCTCGACGATGAGCTTCACCACGGCCTCGGCCACATATGCGGTGGCGGTGGCGGGCTTGGTGATGACCGGCATGCCCGCGAGGATGGCCGGGGCCAGCTTTTCCAGCATGCCCCAGCAGGGGAAGTTGAAGGCGTTCACGTGCACCGCGACGCCGTGGAGCGGGGTGAGCACATGGAGGCCGATGAAGGTGCCGTTCTTGGACAGGGCCTCCGGCGCGCCTTCCACCACGAAGCGCTCGCCCGGCAGTTCGCGCCGCCCGCGGGAGGCGTAGGCGTAGAGGGTGCCGATGCCGCCGTCGATGTCGAAGAAATTGTCCCTTTTGGTCGCGCCGGTGTCGGCGGCCAGCGCGTAGAGCGCATCCTTGTGGGCGGTGAGATGGGCGCCGAGCGCCTTCAGCATGTCGGCGCGCTGATGGAAGGTGAGGCGCCGCAGCGCCGGCCCACCCACCTCGCGCGCATGGCGCACCATGGCCGCGAAATCGAGCCCGCGGGTGGAGGCACGCGCCACCACGCGCCCATCGATGGCGCTCGGAATGTCCACCAGCCCAGCCTCGGGGGTGAACCAGCGGTCGAGGGCGTAGCTGTAGAGGATATGGGTCACGTGTTCCCTCCCTTGGGAGCGCTGGCCTTTTGCCAGTCTGCGAAAGTCTTCCCCTCGGCCGCGAGCTGGGCGAGGAGTTCTGCGGGTTCGGAGCCGGCGCCGCCGGTGGTGTGGGCGGCTTTGATCTCGGCGAGGACGGTGGCAAGGCCGAGGGCCTCGGCGGCGTGCATGGGGCCGCCTTTGAGGCGCGGGAAGCCGTAGCCGTTGACGAAGGCGAGGTCGATGTCGGACGCCCGCAGCGCGATGCCCTCGGCGAGTTCCTTCGCGCCTTCGTTCGCCATCACCGCGAGCAGCCGAAGCTGGATCTCTTCCGGTGTGAAGGATCGCGGCTGAATGCCCTTGGCGGCGCGGGCCTCCGCGATGATCTGCGTGACAGCCGGATCGCTCGTGCGGGTGCCGTTTGCGTCGTAGGCGTACCAGCCGCCATTGGTCTTGCGGCCCAGCCGCCCCGCCTCCACCAGCGTATCGGCGATGGAAACGTAGCGCTCGTTGGGGTCGCGCGTCGCCGCCCGGCGCTTGCGCATGGCATAGGCGATGTCGAGGCCGGACATGTCCGACACCGCGAAGATGCCCATGGCGAAGCCGAACGCCTCCAGCGCCGCATCCACCTGTTCAGGCGCGGCACCGTCCTCCACCAGATATTCCGCATGGCGGCGGTAGACCGCATAGATGCGGTTGCCGATGAAGCCGTCGCAATTGCCCGCCACCACCGGCTGCTTGCCCATGCGCTTCGCCAAAGCGAGGGCGGTCGCCAGCACATCCGGCGCGGTGTGGGTGGCTTTGACCACCTCCAGCAGCTTCATGATGTTGGCCGGGGCGAAGAAGTGCAAGCCCACCACGTCCTCAGGTCGGGAGGTCGCGGCAGCGATGGCGTCGAGGTCGAGATAGGAGGTGTTGGTGGCCAGCACCGCGCCTTGCTTGGCCACCTTGTCGAGGCGGCGGAAGATGTCGATCTTCACGGCCATGTCCTCGAACGCAGCCTCGACGATGAGGTCGGCCTGCGCCAGCGCCGCATAGTCGGACGCCGGGAGGAGGCGGGCGAGGCGCTCGGCCTTGTGGGCCTCGTCGATACGGGCGCTCTTCACCTGCCTGCTGTAGAGGGCATCGATGCGCGCGACACCGGCCTGCGCGGCCTCCACATCGCGCTCCACGAGGATCACGGGATAGCCCGCGTCCAGCAGCGCCACGGCAATGCCCGCGCCCATGGTGCCGGCGCCGATGACGGCGGTGGACGAGATGGAGCGCGCCTTGGCGCCCTCCAGCCCCGGCACCTTCACCGCCTCGCGCTCGGCGAGGAAGAGGTGGCGCAGGGCTTTGGCTTCCGGGCTCTCGCGCAGGGCGAGAAAGGCGGCCCGCTCAAGGGCGAGGCCGGAGGCGAAGTCGGCGTCCTTCGAGGCCCGGATGACGCGGATGGCCTCGGCGATGGCGGGCACGCCCTTGGCGCCCTTGAGGGCCTTGGCCGCAGCCGTCGCCTCCCCGGCCGGATCGCCCACGGGCACCGGCAGGGCCGCAAGCCGGCGCTTGGCCACCGCCGGTGCGCGGGCGATGGCCTCAGTGAGGAGATCGCCCTCCACCACCGCATCCATGAGGCCCAGCGCCAGCGCCTCGCCGGCCTTCAGCACCCGGCCCTCGCAGACCAGGGCGATGGCCTGCGCCACGCCCACCAGTCGCACCAGCCGCTGGGTTCCCCCCGCGCCGGGGATGATGCCGAGCCGCGTCTCGGTCAGCCCCACCAGCGCCTTCGCTGACCCGAGCCTGAGATCGCACGCCAGCGCGATCTCGCAGCCACCGCCCAGCGCCGCGCCATCCAGCGCGGCGACCACGGGCTTGGAGCAGGCATCGATCGCCCCCACCACCTCGGGCAGGAAAGGCGCATCCGGCGGCAGCGCCATCTCCTTGAGGTCCGCCCCCGCGATGAACCGCCCCGGCCCACCGCTCAGCACCAGCGCCGAGACCGACGCATCCGCATCCAGCGCCCGCACCGCATCGACCAACCCCTGACGCACGCCACGCGACAGCGCGTTCACAGGCGCATGATCGATGTGAACAACCGCGACGGTGCCATGGCGCGTGATCGAGATGGGGGAAACCTGCGCGTCCACCGCTCAGACCCGTTCGATGAGGGCGGCGATGCCCTGGCCGACGCCGATGCACATGGTGGCAACCGCGCGCTTGCCCCCGCGCAGTTCCAGCGCGCTCACCGCCGTCATGGCGAGCCGCGCGCCGGACATGCCGAGGGGATGGCCCAGAGCGATGGCGCCGCCATGCGGGTTCACATGCGCCGCATCATCCGGCAGGCCAAGCTGGCGCAGCACCGCCAGCGCCTGCGAGGCGAAGGCTTCATTGAGTTCGATCAGGTCGATGTCGGAGAGGGAGAGGCCGTTCTTCGCCAGCAGCTTCTGCGTGGCCGGGGCCGGCCCAATGCCCATGATGCGCGGCGGCACGCCGGCCTGCACCACGCTGACCACGCGGGCGCGGGGCGTGAGGCCATACTTTTTCGCCGCGGCTTCCGAGGCCAGGATGAGGGCACCGGCGCCGTCATTGACGCCGGAGGCATTGCCCGCCGTCACAGAGCCGCCCTCCTTGCGGAAGGGTGTCTTGAGCGCTGCGAGCTGCTCGAGCGTGGTGTCGCCGCGCGGGTGCTCGTCGCGATCCACCAGCACCGAGGACTTCCTGCCCTTCACCTCGATGGGAGCGATCTCGCGGGCGAAGAAGCCCGCCTCCTGCGCCGCTTTCGCCCGCTGCTGGGAGCGATACGCGAAGAGGTCCTGATCGGCGCGGGAGATGGCGAAATCGGCGGCGACGTTCTCGCCGGTCTCCGGCATGGAATCGACGCCGTACTGGGCCTTCATCAGCGGGTTGATGAAGCGCCAGCCGATGGTGGTGTCGTAGATCTCCGCCTGACGCGAGAAGGCCTCCGTGGCCTTGCCCTGCACGAAGGGCGCGCGGGTCATGCTCTCCACGCCGCCGGCGATGACGAGGTCCGCGTCGCCGGTCATGATGGCACGGGCGCCGATGCCCACCGCATCAAGGCCGGAGCCGCACAGGCGGTTGACGGTGGTGCCCGGCGCGCTCACCGGCAGGCCGGCGAGGAGCGCGGCCATGCGGGCCACGTCGCGATTGTCCTCGCCCGCCTGATTGGCACAGCCGAGGATCACGTCGTCCACCGCCTCCCAGTCCACGCCGGGATTGCGCGCCTTGAGCACACGGATGGGATGGGCGGCGAGGTCGTCCGCCCGCACGTCCTTGAGGGCGCCGGCATAGCGGCCGATGGGGGTGCGCGCGAAATCGCAGATGAAGGCGTCAGCCATGGTGATCTCCGGAGAATGGGCTCAGGCGGCGGCCCGGCGGCGCACGCACACGACGCGGAAGCGGCCCGCCACGAAGGCCGCATCGGTGAGGCAGGCATTGCCGGCGGGGTTGGCGCCGGAGACGTGGTAGTCGCTGAAGGCTGCGCTCTGGTTCACATAGATGCCGCCCGTGAGATTCACGGAGAGCGCCACGCCGGCGCGGGCATAGGCCGGCACCGCGCGGGCGATTTCGGTATCGTCGGTGGAATAGAGAGCAGCGGTGATGGCGCCCTTCTCGCGCGCGGCACGGGCGGCGCGGGCCACCCCATCCGCCGCATCGGCCACCGCGACGACGAAGGCGATGGGGCCGAACCGCTCTTCGAGATAGGCCGCCTCATCTGTGGCATCGACCGCCAGCAGCAGCGGCGTCGCTGTCCGCGCGCCCTCCACTTGCAAGGCCGCGCTGTCACGTACGATGCGGCCGAGGCTGCGGGCCTCCTCGATACGGGCGAGGGTCGCCGGATTCTGAATGGCGCCCAGTACTGCGGCCGCGCGGGCAGGCTCGGACAGGAGCGCATCGATGGCCGAGGCGATGCCGCCGGCCACCTCGTCGAAGCTCTTATGTCCCGCCTCGGTCTCGATGCCGCCCGCCGGCACGAAGATGACCTGCGGCGCCGTGCACATCTGGCCGCTGTAAAGCGAGAGCGAAAAGGCGATGTTCTGGCACATGGGGCCGAACGCGGCGGTGGAGGCGATGACGATGGTGTTGACCCCCGCCTCCTCAGTGAACACCAGCTTGTCCTTCACGTTCTCCCGCAGCCAGCCGCCGAACTGGGAGGAGCCGGTAAAGTCCACGATGCCGATGGCCGGGTCGGTCGCCAGTTCCTTGGCGATGGGCGCCTCTGAAGTGTCGGGGGCGAGCTGGATCATGTCCGGATCGAAGCCCTCCTCCGCCAACACTTCGCGAGCGATGCGCACGGTGAGGGCCAGCGGCAGGATGGCGGCGGGATGGGGCTTCACGATCACCGCGTTGCCGGTGACGAGATCGGCGAACAACGCGGGATAGCTGTTCCAGGTGGGGAAGGTGGCGCAGCCGATGACGAGGCCGATGCCGCGCGGCACCACGTGGAAATCCTTGTCGAGACGGATGGCGGAGCGGCCCATGGGCTTCTCCCACAGCACCGCGCCGGGCACACGGGACATCTCCTCATAGGCATAGGCGACCGCCTCCAGCCCGCGATCCTGCGCGTGCGGGCCGCCGGCCTGGAAAGCCATGGGCCCGGCCTGCCCGGTGGTGTGCTCCACCGTTTCCGCGATGAGGAAGCTCGCCGTGTTGAGGCGGACGAGGATTTCCAGCGCGATGCCCGTGCGCCGGGCGATGGAGGCGGCGGCCCATGCGGCGCCGGCGCCCTCCGCGCGAGCGATCAGGTCGTCCACGGCACGGGCGCGATAGGTGATGCCGAGTGCGGGTCCGAAGGGGGAGACCTCGGTGCCGATCAGGGGCGCGGCATCGCCCGCGGCAAGCTCGAACGGATGATCCTTGAGGGCCGCGAACGCCGCCTTGGCTTCGGCCGCGGCACCTTCGGGATAGGCCTTGGGATTTTCCGGGAAGGCCGCCCAGAAGCCCCGCCCGCGCGCTGCGGCAACGGCGGATTCGAGCAGCGCGGCGTGGGCCGCGAACAGGTCAGCCATGGTCCTCTCCCTATGCCGGGACGCTGTGCGATGATGTTGACAAGCCCATCCCTTGCGCTAATGATTAACCGATCGTCCGGTTAATTCAAGAGGCTCCGAAAGAGCCCTGAAGTGGGAGGACCAAGTGGAGGCGCATGTGAACGAAGCCGTGCTGACCGTCACGGACCATGGCGGCTGGACGGAGCTGACGCTCAATCGTCCCGACCGCCTCAATTCCTTCAACGAGGAGATGCACGGCGCGCTTGCGGCCGCACTGGACGACGCCGCCGATGAGAGCTGCCGCGCCGTGCTGCTGACCGGCGCCGGCCGCGGCTTCTGCGCCGGGCAGGATCTCTCCGCCCGCGCCAACGCGGAAGGTCCGCTGGACCTCGGCTCGACCATCGAGGCCTTCTACAACCCGCTCATCCGCCGCATCCGAGGGCTCAACAAGCCCGTCATTTGTGCTGTGAACGGCGTGGCCGCCGGGGCCGGGGCCAACATCGCGCTTGCGTGCGATATCGTTCTGGCTGCGCGTTCCGCCAAGTTCATCCAGGCGTTCTCGAAGATCGGCCTCGTGCCCGATTCGGGCGGCACCTATTTCCTGCCGCGTCTCATCGGCGACGCGCGGGCGCGGGCGCTGATGCTGCTGGCCGAACCGCTCGCGGCCGAGACCGCGGCCGAATGGGGCCTCATCTGGAAGGTGATCGACGACGCCGCGCTCATGGACGAGGCCCGCGCGCTCACCGCCCGCCTCGCCACCCAGCCGACGCAGGGCCTCGCCCTCACCAAGGCGGCGCTCAATGCCTCCGGCGGCAACAGCCTCAACGACCAGCTCGATCTCGAGCGCGATCTGCAGCGCGAGGCCGGCCGCACGCCGGATTATCGCGAGGGCGTGAAGGCCTTCATGGAGAAGCGCACCCCGAACTTCACGGGACGCCGCTCGTGACCGCCGCCGCAGAAACCGTGGCGTCGCTCTCTCCGGAGGAGATCGCCCGCCGCTCCGCCGATGCCATGTGGGCGACCGACCATGCGAGCCAGGGGCTCGGCATGGAGATCGTCAGCATCAGCCCCGGCAGCGCGACCCTCGCCATGACGCTCACCGAGCGCATGTGCAACGGGTTCGGCATGGGCCATGGCGGCTTCATCTTCGCCCTGGCCGACAGCGCCTTCGCTTTCGCCTGCAATACCTATGACGAGCGCACCGTCGCCCAGCACTGCTCGGTGACGTATCTGCGCCCCGGTACCCGCGGCAAGCGCCTCGTGGCGCGGGCGCGCGAGGTGAGCCGCAGCGGGCGCTCCGGCATTTACGATGTCGAGGTTTCGCAGGACGATGTGGTGATCGCCCAGTTCCGCGGCCATTCCCGCACCATCGGCGGGCGCATCACGCAGACAGACGCCGGGGGCGCGGACGCCCTTGCCAGCAAGAAATCCTGATCTCGCAGAAGATCCATCTGGAGGAGATGATGAACATGGCTCTGCCGGCACTGTCCCCGGGCCGTTCCTTCGAGGGTGGCCTCGATCCCGCCGAGCGCGCCTCGCGCGACGAGATCATGTCGCTGCAGCGCGAGCGTCTCGCCTGGTCGCTGCGCCACGCCTACGAGAACGTGCCGTTCTACCGTCAGGCGTTCGACGCCGCCGGGGTGCACCCCTCCGACCTGCGCGACCTCTCGGACCTCGCCAAATTCCCCTTCACGGTGAAGACCGACCTGCGCGACAACTACCCCTTCGGCCTGTTCGCGGTGCCGAAGGAAAAGCTGATCCGCGTGCACGGCTCGTCCGGCACTACGGGCAAACCCATCGTGGTGGGCTACACCAAGGCCGACATCGACATGTGGGCCGACGTGATGGCCCGCTCCATCCGCGCCGCGGGCGTGCGGCCGGGCATGATGGTACATGTGGCCTATGGCTACGGCCTGTTCACCGGCGGCCTCGGCGCCCATTACGGCGTCGAACGGCTGGGCTGCACCGTGGTGCCCATGTCCGGCGGCATGACCGAGCGCCAGGTGCAGTTGATTCATGACTTCAAGCCCGACGCCATCATGGTGACGCCGAGCTACATGCTCGCCCTCATGGACGGCTTCGCCAAGGCCGGGCTCGACCCGCGCGAGACCTCGCTCAAGTACGGCATCTTCGGCGCCGAGCCCTGGACCAACGCCATGCGCCAGGAGATCGAGCGCGACTTCAACCTCGACGCCACCGACATCTACGGCCTCTCCGAGGTCATCGGCCCCGGCGTCGCGCAGGAGTGCGTGGAGACCAAGGACGGCCTGCACATCTGGGAGGATCATTTCTACCCGGAGGTGATCGACCCCCTCACCGGCGAAGTGCTGCCCGATGGCTCGAAGGGCGAACTCGTTTTCACCTCGCTGACCAAGGAAGCCTTCCCCATCATCCGCTACCGCACCCGCGACCTCACCCGCCTGCTGCCCGGCACGGCGCGGCCGGGCATGCGGCGCATGGAGAAGGTGACGGGCCGCTCGGACGACATGATCATCCTGCGCGGCGTCAACGTCTTCCCGACCCAGATCGAGGAAATCCTGCTGGCGGTGGATGCCTGCTCCGGCCACTACCAGATCGAGCTGACCCGCGACGGCCGCATGGACGAGATGACCGTACACGCCGAGATCCGCGAGGAGGTCTATGGCGAGGTGGACGTGGACGCCACCGGCAGGCGCATCCTGAAGCGCATCAAGGACACCATCGGCATCACCACGCGCATCTCCCTGCACGAGCCGGGCGGCATCGAGCGCACCGCCACCGGCAAGGCCAAGCGCATCGTGGACCGCCGGCCCAAGGAGTGAGCGGGAGGGCCACACGCCCTCCCCTGCCCAACAAAAAAGGCCCGGCGCGATGCCGGGCCTTTTTCGTGTCTGTTGCCGATCTCAGTCGAGCCCGAGCGGCGCGAGGCGGTCGGTGACGAGGCTCTCCCACTCCGCCAGCAACACCTCGTTGGGCGTGTGGCGCAGGCCGAGGCGGCGCAGCGTATCGTAGCGGGCGGAACCGGCCACGCCGAACGTCGCTGCAACCCGCGGCCGCCAATAGGCAAGGCTCGCCCGCGCGCCGACCCGTCCGACCTCGGTGGCGGCGATGCGTTCCAGCCCTTCGAGCCCCAGCTCCGCATGGCGCGCCTCGCGCGGGGCGATCTCGCGGAAGACCTCGGCGAGCGGCGCGTAGGACACCCGCGACAGCTCGGCGAGCTGCACGCCGGTGGCAAGACCCATGAGCACGTTCATCGCCACCGCGTCGGTCCATCCCGTGATGGGATAGTGGAAGACGGAGAGCCGCATGTCGTTGCCGTGCCGCACGGCGCCCAGGTCGGCATCGCGCGCCACCCGCGCCGCCCAGTCGTGCTGCGCCTCGTAGCGGTCGGTATCGGTGCCGAAAGCGCCCATCAGGCCGAGCACCCGCTCGGCATGGTCCGCCTTTTCAAGTGTGATGCGGCTCGCCGCTATGCGCGCCTTGATGCCGGGCGCGAAATTGATGGAGGCGGCAAAGCCGGCCGAGCCGGCGAGCTGGCTGTCCACGAAGGAGGACATGAGCCGCAGAAGCTCGCCGCGATAGCGCGGCGGCACGTTGTCGGGCGAAGAGAGCACGCCGCCCTGGGCGAGATAGTCGTCGATGGCGATCACGTCGGACATGTGTCTTCCCCTTACTCGTCGTAGGTGACGACGAGTTTTTCGGTGAGCGGGAAGCACTGGCAGGTGAGCACGTAGCCGGCGCGCACCTCGTAATCCTCCAGCGCATGGTTGACCGCCATTTCCACCTCGCCCTCGACCACCTTGGCGCGGCAGGTCGAGCACACGCCCGCCTTGCAGGCGTAGGGCGCATCGAGATTGGCGGCGAGCGCGGCGTCCAGCAGGCTCTGGCCCTCGCGCGGCATGTGGAAGGTGCGGGTGGCGCCATCCAGCGTCACGGTCGCGGTGGTGCCGGCGCCGTTGGCGGCGACGTTCGCCGAAACCGCCTTGGCCTTCGCCCGGCCGGGCTGGCCCGAGGCGAACAATTCGAACTTGATCTGCGCGTCGCTGAGACCGTGTGCGCGCAATGCGGCGGCGATGGCCAGCATCATGGGCTCGGGGCCGCAGATAAAGGCGGTGTCCACCGACGTCGCGTCGATCCAGTGCTTGAAGAGACCTTCCATCTTCTCCGCATCGACGCGGCCGGTGAACAGGTCGATCTCCTGCGCCTCGCTCTCCAGCACATGCAGCACCGAGAGGCGGCCGAGATAGATGTTCTTCAGGTCCTCCAGCTCCTCGCGGAACATGATGGAGCTGATCTGCCGGTTGGCATAGACAAGGGTGAAGCGGGACCTGGGCTCGCGCGCCAGCACCGTCTTGATGATGGACAGGAGCGGCGTGATGCCCGAGCCGCCAGCAAAGCCGAGATAGTGGCGGTCCAGCTCCGGGGCGATCGGCACGAAAAACTTGCCCATGGGCGGCATGGCTTCGAGCGTGTCGCCCGGCGAAAGGTTCTCGTTGGCCCAGGTGGAGAACGCGCCGCCTTCCACCTTCTTGATGCCCACCTTCAGGCAGCCCTCATCCTTGCCGGCGCAGATGGAATAGCTGCGGCGCAGTTCCTCGCCGTCGAAGTCGCGGCGGAAGGTGAGGTACTGGCCCTGCATGAAGTCGAACGCCGCGGCGTCCTCGGGGCGGGGCTTGAGGGTGACGACGACGGCATCGCGCGTCTCGCGCCGCACGTCGACCACCTCCAGGGAATGAAACCGTGCCATGCGGCGCTCCTCGGGATTTCTTTAATTTTCAGATGCACTTGAAGTAGTCGAACGGCTCCAGGCACGAGAGGCAGCGATAGTTGGCCTTGCAGGCGGTGGAGCCGAACTGGCTCACCTTCTCAGTCTGCGCCGAGCCGCAGCGCGGGCAGGCCACCGTGAGGTTGGAGCCGGAGGCGAGCCGGCGCGCGAGCGCCAGCGAGCGGCCGTCGGAGGCGGTGTCGTCCACCGGCGGTGCGATGCCGTAGGCCCGCAGCTTCTCGCGGCCCTCGGCGCTCATCCAGTCGGTGGTCCAGGGCGGCGAAAGCCGACGCTCCAGCCGCACCTTGGCGACGCCGCGCGCGTTCAGTTCGCGCTCGATGTCGAGATTGATGATGCCCGTCGCCGGACAGCCGGAATAGGTGGGCGTGACGGTGACGACGAGGGTGTCGTCGTCCCACGCCACCTCGCGGACGATGCCGAGATCGACCAGCGAGAGCACCGGGATTTCCGGGTCCGGCACCTGCGACAGCCAGTGCCAGACCTCGTCAAGGGACGGCAGGATGGCGGTCGCCATTCTCGCCCCCTACCAGGTCGCGCCGGGATAGGCGCGCTGCAGGAACTGCATGTCGGCGAGGATGTAGCCGAGATGCTCGGTATGCACGCCGCGCCGGCCTCCCTTGTGGACATAGGCCGAGGTCGGTGCCTTCAGCGTCGCCTCGCGCAGGACCTCGGAGACGATGGCCTCCCATTCCGGCTTGAGGCTCGCCGGATCGGGCGCGATGCCCGCCTCCGCCACGACACGATCCGCATCGTCGGCAATGAAGAGTTCGCCCACGTAGGACCACATGTCGTCGAGCGCGCGCTGCATCCGCGCGTGGCTCTCATCGGTGCCATCGCCCAGGCGGATCACCAGGTCGCTGGAACGCTCCAGGTGATAGGCCGCCTCCTTCACCGCCTTGGCGGCGATCTCGGCGACGCGCGGATCGGCGGACTTGGTCAGCGCCGTGAGCATCACGTGGTGCCAGGCGTCGAACAAAAACTGCCGCATCAGGGTCTGGCCGAAGTCGCCATTGGGGCGCTCCACCAGCAGGCAGTTGCGGAAGGCCGCCGCGTCACGCAGGAAGGCGAGCGCGTCCGCATTGCGGCCCTTGCCCTCCACCTCGCCGGCGAGGCCGAGCCAGAGCTGGGTCTGGCCGATGAGGTCCAGCGCCGTGTTGGCGAGGGCGATGTCCTCTTCCAGCACCGGGGCGTGGCCGCACCATTCGGATACGCGATGGCCGAGGATGAGGGTGTTGTCCCCCATCCGGGTGAGGAATTCGAACAGGGCGGCGCGATCGACCGCGATTTCGGCGCTGGCCATCACATGTGCCCCACTTCTTCGGGAATCTGGAAGAAGGTGGGGTGGCGGTAGACCTTGGAGTTGGACGGCTCGAACAGCGGCCCCTTGTCCGAGGGGCTGGAGGCGGTGATGTCCACCGACTTCACCACCCAGATGGAAACCCCCTCGTTGCGGCGGGTATAGACATCCCGCGCGTTCTTGACGGCGAGCTCCGCGTCGGGCGCGTGCAGGCTGCCCACATGGCGATGGTTGAGGCCGTGCTGGCCACGGATGAAGACTTCCCACAAAGGCCATTCGCTGGACATGGTTGTTCCTCCCGTTCCGGGCCGGACGGCAGTGCCGTCCGGAAGATGCGCTGTTGTTATGGTACGCCCTGACCGGCGATCACTTTGGCGCGGCTATTCCGCGGCCACACGGGCGGCGGCGCGGCGCGCCTCGGCCTTTTCGGCGTGGGCGAGGAGGCCATCGCGGAACCAGGCTCCGTCTTCCCAGGCCTTCACGCGGGCGCCGAGGCGCTCCTTGTTGCAGGGGCCGTTGCCGGCGATCACCTCGAAGAATTCCGACCAATCCGGCTCGGAGAAGTCGTAGCCCTTCTTCTCCTCATTCCATTTCAGGTTCGGATCGGGAATCCTGAGGCCGAGATATTCCGCCTGCGGCACCGTCTGATCGACGAACTTCTGGCGCAGTTCATCATTGGTGTTGATCTTGATCTTCCACGCCATGGACTGGGCAGAATGCACCGAATCCTTGTCGGAGGGCCCGAACATCATGAGGGCGGGATACCAGAAGCGGTCGAGGGCATCCTGCGCCATGGCCTTCTGTTCGGCCGTGCCCTGCGCCATCTTCATCATGATGTCGTAGCCCTGCCGCTGGTGGAAGCTCTCCTCCTTGCAGATGCGGATCATCGCGCGGCTGTAGGGGCCGTAGGAGGTCTTCTGCAGCTGAACCTGATTCATGATGGCCGCGCCATCCACCAGCCAGCCCACCGCGCCGATGTCGGCCCAGTTGAGGGTGGGATAGTTGAAGATGGACGAATACTTCATGCTGCCGTCGTGCAGCTTGGCGAGCAGCTGGTCGCGGCTGACACCCAGCGTCTCGGCGGCGCAATAGAGGTAGAGGCCGTGTCCGGCCTCGTCCTGCACCTTGGCGAGCAGGATGGCCTTGCGCTCCAGCGTGGGTGCGCGGGTGATCCAGTTGCCTTCGGGCAGCTGGCCGACAATCTCGGAATGGGCGTGCTGGCCGACCTGGCGGATCAGCGTCTTGCGGTAGCCCTCCGGCATCCACTCCTTCGGCTCGATCTTCTCGCCGCGGTCGATGCGCTCCTGGAAGGCGCGCTCCTCCGGCGAAAGCTCGGCGGCGGACTTCATGCCCTCGGACTTCACGAGCTGTGCGTACATGCTGTGTCCTCCCCGTAAGACCTGTTGGATCGGCCGTCTCATGCGCGGCTTCGGGCGGCGGGTGAAGTCGGTGCTCCGGCCGCTGCCGCCGGTCCTCGCAAGCAGCATGCTGCCCACTGTCCGGCACCTTGCGAACGTTTATATATTACAGAAAAACGAGTTTCAAGTTATTTTCGTAACATTTAAAAGCCAGAGGCTCCGGCCGGACCATCTCCAGATCCTCTAAGCCTTGAATCTGCTCGTGATTTTAGGATGCCCCGGCAATGGCGCGCCGTCCTCGCCCACGGCATTTTCGTCCAGCCAGCGCTCGGACGCCTCCACCAGGCGGCCATAGATGTCGGCGCACACGGCGCGGGCGGCAAGGCCCGGCCAGTCTTCCGGTAGGATGGCGGAGGGCAGGATGGGATCGCGCAGCACGATACGGCGGTAATCGTGGATGAGCAGCACGCGCGCGACCATCGCCTCGAGGTCGGTCAACGCGGCGCCGGCCTGAAGCTCCGCCGCCAGCGGCTCGAAGGTGGCGATGAAGCGCCGGTAGGCCTCCGCCGTCTGCTCCAGCGGCCACGCGCGGGCGGCGAGGGCGCGCTGCTCCTCCGCGCTGCCGGAGACATCGAGCCGGAGCGCGGAGGCCGCCTCCTCGGGCACGCCCGTTCCGGCCGGGGCCACGAACACCCCGGGCAACGGCATGCCGAAACCAGCCGCCTCCAGGGCCGCCCGCGCCCCTTCGCGGGCGCCGGTCTCGATGAGCAGCATGTCGAAATGCCCATGCCACTCGGGCGGACGATGGCGGTAGATGTGCTCGGTGGCGCGGGCGAAGGTCTCGCGGCCCTTGTCGGCGAGGCGGTAGAAGCTGTTGCGGCCTACCCGCGTCCGCGTCAGCCAGCCATCTGCCGCGAGACGCGACATGGCCGTGCGCACCACACCGTCCGCTACGTCGAGCCCGCGGAAGAAGGCGAGCAACGTGCCGAGCCACACCGAGCCGCCCCGTGGCACGATGGCGTCACCATAGATGGTGACGATGATGGACCAGGTGCGCGAAGGCTCGGCGCGGACATGGTCGAGGATGAGGTCGAGGGCGCGGCGCGACATGGCCGTTCCTTAAAGCGTTTTCGGCCGCGATCCTATTCCGCCGGTCGCCGCGCCTTCGCCGCGCGCGGTGCGTCGGCTGCGGGAGACGGAGCGCGGCGGCGCGGGGCGGAACGGGGCTGCGCGGGCTTGCCCTCCGGCGGCCGGGCATCGGCGGCCTTGGCCTCGGGCGCGAACATGCCCCGCACCGCCTCCTCCGCCCCCGCCTTGATGAGGCCGGTGACGAGGCGGGCATAGTCGGCGCGGGTCAGGCCCTTGCCGTCGCGAAACCAGAGATACTGCCAGTTGAGCATGCCGAAGGCCGACATGGTGACGGGCTTTAGCATGGGGCCCCGCCCGACCGACGGCACCTCCTCGGCGATGGCGTCGGCGAGCAGCGTGACGAGCTTTCGCTCCAGCGCGCGCAGGGCCTCCTGCCGGTCACTGTTCAGCAGCTTGAGATTGGCGATCTGCACCTGATGCTCGGCGTCGGCATCCTTGTAGGCGTCGAGGAGCGAGGCCGACATGGCGTAGATGCGCCCGCCGTCCGGCGCGTCGGCGATCGCCTTCTCCGCGCCGGCGATCAGCTGCTCCAGATGCGAGGACAGGATGTCGAAGAGCACCGCCTCCTTGTCCGGATAGTAATGGTAGAGCAAGGCCTTGGAGGCACCGCAGGCGTCCGCGATCATGGTGATCGAGGTGCCGGAATAGCCGTATTGCGCAAACAGCTCCGCCGATTTGTGGAGGATGGCCTCCCGTTTGGCCTCGTAATCCTGTGCACGCGTGCGAGCCATCTTGCCTGTCCATCTCGACCGCCACCCGACACGGGCCTGCTGCGATCATCCGTCATCATCGGGAAGGAGGTTGGGATATCAAATATTGTCCGCCCGGTCGATCAATCATCCCGCGCAAGCGCGCCCTCGGCAAGCGTGCAACGAAGCCGCACGCGATCAATTGACCATCCGGCCGGTTAATTATATGGTTCGGGTCTCGCCGGTCGAATGGCCAGCGAATGGAGGCGGGACAACCCGCTCCTCGGCCCGAAATGGACCTTTAGGAGGAACGCTTCATGGATACGCCCGCACGCCTGCGGCCGATGCTGCGCGCGGCTGCCATCATGCTCGCGACCGCGGTCGCCGGCCCGGCGCTCACCAGCCCCGCCCTTGCCGCCGATCCCATCAAGATCGGTTCGGTGGTCTCGGCCACCGGCCCCGCCGCCTTCCTCGGCGATCCCGAAGCCAAGACGCTCAAGCTCTATGTGGACGAGCTGAACAAGAAGGGCGGCCTCCTCGGCCGGCCCGTCGAGCTGGTGCTGTATGACGACGGCGGCGATGCCAACAAGGCGCGCACCTTCGCCACCCGCCTCGTGGAAGACGACAAGGTCGTCGCCATGGTCGGCGGCACCTCCACCGGCGCCACCATGGCCATGATCCCGGTGTTCGAGGAAGCCGGCATCCCCTTCGTTTCGCTCGCCGGCGGCATCGAGATCATCGAGCCGGTGCGCGCCTTCGTCTTCAAGACGCCGCATACCGACAAGACGGCCTGCCAGAAGATCTTCGAGGACATGAAGGCGCGCGGCATCACCAAGATCGGCATGATCTCGGGCACGGACGGCTTCGGCAAGTCCATGCGCAACCAGTGCCTGAAGGTGATCGGCCAGTACGGCATCACCGTCGTCGTCGACGAGAGCTACGGCGCCACCGATTCCGACATGACGCCCCAGCTCAACAAGATCAAGAACACGGCGGGCGTCGAGGCGGTGCTGAATCCCGGCTTCGGCCAGGGCCCGGCCATCGTCACGCGCAACTATGCGCAGCTCGGCATCAAGCTGCCGCTCTACCAAAGCCACGGCGTCGCCTCGAAGAGCTTCATCGAGCTCGCCGGCCCGGCCGCCGAGGGCGTGCGCCTGCCCGCCCCGGCCATCCTGATCGGCGACAAGCTGGCGGACAACGACCCGCAGAAGCCGGTGGTGGCGCAGTACAAATCGTCCTACGAGAAGACCACCGGCCAGCCGGTCTCCACCTTCGGGGGCTACGGCTATGACGGCATCCAGCTCGTCGCCCGTGCCATCGAGAGCGCCAAGTCCGCGGACCCGAAGAAGATCCGCGACGCGCTGGAGGCGACCAAGGGCTATGTGGGCGTCACCGGCATCTACACCTTCGCCCCCGCCGACCATCTCGGCCTCGGCACGGACTCGTTCCGCATGCTGGTGATCCGCAACGGCGACTGGGCGATCGAAGCGCCCGCCCGCTGATCGTTTCGCACACCCGATCCCCACCGCGGCGGCGCCACACCGGCGCCGCCACACAGACGGCGTGAGGACATGTCCGAATTTCTCCAGCTCGCCTTTTCGGGGCTGACGGTGGGCGCCATCTACGCGCTCATCGCCCTCGGATTCACGCTGATCTACAACGCCTCCGACGTGATCAATTTCGCCCAGGGCGATTTCGTCATGATCGGCGGCATGGGCACCGTCTTCCTCATGGCAGCCGGCCTCGCGCTGCCTGTTGCGGCGCTGATCGCGGTGGTCGCCGCCGTGCTGGTGGGCCTGCTGCTGCACCGCCTCGCCATCGAGCCGGCGCGCGGCGCCTCGCCGGTGACGCTCATCATGATCACCATCGGCGCGTCCATCTTCATCAAGGGCGTGTCACAGATCATATTCGACAAGCAGTTCCACTCCCTGCCCGCCTTCTCGGGCGACACCCCCATCCCGGTCGGCGGCGCCACCATCCTGCCGCAGAGCCTGTGGGTGATGGGCACCGCCCTCGCCCTCGTGGTGGCGCTCTACCTGTTCCTGGAGCACACGCTGGTGGGCAAGGCGGTGCTGGCCACCGCCGCCAACCGGCTGGCGGCGAAGCTGGTGGGCATCAATGTCGCCCTCGTGCTCGCCCTCGCCTTCGGCCTCTCGGCCGCCATGGGCGCGCTCGCCGGCGTGGTGGCGACGCCCATCACGCTGACCCGCTACGACATCGGCACCCTCTTCACCCTGAAGGGCTTCGCCGCCGCCATGCTGGGCGGCATGGGCAATCCCTTGGGCGCGGTGGTGGGTGGCCTCCTCATCGGCCTCATCGAGACCTTCGCGGCCGGCTACCTCTCCTCCACCTACAAGGACGCGGTGGCGTTCCTGATGATCCTCGTCGTCCTGCTGTTCATGCCGCGCGGCCTGTTCGGCAGCCGGACCGTGGAGCGCGTGTGATGAAGGCCATCCTGCGCTCGCGCCTCACCCCGCTCATCGCCCTCGCGCTCATCATGGCGCTGGTGCCGACAATCGCCCCCACCTCCTTCCACCTGCGGGTGGCGGCGCTGGTGTGGATCTTCTCCCTCGCCGCCCTCGGCCTCACCATCCTCATGGGCTACGCGGGTCAGGTGAGCCTCGGCCACGCCGGCTTCCTCGGCATCGGCGCCTATGCGGTGGCCATCGGGCCGGCGCGGCTCGGGCTCGATCCTCTGCTGTGCATCGTCCTCGGGGCGGCGCTCTCCGGCGTCATCGCCTGGCTGGTGGGCCGGCCTATCCTGAAGCTGAAGGGCTATTACCTCGCCATCGCGACGCTCGGCTTCGGCGTTATCGTCGCCCTGATCCTGCACAGCGAGACCGAGCTGACCGGCGGGCCGGACGGCATGTCCGTGTCGCGCATCACCCTGTTCGGCTGGCGGGTGACGGGGGCGCTGAACTGGTACTGGGTCTCGGCCGGGGCGCTGCTCGTCGGCGCGCTCATCGCCCTCAACATCGCCGCGAGCCCCACCGGGCGGGCGCTGCGCGCGCTGCACGACAGCGAGGTGGCGGCGGCCGGCGCGGGCATCGACGTTTCCGCCAAGAAGCTCGCCGCCTTTGTGGTGGCGGCGGTCTATGCGGCGGTGGCGGGCGGGCTGCTGGCGGCCATGAACGGCCTCATCACGCCGGAGGCGGCGAGCTTTTCCCACTCGGTGGAACTGGTGGCCATGGTCATCATTGGCGGGCTCGGCTCGGTGTTCGGCACCGTGCTCGGCGCCGCCTTCCTGGTGGTGCTGCCACAGACGCTGACAGCCTTCCAGGAATACGAGCAGGCGGTGCTGGGCCTCCTCATCATGGTGTTCATGATCTTCCTGCCCCAGGGCATCGTGCCGTCGCTGCGCGCGCTGATCGAGGAGCGCCTGCCGTGACCAGCAAGACGCCCCTTCTCGACGTGAACGGCATCGGCATCTCCTTCGGCGGCCTCAGGGCCGTGGACGAGGTGAGCTTCAAGGTCGGAGCCGGCGAGGTCTTCTCCATCATCGGGCCGAACGGGGCAGGCAAGACCACCCTGTTCAACCTCGTCACCGGCATCTACCGCCCCTCGCGCGGCTCGGTTCGGCTCGACGGCGCGGACATCACCTCCGTGCCGCCCCACCGGCGCGTCAGAAGCGGCATGGCGCGGACCTTCCAGAACCTGCAGATCTTCTTCCGCATGACCGCGGTGGAGAATGTGATGGTGGGGTGTGCCCTCTCCGAGCGCACCTCCTTCCTCGCCGACATGCTCGGCTTGCCCTCTGTCTTCCGGCAGAACCGCGTCACGCGGGAAAAGGCGCTGGCGCTGCTCGAGCGGGTGGGTCTCGCCGACATCGCCGACGCGCCCGCCGGCGCCCTGCCCTATGGCGCGCTGAAGCGCCTGGAGATCGCCCGTGCCCTCGCCGCCGATCCGAAGATCCTGCTGCTGGACGAGCCGGCGGCCGGCTGCAACGCGGTGGAGACCGAGGCCATCGACCACCTGATCGCCGCCGTCGCGAAGAGCGGCGTGGCGGTGGTGCTGATTGAGCACGACATGAAGCTGGTGATGAAGATTTCCGACCGCGTGCTGGTGCTCGCCCAGGGCCGCCCGCTGGCGGAGGGGCCGCCGCGCGCGGTGCGGGAGAACCCACAGGTCATCGCCGCCTATCTCGGGGATATCGGATCGCGGGAGGCGGATCGTGCTCACGGTTGAAGCCCTCTCCTCCTCCTACGGCCGCATCATGGCCCTGCGCGAGGTGTCGCTGGAGGTGAAGGCCGGCGAGATCGTCGCGCTGGTCGGCTCCAACGGCGCCGGCAAGACTACGCTCCTGCGCGCCATCTCCGGCGTGCAGCCAGTACGCGGCGGGCGCATCGTCTTCGAGGGCGAGGCCATCGAGCGGATGGAGCCGCATCTGCGGGTGGTGCGCGGCATCTCGCAATCGCCCGAGGGCCGGCAGGTGTTCGGCCCGCTGAGCATCGAGGACAATCTGAAGCTCGGTGCCTACCGGCGGCAGGATGCGAAGCGGCAGGCACGGCTCGATCACGTCTACGGCCTGTTCCCCGTGCTCGCCGAGCGGCGCTGGACGCCGGCCATGAGCCTCTCCGGCGGACAGCAGCAGATGCTCGCCATCGGTCGCGCGCTGATGGCGGGGCCGAAGCTGCTGTTGCTGGACGAGCCCTCCCTCGGCCTCGCGCCTTTGCTGGTGGACCAGATCCTCGCCGCGGTCACGTCATTGCGCGCCGAGGGCATCACCACCCTGCTGGTGGAGCAGAACGCCTCCGCGGCGCTGGCCATCGCCGACCGCGGCTATGTGCTGGAGACCGGCTACATCGCCATGGAAGGCACGGGCGCGGCCCTGCTCGACGATCCGAAGGTGCGCGCGGCCTATCTCGGCCTGTAGGGGTACTTCCGTAACGAAGCTGGATCGACAGAGCCAACACGAACTGGCTCTAGGTGGTTGTGCAACTCCAGATAATCATGGTGGGGCTTGCTCCAAGCCCTGACCGGAGCCGGCTGATCGGGCGGTGTCCTCCTGGACGCCGCCCGAAATCGTTCCGGGACCGATCGTTCCTGACCCGACGATGGCCAGCATGTCGGCAGGCGCCCCGCGCGCGACGATGCGGCCGCCATCCATCACGATGATCTCGTCCATCGCCTCAAGCCCGGCGCGGCGGTGGGTGATGAACAGAAGCGCCTGATCGCGGGGCGCGCCCAGAAGCGCCTCCAGCACGCGGCGCTCGGTCTCGCCGTCGAGCCCTTCTGTGGGCTCATCGAGGATCAGGATCGGCGCCTCCTTCAGAAGGGCGCGCGCTAGCCCGAGCCGCCGCGCCTCGCCGCCGGAGACTTTCGCCCCATTCGCGCCGAGGAAGGTATCCAGCCCGTCCGGCTGCGCCGCGACGAAGGCGAGGACGCCGGCCCGCTCCAGAGCCGCTTCCAGCTTTGCCGGCGGCGCCTCGGGATCGGCGACAAGCAGATTTTCGCGGATGGTGGCGGCGAAGAGATGATCGTGCTGCGCCAGCACCGCCATGCGCCGCCGCAGGTCATCCGAGCTGAAGTCAGCGATGCTCGAACCGGCGAACGTCACCTCCCCCGGCGCAGGGGAGCGGAACCGGAGCGCCAGGGCGACGAGGCTCGACTTGCCCGAGCCGCTCGACCCGACCACGCCGATGCGCCGGCCCGGGGCCAGCGCGAGATCGATGTCGGTGAGGGCCACGCTCGCCGCACCGGGATAGGTCAGCCCCGCATGGGCGAACGCCAGCGTGCCGGCCTCCGGCACCGGCTTCGGCGCGGCAGGCTCCTCCACCGGCGGCGGACGGTCGATGAGGTTGAAGATGCGGCGGGCCGAGGCGAGCGTCGCCGGCAGGGTCTGAAAGGCGAGCGGCAGCGGCGCCACCGCCTCGAACAAGGAGAGCGCGAGCAGCGCCAGCATGGGCAGGTCGGCGCCCGGCAGCGTGCCCGCCAGCACCCGTGGCGCGCCGATGAGCAGCACCAGCACGAGCGAGGCTTGCGCGAACAGGCCCACGCCCGCGCTGGCAAAGCCGAGGATGCCGGCGAGCCGGTGTTCGCAGGCGATGAGCGCGTCGCTGGTCTCATCCAGCGCGGCGCGGTGGCGGCGGTCGGGATCGTAGATGTCGAGCTCCGCCCGCCCTTCCAGATGGTCCACCAGCAGCGCGTTGAGCTGCGCCGTGCCGGCCGTCACCTCCCGCGACGCCCGTGCCCCGAGGCGATGGACGAGAAGCGGCAGGGCGAGCCCGGCAAGCAGCGCGGCGAGGCCGATGCCCACCGCCATTCCACCATCGTGGAGCGCGAGGACGGTGAGCCCGACCGCCAGCACCAGCACCGCGGCAAGACCGGGCGAGAGGATACGCAGGAAGGCGAATTCCAGCCGGTCGATGTCGCCCTTGAGCCGGGCGAGGAGGTCGCCGGAGCGCTGGTCCTCCAGCGCCGCCGGAGCGAGCGGGATCAGCCGCGCGAAGAACCACGGCCGCAGCGCCGCCACGAACTTCAGCGTCGCTTCATGCCCAACGATGCGCTCGCCATAGCGCCCGACGGTGCGGACGACGGCATAGGCGCGGATCGCCGCCGAGGGCGTGAAATAGTTCACGCTCGCCCCGGCCGCGCCGGCCAGCGCCATGGCCGCGATGAACCAACCGGAGGTGGCCATCAAGGCGATATGGGCGAGGGTCGCCAGCGCCGAGACGAGCACGGCCAGCGCCATCCAGCCGGCATGGGGCGCCATCAGGCGCAGGAGGCGCAGCGCGTCCTTCATCGCACCGCCTCCGCGCTTCCGGGAGCCGGGGCCAGATCGGGCACCAGGTCGCCATCGAGCCAGCCATCCAGCCTCCCATGGCGCAGGAGGTCTGCGGGCGTGCCCTCGGCGACGATCCGCCCGCGCGCGAGCACGATGATGCGGTCAGCACCGGCGACGCTCGCCATGCGGTGGGCGGCCACGAGGCCGGTGCGGCCGACGAGAAGACGGGAGAGGGCGGCCTGCACCTCGGCCTCGCTCTTCCGGTCGAGATGGGCGGTGGGCTCGTCGAGCACAACGAAGGGGGCGGCGCGGTAGAAGGCACGGGCCACCGCGAGGCGATGGGCCTGACCGCCGGAGAGGCCAGCGCCGCCTTCACCCACATCCGCAGCGACGCCGCCGGACAGGCCCGCCACCACGTCGGAAAGGCCGGCATCGGCCACCGCCCGGGCCAGACGTGCCGCGTCCGGTGCCGCCTCGCCGGGGGCGATGTTGGCGGCGAGAGTGCCGGCGAACAGGCGGGGACGCTGGGGCACGTAGGCGATGCGGCGCCGCACGTCGGCAAGGTCCAGCTCCGACAGCGGCACCCCATTCACCAGCACCCGGCCGGAGGTGGGGCGCACGAAGCCGAGCGCGAGGCTGAGGATGGAGGACTTGCCAGCGCCGGACGGCCCGACCAGCGCCACCGTTTCCCCCGCACCAATGGTGAAGCTCACACCATCCAGCGCGACGCGCCCGTCCGGGAAAGCGAGGCGCACATCCTCGAAGCGGATGGAGATCGCGTCCGGGACGGGCAGCGGTGCCGTACCGCCACTCTCGGCGAGGGCCGGCATCTCCTCCAGCGCGACGAGGCGCTCGGCGGCGCCGATGGCCTCCATGCGGGCGTGGTAGGCCGTGCCCATGGCGCGCAACGGCGCATAGAATTCCGGCGCCAGCAGCAGCACGAACAGGCCGGGGAAGAAGGCCATCTCGCCCCACAGCAGCCGGAAGCCGATGAAGATGGCGATGAGGGCGATAGAGACAGTCGCGAAGAATTCCAACACCGCCGAGGAGAGGAAGGCGACGCGCAGCACGCCCATGGTGTCGCGCCGGTAATCATCGGCGACGGCGGCCACCTCTGCGACCATGCGGCCGGCCGCATTGAACGCCTTCAACGTCGCGAGCCCCTGCACCGCATCGAGCAGGTGACCTGACATGCGGGCGAGCCGGCGCCACTGCTTCTGGTTCAGCGCCTCCGTGCCCTTGCCGATGAGGATCATGAAGACCGGGATGAAGGGCGCGGTTGCCAAGAGGATGAGGCCGGACACCCAGTCGAACGGGAACACCGCCACCAGCACCGCGACAGGCAGCATCACCGCCAGCACGGAAGCCGGAATGTAGCGCGAATAATAGGGCTCGACCGCCCGCACGCCCTCCGCCAGCGCCGCCACCAGCTCTCCGGTGCGGGCCTCGGCGAGGCCCACGGGGCCGATGGCCTCCACCCGGTCGAGGAGCCGGGTGCGCAAGGCGCGCATCACCTTCGCGGCGGCGGCGAAGCCGAAATGCTCGCTTGCCCATACGGCGCCGAAGCGCAGCAGGATGGCGCCGACAAGGGCGGTAAGCTCGAAAGCGTGCGCGGAGAGCGCCTCGTGGCGGAACAGCACGGCATCGATGATGCGGGCCACGAGAAAGGCCTGCGCGATGACCAGGAGGCCAGTCGCCGCCGATGCCGCGAGGGATCGGCCGAGGTCCGCCCGCGCCGTGCCGCGAAAACCCGACAGGAAGGCGGAGAGGCGCTTGCGATCCGTGGCGATTGCGTCCCCTCCCCTCGTTCGTGGCCGGGCGGCAATCCCGCCGAGGCAGAGGGAGATACCACACGCGCCCGCCGCCCACACTGCGATGAAGGCGCTCAGGCGGGGCGCCGGTTGGTGAAGACCCTAAGCGGGCGGCAGACCTTCAGTCTTCCGCATTCGCCCGCGCGGCGAGGCCTTGATGGAGCAGGTCCACCACCTCCTGCGGCAGGTTCAGGGCGAGGGCGGCGGCGTGGCCCTCCTCGGACATCTTGCCCCAGGTCTTGGCGAGGATGCCGGCCACCTTCTCCGGCTCGGGGCGGTGCTTCACGAGGAAGGCGTCCAGCTCGTAGGTGAGGAAGACGAGCACGGCCACGTCCTCCAGCACCTGCATATCGGCATCCTGCTTCAGCCGGTCCTTGCGGACGATCTTGCCCACGCGCTCGGCGAAGTCCGGCGCGAGGCCGAGGCCGCGCAGGATCTCGGAGATGCGCCGCTCGTGGATGTTTTTCAGCTCCGTGCGCCAGCGGAAATAGCCCGCCTTGCCCGCCGGATAGGTCTCGCGCGGGATGGTGAAGCGCTCGATGTGCTGGCCACGCGCGGCGATCTTCAGCGCGTCGGAGGCATCGGGCCTGAAACGGGCGAGCACCTGCGTCATCCGTTGCCCGTAGAGCACCGCCGCCGGCACGCTCCGGCCGTCCACCTCCACCTGTGCGGGATCGGCGGCGTTGGCCGCGTCGATGGCGGCGTAAGCCTCCTCCAGCATTTCGGCGGGAATCGCGTCGCTCGTCATCGCGTCTCCTGTGAATACATCTGGCGGCCATCATGGCCGCGGATGCGCCCGTGTCTAGCGCAAGCGCAGCCGCGCCCAGCGCCACAGCGCCCGCACCCGCCGCTTCAGCTCGGCGAGCCTCAACCATTCCGACACCGAGCGATGCACGGAAGCCGCCGTCTCGATGACATAGGCCGTCCACCGGACCGTCATCAGCTGGGCCTTGCCGGCGGTGAAGATGCGTTCGATGAGGACGAAACTCACCAGATGCGCCAGCAGGAATAGGAACGTGCCGGTGCGCACATGGCCGTTGGCGATGTGGATGAGCGCCAGGAACTTCACCGGCTCCACCACGCCGTAGGGCACGGCGATGAGCACCAACACGGCATAGGCCGGCAGGCCGCCAACCCACGCCTCGAACCGCTGCACCAGCTTCAGCGCGGCGAGCCAGTCCAGCAGCGGTCGATAGAGCGGACGGACCAGCTCGTCGAGCAGGATGACGATCCCGACCACCACCCGGAAAGCAAAGCGCAGGGCGACCCGCAACGGATTGCGCGGGCGGGGCGGACGGGGTGGAACGGAGGAATCGGCCATGCCGCGATGATGCCGGGGAATTCGCGCCCGCGATATGTGCCGCAGCGGCAAGAGGAATTGGCCGTCGCATCCCCTTGCTTCGCGGAGGCACATCCCGGGGCCGCCCCGCATCAGGTCGGGACCGGCGCGCTACCGCGCCGATGGTCGGCTTTCCGGACCGCGGCGGCCGGAAGTGCCGGAGCGAGTCTGGGCCGGGGTGGCCGTCGACTGGCGGGGGATCAGGGTGGGGGCGGCGATGCGCAGGCGATCGGCGCGCGTCACGGGGCCTCGCATCAGCAGGTCCAGCGCGTCAGCAGCGATCTGGTCGAACGGCACGCGCACGGAGGTGAGCGGTGTGGGCAGGCGGCTGACGATGGGAATATCGTTGTAGCCCACGACCGAGACGTCGCCGGGCACCGAGAGACCGAGCCGGGCGAGCGTCGAGAGGGCGCCGATGGCGGTGTTGTCGTTGACCGCGAAGAGCGCCGTGGGCGGCTCGGCCGCGCTCATCAGCCGCTCGGCCGCATCCGCCCCCGAATCGATGCCGAAGGTGGATTCGACCACGAGCGCCGGATCATCGGCGATGCGGGCCTCCGCGAGCGCCTGCCTGTATCCCTCCACGCGTCCCCGGCTGCTGGACGCATAGGCGGGGCCGGCGATGAGACCGATGCGGCGATGGCCGAGATCGATCAGGTGCCGCGTGGCGAGATATCCCCCCAGCCGGTCGTCGCCCACCGAGGCGAGGCTGCGCCCGTCGCTCCGCAGCGCGAGCACATAGGGCACGCCACGGTCGGCGAGTTCCTGGGCGAAATCGTCGCCTTCGCGGGCGGTGGACAGGACGAGGCCGTCGACGCCCCGCTGGAGCAGCGTCTGCGCCGCCTTGCGGTCAGCGCGCGGCTCGTCGTCGGTGGTGGCGACGATGGCGAACTGGCCGGTGCGGGTGCAGGCACGGGCCAGCGCCTCGTAGAGCATGGCCATCACCGTGTCCGTCAGCCGGGGAACGATGACGCCGATGGTGTTGGTCTGGCCACGCCTGAGGCTCGCGGCGGAGACGTCGCGGACATAACCGAGGCTTTCCGCCACCTGCCTCACCCGCCGGGCGGTCGCATTCTCCGAGCGCGGCAGGCGCTCGTCGAGGATGCGCGAGACGGTCGACTTGGACACACCCGCTGCAGCCGCCACGTCAAGGATGGTGACGCGTCCCTGCCGCTCGTGCGGTTCGTCATCGTTCAACGGCTTGTGTCCTTCGATCCGGCATCTGGCGACAGGTTAGCGATTGACAGGAGACGGACACAAGGGCAATTATGGGAACGTTCCCGCTAACGATCCAACAAAAGCTGCGGGTCGGAGGAAGCGGGACCGGATTTTCGGTCTGAACGATCCCAAGGAAGGAACTCGAACCATGGCTATCGACTGGAAGGGCCTGAACCCCGCCCCCGTCACCCTTTTCAAGGCCAACGGCGACGTCGACTTCGACGGCAACGCCCGCCTCGCCAAGTGGCTGGCCGCCATTCCCGGCGTGAAGAGCCTCGTCATCCTCGGCCATGCCGGCGAGGGCACCTTCCTGACCTTCGACGAGCAGATCGAGCTGATCCGCGTCTACAAGGACGCGACCCCGCTCCCGGTCATCGCCGGCATCACCGGTGAAGGCACCAAGGTCGCCGAGATCGAGGCGAAGAAGAAGTTCGACGCCGGCGCGAGCGGCGCGCTCGTGTATCCGAACCACGGCTGGCTGCGCTTCGGCTACCAGAAGGGCGCCCCGCAGGACCGCTACAAGGCCATCGCCCAGTCCGGCCTCGAGTGCATCCTGTTCCAGTACCCGGCCGTGACGAAGGCCAATTACGACCTCGATACCCAGCTCGAGATCGCCGCCATTCCGGGCGTGACCGCCACCAAGAACGGCGTGCGCGACATGAAGCGCTGGTACGATGAAATTCCCGCCCTCAAGAAGGCATTCCCGAACCTCGCCGTCATGTCCTGCCACGACGAGTGGCTGCTGCCCACCATGTTCGACGTGGACGGCCTTCTGGTCGGCTACGGCAACATGGCACCCGAGCTGCTCATCGAATACCTCAAGGCCGGCAAGGCGCAGGACTACACCCTCGCCCGCAAGTATCACGAGCAGCTCCTGCCCGTGACCCGCGCCGTCTACCATCGCGGCTCGCACATGGAGGGCACCGTCGCCCTCAAGCATGCGCTGCGCGCCCGCGGCCTCATCGACAACGTGAATATCCGCGAGCCCCTGAAGCCCCTCGGCGAGGCGGCCGACGCCGAGATCCGCGCGGCTGTGAAGGCCTCCGGCCTCACCGTGGTCGCCGACGCCCTCGCGGCCTGAGTCTCACATCCCCGGAGGCGGCCCACGCCGCCTCCGCCCCTAGCGGGTGACAAGGGCGTCCCGGCTCCAGGCCGGGACGCGCCAAATCCGGGCGCCTCTGGCCACCGGCAAAAAGAAAAACCAAGATCATCCCTGGAGGAAACCCAATGCTCATGCAGACGCCGCGGCACCTCGGTGCTAGCGGGGCAACCGACTTGCGCAGAGATGCCGAGCGCCAAGCCGACATCAGCGCCCGCCTCGAACGGCTCCCGATCACCCGACGCGTGTTCTGGACCCGCAACATCATCGGCGCCGCCACCTTCTTCGATGGCTACACCGTCATCGCCATCGCCTATGCCATGCCGGTGCTGGTGCGCGAGTGGGGTCTCAAGCCCGAACAGACGGGCATGATCCTTTCCATGGGCTACCTCGGGCAGCTGATCGGCGCGGTCTTCTTCGGCTGGCTGGCCGAGCGCATCGGCCGCCTCTCCGTGCTGCTCTTCACCATCCTGCTGTTCGTCAGCATGGACATTGCCTGCCTGTTCGCCTGGGGCGCGGCCTCCATGATGGCCTTCCGCTTCATCCAGGGCATCGGTACCGGCGGCGAGGTGCCGGTGGCGAGCGCCTACATCAATGAATATATCGGCTCGAAGGGGCGCGGCCGCTTCTTCCTGCTCTATGAGGTGATGTTCCTGTTCGGCCTTGTCGGGGCCGGCCTCATCGCCCGCGCCCTCGTGCCGGTCTATGGCTGGCAGGCCATGTTCCTCGTCGGGATCGTGCCCGCCGCCATCCTCATCCCCCTGCGCTTCTTCATGAAGGAATCACCGCGCTGGCTCGCCGCCAAGGGCCGCTATGCGGAGGCCGACAGGATCGTGTCGAACCTGGAACACAGCGCCACCGCCCAAGGCCATGTGCTGGCGGAGCCGAAGCCGGTGGCCATGAAGCCGGTCGAGCGTTCGGGCATCCGGGAGCTGTTCTCCGGCATCTATCGCCGGCGCACGCTCACCATCTGGTCCATGTGGTTCTGCTCCTACCTCGTGGCCAACGGCATGATCGCCTGGCTGCCCACCCTCTACCGGCAGACCTTCAACCTGCCGCTGGAAACGGCGCTGCTCTACGGCCTCCTGACCTCGGTGGCCGGCGTGGTGGCGTCCATCGCCTGCGCACTGCTGATCGACAAGGTCGGCCGCAAGCGCTGGTATACCTTCGCCTTCCTCGCGGCACCGATCCCGCTGCTGGCCCTGGCGTGGATGGGGGCGACCTCCCCGACCGAGGTTCTGGTCCTCGCTGGCCTCGCCTATGCGATCGTGCAGACCATCACCTTCTCGCTCTACCTCTACTCGGCGGAACTCTACCCGACGCGCCTCAGGGCGATCGGCACCGGCCTCGGCAGCGCGTGGCTGCGGCTCGGCTCGTCGGCCGGCCCCATCGTGGTGGGCACCATCATGGGCGCGGCGGGCATCCAGTATGTGTTTGCCACCTTCGCCGGTGTCCTCGTGGTGGGCGCACTCGTCACCATGTTCTTCGCCATCGAGACGAAGGGCCGGGTTCTGGAGGAGCTCTCCCCGTAGGCTGCCCGCCGCATGGCATCACAGGAACAGGCCGCTGGCGGGCGAATAGGCCCGGCAGCGGCACTTGTGCGAGGTCGGTCCGGTCAGACCGCGTGACCCACCAGCGTGCCGATGGCCGCCGTCGCGGCCATGGCGATGGCGCCCCAGAAGGTCACGCGGATGGTCGGCTTCCAGATGTCCGCGCCGCCTGCCCGCGCACCCAGCGCGCCGAGCACCGCAAGGCAGACCAGCGATCCACCCGAGACGATCGGCGCGATCTGGGCGGTGGGCGCCACCAGCGAGATGATGAGCGGGATCGCCGCGCCCAGCGCGAAGGTCACCGCCGATGTCAGTGCCGCCTGGATGGGACGGGCGACCACATGCTCGGCCAGCCCCAGTTCGTCACGGGCGTGGGCGGTGAAGGCATCCTTCGCCGTCATCTGCTCGGCCACCTGCCGCGCCAGCGCCGGCTCGACGCCGCGCCGCACATAGATCTGCGTCAGCTCGGCCAGCTCGCTTTCGGGATCCTCGGCGAGTTCGCGCCGCTCCTTCTGCAGGTCGGCATTCTCGGTATCGGCCTGCGAGCTCACCGAGACGTATTCGCCCGCCGCCATGGACATGGCGCCGGCGACAAGGCTCGCCACGCCCGCGACGAGGATTTCCGACGAATTGGTCGAGGCCGCCGCGACGCCCACCATGAGACTGGCGGTCGAGATGATGCCGTCATTGGCACCGAGGACGGCGGCGCGCAGCCAGCCGATCCGTTCGATCAGGTGGTTTTCGCGGTGCAGAGGCTTCATGGCGATACCTTCTGGAAGGAACGGATCGGCGCGGGACAGGCTGCGACGCAGGGGCGTGGGCCACAGATTGGAGTTGATCTAATCTGTTGCGACGCGCAGGCCAAGCGGCGCTTGGTCGCGTCCCCGTCTGTCGGGGCGACAGGCGGAAAACGTTGCCGGCTCAATGCTTCGTGGCGCTCCCGGGGCCGGCTCGGCTCCCGTGTCTGCCCTACCGCGCAGGCTCGTCGGGCGGCAAGGGTGGTACCCAGGCGGCGATGCGGGCGCTGCCTTCGGGCGACATCTGCCCGGCCGCGTCGATGATGACGTCGTGAACGATGGACCAGACTTCCCTGCGGGCATCGCGCAGGCCGGACAATGCGGCCCGCGCCGCTGCCGGATCGAAGGGCCTCGCAAGGAAAGTCTCGCGGGCGCGCTCCTGCGCCGCGCGGGAGGCCGCCTCGGCGTCCACCAGCCGTCCGTTGGCGGCGGCGAAGCGGGCCAGCAGAAGGCGGGCGTCGGCCATGGGGAGGGTCGCCGCCAGCCGGTCGATGCGCACCCGCGGACTGCGGTCCTCCACATTGGGGGCGGGCAGGAAGACGGGCTTGTGCGGCGCGCGCATCACCACTGCCAGCGCCACGCCCGCGAAGAACAGGTTGAGCGCGAGGGAGGCGATCAGCAGGCGCCGCGGCGCGGAGGCGAGGCCCGAAAAGCCGGATAGCGGGCGCGACAAGGGGCTCACAGCACGCCCTCACCGATGGGTCCCGGCTCGAACACCACCGCGCTGACATCGGTGGTCGCGCCCGCCCGCGCGGCCGGGCCGATGCTGACGAGCGTGTCGCTCGATCCGACCATGAAGCCGAGCAGCGCCATGCCGGCGAGCGCGGCGATGCTCGGCCAGGCCGGCCGCAGATCGAGTGCGATGAGCCAGTCCGGCAGCCAGAGCACCGGGTGGCGGCGGGACTGGCGCGGCAGCGGCGCGTTGGCGAGCGCGAGCGTGACACGCCGCGCCGGCCGCATGTCCGCCTCGCTCGCAAGCCGCGCTGCGCCGGCGAGCCGCCGCTCCAGCGCGATCTCGCCGGCCAACACCCCCCGCGCCGCTACGTCCGTCGCGAGCAATGCCTCGGCGGCAATGCGGGACGCAGGCGGCCACAGCGCGATATCCGTGCCGTGGCGGATCAAGAGGTGCTCGAATTCCTCACGTGTCATCGCCCTGTCCTTCTTTTTGTGCGGCACCGAGGCTCAGGCGCAAGCTGCGCCGGGCGCGGACGAGCAGTGTCTCCACGCCGGAAACCGAGGTGCCGAGAATCTCCGCAGCGTGAGCGTTGGAGAACCCCTCCCAATAGGTAAGCAATATGGCCACCCGCTGCCGTTCGGGAAGCGCAGCGACCGCGGCGAGCAAGGCCCGGTCCTCCTCCTGCCGCTCCATGATGGCGAGCGCGTCGGGCGCCGGATCAGCCCGCTCGCCGGCCACGTCGAGGCCGAAGAACGGCAGGCGGCGGCGGACATTGAGGCACAGATTGATGACGATGCGGTAGAACCAGGTGCCGAAGGCCGCATCCGGCCGCCAGCGGGGCGCCGCCCGCCAGACCCGCAGCAGTGCCTCCTGGGCGATGTCTTCCGCGTCGCTGCCGTTGCCCACGAAGCGCCGGGCGAAGGCGACAGCCCGCACCGCATAGCGCTGGCAGAGCGCGCGGAACGCGGCTTCATCGCCGGCGGCGATGGCCGACATGAGTTCCTCGTCGCTCGGCTCGCGCATGCGCGTCCAACTGCCCGCCTGTGTCCCGGCCCGTTCCGCCCGCAACATGGCACCATGATGCGAACTCCCTTCAAGTCCATCGCCGCCAGATTGTCTGTCGCGGCAGCCTCGGCCGCCGTTCCTCGCTGCCCGGACGCTGGCATTTGAACACCCAAGGCCGGCAAACCCTGCGCTCCGACCGGCTCATCACAGAGACGTGAGCTTTGCTGCAATGCGCGCAGGGTTCCGGCCGTGGGGGTGTTGAAGGGGGCATCGACTATTGCCGCAGGACGGCCTGATGCGTGTCTTCCCCTTCGTCATTTCATTGATCGTCGTCGCCGGCGCCGTCGCCTGGCAGCAGGGACTGGTCGGAGCCGCAGCGCAGGCGCCGAAGCCCAAGGCACCACCCCCGCCCATCCCGGTCATCGCCACGGCGGTGAAGGTGGAGGACGTACCGGTCTATGGCGAGGGCATCGGCACGGTGCAGGCCTCCAACACCATCACCGTGAAGGTCCGCGTCGACGGCGAGCTGACCAAGGTGGTGTTCAAGGAAGGGCAGGAGGTGAAGGCGGGCGACATCCTCGCCCAGATCGACCAGCGCCCCTTCGCCGCCGCCCTCGCCCAGGCCAAGGCGGCGCGGGCCAAGGACGAGGCCCTCCTCGCCAACGCCAAGGCGGACTACGACCGCTACAAGGTTCTGGTGCCCAAGCAGGCGGCGTCCCAGCAGCAGCTCGATACCCAGAGCGCGCTGGTCGCCCAGTATCAGGCGCAGATCGCGGGCGACGAGGCCGCCATCGACAATGCCCAGATCCAGCTCGACTACACCACGATCCGCGCGCCCATCTCCGGCCGCACCGGCGTGCGGCTGGTGGACGAGGGCAACATCGTCCATGCCAACGACGAGGGCGGGCTCGTAGTCATCACCCAGCTGAAGCCGGTGGCGGTGGTCTTCACCCTGCCGCAGGACCGCTTCGACGACATGCAGGCGGCGCTGGCGCGCGGCCCGGTCTCGGCCATCGCCTTCCGCCGCGACGGCGTGACGAAGGTGGGCGAAGGCACGGTGGCGCTGATCGACAACCAGATCAGCTCCGACACCGGCACGCTGCGCATCAAGGCCATGTTCCCGAACGACGACCTCAAGCTCTGGCCCGGCGCTTTCGTGAACGTGAAGGTGCTGCTCGACACCCACCACGACGTCGTCACCATTCCCGCGCAGGCGATCCAGCGCGGGCCGGACGGCTTCTATGTCTATGTGGTGAAGCCGGACGACACGGTGGAGAAGCGTGCCGTCACCACGAGCGGGATCAGCGCCGGTACCGCCTCCATCGCCACGGGGCTGGCAGCGGGCGATCAGGTGGTGATCGACGGCCAGTACAAGCTCACCCCCGGCGCCCGCATCACCGTGCGTCCGCCGCCGGCCGCGCCGCCTGCGAAGAGCGTGTCGGTGGGAGCGCCGGCATGAACGTTTCCGCGCCCTTCATCCGGCGGCCCATCGCCACCACGCTGCTGATGGCGGCACTGCTGCTGGTCGGCCTCGTGGCCTATCCGCTGCTGCCCGTGGCACCCCTGCCGCAGGTGGACTTCCCCACCATCCAGGTCTCCGCAAGCCTTCCGGGCGCCAGCCCCGAGACCATGGCATCCTCGGTCGCGACGCCGCTGGAGCGGCAGTTCAGCCAGATCGCCGGCGTGACGCAGATGACCTCCACCAGCGCGCTGGGCGTCGCCTCCATCACCATCCAGTTCGATCTCGGCCGCAGCATCGATGCCGCCGCACAGGACGTGCAATCCGCCATCAACGCGGCGTCCGGCCAGTTGCCCAAGAACCTGCCGAGCCCGCCCACCTTCCGAAAGGTCAATCCGGCGGACGCGCCCATCCTCATCCTGTCCGTCCAGTCGGACCTTCATCCCCTCACCAAGCTCGACGACGCGGCCGACACCATCCTCGCCCAGCAGATGAGCCAGATTCCCGGCATCGCGCAGGTGGCGATCACCGGCGAGCAGAAGCCGGCGGTGCGGGTGCAGGTGGACCCCGCCAAGATCGCGGCGCTGGGCATGAGCCTGGAAGACGTGCGCGCGGTGCTCGCCGCCGCGACCGTGGACCAGCCCAAGGGCAGCTTCGACGGGCCGGCGCAGGGCTTCACCATCTATGCCGACGACCAGTTGCTCACTGCCCTGCCCTGGAACGAGGTGGTGGTCGCCTACAAGAACGGCGCGCCGGTGCGCATCCGCGACATCGGCCGCGCGGTGGACGGTCCGGAGAATGCCCGCCTCGCCTCCTGGCAGAACGGCAAGCGCGGCATCCAGCTCATCGTGTTCAAGCAGCCCGGCGCCAACGTCATTGATGCGGTGGACCGGGTGAAGGCGGCCATCCCGCGGCTGGAGGCGTCGCTCCCCCCTGGCATCACGGTGAAGATCATCGGCGACCGCACCGAGACCATCCGCGCCTCGGTGGACGACGTGCAGCTCACCATGCTCATCACCATCGCGCTGGTGGTGGCGGTGATCTTCGCCTTCCTGCGCAGCCTCTGGGCCACCATCATCCCCAGCGTCACCGTGCCCATGGCGCTCATCGGCACCTTCGCGGTGATGTATGTGGTGGGCTACAGCCTCGACAACCTCTCCCTCATGGCCCTCACCATCGCGGTGGGCTTCGTCGTGGACGATGCCATCGTGATGCTGGAGAACATCTATCGCTACATCGAGGAGGGCATGCGCCCGTTCGATGCGGCGCTGAAGGGGGCGGGCGAGATCGGCTTCACCATCATCTCCATCAGCCTGTCGCTGGTGGCGGTGTTCATCCCCGTGCTGCTCATGGGCGGCATCGTCGGACGCCTTTTGCGCGAGTTCGCCGTCACCGTCACCATCACCATCCTCGTCTCGGTGGTGGTGTCGCTGACGCTGACGCCCATGATGTGCTCCCTGTTCCTCAAAAACGAGCACAATGTGAAGCACGGGCGGGCCTACATGGCGGCGGAAGCCTTCTTCGACGGGATGCTGAAGGTCTATGACACCGGCCTGAAGTGGGTGCTGAAGCACCAGTTCCTCACCCTGATGAGCCTCCTCGCCACCATCGCCGCCACCGGCTGGCTCTATGTGGCCATTCCCAAAGGCTTCTTCCCGCAGCAGGACACCGGCTTCATCCAAGGCTTCTCCGAGGCGGCGCAGGACATCTCCTTCTCGGCCATGACAAGCAAGCAGATGGCGCTGCTCGACATCGTGGCGCGCGACCCCGCCATCGAAAACGTCTCCGGCTCGGTGGGCGCCACCGGCGGCTCGCAGACCATCAACACCGGCCGCGTCTGGATCACCCTGAAGCCGCGGAGCGAGCGCGACGTGACCGCCGACGAGGTGATCCACCGCCTCAGGCCCCAGCTCGCGAAGGTGGAGGGCATCGCCCTGTTCCTCCAGGCCTCGCAGGACATCAACGTAGGTGGGCGCGCCTCCCGCACCCAGTATCAATACACATTGCAGGACGCCAATCTCGACGAGCTGAACGCCTGGGGCCCGCGCATGCTGGCCAAGCTGAAATCGCTGCCGGAACTGACCGACGTCGCCACCGACCAGCAGACCAACGCGCCCACCGTCTCCCTCACCATCGATCGCGACACCGCCGCCCGCTTCGGTATCCTGCCGATGGTGATCGACGACACGCTCTATGACGCCTTCGGCCAGCGGCAGGTGGCGCAATACTTCACCCAGCTCTCGCAATACCATGTGATCCTAGAGGTCGATCCCAAGCTCCAGACCGACCCCGGCGCGCTGGACAAGGTCTATGTTCGCTCCCCGCGCACGGGCGAGGAGATCCCGCTCTCCGCCTTCGTGAAGGTGGACAACTCGAAGACCGCCTATCTCTCCATCTCCCACCAGGGCCAGTTCCCGGCGGTGACGCTCTCCTTCAACCTCGCGCCGGGCGTCGCGCTGGGGCAGGCGGTGGACGCCATCAAACAGGCGGAGCTGGAAGCGGGGATGCCGCAGACGCTGATCGGCACCTTCCAGGGCACCGCGCAGGCGTTCCAGAACTCGCTCCGCAGCCAGCCCTACCTGATCCTTGCCGCCATCGTCGCCGTCTACATCATCCTCGGCGTGCTCTATGAGAGCTTCATCCACCCGCTGACCATTCTTTCCAGCCTTCCGTCGGCCGGCGTCGGGGCGCTGCTGGTGCTCTATGTGGCGGGCTATGACCTCTCGGTCATCGCCCTCATCGGCATCCTGCTGCTCATCGGCATCGTGAAGAAGAACGCGATCATGATGATCGACTTCGCGCTGGTGCGGGAGCGCGAGGGCAAGACGCCGGAGGAATCCATCTATGAAGCGTGCCTCATCCGCTTCCGACCCATCATGATGACCACCATGGCCGCGCTGCTCGGCGCCCTGCCGCTGATGCTGGGGACGGGCACCGGCTCGGAGCTGCGCCGTCCGCTCGGCTTCGCCATCGTGGGCGGGCTCATGGTGAGCCAGGTGCTCACGCTCTACACGACGCCGGTGGTCTATCTCTACATGGTCCGGCTCCAGCGCTGGCTCACCCGCAAGCGCGACAAGCCCGCCGCCCCGGTGCGCCTCGCCCCAGTGCCGCATCTCGACGAGGCGGCGGAGTAGCGGAGCCCCCTTGACCTTCAGGCCGGAAGGAGGCCCATTTCCGGCCTCTTCCCCCTGAAGGAACCTCCAAAGATGAGCGCGCCGGTCAAGATCGTGGTCCTTCTCTCCGCCCGCCCGGGCAAGGCGGAAGCGTTGCAGGCGCTGCTCACGGGCATGGCGCGCGCCACCCGCGCCGAGCCGGGCAACCGGCGCTGGGACTTCTGGCGCGATCAGGCCGAGCCCACGCGGTTCGTCATCGACGAGCTTTATGTGGACGCCGCGGCCGTCACCGCCCATCGCGAGACGCCGCACTTCGAGAATTACTTCGCGCACATCAACGACCTCGCCGAGCGCACTCCCTTCGTGCTCGATCCGGTCGACGTGGCCGGCTGATTGGACCGAGGCAGAACAGGCCACGCTCAGGCGCTGCGCGGGCTTGACCAGCCTCAGAGCGCCGCCGGCCGCTCCGGTCGCGGACGGCGCGGCGGCCGCGCGATTTCGGCGAGGGCCACGGCGACGAGACCGAACGCACCGCCGATGAGCACGTTCTCCACCCGCTCGGTGGCGATGCCGCTGCCCGTCCCTGCAAACGCAGCCGCGAGCGCGATGAAGAAGCAGCGCGCGCCGAAGCCGATCACGTAGCGCGAAAACGCGATCAGCGTGAGCATGGCTCCGAGCACGCAGAAGGAGTAGCACACGTCGCTCACCGGCAGCACCAGCCCGATCAGCAGCCCGAGCGGCGCCCCCACCAGCGCGCCCATGGCCCGCAGCTTGAGCTTGCCAGTGGAGGCGGAAAGATCGCCCACCACCACGCTCGCCGCCGACCAGATGAGCCACTGGCCCTCGCGGATGTCGAACATCTCCACCAGCAGCGCCGCCGCGAACACCGCGGCCGCCGTCGCCACCGCCGGCACCAGCCAGTCGCCGGAGGGTGGCCCGAAGATCTCGGATCGCTCCAGCGTCCGCCGCCGCCCGTCTAGCGCCTGTACGGCGCAGACGAGGGCGAGCCCCACCGGGGAGAGCCCGAGCAGCACGCCCGCCTGCCACAGCGCCGCCTCGCCCAGCGCCCCCTCGCGGATGTCCAGCGCCAGGTAGACGGCGGGGATGAACACCCAGTTGCCCAGCGTTCGCATCAGCGTGCCGAAGCGCGTCACGGCCGCGGCCATGAAGCCGGTGACGGCCGCCAGCACCACGAACAAGGGTGGGATCGGCGCCGCCAGGAACAGCAGCGCGAAGGTGGCGACGATGACGAGATATTGCACGATCACCGCCGCCGGGCTGAGCCGCAGCTTCAGCGCCGGGATCAGCAGGGAGACGGTGAGCAGGCAGAGATTGACCAGCGCGGGTTCGCCGGAGAGGAGATAGGCGATCACCAGCGGACCGATCACCACCAGCGCCCGCACGATGGCGCCGAGATGAAGCTCCTGCGCCAGCCACAGGCGCAGTCTCTCGACGGGGCCGCTCACCGGCGCCCCCATGTGTCGCCGCGCGGCTCCCGCGGACGGCCCGCACCCGCGCGCGCTGTGACGATCCCGCCCATTCCTGTGCCCTTCCCGCCCCCATCCTACAATGGTCGCGAGAGGTGCGGGAGTATCACGCAGGACGGATGGAGAGGCGCGTCGCCGCCATGGCCCGGTAGGCCGAGGCGCGGCAGCTCAGCACCAGCACCTGCATGCGGCCGGAGGCTTCGGAGAGGATTTCCATCATGGTGTCGAAGCGGTCGTCGTCGGCGAAGACGAGGGCATCGTCCAGCACCAGCGAGGCGGGCTGGCCCTTGTCGATGAGGAGATCGGCGAAGGCGAGGCGGGTCAGGATGGCGATCTGCTCCTGCGTGCCCTTGCTGAGCATCTCCGCCGCCTCCTCGCGGCCGGCGCGGGTGAGGAGCTGGGGCTTGAGGTCCTCGCCGAAGGAGAGGCTGGCGGAGGGCAGGAGGCGCCGCACATAGGGCTCGATGCGCCGGGTGACGGGGGCGAGATAGCGCCGCGCCGCATCCTGCTGCGCCTCCTTGAGCACCTTCAGCAGCAGCGCCAGCGTGTCCGCCTCGCTTTTCAGCCGGGCGTGGGCGGCGGCGGCGGCCTCGGCCTCCTCGTCGGCGGCGGCCTTGCGGCTGGCGGGACCTTCCCCTCCCAGCGTGCGCGCCTGCTCCTCCAGCCGCGCCACCGCGCCGGCCAGCTCCGGCAGCTGGGATTGCAGCGTGTCGCGCTTCTTGCGCAGCGTGTCGCGGCGGCGGATGAAGCCGTCCGCGTCCAGCCCTTCGGCGGCGCGGCGGGCGGTGTCGCAATCCACCAGCGCGCGGGCCTCGGCGGCCCGCGCGTCCTCCAGGGCGGCGGCGAGATCTTCGTCCGCGAGCGCGGCGCGGTCGGCCGCAAGGTCGGCGGCGAGCCGCGCCCGCTCGGCCTCGGCCCGCTCCAGCGCGGCGGCGAGGGCGACTTCCTTGAGTTCGCCCGCCTTCAGGCTCTCCAGCGCCGCCTCGCGGCGCGCAGCGGCCTCCGTCTCGGCGGCGCGGGCGGCGCGATAGGGCGTCTCCACGTCGGCGGCGGGGAATGCGGCATCCTTGGCTTCCGGAAACGGCCGCTCCACGCCGGCGAGCGCGCCGCGCAGGGGATCGAGGCCAGCGGGAATGCCGAGGGCGGCATCGGCCGGGCATTCGGCCTTGAGCCGTGTGCGAAGCCCCAGAAGCTCGGCCTCATCAATGGCCCGCGCCCGGCCCGCGGTGCGGGCGGCCTGCGGCGTATCGTGGCCCACGCCCGCGAGGAAATCGGCGAGATCGCGCCGCGCCGCCCGCAGCCGCGCCAGCGCCGGCTCGCCCGAAGGCGGCGGGGCGAAGGCGATGGTGCCGACGCCGGGAATGGCAAGGGTGCGCGGCCGGCTGAGGCGGATGGCGCCCTCGGTCAGCGGCGTGCCATCGAGGAGGATCTGCGGTGCGCCGGGCTCCAGGGTCACGGTCAGCGTGGCGGCGCCGGCCTCCGCCTGGGCCCGCGCGGCGCTCTCCGCATCTTCCAATTGGCGCAGGCGATCCACGGCAGCGGCATCCATGCGCGAGGCCGCGATGCGCGTTTCCCGCTCGCGAATGTTCGCGGCATGGGCCTCGGCACGGTCGAGCCGGGCGAAGGCAGCGGCCAGCGCAAAGCGGCGCTCGGCGGCGGCGCGCTCGGCGACGGACTGGTCGCGCCGGGTCTCCGCCTCGCGCAGGGCTGTTCGGGCCGCCTCCAGCGCCAGGGCCGCCGCCCTTTCGCTGGAGCGGACGCGACTGATCACCTCGGCATGGGTGCTCACGGCCTCCGTGGCACCCGCCACCTTTGCCTCAGCGGCCTGAAGCTGGGTCGCGAGCTTCTCGCGCCCGGCGCGGCGCTCCTCCAGCGCGCTGCGGCGGGCGGACTGCTCGCGCACGGCGAGGGTGGCGATCTCCAGTGCCTGTCCGGCGGCGCGGGCGCGGGCGATGTCCTCGTCCAGCTTCTTCAGATCGGCGTCGGTCTGCGGGTCCTCGATGTCGCGCACGAGCCGGCGGCGCTCGTTGCGCTTGTATTCGAGCTGCTCCAGCACGCCCTCGAACTGCTCCAGCTCCCGCGCCCGCTCGGTGGCGGCAAGGCGCGCAGCCTCGGCCGCCTCCATCGCCTGCTTCAGCCGCTTGGTTGGCTTGCCACCGGGAGTGAGGAAATCCTCCAGCGCCTTCTCCACCTGCGCCACCACCGCCTTGGCGCGACGGCCGCCGGTGACGGCGCCGATCTCGCCGGCCAGAGCCTCCTCCAGCGTGCGGCGGGCGGTTTCTCCCGGACTGCCAAGGAGGAAGGACTGGCCCTGCTCCACCCAGAGCAGACCGAGCGCGCCGCGGCTGTCGTCATCTGCGCCGCGGTTTCCGGCGCGGGCGAAGCCGAGCAGGCCCTGCAGCTTCTCCTCGGCCGCATCGGAGGCGAACCGCCCCTCCGGCCCCTCCAGGGTCACGGAGGGGGAGAGCAGGAAGCGCTTGGTGAGGCGCCATTCCTCGCCATTCACGTCGAAGGCCAGTTCCACGCTCGGCGCCACCTCGTCGCCTTGCGGGCGGAAGGAGCGGATGCGGTCGCTCTTGGCGCTGTGGCGCTCGAACAGGGCCGCGCGCAGGGCGTCCAGCACGGTGGACTTGCCGGTCTCGTTGGGCTCGCAGACGAGGTTCAGGCCGTCGGTGAAGCCGTCCACCACCACGGGGGCACGGAACTTACGGAAATTCTCGATCCTGAGGCGACGAACCCGCATCACGCTTCCCCCGCCCTTTGGGCGCGCATCTGCTCCACATAGAGGCGTTCCAGCGCCTGGGCGGCGAGCCGCCCCTCGGCCCCGCCATCGCCCATCATCGCCCGCAGGCGCACGGCGGCGGCATGCAACTCGCCCTGGGCGTCGATTTCGGAGAGGTCGGTGTCGGTGGGCCGCGTCACGAGGTCGTCGGCGATGAGGTCCAGCCAACGCACTTCGTGCGCCAGCTCGTCCTCCAGACGGCGGCGCACCGCCACCCGCTCAGCCAGCGTGACGAGGCCGGAGAGCCGGAGCCGGCAGACGAGATCCTGCCGCGCCACGCCCGGCGCGAGGCCGGCGATGCGCGCGTCGAGGTCATCCGCGCCGGAAAGGGACCAGCCCTCCTCCAGCCAGTGGTGGCGGCCGATGGGCAGCTCCGTCACCTCAGGCGGAGCGCTGCCGGACACGTCCACCAGCAGCGCGATGCCCGTGACCTCGCGGCCGAAATCGTCCGGCTCGGGCGTGCCGCTGTAATAGGTGCGCTCGTCGATCCTGATGCGGCCGTGCCAGTCGCCCAGCGCGAGATAGGCAAGACCGGCGCGGCGGGCGCGGTCGACCGCGACGAGGTTGGGGTCGGCATCGCCGCCGAAGGTCTGCACCGAGCCGTGGGCGAGGCCGATGCGCAGGGCGCCCGGAGGCGTCTCCACTCCATCGAACCATTGGGTGGGGTCAGCCACGCTGCGCTTGTGGGAGAGCGGGGCCGGCAGCAGCACGGCCTGTTCGCCATCTCCGCTGCCGAGGTCCACGGGCAGCGCCTCGGTGAGGGCGGAAACATTGGCCGGCGTGTCGGCGGCAAGCCGGCTCCACAGGCCGTCGGCGCGCAACGGATCATGGTTGCCGGGCAGCAGCAGGAAACGCACGTCGGCCTGCGCCTTCATGCGGTTGAGCGCCTGCCGATAGACCCGATCCCCCGGCTCCGGGCTGTCGAACACGTCGCCGACCACCAGCACCAGCGGCGCTCCGTTGGCGCGCGCGGCAGCGGCGAGGCGGTCGATGGCGTCGAGCCGCGCCTCCCTCAGAACGGTGCGCGCCTCCTCCGGCACGCGGCCGAACGGCTTGCCCAATTGCCAGTCAGACGTGTGAATGAAACGCATGCCCGCCTCCGCGCGCTGGTTTGGCGCAGGCGCGGCGGCGGCGCAAGGTCCGGCGTGAGCGGAAGCTTCAGGCGGCCTCGGCGTAGCGGGCGACGGAGAGGTCCGACGTGTCGATCTCCGGCGCGCGGCCGCCGATGATGTCGGCGAGCACGCGGCCCGAGCCGCAAGCCATGGTCCAGCCCAAAGTCCCGTGGCCGGTGTTGGTGAAGAGATTGGCGAAGCGCGTGGCGCCGACGATGGGCGTGCCGTCCGGCGTCATGGGGCGCAGGCCGGTCCAGAAGGTCGCCTTCTCGATGTCGCCGCCGGCCGGGAAGAGATCGCCCACCGAATAGGCCAGCGTCGCCCGGCGCGGCGCGCGCAAAGCAAGGTCAAAGCCGGCGAGTTCCGCCGTACCGCCCACGCGGATGCGGTCGCCGAGGCGGGTGATCGCCACCTTGTAGGTCTCGTCCATCACGGTCGAGCGCGGCGCCGCCTCCGGGTCCACGATGGGCAGGGTCAGGGAATAGCCCTTTACCGGATAGACCGGCAGGCGGATGCCCAGCGGCGCGAGCAAGGCCGGCGTGTAGCTGCCCATGGCGGCCACATAGGCATCGGCCGTGAGCACCTCGCCGCACGACAGGGCGACGCCGGTGATGCGCCCGCCGTCCTCCCGCAGCGCATCGACGGTGACGCCATAGCGAAAGGTGACACCCTGGCGCGCGCAGATCTCGGCGAGGCGCTGGGTGAAGAGGTGCGCGTCGCCCGTCTCGTCCCCGGGCAGCCTCAGGCCGCCCACGAACTTGCCGCGGACGCGCGCCAGCGCCGGCTCGGCGCGGATGCAGCCTGCGGGATCGAGCAAATCGTAGGGGACGCCGTGGACATCCAGCACCTCGGTGTCGGTGTGCACGTGGTCGAGCTGCTTCTGGGTGCGGAACAGCTGGAGCGTGCCGAGCGTGCGTTCGTCATAGGTGATGCCGGTGTCCTTGCGCAGCTCGTCCAGCGCGTCCCGGCTGAATTCGGCGAGGCGCACCATGCGCGCCTTGTTGCGGCGATAGGCGGCCTCGGTGCAGTTGGCGAGCATCCGCGCCAGCCAGAAATAGAGCTTGGGGTCGAGGCCGGGCCACACCACCAGCGGGCGATGGTGCATGAGCAGCCACTTGACGGCCTTCACCGGAATGCCCGGCCCGGCCCAAGGCGAGGAATAGCCCGGCGAGACCTGCCCCGCATTGGCGAAGGAGGTCTCCATGCCGGCCGCCGGCTGGCGGTCGAGCACCGTCACCTCATGTCCGGCCCTGGAGAGATAATAGGCGGATGTCGTGCCGACGACGCCGCTGCCGAGAATCAGAATGCGCATGGCCTTGCACCCCACGCCGCCGGCCGAGGGGGTCGCTGGCCCGGCCGGATGGTTAGCGACAATTCTACGCCGGAAGACGGCGCATTTGCCCTCAGGCTGGCAAGATCCGTGCCCTCGGACAGCGACGAATCCGGGCGCATCCGAGCCCCTTCACAACAACGTGCTGTGTCGCCCGCCCGCGACGGCGCGCGCCGTTCTGCCGGCCGGACCGCCGCGTGACATCGGCTGCGGCATTCGGTCTTTCGATACCGACGCACAAAATTTGATCGCGATCAAGGAATGGGCGCCGGCCCCTGCTTAGCGTTTCGGGATTGCGGGGGCTTTCCGGGGCCGGCCGGGTTGCGAGAGACAATCCGGCGGTTCCTCCGGCAGCGGCATCGGGGCGTGTCCGGCGTTTCAGGGCAGGCCTTCGGGAAGGTGCCTGCAGCGCTTTTCTTGATCCCTTCCAGAGGAGACCTTGTGATGAATGCCCTTGCCCAGCCCATCGCGGCGGCCGTCGAAGCTTCCGCCACCGATGACGTGCTGATCCACGTCCGCTTCGCGCCCAACGCCGACATCTTCACCATTGACCGCCTGCCCGAAGGCCAGAGCGGCAAGGCTTGGTTCGAGCATCTCTATCTCAACGCATCGTCCTACTACCGGGCCTTTGCCAACGGCCGCGGATTCTTCCGCATTCCGGCTTCCGTCTTCGCGACGCTCTGAGCGCGCCCCTCAAGACCAGAATCCTCCGGGTTCGACCTTCGGGTCGAAACGAGAGGCCGGCGCCAGCTCTCCGGCGCCGGCCTTTTTGTTTGCCTTGTGCGCCGTTCTGCGCGTCTCGTGGGGGTGTGAACGCGAGCGGGGCCGGAAAGAGTTGATATCGGACAACGACGCCGCTTAGCTCATGGAGAAACTGCGGCCGGACCGCATTTCCAAACGGAGAGACCCATGCCCCAGGCAGCGCAGCAGAATACCACGCTGGGCGACGAGAGCTTCATGAGCGCGGACGACCTGCGCGCGTACATGCAAGAGATCGAAAAGGCCAAGCTGTCCAAGGAATTCTCCGCCATGGACCGGGCCGACAAGGCCCGCGAGGAGCTCATCAAGACGCTGTCCCAGCCGCTCGATCTCACGCCGGAGACGCTGCACGAGATCTCCCAGAATCTCCTCACGAAGATCCGCCTTGCCGCCCAACGCGGCGAGACCGAGATCATGGTGATGCGCTTTCCCAACGTGCTGTGCAGCGACAAGGGCCGCGCCATCAACAATGCAGAAGAGGGCTGGCCCGACACCCTCACCGGCCGCCCGCGCCAGGCCTACGAGCTGTGGCGCGACTACCTCCGGCAGGGCCACTACAAGCTCAAGGCCATGATCGTGGACTGGCCGAACGGCATGCCCGGCGACGTGGGCTTCTTCCTCAGCTGGGCCTGACCCGCCCCGTCTCAACGGAGCGGTTTCAAGGGAGGACGCCGCCATGGCGCACAAGCACAAGAAGAAGCACAAGACCCAGGCGATCCTGCCTCCGTCCGGCACGGACGGCGGCAGCCCTGCCGCCCCGCTCTCGCGCAAGGAATATGAGGCGGAGCTGAAGCACTTGCATGCCGAGCTGGTGAAGCTCCAGCTCTGGGTGAAGCACACGGGCGCGAAGATCTGCATCGTCTTCGAGGGCCGCGACGGGGCCGGCAAGGGCGGCGTCATCAAGGCCATCATGGAGCGGGTGAGCCCGCGCATCTTCCGCGTGGTGGCGCTGCCGCCGCCCACGGAGCGCGAGAAATCGCAGATGTTCATCCAGCGCTACGTCACGCACCTGCCGGCTGGCGGGGAAATCATCATCTTCGACCGCTCCTGGTACAATCGGGCCGGCGTCGACCGCGTGATGGGCTTCTGCACCGAGGAGCAGTCGAAGAAGTTTCTGGAAAGCGTGCCCTACGTGGAGCAGTCCATCGTCGAATCGGGCGTGATCTTGCTCAAATACTGGCTCGAAGTATCAGAGGAAGAGCAGACCCGGCGGATGGAAAGCCGCATCGACGACCCGCGCAAGATCTGGAAGCTCTCGCCGATGGATCTGGAATCCTACGCGCGCTGGTTCGATTATTCCCGCGCCCGGGACGCCATGTTCGAGGCGTCAGACACCATGTGGGCGCCATGGTTCGTGGCCTTCTCCGACGACAAGAAGCGCGCGCGCCTCAACATCATCTCCCATCTCCTGTCCCGCATCCCCTACGAGGATGTGCCGCGGGAGAAGATCAAGCTGCCCAAGCGCCAGAAGGACCCCGATTACGTGGAGGCGGACTATGCCCGCCATCGCGTGCCGGAAAGGTTCTGAGGGCGCAGCCGCTCAATCGGGAGGATACTCAGGGCGGCGCTTTTCGCGACCGCCCTGCCGTCCGTGTCACATCATCCGGCGCTGGGCGTCGGGAGACAGGCGCATGGCATCGGCGAAAGTCTCGAACGCCACCCAGGCCCGGCGCTGAAGCTCGGGCAGGCGGGCGGCCTCCATCTGGTCCACCAGCATCTCGGCGTGCTCCCCCACGGGGTGGGAGCGCATCAAACCGATGGCGTCGTCCAGCGAGCGCAGGACGATGCAGGAGCCATCGATGCAGATCTTCAGCGGGTGGCGGGCGGCATCGAACATGGGCGGTCCTCCGTATCGGCTGTGGGGCAGCTGGGGCTTCGCGTCAGGTTCTGCCGGCCAACGGCGCTTGGCGCCTCCCGCATATTGGGGAGAGCGGCAAACGCGCGACGCATGACCGGATCGGGGGCGGACTCGTATGAGCCCACACGACCGTCAAAACGCGGTTCGGCCCCAAAGGTTCCATCCCTCGCGAGAAAAAAATTCTCTGTCGGCATCCTTCATTTTCGGGATGCCGGCAGCGCCCCTTCGCGCGAAACAGGACGGGCGCCGATATTGCCACGGCAAACTGACGCGCCAGCCGGACGGCATTCCCCCGCATGCCGTCCGGCTGCCCCAATTGTCCCCTGAACTCTCCCTGACAGACCGGAACCGCCACGCTCCAGCCGCGTTAGGCAAGCGTGGCCACTCACTCGGCGCGTCCGCTGCAAATGCGATGCGCCGGCCGGGTCGCCTGTCACTCCACGACGGTTCAAGGGAGCACCGTGCCTTTCTGCCCCGCCCCGATCTCGTCCGCCCCGGCCGCCCCGCGTGGCCCAAAGCCCTCCGGAACCGGGAGCCTCGGCCATGCCTGAGCCCGTCACCGCCGGCGACAACCCTCTGTGGTACAAGGACGCCATCGTCTATCAGCTGCATGTGAAGTCGTTCTTCGACGCCAATGGCGACGGCATCGGCGACTTCCGCGGGCTGATCTCCAAGCTCGACTACATCGCCGACCTCGGCGCCACCGCCGTCTGGCTCCTGCCCTTCTATCCCTCGCCCCGGCGCGACGACGGCTACGACATCGCGCTCTATGAGGGCGTGTCGCCGGATTACGGCACCATGGACGAAGCGCGGCGCTTCATTGCCGAGGCGCATGCGCGCGGACTGCGCGTCATCACCGAGCTGGTCATCAACCACACGAGCGACCAGCACCCCTGGTTCCAGGCCGCGCGGCGCGCGCCCAAGGGCAGCCCGGAGCGCAACCTCTATGTCTGGGCAGACGACGACAAGGGCTATCCCGGCGTGCCTATCGTGTTCTGCGACGTGGAGAAATCCAACTGGAGCTGGGACGAGGTGGCTGGCCAGTTCTACTGGCACCGCTTCTATGCCCACCAACCGGACCTCAACTTCGACAATCCCGAGGTGCTGGAGCGCGTCCTCTCCGTCATGAGCTTCTGGCTGGACATGGGGGTGGACGGCCTGCGGCTCGACGCCGTGCCCTATCTGGTAGAGCGCGAGGGTACCGACTGCGCCAACCTGCCCGAGACCCACGCCATCCTGAAGAAGATCCGCGCCCATCTCGATGCCCACTACAAGGGCCGGATGCTGCTCGCCGAGGCCAATCTCTGGCCGGAGGACACCCAGCAATATTTCGGCCCGAACGCGGACGAATGCCACATGGCATTCCACTTCCCGCTGATGCCGCGCATGTACATGGCCATCGCCAAGGAGGACCGCTTCCCGGTCACCGACATCCTGCGCCAAACGCCGGCCATCCCGGCGACCTGCCAGTGGGCCATCTTCCTGCGCAACCACGACGAGCTGACGCTGGAGACCGTCACTGACGCGGAACGGGACTATCTCTGGAGCATCTACGCCTCGGACCGGCGCGCCCGCATCAACCTCGGCATCCGCCGCCGCCTTGCCCCGCTGCTGGAGCGGGACCGGCGGCGCATCGAGCTGATGAATTCCCTGCTGCTCACATTGCCCGGAACGCCCGTCATCTATTATGGCGACGAGATCGGCATGGGCGACAACATCCATCTCGGCGACCGCGACGGCGTACGCACGCCCATGCAGTGGTCGCCGGACCGCAACGGCGGCTTCTCCAGGGCCGATCCTGAGAAACTGGTGCTGCCGGTGATCCAGGATCCGCTCTACGGCTTCCCGGCGGTGAATGTGGAAGCGCAGTCGCGTGATGCTCATTCCATGCTGAACTGGACACGGCGCTTCCTCGCCGTGCGCAAGGAGCAGCCGGCATTCGGGCGCGGCACTTTCCGCCTGGTGTTCCCGCGCAACCGGCGCATCCTTGCCTATCTGCGCGAATTTGAGGGCGAGGCGGTGCTGTGCGTCGCCAACCTCGCCCACACCTTGCAGGGGGTGGAGCTGGACCTCGCCGAGTTCGAGCGGCGGGTGCCGGTGGATCTCGTGAGCGGCACAAGCTTGCCCGCGCTGGACCGTGCCCCCCTCGTGCTCACGCTGCCGCCTTACGGCTTCTACGCCTTCCGCCTCTCCACCATGGCGGCGGAACCCGCCTGGCGCGATCCGGCGCCGGAGATGCTGCCGGAATTTGCCACCCTCGTGGTCCGCGACGGGTTGATGGGCGCCCTCTCCGACGCCCATCGCGCGATCATCGAGACCGAGGCGCTGCCGCAATATCTGGCGCGGCGGCGCTGGTTTCCCGGCACGGCCAAGGACATCGGCGCGGTGCGCATCGGCTGGGTCATGCGCCTGCCGGGCACCGAGCGGGACGTGGCCATGGCAGAGATCGAGGCCGATCTCGCCGGGCGCACTGAGCGCTTCCTCATGTCATTCTGCGTGGCGTGGGAGGACCAGCATCCCCCCGCCATCGCCGAGCAGCTGGCCCTGACCCGCGTGCGGCAGGGCCGGCGCGTGGGCTTTCTCACCGACGCCATGGTGCTGGACGGGCTGCCCGCCGGCGTGCTGCGCGCGCTGCGGCAGGCCGAGCCCGTGCCCCTGCCCGATGGCGGCGCCCTCGTCTTCTCGCCCACCGACCGGCTGGACGGGCTCGACGTGGAGCGTGGGGCGCTGTGCGAGCTCGCCGACGCCGACGAGCCGGCAGCGAGCCTCGTCGTCACCGACAAGGTCGCGGTGAAGCTGTTCCGCCACATGGAGTTCGGCCGTACCGGCGAGATGGAGATGGCGCGCCACCTCACCGCGCTCGACTTCCCCCACGTGCCGCCGCTGATCGGCGCCATCACCCGCACCCGGCCGGAAGGCGGATCGGCCCAGGTGGCGCTCGCGTACGGCTTCGTGCGCAACCAGGGCAATGCTGCCGGCTGGACCCTGGCGCAGGTGCAGCGTGCGCTCGATGCCGCAGCCCTGCCCGATGGCGGCCACCAGCATTTCGAGGAGGAGGTGGCGGGCGTGCTCCGGCTGCTGCGCGCCAGCGCCCGGCGGCTGGCCGAGCTGCATACTGTTCTCTCGGCCCCCGCCGCCGATCCGGCCTTCGCGCCGGGCGTCGCCTCTGCCGATGAGATCGATAGCTGGCTTCGCCAGACCATCGACGCCGTGCGTGCCGCGCCGGACGCCCTTTTCGGTGTCGATCGGGATTGGCTCGGGGCACAAATGCGGGAGCGCATCGCCGGCCCGCTCGCGGGCACGGACGTGCCGGTGATCCGCACCCACGGCCGTTTCGACCTCGACCATCTGCTAGTGTCCGGGAGCGATGCGGTCATCACCGGCGCTCAGGGCGAGCGGGCGAACGGCTGGCGCGATGTCGCCGAACTGCTCGCCTCCCTTGTGTACACCCTGGCGCGCGTCACCGCCGGCGAAGCTGGCGTCGCCCGCGACGCGTCGGAACTGCGGGCGGAGCTGCTCTCCGCCTTCCGCTCCCGCGCCGAGCGCGCGGTGCTCGCCGCCTATGCGGAGGGAGCGCCGGACGGCGGCCGAGGCCGGCCCCTGCTCGATCTCTTCCTCATGGAAGCGCTCGCGCGCCGCCTGCGGACAGGATCGGACCTGCGTCCGGGCGAGCGTCGGGAGATCGCCGCCGGCCTTGAGCGTGTCGCCGCCCGGCTCGCACGGCAGGAGGCTGCACTTGATGCGTGAGGCGGCATGCCTGCGGGGAACGGGCGGCTCTGCCGTTCGTTGATGGTGCAGAGGAGATTGATGCCATGACCCCCGCTGCCTCCACCGCGTCCCCCCGCACCGCCACGCTCGACCAGCGACTGGACGAGGCGCTGGAAGAGTCCTTCCCGGCCAGCGATCCCCCGTCCGTCACCCGCGCCCCAAAGGCGGACGGCGAGCCGCGGGACGCCGCCACCCGCGAAAAGGAGCGCGTCTCCGACGAACTGGACGAGGCGCTGGAGGATTCCTTCCCCGCCAGCGACCCGCCCTCCCTCACCCGCGCGTCGAAGCCCGAAGGCGACCCGGCGGCGGATACGGAAGACGGTGCGCACGAGAAAAGGAAGGCCTCAGACCGCCTGGACGAAGCGTTGAAGGAGAGCTTTCCCGCCAGCGACACCCCGGCGCAGCTCCAGCCCGGCAAGGCGTGAGCAAGCCCACAAGGGCGCGCCGTCCCCGGCCCCTCAGCCCCGTGGGCTCTGGGGGCGGGGGCGGCCGGCACCATCTTCCGGCGCGGGGATGAATTCGTCGTGGTCCATGGGGATGAGGTCGAACCGCCCCTCCCGCCATGAGGCCTTGGCCGCGTCCAGCCGATCGAGGCTCGACGACACGAAATTCCACCAGATGTAGCGCGGCCCCTCCAGCGGCTCACCGCCCACCAGCATGAGCCGCGCCTGGGTCCGTGCCCGGACGGAGGTGGCAACGCCACGCCGGATCACCAGCATCTGGCCGACGGGAAAGGCGGTGCCGTCCACCTCCACCTCACCCTCCAGCGTGAACAGCGCGCGGTCCTCGTGGGTGGGATCAACAGGCACATGGGCGCCCGCAGCCAACTGGATTTCCACATAGGTCGCGGGCGAGGCGAGCGCGACGGGCGACGTCGCCCCGAAGGCGCTGCCGAGAATCACCCGTGCCTTGACCCCGCCGTCCGCCACCACCGGCAGCGCCTCGCTGTCCGCGTGGAGGAAGTCCGGGCTGGTCTCTTCCAGCGCCTTGGGCAGCGCGATCCAGCTCTGAATGCCGAACAGCGGCCCCCCGCGCGCCTTCACGGAGGCGTCGTGCCGCTCGGAATGGACGATGCCGCGCCCGGCGGTCATCAAATTCACCGCGCCCGGCTCGATCACCCGCTCGGAGCCGAGGCTGTCGCGGTGGATCATGCTGCCTTCGAACAAATAGGTCACGGTGGCGAGGCCGATGTGCGGGTGCGGGCGCACATCCTGCGCCTGCGCCGCAGAGAATCGCACCGGCCCCATCCGGTCGAAGAAGATGAAGGGGCCGATCATCTGGCCCTGTACGGAGGGCAGCACTCGGGCCACCTCCATGCCGCCGATGTCGTGGGCGCGGGGGACAATCACGGTCTCGACGGCCGCGCAACTCGCGGCATCACCGGGGACGGGATCGGGGGTCGGGGAGAAGCTCATGGCGGGAGCTTGCCGGCCTCCGGCGCCGCCGTCAAAGGGCGATCCGCGCCCCCGGCGTCAAAGACGCGCGAGCGGAACCGTTAACCTTTCAAGCAACCGGCACGCACAGTGGACGTTCCCGGCCGCGGTTTTTTACTTCCCCGCAAGGGGGCCGCCCTAGCGTCGGCTCTGCCACGGCAACCCCGTCGCGGCATCCAAGTTGCGGCCCGCCGTTGTGGCGGTCACGCGCCGCCATTGACCGGATTTGAGCCATGAAGCTTCTTTTCTCGCGCTTCATCAAGGAAGAGGACGGCTCCACCGCCCTCGAATACGGCCTCATCGCCGCCGGCCTCTCCATCGCCATCGTCACGGTGCTGGTGCAGATCGCCTCCACCTTCGCCCGGCTTCAGGCCTCCTCGGCCGCCGCCGGGAACTGACCGCACGATGGGGATGGGCCACATCAGGATCGCCGAGCTTCTGCTGCTCGGCCTCTATCCGGCATTGCTGTGCGCGTCGATCGGCGCGGACCTCGCCCGCCGGATCATCCCCAATGCCGTGGTCGTGTGCCTGATCGCCGCCTTCGCCGCCGTCACCCAGTTCACGCCCGTGCCGGACCTCATCTTCCGCCTCGCCGCCGCCGGCGCGGTCACGGCGCTGGGCTTCTCCCTGTTTGCGGAGGACATCATCGGCGCGGGCGATGCCAAACTGGCCGGCGCCATCGTGCTGTGGGTGGACCCGCTGCACCTGCCCCTGTTCGTGCTCGCCACCGGAACCATCGGCGCCCTGCTCGGCATCGCCGCCGCCGCGCGCCATCGCCTCGCGGGCCCGGCCGGCGCAGAACTTCCCGACCGGCACCGGACCAGCCTGCCCTATGGCGTGGCGCTGGCGGGCGCCGGCCTCCTCATCCATCCCCTGTCCAGCCTGCTGCATCCCTGACCGGCTCCGCCTTGGGCGGCGGCGCGGCGGGGCATCTTGCAGGCGATCGCGGCGCGGACCACCATGCGCCGGCTGCGCGGTGCCGGATGGCGGAACCATTGCCTGTCCCCCCGGCGCGGCGCGAGGAGTTCCGTTGATGATCGATTGCTTTGCCCCGTCGTCCGCCGTCAGCCTGCCCGTCTGGTGCGTCACCAAGGACACCTTCGCCTCCGCTCCCATTCCCGAGGCCGCGCGCCGCTTTGCCGAGGCGGCCGGCTTCTCCGGCGCCGCCGGCAAGCTGCTGCTGCTCCCGAACGCCGACGGCGGGCTGGCCGGTGCCCTGTTCGGCATCGCCCCCGCGCCCAAGGCCGACGCCTTCGCCACCGGCGCCCTGCCCGGCCTGCTGCCCGAGGGCACCTGGCGGCTGGAAGGCGAGGTGCCAAGCCCCCGCCTCGCCGCCCTCGCCTTTGCGCTGGGCTGCTACCGCTTCTCCACCTATCGCGCTGCCAAGGCCCTCAAGATAAAGCTCGTGGTGCCGGAGGGGGTGGACGCCGCCCAGCTCCGCCGCACGGTGGAGGCGGTGATGCTCACCCGCGATCTCGTCAACACCCCGGCCAATGACCTCGGCCCGGCCGAGCTGGAGGATGCGGCCCGCAGCCTCGCCGCCCGCCATGGCGCGCGCTTCCGCTCCATCGTCGGTGACGCGCTGCTGGCGCAGAATTTCCCCTTGATCCACGCGGTGGGCCTTGCCGCCGCCCGCGCCCCGCGCCTCATCGAGATCCGCGCCGGAGATCCCAGCCACCCGAAGGTGACGCTGGTGGGCAAGGGCGTGTGCTTCGACACCGGCGGCCTGGATCTCAAGCCCTCCTCGGCCATGCTGCTGATGAAGAAGGACATGGGCGGCGCCGCCAATGCGCTGGGCCTCACCCACATGCTGCTGTCGCGCGGCGCGAAGGTGAATTTGCGCGTGCTGATCCCGGCGGTGGAGAATTCCGTCTCCGGCGCCGCCTTCCGTCCCGGCGATGTTTTGCGCAGCCGCAAGGGCATTTCAGTGGAGATCGGCAATACCGACGCCGAGGGACGGCTGGTGCTGGCCGATGCCCTCGCCCTCGCGGACGAGGAGGCGCCCGACCTCGTGATCGATTTCGCCACCCTCACCGGCGCCGCCCGCGTCGCCCTCGGTCCGCAGCTTCCGGCCGCCTTCACCGACGACGAGGACTTCGCCGCCGACCTCTCCCGCCACGCCATGGTGGAGGCGGACCCGCTGTGGCGCCTGCCCCTGTGGGCGCCCTATGCGGGCATGCTCGATTCGAAGGTGGCCGACATCAACAACGTCTCCTCCGGCGGCTTCGCTGGCGCCATCACTGCCGCCTTGTTCCTCGCCAAGTTCGTCGCGCAGGCACGCTCTTATCTCCACCTCGACCTGTTCGCCTGGAACCCCAGCAGCCGGCCGGGCCGGCCCGAAGGCGGCGAGGCGCAGACCATCCGGGCGCTGGACGCCCTCATCGCCGAGCGGTTCGGCTGAGGATTAGGGCTGAGCCATGGCCTTCTCACTCCCGCCGGGCCTCGACGCCCGGCTGACCCCTGCCCGCGCCGACCTCGCTGCAACAAGCCTCAAGGGGCTGGTGGACGTGCCCCGCTTCGTGGAAGGCGAGATGCGGCGCGTGGCCGTGCCCGTCGCCCCCCTGCGCCGCCGCCCCGCCAGCGACGCGCCGCTCGAGACCGAAGCGCTGTTCGGCGAGCGGGTGCGCCTGTTCGAGGAGGATGCGGAAGGCTGGGCCTGGGTGCAGCTGGAGGCGGACAATTACGTGGGCTACATGCCCGCCGAAGCCCTCGCCCCGGAGGGTCCCGCGCCCGCGCACAAGGTATCGGCGCTGCGGACCTTCCTGTTTCCGGGCCCGGACATCAAGCTGCCGCCCCGCGACGCGCTGGTGTTCGGCAGCCGCGTCGTGGTGCGCTCCATCTCGGGCGGCTTCGCCCTGACGACGGACGGCTGCCTGCCGGCCGTCCATGTGGTGCCTGCGGACGAGCGCGAGGGTGATTTCGTCGCCGTCGCCGCCCGCTTCCTCGGCGTGCCCTATCTGTGGGGCGGGCGCTCCAGCCTCGGCATCGACTGCTCGGGACTGGTGCAGACCGCGCTTGCCGCCACCGGCGTCCGCGCGCCGCGTGACAGCGACATGCAGGAGAAGGCCATCGGTACAGCGATCCCGCTCGATGCCCCCATCAAGCGGGGCGATCTGCTGTTCTGGCCGGGGCATGTGGGCATCGCGGAGGACGCGGAGACGCTCCTCCATGCCAACGCCTTCCATATGGCGGTGGCGCGCGAGCCCATCGCCGGCGCGCTGGAGCGCATCGCGGCCGCGGGCCTCGACCTCAGGACGATCCGCCGACCGGGCTGAAGCGCTCCCGCATCAGCCATCCACGCATCAGCTATGCGCGATCACCCGGTCACGGCCGGCGCGCTTGGCTTCGTAGAGCGCGGCATCCGCGGCGGCGATGAGGGCGTCCGGGCTGCCCTCCGCCGTCGGCACAACGGACGCGACGCCGAAGCTCGCCGTCACCCGACGGCGCGGCGCGGCGGGATGCTCGATGGCGATTTCGGTGAGCAGGCGCCGCACGTCCTCCGCGAAGGCGACGCCGGCGTCGACGTCGGCGCCCGACATGAGCACCACGAATTCCTCGCCGCCGTAGCGTGCCACAAGGTGCGACGTGCCGGCCGCCGCCGCCGACAGCATCCGCGACACCGCCCGCAGCGCCTCGTCACCCTGGAGGTGGCCGCGCGTGTCGTTGAAGGCCTTGAAGTGGTCCACATCCAGCATTACCAGCGTGAGCGGCATGCCCTCGCCGCGCGCCCGCACCCAGTCCTGCGAGAATTGCACGTCGAAGGTCCGCCGGTTGGCGAGGCCGGTGAGCCCATCGGTCCGCGCCAGTGAGGCGAGGCGGCCGTTCATGGTCCGCAGTTCGTTGTTGCGCTGGGAGAGGCGCCGCGCCATCTCGTTGAAGGCGTTGACCAAAGGAGAAAATTCCGCGACGCCCATGTCGTTCACATGGTCCGCCTCGCCCCGCCCCACCGCCGCCACGGCCCGGGTGAGACGGGCGATGGGCGCGATCACGATCCGCTCCTCGGCAATCCAGGCGAGCAGCAGGAAACAGGCGAGCGCGATGAAATAGGCCAGCGCCGTCGAGCGCACCTTGCTGTCGATGGGTCCCACCGCTTTCGACGTCTCGATGCCCACGGCGATGCTGATGGGCAGGTGGCCGAAGCCCTCGAACGCGAAGATGCGCTCCGTGCCGTCGAAACCCGGAACCCTGACGATGCCGGACTCCTTCGCCCGCACGGCCCGCGTGAGGGGATGATCGGGGAAGCTGTGTTCCACAATGTCCGGCATCGTGGGGTAACGCACCAGCACGGTACCGTTCCGCCCGATGAGATCCACCACCACGCCCAGTTCCACCGCGCTGCCGGCCGCGATCCGCGACAGCCATTGCAGGTCGAGCACGACGCCGGTCACGGCCCGCACCGCATCGCCCGGGCCGCGCTCCGCCCGCATCAGGAACACCGAATTGCGCCCGCTGACCCGCGAGACGAACATCTCGGTCATCACAACCTCGTCGGCGGCGAGGGCATCGCGGAAGTAGTCCCGCTCGGAGATGTTCACGCCAAGAGCGAGCGGCGCATGGGCGCAGCGGACGAGGCCGGCCGCATCCGCGACGAACGCGCCCTGGATGCCGGCCACCTCGTCGGCGAGGCGCGACAATTGTCGGCTGCAGGCGACGGGGTCCGCCAGCATGCGGTCGGCCATGCGGGACAACACTTCGAGCACCGTCAACGCCCGCGACATGCCTTCCATCTGGGCGAGCTTGGCGCTGCGGGCGAAATTCCGCACATCCTCCTCGAGCGCGGAGACCTGCTCCTGCCGCTCGGCCACGAGCGCAAGCATCCGCTCCACCGACAGGGGCACGGCCACCAGGCAGACCAGGAACAGGACGCGCAGGCGCAAGCTCGAGCGCCGCCCGGGAGCTGCCGCCCCGCCTCCCCCGTTACGCTCGACCATACCGGCCAGCCCCCCTGCCGCTCGGTAGCTTCACCCGAGCCGCTCGCTTCTTCTACCTGCTTCTTGATTGGAAAGGGAGATCGGTTCATGTCCTCGGCGCGGGCACGGACCCGGCGCAACGGCGGGAGCAGGATCATGAACGACGGCGGAACGGCGCCCGAAAGCACGGCACGGCTCGCGGCGGTACGCCGCGACATCGCCGAGAGCTGTGCGGAATGCGGCCGTTCGGCCGATCAGGTGACGCTGATTGCGGTTTCCAAGACCTTCCCGGCCGAGGACATCCTGCCCGTGCTTGAGGCCGGCCAGCGCGTGTTCGGCGAGAACCGGGTGCAGGAGGCGCGCGACAAATGGCCCGGCCTCAGGGAGCGCTACGGCGATGTGGAGCTCCACCTCATCGGCCCGCTCCAGTCCAACAAGGCGCGGGAGGCCGTGGCCCTGTTCGACGTGATCCACACCGTCGACCGGCCGAAGATCGCCGCCGCCCTCGCCGAAGAGATGGCCCGGCAGGAGCGCCGGCCGCGGTTGTTCGTGCAGATCAACACCGGCGCCGAACCGCAGAAGGCGGGCGTGCTGCCCGAGGACGCCGACGCTTTCATTGCCCAATGCCGCGATATCCACAGGCTGGAGATCGCCGGCCTCATGTGCATTCCGCCGGCCGAGGACGTGCCCGACCCGCACTTCGCCCTGCTCGCCGAAATCGCGGCGCGCAACGGTCTTTCGGGCCTTTCCATGGGCATGAGCGCCGACTTTTCCGCCGCCATCCGCCAGGGCGCCACCCACGTCCGGATCGGCAGCGCCATCTTCGGCCACCGCCCGAGCCCGAAGGAGGCTTGAAGTCCCCCGCATTCGCCGCTATAGAGCCCTCCTCCTCGCGAGATGCTCCCATCGTCTAGCGGTCTAGGACGTCGCCCTCTCACGGCGAAAACAGGGGTTCGAGTCCCCTTGGGAGCGCCATATTTTTCAATGGCTTAGCGCGAAATCCCCTCTCGATCGCGGTTCCGTACGGAAAAAATACGGAAAAGCCGTCACCGTCCCGGTGCGTCCGCAGGCGTGCGCGTGGTGTTGAGATGGCCGACGGCCGCTGAACCGAAGCCAGCCTCTTCCTGCGCCGTGTCCTGACCGCGGCTTCGCCGGTGGCGTATTTGCTCTGTCTGTTGGGTTGGTGCTCGGCCGCGCTTTGAGGGAGATTGCCGTCCTGGCTTCCGCTCGTCCTTTCGCGACTGGGCTGCCGAGGAGACGGGCTTTCACCGGAGATCGCCGAGGCGGCCCTTGCCCATGTGGCAGGCGACACGACGGAGCGTGCCTACCGCCGTGGGGATGCGCGGGAGAAACGCCGGGAACTGATGGCCGCCTGGGCGTCCCATTGCACCCGGCCGGTGGAGGAAGGGAAGGAGGGTTAATAACTACTATAATACTACTATATATAAACCGTGTGTCTCTATGCCAAAAATGCCAAAATCGACGAAATAAAAATCAGTGTGATTTCAGTAGCTTGATAGCGGCCATTTCGGCATGGACGAAATGCCAGAAATGCCAAAATTGACCGAGCCGGTGAGATGGGGAGCCAGCGTTTGGTGCCCCCACCTCAGGCAAAGCTACTTCGTCCGGAACCATCGCCATGACCAGTTCGCAATCCTGTCCGCCCCTTGAACCCTATGTGGTTGTCGCGCTCCGCAATGAGGGCGGTGTGAGCTGGCGGCTGCTTTCGCTCGATTGCGCTCCGGAAGGCGTTGACGGTGCGCTGCTTGGCCTGGGCCTGGAAGGCGCGGAGTATCGCCAGATCGGTTCAGGCGATTGCATGCGCGTGGTCAGGGACGCGGTGGCCGAGGAGGCCGCACTGCATCGTGGCTGGAACCGGAGCCAAGTTCTCGAAGGTTGGGTGCCGATCGATGAGCGGTTGCCGTTGCTCGCCGGAGAACCCCAGCGTGGCCATCTCGCCTTGCGGCTCGTGTCGATCACCAACGGGTGGATACATGTCGCGGTCAATGCCGGTGAAGCGGCGTTCGATCTTTCCTTCGACGACGTGGGCGACTCCATGGTCCTCCTTGCTCGTTTCGTGCAGATCATGGTGTCTGGCGGAGAGCCGCATGCGCCATTGGCCGAGAACGGACGTGCGACCTTCGTGGTCAATCATCACGGCACGGGTGTATGCCGTTTCCACCTCATCAGTCGGCCCCATGCCTTCATGCCAGAGGGCCACGGGGGCATGATCGATATGCTGGTCGATCGGGACGAACTTACCGAGCAGTTCCGCGCCCTTACGAACGCGATCGCCGACCACCCCAATTTCGCGCATCATTATGTCTGCAACGGCCAACTGCCCGAAGAGGAATACAACCAAGTCGACCTGCTGGCGGAGTCGGAATGGAAAGCCCGACAGGCGGAGGGGCACTCTCCGGATGATTGGCGGATGGAAAGCGAGTTCGTAGCCGCTGCGATCAGCGCCTCCGTTCCGCTGCCAACGGCCGGCGCTGAGGTCGCCAAGAAGGTGCGAAGCATGTTGCGCTCCCTCGAAATTCCGGAGGAGTGGATGATGCGCTACGGGATGAGGAGCCAGTGGGTCGGTCGATCCGAGCGGTGATGGGTTGATATGGCGACAGCGAACTTGGGCCATGGCGCTGGCGCAGACAGTTCCCGAGTTCGGAATGGCGCAGTTTGCCCCTCAACCAAGTGGCTGCGCCCACATCATTCATAGGGTGGAAGCGGTTCAAAGTTCCGCGTCAGGGATTTCGGCATTGGCCACTTGCTCGCCTGAAGAGCGGTGGGGCGAGTCGGCATATTCTCACGCGAGCAGGTCACCCGCCGATCCAGGGCGACGCGAAAGATGGCTATGCCGAGGATCGAACAAGCCGGCTCGATCCGATTGAGCCACATATCGAAATGCCGGTCGCTCGGGCACGCGATCCCGAGGCTGGTATCCTTCAAAGCCTCGATCCCCGACCAAAAGACGGCATTCAGCAACGCCTTGGAAACGGCGTTGTAGGCTCGCGGCTCCGAGGAAGCCGCGCCAAAGGCGCGCGTCCCCCGCCTCGAACTCGTCGCGCCCTTGGCCTCGATTGCCCAGCGGTGGTGCGTCTGCGGATGCCAAGCAGCTACATCGATCCCCTGCTTACCGGCAACCAATGAGCGAGCGTTGTAGCCGCGGGCTTCCAGCCACCGCTGAACCGCTTGGGACACGTCATTCTCATCCAGTGCCCTCGCTGGGGTGCCTTGGTCGGGCATACTGTTTCTCCTCTCTGCTTCGCGATTTCGTCCTGGCCGGGCGGCCCAACTTTCGATAACCCAGACCCTAGTTAGACGGGTTCTTCGCAGGATGTTCGGAGGGGCGTTCCAAGCTCCACAGCCCCGGAGCGGGTAAATACAACGCAGGAGCGGGGGAGTGATTGCCCAATGGCGCTCCATCCGTCTCTGACCGAAGACGATCGGGAACAGGGAGGTCCAATTGCGGTTCGCCTTCAAATTGCTGAGACGCTCGGATCTGACATTTTTCGAGTATCAGTTCAGACGGCAGAATGCCGGGAACCAAAAGTCGCTTAACCTGAGCAGGAAGGTCTTTATTGATGTCCTTTTCCCGTCTGCTCCCGGCATCGCGCAGGCCAATGGCGCGGGCGGCGCCCCGAAAGCCTTCCACCTTCCCCTGACAATCTATGGTCCTGGCGAAAGGTCCACCCCGCAACGGCTGTCGCGCAGCGTACTGCCCAAGACGCGGTCCCAGAAGAATTGGCGGCTCAACGGCGAGTTCGTCCCCGATCCCGATTTCGACCGAGAGCGGTACCATCGCTTGCAGCCCGATGATGTCGCGGTGCTGGCTTTCGATGGAGAAGCCTACCCGACCGCCGTGACGATCGTGCTCCTAAGCCAGTCGGAGGAGGCGGATGAGGCGCTGCGAACTGCCGCGATGGCTCAGCTCAGTGGCCGACCGATGGCTGCAGTTGAACCCGGGATGCTGCTGTCTATCATCGAGCGATTTGCTTCGGCCCAGCATCCAATTCGCGAGTTGCTGGACCATGCAAGCGATGAGGCTTTGGCCGAGGCGGCTGAGGGATCAGCCGAAGGCATTCGCCGCCTGCGCGCTTCGGGCTCGCTTCGTCGGATGTCGGCGGAAGCGCTGGAATTGGCCCGGAGGGCAGCGCAGGACCTAGGGAGAGAGGGCGAGGTGCTTCTCAGCGAATGGCTTGAGGGTGAGGTCCAGGCTGGTAAGCTGCGATCCGCAACCTGGATTTCCGAGCAAAACGCCGTTTGCCCCTGGGACTTCGAGGCGGAGGATGCGGACGGCACCTTGGTCCGCATCGAGGTGAAGACTACGAGGGGGCCGTTCGATCGCGAGTTCCATATTTCGCAAGCCGAACTGGAGGCGGCCTGCGAGCCTGGAGCGCCCAGAACAGACCTCTACCGCATCTACGACCTAGCGCCGTATGGGGGCCGCTTGCGCATCACCCGCGGGATCGCCGAGACAGCTCGAAGGGTTTGCGAGAAGGCAGCAGAACTGGGTGATGGCATCGTGCCGGACGCCTACACGGTTAGGCCGGACCGCTTCGGACCGTGGGAGGAAGAGCAGAACCTCTTGGCGACCGAGCCGGAAGAGGAGGAGTAGAGCCGACGCTATTCCGCGGCCAAAGCCCCGTACCGGGTTCGACGAGAGGCCGCCGCCTTCTGGAGTGCGTTCATGATGGCCTCGGCGAGTCGTCGGGCCATCAGCGGAGGCACCGCATTTCCGATCTGGCGATAGGCGGGATTCATCGTACCGCTGAAGCGGAATCCGTCGGGGAAGCTCTGAAGGCGGGCCGCCTCCCGCACGCTGATGACCCTGGCCTGGGCACTGTCGTAGTGGATGTGGGAATAGGTATCCTTGCCGATATGGGCCATCAGCGTCCGTACTGGAAAATCGGGGCGAAGCTTCCACCAGCGGTTCGGGAAGGTGCCAACCGGATAGGGCGGCACCATGGCCCTGTACAGCTGATCCCTATCGCTCTGCGCAATCGGACGGCCAGTCTCGGTCTTAAGCTGCGCGATCCGGTCCTGCCAGAGCCTCACCGCAGTCGCGTGCGCAGCCGGGTACTCGCCGCCGTTTGGCATTTCGCGGAATATAGCTGAGTCCCGAGGAAGATAGCGGATCACATGATCGCTCAGCCCCCCGGGGGAGGCCTCGAAGCCCGGCCAAGTGCGCATAAGAGTGGCGTACTCGCCGAGCTTCGCGTTTTTCGGATAGGGGATGGTCTCGTCGAGCCGCCTCGCTCCCCTCTTGAGGAGGCCCTTCAGGTGCGAAGTGATGGGAGGTAGGTCACCGATCGCTTCCCTGGCCTCAACCGGCCCAGGAAGGTCAGGCGATCCGTGATCCGCCTCCGCGAAGCCGTCGCCACCGAATAGATCGACCAAACGCAGGGCGACAGACCGAGTGCCGCCATATCCAGGAGGGAGGACCATGTGGCGGATGGCCTTCGGGAAGTGGACATCGGACCCGAGCGACTCATGGAGTGCGATAAGGAAGACGCGATCCCGCATCTGTGGCACACCGTGGAAGGCCGAGTTGATGAGGCTGTAGCGCGCTCTATAACCCAGAGCCTGCAAGGCTTCCGCCACCTCGCCCATGACATTGTGGCCGCCGTAGTTGAGCACGTCGGGCACGTTTTCCATCAGGATGGCGAGCGGCTTCGCCGCACGCACGAAATGAAGGTACCGGAGATAGAGGTTGCCGCGCGGGTCCACCTTGTAGGCGGACGGATGGTCCGCAACTTCGCGGAGCTTGGCGCGCCCAACGCGCGCATACGCTTGACAAGGCGGCCCACCCACGACGACATCGAACGACGACTCGATGGAGCCCAGACCCAAATCTTCGACAAGCTCATCGGGTTCGAGCTTGGTGATGTCCCTCGCCTGCGCGTGCTTGGCGAACTGGCCCGGCTCAAGGTCCCTGTGGAAGTTGGTCGCATGGGTCAATGCCGCGAGGGGATCAAGCTCCACCGCGGCATCGATGCGGAAGCCCGCTCCCTGGAAGCCCAGCGAAATGCCACCGCACCCAGCAAACAGGTCAAGAACGCGCGGCGGCAGCCCCTTCGCGAGACGGGCTACCTTGGCCTTGATCGCCTTCGCTTCGTCCACCGTACTCACCCAATGCCAGAAACTGCGCGATTCGCTGCTTGAGAAGCGTAGCGTCGCCCGTCTCACATTCCCATACTCGCAAGACGGACCATCCACTAGCCTCAAGCTCGGCGAGGTTGCGCGCGTCCCGAGCAATATTGGATGCGAACTTCCGGTTCCAGAACTCAATGTTGCTGCTCGGGGTCGCGGCTTTGGGACACCCAGGATGGCGGTGCCAGAAGCACCCCACGACTTCCACGATTCTGCGCCGGCCTTTCATGACGATGTCAGGCCGACCTGGAAGGTCCTTGACGTGCAGCCTGTAACCGATGCCGAGGTCGCGGAGAACCCGACGCACGGCCATCTCGGGGCGCGTATTGCAACTTCGGATGCGGGACATCATCCGGCTGCGAACGTCGGAGGCTACGATGTCCGACATGACCATTCCATTAGCAAATTCCGCCGTATGGATAGCGATCCGCCGCAGGAAAAGTGGACGTGGCGAGGCCGCCGTAGCCTACCGACCTTGAGGATCGATCGAGACATATCGGACGATAATTCCCGATTGGCGCAAGATCCACAACGCCGCACGTTGAGCGTCTCTCCAGCGCTCTTCACTGGCAAAGCCTTTGGGGCCATATTGCTCATCAAGCTTCATCCCGGCGAAAGCACCCGCATCGGCAATGCGGAGATCGTGTTCGTGGATCGTCCACCCGACGAGCGGGCTTTCATGCCCGCCTGGGCATCATCGCGCCCGAGGACATGAAGATCGAGCACCGCGCCGGTCGCGGCTCTAGCGCACGGGCCTCTTTCTCTCTTGCTGATGGAGCGCAAGATGCGCCGCGACGCGCCTTTCCTCAGCGCTGAGCCTGTCTCCTTCGATTGGCTGGCATTCGCCCGCCGCGCTCGGGCGTTTGAGCGGTTCACGGACCCTGCAGGTGCAGCCAAGGATGCAAAGTGAAGTGCGCGTTCATCACCGAGCATCGCTCGCTGTTTTCGATCCGCGCCATGTGTCGGTGCCTGCGTGTCCAGCCCAGCGGCTTCTACGCCTAGCTGAGGACCGGTGAGCGAGCGCGCGCAGGAAGACCAATGACAGACCGAGCTGATCCGCGCCGCATGGCGCGAGAGCGGCAAGGTCTATGGCTATCGCAACCTCCACGACGACTTGGCGGATAGGGGCCGGCCCAGCTCGCCAAGGACAGTTTCCACGTCACGCGATCGAGGCGTAGCCCCCTTCAACAAACCAGTCGTCCGCCGCCAGCGCCTCGTACAACGACAGCTGCCAGGAGTTAGGCCTGTCGACGAAATCCTTCGCCCTGTCGAGCAGATATTCCCTGACGGCATCTGCCCCCCCTTTCGCGCCTAACTCGGTGAGCCGCATCTTGAGCGTGTCGAGCTCGTCGACGGCGTTGGCAGCAAATGTCAGATCCAGACCGCAGACGCGAATGTGCCTGCGGACCCGCTCCAGGTTGACCGGCGTCATCGGGGACGGAGGATCGGCGACGAACTCGACCACGACCGGCTCGCCATGCTGAACGATGCCTTTCATCCAGCGCGTGGAGATCAGGTCGTTGTCGAAATAAGGATGTAGGGTCTGCTCGCCGGCGGTCCGGGGGAAACGTACGCCCTTGGTATCGTTACAAGCGTGACAGGCCGGGACGAGGTTGGACGGAAGCACGGTCAGGTCGGGATAGCGCCGCTTTGGCAGATGGTGGTCGAGCACAGCGACCCTGCCGACCCCGCAGAGTGGACATTTTGCGAATGGCGCAGCCGACTTGATCTTGTCGTAGAAATCCCGCGCGGCGCCTCTGGTGGCACTGAGATGGTCTGCGTATAGCGCGACCAGTTCGTCCTTAGAGACGAGCCCGACCGTCGTCACCCGAGGTATGAGGTGGAGTTCCGCTATCGCGGCCTTGAGTTTGTAGTTCTCGGCGGCGGCGTCCAACACCGGTATAACGCTGGTAACTCTGGCGTGCAGATCGGAATCGTTGATCCCGGACAGGCATGCCGACAAGACCGCGCCGAGGCCTTGCAGCGGTAAGGAAAGTGACCTCATTCGCCTTGCCCGGTGCCTGATGGGACGCGGCGCGGCAATGTAAGGGTTCTGGCCAAGGCCTTCGCCTCCCCCCCTAATTTGCCATCGAACATCGCAAGGACAGCCTCGTAGTCACGGCCAACCGCGGCCTCCGAAATCATGCGGTGGAAGCCGGTCTGCACGACCTCAAGGCCGAAAACCTCCCGAGTCAGCGATCCTACGTTTTCTCCGAAGGTCTCGGTCTCAGGTCGATCAAGGCGGGACGACCGTCCTGACCGGCTCAGGATCCAGACACAATCTTTTGGAACTTCCTGCAGGACGACCGGCGAATGGGTCGCCACGACAGCGACGCCGTTGCGGTCGATAAGCAGATCCGACAGCGCTCGCACGAAAGCCGATAGCAGCGGTGGATGGAGATGACCTTCTGGCTCATCGATGAGAACGAGCGTCTTCTCCTCGACCAGTTCGACAAGCTTCGTGATGGTCAGGAGCACAACGCTGTGACCCGAGCTGAGGTCGCCGAAAAGCTTGGCTGCGTCTTCTTTCCAGTTCGCGTTGTCCAAATCCGCAATCGCGGAAGTGTTGACCTCCTCGAATAGCGGATCGGATTCCAGGGTTCGCAACGCTGCAGCCCATCGGTCGCGACGGGCGCCCTTGCGGCATTCCTCCACGCCTTGGACGAACTCAGCCAACAGGTCCCCGTACGTCTTGACGTTGATCTGCGCGACTGCCGCTGGCGCGACACCGCCGCCGGTTGGGAGCAGGCCCGAGGCAGGGCGTTTTGTCAGCCCGACATACGCGTATCTTTTGGACAGCGTCGCCGGGTTAGGCAAAAGCGGCCCATATTTGTCGAATGCGCTGAACGACACGGTGACGAGACCAGCGAAGTCATACTCTTCCTTCTGCCCATAGATGGACCCCTCAAGCGGCTCGATCATTCCCGGCGCGACGCCTCCAGCCAGCGGCAAGTTCAGAAACGCGCGGCCCAAAAGATCGAAACATCGGGTCTTTCCCACGCCGTTACGCCCAATCAGGACGTGCACGTTGCTTGGCGGCAGAGACTCCGGCCGAACCTCGAAGGTCAACTCCAACGCAGCCTCGTCCGGCGTTTCAACGGGAATTCTGTACTTGAAAGCGAACGGCGTCAGCGCAGCGTTGCCGTGCGCGAGCCGATGGAAACGGTTGCGGACACGTGCAATGTCGATGTCCCGCAGTAGCGATTCGTTCATAACGGGCTCAGTGGCGTGGCGATCCAGGATGGAAAGGTCCCAGGCGCAGTCCTGCAGCGATTCAAGAAACCACCGGCGGAATTCGGGGCCGAGCGCGGTCAGCGTCTCGTAATAGTTCTCGCTTTGGCCGATGGAGAACCAGCCGGCAGCGAGCGAAGGAAATTGCGCCGGCAGTCGGCTCGACGCGTCAGCGCGGGTCATCCCTTCCCGCCCAACCTTTACGTGTCCGATCTTTTCGCGCCGGCCGTCCGGCAGAACGGCGATGGCATAAAACTGGGTAACCCATACGAACCAGTCATTCCAACCGTCCATGATCAGTATGACATCGCCAGGCTCACCCTGAACGTTGTCGCTGTCCGCCACCCTGAACATGCAACCTCCGCGACATACAGAGACGTCGCCGCACTATGTCTCGTGCCTGCCGACTTGACCAGACAGCGCGAGCAACCTCCGGCGGGGACGAAAAATGGGGCGCCATGCGCCAGGAGAAGACCTTGCCAAGTGCGTGTCTGAACGTCCGATCGGGACCGATCGCGGAATGGTGGCTTTCAGGTTGCCAAAAAAGCGGACGCCGCAAGTATTTCTGCCCGAATGGCTTGACGTCGCCCGTCGGCGGGATACATAGCTCCGCGCATTAATACTAAAAATGCGATGACTATCGCTGCAGAGCAACAAACCGTTAATAATAAATCTTATTTTCACCGCACCATGCTTTTGAAAAGACAATGAATTACCTCCTTTCCAGCCCTGTATTGATCTTTTATCTCTGCGTAGTTCGTAGTGTTCGGCAAAGTGCCTTCGTGTACAAACTGATTTCGCCACACGATTACGTTATTGTAAGCAGACTTCGGACTCTTTCCATGATTTACTACGTACTCATCCTCAGCCTTTTCTAAATTTTTTGTAAATCTAGCGAGATATTTCACGCCAAACATCTTGATGTGCTCCCTCTTCAAATCATCTAGCTTGATTTTGCCATTTAATCTACCGAAGCGCGCCCTAGTTACCTCACCTAATACAAAATGCTTTTTATCCGCGAACGTGTAAAATATGTCTTTAATAGCCAACTCGTATGCAGTTACAGCTGATGTCGCAATAAACCCAGTATAACGAGCCTCCACAAACGGATCCGTTATGCCACCCATAACAGGATCAACATGCGCGAGATAGTCTTCGACGAGCAAAAATCGTTCTGCGTATGAGCTCATGGCATCAAATACTTATTTGCTAACGTCAGGCGCCTCTCGACCTCTTTCGGGTCACTTGTGTTGAAGAAAATTGCCATTCGATAGTCGTCGTCTGCGAGCAGCCTCGCGTATCTGGCTTTGAGGTTTTTCGGTATCTTCGTTGGATTGCGGGTTAGGACTGCCATCACACTGTCCATTGCAGCGAGGTTTAATGGGCCACGAATATGGAAGGGCTTGGGGTCTAACTGTGCCACGATCGCGGCTGTCACTTCGGCAAACCTCTCCACGAATCTCTCCGCCTTAGCAGCGCCTTTGCCTTTGGCATGGCTACGCATCTGCCGATTGAGAAACTCCTTCATGGGCTTCTCGTATTCGCTGCCACGTTCCGACATGGCGAATATGCGGAGGATCATCTCAACATCGCGCTGATGCTTATCGAGTGGTTTCCTCGCCAAGATTGTTCGCCAATCGGGGTCCTCATTGGCTTGATGGAGGGAATCCACCAGCGCTCCGTGAAACACGCAGTTGCGAATTTCCTGAGCCTTGAGCGGTGTGCCGCCCGTGTTCAAGCGCTCGAATATATGAAACATGCTGGTCGTTTGGTTTGCCGGCGCTAGCTGTTTGATGTTCACCGCGCGGAGGACCGCGCCCTTTAGTTTGCGCTGCTCCTGATTGCTAAGATCGGTGAACTTCTTGCCCGCGTATGGGCTAGCTTCCGATAGGCCAGACAGGCGAAACACCGCGCGACGGCTCTGCATGTTCTCCGGGCCGAAATAGCCCTCAAAGAAGTAGACTACGCTCATGATGCGCTGCTGGCCGTCGATCACGAGGTTGTTGTTATCGCTATCGATGTAAAAAAAAACCTGAGGCACAGGCAGTCCGAGCAGAAAACTCTCAATTAGCAGGCTCGACTGCTTGATGTTCCAGACAAAATTGCGCTGAAACGATGGAATTGTGATGTCTTTGTCTCTCCACATATTGTGGAGCACAGAAAGCGTCAGGTCGGACGGGTAGGTCGCGATGTCAAATTCAACATGCGTTCCAAGTTCTTCGTCTTCTGATTCTTCCTCGACTTCAATTTCGGTATCCGCGTCCTTAGCCATAATCACCCCCTGGTTGGGTGCAAGATAACGGGGAGGTTGCGAGCCGACCAGGGGTTCGCGAGGAATAAATAATGCCTCAAACGAGGCTGCCCCGTCCCAGCGGCTCTCGTGAACGCTGGTTTCAAAGTGGAAGCGCGACCCGCTAACCGGCTGGTTAGGGGCGCAAAGCGGACGTTCGCAATGACGTACCGGGAGGGCCGATTGGGGTCAACGCCGGTAGGGTCCAACTCGTCTGGCCTACGTCTTATCAAGCGCAGGGATGGAAACAGGCTTTCAGCGGTCTCTTTATCTGGAAGCGCCTCGAAGGCTGCTTTGGTCCGTGGACGGTCCCAGACGTGTCGGGCATCTAATGACGACACGGCTGCACTTCAGGCTGACGTATTTCGTTTTGAAAGGCCGCTGAAACATCGGTCCCGGATGATGGTGGACGCCGGTGGACGCGCGAGGTGCAACGATGGATCAGAAAATAGCTTTGGACATCAGCCGCGTGCCAGGAGGCGAATGGCTGCGGCTCGAAGAGGCAATGCAGTTCGTGCTTTCGGAGCGCGATGGGGAGTGGGATAAACGTGTAGCGGCTCTTCAACTTGCGCTGAATGAAGCAGCGAGAGATAGGGCGTTTGTTCTGCAGGGTGTCCCGAAGCAATTCTGTGAAGACGAGATTGAGGAAGAGCCCGCCGCCCGCCAGACGATACCATCCACATACTTCATGGTCCATGGCGCTCGCGGCTTCGACTATGAGGACGGCTCCATCCTGCCATTTTCGTTCGAAGCCGACGGCGAGGATAGCTACAACCGACTCGTTCGTCGCCGCACCCAGCCCGTGGCGGGCACGGCCGACGAATGGCGATTCGTCATCGTCGAGCGAAAGGGGTTTGTTGCATTTCTGCGGGATCGCCTCGGCGCGGCTACGACCGAGGGGCTGGAGGTCGCGTCCCGCGCGGTTCTGCCGAGGGTGTCGGACGCTGAATTGTTGGACATGGTTCGCAGGGCGAACGAATGGCTCGGCGGCACGGCTGAGCATCCGGTGGACGTTCCTCGCTTGCTCACCGCAATCAACCATGCGCTGAAAGGTCGTCGCGCCCACCTGACTCGCAAAACTCTTCGACCGGCTCATGAGAAGGCGTTCCCCGGTCGGAGCGGCAGCGGACGCCTGCCCAAAGACGAGACAGCGGCCCGAGAATTACGCCACCAAAATTGCGCCGAGAAAAGCAGCTTGGCGGAATTGTTGTTTTCGACACTATAGGACGCCAGCAAGTAATTAGGGACACCTCGAACCGATGGTGATCCCGATGAGCCAGGGCAATTCTCAACGCAGCCCTTCTGAAAAGAAGGTTGCACCATGCGCCTATTCAGTGAAGGACGCGGCGGAAGCCTACGCCATCAGCCGGTCGACACTTTACGTGCTGCTGAAGGACGGGAAGATTCGGGACCGGAAAGTCGGGGGCCGGCGCGTCATCCTGAAGAGTGACCTCGATGCCCTCGTCGGGCTGGAGGGCTGAGCCATGCCCCGCTCAGACAAATATGATGGCCGCCGCTGGAACCTGTCGCCCACGGGCGAATCGTGCGCCACATGCATCCACTTTTTCCCCTTTCGTCCACAGGATGCATGGCCGGACGGCGAGTGCCGTGCCTCACTTCCTACGCGAGGCGAGCGCCGCTGGCCCCAAGTCCGGTCCCGGTATGACTGGTGCAGTTGTTGGTCGCTCGACCCAACGGCACGGCCGCTGCCGGACTGGACTAACAAAAGTCATGGCCAGATCGCTGAAGAGATCGATCGCGGGCGCTAGCCAAGCCTGTACCCCACACAAGAATTGGGGTCGCCATTATGAAAGCTTGCCCATCAAATTTCGCAACGGTGCACGATGAGCGCGACGATCACACAAAACAATATCCCGCCCGCCAAGGCTCCCGGCGTTCCATCGTCGTCATCTATATTGGATGCCGCGCTCCAATACGCTGCGCACGGCTGGCCTGTATTTCCGTGCAACCCCGCGACGAAAGCGCCGCTGACGCCACGTGGTTTCCGCGACGCCAGCGCCGACCCGGTCGCCATCCGGGAGTGGTGGGCGCGCTGGCCCGGGGCGATGATCGGCTTGCCCACCGGCGCGGCCTCGGGCGTGGTCGTGGTGGACCTTGATGTGGACGACGGGAAAGGCCTCAACGGCATCGCCGAGATCGAGCGCCTGGAGGCCCTCCGCGGCCGACTGCCTGACGGTCCGGCCGCGACCACGCCGCGCGGTGGCGCTCACCTCTTTTTTCGCCACGATCCCGAGAGGCCGCTCCGATGCTCGACCGGCAAGATCGCCCAGGGCATCGACGTTCGCGCCGATGGCGGGTTCGTTGTGCTTGCTCCGTCACTTCGCGCTGATGGCGCGGTGTACGCGTGGATCGCGCCGCCTTTCTGCGACATCGATTTCCCCGAGGCCCCCGGCTGGCTTCTCGACCTCCTCGACCGGCCGAAAGCAGCACCCGCACCTGCCGCTCCCGTCGCCCGTCACCAGCCCACCGACCTCGATCCCCGCCGCCGCGCCTATGCCCTCGCCGCCCTCGACCGCGAGGCGGCAGCGGTGGCCACCGCGCCGGAAGGCGGACGGAATGCGCGGCTGAACGAGGCTGCCCACGCGATCGGCAATTTCGTCGGCGCCGGCGTCCTCGACGAAGGTGTGGTGATCGAAGCCCTCACCGCTGCTGCTCATGAAGCCGGGCTCGTCGGCAATGAGATCATGAAGACGATCAAGTCCGGCCTCATCGCAGGTGCGCGGAAGGAGCCGCGATGGCCGACGGAGTGGACCGACGATGCCGACGCCGTTGCCATCAACGCCCACCTCGTGGGCGTGGTGGATGGGGCGCCCCATCCGCCAGCCCCCGGTGGCGCGTCGTGGGAGGCACCCGATCTCAGCATCCTCGCCGAAAGCCGGCGCGCGCCGCCGAAGTTCGATCCAGAGTGGCTCGGCCCGCATTTGGCACGCTGGGCTGAAGCGCAGGCTCTCGCCACGTGCGCTCCTATCGACTACGTGTCAGTCTCGCTTTTGGCGTTGGTAGGTGGCCTTCTCGGCAACCGCCGCCGTCCGGTTGCGGGGGCGGGGTGGGAAGAGACGCCCGCCCTGTGGGCCGCGCTCGTGGGCGATCCGTCGTCGGGAAAGAGCCCAGCATCATCGGCGGTCATGTCGTTGGTGAACGCAGAGGAGGCCTCGCTCGATGCCGACTACCGCCACTGTCGGTGCTTGCAACGAGATGAAGGGTTGGCGACAGCTTCAGGCTGAGGCGCATCGCATACGCGTCGCCAAAGGGACCGACGACATATTGTGCGGGGCCCGAGCCCGCAGGTTGACAGCTGATGCAGAGGGGCAGGCGTTCCTGGGTGTCGCCGTGGGGGGTGCCGAGCGTGATGCTGGCGCGGTGCGTGGCCACGGGATCGATGCTGAACGTCACGCCCACGCAGAGCTCGGTCGTTTCGAGCGAGGTGAAGAGAGCCGGATCACACCACGCTCCGATGATTGCTTCCGACGACGCATGGATAAGGCGGCGGTGCCGGACGAGCAGCGGATGCGGGTAGGCTGAGGAAACGTGGGGGAACATGAGGCGACCTCTCGCATGAGAAGAGCGCCTCACCCCGGCCTAGGTGGCTTTATGGAGAAGGTCGAGAGAAGACCCAACGATATATTCGCTGGACGAACGTAAAAGGGAAGAGAGAGGACTGTTTTTGGTCTTGAGACAGAGGGACCCAGGCCGGACATGAGACACTGCCGGGCAGAAACGCGTCGGCTCAACTCATATAAAAATATCGTCTGCCTCAAAACACAGGGCACCTGTTCAGCGTAGAAGCCTCATTTTCACATGAACAGGACTTCATACCACACTCAGCGCGGCCTCTATTTTTGTTGCGAGTTCGTCTTCGGTCAACTCACTCGCCGCCAGCGCCAACCATGTCGTCACCGCTGCGGCATCGTCCAAAGTCAGCTCATAGCCGTTGAGGGCGAGGAACAGCTCGCACACCACGAAGGAGGTACGCTTGTTGCCGTCCACGAAGGGATGGTTCTTGGCGATCCCGTAGGCGTAGGCAGCAGCCAGGGCCGCCACGTCGGAGGCAGAGATCTGCTCTTGGCTGGCTTCGTCCTGCTGCATGTAGTGGTAGCGATTCTTCGGGCGATCGAGTGCCGTTTCCAGCAACCCCTCGTCGCGCACGCCTCTGCCGCCGCCATGCTCCGCGAGCTGGGCGTCATGAACGGCGAGCACAACGGCCTTTGTCACCCACCGCGGCTCCTGCCGGGCGGCCGGCTCGTTCACTTCGCCAGCTCACGCAGCACGTTGCGCCGCTTCTTCATGATCTTGCGGGCTGCCTCCATCTCCGCCTCGAACTCCGGTTCGTAGGGCGTGAGGTGATAGCCATCCGGCGTCTCGGTCAGATAGAGCGTGTCGCCCTGCTCCACCTTGAGGCGGGCCAGCACCTCCTTGGGCAGCACGGCGCCGACCGAGTTGCCGATTTTCCCAAGCTTGAGTGCGACCATGGCAATGGCTCCTTCCGTATGTACAGATGTATGAACTTACACCGGAACGTCAAGGCCAGTCCGCTCCCCCGCCAACTGGGAGGGGAGCGGATCTGCCTCAGCCCAATCAGTCCTCGGTGAAGGGCTCCCACTCGTCGATGAGACGGTGGACAGGCGAAAAGTCCGTGTAGCGCGCATGCAGGCGTGCAGCGAGGTCAGCGTCGCCCGCTGCGCCAATCGCCGCGATCACATCCTCCAGAGCCAGCGTCACGAAGGGCACCCCGTCCGGCCGGCGGTCAAGCATAGAACGATAAAGCTCCACGGCGTACCAAGCTTCCCGGTTGGCGGCAGGCGCGATCGTGACGAACAGGCCATGGGCACCGGCGAGTAGCAATGTCCGCCCTCATATATCGCGCTAAAACGCTCGGAACTATCTCCGATGAGGCGGCGACGAACCTGTACAAAATCATGAATATGCATGGATACCGGAAGCGGGAGCCGATCGAATTTGACATTGCTCCAGATGCCGGCAAGCTCGCTTCTCAGTTGGTTGCTCTTCATCTGAGCGACCTCGGCTACTCGTTAGAGGAGTTGGCCGCAGCGCTCAGGACAGAGCCGGAAGAGTTTGCGGAGATGCACGGTCTCCTAGCCCCCTCGACCTCTGCCGCAGGCAAATCTAAGCCCAAGCTTCAGCTTGTGGTCAACCGGGACTGACGCCCAAATTGGCAGTCCCTCCTTTTTCGATTTGTGTGCCGTCCAAGGTTGCTGGGCGGCACACCAACATGCTACATGGGAGTCTCAGGACCGTCGCAATCGGCTGGCTGATTTCATCGAAATATCAAGACCTTGCTATCGCTTTCGACAATGGCGCCAGCGTCTCCCCTTGGGAGCGCCATTGTTTTCAATGGCTTAGCGCAAAATCTCCTCTCGATAGACGTTCGGTACGGAGAAAATGCGGAAAAGCCGCCACCGTCCCGGTGCGTCCGCAGGCGTGCGCGTGGGGGCGAAATGGCCGACGCCGCTGAACCGAAGCCAGCCTCTCCCATGCTCTGATCGTGGCCCAGTTCACCGGTGGTGGATGAGCCCTGTCTCTTGAGTCGGTGTTCGGCCGCGCTTGCAGGGAGATCGCCATGCATGGCTTCCGATCTTCATTCTGCGATTGGGCTGCCGAGGTGGCGAGCTTCCCACGCGCGATCTCCGGGGCGGCCCTTGCTCATGTGTTGGGCGACGCCACCGATCGTGCCTACCGCAGGTGGGATGCGCTGGAGAAGCGTGAGGTGGGGCGCCCCTCGGCTTGCGATACATGTCCCCTGCTGGGCCCTTCGGTTGAGATGCGCCCCAGATGAAGCAACCTGAGTCAGAAATGGTGACGCCCCCAATGCTATAATAATAAATGATTCTGAGACACCATTGTGATACTGATAATTTATTCAAATATTAAATGGAATGTAATTTGTTTTATATCTAGAATTCTCGCCTGCGAGTCACCCAAGAGAGGCATTTACAGCCCCGTTTTATCTGGAATTATCAGAGCAGAGACTCTGCCAAATTTTTCTCGATCTCCATGCTGTCATCCGCCAGCCTTCACAGTACCTTGATGACCTCCACAAGCGCAAAGAGCATCTGGCGAGGGCAAATGGCGAAAGATGACGTCAAGGGAGATGCTCTCGACGCCCCTATTCTGCTGGCGGAATGGGAGATGCCCCTGCACCGCGAGGCGAGCCTGATCGAACGGCTCTCGGAGATGGATCAGGCCATCGTACGGATGCATGGGCGGGAGATGCTCCTGTCAGCCGGCGAGCCCCTGTTTCGTCAGGGCGAGCACCACGACGGCATCGTGGTGATCGAGGATGGGCAGATCCGCAGTTTCTATGTGGCGCCCTCGGGACGCGAGATCACGCTGGCCTATTGGTCCAAGGGCCATTTCGTGGGTGGACCCGACGTGTTCGGCGGCGGCACGCATATGTGGGCCGCGACCGCCATGCGGCCGAGCCGGCTGCTGTTCCTGCCCGGCGCGGGCCTGCGACAGCTGGCGCGGCAAGTGCCGGATCTCGCCATCGGCATCATCGACGCCCTTGTCTTCAAGGCCCGCTGCTACTCCGCCTTCGCGCAGATGTTGGGGACGCGGTCCGTCGCGCAGCGGCTCATGCAACTGCTCCAGCACCTCGCCCAGACCTATGGCGTAAAGGACGAGCGTGGCATCCTCATCGCCGCCGCCTTCACCCACGCAGATCTCGCCGCGCTCATTGGCGCCACACGGCAGTGGGTCACGGTACAGCTCGGCCGAATGCAGCAGGAGGGCATCCTCACCAACCGGCGCGGCCTGATGGTCATCCTGAAGCCCGAGGCGCTCACCTCGCAGCTGGAACACGCCGAGGGTCGGTGACAGCCTGCTTCAGAAGGATGGCTTCTGGAACCCAAGAAAACACAAGCAACAAATTGCCGTCATATAAAGAATGTCGATTTGATAAATTAATGGCCGCCTGATTGAGCGCGCTCCGGAATTCGGGCGCGAAAATGAGCGGGCGCCGCTCAAAGGCAATTCCTTTGCAATGGCGAAACCGCCAGTCCCGTCAAAGCGATATCGCGCATCCCGGCAATTGGCATCCCGCTTGCTCAGCTCTGTTGTGCTTTCGAGGATGCCATGACCGTCGCACTGTCTTCCCAGCCCGCCGCAGCCACCCCGCGCGATGCGGTTCTGTCCTTCATCACCGAAAAGGCGTGGCTCGATCTCGCCTGCGAATTGATCCCGGCCGGTCAGCCGGAGGCGGAAAATCCGCTAGATCCCGATCTGCCCGGCGGCAAGGAAGAGGGCATCGCCCTCCTGCTCGCCGACAAGCTCACAGCGCTCGGCTTCGGAGTGGACCTGAAGGCGCGCACGCCCCACCGGCTCAACGTCATCGCCGACCTTCCCGGCGCCCAGGAGGGGCCATCCCTCATCCTCAACGATCACCTCGACACCTATCCCGCCGGCGACTGGGCGGCGTGGACCATGACCGGCGGCCATCCCTTCCGGCCCACGCGCCACGGCGACCTGCTCTATGCCCGGGGAACCTCCGATACACGCGGCAACCTCGCCTGCACGCTGCTGGCGGTTGAAGCCATCCGGGCAGCAGGCGTGCGCCTCAAGGGCACGCTGAAATGCGTCTACACGGCGGACGAGGAGAAGAACGGGCCGGACGGCTCCATCTTCCTGCTCGACGAATGCGGGCTTGCCGCCGACTACACCATCGTCTGCGAGCCCACGGCCTGGACAGCGCCCGATGGCAGCTGGGGCATGGGCATCGCCATCGCCAATTGCGGCAACTTCCTCGTGGAGGTGGAGACAACAGGCATCAAGACCCATCTGTGGCGGCCCGATACCGGCATCAACGCCATCACCAAGATGATGGAGATGCTGCCGCAGCTCGAAAAGATGAGCTTCGCCCACACCGCTGCCCCGCACGCGGGCGGTACGCCGCCCATGGTCACGGTGCTGCGTATCGCCGGGGGCGTGCCGCGCGAGATGCAGTTCACGCCGGACAGCTGCAAGGCGGTACTGGGCGTGGTGGGCATCCTGCCGGGCATGACGCGGGACAGCGTGATGGCGGATATCAACCGCGTGATCGCCGGCGCGCTTGCCGCGGACCCGACCCTGAAGGCCGAGGCCCGGCCTTTCCCCGGCGCCCTGTTCGTGGACGGCACCGGCGAGCAGGAGGCGGATGCCGAGCCCGTCCGCGCCCTGCGCAAGGCTTACGGCGAGGTCCTTTCGGGCGAGCCGAAGCTCTACCGCAAGAACGCCTTCAACGACACCATCCGCTTCTCCGAGCGCGGCTTCAAGGCTGTCACCTTCGGCCCCGGCGAAGATGGCTGGGCGCCGGTGAACGAGAGCATCCACATCGGCAAGGCGGTCGCGGCGACCCGCATCCTCGCGCTCACCGTCATGGACCTTCTCGGAGTGGAGGAATGAGCGTCGTGGAAACGGCACGCGAGCCCGCGCAGAGGGCCGCCCGGCCCAGGCTGCTGGTGGCTCGGCTGCGGGCGGCCCTCCCCCGCACACGGCTTCTCACGGCGCTGACCGCCGCCACGCTCTTCGCGCTGTGGTGGCTCGCGGCCCACTATGCGTGGGTGAACCCGCTCTTCCTGCCCTCGCCGAAGGCGGTGTGGGACGCTTTCGTTCGCACCGCGACCGTGGGCTACCAGGGCAGCCTCCTGCACGAGCATCTCATCGCCAGCCTCTACCGGGTGCTGGCGGGATACACTCTCGCATGCCTCGTGGGCATCCCGCTCGGCATCGTCATGGGCCTCAGCCGCGACGTGAAGGCGGTGTTCGATCCGGTGATCGAATTCTACCGGCCCCTGCCGCCGCTCGCGCTCTACACGCTCATCGTCATGTGGCTCGGCATCGGCGACGCCTCCAAGGTCGCCATCCTGTTCCTGGCCGCGCTGCCGCCCCTGACCATCAGCTCCATGCACGCGGCGGCGAGCGTCGATCCGCGCTACGTGAAGGCGGCGAAAAGCCTCGGCGCCAACTCGCGCCAGCTGTTCCGGCACGTCTTCCTGCCCGCCTGCCTGCCCGGCATCTGCACCGGCATGCGCATTTCCCTCGGCTTCACCTACACGGTGCTGGTGGCCGCCGAGATCGTCGCCGCCACCGCCGGCCTCGGCTGGATGATCTGGGACGCGAGCAAGTTCCTGCTCGGCGACATCGTGATCATGGGCCTGTTCGTCCTCGCCTTCACCGGCATGGCGCTCGATTTTCTCATCCGCCTCACCGAGCGCGCCCTCACCCCCTGGCGCTTCCGCTGATCCCCTTCGCCGACTGGAGACTGAGATGACATCGCTTCGACGCACGGCTTCCCTTCTGCTTGCCGCCGCCGCCCTCTCCCTCGGCCTTTCGGCTGGCGCGCAGGCGCAGCAGAAGCCGGAGGGGATCACCATCGGCTATCTCAACCTCGTCAATGCCCAGCTCGTCACCAAGGCGCTGGGCCTACATGAGAAAACCGGCGTGCCCATCAAGTGGGTCAAATTCGGCTCGGGCGGCGACATGAACCGCGCCGTGGCCGCGAACCAGGTGGATTTCGGCGGCGTCGGCAATCCGCCCTTCACCCTCGGCGCCACCCGCGCTTTGCCCTACAAGGGCATCTTCGTGCTCAACATGCTCGGCCCGGTGGAATCCCTGGCCGTGCGCTCGGACAAGAACATCAAGTCCCTGAAGGACCTCGCCGGCAAGACGGCGGCCGCCCCCTTCGGCTCCACCACCCATTATCTGTTCATCGCGGCGCTGAAAGAGGCGGGGGTGAACCCCACCGACGTGAAGCTCATCGATCTGTCGCCCTCCGATGCCGTCGCCGCCTGGCTGCGCAAGGACATCGACGCGGCATGGATCTGGGAGCCCAACCTCGACAAGATCGTGAAGAACGGCGGCGAGATCTTCCTCACCAGCGGGGAAATGGCGAAGCGCGGCTATCCCACATGGGACGTGGGCGTGGTGATGAACGACTTCGCCGCCAAGTATCCCGATCAGGTGGTCGCCTACGTGAAGGCGGAATGCCAGGGCATCGACTACTGGCTGAAGCACCCGAAAGAGACGGTGGACATCATCGCCAAGGAATTGTCCCTGCCGCCCGAAGATGCCGAGCGCATGATGAAGGGCACCACCATGGTGCCCTGCCCCGAGCAGATCACGAAGGACTATCTCGGCACGCCCGGCCAGATCGGCCAGTTCGCCGACACCATGCTCGCCACCGCGACCTTCCTGAAGGACCAGGGGCGGCTCCCCTCCGTGATGGACCGGGCCGGCTACGCGGCCTTCATCGATCCGTCCTACCTCATGAAGGCGCTCGGCAAATGAGCGGCAGCCGGGAGGCCATCTCCATGGCCCCGCCCCCTCCCCTGCCCACGCACCTCGCCCCCGCACCGGGGCGAGGCCGGCTGCAGCTGAAAGACCTCTCCATCGCCTATGGCGAGGGCGCCGCGCGGCGGACAGTAGTGGAGCGCTTCGACCTCGACGTAGAGCCGGGCGAATTCGTCTGCGTGCTCGGTCCGTCCGGCTGCGGCAAGTCGACGGTGCTCAATGCGGTGGCGGGCTTCGTGCCCGCCACGCGCGGGCTTCTGGAAGTGGATGGCGAGACCATCCGCGGCCCCGGCGCGGATCGGGGCATGGTGTTCCAGCAGGCGACTTTGTTCCCCTGGAAGAGTGTGCTGGACAATGTGGCCTTCGGCCCGCTCATGTCCACCGGGAGCACCTCGACGGCGGAGCAGACGGCACGGACCTTCCTGTCCCTCGTGGGCCTTGCCGCGTTCGAGAAGCACTATCCGTCCGAGCTGTCGGGCGGCATGCAGCAGCGCGTGGGCATCGCGCGGGCGCTCGCCAACTATCCGCGCGTGCTTCTTATGGACGAGCCGTTCGGCGCGCTGGATGCCCAGACACGGGCGATGATGCAGGAAGCGCTCCTGAACATCTGGGCGGAGTTCCGCACCACGGTGCTGTTCATCACCCATGACATCGAGGAGGCCATCTTCCTCGGCGACCGTGTGGTGGTGATGAGCGCCAATCCCGGGCGCATCGTCGCCGACATCCGCGTGGACATTCCACGCCCGCGCACGCCGGAAGTGCAGTTCTCGGAGGCGTTCGTCGCCATCAAGCGGGAATGCTTCGCCCATATCCGGTCGGAAACGCTGAAGGCCTTCGCCCACCAGCAGAACGCGGCCGTGCCGGCGGCGTGAGCCTTCGGCGCGGGAGGGGCAGGGTTACACCTGCCGCTGAAACTGCCGGGCGAGCCCCGAAACGACACCATCCTGCCCGGCGAGCCCGATGAAGCTGAGCGATGACGGCAGGCCTGCGCGCGCCGGAACGCCCGGCGCCGCAATGGCGCACAGGTCCATGGGCCCGACGAAATAGGTGTAGGTGCCCATCACCCCATTGCGCACCATCGGGTCGGCCAGCATCTCATCGATGGTGTAGATGGTCGGCACCGTCGGCACCACGAAGGCGGCAAAATCGGCGAGCGCGATTTCGGCCACTCGCTTCAGCTCGCGCATCCGGTACAGCGTCTCGAACGCCTGCTTGGCGGAATAGCCGCGCCCCGGCTCAATGGCGGCGAGCGCGGCCGGGTGGATGGCATCGCGGTGGGTCGTGATGATCTCCTCGTACTCGACGAGGCGCTCGGCCACCAGCGCGGACTGGAACACCAGCCGCCCCGCCTCCTCGAACGGCGCGAAATCGATCTCCTCCAGCGTGAAGCCGAGCCCGCGCAGGCGGTCGAGATTGGCGGCGAAGGCAGCCTCGGCATCAGCATCGCCGAAGAAGCGCATCTGGTCCCGGCGCGGAATGGCGAGGCGCGCGGACGACGCCGGCACCGGCGCGGTTCCGATGGCGTCCGCATCGCGGCGGCTCCACGGGTCGAGCGGGTCATAGCCGGCGATCAGGCCGAGAATCTCGCTCGCGTCGTCCACATTGGTCGCGAAGATGGGGATGCAATCGAGCAGGCGGCTGTTGTAGACGGCACCGCGCGTGCTCACGAGCCCGAGGGATGGCCTCAGCCCCACGATGCCATTGCAGGCTGCTGGAACGCGTCCCGACCCGCCCGTGTCGCTCCCCAGCGAGAAGGAAACGATGCCGGCCGCCACGGCCACGCCGGAGCCGGAGCTTGACCCGCCGGGGATGAAGGCGGGGTCGAGCGCGTTGCGACACAGAGGCTCGGGGCTGCGCGTGCCGTTCAGGCCCGTCGCAAACTGGTCCAGGGTGTTCTTGCCGATCAGCACGGCCCCGGCCGCCTCCAGGCGGGTGATGGCCAGCGCGCTTTCCTGCGGCGCCATGGCAACGACCGGGCAATTGAGCGTCGTCGCCATCCCCGCCACGTGCAGATTGTCCTTCACCGAGAAGGTGAGGCCGAGCAGCGGGAGCGCCTCGCCGGCCCGCGCGCGGGCGGCGGCGGCAGCGGCCTTCCGCTCCACCTCTGCGCGGGGGACCAGCGCGGTGAAGATGCCATCCCCTGCCGCCGCCTGGGCGCGATCCGCCGCATCAAGCGCCAGCGCCACCGGATCGGCGCCGTCGGCGAGAGCGGCACGGGCGGTTGCGAAGCCGCTTCGCGGAGGGCGGACCGTAGGGGCAACCTTGTCAAGCATCGTGGGTCCCTTCGAAGGCCTTCTGGCTCTGCTGTCGGATGAGATCGAGACACTCCCGGCGAAGCGCCTGGAAGCGGGCCCCCAGCGTGGTCTCGATGGCGCGCGGCCGCGGCAGGTCCACGGCAACGTCGCGGACGATGCGCCCCGGCCCCGCCGACATGACGAGCACGCGGTCCGCCAGCAGCACAGCTTCGTCAATGTCGTGCGTGACGAAGAGGATCGTGGTGTCCAGCTGCGCCCACAGCCGGAGCAGGCCCTCCTGCATGACCGTGCGGGTCTGGGCATCCAGCGCGCCGAACGGCTCGTCCATCAACAGGATGTTCGGCCGGTTGGCGAGCGCCCGGGCGATGGCGACGCGCTGCTGCATGCCGCCCGAGAGGGTGTGCGGAAGGGCCTTGGCGTACCGCGAAAGACCGACCATCTCGATCAGCTCGTCGGCGATGGCCCCGGCGTCGGCCCGTGATTTGCCGGCCATGCGCGGGCCATGCGCCACGTTCGCCCGCACCGACTTCCAGGGAAACAGCCGGGGCTGCTGGAACACGACACCGCGATCCGGTCCCGGTCCCGTGACGACCTTCGTGCCCACCACCACCTCGCCCTCATAGGGCGTCTCGAAGCCGGCAACGGCATTGAGCAGGGTGGACTTTCCGCAGCCGGACGGCCCCAGCAGGCAGATGAACTCGCCCCGGCGCACCTGGAATGACACCCGGTCGACGGCGGGCACAAGTTCGCCGCCGTCCCGCTCGAACGCGATGGTGACATCACGCACGTCGATTTCCACCTCGCCGGCCTCCCTCACCGGGACGGGCACGGGCTTTCGGATCATGGAAATGATGCTCATCGCCACCACACCAGGCGCTGCGCCAGCATCGCGAAGCAGCGATCGGCGATGAAGGAGATCAGGCCCAGCGCCGCGAGGCCGGCGAAGACGAGACCCGTCTGCATGTTCTGCTGGGCGAGCTGGATGCGATAGAAGATGCCGGCGAACGCGCCCGCCAGCTCCGCCGCCACCAGCGTGTAGAAGGAAATGCCCACCGCCGTGCGCAGGCCCACGACGATGAAGGGCAGCGCGCTCAGCAACACCACCTCGCCCACCAGCCGGCGGCGTGGCGTGCCCAGCATCTGGGCGGCGCGCACCAGTCCCTGATCCACCTTCTGGACGCCGAGATGGGTGGACAGCCAGACGGTGAAGAACACACCCCAGACGATCAGGAAGACCTTCCCGCCCTCCGACAGCCCGAACCACAGGATGACGATGGAGACGAAGGCGATGGGCGGGATGGGCCGCAGCACCTGGAACAGCGGGCCGAGCAGCCCGGAGAAGAAGGCAGAGCGACCGGTGAGCAGGCCGCATCCCACGCCGACGACGGACCCGACGAGATAGCCGGTGGCCACGCGCTTCAGGCTCGCCACCGCGTCCTCGACGAACAGGCCGCTCGTGACCCATTCCATCGCCGCGCGTGCAACTTCGGTGGGCGCGGGAAAGAGGATGGGATTGACGATCCTCGCCTGCGCGATCAGTTGCCAGACCATCAGGAAAAGGGGGATGGAGACGAGCCCCACCGCCATGTTGATCCGCTGGCTCAGCCGCGCATTGCGCCGCCGTTTCGCCCCCGCGGCGGGGAGCGCGCCACCCCCGCGTGGGGAGAGCGCCGCGGAGGTGGAGATATCAGCCATGATGCCGGCGCTTCAGTTTAGCTTGTAGGTGACGCGGGCGGCGTCCAGCGCACGCAGGGGGTCGGGAAAGAGAACCACCGCGAAGTCCGGGACGCCGGTCACGCCGGGCGGGTGGTTCTTCGTATCGAGACGCCACTGGGCATGGGCCTTGAGGGCATCGATCTGCTTCGCCCCGATGCCGACCTGATAGACATAGTCGCTCCAGATCGGCTTCAGATCCTCCGGCTTCATGCCCACGGCATTCGAAACGACCTCGATCGCCTCTTCGGGATGCGCCTTCACCCACGCTTCGGCGGCGATGAGCGCGGCGAGGAATTTCGAGACGATCTGCGGATTGGCCTTCAGGTAATCCTGCATCACCACGATGTTGAAGGTCTCGGAATAGACGCCCTTGGTATCGAGCAGCGCGACATCGTCACCGAGCGCCTTCCGGCCGTTGGCAATGTGCGGCTCCCAGGTGTCGTAGGCATCGATGCTCCCGGCCGCCAGCGCGGGCAGCATCTCCTGGGGCTTCAGATTGACCAGCGTGACATCCTTGCTGGTAAGGCCCGCCTTCTTCAGCAGCTCGGTTGTGTAGACCTCGCTGCCAGTCCCGGCGGTGTAGGCGATCTTCTTGCCCTTGAGATCGGCGAACGACTTGATGGCCGCCTTTTTCGCTGTCAGCGTTTTGATGTCCGAATATTCCATGCCCGCCACGAAGGCGATGGGCTGGCCGGCCATGGCGGCCGCCGTGACCGGCGCTTCTGCCGTGGTGGCAATGTCGGCGCCGCCCCCGATCACCGTGTCGAGGGCCTGCTTGCCACTGGTGAAGTTGCTCACCGAGACATCGAGGCCTTCCTTCTCGAACAGGCCCTGCGCCTTGGCGACGATGGTCAGCGCCGAGATGGGGGCGAGGTTCTGTGCGAGGCGGGCCTTCACAAGCTCTGCCGCTCCGGCGCTCGATACGGGGCCCAGGAGAATTGCAGCGGCGATGATGCTGCAGAACTTGAAATGCTGCATGGCCCGGTCTCTTTGCTGCTGTGCACGGATGCCCCCCATCGAGCGCGTCCTGGCCGCGCTTTAGAAGCAATTAATTGCTGACTGCAGAGGCCTCGGGCGAAGCGCGATGATCTCGTCATAGAGCGAGACGCAGATGCGCCGGCTCATGCACACCGCCATGGCCTTGCCGACGAGGGCGGCGAGGCGGTTTTCCAAGTGCTGCACCAGATCCTCGGCGATCATCTTCAGCCGCTTGCGAGAGCCGACGAGAGCTTCGATGGTTTCCCACTTGCGCTTGATGGCCTCCTGCTCGGTGACGCCCTGATCCTCAGTCAGCACCTCAATCTCGGCGTCGATGCGAGGCTTGGGTAGCGCGTCTCGCCGATGCCGGGCGCGAACTTCTGGATCGTGGTGAAGATCACGCCACCAGAGGCGCGTTGCAGCTCGGTTTGCAGTTCCTCGCGGCTGTCCACCCGCACCGGCGCCTGGCGGATCAGGTCGCGGCACAAAGCGAAGGTGTTGAACAGCTGCTCGCCGAGATCGATCGTGATCAGACCTCCCCGACCGCGGCAGCACTTTCAGCAGCCGCCAGAATGACATCTTCTCCCGCCAGAGAGGTCGAGCAAGGCCCTCTCGTGCCTCAGCCGGAAGAGGCACGGCGCGCTGCGGCGCCTGCGCTCTCAGGCCCCTATCGCAGGATCTTGCGGATTTCCCCCTGCACGCGAACGAGCGCCGGAAGATAGCGGGCCGACAGCGTTTCCACGTCCCCCGCGAGGGCGGGCAGGCCGAGGTTGAGCGCCGCCACGGCGACGCCCCGCGCATTGAGGAGCGGCACCGCGATGGAGCGCAGGCCGAGTTCAACCTCCTGGTCGATCACGGCATATCCCCGCTCCCGCGCGCCCTTCAGCTCGGCCATAACCGCATCGGGATCGGTCAGCGTCAGCGGCGTGCGCGCGACCAGCGGCCGCAGACGCAGGCGGCGTAGGGCCTCGGCCTCCGGCAAGGCAGCGAGCAGCACGCGCCCCATCGAGGTGCAATAGGCCGGCAGGCGCGAGCCGGGCATGAGCGCGATGGACATCACCTTGCGCTGCGCCGCGCGCGCCACATAGACGATCTCATCCTCATCGAGGACGGAGACGGATGAACTCTCCCCCAGCTCCTCGGACAGCCGGTCAAGCCAGGGCTGCACCATCTGCGGCAGCGGCATGGCCGCAAGGCACGCGGTGCCGAGCCTGAGCACGCGGGGCGTCAGGGTGAAGAACTTGCCGTCGTAGTCCGCATACCCGAGATGAGCGAGGGTGAGCAGGCAGCGCCGCGCCGTCGCCCGGTCAAGGCCGCTTGCCGCCGACACCTCGGCGATGGACTGGCGTGGGCGCTCGGCGGTGAAGGTCTCGATCACCGAAAGCCCCTTGGCGAGGCCGCCCATGGTGTCGCGCTGGGAAATACCGGTCACGGCGGCCTCTCGTTTGTGCGATATGTCAACAAACTTCCTATATCGCACAAAACGGATTGAAGTCGAGGGCGGTGTTTTTTATTCGTCGGGTATCGAAAGGGGCGCCGCCCCAGGCGCAACAGGGATGTCCATGGACAAGACGATCGCCACACCCGCGGAGGCGGTGGCCGACATCGGCGACAACGCCACGGTGATGATCGGAGGCTTCGGCGGCTCCGGCGCGCCCATCGAGCTGATCCACGCTCTCATCGACCGCTTCGTGAAGACCGGCTCGCCGCGCAACCTCACGGTGGTCAACAACAATGCCGGAAACGGCCATGTGGGCCTCGCCGCCATGATCGAGGTGGGGATGGTGGGCAAGCTCATCTGCTCCTTCCCCCGCTCGGCGGACCCGCGTGTCTTCACACAGAAGTATCTCGCCGGGGACATCGCACTGGAGCTGGTGCCGCAGGGCACGCTCGCCGAGCGCATCCGCGCGGGCGGCGCCGGCATTCCGGCCTTCTACACGCCCACCTCCTACGGCACCGAACTCGCCAACGGAAAGCCGACCGCCGAGTTCGACGGCCGCCCCTATGTGCAGGAGCGCTGGCTGAAGGCCGATTTCGCGCTGGTGAAGGCGCATCTCGGCGATCGCCTCGGCAACCTTACCTACAACAAGGCGGCCCGCAATTTCGGCCCGCTCATGTGCACGGCCGCGCGGCACGCCATCGTGCAGGTGTCGCAGTTGGTGCCGCCCGGCACCATCGACCCGGAACACGTCGTCACCCCCGGCATCTTCGTCTCGCGCGTGGTGGAAGTGACCAACCCCGCCCAGGAAGAGCTGCTGAACCGCGCCGGAGCAACCTATCCATGACCGCCAGCGACGATACCAAGCTCTCCAACGCCCAGATCGCCTGGCGCGCCGCGCAGGACATCGCCGACGGGGCCTATGTGAACCTCGGCATCGGCTTTCCCGAGATGGTCGCGCGCTATCAGCCGGCCGGCCGGGAAGTGATCTACCACACCGAGAACGGCATCCTCGACTTCGGCCAGGAGCCGCCCGCGGGCGAGGAAGACTGGGACCTCATCAATGCCGGCAAGAAGGCGGTGACGCTGAAGCCCGGCTCGGCCTTCTTCCACCATGCGGACAGCTTCGCCATGGTGCGCGGCGGGCATCTGGATGTCGCCATCCTCGGCGCCTACCAGGTGGCGCAGAACGGCGACCTCGCCAATTGGAGCGTCGGCGCCAAGGGCGTTCCGGCGGTGGGCGGGGCCATGGACCTCGTGCATGGCGCCAAGCGCGTCGCCGTCATCACCGAGCACGTCACCAAGTCCGGCGAGCCGAAGCTGCTGGACCGCTGCACCCTGCCCCTCACCGGCGTCGGCTGCGTCACGCGGGTCTATACCAGCCTTGCCGTGGTGGATATCAAGGGCGGCCGCTTCGTGCTGCGCGAGAAACTGCCCACCATCACGCTCCAAAAGCTCCAGTCCCTCACCGGGGCCGAGCTGGTCATCGCCGGCCCCGTGGCCGATCTCATCGTCCCCGAGCTCTAGGAGCACGCAATGAAGGACGTCTTCATCTGCGACTATGTCCGCACGCCCATCGGCCGCTTCGGCGGCGCACTCGCCTCGGTGCGGGCGGACGATCTCGGCGCGGTGCCGCTCAAGGCGCTCATGGCGCGCAATCCCGGCGTGGACTTCGCCGCCGTAGACGATGTGATCTTCGGCTGCGCCAACCAGGCGGGCGAGGACAATCGCAACGTGGCGCGCATGTCGCTGCTGCTCGCCGGCCTGCCGGTCGGCGTGCCGGGCACCACCATCAACCGCCTGTGCGGCTCGGGCATGGATGCCATCATCGCTGCCGCCCGCGCCATCAAGGCGGGCGAGGCGTCGCTGATGATCGCCGGCGGCGTGGAATCCATGTCCCGCGCCCCGTTCGTCATGCCCAAGGCGGACACGGCCTTCTCCCGCCATGCGGAGATCCACGACACCACCATCGGCTGGCGCTTCGTGAACCCGCTGATGAAGGCGCAGTACGGCGTGGATTCCATGCCGGAGACCGGCGAGAACGTGGCCGAGGACTTCGCCATCAACCGCGCCGATCAGGACGCTTTCGCCTTGCGCTCGCAGGCCAAGGCTGCCGCCGCGCAGGCGAACGGGCGGCTGGCGCGGGAGATCGTTCCGGTGGCCATCCCCCGGCGCAAGGGCGACCCCATCCTCGTGGAGCGCGACGAGCATCCGCGCGCCACCACCATCGAGGCGCTGGCGAAGCTCTCCACCCCGTTCCGCAAGGGCGGCACGGTGACGGCCGGCAATGCCTCGGGCGTCAATGACGGTGCCGCCGCGCTGATCCTCGCCGACGCGGAGACGGCCGCGAAGTATGGCCTCACCCCCATCGCCCGCGTGCTGGGCGGGGCTGCGGCCGGTGTGCCGCCGCGCATCATGGGCATCGGCCCGGCGCCGGCCTCCAAGAAGCTGATGGCGCGCCTCGGCCTCACCCCGGCCGATTTCGACGTGATCGAGCTGAACGAGGCCTTCGCCTCCCAGGGCCTCGCCACCCTGCGCGACCTGGGCATTGCCGACGACGATGCGCGGGTGAACCCCAACGGCGGCGCCATCGCGCTCGGCCATCCCCTCGGCATGTCCGGCGCCCGCATCACCGGCACGGCGGCCATCGAACTCTCCCTGACCGGCGGCAAGCGCTCGCTCAGCACCATGTGCATCGGCGTCGGCCAGGGCATCGCGGTGGCGCTGGAGCGGGTGTGATCGGCCCTTCCGGCAGGCAACAAAAAAGCAGCGGCGAGGGGCCAAGCCTCTCGCCGCTGCCGTTTCAGGGGCATGCCAGCTTCAGGAGCACGTCAGCTTCAGGTCAGCGCAGGCGCTCGGTCCAGGCCGCAAGCGCGGTGAGCAGCTGGCGGATGAAGTCCGCCGTCGCCTCGTCCGTGAGGGCGCCTGAGGCGTCGAACTTGGTCTGGGCGGCGCCGATCATCACTTCCGGCTTGTTCAGCGGGAAGGCGTTGAGGAACACCAGCATCTGCCGCAGCTGATACTGCGCCCGCGCGGTGCCGAGAACGCCCATGCTGGCGCCCATGATGGCCACGGGCTTGTTGTCGAACGGCTGGCTCGGCGGGCGGGAGGCCCAGTCGATGGCGTTCTTCAGCACGCCGGGGATGGAGTAATTGTACTCCGGTGTCACGAACAGGATGGCGTCCGCTGCCGTCAGCTGGGCACGGAAGCGCTCCACCTCCGGCGGATAGCCGGCGAGGCGCACGTCGTCATTGTAGTGCGGCAGATCGCCGATCTCGGCCGCCTCGATGGTCATGCCTTCGGGCGCGAGATCCATGGCCGCCTTGAGGGCCATCGTGTTGTAGGAGCCCTTGCGCAGGCTGCCGGAAATTCCCACCACCCGGATCGGGCGGGCATCACTGGACATGTGTCGTCTCCTTGAAATGAGATTGGGCGCTCAACCCTGGCGACGCAGGAAGCCGGTGATCGTCACGCGCTCCCAGATGTCCGCCTTTCTGAAGGGATCGGCCGCGTTGAACGCCTCGACGGCGGCGCGGTCCGGCGCCTCGATGAGGAACAGACTGCCGATCATCGTGGTTCCGTCATCCGCCACCAGCGGGCCGGACATGACGATCTCCACCCCGAACGCCGAGGTGTCGGACAGGAAGGCCTTGTGCGCCTCATAGTGGGCGAGGCGGGTGTCGAGCGCGCCTTGGCGATCGACACCGTGGATGGCGAACAGCATGAGAGAGGCTCCTTCGCGAGCGGGGCGGCACGCGACCTCAAGCCGGTGTCGCCCCGTCCGGGTGATAACACGCCGTCTTCTCAGAACGGCGTCAGGTGATCAGTTGGTCTTGGTGGGCGCCTTGGTGGCCATGGCGGCGGCGTCCGCCCAGCTCGGGCAGGTGCGGGCCTCCAGCGGCACGTCGTAGGGCTGATAGTTGGAGGCGTTGACCACGGTCGGCTTCAGCACCACTTCGTTCACGATGGCCTCGTTGCGCAGGGAGCGGATGGCCACCATGGTGCCGATGCAGCCCTGGACGAAGCCGTTGTAGTCGCCCGAGGCGAGCAGCTTGCCGGCCTTGATGGCGTCGATCGCCTCCTTGGTGCCATTGATGCCGATGACCTTGGCCTTGCGGTTGGCGCCATCGAGCGCCTCGATGGCGCCGATGGCCATGGCGTCGTTGGCGGCGAGCACGCCATCGATCTGCGGATGGGACTGCATCAGGTTTTCCATCACCTGCAGGCCCTGCAGGCGCTGGTAGTTGGCGGGCTGGCTCGCCAGCAGCTTCACGTCCTTGTTTTCCTTGATGGCGTCATTGAAGCCGCGCACCCGGTCGATGTTGGTGAGCGAGCCCTTCACGCCCTCCAGGATCACCACATTGCCCTTGCCGCCCATCTCCTTGAGCAGGTAGCGGCCGGTCTCCAGGCCGAGGCTGTAGTCGTCGGCGCCGACGAAGGCGAGGAACTTGCCGCCGGCCGAGCGGTCGGTGACGTTCACCACCGGGATCTTGGCGTCGTTGATCTGCTCCACGCCCGGCACCATGGCCTTGTAGTCCACCGGCACGAAGACGATGGCGCTCGGCTTCTTCACGATCACGTCCTCGATCTGGCTGAGCTGCTCGGGGATCGAGTCCGGCTTGGTGGGAATGTAGTGCACCACCTTGGCGCCCATGGACCTGGCCGCCACCTCGGCGCCCACGCGCACCGTCTGGAAATAGGGGTTGGTCTGGTTCTTGGTGAAGACCGCGATGGTCTCGTCCGCGGCCAGCGCGCCGGTGGACAGGAGCGCCACCGGCAGCGCCGCGGCGATGAGCCTGAAGTTCGACTTCAATTTATTCATGGGGTCTTCCTCCGATTCTTGATATTTGGCGTTTGACTGTTTGGCGTTTGACTTGGATTACGCTTCAGGACCGTTTGCGCCCGACCATGTCGAGCCAGACGGCGAAGATGACGATCACGCCCGTCACCAAAGGCTGCCAGCTGGCGTTCACGGCGAGCAGGTTCATGCCGTTCAGCACCAGCGTAAGGATGAGCGCGCCGACGAAGGTGCCGAACACGCTGCCCACCCCGCCGAAGAGCGATGCGCCGCCGATGAGCACCGCCGCGATGGCCGGCAGCGTCATCGCCTCGCCGATGTCCCCTTCGGCCGAGTTCAGCCGGGCGAGGAAGACGATGGACGCGACGCCCGCCATGGCGCCCGAGAAGGCGTAGACGAGGATCAGGCGGCGATCGACCGGGATGCCCGAGAGCCGTGCCGCCATGGGGTTCGCGCCGATGGCATAGATCTGCTGACCCCACACGGTGCGCTGGGCGAAGACGGTGCCGGCGATGAGAAAGCCGATCATCAAGTAGACCGGGATCGGGATGCCGAGGAAATAGCCCGAACCGATATGGCGGAAGCCGGGCGGGAAGCCGTGAATGGTCTCGCCGGCCATGTAGTAATAGGTGACGCCGTGCAGCACCCACAGCATGCCGTAGGTGGCGATGAAGGAGGGGATGCGCAGCTTCGCCACCATCAGCCCGTTGCAGATGCCGATGGCGCAGCCGCTGGCCAGCCCGGTGAGCGTGCCCAGCGCCGGCGAGCCGGTTGCCTTGATGACGGTGGCGGCAAGGCAGGCGGAAAGCCCGATGTTCGCGCCCACAGAGAGATCGAGCCCCCCGGTGAGGATCACCAGCGTGAGCCCGGAGGCGAGGAAGAACAGGAGGCTCGCCTGCCTGAGCACGTTGAGGATGTTGTTGGTGGTGAAGAAGGCATCCGTCGCGATGCTCAGCGCCACGCACAGGAGGCCCGCTGCCAGCAGCCGGTAGAGGAGCTGCTGCATGTCCTTGGACAGATGGATGCGGGGCGTGCCCGCGGAGACGTCGCCGGCGAGGCTCATGACTTCTTGCTCCGCATGCCGTCGAGGAAGAGGGCGAAGATGACGAGGACGCCGATGCAGGCCACCTGCACCGAGGAAGGCACGGCCATGAGGTTCAGCCCGTTGCGCAGCACGCCCACGGTGAGCACGCCCATGAGGGTGCCGAAGATCCAGCCGTTGCCCTTCTCGAAGGAGGTGCCGCCCAGCGCCACGGCGGCGATGGCGTCGAACTCCATGCCGATGGCGGCGGTGGGATGGCCGGCATTCATGCGCGCCGTCATCAGCAGGGCCGCGACGCCGGCCATGGCTCCGCCCAGCATGTAGACGGAGATGAGCAGGCGCTTCCACTTGACGCCGGCCAGCGTCAGCGCCTCGCGGTTGCCGCCCAGCGCGCACACATAGGTGCCGAAGCGGGTGTGGTAGAGCAGCACATGGAACAGGGCGTAGAAACCCGCGCCGATGAGGATGGGGTTGGGGATGCCCGCCACCTCGCCGGAATAGACCAGCCGCACGAAGCGCGGGATGCCCACCACGCTCTGCCCGTCCGAGACGATGAGCGCGAGCCCCTGCGCCGCGCCCAGCGTGCCGAGGGTGGCGACGAAGGGCGGGATGCCCAGCGACGCCACCAGCCAGCCGTTGGCGAGGCCGAAGGCGAGGCCCACGCCGAGCGCCCCGGCGAGACCGAGCATCAGCGACTGGGTGGCCACCACGATCAGCGCCAGCACCAGCGAGGCGAGGGTGAGCACCGCGCCCATGGAGAGGTCCAGCCCCTCCGTCATGATGATGAGCGTCATGGGCAGCGCGAGGAGCAGCAGGATCACCGACTGCACCAGGATGTTGGAGAGGTTGCCGGCGGTGAGGAAGCCGGGGCTCGCCACCGCCAACAGCACACTGAGGCCGACGAGCGCCACGGCGACGCCGGGCACGGCGGGGATGCGCGGCCGCGCGGGGGCAGAGGGGGAGAGGGCGTGGTCACTCATCGTGCATCCCCATTCGGACGATGTTCTCTTCGGAGAGGTCGGCGCGGCCAAGCTCGCCGACGATGCGCTTGCCGCGCATGACGTAGGCGCGGTCACAGACATGGACGATCTCCGCCTGCTCGGAAGAGATCATGAGCACCGCCGCCCCTTCGGCGACGAGCTGATCGATGAGGGCGAAGATCTCGGATTTCGCGCCCACGTCGATGCCGCGGGTGGGCTCGTCGAAGATGAAGAGGCGCGTGCCCGCGGCGAGCCACTTGCCGATCACCACCTTCTGCTGGTTGCCGCCGGAGAGGACGGCGACACTCTGGTTCGGCGAGGGGGTGGCGATGCGCAGACGCTGGATCAGCTCCTGCGCCGAGCGCCGGGCCTTGCCGGGCGAGAACATCATGTTGGGGAACAGCTTGGGCAGGCCGGCCACGGCGAGGTTGTCGCTAACCGTGCGGATGAGGGCCAAGCCCTCCGCCTTCCGGCTCTCCGGGATGAGGCCCACGCCGGCAAAGGCCGCGGCGTCCGGCCCGCCGGTCCTCGGCTTGCCGAAGATGCGGACCTCGCCCGCCGTCACTGCGTCCGCCCCGAAGATGGCGCGGGCCACCTCCGTGCGGCCGGAGCCGACGAGGCCGCACAGGCCGACGATCTCGCCGGCGCGGACCTTCAGGTCGATGTCGCGGATGCCGTTGGTGGAGGACAGGCCCTTGGTTTCCAGCACCACCTCGCCCGGCTCGGTGGCGAAGCGGCGGGGATAGGACATGTCCACGTTGCGGCCGACCATCATCCGCACCAGTTCGTCCGGCGAGGTCTCGCCCGGAAGCGCGCGGCCCACGAGCTTGCCGTCGCGCAGCACGGTGATGCGGTCGCCGAGGGCGAACACCTCGGCCATGCGGTGCGAGATGTAGACGAGGGCGACGCCCTTCGCCTGCAACTGGCGCATGACCTCGAACAGGCGCTCGGTCTCGCGGTCGGAGAGCGCGGCAGTGGGCTCGTCCATCACGAGAATGCGGGCATCCTGCGACAGCGCCTTGCCGATCTCGACCATCTGCTGCTGGGCGACGCCGAGCTGATGCACCTTGGTGCGCGGGTCCACCTCCAGGCCGATCAGATCGAGCACCTTCTGCGCTTCGCGATAGAGGCGGCGGCGGTCCGTCAGGCCGGGGATGCGCGAGGAAAATTCACGGCCGAGAAAGATGTTCTGCGCCACGTCGAGATAGGGGACGAGGGAAAACTCCTGGAAGATCACCGCGATGCCGAAGCGCCGCGCGTCGGCGGGGGAGCGGATCTCTACTTTTTCACCATTGTGGAAGTATTCGCCGGCATCCGCCTGATAGGCGCCGCACAGCACCTTCATGAGCGAGGACTTGCCGGCGCCGTTCTCGCCGAGGAGCATGTGCACCTCGCCCGGCCACACGGCGAAGGACACATCGTCCAGCGCCTTCACGCCCGGAAATGTCTTGGAGATGCCCTTCAGCTCCAGAATGGGGGTGCCGGGCACGGCCGGGGGCGCGGCCAGCTCGAGGCGAGGCGTCGTTGCCATGACCGCCCTCATGGTGCGTCTCCTTGCTGTCTGTCGCGGGGCCGGAAGATCTTGCCCGGATTGAGGATGCCGTCGGGGTCGAGCGCGCCCTTCACGAGGCGCATGACATCCACCGCATCGCCCAGTTCCAGCGGCAGGAAGTCCATCTTGCCGACACCGACGCCGTGCTCGCCGGTGCAGGTGCCCTCCAGCGCGATGGCGCGGCGGGCGAGGCGATCGCAGAAGGCTTTGGCACGGGCCAATTCCTCGGGGCTGGCGGGATCGATCAGCACCAGCAGGTGGAAGTTGCCGTCGCCCACATGGCCGACCACCGGGGCGGTGAGGCCCGTCTGCTCGATATCCGCCGCCGTCTCCACCAGGCATTCGGCGAGGCGCGAGATGGGCACGCAGACATCGGTAATCATCGCCTTCGCGCCGGGGCGCAGCGCGAGGCCGGCATAGAGCGTGTTGTCGCGGGCGTGCCAGAGGCGGCTGCGCTCCTCCGGCGTCGTCGCCCACTGGAAGCCCTCGCCGCCGAACTCGGTCGCCAGCGCCTCGGTGGTCTCCGCCTGCTCGGCCACATAGGCCTTGGAACCGTGGAACTCGAAGAACAGGTGCGGCACCTCGGGCAGGCCGAGCTTGGCGTGCAGGTTCATGCCGCGCATCATCACCGCGTCGAGCAGTTCCACCCGCGCCACCGGCACGCCGGCCTGGATGACGGCGATGGCCGTGTCCACCGCCGCCTTGAGATCAGGAAAAGCGCAGACGGCGGAGGAGATGGCCTCTGGCTGGGGATGCAGCTTCAGCGTCACCTGCGTGATGACGCCGAGCGTGCCCTCGGCCCCCACGAACAGGCGGGTGAGGTCATAGCCGGCGGCGGACTTGCGCGCGCGCTGGGCGGTGCGAATGACGCGGCCGTCGGCCAGTACCACTTCCAGCGCCAGCACATTGTCCTTCATGGTGCCGTAGCGCACCGCCATGGTGCCGGAGGCGCGCGTGGAGGTCATGCCGCCGATGGACGCATCGGCGCCGGGATCGATGGGGAAGAACAGGCCCGTGTCGCGCAGCTGGGCGTTGAGCTGCTTGCGGGTGATGCCGGGCTGGACGGTCACGTCCATGTCCTCGGCGTTCACCTTCAGCACCGCATTCATCCGCCCCATGTCGAGGCAGACGCCGCCATGCAGCGCCGTCGCATTGCCCTCCAGCGAGGTGCCGGCTCCGAACGCGACGACCGGCACCTTCAGCTCACAGCACAGGCGCACGACGGCCTGCACCTCGGCTGTCGTCTCGGGAAACACCACCACGTCCGGCGGGGTCGCCGCGTGGTAGGCCTCGCTGCGGCCGTGGTCGGCGAGCACGCCGGGCGCGCGGGTTGCCCGGTCGCCGACGATCTCCGCGAGCCGCGCCAGCACGCCATCCATGGGATGCGCTGCGATGGGCATATGGGCAGACATGCGTTCCTCCCTTCGCGCGTCCCGTTGGCCGGGCTTGCTGCGCGTCCGTCCGTCCCTTCACGCCGCCTGCGAAGCCGCGGCGGAGACGGGGTTGAGCTTGAAATCGTAGGTCAGCGCGCACCAGGGCTGATCCATCGTCCGGCCGTCCGGCGCGACACCCGATGCGTGGGCGGCAAACTCGCGGATGAGCGAGTCCTTCACGCCGAACACCGCATCGCTGTCGAGATAGGCGTCGCCGGCGACGAACACATGGGTCACGAGCTTCTCGTGTCCGGGCGCCTCGATCATGAAATGCACATGGGCCGGTCGCCACGGATGGCGGCCCTGCGCCTCCAGCATCTTGCCCACCGGCCCGTCGTGCGGGATGGGATAGGCGGCGGGCTTGATGGACCAGAAGGCGAAGCGGCCCGCATCGTCCGTGCGCAGGCGGGCGCGGGCCACAAGGCCGTTGTCCTCATGCTGCACGTCGTAATAGCCGTCCACGTCCGAGTGCCAGACATCGACGATGGCGTTCACCAGCGGCGTGCCGTCGAGGGTCGCCACCGAGCCGGAGACGAACATGGGCTCGCCCTCGAGGTGCCTGGAAATATCGGTGCCGTTCGCCACCTCCGGCGGCTCTTCCACATAGAAGGGGCCGAGCACGGTGCTCTCGGTGACCGCCGTCTGGTGGTCGTGGTTGATGGCGTCCACCAGCATGGAGACACCGAGCGTGTCCGACAGCAGGATGAACTCCTGCCGCGTGCCGGTGCACATGTGGCCGGTGTCGGTGAGGAAGGCGATGCCCTTTTCCCATTCCGCCTGGGTGGGGCGCACCTCACGAACGAAATTGTGCAGGTGGCGGACGAGCGCCTCGCTGATCTCGCGGACACGGGCGTCAGGCGCGTTGGTGACGCGCTCCAGCACCGCCTCGGTGATGGAAAACTGGTCGAAATTCCTCATGCGAGCCTCCCGTCATTCTTGTCGAGATCCGGCTCGCCCAGTCCGGCAAGCCATTCGGCGAGGCGGACCGGTGCGATGAAGTCCGCCTCCCCGTCGCCGCGCCCGATGAGCGCGCCGTAGATCTCCCGCGTGAGCGTGGCGAGGGGCATGGCCATCTCGGCGGCATGGCCGGCCCCGACGATGAGGTCGAGGTCCTTGGCCATCTGCCGGCAGGAGAAAGTGGAATTGAAGTCGCGCGTCTCAAGGCTCTTGGCCTTGTAGTGGACCATGGGCGAGCCCACCGCGCTGTTGGTGAGCACGTCGAGGATATCCTGCCAGGCGAGATTGCCCTTGCGGGCGAGCACGATGCTCTCGCCCATCATGGCCGCCGAGACGGCGATCATCAGGTTCACGGAGAGCTTGGCGTAGCGCGCCTCCTCCTGTGTGCCGAGATACTTCTGGGCCCGGGTGAAGTCCTGCGCCACCGGCAGGAAGGTGTCGAAGGCGGCGCGCGGGCCGGAGACGAAGCAGGTGAGGTTGCCGGTGTGGGCGATGGCGGCATTGCCGGACACCGGCGCGCGCAGATAGAGGATGCCCGCCCGCTCAGCCGCGGCGCCCAGCTCGACCGAGATGCCGGGGCTCACGGTGGAGGTCTCCACCAGGATCGCGCCCTTGCGCATGGCGGAGAGCAGCGGCCCGTCCAGCGCCACGGCGCGAAGCGCCTTGTCGTCGGGCAGCGAGGTGAAGACGATATCGCGGCCAGCCGCATCCGCCAGCGTCGCAGCGGGGGTGACGCCGCCGGCGGCGGCCTCGGCGATCCGCTCCTGGTCCCGGTCGAAGCCGGCGATGTCACGGCCGGCGCCGGCGAGGCGGGTGGAGATGGGCAGGCCCATCTTGCCGAGCCCGATCCAGCCGAGGGTCAAAGTGTCAGCCATCATCCTCTCCTCACGCCGCCTTTTTGCCGAGGCCGAGCTCATCGACGATGCGCGCGCCCGAGGCGGTGAGCCGGGCGAGCTTCTCGTCGATGCCGGTGGCGAGCAGCGTCTTGTTCTTCTTCATGAAACGACCGGCGATCATCACCGCTTCCACGTCGCCCCGCCCGGCCTGCATCACCACCGTGGCCACGGGATCATGCACCGGCTGGAGGTGCAGCGCGCGGGCGTCGATCAGCACGAGGTCGGCCTGCTTGCCGGGGGCGAGGGAGCCGATGCGATGGTTGAGCCCGAGCATCCGCGCGCCCTCGATGGTGATCCATTCCAGCGCCTGCCGCACGCGAACGGTGGAGGTAGGCGGAATGGCGCCGGTCTCGCGGCGGCTGTCCGTATTGTCCAGCACCCGCTGCATGCCCAGCGCGATGCGCGCGACGCCCATCATGTCGCCGGCCAGCACGCTTTCCAGATCCACCCCGAGGGAGGGCGCCGCGCCGCGCTTCAGCAGGCGGCCGGTGACAGGGAAGCCGTGGCCCTGCGTCATCTCGTTTTCCGGCGTCACGGTGAAGGAGGCGCCGAGGTCCACGAGGCGGGAGAAGAGTTCGTCGGAGAGATCGTTGCCGTGGACGACGTTGATGGCCGGGCCGACCAGCCCCTCGGCGATCAGCGTCTCCCAGCCGCCCGGCGTCTTCGCCGCGCCGCCACCCTGATGCATGGAGGCGACGAGGCCGAACTCGCGGGCGAGCCGGAAATCGGCGCGGGCGACCTCCATGGTGGAATAATGCGGGCCCAGGATGGCGAGGCCCAGCGTCAGCAGCCCATCCGTGCCGGCGAACGGTCCCCGCCGCAGGCGCTCGATCTCGGCGCGCGGGTGCGGCACTTCGGAGAAATGCGGCTCGCCGGGCTTCGGATCGGGCTTGGGCGAACCGTGGAAGAAGGCGGCGCGAATGCCGCTCTCCGCGAGCGCGTCCACCGCCGCGTCCGTGTGGTCCGGCGTGGGGTTGTTGTGGCACCAGTCCACCAGCGTGGTGGTGCCGGCGTCGATCTGCCCGAGCGCGCCCACCAGCGTCGCGATGCCGATGTCGTCGGGGCGAAAACGCGTCGCGAGGCCGGCGTGCACCCAGCGGAAATATTCCAGCAGCGTCCAGTCGGCGGCGAGGCTCCTGAGGCCCGTCTGCCAGGTGTGCATATGAGCGTTGACGAAGCCGGGCACGCAGATGCGCCCTGCCCCATCCACCCGCTCCGCATCCGCCGCCGCAATCTCAGGCCCGATGGCGGCGATGCGGCCGTCCTCGATCAGGATGTCGCCCTTCGGCAGATCGCCGATGGCGGGCTCCATCGACAGGATGGTGGCGCCGGATATGAGGATGCGGGCGCCCATCAGGCCGCCTCCTCCGCCGGCGCCGCCGCCACCGGCCGCTCGCCGGAATAGGCGCGGGCGATGAGGTCGCGGATGCCGTCGCGCGTCACCGGGCGCGGGTTCCAGTAGGGGTTCTCCACCGCGATGTCGGCGGCAGTCTCGATGCCGTCCGCCGGCATGCCGATGTCCGAGAGCGCGCGCGGCACGCCCAGCGCCCGCACCAGATCGAACAGCCCCTGCGCCGCATCCGGCGCACCGAGCGCACGGGTGATGGCGGCCATGGCCTCCGGCGCGGCGGGGGCGTTGTAGGCCACCGCGTGGGGGAGAACGATGGTGTGCGTCTCCGCGTGCGGCAGGTTGAAGGTGCCGCCCAGCGTGTGGCAGAGCTTGTGGTGCAGCGCCATGCCCACCGCGCCGAGGCAGCAGCCGCACAGCCACGCGCCGTAGAGCGCCATGGTGCGGGCCTCGATGTTCGCCGGCTCGTGGATGAGGATGGGCAGCGCGGAGGAGAGGGTGCGGATGCCGTCCTCCGCCATCAGCGAGATCACCGGATTGCGATCACGGGCGTAGAGCGCCTCCACCGCATGGGCGATGGCGTTGACGCCGGAGGTGGCGGAAAGGCCGGCCGGCAGGGTCAGCGTGAGGTCCACGTCGTAGATGACCGCCTCGGGCAGCACGTCGAGGGAGCGGATGGTGGTCTTCCGCCCGTCCTGCGTCTCGCCGAGGATGGGCGTCATCTCCGAACCGGCATAGGTGGTGGGGATGACCAGCTGCGGCACGCCGGTGCGCAGGGCCAGTGCCTTGCCGAGGCCCGTGGTGGAGCCGCCGCCCAGCGCTACGACACAATCCGCATCAGCCGCCTTCAGGGCGTCGAGCGCCTTGTCCGTCACCTCCACCGGCGTGTGCATGGTGGCGCCGGGGAAGACCCCCGCGCAGTTTTCGCCGATGAGCTTGCCGATGCGCTCACCCTCCCCCGCCTGCTGCGGCGTGGTGAGCACCAGCGCCCGCCGCGCGCCGAGCCGCGCCACCTCGGCGCCGACCTCGGCGACGGCGCCGCGGCCGAAGCGGACGCGGATGGGCAGGGCCTCGTAGGTGAAGGTCTCGATCATGGTTCAGATCCGTTCGCGACGCACCGGAGGCGCGCCCTGAGGTCACTCGCCCGCAAGGAGGGCGCCGCGGGGATGCGGGATCGGGGCAGCAGCGGGATGACGGGTCTCGATGGCGCCGAACGCGGCGTCCTCGACCACATAGTCCACCTGAAAGCGCGCGATGCGCAGGTCCGCCAGTTCCTGGCGCACACGCAGATGCTCGGGATGGGAGGCGTAGGCGGCGAGATCGGCGGCGGTGGCGAATTCGGACACCAGCACCACGTCGCAGGCATAATCGACATCGGAAATGTCGAGGCCGATCTCGACGCGGGTCATGCCGGCGACGCGGCCGCGCAGGCCCTCGAATGCGGCCTTGACCTTCTGCCGGGCGGCAGCGCGCTCCTCGCGCGTCTCTCCGCTCACGCGCCACATCACGATGTGGCGGATGGGTCCCATCATTGGCGTTTCCTCGACCTATTGGTCTTTCGTTGGATGTGAGTTTTGACTTGCGCGCAGCGGAAATAAACGGGATTTTCCGGAACGGTCTTTTGCGCAAAGTGGAAATATGGATCGCCTGACCCAGATCGAGGTGTTCGTGAAGACCGCCGAGCTGCGCAGCCTCTCGCGGGCGGCGGAGGCGCTGGGCATGTCCAACGCGGCGGTCAGCCGGCATCTCGCGGCGCTGGAGGAGCGCCTCGCCGCACGCCTCGTGGAGCGCAACACCCGCCGCCTCTGGCTGACAGAGGCGGGGCAGGAATTCTACCAGCGCAGCGGCACGCTCCTCACAGAGCTGGCGGAGGCCGAAGAGGCGGTGAACGAGCACACCCTCGCCCCGCAGGGCCTGCTGCGGGTGACGAGCTCGCTCTCCTTCGCCACCATCTATCTCGCGCCCATGCTGCCGGAATTCCGCAAGCTCTATCCCAAGCTCAACGTGCATATCGCGGTCGCCAACCGCTACCTCGACTTCATCGAGGCGGGCATCGACGTCGCCATCCGCACCCGCCTGCACGAGCCGGACACCAACATCATCGTGCGCCGCCTCGGCCGGATGCGGCGCGTGCTGGCCGCCTCACCAGCTTATCTGGAGGAGCACGGCCGCCCGCGCGAGCCGGCCGACCTCACGCGGCACGACATGCTGGTCTACAATCTTGCGCAGGACCCGTTCTCCCTGCGCCTCACCAAGGGCGACGCGGAGCGCACCGTGCGCATCACCGGCGCGCTGGACTGCAACGACGGGCAGGTGATCCGGCAGGCGGCCCTGTCGGGCCTCGGCATCCTTATCCAGCCGCTCTACATCGTGCAGGACGACCTCGCCTCCGGGCGCCTCGTGGCGGTGATGCAGGATTGGCAATTGCCCACGCTGACCATGAACATCGCCTACCAGAACCGCGAGCGTCTGCCGGCGAAGATCCGCGTGTTCACCGACTATCTCGTCAATTACGTGCGGCAGGTTTCGAGCAGCGGCATCTGGTCGGCGTGATCCGGCGCGTGTTGCCGGGGCGCGGGGTTTCGCCATGATGGGGTGATCCGACACCCCTTGCCTTCCGGGCGGCCCATGCAGCACATCCTCGGTGCCTTTTCAGCCCTCGATCCGCTCATTGCGCTGGGGGTGTTCATCGCCACGGCCGCCACCGACGCCTGCTACGTGGCCTTCACCTCGGCCGTGGTGGCGCGCCGACGCCTCTCGGCGGCCAACTGGTCGAGCGTCTGGTACATGCTCTCCTCGTTCGCCGTCATCAGCTACACGGAGAACTGGGTCTATGTGGTGTTCGCGGCAGCGGGCTCGTGGGTCGGCGCCTTCCTGTCGCTGACCCTGCTGCATCGCCCCGGCGGGAAGGTGGCGCCTGTCGGCTCCTCCCCGCCGGACTAGCGATTGCGGCCGCGATCCTCAGCCGGCCGCGGCGGCGTCGACCTCGCGGAACACCTCCTGCGCGATGCGCGAGGTCTCCAGCGCCACCGGGACGCCGCAATAGATCGCGATCTGGAGCACCACTTCGCGGATCTCGTCGCGGGTGACGCCGTTGGTCAGCGCCCCCTTGACGTGAAGCTTCAGCTCGTGCGGACGATTCAGCGCCGACAGCATGACGATGTTGAGCATGCTGCGCGTCTTGCGCTCCAGCCCCGGCCGGCCCCAGATCGCGCCCCAGCAATATTCGGTGACCAGTTCCTGCAGGGGGCGGGCGAACTCGTCCACATTGGCCATGGAGCGCTCCACATGGGCGGCGCCCAGCACCGCCTTGCGGATCTCCATGCCCTTGTGCAGCAGGCTGGCGGCTTCGGTCGTTTCGGTCATCTGACTGTTCCTGGATGAATGGGCGTGACGTGAAGGGGGGCAGGTCAGGATTTGGGCTTGCCGACGATGAGGCGCTTCTCGACGAGGGTCACGGCAAGGTCGAGCACCAGCGCGAAGACGGTGAGGACGATGATGCCGGCGAAGACGGCATTCACATCGAACGTCGCCTCCGCCTGGAGGATCAGGTAGCCGACGCCCCGGGCCGAGCCGAGATATTCGCCCACCACCGCGCCGACGAAGGCCATGCCCACCGACATGTGCAGGCTGGAGAACACCCAGCTCAATGCCGAGGGGATATAGACCGTGGTGAGGAGCTGGCGCCGGTTCGCGCCCAGCATCCGCGAATTGGCGAGGATGACCGGGTTCACCTCTCTTACGCCCTGGAAGACGTTGAAGAAGACGACGAAGAACACCAGCGTCACGCCCAGCGCCACCTTGGAGCCGATGCCGAGGCCGAACCAGACGATGAAGATGGGGCCGAGGATGACCCGCGGCATGGCGTTGAGCGCCTTGATGTAAGGATCGAACAGGGCTGCCGTGAGCGGCGAGAGGCCAAGCCACAGGCCGATGCCGATGCCCGACGCCACGCCGAGCAGGAAGGCGAGCAGCGTTTCGATCAGCGTGGTCGCGAGATGGACGAAGATCTCGCCCGTCACGAACCAGCTGACGATCTGCTGGAACACCAGCACCGGATCGCCGAAGAAGAAGACCGGCAGGGCCTTGGATCGCACCAGCGCATACCAGGCGATGATGAGGGCCGCGAACAGCGCCGCCTGGAGCGCGGTGAGGACGATGGGACCCGGCATCGCGCGCCGGCGGGACCGTCGTTGCGGGCGGGCGGCGGGGCGGCCGGGAGCAGTGCGGCCGGAGGCGCTGGGATCGGCGATCACGGCGTCAGTCCGCAAGTTTGCGCTGATTTCGCTCATAGGCTTTCAGGACCTCTTCCTTCATGGCGTCCCAGATCTGGTGGTAGAGCTCGACGAAGCGCGGCGTCATGCGGATCTCGGCGACGTCGCGCGGCCGCGGCAGGTCGATGCGGAACTCGGCGATGGGGTGCGTGGAGGGGCCGGCGGACAGGATGATGACCCGGTCCGACAGGGAGATCGCCTCTTCCAGGTCATGGGTGATGAACAGCACCGACTTGCGATAGGTGGTCCAGAGCTGGAGCAGCTCGTTCTCCATCAGCACGCGCGTCTGCACGTCCAGTGCGCTGAACGGTTCGTCCATGAGCACGATCTTGGGATCGCGAATGAGCGTCTGCGCCAGCGCGACGCGCTTGCGCATGCCGCCGGACATTTCGTGCGGGAAGCGCTCGCCATGTCCGGAAAGCCCGACGCGGGCGAGCCACTCGTTGCCGAGCCGCTCGGCCGCCTTGCGCTCCGTCCCCGCATATTCGAGGCCGGTGATGACGTTTGACAGCGCGGTTCGCCACGGCATCAGCGCGTCCGCCTGGAAGAGATAGCCGGCATCCGCATTGATGCCCTCCAGCGACCGGCCATAGACGCAGATGTCGCCCTCGGAGGGTTCGAGCAGACCCGCGGCGACATTCAGCAGGGTGGACTTGCCGCAGCCGGTGGGACCGACGATGGAAACGAACTCGCCATCCCCCACATGAAGGCTGGCGTCGTTCACCGCCGTATAGGCACCGAAGCGCACTGAGACGTGGTCGAACAGGAGGGCCGGCGGCGGGCCGGCGTGAGCGGAGAGGTCACCGACGGGCGCTGGCATGCGGACGGGGCCGGCTTCCGGTTGAAGGCCGAAGGTCATGAAACGTCTCCCTGAGGGCGCGGGAACTGGGGGGGCGCGGGACGGAGGGGCCAGCAACGGCCCCTCGGCGACACGTCAGTGCTTCGCGGCCGGGCCGTATTTCTTCAGCGCACGTTCCACGAGGCTGTTGTCATAGGTGCGCGGGATGTCGAGGCTGGCCGACTTCAGCGCCGGCTCCATCACCGAGATGGTGGCGAGCACGTTCTTCGCCGCCTCCGGCGTCACGATGCCGTCCCACTGGAAGGCGGAAAGGTTCTGCTGCAGCGATTTGCGGTAGAGCGCTTCGTCGGCCTTGTAATATTCGGCCGGAACTGAGGCGATGATGTCGTCGATGCTCGCGGTCTTCAGCCATTGCATGGCCCGGACCAGGGCATTGGACACGGCCTGCGACGTGTTCGGATTGGCCTTGATGAAGTCGGTGCGGGCGTAGAGGCAATCGGCGAGGTAAGGGCCGCCGAAGGCGATCTGCGAGCCTTCCGCATTCCGGCCGTCCACCAGCACCACAACTTCCTTCGCATCGGTGAGCGAGGTGATGGCGGGATCCAGATTGACGATGGCATCAAGCTCGGTGCCAGAGCGGATGGCGGCGACCGCGCTCGGGCCGGTGCCGATGGAGATGAAGCTCGCATCCTTCCAGTTCACGCCGGCCCGCTCCAGCAGCTGGGCGACGAAATTCTGCGTGGAGGCGCCCGGCGCCGAGATGCCAATCTTCTTGCCTTTGAGATCCTTGACGCCCTTGATGCTGTCCGCCTTCGTCGCGCGCACGGCGAGTACATTGCCTGGATAGCGACCGAAGACGGTGATGCAGGTGAGATCCTGCCCCTTGGACTGCAGGCGGAGCATGTGCTCGTACGCCCCTTCGCCGATGTCGGCGCCGCCGGCGACCACGGCCTGGAGGGCTGCGGTGCCCGAGCTGAAGGCCGTGGAATCCACCGTAAGGCCTTCGTCCTCGAAGTATTTCTTATTCAGCGCGACGAAATACGCGATCTTGTTCATCTGGCTGATGGAACCGCCGACCGCGATCGAGATCTTCGGCTTCTCGAGGCCGGCGGCTCCAGCCGCTCCCGGCAGGAGGGCGAGGCCCATCCATCCGGCGGCGATGATGCTTCTGACGATGGACATTAGCTTCCTCCACGGATGCGACATTTGCTTGGCGGCGTCGCTTGAGGGGCGCTTGGCGCCCTCTTCATTTTCTGACTTATTGTATGACAATATGGCCAATGAGATGGATGTCAACCATGTCCGACTGACTTTCCGTCATCCGGCCCTCCCGCAGAAAGTCGCCGCTACTTTCCCCTGCTCAAAATCCCGTCCAGCGTCTCGCGGTCGACCTTGATCGCGACACCGGCGCGCTCTTCCTGCACCAGCATGGCGACGCGGGAATCCCTCTTTCCCCAGCCCCGGTTACGGGCTTCCGTCATGTCGGCCAGCGTCATCTCGGTGAACCGTGCCGGGACGCCGACCTCCTGCGCGAGGGCCGCGGCCAGCGACACGTCCTTGAACGCGAGATCGAGGGCGAAGGACACCTCGTCGAAGGCCGCCGGCAGGAACTGGTCGGCGAGACGGTCCACCACATTCTGGCGCCCGAGCGATCCTTCCCGGATCGCGGCGAACAGGGTGGCGGGGTCCACACCCGCCTTGACGCCGATGGTGATGACCTCCGCCAGAACCATCTGGATGCCGTAGTTCGCGCTGTTGTGGACCAGCTTCGCCGTGGTGGCCGCGCCGAGCGCGCCGAGAAACATCACCCGGTCGCCCAGCAGGTCGAGATGTGGCCGGCAGGCCTCGAAAGCATCCTCGCTGCCGCTCACCCAGATGGCCAGCCGGCGCGTGCGCGCGCCCTTGGGGCCGCCGCTCACCGGCGCGTCCAGCAGGGCGACGCCACGGGCCGCGAGGCGCTCGCCCAGGGCACGCACCGCTGCCGGCGCGCTGGTAGTCATGTCGATGAGCGTCGCGCCGGCCGAGAGCCCCTCGGCGAGGCCGTCGTTGCCGAACACCACCGCCTCGACCTCGGCCGGACCGGGCAGCATGGTGAAGATCACGCGTGCCCTTGCCGCGACATCGCGCGGCGTCGGCACCCAGAGCGCACCCAGCGCCTCGAAGGGTGCCGCGGCCTCGCGCCGGCGCGTATGGATGACGAGTTCCTGGCCGGCTTCGAGGAGCCGCGTCGCCAGCGGAGCGCCCATGGCGCCGAGGCCGATGAAACCGATGGGCACGGGCATCACCTCCTGTTGCGCGGTGTCAGAGAGCGTTGAGGAAGGCGAGAAGCCGCCGGTTCACCTCGTCCGGGGCTTCCAGCGGCGCCATGTGCGAGGCGTCGGGAATGATCTCCAACCGCGCGCCGGGGATGCCGCGCGCGATGCCCTCGGATGCCGCGACGGGCGTCGTCGGGTCCTGCTCGCCCACCATCACAAGTGTTGGCTTCGCGATTTCGCCGAGGCGCGGCGCGACGTCGAGGGTCGATATCATGTCCCACATGGCGGCATGAACATGGGGATCGGCCGCGCGCAAGGTCTTCGCGACCCGGTCGAGCACGTCGGGCCGCCGGGCGGCGAAGCCGGGCGTGAACCAGCGCCCCAGCGTTGGCGCGACGATCGCCTCCATGCCGCCCGCCCGCACCTGCGCCGCACGCCCGCGCACGGCCGTCCGCCCCGCATCGGCAAAGGTGCTGACCGTGTCCATGAGGCACAGCGCGCGGACTAGATCGGGGCGCGCGAGCGCCAGCGTCTGGGCGATCATGCCGCCAACGGACAGCCCCACCACGCAGGCCGGCCCCGCCCCTGCCGTTTCGATGACCCCGGCGAGATCGGCGGCTGCATCGTCGAACCCCAAGGGCAGGCGAGGCGCGGGCGAGGCGCCGTGGCCGGCAAGGTCGTAGGCGATCACGTCGAAGCTTTCGGCGAGCGCGCCGATCTGCCGGTCCCAATAGGTGAGGTCGAGCGCGACGGCGTGGATGAGCACCACCAGCGGGGCACCGCGGCGTCCGGCGCGCACCTGGTGAAGCGCCGGGGTGGTCCCCGAAAGCGGCGGACTTGACGGATCGGTATGGGGCATCACGCAAGCTCCTTCGGCGGCCCACGCTGGGCGTGCGCCATCAATCGCGCGCTCAAGGCGGCTGCACGGGTGTTTTCAACGGAACAGGCGCGGCCACCGCGCCTGAAAGCGGACTACATGCGGGCGAGGCGCGGCTCGCCCACCGCCGGAGCGGCGGCCCCCTTGTCCCTGGCGGATGCGTCCTTCGTGACCCGCTTGCGGACCGGGCGATCGCGCTCCGCCTCCTTGGCGGTGAGCACCGCATCGGCGATGGCGGCGGCGTTCATCACATGGCGGCGGCAGGCCTGTCCGGCCGCCTCGGGATCGCGCCGGGCGATGGCCTCCATGATGTCGCCGATCTCACCGAGGCTCTTCGCCAGCCGGCCCGGCTGGGAGAGCGTATGAGCGCGCAGCATGGTGACCCGCCAGTGGATCATGCGCAGCATGTCCTCCAGCATCGGATTGTGTGCGCCGGCCGTGAGCGCGGCATAAAAGGCCGTCTTGACCAGCAACAGATCACTGCCCGGCTTGCCGCGGCTGGCTTTCCTGAAAGCGGCGAAGGCGCTCTCCAGCGCCTTGTGCTCGGCCTCCGTGGCCCGCTCGGCAAAGCAACGCCCGGCCATCTCCTCCAGCGTCGCGCGCAATTCATAGATCGAGCGCGCGTCTTCGGCGGTGTAGATGGCAACGATGGGACCGCGATGGGGGATGATCTGCAGGATGCCTTCCGCGGCGAGTTGGCTCAGGGCCTCCCGCAGCAGGGTTCGGCTCACCTGGAACATCTCGCAGATCTCGCGCTCCACCAGTCGGTCGCCCGGCTGGAAGCGCCCTTCGAGGATGGCGGTGCGCAGGGCCTCGATTACCTGCTTCTTGAGCGATGCCGCCTGGTGCATGGCCGCAAGGCTGGCTGGCGTGGTCATTGCTGGCTTCCTTGGCTCGCGGTCCCGATGGATTCGATGCGCTGTGTCCACTGACGAAATCAGATGACGGGCGGCTCGTCGAGCCGCACGACGATGCCGTCCAGTTCCGGCTTCGGCGGCCGGTAGCGCTTCATCACCAGCGGATCGTGCCCGGGGATGATGTGGTCCGGCGAGGGCGCGGCGGCCTTCAGCCGGTCGAAGCCCTCCAGCATGCATCCCACGTGGAAGGCGGTAACGAACGGGCGCTCGGTGTCCATGTTCTCGTAGAAGTGCGTCACGTCCGACGCCAGCACCACCGGTCCGCGACGGGTGTTGACCCGCACGAACTGGAGCCCGGCGGAATGCCCGGGCGCGGGGTGCAGCGTCACGCCCGGCGCGAGTTCCGCACCGCCGTCATAGAAGTTGACGCGACCGGCATAATTGGCGCGGACCATGCCCACCACATCCTCCACTTCGAAGGAATGGCGCAGGCGGCGGTAGCGCATGTAGCGCCCCACCGCAAAGTGCATCTCCGCCTCCTGCAGGTGGAAGGTCGCGGCGGGAAAGAGGTCGAAATTGCCCACGTGGTCGTAGTGCAGGTGGGTGAGAATCACATCCTGCACGGTCGCGGGATCAAGCCCCACCAGCTTCAACGCCTCGGCCGGGCAGCGCAGGAAATCGCGCTTGCGGCGCGCCGCGACCTCGGCGTTGAAGCCCGTATCCACCACGAAGCTGCGCGCTTCGCCGACAATGGCCCAGACGTAATAGTCAAGCGGCATGGACGCATCGTGGGGATCGCCGCCGATGAAATTGTCCGCCCGTTTCGCATCTCGCGTGGCGTAGCGGATGGCGAAGACCTCGTAGGTGGGGATCGCCTGTGCGCTCATGCCGCCTGCCCCTTCGGGTGAGACCCGCTCGCGCCGGCGAAGGCGCGGTAGCGCTCCGCATAGTCGCGGATGCCCTGTTCCAGCGTGAATTCCGGCGCCCAGCCGAGCACCGCGCGGGCTGCGGAAATGTCGAGGGAGGCGCGCATGCGCGCATTCACCTCCTCCAGGGGCGACAGCGCGTCACCGATCTCGATATCGGCGCCCGGCACGACCTGCCGGACGATCCGCGCCACCTCCGCGGCCGGCGTCGCCTGTCCAGCCGCCACGTTGAAGACGCGCTGGGCGCCCTCGGCCGGGGCCGGAACGGCGAGAGCGCACACGACCGCCCTGGCGCAGTCCGGGACGTAGGTGTAGTCGCGCTTCATAGGCCCGCCAGTCACGAACCGCACGGGCCGGCCCAGCACCGCCCCTTCCACCATGGGCTTGATGAACATCGGCGTGCGCATGCCGAGGCCGTAGACGGCGGTCACGCGCAGCGCCAGCACGTCGAGTGCGTGGAAGGAGGCATAGGCGAGGCCGATGGCCTCGCAGGCCATCTTGGTGGTGCCGTAATGACCGGCGGGGTTGCCCTGAACCACTGAGAAGACCGGGTCCGTCTCCTTCAGCGGCGAGCCGTCGCCGCCATGGTATGCGGCGTTGCTGGACAGGTAGACGAGCCGCGCCATGCCGAGCTGCCGTGCCGCCTCGCACACATTCACCATGCCGGTGATGTTGGTGTGGTAGGTCGCCGCCGGCTGGGCGAGGGAGGTCTCCAGCCCCACGATGCCGGCGCTGTGGACGATGGCCTCGATCCGTTCTGTCCGGCACACGTCCATGAGACGCGCAAGGTCCGTGGTCTGGCCCGTGGCATGGACGACGTCGCCCGCCTCCGTGGCAGCGAGCGTGACGAGGGCTTCGGGCCCCGGCGCGGCCATGTCGTAGCTCACCACACCATGGCCGGCCTGAGCCAGCGCCGCCGCTACATGGCTTCCGAGAAAGCCGGACCCGCCCGTCACCAGCACGCGCATGGGGCTACCTCCCGAACCGGCCTCAGCCATGGGCCTTCTGCGCCCGCTCGGCGAGCAGGACGCTCATGAGTGAGACCGCGTATTCGCTGCGCTGCGGGTCGGAGAGCCCGGCGGCCTCGCGACCGAATTTGCGCAGCAGGGTGATGGACATGGGGTCCTGGGCGGCGACGAAATCGGCGACACGCAGCGCTTCGGCGAGCGCGGCGCCGGGCGGAACCACCGATGTGACGATGCCATAACCCTCTGCGTCCGCAGCGGAAATTTCCCGGCTGGACAGGGACAGCTCGAAGCCCCGTTTGTAGGAGACGAAGCGGAACAGGTAGGACAGCACGATCAGCGGCGGCATGCCGTGGGACATTTCCGGCAAGGCGAAGCGGGCATTCTCGGCCGCGACCACATAGTCCGCCTGGGCCGACATGCCGAAGCCCCAGCCGAGCGCAAGGCCTTCCACTGCAAGGATTGTCGGCACCGGCAAGGCGGCGAAGGCGGCATTCACCTTGAGGATGGCGTTGAGGTCTTCCGCGACGTCTGATGCCCGGGTCAGGCCCTTCTTGCCGACACGGCCGCCGCAGAAGTTGGCGCCCTGCCCGGCGACCACCAGAGCCCGCATACCGGGTTGATTTGCAAGGGTTTTGGCCGCCTCGGCGAGGTCCAGCAGGGCCTCGGTGTCCAGATGGTTCGGCTCGCCTTGTCCCACCAGCGTCAACACGATGACGCCATTGCCTTTTTCCTCGACGCGAACGGCCATTCCCGGGGCTCCCTGCGCGGCCATCTGGCGGGCCGCCTTGTTTTTTCATCGGGAGGGAGTGTGGCACCGCGGCCGAGGAATGTAAACTGATTGTACGACAATAATCTGCACAGACAAACGGACAGCCGGAGCCCCGCGCGTGGAGGCGGGGACCGCCCCGAAGGGCCTCGTTCAGCGCGATGCGGACTTCGCGCCGGCGGCACCAAAAGCGTTGGAAAACAAGGCCTCGAAGCGCTCCGGAGGCAGCGGCCGGCTCCAAAAATAGCCCTGCCCGAAGGTGCAGCCGTTGGCGATGAGGAAGGCCATCTGCGCGGCCTCCTCGACCCCCTCCGCCAGGATCTCGATGTCGAGCGCCCGGGCCATGGCGATCATGGCCCGGACCAGTTCGCCGTCGACCGCGGAGGCGGGCAGGTCGCGCACGAAACTCTGGTCGATCTTCAGCCGGGAGATGGGGAAGCGCTTGAGGTAGGCGAGGGAGGAATAGCCGGTGCCGAAATCGTCGATGGCGATCCTGACACCCAGTTCCGCGATGCGTTTCAGCTTCGATTCAGCACCGGAATCGGCGCCGAAAAGCATGCTTTCGGTGATTTCGAATTCGATGCTGTCAGCCGGCACCCCGGCGGCGGCGAGCGCCGCCTCGGTCTTCGCGCAGATGTCGGTGGCGTTGAGCTGCCCGGCGGAGATGTTGACGGCGACGAACGCGCACGGCAGCCTAGCCGTCCGCCAGCGCGCCATCTGGGTGCAGGCGGTGGCCAGCACGAAGTCGCCGAGGGGGACGATGAGGCCGGTTTCCTCGGCCACCGGGATGAAGCGGTCGGGGCCGATCATCTCACCCTCGGGGGTGATCCAGCGCACCAGCGCCTCGGCGCCGACGATGGTCTGGTCTTCGAGGCGGACGATGGGCTGGTAGTGGACGGTGAATTCGTGCTCCGCCAGCGCCCGGCGCAGGTTCGCCACCAGTTCCACGCGCGCCCGCGCATCGCGGGTCAGGGCGTCGGTGTAGAAGGCATAGGTCCGTCCGCCCCGGCTCTTGGCCTGGTAGAGCGCGGAATGGGCGTGCTGGAGCAGGGTCTCGGCGTCGCTCGCGTCCTCGGGGTAGAGGCTGATGCCGATGCTGGCATTGATGAAGAGATTGCTCACGCCCTCGGCCGTGAACGGCTCGCCGAGGGCGTCGATGAGCCGGTCGGCGAAGCGGATGGCCTCCTTCGGCCCCTCGCAGCCGTCGATCAGCACCACGAACTCGTCGGCGCCGTAGCGGCCGATGGTGGCATCCTCGGGCACCGCCTTGCGCAGGTGCTGCGCGGCCGCCCGCAGCACCTCGTCGCCGGCGGCGAAGCCGAGGCTGTCGTTGATGGTCTTGAGATGGTCGATGTCGATGTAGAGCACCGCGCACTGGGTGTCCGGGCGGGTCAGCTCGTGCTCGATCAGGGAGAAGATGAGGGTGCGGTTGGGCAGGCCGGTGAGTGGATCGTAGCGCGTCAGGCGGTCCACCTCGAGCTCGGACTTGCGCGCCTGGGTGATGTCGTTGAAGGCGCCCACATAGCTTTCCGGCGCGCCGGTGCGGCCGTAGACCGTGCTGATGACCGTCTGCTGCAGGTAGAGCGCGCCGTCCTTGCGGCGGTTCCAGATCTCGCCGCGCCAGACGCCGTTGTCCTTCAGGGCGGCCCACAGCAGCTGGTAGAACAGCCGGTCGTGCCGCCCGGAGTTGAGGAACCGCATGGTCTGGCCGAGCACCTCGGCCTCCCCGTGGCCGGTGATGGCGACGAAGGCCGGATTGACCGCCGTGATCCGTCCGGCGAGGTCCGTCACCACCAGCCCCTCCTGGGTGTTGGTGAAGACGGCCTCCGCCAGCGTCAGGTGATGCTCCGCGACGATGCGAGCGGTGGCATCGGAGGCCATCAGGATGATGTAGCCCTCGCCTTCCGGCGTGTCGCGCGCGATGGACTGGACGCACGACAGCCAGATCTCCTTGCCGGCACGGGTGAGGTGGGGCTGGTCGCTGCGCGCCTCGACGACCGTCCCCGAGGGCAGCGACGAGACGGCCTCGCGGCTGGTGCTGCCGACCGCCCCGGCCCGGATGTTCGGCCGCACGTCGGCATAGCTGCGCCCGAGCAGGTCCGCCCGGCCATAGCCCAGGAGGGCGCAGAGGGTTTCGTTGACCCTGAGGAAGCGCCCGTCGAGGTCAAGATGGGCGATGCCCTCGGCGGCCTGTTCGAAGGTCGCCCGGAAGCGCTCCTCCGCCGCATGGAGCGCGGCCTTCTGGTCGGCTTCGGCCAGCGCGACGCGCAGCCTCTGGCGCTGGACGAAGAGCAGCGTCAGCGCGCCCGCCACCACGAGGCAGGCGGCGGCGGTGATGGCGGAGAGGAAGGCGACGCCGCGCACGTCGTCCACCACGTCGGCCGTGGCGACGGTCGCGATGAGCACCGCATTGGCCGCGGGCACCATCGCCGCCGCCACCAGCAGTGGCACGTCGTCCGGCGGGGTGATGACGTCGGCGGCGAGGCCGGCCGCGCCGGCGGCAGCGAGGGGCACCAGGGCGTCGGGCAGCGCCTGCTGGGCCCCGGCGATCATCCATCGCCCGTCGCTGCCGGTCTTGCTGGCGAGGAGCACCCGGCCGCTGTCGCCCATCAGGCCGGCGAATTCCTGCAGGCGGCTGAAGCCGGCGCTGCCGTCGGTGACGATGGCGAGGAGGGCCGCCTGCGGCTGTTGCGGCGCTTGCGGCGTCGCATCCAGCATTCCCCGCGCTACGTCCGCATCGATGGACCGGGCCACCGCCTCGGTCATGAATTCGAGCTGCCCCCTGCGCTCGCCGAGCAGCGTGTCGGAGGCCGACCGGAAGACCGCATAGCTGATGAGCCCCACCGGCAGCGTGAGCAGCGCGAGGAGCGCGAACAGCACCCAGCTCCGGAACGCGAGGACCGGCCGGGCCTCGTCCGTGCCCTGGGCGGCAGCATGCAGCGCGAAATAGAGAAGGGCGGTCGTGACCGCGACGAACACGAACCCCTTGAGGGTGGAGAAAACGCCGAAGCCGATGGAGCCGCCGACGCTCTCGATGAAGCGGTCGGACAAGTAGACCCACAACAGCGCGCCGACCGCGTAGGCGATCGTCACGGACGCGATGTACGAGCGGCGTTTCATCGGCGCGCTTCTTTCCGAAGCCAGCATCCGTCCATAGCACATATCCGGAGCTGAAAGTGCGGCCGGGCTCGGGATTGGGTGTCCGCCCAGCAAAAAAATACGCCCCCGCAAGGGGGTACGGCAAACCATCCATACGGTCGAGCCCCACAGCGCGTTGGGGCGGACCGGCTCAGGGGATGGGCGCGACCACGTTGTCGAAGCTGATGACGACGTCGGTCTGCTGCTGCTTGGAGGTCATGCGGATCGGCAGGCCGCTGTCCACCGCGATCCACACCCGCTGGGGATCGAACGCGGGGGCTCCCGGCATGGGCGGCGGCGTGTAGTCGTAGGCCACCGCATTCTTGCCCTGCACCGTCTCCGGGCCGACGCGCCGGCAGTCCTTGAGACTGGAGGCGCCGGGAATGACCTTCTTCTGCATCTCCACGCGCCCGCCCGGTCCAAGCGGCATCTTGGTCCACTTGGCCCCATGCTTGACGTACATGACATCGCCGACGATCACGGCCTCCATCAAGGGCGCGCCGGCCATCGCGGCCACCTGCCGGTAGGCCGGAACCTTGCTGAGCCGATCATAGGCGTCCGCCACGCTTTGGCAGTCATCGGCCCGCGCCGACGAGAGCGGCGCGACGAGACAACCCAGCACCAGGACCGCTGTGGCGGCGCGCATGACGTTTCCTTTCAGATTGGGCGCGCCAGCTTAGGCCTCACCATGCGGCTGCACAATCAACCGTCAGGACGTGGGACACACCTGCCATGTCCCTACCACTGATAGCGCACCCCGCCCCGCGCGTTCGCCGCCGCGTAGCCTTCGCCGAACTTGAGACTGGCGGTGGTGAAGCCGTTCCAGCCGTTGCCCTTGGCGAACACGTTGAAGCCGCCGCCGATCTCGCCGAAGGCGCCGTTGAAGTCGTCGGCGACGGTCAGCGGCAACCCGGGGTTGTAGATGGTCACCGTATTGTCCCCAAGGAACTCGTACCAGAGTCGCGCATTCAGATTGGCCTCGATGCGCAGCGACGCGTTGTCGTAGACCGGCCCGCCCACGCGGGCGCCGAGGCCCACCCTCAGGCTGTCATTGCTGCCGAAGTCCGCCGCCGTGCCGGCGAGGAGCGGCAGGTTGTTGATGCGGGTGGAGACATAACTCAGCGTTGCAATGGGCTCGAAGAAGCCGGTGGCGCCGAGCTTCGCCCGGTATCCGGTGTCCAGCGTGAAGCCGAGGCTGGTCGCCCGCACGCTCTGCCCGTAGGCGGCCGGGCCGCCGAGCGTCGGCGCGGTATAGTCCATGGAGAGGATGTCGGCCTTGAACAGGCCGTCCACGAACCAGTTGCGGTTGAGGTAGGTGGCATAGGCCCCCACCGTGCCGCCGGAATAATTGGCGGAGGTCGGCGAGGCATCGAAGCCGAGCTGGGAGGTGACGTAGCCGCCCATGACGCCGAACATCACCGCATCCTTGCCGGACGCCGAGACATTGGTCTTGCCGAAGTCGGCGCCGGCGATGAAGCCGTAGGTGTCCTGCGCATAGCCCATGTCGTAGGTGTAGGCCGCGCCCGGCACCGTGGCGGTGGCGTTCGAGTCGCGCAGGCCCCAGCTACCCACGGCCTTGGCCCACACGCCCGGCGTCACGCTCTGCGATCCGGCGCTGGGGGCCTTGCCGACGACGCCGCCATTGCCCCCGTCGAGATAGGTCCGCAGGTCCGCCTGCCGGTCCAGCCAGCCGCCGCTGGTCTCGTACCAGATGCTCTGCGCGCCGGTGACGAGGCGCGGCAGCTCGTAGGCCTCCCGGTCGGGCACGCCCACGAGGTAGGTGTCGTTGCCGCGGGTCACGAGGTCGTAGAAGAACACGCCCTTGTCGATGACGCCGCCGAAGCGCGGATCGTAGCCGGCCGACTGGGAGGAGATGACGAAGCTCGCCTCCTGCGTGCCGTACTTGCCGTAGGAGACGGCATCGGGGTTCACCACCTCCACCACCATCATGCCCTTGGGGTTGTAGCCGCCGGCACTGCCGCTCACGTCGTTGATGACGATGGCCGTCTGCCCCTGCGTCGCCACCGTGCCGGCGGGCAACAGGTTGCCGTTGGCATCGAGGCCGCCCACCACAAGCTTGTCGGCGGTGGAGCCGGGCCCGCCCAGCCAGGCGTCGATGCCGAGGCGGCTGTTGCCCTGCCCCACGAACACGCCGCTCACATAGGTCACGTCGCGGGCGCCGTTGTAGGCGGTCTGGCCGGGCGTCTCGTCGATCATGGTGAGGAGGCCGGCGTCGGTCGAAACGAGGCTGCCGTTGACGAAGGTTTCGAGACCCGTGAACGTGGTGGTCTCCCCCTGCGCGCCGTTGAGGGCGGTGACGGTGAGGCCGACATTGTTCACCTGGTCGATGCCGCCGCCGAAGCTGTTGGCGCCCACCGTGACCCAGGTGTTGGAGCTGCGATTGTTGAAGGTGTCGTTGCCGTCGGAGAAGCTCACCCGGCCCACCACCGTGCCGTTGTTGGTGACGGTGGTGGAGCCCGCATCGGCCCGCATCGCCACGCGCCCGGCGGCGCTGGCGAGGTCGCCGTTAGCCGCGTAGGTCCAGGAGCTGACCAGCGAACCCGTGCCGACATCGATGGTGGTGCCGGTGCCGCTCGACACGCGGATCACCGCCTCGTCCTCGGAGGAGCCCGAGCCGGACACCACGCTGAAGGCGCCGATGCCCACCGCGACGGTGCCCGTTCCGTCGGCGCGGATGCCGTTGCCCGTGCCCCCCTGCCCCGCATCCGCATAGACGCGCGCGCCGGTGCCGAGGGTGACGACGGTGGCGCCGCCACCGCCCGCCAGCGTGCGGATGCCGGTGCCCCCGGAGAGGATGCGGACGCCGTCCGCGAGCGTCACCGTCACGTCGCCGGTGCCGCCCGTCTGTGCCGCGACGCCGGCGCCGGCACTGGTGATGTCCGCGCCCACGTCGACCCGCGCCGCCCCCGTGCCGCCGGAGGTCGCGCCCACGCCGAAGCTGCCGCCCGCCGTGATCTTGCCGGCCACCGTGACCGTGGTCGCGCCGCCGGTGTTGAGGGCGAGGATACCGGAGCCCGTCGCGTCGATCTCCGCCGTGTTCTTGACCGTCACCGTGCCCCCGGCGCCGGAGAGGCCGGCATCGATGGCGGTGCCGCCCGCCGTGACCTTGGCGTTGGTGGTGACGTTGACCGTGCCGCCATCGCCCGTGAGCGCGGCGAGGATGCCGGCGCCGCCCGCCGTCACGATGCCGTCCGTGGTGACGGTGACGCTCATGCCGGTGCCGGTGGCGCTGGCGTCGATGCCCTGCGCGCCGGAGGTGATGGCGCCGTTCGCCGTCGTCGTCACCGTGGCGGAGCCGCCGGCGCCGGTGGAGACGGCGCGCACGCCGAAGCCCGAGACGGTGATGGCATTCTCCACCTTCACCTCGGTGGTCGCCGTGCCGGCCGCGGTGGCCGAAGCGTCGGCGCCGCTGGCGCTGTCGGTGATGGCGCCGCGCAGGGTGAAGCGGCTCACGGCGTCGCCCGTGGTCGAGGTGGCGAGCCCCTTCACCGCCGTGCCGGTGCCGCCCTTCACGGTGGCGTCGGTGGTGATGAGCGTGGTGGCGTTGCCCTTGGTGCTGGTGGCGTCGGCGACGATGCCGCCGACATTGCCCGTCACGGCGCCGGAGACGCCGATTTTGGTCTGGGTCGTCCCCTCCACCGAGGAGACGGCCGCGATGGCCGCGCCGCCGCTGCTGGAGACGGTGCCGGCCGTCGTCACATCCACATTGCCGGAGATGCCGGTCTTGTCGATGCGGATGCCGCCCACCGCGCCGGACACCGAGGTGCCGGCCGCCGTCTCCACCACGATGTCGCCGGTACTGCCCGCATCCGACGACACCCTGAGGCCGACGCTTGATCCCTTCACCTCGGTGGTGCCGCCGAAATTCACCGCCACCTTGCCGCCCATCTGCTTCAGGAACACGCCGTCCGCCGCGCCTTCGATGGCCGCGCTGCCGGACGTGGTAAGCGTGATGGTGCCGGTGGCCTCGCCATAGAGGCCGAACCCGCCCGCCGCCGTGGACTTCGCCGTGCCGGAGAAATTCTGGATGGAGAGGTCGCCGCCGGTGGCGTTGAAGAAGGCGCCGTATTGCCCGCCCGAAGCGGTGCCGCTGAAATTGTCGGCGGTGACGCTGCCGCCCAGCGTGCGCGCGAACACGCCCGCCCCGGTGCCGCCCGTCGCCGTGCCGGAGAAGCCGGAGACGGTGATGTCCCCGCTGGTGCCCGCCTGCGCGAAGATGCCGTACTGCCCGCCCGAGGCGCTGGCGGCGAAATTCTTCACGCTGATGCCGCCGGTGTCGGTGAGCAGCATCACGCCGTTGGCGCCGCCGACGATGTTGGGCGACCCGGCGGAGCCACCGGTGAAATTGTCGGCGGTGATGGCGCCGCTGGTGGTGCGGCCATAGATGCCGTAGTCGCTGGTGCCCGTCGCGGTTCCGGAGAAGCCGGAGAAATTGACGCTCCCCGCCCCGGTCTGGGCGAAGATGCCGTATTGCCCGCCTTGGGCGCTGGAGCCGAAATTCTGGATGCTGATGGCGCCCGACGTGGACAGCGCCTGAAGGCCGGCTGCGCCGCCGGTGAGGAACGGCCCGCTGCCCGCGCCGGCCGCGAAATTGTCGGCGGTGATGGCGCCTGTCGTGGTCGAGAGCAGAAGGCCGCTGCCAGCCGTGCCCTTGACCGTGCCGCTGAAGCCGGAGGCATCGATGGCACCGGTGGTGGCGAAGGCGACAATGCCATTCTGGCTGCCCGTCGCGCTGCCGCTGAAGGTCTTCAGCGAGATGTCCCCGGTGGTGACCACCTGGGCGAAGATGCCGTTGGCGCTGGTGCTGTCCGCCGTGCCGCTGAAACCCGAGAGATCGACGGTGCCGGCATTGGCCTGGGCGAAGATGGCGTTCTGGCCCGCCGTCGCGCTGCCGCTGAAGTTGCGGATGTTGATGTCGCCCGTTCCGGTCACCTGTGCGAACACGCCGTTGGCGCCGGTGCCATCGGCACTGCCGGTGAAGCGGTCGATGGCGATGGTGCCGTTGACCGACTGGGCGAACAGGCCATTCTGGCCGCCGGTGGCGCTGCCGGCGAAATCGTTCACCGTGATGTTGCCGACGGCGATGAGGGTGAGGCCGTCCGAAGTCGTGCCCTTGAAAGTGCCGCCTTCGGCCGCGATGTCGATATTGCCGGTGGTGGAAGCGAGCACGCCGCTCGCCCCGCCGCTGAGGCTCGCGCCCGCCAGCACCCGCACGCTGGCGTCGGTGGCGGGCAGAAGCGTGAGGGCATAGCTGTCCGCCGTCACCGTGGCGCCGATGCCGGTGCCGGCCGCCTGCGAGATGGCGCCGCTCGAAATCAGCGAGATGCCGTCGGTGGTCGCCGTGAAGCTGCCGCCGATGTTGTTCAGCACGATGTCGCCGCCGCCGAGGCCGGAGCCGACGATGACGGAGATGGGCAACGCCGCCGTGATGGTCGTGTCGTCCGCAGTGGTGACGGTGATGGTGTTGTCTGTCAGCACCGCCGCGGCCGTGCTCGCGCCGGAGCAGTCCAGCGCCGTGGGGTTGCCGACCGGCCCGGAGGTCACGCAGGCGCCGTAGGCGACCGTCGCCGGCATCAGTCCCGCGAGCACGGTGGCGAGCGCCGATCCCGAGAGAAGCGCCCGCATGAGGCGCGCACGCCGATGGGTCGCGGTGATCACCCGGCCGGACTTGAGCCTTTCCCTGGCGCCGAACATGCGCTGGTCCTCCCTCCCGGTCCCGGACGCGCCCCCTTTGGCGCATCACCAGGTTTCCGGCGCACGTCCGCGCATGCGACCGGCCCGCCTGAAGGGCGCCGGTCGGCGACAGCGAAGCAGCCGGTTCGGGTGGGGACAGAATTTCCCATCATGGTTAACCTAGAGTTACGTAACGCAACAAATGCTCGCAAGGTCTTCCCGAAGCTCTCGCTGGCATTCTTCGCGCCCTGAGGGCTACACGCCTGAGGGCTACACCTGCCGCCACAGCAACGCGAGCAGCACCGCCGCGCCGAGCCACAAGGCGATCAGCGCCGAGAGCACCGCGCCCGCCCCGCCGGCCGTCAGCAATTGCGCTGCACCGAGCGGCGCCAGCGCCTGCGCCAGCAAGGCCGGCCGGGCGAGGCGGCCGGCGAGGATGGGATAGCGCTCCGCCCCCAGCACGGCCAAAGGCACCGTGCCCTTGGAAATGGAGAAGATGCCGTTGCCGGCGCCGTAGGCCACCAGCGCCACCGCGACGATGGGAAAGCCCGCTGCCAGCAGCACCAGCCCCAGCCCCATGAGCGCCACCGCCCAGATCATCGTCCAGAGCGGATGGTGACGCCCGCCGGACGCCTGCTCGATGATGCGCGCGAAAACCTGCGCCGGGCCGATGAAGGCCCCGGCGGCCACCGCCTCGGCGAGGCTCAGGCCGCGCGACTGGAGCAGCGCCAGCACCTGCACCGACATGGCGGAGGCGATGGTGCCGATGAGGGTGACGATGCCGGCCATGAGCAGGAAGGAGATGCGCTCCGGCCCGCCCAGCACCACCGGCCCGCCCCGCGCCGGCCGGCCAGTCTCCGCCCGCGGCGCGATCGCCGGCATGAAGGCCAGCACCAGCGGGATCGACACGAAGAGATGGAGGCCGGCATAGACGAGGCAGGTCGCCCGCCAGCCCAGATGCGCATCGAGGAAGGCGGTGATGGGCCAGCACACCGTGCTGGCGAAGCCGCCCCACAGGGTGAGCATGGTGATCGCCCGCCGCGCCCCCGCGCCATAGAGCCGGCCGAGGGCGGCGAAGGCCGCGTCATAGAGGCTCGCCGCCATGCCCGCCCCGGCGATGCACCAGCCCAGCATGAACATCGCCGGCCCCGGCGCCAGCGCCAGCAAGGCGAGGCCGCAGGCCAGCAGCGCGCATCCGCCCGCCAGCACGGGGCGCCCGCCGCGGGCATCGATCAGCGCGCCCACCTTCGGCGAGACCAACCCGGCCACCAGAAGCCCGACGGAGAGGCTGCCGACGATCCATTGCAGCGGCCAGCCGGTATCCCTGGAAATCGGCCCGGCCAGCACCGTGAGCAGATAGAAGGACGAGCCCCAGGTGAGGATCTGCACCACGCCGAGCGCGGCGATGACCGAACGGCCGGCACCGCCTGTTTCGGCCGACGATGCGGCGGCGCTCACCGCACGGCCGCGTCGAGGGCGAGCCGCGCCTCCAGCGCCTCGGCCGCTTCCTTGCGCTCGCTGTAGCGGTCGGTGAGATAGGGGGAGATGTCGCGCGTCAGCAGCGTGAACTTCACCAGCTCCTCCATCACGTCCACCACCCGGTCGTAAAAGGCCGAGGGCTTCATCCGGCCCGCCTCGTCGAACTCCTGATAGGCCTTGGCGACGGACGACTGGTTGGGGATGGTGAGCATGCGCATCCAGCGGCCGAGGATGCGCATCTGGTTCACGGCGTTGAAGGATTGCGAGCCGCCACACACCTGCATCACCGCCAGCGTGCGCCCCTGCGTGGGGCGGATGGCGCCCAGCGCGAGGGGGATCCAGTCGATCTGCGCCTTCATCACCGCGCTCATGGCGCCGTGCCGCTCCGGGCTGCACCACACCTGCCCTTCGGACCACAAGGTGAGTTCGCGCAGCTCCGCCACCTTGGGGTGCTCCACCGGGGCACCATCGGGCAAAGGCAGGCCGTCCGCGTGGTAGACCCGCGTTTCCGCGCCGAGCCGCTTCAGCAGCCGCTCCGCCTCCAGCGTCAGCAGGCGGGAATAGGAGCGTTCACGCAGCGAGCCGTAGAGCAGCAGGATGCGCGGCGGATGGCGCGACGGCGCGGCCGGGAGCAGCCGGTCGAGGCTCGGGACGTGAAACAGGGCCTCGGTTACGTTGGGGAGGGTGTCGTCGGTCACGGGGGCGTCCTTGCCTGGGCTGGCTCCGGCGCTCTCATAGCAGGCCCGCGCACGGCTCACAGCATCGATCCGCTCCCGGCGGCGTTGCGCCGCGCGGGAGCATCTGCACGCGGCTTGAGCAGCGTGAAAGTCAAAATATCATCAAAAGTACAAATACTGCGCACGATTAGGCGGAATGTAGGATCACGCTCCAATCATTCCGCCGCGATCCGAACTATTCGATTGACGCCGCGCACGGCCGCCCGAATATATCCCGAGGCATTCACGGCCCCGCATCCGCTTCGCACCCGGGAGATTGCTATGGGTCTTCAGTCCATGGGCGATTTCAAATGGCCCGGCCTCATGCAGCCGGATGGGGCGCGCATCGCCCTCAATCGCGACGCCTTCATCGCCATCGATCGCTACAAGGACATCAGCTACGATCCGGTGTACCGGCCGCAGGCGCTCTATCACCGTGCGCTGGAAGGCCTCCACGCCAATAACGGCGCCTTCCTGCTACAGGAGGTGGCGACCAACCTGCCCATCTACCGCGACGACACGGGACCCACCGACTTCCACCTGCACCTGCCGCCCGGCGGCTTCCAGCTGGTGCTTGTCACCTCCGGCATGTTCACCTTCGACTATGACGGCAAGGTCCATTACGTGGGACCGGGCGCGGCGATGCTCCAGAGCGCCATCGTCCACCGCCAGCTGTTCTACACATGGTCCGGCCTCTCCACCGAAGAGAATCTGAAGACGCCGCAGACCGTGGTGCCCGACCCGCTGTGCATGGGCTATTCCGGCAAGTTCCTCGAAGCCTTCATCACCGATCCCTCCACCTTTCCGAACCCCACCGTGGTCGGGCCGGACAAGATCCGCGAGGACGAGACACCCCGCACCGCCTGGAAGCATCCGCTGCACAACCGGCCAAAGGGCGCGGGCTTCTGGGTTCAGGACCCGCTCGCCCTCGACGCCCTCTTCCGTCCCTATCCCGATGCGCTGGGGCCGCTGGCCTCCCCCGTGCCGGTGCATGTGCGTGACCTCGGCATCGAGGCGCCGAGCGGCCATCTCGTCACCGGCCACATCATCGCCACCGATCCGCGCGGCGGCGCGGTGCTGCCCAAGTCGGCGATGGCGGCGGACGCGGAGGGGCTGGCGAAGGGTGAGGTCGTGGTCTACCGCATCATTCGCGGCACCGCCGGTTTCGCGGACGGCGCGGGCAAGCTCATCGAACTGGCCACCGGCGATACCGTGACCGCCGGCGCGGGCGCCATCCGGCTCGTGGAGATCGGCGAGGACACGCAAATCCTGCGGCTCGGCCTCCTCAACGGCTTCGATGCCCTGAAGATGTGGACGCCCGGTCAGCGGGACGAGATCGACGCCCTCGCCGGCCGGATCATCACCCGTGCGGACCTGCGCAGCGACCGCCTCGCCGGCAGCCCGGTGGGCTATCTCTACGAATAGCGCAGGCGCCGCTCAGCCGAACATGCCGGCGACCATGGCGCGGTACCAGTCGGCATTTTCCTCAAGCTGGCGACGGCGCAGGGCCGGCGGCTCGCGGGCGGCTGAGACGGTGCCCTCCACCTCGCGGATGCGGCCGTCCTCGGGCCGGTAGAGCCCGCTCACCTTCACCGCATCGTCGGCCGTGATGAGGCTCCAGCAGGTGCTGGCATAGCTGGCCGATGGGGCTGCCTCGCCGAACAGGCCGGCGAGCAGCGCGCGCGCCGCCACCTGCGCCTGGCTGCCTGCGGCGAACGCGGATTTCGGGATGTCGCCGCCGATGGCCGCGTCGCCGATGACGAAGACGGCCGGGTCCAGCGCCGAGGCCATGGAGCCGGCATCCACCGGGCACCAGCCCGAGGCGTCCGCGAGCCCCGCCTGCCGCGCGATGGCGCCGGCCTTCTGCGCCGGGATCACGTTCACCAACGCCGCCTCTTTGTAGGTCTCGAAACCGGTGACGACGGTGCCCGTCGCCGGGTCCACCGAGACAAGGCCGTCGGAGATATCAGGCGCCATCCATTCCACCATGCCGGGATAGTGCCCCTCCCAGCCTTCCTGAAAGAGGCCCTGCATGGAGAATTTCGGCTTCGGATCGACAATGACGATGCGCGCCCCGCCGCGCCCGGTGCTCTTCAGGCGATGGGCCATCATGGACGCGCGCTCATAGGGCGCCGGGGGGCAGCGGAAGGGGTTGGGCGGGGCGGTGATGACGATGAGGCCGCCGTCGGGCACCTGATCCAGCCGCTCCTTCAGGAGGCGCAGTTGCGCGCCGCCCTTCCAGGCGTGGGGCATCGCCGTCTCGGCGGCACGGCTCCAGCCGGGCACGCTGTCGTAATCAAGATCGATGCCGGGGGAGAGGATGAGGCGGTCGTAGGGAAGGCGGCCGCCATCGGCGAGCCGCACCTCGCGCCGCTCCCGGTCGATGGCGTCGGCCCGTTGCGGCACCACGCGGACGCCGGCCCGCGCGAGGCCCTCATAGCCGAATTCCAGCGCGGCGAAATCGATGAGGCCGCCGAGCCAGAGGTTGGAGTGGAACACCGCCACGTAACGCGGCTCCGGCTCCACCAGTGTGACCTCCACCCGGCCGTCGCGCAGCAGCGCCCGTGCGGCATTCGCCCCGCCGGCACCGCAGCCCACGATCACCACGCGCGGCTTCCCCTGCGCGGCGACGTGCGGCGCGCAGAGCAGCGCCGCCGCCAGCGCCGAACCGCCCAGCAGCGCCCGCCGCGAGACGCCCGCGCGTGTCATGCCGTCAGCCGACCTTGAGGTAGCCGAACCCCTTGCCCTGCAATGCGCCGGCGGTGGCGATGCCGGAGGGCACGAAGGCGATAAAGGCCTCATCGCGCGCCTTCTCCTTGGGCACATGGTTGCGCTCGAAGGTGTAGGCGCACAGGTAGACCTTGAGCCCGTTCTTGGCGAGGGCGGCGATCTTCTCGTTGAGCGTGGGATCGAGGGTTTCCTTCTCCCACATGGTGCCGTTGAGATTGTCGAGGAAGAATTTGATGCCGCCCGCATGGGCCACCATCACGATCTGCAGCGCGAAGGGATCGGCGCCGTAGGAGGCATAGTGGTTGTTGATGTTGTTCAGCGTCTGGGCGAAGCGGGCATGGTCGCCATAGTCCACGTGATAGACGCAGGCGGTGTCCGCTTCCTTCTTGATGTCGGCGAGCTGGAGCGACTGAACGGCGGCGTGGGCCGACGTTGAGGCCGCGATCGGCGCGGCGCCCGCAAGCGCCATGGTGCCGAGGAAGGCCCGGCGGTCGAACTGGGGCATGGTTTCCTCTCCCGTCATTGGCGTCTGGCGCGCCGTGTGCTTCGGACTGTGCCACCCGCCGCCCCCGCTCCGCAACGGCGCGGCGGGCCGGCGCGCGAACTACTTCTTCGAACCGTCCGGCTTGAACTGGGCGAGGAAGGCGATGAGATCGGCGCGCTCCTGCTCGTTCTTGACGCCAGCGAAGGCCATCTTGCCCTTGGGCGCGAGGTGCTTGGGATTCTCGATGTAATCGTTGAGGTTGGCCTCGTCCCAGACCTTGCCGGCGGCGGCGCCGTCCTTGATGTCCTGGGAATAGGAATAGCCCTCGAAATGCGCCCATTTGGCGCCGACGATGCCATTCAGCGGCGGGCCGACCTTCACCTTCGCGTCAGGGCCGATGGCATGGCACGCCATGCACTTCTTGAACACGGTCTCGCCCTTGGCGATGTCCGGGTCCGCGTGCGCCGGGGCAGCGGCGACGCCGAGCAGGAGGGCGACCATCACGGGGATGCGCACGATCCTCGTCCTTTCCGTTGGAGGGGCTGTGTGGTGTCCCGGACGCGGCCGGGACCCTTCCTTGGTGTCACGACGGACGGCTCACTCCAGATTCCCCTTGGGCGGATCGCCGTCCGGCGTCACGTTGAGGATCTGGGCGCGGGCGGTGACATGAACTTCGCCGCTGCAATCCTTCATGCAGGGGTTCTTCTTCCAGAAGGCCTTTTCCGAGGTCTCCCGGTCGTCGTCGTAGAAGTTGGCCTCGTTGGGCAAATCCACCTTGGGGAAGTTCTCCTTCGAGAGCACGTAGTCCTCGGCAACGAGATCGTTGAGGTTCAGAAGATACGCGACGATGGCGTAGGTCTGGTCCGGCGAGAGCGACAGATTGCTGCCGAAGGGCATGGCCCGGTGCACGTAGTCATAGACCGTGGAGGCATAGGGCCAGAAGGAGCCGATGGTCTTTTCCGGCCGCTCGGACTTCAGGGTGCCGCGCCCGCCGGCCAGCACCGGCCAGCGGCCAGCACCCTCGCCGAACTCGCCGTGGCACTGGGCACAGTTCTGCAGGAACAGCTCCTCGCCCTCCTTCACCGAGCCCTTGCCCGGCGGCAGGCCCTCGCCATCGGCGCGCACGTCGATGTTCCAGGCGGCGATCTCCTCGGGCAGCGCGGGGCGGCCGAGGGCGATGGTCTTGGCGGCGGCCGGCGCGGTCGCGGCGGGAGCCGCCACGTTCACCGCCTGCCGGGCCTTGTCTGTACCCGCCTTGCCGTTCTCAGCCTTTGCCGCGGGCTTTGCGGGCTGGGGATCGGCCACGGCCATGCCGGAGACGGCCAGAGCGCCGGCGAGCAGGGCGGAAGCGAGGAGCGTCTCAGCCGACTTCCACATTTTCCGTCTCCCCGTTGGAGCGCACCAGCCACGTCTGGATGCCGTTGTTGTGATAGATGGAATTGGTGCCGCGGATGGCCCGCAGCTCCTGCTTGGTGGGCTGGACATAGCCGGTGTCGTCCATGGCGCGGGACTGCACCATCAGCTCCTGTCCGGCCCAGTCGAAATCGAGATAGAAGCGCGTCATAGACATGGGCGTGGCGGGTCCGTCGAGGCGCGCCGTAGTCCAGTTGCGCCCGCCGTCCAGCGACACGTCCACCCGCGCGATGGTACCGCGCCCGGACCAGGCGATGCCGGAGAGCACGTTCGGCCCCTTGTGCTTCAGGGGCGCCTGCGGGCTCGGGCTCGTCACCACGGATTTCGCATCCATCACGAAGGTGAAGCGGCGCGAGCGGCCGTCGGCGAGGAGGTCGGTGTATTTCGACGTCTCCTCGCGCTGCTGCCAGGGCTGGTCGCCGATCTTGAGGCGGCGCAGCCACTTGACCCACATGTTGCCTTCCCAACCCGGCACCACGAGCCGCACCGGATAGCCCTGCTCGGGCCGGAGCGCCTCGCCGTTCATGCCGAAGGCGACGAGGCAGTCGTTCATGGCCTTTTCGAGCGGGATGGAGCGCGTCATCACCGCCGCGTCGGCCCCCTCGGCGAGCACCCATTTGCCCTTGGGATTGACGCCTGCCATGTCCAGCAGCGTCTTCAGCGGCACGCCAGTGTAGAAGAGATTGTGGATCATGCCGTGGGTGAACTGGCAGCCGTTGAGCTGCGCGCCGCGCCACTCCATGCCGGAATTGGCCGCGCATTCGAGGAAATAGGGGCGGTTCACCCGGCCGGGCATCCGCTTCAGATCTTCCAGCGTGAAGACGAGGGGCTTGTCCACGAGGCCGTGGATCATCAGCCGATACTTGTCCGGGTCGATCTCCGCCTGCCCGCCATGGTGCCGCACGAAGCACAGGCCGTTGGGCGTGATGACGCTGTCGAGGGCATAGAGCGGCGTGAAGCTGACCGAGCTTTGCGAGCTGGCGGTGAGCCACGTCACCTCCCGGCGCACCACGTCCTTCTCGAACACGGAGGGCTTGCCATACGGGTTCTCGTTGACCGGCGCGCCCAGCGTCTTGGTCCAGTCGGGCACCGGCACGATGTTGGGATCGGGCGTGCCGGCGGCCGGGGCGGCAAGGGCGGAACCTCCGCCGGCGGCAACGGCACCCGCGCCGATCCCGGCGAGGTTGAGGAAGCGCCTGCGGGAGAGCGACGGTTTCGCGCCGGTCGCGCGCTCCGGCGGGGGCAGACTGGTGTCGGACATGGGCGTCCTCCCTGATATTCTTTTATTCGTAGATTTGAATATTTTGATTGGAATCATGTGCCGGAAGGGCGTTGCGCCTCACGCGCCCGTCACCTTCACCGAGGCGTTGGGGGCGATCTTCACGGCCTTCGTGTCGGTCACGTAGCGCTCCACCAGCTCCCACACCGGCGGGCCTTCCACATTCTGGGCGATGGAGGCCCAGCCGGCGACCGTATAGGCCTTGTCGGCCTCCAGCGGCTTGCCGGTCTTGAGGAAGGTGAGGTCGGAGATGCGTTGGCCCGAGCCCTTCGACACGTCGATGGCGTAGCCCACCCCGCCGACGCGCACCATGTCGCCGCCGCCCTGAAAGTAAGGATCGGGATTGAAGATGTTGTCGGCCACATCCTCCAGCACATCCTTCAGCTGCTTGCCGGTCATGGTGTTGCGGTAGCAGGCGGGATAGGTGATGGCGGTGGCGTTGGCCACGGCATCGAAGGTGATGGGATCGCCCGGCAGCAGCGTGCCACCCCAGCGGAAGCCGGGGGAGAGGGCGATCTCCGCGTCGCGCTCCTTCATGATCGCATCGCAGATCATGTCGTCGAACGTGCCGTTGAAATTGCCGCGACGGTAGAGAAGGCTGTCGGCGCGGCCGAGTTCGCGGGCGAGATCCTTCGCATAGGGCGCGCGGATGTCCGTCACGAGCTTCGCCATCTCCGGGTCCGGCGCGATGACGTCCGAGAACACCGGGATGAGCTGGAAGCGATAGCCGGTGACCTTCTTGTCCTTCACGTCGAGATCGAGGCGGGATACGAACTTGCCGTGGGAGCCGGTGGCCACCAGCAGCGTCTTGCCCACCTCCACCGCGCGCGGCATGGCATCATGGGTATGGGCGGTGAGGATCACGTCGATGCCGGAGACGCGGGACGCCATCTTGCGGTCCACGTCGAAGCCGTTGTGGGAGAGCACCACCACCGCATCGGCCCCGCCGGCGCGGGCGGCGTCCACCTGCTTCTGCATGTCCTCCTCGCGGATGCCGAACTCCCAGTCCGGGATCATCCAGCGCGGGTTGGAGATGGGGGTGCGGGGGAAGGCCTGGCCGATGACCGCCACCTTCGCGCCGCCCTTCTCGAAGGTCTTCGCTGCGTCGAACACCGGCTCCTGCCACTCGGCGGAGCGCACGTTCTGGGCGAGGAAGGCGAAGGGCGCCTTCTCCTTGATCTCGGTCACGCGGTCGGCGCCGTAGGTGAATTCCCAGTGGCCGACCATGGCGTCCGTGCCGAGGGCGGAGAACACCTTCACCATGTCCTCGCCCTGCGTCTTCAGGGAGGACCAGGAGCCCTGGAGCCCGTCGCCGCCGTCCAGCAGCAGCACCTTGTCCGCGCCGCGCTCGGCCCGGATGGCCTTCACCAGAGTGGCGATGCGGTCCACGCCGCCCATGCGCCCATAGGTGTGGGCAAGCTGGGTGAAGTCTTCGGAGGTGAGGGAATAGGCGTCGCGGGTGCCGCCCTTCAGTCCGAAATACTTGAGGAAGGCTGCATCGGTGAGGTGCGGCGGCACGCCCCGGGCCTCGCCCACGCCGAGATTGATGGAGGGCTCGCGGAAATAGAGCGGCACGAGCTGGGCGTGGATGTCGGTGATGTGCAGGATGGTGAAGGTGCCGGCATTGCCGAACTTCAGCAAATCCGCCTGGCTCAGCGCCTGCGCGCCGACCGCCTGCGCCAGCCCGGTGCCGGAGGCGGCGAGCAGGCCGGCGAGGGCCGTTCCGGCGGACAGAAAATCGCGCCTTGAGATCATGAGGGCCACGCTTTCTCAGGTCATGGCGGGAGCGCCCACCGGATCGCGAGATCCGATGGCACGTCCACCGACAACAACGGAACAATGCGAGGGGCGTCGCCTCAGGCGACGGTGAGCTTCGCGGTGGCCTTCTGCTCGGCGCCGCCGTCATCCTTCCAGGTGAAGGTGAACTCGCCGCTCTCCTTCGCCTTGAAGAAGAAGGACTGGTAGGGGTTCGCCGAAATGGAGGTGAACCACTCCGCGGTGAAGAAGGGCTTGCCGTTGAAGGCGGCCTGGAAGGCGTTGATGATGTCGCGCGGCACGGTCTTGCCGGCGGCATCCTTGCGCTGGCCGCTTTCCATCTCGTGCGAAATCAGGGTCTTGATCTCGATGATCTCGCCCGCCTTGGCCTGGGCAGGCACGCGCACGCGCGGCTGGGACTTGAGGGCCATGGGTTTCCTCCGGTTTCTGCTCGGCGGCGCTCCGGCGCGCGCCTGTTCTGTTCTTTTGTGTGTTCGGGCCGTGATTCGACTGTCGTATCAGCCGCCGCAGCCGCCGATGGTGACTTTCACCTGCACCTTGGCCGAATAGAGCTGTCCGTTGGACATCTCCGCCACGGCGATGACGTTCTGCGTCTGCGCGAGGCGCATGCGGGTGGAGGCGGAGGCTTTTCCGCTCTCGGGGGTGAAGTGATAGGTCACCACCTGCGGCAGCGGATTGCCGTCGGCGAAGACATGGACGGACTTCACGAAATCCGCCTCGGTCATCGGGCTTTCCACATCGATGTTGATCGGCACGACGAGGCCGTTCTCGGCGATCTCGGGCATGTCGAGCTTGATCTTACCCTCGCCCATGGTCTTGCCGGCGAACAGCTTCTTCATTTCGTCCGCCACCTGCGCCTCGGTGGCGAGCGCCATGCGCGGTGCCAGCACGGCCGCGAATGCGGCGAGGCCGGCGAGCTTCAGCGCGCGGCGTCGCGTAGAGACAAGGGTGACGTCGAGACGGGGCGGCATGCGTTTTCCTCCTGGCACGACCGGCGCTTGAGGGCCGGCTTTTGGCGTTGTTCTTGTTGAATCTCGTCCCCGTGACGGCGGTGGTCTCGGCGGATCAATTTCACATATTGTGATATCGAATTTTTTGAATGTAAAGTAGCTCCTATCCGCCGATCGCATCCATCTATGAGGGATGGAGCGTCGCAGGTGGATCGCCGCGGCTCAAGGGCTTCAACGAGAAGGCCCCAGGCCCCGGACGTCTCGCTGGGGAGGATACATGCGACCCAAAGCCACGATTCTCACATGCCTGTGCGCCCTCGCTCTGGCGCTCTTGCCCTTCGTCACGGCCCGCGCGCAGGAGGACGCGAGCGAAAAGGAGATCGAGCGCTACCGCGCCATGATCAACGATCCCATGGCCAATCCCGGCTATCTCGCCGTGGACCGCGGCGAGGCCATCTGGGCCGATCCGCGCGGCACCAAGAACGTCTCGCTGGAGGCCTGCGACCTCGGCCAGGGGCCGGGCAAGCTGGAAGGCGCTTACGCCGCTTTGCCGCGCTATTTCGCCGACGCCGGCAAGGTCATGGACCTCGAACAGCGCCTCTTGTGGTGCATGGACAAGATCCAGGGCGTGGACATCAAGCCCATCATGGCCAAGCCCTTCTCCGGCCCCGGCCGCGGCTCGGACATGGAGGATCTCGTCGCCTTCATCGCCAACAAGTCCAACGGCATGAAGATCGACATCCCGCTTGCCCATGCCAAGGAGAAGGAGGCCTATGCCATCGGCGAGGCGCTGTTCTACCGGCGCTCGTCCATCAACGACTTCTCCTGCTCCACCTGCCACGGCGACCCCGGCAAGCGCATCCGGCTCCAGGGCCTGCCGCAGCTCGACAAGCCGGGCAAGGACGCCCAGCTCACCATGGCCTCCTGGCCCACCTACCGCGTCTCCCAAAGCTCGCTGCGAACCATGCAGCACCGGCTGTGGGACTGCTATCGCCAGATGCGGATGCCCCCGCCGGACTATGCCTCGGAAGCCGTCACCGCGCTCACCGTCTTCCTGCAGGCGCAGGCGGCCGGGGGCGAGCTGAACGTGCCGTCCATCAAGCGCTGAGGGGAGGAAGAGCCATGAATAAAATCATCATCGCCGCGGCGCTTCTTCTTCCGCAGGTCGCCGCCGGAATCGCGTTCGCCCAGCAGATCCCCCCTGCCCCGCCCGCCGTGGTGGACAAGGTGGTGAAGGAGAGCTTCACCAAGCTGCCCGACGGCTGGGCCGCCCGGCTCGTGCCCGACGAGACCATGGAAATCTGCTCGGTCACGCGCAACCAGCCCTCCGCCAAGCAGGCCGAGGCCATCATGGCCCGCGAGGCCAAGACCGTGAAATATCCGCAAGGCAGCGTGCTCGGCGACTGGAAGAAGGGCGCGGAAGTCGCGCAGAACGGACGCGGCGGCCAGTTCTCCGACCCGCCCGGCACGGTGAGCGGCGGCAATTGCTACGCCTGCCACCAGATGGACCCGAAGGAAGTCAGCTACGGCACTCTCGGCCCGAGCCTCGTCAACTACGGCGCGGAGCGGAAATTCTCCGCCGAGGACGCCAAGGCCGCCTATGCCAAGGTCTACAACGCGCAGGCCGTGTTCGCCTGCTCGCCCATGCCGCGCTTCGGGCATAACGGCGTGCTCAGCGAGGAGCAGATGAAGGACGTGGTGGCCTATCTGTTCGATCCGAACTCGCCGGTGAACAAGCCGGCCAAGTGATCGGCCAAGTGACGGGAAAGGCGGGGGCGCTCCGATGCCCCCGCCTTTCCCTTTTCAGCCCTTGCCCTGCCGGCCGAGCCACGCATCGAACGGCTCGCGCGCATAGGCGCCTTCGGCCACATAGCGGAACAGCGCGGAGAATTCCGGGCGCGGCAGCAGGCCCGGCATGCGCGCGACTTCCCTGGGCTTTCCGTCCACCTCGGCGAAGAACTGGAAGGTGGGCGTGGCGCGGATGCGCTCGCGCTGGCCGAGCGCCTTCTCGCTGAGCTTCGCGCCATCGAGAAACGTCACCTCCCGCGCGCCGAACAGATCGAGATGCACGATGTCGAACGCCTCCCTGATGGGCGTCTCGATGGCCGGATCGGCGAAATAGACGGTGTGCAATTCCTTGCAATAGATGCAGCCGCGCTGGCTCCACTGCAGCGCGAAGCCGCGCCCCTTCCCGCGCGCGGCGGCGAAGTCTTCCGGCAGGTCGAGGAAGCTGTCCACATACCAGTCTTCGGTATAGAGCCCGTCGTCGCCGAGGTGCGCCTTGGCCTGCGCGGCGGCGGGTACGAGCGCCGCAAGCCCCGCCGAAGCCTTCAGGAGGCGCCGGCGGCTAAGCGTGAGGTCTGCCATGGGGAGGTCCTCCTGTCCTATCCGATGGTGCCGAGGCCGGGCGCGGCGTCCAGCAGCCATTGGGCGATCTCGGGCATGAAGCCGGTCATGAAGGCGATGCCGGTGAGGATGAGCAGCCCGCCGGCGATCTTCTCCACGAGGCCGAGCCGGCTGCGCGCCGCCCGCGTCCAGGCGAGGAACCGCTCGGTGAAGGCCGCGGCGATGAGAAAGGGAATGCCGATGCCGGCAGCATAGATGGCGAGCAGCAGCATGCCCCGCCCCACCGATGCCTCGGCCCCGGCGACGAGCAGGATCGCCGCCAGCACCGGCCCGACGCAGGGCGACCAGCCGAAGCCGAAGGCGAGCCCCACCACGTAAGGTCCGATGAGCCCCGCCGGCCGCGCCATGGGCTCCAGCCGCGCCTGCCTATAGAGCAGCGGGATGCGGATGAGCCCCGTCATGTGCAGCCCGAACACCACCAACAAGGCGCCGGAGAGCAGCGTCAGGGTCTCGATATGATCCATCAGCACCCGCCCCAGCGAAGAGGCGGTGGCCCCGAGCAGGATGAAGACGGAGGCGAAGCCGAGGACGAACAGCAAGGCCGCGCCGAGGATACTGCGCCGTACGGGCGTGGTGCCCTCCCCGTCCTCCGCCGCCGCGCCCGCGAGGAAGCCGAGATAGGCCGGCACCAGCGGCAGCACGCAGGGCGAGGCGAACGAGAGGAGACCGGCAAGGAACGCCCCTGCGAGGCTGACATCGAGAGACATGCTCCTCCCCGATCGTTGGAAACCGCGTCGGTTCAAGGTGCGCGGATTGGTCCTTGCCCAAGATATATGCGAATGCGATAATATGTCTTGTGAAATCCACGTCTGGATTGTGAATTCATGCGCCCTTCAGCGGTCCTGATGCTCGCGGCCGGCCTCATCACGGCCGGTCTTTCGGTGTTTCTCGCGCCTGCTGCCTCGGCGCGGGAGCTGCTGATGTTCGAGCGCAAGGGCTGCGCCTATTGCCTGAAGTTCGACCATGACGTGGCGCCCATCTACGAGAAGACCGACGAGGGGCAGCGCGCGCCGCTCCGCCGGGTGGACCTCTCCAGCGGTGCGCCGGGCGACGTGGTGCTGGCCGCGCCGGTGCGCTTCACGCCCACCTTCGTGCTGGTGGACGAGGGGCGCGAAGTCGGGCGCATTACCGGCTATGCTTCAGATGAAGCATTCTGGGGCCTGCTCGGCTCGATGCAGAACACGATACAGGACAGGATGGCAGGCGCGCGGCCGTGAGGCCGCCCCGCCAGGATTGAGAAGGCAGGCACATGTCGATCGTTTCCAGGCGCCTTGAGGACGAGCTGCGGGAAGGCCCGGAGATTTCGCCCGAGCTCGACCGCCTCATGCGCAACGCCCGCAAGGCGAGCGACTTCCTCAAGGCGCTCTCCCACGAGAACCGCCTGCTGCTGCTGTGCCTGCTGGCGGAGGGCGAGCGCTCGGTGACGGAGCTGGAGAACATCCTGTCCCTGCGCCAGCCCACGGTCTCCCAGCAGCTGGCGCGCCTGCGCCTCGACGATCTCGTCACCACGCGGCGCGACGGCAAGACCATCTATTACAGCCTCGCCAACGATGATGTCCGCCGGGTGATCTCGGTCATCTACGACATGTATTGCGGCACGCCCGCATCGGACGCAAAGTAAGCTCAGTAAAAATGCGCCGGGCCGGCGACGGGACGCTCCATAAGTCCCGCTCCGGCCATCTCAGGGAGGAAGGCGCGCAATGGATGTTTCAAGCCCCTGGTGGACCGCGCTGGCCGGTCTCGCCGTGGGCGGGGTGGTCGGCTTCGCCGTGTTCCGCGCCCGCCTGTGCACCTTCGGCGCGCTGGAAGACGCCATGGTGGGCCACGACTGGCGCCGCATGAAGGTGTTCGCGCTCGCCCTCGGCCTCGCCGTGCTGGGCACGCAGGCCCTCACCATGGCCGGCATTCTCAGCCCCGACCGCACGAACTACGTCACCACCGCCCTACCCTGGCTCGGCATCCTCACCGGCGGCGTGCTGTTCGGCCTTGGCATGGCGCTGGTGGGCACCTGCGCCTTCGGCTCGCTGGTGCGCCTGGGCTCGGGCGACCTGCGCAGCCTCGTGGTGCTGCTGGTGTTCGGCGCGGTTGCCTACGCGACCTTGCGCGGCATCTTCGCCGGCATCCGGGTGGACGGGCTGGAGCGCGTCGCCCTTCTGCTGCCGGCCGGTACCGCCAGCGACCTGCCCTCCATCATGGGGCGGCTCACCGGGCACGATTTCAGGGGCATCCTCACCGCCGTCGCGGGCGTCGCGCTGGTGGCGCCGGCCTTCGCCGACCGCAGGCTGCGTCGCGCCGGACGGCTGATGACAGCGGGGGTGATGCTGGGCCTCGGCGTGGTCGCCGGCTGGCTCGCCACCACCTGGCTGGTGGATGAATTCGCCCACCCCATGGCGCCCCAGAGCCTCACCTTCGTCTCGCCGGTGGCCCGCGCTTTGTTCGGCGTGCTGTTCGAGCCCACGAGCCTCGCCGAGTTCGGCGCCGGCAGCGTCTTCGGCGTCGCCCTCGGCGCCTTCGCCGCCGCCCGCCTCGCGGACGAATTCCGCTGGGAAGCCTTCGACGACCCGCGCGAAATGAAGCGCCATCTGCTCGGCGCGGTGCTCATGGGCTCCGGCGGCATCCTCTGCGGCGGCTGCACCATCGGGCAGGGGCTGACGGCCGGCTCCCTCTTCGCCTTGTCCTGGCCGCTCGCGGTGGCGGGGATGGCGGTCGGCGCGCGGCTCGGCATCGCGCTGCTGATGGAAGGCTCGCTCACCGGCTTTGTGCGCCAGAGCGTGGCCGGCCGCTTCGGCTTCCACAACAAGCCCTGAGGACGCGCCTCAGGCGGCGGCGCGCGGCCACACGATGGTCGCCCTCAGGCCGGCGCCATCGCGGCGGTTCTCCAGCGTGAGCCGGGCACCGGCGCGGGCGGCGGCCATGGTGGCGATGGTGAGCCCGAGGCCGCTTCCTGCCCCGCTGCGGCTGCGGCCCCGGTAGAAGCGGCGCGTCACCAGCGGCAGTTCGTCCTCGGGAATGCCCGGCCCCTCATCCTCCACGCACAGCCCGCCGGCGCAGGGACGCCACGCGATGGCGCCGCCGGCCGCATGTTCGACGGTGTGCTCCACCGCGTTCTCGTGCAGGTTCCGCAGCATCAGATGCAGCGCCTCGCGGTCGCCCTTCAGCTTCACGGTGTCGAGGGCGTCATCCACCACCACATGCGCCGTCCCGGGCTTCGCCGTCTGGCGCACAATGTCGCGCAGCAGCGCCCCGGCCTCCGTCTCACCGGAGGCTTCCAGCGGCGGGGACGGTGTGCCTTCCAGCTTGGCCAGCGCCAGCAACTGCCGCACGAGGCGGGTGGTGCGGTCCACCGAGACGAGGATCTGCCGCAGCGCGCCTTCCCGCGTCGGCGCGTCGTGCGCCGCCAGCGCGATCTGGGCCTGCGTCTTCAGGCCGGCGAGGGGCGTACGCAATTCGTGGGCGGCGAAGGCGGTCACGTCGCGCTCCTGCCGGCGCGCGGCCTCCACCTTGGCGAACAGGCCGTTGATGGCCTCCAACAGCGGGCGAATCTCGGCCGGGGCCGCGGCGGGCGCCACGGGGCGCATGTCCTCGCCGTCGCGGGCGGCGATGTCGCCGGCCACCGCATGAAGCGGCGCGAGCCCCCGGCCGACGCTGATCCAGATCAGCAGGCCCAGCAAGGGCACGATGAAGATCACCGGCGCCAGCAGTCCCGCCACCAGATCGCGCACCAGCCGGTCGCGCAGGCCGATGCGGTCGCCCACCATCACCCGCACGCCCTTGTCCGGATCGAGGATGGTGTAGACCCGCCAGGGCTCGCTATTCACCGTGCGCTCGGAGAAGCCTTCCGCCGGCCCCGCCAGCGCCTCCTCCGGCGCGCCGCCGGATTTCGCGACGAGGCGCCCGTCCAGCGACCAGATCTGGCACGAGAGCTGGCGCTCGTAGCCGGCCTCCGGCGGAACTGTCGCCTGCGCCACGGCCTCGGCGGCCGCGATGTTGCCGCCGGCCACCAGCGAATGGACCATGCGCGCCGCCTCCTGCAGGCGGGTGTCCAGCACATGCTCCAGCTCGCTGCGGCTGGAGGCGTAGATCCAGCCGGTGGCGCACAGCCAGATGACGCCGGTTGCCGCCAGCAGGATCAGCACCAGCCTGCGCTTGAGCGAGCTCATGCCGGCCCCCTGACGCGATAGCCGAGGCCGCGCACGGTCTCGATGGTCTCGCGGCCGACCTTGGCCCTCAGATTGTGGATGTGCACCTCGACCGCGTTGCTCTCCACCTCCTCCTGCCAGCCGTAGAGCCGCTCCTCGATCTCCATGCGGGAGCGGATCACGCCGGGCCGCTCCATGAGCGTGGAGAGCACCGCGAACTCCCGGCGCGACAGGGCGATGGACTGCCCGTCCAGCGTCGCCGCGAGGGTGGCGGGATCGAGCACCAGCGCGCCCACCTTGAGCAGCGGGCCGGCCCGGCCGTGGCCGCGGCGGGCGATGGCGCGCACGCGGGCGTTCAGTTCGTCGAGGTCGAACGGCTTGCCGAGATAGTCGTCGGCGCCGCCATCGAGCCCGCGCACCCGGTCCGGCGCCTCATCGAGGGCGGTGAGCAGCAGCACGGGCGTCGCATCGCCCTGCGCGCGCAGGGCGGCGAGCACGTCGAGGCCGGAGCCGTCCGGGAGCATCACGTCGAGCACCACCGCATCGAAGCGCGCGGCCGCGAGCGCCGCCCGCGCATCGGCGCAGGTCGTCGCATCGTCCACCGTCGCCCCGGCGAGGCCGAGCCCCACCTTGAGGCCGTCCATCAGGATCGGATCGTCCTCGACGACCAGTATGCGCATCACACCGCTCTCCTTGCCCCTTCCCTTCTACCCCGACCTTAAGGCCCGCTTAAGGTGGGCATCCGAGGGAGCGGTCATGGTCGCGAACACGCCCCGCTCCCCCCTCTCCCCCCTCCGCCGCGCGCTCGCCGTGCTGGCGCTGGCCGTGCTGGCGGCCACCGGCGCCGCCCCCGCGCTGGCGCAGGGCCGCATCCTGAAGGCCGACGAGGCCTTCACCGTTTCGGCAACACGGGGGACGGACGGCAACCTCTCCCTGAACTGGCGCATCGCGCCGGGCACCTATCTCTATCGCGAGAGCCTGAAGGCCGGGAAGGACGGCGCCGCCGTGCCCCTCGCCTTGCCGCCGGGCGAGGAGAAGGATGATCCGAATTTCGGGCCGGTGGAGATCTATCACCGGTCCGTCACCGCGCAGGCCACCGGCCTGCCGGCGACGGGGGCGCTGGACATCTCCTTCCAGGGCTGCGCCGAGCAGGGGGTCTGCTACCCAGCCGTGACACGGCGGGTGGATCTGGCGACCCTCGCCATCACCGCCGCCCCTCCGCGCGTCGAAGCCGCGCCCGTGGAGCAACCGGCCTCCCCGGCCGCAGCGCCCGAGACCCCAGCGCAGCCCGGCGCCATGGATGCGCTGTTCCACAGGGGCCTGCTGCCCCTCCTCGGCGCCTTCTTCGGCCTCGGCCTGCTGCTCGCCTTCACGCCCTGCGTCTTCCCCATGCTGCCGATCCTCTCCGGCATCCTCGCGGGCGGCGGAGCAAAGCCGACGCCAGCCCGCGGCCTCGCCTTGTCCGGGGCCTATGGGGTGGCCATGGCCGCCGCCTATGGCGTGCTCGGCATGGGCGCAGCCTGGACCGGCGCGAACCTTCAGGCGGCGTTGCAGACGCCATGGGCCATCGGCCTGATGGCCGCCGTGTTCGTCGGGCTGGCCGGCGCCATGTTCGGCCTGTTCGATCTCGCCGTCCCCTCCGGGCTGGCGGCGCGGCTGCCGTCGGGCGGGCGCGGTTCCATTGCAGGGGCGGCGGGGCTCGGCTTCGCGTCGGCGCTGGTGGTGGGGCCGTGCGTGACCCCGCCGCTCGCCGCCGCCATGCTTTATGCGGCGCAGACGGGCGATGCCGCGCGCGGCGCCTCCGCCTTGTTCATGCTCGGCCTCGGCATGGCGGCGCCGCTGGTGGCGGTGGGTGCGTTCGGCGCGCAGATCCTGCCGCGCTCGGGACGCTGGCTTGTCGCCATCAAGCAGGGCTGCGGCGTGCTCTTCCTCGCCATCGCCGTCTGGCTCGCGACGCGCGTGCTGCCCGATGCCGCCGGCCTTGCCCTCTACGGCCTGCTCGCCATCGGCCTCGGCGTATTCGCCGGCGGCTTCGATACGCTGACCTCCGACGCCGGCCCCGGCCACCGGATCGGCAAGACGGCCGGCATCGCCGCCGTGGCGTGCGGGCTCCTGCTGCTGGTCGGCGCGGCCGGCGGGGCCAGCGATCCGCTGCGCCCCCTCGCCTTCCTCGCCGCACCGGCCCGCCCGGCCACTGCGGAGGCACGGGAGGTGCGGGTGTCGTCCCCCGCGGCGTTGACGCAGGCGCTTGCCGCCGCCGGTCAGGACGGCCGGCCCACCCTCGTCTCCTTCACCGCCGACTGGTGCACGGTCTGCAAGTCCAACGAGGCGGCGATGGCCGCACCGGCCGCCGCCGCGCGCCTGTCGGGGCTTGATCGCATCGCCGTGGACGTGACCCGGTATGGCGACGGCGCGCAGGCCCTCATGGGCCGCTACGCGGTGATCGGCCCGCCGACCCTGTTCCTCCTCGATCCCACCGGACGCGAGGTGCCGGGCTCGCGCCGCGTGGGCGCGCTCACCCTTGCCGACATCGACCGCCTCGCCCTTGAGGCAGGGCTCTGACCCCATGACCGAAGGACACCCCATGCAACGCAGGGACTTCATCCGCATCGCCGCACTCACGGCGCTTGTACCGGCCGTGCTGGCGCGCGCAGGCACCGCCTGGGCGGACGGGGTGGACGTCAATGCCATCCTCCGCGACCCGGCCGCGCCGACCTTCGGCAATGTGGAGGGCGACGTCACCATCGTCGCCTTCCTCGACTACAATTGCCCCTTCTGCAAGAAATCGGCGCCGGACCTTGCCCGCGTGGTGAAGGAGGACGGGCACATCCGCCTCGTCTACAAGGACTGGCCGGTGCTCACCGAGGCCTCGGTCTACGGCGCGCAGCTGGCGCTGGCGGCCACCTATCAGGACCGCTACGAGGCCGTCCACAACGCGCTGATGGCCATCCCCGGCCGCCGCATCGACGAGCCGACCATGCTGAAGGCGGTGGCCGGCTCGGGCGTCGACCTGGACCGGCTGATGGCGGATCTCAAAGCCCACATCGCCGACATCGGCGCGCTCCTGAAGCGCAACGCCGCACAGGCGGATTCCCTCGGCCTCAGCGGCACGCCCACCTATCTGGTCGGCCCGCTGCTCGCCTCCACCCTTGACTACTCAAGCTTCAAGCGCGCCGTGGCCGAAGCCCGCCGCCGCCAGACCGCAGGGGAGTGAGCCGGCCTTGGATTCCCTTCCCGCGTCCCCCCTGCTGTCCCGCCGCGGTCTCTTCACCACCCTCCTCCTGCCGCTGGCCCTCGGGGCCTGCGTGACCACGCAGGACGAGATGCCGGTGAAGGCACCGCGCGTCGCCCCGGCCGATGCCGCGCGCTATGGCGCGCTTGAGGACGGCGGCTTCCGCATTCCCGCCGCCGATCCGGACGACATCAAGCCGCGCAACGTCCGCCAGCTGGTGAGCAACCCCACCGGACAGGAGCCGGGCACGCTGGTGGTCGATCCCCGGAACCGCTTCCTTTACCTCGTGCAGGAGAACGGCAAGGCGCTGCGCTACGGCGTGGGTGTCGGCCGCGAAGGGCTGGAATTCTCCGGCACCGCGAACGTGGGCAACAAGCGCGAATGGCCGAGCTGGCGGCCCACCGACGCCATGATCGCGCGCGAGCCCGCCAAGTATCGCCCCTGGGCCGGCGGCATGGCCGGCGGCGAGACCAATCCGCTCGGCGCCCGTGCGCTTTATCTCTTCAAGGACGGCAAGGACACGCTCTACCGCATCCACGGCACCAACGAGCCCTGGACCATCGGCGAGGCGGTCTCCTCCGGCTGCATCCGCATGATGAACCAGGACGTGATCGACCTGTACCGCCGCGTGCCCAACGGCACGAAGGTGGTGGTGCTTCCCGTCTGAGCTTTTCCAACCCATCCCCTTTCCACCCGTCCATTGTCCCGCGACGGGGGGATGCGCGAGCGCCCGGACCCTGCACGGTCCGGGCGCTCGTTGTTTCAGGGGGTCAGTAGCGGGCGTCCGCCGGCTTCTTGTCCTTCGGCCAGTCGTTCACCTTGGGGGCGAAGTCCGGCCGAGGCATGTGGCTGAAGTATTCGGCCACATCCACCGCCTCCTGATCGGTGAGGCCGCCCTGGCCCAGCGGGAAGCCGCCGTGGAAGCCGATGGGCATGTTGCGCTTCACGAACGCCGCTGCCGTGTACGTGCGCGCCATACCCGCGCCGATGTTGAAGGACTGGTCGCCCCACAGCGGGGGATAGACGAAGGCGCCGGCGGCGTCCTTGATGCCCTCCCCGTTGCCGCCGTGGCAGACGGCGCACTGGGCGGCGTAGACCTTGGCGCCGTTCTCGGTGTCCGGCTTGATCTGCTGGCTGATCTTGCCGACGCCGCGGCCCTCCACCTTGTCCTCGGGCTTGGTCTCCCGCTTCATCCAGTCGAAATAGGCGACCATGGCCTTCATGTCGTCGCCGTCCTTGGCGAGCGGCTTGCCGTTCATGGAGCGCAGGAAGCAGCCGTTGATGCGGTCCTCCAGCGTGATCTCCCGCCCGGCCCGCGGCGCATAGCTCGGGAAGAAGGCGGAGACACCCACATAGGGCGAGCCGTCGGCCACCGTGCCGGCATTGAGGTGGCAGCTGGAGCAGTTCAGCACGTTGCCGACATTCTTCGGCAGCAGGGTGTGCGTCTCGGTGTTGAGGCGCATGCCGCGCACCAGCTGGGTGGCGTTGGGCTCGTTGAGCACGTCGGCGATGCGCGGGGTGTCGAAGGGCCGGGTGTCCACCTTCGGGTCGAGGGTGGCGCGCGCCGCCTTCACCTCGCCGGCCGTCACCGGTGCCGCCCCGCCGCCCCAGCTGGTGCGGACGAAGGAGAGGATGTCGGCGATCTCGTCGTCGCCCAGCCGGGCGAAGCCGGGCATGGTGAAGACGCGGGCATGGGCCTGCGTCTGCGCCGTCGCCCAGCCGGTCAGGGTGATGTGAACCAGCGTCGAGGGGTCCTTGGCCGCGACGGTCGGATTGCCGGCGAGGGGCGGGAACACCTTGGCGACGCCAGCGCCGTTGAGGCGATGGCAATCGGCGCAGAACTGGGCATAGGCAAGCCCGCCCCGGCTGGTGAACATGGCCGCGGGAACCGCCGAAGCCACGCCCGTGTCCGGCGTCGCCGGGCGCGGTGCGCGCGGCTGGTCGGTGGGCAGACCGCCGAGATAGGTGGCGATGGCCACAAGATCCGGGTCGGTGAAGTTCTGGGTGGAGTTGTGGATCACCTCGGTCATGGAGCCGGAGACGGTGCCGAAGCGGTTCTGGCCGGTCTTCAGCAGCTCCACCGTGTCATCCACGTCGCCGAGGCCGCGCAGATTGACCGCGTTCCACTCCTCCACCTTGGAGCCGGAGAGGAACTTGTCGCCGCCGCCGCCGGCATCGCCCATGGCGAGTTCCTGGAAGCCGATGCCGCGCGGCGTGTGGCAGGCGCCGCAATGGCCGAGGCCCTGCACCAGATAGGCGCCGCGGTTCCACACCTCACCCTTGCCCGCATCGGCGACGAAGGGATGGCTGTCGAGGAACATCTGGTTCCAGAACGCCAGCGTCCAGCGCTGGTTGAAGGGGAAGCCGATGCCGGACGGCCTGTTGAGGCTGTCCACCGGGGTCACGCCCTTCATGAGGTAGACGTAGAGCGCATACATGTCGTCCGGCGACATCTTCGCGTAGGACGGGTACGGCATGGCCGGGTACACGTGGGTGCCGTCGGCGGTCACGCCCTTGCGCATGGCGCGGTCGAAGGCGCCGAAGCTGTAGCGGCCGATGCCGGTCTTGGGATCGGGCGTGATGTTGGTGGAATAGAGCATGCCGAACGGCGTCTCCAGCCCGCGCCCGCCGGCCATGGGCTTGCCGTCCGCCGTGGTGTGGCAGGCGACGCAGTCGCCCAGCTCTGCGATGTACTTGCCGCGCGCGACCAGCTCCGCGTCCGCCGCCTGCGGCAGCGCGCGGCCGCCATCCTCAATGCGCGGCGGGGTGACGACCCACCAGAACACGGCCGCGCCAACCACCGCGACGCCGGCTGCGGCCGCCGCGATTTTCTTCAATCGCGGCCTGCGCCGGATTGTCCCTTCGTCGTTCATGGAACGACCTCCTGTCATGGCCGGCGCCCCGAACGCGCGCACGAACCCCTCCGGAGAAACGGCATCCCGTCCCTCCGGCGATTCGCGGCTGCTTTCGCACCGCCTTCCAAGTCCCGCGCGACGACACTACAGCCGCACCGCAACAGGGCATTGACGCACCGCAACTGTGAAATTCCCGCCCTTGCCTTGCGGCGCCGCCACGGCCGCCTATCTGGACGGGAGAAAGGAGCGGCCGCAGGCGAACCGGATCCGGCGCCCGGCGGCCGTCATCAACATCATGTCCGACAAGATCATCATCCCCTGCCCCCATTGCGGGCAGCTCAACCGCCTGCCCGCCGAGCGGCGCGGCGGCGGACGGTGCGGTTCCTGCGGGCAGGCCCTGTTCACGGGCCATCCCGTGGCGCTCACCACGGCGGCGTTCGACCGGCAGATCGGCTCGGACGACCTGCCGGTGCTGGTGGACTTCTGGGCCGGCTGGTGCGGCCCCTGCCGCGCCATGGCCCCGGCATTCGAGGCCGCCGCAGCGGCGCTGGAGCCCCGCGTGCGGCTGGCCAAGGTGGACACGGAGGCCGAACCGCAGCTTGCCGCCCGCTTCCAGATCCGCTCGATCCCGACGCTGATCCTGTTCCGCGGCGGCCGGGAAATCGCCCGCCAGAGCGGCGCCCTTTCCGGCGGGCAGATTCGCGCCTTCGTGGAGCAGCACGCCGCCAGCGCGGCACGCTGAGCCATAACGGAGCCCGTGCGCGGTCGGAGCCGCGCTCAGTGGCAGGTTCCGGCCTGATCGCTGCCGGCCGCTTTCGCCACACGAACGATGGCCTCCGCCACCACGCGGTGGAGGCTCGCCGGCACATGGTGGCCCATGCCGTCGACCAGCAGGAATTCAGCGCTAGGGATCGAAGCCGCGGTGTCGGCGCCGCAGGCCGGCGGGATCAGGGGATCGCACGCGCCGTGGATGACCAGCGCGGGCACGGCGATGGTCGCGAGCCGGGCGCGGCGGTCCCCCGCCACGGCCATGGCGGCGAGCTGCCGGCCCGTGCCGCCGGGATCATGGGCGCGGCGCGCCTCCTCCAGCACAAGGCGGCCATGCGCGCCTTCGTCCACCGGATGCGCCGGACCGGCGATGCGGCGGGCGAAGGCGAGGCTGTGGGCCAGAAAGCCGGCTTCGTCGCGGGCGGGATCGGGCGCGGGGCGCATCATCATGGCCAGAACGTCCGGCGCGGCTTGGGGCAGCGCCGGATTGCCGGTGCCCGACATGATCGAGGTGAGGGACAGCACCCGTCCGGGGTGCTCGCTCGCCATGATCTGCGCGATCATGCCGCCCATGGACTGGCCGACCACATGCGCCCGCGGAATGGCCAGGGCATCGAGCAGGCCCATCGCGTCGGCCGCCATATCGGCGAGGGTATAGGGAACGTCCGGCCGCCGCCCCGCCATCAGCGCGGCGACGAGGGCGCCGAGGTCCGGCGGCGTGTGCTGGCCAAGATGGGTCGAGCCGCCGGCATCGCGATTGTCGAAGCGGATCACGCGAAAGCCCTGCCCCGCGAGGGCGGCACAGAACGGCTCGGCCCAGCGGATCCTCTGAACGCCGAGACCGGCGACCAGCAGGATCGCCTCGCCATCCTGCGGGCCGAAGCTGTCGAAGGCGATGTCGAGACCGTTGGCTTTCACGAGGGGCATGGCGACGTCCGGGAGAGGGCCCGCCATTAATACCCGGACGAAATTATAGTCAATATTACCCGGATCAAATTTTCGGACCGGCCTGCCCCAGCACCATCGCCAGCGTATCGGCGACGCTGCGCTCGAGGGTGCCGCCCGGTCCTTCCGAGAGGGCCGGAAGCTCCAGCACGTCGCGCAGGATCCCGACGCCCATCAGCAGCGCCGCCGCCAGCGCCGCACGCTGGGTGGCGTTGGTGTCGAGATGCGCGCCCAGCGGCGTCACGAACTCCTCCATCACCGCCGTGCGCAGCACCGCCGCCGCCTTCGGGCTGGTCAGGGACCGGATCAGGATGTCCATGGGCCGGACGGTCGCGTCCGGCTCGTCTTCAGCCAGCAGATGGGCCGCCAGCATCCGGGCCGGGTCGGCACCGAGCGCGTCGAAAATCTTGTCCATCTGCACGGCGCACTTCAGCGCTTCGTGAAACAGCTGCTCCTTGGAGCCGAAGGCGCGGTGCACGTAGGCGACGTCCACGCCCGCGTCGGCGGCGATCTCGCGCAGTCCGGTCTCGTCGTAGGACTGCCGCGAGAAGCGCGCGACAGCCGCCGCCAGAATGCGCTCCCGCCCGGAGGCGGGCGCCGAGCTGTCACGGGTCTTGGTCATCACATCCGTCCTCATCCGGCCTCAAGGCGTAGGAGGTCGCGGGCATCTGGTCAACACCCGTTGACTTTCACCCGCGGCTCGCGCTACAGGGATAGCAGAACCGAGGGGCGCAAGGTTCCGGAGCGGAGATTTTCATGCCTGTGCACCGGCGCGCGCGCCCCGGACATGCGTCCCCTCGAGATGAGCCCCCAGGACATCGGTCCCTTGGAGATCCGCACCCTGGACACTTGCCACCCGATTGCGCCGCAGGGCGCGGCGGCGGCGCGGTGCGCCGGGTCTTGAACAGAACGGCCTGATTTCTCATGCAATTCCCGTATCGCGCGCCGGCGGCGAACACCGGAGCGGGCGTTCGTTCGCCTGCGCGACGGCCGATGGCCGCGCTGATCTGCATCTTCGCCCTCTCGGGCCTGCTCGCCGCCTGCGACGGACAGGGAACCCCGAAGGACGCGTCCCACCCGACACCCGAGGCAGGGCGGCCCGCGTTCGTGGTCCGGGCCACGGCCGTCGCGGTCACGAACCGCACCACCTCCGTCTCGCTGACGGGGGATGTCGAGGCCAAGGTGCTCACCCAGCTGTCCTTCCGGGTCGGCGGGCGGGTCACGGAACGCCTGGTGGACGTGGGCGCGCACGTCGCCGCCGGCGATCTGCTGGCGCGGATCGATCCCACCGAGCAGCAGGCCGAACTCGACGCCGCCACGGCCGCCGTCTCCGCCGCCGAATCCCGGCTGCGCGTCGCCAATGCCAATTTCCAGCGGCAGTCGACGCTGCTCGCCAAGGGCTACACCACCCGCGCCGCCTACGATCAGGCGACGGAGACGGCCGGCGCGGCGGAAAGCGCGCTGGAGACCGCGCGCGCCCAGCTGGGAACGGCGCGGGATGCGCTGGGCTACGCCGAGCTGCGGGCCCGCGCGGCCGGCGTCATCACCGCCCGCACCATCGAGGTGGGGCAGGTGGTGCAGCCCGCCCAGCCGGCGTTCACGCTGGCCGAGGACGACACGCGCGACGCGGTGTTCGACGTCTACGAGACCTTCTTCCACAACAGCGACACCGACCGCATCAGGGTCTCGCTCGTCTCCGATCCCAAGGTCGTCGCGGACGGGCGCGTGCGGGAAGTGTCGCCGGTCATCGATGCGACCACCGGCACCGTGCGGGTGAAGGTGGCCATCGACGCGCCGCCCGAAGCCATGCCCCTCGGCAGTCCGGTGACCGGAACCGTGATGTGGAAGGCGAAGCCGCGCATCGTCCTGCCCTGGAGCGCGCTGGCCTCCGATGGCGGAGACCCAGCGGTCTGGCGGATCGATCCGAAGACCCATGCGGTATCCCTCGCCAAGGTCGTCGTGGACGCCTTCGAGACCGGCTCCATCGTGATCTCCTCCGGCCTCGCGCCGGGCGACCTCGTGGTCGTGGACGGCGCCAAACGCCTCAGCACCGGCCAGACCGTCGACTACACACTGGAGAGCGGCTCGTGAGACATGCCCATCTGATGCTGGTGCTCGCCGCGACGGCCGCCCTCGCCGGCTGCGGCGAGCAGGCGGCCGCTCCCGCCGTTCCGCCGCGTCCGGTGCTGACGGCGGTGGTGCAGCCCATGTCCCGCGAGGTGCTCGAAGTGGCGGGCACCATCGAGCCGCAGGTGCAGACGGACCTCAGCTTCCGGGTGCTGGGGCGGCTGCTCGTGCGGTCGGTGAACGTGGGCGATGTGGTCGCGAAGGACCAGGTCGTCGCCGCCATCGACGACACCGCCCTGAAGCTCTCGGTGCGGTCCGCCCTCGCGGAGGTCGCCAACGCCCAGGCCCAGCTCACCAACGCCTCCGGCACGGAGGACCGCCAGCGGACCCTTCTGGAGACCGCGGCCACCAGCCGGGCGACGTTCGAGACCGCCGAGCAGGGCCGCTCGGCGGCCGAGGCGTCGCTGGCTCGCGCCCAGGCGAACCTCGTCAAGGCGCGCGAGCAGCTGGGCTACGCGCAGCTCAAGGCCGAGTTCGCCGGGGTCGTCACGGCGGTCGGCGCGGAGCTGGGACAGGTGGTTTCCCCCGGGCGCAGCGTCGTCACCATCGCGCGGCCCGACATCCGCGAGGCGGTGGTGGATATCGGCGAGGACTTCATCGGCGATATCAGGATCGGATCGCCGTTCCAGGTCAGCCTCCAGCTCGACGGGGCGCCCGTCGTGACCGGCCGGGTGCGGGAGATCGCGCCCCAGGCCGACAGCGTGACCCGCACCCGCCGCGTGCGCATCACCCTCGACCATCCGCCCGCGGTGTACCGGCTCGGCTCAACCGTCGCGGCGCGTCCCGCCGACACTCTTGCGGCCGACCTGTTGATTCCGGGCTCTGCGGTGTTCACCCGCGACGGCAAGTCCTTCGTCTGGTGCGTCGCGGCGGACGGCCGGACGGTGCACGCGCAGCAGGTCACCGTGTCCGCCGCCTCCGGCGACAAGGCGCGCGTGACCTCGGGATTGGCAGCAGGAACGCGCCTCGTGACAGCGGGCGTGCACAGCCTGTCCGAGGGCCAGAAGATCCGTCTAGAGCAGGATGTCCAGCCGTGAAGTCGTTCAACCTGTCCGACTGGGCGCTCGAGCATCGCTCGCTCGTCTGGTACTTCATGCTCGCCTTCGTCCTCGCGGGCTTCCTGTCCTACCTGCAGCTCGGCCGCGAGGAGGACCCCGCCTTCACCATCAAGACCATGGTGATCCAGGCGCAATGGCCCGGCGCCTCGGCTCAGGAGATGACGCGGCAGGTCACGGACCGCATCGAGAAGAAGCTCGAGGAGCTGGAGGCGCTGGACTACACCCGCAGCCTCACCGTGCCAGGCGAGACGACGATCTTCGTCAACCTGCGCGACACCACCAAGGCCCGCGATGTGGTGCCCACCTGGCTGCAGGTGCGCAACATGGTCAACGACATCCGCGGCACCTTCCCGCAGGGGGTGACGGGGCCGCAGTTCAACGACCGGTTCGGCGACGTCTACGGCAACATCTACGCCTTCACCAGTGACGGGCTGACCCAGCGCCAGCTGCGCGACCGGGTGGAGGAGGTGCGCGCGCAGGTGCTCACGGTGCCCAATGTGGGCCGCGTGGACATCATCGGTGCGCAGGACGAGGTGATCTTCCTCGAATTCTCCACCCGCAAGATGGCCGCCCTCGGCATCGACCAGCGCGCCGTCCTCACCTCGCTCCAGGCGCAGAACGCGCTGGTACCCTCCGGCGTGCTGCAGGCCGGGCCGGAACGCATCGCCGTGCGCGTCAACGGGCAATTCACCTCCGAGGAGAGCCTCAAGGCCATCAACCTCCGGATCAACGGCCGCTTCTTCCCCTTGACCGACGTCGCCACCATCCGGCGCGGCTATGTGGACCCGCCGCAGGCGCTGTTCCGCTTCAACGGCGAGCCGGCCATCGGCCTCGCCATCGGCATGAAGGCCGGCGCCAACCTGCTTGAGTTCGGCGAGGCGCTGAAGGCGGAGATGGCGCGCATCGAGGCCGACTTGCCGGTGGGCGTCGGCGTGCATCTCGTCTCCGACCAGCCGCAGATCGTGGAGGAGGCCGTGGGCGGCTTCACCCGCGCCCTGGTGGAGGCGGTGGTGATCGTGCTCGCCATCAGCTTCGTCAGCCTCGGGTTTCGGGCGGGGCTGGTGGTGGCGATCTCGATCCCGCTGGTGCTCGCCATCACCTTCATGGTGATGGCCTATTCCGGCATCTCGCTCCAGCGCATCTCGCTCGGCGCGCTCATCATCGCCCTCGGCCTCTTGGTGGACGACGCCATGATCGCGGTGGAGATGATGGTGGCGCGGCTGGAGGCCGGCGACACGCTCAGGAAGGCCGCCACCCACGTCTACACCTCGACGGCGTTCCCCATGCTGTCGGGCACGCTGGTGACGGTGGCCGGCTTCATCCCCATCGGCCTCAACAGCTCCAACGCCGGCGAATTCACCTTCACCCTGTTCGTCGTCATCGCCGTGTCGCTGCTGGTGTCGTGGCTGGTGGCGGTGCTGTTCACCCCGCTGCTCGGCGTCGCCATCCTGCCGAAGAGCCTGCCGCATCATCAGGAAGGCGGCGGCCGCTTCGCCCGTGCGTTCGCCTGGATCCTGAAGCGCGCCATGCTGTGGCGCTGGACCACCATCGGCGTGACACTGCTCGTCTTCATCCTCTCCATCGCCGGCATGGGCCTCGTCCAGCAGCAGTTCTTCCCGTCGTCCGACCGCCGCGAGCTGATCGTCGACTGGAACCTGCCGCAGAACGCCTCCATCGCCGAGACCAACGCCCAGATGGCGCGCTTCGAGCAGGAGGCGCTGAAGGGCAATCCCGACATCGACCACTGGTCCACCTATGTGGGCACGGGCGCCCCGCGCTTCGTGCTGCCGGTGGACGTGCAGCCGGCGGACGTGGCGTTCGGCCAGACCATCATCGTCACCAAGGGGCTGGAGGAGCGCGACCGGCTGAGGGGGCAGTTCCAGGCCTATCTCGACAAGACCATGCCGGGCACCGACGCCTTCGTGCACTTCCTCGACATCGGCCCGCCGGTCGGCCGCCCGGTGCAGTATCGGGTGAGCGGGCCGGACATCCAGAAGGTGCGCACCATCGCCCTCGACTTCGCCAGCGTCATGCGCAGCAATCCGCACCTCGGCAATGTGGTGTTCGACTGGATGGAGCCCGCCCGCGTCATCAAGGTGGACGTGCTCCAGGACAAGGCGCGCCAGCTGGGCGTGACCTCCGAGGACATCGCCGGCGCGCTCAACGGCGTGCTGGACGGCACGGCCATCACCCAGGTGCGGGACGACATCTATCTCGTGACCGTGCTCGGCCGCGCCAATGCGCAGGAGCGCCAGTCCATCGAGACCCTGCGCGACCTTCAGCTGCCCGGCTCGGGCGGGCGCTCCGTGCCCCTCGCGGCGGTGGCGACCCTGCGCTACGAGATCGAGCAGCCCACCATCTGGCGGCGCTCGCGGCTGCCGACCATCACGGCGAAGGCCGGCATCATCGATGCGGTCCAGCCGAACACGGTGGTGGAGCAGCTCACGCCCGCCGTCGCGGCCTTCAACACGAAGCTGCCGCCCGGCTATAGTGTCGTCATCGGCGGCGCGGTGGAGGAGAGCCAGAAGAGCCAGGCCCCCATCCTCGCGGTGATGCCGCTGATGCTGTTCATCATGGCCACCATCCTGATGATCCAGCTCCAGAGCTTCCAGCGGCTGGTGCTGGTGTTCGCCGTGGCCCCGCTGGCGCTCATCGGCGTGGTCGCCGCGCTGGTGCCGAGCGGCGCGCCGCTGGGCTTCGTCGCCATCCTCGGCGTGCTGGCGCTCATCGGCATCCTCATCCGTAACTCGGTGATCCTGATCGTCCAGATCGAGCATCTGCGGGCCGAGGGCCACCCGCCGTGGGAGGCGGTGCGGGAGGCGACGGAGCACCGCATGCGGCCCATCATGCTCACGGCGGCGGCGGCGAGCCTCGGCCTCATTCCCATCGCCCGCGAGGTGTTCTGGGGGCCCATGGCCTACGCCATGATGGGCGGCATCATCGTGGGAACGGTGCTGACGCTCCTGTTCCTGCCGGCGCTCTATGTGGCCTGGTTCCGCATTCCCGCACCGAAGGCCGGGGATGGCTCGCAAGACCCCGACGCGACCGGCGCGCACACCGGGTGAGCCGGGGGGCGGCGCATCATCGGGCCACCGGACCGGCCGGCCCGATGCGTTGCCCCGAACCCGGATCGAACAGGTGCAGCCGCTGCGCCGGGCAATGGAAATCGAGGCGGGACCCCAGCGCGAAACTCGCCGGCAGCGTGCGCACCGAGAATGCGGCGCCGGTCTCGAGGCGCCCCACCAGAAGCACCTCGGCGCCCATCGGCTCCACCGTGTCCGGGGTGAAGCCCAGGGCCAGCCCGTCGCCGTCGGGGCGCCCGCCCGCCGCATCCTCGGGACGGATGCCCACGAGCACCGGCCGTCCGTTCCCCGTGTCGCCAGTCTCCAGTCGCACCCGTCCATCGGCGTCGAGCCATCCGGGAAGCAGGTTCATGGGCGGATCGCCGATCAGCTCCGCGACAGCGGTGTCGGCCGGGCGGGCGTAGATCTCCATGGGCGGTCCGAGCTGGGCCGGACGGCCCTCGTTCAGCACCAGAATGCGATCGCCGAGGCTCATCGCCTCATGCTGGTCGTGGGTCACATAGAGGCTGGTGACGCCAAGGCGGCGTTGCAGGCGCTTGATCTCGGCACGCATGGAGGTGCGCAGCCGCGCGTCGAGGCTGGACAGGGGCTCGTCGAACAGGAACAGGCGCGGCTTGCGCACCACCGCCCGGCCGATGGCCACGCGCTGGCGCTGGCCACCGGACAGCTCGCGCGGCTTGCGGCCCAGCAGCGGCGAAATGTGCAGCATCTGGGCGGCCTCCTCCACGCGCGCGGCGATCTCGGCGCGCGGCAGGCGGCGCACCTTCAGCCCATAGGCCATGTTGTCGAACACGCTCATGTGCGGATAGAGCGCATAGTGCTGGAACACCATGGCGATGTCCCGCGCGGCGGGATCGCGCGCGGTGATGTCCTCGCCATCCAGCATAATCCGGCCGGAACTCGGCTGCTCCAGACCGGCGACGAGCCGCAGAAGCGTGGACTTGCCGCAGCCCGACGCCCCGACGACCACCACCATTTCGCCCGGCGCCACATCGAGGTCGATGCCCCGCAGCACCTCGGTGCGGCCGAAGCTCTTGCGCACCTGATCGAGGACCAGCCCGGCCATCAGCGTTCGCTCTCCGTAAGGCCCTTCACGAACCATCTGAGCATGGCCAGAACCACCAGCGTGGGCGGCAGCATGGCGAGGATGGCGGTCGCCATCACCTCGTTCCAGGCGGTGCGGGATTCCGGGCCGATCATGCGCACAATGCCCACCGTGATGGTGTCGAGCCGCGGGTCGGTGGCCACCACCAGCGGCCACAGATACTGGTTCCAGCCGTAGACGAACAGGATCACGAACAGCGCCGCCATGTTGGTGCGCGACAGCGGGATCAGCACGTCCCGCAGGAACCGCCAGGGACCGGCCCCATCCATGCGGGCAGCCTCCACGAGTTCGTCGGGCACCAGCACGAAAGCCTGCCGGAACAGCAGGGTCGCCGTCGCCGAGGCGGTGAGCGGCAGGACGAGGCCGGCGAAGGTGTTCACCATGCCGAAATCCGCCACCACCGCGAAGGTGGGGATGATGCGCACCTCCACCGGCAGCATGAGGGTGATGAACAGCAGCCAGAAGCACAGCATGCGGCCCGGGAAGCGGAAGAAGGCCACCGCATAGGCCGAGAGCAGCGAGACCGCGATCTTGCCGGCGGCGATGGCGAGCGCCATGGCGAAGGAAAGCGCCAGCATGCGCCACACGGGCACCCCGCCCGGCGCGGGCGAAAGCAGGCGCGGATAGATCGCGAGGCCTTCGAGGCGCGGCATGAGGCCGATATCGCCCCGGTTGATGGCGCCGCTGTCCAGCGTCGACCCCACGAACACCAGCCAGATGGGCAGCAGGAACAGGGCCGTGCCCATGAGCAGCACCGCGTGCGCCAAGAGATTCCCGGCCCCCAGATTTCCGGCCAGCAGATTTCCCCGCAGCCGGGCGCGCAGATCCGATGCCCCCGTCATCGCCCGCCCCGCCGCCGAAGGAAGTGGAACTGCAGCGCCGTCAGCCCCATGACGAGGGCCATCAGCACCACTGACTGGGCTGCGGAGGCCCCGAGGTCCAGATTGACCACGCCGTCGCGATAGACCTTCACCATCAGGGTCTGCGTCGCCCGGCCCGGTCCGCCCTGCGTCAGGGCCTCGATGGTGCCGAAGGTCTCGAAGGCGGAATAGACGAGGTTCACCACCACCAGGAACGCGAGCGTCGGCGCGAGCATGGGCAGAAGGATGGTGCGGAACCGCCGCCACCCGCGCGCCCCGTCCATCCGCGCGGCATCGATGATGGTACGCGGGATGGATTGGAGGCCCGCGAGGACGAAGATGAAATTGTAGCTCACCTGCCGCCACGCGGAGGCGCCGACCACGGCGATCATGGCCTGCGTGTCGTTCAGCTTGTAGTTCCAGGCGATGCCGAGATGCTTCAGGAGGCCGGCGACGCCGCCGATCTGCGGATGGAGCAGCAGCGCCCAGATCACGCCCGCGGCCGCCGGCGCGACCGCATAGGGCCAGACCAGCGCCGCCCGGTAGGCGCCCCGCCCGCGGATGTCCGCGTCGGCGAACACCGCCAGCAGGACCGCGAGGCCGAGCGCCAGCCCCGTCACCGCCCCGCAGAACACCAATGTGCGCCCGATGGCGGCGAGATAGAGCGGATCGGTGAAGAGCGCGGTGAAATTGTCGAGGCCCGCGAAGGTCTCGCTGAGGCCGAACGGATCGGCGCGCATGACGCTCGCGCGCACCGCCACCGCCGTCGGCCACAGGAACAGCAACACGGTCAGCGCCATCTGCGGCACCAGCAGCAGCGCGGGCGTCGTCCAGCCCGGAAAGATCGTTCGCCGCTCCATGTCCGGGCCGTGCTCCGCAGGACCTATCTGGATACGGACTTCTCGAACTCGCGCAACACCTTGTTGCCGCGTGCCACGGCCGTGTCGAGGGCGGCGCCGGCGTCCTGCTTGCCCTGCAGGGCCGTCTCGAACTCTTCCTCGACGATGGCCCGGATCTCGGTCAGCCGCCCGAGGCGCAAGCCCTTGGAATTGACCGTGACCTCGCCGCGGTTGAGCTGGCGGATGGGGATGTCCGCGCCCGGATTGCGGGCATAGTAGCCCTGGGCAAGCGAGAGGCCCGCGCCGCCCAGCGTGACCGGGACATAACCCGTGCGCTGGTGCCAGGACGCATCGGTGTCCGGCCGGGCGAGGAAGGCGAGGAAGCTGGCGACGGCCTTGTATTCCGCCGCCGACCGGTCGGGCGCCGTCATGGTCCACAGGCTCGCGCCGCCGATGATCGAATTGTTCGGTGTGGCCCGCACCGCCGGGTCATAGGGCAGTTGCGCCGCCATGGGGCGGAAGCGGGCGTCGCGCACCACGGCAGCGCGGATCCCGGACGAGTTGAAGGAGATGCCCGTGTCGCCGGCCGGGTAGAGGCTGTCGCCGGCGGCGCCGCGGCCGGCATAGGTGAAGGTGCCCGCCTTCGCCATTTCCAGAAGGCGGGTGATGTGGCTGCGCATGGGCGGGGAATTGAACACCAGCTCGGCGTCGAGCCCCTCGAAGCCGTTGGCCTTGGTGGCGAAGGGCACATCATGGATGGCGCCGAAGCATTCCAGATGCACCCAGGTCGGCCACGCGGTGGTCATGCCCACCTTGGCGCCGCCCTTGGACCGCAGCGCCTCGGCCGCCGTCACCACCTGCTCCCAGGTCTCCGGCGGCCGCTCGGGATCAAGACCGGCGCGCTCGAACAGGTCCTTGTTGCACCACATGATGGGGGTCGACGAATTGAACGGCATGGAGGCCATGCGGCCATCCGGCAGGCTGTAATAGCTGCGCACCGCCGGCATGTAGATGGCCGGATCGAGCCGGACGCCGGTCTCGTCGGCGAGCTGCCAGACCTGCTTCACCGCCGCGCCGGCGGCCAGCATGGAGCCGGTGCCGACCTCGTACATCTGCACCAGATGCGGCGCCTTGCCGGCGCGAAAGGCGGCGATGGCAGCGGTCATGGTCTCGGGATAGGTGCCCTTGAACACCGGTTCCACCACCACCGCCTTCTGGGCGGCGTTGAAGGCGTCGCAGAGCCGCTTCAGTTCGTCGCCGAGGGGGCCGGCCATGGCGTGCCAGAACGTGATCTGCACGGGTGCGCCTTGCGCAAGGGCGAGGCCCGGCAGAAGCGCGAGGCCGGCAGAAGCGGCGGTTCCGGCGAGCAGTTCGCGGCGATTCATCGACACCTCCTGGACGCGGACGGGCGCAAGCGCGGCTCGGCGCGGTTCAATTGTGGAGAAAGGCGCGCGACCTTGCCAAGGGGGGATGACGCCCGCGTGACCTTCCGGCGAAGCAGCCACCCTCAGACGGCATGCTGTACCTCCGTGCAGTTCCGCCCCGAGCTTTTGGCCCTGTAGAGCGCCTCGTCGGCGATGCGGATCAGCCCGGCCATGCTGGCCCCCTGCGGGGCCCGCGCGATGCAGAGGCCGATGCTGACGGTCACCGCGTCGAGGCCCGGCGCCACCGCCGACCACGGCTCCCGCTTGAGATCGTTGTGGATGCGCTCGCAAAGCGCCTGCCCCTGCCCTCCGGAGGCATTGGGAAGCAGAAGCACGAACTCTTCCCCGCCATAGCGGGCCGCCAGCCCGGCTCCGGGTGGGAGATTGGCCTTGATGACCATCGCCACCCGCTTGAGACATTCGTCCCCGGCGAGATGCCCGAAGGTGTCGTTGACCGCCTTGAAGCGATCGATATCCACCATCGCCAGGCACAGCCCCAGCCGCTCGCGTCCCGCCCGGTGCCATTCCTCATCGAAGATGGCCTCGAAGCGGCGCCGGTTCGCAAGGCCGGTCAACGGATCGCTGCCGGCGATGAGCGCCAGCTCCTCGTGCGCCCGCTTGAGCGCCCGCTCCGCGAGCACCCGCTCGCGGGCATCGCGCAGCGAGCAGATGAAGGCGATGTCGGCTCCGTCGAGCGTCGTCTCCTGAACCGCTCCGATGGAGGCTTCCATCCACACCCAGTCGTCATGGCGGGCACGGACCCGGCACACGAAAGCGGCGCTGCGGCCAAGACCGCTTCCCTCGCCGGCGCAGAGCGCCGCCAGGAACATGGGCTGCTCATCGGGATGGAGAAAATCGATCACGTCGCGATCGAGCATCTCCGAAGGCCCCCAGCCGAGAATGCGGCTGCAGGCCGGCGACATAAAGCGGATCGTCCGGTCGCCGGAGATCGCGGCGATCACGTCGGTCGAGTTCTCCGCCAGCAGGCGATAGCGCCGCTCCCCCTCCCACGCCCGGCGTTCCGCCACCAGCAGGTCCGCCTGCTGGCGCTTGAGGAGGGAAATGTCCGAATGGGTGAAATAGCCGATGCCGTCGCTGGTGCGACGGGCGATGACACGGCGCCATTGATCGCGCGGCAGCTCGATCTCGAACGGTGATCCGGCGAAGCGCATGTTGTCGAGAAGCCCGGGCTCCAGCTGCTCGTCGGGCCGGCCGGCCGCCGCCCAGGCCCGGCGGACCACGGCGGCGAACGGCTGGCCGACCACGGTCTCGCTCGGGCGCACGCCATAGAGCCGGCGGAATTCGTCGTTGGCGGCGATGATGAGGTCGTTCTGGTCGAGCACCATGGCCCCGTCGGGAATATGGTCGAGCAGGTCGATGGAGAAGCCGCGCTGCGCGTCGCTCCGTTCGGACTCCGCCGGCTCCTGCACGAGCGCCTGCCAGATGCGGACGCGATTACCATCGGAGTCCGTCAAGGCATTCACGCGCAGGCGCCGGCCGCGATGGTCGAAGACGAAGGCGCGCGATTGCGTCCGATGCCGCAGGACCCCGTCGCGAATGTAGCGCTCGATGTTGGCCAGCTCCGAAGCGTCGAGCCGGGCGGCGTAGAAGCGCCGGAGGTTCGCCTCATAGGGCTCGCCCACATGGACGTGGCCGTCATGCTCCGGAAAAAATTTCAGGAATGTGTTGTTCCACAACAGGCAGCGGTCGTCCGCATCGAAGAGGCACAGCCCCATGTCCATGCCGTCGAGCAGGTCGGCGAAGAAATCATAATGCCGGCCGGTCACCGCAACACTCCGCTGGAGCTCATGACGGATCGAGCCGCCCCTGAGCTTCGACGCGAATCTTTTCCTCCGCGCAATCACCTTAAAGGGAAAGATCGAAATCGCCTATGGTCAGCCACGCGGGGCTCCGGCGGTGCGGAATGACAAGTCTAAGCTTGCCGAATACCCCTCATGATACCACCCGCGGGGATCGGGAAAAGGGCGCGGCCGCCGGATGGCGGGAGGTCGTCACGCCGGGATCTTCACGCTCCCCTGCGGGGAGGAGCGCCGGCGGGCCGCGCCAGTTGCCCACCATCCATCGGAGGATTGCCCGGCGTGGTCGCGCCATCGCCTAGCTGGTGGGATTCCGTTGAAAACCGGACAGGCGCCCGGCATGGGCCAGAGGCCCGCGTCATTTCACGCGATCGAGCTCCAGATGCGGCACGAACTGCCGGCCGGTGGCATCGGTGATGGGCGCCGCCCTCACCTTCAGGTGGTCCCCGTCGAGCGCCTCGATGGCGCGCAGCAGGGTCTGGCCCTGCCATTGGGGAAAGGTCGATTGCCAGACCGTAGTGGAGAAGGTGCGCGCCACTTCGTCGACGCTGTAGGCGCCGGCATAGGCCATGGCAGGCCCCACCGGCTCGGAGGGCACGCCGCCGGTCCGTGGCGTCCGGTCCCGGCCGACGATGATGGCGCTGAACTGGCCGCCGGGCGTGAAGACGACGAGGCCCTGCGCGCCGGGTCCCCAGGTGTCGCGCCGCGACCCGTCGGTGAACGCGTCGTACACGCTCACGATCTTCCACGCGCCCACGAGCCGGGCGCCGAGCGTATCCGCGGCCAGGGCCACGCCGGCGTTGCACGCAGCGAGCGCCACAACGACAGCGGGAATGAAGGTCCTCATGCGCATGGCTGTTCTCCAGTCCTTCGGGGCAATCAGGGTTTCAGGGACGCCGCATAGGCGGCAAGCGCCACCATCTCCGGCTCACTCATCTCTTCGGTGTTCGCGCGCATGGGCGCGGCCAAGGGGCCGTTCCGCAGGCCGTGCTTGAACTCGTAGAGCTGGCGCACGAGATAGGACGGCGAGCGGCCGGCGAGCGGCGGGATGTCGCCGATGCCCTTTAGTCCCTCGCCATGGCAGGCGACGCAGGCCGGGATGCGCGCGCCGCGCCCCTCATTCGCAATGCGCTCGCCCAGCGCGACGCTGCCGCGCGGGACATAGGCGGTGAAGGTCACGTGGTAATCGCGGTTGACGAAATTCTCCTCGTCGTCCGGCATCTCGATGATGCGGCCGGCGAGGGGCTCGGATGTCCCGTCCCTTTTCGGCGTGTAGTACCAGGAGGGGACAGTGCTCGCGGGAACCGTGTCGGTCTCCACCACATGGATGCGCGGCGGCAGCTTCAGCGCGGCGTAATAGGTGACGGCCTCGGCGATCTCCTGCTCGCTCAGGCTCCTGAGGGCGGCGATCATGCGGAAAACGTGGGTTCGCGCCTTGACCCCGGTGGAGCGGGCGCCACTGCGGAAGTCATCGATCTGCCGCAGCATGTAGTCGGCCGGCAGGCCCGCGAGGCTCGCATTCTCCGGCCCGCCGACGCCCTCGGGCCGGTGGCACACGCCGCAGGGCCGGGTATCGGGGTGGCGCCCCTCCGCCACCACCGCGGGCATGGGCGGATGGGCGTCGGGAAACCAGTCGCGGGCCACGAAGAGATCGCGGATCTCGGTCAGCGTATAGCCCCGGCTGCTGCCCGGCACATGGCGCACCGTGCCGTCGTCCTTCGGCGGCACAGTGTCCGGCGGCGCGATGGGATAGGCCCAGACGGGCGGCGCCTCGTCGGCCCCGGCGGCCGAGGCGAGGAGGCAGGCTGCGGCGACGATAACGCCCCGCGCCAGCCGGCACGGAAAAAACATCTGCGGCCCCGATGAGTGCGAGATCGGCAGCCACCCCCTGATGCGGCGCCGCGCAGATTATTATCGGGGCCGCGGGCGTGATGGACGGCAAAGTTTGCGTCTATTGACGGGCGGATGCGTCCGCCCGGCGCGCACGATCACGCCTGCTTCACCCATACCGTATCGGCAGGTTCCGCCGGGTCGCGTGGCTGTGCGGCCAGCTCTGCCGAGGCGCGCAGAAAGGCGATGTCGCGGAGCCGGGCGCCGACGCCGTGGCCGATGGCATCGCTGCGCCAGAGCCGGGGCAGGATCTCCACCGCCCGCCCGCCACGGCCATGCAGGCGGATGAACCCGGCCGCCTCCGCATCCTGCATCACCCCGCGCACGTGGGAGCGCGACAGGCCGAAGCGATGGGCCACGTCGCCGAAGACGAACGGGCACTCCCGGCCATCGGGGGAGGACAAGGCGGCCTCGAACAAGGCCTCCAGCACCATGAGCCCGCCGGGCCGGCTGAAGAAAAGGAGGAAATCCGTCTGCTCGCAGAGCAGGCGCGCCCCCTCGGGCAGCAAGGCGAGGGACTGGCGCCGGATGGCGGCGTGGACCGCCGGGTCCCGGTTCCGCACGCCGGCATAGCCATTCCTGGGGCACAGGGTGTCGAGGATGATGTAGTCCGTGGCCATCCACTCCCGGTCGTGGGCCAGCATCCTGTCCGTGAGGCGGAGCAGCTTCACCCGGCGATCCCGCGGGGCATGGCTGATCTCGACGAAGCCCACCGCCTGCATCCGCTCGATGAGGTGGTCCACATGGCGCGGGCTCGTCATGCCGAAGGCGGCCATCTGCTGCTTCAGCCGCCCCACCGAGAACCAGGTCTCCCGCCGGTCCCCATCGTGATTGGCGTTGAGGATCACCGAGAGGGTGAACAGAAGGTAGCGGCTGGAATCGGTCAGCAGGCGGATGAGGAACGGGTTGCGGTCGAACAAAGCGAGGAAGCTGTCGCAATAGAGCTTCCGCGCCCGCAGATAATCGGGATGATCGGCGATTTCCTCCACCGTCACCGGCACTCGCCCCAGCATTTCCATACCGCCGCCCTGCAACATGTCTCCCCCGACGCAACCGTGACGCAGCGACAACCGCAATTCGACTGCGCGGAAACGTGAGGAGGGCAGCGGCGGAATCGCGAAAACAGGCGACTATACCATTGCGAACCATCATCCGCAGCGCGGAGCGCAGGCCGATTACCTGCCGCAACGGCATCGCCGATGGCGCCGCGACGAGAGGGAGCTTGAGCGTCTCCGTGTTGCCTTCGCCTTCCCGCGCATGTACGCCCCCGCCACGCCGCGCCACATGCGTCACGCGGAGGAGGTCGCGGCCCGGCGACGACATCGGGCGGGCCGCAACAGGGGGAGAGCGGGCATGAGCGAGCGGAATCCGAAGGCCGAGGGGACCGCCAGCCGGGCCGCGGCGCTGAAGGGGATGGCCATCCGGCAGGCCCGCAGCTTCGTGGTGCTGTTCCTGTATCTGTGGGTTTTGCTCGGCCTGTTCGTGCTCAATCAGGCGCTGGTGGAGCGCGCGCACGGCGATACCGTCACCTTCCAGGGCTTCGCCTTCCTCAACGCGCTGGTGCTCGCCAAGGTGATGCTGGTGATCGAGGAGTTGGAGGTCGCCCGCTGGCTCAGGGGCCGGCCGCTCATCCTCGTCATCTTCTACGAGGCGGCGATCTGCACGCTGTTCTTTCTCGTCTTCCACGTCATCGAACGCTCGGTGATCGCCAAGTTCAGCGGCCATGCCATCACTGCCAACGAGATCGAGATCGGTGGCGGCGGGCTGGTGGGCGCGCTGATCGTGTCCGTCATCCTGTTCGTGTCGCTGCTGCCCTTCTTCGCCTTCAAGAACGTCACGCGGGCCATCGGCGCCGACCGGATGCGGCACATCCTGTTCAGCCGCCACGCCGCCGCCGACTGAGGCGGCGGGCGCCGCCTAGCTGTGCGAGCGCTCCACGCTGCTGAGGGTCGCCGCCACGTCCTGGTCGAGGTTCGCCTTCAGGAAGTGCTCGGTCTCGGGCAGGATGAGGTGGAAGTCGGTGAGGTTCTCCACCGCGATCCTCAAGGGCCCCGCCTCCACCTCCAGCACGTGGCCGCCCTGGCTGCGGTCGTCGGAGAGGAAGTGGAAGTGATAGCCTTCCACGCTGAACTCGGCGGAATAAGCCGGCGACCAGATGCCCACCAGCGTGCCGTCCACATCCTCGAAGGTGAATTCGCTCTGGGTCTTCGCCGCATCGGCCAGCAAGGTGCCGGGCTTGGGCGGGCACACGGCGCGGGCCTTCACGCGCTTGAAGCGGCCGTCGAGCCGCACGGCGTGGAAGATGTTGTTGGAGGAGCGGAAGCAGTCGCAGGCGGCACCGAGGCCGTCGAAGCTGGTGACGCCCTCCGTCTCCCCCACCTGATCAGCGGAAAAGCGCGTCACCACGGCGAAGGGCGAGCCCGCCTCCGCCGGCGCCTCATGCACCTCGCCGCCGGCCCGCGCCTGGAAGGCCTTGCCGTCCAGCACCACCATCTCGCCATCGAGCCCGGCGAAGGTGCCGAGGCCGAAGTCCCCATGCTCCAAGAGCGCGCCGACGCTGACCTCCCGGTCGTAGACCCCCGCCACCAGCGCGCCTGATGTGGAGATCTGGAACACCGTGTGCACCTCGGCCTTGAGGTGATCGGCGAGGATGGCGCGGATATGCGCGCCGAGGTCCTTGCCCGACCGGGCCGCCTCCTGTTCCAGCGCGGTCTTGAGGGAGAGCGGAAGATCGATCTCGATGCGGGGCATGGGTCCGTCTCTCCGGCCGTCTCAGAGGCAACCGCCCTCCAAGAGCAGATTCAGGAGGCCGAGGCAAACGCCGGCGCGCCGGCGGAGCGCCGCCCGCAGGGACACGCCGATCGGGCGAAGCCCCAGCTCGGGCGGGGCCATTCTTGATTCGGCGGGCGGGCGAACCCATACTGGCGGCATTGCCATCGCCAGCGGATTTTTGCCATGCCTTTGAAGGAAGAGGATATTCAGCCCGGCAAGTGCTACAAGACGAAGGGCCTCGACAATTACAAGGTCATCTCCATGACCCGGGGCATCGTCACCTACCAGACCTGGACCTCGCCTTTGCGCATCAACGTGGGCGTGAAGCAGTTCGCCGATGCGGTCTACAAGGAAGTGCCCTGTCCGAAATAGCGTAGCCGCCGGGTTCGGATGACGCATCCGTCAGGAATGTTGCATTGCGGCATCGACGCGGCACGTCGGTAGAGGTATAGCTGGGAAACGCCCTGTGAGAACGTTTCCCGTGCTGTCCGCCGTCATCGCAACGCACAATTCCGAGCGCCGGCTCGTCCCGGTGCTGTCCGCGCTCGTGCAGGGCGTGACGGCCGGCGTGCTGAGCGACGTGACGCTGGCGGATTCCGGCTCCACCGATGGCACGGCCACCATCGCCGATGCCGCCGGCTGCAATTTCTTCAAGGGCGCGCAGGATCTCGGCCTCCGGCTGAAGCAGGGCGCGGCGCAGGGCCGGGGCTCTTGGCTCCTCTTCCTCACCGACGGCTCCATGCTGGAGGAAGGCTGGCCGCGCGAGGTGCTGGCCTTCATCGAGACCGCCCAGCGGCGCGGACAGGCGGACCGGCTCGCCGCCACCTTCCGCCTCGCCGTGGATGGCTACGGCCTGCGTCCCCGCCTCGGAGAAGCCATGGCCGCCGCCCGCCTCGCCGTCATCGGCCTTCCGGCGCCGGGACAGGGCCTGCTGATCTCCCGCCGCTACTACGACAGGCTCGGCGGCCATCCCCAGGGGTCCAAGGCCGAGCGCCGCCTCGTCGCCCGCATCGGCCGCCGCCACATCCACGTGCTGCGCCCCCGCGTGCTGCTGCCCGAGACCGGCAAGGCGCCCGAGCTCATCCCGGCCTGATCTCACTCCAGGAAGCTGAAGCCCATGGTGCGGGCGTGATAGTGCAGCCCGCCATCCTGCACGATGAGGAACAGCGCGCGTTCGCTGCCGTCATTGTGGTGCGAGTGCGGGGCGCCGGGCGGCGTCACCAGCGTCGCCCATTGGCGCCACGGGCAGCGCGCGCCGTCCACCATGGAATGGCAGGTCTCGCCCTGCAGCACGAGGGTGATGGCCGCGGAATTGTGCCGGTGTGCCCGCTGGTGCTCGCCGGGCGGCAGCGTGTTCAGCGACAAGGTGAGGCTCGGCAGGATGTTGCGCGCCGCGGCCTGCGGCTCCGACGAGAAGATGAGGGCGATGCCTGAAGTCTGATTGTTCTGGGCGTGGTCGTAGATGATGTCGACCTGCCGGGCGATCTCCGCGGCCGGATAATGCACCACAGCCACGGGGCGGCGCGCCTCGTCCGGCGGCAGGTCGCCATTGAGGGCGAGCTGCGGCTCGTTGGAGACCACCCACAGCACGAGCTTTTCCGCCCCGGCGGTGATGCGCGCGGGCGAGCCCGGCAGCAGGAACACGTCGCCCGGCGCGACGGCGAGGCTCTCGCCGAGGCAGTCCACCTGCCCCCGCCCCGCGATCACGTACCAGATGGAGCCGGTGGCCCTGAGGTCGACGGTGAAGCGCGCGCCCGCCGCCACCACCGCATAGCGCGCCAGCATCAACGGCGTGGTGGCGGGGAAGGCGCAGGCCATGGCGTCCGACTGGTCGCAGGGGATGAAGCCGGTGGTCGCGCCATCCGCCAGCGCGCGCGCCGGCTCGTCGGTGAACAGGCGGCTCGGCACCGGCGGCAGCTTGATGTTGAAGGCGTTGCCGGAATTGAAGTAGCGCGCCCGCGCCTCGGCCGGGCTGTGGGGCGCGGCGGGCATCTGGGCCGGCAGATCGGCCATATCGGGTTTTTCACGCACGGCGGCTTGCTGGCTCATGATGCGGTCTCCTCGGAAACCAGCGCACCCAGCACGTCGGCCAGCACCTGCGTGCCGGCGGCGAGGTGGGCGGGCTCGGCGAATTCATGCTCGGCGTGGGACACGCCATCGCGGCAGGGAATGAAGATCATGGCACTGGGGCACACCTTGGCGAGGTGACGCGCATCGTGCCCGGCAGCCGAGAGGATGGGCATGGCGGGAATGGCGTGACGCGCGGCCGCCGCCGTGATCTTCGCCATCAGGCCGGCATCGAAGCCGTTGGGCGGCGCATCGACGAGGCGCGTCAAAGTGAGGCCGCAGGGCGCCGCCTCCGCCGCGCAGATGGCCTCGAAGCGCGCGCCGAGCAGGTCCAGCGCCACGCCATCGGGATGGCGCAGGTCCACCCGGAAGGTCACGCGGGCGGGCACCACGGAAGGGGCGTTGGGCTCCATCACCAGCCGGCCGATGGTGAACATCACCTGATCGTCGTGGCCGCCGACCTCGGGATAGAGCCGGTGGGCCATGCGGGCGAAGGCGGCAAGCGCATCGCGCCGCTCGGCCATGGCCAGCGTGCCGGCATGGCCGGGGGCGCCTTCGATGACGGCTTCCCACGTCTTCTTGCCCTGGATGCCGGTGACGACGCCCACCACCTTGCCTTGCGCCTCCAGCACCGGCCCCTGCTCGATATGCAGTTCCAGATAGCCGGCGACGGGAAAGCCGAGGGGCCGGCGCGGCAGATCGGGGAAGGCGGCGTGGAGCGCATCGAGCGCGGTCGCGACGCTGACGCCCTCCGCATCCGTCACGGCGCGGATCTCGGCGAGGCTGCGCACGCCGGCGAAGGCTTCCGAGCCCATCATGCCGGGGGCGAAGCGGGAGCCTTCCTCATTCATCCAGGCGACGACGGTGAGGTCGCGGCGGGGCGTCACACCCGCGCGCTTCAGCGTCACCACCGCTTCCAGCGCCGCCATCACACCGGCCGCACCGTCATATTTGCCGCCGGTGGGCTGGGTGTCGATGTGGCTGCCGGCGAGGATGGGGGCCAGCGCCCGGTCCGTGCCGGGCAAAGTGAGGAAGAGGCTGCCGGCAGCGTCGCACGCCGCCTCCAGTCCTTCCTCCCCGGCCCATGTCAGGATGAGCCGCCACGCTTCGATCTCACCTTCGGTGAGCGCCTGCCGGTCTACCCCTCCCCTGGGCAGCGCGCCGATCTCGGCGAGCCCCATCAGGCGGGACATGAGGCGTTCGGGGGAGATGGATGGTGTCGTCATGCCATGCCTCGTGTCCCGGCCGACTGGAGCGGAGCGCAAGGAGAGCCGGGACCCAGCGCAAGAACGTGCCGAAGGCGCGACACCCCTGCCGCCGCAGGGGTCTTGACCGCTGCGCGGACGTCTCTCCTGGGTCCCGGCTCGGCGCTCCGGCTATGCCGTCGCTGGTCCGGGAGGCGTGTGCGCGCACCGTCCATCATCCCCTCACGCGGTGCGCATGATCTGGCCGGGGATGGCGCGCGGGTCGCGCGGCAGCCATTTGCCGGCTTCCACCTGCGCGATGAACTCGGCAAGCTGGGCGTTGAATAGCGCCGGCTCCTCGAGATTCAGCGTGTGCCCGGCCTTGGGGAAAACGCTGAGACCGCAGGCGGGGATCATCTTCTTGAGATAGATGCCCGGCTGGAGGCAGTGGTCGTCCTCGTCGCCCACCATGACGAGGGTGGGCACCATCATCGTCTTCAGCCCCTCTTCCAGATCCCAGAAGGAGGGTCGGCGCGCCTGCACACCGCGCATGGTGAGCGCCGCGCCGATGTCCGAATGGGTGGCGAGGCGGTCGGCGAACTCGCGCCAGCCGCGCGGGTCCTTCACCTCGAACTGCACGCGGCTCGCGCCCAGCGCGTAGATCTTGGAGAATTCCTTCGCGCCCAGCTTCTCGAAGTTTTCCGCGACCGCGAGGGAGACGCCGCGGAAATATTCCTCATGCGCCTTCTCGCAGCCGTATCCCGCGCCGGCGACGGTGAGGGAGAGCGCGCGCTCGGGCGTGCGCAGGCCGAAATGCACGGTGCAGAAGCCGCCCATGGAGAGGCCGACGATGTGCGCCTTCTCGATGCCGAGGCCATCCAGCACCGCCACGGCGTCATCCGCCGCAATGGCCTGCGAATAGGCCTCCACATCGGTGGGGATGTCGGAGGGGGCATAGCCGCGCGCGGCGTAGGTGATGCAGCGGTGGCGGCGGGCGAAGAACCGCATCTGCGGCTCCCAGCTCATGTGATTGCCGCCGAATTCGTGGATGAAGAGGATGGGCGTGCCCTGCCCCGCCTCCTCCACATGGAGCTTCACGCCGTCCTTGGCGGGGATTTTGTGGGTCGCGGTGAGGTCTGCGTAGGTCATGGCAATGGTCCCTTGAGGGGGAATGTTCAATTCTAGCGCACCGTCATGGCCGGGCTTGTCCCGGCCATCCACGTCGTAGCGCGGGGAACACCTACCTGGCATGTGTCCCGTCGGCCCGACGTGGATGCCCGGCACGAGGCCGGGCATGACGGCGTGACAGGAAACCCGTCCTCAGAACTGCGCCGGCACGTCATTCAACGTGCGGGCCTCGGCCACCAGCGACGGCAGCAGCTCCACGAAGCGGTCGGCCCAGTCTTCCGGCACCGAGGTGGACACCTTGATGAAGCGGTCGCCGAAGCGGGCGGTGTGGTAGGTGCCCTGGCGGATCATCAGATCCTTGCGGCGGGCGGCCTCCACCAGCGCCTCGGGTCGGATGCCCGCCGCCTCGGTCTCGATGACGAGGAAGTTGCCGTGGGAGGGATAGACCGGCACGCTCAGGCCCTCGATGGCGAGGGCGGCGTCGTGGATCTTCGCCTTGTTGGCGCGGTCGATGCGGCGCACGGTCTGCATCCACTCGCCCTTCACCTTCAGCCCCGCCTCCGCCGCGCGCTGGGCGAGGACGCTCGCGCCGAGCACGGACGTGGTGCGGGCCGAGCAGGCGTCGAGCAGCTCCGGCGCGCCCACCAGCGCGCCGATGCGCATGCCGGCTAGACCCAGCCACTTGGAGAAGGAGAGCGAGACCAGCGCGCGATCCGGCGCTGCCAGCAGCGCGGGATAATGGCCATCGGCGAAATCGCGATAGGTGCAGTCGTGCACCAGCAGCGCGCCGCACTCCTTGGCGATCTCGCAGAACGCCTCGATCTCCTCGCGGGTGTAGCGGATGCCCAGCGGATTGTTCGGGTCCACCAGATAGATGATGGCGGTGCGCTCATCCACGTTGGCGCGCAGCGCCTCGGGGGTGAGCTTGTAGTTCACAGCCGGATCGTAGATCGGGATCTCGATCACCTCGGCGCCCATCTGGGTGGCGAACAGGCAGGGCCACTTCCAGGTGGGATCGGTGGTGACGAAGGTGGTGCCCGGCCGGCAGTGGGCGCGGCACACGAGGGCCAGCGCATTCACCCCGCCCTCGGTGATGAGGGCTTCGGCGCCCGGCGTGCCGAGGTCGTCCACGATGGCGGCGCGCAGCGCCTCGAAGCCCAGCGGGGGCGCGTAGGCATTGTATTCCTGCGCGCGGATGGAGGCGATCATGGCCTCTTCCACGGCGGGATGGGCGGCGATGTGGTTGGTGTTCTGGCCCATCCACATGAGGCCGGGGGTGGAGAACAGGGTATCGAAATAGCGGTTGCGCAGCCGGGCGGAGGACATGAAGGCGGTTTCCTCGAAGGGGAGGCCGGCGCGCCCTTGCGGCGGCGCCGGCGAACGGGTGCGTCAGATGACCGAGCCGCGGGCGGAGATGCCGCCGTCGATGGTCACGTTGGTGCCGGTGATGTAGCCGGCGCGCGGGGAGGCGAGGAAGGCGACGAGATCGGCCACTTCCTCGGCGGTTGCGGGGCGCTTGCCGGGATACTTGTCGAACAGCTCCTCCCAGCGCTCCTCGGCGCCGAGCATGTCGATGGCCTTGCGCTTCATGATCTTGAGCATGCGGTCGGTGGCGACGGGGCCGGGGTTCACGCCCACCACGCGTACGCCGTCATTCAGGCTCGCGCCGCCGAGCGCCTTGGTGAAGCTCATGAGCGCGGCATTGCCGGTGGAGCCGGCGATGTAGCTCGCATCCCAGTTCTCGCCGGAATTGCCGATGACGTTGACGATGACGCCATCCTTGCCGCGCATGCGGGCGTAATAGGCGCGCGAGAGGGTGATGTAGCCGAACACCTTGAGGTCGAAGCCGCGCCGCCAGGACGCATCGTCCACCACGTCCAGCGAGCCGGCCGGGATGTCGCCGGCATTGTTGACGAGGATGTCCACGTCACCCACGTCCGCCGCCAGCTTCTCCATGGCTTCCGTGGAGCCGAGGTCCACCGGATAGATCCACACCTTCACGCCGTGGGCGGCCTCGATCTCGGCCTTGGCCTCGGCGAGGGCCTCGCCGTTGCGGGCGGCGAGATGGAGATGGCAGCCTTCAGCCGCGAACACGCGGGCCGTCGCAAGGCCGATGCCCTTGGACGCGCCGGTGATGAGGGCGGTCTTGTCGGTGAGGTCGAGCTTCAAGTTTGCATCTCCGATGGGCAGGTGGCGCCGAAGGGGTCGCCAAATTGGATATACAAACTCTAGCAATATGCATACCAAGAAATTCAAAAAACGCTCAGAAGCGGGTCACCCATAGGCGGCGAGGAAGTCCAGAAGATCATCCCCCAGCAGGTTCACATGGTCCCGCATGGCGCGCTGGGCGGCCTCGTCATCGTGCACGCGAATGGCCGCGATGACCTCGCCATGTTCTTTCAATGTCTTGGGAATCCGACTCGGGCGGTGGGTCACGCGGCGGCGATAGGCGGCCACCTGATTGCGCAGACGGCGCGTCTGGTCGGCGAGGAAGCCGTTGCAGGAGGCCTCATAGACCGCCTCGTGGAACTCCTGATTCACATCATAGAAGAGATCCACGTCGCCTGACGCGCTAACCTCCTCTAAGCGCTTGTGAATTGCCTCGATACGGCCGAGCTGCGCGGGGTTGGCGCGCCGCGCCGCCAGGCGCGCGCACAGGCCTTCCAGCTCGGCCATCACCTGGAACATCTCGATCAGGATCTGCGCGGAAATGGTGCGCACGACGGCGCCCTGCCGGCCGCGCAATTCCACCAGATGGCTGGCGGCAAGCAGCCGGAAGGCCTCGCGCACGGGGGTGCGGGACACGCCGAACTGCTCGGCAAGCTCTTGTTCGTCCAGCTTCGAGCCCGGCTCCAGCCGGCCGGAGGAAATATCCGCCTCCAGGGTGCGGCGGATGCGATCAGCCAGGGTCTCGCCGGGCAGGCCGGAGCGACCATTCTGATCAAGCGGCAGGCAGGTGCTGCCTTCTTGTGCACTCATGATAGCCATTTGCATTCTCAAAATTGCAGTTCAGTATACATCAACGCAACCGCGGCATCCATCCAAGGGCCTCCGGAACGCGCAATGTCCCGTTACCTTCAGTGGTTGACGCCCGGCGTGCGGTCCATAGAGTGTCCTTGCAAGAAGTGTGGCATGTCGATTGCTAGCAGGGAAGGCATGACCACCGTTCTTTCGCATGCGCCGATGGGCGCTCATTATACAAAGAAGAAAGAGGCAGGCTTGCCGGTTTCCATCCAAGGTTCCGGCGAGGCCGCCCTCGCCGCCAAGGCGGCGGGCGCGTCCGACGCCGCGCAGATTCTCTCCCTCACCGGCGTCACCAAGACGTTCGGGGCCACCCGCGCCCTCGACGGCTTCACGGCGACCATCGACAAGGGCGAGTTCGTCACCGTGGTCGGCCCCTCCGGCTGCGGAAAGAGCACGCTCTTCAACATCGTCGCCGGCCTCGAGGAGCCGGACCCCGGCTGCGCCATGCGCTTCGAGGGCAACAGCGTGATCGCCGCCGACCTGCTCGGCCGCGTCTCCTTCATGCCCCAGCGCGACCTGCTGCTGCCGTGGCGCACGGTGATCGACAACGCCATCCTGGCGTTGGAGGTGGAAGGCGCCCCCCGCAAGGAGGCCCGCGCCCTCGCGGAAAAGATGCTGCCGGAGTTCGGCCTCACCGGCTTCGGCCAGCAGTATCCGCACCAGCTCTCCGGCGGCATGCGCCAGCGCGTGGCGCTGATGCGCACCTTCCTGTTCAAGCGCGACCTGATGCTGCTGGACGAGCCGTTCGGCGCGCTGGACGCCCTCACCCGCACCATGATGCAGCGCTGGCTGCTGGACGTGTGGCAGAAGCACCAGCGCACCATCCTGTTCATCACCCACGACGTGGACGAGGCCCTGTTCCTCGGCGACCGCGTGCTGGTGATGAGCGCCCGTCCGGGCAAGGTGAAGCTGGAGCAGAAGGTGGACCTGCCCCGCCCGCGCCCGGCGGAGATCGTCATCTCCCCCGAATTCATCCGCCTCAAGCGCACGCTTCTGGAGGCCATCGAGGAGGAAGCCATGAAGTCCTTCACCGCGGAGGGCAAGTGATGACCACTCAAGTGATGGCTGCTCTTGCTGAGAAGCCCGCGTCCATGGAGGCCTCCGAGTGGGAGGCCCGCGTCGCCCTCGCCGCGTGCTACCGCATGGTGGCGAAGCTCGGCATGGATGACCTGATCTACAATCACATCTCCATGCGGGTGCCGGGGCATGAAGAGCAGTTCCTGCTCAACCCCTACGGCCTTCTCTTCGACGAGATCACCGCATCGAGCCTGGTGAAGATCGACATCGACGGGCGCAAGATCGACAACACGCCCTACGAGATCAATCTCGCCGCCTTCGTCATCCATGCGGCGATCCACAAGACCGGCTCGGATGCCGCCTGCGTGCTGCACACCCATTCGGACGCGAGCGTCGCCGTCTCGGGGCAGGAAGAGGGCCTTCTGCCGCTCTCCCAGTTCGCCATGCGCTTTTACAACCGGCAGGCGTTCCACGATTACGAGGGCGTCGCCATCGACATGGACGAGCAGGCCCGCCTCGTGGCGGACCTCGGCACGAACAAGGTGATGCTGATGCGCAACCACGGCATCCTCACCGTGGGCCGCACGCCGGGCGAAGCCTTCATGCTGCTCTATTATTTCGAGCGCGCCGCGCGCATCCAGCTCGCCATGCAGGCGGCCTGCGCCTCCGGCGTGAAGCTGGTGATGCCGCCTCCCGAGGTGTGCGAGAAGGCCGCGCGCCAGTTCTGGGAGATGCAGGGCGACATCCTTGTCCCCGGCGAGCGCGAATGGCCGGCCCTCATGCGCCAGCTCGACCGCGCCGACCCGAGCTACCGGAGCTGAGCGGCATGGCCGGTTCCCGCCGCGCTGTCATGCCCCGGCTCGTCCGGGGCACCCCCGCCGCCCGTCGGCTGGCGGGCGCCCCGGAGCCGGCCCGGCCGTTCCGTGGCCCCCCCCGGACAAGCCGGGGGATGACGAGCGGATAGAGCCCGATGACCCTTACAAAAACACCAAGAACGCACCCTTCCAGCGGAGACCACCTGATGATCCCTCGCCGAACCTTCCTCTCCACCCTCGCGGCCGGCGCCGCGCTTCTCTCCACCGCCGTCGGCGCCCTGCCGGCCCTCGCGGCTGACCCGGTCCCCGCCACGCTGCGGCTCAAGTGGCTGCCGCAGGCGCAGTTCGCCGGCTTCTACGTCGCGGTGGCCAAGGGCTACTACAAGGCCGAAGGCATCGACCTCACCATCAATCCGGGCGGACCAAACATCCTGGCGGAAAACCTCGTCGCCACCGGTGCCGACACGTTCGGCCTCTCGGGCGGCCTCGACAGCGTGTTCGCCGCCCGCGACAAGGGCCTGCCGGTGGTGTGCGTCGGCATCTCCCACCAGCTGACGCCCTTCGTCTTCGTGGCGCGCGCGGACGGCCCCATCAAGACCCTCCAGGACTTCAAGGGCAAGAAGGTCACCACCTGGTTCACCGGCGCGAACCACGTGCTCAAGGCCATGCTGACCAAGAACGGCATCGACCCGGCGCTGGTGGACATCCAGCCCCAGCAGGTCAGCGTGACGCCGTTCGTGGACGGGCAGGTCGATGTCATCACCGCCACGCGCTACAACGAATACTACACGATCAAGACCCGCATGGGCGAAGAGAAGCTCCGCACCTTCGTGGCGGAGGATTCCGGCATCACCTTCCCGCGTGACACGCTGATCGTCTCGGAGACGACCGCCAAGGAGAAGCCGGAGCTGGTGAAGGCCTTCCTGCGCGCCTCCATCAAGGGCTGGAAGGATGCCTTCTCCGATCCCAAGGGCGCGGTGGACACCATCATGAAGGCCGCCCCCACGCTGGACCGCGCCCATCAGGAATTCCAGCTCGCCGAGGTGCAGAAGCTGATGACGGCCGGCAAGGTGAAGGAGGACGGCCTGTTCTGGATCGACATGGACGCGGTGAAGATCACCCAGCAGCTCTTCCTCGACGCCAAGGTCATTTCCAAGCCCGTCGACCTCGCCGCCACCTTCAACCGCTCCTTCCTTGAAGCCATCCCGGTGGCGGACCGCCGTCCGTGAGCGCAACAACCCTCCAGTCCCCGGCCACACGGCCGGGGACTTCCCCGCTCGTCACGGCGCTCTTCCGCGCCGTGCGCGGGCTCGCCATCCTCCTCGCCGTGCTGGCGGCGGTGGAGGGACTCGTCATCGTCCTCAATGTGAAGCCCTGGTACGTGCCGCGGCCGACCCTGGTGCTGAACGCCATCCTCGCCACCCCAGAGCCCTATGTGCAGGGCTTCCTGCGCACCCTCACCGAGACGCTGATGGGCTTCACCTCGGGTGCCATTTTCGGCGTGGGCATCGCCATCGTCTTCTTCCGCGCGCGGGTGCTGCGCGAGCTGATCTTCCCGGTGTTCGTGGTCTCGCAGACCATCCCGGTCATCGCCTTCGGCGCGCTGGTGGTGCTGTGGTTCGGCAACACGCTCATCGCCAAGGCCGCCATCTCCTTCTACCTCACCTTCTTCCCGGTGACGGTGAATGCTCTGCTGGGCCTTGAAAGCGTGGACCCGCGCCAGGAAGCGCTGATGCGCTCCTTCGGCGCCAGCCGCTTCCAGATCCTCACCCGGCTCCAGCTTCCGGCGGCGCTGCCGCAGATCTTCGTGGCGCTGCGCCTCGCCTCGGCGCTGTCGCTGGTGGGCGCCATCGTCGGCGAATGGTTCGGCGACACGGTGGGCCTCGGCGTGCTGCTGCTGCAAGGCATGTACAACGAGAACGTCACCGCCATCTGGGCCGCCATCGCCATGTGCGCGCTGCTCGGCACCGGCTTCTATGCCGTGGTGGCCGCCGCCGAGCGCGCCCTCGTATTCTGGGGGGCCGAGCAATGAGCGCGCCTCAATCCTCCCGCGCGCTCCAGCGCGGCGCCCTTGGCATGGTGCTGCTGGTCCTCGCCTGGGAAGGCGTCGCCCGCGGCTTCAACCTGCCGGCCTATACGCTGCCCTCGGTCAGCGCCATCCTCGGCAGCATCTTCGACCACCGCACGACGCTGTTCCTCGCCGGGGCCTACACCTTCGCGGAAGCCTTCTCCGGCTATGTCATCGGCGCCGTCATCGGCATCGCGCTGGCGGTGGTCATCACCCTCATCCCGATGACGCGCAACGCCATCGTGCCGGTGGCCACCTCCATCAATTCGGTGCCGGTTGTGGCGTGGTCGCCGCTGATCCTTCTATGGTTCGGCATCGGCATGCCGTCGAAGGTGGTGATGGTGGCGCTTGCCGTCTCCTTCACCGTCTTTCTCTCGGCCCTCGCCGGCCTCGACCGGGTGGATCGCCGCTCGGTGGACCTCATGCGCTCGTTCGGGGCGGGACGGCTCGCCATCCTGTTCCGCCTGCGCCTTCCCACCGCGCTGCCGCTGATCGCCGCGGGACTTCGCGTCTCCACCGTGCGCGCGGTCATCGTCGCCATCGTCACCGAGATGCTCGGCGCCTATGACGGCCTCGGCTGGGTGATCTACCAAGCGGTGCTGCAGGTGGATTTCGTGAAGGTGTGGTCGGCCATCTTCATCGCCTCGGCCGCAAGCCTCGCCTTCTTCGGCCTTGTCGGCCTCGCCGAGCGACGGCTGGTGTTCTGGAAGTAGAGCGGTCGCGGTGACCGCCTCCACTTCACCGCCCTAACCGTCATGCCCGGGCTTGTCCCGGGCATCCACGTCGTGCCGATCGCGCCACCGTCGGCGTACGGAGCGCCCGGCCGCGCCACATGGATGGCCGGGACAAGCCCGGCCATGACAGCCTCCAGATGTCTGCCCCGAGCGCTTCCACGACCTTTCACAACGGACCGCCCATGACCCGCAAGATGCATTTCGGACTGTTCCTGCTCGGAACGGGGAGCCACATCGCCGGCTGGCGCGTGCCGGGGGCCGTCGACACCTTCGAGGACATCGAGGCGGTGCGGCAGATCGCGGCCACCGCCGAGCGCGGGCTCTTCGACCTCATTTTCATGGGCGACAACCTCAATGCCGACCCGTCCGCGCACCCCTCCTACACGGCGCGCCTCGAGCCGCTGACGCTGCTCTCCGCCGTCGCCGGCGCGACGAAGCACATCGGCCTCGGCGGCACCGTCTCCACCACCTATTCCGACCCCTACACGGTCGCCCGCGCCTTCGCCTCGCTGGACCACATCTCCGGCGGGCGCGCCGTGTGGAACGCGGTGACCACCGCCGCCCCGGCCGCCGCCGCGAACTTCGGCACCCAGCACCCCGACCACTCCAAGCGCTACGAGATCGCCGGTGAATTCCTCGATGTGGTGAAGGGCCTGTGGGACTGCTGGGCAGACGACGCCATCGTCGCCAACCGGGAGACCGGCCTCTACATCGACCCCGCCAAGGTGAAGGCGCTCGACCATGAGGGCGAGTTCTTCAAGGTGAAGGGGCCGCTCAACATCTCCCGGTCCCCGCAGGGGCACCCCATCATCTCGCAGGCCGGCGGCTCGGAGCCGGGCCAGCAGCTCGCCGCGCGCACCGCGGACATCGTGTTCGCCGTGGTGCAGGACATGGCGGAGGCGCAGGCCGGCTACAAGTCGCTGAAGGATCGCCTGCCCGCCCTCGGCCGCAAGCCCGAGGACGTCTGCGTGCTGCCGGGCGTGATGCCGGTGGTGGGCCGCACGGCGCAGGAGGCGCGGGAGAAGCTCGCCGAGCTGATGCGCTTCGTGGATGCGAAGAACGCGCTGGGCATGCTCTCCGAGCGTTTCGGCACGGACATGAGCGCCTACGACCTCGACGGCCCCATTCCAGACCTGCCCGAGGCCGACACCTACAAGTCGTTCACTGGCGTCATGCTGGCCAAGGCGAAGCGCGAGGGCGGCACCCTGCGCGACGTCTACAACATGGTCGCCGCCGCCCGTGGCCACTGGGTGCTGGTGGGCTCGGCGGAGGAAGTCGCCGACACGCTCCAGCTCTGGTTCGAGAGCGGCGCGGCGGACGGCTTCAACGTGATGCCGCCCTATTTCCCCGGCGCGTTCGACGATTTCGTCGATCTCGTCATCCCGATCCTGCAGGAGCGCGGCCTGTTCCGTACCGCCTATGAGGGGCCGACCCTGCGGCACCTTCTGGGGCTGGAACGGCCGGTCAACCCGAACTTCTGAACGGCAGGCAGACGAATGCCTTTCCTTCGCCGCGGCGATCGGCCAAACAGGCCCATCGCCGCGCCGCAGGGTTGCTCCATGTCCTTCGTTCCTCCCCGCGCGGTCCTCGACCGGCTCCGGCCGGAAGGCCCGCTGCTGAAAGCGCTCGCCGCCGCCTGCTGCCTCGTCATCACCGTGCTGTCACTGCTGCCGGGGAACGAGCGGCCGCACACCGGCTTCTCCGGCAATATCGAGCATGTGGTCGCCTATGCCGGAACAGCCTGCTTCGTCGCGCTGGCGCTGCTGCGGCGGCCCGTGGCGGTGCTGGTGATCGCCTTCTCGGCCGCCTCCGCTTTCTTCGAGATCTGCCAGATCTGGATACCCGGCCGCTCCGCCGGGTTCGACAACTGGTTCGCGAGCACGCTCGGGGCGCTGATCGGGGTCTCCTCCGCCCGCTATATCGTGCTGCCGCGCCTTTCGGCGTGGCTCGCCCGCCGCTAACGGCGGGCGCGCACCTCACTGCCCCAGCGGGTGGTGCATCTTGTCGATGGCGGTCGCGCCGATGGCCTCGATCCTGTACTGGATCTTGACCTTGCCGGCCTTCTCGAAGGTCAGCGTGGCGTCCATCATCTCGCCCTCCTTGAGCTGCTCCTTCAGGTCGACGAAGACGAGGTGATGGCTGCTCGGCTCGAGCACGAGGGTGCCGCCGGCAGGGATCTCCAGCCCGCCCTTGATGGGCATCATGCGCATCAGGCCATCCTTCATGGTCATCTCCTGAAGTTCGACGCGCCGGGCGAAGGGCGCGAAGGCGGAGACCAGGCGGTCGGGCGTCGCGCCTGAATTGTGGATGGCGACATAGCCGGCGCCCATGTCCGATCCGAGCGGGGTCGCCCGCGCCCAGGGATGGTCGATGAGCAGGTCGCCGACCTTGTATTCATGGGCCAGAAGCTGCTGCGCCGAGACGAGCAGCAGGCAGAGCGCGAAGAGCGTCGCGGCAAGGATTTCCTCGCCATAGAAACGGCCAATAGGGCGGCTGCGCCGCGGGTGCGGACGTTGGGGCATGTTTCCTCCGGAGATGCGATCCGCCTGGGCGGACGTTTGCGTCTGGTCAGCGACCGAGCGGTGGACGCATCAGACCGGGGGCGCACGCGCGGGCGGGAGCGGTCGCCCCGGAGCCAGACGAACGGCGACGCCATCGGCGCTCCGGCGGACCGGTGCAGCCTGCCCTTCAGGCAGGTGCGGCACAGGCGGCAGCGGGCCTTCCAGCGCATCGAGGACGAGGCAGGCGCCGATGCAGCAATCATCGCCGGAAACCGCGTGGCCAGACGCCGCGCCGCTGCCCGCGCCGGCGGCCGAGACAGCGCACAGCGCACCATCCCCCGTGCCGGCGAATGCGCCGCCCGCCAGCCCCGCCAGCAGAAGCTGAAGGACCAGCACATAGGCGCTCAGGATCGCAATCGTCTCGCGCGCGGCGGGACGCGGGGCAGCCATGATGGAGGCCTCAGGCGGCGCTGATCGCGCGCAACGAACTCGCGCGCCCATCAAGCTTGCCACCGCCTGCGGCCGACGAAAAGCGCCGTCGTTACGGCATCTTGCTGCGCGCCTTGACGCACGCCCCAATCATTCTATTGATACATTATATCAGTTCATGCGCCGCACCTGCGCGCGCTCGTCCGGAGCCTGCCCATGATCCCAATCCGCCGCGACGTCACCGACGCCCGCACCGATGCCCGACTGCCCACCACCGTGCTTTCCGGCTTCCTCGGCGCCGGCAAGACGACGCTGCTCAACCACATCCTCGCCAATCGCGAGGGGCTGCGCGTTGCCGTCATCGTCAACGACATGAGCGAGGTGAACATCGACGCCGAACTGGTGCGCTCCGGCGGCGCCAACCTCTCCCATACCGAGGAGAAGCTGGTGGAGATGACCAACGGCTGCATCTGCTGCACGCTGCGCGACGACCTCCTCACCGAGGTGCGCCGCCTCGCCCAGGATGGGCGGTTCGACTATCTCCTCATCGAATCCACCGGCATCGCCGAGCCCTTGCCGGTGGCCGCCACCTTCGATTTCCGCGACGAGGACGGCCAGTCCCTCTCCGACGTGGCGCGGCTCGACACCATGGTGACGGTGGTGGACGCGGCGAACCTGCTGAAGGACTTCGGCTCCCGCGACTTCCTGCGCGACCGGGGCGAGGTGGCCGGCGAGGAGGATCAGCGCACGCTGGTGGACCTTCTCACCGACCAGATCGAGTTCGCCGATGTCATCATCCTCAACAAGGTGTCGAGCATCGATGAAGAGCGGCTGAAGATCGTACGAGGGGTGGTGAAGTCGCTCAATCCCGATGCCCGCCTCATCGAGACCGACCAGTCCCGCGTGCCGCTCGCCGAGGTGCTGGGCACCGGGCGCTTCGATTTCGAGAAGGCGAGCACGCATCCCGTCTGGTTCAAGGAGCTGAACGGCTTCAAGGACCATGTGCCGGAGACGCAGGAATACGGCGTGTCGAGCTTCGTCTATCGCGCGCGGCGGCCGTTCCATCCCGAGCGCTTCCAGGCCTTCCTGGCACAGACCTGGCCGGGGCTGGTGCGGGCGAAGGGGCTGTTCTGGCTGGCGACGCGGCCGAAGCGCGTGGGCGAGATGAGCCTTGCCGGCTCGATCTGCCAGACCGGCACCGCCGGGCGCTGGTGGGCGAGCGTGCCGAAAGAGCACTGGCCGACCCAGCCGGACTGGCGCTCCTGGCTGCGCTCCCACTGGGTGCCGGGCTATGGCGACCGGCGGCAGGAACTGGTGTTCATCGGCATGGGGCTGGACGAGGGCGCCATGCGCGCGGCCCTCGACGCCTGCCTCGTCGGCCCGGCGGACCCCAAGAGGTTCGACGCCAGCGCCTTCAAGAATTTGCCGGACCCCTTCCCCAACTGGGAAGCGGTGCCGGCCTGAGCCAAAAGAGAAAGGGAGGGGCCTGAGACCCCTCCCCTCGGCTCACGTCATGCAAGGACGGGCGGGGCGCGCGGCCCCTCCCTTTGGCGTCACTTCATGGTGGGCATCACAAACTCGGCGCCGGCGCGGATGCCGGTGGGCCAGCGGGTGGTGATGGTCTTGAGGCGCGTGTAGAAGCGCACGCCCTCCGGCCCGTGCATGTGGTGGTCGCCGAACAGCGAGGCCTTCCAGCCGCCGAAGGAGTGGAACGCCATGGGTACCGGGATCGGCACGTTGATGCCGATCATGCCCACCTTGATGCGGTGCGCGAACTCGCGGGCGGCATCGCCGTCGCGGGTGAAGATCGCGGTGCCGTTGCCGAACTCGTGCTTGTTGATGAGGTCGGCGGCGGTGTCGTAGCTGTCGGCGCGCACCACGGAGAGGACGGGTCCGAAGATCTCCTCCTTGTAGATGCGCATGTCCGGCGTCACGTGGTCGAACAGGGTGCCGCCGATGTAATAGCCGTCCTCATAGCCCTGAAGCTTGAGGCCACGGCCGTCCACCACCAGCTTGGCGCCTTCCGCGACGCCCTGGTCCACATAGCCCGACACCTTGTCGAGGTGCTGCTGCGTCACCAGCGGGCCCATCTCGGACTCGGGGTCCGTGCCGGGGCCGACCTTGAGCGCGCGCACCCGCGGCTCCAGCTTCGCCATCAGCGCCTCGGCGGTGGCCTCGCCCACCGGCACGGCCACCGAGATGGCCATGCAGCGCTCGCCGGCCGAACCGTAGGCAGCGCCCATCAGGGCGTCCACGGCCTGGTCCATGTCCGCATCGGGCATGACGATCATGTGGTTCTTGGCGCCGCCCAGCGCCTGGCAGCGCTTTCCGGTGCGCGCGGCGGTCTCGTAGATGTAGCGGGCGATGGGGGTGGAGCCCACGAAGCTCACTGCCTGGATGTCCGGATCGTCGAGCAACGCGTCAACGGCGGTCTTGTCGCCGTGGATGACGGTGAACACGCCGTCCGGCAGGCCGGCTTCCTTCAGCCACTGGGCCAGCAGCAGGGAGGCGGAGGGATCGCGCTCGGAGGGCTTGAGGACGAAGCAGTTGCCGCAGGCCAGCGCCACCGGGAACATCCACATGGGCACCATGGCCGGGAAGTTGAACGGCGTGATGCCGGCGACCACGCCGAGGGGCTGGCGCACCGCATGGCTGTCGATGCGGGTGCCCACGTCCTCGGTGATCTCGCCCTTCAGCAGCTGCGGGGCGGCGGTGGCGAACTCCACCACCTCCATGCCGCGCTGCACCTCGCCCTTGGCGTCGGAAAACACCTTGCCGTGCTCGGCGCTCACCACCTCGGCGATCTGGTCCACGCGCTCTTCCAGGATGCGCAGGAAAGCGTTGAGGATGCGCGCGCGGCGCAGCGGCGTGGTCGCGGCCCAGCCGGGCGCAGCCTTGTTGGCGATCTCCACCGCCGCGCGCACTTCGGCGGCGGACGCGAGCGGAACCTCGCCGGTCTGCGCGCCGGTGGCGGGATTGTAGACCGGCGCCGTGCGGCCGCTGGTGCCGGCGACGAGCTTGCCGCCGATGAAGTGGGAAATCTGCGTGGGCATGATGCGCCTCCCGTTTGAATTGCCTCCGTGATGGCGCTTCAAACGACGCGCAGCAATGCTATAGTCCGAGCATCTGTTGTGCGAAAATTGTAGTCCATGGATCTCCCCCTCGACTGGGATCACCTGCGCGTCTTCCTCGCCGTCGCCCGGCGCGGGCAATTGCTCGCCGCCGCAAAGCAGCTGGCGCTGAACCACGCCACCATCGCCCGCCGGCTCGATGCGCTGGAGGCGGCGCTGGGCAGCCCCCTGTTCGACCGCCGCCCCACCGGCTGCGTGCTCACCCAGGCGGGCGAGCGGCTGCTGCCGGCGGCGGAGCGGGTGGAGGCGGAAATGCTGGGCATCGCCGAGCGCTTCCGCAAGGAAGAGGCGGAGGTCTCCGGCACCGTGCGCATCGGCGCGCCGGACGGGCTGGGCAATTATTTCCTCGCGGCGGAGCTGGGGCGGCTCGCGCTGCTCCATCCCCATCTGGTGGTGGAGCTTGTGCCGCTGCCGCGCACCTTCTCCCTCTCCCGGCGCGAGGCGGACCTCGCCATCGTGCTCGACCGGCCCACCGAGGGCCGCCTGACGGTTTCGCGCCTCACCGACTACACGCTGGGCGCCTATGCCGCCGCCAGCTACATCGCGGCTTTCGGCGCACCGGAGAGCGAGGCGGACCTTGCCGGCCGGCGGGTGGTGACCGGGGTGGAAGACCTCGCCTACGCCTCGGCGCTCGACTACTCCGGCGTGCTGGAGAAGCACGGCGGCCAGCCCTTCCGCTGCGCCAGCGTCACCGGCCAGATGGAGGCGGTGCGCTCCGGCGCCGGCATCGGCGTGCTGCATGATTTCGCCGCCGCTTATTATGGCGACGCGCTGGTGCGCATCCTGCCCCGCATCACCTTCCGCCGCAGCTATTTCCTGCTCGCCCATCCCGACACGGTGGAGGTGCGCCGCATCGCCACCGTGCGCGCCTTCCTCGCCCGCCGCTTCCGCGAGGAGCGCGCCCGCTTCATCTGCGAATGAACGCGGCCCGGTCCACCCGCACCACCGCCGTGATTGTGTCCAGCACTGCCCGCACGCGGGCGAGATGGCTGAGATCGTCATGCACGGAGAGCCAGTAGCTGCGGGTGAGGCGCACCTCGTCCTCCAGCAGCGGCACGAGCGCGTCATGGAGCGCCATTTGGGGCGCCGCGAGGAAGGCCGGCAGCACGCCGATGGCCGCGCCGGAGAGCACCGCATTCACCTGCGCGATGACGCTGGTGGAGCGGATGACCGGCTTCAGCTCCACACCCGGCCCGAGCTGCGAGAAATCGAGGGCGCGGGTGAAGAGGAGTTCGGGGATATAGCCGGCGAGCACATGGTCCTTGAGATCGTCCGCCGTCGCTGGCCGCCCGCGCCGGTCGAGATAGGCCGGCGTGCCATAGAGCTGCAATGTGTAGTCCGTGAGCTTGCGCACCTTCACCTGCCCGGCGATGGGCCGGTCCAGCGTGATGGCGATATCCACCTCCCGGCTCGCCAGCGAATAGGAGCGCGGCAGGGCCACCAGCTCCGTCTCCAGCCTGGGATTGTCGGCGGAGAGGGCCGCGAGCCGCGCCGCGAGATAGCCCACGCCCAGTCCCTCCGGCGCGCCCACGCGCACCCGCCCGGTGGGCTGGCGCTCGCCCTCGCCGAGGCCGGTGATCTTGCGCAGCACGAGGGATTCCATCTCCTCAGCCGCCTGCGCCAGCTTCTGCCCCTCCTCGGTGATGAGGGTGCGCCGCCCGGCGCGGGTGACGAGGGGCGCGCCAACCTGCTTTTCCAGCCGCGCGACGCGCCGGCCCACCGTGGTATCGTCCAGCCCCAGCGCCCGCCCGGCGCCGGCCATGCGCCCGGTGCGGACAAGCTGGAGGAAGATGCGCAGGTCGTCCCAATCCATGATGCGGTGAAGTCCGTGCGCGTGTTGAGGCCGTTCCTGCAAAATTGCAGGATGGATCGGAACCTATCGTTCTTGCGTGCAGAAATCCAAGCTGGGATCACCAGCGGAGACAAACAAGCGGGAGGCGCCGGTGGAACGGCTCGAAGGGGATTACGACTATATCGTCGTCGGCGCCGGCACGGCCGGCTGCATCGTCGCCAACCGCCTCTCGGCCGATCCGCGCACCCGCGTGCTGCTGCTGGAAGCCGGCGGGCGGGACAACTGGATCTGGTTTCACATCCCCGTCGGCTATCTCTTCGCCATCGGCAATCCGCGCGCCGACTGGATGTTCAAGACCGACGCCGAGCCGGGGCTGAACGGCCGCGCGCTGAACTATCCCCGCGGCAAGGTCATCGGCGGCTGCTCGGCCATCAATGCCATGATCTCCATGCGCGGCCAGGCGGCGGACTATGACCACTGGCGTCAGCTCGGCCTCTCCGGCTGGGGCTGGTCGGACGTGCTGACGGCCTTCAAATCGCTGGAGGACCATTTCCTCGGCGCCAGCGACATCCACGGGGCCGGCGGCGGCTGGCGCATCGAGCCGCCGCGCATCGAGTGGCCGGTGCTGAACGCGGTGGCCGATGCCGCCACGGAGCTGGGCATCCGCAAGGTGCCGGACTTCAACACCGGCGACAACGAAGGCGTCGGCTATTTCCATGTGAACCAGAAGTTCGGCCGACGCTGGTCCTCCGCGCGCGGCTTCCTCAAGCCCGCCCTCGGCCGTCCGAACCTCCGGCTGGAAACCGAGGTGCTGGCCGATCGCCTCATCATCGAGCACGGCCGCGCCGTGGGCGTACGCTATCGCCAGAACGGGCGCTGGATCGAGGCGCGCACGCGCGGCGAGGTCATCCTCACCGCCGGCTCCATCGGCTCGGTACAGATCCTCCAGCGCTCGGGCGTCGGGCCGGGCGAGTGGCTCGCCGAACGCGGCGTCGAGACGGTGCTGGATCGGCAGGGGGTGGGGCGCAATCTGCAGGATCATCTCCAGCAGCGGGCCATCTACAAGGTCTCCGGCATCCGCACCCTGAACGAGACCTATTATTCCCTGCCACGCCGCGCCCTGATGGGCGTGGACTATGCCCTGCGCCGGCGCGGGCCGCTTACCATGGCGCCCTCGCAGCTCGGCATCTTCACCAGGTCCGATCCCCATCAGGAGCGGGCGAACATCCAGTTCCACGTGCAGCCGCTGTCGCTGGACAAGTTCGGCGAGCCGCTGCACCGCTTCCCGGCCATCACGGTGGCGGCGTGCAACCTGCGCCCCACCTCGCGCGGCATCGTGCGCATCACGGGGGCCGATCCCGAGGCAAAGCCGCAGATCGCGCCGCACTATCTCACCACCGAAGAAGACCGGCAGGTGGCGGCCGACGCCATCCGCGTCACCCGCCGCCTCATGCGCCAGCAGGCCCTCGCGCCCTATCGGCCGGAGGAATATCTGCCCGGCCCGTCCGTGGGCGACGACGATGCGTCCCTCGCCAAGGCGGCGGGCGACATCGGCACCACCATCTTCCATCCCGTGGGTACGGCGAAGATGGGCCGGGTGGACGATCCCATGGCAGTGGTGGACGAACGCCTGCGCTTCATCGGCCTCGGCGGGCTGCGCGTGATCGACGCCTCCATCATGCCCACCATCACCTCGGGCAACACCAACACGCCGACCGCCATGATCGCGGAGAAGGGCGCACGGCTGGCGCTGGAGGATGCGCGGGCCGGGGCCTCTTCGGCGGCGGCGTGAGGGCGGGGGCGGATGCCGCCCCTACCCCCTGAGCGCGCGGCGCATTACCTTGCCGGAGCCGGTGCGGGGCAGTTCGTCGATGAAGACATAAGCGCGGGGGCGCTTGTATTCGGCGAGGTGCTCTGCGGCCCAGGCTTCGAGCGCAGCCGCATCGGCCTCGCCCCCCGCCTGCAGCACCACGAACGCGGTAACGAGGGAGACGTCGCCCGATAGCGTCTCCGCCACCGCCACTTCCGCTACGTCCGGATGGGCGGCCAACGCCCGCTCCACCTCTTCCGGCGCCACGCGATAGCCGAAGGCGTTCATCTGGTCGTCCGCGCGGCCCTCGTACCAGAGGTAGCCATCCGCATCGAAGCGGGCGAGGTCGCCGGTGAGGAACCACGCGCCGCGCATCGCGGCCGCCGTCTCTTCGGCCAGGCCCCAATAGCCGAGCATCAGGCCGGGATCGGAGCGATGCACGGCGAGCACGCCGGTATCGCCCACCGGAAGCGGGTGGAGCGCGTCCGGCGCCTCGCCCTCCGGCGGCAGCACGACCACGCGCCGCCCCGCCTGCGGCTTGCCGGGACTGCCCGGCCGGGTCGGCACGGCGGGGCCGGAGGAGACGTAGGTGGAAATCTCGCTCATCCCCAGCGCCTCGTAGAGCGGGCGCCCGGTTGCCTCCACCCATTCGCCGTGCAACGCCGCTTTGAGCGCCTCACCGGCGGTGAGGCCGTGGCGCAGGGCGGGGAAGCGGTCGGGCGTGATGCGGGCGTATTTCAGGATGCGCCGGTAGAGGCCGGGCACGGCGGCGAACTGGGTGGCGCCGGTCTCCTCCAGCAAATCGGGCCATGCACCCGGCGGGCGATCGCCCAGATGGACGATGCTGGTCGCCCCCACCGCCCACGGGTCCATGAGGCCGACGCCCAACGTATAGGTCCAGTTGAAAGCCCCGGCGTGGAACAGCAGGTCGTCGCCCTTCAGGTCGTGCCAGCCGGCGCGCATGGGAATGCGTCCGAGCCCCACCCTCTGGGCGTGGGCGACGCCCTTGGGCCGGCCGCTGGTGCCGGAGGTGAAGACCAGGAAGGCAAGGTCGTCCGTGGCCGTATCGGCGAAATCGATGGCGGAGGCCGCGCCGAGCCGCGACATGTCGGCGGCATCGATGATGGAAACGCCCGCGCGCGGCATGGGCATCACGCCCGAACCGTCACCCACCACCAGCGCCGCGCCGGAATCGTCAAGGATCATCTCCACCTCATGCGCCGTGAGCATGGTGGAGGTGGGAATGGGCGCGAGCCCGGCGGCGATGGCACCAAAGAACATCAGCGGGAATTGCGAAGAGTTGCCCACCCGCAGCAGCACCCGCGACCCGCGCGGCAAACCGTATTCCGCGAAGCCGCCGGCCACGCGCAGCACGGCCTCCCGCAATTCACCGTAGCTCCACCGCTCGATGATGCGTCCCTTCGGTCCCTCGGCCACCAGCAAGGCCGGCTTGTCCGCCGCCGCGCCCGCCCCGGTGAGGCAGAAGCGGGCGAGGTTGAAGGGATGCGCGGCGGCCTGATTCCCGGTCTCGGTCATGGTGCGATCATGGCTGGCGCGCCCCGCCCGCGCCAGCGCGATTGCAGAGGTTCAGCTGGTCCACCAACCGGACGCATGGGGCCGGACGTCCGCCGCGTCGTTCCATCCGCCCGCCGGAGCAGCACCACGGAGAGCAGCCCCATCGCCGTCACGGCGGCGAGGACGGTCCTTCACCATCGCAGGGCGTCTCACGCCCGCGCCAGCAGAAGTGCCCGGTGGGGTTGCTCCAGCCGGATGCCGCCGACCTCCGCGACACCCCATCGGGCCAGCAGCGCCTCCACTGTGCCGCGATGCTGCTCCGCCGCTGCGGCCCGCGCGGGATCGACCGCAACCGCACGCGCGAGAAAGCCATCCACCCCGGCGACACGACGCACGTCGTCGTAATCGAGCCGACGCACCGCCTGTGCCGCGCCGCTTGCGAGGCAGGCCGAGAGGGCCTTCTGGGCGAGGGCGCGGATGGCGGTTTCGTCCTCCACCGGCCGCAGCGCTTCGAAGTAGCTGCCCTCCGCCAGCGGCTCCACCACCAGCACCGGCCCACGGCTGACCCGGAGCGCCTCGCCGAGCGCCGCGGCCATCAGGCCCGCCGGCACATGATGCAGGCTGTTGAGGAAGATCGCGGCATCGAAACTTCCGTCCGCGAAGGGCAGCGCCTCGGCCCCCGCCTCGGTGAACGTCGCCTCCGGCACCGCCGCACGGGCCGACGCGATGGCCTCCGGCCCGGGATCGATGCCGTGGACGCGGGCGCCCTGCGCCGTCAGAGCCCGCGCCAGCGCGCCATGGCCGCAGCCGATGTCGAGGATGGACCGACCGGCCAGCGGCCCCAGCCAGTCCTCGATCACCGCCAGCGCCGTGCCCTGCGGCCGCCCCGCCGCCTCTGCCTGCTGCCCGCTCATTCCGCTTTCTCCCTGCCGCCTACAGCGCGCCGCGCAGGCGGTGAATGCCGGCTTCGATCTGCTCCTCGGCGAGGGAGGCATAGCCGAGGAGGAGCCAGTCGTTGCTCACATCGGCGCTGCCGTATTCATGTCCGCCGCCGTTCTGGATGGTGTAGAGGCCGACATTGCGGCTCTTCGCCAGCGCCGCCATCTGATGCGCGCGAGGCATGCCGGGCGGCAGCTTCCAGGCGAGATGAGTGCCGGCCTCCGTGCCGCGCAGCTCCACCCGCCCGAAGGCGTCGCGCAGCGCGGAGACTAGCACGTTGCGGCGCTGCTGGTAGCGCAGCCGCACCCGCCGCAGGTGGCGCACGAAGCCGCCGGTGTGGAGGAATTCCGCGAGCGCCGCTTGCTCCAGCCAGACATGGCCGTTGTCGAGCAGCGCCTTCGCCGCCCCCGCTGCCGGGGCGAGGTGATCGGGGAAGATGGCGAAGCCCGTGCGCAGCCCCGCGCCCAGCGATTTGGAGAAGGTGCCGAGATAGATCACGTTTTCCGGGCTCATGGCCTTGAGCGCCGGCAGCAGCATGCCGCCATAGTGGAACTCGCTGTCGTAATCGTCCTCGATCAGATAGGCGCCAGTTCGATCGGCCCAGGCGAGCAAGTGCTGGCGCCGCTCCAGCGAGAGCACGCCGCCCATGGGGTATTGGTGGGAGGGCATCACATAGGCGAGCTGCGCCGCCACTCCCGCCAGGCGCGACGTGTCGATGCCGTGTTCGTCCACGGGCAAAGGGTGGGGGCGCATATTGACGCTTTCGAACAGATAGGCGGCGCCCTGGCTGCACGGATTTTCCACCACCACCGCGTCGCCCTCCCGCGCCAGCACCCGGAGCGCGAGGTTGAGCGCGAGCTGCGCGCCGGCGACGATCACCACCTGCTCGGGGCGCACGTGGATGTCGCGCATCACCGCCACATGGTCGGCGATGGCGGTGCGCAGCGCCATCAGGCCGCAGGGCTCGCCATATTCGGTGAGATTGTGCCCGGCCACGGCGAGGGCGTGCAGCACGAGGCGGCGCCATGTCTTCAGCGGGAAGGCGCGCGGATCGGTGCGCTGGGGCCAGAAATCGATGGGGATGCGGCTGGTGTTGAGGATGGAATGGGGCCGGCCGGTGAAGGCGGCGGGGGCGAGCTTCTCCGGCGAGCGCCGCTCCGCCGGGGCCGGCGCCTCCGCGCGCACCGAGGCGGCCGAGGCGGACGCGCTCACCGCGCTCATGGCGGCTTCCGGCACCACCGCAGCCACATAGGTGCCGACCATGGGGCGGGTGACGAGGTAGCCCTCGTTGATGAGCCGTTCATAGGCGAACGTCACCGAGTTGCGCGAGACGCCCAGTTGCTGGGCGAGATGGCGGGAGGACGGCACCGCCGACTCTGCCTTCAAACGCCCGTCGAGGATCTGCTGACGGATCTGTTCGAAAAGCTGTTCCTGGAGACTCAAAGCGGAGGCGCGGTCGAGGGAGATCAGCACGGCGTCGCATCCCATTGGTCCGGGCAGCGCCCCATGTTGGCACCTGTTGGGGCCAGTGGCGAGAGGGCCAGTCGCTGTCGGCGTTTTGGGGCCACCCCGGCCGCTTGCTTGACTTGACCGAGGGGGGACAACCATTTTCACCGTCGACACGCGTGCTTTAATGAATTGCGGCCGCGCCCGCATCTGAGGCGACACTTATGCCCGACACCGCTTTGCTCCAGGCGGACGAAACCCTGTTTCCCGCGCCCCTCCTCACACTTGCCGCCGACGTGCTGGCGGCCGCGCGGGCGCGAAACATCCGGCTCGCCGCCGCCGAGACGGTCACGTCCGGCCTGGTTGCCGCCTGCCTCACCTCGGTGTCCGGCGCTTCGGAGATCTTCGAGCGGGGCTATGTGCTGTATCACTCCTCCGCCAAGGCCACCGGGCTCGACGTGCCGGCCGCCGTCTCGGCCGCCCATGGGGCGGTGAGCGCCGAGGTCACGCGCGGCCTCGCCCAGGGCCTGCTCGACCATTCCGAGGCCGGCGCCACCGTCGCCATCACCGGCTATGCCGGGCCGGGCGGGGGCAATGCGGTGAACCCCGTGGGCACCATCTTCATCGCAGTCGCCACCCGCGACGGCGGCCTCGCGGAAGAGCGCCACGTCTTCCCTGGCAGCCGGGACAATGTGCGCCTGTGCGCCGTGCAGGCCGCCCTCGCGCTGCTCAAATCCCAGCTCGGCTGACGCCCCGCGCATGAGCGACATTCCGGTCGTCCTCGTCACCGGCTTTCTCGGCGCGGGCAAGACGACCCTGCTCAACGATCTGCTGAAGCGCCCGGCCTTCCGCGACACTGCCGTCGTCATCAACGAGGCGGGGGACGCGGGCATCGATCATGCGCTCATCGAGACCGGCAGCGACGAAGTGATGCTGCTGGAAGGCGGCTGCATCTGCTGCCGCATGAAGGGCTCGCTGAACGCCACGCTCAACGGCCTGCTGCGCCGCCGCGCCATGGACGACTTCGCCTTCCGCCGGGTGGTGGTAGAGACGAGCGGCCTCGCCGATCCCGCGCCGGTGCTCCATGCGCTGATCGCCGATCCGCTGTTCAACCGGCATTTCTCCATCGCCGGCGTGACTACTGTCGTGGATGCCGCGAACTTCGCCACCACCCTCGCCCACCATCCCGAGGGAATGACGCAGGTGGCCCTCGCCGACCGCATCCTCATCAGCAAGGCGGACCTTGCGACCGCGGACCAGCTCGCCGCCGCCGAGCGCGAGGTGGCCATGCTCAATCCGCTGGCGGAATGCCATGTGCTGCCGGCATCGGCGCGCGACGGCACGCTGCTGTGGATCGACCCGCGCGAGACGCCGCGCCCCCTCAGCCGCCGCTTCTCGGCCACCGGCGTCGGCCATGCCGTGACCACCGCCTCCCTCGCCTTTCCCGGACGTCTCACCCAGGACCAGGTGGATGCCTGGCTCGACCGGGTGAGCGACCTGTTCGGCGCCGCCTTGCTGCGCCTCAAGGGCATCCTGCATCTGGAAGAGGTGCCGCAGCCGGTGGTGCTGCATGGGGTGCAGGGGCTGGTCTACTCCCCCGGTCTGCTCGCCAACGCGGCGGGCGGCGAGAACCGCATGGTGCTCATCGCCCGCGGCATCGAGGAGCAGGACCTCGCCGACGCGCTGACCCTGCTCGCCGGAATGGCACGCCCGGACTGATACCCCAAGGCGCCTGGGACTGGCCCGATCGGCCTCGATCGAAGACCGAGGCCGATGACATCGCTCACCCGCCGTTGGCCTGGACGCACTGGTTCACGCGCGCCCAAGCCTGCTGGGCGCTCTTGCCAAGATTGACCGTCCCCATATCCTCGGAATCCGGCAGCGAGAACTGGTAGGCGCCGGCGGCCACGATATGGTCGATGGCGACGAAGGGCATGATGAACCACATGCGGTTGCCATCGGCGCCGCCCGGCACCGTCCATTCCAGCATGCCGCGCGGCTTGCCGGGGACGTTGATGATGGTGCCCTTGAAGTCGCCCTTGCGGCCCTCGGCCTTGACGCTCATGTAGACGTGGCCATCGGTGCGCCGCGCGATGAGGTCGTCGCGGTTGCCGACTTTTCGGACGGCGCGGCAATTGATGATGCCGGATTTCTCCGTGGTGGCGGTGAAGGTCCAGCCATCGAAGCCCGCTCCATAGGGCTTGACCTGTGCCAGCGCTCCGCCGGTGGTGGCGAGCGTGGCGGCGACGGCGAGCGCGGCGAGAATACCCGTCTTCATGGGCGGCCCTCTTGGGTCGAAGATGAGGGGTGCATGTGGGCGTCGCGCCCTGCCGGCTTGCCCCCCGGTCAAGCTACAGCAGGGCCATGTGTATGAAACATCGAGTGAATGCAAGCTGAACCAAGCGTGGCCGAAGGCGGGCGCGACGCCGGCGGAACGCGGGCGACCGCGCGGACCGCCGCCACTGGCCCCATGCTCCAGACTGGCCCCATGAGCCCGCCACGAGCCGGCGCTACCGTGGCCCCCTCCCCGGCCCTAGCGTTCAGCGACAGATGGAAACGAGCGAGACCGTGATGGCCAGCACTTTTTCGGCGAAGACCTTTTCCGGCACCGTGGGCATCGTCCCCGCCCTCGACATCGAGACGCAGGAGAAGTTCGATGCGGTGGTGAAGGCGACGAGCGGCGTCCCCGGCGTCGCCGGCTACAAGCTCGGCCTCACCAGCGTGCTGCGCCATGGCCTGAAAGAGTCCATGCGGCGCGTGCGTGACCTCACCGATCTGCCCATTCTCTACGACCACCAGAAGGCCGGCCCGGACATGCCGGACATGGCGAAGAAGTTCACTGCCCTGTGCGCCGAGGCCGAGGTGGATGGGCTCATCCTCTTCCCCGTCGCCGGCCCGACCGCCGTGGACGGCTTCGTCGGCGAGGCGCTGAAGGCCGGCATCGCGCCGGTGGTGGGCGGCGAAATCCCGGTCGCCGATTACGGCGTCTCCGGTGGCGGCTACCTCCTCGACAATGCGCTGGACCTCATCCTGGAGCGCTCGGTCCAGGGCGGCGCCGATCATTTCGTGCTGCCGGCGCACGATGCCGCGAAGGTCACGCGCTGGTCGCGCTGGATCGCGGCGAACGTGAAGAACCCGCTGGTGTTCCTCACCGGCTTCGGCTCGCTGGGCGGCACCATCGAAGGGGCGTTCGCCGCCGCCGAGGCCTGCCCGCGCCGCTTCGCCATCGTCGGCCGCCTCATCACCGATGCGAAGGACCCGGCCGCCGCCGCCACCGCCCTCTATGAGAAGATGCAGGCGCTGGAGGCGACGGCACCATGAACGCCCTCCTGCCGGCCCTCCACCGCGAGCCCTTCGTCGGCGGGCGCTTCGTGCCTGCCATGGGCGGCGGCGTCGAGGCGCTGGTCGATCCCTGGACGGGCACGCCCCTCGCCGAGGTCGCGCTGGCCGGGCCGGTGGAGGTGGAGGCGGCTATCCGCACGGCACGCCGTGCCTTCGATGCCTGCGACTGGCCCCATCTGCCGCCGGTGGACCGCGGCGCGGTGCTCCACCGCATCGCCGCCGGGATCAAGGCCCGGCAGGACCAGTTCGCACAGATCGAGGCGGTGAACGCCGGCAAGCCCATCTCCGGCGCCCTGCGCGAGGTGGAAGGGGCGATCCGCGTCTTCACTTATTATGCCGGCGCCATGGACAAGGTGTTCGGCGACACCATCCCCCTCGGCAAGGATCTGCTCGATTTCACCCTGCGCGAACCTCTCGGGGTGGTGGCGCAGATCGTGCCGTGGAACTTCCCGCTGCTCGGCGCCTCCTGGAAGCTCGCCCCCGCGCTCGCTTCCGGCTGCGCCGCAATTCTCAAGCCCGCGCCGCTCACGCCGCTCAGCGCCCTGCTGCTCGCCGAGGTGTGCCGCGAGGCGGGCGTGCCTGACGGCTTCCTCTCCGTGCTGCCCGGCGGCGCGGATGTGGGGCGGCGGCTGGCGGAAGACCCGCGCATCGACGGCATCTCCTTCACCGGCTCCACCATTGTTGGGGCGGAAGTGATGCGGCTGGCCTCGGCCTCCATCAAGCGCGTGGCGCTGGAGCTGGGCGGCAAGAATGCCGCTTTGGTCTTCGCCGACGCCGACATGGAGAAAGCGGCGGCGAGCGCGGTGGGCTCCGGTTTCGGCAATGCCGGCCAGTCCTGCTCCGCCCGCTCACGCCTTCTGGTGGAGCGCAGCGCGTTGGAGCCCTTCGCCCGTGCCTTCGCTGCCGCGGCGGCCCGGCTGAAAACCGGCATGGCGCTGGACCCGGCGACCAGTCTCGGCCCGCTCATCTCCGCGTCGCACCGGGATGCGGTAGACCGCACCGTGGCGCAGGCGCGCGAGGCGGGCGCGACGCTGGTGACCGGCGGCGCGATGCCCGAGGGCGACGGCTTCTTCTATCCCGCCACCATCCTCTCCGGCGTCGGGCCGGACAATCCGGCCTTCAGCCGAGAGATCTTCGGCCCGGTCTGCTCCCTCACGCCGTTCGACAGCGAGGCCGAGGCCATCGCACTGGCCAATGACAGCGAGTATGGTCTCAATGGCTCGGTCTGGTGCCGCGACATCGGCCGCGCGCTCCGGGTGGCGCGGGCCATGCGCACCGGCATGGTGGCGGTAAACGGCCTGCCCAGCGCCTCGAAGACCAGCGTGTTCGCGCCGTTCGGCGGCTACAAGCGCTCCGGCATCGGCCGCGAGCTTGGCCTGCAGGCGCTGGATTTCTACTGCGAGATCAAGAACGTGACGGTGGACCTCACGTAACGGGACAAGCAAGGAGCCACCACTGGCCGTCTGGACCCATCGTTGTGTCGGGGGCTGGCTCTCAAGGCTCAACAAATGGCGTTGCTAACTTTTTGAACAGAGCGAAAGGCAAGGCGCGTATGGCCATCGCAATCGTCGGCGGAACCATGATCGACGGCACGGGGGCGGACCCGGTGCCGAACGCGGTCGTGGTGATCGAGGAAGGGCGCATCGTCGCCGCCGGTCCCGAGAGCCGGGTGAGCGTGCCAGCGGGCGCCCAGAAGCTCGACGCGGCGGGGCGCACCGTGCTGCCCGGCTTCATCGATACCCATGTCCACGGCACCTACCGCGCCCGGGACATGCGCCAGCACCTGCTCAACACGCCCACCTACAACGTGCTGAAATCCATCGAAGTGTTCCGCGAGACCATCGCCTGCGGCATCACCACCGCCCGCGACATGGGCGGTGCCGATGCCGGCTTCCGGCAAGCCATCGAGGAAGGCATCATCGACGGGCCGCGCCTGTTCATCTCGCTGGGCATGGTCTCGCAGACCGGCGGCCATGGCGACTACTGGCTGCCTGCCGGCATGCGCATCCAGAAGCGCGCCTGGCTGCCCCACACGGTGGCGGACGGGGTGGAGGAGATCCGCCGGCTGGTGCGCGAGCTGCTCATGCGTGGCGCCGACTTCATCAAGATCTGCGCCACCGGCGGCATCACCTCGGTGACCGACAGCTGGGACGAGCCGCAATTCACCATCGAGGAAATCTCCACCGCCGTCTCCGAGGCCGCCGCCAAGGGCAAGCGCGTGGCCGTCCACGCCGAGGGCCTCGCCGGCATCAAGAACGCGGTGAAGGCTGGCATCCACTCGCTGGAACACGGCTGGTTCATGGACGAGGAGAGCGTGGACCGCATGATCGCGGGCGGCATCTGGTGGGTGCCGACGCTGGCGCTGGTGCCGCTCTCCATCGAGCATCGCCGCAAAAACACCGCCTGGGCCAGCCACCAATTGGGCCAGGAGGACGTGAAGGACGCGCAGATCTATTCCCTCATGCAGACGCAGATCCCCCTCTGGAAGGAGGCGGTGAAGCGCGGCGTGAAGGTGGCCATGGGCACCGACCAGTCGCACCGCCTGCTGGTGGGCGAGAACATGGCCGAACTGGCTTTCATGGTGGACTGGCTCGGCATGTCGCCCATGGAGGTGATCGTCGCCTCTACCACCAAGGCGGCGGAATGCATCGAGCAGCCGAACCTCGGCGCGCTGAGGGCCGGCTGCATGGCCGACGTGCTGGTGCTGGACGGCGATCCGCTCGCCGACATCCGCATCCTTGAGCAGCGCGACCGCCTGCATTTGGTGATGAAGGGCGGAAAGGCCTTCACCAACCGCCTGGACGGCTGAGCGCTGTCGATAAATGATTTTGTCAATTGATATAGTAGAGAACAGCTGCTAGGCAGCATCACAGAGCCGGGCGGGGAACGCCCCAGGAGCCGTGTAATGAAGTTGAACCGCTTTATGATCCGGCCTCTCGTGGAGCTGGGCCTGCGCGAGGAATTAAGCTCCGGCGATACAACCGGAGGCTTTCTCGTCGGCGACGATCCGGTGCAGACGGCCAATATCTACGCTAAGGCGAACGGGATCGTCTGCGGCATGCTGTTCGCCGACGAGACCATCCGCTCCATCGAGCCCGATGCGCGCATCGAATGGCTGGTGGAGGACGGCGCTGCGGTGGAGCCCGGCACCGTGCTGATGCGGGTGCAGGCGCGCGCCTCCACCTTCTTCGTCATCGAGCGCTCGGCCCTCGACTGGCTCCAGCAGATGAGCGGCATCGCCACCAAGACGCGCCGCTACGCCGAGCTGGTGAAGCACACCGGCGTGCGCATCACCGACACCCGCAAGGGCTGGCCCGGCCTGCGCATGGTGCAGAAATACGCCGTGCGCGTGGGCGGCGCCCACAACCACATCTTCAACCTCGCCAACTGCGTGCTGGTGAAGGACAATCACATCAAGATCGCCGGCTCCATCACCGAGGCGGTGAAGATCCTCAGGGCGAGCGCGCAGCACACCTTCAAGTTCGAGGTGGAGTGCGAGAGCCTGGAGATGGTGCAGGAGGCGCTGGACGCCGGCGTCGAGATCATCATGTTCGACAACATGGACCTCGACGAGATGCGTGAGGGCCTGAAGCTGACCAAGGGCCGTGCCATGACCGAGGCGTCCGGCGGCATCAACGAGACCACCATCGTACCCATCGCGGAGCTGGGGGTGGACGTGATCTCCATCGGCGACCTCACCCACACGGTTAAGGCTCTCGACATCAGCCTCGATGTGCGGGACATCAAGCCGAGCGCTCAGCGGACCATCGACCGCCTCAAGCAGCTCTCGAACTGAGCACAGGCGGACGATGCGCGGGGACTTGCAAGGCGATTTGCCCTTTCGTCTGAGGCCGGGAACGGAGACCTTCGTCTTCGACCTCGACGATACCTTGTACCCGCGCTCCGCCGGCCTGCACGGCCAGATGCTCGCCCGCGTCTGGCTGTTCATCCAGCAGCTCACCGGCTCCACGCCGGAAGAAGCGGCGGCGCTGCACGCGCATTACTATGAAACCTACGGCACGTCCCTCGTCGGCCTCCAGCGCCACCATGCGGTGAAGCCGCAGGATTTCCTCGCCTTCGTCCACGAGATCGACCTCTCGGTGCTGGACGAAAGCAGCGAATTGCGTGCCGCGCTCGCCTCCCTGCCCGGCCGCCGCCTCGTCTTCACCAACGGCTCGCGCGCCCATGCCGAGCGGGTGCTGGAGCGGCTCGGCATCGCCGACCTGTTCGAGGGCGTGTGCGACATCGCCGCCTGCGATTACGTCGGCAAGCCCGAGCGCGCCGCCTATGACACCATGCTCGCCCGCCACGGCGTCGCGCCCGAGCGGGCCATCATGTTCGACGACCGCGCGGTGAACCTCGCCGTGCCCCACACGCTCGGCATGCAGACAGTGCTGATCGGCGACCACGGCCTCCCCGAGACGCCGGACGCCGCGCACGTCCATTTCCATTCCCTGGCGCTCGCGCCCGTGCTCGCCCAGATCGAGCCGCGCACGCCCCCGAGACCAACGCCAAAGGCCGCACAAAGCCTCCATAAGGGCCCGCAAAATAAGGGCTCATCAACGACCGACCTTCCTCAGGAGCCATGATGATGCACGCCCGTCTCACGCGCCTACTCATCGCCGCCACCGCCATCTCGCTCGCCGCCGCGCCTGCCCTCGCGGCGGATGTGAAGCTCGGCATCGTGCAGTCCACCTCGGGCGGCTCGGCCGCACTCTACGGCACCATGCAGAAGAACGGCGCGGAGCTGGCTGCCGCCGAGATCAACGCCTCCGGCAAGCTCGGCGACCTCAAGCTCGTGCCCGTCCATCAGGACGACGCCGGCGATCGCGGCCAGACCGTCAACATTTTCCAGCGGCTGATCAATCAGGACAAGGTGACGGTCATCTTCGGACCGACCCTGACCACCTCGGCCTTCGCCGCCGACCCCATCGCCAACGCCGCCAAGGTGCCGGTGATCGCCTCGTCCAACACCGCCCCCGGCGTGCCGGCCATCGGCGAATACATCTTCCGCACCAGCGCCCCCGAGGCGGCGGTGTTCCCCGGCGTGCTCGCCTATGCGGTCAAGCGCTACCAGCCGAAGACGGCGGCGCAGATTTACGGCATCGACGACGTGCTGATGAAGGCCGCCTACGGCGTGCACAAGGCGGCCCTCGACAAGGCCGGCATCAAGGTGGTGGCCACCGAGACCTTCCAGAAGGGCGACGTGGACTATTCCGCCCAGCTCACCAAGATCAAGGCGGCGAACCCCGACATCATCGTGGTCGGCGGCCTCGCGGAAGAAACCGCCAACATCGTGCGGCAGGCGCGCCAGCTGGGCATTCCGCAGTCCACCGTCTTCCTCGGCGCCAACGCGGCCATCTCCACCAAGCTCAACGACCTCGCCGGCCCCGCCGCGCAGGGCTTCCTCGTGGGCTCGGGCTGGTTCATCGATTTCGACACGCCCGCCAACAAGGCGTTCGTCGAGGCCTACAAGGCCAAGTACGGCTCGGCCCCGGACACCTTCGCCGCCCAGGCCCATGCCGCCGTCACCATCTTCGCCGATGCGGTGAAGCGTGCGGGCGGCGTGTCCGATCCCGCGAAGCTGCGCGCGGCCATCGCCGACACCAAGGACCTCCAGACCGTCCTCGGCCCCTTCTCCTTCGACAAGGACCGCGAGCCGGTGCTGGTCGCCAAGGTGCTGGAGCTGAAGGACGGCAAGTTCCAGCTCGCCCAGTGATCCTCCGCCCGCCCCGGTCACTGGCCGGGGCGGATGGATTGGCGCGCCATGCAGCCCGGGCATCCGCGGCGGCACGGTGCTTGGACCGGTTCGGGCACCAGCCGGAACCGGGCGCCGCGCGGGCCAGACGAAAGCCCATGAGCCAAACTCACGGGCCTCTGGCATGATCCGCAGGCACGTCCGGGGGATCAGTGCATGACCACATTTTTGCAGCAGGTCGTGAACGGGCTTTCGCTCGGCTCGATCTATGCCGTCTTCGCCATCGGCTGCACGCTGATCTTCGGCGTGCTGAATATCGTGAACCTGGCGCAGGGCGCCTTCTTCATGGTGGGCGCCTATCTCGGGCTGGAGATCGCGCTCCTCGGCCTGCCGCTGCCGCTGGCGCTCGTCGTCGCACTGGTGGGCGGCGGCGTGCTTGGCATGGCCTCGGAGCTGCTCGTGTTCCGCGTGCTCCGGCTGCGCGGCGGGCACAAATGGATGGGCCTTGTCGCGAGCCTTGCGCTGGCCCGCCTGCTGGTGGGCATCGCGCAGGAGGTGTTCGGCACCGCCGTGCACGGCTATCCGCCCAACCCCTTCACCGCCATCGTGTGGGAGATCGGCGGCGTGCGCGTGCAACTGCTTCAGGTCATCGTGGTGATCACGGCCGTGATCATCATGGGCATTCTCGGCTTCACCCTGCAGAAGACCTCCGTGGGCCGCGCCATCCGCACGGTCGCCTTCTCCGAGGACGTCGCGCGCATCGTCGGCGTGGAGGTGGGACGCACCATCCTCATCACCTTCTTCATCGCCGGCGCGCTGGCGGGGGCGGCGGGCGTGCTGCTCGGCCTCCTCTTCAACGTGGTCTCCCCTTTCATGGGCGAGCACATGCTGGTGAAGGGCCTCACCGTGATGATCCTCGGCGGCCTCGGCAACATTCCCGGCGCAGTGGCGGGGGGCTTTCTCCTGGGCCTCGTGGAGGTGTTCTCCGTCGCCTATGTCTCCTCCGCCTTCCGCGACGCCATCGGCTTCGGGCTGATCTTCCTGATCCTCCTGGTGAAGCCCACGGGCCTGTTCTCCGGCTTCGAGGAGCGCCGCGCATGATGGCCGCCCTCGATGCCTTTCTCGCCAGCTACGGCAACCTCGTGAATCTGTGCCTGCTCAACACCCTGCTCGCCTACGGGGTGTGGCTGGCGCTGGCGGCCAACATGTTCACCTTGGGTACCGGCGGCTTCATGGCGGTAGGCGCCTATTGCAGCGTCTATCTCACCATGCAGCTCGGCGCGCCCTTCGCCGTGGCGGTGGTAGCGGGCGGGCTCTTGGCGGCGGCAGTGGCGCTCGTCATCGGCGCGCCGGTGCTGCGGCTCAGGGGCGACTATTTCATGCTCGCCACCTTCGCCTTCACCGAGGTGGTGCGGGTGATCGCGCTGAACTGGGATGCCGTCACCGGCGGCGCCATCGGCATCTACGGCATCCCGCGCTACACCGAGACGTGGCAGCTGGTGCTGCTGGTTCTCATCGCGCTCTACTTCGTCTTCGCCTTGCGCCGCTCCTATTTCGGCCGCTCCATTCTCGCCATCCGGCAGGATGACGTGATGAGCGAGGCCATGGGCGTGAACGTGTTCGGCCAGCGCCTCTCTCTATTCGTCGCCTCCGGTTTCGTCAGCGGCGGCGTGGGGGGCCTTGCGGCACATCTCAACTTCTTCGTCGGCCCCTCCGACTTCGGCCTGCTCAGGAGCGTGGATGCCCTTGCCTATCCCATCCTCGGCGGCGTGAATGCGCTGCTGGGGCCGCTGGTGGGCGCCATCTTCACCACCCTGCTGCCGGAGCTGCTGCGCTTCTCCAGCCAGTGGCGCGAGATCCTGATGGGCCTGCTCATTCTCGCGGTGGTGCTGTTCCTGCCCGGCGGGGCCATGTCGCTGCTGCGCTGGCGGCCGCGCAAGGCGGCGGCCCGCCGGCCCTCCACCCAGGGAGCCGAATGATGGCGGCGGCGCAGCTCGAACTCTGGCAGGTGGCCAAGCGCTTCCAGGGCGTGGTGGCGGTGGACAGCGTGTCGCTGACCGCGACCGCCGGACAGGTGACGGCCCTCATCGGCCCGAACGGCTCCGGCAAGACCACCACCATGAATATGATCACCGGCCTCTATCCCACGGACGCCGGCCATATCCGCCTCGACGGCGTGGACATCGCCCGCCTCGCCCCGCACAAGGTGGCCGCGCTGGGGGTGGCCCGCACCTTCCAGAACATCCGCCTGCTGGCGAGCGAGACGACCCTCGCCAACGTGCTCCTGGGCGCCCACCGCCACCAGTCGGCGAGCCTCCTCGACGTGCTCTTCGGCCTGCCGGCGGTGAAGCACAGCGAGACGCGCGAAAAGGCGCGCTGCGAGGCGCTGCTCGATCTTGTGGGCATCGCCCCTCTCAGGGACGTGGCCGTGGGCGGCCTCTCCTACGGCGACCGGCGGCGGGTGGAGATCGCCCGCGCCCTCGCCACGAAGCCGCGCCTGCTGCTACTGGACGAGCCGGCGGCGGGCATGAACTTCGCGGAGAAGCGGGCGCTCGCCGACCTTGTGCTCGCCATCCGGGACATGGGCATCACCGTGCTCCTCATCGAGCACGACATCGAGTTCGTGGCGCGGGTGAGCGACCATATCGTGGTGCTCAATTTCGGCCGCGAGATCGCCGCCGGCACGCCGGAGGAGGTGCGCCGCATGCCGAGCGTGATCGAGGCCTATCTGGGGACCGAGGATGCTTGAGCTCGTCAAGGTCACCTCCGGCTACGGGTCCGTCGCGGCCGTCGAGGACATCGACATCACCGTCCCGGCCGGAGCCTGCGTCTGCCTCATCGGCGCCAACGGCGCGGGCAAGACGACGACGCTGCTCACCATCTGCGGCCTCGTGCGCGCCTTCTCCGGCACCGTGCGCATCGAGGGCCGGGACATGACCGCCCGCCCCGCCGACAAGATCGTCCGCGCCGGCGTCTCGCTGGTGCCCGAGGGGCGGCGGGTGGTGGCCTCCATGTCGGTGGAGGACAATCTGAAGGTCGGCGCCTACGTGCGCGGCAACGACTCCGCCATCGCCGACGACATGGAGCTGATCTACACCCGCTTCCCGCGCCTGAAGGAGCGGCGTTTCCAGTATGCCGGCTCCCTCTCCGGCGGCGAGCAGCAGATGCTGGCCATGGGCCGGGCGCTGATGGCGCGGCCCAAATTGCTGCTGCTGGACGAGCCCTCCATGGGCCTCGCGCCCCATGTGGTGAACGACATCTTCGCCACCGTCGCCGACATCAACGCCAAGGGCACCACCGTGCTCCTCGTGGAGCAGAACGCCCGCAAGGCGCTCTCGGTGGCGAGCTATGGCTATGTGATGGAGCACGGCCGCATCCTGTTCGCCGACACCGCCGACGCGCTCGCCCGCGACCCGCGCGTGATCGCCGCCTATCTCGGCATGCGCGCGGCGGAGACGGCTGCGGGCTGAGCGCAGCCTTCGCTCAAGCGCCGCGCAGGCTGTTGCGTTGCTTCCGCTCAGGCGCCGCGCGGGCTTTCCTCGCTGCCTTCGCTCAGGCGCCGCGCGGGCTTGGGGCCTCCCCGCTCGCCTCGAAGGCGCGATAGGCGTCGTCCAGATCGTCGAAGATCATGTCCGGGCCGATTTTATCGAGCAGCCCCGCGCGGTCGAGGAGGGTGCGCACCTCGTCGTGCATTTCGGCGATGCCGAACTTGAGGCCGCGCCGCTCCAGTTCCGCCCGCACCTCTTCCAGCGCCGCGGCGGCGGTGGAGTCCACCTGCGTGATGGCGCTGGCGTCCAGCACCAGCCAGCGGGTGCCGTCGACCAGGGTGTCGGCGATGGCGTCGATGCGGCCCTGCATGCGGTCGGCGTTGAAGAACAGAAGGTCGCCCTGGATGAGCACGATGGCGAGCCCCGGCACCTGCCGCGCATCGGCCCGCCGGTGCAGCTTGTAGAAGCCCTCGTGGCCCGGCACCCGCCCGAGCAGCGCGTCGCGCGGATACATCATCTTGTGCAGGAGGTAGGCGAAGGTCGCACCGATGGCGATCAGCACGCCGTTCAGCACACCCAGGCTGATGGGCGCGAACAGCGCGATCATGGCGAAGGCGAACTCCATGCGGCTGATGCGCCATAACTGGCGCAGGGCCGGCAAATCCACGAGACTCAGGGCTGCCGAGATCAGGATCGCGCCCAGCGCCGGAATGGGCAGGATGGCGAGCGCCGGCTGCAGGAACAGCACGATGGCGAGCAGCGCCAGCGCCGCCACCACGCTGGCCAGCTGCGAGCGTCCGCCGACGCTGGCATTCACCGCCGTGCGGGAATCCGAGGCGGTGATGGGGAAGGCGGCGAACAGGCCGGCCGCGATGTTGGCGGCGCCGAAGCCCACCATCTCGCGGTTGGCATCCACCGGATAGCCTCCGCGCTCGCCGAAGCTGCGCGCCGTGACAATGCCCGCCGCGAAGCTGACGAGGAAGATCGCCGCCGCGCCGATCAGCAACTGGTCGATCGCCGCGCCGCCCCCGGCCGGCAGCGCCAGCGCCGGGAGGCTGGAGGGGATCGCCCCCACCACGGCGATACCGTGCCCCGCGAAATCGAACAGAGCGGAGAGCGCCACCGACAGCACCACCACCACCACCTGCCCCGGCACGGGAAGACGCGCGCGGCGCACGAGATGGAGCACGGCGAACATGCCGAGCGCCAGCAGCAGCGAAGGCCAGTGCACTTCATGGGCCTTGCGCAACAGCTCGATGACCGGCGCGATCAGCCCGTCCCCGACGATGGGTATGCCTGTGACGCGCTTGAGCTGCCCGACGAGGATGGACAGCGAGATACCAGCGAAGAAGCCCACCAGAATCGGCCGCGACAGGAAGGTGGAGAGCACCCCGAGCCCCACCAGCCGCGCCGCGAAATAATAGCCGCCCACCACGAGGGCGATGAGGGCGGCCACCCCCGGCTTGTCCACGGCCGCAAGGTCCGGCATGCCGGCGAGCACGGCCGCGAGCACGGTGATGGTCGCCGCATCCGGCCCCACCACCAGTTGCCGGGACGGGCCGAACACCGCATAGGCGATCAGCGGCGCGATGGAGGCATAGAGCCCGGTCTGCGGCGGCAGGCCTGCGATCGCGGGATAGGCGATGGCGCTCGGCAAGCCCACCGCCGCGATGGCGAGTCCTGCCGCAACGTCCGTCTTGATCCAGCTCGGCCGATATCCGGCGAAACTCGCCAGCAGCGTCCGTGGGGCTTCTTGGGAGGACGCACCGTCCGCTGCCACCGGTCAATCTCCGTCCGCCGGCATGAACTCCGCCGGGCTGGCGGGACCATGCCACAGGCAGGGATGGCCCGGAAAGTCCGTCAAAACCCGGCGTCGCCCTGCTGCGCGGCGTGCCTTGCATCACGGGCTGCCGCTTCTAGAATCGCCGCGGGTGCCGCATCAACGCGGCCAGGCGGGGGCAGGAACGATGGTTCTGATCCGGCTGTGCAAGATCGCCCTCGTGGCGACGATCGCCGTCTTCTTCTCGCTGGTCGCCTTCGGCAACATCACGGACTACGGGACGAACTGGGCCTTCGTCCAGCACGTGCTGGCGATGGATACGATCTTCCCGGATTCCACGCTGCGGTGGCGGGCGATCACCGACGAACGGCTCCAGACCGCCGCTTATGTGGTGATCATCGCCACGCAGGCCGCCATCGCCCTTGTGCTGTGGACCGGCGTCGTGCGGATGCTGGCTGCGCTCCGCACACCCGGCTTCCGCCGCGCGCGGACGACGGCCGTGCTCGGCCTCACGCTGGGCCTCCTGCTCTACGGGGCCGGCTTCGTTGTCATCGGCGGCGAATGGTTCGCCATGTGGCAATCGAAGACATGGAACGGACAATCCACCGCCTTCGCCTTCATCGGCTGGATCTCCGCCGTGCTTATCATCCTCCTCCTGCCGGAGCAGGAGGAGGAGCGCTGACGACGCGCGGCATGCCGTCGGCATCGGCCTGCGGCCGATGCTAAGCGGGCCTCGCTCAGGCGCCGCGCGGGCTTGGTCTTACTTCACCAGCGGGCAGTTGCCGGCCGCGATGGGGCGGAAGGCCTTGTCGGCGGGAACGGTGGCGATGAGCTTGTAGAAGTCGTAGGGCCCCTTGGATTCCGCCGGGCTCTTCACCTCGAACAGGTACATGTCGTGGATCGCGCGGCCGTCCGGACGCACCGCGCCCTTGCCGAACAGGGGATCGTCCGTGGGAATGGCCTTCATGGCCTCCACCACCTTGGCACCGTCCTTGGCACTGCCCACCTTCTCCACCGCCTTCAGATAGTGCAGCAGCCCGGCATAGACGCCGGCATGGACCATGTTGGGATAGCGCCCGCCATTGGCCTCGGCGAAGCGCTTGGCGAAGGAGCGGGTCTGGTCGTTGAGGTCCCAGTAGAAGGCTTCCGACAGGAACAGGCCCTGCGCCGTCTCCAGCCCCAGCGCGCTGATGTCGTTCAACACCATCAGCATGGCGACGAGCTTCTGCCCGGCCTTGACGATGCCGAACTCGGACGCCTGCTTCACCGCGTTGATGGTATCCGCCCCGGCGCTGCCGAGGCCGATGACCTTGGCGCCGGAGGCCTGCCCCTGGAGCAGGAAGGAAGAGAGGTCGGAGGTGCCGAGCGGGTGCCGCACGGTGCCGAGGATCTTGCCGCCGGCCGCCTTGATGGCCTCACCCGCGTCGCGCTCCAGCGCATGGCCGAAGGCATAGTCCACCGAGATGAAGTACCAGGTATTGCCGCCGGCCTTGGTCACGGCGGTGCCGACCGTGTTGGCCTGCGCCCAGGTGTCGTAGGTCCAGTGGACGGTGTTGGGCGAGCAGTCCTTGCCGGTGAGGTCGGAGGTGCCGCCGCCGGAGATGATCGCCACCTTGTTCTTCTGCCTGGCGATGCCGCTGACGCCCAGCGCCACGGCGGAATTCGGCACGTCCAGCACCGCGTCCACGCCGTCCGTGTCGAACCACTGGCGGGTGACGTTGACGCCGATGTCGGCCTTGTTCTGGTGGTCGGCGGCGACCAGCTCGATGGGCATTCCGGCGACCTTGCCGCCGAAATCTGCGATGGCCATCTTCGCCGCCACCACAGATCCGGCTCCGGCGAAGTCCGCCTGCACGCCGGCCTGGTCGTTGAGCACGCCCACCTTCACGCTCTCGGCGCTCGCGCCGCCGGCAAAGGTGGCGCAGACGAGGGCTGCGAGCGCGGTGGAGGCCAGAGCGGCCCTCAGCGTCCCGGACTTTGCAGTCTTCCCGGACCTTTCAGTCTTCTTGGGCATTTCAAACCTCCCGATCCTGTCTGTTCGTTCTTGTTGTCGTCTTCGTTCAGGGCCGCCTTGTTTGTCGTCGGCCCTCAGGGCCGCATGGGCTTCAGCACGGCACCCTTGGAGAGCGGCTGCACCATGGCCGCATACTGGCCGAGCCAGCCGCGGATCTGGCTATGGTCGGGCGCGCGCCACACGGCGCGGCGGGCGGCCAGCTCGCTCTCGGAGACTTCGAGATCGACCCGGCGGGCGCCGATCTCGATGGAGATGACATCGCCCTCGGCGACAAGGCCCAAAGGCCCGCCTTCCGCCGCCTCGGGCATCACCTGGCCGATGGTGATGCCGCTGTTGAGGCCAGAGAGCTCGCCGTCGGTCACCACCGCAACGCCGGCTCCCAAGCCGGCCCCGATGAGAGCGGCCATGAAGCTCGCGGCGAACACGGTGCCCGGTCCGCCCTTCGGCCCGAGGCCGCGCAGCACCACCACGTCGCCGGGCTTGATGGAGTGGGTCTCCAGCGCCTTGATGGCGACCGCCTCGTCCTCGAACACTCGCGCCTTGCCGGAGAAGGTGCGCACTTCGGCGGGCACGGCGGAAACCTTCACCACCGCCCCGTCCGGCGCGAGGCTGCCGCGCAGGATGGTAAGGCCCGGCTCGTGCCGGAAGGGGTCCGCCAGCGGGCGGATGAAGGTGCGGTCGGGCTCCGGCACGTCGGCGAGGTTCTCGCCCAGCGTCTTGCCGGTGACGGTCATCACCGAGAGGTCGAGCACGTCGGAGAGCTCGCGCATCACGCCCCGGCAGCCGCCGGCCTTGTCGAGATCCTCGATGCGATGGGGGCCGTTGGGCCGCACGGTGGTGATCTGGGGCGTGTCGTTCAGCGCCTCCAGCTCGGCCACGATGTCGATGTCCATTTCGGCTTCCGAGGCGGTGGCCGCGAGGTGGCGCACGCAGTTCACCGAGCACCCCGTCGCCACCGCCACGCGCAGCGCATTGCGGAAGGCGGCGGGGGTGAGAATCTGCCGGGGCCGGATGTCCTTGAGGATGAGGTCCACGATGGCCGCACCCGCACGGGCGGCGTTCTCCATCAGCGCCTGCGAGCCGGCGCGGATGGGCGCGCTGCGCGGCAGGGCCATGCCGAGCGCTTCGGAGAGCACATGCATGGTGTTGGCGGTGGCGAGGCCCGCGCACACGCCGGGGCCGGTGATGGCGCTGCAGGTCATCGCCTTGAGATCGGCCAGCGAGATGGACCCCGCCTTCAGCGAGCCGACGCTCTTGTAGACCTCCTCGATGTCCACTTCCTTGCCCGCGCAATGGCCGCCGAGCTGGTAGCCGCAGGGCAGCACCACGGAGGGCACATTCAGCCGCGCGGCGGCCATGAGCTGGCCGGGGGTGGTCTTGTCGCAGGAGGCGAGCAGCACCATGCCGTCCAGCTCCGCGCCTTCCACCTGTACCTCGATGTCGTTCACCAGCAGGTCGCGGCTCGGCATCAGGTAGCGCGCCTGCCGGCCCGCGCTGGTGACGAAATCGGACGGCGCCACGGTGCGGATCTCGAACGGCAGGCCACCGGCGTCGCGGATCGCCTGCTCCACCACGCGGCAGACATCGTCGAGATGGGCGTAGCAGACCGACAGCTTGCTGGAGCTGTTGACGATGGCGATCTTCGGCTTCAGCAGGTCTTCCTCGCTGTAGCCCATGGCGAGCCACTGGGCGCGGCGCACCGCCCAGCGGGTGGTGCCGGGCTCGAAATTGCTGCGCAGCGTGGGCTTTTTCTGTTCGGCGTCGGACATGAAACGTCCCTGTCTCGTCAGTTGAGCTGGGCGCCGAGCGCGTTCAGCGCGGCGCGGATGTCGGAGCCGGACGGCAGCGCCGCCGGATCGTCGCAGAGCTGGTCGGCGACGAGGCCCATGGCCTGCCCGTAGCCGAAGCACTGGGCAGTGACGCGGGCCGAGGCCATGGCCTCGTGCTCGGCCGAGAGGCAGCGCCCGGCCATCACGAGTCCCGAGCCGGTGGCGGGCAGGAAGCAGCCGAGGGGGATCTCGTAATAGTCGTCGAGAATCCAGTGCAGCTTCGGCTTCTCGCCGGAATGCAGCTCGATGGGCCAGGGCGAGCGGCAGATGCCGTCCGCGCACTTGCGGGCGGAGGTCACGTCCTCGTTCTTCAGCAGGTCGCGGCCGACGATCTGCCAGGTCTGGCGGATGCCCACCTGCACGCCGGTGTCGTTGACGAAGGAGGCCTCGCAGCCAGTGATATGGTCGCGGATGAAGCGGGCGTATTCGCGCACCTGCTTGCGCCCCTCGATCTCCGCCTCGCTGAGGTCGGCCATGCGGGTGGCGTCCAGCTCGCGTCCATCGGCACCCACGATGCGGGTGGCGTTGCAGATCAGCTCGCCGGGGCGGGGCGTGGGGAAGAGGAAGATCTTGGCGCGCGGCAGGCGGTAGGCGCCGGAGGCGTTCAGCTCCTGGATGAGCGTCATCACCCGCTCGTCGAGGATGGAATCCGGCCCGTGCGCGGCAAGGAAGCGCGCCATGTCCACGCCGAGGATGCGGAAGATCATGGTCGGGTTCTGGATGGCGCCGTCGCGGCCCTTGGTGAGGGCGCGGCCCGCCATGGCCGCCACGTCCGCATCGCCCGAGGCGTCCACGGTGATCTTCGCGCGGACCTCCAGCGGCCCCTGCTTGGTGAAGGCGGTGACGCCCCTCACATGGTCGCCCTCGGCGAGAACGCCGGTGACGGTGACGTGGTAGAATACGCGAATCTTGCCCTCGGCGCCGAGCAGCGCGTCGCTCGCCTCGCGCCAGACCAAAGGATCGTGGACCCGCACGTAGGTCTTGCCGTACTGGACCGGGCCGGTGAGCCCGCCGCGCGCTTCCATGGCGGCGATGAACTCGTCCACGAAGCCGTGCACCACCTGCTCCGGCTCGGCGTTGCGGCGGTCGGAGGCGGCATAGAGGCCGCAGATGGTGCCGGAGAGGCCAGCCACCGCGGCACCGCCGCTGAAGCCGTAGCGCTCCAGCAGGATGACACGCCGCCCCTGCCGCGCTGCCGCGACCGCGCAGGCAAGACCCGCCGCGCCGCCGCCGACCACCAGCACGTCCGTCTCCAGAACCTCCGCGGACCTGACGTCGGGCATTTCCACCCATCCTTGTTTTTAATTGTTAGCGCTATCATTTGTTAGCGCTAACCAGCCTCTATTGTCAAGCGGCCGGCAGGCCATATGGTGAGCCGGGGCCAGTGGTGACGGAATCGGCGATGCGGCAGAAAAGGGGGGGACGGGCGGCGGGCGTCACCATGGAGGATGTCGCGCGGGTGGCGGGCGTCTCCGCCATGACGGTCTCGCGCGTGCTGCGCCAGCCGACGCTGGTGAACGCCGACCTCAAGGCCAAGGTGGAAGCGGCGATCCGCGAGACCGGCTACATCTACAATCTGGTCGCCTCCTCCCTCGCCTCCCAGCGCAGCGGCATCATCGCGCTGATCCTGCCGACGGTGGCGTCCTCCATCTTCACCGACAGCGTGAAAGGGGTCTCGGACGTGGCCCGCACCCACGCGGTGCAGATGATCATGGCGGAGACCAACTATTCCCCGGCGGAGGAGGAAAAGGTCATCGAGGCGCTGCTGCGGCGCCGGCCGGACGGCTTCGTCATCGTCGGCGTCTCCCACACCCGCGCCACGCGGGCGCTGTTGGAAAAATCCGGCGTGCCCGTGGTGGAGACGTGGGACAGCACGCCCACGCCCATCGACAGCCTCGTGGGCCTCTCCAACTTCGATGCCATGAAGGCCATGACCGAGGCGCTGGTGGCGCAGGGCTTCCGCCGCATCGCCTTCGTCGGCACCGCCACCCGCGACCGCCGCGCCCAGATGCGCGCCAAGGGCTACGAGGCCAGCATCGCCGAGGCCGGGCTCGGCGCGCCGCTCATCCTCAATGCGGACGATCTCACCAGCATGGAGTCCGGCCGCGTCGTCGCCGAGCGGGTCGCAGCGCTGCATCCCCGCCCCGACGCCCTGCTGTGCCTCAACGACGTGCTCGCGGCCGGCGCGCTGCTGGCGTTCCAGCGCATGGGCCTCGCCGTTCCCGGCGACATCGCGGTCGCCGGCTTCGGCGGACTGGATTTCTCGAGCCACCTCAACCCGTCGCTCTCCACCGTGGACATCCCGCGCTACGAGATGGGGCAGAAAGCCGCTGAGATGCTGATCGGCCGTATCGCCGGCACCGCCGCGCAGGGCGGCACCTGCGAGATGGGCTACCGGATCGTGCTGCGCGAGAGCACGGGGGGCAGCCGCCCTGCGGAGGCTCAAGCCTCTTAGCCAGGGCGTCCTGATCCCGCGCTATCGCGGCGGATCGACCCCGATCCAGTGGCGCACCACCGGCGGCGCATCGCCCTGGTGGAACGAGAGCACCTCCGCCTGCACGTCGGCATCGGCACGGGAGACCCGGCGATGCTGGCGCCGGTGCTCGGCCCAGGATTCCACCATGAACCACTCCAGCATTTGCTCGGGATCGGCGGAATCCTCGCTGACACCCCAGGCGTAGGCCCCGTCCCGGCGCCGCGCCGCCGAAAGGCGCTCCAGCGCCTTCAGGAACGCCTCCCGGTCCGCACGCGCCACCCGGTACTCGATCAGGATCAGCACCGGCCCCCGGTCATTGGGGATGGGCTCGGCCATCGCCGGCTCGGGCCAGTGCATGGAGGGCGTCAGATCGGCCTCGCCCGCGGGCAGCGGCACCCGGTGCATGATGAGGCCCACCACCGCGAGACCGCCGGCCGCGATAACCAGCGCCGCCTGCAGCCCTACCGCCTGCGCCACAAGACCCCAGGCGATGCTGCCGCCCGCCATCGCGCCGTTGAAGACCGTGAGATAGACGGCGAGCGCCCGCCCCCGCACCCAGTTGGGCAGGATGGACTGGGCGGTTGCGTTCAGCGTCGTCAGCGCGGTGATCCACGCCGCGCCCATGGCGAGCAGGATCGGCACCGCCAGCCAGCGCGGCGGGGCGAGCGCGAGGGCCACCGTTGCCACGGCGGTGACGAGCGAGGCGGCGAGGATGAGCCCGTCCGCCGAGAGGCGTCCGCGCAGACGCGGCATCAGCAGCGCCCCGCCGATGGCGCCGACGCCCACCGACCCGAGCAGCAGGCCGTAATAAGCCGCATCCCCCTTGAGCAGCCCGCGCGCGACCAGCGGCAACAGGGCCCAGACCGCGCTGGCGAAGGCGAAGAAAAAGGCCGAGCGCAGCAGGACGACATGCATCTCCTTGCTCGACCGCGCATAGCGCAGCCCCGCCCGGAACGCGCCGGGGAAACGCTCGCCCAGTTCATCCTGCGGCGTCGCGGGTCGCCGCCACCAGACGAGGGCGGCGATGACGAAGACATAGCTCGCCACGTCCGCCCCATAGGTCACCGCCGCACCGAAGGCGGCGAGCAGCACGCCGCCCAGCGCCGGCCCGATGGAGCGGGAGATGTTGATGCCAAGCGAGTTGAGCGCCACCGCGCTTTTCAGGTCCGAACGCGGCACCAGCTCCGGCACGATGGACTGCCAGGTGGGTGCCATCAGCGCCGCGCCGATGCCGCCGAGAAAGGTGAGCGCGATCAGCGAGGAGACCGTCATCAGCCCGGTCAGCGACAGCAGCATCAGGGCGCCGCTGACGCACGCCAGCCCGATCTGGATGGCGATGAGGAAGCGTCGCCGGTCGAGGATGTCGGAGAGCACCCCCGCCGGCATGGCGAGGAGGAACACGGGCAGCATGGCCGCCGCCTGGATGGTCGCCACGGCGGCGGGCGAGGCGGACAGGTCCGTGACGATCCACGCGCTCGCCACGTCGCGCATGAAGCTGCCCGTGTTGCCGAGCACGGTCGCCACCCACAGCACGGCGAAGACCGGCCGCTTCAGGGGCGCGAAGGCACCGGGGGTGGACGGCGGGGATGGGGGATTTTCGCTCATGCTCGCTGTCCCTCCGTTTTGCCCGCAAGATCGTACCACGCCACCAGCACGAAGGCCCCGGCGAGGCCGAGATGCTCGAAGAAGGCGTTGGCGGCGGCGAAGCGTTCGGCTCCCGCCATGCCCCAGAAACGGTTGGCGAGCAGGCTCGCCGCGACCGTGAATGCGGCGAGCGCCATCGCCCCGGCCCAGCGCAGCAGGCCGGAGAGCACCATGACCGGCGCGATGATCTCCAGCGCGATGACGGCGGCGGCGAGCGGGGCCGCCGGGGCGAGGCCGAAATGGGTCATCTCAGCGACGGCGCTCGGAAAATCCAGCACCTTCGTGAGGCCGCCCTGCAGATAGGCAGAGGTGAGCGCGAGCAGCGCGAACGCCCGCACCGGGCGCGGCGATAGAAACGGCCTCATGGACGCTGCGAGGCGGTCGGGAAGGTCCGGTCCCATCCCTCAGAAGCCCCAGCAGGCGCAACCCAGCGCGCCGAAGAAGCCCTGCTGGTCTCCCACAGGCACGCTCGCGCCCCACGCCCCGGCATGGGCATGACCGTGGACGCCGCAGGCCTTGGCGCAGCCGCAGGCGGCGGCGAAGGCGTATTTCTGCGTACTGTCCGCCTTGCGGGGCTGGTAGCCGCCGAAGGTGCGCACCGGCGACCAGTCCGGCATGGCCGGTGGCAGCGGCGGCGCGAGATCGCGGAACGCGCCATCCCCATGCACCGGCGTGCCGCCGAGCAAGGTGAGGACGGAGGTGATGTCCTGGATGCTGTCCTCGGACACCGAGAAATAATCATCCGAAAGCACCACCAGATCGGCGAGCTGGCCGTCCTTGATCTGCCCCTTCTTGCCCGGCTCGCTGGAGAACCAGGTGTTGGCCTCCGTCCACAATCTCAGCGCATCTTCCCGGTCCAGCCGGTTCGCCGGCGGATAGAGGGAGAGCCCGCCGAGCGTGCGGCCCGTCACCAGCCAGGACAGCGAGACCCAGGGATTGTAGGAGGCCACGCGGGTGGCATCCGTCCCCGCGCCCACCGGAATGCCGGCCTCCAGCATGCGGCGGATGGGCGGGGTGCGCTCGGCCGCCTTGGCGCCGTAGCGATCGACGAAATATTCGCCCTGATAGGCCATGCGGTGCTGCACGGCGATGCCGCCGCCCAGCGCCGCGATGCGGTCGATGTTGCGGTCGGTGATGGTCTCCGCATGGTCGAAGAACCAGTTGAGGCCCCTGAGCGGGACGTCGGAATCGACCTTCTCGAACACGTCGAGCGCGCGCGAGATGGTCTCGTCGTAGGTGGCGTGCAGGCGGAACGGCCAGCGGTTTTCGGCGAGCAGCCGCACCACCGGCTCGAGGTCGCCCTCCATGGCGCCGGGAAGGTCCGGCCGCGCCACCTGGAAGTCCTCGAAGTCGGCCGCGGAATAGACCAGCATCTCGCCGGCGCCATTGTGACGATAGAGGTCGTCCCCCTGCCCCGGCGTGACGGACTTGGACCAGCCGGCGAAATCGGCCAGCTCCGCCTTCGGCTTCTGGGTGAAGAGGTTGTAGGCGATGCGCACGGTGAGGTTTCCCTCCCGGTGCAGATCCTCGATGACCGAATAGTCTTCCGGATAGTTCTGGAAGCCGCCGCCCGCATCGATCACCGAGGTGACACCGAGGCGGTTCACCTCGCGCATGAAATGGCGGGTGGAGTTCTTCTGGTACTCGGGCGGCAGCTTCGGCCCCTTGGCCAGCGTCGCATAGAGGATGGTGGCGTTGGGCTTGGCCACCAGCAGGCCGGTGGGGTTGCCGTTGGCGTCTCGGATGATCTCGCCGGCGGGCGGATCGGGCGTGTCCTTGGTGTAGCCCACCACGCGCAAGGCGGCGGCGTTCAGCAAGGCGCGGTCGTAGAGGTGCAGGATGAAGACCGGCGTGTCCGGGGAGACAGCGTTGATCTCCTCCAGCGTCGGCAGGCGCTTCTCGGCGAACTGGTGCTCGGTGAAGCCGCCCACCACGCGCACCCATTGCGGGGCGGGCGTCACGGCCACCTGCCGCTTCAGCATGTCCATGGCCTGGCTAAGCGAGCGCACGCCGTCCCAGCGCAGCTCCATGTTGTAGTTCAGCCCGCCGCGGATGATATGCATGTGACTGTCGATGAGACCGGGGATGACCCGCCGGCCGCCCACGTCGATGATCTTCGTCGTCGTGCCGGCGAGGCGCATGGCATCGTTGGTTGGGCCGGCGAACACGATCACGCCGTCGCGCACCGCCACCGCCTCCGCCGTGGGATTGGTGCGGTCGAGGGTGGTCATCTTGCCGTTGAACAGGATGAGGTCGGCGATCTCGCTCATGGTGCGCGCCTTCTGCTGGGGGCGACGAGAATAAAAGCTCAGGATTTGGGAGGGGTCGTGTCGCCCGAGGCAGGCGCATCCGCCGCATCGCGCCGGCCCGGAAGCTGGCCCAGCACATGGTCCTTGCAATCGGCAAGGCCGATGGCCCGGGCGAGGCCGTCGCCATTCGCCAGGTGACGCGCGACGGGCAGGATCTGCTCGCCGACCAGAATGCCGAGCAGCCCCAGCAGCGCCACCACCGGCGGGGCCGGGGAGCGCACGTTGATCAGGCTGTAGACGACACCGACCAGCAGGCCGGCGCCCAGCGAGGCGAGATAGAGCTTCATCGGCCCTCTGGAGGTTCGAACATCCGGCGCCGGCCGGGGGGAGGCCGGCGCCGGAAGGAGATCACGCCTTGATGAAGGCGAGGAGGTCGGCGTTGATCACGTCCGCATGGGTGGTGCACATGCCGTGAGGATAGCCGGGATAGACCTTCAGCGTGCCGTGCTTCAGCAGCTTGGCGGAGAGCAGCGCGCTGTCAGCGATGGGGACGATCTGGTCGTCATCGCCGTGCATCACGAGGGTGGGCACCTCGCACGCCTTCAGGTCGGCGGTGAAGTCGGTCTCGGAGAAGGCCTTGATGCCGTCGTAATGGGCCTTGGCGCCGCCGGTCATGCCCTGCCGCCACCAGTTCCAGATGGCGCCCTGGGAGACCTGCGCGCCGGGACGGTTGAAGCCGTAGAACGGGCCGGTGGGCACATCGAGGAAGAACTGGGCGCGGTTGGCGGCGAGCGCCTTGCGGAAGCCGTCGAAGACCTCCATGGGCAGGCCGCCGGGGTTGGACTCGGTCTTCAGCATGATGGGCGGCACCGCGCCGATCAGCACCAGCTTCGCGACACGCGCCTTCCCGTGCTTCACGGTGTAGTGCAGCGCCTCGCCGCCGCCGGTGGAATGGCCGATGTGCACGGCGTTCTTGAGGTCGAGATGGTCCATCACGGCCGCGGCGTCGGCAGCGTAGTGGTCCATGTCGTGACCGTCGCTCACCTGGGTGGAGCGGCCGTGGCCGCGGCGGTCGTGGGCGACCACGCGATAGCCGTTGTTCACGAAGAAGAGGAGCTGCGCGTCCCAGTCGTCCGAGGACAGGGGCCAGCCATGGTGGAAGACGATGGGCTGGGCGGTCTTCGGACCCCAGTCCTTGTAGAAGATCTCGACGCCGTCCTTGGTGGTCACGCTGGGCATGGGTTGAACTCCATCGGGGTGGGAGGCTGCGAAGGCCGCGGCGGGAAAGTCGAGGCCGAGTGCGGCGGCGAGCGCCGCGGTGGCGCCGGCACCAAGCACGGTCCGGCGGGAGACAAGGGGGAACTGTTCCGGGAGGCGCTCGCCGCCCGGTGCGTCATTGTCAGTCATGGGATTTGGTCCTTCAGTGCCCTTCGGAGGCGCCGAACATGGTCTTGGCGTAGATGATGCCGAGGCCGTAGGCGCCGCCGTAGGTCTTGGCGATGCCGGTGGTCATGTCGTAGGTGGCGGTGCGGGCCCAGTCGCGCTGGAGCTCCAGCAGATATTGCAGCGAGGTCATGGGACGCGCGCCGGCCTGGATCATCCGCTGCATGGCGCGCTCGTGCGCCTCGTCGGAGACATCGCCGCAGGCGTCGGCGATCACATAGACTTCAAATCCCTGCTCGAGGGCCGACAAAGCGGGACCGACGATGCACACGCCGGTCCACAGGCCGGAGAGCACGATGCGGCCCTTGCCGATCTCGTTGACACGGGCGATGACGGCTTCATCCTCCCAGGTGTTCATGGAGGTGCGGTCGAGCAGCTTCTCGCCCGGAAACGCCTCGGTGATCTCGGAGAACATGGGGCCGGAGAAGCTCTTCTCGGCCACCGTGGTCAGGATGGTGGACACCCCGAAGCCGGCGGCGGCGCGGGCGACCAGAGCCGAGTTGTTGCGCAGATTCACGGCGTCGATGGACTTGGTCGCGAAGGACATTTGCGACTGAAAGTCGATCATGATGAGCGTATGATCCTTCGGTGAAAGAAGCATACCGCCGGGGGCGGCGACAGCGTGGGGCACGGTTGCATCTCCTGTGTGAAAGCCGGGGCGAAGCTAGCGCCCGTTACGGGCTGAGACCATTAGTTACTGGCGGGATACCGGGCACATCCATGAATTTCCAAGACAAGATCGATCCTCAGGCAGACAAGGCGTGCATGGCCGAGCCCCTCCTGAAGTTCTTCGCTCAGGAGTGGATGGCTCATGTGGTCGCGGCACTGTCGCGCCACGGCACGTTGCGGTTCGGGCAGCTCCGGCGAAGCTTGCCGGGGCCGATTTCGGCGCGCGTTCTCTCTGCCCGGCTCAAGGCGCTTGAGGCCGGGGGATATGTGACGCGGCGGGAGATCGAGGGGCGGGTCCGTCAGGTGGAATACAGGCTGACGGACTCGGGTCGCGCCATCGACCTTCTTCTGGTGCAGGCGGAATCTGCGCTGTACCTGGAAGGCACGGTGGGCGCGCTGACTAACGAGCGCTGACCGCACCCACCTTCGCTGGTGGATCGCAGCATGTGGAGAACTTGAGCGAGGCAGTGCTCATCGGTTCGATCCCTTGCCGGAAGGCCCGAAGCGGGGCTGATGGGGCGGACTATGGCGTTGCAGCTGGAGCCCGTCTTGCCGAAAAGCCCGCATCCTTGAACGATGGGATTTCCCGAAGGCGCCCCCGCTCGCTCAATGGCCGCGCCGCCACAGCCCCGGCGCCGACCCGGTGAGGCGCGTGAAGGTACGCGTCATGTGGCTCTGGTCGGAAAATCCGCAGATGATGGCGATATCCGCCAGCGGCAACCGGGAGCCGACGATGAGGTCCCGCGCCCGCTCCACCCGCAGGTGAAGCATCCACTGGTAGGGCGTGAGCCCCGTTTCATCCCTGAAGCACTTGATGAAATGGCCGCGCGAGACGCCGCAGGCGGCAGCGATGTCGGAGATCAGCACGTTGCCATCGAGCCCCGCGGCGAGCCGCTCCTTGGCGATGGCGAACTGGCGCGGCGAGAGACCGCCGGGAATGCGCACCGCAGCGCCGTGATAGCGCGTGGCGAGATGAGTCTGGATGGCCGAGACCACCTGATCCAGGAACAGCGGCACCTGCCGCTCCGGCGCATCGAGCATGGGCAGAAGGGCCCGCGAGAGGTGCGCCAGCACAGGATCTTGCGTGCCGGGAATGCAGGAGACGCACTCCGCCAGCGGCAGCCCCATCTCGCTGAAGGTCTGGTGCAGCGCCGCGTGGGAGATCTCCAGCAGGAAGAAGTCGAACCCCGTCTCGATGTCGGCGCGGTAGGTGTCGGAGAAAGAGCGGACATAACAGCTGTCCGGCTCGAAATCGTAGGCGGTCGCCGCGCCGTCGCCGAAGATGCGGCGGCGGTGCCCGCCGGAGAGGGCAACACCCATCAGCAGGCCACGTCCGCTCGGCGGGGTTTCGACCCGGCTCGTGGCCGCGCCATCATGCTGCTTGCGGTAGACGACGAAGCCGGTGCCGACCAGCTCCCTCTCGTCCTCCAGCGCGGCGACGGAACAGCCGAGGCTGTCGCGTCGCGTGATTCCGCCGGGTGCCGCCGTGTCTAAACGGGCCATCTGAAGCCTCGGGGCTGGCTTGCTGGTGCGCGAACCTACACCAGAAGCGGGACGGGTAAAATGAAGCGGCGCTGACTTAGGCTATAGACAAAGGTTTAAAGCCGGCGCCCGTAGGCGGGCGCCGGCTTCCGACCGTTCAGCCCGGGATCAGCTGGGTCACCACCGCCGACAGGCCGATGCCGAAGGCGGCGGCGCCGGCGAGCCGCGGGGCCAGAGACGTGGGGGTCCAGGCGCGGCCCGACGCGACGAGGGCGACACCCGCGCCGATCACCGACTGCACCACCGCGAGGCCGGCGAGATAGGCGACGAGCTGGGTGGGCTCGGCACCGACGATGGACTCGCCATAGGCGTAGCCATGGAACAGGCCGGCGATGGTGAACAGGCCGATCCAAACCCCGCGCGCAGGCTTTTCCCGGCCGGCGGCGAGCAGGCCGCCGATGGCCACCACGCTCAGCGCGATCACCGTCTCGGCGAACGGCAGGTTCACGAGCTGCACATGCAGCATGACGCCGGCAATGGAGGCCACCACGAAGGCCACCGGCACGAAGGCGCCGAGCCCCATCACTCCGGCGATCAGGCCGGCGGCGACGATGAAGCCCAGATGGTCGAGCCCGATCACCGGATGGGCAAGGCCGGAGATGAAGCCTTCGCCGAAGGTCGCGGGCAGCCGCCCGCCCATGGCGTGGTGCGCTTCCGCATTGGTGGCTGCGAGGAGGGGGACGAGGGACAGGAGCGCGATCCTGCTGACGAGACGGGACATGATGTTCTTCCTTGCTCTGGATGGGTTGAAAACGGGGGATACGGGTCTCAGACGGGGCTGCGCTCCGGCTGGAGCAGCGCCTGCCGGATGCGCGCCGCGCACAAGGCGGAGGCGTAGGCGAAGCAGGCGCCGAGGATCATGGAGAAAGGCACCAGCAGGAGCGCGTTGCGGCCCGTGAGGGACAGCATCGCGACCGGCGTGAAGGCATCCGCGTTCTGGGTGAGGAACGCGAAGGTCGCTGCGTAGCCGTAGGTCACGGCCGGGATAGAGGAGAAGGCCGGGATGTAGGCGGCGAGGATGTAGAGGGCGATGGACAGCCCGACGATGACGGCGCCCACCGTCGGCCCAGGCACGAGGGTGGCGAGGACGAGCCCCGTCGCCCACGCCACCACGACGCCGAACACGTTCGAGACGATGGTGGTCCGGAACGCCGCGGCGTCGCCGCCCGAGTGGAAGAAGCACGCCCAGGCGATGAACGCCGCCCAGATGAGGAACGCCTGCGTGGTCAGGAACAGCCAGGTGCACAGGCCTCCCAGCACGCCGACGCTCAGGGCCAGGGAAATGATCATGTCGAAGCCTCCGCTGAGGCGGTGAGACAAGCCTCTCCCGTTCCGGCGCGCGGGTGGCGCGCCGGGGGCAAGAGACGACGGTAGGTTGACGGCGATTGATGGCTGGCGTGGCGGCGGACCCGATGCGGCCCGCCGCCCGGCTCAGATCACCTCTTCGCGGGTCCGGTGGAGGAATTCCTCCGTCCTGCGATCCAGCTCCTCAGCGCTGACGAGGCCGCGCTCCAGAGCGAGCTTCTCGAACGCCGCCAGCCACTGCTGGTAGTAGTTCCAGGTCTCGTCATCGGGGGCGTGGGACTTGTCCCAGGTGCCGATGGTGCCGATCAGGCTCTGGCGGAAATCCTCCCACTGGTAGGCCTTGGCCTCGGCGAGGGCGAGGGCCATGCCGAACGCGCGGCCCTGCCAGGGCTCCTCGAACTGGAGGCTCTCGCAATTGCGCGGGATGGCGCCGCGCCCGTCGAGCGATTCCACATAGATGTCCATGGCGGCGATCCCTTCAGGCGGAGACGAGGCCGAGGCCCTGCATGGCCTCGGTGGAAACGAGGGCGGCGAGCTTTTCCTCGGGCCAGCCCTCGGTGCCGGCGGGCCGCTCAGGGATCACGAAGTAGCGCACCTGCGCGCTCGAATCCCAGATGTCGATCCTTTTGTCCTCGGGCAGGCTCACGCCGAAATCGGCGAGCACGCCGCGCGGCTCGCGCACGATGCGGGCGCGGAAGACCGGGTCCTTGAACCAGTAGGGCGGCAGGCCGAGCAGCGGCCAGGGCCAGCAGGAGCACAGGGTGCAGCAGACCACGTTGTGCGCGGCCGAGGTGTTCTCCACCACGCGCAGGTTCTCGCCCTCGATACCGTCCTTGAGGCCGAGTTCGGCGATGGCCTTGTTGGCGTCGGCGAGCAGGCGCGCCTTGAAGGCCGGATCGGTCCAGGCCTTGGCCACCACTTTGGCGCCGTTGAACGGCCCCATCTCGTGCTCGAAGAAGCGGATGACGCGATCGACCGTGTCGATGCCGATCATGCCCTTCTCGCGGAACAGGGATTCGAGGGCCTTGGTGCGGGCGGCGTAGTAGCTCTCGCTCTCCCGCAGGTGGTGATGATGTTCGTGATCGTGATCGTCGCTCATGATTTTCCGCTCTGGCTATTGGGCGCGAGGCCGGTTGTTGTGATGAAGAATGAGATCAGGCGGCTTCGAGATAGACTTCGAAGCAGTCGTTGTAGAGAACGTCGCCCTTGTCCGGGATGTCGGACCACAGGTCCCGCGTCTTGAACTTGACGAGATAGACCGGCTGGGTTGTGGAGATGCCGTCGGTGGGCACGTTGTCGGCGTAGAGATAGGCGCCCTTGTAGACGGTATCGATCACGCCGACCTTGTTGCGCAGATAGCCAGGCAACCGGGTGTGGACCGCGGGCGGCATGTCCTTCACGCGCACCTTGTCGCCGACCTTGAACAAGGGATCGACCGCCACGTCCCGATAGGGGTTGGCACCGGTGTAGAAATACTCGATCACCCGCTCGGTGACGGCATTGTCCCCGGAATTGGGGAGCGGCGCGTCGGGGTGTTCCAGAAAGTGCTTGGTGCGTTCCTCAAGCTCTTTTTCGGAAATATAGTTTTTCGCCACAAGGAAATGGCACATGCCGCCGAGCCATTTGATGTAGTAGCGATACTTGAAGTAATCGAGCGGGCTCATGCCTTCGGCGAGCACCCGAAGATCCGGCCAGGCCCAGATGCCGGTGCCCATCATGGTGGTGTGGACCGCGAAGAGCTGGGCCTCCCACGGCTCCACGAACACGCGCTTCTCGACGGCCACGGGGCCGAGATTCTCGATGCCCCCGAGGAAATGCTGAACTTTCATGCCGACGCCTCTCTTTGCCATGCCTGCGATCCCAGGCGGATCGCCAGCCTCGGTTGATCCGCCCCTGCCGCCGCGACGGGCGGCCCGCGGAGCGGCGGAACACGAGGAGCCAGGCTTTCAAGGCCGACGAAGATGATCGCCAACGCAAAAAAGCCCGTCAGCACCTCGCTGCGGGCGGCTTTGCCACTGATCCATAAATCATGCTGGCGGCGTCTTGATGAGCGTCCTTGCTCGACGACCGTGAAAACAGTGCGACGCAACAAAAGAACTGTCAAGCGCGAATTTTCAGGTGCCGGCTTTAGCGCGGAAGCCACGATTTCAATCGGAGATACAGGCACTGACGCACCGCGCCCCGCTGCTCCCGCCATTTATTCCCCGCTTGAATGCGGGCCAGCCACATTTGCGCTTGACACATCGCCGGCGCACAGTCAGGCTAATTCGTAGGCGATAGGCAAGGATGCCTATTAAGTCGCCATTTGCGAACAGACATTCGGGACAGACCCCGTGGCGATGCAGCCCTCAGGCCGAACGGCCCGAGGGCGTTTTTGTTTGCGGCAAGGCCAGTTCAAACAAGGCCACTTGCGGCGGGCGGGCATCGACCGGGGCAACCGGCAACGGACACCTGCGGTGAGGGAAATGGCGAGACCCAGCTATCGGATCGGCCTGATGTTCTCCACCACGGGGCCCTACAGCACGGTTGCCGGCGCCATGCTCAACGGCGCGCTGCTCGCCGTGTCGGAGATCGGTGAGGCGGGACCGGTCGAGCTGGTGCCCATCGTCGTCGATCCGGGCGGCGACCTCGCGCGCTATACGGCGCTGAGCGGCCAGCTTCTCGCCGAAGGGGTGCGCCATGTGGTCGGCTGCTACACCTCGTCGAGCCGCAAGGAGGTTATCCCCTGCTTCGAAAAGCATGACGGAATGCTCTGGTATCCCTCCCATTACGAGGGCTTCGAGAGCGCCGACAATGTCGTCTACACCGGCGCGGCGCCGAACCAGCATATCCTGCCGCTGATCGACTACCTCATGTCCACCTTCGGCGACCGCGCCTTCTGCGTCGGCTCGAACTACATCTGGGCGTGGGAAAACAGCCGCATCCTGCGCGAGACGGTGACGGCGCGCGGCGGCACCGTGGTGGCGGAGCGCTATCTCCCGGTGGGCGAGACGGACCTGCGCAAGCTCGTGGATGCGGTGATCGAGGCGCGGCCCAGCTTCGTCTTTTCGTCGCTCATCGGGGTCAGCGGCCTCGCCTTCCTCAGCGCGCTCCGCCACGCCTGCCTTGCGCGCGGCATCGACCAGCCGGGGACGATGCCGGTGGCGAGCTGCAACCTGTCCGAGCCCGATCTGGACGAGCTGGAGCCGGAGGCCCGCGACGGCCACATCTCCTCCAGCGTCTATTTCTCGGCCCTGCGCAACCCGGTGAACGATGCCTTCGTCTCCCGCCACGCCGCAGCCTATCCCTCAGCGCCTTTGACCTCGGCGGATGCGGAAGCTTCTTACATCGCGGTGAAGCTGCTGGCCGGCGCGCTGGCCGAAGCCGGCACCGATGAAATCCTCGCGGTGAAGGCGGCGGTGGCGCGCCAGCGGCTCGCCGCGCCCCAGGGCGACGTGTGGGTGGATGCGGAGACTATGCATCTCCATCTCACGCCGCGCATCGGCCGCTCGCGCGGGACGGAATTCGATATCATCCGCGAGGAACCGGCGCCCATCCGGCCGGATCCCTATCTGGTGCGGTCCTCGCCCACCGACAGCTGGTTCGCATCCGCGCCGCGGCTGCGGGTCGCCAAGTAAGGAGCGGGCGAGCCATGTCCCGCAACCTCCTCCAGAACTTCCGCGGCGCCCGCGCGCTCATCATCGCCTCCGGCGAAGGCGGCATCGACACGCTTGAGAGCGTGCTCGGCAAGCTCGGCCTCTTGGTCGCCCGCTCGGAGGCGCCGGAGGCGGGCCGCCATCTCGACCTCGCCTCGGTGGAGGAGCGCGCGGACCTGCTCTTCATCGACGGCGACCTCGACAGCGTGCTGCCCTGCGACCTCGGCGCGGCCCGCACCCCGCCGGTGCCGGTGATCGGGCTGGTCGGCATCGAGGCGCCGGGCCGGCTGAAGGCGTTGATGAACCAGGGGGCCACGGCCTTCCTGCGCAAGCCGGTCTATGCCGGCGCCGTCTACACCACGCTGTTCCTCGGCGTGAATCAGTATCTGCTGCGCAAGGAGATGGCGAGCGAGCTGAACGCCCAGCAGGATCGCCGCCGCCGCCGCAAGGCGGTCATCAAGACCATCCTGCTGCTGATGGAAGAGCACCAGGTGGATGACGACGAGGCCTATGTCATGCTCCGCCGCGACAGCATGCGCCGGCGCCAGAGCCTTGAGGATTATTGCGAGGACTACATCTCCGGCCGGTCGAAGCTGACCGCGTCCTCGCCCGAAGCCGAGCCGCGCACCGCGGCCCGGCGCTGACCTTACAGACCCACATCACGACGGAGCCGCACGGCTCCGCGCACGTGGCAGCTGCCAGCGACGCCAGCCCGCCCGCAAGGAGAAGGCCCATGTCCCGGCATCCCATGTCCCGGCAGCACGCATCACGGCCCCTGACGCCGCCCCCCTATTCCCCTCCCGATCCGGCCTGGCTCGAAGGCTCCATCATGGCCGCACGCGGCGAAGCCAAAGGGCGCGCCGGCGAACGCTACGAGATCACCGAGGCGAGCCAGGGCAAGTATCACTACGTCTACGGCCCGTATGCCACGCCCGTGCTGCGCGTGGATCCGGGCGCGGTGGTGAGCGCCGAGACCCACGACGCCATGGAAGGGCAGATCAAAAGCGAGAGCGACAAGCCGTCGGAAATCCTCAACTTTCCCTTCCTCAACCCGCAGAATGGGCCGATCTTCGTCAACGGCGCGGAGAAGGGCGACTGCCTCGCCGTCTATATCCACGACATCGTGCCGCGCGGGCCGCAGCCCATCGGCACCACCTGCATCATGCCGGAGTTCGGCGGCCTCGTCGGCACAGGCGACACCGCGATCCTCAACGCGCCTTTGCCGGAGATCGTGAAGAAGCTGCACGTGGATCCGGCGACTGGCGTGCGCTGGAACGAGCGAATCAGCCTGCCCTACCAGCCCTTCATCGGCACCATCGGCACCGCGCCGGAGATCGAGGCCATTTCCTCCCTCGTCCCCGACTATTACGGCGGCAACATGGACCTGCCGGACGTGGCTCCCGGCGCCGTCATCTACCTGCCGGTGCATGCGCCCGGCGCCCTGCTCTATCTCGGCGATTGCCACGCCGCGCAGGGCGATGGGGAGCTGTGTGGATTCGCCATCGAGCATCCCACCGTGACCACGGTGCAGATCGACCTCATCAAGGGGTGGAACTTCCGCTGGCCGCGGCTGGAGACCCACGACCGCATCATGACCATCGGCTCCGGCCGCCCCATGGAGGACGCCGCCCGCATCGCCTATCGAGAACTGGTGCGCTGGATGGCCGCCGACTACGGGTATGACGAGCTGGAAGCCTACATGCTGCTGACGCAGGCCGGGCACCTCAGGGTCGGCAACATGGTGGACCCGAAGTACACGCTCGGCGCCTCCGTCGACAAGACGCTTCTCGGCGCGGCCTGAGCTACGCACGCCTGGCAATGGCTCCGGCGATCGCACGATCGCCGGCAGCCTCCGGTCGAGCCACCTACGCCCGCAGATCCTGCCACTCGGGATGGCGGCGGAACTGCGTGGCAACGTATGAACACAGCGGGGTGATCTTGAAGCCCTCCGCGCGGGCATCGGCGATGAGGGCATCCACCAGACGCGCAGCGATGCCGCGCCCTTCGAAGGCCGGCGGCACGCCCGTATGGGTGACGACGAACGGGCCGTCGCCGCGGCGCTGGTAGCTCAGTTCCGCTTCCGCACCCCCGCCGAGGCGAATGACATAACGGCCTCCGCCCGGCCCCTCCTCGCGCTGAATCTCTTGGCGAGCATCTTGGCTGGCGTCGTTCATCATGCCTCCGTCGGTGGTGGTGCCCCCACCATAACGGCGATGCTATCCCATCAGTTCATTTCGCGCGCCTCAAGCCCGCGAGCGTGCGGAAGGCATCTGCGAGCCCCTCCTTGGACAGCGGCTGCACGAAGTTGCGAATATAGGGCGCTGTCTCCCAGGACACGGAAACGATGCCGTCCACCACGGCCTCGGTCTCGACGCCGAAATCCTCCAGCGCGCGCGGCAGGCCGAGGCGGGCGTAGAAGGCCAGCATGTCCGCCATGAAATCGGCGTCCCGGCCTTCCGCCAGCAATTGCACCAGAAGCCCGAGGGCCACCTGTTCGCCATGCAGCGCCCGCGCCACCTCCGGCACCGTGGAGAAGCCGCGCGTGAGAGAATGGGCGATGGACAGGCCCCCGCTTTCGAAGGCGAGGCCGGAGAGGAGGATGGTCGCCTCCACCACGCGCTCCACCGCCTCGTCCGCCGTCTTGCGGGCGACGGCGGCCACCGCCGCCTCGCCATCCGCGCGGATGGCACGGTAGCAGGCATCGGCGATAGTGACGGCGAGCGTGGTGGGGCGACCCTTGAAGAAATTCAGCCCGCCGGCGGCGGCGCACTGCTCTACTTCAAACTTCTTGGACAGCGCATCGCCGATGCCCGCCACGAAGAAGCGCGCCGGCGCCTGGACGATGACGGATGTATCCACCAGCACCGCATCGGGGTTGGCATCCATCAGCCGCACTTCGCTCAGCACGTGCTCGGCGGTGTAGACCACCACGAGGCGGGAGGTGGGGCTGTCGTTGGAGGCGATGGTCGGCACGATCACGAGCGGCGTGCGCAGCGCGATGCGCACGCCCTTGGCGGTGTCGATGGCCTTGCCGCCGCCGACACCGATCACCACGTCAGCGCCCGCCGCCCGCGCCGCCGCGGCCAGCTTGTCCATCTCCGCCGCCGTGCATTCCCCGCCGAAGGTGGCGAAGGTGACCGCCTCGGCCTCCGCCAGCTCAGCCTTCAGGCGCGCCCCGAGCAGATCCATCACGATGGCGTCGGCCACCACGAAGGGCCGGCGGCCGTGCAGGCGCACGAGCGCGCCCAGCTCACCAAGTGCCTCGGGGCCCTGGATGTAGCGGGCCGGAGACCCGAACGCGCGCACGCTCATGCGTCACCCCAGTGGAAATCGCGCTTGCCGCCATCCATGCAGATCAAGGCGCCGTTGATGAAAGCCGCCTGCGTGGAGCAGAGGAAGGCGACGAGCGCCCCCACCTCCTCCGGCTGGCAGAAGCGGCCGACGGGATTCTGTCCGGTGATCACCGCCCGCTTCTCCGGCGAGAAGGTGGCGATGAAATCGGTGGCCACATAGCCGGGCGCGATGGCGTTCACGGTGATGCCGTCCGCCCCCACCTCCTTCGCCACCGTGCGGGTGAAGCCGAGCACGCCGGCCTTGGCCGCCGAATAATTCGCGACGCCTGGCCGGCCGCCGCCGGTGACGTTCATGGACGAGGTGTTGACGATGCGGCCGAAGCCATTTGCGCGCATCAGTGGAATGGCGTGCTTGCTGCACAGGAAGGTGCTGCGCAGGTGGGTGGAGACGATGATGTCGAAGTCGTCGATCTCCATCTCCGCCACACGCCGCCCGAGATGGCGCCCACCCGCCCCGGCATTGTTCACGAGAATGTCGAGGCGCCCGAAGGCGTCCGCAGCAGCACTCACGACGCCAGCCGCGCCCGCCTCGTCGGCCACGTCGCCCGGCGCTGCCGCCGCCTCGTACCCAGCCTGCCGCAGCTCCTTGGCGCAGTGGGCGGCGCCCTCCGCGTCGATGTCGTTGATGACGATGCGCGCGCCCTCGGCGGCGAGCCCCAACGCCTCCGCCCGGCCGATGCCGCGCGCCGCGCCGGTGACAAGGGCGACCCGCCCTTTCAATCCCAGATCCATCTTGGTCTCCGATCAGCCCTTCACCGCGCCCGCGCCGAGCCCCTGAATGAAGTATTGGCTCAGCAAGGCGAAGGCGCCGAACAGCGGCAAAGCGATGAGGGTGGAGCCGGCCATGATCTCCCCCCAGCGCAGATCGAACGAACCGACCATGGAGGCCAGCCCCACCGGCACGGTCTTGTTGGCATCGGAGCCGATCATGATCAGCGCATAGGTGTAGTCCGTCCACGACAGGAGGAAGGAGAAGATGGCCACCGTGATGAGCCCCGGCAGCGACAGCGGCAGCACCACGCGCAGGAAGGCGCCGAGCCGCGTGCAGCCATCCACCATGGCGGCCTCCTCCAGCTCGAACGGCATGCTCTTGAAGAAGCCCCACAGGAACCACACGCCGAGCGGCAGCGTGAGGGTGAGGTGGGAGACGATGACGCTCGCCAGCGTGTCGCCCAACCCCAGCTTGGCGAAGATGGAGAACATGGGAATGGCGATGAGCAGCGGCGGGAACATGTAGGCGTAGAGCATCGCCCCCACGATGAGCCCCTTGCCGCGGATGCGGTGACGCGTGACCGCATAGGCGATCATGATCGAGAACACCATGGTCACCGCCACCGTCACCGCCGCGACGATCAGCGAGTTCAGGAACTGGGTGGGATAATCCGTCAGCTCCAGAAGGTTGGTATAGTATTCCCAGGTGAACGGACCCGGCAGCAGCGACGTGGAATTGATCAGCGCCTGCGGCGCGCGGGTGGAGGACACCACCATCCAGTAGATGGGGAAGGCCGAATAGACCGCGATGAGCGTCGCGGCGACATAGAGCGCCACGCGGCCGGCGAGCGAGCGGGGGGAGGAGCGAGACATTCCGGCATCACTCCGTGTCGAGCGGGAACAGGCGGAAATAGATGAACACCACCAGCGACAGGATGGCGAAGGAGATGGTCGCCACCGCCGCGCCGCCGCCGATGTCGAACTGCCCGAAGGCCTGGCGATAGGAGAGGATGGCGAGGTGCTCCGTAGCGCCCACAGGGCCGCCCTGTGTGAGCAGCCAGATGACGTCGAACTTGTTGAACATCCACACCGCGCGCAGCAGCACGATCACGGTCAGGATCGGCTTCAGCATGGGCAGGGTGATGTGGAAGAAGCGCTGCACGGCGTTCGTGCCGTCCACCTTCGCCGCCTCGTAGAGCGAGGACGGCACCGTCTGCAGCGCGGCAAGGAAGGTGGTGGTGACGAAGGGCGTCCACATCCACACGCTCACCAGGATCACCGACGCCATGGCCGCGCCCGGGCTCTCGAACCACTGCACCTGCGGCAGGCCGACGGCGGACATCATGGTGGTGAGGACGCCGATGGAGCCGTCCACCATCCATTTGAAGGTCAGCACCACCACCACGGTCGGCAGCAGATAGGGCAGGATGGAGAGGCCGCGCACGATATTGCGGCCGGGGAAGACCTGGTTGAGCACCAGCGCGAAGCCGATGCCCAGCACCACCTGGAAGATGATGGTGCCGAACGAATAGATGAAACCGTTGATGAGCGCGCGCCAGAACACCCACTGCGACAGCATGCGCGTGTAATTGTCGAGCCCGGCCCATTTGGGGGCGCCGACGAAGGAATCCATCTGGTAGAAGCTCAGCGACACCGCATAGACCACCGGCGCCACGATGAGCAGCGCGGTCACGGCGAGGCCCAGGATGAGAAAGGAATAAATCGTCGCTTTGGAGCTCACCTGCGGCGCCTCGCTGGAGCGGCTTGTGACCCTTCAGGGCCAGCACGGAAACGCCCGGCCTGAGGGCCGGAGCGATGAGGAAGGAATGGCCGGCAGGCCAAGATCAGGGCAGAGCCTGCCGGCCTTGCGTCTTCGGACGAAACCCTCAGGACGCAATCATGTGGCGATGACCGCTCACGAAGCGATGACCTGCCGCATGCGGTCGGCCGCGGTCTTCACGCACTCGGCGGAGGACATGCCCTTCAGCACCTTGTTCTGGAGCATCTCCGGGAACACGAAGGCCTCGAAGATCTTGCCGGGCTTCAGGCTCGGCGACGGGCCCTGGGTGTCGATGGAGGTGAGGATCATGTTCTTGTCGGTGAGGAACGACTTCATCATCTCCACCGCCGCATTGTGCTTCTCGATGAGCGGATGGGCCCGCCAGCGCGCATCGTCATAGACATCGAGGCGCGGCGGCTGGAAGTGCAGCGGGGCGGTGTGCAGGAAGTTGATGTACTGGTTCTCCGTGAACCACTTCATGAACTTCATGGCCTCGTCGGACTGGGGCGTCTTCAGCACCACCCAGCCGTCATAGCCATGGTTCACCGCCTGGTGCTTACCGGCGGAATCCATGTAGGGCATGATGCCGTACTTGTCGGCGAGCGCGGGATTGTTGCGCTCGATGGTCTCGATGATGCGGCCCGCATAGGCGGTGTGCGCCACTTTGCCCGAAGTGAAGTTCGACAAGACCTCGCCGAAGCTCGCCTGGCTGGTGCCGGACGGCATGGTCTTGTAGAGATCGCCGAAGAAATCGAGATAGCGGCTCGCGCGCGGCGCCATGTCCGCATTGTCGAAGATGATGTTCCACTTGTCGTCGAACAGCTGCACGCCCTCGGCCCACATGAAGCCGGGGGAGAGCCAGTTGGTGGCGCCGTTAGAGCCGATGGGGAACAGGGAGCCGGACGTGCCGTCGCCGTTGAGCGCCTGACTGTTTTTCAGGAAGCCGTCCCACGTCTTCGGCACATCAAGCTTGTTCTTCTCGTAGAGATCCTTGCGGTAATAGATCCACGCGAGATTGTAGTCGTATGGATACCAGTAGACCTTTCCGTCCACCGGGAACAGGATATTTGGCCCCCACTTGTACTTGTCCGTCAGCTCGTTGAGCGGCATCAGCTGCCCCTCGGAGGCGAGGATCAGCACGTGGCCGACGAAGGCGAAGGTGGCGATGTCGTAGGGCGTGCCGCCGCGCAGCGATGTGGTCACCTTGGTGAAGATGCCGTCCAGCGGCACGGAATCCACCACCACCTTGGTGCCGAACTGCTTCTCGTATTCGGCCGCCGCCACCTTCAGCGCGCGGATGCTGTCGATGGAGGTCTCGGCATTGAGGAAGCGGATGGTCTTGGTGCCCTGCGCGCGCACCACGGCGGGGGCCGCGAGCCCACCCGCGGCGATGCCGGCACCGAGGGCTCCAACGCTCAGTGCTCCGGCACCCTTCAATAGGGTCCGGCGTGACAGCCCGTCCTTCTTGATCTCGTCCATGGCGTTCTCCCGATCGTCTTGTTCTGCGTTCTTGTTTTCACTCGGCAAATTCAGGCGGCGGGGCGCCGCCCCACGTCCGCGTCGGCGCGGTTGATCCGCGCTCCGGTTTCCTTGGAGAAGACATGCAGCCGGCCGGGCCGGAACTGGATGGGCAGGGTCGTGCCGTTGCGCACGGCGTCGGTGCGGTCCATGAGCACGCGCAGGCGCACGCCCGCGACCTCGCCGATGCAGAGCGTCTGCGCGCCGAGCTGCTCGATCACCGCCACCTGGAAGGTGTGCGCACCCGGCCCATCGCCGACGCCGATGTGCTCGGGGCGGACGCCCAGAACCAGCGGCGTCCCCTCTGCGGCGGCGATGCCCGGCGGCAGCTCGATGGAGAGGCCGCCGGCCTTGAGCGCGCCGCGCTCCAGATGCCCCTCGATGAGGTTCATTTCGGGCGAGCCGATGAACCCCGCGACGAACAAATTGGCCGGCCGGTCATAGACTTCCAGCGGCGCGCCCACCTGCTGCACGTGGCCGTCGCGCATGATGAGGATGCGGTTGGCGAGCGTCATCGCCTCCACCTGGTCGTGGGTGACGTAGACCATGGAGGTGCCCACCTCCTGATGCAGGCGGGCGATCTCCTCCCGCATCCGCACGCGCAGTTTCGCATCGAGATTGGAGAGCGGCTCGTCGAGCAGGAACACGTCGGGGTCGCGTACCAGCGCCCGGCCCAGCGCCACGCGCTGCATCTGCCCGCCGGACAGCTGCTTGGGCTTGCGCTCCAGATAAGGGTCGAGCCCCAGCATGGCGGAGGCGGACTTCACCCGCCGGTCGATCTCCGCCTTGTCCATCTTGCGCATGCGCAGGCCGAAGGCGAGGTTCTCGTAGATGGTCTTGTGCGGGTAGAGCGCATAGTTCTGGAACACCATGGCGATGTTCCGGTCCTTGGGCTCAAGGCGGGTCACGTCGCGCCCGCCGATCTCGATGGTGCCGGTGGTGATCTCCTCCAGCCCCGCGATCATCCGCAGCGTCGTGGACTTGCCGCAGCCGGAAGGGCCAAGGAAGACCACGAACTCGCCGTCGCGGATGTGGAGGTCCACCCCATGCACGGCCACCTGGCCACCATAGGCCTTGCGGACGGTGTTGAGCCTGACTTCAGCCATGGGTGACCTCATCCCGGCGGGCCGTGGCGTTGGCCCGCTCGTCCTCGACGAAGGCGTGAATGCGATGGTTAATCGGGGCGAGCGCCGCCTGGGTCTCGCAATAGAGCCCGTGTCCCCGCGCATAGAGCGCCGCGCGCTCGGGATCGGGCGTGGCAGTGGAGACGATGGCGACGCGACGCGCCGCATCCGCTTCGTCGGCATACGCGCCGACGCCCACGCCAGCCAGCAGCGCCGCACCGAAGGAGGCTTCCGCCACCGCCGGCAGCTCCACCTTCACATCCAGCACATCGGCCACGATCTGCCGCCACAAGGCGCTCTTCGCCCCGCCGCCGGTGAGGCGCGCGGTGGAGAAGTCGAGCCCCTTGGCGCGCAGGGCGACGAGGCAGTCCTTCAGCGAATAGGCGATACCTTCATACAGCGCCCGCACGAAGTGGCCCGGCCCGTGGTTGAAGCCGATGCCCACGAAATCCGCGCGCAGCAGCGGATCCCAATGGGGGCTGCGCTCGCCGTTGAGATAGGGATGGAAGAACAGGCCCTCCGCCCCCGGCCGCACAGCGGCGGCAAGGCGGTCCATTTCGGTGAACACCGCGCCCCCATCCTCGCCCCCGCGCTTGAAGAAGGTGTCGCGCAGCCATTTGTGAGCAGAGGCGCAAGAATTGGTCGCCGCGATCACATACCAGTGGTCCGGCATGATGTGGGGGTAGTTGATGACGGTGAAGTCCGGCCGGGGATTGCGCGAGAGCACGCTCACCGTCGCCGCCGTGGCGAGCTTCACCACGCCGAGCCCCTCGCCGGTCATGCCCGCGCCATAGGTCTCGGCGGCGGTGTCGGAGGTGCCGCACACCACGGGCGTGCCCTCGGCAAGGCCGGTCTGCCGCGCGGCTTCCGCCGTCACGGTGCCCACCACGGTCTTCGGCGCCACGATGGGCGGCAGCGTCTCCAAGGGCCAGCCGATCATGGCGCACAATTCGGGCGACCAGCCGCCGGTTGTGGCATCCGCCATCAGCGTGCCGACGGCGTCGATGGTATCCGTCTCCCAGGTGCCGGTGAGGCGCGAGCGCAGCCAGTCCTTGGCCACGTAGAGCCGGCGCACGCGTGCGAAGGCTTGCGGCTCGTGCCGGCGCAGCCACAGCATCTGCGGCAGGGTCCAGGTGGGATTGGCGCGGTTGGCGCCGATCTCCAGGATGCGCGCATCCCATTGCCGGCGCAGGTCCGCCGTCTCGGGGCCGGAACGCTGGTCGTTCCACAGGATGGCGGGGCGGATCACCGCGCCGTCCGTATCTTCCAGCACCTGGGTATGGGCGCCGGCGGAGAAGGAGATGCCGAGCACATCCTGCGGCCGCGCACCGGCGGCAGCGAGTGCGCGCGGCACGGTCTCGCACACCGCGCGCCACCAGTCATGCGGGTCCTGCTCGCTCCAGCCGGGATAGGGCGCGGAGGTGGCGATGGGCGCGGACGCCTCGCCCGCCAGCGTGCCGTCGATGCGGATCACGCTGGTCTTCAGCGCCCCCGCGCCGAGATCGATACCGATGAGGAGATCAGCCGCCACGGCGCACGTCCACCGCTCCGGCGGCCGGGCGCAGGCCCAGCTTGCCGGGGTTCATGAGGTTGCCCGGATCCAGCGTGTCCTTGATGGCCTGCAGGATGTCGAGGCCGACGCCCAGCTCCCGCGCCAGCCACGGGTTGCGGAACACGCCGACGCCGTGATGGTGGGCGATGGAGCCGCCATGGTCCAGCGTCAGGGACTGGATGGTCTCCCACAGGCGCGCATGGAGCGGCAGCGCTTCGGCTTCCGGCATGGGCGGCAGGCGGATGGTCATGTACTGGCAGGCGCCCTCGGGATAGATGTGCGACCAGTGCGCGCCGAAATGGATGTTCGGGTAGATGGCCCGCACCGCCGCTTCCATGGCGGCATACATGCCGGGAAGCGCGGACCAGTTGCCCGTCACCTCGATGGTGTCATTGTAATAGCCCGCCGCTTGCCATTTCTGCGAATAGGCGACGTAGCGGTTTTCTTTCCAGTGGTGGTACGGCCCCTCCGACGCGATCACCGCGCCCTGCCCCATGGCGATGGCGAGGCTCATCTCCTGTTCCGCGCTCACCATCGGCTCGGTACCGGAGAAGGCGAAGATGCCGAGGATGGGCCGCGTGGCGAATGCCTCCAGCCCCTGCGTGCGCTCCGCGCTCTCCGCCGCGTCGTAGAGGCGGGCGATGGTCGGGCGCAGTTCGGCCTGCATGATCTGTCGGGCGGTTTCCCATGCCGCTTCCAGCGAGGGGAAGGCCAGCACCACGCCGCGCTCTATCTCGGGCTTCTTCCAGATGCGCAGCGTGACCTCGGTGATGATGCCGAACGCACCCTCCCCGCCCACCATCAGGTCGCGGATGGACGGCCCCACCGAACGGCGGGCGAGCGGGCGCACCTCCAGCAGGCGGCCGTCCGGCAGCACGGCCTTGAGGCCGAGCACGATGTCCTCGATCTTGCCATAGCGGCTGGAGGCCTGACCGCCGCCCCGGCAGGCGACCCAGCCGCCCACCGTCGAAATCTCGATGGACTGGGGAAGATGGCCGCAGGTGAAGCCCTCGGCATTCAGCGCCGCCTCGAACTCCGCGCCGTTCATGCCGGCCTCGACGGTGACCATGGCGTTCTGCGGATCGACCGAGATGATCTTGTCCAGCCGGCGCAGGTCCACCATCACCTCGCGGGCGAGCGGGATGGCACCGCCCAGCACGCCGGAGCCGTTCCCGAACGGGATGAGCTGGATGCCGTTCTGCCGGGCGTGGCGCACGATGGCGGCCACCTCGTGCGCCGAGCCCGGCCGCACCGCGAGCCTCGGCATGACGCCGGCGAGCTTGCCGGTGCGGGCGCGGAAATTGGCGAAGGGCAGGCGGTCATGGGCATAGGCGCGCCGGTCTTCGTCGCCGGTCAGCACGTTGTCGCGGCCGACCAGCGCGGCGAAGGCGTCCACCAGCGCCGCATCGGCGGACGCTTCGGATCGCGCGGCTTCGTTGATGTTGGTTTGGACTGCGGCCGGACCGGTCATAGGCACCTCTTTGCGCGAGAGGCACGGCGATGCGATCCCTTGCGGGCTCCCATGCTGACGTCCTCCCATCGTCGTTTTCGATCTTGAACAATCGTTTGTTCAAAGCTGTCAGAGAAAGCCGGAGGCGTCAAGCGGGGATATTCAGATGGGGGCGGGACCGGTGGAGCCGCGGACCACGAGGGTGCCGGGCGGCAGCGGCGCGACCGGGGTCGGGTCTTCCCCGCCGAGCGCCCGGATGAGCAAGTCGGCGGCGACGCGGCCCATCTCCTCGGTGGGCATGGCCACGCTGGTGAGGGCGGGATAGAGCATGCGCGCCACCGGCGCGTCGTGCAGGCCGATGACGGAGATATCCTCGGGAATGCGCAGGCCCGCTTCGTGCAGCGTCGCCATGGCGCCGGCGGCGGAAACAAGCGTCGCCGCCAGTACCGCTGTGGGGTGTTGCGGCAGCAGCGCCCGCATGGCCTGCGTGCCGCCTTCGGCCGTGTAGCCCGCCACGCCTACGAGCGCTTCATCGAAGGCGATGCCGGCTGCCGCGAGCCCGTCGCGATAGCCCTGCAGGCGCTCGCGGGCATTGAAGCCGCCCTCGCGACCGGCGAGGTGGGCGATGCGGCGGTGCCCCAGCGCGGTGAGATGCTCCACGCCCTTGCGCGCGGCGGCGCGGCTGTCCAGCACCACGGAGAGCGGCGCGCCGGGCAGGATGCGGTTCATGAGCACGAAGGGCACCCGCGCGGCGGCGAGATCCGTGCGCAGCACCTCGTCATCGTCGAGGCTCGCGACCAGAAGGCCGTCCACGCGGTTGGTGCGGGAAATCTTGGCGATCGTGGTGGCCGTCTCCCCCGGCTCGCGATGGGAGATGAGCAGCGAATAGCCGCGCTCGGCCGCCTCCAGCTCGGCCCCGCGGATGGCCGAGGCGAAGACCGGGTTGTCGAGCTGGGGCACCACGATGCCGAGCGTATCCGTGCGCTGGGTCCTGAGCCCACGCGCCAGCGGATTGGCGAGGTACTGCATCTCCTCGGCGATCTTCAGGATGCGGACGCGCGTCTCTTCGCGCACCCGCTGGCTCGCCTCCCCCCTGAGGACGCGTGAGGCCGTCGACATGTCGACGCCCGCCGCCCGCGCCACATCCGCCAATGTCACCCGCGCCATTCCGCCGGAGCCCCCTGCCAGCTCTCCCGCGCCCACCATCCTCCAGGCACGGGCGTCTTTGCAAGGCGGACGAAAAGCCCCGCCGACCGGGCCGGCGGGGCGGAGCGGCTCAGTGGCCGAGAGACCAGCGCCGCTCGATGGGAGCGGGCTGCTTCTTGCGGGTGGCGCAGAGCGAGCAGCCGCAGCCGGCCAGATGCTCGCGCTTGACCACCTTGGGCTCGGCGGAGGTCTTCTCAGAGCGGTCGATGGCCCGGCGCAGCTTGCCGTTCATGGTGCTGAGGCGGGGCATCGCCATCTCGCGCGGCGCCTCGCCGCTGCAATTGGGGCAGCAGGCGGGCTGTTCGGCCGCGCTCATGGAGCCCCAGTCGTCGAAGGGGCCGCAGGCCTCGCAGGAGTAGGTATAGAGGGGCATCGTCTGTCTCCCGGGGGAAAACGGGCGGCCCACCGGCCGCCCGGATGGAGTGTCAGGGGTTGAGCCAGCCCTGCAGCAGCGAGAGGCCGGGCACCCAGCCGGTGAGAATGCCGATGAGTACGGTGAAGGCGCCGGTGAACTTCAGGATCGGCTGCTTCATGGTCAGCAGCAGGAAGTAGCAGAACCAGAGCAGGCCCCAGCCCACCCAGTTCCACCCCATCCAGAGCCCGATGGGGCTGTCCGCCCCACGCAGCGACTGGATCGCCACCGGCGCCACGGTGATGGCCACGAACAGGCTGAACCAGCCGAGCCCCCGCCCGTCCACCTTGGTCACGCGGTTGTAGGCCACCCAGAAATAGGTGGCGGTGAACAAGAGCGTCAGCGCGGCGCCCTTGATGGAGGCCGCATCCGCTGCCGGGTTGAAGGCCCAGAACAGCGAGATGGCGAGCGTCACCACGCCCGACACCACGTTCACCACGATGATCTCGCGGTCCTCGATCTTGCCCAGCAGCCAGAGGCCGTTGAGCACGAGCACGGCGCCCACATAGAGCAGGCCAAGTCCAAGCAGCATGATGGATCTCCTCAGCCCCGGCCGATGGCTCGGCCGGAGCGACAGGGGTTGTTCCGAAGGTGCCTGGACTTCAGCTCGCGCGGGCGACGTCGACGCCCGAGACCTGCCGGGTGGGCCCGGTGGAGTTCGGGTTGATGTCGAAGTCGAAGATCTTGGTGGGGATCGCCACCGTCGCGCACACGTTCGGGATGTCCACGATGCCGGCGATGCGCCCCTCCACCGGCGCGGTGCCGAGGATGGTGTAGGCCTGCTCGCCGGAATAGCCGAACTTCTTCAGGTATTCGATGGCGTTGAGGCAGGCCCGGCGATAAGCGACATGGGCATCGAGATAGTATTGCTCGCCGGTGTGCTCATCCACCGAGATGCCTTCGAAGATGAGGTAGTCGTCGAAGTGCGGGTCGATGGGGCTCGGCTTGAAGATGGGGTTGATGACCCCGTATTTGGCCATGCCGCCCTTGATGAGGCCCACGCCGATGTCGATCCACCCGGCCATCTCGATGGCGCCGCAGAAGGTGATCTCGCCGTCGCCCTGGGAGAAGTGGATGTCGCCCATGGAGAGGCCGCCGCCCTTCACATAGACCGGGAAGTAGCAACGCGAGCCACGCGACAGGTTCTTGATGTCGCAATTGCCACCGTGCTCGCGCGGCGGCACGGTGCGCCAGCCTTCCGCCGCCGCCTTGTCGCGCATCGCTCCGGTCATCTGGCCCATCAGGGCGGTGTCGGCATAGGGCAGCGCCGCAAGCGGCGGCACCCGCTGCGGATCGGTGGCGACGAGGGCGGCCTCGCGGCGGTTCGCCTCGGCCATCAGCTTGTGGTCGGGCAGGCAGCCGATCAGGCCGGGATGGATGAGGCCGGGATAGCGCACCCGCGGCACGTGGCGGGAGGTGGTGTAGATGCCGTGGAAGTCCCAGCAGGACTTCACCGCCTCGGGATAGTGCTCGGTGAGGAAGCCGCCACCGTTCTGCTTGTCGAACAGGCCGTTGAAGCCCCATTCGGAGCCTTCGATGGGGCCGATGTCGAGGATGTCCACCACCATCAGGTCGCCCGGCTCGGCGCCTTCCACGCCGAACGGACCGCTCAGATAGTGCACCTTGGTGAGGTCCACGTCGCGCACGTCGTTGGCGCTGTCGTTGTTGCCGATCTGCCCGCCGGTCCAGTCGTAGCATTCGACCCGGAACTCGTCGCCCGGCTTGAACATCTCGACCATGGGCAGGTCCGGATGCCAGCGATTGTGCGTCTTGATGGTCTGCTGCTCGGGCTTCTTGTTGAGGTCGATCTTGAAGACGGTCTTTGCCATGGGGCTTCCTCCTTGGAGGGTGCCGCGGCTTTCGCGCCGCTCTACGGGCAGCCTTGAAGCCGCCACGCCCGCACCCTGCCCAGGAAAGCTAGGAAGCCCATGTAAGCGGCTTAGGCGCTTCGCGGGCCGCGCATGTAAAATTTTGTAAGCGGCCGTGGCTCGGGCGCGCATCGCCTGCCGGTCGCGCTATGATCGCGAGGCGAAGCAATCTTGGGACGAAGCAGAAGCTCAGCGCGAGGGTGCACGGCGGGATGATGAACGAGGCTGCGCGCAGTCCGAAAATCCTGATGGTGGACGACGACCGCCGGATGTGCGGATTCGTCACCAAATTCCTGGCGCGGGAAGGTTTCTGCGCCGATTTCGCGCTGGACGGCAGCGCCATGCGCGACGCGCTGGCGGCGACGCGCTTCGACCTCATCATCCTCGACCTCACCTTTCCCCGCGGCGAAGACGGGCTCTCCCTCGCCCGCGCGGTGCGCGCCGGCTGGGACATGCCGCTGCTCGTTCTCTCGGCCAAGTGCGAGACCGTGGACAAGATCGTGTGCCTGGAACTCGGCGCGGACGATTACGTGACCAAGCCGTTCGAGCCGCGCGAGCTGCTTGCACGTGTGCGGGCGCTGTTGCGACGCGCCAATGGCGCCATCCGCACCACGCCCCTCTCCCCTGCCCCGGCCGTGTCCGCCGGCCATCATCTGGCGTTCGGCGTCTTTCGGCTCGACCTCGACCGCCGCGAGCTGACCCGGCAGGACGGCACCCGCGTGGCGCTGACCAGCCACGAATTCCGCCTGCTCGCCGCCCTCGCCGAGCGGCCGGGCCGGGTGCTCACCCGCGACCAGATGCTGGACCTCGTGGCCAACCGGCAATGGGCGCCATTCGACCGTAGCATCGACGTGCTGGTCGGCAAGCTCCGGCGCAAACTGGAGGATGGTGGCGGCGGGGAGATCATCAAGACCGTGCGCGGGGAAGGCTATGTCTTCACCCCGCCGGCGCCCCACTGAGGCGTCGTCTCAATCATCGCGCGGGGCGGCCGGCAGCAGCAGCGTGACGCGGGTGCCCGCGCCCGGCTCGCTCTCGATGATCAGGTTGCCGCCGGACTGCCGCGCGAAGCCGTAGACCGTCGCGAGGCCGAGGCCGCTGCCGCTCTCCGCCGGCTTGGTGGAGAAGAAGGGATGGAACGCCCGCTCCACCACGTCCGGCGCCATGCCGCAGCCGGCATCCTCCACCACCAGCGCCACGTAGGCGCCGGGCGGCATGTCATCCAGAAGCACGGGCGCGCCGGGGGCAAGGTCACGCAGTTCGGCGCCGAGGCGGATGGTGCCGCGCCCGTCGAGGGCATCGCGCGCGTTGAGCATCAGGTTGAGCAGGCTCGCCTCCAGCTGGCGCGCGTCAACAATGGCGGCACACGGCTCACGCGCAACCAGCCGATCCAGTGCGATGCCGGCACCCAGCGCGGCGTTCGCCTGGTGGATCACCTGGTCGAGCACATGGTCGAGGTCCACCAGGCGCGGCAGCAGCGGCTGCGCCCGGCCCACGGCGAGCAACTGGCGGCTGGCGGCGATGCCTTCCTCCACCGCGCTGAGCGCATCCGCCACCAGCTCGCGCATCACCGCGCGATCGCCCGGCGGATCGCGCAGCACCTCCTCCTGAAGCAGCTTGAGATTACCGCCGACCACCGCGAGGAGGTTGTTGAAATCGTGGGCGATGCCCGCCGAGAGCCGGCCGATGGCCTCCAGCCGCCGGCTGCGGCGCAGCAGTTCCTCCGCCTGCGCCCGCTCGTGGGCCAGCGCGTGGCGATCGAAGCAGCGGCCGAGGGTGGCGAGAAGATCGTCGGGATCAAACGGCTTGCAGACATAGTCATAGGCGCCGGCCTGCAACGCCCGGATGGCAGTGGGCACGGAGGCATAGGCCGTCACCATCACCACCAGAAGGTCCGGCCGGATGCGGCCGAGTTCCGTGGCGAGGGCCACGCCGTCCTCCCGTCCGAGGCGAATGTCCACCAGCGCGACGCCCGGCGCCTCCGCCGCCATGGCTTCCACCCGCGCTCTGGCACCGGCGCCGTCATGGGCGACTGCTATCACATAGCCTTCCATCTCCAGCAGCGCGGCAAGGCTGCCGGCGAAGTCCTGGTCGTCGTCCACGATCAGGACGCGTCGTTCCGCCCTACGCGGCATCGGCATGCTCCCCGGCAGCCGGCAGCGTGATGTCGACGCGCGTGCCCCGGCCCGGCTCGGAGCTGATGGAGACGCTGCCGCCGTGGCGCTCGGTGATGCGCTTGACCAGCGCGAGCCCGAGGCCAAGCCCGAACGGCTTGGTGCTGAACAGCGGCTCGAACAGGCGCCGGCGCACCTCATCATCCATGCCCACGCCATTGTCGGTGACGGTGATGCGCACCCGCTCGCCCTCCGCCGCGGTGACGATGGCGACCCGGCCCGGCGGCGACCCGGCGGGCCGCTCCAGCACCGCCTGCATGGCGTTCTGCACCAGATTGACGAGCACCTGCCGCAGCCGCTCGCCGTCCGCCTCGATGATCCGGTCGCAGTCGAGGTCCAGCGCCAGCTCGACACTGGACAGGGCACGCAGATCCGAAGCCTGCTCGGTGATCCAGGCATCAAGCGCCAGCGGCACCATGCTGACGTCTGGCCGGCGGGAAAACTCCAGCAGATCCTCGATGATGCGCACGCAGCGCCGCACGTTTCGCTGGATGCGGTCCAGTTCCCCCCGCTCGCGCTCGCCGGCGAGGGTGCCCGCCCGCTGCAGCACCGCCACTGAGGTCGTGAGCGTTCCCAGCGGGTTGCGCAGCTCGTGGCTCACCGTCGCGGTCAACTGGCCGATGGCGGCGAGACGCTCGCTGCGCGTCAGCTCCTCCCGCGTCTCGTTCAGCTTCTCCAGCGAGCCGACGAGGTTGCGCTCGGCGAGTTCCCGGCTCTCGTTGGCGAGCACGATCCACCACGCGCTGATGGCGAGCAGCGGCAGCATGGCGAGGAACACGCGCAGCAGCAGCCCGCCATTGTCCAGATGGGGCGTCTCCGCCCCCGGATCGATCAGCCGGTAGGTGAGCAGGAACAGCGCCGCGGTGACCACCGTGAGGGCGACGAGCACGCCGCCGACCTTGAGGAGGCGCTGCGGCATGTGCGGCGCGATGCGCCGCCGGAACCCCTCGCCGAAATAGCGCGAGCGCGAGCTTTCGAGATCCTGATGCGACTTCTTGCAGGCATCGTGGCAGTGCGCGTCGAGGCTGCAGCAGAGCGAGCAGATGGGGCGCTCGTAGAAGCTGCAATAGGCCATGTCGTCCCGCTCATAGCCGTGATCGCAAATCTCGCAGCGCAGGACGGGTCCGGTGCCCTGCGCCAGCGAGGCGTCGACGGGTGGCCGGGCGAGGTAGTAGCGCCCGCGCGTGGCGAAGCCGATCGCGATGGCGGTGAGGAAGGCGACGAGGAAGGAGAGCGGCGCCGCATAGGCCTCGACGGCCGGACCGAAGACCCCGGTGAAGGCGAGGAGGGAGACGAGAGAGCCCGCCGCCATGCCGCCGCAACCCACCGGGTTGAAATGGTGCAGGTGGGCGCGCTTGAACTCGATGAAGCCGGGGCTGACCTTCAGCGGCTTGAGCACCAGAAGATCGGCGATGATGGCGCCGACCCAGGCCATGGCGATGTTGGAATAGACCGCCAGCACCACGTCCAGCGTCTCGAAGATGCCGAGCAGCATCAGCAGCAGCGAGATGAGGATGTTGAACACCAGCCACACCACCCGCCCGGGATGGTAGTGGGTGACGCGGGAGAAGAAGTTCGACCACGCCAGCGAGCCGGCATAGGCGTTGGTCACGTTGATCTTCACCTGCGACACCAGCACGAACAGCGTGGCGCAGAACAGGGCCAGCGCCGGGTTGTCGAAGACGTGCTGGTAGGCGACGAGGTACATGTAGATGGGCTCGAGCGCCGTCTGGTGCGGCAGGCCGGCGCCGAGGACGAGCACCGCGAGCAGGCCGCCGGCGAGGATCTTCAGCCCGCCAATGACGATCCAGCCCGGCCCCGCCATCACCACTGCGCCCCACCAGGCGAGCCGGTTCGACGCCTTCTTCTCGGGCAGGAAGCGCAGATAGTCCGCCTGCTCGCCGATCTGCACCACCAGCGAGCACATGACGCTCACCGCCGCGCCGAAGGCCAGCGCATCGAACCCGGATGATCCGGTGTCGCGGCCGACGAAGCGGGTCCACGCCGCGACCTCGTCCGGTGCCTTCAGCCAGATCATCACGAAGGGCAGCACCATCATCGCGAGCCAGAGCGGCTGCGTCACCATCTGCAGCCGCGAGATCATGGTGATGCCCATGAGCGTGACGGGGATGATGACGACGGACGACAGGATATAGCCGAGCACCAGCGGCAGGTCGAAGTAGAGCTTCAAGGCCTGCGCCATGATGGCGCCTTCCAGGGCGAAGAAGATGAAGGTGAAGCTCGCATAGATCAGCGACGTGACCGTCGAGCCGATATAGCCGAACCCCGCCCCGCGAGTGAGCAGATCGAGGTCGATGCCGTATTTGCTGGAGTAATAGGCGATGGGCAGGCTGGTGACGAAGATGAACACGGACACCGCGAGGATGGCGAGGCTCGCATTGGTGAAGCCGTAGTTCAGCGTGATCGAGCCGCCGATGGTCTCCAGCGCCAGAAAGGAGATGCCGCCGAGCGCGGTGTTGGCGATGACGAAGGGCGACCAGCGACGGAAGGACCGCGCCGTGTAGCGCAGCGAATAGTCCTCCAGTGTCTCGTTGGCGATCCAGGAGTGATAGGACCGCAAAGCGGGCAGTTCGGGCGTTTCCAACGCGTTCTCACCTTGTTATTGCCTCCAAGGCTAGAGGTTCGCGCACGCAGAGGCCAGCCCCGCCGTCCGCGTGTCGCGCCGGTGCCCTCAGCCGCCGCCGGCGACGGCGGTCCAGACGGCCTCGGCGCGGACGGCGGTCACGCCGCCCCGCCGCAGATGACACCCGCTTTTTTCAGATCCTGATACTCTCCGGGGCTCATCCCGATCTCATCAAGCAGCTCGCGATTGTGCTGTCCCAGCTGGGGCGCCGCCAGCCGGATCGACCCGGGCGTCTGGTCGAGCCGCGGCACCACATGGTGCATTGGCAGGAGGCCCATCTCGGCGTCGGGATAGTCGGTAAGCAGTTCGCGTTCGGTGACGTGGGGATCAGCCATGATCTGCGGCGTGTCGTAGATCGGCCCGATGGTGACCTCGGCCTGCTCGAAGAAGGCGACGTTTTCCGCCTGCGTGCGGGCCCCGATGAAGGCCCCGATGATGCGGTCCAGCTCATCGGCATGCTGCAGCCTGTCTGCATTGGTGCGAAAGCGGGGATCGCCGACGAGTTCAGGACGCCCGATGGCCCGGAACAGCCGCTCGGTCATCTTCTGGGTGGAGCCGGACAGGCTGACATAGCCCCCGTCGCTGCACCGATAGGCGTTGCGGGGCGCGGAATTCGTCGATCGGCTGCCGGTGCGCGGCTTCACCTTGCCCGTCAGGCGGTAGTTTGCCGCCTGCGGGCCGAGGATGGCGAACAAAGGGTCCAACAGCGGCAGGTCGATCACCTGGCCCCGGCCGGCCTTCATCTCCACCTCACGCAGGGCGATCATTGCGGCGGAGGCGCCATAGATCCCGGCAACGCCGTCGGCGAGATACATGGGCGGCAGGACCGGCTCGCGATCGGCAAAGCCGTTGATGGCGGCAAAGCCGGACAGGCCTTCGATAACGGTGCCGAAGCCCGGCCGCTGCGCGTAGGGTCCGTCCTGTCCCCATCCCGAGATGCGGATGATGACCAGCGCGGGATTGATCGCGTGCAGCTCAAGCGGCGACAGTCCCATCTGCTCCAGCACGCCGGGGCGAAAGCTCTCCACGAAGATCTGCGCCGACGGCACCAGCTTGCGGATGATCTCGATGGCGCGCGGGTCGCGCAGGCAAAGCGCCAGGCTCTTCTTGTTGCGCCCGTAGATCTTCCAGTGCGTCTCGATCCCTTCCGCCTTCCAGGCCCGCAACGTGTCGCCTTCGGGCGGCTCGATCTTGATGACCTCGGCGCCGAAGTCGCCCAGAATCTGCGTCAGCACGTTTCCCGCAAACAGGCGCGACATGTCGAGGACACGAATGCCGTCCAGCGTTCCGCGTGCCTCTGGCTGATAGTCGAGGGTCCGAAGCGTGCTCATAGGGTCCTTTCGAGCGGATCACTGTCCGCCATGCGACTGTCCGCCATGCGCATGACCGCGCGGGCGCGCTCGACGAAGGGCTTGTCGATCATGTGACCGTCGACCAGATAGGCGCCGATGCCGCGCGCCTCGGCATCGGAGGCGGCGGCAACCACCTTTCGCGCCCAGGCGATCTCGTCGGCGTCCGGCGCGAAGATTTCGTTGGCCGTGGCGATCTGGCTGGGATGGATGCAGCTCTTGCCGGAAAAGCCGTGATGCCTGGCGGCGATGCATTCGGTACGGTAGCCGTCGCGGTCGCTGACGGCGGCGAAGGCGCCATCATAGGCGGCGATGCCGGCTTCCGCCGCGGCAAGCCGGACCGCGAGCCGCACATGCGCGAGCGCAGCCCCGTCACGACGTGGGATGCCGCAGGGTTCGAGCAGATCCGCGTAGCCGACCTGCAAGCCTATCACCCACGGATGCGCCGCGGCGAGTTCGGCCGCCTTGCGCAGCCCCCTGGGCGTCTCGATGTTGAGCAGGATCTTCAGGCTGCGGTCCGGCGCGGCGCGTGACCGGCAACCTGCGATCCGGGCGATGGCCTCACCCACGGCGCCCGCCTCCTCCGCCATGGGCAGGTTGACCACGTCGACGTGGAGACCGCCCAGAACCGCCATGTCCGCGTCGAACGCCTCGGTGCCAAAGGCATTGACCCGCATCACGATGGTCTTGGCCGTGGCCGGCCGGCGTTGAAGGAAAGCGGCGAGATTGGCGCGGGCCTGCGGTTTCTGGTCCTGGGCCACCGCATCCTCGATGTCGAACGCCACGGCGTCGGCCTCTGACGCGAATGCCTTCTCGAACAGTTCGGGGCGGGAGGCGGGGACAAACAGCTTGCTTCGCATCAACACGGCCCTCGTCCTCCCCGTGCCGCTGGGCGTTCCGGATGCGGCCGATCTTGCGGGTCGGTCGATGCCGCGTAAAATGCATTAATCGCAATTTTTCATGAGTTTTTTGCATGAAAATCCCCATCGACGGCGTTCAGGCTTTCGTGCATGTCGCCGAGCTCGGGAGCTTCCATCGCGCCGCAGAGCATCTCTTCATCACCCAGACCGCGCTCACCCGCCGTATCCAGCGCCTCGAGGCTTTTGTCGGATTGCGGCTGCTGGACCGGACGACGCGCTCGACCACCTTGAGTCCCATGGGAAAGGAGTTCCTGCCCATGGCGCGCCGCATCATCGATGATCTCGTCGATGGTCTTGACCGGCTGCGCACCTCGTCCCGGCTCGGGGTGGGGGATGTCACCGTGGCGACCCTGCAGTCCGTTGCCTTTCGACACCTGCCGTCGGCGCTGCGCACCTATGCCCGCGCGCACCCGGACAATCGCGTCCAGGTGCTGGAGCGTTCGGGGGCTCTCGTCACCGAGGCGGTGCTGCAGGGGCATGCGGATTTCGGCATTCACATTCAGCAGGATCCTCACCCGGACCTGACCGAAGACATGCTGATGCGCGACCCGTTCGTGCTCGTGTGCAGCCGGTCACATCCCGTGGCCAAGGCAAAGGGCATGGCCTGGTCGGATCTGAAGGGCATCGACCTCATCACGCTCGGCGGCGCGAGCGGCAATCGTCGCAGCGTCGAAGCCCAGTTGGCCAAGGCCGGTCTGAACACCCGTGGCCGGTTCGTGGTGGAGAGCACGCCCAGCGCCATCGCGCTGGCCCGGGAGAATGTCGGCGCGGCGATCCTTCCGGCCGCCATGACCAAGACGCTGGCGGCCGGCCTCGTGGAGGTGCCGCTGGTCGAGCCGGTCGTGTTCCGTCTGATCGCCTTGGTGAAACGGAAGAACGAGACGCTTTCCCCTGCCGCCAGCGCGCTCTACGCGGTGATCAGGAACGAACTCTCGCACGCCCGCACAAAGACGCCGGCAGGACGCGCATAGCGACCCGACGCCGCGTCACAGCGCCCGGGCGACCTCCCGCACGGCATTGAAGAACAGCTCCACCTCCGGCGTGGGTCCATGCCCGGCCCGGGTCGTGAGGCCGACCGGACCGCCGGAAATGGAGGTGGACAGAGGCAGCCGCACGAGGGTGCCGTCTTCCAGATCGCTCGCCACCACGCCTTGGGAGATGACCCAGACAGCATCGCTGGCCAGAACGTGGGCGCGTGAAAAGCTCGGGTCGGTGGTCTCGATCCGTTCGGCCGGGGTCCTGATGCCTTCCAGCAGAAACAGGCGATCGATCTCCGGGCGGATGATGGAACCCGTCCCCGGCAGGATGAGGGGGTGGCGGATGATCTCGGCGAGAGCCACCGGATGGCCGGTTTGCGCCGGGTGGTGCGGCCGGGCGACGAAGACGATGGGCTCCGAATAGAGGTGCTCGAACGCCAGCCCCATCATCACCGTAGGGCCGGCAAGGCGGCCGACCACCAGGTCCAGCCGCCCCTGCTTGAGTTCCTCCAGCAGCCATCCGTTGGGGCCGGCTTCGATGGCGATGGCACCGGCAAGGCCCGCCGCCCTCGCCCGTTGCACCGCGCGGGGCATGATGCGCGCCGCCACCGTGGGCAGGGCGCCGACGCTGAGGGTGGCCACCATGCCGGACTGGGGATGACGCAGGGTGTCGATGCCGCGGTTGAGCTCCACGAAGGCCGCGCCGGCGTGGATCCGGAAGGCCCGGCCCTCGGCCGTGAGCGAGGCCCCGCTGCGGCCGCGATCGAACAGCGCCGCGCCGAGGATGTCCTCCAGCTCCGCGATTGCCCGCGAGACGGCCGGCTGCGTGAGGTTCAGCGCCTCGGCCGCACGCCCGAAGCCGGCGCGGGCCGCCACCTCAAGGAAGCAGGAAATGTGGCGAAGCTTGATTCGGCCGTCGATCATGGCGCGTTACATATCAAAAACGCATGGGAGGATACGAAACTATCATTTTCCATATCGAAATGAACATGAGAGCGTGACCTAGGGTGTACCGCAGCGACCGTTGCGGCACGCCGCTCCGAAGCCATGCAGAGGCATGGCGCATCCTGGTTTCCGCCCACTCACCCGCAAGAGGCGCCATGTCATCCCCCGCCGGCCGATCGCAACGTTGGACCACAGGCATGGCGACCCGTCGCGCGGTGCTCGGGGACGCCCATGTGGAAGCGGCAACGGCCCGCGCCACCCCGCTGGACGAGGCGTTCCAGACCTTCATCACCGAAGGGGCCTGGGGGTCCGTATGGTCGCGTCCCGGCCTAAGCCGGCGCGAGCGCTCGATCATCACCATCGCGCTGCTCGCCGCCCTCGGCCACGACGAGGAACTGGAGATGCACGTCCGGGCGACGCGCAATACCGGGGCCAGCGCCGAAGATGTGTCCGAGGCCCTGATGCATGTGGCGGTCTATGCCGGCGTGCCGGCGGCCAACCGCGCCTACAAGATCGCCAAGGGGGTCTACGCCGAAGCCAGCTCACATGGAGACCAGGGCTGAGACAGGCGGAATAGAAGGCGGGACATACGTCTCCGCCCGGTGAGAAGACCCGCGCGCTGCGTCGGCCGTGACGGGGCGCTGACCGCTCGACAGCGGCGTCGCCGACTGCGTGTGTGCCCTCCAAGAATTCGAGAAACCAGGGAAGAAACGTATGACCACCCAAGACGCCGCCGCTCCCCCGCGCCCTCGCCGAAGCTTTGTGGCCGGATCGGTCTATCTGTTCGAGCGCCTCCTCCCCGATCCCTTCGTCATCGCCATCGGCCTGACGTTCGCGGTGGCGGGGGCGGCGCTGCTATTCGCCCCGAAAGGCGACCTCGTAACGGTGGTGACGTCCTGGTACACGGGCGTCTTCGGCATTGTCGGCTTCGCGTTCCAGATGGTCATGATCCTCGTGACGGGCCATGCCGTCGCGCACGCCCCCGTCGTCCAGCGCGGCCTCAAGACGCTGGTGGCGACGGTTTCCACGCCCAATCAGGCCGTCGTCCTGACATTCCTGGTCGCGGCCGCGGCATCCTGGCTCAACTGGGGATTTGGCCTGGTCGTCGGCGCGATCCTGGCGCGGGAGGTTGCCAAGCGCATCCATCTCGATTTCGGATGGCTTGTCGCGGCCGCCTATTCGGGATGGGTCATCTGGGCCAGCGGCCCGTCGAGCTCCATCGCTCTGTCGCAGGCCACGCATGGCAACGCCCTGAATATCGTCGAAAAGCTCACGGGCAAGTTGCTTCCGTTCGGTGACACCGTCTTCACGACCTTCAATCTGGTCCCGACCGTTCTGGTGGTCATCCTGGTGCCCATCGCCTTCATTCTTCTCAAGCCCCGCGAGGATGAGATCGTCGCTTTCGTTCCCGGGCCCGACGAGCAGGCGGCGCCCGCTTCGGCGAAATCGGCCGGCACCTTTGCCGACAAGGCCAACCGCTCGCGGATGGTCAGCCTCTTCCTGGTTCTGCTCGGCGTGGCCTATCTCGGCGTGTCCTGGACGACGAAGGGCGCCAAGTTTGACGTCAATACCGTCATCCTCATCTTCCTGATCCTGGGTGTCGCCCTCCACGGCACCCCGGTTGCTTATTCCGACGCCATGAAGAACGCGGCGAAGCAGACCGGATCGATGATCCTGCAGTATCCCATCTATGGCGGCATCATGGGCATGATCGACGCCACCGGGCTTGCCGCGATGATCTCGAAGTTCTTCGTCGTGGTGTCGACCGCCCACACCTTGCCGTTCTGGACCTACATCGCCTCGCTGTTCATCACGTTTCTCGTCCCCAGCGGCGGCGGACACTGGGCCGTGCAGGGACCTTTCGCCATACCGGCGGCGGTTGAACTTCACGCCTCCATTCCGGCGGTGACCATGTCTGTCGCCATGGGCGAGCAGGTGTCCAACATGATGCAGCCGTTCTGGGCCCTGCCCGTCGTGGCGATGGCCGGCATCGGCATTCAGCGGGTGCTCGGCTTCACGGTGGTGACGTTCTTCCTCGCGGGCATCATCTACGGTGCCGCGCTGCTGCTGCTCCCGTGACGGGCGTGCCGCATTCCGCCGGAACCGCGCGGCCGTCCACGGCCGCCCCGGCGGGCGCCTGCGATGCCCATTGCCATATCGTCGCCCCCCGCTTTTCCCCGTCCGGGACCGGCGTGGTGGCCGACGCACCGGCCGGCATGGCCATCGAGGATTATCAGCAGCTCCAAATGCGGATCGGCACCACACGCGCGGTCTTCGTGCAGGCGAAGTCCCACGGGACCGACCATGCCTGTCTGCTTGATGCCATCAGGCGCCTCGATGGCAACGCCCGTGGCATCGGCGTGGTCCATCCCTCTGTCACCGACAGCGAGCTGGAACGGCTCGACGCCGGCGGCATTCGCGGGCTTCGCTTCAGCCTCTGGAAGCCCGCCGATGCGGTCGTCACAATCGACATGATCGAACCGTTGGCGATGCGGATCGCCGACCTCGGCTGGCACGTCCAACTCCACCTGTCAGGGGATCAGATCGTCGAGGCGGCGGCGCTGCTCGCCCGGCTGCCCTGCCCGATCGTGTTCGACCATATGGGACGGCTGCCGCCGGACCGCGGCCCGGATCACCCGGCGTTTGCCGTGATCCTCGACCTCGTGCGCAAGGGGCGGGCGTGGGTGAAGCTCGCGGGCGCCTATCTCAACACTATGCAGGGACCGCCCTATGGCGATGCCACCCGGATCGCCCGGGCCTATGTGGCGCAGGTGCCCGAGCGGCTCGTGTGGGGCAGTGACTGGCCTCATGTCACCGAGACGCACAAGCCGGACGATGCGGAGCTTTTCGATCTGCTTGCGGTCTGGGCCGGCAGCGATCGCATCCGCGACCTCATCCTGATCGAAAACCCCGCAGAGCTTTACGGCTTCCGGTAAGAGCCGAAGCCAGCAGGCCGGACGGACGCCAAAGGCGCCCGTCCCGCTCTCGCATTCGCCGCGAAACCTGCGGCGGGGGCCGTTATTTCGCGGCCGGATGGGCGATGGGATCAAGGCCCGTCTTGCTGATGACGGGAGCGGCCTGCGGGGAGGCGAGGAAGGCAATGAGCTCCGCGCCGGCCTTGGGCGATCCGGCCTTCGAGGAGATGCCGGCAGAGAAGATCGTGATCTTCTGCACGCTCTCGGGAATGGGGCCGACCACGTCCACGCCCGCCACGGGCAGAAGCTCGCTGATCTGCTGGAAGCCCAGCTCGGCTTCGCCGCGCGCCACCACCGCCGCCACGGGCTCAGCAGGGATCATCCGCGCCTTGCCCTTCATCTGCTCCTCGATGCCGAGGCGCTTGAACAATTCATTCTCCACATAGACGCCGCTCGCGCTGTCCGAATAGGCGACGGACTTGGCGTTGAGGAGCGCGGTGCGCAGGGCATCCACGGTGGAGATATCGGGCTTCGGCGCGCCCGCGCGGACGGCGACGCCGATGGGCGAGCGGGCGAGATCGACGCGCGAGGCCTTGTCCGCTTTCCCCTGCTCGGTCAGTCCGGTGAGAGCCTCGCCCACCATGATGAGCACATCCACCGGCTCACCCCGGTTGAGGCGCACCGGAATGGCGTTCTCCGTGGTGCCCATGGACGGCCCGTAGGCGGTCGACACCTTGTGCCCGGTCGCGCGTTCGAACTGCGGCACCAGCTGCTTGTAGGCAGCCGAAAAGCCGCCCGAAATCATGACACGCACCTCGTCGGCGCGCGCCGAGGCCGGCAGCGCCAGAGCGGCGCCGATCAGCAAGGCGGTAACCCAGCGTCGTGAGATCGTCATTGTCTTTCCTCCCGAGATCGATGTCTTGATTTTTTCGGTCCTGCCGGCCGCATGAGTGTCGGCCGCGCGCGACGCCGTGACCGCGCTGCCCCCGGGATCGCGTCGCCCCAGGTCGCGTCCTTTGGCGTGAGGCGCAGCCCGAGCGCTCCTCGACGGAGCGAACAATCATTTTTCTGGTTCAGCGGATTCAGGGGCCGCCACCCGATATGCGGACGCGGCGCCCCGGGGGGCGCCGCGTCCTTGCCTTCAACCTCGTGAGAGGGAGGCGTTGCGACCGCGATAGATGAGGATGGTCGCGATGAGGCCCGAGGCGGCCGCCGCCATGAGCCAGAAGCCGGGGGCCGCGCGGTTGCCCGTCATGTCGATCAGCCAGGTGGAGACCAGGGGCGTGAACGTGCCGAACAGTGCGGCGGCGAGAGCGAAGGCGAGCGAGAAGCAGGTGGTCCGCACATGCGCCGGCACTTCCTCCGACAAGGCTGCCACCATGGCGCCGTTGTAGACGCCGAAGCACATGGAGAACCACAGCTCCACCATCAGCATCTTGTTGAAGGTCGGCTCCACCACCAGCCACGCAAGGGCGGGATAGGCCGTCGCCAGCGCCAGGATGGCGATGGTCAGCAGCACCGGACGGCGCCCCACGCGGTCGGAGATGGCGCCGCCGATGGGCAGCCAGATGAAGTTGGTGGTGGCCACCAGCAGCGTCACCAGCAGACTGTCGGTAATGGACAGCTTCAGCACGTTCCTGCCGAAGGTCGGCGTGTAGACGGTGATGAAATAGAAGGTCACCGTGGTCATGGCCGTCAGCATCATGCCGAGCACCACGATCCGCCAGTTCGCCAGCATCGCGGCGAAGACCTCGCTCTGGGTCGGGTGCTTCTTCTGCTTGAGGAACTCGGGGGTTTCCTCCAGCGTACGGCGGATGAAGAAGATGAAGGGGATGATCGCGCAGCCGATGAAGAAGGGAATGCGCCAGCCCCAGGCGGTGATGGTCTCGGCCGGCATCAGCTGGCTCAGCGAGAAGCCGATGATCGCCGCGAAGAAGATGGCGACCTGCTGGCTGGCGGACTGGAACGAGGTGTAGAAGCCCTTGTTGCCAGGCGTCGCGATCTCGAACAGATAGATGGAGACGCCGCCCAGCTCCACGCCCGCCGAGAAGCCCTGCAACAGGCGCCCGAACAGCACGATGAGTGGCGCGGCGATGCCGATCTGCGCATAGGTCGGGCACACGGCGATCAGCACAGTGCCGGCGGCCATGATGCCCAGCGTCACGATCAGGCCCTTGCGGCGGCCGATGCGGTCGAGATAGGAGCCGAGCACGATGGCGCCGACCGGCCGCATCAAGGCGCCGAGCCAGAAGGTGGTGAAGGTGAGGAGCAGTTCCGTGACTTCATTTCCGGTGGGGAAGAACGCCTTGGAAATGGACGTCGCGTAGAAGCCGAAGAGGAAGAAATCGAACTGCTCGAGGAAATTGCCGCTGGTCGAGCGCAGGATGGCTGCGGTTCTCGATTTGATGGCAGGCACCTGTGTGCCCGCAGCGGATGGAACGGCGGCTGCCGAAGGCCCGACCATGCGTTGTCTCCCATGCCGGCGCAGCCGCTCGCGGCGTCTCTGCGCTGCTTCTTGTTGCTTCGTCCGGCCGTCTGCAGCCGGCCAGTCCCTTGGCGGGAATCTGGCGCAGCCCATCGCATGACGGCATCGGCGGGAGCCTAGGGGGGAGAACCTGTCAAGAACCTGTCACGTCTTCCGCGACGATGGTCTGATGTGCTCAGGCGATCATTCGCCTTCCAGCGCCTTCCGCCATGCGCGGAAGAAGATGCGGCGCCGGGACTGGTCCTGGTAGGCCAGAAGCTCGGGGCCCACATGGATCGGGCGCAGCCTTGCGGGATCGGCTCCAGCTTCCGCCGGCGGCGGCATGTCGAGCCGGACGGTACCGAAGGCCCGGCGCGCGAGGTCCTCCTGGCCTTCGCGGGACAGGAGGAAATCCAGAAAAAGATGGGCCTGCTCGGGATGCGGCGCCTGTTTGGGAATGAGGGCGATGCGCGTCATCACCAGCGTATAGTCCTCAAAGGCCACGACGCCGATGGCCGGCTCCTCCCGCGCCCGGGCCCGGGCATAGGAGGAGATGGTGTTGTAGGCGAACAGCTGGTCGCCATCCGACACGCGGTCGAGCATGGTGTGGGCGAAGGAATAGAGCTTCGGTCCCGTCCGCCCCATGGCCCGGACCAGCTGCCAGGTGTCGGCGGTGATGCGCACATCGCTGTTCCAGAACAGAAAGCCGGTCCCGCTGCGCTCCGGGTCGTAGGCCGCGACCTTGCCCCGGTAGGCCGCGCCCTTCTCGCGCAGGAGGCGGATGAAATCGGCATGGGTGCGCGGCACGTCTTCCGGCGGCACCCGCATCTTGTTGTAGACGAGGACGATGGGTTCCGCCGTGACCCCGAAGGCCTCGTTGCGCCACACCGCCCAGGGCGGCAGCATCGCCGTGGCGGGGGACTCGTGCCGCGCGGCATAGCCGTCGTTCACCAGCTTGATCTGGAGATCCATGGCGGAACTCCAGGCGATATCGGGACAGGGGCGGGTGTCGTTGCACTCCACCACGTCGGAATAGACGTACAGCGAATTCTTGTGCCGGTAGGTCAGCTTGATGTCGGGATAGCGGGCCCGCCAGTGCTCCAGCAGCTCGCCCATCTCCACGAGATCGATGGAAGACACGACGGTGAGTGAGCCGGCGGTGCCGGTACCGACCGAGATTTCGTCCGAGCGGGACTGCGCTCCAGCCGGGCGGCCCGCGTCCGCGAGGCCCCCTGCGATGACGAGCGCCACAGCCAAGGCGATCCCGCTCATGCGCCCCGCAACCGCCCGAAAGCGCCGCCCCGCGGACGGCACGGTGATCCGCCCCCAGTCGCTGCCCGTCGGGGCCATCCACCCGCCTCCCGCACGCACGTCCGCACCGTCTCTTGCACTTGCTTCCGTTAGCCGGTCTACATTATGCGATGCGACGGGTGTGGTCACGTATGGGGCATCCTTCCAGCTCCGAACCCGGGGCTTTCATGCCTTGCGGCCGGTTGCAGCCCGGCCGGGAGCCGGCTTGATGCGTATCCTCATCGTGGAAGACGACCGGGCGCTGGCGAGCGGACTGAAGCGTTCGCTCGCCTCGCTTGGCTACGCGGTCGATCACGAGGCCGATGCGGCGGATGCGGTCGGGCTGGCAACCCGCGAGGCGTACAATCTGGTGGTGCTCGATCTCGGCCTGCCCAACGGCAGCGGATATGACGTGCTCAGGGCGATCCGCCGCGCGGGCCTCAAGACGCCCGTGATGATCCTCACCGCCCGCGACCATGTGAGCGAGAAGGTGAAGGCGCTGGACCTCGGCGCGGACGATTATGTGAACAAGCCGTTTGCCCTCGCCGAGTTCGAAGCGCGGGTGCGGGCACTGGTGCGCCGGGGCTTCGGCGTCAGCGACGCCCTGATCGAATTCGGGCCGCTGCAGTTCGATACCGTGCAGCACGTGGCGCGCCTGGAGGGCACGCCTCTCGATCTTAGGCGGCGGGAGCTTGCGGTTCTGCACCTCCTTCTGGTCCAGGCGGGCAAGCTCGTGCCCAAGGCCCGCCTCATCTCGGAAGTGTTCGGGCTGGACGATGCAGTCGGCCCCAACGCCCTGGAACTGTACATCGCCCGCCTGCGCAAGAAGCTCGGGGCCGGCGGGTTGCGCATCCGCACCGTCCGCGGGCTCGGCTACATGCTGGAGAAGGACTGATGCGCCCCGCCCGCCGCTCGCTGAAGCGCGCGGTTCTCCTCAATCTGCTCGCGCCGGTGCTGCTGCTGGCCGTCGCCATCGGAGCCGGCGGCTATCTCACCATCACGTCGGTGGTGGAGAGCTCCCACGACCGCCTCCTCGACGGCTCCCTGATGGCCATCGCCGAGCGCCTCGCGGTGGAGAGCGGCGAGGTGGTGGTGGACATGCCGCAGGTTGCCCTCGGCATGCTCGAAACCAAGACGCAGGATAACGTCTATTATCTCGTCACCTCGGACGCCGGGCCGGTGACGGGCTATCCCGACCTGCCGCTCGGCCGGATGGCGGCGGCCTTGCCCGGCCAGCCGACCCACTGGAACGACACCTACCGCGGCAATGCCGTGCGCCTCGCCGCAGTGGCGCGCCGCGTCTATGGCGTCGAGCGTCCGGTGATCGTCGCCGTCGCCGAGACCCGGCTCGCCCGCAACCAGCTGCGCAACGAGATGCTGCGCAACCTGGGTCTGGCAGAGGCCGCCCTGATACTGGCCATCGGGATTCTGGCGTGGGTTTCCGTCGAGCGCGGGTTGATGCCGCTCGCCGACCTCAGCCGGCAGATCGACACCCGCGCCGTCAGCGACTGGCGCGATCTGCGGCCGCTCGATCTGTCCGAGGTGCCGCAGGAGGCGATGGCTCCCGCCACCGCCATCAACGCCATGTTCGAGCGCCTGCGCTCGGCCACCGAGCTGCTGCGGCGCTTCACCGCCGACGCCTCCCACCAGATGCGCACGCCGCTGGCCATCGTCAGGATGCATGTGGACCTGCTGCGGCGGGAAAGTGCGGATCCCGAGCTGAGGGGCAGCGCGCTGGCCGAGCTGGACCAGGGTGCCGAACGGCTGGAGCGGCTCATCACCCAGCTTCTCACCCTGGCCCGCGCCGACGAAAGCGCAGTTTCAGCCGCAGGCGGCACGCCCTGCGATCTGGGCGACGTGATCGAGCACGTCATCGCCGACCGCATCGCCGGCATCCCGCCCGACACCCAGCTCTCCTGCCTCATCCGGCAGCGCCCGTTGCCGCTCGTGTCCGATACCGTGCTGCTGTCCGAACTGCTGGGCAATCTTCTCGACAATGCGGTGAAATATTCCGGCGCCGGTGGACAGGTGGTGCTGTGCGCCGACCGCAGCGGCGATGCAGCCGTCGTGACCGTCGAGGACAGCGGCCCCGGCATTCCCGAGGCCGAGCGCGAACGCGTGTTCCAGCGCTTCTACCGTGCGCCCAACCGGGCAGACGTACCGGGCAGCGGCCTCGGCCTGTCGATCGTGAAGGTGATCGCGGACCTGCTGCACATCACGATCACCCTCGACAGCAGCCCCGATCTGGGCGGCCTGCAGGCCACGCTCCGCATGCCGCTGTCGACCCGGACACCGCCTGACGCCTGAGCCCTTCAGGTCGGCGGGATGGCCTGAAAGGAGATGATCGAGGCGCGGCACGGACATGGAACGTCAGCACCAAGCCATGCCGCCATACGACCCCTCTCCCGAGCGATTTCGGCCCGCTCGATCTCACGCACGGCGTGCTCCGGCCCTCATGTGGCGCGCCAGCCTAGCCGGCGAAATGGTGCAGGAGCCGGAGCAGGACCGAAGTCGCGTGGAGCAGCGCCACCGTGAGAACGACCATGCCGGTGACAGCGGCAAGCCGGCGGCTTGGCTCGGCGACGACCTCGTCCGTGCCGTCTTCGTAGCGGGATCGCTGGTGGCCGCGATACAGTAACAGGCCGGACGTCCCGCTCAGCAAGAGCGCCGCCAAGAGCTGGCTGAAGGAAAAATGGGAGAGGCCGCCGCGCATGGACAGCAGGGCGACGAGCATCATCACGAAGCCCGTCCGCGACCAGGCCAGCCCCGTCCGCTCGCGCTGGAGGCCTGGGTCTTTCATGCCGCGGGTCCGGTCAGATCAAGACCATGAGACAGGCGAGCCCCACGGCAAGGGTGGCAGTGAAGGCCGCCAGAAGGGGAAGCAGGGCGCTGACGGGCAGATCGGCGTTGTGACGCATGGCTTGCTCGGCCCGCACCCAGCGGGGATAGGCCATTCCACCGAGCACGCCTCCCGCCACGAACAGGATCAGCGCAAGACCAAGCCGCAGGGGCAGCGGCCCGAGATGCGAGGCGAACTGGTCGATGCCGACCGCTCCGGCAATCAGCGCCAGAGCCGTCCGGATCCAGGCGAGAAACGTTCTCTCGTTGGCGAGCGAGAAGCGATAATCCGGCCGCGCCCCGCGCTGCCACCATTTCAGAGACGGTCCATGCTCTGACCGGTCAGCGGATGTATCGAGAGACAGATTGGACATTGTTGCACGCTGTGCTGTGTATCAGGTCGCCATGAAGGTCAGATCGACCCGTGACGAACTCATCGTCCGGGCGGTCTACGCGAATTGGGCCGCGCCTGCATCCAGCGCGGCGACGCGAAAGCCGATATTTCCGCTGCTGCTGTTCGGCGTATTGGAGTTCCGGGCCGCGACCCGGTAGCGGTTGCAATAGGAGCTGTGGCACAGATACGAGCCGCCACGCATCGAGCGGCTCGCGCCCGGCCCGTCATGGACGGGGTCGCGATCGCCTGTGACCCGGTGATATTCGGGGCTGAAGACATCCCGAACCCATTCCCAGACATTGCCCGCCACGTTGAAAAGGCCATAGCCGTTCGGCTCAAAGGCATGCACCGGGGCGGTGCCGATGTAGCCGTCCTCCGCCGTGTTGAGATCCGGGAAGGTGCCCTGCCAGATGTTGCAGCGATGCCGGCCGCCAGGGGTCAGCTCGTCTCCCCAGGGATAGAGCTTTCCGTCCAGTCCGCCGCGCGCGGCATATTCCCATTCCGCTTCGGTCAGGAGGCGCGTGCCCGACCACGCGCAGAAGGCCACCGCGTCGTTCCAGGACACATGCACCACCGGGTGATCCAGGCGATCGAGAACGGTGGTGCCGGGGCCTTCCGGCTGGGCCCAGTAAGCGAACGGCACGGGCAGCCACCAGGGCGCCTCTACCGGCACCCGCTCGATGCGGGCAGCGGTCTCCGGCGGCACCAGCGCGTGGAAGACGTAGGACCAGTTGAAGCGTTCGGCCTCCGTGACATGACCGGTCGCCCGGACGAAATCGGCGAACTGCGCGTTCGTCACCGCATAGGCCGACACCCGGAACGGGCTCAGCGTGACCGGCCGCGCCGGCCCCTCGCCATCGCCCGCGAAGCCTTCGGCGCCGGATGTGCCCATCAGGAAGCGTCCACCCGGCAGCGCAATCCAGCGAAAGGCCGTGCCCTTCCCGCCGGTGGAGGCCGGCGGAGGTGGCGGCGGCGCTTCGCCTGCCGTCTCGGGGCGGCGCGCGCAGCAGCAGGTCGGCGACTTGCCGGCCTCCTCCGCCCCGCCGCTCTCCCGCCCCTGCGTCACTCCTCTTCCTCCCAGAAGGCGGCGGCGCCCTGGGCCTTCATCAGCTCGAGGATCTTCTCGCGCGGGATCACGCCGCAGCGTTCGGCCCACGCCTGATAGAGGCCGATCATCTCCTGGACGCGCTCGGGGTGGCCCGCCGAGAGATCGTGTAGCTCGGTGCGGTCGGCCTCCATGTCGTAGAGCTCCCAGGGGCCGGGGTATTTGCGGACCAGCTTCCACTGGCCGACACGCACCGCGGCATTGCCCTCGTGCTCCCAGAACATCGGCTCCGTGCGTTCGCCGTCCTCCGGGAAGGAGGGCGCGAGGCTGACGCCTTCGCAGGGCAGGATGGCATTGCCGTCGTGGGTCTGGGGATATGCGGCGCCGGTCACGTCGAGAATGGTTGCCATGATGTCCGGCAGCTGGCCCGGCACATGGCGCAGCTCGCCGCCTGCCGTGATCTGGGCCGGCCAGTGGAGAATGAGTGGCGTGGCGATGCCGCCTTCGTGGACCCAGTGCTTGTAGAGCCGGAAGGGCGTGTTGGAGAGGTTGGCCCAGGCGACGCCGTAGCTCTGATAAGTGTCCTCCGCGCCGGGCATGATCTCGGGAATGTTGCCGAAGCGCACGGGACGGCCGTCGCGGGTCTGCGCCCGGGCGATCATCAGGTCCTCGACGAGGGCCTGGGGCGAGACATCCTCGGGAATGTCCTCGGCGCAGGCGCCGTTGTCGGAGAGGAAGATGACCAGCGTGTCGTCCATCTGCCCGGTGTCCTCGAGCGCCTTCAGCACGCGGCCGATGCCCTGGTCCATCCGGTCGATCTGGGCGGCATAGACCTCCATGCAACGGGCCAGCCACGCGCGCTCCTCCGCCTCGGTCCACGGCGGCTGGGTGGGATCGCGGTCGGTCAGCTTCCAGTCGGGATGGATCAGCCCCGACTTGATCATGCGGGACAGGCGCTCCTCGCGCAGTTCGTCCCAGCCGGCGTCGAAGCGGCCCTTGTACTTGGCGATGTCTTCGGGGTGCGCATGGAGCGGCCAGTGCGGGGCCGTATAGGCCACGTACTGGAAGAAGGGCTCGCCGGCATGCTCCTTCGCGTGACGATGGATGAAGTCGGCGGCTTCGGTGGTGATGGCGTCCGTATAGAAGAAGTTCGGATCTTCCTTGGCCTCATGCTCGGCATTCTCGTTGCCGCGCGTCAGCGTATTGGGCCAATAGAAGCTGCCGGCGCCGATGATGGTGCCGTAGAATTCATCGAAGCCGCGCTGCAGCGGCCAGGTATCGGTGGGCTCTGTGAGGTTCGCCGCCACATGCCACTTGCCGGTGAGGCGGGTCCGATATCCGGCCTTGCGCAGCACCTCGGCGATGGTCACGCAGTTCTTGTTCAGATTGCCCACATAGCCTTCCGGCCCGGTGCTGTAGGTGAGGATGCCGATGCCGGTCTGGTGCGGATGAAGGCCGGTGAGCAGCGACGCGCGGGACGGGCTGCAGCGTGCGGTGTTGTAGAACTGCGAATAACGCAGGCCGTTCGCCGCCAGCCGGTCGAGATTGGGCGTCTCGATCTCGCCGCCGTAGCAGCCGATATCGGAAAAGCCCATGTCGTCATTCAGGATGAGGACGATATTCGGGCGCTTGGTCGCGGGCGTATCGGACATGGATGGCTCCAGGGGCGCGGCGTGACCTCGTCACGCCCGTCGCGTCAGATTGATGGTGAAGCGGAAATAGTCGGGCAGGTAGACCGAGCGCAGCAGCTCCAGCGGCCGTCCGTCCGTGGAGATGGTCAGGCGTTCCATGGCGAGAAGCGGGTCGCCGGGCGCGATCCCGAGCAGGCCGGCAGTCGCCTCGTCGGCGAGCGTGGCGGAGATGCTCTGGCTCGCCTCCTTGATGTTGAGCCCGAGCTCCTCCTCGAACACCCGGTACATCAGGATGGAAACGAGGTCCCGCTTCTCCAGCTCAAGGCCGATATCGGGCGGGTAGAAGGCATGCTCGATGGCGATGGGGATCGCGTCCGCGAGCCGCACGCGCTTCAGTTCCCAAACCGCGCGCTCGCGCAGGGTCTCGCGTGCGGCGGTGTCGTGGGCGTTGGTCATTCCCTGGTGGAGAATGCGCGCGCCGGGCTCGAAGCCGGCGTCGCGGATGGTCTCGGAAAAGCCCATCAGCCGTCCGAGCCAGTTCTCCGGCTCGTTCGACTTGAGGAACGTGCCGCGGCCGCGTTCGCGGGCGAACATGCCCTCTTCCACCAAGGGCTGGATGGCGTGGCGGATGGTGATGCGGCTCACGCCGAAATGCTTGACCAGCTCGGCCTCGGGCATCAGGCGGCCGTCCGCGTCGATGAGCTTGCCCTCGCGCACCTGACTGCGGATGGCTTCGCGCACCTGGATGTGAAGCGGCGGCGCTCCGGCCCCGCCGGATTTGGTCCCGTTCGCTTCGCGCGCGGACTTGCCTTTCATGGGCGCGAGTTTGATGGGCGCGAGCATGTCAGATCCGCCGGCCGGTGGTTGGGTCGAACAGATGGATGTCTTCCGGAGCGAACGACACGGCCATCGTCTCCCCTTCGCGCGGCAGCGGGAAGCGGTCGTATCGGGCCCTGAGCGGGGTGCCATCGAGGGTGAGGTCGAGGATGGCGGCGTCGCCGAGGTTCTCCACGACCTCCACCGTCACGGGAATGCCGGCCGGATCGAACCGGACGGCGCTGGGCCGCACACCCACCACCACCGCGCGACCCGCCTCGAGAGAGGCGGCCACCGGAACATGACGGCCGCCGATCAGGACGCCTCCGGCCGTGGTCCGGGTGGTGATGAGGTTCATGGGCGGGCTGCCGATGAAGGCGGCAACCTCGATGCAGTTCGGCGCGGCGAACACATCCGCCGGCCGGCCGATCTGGCAGATCTCGCCTTCCCGGAACACCGCCATGCGATCGGCGAGGGTCATCGCCTCTTCCTGGTCGTGGGTGACATACACGGCCGTCACGCCGAGCGACCTCTGCAGCTTCTTCAGCTCCACGCGGGTGGCGAGGCGCAGCATGGCATCGAGATTGGAGAGCGGTTCATCCAGCAGGAACAGCCGCGCCTTGCGCACGATCGCCCGGGCGAGCGCGCAGCGCTGCTGCTGGCCGCCGGAAAGCTGCCCCGGCTTGCGGTCCAGAAGATGATCGATCTTCACCTTGGCGGCCGCCTCCCGAACCGCGGGCGCGATCTCCGCCTTCGGTGTCTTCGCCATCTCCAGGGGAAACGCGATGTTCTCGGCCACCGTCATGTGCGGGTAGAGCGCATAGCTCTGGAACACCATGGCGATGTCACGGGCGCGCGCATCGGCGCCGGTCACGTCCTTCCCATCCAGCAGAATGCGGCCGGAGGTGGGGGCATCGAGGCCGGCGAGAATGCGCAGCGTCGTGCTCTTGCCGGAGCCCGACGGCCCGAGCAGGGCGAAGAATTCGCCTGGGCGGATCTCGATGTCGATGCCCTTCAGGGCTTCGAACGACCCATGCTTCTTGACGATCTTTTCGAGCTGAACCAGTCCGCGCGCGGTCATCGGCGTCCCCCTCCCTTGACGGCGCCGACCGTCAGGCCTTTCACGATGTGTTTTTGGGCGATGATGCCGAGGATGATGACAGGCAGCATCGCGAGCGCGGACACCGCCGCCAGCTTCGACCAGAGCGTCTGTTCCACCGACACGAAGTTGAACATGGAGATGGTGACCGGCCTCACCACGTTTCCGGACAGCACCACGGCGAACAGGAACTCGTTCCAGGCATTCAGGAAGACGAAGACCACGGTCACCGCCACACCGCCGCGCACCTGGGGCAGGATGATGCGCCACAGGGTCATCAGCCGGCTCGCGCCGTCGATGAAGGCCGCCTCTTCCATCTCGAACGGCAGGTCCTCGAAATAGGACACCAGCAGCCAGATCGCGAACGGCAGCGAGAAGGAGAGATAGATCAGGATGATGCCCTGATAGGTATCGATCCAGCCGATATCCCGCAGGATCAGGAAGTAGGGAATGATGATGCCCACCGGGGGCAGCATCTGGGTGGCGAGCACGTAGAAGCCCGACCACTTCTTGCCCGGCACCCGCAGGCGGGCGAGGGCGTAGGCGGCGGGGATCGCGAGCACCATGGTCACGATGGTCGTGCCGATGGAGATGATGAAGCTGCTGACGAGGTTCGGCACGATGGACGTGGGGCCGAACAGCACGTCCCTGAACGCCGCGAGCGTTGGCGAGAAGATCAGCTTCGGGGGATAGGCGAGCACATCCTGCTCGCTCTTGAAGGCGTTGAGGAGGCTCCAGAAGATCGGGAAAATCCAGGCGAGCAGAAACAGGCCGGATACGCTCAGGAGCAGGGCAAGGCGCAGCTTGTGACCCTTCATTTCGCCCTCCGGAGTGCGAACAGGACGCCGGTGATGACGAGGGTGAAGATCAACAGGGCCACCGCGAGCGCCGAGCCGTAGCCGATGGACAGCTCGGTGAAGGACTTGCGGTAGGCGTAGAGATTGAGGATCTCGGTGGCCGTTCCCGGACCGCCGCCAGTGACGGTGAAGATGGCCGCGAACGCCGTGAGCGCCACCATGGTGCGCATGATGATCACCATGACGATGGCCGGACGCAGCAACGGCAGGGTGATGCGCACGAAGCAGCGCCACGGGCTCGCCCGGTCGATGCGCGCCGCCTCGTAGATGTCCTCGGGCAGGGCCGCGAGACTGGCCAGCAGCACCATGAAAGCGAACGGCGTCCACTGCCAGGTGTGGATCACCACGACGGAAAACAGGGCGAGGGAGGGATCGCCGAGCCAGTTGTGGCTGCCGAGGCCGGCCGTCATGCTCAGATAGTCCACCACGCCGAATTCGGGGGTGAGCATGAAGGTGCGCCATACCATGCCGACAACGGCGGGCGAGAGCACCACGGGCAGGATCGCCACGATGCGGAACAGCGCCTGTCCGCGCTTCATGCCGTTGACGAGCAGCGCGAGCGCGAGGCCCAGGACGACCTGCAGGATCACCGTGGAAAACGTATAGACGAGGCTAACCCCGAGCGCGGACCAGAAACGCGGATCGCCGAGCAGCTCCCGGTAATTGTCGAGCCCGACGAAGCCGTCCATGAACGGCATCGCGAGGTCCATCCGGTGCAGGCTGGTCCATCCCAGATGCAGCAGCGGAAACGTGGTGGTCGCCATCAGGGCGATGAAGGCGGGGGCGAGCAGCGCCGCCGCAAAGCGGCGCTCCCGTCCCTCCATCATCCGCGCGGGATCTGCGCGACCGCCGACCGGAACGTCGAGGGTAGTGGCTTTCGTCACGACATCAGCCTCGCATCATCGGCTCTAGGCGGCGCTGTGCCTCGTCCAGGGCGGCCTTGGTGGTGGCCTGCCCCACCAAGGCCTGCTGGATCGCGGTGGCGAGCGTGTCGCCAATGGCCGGCCACTGGGGCACGCGCGGACGCCAGTTCACGTCCGTATCCTGTTCCAGCGCGCCCAGGGTGGTGGCGACGAAATTGTCGCCGAAGCTGTTCATCAGCTTCACAAAGTCCGGGTTCTTCCAAAGGCTCAGGCGGTTCACGCCGGAGCGCTTTGCCGGGCCGGAGAACTGGTAGGAGGTGAGCGCCTGGGTCTGGAGCGATGCCGCCCACTGGATGAACAGCCAGGTGGCCTTCTTCCGCTTCTCCGGCAGCGAGGCATTGATGGGGAAGCCCCAGTTCCAGATGGACGACACGCGCTTGCCAGTCGGCCCCTTGGGCCAGCGCGCGAAGCCGATCTTGCCGACCACCTTGGACTTCTCGGGATTGGTGATGACAGAGGCGGACGTGTTCGCGTCGATGTAGCTGGCGATGGTGCCCTGCGAGAAGGCGTCGGCGATGTCGGGCCAGTTCCAGTTCTGCGCTGCGGTGGGCGCGTATTTGCGCATCACGTCCACATACCAGTTGAGCGCCGCTTCGGCCTCCGGCCCGTTGACGCGGAACTTGCCGCCCGGAAACCAGTCTCCGCCGAATTCCTTGAACAGCGAAGAATAGATGTAGACGTTCTGCCCGGCACCGGCGACGCCGCGCAGGGCGGCGCCCCAAAGGCGGCTTCCGGGATCGTTCAGCGCCGCGGCGTTGGCGACGTAGTCTTCCAGCGTATCCGCCGCCTTGAGGCCCTTCGCGTCGTACAGATCCTTGCGATAGACCTGAACCGTGACCTCGCCGTCATACGGCACGCCATACAGCTTGCCGTCGATGGTGTTGGCGTTGCGCCACGCGGGAATGATGTCGTCCGGCTGGAACCAGGCGGGGTCGGTGAGGGTCGCGTCCTTGAGATAGGGATCGAGCGACTCCACCCATTTGTTCGCGGCGTAGAGCGCGTAATACATGGGGTCGGCCGCGTGGGTCGAATATCCGCCGGCCTTGGACGTGAGGTCGATCACGGCCTTCTGGCGGATCTGCGCGGGCGGGATTTTCTCGAACCGGACGCTGATGCCGGTCAGCGCCTCGAACTGGGGCGCGAGCGCGATGAGCGCATCGAAGTAGCTTGCCGGGATCACCGCGACGGTGATCTGCTCGCCGGATGCCTGGCGCCAGTCGATCTTGGCCGCGTTGTAGGCCGAAAGGTCCGCATCCTGCGCGCCGGCGGAACGGATGAGAGCGGGGAAAGCGACGGCGGCAAGGCCAGCCTGCAGCACGTGACGCCGCGTGGGCTTCACAGAAGTCATTGGCGTTTCCTCCTGGCCGATATGGATCCGGCCTATTGTCATAACAATCTATAAGACATCATAACCTGTCAACAGGCGCACCTGTCTTCTGTGCGGGTTGAAGGTCGGTCCTGAGCGTGCAGCGCCTGCACGACCGCGTGGCGCCAGCCATTGATTTTGCTGGATCTCCGGTCGTCCGCCATCTCAGGCGAGAAGCGCCGGTCGAGGTGCCAGTTGCGGGCAAATTCCTCTGGCCCGCCGTAAAGGCCCGCGCGCCATCCGGCGAGAAAGGCCGCCCCGAGCGCCGTGGTCTCCCGCACGACCGGGCGGTCCACGGGATTGCCAAGAACGTCGGCGATGAATTGCATCGTCCAATCGCTGTCGGACATCCCGCCATCCACCCGGATGACCGCCTCGGCGCCCTCAAGACCGGCGTCGAGCATGTCCGCCCGCATGGCCTCCAGAAGATCGAGGGTCTGATAGCCGACGCTTTCCAGCGCCGCGCGGGCGATCTCCCGGCGGGTGGTGCCGCGGGTGAGACCGCTCAGCGTGGCGCGCGCATCGCTGCGCCAGTGGGGCGCGCCAAGGCCGGTGAAGGCCGGGACGAGATAGACTGGCTGATCATCGTCCGCCTCGGCCGCCAGCCGCGTGCTCTCGGCCGCCGTGGTGATGATGCCCAGGCTGTCCCGCAGCCATTGCACAGTGGACCCGGCGGAAAAGATCGAACCCTCCAGCGCGTAGGTCCGCTTGCCATCCCATTGATAGGCAATGGTTGTCAGGAGGCGGTGGCGCGAGCGCGGCCGGGCATCGCCCGTGTTGAGCAGCATGAAGGCGCCGGTGCCATAGGTCGCCTTCGCCAGCCCCGGCGAGAAACAGGCCTGCCCCACGAGGCTCGCCTGCTGGTCGCCGACCATGGCCAGCACCGGCACCTCGCGCCCTAGCCAGGTCGCGGCGGCGGTGCCGAACGCGCCGGCGGTGTCGCGCACCTCGGGCAGGATGGCGGCGGGGATCTGGAACAGGCGCAGCAGGTCCTCGTCCCAGACGCCGGAGTGAATGTCGAACAGCATCGTCCGGGCGGCGTTGGTCGCATCCGTGGCATGCACGGCACCGCCGGTGAGCTGCCAGAGCAGGAAGGTGTCCACCGTGCCGAAAGCGAGCGCCCCGCGCTCTGCCCGGCTCCGCGCGCCGGGGACGTTGTCCAGCAGCCAGCCGATCTTGGTGGCCGAGAAATAGGGATCGATGAGGAGCCCGCTGCGTTCGGCAACAAGGCCCTCGCAGCCCTCCGCCGTGAGACGGTTGCACAGGTCCGCCGTGCGCCGGTCCTGCCAGACGATGGCGGGCGCGATGGGCTCTCCGGTCTCGCGGTCCCACAGAACGGTCGTCTCGCGCTGGTTCGCGATGCCGATGGCGGCGATGTCGGCCGCCGTCAGCCCCGAGCGCGCGAGCGCATCGCGCATGGTGGCAAGGCTGGTCTCCCACAGATCGCGCGGATCATGTTCGACCCAGCCGGGATGCGGGAACGACTGCGGGAATTCGCGTTGGGCCGAGGCCACGGGCGTGAAGTTGCGATCGAACACGATGGATCGCGTCGAAGTCGTGCCCTGGTCGATGACAAGTATATGCGTCTCCACCCGCCCCCCCTTCTTATTCTTTGTCATTCTTATTCTTTGTCATTCTTGTTCTGGGCCATGCCCCGCGTCAGGCCGCGGCGCCATTGCGCTCCAACGCCATGAAGTCTTCCAGCGCCGAAACCTCCGCCGGCGTCAGGCGAAGGCCGAGCTTGGTCCGGCGCCAGAGCACATCGTCGGCCGTGCGTGCGAACTCCTCGCGCATCAGATGACGCACCTCCGCGACCGTCAGGCCCGCCCCGAAGGTGGTCCGCGCGGCGGGATCGGCATCAGCCGCCGCGAGAAACGTCTCGGCCCTGGTGCCGTAGGTGCGCGCCAGCCGGGCGGCATCCGGAGGCGTCAGCCAGGGTCGGTTCTGCCGAAGGGACAGCGCCAGCTGCGCCGTCGCGCCGCGGGGGAAATCGCCGCCGGGCAGTGGTGCGCTCCCTGTCCAGTCCCCACGGCGCGCGGCCGCTGCGCCAAGATGCTGACTGAGCTTGTCCAGCGCGTCGAGGGCGAGATGGCGATAGGTGGTGATCTTGCCGCCGAGCACGGAGAGGAGCGGCGCGCCTCCCGCATCGTTCAATTCCAGTACATAGTCCCGCGTCGCCGCCTGAGCGGCGCTCGCCCCGTCGTCATACAGCGCGCGCACGCCCGAATAGCTCCACACCACGTCGGCAGGTGAGACGGGGCGCGAGAAATATTCGCTGGCGGCGGCGCAGAGATAGCCCGTCTCGTCGGCGGTGATCGCAACCGCGGCCGGGTCCCCCTCGAAATCATGGTCGGTGGTGCCGATGAGGGTGAAGTCCCCCTCATACGGAATCGCGAAGACGATCCGGCCGTCGGGGTTCTGGAAGATGTAGCAGCGGTCGTGATCGAACAGGCGCGGCACGATGATGTGCGAACCCTGCACCAGCCGCAGCCGGCCGGCGAGGGGCGGAAGCGTTTGGCCCGCGAGACAGTCCGCCCAGGGGCCTGCGGCGTTGATGAGCACGCGGGCGCGCACATCCTTGCGCTGGTGTGTCTCGGCATTCTCGACCTGAAGTGTCCAGCCGTCCGAGGCGCGCGCGGCATCCACCGCCCGCGCCCATGTCTCGATCACGGCGCCCCGGTCCCGGGCGTCGCAGGCGTTGAGCACCACGAGCCGGGCATCGTCCACCCAGCAGTCGGAATACTCGAAGCCGCGCGTGCGCAGATCGGGCTTGAGGGGCGCACCGGCCTGGTCCCGGCCGAGGTCGAGGGAACGGGTGGCGGGCAGCAGCTTGCGCCCGCCGATGTGGTCGTAAAGGAACAGGCCGAGGCGCAGCATCCACCACGGGCGCATACCCCGGCGATAGGGCAGCACGAAGCGCAGCGGGTGCACGATGTGGGGCGCGATCCCCCAAACCACTTCCCGTTCGGTCAACGCTTCGCGCACCAGCCGGAACTCGTAATATTCGAGATAGCGCAGGCCGCCGTGCAGCAATTTGGTGGAGGCGGAGGAGGTGGCGCCGGCGAGGTCGCCCTGCTCGCACAGATAGACTGAATAGCCCCGTCCGGCCGCGTCGCGGGCGATGCCGCAGCCGTTCACGCCGCCGCCGATGATGGCGATATCGAACGGATCGTCCGCGGCCGGACGGCCCGCCGACACCTGCGCGGACGTGCGCACTCGTTCCATCGACCCAGCCTCCGCACCCCATTGCAGCGCGTGTCTCGCGGCGATGCGGCGCCGGGCCTATGCGGCCAAGGAGCGATCCGGATCACGGGTCAAACCTAAAACGAACAAATCTATGTTCGCAATCGAAAACAACGAACATTTTATGATCGATATAACAATATAAATCAATAAGTTATCTGTTTTCGTTTTCTGGAGGCGCTTCCACCACACGCACGCCATGCGTGGCGCACACGGCGCGCAGGCGATCCGAAGACAGGTGGTCGGTGACGAAGGCCGACACTTGGGAGAGGTGTCCGAGACGGACCGGCGCGACGCGGCCCACCTTGCTGCGATCGCACACAAGGATCACCCGGCGCGCATTGTCCATGATGGCCCGCGCGACCGTCACCTCGAGGGGATCGAAGTCGAGCAGCGATCCGTCCTCGTCGATGGCCGAGGCGCCGATGACTGCGGTGTCGACCTTGAACTGGCGGATCATGTCGACCGCCGCCGGCCCCACGACCGCCCCGTCCGAATGCCGCACTTGTCCGCCCGCGACCATCACGCGGATCGCGGGGAAAGGATAAAGCCTCAGCGCCACATTGATGTTGTTGGTGATGACCAGAAGGTCGCGATGGGCGGTGATGGCCCGGGCCACTTCCTCCGTGGTGGTGCCGATGGTGATGAAGAGCGAGGAATTGTCCGAGATAAGCGCCGCCGCGGCGGCGCCGATGGCGCGCTTGGCAGGTGCCGCGATCTGCCGCCGCGCCTCGTAGGACAGGTTTTCCACGGATGACGAGATGACGGCGCCACCATGGGTGCGGGCCAGAAGATTGCCGCTGCACAAGGCGTTAAGGTCGCGGCGGATGGTCTGTGGCGTCACGTTGAAGCGCAGCGCAAGGTCCTCGACGTCCACGTGGCCACTCGCCCGGGCAAGGGACAGGATGGTGTTCTGGCGATCGTTCAACACAGGCACGTCGGCCAACCCCGGTACGAAATTCCGACGTGCACGATGTCAACCCGCGCCCATCCGATCAATGGGAACGTGTCGGAAGACTGCTCCTGGGCTCTGATCACGCCGGTCCAATATGCGGCCATGGTGGCGATCGAGGAGCGGGCCGGCGTCGATGCCACCGTGAACTTGACGGCACGATGTGAGATGCGAGCACGCGCCTGCCGTTCAGTTTCCGCCGCCGCGGCCCTCGCTGCGGAGCCAACGGCCGGAAAAGGTCCCGGCAGCCACCACCGCGTCGGGATTGCCCGGATCGAGGGTGAGCACGACGGTAAAGATCCCGCTCAGCCCCCGGCGGCTGATCTGAGCCGCGGACGCATGGATCGTCGCGCCGCCGGGAACAGGACGGATGAAGGTGAGATCGCTGCCCGTGGTCAGGATGGTGCCGTCGTAGTAGCCGGCCGCGCCAAAGACCATGTCGGCCAGCGTCCACAGGGCGCCGCCATGACACGTGCCATGGCCGTTCATCTGCGCCGGGCCGACCTCCATGGTGATCACCGCGCGCCCCACCTCGGCCTCGACGAGGCATAGCGGCATCGTCCCCGAGAAGGCATTGCGCGAGAACATCCGCAGGATGCGCGCCCTCAGGCTCTCGGACGATACATCCGCGTGAGACATGGTTGCGTCCGTCATCGCTTGGCCTGGATTGGAGCGGCAATGGATGCGCGAATGCGTCCGGCAGTGTCGATGGCCGGCTTGCCGAAACCCTTCCGGGAGGCACTGTCTGCGTTCGCCGTCGGCATGATGGGAGAACCCTCCAGCTCTTTGATGGGGCGCGTCTGCTTCACGCGAGGCGATCTCCGCCTCGCGTGAAGACGCTCCAGGTCTACCCTACTTCACCAGCGGGCAACCGCCTTCATTGAGCGGGCGGAACGCCTGCGCTGCCGGGATGGTGGCGAGGGTCTCGTAGACGTCCCATTCGCCCTTGGACTGGGCCGGGGCCTTCACCTTGAACAGGAACATGTCGTGCACCGCGCGGCCGTCGATGCGCACCTCGCCCTTGCCGAACAGGGGATCGTCGATGGGCATCTCGCGCATCTTGGCCAGCACGGTGTTCGTATCCTTGGTGCCGGCGGCCTCCACGGCCTTCAAATAGTGCATGATGGAGGAATAGACGCCGGCATGAACCTGGGTCGGCATCTTGCCCTTGTGGAGCGCGGCAAAGCGCTTGGCGAAGGCCCGGCTCGCATCGTCTCGGTCCCAGTAGAACGCCTCCGTCAGCACCAGACCCTGCGCGAGTTTGAGCCCCAGCGCATGGATGTCGGTGATGAAGGTGAACAGGCCGGCGATGGACTGCCCGCCCTGCACGATGCCGAACTCGGAGGCCTGCTTGATGGCGTTGATCATGTCCTCGCCGCCACTGGCGAGGCCCACCACCTTGGCGCCGGAGGATTGCGCCCGGATCAGGAAGGATGAGAAGTCGCTGGTGCCGAGCGGGTGCTTGACCGATCCCAGCACCTGCCCTCCGGCGGCCTTCACCACCGCCACGGTGTCGCGCTCCATGGCATGGCCGGAGGCCTGGTCCACCGCGATGAAGAACCAGCTGTTGCCGCCCTGGCGCACCATGGCGCTCCCGGTGCCGTTGGCGTTGGCCCAGGTGTCGTATGTCCAGTGGATGGTGTTGGGCGTGCATTTGGACCCGGTGAGATCGGCGGTCGCCGCGCCGGCATTCAGCTGGATCCTGTCCTTGTCCTTGACGATCTGGCTGACCGCCAGCGCGACCGGCGAGCCGGTGACGTCGCCGATGACGTCGACACCCTCCTGGTCGATCCACGAGCGGGCAATGACGGAGCCGATGTCCGCCTTGTTCTGATGGTTGCCGGAGACGATCTCCACCTGGATGCCCTTGTCTGCACCCTTGAAGTCCTCCACCGCGAGGCGGGCGGCCGCCACCGAGCCAGGACCTGCAAGATCCGAGTATGGTCCGCTCATGTCACTCAGGATACCGATCTTGATCCTGGTCTCGGACGCGGCGGGCCCCGCCCACACGGCGATTCCCACCAAAACCCCTAAAATGCTCATATAATGACGCATGGCGTATCCTCCCCTTGCGGTGACTGAAGCTGTTTTTATTGGCGCCATTTACGTCAATCACATTCCATATATTATGTAAATATATTTGCCAATTTTTTTGGACGAGGCTACGTTGGGCGCTCCGCCGGAGCGCGGAGAATGATCCTCGGCCGGCCGCATGCCGATCCGGGTTGGAAAGGAGAGGACGATGCAGGACTTCCACGTGAAGCCGGGCGATTCCGCCGTCTTCACGAAAACGGTTGGCGAGACCGACGTGTACCTGTTCGCCGGCATCACTGGCGACTTCGCCCCGAACCACGTCAACCGCCCCTTCATGGAGCGCTCGCGCTTCGGCCGGCTACAGGCGCACGGCGCGCTGCTGGTCGGCTTCATGTCCACCGTCGCCGGGATGATCGCGGCCCGGACACCGCCAGAGGCGAACGAGATCGCCGTGGCGCTCGGCTACGATCGCATCCGCTTCGTCAAGCCGGTCTTTCTGGGCGATACGGTGACCACCCATTATCGCGTCAGCACGGTGGATGCCGCACGCAGGCGCGCCAGTGCCGAGATCGAGGTCACGAACCAGGACGGCACGCTGGTGGCCGTCGCCTCCCACACGCTCGCCTGGGTGCCTAACACCCCGGCGGCCGGATAGGCGAGGCCGCCCGCTGCGTCCAGACGGAGCCGCCATCGCCCATCGTATCCTCACATGTTCGGATAGTTCGGCCCGTCGCCGCCCTGCGGGGTCGTCCAGGTGATGTTCTGCGCCGGATCCTTGATGTCGCAGGTCTTGCAGTGGACGCAATTCTGGAAGTTGATCACGAAACGCGGCTCCGCCTGATCTTCAACCACTTCATAGACCCCCGCCGGACAGTAACGCTGGGCCGGCTCGGCATATGTCGGCAGGGTGACGGCGACGGGAATGGACGGATCGGCCAGCTTCAGATGCGGCGGCTGGCTCTCCTCGTGGTTGGTGAAGCTGAAGGCCACGTTGGTGAGGCGATCGAAGGAGAGCACGCCATCGGGCTTGGGATAGTCGATGGGGGTGAAATCCTTCGCCTCTCCCGTAGAGGCGGCATCGCTCTTGCCGTGCTTCAAGGTGCCCAACAGGCTGCGTCCGAAGAGCTGGTTGGTCCACATGTCGAAGCCGCCCAGCGCCAGTGAGGCCATAAGCCCGTAGCGCGACCAGAGCGGCTTCACGTTGCGCACCTTGTTCAGGTCCTGCCCCACCGCTCCCGTCCGGATCTCGCTCTCGTAGGGTGCCAGCTCGTCACCGGAGCGGCCGGAGGCCAGCGCCGCATGGACCGCCTCGGCGGCCGCCTTGCCCGAGAGCATGGCGTTGTGGTTGCCCTTGATGCGCGGCACGTTCACCAGCCCCGCCGAACAGCCGATCAACGCCACCCCTGGCGCCACCAGCTTCGGCAGCGACTGAAGCCCCCCCTCCGAGATGGCCCGCGCCCCGTAGGCCACGCGCTTGCCGCCCTTCAGCAGATCCGCCACCAAAGGGTGATGCTTGAAGCGCTGGAACTCCATGTAGGGAGAAAGATAAGGGTTCGCATAGTTCAGATGAACCACGAAGCCCACATAGACCTGATTGTTGTCGAGATGGTAGATGAAGGAACCGCCGCCCGCATTGGCGCCCAGCGGCCAGCCCATGGTGTGGGTGACCGTGCCTTCCCGGTGCCTGGCCGGATCGACCTCCCATATCTCCTTCATGCCGATGCCGAACTTCTGCGGGCAATGACCGGCGGAAAGGTCGTATCTGGCGATGACCTCCTTCGCCAGCGAGCCGCGCACCCCCTCGCCCAGCAGCACGTACTTGCCATGCAGCTCCATGCCCGGCTCGTAAGCCGGGCCGGGTGAGCCATCGGCGGCGCGGCCGAACTCGCCGGCCACCACGCCCATCACCTCGCCGGACGCGCCATAGACGAGGGCGGAAGCCGCCATGCCGGGGAAGATCTCCACGCCCAGCGCCTCCGCCTGCGCGGCGAGCCAGCGGCACACATTGCCCATGGACACGATGAAGTTGCCGTGGTTCGACATCAACGGCGGCATCGGCCAGTTGGGAATGCGCACGCCGCCGGTTTTGGTGAGGAAATGGAAATTGTCCTCGCGCACCGGCACGGTGATGGGCGCATCGCGCTCGCGCCAGTCGGGCAGCAGCGCGTCGAGTCCCGAGGGGTCGAGCACAGCGCCGGACAGGATATGGGCGCCCACCTCCGACCCCTTCTCCAGCACCACCACGGCGAGGTCGGGATCAAGCTGCTTCAGCCGGATGGCGGCGGACAGGCCGGCCGGGCCCGCGCCGACGATCACGACGTCATAGGCCATCGCCTCCCTTTGGATTTCGGACATGACGTCCCCTCATCTGGTCTCAGTATGCCGAGAGAGGCGCAGACGCGCCTCCCGTATGCGTCAGACTCGTTCGAGCAGCAGCGCGGCCCCCTGGCCGACGCCGACGCACATGGTGGCCAAGGCGTGGCGGCCCCCGCCGCGGGACAGTTCCAGCGCCGCCGAGCCGGCGATGCGCGCGCCGCTCATGCCGAGCGGATGGCCCAGCGCGATGGCGCCCCCATTGGGATTCACCCGCGGATCGTCGGCAGCAATGCCGAGCTGTCGCATCACGGCGAGCGCCTGGGCGGCAAATGCCTCGTTGAGCTCGATCAGGTCGATGCCATCCAGCCGGACGCCGGTGCGCGCGCACAGCCGTTCCACCGCAGGCACCGGTCCGATGCCCATGATGCGCGGGGCCACGCCCGCCGAGGCCCCGGCCACCACGCGGGCGAGAGGGGTGAGGCCGAAGCGCCGCGCCGCCGCTTCCGAAGCCACGATCAGCGCCGCGGCTCCGTCATTGACGCCGCTGGCATTGCCCGCCGTCACCGAGCCGTCCGGGCGGGTGATGGGCTTAAGCCGGGCAAGATCGGACAGGGTCGTGGCACGCGGGTGCTCGTCCCTCGCCACCTCTTCCGTCTTGCCACGGCCGACCGGCACGCTGACGGGGAGGATCTCCATGGCGAGCCGCCCGTTGACCTGGGCCGCCGCTGCCTTCTCCTGGGAGCGCAGGGCAAAGGCGTCCTGGTCCTCGCGGCTGATGCCATGCTCGTCGGCCAGATTTTGCGCCGTCTCAGGCATGGAATCGGTGCCGTAGTCCTGCGCCATCCGCGGATTGACGAAACGCCAGCCGATGGTGGTGTCGTGGATTTCCGTGGCACGCGACCACGGCCCGGCGCCCTTGGGGATCACGAAGGGGGCGCGGGTCATGCTCTCCACCCCGCCGGCGATGGCGAGTTCCATATCCCCGGAGCGGATGGCGCGCGCGGCAGCAACCACCGCTTCGAGCCCGGAGCCGCACAGGCGGTTCACCGTCACGCCCGGCACCGTTTTCGGCAGGCCCGCGAGCAGCAGCGCCATGCGCGCCACGTTGCGGTTGTCCTCCCCGGCCTGGTTGGCGCAGCCCATCCACACCTCTTCCACCGCAGCGGGATCGAGGCCGGGATTGCGGGCCAGGATGGCGCGAAGCGGCAGCGCGGCAAGGTCGTCGGCACGCACCTGCGCGAGCGCGCCACCGTAACGGCCGATGGGGGTGCGGATGAAATCGCAGATGAAGGCTTGGGTCATGGGGCAGCTCCCGGATCGTCGGGGTTCAGACCCTCGCGCGCCGCCTGGCGCAGGAGGGCGGGAACACCCCAGGACAGCGGATCTTCGACGGCGAAGGCCTCGATGCGACGCGCGATCTCCGCACATCCGATGCGCCCGGCGTGGTGCATGGGGCCGCCGCGCCAGCGCGGGAAGGCATAGCCATGCACCATCACAAGATCGATGTCGGAGGCCCGCGCGGCGATGCCCTCCTCGAGGATGCGAAAGCCTTCCTCGATCATGGAACTGATGGCTCGGGTAACGATCTCCTCGTCGGAGAAGGTGCAGCGCGCGATGCCGGCGCGGGCGGATTCCTCGGCCACGATCCCGTCGATCAACGGGGAGGGAGAGGCCGTCCCGCCATCGTAGTCGTACCAGCCGGCCCCCGTCTTGCGGCCGAGACGGCCGGTCTCCTCGACGATCCGGTCGGCGATGGGAATGTAGCGGAAGCCGTCCTTCGTGCGCCAGCCGAGCCTCTTGCGGTTGGCATAGGCGATGTCGAGGCCGGAGAGGTCCTGCACCTCGTAGGGACCCATGGCCATGCCGAAGCCACGCAGCGCCTGGTCCACCTGGGCCGGCAGCGCGCCTTCCATCAGCATGATGTCGCAGGTCTGGCGATAGCGGGTCAGGATGCGGTTGCCGATGAAGCCGTCGCACACGCCTGCGAGGACCGGGATCTTCTTCAGCCGCGCGGCGAGGCGCAAGGCGGTGGCGAGCGTCTGTGGCGATGTGGTCCGCGCCCGGATCACCTCCAGCAGCTTCATCACATGGGCCGGGCTGAAGAAATGCAGCCCGAGGAACCGCTCCGGATGGCTTACGCCTTCGCCGACCCGGTTCACGTCGAGATAGGAGGTGTTGGTGGCAAGGATGGTGTGCGCCGGCAGCGCCGCGTCGAGGGCGGCGAAAACCTGCAGCTTGACCTCCATGTCCTCGAACACCGCCTCGATGGCGATATCCGCGGGCGGCAGGGCGCCATAGCCCTCGTGGAAGCCGAAGCGCGCGGCCTGCTCCACCTCGGCGGCCTCGGCCGTGATCTTACCCCGCTTCACCGCGTCGGCATAGAGGCGCGCCACATTGGCCCGCGCCCGCTCGACGCCGGCGGCGTCGCTTTCCACCAGCGCCACGGAAATGCCAAGTCCGGCGAGGGCGTAGGCGATGCTGGCGCCCATGGTGCCGCCGCCCACCACCACGGCGGAGCGGATGTCCGCCCCGCCGCCCTTCCCCTGTGCCATGGCGGCGCGCTCGGCGAAGAAGACATGCCGCAGGGCGGCCGCCTGATCCGAGGTCTTCAGGGCGAGGAAGATCTCCCGCTCCAACGCCAAACCCTCGTCGAACGGAAGGCGGGTCGCGACGTCGACGAGATCGATTGCCTTCAAGGGCGCGATCTGGCCGGCACTGCGTCTTGCCACCTGCTCGCGCGCCGCCTCCACCGCATCTGGATCCGGCGGCGGGGCGGGCAAGGCGCCGGTGGCAGGTCGGTTCGGGACAGGACAGCTCATGGCGGCGGCGGCCGGATCGTCCGCGACCGCATCCACCAACCCCAGGTCCTGCGCCTCACGCGCGCCGATCACCCGACCCTCGCAGATCAGCGACAAGGCCGGCCCGAGGCCGATGAGACGCGGCAGCCGCTGCGTTCCGCCGGCACCGGGCACGATGCCCAGCGTCACTTCCGGCAGGCCCAGAGTCGCGCCCGGCGCGGCGATCCGCGCCCGGCACGCGAGCGCCACTTCCAGCCCGCCGCCGAGGGCCGTGCCGTTGAGGGCCGCGACCACCGGAACCGGAAAGTCCTCGATCCGGCGGATGATGTCCGGCAGGTGAGGCTCCTGGGGGGCGGCGGCGAACTCCCTCGCGTCGGCCCCCGCGATGAAGGCCTTGCCGGCACCCGTCAGCACCACCCTCTTCACTCCTGCGGCCTCGGCCGCGTCGAGCGCGCGGACAAGTCCTTGCCGCACAGCCTGGGACATGACGTTGACCGGGGGATTGTCGATGGTGACGAGAGCGACGCCCTCTTCGACGACGCAATGAACGGGTCCGGGCATGTCGGCCTCACTCGCGGACATGGGGGATGCGCCGCTCCGGCGCACGGGAAGCGCCGGGGCGCAAGGCGGCCATCAGGAGCGGGACTGCTCGTATTGCTCGCGCAGCAGGGTCCGCAGGGCGAATTTCTGGATCTTGCCGGAGGCGGTGGACGGCAGTTGATCGACCACCTCGATCCGCTCGGGAAAGTATTGCTTGGCGAGATGCTGGCTATCGAGGAAGGCGATCATCTCGTCGAAGCTGAAGGTCTTCCCCGCCTTCGGCACGACGAAGGCGCAGGCCCGCTCGCCGAGCCGCTCGTCGGGATAGGCGACGATAGCCACCTGCTGGATGCTCGGGTGCTTGTAGAGCACCGACTCGATCTCGACCACGGGCAGGTTCTCCGCGCCGCGGATGATGACGTCCTTGGTGCGCCCGCAGATGCGGATGTAGCCCTGCTCGTCCATGCGCGCGATGTCGCCGGTATCGAACCAGCCATCGGCATCGGTGGCGTTCCACTGCGGTCGCTTGAGATAGCCGCCGAAATTGGAGCAGCCCCGCACGAAGAGCGCGCCCTCCTGGCCGACCGGGAGCGCGGTGCCGTCGGCGGCGCGGATTTGAATCTCCATGCCGGGCAGCACGAAGCCGTCCGTGTTGATGGAGCGCTCGTCCGGGTCGGAGGGAGAAACGAGCGTCAGCGCGCCGTTCTCGGTCATGCCCCAGGCGGAGATGATCTTGGTGCCCAGAACCTTCCGCGCCCGCTCCACCAGCGCCCCCGGAATGGCGGTGCCGGCGCACAGGAAGATGCGGAGCGAGGAGGAATCCGCGCCCAGTTCCTCAACCGTGTTGGTCAGGTCCATGAGGAAGGGCGTCGAAGCCATGGTGAAGGTGACACCTTCCTGCTCGATGACGCGCGCCGCCTGCGCCTTGTCCCAGCTGTCCATCAGCACCATGCGGGCCTTGAGCATGAAGGGCATCAGCAGGCCGTACATGAAGCCGGTCTGGTGGGCCATGGGAGAGGCCATCAACACCACGTCCGATGCGCCGAGCCCGAGCCGGTCCGCATAGGCGAACAGGTTGGAATACATGGTGTTGGCGGTGTGCATCACGCCCTTGGGCTCGCCCGTGGTGCCCGAGGTGTAGATGAGCTGGCACACGGCGTTCGCACCGCTGCGGTCGCGGGCGCTGATGTCCCGGGCGGCGGGCACGTCCGCATCCAGCGCGGGATCGAGCAGCGATGCCTCGAATGCGTCCGGCCCCTCGCCTCCGGCCACGACCAGATGGCGCAGGTCGGGCAGGTCCGCCTTCAGCCGGTGCGCCATCGCCTCGTGGTCGAAGCCGCGGAAGACGCGGGGAATGGCGAACACCTTGGTCTCGCCATGGCGGAGCATGAACGACAGCTCATGCTCGCGGAAGATGGGCATCACCGGGTTGAAGACGACGCCCAGCCGGAGGCAGGCGATGTAGAGGACGACGAATTCCCACCCGTTCGGCAGCTGGCAGGACAGCACGTCGTCCTTGCCGAGGCCGAGACGGCGGAGCCCGGCGGCGGCGCGCCAGGCGAGGCGGTCGATCTCCGCATAGGTCATTTCGCGCCGCGTCCCGCTGCCGGTCACGACGGTGAGCACCGCCACGGCATCGGGTTTCTCGGCGAGGCAAACGTCGAAATAGTCGAGCAGGGTCTTGCCCTGCCAGAAACCTTCGGCCTCCATCCGGGCGCGGCGGGGCTCGATGAGCACGGCGTCGAATTGCATGGTGTCCTCCCCTGTCTCCGGATCAGCCGTTGACCGCGACCCGACCCGCCCGTTCGCGGGCGATGATGTTCTTCATGATGTGCGCAGTGCCGTCGCCGATCTGGAGGCCCAGCACGTCGCGCAGCCGCTGCTCGAACGGCAGCTCGGTGGAATAGGCGGCGTGGCCGTGGATCAGCAGGCAGGCGTGGATCGCCTCATAGGCGAGGAGCGGCGGCCACCACTTGGCCATCGCCGCCTCCGCCACGTGGGGCAGGCCATTGTCCTTCAGCCACAGCGCGTTGTAGCTCAGCAGCCGGGCGCCCTCGACACGGGTGTCGAAGTCGGCAAGCTGGTGGGTGATGCCCTGGAAGGCCGCCAGCGGCTTGCCGAAGGCGCGCCGCTCGCCGATATAGGCCCACGCCTCGGCAAGGGACTGGCGGGCCGTTCCGAGGCATTGCAGGCCGATGAGCGAGCGGGAGAAATCGAAGCCCTGCATCACCTGCACGAAGCCCTTGTTCTCCCCCCCGAGCAGGTGATCGGCCGGCACCCGCACATTGTCGAAGAAGATGGAGCCGCGGCCGATGGCATGCTGGCCGAGGTCGGTGAAGCGGGTCGTCGAGATGCCGGGGGTGTCCATGGGCACGAAGATGGCGGAGACGCCGTGCGCCTTGTCCTCGGGCCGTCCGGTGCGGGCGAAGACGACGGCGGCGGCGGCCTGGTCGGCGGCCGAGATGGAGGTCTTCTCGCCGTTGATGACGTAATGGTCGCCGTCGCGCTCCATCCGCAGGCCCAGATTGGCCGCGTCCGAGCCGCCGCGCGGCTCGGTGAGGGCGATGGCCAGCAGGATCTCGCCGGCGGTCAGCTTCGGCAGCCAGTGGCGCTTGATCTCGGGATTGGCAAAGTTCGCGAGGATCTGGCCGTTGAGCGAGGCGAGGACGTTGATATAGCCGAAGTTGAAATCGCCTTTGGCGATCTCTTCGATGATGACGCCCGAATAGATGGAGCCGGCGCCGCTGCCGCCGAATTCTTCGGGCAGCTCGGGCGCGATGAGGCCGAGGCGGCCCATCTCGCGCACCAGATCCGTGCCGAACGTGCCGGTGCGCTCGCGTTCCTTGTAGCCGGGTGCGAGCTTTTCGGCGGCGAATTTCGCCGCAAGATCGCGCAGGGCGACGAGGTCTTCAGTATCGAAAACCGTTGGATACGCCGTGGGTGTCATGGCTTGCCTGCCTTGGTTTCCTGCGTGCTGTTCTTGCTGCCCCGGTGTTTCCCCGCCGGGTTCGGCGCGGCCGCCCGTGCGCGGCCCTGTGGTCGTCCGCCATGCCGCCGCCCTGACGTGCGGCATGGCGGAGCCGTCCTGTCCCTTGCGCCCCCTGGCGGGACGGGACCAGACGACGGCGCGAAGCCCTACTTGCCGAACTTGCGGAAGTCGGGCTTGCGCTTCTCGCGGAAGGCGACGCCGCCTTCCTTGCTTTCGTCGGTGTCGTAATAGAGGCTCAGCGCCCGCATCCCGAGGGCGGAGATGCCCCGGATGTTCTCGCTGTCGGCATTGAAGGACACCTTGGCGAGGGCGAGCGCCGTGGGGGAGCGCTCCATCAGCTCGGCGACCCAGCGGTCCACCTCGGCGTCGAGTTCCTCGTGCGGAACGACCGTGTTGACGAGGCCCATGGCCAGCGCCTCGGCGGCGCTGTAGCGCTTGTTGAGGTACCAGATCTCGCGCGCCTTCTTCTCGCCGACCACGCGGGCGAGATAGGCGGTGCCGAAGCCCGGATCGACCGAACCGACCTTGGGGCCGACCTGCCCGAACTGGGCCTTGTCCGACGCGATGGTGAGGTCGCAGATGGTGGCGAGCACGTTGCCGCCGCCGATGGCGAAGCCGTTCACCCGGGCTATGACCGGCTTCGGCACGTCGCGGATCAGGCTCTGCAGCTCGTCGATGGGCAGGCCGATGACGCCGCGCCCGTCGTACTGGCCGTCATGGGCCGACTGGTCGCCCCCGGTGCAGAAGGCCTTGTCGCCGGCACCGGTGAGCACGATTACGCCCACCTTGCGGTCCCAGCCGGCGGCCTGGAAGGCATGGATCAGCTCGTCCACGGTGTGGCCGCGGAAGGCGTTGTACTTGTCCGGCCGGTTGATGGTGATCCAGGCGGCGCCGCCGCGGATCTCGTAGAGGATGTCGGTATAGCTCATCATGTCCTCCCTCAGCCGTGCATGGTCAGGCCGCCGGAGACCGAGATCACCTGGCCGGTGATGAAGGCGGCGTCGTCGCTGGAAAGGAACAGGATGGCGCCGGGCAGGTCCTCGGGCTTGCCGAGGCGTCCAAGCGGCACCGCGCGGGTGAAGGCGGTGCGCAGCTTGTCCTTGTCGCCGGCTGCCTCCATGAAGCTTTCCAGCATGGCCGTCTCGGTCACGCCCGGGCAAACCGTGTTGAAGGTAATGCCGTTGCGGGCATGCTCACGGGCGAGGGTCTTCATGAAGGCGATGACGCCCGCCTTGCAGGCGGCATAGACCGCCTCACCCGAGGAGCCGACCCGCCCCGCATCCGAGCCGATGGAGACCACGCGTCCGGCAACGCCGCGCGCGACCATGGAGGCAAGCACCGGCTTGGTGATGTTCAGCACCGAGCGCAGGTTGATGTCGATGATCTTGCTCCAGAAGTCGGGTTCCGACTTCAGAAACGGGACGAACAGGTCCCAGCCCGCATTGTTGACCAGGATGTCGATGGGCCCCAGGGCGCCCTCCACCTCGGCCACGGCCGCGGCAGTGGCGGCGGCATCGGTGAGGTCCACCACCATGGTGACGGCCTCGCCACCGGCCGCCTTGATCTCCTCGGCAACCTTCTCGGCCGCCGCCGCGCCGATGTCCGCGACAACCACGCGTGCGCCTTCCTCGGCGAAGCGCCGGCAAGTTGCCGACCCGATTCCGCCGCCGCCGCCAGTTACGACAACTATTTTACCCTTTAGGCCTCGCACGGTGGTCGTCCTCCATGATCGTGGGCTGGGCCGAAGCGCAGGGTCCCGGCATTTTCGCCTGTTCCGGCGAAGCGCCCGCTCCCCGATACGCCCGTCGCTCTTGTGACTTCTGGTTTAGCGGCTCCCGCATTTTAGGTCAATATATTTCCTTATTTTGACCGAACCCCGATCCCTTGACCGAGCCGTGCGGCGCGGTCAAAGTGCTGACATGACAAAGACTGGTGGCACTTCACGCGGGATTTCGCCGGGCCTGAGCAACAGGCTCTTCTTCCGGCTCTACCAATGCGCAAACATGTTGCATAAGACCGGAACGCGGGCGCTGGACGACTACGAGATCACCACCCAGCAGTGGGCCGTGCTCGGCGCCCTCACCCGCCCGGCGTTCGCGGAGGGCGTGGCCGTGGGCGACCTCGCCGCCTTCCTGCTGGTCACGCGCCAGAACCTTGCCGGCGTGCTGCAGCGGCTCGAGGCCATGGACTATGTGGAGCGCACGGTCGACGCCAACGACAACCGCTCGCGCCTCATCCGCCTGACACCCAAGGGGCGAAGCCTTTGGGATGCGAACATGCGCCCGGTCATCGCCGATTATTACGATGCGGCGCTGGCGGGCTTCTCCACCGAGGATCGTATCCACATGATCCACTACCTCGACAAGATGCTGAACAATTTCAAGGCGATCGATCCGGAAAGCGCAGCCCGCCACCAGGAGGAGGCACCGGTGGCGGCAGCCGCGCCGACACCTAGAGTCCGGCGCGTCCCTTCGCCTCGGCGGTGAGCGCTTTGGCGATGATGATCTGCTGGATCTGCGTGGTGCCTTCGTAGATGCGGAACAGCCGGGCATCGCGATAGAGCTGCTCGGCGCGATACTCGCGGATATAGCCGTTGCCGCCGTGGACCTGGACGTTCCGGTCGGCAATCCGCCCCACCGCTTCCGAGGCGAACATCTTGGCGCAGGAGGCCTCGACACTCACGTCCTGTCCGGCATCGCGCTTTCGCGCCGCATCGAGCACCATGCAGCGGGCGGCATACGCATCGGCCTTCGAATCGGCGAACATGGCCTGAAGCAGCTGAAAGTCGGCCAGCGGCCGGCCGAACTGCCGGCGCCCCACCGCATAGGCGAGCATGTCGTCCAGGATGCGCTCGGCGAGCCCCACGCAGGCGGCGGCGATGTGCAGACGCCCCTTGTCCAGCACCTTCATGGCGGTCTTGAAGCCCTGCCCCTCCACGCCGCCGATCAGCGCCGAGGCCGGCACGCGGCAATCGTCGAAGATGACATCGCACACATGGGCGCCCTGCTGGCCCATCTTCTTTTCCGGCTTGCCCGTGGTGAGGCCCGGCGTTCCACGCTCCACCGCAAAGGCCGAGACGCCCGCGGCGCCCTTCTGGGCTGGATCGGTGCGCGCCATCACGGTGAACAGGCCAGCATGCGGCGCATTGGTGATGAAACGCTTGGTGCCGTTCAGCACATAGGCGTCGCCGTCGCGGCGCGCCGTGGTCTTGACCGACCCTGCGTCGGATCCCACGTCCGGCTCGGTCAGGGCGAACGAGCCGATGATCTCGCCGGAGGCCAGGCCCGGCAGATATTTCGCCTTTTGCTCCGCCGTGCCGTCGATGGCGATGCCCTGCATGCCGATGCCCACATTGGTGGCGAACATGGACCGGAAGGCGGGGGCGGCGCGGCCCAGCTCGAAAATGGCGAGCACCTCTTCCTCCATCACAAGGCCGAGGCCGCCATACTCCTCCGGCGCGGTGAGGCCGAACAGGCCCAGCTCGCGCATCTCCACGACGATGGCGGCCGGAATGGCGTCGGTCTCGGCCACCTCGGCCTCCGCGGGGATCAGCCGCTCGTCGACGAACCGGCGGATCGCATCCAGCAGCTGGGACAGGGTCCCGGGATCCAAGGCCATGACATCCTCCCCTATTATGGAAATATATTGTCCTATATATGCGAGAGACTCAACCCGCAAGATGGTGGCATGAAGCCGTAAATATTGGATTCTTAAGCCCACCCGCGCCATGCTCGGCTTGCGGAAATAAGGCAACATATCATCCTGATTTGGGAAGGAAGACCATGAAGGCCATTGTGTTGACGGAACGCGGCGCCCATGGCGTCGCTCTTCTCGACATGCCCGAACCCGCCGTGCCCGAGGGATGGGCAAAGGTTCGGATGCTGGCGGCATCGGTCAACCGCGTCGATCTCTACATGCGCGACTCGGGCGCGGGCATCACCCACCAGCTGCCGCTCATCATGGGGGTGGACGGCGTGGGCATGGTGGCCGAGGCGCCCGCTGGATCCGGCGTTGCCCCGGGCGACCGGGTGATCCTTTACCCTTACGAATTCTGCGGCACCTGCCGGCCTTGCCTCAACGGCGACCAGCCTCTCTGCCACCATGCCAAGATTTTGGGCGAGCACCGCCACGGCACCTTCGCCGAATATGTGGCACTCCCCGCGCGCGCTCTGCTGAAGCTGCCGGACGACGCCGACATGGACCAGGCGGCCGTGCTGGGCGTCGCCCACCTCACCGCCTGGCGCATGGTGTTCGGCAAGGCGCCGGCCGGGCCGGGCACGGTGGTGCTCGTCCAGGGGGCCGGCGGTGGCGTCTCCTATGCCGCCGTGCAACTCGCCCGCATGGCGGGCGCGCGGGTCATCGTCACCACGACCGGGCCGGACAAGCTCGCGCATTTCCGCAGCCTCGGCGTCGAAACTCTGGACTATCGCGACGCCGACGTCGCCAGGACGGTGCTGGCCCTGACCGGAGGCGAAGGCGCAGATCTCGTCATCGACAATGTGGGCGAGCGCACGTGGGGTACCTCCCTCAAGGCCCTCGCCCGCGGTGGCCATCTCGTGACCTGCGGCGCGACGACGGGCGCCCATCCCTCGGCGGACCTCCAGCGCCTGTTCATCCGGCAATTGTCGGTGCACGGCTCCACCATGGGCTCCATGGACGAATTTCGCCGCCTGCTCCTCGCATGGCACGGCGGCGGCTTCACGCCCCGCATCGACCGCGCCTTCCCGCTGGCCGACGTGCCCTCCGCCTTCGCCCACCTCGAAGACCCGGCCCGCATGGGCAAGATCCTGATCCGCATCTCCTGATCCGCATCTCATGAACTCAATCGAAGGCCACAGACATGACCTATGAGACCGTGCTCGTCGCCACGCAGGGGGCCGTCGGCATCATCACCCTCAACCGACCGGAGGCGCTCAACGCCCTGAACCACCAGATCACCTCCGAGCTGTCCCACGCCGCCGCCGCCTTCGATGCCGATGGGGACATCGGCGCGATCGTGATCACGGGATCGGACAAGGCTTTTGCCGCCGGTGCCGACATCAAGGAGATCAAGGACAAGACCTTCGCCGAAGTCTATGAGGAGCAGCTCATCACGGCCACATGGGAAGGTGTGTCGCGGGCCCGCAAGCCGACCGTCGCGGCGGTGTCGGGGCATGCCATCGGCGGCGGCTGCGAGCTGGCCCTGATGTGCGACATCATCGTGGCGTCACAGACGGCCCGCTTCGCCCTGCCGGAGACCACCATCGGCATCATTCCCGGTGCCGGCGGCACCCAGCGCCTGACGCGCATCGTCGGCAAGGCCGTGGCCATGGACATGATCCTCACCGGCCGGGCCCTGTCCGCGGCAGAGGCGCAGGCGCTGGGGCTCGTCAGTCGCGTGGTGCCCGCTGGCACCCATGTCGCGGAAGCGGTCGCGATCGCCGCGCAAATCTCCACCTCGTCCCGGCCCGTGGTGCGCCTCGCCAAGGAAGCCGTGACCCAGGCGTATGAGACGCATCTCCAGGAGGGCCTCTATGTGGAGCGCAGGCTCCTCTATGCCACCTTTGCCCTTGAGGACCGGCGCGAGGGCATGAACGCCTTTGCGGAAAAACGCAGGCCGACCTTCCGCGGGCTCTGACCAGACGGGGTACGAACCGGCCCCGTCCCGCACGCTGTCCTGCCCCTGGCGCGTTCGGGGACCGCCAGGTGGCTGATCTCCCTCCGGCGGTGGTCCCGCGCCCCGTGCGGTACGAGGCGCGGGAACGGGCTCAGGCGAGGACCGGGCGGAACCGGCGCGCCACCAAGGCCAGGGTGCCGAGGCCGCAGACGAGGATGACCGGCACCAGCACCAGCATCACGCCGGCCGGCGTGATGCCCTGCGCCACCAGAACCCCGGCGAGCAGCGGACCGGCCATGGAGCCGAGGCGGCCGACCGCAACCACGACCCCCACGCCCGTGCCGCGGATTTCCGCCGGATAGCATTGGGGGGCGATGCCGTAGAGGATGGACTGCACGCACAGCACGCCGACGCCCACCAGCGTCACGGTGAACAGCATGGTGGCGAGCGCAGGCTGAAGCAGGCCCAGCATGGCGAGGGCGGCCGCCACGAAGGCGAAGCTGGCGGCGATGGCGATGCCACGCTGGCGCCCGTCCAGCACCCGCCCGCCGATGAGGCTGCCGACGGCGCCGCCAAGGCTGTACAGGATGAGGGCGAACGACGCCTCGCTGCGCGAGAAGCCCTGCGCCACCAGCAGCTGCGGCAGCCAGTTCATGAGCAGATAGACCACCATCAGGCCGAGGAAGAAGGCGCTCCAGAGCAGCAGAGTGGCGACCATCGAGTCGGGACGGAATACCTCGGTCCACGGCGCCTTCTGCCCGGAGGTGGCGGGCGCCATCTTTAGCGGCGGCAGGCCCATGTAGATGAACGGCACAAGGATCAGGGGCAGGACGCCGCCCACGAGGAAAATGGAGCGCCAGTCCCCGCCATGCAGGTCGAGCAAAGCGACGAGGCTCGCCACCGCCGCGCCCAGCGGCATTCCGGCATACATGAGGGCCACCGCCCGCCCCTTCCGCTCCGGACCCACCGCCTCCGAGGCGATGGAGACGAGGTTCGGCAGCGCGCCGCCCAGACCGACGCCGGTGAGGAAGCGCAGCACCACCAGTGCCTCCACGGAGGTGGCGAAGATGGTCGCGATGGAGGCGAAGCCGAAGGCTACCAGCGCGATGAGGAGCCCTGCGCGCCGGCCCCAGCGGTCCGCCGTATAGCCGCCGATCAAGGCCCCGATCATGAGGCCCAGGGTGGCCGAGGAGAAGAACAGCCCCATCTGCTGGGGCGTCATGTGGAAGGCCGGCCCGATCTTGGGGGCGGCGATGCCCGCGGCCTGCAGATCGAAGCCTTCGATCACGGCGGCCAGCGAGACGTAAAGGAGCGCCCGGCTTCCCGCAGGGCTTGTTTTCAAGGCAGTCGACATTTGCTTTCCTCCCATCCGGCGCGGCCTGTTGCGGCCGCTGTCTTGTCCGTCCGCCGATGGCCGGCAGGCCCCGCGGTTCTTCTCGGTGTGCGCCCGGTCCCGCACGGGACGAGCCGTGCGGGACCGGGCGCGGTGGATTGTGTTGAGCGGCGCTGTCAGGCGGCGGCCGCCGCCCGGGCGAGATCGAGCGCCACATCGACGATCATGTCCTCCTGTCCGCCGACCATGCGGCGGCGGCCGAGCTCGGCGAGGATGTCGCGGGTGTCGACGCCATAGGTCTTCGAGGCGGCCTCGGCGTGGCGCAGGAAGCTGGAATAGACCCCGGCATAGCCCAGCGAGAGGCTTTCCCGGTCCACCCTCACCGGCCGGTCCTGCAGCGGACGCACCAGATCATCGGCGGCGTCCATCAGGATGTTGAGGTCGCAGCCGGTGGCGATGCCCTTGCGGTTCAGCACGGCGATCAGCGCCTCCAGCGGCGCATTGCCCGCGCCCGCGCCCATGCCGGCCAGAGACGCATCCACCCGCACCGCCCCCGCCTCGATGCCCGCCACCGCATTGGCGACGCCGAGGGTCAGGTTGTGATGGGTGTGGACGCCGATCTCCGTCTCCGGCTTCAGCAAGTCGCGGAGCGTCTGCACGCGCAGCGTATAGTCCTCCGGCAGCATGGCCCCGGCGGAATCCGTCACATAGACGCATTCCGAACCGTAGCTCTCCATCAGCTGCGCCTGCTCGGCCAGCTTCTCGGCCGGGATCATGTGCGCCATCATCAGAAAGCTCGCCGTGTCCATGCCGAGCGCCCGGGCCGCCTCGATGTGCTGGCGCGACACGTCGGCCTCGGTGCAGTGGGTACACACCCGCACCGAGCGGGCGCCCGCGTCGTAGGCCGCCTTCAGATCATGCACCGTGCCGATGCCGGGGATGAGCAGGACGGTAACGACGGCGCGGCTGCATTCCTGCGCCACCGCGGCGATCCATTCGAGGTCGTCATGGGCGCCGAAACCGTAGTTGAAGGTGGCGCCGGTGAGGCCGTCGCCATGGCTGATCTCGATGGCGTCCACGCCGGCCCGGTCCAGCGCCCGGGCGATGGCCCGGATCGTGTCGAGCGAATACTGGTGGCGGATGGCGTGCATGCCGTCGCGCAGGGTGACGTCCTGGATGTAGAGCTTGCCGGGGTTCGGGCGGGCCATCACGCGGCCTCCTTCGCGAGGAAACGGGCGGCCCAGCGGTCGGCGGAGACCAAAGCGGCCGAGGTCATGATGTCGAGGTTTCCGGCATAGGCCGGCAGATAGTGGGCAGCGCCCTCCACCTCGAGCAGGATGGTGGTCTTGAGGCCGGTCACCGGGCCGACGCCCGGGATGCGGACGGGCGCGTTGTTGCCGATCTCCTCGAACTGCACCTTCTGCTTGAGGCGATAGCCGGGCACGTAGGCCTTCACGGTCTCGACCATCTCCAGGATGGAGGCCTCGATGGCCTCGCGCGTGCCGCCCTGGGACAGGGTAAAGACGGTGTCGCGCATGATGAGGGGCGGCTCCGCCGGATTGAGGATGATGACCGCCTTGCCGCGCTCGGCGCCGCCGAGCACCTCGATGGCCTTCGACGTCGTCTCGGTGAACTCGTCGATATTGGCGCGGGTGCCGGGGCCGGCGGATTTGGAGGAGATGGAGGCGACGATCTCGCCCCAGATCACCCGGTCGGTGGCGCGGCGCACGGCATGGACCATGGGGATGGTGGCCTGTCCGCCGCAGGTGACCATGTTGACGTTGGACGCGTCGAGATTGGCCTCGCCGTTGATGGCGGGAATGGTGAAGGGGCCGATGGCGGCGGGGGTGAGGTCGATGACCTTCTTGCCATCCTTCCGCAGCACCGCGTCATTGGCGATGTGGGCCTTGGCGGAGGTGGCGTCGAACACGACGCCGATCTCGGCGTAATTGGGCAGGCGGGTGAGGCCCTCGATGCCCTCGTGCGTCACCGGCACCCCGAGCCGCGCCGCGCGGGCGAGGCCGTCGGACGCCGGATCGATCCCCACCATGGCGCCCATCTCCAGATGGCGCGACATGCGCATGATCTTGATCATCAGGTCCGTGCCGATATTCCCAGACCCGATGATCGCGGCCTTGATCTTGGGCGTGCTCATGCCTGCTTCTCCGTGGTGCCGGGTGTTCCGATGGCGACCTTCACTGCGCCGAGCCCCGCGATGCGCGCCTCCAGCACATCGCCGGGCGCGACCGGGACCATGGGGCCGAGGGCGCCGCTGAGCACCACGTCCCCGGCCTTCAGCGGCGTTCCCAGCGCGGCGCAGGTGCGGGCGAGCCACAGCACCGCGGTGAGCGGGTTGCCGAGGCAGGCCGCGCCGCCGCCGAAGGATGCGGCCGTGCCGTTGCGATTGAGCACCATGCCGAGGCCGGCGAGGTCCGTATCCTCCAGCCGGCGGATGGGACCGCCCATCACGTAGACGCCGCTGGAAGCGTTGTCGGCGATGGTGTCCGAGATCTTGATGTCCCAGTTCTGCACGCGGCTGCCGACGATCTCGATGGCGGGGGCCACATAGTCGATGGCGCGGCACACCTCGGTGGGGGTGACGTCCGCCGCCGCAAGGTCCGCCCTCAGCACGAAGGCGACTTCCGCCTCCGCCTTCGGCTGGAGCAGGCGGGCGAAGGGCACCTCCTCGCCGTCGCAATACTCCATGTCGGCGAACAGCACGCCGAAGTCCGGCTGGTCCACGCCAAGCTGCTGCTGGACGGCGCGGGAGGTGAGGCCGATCTTGCGGCCCACGAGGCGCCGCCCCTCCGCCACCGCCCGCTTTGTGTTCAGGAACTGGACCTCGTAGGCGGCCTTCAGGTCGAGGCCGATCAGGTCCCGCACCGGCTCGCAGGGCACGGCCGTGCGCGCCGCGGCGAAGAGGCGGTCCGCCGCTTCGCGGATCTGCTGTGTGCTCATCTCAAATCACCTTGAAAGAAATTCGAGCACCAGCGCGTTGAACGCGTTGGCGTGCTCCCACTGGGCCCAGTGCCCGCAATTGCCGAAGATGTGCAGCTCGGAGCGCGGAATGCCGGCCAGCAGCCGCAGCCCTGCATCCAGCGGCACGAAGCGATCGTTGCGCCCCCATATGACGAGGGTGGGCGCCGAAATCTCGCCCAGGCGCGGGCCGAAATCGGGGAACTGCTTCGGGTTCGCCTCAAGGCTTTTGACGAAGTTCTCAAGATGATCGCGGCGCTGGAGCATGTTCTCAAGGCGCGTGCGGTAGAGATATTCGGTCAAATCATTGGGATCGAACACGAAGACGGCCATCATCGCCTTCAGGTTCTCGATGGTCGGCGCGCGATAAAGCGCGTTCAGGAGCTTGATGCCCTCCGTGGGCATGGGCGCGAAGGGGCTCGCCCCGCCCGTGCCGCCGCCCATCAAAACGAGCTTTCCAACCTTGCCCGGATGGTCGAGGGCGAAGGCGACAGCGCTGTGGCCGCCCATGGAATTGCCGAGGATGTGGATGCGCTCCAGCCCCAGCGCTTCCACCACGCCAGCCAGCACACGCGCATTGAGGTTGGAGCGCGAGCCGGTTGAGACGATGGTGTCGCTCTTGCTCCAGCCGGGGCAATCCACCAGCAGCACGCGATAGCCCGCCTCGACGAGGGGCGCGATGTTGCGGTTGAAGTTGGCCCAGCCTGACGCGCCGGGGCCGGAGCCGTGCAGCATCACCACGGTCTCGCGGGCATTGCCGGGATCGCAGTCGTTGTAATGGATGGTGAGTTCGCCGCCGGCTTCGGGCACGCGGGCGAAGCGGCTGGTGCCGGCTTCCGTGAAGGGTTCGCTCATGCTCAGGATTCCAGGGGGCTGACGCGGCAGAAGGCGCCGTTCACATAGATCAGGGGCTCGCCGCCCGGCGGCTCGGAGGCGTCCAGCACCTCGCACAGCAGGGCATGGTGGGTGCTCTCGTCGAACACCTTCACCACCCGGCAGTCGAAGGTGGCGAGCGCCCCCTCCAGCACGGGTGCGCCGGAGACGCGGGTCTGCCAGCCGCCATGCTCGAAACGGGCGGGGCCAAACACGCCCTCCACCATGCCGGCGAACACCTTGGCGAGGTGCGCCTGCCCCGCGGAGAGCACGTTGATGCACAGGGAGCCGCTGGCGAGGATGCTGTCGGCCGCGGCCACTTTCTTGTTGACCAGAACCACCATGCGGGGCGGATCGACGGTGACGGAACACACCGCAGTGGCGGTGAGCCCGACCTTGGTCTCGCCGTCGCACGTGGTGATGATGGAGACGCCGGAAGCGAGGTGCCGCATGCCGGTGCGATGGTCATCCGGGCTAGCGGTGGGCAGGTGGCGCAGGGCCTCGCTGGCCGCCCAGTCAAGGCGCTGGTTGATGGTCTGTGTGTTGATGTTCTCTGTCATGGCCGGGCCTCAGGCGCGCACGCCGAATGGATTGGCGGCCGGCATGGGATTGCCGAGCATCTGGCCGCCAAGGAGGTCGCCGATATTGTCCTGGTTCTGGGTGATGTGGTTGGCACCCACCAGGATGTCGCGCAGCTGGCGCTGCATGGGATTGTTGAGCCAGACGCCGCGCGTCGACGTCTTCTTGAAGATCATGTGGGCCGCGTCAAAGCATTCGCCGCCGGTGAACTGGTTGGTGGCGAAGTGGCGCACGCGCACGTCGATGGGCACCAGCTCGCCGCGCTCGGCATAGCTCCACGCCTCGTCGGTGTTGTGCAGGATGCGGGTTTCCGCCCCCAGGATCTTCGCGGTCGCCTCGCCGAGGCGGGCCTTGATGAAGGGGTCGTTCACCGCCGCGCCGACGGCCTGGTTGAGGTTCTGACGCGGCCGCATGTGCTCGATGTAGAGATCGGCCATGCCGCGGGCCATGCCGACGATGACGGACGACACCGCCGCGTAGAACACATAGAAGAACGGCATCTTGTAGAGATTTTCCACGTGGCCGTGGGTCTCCTCGCCATAGGCGGCGATGACATGGCTGCGATAGGCCGGCACGAACGCCTCGCGCACCACCAGCTTCTTGCTGCCGGTGCCGGCGAGACCCACGACGAACCAGTCGTCCACGATCTCGAAATCCGATTTCTGCACCCAGAACGAGCGGAACACCTGCTCGCCATTCTCCAAGACGCGACCGCCGAGGAAGGCGCCGCCCTCGGCGTGGTCGCAGCCGCTCGAGGTCAGCCACTCGCCCTTGAGCACGTAGCCGCCGTCCACCGCCGTCACGGTGCCGAAGGGGGCATAGGAGGAGGAGACGAGCCGGGTCGGATCCTCGCCCCACAATTCGTCGCCGCAGCGCGGATCGAGCAGGCCCACCTCGAACGGGTGGACGCCCAGGACCATGACGTTCCAGGCGCTGGAGGGGCAGCCGCGGGCAAGCTCCATCAACACCCTGTTGAGCACGTTGGGGCTCATCTCATAGCCGCCCCAGCGCCGCGGCTGGAGGATGCGGAAGAAGCCGGCATCCTGAAAGGCCTGGATGGTGGCGGCCGGCACCATGCGCGCCTTCTCCACCGCCTCCGCTTGCTCGCGCAGCCAGGGGATCATGGCCGTCGCGCGGGCGACGATCTCGGTTTCGGTGGGCGTGCAGCTCGATCTGTCCAACATGCTGATTCTCCTGGCGTTCCTCGCTGGGGTCGCGTGCACGCTGTCAGCGTGGCCCGGCGCTCATGACGCCGTAGCCGGCGATCCACTCGTTGATCGGGCGGTAGTAGTCGCGGCGGGCGGTGTATCCGTTCCGCGCAGCGGCAAGCGCCGCGAAGGCGGCCACCCAGGTGCGCACCTCGTGGGTGGAGCGGCCGGCCTCCTTCGAGATGTCCTCGATGCTGAAGTCGTCCACGGCATCGAGCTGTCCGCCGAGCAGCAGGTCGATGAAGGCCTGGTCCCATTCGGCGTTGAGGGGCGTCTGGGCGGAGAGGTCCGTGCCGTAGATCTTGCCGGCGGCGATGGTGCGCTCCTGCCGCGCCGCGCGGGCCTCGGGCGTGGGATTGCGACCGCAGATGAGAAACTCGCCGATGGCTTCCGGCGCGCCTTCCAGCAGAGGCACCGGCGGCTCATGGGAGAGGCCGCCCGTGCCGACCACGAGCACGCGCTTGTCGAGGGTGGCAATGAACTGGCCCACCACCTCGCCGAGGCGGCGCACGCGCCGATAGGGCGCAAAGGGCGGGGCGACGGAATTGATGATGATGGGAATGACAGGATAGCGGGTCAGGCTGCCGGTCAGCTCCTCGAGCGTCTGCGTGCAGCCGTGGTCCACCTGGAGGCGATGGGACAGGGAGACGTCCACGTCGTGGTCGAGGACGAAGCGGGTCAAGTCGAGCGCGAGATCCCGCGCCACCGAGAGCGGCCCATGCATCGTCATGTAATCGCCAACCGACTCCGCTGCCGTTGCAATGACGAAAGGCGGCATCAGGTCGTAGAAGAGGCCATTATAGTGGTCCGGCGCGAAGATCACGATCAGCTCGGGGTCGAATGCTTCCACGTCGGCGCGGGCGCGGGCCAGCACGGCATCGACTTCCGCAGTCACCTCGGGCGCGGGATCGTTGAGCCCGCGCAAAGGCGTGTGCGAGAGGCACTTGAGCATGATGGTCATGTTGGCTCCCTCGACCTTGGAAGCTGCGGGCCGACGACAGCGCGTGGCCAGCTCCCCCCTCCAGGTCGTGTTCTTCATTTTGAATGCGTGCACTGTAGGGGCGGTGGCGGCGGAGACGGAACGTCAAACCGCTCGGATGTGCACCTAGTGCACATCATTGATTTCAAATATCATTCCGGGACATCGTGAAAGCCCGGGGGCAGATCGGTGCGGGGCGAGGATCGAGGCGCGGCGGGCCTTTGCGCGTGCAATGCGCCGAACGTTTCGCGCCTGGTCTATGCTGGCGAAAAGGTCGGGAGCGAAACCACATGGCGGAGGCGAGCCGCTACAAGAACGTCCGGGGGCTCAGCCGGGGGCTCGCGCTCCTCAATGTCCTCAACCGCATGGATGGCGGCGCGAACGTCGCGCGCCTCGCCGAGCTGACCAAGCTGCATCGCACCACCGTGCAACGTCTTCTGGAGACGTTGCAGACGGAGGGATATGTCCGGCGCAGCGAGTCCGATGACCGCTATTGCCTGAACCTTCGAGTGCGCGAGCTCAGCGAAGGCTTTCGCGACGAACACTGGATCTCGGCCCTGGCCTCGCCGCTGCTCGGCGAGTTGCTGCGGGAGGTGGGCTGGCCGACGGACCTGTGCACCTTCGACGTGGACGCCATGGTGGTGCGCGAGACCACCCACCGCTTCAGCAAGCTCTCGTTCCATCGCTCCATGATTGGCCGGCGCCTGCCCCTGCTCCAGACGGCCAGCGGCACGGCCTACCTCGCCTTCTGTCCCGCGGATGAGCGCGAGCGCATCATCGATTTCCTCGCCCGTCAGCCGCGAATGGAATGCCGGCTGGCCCGCGACCGCCCGGCCCTGAACGACCTGCTCGCCCGCGTGGTGCAGCAGGGATATGGCTTCAACCACATGAACTGGACGGAAGAGCCGAAGATGGCCGGGATCGCCGTTCCGATCCGCAGCGCGCAAGGTCTTCTGGGCTGCCTGAGCGTGGTCTACATTGCGTCGGCGATGACGACTGCGGTCGCGGCCTCGCGCTATCTGGACTCGCTGCGCAAGGTGGTGAATTCCCTGGAGGCGGAGACGATGAAAGCGGAGATCGCATAGGCGGCCCCGTGCCCCCAGCTACGGCACATGCGCCGTGTCGGCGGGCTGATCCTCAGGCAGACCCGATCTCGCTGCCGCGACGAGCAAACGGACGACCGAGCCGATCTCGGCACGCAGGTGAGGATCGGCGATGATGCCTGAGGCATCCACGGCCGACCTCGGCACGGGAATGTCGCGGCAAGCGGCCTCGATGATCCTGGCGCCGGCGCGTTCCAGGACGAGTCTCAGCGCCGCATAGGTATCCTGCGCACGGCCTTCCGCGGACGCATTGATCCACCCAACCGGCCGCTCACAGAGGCTGGCTCCGCCCACGGTCCAGTCGAGAGCATTCTTGAAGCTCCCCGGCAGCGATCCGGCATATTCCGGCGTCGAGATGAGCACGGCGTCGGCCTTGCCGATTCCCTCACGCAGCTCGACCACGTTGGGGTGGAGCGGATCCACATCATCGTCCGGATTGAAGTGGGGGAGGCCTGCAATACCCTGATAGAGCAGCGCCTGGGTGCCGACCGGCGCGAGAGCGCGGGCGGTCGCGAGAACCGCGCCATTGATCGAGCCCTGCCGGAGACTGCCGTTCAACAGCATCAGCCTGATTGTCGTCTCCATGTCGGTCGTCTTCCATGCAACGGACGCGCAGAATGGCGTCCTGTGGTGCGATGGACAATCGTAACCGCGGCTGCACCCCGGGGCGTGCGGCCATTGCCCCTACCCCGTCGGGACCTCCATGCGCCCGCGCAGCGCGCCCGCCAGATGCTCGGCGAACTGGGCGCTGGGCAGCGGCAGGTTGCGGTCGCGGAGCTGACCCAGGACCAGATCGGCGCTCGGCAGGTCGCGCTCGTCCACCGGGCGCACGACGATACCCGGCGGCATGGCATCCGGCTCGGCGCCGATCTCGATCTGGAACGAGATCATGCCGGTATGGGCAACGAGGCCGCGCAGCAGCTCGAAGGAATTGGTCTCGGCGGCCACCGACAGCTTCAGCCCCGCGCGGGACAGCCGCTCCTCGATCATCTGCCGGCCGCCGGTGGAGAATTCCGGCAAGGCGAGGGGATGGCCGGTGCAGTCGGCGAGGCGGAGCTTCGCCTTGCGGGCGAGCGGGTGGTCCGCGTTCATCAGCGCCACCAGCCGCTGCGGCAGGGTCATGATCGGCCTCAGGCGCCCAAGAAACGGCGGGCGGAAGACGAGAATGAGGTCCACCACATAATCCACCAGCAGGCCCATGGCCCGCTCGTGGTCCACCACCATCACCTCGAACGTCATCAGCGGATAGCGCTTGCGGAAGGCGCCGATCTGCCGCGGCAGGAAATCGTGCGCCAATGCCTGGCTGCAGGCGATCCGCACCGTGCCCCGCCGCAGGCCGCGCAGATCCTCGAGTTGCGAGCGCATCCGGTCGGCGTCGTTCAGCTGCTCGCGCACATAGGTGAGGAAAACCTCGCCGGCCGAGGTGAGGCGCACGCCGCGCGCGCGCCGCTCCAGCAGCTTCAGCCCCAGTTCCTCCTCCAGATCGATGATGCGCCGGTTGAGGGCGGAGGGCGTCACATTGAGCCGGTCGGCGGCGCCGCGAATGGAGCCGGTGCGCGCCACCTCGTCCATGTAGCGCAGGAATCTGAGGTGCCGCATGCCGTCTCCACCCATCGTAGCCTTTTAGGCTACAGCATGTGGAATAATCGGCAATGGATCGCATCACTGCGTCGTGCCAATGTCATCTCTCAGCAGGAGAGCTCCTCTCCGGCGTGTCGCGAGAACGCTCCTTATGTCCGCGTCCGACCAGCCCCCGCTGAAACCGCCCCCGCTGCGCTTCGCCCGTCCCGTGCCGACGCCCCGGCCGGTGACCATGCCCGGCGCGCCGCAGCCGGCCGAGATCGATCTCGCCCGCAGCGCGCTCGTCATCGTGGACATGCAGAACGATTTTCTCGAACCCGACGGCTGGTTTCCCCGCCTCGGCGTCGATCCCACGCCGCTCCTCGCCATCGTGCCGACCCTTCAGGCTCTGGCGGCGGCGACGCGGGCGGCAGGCCTGCCCGTCATTTTCGTGAACTGGGGGGTGCGGGCGGATCGCGCGGAGCTGTCGGCCCCGCTCCTCGCCAAGGCGTCGGGCGCGGGCACGCGGCCCGTCTATGCCGATCCCTCGGTGGAAGGGCGGGGACGCATTCTCGTGGAGGGCGACTGGGGCGCCGCGACCATCGACGCGCTGGCGCCGGAGCCGGGCGACCTCGTGGTGCACAAGCATCGCCTCTCCGGCTTCCACGACAACGAGCTCGACTCCATCCTGCGCAACCGCGGCATCGACACGCTGCTGTTCTCAGGTGTGAACATCGACCGCTGCGTCTTCTCCACGCTCTGCGACGCGAGCTTCCGCGGCTACGGCTGCCTGCTGGTGGAAGACGCCTGCGCCACCGTCTCGCCGGCCTATGTGTCGGACGCCATCCTCTTCCTCGTGCGCCAGCTCTACGGCGTCACGCTTTCGAGCAGCGACCTGATGGCCGCCCTCGCCGACCAGCCTCAACAATAACCAGAGCCAGACGGGACCTTCAGAATGACACTCCGCACACTCTCGCGACGCCTCGCACGCAGCAAACTTGCGCTTGCCCTTGCCCTCGGCGTCGCCTCCACCGCCGCCGCCGGCCTGCCGGCGCTCGCGGACACCAAGCTGAAGATGGTGCTCAACTGGAAGTATCAGGGCCCGCAGGGCATGTTCTTCCTGGCGCAGGACCGCGGATACTTCAAGGCCGAGGGTCTCGACGTGACTTTCGATCAGGGCAACGGCTCCGGCGCCGCGGTGCCGCTGGTGGCGAACGGCACCTATGACATGGGCTTCGGCGATGTGAACGCGCTCATCGAGCTTGCCGCCAAGAAGCCGGAGGGCGCGCCCGTCGCCGTCTACATCATGTTCAACCAGCCGCCCTTCACCATCGCGGTGAAGGCGGACAGCCCGATCAAGACGCCGAAGGATCTGGAAGGCAAGACGCTGGGCGGCGCGGCCAATGATGGCGCGCTGAAGCTCTTCCCGGCCTTCTGCAAGCTGACGAAGATCGACTGCTCCGGCATCAAGATCACCAACATGCAGCCGAACCTGCGCGAGCAGATGCTGATGCAGGGCCAGGTGGACGGGGTGTTCGGCTATGTGAACACCATCCGCTTCTCCGCCAAGCTGATCGGCGCCGGTGATGACAAGCTGCGTTACATCAACTTCGGCGATTACGGCATGGACCTCTATTCCAACGGCATCATCGTCTCGGCCGATCTCATCAAGAACAATCCCGAGGCCATCAAGGGCTTCCTGCGCGCCCTCAACAAGGGCGTCATCGACACGCTGAAGGACCCGGACGCGGCCGTGGCCGCCGTGGCCAAGCGCGAGCCCCTCATCAAGATCCCGGTGGAGACCGAGCGCCTCGACGCCACCCTGAAGGCGGAGATGAACCACCCGGAGATCGCCAAGATCGGCCTCGGCAACGTGGACATGAAGCGCCTGCAGGAATCCATCGACATCCTGGTGGACGCCAACAAGCTGCCCACCACCCCGAAGGCCGCGCAGATCTTCGATCCCGCCTTCCTGCCGCCGGTGGCGGACCTGCCCAAGAAGCTGTTCTGAAAGAGCTTTTCTGAACCAGACGCTCCGACGTCCCGACCCGGCGCCGCTCCCGTGAGTGGAGCGGCGCCCGCCCCCTACCCAACGGACCTCCCATGGATCTCAAGCTCAAGGATCGCGTCGCGCTGATCACCGGCCCCGCCAAGGGCATGGGCGCCGCCATCACCCGCGCCTTCGCGGCCGAAGGCTGCCGCCTCGCCCTCATCGGCCGTGACACGGCAGCCATCGCGCCGATCGCCGACGAGGTGCGCTCCGCCGGCGCCGAGGCGCTCGTGATCCCCTGCGACCTGACCGACGCCGATGCGTGCGATGCCGCCGCCGCGCGCACCGTGGAGGCGTTCGGCACGGTGGACATCCTCGTCAACGTGGCCGGCGGCTCCGGCCCCATCGGCAAGACGGGCGTGGAGACGACGCCGGCGGAGTTCGACGAGATCGTCACCCTCAACATGAACGGCTGCTTTCACACCATGCGCGCCGTGCTGCCCACCATGATGGAGCGCCGCTATGGCAAGATCGTCAATGTGGGCGGCACCTTCGGCATGCGGGGGCGGGCCGGCCGCATGGCCTATTCGGCCTCCAAATGGGGCCTGCGCGGCATCACCAAGAGCTTCGCGCTGGAGGTGGGGCCGCACAACGTCAACGTGAATTGCGTGGAGCCCGGCATGGTGGACGGCCCGCGCTTCCGCGAGAAGGTCTGCGCCGACATGGCGCGGAAGCTCTCCATCACGCTGGAGGAGGCCATGGCCCGCCACGCGGCGGACTATGCCCTGCGCCGCGTGACCACCGACGAGGACGTGGCCAACGCCTGCCTGTTCCTCGCCAGCGACGTATCCCGCCAGCTCACCGGCATCGACATGCCGGTCGACGGCGGCTGGGCGATGCTCTGAGGAGGATGACATGAACGAACCTGTCGATCTCGTCATCCATGGCGGGCGCATCGTCTCCCCCGAGACGGTCATCGAAGCCTCCATCGCCATCCGCGGCGAGACCATCGTCGCCGTCGGCGCGCCCGATGCCATGCCGGAGGCGAAGGAGACCTTCGACGCCACGGGCCTTCACATTCTGCCCGGCGCCATCGACGTACATGTGCACTTCCGCGATCCCGGCTACACCCACAAGGAAGACTTCGAGAGCGGCACCGCCGCCGCGGCCTTCGGCGGCGTGACCACCGTGTTCGACATGCCCAACACCATCCCCACCGTGGCGGACGGGGAGACGCTGAAGGCCAAGCACGCCATCGCCGCCTCCAAGGCACATGTGGACTACGGCCTCTATGCGGTGCTGGGCGAAGACACCATCGAGAAGGTGCCGGAGCTGATCGAGGCCGGGATCATCGGCTTCAAGTGCTACATGGGGAACACCTTCGGCCGCATCCCGACGCCCTCCACGGGGGCGATGCTGGAGGCATTCGAAATGGTGGCGCCCACCGGCAAGCGCATCTCGCTGCATGCCGAGACCAATTCGGTGATGGAGCGGCGCCAGAAGCGTCTGACAGAGAGCGGCCGCAGCGATCCCCTCGCCCATCTCGCCTCCCGCCCCGCCGTGGTGGCGGTGGAAGCCGTGGCCCGCGCGGCCATCCTTGCCGAATGGACCGGCGCGCGCATCCATATCCTCCACATTTCCTCCGCCGCCGAGCTTGGCCCGCTGCGCGACGCCAAGGCGCGCGGCGTCGACATCACCGGCGAGACCTGCCCGCATTACCTGATGCTGGGCGAGGCCGATTACGCCCGCTGCCGCGGCATCATCCGCGTCAACCCGCCGGTGCGGGAAAGCGTGAACAACGAACCGCTCTGGGCCGGCCTTCTCGACGGCACCATCGACATGATCGCCACCGACCACGCCCCGCACACGCCGGAGGAGAAGACCCGCGCCGACATCTGGAGCGTGGATTGCGGCTTCCCGGGCGTCGAGACGCAGATGCCGCTCATGCTCACCGAGGTCGCGGCCGGCCGCTACGACATCCGCGACTATGTGCGCTGGAGCGCGGTGAACCCGGCCAAGGTGTGGGGGCTCTATCCGAAGAAGGGCGCCATCCTGCCCGGCGCCGACGCGGACCTCGCCTTCGTGGACCTGAACCACGCCTGGACGTTGCGCGACGCCGATCTCCAGTCCCGCTCCAAGATTTCCCCGTGGGACGGACGGGGCGTGGTGGGCCTGCCGCGCCACACCATGGTGCGCGGGCGGTTCGTGATGAGGGATCGCGTGCTGGTGGCGGACACGAAGGGCCACGGCCGCTCGGTCCACGCCATCCAGCAGATGCCGGAGGCGAAGCCGCTCCATACCGATGAAACCATGGCGGCGGTCATCGCCCACCGGCCGGAGGCGGCGGCATGAACGAGGATGCCCCTCCCTTCGTCCATCTCCAGGACGTGCGCCTGACCTACGGCCACGGCGAGCGCACCGTGGAGGCGCTCGGCACCACCAATCTCAAGGTCGGCAAGGGCGATTTCGTCGCCCTCGTCGGCCCCTCCGGCTGCGGCAAGTCCACCATCCTCAAGCTGGTGACGGGGCTCATCCCCGCCTCGGCCGGCTGGGTGTTCGTCGCGCAGCGCGAAGTGGGCGCGGAGCCGGTGCGGGTGGGCATGGCCTTCCAGAACCCGACCCTGCTGCCGTGGCTCACCATCCGGCAGAACGTGATGCTGCCGCTGAAGATCGTGCCGCCCTTCCGCCAGCAGTACCGCGCCAAGAAGAAGACCGAGTTCCGCGACCGCGCCGATGCCCTGCTGGAGCAGGTGGGCCTCGCGGGCTTCGGCGACAAGTTTCCCTGGCAGCTCTCCGGCGGCATGCTCCAGCGCGCCTCGCTCTGCCGGGCCCTGATCCACGACCCCCAGCTCCTGATGCTGGACGAGCCGTTCGGCGCCCTCGACCAGTTCACCCGCGAGGAATTGTGGGCCATCCTTCAGGACCTGTGGCTGACGCGCCGCCCGACCGTGCTGCTCGTCACCCATGATCTCAAGGAAGCCGGCTATCTCGCCAATCGCGTCTGCGTCATGCGCGCCCGGCCGGGGCGGATTGTCGAGGACTGCGCGGTGGATTTCGTTCGCCCGCGCACCATCGAGATGACCTACGAGCCGGGCTTCGTCTCTCTCACCCAGCGCCTGCGCGAGCTGATCGTCTCCGCCCGCGCGCCCGACGCCGCAGTGGAGAGCGCCGCATGACCTACGCCCTGCGCCGCCGCCTCAATTCCGCAGCCGTCATCATCGGCTTCTTCGTCGTCTGGGAACTCGCCTGCGTGATCTTCCACATCAAGGAGATCGTCCTGCCGCGGCCCAGCCAGGTGTTCGAAACGCTCTGGCTCCAGGCTCCCGCCATCTGGCCGCACACGGTGCAGACGCTCTACACCACGCTGGTGGGTTTCGCCCTCGGCATCGTCTCCGGCGTGCTGCTGGGCGTTCTCATCGGCTCCTCGCGCCTCGCCTATGACACGGGCTATCCGCTGCTGATCGGCTTTTCCTCCATCCCGAAGGTGGCGGTGGTCCCGATCTTCGTCCTGTGGTTCGGGGCGGGCACGGTGCCGGCCGTGCTCACCGCCATGATCATGAGCCTCTTCCCCATCGTCGTGAACGTCGCCACCGGCCTTGCCACCACGGAGCCGGAGCTGGAGGACGTGATGAAGGCGCTCCGCGCCACCAAGCTCGACATCCTGTTCAATGTCGGCCTGCCCCGCGCCATGCCCTATTTCTTCGCCTCCCTGAAGGTATCGGTGACGCTCGCCTTCGTCGGAACGGTGATCGCCGAGACGGTGGCCTCGAACCAGGGCATCGGCAACCTCATGATGATCGCCTCTTCCTCCTTCGACGTGCCCCTCGTCTTCGCCGGGCTGCTCGTGCTGGCGCTGCTGGGCGTCGGCCTCTACGCCATCTTCTCCCTCATCGAAGGGCGGGTGATCGGCTGGGCGCGGCGCAAGGACGGGGCGGACTTCGCCTGAGACACGCGCCATGCCCACTGCCAAGGTCCATCGCATCCCCACGGCGAGCCCCGACGACGTGTCCGGTCTTGCCGCCGCCATCGCCTCCGGCGCCATCGCGCCCAAGGGCATCCTCGCCATCTTCGGCAAGACCGAGGGCAACGGCTGCGTCAACGACTTCTCCCGCGGCTTCGCTGTCTCCGCCTTGCAGGCGCTCCTGCGCTCTCATCTCGGCGGCGCGGCGGATGAGGTGTGCCTCGTCATGTCGGGCGGCACCGAGGGCGGGATGTCGCCCCACCTGCTGGTCTTCGAGGTGACCGAGGCCGATGCGAACGACGCCTTCCCTGCCCTCGCCGTCGGCCGCGCGCATACGCCGGACCTTCCCTCCGAGCATCTCGGTCGAATGGGGCAGGTGCGCTCGGTCGCCGAAGGCGTGCGACGGGCCATGGAAGCCGCCGGCATCAAAGACGCCGGCGATGTCCATTTCGTACAGGTGAAGTGCCCGCTTCTCACGGCCGCCCGCGTGCGCGAGGCCGAGGAGCGGGGCGCGACCACGGCGACCTCCGACACGTTGAAATCCATGGGCCTCTCGCGCGGCGCCAGTGCGCTCGGCATCGCGCTGGCGCTTGGCGAGGTGGCCGAGGATGCGCTTTCCGACGCTGCCATCTGCGCCGACTACGGCCTGTGGTCCGGCCGCGCCAGTTGCTCGAGCGGCATCGAACTGCTGGGGCACGAGATCGTCGTGCTCGGCATGTCGAGGAGCTGGAGCGGCCCGCGCGTCATCGCTCATGCAGTGATGGCAGATGCCATAGATGTCGCGCCGGTGCGCGAAGCAATCGACAGTCTCGGAGGCGCGCCGGGCGAAGCCACCATCGTACTCGCCAAGGCCGAGGCGAGCCGCAGCGGCCTTATCCGTGGCAAGCGCCACACCATGCTGGACGACAGCGACATCTCCTCCACCCGCCACGCCCGCGCCTTCGTCGCCGGCGCCCTGGCCGGCGTGGTCGGCCACACGGAGATTTATGTCTCCGGCGGCGCCGAACATCAGGGACCGGATGGTGGCGGCCCGGTGGCCATCATCGGCGCGCGTATGGCGGCAGAAGGCAGGTAGTTCGCCTGCTTTCATCTCGGCCCAGCAAGCACCCCTGCCATGGAACGAGCGCCGGCCTTCCCACGTGTGGCGCCTCTCCAGTGCCCGGCTCTGCCGGACTGAAGAATGCCGCGCTAGAGCGATGCGGCGCGCAACCGCGTCTGCCAGAGGGCGCGACGCTTCTTGAGTTCGTCGTCCCGGTCGAGATCGGGGAAGTCGTCCCGGAGCCGGTCAAGTTCCTCATATCGGAATTCGGAGGCACCATGCGCCCGCCACGCGGCTTGCAGCGCCCCGTTGGCGTGCCTGCCGATGCCCAGTTCGAACCAGATCCTGTTCTTGTACGTGTCTACGGTGGGGCTGGTGCCGACCCACACCTCCCCCGTCGCAGTGCAGATGATCGCATAGACCCCGAATGCGGGCTTGCGTTGCCGATAGGCCGCGACGGCCGCCTTGCGCTCCTGCCTGTCCATGACGCCTCCATATTTACCCGGATGATATAGATTGATTTTTCATCCGGGTAAATAAGGGCATCGCACGGAGACCTCGCCGTTCGACCGCTGGCGGCCCCCACCCGCCCTGCAGGCAGGTGCGGACCAGGACCCACGCTCAGGCGTACTGGGCCACGCCGTTGCCGAGCGACCAATTCTCCTTCTTCACCTCGATGAGGTTGACGAAGACATCCTCGGGCCGAAGGCCGGGGCTCTCGCTGAGATAGAGGGCGATGCGCCGGAACATCTCCTTCTTCTGCTCCACCGTGCGGGTGTCGTTCGCGGCGATCTGGATGAACACCACATCTTCAGTACGCGAGATGCCCATGTAGGAAGGGTCGAACCGGAAGTTCTCGGCCGAATGCTCGGTGATGGTCATGAACTGGTTGTCGCGCGGCACATTGAACGTCTCCTGCATTGCGCGCGCGAGACTGTCGAAGATCGCCCGGCGATAGGTTTCCGGCTTGCCGGCCCTGAGGGAGATGTGCGTGAGAGGCATGTGCGGCTCCTTCCCGTTGATCGATGTCGAAACAATAGGAATGGCCGCTTCTTTTTGGTACGCTATCGCAGTTCATATCTGAGATAGCATTTTGATATGATTGATCCGCCACTCGACCTCGATTCCGTCCGGACCTTCGTTCACATCGCGGAGCTGGAAAGCTTCACGAGGGCAGCGGAAGCCATGGGCACGAGCCAGGCGGCCGTCAGTCTCAAGCTGAAGCGGCTCGAAGGGCGCCTCGGATGCCGCCTGTTCGACCGCACCCCGCGCTACGTCCAATTGTCGCCCCGCGGCGCGAGCTTTCTCGATCAGGCGCGCGCCTTGCTCGAACTGCACGACCGGACGCTGGCCTCCCTCTCGGAACAGCGCCGGCGGCTCACCATCGGAATCAGCGATCATGTCGCCGGCCCCGAGCTTCCGGCCCTGATCGCGCGCATGAACAGCCAGGATCCGCAGCTTGTGATCGAGATCCGGATCGGGTCGTCGGCCGATCTCCTGCAGCAGTTCGACCGGCGGGAGATCGACAGCGCGCTCATTCGCCTCAGGTCCGATCGGGACGATGGCAGCCTGATCGCCGAGGAACAGTTCGGTTGGTTCGCCGCTCCCGCTTGGCAACACCGCCCGGACGAGCCGCTGCCGATTGCCACGATGGCCGAGCCGTGTGGCGTGCGCGCGCTGGCCTGTCGGCTTCTGGACGATGCCGGGGTGAACTGGCGGGAGATTTTTGTTGGCGGCGGGGTGATGGCGGTGGCGGCGGCGGTGATGGCGGGCCTCGGGGTGGCGGCGCTATCGCCGCGCATGGTCCCGTTTGGTGTGATGGAGGTGAGCCGGCGGCTCGGTCTTCCGCCCCTGCCGCGTCAGCCGATCATGCTGCACAGCCGGGTGAAGGACGCCCCCTCACGCGAAGCGCTTGCGGCGTTGGCGGCCGCCTTCCGGGGCGCGGCCCGGGGGTGAAGCAGTGCGCTTGGCGCAAATGTCATCGACTTGCGAGACAAAGACTATCGTCCGGCGCTGATCTCGGATCTTGATCTTGCGTGCAAACGCAAAAACCTCC
>NZ_JNIB01000001.1:1180000-2012500 GCF_000702385.1 Xanthobacter sp. 91
GATCTCCCCGAACGGACCGCGATGATTGGTGACAACGCCCGGCGCGCCGGTTCCGGCTGCGCGCGGCAGCAGCGGCAGCACGCTTTCGCCGAAGCGATAGGCCTCCTCCAGGTGAGGGTAGCCCGAGAGCACGAAGGTATCGACGCCCACCGCCATGTATTCCTTGAGCCGCTCGGCCACGGTCTCCGGATCGCCCACGAGGGCGGTTCCGGCGCCGCCGCGCACGAGGCCGACGCCGGCCCAGAGGTTGGGCGCCACCTCCAGCCTGTCGCGCCGGCCGCCATGTAGTGCGCTCATGCGGCGCTGGCCTTCGGAATCCATGCGCGAGAACACCTTCTGCGCCTCGGCGATGGTGGTGTCGTCCACGTAGCGGATCAGGTCGTCCGCCGCCGCCCACGCCTGCGCCGCCGTATCGCGGACGATGACATGGAGGCGCACGCCGAACGTCACCTCGCGTCCGAGCGCGGCAGCGCGGGCGCGGATGTCCCGGATCTTCTCCGCGACCTGCGCCGGGGGCTCGCCCCAGGTGAGATATTTCTGCACCTGCCGCGCCGCCACGTCATGGGCCGGAGCGGAGGAGCCGCCGAAGAACAAGGGCGGGTGCGGCTGCTGGACCGGCGGATAAAGCAGCTTGCCGCCCTCTACCCTGAAGTGCTTGCCCTCGAAGTTCACGTCCTCGCCCTTGAGAAGGCGGGTGTAGATGTCGAGGAACTCGGCGGTGATCTCGTAACGCTCCGCATGGTCGGCGAAGAAGCCGTCGCCCTTGTTCTCCACCGGATCGCCGCCGGTGACGACATTGATCAGGGCGCGACCGCCGGAGATGCGATCAAGCGTCGCCGTCATGCGCGCGGCCACCGCCGGGGAGAGCAGACCGGGGCGCACCGCCACCAGAAAGCGCAGGCGTTCGGTGAGGCCCGCAAGGGCCGAAGCCACGATCCAGCTGTCCTCGCAGCTGCGGCCGGTCGGAATGAGCACGCCGAAATAGCCGAGCTGGTCCGCCGCCTGGGCGATCTGCCGGAGATAGCCGAGGCTCACCTCGCGCGCCTTGTGCGACGTGCCGAGATAGTGGCCGTCCCCATGGGTGGGCAGGAACCACAGCACGTTGGCTTCGGTCGCGGCAGGCAGGGTCGGATCGGCGACAGGAGAGGACGGGGCGAGGGTCATGGACAGGCTCCGGATGGGGCCGGGAGCGTCGGGGCCACGCCCTCCGGCATTAATTCAATAAACTTTATAGAATTTATTGACCAGCTTTGATCTGCCTGTCTATTCTTTTCTCCGATCCACCCCCTCCGGTTTCCTCCGGAGGCGCGCTGGACCGTGTCGCCCCGAGGGGCTGAAACGCGGGCATGACCCTTGTTCTCCCGCACGTTCGAAGAAGGCAGATCGATGAACGCGCACGTCTCCGCCGCCCTGAGCCAGCCGGCCCAAATCGCTCCCGCCCCCGCTCCCGAGCTTTCCGCCGCCTCGCTCGCCTTTCGCAGTGCCATGCGCAAGCTGGCCGGCGCCGTGAGCGTGCTCACGGTGGGCCAGGGCGACGAGCGCACTGGCCTCACCGCGACATCGGTCACCTCCCTTTCGGTGGAGCCGCCGACGCTCCTGATCTGCGTGAACCGCGCCACCTCCTCGGTCGTGGCGCTGCTGAAGGAGCGTGCCTTCGCCATCAACGTGCTGCGGCCGCATCACGAGCCGGTGGCGGACCGCTTCGCCGGCAAGGGCGGTCTCAAGGGGCCGGCCCGCTATGATGGCGCCGACTGGACCCGCCTCTCCACCGGCGCGCCCGTGCTCGCCGACGCGCTCGCCGCCTTCGACTGCGAGCTGGAAGACGCCATCGAGCGGCACTCGCATCTCATCGTCATCGGCCGGGTGGTCGCCTCCCGCATCACCGAGAGCGCCGAGCCCCTCCTCTACTGGGCCGGCAGCTATCGCGGCCTCTCCCTCTGATCCCCATTCAAAGGACCTCCGACATGAGCACGGGCATCACGCGCCGACACTTCGCCGTCCTCGCCTCCGGCCTCGCGGGGGCGCTTGCCCTCGGCGCAGCTCCTGCGCGCGCGCAGGAGAAGGTGGTGCGCATCGGCTACCAGAAGTACGGCACCCTCATCCTGCTGAAGAACAAGGGCCTGCTGGAGCCCCTGCTGAAGCCGCTCGGCTACTCCGTGAAATGGGCCGAGTTCCCCGCCGGTCCGCAGTTGCTGGAAGCGCTCAATGCCGGCGCGGTGGACTTCGGCAACACCGGCGAGGCGCCGCCCATCTTCGCCCAGGCGGCCGGCGCGCCGCTCGTCTATGTAGGCTACGAGCCCGCCGCCCCGCAGGGCGAGGCCATCCTCGTGCCCAAGAACAGCCCGCTCAAGACCGTCTCCGACCTCAAGGGCAAGACGGTGGCGCTGAACAAGGGGTCCAACGTCCACTATCTCTTGGTGAAGGCGCTGGAGAAGGCGGGCGTGCCCTATTCCGACATCAAGACCGCCTATCTCACCCCCGCCGACGCCCGCGCCGCCTTCGAGCGCGGCTCGGTGGATGCCTGGGCCATCTGGGACCCCTTCCAGGCGGCGGCGGAGAAGACCATCGACGCGCGCCAGCTCGCCGACGGCACCGGCATCGTCTCCAACTACCAGTTCTATCTCTCCACCCGCGCCTTCGCGGACCAGGCGCCGCAGGTGGTGGACGTGCTGCTCAAGGGCGTCGCCGAGGTCGGCGCATGGGTGAAGGCAAACCCGAAGGCGGCCGCCGCGGAGTTCTCGCCGCTCATCGGCATTCCCGCCCCCATCCTGGAGGTCGCCCTCGCCCGCCAGCAGTATGACGTGAAGCCCATCACCCCCGAGGTGGCGGCGGCACAGCAGCAGGTGGCGGACGCCTTCCTCGCCCTCGGCCTCATCCCCAAGCCCATCCGCATCGCCGACGCCCTACGCGCGCCGAAGTCGTGACCGGGACGCGAGGAGCCATCCATGAGCCCGCCCGCCCACAGTGAGGCCGCCGTTCTTCCGGCGGCTTCCGCATCCCTCGCCGCGGAACCCGCGGAAATCCGCCGCCTCGCCGGCGCCCGTGCCGCCGCGCTGGGCCGCGCGCTCCTGCCATGGGCGCTTCCCCTCGGGGTGCTGGCCCTGTGGCAGGCGGGGGCGAGCCTTGGCCTTCTCTCCTCGCGCGTGCTTCCGGCGCCGAGCGACGTGGCGGTCGCCTTCTGGCGGACGCTGGGCGACGGCTCACTCCTGACCAACGTCGCCGTCTCCACCCGGCGCGCCTTGATCGGCCTCGCCATCGGCGGCTCCATCGGCTTTGCGCTGGGGGTGCTGAACGGCATCGTGCGGCCGGCCGAGACCGCGTTCGATTCCACCATGCAGATGCTGCGCAACGTGCCGCACCTCGCCATCATCCCGCTGGTGATCCTGTGGTTCGGCATCGATGAGGAGGCGAAGATCTTCCTCGTCGCCATCGGCGTCGCCTTCCCCATCTATCTCAACACCTTCCACGGCATCCGCACGGTGGACCGCGGGCTGGTAGAGATGGCGCGGGTCTATGGCCTGTCCAGCACCGCATTGTTCTGGCGCATCGTGCTGCCCGGGGCGCTGCCCTCGGTGCTTGTGGGACTGCGCTATGCGCTCGGCATCATGTGGCTGACGCTGATCGTGGCCGAGACCATCTCCTCCACCGAGGGCATCGGCTACATGACCATGAACGCCCGCGAATTCCTGCAGACCGACGTGGTGGTGCTCGGCGTGCTCGCCTACGCCCTCCTCGGCAAGCTCGCCGACAGCTTTACCCGCGCCATCGAGCGGCGGGCGCTGGCGTGGCATCCCGCCTATCAGAACGGTTCGGAAGGAGCGGCCTGATGGAAATCTTCGCCGCCGCAGACGCCGACGTCGCCGCGAAGGTGCGTGCGGACGAAATCCGCGCCACTTTCGCCCCGCCCGAACCGCGCGCGAACGCCCCGCGCTGGAAGGGCGAGTCGATCCACCTGTCCGCCGTCACCAAAAGCTTCGGCGCCCGGCCCGTGCTGCGGCGGCTGGATCTGGACGTTCCGGCCGGGCAGTTCCTCGCCGTGGTCGGCCGCTCCGGTGGTGGCAAGACGACGCTCATGCGCCTGATCTGCGGGCTCGACCTCGCCACCTCCGGCACCGTGCGGGTGGGGGAAAGCCCCGTCACCGGCCTGATGCCGCAGGTGCGCCTGCTGTTCCAGGATGCGCGCCTCGCGCCGTGGCAGAGGGTGCTCGCCAATGTGGGCATCGCGCGCGGCCCACATTGGCGCGAAGAGGCCCATGCGGCGCTGCGCGACGTGGGCCTCGCCGATCGTGGCCGGGACTGGCCGTCCGTCCTGTCCGGCGGGCAGAAGCAGCGCGTGTCGCTGGCCCGCGCCCTGGTCTCGCGCCCCGGCGTGCTGCTGCTGGACGAACCCTTCGGCGCCCTTGATGCCTTGACCCGCACCGAGATGCACCGCCTCACCGAGCGCATCTGGACCGAGCACGGCTTCACTGTGGTGCTCATCACCCACGATGTGGCCGAAGCGGTGGCGCTGGCGGATCGGGTGGTGGTGCTGCGGCAAGGCGAGATCGCCCTCGACGTGCCGGTGGACCTGCCCCGCCCGCGCAGCGGCATCGCCTCCACCGAGGCGCTCGACCTCCAGCGGCGCATTCTCGCCGCCGTCTGAACGTCCCCCGGCAAACAGAAAGGGCGCCCGGTGATGAGCCGGGCGCCCTTTTCTTTAGCGTTACAACCTCAGCGCTGGAGACCCCAGGCGCGCACCGTGCGCTGCTCCACGAGGCGGAACAGCACCTCAACCAGAAGGCCAATCAGGATCACCGTGACGAGGCCGGCGAACACCCGGTCGGTCAGCAGTTCATTGCGGTTGCGATAGATGAACCAGCCGAGGCCGCCCGAGCGGGAGGAGACGCCGAATACCAGCTCGGCCGCGATCAGCGTGCGCCACGCAAACGCCCACGCGATCTTCAGGCCCGACAGCAGCGAGGGGAGCGCCGCCGGAACGAGGATGAGCGCCACATAGGCCGGCCCCTTCAGCCCGTAGTTGCGGCCGACGAGGCGCTGCGTCTCCGGCACCTGCTCAAAGCCGGTCAGCGCCGCCAGCGCGAACGGCCAGAGCACCGCATGCACCATCACCAGCAGCAGGCTCGCCTCGCCGAGCCCGAGCCACATCATGGCGAGGGGCAGGAGGGCGATGGCCGGCAGCGGGTTGAACATGGCGGTCAGGGTCAGCAGCACCTCCTTCACGAAGGGCACCGCGATGGCCACCGAGACGAACACCAGCGCGAGGGCCAGCGCCAGCACATAGCCCTTCACCAGCACCGTGAGCGAGGCGACCGAGGCGGGGAACAGATCCTCATGGCGCAGCGCCTCCACCAACGCCGAGATGGTGTCGGTGAAGGTGGGAAAGAGCAGCGGACTGTTCTGCCATGTCGCCGCCACCTGCCACAGCACGGCGAGGCCGGCGAGCACCACCAGCCGGCGCACCAAGGTGAAGCGCCACAGCCCGGCGGGCGAGAAGATCCGGCGCGTGGCGGCGCCCGGCGCGCCGGACAGGGAAACGTCAGTCATGGCGGGCTCCATCGGCGAAGAGAAGGTCGCTCACGTCCCGCACCACGCCCTCGAAGGCCGGCGAGCCCCGCTCGGCAAGGCCGAGGCCGGAGGTGTCGAAGCTGGCGATGGTGCGGCCGGGATGGGCGGCCAGCAGATGCAGCCGCGTGCCGATGAGCACCGCCTCGTCGATGGCGTGGGTGACGAACACGAGCGTGAAGCCCTGTTCCTCCGCAAGCCGCAACAGATCTTCCTGAAGCGTGCGCCGGGTGAGCGCATCGAGCGCCGCGAAAGGCTCGTCCATCAGCAGCACGTCCGGCTCGGCGGCGAGCGCCCGGGCGATGGCGGCACGCTGCTTCATGCCGCCGGAAAGGGTGTGCGGATAAGCATCGAACGCGCGCGCGAGGCCCACCTTGGCGAGGGCCGCCCGCGCCCGCTCGCGGGCTTCCTTCAGTGGCACCTTGCGGGCGACGCGCAGCGGGAAGGCCACGTTGTCCGTGATGCTCTTCCACGGCAGCAGCTGGTCGAATTCCTGGAACACCACGAGGCGATCCGGCCCCGGCCCGGTCACCGCCTTGCCGCGCAGGCTCACCGTGCCGGCGGCGGGCTTCAGGAATCCAGCCAGCGCCTTGAGGATGGAGGACTTGCCGCAGCCCGAGGGGCCGAGCAGCACAAGACGCTCACGCGCGTGGACAGTGAAGCTCACATCCTCCACCGCCCGGTGGCGGCCGGCCTGCCCGACATAGTCGAGCGTCAGGCCACACGCCTCCAGCACGGGCGGCGCGGTGTGGACGACGGGAGGCACGGCGGCGGAAACGGGGGCGTGAATGGTCATCGCTTCCCCCTCAGCTGCCCGACGCGGAGTGCAGGTCCTCGAAGGTGAAGTCCTTGAAGCTCGTCGGCTTCGCCTTGATGGCCCCGATGCGGTTCATGAAATCCGCGAACTTCAGCGTGCCCAGGGGAACGAGCGTGTATTGCGTGTCCGGATCGCTCAGCACCTCGGCGACGAAGGCGGGATCGAGCTTGGATTTCTCGACCTTCACATAGATGTCCGCCGCCTCTTTCTTGTTCTGCTCCACCCATTTGGTCGCTTCCTCGAAGGCTTCGAGGAAGGCCTTGTAGGTCTTCGGATTCTCCTGCCGGAACTTGACGGTGGCATAGGCCACGGTGGGCGTCACCGGGCCGCCGAAGATGTCGTAGGAGGAGAACACCTTGTGGATCTTCGGGTCCTTCAGCGCGTGGTTCTGAAACGGCGCATTGGAGAGATAGCCTGTTATCTCGGTGGAGCCGGAGAGGAGGGCCGCCGTGGCGTCCGGATGGGGCAGCGTCACCATCAGCGCGTCGAGTTTCTTCGCATTGCCCGGCCCGAAGGTCTGCTCGGCGGCGAGCTGAAGGATGCGCGCCTGAACCGACACGCCGGCCACCGGCATGGCGATCTTGTCCTTCTCCGTGAAGTCCTTGATGGTTTTCACGTTGGGATTGTTGGTGAGCAGATAGTTGGGCTGCGCCCCGAAGGCGCCGACGATCTTCACCGCGTTGGAGGAGCCGCGCGTCTTGTCCCACAGAGTGAGGAAGGGGCCGATGCCGGCGGAGGCGATGTCGATATTGCCGGCGAGCAGCGCATCGTTCACCGCAGAGCCGCCAGAAAGCTGGATCCACTCCACCTTGATGTCGATGCCCAGCGCCTTGCCGTGCTGCTCGACGAGGCCCTTCTCCTTCATCACGTGGAAGGGCGTGTAGAGGGTGCCGAACTGCTGGGCGATCCGCAGCACGCCCTCCGCCTGGGCGGGCGCGGCAGCCAGCGCCGGCGCAAGGGCGAGAGCGGCGGCAAGACCGAGGACGGTGCGACGGGTTTTCATCTCGAAGACCTCTCGAATGCTCAGGAAACGGCGGCGAGGCGCCGCTCTGCGCTGTGGGAGCCCACGGCGAATTCGTTGACGATGTTGTCGGAAACCTTGCGGCGGCGGCCGTCGATGCCGAGTTCGGGGAACAGCAGCTCCGCCACCCGGTAGGCCTCTTCCAGATGCGGGTATCCCGAGCCGATGAAGGTCTCGATGCCGATCTCCTGATACTCGCGGATGCGGGCGGCGACGCTTTTGGGATCGCCCACCAGCGCGGTGCCGGCACCGCGACGCACGAGGCCGATGCCGGCCCACAGGTTCGGCGCGATCTCCAGCTTGTTGCGGTCGCCCGGCTGGAGCGCCGCCATGCGCGCCTGGCCGACGGAATCCATCTCCACCTTGAAGCGCTTCTGCGCGTTCTCGATCTGCGCGTCGGAGACGCGGGAGATGAGCCTGTCGGCGGCGGCCCAGGCCTCTGCCTCGGTCTCGCGCACGATGAAGTGGATGCGCAGGCCGAATTTCAACTTGCGCCCGCGCTTCGCGGCACGGGCCTGAACGTCGGCGAGCTTGTCCTTCAGGATGTGGGGCGGCTCGCCCCAGGAGAGATAAGTGGTGACATGCTCGGCCGCGACCTCGTGGCCGGCCTCGGAAGAGCCTCCGAACCACAGAGGCGGGTGCGGCTTCTGCACCACCGGGAAATCGAGCCGTCCGTGGGCGACGCGATAATACTTGCCCTCGAAATCCACCGTCCTGCCGGCCACGAGATCCCGCCAGATCGTCAGGAACTCGTCCGCCTGAGCATAGCGTTCGTCATGCTCCAGAAAGATGCCGTCGGCGCCGAGTTCGGCGGGATGGCCGCCGACCACCACGTTCAACAGCAGCCGGCCGTCGCTGAGCCGATCGAGCGCCGCCGCCTGCCGCGCGGCGAAGGCCGGCGAGGTGACGCCCGGACGCAGCGCCACGAGGAATTTCAGGCGCTCGGTGGCGGTGGCGAGACCCGCGGCGGTGATCCAGCTATCCTCGCAACTCTGGCCGGTGGGCAGCAACACGCCCTTGAAGCCCAGCCGGTCCACCGCCTGCGCGACCTCGCGGAAATAGGCGAATTCCGGCGGCCGCTGCTGCGTCTCCGAGCCGAGATAGGAGCCGTCTCCATGGGTCGGGATGAACCAGAACAGGTCCGGAGGGGCGGCGGGAGACTGGGACGCGCTCATGGGGAACTCCGTTATTCCCCATCAAGGAAGCGGGCTTTAAAATATAAAGTCAATAGAATTTGTTTTAATTCATTCATCGATCATTCGATGTGATTTGGACGGTCGAAACACCGCCGCGTGGCAGGCCACCATCACGACGCGGAAAGCCACGCGAGCGAAAGCCATGCGCACACGCCGATCCTCAAGGTTCCGCTCCAGCTCTCTTGACCAACACACGGTACAACTTTAGGGAATGACCATACGCCAAGGCATCCTAAGGACCGTCTTGGCCACGGTGCGCACGGCCCCCGGCAAGGAGGGCGCGGCTCGCCGAACCCGGCCCCAGTGTCGTAACCAATGCGCGAGGTTGGACGACCGGAACGGATCGGCAGTCTGATGGCACACCCTTCCTGGGATGAAAGTCACAGTCGGCGCGTGCGCGCGATGACGCTGCTCGAAGCCTTCCTGCTGATGGGCTTCGGCTGCCTCTGGTTCGTTGCCCTGATGGCGATCGACCGGCCGCTTCTGGCCGGAATCAATCTCGCCATGGCCGCCTTCGGGGCATGCCTGCTGGTCCTGTTGCGACGGGGGCGGCTGCGTCTCGCGACGATCCTCGCCGCCCACTTGGCCCTTCTGGCGGTCGCCGCGTCATGCCTGTTCGATAATCCTCCAGCCGGCCTGCCGAAGGCCACGCTCCTGTATTTCCTGCCCATCGCCACCGGCAGCTATTTCGTGTTCCAGCGCGACAACCTCTATCTGCGGCTTGTCCTTCCGGCCTTCTACCTCCTGGCCTTTGTCGCCTTCAGCCTCCTGCCGTTGGCGATCAGCGACCCAGCTCTCATCGTCCCGGCCGAGGCGGCGCTCGTGGCGGCGTGGGTGAATACCGTGTCGGCCCTCGCGGCCCTGGTCTTCACCCTCGGATTGATGCACGCCGATCTCTCCGACCGTCGCGGCTGGGAACACGACCTGCGCCGGGCCATCGCGGGAGCCGAGTTCCGCCTCGCCTACCAGCCGCAGGTGGATCACAGTGGCCGTTTGGTGGGCGCGGAGGCGCTCGTTCGCTGGCACAGTCCCCAGCGCGGCGACGTTCCGCCCAGCCAGTTCATTCCGCTGGCGGAGGAAACCGGCCAGATCGTTCCCATCGGGGACTGGGTGTTGCGCGCCGCCTGCGCGCAACTCGCCCAGTGGAACGCGCAGCCCGGCACCGCGCATCTGACGCTGTCGGTCAACATCAGCGTCGCCCAGTTCCTCCAGCCCGACTTCGTCCGCAACGTCACCGACATCGTGACGCGGAGCGGCTGCGACGTGTCGCGGCTGAAGCTGGAGCTGACGGAGAGCATGCTGGCCGAGAACATGCCCGACATGGCCGCCCGGATGCAGGCCCTGTGCGACATCGGCCTCGTCTGGGCGCTGGATGATTTGGGCGCGGGCTACTCGTCGCTTCAGGCCCTCAGCCGGTTTCCCTTCGCCCAGATCAAGCTCGATCAGTCGTTCGTGCGCGGCCTGCCGGCCGACGAATCCAGCCTCCACATCGTGGAGGCCATGATTTCCCTCGCCGATACGCTCTCGCTCGTGTCCGTCGCCGAAGGCGTCGAGACGCAGGAGCAGTTCAGATGCCTGGTGGAGGCCGGGTGTCAGGTGTTCCAGGGCTATCTGTTCGGCCGCCCCATGGACATCGACCGCTTCGACGCGCTCATCGCATCCGCACCGGACGCGCCCGCCGGGAGCGCGGATGGTGGCGACGCGCCCCACAAGCGGTAGGCGCGGGCCGACGTACCGGGGTGCATTTGCCCGCGATCCTGCCTAAATGGGTGCCGTTGAGCCTTCGCTGCAAGGAGCCGCGCGCCGCCCCATGATCCGTTTCCTGCTCCGCTTCACCGGATTCTGGCTGCTTGCCGGCGGCTTCGTCGCGCTCATCGTGGATGGCACGCGCTCCATTGCGGCCTCCGGCCTCGTCTTCACCTCAGCCGGAGATGCCTGGTTCGCCTTGGCGCCGGGCAGCCTGGAGCGGGCGGAGACCTCGGCCAAGGCCGGGATGCCGGCGGTGTGGAACACGGTTCTGCTCCCGCTCCTCTCCATGCCGGCCTTCGCGCTTCTCCTGCTGATCGGGCTGATCCTGATGGGCCTCGGCCGGGTGCGCGAGCGCTCGCGCTTCGAGATCGGCTGATCTGCCAACCCCTCCCCTCGCGCAAGCACGGCCGCATCCCCATATTGGGGATCCAGCGGGGTTTTTCCCCCTGCCCCATCCAACACCATGCCGTGACCGCAGGGTCCGATGCCCTCCGGTTGCGAGACGAGGAGCCCGCCATGTTCTGGCAGAAGAAGTCCCTCGACCTGCCCACCGCCGCCGAGGCCCTGCCCGGCCGCGCCGCTGCCATCCCCACCGCCGAAGTTCATTACGTCAACGGCCACGCCTTGCAGGGGCCCTATCCGAAGGGCTTCGAGACCGCCGTGTTCGCCCTCGGCTGCTTCTGGGGCGCCGAGCGCAAGTTCTGGCAGCAGGACGGCGTGTGGGCGACGGCGGTCGGCTATGTCGCCGGCCATACGCCGAACCCGACCTATGAGGAGGTCTGCTCCGGCCGCACCGGCCATACCGAGGCTGTGCTGGTGGTCTATGATCCGGCCGTGGTGTCCTACGCCGAACTGGTCAAGCTGTTCTTCGAGAGCCACGACCCCACACAGGGGATGCGGCAGGGCAATGACGTCGGAACGCAGTACCGTTCGGGGATCTATGTCGCCGGGCCGGAGCAGCGCGCCGAGGCGGAGGCGGTGAAGGCGGCCTACGAGCCGGCGCTGAAGGCGCGGGGCTTCCCCGCCATCACCACGGAGATTGTCGATCTCGGACCGTTCTATTTCGCCGAGGGCTATCACCAGCAGTATCTGGCGAAGAACCCCAACGGCTATTGCGGGCTCGGTGGCACCGGCGTCTCCTGCCCCATCGGCACCGGCGTCGCCGCGCAGTAGGGCAAACGCGAAGCTGCGCTGACGCCCCTGACCTTGACGGGGTCTGGCGGCGCTGATGCGCCGGGTATCGACGGTTTTGGCGGCGCTGATGCGCCGCCTTGCCAAATCGACACGCGGCGGGCTTGAGTGGGCGCCTCTCATCTGGTCCCCATCATGCCCGCTGCTCCTTCCCGTACCCTCCTCGCGCGCGGCCACGCCCTGCACCTTGGGCCGCGCACCCTCATCATGGGCATCCTCAATGTGACGCCCGATTCCTTCTCGGACGGCGGCCGCAGCGCTGCGCCCGACGACGCTCTGGCCAATGCCCGGCGTCTCGTCGCCGAAGGAGCTGAAATCCTCGACGTGGGCGGCGAATCGACGCGGCCGGGCCATACTCCGGTTGCGGCGGAGGACGAGTGGGCGCGCATCGCCCCCGTCATTCCCGCCCTTGTGGCGGAGATGGGTGTGCCGGTCTCGGTGGACACCTACAAGGCCGAGGTGGCCCGCCGCGCGCTGGAAGCCGGAGCCAGCATCGTCAACGACGTGTGGGGCTTCACCCACGATCCCGACATGGCCAAAGTGGTGGCCGATTACGATGCCGCGGCGGTCGTGATGCACAATCGCGCCGAGGTAGATGAATCCCTCGATATCGTTTCCGAGATGCTGGGCTTCTTCGAGCGGGTGCTGGAAATCGCCGACCGCGCCGGCGTGAAGCGGGAAAAGCTCGTGCTCGACCCCGGCATCGGCTTCGGCAAGAGCTTCCCGCAGAACCTCGCCGCCATCCGCCGCCTGCCGGAGCTGCGTGTGCTGGGCCTGCCGATCCTCCTCGGCACCTCGCGCAAGTCCCTGATCGGCAAAGTGATCCAGACGACGCCGCAGGAGCGGGTGCCCGGCACCATCGCCTCCAACGTCATCGCCATCATGGATGGGGTGGAGATCATCCGGGTCCACGACGTGGCGGCCCATGTGCAGGCGGCCCGTGTCGCCGAGGCGATCCGGGACGCATCATGACCGTTGCCTATCTCTGCCTTGGCTCCAACGTCGGCGATCGCGCGCAGACCATGGCGCAGGCGCTGGCCACCCTGTGCCGCGCCGGCCTCACCCTGCGCCGCAGCTCCTCCTATTACGAGACACCGCCCTGGGGGCCAGTGCCACAGGGGCCCTATCTGAACCAGGTGGTGGAGGTGGACAGCCCCATCGGGCCGAAAAGCCTTCTAGCGCTGGGCCTTGAAGTCGAGCGCATGCTGGGGCGTGACCGGCCCAACGAGGTACGCTTCGGCCCGCGCCGCATCGATATCGATATTCTGCTGTTCGGGGATGAGACCGTGCGGGAGGAGGATCTCGAAATCCCCCATCCCCGCCTCATGGAACGGGCCTTCGCGCTCGTGCCGCTCACCGAGATCGCGCCCGACATCGTGGTCGGCGGCGTGCGCACATCGGAGGCGCTGGCAAAGCTGGACCAGAGCGGCATCACGCGTCACGAAGACAGCGCGTCCCATACATGAAAATGCCCCGCGCCGAGAGACGCGGGGCCGGGGCGCGAGGCCCGTCCTTGCAGGAGCGTTCGGCTCACATGGTCCGGATGTTGGTGGACCAGGTATCGACCTGGCGCTTCACCTCGTCCTTCGCATAGCCGTAGCGTTCCTGCAGCTTGCCTTCGAGAACCTCGCGGTTCCCGTTGATCTCGGTGAGGTCGTCGTCGGTGAGCTTGCCCCACTGGGCCTTCAGATTGCCCGTGAACTGCTTCCAGTTGCCTTCAACACGATCCCAATTCATCGGCTCGTCCTCCGTAGCAGTGGAAATATGCGACAACAACGTTCACGCTCGGCCGAGAGTTCCGCTAAGTTTTGCGTAATAGGGGAAGATCGATGAGCGCCGCGGTGTACGACGACGAGAAGCTGGCCGCAGGCGTCGCGAGGGGAGAGAGGGCCGCGCTGGCGCGGGCCATCACACTTGTGGAATCCCGTCGCGCGGACCACCGCCGCCGCGCCCAGGCCCTCCTCCAGTCGCTGCTGCCGAAGACCGGCAACGCTTATCGCATTGGCATCACCGGCGTGCCGGGGGTCGGCAAATCCACCACCATCGACGCGCTCGGCACCTATCTGACAGGGCTGGGCCACAGGGTGGCGGTGCTGGCGGTGGACCCCTCCTCCACCCGCACCGGCGGCTCCATCCTCGGCGACAAGACGCGCATGGCCCGCCTTTCGGTGGACCCCGCCGCCTTCATCCGCCCCTCCCCGTCCGGCGGCACGCTGGGCGGCATCGCGGCCAAGACGCGCGAGACCATGCTTTTGTGCGAGGCCGCCGGCTTCGACGTGGTGCTGGTGGAAACGGTGGGCGTCGGCCAGTCGGAAACGGCGGTGGCCGATCTCACCGACACGTTTCTCGTGCTCATGCTGCCCGGCGCGGGCGACGAGCTGCAGGGCATCAAGAAGGGCGTGCTGGAACTCGCCGACATCGTGGCCGTGAACAAGGCCGATGGCGACAACATTCCCCGCGCCCGGGCGGCGGCCGGCGAATATCGCGCCGCGCTGCACCTCCTCGGGGCGCGGGAGGCGCACTGGTCGCCGCCGGTGCTCACCTATTCCGCGCTGACCGGGGACGGGATTCCAGGCGTTTGGGAGCAGGTCGTCCTGCACCGGCAGAAATGCGAGGCGGCCGGCACCTTCGCCGCCACCCGCCGCGCCCAGCAGGTGCGCTGGATGTGGACGCTGCTGAACGAGCGCCTGGCCGAGAAGGTCGCCCACGATCCCGGCGTAAAGGCCCGGCTGCCGGCGCTGGAGCGGGAGGTCGCCGAGGGTGCCCTCTCCCCGGCCCTCGCCGCGGCCGAAATCGCCGGGCTGATCGGGCTGTAAGGCCGTGAACAGGCCGATGCGCATCCTCATCTGCGCCTTCGGCCCGTTTCCGGGCGTGGCGGTGAACCCCTCGCAGCAGCTCGCGTCGGACCTCCTGCGCCTGCGCCGCCCTGCCCTCTGCGGTATCCAGATCGCGCTGGAAATCCTGCCCACCCGCTGGGACGCGCTGGCGCGGCTCGATGCGCGCCTCGCGGCGTTCGATCCGGACGCGGTGCTGCTCCTCGGCGTTGCAGCCCGACGGAGCCGCGTCTCCATCGAGATGCGGGCGGTCAACGCCACGCGCGCCGCGCCCGATGCCGCCCGGCGGCATCCCCCGGCGCGCCATCTCGCGGCTGACGGACCGCCCCTCCTCCGCGCCTGCGTCCCGGCCGGGCCGTTGGCGAATGCCCTACGCCGGACCGGCATCCCTGCTGCCCCCTCGCAGGATGCCGGGCGATATCTGTGCAACGCCAGCTATTTCCACGCCCTCGCCTGGGCTGGGCGGCAGAGCGGGCGCCCGCGGCCGGTGCTGTTCGTTCACCTGCCGCGGCACGAGGGCCGGCCAGCCGGCGTCTCGCGGGCACGGATGGGGCGCGGCCTGTCGCAGATTGTCCTCGCCCTCGCCGCCCAGGCCCGGCGCCCCTCCGCCGCCGTCCGCTCTGACGCCTTTAAGTCGATGGAATAGCTACAGCTTTCGCCTTCGGGCATGAACCGCTATAGGCTCGCCCATCCCCGCGTACCGAAAGCCGGCCCGTGACGATCTATCTGCCCATCGCCGAGCTGCCCGTCGCCATCTTCTCGATCCTCGCGATGGGCCTCGCGGTAGGCTTCATCTCCGGCATGTTCGGGGTGGGCGGCGGCTTCCTGATGACGCCCCTGCTCATCTTCACCGGCGTTCCCCCGGCGGTGGCCGTGGCCAGCGTCTCGCCCTACATGGCGGCCTCGTCCCTCTCTGGAGCCCTGTCCTACTGGCGCAAGGGCATGGTGGATACGACGCTGGCCGGGGTGCTGCTCTCCGGCGGCCTCGTGGGCACCCTGTCGGGCGTTCTGCTCTTCCTCTGGCTGCGCTCCATCGGGCAGGTGGACCTCGCCATCCGCCTTTCCTACATGCTGCTGCTGGGCGCCATCGGATCCCTGATGCTGGTGGAGAGCGTGCGCGCCATCCTGCGGGAACGATCCGGTGCGCCGCGGCCGGTGCGCCGCCCCGGCACACGCCCCCTGTTCATGCGCCTGCCCTTCAAGATGCGCTTCCGTCGCTCGCGCATCTACATCTCGGCCCTGCCGGTGATCGCCATCGGCTATGTCATCGGCCTGCTCGGCGCGGTGCTGGGCGTCGGCGGCGGCTTCATCCTGGTGCCCGCGCTGATCTACCTGCTGCGGGTCCCCACCCAGACTTCGGTGGGCACCTCGCTGGTGCTGACGCTCGTCACCATGGCGGCCGCAACCGTGCTGCACGCGGTCGCCAACGGCACGGTGGATGCCGTGCTGGCGCTGGTGATGATGATCGGCGGCACCGTCGGCGCCCAGTTCGGAGCCCGCACCGGACAGACGCTGAAGGCGGAGAACCTGCGGCTGCTGCTCGGACTTCTGGTGCTGTCGGTGGCGGTGCGGGTGGGCGCCGAACTGGTGACCGCGCCGGCCGATACCTTCGCCGTCACCGTGGTGGAGACGATCCGATGAGCCCCGTCCGCCGCCGCTCCGGAGCGGGACGGGCATGGCTCGCCCGGTTCGCGATCCTCTCCCTGGCGTTGATTGCTGGCGTGATCACCTCGCCGGCGCGTGCGGACCGGCTGGTGCTGTCGGTGTCGCAGCAGATGGTGAGCATCTCCTCCAGCTTCTCCGGTGCCGAGCTCGTCGTGTTCGGCGTTGCCGAGACCACCGATGGCGCCCCGCTTGACGATGCGCCCGACGTGGTCGTCACGGTGCGCGGGCCGGCTGAGGATTTCACCACCTGGCGCAAGGCCCAGGTGCTCGGCCTGTGGGTGAACACCGACAGCCGCACCTTCATCGGCGTGCCGGCCTTTCTCACTGTGCTGTCAAACCGTCCAACGGACGAAATGGCAAGCCTCACGATCCTGCGCCGGGAACAGATCGGCCTCTCCCGCAACATCTTCGTCCAGCGGGTCGGCAGCGACTTCGCCGACGTGGTGCCCACCGATCCGTTCCGGGCCGCCTTCCTCCGCCTGCAATCGGCGCAGGGGCTTTATGAGGAAAACCCGAAGGGCGTCACCTTCCTCGCGCCCCGCGTGTTTCGCGCCGAGGTCCGCATCCCCGGTGCAGCGCCCATCGGTCAGTACCAGATCGAGGTCAAGCTGCTGCGAAACGGGCTGATTTCCGCGACGGAACAGGCCCATTTCGACGTGCGGAAGATCGGCTTCGAGCAACGTGTAGCAGAGTTCGCCCTCAACGATGCGCTGCTATATGGACTGGCCGTGGCCCTAGGCAGTCTGGTTGTCGGCTTCATCGCCAACATATTGTTCCGCAAGGAATGAGCTGTGAAGAGCGGCCGTCGGATGTGATTTGGTATGCAACCGGAACGAAGATCAACAGACGGATGCGAGTACCAGCCCCGAAATTTAGAGCTGTTCGAACATTTTTTCCTTGAACCTGCTTTGATCCCCGTCCACACAGGGGCAGGGATAGTCATAATAATATAATACCTTCCGAAGGGCATTTGCAGCTGTCGCGCAGCCCTGAAGGACGTGCTTCGGGTGCCAAGCCCTGACCGGCGCCCGTAGGGGACGGGACGGCGCGCATGCGCCGTCCCGGACCCCCTTACCGCATCAAGCGCCAGAATGCGGCCCGGTCATTTCACCGCTCTGCCGCGGGAAATCCCGTTTCGGCCCGATGGCGTTGCAATGGGCTCGGCCCGTGCTCTAGGAACGTCTCAGCCACCGGCGATCGCCGACTGGCGAGAAGCCGCGCCCGCAAGGAGCGTCGGCGGGGAGCAGGGAGACGACCTTGGCCGGTAGCATCGCCATCACCGTCGAGGGGGGCATCGCCCGCCTTGCGCTGACCAATCCGGAGCGCCGCAACGCCATCTCCAGCACCATGTGGCGTGCACTCTCGGCCTTTGCACAGGAGGCGACCCGCCGCTCGGACATCCGCGTGGCGGTGCTGCGCGGCGCGGGCGACCTCGCATTCTCCGGCGGTGCGGACATCTCGGATTTCGACAGCGCCCGCTCGGATGCCTCCGGTGCGCAGAGCTATGACGATCTGGTGGAGCAGGCGTGCTCGGCCATCGAGGGGCTGGCCTTCCCGACGGTCGCCTTCATCCGCGGCGCCTGCGTCGGCGCGGGAGCCGCGCTGGCGGCGAGTTGCGACATGCGGATCGCCGCCGACGACGCCTTCTTTGCCATTCCCGCGGCGCGCCTCGGCCTTGGCTACGATCCGCGCGGCCTCGGCCGGGTGCTGCGGGCCTTCGGCAGCCAGGGCGCACGGCAGCTGTTTTTCACCGCCGATCGCCTCCCGGCCGAGCGCGCTCACATGGTCGGCGCGGTGGACCTCATCGCGCCAGCCGCCGAGGTGGAGGCGCTGGCCGAGCGCACGCTCCACCGCATTGCCGAGAACGCACCCCTGACGCTCAAGGCTGCCAAGCTCGCCATCCGCGCGGCCGAAAGCGGCAGCCAACCGCTCACCGCCGAGGCGAAGCGCGCCACCGCCCTCGCCAATGCCAGCTCCGACTATCGCGAAGGCCGCCTCGCCTTCACCGAGAAGCGGGCGCCCCGTTTCACGGGCAGCTGACCCGCACGGCACCCGTACCAGCCGACGCCTGAGAGCCGGCTGGACCTGTTCGTATCGCGCCGTCGGCCGGCAAGGCCCGGACGCGATGCGCCCGGGCCAGCGCCATTACTTTCCCTGCGCCTTGAGGCGCGTGTTGCAGGCGCTCCAGTATTTCGGCCAGGTCTGACCGGCGGGAATCTTCCCCGCGGCCTTCGCCGCGCGCCACTCTGCGCCGCAGGCTTCCTGACGCTGGTGCGCAGCCGTCTTCGCAGCCGAGGGCTGCGCACCCGGCTTGACCGCAGTGCCGGCGCCCGTGGCGGCCGGAGCGGTTGCCGCCGGCTTGGCCGTCGAGGCCGCCGGAGCGGTCGGCGCAGGAGTCGTGGTCGCGGCCGCCGGCGGCGTGGTTGCGGCCGGCTTGGTCGTGGCGGGGGCTGTCGTGCTCTGCGCGAAGGCGGGCATGGCGAAGGCGGCAGCGACGGTGAAGGCGAGGATGGCAGTACGTGCACGCATGGGTGCAGGCCTCCAAAGAGGGCCGCGCGAAGCGGCGCGGCGCACGGTCCGGTTTCGGACGCCGCGTCAGCACGCCATGCGACAAAGGCGAAATCGCGGCACAAACACTTGATGACGCTGCGTAATTTATCCCAATGCACAACTGCCGCGCCGCCGTTGTGCCGGGCACATCAACCACCACGCCCGGCATCCTCCATTCGCATCGGCAATCACACGCCGATCCGTGGACATGAGCCCCCCACGCCTATATGTTCCGCCGCCGCGTTGGGGCGTAGCCAAGTGGTAAGGCAGGGGATTTTGATTCCCCCATTCCCTGGTTCGAATCCAGGCGCCCCAGCCACCGCGCCATGCAGCCTACTCCCAGCCCTCCAGCACGATCTTGCCGATGGACCGCCCGCTCTCCAGCGCGAGGTGGGCGCGGCGGAGGTTGTCCGGGGTGATGGCGCCGAAGTGGGCGCCGAGGGTGGTGCGCAGGAGGCCTTCGTCCACCAGTCCCGCGACCTCGGAGAGGATGCGGTGCTGGGCGTCCATGTCCGGGGTCTCGAACATGGAGCGGGTGAACATGGACTCCCAGGCGAGCGCCCCGCTCTTGGGCTTCAGGAGGGTGGCGTCGAGCGCGGCGGGATCGTCGATGACGCAGATGGCGCCCTGGGGCACCAGCGCCTCGACCAGCTGCGGCCAGTGCTGCTGGGTGCCGGTGATGCTGAAGATGCGGTGCGCGCCGCCAAGGCCGAGCGCCTTCAGCTCGCCCGCGAGCGGCTTGGTGTGGTCGATCACATGATCGGCGCCGAGTTCCTTCACCCAGGCGATGCTCTCGGGGCGGGAGGCGGTGCCGACGATGGTGGCGGAGGCGAGCCGGCGCGCCAGTTGCACCGCCATGGAGCCAACGCCTCCGGCGGCCCCGACGATCAGCAGCACCGTCTTGTCGTCGGCGACACCGCGCGGCAGGCGCAGGCGGTCGAACAGGCTCTCATAGGCCGTGAGCGCCGTGAGCGGCAGGGCGGCGGCCTCGGCGAAGGAGAGGGTACGCGGCTTGCGCGCGGCGATGCGGGCATCCACCAGGTGAAGCTCAGCATTGGTGCCGGGCCGGGTGATGGCACCGGCATAATAGACCTCGTCGCCCACCGCGAACGCTCCGGCGTCGGCGCCCACCGCCTCCACCACGCCGGCCGCATCCCAGCCGAGGATCACCGGTGCCTCGGCCGCCCCCTGGCGGCGCATGCGCACCTTCGTATCCACCGGATTGACCGAGATGGCCTTCACCCGCACCAGCAGGTCGCGCGGGCCCGGAACGGGGTTCGGCGCCTCGAAGGCGAACAGGGCATCCGGACTGTCGGCGGGACGGGAGGCAACGTAACCGATGGCCTTCATGACGATCTCTCTCGAAGCTGGCGCAGCGCGCGCCGGTGTCCCCTAATCTTGATCGTCCGGCGCGCGGCGCAAGACGGCACAATCGGGTGGGCTGGTATCAGTCATGATACGCCGTGTGGCGTGAGCGATCGCCCTCCGCCATACTTCGCCGCCATAGCGGCGGTAGGAGGGACGAGCATTGGCAACGCGCCACGTGACCTATCCGGGAACGGGATGCCCCGTGGAAGCGACGCTGGCGCTGATCGGCGCCAAGTGGAAGGGCGCAACCCTCCATCACCTCATGGGCGGCGAGCTGCGTTTCTCCGAGCTGCGCCGGAGGATGCCGAACGTCACCCAGCGCATCCTCTCCAAGGCGCTGCGGGAGCTTGAGGCGGACGGGCTGGTGCTGCGCCGGGTCTATCCCACGGTGCCGCCGCAAGTCGGCTACCGGCTCACGCAGAAGGGCGAGGCCCTGCGCGGCGTCGTGGAAGCGCTGGCCGATTTCGGCCGTGACCATCTGCAGGGCGCGGCCTGCCCGTTTCCCCATGCCGAGCACGCGCTGGCGGCCGAATAGCGCGCCAGCACCACCAAATTCGGCTAGTGTCGAGCCATGCCCCGTCCGTACCATCATGGCCCGCCCTCGGATCATTTCGACGGCACGCGCTTCTTCAATCCCGACCACCCCTCCACCGACAAGAGCCTGAAGGATCTTCTCGCCTGGCGCCGCGCCAAGCGGGGACAGGAGCCCGTGCCCGTCGGCTGGCCGGCCGAGCCGCGACTCCCCGCACGGCAGGAGACGCCGCCTCCGCGCGTGACGTCCGGCATCCGCATCACCATGGTCGGACACGCCAGCGTGCTCATCCAGGTCGCGGGGCTGAACATCCTCACCGATCCGGTCTGGTCGGAGCGCGCAGGCCCGCTCCGGTTTCTGGGGCCGAAGCGACACACCCCGCCCGGCATCGACTTCGGCGCGCTGCCGCCCATCGACTGGGTGCTGCTCAGCCACAACCACTACGACCACATGGATCTCGCGACGCTGCGTCGCCTCCAGCGCACCCATCGCCCGCGCGTGCTGACGCCGCTCGGCAACGACAAGATCCTGCGCCCGCAGTTCAAGGCCCTCGACATCACCACCGGAGACTGGGGGGAACGCTTCAATCTCGGCACGGGCGTGGAGGCGATCGTCCATCCCGCGAACCACTGGTCGGCGCGCGGCATAAGGGACCGGCGGTTTGCCCTGTGGGCCGGCTTCGTGCTGGCGACGCCGGAAGGGCTGATCTATTTCGCCGGCGATACGGGCTATGGCACCGGCGCCATCTTCCGGTCGGTCAAAAGCGCGTTCGGCGCGCCGCGCGTGGCGCTGATCCCCATCGGCGCCTATGAGCCGCGCTGGTTCATGGCACCCCAGCACACCAATCCCGAGGAGGCCGTCCGCATCCTGGAGGACACCGGCGCCACGCAGGGCCTCGGCATCCACTGGGGCACGTTCCGCCTCACGGACGAAGGGCAGGATGCGCCGAAGCGGGCGCTGGGCGAGGCACTCGACGCCGCGGGCATCGCGCGGCATCTTTTCCTGCCACTTCACCCGGGGCAGGTGTGGGAGGCGCGCGCTTAGCCGAGCGCCGCCTCCAGCCGGTCGGCGATGGTCTTCAGCACCTTCACCCGGCCGTAGCGCTTGTCTTCGGATTCCACCAGCGTCCACGGGGCGACGCGGGTGGAGGTCCGGTCCACCATCTCGGTCACGGCCGCCTCGTAGAGCGGCCATTTCTCGCGGTTGCGCCAGTCCTCGGGGGTCAGCTTGAAGCGCTTGTAGGCGACGGTCTCGCGCTCCTCGAAGCGGCGGGCCTGCTCCTCCTGGCTGATGGCGAGCCAGAACTTCACCACCACATAGTGCGCCGCCGAGAGCTGGGCCTCGAAATCGTTGATCTCGCCATAGGCGCGGCCCCAGTCGTCCGGCCCGCACAGGCCCTCCACACGCTCCACCAGCACGCGGCCGTACCAGGACCGGTCGAAGATGACCGTGCGCCCATGGGCCGGAATGTGCCGCCAGAAGCGCCAGAGATAGGGCCGCGCCCGCTCCTCGTCGGTCGGGGCGGCAATGGGATGGACGCGGAAGCGGCGCGGATCGAGCGCCCGCCGCAGCCGCATGATGGTGGAACTCTTGCCCGCCGCATCCGAGCCCTCGAACGCCACCACCAGCCCCGCATCGGCAAAGCGCGGGGAATTGGTGAGGCGGGTGATGCGGCTCTGCTCCTGCGCCAGTTGGCGGTCGTAATCGTCCTCACTGAGAGATTTCGACAGGTCCAGCGTGGAAAGGATGGAGAAGGTCGGCAGCGCCGGGGGCAGCCGCGTGGGGTTGGGCGCGAGCGGCTGGGGTGCCGGCTCGGGCTCGGCGACCAGGGCGCGCAGCTTTTCCAGCAGCAGGCTGCCGGCCATGGCGTCGCGATACTCCTCGTCGGCCGCCGGCACCACATGCCAAGGCGACGTTTCGGTGGAGGTGGCCCGGGCGGCGTCCTCGGAGATGGCGAGCAGCCGCTTGCGCGGGCCGGCGCCTTTCAGCTCCTCCCATTCCCGCACCACGGGGCGCTGCCAGTCGCCCTTGGTGACGCCCTTGAGGCGGACGCGCGCCTCCTCCGCATCCAGATAGAGCCAGATCTTGAGCAGGCTCACCCCCTCGGCGTGGAGCATCGCCTCGAAGCGCTGGATTTCCTCCAGCGCCGCCATGAAGTCGCCGCGCTTCATCTCGTCCAGCGCCCGCTTGCACAGGGGCGCGTGATACCAGGAGCCAAGCATGATGCCGATCTGGCCGAAGGGCGGCAGCTCGCGCCAGTATTTCCACATGGCCGGACGATCTTCCGGCGCGCAGGGCATGTCGAAGGTCAGCGTCTGGAGCTTGCGCACATCCAGCCAGCCATAGAGGCGGTTCAGCACCGCCCCCTTGCCGGCGCCATCGGGGCCATGGATGAGGACGATGAGGCTGCGCCGCTTCTGCTCGATCAGCTGGAACTGCGCGGTGAGCAAATCCTCGCGCAGGCTGGGTTCCATCGCCTTGAAGGCTGCCTTGTCGAGATGGTGCGCGAACGTCGCGGATTCGAACATGCCGCCTCTCCTCGTGCCGGGGGAGGCAGCGTGGACGACCGCTCAGGCCGATGCAACCTTCTGGGTGGCGGCGGACGGCACCTTCACCCACGCCTCGCCATCCAGCACCACCTCGCCCTTCACCGTGCAGATGCAGGAGAGGCGGGCGCGGAAGCGCTCGGGGATCAGCTCCACCACACGCACTTCCACCTCCACCGTGTCGTCGATGCGCACGGGGGCACGGAAGTTCAGCGTCTGGGAGATGTAGACCGCGCCCGGACCCGGAAGGCGGGTGCCGAGAACGGCGGAGATCAGGCTCGCCGTATAAAGGCCATGGGCGATCCGGCCACCGAAGGGCGTGCGCGCGGCGAAATGCTGGGACAGATGGATGGGATTGCGATCGCCGGTCAGCTCGGCGAAGCCCACGATGTCGGACGACGAAACCGTCTTCGACATGCGCTCGATGCGCCCCACCGTCAGGTCTTCAAAAAAGAGGTTCTGCAATTCGAGGAACATGGGCGCGCTTCCGTTATGCTTGTCGGGGCGCGCACTCTAGAAGGCAGCCGCACGGGTGGAAAGCCGGCCGAAATGGTAAGCCGGAACGTCGCAGGCAAGCCGTATGGCAGAAGGAGGCGGCCTTTAGGCCGCCTCTCCCTTGAGCTTGCGCATCAGCTCTTCCAGCTCCGCGCTCTTCTCCGCCGGCAGCACCACGTTCACCCGCGCCAGCAAGTCGCCGTGGCCCCCTGTCGCATTGGGCAGGCCCTTGCCGCGCAGGCGGAAGGTGCGCCCGCCGGAGGTCCAGGCCGGAATGGCCAGTTCCACCGCGCCGGTGAGCGTCGGCACCCGCACCTTGGCGCCGAGCACCGCATCGGCGAGCGGCACGTCCAGAGACTGCCTGAGGTCGTCGCCATCACGCTCAAACAGCGGATGGCTGGCATAGGAAATAGTCACGTAGGCATCGCCGGCCGGGCCGCCCATGGGGCTCGGCTCGCCCTGCCCCTTGAGGCGCATCCGGTGCCCCTCGCGGGTGCCGGGGGCGATCTTGATATCGATCTGCTTGCCGTTGGGCAGCCCGACACGCTTGGACGCCCCCTGCGTCGCCTCCTCGAAGGAGACGGGGAGCGTGATTTCCATGTCGGCGCCCGGCTGGGGCGCGAAGCCGCCACCGGCGGACCGTCGCTGCCGACCGAAACCGAAGATGTCGCCGATATCCTCGAACCCGCCACCGCCGCCACGGGACGTGCGCCGGGCTCCTTCGGGACCGAAGGAGAAGCTCTCGAAAATCGTGTCGCCGTCGAAGCCGGAAAAGCCGCCGGGCCCGCGCCGAGGGCCGCCGCCGCCGAAGCCGGTGAATTCCGGAGCGCGCGGCTTGCCCTCCGCGTCGATCTCGCCGCGGTCGAACTGGCCCCGTTTCTCCTTGTCGGAGAGAATCTCGTGCGCCGTGTTCAGCTCGGCGAAGCGGTCCTGGGCCTTGGGATCGGACGCATTGGCATCCGGGTGGAGCTTCTTCGCGAGCTTGCGGTAGGCGCGCTTGATCTCTGCCTCGTCGGCGGTCTTGGAAACACCGAGGACGTCGTAGGGATCACGCATGAATAGTCACCTCGCCGGCCGGCACTCAGGCGGCCAGCCGCAGGGAACATGTGGTTCGCGGCGCAGAAAATGCAACGGCACCGCTCAACCCGATTGCGCTTTTGTGCGCCATGCCCGTTTTCCGCGCCACTCCTCGGGAGAAGGCTCAGGCGCGACCGAGCAGGCGGACCTGGTTGAGCGTTGTGCCGGTGCGGCCCTTGCACGCCTCGCCCTGCACCCAGCGGTCGGCGGACTTGCCGTCCACCAGCGAGATCATGAAGCCGCGGCAACCGGCCTGGGTCGGGCCGACCGGGGTCGCCGTGCCACGGGCGCCGGTCTCCGGATTGTCCCACGGCACCGACACGTCGCCATCCCGGGCGGCGAGCGCCTGGTCGAGGGCGAGCTTGGCCTGCGTCCAGTCGCCGGCGGTGATGCCCTTCGGGGCCGGCCCTTCCGGCACCGGCAGGGAGACCTGCGTCGCCTTGATGGAGCCGGTGACGAGCGAATCGTCGTCATGGAACGGCGCGCTGGCGCAACCGGACAGGAGCGCGGCGAGAAGACACGCGCCTGCCATGGCCGCGAGCCCTTCGCGCGGGCGCCCGACACTTCTATATAGAACGATGAAGCCGCCCGGAGAGGCGTGCGAACGGTCAGACACGAGGGGCTCCACATGACGGCGAGCGACACCATGGAACCCCGTGATCCCTTAACATCCGGTGATTTCACCGAATCTTCCGAGCCTTTCCGTCTTTTTGCCGAATGGCTCGAGGAGGCCGGCAAGTCCGAGCCCAACGATCCGAACGCCATGACCCTCGCCACCGTGGATGAGGACGGGCTGCCGGACGCGCGCATGGTGCTGCTGAAGGGGCTGGACGAACGCGGCTTCGTCTTCTTCACCAACACCGGCAGCGCCAAGGGACGTGAACTGGCGGCCCATCCGAAGGCGGCGCTGGTGTTCCACTGGAAGTCGCTGCGCCGGCAGGTGCGGGTGCGCGGTCCGGTGGAGCAGGTGAGCGACGCGGAGGCGGACGCCTATTTCGCCACCCGCCCCCGCCTCTCGCAGATCGGCGCCTGGGCCTCGACCCAGTCGCGCCCGCTGGAAGGCCGCTTTGCGCTCGAGGCCGCCGTGGCGACGACGACCGCGAAATATGCCCTCGGCACCGTGCCGCGCCCGCCCCACTGGACCGGCTTCCGCATCCTGCCCGTGGCCATCGAGTTCTGGCACGATCGACCCTTCCGCCTGCACGACCGCGTGGTGTTCCGCCGCGCCGGCGAGGGCGAGGCCTGGACCAAGACGCGGCTCTATCCCTGACCGAAAGGGTTGGCGGCGGGGCTGACGGGACTTGACCCGGACGTGGGCGGATGCTGCATCACGTTCGCCCGCTGTGGCCGAGGCTGACATCATGACATCCGAAACCGAAGACCGGCCGCGCATCATGCTCCTCACCGGGGCCTCGCGCGGCATCGGCCACGCCACGGTGAAGCGCTTCTCCGCCGCCGGCTGGCGCGTCATCTCCTGCTCGCGCCATGCTTTTCCGGAGAAGTGCCCGTGGGGTGCCGGCCCCGAAGACCATCTGCAGGTGGACCTTTCGAGCCCTGCCAGCACCAAGGCGGCCATCGCCGAGGTCAAGAGCCGCCTGCCAGAGGGCAAGCTCGACGCGCTGGTCAACAACGCCGCCATCTCGCCCAAGGGCGAGGGCGGCACCCGCCTCGGTACGCTGGACACCGACCTCGAGACCTGGGTGGACGTGTTCCAAGTGAATTTCTTCGCCCCCATCATCCTCGCCCGCGGGCTTTCGGCGGAACTGGAGAAGGCGCAGGGCTCGGTGGTGAACGTCACCTCCATCGCCGGATCGCGGGTGCACCCCTTCGCGGGGGCGGCCTATGCCACCTCGAAGGCGGCGCTGGCCTCCCTGACGCGGGAGATGGCTTCCGACTTTGGTCGCAGGGGCATCCGGGTGAACGCCATCGCGCCGGGCGAGATCGACACCGCCATCCTCTCGCCGGGCACGGACAAGATCGTGGCGCAGATTCCCATGCAGCGCCTCGGCACGCCGGACGAGGTGGCGAAGATCATCTACGTGCTATGCACGGAGACCTCCTCCTACCTCAACGGCGCCGAGATCCACATCAATGGTGGCCAGCACGTCTGACGCGGCGGTCTACAGCCAGCCGCGCCACTTGAAGAAGACGTAGGGCAGGATGCCGGAGATCACCATCGCGACGAGCGCCGCCGGATAGGCATAGGTCCAGCTCAGCTCCGGCATGTGCTGGAAGTTCATGCCATAGATCGAGGCGATCAGCGTCGGCGGCATCAGCACCACCGAGAGCACGGCGAAGATCTTGATGATGTTGTTCTGTTCCAGGCCCACCATGCCGATGGTGGCGTCCAGCAGGAACTGCAGCTTGTCGCCGAGGAAATTGGCGTAGTCGGACAGTCCGGCCACGTCCCGGCTCATGGACTTGATGTTGGCCTTGCCGTCTTTCGCGATGGTCGAGCCGTCGGTGTCCGCGCCGAGGAAGGAAATGAGCCGCTGCAGGGAAGCAAGGCTTTCCCGGGCGTAGGAGACGAGACCCTCCTTGCGGCCGATGTGGGACAGGATGGCGCGGTAGCGCTGGTTGGCATTCTCCCGACCGCTGGAACGCTCGAAGATGCGCCGAGAGATGCGCTCCACGTCCGCACCGATCTGTTCCAGCACGTCGGCGGAACGGTCCACCACGGCCTCCAGCAGTTCGATGAGGATATCCTCGCCCTTCACCGTTGCAGGGCACGACTTGCCCAGCCGGTTGGAGACCGAGGGGAATGCCCGGGGCTCGCCGTAGCGCACGGTGATGAGGCGGCCGCGGGTGAGGATGAAGGTGACGGCCAGCATCACCGGCGTCTCGGTATCGGCGCCGCAGAGTATGGTGGCGGTCATGTAGCGCGCGCCGTCCTCCACATAGAGGCGGCTCGACTGCTCGATTTCGCCCATCTCCTCGCGCGTGGGCACGGAGATGCCGGCGAACGATTCCGCCCGGTCGTCGTCCGCCTCGGAGGGGGAGATCAGGTCGACCCAGACCGCGGCCTCGGGGATGGGTCCGTCCGTGACCGGAACGGCCTCAAGGCTTCCTTGTCTGGCGATATAGGCGAAGAGCATGCGGCGGTCCTTGATCGGCCCGCCCTTCTAGCCCGCCGCGAGGCGTGTGGGAACCGAGCCGATCGGGAGGTGCGACCGCCGCCGCTTCCACTCCCCGCTACGGATACCACCCATCCGGACGTCCGGCGGCAAAACGGTGTCGCCGCCGATCGGGACGTGGGGGTGTCGATGCGTGACATCTTGCGGCCAGCGCACCGCTTTCACCACCCCGGTCCGGCCCCCGCGCCGGTTCCGGGTGGACCATCGCTCCCGCCTCAGGCGGCGAGGAAGTCGATGTCCTTGAGGGTGACGACCTTGTTGGCCTGCGCCGCCTTGGCCTCGACCGCCTTCTTGTCGCTCGCCTGCTGGGCGGCCGCGGCTACGGCGGAAATGCCGATGTCGCGCCACTGCTGGCTCTGCGCCGTACGCTTCAGATCCGATTCCTCCCGGGGGCTGAGCCCTTGGTGTCCGGTAGACATGTCCCAACTCCTGTGTGGTGCGCCGTTACGCAGCGGCACCTTCGCGTGACCCCTTCAGAGATGGCGATCAACTGCGTCAAAACTGTGCAGCCGATGCGACTTCTCCGCGGTCATACGAAGAGTAGGCGCCCCAAAGCTTGCGAAACTCCAAAGAGGGTGCCGAAAGGGCAATCTGTGAGGCATTTCTGCAACGCTTTCTCACAAGCATCCGCTCCTCAACTGAACACCCTTCTAGCGGAGCGGACATTGGGTTAATTCATTTTTGCGGGTCGAATCCTCCTTGTGCGTCAAGGGAAGAGTTAAAGAGGCGAGCTATGATGTGGCGGGTCGTCGGGGCACTGCTGACGGGATTGATGCTCAGCGGCTGCGTGTCCGAGACAATTGCGCCGGCGCCGGAAACGGCGATGACGGCGCGTGACAAGCAGCTTCTTGCAAACAAGCCGTACCCGAATGTGAAGCCTTCGGGTCAGTATGCGCGGCATATCGTTGAGTATCCGACCAACAAGAAGCCGGGAACGGTGGTCGTCGATACCCCGAACAAGTACCTTTACTACGTGGAAGGCAACGGTAAGGCGATCCGCTACGGCGTGACCGTCGGCGAGGAAAGCCTCGCCTTCCGCGGCCAGGCCAAGGTCGGTCGCAAGACCGAATGGCCGAGCTGGACTCCCACGCCGGAAATCCACCAGCGCATTGCCGGCCTGCCCTCCTATGTGGCGCCCGGTCCCCACAATCCCATGGGCGCCCGCGCCCTGTACCTCTACCAAGGCAATCAGGACACCCTGTTCCGTATCCACGGCACCAACCAGCCGGAATACATTGGCCAGGCAATCTCCTCGGGCTGCATCCGCATGCTCAATGAGGACGTGATCGATCTCTACAGCCGGGTTCCGGTTGGTGCCGAGGTCGTGGTGCTCTGAGCCCGACGGCTGTCTGACGCAAAAAGGGCGCGGCTTGGCCGCGCCCTTTTTTGTTTGCGTGCTCTCCTTACGGAAGATGGCAAAGCCTTCAGTCGGCCTGCCCCTGCTTTGGCTGGGAGCCCTTTGAGCCACCATCCTTGGTCTGAGTATTCTTGGCTGGGGATGTCTTCGTCTGGCCGGGCTTTGCGGCGCGATCCGCGCCCGGCGCGTCACTTTTCGCCGTGCCCTTCCCGGTAGCGGGTTTGCCGGTGGCGGGTTTGCCGGATGCAGCCCCGCCCTTGGGCGGGGGAAGTGGTGCACTCTGGGCCTGGGGCTCGGACTCGGCATTCCCGGCGGCGGTTGCCCCGACCTTCTCCGCCGCCTCGTCATCTCCTCCCCCGGTCGAAGCCGCCGGAGCGGTCGCCGCAGGCTTGTCCTTGCGCGACGCCACGGCTGAACCGGCGTCGAGATTCCAGTGGCACAGCTTGAAGTCATTCCGGCGCTGGGCGAGGTCCACATGGATGTGATCCTCGTGATAACCGTCTGAGCCGGGGCCGAGCACCGTGGCGAAACGGGTGCAGGCACTGTCCTTCATGGACGCACGCAGGGCCATCGGCAGGCCCCCCTTCGCGACCGTCCACACCCGCCCGTCGCCCAGCTCGAAGCCGCCCACATCCACCGCATTGCCGCGGCCGTGCTCACTCATCTTGGCGCCCGCCACCCGGTTGCGCGGGCGGCAATTGTAGGAATCGGCGATGCGGATCGCCGTCAGCTCCCCGCCGGCGTCAGCGACGGCGGGGGCCAGAGCCTCACTCATCCACGCCGCGGCAGCCATGGTCATTTCACATCGCGAGATCGCCGCCGGCTTCAGCGGAAGCATCCGTCCATCGGCCAGCCGAACCGCGGTCAGTCTGACCGGGATGAACGTGCCGCAGACTGGACTGGGAGTGAGGGACGTCTCGAGGCTGGCCTCGATCGCCCCCTCCGCGATCAGATCGGCGCAGGCGGCGGGCATCACCATGGGGCCGGCCGGTGCCGACGGCACCACGCTCGGAGATACGGCCGATGGAGTCGGGACTCTCGGGCCGCCGGAGGTCACCGCGGCGTCGGGCGCCGTCTCCCGCGAGGCCACCTGCGGCCGCTGCGCAGGCCGTACGGGATCCCGCACGAAGCGATCGGCCCTGCCTACGTCCACCGGTCCCTCCTGCCGCGCGGCGTCCTGCCCATCGGCCTCAGCCGCGCTGTCCTCTTCCGCCAGCTCCGGCGGACGCCGCGGCGGAAGCGGGGCCGCGCGCAGGGAGGGCACCCGCGCAACCGCCGAAGAGGAGGACGCCTTGAGATCCTTGGGCTTGACGGGTGGCAGCGGGGTCGCCGCGCTGGATGGGCCGGGCATCGTGAATGCGACCAGGCCGATGCATACGGCGAGCGGTATCCCCGCCGTCCACGGCACCGCCCTCCGCAGCGCTGCGTCGGGCATGGTCAGGGAACGGCTCGGAGCGGCGGGTCGTCTGGATGACATACACGTGATACTAAAGACGTCCTCCGCCGCGGTCGAGCCGGCCTGCGGGAGCCCCTCCCCGCCCAGCGGATGAACCCATGCAGGATCTGACCGCGCTGCTTTTCGACAAGGACGGCACCCTGGTGCACTTCGACCGCACCTGGGGTCGGGCGGCCGGTGCGGTCATGCGGCAGATGGCACGCGATGACGCCCATGCCGTCGCCCGGCTCGAGGCGGTGAGCCACTATCTCCCCGACGAGGAGCGCTTCCTGCCCACCTCGCCCCTCGTTTCCGGCTCGTCGGCCCATTATGGCCCGCTCTGGGCTCACGCTCTGGGTCGCCCCGCCGATGCCGGTTTCCTCGCGGAGATTGATCGCCTGTTCGCGGCCGAGGGCCTCGCCAACCTCACGCCCATTGGCCATCCCGCCCGGGCGTTGCAACGGCTGAAGGCGGCAGGCTTCGCCCTCGGTATCGTCACCAATGACGCGGAAGAGAACGCCCGTCAGCAGGCGGCAGCCCTCGGCTTTCTCGATCTTCTCGACGCGGTTCACGGCTATGATTCCGGCTTCGGCTCAAAGCCGGGTCCGGGAATGGTGGCGGCTTTCGCCGAGCGGTTCGGCCACCGCCCATACGCAATGGCAGTGATCGGCGACAGTGCCCACGACCTTGCGGCCGCACGTGGGGCGGGCGCGCGCTTCATCCTGGTGCGCAGCGGGCCGGCGCCGGTGGACGATCTCGTCACCGATGCGGATCTCGTGGTGGACAGCGTGGACGACCTGCCCGAGGTCCTCCTCGCCTCGGGGGGCAAAGCCTCTTCCCTCGCCGCCGAAAACGCGGTCTAACCAACCGGCAACGGCGCAGGACGCGCACCACAGGCCGCAGGATGATCAGACGCCGGCTTTACACCGAGGAGCGCTATTCACCGCTGGCCCGCTGGAGCTTCCGGCTGGCGCTGTTCTCGGTGCCCGTGGTGGCGCTTGCAGCCGGTCTCTATCGCGCGGGAATGCTGGATTTCCAACCGGCCATCGCCACGCTGTCGGCGGGGCTCGGCATGGCGCTCATCGCCGCCGCCATGGGTATCGTCGCCTTCTTCATCACCTGGGAAACGGGATGGCTCGGCATAGGCCGCGCCATTGCTGCGGTCGCCATAGGCGGCCTGGTTCTCGCGGGGCCTGCCGCCGTTCTCGCGCGTGGCATGATGCTGCCGAAGCTCACCGATATCGCGACGGACCCCACCGATCCGCCCCGCTTTCGCGCCCTCATGCTGGCCCACCCCCGGGATGCCAACAGCCTTGCCTTCGGCGGGTCGGCGGCGGCCGAGACCCAGCGTATGGCCTATCCCGGCATCAAGCCTGTCGACCTCACGGCGACGCCGGAAGAGGCGTTCAATACGGTCCTTGCCCTGGTGCAGAAGCGGCGCTGGCACATCCTCGATGCGATTCCCCCGCGCGGAACCCGGCGCGACGGTCAGATCGAGGCCGTGGCGGTTTCGCCCGTCATGGGTTTCCGCAGCGATGTCTCGATCCGCATTCGGCCAACCGCGAAGGGGGCGCGGGTCGATGTGCGGTCCTCCGCCCGCTATGGCATCCATGACCTTGGCACCAACGCCCAGCGCATCGAGGCGCTGATGGCGGACTTGGCGGCCGAGCGGCGGCGGCGCTGAGTCTCAGACCGCAGGCGTTCCCAGAAGCGCGACGGCAGCCGCCGCCTCTTGCGGTGGCAACGGTTCCACCAGACCCGGGCCTTCATTGCGGACGGAATTGACGCTGGCCGAAACCGGGGTCAGGCGAAGAGCCCCGCCGGGATAGGAGTGCATCAGGGCGGCGCCCTCCTCCCCCTCCAGCCAGGCTGAGATTTCCGAGTCGTGCAGGATCACCGGCATGCGCTCGTGCAGCGGGCGCAGGCGTTCTGTGGCGGGGCAGGTGAGAATGGTGAAGGTGCGGAGCCATTGGCCCGTGCCGGGATCCTTCCAGCCCTCCCACAGACCGGCAAAGGACATGGGAGAGCCATCGGCGCGGGAAATGACGAAGGGCTGGCGCCGCTTGTCCACGGCCTTCCACTCATAGAAGGCGTCGGCAGGGACGATGCAGCGGCGCCGGGCGCGCCAGGCCCCACGGAAGGTCGGCTTTTCGGCAACAGTCTCCGAACGCGCGTTGATGAGGCTGCCACCGCCGGATGGGTCCTTGGCGAAAGACGGCACCAATCCCCAACGCAGCAGATCGAGATGACGTCGCCCCGTCTCGGGATTTCGGCGGACGACCATGAGAGTCTGAGTCGGCGCCGCGTTGTAGCGGGGCGGGACGTTGGGCAGAGGCGCCAGCGTCGGATCAACCCCGAACAGGGCGGCGAGGGCCGCTGGGGGCGTCAGCTGGACGAACCGTCCGCACATGGCCGCGCCGGTCTCTCTCGCGTCAGGCCGCCCGGCGGAATCGGCCGGTGATGGCTGCCGTCCCGTCGGTAACGACCCGGCCGCTGGCCACCAGATGCTCGAGATGCGCCAGAACAGTGAGCGATGCCGCTCCCACCAATCGGGGGTCGAGGCCGATATAGATGCCCCGCACCAGATCGGGAATCGTCTCCACGTCCCGGTCCAGCGCCCGCAGGATCGCGGCCTCCCGCGCCACGCGATGGGCGAGGTAATCGCGCACGAACGCCGGGGCGCCGCGCACGGGCCCGCCGTGGCCGGGGAGGTAGACCGACTCGGTACGCGCCGCGAAGCGCTCGAGCGATCGGATGTAGTCGCCCATGGAGCCGTCAGGGGGCGCGACGATGGAGGTGGCCCATGCCATCACATGATCGCCGGAGAAGATGAGATCTTCCTCGGCCAGCGCGAAGGCCATGTGGTTGGCGCAATGCCCCGGGCTCGCGATACCCGTCAGCGTCCAGCCCGGACCACCCACCGCCTCACCGTCGGGCAGGACGACGTCCGGCCGGAAGTCCATGTCGGCGCTGGCGTCCAATGGGTTCACCTCGCCGATGGCGAGCGGGCGGGCGGCGCGATGTTGCCCCTCCGCAACAGTCGGCGCACCGGTGGCGGCCTGGATGGCGCGCGCCGCGGGGGAATGGTCGCGATGGGTATGGGTGATGACGATGTGGCTGACGGTCTCGCCGCGCACGGCATCGAGCAGCGCCGCAATATGGGTGGGATCATCCGGCCCCGGATCGATGATCGCCACCGTGCCTCTGCCTACGATGTAGGAGCAGGTTCCGGTGAAAGTGAAAGGCGAGGGATTGGGCGCCACGATGCGCCGGACCAACGGCGTCACCTGATCGAGGCGGCCGGCTGGAACGTCAAAGCTTCGGTCGAAGGCGATTTCGTCGCTCATGGGGCAACGCTAGCCCAGTTGAGGCTTCAGCGACAACCCGCGGCGGTGGCGGGCTCCGGGCGGATCGGCGCGCGCTGATGCGCTTGGATGGTTCGGAAACGGCGGCCTGGACCGGAACGGGATCGGATCGCCAAGCCGGGGTCGCGCAGGCAAAAGAAAAGCCCGCTGCCGAGGCAGCGGGCTTCACGATGAAGCAGAGCTTCGATCAGAACTTGTAGTTCACACCCGCGCGGAACGAGTTGAACTTGGAGTCCGTACCAGCGCTCAGGCCGGGCGCGATCGCGACGGCGTCCACGTTGGCAGAGCCGAGGTCGACGTAGAGGTATTCGGCCTTGAACGTCCAGTTGTTGGTGATGGCGAACTCGCCGCCGGCACCGATGGTCCAGCCCCAGTTGGTGCTGGACTGGTCGAACACCTGCACGCCCAGGATCGAAGCCGTGGTCGCGGTCTTGCCGTAGGCCACACCACCGGTGATGTAGGGCAGGAACCGGTCGATCGCGTAGCCGAGGCGGGCGCGGATCGTGCCGAAGTAGTCGATGGTGGTGCCAGCGCTCACGACCGGCAGGCCGAGGACGGAAGCGCTGACGGTGCCAGCGATGTTGGCCCACTGCAGGTCGGTCTCGATGCCGAGCACGACGTTGTTCGCGAACTGGTAGTTGTAGCCGATCTGGCCACCGGCGTAGAAGCCGGAGGAGTTCAGGCTGGCCGAGGCGACCGGGGCGCCGAAGTAGTTGACGTCGTAGGTGAACGAGTCACCGCCGTAACCGACGTTGCCACCGATGTAGAAGCCGGTCCAGGAGAACACCGGAACGACGGCAACCGCCTTGACGGGATACTTCGTCGCCAGGTCAGCAGCCGCGGCCGGAGCCGAGAGCGCCGCCAGCGCGACAGTGGCGAGAAGGAACCGCTTCATGACCAAAACCCCCTTGCTTGGGTAACTTGTGCTTTGGGCGAAATCACCGACGACCGTCTCGGGCCACAAGTCCTTTCGTCCAGTGACATCTATCTAGCAGGGGTCTCGCCGGAATGCCGTAACATTCTTGCCACAGTCGCCCCAAATCAGCACGCCCTGGAGCCAAATTCCTAGTATGCTACCGCTACATAGCGGTGTTGGCCGCCCTTCGCCGGCTATCGGCGCGGTGACCGGATCCGAAAGGTAAATTGTTCGTAAAAACAATCGCCTTCAAGCTGCGTTCAGAGGCCCGGATTTAGTCTGGATTCGTAGGTCTCCCGAAGGAGGACGCCATGCAACCTTACCGATTCCCCGCCTTTGCGCGGTCGGTCGCGGCCGGGGCGGCGCTCGCCGCAATCACCTCCGGCGCCGCGCTGGCGCGGCCAGACAGCCTCACGATGACGTGCGCCGCCGCGGCCGGCCTCGTCTCGAGCCAGGGCGCCGTCGTCATGGGTACCGGCCCCAACATCTTCGACCGCTACGTGATTTCGCTGCGCTACTGCTCCGGCTTCGAGCAGTTGAAGCCGGAATGGATCAAGACGAAGGACAATCCGCAATGCTTCGTGGGCTATACCTGCTACGTGCCGACTCGGGACAATTCCTTCCGGTGAGGAACGACCGGCTCGAAAGGTCCGTCACGAAGGAGGATGCCATGACGACGTGCACCACCAGCCGGGTCCGCCCGGTTCTCGGCCTTGTGATGGCGGCCGGCCTTGCCGCCCTCGCCGGGCCTGCGGCGGCGCAGACGCAGAGCCGATCCTTCACCTGCACCCAGGCCGCGGCCCTCATTCAATCGAAGGGCGCCGTGGTGCTCGCCACCTCCCCCACCCTCTATGATCGCTATGTGCGGGACCAGAGCTTCTGCGTCTACGACCAGGAGACCCGCCCGGAATGGGTGCCCACGCGCGACAATCCCCAGTGCTTCATCGGCTACAGCTGCTATGTGCCCTCCCGCGGCGGCGGTCGGCGTTAAAGTTTTGGGGCCGAAATCCCGGCTGTCGGACGCAAAAAGGCCGGGCAATCGCCCGGCCTCGATAGGGTCAAAAAGCGGCACCTTGCTCAGGCGATGCCGCGCTCCTTGAGCACGCCCTCGATCTCCTCCAGCACACCCGCGTCGTCGATGGTGGCGGGCACGGTCCAGGGATCGTGATCGGCGATCTTCTTCATGGTGCCGCGCAGGATCTTGCCCGAGCGGGTCTTGGGCAGGCGGTTCACGGTGACCGCGAGCTTGAAGGCCGCCACCGGCCCGATGCGGTCGCGCACCAGCCCCACCAGTTCCTTCTCGATCACGTCCGGCGCGCGCCGCTCGCCGGCCTTGAGCACGACGAAGCCGCAGGGCACCTCGCCCTTCAGCTCATCCTTCACGCCGATGACGGCGCACTCGGCCACGTCCGGATGGGAGGCCAGCACCTCCTCCATGCCGCCGGTGGAGAGACGATGGCCGGCGACGTTGATGATGTCGTCGGTGCGGCCCATGACGAAGACATAGCCGTCATCGTCGACGAAGCCGGCGTCGGCGGTCTTGTAGTAGCCGGGGAACTCGGCGAGGTAGCTCTCGGCGAAACGGTCGTCCTGCTGCCACAAGGTGGGCAGGCAGCCGGGAGGCAAAGGCAGCTTGACCACGATGGAGCCCATGGTGCCGGCCGGAACGGGCTTGGACGCCTCGTCCACGATCTGCACGTCGTAGCCGGGCATGGGCACCGTGGGCGAGCCGAGTTTTATGGGCAGGAGGCCGAGGCCCACGGGGTTGGCGGCGATGGCCCAGCCGGTCTCCGTCTGCCACCAGTGGTCAACCACCGGCACCTTCAACTGCTCCTGTGCCCACACGACGGTATCAGGATCAGCCCGTTCGCCGGCGAGGAACAGGGTGCGGAAGCGCGAAAGATCGCGCCCCTGCTTCAGGAGGCAGTCCGGGTCGTCCTTCTTGATGGCGCGGAGCGCGGTCGGCGCCGTGAACAGCGCGACGACGCCGTGCTCCTCGATCACCCGCCAGAAGGCGCCGGCGTCGGGCGTGCCCACCGGCTTACCCTCATAGACCAGCGTGGTCGCGCCGAGGATCAGCGGGGCGTAGACGATATAGGAATGGCCGACCACCCAGCCGATGTCGGAGGCGGTCCAGAACACCTCGCCGGGCTTGATGCCGTAGAGGTTCTTCATGCTCCAGTCGAGCGCCACCATGTAGCCGCCGGTGTCGCGCACGACGCCCTTGGGCTTCCCGGTCGTGCCTGACGTGTAGAGGATGTAGAGCGGATCGGTTGCCAGCATGTCGGCGCAGAGGGCGGCCTTGCCTGCCGCGGCTGCGGCATCGACCGCCGCCTGCCAGTCGAGATCACGGCCCTCCACAAGCGCGCCCGGCCCCTGGGTCCGCTGCAGCACCAGACAGTGCTCCGGCTTCACGGCCGACATGGAGATGGCGAGGTCGAGGAGCGGCTTGTAGGGCACCACGCGGTTCGGCTCGATGCCGCAGGAGGCCGCGAGGATCACCTTCGGCTCGGCATCCTCGATGCGGGTGGCGAGCTCCTTGGCGGCGAACCCGCCGAACACCACGGAATGAATGGCGCCGATGCGGGCGCACGCCAGCATCGCGCAGATCGCTTCCGGCACCATGGGCATGTAGATCAGAACGCGGTCGCCCTTGGTGACGCCCATGTCCTGAAGCACCGCGGCCAGCGTCGCCGTCTCCTTCAGCATCTCGCCATAGGTGAGCGTGCGCTTGGTGCCGGCAACCGGGCTGTCGTAGATCAGTGCCGCCTGATCGCCACGGCCGGCCGCGACATGGCGGTCGAGGGCGTTGTGGCAGACATTGCCCACCGCATCGGGAAACCAGCGGCCATAGACGCCGGCATCGGCATCGAAGATGGTCTCCGGCGGCCGGGTCCAGTCGATGCCGCGGGCAGCCTCGGCCCAGAAGGCGGACGGATCGGTCTTCCAGCCGGCATAGGCCTGCGCGTAGCGGCTCGCGCGATCAATGGACATGGACGTCTCCCTCAAGGGTCTTCTTTGGCCCGGTAGTGCCGGGTGCTTTTTTACAGCGCAAGCTCGCACAAATGCGTAAGACGTTTGTCGCCCGGGTCTGCAACCACATGCGGCGAACTGGTACTTTGGTATCGGGCACCGCTGATTGCACCGCCCTGCCGCCCTCGGCTAGGTTCGCGCTCCAATTCGACCGGAATCCCGGCGCGAACACAAGCTTTCGGACGAGGGGGGAGACACGATGGCCGGCATCTACGACCAGGATCTCGATCGGAATGCGGCGAACTACCAGCCGCTGACGCCCCTCGGCTTCCTCGAGCGGGCGGCGAGCGTCTTTCCGGACCACACCGCCATCCTGCACGGCAATTTGAAGCGCAATTACCGCGATTTCTACGCCCGCAGCCGGCGCCTTGCCTCGGCGCTCGCAAAGGTGGGCGTCGGCGTCGGCGACACCGTTGCGGTGATGCTGCCCAACGCGCCGGCCATGCTGGAAGCCCATTACGGCGTGCCCATGGTGGGCGCGGTGCTCAATTCGCTGAATACCCGGCTCGACGCCGCCATCCTCGCCTTCACCCTCGACCACGGCGAGGCGAAGGTGCTCATCACCGACCGCGAATTCTCTCCGGTCATCAAGGCGGCCCTCGCCCTCGCCGTCTGCAAGCCGCTCGTCATCGACTATGACGATCCCGAGTTCACCGGTCCGGGCGACCGCATCGGGGTGATGGAATACGAGGATTTTCTCGCCACCGGCGACGAAGACTTCGCCTGGAAGACGCCGGCCGATGAATGGGACGCCATCGCCCTGAATTACACGTCCGGCACCACGGGCGATCCGAAGGGCGTCGTCTATCACCACCGCGGCGCGCATCTGCTGGCGGTCGGCAATGTGGTGACGTGCGCTCTGGGCAAGCATCCGGTGTATCTGTGGACGCTGCCCATGTTCCACTGCAACGGCTGGTGCTTCCCCTGGTCCATCACGCTGGTGGCCGGCACCCATGTGTGCCTGCGTCAGGTGCGGGCGAAAGCCATGTTCGACGCCATCGCCGACCACAAGGTGACGCACATGTGCGGCGCGCCCATCGTGATGTCCACGCTGCTCAACGCGGCCGAAGCCGACAAGCGCCCCCTGCCCGGCCGGGTGGAGTTCATCACCGCCGCCGCCCCGCCGCCGGAGGCCGTGCTCGCCGCCATGCAGGACGCCGGCTTCAACGTGGTCCATGTGTACGGCCTCACCGAGGTGTACGGCCCGGCGGTCGTCAACGACTGGCATGCGGAGTGGGATGCGCTCGACGCCAAGCAGCGGGCCTTCCTCAAGTCCCGGCAGGGCGTGCGTTACAGCGCGCTGGAGGCCCTCGACGTGATGGACCCCGAAACCATGGTTCCGGTCCCCGCCGATGGCGAGACGCTGGGCGAGGTCATGTTCCGCGGCAACGTGGTGATGAAGGGCTATCTCAAGAACCCCTCGGCCACCGAGAAGTCCTTCGCAGGCGGCTGGTTCCACTCGGGCGACCTCGGGGTGAAACATCCCGACGGCTATATCCAGCTCAAGGACCGCTCCAAGGACATCATCATCTCCGGCGGCGAGAACATCTCCTCCATCGAGGTGGAGGATGCCCTCTACAAGCATCCCGCGATCGCCGCGGCCGCCGTGGTGGCCAAGCCCGACGAGAAGTGGGGCGAGACGCCCGTCGCCTTCGTCGAGCTGCGCGACGGCATGAGCGCGACGGCCGAGGACATCATCGCCCATTGCCGCGCTCATCTGGCGGCGTACAAGTGCCCCCGCCACGTGGTTTTCGAGGAAATCCCCAAGACCTCCACCGGCAAGATCCAGAAGTTCCGCCTGCGCGAGCTGGCCAAGGAGGTTTGAGGAAGATGTCCGACATTGAAGTCCGCGACGCCAACGGCGCCGTCCTGAAGGACGGCGACAACGTCACTCTCATCAAGGACCTCAAGGTGAAGGGCACGTCCGTGACCCTGAAGCGCGGTACGCTGGTCAAAGGCATCCGCCTCACCGGCGACCCTGAAGAAATCGACTGCAAGGTGGAGAAGGTGAAGGGCCTCGTGCTGCGCACGGAGTTCGTGAAGAAGGCCTGAGCGCGTCACCTGGACGACGCGAGCCATGTCCAGCGCGCCCCATTTCGGGAGGACTGGTCAGGCTCCCCCCTGGGTGATTGCCCGATGACCCGGGGTTACAGACACGATTTGCAATCCTGTCTGTAACCCCGCCTCCCCTGCCGCACCGGCACCTTTCCAATCCTTCATCCTGCGGCCATGGTTCAGCCATGCGCGGGGGTTCAATGCTTGCCGCGAAGCCCTCCCGGAGAGCCCGGCCTTGCGTGCCCTTCTATCCCTTCTCGGCGACATCCGCCGCCTCGCCGTGCCCTATTTCAAGAGCGAGGAACGCTGGATCGCCATCGGCCTCCTCGCCGCGGTGATCGCTCTGGAGCTCGCGTGGGTATTCGCCACGGTGATGCTGAACGAGTGGAACGTGGCTTTCTACAACGCCATACAGGAGAAGGACTTCGCCGCGTTCAAGACGCAGATCCTGATCTTCTGTGCCATCGCCGCAGGCGCCATCGTCGTGGCGGTCTACCAGATCTACCTGAAGCAGTGGCTGGAGGTGCGCTGGCGGCGCTGGCTCACCCGGCGTTATCTCGGCGCGTGGCTGGGTGACGACGTGCATTATCGCCTGCGGCTCGGCGGCGATGAGGCGGACAATCCCGACCAGCGCATCGCGGAGGATGTGCAGTCCTTCATCAGCCGCACGATTTCGGTGGGCGTCGGTCTGCTCGGCACCGTGGTGTCCCTCATCTCCTTCTCGGTCATCCTGTGGAATCTGTCCGGCTCGCTGCCGCTGCACCTGTTCGGGCGCGAGCTGAACGTGCCGGGCTACCTGTTCTGGGCGGCTCTGATCTATGCCGCGGGCGGAACGCTCCTCGCCCATTTCATCGGCCGACCACTGGTGAAGCTCAATTTCGAGCAGCAGCGCTATGAGGCGAACTTCCGCGTCGATCTCGTGCGGGTGCGCGAGAATGGCGAGCAGATCGCCCTTCTGGACGGCGCGCAGGCCGAAGAGCGCAAGCTCGAGGGGCGCTTCTCCCACATCTTCGGTAATTTCGTCGAGCTGATGAAGGCGCAGAAGCGCCTCACCTGGTTCACCGCCGGCTACAACCAGATCTCGACCATCTTCCCCTACGTGGTGGTGGCCCCGGCCTATTTCTCCGGCCAGATCCAGCTCGGCCAATTGATGCAGACGGCGAGCGCCTTCTCCTCTGTGCAGGGATCGTTCTCCTTCTTCATTTCCAGTTACGTGACGCTGGCGGAATGGACCTCGGTCGTGCAGCGGCTCACCGGCTTCGAAAAGGCCATCGCGGCGGCGCAGACCAACCGCCCCACCGAGAGCCTCGCTTCCCTTCCCGCCACCAAGGCCCTGGCGCTGCGCGGGCTTGATGTGCGCCTGCCGGGCGGCGCGCCCCTCATCGCCACCGACGAACTCCATATCGCGCACGGGGAATGCGTGCTCATCACCGGCCCTTCCGGCGCCGGCAAGACCACCCTGCTGCGCGCCATCGCCGGTATCTGGCCCTACTCGACAGGCTCCGTGCACCGGCACGCCGAGCATCGCCTCATGGTGCTGCCGCAGAAGCCCTATGTCCCGGCCGGGCGGCTGGATGTGGCCCTCGCCTATCCCCGCCCCGTCGCCGATGTGCCGCGGGCCCGCATCGCCGAGGCCTTGACCGCCGTCGGCCTCGCCGACCTCGCCGGCCGGCTGGATGCGGAAGCCCTGTGGCCGCACGAGCTCTCGCTGGGTGAGCAGCAGCGCATCTCCATCGCCCGCGCACTGCTGGAAGAGCCCGAGGTGCTGCTGCTGGACGAGGCCACGTCCGCCGTCGACGAGGCGACCGAAGCGGCGCTCTACCGCCTGCTGCGGGAGCGTCTGCCGGAGAGCACCTTCATCTCCATCGGCCATCGCAACACTCTGGTGGACCTGCATGACCGGGTGCTCCACCTCCACGGCGAGGAATCGCCGCGAATGCTGGGACCGGCCGCGCCCCCGGCGCTCAAGGCGGTTTGAAACCGGGCGGGGCGGGACGAGGACGGGTCGGTAGTCCTTGCCCCCCACCGCACGCCTCAGCTAAGTCTGTTGCTGCAGTGCATCAGGCTGCCCAGCTGCCCCGCCCCGAGGTCCCGCGTGACAACCGCCGAGCCCGCCCAGAAGCCCCGTGACATCGTCTATTACGCCCTCGCCGCTCTGGTGGGCTTCATCGGGGGCGGCGTCGGCGCCGGTTTCCACTGGGCGACGGTGAAGGCCGGCGAGTGGCCGCTGCTGCTGCGCGAGCATTTCCAGGGGCCGGAGCTTTATGCCGCCCTCTCGGCCGGCGCCGCTCTGATGGTGGCCCTCGCGGTCTTCCTGGTGCGCCGCTTCGCCCCCGAGGCGGCGGGCTCCGGCGTTCAGGAGATCGAGGGCGCGCTGGAAGGCCTGCGCGAGGTGCGCTGGAAGCGGGTGCTGCCGGTGAAGTTCATCGGCGGCGTGCTGGCCCTCGGGTCGGGGCTGGTGGCGGGCCGGGAAGGTCCGACGATCCATATGGGCGCCTCCATCGCCAAGGCCATCTCGGACGCCGCCGGCCTCAGCACCCGCGACAGCCGGGGCCTGCTGGCGGCCGGCGCCGCGGCGGGTCTGGCGGCGGCGTTCAACGCGCCGCTGGCGGCCATCCTGTTCGTCATCGAGGAGACGCGGCGGCAGTTTCCCTATGGGCTGCGGACCTATAGCGCGGTCATCATCTGCTCGGCGGCGAGCGCCATCGTGGCCCAGGTCATCGGCGGTACCGCGCCGGACATGCAGATGGATGTGGCGGCCGTACCGCTGCATTTCCTGCCCGCATTCATCGGGCTTGGCGTGGTTCTCGGGGGGGTGGGAATCGCCTTCAACGCGGCGCTGGTGTTTTCGCTGGATGCCGCACGGGGACTGGCTTTGAAGGTCTCGCCCTATGTCCTGCCGGTGGTGGTCGGCGCGGCGGTGGGGCCGTTGCTGGTGCTGCGGCCGGAGGCGACGTTCGGGGGGGAGATGCTGGCGGTGTCCTTGCCGGGCATGGGGTTGCCGGCGCTGACCTTGGCGGGGATCGTCCTGATCCGGTTCGCCATGACCATGGCGAGCTATTCCACCGGCATTCCCGGCGGCATCTTCGCCCCCATCCTGGCGCTGGCGACGGCGGTCGGGGTGCTGTTCGCGACCTTGCTCGGGAGCCTTTTTCCCCTTCCGCCCCAGATGCTTGCGGCCTGCGGCATCGCCGCCATGGGTGGCCTGTTCTCGGCCACGGTGCGGGCGCCGCTGGTGGGGATGGTGCTGGTGGCGGAGCTGACCGGGGCCTACGATCTCCTGCTGCCGACCATCCTCACCTGCGTCACCGCAAACCTTGTGGCAGAAGGACTTGGCGGCAGGCCGATCTACGAAGTGCTGCTCGACCGCACCCTGCGCCTCGCCGGAATGCCCCGTCCGCCGGAGCCGGAACAGGACGTCATCGGCGGCTGGGACGAGCGGGAGCGGCGGCCGCAATAGGGGCCCATATCGGCAGATTCAGTGGGGGTAGCACCAGGGGTATCGGCGGGATTCGGGACCGGTTCGGGACGGGTTCAGCTCCTGCCGGGTCCAAGATCGAGGCCGTCGCGCCCAGCCTCCCCTCAAACGGTATCAAATTACATCCCCGCCCCTGCCCCGAGTCCCCGCTGCGCGTCCGGGCGGGAGGCATCGGGACGCGACACGGAGGCCCCCCATGGCGGTACGCCAGATCGTGAAATTCCCCGACCCGCGGCTGCGGCTGCCGGCCGCGCCGGTGACGGTGTTCGACGCGGCGCTGGCGGACCTCGCGGCGGACCTCCTCGACACGATGCGCGCCGCGCCGGGTATCGGCATCACCGCGCCCCATGTGGGCGTGCCCGCGCGGGTGGTGGTGCTGGAGCTGTCCCATGAGGACGGCCCGCGCACCTATATCAATCCCGAGATCGTGTGGTCCTCGCCCGAGACCATCCGCCATGCCGAGGGCAGTGTCTCCATGCCCGGCGCGGTGGAGGAGGTGGAGCGGAAGGCCCGCGTGCGGGTGCGCTACCAGGATCTCGCCGGCGCCTTTCAGGAGGAAGAAGCCGAGGGGCTGCGTGCCGTCTGCCACCAGCACGAGCGCGATCAGCTCGACGGCATCTTCTGGCTGCAACGCCTGTCGCGCCTCAAGCGGGAGCGGGTCGTCCGCAAATACGAGAAGGCACAACGCTCCTCCGCCGATTGAGGGCTGAAAGCGGCATCCACGGGGCAAGCTTGTGCTTGCGCATCCCCCGCCCATGCGCTCACTCTCACAGAAATATCCCTTCCCGGCGTTGCGGTTCGGGGCGGGCGGCTGGCCTGAAGGCGGGGCCGGAAGATGCGGGCGCGACGCGGGCGGAAGGCGGTTCACGGGCGAATCGGGACGGCACGGGCGGGCCTGCGGCAGCTCATGGCCGCCCTCGCCCTCATCCTCATGGCCCTGTTCCCGGCCTCGCCCGCAAGCGCCAAGAATGAACCCATCCGGCTGCAGGTGGTGGGCGGGCTCGGCGGCGTCACCCAGTTCACCCGGCTGGAGCAGCCGTTCTGGGAGCGCGAGATCACCGAGCGCACCAGCGGGCGCGTGGTCGCCACCATCATCCCCAACGACAGCGGCGGCCTGCGCGGGCAGGAGATGCTGCAGCTCATGCAGCTCGGCGTGGTGCCGTTCGGCACCGGCCTCATGTCGGTGGTCTCGGCGGAGGAGCCGGAGCTCAACGCCGTGGACCTGCCCATCCTCAACCCTGACATGGCGACCCTGAAGAAGACGGTCGCCGCCTTCCGCGTGCATCTCATCAACATCCTGCGCGACCGGTGGGACATCGAGCTGCTCGCCATCTATGCCTATCCGGCGCAGGTGCTGTTCTGCCGCTCCGGCTTCCGCGGCCTTGACGACATCGCCGGCCGCCGGGTCCGCACCTCCTCGGTGGCCCAGTCCGACCTCATGAAGGCGCTCGGGGCCATTCCCGTGGTGGTGCCGTTCGCGGATGTGGTGGATGCGGTGCGGCAGGGGGTGGTGGATTGCGCCATCACCGGCACCCTCAGCGGCCACGAGATCGGCCTCGGCGACGTCACCACCCACGTCCACAGCATGGCGATCAGCTGGGGGCTTTCCTTCTTCGGCGCCAACGTCAACGCCTGGATGGCCCTGCCGGAGGACGTGCGGGCCCAGATCCGCGGAGGCCTCGCCGATCTCGAAGGCCGCATCTGGCAGCAGGCCCAGGCCGACACCGCCCGCGGGCTCGACTGCAACACCGGCGCCGTCGCATGCGGCCGGCCGATGACCCACCGGCTGGCGGTGGTGCCGCAATCCGAGGCCGATGCCGCCCGCCGCCTGACCCTGCTCTCCAATACCATCCTGCCGCGCTGGATCGAGCGGTGTGGCGCGGCTTGCGCCGATGCATGGAATGCCTATCTTGCCGAACTGCACGCGACGACCGCCAAAGCCGAGTGATCGCAGCCGGCCGGATGATCCGGGCGGAAGGGCCTCCCCCGGCGGGGACGGCGGCGCCCTCAAGCCTGGGGACTGGCGCCAACGATGATCTGGCACCGCCTCAAGCTCTCCGTCATCGCCGGGACCATCGTCATCCTGGGCCTGCTGATGGTCGGGGCGGCCCTGCTCGCCCATCGCGGCCTCATGGCGACGCGGCTCATCGCCGAGGCGGACATCGAGCGCTCCGCCCAGGGCGTGGAGAATGCGCTCAACCGTCAACTGCTCCAGATCCATGGCGCGCTCGCCGCCATCCGGCCGCTGTTCGCCGCCGCCGGGGTCACGGCCACCTCGCCCGCCGCCAACGAGCTGCTGCGCGGCTTCAACCTGCAGACCATCGCCTATCGCGACATGATGCTGGTCGCCCCCGACGGCACCATCATCGCCTCGGCCCGGCCACGCGGCGCGCTGCGCTCGCTGCCCATGGTGACCCAGCCCACCAGCATCCAGCCCGCCGCCATGATCGGGCCGGTGCAGAATCCGGTGAACGGCGACTGGTCGCTCTATGCCGTCCGGGCGGTTCCCGGATGGGACGGCGTGGTCGCCGTCGCCGACGTCTCGACCCAGTCCCTCATGAAGATCCTGGCGGAGACCGGCCTCGCCCCGGGCATGCGCATCCGCATCGAACGGCCGAACGGCCAGCTGGTGGCCTCGCTGCCCCATGACGAGCTGGCCGTCGGCGAGTGGCGGCACGGTGCGCTGGGCACGCGACCGCCCGACGGCAGGGCCTTCGTCGCCACCGGCGACAAGGGCCAGCCGGAACTGGCCGTGGTGCGGAGCTCCCTGCCCGGGGACCTGCGCGTGGTGCTGGTCACCGACCTCGACGAGGCCCTCGCGCCATGGCGGCGCTTCCGCGATCGCCTGATCGCAGCCGCCGCCATGGGCGGGACGCTCGTGACGGCCTTCGCCGGGGCCCTCTTCCTGGCACTGCGCCAGCGCGAAAGGGTGGATGCCGAGCGCGCCCGCGCCACGGCCGTGCTCGCCAATGCGGTCGAAGCTATGTCCGATGGCTTCGCCCTGTGGGACGGCGAGGACCGGCTCGTCGCCTGCAACCAGCGCTACCGCGAGCTGTTCGCCATCACCGCGCCGTTTCTGACGCCGGGCGCCCGCTTCCAGGAGATCATGCGGGCGAGCGTCGCGGCCCGTCATCTCCCCACGGCCGGTCCGCTGAGCGAGGAGCAGGTGGCCGAGCGGGCCCGCTGGCATCGTCCCGAGCACAGCCCGGTGGAGCGGCGGCTGTCCGACGGGCGCTGGCTGCTGATGACCGACCGGCGCACCGCGGACGGCGGCGTGGTCGCGATCCGCACCGACGTCACCGCGCTCAAGGCGGTGCAGGCGGAGCTTGCCGAGGCCAACCTGCGCGCCACCGAGGCCGCCGCCGAGGCGCAGCGGCAGAACATGGCGCTGATCGAGCGCGAGGGGCGCATCCGCTTCCTCGCCCATCATGACGACCTCACGGGCCTGCCCAACCGGGTGGTGTTCCGCGAGCGCATCGGCAAGGCGCTCTACGAGGCCGCCGAGCGGGGCGAGAAGATGGCCCTGCTCTATCTCGACCTCGACCGCTTCAAGGACGTCAACGACACCCTCGGCCATCCCGTGGGCGACGCCTTGCTGCGGAAGGTCGCCGCCCGCCTCACCAATTGCGTTCACGCCACCGACGTGGTGGCACGCCTCAGCGGCGACGAGTTCGCCATCATCAGCATCGGGCCGCAGCAGCCGCAGGCGGCGACCGAGCTGGCCGAGCGCATCATCGGCCTGCTCGGGGAGCCCTATTCGGCCCTCGGCCATACCATCGCGGTCAGCGTCAGCGTCGGCATCGCGGTGGCCGAGGCGGCGTGGATCGACGCCGACACCCTGCTCAAGCAGGCCGACCTCGCCCTCTACCGCGCCAAGGCGTGGGGCCGCGGCACCATGTGCGTGTTCGAGCCGGAGATGGACACCCATCTGCGCGCCCGGCTGGAGATGGAGCAGGACCTCAGGGAGGCCCTGGCCGAAGGGCAGTTCGATCTCGCCTACCAGCCGATCTTCTCGGTGCTCACCGGCGCGCTCACCGGGTTCGAGGCGCTGCTGCGCTGGAACCACCCGCGCCGCGGCATCGTCGAGCCCTCCGATTTCGTGCCGCTGGCCGAGGATTCCCGCAGCATCGTGGAGATCGGCGCCTTCGTGCTGCGGCGGGCGGTGGCCGACATCGCCGCCCTGCCCGGCAATCTGAAGGTCGCGGTGAATCTCTCGCCGGTGCAGCTCGCCTTCGGCGACATCGTCGGCACGGTGGAGGCGGCGCTGCGCGACAGCGGCCTGCCGCCCGGCCGCCTCGAATGCGAGATCACCGAAACCGCCCTGTTCGAGAGCGAGCAGACCAGCCTCGCCGTGCTCCAGCGGCTGCGCGAGATCGGCGTGAAGATCGTGCTCGACGATTTCGGCACGGGCTATTCCAGCCTCAGCCGGCTGCGCCTTCTGCCCCTCGACAAGATCAAGATCGACCGCTCCTTCGTGCAGGACGCCACCGAGGGCTCGGCCAGCGCCGCCATCGTCGAGGCCATCACCGTGCTCACCGGCCGGCTCGGCATCGCCACTGTCGCCGAGGGCATCGAGACCGAGGCGCAGTGGGCGCTGCTCGTCCGCACCTCCTGCGCCGAGGCGCAGGGCTTCCTGCTCGGCCGCCCCCTCCCCATCGCCGAGGCCGCGGCGATGGCCCGCGACGGCTACGGCGTGCCGGTGGCGCTGGCGGCAGGCTTTTCCGCGCCGACGTGAGGGTCTGCCCCCGCCTTCCGGTACAGCCCGGTCAGGATCACCATGGGGGACAGAAGCGGCTGCGGCGCCGCGCGCATGCGCCGGCCCAGCGCCTCCATCAGCCCAGCGGTGAACGCTTCGCGGAAGGCGCCATCGCGGCCGGGATCGAGCGCCGCCAGCAGGGAGGGCAGGAACGGCGCGCGGAAGAAGCCGAGGTGCTTGTCCGCCAGCGCCGCCGCGTCCCCGTCCACCCCATAGGCCGGCCAGAACGGGTCCGGCATCTCCCGCGCCTCCTCGGCGACGAGGGTGAGCCCCGCGAAGGCGCCGTCCGCGAACGGCAGGCGGGCGTCGGCGGCGGTGCGCTCGAAGACGAGGATGGTCATGCGCCCGCGCTCGTCTTTTGTAAGCATGCCGCCGAGCGCCATGGCATCCAGCTCCGCCTCCACCCACGCCATCAGCACCGGGAAGGTGGTGGGCTCGTCCTCCGGCAGGCTCGGCTGCACCACCACGAGGGCGCCGCCGGGCTTCAGCTCCCGCGCACGGGCCGCGAGGAAGGCCTGCCAGTCCGCCGCCGCCTGCGCGGCGAAGGCGGCGCGCACCTCCGGCACCGCCTGCCGCGGCCACACATGGCCCGCCGGCATCACCGGCGCACGGCTCATCCAGTGGGCGGCGAACGAGCACCAGCCGAAATCCACGCTGGCATCCGGCAGCACCTGCTCATGGAAGGTGCGCCCCACGGCGGAGGCGAAGGCGCGCGCATCTCGCCGGAGATAGCTTTCGGGATCGTCCCGCAGCAGCGCGAACAGGGCGGAGAAATCATTGCCCGGCTGGTCGGTGTGGACGACGCTCACCGGCACGTCCGGCCCCAGCCGCCGGCGCACATGGCCGAGCGCGAGCCCCATGGGCACCAGCGAGTTGCGCCCCGTGGCGCTGCCATAGTCCGCCAGCGTGACGGGCGCGTGCAGCGCCATGCCCTCGAACGCCCGGTCGATCAGCGGCAGCCCGTGGGCGCCGCCCTTCGCCTGATGCTGGGCATGGTCATTGTAGAACCCGCCCCCCTGCATGGGCGCCGGGCCTGCGGCCCGCTCGTCATCCCCGGCCATCACCCCTCCCCCGTTGCGCGGAGGATGGCGGGGAACGGCCCCGCCTTCAATGCCCGCCCGCGCCCACCATCGCGCGGAGGAAGGCGCTGACGCGGGTGCCCAGCGGCAGGGCGTCCGTCACCTCGCGTTCGAAGGCGGTGAACGCGGCATCGAGGCGGGAGCGCTGGCGGGCCTTTTCCGGCGGCGACAGGAAGGCCTTGTCGATGGCGGTCTCAGCGAAGCCCTTCAGCCGGCGATAGCCGAGGCCGTGGTCCTGCGACGCCCGCAGATATTCGTTGGTGAGGTCGATGCGCGAGACGCCCGCATCGTCGGTCGCCAGCGTCACCGGGACGCCGGCCGAGAGATAGGTGCGGATGGGGTGGCGGCGGTCGCGCACGCCGAGGATGACGTCGGACGAGGTGAGCGCGATCTCGATGGCCACGCCGCGCGCCTTCAGCTCCGCCAGCAGCCCGTCCATGTCGCGCTCGAAGCCGATGGCGGTGCCGTGGCCGATGCGCCGCGCCCCCGCCGTCTCCACCGCATCGCGGATGTGGAAATCGAGATCCGGCGGCGGCACCAGCCCGATCCACAGCTCGCCCGCATGGAGCGCCACCGGCACGTCCTTGCCCGCGAGGAAGCCGATCCACTGCATGTGGGCGCGGTAGTCCTGCCGGGCCGTGCGGTAGTCCTCCGGCCCCACATAGTTGAAGCCGGCGACGATGTCCGGCATCGTCCGCACCAGCGCCGCCGACACCGCCGTCTGCGCGAACACCTCGGCCGGCGCGCCATTGCGGTTCACCTGCGCGATGTAGCGGAAATCCACCCCGCAGCCGGGGCGGGTCGCGTCCGCCGCGCAGCCGCGCAGCGCCTCCACCCGGGCGACGAGGGCCTTGATGTCCTCCACCCGGCGACGCACCACCTCGGCCATGCCGGCCTTGTCCAGCGCCGCCAGCATGGCCTTGGGATCGCGCTCGGCACCGACGGCCTGGCCGAGGCGGCGGCGATCCTCGCCCTCGATCAGCGTCACCATCAGCTCGGCATATTGCACGTTGTCGGCGCCGTACTGGCGCAGCTGGTCCACCGTCATCTCGGCCGTGCGCTCCAGGGTGCGCGTCCAGTCCGGCCCGCCGGCGGCGGGATTGAACTTGGAGAAGGAGGCGAAGAACTGGTCGTGGCCCGAGGGCACCTGAGGGGTTGGCAGGAACCAGCGCAGGGAGAGCGCATCCACCAGAAGATCGAAGGTGGTCTGGCCGCGCCAGCCGGCCACCGCATCGGCGATGGGGACGATCTTCGGGTCGGTGCCGCAGGGCTTATCCGCGCTCGCATCGGCGGGCGGGGAGAGGATGTTCATAGCGGCGGGATCGAGGCACAGGCCATCCTTGATGGCCCAGGCGATCAGCCGCTCGGCATAGACCGCGCCGGAGAGATGGGTGTGCAGGTCGCCGCCCTTGGGCATGCGATGGAGGAAGGCGCGCTGGCGGTTGGGCTCCGGCCGCAGCGCCTCGAAATGGGCGGCGGTGAGCGCCTCGGGCAGGTTGCTGGCGACGACGGCGGCCCGGATGGCGACACAAGCCGCGATCAGGACGAACGCGGCGATCAGGATACGGCGACGCAACAGGGCCTCCGGGGCGCGGGTCTCAACTCGCGCGCGACCCTAAAGAGCTGCCGCCGCGCGCGCAACGCGGGTGGGGCCCGGCGTGAAGATCGGCGGGGTGCGAGCGGACGGAGGGGCTGGGAGGAGTCTCGCCGCACGGGCCAGCGTGCCCCGGCCTGCCCAGAAGAGCGCCGTCATCGCCCGCCTCGTGCGGGCGATCCACCTCTCCGCCGGAGCGGGGTCAGGCCGGATGAAGCGGACAAGCGGCAAAGTGGATCCCCCGGACAAGCCGGGGGATGACGGTGGTGAGGATGCGTGACAGAAGCGACAGGGCGACGGGGGGCGGCCCGCTCAGCCCGTTGGCTCAGCCGGCCCTTCAGCTCTTGGCGAGCCCGGCCAGCACCTTGTCGACGCCGGTGACGCCCACCTTGACGTTCACCTGCCGGCCGTCCTGCAGGCGGAAGGCGATGGTGGCTTCCTTGGCGGCGGACAGCTCCTTGGCGAGGGCCGCGTCGTAGGCAATGCTCGCCTCGCACTCGGTGCCGTTGCACCACTGGTAGGCGAGCTTGCGGGTGTTCTGGCCGAGCACCAGGTCCACGCCGTCGCGCACCAGCACGCCGGTGGGGGTGGTGATGGCGATGGTCGGCACGTCCTTGCCGTCCTTGCCGATCTTCCACACCACGACCACGCGCTTCGACTGGTTGTCGGTGATGCGCAGCACGGCGAAGCAGGTCTTCTTGCCGGCCTTGGCGCCGGCGGCCGGAGGCACCTCCTGGCAGGTGAGGACCCAATTGTCGAACGACTGGGTCTCGGTCTTCACCGGGCCGGCGGGCGCGGCCGGGGCGGCCGGCTGGTTCTGGGCAGTCCGATTCTGGGCGATGCGGTTCTGGGCCGGCGCAGCCTGCTGGGTCTGCGCCACGGTGACGGCGCCCGTGTCCTCGGAGAACAGCACGGCGAAGGGCGTCGCCGCGAGGAGCGCGGCAAGGGCGAGAAAGGGGCTGGCGCGGAAAGAGGTGGTGCGGAACAGACGGGAAAGGATCACGAGACGCCTCCGTGGACGAGGACCCGGGGACAGAAGGAATCCGGAGAAGGGACGAAATGCGGGGACTGACGCGACGCGGGCCAGAAATCACGGGCCAGGAAACGCGGCCCCGAAACACGGGCCAGAAAACGCGGGCCCCGAACTGGGCGGCCTGCGCCCGCAGCTCTGACCCGAACGGGAAGGATGGGACGGCCTGGAACGAAAGCCAAGCTCCGTCACGATCTTGTCCCCGGAGAAGAAACGGGCGGCGCACCTTCAAGGCACGCCGCCCGCCGGACTGATCGAGGATCAGGTGCCGCTCACCACTGGTAGCGGACACCGCCCTTGGCGCTGCCGGCCGTGTAGTTGTCGCCGAACTTCACGTCGGCATTCACGAAGCTGTTCCAGCCCGAGTCCTTGGCGAAGACGTTGAACCCGACGCCGACTTCACCGAACAGGCCGTCGAAGTTGTCGACGGTGCCGAAGGGCACGCCCGGATTGAAGATCGTGACGGCGTTGTCGCCGAGGAACTCGTACCAGAGGCGTCCGGTCACGCTCGCCTGCACCTTGTAGGTGGCGGCGTCGTAGATCTGGCCACCGACGCGGGCGCCGAGGCTGCCGCGCAGGCTGTCGTTGTTGCCGAAGTCCACGAAGGTGTTTCCGGCAATGGCGAGGTTGGAGATGTTGGTGTTCACGTAGGTCAGGGTGGCGAGGCCGTCGACGAACCCGCCATTGGCCCAGGTGTAGAGCCGGTAGCCGGTATCGAGCGCGAAGCCGACGTTCCGGGCGTCCGTGGACTTTCCGAAGTAGCCGATGCCCGCGAGCGTCGGCGCGTTGTAGTCCATGGAGAGGAAGTCGGCCTTGATGAGGGCGTCGAAGTACCAGTTGCCGGTGATGTAGGTGGCATAGGCACCGACCGTCCCGCCCGAGTAATCCGCCGAGGTGGGCGAATTGCTGAAGTTCAGGTTGGACCCGACGTAGCCACCGAGGACACCGAACACCACCGCGTCATTGGTGGCGAACACGCCTTCCTTGCCGAAGTCGGCACCGGCCATGAAGCCGTAGATGCTCTGGTTGTAGCCGGTGTCGAACCCGTAGAGACCGCCGCCAGCCGCGAAGGTGTTGGAGGCGTCGCGAGAGCCCCAGCTGCCGACCACCTTGCCCCAGATGCCGGGGGTGACGGAGGCCGGAGCCCCGTCGATGGTCTTGATGCCTTCCTTGGTGACGAGCTGCGTGGGCGTGCCCTGCAGGTAGGTGCGCAGGTCGGCCTGGCGGTCGAGCCACACGCCGGTGGTCTCGTGCCAGATGGCCTGGGCGCCGGTGACGAGCTTGGGCAGCTCGAACACTTCCTGGTCCGGGAGGCCGATCAGGTACTGGTCGTTGCCGATGACCGTGAGGTCATAGAAGAACAGGCCCTTGTCGATCACGCCGCCGAACTTCGGCGAGTAGTTGGTGGAGCCGGGCGAGATGTAGAAGCTCGTCGGGTCCGTGGTGCCGGCCGCGCTCTGCACGTCCACCACCTTGATGCCGGCGAGGTTGAAGGCGCCCGGTCCCGCGTTGACGTCGTGGATGACGAGGCCGGTGGAGCCGGTGGTGACGAGGCCGGCGATCTCAACACCGTTCACGTCGAGGCCGCCAACCGCGAGCTGGTCCGAGGTGGAGCCCGGCGCGCCGAGGTAGCTGTCGAGGCCCACCTTGCTGTTGCCGACGCCGTTCCAGGTGCCGCTCACGTAGGTCACGTCGCGGGTGCCGTTGCCGGCGATCTGGCCGGGGGTCTCGTCGATCATGGTCAGCAGGCCGCTCTGGAGGAAGAGCGGATCGCCGTTGTTGAAGGTCTCGAGGCTGTTGAAGGTGGTGGTCTCGGCCACCCCGCCCTGCAGCGCCGTGACGATGCGGCCGGTGTTGTTCAGGGTGTCGTTGCCGCCCCCGAAGTAGTTGTTGCCGACCGTGATCCAGGTGTTCGACGACAGGTTGTTGAAGGTGTCGTCGTTGTTGGTGAGGCCGATGCGGCCGACGATGGTGCCGTAGTTGGTGATGGTGGTGGCGCCGCCGTCGGTGTCGATGACGATGTCGCTCGCCGCCACGATCAGGCCGGGCAGGTTGTTGCCGCCCAGGTAGCTCCAGGAGCTGACCAGCGTGCCGGCGCCCACGTTGATGATGGTGCCATCATCGCTGTTGACCGAGATCACCGCCTCGCCCCAGCTCTTGCCGGAGCCGATCACCGCATTGTTGGTGCCGATGTTCACCGTGGCGAAGTCGGCCGAGAAGATGCGGATGGCGTTGCCGACGCCGGTCATGTCCGCGTCGCCGCGGATGATGCTGCCGTCGGAGGTGTTGACGGTGACGTTGTCCCAGCCGCCGGCGCGGATGCCCTTGTCGTTGGCGAGGACCACGGAGTTGACGCCGGTGGCGACGAAGATGTCGTTGCCCGGACCGAAGGCGAAGTTGGTGGCGGTGAGGCCATCGTCGCCCGCAGCCACCGCGCTCGAAGTGCCGGTGGTGAGGAAGACGTCACCGGAGCCGGCGAACTTGTTCGCCACGATGCCGTCGCCGCCCGCGGTCACGCCGCTGGTGGTGCCGGTGGTGACCGTGACGTTGCCGGTGGAGCCGATGGACTGGGCCTCGATGCCGTTGCCCACGGTGGTGATGTTGCTGAGGAGGCCGGTGGTGACCACCACGTCACCCGTGCCGGCGAACCGGCCGGCGAAGATGCCGCCCGCGGTGGCATTGATGGCCGAGGCCGTGCCCGTCGTCACCGACACGTTGCCGGTGCCGAAGGTCTTCGAGGCGATCACGCCGAAGTCCTGGGCCGCGATGGTGGTCGAGGCCCCCTGGTTCACCGTCACGTCGCCGGTGCCGAAGAGGACGTTGGCCTCGACGCCGTTGGCGGTGGTGGAGGTGACGTTGGCGTTGGCGTTCACCAGCACCGCGCCGTCGCCGCCCTTCAGGATGAAGATGCCGTTGTCGGTGGCGGTGATGGCCGCGTTGTTGGTCACGGTCACGTCGCCGGTGGTCAGCGCCAGCGAGCGCACCTGGATGCCCTCGTCGCCGGCGGTGATGGTGCCGTTGGTGGTGACGATGACGTTGCCGCCACCGAGCTGGCTCACCGCGATGCCGTCGTCACCCGCATTGATGGTGCCGTTGGCGGTGGTGAGGATGGTGACCGGGCTCTCGCCGATGGCATAGGCATGGATGCCGTCGCCGCCGGTGGCCGCGCCGCTGAGGCCGCCGACCGCCGCATCCACGTCGATGGTGGTCGGGCCGTCGCCGAGCTTCACGGTCAGGATGCCGATGCCGTCGGACTTGATGGTGCCGCCCGCATTGACGTTCACGTCGATGGCACCGTTGCCGATGTTGGCGCCGACGATGCCGATGGTGGTCGCCTGGACCTCGGCGTTCACGTTCACCGTGGCGGTGCCCGAGCCGATGGTCAGCGCGCCGCCGCCGATCGCGGGCGGGTCGATGACGCCGTTGATCGTCAGGGTGGCGTTGCCGGTGCCGCCGGCGATGGCCGCCGCACCGATGAAGCCGCCGGCCGCGACCGACACCTTCTGGTTCACCGTCACGTCGGTGTTGCCGCCGGTGTTGAAGCCGACGACGCCGGCGATGGCGGCGTTGACCGTGCCGTCGGTGACCACGGTCACCTGCTGGCCGGCGCCGATGTTGCCGCCGAGGACGCCGATGCCGTTGGCCGAGGTGACGGCCGCCAGCGTGTGCACGTCCACCGTGCCACCGTCGCCGATGGAGAGGGCGCCGACGCCGAGCAGGTCACCGCTCACGGTGCCCTCGGTGAGCACCTTCACGGTGTTGTTGTTGCCGAAGGCGAGGCCGGCGACACCGAAGCCGTCCGTGGAGGTCACGGCCGCCTTGGTGTTGATGTCCAGCGAGCCGCCGGTGGCGCCGAGGATGCCGCCGACGCCGAGGAGGCGGCCATCGACCGTCTGGTCGGTGGTGACCTTCACGGTGTTGGCGCCGCCGCCGATGGCGCCGCCGAACACACCGAAGCCGTCCGCCGACTTCACCGTGTCCTTGGTGTGGACCGTCACCGCGTTGGTGTCGCCGAGCGCCAGAGCGCCGACGCCGAGGTAGCGGCCGGTCACCGCCTTGTCGGTGGTCACGTCGATGGTGTTGGAGCCGAAGCCGAGGGCCGCCACGCCGAAGCCGTTGGCGCTGTCCACGGTGTCCTTGGTCTCGACGGTCAGGGTGCCGCCGGTGCCGCCGATGAGGCCGCCCACGCCGAGCAGGTCGCCCGTCACCGCCTTGTCGGTGGTGACCGAGACAGTGCTGGCGCCGGTGCCGAGGCCGCCGCCGAAGACGCCGAAGCCGTCCGAGGAGGTCACGGTGTCGAGGGTGTGGACCGTGACGGTGTTGGTGTCGCCGATGCCGAGGGCGCCGACGCCGAGGTAGCGGCCTTCGACCGCCTTGTCGGTGGTGACGCTCACCGTGTTGGCGCCGGTGCCGATGGCGCCGCCGAACACGCCGAGGCCGTCAGCGGACTTCACCGTGTCCTTGGTGTGGACCGTGACGCTGTTGCTGTCGCCGAGCGCCAGCGCGCCGACGCCGAGGTAGCGGCCGGTCACCGCCTTGTCGGTGGTCACGTCGATGGTGTTGGAGCCGAGGCCGAGCGCCGCCACGCCGAAGCCGTTGGCGCTGTCCACCGTGTCCATGGTCTTGATGGTGAGGGTGCCGCCCGTGCCGCCGATGACGCCGCCCACGCCGAGCAGGTCGCCGGAGACCTGCTTCTGGGTGGTGACGTTCACCGTGTTGGCGCCGGTGCCGATGGAGCCGCCCAGCACGCCGAAGCCGGAGGCCGAAGTGACCTTGGCCTGCGTCTCGACGTTCACCGTGGTGCCGCCGCCGCCGAGGTTCAGCGCGCCGACACCGAGCAGGTCGCCGGAGACTTCCTGCTGGGTGGTCACGTTGATGGTCTGGCCGGTGCCGAGGCCGAGGGCCGCGACGCCGAAGCCGTCGGAGGAGGTCACCTTGTCCTCGGTGACGATGGTGAGCTGCGAGCCCGCGCCGCCGATGAGGCCGCCGACGCCGAGGAAGGTGCCGTCCACCTGCTCGCCGGTGGTGACCTTGACCACCGAATTGTCGCCGATGCCGGCGCCGACCACGCCCGCGCCGCCGGAGGTGACGGCCGCGGTGGTCTTCACGTCCACATTGCCGTTGGCGCCGATGGAGAAGCCGCCCACGCCGAGGAGGCCGGAGTCGATGGCGCCCGAGGTGGAGACCTTCACCACCTGGTTGTCACCGATGCCGCCGCCCAGCACGCCGATGCCGTCATTGGTGACGGACGCGGAGTTCTTCACCTCCACGGTGGTGGCGATGCCGGTGGTGTTGTCGCCGATGACGATGCCGCCCACGCCCAGCACGCCGCCGGTGATGGCGCCGCTGTTGGTGACCTTCACCTGCCCCTCGTCGCCCACCACGAGGCCGGCGACCGCCGCACCCTGGGTGGTGATGGCGCCGGAGTTGGTGACGGTCAAGGTGCCGTTGTCGCCGATGATGCCGGCGAGCACGCCGCCCACATCCGCGTCGATAGCGCCGGTGTTGTTGACGGTGGCGCCGTAATTGTCGCCCACCGCGAGGCCGAGCACGCCGACGCCGCTGTTGTTGACGATGGCGCCGTTGTTGGTGACCGTCAGGCCGTTGGCCTGGCCCTGGCCGACCGCGATGCCGGCCACGCCGAGGAAGCCGCCGGTGACGACGCCGCCGTTGCTGACCGAGGTGATCGCCGAGCCCGAGCCGTCGAGGTCGATGGCGGCGCCGATCACGCCGATGCCGTTGGTGTTGATGGCGCCGCTGTTGGCCACCGAGACGTTGGTGACGCCGGCGCCCGGGCCGTTGTCGATGCCGATGCCGGCGACGCCCACGAGGTTGGCGTTCACCACCGCGAAGTTCTGGACGTTGACCGCGTTGCCCTCGCCGACCGTGAGGCCGAGCACGCCCACGCCGCCGGAGGTGACGACACCGTAGTTCTGCACGCCGACGGAGTTGCCGTCGCCGATGCCGGCGCCGCCCACGCCCAGGAAGCCGGCATCCACCACGCCGAGGTTCTTGACGGCGACGGTGTTGCCATCACCCACCGCGAGGCCGGCCACGCCGATGGCGAAGTCCTCGACCACGCCCTTGTTCTGGACATCCACGTCCGCGCCGGGAAGGGCGCTGTTGTTGCCCACCTTGATGGCGCCGACGCCGAGCAGCGGAGTGGTGCCGACGCTCGATTCCACGGAGGCGTTGTTGTCCACCACCGCGCGGCCGTCGCCCACGTTCAGCGCGATGACGCCGATGAGGTTGGCGTCGATGTTGCCCGAGGTGTTGGCGGTGGCAGTGCCGTTGCCGATGGCCACCGAGCCCACGCCGATCAGCGGCGGGTCGATGGTGCCGGAGAAGTTGACGGTCGCGTTGCCGTTGTTGGAAATCGCGCCGACGCCGATCAGCCCGTCCGAGCTCACATTGCCGGTGGTGTTGACGGTGGTGTTGCCGTCCGTGTTGAAGGCGAGCACGCCGCCGAGGGTGCCCGACACGTCCTTGGTCTTGACGTTGACGTCGCCGCCGGTGCCGACCGAGCCGGCCAGCACGCCGAAGCCGCCGGTGGCGTCCACGTTGTCGCGGGCGTCCACCTTCACCGAGTTGCCGGTGCCGATGCCCACCGCGAGGATGCCGGTGCCGTTGCCGGCGGTGACATTGTCCTTGGTGGTGACGTCCACCGTGGCCTTGCCGGTGCCGACCGCCGAATTCCAGGTGGACGGGTCGCTCGGGTTGAAGCCGGAGAAGTCGCCGACGCTGGCGCCGATGGCGGAGATGCCGTTGCCGTTGGTGCCCTCGATGTCGCCGGAGACGTTCACCGTGGTGTTGGCATTCCCGTTGAGGCTGCCGGCCAGGGCGAAGATGCCGTTGGAGCCGCCGGTCACGTCAGCAGAGCCCTGGACGGTGGTGGTGGCGGTGTTCGGGCCGCCCGAGACGGGCGCGGTAATGGCGGAGGCGTTGATGCCGGCGCCCGTGCCGCCGATCACGCTGCCGCCGTTGGCGGTGACGGTGGTGGTGGCGTCAACGCCCACGCCGCCGAGACCGACCGCCGAGGCCGAGGCGTTGATGCCGTTGGTGCCACCCTGCACGAAGGTGCCGTTGGTGGAGACGCTGGAGATGGCCGGCAGCTGGAGCGGGCCAGCCGAGACGCCGACGGCGGTGGCGTTGATGCCGTCGCCGCTGGTGCCGGTGGCGGTGCCGCCGATGAACTTCAGGTCAAGGTCGGTGCCCGCGGCGGCCACGCCGTTGGTGCCGCCAGTGAAGAAGGAGTTGTTCGCGGTGAGGTTGACGTCCTGCGCGAGGAAGTTGGCGCCGGACCCGGTGGTGCCGGAGAAGAAGCCGCTGTTGGTGGTCGCGTTGACGGTGCCGAGGGCGTTGAAGTTCAGGCCGTTGGTACCGCCGCTGACGAACGCGGCAGGCGTCGAGGAGAAGGTGATATCGCCGGCCAGGGAATTCAGGTTGATGCCGTTGCCGGTGGCGCCGGTGCCGGTGGCCGAGCCGGCGAAGCCGGTCATGGAAATGTTGCCCAGCACCGAGGTGCCGCTGATGCCGTTGGTGCCGCCGGTGGCCGAGCCGGTGAAGTTGTTGGCGTTGATCCCGTTGCCGGAGAGGATCTGAATGCCGTTGCCGGTGGTGCCGGTGGCGCTGCCGGCGAAGTTGTTCACGGTGACGCCGGTCGTGCCGTTGAGCACGAGGCCGTTGGTGCCGCCCTGGATGATGCCGGCCGACGTGGACGAGAAGTTCACGCTGCCGAGCGTGGCGGTGAGGTTGATGCCGTTGCTGCCGGCTTCGGTACCGGTCGCCGAGCCGGCGAAGCCCGTCATGGTGATGTCGCCGGTGGCGGCGAGGCCGTAGATGCCGTTGTCGCCGCCCGTGGCCGTGCCATGGAAGCCGGTGGCCGAAATGCCGTTGCCCGAGGTGAGGCGGATGCCATCCCCGGTGGTGCCGGTCGCCGTGCCGGAGAAGTTGTTCAGGTTGATGGTCGTGCCGGTCAGCACCAAACCATTTGCGCCGCCGGACGCGGTACCCGAGAAGTTGTTGAAGGTGAGAACGGTGCCCGTGGCCGCAATGCCGGTGCTCGAACCGCCGGTGCCTGTCGCGGTTCCGTTGTAGTTGTTCATCGTGATGGCGCCAACGGCCGTCAGCGATATACCGGTATTCGTGCCGGAGACAGAGTTGGTGACGGAGGAATTAACGGTGATGGTACCGTTGGCGGCACCAAGAAGACCAATTCCGGTTCCGCCAGAATTGGTGACATTGGCGCCGTTATTGAGGTTGACGGTCAGGTTGCCGCTAAACACGCCAATCGTCCCGGCCGTACCGATGACGCCGCCACTCTTGGTGGTGTCGCAATTCAGCGTCGCGTTACCGAACAGATTGATCGCGTCGCTGCACGCCGCATCCGCCGTTCCCGGCTGGATGACGCCTGCAAGCACCGTCGCCAGTGCCGAGGAGAGGAGGAGCGCCCGGGTCCGGCCGCGGGTGACGGATGCCCCCTTTGCAGAGGACCGAACATTCGCGCCAGACAGGATGGTGCCGCCCGTATTGACCATCTTCACCCCCAACATGTGGCGGCAGGAGGAAGCCCTCCGCCAGCCAGAACCTGTTTCGGCCGCCACATTGTGCGACCATTGGTTGTGGAGCGATTCTCACACTCCTCGAACTAAGGCGAACTTACCCAGCGGATGCAATCGCCTCTCCGCAGGACGCGAATCATCACTGCTCAAAATACGAATTTCTTCATATTCGCGTGAGGTGTTGCACTTCTGCCATAGTCTAATTTATGATTTTAAATCAATGAGTTAACCATAAAATCGACGCATGGCGGTTGCCTGCAACCACTCCACAGCTCAGCCACAGACAGAATAGGTGGCGGTAATTTAGTAGCCTGGATTGCGTTTAGACTCTGTTTGACGTGTTGTAACGCCCGTCAAGGGAGGCGTGGCGGCCAGTCATGGGGGAATTTCAAAAGATTTCGCAGACGCAATATTTGAGTATTCATGATTGCTCTGCACCAGATTCACAGTCTCATCGTGCGCTGTTGCAAGGTAGCGATGAGGCTCTGCCCAAGGTCAAAGCGGTTAACAAGCGGTTAACCGTGCGTCAGACGCTGTTACCGAATGTGGCGATTATTTGCGCAGACGCGCCACAATTGGGCGCCCTGCGCATGACCGTACTGGAGCTGCCTCTGACCTTGGCGGGGCGGGCCAGCGAATCCTCCACCATCGCGCTCGATCAAGGGCCGGCCCAGCCGATCCCGGCCAATATGCCTTTCCTTGCAACGGTTCGCCGCGGCGCCGACATCCACTTTCCCGCCGGGTCGGTGATTCTGGTGGCGGCCCCGGACCGCTCTTCGGGCGCCGGAGAGGCGGGCGCGGGCGGCGGCGCGCTGTCCACGACGCCGGATGCATCGGTGGACCTGCTCATCACGCAGGCACAGTGCATTGTCGGGCGCGATCTGCCGCCGGCTTTGGCGCGGGCCTGCGAGGCCGGCCTTCTCGCGCTACTGTCGGTTGCACGCGAGCACGAGAGCGGCACTCCGCCCACCGGCGACCATCTCTTCCGCGACATCCTCGCCGACATCGCCGCCAACTGCCGCCAGCAGGATTACGGCGTGGCCCAGGTGGCGCAGCGCTACAAGCTCAACGTGCGCACGCTCCAGAAGATGTTCCAGAAGCACGGCACCACGCTCAGGGAACACATCACCGCCGCGCGCCTGAAATATGCGGGCGCCGCTCTGCTCGATCCCGTCAATGCCGGGAAGAAGGTGTCGGACATCGCGTTCGAGGCCGGCTTCAACGACATCGCCACCTTCAACCGGCTGTTCCGCCGCACCTTCGGCCGCGCCCCCTCGGCCTTCCGCACCGAGGCCAACCAGGCGGCCGCCGGCGTCGCCCGCGCCGAGCGGGCCGACGTCAGCCAGGCAGGCTGACCGCCTTCCGGCGTCATCCTGGGATTAGAGCGCCTGCCGGCGCTATCCTTGCGAGCTTTGCGCCTTCCGGCGCTTGCGCACCGCGTCCGCGAGCGCGTCGAGGGCGGGATCGCGCACCCCGTGCCCGGCCAGTCCCTCGCAGGTGGCGAACAGATAGTCGGCGGCGGAGCCGATGGCGCCCTGGGCATTGGCGAGCCGGTCGACCACCTCCGCCTCGCTCAGCCCGCCGGCATAATGCGGGTTGGTGCGGTCCATGGTGAAGGCGATGGCGCAGCCGATGTGCCCGCCGGCGGGATCGCTCACCTCCAGCCAGCGCGGCACATAGGCGCCGGCCAGCATTTCCCGCCGCCACAGCAGGGAAAGTTCGTGCTCCAGCCCCTCCTCGGGCAGGCGGAGGGCGACGCCGGTGCAGTCGCCGCCCGCATCGAGGGCGAGGGTCAGGCCGGGATAGGCCGGCGAGCCGCGCCCCACCACAGTCTCCAGGCAGAAGGCACGGTGCCAGCCGTCGATGCGGCCGACGCGGCATTCCTCCACCCGCACGGTCGGGTTCCAGATCAGCGAGCCGTAGGCGAACAGCCAGGCCGGCCCCTCCGGCCGCGCCGCCAGGGTGGCGTTGAGGGAGGCGGCGCGCTCGGCCTCCGTGAGCACGGCAAGGTCCGGCGCGTCGCGCGCCACCAGCGCGTCGATGCCGCCGGCCTCGATGAGTTCGCGGGTGAGAGAATGCATCTTCATGGCTGTCCCTATTTAAGCAGGAACCGCGCCAATTCCCATGGGTGCCCGCCACGGGGCACCCGCCTTCCCCGGGTACGGCATGGCACGCCTTCGGCGCGATATGTGAGGGAGAATGCGGCTCTGCCGCGGCTTGGCATTTGGCTTGGCAGCAGATGCCGTGCGATGAACGGAGAACAAACTGCGTCCACCGCCTTCGGTTACCGCCGGCGAGGGACGCAGGCATCGGGGGCTTCGCCGGGGGGCGCGGCCGGCTCCGGTCCATCATCGGCGCGGGATCGCCCGCGCCGCGAGCACGAGCGCGAACTGCCCCGCATGAATGATGCCTCTGCCAGCCGTACCGCGCCCCGCACCACGCCGGATCTCGGCGCCTGCGACCGCGAGCCGATCCACATTCCGGGCTCCATCCAGCCGCACGGGCTTCTGCTCGTGGCCGACCCGCGCACCCGCACGGTGGTGGGCGGCGCCGGCGACATCGAAGGCCGCCTCGCCGGGGACTGGCTCGGCGCCCCCCTCGACGCCCTGCTCGGACAGGATCTGTCGGCGCCGCTGCGTGAGGCGCCGCAGAACGGCGTCACCCGCCTCGGCCTCGTCGCCGGGCGCGCCGAAACTTTCGAGGTGCTGCTGCACCGCGCCCCGCAGGGCATCCTGGTGGAGCTGGAGCCGGCACCGGAGGTGCGGCTTGGCGCCGCCGAGGTGCTGGCCGGGCTCGATGCCGCTTTCGTAAGCTTCGAGCGCGCGCCGGACCTGCGCAATTTGTGTGCAGAAGCCGCCGCAGTGTTCCGCCGCATCACCGGCTTCGATCGGGTGATGATCTACCAGTTCCTCGACGACGAGGCGGGGACGGTGCTCGGCGAGGCGAAGGTGAAGGAGATGAGCTCCTTCCTCAACCACCACTTCCCCGGCAGCGACATCCCCCGGCAGGCCCGCGCGCTCTATGTGCGCAACCGCGTGCGGGTGATCCCGGACGTGGCCTACGAGCCCGCCCCGCTGCGTCCGGCCGAGGCCGGGCTCGCGGAACTCGATCTGTCCGACGTGATGCTGCGCTCCGTCTCGCCCATCCACATCCAGTATCTCAGCAACATGGGGGTGGGCGCCTCGGCCTCGGTCTCCATCGTCAAGGACGGGGTGCTGTGGGGGCTCGTCGCCTGCCACAACCGCACGCCGCGCCGCCTGCCCTACGAACTGCGCATGGCCTGCCAGTCCCTGGCCGCCAACCTCGCCCGCCAGATCCGCGCCCGCGAGGAGGCGATGCAGTATCGCGACCGCATCCGGCTGCGCGGCGCCGAGGATTCCCTCGCCGACTATCTCTCCGCCGACGCTCCGGTGGAGGACGTGCTGGCCCGCCACGGCGACGATCTGCGCCGGGCGCTGGGCGCCGACGGCTTCGCCGTGGTGGAGGCCGACCGCGTGCGCGCATCCGGCCGCTGCCCGGACGAAGCGGCGCTCAGGCGCATCGCGCGCTGGGCGGAGGGCAAGGCCCAGGCGCGGGCCTTCAGCACCCATGCCCTGCCCTCCCTCCTGCCCGCCGCCGCCGAGTTCGCCGCGCTGGCCAGCGGCGTGGCGGCGGTGAGCATCCCCGGCGACACGCCGCTGATGCTGCTGTGGCTGCGCGCGGAGCAGGTGGAGGTGGTCAACTGGGCCGGCAACCCGCATCGCGATGGCGCGGCCGATCCCTCCACCCTGCTCACCCCGCGCGCCTCGTTCGAGGCGTGGAGCGAGACCGTGCGCGGCAAGGCCCGCGCCTGGTCGCTGGCGGAGGTGGAGACCATCAACCGCCTCGGCCATGCCGTGTTGCAGGCGCGCCAGAACCGGCGCGTGCGCGACCTCAACCGCCAGCTCTCCCTGACCGTGGTGGAGAACGAGCGACTGTTGCAGCACAAGGACTTCCTGATGCGCGAGGTGAACCACCGCGTGCAGAACAGCCTGCAACTGGTCTCCTCCTTCCTGCGCCTGCAATCGCGCCGGCTCGGCGAGAGCGAGGCGGCGACGGCGCTGACGGAGGCCGAACGGCGGGTGGCGGCGGTGGGTCTCGTGCATCGCCAGCTCTATGCCGGCGAGCAGGTGGAGGCGGTGGACCTCTCGCGCTATCTCATCGACCTCACCCGCGAGGTGACGAGCGCCCTCGGCAAGGAATGGGAAGCCCACATCATGCTCGATGTGGCGCCGGTGCTGATGGCGGCGGACCGCGCGGTGCGGCTGGGGCTGATCCTGACCGAGCTGGTGCTCAACACCGCCAAATATGCCTATGGCGGCGCCCCCGGCCCGCTCAGGGTGGCGCTGGAACAGCACCGCGAGCGCTTCCGCCTCATCGTCGCCGACCACGGCGGGGGCAAGGTGGGCGAGCGGCAGGGCTTCGGCACCATCATGATCAAGGCCATGGTGCAGGGCCTCGACGGCGTGCTCGCCGACGAGGAGAACGCCCCCGGCCTGCGCACGATCGTCACCGCCCCCATCTGCCCGGCGGGGACCTGACGCTCACAGCACGAAGGCGACGGGCCGCCCCGGCTCCGGCGCTGCCAGCCTGTGCCCGACGCCGAGGCTGGCGAAGGCCGCAGCGAGGCGCTCCGCGCTCTGCTTGAAGGGCACCCAGCCGTCCGTATGGGCGGCGAACAGCGTCGCGCAGGGGAAGACGCGGGCGGTCTCCAGCGCGTCGTTCGCGTCCATGGTCATGTGGAACGCGCCGCGCGGCTGGGCCGAACCGGCGAACACCACCACCACTTATGCCGAACTGTCAATTTATGATGCGCACAACGGCTGCGCCTGTCCGTTGAAAACCGAACCCAAATCCATAAGGTGAAGGTCGAGGTTGGCGTCGGGGGCGGCCTCATTTTCTCGAACCCAACGTGGTCCGGCTCCCGGCCGACCGGAGAAAATGGAAATGTTGTCACGCCAGGCTCTTGTTATTGCTCTCACCGCCTGCGCATCCGGCGCCGCCTACGCGGAAACCCCCAGTTTCTGCAATCAATACGCGTCGAAAGCCATTCACGACGTCCAGCTGGTGCGCTCCAATCCCAAGTGCAACACCGGCAACCTGCATGCGGGCGTTTTCTCGACGGACTATAACGTGCACTACTCTTGGTGCCTGCGCGTTGATGCCAACCGGGCCTACGCTGGAACCTCCGAGCGTGAGGCTTATCTCAAAAAGTGCACCGCTTCCAATCCGGGGCCGGCTGTCCAAAACCCCGGAAGTCAGCCTCTGACTGCCGCGTGCCTATCCATTTACCGTCAATACATGAAGGGCAAGGGTCCTAAAGCTTTTGCTCTCAGTTCCGACAGGAAGCACTGCGGCGCCGCATGGGCCAAGAACAACGTCCAGTCGGCCAGCGCAAGAGCGATACAGATATGCGTCACCATAAGCGGTGGCACATGCAGAATCCAGGAGTCGTCAAACTGATAGGAGCGTCGGACTGAAGTCCAACCACTGCCCGACTGGCGCCTGCGCGCGGTGCGCTCCCGGCGCCAGGCGGACGGCGGCGCCCCTTCCGCTTCGCCCCCGCGCTCCCTATCTCACGGCCATATGTCGTTCGGGGGCGGACGAGGCAGTTGATGGCCCAGCTTTCCATTCTTGATCTCGTCCGGGTGCGGGAGGGGTTCGGCCCCCGCCAGGCCCTGGACAATGCCCGCGACCTTGCCGCCCATGCGGAAGACTGGGGCTATCGCCGCTTCTGGGTGGCCGAGCACCACAACATGCAGGGCATCGCCAGCGCCGCCACGGCGGTGGTCATCGCCCATATCGCGGCGGGCACCAAGCGCATCCGGGTGGGCGCGGGCGGCATCATGCTGCCGAACCATGCGCCCCTTGTCATCGCCGAGCAGTTCGGCACGCTGGAGCATCTCTTCCCCGGCCGCATCGACCTCGGCCTCGGCCGCGCGCCGGGCACCGACCAGATGACCATGCGGGCGCTGCGCCGCTCGCTCACCAATTCCGACAACTTCCCGCAGGATGTGCAGGAGCTGGAGGCCTATCTCGCCCCCGCCCAGCCCGGACAGACGCTGTTTGCCGTGCCGGCGACGGGCACCAACGTGCCGCTGTGGATTCTCGGTTCCAGCACCTACGGCGCGCAGCTCGCGGCGGCGCTGGGCCTGCCCTACGCCTTCGCCTCCCACTTCGCCCCGGCCGACCTGCTGCCGGCGCTGGAGATCTACCGCGCGCGCTTCAAGCCCTCGGACGTGCTCGCCAAGCCCTATGCCATGGCCGCCCTGAACGTGATCGCGGCACCGACCGACGCCGAGGCGCGCCGCCTCGCCAGCACCCAGCAGATGTCGGTGGCCGACATTTTCCGCGGCGCGCGCGGCCTGTCGAAGCCGCCCATCGACGACATCGAGGACTACTGGACCCCCATGGAGAAGGCGCAGGCCCAGCGCTTCCTCGCCCGCTCGGTCATCGGCGGACCGGACCGCGTGCGCGAGGGCGTCGCCGCCTTTGTGCGCGAGACGGGAGTGGACGAGGTGATGGTGGTCTCCGACGTGTTCGACCACGACAAGCGCCTCGCCTCCTACCGCATGATCGCGGAGGTTACGGGCGCTCTGGCCGGGACGCAGGCGGAGGCAGCGGCGGTGTGAGCGTCGGGGCAGGACGGACTCCGCGTCGCCCTCCCTCTCCGTTGTCATCGCCCGGCGCGTCCGGGCGATCCACCCATCCGCCCGTGCAATGCCCGAAAAGCCGAACCAGCCCAACCGTGGATCGCCCGGACGCGCCGGGCGATGACGGCTCTTGCAGTGTCTTGCCTTCCGCTACCCCTCCAGCCGGGCATCCAGCGTGATGTTGGCGCGGATCACCTTGGACAGGGGGCAGTTGGCCTTGGCCTTGCCGGCCAGCTCGGCGAACTGCTCGGCGGTCGCGCCGGGCACGGTGCCCACCAGGGTGAGGTCCACCTGGGTGATGGCATAGCCCGCGTCCTGCTTCTCCAGCGATACCTTCGCCGTGGTCTCCAGCTGCGTGGCGGTGAGGCCCGCCTCGCCGAGGATGAGGGAGAGCGCCATGGTGAAGCAGGCGGCATGGGCCGCGCCGAGCAGTTCCTCGGGATTGCTGCCGCGCTGGCCCTCGAAGCGGCTGGCGAAGCCGTAGGGAAAGCCGGCCAGCGCCCCGCTCTCGGTGGAGATCTTGCCCCGCCCGTCCTTGATGCCGCCGCTCCATTCCGCCGAACCGCTGCGCACGATCGCCATGGTCGTCTCCTCGCTCTGATGGCCCGCGCAGAGCTGCGCCGGGGCTTTGCAGGGCCTGCGGCGCTCAGGCTTTCGGCGCCTGCGGCGCTTGGGCTTCACAGTGCCTGCGGAGGGAGGAACGTCGGACGGGGCCAAAACGTTCATTTCCGATGCCCGCAACCCGGAAACACTTGTTCACACCCGTGACATCAAAAGCCGCGGCGCGGTCCAATTTGCGACATGCGGAGGGGCAAAATGGCGTCTGTCTCCGGCTCGCTGCGGCGCGGCGCGGAGGAAGAGGAGTGTTGGAAAGAGGGAATTTGGTTCGGACCACACAGCGAGGGGCGGCACCCGACGCTGCGACCGGACACCGAAGGGTGTTCCGGGCGTTGCCTTCCAGATGAAAGGTGAAGCCCCGATGAGCTTTTATCCCGGCCGGCCCGACGCCGGCAGCCGGACCCTCCCCTCTCTCCGCAAGCTGGTCCCCGCTCTCTCGCAGCGCCAGCGGGCGCGCCTCAGGCCCTGGCTGATGGCCCTCGCGGTGGCCGGTGGCGCGGCCGCTCTGGCGGCGCTGGCCCTGCATCAGATTCCCCTGCGCGCCCGCATTGCCCTGGAGGCGGATGTGCGCGCCCGCTTCAGCAACGCCCCGGTGCTCGCCATCGGCGACAGCATCACCTATCAGGCCGCCCCGCGCAGCCTGTGCGGTGAAGAGGTGCTGAACGCCGCCGTTCCCGGCGACAAGATCGACGATCTCGTCTCCCGCGCCGGCGCGCTGGAAGCCCACCTTCAGCCCGCGCGCGTGGTGATCGCCATCGGCGCCAACGATGCGGTGAAGCCGAAGCATTCCATCGCGGAGTGGCGGACCCTCTATCGCGAGATCATCTCCCGCTTTCCCGGCAGCCAATTGGTGCTGGTGGAGGTGAACCCGGTGGAGCACGGCCGCTCGCCCTATGCGGACATGCTGGACCAGACCTACGTGGCGCAGCAGAACGCTGCCATCCGCGCCATCGGCGCCGAGACGGGCGCGGTGGTGGTGCCGGCGCCGCAATCGGTCTCCACCACGGACGGTATCCATCCGAGCCGCGCCGGCGCCCTGCTGTGGCGGGCGCGCCTGTTCTCGGCCGCGTGCCGCTGATCCAGCGACGCCTCAGCCCTCCACGCCGCGCACGGCGAGCACCGCCTTCATGCGCGTCACCGCAAGGTCGGGATCGGTCAGCAGCCCGGCCGCGTCGGCGAGGCGGAACAGCTCGGCGAGGTGCAAAGTGGAGCGGGTGCTCTCCTGCCCGCCCACCATGGTGAAATGGTCCTGATGGCCGTTGAGATAGGCCATGAAGACCACGCCCGTCTTGTAGAAGCGCGTCGGCGCCTTGAAGATGTGCCGCGACAGGGGCACCGTCGGCCCGAGGATGTCGTGGAAGCGCGCGGTGTCCCCCGCCGCCAGCGCCGTGAGGGCGGCGGACGCGGCCGGGGCGATGGCGTCGAAGATGCCGAGCAGCGCGTGGGAATAACCCTGCGCGTCGCCCGCGATCAGCTCCGCATAGTTGAAATCGTCGCCCGTATACATGCGCACGGCCGGGTCCAGCCGGCGGCGCATGACGATCTCCTTGTCCTTGTCGAGGAGGGAGATCTTCACGCCATCAATCTTCGCGGTATTGGCGTTGATGACGGCGACCGCCGTGTCCATGGCCGCGTCGAGGTCGCGCGTGCCCCAGTAGCCGGCGAGCGCGGGATCGAACATGTCGCCCAGCCAGTGGATGATGACCGGCGCCGACACCTGGGACAGCACGCGGGCATAGACGTGCTCATAATCCTCGGGCGACTTCGCCACGCGGGCCAGCGCGCGCGACGCCATGAGGATGATGCGCCCGCCCACCTTCTCCACCGCCGCGATCTGCTCCTCATAGGCGCGGATCACGTCGTCCAGCGAGGTCGCCGCCTCTGGGGCGAGATGGTCGGTGCCGGCGCCGGAGAAGACCAGTGCCTCCGGCCCGTGCGCCTTCGCGGCTTCCACGGAGCGGCGGATCAGCTCCAGCGAGGTCGGCCAGTCGAGCCCCATGCCGCGCTGCGCCGTGTCCATCGCCTCGGCGACGCCGAGGCCGAGGTCCCACAGGCGGGCGCGGTAGGCGATGGTCCTGTCCCAGTCGATGGCCGCGTCGAGCCAGGGGTCGCAGTCCTTCAGTGGGTCCGCCACCACATGGGCGGCGGAGAAGGCGATGCGATTCATGGGGCCGGAGGCGCGGGCGGGATAGTCGCGCGGGGCGGAGAGGCGGAAGGTCTCCAGCCCCCCGCCGGCCACGGGCAGGCGGAGCGAAAGGGCGGTGGCGCGGGCGTGCTCGTTCATGGTGGCGATCCTGAAAAGGCGGCGCGGGCGCTCAGGCGAGCGTCCCGTGCGGGATGGGTTCGGGCACCGCGGCCGGCGCGATGGGGGTGAGGCTTGTCCAGTCGGGCTCGGCGGCGCGGGCGAAGCCGGGCGCCTCCAGCAGGCTGCGGGTGGGCAGCAGCCCGCGCGAGACATCGAGGCCGAGCCGGCCGTTGCGCTGGGCATAGAGATCCGGATGGGCGTCGAAGAAGGCGCGGGCCTCCCGCTCCGGGGCCGGGCCGAAGCCGTCCACATAATGGTGGCCGTTGCGCTCGCCATGGGCGAGGCCGAGGGCGGCGACGAGGGCCGTGTCCTGCTCGATGCCGAGGCCCGGCTGGCAGGTGAGATCCTCCGCCGAGATGAGGAAGGGCGCGCGCGCCCCGCCCGCATTCCACGCCTTCACCCGCGCGGCGTTGAGGATGGCCTTGTAGAGCCCCTTGCAGCTCTTGGAGGAGACGCCGCGATAGCCCAGCGCCGCCGCACGCGGGAAGGCGTCCGGCGCATCGTCCGCCTCGTCGATGATGACGGGCAGGCCATCCAGCCGCGGCAGGGGCGCGGCGAAGGTCTGGGCGCGGTCGAACGGTTGCTCGATGTAGAGGAGCCGGGCGCGGAAGGCGGCAAGGCGCGGGCCGTTCAACGCCTCGGCGAGGGCCATGAGGCGGTCGGGGTCGTACTGCTCGTTGGCGTCCAGCGTCGCCACATAGCCCGGCGCCGAGGCGGCGAGGATGGCGGCGATCTTTTCCAGCCGGGCGATGTCGGCGGCAAGGTCGCCGCCGATCTTGATCTTGAAGAAGGCGAGCCGCGCGGCGGCGATCTCGGCGGCGAGGCCGTGCGGGCCGTCGAGGGGGTCCATGAGCCCCACGGTGTGGCGCAGCGCCACCGCCGGGGCGGGCACAAGCGCAGCGAGGAAGGCGCCGATCTGGCCGGCGGAAAGATCGGGCGAGAGGCGCCCGTCGAGCCCCATCACATTGGCCTTGAGGCCGGCCACGAGGCCGAGGCCCATGGCGCGCAGGAGCGCATCGAGCACCGCTTTGTCGAGCAGCGCCGGGCCGAAGCCGGCGGCGAGCGGCGGAACGCCTTCGCGCTGGCCCCACATGAGCTGCGGTGCCCGCGCCGCCACCGACAGGCCGAAGGCGCTGGCCGGCAGCGCATTGGCATAGATGCGGGCCGCCTGGGCGAGGCCCCGGCGCAAATCGTCCACGGTGTCGAGAGGGCTCTTTGCCGGCGCCTTGTCGAACCAGCGCGGCATCATCATCTCGGCGGCCATGCCGGTGGCGGGGCCGAAGCCCTCCACGTCAGCCGCCACCTTCACGAAGGCCTGCGGCGCCGTCTCCACCACCGAGGGGCCGAAGCGGAACGGGCGGACGAAGGGCATCAGCCGCTCGCCGATCTCCACCTCGCGGATGGTGATGCGCGGAAAGGGCATGTTCGTCCTCTCTGTCCTGCGGATCTCAAGCCCGCGCGGCGTTTGAGCGAGGCCCCATCGTCCCGGTCGCGACCGGGACGATGGCCTGAGACCTCAGTCCAGATGGCCTTGGGCGTAGAAGTGGCCGCGGATGGTCTTGGCGAGTTCGGCGAAGACGGGGCTCGCCATCATGTCCAGCGCGCGCGGGCGGGGCAGCGGCACGTCATAGATGGCGGCCACCGAGCCCGGGCGGTCGGTCATCACCACCACCCGGTCGGCGAGGAAGATCGCCTCGGGGATGGAATGGGTGATGAGCATGATGGTCTTGCCCGTCTCGTACTGGATGCGTTGAAGCTCGAGATTCATCTTCTCGCGCGTCATGGCGTCGAGCGCGCCGAACGGCTCGTCCATGAGCACGATCTTGGGGTCGTGCACCAGCGCCCGGCAGATGGCGGCGCGCTGCTGCATGCCGCCGGAGAGCTGCCAGGGATACTTGTTCTCGAAGCCGTTGAGGCCCGCCGTCTTGAGCAGCTGGCGCGCCCGCTCCAGATGGCTGGCGCGGTCCAGCCGGCGCACCTCCACCGGCAGCATCACGTTGCGCAGCACCGTGCGCCAGGCGAGCAGCACCGGGCTCTGGAACACGATGCCCACATCGTCCGGCGGCTCGGTCACGGCCTTGCCGTCGATGAGGATCTCGCCGGCCGAGGCGGGGATGAGGCCGGCCACCAGCTTCAGCAAGGTGGACTTGCCGCAGCCGGAGGGGCCGACCACGCAGATGAACTCGCCCTCGGTGATGTCGAGGTCCATGGGCTTCAGCGAGGGCACCTCGCCGTCGCGGGTGCGATAGGTCTTGGCGAGGCCGCGGATGTCGATGAGCCGGCGGCGGGCCGAGGGGCCTTCGTTGCGGGCGATCACGCGCAGGGTGTTGGGTCTGGCCATGGCGCCCTCCTCAGACGGTGACGAAGGCATCATGGCGCTGGCTCGCATGCCACGGCACGATCAGGCGCTCCACGAGGTCGATCACCCAGAACAGCACCACGCCGATGAGCGCGAGCACGATGAGGGCGGCGAACATGGTGGGCAGCTCGAAATTGCCGATGGAGCGCTGGAGCACGAAGCCGAGGCCGGAATTCGAGCCCACGAACTCGCCCACCACCGCGCCCACCACCGCCAGCGTCACCGACACCTTCAGGCCGGCGAAGATGGCCGGCATGGCGTGGGGCAGGCTCACCATGGCGAAGGTCTGGAGCCGCGAGGCCTTCATGGAGCGGGCGAGGTCGCGCATGTCGGCCTCCACCGACTTGAAACCCTGCACCCCGGCCACCACCACCGGGAACACCCCGAGCAGGAAGGCGGAAATCACCTTGGGCACGATGCCGAAGCCGAACCACACCACGAACAGGGGCGCGATGGCGACCTTGGGGATGGACTGGGAGAACACCAGCAGCGGATAGAGATAGGCCTCGATGGTGCGCGATCCCGCGATCAGCATGGCCAGCGGAATGCCGATGGCTGCCGAGAGGGCGAAGCCGGCGAGGGTCGCGATGGTGGTCGGCACCGCCTCGCGCGCCAGCATGGCGCCATCGTTGCGGAAGGCGAGCATCACGTCCCACGGGGTGGGGATGAGATAGGCCGGGATCTGGAAGATCCGGACCGAGAGATCCCAGATGGCGATGAGGATCACCAGCAGGCCCACCGGCCGCGCCCACGGCGCGTCGATGACGGCGAGCACGGGATTCCTGTGGCGCGGCGACGCCATGCGGCTTCCTCCCTCAGGTTGCGTTTCAGCCCGGCCGGGACTCTGCGGTCCCGTTTTAACTAACTAGTGAATTACATTTCCCGGCGCGTCCGTTGTCAAGCCCATCCGGCCCCGCCAAGGCGGCACCGCGGTAGCGCGAGAGCCCTATTTTCTTCCGCATCTTCGCCGCACTGCAGCGAAAGCCTTGAGCCGACGGCCCTTTCCCGCTTATCTCGGTAAGGGAGGCTTCCACGATGCCGCGTCGCTGTCCAGACACACGGGCGAGACTGCCCCGGAATGGGGACGCCTGAGCCGTGCGTCTCGTTTGCCTGCCCCATGCCGGCGGCTCCGCCGTGCTCTACCGCACCTGGAAGGCCGCGTTCCTGGGCCTTGCCACCGTGGACAGCCCCGAGCTGCCCGGTCGCGGCAGCCGCCACGGTGCGCCCGTGCCGGCGAGCCTTGCGGCGCTGGCCGAGGACATCGCCGCCCCCCTCCTCCACCGTCCCGCGCCGGTGGTGCTCTACGGCCATTCCATGGGCGCGCTGCTGGCCTTCGAGATGGCGCGGGCGCTGGCCCGCCAAGGCGTCAGCGTGGCCGGGCTGGTGCTCTCCGGCCGGGCGGCGCCGCATCTGCCGTTTCCCCGGCAGGACCGGCACCTGATGAGCGATGCCGCGCTCATCGAGGAGCTGAAGCGCTTCGGCGGCACGCCCGAGGTGCTGTTCCGCCGCCCCGAAATCCTCGCCATGGCGCTGCCCGCCCTGAAGGCGGACTTCCGCATGGTCGACACCTATGCCTTCGCCCCCGGCCCGGCGCTGGCCTGCCCGGCGGTGATCCTCGGCGGCGCGGACGATGCCGGGACCCCGGAACCGAGCCTTCATGCCTGGCGCGAGGTGATCGCCGGCCCGGTGGCGGTGGAGGTGTGGCCCGGCGGCCATTTCTTCGTACGCGAGGACGAGGAACGCCTGCTCACTCTGCTCAAGCGCACCCTCTCCGTCTGGCGCGCCGCCCGTGCCTGAGCCCTCTTCGCCAGCGGACGCCGCGCGCCTTGCGCCGGGCGCGAGCCTCCTCGCCATCGCGCGGGTCGCCGATGCCCTGGTCAATCCGGACCTCCACATCGTGCTGCCGCCCGACGAGGACGCGCGCATCGCCCGCCATGTGAAGGCCGACGACCGCGCCGCCCGCCGCGCCGCCTGGAGCCTCGCGCGCACCCTGCTCGGCGCCGCCCTCGGCCGCGCGCCGGCCGAGGTGACGGTGGCGCGGGGGACGAACGGGCGGCCGGAACTCGTGGCGCCCTCCGACATCGACTTCAACCTCACCCATTCCGGGAGCTGGGTGGCGGTGGGGCTGGCGCGCGGCGGCACCATTGGCGTCGATGTGGAAAAGGCGCGTGGGCTCGATTTGTGGACCCGCCTCGCCCCCGACTTCATGCATGACGCCGACCGCACCCGCTGGTCCGCCCTCCCCGAGGCCGATCGCGCCCCGTCCGCATTGCGCCAATGGTGCGGCAAGGAGGCGGTGCTGAAGGCGACGGGCGAGGGCCTCGCCGGCGATGCCCGCGGCGTGCGCCTGCCCGAAGGCGGTGGCCTCGTGGTGCGCGCCGGCCGCGCCTTCCTCACCGGCAGTGGCGCTTTGCCCGCCGCCGCCTACGCCTTCGCCGTGGAGGTGGACACGCCGACGCTGTTCCTCTCCGCCGGAGCAGGGTGGGAACGGCTCGCCGGCTGAGGGCCATGCGCCGTCTGGAACCGCCGTCGTCCTCCGACTTGATCGGAGGACCCATCCCGCCGCCGGTGCAAACGTCGACATGGGCCCTCCGGTCCCGCCGGAGGGCGACGGAGGTGAAGCAAGGCAGCGCAACCGTTGTCGCCTCATCGCAGGGATGCGCTAGCATGGCCGTCAGCGACCCGGCTTGATCCGGTTCGATGGCGCGGAGGGGGACCATGCCGAGCGAAACACCCAATGCCGGGGCGCAGAGCGCAAGCCTCGCCGACCGGCTGGCGGACCTGTGGGATCATCTGGGGCTCGACGCCGCCCATGTGGCGACGCAGATGCCGGGCAGCCTCGCCGGCTTCGCGGCGGCCCATCCGGCGCGCATCGCGGGTCTGCTGTTCCATGAGCCGGTGGGCTGCGAGCCCGCCGCCTTCGCATCCGTTGCCGACCGCCTGACGGTTCTCGCCGGGGATGGCGGCACCTCCTCTCAGATCGCCGGAGTGATCGCGGCGGCCCTTCCCGAGAGCCGTCGGCGCGTCCTCGAAAACTATGCGCAGCCCGGATGGGCCGACCATGTGCGCGACCGCACGGACGCGGTGGTGGACGCCCTGAGGGATCTGCCGGGCACGCCCAGCGTGCTGACGCGCACGACAGAATGCGGCGCCCATGCCGGCATCAGCTACGACATCAGGGGATCGGGGCCGACCCTCGTGCTGTTCCCCCTCTTCCTCGCCCCCACCCAATGGGACGCGGCGCTGCCCCGCCTCGCCGCGCATTTCACCGTGATCCGGCTGGGCGGCGCGCATCTCGGCGGCGTCTCCCTGCTGGAGGACCGCGCCAGCAGCCCCAGCTATCGCGGCATGTTCGGGACGCTTCTCGACATCCTCGCTCCCGGCCCCGCGGATCACATCCTCGACGTGGGCACCGGCTCCGGCGCGCTGGCGCGGATCGCGGCCCGGCGGGCGGGTCATGTCACCGCCTGCGACATCAATCCCTACATGGTGCGGGAGGGGGCGGACCTCGCCGCGAGCGCCGGCCTGTCGGATCGCATCACCTTCCGCGAGGCGGATGCCGGGCATTTGCCGTTCGCGGACGCGAGCTTCGACCATGCCTACAGCGTGACGGTGCTGGAGGAATGCGACGCCGACCGCGCCCTCGCCGAGCTGTTCCGGGTGGTGAAGCCCGGCGGGCGGGTGGGCGTCATCGTCCGCGCCATCGACGGCCGGCACATCTTCAGCGCCGATCTGCCCGATGCGATCCGCGCCAAGGTGGAGATGGTGCCGCCCATGGTGTCGCCCGGGGGCGCCGCCGACGCCAGCCTCTACCGGCGCATGCGGGCTGCGGGCCTTGTGGATCTCGTGCCCTGCCCGGCCATGCCGTCCTTCGAGAACGGCAGCGGCTTCTGGCGCTTCGTCGTCGGCCGGCTGGAGCCGCGCCTCTCGGCCGAGGAACTGGCCGTGTTCCGCGCGGCCCTCGCGACCGCCGAGGCCGAGGGCAAGCTGTTCGTCACCTTCCCCCACCACGGGGTGGTGGGCACGAAGCCGGCCTAAAGCTGCCGGTTCAGGTTTTCGGCGAAGGAGAGGATGTGGGCGCGGGTGGCCTGCTCGGCGGCGTCGGCGTCGCGGGCGGCCAGCGTGTCGACGATGGCGGCGTGCTCGTCCACCACGCGGCGGTGGTGGGCGACATCGCGCAGGGAGACGAACCACACCCGCTGCGCCCGTTCGTGCAGGTTCCGCAGGATCTCGCCCAGCACCGGATTGCGCGCGCCACCGGAGATGGTGAGGTGGAACTCGCGGTCGAGGGCCATCAGCTCGGTGATGTCCCCGTCCCCGGCGGCGGCGGTGCCCCGGCGCACATTCTCCTTCAGCGCGGCGATGACGTTTGCATCCGCCCGCTCGGCGGCAAGGCGGGCGCAGAAGCTCTCGTTGAGAAGGCGCACCTCCACCATGTCGCGCACCTCGTCCTGCGAGATGGGGCGCACGATGATGCCCTTGCGCGGCAGCACCTCCACGAGGCCGTCGCGCATGAGCCGGTCGAAGGCCTGACGCACGGGCGTGCGGCCGAGGCCGAGGGAGGCCGCCACCTGCGCCTCGCTCAGCGCCTCGCCGGGGCGGAAGGCGCACATGATGATGCGCTGCTTGATGACGTCATAGGCCGTGTCGCGGAGGGAGCGGACCTGCGGTGGCCCGACATCCTCGGCGATCTCCCGACCCACGTCGCGCGCATCGAGCTGCATGGCGCCTCTCCCTGACCGGTGCCGGTCGTTCTGCCCCAAGGTCTCGCCCCGAGGTCCTTGCCCCCTGTCCTGCCCCCGCTCAGCCGGCGATGGGCAGGACGGTCACGTCATACCCATGGCGGATGATCCGGCCCAGCACCGGGTCCTCGATCTCGAACTCGAACCGCGCCGCCGGGCGGATGCCGCCGATGGCCGCGAGCGTGCCGCAGAACATGGCGGTGCCATCGGAGAATCCGGGCTCATAGCCGGCGATGATCTCCTCCGGCGGCAGCATGGCCGCCACCGAGCCCTGCTGGTAGAGCACGCGCGCGCCATCGATGACCGCATAGGAGCGGATGAGCAGGCTGTCCCAGTGCGGCAGCACCTCGTCCAGCGCCCAGAGGTCGGCGGCGACGGGCTTGTCGCACATCTGCTTGGACACGGTGATGCCGTAGGTCTCGACCTTGCGGTCGGTATGGTCGGAGCCGACGCCGAGCCAGCGGCGGCCGCCGGCCTGGAGGATCATGAACTCCACCTCGCCGGAGGACTCCGGCCCGGTGGATTCGATCTCGCCGGCCGTGGTGAAGCGGGCGGCGGCGACGCGGTAGTAGATGGGCGTCGAGGCCGGACGGGCGACGCCCAGCTCCTCCAGCTCCACGATGTGCTTCTCCAGCGCGACCTTGTCGCGGCCGGTCCAGCCCGCGATCACCGCATGGCGGATGGCGAGGGTCTCCGTGCGGCTCTCGCCGCCGGCGTGGAGGGTGAAGGTGAGCTTCGTGCCCATCGGGATCTCTCGTTCAGAAGACAGGGAAGTGACCGGCGCCTCCGAAAGGGGGAGGAAAGGAGGCGCCGGCCGACGCGCCAACCTGGAGCGCGATCCGGGCAGGGCAATCTGCTCGGTGAATCGCCCTCCAAACTAAGACAGAGAACGCGCTACCCGATCAGCCTGCGATGCAAGCTGATCGGCGCGTGCCCTGGTCAGTTCGGCGTGCGCGTGTCGAGAAGGGTCCACTTTCCGCCCTTCACCTCAAGGATGTAGACGGGCTTCACGGCGTCGCCGTCGGTGAAGGAGATGGCGCCTTCGAGCGCCTGGTAGTCCTTCAGCTTGGCGAGCTGGTCGCGGATGGCGGCGCGCTCCTCGGCGAGCTTCGCCTTGTCGCCGGTCACGCCCGCGCGCTTCATCGCCTCCGAATAGAGGTAGACGATGTCATAGACCGAGGCGTCCATCTGGTTCGGGTCGGTGCGGGTCAGGCCGGCGGCCTTGGTGCGCTTGCCGAACTCGGCGGTGAAGGCCTTGGTCTTGTCGTTCACCTCGGGGAAGAAGGTGGTGCCGATGGTGAGGTTGTCGCCGGCGCCGTCCATGCGCTTGGGCAGCTCGGGATCGGCGATGGTGGTGCCGCCGACGATGCGGGTGGAGACGCCCTGGCGCTTCAGCTCCTTGGCGAGGTTCACCGCGCCCTCGGGGGGCGAGCCGAGGCCGACGATATCAGGCGCCATCTGCTTCAGCTGCGCCACCTGGGGCGACAGGTCGAAGGCGGCGAGCTGGAAGTCCACCGCGCCCTTGGAGGGGATGGCGTACTTCTCGAACATCTTGGGCACCACCACCGTGCCGATGGACTTGGACACCACGTCGTCGGTGGCATAGGCCGCCGCGCCCGAGGCCATGGGCAGCTTCTTGTCCTTGATGGAGCCGAGCACCTGGTCGATGACCTTGCCCTCGTCCGTGGTGTTGCGGAAGCCGTAGGTGAAGCCCTTGGTGAGGCCGGGGGCCGAGGAGGCCATGGACATCTGCGAGATGCCCTCGCGCTCGCCCACCGGGAAGGTGGTGCGCACTTCCGAGGACGAGAACGGGCCGATGACGGCGAGCGCATTGGCATCCTGCGCGAAGGAGCGCAGCGCGGTGGTGGCCTGCTTGGGATCGCCAGCGGTGTCGAACTTCACCACCTTGATCTTCTTGCCGTTGATGCCGCCCTTGGCGTTGATTTCCTCCACCGCCATGTCGACGGCCACCTCATTGGTGTTGGCGAGGCTCACATACGGGCCGCTCTTGGCCATCATGTAGCCGAGGACCAGTTCGCCCTCCGCCCGCGCCGCTCCGGAGGCGACCAGCGCCGCCAGAAGGCCGGCGCCGAACAGCACGCTCTTCTTCATGTCCCGTTCTCCTCTTGGCTTTTGTTTCCCGGCCCCGGTCTTCGACCGGCGCCGGGTGCGCACGCTCAATCGCCGCGCGGGCTTGCCCCGAGGGCCCATGGGCCCTCGGACCGTGGTTCAATGGGCGGCCGACCCGCCGCCCAGATACGCGTCCTGCAAACGGGGATCGGCCGCGAGCACGTCGGGCGCGCCGGCCATGGCCACGCGGCCGAGTTCCAGCACGGTGGCGGAATGCGCCGCCTTCAGCGCCTTGCCGGTGTTCTGCTCCACCAGCAGCACGGAGAGGCCGTCCCCGTTCAGCTCGCGGATGAGATCGAACAGCTTGGAGACGAACAGCGGCGAGAGGCCCAGCGACGGCTCGTCCAGCATCATCAGGCGGGGCTTCGCCATCATGGCGCGGCCGATGGCCAGCATCTGCTGCTCGCCGCCGGAGAGGCAGGAGGCGGCCATGTGGCGGCGCTCGGCGAGGTTGGGGAAGCGGTCATAGATGGCCGCTATCTCCCGCTCCACCGCCGCCGTGTCGCGCCGCATGTGGGCGCCGAGCCGCAGGTTTTCTTCGACCGTCAGGGTGATGAGGATGCGCCGGCCTTCCGGCACCAGCACCACGCCGGCCGCCATGCGCCGGTGCGGCGGCAGGCGGGTGATGTCGGCATCCGCGAAGGTGATGCCCCCCGCCTTGGCCGGCACCGCGCCGAGGATGGCCTTGAGCAAAGTGGACTTGCCCGCGCCGTTGGCGCCGAGCACGGTGACGACCTCGCCCTCGTTGACGGTCAGCGACACGTCCGAGAGCGCCGCGACGCGGCCGTAGGCGACGGAGAGGCCGGAGACTTCGAGCAGCGCCATGGTTCAGGCCTCCTCGTCCGTGCCGATATAGGCCTCGCGCACCAATTTCTCCTGCCGCACGCGGGAGAGCGGGCCTTCGGCGATCTTCTCGCCGAAGTTCAGCACCACCACGTTCTCGCAGATCGAATCCACGAAGTGCATGTCGTGCTCCACCACGAGGAGGGTGACGCCCTTCGCCATCAGCGCCTTGAGATGATCGCGCAGGGCATTCGTCTCGCTGGGATTGAGGCCGGCGGCGGGCTCGTCGAGCATCAAGAGGCTCGCGCCGGCCAGCGTCGCGCGCACGAGGTCGATGCGCTTGCGCACGCCATAGGGCAGCGCGGAGACCATCTCGTCGGCCCAGCGGCCAAGGCCGCTCTCCTCCAGCGCCGCGCGCGCCTCGCGCTTCCAGCGGTGGTTGGGAAAGAGCCGGTAGGGAGTGAGCAGTGCGCCGAGGGAAGAGGCGCGCACATGCTGGCCCACCAGCAGGTTTTCCAGCACCGAGAGGTGCGGCATCAGACGGATGTTCTGGAACGAGCGGGCGACGCCGGTGGAGATGCGCTTGCGCGACGGCATGTGCGTCACGTCCTGCCCGTTCACCTCGATACGCCCGGCATCGACGCCGTAGACGCCGCTGACCAGGTTGAACACCGTGGTCTTGCCCGCCCCGTTCGGACCGATGAGGGCGGTGGTGACGCCCTTCGGCACGGTGAAGGACAGGTCGCGGATGGCGCGCACGCCGGCGAAGGATTTGGACAGGCCGGTGATGGCGAGGGCTGCGGCACTCATCACGCGGCCTCCGCCTTGCGCCGGAACAGGCGGAACAGGGAAGACGTCACCAGCCCCTGCGGCCGCACGGCCATGAACAGGATGATGAAGACGGCGAACAGGGCGTAGCGCCACTGGTCGGAGGCGCGCAGCAGCTCCGGCACCAGCGTGAAGAAGGCGGCGCCCACCAGCGGCCCCCACACCGTCTGCGTGCCGCCGAACAGCACGTAGAGCACGGTGAAGACCGAGAGCAGCACGTTGAAATGCTGCGCTTCGACGAAGCTGTAATGGTGCGCGTAGAGCCCGCCGCCGAAGCCGGCCACCGCCGCGCCCAGAGCGAAGGCCGCGACCTTCATGCCGCGCACCGAGACGCCGAGCAGGTCCGCCACTGTCGCGTCGCTCTTCACCGCCGTGAGGCAGAGCGCGAAGCGGGTGCGGGAGACGAGCAGCATCAGCATCACCACGCCGGCCGCCGCCGCATAGACCACGTAAGGGCCGGCATAGTCCGTGACCGGATAGCCCGCCGCGCCGCCCACCACTTCCAGATTGAGGAAGATCGCGGAGATCACCTGCCCCAGGGCGAAGGTGGCCATGGCGAGATAGATGCCGTGGGTGCGCAGCACCGGCACGCCGATGAGCAGGCCCACCAGCCCCGCGAGCCCCGCGCCGAGCGGGATGGCCGCCCACATGGGCCACATATATTCGTTGGTGAGGAAGGCCGAGGCATAGGCGCCGATGGCCATGAAGCCGGCGATGCCGAGGTTCAGCTGCCCCGCCGCCAGCGGCAGATAGACCGCATAGGCGGCGATGACGTTGAAGGCGAGGACGACGAGGACGCCCGTCAGATAGCCGCTCATCACAGCTTCTCCCGGCTGGCGGCGCGGCCCATGAGGCCCTGCGGACGCACGATGAGGATGAGGAGCAGGAGGCCGTAGACGGAGATGTTCACCACGTCCGCGCCGATGAAGGAGATGGACAGCACCTCCGCGAGGCCGATGACCAGCCCGCCCAGCACCGCGCCCCAGATGGAGCCCATGCCGCCGACGATCATGGCCGCGACGCCCTTGAAGCCCACGCCCTCGCCCATGAAGGGCGACACCTGCTGGTAGTTCACGGCGAAGAGGATGCCCGCCAGCGCCGCCAAGAGTGCCGAGGCGATGAAGAGCTGGGGCACGAGGCGGGAGATGTCGATGCCCATGAGCAGGGCCGTCTCCCGGTTCTCCGCCACGGTGCGAATGCGCCGGCCGCCGGCGGTGGAGGAGAGATACCAGGACAGGAACGCCACGAGGCCGAGGGAGAGCGCCAGCGAGATGAGCTGCGCGATGCCGATGACGAGCCCACCGAGGCGGATGTTGAGGTCCGGCAGCAGGGCCGGGAACGCCTGCTGGTCCGAGCCGTACTGGATCAGCATCAGGTTTTCGAGCAGCACCAGGAAGCCGAGGGAGGACACCATCGGCACTTCCGGGTCGCCGCCCTGCATGGGCCGGTAGGCGAAGCGCTCCACCAGGAGCGAGACGAACGCCGCCGCCGCCAGCGCGCCCGCTGCGGCGATGAGGAAGGGCCAGCCCGCCTTCATCAGCCCGAAGGCGAGCATGCCGCCCACCATGAACAGGCCGGGGAGCGAGAAGTTCAGGAAGTTGAGCACGCCGATGGCGAGGGTGAAGGCCACCGCCACAAGCATGTAGATGGCCCCGAGCATGAGGCCGTTGACGATCTGCTGCGCGAGCATGGGCCGGGGCAACCTTCCTCTCGTACGCCGTGACGCGGGCGCTGCCCTTCCCCCCTCCGCCTGAGGCGTCGCCCTCCGGAGATTGCGGACGGCACGGAAGCGGGGCAGCGATTAGGTTTGATACAAAGCTATTTTGGGCGTGGCTTCAAGCTGAAATTTCAGGCGGATTTCACTGCATCGCAGCAAGCGCCCTCCCCGCCTGTGCGCTGCATCGCCAAGGGCTTGCGCCGAGTTGAGAGGGTTGCGTGCGCAGCGCCTGCCCTCGGCGCGGGCGCCCTTCTGCACACGCCTGCGGCAGAGCGGCCGGTGCCCCGGCGCCCAACCTTCCGCGCCCGGCGACGCCCTGCAGGGCTCCGGCCCCGATCTTGCTATCGCCCCTGCATCCCCGTTCGCGATGCCAGGGCGTGTCACAGGTCGGCCAAAAATGTCGAAGCCCCGACATCGTTCGAGACATGAGGCTGCCCCATGAAACTCATCGTCGAACGCCTGGTGGTCGAAAGCCTGGTGGACGCCTTCCCGGACCAGGCGCACCTCCTCGCCCAGCCGCGTCTTTCGAGCCGCATGGAGCTGGGCCTCGATGCGCTGAAGCCCGATGAGCTGGCCCACCTGCACGAGCTGGTGCTGAAGACGGGCGGCACCACCATTCGCGGGCAGGAGGAGCAGCTCGCCAACCTCGTCGGCGTGTTCCGGGACGACGGCCGGCGCTTCGGCCCGGACGAGCTGGAAGATCTGGCGGGGGCGATCGCGCTTTACTTCGTCAAGCACTGCATTCGCGGCTGGCTGTTCCGCATGAACCCCGCCGGCAAGCCCGAGCCCTATCTCATCACCCGCCTCGACTACACGCCCCCCGGCGAGGAGGAGGCGGGGCGGCTGATCGTGGAGCTGAAGGCCAACAATCGCGGCAAGACCCACGTCGAGAATTTGCTGATCCGCTCCAAGGACCTGCGCGGCCTCACCATTCCCGGCACGCTCGCCGCCAAGGGCTGGCTGATGGAGGATGCCGGCCTCCTCGCCTCCTTCGACGACCAGATGGTGCGCTATTTCGAATGGCGCGGCCGCTATGGCGAGCAGTTCTCCGGGCGTGGCACCGGCCTCTTCGCCGAAGACCCCACCGCCAACCGGCGCGACACCGACTGGGCGCGCAAGGCGACCGTGGTGCTCTCCTCCTCCGGCAGCGAGGCGCGGCTGGTGAACGACGAGGAACTGCTCGGCGAGCGCACGCTGGGCACGGAGACCTCCGGCTTCTTCCTCGACAAGATCGTGAAGAAGGCGGACAAGCAGAACCTCTTCCACATGGCCGTGGACGAGGCGCTACGCGCGGCGAAGGACAGCATCCCCAAGGGTGCCTTCACCGACATGCCGGTCCATCCCTTGATCCTGATGTTCCATCTGGAGCTGCACCACCATGTGTGGGTGCATGTGGACGACATAAGGCCCTACGAATACCACCCGGAACTGAAGCAGAAGCTGGTGCTGCCGCCGGAGCAGACCGACCTCATCGACATCCTCACCGCCGAGATGAACACGCTCATGGACGACGTGGTGGCGGGCAAGTCCGGCGGCACCACCGTGCTCTGCGCCGGCCCGCCCGGCGTCGGCAAGACGCTCACCGCCGAAGTCTATTCCGAGATCATCCAGCGCCCGCTCTACCGCGTGCATTCCGGCCAGCTCGGCCTCGATGTGGCGCACATGGAGCAGGCGTTGAAGGATGCGTTGACGCGCGCCCAGCGCTGGGGCGCGGTGATGCTGATCGACGAGGCGGATGTCTACATCAAGCGCCGGCAGGACAACCTCACCATGAATGCCGTGGTGGGCGTGTTCCTGCGCGTGCTCGAATACTTCAACGGCCTCTTGTTCCTCACCACCAACCGGGTGGACGACATCGACGAGGCCATCGTCTCGCGGTGCATCGCCCTCATCAAATATCACTCTCCCGGCCCGGACGACCGGCGCAAGATCTGGCGGGTGATGTGCGACCAGTTCGGCCTCATCCTCTCCAACGAGCTCATCGACACGCTGGTGGAGATGTTCCCGGAGACCTCGGGCCGCGACATCAAGGGCCTCGCCAAGCTGGTGGCGAAATACTGCTCGCAGAAGGGCGTGCCGCCCTCCATCGATGCCTTCCGCCGCTGCGCCATCTTCCGCGCGCTGGACGTGCCGCCGCTCGCCTGAGCCGCGCCCGGATAGGGCACCCCCATTGCCCTTGACTTACCCGCCCGGTCCCTCGGGCGGGTCTTTTTTGTCTGTTGAAATGACGAAAGGGCGTCACGCCCCGTTGAAATGAACCGTCCCGAAGCCGGAGACGTCGTAGCCGCCCAGCTCCACCGCCCGCGCCTCGAAGGCGGGCTCCCGGCAGAAGGCGACGAGCTTCTGGAACGAGGGCTCGAAATAGGCCCGGCGCCAGACCATGAGGTCGAAGCGCTCTTCCACCAGCGGCACGAAATCGAGATTGTGCAGGCGCGCGGCGGCGGCGATGCCGAGGCCCACATCCGCCCGCCCGGTGGCGACGGCGAGGGCAAGGTCGGTCTCCGAGCGCTCCGCCGTGCCGGCGCAGGTGAGGGCGTCGCGGCCCATCCCTTCCGCGGCGAGCAGGAGATCCAGCACCAGTTCGCTCGCCGCTTCCTTCTGGCGCGTCTGGAATTTGAGGCCCTTCACGTCGGCGAGGCAGGTGGGCGGACGGGGAAGGCCCGGCCGGCAGATCAGCCCGCGCACCCGCCGCGCCCATTCCACCAGCACCCAGGGCGCGCGGCCAAAGCGCTCCTCCACCACTCCCGCGTTCCAGTCGTCGCCCTCCGGCACATGGAGGCCGACGGCGATGCACTCGCCCCGGTCCGCCCGGTCGAGGCCGTCGAGCGCGCCGTCCATGAGGCAGGCGATGCCGGAGCGCGATTCGCGCAGCGCCCATTCCAGCAGGGGATCGTGGCCGCCGGTCATCACCGCCGGCGGGGCGTGATGGTCCGAAGGCGCTGAATGGTGGGCGCCATCCGGCGCGGCGGCGTGGACCGGGGCGCTTTCCGCCGAGCCGGCGATCCAGTCCTGGATTTCCTGCCGTGGAAACAGCAGCTTGCCGGTCACCCGCCGCACCGGAAGGCTGCCGGTGGCGACGAGGTCGTAGACCTTGCGCTCGCGCACCCTCAGCAGCGCCGCGAGCTCGCGGGTGGTGAGATATTCCGACATCCGGCCCGGCCCGATTGGCCTCCACCACGCAGGGCGCGCCGGAGGAAACGACACTTTTCTCTTATGTTCACATGAATACGGCTTAGAGCGCGATCCGATCAAGTTGAATCAACTTGATCGGTGAATCGCCCTCTCACGCGAGGAAAGAAAACGCGTGATCCGATCTGATTGCGATGCAATCAGATCGGCGCGTGCTCTGGCGGCCGTGTCGCAAGCCCAAATTGTAACCCTGCGACGGGGCACCGCTGGTGCGGCGCTTGCTTTAGACTGCCGGGCACGCCAGCACAGGCGGAACGCTTTCCAGCCGGATTTTCCCCCATGACCCCTGCCGCGTCCCCTGCCCGCATCGGCATCGTCACCATCTCGGATCGCGCCAGCTCCGGCACCTATGAGGATCTGAGCGGCCCGGCCATCGAGGCCTGGCTGCGCCGCGCCATCACCAGCCCGTGGGTCGCCGACTATCGGGTGATCCCGGACGGGTTCGAGAGCGTGCGCGACACCCTCATCACCCTCGCCGACGCGGAGCACATGGACCTCATCTGCACCACGGGCGGCACCGGGCCCTCCCCGCGCGACCTGACACCGGAGGCCATGGCGGCGGTGATCGAGAAACCGCTGGCGGGCTTCGGCGAGCAGATGCGGCGCATCAGCCTCAACGAGGTGCCCACCGCCATCCTGTCGCGGCAGGAGGCGGGGGTGCGCGGCAAGACGCTGATCGTGAACCTGCCGGGCAAGCCGGCCTCCATCGCGGTGTGCCTCGCGGCGGTGTTCCCGGCCATCCCCTATTGCCTGGACCTCATCGGCGCCGGGCGCATCGAGACCGATCCGACCGTCTGCGCCGCGTTCCGGCCCAAAGGCGCGTAAGGCCGCCTCAGACCACCACCACGCCGCGATGCTTGGCCTCGCCCTCGGGCTCCACATGGATGGTGATGATCGCATCGTCCATGTCGCGCTCGAAGGCGTTCTCGATGCGGTCGCAAATGTCGTGGGCGGCGGCCACCGTCATGTCGCCGGGCACCACCAGATGGAATTCCACGAAGGTGATGCGCCCGGCATGGCGGGTGCGCAGGTCGTGCGCCTCGATGGCGCCGGCGGCATGGAGCGAGACCAGCTCGCGGATGCGCGCCACCACGTCCGGCGGCGGCGCGGCGTCCATCAGCCCGCCCACGGATTCCTTCATCAGGCTCCAGCCGGTCCACAGCACGTTGAGCGCCACGAGGCCGGCGATGAGCGGATCGAGCACCGGCCAGCCGGTGACGGGCACCAGCACGAAGCCGATCAGCACGCCGACGGAGGTGACCACATCGGTCAGCACATGCTTGCCGTCGGCGACGAGGGCCGGCGAGCGCATGCTCTTGCCCACCCGCAGCAGCACCAGGCACCAGATGGCGTTGATGACCGTCGCCGCGCCGTTGATGAGCATGCCGGTGAAGGGCTGGTCGGGCAGGTGCGGGTCGAGGAAGCCGTAATAGGCCTCGCGCATGATGGTGACGGCCGCCACCACCACGAGCACGCCTTCCAGCACCGCCGAGAGATATTCCGCCTTGTGATGGCCGAACTGGTGGTTGTCGTCGGCGGGGCGCGCGGACACGGTGATGGCGAACAGCGCCGCGGCCGAGGCGGCGACGTTGATGATGCTTTCCAGCGCGTCGGACAGCAGCGCCACCGAGCCGGTGACCCACCATGCCAGCGTCTTCAGGCCGAGGACGACGGCGCCGACCAGCACGCTCGCCGCCGCAATCCAGAGCACCTTGCGGCTCATGTCGGCCTCCATTCTGCACGCCGTCGGGGGCGGCGCCGCGGGTCCGTCCCGCGCGGTCGGCAGGACGTACCGAACCCCGCGCCCCGGCGCAACCGCGCCGGGGTCGCAGTCCCGGACAAGCTGGAGGTTACACCCGCCTTACACCGCCCCTTAGGGCAGCTTCATGTGCTCGAGCGAGCGCTGGATGGCTTCCGGCCCCACCATGATGACGCCATCGAACGGGGAGCTCATCTCCAGGATCAGGAAGATGGCGCCGGCCAACGACAGCGCGCACAGGGGAAAGACGATGAGCGAGACGAGGTTCACCGGCGAGAACAGCCCGAAGCTGGCGAAGATCAGTGTCAGCCAGATGATCAGCACGACGATGAACACCGGCGGGATCTCGGTGACGGCCTCGGCGATCAGCGTCCAGCGCAACGCGTTCAGTGTTTTGAACCGGTCGAGCGCCTCCGCCTTGAGATCGGCCTGCTCGGCACCGGAGGGCTCGAGGATGCGGATCTCGTGGCCGACGCGCTCCAGCATCTGCTCCGACTTGAAGGAGGCGACCAGCACGGGCGCGTTGTTGGCGTCGGGCCAGGTCTCGTTCATGGCGTGGACCGTGTAGGCGCGCAGGGCCTCGCGCGCCGGCTTGGCCGCCGGCCCGTAGTGTTGGAGCGTGGCATCGAGAATGGTGAGGAACGTCGCATATTGCTGCACGTCCTTGCCGGTGGTGTCGAAATTGCCCTTCACCGAGGCGGTCATCAGGCCGAGGATCAGCGACGCCATGGCGGCGACCATGCCGACCCCCAGCTTCACCGCCTCCTGCGTTTCCTTGGAGAGGTGATGGGCCTTCAGCCAGCGCTGCGAACCCATGCCGAACAGCGCGCCGCCCTCAAGCGCGAGGAAGACCAGTAACGCGACGTGCCAAGCCTCCATGGCTTCCCCCCGGCCTGCACTCCCGTCTGAGTCTTGCTTGATTATCGGCGCAGGCGACCGAACGTATCGCCCGATACGATGCCGGCTGTGTAGCGTAAAGGGAGAAAATCGCGCGCGGGCGGCCGACCCTGGCGAAATCGGGCGGCGATCAGCGGGAGGCGGCTGCGATCAGCGCCCGCTTGCGGGCAAGGTCGGCATAGCCGGCGACCACGTCCGCGCCGATCACATAGGCGGGCGGATCGAGCACCCGGAGCGCGGCGGCGAGCGCCACCCCCTGGGTAAGGATGTCCGTAATGTCCGGCTGGTTGGCGGCGCGGAACACCTTGTAGTGGTCCAGCCCCTCGGCACGCACCACGTTGAGCGCCTTCACCCCGTCGATGTCGCCGGTGGTGGCGGCGAGCGCGAGGTAGAAGTCGCCGAACTTGGCCGGCTGCATGGCGAGCACGGCCAGAGCCACCCGCGCCGCCTCGATGGAGCCCACGTCCACCCGCGGCGTCTGCACGATGGCATAGGCGAGCCTGGCGTCACCGGCGAGCAGCTCGCGCATGTCGAAGGCGGAACGGCGCCAGTCGGGGGCGTTGAAATCCACCAGCTCGGTGACGAGGGGCCTGGTCTTCTGCGCCCCCAGCACGGCCTTGCCGGGCATGGCGTCGAGCAGCTTGCGCGCGTCGGGCGTGACGGGATCGGCGACGGCGGGGGATGCCGTTGCGGCAAGAAGGCCGGCACCGGCGGCCAGAAGCCCCCGGCGGGTCAGCGGACGGCAAAGCTGCTCGGCCCGGGCGCCCACGCCCGCCGGCCCTATTCGGCCGCCTTGGTGGGCACTTCGCCCGCCGCCTGCGCCTCCGCATCCTCCTGCGCCTTCAGCACGTCGGGGTGCGGCATGGAGATGATGTTGTAGCCGGAATCGACGAAATGCACCTCGCCGGTCACGCCAGCCGAAAGGTCGGAGAGGAGATAGAGGGCCGAGCCGCCCACCTCCTCGATACTGACCGTGCGGCGCAGGGGGGCGTGGCGCTTCTGGTAGTTGAACATCACCCGCGCATCGGCGATGCCGGCGCCCGCCAGCGTACGCACCGGGCCGGCGGAGATGGCGTTCACGCGGATGCCCACGGGGCCGAAATCCGCCGCCAGATAGCGCACGGAGGCCTCCAGCGCCGCCTTGGCCACGCCCATCACGTTGTAATTGGGCATGACGCGGGTGGAGCCGCCATAGGTGAGGGTGATCAGCGAGCCGCCGTCCGGCATCAGCGCCGCGGCGCGCTTGGCGATCTCGGTGAAGGAGAAGCAGGAGATCACCATGGTGCGGGAGAAGTTCTCCCGGCTGGTGTCGGCGTAGCGGCCCTTCAGCTCGGACTTGTCGGAGAAGGCGACGGCGTGGACCAGGAAGTCGATCTTGCCCCAGCTCTCCTTCAGCGCGGCGAACACCGCGTCCACGCTGGCGAGGTCTTCCACGTCGCACGGCAGCAGGAGGGAGGAGCCGACGCTCTGCGCCAGCGGCTTCACCCGCTTGGCCACCTGCTCGCCCTGGTAGGTGAAGGCGAGTTCCGCGCCCTGACCCGCCAGCGCCTTGGCAATGCCCCAGGCGATGGAATGATCGTTGGCGACACCCATCACCAGGCCGCGCTTGCCCTTCATCAGGTCCTGCATAACCTACCCTCTTGCGCCTGAGACGCCGATAGCAGACGGCGCCCGGCCACGCCATCGCGTTTCGGCCGGCGCCGGCTCACCATTGATGACCAATCCTGAACGCCGCCCTATCGGAGCAGCGGGCGTCCAGCAGTTTCAGGCGTCCACCTGCCTCAGGCGTCCACCTGCGTCAGGCATCCACGTGCTTGATGACGAGGCTGGCATTGGTGCCGCCGAAGCCGAAGCCGTTGGACAGCACATGGCCGAGCTTCACGTTGTCCACCCGCTTGCGCACGATGGGCATGTCGGCGAAGGCCGGGTCGATTTCCTCGATGTTGGCGCTCTCGGCGATGAAGCCGTTCTGCATCATGAGGATGGAATAGATCGCCTCGTGCACGCCGGTGGCGCCCTGCGAGTGGCCGGTGAGCGACTTGGTGGCCGAGATGGGCGGGCACTTGTCGCCGAACACGGCCCGGATCGCCTCGATCTCCTTGAGATCGCCGATGGGCGTCGAGGTGGCGTGGGGGTTGATGTAGTCGATGGGCGCCTTGATGCCCGCGATGGCGAGCTTCATGGCGCGCTCGGCGCCCTCACCCGAGGGGGCCACCATGTCCACGCCGTCGGAGGTGGCGCCATAGCCGGCGATTTCCCCATAGATCCGCGCGCCGCGGGCCTTGGCGTGCTCCAGCTCTTCCAGCACGAGGACGCCGGCGCCACCGGAGATGACGAAGCCGTCCCGGTTCTTGTCATAGGCGCGGGAGGCCACCGCCGGGCGGTCGTTGAAGTTGGACGACATGGCGCCCATGCCGTCGAACAGCACGGAGAGGGTCCAGTGCAGATCCTCGCAGCCGCCGGCGAAGATGATGTCCTGCTTGCCATACTGGATCAGCTCGTAGGCATTGCCGATGCAGATGTTGGTGGTCGCGCAGGCGGCCGAGATGGAATAGCTCAGGCCCTTGATCTTGAACCAGGTGGAGAGCGTCGCCGAGGCGGTGGAGCCCATGGCCTTGGGCACCGCGAACGGGCCGACGCGCTTCGGCCCCTTCTCGCGGGTGATGTCGGCCGAGTCGACGATGGTCTTGGTGGAGGAGCCGCCCGAGCCCATCACGAGGCCGGTGCGGATGTTGGACACCTCGTTCGGCTCAAGGCCCGAATCGCGGATGGCCTGCTCCATGGCCACGTGGTTCCACGCGGTGCCGCCGCCGTGGAAGCGCATGGCGCGGCGGTCAACGACCTCTTCCGCGTTCAGGGTCGGCGCACCGTGCACCTGGGACCGGAATCCGAGCCGGGAATAGTCCTCGGCGAAGGAAATACCGCTCTTGGCTTCGCGCAGGCTGGCAAGAACCTCCTGCGTGTTGTTGCCGATGGACGAGACAATGCCCATCCCGGTGACGACGACGCGCCGCATGTCAAATCCCCATTGGAGTGCACCCAGTGTCGCCGCAGATCGTGGCGAGGCCTTGTCAGGCGCTCGCGGCGCCTGCGGGCTGGGGTGCCGTCTCGGCCTGGAACAGGCCCACCTTCAGATCCTTGGCGCGGTAGATCACCTCGCCGTCCGCCGCCAGCCAGCCGTCGGCGATGCCGAGCACCAGCTTGGAGCGCATGACGCGCTTGAACTCGATGCCGTAGACCACCTTCTTCACGCCCGGGAGAACCTGGCCGGAGAATTTCAGTTCGCCAAGGCCCAGCGCCCGGCCGCGGCCGGACGAGCCGAGCCAGCCGAGGTGGAAGCCAACGAGCTGCCACATGGCGTCAAGGCCGAGGCAGCCGGGCATGACGGGATCGCCCTTGAAGTGGCAGGCGAAGAACCAGAGGTCCGGATTCACGTCCAGCTCGGCGCGCACCATGCCCTTGCCGAATTCGCCGCCGGTCTCCGAGATTTCAGTGATCCGGTCGAACATCAGCATGGGCGGCAGCGGCAATTGCGCGTTTCCGGCCCCGAACAGCTCGCCACGTCCGCACGCGAGGAGATCCTCATAATCGAAGCTGGTCTGCCGGTCCGCCATTCTTGCCAGTGTCGCCGTTTGCCGCCTCTGCACCGCCCGCAAGGGCAGCCGAGGGTTGCTGTTGATGAGCCCGCAAGGGCCGCCCCCGCCATCGGTGGCGGGCACTCCCTAACATAGGCAGGGGCGCGCTCAAAGTCATGAAAGCGTCACGGGTGGCACGATGCGCGCGATATCCGGCCGCGCCGGGCGAACCGGATCGGCAACTCGGGCGTTGCCCTTGGGGCACTGGGCTATGGTATCGCCAAGGGGCGGGACGCATCGGCGCCCCGGTCGCGATATCGGGCGGGAGCATGCAATGCCGATTCTCAAGGAGTTCAAGGAGTTCGCGGTCCGCGGCAACGTGGTGGACCTGGCCATAGGTGTCATCATCGGTGCCGCCTTCGGCAATATCGTCACCTCGCTGGTGGGCGACGTGTTCATGCCGGTCATCGGCGCGGTCACGGGCGGGCTCGACTTCTCGAACTATTTCATTCCGCTCTCGAAGTCCGTCACCGCCGCGAACCTCGCCGACGCCAAGAAGCAGGGCGCGGTATTGGCGTATGGATCGTTCATCACCATCGCCATCAATTTCATCATCGTGGCGGGCGTGCTCTTCCTCGTGGTGCGCGGCATCAACGCCTTGCGCCGGGCCGAAGCCGGCAAGCCGCCGGCCGCGCCGACCAAGACCGAAGCCCTGCTGATGGAGATTCGCGACATCCTCGCCTCCGAGCGGCCCGCCGCCCGCCCGCCGGTGTCGCCCACCCCTCCCACCCCGCCGACCATGTAAAGCCCAAACCGGGGCGGCTCAGGGCTTGGTGCCCTGCGCCGCCGGCGCATCTTTCTGCGCCAACGCATCCTGCCGGCGCAGGAAGCCGCGCACCACCGCCACCGACTCGTCGGGGCGGTCATTGAAGATGCCGTGGGCGGCGCCGGGGATCACCGCGAACTCGGCACCGCCGGGCACCTGCTCGGCAAAGGCCGCGACGGTGGAGATTCGCGTCTCGTCATACTGGCCGATCACGAACAGGGTGCGCGCCCCGTCGAGCCGCGCCAGCAAGGGTTCCCCATCGTAATCCTTCAGCGTGCCGGTCTGGGTGAACTCGCCGGCGCCGTTCATGGCCACATACAACTTTTCGTTGAGTTTCAGGTTCTGCGCCGCCTCATAGGCCTTGCGCATGGCCGGCAGCGGCTCGCGGCGGTTGAAGGCGGCGTAGAAGGCGCCGGCGGCGGCATCGCAGGTGGCCTGCGGCGGCGGGGCTTTGCCCTCGCAGGCGTCGATCACCGCCTGCACGTCCGCCGGCAGCGCCGCGCGGCGGGCAGTCACATCGGCGATCCAGCTTTTGCCGGAGATGAAAGGGCTGGCCAGCACCAGCCCGGCCAACGTCGCGGGCTTCCGCGCCGCCCACTCCAGCGCGATGGTCGCGCCCCAGCTGTGCCCCAGCACATGGAAGCGCGCGAGGCCGAGCGCGGCGGCGACGGCGTCGATCTCGTCGGCGAAGCGGGGAACGGTCCAGTTGGCGGGATCGTCGGGATGGTCGGAGCGGCCGCTGTCGAGCTGGTCGTAGAGCACCACCATGCGCTCGTCGGCCAGCTCCAGCGGGTCGTGGAAGGTGGAATGCATCCCGCCCGGCCCGCCATGGAGGAGCAGCACCGGCAGTCTGCCGCCCGCGCTCACCCCGTTGGTGCGCACATAGATGCGCCCGCCCTTCACCGGAACCATCAGCTCCCGGTCCGCCGGGGGAAACACCGCCGGCCGCGCCACGGCAGGCCGTACGGTCGGTAGAAGCGCCGCCGCGCCGAGAAGAGAGAGGAAGGCGCGTCGATCCAGCCCGGCCATGATGCCCCACCGTCAGGAGGAAGGAGCATCAGGGGTAACAGAGTAGCCGCCGCGGTCAAGCGCGGCGTGCCACCGGGGGGATCAGCGGACGTCCGCGCCCACCGCGTCCGCCACATGGGCGAAGCCGTCGGCCTTCAGGCGGGCGGCCAGGTCGGTCTTGATGCGGCCGACGAGGCCGGGGCCGTGGAACACCAGCGCGGAATAGAGCTGCACGAGGCTCGCCCCGGCCCGGATCTTGGCATAGGCGTCGGCGCCCGAGCTGATGCCGCCCGAGCCGACCAGCGGCAGGCGTCCGCCCACGAGCCGATAAAGCGCGCCCAGCCGCTCTGTGGAGAGCGTCATCAGCGGCTTGCCGGAGAGGCCGCCGGCCTCGCCCTTGTGCGCGCTGTGCAGGCTCGCCGGGCGCGACAGGGTGGTGTTGCCCATGATGATGCCGTCGATGCCGGTCTCGAGCGCCACCTCGGCCACGTCGGCGAGGCCGGCGTCGTCGAGGTCGGGCGCCACCTTCACCAGCAGCGGCGGGCGTTCGGCCGGGTCGGGCACCGAGGCATTGCGCACGCCGACGAGATGGGCGAGCAGCGCCTCCATCTCCGCCCGCGCCTGCAGGGCGCGCAGGCCCGGCGTGTTGGGGGAGGAGATGTTGCAGACGATATAATCGGCGAGCCGGCAGGTGGCGGACACGCCGGCGGCGTAATCCTCCAGCGTGTCCTCGCTCTCCTTGTTCTTCCCCACGTTGGCGCCGAGGATGCCCTTGCCGCCCGCCGAGCGGCGCTTGGCCAGCCGGTAGACGAACGGGGCGAGGCCCTCGCTGTTGAAGCCGAAGCGGTTGATGACCGCCTCGTCCTCCTCCAGCCGGAACAGGCGCGGCTGCGGGTTGCCCGGCTGCGGGCGGGGCGTGACGGTGCCCATCTCGGCGAAGCCGAAGCCCATCTTCAACAGGCCGTCCGCCACCTCGCAATGCTTGTCGAAGCCGGCGGCGAGGCCCACGGGATTGGGGAAATCGAGGCCCCACACGCGGGTCGCGAGCACCGGGTCGTCATGGCCGGAGAGGTTCGGCATCAGCCCCCGCGCCATGGCGCGGACGGCATAGCCGTGCGCCCGCTCGGGGGTCACCAGCCCGAAGAAGGGCCGAACAAGGGCGTAGAGATCCATGAAGGGCGTCACTCGCCGGTGGTGGCGGTGCCGCCGTGGGCCTTGGACCAGCTGTGCGGATCGTTGAGGAACGATTCGATCTCGGCCACCTGCTTCGATTCGAAGCGGTTCATCTTCTTCACCTGCGCCAGCACGTCCCACCAGGTGGCGAGGCGGTGGAGGCTGAGGCCGGCGCTGTCCAGGATGCCCGAGGCCTCGGAGAAGATGTCGTAATAGAAGAACACGAAGCAGTGCTGGCACTCCGCCCCGGCCTCACGCAAGGCATTGACGAAATTGACCTTGCTCTTGCCGTCGGTGGTCAGGTCCTCGACCAGGAGCACCCGCTCGCCGGGGGCGAGGTGGCCCTCGATCTGGGCATTGCGGCCGAAGCCCTTGGGCTTCTTGCGCACATACTGCATGGGCAGCATCATCCGGTCGGCGACCCAGGCGGCGAAAGGAATGCCCGCCGTCTCGCCACCCGCCACCGTGTCGAACTGCTCGTAGCCGATCTCGCGGTAGATGGTGGAGATGCCGAAATCCACCAGCGTCTGGCGCACGCGGGGGAAGGAGATGAGGCGCCGGCAGTCGATATAGACCGGGCTCGCCCAGCCCGAGGTGAAGATGAAGGGCTCGCCGGAGGAAAAGCGCACCGCCTCGACCTCGAGCAGCATCCGCGCCGTCTGCTCGGCGATGGTAGCCTTGTCCGGGAAAGCAGTGACATTCGCCATGAGTGAAGCCTTCGTCGCGGTTTCGTCGCTTGTGTGTGACGCGCATATATCAGAGCGGAGCGGCATTGCGACAGGCCCGGTGACGCGCGAGGGGAAAAAGCGCCGCAGGTCGCCCCGGCTGCGCCGGCCCGGCCGGGCTCAGGCGGACGGGGGCTCCGCCTGCGCCAGCAAGGCATCCACATAGGCCTCCGCGCTGGTCGCCTGCGCGAACCGGCCGGCGAGCTGCGCGGCGCGCGCATGGCTGTCCCTGAGTCGGCCGGCCAGCCGCAGGATCGCACCGGCGAAGGTGGCGGCGGCGTAAGGGGCGAAGACCTCCCCCTCGGCCGCGCCGCTGGCGACCGATGTGCCGGCGAACGTCCCGGCGGCGGCCACCACCGGCCGTCCGGCGGCGGCGGACTGGGTGAAGATGCCCGAGCCGCGCATGCCGAACACCTCAGGGTCATAGGGCAGCAGCATGGCATCCACCTTGCGGGATTCCGCGGCGAAGGCCTCGTCCGTCAGAACCCCGTCGATGACGCGCACATAAGGGAGCGCACGCAGCGCCCGCTCGGCCGCCGCCGTCTCGGCCTCGTGCCCGCACTGCTGCACCTGGACCACGAAATCCGCGGCGAGGCCCTGCGCCCGGCACAGGCGGATGGCCTCGGGCAGGAGATGAAACCCCTTGTCGTTCTTGGAAACACCGAAGAAGCCGAACACCGGCCGCTCCGGCAACGGCCGCGCCCGCTCCACATTGCCGAACGGAACCGGAAGGCGGATGGGATCGATGCCGTAGCCCTCCCGGTAGAGATCGGCGATGGCCGCATTTTCGGTGCCGAACACGAGGCTGCGGCCCAGCAGCGGCCGCGCCAGCGCGAACGCCTGCCTGTAGATGCCCGGTCCCAGCTGGCCGGACCGTCGCCAGGGAAGCCAGTCGGGCGCGAACATCAGCTGGCAGACGACGCGGGGCCGTCCGGCCTCGGGCAGCGCGCTCAGCGCCTGGACGACACCCAAGATCTGGTTTTGCATGACGTTGGGGAAGATCACGAGCGATCCCCGCGCCAGCACACCGGCGGGCAAGGCCTCCAGATCGGCGCGGAAGCCGGAATTGAGCCGTTCCGCGCTGAGCCGCTCCCGCAGAAGGTGCGAGCGGGCATGTCGCAGGCGCACGGCGCCCCCGAGGCGGTGCCTGGCCATCTCCCACCGCGTCGGCTGGACGCTGTCATAGAGCGATGCGCTGAAATGGGGGATGGCACCCAGCTCGTCCGCCATCTCCCGATTCATGCTGCGCATGCCGAAGATCCGCACGCGATGGCCCCGCGCCGCGACCGCGGCCCCCACCGTCCTGACCAGACTGTAGCTGTGCCCGCCAACGGCATTCAGACCGCCGTCCAGAAATACAACGTCCACCGATCCCCCTTGGTGCTGACGCACGGCATGCTCATCAAGGATGAACGACGTACCGCCAACTCCGGGCCGAAAAGGGGCAACGGTGCTGGACCGCATTCTTCTGGGATGCGGCTTGGGATGCGGCTCCCGCAGATCGCCGCCGGGGCAAACGGTCGTCCCTCATCCCTTCCGGGCGAGGCTCCGGGCGTGGTCGAGCGCCATTTCCAGCCGGTCGTTGCCCCAGAACAGCTCGCCGTCGGTGGTGAAGAAGGTGGGCGCACCGAACACGCCGCGGGCCTGCGCCTCCTCCGTCTGCGCGCGCAGACGCGCCTTGTTCACCTCGGATTCGGCGTCGGCGATCACCTCGTCCCAGAAGTGGCCGAGGCCGGCGAGCACCTGACGGATGGTCTCCCGGTCCGAAATGTCGCGCCCCTGCGCAAATTCGGCGGAGAACAAGGCGCGGGTGAAGGAGGGGCGGCACGCATCGTTGAGGTGCATCGCCACCCGCGCCGCCAGAAGGCCGTTGGCCGGAAAGGTCGCCGGCTTGGTGATGGGCGGCAGGCGCTGGGCGGCGGCGAGGCGGTCGAGATCCCGCCACATATGCGCACCCTTCAGGGGATAGACGTTGAACGGCGAGCTTGCGTAGCCCTGCGCGGCAAAGATGGGGCCGAGCAGGAACGGCTTCCAGTGCACCCGCACGTCCGCAAGCTCGGCCAAGGCGGCGATGCGGCAGGCGGCGAGATAGGAATAGGGCGAAGCGAACTCGTAATAGAAATCGAGGCTGCCGCTGGCCATGGGCGTCTCCGGCCTGTACATCGCGGCGGAAGAGTGCGGCGGGGGAAGCTCCGCGTGCAAGGGTCTGAATCAATCGGCTGAATCAATTCCGGATCGGAGCTGGCGACGCGGTGAAGTGGGTGCTGTTCTTCGCGCTGGTGATCGGGGCCGCGGTGGCGATCCTCTTCACGGTGTTCCCCGAATGGGACATGGCCATCTCCAGCCTGTTCTGGAACGCCAGCCGGCGCACTTTCGGCGTGGCCGGCCTCGGCTGGGCGGCCAATATCCGCACCCTCGCCAACTGGCTGCCCTGGGTCTTCGCCGGCCCGGCCTTCGCCGCCATCCTCCTCAAGTTCATTTTTCCCCGGGGTAAAATGTTCATGCCGGCGCGGGCGGCGGTGCTGCTCGCCGTCACCATGGCGCTGGGGCCGGGCCTCCTCGTCAACGGCATCCTGAAGGAGCATTGGGGCCGGCCGCGGCCGGTGCATGTGGACTCCTTCGGCGGCAAGGACACCTTCCGCCCCTGGTATGCCACCGACGGCACCTGCCCCAGCAACTGCTCCTTCGTCTCCGGAGAGGGCTCGCTGGGCTTCTGGCTGGTGGCCCCGGCGAGCCTCGTGTCCGGCCCGGCGGGGGCGGTGGCGATGGTGGCGGCGGTCTCCTTCGGCGCGCTGGCCGGCGGGTTGCGCATCGCCTTCGGCGGGCACTTCTTCACCGATGTGGTGTTTTCCGGCGTGCTGGTCATCCTGCTCATCGTCGCCATGCGGCTCTGGCTCTACGACCGGTCGCGCAGCCCCACCGATGCCTCTGTGGAAGACGCCATCGGCAATGCCGGCCTCGCTCTCCAGGCGAACCTGCGCCGGCTTCTCGGCAAGGCCTGACAAGCAGCCTGACCCGCCGCCTGACTCCATCCTTGACCGAGACGGCTTGCCACGCCGCCGCGCGCGCCTATAGTCCGCGCCGATTTTCCCCGAACATCCGAGAGACGTGATGGCGCGTGACGTGAAGAAGGTGGTGCTGGCCTATTCCGGCGGGCTCGACACCTCGGTCATCCTGAAGTGGCTCCAGACCACCTACAATTGCGAGGTGATCACCTTCACCGCCGACCTCGGCCAGGGCGAGGAGCTGGAGCCGGCGCGCAAGAAGGCGGAGCTGCTCGGCATCAAGCCTGAGAACATCTTCATCGAGGACGTGCGCGAGGAATTCGTGCGGGACTACGTGTTCCCCATGTTCCGCGCCAATGCGGTGTATGAGGGGCTGTACCTGCTCGGCACCTCCATCGCCCGCCCGCTGATCGCCAAGAAGCAGATCGAGATCGCCCGCAAGATGGGCGCCGATGCGGTCGCCCACGGCGCCACCGGCAAGGGCAATGATCAGGTGCGCTTCGAGCTGGGCTATTACGCCCTCGAGCCGGACATCACCGTCATCGCCCCCTGGCGGGAGTGGGATCTGACCTCCCGCACCCGCCTGCTGGAGTTCGCCGAGGCGCACCAGATCCCGATCGCCAAGGACAAGCGCGGCGAGGCGCCCTTCTCGGTGGACGCGAACCTCTTGCACTCCTCCTCCGAGGGCAAGGTGCTGGAAGACCCGGCCGACGACGCCCCGGAATATGTCTACCAGCGCACCATCTCGCCGGAGGAAGCTCCCGACGAGGCGACGATCATCACCATCGCCTTCGACAAGGGCGACGCGGTGGCCATCAACGGCGAGGCGCTCTCCCCCGCGAGCCTGCTGACCAAGCTCAACGAGCTGGGCAAGGCCAACGGCATCGGCCGCCTCGACCTCGTGGAGAACCGCTTCGTCGGCATGAAGAGCCGCGGCATCTACGAAACCCCCGGCGGCACCATCCTGCTGGCGGCCCACCGCGGCATCGAGAGCATCACGCTGGACCGCGGCGCGGCGCACCTCAAGGACGAGCTGATGCCGCGCTATGCGGAGCTGATCTACAACGGCTTCTGGTTCTCGCCCGAGCGCGAGATGCTGCAGGCCGCCATCGATTACTCGCAGGCCTATGTGACCGGCGAGGTGACGGTGAAGCTCTACAAGGGCAACGCCACCGTCATCGGCCGCAAGAGCCCCTATTCGCTCTACAACCAGGAGCTGGTCACGTTCGAGGAAGGCGCCGTCGCCTACGACCACCGCGACGCCGCCGGCTTCATCAAGCTCAACGCGCTGCGCCTGCGCACGCTGGGCTCGCGCGCCCGCAAGATCTCCGAGTGAGGAAGATCTCCGAATAGGATCGCGACCGCCGGGGACAGGCGCTTTTTTTTTGCGCTTGCCCCCGGCATCGGCTTGGACAAACTCCGTCCCGGATAGGGGGCGGAATTCATGGATCGTCGGGACCTTCTGAAAGGCGCTGCGGGCTCCACTTTGCTCGCGGCCACCTCCGGCCTCGCGGCGGCCGATGATGCCCCGACCCCGGTGCTGCGCATCCATCCCGCCATCGGCGTCGCCCGCATCGGCAACAGCCCGGACTATTACCTCGCCCCCGAGACCGCGGCCGGCGAACTGCCGCCCTCCGGCGAAGGCCTGTGGGGCGGCCTGCCCCTTGATGCCGCGACCGGCCAGCCCCTCACCGCGGACGGCTTTCGCGACGCACAGGGACGGCTCAAGCGGCAGGCCGTGCGCTTCCGCATCTATGCCTACACCCGCACCGGCTGGCCCACCGGCGAGAGCACCGAGATCACGCTGGGCGCGGTCATCGGCGGCAAGCGGGTGGTGGACATCGTGTGGCAGGTGCACGTCGCCAACAAGAAGCTGAACACCTTCGGCATGATGAACCCCATCGGGCATTTCCCCGCGCTGCCGGGCTTCGCGGACGGCAAGCTGATGCCCATCCGCCGCCCGCAGGACGGCCCGCTGGAGAGCCCGGACCGCCTCAGGCGCCTCGTCATCGATCCCGGCCCGCGCGCCCTCTCGGCCCGCACGGATCAGGGGCGCGTCCTGGCGTTCGATCGCGCCACGCCCGCGAGCTGCCTTGCCGAGGCGGGCGGCGGCGGAGCACCGGTGCATCCCCTGCCCGCCTATCCGGTGAGCTTCCCGCAGGACCATTTCCGGCTGCACACCCCGGCGGATCCGGTGACCCGGCTCGGCGACGTGAGGACCGAGGCGGGCACCGGCCGGCTCATCTTCGCCGCCGGCTTCGGCGCGGCGGAAGGCATCACGAGCGATGGCAGCGCCCCCTCCGTCAGCGATCAATGGGGCGCGGAAAATACCGACTGGTTCGACGACATGAGCGACGGCCCGGTCTCGGCCCGGATCGTCTTCGAGGATGGCACGTCGCAGGATGCGGCCGGCGCCTGGGCGACCTGCGGCGATCCCGGCTTCGCGCCGCAGACCCGCAACGTCGTCACTGCCTGGGACGAGGTCTACGACACCTTCGTGCGCGCGCTCGCGCTGGAGCCGGCGCTTTACGCCGATGGCGCCTTCAACGACGGCTTCTCCGCCGCCTTCGCCGACGATGCCGCGCCCCTGTTCCGCGCCATCATGCAGCAGCGCTGGAACACCAACCTGCCGGCGCCCGCCATCGCCGCCCACAACCGCATCGGCGCCATCACCCCCGCCGACAGCCCGACCGAGAAAATTCCCGACTTCAGCCGAACCATCCGCAACCCTTCGGACCCGGCGAGCCTCGTCCTGGGCGCGCCCGTGATGCCGCTGGCGCTGGGCGATACCAACCGGCCGTTCCTGACGCTGACGCCCACCCAGTACCATCTGCTGCGCCAGTGGCACAAAGGCGTGTTCACGCCCGGCCGCCGCCTGAAGCTCGGGGCGGGCGAGGAACTGGACCGGGTGGCGCTCGCCAATTGCCTCGGCGGGCGCTTCAGCCCCGGCATCGAGGTCTCCTATCCCGTGCGCGACCCCAATCTCTATGTGAAGGATTGGGCGAACGGCCCCGGCGGCGCCTTCCGCGTCAACGCCGCCGTGCTCGACTATTCGAAGGCCCGCGCCGACGCGCCCTTCCTGTCGGTGGGCTACATCCCCCTGCGGGACCGGCCGCTGGAGCCGGGCGACATGACCAAGTTCATGGCCGTCCCCTGGCACTCGGACTTCAACCATTGCGCCTCCCACCTGCGCGATCCGAACCCCGGCAACGACCAGACGCTCTATTGGTCCTGGCCCGCCGAGCGGCCGGTGGCGGTCTATCCGCAGGCGCTGGCGCGCTTCGATCCCGCCACGGGGTGGGTGCCGGGGCGCCAGCTCTTCGCCGTGCGCGGGGCGGGGACGACCACCGTCTATCCCGCGAATGCCGGGCGCTTCCAGAAGGGGTCGGACTTCCTCGTCAACTGGCACAAGGTGGGATTCGTGGTGCAGGCGAGCCGGATCAATCCGGACGCCCGCCCCGCCGCGCCGGAAGACCCGTTCCTCGAAGTCGCCTGCTTCTTCGAGAATGACACCAGCCAGATGGTCGCCCCCTGGCCCACCTTCAACACCCCTCCGGCGCCGTGAGCGCATCGACGGAGGAGGTGGGCATCGCCATCATCGGCGCCGGCCCGGCCGGCTGCGCCACGGCCATCGCGCTGGCGCGGCACGGCATCGGGGATGTCATGCTGTTCGAAGCCGGCACGGGGGATGCCCCCCGCATCGGCGAGACCATTCCCGGCGCCGCGCTGCCGCTGCTCTCCCGCCTCGGCCTCATGGATCGCTTCACCGCGCGCGGCCACCTGCCCTCGCTGGGATCGACCGCCGTGTGGGGGAAGGTCGAGCCCCACCACAATGACGGCTTCGCCAATCCCTTCGGCGGCGGCTGGCACCTCGACCGCGCCGGCTTCGAAGCCGATCTGAGGGCGCTGGCGGCGGGCGTGCCGCTCCATGGGGGGCGCCTGCGGATGATGTCGGCGGAGGGGAGCGGCCACCGCCTCCGCTTCGAAGGCGCGAACGGGCCGTTCGAGGTCACGGCCGGGCTGGTGGTGGACGCGAGCGGCGTGCGCGCGGCGGCGCTCCGCAGCCTCAAGGTGGCGCGCAATCCCGTGGATGCCATCGCCTTCCACTGGAGCCTCCTCGCCCTCGCCGAGCCGGAGGAGATGCCCGCCCGCACCTTCCTCGAAGCCGTGCCGGAGGGCTGGTGGTATGCGAGCAGCATTCCCGGCGGGCGCGTGGTGGTGGGCTTCGCCACCGATCCCGATGCCGGCGCCCGCTTCGCCGATGCCGCCGCCTTCCGCGTAGCCATGGCCGAAACCCGCCTCATCGGCCCCCAGATCGCGCGCGGCCGCCCGCTGGACGCCGATACGTCGCCGCGCATCGCCATCGCGCCCACCGCCATCCTCAGCGCCGTCGCCGGACCCGGATGGCTGGCCGTGGGCGATGCCGCCGCCTGCCTCGATCCCCTGCTGTCGCAGGGCCTGACGCGCGCGCTGGAGGACGGCATCGCCGCCGCCGACGCCATCGCCGGGGCGCGGGCGGGGGACGCGGGCGCTTTCACCGTCTATCAGGACCGCGTGTTCGCCCGCTTCACCGCCGGCGTACGGCTGCGCGCGGGCTTCTATGCAGCAGAGACGCGCTGGCCCGACGCGACCTTCTGGCGCCGGAGGCAGGTTCAGGCCGCCGCTTAGGGCTCAGTCCGCGCCCTCGCCCGGCCCCGGAATGAGCACGCGCAAGGCGTTGAGGATGACCACCACGTCGATGGCCTCCTGCAGCAGCGCCCCCTGCACCGGCTGGAGATAGCCGAACGCCGCCGCCACCATGCCCGCCAGCGACAGGCCGATGCCCCAGCGCACGCTCTGCCGCGCGATGGCCAGCGACCGGCGGGCGATGGCCATGGCCTCGGCGAGGCGATCCAGCCGGTCCACCAGCAGCACCGCATCCGCCACCTCGGCGGATGCCGCCGCGCCCCGCGCGCCGAGCGCGACGCCGATGTCGGCGGCGGCGAGCGCGGGGGCGTCGTTCACGCCGTCGCCCACCATCATCACCGCGCCGCCATTGGCGGTCTCCCGCGACAGGGCGATGTGCGCGATCTTGCCTTCCGGCTTCAATTCCCCAGTCCAGGCGTCGAGGCCGAGGTCGCGGCCCACCGCATCCACCGCCTCCGCCCGGTCGCCGGAGGCGAGCGCCACATGCTGCACGCCGCCCCGGCGCAGCGCGGCGATCATGTCGGCGGCGTCGTCCCGCACCGGATCGGCGAACAGCAGCAGACCCGCCGGACGGCCATCGACGGCCACCGCCACCACCGCGCTCGCGGGGGGAAGAAGCGCGCGAAGTTCGCTCCAGTCGCCGGACGCGCGGGCAGCCACATAGGCCGTGGCGCCCACCGCCACCGCCCGCCCCTCGACCCATCCCTCAAGCCCCGCGCCGCCGTCCTCCTTCACCCCAAGGGGCGGCGAGAGCGGGAGCCCCCGGTCCTGCGCGGCATGGACCAGCGCCCGCGCCACCACATGGCTCGACGCCTGATCCAGCGACGCGGCGAGGCGCAGCACCTCCTCAGGGTCGAAATCGGGCGCGGTGCGCACCTCTTCCAGTTCGGCGCGGCCGTGGGTGAGGGTGCCGGTCTTGTCCACCACCAAGGCGCGGACGCGCGCCAGCTTCTCCAGCGCGCCGCCGCTCTTCACCAGAACGCCGCGCTTCGCCGCCCGCGACAGGCCGGCCATGAGCGCCACCGGCACGGCGAGGATGAGGGGACAGGGCGTCGCCACCACCAGCACCGCCAGCGCCCGGCGCGGATCGTGGGCGAGGATCGCCGCACCGATGGCGAGGGCCAGCGAGACGAAAAGGAAAGCGAGCGCGTAGCGGTCGGCGAGGCGCACCATGGGTGCGCGGCTGGACGCGGCCTCCTCCACGAGGCGCACGATGCCCGCATAGGTGCTGTCCGCCGCCGGCCGCAGGATGGCGAGATCGAAGGCATCACCGGCGTTCACCGCGCCGGAGGGGGCCTCCTCGCCATCCTCCAGCCGCGCCGGGCGCGTCTCGCCGGTCAGGGAGGAGAGGTCCAGCACCGCCGGCCCGCCGATGACCGCGCCGTCGGCGGGCACGGTGTCGCCGGAGCGCACCAGCACGCGGTCGCCGGCCACCAGATCCACCGCCGCAACGACCACCAGCCCGCCGTCGCGATGGAGCATCGCATCGCGCGGCGCGCGGGCGACGAGGGCGGTCATCTCCCGCCGGGCGCGGCCTTCCGCGAACCGCTCCAGCTGCTGGCCGCCCGCATACATGAGCGCGACCACGTTGCCGGCTAAGGGCTCACCGAAGGCCAGAGCCGCGGCCATGGAGAGCGCGGCCAGCACGTCGAGGCCGAACCGGCCCGCGCGCAGGGAGCGGGCGATGTCGAGGAGAAGCACCGCCAGAACCGGCGCCGTGCCCACGGCGAAGGCGGCCGAGGCGGCCCCCTTCATCCCGGCGAGCTGGAGCAGCAGCCCCACGGCGAGGGGCAGCACGGCGGCGGCGAGCAGAAGGTACCGGTTCCGCCCGGCGGCGGCCTCGCTCTGGATATGCCCCGGCTCCGTCATCTCTCCCCCGGTGCGGCGCTTTGGTCGCACTGCCGTCGCTGTTGTCGCGCGAACATCAGATTGTTAGAAGAGTTCTAAACAGGAGTCACCCGGCATGTTGTCGTTTCTCTCCGGCCGCCGCCGGTTTGCAGACCTTTCGGAGCGGGAAATCCTCGCGCTCGCCATCTCCTCCGAGGAAGACGACGCGCGCATCTACATGGAATATGCCGAGGCGCTGCGCAGCGAATATCCCGACACGGCCAAGGTGTTCGAGAGCATGGCGGCGCAGGAGCGCGGCCACCAGACCAGCCTCACCCGCGAATATGAGCGGCGCTACGGCGGCACCGTGCCGCTGATCCGCCGCGAGAGCATTGCCGGCTATTATGGCCGCCGGCCGGTGTGGGCCGTGGTGAACCTCGGCATCGAGCGCATCCGCGCCGAGGTGGGGCGGATGGAGGACGAGGCCGCCAACTTCTATCTGAAGGCGCAGAAGAAGACGTCCGATCCCGACACCCGCAAGCTGCTCGAAAGCCTCTACCAGACCGAGCTGCAGCACGAGGAGATCGCCGGCAACCTCGCCGACCGCTATCTGCCCGCCGACAAGAAGAAGGAAGAGGACGAGAAGGCCCGCCGGCAGTTCCTGCTCACCTTCGTGCAGCCGGGCCTCGCGGGCCTGATGGACGGCTCGGTCTCGACGCTGGCCCCCATCTTCGCTACCGCCTTCGCCACGCAGGATTCCCACACCACCCTGCTCGTCGGCCTCGCCGCGGCGGTGGGCGCCGGCATCTCCATGGGCTTCACCGAGGCCCTGCACGATGACGGCGTCATCTCCGGCCGGGGCTCGCCGCTGAAGCGCGGCCTCTCCTCCGGCATCATGACCGCGGTGGGCGGCCTCGGCCACGCTCTGCCCTACATCATCCCGGAATTCTGGACCGCGACGGCCATCGCCATCATCGTCGTGTTCGTCGAGCTGTGGGCCATCGCCTTCATCCAGAACCGCTATATGGAGACGCCCTTCTGGCGCTCGGTGTTCCAGGTGGTGCTCGGCGGCGCGCTGGTGCTGGCGGCGGGCATCTTCATCGGCGGCAGCTGACCCATATGCCGTTGCGGGAGATCATGTCTCCCGCTCCCAAGGCGTGAGAGGGTGCCTCGGATATCGCGAGGCACCTCATGCACGCCATGGTCCTGAAAGTGGTCGGCGGTCCCCTTGTCGCCGAGGAACGGCCCGATCCCGTGCCAGGGCCGGGGGAAGTCCTCATCAAGGTCGGCGCCTGCGGCGTCTGCCGCACCGATCTGCATGTGGTGGACGGCGAGCTGCCGCAGACGCGGCTGCCCATCATCCCCGGCCATGAGATCGTCGGGCGCGTCGCGGCGCTGGGTGCGGGGGTCTCCCATCTCACGATCGGCGAGCGGGTGGGCGTCGGCTGGCTCGGCCGCGCCTGCGGCTGCTGCTCCTATTGCGAAGAGGGCGCCGAAAACCTGTGCGACGCGCCGGTCTTCACCGGCTGCACCCGCGACGGCGGCTTCGCCAGCCATACGGTGGCGGACGCGCGCTTCGTCTATCCCCTCGGTGAGGCCGGCGAGGACATCGCGCTCGCGCCCTTGCTCTGCGCCGGGCTCATCGGCTGGCGCACGCTGAAGATGGCGGGTGAGGGCAAGCGCATCGGCCTCTACGGCTTCGGCGCCGCCGCCCACATCATCGCCCAGGTGGCGCGCTGGCAGGGGCGCGAGATCTACGCCTTCACCCGGCCCGGCGACACGCGGGCGCAGGACTTCGCGCGCACGCTGGGCGCCGTCTATGCCGGCGGCTCGGATGCCCCGCCGCCGGAGCCGCTGGATGCCGCCCTCATCTTCGCCCCGGCGGGCGAACTGGTGCCGCAGGCACTGAAAGCCGTGCGCAAGGGCGGGCGGGTGGTGTGCGGCGGCATCCACATGAGCGACATCCCCGCCTTCCCCTATCGCTGGCTGTGGGAGGAACGGAAAATCCTCTCCGTCGCCAACCTCACCCGCGATGACGCCCACGAATTCCTCGCGCTGGCGCCCAAGGCCGGCGTTTCCACCCACGTCACACCCTATCCCCTTTCCGAGGCCAACCGCGCGCTGGACGACCTGCGCGGCGGGCGGCTGGAAGGGGCGGCCGTGCTGGTGCCTTGAAGCATTTTCAAGCGAAGTGGATTCCGGTTCGCGTGAAGAAAATGCGTATCGTGAAATGCCCTACCGCTGCATCACATAGGTGCCGGGCGCGGGGCAGAGCACCGGATAGCCGGGCGCGCCCAAGGGTGGCAGCGCGTGGCCGGGGGCGGAGCGGGCGGACAGGAAGGCCTCCCATGCCGGCCACCACGAACCCTCTTGCGTGGGCGTCGCCTCCACCCACTGGTCGGGGCCGAGATGGTGGTCGCCGTGGCGGGTTTCGTGCAGGCGGAAATGCCGGTGCTTGTGCCCCGGCTCGCTGACGATGCCGGCATTGTGCCCGCCGGAGGTCAGCACGAAGGTCACGTCCGTGTCGGTCAGCTGGTGGATCTTGTAGACCGAGCGCCACGGCGCCACGTGGTCCCGCTCCGTACCCACCACGAACAGGGGCACGCCGATGTCCTGCAGCGAGACCGGGCGCCCGTCCACCTTGTAGCGGCCGGCGGCGAGGTCGTTGTCGAGGAAGAGCTGGCGCAGATACTGGGAGTGCATGCGGTAGGGCATGCGGGTGGCGTCCGCGTTCCAGGCCATCAGGTCGTTCATGGGCGTGCGCTCGCCCATCAGATATTCGTGGACGAGGCGCGACCAGACGAGATCGTTGGAGCGCAGCATCTCGAACGCCCCGGCCATCTGCCCGGATGAGAGCACGCCCTGGTCCCACATCATGCTTTCGAGCGTGTAGAGCTCGCCGGGGTCCACGAACAATTGCAGCTCGCCGGCTTCCGAGAAATCGGTCTGCGCCGCGAACAGCGTGACGGAGGCGAGGCGGTCGTCGTCGGCGCGGGCCATGGCGGCGGCGGTGATGGAGAGCAGCGTGCCGCCGAGGCAATAGCCCACCGCATGGACCTTCTCGCCCGGCACCACCGCATTAATGGCATCGAGCGCCGCCATCACGCCCTCGCGGCGATAGTCATCGAAGCCGAGGTCGCGGTCCTCCGCCGTCACGTTGCGCCAGGAGAGGCAGAACACCGTGTGGCCCTTGGACACGAGATAGCGGATCAGCGAGTTCTCCGGCGACAGGTCGAGGATGTAATACTTCATGATCCAGGCGGGCACGATCAGCACCGGCTCGGCGGCGACCGTGGCGGTGGTCGCGCGATACTGGATCAGCTCCACGAGGTGGTTGCGGAAGATCACTTCGCCCGGCGTCACCGCCACGTTGCGGCCCGCCTCGAACGCCTCGGCGCCCACCGGCGGCTGGCCGGAGGCCTTGCGCGCCGCGTCCTCCATGAAATTGCGCGCGCCCTGCACGAAATTGAGCCCGCCCGTCTCCCGCGCCCGGCGCAGCACCTCCGGATTGGTGAAGGGCGAGTTCGACGGGGAGAAGACATCGAGCAGCTGGCGGGCGGCGAAGGCCACCACCGCCTCATTGTGGGGCGCGACGCCGGGCACGCCGTGGGTGGCGTTGTGCCACCACTGCTGGTTCAGCAGGAACGACTGGTACCAGAAGCGGAACGGCCAGTCCTGCCACGCCGGGGCGCTGAACCGTTCGTCCCCCGGCAGCGGCTGGATGCAGTTGGGAAAGCTCCGGTCGAAGCTGGAGGCGACCATGTAGGCGCCGAGCCGCGCGGACTTGCGCCATGCCTTCAGCGCCAGTTCCGCCTGCTTGCCGGGGGCGGCGGCCAGATGCATCCACCAGTCCATCAGCGACAGAGTCAGCGCGGTGGGCGAGAGGCCCGAGGTGGCGCGGGCGGAGAGCGCGGCGGCGGCACGGTCCACCGCGCGCAGGGCTTCCGGCCCCGGTCCGTGCTCGAAATCCTCCTCGTCATGGCAGGCCATGCGCGCCCAGGCCTGGGCGATCAGCCGCCCGGCCTCGGGCAGCTTGGAGAAATCCATGGCGGCGCGGGCGAGATCGGCGCCGGGAGCCGGCGCCTCCGGCGTGGACACGGCGGGCGCGGGAGCCGGCTCCGGCACTGCGGCGGGCGTACCGCCCACGGTCTGGGGCTGGATACGGGGCGAATTGGCGGGCAGGTTGACCATCGGCCGATCTCTTCAGGGCGCGGGAGGCGCCCGGGACTTGAAACGGATGCCGGAGCCTCGCCCGGCAGCGCGCCGGACGCTTGAGCTTTGCGACCTCAGCTTTTGCCGCTTCTCGCGGCGCTTTGATGACGATCAGGCCGCGCCGAGGCTGAGCCGGCAATGATACGCGTCAATTGGACGCCACGCGCACGGTCTCCCGGCAGCTGTCGCGAAAGGCCTTGGCGCTGCGGCGGAACAGCGCCGCGTGCTGCCGCTGCGCCCGCTTGCGCAGCCGCTTCTGCGCCCGGTCCATGGCGAGGCCGAGCCGCTCCCGCGTGCCCTCCGCCAGCGCATCACCCGCCGCGTCCAGCATGGGCCGCAGGGTTTCGATGTCCTGATAGGCGCCGAGCAGGTCACGCAGCCGCTGCGCGGCGCGGGCGCGCTTCGCCCCATGGCCGAAGGCCTCGGCGAGGAAACTCATCTGGTAGCGGTGGGTGACGACGCGCTTGCGCGCCTCGTGCATGGCCTCGGGAGTGTCGAAGGGCGCGCGGCGGGCGTGCCTGTAGGCCTTCACCAGCCCCTTGGCCACGTCCGCCTCCCGCGCCTGTGCCGCCAGCGTATCGGCCAGCGCGGCGCGGGCGGAGACGAGAAAGCCGCCGAGCGTGGCGCGATGCTCCCCGCCGTCCTCGGCGGCGTCATCGCCCAGCACCGCCGCGGCGTCGGTCTGGTCGCAGGCGAGGAGGAAGCCGCCCTGGGCCATCACGTCCAGCGCATCGCGGGCCGCCACCTGGTCGCGGGCGCCGGAAAGCTGGCGCGCCACCTCTGCCGTGCGGCGCCGCTCGGCCTTCGCGTCCTCGCCCGGGATGAGGCGGAGCAGCGCCCGATACTGCTTCATGGCCTTGCGGGCGTCGTGCACCATCTCCACCGGATCGGGATCGGCCACCGCCGCGGCCACGGTCTCGATGGTCGCCGCGAGAGCGTCCGCCAGCGCGTCGCCCGCCGCGCGGGGCGGAGGCAAGGGCGGGGTCACGCGTTCGGCATCGGGGGTCGCGACATCCAGCATGGGCATTTTTGCTCCGGAACCGGGGCTCAACGGTCGCACACCGGGCCGGTTCCGTCCCGGTCCAGCATCAAGGCGGTGGCGATGCCACCCGCACCAGCGATGGCGCACAGCGCGCGGCCTGTCTCCATCGTTCTCAACCGATGATACGCCCGTACCGCCAGGATTGCACCCGACGCGCCGATGGGATGGCCCCGCGCCAAGGCGCCGCCCCCCGCATTCACCCGCGCCGCATCGAGCCCCAGCCGGCGGATGGCGACAAGGGCCTGGGCCGCATAGGCTTCCATCAGTTCCACATGATCCACCGAGCCCGGGGCGATGCCGAGGCGAGTGCACAGAGCCTCCACCGCCGCGATGGGCGCAAGCGCGGGAACCAGCGGGTCTCCGCCGCGCGCCAGACTCCCGGCAATCGTCACGTCCCCCGCTTGCGCCGGTCCCAGCAGGACGAGCCCGGCCGCATCCGCCTCCACCGCGATGGTGGCGGCGGTGACGCCATGGGCCGCATCCCCCGCCAGCACCGGCAGGCGCGCCATCAGCGCGGGCGAGAGGCGGCGCGCGAAGGCATCGGCGGCAAGGCCGGCCACCGGCACGATCTCGCCCTCCCCCGCCGGCACCGCCAGCGCCCGGCGGTGGCTCTCGACAGCGAACGCCTCCTGATCGGCGCGGGAGATGCCTTCCACCTCAGCCATGCCGGCGGCTGAGGCGTCGAGGGCGATCTCGCGGTCCGGCCAAGGGGTGAAGGCGGGCTGGCGATAGAAATCCGGCGCCCCATCCTTCTCGCGCGGACGGTGGGCGCGCAACGGCGCGGTGCTGAAGCTCTCCGCCCCGCCCGCCAGCACATAGCGCGCCTCTCCGGAAGCGATGCGCGCGGCGCCGAGACGGATGGCATCGAGGCCGGAGCAGCATTGGGTGTCGAGGGTGAGCGCCGGCACGCCCTCCGGCAGCCCCGCCGCCAGCGCGGCGACGCGGGCCATGTTGCCGCCGCCGGAGAGAGCGTTGCCAAGGATGACCTCGTCCACGTCCTCCGGCCCCACCCCCGCCGCCTCCAGCACCGGGCCGATCAGCGCCGCCGCAAGTTCATGGGCCGGCACGTCGCGGAAGGCGCCGCGGCGCGGGGCGACCGCCGTGCGTTTCGCGGCGAGGAGCGCGACCTTCATGGCAGAAGCTCGCAGCGCTCGGGCCACAGGCGGGCGATGGCGGGGAAATCGGTCTTGCCGGTGGGCGTCAGCGGCCAGTCGGCCACCCGCGCATAGAGGCGCGGCACCTTGAACAGGGGCAGGCGGGATTTGAGGAAGCCGATGAGGTCCGCGCGGGCAGGCGCTTCCCCGTCGGCCGTGGAGAGGAAGGCCACCAGCCGTTCGCCGCGCTTGCCGTCCGCCACGCCCAGCACGGCGGCGGCGGCGATGGCGGGGTGAGTTTCCAGCACGCGCTCCACTTCCTCAGGAAAGAGGTTCTTGCCCGAGGTGACGATCATCCGCCGGGAGCGGCCGACGAGGTGCAGGAAGCCCGCGTCGTCGAGGAAGCCCATGTCGCCGACGCTCACCTCGTCGCCCTGCACGTACAGGTCCGGGCTGTCGCCGGTGGCGTAGTCCATGAACAAAAAGGGGCTCGCCACGAACACCCGCCCGGTGCGACCCGCCGGCAGCCGCCGCCCGGCCGAATCACGGATGGAGAGGCGCACGTCCGTGAAGGCGCGGCCCACCGAGCCGGCCGGCACGTTTTCCGCCTCCTTCGCCACGGTGACGAAGGAGAGTTCGGAGGCGCCGTAGAATTCCGCAAAGGCCGCGTTCGGCAGAAGGTGCGCCAGCATCTGCCGCCGCCCCGGCGGCCATTTCGCGCCGGAGCAGAGCACGAGGGTGAGGCCCGGCAGGGTCTCGCCCTCGGCGGCGAGATGGTCCAGCAGCAGCGCGATCTGCGTCGGCACGCCATAGAGCACGGTGGCGCCATGAGCGCGGGCCAACTCAGCGGCGATGCGGGGGCGGAAGCTGGGCGAGAGCAGCACATGGGCCCCGGCATCGATGCCGCGCGCCAGCGCATAGAGGAAGAGCGAATGGGTGAGCGCGCCGGGGGCGAGGAGCACGTCGTGGGCGCCGATGCCGAATTCCGCCGTGTCCGCATCGAAGCTCGCGGTCCAGGAGCGATGCGCGCGGCGATAGCCTTTTGGCAGGCCGGTGGAGCCGGAGGTGAAGCCCACATAGAAGGGCAGGTCGGGAGCGGGCTCGGCGATTGCCTTCGCCGGGCCGGCGCCGATCGCCTCGGCGAGCCCCGCCGCGCCCTGCCCCGGATCGAGGCGGATGTCGCCCGCCTGCGCGCTCACGATCAGGCCCGGCCGGACCCGTTCCAGCACCTGCCGGCGCTGCCCCTCCGGCCAGCCGGGATCGAGGATCTGCGCCTCCCGTCCCGCGCGGGCGGCGGCGAGGAACAGCAGGGCGAGGGCCGCGCCATTGGGCAGATCGAGCCCGATGCCGCCCGCCGGCGCCCCCGCGAACCGCCCGGCGCAGCGCGCCACCAGCGCGTCGAGGGCGGCATAGGTGAGCGTTTCACCGCCGCAGGTGAGGGCCGGCGCCTCCGGCCGCTCCAGAGCGTGGCGGGCGAGGTGGCGCGTGATGCTCACGGCCGGTGCGGCGCCGCCACCGACCAGCTGCGCAGGACCGTGGTGGCGAGCACCGCGGCGCCCACCGCCTTGATGAGGTCGCCCGGCAGGAAGACGGACGTGCCGATGAAGGCCTTGGCGAGGCTGATGTTGGCCATCATCGCCAGCCCGGGAAGGCCGAACGCATAGACGGTGAGGATGCCGCCGGCGATGGCGGCGATGAGCGCCGTGGCCAACGCGGGCAGATTGCGGGCGGCGAGCCGCTCGGCGAGGAGGCCGGTGACATAGCCGCCGGCGACATAGCCGATGAGAAAGCCCGCCGTGGGGCTTGCCAGCACGCCGAGGCCGCCGCGCCCGCCGGAGAGCAGCGGCGCGCCGAGCAGCACCACGAACACGAACAGGCCCGTCGCCGCCGCCCCGGCGCGGGCGCCGAGCAGCAGGCCGGCCAGCATCACGCCGAGGCTCTGGGCGGTGATGGGCACGCCGGCCGCGAGGGGCAGATAGATGGGCGGCACGAAGCCCAAAGCCGCGATGAGGGCGGCGATGAGGGCGATGCGCACCAGCGTGCGCGTCTCGAAGATCTGGTGGTCCATGGATCTGTCCCTTTCAAATTCTGGGCTTGCGCGCGGGGCGCGAGCGCCGCGGCGCGCCGAAGCCGCGGGCATCGAGGGCTTCCGCCACCTGATCGGACATGGCGAGCGCGCCGGAGAAGAAGGCGCCAATGAGCGGCAGCCCCGGCCGGCGCGGGCTGCGCGCCCGCCAGGCCTCCTCGCGGCCCCGCCAGGTGTCGAGCAGCACCGGCACGAAGCGCAGCACCAGGGCCACCGCCAGCGCGAGGCGCTCGGGATCGAGCCCGAAGCGCCTGAGCGGGCGCATGGGCAGGGCCAGCGCATCCATCATGTCCTGCATGCGGGTGGAGAGGGTGACGAGATCGGCCAGCAGCACCATCACGGCGATGCGCAGCACGCTCGCCAGCGCCACCTCGACGGAGGCCGCCCACACCTGCAGCGCGAAGATGATGACGAGCAGCGGCAGGAGGCTCCGCCATTGGGCGAGCCGCCGCAGTCCCGGCCGGCCGAAGCTGGAAAAGACGATGAGCACGGCGGCGAGCACCATGGCCAGCAGCACCGGGCTGTCCAGCGGCACGATCAGCACCGAGAGCACCGCGAGCGCGATCAGCTTCACCCCGGCGGGCAGGCGATGCAGCAGGCTGCGGCCGGAGAGATAGCCGGCGATCACGGGAACGCCCTTCCGGCCTGCCGCCCAATCGCCAGCTCGGCGCGGGCGCGCGCGTCGGCCTCGTAGAGCGGAACGATATCGGCCGGCGCCCCGTCCGCCGCCACCTCCCCGCCCTTCAGCCAGATCACGCGCTCGAAGCCCGCGAACAGGTCCACGTCATGGCTGGCCATCACCAGGGTCACGTCGAGCGCGCCGAGACGGGATGCGAGGGTGAGGCGGGTGGTGAGGTCGAGGCTGGAGAAGGGCTCGTCCAGCAGCAGCACCGAAGGTCCGGCGGCCAGCGCCGAGAGGATACAGACGAGCTGCTTCTGCCCCTCGGACAGGTCCGACACCGCCCGATCGCCCCAGCCGGCGCAGCCGTGGCGGGCGAGCAGCCGGTCGGCGGCGGCATTGGCCTCGGCCTTGGGGGTGCCCTGCTGGATGGGGCCGAAGGCGATCTCCTCCCGCACCGAGGGGAAGATGATCTGATGATCCACGTTCTGGAACACGAAGCCCACCGTCGCCGGCAGCTTGCGGCGGTCGCGACGGGTGTCGAGCCCCTCCACCGTCACCGTGCCGGTATCCGGCAGGATCAGCCCGTTGAGGAGGCGCAGCAGGGTGGACTTGCCGGAGCCGTTGTCGCCGACGAGGCCGATGCGCCGTTCGGTGAGGGTGAGGTTGAGATTGGAGAACACCGTGCGCGCGCCACGCGTCACCTCGACCCCGGCGAGCCGCGCGAAGGGCGCGGTGGCGGGGCGCGTGTCGGCGGCGGCGGGCATCTCGCTCATGACCTCTCCTCGATAGCGCTCTTCCGATAAACGGTTCGCGCGGTGAGGCAAGAGTCCAGGCGCGCGCGCCATCGGCATGGGAGGCGCCCCGACGGTGCATCGCACACCGGAACGCCTCCAAACCCGGATTGATTTCCGCCGCCGCCGGGCGCATAAATCCCGCCGATCAAATCGATTAAAATCCGGCGCACCCGAACGCCGGAGCAGTGGAGAAAGCCATGTCCGGTCCTGCCGACCAGGGGAAAAACGGAACGATCGAGCGCAAGGGCGACCAGCCCGAGAAGCACGGCCTGAAGCTCAGGTCGCAGCTGTGGTTCGACAACCCGGACAATCCCGGCATGACCGCGCTCTATCTGGAGCGGTACCTGAATTTCGGCCTCACCCGCGAGGAATTGCAGTCCGGCAAGCCCATCATCGGCATCGCCCAGACCGGCTCGGACCTCTCCCCCTGCAACCGCCACCATCTGGACCTCGCCCACCGCGTGCGCGCCGGCATCGAGGCCATGGGCGGCGTGCCGTTCGAGTTTCCGGTACATCCCATCCAGGAGACCGGCAAGCGGCCCACCGCCGCGCTCGACCGCAACCTCGCCTATCTCGGCCTCGTGGAAATCCTCTACGGCTATCCGCTCGACGGCGTGGTGCTGACCACCGGCTGCGACAAGACCACCCCGGCCTGCATCATGGCCGCCGCCACCGTGAACATCCCGGCCATCGTGCTTTCGGGCGGGCCGATGCTGAACGGCTGGTGGAAGGGCGAGCGCACGGGCTCGGGCACCGTGGTGTGGAAGAACCGCGAGCGCTTCGCCGCCGGCGAGATCGGCTATGACGAGTTCATGGACGTGGTGGCGTCGTCCGCCCCTTCGGTGGGCCACTGCAACACCATGGGCACCGCCTCCACCATGAATGCGCTGGCGGAAGCCCTCGGCATGTCCCTGCCCGGCTGCGCCGCCATCCCCGCGCCCTATCGCGAGCGCGGGCAGATCGCCTACGACACCGGCAAGCGCATCGTGGACATGGTGTGGGAGGATCTGAAGCCCTCGCAGATCCTCACCCGCGAGGCGTTCGAGAACGCCATCCGCGTGAATTCCGCCATCGGCGGCTCCACCAACGCCCCCATCCACCTCAACGCCATCGCCCGCCATGTGGGCGTGCCGCTCTCGGTGGACGACTGGCAGGCCGTGGGCCACAAGATCCCGCTGCTGGTGAACCTCCAGCCGGCCGGCGAATATCTCGGCGAGGAATTCCACCGCGCGGGCGGCGTGCCGGCGGTGGTGGCGGAGCTGATCGAGCAGGGCAAGATCCACGAGGGCGCGCTCACCGTGAACGGGCGCACCATGGGCGAGAACTGCAAGGGCAAACTCTCCTGGGACCGCGAGGTCATCAAGCCCTATGACGCGCCCCTGAAGGAGGATGCCGGCTTCATCGTGCTGCACGGCAACCTGTTCGACAACGCGGTGATGAAGACCTCGGTGATCTCCGAGGAGTTCCGCGCCCGCTTCCTCTCCAACCCCAACGATCCGGAGGCCTTCGAGGGTCGCGCCGTGGTGTTCGACGGGCCGGAGGACTACCACCACCGCATCGACGATCCCTCGCTCGGGATCGACGAATACACCTTGCTGTTCATCCGCGGCACCGGCCCGCTCGGCTATCCCGGCGGCGCGGAGGTGGTGAACATGCAGCCGCCGGCCGCCCTCCTGAAGAAGGGCATCCATGCCCTCCCCTGTATCGGCGACGGCCGTCAGTCCGGCACCTCGGGCTCGCCCTCCATCCTCAATGCCTCGCCCGAAGCGGCGGCGGGCGGCGGCCTCGCGCTGCTCAGGACCGGCGACCGGGTGCGCATCGACCTCAACACCTGCACCGCCGACATCCTGCTCTCGCCGGAAGAGCTGGCCCAGCGCCGCGCCGACCTTCAGGGACACGGCGGCTACAAGGCGCCGGAGAGCCAGACCCCCTGGCAGGAAATCCAGCGCTCCATGGTGGCCCAGTTCGACGAGGGCATGGTGCTGAAGCCGGCTGTGAAATACCAGCACATCGCCCAGACCATGGGCGTGCCGCGCGACAACCATTGATCGCGATGCGGACGGGCGGACGGTGCTTTCCCGTCCGCCCGCCGCGGCTCTAATCTCCCCCCGCTGCCACACCCCGGCGGCGAACGGGATTGCCATCATGACCTCGCCCGCCGCGTCCTCACCCGCAGACAAGCGCCGCGCCTTCCGCTCGCTCCACGAGAGCGGCTGCTTCGTGCTGCCGAACCCGTGGGACGTGGGCACCACGCGCTATCTGGAGGCCGCCGGCTTCAAGGCGCTCGCCACCACCAGCGCGGGCTACGCCTTCTCCACCGGACGGCCGGACGGCGCCGTGGGGCGGGACGAGATGTTGGCCCACATCGCCGATCTCCTCGCGGCGACGTCTTTGCCCATGAATGCGGATTTCGAGGCGGGCTATGCGCATGATCCGGCCGGCGTCGCCGAGAGTGTCACCCTGTGCATCGAAACCGGCGTGTCCGGCCTCTCCATCGAGGATGCGACGGGGGATGCGGCGCGTCCGCTCTACGATCTCGACGACGCGGTGGCGCGGGTGCGCGCGGCGCGCAAGGCCATCGACGCGTCAGGCGCGGATGTGATCCTCACCGCCCGCGCCGAGTGCTTCCTGGTGGGCCGGACCGACCTCAATGAGGTCATCACCCGCCTGAAGGCCTATGCGGCGGCGGGGGCGGACTGCCTCTATGCGCCGGGCATCAGGACACGGGACGACATCTCCGCCGTGGTGGAGGCGGTGGCGCCGCTGCCGGTGAACGTGCTGATGCCGGGATCGACGGGGCTTTCCGTCGCCGACCTCGCCGGGCTCGGCGCGCGCCGCATCAGCGTGGGCAGCACCCTGAGCCGTGTCGCCTGGGGCGCCTTCATCGCCTCGGTGGAGGAGATCCGCGACGCCGGCACCTTCCAGAAGTTCGCGGACGCCGTGCCCTTCGCCGAGATCAACGGCTTCTTCCGCGCCGGGAGCGACACGTGATGGCCGAAGATCCCGCCATCCCCCTCGGCGCGCCCGTGGACACCCTCCCCGCCCGCCGGCCGGAACCGACGACGCTGGAGGGCCGCCACGTCCGCCTCGTGCCGTTCGATGCGGCCAAGCATTCCGCCTCGCTCTTCGCGCTCTCCCATGGGCGGGAGAAGGAGGCCCTGTGGGCCTATCTCTCCCCTGCCCCCTTCCCCGACGAAGCCGCTTTCACCGCCTATTACGCCGAAGCCGCGAAGAAGGCGGACCCGCTGCTCTTCGCCATCGAGGAAACGGGCAGCGGCCGGGCGGTGGGCCATGCCACCTACATGCGCATCGAGCCGGCGCAGCGGGTGATCGAGGTGGGCAACATCCTCTACACCCCGGCGCTCCAGCGCACGCGGGGGGCGACGGAGGCCATGTATCTCATGGCCCGCCACGCCTTCGAGGACCTCGGCTATCGCCGCTACGAATGGAAGTGCAACGCGCTCAACGCCCCCTCCCGGCAGGCGGCGGCGCGGCTCGGCTTCACCTTCGAGGGGCTGTTTCGCCAGCACATGATCGTCAAGGGCCGCAACCGGGACACCGCCTGGTTCTCCCTGCTCGACAGCGAATGGCCGCGCGCCAGGGCGGCCTTCGAGGCGTGGCTCGCGCCGGACAATTTCGATGAAAACGGCCGCCAGCTCCGGCGGCTGGAGGACATTCGCGCGGCTCTTTAACCCGCGCGACAATGAAAGAGGAAAGACCATGGGTGGACGACTTCAGGGCAAGACCGCGCTGGTGACGGCGGCGGGACAGGGCATCGGCCGCGCCATCGCGGAAACCTTCGTGCGCGAGGGCGCGAGGGTGATCGCCACCGATCTCGACGCGGGTAAGCTCGCCGGCCTCGAGGGCGCTGAGACGCGCTCGCTCGACGTTCTCTCCACCGATGCCGTGACGGCGCTCGCAAAGGAGATCGGCCCGGTCAACGTGCTGGTGAACGCCGCCGGCTACGTCCATCAGGGCACCATCTTCGAGACCAGCGAGAGGGACTGGGACTTCTCCTTCGACCTCAATGTGAAATCCATGCACCGCACCATCTCGGCCTTCCTGCCGGGCATGCTGGAGACGGGCGCGGGCTCCATCGTCAACATCGCCTCGGCCGCCTCCTCCATCCGTGGTGTGCCGAACCGCTATGCCTACGGCACCACCAAGGCGGCAGTGATCGGCCTCACCAAGGCGGTGGCCGCCGACTTCATCCTGAAGGGCGTGCGCGCCAACGCCATCTGCCCCGGCACCATCCAGTCACCCTCGCTGGACGAGCGCATCGCCGCCGTCTCGGCCCAGACCGGCCGCTCGCTCGATCAGGTGCGCGCCGATTTCATCGGCCGCCAGCCCATGGGGCGCCTCGGCACGCCGGAGGAGATCGCCGCGCTCGCGCTCTATCTCGCCTCCGACGAGAGCGCCTTCACCACGGGGCAGATCCACATCATCGACGGCGGCTGGGCGCTCTGACTCCAAGAAGGAGAACGCGTTATCCGATCTGATTGCGATGCAATCAGATCGGCGCGTGCTCTAGCGCGAAGGGATTTTCCAACATGCACATTCTGGTCATCGGCGGCGCCGGCATGGTCGGCCGCAAGCTCATCGAGCGCCTCGCCCGCGACGGCCGCCTCGGCGGCACCCCCATCACCCGCATCACCGCCCACGACGTGGTGACGCCCAAGCCCCCCGAGGCGCCGTTTCCCATCGACACCCGTGTCTCCGACATCTCCGTGCCCGGCGAGGCGGCGGCGCTGGTGGCGGACCGACCCGACGTGATCCTGCACCTCGCAGCCATCGTCTCCGGCGAGGCGGAAGCGGATTTCGAGAAGGGCTACCGCATCAATCTCGACGGCACGCGCCACCTGTTCGACGCGGTGCGGGTGATGGAAGGCTATACGCCCCGCCTCGTCTTCACCTCGTCCATCGCGGTGTTCGGCGCGCCGTTCCCGGAGGCGATCCCGGACGAATATTTCCACACGCCGCTCACGTCCTACGGCACGCAGAAGGCCATGGGCGAGCTGCTGCTGGCGGACTATACCCGGCGCGGCTTCTTCGACGGCATCGGCATCCGCCTGCCCACCATCTGCGTGCGGCCGGGCCTGCCCAACAAGGCCGCCTCTGGCTTCTTCTCCGGCATCATCCGCGAGCCGCTTGCGGGGCAGGAAGCGATCCTGCCCGTGTCGGAGGATGTCATGCACTGGCACGCCTCGCCGCGCTCGGCGGTGGGCTTCCTCATCCACGCCGCGACCCTCGACGGCGCCAGCGTCGGCACCCGCCGCAACCTCACCATGCCCGGCCTCGCCGTGACGGTGGGCGAGCAGATCGAGGCGCTGCGCGAGGTGGCCGGCGACAAGGCGGTGGCGCGCATCAAGAAGGTGCCGGATCCGGTGATCGAGACCATCGTCTCCGGCTGGCCGCGCAAGTTCGATGCCGCGCGCGCGACCGCGCTCGGCTTCAAGGCGGAAGACTCCTTCGAGGAGATCATCCGCATCCACATCGAGGACGAACTCGGCGGCAGGATCGCCGACTGAGGACGGCGTTGCGCGCGGGCGCTCCAAGCCCGCGCGGCGCCTGAGCGAAGGCGACGCCAAAGGCCCGCGCTGCCTGAGCGGAGGCAACGCCAAAAGCCCGCGCGGCGCTTGAGCGAAAGCCGTGAAAAGCTCCCGCGCGGCGCTTGAGCGAAGGCAGCGTAAAGCCCTACGCGGCCACCCCGGAGAGGCGGAGCGCGATGCGCTCCTCCAGCCGCGCGATGGCGGCGGCGATGTCCGGCAGCAGGCGGCGATAGGCGGTGCGGCGGGCAGGCGCGGGCAGGCTGCGGACCACTTCCGCGAGGCCCCAGGTCTCCAGCCGCAACAGGCCGAGGAAGGGCTGGCGACGGATGGCCCGCCGGCTCGCCTCGCCCAGCGCCACCACCACATCGAGGCGCGGCGCGCCGGAGAGCAGAAACACCCCGGCCGGCTTGGCGGAGAGGCCATCAGCGGGGATGCTCTCCGCCTCCAGCGCGGCGACGAGGGCCGGATCGACCTGGCCCGGCGTGGCAGCGGCAGCGCTGAACGGGCGCAGATCGGGATGACGATGGAGCGCCACGGCTTCCGCCATCAGGCTGAGCGCCCCGTTGTCGGGGCACAGGAAGAGCACGGTCGGACGGCCGGGCATGCGAACCCCTTCATTTATAACGGAAATCGGTAAGCATCGCGCCCCCGCGCCCGCTGCTGATTCGGCACCCTAGTCCGATGGTGGGACGAGGGTGTGACACCTTCACGAGATGCGCGGGCGGCCACTCGCGCGCCAACGGGAACGTCCTGATAAGACTGGCGTTAACCATTCCGAAAATTTTCCGGGGGATGGATCACATGCTGGCGAACGTCGTGATTCGACACGGAATTCGCGCCGGCGCGTAGAATTTCGGAGAAGAGTCATGGCCAAGAAGCCGGAAGTCACCAGTGACGAAGTGAGCAGCCTCGCCGCGAAGGCCCTTCGCGATCCGGGCAGCCTCACCCACGCGGAGATCAAGTCCCTCGCGGCTTCCGCTCTGACCCAGTCCCCCGACAAGCCCAAGCCCGCTGCTGCGAAGACTGCCAAGGCGGCGGCTCCCAAGGTTACCGCTCCCAAGGCCGCTCCCAAGGGCGCTGCTGCGAAGGCCGCGCCTGCCAAGGCCGCCGCTCCCAAGGCAGCTTCCAAGGCAGCTTCCAAGGCGGCGGCCCCCAAGACTGTGGCGCCCAAAGCCGCCGCGCCGAAGGCTGCCGCGCCGAAGGCGACCGTGGTGAAGGCCGCGGCTCCCAAGGCTCCGAAGGCGGCCAAGCCGGCGGCGGCGAAGGAAGCAGCGCCGAAGGCAGTGGCGGAGACCCCGGCCAAGGCGGCGAAGGCGAAGGCCGCGCCCAAGGCCGCAGCTGCGAAGTCTGCTGCTCCGAAGGCTGCCGCTCCGAAGGCTGCGCCCGAGGCCAAGGCTGTCGAGACGAAGGCCCCGGCCGCCAAGGCCGCCAAGCCGGCAGCCCCGAAGGCGACGAAGGCTGCCGCTCCCAAGGCCGCCGCGCCGAAGGCTCCGAAGGCCGCCCCCGCGCCCAAGACTGAGGCTCCCAAGACCGAGGCTCCCAAGACCCCCGCCCCGAAGGCCGCCCGCGCCAAGGCCGCGGCGGTGAAGACGGCGCCCGCTCCGGTCGCCAAGGCCCCGGCCAAGGCGCCCGCGAAGGCTGCCGCCAAGCCGGCCCGCGCCAAGAAGGCCTGAGAGCCGGTCCTCAACTGAGGTCGCAGAAACAGGAACGCCGCCGCCGGGCATCCCCGGCGGCGGCGTTCTCGCGTTCAGTGGTTGGCAGGATCAGGGGGTGAGGACGCCCGTGCTGCCCAGGTTGAAGATCTGGACGCGCCGGTTGATGGCGGCATGCGGATTCTTCACGTCCTGCAGGTTTTCCTCGCCGAGGCCCACGGCCTGGAGCCGGCGCGGGTCCACGCGGAAGGTGGTGGCGAGCGCCTGCATCACCGCGTCGGCGCGCTCCTGGCTGAGCTTGAGGTTGATCTCGCGGGTGCCGGTGGTGTCGGTGTTGCCCACCACGAGGAACTTGTAGCCGAGCAGGATCGGGTTGTGCATGGCATCGGCGATGGAGCCGAGCGTGCGGTAGGACGACGGCTTGATCATCGCCGAGTTGAGATCGAACTCGATCTCCACGTTGATCTGCGCCAGCTGGTCGAGCTGGATGGCCAGCGGCGGGCGGCTCTCGGGCGGGCCGGTATACTTCATGTGCGCGACGGCGAGGCCACGCAGGGCCTCGGCCGAGACGTTCGGCACATCGGCGACGCTGGCTTGAAGGCCCTGAACGATCTGGGCGTTGGAGGTGGCGACCTGGGCCGAGGCCGGCGCGGCGAGGAGCACCGGCGCCAGCAGCGCGGCGGACAGCAGCAGGGCGGAACGCATCTGGAATTTCATCTGTCCCTCCCCCTTCACTGCTGATTGTAGCCGGCGTTGATGAGGGCACTCGTGCAGGCCTGGCTCACCACCTTGGAGGCTTCAAGCAGACACGAGACGATGTTGCCGTCGCCGGGCACCATGCCGGGGCAATATTGCGCGCGGTCACGGTCGCAGACCTTGTGGACCTCGCGCTGCGCGGCGGCCCGCGCCTCGGTCATCTGGCGGATGCCCTCGTGGTTGGCGGCGCAGGCGGGGGAAAGGCGTCCCACATTCTGGCTGAGGCAGTTGTAGATGGCGCCGTTGCCCAGGTTCTGGCCGCGGCAGAGCTTCATGATGTCCTCGCCGCAATGCTGCGCCAGGAGGCCGGCGGCTTGCGCGTAACTCACGGTCTGCGCCTGGGCGCTGCCGGCGGCGCCTGCCGCGCCGAGCGCCATCAGGGCCGCGAAGGCCAATCCTCGAAGTTTCATATGTCCCCCCATAGCCCGGATTCGCGAGCTGAGGGTGAATTGACCACTCCGCCTCCCGCTTGGTCAACCAGCGGGGGCGCGGGCGTGGCGTGCTCAGGATGCCTGGCGGTAAGTTCCCGCCTCGATCTCGTCGCCGGCGGCCCCCACGAGGCCGAGGGGATCGGCGGCGAGTTCGAGATCCGGAGCCTGAGGTTCAACCTCCACCGGCGCGGGCTCATCGGTCCGGCGCGGGGCGAGCGCGAGGTGGACGACGAGCGCCGCCACGGCCATGACCGGGACCAGCATGGTCATGGCGATGAGCGGCGAGGGCAGCAGCGCCGAAAGGGACGTGCCGACGAAGCCGCTGCCGATCTGCACGAAGCCGGTCAGCGCCGAGGCGGCACCCGCGATGGAACCGAAGCCGGCCAGCGCATTGGTGGTGCAGCCGGGCAGCAGCAGGGCGCAGCCGCAGGCCCAGAAGGAGATGGGCAGCATCACGCTGAGCGTGGACAGCCCCACCACATGGGTGCCGACCGCCATGATGATCGCGCCGGTGAGCACCAGCAGCAGGCCGGGCAGGATCAGTTGCTGCGCCTTGTAGCGGTTCAGCAGCGGGCGGACGATGAGGGTGCCCAGCATGAAGGCGCCGGTCTGCATCATCATGGCGAGGCCGAAACCGGTGGGCGAGAGGCCCACGCGATCGATGAGCAGGAAGGGCACCGCTGCCGCCAGCGTGTAGATGCCGCCGAGGGCACAGCCCGCCGTCAGCGCCGCGCGCATGAAGCTGCGGTTGGACAGGAGGCGCCGGTAGCTTCGCGCGACGGCGCGGGGGGCGGCGAGGCGACGGTCCGGCGTGCGGTTGGTCTCCGGCACCCGCAGCACCAGGACCAGCATGAGGCTGAGCCCGAACACGGTCATGGCGACAAACACCGAATGCCAGCCGAATGTGCCGAGCAGCAGGCCGCCGATGGTGGGCGAGACGGCGGGGCCGATGGCGAGGATGGTGCCGATGAGGTTCATCACCCGCGCCGAGGCCTGCCCCGTATACTGGTCGCGCACCAGCGCGCGCGACAGCGCGATGCCCGCCGCCGCGCCGACGCCCTGCAGGATGCGCCCCGCCACCAGCCAGCCGATGGTCGGCGCCAGCATGGCGACGAGGGCGCCGGACAAATAGATGCCGAAGAAGCCGAGCGCCACCGGCCGCCGGCCATAGGCGTCCGACAGGGGGCCGCAGACGAGCTGGGACACGGCGAAGCCGAAGAAGAAGACGGTGAGGGTGAGCTTCACCGTAGCAATCGACGTGCCGAACACCTCCACCAGCGTCGGCAAAGCCGGGGTGTAGAGGGAGAGGCTCACCGGGCCGAGCATGACCATCATGCCGCCGATGATCGACACCTCGCGCTCGGTCATGAGCGGTGCGGGGGTGGCCCCCGCCGGAGATGGCGCCCTCACCGCCGCGCCTCCTTGAGCCGGGCCTCGCGGCCCGCGCAGTCGCGGGCGAGATTGCCGCGGATGCGGTCGAGGAACTCGCGCAGCTGCGCGCGCTCCTCATCCGAGAAGCCGCGCGTCGCCTCCTCGCGCGCCCGCGCCGCCGCCTTCTCGATCCCGTCCAGATAGGGCCGCGCCGCATCCGTGAGCACGACGATCTTGGCCCGCCGGTCGGTCGGGTCCGCCTCGCGCACCACCAGCCCCAGCGCCTCAAGGCGGTCCAGGAATCCGACCAGCGTCATGGGCTCCACGCTCATCTTCTCGGCCAGCGCAGACTGACGCAGGCCGGGATTGACGTTGATGTGCGCCAGCGCCCGCGCCTCGCCGGGGGTGAGGCCGAGGCCCGCGCCGTCGAACGCGCGGTCGATGCGGGCGCGATAGAGCCGGGCGGCATCCACGAGGACGAAACCGAGCTGGGGCGTGGCGGCGGGCGGGGGCGATCTCATAAGGGGACTATATAATAAGCTTTCCTTACCAACAAGCCGGAAACGTCCTGATGCATGTCATTGCGTGCCCGGCCCGAGGCGCTATGTGTCAATCCACATCCCTCAGGGAGATTTCGAATGCCCTGGTCCCTGACCATCGGCCGCCTCGGCGAGACCGCCATTCGCATCCACGTGACCTTCCTCCTGTTCCTGGTGTGGATCTGGGCGGCCTACTACCGGTCCGGCGGGTCGCAGGCGGCGTGGGAGGGCGTGCTGTTCGTGGCGATGCTGTTCTTCTGCGTGCTGCTGCACGAGCTGGGGCACGTGGTCGCCGCGCGCCGCTACGGGGTGAAGACGCCGGACATCACGCTCTGGCCGTTCGGCGGCATCGCCAATCTGGAGCGCATCCCGGAGAAGCCCTCGCAGGAGCTGGTGGTCGCCATCGCCGGGCCGGCGGTGAATGTGGTGATCGCCGTCGTGCTGCTGGCGGTGCTGAGCTTCACCTTGGCCGGCGGCGACCTCAAGGCGGAGGATCTGGCGAAGATCGAGGACCCGCGGACCTCCATGCTGGTCAAGCTCGCGGGGGCCAACATCTTCCTCGTGCTGTTCAACCTCATCCCGGCCTTCCCCATGGACGGCGGACGGGTGCTGCGCGCGCTGCTCGCCATGAAGATGGGCTTTGCCCGCGCCACCGCGCTCGCCGCCTCCATCGGACAGGGCCTCGCCATCGGCCTCGGGCTGCTGGGCATCTTCACCAATCCGATGCTGATGATCATCGGCGTGTTCGTCTTCCTCGCCGCCTCCGGCGAGGCCGGGCAGGTGCAGCTGAGGGAAGCCTCGCGCGGGCATATCGTGGCCGACGCCATGATCACGCATTTCGAGACGCTGGGGCCGCAATCCACCGTGGACGACGCGGCGGAGGCGCTCATCCGCTCCACCCAGAAGGAATTCCCGGTGGTGGACGGCGCCGGCCACCTGCGTGGCGTGCTCACACGCGACGCCATGATCCGGGCGCTCAAGGACCAGGGGCCGTCAACGCCCGTCATCGAGGTGATGCAGCACGACATCCCGACCGTCGAGGCGCGCTCCAAGCTCGATGCGGCGCTGAAGCTCATCACCAGCGCCCAGGTCCCCGCCGTCGGCGTGCTCGATGTCGCCGGCGGCCGGCTTGTGGGCCTGCTCACGCCGGAGAATGTGGGCGAGCTGATGATGATCCACGTGGCGCGGGATGCGCGGGCGAAGCCGGGGCCCGGCGCCGGCTGAGGGCGACGGGCCTCACACCGAGCGCATCAGCCCGCCGTCCACCTTCAGATTCTGCCCGGTGATGTAGCCGGCGCCCTCGGAGGCGAGGAAGGCCACCGTGGCAGCGATCTCGGCGCTGGTGCCATAGCGGCCCATGGGCACGCCGGCGCGGCGCTCGTCGGTCTGCGGCAGGCTGTCGATCCAGCCGGGCAGCACGTTGTTCATGCGCACGTTGTCGGCGGCATAGGTGTCGGCGAAGATCTTGGTGTAGGCGGCAAGCCCGGCGCGGAACACGGCGGAGGTGGGGAACATGGCGGCCGGCTCGAACGCCCAGGCGGTGGAGATGTTGACGATCGCCCCGCTCTTCTGCGCCACCATGATCGGGGTGACGAGGCGCACCGAGCGGATCACATTCATGAGATAAACGTCGAGGCCCTGGTGCCACTGCTCGTCGGTGATGGCGGTGATGGTGTCGCGCGGGCCGTGGCCGGCGCTGTTCACCAGCACGTCGATGCGGCCGTAGCGGGCCATCACCTGATCCACGAATTTCGCGATGTCCTCGGCCTTCTGGTTGGAGCCGGTGACACCCAGGCCGCCCAGTTCCGCCGCCAGCGCCTCGCCCTTGCCGGACGAGGACAGGATGGCAACCGCATAGCCATCCGCAGCAAGGCGCCGCGCGCATGCCGCGCCCATGCCCGAACCGCCCGCGGTGACGACGGCGACCTTGACCTCTGCCATGTTCATATTCTCCTTTTGGCGCATGTCGCGCACGTTCCCACCCGGAATGGCAGAAACGGCCACGTATAGGAAGGTCCTTCCGGCGAAGTGTCTGGTCTAACGTCCAAGTCTCCTTTATAGCCACGCTGGTTGCACTGCGAAGAGGAGCTGCTCGTGCGTGACCATCGGGGATATCGCGGGCAGGATGCTGGCGTGGTGAAAGGTAAGCGCATGCTTATGGGCGTGCTCGGCGCCTGCTTTTTCCTTTCTGCCTGCGGTGAAGCCCAGAAGCCGCAGGCGCAGGAGCCGCGGCCGGTGCGCACGGTCGTCGCCACCAACCGCGCGGCGAGCGACGCCGTGAGCCTCACCGGCGTGGTGGAAGCGCAGAACGAGGCCACCTACGGCTTCCGCATTTCCGGCCGCATCATCGACCGGCTGGTGAACGTGGGCGATCGCGTCACCGCCGGCCAGGTGCTCGCCCGCCTCGATCCGCAGGACGAGCAGAATGCGCTGCGCTCGGCCCAGGCGGCGCTCGGCGCGGCCAATGCCAACCTCACCCAGACCCGCAACCAGTATGAGCGCCAGCGCCAGCTCCTCGCCCGCGGCTTCACCCCGCGCGCCCAGTATGAGCAGGCCGAGCAGGCGTTCCTGAACGCCCGCGCGCAGGTGGACGACGCGGAAGCGCGCCTGCAGATGGCCGAGGACCGCCTCGGCTTCACCGAGCTGAAGGCCGACAGCGCCGGCGTCGTCACCCAGCGCCGGGCCGAACCGGGCGAGGTGGTGCAGGCCGGCCAGCCTGTGATCGAGGTGGCACGCCAGGACGGCCGCGACGCGGTGTTCGACGTGCCCGCCGCGCTGCTGTCCGGCATCCCCGGCGATCCCGAGGTGACGGTGGCCCTCGCTACCGATCCCGCCATCACCGCCACCGGCCGCGTGCGCGAGGTGGCCCCGCAGGCCGATCCGGTGACGCGCACCTTCCGCGTCCGTGTCGGTCTCAACAATCCGCCGGAGGCGCTGCGCCTCGGCACCACGGTGGTCGGCCGGGTGATGGTGGACCGCGGGCCGGTGGTGGAAATCCCGGCCAGCGCCCTCACCCGCCTCAACGACAAGCCCGCCGTGTGGGTGGTGGACCCCAAGTCCCAGACGGTGGCGCTGCGCACCATCGAGGTGCTGCGCTTCGGCCCGGCGTCCGTCAGCGTCGGCGAGGGGCTGAAGCCCTCCGAGATCGTGGTGACGGCGGGCGTGCAGGCCCTGCACCCGGGCCAGAAGGTGCGCCTGCTCGCCACCCCGGCGGGAGCCAGCCTGTGAGCGGCGGCTTCAACCTTTCAGCCTGGGCGCTGAAACACCGATCCGTCATCCTCTATCTCATGGCCATCTCCGTGGTGGCCGGCGTGATGGCGTTCCGCAACCTCGGCCGGGCGGAAGACCCGACCTTCGTCATCAAGACCATGGTGGTGCAGGCCAACTGGCCCGGCGCCACCTTGGAGGAGACCTTCCGGCAGGTGACGGAGCGGCTGGAGCGCAAGCTCCAGGAGGTGCCGCAGCTCAACTTCCTGGAGAGCTACACCAAGCCCGGCGTCACCACCGTGTTCGTGCACCTGAAGGGCTCGGCCACCGCCTCCGAGGTACCGGACATCTGGTATCACGTGCGGAAAAGCATCGCCGACATCCGCCACACCCTGCCCCAGGGCATCGTGGGGCCGTTCTTCAACGACGAGTTCGGCGACACCTTCGGCATCATCTACGGCTTCACGGCGGACGGCTTCTCCCATCGCGAGCTGCGCGACTATGTGGAGGAGGCGCGCTCCGAGCTGCTGCACGTGCCGGACGTGTCGAAGATCGAGATCCTCGGCGCGCAGGACGAGCGCATCTTCATTGAATTCTCCATGGCCGAGCTGGCAAGCCTCGGCATCGACCGGCAGGCGGTGCTCTCGGCGCTGGCGGCGCAGAACATCGTGCGCCCCTCGGGAGAGATCCAGACCGGCAAGGAGAACATCTCCATCCGCGTTTCCGGCGCCTTCGCCTCGGAAGCCGACATCGCCAACGTGAATCTGGCGGTGAACGGACGCCTCATCCGCCTTGCCGACATCGCCACCATCCGCCGCGGCTTCGCCGATCCGCCCCAGCCCATGTTCCGGGTGAACGGCAAGGATGCCATCGGCCTCGCCATCGCCATGCGCGACGGCGGCGACATCCTCGCCATGGGCGCCAACATCGACCGCGCCATGACGCGCATCCTCGCGAACATGCCCGTAGGCATCGACGCAACGCTGGTGGCCGATCAGGCGGTGACCGTGAAGAGCGCCATCTCCGAATTCATGGAGAGCCTGTGGCAGGCCGTGGGCATCATCCTCGTGGTGTCGTTCATCGCGCTCGGGGTGCGGGCGGGGGCCATCGTGGCGCTCGCCATCCCGCTTACCCTCGCCATCGTCTTCGCGCTGATGCAGCTCGCGCATATCGACATGCAGCGCATCTCGCTGGGCGCCCTCATCATCGCGCTGGCGCTGATGGTGGACGACGCCATGACCACCACCGACGCGACGCTGACCCGCCTCGCGGCCGGCGACGACCCGCCCACCGCCGCCTCCTACGCCTTCAAGGCCTATGCGGCGGCCATGCTCGCGGGCACGCTGGTGACGGTGGCGGGCTTCGTGCCGGTGGGCTTCGCGGCCTCCTCGGCGGGCGAATACACCTTCACCTTGTTCGCGGTGGTGGGCATCGCGCTCCTCGTCTCGTGGATCGTGGCCGTGCTGTTCGCGCCGCTCCTCCAGGTGCTCATCCTGCGCGCGCCGGCGAAGGACAAGATCCCCGATCCCGACGCCTCGCCGAAAGGCGTGATGGGGATGTACCGGTCGTTCCTCATCCTGTGCCTGCGCCTGCGCTGGGTGACGCTCGCCGTCACCGCCGGCCTGTTCGTGCTCTCCGTGCTGGCGCTGCCGCTGATCCCCCGCCAGTTCTTCCCCTCCTCCGACCGGCCCGAGCTGCTGGTGGATCTCGCCTCGCCGCAGAACGCCTCCATCTACGCCTCGCAGAGCGTCGCCGAGGCGTTCGACAAGGTGCTGGCCAATGATCCGGACGTGGCCCGCTGGTCCACCTATGTGGGCCGTGGCGCCATCCGCTTCTATCTGCCCCTCGACGTGCAGCTGCCCAACGACTTCTTCGCCCAGAGCGTGATCGTGGCCAAGGACGTGGCCGCCCGCGAGCGGCTGCGCGTGAAGCTGGAGAAGGTGCTCGCCACCGACTTCCCGCAGCTCGTGGCGCGCATCTCGCCGCTGGAGCTGGGGCCGCCCGTGGGCTGGCCGGTGCAGTATCGCGTCTCCGGCCCGGAGATCGAGAAGGTGCGCGCCATCGCCTTCGACCTCGCCAAGGTGATGGCCGAGAACCCCGAGGTGGAGACGGTCAACTACAACTGGATCGAGCCCGCCCGGCAGGTCTCCATCCGCGTGGACCAGGACGAGGCGCGGCTGCTGGGCCTCTCCACCGCGCAGCTGGCCGGCGTGCTCAACACCGTGCTCTCCGGCCAGCCGGTGACGCAGGTGCGCGACGACATCTATCTCGTCAACGTGGTGGCCCGCGCCACCGACGAGGAGCGCGTGTCGCTGGCCTCCCTCGCCACCCTTCAGGTGCCGCTGCCCAACGGGCGCACCGTGCCCCTCTCGCAGATCGCCACCTTCGAATACGGACAGGACTATCCCGCCATCTGGCGGCGCGACCGGGTGCCGACGCTCACCGTCCAGTCGGACGTGAAGCGCGGCGTGCTGCCCGAGAGCGTGGTGGAAAAGCTCGATCCGAGGATCGAGGCCCTGCGCCGCACGCTGCCGGCCGGCTACGCCATCACCACCGGCGGCACGGTGGAGGAGAGCGCGTCCTCCCTCGCCTCTGTCGTCGCCGTGGTGCCGGTGATGCTGCTGCTCATGTTCACCGTGCTGATGTTCGAGCTAAAGAGCTTCCAGCGGCTCGTCATCGTGCTGTCGGTAGCGCCGCTCGGCCTCATCGGCGTGGTGGCGGCGCTGCTCGCCTCCGGCCGGCCGCTGGGCTTCGTCGCCATTCTCGGCGTGCTGGCGCTCATCGGCATGATCACCAAGAACGCGGTCATCCTCATCGGCCAGATCGAGGCGGACCGCGCGGCGGGCAAGAGCGTGTGGGATGCGGTGGTCTCCGCCTCCTCCATGCGTTTCCGGCCCATCATGCTCACGGCAGTGTCCACGGTGCTCGGCATGATCCCCATCGCGCCCACCGTGTTCTGGGGGCCCATGGCCTTCGCCATCATGGGCGGATTGCTGGTGGGCACGCTTCTGACGCTCATCTTCCTGCCGGCGCTTTACGTGGCGTGGTTCGGACCCGACACCGGGCCGGAGCGCGTCGCGGGCGCGGGAAAGACAGCGCCGGTCAAGACGCAGCCGGCCTGACCGGCACGCGGATGGCGGGCCTGACCCGCCGCCGCCAAGGATCAAGAACACAGACGACCCGAGGATCGCCCGCCCACGCCAAACGGCGACAGGCCCGCACCAGATGCGGCCTGCTTGTGAATGAGGTCTCAGATGGAACGGGAACCGGTACTCGTCGATCTCGCCCTGCAGGGCGGCGGCTCCCACGGGGCCTTCACCTGGGGGGTGCTCGACCGGCTCCTCGACGAGCGCTGGCTCGAGATCGAGGGCGTCTCCGGCACCTCGGCGGGCGCCATGAACGCCGCCGTGCTGGCGGACGGCTTCGCCGCCGGCGGCCGCGAGGGCGCCAAGCTCGCCCTTGAGAGCTACTGGACCCACGTCTCGGAGGCCGCGCGCTTCAGCCCGTTCAAGCGCTCGCCCTTCGACAAGATGCTCGGCCGCTGGTCCATGGACACCGCGCCGGGCTTCCTGATGATGGATTTCATGACGCGCATGTTCTCGCCCTACCAGTACAATCCCCTGGGCGGGAACGCGCTGGCGCCGATCCTCGAAAAGCAGATCGACTTCGAGCGGCTGCGCGCCTCCCCGATCAAGGTGTTCATCACCGCCACCAACGTCCGCACCGGCCGCCCGCGCGTGTTCCGCAACGCCGAGATCACGCCCGACGTGCTGATGGCCTCCGCCTGCCTGCCCACCCTCTTCCAGGCGGTGGAGATCGACGGCGAGGCCTATTGGGACGGCGGCTATTCCGGCAACCCGACGCTGGCGCCGCTGGTGAGCGAGCTGAAATCCGACGACACCATCCTCGTGCCCATCAACCCGCTGGAGCGGCCGGGCACGCCCAAGACGCCGGGCGAAATCCTCAATCGTCTCAACGAGGTGTCGTTCAACTCGGTGGCGGTCAAGGAACTCTACATGATGGCTCTGCTCCAGCGCCACGTGCACGAGCTTTCCGGCGACTCGGAAGCCTGCAACTGGGCGCGGATGCGGGTGCATGTGGTGCGCAACCCCATCATGAACGAGCTGGGCTTCTCCTCGAAGCTCAATGCCGAGTGGGACTTCCTCACCTGGCTGAGGGACGAGGGGCGCAAGGCCGCAGACCTTTTCCTGACAGAGCACGGTGCCGACATCGGCAAGGCCTCCACCGTCAATTTCGACCAGCTGATGGCGGAGCTCTGATCCATGGGTCTCATCGGCATTCTGGTCGGCCTCGCCGTCCTCATCTTCCTGGCCTTCCGCGGCTCCTCCATCCTCATCCTCGCGCCCATCGCGGGCCTGATCGCGGCCGCCTTCTCCGGCGAGCCGCTGCTCGCGAGCTGGACGCAGACCTTCATGCGCAACGCGGCGGATTTCGTCGCGCAATTCTTCCCGCTGTTCCTGCTGGGGGCAGTATTCGGCAAGCTGATGGAGGATTCCGGCTCGGTCACCTCCATCGCCAACTACATGACGGAAAAGCTCGGCCCCAGCCGCGCCATCCTCGCGGTGGTGCTGGCCGGCGCCATCGTCACCTATGGCGGCGTGTCGCTGTTCGTCGCCTTCTTCGTGCTCGCGCCCATGGGCGTCGCCTTGTTCCGCGCGGCCGGCGTGCCGCGCCGCCTGATGCCGGCGGCCATCGCGCTCGGCACCTCCACCTTCACCATGTCGGCCATGCCCGGCACGCCCTCCATCCAGAACGCCATCCCCATGCCGTTCTTCGGCACCACGCCGTTCGCGGCGCCGGGGCTCGGCATCATCGCCTCGCTCATCATGCTCGGCTTCGGCATGTGGTGGCTGAAGCGGCGGGAGAATGCCGCCCGCGCGGCCGGCGAGGGCTTCGGCTCCCTCATCGCCGCCCCGGATGAAAGCGCGGACCTCGCGGCGGACGACCCCATCGTGCGCGAGCGCGCCTCCACGGCCGGCCCGTTCGATCCCTCCGAAATCCATTCCAGCGATGAATCCCCCCGCGCGCCGCCCATCCTGCTGGCGGCGCTGCCCATCGTGGTGGTGATCGTCGTCAACCTGCTCATGTCCTTCGTGGTGCTGCCGCGCATGGACGTGAGCTTCCTCGCCGATCCCCAGTGGGGCGGCGTGACGCTTTCGGCGGTGGGTGGCGTGTGGTCGGTGATCGTGGCGCTGGCGGCGGCCATCGTCACCTGCATCATCATCAACTTCACCAGCGTGCCGGAGCTGCGCGCCACTATGACGGCGGGCGCCAATGCCTCGGTGCTGCCCATCCTGTCGGTGGCGAGCCTCGTCGGCTTCGGCGCCATCGTCGCGGCGCTGCCCGCCTTCACCGACGTGCGCAACTTCGTGCTGGGCATCGAGGGCGGGCCGCTGGTGTCGCTAGCGGTGGCCACCAACATCCTCGCCGCCCTCACCGGCTCGGCCTCCGGCGGCCTCACCATCGCCCTCGACGCGCTGGGGCCGACCTACATGAAGATCGCCCACGAGATCGGCATGGACCCGTCCCTCATGCACCGCGTCGCCGTCATCGGCTCCGGCACGCTGGACAGCCTGCCCCACAACGGCGCAGTGGTGACGCTGCTCTCCGTGTGCGGCGTGACCCACAAGGAAGGCTACCTCGACATCGTGATGGCCGCCGTGGTGGGCGCCCTCATCGCGCTGGCCGTGGTGATCGGGCTCGGCACGCTGGTCGGCAGCTTCTGAGCGGAAGGGGACGAGGCGATGCGCAAGGCGATCGTACGGCTGGTGACGCTGAGCCGCTGGGCCATGGTGCCGCTGTTCGCGGGGCTCTCGGTGGCGCTCGCCTTGCTCGTCGTCGCCTTCCTTCTGGAACTCGTGCGCTTCGCCATCGCCCTGCCGAGCATGAACGAGACGCACGTCATCATGGGCATCCTCACCCTCATCGACCTTGCCCTGGTGGGCGGGCTGCTGGTGGTGGTGATCTCCTCCGGCTACGAGAATTTCGTCGAGAAGATCGACCGCGCCGACACGCCCTCCTCGCCGGTCTGGATGACGCGCATCTCCTTCTCGGGGCTGAAGCTGAAGCTGTTCGCCTCGCTCATGGCCATCACCGGCATCACGCTCCTGAAGGCGCTGATGCGGCTGGAGACGGACGTGAGCGAGGCGCAGGTGAAGTGGCTGGTGGTCGCCAACATCATCTTCGTCGCCGCCTACGCCGTTCTGGCGCTGACCGACCGCTTCCACCCCTCCTCGCGCGAGGATTGAGGGGGCGATCCCGGCTCACGGAGCCGCCCCACCCCTCCCCCAGCGTCACGTCCCAGCCGCGGCAAAGGCGCGCGATGTCTGGACTGGCGCGGCAAAATCGCTAATTTCGCGCCGCCGCCGGGCCGCATCCGCCACCCGGCAACCACCATTTCAAGCCGAACCTCATTTGCGGCAGCTCATTTCCGCGCGGGTTCGCCTGTTGACCGCCGAAGGACGTCGCGCCCCGTGACCCAAAACGCCCCCCAGCTTTCCCTGTCCCGCGACAAGATCAAGGTGCTGCTGCTCGAAGGCGTCAACGACAGCGCCGTCGAGATGATGCTCGCCGCCGGCTACACCAACCTCACCCGCCTGCCCAAGGCGCTGGACGGGGAGGCGCTGAAGGAGGCGCTGAAGGGCGTCTACCTGCTCGGCATCCGCTCGCGCACCCAGATCACCGCCGACGTGCTGGAGGCGGCGGACCGGCTCATCGCCATCGGCTGCTTCAGCGTCGGCACCAACCAGGTGGACATCGACGCCACCCGCATCGCCGGCATCCCGGTGTTCAACGCGCCCTTCTCCAACACCCGCAGCGTGGCGGAGCTGGTGATCGGCGAGATCGTGATGCTGCTGCGCCGCATCCCCAACCGCTCCGCCGCCGCCCATGAGGGCCTGTGGGACAAGTCGGCCACCGACAGCCACGAGGTGCGCGGCAAGACGCTGGGCATCATCGGCTACGGCAATATCGGCTCGCAGCTCTCCAACCTCGCCGAGGCGATGGGCATGCGGGTGATCTATTACGATCACACCGACAAGCTCCGCCACGGCAACACCGAGCCGGTGGCGACCATGGCCGAGGTGCTCTCCCAGAGCGACGTGGTGAGCCTGCACGTGCCCGAGACCCCCGCCACCCACGGGCTGATCGGCCGCGCCGAGATCGCCGCCATGAAGAAGGGCGCCTATCTCATCAACAACAGCCGCGGCACGGTGGTGGACCTCGACACCCTCGCCGACGCGCTGAAGGAAGGCCGCCTGCGCGGCGCGGCGGTGGACGTGTTCCCCGTGGAGCCCAGCGCCAACGGCCAGAAGTTCGTCTCCCCGCTGCAGGGCCTGCCCAACGTCATCCTCACGCCGCACATCGGCGGCTCCACCGAGGAGGCGCAGGAGCGCATCGGCGCCGAGGTGGCCCGCAAGCTGCTCGACTACTCGGACACCGGCTCCACCATGGGCGCGGTGAACTTCCCGCAGGTGCAGCTGCCGGCGCGTCCCACCGGCACCCGCTTCATCCAGGTTCAGCGCAACCTGCCGGGCATGCTCGGCCGCCTCAACGAGGTGCTGGCCCGCCACGCGGTCAACATCGCCGCGCAGTATTACGAGACCAATGCCGACATCGGCTATGTGGTGCTCGATGCGGACGCCTCCGCCGTGGACAGCCAGGCCATCCTCGCCGAGATCCGCGCGCTGGAAGGCACCATCCGCGCCCGCCTGCTCTACGAATACAAGGCCTGAGCGGCAGCCTCTGCCCATACGGCCGAGAGATGCGGAACAGACCGCGTGGTGTGGCCCCGCCGCACCACGCCCGGCCATGAGGCCGAAAATCCCCGTCCCTGATTTCAGGCGTGGGAATACATGCGCCGGCCCGGCACCGGCAGATCGGCGGTGAGGATGGTGCCGGTCTTCGATTCGGTGATGAAGAGCGTCCGGTTGTCCGGCCCACCGAAGGCGCAATTGGTGGTGAGATGGCCCTCCGGCGACCTAATGCGCAGCATGGGCTCGCCGAGCGCGCTGAACAGCCAGACCGAACCGAGGCCCATGTGGCAGACGACGAGGTTGTCCTCCTCGTCGATGGCGAGGCCGTCCGGCCCGCCGCCGCCCGAGAGCTGGATGAAGGTGCCCACCTTGCTCGCCGTGCCGTCGCGCATCAGCGGCACGCGCCAGATGGCGTTGGCCCGCGTCACCGCGAGGAAGAGCACGGTCTCGGTCTTGTTGAGCACGAGGCCGTTGGGGCTGGGGATGCCCTTCAGCACACAGTCCAGCCGCCCGTCTGTCCGCAGGCGATAGAGGCAGCCGGACGGGTCGTGCAGGCCGGTCTGGCCCTGGTCGGTGAAATAGAGATCGCCGTTGCTGGCGAAGATCAGGTCGTTCACGCCCTTGAAGCGCTGGAGCATCGCCCGTTCGAGATAGGGCTCCACCCGGCCGGTGGCGGGATCGAACACCATGATGCCGTGCCGGTGGTCGGCGATGAAGCCGCGGCCGTCCTTGTGGAACTTCAGGCCGTTGGGCTCGCCGTCATACTCCGCCTCGACGCTGACCTTCCCCTGCGGCGTCACCTTGATGAGGCGCCCCCACGGGATGTCCACGACCCACAGATTGCCCGCGCGATCGAAGGAGGGGCCTTCAAGAAAGGTCGTCAGCGGCACGCCGCCGAACTGGACCTCGCTCCACTCGGAGCGGCGGCCCTCGATCCTGAGGGCATCGGGCATCACCACGAACGGGCGGGCGACCACGGCGGGCGGGGCGGCGTACATGCGTTTCCTCCTCGCGCGTCCGGCTGCGGGCACACCGACAGCCACTCGCCTCTGCGGGCGGTCGCGCGCTTGAGCTTTGCCTTCGGTTCTACACGCCCGGCGGGCCGGCGTGTAGCCGGATGAGCGGCCGTATCCGTGTTGCCCGGGCACGCCAGCGCCGCCGCACGTACGCCGAATGTCCCTTGCCAGCGGGCCGGTTTGCCTGCGTTCATACGGCCACGCTTGGCCGGATCAACGGCGCGGCGACAGGGGGATCGTCCATGGATTTCAGGCGCTCGGAACCAGGCGTCTTCCACGCCCTCGCACTGGGCCTTGCGGCAGCCCTCACTTTGTCGGCGCCGGTGCAGGCCGCTGAAAACCTCGACCTCTATCTCGAAGGCGTGCGCGCCAAATACGGCCTGCCGGCTCTGGCCGCCGCCGTCACCCGCTCGGGCGAGATCATCGCGGCGGGGGCCGTGGGCAAGCGCGCCATCGGCCTCGACGTCCCGGTGACGGTGGAAGACCGCTTCCATCTCGGCTCCGACACCAAGGCCTTCACCGCCACCGTCGCCGGAACGCTGGTGGAGGAAGGCAGGATCAAGTGGACGAGCACGCTCGGCGAGGTGCTGGGCGGCAAGGTGAAGGACATGGACCCGAAGCTCGCGGCGGTGACGCTGGAGCAGCTTCTCTCCCACACCAGCGGCATCCCCTCCGACAACGAGGAGATCGTCGGCATCTATTTCAATCCGGTGGGCTTCGAGAAAACCACCACCGCCCTGCGCCTCGACGCGCTGGAGCGCTGGAAAAAGCACGCCCCGGAGGTGCCCAAGACCGGCTCGCCGTTCCAGTATTCCAACCTCGGCTACATCTTCGCCGGCGCCATGCTGGAAGAGGTTTCCGGCAAGCCGTGGGAGCGCCTGGTGGAGGAGCGCATCTATGCGCCGCTCAGCCTGAAGAGCGCCGGTTTCGGCCCGCAGGCCACCTTCGGCAAGTATGACGCGCCCATCGGCCACATGCTCGACGACAAGGGCAACGCCACGCCCATGGCCTGGGGGCCCTCGGCGGACATTCCGCCGGTGGTCGGCCCGGCCGGCATCGGCCACATGTCGGTGCTGGACTTCGCCCGCTGGGGCGACTGGAACGCGGGCCAGGGCAAGCGCGGCCCGCACATCGTCTCGCCGGAGACGCTGGCCGTCATCCACAAGCCCCGCGTCACAACCCCGCCCTTCAAGGACCCGCCCCCCGGCACCCCCTCCACCGGCGACTACGCCTTCGGCTGGGGCGTCGTGAAGCTGGATTGGACGAAGACGCCGGTGCTCACCCACAACGGCTCAAACAGCATGAACTTCGCCAAGATCCTGGTGGAGCCGGCGAGCGACATGTCGGTGGAGGCAGTCACCAACTATCCCGGCCAGACCGCCGAGGCCGCCACCACCGAAGTGCTGAAGCACCTCTACGGGCAGTTCGCCCCGAAGTGAGAGGCGCACGGTTCCCGGGACAAGCGACGACGCAGCCGGAGCGCTGATCCGGAGTCCAGCGCAAGGCTGCCGCAAAGCCGTCATCGCCCGGCTCGTCCGGGCGATCCACGGTGGGGCCGGGTCGATCTTCCGGACATTGCTCCAGCGGCGCGGTGGATCGCCCGGACGAGCCGGGCGATGACCAGCGGATATGATCGCATGGGCTTCCCTCCCGGCTCACATTCCGCCGGCGCAGCATGCATCCCGGACGCGAGGACGCCGCCCCCTACCTCCCCTCCCCCTTGATCTCGATCAACGCTCTTCAGCCGGCTAAGGCCCATGTTTTCACGCGGTTTTTCAGCCGCGGATGGCGCGCGCCTCGGCGCCGAAGGAGCACAGCATGGCGAGCACCGACGACCTCCCGCCCGCGGCCGGCACCGATGCCATTCCCGCCGAGATGGAGCGCTCGCTGGCCGAGGAACGCCAGATGGCGGCGCAGGAGGCGGAACTGTCCGCCGTCGCCGCCTTGTCGGCCTCCCTTGAAGCGGCCCAGCCCACCACGGCGGCGGGCGTGGACGACGTGAAGGCCGGCATCGCCGCCATCCTCGCCGGCGCCTCGCCTGACGACGCCGTGCGGCTGCGCAAGTCGCTGGGCATGCCCAAGCCCACGGGCCATCCGCGCGTGACCAGCGACGAGCTGTCCGACGACTGGCGCACCGGCGGCTATCCCTTCAAGTACAAGATGCTGCGGCGGGACTACGAGCAGCAGAAGTTCATCCTCCAGACCGAGCTTCTCAAGCTCCAGTCGTGGGTGAAGGATTCCCGCCAGCGGGTCATCATCCTGTTCGAGGGCCGCGACGCGGCCGGCAAGGGCGGCGCCATCAAGCGCTTCATGGAGCACCTCAACCCCCGCGGCGCGCGGGTGGTGGCGCTGGAGAAACCCAGCGAGGTGGAGCGCGGCCAGTGGTATTTCCAGCGCTATGTGGAGCACCTGCCCACCACCGGCGAGATCGTGATGTTCGACAGGAGCTGGTACAACAGGGCCGGCGTCGAGCGGGTGATGGGCTTCTGCACGGATGACGAATACCGCGAGTTCCTGCGCCAGGCGCCGGAGTTCGAGCGCAACCTCGTGCGCAGCGGCATCCACCTCATCAAGTTCTGGTTCTCGGTGAGCCAGGAGGAGCAGCGCCGCCGCTTCAAGGAGCGCAAGGTGCATCCGCTGAAGCAGTGGAAGCTCTCGCCCGTGGACCTCGCCTCCCTCGACAAGTGGGACGACTACACCCGCGCCAAGGAAGCCATGTTCTTCCACACCGACACGGCGGATTCGCCCTGGACGGTCATCAAGTCCGACGACAAGAAGCGCGCCCGCATCAATGCCATGCGCTACGTGCTGCATTCCCTGCCCTACAAGGACAAGGACCAGAAGCGCATCGGCCCGCTGGAGACGCTGCTGGTGGGCCGCGCCAACACGGTTCACGAGCGCGGCGAGTATGTGATGGGCGGGCGCTAGACCATTTTCACGCGAAGTGGATTCCGGGTCGCGTGAAGGACATGGGTCGCGTCGAAAACCTGAAGCCGTTCCGGCGAGCCGGAACGGCTTCGGGCACACGACGCAACGGCACCCCGCGCCGTGGAACGCGGGGCGAGCCACAGCGCGCGGCCGGTGGTGTCGGAATGACTTGTCTCGCCGACGGCATCGACGGTATGTCCTGTGCGGGCGCTGCCTTTTTCGCGCGGCGCCGGGGCCGCCCGAGGCATGGATAACACCACGCGTTCCGAACGCACGAAGGCCGCCGTCATCGAGGCGGCCCTCGCCATCATCGCCCGCGACGGCGCCGGCCGCCTCACCCTCGATGCCATCGCCAAGGAGAGCGGCGTCAGCAAGGGCGGGCTGCTGCACCAGTTCCCCAACAAGCGCGCCGTGCTCGCGGCCCTGCTGGAGTATCAGGCGGACTACTACACGCAGTTCGCCGAAGCCTTCGTGGCGGAGCACGGCGCGGCCTACGCCGAGCCGGCGCTCGCTGCGCAGATCGCCGTGTTCCGGGAGATCGTGAAGGGCTCGAACTCCATCGCGTTCGCCATCCTCGGCGTGGCGTCGCAGGAGCCGGCCTTCATGAGTCCCGTGCGCGAGCGCGACGAGCAGACCATCGCGCTCATCGTCAGCCAGGCGAGGGATCCCGGACGCTCGTTGGCCCGCCTGTTCTCCGCCCGCGGGCTCGCCCTCTCGGCCATGCTGGGCACCTGCCCGCTGGGGGACGTCGAGCGCGACCGGATGTTCGAATACCTGCTCGATGATCGAAACTGGCCAGCCGAGCCCCCCGCCCCTGCGGAAGCCGACGAGCCGCGGCGCTCCCGCCGGCCCACCTCCTGACCTGCACGGGCGGCATCCGGCATCCCCGGACACCGCAATTCCATCCCTGGACACCGCTTTGACGGACCAAGATACCGGGCGAAAATATTTCGGATAAAAACCGTCCAGACGGTTTGTTGTCAGATCAATCTGAGCTAGACTGCAGGGGTGATTGCAGCCCGTTGCCGGAGCCGCTAACCGAAATCGGACCTCGTACCGATGCGGTGGCCTTCCCCAACGGCAAAGCTACCTCCCTCCGCCGGCGTGGCCGCAAACACCGCCGGTGGGGACAAGAGCTGCGGGCGGCATTGCCGCCCCCTTGCGCCGTCCGCAGCTCCCCCCTTCAGAGCTTCCCCCACAGGATCGCGATCTCGGTCAAAGCCCGCCGGGCCGGTGCCGCGCGCAATGACGCGCCTTGCCTGCCCCCGCGCAGGCGGCTCGCCTTTTGTCGGAATGTGGAGTAGAAATAAGATATCCACATCTCACAGATGCGGAATAGGGCGGTGTCCCTGCGCCGTCCGTTGCGTCGCGTTGGGACCGAAGAGCGAAGACAAGATGAGCCTGACCCATCTCCAGCGCCTCGAGGCGGAGAGCATCCACATCATGCGCGAGGTCGTCGCCGAGGCCGAGCGCCCGGTGATGCTCTATTCGGTGGGCAAGGATTCGGCGGTGATGCTGCATCTCGCCAGGAAGGCCTTCTTTCCCTCCCCGCCGCCCTTCCCGTTGCTCCACGTGGATACCACCTGGAAGTTCCGCGCCATGTACGAGTTGCGCGACGAAGCCGCGCGCGACGCCGGCATGGACCTTCTCGTCCACCAGAATCCGGAAGCACTGGAAAAGGGCATCAACCCGTTCGACCACGGCCCGCTGCACACCGACATGTGGAAGACGGAGGGCCTCAAGCAGGCGCTGGACAAGTGGGGCTTCGACGCGGCCTTCGGCGGCGCCCGCCGCGACGAGGAGAAGAGCCGCGCCAAGGAGCGCGTCTTCTCCTTCCGCTCGGCCAATCACCGCTGGGACCCGAAGAACCAGCGGCCGGAACTCTGGCACCTCTACAATGCCCGCAAGAACAAGGGGGAGAGCATGCGCGTCTTCCCCATCTCCAACTGGACCGAGCTGGATATCTGGCAATACATCCACCTCGAAGGCATCCGCATCGTGCCGCTCTATTTCGCCGCCCCGCGCCCCACCGTGGAGCGCGACGGCCTGATCCTGATGGTGGATGACGACCGCTTCCCGCTGCGCCCCGGCGAGGAGCCGCAGATGCGCTCCGTGCGCTTCCGCACGCTCGGCTGCTACCCGCTCACCGGCGCGGTGGAGAGCACGGCGGACACCCTGCCGCAGGTGATCCAGGAAATGCTGCTCACCACCACCTCCGAGCGTCAGGGCCGCGCCATCGACAAGGATGCCGGTGGCGCCGGCATGGAGAAGAAGAAGCAGGAGGGGTATTTCTGATGAGCGCGCCCCTCGATCCCGTCTACAAGACCGACGCCCTCATCGCCGAGGACATCGACAAGTATCTCGACGTCCACGAGCACAAGACCATGCTGCGCTTCATCACCTGCGGCAGCGTGGACGACGGCAAGTCCACCCTCATCGGGCGGCTGCTCTACGATTCCAAGATGATCTTCGAGGATCAGCTCGCCGCGCTGGAGGCCGACTCGAAGAAGGTCGGCACGCAGGGGCAGGAGCTGGATTTCGCGCTCCTCGTGGACGGCCTCGCCGCCGAGCGCGAGCAGGGCATCACCATCGATGTGGCGTACCGCTTCTTCGCCACGGAGAAGCGCAAATTCATCGTCGCCGACACCCCCGGCCACGAGCAGTACACCCGCAACATGGTGACGGGCGCCTCCACCGCCGACCTCGCGGTGATCCTCGTGGACGCGCGCAAGGGCGTGCTCACCCAGACCCGGCGCCACTCCTATCTCGCCCACCTCATCGGCATCCGCAACATCGTGCTGGCGGTGAACAAGATGGACCTCGTGGGCTACAGCCGCGAGGTGTTCGAGCAGATCGTCGCCGACTACCGGGCCTTCGCCGCCTCCATCGGCATCACGGATTTCGTCGCTTTGCCCATCTCCGGCTTCAAGGGCGACAACATCACCACCCTCTCCCCCAACACGCCGTGGCACTCCGGCCCGACGCTGATGGCGCATCTGGAGAGCGTGGAGATCGACGCCGCCCATGACGCGCAAAAGCCGTTCCGCATGGCGGTGCAGTGGGTCAACCGGCCCAACCTCGACTTCCGCGGCTTTGCCGGCCTCATCTCCTCCGGCACGGTGAAGCCGGGCGATGCCATCCGCGTCCTGCCCTCGGGCAAGACCAGCACGGTGGCGCGCATCGTGACGCTGGACGGCGATCTTGCCGAGGCGGTGGCGGGCCAGTCCGTCACCCTGTGCCTTGCCGACGAGATCGACTGCTCGCGCGGCGACGTCATCGCGGCGGCGGAGGCCCCGGTGCAGGCGGCCGACCAGTTCGAGGCAATCATCGTGTGGATGGACGAGCAGCCCATGCTGCCGGGCCGTCCCTACTGGCTGAAGCTCGGCACCCAGACGGTGTCCGCCACCATCACCGAGCCCAAGTACCAGGTGAACGTCAACAACATGGACCATCTGGCGGCGAAGACGCTGGAGCTGAACGCCATCGGCTCCTGCAACATCGCCACCGACCGGCGCATCCCGTTCGAGCCCTATGCGGAGAACCGGGACCTCGGCGGCTTCATCCTCATCGACAAGATGACGAATGCCACCGTCGGCGCGGGCATGATCCACTTCGCGCTCAGGCGGTCGGACAACGTCCACTGGCAGGCCACCGACATTGGCCGAGAGCACCATGCCGCGCTGAAGAACCAGAAGCCGGCGGTGGTCTGGCTCACCGGCCTGTCCGGCGCGGGCAAGTCCACCATCGCCAATCTGGTGGAGAAGAAGCTGGCCCGGATGAACCGGCACACCTTCCTGCTCGACGGCGACAATGTGCGCCACGGGCTCAACAAGGATCTCGGCTTCACCGCCGCCGACCGGGTGGAGAACATCCGCCGCGTGGGCGAGGTGGCGAAGCTGATGACCGATGCCGGCCTCATCGTCATCACCGCCTTCATCAGCCCCTTCCGCGCCGAGCGCGACATGGTGCGCGGCATGATGCAGCCCGGCGAGTTCTTCGAGGTGTTCATCGACACGCCGCTGGCGGAAGCCGAGCGGCGCGACGTGAAGGGCCTCTACAAGAAGGCCCGCGCGGGCCAGCTCAAGAACTTCACCGGCATCGACAGCCCGTATGAAGCCCCCGCCGCTCCCGAGCTGCGCGTGGACACCACCGCCATGGACGCCGAAGCCGCCGCCGAGGCCATCGTGCGGATGCTGATCCCGTGAGCGGGGCCGGTCACACCGGCCCCGCCTCCTCCATCCGCACTTCCTTGAGCTTCTTGATGCCGAGCAGGCTCAGGGCGGCGTTCTCGTAGAAAGTCTCGCTCACGCCCTGCCGCACCTTGTGCAGGAAGTAGCGCTCGAAGCCGACCTTGGCGGTGTGCACCCACGCGCCCTGCGACGACCAGTTGACGTTGCGCGGCGGGATCTGCGGCTGGGCGATGAAGGCGATGCCGCCGTCGCCGAAGTCGGCAAGGCACACCGCGTTCCACGTCGCCACCGCCCGCGGCTTTTCCCCCGCGAGCAGCGCGGCGATGTTGGCGGCGGTGGCCGTGACCATGGATTCGATCATGAAGCCGGTCTTGGGCACGCCCACCGGCAGCGGCGTCTTGCCCATGGGCGGGATGGCGACGCAGACGCCGATGGCGAAGATGTTGGGATAGGCCGGGTTCTGCTGGTGCCGGTCCACGATGACGAAGCCGCGGGGATTGCTGAGTCCCTCGTGACCGGACACCGCCGGCACGCCGCGGAAGGCCGGCAGGATCATGGAGAAGGCGAAGGGCAGATCGTGGGTCGCCTTCACGCTCGCATCCTCGTTCACCTCCTCCACGCTCATGCGGCCGGCCTCCACGCGGGCGACGCGGGCATTGGTGATCCACTTGATGTGCTTCTCGCGCAGCGCGCCCTCCAGAAGGCCCTTGGTGTCACCCACGCCGTCGAGGCCGAGATGGCCGATATAGGGCTCGGGCGTCACGAAGGTCATGGGCACGCGGTCGCGGACCTTGGCCTTGCGCAAGGCGGCGTCGAGGATGAAGGCGAATTCATAGGCCGGCCCGAAGCAGGAGGCGCCGGCCGCCGCCCCGACCACGATCGGCCCCGGTGACCGCACCAGCGCATCGAACGCCGTGCGGGCCTCGGCGGCATGGTCGGTGAGACAGACCGACTGCGTATGGCCGGCGGGGCCGAGCCCCTCCACCTCGTCGAAGGCGAGGTCGGGACCGGTGGCGATGACGAGATAATCGTAATCGAGCGTCTCGCCGTCGTTCAGTTCGATCGAATTGGTCTTCGGATCGAGCCTTTTCGCACCCATGGGCATGAGGCGGATGCCGCGCGACTGGAAGACCTTGGTGAGGTCCACCGTGATCTCCTCCGGCTTGCGCCAGCCGACGGCGACCCACGGATTGGACGGCACGAAGCTGTAGGTGGAGCCCTTGTTGACCACCACCACCTCGTGCTTCGCCCCCACCTTCTCCTTCATCTCGTAGGCCATGATGACGCCGCCGAGCCCGGCGCCGAGGATGACGATCCGCGACATGGTTTCCTCCAATTGGTGCGCCCGCCGGTCCTGCCGGCGGATGCCGGGCACGCTCGGGACCTGTTGACCCCACGTCGCGCCTCTTGACATTCAAGAATTAGAATTTCATTTTTTTGAATGTCAAGGGATTTGGACGTCGTCACGACGCACCGTCAAGGAGGAACCCCATGAGCGAGATCGCACAGGCCCGGGGCGGGTCCGGTTCAGGCTTCGCCTGTTCGCTGAAGGCCAAGGCGTGGTCGCCCTACGTGGCCGGCATTCTCATCGGCCTTCTGCAGGTGCCGGCCTTCCTGCTCATCGAGACGGCGCTCGGCGCCTCCTCGTCCTATGTCACCGTCGGCGGCATCGCGGCATCGTGGATCGACCCGGCCGTGACCAGCATCGACTATGTGGCCAAGCACATCGCCGCCACCGGCAAGAACTGGTGGCAGGTGGCGCTGGTGATCGGCGTCGCCATCGGCGCCTTTCTCTCCATGCGCATCTCCGGCGCCCGCCGCCAGCCGATCTCGCCCATCTGGTCGCGGGCGCTCGGCACGGCGAGCCCCGGCGTGCGCTATGCGGTGGCGTTCGGCGCCGGCTTCGTGATGCTGTTCGGTGCCCGCATCGCCGATGGCTGCACCTCCGGCCATGGCCTGTCCGGCATGGCGCAGCTTGCCGTGTCCTCCACCGTCGCCGTCGCCGCCATGTTCGCCGGCGGCATCGCCACCGCGCTGCTCCTGCTGCGCCGCATCTGACGCGAACGGACCACAAGAAAGGCCAAAGCCATGTCTCTCGTCCAATCCATCGTCATCGGCCTGCTCATGGGCACGGTGTTCGGCGTCGCCCTCGAAAAGTCCCGCGTGTTCGAGCCCGGCATGATCGTGGGACAGATGCAGTTCCGCAATTTCATCATGCTCAAGGTGTTCCTCACCGCCGTCGCCACCGGTGCGCTGGTGATCGCGGCACTGCACGGCTTTGGCCTCGTGAAGCTCGCCCCGAAGGCCACCTTCTACGCCGCCGACGTGGTGGGCGGCCTGATGCTCGGCGCCGGCATCGCGCTGGCCGGCGCCTGCCCGGGCACGGTGCTCGCGCAGGTCGGCGTGGGCTATCGCGATGCCCTCTTCACCCTCCTCGGCGGCATCGCCGGCGCCACCGCCTTCGGCTATGCCGAGCCGGTGCTGAAGCCGGTCCTCGCCGCCTCCGGGCCGGGCAAGATCACCTTCATGGACCTCACCGGCCTCTCCTATCCGGTGATGGCCGTCGGCCTCGCGGCGGTGCTGGTGCTGATCCTCGTGGGGCTGGAGATGTGGCGGCCCTGGCGCGCCGATCTCGGTGCCGACGTGGACGGTGACTTCGGCCCCGCCGCGCCGGTGAAGACCACGCGCTCCCACCTCGAACCGGCGGAGTGATCCCCATGTCCGCGCCACGCATCGTCATTCTGGGCTCCGGCTTTGCGGCGCTGACCGCCGTACGCGAGCTGCGACGGCGACGCGTCGGGGCGGACATCACGGTGGTGTCGCCCAACCCCGTGCTCACCTATCTGCCGAGCCTCATCTGGGTCCCGGCAGGGCTGCGGCGGGCGGAGGACCTGACGATCCCGCTCACAGGCTTCTTCGCCCGCCACGGCGTCCGCCACATCGCCGCGACAGTGGAGCAGGTGACGGACGGCGGGCGACGGGTTCACACCAGCGGCGGCGTCATCGAGAACGACGTGCTGCTCATCGCCACCGGCGGGCGCTATATCCGCAAGCTGCCGGGCATCGAGAACGCCTTCATCCCCTGCGAAGGCATCGCCGTGGCCGAGGCCCTGCGCCGGCGCCTCGCGACCCTCGAACGGGGCACCATTGCCGTGGGGTTCGGCGCCAATCCGCAGGAACCCTCGGCGGTGCGCGGCGGGCCCATGTTCGAGTTCCTGTTCGGCCTCGACACCCTGCTGCGCCGGCAGGGCCGGCGGGAGGCCGTGGATCTGGTCTTCTTCAACGCCTCCACCCAGCCCGGCCAGCGCCTTGGCCCGAAGGCCGTCGGCGGGCTGCTGAAGGAGATGGAGCGGCGCGGCATCAAGACCCACCTCGGCCACAAGCCGCTGCGCTTTGCGCCAGACAAAGTGGTGACGGAGGGCGGCGAGATTCCCGCCGATCTGATCCTCTTCATGCCCGGCCTCACCGGACCGGCATGGCTGTCGGAGAGCTGCCTGCCGCTCTCGCACGGCGGCTTCGTCGCGGCCGATGCCACCTGCGCGGTGCAGGGCCTCGACGACGTCTATGTCGCGGGCGACGCCGGCTCCTTCCCCGGCCCGGACTGGATGCCCAAGCAGGCCCACCAGGCCGATCTCCAGGCCCGCGCCGCCGCCCGCAACATCGCCGCCGCCCTCGCCGGCCGGCCCGAGCGGGAGACCTTCCGGCCCGAACTCGTCTGCATCGTCGATACGCTGGACGCGGGCATGCTGGTGTTCCGCGACACGCGGCGCAACTTCGCCTTGCCCCGGCTCGGCCCGCTGCACCATGTGAAACGGATGTTCGAGGCCCACTACCTCAGCGCCTATCGCGCCGCCTGAGGCGGGCCCCGCCCCTTTCGCACCGCACAAAGATGCATTAAGCCCCCGGGACGAACGATCCCCAGAGCCCCGGGTGCCCTTTTCCCATGATCCGCCTCGACAACATCAGCAAGCAGAACGGCCGGCAGCTCGTCTTCATCGAGGCGTCGGCGGCGCTGCTGAAGGGCGAGAAGGTGGGCCTCGTCGGCCCCAACGGCGCCGGCAAGACCACCTTGTTCCGCATGATGACCGGGCAGGAGACGCCGGACGAGGGCCAGGTCTCGGCCGACCGCGGCATCACCATCGGCTATTTCAGCCAGGACGTGGGCGAGATGTCCGGCCGCTCCGCCCTCGCCGAGGTGATGGACGGCGCCGGCCCGGTGAGCACCGTCGCGGCCGAGCTGAAGGAGATCGAGGCGGCGCTGGGCGATCCCGACCGCATGGACGAGATGGATGCCCTCGTCGAGCGCTACGGCGAGGTGCAGGCCCGCTTCGAAGAGCTGGGCGGCTATGCACTGGAGGGCCGCGCGGCGGAGGTTCTCGCCGGCCTCGGCTTCTCCCAGGAGATGATGGACGGCGACGTGGGCAAGCTCTCGGGCGGCTGGAAGATGCGCGTGGCGCTTGCCCGCATTCTCCTCATGCGCCCGGACGTGATGCTGCTGGACGAACCCTCCAACCATCTCGACATCGAGAGCCTGATCTGGCTGGAAAGCTTCCTCAAGGGCTTCGACGGCGCGCTGATGATGACGTCGCACGACCGCGCCTTCATGAACCGCATCGTGAACAAGATCGTCGAGATCGACGCCGGCAGCCTCAACACCTATTCCGGCGACTATGAATTCTACGCCGGCCAGCGGGCGATGAACGAGAAGCAGCAGCAGGCGCAATACGAGCGCCAGCAGGCCATGCTGGCCAAGGAGATCGCCTTCATCGAGCGCTTCAAGGCCCGCGCCTCCCACGCCGCGCAGGTGCAGAGCCGGGTGAAGAAGCTGGAGAAGATCGACCGGGTGGAGCCGCCCCGCCGCCGCGAGGCGGTGGCCTTCGAGTTCGCCCCCGCGCCCCGCTCCGGCGAGGACGTGGCGAGCCTCAAGGGCGTCCACAAAAGCTACGGCAGCAAAGTCATCTACGAGGGGCTGGACTTCCACATCCGCCGCCGCGAGCGCTGGTGCGTCATGGGCGTCAACGGCGCCGGCAAGTCCACTTTGCTCAAGCTCATCGCGGGCTCCACCACGCCGGACGACGGCACGGTCAATGTCGGCGCCAGCGTGAAGATGGGCTATTTCGCCCAGCACGCCATGGACCTGCTGGAGGGAGAGCGCACCGTGTTCGAGACGCTGGAAGATGCGTTCCCCCAGGCCGGACAGGGTGCCCTGCGGACGCTGGCCGGCTGCTTCGGCTTCTCCGGAGACGACGCGGAAAAGCGCTGCCGCGTGCTCTCCGGCGGCGAGAAGGCGCGGCTCGTGATGGCCAAGATGCTGTTCGACCCGCCCAATTTCCTCGTGCTGGACGAGCCCACCAACCATCTCGACATGGCCACCAAGGAAATGCTGGTGGCGGCGCTGGCCGATTACGAGGGGACGATGCTGTTCGTCTCCCATGACCGGCACTTCCTCGCCGCCCTCTCCAACCGGGTGCTGGAGCTGACGCAGGACGGCATCCACCAGTACAATGGCGGCTATACGGAATATGTCGCCCGCACCGGCCAGGAAGCGCCGGGCTTGAGGAACTGAGGGCCTGCGGAACTGAGGGGCTGCGGGCAGCGGGGCGCTCACAGCGCCCGTTCGCCCGCCTCCATCACCTCGATCAGCGCCGGCACCACGGTGGCGCGCATCCTGCGGCCGTAGAACAGGCCGAAATGGCCGGCGCCCGCGACGCTGACGTGGCGGCGCAGGGCGTCCGGCACGGCGCGGCACAGATCGTGCGCGGCCTCGGTCTGGCCGGGAGCGGAGATGTCGTCGTCCGTGCCCTCGACAGTCAGCAGCGCCCCGCGCAGCGCCTCGGCCCGCACCCGGTGTCCAGCGATCTCCAGCGTGCCATGGGCGAGCGCATTGTCGCGGAAGATGGTGGAGACGTTCTCCATGAAGAATTCGGCCGGCACGTCCATCATGGTCCAGCACAGCCGGGAGAGCGGAAAGCACAGCGGGTCGTCACCATCGTCGAACAGCAGGCGCATGGGCAGTTCCCCGCCGGTGATGGACTGCCGCCAGAGGTAGAGGGCGAAGGTGTCGATCTGCCGCCACGCCGGGAACACGCGGCGCCCGGCGCCGGGCAGGCCCTGCGGCACCTCCTCCATCACCTGCGCCTCCAGCGCCTCCAGCGAGCGCTCCTGCAGCATCTTCCACAGGCGGGTAGGATTGCGCGCGGGGTCCATGGGGCCGCCCATCAGGCCGAGGCTCGCCACCGGCAGGCCTTCATCCGCCAGCAGGCAGGCGGCGGCGAAGGCGGGCAGCGCGCCCTGGCAGACGCCGACGATATGCACCGGCCCCGTTACCGCCAGCGCGCGGGCCATCTGCGCCGTCTCCAGGCAGTTCTCGGCGAAGCCGAAGCGGCCGGCGCCGAGCGGGAGATAGCGCGCATTGGGCCATTCGGTGATGCCGACCCGTCCGGCCGTGGGCAACAGCGCGGCAACGAGGTCGCGCATCAGGAACGGGAAGCCGCCGGCGATGGGCGCCACCACCAGAACGTTCCGGGCGGGGGCCACGCCATCGCGGGCATGCTGCCGCGAGAACAGCCGCAGCCGGCCGAACGGGAGGCTGGCCGGCACCGTATCGCCCACCGTGCCGCTCGCCAGCCCGAATGCGCGATAGGCCTCCTCGGTCGCGCAGGGGAGCGGGTCGGCCGCTGCGGGACGGAAGGGACGCAGATCGTCAAGCCACATGAGGCGCGGTCCGTCCTTTGCGGTCCGGGTGGGGGCGACGGCCCATCATAGCCGAACGCCCCCGGCGCACCATGGCCGGTGGAGGAGATTCTAAGCCGGCTTCAGAGCGACGCGGCCGCGCGGGCGGCCTGATCGTAATGGCCGGACAGCGTGCGCATCAGCGCGGCGATCTCGGAGAGCCGGGCCGGATCGATGCCGGTCGCGGCCACCGCATCAGCGAGCAGCGCCTCGCGCACCTCGCGATAGCGCGCGCAGACGGCGCGGCCGGTGTCGCTCGCGGCCAGCGTCTTCTCCTTGCCGCGACGGCCGCCTTCCACGAGGCCGAGGCCCTGCAGCTTCTTGGCCGCATAGGTGACGAGGTGGGTATCCTCCACGTCGAGCACGAGGCAGAGGTCGGCGATGGTCTTGGGCCGGTCGCGATGGACCACGTGGTGCAGGATCAGAACGTCGAGGGCCGAGAGGTCCGGCACGCCGGCCGCCGCCATGCAGCGCACCATCCAGCGGCCGTAGGCGTGGGTGAGCATGTTGAGCCCGAACTCGAACTCCGACAGCGCCGGCAGCGCCCCGTCCGCGAGATGGGCGGAGGAGACGATGGAAGGGCCGGCCTTGCGACGGGCGGCGCCCTCGGCGACCTTGCTCTCGCCAGCCTTTTTGGGGGTGTCCTTGGTCACGGGATCGATCCTGACGAGACGGTCCTGATTGGAGGACCGGGGGCGGGAGGGCCCGTCCCCGGTCCGCACCTTCACTTCTTGTAGGTGGCGATGATCTCCTGGCCCGCCGGGCCGGCCTTGGCGAGCCACGCCTCGGTGAGGGTTCCGCCGATCTTCTCGAAGCCGGCCTTCAGCTCGGGCGAGGGCGGGGCGACCTTCATGCCCTTGGCGGCGAGGATGTCCATATAGGCCTTGGTCTTCTCCTCGGAAAGCTTCCAGCCACGGGTCTCGGCGGCGGCGGCGGCCTTCAGCACGGCCTCCTGGGTGGGCTTGTCGAGGGCGTCGAACGCCGCCTGGTTCACGAAGACGACGTTCTTCGGCAGCCAGGCCTGGATGTCGTAGAAATAGGGGATGCTCTCCCAGATCTTCACGTCGTTGCCGGTGGCGGACGAGGTGATGAGGGCGTTGACGACGCCGGTGGCGAGCGCCTGCGCCAGTTCCGCCTGCTGCACGGTGACCGACTGGGCGCCCACCGCCTCGCCGATGCGCGAGGTGCCGGCATTGTAGGCCCGCCACTTGGCGCCCTTCAGGTCGTCCACCTTGGCGACCGCGTTCTTGGAGAACAGCCCCTGGGGCGGCCACGGAACCGCGTAGAGCACCTTGATGCCCTGCGCCGCGAGCTTCTTCTCCACCGCGGGGCGGGAGGCGTCCCACAGCTTCTTCGACGCGTCGTAGGAGGTGGCGAGGAAGGGCACCACGTCGATACCGAAGATCGGGTCCTCATTCTCGTGGATGGAGAGGAGCACCTCGCCCGCCTGCACCTGCCCGGTGGCGACGGCGCGCTTGATCTCGGGCGCCTTGAACAGCACCGCGTTGGGCTGGAGCGTCACGGCGAGCTTGCCGCCGCTGGCCGCCTCCACGTCCTTGGCGAACTGGGCGAGGTTCTCGGTGTGGAAATTGTCGGCCGGATAGGCCGAGGCGAGGTTCCACTTGGTCTGCGCGGCGGCGGGCGCCGTGCTCGCCAGAGCGGCGAGGCCGGCGGCGAGGAGCGCGGGAGCAAGGGTGCGGAAAGGCGCCATGTCTGGTCTCTCTCTGGTTCCTGGGAAGGTCTCGAACGTGTTGCCCTCATCGCAGCGGCGCGGGTCTGCAACCTTCGCCGATGCGTTACGCTCATGTGCCGCGCGGGCTCTGCCGAAAGCCCGCGCGGAAACGCCCGAACTGCGGCATCAGCCGCCCGGAAACACCCAGCGCGGCAGCACCAGGGCGATCTCCGGAAACGTGGTGATGATGATGACCGCGATGTTGAGGAGAATGAAGAAGGGAAATGCCGCTTTCGCCACCGAGAAGGTATCGCGCCCGCTCATGTTCTGCAGCACGAACAGGTTGAAGCCCACCGGCGGGGTGATCTGCGCCATCTCCACGTGGATGACGAGGTAGACGCCGAACCACACGAGGTCGAAGCCCGCCTGCTTCACCATGGGCAGCACGATGACCGCGGTGAGCACGATCATGGAGATGCCGTCCACGAGGCAGCCGAGGATGATGTACATCACGGTCAGCGCGAGGGCGAGCTTGCCGGGGGTGAGGTTGAGTCCCTGCACCCACTCCGCCAGGGCCACGGGAATGCCCGTATAGGCCATGGCCGCGGTGGTGAAGGCGGCCCCGGCGATGATGAGCATGATCATGCAGCTGAGCCGCGTGGCGCTCATGACGCTTTCGACCAGCGTCTTCCAGGTGAGCGTACCGCTCCACCACGCCAGCGCCAGCGCCCCGGTGACACCCCAGGCGGCGCATTCGGTGGCGGTGGCGATGCCCAGCACCAGCGACAGGAACACCGCCGCGATGAGCAGCAGGCAGGGCACGAGCCGCGCCGACTGCCGGAGCTTCTCGACGAACGGCATATGCGGGTCGCGCGGCGGCGTGCGGCTGGGATTGAGCAGCGACCACAGCATGATGTAGCCCGAATAGAGCCCCATCACGAGCAGGCCCGGCAGGAAGCCCGCCAGGAACACCTGCAGCACGGAGACGTTGGCCGTCACCGCATAGACCACCATGGGGATGGACGGCGGGATGAGCAGGCCGAGCGTGCCGGAGCCGGCCAGCGAGCCCAGGCTCATGCCCTTGTCGTAGCCGCGCTTGTCCAGCTCCGGCAAGGCGATCTTGCCGATGGTGGCGCAGGTGGCGGCCGAGGAGCCCGACACCGCCGCGAAAATGCCGCAGCCGATCACGTTCACATGCAGCAGCCGGCCCGGCAGCCATTGCAGCCACGGGGCAAGACCCCGGAACATCTCTTCCGACAATCGGGTGCGGAACAGGATCTCGCCCATCCAGATGAAGAGGGGCAAGGCCGCGAGGGTCCACGAGGCGCTGGCGCTCCACACCGTGGTGGCGAGCACCTGGCCGATGGGCACCGGCGTGGTCAGCACCATGGCCAGCAGGCCGACGAGCCCGAGGCCGAGGGCGATCCACACGCCGGAGGCGAGGATCGCGATGAGGAAGACGAGCAGGACCAGCGAAAGCTGGATGAGATCGAGGTGCGGCATGGCTCAGACGCCGCCTCCCGATGCAATGCGCTCCACCAGTTCCTCGGGCGAGGAGACAGGTTCCTTCTCGTAGCGGGGGCGATTGCCGCGGGCGACGTTCACGAACTCGTCCACCATGGCGATCAGCAGAATGGCGAGGCCAGCGGCGTAGCCTGTCTGGGGGATCCACAGCGGCACCGCGACGACGCCCTGGGACATGTCGTCGAAGCGCCAGGAATCATAGGTGAGGCGCCCGGCGTTCCAGGTGAAATAGGCGAGGAAGGCGATGGCGACGACGAGCGCGAACAATTCCAGCGCCTGCCGCCGCCGCCCGGTGAGCTGCTCCAGCAGCAGGCCGACACGGATCATCTCGCCATAGCGGAACGTATGGGCGAGGCCGAGGAAGGCCATGGCGGCCATGGACCAGGCGGCGAAGTCGTCGCCGGAGGGAATGTTGATGCCGAACTGCCGGCCCACCGACAGGCCCATCATCAACAGGAAGATGATGATGAGAAACCCGGCGGCCACCACGCCGGACGCGAAATAAAGGCCATCGAGCAGCTTCCGGATCATCGGGGCGCCCCCGGGGTGTACGCCGGGGTGTACGCCGGGGCCTGGGCGCAGGTCCGCGCGGCCCCCGTTCGGTGACGGAATTCTTCGCTGGTCATCGGAACCCCTCTGGAGACCGGCGCCATTGTTCTGCCCGCCAAGAAGAACCGGCATTCAGGCGCTCTTGAAGGGATGTTCTCCCGCCTTCGATATTTCGTCAACAAATTGTTGACGTTTTATCGCCCTCGTGACTTCCTTATTCGTGAGCGGGGCATCGTGCCTCGCGGGCGCGCCCTCGCTGCGTCCGAAACAGGGGAGCAGGAAGCCTGCCAACCCCGCCAGCCACCATCCAGACGGGAAACGGGGCCGATGTCGAGCGACGATGTGAAGACGAGCGCAGCCGCCGAAGCCGAAGCTGCGGCGGCCCCCTCTCCGCCCGCCTCCGCACCCTCCCCCGCACCTTGGGAATTCTGGATCGACCGGGGCGGCACCTTCACCGATATCGTCGGCCGCAAGCCGGATGGCAGCCTCGTCGCCCACAAGGTGCTGTCGGAAAATCCGGAGGCCTACCGCGACGCCGCCGTGCACGGCATCCGCGAACTGCTCGGCCTCCCTGCCGGCGCGGCGATCCCGCCGGGGCTGGTTTCTGCCGTGAAGATGGGCACCACGGTTGCCACCAATGCCCTTCTGGAGCGCAAAGGCGACCGCACCCTGCTCGTCACCACCCGCGGTTTCAGGGATGCGCTGAGGATCGGCTATCAGGCGCGGCCGAAGATCTTCGCCAAGAAGATCGTACTGCCGGACATGCTGTTCGAGCGTGTGCTGGAGGTGGACGAGCGGGTCCGCGCCGACGGCACCGTGGAAGCCGCCCCAGACCTCGCCACCGTGCGCGCCGCGCTGGAGCAGGCGAAGGCGGACGGCATCGCGGCGGTGGCCATCGTCTTCATGCACGGCTACCGCTTCCCCGAGCACGAGCAGCAGGTGGCGACGCTGGCGCGGGAGATCGGCTTCCCGCAGGTGTCCGTCTCCCACGAGGTTTCCCCCCTCATCAAGCTGGTGGGGCGCGGCGACACCACGGTGGCCGACGCCTATCTCTCACCCATTCTGCGCCGCTATGTGCGGCAGGTGGCGGAGGAGCTGTCCGGCGGCGCCGAGGGGGCTGGCAAGGAAGCCGAGGGCGAAGCCATCCGCCTGATGTTCATGATGTCCTCGGGCGGCCTCACCGCCGCCGACCTGTTCCAGGGCAAGGACGCCCTGCTCTCGGGACCTGCCGGCGGCGTGGTGGGCGCGGCGGAGACCGGGGCGCTGGCGGGCTTCGACCGCATCATCGGCTTCGACATGGGCGGCACCTCCACCGATGTCTGCCACTATGACGGGGAGTTGGAGACCGCCTTCGACACGGAGGTCGCGGGCGTGCGTATTCGCGCGCCCATGATGCGCATCCACACGGTGGCCGCGGGCGGCGGCTCCATCCTGCATTTTGACGGCGCGCGCTTCCGCGTCGGCCCGGATTCCGCCGGCGCCAATCCCGGCCCCGCCTGCTATCGCCGCGGCGGGCCGCTGGCCGTCACCGACGCCAACGTGATGCTGGGCAAGCTGATCCCGGATTACTTCCCCAGGATTTTCGGCCCCGCCCAGGACCAGCCGCTGGACGCCGAGGTGGTGCGCCGGAAGTTCTCTGATCTGGCCGAGGAGATCGGCGGCGGCCGCACCCCCGAGGAGGTGGCGGACGGCTTCGTCACCATCGCGGTGGAGAACATGGCCAACGCCATCAAGAAGATCTCCGTGGAGCGCGGCTATGACGTGACCCGCTATGCCCTGAACTGCTTCGGCGGCGCCGGCGGCCAGCACGCCTGCCTCGTCGCCGATGCGCTGGGCATGACCAAGGTGCTGCTGCATCCCTTCTCCGGCCTCCTCTCCGCCTATGGCATGGGCCTCGCCTCCGTCCGCGCCCAGCGCACCCGCGCGGTGGGGGAGGAGATGACCGCAACCGTCATTCCCGGACTGGTTGAGCTGAAGGCCGAACTGGCCGCCGCCACCCAGGCGGAACTGACCCCACAGGGCATCCTGACTGACTCGATCCTGACAGAGGCGAAAGCCCACCTGAGATATGGTGGAACCGATACTGCACTCCCCGTTCAGCTCGCCGACATCGCGTCGATGACCGCCGAGTTCGAGACCAAGCACCGGGCGCAGTTCGGCTTCGTCTCGCCGGAAAAAACCGTTGTAGTGGAAGCGCTTGAGGTGATTTCGGCGGGCGGCGGCGCCGGCATCGCCGAGCCGGACCTTCCGCTTGATGTCGGCACCCCTTCGAATACCTCCCAGACCCGCTTTTTCGCTCGCGGCGCATGGCATGACGCGCCCGTGGTGAAGCGGGAAAACTTCAGGCCCGGCATGGGCTTGCAGGGCCCGGCCATCGTCATTGAGCCGAACCAGACGGTGGTGGTGGAGAAGGGCTGGCGGGCGGAGGTCTCGGCCAAGAACCACCTGATCCTCACCCGGACGGAAAAACTCCTGCGTTCAGAAGCCGTTGGCACCCATGCCGACCCGGTGATGCTGGAGGTCTTCAACAATCTCTTCATGTCCATCGCCGAGCAAATGGGCGTGACCCTCCAGAACACCGCCTACTCGGTCAACATCAAGGAAAGACTAGACTTTTCCTGCGCCGTTTTCTCCGCCGAGGGCGATCTCGTCGCCAACGCCCCGCACATGCCGGTCCACCTCGGCTCCATGGACCGCTCGGTGGAAACGGTCATCCGCGAGAACGCCGGAAACATCCGCCCGGGCGACGTCTTCGCCCTCAACGCCCCCTACAACGGCGGGACGCATCTGCCTGATATTACAGTGGTAACGCCGGTTTTCGACGACGCCGGAAAGGCCATCCTGTTCTGGGTCGCCTCCCGCGGACACCATGCGGACGTGGGCGGCGTCGCCCCCGGCTCCATGAGCCCGCTGGCCACCCATATCGAGGAGGAAGGCGTCTATATCGACAACTTCAAGCTGGTCGCGGAAGGCACCTTCCGCGAGGCCGAACTGCGCCATCTGCTCACCTCCGCGCGCTATCCGGCCCGCAATCCGGCACAGAATATCGCAGATCTCAAGGCGCAAATCGCCGCCAACGAGAAGGGCGTGCGCGAACTCCTGAAGATGATCGACACGTTCGGGCTGGATGTCGTGCAGGCCTATATGGGGCATGTGCAGGACAATGCGGCTGAAAGCGTCCGCCGCGTTCTCGATCGTCTTGATGACTGCTCCTTCCACTACGAGATGGACCAGGGCACCGTCATCAAAGTCAAGATCTCGGTGGACAAGGAGAAGCGCGAAGCGACGGTGGATTTCACCGGCACCTCGCCCCAGCAGCCCACCAATTTCAACGCCCCCGCCCCCGTCACCCGCGCGGCCGTGCTCTATGTGTTCCGCGTCATGGTGGAGGACGAGATCCCCATGAATGCGGGGTGCCTGCGGCCCATCCGCATCGTGGTGCCCGAGGGCTGCATGCTGTCGCCGGTCTATCCGGCCGCCGTGGTGGCGGGAAATGTCGAGACATCGCAGGCAGTTACCAACTGCCTGTTCGGCGCGCTGAAGGCCATGTCCGCCTCCCAGGGCACCATGAACAACCTCACTTTCGGCAACGATATCTACCAGTATTACGAGACCATCTGCTCCGGCTCCCCCGCCGGCCCCGGCTTTGACGGGACGGATGGCGTGCATGTGCACATGACCAATTCCCGCCTCACCGATCCGGAGGTGCTGGAGACGCGTTTTCCCGTTCTGCTGGAAGACTTTCACATCCGCCCCGGCTCCGGCGGGCGGGGGCGTTGGCATGCGGGATCAGGGACTTACCGGCGCATCCGCTTCCTTGAGAAGATGGACTGCGCCCTGCTCTCCTCCCATCGCCGCATCCACCCGTTCGGTGTCGATGGGGGCGAAAAAGGCCAGTTGGGAGAAGGGTTTGTGCGCCGACTGGACGGCTCCACCGAGGTCCTTCAGGGCTGCGACCAGAAGGTGCTGGAGGAAGGCGAGGCGGTCATCATCGTCACTCCGACGGGGGGCGGATATGGCGATGTGAAGCTGAGGGAGAGGTAATCAGCCCCTCCCCGAGACCAACAAAAAAGGCGCCCGACGGGCGCCTTTTCGCTGCGGTGCGGCAAAATGTCAGTAGGCGAGCGCGCCGACCTTTTCCACCTGGATGGCGTCGCCGACGCGCACGATGCGCAGCGAGGTGCCATCGCGGCCGACCGGGCCGGGGAGGGAGACGATCTGCTCGTCGCCGGGCTGCTGGAGCACGGTGGAAACGCGGACCACAGCCGGCGTGGCACCGGGCTCGCCGGCAGCGTCAAGGGTCGTAACCACTTGATAACCCTTGGCGGCACGCACGTAATAGGTGACGGCGGAAGCCTTGCCACCCAGATTGGTCACGATGGCCTGACGCTCGGCGGGGAGGGTCTCGCCGGCAAAGGCAGGGGCGGCCGCGATCACAGAGGTCGCGGAAAGGAGGCCGGCAACGCCGGCGAGGAGGATGTTCTTCATGTCAGCCTCGCTGCGCTCCGTGCGGCCCGCGGCCAAGATCTCGGTGCGCTTTAGCTGTGGTGCACCATAGCGGACTTGCTGCGATGCAGCACGCGTATTTTCCGCATTCCAGAAATGCATTCCACGCAAATCTCCACCTACCTCGGTACCCTCTCATCCCGGAGGCCCGAAAAGGACGTGCAGGCGGGCCCTGACACCCCGGCTGACACCCCACTGCCGGTACATGTCCACCCAGGTATTCGAGACGATTCGGATGGGGTTCAGGCTCGATTCAGCACCGGCCACGCCGAACACCAGCGGCTCCCCCTTCGGCGCCTCGGTGAATGTGTCGAACATCCGGTCGAAGATGATCAGTACGCCGCCGAAATTGCGGTCGAGGACGGCGGGGTTCGCGGCGTGATGCACCTGATGATGGCGGGGCGTGTTCAGCACCCATTCCAGCGGGCCGAGATGGGGCGGGGCGGCGAGGTGGAGGAAGAACTGGTAGACGAGGCTCGCCCCCAGCATGCCGAACACCGTCATCGGCGGGAAGCCGATCAGCACCAGCGGCAGGTAGAACACGAACCCGCCGGTGAGTTGCCCGCCCCAGCCGAGGCGAACCGCCGCCGAGAGGTTCAGGCGAGTGGCGGAGTGATGGACGGAATGGGTCGCCCACAGCCAGCGCACCTTGTGCATGGCGAAGTGGTGGACATAGTAGCTCAGCTCCACCCCGAGGAAGAGCGCGATCCAGGCCACGGCCCCGCCCATGGGAATGTCGAACAGCCTGTGGCCGTAGACGAAGAACACCGGCACCGCGACGATCCCGGCGGTGAGCGCAGCGATCACCTTGTTGCCGACGGCGATGGCGAGGGAGGCGGCCGTCTCCCTGGGATCGTAGCTGTCGTGATGGTTGAGCCTGTGAAACAGGAACTCCACGAGCATCAGCGCAAGCGCGATGAGCGCGAAGGCGAGCGGATGGGGCACGGCGGTGCCGCTGGCGAGAAGGCCGAACATGACGATGGTCCCGTGTGGAGCCCCCCAGCCCCGCCGTTCCGACACCGAACGGTCAGCCGGGCCGCGACCTGGGGCGGAGGCCGCGACCCGGCTTTCCGAGCCTTGACGGCCCGGAGCTGGAAATCCGGTCAGTAGCGGCTCACCGTGCCGGAACGGCTCACGCTGTTGCCGGCCGGGCCGGTGCTGGAGCCCTGGTAGGAATAGGTGCCGGGCGAGGTCCGGGTGACGCTGCCGGTATGGGAAGCCGTGCCGCCGGCGGGGCCGGTGACGGTGGAGGCGCGGCTGCAGGTGCCGCCCGCGCAGCCGCCGACAGCCGAGCTGTTGTAGGTGCCGCGCGGCGTGGTGGTGCTGCCGGTGCGCGTCCAGGCGGCCGCCTCGCCGATGCCCGAGAGCATCGTGAACCCGGCGACGGTGAGGATGGCGGCGGAACGGGAGAAGGGGATCAGGCTGGGCATCTCGGTCTCACTCAGGCGCCATCCCGGGGGGGGGCATGGCCGGTTGCGATGGGGAGAGCTTCACGGATGGCCGTTGCATCGCGTTTGCCTACCGGTGAGGTGCTGTAACGTTTTGTATCCTCCACACGGCCGCGCATTGATGACGGGCGCCCCTCCGGCGAAACTTGCCCCGTCCCAGCCGAGCCCCCACCCCTTGGAGACCCGCTTTTGGCCCCGCGCACGCTGCTCATCGTCGAGGACGACCGCGAGATCCGCGCCCTGCTCGCGGACTTCCTCGGCCGCGAGGGCTATGGCGTGCTGGCGGCCGAGGATGGCGTCGCCATGGACCGTATCCTGTCGACCGCGCGGCCGGACATGGTCATCCTCGACCTCATGCTGCCGGGCGAGGACGGGCTGTCCATCTGCCGCCGCCTCCGGGCGCGGGGCGGCGTGCCCATCCTCATGCTCACCGCCAAGGGCGACGACGTGGACCGCATCGTCGGGCTGGAGATGGGCGCCGACGACTATCTGCCGAAGCCGTTCAACCCGCGCGAGCTGCTCGCCCGCATCCGGGCCGTGCTACGCCGGGCGGACGGGACGCTGGCGGAGCCCGCCGCGCGCAACCGCCGCGTCGCCTTCGCCGGCTTCGTGGCCGATCTCGACGCCCGCAGCGTCGCCGAGGCCGAGGGCCCCCTCCTCGACCTCACCTCGGCGGAGTTCGAGCTGCTCGCCTGCTTCCTGGAGCGGCCGAAGCGCGTGCTCTCCCGCGACCAGCTTCTGGACTGGACCCGCGGGCGCTCGGCCGACCCGTTCGACCGCACCATCGATGTCTCCATCAGCCGGCTGAGGCGCAAGCTCTCCGCCGTCTCGGAAGAGGCGGCCCTGCTCATCAAGACCGTCCGCAATGGCGGCTATCTGTTCACCGTCGATGTCCGCCAGCTCTGATCCGGCGATGCGCCGTCACCGCCGGTTCGGGCTCGGCACGCGGCTGGCGCTGATCGTCGTCGCCGGCCTTTTGGCGGTGCAGGTGCTGATGCTCGCCGCCTATGTGCTGGAGCGCCAGCGATCCTCGTCGCCCGTGGCCGTCCTGATGGTGATGCAGCGCATCGCCGCGCTGGCGCAGCTCATGGATCAGCTACCCCCCGCCGAGCGCGATCTCGCCGTGCGCGCGGCCGCAGGTCCCGGCTTCCTCGTCGCCATTCGGGCCGAGAAGCCGAACATCCAGACGCCGCGCCTGCTCGGCTTTGCCGAGCGCCGGCTCCGGCTGCTCACGGGACTGCCGCCGGACCGCTTCATCGCGCTGTCGCTCGCCGGCGACGATCACCCCCACGGCCTCGTCGAGCGCCTGCGCGACCTGCGCGGCGCGAAGCTCACCGTGGCCTTTGCACTCGTCGGCGGCGGCTATCTGGAGATCGTGGCCGGAGGCGACGTAACGGTGCGCTTCCTCGGCCTGCCGGTGGGGCTCATCGGCGGCATCCTCGGCTTCCTCGTGGCCCTCCTCGCCCTGCTCGCGGTGCGCCGGGAGACCCGCCCCCTCTCCGACCTCGCGGCGGCGGTGGAGCGGTTCGGCGCCCAGCTCCAGCCCTCGCATGTGAAGGAGCGCGGCGCGCCGGACGTGCGGCTGGTGATCCGCACGGTGAATGCCATGCAGGCCCGCATCTCGGAACTGGTGCGGATGCGCACGCTGGTGCTGGGGGCCATCAGCCACGATCTGCGCACCTATCTCACGCGCCTGCGGCTGCGGCTGGAGCTGATGCCGCCCGGCGACCAGGTGGAGAAGGCCCGCGCCGACCTCGACGGCATGCAGGCGCTGGTGGACGACGCCCTCGCCTTCGCCCGCGCCTCCTTCGCCCCCGCCTCCGGGGAGACCGTGGACCTCGCCGCGCTGGCGCGGGCCGAGTGCGAGACGCGCCGGGCGCAGGGCGCGGCCGTCACGCTCCATGGCGCCGACGCGGAGCGGGTGGTCGCCGGCAATCGCGGCGCGCTCGCCCGCGTGCTCGCCAATCTCGTCGGGAATGCCATCGCCTATGGCGCGGGCGCGGACATCACGCTTCAGGATCGCGGCGACGCGGTGGACCTCGTGGTGGAGGATCGCGGGCCGGGCATTCCCGAGGGCGAGCGGGAAACGGTGTTCGAGCCCTTCTACCGGCTGGAGCCCTCGCGCAACCGCGACAGCGGCGGCGCCGGGCTGGGCCTCACCATCGTGCGGCAGATCGCCGAGGGGCACGGCGGCCGTGTCACCATCTCCGACCGCCCCGGCGGCGGCGCCCGCCTCACCGTGCGGCTGCCGAAGCCGGGAGGGCAGGCCGGCACGCCCTGAACCGGTCCGGGCCCAGGGCGAACCCGCTCACCGCTGCACCGAAATGTCCTCGCCTCTCAGGAAGTAGGAGGCCGCGTCGAGATCGTCGGCGACCGTCCAGGCCGTCTGTTCCGACGGGCGGTTGACCTTGATGTAGACCGTGCCGTCGCAGATGATCCGCGCGGTGCGCGGAAAGCTGAGTTCGGAGAAGGTGGCGGCGGTCCGGTCGGCGCCCAGAATGGGGCTGGTCTTCAATGCGAAGGTGCCGCTGGGATGGCCGAGCGTCAGGCTCCCGCCCTTCCCTGCCTTCAGCGCGCCGTCGCGCAGGGCCTGGTTGGGCACGGTGCCGGGGATGGCCGCGGCGGCCGCGAGGCAGGTGGACCCGCTCCCCGGCGCCGCCGAATGCATGATCGATTCGAGATAGAAGCGCGCGACGACATCCACCGTCTCGGCCTTCACCTCATGCCCGTCGAGGTCCGTGTAGGTCGCGGGCGCGGCGACCGAGACGGCGAAGGGCAGCGTCGCCTTGCCGATGGTGTCGATCGTGTACTGGTTCCAGCCGATCAACTGGGCGATCTTCAGCCGCAGCTCGGTGAGGCGGGCGAGCATGCCGGGCGGCGTCAGCACCGCGCCGGTGGGCGAGGGCAGTTCCAGGCCCGTGCAGCCCAGCCCGAAGTCCTCGGCCCGGAAGAAGCCGCAGATATTCACCATGTCGACGATGGTGACATCGATCTTGCTGCCGTCGCTCAGCACGACGGTGTCCACCAGATTGCCGGTGGGAAAGGTCCGGCCGGTGAAGCCGCCGCCTTGGTCGCGGAAGTCCACCAGAATTTCCGCGCCCGTCCCCGGCACGCCGCCGATGGCGGTCTGGCCATCCACCAGCGCCTCGCCGTTGGCCACGTCGAGGGTCATGTACATCATCTTCTGCGTGTTGGTCGAATAGGCGCGCACGGTGAGGCGGCCGTCCCGGACGCCCGGGATCATGTTCTTCATCAGGGCGAACACCGGCACCCCGGCCGAGATGTTGCCGCAGTTCATCTTGTAGGTGACGGTCGCCGGCTGGTCGGGAAAGATCTGCACGAAGGTGTAGTCCACATCGGCGCCCTCCCGCGTGGAGGGCTGCACGATGGCGGTCTTCGACTGCAGGATGGTGTTGCCGCCGAGACCATCCATGCCCATCGGGTCGGGCGAGCCGCGCACGGCCAGCAGGAATTCTTCAAGCCCCTGGCCCGGCAGGGGGACGTTGCGCCCTTCGAAATAGAACCCCCGGCTGCTGCCACCCCGGATCAGGGTGATGGGGGCCAGCGTCTGCTCGAGATTGCGATCGAAGTGAAACAAGCCCATGGCGCCCGCCCGCCGCGCCGCCACATTGGGCGATCGCGTCCCTGATCTCGGCCTCCGAACGGAGACCCGGTGAACCGCTGCAAAGCTAGCGGCACCTCCAGGACGGCTGCGTTGACATAGGTCATCACGAGCGGGCGCGATCAGGCGATCGCCCCCTCGCGGGACGGACGTTCAGTCCTTCAGCGCGGCCTCGACGCCGGCGGCCACGGCGAAGAGGGCGGCATCCGTCCCCGGGGCGCCGGCCAGCATGAGGCCGGCGGGCAGCCCGCCTTCGCCGGTGAGGGGGAGGGAGATGGCGCAGCCGTCGATCATGTTGATGAGAGTCGGGTTGCGCAGGGCCATGAGATTGGCGCGGCCATAGGCGTCGTCGTCGGTCAGAAGGTCGGCGATGCGCGGCGGGGCGATGGCGACGGTGGGCAGGGCCAGCGCATCGAAGCCGGCGAGCCGCGCGGCAGCGCGGGCGACGAGACCGGCGCGGGCCGCCACCAGCTCCACATAATCCGCGGCCGACTGCTCGGAGCCGCGACGGACGCGCACGGAGACGCGCGGGTCGTAGCCCTCGCCCTTCTCGGCCAGCAGGCGGCGGTGGACCGCATAGCTCTCCGCCGCGGCAAAGCCGCCCTTGGCGTTGAGGGTGGCGATCTCGCCGAACTCGGGGAAAGGCGCGGAGACGATGTGCGCGCCGGCCCTGGCGAGGCGCTCCAGCGCCGCCTCGAAGGCGGCGGCGACAGGCGCGTCAAGACCGTCGAGGGCGACCGTGGTAGGCACGAGCAGGCGCAGGCCCGCGACCGGACGCGCCGGCAGCGGCGCGTCACCGCCCGAAAGGATGGTGTCGAGCGCCGCGCAGCAGGCCACCGAGCGGGCGATGGGGCCGATGGAATCCAGCGTGCTGGAGAGCGGGAAGGCCCCCTCGCGCGGCACGCGGCGGGCGGTGGGCTTGAAGCCGACGAGGCCGCAGAAGGCCGCCGGGATGCGGCAGGAGCCGCCCGTGTCGGTGCCGAGCGCCGCATGGGCCATGCCATCCGCCACCGCCACCGCGCCGCCGGAGGAGGAGCCGCCGGAGACGCGCGGAGCCGTTGCCCGCTCGAAGGGGGCGGCGGGGTTGCCGGTGTGGGGGTTCATGCCCAAGCCGGAATAGGCGAACTCGGTCATGGTGTTGCGGCCGACGACCACGAAGCCGGCCCGGCGCAGGCGCGCCACGGCCGGAGCGTCCGCCTTCGCCGGGGGAGAATCGAGCAGCACCTTGGAGCCCGCCGCCGTGACCTCGCCGGCCACGTCGAACAGGTCCTTCACCCCGATGGGGATGCCGGCGAAGGGCGAGGGCGCGGCCCCCGCCTTGCGCAGCAGGTCCTGGGCATCGGCGGCCGCGCGGGCCGCCTCCCGGTTCACCCGCACGAAGGCCCGCCCGCCCTCTCCGTCCGGATCATCGATCCGGGCGATGCAGTCCTCCACCAGCGCCCGCGCCGTGGTGCGGCCGGAGGCGAGATCATCGGCGAGGGCGGCAAGGGTGGGCTGCATGGGCGCGCGTCCGCAAAGAGGAAGAATCAGGCCGGATCGAAATAATGGATTTCGAACAGGATGCAGCCCTTATCCGACTTGAACGGCCCATGCACGGCCCCCGGGGGACGCACCGCATAGGTGAAGGGCGCGAAGCTCTCGCCGCCCTCGCCCTTGTCGTCATTGCCGACCGTGAGGTCGCCGGAGACGAGGAACACCTCTTCCCAGTATTCGTGCACGAAGGGCTTGGTGGTGAACACGCCGGGCTCGAACTTCAGGAGACGCGAGCGCGAGCCGGCGCGGTTCTCCTCGTCGAGGGCGCCAGCGAGGATCTTCTGCTGGATGCCGGAGGGATAGCCGGGGGGCACTTCCCATCCGGTGGTCAGGTCCAGGGTATGGAACTCGTCGTGGATCTTGTTGATGGCCATGGCTGTGTCTTCCAGTGAACCAAGTATCACTCGGCCGCGCGGGCGGCGGCGAAGGGCTTCACCTCGTCGGAGAGGGCGTAGGAGGAGAGCATGTCGGCGAGCAGCTTTTCCGCCCCCGCCCAGTCATAGGTGCGGAAGGAATGGCCCTTCACCACGAAGGAGGCGCCGGCATAGAACATCTCGTACTGCGCATGGCGCGAGGCGAATTCCGAGCCCACCGCGTCCCAGGTGAGCTTGTAGAACTTCACCTTCTCCTCGGCGCTGGCGGCGGGCGACTGCTGGGTCTTGCCGATGAGGCGGGCCAGCTCGGCATTCTCGTAGTCGTGCACCGAGGAGGGCAGCATGATCATGCCGCCGCCGGCGAGCTCCCGCAGGGTGGTGATGAACTTGCCGTAGAGCTGCTGGGCCAGCGTCTGCGCGGCATAGAGGGTGTGCCGGTCGGGCACGAAATAGGGGCCGTAATAGCTGCCCTTCGCCTCCATGGCGGCGACGAAGGCATCCACCATGCCGGCCTCGGCGGCGAGCTGGCCCAGCGTCTCGCGCACCTGCGGGAAATTGGTGGTGCCGTTCACCTCGGTGATGCGGCGGGCGATGCCGAGCAGGAACTTCAGCTTCACCGAGAGGCGGATCTGCGCCTGGTAGTTCTGGTAGACGTGGGCCGGCGTCGCGTGGAACTGCTTGTTCGTCATCGCGATGTCGCGGGCGATGAAGATGCGGTCCCACGGCACCTTCACGTCGTCGAAGTAGAGCACCGCGTCGTTCTCGTCGAAGCGGCTCGACAGCGGGTTGTCGAACACGCTGGGCGCGCCCGCCTCATAGGACTTGCGGGAGAGGATCTTCAGGCCCTTCGCATTCATCGGGATGCAGAAGGAGAGCGCATAGGGCTCCTCGCCCTTCTGCAGGGGCTGGATGCAGGTGACGAACACCTCGTTGGCCATGATGCCGCCGGTGGCCAGCATCTTGGCGCCGCGCACGGTGATGCCCGAGGTGTCCTCGTCCACGACGGCGGCGGAGAGGAAGGGGTCGGCCTGCTCGGCCGCATTCTTGGAGCGGTCGGCCTGCGGGTTGATGATGACGTAGGTGAGATAGAGGTCGTTGTCGCGGGCGTAGCGGTAATAGTCCGCCAGCGCGCGGGCGCGGGCCGGGTCGTACAGCTCGAACTGGTCGAGGCCCATGTACATGCCGGAGATGCAGGAGGCGACGTGATCCGGCGCGCGGCCGAGGAAGCCGCCATGCAGCTCGGTCCAGGCCTCGAGGCCCCGGCGGCGGGTCTTCAGCTCCTCATAGCTGGTGGGAAGCTGCCAGATGCGGTTGGCGCGGGTGCCGGTGTCGGTCTCGAAGGTCATCAGCTCCCGGTTTTCCGGGGCGCTGTGGAAGTCGAACATCTTGCCGACCGAGGCGATGGACCGGCGGAAGGCGTGGTGGGTGGTGGCATCGGACAGGTTTTGGCCGTCGATGAAGATCTCGCGGCCGTCCTTCAGGCTCTGGATATGCTCGGCACCGGTCTTGATCATGGCAGGGTCCTCAAGTTCGGTTCAGCCGGCGACGGCCGCAAGCGTGCGGTAGCGTCCGGCATGGAAGATAAGCGGCTCGGCGGCAGCCGAGCGATGGGCGACGACGCGGGCGATGAAAACTTCGTGATCGCCGCCGTCGTGGATGGCGTGGGGCACGCACTCCAGATGCGCTGCCGCACCGGCAAGGAGCGGGGCGCCGCCATGGCCGCGCAGGTGGTCCACGCCGGACCACTTCTCGCCCTGGGCACGGGCGAAGCGGCCGGACAGGTCCTGCTGGTCGTGGGCGAGGACGGAGATGCCGTAGGCCGCCGCCGTGCGCAGAGCCGGCAGCGAAAGCGCCGAGCGGGCAACGGAAAACAGCACCAGCGGCGGGTCCAGCGAGACCGAATTGAACGAGCTCATGGTCATGCCGATGAGCGTTCCGTCGGCCGCCTCGGCCGCCACCACGGCGATGCCGGTCGCGAATGCCCCCAGCGTCTGGCGGAAGGCGCGCGGATCGAAGGCGGTGACGCTCGGAGAGCGGGGCGAAGACAGGGGGGGCGGCGAAGACATGGGGCAATGTCCACAGCACTTGATAGCTTTGTTATAAAGCTATTATCAAATGGGTGATGGACGTCAAGCCCCCTGCCCGGCTAAAAACATGTCGGCGTGCCGCCCCTCTGCAGGGGGAGGGTCCACGGTGCGCGGGAGCACGCGTTCATGCCTCAGACGAAGAACGGGCGGGGCCGGAGGCCGCTGCCTTTGACAGCGTCACGCGCCGCCTTGCTGATCGATGGTTCGGACACCGAATTCCGTGAGCTGGTGCACGACATGCTCGCCTTCGCGGCCGCCATCCAGGAGGTGCGCAACCGCCTCGGCGGCCTCATCGGCCTGTCGGGCACGCAGTACACGATCCTGATGTCCATCGCCCGGCTGACCGGCAAGGTGCCGGAACTGGGCGTCGCCACCCTCGCCGAGCACCTGCACCTGTCGGGCGCCTTCGTCACCATCGAGATCAACAAGCTCGTCGCCGCGGGCCTCGTCAGCAAGGCCGTCAATCCCAGCGACCGCCGCCGGGTGCTGCTCTCCGTCACGCCCGAGGCCGAGCAGCGCCTCGCCGAGCTGACGCGGGTGCAGGCGCCGGCCAACGACACCCTGTTCGGCCCGCTCTCGGGGAGCGAATTCCGCGCCATGCGCTCCATCATCGCCAAGCTCGCCGGCACCGGCGAACGCACCCTGAAGCTGATCGACTATCTGGCGCCCGACGGGAAGATCGAGACGGCGCGCGAGCAGGTCTCGCCGCTGGTGTGAGGAGCGCGCCGCCCTCGCGCCCCGGACACGTCCCGCGCTTTCTCGCACCGTCATGCCCCGGCGCGTCCGGGGCATCCACCCGGCCGCCAGCTCGGTGCGCGAACACCACGAGCCGGCCCAGCCGCGCGGTGGATCCCCCGGACGAGCCGGGGGATGACAACGTGCCTACTGATGCCCCGCCACGCCCCCGGCCCGCTCCGACACCATGCGGCCGTCGCTCATCTCCACGATGCGGTCGAAGATGTCCGACCAGCGCGGATCGTGGGTGACGACGCCCACCGCCACCTGCCGCTCGTCGGCCAGCGCCCGGAATACCTCCATCACCTGCCGGCCGCGCGTGCCGTCCAGCGCCGCCGTGGGCTCGTCCGCCAGCAGCAGCACCGGATCGTTGGCCAGAGCCCGGGCGATGGAGACGCGCTGCTGCTCGCCGCCGGAGAGCTGGGTGGGGTAATTGTCCTCGCGCTGGCCGAGGCCGAACTGGTCCAGCAGCTCCCGTGCCCGCTCCCGCGCCAGCTTCGGCCTGACATCATTGATCTCCAGCGCGATCTGCACGTTCTCAACGGCGGTCAGGAAGGGGATGAGGTTCGCCTTCTGGAAGATGAAGCCCACATGGGTGCGGCGGAAGTCGCGCAGGCTGTTGAGCTTGGTCTGCGGATCGGCGATGGGCCGGCCGCGGAAGTGGACGACGCCGGTGGAGGGCGGCTCCAGCAGGCCGGCGATCATCAGGAAGGTGGTCTTGCCGGAGCCGGAGGGGCCGACGATGCCGGTCAGCTCGCCGGCATTCAGCGCCAGCGTCATGTCCGAGAGCGCGGCCACCGCATTGGGGCCGGAGAGGTAGATCTTGCTGGCGCCGCGCACCTCCATCACCACGTCCGGCGACGGCGGGGCGAGGCGGGGGGCCGGGGCGGTTCCCGCGAGGGCGCTCATGCCAGCACCTCCTGCGCCCGCACCCGCATGGCGCGGCGGATGGCGAACCAGCTGGCGAACAGGCTGATGAGGAAGAGGGTGAAGGCGATCCAGGCGAGGTCGTCCGGCAGCAGCAGCACGGTGCGCGGGAAATTGGGATAGAGGGTGAAGGAGATGGCGAGCGCCACCCCATAGCCCAGCACGCCGATCCACAGCGCCTGCTGCACGATGAGCCCGATGATGACGCGGTCCCGCGCCCCGATGAGCTTCAGAAGGGCGATCTGGTTGATCTTTTCCAGCGTCAGCATGTAGATCGTCAGCGCGATGATGGAGCCCGCCACCAGCAGCGTCATGGCGGTGAAGGCGAGGATCTGCACCCTGAGGCGCCACAGGCGGCCGTTCAGCAGCATGTCGCGCTCCTCGTCCTGGGTCAGCACTTCCACGTCGCCCCACGCCTTGATGCGGCGCTGCACCTCCTTCACGTCGGCATTGGGCTTCAGCTCCACCATCACCGCGGCGATGGAGCCGCCATCCCCCATCCCCATGCGCGAACGGCCCTTGGCGAGGCGGTTCAGCAGCACCGCCTCGGAGGGCAGCACGCGGTTGATGGACTGGGCATCCGGGATGGTGACGAAGAACATGCCGTCGCCGCCCATGTCCACCTGGCCCTTGGTGAGGCCCACCACCGTGTAGTCGTCATGGCCGAGGCGGATCACGTCGCCCACGAGGAGCCCCGTGGACTGGTCGGCGATGGCCTCATAGCGGGTGGAGCGGAAGGCGCGCCCGTCGATGAGCGGGATCCAGGCGGCGGAATCCTTGGGGTAGTCCACCCCGGTCACGGCGAGGCGCACCGGCTTGCCGTCGATCGTGTATTGCTGGTTGTACTGGATGAAGCGGCGGGTGGAATCCACCCCCGGCACGCCCTCCACCCGCCGGTCGAGATTGGCCGGCACCGCCGAGGTCTCGGCGAAGGGGCCGGAGCGCCCGCCCTCCACCACCCACAGGTCGGCGCCGATGTCGTTGATGATGAGCAGCGCCTCGTGGACGATGCCGCGATAAAGGCCGATCATCCCCATGGTCGCCCCCAGCAGCATGCCGATGCCCACCGCCGTCAGCGCGAAGCGCAGGGCGGAAAAGCGCATGTCCTTCAGGGCGATGTTCATGTGAGAGGCCTCAGGGCAGCTTCGTGCCGAGGCTGACCGGCTGGAAGGCGTAGCGCCCCGCCGGGGCCAGCACCACGTCGCCCTCCTTCAGCCCGCGCGTCACCACCACGTTGGAGCCGCTGATGTAGCCGAGTGTCACCGGCGTCCAGGCCGCGCGGCCGCGCTGCGCCAGCCACACGCCGGCCCGGCCGTCGCGGCGGATCACCAGCGATTCCGGAATGCCGATGACCTGCTCCGGCGATTGCGCCTCCACCGCCACGTTGGCGCGCTGGCCCATGGCCCAGCTCTCGGGCAGGGAATCCAGCGTGATGTCGGCGGTGAACTCGCGCGTCTCCTGGTCCACCTGCCGTGACAGGCGCAGCACCTTGCCGTTCCACACCCGTCCGGGACCGGCGGCAAAGGTGATGCGCGCCGGCTGGCCGGCCTTGATGGTGGCGCGGGCGGACTCGTCGAAGCGGGCGGAAATGATGATGGAGGACAGCTCCACCACCTGCATCAAATTGGCCCCCGGCAGCAGCAGGTCGCCGGGATTGCGCTCGCGGGAGATGACCACGCCGTCCAGCGGCGCGCTGATGGTGGCCTCGCCGAGGCGCGCCTCCAGCACCTTCACATTGGCCTCCTGCGAGAGGAGCTGCGCACGCGCCCGCTCGATGCCGGCCTCCGAGCGGGCCATGTCTGCCTCGGCCTGCTTGAAGGCGGCTTCCGTGGTGGTCAGCTCCGCCTGCGAGGCGGCGTTGAGGCGCACGAGGGTCGTGCGCCGCTCGAACTCGATCTTGGTCTTGTCGAGCACCGCCTGCGCGCGGGCGCGATCGGCCTGCGCCTCCGTCACCATGCGCCCGGCGGCGCTCGCCTCCGCCTGGGCAGCGGCGAGCTGGTTCTGGAGGTCGACGGATTCGAGGCGGGCCAGCACCTGCCCGCGCTTCACCGTGTCGTTGCGGTCGGCCTCGATGACTTTGAGAAAGCCCTGGATGCGGCTCGTCACCACCACGCGATTGATGGCGTCGAGGATGCCGGGGCCGTTGATCTCTAGGCTCATCATCCGCAGGCGCACCTCGTGGTACGCCACCGGCACCGGCAGCACATACCACCAGAAGCCGGCGCCGCCCGCCGCGAGGATGAGGAGCATGACCACGGCGAAGCGCCGCCACCCGGCCGAATGGTCGGGCTTGAGGTGAACGGGCTGGACGCGCTCCGGCTTCACGAGCGCCCCCCGCGACGCGCGACGATGGGGGGTGCAAAGTCTTCGAAGAGGCTCACGCGGGCTGCTCCTCGTCCGCATCGACGATGGCGGTGCAGCCGTCGCCGCCGAGTTCCATCCGGTCCAGCACCTCCTCCAAGAGGCCGCGCCCTTCGGCGGGAGTCAAGGCGGTGAGGTCGAAGCCGAGGCGGTAGGCGAGCCCGTCCGTGCTCTGGAAGGAGCGCAGGTCGAACTCGTTGATGGCGTAGCGCATGAGCCGCGAGCTGACGGGCGCGACCTTGATGTGGCCGAGGTCCAGCACCTCGCTCTTGCCCTGCCGTTGCAGCGTGGAGGTGGTGGCGCCCCGCGCGAACCGGTCCGGCGCCTGCATGCCGGTCTGGTACAGGGCGAGATACGAGCCGGCGGCGATCACCTCGTCATGCACCGCGCCGTCCAGCGCCGCATATTCGAACGGCACATAGGGCATGGCGCGGTTGAGCTGGTCGGCGAGGCTCGCGGCCAGCGTCTCCAGCTTCGGCAGCGCGCGGGCCGGCGCCCGGAGCAAGGCCGAGCCGGCGACCCAGCTGATGAAGCCGTTGAGCCGGCGGTCGGTGCGCATGGCGGCGGGCACGTTGAGCATCACGTCATCCACCCCGCCGCGCGCCGCCACCGTCTGGGCGACGGCGGCGATGAGCAGCGCCGTCTCGGTGACGCCGGCGGCCCGGGCACGGGTTTGCAGCCGCTGCTGGCCGTCGACACTGAGGAAGGCAAACATCTCGCCGGACAGCCCGCCCTGGGTGAGGTCGAAGTTCGGCGTGAGGCCCTTGGCCCGGCGGCCGAAGTGCGGCACCGGGGGCGGGTCCACCGCATAGAGGCTGCGCAGATAGGCGTCGCGCTCGGCCATGAAGGCGGGGTCCGTCGCCCGCTCGAAGGTGTTGACGTAGGTCGCCACATCCATCTCCGGCGGCGGCAACGGGATGCCGAGGAAGGCCTGGAACAGCTCTTCCACGAACAGGCCGAGGGACCAGCCGTCGAACACCGTATGGTGTCCGTGCGCCACCACCACGTCGCCCTCCGGCCCGCAGCGCAGGACGGTGATGCGATAGGGCGGGTTGGTGAAGGGGTCCATCTCGTCGTCCATGAGGGCGACGATGCGGGCCTCGACTTCCGCCTCGCCGGCCTCCGGCATGTCCTCCACCACCAAAGGCGGCTCGCCGGGGGGCAGGATAAAGACGCGCGGACGCCCGTCGTCGCCCAGCACGAAGCGCGAGCGCAGCGCCTCCTGCCGCTCCTCCACCAGCTTGAGCGCGCGGCGCAGGCGTTCGAGATCCATGCGCGGGGTGATGCGGAAGGCGCGGTTGACCGTCCAGGCGGACCGGCAGGCATGGCCGGTCTCGGGCTTCAGGAAGGAGCGCAGCAGCAGACCCTGCTTGAGCGAGAGGGGCACCTCCCGCTCGCCGCTCACATGTACCGGCGCGGACGCCACCGCCACCGGCTCGGGCACCGCCGCAGCCGTGCGGCGCAGGGGTTCGGCGGGAGCGTGCCATGTGGCGTCGCAGACGCTTGCGGCACTGCCGCCGAGCGCCTCCAGCGTCGTGGCGAAGGCATCGAGGAAGGGGCGCCCGGCCCCGGCATCGAAGGCCGCCGTGTCGAGCGCGAGGACGAGGCGCACGCCATCGCCCTCTGCCACCGCATCGAGGCGCAGCTCGTTGAACGGATCGGCCAGCGCCGCTAGCGGATCGGCGATGCCGAGCGCGGCGAGCGCCGCGGCGGAGGCGGCATCCACATAGGAGAAGCCCAGTTGCCGGAGCGCCGCCCCGGCGGCATTGAGCCTGGCGCCGAGGATGGATTCCAGCGCCGCCGTATCGATGGGCCGGTGATCGCGGGCCATGGCGAGACGCTGGTGGGTGCGGCGCACCAGCCGGTCGGCTTCGCACAGCCGGTCCAGCAGCAGCGGCACGGAGGTGGAGACCGGGCCGAGCAGCCCGTCGTGCCGCGCCGGGTCATGGCACTCGATGGCGAGCGCCGTCGCGCCGTGGCGCGTCGCGAGGGTGCGGGCGAGAGCGGAGAGCAGCAGCGCCTCCTGCTCGGTCGCCGGCAAAGCGGCGAAGCCGGGCATGGCGATGCGGGCGGAGATGCGCCCCACCGGCCCGCGATTGATGCCGAAGCCGGCCGGCGCCAGCGCCAGCGAGCGCACGCCGGTCTTGAGCGCGGGCGGCACGGCGCGCAGCACTTCCTTCCAGAAGGCGAGATGACGCCCCTGCTCCGGCGCGCCATCGGCCGGACGCCCCTCTGCCGCAAACGCGGTGAAGGGCGCGCCGGGGACGGGTACCGTCTCCACGGCCGCGATCAAAGCAGCGAGGGCGAGATGGGGCGAGAGCGCATCCGCCGCCGCGCGGTGGGCGCGGGCATGGAGCGTGAGCGCGCCATCTTCACCCTTGGAGACGCCGAACCGCCACAGCGGCCCCGGCTGCGTCACCGGGGCGATGGCTTCGGCGGAGGCGACCCATTCGAGATCGGGCGCGCCGTTGAGCACGATGGCGCCGGTCTCGGTGGCGGTGAGGCGCAGGGCGTCTTGCGCCGCCGCGAGGTCGGAGAGCGCCTGCGCGAGCTGTTCGAAGACGAGCCCGGCCGGGACGGCGCGCGAGGCCGCCACCTCCAACGCGCCGCGCACGGCCTGCGTGGTCATGGAGCGGGTGGCGAGGGCCAGCATCGCCTCCTGCCGCACCAGCGGGCGGAAGGCGAGCGGGCCGGCGCTTCCGGCCGCCCCTTCGCCACCGGCCGCGAGGGCTTCCGCGCTGGCCGCGCGGGCCTTCTGCGCCGCCTCGAAGGTGGCTGCCACCACGCCGGAGAGGCCGGTGATGGTGGGCGTTTGCAGGAACTTGGCCACGGGGATGTTCACATCCACATGCGCCTCGATGCGGTTCTTCAGCTCGAAGGAGGAGAGGGAATCCAGCCCCAGTTCCGACAGGCGCCGGTCGGGCGGGATATCGGCGGCGGCCACCTTCAGCACCTTCGCCACCTCGCCGCGGATGAGGTCAGCGAGCATGGCGTCCCACTGCTCGCGGGGGGCGGCGAGAAGATCCGCCTGGATGCGCGAGCGGCCGGCGGAACGCTGCGCCAGCAGCGGCTTCACCCGCCCCGTCGCGGCGGTGCGGGAGAGCGCGCGGGCGATGGCGGACCAGTCGGCGCGGGCGAAGGCGGGGTTCTCCTCCTCCGCGCGCAGCAACGTGCCGAGCGAGGCGGCAGCTTCCGTGTCCGGCACCGGCTTCATGCCGATGCTTTCGAGATAATTGCCCAGCGCCTCGGAGCGGGAGACGAAGCCCGAGCCGGCGATGGAGCCCCACGCCACCGACGAGCCGGCGAAACCCCGCCCCTTGCGGAACGAACCGAGCGCATTGAGGAAGGCGTTGGCCGCCGTGTAGTTCGCCTGTCCGGGGCTGCCGATGACCTGCGCCAGCGAGGAGAAGCTGACGAAGAAATCCAGCGCCACGCCGTGCTTCGCCACCGCGCGGTGGAGGCTCCAGCCGCCGCCCACCTTGGGGCGGATGACGCGGCTGATCTGCGCCGCGTCGAGCTGGGCGAGGAAGCCGTCCTCGATCACCGCCGCGCCATGGACGATGCCCTTTAGCGGCTTGTCGGACGCGGCATGCGCGGCGATCACCGCCTCCACCGCTTCAGGATCGGTGACATCGAGGGCGAGCGGCACCACCTCGGTGCCCCGCGCCTTGATGGCTTCGATGACCGGCGCCGCATCCTCATCCGGCGTGCCGTTGCGGCCGGCGAGCAGCAGGCGGCCGGCGCCGGCCTTGCTGAGATAATCCGCCACCGCGACACCGAAGCCGCGCAGACCGCCGGTGACGAGATAGCTCGCCTCGCCCGAGAGCTGCATGGGCTGGGCGAGGTCGATTTCCACCTCCACCTCCGGCTCGTCGAAGGTGAGCACGACCTTGCCGATGTGCTGCGCCTTGGCGAACAGGCGCATGGCGTCCGCCGCCCGCGACACGGGGAAGCGCGTCGCCACCAGCGGCCGGTACGTGCCGCGCGCCACCTCCGCTTCCACCGCCCGCAGCAACGAGGAGAGCCGCGCGGGGCGCTCGTCGGCGATGGTGGAGAGGTCGATGACGGAGTAGGAATTGTTGTAATAGAGGGACTTGAGGCCGATGGGCTTGTCCTGCGCGAGGTCGCGCTTGCCGATCTCCACGAAGCGGCCGAACGGCGCGAGGCATTCCAGCCCCTTGTCGATGCCGGCGCCCGAAAGCGCGTTCAGCACCACGTCCACGCCGCGCCCGCTCGTGGCCGCGCGCACGTCCTCGGCGAATTCGAGGCTGCGCGAGTTCATCACGCAGGTGATGCCCAGCGCGCGCAGATGATCGCGCTTCGCATCCGAGCCGGCGGAGGCGAGGATCCCGGCGCCGATGTTGCGCGCCACCTGAATGGCTGCGAGGCCCACGCCGCCGGTGGCGAGATGCACCAGCACCTGCTCCTCCGGCAGCAGGCGGCCGATGTCCACGAGGGAATAATGGGCGGTCATGAAGGCCGCCGGCAGGGTCGCCGCGTCCTTCAGGTCCACATGATCCGGCACATGCATGAGGAAGCGGGCATCGGCGGCGGCGAAGCGGCGCAGGAAGCCCTTGCCCATGCCCATCACCCGGTCGCCGACCTTGAAGCCGGTCACGCCCTCGCCCACGCTCTGGATGGTGCCGGCGAATTCGAGGCCGAGATTGCGCCACCACGCGCCCTCGCCATCCTGCTCGTCCGGCAGGATGGAGGTGGCGGCCATGATGTCGCGGAAGTTGAGGCCCACGGCCGCAACCTCGACCACCACCTCGCCCGCCTTGGGGGCGGGATAACGGCACTCGCGCAGCACCACATTGTCGATGACGCCGGGCTGGGTCATCGTCACGGTGAAGTTGGAGCGGTCGGTTGCCGCCGCGATCAAGCGATGCTTCGGCGCCTGGGCGGAAAGCTCGCTCTGGCGCAGGCGCGGCACGAGGCGGCCGGCGCCGCGCAGCACGATCTCCGCCTCCGCGCTCTCCTCCGCCACCGCCTGGGCCAGCGTCGCCCCGGCGGCGAAGGCCGCGGCGTCCGCGTCCACATGGCGGACGGCGAATTCGGGGCATTCATTGGCGATGGTGCGGGTGAGGCCGAGGAGCGGCGCATCGGCGAGGCCGTCCGTGGTCATGGCGCCGTCGCCCGGCACCCGCCGCCCGGCGCGGCCGAGCACCACGAGGGTGGGCCGCAGGGACGCGGTGCGCAGAAGGTCCAGCGCCTTGCCGACCGTGACGAGGCCATTGGCAGCCGGCTCCACCGCCGCCAGCAGCGCCTCGGTGGAGAGGGCTTCGGGGTCGCCGAGATGTGTGCCGGCAGTGGCGGCATAGATGATGCCAACGAGCCCTTCCGGCGCCGCGAGCATGCCTTCCACCTGCGCAGTGAAGGCGTCCGCCTCCATGGCGAACAGGGGCGCCGGGTCCATGGTCTCCACCGTCGAGCCCTGCGCCTGAAGCGTCGCAACCAGTGGCGCGGTCTCGGCGGCATCGCCGCTCACCAGCAGCCAGCGGCCGGTGCGCAGCGGGGCCGGCGGCTTGTCGGCATCGCTCTCATAGGTCTCGTCGATGACGACGGCGCCCTCGCCGGTCGCAGCCTTGAGCGCGCCGAGGGTCTTCACCTGGAGGTTCTCCACCGCCAGCAGCGGCGTGCCGTCCGGCGCGTAGACGCGATAGATGCCGGTGTCGTCGCGCGGATCGGTGAAGAACTCGCAGATCACCTCGCTCGGCAGCGGGCCGGCCACCATCACCTTGCGGATGCCCACCGGGAGCATGAGGCGATACTTGCCGCCCACCTCCTCCATGTCAGGCAAAGGCTCGCCGGGAATCCAGAGGCCCGCATCCACGTCGTCCACCACGAGGCCGGCCTGCAACACGGAATCGAACAGGCCGGGAAAGGCGACAAAGCCGGTGCGCCGCGCCGCCTCGGCGCTGACGATGCGCGCCACCGCATGGCGCGGGCCGGGCAGCCACAGCGCCTCCACCGCCTGGAAGCTCGGGCCGTAATCGAGCCCGTGGCGGGCGGTGAGGCGATAGAAATCCTCCCGCGTGATGGCGGGGGTGCCGGAGAGCACGGCCGGGTCGAACTTCGCCTTCGGAAGCGTGAAGGCATGCTGCCAGCCATAGGCTTCCACGCGCAGGCGCCAGTCCTCCTCCGTGTCGCGCTTGAGCGAAGAGATGCGCAGGCGGCTGGTGACGGGATCATAGGAGGTGCGCAGCAGCACCACGTCGTCGGACCCGATGGAGAGCGCCTCCATGATCTTGAAGTCGCGCAGTTCCACCGGAGCGGCGCCGAACAGCTCGCGCAGCGCCGCCGCCATCATCTCCACATAGCCGACGGTCGGGAACAGGCAGTCCCCGCCGGGACGATGGTCGGCGAGATACTTCAGGCTCTTCAGCGTGAGTTCGTTGGTCCAGGACGGCTCCGGCCCGCTCTCGCGCCAGCCGAGCAAGGGGTGGCGGTCGGCATCGAACAGGAATTGCTTGGCCTCAAGCGGCAGTTGCACCAGCCGCTCGTTGGCCCAGGGGCGGCGCGGCAGGGCCAGATGCTCCGCGCGGGCGGGGGCGTCGGCCTCCGCATCCTTCGCCGCCTCGGTCCAGTCGAAGGCGACGCCGTTCACATAAAGGCTCGCCATGGAGCGGGCCATGACGAGGCGATCATCGCCCTGCCGCTCCAGCGAGGGCATGGCCACCACCGAGGCGTTGCGCTCCTGCGCGATGCCGTGGATGAGCGGCGTCACCGTGCGGTGCGGCCCCAGCTCCAGGAAGGCGTCGATGCCGAGATCGAGGCAGAAATCGATGGCCTTCTTGTAATTCACCGGCTGGCGCAGGTTCTGCCACCAGTATTCGCTGTCGAACCGCGTCTCCAGCATGGCGGTGACGGTGGAGACGATGGGGATGGACGGCGGCTTCCAGTCGATCTCGCCGAGGCCGGCGCGGAACTTGGCCTCGCAATCGTCGAGGTGGGGCGAGTGCCAGCCGAAATCCATGGTGAGGCGGCGGGCGGTGACATCCGGGAACAGCCGACGCACCTCGGCGAGCACCGCATCCACCGGCGCTTCCATGCCGGAGATGGTCTGGGCCGTGGGGCCGTTATAGGCCGCCACCACCACGCTGCCGTCATCCGGAAGGAGGGGCGCGAGCTGGTCGTAGGTGACGCCCAGCGTCGCCATGGCGCCGCGCCGCGTGCTGCCGTGGGGGATGAGGCCGCGGTGGTAGATGATCTTCGCGCAGGTTTCGAGGTCGATGCAGCCGGCGATGTAGGTGGTCGCCACCTCGCCGAAGCTGTGGCCCACCAGCAGTTCCGGGGTGAGGCCGCGCTCGCGCCACATGCGGTAGAGGCCGACCTGCATGGTGAAGATGGAGGCCTGCGTCACGTCCGCATCATTGATGCGGGTCTTGTCCTCAGCCTTCAGCACCTCCTCCACCACGGACCAGCCGGTCCACGGCTTCAGCACGGCGTCGAATTCGTCCACGAAGGCGCGGTAGGTGGGCTCGGTGGTGAGCAGCTTGCGGCCCATGGCCCACCATTGTCCGCCCTGCCCCGAGAAGGTGAAGGCGAGCCGGCGCGGACGGGCGCGGCCGGTGATGACGTAGGGGGCGACGGCCTCCGCCTCCTCGGCCGGCGCATCGGCGCCCAGCGCCAGCATGCGCAGCTTGTACGGCAGATCCTGCGCGGCGCGGTCGGCGAGAAGGACCGCGCGCTCGCTCAGATGGTCGCGGCTGGTCTTCAGCACCTGCGAGAGGCTGTCATAGGACACGCCGGCGAGGGCGCCGCCCATGTCCACCGCCTCGGCCATTTCCTCGGCCCAGAGGGCGAGCCCCGGCTTGCCGTTGGCAGAGAGGGGAATGAAGGCGGGATCATCCGAGGGCACGGCCCGCGCGGGCACGGCCTTCGCGGCGCGTCCCCCGCCGTGCCAACTCTCCACCGCCACCGAGGCATTGGTGCCGCCGAAGCCGAAGGAGTTGACCACGCTGAGGCGCACCCCGTCCTCGGCATCGTAGGGCGTCGGCTCCACCGGCACTTTCAGGCCGAGGGCGTCGAACGGGATGTTGGGGTTCGGCCGCTCGAAATTGAGGTTCGGTGGCACGATGCCGTGGTGCGCCGAGAGCACGATCTTGATGAGGCCGGCGATGCCGGAGGCGGATTCCAGATGGCCGAGATTGGGCTTGAAGGAGCCCACCAGCACCGGCCGGTCCACGCGGCCGGCGCCGAACACGCGGCCGATGGCGCTCGCCTCGATGGGGTCGCCCACCGGCGTGCCGGTGCCGTGGGCCTCCACATAGCCCACGTCTTCCGGATCGATGCCGGTCTGCTCCAAGAGGCTGTTGAGCATGGCTGTCTGGGCCACGTCGCTGGGGGCGGTGAGGGTCGGCGTGCGGCCGTCCTGGTTCACGGTGGAGCCGCGCAGCACGCCATAGATGCGGTCGCCGTCCGCCACCGCGCGGGCGAGCGGCTTCAGCAGCACAAGGCCGCAGCCCTCGCCGCGCACGAAGCCGTCGGCGCGGGCATCGAAGGTGTAGATGGCGCCCGTCGCGGACAGCATGTTGGCGCTGGAGAAGGCGACGAACGGGCCGGGGTCCAGCATCATGTTCACGCCGCCGGCCAGGGCCACGTCGCAGGTGCCCATGGAGAGATGGCGGATCGCCTGATCCACCGCCACCAGCGCCGACGAGCAGGCGGTGTCGAGGGCGATGCTCGGTCCGTTGAGGTCGAGCCGGTGGGAGATGCGGTTGGCGGCGATGGAATAGGCCGAACCGGTGCCGGCGAAGATGTCGGTGGCGACGCGCCGGTAGCGCTGGGAATAGCTGAAATCGGACGTGGAGATGCCCACGAAAACACCGGTGCGCTTCTTCTGCAGCGTGCGCAGGGTGATGCCCGAATCCTCGACGGTCTCGAACGCCACCTGCAGCAGCAGCCGCTGCTGCGGGTCCATGGACATGACCTCGCGCGGGGCCATGTCGAAGAAGGCGGGATCGAAGTGGAACACGTCGCCGGTGAGGAAACCGCCCCATTTGGAATAGGAGCGCCCCGCGCATTCGGGGTCCGCATCGTAATAGTTGCGGTAATTCCAGCGATCGGCCGGAATTTCCCGGATGCCGCATCGTTTGCCGACGAGGAAGGACCAATAATCGGCCCCGCTCGCGATGCCGCCGGGAAAGCGGCAGCCGATGCCGACCACGGCGACGGCCAGGGATTCGGTGAGCCGGGGTTCGGCAAGCGTGTGGGAGGCGACGGCTTTCAGCTCGCCGTCGAGCAGATCGACACTGTCCATCGGAAGCGCCCCTTCCGTGTGATCCCGCACCGCAAAATAGGCTCATACCAAAAATGTTGTCATCACCAATTCTTGAGTGAACGCATAAATACTTTTAAATGGTATTATGATACGAAGTATATTTACCAGACTACCGGTCATTCTGCTTCATTTCCGGGCAGCGTGAATGAAATGAATGCGCCAATACTGAAGCCTGTCCGCGGCCACACCTCCCTGCGGTTGTGCCGACGCGAAAAGACCGCCGGCACGCAGCGCGCCGGCGGCCTTTTCGGCGATGATGATGGAGGCGGGCTCAGCCGTCCTCTTCCGCCGCCAGCAGCACGAGATCGCTCAGGGTAAAGCGGTCGAAGTCGCGCAGCTCCCCCGGCGCGAGGATGGAAGCATCCGAATGGCGCGCCAGCGTCCACAGCGCCTCCGCGACGATGCGGCTGCCCACCGGGCCGAGATGCTTGCCCGCCGGCCCGGCCGGATCGCCCGCCTCGGCGAGGATGTAGAACCACAGCGGCGTCGCCTCGCAGAACGGCAGAGCGGCAACGCGCTGGGCTTCGGGCAGTGCGGCGAGCAGCGTGTCGTCGCGCAGCGGCCGGAGGCCGAGATGCTGCGCCACCGCCTGCCCGCTCGGCAGGCCGAGCCGGTAGCCGCGCGACAGGTGCCGGAGCGCCGACGCCTCCACCGTGTCCGGCGCGCCGGCGAGGATCGTGTCGAGCCGCCGCGCCCGCTGCGGCGCCTCCGCCTCCAGTGGCAGGAAGCCTTCCCAGGCGATGATGCGATCCGCCGGCAGGCCGTCCGGGCCCGAGCCGGAGGGGCCAAGGGCGGTGCGGGTGGAGAGCGCCGCCCCTTCCGCGTCCCTCAGGTGGCGGTTGTAGTCGTAGCTGGGCCGGGCGAGGCTGGGGGCGATGGCGAAGGCCGCCGCCCAGAATTCCACCGGTATGAAGATGTCGCCCGGCCGATCCTGCCGCCACAGCAGCGGCCCCTCGCTCATCACCTCCTCCACCACCGCCGGATCGGCGATCTTGGGCAGGAGGTCGAACAGCACCATCCATTGATAGCGCTGGCGCAGCGCCCGGCGCGCCGCCTCGAAGGAGCGGCCGGTGGCGACCAGAGCGTTGTGCGCCTTGAGGAAGGCGACGTGGAGCTGGCTGAGTGGCAGGCTGCGATCGTTGCGCGCGTCGCTCATGCGCGGCACGCGATCGCGGGCCGGGTCGAGGGCGCGGGGCAGGCGCGGCAGGTCGTTGCGCGGGCCCTTGCGCGGCGGCAGCGCCGGCTCGCCCAGCGGATTGCGCCACACCTCCCCCAGCAGCATCCGGCGCACGGCGGCGGGATCGCGCGGCGCGTCATAGATGGATTCGAGGTCGAGGCAGCCGGACCGGCGGTTGAACAGGGTGGAGAAGGTGCCCAGAGGAACGAAGGCCGGGGCGCCCGCGAGCTGCGCCTCCTCCGCCGGCCGGCGTTCCCAGACGAGATCGTTGAGCACGAACTCCACCAGGAAGGCATAGGCGGCGGGAATGTCGGCATCGCCCTCGGCGCGGCGGCGCGGCGGCCGCCCGCTCGGCGCCTCGGCGCAGGCGCCCATGGCGGTGGCGAGGCGGGCGAGGTCCTTCAGCGTCCGCGGTCCCTCGCCGATGCCGCGCGAGGGCGTCGCCAGCGTCGGGAACATGCGGCCGAAGCCATGGTCGCTCGGCCGCGCCCCCGCCTCGATGGCAAGGCTCCGGACGCGCGCGCTGATGGCCTCCCGGGTCGAGGGGCGCTGCTCGTCGCTTCCGGTGGTCATCTCAAGGGGCCTTTCGACACGCATTCTCGGGCACGCTCCTCTGATGCCCCCGCCCCGGGGCTCCCCCATACGTCACCATTTCAACGGTTCGGTCAGCATCATCCGAATGGGGGATGACCCCCTTTCGGACGTCTTGCAGCTTGAGGTGGTTGTGCAATGCTGCGCTCACGATCTCCGTGGGCCGCCCGTCGGCATCGGCGGGCGCCAGGGCAAGCCTCAAGGCACACTCTAAGTCGCCGTCCGGTCCTCGCGGGGTGGACCATGGCGGCCCATCGGATCATGGCGACGCGATCGCCGGCCCGGCCGGAGATATCGCCGCGCGAAAAATGGGACGGACATGGGCGAACTCGATCACTACTCCCGCCTCGTCGGGGACGTTTACGAGCTTTCCGGCGATCCCCGTCAGTGGGGCATCCTGCTCGAAGGCGTCACCCGCTTCATCGACGGGCGCGTCGGCCAGCTCGCGGTCTTCAGCCTCAAGCAGCAGACCAAGCCCACCTGGCGCGTGTGGGGCCACGATCACAACGACTACAAGACCTTCCTCTATCGCCACGCGACGGAAGACCCCCGCCTCTCCTACATCCTCTCCAATCCCGGCCGCGTCATCTGCGGCGAGGACGGTGTGGACCCCGACCAGTTCCGCGCCTCCGCGCTCTTCCGCGAGGTGGTGGAGCCCATGGACATCGAGCACTCGCTCGTCTCCTACTTCGCCCAGGAAGCCGACGTGATGGCCACCATCTGCGCCATGCGCGGGCGGGCGCAGGGGCCGTTCGGGCAGGCGGAGCGGCAGAAGCTCGGCCTCGTGGTGCCGCACCTGCGGCGTGCATTCGAGCTTTACGCGCTGCTCGACGAGGCGAAGGCGAAGGTGGGCGACATCGCCGCCGCCCTCGACATCGTGGATGCCGGCATCTTCCTGGTGGATGCGGAGATGCATGTCGCCCACGTCAACCGGGCCGGCGAGAGCATGGTGAAGTCCGGCGACATCACTGTCCGGCAGGGCAAGCTCGCCTTCCGCGACGACCGCGCCTCCCGGCAGGTGGCCTCCGCCGTCGCGCTGGCGCTGGCCGCCGCGCGGGGCGAGGCCAACATCACCCATGCCGAGCACATGGAAGTGCCGCGCGCGGGCGAGGATGCCGGCCCCTACCGGGTGTCGCTGCATCCGCTGCCGGCGGGCGAGGGCAGCCCGCGCCTCGCCACCCGTTCGCAGATCGCGGTGGTGGTGCGCCAGCCGGGACGCGGCGGGGCGGACGTGGCGCGGCGCATCCAGACCACCTTCAAGCTCACGCCCTCCGAGGCGGCGCTGGCGGCGGCGCTGGCGGTGGGGGCCTCCCTCGCCGACTTCGCCCAGCAGCGCAACGTGGCGCTCTCCACCGCGCGCAGCCAGCTGAAGGCGCTCTACGAGAAGACCGGCACCAACCGGCAGGGCGAACTCGTCGCGCGGCTGCGCGAGAGCGTCGACCTGTCGCTGGTCTGACGGTTCATCGCGCACCGGTTCATCGCGCATTCATGGCGCGTGGACATCATACGGCCGCGCCCGAGATGGCGCGGCCGCTCACGATTGAGGGGTTCAAACGGGCGTCTTCCGGCAGGGGCCGCAGACGCAGGACGATCCGGGGGCAAGAATGCTGGGGCGCAAGGGTCTGATCCTCGGGGCGGGGATCATCGGGTTTCTGGGGCTGGCCGCCCTCACCGACGCCATCATGTCGCGCAACGAGGCGCCGGCCGAGCCGGGCAAGGCGCAGCCGCTCGACCAGGGCTGGTCGAAGGAGATGCGCGAGCAGTTCTATTTCACCTCCCAGGGCTCCCAGCTGATGCCCTACGCCATGCTGCGGGCGCTGGAGCAGCCGCTGTCCGACAAGCCGTTCCTCGATCCCGCCCATGTGGCGGAGATGGGCTTCCTGCCGGCGGACGGCCCCTCGGCCCTCAATCCGGACGGCCTGCCCATCGGCTTCGTGAAGGACCCGCGCCCCGGCACGAGCGCGCTCGGCCCCATGGTCGGCCTCACCTGCGCCGCCTGCCACACCGCCGACATCGAGGCGAAGACCGGCGCGCGCATCCGCATCGATGGAGGCGCCTCGCAGGGTGACTACCAGCTTCTGATGGCGCGCCTCAGCAAGGCGCTCGACATCACCCTCGCCGATCCCGCCAAGTTCCACCGCTTCGCGGCGCGGCTCGTGGCCATGGACCCGAAGGCCGTGCGCCCGGCGCTGGAAGCTCTCGCCACCGAGATCCGGCGGCTGGAGGCCGCCTCCTGGACGCCGGTGCCCTACGGGCGCGGGCGGCTTGATGCTTTCGGCCACATCCTGAACGCGGTCTCCGCCACCGCGCTCAACGAGCCGGCCAACTACCGCATCCCCGACGCGCCGGTGAGCTACCCCTTCCTATGGACCACGCCCTGGCAGCGCTACGTGCAGTGGAACGGCGTCGCCGGCAACCCGCTCGGCCGCAATCTCGGCGAGGTGCTGGGCGTGTTCGGCCATCCGGACTTCGCCAACGGCAACCTCAGGGACGCCAGCTCCACCGCCCTCGGCGAGAATCTGGTCCACCTGGAAGCCTGGGTCTCCACGCTGAAGCCGCCGCCGTGGCCGGAGAAGGAGCTGGGCAAGGTGGACGCCGCCAAGGCGAAGCGCGGCGCCGAGCTGTTCAAGGCCAATTGCGCCGGCTGCCACGGCGGCCCCGACTATCGCCTCACCCCGGCCGCCGAAACCGAGGGCGGGCGGCAGTGGCTGGCCGTCTCCATGGTGAACATCGACACCGTGAAGACCGACCCGAAGATGGCGATGAACTTCATCACCCGCTACGCCAAGCCCGGCCCGTTCGCGCCCCTGCTCGGGGCCGCGCCGCACTCCCAGGACGGCAAGGAAGTGCTCGCCGGCTCGCTGCTGCTGGCGGCGGTGACCACCCTCACCGAGAACAATCTGCGCGCCCGCGGCATCACCGGCGACGCCCGCAAGGCCGCCTATGGCTGGCGCTTCGCCCCCGGCAGCGACACGCCGCAATCCGGCTGGCTGCTGCCGCCGAGCTACAAGGCCGGCCCGCTGGCCGGCGTGTGGGCGACGGGGCCGTTCCTGCACAACGGTTCGGTGCCCACCATCTATGACCTGCTCTCCCCCGAGGAGGAGCGCCCGGCGGTGTTCTATGTGGGCTCGAAGCGCTTCGACGCGGAGAAGCTGGGCTTCGTCTCGTCCTACGACTCGATCCCCGAGGCGGAGCGGGTGCGCGTGTCGCGCTTCGACACCGCCCTGCCCGGCAATTCCAATCGCGGCCACGCCTTCCCCACCGGGGCGAAGCTCTCCCCCGAGGATCGCTATGCCATCATCGAATACCTCAAGATCCTGGAGGGGCCCAATGTCCGTCCCTGAGGCCGCGGCGCGCGTGCGTCCCTACACGCCCTATCTCGACAAGCTCGCCGCCGTCCGCCCCGCCGAGCGCTGGCCGCTGGCGCGGGGCTGGATTTCCAGCGAGCCCCGCCCTTTCTTCGCCGAGCTGCGCGCCCACGCCCCGGTCTACGAGACCAGCGAGGTGACGCTCATCGCCAAGCGGGCGGACGTGATCGAGATCCTGTCCGTGCCGAAGGTGTTCACCGTCGATCTCTACAAGCCGAAGATGGGCGACTTCATGCTCGCCATGGACGAGACGGTGGTGAACTACCGCGACAAGTCCGTGATGCGCGCCATCCTCGCCTGGGACGACCTGCCGAAGATCCGCGCCGCCGTGGCCGAGATCGCCGACGCCGCGCTGAATGCGGCGGGGTCCGAGATCGAGGCGGTGCAGAAGCTGGCGCGGCTCGTGCCCCTGCGCATCGTGCAGCGCTTCTTCGGCATCAAGGGGCCGGACGCCGACCTGCTCGACTGGTCCTATGCCAACCAGATGGACCAGTTCAACAATTTGCCCTACGACGACCGCCCGGACGCCGACGCCATCCATAAGGCGGCGGAGGACAGCCGGGTGAAGCTGCGCGCCTTGTTCGCCGCCCTCATCCCCGCGCGCATCGCCGAGATCAAGGCCGGCACCGCGCCGGACGACAGCCTCACCCGCATCCTCAGCCTGAATTTGCCGGCGGCGGACCATTTCGGCATGGACCGGGTGGTCATCAACATCGGCGGCCTGCTCATCGGCGCCATCGAGACCACGGCGGAAGCCGCCATCAACGCCCTTGCCGAACTCTTCGCCCGGCCGGAAGTGCTGGCCGATGCGCGGGCAGCCGCCAAGGCGGGCGATGACGCCGTGTTCGACGGCTATGTGTGGGAGGCGCTGCGCTTCTCGCCCATCGTCGCCTTCATGTTCCGCGAGGCCGCGTCCACCTACACGCTGGCCAAGGGCACGGCGCGGGAGAAGGTGCTGGGCAAAGGCACGGTGGTGCTCCCCCTGAGCCTCTCCGCCATGTTCGACCCGGATTTCGTGCCGGAGCCGGACGCCTTCAAGCCGGATCGGCCGTTCCACACCTACCTGCATTTCGGCTACGGGCACCACGAATGCCTCGGCCGCTATGTGGGCGGCACCATGATCCCCGAGATCGTGAAGCGCGTGCTGCTGCGCCCCACCGCCCACCCGCTGGCGCCGGTGGACATGGCGGGCACGCCGTTTCCCCAGACCTATCGCATCGGCCTGACCTAAGGGCCTATAGTTCGGGGATGGCTCCCGTTCCCGACATTCCTCCCGCGCTCTGCCAGCCCGCGCCCGCCGCGAAACCTGCGGCCAAACCTGCCGCAAAGCCCTCGGGCAAGGTGCAAGAGGCGCAGGAGGCGCGGCAGGCGGCGGTCGCCAAATATGGCGAGACGCTCTTCTACCGCGCCGGGGACGACCTCTTCGCCTTCCCCGCGCGCTATGCCCTCGCGCCGCCGGAGCTGGGCCTGCTGGGCTGCCTCATCCGCAGCCGGGAGACCGCCTTCGCCTTCCCCCTCTCGGACATGGCCACCGCTATGGCAGCCCATGCAGCGACCCCGGGCGTCGCGCCGCCGCGTGCGGCAGGGACTTCGGAAGCCGCACCGGCTGGGGATGACCCGACCATCCGCGTCACCGCCTTCTACCTCGGCCCCCACCCCGACTTCGCCGGCATGACCAAGACCATCGCCAGCGTGCGGCGGGAGGATAAAAGGCAGGGCTTCCTCAACGATCTGGAGCTGTTTCCGGCAGCGGGCGGCGATTATCTGGTGCGCATCTCCGAGGATCGCGGCGTGCTCGCCCGCCTGCCGGCAAGCCCCGATGCCGCCGACGCCCGCGCGCAGCTCTGGTTCCAGACGCCCGTCTGGTCCGCCGCCGTGGAGGTGCCGGCGAACGCCTTGCCCCGCTGGGACACCATCCACGCCGCCATCGACGCCTTCGTCGCGCAGCATCTGGTGAAGGGCTATTTCAAGCGCTAGAGCGCCTGGATACCGGCACGGCGCGCAACAAAGTTTTGATTCCCGCGCCCGTTCCCGGTAAGCCTCGCCGGCTGGAGGGCGTGCCGGAAGCCTGCGACGCAGGCGGATCGGGTCCCGCGGTCTCCGTCCCCGAGTTGGAGGGGCGTTTCATCCGGCGGACGGACTTCATCCGCCAGGGCGTCGCGCTCCAGACGCGCGAACGCCAATGACACACAACGACGCTCCCCTCTCCGACGCTCCGCTCTCACTGGCCGACCTGCGCTCCGAGATCGACCGCATCGACGCGGCCATGCACCAGCTGCTCATGGAGCGCAGCGAGATCATCGACCGCCTGGTGCAGGTGAAGCACACCCAGGGCACCGAGGGCGGCTCCGCCTTCCGCCCCGCCCGCGAGGCGGACATGATGCGCCGGCTGGTGGAGCGCCACCACGGCCTGTTGCCGCTCGACACGGTGGAGAGCATCTGGCGCGTCATCATCGCCACCTTCACCTATGTGCAGGCGCCCTATTCCGTGCACGCCGACCTCTCCGGCGGCGAGGCGCCCATGCGCGACAGCGCGCGCTTCCATTTCGGCTTCACCGTGCCGTTCCTGCCCCACATGGGCGCCCGCGGAGTGATCGATGCGGTGGCCGGCTCGCGCGGCGATCTCGGCCTGCTGGCCGCCGCCCCCTCTCCCTCGGCCGCCGACCCCTGGTGGACGGCGCTGGAGGCGGAAGGCGCGCCCAAGATCATCGCCCGCCTGCCCTTCGTGGAGCGCGACGACCACCCCGCCGGCCTGCCGGTGTTCGTGGTGTCCCACCCCATCGCGGATGCCGCCGTGCGCGAGGTCCGCGTCTATTCGCTGCGCGTGACGGGATGGAGCGCGGCCGCCGGCCGTGCCATACCCGCCTTCGCCGAGGTGGTGGTGGCGCCGGATGAAGCCCTCGACGGCGCCGCTTTGCTGGTGTCCCTGCCCCCCGGCCATGCCGTGGACGAGGTGACGGGCGCCCTCACTGAAGCGGGCGCGGGCATTCGCGCCGTCGCCGAGGTGGGCAGCCACGCCGCCACCCACAAGGTGGTGCGCCCCGCCGCCCGGCCGTGAAGAAAGATTGTCTGGAGTTACCCGAGATGTCCGCCGTGCTGAACGACCCGATCCCCACCGGCCGGCCTGAGCCGAAGCCGGGCGTGCTCGCCATCGAGGCTTATGTGCCCGGCAAGAGCCACGCGCCGGGGGTGGAGAAGGTGTTCAAGCTCTCCTCCAACGAGACCCCCCTCGGCCCGAGCGAGAAGGCGGTCGCCGCCTTCGCCGAGGCCGGCCTCAAGCTGGAGGACTATCCCGACGGCTCCGCCCGCGCCCTGCGCGAGGCCATCGCCAAGGCCAATGGGCTTGATCCCGAGCGCATCATCTGCGGCGCCGGCTCGGACGAGATCCTGAACCTCGTGACCCACACCTATGTGGGCGCGGGGGACGAGGTGATCTATTCGGAGCACGGCTTCCTCGTCTACAAGATCGCGACGCTGGCCGCCGGCGGCGTGCCTGTGGTGGCGAAGGAACGCGACCTCACGGCCGACGTGGACGCGCTGCTCGCGCTGGTGACGCCGAAGACGCGGCTCGTCTTCCTCGCCAACCCGAACAACCCCACCGGCACCTATTTGCCGTTCGACGAGGTGAAGCGCCTGCACGCGGGCCTGCCCTCCAACGTGCTGCTGGTGCTGGACGCGGCCTATGCCGAATACGTCCGCCGCAACGACTACGAGACCGGGCTGGAGCTGGCGCTCTCCGCCGAGAACGTGCTCATGACCCGCACCTTCTCCAAGATCCACGGCCTCGCCGCGCTGCGCATCGGCTGGGCGGTGGGCCCGGCCCATGTCATCGACGCCATGAACCGCATTCGCGGGCCGTTCAACATGAATACCCCGGCCCTGCTGGCGGGCGCGGCGGCCATTGCCGATGCCGCCCATGTGGAGAAGTCGGTCGCCCACAATTCCAAGTGGCTGCCCTGGCTCACCGGCAAGATCGAGGCGCTCGGGCTGAAGGTGACGCCGTCTGTCGCCAACTTCCTGCTCATCCACTTCCCGGAGGAACCCGGCCGCACGGCGAAGGAGGCGGATGCCTTCCTCATGCGCCGCGGCCTGGTGCTGCGGCAGGTGGCGAGCTACGGCCTGCCCAATGCCCTGCGCATGACGGTGGGCACTGAGGAGGCCAACGAGCTGGTGGTCGCCGCGCTGACCGAGTTCATGGCCGGCGGAGCGGCGGGGACCCCCAAGTGATCCAGCCCCTCGTGCCGCGCCTCGCCATCATCGGCGCGGGTCTCATCGGATCCTCGCTTGCCCGCGCCGCGCGGGAGAAGCATCTCGCCGGCACCCTCGTCGTCGCCGACGCCGACCCCGCCGTGTGCGAACGCGTGCGGCAGCTCGGCTTCGCCGACGTGATGACGCAAGACGCCGGGGAGGCCGCGGACGGCGCCGACATCGTGGTCGTCGCCGTGCCGGTCGGCGCCTCCGGCAAGGTCGCCGAGGTGGTGGGGCCGCGCCTGAAGCCCGGCGCCATCCTCTCGGACGTGGGATCGGTAAAGGGCTTCGTGGTGGAGGCCATGGCCCCCCATGTGCCGGCCCACGCCCATCTGATCCCCGCCCATCCGGTGGCCGGAACGGAATTCTCCGGCCCCGACGCGGGCTTCGCCACCTTGTTCGAGAACCGCTGGTGCATCGTCACCCCGCCCGAAGGGGCGGACCCTCAGGCGGTGGCGCGCATCGTCGCCTTGTGGCGGGCGGCGGGGGCGAACGTGGAGACCATGAGCGCCCAGCACCATGATCTGGTGCTGGCCATCACCAGCCATGTGCCGCACCTCATCGCCTACAACATCGTGGGCACGGCGGCGCATCTGGAGGAAACGCTGACCTCCGAGGTCATCAAGTTCTCCGCCGGCGGCTTCCGCGACTTCACCCGCATCGCCTCCTCCGACCCCACCATGTGGCGCGACGTGTTCCTGACCAACCGCGAGGCGGTGCTGGAGATGCTCGGCCGCTTCACCGAGGATCTGACGGCGTTGCAGCGGGCCATCCGCTACGGCGACGGGGATGTGCTGTTCGAGCACTTCGCCCGCACCCGCGCCATCCGCCGCTCCATCATCGAGCAGGGCCAGGAAACCGCCGCCCCCGACTTCGGCCGCCGCGCGGCGGAAAAGCCGAAGCACGAGGACAGCTGACCCTCGGGAAAAGCGCGCCGGCCAATGTGACGCACGGAATATGACGCACAGGCAGGCCCTGTCACACCCGCGTGTCATGGGGCCTGTAGGGACCGGCGTCACCATTCCGCCGAAGTCTCGCGCGACCTGAGAGGGGTTCGCCCCGACACAAGGAAGTAGATTCGGATGCTGGCGCGCCTGCTGCCCGTCGTCATGCTGCTCGCCGCGGCGCTCCTGCCCGGGGTGGCGGAGGCCCATCCCCACGTCTGGGTGACCATGAAGACCGAGGTGGTCTACGGCGCCGACGGCAAGCTCACCGCCCTCAAGCAGGCCTGGACCTTCGACGACGCCTTCACCGCCTTCGCCTTGCAGGGGCTGGAAAAGCAGAAGGACGGCAGCTATGGCGACGACGTGCTGAAGCCGCTCGCCGAAGTGAATGTTACCTCCCTGAAGGAATATGACTATTTCGTCCGGGGGAAGACCGCCACCGGCAAGCTAGCCTTCAAGGACCCGGTGGATTATTACCTCACCTACGAGAACGAGCTGCTGACCCTGCACTTCACCTTGCCGCTGGCCAAGCCCATCGCGGTGAAGGGGGCGGCCACCATCGAGATCTATGATCCGACCGTGTTCGTCTCCTTCTCCTTCGCCGACAACGATCCGGTGAAGATGGTCGCGGCGCCGGCCGGCTGCACGCAGGAAGTCACCTCGCCGGAGCCGCCGGCCAGCTCGACGCTCAATGAGGCCTTCTTCGCCGGGCTCACGGCGGGCAGCACCTACGGCGCCCAGTTTGCGGACAAGATCACGGTGAAGTGCCCGTGAGCGGGTTCCCTGCGGCGGTCCCCGGGCGGATGCGCCGGGCGGGGATGATCGTTCTAGGGCTCGGCGCCGTGGTGCTGTTCGCCCTGCTGGTGGCGCTGGTGCTCTATCCAGACCTCGCCTTCGCGCAGGGTTTCGGCCCGCCCGGGGGCGGCGGACCAAAGGCGACGCCCTTCGGCCTCGGCGGCGGCGGCGCGCCGCCCTCCGGCATCACCGGCTTCATCCTCGCCAAGCAGTCGGAATTCTACCGCGCGCTGGTGGGGGCTGTGCGCGCGGCCAAAAAGGATGGCAATGCCACCTTCCTCCTCGCCGGCCTGTCCTTCGCCTACGGCGTGTTCCATGCCGCCGGCCCCGGACACGGCAAGGCGGTGATCTCCTCCTATCTCCTCGCCGATGGCGGCACGCTGCGCCGGGGCGCGGCCCTGTCGCTGGCTGCCGGCATGGTGCAGGCGGTGGCGGCCATCCTGTTCGTCGGCATCCTCGCGCTGGCGCTGGGGGCGACCGCCGTCTCCATGGCGCAGGCCATGACGGTGGTGGAGGTCGCGGCCTATGGCGGCATCGGCCTGTTCGGGCTTTATCTCGCGATCGTGAAGGGCCGCGCCCTGGTTGCTGCGGCGCGGGGGGATGTCGGCCACATCCATGCCGCCGACTGCGATTGCGGCGACAAGCACGCCCCCGACCCCGCGCTTCTCGCCGGACAGGGCGGATGGAAGCGCGCCGCCGTCGCCGTGGTCTCGGCCGGGGCGCGGCCGTGCTCCGGCGCCATCCTCGTGCTCACCTTCGCCTTGTCGCAGGGCGTGTTCCTGAGCGGCGTCGCCTCCGCTTTCGCCATGGGCCTCGGCACCGCCGCCACCGTGACGGCCATCGCCGCCATCGCCGTCTATGGCAAACGGCTCGCCGTGCGCATCGCCGGGCGGGACACCAAATGGTCCGTCATGGCCCGGCTGGGGGTGGAGCTTGGCGCCGCCCTGCTGGTGATGCTGTTCGGCTTCGGCCTGCTCACCGGCTATCTCGAAAGCGAGCGCCTGCTGCCGGGCTAAGCTCCCGCAGCGCAGCCAAATTCGGTTGCGATGCACCAAAATTCGTCACGCCCAGCTTTTCGGCAATTTCGTTGCGCCTTGAATTGGAACAACGAAATTGCCGGGTGCGACACTCCGTGCCAGCCTAAAGGCGAACGGTGCGCGTGATTTCCACGCGACGCCGTCCCCTGCCCGGCCCCGCTGGAGGCGTCGCGATGGCTCTGAAGCCTGTTTCGCTCGACGACAAATATGACCTGTCCCAGGAGCGCGTGTTCGTGTCGGGCACGCAGGCCCTGGTCCGCCTCGCCTTGATGCAGAAGGAGCGCGACCGGCGCGCCGGCCTCAACACGGCCGGCTATGTCACCGGCTATCGCGGCTCCCCCCTCGGCGGGCTCGACCAGCAGTTCCTGCGCGCCGAGAAGGTCCTGAAGGCCAACGACATCAAGTTCATGTCCGGCCTCAACGAGGATCTCGCCGCCACCGCGCTCTGGGGCTCCCAGCAGGCGGAGCTGCGCGGGGAAGGCAAGTTCGATGGCGTGTTCGGCCTCTGGTACGGCAAGGGGCCGGGCGTCGACCGCTCCGGCGACGTGTTCCGCCACGCCAACAACGCCGGCACCTCCCGCCATGGCGGCGTGCTCGCCCTCATGGGCGACGACCACACCTGCGAAAGCTCCACCACCGCCCACCAGAGCGAATTCCACTTCGTCGACGTGATGATACCGGTGCTGAACCCGGCGGGCGTGCAGGAGATCATCGATTACGGCCTCTACGGCTGGGCGCTCTCCCGCTTCGCCGGCACCTGGGTCGGCCTCAAGGCGGTGAAGGACACCATCGAGTCCACCGGCATCGTGGACGGGCGGCTGGATCGCGTGCGCATCGAGCCGGCGCTGGGCTTCGAGATGCCCCCCGGCGGCCTCAACATCCGCCTCGGCGACACGCCGCTGGCGCAGGAGGAGCGGCTTCAGGAGTTCAAGCGCGACGCGGTGCTGCACTTCCTGCGCGCCAACCGCCTCAACCGCTTCATCACCTCCGGCGGCGCCCGCCCGCGCATCGGCATCGCCACCGTGGGCAAGTCGTACCTCGACGTCCGCCTCGCGCTGGACGAGCTGGGCATCGACGAGGTGCGCGCCAACGATCTCGGCATCCGCATCTGGAAGGTGGCCTGCCCCTGGCCGCTGGAGACGCAGGGCCTCTACGAGTTCGCCAAGGGCCTCGACCTCATCATGGTGGTGGAGGAGAAGCGCTCCCTCATCGAGGTGCAGGTGCGCGAGGAATTGTACGGCACCGCCAACCAGCCCGTCTGCATCGGCAAGAAGGACGAGCAGGGCCGCTGGCTGTTCCCGGTGAAGGGCGCGCTGGACCCCAACGACATCGCCATCCAGCTCGGCCGCCGGCTCCTCGCCTATGGCGACATCCCGGACATCGCCGCGCGCGTGGCGGAGCTGGAGGAGGCGCAGCGGGTGCTCGCCGCCACCTCCGACGTGGCGACCCGCATTCCCTATTTCTGCTCCGGCTGCCCGCACAATTCGTCCACCAAGGTGCCCGAGGGCATGCGCGCCTATGCCGGCATCGGCTGCCACTACATGGTGCAATGGATGGACCGGGAGACCACCGGCTTCACCCAGATGGGCGGCGAGGGCGCCAACTGGATCGGCGAATCCTCTTTCTCCAAGCGCGGCCACGTCTTCCAGAACCTCGGCGACGGCACCTACAACCATTCGGGCTATCTGGCGCTCCGCGCCTCCTGCGCCGCCAAGGTGAACGTCACCTACAAGATCCTCTTCAACGATGCCGTCGCCATGACCGGCGGCCAGAAGCATGACGGCGACCTCACCGTCCCGGTCATCGCCCGGCAGGTGGCGGCGGAAGGGGTGGAGCGGGTCGTCGTCGTCACCGACGAGCCGGGGAAATACCCCGCGAATACGCTCTGGCCCTCAGGCCTCACCATCCACCACCGCGACGAGCTGGACGCCGTGCAGCGGGAGCTGGCGGCCATTCCCGGCGTCACGGTGATGATCTACGACCAGACCTGCGCCTCCGAGAAGCGTCGGCGCAGGAAGCGCGGCCAGTTTCCCGATCCGGACAAGCGCGTGCTCATCAACGAGCGCGTCTGCGAGGGCTGCGGCGATTGCGGGGTGAAGTCCAACTGCGTCTCCGTGCAGCCGCTGGAGACCGAATTCGGCCGCAAGCGCGAGATCGACCAGTCGTCCTGCAACAAGGACTTCTCCTGCGTGAACGGCTTCTGCCCCTCCTTCGTCACCGTGAAGGGCGCCAAGCCGAAGAAGAGCGCGGGCGCGGCGGCCGGCGCCGACAGCTGGCCGGAGCTGCCGGAGCCGGCACATCCCGAGATCCACGGCACCTATGGCGTCATCGCCACCGGGGTGGGCGGCACCGGCGTCGTCACCATCGGCGCCATCCTCGGCATGGCGGCGCATCTGGAAGGCAAGGCCTGCGGCATGATCGACATGGCCGGCCTCGCCCAGAAGGGTGGCGCCGTCTACAGCCACATCCGCCTCGCCAACGACCCCGCCGACATCACCGCCATCCGCGTGCCGGCGCGCGGGGCGGACGTGGTGCTGGGCGGCGATCTGGTGGTGGCCGGCACCAAGAAGGTGCTGGCGGCGGTGAAGCCGGGCAAGACCATCGTGGTGGTGAACACCCACGAGGTGCTGCCCGGCGACTTCACCCGCAATGCCGACTATTCGCTGCCCACCGAGCGCATCAAGCGCACCATCCGCGATCTGGTGGGCGAGCCGCAGACCCACTTCATCGAGGCGAGCCGCCTCGCCCAGGCGCTGTTCGGCAATGCGCTGGCGCAGAACATCTTCATGGTGGGCTACGCCTACCAGTTCGGCGCCCTGCCCCTCTCGGCCGCCGCCATCGAGCGGGCCATCGAGCTGAACGGGGAAGCGGTGGCCATGAACAAGGCCGCCTTCCTCTGGGGCCGCCGCGCCGCCCACGATCCCAAGGCGGTGGAGGCCATCGCGACGCCCAAGGGCACGGTCTCCAGCGACGCCCGGCGCCTCTCCCAGAGCCTCGATGAGGTGATCGCCCGCCGCGTGGCCGATCTCACGCGCTACCAGAACGCCGCCTATGCGGCCCGCTACACCGCGCTGGTGGACAAGGTGCGCGCGGCCGAGCAGGCCAAGACGCCCGGCCGTGGCGGTCTCGCCGAGGCGGTGGCGAAGAATTTCTACAAGCTCATGGCCTACAAGGACGAATACGAGGTCGCCCGGCTCTATGCCGACGGCGCCTTCCGCGCCCAGGCGGACGCGGCCTTCGACGGCGATCTCAGGTTCGAGTTCTACCTCGCCCCGCCGCTCCTCGCCCGCCGCAACGACGCGACGGGGGAGCCGCGCAAGATCACCCTCGGGCCGTGGATGATGAAGGGCTTTTCCCTGCTGGCGAAGCTGAAGGGCCTGCGCGGCACGGCGCTGGATGTGTTCGGCTACACGGAAGAACGCAAGACCGAGCGGGCGCTGATCGCGGAGTATGAGCGCACGGTGGGCGAGCTGCTGGCGAAGCTCGATCCCGCCAACCATGCGCTCGCCGTCGCCATCGCCTCCATCCCGGAGAAGATCCGCGGCTTCGGTCCTGTGAAGGTGCGGCACCTAAAAGCCGCGAAGGCCGAGGAGAAGGACCTCCTCGCCCGCTTCCGCAACCCGCCGGCCCCGACGGCGGTGGCGGCGGAATAGGCTAAACCGCCCTCGCCGCCCCGCGCCACCGTCATGCCCGGGCTTGTCCCGGGCATCCACGTGGTTCCGCTGGGAATAAATCCGCGGCCGCCAGGCTCTTTCGGCCCGACGTGGATGGCCGGGACAAGCCCGGCCATGACACCGTTCATTTGACAGCGGTCGGGGGCGCCGAGCGCCCTCAGTTCCCGCCCAGCATCGCCTTCAGCTCGGCGCGGAACTCGCCCTCGATGTCGGGGCGGGACAGCGCATAGGCCACATTGGCCATGAGGAAGCCGATCTTCGAGCCGCAGTCATAGACCGAGCCGTCGAACCGCACCGCGTAGAACGGCTCGGTTTCCTTCAGCTTCAGCATGGAATCGGTGAGCTGAATCTCGTTGCCGGCGCCGCGCTCCTGCTTGGCGAGCAGGTCGAAGATGCCGGGCTGGAGGATGTAGCGGCCGGAGATGGCGAGGTTGCTCGGTGCGGTGCCGGCCTTGGGCTTCTCGACCATCTGGGTGATGGCCTTGGCGCCCTTCGCCGCATCGGCGCCGGTGCCGACGATGCCGTACTGGTGGGTCTGGTCGTCCGGCACCTCGTACACCGCCACCACGTTGCCGCCGGTCTCGTTGTACGCCTCGACCATGGAGCCGAGGCAGCCGTGGCCGTTGCCATTGCCGGCCTTGGGCATGTGCAGCATGTCCGGCAGTAGCAGCGCGAACGGCTCGTCGCCGATGATGTCGCGCGCGCACCACACCGCATGGCCGAGGCCCAGCGGCAGCTGCTGGCGGGTGAAGGAGGTGGTGCCGGCCTTGGGCGTGTCGCGGTCGAGCTGTTCCAGCTCCTTGACCTTGCCGCGCTCCTGAAGCGTGCGCTCCAGCTCGAACTGGCGGTCGAAATGGTCCTCGATCACCGCCTTGTTGCGGCCGGTGACGAAAACGATGTGCTCGATGCCGGCGGCGCGGGCTTCGTCCACCACGTGCTGCACGACGGGCCGGTCCACCACCGTCAGCATCTCCTTCGGCACCGCCTTGGTCGCCGGAAGGAAGCGCGTGCCAAGGCCCGCGACGGGTAGGATCGCCTTGCGAATGGGTCTACGCATCTTGAGTAATGCCCCTCCTGAATACCCACGCCCGTCGTCTAGCACAGCTCGGCGCGGACGGCGCCCTGCGCGGCACGCCGCCGCCTGGAAACCTTTCCTGCCCCTATGGCAGCCGAGTGGCAACGGCAGAGATCTCGGGCGTGTTCCCCAACTTCGGTTAATGCCGCCCCAACAGCATACCAGCCGCTGAAACTTGCCATCCATTAACCGCGACGCAACCATATTGCCGCCCAGTAGGAGCCTCAGACGATCACCCCGGTGCCCTCGCGGCAGGCCGGAAACGGAAGGTTTTCAAGATGGCATCGACGACGCGCGAAAGGACCACCTTCGGAAGCGGCGTGGCCGTGACGCTCGCGCTGTTTGCCGGTCTCGTCAGCCCCGCCGCCGGACAGGCCCAGACGACCGGCTCCATCTTCGGCTTCCCGCCGGCCCAGCAGACCCCGCCGGCCGGCGCCGGCCATCCGCTGATGACGCCGCAGGCCATCGCCCAGGCCGAGGCGAACTTTCCCCAGTGCATCGCCAATCTGTGGCCGCTGGCCCAGTCCAAGGGCGTCTCCCGCCGCACCTTCGAGACGTACACCGCTTCGCTGCAACCGCAGATGAAGATCATGGACTATCTCGACAGCCAGCCGGAATTCTCCAAGCCCATCGGCGCCTATGTGAACATGCTCGTCACCGAGACGCGCGTGAAGAAGGGCCGCGAGATTCTGGAGCGCTACAAGCCCATCTTCGACCGGGCGGAAAAGGCCTATGGCGTCGACCGCTACGCCGTGACCGCCATCTGGGGCATCGAATCCACCTATGGCGACCCGGACGGCATCGGCCGGCGCAACGTGCTGGAATCCACCGCCACCCTCGCCTGCATCGGCCGGCGGCAGGACTATTTCCGCGACGAGTTCATCGCCACCCTGCAGATCCTGGAAAAGGGCGACGTGCCCTACGACCATCTGAAGGGGTCGTGGGCGGGCGCGTTCGGCCCCACCCAGTTCATGCCCACCTCGTTCCAGCGCTTCGCCGTGGACTTCGACGGCGACGGCAAGCGCAACGTGGTGGATTCCATCCCCGACATCATCGCCTCCACCGCCAACAATCTGAAGCTGGACGGCTGGGAATTCGGCAAGGCGTGGGGCTATGAGGTGGCGCTGCCGCAGGGCTTCGACTACCGCCTCGCCAGCCGCAGCAACAAGAAGACGCTGGGCGAATGGAACGCCCTCGGCGTGCGCCGCGCCAACGGCGTCGCCTTCCCGCGCCCCACCGATACCGCCTATCTGCTGCTGCCGGGCGGCGCCAACGGTCCCGCCTTCCTGATGATGCGGAACTTCGACGCCATCCTGAAGTACAATCCGGCCGACGCCTACGCCCTCGCCATCGGCCATCTCGCCGACCGGCTGCGCGGCGGCGGCGCCTTCGTCCAGTCCTGGCCGAAGGAGGAGCGCGGCCTCTCCAAGGCCGAGCGGCAGGAAATCCAGGGCCGCCTCGCCCAGATGGGCTACGACATCGGCAACGTGGACGGCATCCTCGGCCAGAAGAGTCGCGTCGCCATCCAGGACTATCAGGCCCGCGCCGGCCTGCTGCCGGACGGCTATCCCGACCTCGCACTGCTCCAGCAGATGCGCCGCTGAGGGGCGTAGCCAGCTTCGTCGCCCCGCTTCTTCTTCATGCCCGGGCTTGTCCCGGGCATCCAGGTGGCACGGCCGGGCGCGGGCGCAGAACCTTTGCACCATCGGAACGACGTGGATGGCCGGGACAAGCGAGGCCATGACGAAGGTTCTCGTATCGCTTTTCCCCGCACGCCTCGATCGGCAGCGACGCGCCCCTCACACCAGCCCTTCCACCGCCTCCGTCAGCCGCTCCAGATCCTCCGGGCGGGACAGGCGGTGGTCGCCGTCCTTGATGAGGGAGAACACCACGTCGTCCTCGGCGAGGCAGCTCACGAGGCGCATGGCGTGTTCCCACGGCACGTCCTCGTCCCGCGCGCCCTGAAGGATGCGCACCGGGCAGCCCACCGCGAACGGCGTGCCGAGCAGCAGATGGCGGCGCCCGTCCTCGATCAGCTCGCGGGTGATGACATAGGGGTCCTCGCCATAGAGCGTCGGCTTGAGGAAGCGCCCGGAGGTCTCGATCAGCTCGCGCACCGGGGGCGGGAACTTGTCCCACATGAGGGCCTCGGTGAAGTCCGGCGCCGGCGCCACCAGCACCAACCCCTTCAGCCTTTTCTCCCCCCGCGCCGCGAGGGCGCGGGCGAGCAGCAGCGCGATCCAGCCGCCCATGGACGAGCCGATGACCACCTGTTCGCCGGAGGTGGCGTGGTCGAACACCGCCAGCCCCTCGTTGAGCCAGCGCGAGACGGTGCTCTCCTCGAACGCCCCGCCCGAGGCGCCATGGCCGGAATAGTCGAACCGCACGTTCGCCTGCCCGCGCGCCTGCGCCCAGCGGGCGAGGTGCTCGGCCTTGGTGCCGGTCATGTCCGACTTGAAGCCGCCCAGCCAGAACAGGCCGGGCGCCGCGCCGGGGATGGCGCGGATGGCGATGGCGCGGCCATCCACGTCGAGGGTGGAGGCGGTTTCGCCGGGAATAGGCTCGGTCATGGGGGCGTCCGCTCAGGCGAAGGTGGCGAAATAGCGCGCGATGATGCGGGAATAGATGCGGGTCAGCACCTCGAGGTCGGCGACGGGCGTCGCCTCGTCCACCTTGTGCATGGTCTGGCCGACGAGGCCAAACTCCACCACCGGGCAGATGTCCTTGATGAAGCGCGCATCCGAGGTACCACCGGAGGTGGAGGCCTCCGGCCGCCGGCCGGTCTCCGCCTCCACCGCATCCGCCACCAGCTCCACGAAGGGTCCGGGGGCGGTGAGGAAGCTCTGGCTGGCGCCGGGCTGGAAGGCGAGATCGTAGGTAAGGCCGGCGCCGTCGATCCGGCGGATGATCTCGGACTTCAGCGTCTCCAGCGAATAGAGGTCGTTGAAGCGCACGTTGAAGCGGGCGGTGGCCTCGGCCGGAATCAGGTTGAACACCGGATTGCCCACATCGATGGAGACCACCTCCAGATTGGAGGGCGGGAAGAAGTCCGAGCCGTGGTCGAGGGGCGCCGACGTCAGCTCGCCCACCAGCTTCAGGAGGCGCGGAATGGGATTGTCGGCGAGGTGCGGATAGGCGACGTGCCCCTGCACCCCCTTCACCGTGAGGATGCCGGAGAGGCTGCCGCGCCGGCCCACCTTGAAGGCATCGCCCATGGCGTTGGGGTTGGTGGGCTCGCCGAGGACGCAGTGGTCGATGACCTCGCCCCTCTCCTTCAGCCACTCCACCACCTTCACCGTGCCGTCGAGGGCCGGGCCTTCCTCGTCGCCGGTGATGAGGAAGGAGAGGCTGCCGGTCTCCGGCCGGCCATGGCTGAGCGCGGCGGCGAGGAAGGCGGCCACCGCCCCCTTCATGTCCACCGCGCCGCGGCCGAAGAGCTTGCCATCCTCCACGGTGCCGGCGAACGGCCCATGCAGCCAGTGGGCGGGATCGCCCTCGGGCACCACGTCCACATGGCCGGCGAAGCAGAGGTTGGGCGAGCCGGTGCCGATGCGGGCGTAGATGTTGGGGATGGGGATGCCGCCGCTGTCGAAGGTCAGGCGCTCCACATGGTACCCGAAGGCCTCCAGACGGCGGGCGACGATTTCCAGCGCGCCGCCCGAATCGGGGGTGACGGACGGCGCCCGGATCAGTTCGGTCGCCAGCGTCAGCGCATCGGGGACGTTTGCCCGCAGCTCGGGCTTGACGGAAGCATCGGCGGTCATCAGGAAAGCCTCATCGCTACCGGGGGATGACGAGATAGCGGCAAAGGTGCGGGTCTTTCCAGCGCTTTTGTCGCGGTTTGGGGCGACCTTTACGCCTTTATCCCCCATCCGCCACGAGGCTGCCGCCTTCGGGCGACAGGAACGCCGCCGCGGAGGTTCAATATGAAGGTGAAGACGTCCGCGGCCTTTCTGGTCGCGCTCGCCCTGTCGGTTTTCCCCCTGGCCCAGGCCGGCGCCCAGCAGGCTGCCAGCCCGCCGGCGCAGGGACAACAGCAGGGACAGGGCCAGACACAGGGCCACGGACAGGCTGCGCCCGCCGCCGCCACGCCCAATGCCGCCGCCGCGCCCCCGCCGCAGCCGGCACCCCCGCGCCCGCCGCCGGCGATGCCACGCCGACGCAGCCGGTGGCCAAGCCCGCGCCGGTGCCGCCCGATCCGACCATCGTCGCCGCCCGCGAGAAGATGGAGGCGGCCCGCTCCGCCCTCGATTCCATCGACGCCGCCCTCGCGGTGGAGGGCCTGCGCCCCGGCGACCTCGACGAACTGCGCCAGCGCCTCGATCCGGCCCGCAAGGACCTCGCCGCCGTCTCCGACCAGATCGCTCCCCGCGTCGCCGACGCGGAGAGCCGGCTCAGCGGCCTCGGCCCCAAGCCCGCCGAGGGCGCCACCGAAGAGCCGACCGTCGCCGCCGACCGCGAGCGGCTCACCAAGATCTCCGCCGAACTCGGCGCCGTCCTGAAGCAGAACCGCGCGCTGGTGCTGCGCGGCGACCAGATTTCCGACCGCATCAGCTCGCGCCGCCGCGCCTTGTTCACCGGCCAGCTGTTCGAGCGGGTGGATTCCGTCCTCGACCCCGACCTGTGGACCAACGCCTTCAACGCGCTGAATTCCGAGTTCCGCGCCCTGCGCTACTTCGGCAACGACTGGCGCGCCTATTCGGTGCGGCGCCTGTCGCCGCTGGCCGTCATCGGCATCGTCATCGGCGGCCTCGCCATCATGGCGGCCGTGGTGGCGGGCGGACGCCTGCTGCGCAAGCGCCTGCGCACCCCCGCGCCGGCCGCGGGCGAGAGCTTCACCCGCCTGCGCGCGGCGCGCGAGGCGATGAAGGTCCTGTTCCTGAACGCCACGGTCGCGCCGGCCGCGGCCATGGCCGCCATCGCCTTCATCGGCGCCTTCGAGATCATTCCGCCCCGCGCCGAGGAGCTGGTGCAGGGCATCCTCATCGCCATCTTCATCAAGGCCATCGGCAACGCCGTGGGCCGCGCCTTCCTGGCGCCGAACGAGCCGTGGCGCCGCCTGCCGCCGCTCTCGGACGGCGCCGCAGCCCTCACCTTCCGCTATTTCTCCTTCACCGTGTGGACGCTGGCCATCGCCGCCGCGCTCAACGCCCTGCACCGGGTGCTGTTCGCGCCCGTGGGACTGACGGTGGTGACGAGCGCGATCATGTCGCTGCTCATCGCCGGCTTCATCTCGCGCTTCCTCGTCGGCGCCGCCCGCGCGGAGGCCGATGCGGATACGACGAAGGACTCGGCGACCACCGACGCCGCGGCCATCGCCGCCACCGGCCCGGCACCGGCACCGCCGCGCTACATCCGCCTGTTCGTGTGGGTGGCGGTGTTCGCCCTCATCGGCGCGCTGGTGGCCGGCTACATCAGCTTCGCGGCCTTCGTCGCCGCGCGCATGGTCATCGCCGCCGCCGTGCTCGGCGTGCTCTATCTGCTCTATGCCCTCATCGACGCCTTCTTCGGCGAGGGGCTTTCGGCCGAGACCCATCGCGCGCGGATGATCTCCAGCATGCTCGGCCTCAAGCCGGAGCGGGTGGAACTGATCGGCGTCATCGCCTCCGGCCTGCTCAAGCTCCAGCTCTTTGTCGTCGCCGCCTTCCTCATCGTCGGCAGCTGGGGCACCTCCACCGCCGACATGATGGAGACGGTGGAGCGCGTCTCCTTCGGCGTGCGCATCGGCAATGCCACCATCACGCTGTGGAGCGTGGTCTATGCCGTGCTGCTGCTGCTCGTCAGCCTCGCGGCGGCGCGCGGCCTGCAGAAATGGGTGTCGAGCGCCCTCCTGCCCCGCACGGGGCTTGAGCCCTCGCTGCAGTCCTCCATCTCCACCATCGTCGGCTATGTGGGCACCATCATCGCCGTGATGGTCGCCATGGGGCAGCTGGGGCTGAACCTCGAGAACATCGCGCTGGTCGCCGGTGCCCTCTCGGTCGGTATCGGTTTCGGCCTTCAGTCGGTGGTGTCGAACTTCGTCTCCGGCCTGATCCTGCTCGCCGAGCGACCGATCCGGGTGGGCGACACCATCAACGTGAAGGGCGAGGAAGGCTATGTGCGACGCATCTCGGTGCGTTCCACCGAGATCGAGACCTTCGAGCGCGCCACGGTGATCGTCCCCAATGCCGACCTCATCACCGGCATGGTGAAGAACTGGACGCATTCCAACACCACCGGCCGCATCATCGTCGCCGTCACCGTCTCCTATGACAGCGACCCGGAGGAGGTGCGCGACATCCTGGTCGGCTGCGCCTGCGACCATCCGCAGGTGCTCCAGACGCCGCCGCCGCGCGTGTTCCTGATGAAGTTCGCCGACGCGGGCATCGTGTTCGAGCTGCGCTGCGTGGTGGCCAACGTGGACTATGCGCTGACCGTGAAGAGCGACCTGCATTTCCAGGTGCTCTCGCGCTTCCGCAAGGCGCATGTGGGCATGGTGGCCCAGCCCTGGGCGGCGCTGGCCCGCGCCCCCCGCGACATGGTGCCCCCGCCGCCGTCGCCGCCCGATCCGCTGCAATAGGCCGGGGCCGGGAGGGCCGGGCGCGCTAACGCTTCCTCAACCCTCCCGGCGCACAAGACAGGGGGAATGCAGGGGGGCCGCCCCCCCGAAAGCCCGCCCGAAAAGGCCAGCCGGAAGCCGAGACATGCGCGAACAGATCCTCCGCCGCTCCCTCCTCGCCGGTGCCGGCCTTGCGCTTCTCGCCGTCCTCGCCGGCTGCGCCACCACCGAGCAGATCGACACCCAGCCGGCCTTCTACATCAACCTCGCCAAGACCGGTAAGCCGGTGGACGCCGCCGCCGCGGCCTCCCTCCTCTCCGACTACCGGACCGCGCGCGGCCTGCCGGCGGTGACCATCGACGACACGCTGAGCCGCCTCGCCCAGGACCAGGCCAACGCCATGGCCAAGGCGGACAACCTCTCCCACGAGGTGGGCGGGCGCAATTTCATCACCCGCATCAAGGCCTCCGGCTATGACGCGAAGCGGGCGGTGGAGAATGTGGGCGCCGGCTACCACACTTTGGCCGAGGCCTTCTCCGGCTGGCGCGATTCCCCCTCGCACAACAAGAACATGCTGGAGCCGGGCGTGACCCGCATGGGCATCGCCACGGCCAACGCCCCCAATTCCAAATACAAGGTCTATTGGGCGCTGATCCTCGCCCAGCCGGACGACGCCTCGCGCTGAGGGACTATTGCCCTAAAGGCCCGTGCGCTTGACTCACGGGCCTTCGGTCAAGCCCGCGCGGCGCCTGAGCGTGGCCCGCACGGCCTCGGTCGAAGGCCGAGGCCGATGGCGTGACAGCCAAGCTGCGCATGTTCGTGATCGTGCGGTACGGGCGGAGGGCTTTCCCGCCGGGCCTTTCTCTGGCCTAATCAGCGCGTTGATACGTGACAGGCAGGAGAGGAAGATGAAGCGGATCGCTTTCGTCGTGTGCGCCCTGAGCGTCCTCGCCGGCCCGGCGCTCGCGTGCCCGGGCATGACCAACGCCTCCGTCGGCGACACCACCACCACCGCCAGCAATCCGGTGACCCAGAAGGGCGGCTGATTTCGGCGCGCGCGCCTCGGCTTCCTCCCGGAAGGAACCTCCGTTCCCCGGCCCTCGGGCCGGGGCTTTTTTATGCGCGGAATGCAAAAGGCCGGCGGGATGCCCCGCCGGCCTTTTCTGTTCCTTGGCCACGCTCAGGCGCCGCGCGGGCTGAAACCCGCCGTGCCCTCACATGTGGATGGCGCGCTTCTCCACGGCCATGGCCGCTTCCTTCACCGCTTCCGAGCGGGTGGGATGGGCGTGGCAGGTGCGGGCGAGGTCTTCCGACGAGCCGCCGAACTCCATCAGCACCGCGCATTCGTGGATCATCTCGCCGGCCTCGGGGCCGATGATGTGGGCGCCGAGCACCTTGTCGGTGGCGGCGTCGGCGATGATCTTCACGAAGCCGTCCGTGGTGTTGTTCACCTTGGTGCGGCCGTTGGCGGTGAAGGGGAACTTGCCGACCTTGTAGGCGACGCCCGCGGCCTTCAGATCGTCCTCGGTCTTGCCGACGGAAGCGACCTCCGGGAAGGTGTAGACCACGCCGGGGATCACATCATAGTTCACGTGGCCCGCCTTGCCGGCCAGCTGCTCCGCCAGCGCCACGCCCTCGTCCTCGGCCTTGTGGGCGAGCATGGGGCCGACGATCACGTCGCCGATGGCGTAGATGCCGGGCACGTTGGTGGCGAAGTGGTGATCGGTGACCACGCGGCCGCGCGCATCCTTGGCGACGCCCGCCTCCTCCAGCCCGAGGCCGGCGGTGAAGGGGATGCGGCCGATAGCGACCAGCACCACGTCCGCCTCAAGCACTTCGGCGGCGCCGCCGGCGGCGGGCTCCACCGAGACCTTGAGCGTCTTGCCCTTGGTGTCGACGCCGGTGACCTTGGTGCCGAGCTTGAAGGTGAAGCCCTGCTTGTCGAGAATGCGCTGGAAGGACTTGGCCACGTCCGAATCCATGCCGGGCAGGATGCGGTCGAGGAATTCCACCACGGTGACCTGCGCACCGAGGCGGCGCCACACCGAGCCCAGTTCCAGGCCGATGACACCCGCGCCCACCACGACGAGCTTGCCGGGCACCTTGGGCAGCTTCAGCGCGCCGGTGGAGGAGACGATGCGCTCCTCGTCGATGGTCACGCCCGGCAGCGGGGCAACGTCGGAGCCGGTGGCGATGACGATGTTCTTCGTCTCCAGCACCTCGACCTTGCCGTCGGCATTGAGGGTGACTTCCACCTTGCCGGGGCCGAGGATCTTGCCGGCGCCCATGTAGACGTCGACCTTGTTCTTCTTCAGCAGGAACTCGACGCCCTTCACATTGCCGTCCACGCCGCGGTCCTTGAAGGCCAGCATGGCGGGCAGATCGAGCTTGGGAGCCGGGACACCGATGCCCATCTCGCCGAACTTGTGGCCGGCTTCCTCGAACAGCTCGGAGGCATAGAGCAGCGCCTTGGAGGGGATGCAGCCCACGTTCAGGCAGGTGCCGCCATGGGTGCCGCGCTTCTCCACCACCGCGACCTTGAGGCCGAGCTGGGCCGCGCGAATGGCGCACACATAGCCGCCGGGGCCGGTGCCGATGATGGTGAGATCGTAGGACATCGATGAAGTCTCCAGACCTCGATCACGCCGTCGTCCGCTCCGGGACCGCATCCATCGCGATGCCGGGCGGCCGGCTCCGATCAAGGTGATGTGGGCTGCCACAGCCCGATAGGAATTCGCCGGCCACCAAGCCGGAAAGGCAAAGGGGAGCCCTTAGGGCTCCCCTCACATCCTCACAGATCCAGCACGAGACGCGCGGGATCTTCCAGGGTCTCCTTCACGCGCACCAGGAAGGTCACGGCCTCGCGGCCGTCGACGATGCGGTGGTCGTAGGAGAGGGCGAGGTACATCATCGGGCGGATCACGATCTGCCCCTTGATCACCACCGGGCGCTCCTCGATGCGGTGCATGCCGAGGATGCCCGACTGCGGCGCGTTGAGGATGGGGGTGGACATCAGCGAGCCGTAGATGCCGCCGTTGGTGATGGTGAAGGTGCCGCCCTGCATCTCCTCGATGCCGAGCTTGCCGTCACGCGCCTTGCGGCCGTAGCCGGCGATGGCCTTCTCGATCTCGGCGACGGAGAGCAGGTCCGCGTCGCGCACCACCGGAACCACGAGGCCCTTCTCGGTGCCCACCGCGATACCGATGTTGTAGTAGTTCTTGTAGACGAGGTCCTGGCCGTCGATCTCGGCGTTCACCGCCGGGATGTCCTTCAGCGCCGCGATCACCGCCTTGGTGAAGAAGCCCATGAAGCCGAGCTTGGTGCCGTGCTTCTTCTCGAACGCATCCTTGAACTGGCTGCGCAGGCTCATCACCGCGGTCATGTCCACGTCGTTGAACGTGGTGAGCATGGCGGCGGTGTTCTGGGCGTCCTTCAGGCGGCGCGCGATGGTCTGGCGCAGCTTGGTCATCTTCACCCGCTCCTCGCGGGCGGCGTCGGTCGGCGCGGAGGGCGCGCGCACCGCAACCGGTGCGGGCGCGGCGGCGGCCGAGGCGCCGGCGGCGATGGCGGCCAGCATGTCACCCTTGGTGACGCGGCCGTCCTTGCCGGAGCCGGCGACGTCGGCCGGGTTCACACCGGTCTCGGCGGCGATGCGGCCAACGGCCGGGCCGTTGCTGCCGGCCGCAACAGCGGCGGCGGGAGCGGCGGCAGGAGCCGGCGCGGGTGCAGCGGCGGGAGCGGGAGCTGCGGCGGCAGCGGCCGGAGCGGCCTCGGCGCCCGAGCCGGCGCCGATATTGCCGAGCAGCGCGCCAACACCGACGGTCTCGCCGTCCTTGGCGATGATCTCGGAGAGGACGCCCGAGGCCGGAGCCGGCACCTCGACGGTCACCTTGTCGGTCTCGAGCTCCACCAGCGGCTCATCGGCCTTGACGGCCTCGCCGGGCTTCTTGAACCACTTGCCGATGGTCGCCTCGGTAACGGACTCGCCCAGGGTGGGCACGCGGATCTCGGTCATTGTGTTCGCCCCTTGAGGGGGCCTCCCTCAGACTTCGGCTTGGGCCGGGCGTGGCGCCCGGCGCTCGATGAGCGACAGAATGGGCATCACCGCATAGGTGAAGCCCAGGTCCGCCTTGATGACGGGATCCCGAAGCGAGAGGCCGGTCGCGGCGGCCTCGTCGGGTACTTCGATGACGGCCATCCCCCAGATGCCCGCCGGGTCCGCCACCGGACCGACGGCGAGGGCCGTGCCGGCCTCCGCCTCGGCCTGCCAGAAGGCGAAGTGCGCGCCCATGGCGTCCATCTCGGCCGCGCTCGCGTCCGAGGGAAAGCTCGGGCGCGGCGGGGAGAGGCGGAGCAGGAAGTGCGGCACGGCGCGTCCTCTTTCGGGGCGGTTCTTCGGGTGTCGGATCAGCCCAGGGCTTCCTCAAGGAAGGCCTTGAGCTGCGCCATGTGCTTGGACATGAGGCCGGTGGCCGTGGCGGCCGACGCCGGACGGCCGGCATAGCGCGGACGCCGCGCGGCACCGCCCGCCTGCTCCAGCACCCACTCCAGATAGGGCTGCACGAAGGCCCAGGACCCCTGGTTCTTCGGCTCCTCCTGGCACCACACGACCTCGGCATTCTTGAAGCGGCCGAGCTCCTGCACCAGCGTCTTGAGCGGGAACGGATAGAGCTGCTCCACGCGCAGCAGGTAGACGTCGTCCACGCCCCGCTTCTCGCGCTCCTCCAGCAGGTCGTAATAGACCTTGCCCGAGGACAGCACGACGCGGCGGATCTTGTCGTCCGGCTGGAGCTTGATGGTGTTCTCGTCCGGGTGCGACTGGGCGTCGTCCCACAGCACGCGGTGGAAGGTGGTGCCGGTCACCATGTCCGACAGGTTGGACACCGCCCGCTTGTGGCGCAGCAGCGACTTGGGCGTCATCAGGATGAGCGGCTTGCGGAATTCCCGCTTCATCTGCCGGCGCAGGATGTGGAAGTAGTTGGCCGGGGTGGTGACGTTGGCCACCTGCATGTTGTCCTCGGCGCACAGCTGCAGATAGCGCTCGAGGCGGGCGGAGGAGTGCTCCGGACCCTGGCCCTCATAGCCGTGCGGCAGCAGGCAGACGAGGCCGGACATGCGCAGCCACTTGCGCTCGCCCGAGGAGATGAACTGGTCGAACACCACCTGCGCGCCGTTGGCGAAGTCGCCGAACTGCGCCTCCCAGAGCACCAAGGTGTTGGGCTCGGACAGCGTGTAGCCGTACTCGAAGCCGAGCACCGCCTCTTCCGAGAGCATCGAATTGATGACCTCGTACTTGGCCTGGGTCTCGGAGAGGTGGTTGAACGGCTTGTAGCGGGCCTCGGTCTCCTGGTCGAGCAGCACCGAGTGGCGCTGGGAGAAGGTCCCGCGCTCCACGTCCTGGCCCGACAGGCGGACCGGGTGGCCTTCCAGCAGAAGGGAGGAGAAGGCGAGCGCCTCGCCGGTCGCCCAGTCGATGCCCTTGCCGTCCTCGATCGCCTTCTTGCGGTTGTCGAGGAAGCGCTGGATGGTGCGGTGGACCTGGAAGCCCTCCGGCACGGTGGTGATCTTCGCGCCGATGGCCTTCAGCTCGTCTTCCGGCAGGCCGGTGTTGCCGCGGCGCGGATCGTCATCCTCGTGGGTGGGCTTGAAGCCGGCCCAGCGACCGTCGAGCCAGTCGGCCTTGTTGGGCTTGTAGGCCTGGCCGGCCTCGTGCTCGGCCTCGAGGCGGTCGCGCCACGCATTGCGCATGGTGTCCACCTCACCGGCAGTCACCACGCCCTCGGCTTCCAGCTTCTTGGTGTACAGCTCAAGCACGCTCGCGTGCTGGCGGATCACCTTGTACATCTTCGGCTGGGTGAACGCGGGCTCGTCACCCTCGTTGTGGCCGAAGCGGCGGTAGCAGAACATGTCCACCACCACCGGCTTGTGGAAGCGCTGGCGGAACTCGGTGGCCACCTTGGCGCAGAACACCACGGATTCCGGATCGTCGCCGTTGCAGTGGAAGATCGGCGCCTCGATCATCTTCGCCACATCCGACGGATAGGGCGAGGAGCGCGAATAACGCGGATTGGTGGTGAAGCCGATCTGGTTGTTGATGATGAAGTGGATCGAACCGCCCGTGCGGTGACCCTTCAGGCCGGAGAGGCCGAGGCACTCGGCCACCACGCCCTGGCCGGCGAAGGCGGCATCGCCGTGCAGCAGCAGCGGCAGCACCTTGGTCCGCTCGGTGTCGCCCAGCTGGTCCTGCTTGGCGCGGGCCTTGCCCAGCACCACCGGATCGACGATCTCGAGGTGCGACGGGTTGGCGGTCAGCGACAGGTGGACCTTGTTGTTGTCGAACTCGCGGTCGGACGAGGCGCCGAGGTGATACTTCACGTCGCCCGAGCCTTCCACGTCGTCGGGGGCCCAGGAGCCACCCTTGAACTCGTGGAACAGGGCGCGGTGCGGCTTGCCCATCACCTGGGTCAGCACGTTCAGACGGCCGCGGTGGGCCATGCCGAACACGATGTCCTTCACGCCCAGATTGCCGCCGCGCTTGATGATCTGCTCCAGCGCCGGGATCAGGCTCTCGCCGCCGTCGAGGCCGAAGCGCTTGGTGCCGGTGAACTTCACATCGAGGAACTTCTCGAAGCCCTCGGCCTCCACCAGCTTGTTGAGGATGGCGCGCTTGCCCTCGCGGGTGAAGGTGACTTCCTTGTCCGGCCCCTCGATGCGCTCCTGGATCCAGGCCTTCTCCTCCGGGGAAGAGATGTGCATGAACTCGACGCCGATGGAGGCGCAATAGGTGCGGCGCAGGATGGCGACCATCTGGCGGACGGTCGCGAATTCGAGGCCCAGCACGTGGTCGATGAAGATCTTGCGGTCGAGGTCGGCCTCGTAGAAGCCGTAGGAGGCCGGATCCAGCTCCGGCGCCTCGCGCGGCGGTGTCAGGCCGAGCGGGTCGAGATTGGCGTGCAGGTGGCCGCGCATGCGGTAGGCGCGGATCATCATCAGCGCCTTGACGGAATCGCGGGTGGCCTGCTGCACCTCGGTGGCGGAGAACTCGACGCCGGACTTCTGCGCCTTGGCCTTCACCTTGTCGGCGATGGCCTTCTCCACCTCGATCCACTGGCCGTCCATGGCCGAGACCAGCTCGCCATTGGCGTGCACCGGCCAGTTGGGCTTCTTCCAGGAGGCGCCGCGGGCGTTCTCTATCACCTGGTTGGGATCGTCCTTCAACGCCGCGAAGAAGGCCTGCCACTCAGCGCTGACCGAATTGGGATCGGTCTCATAGCGGGCGTAGAGATCCTCGATCCAGGCGGCATTGGCGCCATAGAGGAAGGAGGTGTTCAGGAATACGTCGTTCTGTTCCGCGCGCGACATGGGCTTGTTCCCGGAAGACCGTGGCGCCTCACTCTCCTTGAGCGCATTTCGCGCGGAAAATGAAGCCCCAAGGCCGCTCGTCTGCCACAAATCCGGCGCCCGGCCCTTGCCGGACGCCCCGTCACCCCTGCGAGGCTCGTGGCGGCCTTCGACAGCAGTGCTCGACAACCTTCATATGGGCAGGGCGGCCACCGGCCGAAAGGCCGGCGCCTCGCCCCGTCCGAACCGCGCTCGCCAGTCGCCGAACTTCATGGCGATTGCGCGGCGGATGCCCTTGCGGGAGCGGAATTCCAAGGCTTTCGCCCAGGTCCCCGCCCCCCGGTCAATCCTGTTGGCGATCCCCCGGCCGGGCCGGGGGACGGCCCTCAGCCCTTCAGCACCTCGACGAGGGTCTTGCCGAGGCGCGCCGGCGAGGGCGACACGCGGATGCCCGCCGCCTCCATGGCCGCGATCTTGTCCTCGGCGCCGCCCTTGCCGCCGGAGATGATGGCACCGGCATGGCCCATGCGACGGCCGGGAGGGGCCGTGCGGCCGGCGATGAAGCCCACCATCGGCTTCTTGCGGCCCTTCTTCGCCTCATCGGCGATGAACTGCGCCGCATCTTCCTCGGCCGAGCCGCCGATCTCGCCGATCATGACGATGGACTCGGTCTTGGGATCGGCCAGGAACATCTCCAGCACGTCGATGAATTCCGTGCCCTTCACCGGGTCGCCGCCGATGCCGACCGCCGAGGTCTGGCCGAGGCCTTCCTGGGTGGTCTGGAACACGGCCTCATAGGTCAGCGTGCCGGAGCGCGAGACAATGCCCACCGAGCCGGTCTTGAAGATGTTGGCCGGCATGATGCCGATCTTCGACTGGCCGGCGGTGACGATGCCGGGGCAGTTGGGGCCGATGAGGCGGCTCTTGGAGCCGGACAGGGCGCGCTTCACCTTCACCATGTCGAGCACCGGAATGCCCTCGGTGATGCAGACGATGAGCGGGATCTCCGCGTCAATCGCCTCGAGGATGGCGTCGGCGGCGCCCGGAGGCGGCACGTAGATCACCGAGGCATCGGCGCCGGTGGCTTCCTTGGCCTCGATCACGGTGTCGAACACCGGCAGGTTGAGGTGGGTGGTGCCACCCTTGCCGGGCGAGGTGCCGCCGACCATCTTCGTCCCGTAGGCGATGGCCTGCTGGGCGTGGAAGGTGCCGTTCTTGCCGGTGAAGCCCTGGGTGATGACCTTGGTGTTGGCGTCGATCAGCACGGACATCACGCAGCTTCCTTCTTCACGGCCGCGACGATCTTCTGCGCCGCATCATCGAGATCATCGGCGGGGATCACATTGAGCCCGCTGTCACGGATGATCTGCTTGCCTTCTTCCACATTGGTGCCTTCGAGGCGCACCACGAGGGGCACCTGGAGGCCCACCGCCTTCACCGCCGCGATCACGCCGTTGGCGATCACGTCGCACTTCATGATGCCGCCGAAGATGTTGACGAGGATGCCCTTCACGTTCGGGTCGGCGGTGATGATCTTGAACGCCGCCGTCACCTTCTCCTCGTTGGCGCCGCCGCCCACGTCGAGGAAGTTCGCCGGGCTCTCGCCGTAGAGCTGGATGATGTCGAGGGTCGCCATGGCGAGGCCCGCGCCGTTGACCATGCAGCCGATGGTGCCGTCGAGGGCGATGTAGGCGAGGTCGTACTTGGACGCCTCGATCTCCTTCTCGTCCTCTTCCGTCAGGTCGCGCAGCTCGACGAGCTTGGGATGGCGGAACAGGGAGTTGGAATCGAAGGACACCTTGGCGTCGAGCACGCGCAGGTTGCCGTCCTTGGTGACGATGAGCGGGTTGATCTCCAGCATCGCCATGTCGGTCTCGACGAAGGCGGTGTAGAGCACCTCGGCCAGCTTGCCGGCCTGCTTGGCGAGTTCGCCGGACAGGCCGAGGGCCTTGGCGATCTTGCGGCCGTGGAAGCCCTGCACGCCGGTCACCGGGTCCACCGAGAAGGTGACGATCTTCTCAGGGGTGGAGTGGGCGACTTCCTCGATGTCCATGCCGCCTTCGGTGGAGACCACGAAGGCCACGCGCGAGGTGACGCGGTCCACGAGCAGGGAGATGTAGAACTCCTTCTCGATGTCCGAGCCTTCCTCGATGTAGAGGCGGTTCACCTGCTTGCCGGCCGGGCCGGTCTGGATGGTGACGAGGGTGCGGCCGAGCATCTGGCCGACGAACTCCTTCACCTCATCCACGGACTTGGCGAGGCGCACGCCGCCCTTCTCGCCGGCCTCGGGCTCCTTGAACTTGCCCTTGCCACGGCCGCCGGCGTGAATCTGCGACTTCACCACCCAGAGCGGGCCACCCAGCTCCTTGGCGGCGGCTTCCGCCTCCTCGACCTTCAGCACGGGAATGCCGCGCGAGACCGGGGCGCCGAAGCTCTTCAGCAGCGCCTTGGCCTGATACTCGTGAATATTCATCTTCCGTGTCCCTCAGGGTTGCGATGTGTCCCTTTCCCCGCCCCGGTCCGTCCCGGGTCCCGCGCAATTGCGGGACCGCCCGGTCAAGACCGCCTCCACCGCAGAAGGGGGACCCGCGCCACCGCCCCGGCCCGAAGGACTGGAGCGAGGATGCGGTCTCCCCCGAGGAGGGGAACACTCGTCTCCTTCACCACGCCGGTTGTACCCCGGCACGAAAACGGCGCGCCTTGCGGCACGCCGTCATGAGCGAGATCACTTCCCGAGGCCGGGTGCGATCTTCAGGCAGGCCTCCACCAGTCCTTCGACTGCGGCGACCGATCTTTCGAACATGGCGCGCTCGGACCGGTCGAGATCGACCTCCACGATACGCTCCACACCCCGCGCGCCGATGACGGCCGGCACGCCGAGATAGATGTCCCTGAGCCCGTATTCCCCATCGAGCCGTGCGGCGACAGGGAGCAGGCGCTTCTTGTCCTTCAGGTAGCTCTCCGCCATGGCGATGGCGGCGGCGGCCGGCGCGTAGAAGGCCGAGCCGGTCTTGAGCAGGTTGACGATCTCCGCCCCGCCGTCGCGCACGCGCTGGACGATGGCGGCGATGCGCTCCTCGCTGGTCCAGCCCATGCGGATGAGGTCCGGCACCGGGATGCCGCCCACGGCGGAATAGCGCACCAGCGGCACCATGGTATCGCCGTGCCCGCCCATGACGAAGGCGGTCACATCCTCCACCGAGACACCGAACTCCTCGGAGAGGAAGAAGCGGAAGCGGGCCGAATCCAGCACGCCGGCCATGCCCACCACCTTCTCCGGCGGCAGGCCGCTGGTGCGCTGGAGCGCCCAGACCATGGCATCGAGCGGATTGGTGATGCAGATGACGAAAGCGTCAGGCGCATATTTGCGCAGGCCCGCGCCCACCTGCTCCATCACCTTGAGGTTGATGGCGAGGAGGTCGTCGCGGCTCATGCCCGGCTTGCGCGGCACGCCGGCGGTGACGATCACCACATCGGCACCGGCGATGGCATCATAGCTGGAGGCGCCCCAGATGCCCGCGTCGAACCCCTCCACGGGGGCGAGCTGGGCGAGGTCCAGGGCCTTGCCGTCGGGAACGCCGTCGGCGACGTCGAACAGCACGATGTCGCCCAGTTCCTTCAGTCCAGCCAGAAGGGCGAGCGTACCGCCGATCTGGCCGGCCCCGATGAGGGCGATCTTGTTGCGGGCCATCCCAAATCCCCGGTAACCGCTGCGGAGCCGGCACATGAGACGAGCCGCCGCAGGAACGCGGCGCTTGACTACTCCCATCCGTCCGGGGGTTCAAGCCGGCCGCACTGCACAAATAGTGGCATCGAGCGGGATTTTGCCGCAAAAACGGGTCGTTTTACGCCGATTTTCTGCTGATTTGCACCATGCGGAAAACCATCCCGCAGAGCGGTGCAGCGGCCTACCACCGGCCACGCCCGAAGCGGCAACACTTCCGACCGCTCGGGCGGCATGACGCTCGTGCCGCCCGGCGGCAGGGCGAGGCGGCAAGGGACAGGCGCAGCGCCGTGCGATCTGGAAAAGCCCGGAAAGCCAGAGGGGGAAGGCGCGCGGGGGCCGGCATAGTCCGCCCGAATGGGGCAGGATCACACGGCCTCTGGCCTTGCGTAAGGGATCTGGGCGGTTCTGGCGCCACCCATGCGCCGGGTCCGGACGCCGGCCCACCGCGGGGATCGGCCCCGGGGGTCTTGGCACGCGGCCGGGATCATCCGCGCGATGGTCATCAGCGCGCATCGGCGCCGGTCCTTGAGGAAATCTGCCCTCTCCCCGCACACGGCCGAGCGACCAGCCGGATGAAAAAAATAAAACAACGTCAATATCAACGAACAAAAAGCAGGGAGAGGGCAGCCAGCCGGAGCACTTCGGGGCACTCCGGCGGAAGGGTGGCCCCGCATGCTTCCCCGCGGCTGCGCGGAGGGGCGGGACGAGACAGTCTCAGCTTCCGGTCTTGAGCGAACCGAGCTGGACGAAGGCGGGCTTGGTGGCGGGTGCCGCCGGGCGGTTCGGATCGTGCTCCTTCAGCACCTTGAACACCCGTTCCGCCATGGGGTTGGACTTGATGAAGTCGGCATAGGCCTGCCCCAGCATGGTCTGGGCGGCGGAATAGATCTCCTCCTCGCTCATGCCGTCGAACTCGGCGGAGACGAGGTACTGGCCCATGCGCCGCAGGATATGGAGGCGCAGCACCTGCAGCACTTCCGGCTGGTATTCCACCTGCAGCACCTCGAAGAACTCCTCGGCGCTTCCGAGAGACTTCAGCTTGTCGATGATGGACATGTCGCTCTTTCTCCTGTCGATCAGCCCAAGTCTGGTCAACCCAAGTCTGGTCAACCCAAATCCGGGATGTCAGGCCGCCTCGTCCGCGCTCGCCGGCCGGCCGCGCTGGCGCTCGCCCTGCAGGTGGGTGAGGCGGGCCTCGAGGAACTCGATCCGGTCCAGCAGGGAGACGATGGCCTCGCCCACCGGGTCCGGCATCAGATGGTGCTCAAGGTCGATGCGGCCGTCGCCGAGCTTGCGGCGGTCCGAGGTGGGCTTCACCACCCGGCCGGGAATACCCACCACCGTCATGGCCGGCGGGACATCCTCGATCACCACCGAATTGGCGCCGACCCGGCAGCCGGCCCCCACCGTGATCGGCCCGAGGATCTTGGCGCCCGCGCCCACCAGCACGCCGTTGCGCAGGGTGGGATGGCGCTTGCCCGCCGTCCAGGACGTGCCGCCCAGGGTCACGCCATGGTACAGGGTGACATCATCGCCGATCTCGGCGGTCTCGCCGATCACCACGCACGCGCCGTGATCGATGAAGAAGCGCCGGCCAATGGTGGCGCCGGGGTGGATGTCTACATTGGTCAGGAAACGGCCCAGCCAGGAGAGGAAGCGGGCCGGGAACTTCACCCCCCGCCGCCACAGCCGGCTGGCGAGCCGATGCCAGATGATGGCGTGGACGCCGGGATAGGTGAGCACGATCTCGAACGTGTGCCGGGCCGCCGGGTCCCGCGCCTTCACGCAGTTCACGTCCTCGCGGATCAGCTGCCACACCGTGAAGGACGCAGCCGGCGCATCCAGCGCGGTCGCCGTGGCGAGGGGCACCTCGGTACCGTGCCACTTGGGGCTTCCCATGATCATGGATCAGGCTCCCATCACGGCGGCGTGGCGGCGCTTCAGCGCTTCTTCGGTGAAGCTGTCCTCGTAGAGGCGACGCAGCACCTGGGGCGTCACCGTCTCCTTGGTGCGCACCGAGAAGTCGCGCACCCGGGCGAGGATGGCGCGACCCCGCGCCTCGTCCACCGCCAGCCCCTCGTCGGCGAGGGCCTTGGAGATGGCGGCAAGGCCGGAATGCTTGCCCAGCACCACGCGGTGGGAGCGGCCGAGCAGTTCCGGGTTCAGCGCCTCGTAGGTGCCGCGATCCTTCAGCAGGCCGGCAACATGGATGCCGCTCTCGTGGGTGAAAACGTCCTCGCCCACGATGGCCTTGGTGCGCGGCATGGCGCGGCCGGCAGCGGCCATCACCTTCTCGGCCAGCGGGCGCAGGGCGCGCGGGTCGATGCCGCTTTCGGCGCGGGCGGTCTGGCGCAGGGCGATGGCCACTTCCTCCAGCGCCGCATTGCCGGCCCGCTCGCCGAGCCCGACCACGGTCACGCTGGCATGGCGGGCGCCGCCGGTGACGGCGGCGAGGGTGTTGGCGGTGGCAAGGCCCAGATCGTCGTGGGCGTGGAACTCGATCTCGAGGTCCGTGGCATTGGCGACGCGCCGCACCAGCGCATAGGTGGAGAAGGGATCGAGCACGCCCAGCGTGTCGGCGAGGCGCAGGCGGAACGCGCCCGCCTCCCGCGCCACCTCGGCCACCCGGCACAGGAAATCGGGATCGGCGCGGGAGGCGTCCTCGCAGCCGATGGCCACCGTGAAGCCGAGCTTGGTGGCCAGCGTCGCCACATGCTTCAGGGCTGCGAGCGCCCAGTCGCGGTCGCGGTTCAATTTGCCCTTGAGCTGGCGGTCGGAAGTGGGAATGGAGAGATTGACGTAGCTGACCCCGGCGGAGACCGCCGCGAACAGGTCTTCCTCGCTCATGCGGCACCAGGCGGCGACGCGGAGCGGCAGCTTGAGGGAGACGATGGAGCGCAGCGTCTCGATCTCCTCGTCGCCCATGGCGGGCGTGCCGGCCTCGATCTCGGGCACGCCGGCGGCGGCGAGCGCCTCGGCGATCTCGATCTTCTCCTTGCGGGTGAAGGCGACGCCCGGCGCCTGCTCGCCATCGCGGAGCGTGGTGTCGTTGAGGAAGACCGTGCGGGCGGCCGCAGCCCCTGCCGCCGAACCGCCAGCCTCCGCCGAGGACCGGCCGGAGCGCCCAGATGTCACCGATGGAGACTTCGCGAGCATGGTGTCTTCCTCAAGTCCCGTGACCCTAAGTCCCTTGGCCCTGAACCGCGCCTGTGGTGAGCCGGAGCATCGAAGCCGCCCACCATTCGCCAGCAGCGCCTGACAGAGATCACGCAAACCGCGTGCCATTGCCGCAAGCCATTCTGGAATCGATGGAAATCAGGGAGCGCCCAGCTGTCGCAAAGCCGACAGCCGGCAAGCTTGTCCGAGGTTCGACAGGATCACGACAGACGAGACACGTGCGACACACCGTGTTGTCGGTATCGAACATACGTATAATTACGTAGTCGCCCATTCCCGTCCGGTCATTTCTTGCCGGGGCCGGACGAATTCACGGGTGAGGGCAGATCATCCGGTGCGAGAGCCGGCGGCAGGCGCCGCTCAGGCCGGGCCGATCACCACCTTCACGTCGGCGGGCTTCGCCCAATAGGGGGCCGACGTCACCAGCACATGGGCGCCGGCCGCGGCATAGGCGGCGGCGTTGGAGAGGTTGACGCCGCCGGCCGCCGCCACCTTCGTGCCGGGAGAATGTTCCGCGGTGAGGGCGACCACCTGCCGGATGTCGTCCGGCGTCATCTTCTCGCACTGGAGCACGTCCGGCCGCGCGGGGAGCACGGCCTCGGCCTCCTCCGGCGTCTTCACCTCCACCACCACCTTCTTCTCCGGCGCCTTTCGGCGCAAAAGCGCGATGCCCTCGGCGGGGTCCGCGAGGAAGGCGGCATGTTCGGGAAACAGCAGCAGCGTCTCGGAGAGGCCGAGCCGGTGCGGGAAGGCGCCGCCGGCGCGGATGGCGGCGATCATCTGCGCCTTGGCGCCGGGCAGGGTCTTGCGCGTCGTCACCACCGCCACCTCGGGCGACACCGCCCGCGCGGCGGCCACGATGTCGGCGGTGAGGGTGGCGATGCCGGAGAGATATTCCACCAGCGTCTGCGCCACCTTCCACGCCCGGAAGATGGGGCCGGCCGCGCCCTCGGCGAGGAGGAAGGTGTCGCCCTGCGGCACCCGCGCGCCGCTCGCCGCCAGCAGATCGGCCTTGGCACCGGCCGTGAGGAACAGTTCGCGCGCCAGCTCCACGCCACAGAGCGTGGTGTCGCCGCGCACGGCCATGGAGAGGCGCGCGTCGCGCCCGGCGAGGCCGAGGCTTTCGGTCGTCAGATCGCCATAGGGCGCATCCTCGGCGAGGAGGGCGTCCACCATGGCCTGTGTCCACCAGCGGTAGGTCATGCGCCGTATCCTCGCTCAGTCCCGATACAGCAGGATTAGCGTGGGCAGACCGCAGGGTCCACGAGACAAAGCGCGACGCGACACTTGGACGTCAGACCGGTGCCGCGGCCCGGGCCTCTTTGGTCGCGCGCCGCAGCAGCGTGAGGCATTCGATGGTGGAGGCGAGGTCCAGCGCGGAGAAGCCGTCCAGGGTCTCCGGCCGCGGATCAGCCCCACGCGCGAGCAGTTTCTCCACCACGCCGGCCTTGCCGGCGGAGGCCGCATACATCAGCGCCGTGGCGCCATTGTCGTTGGCGCTGTCGATGGCGATGCCCGCATCCACGAGCGCGTCGATGATGTCGAGATGATCCCCCACGCAGGCGATCCACAGCGCGGTGTTGCCGTCCGCATTGCGGATGTCGAGGGCGGCACCGGCAGCGATGAGGGCCGCGACCGTCTCGCCGAGCCCCTCCGCGCAGGCTTTCATCAGCGGCGTCATGCCGTTCTCGGCGGTAGCGTTCAGCCCGTCCGGGGGAAAGCCACGGCTGGCGATCCAGGCCGAGAGCGCCGGATCGAGCGCGGCGGCGGACTGTTGCGCCTGCGCGTGGTTGGACCAGGCCTCATAGCCGCCGTCCACGCTCGTCACGTCGGAGAAGCCGAAATCCGACAAGGCCTGCGCATACTCCTGGCTGGCATTGCCGTGATAGCAATAGATGACCACTGGCTGCGCCTTCGGCGTCATGCCGATGATGTCGCCGAGATTGCCGAACGCCATGTTCCGCGCGCCCGCCACATGGCCGGCGGCGTAGGAATTGGCGTCGCGCACATCGAGCAGCAGGGCCTTGCCCGTGCCGACGATGGCCACCGCCTCCGCGACGCCGATGCGGCGGAAGGGCGTGCGCTGTTTCATGATGGTCTCCCCAAATCCGGCGCCGATCCCGCTCAGGCGCCCCGGCCTGGATAGGCCGGCTCGGTGGTGATGCGGTCGTCGACGGCGGCGCGCCCGACGGTGAAGTGGTAGATGGACTGGAAGGCCCCGCCTTCGAGCCCCAGCAGCTGGTGCAGATCGTCGTCGAAGAAGCAGCCGATGCCGGTGCCCCGGAAGCCCGCCGCCTCCGCTTCCAAATAGAGCGACTGGCCGACCATGCCCGCCTCCCAATGGAGCTGGCGGTAGCGCCACGCCTCCGCCGTCACCAGCGGCTCGAACTCCGCCAGCATGGCCAGGGCGAACGAGCTGTCGCTGGCGATGGCCTGATGGCAGCTCACGGTGCGGGCGATGGCGCGGCAGTCGGTTTCCACCAGCCGATAGAGCGGCAGGTGCGCCGGCACGCCCTCCGGCTTTTCCCAGGTGAAGTCGGAGCGCAGCGCGGCCTTGAGAGCGGCGAGCACGCCGTCCCGGCGCGGCAGGGCATAGAGGCCGGAGGCGAGCCCCTCCACCCGGTGGACGAACAGAAGCGGATGGACGCGGGCCTCGAAGGGGGCGGCATCGAACGGCGCCGCCGCGCGCGGCAGCAGCGCATCCATGAGGCCGAGGAACACGTCGCGGGGCATGATGCTGCCCTTGGCCGTGAAGCGCTGGGCGCTGCGCCGGCCGAGGATGACCGACGCCGCCCGCGCCTCGCCGGTCGCCGCGCGAGGCGGAAGGGCGGGAGCCGTCGCCGCTTCCTCCGCATCGGCGCCGGCGCGATGGGTGGCAAGGCTCACCTGATCAATCACCGGCCAGCGATAGAGCGGATGCCGGTCCAGCACATTGGCCCGCCCCATCCACCGCCCCCCCGACGGCAGCGGCGGCAAAGCCGACAGATCGCCGCCGGCCGGAGCCAGCGCGATCAGGATGTCGGGATCCTCCCGCTCGGCCCCGGCGAAGTCCGCCGCCCGGTCGAGGCCGATGCGGCGGGCGATGTCGGCGCTGGGGATGGTCTCCACCAGTCGCGCGGTCCAGCCGAGGCACGCGGCGGCATAGCGCACGGCGGCCAGCGCGTGGCCGAGATCCAGCTGGCAATAGCGGAAGGCGCGCTCGCCATATTTCCACGCCTCGCGCCAATGGATGGACGACAGCGCGAGGAACAGAGACGGCGCCCCGCCGGCCGGCCCGAACCTCTGCTCCATAGCGAAGCCGGAGGCGCCCGCCACCACCACCACATCCGGTCCCGACGGCGCGAAGCGATGCTCCAGCGCATGGTCGCGGCTGACATAGTGGTGCACGCCATCGTCGAGACCGGCGATGCGCCCGGCGATCACATAAGCCTCGGTGGGGTGCAGATTGCCGCTGGAGGGATTGCAGCGCAGAGCCCAGCGGTCGGGGCCGAGCTGCTTCCAGGCCGCAAGGCCGAAAGAGAGTTCCAGCAGCAAGGCGACGCCGGCAAGGTCCAGCGGCGCGGGCGCCACCGTTCCCGACACCATTTCCGAAAAGGAGACGTCGAGTCCTTCCGCCGCCAGCGGCAGGGCGGTGCGCGGCGCGCCCTCATACTCCCGAAACGGATTGGGCTGCATGTCCCAGTCCAGCGTCTCGGGGCCGGCGGCATAACCCTTCAGGCTGTGCTTGGTGCGGGCGTGGTAGGCCAGCGCCGCCTCGAAGGGACGCGCGGGGGGCAGCAGCGCGTTCATGTTCAGGACGCCTTCCGTTCGCCGGGGTCCGGACAGGGATGGGCCTCGCCGGGATGGGAGCAGCCCTCAAGCGGCCTCGCCCCCGGCGCGACCGACCCCAGCAGGGAGGTGACGGGCTCACGGTCGAAGCCGGCGCAGCGGGCGCCCTCCACCTCCACCAAGGGGCGGCGGATGAGCAATGGCTCCGCCAGCATCAGCGCGATGGCGGCCTCGGCCTCCACCGCCTCGGGCTTGACCTCGCCCGACTTCACCTTCGGCGCCGCCGGATTGAACCAGGTGGCGACCGGCGTCGCGCCGAAGAAGCTCTTCAGGCGCTCGGCCGTCCACGGCTCGGTCAGGAGGCTGCGGACGTCCAGCGTGTGGCCGGCATTGGCGAGGGCGAGCTTCTGCCGGGCATTGGTGCCGCAGCCCGGCTTCTCCCAGAAGGTGACGTGGGCCACGGCGCCCTACTTCATCACGGAGAGCTGCACGAGCTGCGCGCCGCCGTCGCGGCCGAGCACCGTATCCACCTTCTTGCGCACGCCCTCCAGCGTCAGCGGCTTCACCACCGCGCCATGGGCGCCGGCCTTCAGCCCGCTCACCGCCACCGCCTCTTCCGACTTGTCGGTGACGATGAGGATGCGCACGCCGGGAAACTTCGTCTTCATCTCGCCGATCAACGCATCGCCACGCGCCTTGAGCAGGCCGACGCCGAGCAGGACCACGTGCGGCATCAGCCAGCCCTGACCCTTCTCATAGGCCTCCTCGGGGGTGGCGAGCTCGTGGGTCTCGATCTCGTCGTGCAGCATGAACTGGAGCGCCGCGCGAGTGATCTCGTCCTCGTCCACCACGAAGACACGCCGCTGGTCCACCGCCTTGGACGTCTCAACGCCGATCTGCATCTGTCGCCTCGCTCATGACTTGCGTTTATCGCGCGCCGATCCCCGTCGTCGGCACCGCCCGCCTGCTGCGGCGGGCCGGGTTCGGGACCACGGCCGTCCGCGCGCGAGCGGGTTGATGGACCGTCAAGCAAGTTCCGTTCCTCGCCCGCAACCACAGTCCTGGACGGGATTGCTCCGGCGACGGCGCGTCGAGCGCACGGCATATGTCCCAATCCCGACACACGACCCGTACCTGTCGGGTTCGACACACCATTCGAAAGACCAAGGAAGGCCCCCTCGCACCCCCGGAATTTGATTGAGATCAAAGGCCTGCGGGGTGTTGGGGCGAGTGGCACGCTGGTTGCTCCTGCCATGGCGCAACAGCGAGTGAGGGCTGAGTGCACGCCTAGGCCGCCGCCAGCGATGCGCTCCTTCCCGTAACCCGCGGGGCGTTTCCGATCGATATTGCTGACGAGAGAAACGGCCTCGCGCCAATTCGCGCGGTGGTCTTCCAAAGTAGGTTCGAAGGAGAGCAAGATGGCTTCGCTGCGACAGATCGCGTTTTACGGCAAGGGTGGCATCGGCAAGTCCACCACGTCCCAGAACACGCTTGCGGCCCTGACCGAGCTTGGTCAGCGCATCCTCATCGTGGGCTGCGACCCGAAGGCGGACTCGACCCGCCTGATCCTGCACGCCAAGGCGCAGGACACCATCCTTTCGCTGGCCGCCAACGCGGGTTCGGTGGAAGACCTCGAGCTCGAGGACGTGATGAAGGTCGGCTACAACGACATCCGCTGCGTGGAGTCGGGTGGCCCGGAGCCGGGCGTCGGCTGCGCCGGCCGTGGCGTGATCACCTCGATCAACTTCCTTGAGGAGAACGGCGCCTACGAGGACATCGACTACGTGTCCTACGACGTGCTGGGCGACGTGGTGTGCGGCGGCTTCGCGATGCCGATCCGCGAGAACAAGGCGCAGGAAATCTACATCGTCATGTCCGGCGAGATGATGGCCATGTATGCGGCCAACAACATCTCCAAGGGCATCCTGAAGTATGCGAACTCCGGCGGCGTGCGCCTGGGCGGCCTGGTGTGCAACGAGCGCCAGACCGACAAGGAGTACGAGCTGGCGGAGTCGCTGGCGAAGAAGCTCGGCACGCAGCTGATCTATTTCGTGCCGCGCGACAACATCGTGCAGCACGCCGAGCTGCGCCGCATGACGGTGATCGAGTATGCGCCGGATTCCGCGCAGGCCCAGCACTACCGCAACCTCGCCACCAAGGTGCATGGCAACTCGGGCAACGGCATCATCCCGACCCCGATCACCATGGACGAGCTGGAAGACCTGCTCATGGAGCACGGCATCATGAAGGCCGTGGACGAGAGCCAGATCGGCAAGACCGCCGCCGAACTCGCCGTCGGCTGAACGAGGATCGACGGGCCGGCCCCCGCCGGCCCGTCCACCCGACGTCCGTCCCCGCGGCCTGCCGCGCACATTTCAACGGGACAGGGCGTGACCTTTGCGAATACGCCTTTTCACACACCGTACGCTGAAGACTATTTTAGGTTCCGGTCCCTCGCCGCAAGGCGGGGGACCTTTTGCGAGAACCTCCCCGCGGCGACGGCCAATACTTCAAAGTCTTCCCTCACGCATTGCGGCCTCCTCGCCCCCAAGGGGCTTCGGCCCATCGTCCCCTCCCCGACACATCGCCGATCAGCCCCGACGTCGCGTTCGCGACGCGCCGCCGATGTGCGCAAATACGACACTCCGCTCATCACCCCACAGCGACGCCCATCTGTCACCTTCCCGACACGGACGCGCGTTGTTCCATGTATTCGCGTGTCGTCGAGACCCGACAATCGGCTGATCGGCATGACAAATCACTGAAAATGCGAGCGATTCACAAGTGACGCCGGCTTGGCACGCCGCTTGCCAGTCAGGGCTCAGGAGCCGTTGGGTTTGGCTCGGAGCGAATTCATGCACATCGTCGTCTGCATCAAACAGGTTCCGGATTCGGCGCAGATCCGCGTCCATCCCGTCACCAACACGATCATGCGGCAGGGCGTGCCGACGATCATCAACCCTTATGATCTGTTCGCGCTGGAAGAAGCGCTTCGGCTGCGCGACAAGTTCGGCGGCGAAGTCACGGTGCTCACCATGGGCCCGCCCTCCGCGGAAGATTCCCTGCGCAAGGCCCTGACCTTCGGTGCCGACCGCGCCGTGCTGCTGACCGACCGCTTCTTCGCCGGCTCGGACACGCTGGCCACCAGCTTCGCGCTGGCCACCGCCATCACCAAGGTCGGCCAGACCTGGGGCGTGCCGGATCTTGTCTTTACCGGCAAGCAGACCATCGACGGCGACACCGCCCAGGTCGGCCCCGGCATCGCCAAGCGTCTTGGCCTGATGCAGATCACCTATGTGGCGAAGATCGCCGAGTTCGATCCCGCCGAGCGCACCATCACCCTGGAGCGGCGCGCCGAGGGCGGCACGCAGGTGCTGAAGTCCAAGCTGCCCTGCCTGGTCGCCATGCTGGAAGCCACCAACGAGATGCGCCGCGGCACCATGGTGGACGCCCTGCGCGCCGCCCGCGCCGAGGTGGTGAAGTGGAACGCCAAGGACGCCGGCGTCACCGATCTCAACATGTGCGGCCTCAAGGGCTCGCCCACCATCGTGAAGCGCGTGTTCGCACCGAGCGCGCGCTCCGAGAAGGCCAAGTTCATCGAGGCCGGCGAGGGCGGCAACCTCTCCGAGGCGCTGATCGCCGAAATCTTCTCCCGCCAGCCCAGTCTGGAAGCCGACCTGACCGCGCTGGCGCGCGGCTTCTGACGGCCTCCGCCGCAGAGCCCGCGCGCCCTTCGTTGCACCAAGATCAGTGAGCCGACCATCATGAGCGAGCCCAAGACACCCCCAGCCCCCGCCGCCGGTGGACGTGCGTCCACCAAGAAAGAGCTGCCGGAACACTTCAAGGCGTACAAGCACGTCTGGGTGTTCATCGAGCAGGAGCGTGGCCAGGTCCATCCCGTGTCCTGGGAACTCATGGGCGCGGGCCGCAAGCTCGCCGACAAGCTGGGCGTGGAACTGGCCGCAGTCGTGGTCGGTGCCGAGGGCGAGACCGTGCGCGGCGCGGTGGCCGAATCCTTCTGCTACGGCGCCGACCTCGCCTATGTGGTGGCCGACCCGGTGCTCACGGACTATCGCAACGAGGCCTATACGGCCGCGATGACCGACCTCGTGAATACCTACAAGCCGGAGATCCTGCTGCTCGGCGCCACCACGCTCGGCCGCGACCTCGCCGGCGCCGTGGCGACCACGCTGCTCACCGGCCTCACCGCCGATTCCACCGAGCTGGACGTGGACGCCGACGGCTCGCTGGCCGCCACCCGCCCGACCTTCGGCGGCTCGCTCCTCTGCACCATCTACACGCTGAACTACCGCCCGCAGATGGCGACGGTGCGCCCGCGCGTGATGCCCATGCCGATCCGGGTGGAGAAGCCCATCGGCCGGGTCATCGAGCACAAGCTCGGCGTGGTGGAAGCCGACATCGTCACCAAGATCCTGAACTTCATCCCCGACCGCGATTCCAACAAGGCCAACCTCGCCTATGCGGACGTGGTGGTGGCCGGCGGCATGGGCCTCGGCTCGCCGGAGAATTTCCAGCTGGTGCGCAACCTCGCCGTGGCCATGGGCGCCGAATACGGCTGCTCGCGCCCGCTGGTGCAGAAGGGCTGGGTCACCTCCGACCGCCAAATCGGCCAGACCGGCAAGACCATCCGGCCGCGGCTCTACATCGCCGCCGGCATCTCGGGTGCCATCCAGCACCGGGTGGGCGTCGAGGGCGCGGACCTGATCGTCGCCATCAACACCGACAAGAACGCGCCGATCTTCGACTTCGCCCATGTGGGCATCGTCACCGACGCCATCCGCCTTCTCCCGGCCCTGACGGAAGCCTTCGCCAAGCGCCTCTCGGCCCACTCCAGCGACAAGCTCGCCAGCTGACAGCCAGCGAAAGGAACATCCGATGATCGACGAAAGGTTCGATGCGATTGTCGTCGGCGCCGGCATGGCCGGCAATGCCGCCGCCTACACCATGGCCTCCCGCGGGCTGAAGGTGCTGCAGCTGGAGCGTGGCGAATATTCCGGCTCCAAGAACGTGCAGGGCGCCATCCTCTACGCCGACATGATGGAAAAGATCATCCCGGACTTCCGGGAGGACGCGCCGCTGGAGCGTCACCTGATCGAGCAGCGCTTCTGGATGATGGGCGAGAACTCCCACACCGGCCTGCACTACCGGTCCGACGACTTCAACGAGGAGAAGCCGAACCGCTACACCATCATCCGCGCGCAGTTCGACAAGTGGTTCTCCTCCAAGGTCCGCGAGGCCGGCGCCCTGGTGGTGTGCGAGACCACGGTGACCGAGCTGGTGCAGGACGCCTACGGCAAGGTGATCGGCGTCAAGACCGATCGCGGCGGCGGCCAGATCCATGCGGACGTGGTGGTGCTGGCGGAAGGCGTCACGGGCCTCCTCGGCGCGCGGGCCGGCCTGCGCAAGATCCCGAAGCCCACCGAGGTGGCGCTGGCGGTGAAGGAGATGCACTTCCTGCCGCAGGAAGTCATCGAGCAGCGCTTCAACGTGAAGGGCAACGAGGGCGCCGTGATCGAGGCCGCCGGGACCATCTCGGAAGGCATGACCGGCATGGGCTTCCTCTACACCAACCGCGAATGCGTGTCGGTGGGCCTCGGCTGCCTGGTGTCGGACTTCCAGAAGAGCGGGGAGTCGCCCTACACGCTGCTGGAGAAGTTCAAGCGCCACCCCTCCATCGCCCCGCTGCTGGAAGGCTCCGAGGTGAAGGAATATGCCGCCCACCTCATCCCCGAGGGCGGCTTCAAGTCCATCCCGCAGCTCTATGGCGAGGGCTGGGTGGTGGTGGGCGACGCCGCCCAGCTCAACAACGCCATCCATCGCGAGGGCTCGAACCTCGCCATGACCTCCGGCCGCATCGCCGGCGAGGCCATCTTCCAGGTCAAATCGCGCAAGGAGCCGATGACCACGGCGAACCTCTCGCTCTACAAGAAGATGCTCGACGACAGCTTCGTGATAAAAGACCTCAAGAAGTACAAGGACATGCCGCAGCTTCTGCACATCCAGTCGCAGAACTTCTTCCTCACCTATCCCCAGCTGGTCAACAAGGCCATGCAGAACTTCGTGCGTGTCGACGGCACCCCGAAGAAGGAGAAGGAGAAGATGACGGTGAAGTCCTTCACCTCCGCGCGGTCGTGGGCGGGCCTTTTCGGCGACGCCTTCAAACTCGCCCGCGCCTGGCGCTGAGGAGCTTTCAGCTCAGCGCATCCTGTTTTCCCACCTTGCGCGACGGGCCTTGCCCGTCGCCCGATTACCGGGAGATTTTTCATGGCCACCGAAACCGCCGTCCGTGTCGAGGACAAGCTTTTCCAGAACCGCTATCTGGTGGATGCCGGGCGCGCCCACATCAAGGTGCGGCCCCACACCACCCCCTCCGCCGCGCTGCGCTCCCTGCTCACAACCTGCCCGGCCCGCTGCTACGAGCTGAACGACAAGGGTCAGGTGGAGATCACCGCCGACGGCTGTGTCGAATGCGGCACCTGCCGCATCATTGGTGAGCCCTCCGGCGACATCGAGTGGAACTATCCGCGCGGCGGCTACGGCGTGCTGTTCAAGTTCGGCTGAGGCTTTCGGGCCCCAGAGGTAATAAAATAGCGATCGGGAGCCGGCGCACGGCTTCCGGTACGCCATCTGGCGTCAAGTCGCCTTCGCCCCTAGATTAGGGGGCGGGAGGACGATTTCATGTCCGCATTTTCGTCAGGATCAACGGCCGGAGAGCCGGGGTTCGCCGAAGGTTTCGCATCCGACTTCGCCGTCGAGGCGATGGATTGGCAGGGGCGCCCCCTGCGCTGCCAGGATTGTCCCCATGAGGACATCAAGGCCGAAGGGCGCTGCGATCTCGGCAAGGCGTGCGTCCTCGACCGTCGGCGCAAGCGCATCGACCGTTTTTTCGCGAACAATGCGGCGCTCGCCGCGCGCTATCTCGACCATCCCTATTTCGAGGTGCGGGCGCTGGCCGCCCGACACGCCAGCGTCTTCCTCATCACGCCGCTGAAGGACGACGCCGAGCCGGACGTGCGGATGGTCTGCGCCGAGCGCCTGCCCATCGCCCGCATTCGCGACATGCGTTTCGATCCCGAGCCGCGGGTGCGCATCGCCGTCGCCCAGCGTCTGGAAGGCAGCGATCTCGTCGCCCTCATGTCGGATGTGGACTACACCGTGCGCATGGCAGCCGCCCGGCGCGCGCCGGCGGATGCGCTGGTCTATCTGATGCACGACCCGGAAGTAGACGTGCGGCGCATCGTGGCCGCGCGCCTGGCGCAGGTGCCCCTCGCCCGCATGGCCGACGACGCCGATCCGCTGGTGCGCGTGGTGGTGGCCGAGCATCTCGATCCCGAACGGCTCGTCGCCCTGCGTGGCGATCCCGACATGCGGGTGCGCTTTGTCGTTGCCGAGCGGATCTCCCCGGCGTTCCTCGCCCCGCTCACCCACGACGACGTGCCGCCCATCGCCGAGGTGGCGCGGGAGCGCCTCGCCGCCGGCTGAGCCGGGCTTTTCCCGTCCGACGATCCAATGGCCGGCCTCCCAGGGCCGGCCATTTTCATTTGCGCGCCTCATGACGCGAATGATTGGCGCTCGCGAAGTAGTTTTTGCTGCGACGCGATATTTACTTGATGCAGGCGCACAAAACACGCTGCACCGCACGTATTTCTCGCCCTCTGGCGTCCAATTTGCATGTCGAAGCTGTTTCAGACTGGCAGAGCGAGCGGCCCTGCCCCTTTTCAGCCGCTCGGAAACCGAGGATGCCATGGTCGAAGTCACAGCAAGCAACGTGAAATTCTCCGCCTATCGGGCTGATCCGGAAGGCGCGCCCAAGGGCGCGGTGGTGGTCCTGCAGGACGTCTACGGCGTCAATTCGGACATCCGCCAGATCGCCGACGGCTTCGCCGCCGCCGGCTATGTCGCCATTGCGCCGTCCCTGTTCGACAAGGTGAAATCCGACATCGAACTCGACGCCGCCGCCACCGACGAGGGCAAGGCCCTCACCGAGGAGGTCGGCACCGACTGGTCGCTGGAGGCGATCCAGGCCACCGTCGATACGGTCAAGGACGCCGGCAAGGTGGCCCTCGTCGGCTACGCCTGGGGCGGCTTTCTCGCCTACACCGCCGCCAACAAGGTGAAGGGCCTCGCCTGCGCCATCGGCTATCACGCCGAGGAGGGCATCCTCGACGGCATGTCCGAGAAGCGCCGCATCCCCACCCTCATGCACTTCGCCGAGGCTGATCCGGCCATCGCGGAAGCGGACATGATCCAGTTCCGCGCCCGCCGGCCGGATGTGTCGGCCTTCTCCTACCCCGGTGCCAATCGCGGCTTCAGCTACAAGGCGAACCCGGCCTATGACGCCGCCGCCGCCGACCAGGCCATGGAGCGCACCCTGTTCTGGATCTCCCAGTATGTGGTCGGCCAGGGCCCGGTGCAGTTGAAGAATGCCGGCGCCTATGCCCTCGCGAAGACCGAGAAGAAGGGCAAGAAGAAGTCCGAGGCCAACGACATGGGCCCGCCCATGGACTGACCTGCGGGGGCCAAGCATTGGCCTTCCGTCGCCGCGTGCCGGCGGGCGTTCCTCTTGACGCGCCGCCGGCCCGGACGTTTCATCCCGGTAGCGGGCGATGGGTCCGGTTCATCACCCCGGATCAGGGGGCGCACATCCGCCGGAGCGTCGGACATGAGCGTGATCGAGCATGATTTCGGGGCAGGCAAGCGGCGGACGGAAAAGCGCTTTCGCGACCTCCTGAACCTCGATGCACTGCACGAGCAGAATGTCCGCGCCAATCCCCTGCCCTATCTCGAGCGCGCGAGCGAGCGCATCTATCAGCTCGAGAAGACCATCTTCGAAGCGGCGCTGGCCGCCCGCCCGGCCTTCGGCGCCGAGGCCGACGACAAGGGGCCGACCGTGACCCTCAGCAAGGCGGAATATGACCGCCTTCTCGCCTGCCGCGCCATCATCGATTCCGCCCTCGCCGAGATCCAGGCGCGGCCGGAAGAAGACAAGCCCCGTTGAGGCCCGGAAATCCGTGAGCGCGCGGACGCGCCCACGGTGTGCACGTCAGTTATGGACGGAGGGCGGCGGGGTCCACTGATAGAGATCGCCCCAGCCGTTCAAGGCCTTCACCTCGTGGGTGAAGCCGAGGTCGCCGAGTGCGGCGGCAAAGCCCAGTTGCTCGCCGCTCTTCACGCTGGCGAGCAGCGGCACCTTCCTGCCCTGCAATTCGCCGAGCAGCGCGGGGAGCACCGCGTCACCCTTGGCGGCGGGCGCGACGGCGGCATAGGTCACATGGATCGCCTCGCTGTTGCGGAAGCCCCATTCGAACGTATCGCGCCGAGCGAGCAGCGCGCCCACGATGCCCTTCTCATTGTCCACCACCACCGGCGACAGGCCGGAGGTGCAGCAGGCCACGAGCTCGGACAGGAGCGTCTCCTGATCGGCTTCGTCATCCGCGTTGAAGGGGACGGCGGCGGCCGCCTGACGCAGCAGCCCCCACAGGCCCTGGACGTCGCTGAGGGACGCCATACGGCGAGTCAATTCAGCCATGAAATGTATCTCCGGAGCAGACAGAAAAACAACGTCGTCATCTTAGATCAAAGGCTAGTAAATTCAATAATTACCGCTCATGATCCCAGAATAAGCCAACGCCTTCACCTGACCGCACGACAGTGTCATGAAGCATACGCCCACATCCCGGGGATGTGCGATGCGCGACACCCAGCCCCGCTGCCGGCAGGCCGCCGCCGCTTGGCAAGAACCTTGCTGCGCGCACCGCGCGGGGACAGTCGATCGCCCCGCCAAACCCGTTTGGAGCCCCGGCCTCCGGAAAGTCCTTTCCCGGAGCGCGTCCTTTGGAGTGAGGCATGTCGACGAGCGAAGGTTTCTTCATTGACTGGGACGGCAACGCCCGCAGCGTCGATGATCCCGGCGGCGGATATCTGTGCGAGACCGACCGCGTGGCGAAATATGTAGCGGTGACGACCAAGACCGGCACGCTGGTGCACGAGGGCACCTTCTACAAGACCATGGAAGACATCGCGAAGGCCGGCATCAAGGCCGGCTTCGTGCCGGGCTCCCACCCCTGGGGCTCCAAGCAGGACGGCTTCTAAAGCCCGCCGGCGCCGGGCCTGCGCGGTCATTTTCGCGCCGGCCCTCCCCCACACAGCAGACAACCCCGGAGAATTGGCGATGCTCCCGACGACCATTCTCATCGACGAGGCCCCCCGCTGCGTCGTCCGCCCCAACGACACCAAGGCCCTCAACCGCTTCCTGCGCAACGCGAAGGATTTCCTCCTCGCCGAGAAGCCGGAGGGCAAGATCACCCACCGCAGCGCGGCCGAAGACGAGATGGCGAAGTGGAAGGATGCCCTCGCGCTGCACCAAGCCTGGGGCGGGTCCGACGAGGATTTCTTCGGCGTGCCGCTTTAGCGCCGCCCCCTCGCCGCCCCGTCGCCGCCCTTGCCGTTTCAGGGCCGCGCGGCGTGGCCCACGGTGTCGTGCGGATTGCCGGCGGTGTTGCGCATCCAGTCGGCGAGCTTCGCCATGGCATCGTAGATGGCGGCCCGCGCGGCGCCATCCGCCACCGTCTCCTCCAGCGCGCCATGCATGCACAGCAGCCAGGCGTCGCGCTCCGCATTGCCGATGGAGAACCCCATGTGCCGCTGGCGCAGCCGCGGATGGCCCTTCTCCGGCGAATAGAGCTTGGGGCCGCCGGTCCACTCGCTGAGATAGCGCTTCAGCACCTGCTTGGTGTTGCCGAGATCGTCGGCGTGCATGGCGCGGATGCCCTCCGCCTCGGGCAGCGTGTCCATGCGCGCATAGAAGGCCTCCACCAGCCGATCGATGACGACCGCGCCGCCCAGGCGCTCATACATGGTTGTGGTCTCGGCGACGTCCGACATGATCTATTCCTTCGGGCTCGGCCCTATTCGTCCATGTTGGGCAGGAGGATGACCTCGGCCGGCGCGCCGGCGCCTTGCGCCGCGACAAAATCGAGGGCGGAGACCAGCGAAAGGCCGCCGTCCGCCTCCATCAGCACCACGGCGTCCGGCGGCATCCTGCCGAGCGCCTCGACCAGCTGAGCCACCGTCATCCGTCCTGCCCTCCTGTCGGCGCCGGGCTATTCCGGCCGCATGGGTGATCCCGCCTCGTCAAAGGCGACGATCACCGTGTCCTCATCCACCATGCGCACCTCGGCGCGCTTCAGCGTCCCGTTGCCATGGTAGCTGTAGCGATGGGCCAGCTCGACCTCGCCATAGACCATCTTGTCGAAGCCGGTCAGCTGGCCGGCCTCGTCGAACCAGGCCCGGATGAAGGTGTTGCGGTGGGTGAGCTGCGCCTCGGGGATGGGCTCCACCAGCCGGAACGGCATCTTCACGCCGGTATAGGTGATAAAGAAGCGGCATTCCCCCGGCATGTCCGGCGGCACCGCGCTGGCGGCCTCTGCACTCATTCGTCCGTCTCCCGACACCTGCGCCTTCACCATCACGACTGCCGATCAGTCGGGAGAAATCATGATTTCCATGGTCTCGTCGAAATCGTCATAGGGAAAGCCGACCACCTCCGCCTCCACCAGCGGCACGCCGCACAGGCACACATCCGCGCCCACGATGGCCACCGCCACCGGCTCCAGATGCGCACCCTCGCACGCGCCCTCAGTGCAGGCGCCGCTCTCGATGTCGAACAGCGCCCCATGGCGGCCGCAGCGCAGATGCGTGCGCTCGGCATTGAAGAACTGGCCGCCACCGATGTTGAGCCACGCGCCCTTGTGCGGACAGGCATTCACATAGCCCACCACCTCGCGCGCGCCGGTGCGCACCACCACGATGCGGAACGGCCGCGCGTCCCCCTCCGGAGTCAGTCGGGACAGATCGAACGCCTTCGCCTCGCCGGGCGGCAACTGGTGCGTCCCGCAGATGGCGAAGACCGCGATCTCGGCTTCGGTGTCCTGTTGCTCGGCAGATTGTTCGGCAGACATCACTTCCCCGCCGGCCCCTCCCGGAGGCGCCGGCCCCTGTCGCAAATGAAACAGTCCCTGCCCGGCTGGAGCGGCAGATCCGCGGCCGGCGTGAAACCATCCGGGATTAGCAGGAAGCGTGCCGAACGCCGGCAGCAACGAAAATGGCCGGCGCGGGGCCGGCCACTCCGCTTCTGTCAGGTGTCTCAGAGCAACCCCAGCTCGAGCTGGACCTCGTCGCTCATGCGCGACTTGTCCCATGGCGGATCGAACACCAGCTTCATCTTCACGTCGCTGACGCCGGGCACCACCACCACCGCTTCCTGCACCCAGCCGAGCATCTGCCCGGCGACCGGGCAGCCCGGCGCGGTCAACGTCATGTCGATCTCGACCCCGCCATCCTCCTTGACCTCGATCCGATAGATCAGGCCAAGATCATAGATGTTCACCGGGATTTCCGGGTCGTTGACGGTTCTCAGCGCCGCGACGATGCCTTCGAGAAGAACGGCATCATCCTCGGCGAATTCTTCGAAATTGCGCACCTCGCCGTGGACGATCATGGTCGTCGGTGCGGCAAGGCCGTGCTCCACAGGCTGAGTCATGTGACCAATGCCTCCTGCCCCCTCATCGTACCCGATAACGTAGCAAGCACGATGCCAACGATGGCCCCGGCCTTCAATCCAGACCCTCGGCGAGGGCCGCGACAACTGGCCACCCTACCGCGCCGGTGGGGTCGAGCACCTTGAGCGCCTCGAGCTTCTCCACCGCAAGCTCCGGCTGGTTCTGGCGCAGGTGAATGAAGGCCAGCGCCTTGAGCGTGTAGAGGGCGAACCGGCCCGGCCCGTCGGGCAGCAGGTCGTAAGGCACCCAGTTGTGCCAGTCCGTGTCCCAGCCCGCCTGGGTCGCCGCCTCGATAAGCCCGCCCCGCGCCGCGGCTTCCGCCTCGTCCAGATTGCCCTGGTAGGTGTGGATCTTGTAAAGGCAGAAATAGACCGGCAGCTCGGACGGGGCCGTGGCGAGCGCCTGACGGAACAGTTCGTCCGCGCGCTTCCTGTCCTTGCGATAGGCAATGACTCCCTGCTGCAGCAGGGCGTTCACGGGGCCGGAGACCTCGCCGAAATTGATGACATCGGTGTTGGGGAAAAGATCGACGCTCACGTTTCTACCCTTCGGTGGGGCCGGCGAAGGGCGCCGCTCTACTTGACCAGATGAGGATTGGGCGCGGCTTCGGTGAGCCGGGCGCCGCGGAAGGTCAGCGCCCGGCTCACCGCCTTGGCGATGACAAGGGCGCGGGCATCGAGCCCGGTCCAGTCAGCGCCGCGGCCACGCGGATCGATCTCCAGAAGCTTCACCCCGGCCGGAACCTCCGTGCCGTCCCGCACCACACCGCGCACCACACCGTCGAACGGGGCGCGGATGGGCTCGTTGCCGAGGAAGCCGATATGGAAATCCTTGTAGACGCGGGTGCCGATCTCAATGGCCGTGTGCCAGCGGCCGGGCACGCTCGAATGCACGAAGCGCTCGCTCGTCACGCCGCCGAGATCGCGGGGAATGTGGTCCGGCTCGTCCGTTGGGCCGTGCTGGATCACCTGCCCCTCCTTGCCGGGGCGCGTCTCGATGGCGAGATCGCAATTGGTGCCGCCGCCGAATCCCGGCCCGAGGCCAATGGTGAGCCGCGCGAGGCGGCGCAGGTCCGGCGTCACCTGATACTTGTTCATGCGGGCATCGACGAGCAGCTCGATGGGCCCGAGGACGATGAGATCGAGCAGCCCAAGGGTGGTGACCAGCACATCCCCGCGCAGCAGGCCCTTGCGGACATCCACGCCGGTATCGGCCCGCACCGCGCGCACGCCGTCCACGCGCACGTCGTCCTCATACAGAGCGTCGTGAAAGGCCATCTTGCGCCGGATCACCGGCGGCACCGGATCATGCGACAGCACAACGCCATAGCCGCCGCGATGCAGCTCGACGGCCACGGCCGACGCGATCTCGTTGGTGCCGAGTATGGTTGCAAAGCCATTGCGCGCCGCACCGCGTCCCTGCTGTAGCAAATCGCTCATAACGGTTCTCGTTTCCCCGGGGCGACAAGGCGTAAGCAAGAGGCGGGCCGTTTGGAACGGCCCCAGGCTCGCCCCCATGCCCCCGAGCCGCGCCCTCCGGCGGCCGGGTCTGCCCTCCCCGGCCGATCGCGCTGTCAGATTTGCGACAGCCCAGCCGCCTGTGCGGCCGCATTTGCACCAATGGCAAGTGGTGCCGCGCTTGCATGGGGGCGTCGCACATCGAAGGAGACAGCGCGATGGCCATGGCCGCAGACGAAATCGAGCGCCTCGTGAAGGAGGCTCTTCCAGACAGCCAGGTGATGATCATCGATCTCGCCGGCGACGGCGACCACTACGCCGCCCGCATCACCTCGGAAGCCTTCAAGGGCAAGAGCCGCGTCCAGCAGCACCAGATGGTCTATGCGGCGCTTGGCGAGCATATGGGCGGCACCTTGCACGCCCTCAAGCTGGAGACGCTGATCCCCAAGTGAGATCGTCCGCAGCGCCATACGCGTCGCGGCGGGTTCCGGCCCATTTCAAATCCACATTTTCATCCGTTTCGTTTCAATCAGGAGACTGCCCCATGGCCACCACTGCCGAACGTATCGAAGACATCATCGCTTCCAGCGATGTGGTCCTGTTCATGAAGGGTATTCCCGCCGCCCCCCAATGCGGCTTCTCGGCCGCCGTGGTGCAGGTGCTCGCTGGCGTCGGCGTGCCCTATCGCGCCGTGGACGTGCTGCAGGACCCGATGGTGCGCGAGGGCATCAAGGCCTTTTCCAACTGGCCGACCATTCCCCAGCTCTACATCAAGGGCGAATTCGTCGGCGGCTGCGACATCGTCCGCGAGATGTTCCAGGCCGGCGAGCTGACCCAGCTCCTCGCCGACAAGGGCGTCGCCGTCACCGCCTGACAGCGTTGATCCGCAAAAAAGGGCCCGGATGCGAGCGCATCCGGGCCCTTTTGCTGCACTATGGAACGACCTCGAAAACATGCCGGGCCGGATGAAACAGTCGGCCCTCAAGTATTCGCAAAACCGAAAGACCCTGCACCGGCCATTCGTCCAGGCCGGCTCACGCCGCCTTGGTGGCCGCCTCGACCTTGAAGGCGTCCACATCGGCGCGGGTCAGGCGGAACACGCCGCGACCGCCGGCCAGAGCCTGGTAGGTGAGCGGAACACGGTAGGACAGGAAATCGAACCATTCCTGCGGGTTGAGGCCCTGGGGCCGCTCGCTGATTTCGGCGATCGTCCCGTTGGCCGCAAAGCGGGCGTGAATGATGACTGCTTCGTCGCTCATCTCATCTCTCCTCTCAACGTTCTTCACTGGCGCGGACCCGAAGGGCAGGACTTGGCCGCCCGAAGCCCGCACGACGACTTGATTACCCGGCACGCTTTTTGTTGAGCTCCCGGCAGCGCGCCACCGGAAGCTTTTGTCTTCAGCCACGGCCGGAAGGCTCCGCCCTTCCCGCCGCCGACGGTCCCGGCGCCCCCGCGGGAGCGCCGCCCAACGCGATCAGAAGCCCGAGAACTCGCCGAGCAGCTCGATGGTCACGTTCTCGGTGCCGAGCACGGTGACGTGCTTGGCGAGGCGGGACTTGGAGCCGACACCGACGATCGCGTCGAGGCTTTCGTTCTCCTCACGGGTGGTCTTGGAGAGGCCCTTGCGGCCTTCCTGGACGAACACGTGGGACGCGCTGCCGTCCTTGTCGCTCTTCTGGCGCTCCGCGAGCCCCGGCTCGACGGTGATGAGCGCCTCGAGGAGGTTCGTGCCCTCCCCGACTTCAATGGTCTTGCCCATGGGGAGGACCTTCAGCGTAACCGTGGACATCAACAACTCCTGTCGTTTCGTCTTAGTGTTTGGGGTGCGATCTTGTTGCGTTTCAGTAGATGGCGGCGCCCGCCCCTACATTGACCGAGGCATCCTTCATCGTTGCCACGATGAACTCGATCTCCTCCTCGCTCAGGTGGGTGTGGAACGGCAGCGCCACCGCGCGGTCGGCCACCTTCTCCGTCACGAGGAAGTCGCCCCGGCGATAGCCGAGGTCGAAATAGTGCCGCTGCACATGCAACGGCGTGCTGTAGCCGGCGGATTCAACCTTCTCCACCTTGAGATCCTCGACGATGGAATCGCGGCTCGACTTGGAGAAACGGGTGCCGAGATGGACCACGTAGAGGAACCAGTTCACCTCGGTCACGTCCGGCCCGATGAAGGGGTCCTTGATGCCCTCGAAGGACTGGACGTACTTCTGGTAGAGGTGCTCCACCGTGCGCCGCTGCTCGAGGATCTCCTCGAGCCGGCGCAGCTGGGTCAGGCCCAGCGCGGCGGTGATGTCGCTCATGGCGCCCTGGTAGGGCGCGCTCATGCTGACGACGACGGAGGACCGCTCCTCCAGCTTGTGGGAGCGGAAGCGCCGCAGCGCCACGGCGACGTCGATGTCGTCCGTCACCACCATGCCGCCCTCACCGCACACGATGGGGAAGGGCTGTGAGAAATCGAACACGGCCGTGTCGCCGAACGTCCCCACCAGCGCGCCCTTGTAGCGCGAGCCGATGGCCTCGGTGGAATCCTCGATGAGCGCCAGCTTGTGCTTGCGGGCCAGCTCCTGGAAGTCCGTCCACGGCGCGGGATGGCCATTGGTGTTGCCGGCGACGATGGCCTTGGTCTTGTCGGTGATCTTCGCCTCGGCCTTGGCCGGCACCAGGGTTCCCGCCCAATAGTCGATGTCGGCGAACACCGGACGCGCGCCGGACAGGCTGATGGCGTGCACGGTCTCGCGGAAGGAATAGGGCGAGGCGATCACCTCGTCCCCCGGGCCGATGCCGTAGGCCTTCAGGGTGTAGAGCAGGCCGAGGGTGCCGCTCGGCACCGCGACGGCATATTTGCGGCCGAGATAGGCCGCGAACTCCGCCTCGAACTGCTCCGCCAGAGGACCGCTGGACAGGCGCGGCGCCTGCATGGCCTCGGTCACCGCCTGCAGCTCGATGACGGTAATGTCCGGATCGGACAGGAGGATGCTGGTGGCCTCGCCACCCTCGCCCTCGCTCTCGCCGAGATCGAAATCGTCCAGGAAATCGGCGTCGCTCATCACGCGCTCCGCCGTGCGAGGATCACGCCTGTGGCGGCGCCGGGATCGGAGGTGATGTGGGCGCAGTGGTCCGCGGTGTCGAGCAGATGCACGTCGTATCTGGGATAGGTGCGGAACGGCGCCTCGGTGACGTCGGAGGCGTCGCACTGGGTCCAGGAGAGCGCCGGAAAGCGCTTGCGCAGTTCGGCGAAGACCGGGCCCGCCGGCTCCTCGGCGGTGAGCACCTTCTCGATCTCGGTGAGGTCGCTGTCGCTCAGGGCCATAACCTTACTCTCCCGTGCCGGAATGAGACACGACCGGCGGCTTTGTCGCGGTCCGTCCCATGCCATGCAGGATCATTGCCAGTTTGGATCACTGCCAAAATCGACGTTCGGTGTCGTCGTTCAGAAGCTCCAGCAATTCCTTCAGCCGCTCGTGAATACTGTCGAGCTCCCAGAGGCGCTTGCCGTGGTTCTTGCGGAACAGCTGCCAGGAGGCCTGCTCCGGATCGAAGATCATCAGCGCGATGTCCACCACCCCGCCTTCGGGATCGATGTTACGCGAGCAGCACGCGCTCTCGATCCGGTAGCCGCCCTCCGTGGCGACGACGCGGGGCGTGACATAGCGATAGCGCTTGCGCGCCCTTATGGCGCGCTCGATGCGCTTCCTGTCGAGATCGTTCGGATGAGCGGGCAGCCTCATCGTCCTATCTCTCGCGGCTGTGTGGCGCGCGCGGCCGGCGCCGCGCATCTAGAGCATTTTCGAGCGAAGTGGAGTCCGGTTCGCGTAAAGAAAATGCGGACTGTCAAAAGCTTGGAGCATTTTCGGCGGACCGATGTTCGCCGAAAATGCTCCAGGGATCAGAGCGGCTGGATCTCTTCCTCGAGGCACCCCACCACCAGGCGCTCGTTGAATTCGATGAGGTAGATGGGCGTGTTCGTGTCCGTGTGCTGGCCCACCTGCACGATCTCGCCGACGGTGCCGACACCCACCAGCAGCCCCTCGTCCGGCATGTCGGGATAGGACCCGTCATTGTAAAGATCGATGAGGGTCTTGACCTTCATGCCCCAGTCGTACTTGGGCAGGCGCGGTTCGAGCATCATGGCAATCAAACTCCGGGGGCGGGGGGCAGCGGGATGTCCTGTTCTTCGCGCGGAACGGCGCTTTCCAGTTCCTTGCGCTTCATGCCGACGCGGTTGCCGCTCTCGGTGAACTCGACGCCGTAGATGTAGAACTGCTGGAGGAAGGTACCGATGGAGACGACGTAGCCGATCTCGCCCTTCTTCGCGAGAATCTCGCCGATCTCCTTGCCGGCATAGGTTCCATCGTTGCGGATCACCCGCTTCGCCTTCACCTTCTCGCCGAAATTGAAGTAAGGCGGCTCGGAAATCTCCACCACGTCGCTGTCGCGGACGATGTTGCTCATAGCGGCATCTCCCTCAAGAGCTGCCCGCCCGCCTCGATGCGGGAGCGGGCGACCTCGCGCACGAACTCGTCGTCATCTTCCAGGAACCGGGCGAGCTGGGACGGCGCCACCCGACCGGCGACCTCGTGGCGCACCCGCCAGTCCGCGTCGGACGCGAGGGCCGGAAGAAGGTCCGGGGCGAGGCGCTGCGCCACCTCCAGGCGGACGGCCGCGCTGCGGTCGCCGGCCATGCACATCAGCCATTCGGACGGCAGCCGCTGTGCCACCACCTTGCGCACCTCCGGCTCGGGATCATCCACGAGGCGCGACAGCAGGGGCGGCGCGATGCGGCGGGCCACCACCAGGCGCACATAGTAGTCGTCGTCCGCCAGCATGGGCGCCAGCTCCGCATCCTCCAGCAGCGAGACGATGCGGATGCGCACCTCGCGATGGGGATCGTTGCGCAGCGGCAGGATGAGCCGCTTGGGCAGCCGGCGCGCCGCGTTCCAGCGCACGGTCTCCTCGGGATCATTGAGGAGTGGCTTCAGGAAGAACACGTCCGCGTGCTTCGCCGCGATGGCGCGGACCTCGAAATGTTCGTGGCCCACGTAGGAATTGGCGAGCTTCGGATTCCAGTTGAAGAAGCGGTCGATGCGCCGAGCGTAGCGGTCGTTGACGCAGGCGCGCCTCAGCTGGCACTTGCCGGCCGGCAGAAGGTCCGCCGCGTGGACGCAGCGCCGGCAGTCGATGTCTTCGCCGAGCCAGGTCTTGGCATCCTCGATGTCGTCGTCAGTCTTCATCGTCCTGCCCCGCTCTGTTCAGCACGTCGAGCAAGAGCGTCGCGCCGATCTTGTCGGACGGATCCAGCTCGAGCAGCTTCATCACCGCGGCGCGCCCCTCGTCCAGATTGCCGAGGCGCATGTTGAGGTAGGCGTAGCCCTTCAGCGTGAACAGGAAGAAGCGCGGCATCAGGCGGTCGTAGCGGGAAAATTCCGCATCTTCCGCCCGCACGTCCCGCCAGTCGGCCGGGAGATTGGTCTCCCGCTGCGCTTTGGCGAGGCATTCCCGCGCCACCCCCAGGCACTCCCGCAGGCGGCCCTTGTAGAAGTAGAAGCGATAGAGGCCGATGAGCACCGCCGCATGGCCCGGGGCGATGGCCTCGGCCTTGCGCAGATGCGCTTCCGCCACATCGTCCTGCTGGTAGGAGAGGCCGGCTTCCCACAGATGGAACTGTGCGTCCTCCGGCAACCCTCCGCCCATCACCGCGCTCGCAAGGAGCGCTTCGGGGGTCAGGACGTCGGGCTCGCCAAAGGCCTGTGCGGAACCCTTCATCCCTGTCCCCGTCCTGTCCTTGAGCCGGAGCCGGTCGAACCCCGGCCCGGTGAAGTCCGGGGCGGCGCCAGGCCGCCCCGGAAGAGGGCTCTCCCCGCCGTCAGTGGGCGTGGGAGGAGCAGGTGGTCGCCTTGGGATCGTTGAAGACGAGCCCGGTCTTGGCGGCCGTGTCGGTGAAGTCGATGGTCACGCCATCGAGCAGCAGGCGGCTTTCCGCCGGCAGGAACAGCTTCACCCCGTCCTTCTCCACCACCACATCGCCGGGCTGCGGTTCGGGCAGCACGGAGATGTCGGCGTTGAGACCGGAGCATCCGCCGGGCGTCACATGCATGCGGAAGCCGGCGGTGGGGCCGCCGTCCGCCATGATCATCATGCGCATGAAGCGGGCGGCGGAGCGGGTCATGGTGAAGTTCATCGCGCAGCTCCTCAGGCGGTGGGCTGATAGCGGGGATATGCGTTGTCGATCACGCACGTATCGTCCACCGGACAGACCGCCGCGCACTGCGGCACGTCGAAGTGGCCGATGCACTCGGTGCACTTCTTCGGATCGATCACGAACGTCCCGTTCTTCTCCGAAATGGCCACGTTGGGGCATTCCGGCTCACAGGCCGAGCAGCTCGTGCACTGCGACGCGACGATTTTGAGGGTCATGGCGATGCTCCTTGTCTTCGCCGGTCAGGCCGCGTTGATGAGCGCGCCCTGCCGGATCTCGGCGTCGCCACGCGCGGTGTGGACGATCTCGCCGGTCTTCACCTTGTTGAGGTATTCCTTGAACCAGGTGATGGCGGACTTCTCGATGAACTCGTGGGCGAAGGTGTCGACGGGCTCGATGCCGGCCTTGATGAGGTCCGCCTTCGGGCAACCGCCAATCTTCGCCACGAACACCGCGTGGCAGTCGTTGATGGCGCGGATGATGGTCTCGAGGCTGTCCTCCTCGCCGTAGCCGCCCTGGCAATACAGGTCGACGCGGCGATGGCCGACGAACTTGGCGCCCGCCGTGGAGAGTTCCCATACCTGGAACTCCTTGGCGTGGCCGAAGTGCTCGTTGATGAGGCCCGAGCCCTTGGTAGCAACCGCGGTGAGCAGCTTGATGTCGCTCTGCTCGCCGGCGAGAGCCTCCAGCTCCTCCTGCTTCGCCGCCACCTTGGCGACACGCTCTTCCTCGACGAGGGCCTGGTAGGCCTTGCGGCTGTCGAGGTCGTAATTGACCTCCATGGCCATGATCTTGTCAGTGGTGAACTCGGCGGAGCGGTCCTCGCCGAGGAGGCCCACGGCGTCGGCGCGGCACTGACGGCAGTGACGCATCATGTTCATCTCGCCCTCGCACTCGTCCTGGAGCGCCTTGAGCTCCTGGGCGGTCGGGCCGCGCTGGCCGTTGAGGCCGAACACGGTGCCATGCTCGGGGGAGGAGATGAGCGGCATGATGTTGTGCAGGAACGCGCCACGCGACTTCACCGCGCGGTTCACCTCGACAAGATGCTTGTCGTTGATGCCGGGGATCATCACCGAGTTCACCTTGCACAGGATGCCGCGCTCGGTGAGCATCTCGAGGCCGAGCATCTGCCGGTCGGTGAGGAGCTTGGCCGCCTCATAGCCGGTGTAGCGCTTGTGCTTCCAGAACACCCAGGGATAGATCTTCGCGCCGACCTCGGGGTCCACCATGTTGATGGTGATGGTCACGTGGTCCACGTTGAAGCCGGCGATGGTGTCCACGTGGTCCGGCAGGGCAAGGCCGTTGGTGGACAGGCAGAGCTTGATGTCCGGGGCGGTCCGGTTGATCAGCTCGAAGGTCTTGAAGGTCTTCTCGGGGTTGGCGAGCGGGTCGCCGGGGCCGGCGATGCCGAGCACGGTCATCTGCGGGATGGTGGAGGCCACGGCCAGCACCTTCTTCGCGGCCTGCTCGGGCGTCAGCTTCTCCGAGACCACGCCGGGGCGGCTCTCGTTGGCGCAGTCATACTTGCGATTGCAGTAATTGCACTGGATGTTGCACGCCGGGGCAACGGCAACATGCATACGCGCATAGTGGTGGTGGGCTTCTTCACTGTAGCAGGGATGGTTCTTCACCTTCTCCCAGATCTCGGTGGGCAGGTCGCCCTGGCCGGCCGACGAGCCGCAGCTCGCCTTGCCCGAACCACCCGAGGTGCCGCAGCCCTGGTGCTCGGCCTTGGCCTGCATGACCTCGGCCAGCTTCTCGTCCATTCCGACGGCGTTCATGCCAACCGCGTTTTCTTGCTGTGTCGACGCGTGCATCTATCTGCTCCTCGCTTGCAGCAGGATCCCGATAAATCCTTGGCTGAGAGAGGAGCAACAGCCGTGCCAGCCCGACAGAGGACAGATACCTGATAAATATCAATCACCTGGAGGGGGAACATCTGGCTGTCGGCTTGTGAACATCGAGCCGCGACACGACTGACATGTTGGAAAAGTTACATGCTCGGCGTCGATTTGCGGCCTGTCCCGGCGCGCATTTGATCGAGGTCAATGCGAGCCCGAGAATCCCCTTCCCTCGCCTGCTTCCGGGCGAAGGCGGCAACCCCAAAAGCAAGGGGAGCATGTCCGGTGCCGGACATGCTCCCTCTCATTGGTCACGCCGGGACGCAGCCCGCGTCAGGCGGACATGATGACGTCGAGCGCCTTCGGCAGCGACATGGCGATGGGCGTGATGGCGTGGGTGAGCAGGAAGCGCAGCTCGTTCTTGGTGAGCGTCGCCTCGTCCACGATGGCGAAGTGCGGCGCGCGCGAACGCTTGGAGATCTGCCGGGCGTAGGTGCGCAGCATCTGGTCGTGGAAGCGACAGCCGAGGAACAGGAAGCTGCGCTCGGTGCGGCGGTTCTTCACCACGTCCGGGATGGGCGTCTGGATGTCGATCTCGGTGAGGACCTCGACATAGTCCGCGTCGGAGATCAGCCAGTTCTTCGCCGGCGCGGCGCTGCCGTGGGGCTTGTAGAGAACGGTCTTCCAGCCTTCCGCGATGGCGCGGTCGCTCTCGGTGCCGGCGGGATCATAGAAGCGATACCAGCGGTCCTCGCCGATGCCGGCGCGGGTGATGCCCTGCGCCTCGCCCCAGTCCGAGCGGCCGGCGAGGGCTGCGCGCATGGCGCCGTCGTACCAGGTGTCCACGATCAGCGCGAGGGGCAGGCCCGCGAGGAAGGTGTGGAACGGCAGCGGCGGCACCTGGGGCCCAAACGCCTCCGCCATCAAGGCGGAGACGGTGTTGCGGTGCTTCATGCTCTCGATGTGCTGGGCCGCGGCCCAGCAATTGCCCTTGGCGCGCTTGGGCAGGGCCACCTTGGTGCCGAAGAAGACCGACAGGTCTTCCGGCGTCACCGGAATGGCGGGGGCTCCGAGGGCGAGGAGGCCGGGCCCGAGGTAGGGCACGACCTTGTCGGCGCGCAACTCCGCCGCCACGTCCTTCAGGACGGCTTCGGCGTTGGCGAGCTTCAGCGTCTCGATATTGGCGACGGAAATGTTCATCTCAGCTCACTCCTCCTCGCCACGCTTCTTGGCGTTGACGGTGATGGGCAGGGTGGTTCCCTCGGCCATCTCGGGCAGGTCGAGCACCCAGCCGTTGGCGATCTTGATCCAACCACCCCACAGGGACTCATGCTCGAACTCGACGATCGGCTCCTCCAGGTCCTTCTTGGGGACGTAGATGGACAGGCCGATTTCCGGGGAACGGCGAATCATGACTTTCATTTATTGGCTCCTTGATCGGGCTTTACTCGCCGCTGTGACCCGGCAGGACCGAAGCCCGAACGGGGACGCTGGTGATGCGCGCCGGGCGCGGGGCACCGCACGGAGCACGAAAGGGTGTGGCGTATGGCCGACATCAGACATGATCGGCGACGGCAGATGCATCGCCCGTGGCCGCCGCCCAGGCCGGCGACATGGCGCGCAGGCGGGCGACGATGTCGGGCAGAACCTCCAGCACGCGGTCCACGTCGTCGCTCGTGTTCTCGCGCGACAGGGACAGCCGCAGCGCCCCATGCAGCGCGCTCGCGGGCAGGTTCATGGCGCGCAGCACATGGGAGGGCTCGGTGGAGCCCGAGGTACAGGCCGAGCCGGTGGAGGCCGCGACGCCGGCCTTGTTGAGATTGTGCAGCACCGCCTCGCCGTCGAGATATTCGAAGGCCACGTTGGCGGTGTTGGGCAGGCGGTTGTCGCCGTCGCCGTTGAGCAGAGTGTGGCTGACCTGCTGCAGGATGCCCTGCTCCAGCCGGTCGCGCAGCGCCTTCACGCGGGTGCGCTCCTCCTCCATGTGGGCGAGAGCCAGCTCGGCCGCCGCGCCGAGGCCGATGATGCCGGGCACGTTCTCCGTGCCGCCGCGCCGCCCGCGCTCCTGATGGCCGCCACGCACCAGCGGGCGGAACTTCACGCCCTTGCGCACATAGAGCGCGCCGATGCCCTTGGGGCCGTGCAGCTTGTGACCGGAGAGCGAGAGCATGTCGATCTCGGTGGACTTGAGATCGATGGCGACCTTGCCCACGGCCTGCACCGCATCGGTGTGGAACAGGGCGCCCGCCGCATGGGCCTGTCGCGCGAGATCCGCCACCGGAAACAGCGTGCCGGTCTCGTTGTTGGCCCACATGACGGAGACCAGCGCCGTCTTCGGCGACAGCGCCGCGGCGAAGGCGTCGAGATCGAGCCGCCCCTGCCGGTCCACCCCGATGAGGTGGACCTTGATGCCCCGCGTCTTCTCCAGATGGGCGACGAGGGTGAGCACCGCCGGGTGTTCCACCGTGGTGGTGACGATCTCGTCCCGCCCCTCCTGGGTCTCCAGCGCGGAGAGGATGGCGGCGTTGTCGGATTCCGTGCCGCCCGAGGTGTAGATGATCTCGTGGTCGAACTGTGCACCGAGGAGGGCCTGCAACTGCTTGCGGGCCTTTTTCAGCGCCTCGCCCACATGCTCGCCGAAGGCGTGGGTGGACGAAGCGTTGCCGAAATGCTCCGAGAAGAACGGCAGCATCGCCGCGACGACGGCAGGGTCGGTGCGCGTCGTCGCGTTGTTGTCGAGATAGACCGGGCGCACGGCGCTCACCCCTCGGGTCGGCTGCGGCGTCTTGCTGTGTGGCAGGCCGTCAGCGGATGGGAGACGGCGCCGCCGGCGCCGGAACGGCCGGGGCAGCCGCGGCGGGAGTCGCAACGGGCTTGGGGGCGGCGGGCTTGGGGGCGGCGGAAAGCGCCGGGCCGGGCCCCTTCAGGCTCACCAGCGGCTTGTTCTGCGCGCCGGCAACCGGGATCAGCCGGATCAGCTCGCCGAGGCGCTCGACGATCTTGGACTGGATGCCCTCGATGGTCTCGCTCGCCAGTTTGCAGAAGACGCAGGCGCCGGTCATCTTCACCATGACCTTGGTGCCGTCGATCTCCACCAGCTCACAGTCGCCGCCGTCGCGGATGAGGTTGGGGCGGATTTCCTCGATCACCTCGCGGATGATCGCCTCGCGGCGGGCTTCACGGCTGAGCGCGGGCGCTTCGGTCTCGGCCAACATCGCAATATCCTCTCTGTGTTCTCTGTTCTGCCGCCCGTCGGAGGACGGCGCGCGGATGGCGGTCAGCCGAAGGACTTGCCGCAGGAGCAGCTGGAGGTGGCGTTCGGATTCTCGAAGGTGAAGCCGGAGCCTTCCAGGGCCACCACGAAGTCGATGGTGGTGCCGGCGAGCAGCTCGTGGCTCTTGTTGTCGACGAAGACGCGCACGCCCTCGCGCTCCACCACGGTGTCGTCGGGCTCGGCGTCGCTGACGAGGCCCATCTTGTACTGATAGCCGGCGCAGCCGCCGGTCTCGACCATGATGCGCAGGCCGCTGACGGGCTGGTCGGCATCATGGATCGCGTCGCGGACCGCATGAAGTGCGCTGTCGGTCAAATTGATCATTGCTCGACCTTCGCTTGAAAGACTGGTCTGCCGGCACAGCAGCAAGCCCCGTGCCAGACAGCAACGGGCTGATTTCTTTCGATTTTCAGGATCGAAGCTGTTGCCTTTGCGACGCGTGTCCGGTTTCGGACAAGGGCGCGACCCCCTCCCGCCGGCCCCGCGCGGCGCGCCGAATGGACGAAGCGCACCCCGCCGCAATGCCGGGCGAGCCCCGCATTTCCGTGCCCGTGTGGACTTCCCGCGCCTTGCCGGAAGCCCTCGGCCGGGGTCCGCACGGGGCCGATTGTCGCTGGCGGCGGGTTTCATCTCGCCCGTCAGGCGAAGCGGCAAAGGGCTTGCATGAAGCGCAGCGCCTGCCCCTGCGCGGGTGGCCCGCCGAACGGCATTCGGTGGAGGGCGGCACTCTCTCCCGGGCGATCCTGTCCGGGGCGAGCGCGGCTCGCGCCCGTGTTGAACCCAAGACCCGTCTGAACAGTCGTGTGCTGAACCGGAGACCTTTTTGATGACCGCGATCGAGAACACCCCCCTGGGCCGGCTGGATAAAGAGGGGCGACTCCTGAATGCCGTGCTCAAGCAGCCCACCAAGCCCGGCCGCTTCGATTTCCGCGGCGACATTGCGCTGAAGTTCCAGCAGCAGGTCGCGGACGAGAAGCGCCCGCCGGAATACACCATGGAGCAGGTGCTGACCTTCGCCGAGGAGGGCAAGTCCACCATCCCGGTGCTCGCCGGCTACCTGCAGAATTTCGCCTTCCTCTCCGACGTGGTCGACGTGCTCGGCGACGCGCTGGCGCCCGACGGCAAGTATTTCCTGTTCTGCAACAACATCGACCTTCTGGCAAAGTATCGCGTCACCCACAACGGCAAAACCTTCTACGTCCTGCCCTGTGACGAGAGCACCGTGTGGAAGGAGATGACCGACCTCCTCTCCATCGACAAGAACGACATCAAGAAGATGGACACCGGCGGCAAGACCGACGTGGTGCTCGATGCTGCCGCGGCGTGGCACGAGGACTACGAGATCATCACCTACGAAAAGGGCGTCTCCATCATGGAGCCGGTGAAGAACCGCAACGAGAACCGCCCGGTCTGATCCGGCGGCCTGCGCCCCGTGCCGCCCGGCGGGACCGGGTGGCACGCCGGGCCGTCTTCGTCAGCGTATCGCGACACAAAAATGGCCGGGCAAGCCCGGCCATTTTCAGTCCCATTGGGAGTGCGCCTCAGACGCCGCCGCCCTCGTCCGAGCAGGAGGTGATCTCCTCCTCATCGTCGTCCACTTCCTCGGCCAGCGTCACGCCGGTCACGCAGATGTCGTTGTCGAGCACGGTGAGGGCCACCGGGATGAGGCTCTTGCCCTTGCACGGGCCTTCAAGGCACACGCCGGTGCCCAACTCGAACAGGGCGCCGTGCTTGCCGCACATCAGGCGGATGCCGTTGGGATCGAGGAACTGGTTGCGTTCCCAATCCAGCTGCACCTGGTCGTGCGGGCAGCGGTTGATGTAGCCGAACACCTGCCGGCCCCACCGCACCACCACGATCCTGAACGGCTGTTCGGTGCCGTCCTCCGCCACCTGCATCAGCTCGAAGCCCCGCGCCCGCTGGCTGGGGATGTCGCTCATGGAGCAGATGACGTAGGCGACGGCGGCCGCCTCGTTCGGGAGGGCATCCTGGGGGGCCTCGTTGTCGATGACGGTCGGTTCCATCTTATCCTCGTTCACGATGCACGCGTCAGGACCGGGCCGCTGCCGGCGCCGGGGGTAAGGGGAGCGCCAGCCTCGGCCTTGGCCAGCAGGCGCCGGTTGGCGGCGAGGCAGAAGTCCCGCCAGGCCGCGGCGACGTCGCGCAGGATGGTCTGCACATAGTCGCGCGAGAGGTGATGCTCTCCGGGGAAGTTGGAAAGCGCACAGGAGGTGCGGTTGAACGCGACAACATCGTCCAGCAGCGTCTGGATGAAGTCGCGGAACGGCAGCTGCACGTCGCTCATCAGCGCGGAACGGCCCTTCTCCACCGGCACGTCGCTCATGTCGAAGGGCAGGGTCTCGATGAGGTCGGCCGCGCGCTCATAGATGTCCTCGATGGCGCCCAGCATCGCCCGCTGGGTCAGCTGCTCGCGGTCCTGGCTGGCAAGCGCCCGGTTGAGGCGGATGCGATAGGCCTCGAACGCCGCATCGTTCTGACCGCCGACCCAGTTGGCGAAGCGGGCGAGGCTGGCGGCATTCAGCGGCAGACCCTCGGGAACGGCGGCCCCCGCCTCTTCCGCCCGCTCGCGCGACAGGGCTCGGTCGATGCGCCGCGCCGCCTCCAGCGCGCCTTCGAGGTAGCCGGCCCCCTGCGTCGCCGTCTCGGAACTGCCGAGATGCAGCCGCCCGTCCCACAGCGGCCGCCGCAGCAGGGGATTGGAGAAGGCCACATGCTCGCCCCGCGGCTCCGCCTTGTCGCGCGCCGAGCAGGTGAAGGCCTCGCCGGCCCAGTCCTGATAAAGCTGCTCGCCGCCTTCCGCCGCCGAGCCGAACACCTGCACCATCTGGCTGTCCATCAGCATGGGCAGGCCATCGGCGAAGGCTTCGCGCAGATCCGGGGGAAAGCTCAGGAAGCCGCCGAGGGCCGCCTTGGCGCCGGTCACGTCGCAGGCGTCGAAGATCTCGCCGACCACCGCCTGCTCGTGGGTGACGAAGGCGTTGCCCGACTGGCCGGCGACCCGCCAGAAGGCGGAGGGATAGCCCATCACCACCTTGGCCTGCTGCGCCATCCAGGTGGGCGCGGCGCCCATGGCGTCGAAGGTCGCGCTGTCGAGTTCCGGGATGAAGCGCACCGTCTCCGCGACGAGGCGCGGCGGCAGCGCCACCACCACATGGCGTGCCTCGACGATGAAGAACGCATCGTCCACCCGGAAGGTCAGGACCACATGGTCGCCCTTGTCCTCCACGCTGTGGAGCACGTGGTTGAGGCGCAGGCGCTCCTCGCCGATGCTTTCGGCGAGAACCGACACCAGACGCGCCATGCCGCCGGCGACCCGCCGCGCGCCACCATGCACCTCCTGCGCGAACCCCTGGGGGTTCTTGTCCGCCTCGGTGAGGTGCAGCACCGTGCCTTCGTCATGCTGGGGGAAGGACGCCAGGCCGAGTTCCGCGACGAAGGCGGCAATGAGCGGCTGGGTGTCGGGCCAGAACCAGGTGGGACCGAGATCGAAGGCCGCGCCGTTGCTGGAGGCGACTGCCGAGAGGATGCGCCCGCCGAGCCGGGGACGCGCCTCGAACAGGGTGAAGCTGCGGTCCTGTTTCTTGAACTGCCGCGCCAGCGCGAGGCCGCAGAGCCCTCCGCCGATGATCGCCGTATCCAGCATGGAACAGTCCTCGCAAATCTTGCTGATTGGAGCCCTTGCAAGATTCGCGCACAGTCCCGGGAAATATGGCCTTGCGGTCATTCCAGGCGCCTTTGCACGGCCGTCACGGTCGGCTTTGGCCCTCGCCCTGTGGGATCGCCCACCTCGGCAGCGTCGCATTTCCCGCGTGGTGCGACGGATTTCCGACACGGCGCCCGCCTTTACCTCCGCGCGATGGGGCGTCATCCGGTCCGTCCGCGGCCGCGAACCCGCATCGGTGCAAGACTTCCGGCGCTTTCACAAGACGAGCGGAAGTCATGGCGCCGACCCGCCCAGCGGCTGGCACGAAACTTGATCCCCTCAACGGACAGTTCGTTTGACCGATAGTGCCCCGGAGATTGGAAATGCTCGTCGCGTCCGAATTCGCCTCGTCCTCCCTTGACGATATCAAGGCTGCCCTCGCGGGCGGCACCCTGACCTTCTATTCCGTCGCCCGCCCGGTGAATGCCGACCATCCGGTGGACCGCAGCGGAAAGCTCGCGGCGTTCACCTTCGCCACCCCGGCCTTCACCACGCCCTCCGAAGACGGCTCGGAAGTACCGAGCTTCGTGGATGCGGCGGTGAAGGCGGGCGAAGTGGGCACCCCCGGTTTCGCCCGTGCCGTGACCGCCGACGGCAAGACCGTCGCGGACTTCTCGGTCGGCCCCGGCGCCCGCGAGATCAAGCTCGCCGAAGTGTCCTGCTCGCCCGGCGCGCCGGTGAAGGTGGTGAAGTTCACCTTCAATCCCGAAGGCGGCTGGCCCGAGCGTCCCGACTATTACGACGCCCATCCGCGTCCCGGCTACAGCCTGCCCAAGGTGCGCTGAGTCCCCACCCGATGCCGTCCCGGGGCACCCTGCCCCGGGACGTGACTGCCCCCGGAAGCGACGTCACCTGCAGACCATCCCACTGCCACAGGAGAGCCTTGCGTCATGTCCACCGTTCTTCCCGGACCGCTGGTGAGCACCCAATGGCTGGCGGACCATCTGTCGGCCCCGGACGTGAAGATTCTGGACTGCACCTGGCTGCATGAAAGCTCCAACATGGACGGCCGCACCCAGTATCGCGGGCGCCATCTGCCGGGCTCGGTGCATTTCGACATCGATGCGGTGGCCGACAAGACCAGCCCCCTCCCCCACATGCTGCCGCCGGCGGCGGAGTTCGCCAAGAAGGTGGGCCTGCTCGGCATCGGCGACGGCGACAAGGTGGTCGTCTACGACCGCATGTGCGGCGGCGCGGCCGCGGCGCGTGTGTGGTGGATGTTCCGCACCTTCGGCTATCACGACGTCGCCATGCTCGACGGCGGCTACGGCAAATGGGTGAAGGAGAAGCTCCCCTCCGACATGTCGCCGGTACGGCCCGAGCCCAAGATCTTCACCGCAAGTCTCAATCCGGCCCTCGTGCGCTCCCTGGACCAGATGCTGGCCAATGTCGCGTCCGGCACGGAGCAGGTGATCGACGCCCGCGGACCCGCGAAATTCGCCGGCAGCCAGGACGACGTGTTCCCAGTAAAGAAGAAGGGCCACATTCCCGGCGCCATCAACCTGCCCTGGGGCGACCTCATCGTCGAGGAGAGCGGAGAGCTGGTTCAGCCCGACGCCATCAAGGCGCGCCTCGCCGCCGCCGGCGTGGATCTGGCAAAGCCCATCGTCGTCACTTGTGCCTCCGGCACCATCGCCTGCGTGGTCATGCTCGCCCTCTACCTCATCGGCAAGACGGACGTCGCGCTCTACGACGGGTCCTGGGCCGAGTGGGGACTGAAGGACGAGACGCCCATCGCGGCGGCGGCCTGAAAAGAAACCCGCCATGGCGACCGACGACCTCACCCTCCTCGGCGACGGCGACGAATTCACGCTGCACGGCGCCGGCGACCAGACCCATTTCGTCCTGCGCTTCAAGCCGGACGGCATGGTTGCGGACATTTCCGGAGAGGACGCGGAACGGTTCCGCGGCGACTATGAAACGGTCCGGTCGCAGTATCCGGGCTGGAGTTCGGACCAGGTCCTGGCCCAGCTCTGGGATCAGGGCGGCTACAGCTGGCTCGCATCGCCGGAAGGCTGAGGCGCACGCCGCGCGCAGATGAAACACCGGTGAAAGCCAACGGGAGAACGACATGGCGACCACGCTCATCAAGACCACTTCCGACGGCCGCAAGCTCGAGGTCTCCGGCCTCGCGATCCTGTTCGACGGCCAGCTCGAAGCCTTCGACCTCACCGAGGTGAAGATGCACCCCAACCGCCGCAAGATCTGGGAGGTTCATCCCGAAGCCACCCACATCGCCGGCCGGGTGACGCTCACCAAGGAAGAGGCGGAAGCGGTCGAAGCCGCCTTCAAGAAGGCCGAGGCGGAGATCCTCGCCAGCCCCGCCGCCATCAACGAACGCTTCCGCATCGCCATGATGTGGCGGGCCCGCAGCGAAGGCATCGAGTGAGGGGCTGCCCCACCGGCGTCGCACGCGGATCAGGCGAAGACGAAAGAGCCCCGGCATGCCGGGGCTCTCGTCGTTTCGATGCCTGTGAGAGCCGCCTATTCCGCGGCCTCCGGCAGCGCGAGCGGATCGTTGCCGTTGGCGGCCGCGCGGGCGTTGCGCGCGAGGCGGGATTCCCCGTCCTCGGCGCCGAAGCAGATGTGGAATTCATCGCAATCCGAGCACACCGGCGCCGCGCACAGGGTGAAACCCTCCGAGCCGCAGACCATGCGATAGAGGAACTTCTTCCACTTCATGTCCTGGCTGTTCTTGCGGGCGAGCGGGGCGAAGCGGCGGGTCATCAATTCCCGCAGCTCGGCGCGGCTCCTGAGCCCCAGATCCTGCCACAGATGGTGGGGGGACTGGCAGCGCCGGGAAATCATCGCAATGAAATGGGTCTGCAACCGTCCGGCATCGGAAGAATAGATGCCGAGGATGTCGCGCACCGACTGCTCCTCGGGCGTCACCTCGATCGCCCGTGGATCGACCTGCGCGGCCAGCATCGGGGCGGACGCCGGAAACAGGATGGCGGCGAGGTCGAGGAAGGCCGCGCGGTCGAGGCCGACCGCCTCGAGCCGGTCCCTGCCCTCCTCCTCCGCCTCGGCAAAGGCGAGGCCGATGATGGAGGCCGCCACATGGACGTCGAACGCGTCCGCGGCCGAGGAGGACGATGACGCGATCAACCAGTCATAGACCTCTTCGGCGCGCATGGCGGCACTCCTTGAGCGACACGCGCGAGCCGAAAAGGCCCGCGCTCGGGCGCTGCCGCCTCAGGCGGCGGCCTTCTCCAGGCCGTGGATCTGGCAATTGGCCGGGCAGACGCGCGCGCATGCACCGCAACCGATGCAGGCGCCCATGTCGTTCATCACCATCACCTTCTTCTCGACCTCATCGTCCTCGTCATCATCGAGGGCGACGATGTCGCCGTCCTCGTTGATGCCCTTGAGGGTCATGACGTCGCGGCCGCAGACCTTGTAGCAGCGGCCGCAGCCGATGCATTTGTCCTTGTCGATGTCGAGCAGGTAGTCTGGCTGCCAGGCTCGACCATCCCTGGTTTCGTTAGACATCTGAAAATCGCCTTTCAAAAAATGCTAGGCGGCCTCGAGTCCCTTCAAGTCCGCGCGCTTCTTCTCAAGCTCGGCAAAGGCATCATGCGCCTTCTTGGCCACAACCATGATCTGCTCCCAGTTGATCGGGAGTTCTTCGGACAGATCGTGGAGGTCCATCTTGGACTGTGTCGCCTTGGCGGACAGCTTCTTGATCTCGGCCTTGAGTTCGTCCACGTCGCTCATGGGTGCACCTTGGGTCTGGTCAGTATTTCGCCACTTCGGGGAACTTGTTGATCATCTCGACGCCCTGCTGGACGAACTTCGTGCCCTCTTCGGCGAGCTTGCCGAGATTGTCGAAGCCGAAGCGGTGGACGTCGCGCAGCTGCTTGTTGACGACGATCAGCCGGCCGCCGATGAGCACCATGCGGCCGAAGCCTTCGTGGCTCATCTTGAGCATGGGCGAGATCATCACCCGCGTCTCCTTCTCGATCATCAGGCAGATCGCATTGAAGAACAGCTCCAGGCGCCAGATGGTCTCCGGGTCGGGATCGCCGATGAGGGGGAGCGCCCGGCGCGCCTCCTTGTCGACGATGTAGGGCTCGATCAGATCGAGATCGGCCTTGCCTTCCCACGCACCGTGGGTGTCCTGGGCGCGCCAGACCTTGATGAGTTCCTTGATGAACGGGGAGTCAGCGGCCTCTGTCGGCTCGATGACTTGCGCTGCTTCGGCCATGACTATCCCTCACTCGTCGAAATCGAACGTGCGCTCCTGGCCCTTCGACATGACCTTGCGCAGCCACGGGGGCGGATTGCCCTGAAGGACCACCTCCAGCTTGCCGATGAGATCGGAGATCTCCTCGGGCTGGTTGACCTTCATGGGATGAATGTTGTTGGCCACCACGCGGGCGGCGCCGGAGCCGCCGATGGCGGCCACATAGAGGATGGTGCAATCCTTGATCGCATCGATCTTGGGCGCCAGCTTGTCCTCGTTGCCGTCTTCCTTCAGGTCGCCGTCGAATTCGATGGCCTCGATGAAGTGATGGCCCTCCGGGCCGACCTCGTAGATGGCAATGTTCTTCGCCCAGCCGAAATGGGCATCGACCCTTTTGAGATCCTGGGTTGCGAATGCGACTTTCATGGAAGGCTCGCCTCTCTCGCGGTCTCGGTCCTTGCGGACTTCAGTGGTGGGCGGTGCTGGGTGCGGGTCCGAGGTCGGGCGCGCCGGCAGGGGTCGCGGCATGGGGCGCGCCATGGCCATGGCCGTCCCACGGGTTCTTCCACGTGTCGGGGGTCGCGTCGTGGTTCTGCTCGTGGTCGGCGATGCACATGTTGGCCAGCGTGAACATGAGGTCGCGCGTGCCGCGATAGCCGACCGTCATCTTGTGGCCGGAGCCGATGCGATCGAACATAGGAATTCCGATGCGATAGAAGGGAATGTTCAGCCGGTCCGCCGCCTGGCGCCCATGGGAATGGGTGAGCAGCAGGTCGCAGCCCCGCTCCTTCGCCAGCGTCTCCAGATCCTCGAGATCGCCGAGCAGCACCTCGTCGCAGGGCAGCTTCTCGAACACCGGCGACTGGGTGGTGGTGACGGCGGCGGTGATGTGCGTGCCCATCTCGTGCAGCGCGGAAGCGACATCGAACAGGAGGTCCGGTTCCGCGCCGATGGCGAGCTTGCGGCCGCCGAGGTGGAAGTGCGCGTCCAGCATGGCATCCACCAGCTGGCCCCGCTGCCGGCGATAGCGACGCGGCACCTCGCGTCCCGAGATCTCGCTCAGGAACATGAAGAATTCATCGTTCGGCCCGAGCCCACAGAGCCGCTCGAACAGCCGATAGGGCGTACCCGTCTTCTTCTGCATCGCCTCGGCCGCCGTCTTCATCTGGGTGCCGATGGCGATGGTCCAGGCCGCTTCGCCCATGGTGGCGACCTCGTCCACGCCGATGCCGCCGATGGTGGTGGGCGTGAAGTCGTCCGGGATGTGTCCATCCAGCGAGCCGGCGAGGTCCGGGAGGAAGGATGGCTCAAGGCCGAAATCCTCCAGGATGCAGCGCAGCTCATCGAGGTCGCCCGGCTGCAGGTGGCAGCCCGGCAGCACGTTGACGCGCTTCGGGTTCTTCGGCGCGTCCGGCGCGGGCTTCTTCACCAGCACCTCGACGATCTTGGCGACCGTCTTCTCCCAGCCGTCCTGGAAGGCGTCCTTGAAATCGGGGGTCGAGACATAGACCAGCGGGAAATCGGCGAGCTGCGGATACTTCTCGCGTATCAGCTTAATGTAGCCGTCCACGTCATCGCCCTTGGTCTCGGTGACGCCGGTGGAGCAGATGCCGATGATCTCGGGTTTGGTGCGATTATAGATGTTGAGAATGGCCTGCTCGACATTCTCATAGCCGCCGAGCACGGTGGCCACCTCGCTCATGGCCGTGGTCTGGAGCGGGATGGCCTCCTTGAAGTGCCGCACGAACAGCACGAGGCCGAACGAGGTGCAGCCCTGCGAGCCGTGCAGCAGCGGCATGGCGCCCCGGAGCCCCATGAAGGCGAGCGCGCCGCCGATGGGCTGGCTCATCTTCAGCGGGTTGACCGCGCAGCTCTTCTTCGCCTGGACGAACTTGGCCATCGCGCCCTCCTATTCGGCGGCCACGAGCGCGGCCGGCGTGCCGAGCGGGGCGACGAGTTCGTCCAGCATGTCCTCGATGCGCTCACCGCACTTGCCACAGCCGGAACCGGCCTCGGTGCGGGCGGTCACCTCGGCGAGGTTGGCGGCGCCAGCGGCAACCGCATCCTCGATGGTGCCGACGGTGACGCTCTTGCAGTTGCAGACCTTCTTGGCCCGGCGCGCAGCCTCGGCCAGCACCGGATCAGCCGGCGCGGGCTCCGCGACGCCAAGCGCCTCGAAGATGTCCTCGATGCGGCCCGAGCACGCGCCGCATCCGCCGGAGGCGTTGGTGTGGGTCTTCACGCCCTCGACGGTGGTGAGGCTGTGCGCCTTGATGGCGTCCTCGATGGTGCCGAGGTCCACGCTCTTGCAGTTGCAGATCTTCTTGGCGCGGCGCGCCTTCTCGGCGGCGACCGGATCGGCGGCGAGGGCGGCGGCCTCGGCCTCCATCTCGGCGATGGCGCGGTTCTGCCAGTTGTTGGCCGGGTTGTCCCACGGGGCGGGCTTGCGCACCTGCTCCCAGATGGGATTGTAGAGCGCCTTGTCGATCTCCTCCACGAGCTTCACCATGCCGATGTAGCCCATGTAGGCGTGGTGGCGCTCCTGGTTGATGTCGAGCCACGGCATGGCGGCCTTGAGCGCGATGAACTGCGAGCGGCCGCCCGAGAGCATGATGTCCGCCTTCGCGTCCTTCAGCATCTTGTACATTTCGCGGGGCGTCATGTCGTCGATCATGTGGGCGTCCTGCCCCATGAGCTCCTTGATGCGCTCCTTGTCCTCCTTGGTGGACTTCTTCACCGAGGTGCCGACCAGTTCGAGGCCGGCCTCCTGTAGCGCCGCCACCACCGACCAGGACTTCACGCCGCCGGTGATGAGCAGAACCTTCTTGTCCTTGAAGCGATCCTTGAACTTGGCGATCGCCGCCCAGGCCTTCGCCTCCTCGCGCTCGATGAGCGCCTCGGTGCGGTCCATCAGCTCGGGATCGGCGCCGCGCTCGATGAGCATGCGGGCGATCTCGCGCAGCGAATCCGAGGAATCCTGGATGCCGTAGAAGGAGCCCTCGAAGAAGGGGATGTCGTAGCGCTCCTCCATCTTGCGGGCCACGTTGATCATGGCCTTGGAGCACACCATCATCGCCGCCTTGGCGCGGTGGGAGGAGGCCACATCCTTGTAGCGGCCGTCGCCGGAGATGCAGGCGAGGATGCGGATGCCCAGCTCGTCGAGCAGCGGCTTCACCTGCCACAGCTCGCCGGAGAGATTGTATTCGCCGATGATGTTGATGTCGTAGGGCGTCGTGTAGTCCGGCTCCTCGGTGCCGATGACGTGCTCGAGGATGGCCTCGCCGGCCAACTTGTTGCCGAGGTTCTTCGGGCCCACGAAGCCGGGGGAATTGATCGGAATGACCGGCGTGCCGAACTTCTCCTTTGCCGCTTTGCAAACCGCGTCGATGTCGTCGCCGATCATGGCGGGCACGCAGGTCTGGTAGACGAAGACGGCCGGCGGGTTGTACTTCTCGATGATTTCCTTGATGGACTTGAACAGGCGCTTCTCGCCACCGAACACCACGTCCGTCTCGTTGATGTCGGTGGTGAAGCCGGTGCGCCAGATCTGCGAGCCGGAGGAGCGCGCGCCGCGGTTGTCCCAGCTGTTGCCTTCGCAGGCAATGGGGCCATGCACCAGGTGCGCGACATCGGTCAGCGGCTGAAGGGCGATCTTGGCGCCGTCGAAAGCGCAGCCGCCGGCGGCACCGCCGGGCTGGAGCTGCTTGGTGCACCCCTTCTTCTTTTCCGCCTCCGATTTGTTCTGGTTCTTCGCGCAGCCGGGCTCGTTGAACACTTGCTGGATCGTGGCGGAAACCGAGCTCATGGATCTCTCCTTCGGCGGACGGGCTGTGCAAAGATCGCGGGCGCGAACGTCACATGGGGGCGGACATGAAATGGGGCGGACTTCACTCTCCCTGTCGGGCCGGCCCGGGCGGGGCCCCGGGCCGGATCGATCATTTCACCTATGCGATCAACGGATGATGTCGAACGAATAGTCGGTCTTCGCGGGCACGATCGTGTTCTGATCGATGGTGTCGAAGATCTTGTCGAGGATGGTGATCAGGACGTTCATGCCGCCCTGATAGCCCCACACCGGACGGCGGTGGTGGTGGTGACGGTCGAACACCGGGAAGCCGATGCGGATCAGCGGGGTGCCCGTGTCGCGCTCGAGATACTTGCCGTAGGTGTTGCCGATCAGGAAGTCCACCGGCTCGGTGAAGAGCAGGGAGCGCATGTGCCAGAGGTCGCGGCCGGGATAGACGTTGCAGTTCTGGCCGAACGGCGAGCTATCGAACAGCTTCTGGACCTTGTCCGCCCACTTCTGGTTGCCGTTGGTGGCAAGGACGTGGGTGGGCTCGGCGCCGAGTTCCAGCAGGAAGCCGGCGAGACCGAGGCACAGGTCGGGATCGCCGTAGATGGCGAACTTCTTGCCGTGGATGTGGGCGTTCGAGTCGGCGATGGCGTCGACGAGGCGGCCGCGCTCCTTGGCGAGCTCCTCCGGGATTTCCTTGCCGGAGATCCGCGAGATCGCCATCAGGAACTCGTCGGTGCCCTTCACGCCCACGGGGTGGTTGAAGGCGACGACTTCCTGGCCGTGGTTGCCGATGAACGGCAGGGTCTTCTCGGTGCAGTATTCCTGCATGGAGATGGTGGCCTTGGCGTGGACGGCGTTGGCCGCCTCCTCCAGGGTGGTGCCGCCGTCATACATGCGGAACTCGCCGTCGGTCGGCGTGTCGAACACTTCGGAGTTGTCGCCGAGGATGGTGTAGTCGACGCCCATCAGACCGAAGATGCGCTTGACTTCACGCAGGTTGCCGACGGTGTAGCCGTCGAAGCCGCCGATGAAGTTGATCTTCTCGTTCGGCTCGCGCACCAGCTTGGGGGCGGTGCCGGCCTTGCCGTCCCAGAAGTGCTCCAGCACGCCCTTGATGGCGTTGTCGTAGCCGGTGACATGGCTGCCGACGAAGGCCGGGGTGTGGGCGAAGGGAACGTCGTATTCCTGCGGGACCGAGCCCTTTTCCTTCGCCGTCTTGATGAAGGCGTTGAGGTCGTCGCCGATCACTTCCGCCATGCAGGTGGTGGAGACCGCGATCATCTTGGGCTTGTACATGTTGTAGGTGTTGGCGAGGCCGTCAATCATGTTGTTGAGGCCGCCGAACACCGCCGCGTCTTCCGTCATGGACGACGACACGCAGGAGCTGGGCTCCTTGAAGTGACGGGACAGGTGCGAACGGTAGTACGCGACGCAGCCCTGGGAGCCGTGCACGAACGGGATCGTGTGCTCGAAGCCGACCGCCACGAACACCGCGCCGAGAGGCTGGCAGGCCTTGGCCGGGTTCACCGTCAGGGCCTCGCGGGCGAAGTTCTTTTCCTTGTACTCGGGAGTCTTGGCCCACTCGCGAATGCGCTCGACTTCGGCGGGATCGCGGGGGTTCTCGAACATCTTCTTCTTGTTGGCCAGCATCTGCTGGTACTCGGGACCGCGGAACAGCTCGAAGTGATCGAGCACGTTGTCTGCATTCTGTGGCATCTCGAACCCCTAATATGTGGGTCAAATATGGGAGCCCGTCCCGGGTGCCCCTCCCCGCGAAGGGAGGGGCTTCTGGTTCAGGCGCTCGAAAATCCGCCTCACTCGGCGGCGAGCAGCCCCGCCTGGCCGGGAGCCTGCTTCCACGGGGCCTTGGTCATCTTCCAGACGGGGGAATTGATGGCCATGTCCATGTCGCGGGCGAAGATGGCGAAGCCATCGTAGCCGTGGTAGGGACCGGAATAGTCCCAGGAGTGCATCTGGCGGAACGGCACGCCCATCTTCTGGAAGACGTACTTTTCCTTGATGCCCGAGCCGACCAGGTCCGGCTGGACCTTCTCGACGAACTTCTCGAACTCGTAGCCGGTCACGTCGTCATAGATGAGCGTGCCATCCTTGACGTAGTGCTGGGCGGTGCGCTGATAGTCGTCGTTGTGGGCGAACTCGTAACCCGTGCCCACCACTTCCATGCCGAGGTCCTCGTAGGCCCCGATCACGTGACGGGGACGCAGGCCGCCCACGTACAGCATGACCGTCTTGCCTTCGAGGCGCGGACGATACTTGGCGATCACCGCGTCCATGAGGGGTGCGTACTTGGCGATGACGCGCTCGGCGCCTTCCTTGATCTTGTCGTCGAAGTAAGCGGCGATCTTGCGCAGCGACTCCGCGATCTTGGAGGGACCGAAGAAGTTGTACTCGCACCACGGGATCCCGAACTTCTCTTCCATGTGGCGGGAGATGTAGTTCATGGAGCGGTAGCAGTGCAGGACGTTCAGCTTCGCCCGCGGGGTGTTCTCGAGCTCGGCGAGGGAGCCGTCGCCCGACCACTGGGCGATCACGCGCAGGCCCATTTCCTCGAGGAGGATACGGGACGACCAGGCATCGCCGCCGATGTTGTAGTCGCCGATGATCGCGACGTCATAGGGCGACGGCTCGAACGGGGGCGCCTTGTTCGGGTCCAGCTTGTCGAACACCCAGTCCCGCACCGCGTCGTTGGCGATGTGGTGGCCGAGGGACTGCGACACGCCGCGGAAGCCTTCGCAGCGCACCGGAACGATGGTCTTGCCGTCGTATTCCTTGGACTTGGACTTGGACACGGCCTCGATGTCGTCGCCGATGAGGCCGATCGGGCACTCGGACTGGACGGTGATGCCGTTGTTGAGCGGGAACAGCTCCTGGATTTCGTCCATGATCTTGGCGAGCTTCTTGTCGCCGCCGAAGACGATGTCCTTCTCCTGGAAGTCCGACGTGAACTGCATCGTCACGAAGGTGTCGATGCCGGTCGTGCCGATGTAGTAGTTGCGGCGGGCGGCCCAGCTGTACTGGCCGCAGCCCACCGGGCCGTGGGAGATGTGGATCATGTCCTTGATGGGACCCCACACCACGCCCTTGGAGCCGGCGTAGGCACAGCCACGGATCGTCATCACGCCCGGGATGGACTTGATGTTCGACTTCACGCCGCAGTCGGACTTGCCGGACTCATGGACATTGAGGTGCTTCGCGCGGCGCTTCGCGGTCTTCTCGGGATAAACCTTGAGGACTTCCGCGATGAGTTCCTTGTTCCGCGCCTTGATTTCAGCAACGTTTTGCGGTTGGGCCAAGCTCATTTCGCAATCTCGCTCTCGTTGGGTTGCCGTTTGGCAGGCCGGCCCCGCAATTGAGGCCGGCCCCAGGTCACTCGACGCGATGGCTTCAGCCGACGGCGAGTTCGGCGGCGGTCTTGCCGATCTGGCTCTCGTCCACGGCCTTCATGATGCCGTGCTCCATGAGCAGGTCTTCCAGCTCGTCCATGGTGATCGGGGTCGGGATGATGCCGTTGCCCGAGTTGCCATGCACCTTGGTGGCGAGGTTGCGGTAGTGCTGGGCCTGCGCGGAATCGGGCGCATACTCGATCACCGTCATGCGGCGCAGCTCGGCGTGCTGCACGATGTTGTCGCGCGGCACGAAATAGATCAGCTGCGTGCCGAGCTTCTTCGCCAGCGACTCCGCCAACTCGTACTCCTTGTCGGTCTGGCGCTCGTTGCACACCAGGCCGCCCAGGCGCACGCCGCCGGAGTTCGCATACTTCAGGATGCCCTTGGAGATGTTGTTGGCCGCATACATGGCCATCATCTCGCCGGACATGACGATGTAGATTTCCTGCGCCTTGTTCTCGCGGATCGGCATCGCGAAGCCGCCGCACACCACGTCGCCCAGCACGTCGTAGGACACGTAGTCGATGTCCTCGTAGGCGCCGTTCTCCTCAAGGAAGTTGATCGAGGTGATCACGCCACGGCCGGCGCAGCCGACGCCCGGCTCCGGGCCACCCGACTCCACGCAGCGGATGTCGTTGTAGCCGACCTTCATCACGTCCTCGAGCTCGAGGTCTTCCACCGAACCCGCGTTGGCGGCCAGCGAAAGGATGGTGTCCTGCGCCTTGGCGTGCAGGATCAGGCGGGTCGAGTCCGCCTTCGGGTCGCAGCCCACGATGAGGATGCGCTGACCAAGCTCGGTCAGGGCCGCAAGCGTGTTCTGGGACGTGGTGGACTTGCCGATGCCACCCTTGCCGTAAAACGCGATCTGTCGCAGCGAAGCCATCTTGCTCTCCTTCGAAACCTTCAAACGAGGATTCGGTGGTCTCCGGACCGCTGCGGGGCACGCAGACGGACCCGGGGACGTTGCACTCCGGCGCGGATGCGGACGGGGCCCTTCCGGAGCCCACCAGCCAGCAGCCTGGCGCCTGACAGAGGAGTAGCAACGAGTGTGCCAGCGATTTTTCGGATTTTTTATCGCATAAAATCAATATGTTGCGGCGTTCCGACGGGCATGTTCAGAACCCGACACACCCGTTTTGGCGGCCGACATGCCAGTTTAGGGCTGTTTGAAACAGGACACTGCGAGCCCCGCCCATACACCCTGTCGAAAGCCGACAATCGCCGTTCCGGGCCGCGTGTCGCATTTTCGACCTTGCCCCTCGACGGGGGCCGCCCAACGCAAAACGGGCCGGCAAAGCCGACCCGTTTCTGTCCATAAAACAGAGGCCCCGCGCCCGTGGGCGCCGGCGTCAGCCGATCAGCTCCTGCGCCTTGCTCAGCGCCGCGACGAAGCGGTCCACTTCCTCGCGGGTGTTGTAGAGGCCGAACGAGGCGCGGCAGGTGGCCGCGACGCCGAACCGCTCCAGCAGCGGCATGGCGCAATGGGTGCCCGCACGCACCGCGATGCCGTCATTGTCGATCAGCGTCGCAAAGTCGTGGGCATGGGCACCGGCGATCTCGAACGAGATGATGGCGCCCTTCTCCTTGGCGGTGCCGATGATGCGCACCGAGTTCAGCTCGCCCAGCCGCTCCTGCGCATAGCGGCACAGCTCGTTCTCGTGGGCACGGATGCGCGCCTTGCCGATGGACTGGATGTAGTCCAGCGCGGCCCCGAGCCCCGCGGCCTGCACGATGGCCGGCGTGCCCGCCTCGAACCGGTGGGGCGGATCGCCATAGGTGACTGAATCCTGCCGCACCACACGGATCATCTCGCCGCCGCCGTTGAAAGGCGGCATGGCCTCGAGATGCTCATACTTGCCGTAGAGCGCGCCGATGCCCGTGGGGCCATAGAGCTTGTGGCCGGTGATGATGTAGAAATCGCAGTCGATGTCCTGCACGTCCACATCGAGATGGACCGCGCCCTGGGAGCCGTCCACCAGCACGGGGATGCCGCGCGCATGGGCGATCTTCACCACCTCCTTCACCGGGACGGTGGTACCCAGCACGTTGGACATCTGGGTGATGGCCACCAGCTTCGTGCGGTCCGTGAGCAGCTTCTCGAATTCGTCGAGGAGGAAGTTGCCCTCGTCGTCCACCGGCGCCCACTTCAGCACCGCGCCCTGGTTCTCACGCAGGAAGTGCCACGGCACGATGTTGGCGTGGTGCTCCATTATGGAGAGGACGATCTCGTCGCCCGCCTTGATGCGCGTCTTGCCGAAAGTGGCGGCGACGAGGTTGATCGCCTCCGTGGCGCTGCGGGTGAAGATGATCTCTTCCGGCCGCGCGGCGTTGAGGAAGCGCTGCACCGCATGGCGGCCGCCCTCATAGGCCTCGGTCGCCGCATTGGCGAGATAGTGCAGGCCGCGGTGCACGTTGGCATATTCGGAGGTGTAGACCTGCTGGATGCGGTCGAGCACCGCCTTCGGCTTCTGGGCCGAGGCGCCGTTGTCGAGATAGACCAGCGGCTTGCCATTGACCTTGAGGTCGAGGATCGGAAAATCCTCGCGCACGCGCATCACATCATAGGAACCGTTCGAGACCGCGGGGTGAAGAGCGGTCATGGTTCACTCCCGTCCCAGCAGCCAGGCGCGCGTCGCCTCGGCGAGGGCGGTGCGGATGCCCTCCTCGCCGATGGCGTCGATCACCTCGCCGACGAAGGCCTGGATCAGCAGCGCCTCGGCCTCCTTGGCGGGGATGCCGCGGGCCATGAGGTAGAACTTGATCTGCTGGTCGAGCGTGCCGGTGGTGCAGCCATGGCCGCACTGCACGTCGTCGGCGAAGATCTCCAGCTCGGGCTTGTTGCAGGATTCCGCCGTCTCGGTCAGCAGCAGCGCGCGGCTGAGCATGCGGGCGTCGGTCTTCTGCGCTGCCTGGCGCACGGCGATCTTGCCCTGGAAGATGTCCTGCGAGGCGCCGTCCAGCACCGCGCGGAAGGACTCCCGGCTCTCACCGGCCGGCGCCGCGTGATCGACGGAGAGCATGGTGTCGGCGTGCTGCTTGCCCGCGAGCAGGCTCACGCCGCCCATGTGGGCCTTCACGTTCTCACCCGCGAGATGCAGCAGAAGCTGGTTGCGCACCACGGCGCCGCCAGTGGTGAAGAAGGTGTTGGAGAAGCTCGCATCGGCCGCAACCTTCGCCAGCATGGTGGCGAGATGCACGGCGTCGCTGCCTTCGGTCGTCACCTTGACGCGCTCGAAGGTCGCGCCCGCGCCCACCACCAGCTCCAGCGCCGTATTGACCTGATAGGCGATGCCCGCAGGCCCTTCGTGGCTCTCGACGAGGGAGAGGCGGGCGCCATCTTCCACCACCACCAGCGAGCGGGTGAAGGCGGCGACCGGCGTCTCGGCCGTGGTCACGAACACCAGTTCCACCGGCCGCGTGACGGCTGCGCCGGCGGCCACGTGCACCACCACGCCGTCGCCCATGAGCGCGGTGTTGAGGGCGAGCACGGCATCCGACGAGGCAACGGTGCGGCCGAGATAGCTCGCCGGAAGGCCGGCGGGATCAGCCAGCGCATCCGCCATGGAGGCGATGGTGAGGCCGGGCTCCAGATCCGCAAGGTCCGACAGCTCCGGCACGAAGGTGCCGTTCACCACCACGAGGCGGCGGAAGCCGAGCGTCGAGAACAGGCTGCCGGCGGCCACGGCCTTCGCCTTGGCATCCGCATCCGGCAGCGGCGCGAGGGGCTTGGCGTCGCGCATCAGGGCGCGCAGGTCAGTGTATTTCCAGCTTTCCACCCGGCGGTGCGGCAGGCCCGCATCGGCGAAGGTGTCGAAGGCCGCGGTGCGCTGGGCCGCCACGTCGGGACCACCGGGCAGGCTGGCGCGCACGGCGGCGAAGGTCTCGGCCAGCGCCAGTTCGGCGCCGGTCTTCATGGGGCGGACGAGTGCCGGAGCTGGCGCGGCCATCACGCGGCCTCGCTCTGGTACTGGGCGTAGCCGGTGGCTTCGAGTTCCAGGGCCAGTTCCTTGCCGCCGGTGTGGACGATGCGGCCGGCGTTGAACACATGCACCACGTCCGGCACGATGTAATCGAGCAGGCGCTGGTAGTGGGTGATCACGAGCATGGAGCGCTCGGGCGAGCGCAGCGCGTTGACGCCGTTGGAGACCACCTTGAGCGCGTCGATGTCGAGGCCGGAATCCGCCTCGTCCAGCACGCAGAAATAGGGCTCCAGCAGCATCATCTGGAGGGTCTCGTTGCGCTTCTTCTCGCCGCCGGAGAAGCCCACATTCACCGGGCGCTTGAGCATGTCAGCGTCGATGCCGAGCGTCTTGCCCAGCTCGCGCACCTTGCGCACCAGCTCGGGGGAGGTCAGCTCCACCTCGCCGCGCTTCTTGCGCTGGCTATTCACCGCCGTGTGCAGGAACGCCATGTTGGAGACGCCGGGGATTTCCAGCGGATACTGGAAGCAGAGGAACAGGCCCTGCGCCGCGCGCTCGTCCGGCGACAGATCGAGCAGGTTCACGCCCCGGAAGATGACCTCGCCGCCGGTGATCTCGTAGCCCGGCTTGCCGGAGAGGACATAGGAGAGGGTGGACTTGCCGGCGCCGTTCGGCCCCATGATGGCGTGCACCTCACCGGGATTGATGGTGAGGTTCATCCCGTTGATGATCTTGCGCCCCCCAGCGATCTCGGCATGGAGGTCCTTGATTTCGAGAAGGGGAGCCATGGTGAAGATCCTCTGGTTATTGTTGCCCGGCGACGCGACCTGAACAGAAGGGGACGGAAGGCGTCGTCAGCCGACGCTGCCTTCCAGGCTGATGGAAATGAGCTTCTGCGCCTCGACGGCGAATTCCATGGGAAGCTGCTGGAGCACATCCCGGACGAAGCCGTTCACCACGAGCGCGACGGCATCCTCCTGGGAGAGGCCGCGCTGCATGCAGTAGAACAGCATGTCTTCCGAGATCTTCGAGGTGGTGGCCTCGTGCTCGAACTGCGCCGTGGGGTTCTTGGCCTCGATATACGGCACGGTGTGCGCGCCGCAGAGGTCACCGATGAGGAGCGAGTCGCAATTGGTGAAGTTGCGGGCCCCGGCCGCCTTGCGGTGGGCCGAGACGAGGCCGCGATAGGTGTTGTTGGACTTGCCGGCCGAGATGCCCTTGGAAATGATCCGGCTCGTGGTGTTCTTGCCGAGATGGATCATCTTGGTGCCGGAATCCACCTGCTGGCGGCCGTTGGAAATGGCGATGGAATAGAACTCGCCGGAAGAGCCCTCGCCGCGCAGCACGCAGCTCGGATACTTCCAGGTGATGGCCGAGCCGGTCTCCACCTGCGTCCAGGAAATCTTGGAATTCTTACCGCGGCAGTCGCCGCGCTTGGTCACGAAATTGTAGATGCCGCCCTTGCCCTCGGCATCGCCGGGGTACCAGTTCTGGACGGTGGAATACTTGATCTCGGCATCATCGAGGGCGACAAGCTCCACCACGGCGGCGTGCAGCTGGTTCTCGTCGCGCATGGGCGCGGTGCAGCCTTCGAGATAAGAGACGTAGGAGCCCTTGTCGGCGATGATGAGGGTGCGCTCGAACTGGCCCGTATTCTTCTCGTTGATACGGAAGTAGGTGCTTAGCTCCATCGGGCAGCGCACGCCCGGCGGAATGTAGACGAACGAGCCGTCCGAGAACACCGCCTGGTTCAGCGTCGCATAGTAATTGTCGGTCGCCGGCACCACGCTGCCCAGATACTGCTTCACCAGATCGGGATGCTCGCGCAGGGCCTCAGAGATGGGCATGAAGATCACGCCCGCGGCCTTCAGCTCCTCCTTGAAGGTGGTGGCCACGGAGACGCTGTCGAACACCGCGTCCACGGCGATCTTCGGCCGCTCGCCCTCGGGGATTTCGACGCCGGCGAGAATCACCTGCTCGCGCAGCGGAATTCCGAGCTTTTCATAAGTCTTCAGGATTTCCGGATCGACCTCGTCGAGGGACTTCGGCGCCTTGAATTTCTTCGGCTGCGAATAATAGTAGAGGTCCTGGAAATCGATCTGCGGGTAGCTGACGCGCGCCCACTCCGGCTCCTGCATGGTGAGCCAGCGGGCGTAGGCGTCGAGGCGCCACTGCAGCATCCACTCCGGCTCTTCCTTCTTGGCCGAGATGAAGCGGATCACCTCTTCGGAAAGGCCCTTCGGCGCCTTCTCGGATTCGATGTTGGTCTCGAATCCGTATTTGTACTGGTCGACGTCGATGGAGCGAACCTGTTCGACTGTGTCCTGTACGGCCGCCATCTGGTCCTCCGTTCAACTGTCAGGCTGCGGCGCCGGGCGCCGCGCGCAGGGGGTGAGGAGCGGAGCCCGGACGGCTCCGATCTCGTATTCGGTGGAGGGAATGCCCGCCGGGACCAGCAGGGATGGGTCCGTGCGGAGCCGATCGGGCCGGCATCCCCGCCGCAGCGCCGGGGATCATGCCGGGACGCAGGTATTCTCCACCGGGCAGACCACGGCGCACTGGGGCTTGTCGAAATGCCCCTCGCACTCCGTGCACTTCTTGGGGTCGATCACATACATGTCCCGCTTGAGGCTGATGGCAGCATTCGGGCACTCGAACTCGCAGGCACCGCAAACGGTGCACTGGGACGCGACGATCTTGTAGGCCATGGGCTAGCTCCGCACTGTGCAGATTGGCAGGCGCAACCCCTCTTTCAAGCAACGTGCCATCGGGCAATGCTTTGATTTTTAATTGTTATTCTTCTGGGCCGGAGTCTCGGAGCGCTGTCGTTCACCCGACAAGGTGTCGCAAGTGCGACAGCGCGCGCGTCCTGTGTCCGGGGTGCCGGGCCTGATCGCCGGCCGCGTCCAGCCGGCACGAAAAAGCCCTCCCCGCCGGGCGGAGAGGGCTTTGTCGGTGCAGGTGCTGCCGGGACCGAGACCCGCGGCTGGGACCAATCAGAAGCGCTTGATCTCGATGTCGTGCTTCTTGAGGGCGTAGCCGATCTGGCGCGGCGTGAGGCCGAGCAGGCGCGCGGCCTTGGCCTGAACCCAGCCGGCCCGCTCCATCGCATCCACCAGCCGTTCGCGCTCGGACAATTCCTCGTCTGCGTCGGCAGCGCGCACCGGCATGGCCGGGGCGGACACGGGAACCGGTACGGTCAGCGGTGGCAGGCGCGGCACCGTGTTGGAATTGGCCGCCTCGCTGCTGATGGCGGAAAGCGGCGGCATCACCGGCAGGGGGATTTCCATGGGGCGGCGCGTCTGCGGCGCGTCCGCCGGGCTGCGCCACAGGAGCGCCGACAGGCATTCGTTGTGACGGCAGGCGAAGTCGTCGCCGACAATGTTGCCGCCCTGCGCCAGGGTGGCGGTCCGCTGCACGCAATTCTCCAGCTCGCGCACATTGCCGGGGAAGCCGCAGCCCATCAGCACGTCCATGGCGTCCTGATTGAAGTGCAGGTCGCGGCCGTTCTCGCGGTTGAAGCGGTCGAGGAATTCGTTGGCCAGGAGCGGGATGTCGCCGCGCCGGTCGCGCAGGGAGGGCACGATCACCGGGATGACGCTGATGCGGTAATAGAGGTCGGCGCGGAACTCGTTCTTGGCCACCGCCTCCTCGAGGTTCCGGTTGGTGGCGGCGACGACGCGCACGTTCACCTTGAGGGTGTGGCTGCCGCCGACCCGCTCGAACTCCTGTTCCTGCAGCACGCGCAGCAGCTTGGCCTGGAAGGCGGGCGAAATCTCGCCGATCTCGTCGAGGAAGAGCGTGCCCTTGTCGGCAAGTTCGAAGCGGCCCTTGCGCGCGCCGACGGCGCCGGTGAAGGCCCCCTTCTCATGGCCGAACAGCTCGGATTCCAGAACGGATTCGGGCAGCGCGGCGCAGTTGAGCTTGATGAACGGCCCCTTGGCGCGGGGCGAGAGCTCGTGGATGGCTTTCGCGATCAATTCCTTGCCGGTGCCCGATTCACCGCGCAGCAGCACCGGCGAATGGGACTTGGCGACGATCATGATCTTGTCGAGCAGCCCGCGGATCTCGCGGCTGTCACCGATGATGCCGTCCACATAGACGCGCTTGCGCTCGCGGCCGACGGTGGACGGCTTCAGCTCCAACAATTCCTTCTGCAGGCGGCCGCTTTCCGCCATCAGCCGCTCGCGATCGCGCGAGACGACGCGATGGAGCTGAACCGTCTGGCCGATGAGGTTCGCCACCATGGTGAGGAAGCGCACATCCGAATCGAGCCGGAACACGGAGCGGCCGTCCCATACGCGGTCGATGGTCAGCGTGCCGATGACCCGGGACGCGACACGGATCGGCACGCCGATGAAGGACACGCGCGTGTCCTCGCTGGCGCCGAGCGCCTGCGCATCGGCCTCGCTGAAGGCGGGGTGGGAGGCGACATTCTCGGCGATCAGCGGCACGGCCGTGGCGATCACCTGTCCGATGGCCTTTTCCGGCAGGCGCGCGCGGTAGCGCGCATCGGTGCCTTCGTTCCAGCCGCCGCCGACGGTGATGTCGGGAATGCCGTCATCTTCCAGCAGCGAAATCACGCCATGGCGCATCTGCATGAAGGACGACAGAAGATTAACCACGCTCGACAGCGTGGTTTCGAGGCGATTCGGGGCCGTCAGAATCTTCGAGATCTCGTAGATCCCGGTCAGAGCCACGTCGCTCAGTGAAACGAGGGGCACATGATGTCGAGGCTGCTCGCGCTCGATTTGCAACGCTTCCTGCTGAACCATGGTGCTCTCTCCATCACCTCAGGCACCGTCCCCACCCATTTTTGTCTGATTAGCGACACTTTGATTTAGTTTCATTCGCATGTCGTGCCCAAGGTGAGGGCAAGATTTGATGCTTGTTTGAGCACGGCCACGTCAATTGTCGCGTTTGCTGCGACAACTTGGCCATTTGCGGCGGCCATCGGGCGCCTGCTTGTCAGAGAAGGGACGAAATGGCCGTCTCGCCGGCAAAAAGATTTCGCGCTGCGAAATCACCGGCCCTCTACTTGCCGCAACTTTCCTCACAATGCCTTTCGCAGTGCAGCGTAAAGGACAGGGGACCGGCGTCCCCTTCAGTCACCCCACGCTCAGCGCGCCTCGAACAAGGCGAGGCGGGCGGCGGCCGTGTCCGGACGCTCGGCCCGCAGGAGAGCGGTCATCTCGGGCGCGGCGAGCGGGCGGAAGAACAGGAAGCCCTGCGCCAGCTCGCACCCGTTGTCGCGCAGGAACCGGGCCTGTCCCGCCGTCTCCAGCCCCTCGGCCACCACCCGCATGCCGAGCTTGCGGCCAAGCTCGATCACCGCGCAGACGATGGCGGTGTCGAAGGCATCGCGTTCGATGTCCTTCACGAAGCTCTGGTCGATCTTGATGGTGTCGATGGGCAATTGCTTGAGGTGGATGAGGCCGGCATAGCCGGTGCCGAAATCGTCGAGGGCCACGCGCACGCCCGCGCGGTTCAGCTCGTCGAGGATCGGCGCCACATGGTCGGAGCTGCGCCCGAGGAAGACGGTCTCGGTGATCTCCACGTCGAAATGGGACGGTTCCACGCCCGCGGCGTGGAATTGGCGCAGCAGGGTGGGCGCGAGGTCGCGGTTGGTGAACTGGGCGGGCGCAAGGTTGATGGCGACGCGGCCGCAATCGTAGCCAAGCTCGATCCAGCTGCGCACGTCGCTCGCCACCCGGCGCACCATGCGCTCGCCGATCAGCACCGCGAGTTCCGGGTCGGAGAGCGCGGCCTCGAAGGCGGAGGGCGAGAGGATGCTGTGCGGCGAGCGCCGCCAGCGCACCAGCGCCTCCACCCCGGCGAGGCGGCCCGTGATGAGCGACACCTTGGGCTGGTAGTAGGGCACGATCTCGTCATCGGCGAGGGCGCCGATCATGGCCCGGTTCAGCGCCACGCGCTCCAGCACCGCCTGTCGCATGGCCGGCGCGTAGACGACCACGCGGTTGCGGCCCTGCTGCTTGGCGGCATAGAGGGCGAGGTCGGCGTCTTTCATCAGCTCGCCATAGGTGCAATCGTGCTCGGGGCAGGCCGCGATGCCGACGCTCGCGCGCGTCGTGAAGTGCCGGCCCGCATGCAGCAGCGGCCGGCGCAGCTCGGAGAGGAGACTCTGGGCGAGGCGCCGGCCGAGCCCCACCGGGTCCGGCCCCTCGACGGCGCAGACGAATTCGTCGCCGCCGAGCCGGGCGATCAGGGCCGGCTGGTCGACGAGGGCGTCGAGCCGGTGCGCCGTCTCCATCAGCACCGCGTCGCCGGCATCGTGGCCCAGGGTGTCGTTGACGTCCTTGAGCCCGTCGAGATCCATCAGCAGCACGCAGATGCCCTGCCCCGGCTTGCGCCGGGCGAGCGCGGCCTCGAGGCCCTCGTGGAAGGCGGCCCGGTTGGGCAGGCCGGTGAGGGCGTCGTGGCTCGCCGCATAGCGCGCCTGCCGCTCGGCGGCGCGGCGGTCGGTGACGTCCACCAGGGCCGCGACGAGATTGGGCGAGGGGCCGGAGGGCGTCACCGCGGCCGCCAGCACCACCTGCCGTTCCTCGCCATCGGCGAGCGTCACCGTGGTTTCGAACTCGGTGGCGATGCCGTCGCGGCGCAGACGGTCGCGAAGCGACTGGGCATCCTTGCCGCCGAGCGCCGCGTCCCACAGGCCGCCGGCATCGGGCAGGTCGAAGGTCCCGCCGTAGAAGCGCCGCGCGGCCTCGTTGGACTTGATGTACCGCCCGTCCTCCAGCCGCGCCACCACCAGGGGAATGGGCACGGCCTCGAAGGTGTTCTCCAGGATGTCCTCGCTGGCGCGCAGCTTCTCGTTCGCCTCCCGCTCCGCCCGCACCACCGACCAGAAGCGCCGCTCCGTGCGGTTGGCACGGCCGGCGACGAGCGCCAGCATGGTGTTGAGCACGGCGACGGCGAGGGCGAGGCCCACCGCCATCTGCCAGCCTGTCGAACGGTCGAGATAGCCGAACAGCAACAGGGCGCTCGCCCCGAAGCCGCTGGAGACGAGCCAGCCGAACGGCAGGGGAACGGCCAGATAGAAGACCGTCGGCAGCAGCATCACCACGAACAGGGCGAGGTCGCTGTGCGAACTCACCAGCACCGCGATGGCCGCCGATATGCCCCAGAGCCAGACGAGGTAGATGGCAGTCATCCGTCCCGGCGTGGTCGCGACCTGAACCGCCACCAGGCAGAGCAGCGACAGCGCGACGACCACGAAACGCGCACTCACCGCCACCACGAAATGCCCGGTCCCGGCGAATCGCCAGTCGCTCAGCAGGAACAAAGCGTTGAGAATCACAGAGGCGGCGAACAGGAAACGCCCGTGGCGCCGGGCCTCTTCCAGGCAGGCGGCACGGAACTGCTGCTCCGTGGCCGGATCGACGAACTCGCCGCCAAACGCGCTGAGACGAGCGTCCCCAACGCCTCCAGCCCCGTCCAAGTTCCCGACCTGCCCCGTGATACCTCTCATGTGACAGATTCTAATGGTCAATTCCGCCCCGCGCCAGCACGCGAGGCGCGCGGGCGGCGGGTAATCGTACCGCCGGTCACGATTTTCTTCGCGCGTTTCTTTACATTCCCACGGCTCGACAGGTCGGAGACGCCAGGAATGTAATTTCGAGTAGCGATACACCCCGCAACTACTCTGGGCTGTACGGATCAGAATTCGCACCTGGATGCCTCCGCGGGATTACCGTTCGGGAGCAGGGCGCGTTGCATGGCGACCATTGCGTGCTGTACTGCGGCAGGACGACGCCGGGAGCGACGCCAAGGGAGCCGCCGATGCTGAAGGACAAGCGCATCCTCCTCCTCATCGGGGGTGGCATTGCCGCGTACAAGTGCCTCGAGCTGGCGCGCCGCCTGAAGGAGCGCGGCGCCACGGTCCGCGCCATCATGACCGAGGCGGCCGGGCGATTCGTGACGCCGCTGTCGGTGGGCGCGATCACCGGCGAGCGGGTATTCACCGACCTGTTCGATCTGACGGCCGAGCACGACATCGGCCACATTCGGCTGTCGCGGGAGGCGGACCTCCTGGTGGTGGCGCCGGCCACCGCCGATCTTCTGGCCCGCATGGCGCACGGCCTCGGCGACGACCTCGCCACCACCTGCCTGCTCGCCACCGACAAGCCGGTGCTCGTCGCCCCTGCCATGAACCCGCGCATGTGGGCGCATCCCGCCACCCGCCGCAACGTCGCCCAGCTCAAGGCGGACGGGGTTTCGGTGGTCGGTCCCAATTCGGGCGCGATGGCCGAACGCGGTGAGTTCGGCGAGGGCCGCATGGCGGAGCCCATGGAGATCCTCGCCGCCATCGAGGCCCATTTCGACGACGGTGCGTCGCAATTGCTCGCGGGAAGACGCGTCCTCGTCACCTCCGGCCCGACCCACGAGCCCATCGACCCGGTGCGCTACATCGCCAATCGCTCCTCCGGCAAGCAGGGCCATGCCATCGCCGCCGCAGCCCGCGCCGCCGGCGCCGAGGTGGTGCTGGTCTCCGGCCCGGCCGAGGCGGCGGACCCCGCGGGCGTGCGGGTGATCCATGTGGAGAGCGCCCGCGACATGCTGGCCGCCGTGGAAGAGAACCTGCCGGTGGACGCCGCCGTCTTCGCCGCGGCGGTCGCCGACTGGCGGGTGGCGGACGCGTCGGAACAGAAGATCAAGAAGGATGGCGGCGGCGCCCCCACCCTGACGCTGGTGGAGAATCCCGACATCCTCGCCTCGGTCTCGCGCCACCACACCCTGCGCCCGCGCCTGGTGGTCGGCTTCGCGGCGGAGACCGAGCAGGTGGTGGCCCATGCGCGCGACAAGCGCCTGCGCAAGGGCTGCGACTGGATCGTCGCCAATGACGTGTCCCCCGCCACCGGCATCATGGGGGGCGACAGCAACACCGTGCACCTCGTCACCGCCGCCGGCGTGGAGGATTGGCCCTCGGCCACCAAGGCCGAGGTCGCCCGCCACCTCGTCGCCCGCATCGCCGCCGAACTCTCGGGAACCCATCCGTGACATCGCCTTCCGTGAAGATCCAGCGCCTGCCCCACGCCGCCGGCCTGCCCCTGCCCGCCTATGCGACCCCCGGTGCCGCCGGCATGGACCTCGCCTGCGCCCTGCCGGCCGATGCGCCGCTCCTGCTGACGCCCGGCGCGCGCGCCGCCATTCCCACCGGCTTCGCCATCGCCCTGCCGGACGGCTACGAGGCGCAGGTGCGGCCGCGCTCGGGCCTCGCCAAGAACCACGGAGTCACCGTGTTGAATGCGCCGGGCACCGTGGATTGCGACTACCGGGGCGAGATCGCCGTGCTGCTCGTCAACCACGGCCGCGAGACCCTGGAAATCAGCCGCGGCATGCGGATCGCGCAGCTTGTCGTGGCGCCTGTCGTTCAAATAATGCTGGAAGAAATCGGAGAATTGAGCGAAACTGCACGCGGTTCCGGTGGTTTTGGATCCACAGGCCTCGGTTCCTCGTGATTTAGCCGTCGGTGGACGGCTGGGAGCAGTTTCATCTTTCGAGACGCCCGCCCTTAAAGGAAGCCGTCCCTCCGATGCCGCGCCTTTCCGACAAGAGCCTCCTCGCCATCGCCGCCGTGGTGGATGTGGCCGTCCATGCCCGTGGCGCACCGGTTGCCGCCAAGGCGCTGGCCGCCCGCCACGGACTTCCCCCCCGCCGGCTGGAGCCGGTGCTGCAGGCCCTCGTCCATGCCGGCGTCCTCAAGGGCGTGCGCGGCCCGCGCGGCGGCTACGAGCTGGCGCGGGAACGCCGCCGGGTCTCCGTGGCCGAGATCGTGCGGGTGGTTGAAGGCGCCGAGGAGGAGAAGGAAATCATCCTGCCGCCGCTGGTGACGGAAGTGGTCCAGCCCGCCGTGGCGGCGGCCGAGGATACGTTCGACACCGCCCTCGACGGCGTGACCCTCGAAGACCTGTGCCGCGCCGCCGACGACAAGGGCCACGGCTCCGAGCACGAGAGGATCGACTTCGCCATCTGAGGCCCGGCATCCGGGCCGGCGACGACCCGGCCGGACGCGCGGGAATCGACCCGGGTGCAGAAAAGGGTTCTAGTCCGCGAGCCAGAGTTCCCCCGAGGTAGAGCGTTCCCCACCCGCGAGGACAGGCCCCCGCCCTTTGTGCCGGACGCTGCGCGGCGCGCCGGGAGGCCCGCCCGGAGCAGACGAGACAAGACAAGAAGGAGATCGCCCATGGCACAACCTGCCGCCAAGATCGTGTCCTCCGCCCCCCTCGTGGGCCGGGGCAGGGTCTATGATTCCATCACCGAGACCATCGGCAACACGCCGCTGGTGCGGCTCAAGCGGCTGCCCGAGCTGCGCGGGGCCAAGGCGGACATTCTCGCCAAGCTCGAATTCTTCAATCCCATCAACAGCGTGAAGGACCGCATCGGCGTCGCCATGATCGACGCGATGGAAGAGGCCGGCGCGCTCGATGCGGACACCGTGCTGGTGGAGCCGACCTCCGGCAACACGGGCATCGCCCTCGCGTTCGTGGCGGCGGCGCGCGGCTACCGGCTCATCCTGGTCATGCCCGAGAGCATGTCCATCGAGCGCCGCAAGATGCTCACCCTGCTCGGCGCCGAACTGGTGCTGACCCCCGCCAATCTCGGCATGAAGGGCGCCGTGTCGCGGGCCGAGCAGATCATCGCCGAGATGCCCAAGGCGGTGATGCCCCAGCAGTTCAAGAACAAGGCGAACCCCGAGGTGCACCGTCGCACCACCGCCGAGGAAATCTGGAACGACACCAACGGCAAGGTGGACGCCGTGGTGGCCGGCGTCGGCACCGGCGGCACCATCACCGGCATCGGCCAGGTGCTGAAGCCCCGCAAGGCCTCGCTCAAGATGATCGCGGTAGAGCCGGAGGATTCCCCGGTGCTCTCCGGCGGCCCTCCCGGCCCGCACAAGATCCAGGGCATCGGCGCCGGCTTCGTGCCGGAGGTGCTCGACCGCTCGATCATCGACGAGGTGGTGACGGTGGGCAACCAGACCGCCTTCGACACCGCCCGCGCCCTCGCCCGCTATGAAGGCATTCCCGGCGGCATCTCCTCCGGTGCCGCCGTGGCGGCCGCTTTGGAGCTGGCGGTGCGGGACGACATGGCCGGCAAGACCATCGTCGCCATCGTCCCCTCCTTCGCCGAGCGCTATCTCTCGACCGCGCTGTTCGAAGGCCTCTGAGCCTCGGCCCGCGCCCCGGCACCGGCCGGGGCGCGGGCGCACTCTGCTTTCTGCCCAAGCCGCTGGAGCCGCAGCAGCGCCGCATGGCGGGCCGGATCATAGCCGGCACCCCCGGCCCGCGCTGCCTTTCGCGCAGCGCGCAGCGCCCGTGCGATGCCCGCCGGCCCCTCGCAGAACACGTCCAGCCCCCGCATCAGCCGCCCCACCTGCACATCGGCCGCCTCGGCCGCGAAGGCGTGCGCCCGTCTGCCCTTCCCATTCGCACCGGCCATGCCGCTCCTCCCTGATATCGGGCGATGCTGGAACGACGCTGGGGACAGGAGGATAAATTCCTATTTCGCAAGCCACGGGCAGCTGTATGATTATTCCGATATCCCACTGTTAAGACATAATTTTTTCGAAATAAACTACAAACTTAGGTTGCATTCTCTATCCGCCTCCTCTTGCAAGAGTAGATGATTGATGTAGGAATTTTTACCTACAGTGAGCGTCCCCGATGAGCCCCTTGCCCGCCGCCCCCTCGGTCGCCCGTCCGTCCGCCGGCCCCGTCCGCAGCTCGCGGCGGTGCCGCCCGCCCGGCCCGAAACCCTGCTGCCATCTGGCCGTCGCGGTGGCTGCGGCGGACGCCGGAATGACCGTGGAGGCGCTGCTCTCGCACAGCCGCTCCACGGCGCCGGTGGCGCTGGCGCGTCAGCTCGCCATGTATCTCGCCCATGTGGGGCTCGGCCTGCCGCAGGCGGCGGTGGCGGCGGCTTTCGGGCGGGATCGCTCCACCGTCGCCCATGCCTGCCGGCGCATTGAGGAATTGCGGGACGCCGCGGCGTTCGACCAGAAAGTGAGCCGGCTCGAAGCCTGCCTGCGCTGGGCGGCGGAGGCGTGAGAATGGCGACCTCCGGATCTGCAAGCGAAAGCGACGTGAAATCAGCACTTTCCGCCCGCCCCTCAGGGCGGGGCCGCCGCCGGGCGGCGGCGAAGCCGGCGGCGGACACGCCCGGCTTCAATCCGGCAGAAAGCCCGCTCGCGTGGCTGGCGCGGCGGCAGGGCAAGGACGGCCGGACCATGGTGGATGCGGCCCAGCTTCAGGCGGGGGAACGGCTCAGGGCCGATTTCACCCGCGCCAATCTCACCCCCCGCGTCACCAGCCGCTGGAGCGAGGTGTCGGGCGCCGGCACGCCGGAAGCCTTCACTGACATGGTGCTGGCGGCCAAGCTCCGGGTGTCCCGTGCGCTCACGGCGGTGGGGCCGGAGCTGTCCGGCGTATTGCTGGACGTCTGCTGCTTTCTCAAGGGGTTGGAGACGGTGGAGCGGGAACGCCGATGGCCGGCGCGCACCGCCAAGGTGGTGCTGTGCCTCGCCCTCGACCGCCTCGCCGCCCATTACGGGATCTCCGCCTCCACCACCGGCCGCGACCGGGCGCCGACCCGCGCCTGGCAGGCCCCGGAGGCCGCCGCGGCCGAAAGCTAAGTCAGGACAAGGCCCTGGCCGTATCGCGGATGATCTGGAAGGCGGCGTCCACGTCGCCTTCCGTCGTCTCCATCGCCCCGGCCTGGAAGCGGATGGCCAGATGGCCGTCGATGCGGGTGGGAGTGAGATAGAGATCGCCGCCGTCATTGATGGCGGTGAGCATCGCCAGCATGTGGGCGTCGAGGTCGCGCCCGTCGCCGGGATCGTGGCGGAAGGTGAAGAGGGAGAGCACCGGCGTGCTCGCCAGCGCGAAGCCCGGCTCCTGCGCGAGCCGAACTGCGAGCGCCTGCGACCAGCGCACATGGTTGCGCATCATCTCCCTGAGACCGTTAAGGCCATGGGCGCGCAACACAAACCAGAGCTTCAGCGCGCGGAAACGGCGGCCGAGCTGGACTGTCCATTCGCTGTAATTGGTGATGTCGTCGTGGCCGTGGGTCTTCAGATACTCCGGCTGGATGGACAGCGTGCGCAGGTGGTCGTCCACGCTCCTGAGGTAATGGGCGGAGCAATCGAACTGCACCCCCAGCCATTTGTGCGGATTGAGCACGATGCTGTCCGCCGCTTCCACCCCCGCCCACAGATCCCGGAACTCCGGGCAGATCATCGCAGTCCCCGCCCAGGCGGCATCCACATGCACGAACAGGCCATGCCGGTGCGCGATTCGGATGAGTTCAGGTGCCGAATCCATCGCGCCAGTGCCGGTTCCACCGATGCACAGTACGAGTCCGGCCGGCCGGTGTCCGGCGGCGAGGTCGGCGGCGATGGCGGCCTCCAGAGCGGCCGGGTCCATGCCCCGCAGCGGACCTTTCGTTGGTATCCGGATGAGGTTGTCATGGCCGATGCCCGACACCCATGCCGCCCGGTCGATGGAGGTATGAACTTCCGCTGAGGCATAGACCCGCAGCCGCTCCCGCCCCGACAGTCCGGTGGCGTTGCCGGTGAAGCCCAGCGCCCGCTCCCGCATGGTGAGGAAGGCGCAGAGGGTGGCGGAAGAGGCGGAATCCTGGATCACGCCGGTGAAATCCGCCGGCAGGCCCACCGCCTGCCGCAGCCAGTCCAGCGCCACGCCCTCCAGCTCGGTCGCGGCCGGGGAGGTCTGCCACAGCAGGCATTGCGCGCCCATGGCGGAGGACAGCATCTCCGCGATCACGCTGGCGGGGCTGGCGTTGGCGGGGAAGTAGGCGAAAAAGCGCGGGTGCTGCCAGTGGGTCATGCCCGGCACGATGATGCGGCGGAAATCGGCGAAGAGCGCATCCATGGGCTCCGCGTCTTCCGGCGGGCTTTCCGGAAGCTGGGCCGCGATCTCGCCGGGCTTCGTGCGGGCGCGGACGGGCTGGTCCCGCAGCGTCTCGCGATAGTCCGCCGCGAAGGTCGCCGCCTCGTGCGCCCAATGGCGGAAGGTGTCCCCGTCCATCTCCCCGACCATGTCCCGTTCCGTCCTCGTCACGCGCAGAGGGCCGGACATAGCCGACTTCACCGGCGCGGCAAACGCGCGGGTCCGCCGCAGCCGGCTTGAGCGGGGCAGGTCCCCCGCCCGCCCGCCCTCCCGCCTTCGTGTCCGCCGCGGCCCCTTCTCCGTGCTAGTGTCTCTGGGGAAAGGGCTTTCCCCGGAGGCTCCGGCGCACTAAGACGGCGCGAAAGCTCCGGACGCAGGCGGCTGCAGCCCGCCGACGCGGAGCCCAGAAGACCGCAAGAGACGACCTGACCACAAGACGCGCCCAAGACACGCAAGACGCGACGCAACGGCGCGACGCAAGAACGAGGCCCGCGAGGATATGCCCCAGTACCGCTCCCGCACGTCCACCCACGGCCGCAACATGGCCGGCGCCCGCGGCCTGTGGCGCGCCACCGGCATGAAGGACGGCGATTTCGGCAAGCCGATCATCGCGGTGGTGAACTCCTTCACCCAGTTCGTGCCCGGCCACGTGCACCTGAAGGATCTCGGCCAGCTGGTGGCCCGCGAGATCGAGAAGGCCGGCGGCGTCGCTAAGGAATTCAACACCATCGCGGTGGATGACGGCATCGCCATGGGCCATGACGGCATGCTCTATTCGCTGCCGTCGCGCGAGATCATCGCCGACAGCGTGGAGTACATGGTCAACGCGCACTGCGCCGACGCCATGGTCTGCATTTCCAACTGCGACAAGATCACCCCCGGCATGCTGATGGCCGCCATGCGCCTCAACATCCCGGCCGTGTTCGTCTCCGGCGGCCCCATGGAGGCCGGCAAGGTGCTGCTCTCCACCGGCGAGCGGAAGGTGGACCTCATCGACGCCATGATCTCGGCCGCCGACGACAAGGTGTCGGACGCCGACGTGACGGTGATGGAGCGCTCCGCCTGCCCCACCTGCGGCTCCTGCTCCGGCATGTTCACTGCCAATTCCATGAACTGCCTCACCGAGGCGCTGGGCCTCGCGCTGCCGGGCAACGGCTCGGTGCTCGCCACCCATGCCGATCGCGAGCGGCTGTTCGTGGAGGCCGGCCACCTCATCGTCGATCTCGCCCGCCGCTATTACGAGCAGGACGACGCCAGCGTGCTGCCGCGCGCCATCGCCTCGTTCAAGGCGTTCGAGAACGCCATGACGCTGGACATCTCCATGGGCGGCTCCACCAACACGGTGCTGCATCTGCTCGCCGCCGCCAACGAGGGCGAAGTGCCCTTCACCATGGCCGACATCGACCGCCTCTCCCGGCGCGTCCCGGTGCTGTGCAAGGTCGCGCCCGCCGTCGCCAACATCCACATGGAGGACGTGCACCGCGCCGGTGGCATCATGGCCATCCTCGGCGAGCTGGATCGTGGCGGCCTGATCCATACCGACCTGCCCACCGTGCACGCGCCGACCATGGCCGATGCGCTGGACCGCTGGGACGTGAAGCGCACCAAGAGCGAGAGCGTCGCCACCTTCTTCCGCGCGGCGCCCGGCGGCGTGCCCACCCAGGTCGCGTTCAGCCAGTCCCGCCGCTGGGACGACCTCGACCTCGACCGCGAGGCTGGCGTCATCCGCGATGACGAGCACGCCTATTCCAAGGATGGCGGCCTCGCCGTGCTCTACGGCAACATCGCGCTGGACGGCTGCATCGTGAAGACGGCGGGCGTGGACGCCTCCATCCTGAAGTTCACCGGCAAGGCCCGCATCTTCGAGAGCCAGGACGCGGCGGTGGAGGCCATCCTCTCCACCGGGCGCATCCAGCCCGGCGACGTGGTGCTGATCCGCTATGAGGGGCCGCGCGGCGGGCCGGGCATGCAGGAAATGCTCTATCCGACCTCCTATCTGAAGTCGAAGGGCCTCGGGAAGGCGTGCGCGCTGGTCACGGACGGGCGCTTCTCGGGCGGCTCCTCGGGCCTCTCCATCGGCCATTGCTCGCCGGAAGCGGCGGAAGGCGGCAATATCGGCCTCGTGGAAGAGGGCGACACCATCGAGATCGATATCCCGAACCGCGTCATCCGCGTGGCGGTGTCCGACGAGGTGCTGGCCGAGCGCCGCGCCAAGATGGAAGCCAAGGGCGCCGCCGCCTGGAAGCCGGAGAACCGCAAGCGCGTCGTCTCCCAGGCCCTCCAGGCCTATGCGGCCCTGACCACCTCCGCCGCCCGCGGCGCGGTGCGCGACGTGAACAACATCCGCCGCTGAACGCAAACGGCGGCGGGCCTCCTCCCGCCGCCACCGCCGCCGGGCCGGTCAGCCCAAGGTGCTGCGGCGATAGAGATCGCGGCCGCCGTCCTTTGCCGCGTAGAGCGCGGCATCCGCCGCCGCGAACAGGTCGGCAAGATTCTCGCCCCGCGCGGTGGCCCCGCCGATGCTCGCCGTCACCCGGCCGCCGGAGGGATGGGGAATGTTCTCCGCCCTCAGCGCCGCCAGCAGCGCGGCCCCCACCGCATCGCAGCCGGCCTCGTCGGTATCGGGCAGGATCACCGCGAATTCCTCGCCGCCATAGCGCGCCGCCGTGTCCTGCGCCCGGGCCGGCTGCCGCGCCAGCATGCCGCCGATGGCGGCCAGCACCGCATCCCCCGCCTGATGGCCCCACAGATCGTTCACCACCTTGAAGTGGTCGACGTCGATCACCAGCAGCGACAGCGGGCCGGCGAGGCGCTGGGCCCGGCGCACCGCGCGCTCCAGCGCCGCGTCGAAGCTGCGCCGGTTGGGCAGGCCGGTGAGGTCATCCACCTGAGATTTGCGCGCGAGATCGAGATTGAGGCGCAGCAGCTCCACCTCGTCGGCCGCCACCGCCGCGAGGTCCAGCAGAGGGCCGAAGTCGAACGCCTCCTGGTCCCGCGCCTCCCGCCCCATCACGCACAGCGAGCCGATGACCAGCTCGGGCGCCACCATCAGCGGCGCACCGGCATAGAAGCGCAGCGGCAGGTGCGCCACGGCGGGATGGCCGGCGAGGCGCGGATCGCACGTCATGTCGCCGATCACCAGCGGCGCGCCGCTCTCCACCATCACGTTGCAGAGGCTGTCGCGGCGGGGGACGCTCGCCGGCACGAGAGCCGACGTGCGCGATTTCTGCCACTGGTGGGTCGCGTCGATGAGGCTGAGGAAGGCGACGTCCGCCCCGTAGAGCCGGCGCGCCAACCGGGTCAGGCGGTCGAATCGCTCGTCCGGCGGGCTATCCATGAGGCCGCATGTCGCAAGGACGGCGAGGCGGTCGGCCTCGTTGGCGGGGGCGGCGGGGGGTGTCCACACGGGCTGGGGACCTCGATCGATGGCGCTGGGGCGGGCGGACCGGTCGGCGGCGAAGGTGGGGATAACTCGTGCCGAGGCTGGCAGGTTCCCCCCCGCCGGCGCAACGGGCGGGGGGAGGCGCACAGGCGCCCGCACAACCTGGAAGCGTGCCGCCCCTATTAGGCTGGAGATGGGCGGCGCGGGACGGATGATTCGCGGAGGGGAGGCCTGCGAATCGCAAGATGATTCGCGGGTGCGGCAATGGCGCCTTAAGCAGACACATCGAATCGCGCGCAACGCACCTGATCGCGGGGACGTCCCTGCGGGACCTATGGATGGGATGTCACGGGAGGGAGAAAAACCCGGAAAAGCCTACTTGGTGCTTCAGGCCGGGTAGAAATTTGGTGGAGCCAGGCGGAATCGAACCGCCGACCTCTTGAATGCCATTCAAGCGCTCTCCCAACTGAGCTATGGCCCCACCGGGCCGCGGGCTGCGCACTTTCCGCTCGAACACCAAGGTCGAAAAACCTCGGCAGAAGAGCCAGTTAGCGCGCCGGGAAGTCCCGCGGCGGGGTGCCCGGCGACTCATGTCCGCCGAGCGAGAGCGGCCTTAAAGCACAGGCCGCGTCGGGTATCAAGCCTCTTCGTCGTCTTCGAGGCCCTCACCGATCAGATCGGAGACGTCGTCCCCATCATCTTCGTCTTCTTCGAGGAACGTGTCGTCGTCACCGGCCTCGATGTCGTCGTCCACGTCCACGTCGTCACCGACCACCACCTTGGTGGGGGCCGCAGCTTCCTCGTCGGCTTCCTCGAGGCTGATGACCTCGGCCTCGGCCTCCTCGCCATCCGCCTCTTCGGCGACGGCTGCACGCGGCTCGGCGCGGCTGGCGCCGCGGGCTGCGGGTTCAAAATATGACCTCGGATAGGATTCCCCCGTGAACGGCGACACGATGGGGTCCTTGTTGAGGTCGTAAAACTTGCGCCCCGTGACAGGACAGATGCGCTTGGTGCCGAGTTCGGGCTTCGCCACGGCAAAGTTCCTCGGGAGCTGTATAAGGAGCGTGCTCCATTGGCGTTTCGCCCGCGCCCTGTCAAGCGCAGATCGTCATGGCGTCGCAACAGCGTGACGCCGCGGGCGGGGGCGTGCTAGACGACGGCCCGCAACGAACATGCGGCGATCGCCCCGGCCAAGGCCTGCGGCAGACCGCCCGAGCGAGGCAGGAATGGCCCATCCCGAACCCGCAACCGCAGGCGCAGCCGAGGCTCATGGCCACGGCACGGGCGAGGCCCGCCCCGCCACCGGGCGCCGCTCCCCCGCTTTGTCGGGCCGGGTCCGGGTGCCGGGCGACAAGTCGGTCTCCCACCGGGCGCTCATTTTCGGGCTGTTCGCGGAAGGCACCACCCACATCACCGGCCTGCTCGAAGGCGAGGATGTGCTGAATACCGCCAAGGCCTGCGCCGCGCTGGGCGCCTGCGTCACCCGCACCGGCGAGGGCGCCTGGGAGGTGACGGGCACCGGCGGGCGCGGCCTTGCCTCCCCCGCCGCCCCGCTGGATTTCGGAAATTCCGGCACCGGCGTGCGGCTGATGATGGGCGCGGTGGCGGGCCAGCACGTCATCGCCGGCTTCGACGGGGATGCAAGCCTGCGCCGCCGGCCCATGAAGCGCGTGCTCGATCCCCTCGCCCAGATGGGCGTCGAGGTGGTGGCGTCGGCCGAGGGCGGTCGCCTGCCGCTCACCCTGAAGGGCAGCAGCGCGACGAAAGCCATCACCTACGAGACCCCGGTGCCCTCCGCGCAGGTGAAGTCCGCCGTGCTGCTCGCCGGCCTCGGCGCCGAAGGCGAGACGGTGGTGATCGAGCGCGAGGCCACCCGCGACCATACCGAGCGGATGCTGGCGCATTTCGGCGCGAAGATATCCGTCGAACCCCACGGCGCCCATGGCCGCCGCATCACGCTGAAGGGCCGTCCGCACCTCGTCGCCGCGCCGGTGGACGTGCCGGCTGATCCCTCCTCCGCCGCCTTCCCGCTGGTGGCGGCGCTGATCGTGCCCGGCTCCGACGTCATCCTCACCGACGTGATGATGAACCCGCTGCGCACCGGCCTCATCACCACCCTCCTCGAAATGGGCGCGGACATCACAATCGTCGCCGAGCGCACCGAGGGCGGCGAGCGCGTGGCGGACCTCCGGGTGCGCCATTCCCGCCTGAAGGGCGTGGAGGTGCCGCCCGAGCGGGCGCCGGCCATGATCGACGAATATCCCGTCCTCGCCGTCGCCGCGGCCTTTGCCGAGGGCACGACGGCCATGCGCGGCCTGTCCGAGCTGCGGGTGAAGGAGAGCGACCGCCTCGCCGCCGTGGCGGCCGGCCTTGCCGCCTGCGGCATCGCCCATGAGGTGAAGGGCGACGACCTGCTCGTCACCGGCGCCGCCACGGTCAAGGGCGGCGGGCCGGTGGAGACCCACATGGATCACCGCATCGCCATGTCCTTCCTGGTCCTGGGGCTTGCCAGCACGGACGGCGTGAGCGTGGACGACGTGGCCTTCATCGCCACCTCCTTCCCCACCTTCATGCCCATGATGCGCGGCCTCGGCGCCGTCATCGACTGACGGGGCAGCCATGGTCATCGCCATCGACGGGCCGGCGGCGTCCGGCAAGGGCACGCTCGCCCGGCGGCTCGCCGCGCATTACGGCCTGCCGCATCTGGACACCGGCCTGCTCTACCGGGCGGTCGGGGCGCGCTGCCTCGCCGACGGCCGCCTCGGCGATGAGGCGGCGTCGGTCGAAGCCGCGCAGAGCCTCGACGTCTCGGCGCTGGACCCGGACGCGCTGCGCACGGCGGAGCTGGGCGAGGCGGCATCGGTCGTGGCCGCCCGGCCGGGCGTTCGGGCCGCTCTTCTGGACTTGCAACGCCGCTTCGCCGGGCAGCCGGGCGGGGCGGTGCTGGACGGGCGCGACATCGGCACCGTCATCTGCCCGGACGCGCCGGCCAAGCTGTTCGTCACCGCGCGGCCGGAGGTGCGGGCCGACCGGCGCTTCCGCGAGCTGGTCGGCCGGGGCGAAGAGATCACCTATGACGCCGTTCTGGCGGACATCCTGAAGCGCGACGAGCGCGATTCCGGCCGCTCCAGCGCGCCCCTCCTCAAGGCGGACGACGCCGTGCTGCTCGACACCTCCGACCTCGGCATCGAGGCCGCCTTCGCGGCGGCGCTCGCCATCGTCGAGGCGCGCCGGGGCTAGGTCACGAGGGAAAGCTGCGGGCGGATGCGGGCGGCGAACGCCTCCAGATCCGCGAGACGCTTGTCAAAGGCGGGCGCCAGCGGCTTCAGGACCAGCGCACGCGGCGCCAGCCCGCGCTCCAACGCCGCCACCTGTTCCACCACGTCCGCCTCGGTGCCGATCAGCGAATCCGCGATCATCCGGTCGAGATCGAACCATGGCGCCCAGTCCGGGCGCACCTTTTCCGTGGTCGCCTTCATGCGCTCGACGAACGGGGCGAGGAAGGCGCGCGCCTCCTCCTGCGCCCGTTCCCGGCTGTCGGCGAGGTGGAGGAAGCGCAGCAGGGTCAGGCACCGTCCCGCACCGGGGGCGGCAGCACGATACTGCCGGACGCTCTCCGCAATGCCGGCGAGGGGAAAGGGCGGCGCCGCCATGATGCCGTAGCCGCGCCGGGCGGCGAGGGCCACCGTCTCGGCCGTCGCCGAGGCGATGTGGATGGGCACGGGCGCCTGAAGCGGACGCGGCACCAGCTCAAGGCCATTGACCTTGAAGAAGGCCCCGTCGCGGGTCACGGGACCGCCATCCAGCAGCGCGGCGACGAGATCGAGCGCTTCCAGCATCCGGCCGCGGCTTTCCTCCCTGGCCACGCCGAAATGCGCCTCGTGAAGGGGAAACGGCCCGCCGCGCGCGACCCCGAGTTCGAGCCGGCCACCGGACAGAATGTCCACGGTGGCCGCGTCCTCGGCCACGCTGACGGGATGGTGCAGCGGCAACAGCACCGCCGCGGCGCCGAGCCGGATGCGTGTGGTGCGGCCGGCGAGATAGGCGAGGATGGCGAGGCAGGAGGGGCTCGCCGCCTGCGGATTGAAATGATGCTCGGCGATCCACGCTTCCTCGAAGCCGAGCGCCTCCACCCGCTCAACCAGTGCGGTCTGCTCGGCATAGGCGGCGGCATAGTCCTGGCGGGGGTTTTCATAGGTGCAGAAGAGGCCCAGTCGCATGGCAATCCCCGGAGCGGAATGAGCGGGCGCCGACCTGCGGCCGGCACTCCGCATGAAATGACGCTATATTAATTTGAATATAGCTTTGGCGCCATGCTCCGGCCCCGCCGACCCGCGCTGCGACGTTTCGCCCTTTTCTCCCCGGCGGCGGCGCCCTATTCAGGACGCCGAAACTCCGGAGCGCCCCATGGCCAGCTACGTCTTCCAGCCCCAGCCCCATCCGCATCTGCCCATCGTCGGCAGCGACGCGGTCTTCCCGGTGCATCGCATCTATTGCGTCGGCCGCAACTTCGCCGACCATGCGGTGGAGATGGGCCACGACCCCAACAAGGAGCCGCCCTTCTTCTTCCAGAAGAATCCGGACACGCTGGTGCGCTCGGGCTCGACCATCTCCTATCCCAAGCTCACCAAGGACCTGCACCACGAGGTGGAGCTGGTGGTGGCGCTGAAGGAAGGCGGCGAGGACATTCCGGTGGAGCGGGCGCTCGACCATGTGTTCGGCTACGGCGTCGGCCTTGACCTGACCCGGCGCGACCTGCAGGGCGAGGCGAAGAAGCTCGGCCGCCCGTGGGAAACCGGCAAGGCCTTCGAGGAGTCCGCCCCCTGCTCGGCCATCCTGCCGGTGGCCACCGCCGGGCACCCCGGCGCCGGCCGCATCTTCCTGAAGATCAACGACCGGATGAAGCAGGAAGGCAACCTCAACCAGATGATCTGGAAGGTGCCGGAGATGATCGCGACCCTCTCCACCCTGTTCCGCCTCGCCCCCGGCGACCTCATCTTCGCCGGCACCCCGGCGGGCGTCGGCCCCGTGCACAAGGGTGACGTGCTGGAAGGCGGCGTCGAGGGCGTCGGCGAGATCCGCCTGACGGTGGACTGATCGGCAAGGTCGGTGAACCGGCCCGTGACGTCGTCACGGGCCTCGGCCAGCCGGCGCGGCGCCTGAGCGACCCGCCCGGCGGCTTCAGGCGGCCCTGATCGCGAGCACCGCGTTCAGGCCGCCGAAGGCGAAGGCGTTCACCAAAGCGATTTCCGCCGAGGCCGCCCGTGTCGCGTTGGGCACGCAATCCACGTCGCACTCGGGATCGGGCTCGCGGAAATTCAGCGTGGGCGGCAGGAAGCCGTTGCGCATGCCCAGCAGCGCCGCCGTCACGCCCAGCGCCCCCGAAGCGCCGAAGCAGTGGCCGGTCATGGATTTCAGCGACGACACCGGCACCTTGGCCAGCCGGTCGCCGAGCACCGTGCGCAGCGAGGTGGTCTCGGTCTTGTCGTTCAGCACCGTTCCGGTGCCGTGGGCCGCGACATAATCCACCGCGCCGGCATCCAACCCCGCGTCGTCGAGCGCCGTGGCAATGGCGCGGGCGGTGCTCGAGGCATCGGGCGCCGTGAGGTCCGCGCCATCGGCGGTCATGCCGAAGCCCAGCACCTCGCCGAGGATGGTGGCGCCACGGGCGCGCGCCCGCTCCATCTCCTCCAGCACCAGCACGGCCGCGCCTTCACCCAGCACCAGCCCGCTGCGATCCTTGGAGAAGGGGCGGCAGGTGTCTGCCGCCAGCACGCGCAGCGCTTCCCAGCTTTTCACCATGCCCAGCGTCAGCGGGGCCTCGCAGCCGCCGGTCACGGCCATGTCCAGCATTCCGCCGCGGATCATCTGGAACGCCAGGCCAATGGCGTGGGAGGCGGAGGAGCAGGCCGAGGCGGTGCTGAAGCTCGGACCGGTGATACGGTAGGCCATGGAAATCTGGCTGGCCGCGGACGAGGGCATGACGCGCGGCACGGTGAAGGGCAGAGGGCGCGTGCCGTCGCGCAGGATGCGCACATAGCCCTCTTCCAGCGTCTGGCAGCCCACCGCCGCGCCGAAGATAACGCCGGCCTTCTGCGGCGATACACCCTCGGTGGCGCCGGCCGCCTCGGTCATCGCTTCCGCCGCCGCAAGCAGGGCGAACTGGCCGGACCGGTCGATGGTGGAAATCTGCCGCGGATTGAAGTGCGCCTCGGCGGAATAGCCGGGCACCTCCCCGACCACCCGCGTCTTCACCTGATCCTGCGGGACCAGCGTGAGCGGCCCGATACCGCCGCGCCCCTCCTGCAAGGCCGCGAGGTGGGCGGGAATGCCGAGGCCGAGGGCGGAAACGGCACCGATGCCGGTAATGGCGACCCTGCGGCTCATCGGGCCGGCTGCGCTGTGGAAACCTTGCCGCTCCGCGCGTCGATGAGCTGCTCGACGGCTTCGAGCAAGGCGAAGACCTTCACGTCATTGCTTTCGAGCACACCTTGGGACGGCACCTCGATACCAAAGCGTTCCTCGATCTTGAAGATCAGCTCCACCATATCGAGCGACCCGATCCCGAGGTCCGCGACGCTGGTTTCGGCGTCGATGATGGTCGGATCGATGGATGCCTCTTCCGCGATGACCGCGAGGATTTCGGCCCTGCGTCCGCTGAATTCCGCCACGCAACTTCTCCGTACCCGGTCCACGGCGGCGGTGCCGCCGTCACCCCCTCCGGGAGGGGCTAAAATGCACAGCAGCACCGGGGCTGTCCACCTGCCGCCGCGTCGAGGGCCGGAACCCGCCCGCGCGCCGTGCCGTTGAGCCCGACAAGCCCGCCGGTTGCGGGCGGCGAGGAGGCGCCATGACGCTTGAACCGCGACTCGTTTCCGAGACCGACGCGACCCGCCTCGGCGTCATGCCCGGCTGGTGGGCCCTAGCCCCGGACGGCACGCCCGTCGCTGGCCCCTATCCGACCCAGGAAGCCGCCATCGTCGGCATCGGCAAGCGCGGGGCTGATCAGCCCACGGGCAGGGCCGGCCAGAGCGGCCCGCCGCCGGAGGAATGAATGGGACAGGGCCTGAACCGCGCCATCGGCCCGCGTACGGTGCATCTGTGCGTGGACATGCAGCACTTGTTCTCCCCCGGCGGGCCATGGCCGACGCCGTGGGCGCCGCGCATCCTGCCCGTCATCGTCGAACTGGCGGCCCGCGCGCCCGGGCGCACGCTGTTTTCCCGCTTCATCCCGCCCCATGCGCCCGAGGCCCTGCCCGGAAGCTGGCGCCATCTCTACGGAAAGTGGCGCGAGGTGACGCAGCAGGAGCTGGCGCCGGAGCTTCTGGAACTGGTGCCGGAGCTTAAGCGCTTCACACCGCCGGCGCGGCTCATCGACAAGACGCGCTATTCGGCGTTTTCGTCCCCGACCCTGCTGCCGACGCTCGCCCATCTCGGCGCCGACACGCTGGTGCTTTCAGGCGCGGAGACGGATGTCTGCATCCTCGCCACCCTCTTCGATGCGGTGGACTACGGCTACCGCGTGGTGGTGGCGCGGGATGCGGTCTGCTCGTCCTCCGATGCCGGGCACGACGCGGTGCTGGGCATGCTGTCGCAGCGCCTATCGATGCAGGTGGAAGTGGCGGATGCGCAGGACATCCTCTCCGCCTGGCGCACCGACGCCGCCGCGTAAGGCGGGCCGCCCCCACGGTCGTCCTACGTCCTGATTACCGCCGCAAGCCCAGCTTCAGCCCATAGGCGGTGAGCGCCGTCTCGTGGCCCGAATCGGCCCTCAGGCCCACATGGCCATCCGGCCGCACTACCAGCAGGGTGATGCCGGAGATGCCGAGCCGCGCCGCATCGTCGGCGGAGAGGCTGGCGACCCCCGGCCCGCCGCCCGTCACCGCCGCCGCGAAGCTGGCGCCGTAGAGGGGAGCGGCGCAGCGCTCGGCCAGCGCATGGTAGAGGCCGGCGAGCGTTTCGCCGCTGGCGCGCTCGCCGCCCAGCAGCAGGAGGGTGTGGCCGGTGCGGTTGACGAGATCGTCCAGCATCAGCGCCGCGCCGTCCGCCGTGCCCACCGCGATGCGGTCGGGCAGGCGCTGGCCGGGGGCCAGTCCCGGACCCGCATCGCCCGCCACGATGGGCGAGGCGGCATAGTCCACGTCCAGCTCGGCCTCGGCCACCGCCTCGTGGTGGCGCGTCTGCGGATCGGCGAGCACCTCGCGGATGATGGCATTGCGCGCCTGCCGGTCGGCGGCGTCCTTCAGCATCTGGGCGCTGTCGGCCTCGTCGCCGGAGGCGGTGATGCGCTGGGCCACCGGGCGGCGCTCGGCCTCGTAGCTGTCGAGCAGGGTGTCGGCGCAATGGCCCTGCGCCACCAGAGCGAGCTTCCAGGCGAGGTTGAAGGCGTCCTGGATGCCGCTGTTCATGCCGTGCCCCTGGATGGGGCTGCAGGTGTGCGCGGCATCGCCCGCCAGCAGCAGGCGGCCGGACCGGTAGTGCTGCGCCACCCGCGTGTAGCACTGGAAGCGGACGGGGTTGGCGACATCCACGAAGCGCGAAGCCGGCAGATAGCGCGCGAGGGTTTCCGACGCGTCCGCCACGAGATCGCTGTCCGGCCCGCTCGGCCGCACATAGGCGCGCCAGCGCTCGCCCGGCAAGGCGGTGAGGATGAGCGGGATCTCGTCCAGAAAGGCGTAGTTCGCCTCGAAGGCGTGGGGGAAGTCGGTGAGGGTGGCGTCGAACACCGCCCACGGCTCCTCGATGGGGTGGCCATCCTGCCCGATGCCGGCGAGGGTGCGCACGGCGCTGCGGTGGCCGTCGCAGCCCACCACCCAGCGGGCGCGGATCACCTTGGTTTCGCCGCCGCTCTCCAGCATGGCGACGACGCCGTCGCCATGCGCCTCCAGGTCCACGAGCTTGGTGCCGCGCGTCACCCCGCCGCCGAGGCGGACGAGGTAATCGGTGAGGATCTGCTCCGTCACCTCCTCGGAGATGCCGAGATTGAAGCCGTAGCGGCTGCCGGCGAGGCCGAGATCGATCTCGCCCAGCACCGTCCCGTCCGCATGGATGCGGGCGACGCGCTGCTTCACCCCGGCATCGAGCAGGGCGTCGGCGAGGCCGAGGTGGTCGAACACCTCGATGGAGCGCGGATGCACCACGGTGGCGCGGTCCCAGGCCAGCGGTGCGTCGTGGGCGTCGATGATGAGGCTGTCCACGCCCCGCCGCTTCAGCTCGGCACCGAGCAGCAGCCCGGTAGGGCCGGCCCCCACCACCAGGACGGTCACGTCAGGAACCACGGCGCTCTCCCCTTTTCCGGCAATGGAGCACGGCCAAGCTGAAACGCAAAGGGGGGCGGGTTCGGGGGCTCAGGCCGGCGGGGGCTGGCGGCGCCGGGACCAGAAGGGCGCGTCGCGCCAGCGGGTTTCCATCAGGGCGTAATGGCGGCCGAGGTCGGCCGTCTCGCCCTTAAGCGTGCGGTAGTCCTCGTCCCAGCCGGTGAAGGCCGAGCCATCCCCGGCCAGTTCATCCGCCACCAGCCCGCCGGCGCGCGCGCCCATGAGGATGGCGGCGGAGATGCCCTGCGAGGACAAGGGATCGAATGTCATGGCCGCATCCCCCGCCGCGCACCAGCGCGGGCCGTGGAGGATGCGCAAGGCTGCGGGTTCTGCCGGGTAGGTCCGGGGCACGGCCGCGCCGGCCCCCGCCCCCGCGAGGCGCCCCATGTGAAGCGTTTCCGACAGCCGCCGCGCCCACCCGGCGACGCCATCGCCGAGCAGGTCGGCATCGGTGAGGAAAGCGAGGACGCGCCGGCCGCCGGGCAGCGGCGTCGTGTACCACCAGCCGTCCGCCACCGCCTCCACGCTCGTGCCGCGATAGGGGTCGACATCAGCCAATGTCGCCACCAGCGCCACCTGACGGTCGAAGGCCTCCCGCCCCGAGCCCATGTGCCGCGCGACGGCGGCGGCCCGCCCGGTGGCGTCCAGCGCGAAGCTCGCGGCGAGGCGCCGGCCGTCCCGCAGCGTGATGTTCCAGCCATCGGAAGCGGCGGCGATGGTCTCCAGCCGCCCCGCCACCAAAGTTGCGCCGGCCGCCTCGGCACGGGCGCGGGCATCGGCATCGAAGCGGGCGCGATCGAGCAGCCAGCCGCCGCCGAGGGGATTGGCGAGGAAATCCGTTTCGATGAGATCGTCACTGCCCCAGCAGGAGCGGGTGCCGTAGGCGGGAAGGTGACGGTCCTCGTCCAGCAGTCCCGGCCCGAAGGCGGCGTCCACCAGCCCCGCCATGCCCGGCGGCAGGCTCTCCCCCGGCCACACTTGGGAGCGCGCATCGTGGAGCAGCACCACCCGCAGCCCCCGGCCCGCCGCGGCGATGGCGGCGGCGGAACCGGCCGGGCCGGCGCCCGCCACGAGCAGATCGCAAATCATCCCGGGCAGAGGCGTCATCCGATGAAAACGAGGCCGCCCGGATTGGGCAGGCCGTCGGCGAAGTCGGAGACGATGCCCACCTCGCCCTTCAGCTCCACCTTCTTGATGAGCCGCCCGCGCGTCTGCGAGGTGAAGAGATCGCCCTTGAGATTGAACGCCAGCCCGAACGGCATGGTCAGCTCCGCCCCGCGCAGGATGAGCGGGATGGGCGCGCCGAGGGGGTCGAAGCGCTTTACGCCATTGTCCAGCTGGTCCGCCACATAGAGGCGGTAGGAGGTGTCGTAGGCCATCTGGCGGGGATTGCGGAAGCCGGTGAGCCAGTTGAGGTTGATGATCTCGCCGGTGGTCGCATTGATGCGCGCCACCGAGGTGCCGCCCCAGCTCACCAGCAATGCGCCATCCGGCGCGATGATGATGCCGATGGGCGAGACGAGCCCCGCCTCCGGCGGCACCAGCACGCGACTCTTCCCGTCCGGCGTGATGACGGAGACGAAGCCCTTCTCCACCCAGTTGGCCACATAGAGATTGCCCTGCCGGTCGCCGGCGATGCCCATGGGCTGGGAGAAGCCCTCCGCGAACAGGGAGACCTCGCCCTTGGGCGTCACCCGCCGCACGTAGCCGGCATTCATGCAGGAGACGTAGAGGTTGCCGTCGAGGTTGCGCGTCATGCCCTCCGGCCGCTCCAGCGGGGCGGAAAGGGCCATCACCGTCACACCACCCTCGGCATCCACGAGGCGCAGGCTGTTGTCGTCGGAATTGGCCACGACGAGCGGAAAGGTCGCCGCCTGCGGATAGAGCGTGTTGGCGCCGTAGCTCAGATCCGGCTCGCGGGCGAAGCCCACCAGCGTCTCCACCTTCATGCGCGCCGGGAAGGCGCCGTCGCGCGGGCCGGGACGGTCGGCGACGACACCGAGGCGGAACCAGTCCTGCGCCATGGCCGCGAGCACCGGCGGGCGGGTCGGCGCGCTGATGAAGCGCTCCCAGTCGCGGCGGCGGGCGAAGGCGGCGCGCCTCTCATCGATGGCGCGGGCGGTGTCCATCACCACGTTGTAGTCCGCCTCCGACAAGACCGTGTTCGGCACCCGCGCCGGCCAGAAGGCGGGCAGAACGGGGGAGATGGAGGATTGGTACCCCGAGCGGCAGCTCGCCCAGTCCGCCTGCCACGGCAGGCCCAGCCACTGGGTGACGCCGCCGGGGCCGAGGCGGGAGAGCGGACCGGATTTCGACAGCGCCTCCGGCGAGGTCATGTCCGGGCCGTAGTCGGTGAGGTCCACCGAGCGCGCGGTGGAGGCAAGGCGCATGTCCGCCGTCCAGATCCACGGCACGCGGGCGATCCACGGAAATTCCTGCCCCGGATGGAACGGCCCTCCCACGCACGCCTCCAGCGCCGCGCGGTCCAGCGCCGCCGGCTGGCCGCCGAGGGCGATCCCCTCCAACCGTCCCGCGCGGGCCGGGCGGCCGGGGGTGAAGCGGCCGGCCGCCCAATTGCGCAGATGGGCGTATTGCAGCGGCGTCAGCGTCATCCACTGGCGCGGCTCGATGACATCGGGCGGCAGCACCAGATGATCGCCATAGAGCTGCGGCTCCAGATCCGGCCGCACGTCGGGCGCGGCGGGGTCGCGGAACAAAGCGAGGATCTCCGCGCGGAAAGCCGCATTGGCCGGCGATGCATCCGCGAGGCGGGCGCGGATGGCGGGGCGGGCGAAATCCTTCGCCGATCCGTAGCCGAATTTGGCGAGGAAGCCCGCATTCACCCATTGCAGATCGGACAGGCGGGCGAAGATGGGCCAGACGTGCTCCTCGAACACCGTCGCCGGTGCCTTGCGCTTGCTGGCGGCGACCAGCGTCGCCTCCACCACGTCATGGAGCGTCACGAGGCTGGTCGCGATGGCCGGCGCGTAATTGGGGCCGACACTGATGAGCCAGGCGGGATCGGCGCGGAATTCCCGGCCGCTCAGGCGCACCACGGCATCCACCGGGCCGTCGCCGGTGTCGTCGGCCCAGCCGTCATTGTCGGCATAGCCGCTCATGGGCGGGGCATCGGGGGCGGGATGGCAGCGGCCGGAGGCGGGCATCACCACGAGGCGGCCGTCGGAATCGGTCATCACCTCGCCGAGATTGACCGACTGGCCCTGAAAGGCGCCGCCATCGAGCCGCTGGGGCTTGGCCCCCGGCCCGGTCACGGTGCGCGGCCCGGGCACGATGGCGAGGCTGGCGCGGTCCGCCACCTTGGCGTTGCGGCGGCCGGCGGCGGGCGCGCCGGGCAGGTCGAAGGGAATGTCGATGCCGTACCAGAGCGCCTTGGTATTGGCGACGGTGAGCGTCCAGGACACCTCCGCCTCGCGCGCCGTCACCTCGCCCAGCACGCGGCCCTGCGCATCATAGGCGAAGAGGCGGAAGCGCGCGGCCTGCTTGGCCATGGCGCCGGCCTCGTCCTTGAACGGGCCGACCGGGACCCCGCCCGGCACCTCGGGACCGAAATAGAAGGCGTCCTTGCTGTTGCCCACCCGCGCCACACCGATGGCGGGATGGATGGCGATGCGCGCCACCCGCTTCGGATCGATCCCGCCCGGTGCGGCCGACGCCTGCGTGGCGCCCGTCACTCCAGCCGAAAGCCCCGCCGAGAGCCCCGCAACGAATGCGCGACGCGACAGCACCCCGTCCCCCATGGCCCCCTCCCGCTTGCGAGCGGCGCGAGACTATGCGGGCCGGGGCTGCGGCGTCCAGAGCTTGGCGGTAGTCGGATCAGCCGAAAGCGGTGCCCACATAGAAGGCGACCCGCGTGAAGGCGGCTTCCGCGCCCCTGGCGGCGCGCGCCTCCTCCCCGGCCGAGAGCGGCACAGCATCCAGCGCAGCGACGAAGGTCTTCCAGTGGAGGCCCCGCCCCTCGGGCGCGGCGGCCAGATGCCGGGCGCCGAAGCGCTCGTCGAGGCCGAGGGCGGCGGCGGCCTTCAGCAGGAAGGCGGCGCCGAGGTTCGATCCCTCAGCCACATAGAGCCAGCCGAGTGCCTCCGGCAGCGGGGCATCCGGGCCGAGCGCGGGGGCCTCGCCCGGCGCGGGCACGGGAAGGCCGAGATCGGCGAGATCGGCGGCGATGTCGGCGAGCCGGCGGCGGCCGGGCAGATCGGGCAACAGCGCGCCGAGGGCCGGGCTGTCATAGAGCGCGGCGATGTCGCGATGGAACAGATACTGCACCGTGAGGAAGCGCCCATAGCGCTCCCGGCTCTCGAACGGCCGCCCGGCCATGATCGCCGCGTCCAGCCGCTCATGGGCGACATGGGTGAGGGCCTTCAGCGCCGAGGCACGGCTTTCGGCGCGGGCGGGGGAGCGGTCGAGTTCGGCGGTGGTCATGGCAGCCTCAATATTTGAACTATTCTCGATCAAAACAGATGATCTTGCGTGTCACAGGGGGTCATGACCTGTCTAGGTGGATATGCCGCATCCTGCAAGACGCTGCGGAAGCGTCTCCATCAAAGTGGGAAAGTCATCGCCGCACACGCGGTGCCACGAAATCGACAGACGCCGCATCATCACATCAACCGACGGCCGGTGCCAGCTTTGCCATTCGGTGACACCAGCTTCCGAAACGGGAGCTTTGCTGGAAAAATTCCAATTACCATTCGGAACGTTCGCGGCGGGGTGGCGATAGAAGCAGAGGGGCCGGCTGCGGCCCGGTCGAGTTCGCCGCAGCGTTGATGTAGGCTCGTCGCGGAGGCCGGCGCGCCGTCCGGCCCGAGGAGGAACGTCCATGCGTCCGTTCACCAAGTCTGCCCACTCCGTTCGGTCAACGCGCTCCCTTCCCCTTCTCGCCGCGCTCCTCACCGGCCCGCTGCTCATCGCGCCGGCCCTGGCTCAAGCCCCGGCGGCTGCGCCCGCGGCCGTGCCCGCCGCGAAGGTGGTGAAGGCGGACATCATCAACAACGAAGGCAAGACCATCGGCTCCGCCACCGCCACCGGCACGGAGCGCGCCACCATCGTGCGCCTCGCGCTCTCCGCCGGCGCGCTGCCGCCCGGCTGGCACGGCATCCACTTCCATCAGGTGGCGAACTGCACCGACACCGCCAAGTTCCTGGATTCCAAGGGCCACGTGAACCATCACGACAAGGCCCACGGCCTGCTCAATCCCAACGGCCCGGACCAGGGCGACCTGCCCAACATCTATGCCAACGCCGATGGCTCGGTGAACGCGGAGGTGTCCAGCACCACCGGCCTCACCGACAAGGATGGCCTCGGCCAGCCCGGCGGCTTCGCGCTGGTGATCCACGCCAGCCCCGACGACTTCATCACCCAGCCCATCGGCGGCGCCGGCGCCCGCATCGCCTGCGCCGCGTTCAAGCCCTGAGGGCTCTGAATGAGGTTCGTCGGACGGATCGACTGAGACCGCCGTCATGCCCGGGCTTGTCCCGGGCATCCACGCCGGGCCGATCGCAGAATGGCCGGAGGGGGTGCCCGGCCTCACCACGTGGATGGCCGGGACAAGCCCGGCCATGACGGCTCGTGAGAACCCCATCGGGCCCATATTAACATCATATAAATGTGCAACTAAAGAACACACCCCCCATTTTTAGATAATTGATTGAACCACTCGATTTTGTGGTGATACTCCGCGCCCGAATTGCCCCATCCCGCGCGGAGTCCATTTCATGCGCCTGTCCCTGCCTCTGGCCGCCCTCGCGGCGACCCTCCTCTCGCTCCCCGCCCTTGCGGCAGACCCCAAGCCCCTGCGCATCGGCGTGCTGAACGACCAGTCCGGCATCTATGCCGACATGGCCGGACCCGGCTCGGTCATCGCGGCGAAGATGGCGGTGGAGGATTTCGGCGGCAGCGTGCTGGGCCGGCCGGTGGAAATCATCGCCGGCGACCACCAGAACAAGCCGGACGTGGGCTCGGCCATCGTCACCCGCTGGATCGACGAGGACGGGGTGGACGTGATCGCCGACATCCCCACCTCCTCCGTGCTGCTGGCGGTGCAGGAGATCGGCCGCACCAAGAACAGACTGGTGCTTGCCTCCACCGGCGGCTCGTCCGACTTCACTGGCAAGGCCTGCGCGCCCACCGGCATCCACTGGACCTACGACACCTATGCGCTGGCCGCCGGCACCGGGGCCTCGCTGGCCAAGGACGGGCCGTGGTTCTTCATCACCGCCGACTATGCCTTCGGCACGGCGCTGGAGCGCGACACCGCGAAGGCGGTGGAACAGGGCGGCGGCAAGGTGGTGGGCAGAGTGAAGCACCCGCAGGGCACCGCCGACTTCTCCTCCTTCCTGCTGCAGGGCCAGGGCTCGGGCGCGAAGCTCATCGCCTTCGCCAATGCCGGCAGCGACACGGTGAACGCCATCAAGCAGGCCAACGAGTTCGGCATTCCCCAGTCGGGCATCAAGCTCGCCGGGCTCTATCTGCACATCACCGACATCCACGCCATCGGCCTTCAGACCGCGCAGGGGCTCATCCTCACCCAGGGCTTCTACTGGGACCTGAACGACGAGACCCGCGCCTGGTCCAGGCGCTTCTACGAGAAGCACAAGGCCATGCCGACCATGGGCCAGGCCGGCACCTATTCGGCCATCCTGCATTACCTGAAAGCGGTGAAGGCCGCCGGCACCACCGACACCGCCACCGTCGCGGCGCAGATGAAGGCGACGCCGGTGGACGACTTCTTCTCCCACGGCGGGCGCATCCGCGAGGACGGCCGCATGGTGCACGACCTCTATCTCTTGCAGGTGAAGACGCCGGCCGAGCAGAAGTATCCGTGGGACTATCTCAAGCTCATCCGCACCATTCCCGGCGACGAGGCGTTCCGCCCGCTGGCCGAGGGCGGCTGCCCGCTGGTGCGCCAGCAGGCGGCGAAGTAGACCGCGCGACGCGCTCCCCCGCCGCCTATCCGCGCCGGGGGAGCGGCCCCCCGCTCGCCAGATACACCCCGATGGTGGCGGCGAAGATGCCCAGCCAGTCCGTGCCGGACGGGTACTCGCCGAGGATGGGGATGGCCATGAGCGCGGCCATCACCGGCACGCAGGCGCCGAAGGCGGCGCCCGCCGAGGCCCCGAGCAGCGCCACCGAGCGGGCGAACAGGAACAGCGAGATCACGGTGGCGAAGACGCCCTGATAGACCGCCTGGAAGACGACATCGCGCAGCGGCGCATCGAACGCGGTGAAGCCGTGCAGCATGCCGTACAGCGGCAGATAGAGCAGCGCCGAGCCCACCGAGACCACCGCCACCGCATGGAGCGCGCCGAGCCCGCTCTTGCGCAGCGCCACCGCATAGCAGGCCCACATGAAGGCGCCGGCCATGCACAGGAGGTGGCCGATGCCCGAGCCCAGCCCGGTGGCCACCGCCCCCACCCCGGCGATGAGCGCCACGCTCGCCAGAATCAGCGCATAGCCCACCTTCCGCTGCACGCTGAACCGCTCGCGCAGGGCCACGGCCGAGATCAGCGCCACGAACAGGGGCATGACGCCGGGAATGAGCACCCCCGCCTCCCCCGCCGGCGTGGTGCGCAGGCCGAAGCCAGCCACCACCGCATAGGGCGCGCCGGCCCCCGCGATCATCACCAGAAGCTGCCACGGCTTTGCCTTGTCGAGCCCCAGACCGTGGCGCAGCAGCACCGGCAGCAGCACGAGGCCGGCGGTGGCGTAGCGCAGCATGGTCACGTCGTAGACGCCGAGGGACGAGGTGACGCCGAGCCGGGTGATGGACATCCACCCCGCCCAGATGGTGACGCTCGCCAGCCCGAACAGCGCCCCCGCCACATAGCGCGCTGTGGGGATGGTTGCGACCGCCTGCGTGCCCGTCGTCTGTGAAGAAGCCGTGTGCGTACTCATGCTCGCCGCGTGCCTGCCTGACCGGATTCGGGCCCAAGCTACCCCGCGCGATCCATTCAGCCTAATGAGAGTTTGAGCTGCAACCCATGAGGTCCCCTGATGAATGGTGGCCCGCTGATGGATCGGCGCCGAGACCTCACGCCGGGGACGGCGCAGCCACGCGCCAGCCGTTCACCGCCGCAAGCTCCGCCTCCGGCTCTTCCGACACCACCGCGCGCCGGCCCATGAAGACGCTGCCGGCCTCGCCGTCGAGGGAGAGCCAGTCCCCCTCCGCCAGCGTCTCGGCCCCGAGCCGGGCGCGGCGGGCGGCGGCATCGATGACGAGCGCAGCGCAGCCCACCACGCAGGCCCGGCCGAGCTGACGTGCCACCACGGCGGCATGGGCGGTGCGCCCGCCGACGCTGGTGAGGATGCCGGCGGCCAGCGCCAGCGCGGCGATGTCGTCGGTGGCCACATCCGGGCGCAGCAGGATCACGGGATCGCCCGTCCCGGCAAGGCGGCGGGCGCCCTCTTCGTCGAACGCCACCCGGCCGCTCACCGTGCCGGGCGAGGCGGCGACGCCGTGCGCCACCGGCTCCGCAGCGCCGGAAAAGCGGGTGGCGGCGACGGCGGAGAGGTCCACGCCCTCCAGCAGCGCCAGCCCCTCTGCCGGGGTAATGGCGCCTTCCGCCACCATGTCCACGGCGATCTTCAGCGCGGCGCGCGGCGTGCGCTTGGCGGCGCGGGTCTGGAGGAAATAGAGGCGACCTTCCTCGAAGGTGAATTCCACGTCCTGCACATCGCGATAATGCCGCTCCAGCGCCGCGACTCCCTCGGCCAGCGCTGTGGCGACATCGGGGAGCACCGCGCCGAGGCGGTCGAGCCCCACCGGCTGGCGGCGGCCGGAGACCACGTCCTCGCCCTGCGCGTCGAACAGGAGATCGGCATAGAGGCCCGGCGCCCCGCTCGCCGGATTGCGCGAGAAGGCGACGCCCGAGCCCGAGCGCACGCCGGCATTGCCGAACACCATGGCCTGCACCGTCACCGCCGTGCCGGCCAGATGCTCCAGATGGTTCAGTCGGCGATACTCCACCGCCTTAGGCGCCGCCCAGGAACGGAACACCGCCTCAACCGCCTCGGCGAGCTGGTCGCGGGGATCTTCGGGCACGCTCGCGCCGTAGCCGTCGCGGGCAAGGTCCAGATAGCGCGCGGCGAGGCGCTCCAGCGCCTCCGGGTCCAGCCCCTGCTCGCTCAACGCCTGCTCGGCGGCGATGAGATCGCGCTGCACCTGCTCGAACGGCGCGCGGGGCAGGCCGGCCACCACCTCGCACCAGCCCTCGATGAAGCGGCGATGGCAGTCGAAGGCGAGGCGCGGGTTGCCGTGAAGGCGCATGAGGCCGCGCGCGGTCTCGGCGGTCATGCCCACGTCCAGCACGGTCTCCAGCATCCCCGGCATGGACTTCTCCGCGCCGGAGCGCACCGAGACGAGGAGCGGGCGGCGGCGGTCGCCGAAGCGCCGGCCGGTGGCGGCTTCGAGGAAGGCGAGGCCATCCTCCAGCAGGCGCCGCACTTCACCCGCGCGGCGTTCGCCGCACAGGGAAGCGGAGAGCACGAAAGCCGGTGGCACATCGAGCCCCAGCGCATTCATGCGCCAGAGCTGGGCGGCCTTGGAGCCGAAATCATGGGCGGTGAGCGGCGCTTTGGTGCCGCCGGGGCCGATGAAGGCGATGGGGTGCGAGGTTTCGTGCTTCACGGGGCCATCTCCTCCAGCACCGAGGCGCGCAGCGCGAGGGCGGCGCGGGCCAGTTCGTCGGTGGCGCCCTCGATGGCGCGGGCGAGTTCCAGGGTCGCGACCAGCGCCCCGGCATCGGCGGGATCGCTTCCTCCCGGCGTCAGGGCCGCTTCCTGCACCCGGCGATGGGCGGCATCGGCCCGGCGCTCGCCCTCGGTCACGGCGTCGATGGCTTCCAGCGTGTCGGTCACGTCCTCCCGCCGGCCGGCCGAGCCCTCGCTGGCGGCGGCCACTGCCCGCACGAGGTCGGAGCAGCAGACCACCGCGCCGGCCGCGAGATCGCGCAAGGGCGGCACGGCGGTGCCGGGCTTCAGCCGCGCGGCGCTGGCGAGGAAGGCGGCCTCCTCGAACGCATCCACCGCCTGCTCGGCGGCATCCGCCACGGGCAGGAAGCGCCCGCCCTGCCCGAACGGGCCGCTCGCCCGCTCGCGGGCGCCGACGATCTGCCGGTCGGCCTTCTCCTCCAGGCGCTTGGCGCGGCTGCGGAGCGCATCGCGGGCCACATCGGAGAGATCGGCCGGGCCATCGAGCACGCCGGCCACCTCGCTGGCGAGCATGCGGGCGATGCCGAGCTGGCGCAGCACCACGGCCAGCATCTCCTCCTCCACCGAGCCGAAGCTGCGCGCCAGCTCCGCCCGCACCTCGTCGCGGATGAGCCGTGCCGAGCGGCCGGCGGCCAATCCCTCGCTGGCGAGGCGCAGCACCTCGGCGAGGAAGCGCGCCGCGCCCTCGCGCCCCAGCACCCGGTCGAGCCGCGCCCCATAGGGCACCCGCCCCTCGGCGCTGCGGCGCACGGCATCGAACACCAGTTCCGGCCCGCCCATTTCCAGAAACCCGCGATGGCCGATGGCACCGCGCGCCGCCGTGCGCAGCAGGGCGATGGCGGTGGGCTTGTCCACGAAGGTCTGCAACGCCTTGCGCGCCTTGTTCCAGTCGATGAGGAAGACGATGTTGCGGCCCACGGCGGCGAGGAAGCCGTCCAGCGCGTCCGCATCGGTCGCGACGAAGCGGCCGGTGACGAGGTGGAAGGCCGCCCCGCCCGCGATGCCCGCCGCCGTGCGCTCGGCGAGCGGCGTCCAGTCCGCGCCGGCATCCGAGAACAGCGAGATGAAGAACTTGGCGCGGGAGCGGTGCACGTCCGTGTAGGTGACGGTGGCCGCGAGCCCCTCCACGGCGAGGATGATGACATGGGCATCGGTGGTGCCGATGTCGTTCTGGATCACGAGGCGCGCGCCGCTGCGGCTCGCCGTGGTGTCGAGGCCGGGATGGCCGAAGACGAGCCCCCGCGTCTCGCCGAGCCCCGCCATGAAGGCGGCGATGCGCGGCTTGTCCTCTTCCGCGATGCCCAGCGTCCGCGCGCCGGCCACCGTCTCGGCCGAGAGGGCGGCGGAAAGGCGGTTCAGCGCCTTGTGCAAATCCATGACGAGGAGATGCGCGCTGTCCGCCCCGCCGCGTCGGGCGCTGGTCAGGCGCACCAGATCGGCCTCGGAGAGGATGTCGTCCGCCCCTCCGGCGAACGCCGTGCGCAGGGCCGCGAGACGCGCGGCGAAGGTTTCCGCACCCGCGTCGCCGGACGCCTCCAGCGGATCGGCCATGGCGGCGATGTCGTCGAGGATCGCCTGCGTCAGCCGGCCGGCGCCGCTGACCTGATAGCCGCCGCCGTCGATGAACCGAGCGCTGGCGACCACCGCATCGAGCCCGTCCCCCATGAGGCCGGCGGCGCGGGCCTCGGCGTCCAGCGGGCGAAGAGGCGTTGCGGGCGCACGGGCGCGGGCGGCGGCGTCCTGCAAGGCGGTCATACGCAGCTTGGCGCGGTCGTTGGCGGCGAGCGCGCGTTCCAGCCGCGCCGGGAGCAGCAACCCGCCCTCGCCGAGCGCCTCGACGATCAGGGTCTTCTCCATGCTTCCGCCTCCTCGCAACGCACAGCCCGCCGGTGCGCCGGCCACGAGGGCCAGCGCCGGGTGTCGAAAGGCTGTGTGGGACTTTCGGCGGGGGTCAGATACGACGGTTGTCTGACAGTGGGACGACGATGGCCCGGCTCAGGTCCGGTAGCCCTCCTCGGCCAGCACCTGCCGCACCGCGGGGCGGGCGCGCAGGCGCTGGTAGTGGGCCTTCACCTTGGGCGGCAGGGGGATGCCGATGCGGTCGGCCCAGAACTCGTTGTAGAACAGCGCCGCATCGGCGATGGAGAAGCGATCCCCCACGGCGAAGCCCTCGGCCGGCAGGCGCCGCTCCACCACATCGAACCCCTGTGTCACGATCTCCCGGCCGTGGGATGTCACGTCGTCTTTCAGACGTCCGCTGTCTTCCGGCGCGACATAGCGCTCGGCCACGAACACGCGGGTGAAGCCCTCGCCGTGCAGCTGGCCGATGGCGAAATTCATCAGCTCTTCGGCCTGAGCGGCCAGCGCCGGGTCCTCCGGCAGCAGCTTGCCGCGCGGATAGGTGCGGGCGAGCCAGAGGGCAATGGACCTGAAGTCGCACAAGGGTTCGCCACCATCCGGCACCAGGGTCGGGATGGTGCCGCGCGGGTTGATCTTGAGATAGTCGGGACGCAAATGGTCGCCGGCGGGGATGTTGATGATCCACGCCTCGAACGGCAGTTCCAGCGTCTCGAGCAGGATGTGGATGCCCGTGGAGCAGGACCCGGGCGTCATGTAGAATTTCATGGCCATGGCGGAGGCCAAGCAAGAAGCGTGACAGGGCGGGAGCGTCGTTTTCGCCCGTTTTGTTTTGCTGCCCCCTTTCGAGGCCGTCATCGCCCGCGGTGGGAGGGGCGCGCCGGAGCGCAGATCCCGCCCCCTACTTCTCCACGAAAGCCTCCTCGCCCGCTTCGCCCGTCTCCGGCGCCGGCTGGCGGAGCAGCGCGAGAATGACGAGCGCAGAAACCGCCGTGACAGCGATGAGCACGAGGCTCAGATGCTGAAAGGCGACGGCATAGCTCTCGCGGAGCTGCGACGCCGTCAGACCCGGCAGAAGCTCGGATGCGCCGCGAACATCGCCCATCGCCAGCCGCTGCGCGGCCGCGCCTGCGCTCCCATCGCCCGCCGAGACCAAGGCGGCCAGCCGGGCTTTGACGAGACCCGCCAGAATGGCGTTGACGATGGCCAATGCGATGCCCTCTCCCGCCACCCGTGTGGTGCTGAAGATGCCGGTCGCCATGCCGGCGCGCTCCCGGGGGACCACGCTGACGGAAAGCCCATCCATAAGCCCCCAGGGGAAGCCGGTTCCAATGCCGATGAGCAGCATGGGGAGCATTACGGCCATGCCCTTGGCGGCGGGATCGATGCGGCCGAGCCAGAACAGTCCGAGCGCGGCCAGAAGCAGACCCGCACCGGACAGGACACCCGCCGACACCCATCGCACGAGATGGGAGGCCACCAGCGGCACGATCAGCATCGGCGCGGAGAGAGCGATGAGCAGCAGGCCCGCATCGAACGCGGAAAGTCCGCCGACGCCGATGAAGCGCAGGGGCAGCAGCACCAGAAGGACCACGTAGCAATAACAGGTGGCGATGGGCAGAACCTGCACGCCGACAAAGCGGGGATATCGAAAGAGGGAGAGATCCAGCATCGGCCGCGCCGCTCTCGTCTCCACACGAATGAACGCCGCGAGCAGCGCGGCCGCCCCGAGCAGCTCGGACAGGACGATCGGGTGGCCCCAGCCGATCTCCGGCGCTTCGATGACACCATAGGTGAACAGCGTCAGTGTTGCCGTGAAGGTCACGGCCCCCGGCCAGTCGAGGCCAACGGCGTCGGGGTCCCGGCTTTCCCGCATCGTCCGGGCTGTCAGAAGCACGGAGAGCGCGCCGATCAGCGTCCCCGAGAGGAAGATGGCCCGCCAGCCGGACATCCCGATGAGAAAGCCCGCCAGAAGCGGTCCGAAGGCCAGCCCGACACCGAATGTCGTGCCGAGAAAGCTGAACGCCCGCGTCCGCGCGTGCCCCTCGAACTCCTGCGCCAGCGCCGCCGTTCCGCCGGCGAGCGCGGCTGCCGCGGCAAAGCCCTGTCCGCCGCGAAGCAGGTCGAGGATGAGGATGGACGGCGCCAGGCTCAAGCCGAGGGAGAGCACCGCGAAGACGACGATGCCCATCATGAACAGGCGCCGCCGGCCGAACTGGTCGGCGAGGGCGCCCGCCGCCATGAGGGAACTGCCGAACGTCAGCATGAAGGCGTTGGTGATCCAGTTGAGCGCCGTGGGGCTCCCGCCGAGATCGCCGCCGATCGCCGGGGTGGCCACCGCCCCGCCGGAAAAGCTGAGGGGGAGAACGAGGGCAGCAAGGCAGACCGCCATCAGGATCGATGTCTTGCCCGTGGCGGGGGCAGCGAACGTGGCGGGCATGCGGGGCTTTCCGTCTCTGCTTGGACGCGGGCGATGCGGACGCATCAAGCCGCCGGGCCGGAACTATCGCGGAGTGAAAGCGCGATAAATGGCTCAGATGTCCGTTGATTACGGAGTGAAATTCCCCAATATGCCGTCATGGAGAGTTTGAGCGGCATCGCGGCGTTCGTGCAGGCGGCGGAGCATCAGAGCTTCGTGGCGGCGGCCCGTGCGCTCGGCATATCCCCTTCCGCCGTCGGCAAGAGCATCGCCAAGCTGGAAGACAGCGTTGGCGCGCGGCTGTTCCATCGCACCACACGGCGCATTTCGCTCACCGAGGAAGGCGCGGCCTTCCACGAGCGCTGCCGGCGCATTCTGGATGACCTGCGCGACGCCGAGGCGATGCTGTCGGCTGCGACGCGCGCACCCCGCGGCCGGCTCCGCGTGGGCGTGCCGACGATCGGCTACCGCTTCCTCCTGCCGGTCATCCCGGAATTCCGGCGGCGCTATCCCGACATCGAGCTGGACATCGACTTCAATGATCGTCTCGTCGATGTGGTGGAAGAGGGACTGGATGCGGTGATCCGCAGCGGTCCGCTGACCGATTCCAGCCTGATGTCGCGCCGCCTCGGCCCGTTCCGCTTCGTGCTGTGCGCGTCGCCCGGCTATCTCGAGCGCAACGGCATCCCGCACGCTCCCCCCGATCTGGAAAGGCACGATTGCCTTCGCTTCCGCTTCCCGACCTCGGGCAAGCTGCAGACATGGCCCCTCAGGGACGCGGATGGGGTCGATCCCTTCCGTCGCCCCTCGCCCCTGACCTGCAACAACATGGAGGCCCTGCGCGGGGCGGCAATTGCGGGTCTGGGGATCGCCTATATGCCGGAATTTCTGGCGCGGGATGCGGTGGCGGACGGCCTGCTTCGAACCGTTCTCGGCGAGCATCTCGCCGATCCCGGGCAATTCAGCATTCTGTGGCCGTCCAACCGTCTGGTGTCGCCGCGCCTGCGCGTCTTCATCGATTACATGGTGGAGCGCCTGTTCAGGGACGTGGAACCGCAGACGCCGCGATAGGCCCGCGCGCGCTTCGGCTCCATCCCCCCGGGGCGCCGCCTACTTCTCCACGAACGCCTTCTCGATCACATAATGCCCCGGCTCGGACATGCTGCCCTCGGCGAAGCCCTGCCCATCGAGCAAGCCGCGGATGTCGGCGATCATGGCGGGGCTGCCGCACAGCATCACCCGGTCGTGCTCTTTATCGAGGGGCGGCAGGCCGATGTCGGTGAAGAATTTGCCTGATGTCATCAGGTCGGTGAGCCGGCCCTGGTTGCGGAAGGGCTCGCGGGTCACGGTGGGATAATAGATGAGCCGCGCCCGCACCTCCTCGCCGAGGAAGGGATCGTTGGGCAGCTCCTTCGTCAGGTAGTCGGAATAGGCCAGTTCCGCCACCGTACGGCAGCCGTGGGCCAGCACCACCTTGTCGAAGCGCGCATAGGTGTCGGGATCGCGGATGATGCTGAGGAAGGGCGCGAGCCCCGTGCCGGTGCCGAGCAGGTAGAGGGTGCGGCCGGGCAGGAGATTGTCGTGGATGAGGGTGCCCGTGGGCTTCTTCCCGACGAGAATGCGGTCGCCCACCTTCAGGTGCTGGAGGCGCGAGGTGAGTGGGCCGTTCTGGACCTTGATGGAGAAGAATTCCAGCTCCTCGTCATAGTTGGGCGAGACGATGGAATAGGCGCGCACCAGCGGCCGGCCATCCACCTCCAGCCCGATCATGGTGAACTGGCCATTGATGAAGCGCAGCGCCGGGCTGCGGGTGGTGCGGAAGCTGAACAGGGTGTCGGTCCAGTGATGGACGCTGAGCACGTCCTGCGTCTCGAAATTGCTCATGGTCGATCCGGTGGCGTTGGGCCGCGCGTCCGCCCTGGAGGCGCGCACAAGGGCGCGCCCGCGCGGCACGGGGCGAATTGACGATGGACGGATCGAGACATATAACTAACTAGTGAGTTAAGCAAGACGGAGCCCCGCGCCTGAAGGCCCGGCGGCCCCGCGGCATGGGCGGAATGGCAGGGGAGGATCGGCATGGCGATGCGCGTTCTGAGCGCGGAGGAAGCCGCGCGGCTGGTGGAGAGTGGCGACACCATCCTCATCGGCGGCTCGGGCGGCGGCCATGCGGTGCCGGACACCCTCATCGCCGCCGTGGCCGACCGCTTCCTCAAAGAGGGCGCGCCGCGCGGCCTCACCACCGTGCATCCCGTGGGCCTCGGCGACCGCAAGACCCGCGGCGTCGGCCACCTCGCCCATGACGGCCTCTTGAAGCGCGTCGTCTGCGGCACGCTGGTGGATTCCCCGCCGGTGGAGAAGATGGCGCTGGAGGACCGCGTCGAGGCCTACACCCTGCCCCAGGGCGCGCTCTCCCAGCTCACCCGCGAGATGGCCTCCGGCCGCCCGGGCCTCGTGACCCATGTGGGCCTCAACACCTTCATCGACCCGCGCCTCGGCGGCGGCCGGCAGAGCCCGTCCGCGACGGAAGACCTGGTGGAGGTGGTTCAGCTCGCCGGCCGGGAATGGCTCTTCTACAAGCCCTTCGTGCCCAACATCGCCTTCCTGCGCGGCACCACGGCGGACGAGGACGGCAACATCTCCATGGAACAGGAGGCCATCTTCGGCGAGATGATCTCCATGGCGCAGGCGACCAAGCGCGCCGGCGGCACCGTGATCGTACAGGTGAAGCGCCTCGCCCGGCGCGGCACGCTGAACCCGAAGATGGTGAAGATCCCTGGCATTCTCGTGGACGTGGTGGTGGTCGATCCCGCCCAGATGCAGACCTATGTCTCGGACTACAACCCCGCCTATGCCGGCGAGCTGAAAATCCCCCTCTCCGCCATCGCGCCCTTGCCGTTCGATCCGCGCAAGGTCATCGCCCGGCGCGCGGCGCTGGAGCTTTATGCGGGGGCGGTGTGCAACCTCGGCTCCGGCATCTCCACCGGCATCGCCACCGTGGCGGCGGAGGAAGGCTGCCTCGATGCCATCACGCTGACCAACGAACAGGGCCTCATCGGCGGCGCACCGGCCAGCGGCAACGAGGTGGGTGCCAGCCGCAACTTCCACGCCATGATCGACCAGCCCTACCAGTTCGATTTCTACGACGGCGGCGGGCTGGACATTGCCTTCCTCTCCTTCGCCGAGGTGGACGCGCACGGCTCTGTGAACGTCTCGCGCTTCTCCGACCGCATCATCGGGCCCGGCGGCTTCATCAACATCTCGCAGAACGCCAAGAAGGTGGTCTTCTCCGGCACCTTCACCTCCGGCGGGCTCGATATGGCGTGGCCGGAGGGCCGCACCGTGATCCGCAAGGAGGGGCGCGACCGCAAGTTCGTGGAGCGCCTCCAGCAGCTCACCTACAGCGGCGCCTACGCGGCCGGGATCGGGCAGGAGGCGCTTTATGTCACCGAGCGCGCCGTGTTCCGGCGTGGCGCCTCCGGCCGGCTGGAGCTGATCGAGATCGCCCCCGGCATCGACATGGAGCGCGACGTGCTCGCGCACATGGATTTCCGCCCTGACATCGCCGGGGATTTGCGACCCATGGATGCCGCGCTGTTCCTTCCGCAATCGATCGGACTTGAACAGCGGCTCGCCGTGTCGCAACGTTCGCCGCGCGGGCCCGGCGCAAGACTCAGCGCTTGAGCGGGCCCGTTCCTGTCACGCCGCCTGTTCCGGAACCTGCGATGCCCGCATCCCCTCCCGCCCGCAAGGCGGCCCGCGCTTCCACCGCCGCCCCGCAGCGCGAGGCGGCGACGCGGGATGCGGACAAGACGCGGCTGAACATTCTCGAAGCCGCCGAGGCGGAATTCGCTGCCAAGGGCCTCGCCGGGGCGCGCGTGGACGTGGTGGCCGAGGAGGCCGGCGCCAACAAGCGCATGATCTATTATTATTTCGGCAGCAAGGAAGACCTGTATCTGGCGGTGCTGGAGCGCGTCTACACCGACATGCGCGTCGCCGAGGCCGAGCTGGCGCTGGAGGCCATGGCCCCGCTCGCGGCCATCACCTGCCTCACCGAATTCAAGTTCGACTATCCCGCCCAGCACCCCCACCTCATCCCGCTGCTCAACAGCGAGAACATGCTGGGGGGCGAATATCTGCGCCGCTCCCTGCGCCTGCGCGAGATGCAGATCTCCCTCATCGCCCGGCTGGAAGCCATCCTGGCGCGCGGCGCGGCCGACGGCACGCTGCGGCCCGGCATCGACCCGCTGCACCTCTACCTCACCATCTCGGCCATCAGCTATTTCTACTTCTCCAACAACCCCACCCTCTCCACCGCCTTCGGCCGCGACCTCGCGACAGCCGACGAACGCGCCACACGGCGCCGGCATGTGGTGGATGTGGTGACGCGGTATATCGAGAGGCTGTGAGAGGGCGGGGTCGGCGAGCGGGCCCGGAGCGGTTGAATAGAAGCGCCTGCCGCGGCGCAATACCCGTCCTTCGCTCACCCTCAACCGTCATGGCCGGGCTTGTCCCGGCCATCCACGTGCTGCGGCCGGGAACGCCTTCCACGCATCGTCCCCTCGGCCCGACGTGGATGCCCGGGACAAGCCCGGGCATGACACCGGCTCAGCGGGCGACGCCCCTCGATGCCCAAGCACCCTCCCCTCGCGGGATCGGGAGCATGGCCGACCCCTCGCACCACCCCTTCCCACCTGCCACCTCCCCCCGCCATCCGCATTGACAGCCCCGCCTTACCCATATTAACTAACCAGTTACATAACCAAAAACGCCCGGCGCAAGCGCCCGCACCCGAAACGCCCCGAGAAACACCCCAAGGAGGCCCTCCATGAAGTATGGGGATTTCCCGAAGATCACGTCCTTCTCCGGCGTCGCCGGCTTTCGCGCGCATCTCGCCGAGCTGGGCGCGGACATGCCCTGCGACGACATCGTCGCCCACGGCCCCGACCAGCCGCTGGCCGCGCCCCTGACCGTAGATGGCATGACCATCGGCAACCGCTTCGCCATCCACCCCATGGAGGGCTGGGACGGCACGCGAGAGGGCGCGCCTACAGAGAACACCATCCGCCGCTGGCGGCGGTTCGGCGAGAGCGGGGCGAAGCTCATCTATGGCGGGGAGGCGGTGGCGGTGCGCCATGACGGCCGCGCCAACCCGCTCCAGCTTGTCATGAGCGAGGCGACCCAATCGGCCATCGCCGGCCTGCGCGAGACGGTGATCGCCGCCCACAAGGAGGCCACCGGCAACGACGACAACCTCGTCATCGGCCTCCAGCTCACCCACTCGGGCCGCTTCTGCAAGCCGAACGACAATCGCAAGTTCGAGCAGAAGATCCTCTATCGCCACCCGGTGCTCGACCGGAAATTCGGCATCCCGGAGGACTATCCGGTGCTGTCGGACGACGACATCTGGCGGCTCATCGACGATTACATCCTTGCCGCGAAGCGCGCGCAGGCCTGCGGCTTCGATTTCGTGGATTTGAAGCACTGCCACGGCTATCTCGGCCACGAATTCCTCTCCGCCCGCACCCGCCCCGGCGCCTTCGGCGGATCGCTGGAGAACCGCACCCGCTTCCTGCGCGAGCTGGCGGCCGGCATCCGCGCCGCCTGCCCCGGGCTGAAGTTCGGCGTGCGCCTCTCCGCCGTCGATCTCATCGCCTACCGGCCCGATCCGGCGGCGAGCGTGCCCGGCATTCTCGGCCCCGGCGTGCCGGAAAGCGCGGCCGGCGCCCTGCCCTACGTCTACGGCTTCGGCACCGACGCGGGCGACCCTACGGCTTATGATCTTAACGAGACCTTCGAGGTGTTCGAGGTGCTGCGCGCGCTCGACATCCACCTCGTGAACGTCACCCTCGGCAGCCCCTATTACAATCCGCACCTGACCCGCCCCGCGAGCTATCCGCCCTCCGACGGCTACCAGCCGCCCGAGGACCCGCTGCTGGGCGTGATGCGCCATCTGGAGGTGGTGCGGGCGCTGAAGGCGCGCTTCCCGGACTTCACGCTCATCGGCTCCGGCTATACCTATCTTCAGGAATTCCTGCCCAACGTGGCGCAGGCGGTGGTGCGGCAGGGCTGGACGGATGTCGTCGGCCTCGGCCGCATGGTGCTCTCCTACCCCGATTTGCCGCTGGACGTGCTGCACGGGCGCCCCTTCCAGAAGAAGAAGGTGTGCCGCACCTTCTCCGACTGCACGTCCGCGCCGCGCAACGGCATCGTCTCCGGCTGCTATCCGCTGGATGCGTTCTACAAGAAGTCCGAAGAATTCAAGCAGCTCGTGGCGGTGAAGAAGGCGGCGAAGACCGCTTGAAACGCTCAAGCCCGCGCGGCGCCTGAGCGAAGACCGCTTAAAAACCCTCGGGAGGACACCATGGCGGAGATCGCCCCGGGGGCGCGGATCGCGGTCCTCGGCACCGGCATCATGGGCGGCCACATGGCGCGGCGGCTGGCCGAGGCTGGCTTCCGCGTCGCCGCCTGGAACCGCAGCCGGGCGAAGGCCGAGCCGCTTCTCGCATATGGCGCCACCCTCGCCGACACGCCGGAAGAGGCGCTGGCGGGCGCGGAGGCGGCGGTGGTGATGCTCTCCACCGGCGCGGTGATCGACGAGGTGCTGTTCTCCGGCGTGGCGCTCGATGCCCTGAAACCGGGCGCGGCGCTGGTCGTGATGAGTTCCATTCCCGTCGAGACCTGCCGGGCGCAGGCCGCGGACGCCGCCGCGCGGGGCATCTCTTACGTGGACGCGCCCGTCTCCGGCGGCGAGGTGGGGGCGCGGGACGGCACCCTCGCCATCCTCGCGGGCGGGGACGAGGCCACCATCGCCGACCTCTCCCCCCTCTTCGCCCCCATGGGCCGGGCGACTCGCATCGGGCCGGTGGGGACGGGGCAGCTCGCCAAGCTCGCCAACCAGATCATCGTCGGCGCGGCCATGGCCGGCGTCGCGGAGGCGTTCGCCTTCGCCGCAAGGGGCGGGGCGGACCTTAAAAACCTGCGCACGGCGCTGATGGGCGGCTTCGGCGACTCGAAGGTGCTGAACCTCCACGGCGCGCGCATGGTGGCGCGGGATTTCGTGCCCGGCTCCCCGGCGCAGTATCAGCTGAAGGACCTGAGGACGGCGCAGGCGCTGGCGGGGGAGATGGGGCTGAGCCTCACCTTGCTCGACACGCTCGCCGGCCTGTTCACGGACATGATGGCCCATGGCGGCACGGACCGCGATGTCTCCGCCATCTTCGAGGAGGTGGAGCGCCGCTCCGCCCGCGCGCACACGGGAGAGGGAGCATGAGCGACACCGACGGCGCCATCCGCGTCACCCGCGAGGGGGCGGTGGCGCGCCTCGTCATCGACCGGCCGCGCAAGCACAATGCCATCACCCCCGCCATGGCCCGCGACCTCGCGGCGGCCTGCGCGGCGCTGGATGCGGACGATGCCGTGCGCGTGGTGCTGCTGACGGGCGGCGGGGAGAAGGCGTTTTCCGCCGGCTCGGACATGAACGCCCTCGGCGAGATCACCGACCTCTGGGCCTTCCGCAACCGCATCGAATATGCCGCCGTGGTGCGCGACATGAGGAAGCCCGTCATCGCGCTGCTGCGGGGCTGGGTGCTGGGCGGGGGGCTGGAGATCGCCCTCGGGGCGGACATCCGCATCGCCGGCACGTCCGCGAAATTCGGCGCGCCGGAGGTGACGCGCGGCTGGGTGGGCGGCGGCGGCGCCTCCCAGATGCTGCCGCGCCTCGTGGGCTACGGGCAGGCCATGCGCCTGCTGCTCTCCGGCGACACCATCGATGCGGCGCGCGCCCTCGCCATCGGCCTCGTGGAGGAGGTGGTGGAAGACGACGCCCTCGACGCCCACGCCACGGCGCTCGCCCAACGCATCGCCACCTTCAGCCCCCTCGCCACCCAGGCCGTCAAAGCCGCCACCCGCGCCGCCCTCTCCATGCCGCTGGACGCCGGCATCCGCCACGAGAACGAACTGCACGTCATCTGCATGAGCGACCGGGGGCGGCAGGAGGGGGTCAAGGCGTTTCAGGAGGGGCGGGAGGGGCGGTTTTGAGGGGGGCTATCCCTCTTGCTGGATTGGCTGGTCGGCATCGGGGGGATGCTCAACAATAAATCGAGCCCTCTCAAGCAGCTCGTCAAATGTTACGATCTCTGGTCGCCAGATGTTTCTTCGAAATAGCTCGAATGACCGGACTTTAGGGATGTTTGGCCCGTGCTTTCCCTCAAGCTGGCTCAGTGACCCCACGACAAGGAGAGATCGAGGCTCGACGTTAAACAGCTCCTCTCCGGTTGGATCGCCGAGCGAGTCTCGCGGCGCGAAGTTGACCCCAAGCGCATGCAAAGCCGCCTGAACTGTCGCTTGCACCTGCGACACGCCCCCAATCAAATCAGCCGAAGGCGGCCAAACGTCCGGCCGATAGGGGAGCGCGCCGCCCAGCAGAGGAGTATCGTGGCGCTTAATCTCAACAAAACAAAGAGACTGAATTATTCCACGCGTTTTCATTACCGCATCGGCGCGTTTACCGGCTCCGGAAAGATCGCGACCACGGACTATTTGCTCAAGCTTTCCATGATCCAGCTTCGATAAAAACTGATACGCGAGCCCGTATCCAAATATCCATGTATTTTTTTCGAAAAATCTTTGCCACACCCCTTCAGGCCCACACTTGAGCCGCCCCTTAATTGACTCGAAATACTCTTTATTATTTAAAAGATTATCAAATACATCCAACTGCTTTCGCCGATAACCGACCGCCACCAGATCACGTATTACATTTTCTTCTTGGGCAATTGACAGGAATAATTCTTTATTCTCAACAAATATTTTTCGTACCTGATGGGCATCTAACGACATTTCTCGCAATTCTTTGTCGCTCAGATGTACCTTTCCATCTCCCTCTAAATTCATATCTCGAACACTATTAATAAAATCGACCAATCCGATGATTTCATCACCAACGAGGGAAAAATATGCGTTGTCAGACGGTCCAGATACCTTATTAAATTTTTGAATTGTCAGCGTTATAATAGACCTATCATCTTCCAAAAAACTTGCTTTAATTTGATACCTCCCCGCTGGGGTAGCTCGAATGACAATTTCCTTATTTAGCTTGGCAAAGCGAAGCCCCTCTTGCCCATCAATCACTCGCGAGGCAATTCGGACTTTCTCTCCCGCAGAGCCACCATTTAACTGTCGGCTAACGACGGTTGTGTCGGTCGGACGTTCGAAAAACCATTTCCGTTCATCGAAATCGCCAGACATGCATTGCATCCCGCATCGCTCATTACAGCGGGAATATACGACCGTAGCGAGTAGGCCGGCAATGGTGATGGATCAAGGCCAGCTTCGGAGGCGGCATAGCTTGGCGCCTCACCCCATCCCCACCCGGCCCACCGCCCCGAAATCCGCCTCCACCCGGCCCGCCCGTTTCAGCCGCACCGGCGTCGTCGCCGTGCCGGTGGTGACGATCTGTCCGGCGCACAAGGGCGCGCACAGGGGCTGGGCGTTGGCGAGGTACTGGACGGCCTTGAGGGGGTCGCCGAGGATGCGGGCGCCGCTGCCGGTCTCGATCTCGATGCCGTCGATGGTGAGTGTGACGGGGCCAGCGCGGTCGAGGGCGCGCCAGTCGGTCACGGGCGTGCCGGGGATGAAGGCGCCGTTGCCCATGCTGTCGGCAAGGCGCAGGGCGCCGGGCGCATCCGGGGGCAAATCTTGCGGTACCCGGCCATCGGCGATCTCGAAGGCGGGGATGAGCGCGGCCACCGCGTCGGCGATCTCCTCCAGCGTGTAGGGCGTCTCGCGCGGGGGCAGGTCTCGCCCCAGCAGAAAGGCGAATTCGCATTCCAGCAGCGGCGCGATGAAGCGGGAGAGCGGCACCTCAGCGGGGGCGGGAAACACCCAGCCGGAGAGCAGCGGGCCGGCGACGGGCCGCGTTCCGCCATAGGCCGCGCGGTCCTCCGCCTTCAGCGCCGTCACCTTCCAGCCAAGGATGGCTTCCCCGGAGCGGCGGACGATCTCGGCCTGCACCTGATAGGCCTCCTCCGGCGTCGCGGGCAGGCGGGCGTCGGCAGGCAGATCGACGAGGCAGCCCACCTGCCGCGCGGCGTGGAGCAGGCCGGCGAGGCGGGCGGCGTCTTCCGGGCTCATGGTGTCGCCTCTTTCGGAGCGCCTTCGGGGGCAAGGCCGAAATAGGCCATCATCAGGTCGCGCTGCCCATCCAGCATGTGCTTGCCCTGGTGGATGGCGCAGCCGCGCGCGGCGGCGGCGTGGAGGAGGGCCGTCGTCTCCGGCTTCATCAGCACCTCGGCGACGAGGGTGGAAGGGTCTGCCTTCTCCACGTCGAAGGAGAAGGGATCGTCGGGCTCAAGGCCCAGCGGCGTCGCATTCACCGCCAGATCATGGCCGGCGGGGTCGCGCGTGCCAAAGGCCGTCTCGATCTGCGGGTAGGCCGCCTTCACCCGCGCGAGCAGGGCCTGCCCGATGGTCGGCGTGCGATCGAAAATCGTGAGCCGCGCCATGCCCGCCCCCGCCAGCGCGAAGGCAATGGCGCTCGCCGCCCCGCCGGCGCCGGCGATGTAGACGGATTTTCCCTGCGGCCCCCAGCCCGCCTTGGCGAGGCCGGCAACGAAGCCGTGGCCATCCAGCATGGTGCCGGTGAAGCTGCCATCCGCCTCCCGCCGCACCGTGTTCACCGCGCCCACTTTATCCCCGTCCCCCACCAGCCGGTCTACAATGCCCGCCACCCGCGCCTTGTGCGGCGCCGTGACGATGAAGCCATCCAGATTGGCGATGGCCTTGAGACCCGCCATCGCGGTTTCGAGTTCGTCGGGGCGGATGTGGATGGGAACGCAGACGGCATCGATGCCGTGCTCGGCGAAATACGCATTGAACACGAGCGGCGTGCGCACATGGCCGACGGGATCGCCGATGATGGCATAAAGGCGGGCGGTGCCGGCAACCATGGGGGCTCCTCGTGGTAACTATCTGGTTAGGTGGTTTTGCGCGTGCGGGTTGGGCCGGACTGGCGACGGCTCGGCCCCCGCGCGCGGCGGGGGCCCTGGCATCATTCGACTGACTCGCTCCCGAACGGCACCGATACCCCTGGTGAAAGGGGGCCTGACAGCACCGATATCGCTGTCAGTTCGGCAGGAAGTCGTTGGTGTAGAACTTTGCGCCCTGGGCAGGGTCGAGGTCCACGCCCGAGTATTTCGTGAGTATTTCCAGCGTACCGGAAATATCCTTGGGGTCCGTCCACAGCGGCGGCTTCTGCTCGGTGAGTGCGGTGTGGAGCAGCGGCAGGGTGACAGTCCAGCTCGCAAGAAGGGTCTCGCGTTTACCGGCTTTTGGGTTCACCTTCAGCATGGCGTCTACCGCCGCCTGCGGGTTCGCCTTGGCCTCGGCGATGGACTTCTGCAACGCGCGCAGGAAACGCTTGGCGAGGTCGGGATTCTTCTCCAGAAGATCCGGCCGCACGATGACGGAGCCGTTCACCGTGTTGACGCCGAAATCGGCGAAAAGCATGGCGTAGACAGGCTTTCCGGTGGCTTCCTCGATCAGCGGCTTCTGGTCGTTGATGTTGCCGAGGAGGAAGTCCGCCTGGCCGGAAATCACCGCGTTGCGCTTGGTGGCGGCATCACCGGTGATGACCTTCACCTGGCTGTCCTGGATGCCGTTGACCTTCAGAAGTGCCGGCCACAGCTGGGAAAAACTGTCGCCCGGTGTATAGACGACAGTCTTTCCGATCATGTCCTTGGGGATGCGGATGTTCTTGTCCGCGAAACCCTGTACCGCCATGGGGCTTTTCTGTAGCATGATGCCGACAGCCTTGATGGGTGCGCCTTTGACGGCCGCCTTCACCATGGTGCCGAAGTCCGCATAGCCGAACGTCGCGGAGCCTGCCGCCACCGCCTGAACGGTCGCACCGGAGCCGCGGCCCTCCTCCACGGAAAGCTCAATTCCCTCGGCGGGGAAGTATCCCTTCTCGATGCCGAGGTAGAAGGGCGCATGCTCGCCGTAATTGTACCAGTTCAGCAGCAGCGTCACCTTGTCCGCCGCCGCGGCCGAAAGGGTGGTGCACAACAGCACCGCCGCCCCACCCAGCCACGCGCCAAATCTCGCCTTGAGCGCCATCTTATCCTCCCGCTCCACCCAGCCCGTATGATGTGCGGGCCTTGTCGATTCGCTTCCGCCCCAACGCGTTGGCGCGCATCAGGGCGAGGCAGATCTCATCAGCGGGGCAACCCGCCGCGAGTTATCTAACCATATAGTTACGTCCGCTCCGCGACGTGTCAAATGGAGGCGCTCGAAACCGGGAGCGAGCGGTAGCCGCCAGCGGCCCGACCCTCGCTCACTCCTCTTCCTGACCTCGACGGCGGCGGACCTTGAAATCGACCTTCAGCTCGGCGCGGCTGTAGTGATTGTTGCCCTCCACCAGCTGGGTCAGCATGGCGAGGAAGGCGGAGCGATATTCCGGGTCAAGCGGCTCCAGCAGGCGCTGCTGAGCGCGAACCATGGCGCCATACATCTCGCCCACCAACGCCCGTCCCTGCTCGGTGAGAAAGGCATTCATGGCGCGCCGGTCCGTCTCCGAGCGCTCACGACGCACGAGGCCGCGCTCGGAAAGCCGCTCCAGCACATCCGCGACATTGGTGCGGTCGATGCCCACCTCGACGCCGATGGTGCGCTGGTCGCTGCCGGAATGCTGAAGCAACGTGGTCATCAGACCGTACTGCACAGGCGTGATGTTGAAGGCCTTGCACTCCTCCAGGAAGATCGCGGAGTGGATCTGGTGCAGCCGGCGGACGAGATAGCCCGGACGTTCCCAAAGCGGCATGGTTGGGGAGGAAGCATCGCGCAGGGGAGGCATCTCCTGCACCTTTGCATCCATCCCGACCGAGGAGACGGCCTGCTTCGGCGCATCTGCCAGCCGCTGTTCCGGGGACGTCTTGGGCTCCTGGATCTTTCGCTCCAAACTCCGCCGACGCGCCGCGTCTCGACCGGGGGCGGACTTTGCGTCCAGGGCGCCGGAAGCCGTCATGTCCTTCCCCTTCAAGGCCTCACCTTCCATCTTCCTCGATCGGCGGCGCGAGACTGCATTGCGCTGCATGACGCCCTGGCCGGAAGAGATGGGAGCACAACCACCGGCGCGCCGGCAAGCGCCAGCACCTTTTGTCGACTCCCGCTCGGGAAGAGGCTTCCTACCAAGGGCACGTTTCGTGCAGTGTACCACACTGCACCACGCTCGATACGGGCTTTTCCCGTGAGGCAGGAACACAGAAAAACAGCATCAAAAAAGGATCAACCCAATGTTTGGACTGTCTGCCCCGACCCTCCTTGCATCAATTATAGGCTGTATGCTGACTGTATTGCCGGCGCATGCAGCGGATGTGATCCGTGTCCGGCTGGACTGGACGCCGTGGGGCAACCATGCCCCCTTCCACCTTGCTGCGAAGAAGGGCCTGTTCGCTGCCAATGGGCTCGACGTGGAGCTGGTGGATGGCAACGGCTCCGTGTCCACCGTGCAGATCGTCGGTAATGGCGAGTACGACGTGGGCCATGCCTCGCTCGCGCCCATGGCCATTGCACGCGCCAAGGGATTGCCGGTGAAGGCCATTGCCGGCTTCGTGCGCCAGAACGACATCGGCCTGCTCGTTCCGAAAGACAGCGGCATCAACGGTCCGGCCGACCTGAAGGGCAAGAAGCTCGCCTTCACCGCGGGCTCACTGGAGGCGCCCTTCATCGATCGCTTCCTGGCGGCGGGCGGCCTGAAGCGCTCGGACGTCGAGCTGATTGCGGTGGACGCATCCGCAAAGGGCGGCACCTACATGGCCGGGCGCTCGGACGGGGTCTTCTCCACCGTGCCGTTCATCCTGCCGGTGGTGAACGCCCAGCGCCCGTCCAACACCATCAACTTCACGACCTACGGTCTGACCTTCCCCAGCTTCGGCCTGTTCGCAACGGAGAAGACCATCGCGGCCAAGGCCGACGCGCTGCGCCGCTTCTCCAGCATCGTTGCCGGCATGTGGACCTACATCATGAACGGGCACGAGGACGAGGCCGTCGCGGCGATCATGGAAGCGCGACCGAACGCAAAGCTCAATCCGGCCATCCTGCGGCAGCAGATCGACGTGCTGAAGGGCTTCGTCTCCACCCCGGCCACCCAGGACAAGCCCATGGGCATCATGGCCGAGGCCGACTGGACGAAGGCTTTGGAAGTGCTGGCGGAGGGCGGGCTGGTGCCTGCAGGGCAGGCTGCCCCCAGCTATTTCACCAACGACTTGATCGATGCCTCCCTGTCGAGCCGGATCACATCCGGGAAATAGGACGCATCTCCCGCAGCCGGGCGCCCGGCTGCGGGAGATCTCAGATGGAAAGCCCCGCTGCAGGACAGGCGGGCGGGGGCATCTCGGCCGCAAGGCCCGCAGCAGCCGAAAGCAGCGCCATGTCGGCGTTCCACCGTCCCACCAGTTGCACGGCGAGCGGACCGCCATTTTCCGCAAACCCAACCGGAACGGCGAGCGCGGGGTGGCCGGAAAGGTCGAACAGGGACAGGGCCGAAGTCCATTCCGCCCGGAGCGGACCGACCGCCTCGCCGTCGATCACCAGCGGCTCGGAGAGGTCGAAGTCCGCCGCCACCAGCGGGGCTGAGAGGCAGGGGGTGAGGATGAAGTCGTACTGTGCGAACTTCGCCTGAACGCCCCGGAACAACTGGGCGCGGGCCACCTGCGCCCGCATCAGGTCGAGCGCGCTGAAGCCCCGCGCGGCCTCGATTCCAGCCCGCAGCGCCGGCGACAGCCGCGCGAAATCCTCTGCGGAGGTCGAGGCGAAACGCAGCGCCCAGTTGGTCTGCTGCAGGGTGCTCCAGATCGGATCGGGCGCGGCGAGGGCGTAGTCCTCCTCGACCACCACTGCGCCGAGCCGCTCCAGTGTGCGCGTAGCCGCCCGGGTCGCCGCCTCGACCTCGCGTGAGACGCGGGCATTGCCGGCGCGCATCCACAGGAGCACGCGGGCACCCTCCGGACCTGCCGCGGCCGGCGCGAGCGGGGGTGCCCGCAGGCTCCAGGGATCAGCCGGCACCGGCCCTGCGATCACGGGCAGCGTCGCTGCGATATCGGCCACGCTGCGGGCTATCAGCCCGAGATGGATGAAGCTGCCGAAGGCATCCGGCACCCGCTCGTGCGGCACGAGGCCGAGGGTGGGCTTGAAGCCATAGGTCCCCGTCGCGGCGGCAGGCAGGCGGCTGGAACAGCCGGCGTCGGTGGCGAGCGATACCGGTGTCACCCCCAGCGCGACGCTCGCTCCGGCACCGGAGGAGGACCCGCCGCAGGTCAGCCCCGGCGCGAAGGGATTGAGCGTCAGGCCCGTAAGGGGCGACGACCCGAGCGGCGAATGGGCGAATTCCGTCGTCGTCGTCTTGCCGATGATGATGGCGCCCGCCGCCCTGAGCCGCGCCACGGCAGCGATATCCGAAGCCGCTGGCTGAGCCTCGGCGAACAGAAGCGACCCCCAGCGTGTCGGCAGGCCGGCACAGTCCAGGATGTCCTTGACCGTAACCGGCACACCGGTGAGCGGCCCCGGCGTCTTTCCGGCGGCGATGCGGGCGTCCATGTCTGCCGCCGCAGCGCGGGCCCCCGCGCCATCGAGGGTGGCGAAGCAGTTGAAGCCGGCCTGTGCCGCCTCCGCACGTGCTAGCGCCCCTTCAACCGTTTCCATCACCCGCTGCGTACCGGCAGAATGGGCCGCAGCAAGGCGCGCGACCGCGCTCTCTCCCATGTGACGTTCCATGCTCACACCGGGATGCACAAGGCGTTGTCGATGAGCAGGCTGTCATAGATGCAGATGCGCGAGGCGAGCTTGAGTCCCCCCTCCTCCCGCACGAAGCGATCGATGTAGCGACCCACCTGATGGATGGTGGCGTCCGGCCGGTCGAACAGCACCTGGAACACCAAATAGTTCGCGGTTGCGTCGATGCTGCCATCCGCCGCCTCGGCGACCTTCAGATTGCCCACCATGTGCCGCAGATAGCGCGGCGCGAACATGGCGGTCTTCTCCAGCGCGAAGGCGCGGTCGCGGATCATGCCGCGGTTCTCGCAATAGATGAGGCCTACGGGGAGCTTCCGGTCGTAGTTCTCGCGCGAGATGATGTTGTAGAAGCCGTTGACGGTGAACATCTCGGCCCAGTCCGCGAGGCGCTGCTCGTCGAGGGCGGAGGCATAGGCCTCGTTGAAGGCCTCCACCTCTGCCTTCAGCAGCAGCGCATCGATGAGATCGTCACGGGAAGGCGCGTTGGCGCTTGAAGGGTTCAGCATGTTCGCGCCTCCTCAGGCGATGCCCATGGCGTCGCGCCAGTGGCGGTACATGGCACGGATGGCCGCTTCCGAAATGAGCGTATCGGCGGTACCCGCCTCGGTGCCGGGATCGAGCTTTACGAGATGCTCGCCGCCCGGCACGCCCAGCATGCCATCCTGCACGAACTTGATGGCCTCGTTGTCCTCCAGCCCCAGGAAGCCGGCCGGCCCCATGAGGTTGCCCTGGCGCAGGCGATGGCGGGTCATCTCCTCGTCGTCGCCCTCGAAGCCGAACATGGTCCATTTCATGATGAATTCGTTCGGACCGGTCGGCACGATGTGACGGATGCCCAGCGTGTTCATCTCCCGCTGCACGATGAGGTTCGGCCAGATGGTCGCCATGGTGACGGACCAGGGGCTGTCGAACTCGTCGATGAAGTCCATGAAGCGCGGCTCCTCAAGGGTCATGCCCTCCTTGTAGGCGCGCATTTCCTTCTTCTTGTCGGCGTCGATGTGGGTGGTGTCCGATTTGGCGGAAGCCATCACCCCGTGCCGGCCCGAAGGGTCCGCCAACATCAGCGACTTGTTGCCCGCGACGAGCAGGCCGAACGTGACCAGGAAGGTGTGCAGCAGGGTTGCGTGATAGGGGTCCTTGAGGTTCTCGTGATAGAGCTTCCAGTTGCCCGGCAGGCTATGGCGATAATGACCGAGCAGCTTGGGCTTGCGGCCGTCGAAGGTGGCCTCGAACTCCCGCAGCACCTCAGGTCCGAGATACTCGGGAAAGCTCTCCATGCCGTCGGCATAGGAGGCGAAGACGACGCCGCGATGGGTGGTGACGTTGAGCTGCTTCAGACCATGGTCGGCCGGCTTGAAGTCCTTCGGCATGCCGCCCTTGCCGTCCACCCCACGGCGGAAGGGCACACCCACGAGGTTGCCCTTCAGGTCATAGGACCACTGGTGATAGGGGCAGACGAACTCCTTGGCATTGCCTGACAAATCCCGGCAGAACTCGGCCGCGCGATGGGCACAGCGGTTCTCGAAGACGTGGATCGTGCCATCTTCCGCGCGGGCCACCACCACGGGGGTCGGGCCGACATTGGAGCGGATGAAGTCGCCGGGATTCTCGATCTCGCATTCCAGCGCGACGAAATTCCAGGTGCGGCCGTGGAAGATGCGCTCAACCTCGCGCTGGTACACGGTTTCGTCGGTGTAGACCCAGTCGGGGATGATGGAGAGGCCTTCCTGCGGCCACACATATTTCTTGGCGAACTGGACGTCGGGGCTCGCGCTCATGTCGTCCTCCTCGGGATCGATTGGCGTGGGATTGGTTTCTTGGGGCGCAAGAAGACGCGCGCCGTGGGCGGCAAGGTCGAAGGGGGTGTCGGACGCCAGTTCCGCGCGGGCGGCGCGGATGGCGGCGGCATCGGAGAAGGCGATCACGGCCGTGACGCGGCCGTCGGCGAGGGTGCGGTAGACGGCGCCTGCAGTGCCGTCCGTGCCGGTCAGCGCCACCTCGTCGCCGGTTCCGGGCACGCCCAGCATCTGGATGTTGAGGCCGAACTGGTCGGTCCAGAACCACGGCGCTTTGTCGGCGCGGGCGGTATCGTCACCGGCAATACTGCGGCCCGCAGCGGCGCCCTGTTCCTCGGCATTCTGCCAGCTTTCGAGCCGGCCGCGCCGGCCATTGAGGGGCGCATGATGGAGCGCGCAATCGCCAGCGGCCCATATGCCCTCGACGGTGGTGCGGCCAGCCGAATCCACCACGATGCCCCCCGCAACCTCGCAGCCGGCAAGGGTTGCGAGGTCGGTCTCCGGCACAAGGCCGACACCCACGAGCACGGTGTCGGCGACGATCTCGCCCCTCGTGGTCGCAAGGGCCAGAGCCCCGTCCCGCGCAGTGATGGCCTCCACCGCAACATCGCGTCGGACCTCGACGCCATGGGCTTCGGCAAGCCGCCGGAAGGCCGCGCCGAGGGCAGACGGCAGGAGGCGCGACATCAGCTCGCCCTCGCGCTCCAGCAGCACGACCTTGAGGCCGCGCGCCCGGGCGGCAGAGGCGAGTTCCAATCCGATGAAGCCGCCGCCCACCACCGCGACCGTGCGCGCGGACGCCAGGGACGCCGCAATGGCCTGCGCATCCTCAAGGGTGCGCAGGTGGTGGACGCCCGGCAGATCATCGCCGGGAATACCGAGGCGCCGGGCCGTTCCGCCAGTGGCGATGAGTAGGGCGCCATAGGGAATTTGCGTGTTATCCGAGAGGGTTGCAACCCGCGCCTCCGCATCGACGGCTGTGACGCGTACGCCCGGATGGAAGGTCACGCCCAGCGACGCCACGTCGGCGGGGGGAAGACGGCAGGCGGACGCGCGATCGAAGGCGTCGCCAAGCGCCTCCTTGGACAGCGGAGGCCGCTCATAGGGCAGATGCGGCTCGGCGCCGACCAGGTGGATGGGAGCGGAAAAACCGGCCGCCCGTGCTGCGCGGATGGCTGCGGCTGCGGCCTGTCCGGCCCCGGCGATGACCAGAGGCAGGGCGCTTCCGCCAGTGTTTTCAGCTACTTGAGCCTCTTCCAGCGGTCCGGCGGCAGAAGGGCTCTCGCTGGCGCTATCGAGGTCCACCAACACCGCGCCGCCCTCCACCTTGGCGGCATAGGTGGCGAGGTCCTGGGTGAGAGGGGCGCAGAGGGCACGGCCGGTGCGAATGTCGAAGACGCCCTGATGGAGGGGGCATTCGATGGTGCCGTCCTCGACATAGCCGTCCTTCAGGAAGGCCAGCGCGTGGGTGCAGATGCCGTGGGTGGCGTGAACCTCGTTTCCCATACGGAACAAGGCGATAGGGACACCATCCACCTCGACGCCGGTGACGCCGCCGTCGCGCAGCGCGTCGAGTTCCGCCACCTTCCTGAAGCCCATCGCGTCCTCCCACCGTTTCCGGCGATTTTAATCAGTATACTTTGTATTTTCGGGCGACAAGACACCCGGCATTCGCACATTCCACATCAGTTCAGGCGGCGTTCCACCCAGGTTTTCACCCGTTCACACCACGTTGCCAGTACCACTTTGAAAATGCCGGTTGCCGAAAGTCCCGTCGCGGCGGTCGGCGCCTCCCCCTTCAGGGCGGCGGCGAGATTGGCCGCAAACACCCCCGTCAGGTGTGAGACGAGATTTTGCACGAGCGCCCCCCGTGAAAACTGGGCGAGGGGGCCGGAGATGCGGTAGCGCAGCGCGAGGTCGATGGCGCTGCCCGTGCCGGCCGGCTTCAGGGCGAAGGTGATCTCGCCATGGGCACGGGAGCCGCCATCCCGGCCGGAGCCGTTGACGAGGCCGGTGCGGGCGACGTCGTCGAAGGTCACAGTGGCGTCGCCGCCGAAGGCCGCCTTGATAGGGCCGAAGGTGACCACCATGCGGCCCTCCAGCCGCTCCCCGTCGAAGGCCGTGACCTCGGCGCCGGGGAGGCAGCGGGCGATGAGGTGGATGTCCTTCAGCGCGGGCCAGACGACCTCCGGCGCGGCATCCACCGTGAGGCTCTGGCGGATCTCGCTGCCGCCGGCGCCCACCACCGCCGGCGCCGACGCGGCCTTCACAGCGGAAGCCGCTGCCACCGGCGCGGGCGCGGCGGCAGCCGCGATGCCGGCCGCCTCCGCCTGTGCGCACGGAGCCTTGCCGGCGGCGACGGCGCAGACGGCATTTACGATGCCCACATAGCCGGTGCAGCGGCAGAGGTTGCCGCTCAGCTCCTCGCGCACGGTGCGCTCGGAGCTTTCCCCGAGGCGGCTGACGATGTCGCGCGAGGAGATGAGCATGCCCGGCGTACAGAAGCCGCACTGGAGCGCATGGTGGACGGAGAAGGCCTCGCGCAGCTCGCCCATCAGCGCATCGCCATCGAAGCCCTCGATGGTGCGGATGTCGGCCCCGTCGCAGGCGGCGGCGGAGGCGATGCAGGAGCGCTGGGGCTGGCCGTCGATGAGCACGGTGCAGGCGCCGCACACCCCCTGCTCGCAGCCGAGGTGCGTGCCGGTGAGGTTCAGCTCCTCACGGAGGAAGTCGGCGAGGTGCGTGCGCGGCTCCACCTGACGGGAGAGGCGCTGGCCGTTGACGGTGAGGGTGATGGCGTTCATGCGAGCCCCGCATCGCTGAAGGCGCGGTCCACGGCCACCTGATGGAGCGCGCGGAACGCCTCCGGATGGCCCGCCAGCGCGGCCTCGATTTCTTCGTGAGCGGCGGTGCGTGCCCCCGCCATATCACCGGCCTTCAGCCGCTCCCCAGCCCCGGCCAGCACCAGCGGCGGGGCCTCCACGGCGCCCGCGACCACGCGGGCAAGGCCGCGTTCGGCATCCACCACCACGGCGCCGATGGCCTGGGCAAATTCGCCGGTCTTGCGGCACACCTTGTGGTAGCCCGTCTTCGCCCCGGCGGAGAGCACCGGCACGCGCACAGCGGTGATGATCTCGTCTGCCGCCAGCGTGGTGGTGTAGGCCGCCAGCATGAAGTCGGCCATGGCGCAGGCGCGCGTGCCGGAGCGGCCACGAATGAGAAGCGTCGCGTCCAGCACGGTCATGGTGCTGATCCAGTCGGCGGCCGGGTCCGCATGGGCGATGCTTCCGCCGATGGTGCCGCGATTGCGCACGGCGCGATAGGCGATGCCGTGGGCGACGCGGCGCATGAGGCCGCCGGTGACATCCGGCACCACGCCGTCCTCGATCTCCGCATGGGTCCAGCCGGCGCCGATATCGAGATGTGTCGCGCTGCCTTCCAGCGTGCGCAGCTCGCCGACGCGGCGCAGGTCCACGAGCGCGGCCGGCCGGGCGAGGCGCAGGTTGAGCATCGGCCCCAGCGAGCAGCCGCCGGACACGGGCTTTGCCCCCTCCCCCGCCAGCACGGAGAGCGCCTGATCGAGGGAGGTGGCAAGGGTGAGGTCGAAAGCGGCGGGCTTCATGCGGCGCTCCGTCCGTTACTCGTGCGCCGCGCCTCGGCCAGCGCCGCGAGCACCCGCTCCGGCGTCGCGGGAATCTCGCACAGGGTGGCGCCGAGATCCTTCAGCGCATCGTTGATGGCGTTCACGATGGCCCCCGCCGGGGCAATGGCGCCGCCCTCCCCCACGCCCTTGATGCCGTGGGCGGAAAACGGCGAGAGCGTCTCGGTGTGGGCGATGCGCACCTTGGGCAGTTCGGTGGGACCGGCCAGCAGATAATCCACCAGGGTGGAGGCCAAAGGCTGGCCCTCGGAATCGTAGGTGCTTTCCTCAAACAGCGCGGTGCCGACGCCCTGGGCCACGCCGCCATAGGCCTGCCCCTCGACGATCATGGGGTTCACCATGCGCCCGCAATCCTCCACCACCACATAGTCGAGGATTTCCGTCGCGCCGGTCTTCACGTCCACCGCCACGAGGGCGGCGTGGGTGGCGTAGGAGAAGAGGCCCGTGTCCACGTCCGGCTTGTAGCCTTCGGTCACTTCGAGGCCGCCCGTGTCCACGCCGTCGGGCAGCACCTCGGGGGTCCGATACCAGGCGCGGGCGATCTCGGCGAAGGAGATGGAGCCGGTCGGACCGTGGATGGCGCCGCCCTCGAACCGCACCTGATCGGCCGCGCATTGCATGAGATGGGCGGCCAGCGCCTTCACCTTTTCCGCCAGCTTCTGCGCCGCCTTGGACACGGCCCCGCCGGCCATCACCATGCCGCGCGAGGCATAGGCACCGGTCGAGAACGGCGTGGTGGCGGTGTCGCCCAGCGTGACGCGGATCTGCGCGATGGGCAGCGTGAGGATTTCGCTCGCCACCTGCGCCAGCGTCGTCTCCAGCCCCTGGCCGATGGTGTGGATGCCGGCCTTCACGTCGGCGCTGCCGTCCGGGTTGAGGCGGATGGTGGCCTGCTCGTAGCCGGGCACCAGAGGCGTGCCCCAGGAGGCAAACACCTTGGTGCCGTGGGCGGACTGCTCCGTATAAGTGGAGAAGCCGACGCCGATGCGCCGGCCGTCCATCTCGCCCATCTTCTGCCGGGCGCGGATGGCGTCGAAGCCGATCATCTCGCGGGCAGTGGCGAGCGAAGCGGGATAGTCGCCGCTGTCGTAGAATTTCTTGGTGATGTTGAGGTACGGCATGGCCGCGGCGGGCACGAGATTTTCCGCCCGCACGTCCACCGCCTCGCGACCCACGGCGGCGGCCACCGCATCGATGGTCAGCTCCATGGCGAAGCACACGCCCGGCCGCGCCACGCCGCGATAGGGCGCGAAGGGCGGCTTGTTGGTGGCCACCGAATAGGTCTTGCAGCGATAGTGCGGCCAGATGTACGGCCCCGGCAGATTGCCGCCGGCCTGCGCCGCCTCGAGGCACGCCGTAAAGGGCCAGACCGAATAGGCGCCCACATTCACCGCCACTTCCGCATCGAGGGCAAGCAGCTTGCCGCGCGCGTCCGCATAGGCGGTGATGACATATTCATGCTCGCGGGCATTGGCGCCGGCGGTGAGATGCTCGCGCCGGTCCTCGATCCAGCGGAAGGGACGCTTCAGCGTCATCGCCAGCCACGCCACCAGCACTTCCTCGGGCTGGAGCAGGCATTTGTAGCCAAAGCCGCCGCCCACATCAGGCGGGGCGATGCGGATCTGCGCCTCCGGCAGGCCCAGCGTCTCGGCGAGGCCGGCGCGGATCATGTGCGGCACCTGGGTGGAGGTGTTCACCACCAGCGTGTCGTTCTGGAAATCCCACCACGCCACCAGCCCCTTGCCCTCCATGGGGTGCATGCATTGGCGGCCGGTGCGGAAGCGCTTCTCCACCTTCACCGCGGCGGTGCGGGCGACCTCCTCGATGCCGCCGGAATCGAAGCTGGTTTCCAGGAAGAGATTGTCGCCCCACGCCTCGTGCAGCAGAGCGGCGCCGGGCGCGCGGCCGCTGTCGCAATCGACGATGGCGGGCAGCTCCTCATAGTCGAAGAGGGTGGCCTCGCAGAGGTCTTCCGCCTCGGCGCGGGTGGGGGCGTAAGCCATGGCCACGATGTCGCCGACGAAGCGCACCTTGTCGCGCGCCAGCGGGGGATGGGCGGAGAGCTTGTAGCCGGGGATGGTGGAGCGGGTGATGATGTCGGCGACATCAGCGCAATCCGCCGAGGTGAACACCTCCCCCTCATGCCCCTGTGGCTTGGTGACTGCGAGGATGCGCGCGTGGGCCACCGGACTGCGCAGGAACGCCACGTCGCTCATGCCGGGCATGCGGATGTCGCCGGCGAAGCGGCCGCGGCCCATCAGGTGGCGCGCATCCTCCTTGCGGCGGACACGGGCGCCGATGCCTTCGCCGCTGACGGCGGGATGGGCTTCATGATCCCGAGTCTGTTGGTCGATCGACATGGCATCCCCTCAATCTTGGGCTGGCGGGGCGGCAGAGGCCGCCGCCCCGCGTCGTTCAAATCGCGAGGGTTCCGCTCACGGCCACTTGGGCGCGGAGAAGCGGAAGGTGTCGAGGCGGAAGTCCGCCACGCGCATCCAGGAATTGGACTCGTTCAGGAAGGTCTTCCACGGCTCGTAGATCTTCTTGAAATCGGGGTTCGACGCGGCGAGTTCCGCGAAGGTTTCCAGCGTCGCCTTGTAGACGGCCTCCATCACCGGCTGCGGGAAGGCGCGCAGCTCGACGCCGGCGGCCAGCAGGCGACGCAGCGCCTCCGGGTTCTTGGTGTCGTAGTTCGCGAGCATCATCAGGTTCTGCTCGGTGGCGGCGGTCTCGAAGGCGGCCTTGAAGCCGGGCGGCAGCGCGTCCCAGGCTTCCTTGTTGGTCAGCGTGGTGATCTGGGCGCTGCCCTCCCACCAGCCGGGCGTGTAGTAATACTTGGCCACCTTGTTGAAGCCGAGCTTCTCGTCGTCATAGGGACCGATCCACTCGGCCGCATCGATGGTGCCGCGCTCCAGCGAGGGATAGATGTCGCCGGGCGCGATCTGCTGCGGCACCGCGCCGAGCTTGCTCAGGATGCGGCCGCCGAGGCCGGCGATGCGCATCTTCAGGCCCTGCAGGTCCTCGACGGTCTTGATCTCCTTGCGATACCAGCCGCCCATCTGCACGCCGGTATTGCCACAGGGGAAGGAGACCATGTTCTCCTTGCCGAACAGCTCCTGGATCAGCGCCTTGCCGCCGCCGTAGTAATACCAGGCATTCTGCTGGCGGGCATTGGTGCCGAAGGCGATGCCGCCGTCGAAGGCATAGGCCGGATTCTTGCCGGTGAAGAAGGAGGTGAGGGTGTGGGAGCACTCCACCGTCTTGTTCTTGGTGGCGTCGAACACCTGCGTCGCGCCGACGATCTCGCCACCGGCAAACGGCATCACCTCGAACTTGCCCTCGGTCAGCTCGCCGATGCGCTGGCACATGGCCACCGCCGAGCCGTAGATGGTGTCGAGGCTCTTCGGCCAGCTGGTCGCCATGCGCCACTTCACCGTGGGCTGGCTCTGGGCGATGGCCGGCGCGGCCACCAGGGTGGCGGCGGAGCCGGCGGCGATGTTCGTCAGGAAAGTCCGTCTTTTCATTGTCATTCCCCTTATTTTTGACTGGTCGGCGTCTGTCGGCAAACGGGGGTCAGAGCCCGGCGCCGGGCTTCGGCAAATCGTCGAGGCCGGGCATGGCGGGCAGGCCGAGGCCGCTCGCGGGGGCATCGAGGCTGTCGAGCTGGCGCTGGGCGGCGGCGGGGTCGGAGGCGGGCGCCGAGGACTTGTAGTGCATCACCATTCCGGGGAAGGCGGCGATGAGGGCCACCATCACCATCTGGATCACCACGAAGGGAATGGCGCCCCAATAGATCTGCGCGGACGTCACCGGCTCCATGCGCTTGCCGGTGAGCCGATCGAGATAGGCCGTCTTCGGCGCCACCGAGCGCAGGTAGAACAGCGCGAAGCCGAACGGCGGGTGCATGAAGGAGGTCTGCATGTTCACCCCCAGCATCACGCCCAGCCAGATGAGATCGATGCCGAGCTTGTCCGCCGCCGGCGCGAGCAGCGGCACCACGATGAAGGCCAGCTCGAAGAAATCGAGGAAGAAGGCGAGCAGGAAGATCAGCAGGTTGATGAACAGCAGGAAGCCGATCTGCCCGCCCGGCAGGCCGGTGAGCAGGTGCTCCACCCACACATGCCCGTTGATGCCGTAGAAGGTGAGCGAGAACACCCGCGCGCCCACCACGATGAAGATGGCGAAGGCGGAGAGCTTGGCCGTCGTCTGCGTCGCCTGGGTCAGGATGGAGAGGGAGAAGCGCGCCGGGTTCTTCTCCAGCCGGCGCTTCAGCGCCGCGAGCACCATGGCGCCCACGGCACCCATGGCGCCGCCTTCCGTGGGCGTCGCGACGCCGAGGAAGATGGTGCCGAGCACCAGGAAGATGAGCAGCAGCGGCGGCACCATCACGAAAGTGACGCGCTCGGCCATGCGCGAGACCAAAGGCATGCCGGTGAAGCGCTCCACGCCGCCGGCGATGAAGGCATAGAGCGCGCCGGCGGCGATGATGTCCGCCATGAGGCCGACCGTCGGATGCCCGCTCTCGCGCAGCAGCACATAGGCGCCGGCGAAGGCCGCCGTGAGGACGGCGGAGAGCACCAGCCGCCGCGCACCGAGGAAGCGGTTGAGCAACGCGGAGACGAGGGCCACCACCACCGCCGTGCAGATGGCGAGGATCGCGTAGTCCGCACCCGCCTTGATACCGGTGTCGCGCATCACCACCGTGGCGACGGCGGCGGAATAGGCGACCAGCACGCCGAGCTGCCACACCCCGCGCCCGCCGGACGGCTCGCAGCAGGTGAGCGCCTCCCGCGGCAGGCCGGGCGCCGACTTCGGCGACACAATCGTCACCACGAAGACGAACAACGCGTAGAGGCCGGAGAGGATGAGGCCGGGCAGGAAGGCGCCTTCGTACATGTCGCCCACGGAGCGGCCGAGCTGGTCGGCCATCACGATCAGGACCAGCGAGGGCGGGATGATCTGCGCCAGCGTGCCGGAGGCGGCGATGACGCCGGCGGCGAGGCGCCGGTCGTAGCCGTAGCGCAGCATGATGGGCAGGGAGATGAGGCCCATGGAGATGACCGAGGCGGCCACCACGCCGGTGGTCGCGGCGAGCAGCGCGCCGACGAAGATCACCGCATAGGCAAGGCCCCCGCGCACCGTGCCGAACAATTGGCCGATGGTCTCCAGCAGGTCTTCCGCCATGCCGGAGCGTTCCAGCACCAGCCCCATGAAGGTGAAGAAGGGGATGGCCAGCAGCACCTCGTTGGCCATGGTGCCGAACACCCGCTCCGGCAGCGCCTGAAGGAGCGGCCAGGACAAAGTAATCGCGTCCGGCGCGTAGGGCGAAAGCTCCACGGCGATGAAGAAGAACAGCAACCCGTTGGCGGCCAGCGCGAAGGCGACGGGATAGCCCAGCAGCATGAACACGACGAGGGTCGCGAACATGATGGGGGCGAGGTTGTGGGCGATGAACTCGATCATCGGGCGAGACCTTCAGCGAAGCGGGCGTCAGTGCGGGGCGACAAGCAAAGAGGCGCCCTCATGGCCGCATGCCCCCTTCCGAGATCCGCGGGTCCACCTTGGCGAGTTCATGGAGGATGCGCTCCGCCTCGGCCTCATGCAGGTCTGCCCCGGCGGCCTCGGCAAGGTCGCCGCGCATGATGGCGATGCGCTTGATGAGCTCGCTCACCCCTTGCAGCAGCAGCAGCGCGAAGCCGATGAGGATGAGCGCCTTGGCCGGCCACAGGATGAGCCCGCCCGCATTGGTGGAGGTCTCGCCGGACTTCAGAGAGTCGAACACGAACGGCACCGAGAGCCACACCATCAGCGTCGAAAACACCATCAGGAACAGGACGATGCAGGCGATCTCGATGATGTTGGTCACCCGGCGGCTCAACCGGGAGGCCACGATGTCGATGCGGATGTGCTCGTTGAGCTGGAGCGTCCACGGCGCGCAGAGCATGAAGACCGCGCCGAACAGGTACCATTGCAGTTCCAGCCAGGCGTTGGACGACACGCCGAACATCTTGCGGACCACCGCATTGGCCGCCGAGACGAGGATGGCCACGAAAATGGCCCAGCAGGCCACGCGGCCGACGAAAACATTGAGCGCGTCGATGGAACGCGAGAACGACAATAGAGCTTTCATGCCTCTACTCCCGGGGCAGGGGGACGTGAGTGGCGCGTAACTTTATAACTCGAAAAAGAACTATTCTAATCTAGGCGGCGTCCGCCTGATATTTGGGGTGCGTGGACTCGAAGCAATCGAGGGCCATGCAGTTCTCGTAAATGCCCATCACCAGCGGATAGGGCGTCACGTCGCAATTGAAGCGCTGGGCGTTGAACACCTGCGGCACCAGGCAGATGTCCGCCATGCCGGGCGCATCCCCCAGCACGAACCGGCCGCCGAGGCCCCGCGTCGCAAGCGTCGCCTCGAGGCTCTGGAAGCCTTCGGCGATCCAGTGGGCATACCAGGCATTGCGTGCGGCCTCGTCATGGCCGAGGCGATCGAGATGCTTGAGCACCCGCACATTGTTCAGCGGGTGGATGTCGCAGCAGATGGCCTGGCTGAAGGCGCGCACATAGGCCCGCTCGATGGGATCCTTCGGCAGAAGCGCCGGCTCGGGCCGCGTCTCCTCCAGATATTCCATGATGGCGAGCGACTGGGTGAGCACCAGCGCGCCATCCACGAGGGCGGGGACGAGACCTTGCGGATTGAGGCGCACGAAGGCATCGGCCTTGTGCTCCATCTTCGGCAGGCTGATGGCACGCGGCGTCGCGGAGAGGCCCTTGAAGGCCAGCGCGATGCGCACCCTGTAAGAGGCGGACGACCGGAAGAAACCGTAGAGTTCCATTTGCGCACTCTGGAAGTTTTGTTTTTCTTCACACGCAAGGAACGGCGACGGCGCGAAGCCATCGCCGGAGATGGGCGGCGCAGAGCCGCCCGGAAACGTCAGCCGGCGGAAGTCGTCAGCCCGCGGCCTTGGCGAGGATCTCGTCGGGCGTCGAAGACACGACCTTGGCGTAGCGCGGCACGAACTTGCCGCCGACGATATGGCGGATGAAGGAGGGCTTGATCTCCTCGGCCAGGATCTTGCGGATCTTGGCGTGCTCCTCGATGTCCTTCCACTCGGCGATCAGATAGAAGCGCAGTGGATTTTCTTCATCGCGAAGCAGAACGCCGTCCTTCACCTGCGCCCACGACTTGTGCATGGGATTTCCATCCGAATAGTCGAAGTCCTCGAACTCGCGAATGAACTCCTCCTCCACGCCCGGATTGATGGTGAAGTCGTAGATGTGGAGGTAGTTGCCCTTGGTGGCGAGCGGCTCCTGAGCCATTCCTGTCTCCCTATCGTTCCCTGGAGACGACGCACCCGATCGCAACACGACCTGACGGCGCTTGCTCCTGTGGCGCCCGCCTGCGGCGGACTCCATTAATAGGAGTACACTGATTATTTCGGCCGTCAATGCGCCACGTCAGAATTCCTGCAAAATGGCGCTGATGTGAGCTTATTGCCGGGAAATCGCGCAGATTGCTGCCGCTTTGGTGATCGGATGAGATCCATAAATGAGGTGATACTGATTAATTCCGCCCATTTCGATGGTGCAGCGCAGCGCACGGCAAAGCCGCGCCGGGACGGCCGGATCTGTGCGCAGCACCTTCGCGGGGGCGGATGGAATGAGCGGCAGTGCGGCGGTGCGGAATGCCCCCGACGGCGAGGCGGCCGCGCGCAGGGCCTCAGACGGCCTGCGCCGCCGGCTTCTCCTCGAGCGCGGGAAGCTCGATGGTGAAGACCGCGCCGCCCTCCCCATTCTCGACGGAGAGCGCGCCGCCATGGTCGCGGATGATGCCGAAGCTCACGGACAGGCCGAGCCCCGTGCCCTTGCCGGGCGGCTTGGTGGTGAAGAAGGGCTGGAAGATGCGCTCCCGCACCTCGTCCGGGATGCCGCCGCCATTGTCTTCCACGCGGATGCGCAGCACGCGGCCCGTCTTGCCGGGCTCGGAACCGACGCTGAGCTGGATGAGGCCGGGGAAGTCCTCACCGGTGCGGGTGCGACGCTCGACGATGGCGTCGCGGGCATTCTGGATCAGGTTGATGATGACCTGTTCCAGCTGGTCCTGCCGGCACAGCACCTGCGGGATGTCCGACCCCTGCGCGGTCCGGACCTCGACATTGTCGAGGCGCAGATGCGCCCCCACTACCTGCAATGCGCCCTCCACCGCATCGAGCGGCCCGGAGGGCTGGAGGTGCTCGTCGCTCTTGCGGCCGAAGATGCGCATATGGTCGATGATCCGGCTCATGCGGACGGTCTGCTGCACGATGCGGTCGAGCTTGGAGACGAGGTGCTCCGGCGGCAGCCCCATCTTCATGCCGGTAAGCGCGTTGGACGCGGCAAGGCGGATGACGCCGAGGGGCTGGTTGATCTCGTGGGCCAGCCCGGTCGCCACCTCGCCCAGCGAGGCGAGCTTGGACATCTGGTAGAGCTTGTGCTCCTCCATCCGCCGCTGGGTCTGGTCGACCGCGACGACCACCACCTCCTGGCCACCGGAACCGCCCCTGTCCATGCCCTGCAGGGGTGCGACGACGATCTCCGCCTCCAGGTCGGTCCCGCCATCGGAGAGGTGCTCGGTGATGTGGCGGGGTTCCTTGATGTCGTCGACGAGGTTGCGGAAGCGTCGGCTGCCCAGATAGTTGCGCATGAGGCATCCGAGCGCGCCGTCGGGCGGCGAGCCGATCTCGGTGGCGCCGTCCGGCGTGACATGCATCACCGAGACACCGGGCACCCGGCTGATGGCATCGAGCACGTTGGCTTCGCGCAGGCGGGCGAGCGCCTGCACCTCCTGCGCCTCCAGCCGCTTCTGCAGGTTGAGGTAGCTGCCGCCCACCGCGACCATCACCAGGAGGGCGATGGAGAGGCCGGCCGCCGTGCTCCAGATCGCCGCCTTGAAGTCCGCCGTCTGGCCGCGGACAAAATCGGTTGAATAGGCGACGGAGACGAGGATGGGATATTTGCCGGATCGCACGGTGTAGCCAACCCGCTCCACGCCGTCGATGGTGCTCGCCTGGTGATAGGTTCCGCCACCATTCTGCATGGCAGCGATGAAGGCCGCGGATTTGGAGATGTCGTCGCCGAAGCTGGTCTTGCTGGTGGCACGGGCGCGGGCGATGCCGTCGGTGCCCATCAGGGCAATCAGCTCGCCCTCCTCGGTGCGCAGCTGCTTGTAGAAGTCGATGAAATCGCTGATGGCATAGGAGGCGACCACCACGCCGGCGAACTGGCCCTGGGCGTCGCTCAGCGGCCGGGTGAGCTGGATGGTCCATTTCTTGGAGACGCGGCCGAGCACCGGCTTGCTGATGAAGAGCTGCCCCTTCGCCGGGTCCTTGCCCATGTGCACGCGGATATGCTCGCGATCGGAGAGATCCACCTTCTCCGGCCCGGGCGGCGCCAGGCTGGTGGCGACCATGACCCCGTTCTTGTCCGTGACGGCGAGCTGGACCAGCGAGGCGGGGACGTTGAAGTCCTTCAGCTGCTCGTAGATCTGGTAGGGAGCGGCGGTGGTGTCGTGGCCGCTGGCGAAGTTCTGCAGCAGGGCGTCGATGGGCTCCACCGCCTGCTCGAAGCTGCGCATCAGCAGCGTCGCCATGCGGTGCGCCGAGATCTCCGCTTTCTCCATCTCGGCCTGGCTGTGCAGCTGGAACAGCACCAGCGCCGCGACGAGCGGAATGACGCCGACGAGGAAAACGAGCCCCCCCAGCATCAGCGTGACGCGGTTGAAGCCCCGGCCGTCCAGGCGTGAGGGGGCGTCAGTTGCGGGCATCGGCGCCCCCTCCAAGCTCGACCAGGGCCTCGCACAGGGCATCGAAGGCCAGCGGCTTCGGGAAGCAGCGCAGCACGCCGACCTCCCGGGCCCGCGCCATGTCGGCCTCGGCGGCATGGCCCGTCATCATCAGAAAGCGCAGATCGCGGGTGGGGAATCGCCCGAGCATCGTTTCCACCAGGGCGACACCATCCATGTCCGGCATCCGCATGTCGGTGAGCACCACGCGAATATCGGGATCGCGGGAGAGCACATCGAGCGCATCCACGCCGCGCCCCACGGAGCAGGTCGACAGGCCGCGAAAGCCAAGGGCCTCGACCAGTTCGTCGAGATATTCCGGTTCGTCATCGACAATGAGAACGTGATTCATCTGCCGTCGGACCTATTCGGACGGTATCAATTGGCGGCTATCGGTGCTGCGCCGCACTCCACGCTTGGCCTGACTTTTCGTCAAGGCCAACTCATTCCGTTTTGGAGCGAAATCCGGATCAGTTGCCGCCTTGCAATGTGACAACCGGAGTGAAATATAAAAGACAAGAGCGGAACGCCTTGGGCAATCTAAAATATTCGGGCGCCGTGAAAAGAGGTGCTCCATGTCGGCGGAACGCGATCCGGTCAATCATCGTGCCGGACGCGCAAATCTTCGGCGGATCCTCATCCTCGACGATGACGACGCTTTCCGGGAAGACTTAGCAGAATACCTCACATTCGCCGGCCACCAAGTGGATCATACCTCCCAACCGGAGACTTTGACCCCCGCCCGCATGTGCCAGACCGACATTCTCCTGCTCGATTTGAACATGCCGGGAATCGACGGCGTGGACGTGCTGCGCAATCTCTGTCGCTGCGTGCTGAGCCCTCAAGTGGTCCTCATCAGCGGAAGTGACGTAGATGTGATTGCGGCCGCCGCGGAGGCCGGGCGCATGAGCAACATCCGCGTCCTTGGCACGTTGCACAAGCCGTTCGACCCCGAAGACCTGCTGGCTCTCATCGGTGGTGATGCGGCCCAGGAGTTCGATCGCGGCGCCCCCGGCGGCGCGCCGTCCGAGGCGCAGGTGATTGCCTCGGTGGAAGCTTCTCTCGCAGCCGACACCGTGCCCGTGAAGTTCCAGCCCAAGTGCCACCCGGACCACCGCACCTTCGCAGGAGCCGAGGCGCTGCTCGGCGACGTGTGGCCCGGCCTCGGCCGGATCTCGCCGTCTGCCGTGATCGCGGCCGCATCAGTCAATCCCGATCTGATGCGGCGGCTCACGCTTCGCGTGGTCGAGACCGCCGCGCGGGGGGCCGCGGCGTGGCAGGCGGCCGGCCTTCGCGGCCCGGTCAGCATCAACATGCCGCTCGACATACTCACCGAGCGCCAAGCGTCCAATCTGCTCGCCACCACGGTCCGCAATGCCGGCCTCACCCCCGCCGACGTCATCCTGGAACTGACGGAAGACGCGCTTTACGGCTCCTCCAGCGATGCGCTGATGGCACTCGCCCAGATGCGCATGGCGGGATTTGGCATCGCCCTGGACGACGTGGGGCAGCGGCAGAGCGGCCTGCTCCAGCTCGCCAGCCTCCCCATCACCGAGATGAAGGTCGACCGTGCGCTCATCGTCAAGTCGAGGCACACGGAGAAGTCGCGCAAGATCCTCGAGGCGCTCATCCAGCTCGGCCACCAGCTCAGGCTGAAGGTGGTAGCCGAAGGCATTGAGACCGAAGAGGATTTGTCACGGGTCAAGGCGATGGGGGCCGATCTGGTTCAAGGTTTTCTGATATCGCGCAAACTTGCCCTTGCCGAACTGATTGCGATGTTCAAGGAATGGAACAAACCGGACACCACAACCGGGGACGTCAAGGTCGAGGAAGCCCAACGCGAGGACGCCAAGCCAGATAATGCGCAATGACAGCCCCAAGCATGGCCCAGGCGAAATGGCCGAGCCGCAGGTGCTTCTGGTCGATGACGATCCCGACGTGCTGGAAGAGCTGCACGACGGCCTCTCGATGCTCGGCATTCCCTCGCTCACCGCGACCACAGCCGTGGAAGCGCTGGACCTCGTGCAACGCAACGATCCCCTGAAGGTGATCGTCACCGATTTGCAGATGCCGCGCATCGACGGCATCGAGCTGCTGCAGAAGCTCTCGGTGCGGCGCCGCAAGCATCCCATGGCCGCCATCGTCATCACCGGCCATGCCTCCCTCGATCGCGCCGTGGGCGCGCTGCGCCTCCAGGCGGTGGACTTCCTCCAGAAACCGCTCGCCGCCGAGGAGGTGGCCCATGCCATCCAGCGCGCGCTGGCCATCGTCGAGGACGAGGCGCTGACGGCGAACGGCGAGGACGATCCACCCGCCACGATCGCCCGTCCCAACTACATGAAGGCGCTCGTCGCCGCCCGCGCCGACCGCGACGCCATCTTTCAGGCCGGCCTGTTCTCCGATCCCGCATGGGAAATGATGCTCGACCTCGCGGTGGCCGAGGCGAGCGCCCGCCCCATCTCAGTCACCAGCCTGTGCATCGCCTCCGGCGCGCCGACCACCACGGCGCTGCGCCGCATCGACGATCTGGAGACGGCGGAGCTGGTGAAGCGCGTGCCGGACGGCCGCGACCGGCGGCGCATCCTGGTGGTGCTGACGGAGCAGGGCCGCGGCCGCATGGAGGCCTTCGTGCGGCGCCAGGCCGACCGCTTCGGCATCAAGCTCGACTGAACCTCATTCCGCAAATGAAAAGGGCCGGTGTCTCCCGACACCGGCCCTTGTTTTTGTGCGGCGCGGATCAGGCGGCGCGCAGGGTGGAGACGAAGCTCGTCACCTCGCGCTGGAGATCCTGCGACTGCTCGGAGAGCGCCGAGGACAGGCTCATGAGCTGGGTCGCGGCGGAGCCGGTCATGCCGGCGGCCTGGCCGACACCACTCATGTTGTTCGTCACCTGCGTGGCGCCCTGGGCCGCGCGATGGGTGTTGGCGGCGATCTCACTGGTGGCGGCCCGCTGCTCCTCCACCGCACCGGCGATGATGGCGGTGAGGTCGCGCACGTTGTTGATGGTGGTCACGATGCTCTGGATCGAGGTCACCGTGGCCGAGGTCGCGTGCTGGATCTCGCCGATCTTCATGGATATTTCGTCGGTGGCCTTCGCCGTCTGGGCGGCGAGTTCCTTCACCTCCGAGGCGACCACCGCGAAGCCGCGGCCCGCATCGCCCGCCCGCGCCGCCTCGATGGTGGCGTTGAGGGCGAGGAGATTGGTCTGCTCGGCGATTTCCTTGATGAGGTTCAGCACCTGCCCGATGGACTGGGCCGCCTCGGAGAGCTGGCGGATGTTGTCGTTGGTGCGCTCGGCCTCCTCGGCCGCCGAGCGGGCGATGACGGCGGAGTTCGACACCTGGTCGCTCATCTCGCGGATGGAGGCGGACAGCTCCTCGGCGGAGGCGGCGACCGTCTGCACGTTGTCGGAGGCCCCCTCGGCGGCGATCGTCACCGACTGCGCCTGGCGGGACGTTTCCTCCGCCGTGGCGGAGAGGTTGCGGGCGGCGTCGGCCACCTCGCCGGACGAGCCGGAGAAGCGCTCGGCGAGGGCACCCATGCGGCTCTGGAAGGAATTGGCGATGGAGACACGCTCGGCGACGAGCTGCTGCGCCATCTCCTCTTCCTTGCGCTTCTGCTCGGCGCGCAGGTTCTCGGTCTCGACGAGGCCGTCGCGGAACACCTCGAGGGTGCGGGCGATGTCGCCGATCTCGTTCTTGGTCTCGCGGTTCGGCACATCGGTCTCGAGGGCGCCGCTGGCGATCTTGCCCATGGCGTCGGTGACGCGGTTGAGCGGGCGGGTGATGCCGATGACGATGAAGGCGACGGCGGCAAGGCCGAGCACGATCTGGACGCCGATGGACACGAGCAGGACGAAGCGCGCCTCGTTGTAATCCGCAACAGAAGAGGCAGCGGCAGCCTCGGCGGACCGGTCGTTGAGTTCAACGTTCTTGTCGAGGCCGGTGACGACCGAATCGAACAAGACAAGGGTCTTGCTCGCCAGTTCGACAGCCTCTTCCACCATGCCGGACTGGTGCTTGCCGAGGAATTCCGCCTGGGCCTGCGTGTAGTCGGCCCAGTGCACCATCACCGAGTTCCAGAGATTGCGCTCTTCCTGGCTGGAAATGAGCTTCTCATAGTCCGACATCGCCTTGCCGTTCTCGGCGAGGAGACGTGTCATGCGCGACTGAAGGGCCGCGCTTTCCTTGGGGTCCGTCACAAGGAGGATGCGCATGGCCGCGACGCGAACCCGGGTCATCGTATACTTGACCTCGCCCACGGCGCGCACGCTCGGGAGCCAGTTGGTGGTGATTTCCGTCGTATTGTCGTTGAGGTGGCTGAGCTTGGTGAGGGCCAGAACCCCCTGTCCGGCCGCCAGAGCGACCAGGACAAGATAGAGGCCGATCAATGTACTCTTGACGGTCAGACGCATTTTTGTCTCCCCATTTTCGGGTTGTCTCGAACTTGTCTCGGATTTGAAAGACAAAGATCCGTCCCGTCCTAGCCAATCAAGCTGGGTTGTAGCTTGCAATTCTGCGGGACTCTTTCGCCCGCTCAGCCGACGTACTGGTAGCCGAGATAGCGGCGGGCATCGATGACGTCGCGGCCGAGCTTCAGGCGCAGCTTCTTGCGCAGCTTGCTCATGTGGCCCTCGACCACGCTCTCGTCCACGTCCTCGTTGAAGATGCCGTAGATGGTGTTGAAGATCTGGGTCTTGGTGACCCGGCGCTTCGAATTCTTCACGAGATATTCGAGGATGTGCCGCTCGCGGCGCGGCAGGGCCAGCGGCTCGCCATCCACTTCCGGATCACGGCCATCGAAGAACACGCGCAGGCGCTCGTCGAGCGGCATCTGGATGTCGCCCGAGCGCACCCGCCGCCACACCGCATCGGCGCGGGCCACGATCTCACGCACATGGACAGGCTTGCGCACCACGTCGTCGATGCCGGCGGTGAAGAGTTCCAGCGTCTGGGTGAGGGACTTCACGTCCTCCAGCGCGATGATGGGCGCCTTGCTGTGCGAGCGGATGAGGTCGGGATAAGTGATCCGCGCCTCGGACTCCCCGATCAGGAAGCTTTCGACCGCGCCGAGATCCTGGTCCGAGGTGGTCTCGATCCAGTCCCGGAACTCGTTACCCGAGAAGCTCTGCGAAGAAAAACCTTCGCGAGAGAACGCCGACACATAACTTTCCGCAACAGACGCACGCTCATCAACGACCACGTACATGATACCCTCCATCATGTCACAGCATTTCCGCGCAGTCGGCGTCGATGTCTTACTGACTTATTGACGATCCGAACGACACAAAATCCCTATGACGCGGCGGGGGAGCGAGCAATCTGAAGAGAAACGGGTTTGGGAGCGAATTCATTGCCAAATCGGAGTAGCCGCGGGATTTCCGGCCCCGGAAACGCCGAAGCCGGCGGCGGATGCTGGATCCGCGGCGCCGGCTTCGGATTGATCGACCCCTCTTGCTCCGGATTGGCTCCGATCCGGAATGATCCCTCAGCCGCCCGGCGCAAGCTCCGGGTCGCGGGGTCTGGTCCCTGCTACCGCCGGGCGGCGACGATGGTCGCCGGCGCGCGGGTGTGGACGTAGGTGCCGCGGTGGTCCGGCAGCGGGCGGAAGGCATCGCAGATGCCGATGGCCGTCTCCGCCCCGCCGAGCTGGAGGAAGCCGTCGGGCGCGAGCTGGCGCGACATGCGCGCGAGGATGTCGGCCTTGGTGGGCACGTCGAAATAGATCAGCACATTCCGGCACATGATGAGATCGAAGGTGCCGAGCCCGCCGAAGGGGTCGAGCAGGTTGAACTTGCGATACTCGATCATGGCTTTCAGCTGCGGGACGACCTCCCACCAGTCGCCCGACTTCACGAAATACTTGAGCAGTTGCTGCACCGAGAGCCCGCGCTGCACCTCGAACTGGTTGTAGCGCCCGGCCCGCGCCCGCTCCAGAACCTCGCTCGAGATGTCCGTGCCGATGATCTGCACCCGCCGCCCGCCTGTGAGTTCCGGCTTCTCGGCCAGCATCATGGCGATGGAATAGGGTTCCTGCCCCGTCGAGGCGGCGGCGCACCAGATGCGCAGCGTGTGCGTCTTCAGCCGCGCCGCGCACAGGGCCGGCAGGAGCGAGCGGGCCATGTCCTCGAACGGCACCTTGTCGCGGAAGAACAAGGACTCGTTCGTGGTCATCGCTTCCACCACCGCTTCCGCGATGATGGGCGCCTCGTTGCTCTTCAGGATCTCCGCCAGCCGCGCGAAATCGGGAATCGCGAAGCGGTTGAGCAGCGGGATGAGGCGGCTTTCCAGGAGATAGTGCTTGTCGTCGGTGAGGATGAGCCCCGATCTCTCTTTCAGGAACCGGGCGAAGAAGTCGTAGTCCGCGGGGCGGATCATCCGCGCCTCCTGGCAAGCATGGCGATGACCTTGGGACCGATGGCCTGGAGGGGGAGCACCTCGCTGGCGTTGCCTGCGTTGGCGGTGGCGCCGGGCATGCCCCACACCACGCTCGTCTCCTCGTCCTGCACGATGACGCTACCACCCGCATCGGCGATGATGCCGGCCCCGCGCGCCCCGTCGCTGCCCATGCCGGTGAGCACGAGGGCCAGCGCGTTGCGGCGGTAGATCTGCGCCACCGTGTCGAACATGGGGTCCACCGCCGGCTTGCAGAAATTCACCGCCGGCCCGTCGGACAGGCGGATGACGGTGCGCGCCCCGTCGCGCTCCAGCAGCATGTGCTTGCCGCCGGGGGCGATGTAGATGCGTCCGGCGCACAGCGCCTCGCCATCCTGCCCCTCCGCCGCCTGCCGCCCCGCGGCGCGGGTGACGTGCTCGGCGAGGAGCGCGGTGAAGGTGGGCGGCATGTGCTGGGTGATGACCACCGGGATGCGGTCGATATACGGACCGAGCACCGCGAACAGGCGGGTCAGCGCCTGCGGCCCCCCGGTGGAGCTGCCCACCGCGATGAGCGAGACATCGGACACGGAATAGGGTCGCAAGCGGATGGGCCCCCTCGGCTGGCTGGGCAATGCCGCCGCCTGCGGCTGCGTGGAGGGCGGCGGCAGGGCGGGCGCACGGCCGGCTTGCCGCAGCACCTTCAGGCCGAGACTGCGCACCTTCTCCATCAGCTCGCGCTTGAAGTCGTCGGTGGCAAACGTGCCCTTGGTGGCGTCGGGCTTCGGCAGATAGTCCGCGGCGCCCAGCGTGAGCGCCTTGAGGCTGACCTCGGCGCCACGGCGGGAGAGGGCCGAGGCGACGATGACGGTGGTGTTTCGCCTTTGCCGCAGGATCAGCGGCAGGGCGGTGAGCCCGTCCATCTCCGGCATCTCAAGGTCGAGGATGACCACGTCGGGCTGCACCCGGTCGAGATCAGCCAGCGCCGCCTTCCCGTTGGAGAAGGTGCCGACAAGCTCGAAGGCGGGATCTTCCGAGAGCCAGCGCGAGACGATGCCGCGCACGAACACGCTGTCGTCCACCACCATCACACGGATTCGGGCGTCCGCGCCCGGCGCGGACGCGGCGGGGGCTGGGGATTGGGGCATCAGTCCACCCTGTCCAGGAGGCCGACGGCCTCGAGCTTCTCGCGCAGGATTTCGGAATCGAAGGGCTTCATGATGTATTCGTCGGCCCCCAGCGAGACGGCGCGGGCGATATGCTCCATGTCGTTCTTGGCGGTGCAGAAGATGACCTTCGGCGTGCGCCCGGCCTCGGTGGACCTGAGCTGTTCGAGCACGGCGAGGCCGTCCGTCACCGGCATGGACCAGTCGAGCAGGATGGCGTCCGGCATGGCGCGGGCGCACATCTCCAGCGCCGGGGCGCCGTCTGCCGCCTCCTCCACGCAGAAGCCGAGATCTTCGAGGATGCCGCGGGCAACCTTGCGGACGACGCTGGAGTCGTCCACCACGAGACAGGTCTTCATTCAAAGCTCCGCGCGTTTGCCGGCATCCTGGCGGGCGACGGCCGAGCCGGCCCGATCGAGCACCAGGTCCACGTTGAGGATCAGCATCAGGTCGCCGGAGAGGCGATGGACGCCGGCGGCCACCTGCGCCCAGCGCGGGTCGAGGTTGGCCGGGTTGGCTTCGCGGCGGGCCGCATCGAGGGACAGCACCTCGCCCACCTCGTCGATGATGAGGCCGAAGGCCTCGCCGTGGTGCTCGATGCCCACCGCCATGGGCGCGCCCTCCGCGTCCGGCAGCGACAGCAGGCGCCGCATGGCCACCATGGTGACGATGCGTCCCCGCAGGTTCAGCACGCCGGCGATCTCGCCGGGGGCGAGCGGCACGCGGGTGATGGATTCCGGCACGAACACCTCGTGCACCAGCGCGATGGGCAGGCCGAACAGCTGCGGCCCGATGCGCACCGTCACGTACTGGACCACATCGTGCGCGGCGGCTTCGGCCGTATCCTTCGTGAGTGGCGTGTGGGCGTTCATGCGGCAATTCCCTGTCGGCCGGTGAATTCCTTCAGCGCGGCGATGAGGCCGGAGCGGTCGAACTTGGCGACGCAGTCGGTGAAGCCGACGGCGCGGCCCCGCTCCAGCGCATCGCGGTCCTGCGCGGTGGCGAGCGCGATGATCGGCACCTCGCGGATGCGCGGATCGCCACGCACCGCGGCGGCGAGGGCGAAGCCGTCCATGTCCGGCAGGTCCACGTCGCTGACGATGGCGTCGAAGCCGTCCTCCGTGCCGAGCCGCGCCAGCGCCTCGCCGCCGGAGGCACAGGCCGTGACCTCGTAGCCGTTGCCATTGAGCATGGGCGCCAAGAGGTCGCGGTGGAACGGGCTCTCGTCCACCAGGAGCAGGCGCGGCCGCTCGGACGCGCGGACCAGGTGGCGGAAGCGCTCGCCGAAGGCCACCTGCACGTAGAAGGCGACGTCGAGAATCTCGGTGGCCTGGCCCGACAGCACCGCCGCGCCGAGCACCTCCGGCATGTTGGACGGCGACAGCTCCAGGTCGAGCTCGGCCTCCACGATGTCGACGATCTCGTCCACCACGAGGCCCATGACGCGCCCACCATCGGCGAACACCAGCATGGGCTGGGTGCCGGCGGCCACGCGCTGGACCTCCTCGTTGGCGTAAAGCACCGGGATCAGCGCGCCGCGATACTGCAGCACCGGGTAGCCGTTGACGCGCTCGATGCGCGCCACCTCCAGCTCCTCGATACGGGTGACGAGGCCGAGCGGCACCGCCTTGAGATCGCGAGAGCCGGCGCGGAACAGCAGCAGGGACGAGCGCTTCTGGCTGGCGCGCGACTGCCGGCCGGCGCCGTGATGGCTGGTCTCCTCCGCGGCTCCGCCGCGCGCCGCCGCATGCTGGGCGAGGCCAGCGGGATCGAGGATCATGATGACCCGCCCGTCGCCGAGGATGGTGCTGCCCGACACCATGGGCAGCTGGCGCAGGGCCGAGGCCATGGGCTTCACCACGATTTCCTCGGTGTGGGACACCGCCTCCACCACCACGCCGAACGTCTGGTGGCCCACCTTCATCACCACGATGAGCGCCCGTTCCCACAGCGCCTCGTCGCGCCCGTCGCGCTCCGGCGACAGGCCGAGCAGGGCGCCGAGGCTGACGATGGGCAGGAGGCGATCGCGCAGGCCGAGCACCGGCGAGTTGTTCAGCCAGGTGATCTCGTGGTCCGACCCCGCCTGCACCCGCACCAGTTCCTCCACCGCGCTCTGCGGCAGGGCGAAGCGCTCGCCGGCGGCACGCACGATGAGGGCGGGGACGATGGCGAGCGTCAGCGGAATCTTGATGACGAAGGTGGAGCCCTCGCCCTGCCGCGAGCGCACATCGACGGTGCCGCCGATGGATTCGAGGTTGGAGCGCACCACGTCCATGCCGACGCCGCGGCCGGAGACGTTTGTCACCTTCTGCGCTGTGGAAAGGCCGGCGTGGAAAATGAAGCGGAACACCTGGGAGTCCGGCATCTTCGCCAGCTCGGCCTCGGTGGCGAGGCCGTTCTCCAGAGCCTTCTGCTTGATGCGCGCGACGTCGAGGCCGCGGCCATCGTCGGAAATCTCGACGATGACATGACCGCCCTCGTGATAGGCGGAGAGGCGGATGAGGCCGCGCTCGGACTTGCCAGCGGCGCGGCGCTGCTCGGGCATCTCGAGGCCGTGGTCGGCGGAGTTGCGGACCATGTGGGTGAGCGGGTCCTTGATCTGGTCCAGCACCTGCCGGTCCAGCTCGGTGTCGGCGCCCACCTGCTCCAGCTCGATCTGCTTGCCCAGCTCCTGCGCGAGGTCACGCACGATGCGCGGCAGCTTCTGCCAGGCGTTGCCGATGGGCTGCATGCGCGTGCGCATCACCGCCTCCTGCAACTCGCCCGTGACGTTGGACAGGCGCTGCAGGGAGACCTTGTATTCCGGCTCGTCGTGGCGACGGGCGATCTCCATCAGCTGGTTGCGGGTCAGCACCAGCTCGGAGACCATGGTCATCAGCTGTTCCAGCACCCCCACGTGGACGCGGATGGACTGGGCGGCGACGCCATGGGCCTCGCCCGCCTGAGCCGCGCCGTGGGCGGCCTCAACGTCGGCCTTGGGCATGGCCGGCGCAGACTTGGGCGGGGCGGCCTTGGCGACAGGCGGGGCGGCGGCCGGGGGCGTGATGGGGTCCACCTTGGTCTCGCGGAAGATGCGATCCAGCTCGTCCAGCGGCAGTTCGCCGGGCAGCAGCGGGCGTTCCAGCGTCTGCGCCGGCTGAGATGGCGGTGCCGGTGGCGGAGTTGCGGGGGCGTCCACGGCCTCCGCCATGGCTTCGAGGAGGGAGATGAGGTCGCGGTCCTCGCCCTCGGGCTCGGACCCCTCGGTCTCCTCCACGTGCTGGAGCAGGAGCTTGATGCGATCGATGGTGGACAGCACCAGCCCCACCGCATCGGTGGTCACGGGCCGGCCCTCGCGGAAGCGGTCCATCAGCGTCTCGGCGGCGTGCGCGAGGGAGGCGAGGCGCGGCAGGCCGATGAAGCCGCAGGTGCCCTTGATGGTGTGCACCAGGCGGAAGATGTTGTTGAGAATCTGCGCGTTGTTCGGGTCCTGCTCGAACTTCACGAGCTCCACGTCGGCGACGTCGAGGCTCTCGCTGGTCTCGGTCAGGAACTCGCGCAAGAGATCATCCATGATCCTGGCTCCGGGGCGATGCGGCGGGGCCGCGGCTGAGGTGGGAAAGGGCGAGGGGGAAGGCACGCATGTTCAGTGCCCGCCCTTCGGCTTGGCGTCGGCCTTGGCACCGTCATCGCCGTGGCCGCCGGATTTGCCGGCCGGCTTCTCGCCCGAGGAGCTCGCGACATTGACGCCGACGCCGGTGCGCATATCGGTCTTGTCGATATAGTTGAGGGAATCCACGAGCACCTCGCGGACGACCTCGCCATTGAGATAGGTATTCGTGCTCGTCTTGATGCGGCCGAGCATCTCGGGAAGATTGTACTTGGTGATCTTGCCGCTCTCGATGCGGCCGTTGACATAGATCTCGCTGAAGGCGGCGTTCACCGCGAACACGGTGGGCTCCATGGGCAGCTTGCGCAGCTCGGCCGCGTCGGCGGTGATGACGAACTTCGCCAGCACATAGCCTTGCAGCTTGCCGTCCACGATCATGGGCACGGTGATGGCGGGCAGGCGGCGATATTCGAGGCCGGCGAGATAGGGCTCTTCGCTCTTGCGCGGCACACCGGCCGCATACCAGGCGGCGGCATAGCTGGAGCCGAGCCCCACGAGGCACGCCCACACGCCGATGATGACGAAGCGGATCATGCCCCCGCCCCCGCTCGCGCGGCCTGCGCGGAGTGCGCCGAATAGGTGCCGTCCGACTCCGCCTCGGCCAGCGCCCGGTCGAGGATGGCGCCCACCTCGCGCGCGGCGGCGATGCGCAGGGCGATGACATACTGGTTGCGGTCGAGCTTCGCCTTCAGCCGCGCGAGCCGTCCGGCTGCGGCGGCGTCGAGCTGGTCCGGAAGACCACGGGCGACCCGGCTCAGCTCCAGCAAGGCGCGGCTCTTGCGCCGGTTGATCTCCACGAGATCGAGGGCGCCGCGCTCCTCGAAGGCGGCATTCTCCATATCGATGGTCTCTTCCAGCCGGTCGAGGGCGCTGATGAGGGCGACGACCGCCGGCGGGCGGGCGAAATTCAGCTCGCTATCGAAGCTCATGCCGCCCCTCCCTTCGCCCTGGCGAAGACGGCGGAGGACTGACCGAGGCGCGCGGCAAGCCCGATGCCGCCGGCGCGGGCGGCCTCCTCGCCCACCTTCTGGGTGAGCAGCGATTTCCAGGTGTCGCCAGCCGTACCGGCGCCGAACATGGAGGATTTCGAGGTGGCGCCCTTGGCCGGCATCATGGTGTCGAGGAACTGGGAGAGCACCATGGCCTCGAACTTCTGGAGCGAGGCGGCACCCGGCGTTCCAGCCAGCGGCGCCGCCCCGGTGGCGCCCCCCGCGTGGTGGGGGCCAAGGGCATGGGCGTTCTTCAGCCCGGTGAGGCTGGCGCCGGAGAAGGCGACGCCGGGCGGGATCAGCGCCGCAGCGGCGGCGGCCGCATCCTTGTCGCCTCGGGCCGCCAGTTTTTCAGTCCGCGCAACCGCTTTCGCCTCGGCCACCGTGTCCAGCTCGGTGCGGAACGCGCCGTCGGGCGCGGGGGTCAGCGCCTGAAGCTTGCCCATCACCTGCCGCGCGCGGGCGGCATCGGCGGCCTGCATCACGTCGAAGACGAGGTCGGTCGGCGGTGAGATGCCCATGGTGCGGCTTCCATCGAGAACGGTTCGGACGCCACCCTGCCCCGCCATGCTTATGCGAGGCTTGCACGCCCGCTGGAGACGAGGCTCGCCTCGGCGATGGCGTCGGTGGCCGCGCGTTCTTCCTCGGCGCGGGCGAGGCGTCCGGTCCCTTCGGCATGGCGCTCGGCGCGCTTCAGGGTGAAGCTCTCGGCCTTCACCTTATCGGCGGCGGCCACTTCGGCGGCGTGCGCCTGCTGGCGGGCAAGGGCGACGCGCTCCAGCCGCCGCGCGACATTCTCCAGCATCAGCGGGGCGAAGCGGCCATCGTCGAGGGCGGCCATGAGGTCCGCCGTCTCGCCATCGAGCCTCACCCTCTCGCGCACCGCCTCCCCATGGCGGGTCTCGGCGGCGCGCTTCAACTGGCGCTGGACGGCAACGAGGCGCTGGGCCTTCCTGTGGCGCTCCTTCTCCATCAGCCCGCCCTCAGCCATTGGGAGAACGCGACGAGGAAGGCCGAGAGCAGCGGCTCCACGCTCACATAGAGCAGCAGCAGCCCGCCGGCGGTGACGAAGGGCGTCGCCACGAAATAGACCGGGATCTGCGGCGTGAACTTGTTGATGAGCCCCACGGCGAAATTCACCATCACCGAATAGAGGATGAAGGGGCCGCAGAGCCGCACGGCCACCAGAAACACCGCCGACATCTGGTCCACGAGGTCCACCAGCGCCGGCCGCACGGCGAGGAGGCTGCCCGGCGGCACGCGGGCGAAGCTGTCCACCAGCCCCTTCACCAACTCCAGATGCAGATCGGCGACGAAGATGAGGGCCGTGGCGGAGAAGACGATGAGGGTGGCGAGGATGGGCAGTTGCTCGTCCTCCTCCACCGACGCGCCCGGCATGGGAGAGACGCCCACCGCCTGGGCGACAAAGCTGGTGGCGAACTGAAGCGCCGTCACATAGAGCCGCGCCAGAAGGCCAATGAGCAGGCCGGTCAGAAGCTCCCCGGCGATCATGAACACGAAATCGCCGGAGCCCGCCGTCCGAACCTTCGGCGCCACCTGATCCAGCACCAGCGGCAGGAAGGCGAAGGAGAGGGCGAGCGCCAGGAACACCCTGACGCGCATGGGAATATGCCGGCCGCCGATGCCCGGCATCAGCATCAGCGCGCCGCCCACCCGGCAGAAGACGAGGAAAGCGGCGAGCACCGCCTCGCGGGCGAGGAGGCTCACGGCGCCGGAAGTCACGAGATGGCACCCAGCGCCTTGATCTCCACCCCGCGGGCGATCTCCACATGGGAGAGCACGGGCAGCGAGGGGAACATGCGCTCCACGATCATCCGCACATAGGGCCGCGCATCCGGCGCGGTGACGAGCACGAAGGGCGCCCCCGCCTTCATGCGCTCGCGCACGGCGGTGGCCGCCTCGGTGCCGAACTGCTCCACGAGGCGCGGATCGATGTCGAACTCGATTACCTCGCCCTTGGCGTCGCGCTTGAGGCTCTGGTGGAAGGCGAGATCCCAGCGGCTGCCGAGGCGCAGCACGTTCAGCACGCCGCCCTCGGCGAGATCACCGCAGATCTGCTGCGCCATGCGCATGCGCACATGCTCCGCCACCTGCTCAGAGCGGCGCGCGTGGGGCACGATCTCCGCCACGGCCTCCAAGATGAGATGCAGGTTGCGGATGGAGACGCGCTCCGCCAGCAACAGCTTCAGCACGGCCTGAAGGCCGGAATAGGAGATCTGCGCCGGGCAGATGTCTTCCACGAGGCGCTTGTATTCGGGATCGAGCCGGTCGATCAGCGACCGCATGCTCTTGTAGGAGAGAAGCTGCGGCAAATTGTTGGCGATGGCCTCGGAGAGGTGGGTGAGGATGACGGTGAGGTTGTCCACCGGCGCGAAGCCCTCGCGCTTCACCTCGGTGGCGTAGGCCTCGGGAATCCACATGGCCTTCATGCCGAAGGCCGGCTCGCGCGCCTCGTCGCCGGGCACGTCCGGCGGCGGCCCGTCGCCCACCACGACCAGCAACTCGCCGATGCGCATCTCCTGCGCCGCCAGCACCGTGCCGTGCATCTTGATCTGGTAGCCCTTGGGCGGCGCGGCGAGGCTCTCCGTCATGCGGATGTCCGGCACCACGAAGCCATAGCGGAGGGCGAACTTGCGCCGCATCTTGCCGAGCCGGTTGCCGAGCTCCGAGGGCGTGCGCAGCACCTGTGTCGCCAGCTGCTTGCCGACGCACACCTCGATCTCGGCGGTCTTCAGCTGCTCCTTGACGGACTCGCGCGCCTCGCGGTCCGCCTGCTGCTTCGCCTCGGCGTCACGCGCGTCGGCGTCCGCCTTCTGTCTCGCGAGCTGACGCGGCACCGACCAGCCGACGAAGGCCATCATGCCGCCGATGAGCGCGAAAGGCAGGAACGGCAGGCCGGGCACGAGAGCCAGGGCGAAGAGGAGGCCGGCGGCCACGAACAGCGCGCGGGGATAGGCGCCGAGCTGGCCCAGCACCGCCTTTTCCGCCCGCCCCCTTGTGCCGCCCTTGGAGACGAGGAGGCCGGCGGAGAGGGAGACGATGAGCGCGGGGATCTGCGAGACGAGGCCGTCGCCCACGGACAGGCGGGTGAAGATGTCCGCCGCGTCGCCGATGGGCATCTTGTGCCGGGTGACGCCGATGATGATGCCGCCGAAGATGTTCACCGCGATGGTGATGAGGCTCGCCACCGCCTCGCCGCGCACGAACTTGGAGGCGCCGTCCATGGAACCGAAGAAGGCGCTCTCCTCCTCCAGCTCGGCGCGGCGGCTCTGGGCCTGCTTGTCGTCGATGAGGCCGGCGTTCAGGTCCGCATCGATGGCCATCTGCTTGCCCGGGATGGCATCCAGCGTGAAGCGCGCGCCGACCTCAGCGATGCGGGTGGCGCCTTTGGTGATGACGAGGAAATTTACCGTCACCAGGATCAGGAACACCACGATGCCGATGACGAAATCGCCGCTCATCACGAGCTGCGAGAAGCCGTGGATGATATGACCGGCCGCGCTCACGCCGTCCGAGCCATGGGCGAGGATGAGGCGTGTCGTCGCCACCCCGAGGCCGAGGCGCAGCAGCGTCGCGATGAGGAGGACGGTGGGAAAGGCGGAGAATTCGAGCGGCTTGTCGATCCACAGCGCCACCATCAGGATCAGCACGGAGAGCGCGATGGAGAGCGCGAGGCCGATATCGATGAGCGCCGGCGGAATGGGCAGGAAGAGGATGGCGAGGATCGCCACCATGCCCATGGCGAAGCCGATGTCGCGGCGCGAGCCCTGCGCCGGATCGCGCACCGTGATGTCGGACATGCGTCAGGCTCCCCCGCAGACGTTGGCTTAGAAACCGCTCGATATGCGGCCGTAGATTTCCTCGGTGAAGGCCATGATCTGGGCGCCCATGAAGGAGCCCGTCACCGCCGCCACCACCAGCACCGCGACGATCTTGGGCACGAAGGTGAGGGTGACTTCCTGGATCTGCGTCAGCGCCTGGAACAGCGCGACGAGAATGCCGATGAGCATGGCCGCGGCGACCGCCGGGCCGGCGGCGACAAGGATGGTCCAGATGGCCGAATGGACGATGCCGAGCGCATCCGCCTCGTTCATCTTCAGCTCACCGTCACGCCGGGGCCGATGAGCAGGCTCTTGCCGTTGGAGAGCTGCGCCAGAGGCCCGTCGCTGGTGATCTCCACCGAGGAGACCTTGCCGCTGATGCTGCCGTCTGCGGAGGTCACCGTGTGGCCCAGCGCGAGGTTGGCCGACTGCAAGGCGCTGGCGGCCAGCAGGGATTCCAGCTTCGCATTGCTCGCCACCTGCTGCTCCACCTGGGAGAAGGAGGCGAGCTGCGACATGTAGGCGGTGGAATCCATGGGCTGGGTCGGGTCCTGGTTCTGCAACTGCGCCACCAGGAGCTGGAGGAAGGCGTTGTAGTCGATGCTGTTCGCCTTGCCGGCCGAGGCCGCCTTGCTCGCGGTTGTCGCGGTGGCAGCGGACGCGACGCTCTGGACCTGGGTCATGCTGCGATCTCCTTTCCCACCCTTCTCGCCCGCGAGGATTGCGCGAGGCCGACCTTGCGGGCGGCCTTGCGGGCAACCGCGCGGAACGCGTCAGGCGACTTTCGGCGGCACGGCGCAGTTCAGGATCGCCTCCTCCAGCGGGAACATGCCCCTGAGCGCCTTCAGCGCCTCGAACGTCCGCCCCTCGCCGACGAGGCGGCCCGCGTCGTCGAGGTTCATCAGGATCGCGGGCTTGGTGAAGGTGGTCATCAGCGACGCCAGCTGACGGAAGAACAGCCCGCGTGCGGCATCGGCATTCGCCGGGTCCACCAGCAGCGACTGCGCCACGAAATAGAGCTGGCGCAGCGGCGTGGTGGTGTCTTCCGGCTGCATGACGTGGCTTTCCAGCAGGAAGGTCGCGTCGTTGAGCAGTTCCAGCGTCACCTTGCGGTCCACCTGGAAGACGGCGCCGTTGAGAAACAGCTTTTCGCCGGCCTTGAGGGAGATGTGCATGGACTTCATCATTTCAGGCCATCCCGGATCGCACGATTGACGTCGATGAGCATGGGAATGTCGCCGCCCGTGCCGGAGATCAGGCGGTCGCACTCCTGGATCACCCACAGGCCGAGGGAGGCGAGCGTTCCGCGCAGCTCGCGCGGCAGCTCGTTGTTGGCGTCGGCGAGATCGCTGATGAAGAAGCCCCAGAGCTTCTGCAGATAGGCGACCGCCGCCAGCACCTCGCGCGAGCCGGGCTCCGCCTTGGCCGCGAGGGTGAGCAGATTCACCGCCTGGTCGAGGGCGAGGCGTTCACGCTCGCGGTTGAGCGTCGCGGACTCGTCAAGTATTTCCGCGTAGGAGAATCGGTACATCACGCACCCTCATGTCAGATGTAGTTCAGGATGCTCAGCTGCATCACCTTTGACGTGGTCGCGTAGGACATCTGCAACTGCGTCGTCAGGGTGTCGAGGCGGGTCTTCGCCTCGGCGGGATCGACCCCTTCGAGGACGTTGATCCTCCGGTCGACGAGATCGGACACTTTGGCCAGCGCCTCGTCCGCCGCGTCCACCCGGGACTTGGACACCCCGAGCTGCGCGGACAGCGCAACGACGCCGCTCGCGCCTGCGCCGGCAACAGTGACGGCCTTGTCCAGCACCACCTTGCGGGTCGCCTCCGAGAGGGAGGCCGTGCCAAGCTCCGACACCATCGTGAATGCCATGGCAAGGTTGCGCATGGCTGTCGTGTTGGCGGTGGTGGTGACGGGCACGCGCGCGGTGTCGGAGATCTGGCTGGTCAGCGCTTCGTCCGACGCGCCGGACCAGTTCGCCCCCCACGCGGGATCGGCGAACAGGTCCTTGAAGGCGCCGTCGAGGAAGGACGACATGTCGGCGGCGGAGATATCCGCCACCTGCGGGTCCGCCTGCGGGTTCGCGGGATCAAGCCCGAACGCGCCGGCGAACGCCGCATCCACCGCGGCCTTGGGGCCGGCGGCATAGTCCACCATGGGCTTTTCGGCGCTGTTGATGCCGGCGAACAGGTAGCGCTGCCCGTCCGTGGCATTCAGATGCGCGGTGAAGGCATCGAGCGCCGATTTCGCCTGATCCGCGAGGATAGCGCCGGAGGCATTGCCCGCCTGCCCGGCGAGGATGTCCTTCAGGAACTGGTTGGCGTCGTCCGAGATCTGGGAGAGCGCCACCTGGCTGTGGCCGAGGAGGCTCGAAGCCAGCGCATTGCCCTGCTTCTGCGACAGGATCGCGCCGCGCGCCAGATGCAGCGCCACGCTCTCCCCCGTCGCGATGCCCAGCGTCAGGCCCACGTCCGCCTGCCGGCCGGTGGCGATTTCGGTGGTGGCCTTCGAGATGTCCGATTGCAGCTTCGGCAGCGCCGCGCGGGACGGAGAGGTCCAGGCGAGGGTGGAGATGTAGGTGCTGCGCATGGCTTAGCCGATCATCTGGAAGAGGCTGTCGTAGAGCTGGTTCACCACGCCCATCAGCTTGGACGTGGCCTGATAGCCGCGCTCCAGTTCGAGCTGGCTGGCATATTCGTCGTCGAGGTTCACGCCGGTGGCGGCGGAGAGCGCGTTGGACGCCTGCGCCAGCACCGTCTTCTGGGAATCGAGCCGGGTGTCCGCCGCCTTGCGCGCGCCCTGCAGCCAGCTCACCGAGGCGGTGCCGAAGGAGACGAGGCTCTGGTTGTCGGAGAGTTGCGCCGCGCCGTCATAGGAGCGCGGAGCGTCGAGCGCGGCGGACAGCGCCTTCAGCCGACCGGCGAAGCTCGCGGCGCCCGTGGTGTTGGCGGCGAAGGCCGCGCCGTTCATGCCGCCGTCGCGCAGCAGGCGGATGTCGCCGCCCTGCGCTACGTCCACGGCTGCGTTCACCGCGAGCGTTCCGGCAAGGCCGGGCGCAAGAGCCCCAGGCACGGTGGCGCTGCCCGAAGCGGGCACGAACAGACCGGCGCGAACGTTGCCCGCGCCGTCGGCCTCCTTGAACGCGTCGGTGAGCCCGCGCGCAAGCTCGTCCAGCTGCGTCTGGTAGGTGGAGGCGGCGTCGTCGCGCAATTGGGTGAGACCGGCGATGCGGCCCGTGCGCACCGGCATGGTGGCGTCGCGCCCCGTCACCGAGACGCCGTCCACGAACACGCTGCCGCCCTGCGTCGTCGCATCGAGCGTATGGGCGGGGGTGAAGCCCACCGTGCGGGCGGTGGTCTCGAACAGGGTCGCGCCGCCCTCGGTGTAGATGACGATGTCGTTGTTGGCCCGCGTCACCGTGGAGATGCCGATCTCCTCGGAGAGCCTGGCGAGGATGGAATCGCGGCGGTCCAGCGCGTCGGTCATGTCGGCGCCGGCGGCGCTGCCCTTCACGATGGCGCTGTTCTCCGCCTCGAACTGGTGGAGCAGGTCGTTGACGGTCCCGACCGACGTGGCAATCGCCGCATCCGCATCCGTGCGCACCTGCTGCACGGTATCCGTGGCGGTGTTGAGGGAGGAGGCGAGATCCTGCGCGGCGGTCACGGCCGCCTGGGCGAGCGTCATGTCGTCCGGCGTGTCGGCGGCGCGCGCGAGGGCATCCTTCAGCGTGCCGAGGCGGGCGACGGGGGAGGTCGGGTCCTGCGGGTCGCCTACGGTCTGGGCGAGGCGGCCGAGGCCATCGGCGAGGGCCTGCTGGGCGGCGCTGTCGGAGGTCGCGCCGAGCATCCGCTCGAACAGGGCGCTGCCCGTGGCGCGGGTGATGGAAACCACCCGCACCGAGCCGTCCGCCGCCGTGGTGGTCACGGCGATCTTGCGCGAGGCGGAAGCCTCGCCCGCCCCCGCCACGTTGCGGCTGGACAGGGCGATCTTCGCCGAATTGGCGGCGAGCGAGGACTGCGCCGTGTTGAAGGCGAGGGAGAGGCTCATGATGCACCCGTGCGCGGCGCGGCGGCGTCAGATCAGCGCTTCAGGTTCATCAGCACGTCGAGCAGCTCGGTGCCGGTCTGGAACACCTTGGAATTGGCGGTGTAGTCGCGCTGCGCCACGATCATGCGGGTGAGTTCGGAGGCCATGTCCACGTTGGACTGCTCGGTGGCGCCGGAGAGCAGCGAACCGACGCCGCCCTCGTTGGGAAAGCCGATCTGGATGGCGCCGGAATCCAGCGTGGTGCTGTAGGCGTTGCCCGTCAAAGGCTCCAGCCGGTCCGGGCTCTGCACGGTGCCCAGCGGAATGCGGTAGATGGCGGATTTCCGGCCGTTGGCATCGGTGGCGTAGACGGTGCCGTCCTTGGCGATGGAAAAGTCGGAGATGGGGCTCGGCGCATTGCCGTTCACGCTGGCGGTGAAGGGCGTGTAGGGCGCCGCAAGCTGGGACATGCCGGCGAGATCGAGCGTCAGCGTCGCCCCGTTCGGCACGGCAAGCGAGATGCTGCCGCCGGAGGCGAGCTTGCCGTTGGCGTCGAAGGTCAGCGTCTGGGTGGAAAGCGGGCCGGACGCATAGGGAAAAGTGCCGGTGGCGGGGGCGGCGGCCTGGTCGTAGACCGCAAGCTCCCACACGCCCGGATTCTCGGCGGTCTTGGTCATGTAGAGATCGAGCGTCACCGCATTGCCGAGGTTGTCGTAGGCGACCAGCGAGGACTTGTCGGTGAAGCTCGCGCCCGCCACGTTGGCGCCGGCGGTGGGGGCGGTGGCGACCGCCGCATTGGACGGCAGGTTCGCCGCGAACGTGCCCTCGGTGGAGGGCGTCGCCGCGAGCTTGGTGTTCTGGAGGTTGATGGGCACGAGGCCGGCCGTGCCGTTCAGCACCACGTTGGGATCCCCCGCGGAGACATCGTAGCCCATCAGGGTGAGGCCGGCGCTGTTCACGAGGTTGCCGGTGCTGGCATCCACCTGGAACGAGCCCGCGCGGGTCAGTTGCGTCTGGCCGGACGGGTCGTTGACCAGGAAGAAGCCGGAGCCCTGCACCGCGAGATCGGTGGAGGAGGAGGTGTAGTTCAGCGCGCCCTGCTGGCTGATGGCGTAGCGCACGTCCGTATTGACCGAGCCGGACTGATATTCCGTGCCGCCGGTCTCCAGCAGCAGCGAGGAGAATTGGGTGTCGGCGCGCTTGTAGCCCGCGGTGCCCGCATTGGCGATGTTGTCGGAGACCGTGCCGAGCAGGTTGGATTGCGCGGTCATTCCCGACACGCTGGTGCGCAGCATTCCGTAAAGGCTCATGGCTCGGTCCTCGTCGCGGTCTGTAAGGGCGCGCCCGCCGGAAGGGGGAGCCGGCGCCAGTGTCATCGCCGCATCTGAGGGCGGATGGCTTGCGCGGGGCTGGTCTCAGCTCTTCAGCGCGGCCGCGAGATCGGAAAAGGCGGCAAGGCTCGGCGGATCGCCGGGGTCCTGCCGCAGGGCGTCGTAGATGCGCGGCACGATGGCCACGGCCTGATCCAGCTCGCCGTCGGCGCCGGGCTGGTAGCCGCCCATCAGGCGCAGGTCGCGCGTGTCCTCGAAGCGGGCGATCATGGCCTTGAGCCGCCGCACCAGATCGCGCTCCGGCTCGCTCCACACCTCGCCGGCCAGTCGCGAGATCGAACCGAGCAGGTTGATGGCGGGAAAGCGCCCCTGATCCGCGATGGCCCGGTCGAGCACGATGTGGCCGTCGAGCGTGCCGCGAATGGCGTCGGCGACGGGATCGTTGTGGTCGTCGCCATCCACCAGCACGGAGAAGATGCCGGTGATGGCGCCCTCCCCCTCCATGCCCGGCCCGGCCCGCTCCAGCAGCTTCGGCAGCGTGGAGAAGACACTCGGCGCATAGCCCCGCGCCACCGCCGGCTCGCCCGCCGCCAGCGCCACATCGCGCGCGGCATGGGCGTAGCGGGTGACGGAATCGACGATGAGCAGCACGCTCTCCCCGGCATCGCGGAAATGTTCCGCCACCGCCAGCGCCGCCTGCGGCGCGAGGCGGCGCATCATGGGGCTCTGGTCGGACGTGGAGACGATGACCACCGCCCGGTCGCGGCTGGCGGCGAGCGGGCCTTCCAGAAACTCCCGCACCTCGCGCCCGCGCTCGCCCACCAGCGCCACCACCACCGTATCGAAACCGGCCGAACGCGCGAACATGGAGAGCAGCGTGGACTTGCCTACGCCCGAGCCGGCGAAGATGCCGATGCGCTGGCCCTCGCAGATGGGGGTGAAGATATCCACCGCGCGCACGCCGGTGACGAGCGGCCGATGCACCCGCCCCCGCGCCATGGCGGGCGGCGGCTCGGCATCGAGCGGCATCCGGCACGGGCCATGGGCCAACGGCTCGGACCGGTCCAGCGGCCGGCCCAGCGCATCGATGACGCGGCCCTTCCAGGAACGATCCGGGCGGAGCGCGAGGGGGCCGATGCGGAAGGCCGGCGTGCCGATGCCCACCGACACCCGCTCATCGAACGGCTTCACCACCGCGCCCGTCGGATCGATGCGCACCACCTCGCCAATGCTGGTGCCCGACGCCTGCTCGAAGCCCACCCGCTCGCCCAGCGTGACGAAACTGGAGAGGCCGGAGACCCGCACATGGGTGGGCGCCACCTCCCGCACGATGCCGCCGACGCGGACGATGGGATTGTCCTCCAGCCCGCTCTCCACGGCGTGGCGCAGGCGCTGGAGCGCGTTGACCGGGGGCGCGCTCATCCGGGGCCAAGCTCGCGGATGGTCTGCGAGGTGGAATCTTCGGTCTGCGACACGGCGGAGGCGGCCATCTCGAAGGCGCGCTGGAGGGCAATGAGGCGGGTCATCTCGGTGACGGCATCCACGTTGGCGCCTTCCACGAAGCCCTGCCGCACCACGTTGCGGGTGTAGTCCTGCACCAGCGCGGCGGGCTTGTCCGGCACCACCAGCGCACCGTCGCGGCGCGCGAGCTTCGCGTCCTCCGGGATCAGGAACAGGCCGATGCGGCCGATGGCGCGGCGGTTCTGGGAAATGGAGCCATCTGTGCCGATGCGCACCGTCCCGCCGGTGGGATCGATGACCACCGGCGCGCCGGAGGCATCGAGGATGGGCCGGCCGGAGAGGGTGCGCAATTCGCCCTCCGGGCTCATGCTCATGCGCCCGTCGCGGGTATAGGCGGTGGTGGCACCGTCGCGCACCGCGAACCAGCCCTTGCCCTCCACCGCGATGTCCAGCGGATTGCCGGTGGGGTTGATCGGTCCCGACTTGCGCGAGGTGTAGGTCTCGCCCGTGGAGGTGAAGGACACGCCCTGCCCCCCGGCCCTGGAGACCATCTCCTCGAACCGCACCTCTTCGGCCCGGTAGCCGGCGGTGTTGAGATTGGCCACGTTGTTGGCGATGGTGGTCAGGCGCTTGTCGGCGGCCAGCTGCGCCGAGAGCGAGACGTAGAGACCTGAGCCCATCTCAGCCTCCGTATTTCAGGTTGAGGATGGAGAAGGAGGCCGCGCTCGACGTGCGGACAGAGAAAAGATCGAGCACCGGGGCGGCATCCACGCCCTGCGCCACGTCCCACTTGGCGCTGAAGCGGCGCAGCAGCGCATCGAGCTTCGCCGGCTCCTTCAGGTCCGCGATGTTGAGCTGCGCCTTCACCGCCTTGGCCTGCTTCTCGATGGGGGCGGCCGCCATGGCGTCGGGAAAGTCGTAGATGGTCTTCACCACCTTCCAGAGCGCGGGATCGGCCAGCAGGCCGTAGACGGATTTCACGGCGGGGGCCTGGCGCTGGAAATAGAGCGCGAGCTGCACGCCCTCGTTGCTGGCGCCCTGGTCCGCCTCCAGCGCCTGGCGCACGTAGCGGTCCACCACCTTCTGCCCCGCCTCGGGCGATTGGGTGGCGGCGGCGCCGAGGCCCTTGAAATCGAACACCTTGGCGAAGGCCTTGAAGCGATCGTCGTTGAGCTTGTTGGCGAAGCTCTTGGGATCGGTCACGCCCTCCTTCAGCACCTTGCGCATGTAGCCCTTGGCATAGGCCATGTCCTCGAGGCCGAACGCCTTCATGGCATAGGTGAAGAGCCGGGTATCCTTCAGAAAGCCGTCGATGCTCGTCACCTTGCCGATGTGCTTGAGATAGTAGCCCGATTCGAGCGCCACCGGCTTCTCGGCCGCCTTGGTCGACAAGGAGCGCGTCATGTCGCGCGCCAGCAGGCGGTAGGTGAGGAGCGTGCTTTCCATGGGAGCATCCGCGGGGAACAGGGAGCGCGCGGCGGGAGGCCGGCGGCCGGCCTATTCCGCATGCCCTGCCTTGCGTGAGCCTTGCGGGCTTAAGGCGCTCAATATGTGAGGATTTTCGGGATCAGCCCAGCGCGGACCGGAAGACGTCATCTCTGACACCCCCCGGTCCGGCCACCCCGTGCCGGTCAGGGCTAGGCACGGGATATCGAAGGCTTCGCAACGACCGAACATGCAACCAGAAAGGCCCGCGAGCCAAGACGCGAGTTGTGTAGCACGCACAACCCAAAGAGGGCAGAACAATCCATTCCATTTTGGCGGTGATTATGGAGTGAACGCGGGTCATTGCAAGGATCGACAGAGCACAGCCTCGCACAATCCTCGCCCCCTACCACCGGACACTGGACAGAACGGGGGAAGCCGTGGCCGTCATCATCGGAATCATTTTGGGGTTGGCCGCTACCTTTGGTGGCTTCATGGCCATGGGCGGACACCCGGAGGTGGTGTGGCAGCCGTTCGAGTTCCTCATCATCGGCGGCATCGCCTTTTCCACCTTCATCATCGCCAACCCGTTCTCGGTCATAAAGGACACGGGCTCCGGCATCATGCAGGCGGCCATGGGGACCGGGCCGAAGCGCAAGGATTTCCTCGCCCTCCTCAGCCTCCTCTACGCGCTGATGCGCGACATGCGCCAGAAGCCGCGCAACGAGATCGAGGCCCATATCGACGATCCGGCAAGCTCGGCGCTGTTCGGCCATTTCCCGAGCCTGCTCAAGGACAAGGAACTGACCCAGTACATCTGCGACTACGCCCGCCTCATCCTCATAGGCAACGCCAAGTCGCACGAGATCGAGGCGCTGATGGAGCAGGAGATCTCCACCATCAAGAAGCACAAGACCAAGGCCGCCGGCGCCCTCAGCACGGTGGCGGAAGCGCTGCCCGCGCTCGGCATCTGCGCCGCGGTGCTCGGCATCGTGAAGGCCATGGGCGCCATCGACCAGTCGCCGGAAATCCTCGGCCACTATATCGGCTCGGCGCTCATCGGCACCTTCGTCGGCATCTACTCGTCCTACGCCATCATCTCGCCCCTCGCCGCCAAGGTGAAGAGCACGCGCGAGAAGCAATGCCAGCCCTTCATCATCACCAAGCAGGCGCTGATCGCCTTCATGAACGGCGCGCTGCCGCCCATCGCGCTGGAGCACGGCCGCAAGACCATTTCCGCCGGCGAACGCCCCACCATCGACGAGGTGGAGAGCGAGGCCATCCAGGCCGCGCCGTCTGCCAACGGCACCGTGCAGCAGGCGGCCTGAGCCATGAACGCCAAATCCGCCGCCAAATCCGCCTCCAAGCATCACGACATCCGCGACATGCTGCTGGATGCCGCCGGCCTCTCGCTGGACCGGCTGCCCATGCTGCATGTGCTGTTCGACCGCATGGCCACCTTCTGCGCCGACGGGCTCCGGCAGGTGGCGGCCTCGCAGGCCTATTACTCGCTCTCCAGCGTCGAGAGCGGGCGCATCGGCGACGTGCTGGAAGCCTATGAGGGCATGGCCATTGCCGGCATTTTCAACGCGCCGTCGTGGGACAGCCAGCTCATCGTCGGCTTCGACCGCGATTTCATCTTCACCATGATCGAGGTGCTGTTCGGCGCCGACGGGTCCGAGCCGCCGGTGGAGGACGAGCGCTCCTTCTCCAACATCGAGGGGCGCGTGGCGCAGTTGCTGTTCGAGCAGATGACGAAGGCGCTGAAATCCGCCTTCGCCCTCGTCAGCGACACCAGCTTCCAGTTCGAGCGGCAGGAAACCCGCATGGACTTCGCCGTCATCGGCCGGCGCAACAATCTGGCGGTGACAGCGAAATTCCTGCTGCAGGCGCTGAACCGCGGCGGCGAGATGTTCGTCACCATCCCGCAGTCGGCCCTCACGCCGCTGCGCCGCGCGCTCGCCAGCACCAGCCAGGCGGAGACCGGCGGGCGGGACCCGAAATGGGCGCAGAAGATCCGCGACGAAGTGAACCGCACCGAGGTCGAGCTGCGCGCCGTGCTGGACGAGCACGAGGTGACGCTCGGCGACATCGCCGCCCTCAAGGTCGGCCAGATCCTCAAGCTCGATGCCACCCCCGCCAGCCGGGTGAAGCTGGAGAGCGCCGCCCAGCCGCTCTTCTGGTGCCATCTCGGCCAGTCGGACGGCGGCTACGTGGTGCGCCTCGACGAGCAGATCAACCAGCATCAGGACTTCATCGATGACATCCTTCCCCGCTGATCTCATCCTGCTCGCGGCGCTGGTCGTCACGACCGCCTCGGTCGCCCTGCTCAACCGCCGGCTCAAGGCGGTGGACCGGCTGAATGCGGACTATGGGAAGGCGCTGGCGGAGGCCTCCGCCGCCCTCATCTGCGCCCGCGATGCGCTCGACACCTTCGGCCGTGACGGGCGCGAGGTGCTGGTGCTGCTCGCCGGCCGCATCGACACCGCCCACGAGCTGATCGCCGAGATCGACGCGCGGAAATCCCCCGCGTCCCTGGCCCCTGAACTCAGCGACCGCTGACCGCCCTCTCGAATCCGGATCAAAGCCATGCCCGCTCCCGACATCGAAACCATGACCCCCTCCAGCGCGCTGGACGAAGCGCTGCTCGCCAAGGCCGGCGAGACGCTCGGCTCCGGCGCGGGGCTTGAGACCGTCAAGCGCATCCCGGTGCTGCTGCAGGTCGTGCTCGGCTCGGCCTCCATGCCGGTGTCGAGCCTCCTGAAGCTCAATCGCGGCACCGTCGTGCCCCTCGATCACCGGGTGGGCGAGCCGGTGGACGTGGTGGTGAACGGCCGCGTCATCGCCCGCGGCGAGGTGATGGTGGTGGAGGACGACAATTCCCGCTTCGGCGTCTCCCTCACCGAGATCGTCGGCCCCAACGACGCCGACGCCGGCTGAGGCGGCCATGGCGGCTGCGAGCGCGGCGAAGCCGCGTCCCCTCCAGGGCATCGATCGCGTGGCGGCCCTGCTGATGGCCATGGGCACGCCCGCGGCCAACCGCGTGATGAAGCATTTCGAGGCGGACGAAATCCGCCTCATCACCCGCTCCATCGCGTCGCTGAAGCCGGTCAGCACGGCTCAGATCGAAAGCCTCGTCGAGGATTTCGCCAGCAATTTCGCCGGCGGGGCGAACCTCGTCGGCACGGTCGCCGACGTGGAGCGGCTGCTGCAGGGCGTTCTGCCGCCCGAGCAGATCGCCGACATCATGAACGACATCATGGGCGCGGCGAACCAGTCCATCTGGGACCGCATCTCCACGGTCAACGAGAACGTGCTCGCCACCTACGTCGCCAAGGAGCACCCGCAGACCGCGGCGCTGATGCTCTCCAAGGTGAAGCCCGCCTGCGCCGCCAAGGTGCTGAGTTTCATCCCGGAGGACAAGCGCAACGGCATCATGCGGCGGATGCTCACCTTCAAGCCCATCGTGGACGCCACCATGCAGGTCATCGAGCGCACGGTGCACGAGGACTTCATGATGAACTTCTCGCGCAATGCCGGCGCCGACCCGCACGCGCGCATGGCCGACATCATCAACAAGATGGACCGCGACGCCATGGAGACGGTGCTCGCGAGCCTCGCTTCGACGCGCCCGAAATCCGCGGAAATCCTGAAGGGCCTGCTCTTCACCTTCGACGACATCGTGAAGCTGACGCCGCGCGCCCGCACCGCGCTGTTCGACCAGGTGCCCACCGACAAACTGGTGCTGGCGCTGAAGGGCACCGATCCCGAATTCCGCGAGATCATCCTCCAGTCCCTCGGCGCCCGCGTGCGCCGCATGGTGGAGCAGGAGATGGCCGGCAGCGAGCCGGCCCCGGCCAAGGACGTGATGGAGGCCCGCCGCACCGTCACCGACCTCGCCCTCGACATGGCGGGGCGCGGCGAGATCGAAATCTCCTCCGGCACGGAGGAGGACGCCTATGTGCGCTGACCACCATGCCCTTCTGACCCCGCCGCTGCGGGGGCGCCATGTCTGAGGAACAGGACAAGGAGAGCAAGACAGAAGAGGCGAGCGAGAAGAAGATTTCCGACGCCGTGGAGAAGGGCAACGTGCCGTTCTCGCGGGAGGCGACGCTGTTCGCCTCGCTCCTCGGCATCCTCGCCATCCTCGCCTTCTTCGTCGCGTCCCCGGTGCGGCTGCTGACCGCCGACCTCTCCCGCCTCATCGACGATCCCGCCGGCTTTCCCATCGCCACCGGCAACGATGCGGTGTCCATCCTGTGGGGGGCGCTGGCGGGGGCGGGACGCTTCCTGATGCCCATGGTGATCGTGCTGATGCTGGCTGGCCTCGTGGCCTCGGGCTTCCAGAACGTGCCGTCGCTGGTGACCGAGCGCATCCGTCCGCAATGGTCGCGGGTGTCCCCCTCCGCCGGCTTCAAGCGCATCTTCGGGACGCAGGGTCACATCGAGTTCGGCAAGGCGCTGTTCAAGCTCTTCGCCATCGGCGTCGTCGCGGCCCTCGTGCTCTATGCGCAGGAACATGAGGTGGTGAATGCCATGTTCACCGATCCCCTGCGCCTGCCCAGCGTGCTCCTCGCCCTTGCCATGCGGCTTGTGGCGACGGTGTGCGTCGTCACCATCGGGCTGGTGGCCGCCGACATCGTCTGGTCGCGGGTGAGCTGGAAGACCAACCTGCGCATGACGAAGCAGGAGGTGAAGGACGAGTTCAAGCAGGCCGAGGGCGATCCCATGGTGAAGGCGCGCATCCGCGCCGTCGCCCGCGAGCGGGCGCGCCAGCGCATGATGAACGCCGTGCCCAAGGCCACCGTCGTCATCGCCAACCCGACCCATTACGCCGTCGCCCTGCAATACGACCGGCAGACCGGCGGCGCACCGCTGGTGGTGGCCAAGGGCGTGGACCTCATCGCCCTCAAGATCCGCGAGATCGCGGAGCGCCACGGCGTGCCGGTGATCGAGGACCGTCCGCTCGCCCGCGCCCTGTTCGCGGCGGTGGAGGTGGACCAGTGGATTCCGCAGGACTTCTACCGGCCGGTGGCGAAGATCCTGCACTACATCTATGCGAGGCCGGGCCATGGCGCGAAATGAGTTCCTCCGCCTGCAGCGTCTCGCCGCCCGGCCGAAGATGGAGCGGCTCGCCTGCGAGCGCGTTCTGGCCGGCGCGCTGCGCGAGGTGATGACCGAATTGTTCTTCACCAATGCCGGCCTGCTCATGGCCTATATCCATGCCGGGCAGACCAACATCATCGACGACATCGTCGCCTCCTGCGCCGAGCGCTCGCTGAAGCCGGGCGCGCTGCGCTATGGCGGGCAGGCCATGATCCAGGCCGACTGGGGCGTCGCCCCCACCGTCGCCATGGACATGGAGCTCGGCTGTGCCGACTGCTCGCTCTACTTCCGCATCATCTTCGATGCGGGCACCGTGGGCGTGGAGATGGACAGCATCCTCTACCACGGCGATGAACCCGCGCCCGATGCCCTCCTCGAACACCTCACGGCGACGCTGGAGGGCGTGCGCCTGAGTGCGTGAGGGGGCGGCCAGCCTCGGGCAAGGTTCGCGCGCTAGGAAACCGTCATCCCTCGCCCCTTCCGAAGGCGCGCGAACCATCCGGGGAATGTGCCATGGAGCCCCTGTTCCTGTTCAATCTCGCCTCGCGGCATGCCCAGTGGGCCACGGTGCGGCAGACGGCCATCGCGGGGAACATCGCGAACGCCAACACCCCCGGCTACAAGGCGGTGGACGCCGAGCCGTTCAGCGCCATCCTCGACCGCACCCGCCTCGCCGTCGCCCGCACCTCCGGCAGCCACATGGACGTGGCGGCGGGCGGCATCGGCGCCGCCAAGGTCGCGCCGCGCGACGGCTGGGATACGTCCCATTCCGGCAACAGCGTGAGCCTTGAGCAGGAGATGCTGAAGGCCGACGAGGTGAACCGCGCCTATTCGCTCAACACCTCCATCGTCCGCTCCTTCCACCGCATGATCCTCGCGAGCGTGAAGTCATGATCGGCGATCCCTTCAAGACCATCACCGGCATCGCCTCGAGCGGCCTCGCGGCGCAGACCCAGCGCATGCGCATCGTCGCCGAGAACATCGCCAATGCGCGCTCCACCGGCACGACACCGGGCGCCGACCCCTATCGCCGCAAGACGGTGGAGTTCACCCAGGAGCCCGACCGCGCCCTCGGCGCATCGCGGGTGAAGGTGAAGGCCACGAGCGTGGACCGCAGCGCCTTTTCCGTGGAGTTCGACCCCGGCAACCCCGCCGCCGACGCCGAGGGGCGGGTGAAGGTGCCGAACGTCAATCCGCTCGCCGAAATGGCGGATCTGAGGGAGGCCGGCCGCAGCTACCAGGCCAACCTCCAGATGATCAAGCAGGCGCGCTCCATGGTCGCCATGACCATCGATCTGTTGAGGACGCCGTGATGATCGATGCCGTTTCCCTCAATGCGCTGAGCCGCACCACCGCCACGAGCGCCACCACCGCCGCCCGCGCCACCGAGGCCGCGAGCGCGACCCAGAGCGCGGGCAGCATTTCCGACTTCTCCACCATGCTCGCCCGCATGTCATCGGACGCCGTGGATCAGGTGAAGACGGCGGAGGTGAGCGCCATCTCCGGCATCCACGGAAAGGTGTCCGTGCAGCAAGTGGTGGAGGCGGTGATGTCGGCCGAGCAGACGCTCCAGACCGCCATCGCGGTGCGCGACAAGGTGGTCGCCGCCTATCAGGAAATCAGCCGGATGGCCATCTGAGGAGAGTGACATGAGAGCTTTGGCCATCGCCGCGACCGGCATGTCGGCCCAGCAGACCAATGTGGAGGTGATCGCGAACAACATCGCGAACATCAACACCACCGGCTTCAAGCGCGCCCGCGCCGAGTTCACCGACCTGCTCTATCAGGCCGAGCGCGCCCAGGGCGTGCCCAATCAGGACGGCGCCGAGCCGGTGCCGGAGGGCGCCCTCGTCGGCCTCGGCGTGCGCACCATCGGCATCCGCAACCTCCATCTTCAGGGTCCGCTGGCGCAGACCGGAAACCCGCTCGACCTCGCGCTCAACGGGCGCGGCTGGTTCCAGATCACCAGCCCCTCGGGCGACACGCTCTATACCCGCGCCGGCTCGTTCAACAAGGGCCCGACCGGCCAGCTCGTGACCGCCGACGGCTATGCGCTAAACCCTGCGCTCACCCTGCCGCAGGACGCCAGCAGCATCGTCATCAACGAGAGCGGTCAGGTCTATGCGCAGATCGCCAACCAGACCTCGCCGACGCTGGTGGGCCAGCTGACGCTCGCCACCTTCGCCAACGATTCCGGCCTCGAGCCGCTGGGCGACAATCTCTATCGCGAGACCTCCGCCTCCGGCCAGCCGGTGACGGGCGTGGCCGGCACCACCGGCTTCGGCGCCGTGGTGCAGGGATATCTGGAAGGCTCCAACGTGGACCCCATCAAGGAGATCACCCAGCTCATCCAGGCCCAGCGGGCCTATGAGATGAACTCCAAGGTGATCCAGGCCGCCGACGACATGGCCGGCGTGGTCTCCAAGGGTATCCGGTGAACGGGGTTGCGGAGATGACTCATCCGCAGCGGCGGACCGTCCGTAGGAGGGCGTGGTTGCGGGCCGGCATCGCTGCCGGCATTTCGACCATGCTCTGCGCCGTGGCCGCCCCTGCGACGGCGCAGAGCATTTCCTCCCTTGCCCAGCAAGCCGCCGCCGGCCGCGAGGAGGTCGAGCCGCCGCGTGCCGCGCCCGTACGTCCGCCGGCCGAGGCCGTGCCGATGGCGCGCATTCCGGTCGCCGCCGTCACCCTCTATCCGGGCGATGTCATCTCCGCCGGCATGATCGCCCAGCGCGAGGTGTCCGATGCCGTGCTCGACCGCGGCGGCATCGCGCTTCAGTCCTCCGCCGTGGTGGGCAAATCGGCCCGGCGGGTCATCGCCGCCGGCCAGCCGGTGCCGCTCAATGCGCTCGTGGATGTCACCCTCGTCACCAAGGGCGTCGCCACCCGCATCCAGCTGAAGGACGGCGGGCTCGCCATCTCCGGCTACGGCATGCCGCTCGATTCCGGCGCGGCCGGCGCCACCATCCGGCTCAAGAACATGGATTCCGGCCAGATCATCGTCGGCGAGGTGGCGGGCGACGGCACCGTATGGGTGAAGACGCGATGATCCGCCTCGCGCTCGCGGCCCTTGCCGCGCTCCTTGCCGCCCTCCTGACGTTCGCCGGCCCCGCCGCCGCGCAGGCGACGACGCGCATCAAGGACATCTCCTCCATCCAGGGCGTGCGCGACAACCAGCTCGTCGGCTACGGCCTCATCATCGGCCTTCAGGGCACCGGCGACACGCTGCGCAACTCGCCCTTCACCGAGCAGGCCATGCAATCCATGCTCGACCGCATGGGCATCAACGTGCAGGGCCTGTCACTGCGCGCCAAGAACGTGGCGGCCGTGGCCGTCACCGCGAACCTGCCCGCGTTCGCCGGCCTCGGCACGCGGATCGACGTGACCATCGCTTCGCTCGGCGATGCGACGTCCCTGCGCGGCGGCACGCTGCTGGTGACCCCGCTCAACGGCGCGGACGGCGTGACCTATGCGGTAGCACAGGGCCAGATCGTGTCCGGCATCCAGATCACCGGGCAGGCGGAGACGCTCAGCCAGGGCGTTCCCACCGCCGGCCGCATCGCCAACGGCGCGCTGGTGGAGCGGCAGATCCCCGGCCAGCTGTCCGAGCTGCCGGAAATCCTCATCGACCTCACCAACCCGGATTTCCGAACCGCCGCGCTGATGGCCGATGTCATCAACGCCTATACCCACGCCCGCTACGGCAAACGCCTCGCCCGCGAGCGCGATCTGCGCACGGTGGTGGTGCAGCGCCCGCCCCATTCCGGCACCGCCCGCTTCATCGCAGAAATCGGCGAACTCCGCATCACGCCGGACACGCCGGCCAAGGTGGTGGTGGACCAGCGCACGGGTACGGTGGTCATCGGCCGCAACGTGCAGGTCTCCACCTTCGCCGTCACCCAGGGCAATCTCACCGTGCAGGTGACGGAGACGCCCGAGGTGTCGCAGCCCGAGCCCTACACCTTCGGCGAGACGGTGGTGGTGCCGCGCACCAACATCCAGGCGGACGAGAGTGGCGGGCCCATCGGCATCGTCCGCGGCACCAATCTCCAGCAATTGGTGAACGGCCTCAACCGCTTCGGGCTGAAGCCCTCGGACATCATCTCCATCCTTCAGGCGGTGAAGACCTCCGGCGCGCTGCAGGCCGAACTGGTGTTCCAGTGACCGGCGGCGCGGCCGCCATCTCCCGCAAGCGTCGCGCAAGTCTCTCCCCCTAGACCTCGACCATCCAAGGCGCCCGTGCCCCCGCCCGGCGCCGCCCCTCGGGGAAGAGGAGGAGGTTCCATGTCCGTCTCGACGGTCCTCATCGACGCCGCCATCATCTATGCGATCGTCTCGGTCTCGTGCTCGCTGTTCGTGGGCGTTGTCGCGCTCCGGCGCGTGACCTGCACGCGACTTCGCATCCTCGTCGTCTCAGCCCGCCGCCGCAGGGCCGCCCGGGCCAGGAGCGTCACCGCGCTGGCGCTCGCCGCGCTCTGCGGCACCGTCCTGATGCTCCCGGCCGATGGCCGCGCCGAACCCGCCGCTGGTGCCGATGCCGCCGCCGGCGAGAATGCGGCGCTCTACTGCCGCAACATCGCCGATGCCGCCGCCGACGCCCGCTTCACCCGCCAGCAGGCCGCGCTCGCCGCCATGGAGAAGGAGATCGAGGCCCGCCTCGCCCAGCTCGAGGCCAAGCGCGCCGAATACCAGGAGTGGCTGGCGCGCCGCGAGGCGTTCCTGAAGAAGGCCGACGAGAGCCTCATCGCGGTCGTCTCCCAGATGCGCCCGGACGCCGCCGCCGCCCAGCTCGCGGCCATGAACGAGGACATGGCGGCCGCCGTGCTGGCGCGGCTCTCGCCCCGCGTCGCCAGCGCCATCCTCAACGAGAGCGAGCCGGCCCGCGCGGCGCGCCTCACCTCCACCATGGTGGGCATGGCCCGCCGCGCGCAGGACGCGCGGCCGGATGCCCCCCGCACCGCCGGACGGCCGGGCTGATGCGCGCCAGAAAGGCCCCTCACGCCATGCCCCCCGCCCCGCAGATCGTCCTCGCGGCGCTCGCCTGCCTCGCCCTCGCCGGCTGCAAGAGCACCTATGACAATCTCGCCACCGGGCCGACGCTGACGCCCGTGGGCTACGGCCTCGACACCGCCAAGCGCGACCCGCTGCCGATGACCTTCCAGCAGCCGCAGAAGACCACCTTCCGCTCCACCTGGGACCTCAACCGCTCCCAGAGCATGTATCGCGACCTGCGGGCGGCCAAGGTGGGCGACGTGATCCGCGTGGCCATCGCCATCGACGACAAGGCGCAGTTCGACAACGCCACCGACCGCTCGCGGGAATCGAAAAGCAATCTCGGCTTCGACGCGGCGCTGACCCTCTCCGGTTTCGGCAAGGGCGCCAACGCGGGGGCGGGCTCCGGCAATCTCGACATCAACGGCGACACCAAGACCAAGGGCAAGGGCAACATCGACCGCTCCGAGAAACTGCGCCTCTCCGTGGCGGTGGTGGTGACGGAGATTCTGCCCGACGGCAATTTCGTCATCCGCGGCTCGCAGGAGATCCTCGTCAATTACGAGGTGCGCGAACTGACCATCGCCGGCATCGTCAACCCGCTGGACGTCTCGTCGACCAACATCATTCCCTACGACAAGATCGCCGAGGCCCGCATCTCCTATGGCGGACGCGGCCGGCTCACGGATGTGCAGCAGCCCGCCTGGGGCCAGCGCATCTACGACGTCGTGACGCCCTGGTGACGTGATGGCCACCTCAGCCCCCGCCAAAGCCCTCGGCCCGAACGGAGCGCCGGAGAAGAAGCCCGGCCTCCTCGTGCCCCTCCTCATCGTCACGCTGCTGGCGCTCGCCGCCGGGGCGGGGCTCGGGCTCCAGCTCGCCGGCACAGTGGAGCAGGCGGTGACGAAGAAGGTCGCCGCCGAACCCGAGAAGAAGCCGGCGGCGCCGCTGCGCCATTCCGGTGACCTGGTGCTGAAGGATCTCAAACCGGTGGTGGTGAACCTGTCCGCGCCCTCCTCCACCTTCATCCGGATCGAGACGGCCATCGTGTTCAAGAACGGTGCGCTGGTGAACCCGGACGTGACCGCCGCCGAGCTGCGCGAGGACATCATGGCCTATATGCGCACCCTGGCGCTCAGCCAGCTCGAAGGCCCGAGCGCGCTCCAGCACCTGCGCGAGGACCTCAACGAGCGCGCCCGCGCCCGCTCCGACGGCAAGGTGGACGAACTGATCCTCTCCACGCTGGTGGTGCAGTGAGGGCGCCCGCGCGCCTGTCGGCGCTGATGTGCGCGCTCGTCGCCGGCCTGCTCCTGTCCGCCGCACCGGCCCTTGCGCAGGGCGCCGCGCAGTTGCCGTCGCTGGAGCAGCTTCTGCCCGAGAGTGGCGGCAGCACGGCGGGGCGGCTTATCCAGATGGTGGCCCTGCTCACGGTGCTGTCCGTGGCGCCGGGGCTGCTCATCATGGTCACGAGCTTCACCCGCTTCGTGATCGCCTTCTCCTTCCTGCGCTCGGGCCTCGGCCTGCCCTCCACGCCGGCCAACCTGGTGCTGGTCTCGCTCTCCCTGTTCATGACCTTCTACGTGATGGGGCCGACTTTCGACCGCGCCTGGCAGGACGGGGTGAAGCCCCTCACCGAGAACCGCATGGGCGAGGAAGAGGCGCTGCAACGCATCGCCGACCCGTTCCGCGACTTCATGCTGACCCATGTGCGCGGCAAGGACCTGAAGCTGTTCGCCGACATCGCCTCGCGCGACAAGCCGGCGGAGGAGGCAGCGACGTCCCCCGCGCCGGAGAAGGCGAGCGAAGAGAAAGTGCCCATGCGGGTGCTCATCCCCGCCTTCATGATCTCGGAGCTGCGGCGCGGGTTCGAGATCGGCTTTCTCATCGTCCTGCCCTTCCTCATCATCGACATGATCGTCGCGACTTTGGTCATGTCCATGGGCATGATGATGATGCCGCCGGCGGTCATCTCTTTGCCGTTCAAGATCCTCTTCTTCATCCTCATCGACGGCTGGAACCTGCTGGTCGGCGGGCTGATCCGCTCGTTTTTCTGAGAGCCCCGAGGCGAGCAAGCCTCGCGCAAGCTTGCCGCTCTAACGTCTCTTCCATGGCAGGTTGACCGGTCCGAGAGGGCCGGGCGCCGGACCCCTAGAGCGAAGAGAACGCATCATCCGATCTGATTGCGGTGCAATCAGATCGGCGCGTGCTCTGCGGGCCGGCCATCCAAAGGCATGATGCCGCCCTGCCATGCCGGTGCGAGCCCGGCATGTCCCCCTTCATTCCAAGTCACAGAGGGACATTCCCATGACCAGCCTGATCACCAACAACTCCGCCATGGTCGCCCTGCAGACCCTGCGGACGATCAACTCCAACCTCGACACCACCAACGCCCACGTCTCCACCGGCAAGCGGATCAACTCCGCCAACGACGGCGCGGCCTACTGGTCCATCGCCACCACCCTGACCTCCGACAACGGGGCGCTGGGTGCGGTGAAGGATGCCATGAGCCTCGACAAGAACTCGGTGGATGCGGCCTCCAGCGGCGTCAACGCGGTGGTCGCCTCGCTGGCGAAGATCAAGAACAACCTGACGGCCGCCCTCTCGCCGAACGTCGACCGGGCCAAGCTGCAGACGGAAATCTCGTCCTACGTCAGCGAGATCAAGACCACCGCCGACAACACCGTGATGAACGGCAGCAACTGGCTGTCGGTGGACACCAGCGCCTCGGGCTTCAACGGCACCAAGAACCTGCTGTCGTCCTTCTCGCGCACCGGCGAAACCGTGACGGTGGGCTCCACCTCCATCGACACCGGCTCGTTCACTGTCTACGACGCCTCCACCGCCGGCACCTCCACCGGCACGTCCACCACCCTCGACAAGGCCGTCACGGCCGTGGCGACGGCGGCGAACGTCACCGGCGGCGCCACCGTGACCGTGGACACGACCGCGGGCAGCCTCAAGGGCTTCATGGACACCAAGTACGTCATCGGCGGCACCGCCACGGCCGGCACCGAGTCCATCACGGACTTCGACGTGTCGGACCTCGGCAACACCGATGCCGACCTCGCGAAGATCCAGGCCTATGTGAAGGTCGTGGACGCCACCATGCAGCAGCTGCAGAACGGCGCCACCACGCTCGGCACCACCTCGACCCGGCTCGACTCGCAGCAGACCTTCGCCCAGAGCCTGATCGACCTCAACACCTCGTCCATCGGCACCCTCGTGGATGCCAACATGGAAGAGGAATCGACCAAGCTGAAGGCCCTGCAGACGCAGCAGCAGCTCGCGGTGCAGTCCCTGTCCATCGCCAACAGCTCTTCGCAGAACGTGATGACCCTGTTCCGCTGATCGCGTCCGCCGCCGCGCCTCCGGGCGCGGCGGTCCGCGCGCCGGCGCCGCTCCCTCCCGCGGCTCTCCGGCGCGCCCTGAGTTTCTGCGTCCCCCCGACGCCCCCCTCGGCCACCTCCGCCCCCGGAGCGTGGCCATTTTTTTGCCCTCTCCCCTCGCGGGAGAGGGTGGATCGCGGCAAAGCCGCGAGACGGGTGAGGGTGCTGGCGCAGCACGAGCGGACGCGGGGATCGCGCCCGGCCTCACCCCTCACCCCCGCCCCCTCTCCCGCAAGGGGAGAGGGGAGACGCAGAGCCCCCGCAACGCCCATGCAAGTTTGACCGTCGAGATTGCCGCCCGAGGCACATGAGCGCGACCGGATCTTCCGGTTGGCGCGTGCCCGGTCCCTGTTCCCGGCAGCGCCCCGCGCGCGCCGGCCGCAATCAGACGAGATCCGCCGATGATCGGCAAAGAGCAGTTGGAGCAACTCTGGCGCAATCTGCGCGATCTCGGCGCGCGCCGCCTGATCGCGCTGGCGCTGATCGCCCTCACCGCGGTGGCGGCCGTGGCGCTCGGCGCCTGGTATCTCGGCCAGCCCGAGCGCGAGCCGCTCTATGCCAACCTCACCCGCGAGGACGTGAACCGCATCGGCGGCGCGCTGAAGGACGCGGGCATCCCGTTCGACGTGAATGCGGACGGCACCACCGTCCTCGTCTCCCATTCCGACACCGCCCGCGCCCGCATGCTGCTGGCGGTGAAGGGCCTGCCGCAGAGCGGCAACACCGGCTACGAATTGTTCAATGATGTCCGCGCCTTCGGCCTCACCTCCTTCATGCAGGAGGTGACGCGGGTGCGCGCGCTGGAGGGCGAGCTGGCCCGCACCATCCAGACCATGAAGGGCATCAAGGCGGCGCGCGTCCATATCGTCCTGCCCGAGCGCGGCTCGTTCCGCCGCGACCAGCAGAGCGCCTCCGCCTCCGTCGTCATCCGCACCGAGACGGCGGAGGACGCCTCCACCGCCCAGGCCATCCGCCACCTGGTCGCCGCCGCCATTCCCGGCCTCAAGATGGACCAGGTGACGGTGCTCAGCACCGAGGGGGCGGTGCTCTCCTCCAGCGAGGACGGCGCCAGCGCCGCCGCCGGCAAGAAGGCCATGCTCCAGCAGCAGGTGAGCCGCGAGACCGAGGAGAAGGTCCGCCGCACGCTCGCCCCCTATCTCGGCCTCGGCAATTTCGAGGTGCAGGTGTCGGCACGCCTCGATACCGATCGCGTCACCACCTCCGAGACCACGTTCGATCCCGCATCCAAGGTGGAGCGCTCCGTGCGGGTGGTGAAGGAGCTGGGCCAGAGCCAGAACAAGACCAAGCAGCCCAATACGTCCGTTCAGCAGAACATCCCCGGCCAGCAGCAGCAGGGCGACGGCGGCACGGATTCCAACGAGAACTCCTCCCGCCGCGAGGAGCTGACCAATTTCGAGGTCTCCACCCGCACCGTGCAGACCGTGCGCGAGGCCTTCGTGGTGCGCGGCCTCTCCATCGCCGTGCTGGTGAACAAGGAGCGCCTCATGGGCGCGGCCGGCGGCGCCGACGCCATTCCGGTGGAGCAGCAGCTCTACGAGGTCGAGCAGCTCGTCGCCTCCGCCTCCGGCTTCGAGAAGGAACGCGGCGACAAGCTGAAGGTCGCGGCGGTCTCCTTCGCTAATGGCGGGGCGGCGCTGGAGCCGGTGCCGCCGCTTCCGTGGTCCGAGCTGCTGCTGCGGCAGGCGGGCACCATGATCAATGCCGCCACCATCCTCATCGTCGCCGGCCTGGTGATCTGGTTCGGCCTCAGGCCCGCCGTGCGCGCCATCCTCGCCCGCCCCGAGCGCGACGAGGTGGAGGATGCCGAGGCCATCGAGGCCGCCATGCTGGCGGGCGGCGCCCCGCTCGCTGCCGTCGCCGGCCCGTCCATGGTGCCGGGCGACCCCGCCGCCGGAGAGCCGGCGCAGGGCGCGCTGAGCCTGATCGAGGATCTCACCAGCCGGCTCAACCGCTCGCCGCAGAAGCGGCTGGAGCAGATCGTCGAGTTCGATGAGGAGCAGGTCGCCGCGATCCTGCGCCAGTGGCTGCATCAGGATGCCCGCGTATGAGCACCACCGCGCTTCTCAACCACCTGCCCCATTTCGGCGTCGCGCCGCGCGGACCAGCCAGAGGCTCCGCCCCGGTGAGCGCCGTGCCGCCCGTTCCCGCGATCACGCCGACGCCCGCCTTGCGCCCGCACGAGCAACCCGGCGCCGACGCCATCCGCGCGGCGGCCGAGGAGGCCCGCCGTGTGGCGCTGGAGGAGGCGTCCATCGCCCTCGCCGCCTGCGAGCAGCAGCTCGCCGATGCCGAAGCCGCCTTCGCCGCGCGCCTCGAAGAGGAGATCACCGAGGCCCGCGCCCGCTGGTGCGCCGAAGAAAGCGCGCGGCTGGCGGGCCTCATCGGCACCGGCCTCGACACAGTGGAAGCGCGCCTCTCCGAAGCGATCGCCGCCGTGCTGCGCCCCTTCGTGAGCGGCGCCGCCCGCGCCCGCGCGCTCGACGAACTGGCCCGGCGGGTGCGTGAGCTTCTGCGCGGCGGGGCGGCTGGCCCGTCCATCACCATCACAGGCTCGGGCGACCTCGCTGCGGCACTATCCGCGCGGCTCTCGGACGTGCAGGGCATCGTTCTCGCGGAAGGACCGGCGAGCGACCTTCGCATCACCTGCGACGACAGCGTGCTGGAAACCCAGCTCTCCGGCTGGGCGGCGGCCGCCGCCCGCGGCAACTGACGGGAGCGCGCCATGTCCGGCAAGGAGCCCCACGGCGAGATCATTATCGTCAAGCGCCACGATGACGAGGAGCACGAGCACCATTCGAGCGCCTGGAAAGTGGCGCATGCCGACTTCATGACGGCGATGATGGCCTTCTTCCTCATCATGTGGCTCATCAACGTCACCGACAAGGATACGCGCAAGGCCATCGCCAATTACTTCAACCCGGTGGACCTCGCCTCCAGCATCACCGATGTGCGCGGGCTGAACGATCCCGAGGACACCAAGGCCAAGGGCACGTCTTCCGACGGCGACAAGCAATCCAGCCTGAAGAACACCACGGGGCGCGAGACCGGCGCCGGCGACGACCGCCAGCAGGGCGACAAGGAGCGCGCCGCGTTCCGCGATCCCTATGCGGTGCTGAACAAGCTGGCCGGCGATGCCGACGCGCGGGCGGGCGGCACGCCTGACGCCGCCGTCGGTGATACCGGCTCGCCCGGCACGGGCGCCGGCGACGTGAACCGCGATCCGTTCGATCCCACCTATTGGCAGATGTCCACCGGCCGGCAGGCGCGCAATCCGCAGGCCAAGCCCTCCAAGGTGGACCAGCCCTCCGGCCGCCCGGATGCCACCACCGGCGCCACGAAGCCGGGGGAGGCGGAGAAGGCTCAGGCCGAGAAGGCACAAGCGGCCGCGGCGCAGGCCGCGGCAGCCGGCAAGGCTGCACGCGATCTGGAAAGCGAGCTGAAGCAGGTGGTCGCCGCCACCGTGGGCACGCCCGGCGCAGCACCGCGCGTGGATGTACGCGCCACGAAGGAAGGTCTCATCGTCGATCTCACCGACGATCTCGACTTCACCATGTTCCCGGTGGGCTCGGCGGTGCCGGACGCCCGCTTCGTGCGGGCCATGGGCGAGATCGCCAAGAAGCTCGGTGCGCGGCCGGGTGAGATCGTCATCCGCGGCCACACCGATGCGCGGCCGTTCCGCTCCGACACCTACGACAATTGGCGGCTCTCCAGCGCGCGGGCGCACATGGCGCTCTACATGCTGGTGCGCGGCGGCCTCGACGAGAAGCGCGTGACCGCCATCGAGGGCCTCGCCGACCGCAACCTCAAGAACACTGCCGATCCCAACGCGCCGCAGAACCGGCGCATCGAGATCCTGCTGAAGGCGCCCTCATGACCCGGCCCGGCCTTGTCCTCCTCTTCGCCGGCGCCCTGCTGCTGCCCGGCACCGCCCGCGCCGAGGACGACGCGGACCCATGGGACGGCCTGCGTGGCGAGACCGCCGCCCCCGTGCGCCCCGCCACGGCCAAACCGGCGCCCGCGAAGCCGGCCACGCCCAAGCCGGCCGCACCGAAGCCCACGACAGCGACGACGACCTCCGGGACCCGGGCACGCCAGCGGCTGCGGCGGCCAACGCCGACAAGCCGGCGCCGAAGCCTGTCGCGCCCAACACTGTCGCACCGAAGCCGGCACCGACGGCGGCCGCCCCTGCGCCAGCGCCACCTGCCGCAGCTCCCACTCCGCCCAAGTCCGCCGCGACGCAGAACGCGGCAGCCCCCTCCGGCACCGTGCCGAGGCCCCCCGCAGCCGAAGCAATGAACGGTACCGCCGCCCCGAAACCCGCTGCGCCGCCGCCGGCCCCCAAGCCCGTGGCATCCCCGGCACCGGCCGCGCGTCTTCCGGGCGCAACGTCCCCAGCGCCCCCGGCTGCGTCCGGCACATCCGTCCCGGTTGCGACCCCCAAGCCTGCGGCAGCAACCCAGCCAGCAGCGCCCAAGCCCGCGGCCCGATCGAACCCCGCCGCCGCGCCCAACCCTGCGACGCCACAGCCCGTGCCCGGACCAGCCCCACGTCCGGCAGTAGCGCCGTCCATGCCTGCATCGGCGGTCTCCGCCTATGCCCCGCTCGGGCCTTCGCCCATGCCGCTGCCGCCCCACCGGCCCCTGCCGCAGGAACCGATAGCGCCGATGGCACCTGCGCGGGCTCCTGCCGCTGCGCCGGCTCTAGCGCCACCCCCGGTCGCGGCGGAGGCGGGCGGAATCCCGGCTGGGTCCCTGTCTCTCCCCCTCGCCGAGACGACCGGGGCCGTCGCGCCCCCGGCTTCCGAGCCGGCACCAGCCACGCCGGCGGAGCCCGCCGCCCATGCCGCAGCCGAACCGGCGCACGATACCCATCCCGCCCAAGCGCCCGCACAGGATCAGCCGGCCGGCTCCTCGCCCAGCCATGCGGATGCATCCGCGCCTCACGGCGCACCGGCCGAGGCCACGCACCCGACCGGACGCACCGACATCTATCCCGTCACGCTCGTGCGCCGGCTCCAGCGGTTGCAGGATCTCATCGCCGCCGGTTCCACCGCCGGCATCGCCCAGCAGCGGGCGATGATCACTGAGATGGACGCGGCCTTCGGCGATGCCGATGCCTCCGTCTGGCAGGACCCCGCCAACGCCCGCGCGCTGGTGATGTATTTCCTCGGCGGCGGCAATCCGGCGGTGCTGCGCGGCATCATCCAGCGTGAGCCGAAGCCGAACATCGACGAGAAGCTGCTCACCGGCAGCCTGCTCTATCTCGAAGGCCGGGAGGAGCCGGCCCTGCGCCAGCTCGGCGAGATCGACGCCCGCAAGTTGCCCAACGGCATCGGCGGGCAGATCGCCCTCGCCCAGGCGGCGCTCACCGTGCGCACGGACCCGGCCAAGGCGTCGCGGCTGCTGGAGGTGGCGCGCCTCCTCATGCCCGGCACGCTGGTGGACGAGGCGGCCCTGCGCCGGGCCGTGCTGGTGGCGGCGCAGGCCGGCGACCTCGACCAGTTCGAGCGTCTGTCGGGGCAGTATTTCAGCCGCTTCCGCCATTCCGCCTATGCCGGCAACTTCCGCCAGCGCTTCGCCGCTGCCTTGAGCCGCATGAACGTGCTGGCGACGCCGGACGGCCTTTCACGGCTCGACGCGCTCCTCGCGCCCCTCGACGAAGAGGCCCGGCGCGAGGTGTTCCTGCTGGTGTCGCGCTCGGCCATCGTGGAGGGCAAGACCGCGCTCGCCACCACCGCCGCCGAGCGGGCCATGGTGCTGGCACCGGCCGCGAGCCGCGATGCCGAGCGCGCTCGCGTCTATCTGAGCGCCGCGCAGGCGGCGACGCCAGATCGCTACCAGGCGGCAGAGGCGGCGTTGAAGGCCATCGACCGCGCCCGCCTCGACCCTTCCGACCAGGCGCTGCTGGAGGCCGCAAGCCGCACCGCCGAGCTGATCCGCCGCGCCGATGAGGCACCTTCCCCGGCTCCTGCCCCCTCCTCCGCAGCAACCCCGTCCGCTCCGGCGGTCGTCGCCAGCGCCCAGCCGGTGCGGACGGCGGGAAACGAGAAGCCCTCGGCGGCGCTGGCGAAGGCGCAGGCGAAGCTCGGGGAGATCGATACCCTGCTGAAGGATGCGCCGCGATGAGGACCGCCGACCTCACCTTGGCAGCCTTCGCCCTGGCCCCCGACACCGCCGCCGGCCGCGAGCCCCTGCCGCAGGACGGCCCGCCCTTCGGCGACCTGCTCAGCCTGATGGAGGATGTCCGCCCGGCGCCCCGCCGCGAGGGGGAGGCGCTCCGCGACGATGCTACGGAGCCGCTCCCCGCCGAGCCCCTGCCCCGCCTCCCGGCGGCGAGCCTCGACCGGCTGCTCGCGCGCTGCGAACGCCCCGCCCCGGAGCGCGGCGGGATCGACACCGCCCCCGCTCCGCGCGCCGCGCTGGTCCTGCCGCCGCAGGAGACACACCCCATCGACGCCACCGAGTCCGAGGCCGAGTCGCCCTCCGATACGCCCGACACACCTCTCCAGCCGCCCGCCATGCCGCTCCTCGCGATATCGCCCGCGCCAGCCATGGACGCGCGGGACACGCCGGCCCCGGACGTCGCGCCCCGCGCTCAGGCGAGGCCGGCTCCCGTTCCGCTGGCGGCACCGGCGGGGTCGGCGGATGCGCCGCCGATGCAGCTCGTGGTGCTGCGGCAGGAAACGCATTTTGCGCCGGTGCGCGCCTTCACCCAGCCCGCATCGGCACCCCTGCCGCTGGCGCGGGCCGACACGCAACGCCCAGCGTCCACGCGCGAAGCGACAGGCGCGCCCGCAGCGGACGCCCTCTCCCCGGACCTCGACCCAAGCGAAAACCGGATGCCGGTCCGGCCGCTCCCGCCGCCCGTCGCGCCCGACGACACCCAGGGCGACCCGACCCAACCCCGTCGCATCGCCCCGGACCCGCGCCAGGCACCCGCCCGGCCCACCGTGCCCGTGGCGGAACCGCCGAAGCTCCAGCCCGCCCTCAAGGCGGAGGCAGCCCCCGCGCTGCCCTTCGCCAGCCTTGCGCAGGTCGGCCGCGCCATCGCGGCGGAGGTGGCGCAGATCGATCCCGCTGCGGCGGGCGCCCCGGCCGGGGGCGCGATCGAGGTCCCGGAGAGCGGTGCCCCGACCGGCCCGGTACGCGTGCTCGACATCGCGCTTTCACCGGAAACGCTGGGGCGGGTGGTGGTGCACATGCGCCTCACCCCGCACGGCCTCACCGTGCGCCTCAAGGCGGACAACCCGGCCACCGCCGAACTGCTCGCGGCCGACAAGGACCATCTCTCCGCCCTCCTCGGCTCGGCCGGACTAACCGACGTGGAGCTGGACGTCGGCGGCCCCGTCCTGTCGCAACTCGATGCGCCGGTGCGCAGCCTTGCCGCGATGGAAGGCCCGCCGCCGCAAGAGAGCGCGGACGAGGGACAAGGCGGCGGGCGAGGCAGCACCGACCCCGGCCGGCAGGGTCGCAACGGCCGGCAGGACAGGACATTTCCCGATGACGACGCTGCGCCTTCTTTTGCTGACGAGCCTCGCGCTGGCCCCGGTTGAGGCGCACTGCAGCGACGCATCCGCCCCGTTGGGCCCACCCGCCGCCAACGAGACGGGGGATGTGGCGGCCGAACCTCAGCTTCCGATTTCCGCTCCCCCTGCGCCCGCACGGCCCATCTGGGGGGAGCGGCGCCCGCCTGAGCCGCGGCAAGCGGCGCCCCAGAAGGCGGAGCCGGCTCCGTCCGTCTCCGGCCAGGCGACGGCTTCACCCCCGAAGAAGGACGCTGGCCGAAAGCCCGTCCCGCACGGCATCTGCGAGCGCGAGCTGGCACGGGCGGCGGCGAAGTATCAGATTCCGCTGCAGATCCTTTACGCCGTCGCGCTCACCGAGAGCGGCACCGGCAGCGGCCTCCAGCCGCTGATGCTGCACATCGAGGGCAAGGACCATCTGCCCGCTTCGCTGCCCGAGGCCCTCGCCATGTTCCGTGCCGCCAACGATCGCGGCGTGAAGCTCATCGACATCGGCTGCATGCAGGTGAACTGGTACTGGCACCGGGAGGAATTCCGGACGCTGGAGGAGATCTTCGATCCGCGTCTCAACGTGGAGCAGGGCGCGCGCTTCCTGAAGGAGCTGCGACAGCGGCACGGCAGCTGGACCATGGCGGTCGCGCGCTACAATGCCGGGCCGAAGAACACCGTGGGACAGCATCGCTATGTCTGCAAGGTGATGAAGAATCTCGTGGCCGCCGGGGTGGGGGAATGGACCGCCACCTCCGAGGCCTTCTGCGCCGCGCCGCCGGTGCCGCCGGAGGCTGCGCGAACCGAGTGAGGCCTGGCCGGGAGCAGGCGGGATGCGGACCGCACCCCGCCTGCCCCACGCGCCTCAGGCGAACAGGCTGTCGATATCGTCCTGAGAGACCACACCCACGTCGTGAGCCAGCGCCGGCCCGTTGAGGAGGGCCTCGTCGCCTTCGCGAGGGATGATGCGGGCGCCCTGGGCCACGAGATCGGCCCCGCCCCAGATGTCGGTCATGCGCGCCACCCGTTCCTCGATGAACAGCAGCAGCTTCACCACCTTGCGGATGCGCTGGCCGGTGATGTCCTGGAAATTGCAGGCCTCGAAGATCTTGGTGGTCTCGTTCTGCATTTCAGTGGCGAGGTCCGCCGCATCGCCGGTGAGCAGGGTGTGCATCTGGATCATCAGGGCATCGACCCGCTCGGCGGAGGTGAGGATGGCTTCGGTCGCCTCCTCCGTGTCGGTGACGACCGCCTCCAGCTCGCTGGTGGCGCGCAGCAGCTTCTCGCCCCGCGCGCCTTCGGCGTGCAGGCTCGCGATCTCGTGCTTGGTGTGCTGGATGGCATCCTGGATGGTCTCGATGCCGGCCCACAGCACATTGCGGTCGCGCTCGCGATCGACAGCGGGATCGCGCGTCTTGAAGCGCGCGATCTCCTCGCGCACCTCGGCGAGCTCGCCGAAAATGCGGCGCAGATGGTCGTCGAGGCCATCCATCGCGAAGAGGTCGACGGCGGCGCCGGCGGAACTCGGGGTCTCAATCCTGAAGGGTCGCCGGGCAGCCGACATTAGGGCCTCCTGAAACACGCTATGCTTTCCGATCTCCTATAAATCGTCCCAGATGATTGAGGAAGATGACCCCAATTCTTGGTGCAAGCCTCACACAAGCCCGGGACATCAGAACATCATTCGTCGTTGCGCTCGCCAAACATGGATGGAGCGTGTTCATCGTCCCCGTTTCTGGAGTGTGTCATGGGGGTTGATCTTGGGATGCCCGTCCTTGTGGTGGACGACTACAAGACCATGGTGCGCATCATCCGAAACCTTCTGAAGCAGATCGGCTTCGAGGATGTGGACGAGGCCTCCGATGGCACCGAGGCGCTGGCCAAGCTGAAGGAACGCAGCTACGGCCTCGTCATCTCGGACTGGAACATGGAGCCGATGACCGGCTACGAGCTGCTGAAGCAGGTGCGCGCCGACGGCGCCCTCGGCCAGATCCCGTTCATCATGGTGACGGCGGAAGCCAAGTCCGAGAACGTGATCGCCGCCAAGAAGGCCGGCGTCAGCAACTACATCGTCAAGCCGTTCAACGCCCAGACGCTGAAGGGCAAGATCGACGCGGTGTTCGAGAACCTTGGGGCCGAGGTGGCGGTCGACTGAGCCTTTTAGGCTCCCGATCCGGTCCGCCGGCCGCGCCGCGACGACAATGGTCGCGGCCGGGAGGGCCCCGGAGGTCGTTCACCGCCCCAAAGGGATCGTCGACGACCACCAGGAGGGCCGACGGGCCTGAAGCGCGCTCCTTGCGGCAGACTGCGCGCGCCATGCAATCCAGTCCATGAGACCCGCCGGCGACCTGTCCTGCTACCGACAGGTCAGCCGGCCATTGTCGTTGGCGATGTCGCGGCCGGGGCTGCACCAGGAGACGGCGGTGGTGGCTTCGGACCAGCGGCCGTTGCGGTCCTGGCAGGAGGCCTTCAGCCATCCGGCCACCACGCGGATCTCGCGGCAGCTCGCCATGTAGGAGCCCGGCGGGGGACGGTCGCTGAAGCCGGACGAGCCGCCGCGCGAGCAGCGCAGGTCGCTGTTGTCGTTGTAGATATCCGCCCCCTGCAGGCATTGCGAGAGCTGGAGCGGCACCGAGGTGCGCCACGTGCCGCCACGGTCCTGGCACATGGCGCGCAGGAAGCCGCCGCTCACCGTCACGTCCCGGCAGGTGGAGCGATAGGAGCCGTAGGGCGCGGGCGTGGTGTTCCAGCCCGATCCGGACGACGCGGAGGACGCGGAGGAGGCGCAGCGCAGGATGCCGTCGTCGTTCACCACCTCACGATTGCTGCACCAGGAGAGATAGAGCGAGGAGGAGAGCCACGCGCCACGGCGGCTGAGGCAATTGCCGCGCAGGGTGCCGGAGTCGAGCGAGATGTCCCGGCAGGTCTCCTGATAGGAGCCGGGCGGGGGATAGTCGCCCGCATGCTGGGAGGTGAAGGAGCGGCAGGCGAGCCGGCCTTCCACATTGGCGATGTCGGCGCCCAGCGGGCAGCCGGTGAGGGAGAGGCCGGCCTCGCGCCAGTTGCCCCAGCCGTCGCGGCAGGTGGCCGAGAGCCAGCTGCCTTCAAGCCTCAGGTCACGGCAGGACGAGGTGTAGGTGCCGGCCGGCGGGCGCTGGACCACGGGCGGCGGGGCCGGCGGCTGGGGCCGGGGCGGCGGCGACGGGGCGAGCGTCCCGTAGAGCGATCCCGGAGCGGGCGTGTCCTTGCAGATGAGCTGGCCGTTGCGGTTGGCGATGTCGCCGTCGCAGGAGGGGAAGTCGTCGAGGCGCGCCACCACCCATTCCCCCGCGCGGGTGGCGCAGAAGGCGGCGAGATCGCGCCCCCAGCGCACCTGCACCTGCCGGCAGCTCTCCAGATAGCTACCGACCGGAATGTCGCCCGCCGCCGCGGCCGGCGTGGCGGACAGGCACAGCAGGGCTGCCGCCCAAACCCGGAAGTTCATCATGCGGCATCCTTCGCACGAGGATTGAGGATGAGGCGCAGCCCCGTGGGCGGCACCGAACTACCGCACCGAACCTAACGGCATGTCAGGCGCCCGTCCACATTGGCAATGTCGTGGGAGCCGCCCGAGCACCAGCTGGCGAAGGTGCTGCTGTCCTTCCACGTGCCCGATGTACTCTTGCACGAGGCCTTCAGCCAACCGGCGGACATGCTGATATTGCGGCAGGTGGCGCGGTAGGAGCCGGAGGGCAAGGCACTGCCGCCACCACTGCCGCCACCGCTTCCGCCGGTGCCACCCCAGCTTCCGCCGCCCCATTTGTGGTCATCCGGCACGGGCGAGCCTTCCGGCCGGCAGGTGAGGCTGCCGCCTTCATTGCGGATGTCGCGGCCGTGGCCGCACCAGGATGTGGCGAGCGTGGTGGGCACCCAGCTGCCGAAGCTGTTGCGGCAGGTGGCCCGGATGAGCCCGGCGGAATAGCTGATGTCGCGGCAGGACGCGCGGTAGGAGCCCGCCGGGGGCCGATCGCCGCTGAAGCCGGAGCCGCCGCAGGAGAGCCGTCCGTCCTCATAGACGATGCCCTTGCCGGGAATGCAGCCGGCCGGCATCAGGCTCGCATCCCGCCAGCCGCCCCAGTCGTCCCGGCAGGAGGCGCGCAGCCACGGGCCATCCATGCGGATGTTGCGGCAGGACGCCTTATAGGGGCCTGCGGGCACTTGCTGGAACGACGGCGTGGGCGAGGGGGCGATGCCGCCGGGGCCGAGGATGCCCCCGCCGCCGCCGGCCGCGCAGGTCAGCCGCCCGTCCACATTGGCGATATCGCCGCGGCAGGCGGGGAAATTGTCGAGGCGGGTCACCACATCCCGGCCGGCACGGTTCGGGCAGAAGGCCGCGAGGTCGTGCCCGAACCGCACCTGAACCTGCCGGCAGCTGCTGAGATAGCTGCCCGGAGGCACCGACTGCGCCGCGGCGGGCGAGAGGCCCGCCGCCAGCATCAATCCCAGTACCGCCAGCGCCCCGCCCAGCAGCCTGTCAAGCGCCCCCGCCATGGCATCACTCCCCGACCGAATCGATCGGGGCGATGATACCAGTGACGCAGGGTTGGCTCACCTAGCGATAGGTCAACGTCAGAAGCAGGCGAGGTTGCCGTTCTGGTTGGAGATGTCGCGGTAATTGCCGCAATTGTTCATGTTGAGCGCGGTCGGGTTCCAAGAGCCGTTCACCCGCTGGCACTGGGCGCGCAGCACGCCGCCGAGGCCCATGGAGATGTTGCGGCAGGTGCGCATGTAGGAGCCCGGAGGCGGCTGGAGCCGCTGGCGCGAGGGGCAGAACAGCTGGCCGTTCTGGTTCGAGATGTCCGAGCCGGGCTGGCAGGTCAGCGTGTTCAGCACGGAGGGCTGGTAGTTGCCGCCGCGGGTGAGGCAGAAGGCGCTCAGCACGCCGTTGCGGAATTCCACGCGGGTGCAGGTCTGGCGATAGGAGCCGCGCGGACCCACCGCCGGCGGCGGGGGCACCGGGCGGCGCTGGCACCAGAGCTGGCCGTCCTGGTTGGAGATGTCGCCCCGGCAGGACGGGAAATCGTTGAGCCGCGTCACCACCCATTGGCCGTTGCGGGTGGCGCAGAAGGCGGCGAGGTCGGCGCCGTCGCGCACCTGCGCGTCACGGCAGGAGCGCAGGTAGCTGCCGGGCGGCACCGACCGCGCCTCGGCCGCCGTGCTGGCCATCAGGCCAAGCGCCAGAATGAGGCCCGCAAGGCGCAGGCCTGTCGCCAGAAACGAACGCATCTTCTTCCCCCCAGGCTTTCGTAACGTCGAAACGGCGCCGCTTCTAGCACGGCGGACCGCGGCGCGCACCGGGCACGCCGCAGCATCGACAAGGGCCCAACCCGTGGCCTGACAAGGTAAAAAGCGGCCGATGACGCCTCGCGGTCCGCGCGCGGACCCAGGAGGAGCGCCTCAGCCCGGTCGCGCCGTCACTCGGCAGCGGCGCTCGGCTTGAGCACGCGCCCGATCCGGCGGGCCACGCCCCGTCCATATTCACGCCAGGGATGCTCGATGAAGCGATAGGTGACATCGGCAAGGGCAACGACTACGGCAGCCAAGACAAGGGCGATGCCCGTGCCGATCGCCAGCGAGGTCGCGCCGTCCACGTGGGCCGTGAGCGAACCCAGCACGCGCTTGAGGACGGAATCGGTCATAAGCAGAATGAACATGTGGATCATGTAAATGGAGTAGGAGGTCTTCCCCAGATACTGGAACACCCGCGTGTTCAGGATGGTGCAGCCCATGCCCCGATCCAGATGCAGGGACAGGATCAGGAAAACCAGCGGCACCACGGCGATCACGATGGCCGGCCCGCGCAAATAGTGCAGCACAACGAGGAAGGCCAGCACGGCGCAGAACTGGATCGCGGTCAGGGTGCGATCGGACATCTTCTGCATGTAGGCCGCCACCGACCTGCGCGTCATCACCTGATAGCACAGCACTCCGGTCGAGAAGCCCGCGAGCCCCCTCAGCAGCGAGGGCAAGCCGTAGGTGGCGTCGGCAATGCCACCGGGAGTGAAGGCCACATAGGTGTAGGCGAGGATCGAGAAGGCGACGATGAACCAGGGCGTCCATTTCCAGCGGAAGGGCTTGAGCGGCACGACAAGGGCAAAGACGATATAGGCCAGCGCTTCGCAGCTGATGCTCCAGCTCGGGGCATTCCACTCGTTCTTGCCGAACGGCCCCCAGGCCTGCACCAGGAATATCGTCGCCATCAGCAGCTCGACGCTGGTGCGCCCGGTGAAGGCGGTGCCGCTCAGCGTGGCGCCGGAAAGGCCGGCCACCAGCCGCGCCAGCTCCTTGAGCAGGAACAGCGCCAGAATGAAAATGTGCAACGGGTAGATTCTGAAAAAGCGCAGCGTCAGAAACCGCTTCATGTCCCGGGTGTCGTCGATCCTCTCCAGATAGGCGGAGGCAATGACAAATCCGGACAACGCAAAGAACAGATCGACGAACAACTCGCCGTAGACGATGGCATCCACATGGAGAAAGATGCTGTTGAACTGCATGTGGTGGATCGCGACCATCAATGCCGCAATGCCACGAAGGCCGTCCAGCGCCTCATAGCGAGACGCAGCCGTTTCCGCCATGTTCCAGCCCTTCCTCTATCACCTGCAACCATACCGCACCGCACACAATGGGCCAAGCGCCCGGAGCGGGCGGGCGGGGCCGGCCGCGTGCGGTATCTGTCCGGGCGTGTCTTCCCTGCACGGCCGGGCAAAGGCAGGCGGGGCAAGGGCATAGCGAGCGGCCCCATCGACAGGCCTGCGCGCCTTCGCTAGAAGCCCAGTCCTGAACGTGGATAAACGATACACTCATGACCATCCGCCTCCATCGCGGCGATCTGCCCGCGGATTTCGTGGCCGCTTCCGTCGTGGCCATCGACACCGAGACCATGGGTCTCGACCCGTTCCGCGACCGGCTGTGCCTCGTGCAGCTCTCCAACGGTGACGGCAGCGCCGACCTGGTGCAGATCCCGCAGGGCGCCGGGCCCGGCAGCGCGCCGAACCTCGTGCGGCTGCTGACCGACCCGAACGTGACCAAGCTGTTCCATTTCGGCCGCTTCGACATCGCCGTGCTCCAGCACACCTTCAAGGTGATGCCGCAGCCGGTGTGGTGCACCAAGATCGCCTCGCGGCTGGTGCGCACCTACACCGACCGGCACGGCCTGAAGGAGCTGCTGCGGGAACTCCTCAACGTGGACATCTCCAAGCAGCAGCAAAGCTCGGACTGGGGCGCCGCCGACCTCTCCGACGCCCAGCTGTCCTACGCCGCCTCGGACGTTCTGTATCTGCACGCGGTGAAGGCTAAGCTGGAGGACATGCTGGCGCGCGAGGGCCGCACCGGGCTCGCCGCCGCCTGCTTCGCCTTCCTGCCGGCCCGTGCCGCCCTCGACCTCTCCGGCTGGGCGGAAGAGGACATCTTCGCCCATTCGTGATCCGGCCCGACGCGAAAAAGCGTTGCGCATGAGAGGCTTGGGCACGGCCCTTGCTTCAGGGCGCCATTTCGGACACCTTGGGCCCCGCGCGTGGGGCGACGCGCCGGACGCCCGCGTGAGGGGGCGTGCAGCCGAGAACAGGCGCCAGCGGGGCAGGCCCGCCGCCGGAACAGGGCCATGAACCGACACGTGCCGCCACACGATTTCGATGCGCGGGAGGCCGAAGCCTTCACCCCGCCGCCCCCGCCGGACTTCACCAAGGCGCGGCGGCACAGCGCACGCGTGCGCTGGATCAAGCGGCTGGTGCCCGTCACCATCATCGTCGCCGTCCTCGGCATCGGCGCGGTGTCCATCCTGTCCCGGCTGAAGCTCTCCATCGACCTGCCGTTCGACATCGGCCACCTGACCCTGTCGGGCTCGCGCCTGACTATGGAACTGCCCAAGCTCTCCGGCTTCACCGACGACAATCGCGGCTACCGTATTACCGCCAAAACGGCAGTGCAGGATCTCACCCGGCCGGACGTGATCGAGCTGTCCGACATCGAGGCGCGCCTGGAGCTGGCCGACAAGGGCTGGGCCAGCGTCAACGCCAAGACCGGCAGCTTCGACACCAAGAAGCAGTTCATCACGCTCGGCGACGGCGTGGACCTCGCCATGAACGGCGGCTACGGCGGCAAGCTGGAAGACGCCGACGTGGACATCAAGGCCGGCACCATCGCCACCGCCCATCCCGTGGTCTTCACCTATCTCGACGGCAAGCTGGTGGCCGACCGACTGGACGTGACCGACCGCGGCGCGCGCGCCCTGTTCCAGGGCCATGTGCAGCTCGATTTCCGCATGAGCAACCTGCCCGGCCAGAAGCCGGACGGCGCCAACGCGGCAGGAAACAGTGCGGCGGGCGCCAATTCGGCTGCCCCCACCCACGCCGCCGATGCGACGCCCGCTTCCGCCGTCCATGCAGCGCCGGCAGCGCCCGCAACTACCGGAACCATCACCGTTTCGCCTGCGCCCTCTTCCGCGGCCCCGGCGCTGGTGCCGGCGCCCCTTCCCCCGCGACGCCCGGTCCCTGCTCAATGATGTGTCATGCGAAGGCCCTCAAGGTCCGCCTCCCGGTTTCGAGCCTCGCACCCGCCTGCATTCTCGCGCTGGCGGCCCTTCTCGTCGCCGGTCCTGTGGCCGCGCAGGCGCCCAGCACCAGCGTGCCCAACGCGCTGCAGGGCTTCGCCCGCAACCGCGACCAGCCCGTGCGCATCAATGCCGACGGGCTGGAGGTGCGCGACAAGGACAAGGTCGCCGTCTTCTCCGGCAACGTGCTGGTGACGCAGGGCGACACCACGCTCCGCTCCAAGGACCTCCTCGTCTATTACGAGGGCTCGATGAACGAGCAGGCCGGCGGCACCCCGCAGACGGGCACCGATCCGGCCCAGAAGGGCCAGATCAAGAAGCTGGAGGCCACCGGCGGCGTGGTGGTGAAGACCAAGGAGCAGACCGCCACCGGCGACAGCGGCGTCTTCGACATGAAGACCAACACCGTCACCATGGTGGGCAAGCCGGTGGTGCTGACCCAGGGCCCCAACGTCATCCGCGGCCAGAAGCTGGTGGTGGATCTCGTCAGCGGCGTGTCCAAGTTCGAGGGCGGCCGGGTGGAGAGCCTCATCGTCCCGGGCAGCCTGAAGGAGGCGGACAAGCCCAAGACCGAACAGGGCGGCCAACAGCCCCCCAAGCGCTGACCGGCCGAGGCGGCCCTGCGGCCGCCTTTTGCAGCCTTCATGCGTCTGTCAAGTTAAATTATTTCTCTTTTGTTTCAATTGACTATTCCCATTTCCGCGAGACCTGCGAACTCTCGCCCCTGAAATCGGCCCGCCTCTTGCATGGAGGCGTTGCATCCCCGGCTGGGACGTTCTAAACCTTCCAATCTGGGGGCCGGGTTTTCCGGAGGTCGCGTTGAACGTCCTGTCCATGTTCGGCAAGTCGAAGTCGGGAGACTCGAAGTCGGGGGGAAAGTCCGTCTCGGGCAGCGCCCGTGGCGAGCAGGATGCGCGCCAGTACGACCCCCGCGAACACGATCCCCGCCAGACGGATGGCATTCCGCTCCCTGCGGGCGATCAGGATTCCCGCGAGTGGGAAGAGGACGATCCGCGCAGCGATGCGGGATATGATGCGGGCTACGAGACGCCCGCCCGCGCCGCGCCGGACCCCCGCCACCGTGCCTACATGCCGCCGGACGCCGCCTATGGCGACGACGCCGATGCGGGCGACCACTATCCCGCATCCTATCCCGGCGACGGGCGGGATGCGCTGCCCTTCAATTCCACCGGGGCGCTGGCCGCCTTCGGCCTCGCCAAGTCCTATGGCGGCCGCAAGGTGGTGAAGGACGTGAGCATGAACGTCCGCCGCGGCGAGGCGGTGGGCCTGCTCGGCCCCAACGGCGCCGGCAAGACCACCTGCTTCTACATGGTGACGGGCCTGGTGAAGGCCGATGCCGGCCGCATCGAGCTGGACGGCCACGACATCACGCCCCTGCCCATGTATCGCCGCGCCCGCCTCGGCGTCGGCTACCTGCCGCAGGAAGCCTCCATCTTCCGGGGCCTCTCGGTGGAGGACAACATCATGGGCGTCCTCCAGGTGTCGGAGCCCAACCGGGCCCGCCGCCGCGAGGAGACCGAGGCGCTGCTCGAAGAATTCAAGATCACCCATGTGCGCAAGTCGCCCTCCATCGCCCTGTCGGGCGGCGAGCGGCGGCGCCTCGAGATCGCCCGCGCGCTCGCCACCAAGCCGGCCTTCATGCTGCTGGACGAGCCGTTCGCCGGCATCGACCCCATCGCGGTGGGCGACATCCAGGCGCTGGTGCGCCATCTCACCTCGCGCGGCATCGGCGTGCTCATCACCGACCACAATGTGCGCGAGACGCTGGGCCTCATCGACCGCGCCTACATCATCCATTCCGGCGCGGTGCTGATGGAGGGCGATCCGGAAGCCATCGTCTCCAGCCCCGATGTGCGGCGGCTCTATCTGGGCGAGGAGTTCCGCCTGTGAGCACACGCCGCGCCATGGACATCGGGGGGCCAGCATCATGGCGATGAGCCCCAAGCTGGAGTTCCGGCAGAGCCAGTCGCTGGTGATGACGCCGCAGCTGATGCAGGCCATCAAGCTGCTCCAGCTCTCCAACATGGAGCTGGTGGCCTATGTCGAGGCCGAGCTGGAACGCAACCCGCTGCTGGAGCGCATCACCGAGGGCGAGGCGAGCGGACCCGAGCCGCAGCCGGAGGTCCGCGAGACCCGCGGCGAGGAGATGGCGCGCGGCGGCCTCGACGGCGAGCCGCCCCCGGCCAGCGACTGGACCGGCCAGGACAACGAGCAGAGCCGGGCCGCCATGGAGACCCGCCTCGACACCGACCTCGGCAACGTCTTTCCCGACGACGCCCCCGCCGATCGCGGCACCCCCGGCGGCGGCTCCACCGCCTCCAGCCCCTCCATGGGCGAATGGAGCGGCGGCGGCGAGCGTGGCGACGACTACAATCCCGAAGCTTTCCTGACCGCCGAGACCACGCTGGCCGACCATCTGGAAGCGCAGCTCTCCGTGGCGGTGAGCGATCCCGCCCGGCGGCTCATCGGCATCAATGTCATCGGCCTCATCGACGAGACCGGCTATTTCACCGGCGACCTCGACCTCCTCGCCGGCCAGTTCGGCGTGCCGCGCGATGAGGTGGAAGCCGTCCTGAAGCTCATCCAGACCTTCGAACCCTCCGGCGTCGGCGCCCGCAACCTCGCCGAATGCCTCGCCATCCAGCTGCGCGAGCGCGACCGCTTCGACCCCGCCATGCAGGCGCTGGTGGCCAACCTCGAACTCCTCGCCCGCCATGACCGCAACGCGCTGAAGCGCATCTGCGGCGTGGACAACGAGGACCTCGCGGACATGATCGGCGAGATCCGCCGGCTCGATCCCAAGCCCGGCCTCGCCTTCGGCTCCGGCGTCGTCCACCCGCTGGTGCCGGACGTCTATGTGCGCCCCGGCGCCGACGGCACCTGGATCGTGGAGCTGAATTCCGAGACGCTGCCGCGGGTTCTGGTGAACCAGAGCTACCACGCCACCGTGGTGAAGCACGCCAAGTCGCAGGAGGAGAAGAGCTTCCTCGCCGACTGCCTGCAGAGCGCGAGCTGGCTCACCCGCTCGCTGGACCAGCGCGCCCGCACCATCCTGAAGGTGGCGAGCGAGATCGTGCGCCAGCAGGACGCCTTCCTGCTACACGGCGTGCGCTTCCTGCGCCCGCTCAACCTGCGCACGGTGGCGGACGCCATCGGCATGCACGAATCCACCGTCTCGCGCGTGACCTCCAACAAGTACATCTCGACCCCGCGCGGCGTGGTGGAGATGAAGTTCTTCTTCTCCTCCGCCATCTCCGCCTCGGGCGGCGGCGAGGCCCATTCGGCGGAATCGGTACGCCACCGCATCAAGACGCTGATCGAGGCCGAGGCGCCGGAGGACGTGCTCTCCGACGACACTCTGGTGCAGAAGCTGAAGGACGACGGCATCGACATCGCCCGCCGCACCGTCGCCAAGTACCGGGAGGGCATGAACATCCCCTCCTCCGTCCAGCGTCGCCGCGAGAAGATGGCCCTGCGCAGCGAGGCGAGCTGAGGGATAGAGCGCCTTGGAGCGCCTCCCGCCTTCCAACATTATTCCTTACGGTCATGCCCGCTGGAGTTCATAGATCGCACCATCGATGATCGCTGCGCTGCCGGGCCACATCTCATAAGTAACCCCCGTGTCGGTGCCGCCTTTTCGGGGCGAACTGGGGATGCCCAGAGCCTTTGCCGCGGCGATCGACAATTCCCCGATGCGGGCCGCTCCGCTGACGTCCGCCACCACCGCGGCGACGCTCTTGCCCTTATACGTGACGAGCGCCCGGCACCCCATCACGATCCCCACCGCCCGCTGGCGCACCAGGGGATTAACGACCACATACGGCACCGTCGCTGCATCGACGTATCGCGTGGGGATGGCGCGGCCCTTCCAGGCATAGGTGGTCTTGGAATAGACGTTGCCGTCATCGTCGGCGAGGGGATGTCCGTCGCCTCTGTCGAACAGAACGTTGTCCCAGGAGCCGCTCGGCCAGCCCGCGTTCTTCAGGGCGTCGAGACCTTTGTCGTCCATCCGATATGCGAACTTGGCGCCGTTCTGGCCATTGGCGCCATCGGCATCAATCGCGCCGCCAGCCTCCCAATGGACTCTCCCGTCCTCGTCCTGAATCACCGAAACGCCGCCGATCCTCGCCAGTTCGATCCGCATCCTCGCCCCCAGGAACAACTATTGATTGCATTTTTAATGATATGCATATCAAAAATTGTGATCAAGGGTTCTAAAGAGGAGAATCTCCTTCATTTTTCGTTCGTTAATGGATGCGAGGACAAGATCCGCCCCCCGCAGCGAGGTGAGCTGAGGCCGGGCCTTCCGCGGGGGGGGTCCGATTAAAGCGCGGTCGATATCGGAACTTGCGCCCCCCGGCCACGCTTGGTGTCCTATGCAGTGCACCCACCCCCGGCGGCTCCCCCGTCGTCCCGGCCGAATTCCCTGCTTTGACGGGGCGCGGTGACAGCCATGGGCCTTCTCACCGATCGCGTGCGCTTCCGGCTGCGGCGCTGGATTACACGGCTGTGGTTCTGGCCCACCGCCTACAGCCTCACGGCCGTGGCCGTGGTGCTCGTCGCGGCGACCCTGCCATCGGGATACGCGCTGCCGGGCTACCTCACCTTCGCCTCGAACAGCCTTGAGCCAGTGCTCACCGTGCTGGCCTCCAGCATGCTGGCGGTGGTCACGTTCAGCCTGTCCGCCATCGTCTCGGTCCTCTCGGCCGCGGCACAGGCGGCGACGCCGCGCGCGACCTCCCTCCTCATCGAGGACGCGGCCCTCCAGCGCACGCTGAGCGTCTTCGTGGGCGCGTTCCTGTTCTCCATCGTGGCGCTGGTGGGGGGCGTGGGCGGCGTCTATTCCGATGCCGGCCGGCTGCTGCTCTTCGCCGCGACGGTGGTGCTCATCGCCGTCGTCGTCGGCACGCTGCTGCGCTGGATCGACCGGGTGTCGCGGCTCGGGCGCATGGGCGAGATCATCGACCGGACCGAGCAGGCGACCGCGGCGGCGCTGAAGGATTTCGCGCGCCGGCCCGGCCTCGGCGCAACCGTCCGCACCGCACCGCCGCCGGCCGGCTATCCGGTCTTCGCGACGGCCATCGGCTACGTGCAGCATATGGATGTGGGACAGCTTTCGGCGGCTGTGCCGGAAGGCGTGACGTGCCATGTGGCCGTGCGACCGGGCGCCTTCGTCGATCCGGTCCGTCCCCTTGCGGTGTTCGATGCGCCGCCCGACGACGCGCTGGCGGATGCGCTGCGGCAGGCCATCACCATCGGCGACGTCCGCAGCTTCGAGCAGGACCCACGGTTTGGCATGGTGGTGCTCGCGGAGATCGCGTCAAAGGCCCTGTCTCCGGGCGTCAACGACCCCGGCACCGCCATCGACGTGAGCGGGACTCTCACACGGCTGCTCTGGGGCTGGCGTGCGGCCCGCAACCTGCCCTTCCAGGATGCCGTGACGAACGTCACCATTCCCGCGCTGTCGATGGACGACATGCTGGAAGACGCCTTCCGGCCGATTGCCCGCGACGGGGCCGGGCAGGTGGAGGTGGGGCTCAGGCTCGTGGCCGCCCTGGGGTCGCTGGCGCAGATCGATGACCCCGACCTTGCCACCGCCGCCCGCACGCGCCTCGCCGACGTGCTGAAGCGGGCGGACGCCGTCCTGCTGCCCATGGACGCCGACGCGCTGAAACGGGCCGCCGCGGCGATCGTGTGAGGGCTGGAACCGCACGGACCGCAGGCGCTGCGGCGCGGTAGCCGCCGCCAAGGAGCAGGGGGGAGATGGCGGCGGCGTCACGCGGCTTCGCCCCGTCTCGCAAAGGCCAGTGGCGTTGACTTTTCCGGGCGTGGCGTATATCGGACCACCTTCGCGTGGGCCAATGGGCCTGCATCCCGAAAAACCGACCGAAGAAGCCCGTCCTTGAGGCGCGGCTGAACACGAAAGCGAGACAAGAATGTTCGCGGTCATCAAGGCAAACGGCAAGCAGTATCGCGTTGCCGCCGCCGACAAGATCACCATCGACCACCTCGACGCCGAGGTCGGCTCCGTCTTCACCTTCCCGGTGCTGATGCTGAGCGGCGCCTCCGTCGCCATCGGCGCGCCCCATGTGGACGGCGCCACCGTGACCGGCGAGATCGTCGAGCACACCCGCGGCGACAAGGTGATCGCCTTCAAGAAGCGCCGCCGGCAGAATTCCCGCCGCAAGCGTGGCTTCCGCGCCGACCTCACCGTCGTGCGCATCACCGAGATTTCCGGCCTGGGCGAGACCGTCAAGGCCGACGCCGCCGGCGTCGGCGCCTGATCGAGAACGAGGAGAGCAACAATGGCTCATAAAAAGGCAGGCGGCTCGTCCCGTAACGGTCGCGATTCCGACGGTCGTCGTCTTGGCGTGAAGCGCTTCGGCGGCCAGGACGTCATTCCGGGCAACATCATCGTGCGCCAGCGCGGCACCAAATGGCATCCCGGCACGAACGTGGGCATGGGCAAGGACCATACCCTCTTCGCGCTTATCGAAGGCAAAGTGGCCTTCCGCACCAAAGCCAACGACCGCACCTACGTATCGGTCGTTCCTGCCGCCGCCGAGGCGGCCGAATAAACGGCGAGACCTGATAAATGCAGGATCCCGCCGGTCTCGTTGATCCGGTGGGCGCCTGAGCAGGCCTCTCAACGCTCAGACACGAACCGGGGAGACGGGACAACCCTCTCCCCGGTTTTCGTTTGTGCCCTTGAGGAGCCCGCCATGACTTTGTGCGAATCCCAGTCCGGAGTGCCGCTCGCGGAGAGCTGTATCCCCGTCCTCGAAACCGAGCGGCTCGTGCTCCGCGCGCCGCATATCGAGGACGTTGCTGCCGTCGCGGAGCTCGCCAACAACCGCCGGATCGCGGAGATGACCGCGAACCTGCCGTTCCCCTACAAGCCCTCCGACGCCCACGCCTTCGTCGAGACGCTCGCCGCCGTGCCCGATGCCGCCACCTTCGGCGTCTTCCTCAAGGGCGAGGGCCGCATGGCCTTCGCCGGCATGGTCAGCTATGGCCGCCGCCCGCCTGAGCCCGCGCCGGAACTCGGCTACTGGGTCGGCGAAGCCTTCTGGGGCCGCGGCATCGCCACCGAAGCCGTGCGCGCCGTCATCGACTATGCCTTCTCCGAGACCGATGTCTCGCTCCTCCTCGGCTCCGCCCGCGTGGTCAATCCGGCGTCGCGCCGGGTGCTGGAGAAGTGCGGCTTCCAGTGGTCCGGCGTCGGCCTGTGCCGCGTGAAGGCGCTGCGCGCCTCCGTGCCGGTGGACCAGTTCCAGCTGGAACGGCGCACCTGGGCCTCCATCCGCGCCTGGGGCTCCACCGCCCTTCCCCGGCATCGCGCCGCGCACTGACGTTGCGTCCGGAGGGCCGCCTGCCTGAACTTGCGCCCGCCGCATCTTGCGCGATGCGGCGGGGCGCGTATCAGGGGGCATGTCATTCCATCAAGGCCGCCGCCATGTCGAAGAAGCACGATAAGCACGACAAGCACGAAGACATGCCCTATCGCCCCTGCGTGGGCCTCGCCGTGTTCAACGCCGCCGGCAAGGTGTTCGTGGGCCGGCGCCTCGGCGGACCGGAGCATGTGGACGCCACCCATTCCTGGCAGATGCCCCAGGGCGGCATCGACAAGGGCGAGGAGCCCTATGCCGCCGCCTTGCGCGAGCTTTACGAGGAAACCTCGATCCGCTCGGTGACCAGGCTTGGCGAAGTGGAAGAGTGGCTCTCCTACGACCTCCCCGGCCGCATCGCCGGCGAGGCCTGGAAGGGCCGCTACCGGGGCCAGACGCAGAAATGGTACGCGCTGCGCTTCACCGGCGCCGATGCCGAGATCAACATCCTTCGTCCCGGCGGCGGCAAGCACAAGCCGGAATTCATGGACTGGCGGTGGGAAGAGATCGACGCAGTGGTCGACCTCATCATCCCCTTCAAGCGCGATGTCTATGTGGAGGTGGTGAAGCAGTTCCGCCGCTTCGCGCAGGGCTGAGCCTTACCCGACCTGCGGGTACGCCCCGTGCGGGTGCGATCCCGGCGCATGAGATGGGCCGAGGTCGGGCGGGAACAGCCCGGCCTGGAAACAGGTGCTCATGTGCTCCACCTTGGCGATGGCCCGCGCCGCCGCCACATCGTCCAGCACCTCCACCGCCGTCTCCCTGAACAGCGCCACCCAGCGGGTGAAGTGCTCCGGCTTCAGCTGGAGCGGGATGTGCGCGGCGAACGGCATCCCCGAATAGCGCGCCGTGCCGAGCAGGGTGCGCGACCAGAAGTTCTGCACGATCTGGTAATGGCCTTCCCAGTCCGGAATGGCGCGGGCGAAGACCGGGCCAAGCAGCGGGTCGGCGGCCGCGCGGCCGTAGAAGCGTTCCACCAGCTTTTTGAGATCATCCTCGGTGACGGAGAGCGACGCGCCCGGCTGCTCGTTCAGCCCGCCGAGCGACGCGCCGCGATCTTCCACCAGCGCCGCCAGCTCCGGCGCGGCCGGGGCCTTGCGGTGCGCGATGTTCAGCGGCGGATCGAAGCGGGAAACGATGTCGCGCAGGGTGTGCTGGCGCACCCGCGCCATGGGGCGGTCGAGCACGAAGAGGCCGTCCGCGACGCCCGCCTCCTTCGGGTTCGCCGCACGGAAGGCACCCAGCGCCGCGGCCATGTCCTCCCCCTCGCCCACATAGAGCGGCACGGGCCGGCCGGCGACGGCGCGGGTGAGGATGAAGAGGCCGGGGCGGGCCGGTGCGACCTCGGCGGGGGTGAAGGCATAGCCGGCGAAGTCGGTTGTCGGCCGCTCGGTGACCTCGCTCATGGCTTCTTCTCCGGCACAAGGGCCTCGGCTTCGGCCGTCCCGGCCTCCGGCCGCTCCGTCTCGATCACGCGCAGGGCCGGGCCACCGGGCCGCAGCGGGTTGGCGCGCTTCTGCGCCGTCTTCTGCCATGGCGGCAGGAGGCGGATCATGGTGCCGGGCACGATGCGCGGCATGATGGGCGTGTTGCCCTTATCCCACTTCATGGCGGGCACCTGCTGGCTGTTATATACGAACGGTACGAACGCCCCACCCGCGGCGCAAGGGTCCCGGAGCCTCCACAACGCTCATTTGTTGGGCTCGCCTGAAATTCAGGCGGAATGCGCGCCCTCTTCCGCCGCGCTCCCGGCCTCCGGCAGCCAGATGGAGAAGACGGCGCCCGATCCCGGCGGGCTTTCCACCGCCATGGTCCCGCCCGCGCGCTCGATGAGCGTGTAGCTGATGGAGAGGCCGAGCCCGGTGCCGCCCTGCGGCTTGGTGGTGAAGAAGGGATCGAAGACGCGGCCGATCCGCTCCTCTGGGATGCCCGTGCCGGTGTCCGCCACCTCGATGCCGACGCCCGGCTGCCGCCCGCGCGTCTCGTCCCGCGTGGTGACGGTGAGGGTGCCGCCCTGGGGCATGGCGTGGACGGCGTTGACCATCAGATTGATGAGCACCTGCTGCAATTCCACCCGGTTCATCATCACGAGCCGCGTGGCGCCGTCGGTGCGGGCGACGAGGATTTCGCTGCGCGAGAGCAGGTGCTGCACCAGCAGCAGCGCATCGCCCACCACCTCGCCCGGCGCCACCGGATCGAGATGCCCGGCGAATTCGGCGGGGCGCGCGAACTGCAACAGCTTCGAGACGATCACGTTGATGCGGTGGACCTGCTGGTCGATGAGGTTGAACTCGGTCTTCACCGGCCCCGCCGCGCTCCCCAGCACGTCGCGCGCCACATCCAGATTGCCCTGGATGACCGCCACCGGATTGTTGATCTCGTGGGCGACGCCGGCCGTGATCTCGCCGATGGCGGCGAGCTTCTCGGACATGACGAGCTGGCGCTGGGTGGCGGCCAGCTCGGCGTTGGCGTCTTCCAGCTCGCGGGTGCGCTCGGCGACGCGGCGGTCCAGTTCTTCGGTCCACCGGCGCAGCTCCGCGTCGCGCTCCTGCAGGAGGTCCAGCATGTCGTCGAGATGATGGGCGACGCGGCCGATCTCGTCCGAGGTCGCGGCAACGCCGGTGCGGGCGGACAGGGCGCCGCCCTCCACCGCCGAGATGGTGGCGTTCATCGCCTCCAGCGGCCGGAAGATGGCCGCCGCCCAGCGCAGCAGCACGGGAATGGCCACCATGGCCACCAGCAGGAAGCCCACCGCCACGGCGGCAAGGCTCGTCCGCTTGAGCGCGAGGAACGGCGCTTCCAGAAAGCCCACATAGAGCATGCCGATGCGCTTGCCGTGGCTGTCCACCACCGGCTCGTAGGCCGAGATGTACCAGTCGCTGACCACGAAGGCCCGGTCGAGCCACACCCGCCCCTCGCCGAGCACAGCGTTGCGCACCTCCTGCGACACGCGGGTGCCCAGCGCCCTCCGCCCCTCGAACAGGCGCACGTTGGTGGAGACGCGCACGTCGTCCACGAACAGGGTGGCGGTGCCGGCCGAGCCCTCGGGCAGGCTGCCGGGGCGGTAGACGAGGTCGTTGATGGTGTCGATGAAGTCGAGGTTCTGGTTGAGCAGCACGCCGCCCACCAGCGCCGCCCGCGCGCCGCCCGGCATCTCCACCGGGGTGCCGGACTGCACCACCATGCCCCTGTCCTCCGCCTCCCGGCTGGTCGGAACCGCGCCGGGGGTGGGCACGAGGGCGATGTGGGCGCGCGCCGCCAGTTGCGGCGAGAGCCGTTCCAGCTCCTGCGGGCCGAAGATGTCGATCTCGGTGGAGGCGGTGCCGGCGAGCGCCCGGCGCTCCACCGGCCACATCGCGCTCGCCTCGCGCGCGGCACCGGCCGGCGCGGCGGCAAGGCTGTGGCCATCGGCATCGATGAGATAGAGGAAATCGAGCCCCATCGCCTTGCGCCGCGTATCGAGAAAGTCGGCGAGCGCCGCGTTGTCGCCGGCCCCGGTGACGCGGGCGAAGGCCACCGAATCCCCCAGGGCGTGCAGCGTCTCGTCGGAGCGCTCGCGCAGCCGGTCGAGATACTGGCGGGCGATGGTGAGGTCGCCGTTGACCTTGGAGATGAGAAGCCGGTCGAACTGCCGCGTCCACCAGGTGACCACCAGCGCCAGCACCGCCGGCAGGATGATGAGGGTGGGCAGAAGCGCGATGGCGAGGAGCCGCATGCGCACCGAGCGCAATCGGGCGAGGACGCCCCGCGGCGCATCGGTGGCTTTGCGCACAGCCTCAGCCATTCCAGGCCTTCAGTTTGCGGTCCAGCGTCTTGCGCGAGACCTTGAGGCGGCGCGCCGCTTCGGCCCGGTTGCCGCCGGCCTCGGCCAGCACCTTCAGCATGTGCGCCTTCTCCACCGCGTCGAGGGCGGAGCCGGGCGCGTCCTCCTCGTCGACGCCCTCGGGCACCACGTCGCGCGGGAAGTCGCCGAGGATCAGCGAGCGCTCGATCACGTTGCGCAGCTCACGCACGTTGCCGGGCCAGGGATAGCGCGTGAGGAAGGCGAGCACCGGCTCGGTGAGGTCGAGGGGCGGCACGCCGAGCCGGGCGCTCAGTTCGGCGATGAACAGATGGGCGAGCGGCGCCACGTCCTCCGGCCGCTCGCGCAGGGGCGCGAGGTGGATGTTCACCACATTGAGCCGGTAATAGAGATCCTGCCGGAAGCGTCCCGCCGCCACCTGCGCGGTGAGGTTGGCGTTGGTGGCGGCGACGAGGCGCACGTCCACCGGGACTTCCCGCTCCGCCCCCACCGGGCGGACCTTGCGATCCTCGATCACCCGCAGCAGCTTCGACTGCATGGCGGGCGGCAGCTCGCCCACCTCGTCGAGGAAGAGCGTGCCGCCCTGGGCATAGAAGAACAGCCCCTCGCGGGAGGAGGCGGCGCCGGTGAAGGCGCCCTTGAGGTGGCCGAACAGCTCGCTCTCGATGATCTCCGGCGCGATGGCCGCGCAATTCACCGGCACGAACGGCTTGGCCGCGCGGGCCGAGACGGCGTGCAGGGCGCGGGCGGTGACTTCCTTGCCGGTGCCGGATTCCCCGGTGATGAGCACGGTGGAGGGCATGGGGCCGACGCGCTCGATCATGGCGCGCACGGCGCGGGTCGAGACGCTGTCGCCGGCCATCAGCGGCGCGGCGGCACCGGGCATGGCCTTCAGTTCGCGGCGGAGCACGAAATTCTCGCGCATCAGCCGGCCGCGATCGAGGCAGCGGGCGATGGCGTTGAGGATCTGGTTGGAACGGAACGGCTTCAGCACGAAATCGGCAGCGCCGGCCCTAAGCGCGGTGATGGCGGTCTCCAGATCCGCGAAGGCGGTGATGAGGATCACGTCGCGGTAGAAACCCGAGCCGCGCAGTTCCTCCAGCCATTGCAGGCCGGTGCGCCCGGCCATGATGTTGTCGAGGATGATCAGGTCGAACGGCGCCGCCTCCAGGAGCCGCGAGGCGGTGGCGACATCGGGGGCCTCGGCCACGTGGCGGCAGCGCGTCTGGAGCATCCGCACCAGGAAGTTCCGCATCCCCGGCTCGTCGTCCACCACCAGGATGGAGGCGCCGGCGAGGTGCGGGCTGAAGGCGACATCCTCCGACGACGCCTCGGGCGCGCCCTGTGGGGCGGGGTCGGGGATGGAAGGGGGCATCAGAGGGGGCATCTTGAATCGGCCGTCCGTCTCGGACCCTCGCCGGCACGCGACAAAGGCCGTCCGCGAAAGACGATGGGCGTGACCTCAAGGTCCCCGGCCGCCTCGCCTGCTCTTCCCGGCATCCATTGCGCAAATCAGCCGGCTCCGCAAACCGGAAAAGGGCGTGCCCCGCTGCCCGGAGACCGGGGGCGGGGCACGCAGCTGGAGCCGGGAGGCCGGAGCACGCGCCGACCAGCTTGCACTGCAAGCTGGTCGGACAACGCGTTCTCCTCTCCCGGGTGAGAGGGCGATTCACCGATCAGATTGTTCCAATCTGATCGGATCGCGCTCTAGCGGAACAGGATCACCGCCTTCTGCAGGGTGATCCAGATGCCCCAGGCCAAAGGCACGCCCACCACCAGCCAGGCGAGCACCACCACGGGCAGCGCCGTGGCGCCGCTCGCCACCGGGGTGGAGGAGCGGGCCGAGGCGGCGAGCGGGCCGTCCTTCGCCTCTTCCTCGAAGTCCTCGAAGTCGGCGTGGGTGGCGTCCTCGCGGGCCACTTCGGCGGCCTTCTTCTTCAGCTCGTGGTCCTTCATGTAGAGGTGCTCGGCCACGGGCTTCACCAGAAGGTTCGCGACGAGGCCGACCACGAGCAGGCCGGAGAGGATGTACATGGTCTGGTCATAGGCCGCCTGCTGGGGGATGCCCGAGGCGATCTGGTATTCGCGCAGATAGTTCACCAGCACCGGGCCGATGATGCCGGCGGTGGCCCAGGCGGTGAGCAGCCGCCCGTGGATGGCGCCCACCATGTGGGTGCCGAAGATGTCGGCGAGATAGGCCGGGATGGTGGCGAAGCCGCCGCCATACATGGACAGGATGATGCAGAAGGCGGCGACGAACAGCACCACCGAGCCCATGTGCGCCAGCGAGGGGATCGAGGCGTAGAGAACGAAGCCCAGCACGAAGAACACCGCATAGGTCATCTTCCGCCCGAGCTTGTCGGAGAAGGAGGCCCAGGCGAAGCGCCCGCCGATGTTGCACAGGGACAAAAGCCCGGTGAAGCCGGCCGCGATGGCGGCGATCTGCGCCTTCTGGCCCGCGTCGAGCTGGGAGAAGGTGAGATCGAGGCCGATGAGCCTGCCGCCGAACACCTCCTGCAGCATGGGCGAGGCCATGCCGATGACGCCGATGCCGGCCGAGACGTTCAGGCAGAGCACCGCCCACAGCAGCCAGAACTGGGGGGTCTTCCACGCCACGTCGAGATGGACATGGCGGTGCGTGACCATGGCGTTGGCCGAGGCGGCCGGCGGGGTCCAGCCCTTGGGCGCCCAGCCTTCGCGCGGCACCCGATAGCCGAGCGCGCCGCCGACCATGAAGACGAAATAGATGGCCGCCATGGCGAGGAAGGTCTGCCACACGCCCACCGAGGTCGGCGAGGCGAAATGCTGCATCAGCATGTTGGCGAGCGGCGCGCCGATCATGGCGCCGCCGCCGAAGCCCATGATGGCCATGCCGGTGGCCATGCCGCGCCGGTCCGGAAACCACTTGATGAGGGTGGAGACCGGCGAGATGTAGCCGAGCCCGAGGCCAATGCCGCCGATGACGCCGGAGCCGATCCACAGCATCCAGATCTGGTGGAGATAGACGCCCAGCGCCGAGATCACGAGGCCGCCGCACCAGCAGAAGGCCGAGACGAGGCCCGCCTTGCGCGGCCCCGCCGTCTCCAGCCAGCCGCCCCAGATGGCGGCGGAGGAGCCGAGCAGCACGAAGAACAGGGTGTACATCCAGCCGAGCTGGGAGATCTGCCAGTCGCAGGAGGTGGCGAAAATGCCGGCGACGAAGCTCATGTCGGCCGGGCAGGCCACGGGCTTGGAGACGCCCACGGCGCGCGACAGCGGCAGCCAGAACACGCTGAAGCCATAGGCCATGCCGATGCACAGATGGATGGCGAGGGCGGCCGGCGGCACGAGCCAGCGGTTGAAGCTGGCGGAGGCGATGGTGCGCTCGCGGCTCAGGAACGGCGGCGGCGCAAAGGTGGTTACGCTCATGTCTCCTCCACGGGTGTTTCCGCGCCAATTGGCTTGACGCTTTTCGCGCAGCCGGGGCCGCGCGTGGCCCCGCTCCCTCAGCAAGGGCGGGGCCAACGGGGAGACATTCAGGTTTTCAATGACTTGATAGGAGCAGGCGCATCCGATCTGGACAAAATGTCCATCCCGGCATCCGGCGGCAGGGTCAAAATGGCCATCCGCCTCGGTTTGCGGACGCAAAAAACCCCACGCAGCCGGGGCCGCGCGGGGTCGGTGTCGGGGCGATCATCCGGCCGGCGGCCGAACGGGAAGGTCAGCCCTGCCGGGCGGCCGTGTGGACCAGCGTGCCCACGTGCTCGCCGCGCAAGGCGGCGGTGAGGCGGCCGGGCACGAGGCCGTTCACCACCTGCACCCGCTCGATGTGGCGTGCGGTGGCCATCACCTCGACCAGCGCGCGGTCGAAGGGCAGCGTCGCCGGGCCGTTGGCCTTGGCGAGCTCGGCGTAGCTCGTCTCGGGGATCAGCTCGGCCTTGGCCCCGTCCGCGCCGTTGGGATCGGCGGTGAAGACCCCGTCCACGTCCTCGACGATGGTGAGGCCGGCCGCGCCCAGCGCATCGGCGAGCAGGAAGGCGCCGGTGTCGGCCCGGTGGACCGGGAGGCGGCTGCCCGGGAACTCGTGGTGATGATAGGGCGGGAAGGCGCTGCCCACCACCGCGCGGGTGGCCGTGAGGTGGATGGCGAGCTGGCTCGCGATGGTCGGGTGCTCGATGTAGGAGACCCCCTCCGGCGCCAGCAGCGAGGCGAGGATGTGGCCGTTCTGGCCGGCCTCGGTGGCGGCGAGCGGGGCGAGCGAGCCCACCGGCAGGCCGAGGTCGAGGCCGACGCCGTAGAGATGGCGGGCGCGCACCCCGGCGCCGGTGAGGATCAGCAGGCGATGCTCGGGCAGCACCTTGCGGATCTCCTCCACGATGGGAAGGATCGCCGCGGCGCCCTTGTCCATGATGGACCGGCCGCCGATCTTCACCACCTGCAGCCAGGGCAGGAGGCGGATGGGACGCACGCCGGCGACGGGCCGGGTCAGCGCGCCGTCGAGGAGGGTCTGGCTCGCGAGCGGCGAGGCGACGTGCTTGATGGTCGAAGCTTCAGTCATGATCGTGCCTCTCAGCTCGCGGTGATGATGGTGCCGACGTGCTCGCCGGCGAGGGCGCGGGTGAGGTTGCCGGGCACGAGCCCGTTGACCACCTGGACCTCGCGCACATGGCGCGCCTTCTTCAACAGGTCGAGCATGGGGAATTCGAGGATGGAGTCGGCAAGGCCGCGCGAGAGCATCTCGTCCACCGAGATCTTCGGGATGAAGGTGGCGGACGTGTCGGTCTTCGGGTTGGCGGTGAAGAGGCCGTTCTCGTCCTTCACATAGATCATGGCCTTGCAGCCGAACTGCTCCGCGAGGAGGAAGCAGCCCGCGTCCGTGCGATAGGGCGGGATGACGCCGACCGGCGCCGGGCGGGTCCACAGGCCGTAGGGCGGCATGCCCGAGAAGACGACGCCGTTCACCTGCTCCAGATAGAGCGGCACGGCGGACATGCCGGCGCCATCCACCATGGAGATGCCGTGCTTGGCGAGGAGCTGGCCGAGCATGGCGGCGTTCTGGTCCGCTACCGAGGCGCCGAGCTGGGACAGCACGCCGGCCGGCAAATTGAGGCCGGCCGCGATGGAATAGAGGTGGCGCGCGCGGGTGCCGGCGCCGGTGCCGATCAAGAGCTTGTGCTTGGCGCGGGCGGCGACGATCTCGTCCACGAGGGGATAGAGCGCGGCGCGGCCACGATCGATCACGCTCTGGCCGCCGATCTTGATGACGGTGGCATCGGGGAGGATGCGGAAGTCGGCGGAGGCGTCTGCCGCCGCCAGAAGCTCCGCGTCCGTCAGCGAGCGCTGCATGAGCAGCGCGTCGAGCTCGGCCGTCGTGTTCGCCATTTGAGAAGTCCTTCTTTGCTGACCCGTGGACGTCGGCCCGCCGAGGGGCGGGGCGCCGGTCCGGGGCTCCTGACCCTGCGCAAGCAGCCGTTGGACTGCATGCTTGAACGGGACCGGAGCCGTCTTGAGGCCTGACTTAGTTTTGCTTGAAGGACAAAGCAATACGCGAAAAATATGCGAGTTGTTCTCAAGACGGCGCAGAAGCTGCCCCGTCTCCGGGAAGAATTCGCGGTTTCCGGAACGTCCGGAAAGAACGACACGAAACGCAGGAATTCACATCCCGCAAAGGCAGGCTGTCGGTATCCCCGTCAGCCAAGCCAGATGCCGAGCAGCGCCGCGGCAATCACCCACAGGGCCAGATTGCCCCAGAAGGCGCGCTTCGCCTCGGCGCGGCCGATGCCTTCCAGCGAGGAGGGCGAGAGGCGGATGCCGTCGCGCGTCGCCTCGTCCAGTTGCTCCACCACGCGGGCGGTGCGGGTGAGGAGACCGGGCAGGGTCGCGGCGAAATGGCCCATCTCGCCGAGGCCGGAGCCGGCGCGCTTCAACTGGCCGACGGGGCCGAGATTGCCGGCGATCCAGTCTTCCACCACCGGCTTTGCGGTGCGCCACATGTCGAGCTGCGGATCGAGCGAGCGGGCGACGCCCTCCACCACCACCATGGTCTTCTGGAGAAGCAGCAGCTCCGGCCGGGTCTGCATGTCGAACAGGGCCGTCACTTCCAGCAGCAGCGCCAGCAGGCGCGCCATGGAAATCTGGTCGGCGGTGCGCGAGTGGATCGGCTCGCCGATGGCGCGGATGGCGAGGGCGAAGTCGTCCACCGAATGGTGGAAGGGCACGTAGCCCGCCTCGAAATGCACTTCCGCCGTGCGCCGCCAGTTGCGGGTGATGAAGCCGTAGAGGATTTCCGCGAGGAAGCGCCGCTCCTTCACGCCGAGCCGGCCCATGATGCCGCAATCCACCACCACGAGGCGGCCCTGCGCATCCACGAACAGGTTTCCCGGATGCATGTCGGCATGGAAGAAGCCGTCGCGCATGGCCTGCCGCAGGAAGGTCTGCATGACGATGCGGGCGATCTCCTTGGGGTCATGCCCGGCGGCGATGATGGCTTCCTTGTCGGAGAGCTTGATGCCGTCGATCCACTCAGTGGTCAGCACCTCGCGGCCGGAGCGGTCCCAGTCCACACGGGGGACATGGACTTCCGGGTCGTCCTGCGTGTTCTCGGCCAGCTCCGCATAGGCGGCGGCTTCCAGGCGCAGGTCCATCTCCATGGAGACGGAGCGCGCCAGCGTGTCCACCACCGTCTCCAGCCGCAGGCGGCGGGCCTCGGCGAAATTGTGCTCGGCGAAGGCGGCGATGCGGCGGAAGGTGCCCATGTCGGAAGCGAAGCGGCGGCTGACACCCGGCCGCAGCACCTTCACCGCCACCTCGCGGCGCGCACCGTCCGGCTCGATCACTTCCGCCTTGTGAACCTCGGCGATGGATGCGGCGGCGACGGCCGGGCCGAACACGGCGAAGACGTCCGTCACCGGCCGCTCGAACGTGTCGGCGACGGTCGCCTCAGCCACGGCCTGCCCGAACGGCGGCATGCGGTCCTGCAGCACCTCGAGATCGCGCGCCACCGAGGCGCCCACCACGTCCGGCCGTGTGGCGAGGAACTGGCCGAGCTTCACATAGGAGGGGCCGAGCCGCGACAGCGCGGCCGAGAAGCGCTGTCGCCGGTCGCCGGCATCCTTGCGGGCGATCAGCTTGGCGATATCGAGCAGCGGGCGCGCCAGCGGCGGCGCGGCGGCCGGCGAGACGAGGGAGAGCACGCCTTCGCGGGCGAGCACATAGCCGGCCCGGGCGAGGCGCCAGGCGTCGGCGACGAGAAGGAAGATCATGGCCGAAGCCTCCGGCCGCAGGGAACCGCCATCAGATGCGGAAGCCCGAGTGCAGGGCCACCACGCCCCCGGTCATGCGGGTGAAGGTGACGCGGGCGAACCCCGCCTCCCGCATCATGCCCGCGAACGCTTCCGCGGTGGGGAAGCGGCGGATGGATTCGACGAGATACTGATAGGGCTCCGCATCCCCCGCCACGCGCTTGCCGATCTCGGGGATCACGCGGAAGGAGAAGGCGTCATAGACCTTGTCCAGCAGCGGCACGTCGACCTTGGAGAATTCCAGCACGAAGGCCCGCCCGCCCGGCTTCAGCACGCGGCGCATCTCCTTGAGGGCGAGATCGATGCGCGGCACGTTGCGGATGCCGAAGGCGATGGTCACGGCATCGAAGCTCATGTCCGGGAAGGGCAGCGCCTCGGCATTCGCCTCCTCGAAGGCGACGCGATCGGCAAGGCCGCGCTTCTCGGCGCGCTCACGGCCCACAGCCAGCATGTCGGTGTTGATGTCGGCGACGATGGCGTCGGTGCCCGGCCCGCCGGCCTCCACCACGCGGAAGGAGACGTCGCCCGTGCCGCCGGCGAGGTCGAGCAGGTGGAAGGGCCGCGCGCCCTGCGGCGGCCGCACCTTGGACACCAGCGCATCCTTCCACGCCCGGTGCAGACCACCGGACATGAGATCGTTCATGATGTCGTAGCGCCGCGCCACCTTGTGGAACACATCGTCCACCAGCGCCTGCTTCTCGGCGAGGGGCACCGTGCGATAGCCGAAATGGGTATCCGCCGTGCCGCGTGTCTCTTCGCCTGTTGCCGGGGCGGAATTGAAGTCCGTCATCTTGTTTCTGGCCGCGCGCTGTTGCCGTTCGGGCGCGACCTTATCGGATGATGCTGCACGGCGCCATAAAGCCGGCGTCGCAGCCGGACCGGCCCTGTGGGCCGGCCTCAATCGTCAGTTGCCCTTCGGGCCGCGGGGGTGCCGGGCGATGCCGGTCACGTCGAATTCGAGTCCAGCCTCGGTGTAGCGGGAATTGGCCGGCGCCTCATCCGCGGCCTTCGAGCCACGCGAGGAGAAGCTCAGGGGGAAGCGGAGACGGCGCTTGCGGGCGTCGATCTCTTTCCGCAGCGGGAAGACGGGAACGTTGATCGTGATCGTCATAGCCACGCTCCAAAAGTATTCGCGCGTCGAGTTAAGCGTGGAAGTGTTACAAATCTTAACGAGCTGTTAACATTTCCATGCCGCGGAGGCGTGCTTCTATGGCACGCCCCCATAACGCTGGCTGAAGGCGGCGTTTATTGGGCGTTCATGGGGATGAACGAGGGCTTAATCGCGAAGCGCGAGCGCCGTGGCGCAAAGGGCACGCTGGAAGCCGGCGAAAGACTATTCGGCGGCGGCGCGGGCGATGCGCCAGTGGGCGAGGATCGCCCGGAGCGCCGCGGGCTTCAGCGGCTTGTTGAGGATCTCCATGTCCGCCGCGCGGGCCGCGTCGCGCACCTTCTTGGAGCGGTCGGCGGTGATGAGAACGGCGGGTATTTTCCCCAGTTTCCACCTCAGCGACATGATCGCCTCGATGCCGTGGCCGCCGTCGAGATGGTAGTCCACGAGGGCCACGTCGGGCTTCTTGCGACGGTGGCGCACCGCCTCGATGGCCCCCTGCGCGTCGGCGGCGGTGATGACGTCGCACCCCCATCCGCTGAGCAGCATCTGCATGCCCTCGAGGATGGTCGGCTCGTTGTCGATGGCGAGGATGGTCAGGCCGTCGAGCTGCGCGCCGCGTCGGGCGGGGCTGGGCGCTGCCTCGCGCTCCTCCGGCATGGAGACGGCCACCGGCAGCTCCACCGTGAAGGCCGAGCCCTTGCCGGGGGTAGAGCGGATCGCCACCGGATGTTCCAGCACGCGGGCGATACGCTCGACGATGGACAGGCCGAGGCCGAGGCCGCGCGCGGCCTTCGCCCCCTGATCGAGGCGCTGGAACTCCTGGAACACCAGCTTGTGCTTGGCGCGCGGAATGCCGACGCCGGTGTCGTAGACCTCCACCCGCAGCTTGCCCCCCACCCGCCGGCAGCCGACGAGGATGCGGCCGCGCTGGGTGTATTTCACCGCGTTGGAGACGAGGTTCTGCAGCAGGCGGCGCAGCAGCCGACGGTCGGAGCGCACGGCCAGCGTGCAGGGCAGGAAGGTGAGTTCGAGGTTCTTCTCCCGCGCCAGCGGGGCGAATTCCGTCTCCAGCGGCTTCAGCACGTCGGCGATGCGGAAGGCGGAGAATTCCGGACGCATGACGCCGCTGTCGAGGCGGGAGATGTCGAGCAGCGCGCCGAGGATCTCCTCCACCGATTCCAGCGAGGCGTCGATGTTGCCGGCAAGCCGCTCCTCCTCCGATCCCTTGGCCCGCTCCACCATGCTGGTGGCGTAGAGGCGGGCGGCGTTGAGCGGCTGGAGGATGTCGTGGCTGGCGGCGGCGAGGAAGCGAGTCTTTGAGAGGTTCGCCTCATCCGCCTCGGCCTTGGCCAGCTCCAGCGCACCGTTGAGGCGCTCCAGCTCCTCGGTGCGCTCGCGCACGCGCCGCTCCAGCGTTTCGTTAGCGCGCTCCAGGGCGAGCGCGGCCTCCACGCTCGCGGTGATGTCGGTGAAAGTCACGGCGATGCCGCCGTCCGGCATGGGGTCGGAGCGGGCCTCGATCACCGCGCCGCGCTGGTGCAGGCGCTCGGAAAAATCCGGGTCGGGGCTCACATAGCGCGTGACGCGGCGGGCGATGTCGACGCTGTCTTCATCGGCCGGTGCGGCGGCGAGGATGTCGGTCAGCGGCACGCCCACCGCATAGCACTCGCCGGGCAGGTCCAGCATCTGGCCGAACTGGCGATTCCAGCACACGAGGCGCAGGTCGCGGTCGAACACGGCGATGCCTTGCCGCACATGGTCGATGGCGCTCTGCAGCAGCTCGCGATTGTACTGGATGGCGGCGGAGGCATCGTCCAGCAGCTTCAGGGCCGCCTTGGTGGAGACCGCCCGTTTGCGCAGCAGCAGCGAGAGCACGAGGCGGGAGGAGGCCGCGCCCACCGCCGAGGCGAGCAGATGCTCGGCGTGGCGCACCATGCCCGCATCCGCCTCGCGGTGGGTGTCGAGCGCGAAGCCGTGCTGGCGGGCGTAGCTGTCGAAGGCGGCACGGGCGCGCTCGGCGCCGAGATAGCGCTCCACCGTCGCCATCAGCTCGCCGAGGGAGACCGAGGAGCGCCAGCGCAGGAAGGCTGGTCGCGCCGGCGGCCGGTCGCCCGTCCCCGCGAACAGGCGCGCCTGCGTGCGCTCGATCTGCGAAGGCCGGGTCAGGAAGGAGACGATGACCAGCGCCAGCGTGTTCAGCCCGAGGCTCCAGGCGACGCCATGGGCGAGCGGCCCCGCGGTGAGGCCGAGCAGCGCCGTGGGGCGCAGCAGGGAGATGCCGAACGGGCCGTTCTGCAGCACGCCGGCGGAGATCAGCCCCGCCTCGGCGAGGCTCGGCAGCATCAGCGTATAGGCCCAGGTGATCCCGCCCACCACGATGCCCGCGATGGCCCCGGCGGCGGTGGCGCGCTGCCAGAGCAGCCCGGCGGCGAAGGCCGGCCCCACCTGCGCGATGGCGGCGAAGGAGAGCAGGCCGATCTGCGCCAGCTGCACCTCGCCGGTGGTGCGGTAATAAAGATAGGCGAGCAGGACGATGGCGAAGATGGAGATGCGCCGTACCATCAGCAGCAGGCCGGTCATGTCCTCGCGCGGCTCGCCCTCTGGCAGGTCCGCCGATCTGGCGGCGCGCCGGCGCAGCAGCAGCGGCATCACCAGGTCGTTGGAGACCATGATGGCGATGGCCACGCACTCCACGATGACCATGGCGGTGGCCGCCGAGAGGCCGCCGACGAAGGCGAGGAGGGCAAGGCTGTCGAAGCCGGCGGCGAGCGGCACGGCGAGCACATAGACATCGCTGTCCACCAGATTGAGCGGAAACAGCGTCATACCCGCCAGCGCCAGCGGCACCACGAACAGGTTGATGAGCACGAGATAGAGCGGGAACAGCCAGCGGGCGCGGCGGATCTCGCTCTCGCCCTTGTTCTCCACCACGGCCACATGGAACTGCCGCGGCATCAGCATGAAGGCGCCGCCGGACAGAATGGTCATGGTGAGCCAGTTCTCCAGCGACAGCCCGCGCTCGAACGGCGCCACCGCGTTCGCCTCCCGCGCCGCGTAGAACAGGGAGAATGGCCCGTCGAAGATGACGAAGGTGACGAGCAGGCCGACCCCCAGGAAGGCCGCGAGCTTCACCAGCGATTCCGTGGCTATGGCCAGCATCAGCCCGTTCTGGTGCTCGGTGGCGTCGGTGTGGCGGGTGCCGAACAGGATGGCGAACGCCGCCATGGCGCAGGCGACGAACAGCGCGAGGTCGCCCACCAGCGTGCCGCGCCCGTGCTCCCCTGCGAAATGACCGAGCAGCGCCACCAGGGAGGCGGAGACCGCCTTCAGCTGCAGCGAGATGTAGGGGATGGCAGCGATGATGGCGACGATGGCCACCAGCGCCGCGATGCCCTGGTTCTTGCCGTAGCGGGCGGCGATGAAGTCGGCGATGGAGGTGATGTTGTTGGCCTTGGCCAGCCGCACCACGCGCAGGAAGAGGGGCGCGCCCACCGTCATCAGGATGATGGGGCCGAGATAGATGGTGAGGAAGTCGAAGCCCTGGGTGGTGGCGAGGCCCACCGAGCCGAAGAACGTCCAGGAGGTGCAGTAGACCGCCAGCGACAGGGAATAGATCATCGGCCGCGGCGTGCGGCCCGCGCCGGGGCGCAGCCGGTCGCCATAGCTCGCGATGGCGAACAGCAGGCCGATATAGGCCAGAGCCACGAAGATGACGACCGAAGCCTGAAGCATGTCCCCCGTCCGGCCTCCCCACACCGGAAACCGCCCGTTCTTGATCTGTTTAGGGGAACCTCATCACTTCGTAGGGGGCTTGTCCAGCGGCTGGATCAAAGCCGGCTCACGGGGTGGCGCCAGCGGGTACAGGTGCGAGGAAGAAGGCGACGGCGAGGCCCACCACCGGCGGCTGCCAGGCGTGGGGGCCGTTATATTCCATATAGGTCACGTCGTAGCCTGCTTCCTTGAGCAGGGCCGCATGCGTCCGGCCGGAGCGCTCCACCGGGATCTGCTCGTCATTCACCCCGTGGGAGATGAAGACGCGGGGCGCCCCGCTCTGGCGCTGGACCGACATGAAGCCCGCCGAGGAGACGATGAGGTGGGTGACGAAATGGCCGTTGGTGAGGCCCAGCGAGAGGGTGTAGCTGCCGCCGTCCGAATGGCCGGCGAAGCAGATGCGCGTGCGGTCGATCTCGAAATGCCGGGCGACCAATGCAAGCGCCGTTTCCAGCCGCTCGCGGTCCGGCCCGTTGCCGGCGATCACGATGTCCCAGGTGGGGAAGACGGACTGCGGCACCAGCAGCAGGAAGCCGTGGGTGAGGGCGTGCTGCTCCATCATGGGCAGGATCTTCTGCGCGCTGCCGCCGCCGCCGTGGAACAGCACCATCAGCGGCACCGGGACGCCCGGCTCCAGCCCCTGCGGCACTACCAGGAGGGCGTCGCGCTCCGCTGACAGGCCGAGGTTGTGATGGCCGGGGGCGAGGGGCGGCAGGTCCGGCGCGGTGGGGGCGAAGGTGATGTGGCCGGCGAGATGGGGATCGAGCATGGCGGCCTCCCGGATGTTCTGGTGTTTTCGCATCCGGTGTACCGTATACAAACGCGAAAATGAAGCCGCCTCAGGCCTTTGCGGCCTTCTCCAGCGTCTCGCGCAGCGCCGTGACCTCGCGCTGGAGGCGGACCACGTCGGCGAGGTTCAGGCCGGTGGCGGCGAGGATGCAGGCGGGGATGTGGCGGGCCTTCTCCTGCAACGCCTTGCCCTGGGGGGTGAGCTTCACCCGCACCACCCGCTCGTCGGCTCCGTCGCGGCGGCGGGAGACGTGGCCGAGGGCTTCAAGGCGCTTCAGCAAAGGCGTGAGGGTGCTGGATTCCAGCCCCAGCGCGGTGCCGAGGCTGCCGACGGTGCGGTCGTCCTCGGTCCACAGGCTCACCAGCGCGAGGTATTGCGGATAGGTGAGGCCGAGGGCGTCCAGCAGGGGCTTGTAGACCCGGTTGAAGGCGTGGTTCGCGGCATAAAAGGCGAAACACACCATGTTTTCCACCGGGATCAGGCCCGGTTCAGGTGCTGTCAGCTCGGGTGTCAGTTCAGGTGTCAGTTCGGACATGGCGGGCCTCGGGCCTCCTCCTCAAATAAATCGCGCACGATAGAATCGCAACCGCTTGACGGCCGCCATCGGCTCGGCTATTTAGATCGCGCACGATTTAATCGTTCACAAGTTAATAACCCGCAGGAGAGCCCCATGCCCGTCAACGTCCTCTACTCCACCTCCGCCCGCGCCACCGGTGGCCGCGATGGCCGCTCCGGCACGCTGGACGGCAATCTCGAAGTGAAGCTCGTCACCCCGAAGGAGCTGGGCGGACCCGGCGGCGAGGGTGTGAACCCCGAGCAGCTGTTCGCCACCGGCTATGCGGCCTGCTTCCTCGGCGCCATGAAGTTCGTGGCCTCGCAGGGCGGCACCGCCAAGGTGCCGGCGGATGCGACCGTCACCGCCACCGTGGGCATCGGCCCGCGCTCGGAAGGCGGCTTCGGCCTGGAGATCGCGCTGGCGGTGGCCCTGCCCGGCGTGGACCGCGCGGAGGGCGAGGCACTCATCGCCAAGGCGCACGAGGTGTGCCCCTATTCCAACGCCACCCGCAACAATATCGACGTGAAGCTCAGCCTCGTCTGATCCCCCTGCCCTGCTGCCGCGAGCCGCCGCCGCTCTCCCACCGGAGGGCGGCGGTATTTTTGTGCCTGCGGAAGCAGAAACGCGCACGGGCGCGACGGCCGGGGAGGCCGCGCGCCAGTCGATGCTTTCGATGCATGGGGTGGGAGGCTGGACGAAGACCCGAGACCGGGCTCGTTGGGGCTGCTTCCTTCCGGACCTGACCCGGTTGGCGAGTGGCTCGTCCACCGCCAACCTCCCACGCGCTATATGGCAGGGGGAGGGGTGGGATGCAAGGGGGGATTTCATATTGCAATGGCAGCAAAATACAACTATGTTCGCTCTTTGTTCCTGGGGCGAAAAATGACAGCTTGGTACAGAGCCTGCTTTCTGTTTTCCTCCTTTGGCCCTCTATACGTGCTTGTGTCGGCGGGTTTTGCGACCCAGTACGACTGGAGCAAATGGGCTCTGTGCGATCCCAAATTTATCGCCGCTGCTGTTGCCGCGCTTCTCTCAGTGCTATCGTTTGCGGCGTTCCTTTTATTGGTAGGTGGATTTAAATCGAATTCGCCATCTCGATTTACGATCTCCGACCCTGAACCATTAGATCAAAATGTTTTAAATTATATGATTTCATACATACCTCCGCTTATGATTGATGATTATCTCGATTTAAATAAAGTTATTCCAGTTTCGATATTTTATATCATAATTTTTATTATTATGTTCAGAACAGATACGATGTATGTGAATCCATATTTCTTGATTTTCAGAATCAAAATTTTCAAGGTCACTCTACCTTCGGGGCGATCGGTTGTCGTGGTGACCGACAGGCAAGAAATTTTAAACGGCGAAAACCTAACCCTTTACGCGATAGAGTCGTCCAAGCTATACTACTCGCCTCGCAATTGAGGTTCTCATGCCACTAGTTGATGATGCCTTTTCTGCATTGGCTGACATTCATGCCGCGTTCGAGGGGGATGCGCCTATCGGGTGTCATGTTTTTGTTTTTTCGCCAAAGACGAGAGAGCGGCGGGAGGAATGGCATCGAATTGTCATGGCGCACGAAGTGGCTGACCGCCTAATCGCGTCGGCAAGAGATTCTTTGTTCTCCCTTGAGGCGCGGGCTGCGGATGATCAGGCGCTTGCTGAATTTGATTTTGATGCAATGACAGATGGCAGTATTGGTGTTTTGAAAACAGAGGATGCGCCGGCAATCAGCGACTGGCTAAGTGCAGTTCCGCCTGACGATTGGTCAGTTCGTTTTAATGGCGACGAGAAGATACTTGAACGAGTTCGATTCTATGCGACCAGAATTAATTTTTCGGATGGGCGCATTTTAACATTATTTCGTGGATCGAGAGGTCTGAATGTAATATTACGCGAAAAAGGCGCTATTTCAGCCGTATTTAGCCGGGAGCAAAATGAGATGGTCGAAGTTGACGGCGCTGTTGTCAGCTTTGACGGTCTTTTCGATTTTTTTAGCTGGGACAATACAATTTTTATATCGAATTTTAGAACTTTCGAATCGGTAACAAATATTCGAGACGTCACTATGCGCAAAGCCGCATTTGCTATGGACGCGCTTGCGGAGAGATTTGGCCTCGGTGCAAATTCAGAAATGTTAAAAGAAGAAGTTTGCAAACGAACATTGCTGGCAAAACGTTTGGCCGCCGCGCATCGCAATGGCGTTATTGATGATATTGATCCCAATAATCTAGTTGAACGCGCCGAAGAAAAGGGGCTCAGGATACGCTGCCGTATCGAAAACGGAAATGCGCATTTTGAAATCGATCATAACAATAAGGGTGAAGTCGAAGATTTTGTTGATCTGCTTACCGACCTATTTCTCCGATCTCCAGTCACTGGACGAGAGTGGGAGGCTGTGGTGAAGCGTCCGCCCCGGCCTCGTAGTTAACACCCGGCAGCCCCCTTTCCACCTCCCCCCTCAAACCGCTCACCCCCCATCCACCCCCTCCGCCCCACCACCGCCCCCAACCCTCTGAAATCCCTCGCATTCCCCTTCTGGCACACCCCTTGCTGAAACGGTTCCAATCCCCCGGCCTCGACGCCGGCGGGGAGGACAAGTCAGCCAAGGGGGGACGCCTTTATGGCCCTCGAGACGTTCTATGAGGTCATGCGGCGGCAGGGCATCACCCGCCGTTCGTTCCTGAAATACTGCTCGCTCACGGCGGCGGCCCTCGGCCTCGGGCCGGAGTTCGCGCCGCAGATCGCCATGGCCATGGAGACCAAGCCGCGCACCCCGGTGCTGTGGCTGCATGGGCTGGAGTGCACCTGCTGCTCGGAGAGCTTCATCCGCTCGGCGCATCCTCTGGTGAAGGATGTGGTGCTGTCGATGATCTCGCTCGACTATGACGACACCCTCATGGCCTCCGCCGGCCATCAGGCGGAAGCGATCCTCGACGAGGTGATGACCAAGTACAAGGGCAACTACATCCTCGCGGTGGAGGGCAACCCGCCGCTGAACGAGGATGGCATGTATTGCATCATCGGCGGCAAGCCCTTCGTGGACCAGCTGAAGAAGGTGGCGAAGGACGCCAAGGCCATCATCTCCTGGGGCTCCTGCGCCTCCTATGGCTGCGTGCAGGCCGCGCGCCCCAACCCCACCCGCGCCACGCCGGTGCACGAGGTGATCTTCGACAAGCCCATCATCAAGGTTCCGGGCTGCCCGCCCATCGCCGAGGTGATGACCGGCGTCATCACCTACATGCTCACCTTCGACCAGCTCCCGGCGCTGGACCGCCAGGGCCGGCCGCTGATGTTCTATTCCCAGCGCATCCACGACAAATGCTATCGCCGGCCGCATTTCGACGCCGGCCAGTATGTGGAGAGCTTCGACGACGAGGGCGCGCGCAAGGGCTATTGCCTCTACAAGGTGGGCTGCAAGGGCCCGACCACCTACAACGCCTGCTCCACCGTGCGCTGGAACGACGGCGTCTCCTTCCCCATCCAGGCCGGCCACGGCTGCATCGGCTGCTCGGAAGACGGCTTCTGGGACAAGGGCTCGTGGTACGCCCGCCTCGCCGATCTCAAGAACTCCGGCTTCGGCATTGAGGCCAATGCCGACCAGGTGGGCCTCGTCGCCGCCGGCGCGGTGGGCGCGGGCGTCGCGGTCCATGCGGCGGTCAGCGCGCTGAAGCGCGCCCAGCACAAGAATACCGACGGCGCGACCAAGACCGAGGGAGGCGAGAAGTGACCATCCAGACGCCGAACGGCTTTTCCCTCGACACTTCAGGCAAGCGCATCGTTGTCGATCCGGTCACCCGCATCGAAGGCCACATGCGCTGCGAAGTGAATGTGGATTCCAACAACATCATCCGCAACGCGGTCTCCACCGGCACCATGTGGCGCGGGCTGGAAGTGATCCTCAAGGGCCGCGACCCGCGCGACGCCTGGGCCTTCGTGGAGCGCATCTGCGGCGTGTGCACCGGCTGCCACGCGCTCACCTCGGTGCGCGCGGTGGAGGATGCGCTCCAGATCAAGATCCCCAACAACGCCTTCCTGATCCGCGAGATCATGGCCAAGGTGCTGCAGTGGCACGACCACGTGGTCCACTTCTACCACCTGCACGCGCTGGACTGGGTGAACCCGGTGAATGCGCTCAAGGCGGACCCGAAGGCGACTTCGGTGCTCCAGCAGTCCATCTCGGCGCACTCCAAGTCCTCGCCCGGCTATTTCCGCGACGTGCAGAACCGGCTGAAGAAGTTCGTGGAGAGTGGACAGCTCGGCATCTTCAAGAACGGCTATTGGGACAACCCGGCCTATCTGCTGCCGCCGGAAGCCGACCTGCTGGCGGTGACGCACTATCTGGAAGCGCTCGACTTCCAGAAGGAGATCGTGAAGGTCCACACCATCTTCGGCGGCAAGAACCCGCATCCGAACTATCTGGTGGGCGGCGTGCCCTGCGCCATCAACATGAACGGCGACATGGCCGCCGGCGCCCCGCTCAACATGGAGCGGCTGAACTTCGTGAAGCTGAAGCTTCAGGAGGCCTTCGAGTTCTCGCAGAACGTCTATGTGCCTGACGTGATCGCCATCGCGTCCTTCTATAAAGGCTGGCTCTATGGCGGCGGCCTCTCCGGCCAGAACGTCATGGACTATGGCGATTACGAAGCCATCCAGGGCCAGAAGAAGACCGACCGCCTGCCCGGCGGCGTCATCCTCAACGGCAACTGGAACGAGGTGCACCCCATCGACCCGCGCGACCCCGCGCAGGTGCAGGAATTCGTGGCGCACTCCTGGTACACCTACGGCGAGGGCAACAACGACAAGGGCCTGCACCCGTGGGACGGCGTGACCGACCCGCAGTACAAGCTCGGCCCCGCCGCCAAGGGCACCCGCACCGACATCCAGGAAATCGACGAGAACGCCAAGTATTCCTGGATCAAGGCGCCGCGCTGGAAGGGCAATGCGGTGGAGGTGGGCCCGCTGGCCCGCTACATCCTCGCCTATGCCCAGGGCGTCGATTACGTGAAGGGGCAGGTGGACGAGGCGCTCGGCACGTTCAACACGCTCGCCGGCACCAACCTCACCGCCAAGCAGGCGCTGCCGACCACCATCGGCCGCACCCTCGCCCGGGCGCTGGAGGCGCATTACTGCGCCAAGATGATGCTGGACGATTTCGACCACCTCATCGCCAACATCAAGGCCGGCGACACCTCCACCGCCAACATGGAGAAGTGGGACCCCGCCACCTGGCCGAAGGAGGCCAAGGGCGTCGGCACCGTCGCGGCGCCGCGCGGCGGCCTCGGCCACTGGATCAAGATCAAGGACGGGCGGATCGAGAACTACCAGTGCGTGGTGCCCACCACCTGGAACGGCGGGCCGCGCGATCCCAAGGGCAACATCGGCGCGTTCGAGGCCTCCCTCATGAACACGCCCATGCAGCGCCCCGAGGAGCCGGTGGAGATCCTGCGCACCCTCCACTCCTTCGACCCGTGCCTCGCCTGCTCCACCCACGTCATGTCCGACGACGGGGCGGAGCTGGCGCGCGTCACCGTGCGCTGAGGGGAGGTGGCCATGACGGATACCTCTCTCTCCGGCGCCGCCCCTCCGGCGGCGCCCACGACCCCGGTCGCGCAGGCGATCGCCGGTGGAAAGAAGCTGACCACCGTCTATGTCTACGAGGCGCCGGTGCGCCTGTGGCACTGGGTGAACGCGCTGTCCATCCTGGTGCTGTGCGTCACCGGCTATCTCATCGGCTCGCCCTTCCCCACCCTCTCGGGCGAGCCGAGTTCCCATTACCTGATGGGCACCATCCGCTTCGTGCACTTCTCGGCGGGCTACATCCTCGCCGTGGGGTTCCTGGGGCGCATCATCTGGGCCTTCTTCGGCAACAAGTATTCGCGGGAGCTGTTCACCTTCCCCTTCTGGCGGAAGAGCTTCTGGAAGGGCTTCTTCACCGAGGTCCAGTGGTATGCCTTCCTGAAGCCGCGCCCGCTGAAGTTCGTGGGGCACAATCCGCTGGCGCAGGTGTTCCTGTTCTTCGTGATGGTGCTGGGCCTCGCCTTCATGATCCTCACCGGCTTCGCCCTCTATTCCGAGGGCACGGGGCTCGGCTCGTGGCAGGCGAATCTGTTCGGCTGGGTCATCCCGCTGCTGGGTGGCTCCATGCAGGTGCACACGCTGCATCACCTCGGCATGTGGGTGATCATCGTGTTCATCATCATCCACGTCTATTCGGTGATCCGCGAGGACATCATGTCCCGCCAGTCCATGGTCTCCGCCATCACCAACGGCCACCGCACCTTCCGGGACGACGATCCGGACTGAGCGGCAGCCTCTGCGGGGGCAGAGGGCGGGAGTGGACGACAGAGGGCGCGGCTTCGGCTGCGCCCTTTTTCGTGGGCCGGGGGGCCGGCGCGGGACGGCCGCAGCACATGGTGCGGCGCATTCCACTTCGCGCTGCACCTGCTAACGATCGTCGCAGGTGGGCACGCGCCCGGACCGGCGAAAACCGATCCCGGATGGCGGAATATGGAAATCAGAATTCCATTTTCGAGCCAGATCGATCACACTCCTTTCAATATCGGTCGGCAACCCCGCCCCTCCCTCTCTGCCCACTGTTGATCCGAATCAACCGGTTGGCCGGCTTCCAGCCGGGTTGGCACGGTCCTTGATTTAGACGAACTCGAAATCAGACGGCGGCAGACCGTCGTGGGAGGCCATCGCAGGGAGGGCGGCGTCGCATGGACGGCGAACGGATTTGCGCGCGCATTCTGGTGCTCGGCATCGGCAACATCTTGTGGGCCGACGAAGGCTTCGGCGTCCGGGTTCTGGAAACCCTGGACCGCGCCTACACCTTCCCAGAGCCGGTGACGCTGCTCGATGGCGGCACGCAGGGCCTCTATCTCCTGCCCTATCTCGAAGAAGCCGAAGGCGTCGTCATTGTGGACGCGGTGGACTTCGGCTCCCCGCCGGGCACGGTCCATATTCGGGCAGACGCGGATGTACCCGCCGTGCTCGCCGCCCGCAAGGTGAGCCTGCACCAGACCGGCTTCCAGGAAATCCTAGGCCTGCTCGCTCTGCGCGGCCACACGCCGGGCCGCATCGTGCTGGTGGGCGTGCAGCCGGAGGTGCTGGACGATTACGGCGGCGGCCTCACCGCCACCGTCGCCGCGCAGATCGAGCCCGCCGCGCGCAAGGTGCTCGCCATCCTCAAGGACGAGTTCGGCATCGTGCCGGAGCCCCGCGCCGGAGAAGGCTCGCTCGTCACCGCCGCCGTCGCCCGCGCCCCCTACGAGACCGAGCGCCCCAGCGCCGAGGACGCCTGCCGCATCGGCGATGCCCGCGTGCTCGTGCGAGGAGACATCTAGCCATGTGCCTCGGCCTGCCCATGCGCATCGAACGCCTCGAAGGCCCCTACGCGCTCTGCGCGGCCGACGGGCGGCAGGAGCGGGTCGATCTCTCCCTCGTGCCCGAGGCCGGCGTGGGCGATCACATCCTCGTCTTCCAGGGCGCCGCCCGCCGCCGGCTCGATGCGGAGGAGGCCCGCCTCATCACCGAAGCCCTCTCCGGCGTCGCTGCCATCATGGCCGGGGAGGCCGACACCGCCCTTATCGACCGCGCCTTCGCCGATCTCGTGGACCGCGAGCCGGTCCTGCCGCCCCATCTCGCCGCGGCCTATGCCGCCGGCCGAAAGGAAGCCTGATGCCCCCGGTCGCCGCCCCCGATCTCCACCCCCTCGTCCGCCGCCTCAGCGAGGCCGGCGCCTGGCCCTCCGTCGAGACGCTGGAGGATGCCGCCCATCTCGATGCGCGCGACCATCTCCTGTTCCTGCCTTCCCACGGCAAGGCGCATCTGGAGAGCCCTGATATCGCCGTGGTGCTGCCCGAACTGGTGAAGGCGCTGGGCGGACCCGAGGCCATCGGCATCGCCATCGCCGGCCCCAAGGCGGAGACCGCCCTGCGCGACACCCTGAGCCTCGCGCTCCCGGCCATCGTGGTGCTGCGCGCCGGCCAGCCGGTGGGCGCCATCGCCCGCATGCGCGACTGGGACGAATATCTCGACAAGCTCCGCGTGCTGCTCGCCGCCCCCTCCGCCGCCACCCACTGAAGGCTGCCCCCAAATGTCTTCGTCCCCCTTCGCCACACAGCCCCCCGTCGGCTTCGGCCCCGGCAGCCAGTCCACCGAGGACGAGGGCCTCGCCTATCTCCAGATGCCCTCCGGCATGCGCACCTTCGAGGCGCACCTCATCGAGGTGGAGGACAAGGACCGCTACGCCCCCGCCTTCACCGTGCTGGAAGAGGTGATCGCCGCGCTGGAAAGCTGGCAGCCGGGCGAGAGCCGCATCATCGACCTCGCCCATCTCGACGCCGCCAACCTCGCTCTGGTGGACGAGGCCATGGGCGAGGGAGAGGTGGCGGTGAAGGTGGAAGGACGGGGCGACGTGCGCCCCATGGAGATCCAGGAAGCGACCTTCGCCGGCGTGTGGCGCCTGCGCGGCGCGGCGGGCAGCGACCGCATCGAGATCGGCGCCTTCCCGCGCGGTGCCGTGGTTCGCGCGTTCGGTGGCGGTGCAGGCATCGACCTGTCCGGCCTCGACGTGCCAACCCCCGGCATCTTCAACGCCCCGGCCCTGCTGGTGGAGATCGACGACCGCGCCCGCAACCGCCAGCCCGGCGACGGCGCCCACGTCATCAACCTCTCCCTCCTGCCACACACGCCGGAAGACCTCGCCATGCTGGACGCGCGCCTCGGCCCCGGCGCGACCACCGTGCTTTCGCGCGGCTACGGCAATTGCCGCATCGACGCGACGGGCACGCGGCACGTCTGGCGGGTACGCTTCTACAATTCGCAGGACATGCTCATCCTCGACACCATCGAGGTGAGCGAGGTGCCGGAAGTCGCCTGCGCCGCCCGCGAGGACATCGCCGATTCCGCCGAGCGCCTCGTCGAGGTGCTGGCGGCCATGAGATGAGGCGAGACATGTCCCAGCACAGCTTCTTCGACGGCTCCTATCTCGGCGATCGCGCGCGGCTTGCCCCCACCGCGCGGCTGGAATGCAAGGTCTGCTGGCACGTCTACGACCCCGCCGAGGGGTGCGAGGCGTGGCAAATTCCCCCCGGTACGCCGTTCAACGCGCTGCCCGATCACTGGCGCTGCCCGGTGTGCGACGGCGCCCGCGACGCCTTCATGGTGCTGGACGGCGGCACGCCGGACCTGCCGGCCGTGATGCGCCCCGCGCTTGTCGATCCGGCGCTGGAGCGGCAATTGGCCGAGGCGCCCGGCCTGTTCGAGGCGGTGTTCCGCGAAATCCATGCGGCGAAGATGAAGGGCGTGCCCTTCGTCAACGGCTCGCTCGGGGTGAAGGCGGTGGGCTTCCGCATCCATGCGGGGCGGGTGATGGGCGTGCTGGTGACGCCCTGGTTCATGAACATCGTGCTCCTGCCCAACGCCACCGACGACTGGTCGCAGCTTCGGACCGGCGAGAAGGAACTGATCGACTTTCCCTCGGGCACCTACGAGTTCCTCGCCGCCAACCGGCCGGAGACCGGGCCCTACAAGGCCTGCTCGCTGTTTTCCCCCATGTTCGATTTCTCCTCCATGCTGCAGGCCGTGGAGACGGCCGAGGCGGTGATGCCCGGCCTGCTCGATGCCGGCAACCGGGAGGACGGCACCCGCACCGGCGAAATCCGCCGCCGGGCTGAGGCGGAAGAGGCCGCGCGCATCGCGGCCGAGACAGCCGCGGCCGCTCCGGAGCCTGAGGCCCCCCGCCGCGAGGCGCCGGCGGAACTCTCCCGCCGCTCGCTCCTCCTCGGCCCGCGCGCCGATGCGGAAGACCTCAGGGACGGTGCGGCATGAACGGCTCCCGCGCGCTCCGCAGCCTCACCCTCACGCCCGATGGGCGCGCGGGCGGCTGGCGCGTGGCGCGGGAGGAGGGGCCGGACCCCGCCGGGACCCTGATCGGCCGCACGCCGGAGGAGGCGGCGCGGCTCGCCCCCCTCGTCTTCAACCTGTGCGGCGCGGCCCACGCCTTCGCCGCCCGCTCCGCCCTCGGCCTGCCGGCCGCCGCCGATGCCTGGACGATGGCGCGGGAGACGGTGCGCGACCACGCGCTCGCTCTGCTCCACACTGTCCCCGTGGCGCTGGGCATGGCACCGGATCGCGCCGCCCTCGCCCTCCTCGCCCGGCCGGACGGCGCCGCCTTCCACGCCGCGCTGGTGGGCGACGCCAGCGATCTCTCCGCTTTCTCCCCCGCCGAGCTGGAGGCGTGGCTCGGCGAAGCGCCCACCCCCACCGCCCGCGCTTTCGCCCGCATCCGCGAGGCTGATCCGGCGGAAGGGCGCGTGCATCTGCCGGAGCTGAGCGCGGACGCCCTCGCCGCCACCCTCGCGCGGCCCCCGCCGCCATCGGCTCCCACCGCGAAACCGGCGCGCTGGGCCGTGTCGCGGGGACGCCGCTTCTTGCCGCGCTGCTCGCGTCCGAAGGACCGAGCCTGTTCGTGCGCCTCCTCGCCCGGCTGGTGGATGGCCTTGCCCATCTCGCACCGCGCCCCGCCCCTCCCCTTCCGGCCGGCATCGCGCCCGCCGCGCGCGGACTGCTGGGGCATCGGGCGGAGGTGGAGGCGGGGCGCGTCGCCGCCTACCGCATCCTCTCCCCCAGCGCCTGGAACCTCGCCCCCGGCGGGCTTCTGGAGCGGGCCTTCGCCGCCCTCTCGCCCGGCTGGCGGACGCGGTGGCTTGCGCCGCTGCTCGTTTGCGCCATCAATCCCTGCGTGCCCGTCACCCTCTCCTTCGCCACGGAGCCCGCCTATGCATGAGATGGCCGTGTGCGAAAGCCTGCTCTCGGCGATGGAAGAGGCGGCGAAGGCACAGAACTTCTCGCGCGTCACCCGCGTGCGCCTCGCCATCGGCCGCTTCGCCGGCATCGAGGTGGAGGCGCTGCGCTTCGGCTTCGACGTGGTGACGCGGGGATCGCTGGCGGACGGCGCCGAGCTGGTGGTTCTGGAGGAGGAGGGCACCGCCTGGTGCTTCGAGTGCTCCGACACCGTGCCGCTCGCCCACCGGCTCGCCCCCTGCCCGAAGTGCGGCGGGGAACGGCTCCTGCCCAATGGCGGCACGGAGATGAAGATCAAAGACCTGGAGGTGATGTGATGTGCACGGTCTGCGGCTGCAGCGGCGACGGCGCCACCATTTCCGAGGCGCACGGCCATTCCCACGATCATGCCCATTCACATGGTCATGACCATCCGCACACCCACACCCATGCGGACGGCACCACCCACAGCCATGCCCATGGACACGGGCATGACCATGACCACCACCATCATCACCCCGACGATCACCACCACCCCGCGCCCGATGCCGGCACGCTGGACTACGGCGCCGGCCCCGCCCGCGCCCATGCGCCGGGGCTGACGCAGGCGCGCATGGTGGAGATCGAAACCTCCATCCTCGCCAAGAACGACGATTATGCCGGCCGCAACCGCACCCGGCTCGATGCCGCCGGCGTGCTGGCGCTGAACCTCCTCTCCGGCCCCGGCGCCGGCAAGACCACCCTCTTGGTGGAGACGCTGAAGGCGCTGTCCGGCCGTCTCCCCTGCGCGGTCATCGAGGGCGACCAGCAGACCGACAACGACGCCGCCCGCATCCGCGCGGTGGGCACCCCGGCGGTACAGATCAACACCGGCAAGGGCTGCCACCTCGACGCCCACATGGTGGGCCATGCGCTGGAAAAGCTGCCGCTGCCACCCGGCGGCGTGCTGTTCATCGAGAATGTGGGCAACCTCGTCTGCCCCGCCGCCTTCGACCTCGGCGAGACCAAGCGCGTCACGCTCATCTCGGTAGCGGAGGGCGAGGACAAGCCGCTCAAATATCCCGACATCTTCGAGGGGGCCGACCTCGTCCTCATCACCAAGGCCGACCTTGCGCCTTATGTGGATGCGGACATGGCGGTGCTGGAAGCCAACATCCGCCGCATCAATCCCACGGCGGACATCCTCACCACCTCCTCGCGCGGCGAGATCGGGCTCGCCCGCTGGATCGCGTGGCTGGAAGCCGCCCGCGCCGCCCGCCTCAACGACCTTGCGAGCGCCCGCGAGGCCGAGGCCTCGGCCCTGCGCGCGGCGGCAGGAGGGTCGCGATGAACCGGCGCCCGGCCATTCTGGTGGTGGATGACGAGCCGCGCTCGGTGGAGGTCATCGCCCGCGTGCTGGACGAGGAGTTCGACGTCTTCACCGCCCTCAATGCGGAGGAGGCGCGGCGCATCCTCGAAAACGAGTGGATCCAGGTGATCTTCTGCGACCAGCGGATGCCGCAGACTTCCGGCGTCGCACTGCTCACCGAGGTGCGCGAGCGCTGGCCGGACATCCTGCGCATCATCGTCACCGGCTATACCGAGCCGGAGGACATGATCGGCGCCATCAACGATGCCGGCATCTACCAGTTCATCCCCAAGCCCTGGCACCCCGACCAGCTGCTGCTCGCCGCCCGCAATGCCGCGCATCTGTTCCAGCTCCAGCGCGACCATGAGCGGCTGAATCTGGAAATGAAGCTCACCGCCGGCAATGCCGAGGCCCGCCTCGGCGCGCTGGAAGCGCGGGTGAAGCAGAATTTCCACTTCGACACCTTGGTGCGCGCCCCGGGCAGCCCCCTCTCGCAGGTCTGTACCCGCGCCGCGCAGGTGGCGACCTTCGACGTGCCCGTGCTGATCCATGGCGAGACCGGCACCGGCAAGGAGTTGCTGGCCCGCGCCATCCATTATTCCAGCCTGCGCTCGGACCGTCCGTTCTTCGCGGTGAATTGCGGGGCGATCCCCGACGAGCTTCTGGAATCCGAACTGTTCGGCCACAAGAAGGGCTCCTTCACCGGCGCCCATGTGACCCGCATCGGCCTCCTCGACCAGGCGGACGGCGGCACCATCTTCCTCGACGAGATCGGCGACGTCTCCCCTGCCTTCCAGGTGAAGCTGCTGCGCTTCCTGCAGGAGGGCGAGATCCGCCCCGTGGGCTCCAACGAAGCGAAGCGGGTCAACGTCCGCGTGCTCGCCGCCACCCATCGCGACCTCAAGGGCGAGGTGGCCCGCGCCCGTTTCCGCGAGGACCTCTATTATCGCCTCTCGGCCATGGTGCTGACGCTGCCGGCGCTGCGCGAGCGGCGGGCGGACATTCCGGTCCTCGCCCAGAGCGTGCTTGATGCGCTCTCCAGCCAGCACGGCAAGCGCGTGCGCGGCTTCAGCGACGAAACGCTCGCCTGCATGTCCGCCTATGACTGGCCGGGCAACGTGCGCGAATTGCAGAACGAGGTGACGCGCATGCTGGTGCTCACCGAGCGCGACAGCCTCTCCGCCGATCTCCTCTCCCCCCACGTGGTGCGCGCCGCCGCCGCCGAGACGCGGGCGCCGGAGACCCTGGCCAATTCCTCCATCGCACTCCCCGAGAGCGGCCCGCTGAAGGACCGCATCGAGCGCATGGAGGCGACCATCCTCACGGAGACGCTGGTGCGCTGCCGCTGGAACAAGAGCCGCGCGGCGGAAGAACTTGGCCTCTCCCGCGTCGGCCTGCGCGCCAAGCTCGACCGCTACGGCATCGCCCGTGGCGGCGCGTTCGGCCAATCGCACTGAGCACGGTGCACCAGGAAGGAAAAAGCCATGTGCCTCGGCATTCCCGGACAGATCGTCGCCGTCGCCGATGCGGAGGCCATGCTGTGCGTCGTGGACGTTTCCGGCGTCCGCCGCACGGTGGACGTGGTGTGCGTGGCCGAGCCCGGCGCGCCGCTGGAGGATCTCGTGGGCGCATGGGTGCTGGTCCATGTGGGCTTCGCCATGAGCCGCATCGACGAGGAGGAAGCCGCCGCGACCCTCAAAGTGCTTTCCGAGATCGGCGAGGCGGCCGTCGAGATGGAAGCCCTCACCCAAGGCAGCGTCGAGCTGCTGTCCACCCCGCGCTGAGGAGCCGGACATGCGCTTCGTCGATGAATTCCGCGATCCCGCCCTCGCCGCCGCCCTCGTGAAGGAGATCGGCGCCATCGCCGCCCGCCTCGAGCGCGGGCGCGACCGGCCCTTCGCCATCATGGAGGTGTGCGGCGGGCACACCCACGCCATCTTCCGCTATGGGCTGGAAGGCCTGCTGCCCGACCTCGTGGAATTCGTCCACGGCCCCGGCTGCCCCGTCTGCGTGCTGCCCATGGGCCGGGTGGACGATTGCGTCGCCATCGCCGAGCGGCCCGAAGTGATCTTCACCACTTTCGGCGACGCCATGCGCGTGCCGGGCTCCAAGAAGAGCCTGCTTCAGGCCAAGGCGGACGGCGCCGACGTGCGCATGGTCTATTCGCCGCTGGATGCGCTGACGCTGGCCAAGCGCAATCCCGACCGCGAGGTGGTGTTCTTCGGCCTCGGCTTCGAGACCACCATGCCCTCCACGGCGCTGACCGTGCAGCGGGCGGCGCGCGAGGGCGTCACCAACTTCTCCCTGTTCTGCAACCACATCACCATCATCCCGACGCTGCGCGCTTTGCTGGAGCAGCCGGACCTCGGCATCGACGGCTTCATCGGGCCGGGGCACGTGTCCATGGTCATCGGCACGTCGCCCTATCGCTTCATCGCGGAAGAGTTCGGCCGGCCGCTGGTGGTGTCGGGCTTCGAGCCCATCGACCTCCTGCAATCCCTGCTCATGGTGCTGCGGCAGATCGAGGCCGGACAGGCGCGGATCGAGAACCAGTATGCCCGCGTGGTGCCGGAGCATGGCAATCCGGCGGCGCTCCGGGCGGTTCAGGAGGTGTACGAGCCGCGCGAGACCTTCGAGTGGCGCGGCCTCGGCTCCATCGCCGGCTCGGGCGTGCGGCTGACGGCGCCCTATGCCGCCTTTGATGCGGAAAAGCGCTTCGCCGTGCCTGATATCAAGGTGGCCGATCCCGCCCAATGCCGGTGCGGCGAGGTGCTCACCGGCGCCGCGAAGCCCTGGGCCTGCCCCGAGTTCGGCAAGGGCTGCACCCCCGAGACGCCGCTCGGCGCACTGATGGTGTCTTCCGAAGGTTCTTGCGCGGCTTACTATCAATATGGCGGTATACGGGGAGAGGCCGCATGAACATCCCGTTCTCCACCCCGACCGCCGCCCGCCGGCGGCCCATGACGCAGAAGACGGTGACGCTCGCCCATGGCGGCGGCGGCAGCGCCATGCGCGACCTCATCGACGACGTGTTCCTCTCCGCCTTTTCCGGCGAGGGCCGCGCCGCGCCGGAGGATCAGGCCCGCTTCGACCTCGCCGCGCTGATGGCGCGTGGCGACCGGCTCGCCTTCACCACCGACGGCTTCGTGGTGGACCCCCTGTTCTTTCCCGGCGGCGACATCGGCAAGCTCGCCGTCTGCGGCACGGTGAACGATCTCGCGGTGGGCGGGGCGACGCCGGTGGCGCTCTCCTGCGCCATCATCATCGAGGAGGGGCTGGAGGTGGAGACGCTGCGCCGCGTCGTCCGCTCCATGGCCGAGACCGCGCACGCGGCGGGCGTCGCCATCGCCACCGGCGACACCAAGGTCGTGGCGCGGGGCGCCTGCGACAAGCTCTTCATCACCACCACCGGCATCGGCGTCATCCGCGCCGGCCTCGACGTGGGCGTGACCAAGGCGCGGCCGGGCGACAAGGTGATCGTCAACGGCCTGCTCGGCGACCACGGCGCGGCCATCCTCAACGCCCGCGGCGACCTTGCCCTCGACACCGCCATCGAGAGCGACTGCGCGCCCCTCAACGGCCTGATCGACACGCTGATCTCCGCCGCCCCCGGCCTGCGCATGATGCGCGACGCCACGCGCGGCGGCATCGCGGCGGTGGTGAACGAGCTGGCCGAGGCGAGCAAGGTCGGCATCCGCCTCGACGAGCTGAGCCTGCCCATGCGGCCGGAGGTGATGGGCTTCTGCGAGATCCTGGGCCTCGACCCGCTCTATCTCGCCAACGAGGGCAAGATCCTCGCCGTGGTGCCAGCGGAAGAGTCCGACGCGGCGCTGGCCGCGCTGCGCGCCCATCCGCTGGGCCGCGAGGCGGCGGTGATCGGCGAGGTCACATCCGAGCGGCCCGGCCGGGTCGTCATGAGAACGCGCTTCGGGGGCGAGCGCATCGTCGACATGCTGGTCGGCGATCAACTGCCCCGCATCTGCTGAACCTTTTTCAAACCTTCAAACACCGGGGAGACTTTCATGCACCGCACGATCCGCACCGCAGCCGCCGCTGCTGCCTTGACCCTCCTGCCGCAGCTCGCCTTCGCCCATACCGGCGTCGGCGACGTGCACGGCTTCAGCCACGGCTTCGCCCATCCCCTCGGTGGCCTCGACCACCTGCTCGCCATGGTCACGGTGGGCATCTTCGCCTGGCAGCTGGGCGGGCGCGCCGTGTGGGCGGTGCCGGCCACCTTCGTCGGCCTGATGGCCGTGGGCGGCGCGCTCGGCATCTCCGGCATCGATGTGCCCTTCGTGGAGCTGGGCATCGCCTTCTCGGTGATCGTGCTGGGCGGTGTGGTGGCCTTCGGCGTCAAGGCGCCGCTGGCGGCGGCCATGGCCATGGTCGGCTTCTTCGCCATCTTCCACGGCCACGCCCACGGTGCCGAGATGCCGGCGGATGCCTCTGGCCTCGCCTATGGCCTCGGCTTCATGTCGGCGACCGCGCTCCTCCACCTCGCCGGCCTCGGCCTCGGCATGGCCATCGGCCGCTTCGGCGAGCTGCATGGCGAGAAGTTCGTGCGCGGCGCGGGCGCGGCGGTGGCGGTGGCCGGCGTCGGCATCCTCGCCGGACTCGTCTGAGCCCGCGCGGCGCCTGAGCGAAGGCCACGAGAAAAGCCCGCGCGGCGCCTGAGCGAAACCAATCGGCGCCGGTCGCAGGCCGGCACCGATGGTGCGCGCCCTCCAACATGCTATAGCGCCCGTCCGACACGCTTGAGAGGCCGGACGGGTGCTGTACGACGAGGCGTATCTGGCGCGGACCGAAGGACTCGTCCGCGCCCATCTGCCGGACTGGGGCCTGCCGCCGGATGCGGCGCTCCAGCTCCTCTCCATCTCCGAGAACGCCACCTTCCGCGCCACCGCCGGCGCGCAGGATATCGTCGTCCGCGTCTACCGGCCGGGCTATCACGAGGCGGCGGAAATCCGCTCGGAGCTGGCCTGGATCGAGGCGCTGCGCGCCGACGGCGTTGTGCCCACCCCCGCCATCATTCCCACGCACGACGGCCGCCTCCTGAATGAGGTGAATGAGGACGGCAGCCTGCGCCGGCTGGCCGCCTTCGCCTTCGTGCCCGGCGTCGAGCCGCAGGAGGGCGCGGACCTCGCCCACTGGTTCACCCGCCTCGGCGCCTTCCATGCCCGCCTCCACGCCCATGCCAAGGGCTGGCGCCGGCCGGAGGGGTTCGCCCGCAAGGTGTGGGATTTCGAGAGCATGCTGGGCGACCGCCCGCTGTGGGGCGATTTCCGCGCCGCGCTGGGGCTGGGTGCGGCCGGCCGCGCGCTGCTGGAGCGCACAGCGCTCGCCCTGAAGGACCGGCTCGCGCCGCTGACGACGCCGGACAGCTTCGGCCTGATCCATGCCGACCTGCGCCTCGCCAATTTGCTGGCGGATGGGGACAGCCTGACCCTCATCGATTTCGACGATTGCGGCTTCTCCTGGTACCTTTACGACTTCGCCTCGGCCGTATCCTTCATGGAGCATTCGCCGCTGGTGCCGACGCTGAAGGCGACGTGGATGGAGGGCTACCGCTCCCTCGCCCCTTTGCCGGCGGATGCCGATGCACAACTCGACGTGTTCGTGATGCTGCGGCGCATGCTGCTCACCGCCTGGGTCGCCTCCCACGCCGAGACGCCGACGGCGCAAGCCATGGGCGCGCCCTATACGGCCGGGACGCTGGCGCTGGCCGAGGATTTCCTCAGCCGGCGGGGATAAGGGCACCCGAACGGCTCTTTCCCCAGCCGCAACGTGACATCGCCCCATTGCTCGGCTATGGGCGTCCCCCCGTGTCGCAGGACAGTTGAGGAGACCCCATGGCCGCCGCACCGCAGGGCAACGCAGACGCCATCGCCCGCCTCATCGCCGCCGAGATCAATGCCCGCCCGGCGCAGGTGACGGCCGCCGTCTCCCTCATCGACGAAGGCGCCACCGTCCCCTTCATCGCCCGCTACCGCAAGGAGGTGACGGGCGGTCTCGACGATACCCAGCTGCGCACGCTGGAAGAGCGCCTCTCCTATCTGCGCGAGCTGGAAAGCCGCCGCGCCGCCGTGCTCTCCTCCATCGACGGGCAGGGCAAGCTCTCCGACGAGCTGCGCGGCAAGATCGAGGCGGCCACCACCAAGGCGGAGCTGGAAGACCTCTACCTCCCCTACAAGCCCAAGCGCCGCACCAAGGCGGAAATCGCCCGCGAAAAAGGCCTCGGGCCGCTGGCGGAGGCGATCCTCGCCGACCGCTCCATCGCCCCGGCCGAACGCGCCGCCGCCTTCCTCAACGAGCAGGTGGCGGACATCAAGGCGGCGCTGGACGGCGCCCGCGACATCCTCGTGGAGACCTTCGCCGAGAATGCCGAGCTGGTCGGCCGGCTGCGCGGACACCTGAAGGCCAATGCCATGCTCAAGGCCAAGGTGGCCGAGGGCAAGGAAGAGGCGGGCGCCAAGTTCCGCGACTATTTCGACCATTCGGAAAAGTGGGCCACCGCCCCCAGCCACCGCGTGCTCGCCATGCTGCGCGGGCGCAACGAGGAGATGCTGACCCTCGACCTGGTGGTGGACGAGGATGCCACCACCCCGGTGAAGCCGGCCGAGCGCATCGTCGCCGAGGCCTACGACATCCCCCTCGCCAATGGCGCGCCTGCGGACGGCTTCCTGCTGGAGGTGGCGCGCTGGGCGTGGCGGGTGAAGCTTTCGCTGCACCTGACCGTGGAGCTGATGGGCGAGATGCGCGAGCGGGCGGAGGAGGAGGCCATCCGCGTCTTCGCCCGCAACCTCAAGGATCTGCTACTGGCGGCCCCGGCCGGCTCGCGCGCCACCATGGGGCTCGATCCGGGCATCCGCACCGGCGTGAAGGTGGCGGTGGTGGACGGCACGGGCAAGCTGATTGCCACCTCCACCGTCTATCCCTTCCAGCCGCGCAACGACGTGCAGGGCGCCATGGCGGAGCTGGCGCATCTCATCCGCCGCCACAATGTGGAGCTGATCGCCATCGGCAACGGCACGGCGAGCCGCGAGACGGACAAGCTCGCCGCCGACCTCATCGCCGCTTTGCCGCCGGACGCGGCGGGGAAGAAGCCCATCAAGGTGGTGGTGAGCGAGGCAGGCGCCTCGGTCTATTCCGCCTCCGCCACCGCCGCCGCCGAGATGCCTGACATCGACGTCTCGATCCGCGGCGCCGTCTCCATCGCCCGCCGCCTGCAGGACCCGCTGGCGGAGCTGGTGAAGATCGAGCCCAAGGCCATCGGCGTCGGCCAGTACCAGCACGACGTGGACCAGGCCCGCCTCGCGAAAGCCCTCGACGCGGTGGTGGAAGACGCGGTGAACGCCGTGGGCGTGGACCTCAACACCGCCTCCGCCTCGCTGCTCGCCCGCGTGTCCGGCCTCGGTGCCTCGCTGGCGGAGGCCATCGTGGCGCACCGCAACTCCGTGGGCGCGTTCAAGACCCGCAAGGAATTGCTGAAGGTCGCCCGCCTCGGCCCGCGCACCTTCGAGCTGGCCGCCGGCTTCCTGCGCATCCCCGAGGGCGCCGAGCCGCTGGATGCGTCCGCCGTGCATCCGGAAGCCTATGAGGTGGCGAAGAAGATCGTTGCCGCCTGCGGGCGCGACGTGCGCCAGATCATGGGCGATACGGCGGCGCTGAAGGCGCTCGACCCGCGCGCCTTCGTGGACGAGCGCTTCGGCCTGCCCACCGTGCGCGACATCCTCACCGAGCTGGAGAAGCCCGGCCGCGACCCCCGCCCGGCCTTCAAGACCGCCACCTTCGCCGAGGGCGTCCACGAGATGAGCGACCTCAAGCCGGGCATGGTGCTGGAAGGCACGGTGACCAACGTCGCCGCCTTCGGCGCCTTCGTGGACATCGGCGTCCATCAGGACGGGCTGGTCCACGTCTCGGCGCTGGCCGACCGCTTCGTGAAAGATCCGCACGAGGTGGTGAAGGCCGGGGACGTGGTGAAGGTGCGCGTGGTGGAAGTGGACGTGAAGCGCAAGCGCATCGCCCTCTCCATGCGCAAGGACGATGCCGGCGCGCGGCCCGCGGGCGGGCCGCCGGAGCAGCCGCGCAATGACGGGCGAGGCAACGATTTCCGCCGGCCCCAGCAAGGCAAGCCGGGGGACAAGGGCGGCGACAGGGGCGGGACTGGCGCCTTCGGCGCGGCGCTGGCCGATGCCATGCGGCGCAAGGGTCAGTAGTCCCAAACGAAAACGGCCGGGCTCAACGCCCGGCCGCATTCAAAAGCACAGACGGACGCGTCAGCGCCGGGCGTGGGCCCGCGCGAGCTTCGGCACGAGGCGCGTCAGGCGGGCGCGGCGGCCGGAGGGCGGGCCGTCCTCGTCATCCATCAGCATCACGGCGAAGCCCATCTGCACGCTGCCGAAGGTGATGCCCAGCGCCATCGTGAGCACCCCGAGGGCCAGAAGCCCATCCGGCGAGTGCGCGAACAGGCTGGCGAGGTGCGCCACGTCGAAAGCGACGAGAAGCGCCACGAACAGGGCCGCGACAGCGATGCCGATGGCGGCGTGGCGGAGAAGGAAGCGGACCAGGAACGGCATGGCGGTATCCTCGGTGCGGGGCTGGGCGCTCTGCCTTTGCGTCGGCACGGGCGATACGTCGGAACCCTCGGCACCGATCACCGCGCGGATCGCCATCGGCCGCAGACCCTTTCACAAAAGCGTCTCACGCCGTTTCCGGTACGACAAGCGCCCGCCCGTCGACACAAGGTCGCAGAGGCCGGCGGAACGGTTTGTCCCTGGACAAGGCGCCGTACCTTCCCATGTGACACACAGGCATGGACACCGGCCCCAACGGACGCTCAAGCCGGCGCTTCAGGCGCCCCGCGATCAGGGAGACAGGGACATGACGAAAGCCGACAAGATGAACCGCCTCGTGGTGGTGTGCGACGGCGCCAAGGCCGTCCTGCTCGCCGATACGGGCATCCCCCCGGCGCCGCGCCTGTCGGTGATGGAGAGCTTCAGCGAACCCCATCCCGGCACCGCCGCCCTGGGCACGGACCGGCCCGGCCGGGTGCATGAATCCGCCACCGTCGCCCGCAGCGCGGTGGAGACCACCGACTTTCACGCCCAGGCGGAAGCCGCCTTCATCGCCCGCGTCGCCGCAAGGCTCGATGCGCTGGTGGCTGCGGGCGAGGCCCCGGCCCGCATCCTGCTCGTCGCCCCGCCCAAGGCACTGGGCGTGCTGCGGGAGGCGCTGTCTCACCGCGTCAGGCCGCTGGTGGACGGCGAGATCGCCAAGGATCTGGTGAAGCTCCCGGTGGACGAGATCGCCGGCCACATCGCCACCTGAGCCTTGGCCCCCGGCGGGCGAAACGATCCACCGGGGGCTGGCGTTCGGATAAGGAGAAGCCGCCGCCCGCATGGCCGGCGGTGAAAAGGTGCTTCCACATGTCCGTGACCTCCCCCCGCTCGCTTTCGCCCTGCGCCGTCTCCCGGCTGCGGCTCGCCGGTTGCCTCGTGCTGATGCTGGCGGTGGGCGCTGTCGGCGGGGCGGTGACCTCTCCGGCCATCCCCGCCTGGTATCAAGGTCTGGTGAAGCCGGGCTGGACGCCGCCCAACGCCGCCTTCCCCATCGTCTGGACGCTGCTCTATCTGATGATGGCGGTGAGCCTCTGGCGGCTGTGGGACAAGGTGCCCCCCTCCTCCGCGCGCACCGTGGCCATCGGCCTGTTCCTGGTGCAGCTGGCGCTCAATTTCATCTGGTCGCCGGTGTTCTTCGGCCTGCACGCCATCCACGCCGGCCTCGTCATCATCATCGGCCTCGTGGTGCTGCTGGCGCTGACGCTGCGCGCCACCTTCCCGCTGGACCGCACGGCCGGCTGGCTGCTGGTGCCCTATCTCATCTGGGTGTGCTACGCCTCGACGCTCAATGCCGGCATCGCCGTGCTCAACTGAGCGCCGGGAGGAAACGAAGATGGTGCACTGGTCGATCTATCTGTTCATCCCGCTGGCGCTGATGCTGGTGGCCGGGGTGCTCTTCCTCGGCCTGTTCAACTTCGCCTCGGGCGGCTCGCCGCAGCGCTCGCAGAAGCTGATGCAGATGCGGGTGCTGTTCCAGTTCCTCGCCATCATCATCGTGATGGCCACCATCTTCGCCATGGGCCGCTGACGGCCATGGTCAAGCTGAACAAGATCTACACCCGCACCGGCGACGACGGCACCACCGGCCTCGGCACCGGCAAGCGCGTGCCCAAGTACGATTTGCGCGTCGAGGCCTATGGCGCGGTGGACGAGACCAACGCCGCCCTCGGCATCGCCCGCCTCCATCTCTCCGGCGAGCCGTTGCTCGATGGCATTCTGGTGCGCATCCAGAACGACCTGTTCGACCTCGGCGCCGACCTCTGCGTGCCGCCGGCCGCCAACGAGGAGCCGGGCGCGAGCCTGCGCATCGTGCCCGCGCAGGTGACGCGGCTGGAAGAGGATATCGACCTCCTCAACGCCGAGCTTTCTCCCCTTACCTCCTTCGTGCTGCCGGCCGGCACCGCCGCATCCGCCCACCTCCATCTCGCCCGCACGGTGTGCCGCCGGGCCGAGCGCATCATGGTCGCATTGTCGCACCAGGGCGAAGGCACGGTGGGAGAGGGCGCGGTGGGCGCGCCGGCGCTGCACTATGTGAACCGGCTCTCCGACCTGCTGTTCGTCGCCGGCCGCTATGCCAACGCCCGCGGCGCGGCGGACGTGCTGTGGGTGCCGGGCAAGAGTCGCTGAAGGAGTCGCTGAAGGCGCCGGACCTGACGCCGGCTCCGTGGCCAAGGCGCGAACGTCTGCGTCAGAGCGCGTCCCCGTTCCGCCGCATCGGAAAAACACCCTAGGCTATTGAGCCAACGCATTTTCCTCACGCGGGGCGGTATCCACCCCGCGCGAAAATGCTCTAAGCTTATCGGCACGGGACAGGACGGCCGCAGGCGGCGGACGGGTCCCCGGGACCGTGTGATGTTCGTTCCGCTTGCCGACACCAATCCCCTGGAGCATGTGCGCCGCCCCTACGTCACCTGGGGGCTGGTGGCGCTGAACGTGTTCGTCTTCGTGGCGCTCCAGCATGGTGCGTTCGGGCCGGTGAGCGAGGCCGGGGTGCTCGGCTTCGGCGCCATTCCCGCCGTGGTCAGCGGCGTCGCCATCCTTCCCGAGGGGTACGAGCGGCTGCCGCCGGCCCTCACCCTCGTCAGCTACATGTTCCTGCATGGCGGATGGCTGCACCTCATCGGCAACATGGCCTTCCTCATGGTGTTCGCCGACAATGTGGAGGACGCCATGGGCCATGCCCGCTTCCTCCTGTTCTATCTGTTATGCGGGGTCATCGCCGGGCTGGTCCATGTGGTGGCCGAGCCGGGCTCGGAGGCGCCGCTGGTCGGGGCGTCCGGGGCGGTGGCCGGGGTGATCGCGGCCTATCTGGTGCTGCACCCGAACATCCGCCTGTGGGCGCTGGTCCTGATGAAGATCCCGCTCCGGGTCCCGGCCTACTGGGCCATCGGCGCCTGGTTCGGCCTTCAGGTGTGGCAGATCCTGTCGAGTTCGGACCAGGAGACGGCGTGGTGGGCGCACGTGGGCGGCTTCCTCGCCGGAGCCGTTCTGGTGGCGCTGATGCGCCGGCCGGGCGTCGCCCTGTTCGATCGCGATCCCTCCGGCGTGCCGAGCGTCCGAACGCCGCGCCGGAGCGAGCGTTGACACACTTTCTGGCCCCTCCTACGTTGCCCGCCCGCAAGAAATGCTGCAATGCAGGGATAAGAGCGGAAGTCACGTTTATCGGCGGATTTTACGACCGCCGGTCGAGATTTCGGGAACGGGGAGCGCGTGTCGATGAAGATCCTGGTGCCCGTTAAGCGGGTGGTGGATTACAACGTTAAGGTCCGGGTGAAGTCTGACGGGTCGGGCGTTGAGCTGGCCAACGTCAAGATGTCCATGAACCCGTTCGACGAGATCGCGGTGGAAGAGGCGCTGCGCCTCAAGGAAGCCGGCAAGGCGACCGAAGTGATTGCGGTGTCCATCGGACCGGCCCAGGCCTCCGAGACGCTGCGCACGGCGCTGGCCATGGGCGCCGACCGCGGCATCCTGGTGAAGACCGATGGCGTGGTCGAGCCGCTCGCCGTCGCCAAGATCCTCAAGGGCGTGGTGGGCGAGGAAGCCCCCGGCCTCGTGATCCTCGGCAAGCAGGCCATCGACGACGACTGCAACCAGACCGGCCAGATGCTGGCGGCGCTCCTGGGCTGGCCTCAGGCCACCTTCGCCTCCAAGGTCGTGGTGGAGGACGGCGGCGCGCTCGTCACCCGCGAGATCGACGGCGGCCTGCAGACCCTCAAGCTCAACGGCCCGGCCATCGTCACGACGGACCTGCGCCTCAACGAGCCGCGCTACGCCTCGCTCCCCAACATCATGAAGGCGAAGAAGAAGCCCATCGCCGAGAAGACGCCGGCCGATTACGGCGTCGACGTCGCCCCCCGGCTCGAGGTGCTGAAGACCGCCGAGCCGGCCGGCCGCAAGGCGGGCGTGAAGGTGGGCTCGGTGGCCGAGCTGGTGGCGAAGCTCAAGGATGAGGCGGGGGTGATCTGATGGCCGTTCTGCTCATTGCCGAACACGACAATTCGGCCCTCAACGGCGTCACCGCCAAGGCCCTCACCGCCGCCGCCGCCATGGGCGCGCCGGTGCATGTGCTGGTCGCCGGCCAGAACGCCAAGGGCGTGGCCGAGGCCGCCGCGAAGCTCTCGGGCGTCGAGAAGGTGCTGCTGGCCGACGACGCGCTCTATGCGCACCGCCTGGCCGAGCCGCTGGCGGCGCTGCTCGTCTCGCTGGCCGGGTCCTACGACGCCATCGTCGGCCCCTCCACCGCCAGCGCCAAGAACGTGCTGCCGCGCGTCGCCGCGCTGCTGGACGTGATGCAGGTGTCCGACATCATCAAGGTGGTGGCGCCCGACACGTTCGAGCGGCCCATCTATGCCGGCAACGCCATCCAGACGGTGAAGTCCAACGACGCCAAGAAGGTGGTGACGGTGCGCACCGCCTCCTTCGCCGCCACGCCCGAAGGCGGCTCGGCCGCCATCGAGGCCGTTGGCGCGGCGTCCGACCCGGCGCTCTCCACCTTCGTGGAAGAGAGCATCGCCGCTTCCGACCGTCCCGAGCTGACCGCCGCGAAGATCATCGTGTCGGGCGGCCGCGCGGTGGGCTCGCGGGAGAAGTTCGCCGAGCTGATCGAGCCTCTGGCCGACGCGCTGGGCGCGGCGGTGGGCGCCTCGCGCGCCGCGGTGGATGCGGGCTATGCCCCGAACGACTGGCAGGTGGGCCAGACCGGCAAGGTCGTCGCCCCCGAGCTTTACGTCGCCCTCGGCATCTCCGGCGCCATCCAGCATCTCGCCGGCATGAAGGACTCCAAGGTCATCGTCGCCGTCAACAAGGACGAGGAAGCCCCCATCTTCCAGGTGGCGGACTACGGCCTCGTCGGCGATATCAACACCGTCATCCCTGAACTCAAGGCGGAAATCGCCAAGGTTAAGGGATAGGATCACTCTGGCTGCGGCCGGACAACCACCGGCCGCAGTTTCGGGGAGGCCCGCCCCGGTCACCGGCAACAAGGCGAAACGAGAGAATCATGCCGCTCGAGATCAAGAAGGTCGGGGTCATCGGCGCAGGCCAGATGGGCAACGGCATCGCGCACGTGTGCGCGCTCGCCGGCTACGACGTGGCGCTGAACGACGCGGACCCCGACCGCATCCGCTCCGGCCTCGCCACCATCAACGGCAACATGGCCAAGCAGGTGGCCAAGGGCACCGTGTCCGAGACCGACCGGCAGGAAGCCCTCGCCCGCATCGTCGCCGCGGACAAGACCGAGGACCTCGCCGACTGCGACCTCGTGATCGAATCGGCCACCGAGCGGGAAGAGGTGAAGCGCAAGATCTTCTCCGGGCTCTGCCAGGTGGTGAAGCCGGAAACGCTGCTCGCCTCCAATACCTCCTCCATCTCCATCACCCGCCTCGCCGCCGCCACCGACCGGCCGGAGCGCTTCATCGGCATTCACTTCATGAATCCGGTGCCGCTGATGGAGCTGGTCGAGCTGGTGCGCGGCATCGCCACCGACGACGAGACCTTCGAGGCCTCCAAGACCTTCGTCACCCGTCTGCACAAGACCTATGCGGTGGCCGAGGACTTCCCGGCCTTCATCGTCAACCGCATCCTGCTGCCGATGATCAACGAGGCCATCTACACCCTCTATGAGGGCGTGGGCTCGGTGGATTCCATCGATCGCGCCATGAAGCTTGGCGCGAACCATCCCATGGGTCCGCTGCAGCTCGCCGACTTCATCGGCCTCGATACCTGCCTCGCGGTGATGCAGGTGCTGCACGAGGGGCTCGCCGATTCCAAGTACCGGCCCTGCCCGCTGCTGGTGAAGTATGTCGAGGCCGGCTGGCTCGGCCGCAAGACGCAGCGCGGCTTCTACGACTATCGCGGCGAGAAGCCCGTTCCCACCCGCTGAGGCATCCGGCGGAGAGGCCGGGCACCCCGGCCTCTCCGTGGATCAGCCCGGCCCAGCGCCGCCGGGCTCCTGGTCATCGCCGGCTGCTGCGGCGGGCAGTTCCACCCGCTGCAGGAGGCCGCCCCCGGGCCGGTTCGAGAGGATGAGCCGTCCGCCATGGCGAACGATGATCTCGTTGGCGATGGCGAGGCCGAGGCCCGCGCCGGGGATCTTCACCTGCCGCGCCGGATCGACCCGGAAGAACGGCTCGAACACCCGCCCCATCAGCGCCTCGGGAATGCCGGGGCCATCATCCTCGATCACCAGCACCACCCGCTGCGCATCCGTGCTGACCGCGATGCGCGCGCCGCCGCCGTGGGTGGCGGCATTGACAGCGAGGTTGCGCACGGCCCGCTTGAGCGAGAGCGGCCGCCCCGCGACGCACGCCGGGGACGCGGCGAGAAGAACGACGGCGAGCCCGATCTCCTTCAGTTCCATCGCCACATCGGCGGCAAGACGGTCCATCCGCACCGTCTCCAGCGTGCTGCCCTCCACCTCCTCCCGCACGAGGCGGATGGCGCTGTCGGCGATGCGGTCCAGCTCCGCGAGGTCAGAGAGCCACTGGGCGCGGTCCTCCTCGTCCGGGATGAATTCCGCGCGCAGCCGCATGCGGGTGAGCGGCGTGCGCAGATCATGGGCCGCGCCGGCGACGATGCGCATGCGGCTGTCCATGGAGGCCTTCAGCCGCGCCGAGAGCCGGTTGATGGCGACCGCCGCGGCGCGCACTTCGGTCGGCCCCCGTTCGGGCAGCACGGGCGGCTCGCCGTCGGGACCGATGCGGAGCGCCGCCTCCTCGATGAGCGAGAGCGGCTTGGTGAGCCGGCGCACCGCGAACACCGCCACCACCGTGACCCCGGCGACCATGAAGGCAAGCCACGCGGCGAAGCCGAAGGTGCCGCCCGGAGGGCCGGGCGGTGGCAGCGGCTGACGGCGGCCATCCACCACCAGCCAGCGCCCGTCCGGCAGCGCCAGGGCGGTGACGCCCGTCGGCCCGCCGGGGGGCGCGGAACCGGGCCCATCCGGCGCTCCGGAGGGCGGCGGGCGGCGCAACACCCGGACGGGCAAGGTCGAGCCGAGCCTTGCCAGCGCCTCGCTCATGAGGCGGGTCTCTTCCGGATCGATCTCACCCGCGGGCGGCACCGGTCGCAGCAGCGCCTCGCCGGCTTGTGACCGGACCTCGGTGCCGCGCGGAACGGCTGCGGCCAGATCGGCCATGATGAGAAGGTCCGCCGCATGGGTGCCGTGGTCGCCGAACGGCGGCCAGAGCGGGCGCGCGACGAAGAAGGAGGCGCCATTGGCCAGCGCGATCACCACCAGCACCGCCACCACGAGGATGGCGGAGACCTGGGCGCGCAGGGTCCTCACAGCGCGTCCTCGATGTCCACCCGCACGGAGAGCTGGTAGCCGCCATTGCGCAGCGTCTTCAGGATCTGGAACGCGCCCTGGTCGCCGAGCTTGCGCCTGAGGCGGCTGACCAGCACATCCACAGAGCGGTCGAACGGGCCGGCCTCCCGCCCGCGGGTGATGTCGAGCAGCTGGTCGCGGGAGAGGATGCGGCCGGGCCGCTCCAGAAAGGCCATCAGCAGGTCGAACTCCGCCCCGGTGAGGGGCACCTCCGAGCCGTCCGCCGCGGTGACGCGGCGCAGGTCCGGCTCGGCCCGGAAGCCGGCGAAGCCGTAGGCGCGCACGGCGGAGGACGTGGGATCGGTGACGCTGGTGCGCCTGAGGACGGCGCGGATGCGGGCCACCAGCTCTCGCGGATTGAACGGCTTGCCGAGATAGTCGTCCGCCCCGATCTCGAGGCCGATGATGCGGTCCACGTCCTCCTTCAGGGCGGTGAGCAGGATCACCGGCACCCGCGAACGGGCGCGCAGGGCGCGGCAGAGGTCGAGGCCGGAGGCGTCGGGCAGCATCAAATCCAGCACCACGAAATCGATGCGCTGGGTGGTGAGCTTCTCTTCCATCTCCCGCCCGTCGCCGGCCGCGGTCACGCGGAACCCCTGCGCGGCGAGATAGCGGCTGAGCAGCTTGCGGATTTCGAGATCGTCGTCGACGACGAGAATGTGTGGACCGTCCTGTTGCACCGGTTCCTCCGTTCGGACCGATGCTATCCCGCCTCCCCGGCCGCCGCACGCATCCGTACTTCCCAGCATTGCCACGGGGCGGCTGGCAACATTGCGTTACAAATTCCGCCCGGCAGGACATCTAACGATACCTCCCCGACCTCATTTGGCTACGAGCCGCCTCCATCCTCGCGTCAACCTGATGGACAGGAGGCACGCCATGACGTGCAACACGCCGATGCCGAAGACGCCGCGCCAGAGTTTCCGGGCCCTCATCCTCGCCGGGGCGACCCTCGGCATTCTGGCCGTCGCGGGTTTCATCGTGTCCTCCCCGGGATACGCCAAGGTGGACGACCACATGCCCCCGCAGGACCAGTTCGCTGCCGGGCCGGACACTCCGCCCATGCCCTTCGGTCCGCCCGGTCCTCCCGGCGCGCCCCATGGCCCCGCTGGCGGTCCTCCCCCCGGTCCTTTGGGCCTCGCCCGCAACCTCGCAGCCGCCGAAGCCGCCCTCGGCATCCGCACCAACCAGCTCGACGCCTGGCGCGACTTCACCGATGCGCTGCAGGAGGCCTTGCCACCCCCGCCGCCGCCGCCTCAGCCCGGTGCCGCGCCGCTCTCCCTCGTCACCGCATTCGGCGCGCGCAGCGAGGAGGCCGGCAAGGCCGGAACCCGGCTCCTCAAGGCCGTGGACGCCCTGAAGACGCGCCTCTCGCCCGACCAGATCGAGAAGCTGGGCCGCCTCGAATTCGCACTTCTGCCGCCGCCTCCGCCGCCCCCCGGCGCGCCGCTCGGTGGCCACCCCGATCACCTCCCGCCGCCCCCTGCGCGTCCGTGAGGTCACGAGAAGGAAGGGAATCTCGCCGCCCTTGATCTTCCCTTCCCCGCAGCGGGCGTGCCTCGGCACGCCCGCTGTCCGCATTTCAGGCCCCGGCCGGACCCGTCACACGCCTGTCGCGCGTTGCACCTATTGATCTGAAAACGGTTTCACGCTCCATTGGAGCCCACCGGGGTCGGACGTGCCGCGCATCGTCACCATCAGGACCGTCGCCGAGCGCGCAGGCTGCTCCATCGCGACGGTCAGCCGCGTCATCAACCGCTCGGCGCCGACCAGCGCCGAAGTTGAGGCCCGGGTCCGTGCGGCCATCGACGAGCTGGGCTTCCGCCCCAGCGAGATCGGCCGGGCGCTGAAGACGCTCAAGACCCGCACCCTCGGCGTCCTGATCCCGAGCCTCACCAATCCGGTGTTCGCCGCCTCCGTGGCGGGGATGCAGGCGGCCGCCCGCGAGCGCCGCCACACCCTCCTCCTCACCGCCACCGATTACGACCCCGCCGCCGAGGCGGAGCTGGTGGAAACGCTGGTGGCGCAGAACGTGGCCGGCCTCGTGCTCACCGTCGCCTGCGCCGAGAACAACGCCACCCTCGACCTGCTGGAGGCGGAGAGCATCCCCTTCGTGCTCGTCCACAACGAGCCGGACACCGATGCCCGCGCCGCCGTCTGCGTGGACAATGCAGCGGCCACCTGCGCCCTCACCGAAGCGATGATCGCGGCCGGGCACCGCAACATCGCCTATCTCGCCGGCCGCTTCGCCACCTCCGACCGTTCGCTCCGGCGCTATGAGGGCTATCGGGCGGCCATGGAAAAGGCCGGGCTCGATGCCGCCGCGCCGCTGGAACTCGACTATCTGGGCGACGCGCCGAGCCATGCCGCAGCGCTCGCCGGGCTGTTCGGCGGGGCCAGCGCCCCCACCGCGGCGCTGTGCTCCAACGATCTGCTCGCCCTCTCCGTCATCGGCGCGCTGCGCGACCTCGGTATCCGCGTGCCGGACGACGTATCGGTGGCCGGCTTCGACGGCATCGCCCTCGGCCGGGCCATGAGCCCGAGCCTCGCCACCGTGGACACCCCCACCCGCCTGATGGGCGAGCGGGCCGTGGAGCTGCTGTTCGAGATGATCGAGACCGGCGCCGCCCCCCGCGTGGAGCGGCTGCCCTTCAGCCTGCGGTCCGGCGGCACCCTTGCCGCCGCGCCGAAGCGAACCCGCCGACAGGAACCCACCCCACCGTCCCTCCCCACCCCGTGAGGTCCGCCATGCGTTCCCTCAAGACTCTTTCCGCCGCGACGCTTTCCGCCTTCGCGCTCGTCGCCGTGGCAGCCATCGCCCCCGCTCGCCCGGCCGCGGCGGCGGATGCCATCTGCTACAATTGTCCGCCCGAATGGGCCGACTGGGGCGCCATGCTGAAGGCCATCAAGGCCGACACCGGCATCGACGTGCCGCAGGACAACAAGAATTCCGGCCAGTCCCTCGCCCAGATCCTCGCCGAGAAGGCGAGCCCGGTTGCGGACGTGGCCTATCTCGGCGTCACCTTCGGCATCAAGGCGAAGGATGCCGGCGTCACCCAGCCCTATGAGCCCAAAGGCTTCGCCGACATTCCCGAAGGCCTGAAGGACAAGGACGGCAACTGGTTCACCATCCATTCCGGCACGCTCGGCCTGTTCGTGAACAAGGATGCGCTGGGCGGCGCCCCGGTGCCGGCCTGCTGGGCGGACCTGCTGAAGCCCGAATACAAGGGCCTCGTCGGCTATCTCGACCCCACCTCCGCCTTCGTGGGCTATGTGGGCGCGGTGGCGGTGAACGGCGCCATGGGCGGCTCGTTCGACGACTTCAAGCCGGGCATCGAATACTTCAAGAAGCTCCAGGCCAACCAGCCCATCGTGCCCAAGCAGACGTCCTACGCCCGCGTGGTCTCCGGCGAGATCCCGATCCTGTTCGACTACGATTTCAACGCCTACCGCGCGAAGTACAACGAGAAGGGCAATTTCGCCTTCGTCATCCCCTGCGAGGGCTCCGTCGTCGTCCCCTATGTGATGACCATGGTGAAGGGCGCGCCGCACCCCGAGGCCGCCAAGAAGGTCCTCGACTACGTGCTCTCCGACAAGGGACAAGCCATGTGGGCCAAGGCCTACCTGCGCCCCGCCCGCAACATCACGCTGCCGCCAGAGATCGCCAGCCGCTTCCTGCCGGCCTCGGACTATGCCCGCGCCAAGCCGGTGGACTATGCCCGCATGGAGACCGCGCAGAAGGCCTTCTCCGACGCCTACCTCAACAACGTGAAGTGAGGCGGGCGTTCGCCTGAAGCCATGCACAGCGCCGATCGCCTCGCCCGCCTGTTCCTGCTGCCGTTGTTCCTGTTCGTGGCGGCCTTCTTCCTGCTGCCCATGGTGCGGCTCGTCGGCGTCGCGGGGTCCGGCCCCAACGGGATGGCGGAATATGTCGCCATCCTCACCAACCCGAGGCACCTCGCGACCCTGGTCGCGACCCTCGCCCTCTCGGCGGCGGTGACGGCGGCGACCCTCGCCATCGGCACCGTCGTCGCCCTGTTCCTCGCCCGCAACCGCTTCTGGGGCCGCCCGCTGCTGGTCTCGTGCCTCACCCTGCCGCTGGCCTTTCCCGGCGTGGTGGTGGGCTTCATGGTCATCCTGCTGGCCGGCCGGCAGGGGCTGCTCTCCAGCCTCTCAATGGGTCTCGGCATGGGGCGATGGGTGTTCGCCTATTCCATGGCTGGCCTGTTCGCGGGCTACGTCTATTTCTCGCTGCCGCGCGTGCTGGTGACGCTCATGGCGGCCGTGGAGAAGCTCGATCCGGCATTGGAGGAGGCGGCCCGCTCGCTGGGCGCCGGCCGGTTCGAGGTGCTGCGCGACGTGACCCTGCCCGGCATCGCCCCGGCGCTGATGGCCTCCGGCGCCATCGCCTTCGCCACCGCCATGGGGGCGTTCGGCACCGCCTTCACGCTGGCGACGCGCATCGATGTGCTGGCGATGACCATCTATACGGAGTTCACCCTGAACGCGAACTTCGCCACGGCGGCAGCGCTCTCCATCGCCCTCGGCCTCATCACCTGGGCGGTGCTCGCCCTCTCGCGCAACCTCGCCGGTGGCGGCGTGGCGGCGGCCGGCTGAGGCGCGCCATGAAAACCCACCGCCTCACCTTCGCCTTCCAGCTGTTCGTGACCCTGCTGGCGGCCGCCTTCCTCATGGTGCCGGCCGGCGCCTCCATCCTCGCCGGCTTCACCGCCAATTATTTCCGGGGCGTCTCCTCCGGCCTCACCCTGGATTGGGTAAAGCAGGTACTGGCGCTCTATTCCGACACCATCTGGCTTTCCATCGGCATCGCGCTCGGCACGCTGGCGGCGACGCTCGTCCTCGCCGTGCCCGCCGCCTGGGCGCTGGTGCGACGGCCGTCGCGCCTTGCCCGCATCGTGGAAGAGGTGGTGACGCTGCCGGTGGCGGTGCCCGGCCTTGCCTTGGCGCTGGCGCTCATCCTCGCCTATGGCGCCATCCGCGAGTTCCGCATGAGCCCGGCCTTCATCCTCACCGGCCACGTGCTCTACACCCTGCCCTTCATGCTGCGCGCGGTGATGGCGGTGCTTGCCGCCGTGGACATCCGCTCGCTGGAGGAAGGCGCGGCCTCGCTGGGCGCCTCGCCGCTGCAGCGCTTCTTCCATGTGGTGCTGCCCAATGCGAAGGGCGGCATCCTCGCCGGGGCGCTGATGGTGGTGACGCTCTCCATCGGCGAGTTCAACCTGACCTGGATGCTGCACACCCCGCTGACCAAGACGCTGCCGGTGGGCCTCGCCGACAGCTACGCCTCCATGCGCCTCGAAATCGCGAGCGCCTACACTTTGGTCTTCTTCGTCATGATCGTGCCCCTGCTCCTCGCCCTCCAGCTATTCGGCCGCACCACGGGAGGCGCGCGATGACCGCCCCCACCGGCGCCGCCATCTCCATCGCCGGCTGCGGCAAGACCTATCCGGACGGCACGCGGGCGCTCTCGCCGGTGGACCTGGAGGTGAAGGCCGGCGAGACTCTGGTGCTGCTCGGCCCCTCCGGCTGCGGCAAGACCACCCTGCTGCGCCTCATCGCCGGGCTGGAGACGCCCGACGCCGGCGGGCGCATCGCCTTCGACGGGGCGGATGTGACCGCCCTGCCCATCGAGAAGCGCAACGTGGGCATGGTGTTCCAGTCCTACGCCTTGTTCCCGAACATGAGCGTCATCGACAACGTGGCCTATGGCCTGCGCGTGCGCGGTGTGGCGACGGCGGCGCGGCGGGCGCAGGCGGCCTCGGTGCTCACCATGATGCGCATCGAGGCCCTGGCCGAGCGGCGCATCGACCAGCTCTCCGGCGGCCAGCGCCAGCGCGTCGCCCTGGCCCGCGCGCTCGCCGTGCGGCCGCGCGTGCTGCTGCTGGACGAGCCCCTGACCGCTCTCGACGCCGCCCTGCGCGAGCATCTGCGCAGCGAGATCGACGCGCTGCTGCGCCGCCTCGCCATCACCGCCGTCTACGTCACCCACGACCAGGCGGAAGCGCTGGCGCTGGGCGACCGCATCGTGGTGATGAAGAACGGCGCCATCGCCCAGGTGGGCACGCCGCGGGAGGTGTACTTCCAGCCGGCGGACGATTATGTCGCCGGCTTCGTCGGCATCACCAACCGGCTGGAGGGCATCGTGCGCAACGGCCGATTCGAGACCGCCGCCGGCATCCTGCCCGTCGCCGCCCCGGACCGGGCCAAGGCGCACCTGCTGTTCCGCCCCGAGGCGGTGCGCCTCGTGAGCCCGGCCGAGGCGACACTGGTGTTCCAGGTGGCGCAGGTGGAGTTCCAGGGTCCGCGCCAGCGGGTGACGCTGAATGCCGGCGACGGAGCCCGTATCATCGCCGAGGCGCCCGCCGACCTCGACCTCGCTGCCGGCGCGGCCATCGGCCTTGCCCTCGATGCCAACCGCTACACTCTGGCCTGACCCATGCTGATCGCCCAGCTCACCGACACCCACATCCGCCGCCCCGGCACGCTCGCCTATGGGGTGGTGGACACCGCGACCTATCTGGAAGCGGCGGTGGCCCACATCCTGGCCCTCGACCCGCACCCCGACGCGGTGATCGTCACCGGCGACCTGACCGATTTCGACGACCCGGAGGAATTTGCCCGCTTCCGCGCCATCGTCGCGCCCCTCGGCCTGCCGCTGTTTCCCGTGCCCGGCAATCACGACAGCTCCGGCGGGCTGCTCAAGGCTTTCCCGGAGATCGCCGCGCGCTGCGCGGGCGGGCGGGTGAACTATGTGGTGGAGGATTTCCCGCTGCGGCTGGTGATGCTCGATTCCACCGTCTACGGCCGCCCCCATGGCACGCTGGGCGAAGAGGGCCTCGCCTTCCTCGATGCCGCGCTCGCCGCCGCGCCGGACCGGCCGGCGCTGGTCTGCGCCCACCATCCGCCGTTCCTGACCGGCATCCGCCACATGGACGTTCAGAACCTGTTCGATGCCGCGGCGCTGGAGGCTGTGCTGCGGCGGCATCCGCAGGTCGTGGGCTTCACCTGCGGCCATGTGCATCGGGCGGTGACGACCACCTTCGCCGGCATCGCCGCCACCATCGCCCCGGCCCCGGCCCATTCGGTCAGCCTGGCGCTGGACCCGGACGCGCCGCCCACCTTCCACATGGAGCCGCCCAGCCTTTCGCTGCACCTGTTCGCGGAGGGACGGCTCGTGACCCACCGCAGCTTCATCGGCAGCTTTTCCGGCCCGCATCCCTTCTTCGGGCCGGACGGCAAGGCCATCGGCACGCCCGCCTGAGGCTCCAAAACAAAAAGCCCCGGCAGAGCCGGGGCTTTTCAATCGGGGAGAGAAAGGGTCAGCCGCCGGCCACCGGCAGCGGGATCGGCGCCGGGCCGGCCGCAGTGCTGCGCGAGGCGGTGTGCTGCGCCACCCGGTCCGCGTAAGGCAGCTCCAGCCGCTCCCACACGTCCGACAAGGCGGTCGCCAGATGGGCGATGAGCGCATCGTCGTGGAACGGGGTGGGGGTGATGCGCAGGCGCTCCGCACCGCGCGGCACGGTGGGGTAGTTGATGGGCTGGATGTAGATGCCGTACTCGGCGAGGAGCAGGTCGCTCGCCATCTTGCAGGCCTTGGCGTCGCCCACCATCACCGGGACGATGTGGGTCGGCGTCTCCATCTGCGGCAGGCCGGCGGCGGCGAGGGCCGCCTTGACCTTGGCCACCTGGGTGCGCTGACCGGTGCGCTCGGCCTGCGAATTCTTGAGGTGGCGCACCGAGGCAGTGGCCGCTGCGGCGATCGCCGGCGGCAGCGCGGTGGTGAAGATGAAGCCCGGCGCATAGGAGCGCACGGCATCGATGACGAGGCGCTTGCCGGTGATGTAGCCGCCGACCACGCCGAAGGCCTTGCCCAGCGTGCCCTCGATCACGTCCACCCGGTGCATGACGCCGTCACGCTCGGCAACGCCGCCGCCGCGCTCGCCATACATGCCGACCGCGTGCACCTCGTCCAGATAGGTCATGGCGCCGTAGCGCTCGGCGAGGTCGCAGATGGCGCCGATGGGGGCGATGTCGCCGTCCATGGAATAGACGCTCTCGAACACCACCAGCTTGGGCCGGTCGCCCGCGGCCTTCAGCAGCTCTTCGAGATGGTCGAGGTCGTTGTGGCGGAAGATGGCCTTCTGCCGGCCGCCGTGGCGGACGCCCTCGATCATGGAATTGTGGTTCAGCTCGTCCGAGATCACCACGCAGTCGGGGATCAGCTTGACGATGGTGGAGATGCCGGTGGCGTTGGAAATGTAGCCCGAGGTGAAGACGAGGCCGGATTCCTTGCCGTGCAGGTCGGCCAGCTCGCGCTCCAGCATCACGATCTCATGGCTGTTGCCCGAGATGTTGCGGGTGCCGCCGGCGCCGGCGCCGCGCGCCTTGGCCGCGTCGCACATGGCGGCGACCACATCGGGATGGCTGCCCATGCCGAGATAGTCGTTGGAGCACCACACCACGATGTCGCGCGGACCGCCCGGCGAGTGCCACACCGCCCGCGGGAAGTGCGAGGCGTCGCGCTCGATCTCGGCGAAGGTGCGATAGCGGCGCTCCTTGCGCAGGGCGTCAATGGCGTCGGCAAAGAAGGTATCGTAGATCATTCCGAACCCTGCGGCGGCAGACGGGATCGCGGGTGGATCCTCATTGTTCTAAGATTATGCTGCAACCTTGCTCCTTGTATTGATGCCAATCAAGAGCCGAGGGCGACGCGCGGCGATCCGGCGCAACCCACGGCCAGAGCTGCACAAATGCCGCAGCGCAGCAGGCGGCGCGGAAGAGAGTGACGGCAAGCTTTCGCCCGAGGTTCGCACCTGGAAATGAGCGGCGAGGGCCGCCCGCCCGGAGAGCATTGCGAGTGGCTCAGACCTGCCCTGCGCCGCTGCACTGATCTTCATCAAATTGCCCCTTGCATGGGCGGGCCGAATCCCCTAAATCCGCGTTGCCCAAATTCGCACGTGCCTGTGGTCGCGTGTCGGTCGGTAGGATCTCCGGACAAGAGGCCGGAAAGCTGCCAGGACGATCGACAAGCCGGAGGGAACCGGCCCACCCCGCTCCTCAATGCGGGGGACGTGACTTGAAGCAACGACGTAAGGGCTTTTTTGGTCTCGGTCGGCCCTCCAAAGGTCGGCGTTACTAAAGAGGCACTACATCTTGCCGGCCGTGCGGAGCGGGACTTCCCTCTCCAATCGTGCGCAGTTGTCCTCGCTCCTGCTTTGCCTTGCGGCCAAGCGGGCGGTTCTGCTGCCGTTCGGTCCGATGATGCGGCCGGGTAAAGCCCCGGCGAAGCGGGTACGGCCCGCAGACGGTCGGCGTGTCCACATCGCCGGGCGAATGCGAGCGCGTGCCCCGGGCTCTCCCAGAAGGAGCGTCCGTCCTGTCGTCGCGCAGTTCCCTGCGCTTCACTGGCTTCAGGTCACGGGGAGGTATCCATGACCGATCGCATCCGCGAATTCCTGCGTACCCGGCGAGAGGATGGCCCCTGCGTGGTGGTGGACCTCGACGTGGTCCGCACCAACTATCTCTCGTTCGCCCGCGCGCTGCCGGACACCCGCGTGTTCTATGCCGTGAAGGCCAACCCCGATGCCGCCATCCTGAAGGCGCTGGAGGAGCTGGGCTCCTCGTTCGACTGCGCCTCCACCGGCGAGATCGACATGGTGCTCGCCACCGGCGCGGGCGCCGACCGCATCTCCTTCGGCAACACCATCAAGAAAGAGCGCGACATCGAGCGCGCGTTCAAGGTGGGCGTTCGCCTGTTCGCCGTCGATTCCTACGAGGAAGTCGAGAAGATCGCCCGCGTCGCCCCCGGCGCCAAGGTGTTCTGCCGCATCCTCTGCGACGGTGCCGGCGCCGAGTGGCCCCTGTCCCGCAAGTTCGGCTGCGAGCCGGAAATGGCCGCGGACGTGCTTGAGCACGCCCATCGCCTCGGCCTCGCCGCCTATGGCGTGTCCTTCCACGTGGGCTCGCAGCAGAAGAACGTGCACGCCTGGGACGGCGCGCTCGCTTCCGCCGCCGCGATCTTCCGCGCCTGCGCCGAGCGGGGCATCTCGCTGTCCATGGTCAACCTGGGCGGCGGCTTCCCCACCCGCTATTTGCAGGACGTGCCGGGCGCCATCTCCTATGGCGAGGCGATCTTCGCCTCCCTGCGCCGCCACTTCGGCAACGCGATCCCGGAGACCATCATGGAGCCGGGCCGCGGCATGGTGGGCAATGCCGGCCTGATCGAGACCGAGGTCGTCCTCATCTCGAAGAAGTCCGAGCAGGACGCCATGCGTTGGGTCTATCTCGACATCGGCAAGTTCGGCGGCCTCGCCGAGACGATGGACGAGGCGATCCGCTACCCGCTGCGCACCCCGCGCGACGGCGACGACACCGCCCCCTGCGTTCTCGCCGGCCCGACCTGCGATTCCGCGGACGTGATGTATGAGAAGACCCCGGTCGAGCTGCCGCTTTCGCTCTCGATCGGCGACAAGATCATCATCGAGGCGTGCGGCGCCTACACCACCACCTACTCGGCGGTGGCGTTCAACGGCTTCCCGCCGCTGAAGTCCTACGTGATCTGAGGGCGGTTCCCGCCCGAAGATCAAAGCCCGCGCGGCGCTTGAGCGAAGCCGCGTAAAACTGCCCGCGCGGCGCCCGAGCGTATTCCGCGACCCGGCCGCAGAAGGTCCCCCGGCACTGGCATGACGCCGTCCGGGGCATGAGGAGGGGACGTGTCCCCTCGTCTTCCGCACCCGTCCCTGAAGGCATTTCGCCTGGCTGCGCTGCAGCCGGGACGGGCTTCTTCACCTCTCACGTTGGCGCAAGGAGCTGCCGATGACCGAGATCGTGCTTGAATCCGTGGAAGATGTGGCCCCCCGCGAGGCCCTGCTCGACCTGTGCATGGGCGAGGGGCGCAAGGCCAAGTCCTCCGAGCGTCTGCGCGAGGGCCGCCTGCCGGCGGAAGGCCTCGCCTTCTCCGCCCACGGCCCGGACGGCCGTCTGGCCGGCACCGTGCGGCTGTGGAACGTGACGGCGGGCCCCGCCCGTCCGGCGCTGCTGCTCGGCCCGCTCGCGGTCCATCCCTGGTTCCGCGCCCACGGGCTCGGCGGCGCCATGATGCGCGCCTCCATCGCGGCGGCGCGGGCCAAGGGCCACGGCGCCATCCTTCTGGTGGGCGATGCGGCCTATTACGAGCGCTTCGGCTTCTCCGCGGAGAAGACCGGCGAGCTGTGGATGCCCGGCGCCTACGACCGCAACCGCCTGCTGGCGCTGGAGCTGACGGCCGGCGCGCTGGACGGCGCCCGCGGCCTCATCAGCCCCACCGGCGCCCGCATCGCCCTGCCCTCGCTGGAAGAGCTTCTGGCGCCGGCACTGCTGAAGTCCGCCTGATCCGATCGCGCGACGACACATGGAAATCCCCGGCTCGATCCGTCGAGCCGGGGATTTTTGTTTCGGGGTCTGCGAATCACGTCAGGCCTTCCGAGGCCGCTTCGGTTTTGGAGCAGCAAGGCGGTGCGCCGCCTGGAGCGCGGAGGCGAGCGTCGCCTCGTCCACCACGGTGAGGTCGCAGCGGGTGGCGCCCATCCGTCCCCATCCGCCCGGAACCGGCGCGAAGGCCTCGGGCACCTGCTCGCAGTAGAAATCGCGCAGGTCGGGATCGAACATCAGATTGAGGTCGAGCCCGCTCGGCCCCAGCGTCGCGAAGATCTTGCGCGGCGTGCGGAACGCCTTGCGATCGACGTGCGGCGCCTCGCTCGCCTCGGGCAGAGCGAGGGCCATCTCCCGGACACGGGCGGCATCGACAGCCATGGAAGGCCTCCCTTTCAGCGGGAGGCCTCCGCAGGCCTCACCGCACGATGATGTTCTTGAACTGCCAGGGATCCTCGAGGTCGAGATCCTCGGGGAACAGCTTCTGGCGTCCGGTGAGGGGCGTCCAGTCCGTATAGGTGCCGATCATCGGGCCGAGATAGGGCGTCTGCACTTCGAGGCAGCGGCGGAAGTCCATCTCGTCGGCTTCGACGATGCCCGCCTCGGGGTTCTCCAGCGCCCACACCATGCCGGCGAGCACGGCGGAGGTCACCTGCATGCCGGTGGCGTTCTGGTAGGGGGCGAGTTCCCGCGTCTCCTCGATGGAGAGCTGGGAGCCGAACCAGTAGGCGTTCTTCGCATGGCCGTAGAGCAGGACACCCAGTTCGTCGATGCCGTCGACGATCTCGTGCTCGTCGAGGATCTTCCAGCTGTCCTGGAAATGCCCGCCATTGCCGAACATCTCGTGCAGCGACAGCACCGCGTCGTTGCAGGGGTGATAGGCGTAGTGGCAGGTCGGCCGATAGACCACCTGATCGCCGTCGCGCACCGTGAGGTAGTCGGCGATGGAGATGGCCTCGTTGTGGGTGACGAGGAAGCCGTACTGGGCCTGGGGCGTCGGCGTCCACGAGCGCACGCGGGTGGCGGCGCCGGGGGACATCAGGTAGATGGCCGCGCCGCAGCCCGCCTCATGGGTGCGGCCGTCCGGCGGCAGGGTCTTCTCGTGGGTGCCCCAGCCCAGCTCGGCGGGCTGCAGGCCCTCGGAGACGAAGCCCTCCACCGACCAGGTGTTCCAGAACTGGCCCATCACCTTGGGCTCACGGGCGCGCTGGGTGTCGCGCTCGGCGATATGGATGCCCTTGATGCCGAGGCTGCGCGCGAACTGCGCCCACTCCTCGCGGGTCTTCGGCTCGGGCCGGTCGAGGCCGGTATCGGCGGCGACGTTGAGGAGCGCCTGCTTCACGAACCAGGACACCATGCCCGGATTGGCGCCGCAGGTGGACACGGCGGTGGTGCCGCCCGGATTGCGACGGCGGGCGGCTAGCAGGCTCTCGCGCAGCGCATAATTGGTGCGCGCGGCGGTGGGCATGGCCTCGTCGAAATAGAAGCCCTTCCAGGGCTCGATGACGGTGTCCACATAGAGGACGCCAAGTTCGCGGCACAGCTCCATCACGGCGATGGAGGACACGTCCACCGAGAGGTTCACGCAGAAGCCCTGGCCGGCGCCGTTGGTCAGCAGCGGGGTCAGCAGGTCGCGGTAGTTCTCGGCGGTGACTTCCGACTGGACGAAGCGGATGCCCCGGGAATCAAGCAGCTTGCGGTGGTCCGCCACCGGATCGATCACCACCATGCGCTCGCGGTCGAAATCGAAATGGCGCTCGATGAGCGGCAGGGTGCCCCTGCCGATGGAGCCAAATCCGATCATCACGATGGGGCCGTCGATCTTTGCGTGGACCGGCCAGTCGCTCATGGTGAAACACTCCTCGGGGTGGCGGCGCCGGCTCGTTACGGCGCCGCGAAAGTCACAGGACGCGCGAAAACGGGGGAACCCGTGGGATCGGCGCGGCGTGGAAACGATGCCGCGCAAGGGCGCGGCGTGGGTGTAGACGCCGCGCGCAAGCGCGGGCGGGCGCACCATGGGAAAAGCGCAGCCCGGCGTCAACCGAAGAGCTTGAGCAAAGCCGGCAAACCAAGCAGCGGCAGGGCTTGGCTCAGCGCCGGGTCTCGACTTTCACCGGCATGGCATCGACGTGGAAGAGCGCGGGAAAAAGCCGCGTCCAGAGCGCCACGACCATGAGCGTTCCAACGCCCCCCACCACCCCCGCGCCCACCGCGCCGATGAGCGCGGCAACCATGCCGGACTCGAATTCGCCGAGCTGGTTGGAGGTGCCGACGAACAGGGAATTCACCGCGCTGACCCGCCCGCGCATCTCGTCCGGCGTGGAGAGCTGCACGAGCGAGGAGCGGATGACCACGCTCACATTGTCCGCGGCGCCCAGCACGAACAACGCGCCCAGCGACAAAAGGAAGCTGGAGGAGAGCGAGAACACCACCGTCGCCAGCCCAAACACGGCCACGGCGGCGAACATGACGTGTCCCACCTGGCGCGTCGGCGGCCGGCGCACCAGCACGATGGACATGAGCACCGCCCCCACCGCCGGCGCGGCGCGCAGGGCGCCGAGGCCCTGCGCTCCCACATGCAGGATCTCGGCGGCATAGATGGGCAGCAGCGCGGTGACGCCGCCGAGCAGCACCGCGAACAGGTCGAGGGAGATGGAGCCCAGCACCACCGGGCTGCGGCGGATGAAGGAAAGGCCGGAGAGCAGGGTCTCGAGGGTCATGGCGCTGCGCGGCCCCGGCGCGTGGACATGGCGGATGAAGGCCATGGCAACCGCCGCCACCCCGTAGCAGACCGCCGCCAGCGTCAGCGGCACGGCGGGTCCGAAGATGTAGGCGAAGCCGCCCACCGCCGGGCCGGCAATGGTCGCCATCTGCATGGCGGAGGAGGCCACCGCCAGCGCCCGCGGCAGCACCTCCCCGGGCACGAGGCGGGGCAACAGCGCCGCCATGGTGGGTGCCTCGAAGGCGCGGCTCGCCCCGATGGTGACGACGGCGGCATAGATCGGCAGGAGGCCGGCATGGCCGGAGCCCTCCGCGAGGGCGAGGGCGCCCACCGTGAGCGCCGACAGCGTCTGGCAGGCCAGCACGATGCGCCGCCGGTCGAAGGTATCGGCCACATGGCCCACCAGCAGGGTCAGGCACAGGATCGGCAGGAATTGCGCGAGGCCGACGAGGCCGAGGGCGGCGGCGCTGCCGGTGAGGCTGTAGACCAGCCAGCCCACCACCACCCCCAGCATCTGGAAGGCGAGGGCCGAGCAGACCCGGCTGATCCAGAACAGGATGAAGGCAGGATGATCCCGCAGCCGTATCCCGGCTGAAGATGCGGCCGCGGTCACGGCTGCATCTGGGGGCGGAACGGGGGAGATGTCGGCAGGCAGGTTGACGGGCGAGGTGACGGGCAAATCACGGGGCAGATCCGCGCGGTGGCACGTCCGTAGGCCGGACGATCCTTGGACCCTGCCCGCGTACCGTTGCAGGCAGGGGTTGGCAACCCATGCCCCAACGTCCGCTCACGAACCATTCAGATGCTTGCCATTCAAATGCTTGCGGTTCAGATGCTTGGGTTCAGCCGCCCGCCGGTCAATCGCTCGCCAGGATGTGGTTCTGGACGATGGGATAGACCTGACTGGCCCATTTGCGTCCCGAGAACACGCCGTAGTGCCCGACGCCCGCCTGCATGTGGTGGCGCTTCTTGTGCGGTCGCAGCGCCGAGCAGATGTCCTGCGCCGCCATGGTCTGGCCGATGGAACAGATGTCGTCCCGCTCGCCCTCCACCGTGAGCAGCGCCGTCTTGCGGATGGCGCGGAAATCGATGGGCCGGCCGCGATAGGTCAGTTCGCCCTTGGGCAGGCGGTATTCCTGGAACACGTAGCGCACGGTCTCCAGGTAGAATTCGGCGGCAAGGTCCAGCACGGCGAAATATTCGTCATAGAAGGCCTTGGTGGACTCGGCCTTCTCTTCGTCGCCCTCCGAAAGGGCATTGTAGAGGTCGAGATGCGCCTTGACATGGCGCGAGTAATTCATGCTCACGAAGGCGGTGAGCTGGAGGAAGCCGGGATAGACCCGCCGCCCCGAGCCGGCGAAGCCCTTCGGCACGGTCGAGATCAAATTCTTCTCGAACCACGAGATGGGCTTGGAGGTCGCCAGCTCGTTTACCTTGGTGGGGTTGATGCGGCAGTCGATGGGGCCGGCCATGAGCGTCATGGAGGCCGGCACCGCCGGGTTCTTCTCCTGCCCCATCACCGCCGCGGCGACGAGCGCCTGCACGCACGGCTGGCACACCGCCACGAGATGGGCGCCCGGCCCCAGGACCTCCAGGAAGCGGATGACGTGCTCGACATAATCGTCGAAGCCGAAGGGGCCGGCCGAGAGCGGCACCTCGCGGGCATTGTGCCAGTCCGTGATGTAGACGTCATGGTCCGGCAGCATCGTCTTCACGGTGTTGACGAGCAGCGTCGCGAAATGACCCGACAGGGGCGCGACCACGAGGACGCGCGGCTGGGCGATGTCCACGTCCTTCTTGAAGCGCAGCAGGGTGCCGAAGGGCAGGACGGCGGTGTTTTCCTCCGTCACCTGAACTTCGCGATTGCCGACTTCAACCGTTTTGATGCCGAAAGACGGCCGGCCATGGGAGAGGCCGGCACGCTCGATGAGCTCGTAGGCGGCCGCGAGCTGGCGGAAGCCGAGATGGCCGTATCCATTGATGAGAGGGCCGTTGAGGGTCTGCCGCGCGAGGCTGGCGAAGAACCTCATCGGGCTCATGAGGTCGGCCTGGGCCTGATAGGCGGAGTACATCATGACAGCGTGCGCCGGACCGTCCGGCACCGCGGTGCCAGAGGAGTGAACCTGGAAGAAGTCTGCAGCATGATGCCGAAAGGTCCTTCTGCTCCGCGTCCCCCACGCCCGGCCCCCGACGGCCGGCGGAAGCATTAAGTAGTTGTCGCAGGCCCAGCTTTCCGCTTTGCAGCAAGCCTGAACGGATGTACCTGTTAAGTTGATATTGGAGCTATGCGTGGTGCATTGCAACACGCATCCTTAGCAGCAGGGCCGAAGGCCGAGCGACCGCGCCGGATGCCCGACCAAAGTCGAAGCCGCCGGCTGCGCCAAGAACAAGCATGCGCCAAGAGCAAACAAAGGCGGAAGGGTCGAGGGGAACGGTCAGGTCAGGGATCGCAAATCCGAGGCACGGGACAGGCATGGCGACGCTCACCATCTCCAGCAAGAATTACTCCTCCTGGTCCATGCGCGGCTGGCTGCTGTGCAGGATGGCCGGCCTCTCCTTCGATGAGGAGCGGGTGCCGACCGACGATCCCGACGCCAAGGCGGAGCTGCTGCTGCTGTCGCCCTCCTTCCTCGTCCCGCGCCTGGTGCACGAGGACGTGACGGTGTGGGACACGCTGGCCATCGCCTCCTTCCTCAATGAGGTCTTCCCCGAGGCCGGGCTGCTGCCCGCCGACCGCGCGGTGCGCGCCCACTGCCTCTCCATCTCCGGCGAGATGCATTCGGGCTTCGCCAACATGCGCTCGGCGCTGCCGATGAACATCAAGGCGCACTATCCCGGCTTCAAGGTCTGGGCCGGTGCGCAGGCGGACATCGAGCGCATCGCCGCCATCTGGCGCGGCTGCCTCACCGCCCACGGCGGTCCGTTCCTGATGGGCGCGACGCCGACGCTGGCCGACGCCATGTATGCGCCCGTCTGCTCGCGCTTCACCACCTACGACGTGAAGCTCGACCCCGAATGCGAGGCCTACCGCGCCCGCATCATGGCGCTGCCGCTGGTTCGCGAGTGGATCGACGGCGCGATCTCCGAGCCGGAAGAGCTGGAAGAGCTGGACGCCGAATTCTGATGCGGCCGGGTCCAGTCCCGTGATCGAAACGGCGGCCGCCGCCGTCTCCTCCGTGAACCTGGGCCTGATCGCCGTCGGCTTCGCCGTGCTCGTTCTGGCGGGCATGGTGAAGGGCGTCATCGGCATGGGGTTGCCGACGGTCGGCATCGGCCTGCTCAGCGTGTTCCTTGCCCCGCCCGAGGCGGCCGCGCTGCTGATCCTCCCCTCCACCGTCACCAATTTCTGGCAATACTTCACCGGGCCAAACGTGCTCGGCATCGCCCGGCGCTTCTTCTGGATGATGGTGATGGTGGCGGCCGGCACGCTCGTCGGCGGCCTGCTCCTGGGCGGCCTCGCCTCGCCCGCCGCGCAGCCGGTGCTCGGTGCAACACTGCTGGCCTATGGCGCGCTGGGCCTGTCCTCGGTGCAGTTGAAGGTGCCACAGCGGCACGAGCCGTGGCTGTCCCCGGTGATGGGCTTCCTCACCGGCCTCGTCACCGGCACCACCGGCGTCTCGGTCATGCCCTCGGCGCCCTATCTCCAGTCTCTGGGGCTGGCGCGGGATGATCTGGTGCAGGCCCTCGGGCTCACCTTCATCGTCTCGACCACGGCGCTGGCCGTGGTGCTGTTCCATCCGGGCGACGGCGGCGGGGCGCTGGCCGATCCCGCCGCAGCGCTCGCCTCCGCGGCGGCGTTGCTGCCGGCCTTCATCGGCATGCAGCTCGGCGCCATGGTGCGCCGGGCGGCCTCGCCGCAGATGTTCCGGCGCATCTTCTTCTCCGGCCTCGGCCTGCTCGGCACCTACATGCTGGTGCGCGGCCTCCTCTGAGCCGGCCGCCGCTCACTCGGAGAGGCGGTGGATGTCATGCACGACGATGCCGATGGAATCGTCCGGCTTCCGCATCCATTCCTTCTGCCGAAGCGTCTTCACCGTGTCCTCGTAGCCGGTCTGCCAGTGCTCGCGCATGGAGGTCTGCGAGAACTCGTAGTCCTTGGATTCCCGCTCGTAGGTCTTTTCCTGATAGATCAGGTGGCAGATGTTGACCGGGCCGGAGCTGGCATAATCGTCGATGAGGGCGATGTCCTCTTCCGTACGCAGCTGCTCGGGAATGCGCTGGAGCGCGTCGTAGAGCTTCGAGCGCAAATCCTGAACCCGCCGGAACACATCGGTGGTGTAGCGGGTGCGGCTGGAATAGCTGATGTCCTTCTGGCGCTCCGACACGTCGAACATGTCCCGCGGCAGTTGTCCGCGGGCGCTGAACAGATCCACCTGGAACACCAGCGCGCTGGGGTGGTCCGGCTGGTCGAGCAGGAACTGGAGCGGGGTGTTGGAGACGACGCCGCCGTCCCAGTAGAACTCGCCGTCGATCTTCACCGCCGGGAAGCCGGGCGGCAGCGCGCCCGAGGCCATGATGTGCTCCGGCGCGATCTTGTGCTCCTGATTGTCGAAATAGATGAAATTGCCGGTGCGCACGTTCACCGCGCCCACCGAGAAGCGCTTCTCGCGGGAATTGATGCGGTCGAAGTCCACGAGCCGCAGCAGGGTCTCGCGCAGGGGAGCGGTGTCGTAGAAGGAGGTGGCGCCGGCGGCGCCCGAGGGCAGCAGCCAGGGATTGGGGAAGCGCGGGGTGAAGAAGCCGCGCTGTCCCTGCAGGATGGTGCGGGTGGCGCTGAGCTGGTTGCGCCACTGGCGGAAGATGTCGCCTTCCAGGTTGATCGGCAGGATGCGCTGGGAGGTGATGGTCTCCCAGAAGTCCCTGAGCTTCGTCACCCGGTCCTGCGGCGCGTTGCCGGCGATGATGGCCGAGTTGATGGCGCCGATGGACACGCCGGAGATCCAGTTCGGATCGCACCCGACCTCCGACAGCGCCTCGTAGACACCGGCCTGATAGGCGCCGAGCGCCCCGCCGCCCTGGAACACCAGCGCCACGCGCTTGTACTCGTCGATGATATCGCACAGCTCGCTGGAGCGCTGGTTGGCAGCGTCGGTCATCGCCCTCACCTTCTTTGAAGTTGTTTCCCTCGACCGGCGGCGCGCAGGACGCCGCCGGAAGCCGGACGTCAGGCGCCGTTTTCCTTCATGTAGTCGTAGACCACCTTGCCCATGCCGAGGGTGAGATCAGCCTTGATGTGCACGGCGGAGAGCACCTCCAGCACCGGCAGGGCCGCGACATTGCACAAGGCGTGGGGGAACAGGCCGAGGGCGCCGGGCCCGACCCAGCATTCCTTCAGCGTGATGTCCTCCAGATAGTAGCTCACCAGCTCGCAGATGCGCGGCGTGGCATCCACGTCCGGGATGATCTTGAGCAGGAAGCTCGGGGTGAGCAGGGAGGCGAGGATCTTCTCCTTGTCACCGGCCACCCACTTGTAGCCCATGGTCGCGGAAGCGCAGAGCACGCTGCCGTAATGGAGCGTGCCGACCAGCGTGTCGGTCTCCACCTTGAGCTTCGGCTGGGCGTACTTCTTCGGAAAGCCCCACAGCTCGCGCCCGCCGGCAATGGGGGATTCGTCGTCCAGATACATGGAGTGGACGTAGCCGCCTTCCTGCCCGTTGAAGCGGACCGGGATGACCTGTCCGGTCTCGGTGTAGTCACCGAAGCCGGTGGAATCGGGCATGCGGATGAATTCGTACTTCACCACCGGCTCGGTGATCTCGAGCGGCTCGGGCACCACCTTCGCGAGCGCCTCCGGATCGGTCCGGTAGGTGATGATCATGTATTCGCGGTCGATGAAGCGGTAGGGCCCCGGCGGGAACGAGGGGTTGGTGAGCGGCATCGAGTAGGCGGTGCGGCGAACGTCAGCGATCTTCATCGGCAGTCTCTCGTGCGCGTGTCCCGTTTCGCACCTGCGAATGGACGCCGCCAAGGTAGAGCGGACGGGCGCCCGTGAAAAGCCGCCCGCGGCACGAGTTTCCTGTGCGGCTAAGGACTTGGTGCGCCACGCGGTTACCGCGCCGCGGCTCAGAAGGCCAGCAGGCCGCCCTGACCCTTTTCCGTCCCGAACGCAACGGCCCCGCCGGAGCCGTGCCAGGCGATGGCGGTCACCGGGTCGGTGTCGGGCGCGCGCAGCAGGATCTCGGCGCCGTCCGAGATGCGCACCATCATCACCATGCCGTCCTCGTAGCCGATGGCGACGACCGGGTCCTTGGGGTGGGGTGCCACGACAGTCACCCGCGAGGTGGGCGAGGGCGCGAGCATGGCCGGCTCCTTGCCCATGGGGCCGTCCTTGGCCTGGAACGGCCACAGGATGGCCTCGCCCGAGCCTGACGTGGCAAGCCACTTGCCGTCACTCGTGAAGGCGAAGGACTTCACCCGCGAGGGATAGCCGGACATGCGCATGTGCGCGCCGTCCACCACGCGCCAGCCGTGCAACGCCGGCTCCTGCATGGTGCTGACGAGGAAGCGGCCGTCCGGCGAGAACGTCACCCCGAGGTGCGAGCCCTTCCAGCCATAGACCTCCGGCTTGGCGCCCGCCGCATTGGGGAACCACAGCGACACGCCGCCGTAATGGGCCACCGCGAGGCGCAGGCCCTTGGGCGCGAAGGCGAGGCCGCCCACGGTGGAGGGCACCTCCAGCGACTTCGGCTCCCCCTTCTGCTGCAACACATGGGCGACCTTGCCGGCCGAATAGGCGACGGCCCCGTCCGGCCCCAGCGCCACCCGGTCGATCCAGCGGCCCTTCTGCTGCGCCAGCTCGCGGGTGGTGCCGTCCGCCAGCGTCTCCATCACCCGCCCGTCGTCGCCGCCGGTGACCAGCCGCTTGCCGTCGGAGGCCGCGCTGAGCACGCCGCCGTCGTGAACCGGAACCAGAACCGGCGCTGCGCCCTCCTCCAGCCCGATCAGGGAGGCCGTGCCATCCGTCCCCACGAAGGCGGCCTTGGACTCAAGGAAAGCGAGGGCGACGACGCCGGCCTCGAAGGCGAGCGGCCGGACCTTGCTGGTAAGGCTGGACGGGGCGGAAACCATGGTGCTCTGATCCCGGTGATGGACGGGGCGTTCCTTAAGGCACCGATGCGGGCCGCTGGCAACACCCCCTCTGCCCTATCCCTTCTCTGCCCTGTCCCTTCAATGCTCTTGGCCTTCGCGCGGCGCGGCCGCATAAGGGCGGCGCCGCCATGTTCGACACCAAGCTCCCCATCGACGCCGTCCTCGGCGACATCCGCTCGACGCTCGCGTCCACCCCCTGCGCCGTGCTGGTGGCTCCGCCCGGCGCCGGCAAGACCACGCGCGTGCCCTTGGCCCTGCTGGACGAGCCGTGGGCCACGGGGGGAAAAATCCTCGTGCTGGAGCCGCGCCGCCTCGCCGTCCGCGCCGCCGCCCGGCGCATGGCGCAGACCCTCGGCGAGGCCGTGGGCGGCACGGTGGGCTTCCGCACCCGGCTCGCGTCCGAGGTGTCGCGCCGCACCCGCATCGAGGTGGTCACGGAAGGCATCTTCACCCGCATGGTGCTGGACGACCCTGAACTCTCCGGCATCAAGGCCGTGCTGTTCGACGAATTCCACGAGCGCAGCCTCGATGCCGATCTGGGCCTCGCCCTCGCGCTCGATTCCCAGCGCGGGCTCAGGGACGACCTCAGGCTCCTCGCCATGTCGGCGACCCTCGACGGCGCCCGCGTCGCCTCTTTGATGGGGGTGGGCGCGCCTGCCCCTGTCATCGAGAGCGAAGGCCGCGCGTTTCCGGTGGAGACGGCCTATCTCGGCCGCGATCCGCGCACGCCCATCGACCGCCAGATGGCCGACGCCATCCGCCGCGCGCTGGACCGGGAAGACGGCTCCATCCTCGCCTTCCTGCCCGGCGCCGCCGAGATCCGCCGCACCGAGGCGCTGCTGCTGGAAGAGGTGCGCGACCCAAAGGTGGATATCGTCGCTTTGTTCGGTGCCCTGGATTCCGCAGAGCAGGACCGCGCCGTGCTGCCGGCCCCGGCGGGGCGGCGCAAGGTGGTGCTGGCGACCTCCATTGCCGAGACCTCGCTGACCATCGAGGGTGTGCGGGTGGTGGTGGATAGCGGCCTTGCCCGCGTGCCCCGGTTCGAGCCGGACGTGGGGCTGACACGGCTTGAGACCGTCCGCGTCTCCCGCGCCGCCGCCGACCAGCGCCGGGGCCGCGCCGGCCGCACCGAGCCCGGCGTCTGCTATCGCCTGTGTAGCGAGGGTGAGACGGCGAGCCTGCCGGCCTTCGCCACGCCGGAAATCCTCGCCGCCGACCTCACCGGCCTTGTGCTCGACCTCGCCCGCGTGGGGGTGCGCGATCCCGCCTCCCTCCCCTTCCTCGATCCGCCCCCGGCGCCGGCCGTGACCGAGGCGAAGGCGCTGCTGCGCCTCCTCGGTGCGCTCGACGGTGATGAGGCGGTGACGCCGCTCGGCCGCCTCATGGCGCGCCTGCCTCTGCCGCCGCGCCTCGCCCACATGGTCGCCATCGGCGCGGCGCGGGGCGTGGGCCGTCTGGGCGCGGAGATCGCCGCGCTGTTGGTGGAGCGTGGGCTTGGCGGGGACAGTGCGGACCTGCTTGCCCGCCTCGACGGCTTCCGCCGCGACCGCTCCCGCCGCGCGGAGGAATCCCGCCGCCTTGCCGGGCGATGGGCGGAGATGGCGGCGCGGGAGGCTGCGGCGGAAGAACCGGCGGACGGTGCGCCTCCCTCCCCCGCCGCCCTGCTGGCGCTCGCCTTTCCCGACCGGGTGGCCAAGGCCCGCGAGGGGCGGGCCGGGGAGACCCAGGTGCGCTTCCTGATGGCCAATGGCCGGGGTGCGGTGCTGGAGGGCACATCCCCGCTTGCCCGCGCGCCCTTCCTTGCGGTGGCGGAAGCCTCCGGCCGCGCCGAGGGCGCCCGCATCACCCTCGCGGCGGCCCTCTCGTCGGAGGAAGTGGAAGCCTTGTTTGCCGACGACGTCACCTCCGGCCTCGAAGTGGCCTTCGATCCGGCCGCCATGGCGGTGCGGGCGCGGGAGGTACGGCGGCTCAGGGCGCTGGTGCTCGCGGCACGGCCCCAACCGGTGCCGGCGGACGGGGAGACGGCGCGCGCGCTCGCCCGCGGCATTGCGGATGCGGGCATCGGGCGCCTGCCCTTCTCCGCCGCCTCCCGGCAATGGCGCGAGCGCGTCATGTTCCTGCGCGCGGCCGAGGGCGAGCCGTGGCCGGACCTGTCCGATGCGGCGCTGGCGGCATCGGCGGAGACATGGCTCGCGCCGTTTCTCACCGGCCGCTCGTCGCTGGCCGGCATCTCGGGCGCCGACGTGGGCAACGCCCTTCACGCCTTGCTGCCCTATGAGCTGACGGCCCGGCTGGAGGCGGAGGCGCCCGCCCATTTCACCGCCCCCACGGGCTCGCGCCTCGCCATCGACTATGGCGCGGAGGGCGGGCCGGCGGTGGAGGTGCGGGTGCAGGAGCTGTTCGGCCTCACCGCCCATCCGGCCATCGCCGGCGGGCGGGTGCCCCTCACCCTCGCTTTGCTGTCACCGGCGCACCGGCCGATCCAGGTGACGAAGGACCTGCCGCAATTCTGGCGCGGCTCGTGGCGGGATGTTCGCGCCGACATGCGCGGCCGCTACCCCAAGCATCCCTGGCCGGAAGACCCCGCCGCCGCCCCGCCGACCACGCGGGCAAAACCGCGCGGGACGTGAGGGACGGAGCTTTCTGCCTTCGCTCAGGCGCCGCGCGGGCTGCGTGCGCCCTTCGTATGGGCTACTCCGCCGGGATGGCCCGCGGCCGGCCCTCGCCGTCGATGGCGACGAAGGTGAAGACGGCCTCCGTCACCTTGGTGGACTGCTCGCTCTCGCGCGCCCGGCGCCACGCCTCGACCTCGATGCGCAGCGAGGTGCGTCCCACCCGCGCGATGTTGGCGAACAGGCTCACCTCGTCGCCCACCGCAACGGGCGACAGGAAGCTCATCGCCTCCACCGCCACCGTCGCCGCGCGGCCCCGCGAGCGGCGCGCCGCGACATTGCCGGCGGCAAGGTCCATCTGCGACATCAGCCAGCCGCCGAAGATATCCCCGCTCGGATTGGTATCCGCCGGCATGGCGATGGTCCGGATGACCGGAATGCCATCCGGCATCTGCGACTCCTTGTCGTGCATCCCTTCTCCCCGCACGCCTGAGGCGCGCTCTGCGCAACGTTCCGCCGAAGCTGATAGCAAAATTTCGCCGCAGCGCCGCCAAATTTGATCCATCTCAGAGAATCGGGACCGGGGGTGTGGTTTCTAACGCTTGTCCATGTCTTTTCGGGGCAGACAGGGCATGGATGACCGGCTCCGCCTTGCTGTGTGGGCGGAGCCGGTATCTCTTTCAGCCGAACCTTTTCAGAAGGCCGGCACATGATTCCGCCGGAACGAGGCTGACCTCGTTACCGGCGGTTTTCATTTTGGGCCGGTCGCATCGGAGGCCGCCATGGTCCAGACCCGTCCCGAAAGCCGCATCTCCCGCATCCGCCGCCGCGCCCTCGCCGCCACGGTGCTGGCCGGGGCGCTCGCCTCCGCGCTCGCACCCGTGGCGCAGGCCTGCACCCGCGCGGTCTATCTCGGCTCCGATGGCGTCGTCATCACCGGCCGGTCCATGGACTGGATGGAAGACATGCGCACCAACCTGTGGGCCTTCCCGGCCGGCATGGCGCGCGATGGGGCGGCGGGAGCCAACACGCCGAAATGGGTGTCGAAATACGGCAGCGTCATCGCCTCGGGCTATGACGTGGGCTCGGCCGACGGCATGAACGAGAAGGGCCTCGTGGCCAACCTGCTGTACCTCGCCGAATCCGAATATGCGAAGCCCAACGGCAAGCCGGCCCTCTCCATCAGCGTCTGGGCGCAATACGTGCTCGACAATTTCGCCACCGTCGCCGAGGCGGTCACGGCGCTCTCCGCCGAGCCGTTCGTGGTGGTGACGGCGAACCTGCCCAACGGCTCCGGCGCCCAGCTCCACCTCGCCATCTCCGATCCCTCCGGCGACAGCGCCATCTTCGAGTATCTCGGCGGCAAGCTGGTGGTGCATCACGGCCGGCAGTACCAGGTGATGACCAACTCACCCAGCTACGACCAGCAGCTGGCGCTCAACGCCTATTGGCAGGACATCGGCGGCACGGTGTTCCTGCCCGGCACCAACCGCGCGGCGGATCGCTTCGCCCGCGCTAGCTTCTTTATCAAGGCCATCCCCGCCAAGGCGGCGCCGGAGATTTTGTCCGCCGTCCCGGACCAGACCTACGCCAACCAGGCGGTGGCGAGCGTCGCCAGCGTGATGCGCTCGGTGAGCGTGCCGCTCGGTCTCTCGACGCCGGGTGAGCCGAACATCGCCTCCACCCTGTGGCGGACGGTGAGCGACCAGAAGGACAGGGTCTATTTCTTCGATTCCGCCACCAGCCCGAACACCTTCTGGGTGCCCATCGCCGATCTCGACCTGAAGGTGGGCGCGCCGGTGAAGAAGCTCGATCTCACCGGCGGCAAGGTCTATGGCGGAAACGCCGCCGCGCGGTTCGTGCCGGCGCAGCCCTTCACCTTCCTGCCCGTCAAGCTGGACTGAGCCGCTCGCGGAGCGCGCGTGCGCGGATCGGCACGCGCCCCTACGCGTTGACGCGCCCCTTACTTGTTGACGCGCCCTACTTGGGCGGCGGCGCGAAGGTGTTGGTGGAGGGCGGCGGGGCGAAACCGCCGCTCGACGGGGGCGGCGCAAAACTGCCGCCACTGGTGCCGCCGCTGGAGGGGGGCGGTCCGAACACGTCCTTCGAGCCCGAAGACGACGAGCTGGAGGACGAAGAGCTTGCCGGAGGCGGCGCACTCGCAGCGGCGGGCGCCGGGGCGGGCTGCGCGGCGGCGGGCGCCGGCTTCGGCTTCGGCCGCGCGGCGGACGGCTTGGGCCGCTCGCGCACTTCCGGCGTACCCTGCGGGTCGAAGCCCACATAGATGATGTAGCGCTCCATCTCGTTCGGCTTCAGCAGCGGGAACGCGATCTGGTCCTCCACCACGGTGAAGGGCGCGTGGCCCGGATCGGCCGGCACGTCGACGGCAATGGCGAAGAACTTGGTGGTGACGGTCTTGGGCGAGGGCCCCTCATTCACCACGGCAATGCGAACGGGCACCTTCACCTGACCGGGGCTGCCCTTTTCGCCCATGAGGACGCGACCTTCGATGCCCACCTTCACCATCATCATGCCGTTGGCGATGGTGCATTCGCGGGCGAGGCGGCCGATGGTGGCCTGATAGCGCAGCCCGCCGCCGGTCGTGACCTGCCAGCTGCCGGCGCCGGTGCGCACGGTGAGCATGGGGCAGTCATAGGACAGCTGATCCGGACCGGCGCCGACGACGAGCGAGCCGGAGTTGGCACTGTTGACCACACCGGCAGAGGTGCCGCCCGCCACCGGCGTTGCAATGGCGGTGCCGCCGGCGACGCCCGTATCCTGCGCGCCGAAGGAGCCATCGAGGCCTTCACCACCGGCGCAACCGGCAAGGACCGCCGCCATCAGGCCGGGCAGCACAAGCCGCGCGAGGGAATGCCGGGAAAACGTGAAACCGCGGCGCGCCGTCGGAGACGACAGGGGTGCGCACACGCGTGAAGCTGCCATCGCGGGCCCGTCGGTGGCCCGGATCTGCGCGACCGTCCGTGTTGCACCCGCCATATCTTCAACTCCATGGGCGCCCTGGATCGCGCGCTTATAGCAAAGGGAAGCCGGCATGAGGACTCCCCGCCCGCCCCTGCGGGTCCCCGGCGCCGGCTCCGTGAAAGTAAGGTTACCGCAGGCCGATCAGCCTCCGAGGCCCACGGGCTTGCCCACCACCACCGTCAGCGCATCCTTCGCCGTGGCCAGCCGGCCGGCGACACGCTTGAGATCGTCGAGGGTGACGGCAGCGATCAGGGCGTTGCGACGGTCGATATAGTCGATGCCGAGATCGTCGAGCTGGATCTGCAATAGCTGGCCGGCAACCTTGGACGAGGTATCGAAGCGCAGGGCATAGCTGCCCATCAGATAGCTCTTCGCCTCCTCAAGCTCCTTGGCAGTCGGCCCGTCCTTCAGGATCTGGCCGAACTCGTGGGTGATGAGGGAGATGGATTCCGCCGCCCGCTCGTTCTTGGTCGCCGTGCCGGCGAACCAGAGGCCGACGTGGGAGAGCGCCACCTGATAGGAATAGACCGAATAGGCCAACCCCCGCGCCTCGCGCACTTCCTTGAACAGGCGCGAGGAAAAGGCGCTGCCGCCGAGGATGTGGTTGAGCACATAGGCCGGAATGAAATCCGGGTCGCGCCGCTCCAGCCCGCCGGTGCCCATAACCACCACCGACTGCGAGACATCGAGGGGGATGACCTCCACGGTGCCGATCTTCTGCGGCGTCACATTCGCGACGGGGGTCAACGTCGCCTGGGCCGGAAGCTTGCCGAACACCTCGTCGAGCCGCTTGCCCAGCTCCTCGGCGCTGATGTCGCCCACCACGGCGACGCGCAGGTTCGAGCGGGCGAAAGTCTTGCCGATGAAGCCGGCGATGTCCTCGCGGGTCAGCTTGGCCACGCTGTCCAGCGTGCCGTCCACCGGCCGGCCATAGGGATGGCCGGGGAAGGCGAGCGCGAACCAGCGATCATTGGCGATGGCATTGGGCTCGGTGGAGCGGCGGCGCAGCATGGCGAGCTGGGAGGCGCGGATGCGCTCCACCGCCTCGCTGTCGAAGCGCGGCTCGTTCACCGCGAGGCGCAGCAGCTCGAAGGCCTTGTCGCGGTTTTCCGAGAGGGTGCGCAGGGAACCGCGCATCTCGTCGCGGCCGGCGTCGAAATGCAGCTCCACCGCATGGTCGGCCAGCGCCCGCTGGAAGGCGTCGGAATCCATCGCGCCGGCGCCCTCGTCCAGCAGGGAGGACGCAAGGTTGGCGAGGCCGGCATGCTCGGGGCCGTCCTGAGCCGCGCCGCCGAGGAAGGCGAACTCGAAGGCAATGAGCGGGAGCGTGGTGTCGTGGACCAGCCAGGCCTTGATGCCGCCGGGGCTCGTCACCTCGGAGATGCGGCTCGACTGGGACTGCGCCGTATCGGCGGCGAGAAGGGAAAGGGCCATCGTAACCATCGCAAGAAAGAGCCGGGCGGCAGGGCGAAGGCCCGCGCCCGTGAAAAAGGCGCGCCGGCCCGAACGGGCCGGCGAACGGAACACGAAAGCCGTGACGATCGCCGTCACGAGCGATTGTCCTTCTTGCCGTCCTTGCCCGCCTCGCCAGCTTTCGGCTCGGTCTGCTTGAGGTAGCCGGTCACGGCCCGGTCGGTGACGAGGTAGCGGCGGGCCACGTCGCGCACCTGATCGGCGGTGACGGCCTTGAGCCGCTCCGGCCACTCGCGCACGTCCTTGGCGGAGAGGCCGGTGGCCCAGGAGGCGCCATAGATGCGGGCGAGCGTCGCCTGGTTGTCCTGCGCATAGATGGTGTCGGCGATGAGCCGGGTCTTGGCGCGGGCCAGCTCCAGGTCATCGACGCCCTTCTCCTGCAGCTCGGCAACCACCGCATCCACCGCCGCCTCCAGCGTCTCGAGGCTCACGCCCGGACGCGGGGACGCATAAGCGACGAAGCGGGTCGCGTCGTAGGCGGTTCCTTGATACCAGGAGCCGGCCCCGGCGGCGAGGCCCTTCTCCGCCACGAGGGTGCGGTACATGCGGCTGGTCTGGCCACCGCCGAGGATGTGCGAGAGCACTTCGAGCGCTTCTGCATCTCCCGGCGCAGCGGTCCGGGCCGAGGGCACGAGGTAGGAGCGCTGCAGGCTCGGCTGGGCGACGCGCGGGTCGGCCAGCGACACCCGCCGGTGGGCCCGCGGCTCGGGCTCCTGCGGACGGTTGCGCGGCGGGGTGTCGGCCTGTGCGACCTTGCCGTAGGTCTTTTCCGCCAGCGCCTTCACCTCAGCCGGGTCCACGTCGCCAGCCACCACGAGCAGGGCGTTGTTGGGGGCGTAGAAGCGGCGGTAGAAGGCCAGGGCATCCTCGCGGTTGAGGCCCTTGATCTCGTGCTCCCAGCCGATGATCGGGTGCTGGTAGGGATGGTTGACGTAGGTCGTGGCCTGCAAAACCTCGGAGAGGCGCGCGCCGGGATCGTTGTCCGTGCGCATGCGGCGCTCTTCCAGCACCACGTCGCGCTCGGGCAGCACCACCTCGTCCGAGAGCTTGAGGCCGCGCATGCGGTCGGCCTCGAAACCCATCACGGTTTCCAGGTGCTCTTTCGCCACGCGCTGGAAATAGGCGGTGTAATCCTGCGAGGTGAAGGCATTTTCCTGGCCGCCGAGGCGCGCCACCTCGGCCGAGAACTGGCCCTGCGGGTGCGCATCGGTGCCCTTGAACATCAGGTGCTCGAGGAAATGGGCGATGCCGGACTTGCCCGGCTGCTCGTCGGCCGATCCCACCTTGTACCACACCATGTGGGTGACCACCGGGGTGCGGTGATCGGGGATGACCATGACCTGAAGGCCGTTGGCGAGCTTGAATTCGGTGACTTCGGGGCCCGCCGCGTCAGCAAGGCGGGGAGAAAATGCGGCCGCTCCAGCGGCGAGAATGGCAACCATGGCGAGACGGCTCATCTGCACGTGACGATCTTTCGGCATTCGACGCGCCCGAAGACGCGTCCGTCAAGGAAAGATAGGGTGCCCGCCGCCGCAGAAAAGGACGGGCGACTGCGGTTTCCGTCCGTGCCCACCCTCGGTCCGCCCTTGCGCCGGAGCGCAGACGCCGTCACTGGCGATCGAACAGGGTCGGCAGCTTCCAGGGTTCCTTCTTCTCCTCCACCACGCCATAGGGGGCGTTGGGGGCGGGCGTCTGGTAGCCGGTCGGCGGCTGGATCAGGTTCTCGCGGGTGGGCTCGCCGTTGAAGGTGAGCTGTTCCTGCTTGCCGGTCAGGCCGCCGAGCCCGGGGAAGCCGGAGGAGCCGAGCTGGCTGGGCAGCAGCACGTCGCGCTGGGAGCCCGCGCCGACCGGCTCGGTCGGCGAGGAACTGTTGCCCACCGCCCGCTTCTTGCCGCGGTTGAGTTCGGACGGCATCAGCGGCCGGCCCGGATCGTCGCGCACGATCGGCGCCTTCGCCGCCTGCGCCGCGGCGGCGCGGCGCTGGAGGTCGTAATCCTTGGGCCAGTTGGGATTGGCCTCGGCAGCGCTCTTCTGCGGCGGGGGAAGGGCATCGGGCACGCGCGGCGGCACCACGAGGGGGGCGCGCTCGCGGTAGTCGATTTCCGGCTTCTCGTCCTCCTCCTTCAGCCCAAGAATCTGCATGGCGCTTTCGAAGATATTGGTGCTGCCGTCGAGGTTCTGCGCGGCGGCCGGGGCGGGCGCGGCGAGCGTCAGGGCAAAGGCGGCGAGCAGCGCGCCGCCCCCGAAGCGCAGCGGGATGAGGCGAAGTGCGGGGGACAGAACGGTGCCGGCCGCGCGCGGCGCGGCATCAGCGCTATGCGGGAAAAGGGAAATCTCTCGCATGGGTCTCACGTCCTCGATGCCATCCTCTGATGCGTTCTCAAAGCGTGCGCGCTCACGGCTCGCGCTCAGCTTCGGACCGGGGCGCCATTGGCGCGGCCGAGGGCGGCGATTTTGAGGCGCCGCCGAGAAATGCATCGTAAAGAAGCAGGCCCACGCCGACAACAACCGCCACATCGGCGAGGTTGAACACGTACCAGCGGTACCCGAAGGCGTGCAGCGACACGAAATCGAACACCGCGCCATAGACCACCCGGTCCACCGCATTACCGATGGCGCCGCCGATGAGCAGGCCCAGCGCGAACGCCTCGAACCGGCTGCGGGCGCGGGCCAGCCACACGGCGAACAGGATGGCCGCCGCCACCTTGATCGCCACCAGCACCCAGCGCCCGGTCTCGCCCTGCGGAAACAGGCCGTAGCTGATGCCGTAATTCCACAGCGCGGCGAAGTCGACGAAGGGCGCGACGGGCTTGATCTGCCCGTCCCAGGACGCCGACCAGGCGAGCACGAGGCCCTTGGAGGCCTGATCCGCCACCAGCACAGCGAGAGCGACGAGAAGACCGAAGAAGATGGGACGGCGCTGCAAGGGGCCTCTCTCAGGAACGGCCGCTCTGGCCGATGGCCGGACGCGATCCGCCGTTCATAGACGAGGCCGCCCGCCCCGGCAACGCGAGGGCGGGCGGGGTTCGGTTCACTCCGCCGCAGCGCGGGCGGCGTAGAACTCCCGCAGCGCGGCGGCATCGCGCGGCGTGACGTCGGGGAATTCCGGGTCGGTGCCCACCGCGGGCGAGACCTTCCACGAGCGGGCGCACTTGGTGCCTTCCGCACGGGCCGGCACCACGGCGACACCGGGCACGTCCGCCAGCCGGAAGGCATCGGCCGGCCCCTCGCCGCGGATCAGCTTCGCGTCCGAGGTGATGGCGATCTCGGCGAGGTCGAGGCCGGCGAGCGCCTCGGCCAGCGCGTCGTCCGTCACATAGACCTCGGGCGCAGCCTCCAGCGAGGAGCCCATGCGCTTGGCGGCGCGCTCCACCTCCAGCGCGCCCAGCACCACGCGGCGGATGAGGCGCACCTTGCGCCACTGCTCCGCCAGCGCCTCGTCGCGCCACGCGGCGGGCGTCTCCGGGAAAGCGAGGAGATGCACCGAGCCCTCCTCATCCCCCGTGCGGGCGATGTAGGCCTCCTCGCAGGTGAAGGCGAGGATGGGCGCGAGCCAGGTGACGAGGCGGTTGAACACCTCGTCCAGCACGGTCAGGCAGGCGCGCCGCGTCGCCGAGGAGATGGGATCGCAATAGAGCGCATCCTTGCGGATGTCGAAATAGAAGGCCGACAGCTCGATGTTCATGAACTGGGTGAGCGCCGCGTGCACCTTCTTGTAGTCGAAGGCGCGGTAGGCGGCGCGGATCTCCCCGTCCAGTTCCGCGAGGCGGTTGAGGATGAAGCGCTCCAGCGACGGCATGTCGGCCACCGCCACCTTCTCCTCCGGCCGGTAATGGTGCAGCGAGCCGAGCAGCCAGCGGATGGTGTTGCGCAGCTTGCGGTAGGTATCGGCCGTGGTCTTGAGGATTTCCGGGCCGATGCGCAGGTCGTCCGCATAGTCGGAGGCGCACACCCACAGGCGCAGGATGTCGGCGCCCGACTGCTTGATGACGTCCTGCGGCGAGGTGACGTTGCCCAGCGACTTGGACATCTTTCGGCCGTCCTCGTCGAGGACGAAGCCGTGGGTCAGCACCACGTCATAGGGCGGGCGGCCGCGGGTGCCGCAGCTCTCCAGCAGCGAGGAATGGAACCAGCCGCGATGCTGGTCCGAGCCCTCCAGATACATCACCTTGTCGCGCCCCGCGGGCGGACGCTCCGCCTTGAGGTCGGGGCGGACCTCCAGCGTGAAGGTGTGGGTGGAGCCGGAATCGAACCACACGTCGAGGACGTCATCCACCTTCTGCCAGCCCTCGGCGGCACGCTCGGCGAGGAAGCGGGCGCTGGCCCCCTCCTTGAACCAGGCGTCGGCGCCCTCGGCCGCGAAGGCCTCGGCGATGCGGGCGTTGACGGCGGCGTCCTTGAGGATTTCGACTTCGCCGTCGCCCTTGTCCTTCACGAACACGGCGATGGGCACGCCCCAGGCGCGCTGGCGCGAGACCACCCAGTCCGGCCGGTTCTCGATCATCCCGGTGATGCGGTTCTCGCCCGCTGCCGGCACCCATTCCACCGTCTTGATGCCGGCGAGCGCGCGGGCGCGCAGGGTGTCAGGAACGTTGCCGGGGAGCGTCGCCGGGCGGGGCGCCGCCTTGCCGTCCGCGGCGCGGATGTCCTGGTCCATGGCGATGAACCATTGCGGCGTGTTGCGGAAGATCACCGGCTTCTTGGAGCGCCAGGAGTGGGGATACTGATGCTTCACCCGGCCGCGCGCGAGCAAATTGCCCGCCTTGATGAGGGCATCGATGACGGCGGTATTGGCATCGCCCTTTTCGCCCTTCTCGGTGATGACGCGCTTGCCCTCGAAGCCGGGCGCCTGGGACGTGTAGAAGCTGTCCTCGTCCACCGTGTAGGGGATCGCGGGATTGATGCCGCGCTCCTCCAGCCAGCGGCGATGGTTCACCCACGCCTCGAAGTCCTCGCGGCCATGGCCGGGGGCGGTGTGGACGAAGCCCGTGCCGGCGTCATCGGTGACGTGCTCGGCTTCCAGCAGCGGCACCTTGAAGGTGTAGCCGCCGAGCCCGAGGTCCGCGAGCGGGTGGGCGAGGATGAGGCTGCCCACCACATCGGCGGGAACATCGCCGCGCCGCTCAAAGGCGGTGACACGGGCGGCCTTGAACACGTCGTCGGCCAGCTTGTCGGCAAGGATCAGCCGGTCGCCGGCCTTGGCCCAGTTGTCGGCCGGGGCGTCCGTGACCTCATAGACGCCATAGGCGATCTTCGGCGCGTAGGTGACGGCCCGGTTGCCCGGCATGGTCCAGGGGGTGGTGGTCCAGATGACGACGGTCGCGCCCTTGAGGTCGCCTTCCGACACCACCGGGAACTTCACCCACACCGTATCCGAGGTGAAATCCTGATACTCCACCTCCGCCTCGGCGAGGGCGGTCTTCTCCACCACGGACCACATGACCGGCTTGGAGCCGCGATAGAGCAGGCCGTTCTCGGCGAACTTCATGATCTCGCGGGCGATCTGCGCCTCGGCCATGAAGGCCATGGTGGTATAGGGATGATCCCAGTCGCCCTCGACGCCGAGGCGCTTGAACTCGGTGCGCTGCTCGTTCAGCCAGTGCTCGGCATAGGCGCGGCATTCCTGGCGGAAGGCGACCATGGCGGCGGCGTCGGAGAAGTCGGGCTTCTGCTTGCCCTTCTTGCGGTAGTTCTCTTCCTCGATCTTCCACTCGATGGGCAGGCCGTGGCAGTCCCAGCCGGGCACGTAGTTCGAGTCATAGCCCAGCATCTGCTGGGAGCGCGTCACCACGTCCTTCAGGATCTTGTTGAGCGCGTGGCCGATGTGGATGTTGCCGTTGGCATAGGGCGGGCCGTCATGCAGCACGAAGCGGTCGCGACCGCGCCCGGCCTCGCGCAGGCGGCCGTAGAGATCGATGCGCGCCCAGCGGGCGAGCAGCTCCGGCTCCTTCTGGGGCAGGCCGCCGCGCATGGGGAAGGCGGTTTCCGGCAGGAACAGGGTCTTGGAATAATCGGGGGCGGACGCCTCGGCGGACGGCTTGCTCTCGGACTTCTCGGTCATGGAACGCTCGGGGGATGAAGGCAGGGTCGGGGCGGAAAAATCCCGGCAGCCCCCGCGCGCTCAGCCGCGCCGGCGGGGGCCGGGCCGATAATTCGCGCCGCGAGGGGGCGGCTGCGGCGAGGCAGGACCCCGCGATAATGAGAAAATCCGCTCATGGTGCGGCTTCTATCAGGCGCGGAGGGCCGGGAAAAGCCCGCAGATCGGCGCAGCGCCAGCGCCCTCCGATTGCGGCGGGCAAAGAAAAACCCCGGCACCAACGGTGCCGGGGCTCTTCTTGGTTCCCCTCTTTTAAAGAACCACGGGGCGGCGACGAGGCCGCCCCGCCAGGATCACGAGTGGTACGCGCGCTCGCCGTGCTCGTTGATGTCGAGACCCTCGCGCTCCACGTCCGTGGAGGGACGCAGGCCGACGATGACCGAGATCACGAACAGGATGACGGCGGTGCCGACGCCCGACCACACCACGGTCACGCCGACAGCCTTGAGCTGGGCAATGACCTGGGCGGTCATGTCGTAGGCCGCAACCGCACCGGTGGTGTAGTCGTAGATGCCCGTGCCGCCCAGCGAGGGGCTCACCAGGATGCCGGTGGCGATGGCGCCGACGATGCCGCCGATCCCGTGCACGCCGAACACGTCGAGGGCGTCGTCATAGCCCAGGGCGTTCTTCACGGCGGTGCAGAAGATGAAGCAGATCGGCGACACGACGAGGCCGAGGACCAGCGAGCCCATGATGCCGGCGAAGCCCGACGGCGGGGTCACGGCGACGAGGCCGGCGACGATGCCCGAGGCGAGGCCGAGCATGGAGGGCTTACCCTTCACCAGCCATTCCACGAACATCCAGGACATGCCGGCCGCGCAGGTGGCGATGAAGGTGTTCATCATCGCGAGGGCGGTGGTGGCATTGGCCTCGAGGTTGGAGCCGGCGTTGAAGCCGAACCAGCCGACCCACAGCAGGGAGGCGCCGACCATGGTGAGCGTCAGCGAGTGGGGCGAGAGCGCCTCCTTGCCGAAGCCCAGACGCTTGCCGACCATGATGCAGGCCACGAGGCCGGCGATACCGGCATTGATGTGCACCACGGTGCCGCCCGCGAAGTCGATGGCGCCGAGCTGGAAGATGTAGCCCGAGTCCGCGTTCACGGCGTCGAGCGCGGCCTGCGCGGCAGCCTTGGCGGTGCCGTCAGTGGCGGCGGCGAGGGCCTTGGCAGCGGCGTCGATCGCATCCGGGCCGGCCCAGTACCAGACCATGTGGGCGATGGGGAAGTACACGAAGGTGACCCACAGCGGCACGAACAGCACCACGGCGGAGAACTTCATGCGCTCGGCGAAGGCGCCGAAGATGAGGGCCGGGGTGATCATGGCGAAGGTCATCTGGAAGGCGATGTACACCCACTCCGGAATGGCCACGCCCACCGAGAAGGTGGCGGCGAGGGATTCGCCGGTGACGCCGGAGAGGAACGCCTTGGAGAAGCCGCCGACAAAGGGAGAGCCGCCGGTGAAGGCGAGCGAGTAGCCGTAGAGCACCCAGATGAGGCCGACGATGCACACGCTGTAGGCGACCTGCATCAGCACGGAGAGCATGTTCTTGGCGCGCACGAGGCCGCCGTAGAACAGGAACAGGCCGGGCACCGACATCATCAGCACCAGCAGCGCGGACGTGAGCATCCAGGCGACGTCGCCCTTGTTCACGGTGGGGGCGGCGACTGCGGCGGGAACGGCGGTTGCGGCATCAGTCGCAGGCGGCGCCGTCTGGGCCAGTACCGGCGCGGCTACCGCCAGCGCCAGAAGAAGCGCGGGAACCCCCACGCGGGACCACGTCTTGGACGTCATGGATGAATGCTCCGTGAAAGAGATGAGGCTCAAAGGGCGTCGGCGTCGGTCTCACCGGTGCGGATGCGCACGGCGTGCTCGATCGGGATGACGAAGATCTTGCCGTCGCCGATCTGGCCGGTCTTGGCAGACGCGGTGATCGCCTCCACCACCTTGGAGACCTGGTCGGCGGACACAGCGACCTCGATCTTCAGCTTCGGCAGGAAGCTCACGGCATATTCGGCGCCGCGGTAGATCTCGGTGTGGCCCTTCTGACGCCCGTAGCCCTTGACCTCGGTCACGGTGAGACCGTGCACACCGATACCGGTGAGGGCGTCGCGCACCTCCTCCAGCTTGAATGGCTTGATGATGGCCATGACGATCTTCATGGATCGGTCCCTGTCCCCTGATGCCGCTGCGCTTCCCGATGAAGCCCGAGCGGTGTTTTTCGCGGCGGCTTCGCCGAGCGGGTCGGGGAGATCCGCGCCGCGGCTGGCAAGCCTGCGGACAGAGGAATCAAGTACCGTGCCAAGAGAGGAGGACTGCGGCGGATGCCGGGAGTCCCGTGCATATTTTTCCGCCACGGCGCGCTTTGCAGGGGCTCCGCCGCCTGCTCGCCGCTTTTTGTGCCTATTTTTTAATCTCAACGCCCACGAGAGCGACACATCTCGTTCGCACTTGCGTGATGACGCATTGCAGCGCGCAATGCGGGGCCTGCCTACGGGCGCGGCGTGACCGGCCGCATGAGGCCTTCCTGTGCCGCAGAAGCGACCAGAATCCCCTCACGGGTGAACAGCTCGCCGCGGCAGAATCCCCGCCCGGCCGAGGCGGCGGGGCTCTCCTGGGTGTAGAGCAGCCAATCGTCGGCGCGGAACGGGCGGTGAAACCACAGCGCGTGGTCGAGGCTCGCCACCTGCACGTCCTTGTCGAACACGGACTTGCCGTGGGGCAGAAGCGCCGCCTGCAGCAACGACAGGTCGGATGCATAGGCGAGCACCGCCTGATGAATGGGCAGATCGTCCGGCAGCGGGCCGCGGGCGCGGATCCAGATGCTCGGCCGGGCCCCCGGCGACCCGAGATAGGCCATGTCCATGCTGGTGGGCTTCACCTCCAGCGGCCGGTGCGCCATCCAGTCGCGGCCGGAGGCGCCGGGGAAGCGCGCCAGCAGGCGCTCGCGCCACACGTCGTCGCCGGGCAGATCCTCGGGCTGGGGCACGTCCGGTATCTGGCTCTGATGGGTGAAGCCCTCCTCCTGCTTCTGGAACGACACCGACATGCTGAAGATGGCTTCGCCATGCTGGATCGCCACCACCCGGCGGGTGGTGAAGGAGCGGCCGTCGCGGATGCGGTCCACGTCGTAGATGATCGGGACGGTGGGGTCGCCGCCGAGCAGGAAGTAGCCGTGCAGGGAGTGGGTGACGCGCGCCTCCTCCACCGTGCGGCGGGCGGCGACGAGGGCCTGGGCGATCACCTGGCCACCGAACACCCGTCCCCCGGTGGGCGATACGCTGCGACCCCGGAACAGGTTGATCTCGAGCGGTTCGAGGTCAAGGATGCCGAGGAGCTTCTCCACGTCGGGATTCTGGGCGGTCATTCAGGGGCTCGCCGATGGCTGCGCACCCTGCGGGCGGCAGCATCAAAGAAGGTGGAACGGGATGCGGGTCGCACGGTTCAGTCGAGGGCAGGACGCCACGCCCACGCCTCGACCGTCAACCCCAAAACGTCAGCCGACTCCCCTATAGGCGAGCCAATCGCCCCCCGGCAGCGTAGAACGACGAACGATCATCAGGAGTGAAGGTCATGGGCTCCCCGAACGCACCGCTTCCGGAGACCGGCTGGTCCGCAAACCCGGCCGCGGCCGATCGCGCGCCGGAACGGGCACAAGCGGAGCGGGCTGATGTCGCCATCGTCGGCGGCGGCCTCGCGGGCCTGAGCCTCGCCCTCGCCTTGCGCCAAGGCCTCGGCCCGGATGCGGATATCGCCCTTTACGACCCGACCCTTTCCCGCGCCGGTCTCGATGACGGGCGCTGCTCCGCCATCGCCGCCTGCGCCCGGCGCATGCTCACCAGCCTCGGTGTCTGGCACGAGATCGCCGCCAGGGCCGAGCCCATGCGCACCATGGTCGTGACAGACAGCCGCACCAAGGACGTGGCGCGGCCCACCTTCCTCACCTTCGACGGCGATGTGGAGCCGGGCGAGCCCTTCGCCTTCATGGTGCCGAACCTCGATTTGCAGCAGGCGCTGGTGGCAGCCGCCCGTTCCGCCGGCATCGACCTGCGCGAAGAGGCGGTGACGTCCTTCCGCAGCGAGGGCGGCGGGGTCGAGCTGGCCTCCGCCTCGGGCGTGCCGCTGCGCGCCGGTCTGCTGGTGGCGTGCGACGGCGCGCGTTCGCGCATTCGGGAGATGGCTGGCATTTCCACGGTGTCGTGGGGCTATGGCCAGAGCGGCATCACCTTCGTGGTGGAGCACGAGCGCCCGCACGAGGGCCGCGCCGAGGAGCATTTCCTGCCCGCCGGCCCGTTCGCCATCCTGCCCTTGCCGGGCAACCGCTGCTCGGTGGTGTGGACCGAGCGCACCGCCGATGCGGAACGTCTCCTCGCCCTGCCCTCTGCCATCTTCCAGGAGGAGCTGGAGCAGCGCTTCGGCCATCGCCTCGGCTGGGTGAAGCCGGTGACGAAGCCCCGCGCCTATCCCCTCGGCTTCGCCATGGCCCGCGCCTTCATCGGCGACCGCCTCGCGCTGGTGGGCGATGCCGCCCACGTCATCCATCCCATCGCCGGGCAGGGCCTGAACATGGGCCTGCGCGATGTCGCCGCCCTCGCCGAGGTGGTGACGGACGCCGCGCGGGTCGGCCTCGACTTCGCCTCCCCCACCACGCTGGAGCGCTACCAGCGCTGGCGGCGGTTCGACACCTTGGCCATGGGTGTCGCGACGGATGGTCTCAACCGCCTGTTCTCCAACCATTCGGACGCCCTGCGCGCCATCCGCGACGTGGGCCTCGGGCTGGTGGACCGCCTGCCCCGCCTCAAGGGCCTGTTCATCAAGGATGCGGCCGGCCTCACCGGCGAGGTGCCCAAGCTGCTGCGCGGCGAGACGCTCTGAGGCGGGACGCTTCCCCATCTTGCCCTGCCCGGCCCCGCCTGCGAAAAGCCCGGCATGATCGTTCTCGACGATATTTCCCTGCGCCTTGCCGGGCGCCTGCTCATCGACCACGCCTCCGTCGCCCTCCCCGAGAATGCGCGCGTGGGCGTGGTCGGCCGCAACGGCTCGGGCAAGACCACCCTGTTCAAGGCGCTCATTGGCGAGCTGGAGCTGGAATCCGGCGCCGTCCGCCTGCCCAACCGCACCCGCATCGGCCGCGTGGCGCAGGAGGCGCCGGCCGGCCCGGACAGCCTGATCGAGCGCGTGCTGGCCGCCGACACGGAGCGCGCGGCGCTGCTCCAGGAGCGCGAGACCACGCAGGACCCCAACCGCATGGGCGAGATCGAGATGCGGCTCCTCGACATCGGCGCCCATGCGGCGCCGGCGCGGGCGGCCACCATCCTCGCCGGCCTCGGCTTCGACGAGAGCGCCCAGCAGCGGCCCTGCTCGGAATTCTCCGGCGGCTGGCGCATGCGCGTGGCCCTCGCCGCTTTGCTCTTCACCGAGCCGGACCTGCTGCTGCTGGATGAGCCCACCAACTATCTCGATCTTGAAGGCACCCTGTGGCTCCAGGACTACCTCGCGCATTATCCGCGCACGGTGATCCTGATCTCCCATGACCGCGACCTGCTGGACGAGAGCGTCGATCACATCCTGCATCTCACCGGCCAGAAGCTGACCCTCTACAAGGGCGGCTTCTCCTCCTTCGACCGGCAGCGGCGCGAGCGGCTGCTTTTGGACCAGAAGGCGCGCAAGAAGCAGGAGATGCAGCGCGCCCACATGGAATCCTTCGTCGCCCGCTTCCGCGCCAAGGCCACCAAGGCGAAGCAGGCCCAGTCGCGCCTCAAGGCCCTCGCCCGCATGGAGCCCCTGGCCGCGCAGGTGAGCGAGGAGGCGGCGGCCATCTCCATCCGCCATCCGGAAAAGCTGCTCTCCCCGCCCATCGTGGTGCTGGAGAAGGTGGCGGTGGGCTATGTGCCGGGCCGGCCGATCCTCCAGAACCTCAATCTGCGCATCGACGAGGACGACCGCATCGCCCTCCTCGGCCCCAACGGCAACGGCAAGTCCACCTTCGCCAAGCTCCTCGCCGACCGGCTGAAGGAGGAAAGCGGCCGGGTGGTGCGGGCCGACAAGCTGGAGGTCGCCTATCTCGCCCAGCACCAGATCGACGAACTGATCCCCGGCGACAGCCCCGCCCAGCACGTGCGGCGCCTCATGCCCGACGCGCCCGAGGCGCGGGTGCGGGCGCGCGCGGCGGAGATGGGCTTTTCCGGCGGCTCGGCCGACACCAAGGTGTCGTCCCTCTCGGGCGGAGAGAAGGCGCGCCTGCTGCTGGGGCTCGCCACCTTCCACGGGCCGCATCTGCTCATCCTCGACGAGCCCACCAACCATCTCGACATCGAGGCGCGCGCGGCGCTCATCGAGGCCATCAACGACTTCCCCGGCGCCGTCATCCTCGTCTCCCACGACCGGCATCTGCTGGAGGCCTGCGCGGAACGGCTGTGGCGCGTCTCGGGCGGCACGGTGAAGGCCTATGACGGCGATCTCGACCAGTACAAGAGTGAGGTTCTCTCCCGCTCCGACGGCGACCGCATGACCGACAAGGGGCGCAAGGACCGCTCCGAGACCAAGGCGGAAGCCACCCCTGCCCCGCGCCGCATCGCCACCGGCCCGCTCAAGAAGCGCATCCGCGAGCTGGAAGGCGCCGTGGAAAAGCTGACGAAGCAGATCGAGGGGCTGGACGCGAAGCTCTCCGACGCCGGCCTCCATGCCGCCAAGCCCCTCGACGCCGCCCGCTTCGCCAAGGAGCGGGCCGAGGCGGCCGAAAAGCTGGCGCAGGCGGAAGAGGAATGGCTGGAGGTCAGCGCCGAGCTCGAGGCCGCGGGCGGCTGACCAGCGCGGCCGGCGCGATCCCGGGCGCCGCCTCCGGCTCGCGCACCAGCGCCAGCAGGGCCTGCGCCGCCCGCGAATTGTAGCGGTCGGCGTGGCGCAGGGCGTAGAAGCGCCGCGCCGGCAGGGTCAAAGGCAATTGCTTCAGCGTGCCCATGGCGAGGCCCGAGGCGGTGACGAGATCGGAAATCACCGTCGCCCCCGCCCCCGCGGCGACCGCGCTCACCACCGCCTCGTTGGAGGGCAGCTCCAGCACCACCTTCAGCTGGGACGGATCGAGGCCGGAGGCGCGCAGGGCATCCTCGAACACCTGCCGCGTGCCCGAGCCCGGCTCGCGCAGCACGAAGGGCATGTCGAGGAGATCGGCGGGGGTCAGCGCCTTGAGCTCGGCGCGCGGATCATGGGCCGCCACCACCAGCACCAGCCGGTCGCCGGGCACCGCGACCCGCGCCAGCAGCGCTTCCTCCACCTCGCCTTCCACGAAACCCACATCCGCCTCGCCCGCCCGCACGGCGGCGGCGACCTGCGCGGTGTTGCCGATCACCACTTCCAGCGCGATGTCGGGATAAAGCTCGTGAAAGCGGTTGAGCAGCGGGCCGAGCCAGTAATTGGCGATGGTCTGGCTGGCATGGATGGAGAGCCGGCCGCGCCTGAGGCCGGACAGATCGGCAAGGATGGTCTCGGCCGCCCCGGCGCGGGCGAGCACGGCCTCCGCCTCGGGGACGAAGACGCGGCCGGCCTCGGTCAGCTCGATGCGGCGTCCGACGCGGTGGAAGAGGGCGACCCCGCAGGAGGCTTCAAGAGCCGCGACAGAGGCGCTGACCGCCGACTGGGTCATGTTCAGCGTCTCGGCCGCGCGGGTCATGTGGAGCGCGCGGGCGACGGCGACGAAGACCTTCAGTTGCTCCAGCGTCATCCCGCCCGATCACCTCGCCCCGCTCAAACGCCGCGCGGGCTTGGAAAAAGGCCCGGGAGGCAAGCTCTCGGGCCTTTGCTATCACATGAAGGTCTTGATGAGGATAAAGCTCAGCGCCGAGATGAAGAGCCAGGCGGCGGCACCGAGCAGGAGGGGCTTGATGCCCTTCAGCCGCAGCTTGCGCATGTCCGTCTCCAGCCCCATGGCGCCCAGCGCGACGGCGAGGAGGAAGGTGGTGGTGGTGGCCACCGGCATCTTCACCTCGGGCGGCACATAGCCGCTGGATGCGACCATCACCATGGCGATGAAGCCGAACACGAACCACGGCATGGGCGGGCTGGCATGGCCGGCCGACTTGTCGCCGCGCGCCCGCATCACCGCCGCCGCGCCGAGGCCGATGACGAGGGGCGCCAGCAGCATCACCCGCGAGAGCTTCGCCACGGTGCCGAACTCGCCGGCCTGCTGGCCGCCCTGGAAGGCCGCCGCCACCACCTGCGCCACCTCATGGATGGAGGCGCCGGTCCACAGGCCGAAGGCATGGGGGTCGAAGCCGGTGAAGGGCATCAGCGCCGGCATCAGCAGCATGGAGAGCGAGCCGAAGATGGTGACGCAGGCCACCGCATAGGCCACGTCCTCGTCCGAGCCGCGCGTCACCGTATTGGTGGCGATCACCGCCGAGGCGCCGCAGATGGCGGTACCGGCGGCGATCAGCTCCGAGAGCTGCCGGTCCACGCCCATGGCGCGGCCGATCCAGCGGGTGACGAAGAAGGTGGCGAACAGGGTGAAGGCGACGATGGAGAAGCCCACCACGCCCACCGAGCGCACCTGCTCGAAGGTGAGCTGGAGGCCCAGCAGCACGATGGCGAAGCGCAGAATGCGCCGGAGCGCGAACTTCACGCCCGGCTTGATGATGGCCGCCGTGCCGAAGATGTTGTGCAGCGCCATGCCGATGACGATGGCGAGGATGAGCGGGCTGACGAGCCCCATGCCCGGCACCTGGCGAATGGCATAGGCCGCCGCAGCGATCACCACCGTATAGGCGAGGCCCGGCAGGATGCCGCCGAAGGCCGTCACGAGCGGGCCGCCAGCGGCGGACGCGGACACCGCGTGCGCGGGGGGAATGAGAGCGGGATCGGTCAGGTGCTTGTCGGTCATGGCAGGGGGTCCTCTTGAGACGAGGATGGCCCCCGGCCATGGATCGATCAAACGAGTTGTTTTTCTACAATTGATCGATGAATCCGATTATCGGACCACCACGCCCCGCCGCACCACCGTGTTGCCGGCCGGGCCGCGCGTCGCGCCCACATGGCGGCAGGCGCCGTTGTAGCAGCGGGTGGCGCCCACATGCCCGACCGGGCCGCGCGCGTAGGGGCCGTAATAGCGGTTCCACTGGCCATACCACGGACGACCCACATAATGGGTGTTCCAGTAGGACTGGTTGAACGCCACTGCGGCGATGCCGAGGCCCGCCGCGACCGCAGCGGTCATCACCACCGGCGAGGCACCGGCGGAGGGCACGACCTTGATGTACTGCGCCGCCATCCAGCCGCGCACGTTGCCCAGCGCGACATCGCACCAGGAATAGTCCGCAAGGCAGCCGTAGGTCGCGAGCGCCGCGCCCGCCGGCACCGTGACCACGGTCGGGAAGCTGGTGCTGGGACCGGCCCGCAGGTTCACATTCGTCACGGCCACCGCCGGCTGGGCCGCCGCGGCGGCCCCGGCGGCGAGAACGCCGGCCAGCATGACGGCCGCTCCGGCCACTGCGCGCAGGCGCGATCCAAGTTCGACACGTATCGACACCAGCATCTCCATCATCGGGATCTGGCGCGACAGCCTAGCTTCGGATCGTTACCGGCCCGTTGCACGATTTTGCAATGTGCAACGCTCAGCGCTCGGCGAAGGCCTTTTCCACCACATAGGTCTCCGGCCGGTTGCCCGCACCCTCCACGAAGTCGCGGGTTTCCAGCAGCGCCTTGGTGTCGGCGATCATCTGCGGCGAGCCGCACAGCATCACCCGGTCGTGCTCGGCATCGAGGTCCGGCAGGCCGAGGTCGGCGAACAGCTGGCCGCTTTCCAAGAGGTCAGTGACACGGCCGCGATTGCGGAACGGCTCGCGGGTGACGGTCGGATAATGCAGCAGCTGCGCCTGCGCGTATTCGCCAAGGAAATCGTGCGCCTTGAGGTCCGCCACCACCTGCTCGCCATAAGCGAGTTCCGCCACCTCGCGGCAGCCGTGGACCAGGATGATGTGCTCGAACCGCTCATAGGCCTCTGGGTCCTTGGCGATGGAGACGAAGGGCGCAAGGCCGGTGCCCGTTGCCAGAAGATACAGGCGCTTGCCCGGCTTGAGATTGTCCAGCAGAAGCGTGCCCGTGGGCCGGCGTCCGACGAGGATGGGATCGCCCGGTTGGAGCATCTGCAGCCGCGAGGTCAGCGGCCCGTCCGGTACCTTGATGGAGAAGAATTCCAGCTGCTCCTCATGCGGCGCGCAGGCGAGCGAATAGGCGCGCAGCAGCGGCTTCTCGTTCACGTCGAGGCCGATCATGGTGAACTGGCCGCTCTTGAAGCGGAAGGCGCTGTCGCGGGTGGCTGTGAAGGAGAAGAGGCGGTCGGTCCAGTGGCGGACCTCGAGCACGGTCTCGGTGTTCAGGTTGCTCATGGTCGCCTCACGCCTCAGCCGGTGCCGGGGAAAAGGCGCTCTCGAACTTGCCGTCCACGTTCATCCACTGCGCGGCATCCGCCGGCGGCTCCTTCTTCTCGGCGATGTTCGGCCACAGGGCCGCATATTCGGCATTGAGCGCGATCCACGGCGCGGCCGCCGGATCGCTGTCGGCGGAGATGGCGGCCGCCGGGCATTCGGGCTCGCAGACGCCGCAGTCGATGCACTCGTCGGGCTTGATGACGAGCATGTTTTCGCCCTCATAGAAGCAATCCACCGGGCAGACGGCGACGCAATCCATGAATTTGCAGCGGATGCACTTGTCGGTGACGACGTAGGCCATGGGGCAGGTCCGGTTGTTGTTCGATCTTTATTTTAGCCGGATAGGGACGATGCTTTGAGCGCTAAGGCCTTGCAGGGTCAATTAATTGCGGATTTTGTGGAAGGGTAATCGGATCGAGAACCTGCTCCATCATATCTACCTGCCGTCATCCCCGGGCTTGTCCCGGTCATCCACGTCGACCCGACGGAGCGGCTCCGAGAGTTATGCTCCCGGCCCGACCACGTGGATGGCCGGGACAAGCCCGGCCATGACGATTGGGACAAATGCGAAAATCCTCGCGCGAGTCCTAACCCCGCCCACCGAAGCGCGCCGCCTCACACCACCTCGGCCAGATTTGCGCCGTTGAGGTTCACTGCGAGGCCTTTCAGCGCATCCTCGTTCAGCTCGCCGCCCATGGCCTTCAGGCTTTCCTCGCGGATGAGCGCGCCCAGATCGGCCCGGAGCTGCACGAATTCCGGCGAGAGCTGGAGGGCTGCATCGCGCGGACGCGGCAGGGGCACCGTCACCTCGGCCTTGATGGTGCCGGGGCGGGCGGTCATCACGTAGATGCGGTCGGAGAGGAAGATCGCCTCGTCGATGTCGTGGGTGACGAACAGCACCGAGATGCCCAGCCGCTGCCAGAGGTTGGTGAGGATCTGCTGCATGATGACCCGCGTCTGCGCATCGAGCGCGCCGAACGGCTCGTCCAGCAGCAGCACCTTCGGCCCGGTGGCGAGCGCGCGGACGATGCCCACGCGCTGCTTCATGCCGCCGGAGAGGCGATCGGGGTAATGGTCCTCGAAGGCGGAGAGGCCGGCGAGGCCGAGCAGCGTGCGCGCGGCGACCGCCCGCTCCGACTTGCCCATGCCGCGCATCTTCAGGCCGAACTCCACGTTCTCCCGCACCGTCTTCCACGGGAAGAGCGAATATTGCTGGAAGACCATGCCCCGGTCGGCGGACGGGCCCTTTACCGGCTCGCCATCCACCGTGACCGTGCCGGAGGAGGGCTTGAGGAAGCCCGCCACCGCATTGAGGAACGTGGACTTGCCGCAGCCCGACGGCCCGATGATGGAAACGAACTCGCCGGGATTCACCACCAGGTCCGCATCGCGCACCGCGATGACGGCGCCGTCGATGGTGTCGTAGGCGAGGTTGAAGTCGGAGACCTCGATGAGGCCGGTCCTCGTCGGCGCTGTCGCGGGGATCGCCATGATGGCCTCACTTGGCGCGCGACCAGGGCGTCACGGCCCGGCCCGCGATGCGGATGAGAAACGAGGAGGCGAGGCCAAGCACGCCGATGGTGATCATGCCCAGCGCGATGTCCGGATATTGCACCAGGGAATAGGCCTCCCAGGTGAAATAGCCGATGCCGAACTGGCCGGAGATCATCTCCGCCGCGATCAGCGACACCCAGGCGACGCCCATGCCCACGGTGAGGCCGGTGAAGACCTGCGGCAGCACGGCGGGGAAATAGACCTCGCGGAAGGTCGCCCGCTCGGTGGCACCAAGGCAGCGGGCGGCGCGCACCAGCACCTCGTCCACGTTCGCCATGCCGTGCAGCGTGTTGAGGAGGATGGGGAAGAACGAGCCGAGGAAGGTGATGAAGACGATGCTCTCCTCGTTGGTCGGCCACAGCATGATGGACATGGGCACCCAGGCGATGGCCGGGATGGGCCGCAGCACTTCCGAGACGGGGAAGACGAATTCCTTCAGCAGCTGAAAGCGCCCCATCAGCAGGCCCAGCGGCACCGCCACCACAGCGGCCAGCGCGAAGCCGATGAAGATGCGCCGGCAGGAAATGTAGATGTGGTTGAGGAAAACACCCGTGGAGAACGCCGTGCGGGCGCTCTCCAGCACCTGCTCGGGCGAGGGCACGTTGAGGAACCGCACGTAGAAGGTCATGCGGTTCACCGTCACCACATGCCAGGCGAGGATGAACAGACCGATGGCCAGCGCCCCGAGCAGCATGGCGCGGATGGTGTGGGCGTTGAGCTTCAGCCAGCGCCGCGCGCGCCCGGCGAAGGACCGGTCCGGCACCGGCATCGCCGCCACCGCGTCCCGCTCCGGCCGCAGCACGATGTGACCGGGCGCGGCTGGCCGGTGCACCCCGCCGTCGCCGGCGAGGTGGAACGGGGCGGCGATGGGCGCGGACTTCGCCGCGGGCTTCATGGCAATGCTGTTCATGGCGCTCACCCGCGGGCCCCGGACGCCGCCTTCAGCGCATCAGTGAAGGGCAGCACCTTGCCGCCGGCCTTGGCCGCGGCCGCCTCGGCATCGGCCTTCAGCATGAAGGGCTGGATCTCGGTCTTTCCGTCCTTGGTGGAGACGGCATAGAAGGCATCGGTCGCGAACAGCTTGATGCCGCGGGCGGTGTCGAACAGATAGGTCATGCTGACCTTCTTGCCGGCCGCATTCAGCTCGGCGAGCGCCCCGAGGGTGCAGGCGGCGCTGGAATAGGGCTTGATGCCCTCGCCATCCACCCAGATTTCGCCCGCCTTGCGCGGCTCGGAAATCTTGACCTTGCAGAAGCTGTCGTCGCCGGCGATCTCGTAGTTCGCGAGGCTCTTCAGCTGCGCCTCGTAATCAAGCCCGAGTTCCTTGTAGGCTTGGCGGACGTAGGTGTCGTTCACCCAGGCCTTGACGTCGAACTCCTTCATGCGGCCGAGCTTCTGGAGCACCGCGGCGTCCTGCGCGGCGTCTTCCACCAGCTGCGGCTTGATGGTGGGGTCCATGGTCATGATGCCGCCCGGGCCGAGGAAGATGTAGACGACTTCCTTGTCGATGCCGGTCCACTTGGCGATCTTCTCGGCGGCTTCCTTCGGGTTCTTGCGCACCCAGTCATTGGCCTCGATCACCGCCTTGATGTAGCCGACCACGACCTCCGGATACTTCTCGGCAAAGTCCGTGCGCACCACCACGCCATGCCAGGTGGGGGCGTTGGTCTCCACGCCGTCGAAGATCTTGCGGGCGAAGCCGCGGAACGGCAGCAGCTCGGCGAAGGGGACGAAATCGGCGTGGGCGTCGATCTTCTTTTCCTGGAGGTTGGTGGAACCCACCTCGGGCGACTGGCTCACCAGCCGGAAGTAATCGGCCGGCCAGTTCTTGTCCTGCATGGCTTTGAGGATCATGCCGTGGGCCGCCGACCCGAACGGCACGCTCACCACCTTCCCCTTCAGGTCGCTCAGCTCATAATAGGGCGACTCCTTGTTCACGACCACGCCGTTGCCGGAGCCGTAGATGTTGTAGGCACCGACCGCGATGAGCTGGGACTTGGACTGGGGATTGGACTGGAAGGTGTAGCCGTTCACCACCAGCGGATAATCGCCCATGCCCCCGAACTGGAGCTTGTCGGCCATCATGCCGTTGGTGACGGGCGGGCCGGAGGTGAAGTTCTGCCACTCGATGTTGTAGGTGGCGCCGGCATATTTGCCGTCCTTCGGCAGATATTTGTCGAGAAGCTTCAGCTCCTTGATGACGACGCCGGTGGTCACCGTGTTGGTCGTGGTGTCCTGCGTCCCGATGCCGATGTTGATGGTTTCGGCTGCGGCCGGAACAACGGCGCAGGAGGTTGCGAGGGCGACGGCAATGCTGCGAAGAACGTTCGGGCGAAACGGGTTCATCAGATCCACCTCTCGGGGCTAAGACGGCTCTCGACGGTGATCTTCAGGCGCCAGGTTCGATCCGTTCAAAGGAAGATGCGGCCGAGGTGTCGATTAGTTGCCTCCTTTGCGGACCCGCCTGATTTTTCATCAAACCGCACATCTCCGGGTCTCCGGACGGCGCCCTGCCTCACCGGTCGCCGCGCATCACGTGCAGCGCGTCCAGGTCGTAGACCACGATCTTGGCCTTCTCCGCTTTCAGAACCCCCTGCTCCTGCAAGCGCTTGAGGCTGATCGTCACCCACTGGCGGGTGGCGCCCACCATGTGCGCAAGGTCCGCGTGGGTGAAGGCGGAGCCGATGGCGATGGCGCCCTCTTCCTTCACGCCATAGGTGTCGGCGAGATGGATGAGCAGGTGCGCGAGACGCTCGGTGACGGAGCGGGTGCCCAGCATCTGGGCAAGGGCCGAATAGCATTTGCCCTTGAAGGTGAGCCCCTCGATGAGGCCGATGGCGAAGCCCGGTATCTGGGCGATCAGCCGGCGCAGGGTCTTTCCGGTCAGGTGGACCACCACGCTGTTGGTGGCCGCGACCCCGGACCAGACGTGCTGGCCCTGCCCGAACAGCTCCGGCCCGCCCACGAAATTGCCCGCACTCCAGTAGGCGAGCGTGATCTCCCGGCCCGACGGCGCGATGTAGAAAACCCGGATGCGACCGCTCTCGATGAGGAAGATGCCATCGTGCGGCGTGCCTTGGGAGAACAGCATCTTCCCGCGATAGACGACGCGTTTCTGCCCCTCCCTCAGCACCTCTTCGCGCTCCTTGGCCGTGAGCCGCTGGAACAGCAGCGGCGGCCCGTTGGTCAGCGCGGCATTTTCGGTGAGGAGCAGCGCCTGCGCCGGGTTGGACCCGGCCAGAAGGGGTGAGGCTGGGGGCACTGGTTTGGCGTGCAGGGGGGCAGTCTGCATGCTGGATATCTCCCGTTTGGACGGCTTCCAAGCGGCAAGAAGCATACCAGCATTTTTTTCATTAAATCGATCGTATTAATTCATTTTTTGTCGAACAGGGCGAGTGCCTCCGGCGCGAGCACGCCGCCGGTGATCTCCACCTTCAGGAAAGGCGCGGCCTCGGCCATGGTCCGGGCCACATCCAGCGCAGGCATTCCGATTTGCGGCTGCCGGCCATACTTGGCCGCCACCTGCTCCAGCGAGGCGCCGAAGACCACGCGATTGAGCCCGCACCAGAGAACCGCCCCCATGCACATGGGGCACGGCTCGGCGGAGGCGTAGATGGTCGCGCCCTTCAGTTCGTCCGCCGACCGCGCGGCGAGGAAGCGGCGGATGGCGACCATCTCGGCATGGGCGGTGGGATCGTTCAGCTGCCGGCCGAGATTCGGTCCCCGGGAGAGAACCTCCCCGCCCCGCGCGATCACCGCGCCGAACGGGAAATCCGACCGGGCCGCGAGCGCGATGGCCTCGCGCATCAGCCCTTCATCCTCCGGGCGCGGCGGCCCCACCACCGCCTCGGCGCGCGTCACGGATGGGAAGAGCGACAGGACGCTGCCGGCCGCCACTGCGAGGCTTGCGAGAACGCTCCGCCGGCTCGGGGCATGCGCAGCAGCTTCCTCGGTCCGCATCGCGTCTTCAGCGGTCATGGTGTCGCCCCCTCGGGGAAGCTGAGCACGCGGCATGGACGGGGGCAACCGGGCTCGAGCGCTAGACCGCGCGAGGCAGAGGTCCGGGCAAAGAAAAGGCCCGGGCTTTTGGCCCGGGCCTTCCCGAAATGTCGCGCTGGTATCGGTGCTCAGTGCGTGGTGGCGCCGGTCCGGTCGCGCTCCAGCGCCTCATAGACCTGCTGCAGGTCGGCGAGGTGACGGGACGCGCGCTGCTTGGCATCGTCGCCGGTGGCGTCGTTCACGTCCTCGCGGGCGTCCTGGATCTGCTGGGCGAGAGCGCCAAGATCCAGCTCCTCCAGCGGCTTCGCCTCTTCGGCGAGAATGGTGAGGCCGGCCGGGTTCACTTCGGCGAAGCCGCCGCGGACGAAATAGCGGCGGGCGGCACCATCGGCCTTGATGGTGAGGATGCCGGGCTTGAGCATGCCGATGAACGGCGCATGTCCGGCCAGCACGCCGAACTCGCCTTCCGCGCCCGGCACGATCACCTCGGTCACGGCGCCGGAAAAGACGAGGCGCTCGGGGGAGACCAGCTCAAAAGGTAAGGTCGCCATCTGTTCAATCTCCGGGTCGTCCCCGCCGGGGGTCCCGCGGGAGCCTGCCGGCTACCCTCGGGAGGATCAGGCCGGCGGAACGGCTCCGCCATGGGTGGGAGCCGGATGGCTCCGTGAAATCTTCGGTCCGATCAGCGGCGGCGCTCGGCGACGAAGCCGACGCCCAAGCCGATGATCGCGCCCACCACGGCCGCAAGCAGGATGTGGCGGGTCTGCTCGGAGGTGAGGCCGCCGCGCGGCCCCTCTCCCTGAACGCGGATGTCGATGCCCGGGAGGCGCAGTTCCGCCACCTGGGGCCGGGTGAGCCAGCCGGTGATGCCACCGGCCAGCAGCCCGAGAACGAGGCAGACGATCTTGATATTCATCGCGATCGCTCCGCCGCGTGGATGGGATCAGGCCGCCTCGGCGGCCAGCTTCTTGCCCTTCTCGATGGCTTCTTCCATGGAGCCGACCATGTAGAAGGCCTGCTCGGGCAGGTAGTCGTACTTGCCTTCGACGAGGCCCTTGAAGCCGGAGATGGTGTCCTTCAGGTCCACGAGCTTGCCCGGGGAGCCGGTGAACACTTCCGCGACGTGGAAGGGCTGGGAGAGGAAGCGCTCGATCTTGCGGGCGCGGGCCACGGTGAGCTTGTCCTCTTCGGAGAGCTCGTCCATGCCCAGGATCGCGATGATGTCCTGCAGCGCCTTGTAGCGCTGGAGGGTCTGCTGCACCTGACGCGCCACGTTGTAGTGCTCCTCGCCGATCACCAGCGGGGAGAGGATGCGCGAGGTGGAGTCCAGCGGGTCCACCGCCGGATAGATGCCCTTCTCGGCGATGGAGCGCGAGAGCACGGTCGTCGCGTCGAGATGGGCGAAGGAGGCGGCAGGCGCCGGGTCGGTCAGGTCGTCGGCGGGCACGTAGATGGCCTGCACCGAGGTGATCGACCCCTTGGTGGTGGTGGTGATGCGCTCCTGCAGGGCACCCATGTCGGTGGCCAGCGTCGGCTGGTAGCCCACCGCCGAGGGAATGCGGCCGAGCAGAGCCGACACTTCCGAGCCGGCCTGGGTGAAGCGGAAGATGTTGTCCACGAAGAACAGCACGTCCTGGCCCTGGTCGCGGAAGTGCTCGGCGACGGTGAGGCCGGTGAGCGCGACGCGGGCGCGGGCGCCCGGAGGCTCGTTCATCTGGCCGTACACGAGGGCGCACTTGGAGCCGGCGGCCGAGCCACCATGCTCGTGCGGGTCCACGTTCACCTTGGACTCGATCATCTCGTGGTAGAGATCGTTGCCCTCACGGGTGCGCTCACCGACGCCGGCGAACACGGAGTAGCCGCCGTGCGCCTTCGCGATGTTGTTGATGAGCTCCATGATGAGCACGGTCTTGCCCACGCCGGCGCCGCCGAACAGGCCGATCTTGCCGCCCTTGGAGTAGGGCGCGAGCAGGTCCACCACCTTGATGCCGGTGACGAGGATTTCCGCCTCGGTGGACTGGTCCGCATAGGAGGGAGCGGGCTGGTGGATGGCGCGCAGGCCGTCGCCGACCACCGGGCCGAGCTCGTCCACCGGCTCGCCGATCACGTTCATGATGCGGCCGAGGGTGGCATCACCCACGGGCACCTGGATGGGCGCGCCGGTGTCGGTGACACCCTGGCCACGCACCAGACCCTCGGTGGCATCCATCGCGATGGTGCGGACGGTGTTCTCGCCGAGATGCTGGGCCACCTCGAGCACCAGGCGGTTGCCGTGGTTGGTGGTCTCGAGCGCGTTCAGGATTTCCGGCAGATGGCCGTCGAACTGCACGTCGACAACGGCGCCGATGACTTGGGTAATGCGTCCGGTGGGGTTCGCCATGTTCGTCGTCCTTTGTCCTCGTCCAGGCCGTGGTCAGAGCGCTTCGGCGCCGGAGATGATTTCGATGAGTTCCTTCGTGATCATGGCCTGACGCGTCCGGTTGTAGATCAGCGTCTGCTTCTTGATCATGTCGCCCGCATTCCGCGTCGCGTTGTCCATGGCGCTCATCTGCGAGCCGTAGAACGACGCCTGGTTTTCCAGGAGGGCGCGGAAGATCTGCACCGCGATGTTGCGGGGCAGGAGGTCGGCGAGGATGTCTTCCTCGGCCGGCTCGTATTCATAGACCGGACCGGCCGCATCCGCGTCCCGCGCCTCGAAGGTGGCGGGGATGATCTGCTGGGCGGTCGGCACCTGCGAGATCACGCTCTTGAACTGGGCGTAGAAGAGCGTGCACACGTCGAACGCACCCTGGTCGAGCAGCGAAAGGATCTTCGACGCAATGGCGTCGGCATCCTTGAAGCTGAGCGTCCGCACCGAGCGCAGGTCCACCAGCTCGATGATGCGGTCGGGATAGATCCGGCGCAGCTGGTCATAGCCCTTGCGGCCGATGCAGAAGAACTTGACGTCCTTGCCTTCGCCGAGCAGCTGCTGCGCCCGCTCGCGGGCGAGCCGGACGATGGAGGTGTTGAAGGCGCCGCACAGGCCGCGCTCGCCGGTCGCGACCAGGAGCAGCTGCTTCTGGTCGGAGCCGGTGCCGGCGATGAGGACGGGCGCCTGCCCGCCGCCGATGATCCCGGCGGCGAGATTGCCCAGCACCGTCTCCATGCGCTCGGCATAGGGACGGGCCGCTTCCGCCGCCATCTGGGCGCGACGCAGCTTCGCCGCGGCGACCATCTGCATCGCCTTGGTGATCTTCTGCGTCGCCTTCACCGAGGCGATGCGGTTTCGTAGGTCTTTCAGGCTCGCCATCGTGCCCGTCCGTCAGGTTCGAGGAACAGGCGCCGTTCAGGCAAAGCTCTTGGCAAAGGCATCGATAGCCTTCGTCAGCTTCTCGGCCGTGTCCTTGGACAGTTCCTTGGACGTGCGGATGGCCTCCAGGATCTCCGGATGCTGCGAGCGCAGCGCCAGGAGCAGGCCCTGCTCGAACTCGCGGACCTTGGAGACCGGCAGCGGGTCGAGATAGCCGTTGGTGCCGGCATAGATCACCGCCACCTGCTCCTCGACCTTCAGCGGCGCGAACTGGCTCTGCTTCAGAAGCTCGGTCAGGCGGGCGCCGCGGTTGAGCAGCTTCTGGGTGGAGGCGTCGAGGTCCGAGCCGAACTGGGCGAAGGCCGCGAGCTCACGATACTGGGCGAGCTCGCCCTTGATCTTGCCGGCGACCTGCTTCATCGCCTTGATCTGGGCCGAGGAGCCCACGCGCGACACCGAGAGGCCGACGTTCACCGCCGGGCGGATGCCCTGGTAGAACAGGTCGGACTCAAGGAAGATCTGGCCGTCGGTGATGGAGATGACGTTGGTCGGGATATAGGCCGACACGTCGTTCGCCTGGGTCTCGATGACCGGGAGGGCGGTGAGCGAGCCGGCGCCGTGGGCGTCGTTCAGCTTGGCCGCGCGCTCCAGCAGGCGGGAGTGCAGGTAGAACACGTCGCCGGGATAGGCTTCGCGGCCCGGCGGGCGGCGCAGCAGCAGCGACATCTGGCGGTAGGCCACGGCCTGCTTGGACAGGTCGTCATGGATGATGAGCGCGTGCATGCCGTTGTCACGGAAATACTCGCCCATGGCGGTGCCGGTGAACGGCGCCAGGAACTGCATCGGCGCGGCGTCCGAAGCGGTGGCGGCGACGACGACCGAATATTCGAGCGCGCCCTGCTCCTCGAGCACCTTCACGAACTGCGCGACGGTGGAGCGCTTCTGGCCCACCGCGACGTAGACGCAGTAGAGCTTCTGGCTCTCGGGGGCGTCGCCGGCGTTCAGGGGCTTCTGGTTCAGGATGGCGTCGAGCGCCACGGCGGTCTTGCCGGTCTGGCGGTCGCCGATGATCAGCTCGCGCTGGCCGCGGCCGATCGGGATCAGCGCGTCGATGGCCTTGAGGCCGGTCTGCATGGGCTCATGCACCGACTTGCGCGGAATGATGCCCGGCGCCTTCACGTCGACGCGGCGACGCTCGGTGAACATGATCGGGCCCTTGCCGTCGATCGGGTTGCCGAGGGCATCCACGACGCGGCCGAGCAGGCCCTTGCCGACCGGGGCGTCCACGATGGCGCCGGTCCGCTTGACGGTCTGGCCTTCCTTGATCTCGCGGTCCGAACCGAAGATCACGATACCGACGTTGTCGATTTCGAGGTTCAGCGCCATGCCGCGCGTGCCGTTCTCGAACTCGACCATCTCGCCGGCCTGGACGTTGTCGAGGCCATAGACGCGGGCGATGCCGTCACCGACGGAGAGGACCTGGCCGACCTCGGAGACTTCAGCCTCCTGGCCGAAGCCCTGGATCTGCTCCTTGAGGATGGCGGAGATTTCAGCGGCTCGAATGTCCATCAGCGGACCTCTTTCATCGCATGCCGGATAGAATTGAGTTTGGTCTTGAGCGAGGCGTCGACCATGCGGGAGCCGAGCTTCACGATGAGACCACCGAGGATGGACGGATCGACGGTGACGTCGAGGTTCACGTCCTTACCCGTCTGCTGCGCCAACGCTTCCTTGAGCGCGGCGAAGTGGGTGCCGCTCAGGGGAGCAGCCACCGTCACTTCCGCCGTCGTCTCACCGCGCTGGGCGGCCACGAGGGCGGCATAGTCGGAAATCATCCTGGGCAGCGCGAACAGGCGGCGGTTCTGCGCCACCAGCTTCACGAAATTTCCGGCCAGGCCGGAAATGCCCACCTGACCAAGAACCGCGGAGATGGCCTTCAGCTGCTCCTCGGCCGAAAAGACCGGGCTTTTCACCAGCCGCGCCAGATCCGCGTTTTCAGCAATCAGAGCCGACAGGCGATCGAGATCCGCCTTAACGGAATCGACGGCGCCGGCCTCGCTCGCCAGTTCGAACAGCGCGGTCGCATAGCGCCCCGCCATGCCTGACACGATCGTATCCGCCACCCCGCACCTCTCTCGGACTTCCAGGGCCGGTCACGCACCTTGCGTCACCTCTCCCCAAGCCCTTGATCTGTTGGGAATATAATTGTGCGACCTCGCGAGGGGGCTTAACCCGTCCCTCGAAATCCCGGAGTGCCTAACACAGGCAGATCAAGGCGGCAACATGACGGGAGGATGGCGCATAGGCCGCATTGCCGCACCGCGACAGGCTTGACCGTAACGCAAGACCCACAGCGGCCTCAGCTTTGGCCGAGAAACTGCCTGAGCTCCGCCGTTTGAGGATTCGCAAATACTTCTTCCGGCGGACCGATCTCATGCACCCGCCCCTGGTGCATGAACACCACCCGGTCACACACTTCCCGTGCGAAGCGCATCTCGTGCGTGACCATGAGGAGGGTCATCCCCTCCTCGGCCAGCTTCTTCACCACCGCCAGCACCTCGTTGACGAGTTCGGGGTCGAGGGCGGAGGTGATCTCGTCGCACAGCAGCGCCAGCGGCTTCATGGCCAGGGCGCGGGCGATGGCGACGCGCTGCTGCTGGCCGCCGGACAGCTCGTCGGGATAGGCGTCGAACTTGTGGGCGAGGCCCACCTGCTCCAACCGCACCCGCGCCTCGGCCTCGGCCTCCTTCTGCGACACCTTCTTCACCACCATGGGCGAGAGCATCACGTTGCGCCCGGCGGTGAGGTGGGGAAACAGGTTGAAGCCCTGGAAGATCATCCCGACCTTCAGCCGGAGCGCCCGCAGATGCACCTCGTCCGGCGCCAGCTGGGCGCCGGCGACGGTGATGGAACCGTCGTTGATGGTCTCAAGCCCGTTGATACAGCGCAGAAGGGTCGATTTGCCCGAGCCCGACTTGCCGATGATGGCGATGACCTCGCCGGCCGCCACATCGAGGTTGATTCCCTTCAGGACCTCGTTCTGGCCGAAGCTCTTGCGGACCTCAGTGATGGTGATGAGCGACATTCAGCTTCCTTTCGAGAAGCTGGCTGCTCTTCGACAGAGGCCAGCACAGCACGAAATAGATGAGGGCGGCGAAGCCGTAGACGGTGAACGGCTCGAACGTGGCGTTGGTGATGATGGTGGCGGCCTTGGAGAGTTCCACGAAGCCGATGATGGAGGTCAGCGCCGTCCCCTTCACCACCTGCACCGAGAAGCCCACCGTGGGTGGCACGGCGATGCGCAGGGCCTGGGGCAGCACCACGTAGCGCAACTGCTCGAAGAAGCTCATGGCCAGCGACGAGGAGGCCTCCCACTGCCCCTTCGGGATCGATTCGACGCAGCCGCGCCAGATCTCGGCGAGGAAGGCGGAGGTCCACAGGGTCAGCGAGACGAAGGCCGCCGCCCAGGGCGAGACGTCGAGGCCCATCAGCGGCAGGCCGAAGAAGATGAGGAACAGCTGCATCAGCAGCGGAGTGCCCTGAAACAGCTCGATGTAGAGATTGGCGGCCCGCTGCAACCACGGTTTGCGGGCGATGCGGCAGTAGAGCACCACGAGCCCCACCGCGCCGCCGCCGATGAAGGCGAGGATGGAGAGCAGCACGGTCCAGCGTGCCGCCAGAAGCAGGTTGGAGACGATGTCCCAGGTGGAGAATTGGGTCATGTCGTCTTCCTCCGGCGCGGAAAGAGAAACAGCCCGAGCCCCCGCATGACCTGGCGCAGCAGCACCGCCAGCAGCAGATAGAGCACCGTCGCGACGATGTAGGACTCGAAGGCGCGGAACGTCCGCGACTGGATGAAGTTGGCGGCGAAGGTCAACTCCTCCACCGAGATCTGCGAGCACACCGCCGAGCCGAACATGACGATGACGATCTGCGAGGTCAGCGCCGGCCAGATCTTCTGCAGTGCCGGCACCAGCACCACGTGGCGGAAGGTCTGGATCGGGCTCATGGCGAGGCTGGAACCGGCCTCGAACTGGCCGCGCGGCGTCGCCTCGATACCGGCGCGGATGATCTCGCAGGCATAGGCACCGAGATTGATGACCATGGCGAGGATGGCCGCCTGCATCTCGGTGAGCCCCACGCCGACCGCTGGCAGGCCGAAGAAGATGAAGAACAGCTGGATCAGGAACGGCGTGTTGCGGATCAGCTCCACATAGGCCGAGACGATGGGCCGGAGCCAGCGCGGCCCCAGCGCCTTCGCCCAGGCGCAGGCGATGCCGAGCCCGACCCCAAAGGCACCGCCGACCACGATCAGCTCCACGGTGATGGCAACACCCTTCGCCAGCACCGGCCCGTAATCGGCCAGGGATGAGAAATCGAAACTGTAGGCCATGTCCGGCTGGTCCCCCGATGGCGCAGTGCCCGTGGATCGCTCCCTGCCCCGTCACCGGACAGGGAGCGGCGTCCTCAGAGGTTCTTCGGCAGCGGGGCGCCGAGCCACTTCTCGGAAATCTTCTCCAGCGCGCCGTCGGCCTTGGCCGCGGCGAGAATGGCGTTGACCTTCTCCAGCAGCTTCGGCTCGTCCTTGTTCAGGCCGACGTAGCAGGGCGAGTTCTTGATCAGCACCTTCACGGTGGGCTTCTTCGGCGGGTTGCGGGCGAGGATGGCGGCGGCCACCACATTGCCGGTCGCCACCACCTTCACCTGGCCGGAGAGGAAGGCCGAGATGGTGGAATTGTTGTCCTCGTAGCGCTTGATGTCGGCGGTGGGCGGGGCGACCTTGGTCAGCTCCAGATCCTCCACCGAGCCGCGGGTGACGCCGACCGTCATGCCGGCGATGTCCTCCACCTTCTCCACCTTCACGTCGGCGGGGCCGAAGATGCCGTTGAAGAAGGGGGCGTAGGCCACCGAGAAATCGATCACCTTCTCGCGGTCGGGGTTCTTGCCCAGGCTGGAGATGACGAGGTCGACCTTCTTGGTCTGGAGGTAGGGGATGCGGTTCGCGCTCGACACGGGCACCAGCTCCGCCTTCACGCCGAGGCCCTTGGCGATAAGGTTGGCGACGTCGATGTCGTAGCCCACGGGCTTGAGGTCAGTGCCCACCGAGCCGAACGGGGGGAAGTCCTGCGGCACGGCGATCTTGATGACGCCGGCCTTGAGGATGTCATCGAGGGCTTCCGCATGCGCGGGGGCCGCGGCAAGGCCGAGGACCATCGCGCTGCCGAGGGCGGCGCCGGCCAGGGTCCGGGAAAGGAAAGATCTGCGGGTTGCCTGCATGGCGGGACCGAAACTCCGTGGGCGGCGCGATCGCGCCATCGACCCCTGAGGAGCAAGCGGTATGCCAGCGTGCATACAATACCACCGCGAGCGGCGCGATCGGACCAACCCTTGATGGCGGTGGGTCGCCGCCAGTGCCCTAAAACGCAAAATGCCCCGCCCGAGCATCCGGACGGGGCATTTGCCTAAAGTCTAAGCAGATGCTGAACGGCGCGCCGGTCAGCTTCCGTCAGGGCATCAATTGGCCTGCGAGGACTTGTTCGGCGTCGCCGGGAAGGCGGCGTTCTTCACGGTGCCCTTCATCAGCTCAACGGCGAGCTTCAGCTGGGTGTCGTCCTTCGGGTCCGGCGGCACGTAGGAGGGCGAGCCGGTCTGCTCGTCGTCGCCGTTCTTCAGGTGGCCCTTCAGCGAGGCTTCGCCGCGGGTCGAGTCCGTGGAAACGCCGAGCTTCTGCTTCATCTCGTCGGGCAGGTCCTGCACCAGGACGATGTCGGGCTCGATGCCCTTGGCCTGGATGGAGCGGCCCGACGGCGTGTAGTAGCGCGCCGTGGTGAGCCGCAGGGCGCCCTGCTGGCCGAGCGGGATGATGGTCTGCACCGAGGCCTTGCCGAAGGTGCGCGAGCCAAGGATCGTCGCCCGCTTGTGATCCTGCAGCGCGCCGGCGACGATCTCGGAGGCCGAGGCGGAGCCGCCGTTCACCATCACGATCACCGGCTTGCCCTTGGTGAGGTCGCCGCCGCGGGCGTTGAAGCGCTGCGTCTCTTCCGGGTTACGGCCGCGGGTGGAGACGATCTCGCCACGCTCCAGGAACGCATCGGACACCGCCACCGCCTGATCGAGCAGGCCGCCGGGGTTGTTGCGCAGGTCGATGATGTAGCCCTTGATCTTGTCCGGGCCGATCTTCGCGGTCAGGTCGTCGATGGCCTTCTTCAAGGTCTCGAAGGTCTGCTCGTTGGTGAAGGAATTGATGCGGATATAGGCGATGTCATCCGCCTCGACGCGCGAGCGCACCGTCTGAAGCTTGATGGTGTCGCGCACCAGCTTCACTTCGATGGGCTTCTCGGCGCCCTTGCGCAGGATGGTGAGCGTGATGGGGGTGTTGACCGGCCCACGCATCTTGTCCACCGCCTCGTTCAGGGTCATGCCCTGAACCTGGTCGCCGTCGAGCTTGGCGATGAGGTCGCCGGAGAGCACACCGGCCTTGGCCGCGGGGGTGCCCTCCATGGGGGTGACGACCTTCACCAGGCCATCTTCCATGATGACCTCGATGCCGAGACCGCCGAACTCGCCGCGGGTCTGCACCTGCATGTCGCGGTGATTCTTCGCGTCCATGTAGGAGGAGTGCGGATCGAGCGACTGCAGCATGCCATTGATGGCCGCCTCGATCAGCTTGGCGTCATCGGGCTTCTCGACATAGTCGGAGCGCACGCGCTCGAAGACGTCGCCGAACAGATTGAGCTGCTTGTAGGTATCGGACGACGCGGCCTCTGCCGCGGTCCCGAGGATCAGCCGTGGCTGGACCGCTGCAACCGCCACGAGGGCGCCAGCCGCCACGCCAAATAGAAAGAGAGACGTCCGACGCATTATCCACGTACCTTCTGACTGTCCGTTGCCGCCCACCATGGCGTGGGGTCGATCGAGAGCCCGTCTTTTCGGAACTCGACATACAATTGGGGCTGTCCCGTGGCCGTTGCGGGCGACGGTGAGCCGTTTTGGGCGGATGCGCCACTCCCCCCGGGACCGATGCCCCCCGGACCGCGCTGCACCGTATTGGCCACGGTACGGGACAGTCCCCCCATGACCCCCACCGGCTCGCCCGCGAGGACGAACTGGCCGAGGTCCACGGTGATCCGTTCCATGCCTGCCATCAGAATATGGTAGCCACCGCCCGCGTTGATAATCAAGAGTTGGCCATAGCTGCGGAAGGGTCCGGCGTAGACCACCCAGCCGTCGGCCGGCGCGCTCACCGGGGCACCGGCGCGGGTGGCGATGGTGATGCCCTTCTCGGTACCTCCCACCCCGTCCGTCGCCCCGAAATTCCGTAGCGTCACGCCAGCCACCGGAAGCGGCAGCAAGCCTTTGGCCTGCGGGAAAGCGATGGCCGGCGTCAGGCGCGCCGGGTCCTTGAGCGCGGTCAGGTCGGGCCGCCCGGGTTCCTGCGGGCGCGTCACCGCCTGCGCGGCGTCAGCTGCCCTTGCGGAAGGTCCAACCTCGTTCTCCAGCCTCGTCACGAGATCGTGCACGTCCCCGGTGGCCTTGGCGACGCTTTCCGCCTGCGCCTTGTCGGCGGAAGCGACCGGATGCTCCTCCGCCTGCCGCTTCTGGCGCTCGCCCACCAGCACGGCAAGGCGGCGGCTGTCCTCTTCGAGGTCGGCGCGCAGGCTGGTCAGGCTGTCGCGGGCGGACGCCAGTTCGGTGCGCACGCGGGACAGCTCGGACAGGTCGGAGGCCAATGTCTCCGCCTCCACCCTGAGTTCCGGCAGGAGGGCGCCAAGCAGGATGGCCGAGCGCACCGCATCCAGCGCATCGTCCGGGCGCATGAGGATGGCGGGTGGCGGCTCGCGCCCCATGCGCATCAGGGCCGCCAGCACCTGGGCGAGGACGCCCCGGCGCTTGCCGAGGGAGGTGTTGAGGTCTGCGGCGGAACGGTCCAGTTGGGCGATGCGGCCTTCCACATCGATGAGCTGCTGCTCCACCGCGCGGGTGCGGGCGGCGGTGTCGAGCAGCATCTGGTTGAGACGGCCGCGATCGCCCTTCGCCGCCTCGAGGTCGGCGCGGAGTTTGCGCTGGGCCTCCTCGGAACCCTTCACGTCGGCCTTCAGCGCATCGGTGTCGATGCCGGTGCGGTTGGGAACGGGCGGCGGCAGCGGCACCGCCGGCGGGGGCGCGCCCGGCTGGGCCAAGGCCTTGGGAATGAGGGCCAGTGGAACACGCAGCCACGGGGCCGCGGCCAGGAGGGTCGCGGCCAGCGTCAGGAGGATCAGGACCAACCGCGGCTTCATGAACCGATCCTCAATGAACAGGGTTGAGGATCGGTAAAGCCCAAGACGTCCGCAAGCGGCTTTCTCAGGCGGCGCGCAAGGCCCGCGTCCGCTCAGCCCTCCATGCTCTCCAGCTCGGAGATCATACGGTCGATGAGGTTGAGGCCGGTCTGCCAGAACGCCGGATCGCGCGCATCAAGGCCGAACGGGGCCAGCAGCTCCGCATGGTGCTTGGTGCCGCCGGCGGCCAGCATTTCCAGATACCGCTCCGCGAAGCCGTCGGAGGCCTTCTCGTAGACCGCATAGAGCGAGTTCACGAGGCAGTCGCCGAAGGCATAGGCGTAGACATAGAAGGGCGAGTGGATGAAGTGCGGGATGTAGGTCCAGAAGGTCTCGTAGCCCGCGCCCAGATGGATGGCCGGGCCGAGGCTCTCGCTCTGCACCTGCATCCAGATCTCGCCGATCTTCTCCGAGGTCAGCTCGCCCTGGCGGCGCTCGGAATGGACGTTGCGCTCGAAGGTGTAGAAGGCGGTCTGGCGGACCACCGTGTTGATCATGTCCTCCACCTTCTGGGCGAGCATGATCTTGCGCATCCGCGGATTCTCCGCCGAATCCAGCAGCTTGCGGAAGGTCAGCATCTCCCCGAACACCGAGGCGGTTTCGGCGAGGGTCAGCGGGGTGGGCGCCATCAGCGCACCCTGGCGGGCAGCGAGCACCTGGTGGACGCCGTGGCCCAGCTCATGGGCGAGCGTCATCACGTCCCGCGGCTTACCCTGGTAGTTGAGCAGCACATAGGGGTGGGCGGACGGCACGGTGGGATGGGCGAAGGCGCCGGGCGACTTGCCGGGGCGGACCGGCGCGTCGATCCAGGACTTGTCGAAGAAGGTGCGGGCGATGTCGGCCATCTTCGGCGAGAAGTTGCCGTAGGCGGTGAGCACCGTGTCCTTCGCCTCGCCCCAGCCGATGTCGCGGCTCTCCACCTTGGGCAGAGGCGCGTTGCGGTCCCAGAACTCCAGCTTGTCCTTGCCGAACCAGCGGGCCTTCAGCGCGTAATAGCGGTGCGAGAGGCGCGGATAGGCCTCGCGGATGGACGAGACCATGGCATCCACCACCTCCTTTTCCACCCGGTTGGCGAGGTGGCGGGAGGAGGCGACATCGGGGAAGCCGCGCCAGCGGTCGGAAATCTCCTTGTCCTTCGCCAGCGTGTTGGTGACGAGGGTGAACAGGCGCAAATTCTTCGAGAAGGTATCGGCGAGGGCGAGGCCGGCGGTGCGGCGCACCTCCTCCTTGGGGTCCTGCATCAGGTTCAGCGTCGGCTCAATGGCGAGCTCCTGCCCATCCACGTTGAACCGCAGCGAGGAGATCGTCTCGTCGAACAGCCGGCTCCAGGCGCTGCGCGAGGGGCTCGACTTCTCGTGGAACAGCTGCTCGATCTTGTCGTCGAGCTGATAGGGCTTGTCCTTCCGCAGATCCTCGATCCACGGCCGGTAGTGACCGAGCGCCGGATCGGCCATGGCGGCTTCCAGCGCCGCATCGTCGAGGCGGTTCAGCTCCAGCGTGAAGAACAGGAGATGGGTGGACGAATCGGTCAGCTTCTCCTGGATGTCGCCGTAGAACTTGGCGCGGGCCGGGTCCGAGGTGTCGCCGGCATAGATGAGGCTGCCATAGGAGGCGATGCGGCCGAGGAGGTCGTCCACCGCCTCGTAGCGCTTCACCGCCTCGGCCAGAGCCGCACCGGCGCCGGGCGCGGCGAGCATGGCGGCGAGCTTGCCCTTGTAGGCCTCCTCGAACGCGGTGCACTCGGCATCGGCCTTGGCGATGTCCGCCGCCAGCTCCGGCGCGTCCATGGCGGCATAGAGGTCGGTGAGGTTCCATTCCGGCAGCGTCTCGGTGGCTGCGGCGGAGGCGACGGCGGTCTGGGCGGCGTGACGGGCGGCGGAAAAGGCGCTTTCGAAATCGTGCGAACGAACGGGCATCGCCGAAACGCGGGCAATGGCGTGCGGAAGAGTGTGCGGCATGGAACCTCCGGAAACGGGCGGCGCGGTCCGTTTGGGCCGCACCCGCTCTTGCACTCGATCGTGGCGGACAAAATCGCCGCAATGGCCCCGCGCCGCAAGCCGGGTCGGCAAAGGCGCGGGCGACAAGGGCGCGGTCGGACCGCGGAAGAGCGTACGGCATCAGGGTGAGGGGTTCTTAACCATCGCCGCCCAATGTCGGGGACGAATCTCACCCGACCGAGTCGCCCGCCCTTCCATGTCTTCTTCCCTTCTGATCGTCGAAGACGATTCCGACGAGGCGCGCCGCCTCGAACAGGCGCTCACCCGAATGGGCTACCGCTGCACCATCGCCCATGACGGCGACGCGGCTCTCGCCCGTCTTGCGGCCGAGCGATTCGACGCGGTGCTGCTCGACCTCGTGCTGCCCGGCCTCGACGGCATGGGCGTGCTGTCCGCCCTCGCGGCAGCCGGCAACGAGACCCCGGTCGTGGTTCAGGTGACCCCGGCCGGCCTCGATGCGGCCGGCGGCGCCATCCGGGCCGGCGCGCGCGATTTCGTGGTGAAGCCCGCCGGCGCGCTGCGCCTGGAGGTGGCACTCGGCAATGCAGTAGCCCTCGCGCGGGCTGCTTCGGGCAGCCGCCCCGCCCCGCTACGGGCTCCCACGCCCGTCGCTCAGGACAATGTGATCGCCTTCCCCTCGGCCGCGACTCAGGCTCGCCCAGAGCGTGGGACGGAAGAGATGATCGGCACCGCGTTTGCCCGGCTCGATGCCTCCGGCCACACCCGCAGACTGGACCAGATCGAGGCCGAAGCCATCCGTTTCGCTTGCCATCTCTATGGCGGGCGGATGGCCGAGGTGGCGCGCCGTCTCGGCATCGGCCGCTCGACGCTCTACCGCAAGCTCGCCGAGCTGGGCGAGACAGAGGTAGAGACCAACCATCAGATGGAACCGTCGGCGGCACAATTTGTTGCTGCCGAGTGACAAGACACCACAAACCCGGCATTCGCCCAAGCTTGTGAGTTGATTGAAGCCTCCCGGCACGGCACCAACACAGCGGGTGGAGGCGAGGAGAGCACAATGGGTATCGCGCAGCGTGAGGTTAGCGTCGCGGGCACGTTGTGCCGGCTGATGAGCGCTGGCCTGGTGGGTCTCTCCCTCGGCGTCGCCCCGGCCGCCGCAGCAACAGGCGACATTCCCGTCACCGCCAATGCCGGCATGGGCACGGGGGATATGGGCCCAAGCGATGCCGCCCCCTCCGGCGCCCGCGCGACCGGTGGTATCGACGGCGCCGGCAATGCCGCGGTTCCGCTCACCACGCCCCTGCCCCCGGCAGCCACTGCCCCAGCGCCCGTGCCCCGTGCCGCCGCTCCCGCCTCCGTTGCGAGCCCGGTTCGCGGCGGCGTCGATTCGGCTGGCGACAGCCCGGCCCCCGCCCCGGTTCAAACGCCCGCCGCAGCCCAATTCAACCCCGCTGCGGCCACCCCCGCCCAGGCCAATCCTGCTCCGGTCGCCCCCGCCCAGCCGGCTCCAGCCCAGGCGGCAACGCCTGCTCCCGTGCCGCAGCCCGTCGTTGCCGCCAGTCCGCTCGCGCCGGTGAGCGAGGCCATCGCCGCGCTCCTCGCCACGCCTGAGAGCATCACCCCGTCCAAGAAGGAGCAGGAGGCGCTCGCGACCTTCTATGGCGCGCGCCAGACCATGCCTGTCTTCGTGACCGACACCGGGCTCGACGCGCGCGGCAAGGCCGTCATTGCACGCCTCGACGCCGCCGGCGAGGACGGGCTTGACCCGGCCGACTATCAGGTGCCCCTGCCGAAGAAGGGCGCCACGGCGGCCGATCTCGCGCGCACCGAGCTGAAGATCGCCGTCGCCGCCATGACCTACGCGCGCCATGCGCAGTCCGGCCGCTTCGATCCCGGCCGCATCTCTTCGCTGGTCACCCCGGTGCGCGACATCCCGGACGCGACCGCCACCCTGACCAAGATCGCCTATGCCCCCGACGCCAACGCCGCGCTCGCCGCCTTCAACCCGCCCCACCCGGGCTACAAGGCGCTGAAGGCGCAGCTCGCCAAGGCGAACGGAAGCGCGCCCACCATCCCCGCCATTCCGCCCGGCCCGCAGGTGAAGCCCGGCGCCAGCGACCCGCGCATGCCCACCCTGCGCGCCCGCCTCGGCATCGTCGGCAAGCCGGGCGATGATCTCGTCTACGATCCGGCGCTGGTGGAGGCGGTGAAGGCCTTCCAGGAAGCTTCGAAGATCAAGCCGACCGGCATCATCGGCCCGGCGACCCTCGCCGCGCTCAATGTGGGCGCCACCAGCTCCAGCGGCAGCCTGCGCAACGACGTCATCGCCAATATGGAGCGCTGGCGCTGGCTGCCGCGCGACCTCGGCGAAAAGTTCGTGATGGTCAACATCCCCGAGTTCATGGTGCGAATCTACCAGGACGGCCGGGTAATCCACGAGACCCGCGTGGTGGTGGGCAAGCCGGAGACGCCGACGCCACTGCTGACCCGCGAAATGCAGTACATCGTGGTGAATCCGGCCTGGAACATCCCGCCGAGCATCGCCCGCAACGAGATGATGCCGCTGCTGCGCAGCGACCCGAGCGCCCTCGCCCGCCGCGGCATCCAGGTGGTGCGCAACGGCTCGGGCGGCTACTCGTTCCGGCAGGATCCGGGCGAGCGCAATGCCCTCGGCCGCATCAAGTTCATGTTCCCCAACGACCACTCGGTCTATCTGCACGACACGCCGTCCAAGGCGCTGTTCCAGAACGATCGCCGCGCCTACAGCCACGGCTGCGTGCGCGTCTACGAGCCGCTGAAGTTCGGCGAAGTCATCTTCAACGCCGGCCTGCCGGGCGACAACTGGACCGAGCAGCGCATCTCGAAGATGTTCGGGGGCTCGGAACGCTACATCAACCTGAAGCAGCGTTTCCCGGTCCACATCGTCTATTTCAACGCTTTCGTGGATGGGGCCGGCCGCCTCGTGATGCGCGAGGATCTTTACGGCATCAATGCCGCGACCAAGACCTATCTGGGCCTCGACGGCAAGCAGCGAATCGCCGACAGCGCGACGCCCAAGACGGCGCCCCGCGCCCGTTGATCCCTGATCGATCGCGAAGGCCCGCTCCGGCGGGCCTTCTTTTTTATCAATAGCTTAGCTGCCTACCGCCATTTTCACCGCGACAACCTGCCGCGATTCTGGCAGGAAAGTCAGCACTACTGCCCCTTGCCTGATGCATAGGGGCCACAGCCCCACGCAACGTCTGGCACGTTTTCGCCATACTCCGCCGCTACTCACGGGACCGTGACCCGAGGCAAGGCCATCTGCCGCCCTCGGTGAGCTGGGGGAGCCGGGTGTCAACGCACCCTTAACCGAACCCGACAAGACTCCGTCTCCATCGCTTCGCGGCAACACATCGCGAAGTCCTTGAAATCTGAGCCTCGGGTTCGAGACATTGGCCATCCGCACCACGCCTGAAACCGTCCGCCACACGCGCCGCCCCAGCGGCCAGCGCGGCCGGTCCGCCTTTCAGGCGATCCTGCCAGCCCTCGCCATGGCGGGAAGTCTCATTCTCGCCGGCACCACCTCGCTGCAGAATGCGGTGGCCAACGGCGATACCCGCACCATCACCCTGCACCACACCCATTCCGGGGAGAGCGGCAGCTTCACCTTCAAGAAGGACGGCCGCTACGACCAGGCGGTGCTCGCCCAGCTGAATCACTTCCTGCGCGACTGGCGCAACCAGAAGTCGACCCAGATGGACCCCCAGCTGTTCGACATCGTCTGGGAGGTCTACCGGGAGGTGGACGCCAGCGCCCCCATCCAGATCGTCTCGTCCTACCGTTCGCCGGAGACCAACTCCATGCTGCGCGCCCGCTCCAGCGGCGTGGCGAAATTCTCCCAGCACATGCTGGGCAAGGCGATGGACTTCTACATTCCGGGCGTGAACCTCACCGACCTGCGCGTCGCCGGCCTGCGGCTCCAGCGCGGCGGCGTCGGCTTCTACCCCACCTCCGGTTCGCCCTTCGTCCACATGGACACCGGCAACGTGCGCCACTGGCCGCGCATGACCCACGACCAGCTCGCCCGCGTCTTCCCGGACGGCAAGACGGTGCATGTGCCCACCGACGGGCGTCCGCTGGCGAAATATGACGTGGCGCTGGCCGAGATCCAGGCGCGCGGTTCCAAGCCCGGCGTGGGCGTCGCAAGCGCCGGCAAGGGCAAGAACTTCTTCGCCAGCCTGTTCGGCAAGAAGGATGCGGACGACGACGAGGGCGGCGAGGCCCCGACCGCCGCCTCCTCCACGGTCGCGTCCGCCGAAGAGACGGCCAGCCGCGAGACGCCGGCTTCCGCGCCCGCCCGCGCGGTGCGGACCGCGTCCGCCACCATGCCCATTCCCCCGACCCGGCCAGCCGAAATCGTCGCCGGCGCCATGGTCAGCGCGCAGGCGACGCGCAACGGCTTCCTCGCGCCGCTGCCCCTGCCCCGCCCGGCGGAGGCCGACCGCAACACCCGCACCGCCAGCCTCACCTCGGCGCCCGTGCCGCTGCCCTCGGTCATCACCCGCGGCACCGAAGGGGAGACCGGGCCGGTTCTCGGCTACGCCGCCGCCGGCTCCATGATGGATCAGCGCATGCCGCTGACGGGCGGCTTCATGGCCGGCGCGCACGGACATCCGGCTGCCGTCGCAACGGCGCCAGTGACCGCGACAAGCGCTCCGGCGAGCGCACGCCCGCGCACCAAGCTTTCCGAAATCGCCTTCGGGCGGCTGTTCCTGTCGCCGAGCCTCTCCAACGAGCTGTATCTGCGCGTGCCGGAGATGCGGCAGCTGGCGACTTTCATGGCGCCGCCGCGTGAAGTGGTGGCGACGGCCTTCTCGCGGGACGGCTCGTTCGGCCTGAAGGCCAGCTTCGCCGGCACCGCCGTGGCGGACCTGCCGACTTACGTGTTCCGTGCGCCCCAGGTGGCCTACAACAGCCAGCGCATGTGATCCGCGCGGGCGGTCCCTCCGCCCGCTGCCGTCTCAGACGAAGATGCCCAGCGCCTGCATATAGAGATCGACGATGGCCTCGTGCTCCTTGCGCTCGTCGACGTCTTCCTTGCGGATTTTCAGGATGGTGCGCAGCGCCTTGACGTCGAAGCCGTTGGCCTTGGCTTCGGCGAACACGTCCTTGATGTCGTCGGCAATGGCCTTCTTCTCCTCCTCGAGGCGCTCGATGCGCTCGATGAAGGACTTGAGCTGTTCCTTGGCAAAGCCCGCGGGGGAATCTGAAGCGTCTTCCGCCACCTGGACGGTCTCCTTGGGTTCCGCCGCGCGTCCGTCGAGGCCATGCCGGGCCGGCGCGCGGGTCAAAGGGTGGAGCCTTGATGGCTCCGGAGGGAAAGCTGATAGAGGCGGGCGGAAAGCCGCGCGTCAAGGATGCGTCCCCGCTTTCCACCCCGCCGGTGATCCACAACCGGCCTGGGACCCGCGGCGGGACAGGTTTTCGTGAGCAAGAACCCCTCCTTTACCTTGGCGTTCGGTACCTTGATGCTGACGCTCGGGGCGCTGGCCATGGGCGCCTCGGTGCTGTTCGTCCGCCTCGCAGATGTGGGGCCGTTCGCCAGCGCCTTCTGGCGCGTGGCGCTGGCCTTGCCACCGCTGGCGCTCTGGGCCGCCCTCGCCGAGGGGACACGCGCCTTCCGGCCCGACCGGCTGTCGCTGCTCGCCGGCGCCTTCTTCGCCGGGGACCTGTTCTTCTGGCACCTCGCCATCCTCGGCACGACCGTCGCCAACGCCACGGTGCTCGCCACCACGTCGCCCCTGTGGATCACCGCCTTCGCCGTGCTGGTGCTGCGGCAGAAGGTGTCCCGTGCCGGCCTCCTCGGGCTTGGCCTGTGCATCGCCGGGGCGCTGGCACTGGTGGGGCGCTCATGGCAGTTCGATCCGCAGCATCTGCCGGGGGACGCCGCAGGGCTGGCGACGGCCATATTCTTCGCCGGCTATTTCCTCGCCGTCAGCCGGGCCCGTGCCTCGCGCGGGGCGGCGGCGATCACCCTCGTCTCCACTGCCACCACCGCGCTGATCCTGCTGGCGGTCGCCCTCATTGCAGAGCCGACCCTGTGGCCCGCCAGCGCCGGCGGCCTTGCGGCGCTGGTGGCGCTGGCCCTCGTCTCGCAGGTGGGCGGGCAGGGGCTGATGGCGGTGGGCCTTGCCTCCGTGCCACCGGCGTTCGGCGCACTGGTCTTCTTCCTGGAGGTGGCGTCCGCCGCCGCGCTGGGCGCCATGCTCCTGGATGAGCCCATCACCGGGCTTCAGGCGGCGGGCGGCGCGCTGGTCCTCGCCGGCATCGTGGTGGCCCGTCCGCGCGCACGTCCGCCACGCACGGGAGAGGCCGGGAAGGACAATTCCGCCACCGGCTACCGGGAGGGCAGGCATTGACGCCCCGGTCCCCACGGGGCACACAACACACCATCATGCCCTTCGCCGCCACGCCCCTCCGCTTCGACGGCATGCCCGAACCCTGCGCGGCGCTTGCGCCGGCCCGGCGGGTGAACTCCGCGCCACGGAGCCTTGCGCTCGCGCTCAGCGCCGCCTTCGCGCTTGGGCTCGGCATCAGCCTCATCCCCACGCCCGCTGCCGCCGAATTCCGGCTGTGCAACCGCACCCAGAGCCGGGTCGGCATCGCGCTCGGCTACAAGGACGGCGACGCCTGGGCCACCGAAGGCTGGTGGAACGTCGCGGCCAACAGCTGCGAGACGCTGCTGCGCGGCGACCTCGCGGCGCGCTTCTATTACCTCTATGCCGTGGATTACGACCAGGGCGGGGAGTGGGCCGGCAAGGCCTACATGTGCACCCGGGAAAAGGAATTCACCATCAAGGGCGCCGAGGACTGCCTCGCCCGCGGCTTCGACCGCACCGGCTTCTTCGAGGTGGACACCCAGGAGCAGAAGTCCTGGACGGTGCAGCTCACGGAATCGAGCCAGAGCAAGCCAAGTCCGGCCGCCGCTCCGCTGCCGCCGCCCCGCGCGAAGCCCTGAAGCTGATCAGATTCCCCGGCCTTCGACCTTGATGGTGAGCTGGCTCTCCAGCTCGCCCGCCCCATCGAGATGCGGATTGACGGCGAGCGCCTGCCGTACGGCCTGCAGCGCGCGCTTGTCGTCGCCGAGGTCCCGCATGATCAAGGCCAGGCCGTAGAGCATGGCGAAATGGCGCGGCTCGCGCGCCAGCACCTCCCGGATGTCCGCAAGGGCCGCGCCATAGTCGTCGCGCATGTAGAAGATCGTCGCCCGGCGGCTGAGCGCGCCGATATAATCGGGCTCGATCTCGATCACCTCGTCCAGCAGCTGCACGGCAAGGTCCGTCTCCTTCGCCTCGGCTGCCGCCGCCGCGCGGGCCATGAGGAGATCGGCGCTGGGACTGCCGGAATCGCCGAAGATCTGGTCGAGCCGATCGGCGATCATCTTGGCGCTGCGATCGTCGGGCGCGACCTTCAGGGCGGCGAACAGGCCTTCCACCTGGGTCCGCTTGTCCCTCGGCAGGCGCGGACGCGCCGGGGCGGACTCGGATGGGCTGGCGGACGGGGGACCGGGCTGCGGCATGGCCTTGTCGCCGCGCAATTGCTGCGCCTGCGCGAGACCGCCGGAGATCACCACCGTGATCACGGCGGCAAGCAAGAGACGCGGCGCACGCAGAGTGCGGTCGGCAAGGCGGGGAGGCATCGCGCGGAAGATCATCGGCGAAGTGTCCGCCGCGATGCACCCGCCGTCAACAACTGCGCCGGCCACAGGGGAGCCCCGGGCCGGCGCAGCAGATCACGTTTGCTCAAGATCGAAGGACCGGACCAGAAGTCCAGCCTGAGCGCTCAGCCCTGGCGGGCCTTGTAGCGCTTCTGGGTCTTGTTGATGATGTAGACGCGGCCCTTGCGGCGCACGAGACGGTTCTCGCGGTGGCGGCCGAGCAGCGACTTCAGGGAATTGCGGATCTTCATGACAAACTCGCTCGTGTCGAAGTTCGGAGCCGACCGCGGCGCGCTTGCCGCGCGGCCTATCGACACCGGGAATTGGATCGGAGCCGGCGTGATAAGGGGCCGGGACCCGGATGTCAATGCAAGCAGCCAATTCCCGCGCCGCGCTCACGCGCGATGGTAGGGATGCCCGGCGAGGATGGTGACCGCCCGATAGATCTGCTCCGCCAGCATGACCCGCACCAGCTGGTGGGGAAACGTGGCCGTGCCATAGGCGATCATCAGGGACGCCCGCGCCCGCACCTCTTCCCCGAGCCCGTCCGCACCGCCGATGACGAAAGCGAGGGCGGAGAGACCGCCATCCCGGTCGGACGCGATGCGGCGGGCGAAGTCCTCGCTGGAGAAATTGCGCCCGCGCGGATCGAGAACCACGAGTCCAGCCCCCGCAGGCAGCGCCGCGAGAAGCGCCGCCGCTTCCTCGGCCATGCGGTCCTCGGCGCGGCGGGCGGCGGATTCGGCGATCTCGATCATGTCGCACGGGCCGAGGCCCAGAGGCCGGCCGGCGGGGCGGATGCGATCCACGTAGCGGGTCACGAGTTCCCGCTCGGCGCCGGCTTTGAGCCGGCCGACACAGGCGAGGACGAGGCGCACGTCGTCTACAGGCCCGCCGGAACCGGAAACGCCATCAGGAGCGGGGCGTCCCGGACCACATCTTCTCGATATTGTAGAAGGTGCGGACCTCGGGCTGGAAGACGTGGACGATCACGTCGTTCGCATCAATGAGCACCCAGTCGCAGGCCGGCTGGCCTTCCACGCGCACGTGCTTGATCCCCGCCGCCTTGAGCGCCTCGATGAGGTGCTCGGCGATGGCGCCCACGTGCCGCTGCGAGCGGCCGGAGGCAATCACCATGTAGTCGGCGATGGAGGTCTTGCCGCGCAGGTCGATGGAGACGATGTCCTCGGACTTGTCGTCATCCAGCCGGGCTTGGATGAGGGCGAGAATTTCCGCAGCGTCGGGAAGCGCCTCGGAAACCTTGGCGTCTGAAACCGTGGCGGGCGGTGTCATCTCAGCGGCCGCCTGAAGTGCCATCGTGGACAGGGGTCCAAATCCTCTCGCTCAAGGCGACGGTCCAAACCGTCGCACCACCTCAGAATGCCTGCAAATCAATGAATTTTCAAGACGTATGGCGGGCGGCCTCGATCTCGTGCCCTCCCTGCCCCCCGCGTGCGGCCCGGATTCCCGTTGAGGAGAGGGGAGATTTCAGTCCGTGGAGGAACACCCAGGCGGGTGGCGCGCAGTCCGCCAGGAGGCGGGCCTCATGCTCGCCGAGACGATAGCGTGCCAGCGCCTGGGCGGCAGGCGAGGCGGTCGCGGCAAGGCTTTGCCCCATGCGGTCCACCACCGCGATGGGCACGAGGTCGGCGATGCCGCGCCAGTGCTGCCAGCGGTCGAAATGGGCGAGATTGTCCGCCCCCATGATCCAGACGAAGCGCACGCCCGGCAGCCGCCGCACGAGATAGGCCAGCGTCTCGTAGGTGTAGCGGGTGCCGATGCCGGCCTCGAAGCCGGTGACGTCGATGCGCGGATGGCGCGCCACCGCGCGGGCGATGGCGATGCGCTCCTCCAGCGGCGGCAGGGCGCGGTTGTCCTTCAGGGGATTGCCGGGCGTCACCAGCCACCACACCCGGTCGAGGCCAAGCCGCCGCAGGGCGAGGAGGCTCGCCGCGCGGTGGGCGGCATGGGCGGGGTTGAAGCTGCCCCCGAACAGCCCGACGCGCAGCCCCTCCGTAACGAAGGGCAGGCGCCGCGCGGCACGCGGCGTCACAAGCTCCACGACGGGGCCGGACGACATCACGGACGGGTCTGTCCCGACCCGTGGATGCGGTATTTGAAGGAGGTCAGCTGCTCAGCCCCCACCGGCCCGCGCGCATGCATCCGCCCGGTGGCGATGCCGATCTCCGCGCCGAAACCGAACTCGCCGCCATCGGCGAACTGGGTGGAGGCGTTGTGCAGCACGATGGCGCTGTCCACCTCGGCGAGGAAACGGTCGGCCGCCGCCGCATCCTCGGTGACGATGGAATCGGTGTGATGGGAGCCGTGCGCCTCGATATGGGCGATGGCGTCGCCCACCCCATCCACCACCTTCGCGGCGATGATGGCGTCGAGATATTCCGTGTCCCAATCCTCGGGAAGGGCCGGCTTCACGCGCGCATCCACCGCCTGCACATCGGCGTCGCCGCGGATCTCGCAGCCGGCGTCGATCAGCATCTCCACCAGCGGCTTGAGGTGCGTTCCGGCCACCGACCGGTCGATCAGCAGCGTCTCGGCGGCGCCGCAGACGCCGGTGCGGCGCATCTTGGCGTTCAGCACCACGGTCTTGGCCATGTCGAGGTCGGCGGCCTTGTCCACATAGACGTGGTTGATGCCGTCGAGATGGGCGAACACCGGCACCCGCGCATCGCTCTGCACCCGCGCGACGAGGCTCTTGCCGCCGCGGGGCACGATCACGTCCACGGTGTTGCCGAGGCCGGCCAGCATGTGGCCCACGGCAGCACGGTCGGGCACGTTGACGAACTGCACCGCATCCTCGGGCAGGCCGGCGGCGGTGAGCCCGGCGACGAAGGCGCGATGGATGGCACCGGAGGAATTCAGGCTGTCCGACCCGCCGCGCAGGATCACGGCGTTGCCGGCGCGCAGGCACAGGGCCGCGGCATCCGCCGTCACGTTCGGCCGGCTCTCGTAGATGACGCCGATGACGCCCAGCGGCGTGCGCACGCGCTCGATGATGAGGCCGTTGGGGCGGGTCCAGCGCTCGGTGACGAGGCCGATGGGATCGGCCAGCTCGGCCACCTGCTCCACGCCCTCGGCCATGGCCTCCACCCGCGCGGCGGTGAGGGTGAGCCGGTCGAGGAAGGAACCGGTCATGCCCTCCGCCTTGGCCTTGGCGACGTCGATGGCATTGGCCGCGAGGATTTCACCGGCTGCCGCGCGGATCGCTGCGGCGGCGGCCTTGAGCGCCTGCGTCTTCACCTCGGGCGCAGCGAGGGCGAGGCTCCGAGCAGCGGCGCGGGCGCGCTTGCCCATGGCCAGCATCACCCCCTCCAGCTCCGCCGGCGGCACGGGCCGGCCCGCAGTGGCGGCGGCATCGGTGCGAAGGGCGGAGGCGGTGGACATGGGATGACTCTCGAAAGCAGGACAGGACGTTGGCCCTCATATGGGGGCGCGTTTCCTCCCTAGCACATTGCCCGCCGGGTGCGACAGGTGGGCGCGGAGGGTCAGAAGTCCTCGGGCGGCTCGTTGGGGTCCCGATCCATGAGCGGAGCGGACGGGGCGTCCTCAGTCACCTGACGGAGATAGGCGAAGGCGAGCGAAACGTAGGCGGCGAGAGCGATCGCGCCAATGACCGACAGGATGCTGGAGAGGAGGCCGCTGATGAGGGCCGGGATGAACGGCATGCCGGGGGTCTCGAACGACCGCATCTCCAGGTGAAGCGGCCCGAGGGGCGTGGATTTCGTCTCCGATACGACGTGCATGTCCGTCGCCGAGAACGAGCCGAAGAGGAACTGCACGGGGAGCACCACGACAATGACGACCGCCAGCATGGCGAGCGAAAGGAGCAACGTGCCGCCGACCAGCCGCAGGGTATTTCCGCGCCCCAGACGCCAGACGTCGTTCCATGGCATCGGCTGGCCGATCGACCGGGACGGCAGCCTGAGGCTCAGCCGGGTGACCACACCGATCGCGGCAAGCCAAACGGCAAGCGCGCCGACGAAGACAGCGAATGTCGACCAGCTTCCGATTCGCGCCAGGGCGACGACGGCAGTGATCCCGGCAACGGAGAGCATCGCCAGAATGAGAGTTGCCAGAAGCAAGACAAGGGAATCGAACAGGTAGGTGAGGCCGCGAATGCCGAGCGGGCCCATGGTTGCGGCATTGAAGCCGCCTGATCCACGCAGGATTTCGTTATGGGTCAGCAACGCCAGATAGATGAAGGCGAAGCCCTCTATCGCGTTCAGCCCGTAGATCTTCACGAACGCCATCGCAGTGGGCAGTCGTTCGGCCTCGACAACATCCCCCAGCAGGATCAGGCCCACATAGTTCCAGGCCAGCGTTCCAACCGCATAGATCAGCGCCACGATCCAGTGCTTGCGCAGAACCGTCAGTGTCCACCGATAGGTGAATTTGAGCGCCTGGAAGACGGGAAACTTCACGCGCTGGGCCATCACGAGGCGCCTGTGGGAGGCGACGCGGACGACGGACGACGGCGCGCCCCTCGCCCCCGCGATCACAACCGCTATCCCGCCGCACACAACCTGTCGAGCGGTTTCAGCGCCTTACCTAGCGGTATCGCGTTGCGCTGATGACCTTCACTCCACCCCGAGCGCCAGATCGTCCCGGTGCACCATCTCGGAGCGGCCCTTCACGCCCAGCAGCGCCTCGATCTCCGAGGTGGAGTGCCCCATGATGCGGTCGGCGTGGGTGGAATCGTAGGCGACGAGGCCGCGCCCGACTTCGGCGCCGTCGGGACCGCGCAGCACCACGGCGTCGCCGCGGTCGAACTGGCCGTCGATGCGCTTCACGCCGGCCGGCAGCAGGCTCGCGCCACGGCGCAGCGCGGCCACCGCGCCGTCATCGAGATGCAGCGTGCCGCGCGGCTCCAGCGCCCCGGCGATCCAGCTCTTGCGGGCGCGCACGGGATTGGCGGATGTGAGGAACCAGGTGCAGCGTCCGCCCTCCATGATGCGCTTGAGCGGATTCTTCACGTGGCCGGAGGCAATCACCATGTGGGTGCCGGCGGAGGTGGCGATCTTGCCCGCCTCGATCTTGGTACGCATGCCGCCGCGCGACAGCTCGGAACCGGCATCCCCCGCGATGGCCTCGATCTCCGCGCCGATGCGCGGCACCACAGGGATCAGCGTCGCATTGGAGTCCTGCGCCGGCGGGGCGGTGTAGAGGCCGTCGATGTCGGAGAGCAGCACCAGCAGGTCGGCGCTCGCCATGGTGGCGACGCGGGCGGCGAGGCGGTCGTTGTCGCCGTAGCGGATCTCGGTGGTGGCGACCGTGTCGTTCTCGTTGATGATCGGCACGGAGCGCAGCTCCATCAGCCGGCCGAGGGTGGAGCGCGCGTTGAGATAGCGGCGGCGTTCCTCGGTGTCGCCCAGCGTCAGCAGCACCTGCCCGGCGGTGATGTTGTAATGGCCGAGGATGTCCGCCCAGGTCTTGGAGAGCGCGATCTGCCCCACTGCGGCGGCCGCCTGGCTGTCCTCCAGCTTCAGCGGCCCCGACGGCAGGCCGAGCACGGTGCGCCCCAGTGCAATGGCGCCGGACGATACCACCATCACTTCGCAGCCCTTGGCGTGCAGGGCCGCGATGTCCTCCACCAGCGAGGTCAGCCAGGCGAGGCGCACCCGGCCCTGCGCCCGGTCCACCAGCAGGGCTGAGCCCACCTTGATGACGATGCGGCGGAAATCGGCGAAGGCGGGCGTCTTCGCCTGCGCATCGGAGGACGCTTCGAAGGATGCAGACTCGGGAGAAGCCATGGACATGCGAACCGGCAGGGCACTTCAGGCGTGCGGGCGGCGCACGTCGGTGCGGGAGAAGTCATCCCCCTTGAAGAGGAGCGGCACGTCATGCGCCTTGGCCACGGCATAGGCCATCGGGCTGCTGAAGTTCAAGCCCGCCGGCACATGGCGAAACGGAATGGAGACGGGAACCCGGCCTAGGGCCGCCACCCATCCCGCGGCGCCGCCTCTTCCTTTTCGACGCCGCGCGCCTCCTCCACAACCTCGAGAAGCGCCCTCAGCGCCTCCGGCACGCCCTGGCCCGAGGTGGCGGAGAGGAGCAGAGGCTTCTTCTTCGCCGCGCGCTGGAGGCGCTCCTTCTGCTGCTTGAGCAGTTCGGGCGAGAGGGCATCCACCTTGGAGAGAGCGACGATCTCCGGCTTCTCGTCGAGACCGTGGCCATAGGCGGCAAGCTCGGCGCGGACGGTCTTGTAGGCCTTGCCGGCATGCTCGGAGGTTCCGTCCACCAGATGCAGCAGGGCGCGGCAGCGCTCCACATGGCCGAGGAAGCGGTCGCCGATGCCGATGCCCTCGTGGGCGCCCTCGATCAGGCCGGGAATGTCGGCCAGCACGAACTCGCGCCCGTCCACCCGCACGACGCCGAGGCCGGGATGCAGTGTGGTGAAGGGATAATCGGCGATCTTGGGCTTCGCTGCCGTGGTCGCCGCGAGGAAAGTGGACTTGCCGGCATTGGGCAGGCCGACGAGACCGGCGTCGGCAATCAGCTTCAGCCGCAGCCAGATCCACCGCTCCTGACCTTCGAGGCCGGGATTGGCGCGGCGGGGAGCCTGGTTGGTGGAGGTCTTGAACTGGGCGTTGCCGAAGCCGCCATTGCCGCCTTCGAGGAGCTTGATGCGCTGCCCCACCTCGGTCATGTCGGCGAGGATGGTCTCCTCGTCCTCGTCGAGGATCTGGGTACCGGCCGGCACCTTCAGCACCACGTCGGCACCCTTGGCGCCGGTGCATCTGGCGCCCCTGCCGTGGTCGCCCTTCTTGGCCTTGAAATGCTGCTGGTAGCGGTAATCGATCAGCGTGTTGAGACCGTCGACGCACTCGATCCACACGTCACCGCCGCGTCCGCCGTCGCCGCCATCGGGACCGCCGAACTCGATGAACTTCTCGCGCCGGAACGAGACGCACCCTGCCCCGCCGTCTCCGGAGCGCACATAGACCTTGGCCTGATCGAGGAATTTCATGGGTTCGAGGTAGAGGCCGACGGCCCACAAAGCAAGGCCGCCGACGCACGAGGAGGCACGAAACCCGCCATCAGGGCCGCAGATGCAGCCCCGATGCGGCCGGGCCATCCGCCCTTCCCTGCCTCAGCGCGTGCCCCACTGCTGGTTGGAACGGTCTTCACCGCCGCTCTTGCACGGCCAGGCAACCACGCCCGTTCCGGCCCCGCCGAAACGCGGCACATCAAGGCACATATTGTTCTGGCCGATGATTTCGCCGTTCGCGCCGACCCGCCACTGCTGATTGGCGCCGCCGTTGCACGAATAGATGATGACCCGATCCCCGGCGCGCGCCGCACCGCCCGAAATGTCGACACAACGCCTGCCGGCCCGGATCGTCCCGTCACCCATGAAGGTGAAGGACTGATTGTCGCCGCCGTTGCACGGAAAGACGATAATCGACGTGCCATTGGACTGGTCAAGGCCGCCCTTGACGTCGAGGCAGAGGTTGCTCGCATGGCCCGGCCGCAGTTCGCCCGCACTTGCCCCGCCCACCAGCACACAGCAGAAGGCGGCCGCCGTCATCAGAATTCGCATCATTTTCCCCCCGGAATGAGGTTCCACCCTACCATTACAGCCAAGCTTCGCAACCCCTCCGAGCTTTCAAAGAAAATGGGTTGGGCTCCTCCGATCCCCTGTCAGAGCCACCCCGCCCTTTGACCTTTCCCGCGCGCCGGACCAAAAGACGAACATGAGCCCGCGCACCGTCGACGTCCTGCTCCCCCTCGGCCTCGACGCCGCCTATTCCTACCTCCTGCCCGAGGGGATGGAGGTAGCGCCCGGCGACCTCGTTCATGTCCCGCTGGGCACCAAGAGCGTCATCGGCGTGGTCTGGCCGCGCGCGCAGGCCGTGGGTGGGAAGGCGGTGGAGGCCAGCAAGCTCAAGGCGGTCAAGGCGAAGCTGGACTATGTTCCGCTGCCGCCTGACCTCATCGGGCTCATCGACTGGATGGCCGACTACACGCTGGCGCCGCGCGGCATGGTGCTGCGCATGGCCCTGCGGCACGGCGAAAGCCCCGGTGCGGCGCGCGAACGGGTCGGCGTACGGCTCACCGGCACGGCGCCGGCGCGCATGACAGCCGCCCGTGCGCGGCTTCTGGATACGCTCGCGGATGGCTTCGTGCGCGGGAAGACCGAAGCGGCGCGGGAGGCCGGCGTCTCGCCCTCCGTGGTGGACGGGCTGGTAGATGACGGCACGCTGGAAGCCGTGGTGCTGCCGCCTGAGCCCGCCGCCTACCCGCCCGATCCCGACCACGCGGTGCCCGAACTGTCGCAACCGCAGGCTGAGGCGGCGGCGGCCATGGTCGCGGCGGTGAAGGCGAAGGCGTTCGCCGTGCACCTGCTCGACGGCGTGACCGGCTCCGGCAAGACCGAGACCTATTTCGAGGCGGTGGCGGAAGCGATCCGTGCCGGCAGGCAGGCGCTGATCCTGCTGCCGGAAATCGCCCTCACCCAGGCCTTCCTCGACCGCTTCACCGAGCGCTTCGGCGTGAAGCCGGCGGAATGGCACTCGGGGGTCTCCACCCGGCGCCGCGCGAAGGTGCTGAACGAGGTCGCCTCGGGACAGGTGAAGGTGGTGGCGGGGGCGCGCTCCGCCTTGTTCCTGCCGTTCCGCGACCTCGGCCTCATCATCGTCGATGAAGAGCACGACCCCGCCTACAAGCAGGAGGACGGTGTCTGCTACCACGCGCGCGACATGGCGGTGGTGCGGGCGCGCCTCTCCTCCGCGCCCATCGTGCTGGCCTCGGCGACGCCCTCCATCGAGACCGAGGTGAATGCCCGGCGCGGGCGCTATCGGCGGCTCGCCCTCCCCGTGCGCTTCGGCGGCGCAAAGGTGCCCGGCCTCTCCCCCATCGATCTGCGCAAGGAAGGCCCGCCGCGCGGCCGCTGGATCGCGCCGCGGCTGGAAGCCGAGATCAACACCACGCTGGAGGCGGGCGAGCAGGCGCTGCTCTTCCTCAACCGCCGGGGCTACGCGCCGCTCACGTTGTGCCGCTCCTGCGGCCACCGGATGCGCTGCCCCTCCTGCACCGCCTGGCTGGTGGAGCACCGCTTCCGCCGCCGCCTCACTTGCCACCATTGCGGCTATCAGGCGCCGGTGCCGGAGAAATGCCCCGCCTGCGACGCGCCGGACAGCCTCGTCCCGGTCGGGCCCGGCGTGGAGCGGCTTCAGGAGGAAGTGCAGACCCTTTTCCCCAATGCCCGCGCCCTCGTCCTCTCCTCGGACCTGCTCGGCGGGGTGGAGCGGATGCGCGCCGAACTCGACGCAGTGGCGAAGGGCGACGTGGATGTGGTGGTGGGCACCCAGCTCGTCGCCAAGGGCCACAATTTCCCCGGCCTCGCTCTGGTCGGCGTGGTGGATGCGGATGTCGGCCTCGGCCATGGCGACCCGCGCGCCGCCGAGCGCACCTTCCAGCTGGTGCACCAGGTGGCCGGCCGCGCCGGGCGCGGCAAGGCGGAGGGGCGCGGCTTCATCCAGACCCACATGCCCGAGCATCCGGTGATGCGCGCGCTGGTGACGGGGGATCGCGACGCCTTCTACGACGTGGAGATCGCCGCCCGCGAGGAGGCGCACCTGCCCCCCTTCGGCCGCATGGCGGCGCTCATCGTCTCCGCCAGCGAGGCCCATGTGGCGGAGGGCCATGCCCGGCGCCTCGCCGCTTCCGCGCCCATCCTGCCGGACGTGCGCATCCTCGGCCCGGCGGAGGCGCCCCTTGCCCTGCTGCGCGGCCGCCACCGCTGGCGCCTGCTGGTGCGATCACCGCGCAACTTCGACCTGCCGGCCTATCTCAGGGAATGGCGGGCCGTGGCACCGAAGATCACGGGCAATATCAAGGTGGCCATCGACGTGGACCCGCAGAGCTTCCTGTGAGCAGCGCCATCGACCGCCCCGCCGCCCGGCTCCTCGTGCTCGATGGGGAGGACCGGCTGCTGCTGTTCCGCTTCGCCTATGCCGAGGGCGCCCTCGCCGGAAACGTCTTCTGGGCACCGCCCGGCGGCGGGCTGGAGCCGGGCGAGACCTATGAGGCCGCCGCCTGCCGCGAGCTTTTGGAGGAAACCGGCCTCCGCATTGCGCATCCCGGCCCGGCCGTCGCCCAGCGCGAGGTCTCGTTCACGATGCCGGACGGGCAGCGGGTGCGCTCGCGGGAGTTCTATTTCCTCGTGCGCGCACCGGGCCTCGTGGTCTCGTCCGCCGGCTGGTCGGCCGACGAGCGCAAGGCGCTCGTGCATCACGCCTGGTGGACGCGGGATGCGCTGGCCTCTCTCGCGGAGCAGGTGTGGCCGGAGGATATTTTCGTGATGCTCGCAGAGGCGGGCGTCTGGCGCTGATGGTGCGTCAATGCCGGCGCCACTGTCCCGCTTGCTCGCCGCGCGCCGTTGGGCACAATCCGCCGCCATGCTCGCTCTCGCCGAATCAGCGGACCTCTCCCTCGCGCGGATCGACCTCCGCGGTGCGGAGCTTGAGCTTGACCCATCCGGTGCCCTGCTCTGGCCGGACGAGCGGCTGATGGTGGTGGCGGACCTGCACCTGGAGAAGGGTTCCGCCTTCGCCCGCCGCGGCCAGATGCTGCCGCCCTACGACACCCTGGACACGTTAAAGCGCCTGTCGGCCGTGGTCGCCCTGCACCAGCCGCGCATGGTGATCGCGCTGGGCGACAGCCTGCACGACCGCTGGGCCGGAGAGCGCATGGCCGACCCGCTCCGCGACGAGATCCGCCGCATCCAGACCGGCCGCACCTTCATCTGGATCGCCGGCAACCACGATCCCCTGCCCCACGACCTCGGCGGCGAGGGCACGGCCATGCTCGCCCTTGGCCCCCTGCTCTTCCGCCACGAGCCGGAAGAGGGGCCGGCGCCGGGCGAGGTGTGCGGCCATCTCCATCCCGCTGCGCGGGTGGTGATGCGCGGACGGGGCGTGCGGCGTCGGTGTTTCGTCACCGATGGCAGCCGCATGATCCTGCCGGCGTTCGGCGCCTATGCCGGCGGCCTGAGCGTCGCCGATCCCGCGATCGCACGGCTGTTCCCGGCGCGGCGCTTTACCGCCCACCTGCTGGGGGCGGGGCGCACCTATGGGATGCCCTCGTCCGCCTGCCTCTGAAATAAGAACTCTCAGCGGCGACGGCGGATGCGGACGTAGAGCGCGCCCTCCCCGCCATGGCGGCGTCCGGCGGACTCAAACCCCACCACCACCGCCCGCAGGTCCGGCTCGGCAAGCCACAGCGGCACCGCCCGCTTGAGCACGCCCCGGCCCTCGCCGAAGGCCGGCCCCGAACTCATCAGGCGCTCGGGATCGCCCTTGCCGGTGATGACCAGCACCAGCGCATGGCCGCTCGCCTGCGCCTCCATGAGGAACAGGCGCAGGCGGCGATGGGCGGCCGCCTGGGTGAGGCCGTGCAGGTCGAGGCGCGCATCCACTTCCGCCCCACGGGTGAGGCGGCGGCGGGTCTTCGGCTCCAGCGCGGCCAGAGGCGGGGGCGGCGGGGACGTTGGGGCGACGACCTTGGCCGGCGTTCCGGCCTTGGCTTTCGTTTTCGCCTTCGGCTCGGGCGGCGGCGCGACGACGGGGGGCGGCTCGGGGGCGGGGACCAGAGGCGGCGCGACAACGGGCTTTTCAGGCCGCAGGCGCTTCACCGAGCGCACCACATGGTCCCACAGCGCGCGCTCTTCTGCGTCGAGTATCCGGCGGCGGCCCCGGCGGCTCATGGCGTGCCTCCGGAGTCCACCTTGGCGAAGCGTGGCACCAGCATGGTGAACTTGCCCGAATGCCGGATGCGGCCCGCTACCGCGCCCGCTGCATCGCCCGCACCGAAAAAGAGATCCGCCCGCGCCGGTCCGACGATGGCCGAGCCGGTGTCCTGCGCGATCATCAGTCGACGGAACGGCTCGGCCGTGCCGGGAGCGGAGAGCGGCAGGTCGGCCTCCACGAAGATGGGCGTGCCGTAGGTGTGGAGCTTGCGGTCCACCGCCAGCGAGCGCCCCGCCGTGAGCGAAACGCCCTGCGCGCCCATGGCACCCGCATCGACGCCAAGCGTCAGGGCCTTGAAGAAGGTGAAGGTCGGGTTCTCCCGCCGCAAGGCGCGGCCCGCCGCGGGATCAGCCTCCATGAAGGCGCGGATGCGCGCCATGGACATCTCTTCCCGCGGCACCAGCCCCCGCTGGATCAGGAGACGCCCCACCGCCACATAGGGCTGGCCGTTGAAGCCGTCATAACCCAGCCGAAGGATCCGGCCATCCGGGAGACGCACGCGGGCGGAGCCCTGGATCTGCATGAAGAACAGATCGACGGGATCCTTGAGCCAGACAATCTCCAGCCCGCGCCCCGCCAAGGCGCCATCCTCGATGGCGGCGCGATCGTGATACGGCACGAGGGCGTCCCCCTCCCGCCGGAAGGCAGAGCCGGAATTGGGCGTGGCCCCGGGACCCGTCATGACGAGATCGCCGGGACGTCCATAGACCGGAACATCGAAGCCGCTGCCGGGCTGGAGCGCACCCTCTACCTCCGGCTCGTAATAGCCGGTGTAGTAGCCGCCCGTGCCGCCGTCCGGAATCACCCGCCACGCGCGGAAATTGGCCTCGAAGAACAGGCGGGCGAGAAGGGGAGTGGGTGCGTCCGGACCAAGCCGCGCGGCCGCAGCGCAGGCGTGGCGCAGTCCGAGCCGGAGCGTCGGTGCGGAAGCCGGCCCCACATCTTTCGGCGGTGACTTCAAAGCCGCGCAGCTGACGCGGAAGGTGGCGAAGGCCGCGGCGTGGTCGTCGGCGGCCCAGCCGTCGAGGTCCGTGAAGGCGACGGGCTCGAGCCGCGCGCCGGCCACGGCGGGAACGATGGGCTGGAGCGTCATGGCCGGTGCCGGAATGGGGCGGGAGGCCGGGGCGGCGACGCAGGAGGACGTCGCCGCAAAGAGCGCCACCACGATCCCGGTGAGGCTCGCGCATCGTGCGGCAACGCCAGGAGCGAAGCGCCGCACGCCGGCTGTGACGGCGCGCGCCTGTGCCATGGGCTACTGGGCGGCTTCCGTCGCCACCAGCTTCCAGTTGGGGTCCCGCGTGCCGAGATCGCGGGCGAAGGTCCACACGTCGGTCACATCGGCCACCGTGTCCGGGCTGCCATCCACAACCGAGCCGTCCGGGCCGCGGGTGACGGAAATGAGCTTCGACACGAACCGAACGGTCAGCTGCGCATTGGTCCCGCGCACGGTGACGTCCTGCAGGTCCGCCGATTCGATGGAGACGAAGCGCGATTCCATCGTCTCCTTGCGGCTCTCGCGGTCGGCGATGGCGGAGACGAAGCCGTCATAGACGTCCTTGGCGAGCAGATCCTTGAGCTGGCGACGGTCGCCCGTGGCGAAGGCGGTGACGATCATCTCGTAGGCCGCGCGGGCGCCGGTCAGGAAGTGCTTGGCGTCGAAGTCCGGCTCGATACGGGCGATCTCGTCGAGCGCGGAGGCGGTGGCGGATCCTTCCGCCGCAACCCCCTCCCAGCGGAAGGCCGGCGCCTCGACCTCGGCCGGGCCTGCGGCGCCGGGCGGCGGTCCGTTGCGCTCGGGCAGCGTCACCACCTTGCCCTCGGGGGCCGGCTGCGGCGGACGTGCGGTATCGCGGGAATAGGGATCATAAGGCGGGCGCTCACGCCCCGTCCTCTGCCCCAGAACGCTGCGCAGCCGGACGAAGATGAAGACCGCAAGGGCCAGGAAGATGATCGTGTAGATGTCCAGCACTGCGCTTCGCCATGCCTCTCGGGCGCGCCGATCTTCGGCCCGCCGGGTTGCCTCGACCGGTTGCGCGCGCCCCGCCGCGTGCGCTTCCTGCCCATCAGCTTATGTACGTCGAAGCTGACGTATCGCCAGCCCCTGCGCCTCAGAAGCTCACATTTTCCAAGGAAGCTTAAGCCACCGGGGCCGCATGCGCCACCTCCCGCCGGCAGATCGCGGAGGCTGTCATCACCTTGACCTCAGGGAGGCACTGACCTACGGTCATTCAAAACGATTAGATTTCGGCCAAAGAAGCCGAATGTCAGGGAGAGAGACACCATGCGCCGGTTTCTGATGGCGGGGCTCGCCCTCGCCGTATCGTCTATTGCCGCCCTTGCACCGAACGCCGCGACGGCGGCCTACCCCGACCGCCCCATCACGCTCATCGTGCCGTGGAACGCCGGCGGCGGAACCGATGCGGTCGCGCGCATCGTCGCCTCTCTTCTTGAGAAGGATCTGGGGCAGCCCATCGCGGTGGTGAATCGCACCGGCGGGCAGGGCGTGGTGGGTCATCAGGCCATCGCCGATGCGGCCCCGGACGGCTACACCATCGGCATCATCACCGTCGAGATCGGGATGATGCACTGGCAGGGCCTGACCCAACTTACCGGCGCCTCCTACACCCCCCTCGCCCTCATGAACGAGGACCCCGCCGGCGTGCAGGTGCGTACGGACGCCTCCTACAAGACGCTCGACGACCTGATCGCCGACATCAAGGCCAACCCCGGCAAGTTCAAGGCCTCCGGCACCGGTCAGGGCGGCATCTGGCACCTCGCCCTTGCCGGCATGCTCTCGTCCCTGAAGCTCGATCCGAAGAGCGTGCCGTGGGTGCCCTCCAACGGCGCGGCGCCCGGACTGCAGGACCTCGTGGCGGGCGGCGTGCAGGTCGTCACCTGCTCCATCCCCGAGGCGCGCTCGCTCATCGACGCCAAGCGCGTGAAGAGCCTCGCCATCATGGCGAGCGAACGCTCCAAGCTGATGCCCGATATTCCCACCCTGAAGGAAGCCACCGGCAGCAGCTGGACCATCGGCGCATGGCGCGGCTTCGCCGCCCCCAAGGGCCTCGACAAGGCGGCCTCGGACAAGCTCCAGGCGGCCCTCAAGAAGGTCTACGACAGCAAGGAATATCAGGAGTTCCTCACCAATCGCGGGTTCGGCGGGCGCTATGCGGACGGCCCCGGCTTCGCCGAGTTCATGGCCAAGGCGGATGCCTCCCTCGGCGCCGTCATGAAGGAAGTCGGCCTCGCCAAATAGCGACGGCTCCTGAACGCGGCGGCCCGGACCGCCGCTTCCTCCCTGCGACGCCGGAGCCGCATCATGCGCTTCAGTGACCTGATCCTCGGCCTGCTGCTGCTCGCGGGGGCCGCCGTCTTGTTCTCGGCCGCATCCGGGCTGCCACCCATTCCGGGGCAGGCCTACGGCGCGGATGTCTTCCCCGTTCTGACGGCCGCAGGCCTTGCCGCCTGCGGCTTCATCCTGACGGTGGGCTCGGTTCGCGCCGGCCCCTTCCCGCTCGCGCAGACCACATGGGTGCGCACGCCCGGCGCCAGCTTCAGGGCGGCGGCGACGATCGCGCTTGTCCTCGCCTATATCGTGCTGACGCCGCTCATCGGCTTCGTCGCCACGGCGACCGTGGTCCTGACCGGCCTTTTCCTGGTGGTGCGGGTGCCGGTGGCGCAGGCGATCGGAATTGCACTGGCGACGGCCCTCTTCACCTACCTCTCCTTCAACATGTTCCTGCGCGTCCCGCTACCGCGCGGCCTCGTGGAAGGCTTCCTGCCATGAACGCCGTGCTCGCCGGCCTCGACCTCGTCCTGCGCTGGGACGTGATGCTCACCATCCTCGTCGCGTCGGCCTTCGGCCTCGTGGTCGGCGCCATACCGGGCCTGACGGCGACGATGGCCATCGCCCTCCTCGTCCCGATCACCTTCTTCATGGACCCCATCCCCGCCGTGGGCGCCATGATCTCCTGCTCGGCCATGGCGATCTTCGCCGGCGACATCCCGGCAACGCTGATGCGCATGCCCGGCACGCCGGCCTCGGCCGCCTATTCCGACGAGTGCTACGCCATGACCCGCAAGGGTGAGGCGGAAGTGGCGCTCGGTGCCAACGTGCTGTTCTCGGCGCTGGGCGGCCTGTTCGGCACGGCCATCCTCATCGTCTCCGCGCCGCTGCTCGCGGAGATCGCGCTGGGCTTCTCGTCGTTCGAATATTTCTGGCTGGCGCTGATGGGGCTGGCCTGCGCCATCTTCATCGGCTCGGGCTCGCCGGTGAAGGGGCTGGTGTCGCTGTTCCTCGGGCTGTTCGTGTCGCAGATCGGCATCGACAATCCGGCCGGGGTACCGCGCTTCACCTTCGGCAATTCCAACCTGCTCGGCGGGGTGGACTTCATCCCGGCCATGATCGGCCTGTTCGCCATGTCGGAAGTGATCCGCACCATGGCGGCCGGCGCGCCCGACTGGTCGGTGCGTCAGACCTCCCTCGGCAATCCGCTGAAAGGCTGGGGCCACCTCATAGTGAAATACTGGCCGCAGCAGATCCGCGGCAACATCACGGGCACCGCCATCGGCATCCTGCCGGGAGCCGGCGCGGACATCGCCGCCTGGGTGTCCTACGCCATGAGCCGGAAGTTCTCGAAGACACCGGAAAAGTTCGGCACCGGCCATGTGGAAGGCATCATCGAGAGCACATCCGCCAACAATGCGGCCCTGGCCGGCGCCTGGGTGCCGGCGCTGGTGTTCGGCATTCCGGGAGACAGCATCACCGCCATCGTCATCGGAGTGCTCTATCTCAAGGGCCTCAATCCGGGTCCGACGCTGTTCCTGAACAACCCGGAATCCATCTACGCGGTCTTCATCATCTTCATCATCGCCAACCTCGCGATGATCCCGCTCGGCCTCGCCGCGCTGAAGGCGGGAACCGCCCTGCTGCGTTTCCCCCGGCGCATTCTCATCCCGCTCATCCTGCTGTTCTGCATCGTCGGTGCCTATGCGGTGAACAACTCGGCCTATGGCGTGGTGCTGATGCTGGTGTTCGGCGTGCTCGGCTTCCTCATGGAGGAGCACGACATCCCCATTGCCCCGTGCGTGCTGGGCATCGTGCTCGGCAAGATGCTGGAGGAGAGCTTCGTCACCTCCATGATCAAGGCGGACGGAAACCTCCTCGCCTTCTTCGAGCGACCCATCGCGGGCGGGCTCGGCGTGCTGACGCTGCTGATCTTCTGCCTGCCCATCTGGGGGGCGCTAAAGCGACGGCGCGCGTCCGTGGCCTGAGGCATCGGGGAACCGCATCGGCTCCGCCGGGCTTGAGGTCCTGCCGGCAAAGGCGAAGCCGGCACGCTTGCGTCGCGGCCACGCTTGGCGCAGTAGAAGCTCTCCATCATCGGACTCTCCAATGGCTCCCACAGTCCTGCTTGCGGATATCGGCGGTACAACCACCCGGGTCGCCCGGGCCGGTGCCGACGGCATCCCGTTCGATGTCCGGCTCGAAGCCAACGATTCCTATGCCTCGCTCGAGGATCTGCTGGGCACCTACCTCGCGTCCGTGAGCGGGGAGGCCCCGAGCTGCGGGGCACTGGCGGTCGCCGGCCCCATCGACGGCGATGACGTGCGGCTGACCAACCGCAACTGGCGCTTCTCGACCGAGAAGCTCGCGGCCGATCTCTCCTTTCGCCGGCTCTCGGTGCTCAACGATTTCGAGGCGTTCGCCCACGGGCTGCCGCTGCTCACCCGCGACGATTTGCTGGAGGTGGGCACCGGCCGTGCGGTCGCCGGCGCGCCCATGCTGCTGTCCGGCCCCGGAACCGGGCTCGGCACCGCCCTCATCCTGCCGCGCGAGGCCGGCTACGAGGTGCTGGCCAGCGAGGCCGGGCACATGCGTCTCGGCGCGGTGACGACCGACGAAGCCCGCATCGTCGCCCATCTGGTGCGCGACCTCGGCCCGGTGTCGGTGGAGCACGTGCTCTCCGGTCCCGGACTTGTGCGCCTGCACCGCATCCTCTCCGGCGAGAGCCTGTCCTCCCACGCCATCATCAAGGCGGCGCTGGACGGCCAGCGGCAGGAAAAGGAAAGCTGCCACATCTTCCTGCGCCTGCTCGGCCGGGTGCTGGGCGACCTCGCGCTCGCCGTGGATGCCAAGGGCGGCGTCTATGTGGGCGGCGGCGTGGGTCGGGCCATGGCGCATCTTTTCGCCGAGAGCCCGTTCCGCACCGCGTTCGAGGAGCACCCGCCCTATCACGACCGCCTCGCGCAGATCCCCATCCATGTGGTGATGCACGCGACCCCCGGCCTCGTGGGCATCGGCGAGATCGGCCGCCGCCTGCTGGTGGAGTGCTGACCCAACCGCTCAGGCTGCGGCGCGGGCCTCCCGGCCGCAGAAGGCGGCGATCAGGCCGGCAAGCTCCCGCGAGGCGGAACACGCGTCGCTCGCAGCCCGTAGCGCGAGTTCCGTCGGCGGGATCGCCGGCCAAAGGTCCGATGTGCGCAATTCCCGGAGCTTCGGGTTGAGCGCGAGATCGCTCAGGACCGTCACCCCCAGCCCGCCCGCAAGCGCCGCCTCGATGCCGATCAGGCTCGGGCATTCATAGGCCACGCGCCAGGAACGACCGGCCTTTTCCAGGGCGTGGACGGCCCGGTTGCGGTAGAGGCAGCCCTGCCGGAAGGCCGCGAGGCTCACCACCGCCTCGTCCGGCTCGAAGCCCGCCCCGCAGACCCATACCAGCCGCTCCGGCCAGGCCTCCACCGCGGGGCCGGCCCCCGGCTCGCGCTTCAGCAGCACCACGTCTAGCTCGCCGCGGGCGAAGCCGGCATCGAGATCGCAGCTCAGCCCGCACTCCACCGCGAGACGCACCGCGGGCCGGCTGCGTGCGAACTCGGCCACCACGGAGGTCAGGGCGGCCAGGGCGAAATCGTCCGGAATGCCGAGCCGCACCACCCGCGCCGGCGCCACACCCGACAGGGCCGCGCGCGCCTCCGCACCAAGCGCGAGGATCCGCCGGGCATAGCCGAGCAGGCGCTCGCCTTCGGCCGTCAGGCTGACGCCACGGGCGTCGCGGTTCAAAAGCTGGTGGCCGAGCTGATCCTCCAGCCGCCGCACCTGCTGGCTCACGGTGGATTGGGTGCGATGGACGCGCTCTCCCGCACGGGTGAAGCCGCCTGCATCCACCACGCTGACGAACGCCTTGAGAAGATCCATGTCCAACATGGCAGCACCTGACATTTGAATTTCCACTAGCCAACATCAAATCATTCAATTTTTCAATGTTGCCTCGGCGTGCTTCTCTGCGGTTCAGGAGATGTCATGACCGCCACGCCCCTTCCCCTCGTCGCCTCGCGCCGGACAGACGCGCTGCTGCCCGTCTTCATCGCAGCGTTCTGCATCATCTGGAGCTCGGCCTTTGCGGTCGCCAAGGTGGCGCTGGCGGATTGTCCGCCCTTGCTGCTCCTCTCCGGGCGCTTCCTTGCGGCCGGGCTGCTTGTGCTCGTCGGCTGCGTGCTGTTCCTGCCCGCCTCCCATTTCCGCCGCCTGAACATGCGCGATATCGCGGCGCTCGCGGCGATGGGCATCCTCAACAACGCGGTCTATCTGGGCCTGAGCTACGTGGGCATGACCCATGTGTCGGCGGGCTTCACGGCCGTCCTCGTCTCCGCCAACCCGCTGCTGACGGCGCTCGGCGCGGCGGTGCTGTTGGGGGAGCGGCTGACGGGCCGCAAACTGCTCGGGCTCGTTCTGGGCATGATCGGCGTGGCCATCGTGGTGCGCTCGCGCATCGTCTCGGGGCATGAGGATCCGCTCGGCACCGCCTATGTGGTCGGGGCCCTGATGGCACTCACCGCCGCGACGCTCATGTTCAAGAAGGTGCGCACCTCTGCCTCCCTGTTCGTCGGCAGCGGCATCCAGTCTTTGGCGGGCGGGATCGCGCTGCTGCCGGTGGCGCTGTGGCGGGAGGACGTGGCGTCCATCCATCCCACGCTCTCGCTCGGCCTCTCCTTCGCCTGGCTCACGCTGGCGGGCTCGGTCGGAGCGTTCAGCCTGTGGTTCTTCATCCTCGGCCGCACCAGCGCCACCCGCGCGAGCGCCCTGCACTTCCTGATGCCGCCGCTCGGGCTGATGTTCGGATGGCTGCTGCTGGGCGAACCGGTGCCGCCGCTCGACCTCGTCGGCATCGTGCCGATCGCCCTCGGCATCCGCCTCGTGACGACAACGCCATCGGCTCAGAAACGGTAATAGACGGCGAGTACCAGGCCGTTCTCCTGCGGCGCGTTGCGGGCGAAAACGGTGCTGACCACGGACAACTGCACGGTGACGGCCGCCGAGAGATCGTAGGCCGCCCCGAACTGCAACTTGTAATACTCATAGGAGTCGCCGAAGTACGGCCCCGTGCCCGCCCCCTCCGAGATCACGTTGAACGACTGGGCAAGCAGCTGCCAGCGCTCCGCGACGCGCCAGCCCAGCGTGACATCGAGATGCAGTTCGTCCGGCGGCGGACCGAAGCGCATGCGCTGGGCCAGCTGGACATCGAGGAAGGCAGCCTTTCCGAACATGGTGAAAGACAAGCCGTAGAGCAGACGGAGATCGAGCTCTGGGTCCTCATAGCCCACCGCTGCGGCGCTCTCAGAATTGCCCGTGCCCGGAAAGCGTCCGACGACCTGCGCCGAGACCACGCTCGCCTCGTCCCGCCACAAGCGCATGCGCGCGCCCACGTCCTGATAGCCCGGCCCGGTATAGGACGAGGGCGACGGCTCGCCGAACGAGACATAGAGGAATTGCGGCGCCGCGATCAGCGTCAGCCAGTCGGTCGCGCCATACTCGAAGACGAGGGTGACCTCCACCTTGTCGTAGGGACGGCTGGCATAGAGATCGTAGGACGGGCCGAACTCGGTCGCGGAATAGGCCGCCGAGCTTTGCAGGATCACCTGCCCGTGCCCCTCCTCCTGCGTCCAGGCGCCAGCAAGCGCCGGCGCGGGAACGGCGAGGAGGATCGAGGCGATGAGCACGGGGCCGAACCCGGACCAATCGCAAACCGATTTGCCGAAGTGGATTTTTCCGCACGCCAGTCCGCCGGCGGCAAGACATGCCCGCCCGGCCGTGATCCGGTGCTTGAGATAATCCCCCATCCGCATGCCCTGACCCCATGCGGGTTGAAACTATACCTTAACGCCGCGTAAGGGCACGCCTGACGTAAAGTGACCTTGCGTAAATTTCATCCAGCCTTGTCTTGCCGCCCCAACGCGAACCCACCATATTGACGGCGAACGTACAGGCGCGGCCTCGGCCGGTCTTGGACGTTTGAGATTTCTTCAAGGGGAACGACGATGTCCGATTATGATCGCAACGTCGCCGGGCGTTTCAACCCGTCGGTGGCACGCTCGCAGGCCGCGATCGACCAGGGGCTGCGCACGTACATGCTCAGCGTGTACAACTATATGGCGCTCGGCCTCGCCATCACGGGTGCTGCTGCGCTCGGCATCTACATGCTGTCGGTGACCACCGATCCCGCGTCCGCCGCGGGCCGGATCGCGGGCGGCATCATGCTGACGCAGTTCGGCTACGCGCTGTTCGTGAGCCCGCTGAAGTGGGTGGTGATGCTGGCCCCCCTCGCGGCGGTCTTCTTCCTGAGCTTCCGCATCGAGCGCATGAGCGTATCGGCCGCCCAGCTGACCTTCTGGGTCTATGCGGCGCTGGTGGGCATCTCGCTCTCGACGATCTTCCTCGTGTACACCCACGAGAGCGTCGTGCGGGTGTTCTTCATCACCGCCGCCTCGTTCGGTGCGCTGAGCCTCTACGGCTACACCACGAAGCGTGACCTGTCCGGCATGGGTTCCTTCCTGATGATGGGCCTGTTCGGCATCATCATCGCCTCGCTGGTGAACATCTTCCTCGGCTCCACGATGCTTCAGTTCATCGTGTCCGTGGTCGGCGTGCTGGTTTTCGCGGGCCTCACCGCCTACGACACGCAGCGCATCAAGGAAATGTACTTCGCTGGCGACGATGTCGCCGTCGCGGGGAAGAAGGCCATCATGGGCGCGCTCGCGCTCTACCTGGACTTCATCAACATGTTCATGATGCTGTTGCAGCTTTTCGGCAACCGCAACAACTGACGCGACGCCCCCTCGGGGGCTCGCCCGAAACAGGAAGGCCCCGGCATTGCCGGGGCCTTTTTCTTGAGCGCGGAGATCGGACGACGGGTCAGCCGCGGCCGATGAAGGGCATCTTGGTGGCCATCACCGTCATGAACTGCACGTTGGCGTCCAGCGGCAGGCTCGCCATGTAGACCACCGCGCTTGCCACATGGGCGACATCCATCACCGGCTCCACCTTGATGGAGAGGTCCGCCTGGGGCACGCCCGCCTTCATCTTCTGCGCCATGGGCGTGTCGGCATTGCCGATGTCGATCTGGCCACAGGCGATGTCGTAGGCGCGCCCGTCCAGCGACGTGGACTTGGTGAGCCCGGTGATGGCGTGCTTCGTGGAGGTGTAGGGCGCCGAGAACGGCCGGGGTGCCGTCGCCGAGATGGAACCGTTGTTGATGATCCGCCCGCCGCGCGGCTCCTGCGCCTTCATCACCCGGAACGCCTCCTGGGTACACAGGAAGGGGCCGGTGAGGTTCGTGGAAACCACCTGCTGCCACTGGGCAAAGGTGAGATCCTCCAGCGGGATCGCCGGGGCGCCGGTGCCAGCGTTGTTGAACAGAAGGTCGAGGCGCCCGAACGTCTCGACAGTCGCCGCGAACAGGGCGCGCACGGCATCCGGATCGGTCACATCGGTCGGGACGGCGAGGCTCGGCGCATCGCCGAGAGCCGCCACGGTCTCTTCCAGAGCATCCAGCCTGCGTCCGGCGAGGGCCACCGCATAGCCCGCTTCGGCCAACCCCACGGCCACCGCCCGACCGACACCCGAGCCGGCTCCGGTCACGATGGCGACCTTTCGTCCTGCCTTGCTCATTTGCTTCCTCCCGCCTTTTTGCCGGGCGGTTCTAAATCGTTTCGAAGCTCGTCGACAAGGCAGATCGGATGGTAGGCGCCAATCTCAGTCCGGCGCGCGGGCGGCGAGGGCCTCGAAATCGATGTAGTGGCCCGCGCGGTCGCGCTTGGAGGCGAGATAGCGGACATTTTCCGCCGTCGGGCGGCCGAGCACCCGCTGGTCGGCAACCACCTCCAGCCCGGCCGCGTTCAGCGCCTCGATCTTCTGCGGGTTGTTGGTGAACACCCGAACCGCGGACACGCCGAGCTGGCGGAGCATGGCGGCGGCGAAATCGAACCGGCGCTGATCGAGGTCGAAGCCGAGCGCAGCGTCCGCATCGTAGGTGTCAAAGCCCTGGGCTTGCAGGGCATAGGCGCGCATTTTGTTGGAGATGCCGTTGCCGCGGCCCTCCTGGTCCAGATAGAGCAGGATGCCGCCGTCGCCTTGGGCCATCCGTCGCACCGTGTCGCGCAGCTGATCTCCGCAATCGCACTTCAGCGAGCCGAACAGGTCGCCGGTCAGGCACGCGGAATGCAGCCGCACCGCCACCGCCCGCGACAGGTCCGGACGGCCGACGATGATCGCCACCTGGTCGCGCAGTCCATCGCCACCGCGAAAGACGACGAACTCGGTTTCCGGAGCGCCTTCGAGCGGCACTGGCGCGCGCCCGACAATTGTTAGCCGCGCAACCTCTGCGGCCCGGAAGGCCATGATGTCGTGCGCCTCCACCGTCACCAGACCGGCAGCCATACCCTCCGGTACCGAGCAGACCACCGCCGCCGGCAGCACCAAAGCGAGCGCGAGCAGTTCCAGCGCGGCGACTTGGGCAGGCGTCGCTGGGGCGACCGGCGCGTCGAGCCGCGTCTCGGGCTTGAGCGCCAGACTTGTCACTCGGTCGATATCGAGATGCGGAAGGGCAACCGCGCCCGCCTGGGCACGAGGCGATCCCAACCGATTCAGCCGTGGAGCTGCCAGCACGAGGCTGGCATCAGCGGCGCCAGCGCCCTCGAGCACTCCGGCCATCGTCGCGTCAAACGCCTCCGCCGCCACGACCACCAAACGGACGTCACCCGCCGCGATCACAACGGCGCGAGCGGACCGGACCTCGGCAATGGCGCGCTCCACGGAAAGCCGCCCCGCGTCCGGCGCAAACCCAAGACCTTCAACGATGGACGCCATTTTGACCTCTCACAGCGGGAAACGCGACCAGCCGACGGCGCGAACGATCTGTCGTATCGGCAGGAGCGTAACAAACGGCATGATGACGCGTTCCTGATCGAACTGTCTGCTTACGCCGGGCGAGGACCGATGGATGACACGACCCTGCGGCTCCGGTCGCACAAGCGAGTGAGTGGATATCCGGTGCAGGACCAGGAAGCGGCGGCAAATCCGCGCCCGCACGTCATCGCCCAGCTCGGCCAATCCCTGGACGGGCGCATCGCCACCACCTCGGGCGAGTCGAAATACATCAACGGCCCCCATGCCCTCGACCACCTGCACGCGTTGCGGGCGTCCGTTGACGCTGTGGTGGTGGGGGTGGGAACGGTCTGCGCGGACGATCCGCTGCTGACGGTGCGCCGCATAGCTGGTGTGAGTCCGGCGCGGGTGGTGATCGATCCGTCGGGCCGGGTCGATCCAAATGCGCGCTGTTTCGCCGAGGATGGCGTGCGCCGGCTCGTGGTTCGGCGGCGGAGTGTCTGCGCTCCGCTTCCCGCGGGGGTGGACCTGGTGGAGATGGACGACGGTCCCGCGTTCGATCCGTGCGCGATCCTCGAGTCACTGGTGCAGCAGGGATTCAGGCGGATCCTCGTGGAGGGAGGCCCCACCACCCTCTCAGCCTTCCTAGAAGCCGACCTCGTGGACCAGCTTCACGTTTTCGTGTCCCCGGTCATCCTGGGAGCCGGCCGCATCGGCTTGTCCCGCAAGGCATGCGACACTCTGGCTCACGCGCTGCGCCCGAAGGCGCAGGTGCATGTATTCGCCGATGGCGACGTCCTGTTCCGGTGCGATCTGCGGGAGAGCGCCCGCGGCGCCGGTTCGCGGGACGCGCCTTCGCCAGTGGAGGCCAATCCCCCCGATGAACAGCACGTCTCATCCCGAGCCCTACGCGCCGCCGGCTAGGCGTATCCACTGGATCATGGCGGTCCTGGTGATCCTCGTGATCCCGCTGGGATTTGCCATGATGAACATGGATTCCGGCCCCACGCAGGACCGGCTGTTCGATCTCCACCGCTCCATCGGCTTCACCATCCTCTGCCTCGCGGTGATCCGCGTGCTGATTCGCATCCTCAATCCGCCTCCAGCCCCGCCCGAGGGCATGCCGAAGGCACTCTGGATCGTCGCCAATACGGTGCATTACGCGCTCTATGTGCTGATCTTCGTCATGCCAGTGCTCGGGTGGCTGGCCTCCAACGCCTTCGGCAGCGCAGTGAGCATCTTCGGGCTGTTCACGCTGCCCAATATCATTGCCAAGAACGACGCCCTCGCCGATCTCTTCGGCGACTGGCACGCGCGGCTCGGCTTCGTCATGACCGCGCTGGTGATCATGCACGCGGGGGCGGGCCTTTGGCATGGCGTCATCCTGCGCGACGGCGTGCTCTCGCGCATGTGGCCGGGCCTGTCTCGCTGACCGAGGAGCTGAAGCGCCGCGTTCCGTTAACGATTGGCGATCCCAAAAAACCGTTCGGTTTCCGGCCGCTGTTTCCGTTGACATGCCGGCGAAGCACTCCTACCTCTTTAGGTAGCCGGCCGGTTTGCAATGCATGAGACGGTCCCTCGCGGGACCGTTCATAGGGGATCAAATCGCATGGCCCTACGCGTGTCCGGAAAGAATCTCGACGTCGGCGAAGCTCTTCGCCAGCGTTTGACCGAGCGGGTCTCGGAAGTCCTCGAAAAATACTTCGACGGTGGATGGTCAGGGCACGTGACCGTCACGAGGGACGGCTCCGGCTACCGCTCCGAATGCATGCTTCATCTTGATTCGGGCGTGAACCTTCAGGCGCACGGCAATGCGCAGGATCCGAATGCCTGCGCCGACGTGGCGGTCGAGAAGATCGAGAAGCGCCTCCGCCGCTACAAGCAGCGCCTCAAGGATCGTCACGGGCATGGCAACGGCAATGGTGTCGATCATGCCGCCCAGAGCTACATCCTGAGCGCCGCGCCCGAAACCGAGACCGAGGAAGAACTCGTCGGCTGGAGCCCGACCGTGGTGGCGGAGCAGGTGACGCGCCTGCGCACGCTCTCGGTGGCGGATGCCGTCGTGGAGCTCGACATCACCGGTGCTCCCGTCGTCGTCTTCCGCCACGCCGGCCATGGCCGGGTCAGCGTCGTCTACCGCCGGCCCGACGGCCATGTGGGATGGATCGACCCAGGCGCCGAGGAATTGCACTAGACCACGCGCGGGGGGCCTGCTTGCAGGCTCCCCGATGCGCGCCGAAGATCTTGGAAGTCGACCCGGGCGGGAACGGTGCCCTCGCGGGTCATGGCGATGCCGGGGGGCAGATGCTGAAAGCCGTGCCGGAGCCTTGCCAAGCGGGCGGGCCGGGACGCTTCGGAACAGCGCCGACCCGCACCAACGAATCTCTGCGCATACCGCCCCGGCTTGAGCCGGAGGCTGGTTAACGCTAGATGGAGGCCGCATGAAGACCTCCGGGAGGGACAACCCTCCCGCGTTTTGAATGGGGACGGAGCAATGCATCGGCGCTTTGGGGGCGCCGCCGCCTTTGAACCGTTCCTTGCGTCCGCCGCTTTACCGAGCCTCGGCCGCTCGCCCCAGGGACCTGATCGATGCCGCTCGCCGACCTCCTTGCCCCGGACGCAGTGTTTCCGATGCTGCGGGCGAGCAGCAAGAAACAGGCCCTGCAGGAACTCTCCCACCATGCGGCCCTGCTGATGGGCCGCGATCAGCGGGACATCTTCGATACGCTGCTGCAGCGCGAGCGCCTGGGCTCGACCGGCGTCGGCAACGGCATCGCCATTCCGCACGGCAAGCTCCCCGGTCTCACCAAGCTGTTCGGCCTGTTCGCGCGGCTGGAGAAGCCCATCGATTTCGAATCGCTGGACGGCGCGCCGGTGGACCTCGTGTTCCTGCTTCTGGCCCCTGAAGCCGCCGGCGCGGATCACCTCAAGGCGTTGGCACGGGTTGCCCGAATGCTGCGAGACCCCGATGTTGTGGAAAAGCTCCGGGCCACGCGCGATGCCGGCGCGATGCACGCTCTGCTGACCGCCACCTCGGCCTCAAACGCCGCCTGAGCGCGAGCGGCAACAAAAAGCCGGGCCGTTGCCGACCCGGCGGGAAAATTCAGAACCTTTGCCCGTTGACCGGCCTTCCGGCCGTCAGTGCACGCTGACGGTCACCAGCTCGTGCTGCATGGCATTGGCCAGCGCGGCCTCGCGGCTGTCGGTCAGCATGATGGGCGTGCCATCGGCTGCGTGCAGCGTAAACAGCGTCATGCCGGGCGCGATCTCCGGCGCCTGCGGGAACAGGGACGGCACGTCCTCCGACTTGATGCTGCGCACGTAGGCGATTTCGCCGCCGCCCAGGACAGCCAGAGCCTCCGGGGTGATGTCCGCCAGGACTTCGTGTTCGGTATCGTGGGTCATCAATCTACTCCTCTACTCCTGGCAAATCCGGCACCTCTCCCCTTCAGGAGCGGGAGACGATGTCGATTCGCTTGGCGTGGCGGGCCGGCTCGGGGCGAACCAGATCCACGGACAGGAGGCCGTGCTTCAATTCGGCACCCAGCACATTCATGCCTTCTGCAAGCACGAAGGTGCGCTGGAACTGCCGGGCGGCGATCCCCCGATGCAGGAAAATCCGGCCCTGTCCATCCTCGACCTGACGGCCCCGAATGGTCAGTTCCTTCTCCTCCAGCACGACCTCGAGCTGCTCCGCCGTGAAGCCCGCCACCGCCAGGGTGATCCTGAGGCGCAGCGGCTCACCGGCGGCTTCGATCCTCTCCACATTGTAGGGAGGATACCCGTCCGCGCTCTTGGCCACCCGGTCGAGCGCCCGCTCGACCTCGTCGAACCCCAGAAGAAAGGGGGACGACAGGGAAGACATCCGCGACATCAGCCAAAGTCCTCGTCAAGCGACTTTGCATTGCCGGGCATGCACCTATCCGGCCATGCCCGCCGGGACCCTCTCGGCATCCCGACAAGGGTGCATATGGGGGGCACTCCATCCCCCCGCAAGGCTCGATGCCGCGGGCGGACTCAGGCGGCGCGGCGCGGACCCACGGTCTGGCGCGGGGCGAAGCTGTCGGCGTCGGCCGCATGCCACTCGGCGGCATAGGGTGTCTCGTCCGGCGCATCCAGAAGGGAACCCGCCTCAAGGAAGGTGTAGATGCGGTCGAGCGCCTTGACCTCGATGGGGCTGACCCGGTGCCAGACGTGATGGGGCAAGAGGTCGCCGGGATGCTCCAGCCCCGCCGCCGCGATCAGTTCCGCCAGCGCGTGCACCGTATGCCGGTGGAAGCTCGCCACCCGCTCCGCCTTCTCGTCCACGACGAGGCCGCGTTGCAGGTGAGGATCGTTGGTGGTGACGCCCGTCGGGCAGGTGCCGGTATGGCAGCGCATGGACATGACGCAGCCGAGCGAGAACATGAAGGCGCGGGCCGCGTTGCACCAGTCGGCACCGATGGCCATGTTCGCCGCCATGGAGAAGCCGGATGTGACCTTGCCTGAGGCGGCGAGGCGCACATTCTGCCGGAGCCCGGTGCCCACCAGTGCGTTGCGCATCAGAATGAGCCCTTCGCGCAGCGGCATGCCCAGATGGTCCGCGAGCTCGTGCGGCGCGGCGCCGGTGCCGCCCTCCGCCCCGTCCACCACGACGAAATCGGGCTGGATGCCCGTCTTCACCATGGCCTTGGCGAGGGCGAACACCTCGCTGGGATGGCCGACGCAGAGCTTGATGCCCACCGGCTTGCCGCCGGACAGCTCCCGCAATTGCGCGACGAATTCCATCATCTGCGCCGGCGTCGAAAAGGCGGAATGACGCGACGGCGAGATGCAGTCCTCGCCCAGCGGGATTCCCCGGATCTCGGCGATCTCCGGCGTCACCTTGGCGGCCGGCAGCACACCGCCATGACCCGGCTTGGCGCCTTGGGAGAGCTTGATCTCCACCATCTTGACCTGGGGGTCGGTCGCGCGCTCGGCGAAGCGCTCGGGCGAAAAGGTACCGTCGCGGTTGCGGGCGCCGAAATAGCCGGAACCCAGCTCCCACACGATGTCGCCGCCATGGATGCGGTGATAGGGCGACAGTCCGCCCTCGCCGGTATCGTGATAGCAGCCGGCGGTCTTCGCCCCGAGGTTCAGCGCCTCGATGGCGTTGCGTCCCAGCGAGCCGAAGCTCATGGCGGAGACATTGAGAACCGAGGCGGAATAAGGCTTTGCGCAGGCGCTGCCGCCCACCGTCACCCGGAACGGCTCGTGCGCCACCGGCGCGGGGGCGAGGGAGTGGGTCATCCACTCATACTCGGCCGCATAGGTGTCGAGCTCGGTGCCGAAGGGCTGGCGGTCTTCCTCGTTCTTGGCGCGGGCGTAGATGATGGACCGGTCCTCGCGGTTGTAGGGCCGCTCGGACTGGTCGTCCTCCATCAGATACTGCCGGAGATAGGGGCGCATCGCCTCGAAGATCCAGCGCACCGAGCCGATCACCGGGTAGTTGCGCAGGAGCGAGTGCTCGGACTGTGTGACGTCGAAAATTCCAACCAGAACAAGGGGAAAGAGCACGCAGAAGACGATCAGCCACGCCTGGTGGGAAGTGAAGGAGAGCAGGAGGCTGACGAGCGCGATCACCGTCACGGTGATGAACACGCTCCATCGCCGCAGCAACCCGCGGGCGCTGGAGGACATGAACAGGCCATCCGCACCGCCTTCGGGCTGGGGGGCGGACTTGTATTCGGGCTTGGTGGCGACGGGCATGGGCAGTCTCCTTCGCCGCCAAGCTAGTCGATTTGGCGCCGGAGGGGAGCACCGGCGCGATAAAAAAGGCACATCGAATCAAAGGCATGAATGTGCGCTGCGGCATTGGCGATCCACCGCCCGCCGCACTGCACGCGTCTCAGGCCGGGGCGTCGGCGTGGCTGGCGAAGCTGTCGGCGAGGGCGCGCAGGCGCACGATCTGGTCAGGCAACTCGCGCCAGTAGCGGCGGTTCAGCTCCAGATTGACGATGGTGCCGGCCGGGAAGGCGCAGCGGCGGGCGACGAGGTCCCAGTCGATGCCGCCCCAGCCCAGCGGCAGGTGCAGGTCGCCCTCGCCGAGGCCGGCCCGCTCGGCATCGTCGATGGCCCAGCTTTCCTGAGGCCTGCCAAAGCTTTCGTGGACATGGACATGGCGGGCATAGGGGGCCAGAGCGGCGATTTCGGCGGCGAAGTCCACCCGGGCGTCGGTGGACCGCAGGAGGGCGTGGCTCACGTCCAGAGTGGCGCGGACGTGGGGATGATCGATGGCGTCCAGCTCTCCGGCGAGCCGCGAGGGCAGCGCCGTCTCGCGCATGGTCTCGTAGCGGAAGATGTTTTCCACGCAAAGGGTTACGCCCGCCACGCCGGCCTTGTCGCCGGCCTTGAGCAAGGCGTTGCGCTGCCGCTCATAGGCCATCGCCACATCATCGTCCCCCCGGACGCAGCCGGAGTGGAGGACGAGGTGGGGGGCGGAAAGTGAGCCGGCTATGGCGATCATGGCGTCCAGGAAGGCCTCGTGACGGGGGAGGCGCTCCTTCGGGGACATGAGGTTGATGGCGAGCGGCCCATGCACGGTGTAGCCAAAGGGGCGGTCGCGGGTGGCGGCGACGAGACGATCGAGGCGGTCCTGCAGCACCCGGCCGTCCACCACCAGCGTCCAGGCGAAGACGGGAAGCTCAACGAAATCAACGCCCAAGCGCTCGGCCTCATCGAGGGCGGCGGGCAGGTCGTCGAAGTCCGGCGACGTGGTTCGGATGGAATATCCGATGCCCCGGATGGCGGGAAAAGGCGTGCGCGCGTCCATGGGCGATGCTCCCTCGGGGATTTTTCGCCTCAGGCTAGCGAAGAGAAATGAGACGCCTGTGACAGCCGGCCGGCTGATCGAACTGTACAGAAGAATCGGCGGGGTTCAGCATCGATTCAGGTGGGGTATCGGTGCCATCAGGCACTGTCAGTCCCGAACACCCCCTCAGATACCACCATTCTCGTCGAGCGCGATCGCGCGTCCGTCCTCTTCCCCGGTGGCGAAGATGGTGGCGAGGAAGGCATCGAGCCAGCTCACCACCGCGCCGTCGTGCAGGGCCCATCCGGCGAGATGGGCCTCCCCCGGCTGGGCGCCTTTCCGGGTGAAGCGGTGGGCGCCGCGCTCGATCCAGGTCACCATCATCTCCCGCGTCACCTCGGGATGGAACTGGACACCCCAGGCGGCCCCCGCCCGGAAGGCCTGATTGGGGAATACGGTGCCGGTGGCGAGCAGCTCGGCACCGGCGGGCACGTCGAAGCCCTCGGTGTGCCAGTGGTAGACATGGCCCGGCCACGGCATCAGCGCGGCGCCAGCCTCCGTGGCGCGGAGCGGGTAATAGCCCATCTCGCAGATGCCCTCGGCATGGGGCGCCACATGTCCGCCCAGCGCCCGGGCGAGGATCTGCGCGCCGAGGCAGATGCCGAGGGTGGGGAGGTCCGCGGCCAGCGCCCGCTCCATCAGCCGGGTCTCGGCGCGGATGAAGTCGCTGTCGTCATTGGCGCTCATGGGGCCGCCGAAGACGAGGAGGCCGGCGTGGTGCGCGAAGGTGTCCGGCAGGGGATCGCCCAGCGCCGGACGGCGCACGTCCAGCGCGAACCCGCGCGCCTTCAGGCGCTCGCCCACGCGGCCGGGCGTGGAGCGCTCCTGATGGAGCACCACCAAAAGGGTGCGCGGGTCGTCTTCCGGTGCGGCCACGGCGCGCGCCCTCAGGCCGGCGTGTCGCCGCCTTCGGTCTCCTCGCGCACCTCGCGGCGGATGCGGATGCGGTCGCGGGAGCCGACGTTCAGAAGCTCGGCGGCGCGCCAGACGAGATTGTCCTCGAACTCGGAGAGGCCGCCGTCCGCATAGGCCACCTCGAACATCATCTCGACGATGCGCAGGCGCCCTTCCTCGTCCAGCGCCCGGTTGAGCACGCTGGTGAAGGCGTAGAGGTCCACCGCCTCGGCGTCCTTGGCGATGGCCAGTTCCACCAGCTGCTCGGTCTCGACCTCGTCGAGGGCGAAGCGGCCGGCGAGGATGGTCTTGAGCACCGCCCGCTCTTCCGGCGTCACCGCCCCGTCGATGGACATGACATGCACCAGCAGCGCCGCGGCGGCGAGGCGATAGTCGGTCTCGTCGAAGGCGGCGGCCTCGCGGTGGCCTCCGGTGATGTCGGAGATGAAGTCGGAGAGGGTGCGGAACATGCCTCTGGGTCCTGGGGCTCGGGGCTCGGGCTCCTTTCGCCTGTGCCATGACGGCTGCGGCGGTGCAAGGGAGGAAGACGGACCCGATCCGGAGGACGCCCCTCAAGAGCCCGGAAACAGCTCCACATGTGTCTCCGCGGTCCGGCCGAAATAGAGGGCGCGGCGGCCGGGGAAGGAGACGATGTAGCCGGCGCAGCCGGCCGCCGCCGCCGTCTCGCAGAAGCCGCGATAGGTGTAGCCCGGCACCTGTTGCTGCGCCTCGCGGATCGCGGCCTTAAGGCGAGCGGTGTCGAAGGCGGGCGCGATGGCCGTCGCGACACGGTGGGCCGGCAGCTCCAGGCTGTCGCCGTCGGGCAGATAATAGGTGGCGGTGGCGCGGCGCAGATCCACCGCATAGCTCTCGAAGCCGGCGGCGATGAGCGCGCCCACGATCTCCGGGAAGATCAGGGTGTCGCCCTCTGCGGCGGCAAGACAGGCGCGGGCAACGGCCTTCTGCTCGTCGGTCATGGCTTCGCCCCAGGGCTCACTCGGCGGGAACGGCCGTCATGCTGCCGTGCCCGGCGACCTGCCGCAACAGACGCTCCGGCGTTTCCCGCTCCGCCGCCGTCGCGCCGGAGCCGTGTTCCGAGGAAACCTTATTCCGCGGGGTCTTATTCCGCCGGCGTTTTGGACGCCGCCGCGCGGGCCTTGGCCTCGGCCTTCTCGGCCGCCGCCTGCTCCTTGCCGGCGATGCGCAGGCTGAGTTCGCGGGCGCCGAGCAGGGTCAAGGCGAAGGCGAAGGGCACGATGTAGTAGAACAGCCGGAACACCAGCAGCGCGCCCAGAAGCTCCGCCTTGTCGAACTGCGGCAGGGCGACGAGGAGCGCCGCATCGAACACCCCGAGCCCGCCCGGCGCGTGGCTGGCGAAGCCCAGCAGGGTGGCGGTGACGAAGATGACCGACAGGCTGATGGGGTCGATATAGGGCGACGCCGGCATCAGCATGTACATGGCGGCGGCGCACAGGCTGAGGTCGAGGATGCCGATGCCCACCTGCAGCAGCGTGGTGCGGCCGCGCGGCAGCGTGACGAACCAGGTGGAGCGGCCGATGGTGCGCGGCGCCAGCGACACCCAGGTGATGTAGGCCACCAGCGCGCTCAGGGCCGCGACGCCGATGAGCCGGTTGATGAAGGGCGGCAGCTGGTCCACGGCGGTGGCCGCCTCGGGGTGCAGCGTGATGCCGAGGCCGAGCACGGCGATGTTGCCGAGCCAGAAGGTGAGGCCGGCCACGAAGCAGATCTTCGCCACATCGATGGCGCCGAGCCCCCAGGCCGAATAGATGCGGTAGCGCACCGAGCCGCCGGTGAAGACGGTGAAGCCCACATTGTGCCCCACCGAATAGGAGCAGAAGCCGGACAGCGCCGCGACGCGATAGGGCACGTGGTCCTTGCCGATGGTGCGCAGGGCGAACCAGTCATAGAAGGTGAGCGTCAGATAGGCACCGGCAACCAGGAAGAAGGCGATGGCGACGTCGCGCGGGTTCTTCTCGCGCAGGGCGTCGAGCACATCCGACCACTTGAGGTTGTGCAGCATCCGGTAGAGCACGGTCGCCGCGAAGGCGATCACGATCAGGCTCAGGATGAAGCCGAGGCCGTGCAGACCCACCCGCTCCTTGAAGAACGTCGATACTCTCACCGCCAGAGTGCGCGTACCCATATCGTCACCGTTCCCCCCGCCCGCGACGACCTCGGACGCCCCTGTTGTAGTTTGCTCCCCTGCCCTATGGGGAGCCTTTTTTTGCGGAGCATCGTTCGAAGCCAGGCCGTCTTGGGGTTCGTGATACACTGTAAGCCCTGCCTAAGGCTGGGATCGGACTGGCCGCCGGTGCCGGAGCGGATGCTCAGAGCTTCACCGGATAGCCGATCTCCACCGTCCGGGCACGCGGCAGGCCGAACCGGTCCACCGAACGCTCGGCATTGCGCGCGAGGAACGCGAAGACGTGGGCGACCACGTCCCTCAGCTTGATGACCTCGTCAGGCGGGATGATCCGCTCGTGGCCGATCACGTAGATCGCCGCGTCCGGATCGATGCCCCGCGCGCTCAGCGCCGGACCCAGCACAGACGGCACGTCGATCTGCTGCATGTAGCCGAAGCGCAGATCAACCCGCACGAACCCCTCATTGAGGGTGGTCACCTTGACCCGGTCTTCCACCGACACCCTGGGGCGGGCGGCGATCCAGACCGAGACGATAACCGCCTTCTCGAACCGGACCTTCAGCAGGTCTGCCATCCGGGAAAGCGCCACGGGCGTCATCGCACCTGCACGAGACAGAAAGATGGCAGTGCGCGGCGCCTCCACATCGTTCACCCGGTCCTTGCGGGCGACGAAATTGTCCAGCGGCTCGGTAAAGCGCACCTGCTGGGCCACCACCGCCTCGAGGCCGCGGCGCCAGCTGACCATCACGAAGATGATGACCGCCGCGATGGAGAGCGGCAGCCAGCCGCCGTCGTGGATCTTGGTCATGTTGGCGGAGGCGAAGGCGAAATCCACCGTCAGCAGGCCGGCGGCCATGGCCCACACCGCGAAGGAGGGCCAGCCCCACGCCCGCTTCACCTGGGCGATGAACAGGATGGAGGTCGTCACCATGGCGAACGCCACCGCGATGCCGTAGGCCGACGCCAGCCGGTCGGACGCCTCGAAGCCCAGCACCACGGCGATACAGGCGATCATCAGCAGCCAGTTCAGCCGGCCCACATAGATGTGCTGCTCGTTGTGCTCGGAGGTGTAGCGGATGCGCATGGGCGGCAGATAGCCCAGCTCGATGGCCTGCTTCGCCAGCGAGAACACGCCGGTGATGATGGATTGCGAGGCGATCACGGTCGCCGCCGTCGCGAGGAACAGCAGCGGAATGTCGAACATGTCGGGGCAGAGGTCGTAGAAGGGATTGCGGACCGCGCTCGGGTCCACCAGCAGGATCGCGCCCTGCCCGAAATAGTTGAGCAGCAGCGCCGGCATGGCCACGAACAGCCAGGCCCGCGCGATCACCGGCCGGCCGAAATGCCCGAGGTCCGCATAAAGCGCCTCGCCGCCGGTCACCGCCAGGAAGCAGGCGCCGAGGATGACGCCGGCAAGGCCGGGGTGCTGGACCATCAGCATGATGCCGTGGCGCGGATCGAGGCCCGCGATCACCTGCGGCGCCTGGAGGATGCCGTAGATGCCGAGCGCCGCCAGCGAGCCGAACCACAGCAGCATCACCGGGCCGAAGAAAGAGGCGATGCGCTCGGTGCCGAGGCGCTGGGAGAAGAAGATGGCCGCGAGCACGAGGCAGGTGAGCGCCACCACCCAGTGCTCCAGTTCCGGCGCGATGACCTGCAGGCCCTCGATGGCGGAGAGCACCGACATGGCCGGCGTGAGCACGCCGTCGCCGATGAGCATGGCGGCGCCGAGGAGGCCGGCTGCAAGCAAATACCATCTGAGGCCAATGGCGCTGCGATGCAGATCGAGCAGCGTCACGAGGGCGAGGATGCCGCCTTCGCCGTCATTGTCCGCCCTGAGCACGAGGAAGACGTACTTCACCGTGACGGAGAGGATGATGCTCCAGGTGATGAGGGAGAGCAGGCCGAGCACGTCGGCGCCGATGAAATTGGTTCCGCCCACCGCCAGCACGCCCTGCTTGAGGGCGTAGAGGGGGCTGGTGCCGATGTCGCCGAAGACGACGCCGAGGGCGCCGATCTCCGCAGCGAACGGCAGGGTGCGCGAACGGTCGCGGGAAAAGCTCGTGGACATGAAGGGCGGCTGCCTCTCAGCCGGGCGCGAACGTCAGGGGTGAGCGTGACGAACCGCGACCGGCGCTCCGGCCGGCGGGAGAATGCGCATCGCAACCGGATGCATCGCGCAGGAAGGCGCCTCGCGAGCGTCGCACGTAACCGTCCAAGGCCAAGCCCCCGCAACCAGCCCCCGCACATGCCCCGCTGCAGGTCTCCGCCCCGGTCGTCCCGAGGCCCGAACCCGCCCCCGCTCGGCGCCGGAAGCCTTCGCCCCGGAGCGCGGTATGCCCCGGACCGATCCGTTCCGACACCCCGCCGCACGGCGATCGCGGAACCGGCTTCCCGCGCGTTGCGGGTTCCCAACACCTATCCCCGTTCGCAGGTGAACACAATGCGGTGCCACACGGACCCCGCGCGCGGCCCCCAAACGCAGAACGCCGGCCCGAGGGCCGGCGTTCACGAACATCAGGACAGACGCGGCGCGCCGCGTTCCGTCGCGCAATCAGTAGCGGTAGTGCTCGGGCTTGAACGGGCCCTTCTGCGCCACGCCGATATAGGCCGACTGCTGGTCGGTGAGCTTGGTGAGCTTCACGCCGATCTTGTCGAGGTGCAGCGCCGCCACCTTCTCGTCCAGCGACTTCGGCAGGGTGTAAACCTTCTTGTCGTACTGGCCGGGCTTGGTGAACAGCTCGATCTGCGCCAGCGTCTGGTTGGTGAACGACGCCGACATCACGAAGCTCGGATGGCCGGTGGCGTTGCCGAGGTTCACGAGGCGCCCCTCGGACAAGAGGATGATGCGCTTGCCGTCGGCGAACTCGACCTCGTCCACCTGCGGCTTCACGTTGTGCCACTTCAGGTTCTTGAGGCCGGCCACCTGGATCTCGCTGTCGAAGTGGCCGATGTTGCAGACGATGGCGCGGTCCTTCATGGCCCGCATGTGGTCCACGGTGATCACGTCCAGATTGCCGGTGGCGGTCACGAAGATGTCGGCGCGCGTGGCGGCATCCTCCATGGTGGTGACCTCATAGCCTTCCATCGCCGCCTGCAGGGCGCAGATGGGATCGACCTCGGAGACCATCACGCGGCAGCCGGCATTGCGCAGCGAGGCGGCCGAGCCCTTGCCCACGTCGCCGAAGCCCGCGACCATGGCCACCTTGCCGGCCATCATCACGTCGGTGCCGCGGCGGATGCCGTCCACCAGCGATTCACGGCAGCCGTACAGGTTGTCGAACTTCGACTTGGTGACGCTGTCGTTCACGTTGATGGCGGGCCACAGCAGCGTGCCCTTCTTCTGCATCTCGTAGAGGCGATGCACGCCCGTGGTGGTCTCTTCCGTCACGCCCTGGATGTTCTTGGCGAGCTGCGAGTACCAGCCGTGCTTGTGCTTCAGGCGGCGCTTGATGGCGGCGAAGAGGACTTCCTCCTCCTCGTTGGTGGCGCCGTCGAGGAAGGCGGTGTCACCCTCTTCCGCGCGCTTGCCGAGGTGGACGAGCAGCGTCGCGTCGCCGCCGTCGTCGAGGATCATGTTGGGGGTGCCGCCGTCCGCCCACTCGAAGATGCGGTGGGTGTACTCCCAATACTCCTCCAGCGACTCGCCCTTGATGGCGAAGACGGGGGTGCCGGCGGCGGCGATGGCGGCCGCGGCGTGGTCCTGGGTGGAGTAGATGTTGCACGAGGCCCAGCGCACGTCGGCGCCGAGCGCCTTCAGCGTCTCGATGAGCACGCCGGTCTGGATGGTCATGTGCAGCGAGCCGGCGATGCGGGCGCCCTTGAGCGGCTGCGAGGGACCGTATTCGGCGCGGGTGGCCATGAGGCCGGGCATCTCGATCTCGGCGATGTCCAGTTCCTTGCGGCCCCAGTCCGCGAGGTTGATGTCCTTCACCACGTAATCGTTGCTCATGGATCGCTCCGCTTGAGATCGGCTCGGGGCGGCACGGTCCGGGCCGCCGGTCATGGCGCGCCCTTTAGCATGGCGGGTCCGGACGGGCAATAAGGATATAAAGAAATGCTTATATGACCTTGTCACGACGCTGCGCAAAGCGGCGCCGCGCAACGCCTCGCAAGTCGGCGCCCAGCAGACCTCCAGTCGTGCCCCAAGTCGCCGCCTGCCACCGGCCAAGGTAAGGTTGGCGACACACGCGCTTTGATTCCGACAAAAAATGTGATATACGTGACTTTACAGTCGATTGCTTCCACATCCAGCCACATCGCGTCCGCAATGTGTTCGCGCATATTCCAGGGCGCATTCTCGGGAACAAAGGGGCGAGAATAGGTGCCGGCCGTCTTCCTGCGGCGCGGCGCAAAGGCTGTCTGTATATCGTCTGGCAGAGCGGGGTGGCGGGCGTTCCGGCCGCGACCCATATCCGCAGCTGAAGGTGCGCGCCGTTGCCGGGACCGGACCGGCCGGCCGGCGCACCAACAGGTTCGGCCCCGGTTTTCCAGGGCCGGATCAGGAGTGTCAAGAGCATGTCGGCAAAGAAGAACGCGCAGGCCCGTCTCGGCTTCAAGACGGGCGAGCACATTGTTTACCCGTCCCATGGTGTTGGCCGTATCATGGCCATCGAGGAACAGGAAGTCGCCGGTTTCAAGCTCGAACTCTTCGTGATCTCGTTTGAAAAGGACAAGATGACGCTGCGGGTGCCCCTCGCCAAGATCGCCAGCGTCGGCATGCGCAAGCTTTCCGAGACCAACATCGTCGAGAAGTCGCTCGAGACCCTGCAGGGCCGCGCCCGCGTCAAGCGCACCATGTGGAGCCGCCGCGCGCAGGAATACGAAGCGAAGATCAATTCCGGCGACCTCGTCGCCATCTCCGAGGTGGTGCGCGACCTCTACCGCTCCGAGGCCCAGCCCGAGCAGTCCTATTCCGAGCGCCAGCTCTACGAGGCCGCCCTTGACCGCATGGCCCGCGAGCTGTCGGCCGTGCAGAACATCACCGAGACCGAGGCGGTGAAGCTCATCGAGCAGAACCTCCTCAAGGGTCCGCGCCGCGGCGCCGCCAAGGTGGCCGAGGAAGCCGACATCGACCAGGACATGGAAGCCGAAGAGGCCGCCTGAGCGTCCAGCATCTGGCGTTTGGGTCCCAGTTTTACACGGCGAGCGACAGGAACCCGGCCTCAAGCCGGGTTCTTTTTTGGAATGACGCACCCGGCCTCGAGCCGGGTTCTTTTTTGCCCGGGCGGCAGCGCCGCGGCAGCCGGATCAAGTTTTCGCGCGGCCGCCCCGCCGGGGTGTACGCGGCCTTCCGGCACGCTATGATGGCAGCGCTGAGCAGGCGGGGGCGCCGGCATGGAGACGTTTCATGCTCCCTCACGTCCGCGATCGGCAACATCCCAAACAAGATCAAGAAAGCCCCGCCGGGGTCCGGCGCGTCTGCACCTGCGGGCGCGGAGGCCGGGCTGCGCGCGCGGCACCGAGCAAGGAGGTCAACGTGACGCCAAGACCCAGCAGCGGCGCGATCTGCGTCGGGCTGTGACCCGTGCGGCGCGGCGGGGTCTCCCGCCGGCGCGGCCGAAGCTCCCCGGCTGTCGTCTTCCCCGGACGGCAGCCGGATTCATGTCAGGGCCGGCTCAGCGCGGTTCCAGCGCGATCTCCCACACATGGGGCCAGCACTTGCCCGTGACCAGCAGGTGGCCGGTGGCGGGATCGAAGGCGATGCCGTTCAGCACATAGGGATAGACCAGCTTCGCCGGATCGGGATTGAGGCCCGACAGGTCAATCCAGCCCAGCATCCTGCCGTCCGCCGGATCGATGATGGCGATGAAATGGCTCTGCCAGACATTGGCGTAGAGCTTGCCGTCCGCATATTCCAGCTCGTTGAGGAAGCCCAGCGGCGCCACCGCGTCGGAGACGAAGATGGTGCGCACCCGCTCGAAGGTGGCGGGATCGCGGAAGACGATGGAGGACGAGCCGTTGCTGGTGATGAGGTGGGTGCCGTCATGGGTCATCCCCCACCCCTGCTCGGTGTAGCGGAAGGCGCCGATCCGCTCGAACGTCTTGCGGTCGTAGACGTAGGCGTGATTGTCGAGATAGGTGAGCTGGTAGATGCGCTCGCCCATCACCGTCACGCCTTCGCCGAAGACGTTGGGGTCCAGCGCCCGCTCGCGCAGCACCTGCCCGCTCTTGAGGTCCCACGCGATCAGCCGCGAGCGGCCGTAGAGGCCGGTGCCCTCATAGATGGTGCCGCCCTCCAGCACGAAACCCTCCGTATAGGAGGAGGTGTCGTGCGGATGCACCTTCACCACCCGGTAGCGGTAGACGGGGATGGCGCTCTGCCCCAGCACCCGCTCGGAGGTGAGCTGGATGGGGCCGTGGGTGGGCGGCTCGCCGGTGGATGACTGCTCGCCCGCCGCGCGGGCACGGCCGGCGGCCAGCGCCGCCAGGCCGAGCCCGGCCATGCCCTTCACGACGGACCGCCGTCCGATCACGCCCTGCCCGGTCATTGGCGCCGCCCCCCGTGTTGGTGTTGGCGGCATGGTCGGCGCGCGCCGCGCCGGGCGTCAAGCTCAAGCCGTCAGACGCCCGCCGCCCCGCCATCCGCGCGCGGATCGTGGGCGCCTTCGAGCTGTCCGCTGGGGTGGATCACCACGCCACCGGCATGGCCCATGGTGTCGGAGTAGGCTTCCGGCAGCACCACCAGCTCGTGCCCCACCGACAGAAGGCGATCCACGAGATTGCCGTCGAAGCGGGATTCGAGCTTCAGATTGGTCTCCTGGTCGCCCCAGGTCCGGCCCAGCAGCCAGCGCGGCCGAGCGATGGCCTCGCCCAGCGGCACGCCGAACAGCGCGTGGCGGGTGAACACCGCCGCCTGCGTCTGCGGCTGCCCCTCCCCGCCCATGGTGCCGTAGGCGAGGATGCGCCCGTCGGCGAGTTCGGCGAGGGCGGGGTTGAGGGTGTGGAAGGGCCGCCGGCCGGGCAGCAAGGGGTTGAGCGCCTTCGGGTCGAGCACGAAGCTGCAGCCGCGGTTCTGCATCAGCACGCCGGTGGACGGCAGCACGCAGCCCGAGCCGAACTCGAAATAGATGGACTGGATGTAGGACACCGCCAGCCCCGAGGAATCGGCCGTGCCCATCCAGATGGTATCGCCGGGCTTCGCCTCGTGCGGCCAGGCCAGCGCCCGCCCCATGTCGATCTTCGCCGCCCGCTGCGCCAGCGCCTTGGGATCGAGGAAGGCGGCGGGATCGTGCGGCAGGTGCTCGGGATCGCACACCACCTGCTGGCGCACCAGAAACGCGCGCTTGGTGGCCTCCACCAGCCCATGGATGTGCTCGAACGTCTCCGCCCGCGCCACCTTGAGCTGGTCGAACAGGCCGAGGATGAGGAGGGAGGCGAGGCCCTGCGTCGGCGGCGGGGCGTTGAACAGGCGGGCGCCGCCGATCTTCATCTCCAGCGGCGGGCGCTCGCGGGCGCTATAGCGCTCGAGATCGGCGCGGGTGACGGGGCTGCCGATGCGCTCCAGGTCCGACGCCATCTCGCGACCCACATCGCCCCGATAGAAATCGGCGAGGCCGGCGGCGGCGAGGTGGTCCAGCGTGTCGGCGAGGCGCGGCTGGCGCTGCAGCGATCCCTCCTCCGGCACTTCGCCGCCGGGCAGGAACACCTCGGCGAAGCCCGGAGCATTCTCCAGTTCCGCCCGCTTCTCGCGGGTGAGCCGCGTCTGGGAGCGCGTCACCGGCACGCCCTCGCGGGCGAAGCGGATGGCCGGCTCCAGCAGCCGGCGCAGGGTCATCCGCCCGCCATGGCCGCGCGCCGCATCCAGCGCCAGCGCCCAGCCGCCCACCGCGCCGGGCACGGTGACGGCGGCGTTCGGGCCGCGGGTGGGGATCGTCTCGAAGCCGAGGTCGTGGTAGCGGGCGATGGTGGCGAGGCTACCGGCGAAGCCGCACGCCTCGATATAGCGCACCCGCCCGGACGGCTCGCGGATGAGCCAGAAGCCGTCGCCGCCCACATGGTTCATGTGCGGATAGACCACGGCGATGGCCGCCGCCGCCGCGATCATGGCCTCGACGGCGTTGCCGCCTTCGGCCAGCACCTCCTGCCCCGCCGCGGCGGCCAGGTGATGGGGCGCGGCAACGATACCGCGGGCGGCGTGGGTGCTTTCATACTCTTCAGCGGCCAGCATGAGGCTCCTCGGGGGCAGGACGGGAGGGAGGACAGGCGTGCGGACGGGATCGGCGGACTTGACCCGGCGCCGCGCCCAGCGCAGTTTCCGCCCCTTATAGAGCAGCGGCCGGCGAAAGACTCCAGTGTCCGACGCCCGCCGCGCGGTTTGGCGTGATTGCGCCGGACGGTATCGGGAGACTGGAATGGCGGGTTTGGGCAAGACGGGGGGCGGCAGCCTGTTCACCGTGGTGAGCGCCACGACGCTGGTCGCCACCCAGGCCATTGCCACCGCCATCGCCGCCGGCTGGGCCCTGGCCGGCCTGATGCACCTCGGCGATATCGGCGAATACGCCCTGATGGCGCTGTTCGGCCTCGTCGCGCTCTATATCTCGGTGAAGTACTTCCGCCGCGCCTATCAGGTGGAGATGTCGCTGAACTGAGCCGTCTCACGGCTGCCAGCGCGTCACCACGTCGGCGAGCGCCGGGCGCGGGCGGTCGTCCGGACGCGTCGCCGGTCGGCCGATATGGATGAAGCCGGCCACCTTCTCCCCCGCCCCGACCCCCAGCAGCGCCGCCGCCGCAGGGTCACGCCCCGGCCACTTCAGCAGCCACAGCGCGGAAAAGCCCAGCGCCGTCGCCGCCACCACCAGATTCATCGCGGCCGCCCCGGCGGAGAGAATCTGGTTCAGCTCGGGGATCTTGGCGGCCGGGTCCGCCCGGCTCACCACCACCACGGTGACGGGCGCCCGCATCAGATAGTCCCGCCACATGCGCGCCTTGTCAGGCGCGAGGCCCGGATTCTGCGCGGCATAGAGCGCATCGAGCCGCGCCCCGGCCGCTTCGCTCGCCGCCCCCTCGATGACGATGAAGCGCCACGGCACCAGCCGGCCATGGTCCGGCACCCGCGCGGCGATGGCGAGCATGCGGTCCAGCTCCTGCGGCGTCGGGCCGGGGTCCAGCAGCGCCCGCAACGGCAGGGAACGGCGTGTCTCCAGCAGATCCAGCGTCCCGGGAAAGACCGGCACATCCGCCAGCGGCGTCTGGTAGGCCGCCGCCGCGCCATGGCCGTGCGGGGGCGATGCGGCCTCACGGCCGGGGGATCGGGATTCGACGGCTTCGGCCATGGCGGCCTCCTGAAGGGCAGGCGCGGGAACGGCCAATGGGGCGCCCACTTGAGTCCCCATGAATAGATGCACCGCCGCAAAATAGAACGAGGTACAATCAAACTAGAAGTCTTCGCGTCGCCGCCGGGGGCGCCCATCACCTGCCGAACGGGCGGGTCCGGACGGACGGGACCCCCGCGCGAGATGCTGCGCAACAATCTCGCCGCGCCATCGCCCAACATTCATGTACCAAAGCGGGAGAGATGTGTTAGTCTGGATGTTGGTCGGAGCCGTGCGCCCGAGTGCGTGGGCATGTTTTCCGACCTGTCATATAGGCTGCGAGGCGAGACGCGGGTGGCTGGAACAGGCGTTGTGCGAAGGCGGAATTTAATACGCCCGAAGCGTGCAAGTTAAAGTGTGGCACGAAGAAACGCATCATTGTCCGGCAGTGGTGGATGGCCCTAAGCCAAAATTGGCGACTGACCTCAACGGAAATACACATGAGCCGTAACCGAGACTTCCGAGAGCCGCGCCGCCGTGGCTTTGATGACGACTTTGCGCCGCCGCGTGACCGCGGCTTCGGAGGGGATCGTCCTTTTTCCTCGCCCAGCAGCAGCTTCAGCGCCCCCGCCCCCTCCGGCCCGACCATCGACGCCACGGTGAAGTGGTTCAACCCTGAGAAGGGTTTCGGCTTCGTCGAGCTGTCCGACGGTTCGGGTGACGTGTTCCTGCACGCCCGCGCCCTCGAGGCCGCCGGCCAGGAAAGCGTGCCCCCCGGCTCCAAGCTGTCGGTGCGCGTCGGCCAGGGCCAGAAGGGCCGTCAGGTCACTGAAGTGCTCGAAGTCGACACCTCGACCGCGGAAGCCGCTCCGGCCCGCCGCAGCTTCGGCGACCGTGCCGGCGGCGGTGGTTTCGGCGGTGGCGGCGGCTTCGGCGGCGCCCCCCGCGCGGGTGGTGGCCCCCGTGCCGCGACCGGCCCCACCGAAGAGCGCGTGGGCACCGTGAAGTGGTACAACCCCGAGAAGGGCTTCGGCTTCATCGCGGTTGAGGGCGGCGGCAAGGACGTGTTCGTGCACGTCACCGTCATCTCCCGTTCCGGCCTCAGCGACCTCGCCGAAGGCCAGCGCGTTGTGGTGCAGGTGGGTCAGGGCCCCAAGGGTCCCGAAGCCCGCGGCATCGAGCTCGCCGACTGATCTCGCAGATCCCTTTGCCGCCGGCCGGTTCGTCCGGGCGGCGGTGAAGAGCAATGCAACCAGCGGTGCCGGGCGCAAGCGCGGCGCCGTTTCCGTTTTTGCAGTTTCCGTTCCGCAGGCGCAGCCTGGGAGCGATGCCGGAGTTCAATACCACCATGGCGCAACAGGCCGAGGCTGACCTCGCAAGCCTTCTCGATCGCCTCAAGGCGGCCCAGCGCGAGCTGGTCCTCACCGCAGCCAAGGGCTCCACCCTTCCCTCCGATGGCATGCTGCGCAAGATTTCCGAGCTGGAAGGGGCCATCGCGGCCACCGAAGCCCTCATGCAGGAAGAAGGCGTGCGGCGCTGAGCCGTCCGGCCGCCGGTCCCTGATCCTCCCCGAATCCGCTGCGAGTTGCCCCGGCTAACGGCCGGGTGGACCTTGGCCGCGCGAGCCTGTAGCGTGCACCGCAACAAAAGGGCGGGGCGGAAAGGCACGGGTCGGGATGCTGGCGCACAGCACGGGCGCATCGGGATCAGGCGCAGTTTCCAGCGAATACGAGCGTTCCAGCGCCTATGAGCGCCGGCGCCGCGCTTTCCTCTGGATGGTGCCGGAGCGCTACAATATGGCGGTGCACGCCTGCGATGCGATCGCGGCGCAGCATCCGGACCGTCCCGCGCTCTTCCTGCCCTCGGGCGACGGCTTCTCCCCGGTCTCCTACGGCGCGCTGGCGCGGCTCTCCAACCGGCTGGCCCATGCGCTCGTCGCCTCCGGCATCCGGCCCGGCGACCGGGTGGCCATTCTGCTCCCCCAGTCGCTGGAAGTGCTCGTCACCCATCTCGCCGTCTACAAGATGGGCGCCATCGCGGTGCCTCTGGCCGGCGCGTTCGGCGTGGATGCCATCGCCTACCGCCTTCTGGATTCCGGCGCCCGCGCCCTCGTCACCGACGATGCCGGCCTCGCCAAGCTGCTCGCGCGGCCCGAGGCGCTGGATCTCGTGGTCAATGTGGACGGCCCGCGCGACGGCGCCGTCGGCTTCTCCGCTCTGGTGGAGGCGGCCTCCGACCGCCCGCTTCCCATATCCTCCGGCCCGGACGATCCGGCGCTGATGATCTACACCTCCGGCACCACCGGCCAGCCCAAGGGCGCGCTGCACGGCCACCGGGTGCTGTTCGCCCATGTGAGCGGCGTCACCTTCACCCATGAGGGCATCGGGCAGGCGGGCGACCGCATGTGGACGCCCTCCGACTGGGCCTGGGCCGGCGGGCTCCTGAACACCGTGCTGCCGGCGCTGGCGCTGGGCGTGCCTGTGGTGGCGCAGCCGCGGGGCAAGTTCGATCCCGAAGCCGCCTTCGCTCTGATGAAGCGCGCCGAGGTGCGCAACGTCTTCATCCCGCCCACCGCGCTGCGCATGATGCGGCAGGTGCAGAACCCGCGCGAAAAGTTCGGCTTCGCGCTGCGCACGGTGGGCTCGGCCGGCGAGGCTCTGGGCGCCGAGACGTTCGACTGGGGTCGCGAGGCCCTCGGCGTGCCGGTGAACGAATTCTACGGCCAGACCGAATGCAACTACGTCATCGGCTCCTCGGCCGCGCTGGGCGTGGCCAAGGCCGGCGCCACCGGCAAGGCGGTGCCCGGCCACGAGGTGGCGGTGCTGGGCGAGGACGGGCGCATCCTGCCGCCCGGCCAGATGGGCCAGATCGCCGTGCGCACGCCCGACCCGGTGATGTTCCTCACCTACTGGAACCGCCCCGAGGCCACCGCCGACAAGGTGAAGGACGGCTGGCTCCTCACCGGCGATCTCGCGACGCGGGACGAGGAGGGCTATTTCCACTTCCTCGGCCGCGACGACGACGTCATCACCTCGGCCGGCTACCGCATCGGCCCGGCGGAGATCGAGGACGTGCTCCTGAAGCACCCCGCCGTCGCCATGGCCGCGGCCGTGGGCAAGAAGGACCCGCTGCGCACGGAGATCGTCAAGGCGGTCATCGTGCCCATGCCCGGCGTGGAGCCCACGCCGGAGCTGGAGGCGGAGATCCGCGACTTCGTGCGCACCCGGCTCGCGGCCTACGAATATCCCCGCGAGATCCAGTTCGTGGACGAGCTGCCGCTGACCACCACTGGCAAGGTCATCCGCCGGATGCTGCGCGACTAATAACGCCTATGCCTTGTACTGCTTCGCCAGCGCCTCGGCGCTGCGGGCGAACAAAGCGGCATCCACCCCCACGGCGGTGAACACCGAGCCGGCCGCCATGTAGCGACGGGCCAAAGCCTCGTCGCCCACCACCAGCACGCCGCCGCGATTGCCGGCGGCCCGGATGCACCTCAGCCCGTCCTCGATGGCGTCCACCACCTTCGGGTGGGTGGGCTGGTGCAGCAGGCCCATGGAGGCGGAAAGGTCGCCGGGGCCGATGAAGACGCCGTCCACGCCCGGCACGGCGGCGATCTCCTCCACCTTCTCCAGCGCCTCCATGGTCTCCACCTGCACCAGCACGCACATCTCGTCGGCATAGCGGGTGAAGTAATCACCGATGCGGCCGAAGCGGGTGGCGCGGGAGGCCACCGCATAGCCGCGGATGCCATCCGGCGGATAGCGCGTCGCCGCCACCGCCGCGCGGGCCTCCTCGGCGTTCTGCACCATGGGGATGAGGAAGCTCTGGGTGCCGATGTCGAGGAAGCGCTTCAGCGTCACCGCATCGTTCCACGGCACCCGCACCACCGGCTGGGTGGCGTAGCCCACCATGGACTGGAGCTGGTTGAAGACGTTGGGCAGCTCGTTGGGCGCGTGCTCGGTGTCCAGCACCAGCCAGTCGAAGCCCGCGCCGGCGAGGATCTCCGAGACATAGTTGGAGGGCACGGCGCACCACAGCCCGATCTGCTGGGTGCCGGCATGGAGCGCGCGCTTGAACGGGTTCTCGGGCAGTTGCATGGCGTTTCCTTCGGGGGATTTTTATTGGGGCGAAGCCTCACTCCGGCCGCAGCATAGCCGGCACCTCCTCGCCCAGCACCATGCCGGCGAGCATTTCGCCCAAAGCCGGGGCGAACTTGAAGAGGTGGCCGCCGGCGAAGAAGTCCACCGCGCCCCGCCGCACCACTTCCAGCCGCTCGGATTCCCACGGCGCGCCGTCGTCGGGATGCTCCAGCGAGGTGGAAACGCAGCTCTCGATGGTGAAGCGCGACGTGTCGAGGCCGGGCAGCGTCTGCGCCGCCAGCGCCAGCGTGTGCTCGATCACCTGGTCGGGATGGCCGCCGCCGCTGCGGTCGGTGTCGCTCGGCTCCAGCCCCACGGCGAACAGGCCGTCATGCAGGGCCGGCAGGCCGTAGGTGTAAAGCACGCCGTGGCGGTGGTCGCTCTTGTCGCGGAAGGAGACCATGGGCCGCGCGGCGAGATCGCCGGTGATGGGGAAGAGCAGGCGCTGGTGGACGCTGTAGACCTGCGGCACCTTCACGCCCATGGCGCCGGAGAGCACCGGCGTCTGCATCCCCGCCGCCACCAGCACGCGCCGCGCGCGGTAGATGGCGCTGCGGGTGGAGACCAGCACATGGCCCGACCGCTGGGTGAGGCCCAGCACCGGCGTGTGCTCGTGCAGCGCATCGCCCAGCGTGCCGGCGAGCCATTCGATGCTGTCGCGGGCGCGGATGGTGCCGGCCTCCTCCTCCAGGATCACCGACTTCGCCCAGGGCCGATGCACCGGCAGCAGCTCTTCCTGCTCGGCCGGGGAGACGAAGCGGACCTTCAGATCGAGCCCGGCGAGGCGCTTCAGCTCCGCCTCCGCCTGCTCGACGATGAGGAAGGAGCCGGTGCGCTCGATCAGGGAATGGCCGGCCTCTTCCTCCCAGCGCGCCCAGCCGGTGCTGGCCTTGCGGGCGAGCCAGAGCATGCGCGGATCGTTATAGGCCGCGCGCATGATGCGCGAGCCCCCGGCCGACTGGGCACCCCCCGCCGCACCCGCATCGAAGCAGCGCACGGAGATGCCGAGGCGCGTCAGGGTGTGGGCGACCGACAGGCCGACGATGCCGGCGCCGACGATGGCGATCTCGGTGTCCTCGAACGGCAGGCGGGCGGTCGATGCGGGCATGGGGGCTCCTCGCGATTCGGCACTCGATCCCTCGTAACATGCTGGCCACGGCCACGCTTTGCGCGCTGCAGCAGGTTTTCCCCCACTCCCCACCCCGCACCTTCGGTGCTATCCAAGGCGTCCTTTTTGAACGCGGCGCGCGAGACGCCGCGCGCCCGAGGATCTGCCGGCCATGCTCACCACCAATCCCGCCTTCGACCGCATCGGCGAGGAGAACGCCTTCGCCGTCCTCGCCCGCGCCACGGCGCTTCAGGCGGAGGGGCGCTCTATCCTCAACCTCGGCATCGGCCAGCCCGACTTCCAGACGCCGGCCCACATCGTCGAGGCGGCGGTGAAGGCGCTGCGCGACGGCCAGCACGGCTACACGCCCTCGGTGGGCATCCTGCCGCTGCGCGAGGCGGTGGCCGGCGACCTGAACCGCCGCTATGGCGTCGAGGTGGACCCGAACCTCGTGACGATCGTGCCCGGCGGCAAGGTGACCATGTATGTGGCCATCCGCCTGTTCGGCGAGCCCGGCGCGGAGATCCTCTATCCCGATCCCGGCTTTCCCATCTACCGCTCCATGATCGAGCATACCGGCGCGACGCCCATCCCGGTGCCGATCCGCGAGGAGAACGGCTTCGCCTTCTCGGCGGAGGAGACGCTGGCCCTCATCACGCCCAAGACGCGGCTGCTCATCATCAATTCGCCCGCCAACCCCACCGGCGGCGTCACGCCCGCGTCCGAGATCGACAAATTGGTTAAGGGCCTCGCCGCCCATCCCCACGTCGCGCTCATGTCGGACGAGATCTACGACCGCTTCCTCTTCGACGGAGAGGAACACCGCACACTCCTCGCCTATCCCGAGATCCGCGACCGGCTGATCCTGCTCAACGGCTGGTCCAAGACCTACGCCATGACCGGCTGGCGCCTCGGCTATTCCATCTGGCCGAAGAGCCTCTACGACCAGGTGCGCAAGCTCGCGGTGAACTGCTGGTCCTGCGTCAATGCCGCGACACAGTATGCCGGTATCGCCGCCCTCGAAGGTCCACAGGATGCGGTGTTCGCCATGACCGCCGAGTTCGACGCCCGCCGCCGCATGGTGGTGGAGGGGCTGAACGCGCTGCCCGGCGTCACCTGCGCGACGCCCAAGGGCGCCTTCTACGCCTTCCCCAACATCACCGGCACCGGCTGGACCGCCGCCAAGAAGCTCGCCTCGGCCCTGTTGGAGGAGGCGGGCGTGGCGGTGATCGGCGGGCCGGATTTCGGCGTTCATGGCGAGGGCTATTTGCGCCTCTCCTACGCCACCTCGCGGGAGAACATCACCGCCGCGCTCGGCCGCATGGGCGATTTCCTCGCCGCCAACCGCAAGGTGGCCTGAGGCGTGGGGGCGGCGCGGCGGTGGACGGGCCGGCGGGCGCTTCTCGCCCTCGCCCTCGTGCTGCTGGCCTTCTCGCCCGTGCTGCTGGTGCTGACGCGCCCGCCGCGGGAGGGTCCCGCCCCCATGGTCGCCCCCGCTCTGCCGGAGCCCGAGCCGGAGCCGGCCGTTCCGGCCGATGCGGACCTGCCGCCGGGCCCGTCCCAGGCGCGCCAGGCCACTGCCCGCGCCGACGGCGATGCGGCGACGCCGGAGCGCTGGAAGGTGGTCGTCTCCTGCCCGCGCGAGAAGGTGTCCGGCGGGCAATACAATCGCTGCCTCTATGACGTGACCCGCACCTCCGAGCAGGCGCTGGAGGCGGAGCTGGCCAACGCCTTCACCGTCATCGAGGCGCGCACCGACCTGCAAGGCACCCAGCGCGCCCGCTGGAAGACCCAGCTCGACGAGGCGCAGTCGCGCTTCCTGCTGTTCCGCAATCTCGACTGCCAGGGCGTCGCGCCGTTCGAGGGGCCGCGCGGCATCGGCAATTTCGAGCAGCGCTCGCTCTGCCTCATCGCCGCCAATCGCGGCCGCGCCGCCGATCTGCGCGCCCGCTACGGCACGCCCCAGCCCGAGGGCGCCACCGACGCCGCCAAGCCCGGCCCCAGTGGCCCGGCGCCGCGCGACGGCACCTGGACCCACCCGGTGCCGCCGCCGGTGGATTGAGCCTTTCCCTATGATAGGGTCCGGCGCCCGGCGCAGGGCACGATAACGGAGGCACCCGTGGCGAAAGTGGTCTGTGTGGGCGAGGTGATGGTGGAACTCGCCCGCGGTTCCGACGGGCGCTTCGGCCTCGCCTTCGGCGGCGACACCTTCAACACCGCCGTCTATCTCGCCCGGGCCGGCGTGGACGTGGCCTATGCCACCGCCCTCGGCGACGACGCCTTCTCCGGCGACATCCTCGCCCTCGGCGCGGCGGAGGGCGTGGACATGAGCCTGATCCCGCGCGTCAACGGCAAGGTGCCCGGCCTCTATCTCATCACCACCGACAATGCCGGCGAGCGCAGCTTCCATTACTGGCGCGACACTTCCCCCGCCCGCGCCCTGTTCGAGGCGGACGGCTGGCAGGAGGTGGCGGCGGCGCTGGTGGGCGCGGGCGCGGTCTATTTCTCCGGCATCACCCTGTCGCTCTATTCCAACCAGGGGCTCGGCCGCTTCCTCGCCGCGCTGGAGATGGCGGGCGGGGCCGGCGACAGCCGCTCAGGTCCGCCGGCCTGGCGGGTGTTCGACGGCAATTTCCGCCCGCGCGGCTGGGGCGGCGATCTCTCCCGCGCCCGCACCGTGTTCGCCGAGGCGCTGAAGCGCTCCTCCATGGCGCTGCCCACCTTCGAGGACGAGGCGGCCCTGTGGGGCGATGCCTCCCCCGCCGCCACCATCGAGCGCATCACCACCTACGGGGTGAGCGAGGTGGTGGTGAAGAACGGGGCCGGCGGCGCGCTGGTCCATGCCGAGGGCCGCACCGTGGAGGTGCCGGTGGAGCGCACCGTCTCCCCCCTCGACACCACGGGCGCCGGCGACAGCTTCAATGCCGGCTATCTCGCCGCCCGCATCGCCGGCGCGACGCCCGAAGCCGCCGCCCAGGCCGGCCACCGCCTCGCCGCCGAAGTCATCATGCACCGCGGCGCCATCATCCCCCGCGCCGCGCAGGAGGGCGCGACGGCGCATTGAGGGGCACAAATGCGAAAGATGACCAAGCGCAAGCCGGCAGGGGTCGGCGAAATCCTCACCGAGGAATTCATGGAGCCGCTCGGCCTCACCCAGGCGGCGCTGGCCGAGGCGATGGGCGTTCCGAGGAAGCACGTCAACGAACTGTGCAACGAGCGCCGCTCGGTCACGGCCGCGACGGCGCTCATTCTGGCGCGGGTGTTCGGCAACAGCGCCGATTTCTGGCTGAACGTCCAGCGCCGCACCGATCTCTGGCAGACGCTGAACTCGCCGGAGGAGCGGGCGCGGATCGAGCGGGCGAAGCCGTTGGCTCCGGCCGCCTGATCCCTGGCCACCCAATATCCGAGGCGGCGCGCCGCCTCAGATGGTCTGGTTGTATTCGCCGATGCCGGGGTGCTGACGCAGCACGCCGTCGATCTCCGTGAACATCTCGCGCATGCGGGCCTCGGAAACCGGGCTTTCCACCACCACCACAAGCTCGGGCTTGTTGGAGGAGGCGCGCAGCAGGCCCCAGGAGCCGTCCTCGCAGGTGACGCGCACGCCGTTCACCGTCACGAGGTCGCGGATCTTCTGGCCGGTAACGGTCGCGCCTTCAGCCGCCAGCTTCTCGTAATGCTCCACCACCTTGGCGACGACGCCGTACTTGGCTTCGTCCGCGCAGTGGGGGGACATGGTGGGCGAGGACCAGGTCTTGGGCAGCGCCTCACGCAGCTCGGAGAGCTTCTTGCCGGGGTTGCGGTCCAGCATGTCGAGCACGGCGATGGCGGAGACGAGGCCGTCGTCATAGCCGCGGCCCACAGGCTTGTTGAAGAAGTAGTGGCCGGACTTCTCGAAGCCCACCAGCGCACCGGTCTCGTTCACCCGGCGCTTCATGTAGGAATGGCCGGTCTTCCAGTAGTCCGCCTTCACGCCGAGCTTGATCAGCTCGGGGTCGGTGGCGAACAGGCCGGTGGACTTCACGTCCACCACGAAGGTGGAGTTGGGATAAAGCTTGGCGAGGTCGCGGGCGAGCAGCACGCCCACCTTGTCGGCGAAGATCTCCTCGCCGGTGTTGTCCACCACGCCGCAGCGGTCGCCGTCGCCGTCGAAGCCGAGGGCCACGTCCGCCTTGTGCTCCAGCACCGCGTCCCGCATGGCATGGAGCATCTCCATGTCCTCGGGGTTCGGATTGTACTTGGGGAAGGTGTGGTCCAGCTCGGTATCGAGCGGCACCACCTCGACGCCCAGCGCCTCGAGGATCTTCGGGGCGAAGGCGCCGGCCGTGCCGTTGCCGCAGGCCACCACCGCCTTAATGGGGTGCTTCAGCTTCGGCCGGTTGGTGAGGTCCTTGATGTAGACCTCGGGGAAGTTCTCGACGAACACATAGGCGCCGCCGCCCTTGAGGTCGAACTTAGCCGACAGAACGATGTCCTTCAGCCGGCTCATTTCGTCCGGGCCGAAGGTGAGCGGGCGGTTCACGCCCATCTTCACGCCGGTCCAGCCATTGTCGTTGTGGGAGGCGGTGACCATCGCGACGGCGGGAACGTCCAGCGCGAACTGGGCGAAATAGGCCATGGGCGACATGGCGAGGCCGATGTCGTGCACCTTGATGCCCGCCGCCATGAGGCCGGAGACCAGTGCCAGCTTGATGGAGGAGGAATAGGAGCGGAAGTCGTGGCCGGTGACGATCTCGGGCTTCACGCCCATCTCGTGCATCAGGGTGCCCAGGCCCATGCCGAGGGCCTGCACGCCCATCAGGTTGATTTCCTTCTGGAACAACCAGCGGGCGTCATACTCCCGGAAGCCGGTCGGCTTCACCATGGGCTCGGACTCGTAGGCGTAGGTATTGGGCGTCAGGACCGGCTTCGGCGTCGGGAACATGGGGACCATTCCTCCGCAGGCACGCAAAATTTCGCGGTCGCGAGATAGCACGGATTCGTGACCGAACGAACGGCTGCGCTTGGGATTAGTTCCCCTCGCGGCGGCAGCACGGTGACGCCGCCGTGGCGGTCACGCGATCTTCCGTGTCATTTCCGGGAGCATGGTGCCCTCTTCCCGCGCCCGCACGTGCCAGGCGAGGGCCTCCTCGATGATGTGCGGGGTGTGCCCGCCGCGCGCCATGGCCCGCTCGAAATAGTCTGACAGCGCATCGCGATAGAGCGGATGCACGCAATTGGCGATGACGACGCGCGCCCGCTCGCGGGGGGCCAGCTCGCGCAGGTCCGCGAGGCCAACCTCGGTGACGAGGATGTCCACGTCATGCTCGGTGTGGTCCACATGGCTCACCATGGGCACCACCGAGGAGAGCGCGCCACCCTTGGCGATGGACTTGGTGACGAACACCGAGAGATAGGCGTTGCGGGCGAAATCGCCGGAGCCGCCGATGCCGTTCATCATGTGGGTGCCGCCCACATGGGTGGAATTGACGTTGCCGTAGATGTCGAATTCCAGCGCCGTGTTGATGCCGATGAGGCCGAGGCGGCGGATGATCTCGGGATGGTTGGAAATCTCCTGCGGCCGCAGGATGAGGCGCGACTTGTAGTCGGTGATGCACGGCATCACCTGGTCATACTTCGGCTTCGACAGGGTGATGGACGAGCCCGAGGCGAAGTTCAGCTTGCCGGCGTCGAACAGGTCGAAGGTCGAATCCTGGAGCACCTCGGAATACATGGTGAGGTCTGAGAACGGGCTCTCGATGAAGCCGTGCATCACCGCGTTGGCGATGGTGCCGATGCCGGCCTGCAGCGGCTGTAGGCGGTTCGTCATGCGGCCGAGCTTCACCTCGTGCTTCAGGAATTCCATGAGATGGCCGGCGATGGCGGCGGTCTCGGGGTCCGGCGGCAGCACGTTGGAGGCGGAATCCAGCTTCCGCGTCACCACGATGGCGGCGATCTTCTCCGGGTCGACGGGAATGAAGGGCAGGCCCACCCGGCTTTCCGGCGTCACCACCGGGATCGGCTCGCGGAACGGGCGGCGGGTGGGGATGTAGATGTCGTGCAGCCCCTCCAGCTCCGCCGGCTGTGTGAGGTTGATCTCGACGATGACCTTCTTCGCCAGGATGGCGAAGGTCGCCGAATTGCCCACCGAGGTGGTGGGAATGATGCCGCCCGACGCGGTGATGCCCACCGCCTCGATCACCGCCACGTCGATGGGGCCGAGCTGGTTGGTGCGCAAATGCTCCACCGTCTCGGACAAATGCTGGTCCACGAACATCACCTCGCCGGCGTTGATCGCCTTGCGCAGGGCCGGGTCGGACTGGAACGGGATGCGGCGGGAGAGCAGGTGCGCCTCCGCCATCTGCTTGTCCAGGTCGTTGCCCAGCGAGGCGCCGGTGATGAGGGTGATGCGCAGCGGCTCGCCGCGCGCATGGGCGGCATTGGCGCGGGCGGCCAGCGCCATGGGCACGGCCTTCGCCTCGCCGGCGCGGGTGAAGCCGCTCATGCCCACGATCATGCCGTCGCCGATGAGCGCCGCGGCCTCCTCGGCCGGGACGATCCTGTCACGCAAGGACGAGAGGCGGATGCGGTTCTCGGGCATGTCGGCAATTCCGTCGTGGAGACAATCCCTTGCGCATAGCGAGGCGCGCAGGGCCACCGGAATTCGACTTAAAGGGAAGGCGGCTCAGGCAGTGATGGCCACTGGCAGGCCGAAGCCATCGCGCTCCGGCGGATCGGGGAAGCGCAAGGCGTTGCCCTCGAACACTCTTTTGGCGGTCACGGCGCAGGCGCAGGCATCCACCAGATCGTCGAGCCCTGCGCCCAGCGCAGCCGCGGTCTTCCCATTTAGCAGATCGATTGGCACGCCGGCGCGGGCGAGGAGGCCGATGCGCAGGTCGAGACCGGGCGGGTACGGCCGGCTCTTCACCTTCTTCGCCACATCGAGCGGCGCGCCGTTCATGATGCGGAACGACACCTCCGGGTGGCACTCGACGAGGCGGTCCCGCAGCTCCGCCCGGCGCAGCAACAGTTCGTCCAGCTCGGTGATCTTGGGGAAGAGGTTGAAGCACTGGATGGAGACCTTGCGCGGCGGGCTCGAATGCGCGAGCGCCGCGGCGCAGGCGGCAGCGAAGCGTTCCCGCTCGTCTCCCGGCCCCAGGCCGGCCATGACAGCCGCCCGGGCCGGCACGGCGAAAACAGAGGATTGCCGCGCGCCGAGCAGTGGCCGCACCGCCCGCTCCGCGCTGCGCCCGCCGATCTCGCCGGTTTCCGGCAGGCCGATGGGCATGTCCACGCAGGCGATGGCGGGAGCGTCCGGCGTGTCGAACAGCGCTTCCACCCGTGCCACCCGGATCAGGTCGAGCCGGCCGGCGCCGTCCCACCGGGCGACCACCCAGCCGCCGCGGCAGCCGTCGATGCCGGCGAGACGCAGGGTCATGCCCTCAGTCCTCGCCCGCCTTGGCCTTGGGCAGGGGGATGGTGGAAGGCTGCGGGATCGGCGCCGCGTAGTATTTGCGCTTGATGGAGCCGGTCTCGGGATTGCTGGACGCGGCGGACGACACCGGGATGCCCTGCGGCCCCACCTGCCAGCCCGGCGGCAGGCCGCCCTTCTGCGGCGCGGACGGCGGAGGCGCCGGCGGCGGCGCTGAGGCGCGCGCGGGGGCACCGCCCACGGCGCCGGGGGGATAATTGGAGGGCGGATAGTTCGAGGGTGGGTAGCTGGACGGCGGATATCCGGCTGGCGGGGGCGGTGCCGGCGAGGCGATGATCGGCGCCCGCGCGGCCTCGACCGGCGGCAGGGCGGGCGGCAGGGGCGGCGGCGGCTCGGCCTCGACCGGCGCCGGCTGCGGCGCGGCCCGCGGCCCGCCGAACAAGGTGGAGAAGAAGGAGGGCTGCTCCGCTGGGGCCGAAACCTGCTGCGGGGCCGGGGCATAGACGGGGGCAGCTTCCGCCGCCGGCGCGGTGGGCGCGGCCGACACCATCGGCGGCGCCTTGGTCGGCATGGGCGGGGCCGGCATCGGGCGCGGCGCCGGCTTGCAGATGGTCCGCCCCTTGGCGTGGCGCATCAGGTCCACATGGATGTGGTCGTAATGGAAGATGTTGGAGCCCGGCGCGAGCACCGTGGTGAAGCGCTCGCACGCCCCCGCCTGCACCTGGAGCAGGAAGCCGCGCTCCTCCGGCGTGCCCTTCCAGCCGTTCTTCACGCTGATCCAGCGGCCGTCCGCCGTGCGGAAGCCGCCGATATCGAGGGCGTTGCCAAACGCATGCTCGGAAATCTTGGCGTTGGGGTCGCCGTTCATGCCACGGCAGGAATAGGCCGACATCTGGCTGATGGCGACGATGGGCTGGCCGAGCCACGCCAGCGCCGCCGGCTGCACCACGTCCTGCACCCACATGTCCACCTGGTAGATCACTGGGCAGGCCAGCTTGCCGGCCGGCTCCAGCACCACATTCCCCTGCGCCAGCGCGCTCACGCGGAACGGGTGGTCCATGCCGCAGGCGCCGGGGCCCTGGACGGCGGGAAGCGGCTCCATGAAGACGGACGGGACCACTCCCTTGGCCGCAAGGCATTGCTCCTCGGCCTGGGAGCGCCACGAATCGCGCTCCTCCAGGCCGAAGCGACAGCCCGAGAGGGCGCCGGCCAGAAGGAGGAGGGCGAGGAAGATGCGGGGCGTGTCGCGCGACATGGCCCCACCTTGCGGAGCCCGCCTTGCAAAGGGGTTAAAGCACGCCGCCAAATACCGCAAAAGGAGCCGCAGCCCCTTGAAAAGACAGAACCCCACGCCCTTCCGCTACGCGATATCGCGGCGGAGGGATGGGGTTCGCAAGCGGGCGAAAATGGACGCGGACCGGCCGAGCGGCCGGTCGGGACCCTTGAACCTGGCGCGGCTGAATCTGGCGCGGCCTGAAGGGGAGAGACCTCCCCCGCCTCAGTCCTTGCCTTCAGTCCTTCTTGGGCTCGGCCTTGGCGTCGGCGTCCGGGGGTGCGGCGCCATCGGCGGCGCCGTCCGGCTCGCGTCCCTCGAAGGCCGCCTGAAGACGGGCGGCGAGGCTCTGCAGCTCGTCCGGCATGTCTTCCTGGGTGTAATCGTCGAACAGTTGGCGCAGCTCGCGGCCCAGCAGATCCTGACGGGCGGAGATGTCGCGGCGGTGAGGCGTTCGCATGCCGCCTGCCTCTTTCTGATGCTGCGTCGTCATGGGGGTGTCGAGGGGGCCTTGGAAGCGTGCCGATCGCATGGCGAGGGTCTTCTGACAGACGCGGGCGGCCTCAAGATGGGACACGTCCACGTGCGTTGCAATAAGGTTCTGAACGCGGGCCTCAATCACGATAGAGTCGCGACAGGTGTCCGGTATCAGGGTCGGTATGCGGGCCGGCCGCGTCCACGTCCGGTCCGTCATCCACGTCGTGCCGCTTGTCGGAGCCATCGAACGCCGCCTGGATTTCCTTGAGCAGGCGCCGCTCCTCGTCCACCACCCGCGCGCGGCGCGGGGGAAAATCGCGTCGGCTCTCGCCGGGGCCGAATTCCACCGGGTCATAGCCGTGCGGCGCGGCATCGAGGCCCGGGGGCAAAACCCCGCCGTCCCGCGCGTCGTCTTCCGGTACGTTACCCTGGGCGCCCGCGTTCCGCATGGCGGAGCCGCCCGGCAGGGGTTCGTTTCGCAATCCGCTCATCCGCGCCTCCTCCTGCGTCTCCAGATCGCCGAGAAAACGCGAGGGGTGGGGATTTGTTCCACGCCCGCGACTGGAAACGTCCCGGCCCTCGACGTGTGCGGGAATCAGCGCCGTGCGGGAACAAGCGGGGCCATTGGGCAGTTGACGATGCGCGTCACACTTCAACGCCAAAAGCTGAGCGATATCAAAAGTGTCTTCAGCGGGCGGCGCACGTCATTCGATCAATCAAAGGCAAGGAGACACGGCCATGCTGAGCTGGGCGATTACCTTTCTCATCGTCGCGCTGATCGCCGCGGTCCTGGGCTTCGGCGGCATCGCGGGTACGGCCATCGAAATCGCGAAGATCATCTTCTTCGTCGCAATCGTCCTGTTCCTCATCTCCGCGGTGATGGGCCTGATGCGCCGGGGTCGAGGCCCGGTCTGATCCAACCGAGGCGCAAAAAGAACAGGGCGGTCCGGAGGGGTCCCGGGCCGCCCTGAAGTCACTTGGAGATGGCTCCAGTGATACTTTGCTAAGGTAAAGGCACCGCTAACGCCCCCGCCCGGACCGTCGGGCCCCCCAAACAAAAAGGCGCCCGGTTGGGCGCCTTTCGGTTGTTCAGCAGTACCGTTTCGTGCCGCTCAGGGGCACTGCACGCGATAGCGGTTGCCGTAGGCGTCGCGCGCCCAGCAGGCGCGGGGGGTGGTCTCGGCGCCGATGATGGCGCCCGTACCCGCACCGATGAGGCCGCCGACGAGGGCGCCCGTGCCGGTGCCCGTGGCGGCGGCACCGATCAGCGCACCGGTACCGGCGCCGATCGCAGCACCACCCACCGCGCGATCCTGCCGCGAATATTCGCTGCAACCGCCGAGGGCGAGTGCCATCACGCCAATCATGAGAGCCGCTTTCATCTCGTTCTCCCTTGCCCTGCCGGCAGCATGCCGGACATCCATCCTGCGCCCCGCCCCGCATCGGGGCACGAGGGCGAAACAGCACGCCTGACCGCCCGTGGCGTCAGGCCCGCCGCACTAATCGACCACGGGCTGAGCCTTGCGCTCGTCCTCGCGGGCCGGACCGCGGGCGGACCGACGTCCCCGCGACGTAACGGCATATAGCACGCACCCCACCCCGACGCCCACCGCCACCGCCGCGACGATCACCGGCACCGCCGATGTTTCGGAACGGAAGGGGCGATGCGGCAGTGCGGGCAGGTGCCGGCGAAGGCTGTCCAGAGACAGGCTCGGCAGGGATTCCGCCCGCTCGGCCACCCAGTCCTGCGCATCGGATGCGACGTCTGAGGCCATCCGGCCCCACTCGCGCTCCCGCTTGTGGAACGACGACTGGAGATGGTCGAGTTCATCCCGCAAAGCCGAAAGGCGGCGGGAAAACCCGTCGGTCGAAGTCCTGTGCAAGCCGAGCATATGCTGTCTCCCGTGACGCCGAGACGAACGCTGCCGAACCGCTCCGGTTCCGCAGGCGAAGCCGGAGCCAAGCTGTTCGCCGCTTCCTGTGGCGGTATTGGGTCGAAGCGGAGGTGGAACCGTGGCGCCCCGGCGGCGTTACGTTACCGGAATTTGAAAAGGCCACGTCCGTGTTTGGAATGCTCAAGGGACCGTTTTTCGCGGTGGATTCAGAACTTCCGGGGGCCTTCGTGGTCCTCGATCCTGCGACTCACGCCTTCTTCCTCGATGTGGACGGAACGCTGATCGACATCGCCGAGCGACCTGAGGCCGTGGTGGTCCCCCCCGGCCTTCCCGAGACCCTGATGGCCCTCGCGGAGGGGGCCAATGGCGCGCTGGCGCTCGTCAGCGGACGCTCGCTCGCCTCGCTCGACGCGCTGTTCGGCGCCGACAGGTTCGCCGCTGCGGGCGTCCATGGCGCTGAAATTCGCCTCTCCGCCGGGGGGCCCTCCGATCGCGCGCCCGCCCTCGACGAGGACCTCAGGCACGCGCTGCGCGAGACGGCGGCCGAGTTCGAGGGCGTGTTCGCCGAGGACAAAGAATACGCGGTCGCCATCCACTACCGGGCACACCCGGAAGTCGCGCCGGTGCTGAAGCGCGCGCTGACCGAGGTGGTCGGCCAGATCAGCGGCATCGAGATCATGCCCGGCCATTGCGTGTTCGAAGTGCGCCGGAAAGGCATCGACAAGGGCGCCGCCGTCGAGCGCTTCATGGCCGCTCCCGCCTTCGCCGGCCGCCGCCCGGTCTTCATCGGCGACGACGTCACCGACGAAGCCGGCTTCCGGGCCGTGAATCGGGCGGGCGGCATTGCCGTCGCGGTCGGCGCGCCGCGCGACGGTGCTCACACCATTTTACCGGACCCGCGCGCGGTCCGTGCCCTCATCACCCACCTCGCGGCCGAGCCGCGACAACGAAGGAGGTGACCTCAGTGTCCCGCATCGTGGTCGTATCGAACCGAGTGGCCCTCCCCCAGAAGTCCGGTGCGCCGGCCGGGGGACTCGCCGTCGCCGTCAACGCCGCCCTCAAGGATCGTGGCGGCATCTGGTTCGGCTGGAGCGGGCGCATCGCACCGGACCCCTCCGATACGCCCCAGGCGACGAAACACGCGGGCGTCACCTATGCCGTGGTCGACCTCACCAACGAGGACTACCAGGAATATTACAACGGCTTCGCCAACCGGGTGCTGTGGCCGGTGCTGCATTACCGGGTGGATCTGTCTGAATTCTACCGCTCGGACCTCTCCGGCTACATCCGCGTCAACCGGATGTTCGCGGACCACCTGGAGAAGATCATCCGCCCGGACGACATCCTGTGGATCCACGACTACCACATGATGCCGCTGGCCAAGTATCTCCGGGAGCGCGGCCACAACAACCGCATCGGCTTCTTCCTGCACATCCCCATGCCGCCGGCGGACATCATCCAGGCCCTGCCGCAGCACGCCGACACCGTGGGGGCGCTGGCCCATTACGATCTGGTCGGCTTCCAGACCGAGGGCGACCGGGAGAATTTCGCCCGCTATCTCGAGACCCGCGGCGGCCAGACGACGCCCGACGGCAACGGCTGCGATATCGGCGGCCGGCGCGTGCGCCTCGGCACCTTTCCCGTGGGCATCGAGACCGGCGCCTTTGCGCGGCGGGCGCGGCACGCGAGCCGCACCCGCTTCGTGAAGGCGTTCGACGAGAGCCTCTCCGGCCGCAAGCTCATCATCGGCGTGGACCGGCTGGACTATTCCAAGGGCATCCCCAACCGGCTGGACGCCTACGACCAGTTCCTGCGCACCCAGCCGGACTGGCACGACCGCGTGACCTTCGTGCAGATCACGCCCAAGAGCCGCACCGACGTGCCCGAATATCAGGACATGGACCGAAGCGTCTCCCACCGGGCGGGGCAGATCAACGGCGCCTACTCGGATGTCTCCTGGACGCCGCTGCGCTATGTGAACCGCACCTATTCGCGCTCCGCCCTCGCCGGCTTCTACCGCCGCGCCGACGTGGCGCTGGTGACGCCACTGCGTGACGGCATGAACCTCGTCGCCAAGGAATTCGTCGCCGCGCAGGACCCGGCCGATCCCGGTGTTCTGCTCCTGTCCCAGTTCGCCGGAGCCGCGAGCGAACTCGGGAACGGGGCACTGATCGTCAATCCGCACGACACCGAGGGCGTCGCCGTCACCCTGCGCCGGGCGCTGGAGATGCCGCTGGCGGAGCGGCGCGAGCGCCACCGCCGGATGATGCGGGTGCTCGAAGAGCACGACATCAACCGCTGGGCCGAGGACTATCTGGCGGCGCTGGAACCGGACCCGCAGCCGGAGCGCCGCGACATCGCCCTGCCCCGCGCGGCGATGCGCAGCGTGGTGCGCCTGCCGGTGGGCTGGGGATCGAGCGCGCTGCCGCGCGGCGCATGAGGTGTAAGCGAACGGCGGGGATACCCCGCCGCTTTCCTGTTGGCGCCCGGCCGGCAAGCCTATAAAGAGGCTTCGGCTGCGGGCGTGGCGGAACTGGTAGACGCAGCGGACTCAAAATCCGCCGTCCTCACGGATATGTCGGTTCGAGTCCGACCGCCCGCACCATCTTTCCTCGCGCGATGCCGCCCGCCAACCCATCGCGCGGGTTCGCCTCCGCTCCGCTCTGGCGCACCAATCCCTTCATCCCGTCAGTGCGTGTTGGCACGATCCGCGATGGCCGCGAGGCCGGCGCTGGCGCAGGCCTCGTCCTTGTCGCCGCCCGGTGCGCCGCCGACGCCGATGGCGGCGACGATCTCGTTGCCGTGCATGACCGCCACACCGCCCGCCAGCGCGATCACGTTGGGGATGGTGGTGAGCGAGGAGCCCGCGCCGCCGGGATATTTCGCGACGATCTCCGCGAACGCGCTCGACCGGTCGAACTTGAAGATCGGGCCGAGGGTCGCCACCGTGTAGGCCTTGCGGAAGGCGGTGTCCGGCGTGTGGACCGTAGCGTGATCCGCCTTCAGCGTGGCCTTCACGAGACCCGACGCATCGACCACTGTCGCCGTCACCGGCCAGCCCTTGGCCTCGCACGCCTTCACCGCCGCCGTCGCCGCCTCGACCGCGAGACCGAGGGGCAGCGCATATCCGCTGTAGCCCACCTGCGCCGCGGCGGGCACGGCCCAGCCGGTCGCCGCGAGCAGAAGGGCGGCGACCATCGTCCTTGCTTTCATGATGTGTCCTTTCGTGGCGTGCGCGCGGCGACGCTCTGTAACCTTTATGTTTATATTTTTACGGTTACATGATGACCGTAACTTGTCAACTTCGCCGAATGCGGTTTCACTCCTCCGGCGCACGCCCGCCTGAACCAAACCGCCCCGCCGGCATTGAATGCAGGACACAAGCGGGAGCGACTACGCCATGGCCGAGATGACGCTGGACGAAGTGGTGGAGAAGATGCGCGACATCGATTTCACCACCCTCTTCACCAAGAGCGAGGGCGGCGCGCTGGCCGGGCGGCCCATGAGCAACAACGGCGACGTGGACTATGACGGCAGCAGCTTCTTCTTCGCCAAAGAGGATGCCCGCGCGGTGAGCGAGATCGCCCGCGATCCCAATGTGGGCCTCGCCCTTCAGGGCACCAGCGGCATCCTCGGCCAGCGCCCCTTCTTCGCCACCGTGGAAGGCAAGGCGCAGATCATCCGCGACAAGACCGCCTTCGAGGCGCGCTGGACCGCCGATCTCGACCGCTGGTTCCCGGCCGGCATCGACACGCCCGGCCTCGTGCTCATCAAGGTCGAGGCGCAGCGCCTCCACTGGTGGAACGGCGAGGACGACGGGGAACTCGTCCTTTAGAGGACGTCCAACCCTTGCGCCGGGCGTCGCTCAGGGTGAAGACTCGCGGCAAGGAGGAGCCCCCATGGCCGCACAGCACATGCTCGACGCCCGCGTCGGCGAGATCACGGAGCGCATCGTCAGGCGCAGCCACGACGCGCGGCGCCGCTATCTCGACCGCATCGAGGCGGCAGCCCAGCGCCGGCCCCAGCGCCAGGCCCTGGGCTGCGCCAACCAGGCCCACGGCTTCGCCGCCTGCGGCCCCTCCGACAAGGCCATGCTGCGGGCGGGGGAAGGCCCTTCGCTGGGCATCGTCACCGCCTATAACGACATGCTCTCGGCCCACCGGCCCTACGAGCGCTATCCCGAGCTGCTGCGCGAGGCGGCCCGCGCGGCCGGCGGCGCGGCGCTGGTGGCGGGCGGCGTGCCGGCCATGTGCGACGGCATCACCCAAGGCGAGGCGGGGATGGAGCTGTCGCTCTTCTCCCGCGAGGTGATCGCCCTTTCCACCGCCGTGGCCCTCTCCCATCAGACGTTCGATGCCGCGGTCTTCCTCGGCATCTGCGACAAGATCGTGCCCGGCCTCGTCATCGGCGCGCTCTCGTTCGGCCATCTGCCGGCGGTGTTCATCCCCTCCGGCCCCATGACCAGCGGGCTGCCGAACAACGAGAAGTCCCGCATCCGCCAGCTCTATGCCGAGGGCAAGGTGGGCCGGGACGCGCTTCTGGAGGCGGAGAGCCAGTCCTACCACGGACCCGGCACCTGCACCTTCTACGGCACCGCCAACACCAACCAGATGCTCATGGAGATCATGGGCCTGCATTTGCCCGGCGCCTCCTTCGTTACGCCGGACACGCCGCTGCGCGATGCCCTCACCAAGGCGGCGGCGCAGCGCGCGCTGGCCATCACGGCGCTGGGCAACGATCACATCCCCGCCGGCCGGATGCTGGACGAGAAGGCGTTCGTGAACGGCATCGTCGGCCTCCACGCCACCGGCGGCTCCACCAACCACACGCTCCACCTCGTCGCCATGGCGGCGGCGGCGGGCATCGCCTTGAGCTGGGACGATTTCTCCGCGCTCGCCGAGGTGACGCCGCTGCTCGCCCGCGTCTATCCCAACGGCTCGGCGGACGTGAACCATTTCCATGCGGCGGGCGGCATGCCCTTTGTGGTGCGCGAACTGCTGTCCGCCGGCCTGCTGCATGCCGATGCCGAGACCATCCTCGGCCGGGGGCTCGAGGCCTATACCCGCGAGCCGGTGCTGGCGCCCGACGGCACCCTCGACTGGCGGGACGGGGCGACGACCAGCGGCGACGACAAGGTGCTGCGCGGCGTCGCGGCACCGTTCCAGGCCACCGGCGGACTCAAGGTGCTGGACGGCAGCCTCGGCCGGGCGGTCATCAAGACCTCGGCGGTGGCGCCGGAGCGCCATGTGATCGAGGCGCCGGCCAAGGTCTTCCATTCGCAGGAGGAGCTTCAGGCGGCCTTCAAGGCGGGCGAACTGACCGGCGATCTCGTCGCCGTCGTGCGCTTCCAGGGGCCGAAGGCCAATGGCATGCCGGAGCTGCACAAGCTCATGCCGCCCCTCGGCGTGCTGCAGGATCGCGGGCAGAGGGTGGCCCTCGTCACCGACGGCCGCCTCTCCGGCGCGTCGGGCAAGGTGCCGGCGGCCATCCATGTCACGCCGGAGGCGCTGGACGGCGGCGCCATCGCCCGCATCCGCGACGGCGACATGATCCGGGTCGATGCGGTGACGGGCCGGCTGGAGGTGCTGGTCCCGCCCGGCGAGTGGGCGGCCCGGCCCAGCGCCACGGCCGATCTCTCCGCCAACCATGTGGGCGTCGGGCGCGAGCTGTTCGCCCCCTTCCGCGCCGCCGTGGGCGAGGCGGAGAACGGCGCGTCGATCTTCGCGGCGGTGTGACGGGCGCGCAGGGCCTCAGCCCAGCGCCGTGCCGTTGGCGGCGAGCACGGCGCCGGCCAGATAAAGCGATCCGGCAATCAGCACCCGCGGCGGCGGCACCACCGCCTCGCGGGCGATGCCGTCGAGGGCGCTGCCCACGTCCCGCGCGACGCTCGCCTTCATGCCGAGGCTGACGGCGGCGGCCGCCACGTCCTCCGGCTTCAGGCCCGCATGTTCTCCGGGCACCGGCACCGCAATCGCCTCGCGCACGAGGCCGGCGAAGGGCTGGAGGAAGCCGGTGACATCCTTGGTGCCGAGCATGCCGAGGATGAGCACGAGGGGCCGCGAATAGCGCTCCTCCAGCTCGCACAGGGCATGGGCGAGGGCGGCGCCGCCGGCGGCATTGTGCCCGCCATCGAGCCACAATTCCACGCCGGCCGGAGCGCGGGCGGAGAGCGGGCCGGGCGCGAGCCGCTGGAGGCGCGCCGGCCAGTCGGCCCGCAGGATTCCCGCATCATGGGCGGCGGGCAGCTTCACCGCGCGCAGGGCAGCGACGGCAAGGCCCGCATTGTCGATCTGGTGCGGTCCGACGAGGCGCGGGCGCGGCAGGTCGAGCAAGCCGTCCTCGTCCGCATAGACGAGCCGGCCCCCCTCCTCCTGCACGTTCCACTGCTGGCCGCGCACGAACAAGGGCGCGAGCTTCTTCGCCGCCGCCCGCTCGATCACGGCGAGCGCCTCCGGTGACTGGGCGCCGGTCACGACGGGGCAGCGCGGCTTGATGATGCCGGCCTTCTCCCCCGCGATGGCCTCCACCGAGGAGCCGAGGAAGTCCACATGGTCGATGGAAACCGGCGTGATGACGCTGGCCAGCGGCTTTTCCACCACGTTGGTGGCGTCCAGCCGGCCGCCGAGGCCCACCTCCAGCAGCAGCACGTCCGCCGGATGCTCGGCGAACAGCAGGAAGCCCGCCGCCGTGGTGATCTCGAACAGGGTGATGGGGGCGCCGGCATTGGCCACCTCCGCCCGGTCGAGGGCATCGGCCAGCGCCGCGTCGGAGACGAGCCGCCCGCCGCCCGGCGCGCCCAGGCGGATGCGCTCATTGAAGCGCACCAGATGCGGCGAGGTGTAGACGTGCACGCTCTGGCCGGCCGCCTCCAGCATCCCGCGCATGAAGGCGATGGTGGAGCCCTTGCCGTTGGTGCCGGCGACGTGGATCACCTTCGGCAGGCGCCGCTCGGGATGGCCGAGCGCCTCCAGCAGACGCTCCATCCGCGAGAGGGACAGGTCGATCTTCTTCGGGTGAAGCGCGGCGAGGCGGGAGAGAATCTCGTCCGTGGCGCGGGCGGGCAGGGGCAGTGCCATGGTGCGTCGAGCCGGGAGCCCCCACGTGAGGGGCCCGCGATCAGGCCTCCCTCACGCCGCCTGCGGGCGCGGCAGCCGGCCCTTGGGCGGCAAAGCCGGCGCCTTGGTCAGCATCCGGCACAGGCGGCCCAGCGTGTCGCGCATCTCGTGGCGGTGCACCACCATGTCGAGCATGCCGTGTTCGCGCAGATATTCGGCGCGCTGGAAGCCGTCGGGCAGCTTCTCGCGGATGGTCTGCTCGATCACGCGCGGGCCGGCGAAGCCGATCAGCGCGCCGGGCTCGGCGATCTGGATGTCGCCCAGCATGGCGTAGGAGGCGGTGACGCCGCCCGTGGTCGGGTTGGTGAGCACGACGATGTAGGGCTTCTTCGCCTCGCGCAGCTCCTGGATGGCCGCCGTGGTGCGCGGCATCTGCATGAGGGAGAGGATGCCCTCCTGCATGCGCGCGCCGCCGGAGGCCGCGAACATGATGAAGGGCGTGCCGCGCTCGGCGGCCGTCTCCAGCCCCTTCACCACCGCCTCGCCGGCGGCCATGCCGAGCGAGCCGCCCATGAAGCCGAAATCCTGCACGGCGATGGTGACGGGCAGCTCGGTGAGCAGGCCGGTCGCCACCTTCACCGCATCCTGGTAGCCGGTCTTGGTGCGGGCGTCCTTCAGGCGGTCCACATAGCGGCGCTCGTCGCGGAACTTGAGAGGGTCGATGGCCACCTCGGGAAGGGTGACTTCCTCATAGGCGCCGTCGTCGAAGGTGTTCTTCAGCCGCGTCACCGCGTCCATGCGCATGTGGTAGCCGGACGCCGGGATGACGTAGAGGTTCGCCTCCAGATCCTTGTGAAACACCATCTGCCCGGTCTCCGGGCACTTGACCCAGAGGTTTTCGGGCACCTCGCGCCGCGCCAGGAAGTCGCGGATCTTCGGGCGGACGACGTTGGAAATCCAGTTCACGGGATCATCTCCGGTACGGAGGGGCGCGGCGCCGCGCTGCGGCGCACATAGTCCCCCCTCCGCCCTAATGGCAAGTCTGACACGGCGAAAGTACGGCGATCACCGCTGTTGCCGTCGATCATACCACCTTGCTGCCGTTGCGGCGAAGCCGGCTCAGCGCCGCACGCCGCGCACCGCCTCGGCCAGCTCGCTGACGAGGGCTTCCACGCCGATCACGGTGTTGGACGTGGCCTTGCCCTCCTCGTCGAGGGTGCGGCGCACCACTTCCACCAGCGCCGAGCCGACGACCACCGCATCGGCGCCCTGCGCGATGGCGGCCGCCTGCTCCGGGGTCTTCACGCCGAAACCGACCGCCACGGGCAGCGCGGTATGGCTCTTGATGCGCGCCACGGCGGTGGCCACCGCGTTCGCATCCGGCGTCGCCGCGCCGGTGATGCCGGTGATGGAGACGTAGTAGACAAAGCCCGCGGTGTTCGCGAGCACGGTGGGCAGGCGCTTGTCGTCGGTGGTGGGGGTGGCGAGGCGGATGAAGTCCAGCCCGGCATTCAGCGCCGGGATGCACAGTTCGTCGTCCTCCTCAGGCGGCAGGTCCACCACGATCAGACCGTCCACCCCGGCGACCTTGGCGTCGATGAGGAAGCGCTCCACGCCGAAGACGTAGATGGGGTTGAAATAGCCCATCAGCACCACCGGCGTGGTCTGGTCCTCGCCGCGGAAGGCGGCGACCATTTCCAGCGTCTTGGCCAGCGTCTGCCCACCCTTGAGCGCGCGCAGCCCCGCCGCCTGGATGGCCGGGCCGTCGGCCATGGGATCGGTGAAGGGCACGCCCAGCTCGATCACGTCGGCCCCCGCGCCCGGCAGCGCCCTGAGGATGGCGAGCGAGGTCTCGCCGTCCGGGTCGCCGGCGGTGACGAAGGTGACGAGGCCCGGCCGCCCCTCTTCCTTGAGGGCGGCGAAGCGGTCGGAGATGCGGGTGGTCATGGGCTTGCCTGGATGAGAGGAGACGCGGACTATTTCTGTCCGGCCAGCGTGCAGGTGGCGCTGGTGGCGCTGGTGCCGCCGAGGAAGCGCACCTGGTCGGTGCCGGTGACGCCGCCGACGATGGAGAACAGCGTGGTGGAGGACTTGCCGAGGGCGCGCTTGCCGGCGAAGAACTCGCAGGTCACTTTCACCTCGGCCGCCGTGGCGGTGCCCGTGTTCTTCACCGCCACCGAGACATAGGCCCCGGCGGCGTCCGTGTAGATCTTGCCCGGCGTCAGTTCGAGGTCGGCCGCCTGTGCACCGCCAAGGGTGAGCACGACCGCCGCCGTGGCGATCAAGGACGACACGACTTTCCCGCAGATGCTCTTCATGGTCACGCCCCCAGACGAGTCCCGAGTATCTCCGCCACCTGGGGGACGTCCTTGTCCCCGCGGCCGGAAAGGTTGACGACCATCAGGTGGTCCGCCGGCAGCTTGGGCGCCAGCTCGATCACCTTGGCGATGGCATGGGCCGATTCCAGCGCCGGAATGATGCCCTCGAGCCGCGTCAGCAGCTGGAAGGCGTCCAGCGCCTCCTGGTCGGTGCAGTTGAGATAGGTGACGCGGCCCACGTCGTTCAGCCAGGAATGCTCCGGCCCGATGCCGGGATAGTCGAGGCCGGCTGAGATGGAATGGGCCTCGATGATCTGGCCGTCGTCGTCCATGAGCAGATAGGTGCGGTTGCCGTGCAGCACGCCCGGCCGGCCGCCGGCGATGGACGCCGCATGCTCGTGGGTGTCGATGCCGCGGCCCGCCGCCTCCACGCCGTAGATCTTCACCTCGGGATCGTCGAGGAAGGGGTGGAACAGGCCCATGGCATTGGAGCCGCCGCCGACGCAGGCGATGAGGCTGTCCGGCAGGCGACCCTCCATCTCCTGCATCTGCTCGCGGGTCTCGCGGCCGATGATGGACTGGAAATCGCGCACCATGGCCGGATAGGGGTGCGGGCCGGCCACCGTGCCGATGCAGTAGAAGGTGTCGTGGACGTTGGTCACCCAGTCGCGGAGCGCCTCGTTCATGGCGTCCTTGAGGGTGCGCGAGCCGGACTGCACGGGCACCACCTCGGCGCCCAGCATCTTCATGCGAAACACGTTGGGGGCCTGACGCTCCACGTCCACCGCGCCCATGTAGACCACGCACTTCAGGCCGAAGCGGGCGCACAGGGTGGCGGTGGCGACGCCGTGCTGGCCGGCGCCGGTCTCGGCGATCACCCGCTCCTTGCCCATGCGGCGGGCGAGCATGATCTGGCCGAGCACGTTGTTCACCTTGTGGGAGCCGGTGTGGTTCAGCTCCTCGCGCTTCAGATAGACCTTGGCGCCGCCGAGATGGTTGGTGAGGCGCTCGGCGAAATAGAGCGGCGAGGGGCGGCCCACATAATGGGTGAGGTAGCCGGCCATCTCCGCATGGTAGGCGGGATCGACCTTGGCCGCCTCATAGGCCTTTTCCAGCTCCAGGATGAGCGGCATCAGCGTCTCGGCGACGAAGCGGCCGCCATGGATGCCGAAATGGCCGCGGTGATCGGGGCCGGTGCGATAGGAATTGAGAACGGTCACGACGCGCGGGCCTTCGATAGGGGGTCTTGCAAGGATGAGGTGGACGCGGCGCGCCTCGCCGCAGCGACGAAGGCACGGATCTTGTCGGGACTTTTCACGCCGGGCGCGTCCTCCACGCCAGACGATACGTCCACGCCGTCCATCCGGACCAATCCGAGGGCCTGCGGCACGTTGTCGGCGGTAAGGCCTCCGGAAAGCATGAGAGGCCGGTTGACGTCAAGGCCGGCGACCAGCGCCCAGTCGAACGGCCGGCCGTTGCCGCCGGGCAGAAGCGCCCCCGGATCGGGCTTGGCGTCGAACAGGATGCGGTCCGCCACCGCCGCATAGGCCGGCAGGACCGCGAGATCCTCCCGGCGTGCGACCGGCAGAGCCTTCATCACCGGCAGGCCGAAGCGCGCCTTGATGTCGGCGACGCGCGCGGGCGTCTCGTGGCCGTGCAACTGGAGAATGTCGGGCGAAAACGCCGCGATCACGTCCTGAAGGAGCGCGTCGTCCGGGTCCACCAGCAGCGCCACCTTGCCGGCGCGGCCGGCGACGCGGGCGACCAGGGCCGGCGCATCGGCGAGCGCGAGGTGGCGCGGGCTCTTGGGGAAATGGACGAAGCCGACGAGATCGGCGCCCGCCTCGAGGGCGGCCTCAAGCGCATCCGCCGTGCGGATGCCGCAGATCTTGACCTCGAAGCGCCTGTCGTCGCGAGCCATGGGGTGAACCTGGGAGGGTGCCGGTCGTGAACCTTCACACCGTAGAGGTGAGGGCCGCCATTTCAACGGCCCTCGCGATGCGTCGGGAAGGGACCGGCGGGCCGGTCAGGTCTCGACGCGGGTGAACTGCCCCGCCTTGCGGAACCGCCAGAGATAGGTCGGCAGCACCACCGCGAGGGAGGTGGGGGTGAGATCGAGGCCGGCCAGCGTCCGGCCCTCGGCGATCGCAGCCTGAGACACCACATTGTCCGAGCGCAGCATGTCCACCTGATCGACGGTGAGCGGCGCGCCGGGGGCCCACTGGGTCAGCTTGGCCATGAAGGAGGCGAGGCCGAACGGCAGATCCACCAGAACCCGCTTGGCGCCGATCTCGGCGAGCATCAGCTCCATCAGCTCGCGGAAGGTGCGCACCTCGGGACCGCCCAGCTCGTAGGTGGTGCCGGCCTTGGCCTTGCCGTCCACCGCGGCGAGCACGGCGGCGGCCACGTCGCCGGCGAACACCGGCTGGAACTTGGTGACGCCGCCGCCGATCAGCGGCAGCGCCGGGGAGAGGCGGGCCATGGCGGCGAAGCGGTTGAAGAACTCATCCTCCTGCCCGAACACCACGGAGGGGCGGAAGATCACCGCGTCCGGCACCGTGGCGCGCACGACGGCCTCGCCGGCCGCCTTGCTGCGGCCGTAGCCGGAGGGGGAATTGGCATCGGCGCCGATGGCCGAGAGATGCACCAGCGGCACGCCCTGCGCGGCGGTCGCGGCGGCAACGGCGCGGGCACCGAAGGCGTGCACGGCATCGAAGCTCTGCCGGCCGCCCTCGGCCAGCACGCCCACGAGGTTCACCACCGCCTCGGCGCCGTCGACGGCGCGGGCGACGCTCTCGGGATAGCGCACGTTGGCCTGGGAAATCTGGATCTGGCCGACGAAGCCCAGCGGCTGGAGAAAGCCGGCCAGTTCCGGCCGGCGCACGGCGACGCGCACGCGATAGCCGCGCATGGCCAGCGCTCGCACCACATGCCGGCCGAGAAAGCCGGAGCCGCCGAAGACCGTCACCAAGCTGTCGTTCACCGGACGATCGGTCACCGTCACATCGCTCATGCCGAACCCCCGCCTTGATGCGCCGCGCCGGCCTCGGCCTTGCGCGCCGCCGGCATGCCTTCGTGCCGGCATGCCATATATAGAGTGCGCGCAGCACATACGCGATGCCGGCGGGTTCCGTAAAGCCGCCAAGGTGCCACGTCGTGTACGACTTTTCCGTCCAACGTGTTGACGCGGGAGCCGCGCGACCGTATAAGCCCGCCACCTAGCTGGCGGCATGGGCTGCCGGCTTGTTCACTCATTCATGCGCGACGCGAAGTGGCCAGATGGCCGTGCCGCCGGGCGCGAACCAGCAAGGACGGCCGATGGCCAATACGCCTTCCGCCAAAAAGGCGGTCCGCAAGATCGAGCGTCGCACCGAGGTCAACCGGTCTCGCCGGTCTCGCGTGCGCACCTATCTGCGCAAGCTCGAAGACGCGCTCGCCACCGGCGACGCCACGGCCGCTTCCGCTGCCTTCAAGGCGGCCGAGCCGGAAATCATGCGCGCCGTGACCAAGGGCGTCATTCACAAGAACACCGCGTCCCGCAAGGTGTCCCGCCTTGCCGCCCGCGTGAAGAAGCTCAGCGCTTGATTTAGATCAATCAAGCAGACTGACTTATCTTGAAGGCCCGGCTCTGCCGGGCCTTTTTGCTTTGGACCGGCCGCAGAGATCTTCAGCCAGACTGTTGCGCGCGGACCCCGATTCTCTGACCCCGTCAAGGGCGCGGCGGCCGGAAACGCGGCAAAGGGCGCGGTTTTTTCCAGCCCGGCCGGCCGCTGCGGGGGCAATCCGGACCGATCAGAAAAACCCGATCCGCGAGAACGGCTTAGAGGCCAAAGGCTGGAACACGCCAAAGCGGCCCCTTTGGAGGAGTATTGGATAACCGTATTTCCCTACGTGGCGGGGCGCCGCACTTCCTGCGCCGGCTTCGCGAATCTCATTGTCGCGACAGAGGTTTGCCGGCTGAACGCAAGGTCGGGGGTGTGGCGCGGGCGCACCGGCTTTTACCCGCTATCCCCCCGCCGGGGTCAAAGGCGTTGCACCCCCCAAACCGGCTGTGTATGTTCAACCTCACTCCGGGAGCGACCCTGGGGTTCACCGATAGAATGAAGTTTTCACGGCTCTTCGTGGATGAGGAGGGGATGTATCGTGTCTGAATTCGTTCACGTACCCCTCGTCTTCGGCCGTATTCGTAATCTGCGTTACCTTCATTCGTTGGAGCTATGCTAAGGGCGGACATCTGATCCGCCTAAAGGCATCTACGAGACCAAACAAAAAACTGGTTCATTCCAACACCCGTCGATGGTTGGCATCGTCGGAGATGGGGCGGCTATGACTTCGGGCACATGCGCGGCAGCGGACACAGGAACAGGTCCCTCGATCTCTTCGGCTACGCGTTGCGTTCGAGCCTGCCGGAGCGCTGTGCTCCATTCCAGTTGCGCCCCGCCGCCCAGCTACGGCAAGGACCGCGCATGACGGTGCGTTGAACCCGTTGCGCTGATGCCGTGGGTGCCTTAGCACCCGTTTCCGAAACTCCCCACGAGACAAAGGCCGCGCTGCCCGCCCCAGGGCGCGGACGGCTTTTGCGTCTCCAACCAGGGAACCGCCTTTCGCGCGGTCGCGATCCTTATGCTCAAGCCTCATGCGCCGGTTGCCGCGCGCACCGTTCCTTTTCAGTCAGCCCTTGCGGAGGCCGTCGAGATGGATTGCGCGTCGAACCCCAGCGCTCCCTCGGCCCCGTGGGATCGGGTGCTCCAGCGGCTGCGCGAGGAGATCGGCGAAGAGAAGTTCACCAGCTGGTTCGCGCGCATGGATCTCGACGCGCTGACGTCGGACGTGGTGCGCCTGTCGGTGCCCACGCGATTCCTGAAGTCGTGGATTCAGGAGAATTATCTGCCGCGCATCGCCGACATCTGGGCGGAAGAGAGCGGCGCGCGCCGCCGCGTGGATCTCGCCGTGCGCAACGCCTTCGCGCGCCCCGTGGCGCTGAAGGCCTCGGCCCCGCGCGAGGTGGTGAGCGAGCGCACCGAGCGTCCCGTCGAGACGAAGCCGGCCCCCCGTGCCTCCGAGGCGCGCGGCGAGGTCCGGGAGACGGGCGGCGACGTCGCGTCCGGATCGCCGCTCGACCCGCGCCTGACGTTTGAATCGTTCGTGGTCGGCAAGTCCAATTCGCTGGCGTTCGCCGCCGCGCGCAAGGTGGCCGAGACCCCCGCCGGCGCCGCGCCCGTCTACAATCCGCTCTATCTCCACGCGGCCGTCGGCCTCGGCAAGACCCACCTGTTGCAGGCAGTGGCCCGCGCCGGCGCCGCCCATGGCCGGCGCACCACGTACCTGACCGCCGAGCGCTTCATGTACGGCTTCGTGTCGGCGCTGAAGTCCCATTCGGCCATCGCCTTCAAGGATACGCTGCGGACCATCGACACGCTGGTGATCGATGATCTCCAGTTCCTGAAGGGCAACAATCTCCAGCAGGAATTCTGCCACACCCTCAATGCCCTGCTGGATGGCGGGCGGCAGGTGGTGCTGGCGGCCGACTGCCTTCCCGGCGAGCTTGAGCACCTCGACGAGCGCGTGCGCTCCCGCCTTGCCGGCGGTCTCGTGGTGGATCTTGCGCCGCTGGAGGAGGACCTGCGCCTGCAGATCCTGAAGTCGCGCTACCAGACCCTCGCCGAGCAGCACCAGGGATTCGCCGTGCCGGCGCCGGTGCTGGAATTCCTCGCCCGCAGCGTCGGCCAGTCCGGCCGCGACCTCGACGGCGCGCTCAACAAGCTGCTGGCCTTCAACCAGCTTACCGGCGAGCCGGTGACGCTCGACATGGCGGAAAATGCGGTCAAGGACCTCATCCGCCCGACCGATCCCAAGCGCGTGCGGGTGGACGACATCCTGCGGGTGGTCGCCAAGCACTACAACGTCTCGCGCGCCGACCTGCTGTCCCAGCGCCGCACCGCGACGGTGGTGAAGCCGCGGCAGATCGCCATGTATCTCGCCAAGACGCTCACCCTGCGCTCCCTGCCCGAGATCGGCCGCCGCTTCGGCGGGCGCGACCACACCACCGTGCTGCATGCGGTGCGCAAGATCGACGGGCTCGTCGCCACCGACCGCGCGCTGGCCGACGAGATCGAGGTGTTGAAGCGGCTCGCCCTCGAAAGCTGAGTCTGCCTCAGGGGCAGGACGAAGGGGCGGCGCCGCACCGGTGCCGCCGGTCTGCCCCGCGAAAAACCCCCGCTTCAGAAAATCTCCCCGCCAACCCTTGCCTTGCGCCCCCCGGGGCGGCAATGTCGGCGGCCCGGCGCCCGTTCCATCGGGTGCCAGACGGCGGCTTGCGCCGTCGCGCCACGCCACACCGGCGCACGCGCCCCTCGCCCGCATGACGGATGAGGGGATCTGCGGGCGTCATCCTTAGAATGTCGAGGCGGACCCACCGGCGGGACATCGGATCCCGCGGCAGGCCGGCTCGGAAGCGAAGAGTGAACGGGCCAGGACGATGAAGGTCACCGTCGAGCGCGCCGAGCTTCTGAAATCGCTCAGCCACGTGCACCGTGTCGTCGAGCGGCGCAACACCATCCCGATCCTCGCCAACGTGCTCATCAAGGCGGCCAAGGGCACGCTGGAGCTGAAGGCCACCGACCTCGACCTGGAAGTGGTCGAGAGCGTGCCGGCCGAGACCGGGCAGCCGGGCGCCACCACCGTGCCGGCTCACGTGCTCTACGACATCGTGCGCAAATTGCCCGATGGCGCGCAGGTGCAGCTGGAAGCCGGCGGCGAGCGTGGCACCCTCACGGTGCGCGCCTCCCGCGCCCGTTTCTCGCTCCAGACCCTGCCCGAAGCCGATTTCCCGGATCTCGCGGCGGGCGAATTCTCCCACACCTTCAAGGTCAAGGGCGCGGAGTTCCGCCGCCTCGTGGACAAGACGCAGTTCGCCATCTCCACCGAGGAGACGCGCTATTATCTCAACGGCATCTACCTGCATGTGACCGACGCGGGCGGCAAGCCGATGCTGCGCGCCGTCGCCACCGACGGCCACCGCCTCGCCCAGGCAGAGCTTGAGGCTCCCGCCGGCTCGCAGGGCCTGCCGGGCGTGATCGTGCCGCGCAAGACCGTCGCCGAGATCCAGAAGCTGCTGGAGGACAAGGAGGCGGAAGTCACCATCTCCCTGTCCGCCACCAAGATCCGCGTGCAGGTGGGCGCCATCGTGCTCACCTCCAAGCTGATCGACGGCACCTTCCCGGACTATGGCCGGGTGATTCCCCAGGGCAACGACAAGACCCTCATCGTCGACAAGGACGAGTTCGCCGCCGCCGTGGACCGCGTGTCCACCGTGTCCAGCGAGCGCGGCCGCGCGGTGAAGCTGTCGCTGGGCGACGGCAAGTTGACCCTGTCCGTCACCAACCCTGATTCGGGCAGCGCCACCGAGGAGCTGGAGGTGGACTACACCGCCGAGCCCCTCGATATCGGCTTCAACTCCCGCTATTTGCTGGACATCACCTCCCAGCTCGAAGGCGACACGGCCGAGCTGAAGCTCGCCGACCCCGGCTCGCCCACCCTGGTGCGCGATTCCACCAAGACGGATGCGCTCTACGTCCTCATGCCCATGCGCGTTTGAGACTGCGGGTGTGAGGCGCATAAGGGCCTGTCCGGCAGCCGGCCCGGCGGTCCTGACGCCGCGGCGATCGTGACACCATGCTCCACGCCGCCATCCTGAAGCTGTCGCTCGCCGCTTTCCGCTCCTATCCGGCGGCGCAGGTGGCGGTGGAGGCGCGCGCCATCGTGCTCACCGGGCCGAACGGCGCCGGCAAGACCAATATCCTCGAAGCCCTCTCCTTCCTCTCCCCCGGCCGCGGCCTGCGCCGGGCGCAGCTCGCCGACGTGGGCCACCGCCCGCCCGGAGCCGACGCGCCGGACGCGGACGGTGCGCCTTGGGCGGTCTCCGCCTTTATCGAGGGCGCGCTGGGCGAGGTGCGCCTCGGCACCGGCTATGATCCGGCGCAGGAAGGCGGGCAGCGGCGCTGCCGCATCGACGGCGAGGCCGTGCCCTCGGCCAATGCCTTCCTCGATCATCTCAAGGTGCTCTGGCTGACGCCGGAGATGGACGGCCTGTTCCTCGGCCCGCCCGGCGACCGCCGCCGCTATCTCGACCGGCTGGTGCTGGCGGTGGACGCCTCCCACGGCACGAGGGTCAACGGCCTCGAACGCGCCCTGCGCTCGCGCAACCGGCTGCTGGAGGAGAACGGCTCCGCCCGCTTCCTCGATGCGGTGGAGCACGAGGTGGCCGAGCTGGCGGTGGCGGTGGCCGCCGCGCGGCTGGAGACGGTGGCGCGGCTCTCCGCCGAGATCGCCGCCCATCGCGACGAGGCGTCCCCCTTCCCCTTCGCCGAACTCGCCCTCGACGGCGCCGTGGAGCGCCTCATCGCCCAGCATCCGGCGCTGGAGGTGGAGGACCGCTATCGGGCGCTGCTGCGCGACAATCGCCCGCGGGATCGCGCGGCCGGGCGCACGCTGGAAGGCCCCCATCTCACCGACCTGTCGGTGAGCCACGGCGAGAAGCGCCTGCCCGCCGCACGCTGCTCCACCGGCGAGCAGAAATCCCTGCTGATCGGCCTCACGTTGTCCCACGCCCGTCTGGTGGGGAGCATGCAGGGGCTGTCCCCGCTGCTGCTGCTGGACGACGTGGTGGCCTATCTCGATGCCGAGCGCCGCGCCGGCCTGTTCGAGGAGCTGGCCCGCCTCGGGGCGCAGGTGTGGATGACCGGGGCCGACCCCTCCGCCTTCGCGGCGCTGGAGACGGCCGCGCGCTTCACCGTCGCACCGGGCACGATCACGCGGGCCTGAACGGACAGCAAGAACGGACGACAAGCTTGGCGGATGCGCTGCGGCGGCTTAAAAGAGGGTATGCCGATCCGTCCCGCGACCCCTTCCGATATTCCCGCCATCACCGCCATCTATGACGAGGCGGTCCGCAACGGCACCGCCTCCTTCGAGCTGGAACCGCCGGGACCGGAGGAGATGGCCCGCCGCCAGGCCGCCCTCATGGACGGCGGCTATCCCTATCTCGTGCTGGAAGAGGACGGGAAGGTGCTGGGCTATGCCTATGCCAGCGCCTTCCGTCCGCGCGTCGCCTATCGCTACACGGTGGAGAATTCCATCTATGTGGACGAGGCGGCCCGGGGCCGAAAGGTCGGCCGCCGGCTGCTGGAAGCGCTCATCACCGAGTGCGAGGCGCTGGGCTTCCGCCAGATGGTGGCAGTGATCGGCGACAGCGGCAATGCCGGCTCCATCGCGCTGCACCGCGCCTGCGGCTTCGGCTCCATCGGCACCCTGCCGGCCACCGGCCTCAAGTTCGGCCGGTGGATCGATACGGTCCTGATGCAGCGCGCCCTCGGGGAGGGTGCGACCACCATTCCGGCGGACGCAGACCTCCTCAAGGGGTGAACGTCCTCAAGGGCTGACGTCAGCGGGTGATGAGCGTTCCGGCGCCGTGGTCGGTGAGGAGTTCCAGCAGCACCGCGTGGGGCACCTTGCCGTCGAGAATCACGACGCCCTCCACCCCCTTCTCCAGCGCGTAGATGCAGGTCTCCACCTTGGGGATCATGCCCCCGGAGATGGTGCCGTCGGCGATCAGCGCGTGGGCTTCGGCTATGGTGAGCCGCGGGATCAGCTGCTTGTTCTTGTCGAGCACGCCCGGCACGTCGGTGAGCAGCAGGAAGCGCTTGGCCCCGAGCGCACCGGCGATGGCGCCGGCGAAGGTGTCGGCGTTCACGTTGTAGGTGCCACCGTCCACCGCCGCCGCCACCGGGGCCAGCACGGGAATCAGCTCGCGGCCGAGGATCTGGTCGAGCACGGTGGTGTCCACGGTGTCGGGCTCGCCGACGAAGCCGAGGTCCACCTCCTGCGCGTCATCGCCGCCGGAAGACACCATCACACGGTTCGCCTTGCGGGCGCGCACCATGTTGCCGTCCTTGCCGCACAGGCCGATGGCCTTGCCGCCCGCCTCGTTGATGAAGCCGACGATCTGCTTGTTGATGGAGCCGGCCAGCACCATCTCGACGATCTCGACCGTGGCCTTGTCGGTGATGCGCAGGCCCGCCGCGAATTCGGACTTGATGCCGAGCTTGCTGAGCATGGCGCCGATCTGCGGCCCGCCGCCGTGCACCACCACCGGATTGATGCCCGACTGCTCCATGAGCACGATGTCGGAGGCGAAGGTGCGCGCCACGTCCTCGCTGCCCATGGCGTGGCCGCCGTATTTCACCACGACGATCGCATCGTCATAGCGCTGCATGTGCGGCAGCGCCCGCGCCAGCACTTCGGCCTCGTGCTGGGCTTCCGACACGGACTGGGAATGGGGCTCGGTCATGGGGGGCTCGCAGATGGATGCTCGCGGGGGCACGGCGGTGGGGCCGCCGGGCGGCGCCCTTCTAGCGGTTTCCCTCGTGCGGTGAAAGGTCCGCTCGCGGCGCGGCCGGGACAGGCCGGTGCGGAAATCTCGTCGGCCGGGCTTCCTTCCCTCGCGAAAAGGTGATGAGAAGCAGTCCCGGCCGACACAATGGCGGCGTCAACTCCCGTCACCGGTTCGCCCGCCACAGCCCTCGCCCCGCCGTAGCTCCAGCCGCCGCCAGAGAGACCCGGCCTTCATGACGCCTCCGATTCTGCCTGCCAAGCATTCCACGAGCGCCTCCGCGCACGCCCATCATGGCCACCCGCCGGAGCGCCGGCCGCACGATCTCCGCCCCTGGCAGATCCTGCTGCTGTTCGTGGCCTGCCTCGGCCTCGTGTCGATCCCGATCCTCACCCATCCGATCCCGCCCCTGTCGGATTACGTGAACCATCTCGCGCGGATGCACGTGATCGCCTCGATCCCCGGGGATCAGGACCTCGCGCGCTTCTACACGCTGAAATGGTCGATCCTGCCGAACCTGATGATGGACCTCGTTGTCCCGCTCATCGACAAGGTGGTGGGCATCTACACCGCCGGCGAGATCTACACCCTGATGTGCTTCGCGCTGATCGCCGGGGGCACCATGACGCTCAACCGCACGCTGTTCGGCGTGTGGTCGGCGCTGCCGCTGCTGGCGTTCCCGCTGCTCTACAGCGGCGTCTTCCTCATCGGCGTGATGAACTATTATTTCGGCATCGGGCTGGCGCTGTTCGCGCTCAGCGCCTGGGTGGCGCTGCGCGACAAGTGGTGGCCCTGGCGCTATCTGGTGTCGGCGGCGTTCGTGGTGGCGCTGTTCTTCTGCCACCTGTTCACCGCGGGCATCTACGGCATCGGCATCCTTGCCTACGAGCTGGACCGACTGCGCCTCGGCCGCGGGCCGATCTGGCCGCGCATCGGCATATTCGTCAGCGGCGGCCTGCCCTTCCTGCCCATCCTGCCGCTGCTGCTGGCGAGCCCCACCTGGGGCCTCAGCGGGCAGAACTACTGGGAGCCGCAGGGCAAGATCGCCGGCATCGAGCTGATCTTCAACGTCTATATCGACCATGTGGCGGTCGCCGTGGCGGCGATCTTCATCGTGGCCGGCGTCTGGGCGGCGCGGCACCGGCTGCTCAACGTCCACTCCTTCATGCTGCCGCTGCTGCTGGTGGCGGGGCTCGTCTATCTCGCCATGCCGCGGGTGGTGTTCGCCACCTACATGGCGGACCAGCGCCTGCCGGCGGCCATCGTCTTCATGGTGCTCGCCGCCATGCGCGCGGACCTGCGCCACCGCTTCGCCCGGCGCGGGTTCGCGGTGGTGCTCATCCTGATGCTGGCGGTCCGCGTGGGCGAGGTGCAGGTGGTGTGGGACCGGCTGTCGCAATGGACGGTGGCGTTCCGCGAATCGGTCACCCGCATCCGCCCCGGCTCGCGCGTGCTCGTCGCCTATGCCGACATCCAGGGCGGCAACGATCCGACCGACCTCGGCCTGATGCACGCCGCCTGCCTCGCCATGATCGAGAAGTCGTCCCTCGTCACCACCGCCTTCACGGTGGAGGGCAAGCAGATCCTGCGCGCCCGCAAGCCCTTCAACGAGCAGGTGGACACCGAGGACGGCACCCCGCCCCAGATCGAGCAATTGCTCGTCACCGAGGAAGACCCGACGCCCGACGGCCCGCGCTACTGGGACCTGTGGCCGTCGAAGTTCGATTACGTCTACCTCCTGTTCACCGAGCGCGGCGCGCCCAACCCGGACAGCGACCACCTCAAGCTCATCGCCGAGGGCGAGCGCTTCCAGCTCTACGAGGTGGTGCCCCGCCCGCCGGCCCTGCCCGCCCTGCCGGCCTCACCCGCCCCGCGCTCCTGACGCCGGCTGACGCAGGCGACGTCACCGCGGTGTCACGATAGGGTGCAACGCAGAACCTCCCGCGGGCCCGGCCGGTAGCCGGGCCCGTATCCTTTTGCCCTGCCTCGATCCGGAGCCCCGATGGACACCGTTCTCACCAACGCCCGCCTCGTCCTCGACGATGCCGTCGTCGCGGGAACCATCACCCTCCGGGACGGCCGCATCCTCGCCATCGACGCGGGCCGCGCCACCACGCCGGCCGCCATCGACTGCGACGGCGACTTCATCGCCCCCGGCCTCATCGACCTGCACACGGACGCGCTGGAGGGCCATTTCGTCCCCCGTCCCAAGGTGTTCTGGCCGGATGCGCGCGCCGCCGCCCTCGCCCATGACGGGCAGACGGTGGCGAGCGGCATCACCACCGTGTTCGACGCCATCTGCGCCGGCGGCTTCGACCAGGCGAAGGCGGAGCGGCGCGAGTTGTTCGGAACCATGCTGGATGCGGTGGAGCAGGGGGCGCCCCTCTTCCGGGCCGACCACAAGGTGCACCTGCGCTGCGAGATGACCGACCCGAACGTGCTCGATCTGGTGGAGCCGACGCTGGCCCGGCCAAGCCTCGCCTTCGCCTCGCTGATGGACCACACGCCGGGTGCCCGGCAGTGGCGCAATGTGGAAACGCTGCGCAATTTCCTGCTGGGCATCGGCAAGGATGCCGTCGAGGCCGAGCGCGAGATCGGCGAGCGCACCGCCCGCGGCCGGGCCAACGTGGCGCGCAACATGCCGCCGCTGGTGGAGATGCTGGCCTCAACCGGCCTCGTGCGGGCGAGCCACGACGACACCACCGAGGCGCATGTGGCCGAGGCGCAGGCCGCCGGCTGCACCATCAGCGAGTTCCCCACCACCCGCGAGGCGGCACTGGCGGCCCGCGCGGCCGATCTCGCCACCATCGGCGGGGCGCCGAACGTGGTGCGCGGCGGCTCTCACTCCGGCGGTGTCGCCATGGGTGCGCTGGCGCAGGAGGGACTCGTGGACGCCCTCGCGTCCGACTACGTGCCGGCGAGCCTGCTGCAGGCGGCGACGCGCCTCCACACCGTGGACGGCATGGCGCTGCCGCAGGCCATCGCCCTCGTCACCCGCAACCCCGCCCATATGGCCGGCCTCGCCGATCGCGGCCGGCTCGAAGCCGGGCTCCGGGCCGACGTGGTGCGCTTCCGCATTGTGGAAGGCACGCCGGTGGTGCGGCAGGTGCTGGCGGAAGGCGAGCGCGTGTTCTGACGCGCCGGCCTTTTTTAACAACGCCGTAGGACAACGCCTCAGAACAGCGGCGGCACGATGCCCACCGGGAAACCGGCGAGCTTGAGCGTTCCGGCATCGAACGAAAGCGCGAAGATCGCGCCCTTGCGGCCCTCCACCTGGCCCGGCTTGCCCACCATGGCGAGGGCGCCGACGATGGGCGCGATCTCCCGCGGGATGGCGCCGGCCTTGTCGAGGCCCTGCACCAGATCGTTGATGCCGGCGAAGCCGAGGTCGAGCTTGCCGTTGAGCCGGCCCTGGCTGTCGAGCGCCACCGCCCCGGTCGCCGTCACGGCGATCTTGGGCGAGGTGATGTGGAAGCGGTCGAGCTTGGCGATGCCGCCCGCATTGGCCCAGGCGCGCATGCGCTGCGCCACCGACATGGGCCGCAGGTCGGCCGAAGCCGTCACGGTGCCCTGAAGCGCCATCTCCACCGGCCCCTCCGCGCCAAGGGTATTGAGGAGCGCGCTTTGGCCGCCGGTGAAGCCGGACGCATAGTCGACGCCGTCGGGCTTGCCGTCCTGCCCCGGCGAGCGACGGGCGTGGAACTCGAACAGATGGGCGGAGAGGATGGAAACCGGCTGCGCGCCCGTGGCGGCGGGCTGCTCGAGCTTCAGATCGTGCGCCTGCAGCGAGAAGCGCTCCGGCCGGCCGGAGAGATCTCCGACGCCGCTCATCTGCAGCAGCGACCACGCCGCCACATAAGACTGCCCGGTGGTGAGGTCATCGACCCGCGCCGGCCCGACGAAGTCCGCGACGAGGTGGTTGGGTGCCCAAACCTGCGCCACCGCCTCGACCGAAGCCGCGGTGAAGCGCATGGCGTCGCCGCCCACGGTCTCCAGCTTCGGCATCAGGCAGCGCAGCTCGAAGCGGAAGGGGAAGCCGGCGAGGTGGCGGTCGGTGCAGGTCCAGATGCGGCCAAGCTTCGCCTCGCGGCCGATCCAGGCGTCGATCTCGCGCTCGGCGCGCCCGGCGGCATAGAACCACAGGCCGCTCCAGACGATGGCGGCGACCACCACCAGGGCCACGGGAACGATGACGAGCCAAGGCTTCGGCCGGCGCCCGGACGCTTCGGGGGGTGGCGATACGGGAGCGGGCGAAACAGGGGCGGATGGGACAGGGGCGGTCATGGACATCCTTGCGGCTGGCCACGGTCGCCCGTGGCTTGCGATGGTCCTTGCCGGCTGTTAGGCGACGGTCCGGCGTTTCTGTCAACGCCGGGAAGGTGTGTCGGGCCCATGGCGGACGAGCGGTCGGCGAGCGGAGGCGGCAACGCGCCGGAGGCGGCGGGGCAATCGGTCACGCCTTCCGCCGCGGCTTCAGGTCAGCACGGCGATGTCTGGGTGTTCGCCTACGGCTCGCTGATGTGGAATCCGGGCTTCGCCTTCGTCGAGCGCTGCGAGGCGCGGCTCGTGGGCGCCCACCGCACCCTGTGCGTCTATTCCTTCCACCATCGCGGCACGCCGGAGAAGCCGGGGCTGGTGCTCGGCCTGGATCTCGGCGGCTCCTGCCGGGGCATCGCCTACCGGGTGGCGGCGGCACAGTGGCCGCAGACCCATGCCTATCTCACCGAGCGCGAGCAGATTTCCGGGGTCTATCGCGAGGTCATGCGGCGCGTGCGCCTGCTGGACGGATCGGGGCGCGATGCGCCGGCGGTGGCCTATCTGGTCAACCGCGCCCATCCCCAATATGCGCCGGGCCTGACCCTCGACGACCAGCTGGCGCTGGTGCGCCGCTCCCACGGCAAGTCGGGGCCGAACACGGATTATGTGGTGGCGACGGTGAGGGCGCTGGAGAGCCTCGGCATCCGCGACCCAGGCCTCGCCTACATCACCCAGCACCTGACGGCGAGCCACGCTCTGCCCCCCGTGCTGCCGGACGATGCGGAGGGCGACGGGTCGCCCTGAGACCGCGCCCCTTACGCCGCGTGGCGGCGGGCGGGCAGGCAGAGCGCCTGGACTGCCGGGCGGGGCAGCGCCGGGACCTCGCCGCGTTCCATCGGATTGCGGCCCATGAGGCTGCGATCCATCAGGCGGCGCAGGGCAGGCGCATTCTCCTCGCCGAACACATGGATGTGGATTTCGTCGCCGCGCATCCTGAGCGCAGCCGTGCGGGCATGGCTCGCCGGCCCCGCCCACATGGCGATGGAGCCCGCGGGCGTGCGCCGCGACACCACCGCGAGGGCGTCCGGATAGTCCGGGGCGGCGTCGGGCCGATAGACCGAGAACACGTGGCGCAGGCCGTCTTCGTCGCGCCAGAAACGGTAGCGCGCACCGAGGGCGGCGTGCTTGAGGCCGTTGAGGCCACCGGCGTCCACAAGGGGGACAAGGAGCGAATCAGTTGCGTTCATGAGAACGAAACTAGAACGATCCCCCGCGATCGATCAAGAGTTTTCCACAGGGGTGGACAACGGGGACGACTCGGCGCTCGCGCGCGCCCTGAGATCGGCCGGTGCGCGGGGCCCAAGTTCCGCCAGTCCCTCGGCAAGCAGGCGGTCGCTGGCGGCCTCGATGTCGGCCTCGAGCCGGGCCATGATCTTCTGCCGCGGCAGCCCCGGCGGGATGGGCGGCAGGATCTCGACGAGGATGGTTCCGGGCCGCTTCAGGATGCTCCGGCGCGGCCAGTAAAGGCCGGAATTGAGCGCGATGGGCAGGCAGGGCACGCCGAGGCTGGAATAGAGGTGCGCCACGCCGAACTTGTAGTCCGGCGGCGCGCCGGCCGGGCGGCGGGTGCCTTCCGGGAAGATCAGGATCTGCCGGCCCTCGGCCATGTCGGCCTGCGCCCGCCGCGTCATGGCCTTGAGCGCCGCCGAGCCGCCCTTGCGATCCACCGGGATCATCCGCGCCCGCGCCGCGAACCAGCCGAACACCGGAATGGACATGAGTTCGCGCTTCAGGATGAAGGCCGGGTCCGAGAACAGCGGCAGCAGCGCGAGGGTCTCCCAGGCCGACTGATGCTTGGAGGCGATCAGCAGCGGGCCGTCCGGGATGTTCTCGGTGCCGCGGAACTCCGCGCGCGTCCCGACGATCACCCTCAGCAGGAACATGGTGGTGGCCACCCACCACAGGACACCGGTGCGCCACAGCCCCTGGCGCGACAGGAACGGCAGCGCGGGAAGAAAGGCCAGCAGATAGAGGGTCGTCACCAGATAGAAGGCGATCTGGAAGACGAGCGAACGCAGGAAGGTCAAGGCGGTCTCCCTGCCCCGCGGCCGGGCGGCCGGGAGCGCGTGTTCAGTGCGACGCGGCGGCCGCCCCGGCCGGCGGCGCGGCAGCGGCCCCGGAGCCCGCCACCGCCTGGGCGGGACGAATCTTCACCGTGGCCATGATGTACTTCAGATATTCCTTCACCAGCAGCTTCAGCGTTCCAGTATCGGTCCACCAGTTCTCCGGCTCGGTGCGGCTGGTGACGACGGGATAGGCCACCAGCTCCACATCGGGAAGGGCGCGCGACAATTCCATCATGGCGCGGGGCATGTGCCAGGAGGAGGTCACCACCACCAGCGAGCGGAACCGCCGCTCCCGCGTCCACTCCGCGGCTTCCAGCGCATTGCCGCGCGTGTTCAGCGCCTTGTGGCCGAGATCGATGCAGCAGTCCATCAGCCTCTCGCCGTCCGGCAAGGCGCGCCGCATCTCGTCGGACGAGGTGGCGGGATTGACGCCGGTGATCAGCAGTCGCTGGCCGAGCCCCTCATTGAGCAGGGAGACGGCATCGATGATGCGCGACGGCCCGCCGGTGAGCACGACGATGGCATCGGCCGGCTTCACGCCCGCGGGCTCGCGGCCGGCGATCTGGGTGGTGAAGGCAACGAAGCCGACACCGGCGACGACGGCCCCGAGCGTGCCAAGCGTCACAGCGGCGACGGCGAGGCGGCGCAGCAGGCTGCGGCGCGGTGCCGGCGATGGCCGCGTGTTCGTGGTCGCCCCGCTTCTGGCCGTGCCGGTATCGGACTGCCCGGGACCGATTTGCGCCCTCATCCTGCGCTCGGTGCTCGACATGGTCATGGAGCCGACGATGGCGCCGGAATGCGGCAGAGGCGAGGTGACGCACCCCCGGCCACCGCCACCCCCACCGCCGCCGCCCGAATCATGTGATCGTCCTCAACGTGCGGTAAACGGTGACACGGGAGGTGAGCGCCGTCGCCAGCGCCACGATCGCCACCGACACCGCGATGCCGAAGAAGCCGAGATAGCCGGGATTGAGCCAGCCGAGCACGGTCGGCAATTCCGGATCGCCGCCGAGGCCGAGGCGCGGGAGCGCGGCCAGCGCCCCGAACACGGCCGCCGCCGAGAGCCCGCCGATCAGCCCGCCTTCGGCGCCGATCTTGAGGAAGTGGCGCTGGAACTGGGCGGCGATGAAGCCGTCCCGCGCGCCGACGAAGTGCAGCACCTCCACCACCGAACGGTTGGTGGCCACCGCCGCGCGGGTGGCGAACACCACCGAGAGCACGGTGGCGAGCCCCACCAGCACCAGCAGAACCACGGCGACCAGCATCACCCCGTCCGTCACCGCCACGAGGCGGCGCGACCAACCGCGATGATCGTCCAGCGTGGCGGTGGGGATGCGGTCGGTCAGCGTGCGCTTGAGCTTGGCGAGATCGGGCGGGCTCGCCCCGTCGAGGCGCACCACGATTACCCGCGGCACTGGCAGGTCGCCGAGATCCAGCCCCGAGCCGAGCCACGGCTCCAGCAGCCGGGAGGTCTCCTCCGGCGTCAGGACATGCACATCGGCGATGCCGGGCGTCTTGCGGGCGATGTCGGCGGCGGCCTGCACCTGGGCGTCGGTGGCCTGCTTCTCGCCGGCACGGATCTGGATGGTGACTTCCTGCGTCACGTCGGAGCGCCACTGGCTGGCGGTCGCCCGCACCGCCACCGCCGTGCCGATGGTGAGGCCGGCAAGGAAGGTCATGATGGCCACCACCGCCACCAGCGCCCGCCCGGCGATGGTGGAGGACGGCACGATGGAAGCCAGCGCCCGCGCCTTGGCGCGCGGCGCCTCGCCCTCGGCCGGCGGCTTCTTGGGCGGCGGGTTCTGGGGCTGGGTGGCGGCGTCAGTCGTAGACATAGAGGCGGCCGTCGGCGATCACGAGGCGGCGGGCGTCGTACTGGTCCATGAGCGCGATGTCATGGGTGGCCAGCAGCACCGACGTGCCGGACTTGTTGAGTTCGATGAACAGGCGGAGCAGGCGGCGGGCGAGGGTGGGGTCCACATTGCCCGTGGGCTCGTCCGCCAGCAGGAATTCCGGCCGCCCGATGAGGGCGCGGGCGATGGCCGCGCGCTGCTTCTCGCCGCCCGAGAGCACCGGCGGCAGCACGTGCATCCGGTCGCCGAGGCCGACCCAGCTCAGAAGCTCCGTCACCTCGCCGCGATAGCTCGCTTCTTCCTTGCCGAGCACGCGCAGCGGCAGGGAGACATTCTCATAGGTGGTGAGGTGGTCCAGCAGGCGGAAATCCTGGAACACGATACCGATGCGCCGGCGCAGCACCGCCACCTCGTCGGGATCGAGGGACGAGACATCCCGCCCGAACAAAGTGATGAGCCCGCGCGTCGGCTTCAGCTGGAGGAACAGGAGGCGCATGAGCGTCGTCTTGCCGGCCCCCGACGGGCCTGTCAGGAACTGGAACGAATTGGGCTCGATGCCGAAGGACACATCCTTCAGCACCTCCGGGCCCATGCCGTACCTGAGGCCGACGTTCTCGAACCGGACCACGCCCCAACCCTTCGCTCGAATCGCGCCACGGCGCCCCGCCCCACCATAAACGAAGCGGAAGGCGTCGCCACGGGGGCGCGGAAGGCCCGCCCCGTGCGAGTGCCGAGGGGTGGGGAAGGGCTGTCCCGCATTGCGCCCGCCGGGTCCGGCGGCTATCTCGGAAGAGCGCCCGCGGCCCCGACGGCCACGCTCGCGCTCTGGCGAAGAGGGACCATGAACCTGCCGAACGTCAGCGTCCTTTATGACGAGAACCGCATCGCCGCGCGCAACCACGCCCTGGCGGTGGAGATCGCCGCGCATGCGCCCGAGCGGCTGCTCGCCGTGGCGGTGCTGAAGGGCTCCTTCATCTTCGCCGCCGACCTCCTGCGCGCCATGCACACGTCCGGCCTCGCGCCGGAGGTGGAGTTCATGCACCTCTCCTCCTATCGCGAGGCGACCATCTCCTCCGGCCAGGTGGAGATCCTGAAGGATGTGGAGAGCGACGTGCGCGACCGCGACGTGCTCCTCATCGACGACATCCTGGAGTCCGGCCGCACCCTCGCCTTCGCCAAGGACCTGCTCATGGCGCGCGGCGCGCGGCGGGTGCTGGTGTGCGTGCTTCTGGAGAAGCCGGGCAAGAGGGCGGTGCAGATCGAGGCCGATTTCGTCGGCTTCACCTGCCCGGACGTGTTCGTGGTGGGCTACGGCATGGACGTCGCCCACGCCTTCCGGCAACTGCCCTTCATCGGGCATGTGGAGGGGCTGGAGTAGCCGCACCCACCGTCATCCCCCGGCTCGTCCGGGGGATCCACCCCGACGCTGGACCCGATTTTGAAGACGACGAGCCTGCCCGGTCGCAGGGTGGATCGCCCGCACAAGGCGGGCGATGACGGACGGAGTATTCAGCCGCCCAAGTCTTAGCCACCCAAGTCTCAGCCGCCCTTGGCCTTCAGCCGGGACTGGATCTGCTGGCCGATGTCGAAGGCTCGCTGCTCCAGCAACACCGGCGTCTCGCAGACATAGATGAGGGACTTGGCGCGCTCGTCGAAGATGCGGGTGTCCCAGTTGAGCTGCTCGTCGAGTTTGCGGCTTTCGGCGGTCTCGGGCGCGGTGATGGAGGTCTGCGCCTTGCTCAGCTCGTCAGCCTCCTCGCGGATGCGGTCGGCGAGGCGCTGCTGGCCGTGGGCGTAGCGCACGATGCCGTGGATGATCTTGCTGCGCTGGTCGTTGATGATCTCGTAGACCCCGGCCATCACCCGGAGCAGGCCCTTGTCCGCCTCGGCGCCGGCCTCCTTCACGAAGCCATCGAGCAACGGGCCGAACTCCTTCGCCGGCGTGCGGCGGGAGGCGAGCTTCACTGCGAGGGAGGCGGCATCCTGGTCGTCGGTCCATTTGCCGGCGGAGGCCGGGTCCGGGCCGCTCCACACCTGCGCGAGATCGATCTCCGGCGTCCTGCGCTGCGGGCAGGGCCAGTCGGGATCGCTCTTCGGCTGGGCGGCCAGCGGCCCCGCGCTCAGGACAGCGGCGACCCAAAGGAGCGATACCTGGGCCGAGGCGGCGGCAAGCGAACGGATCACGCGGCTTCTCCTTTTGGCCCGCCCCGCCGCCCCATGATGCCGCGGCCCGGATCGTAGGCGACGACGGCGAGGGCGAAGAAGACGATGGTGGTGCCGAGCACGACGGCGAAGGCCTGCGGCTCGAACGCGCCGTAGAGCGCGTTGCGCACCAGTTCCACGGCATGGGTGAAGGGGTTGAGCAGGCAGACGATGTACAGCGTCTCGCTGGCATCGCGGATGCGCCACAGCGGGTAGAGCGCCGAGGAGGCGAAGAACATCGGGAAGATCACGAAGTTCATCACGCTGGCGAAATTCTCCAGCTGCCGGATCAGCGAGGAGATGACGAGCCCGATGGCCCCCAGCATCAGCCCGGTGAGGATGAAGGCGGGCAGCGCGGTGAGATAGCCCATGGGCGGGATGTCCACCTCCCACAGCCGGGCGATGGCGAGGAAGACATAGACCTGCGCCAGCGACACGCTGACCCCCGCCACCAGCTTGGAGAACAGCAGGTACCAGCGCGGAAACGGGCTCGTCAGCAGCACCCGCATGGAGCCCACCTCCCGGTCGTAGACCATGGAGAGGGAGGACTGCATGCCGTTGAACAGCTGGATCATCACCGCGAGGCCCGGCGTCACGTAGACCTCGTAGAGCACGTAGGTCTCATAGGGCGGGATGATCGAGACGCCGAGCGTCGAGCGGAAGCCGGCGGCGAAGATGAAGAGCCACACCAGCGGCCGCACCAGCGCCGAGAGGAAGCGCTCCTTCTGCTGCACGAAGCGCAGCAGCTCACGGCCGACGATACCGGACATGCACACCAGATAGCCCGCGGGGCCAAGGTGGCGCGCGGGCGCGGAAGGCGCCCTGTCAAAGGCCGCCTCGCTCATGCCACGTCCTCCGCCCGCGCCGCCGTCATGGCCCGGAAGGCGGCCTCCAAAGCCGCCGTGGGGCCATCGGGCGCACGCTCTTCCGCCGGCCTCAGATGCGCGCCGGTCACCTCGCGCGCGGTGCCGTGGGCGATGATGCGGCCCTTGTCGAGCACATAGATGAGATCGTCGGCCCGCACCTCGTCGAAGATGTGGGTGGCCCACAGCACCGCGAGCCCCTCTTCCGCCACGAGGCGCCGCACGATCTCGACGATGGCGGAGCGCGACGGCAGATCGAGCCCCACCGTCGCCTCGTCCAGCAGCAGCAGGCGGGGGCGGTGGATGAGCGCGCGGGCGATCTCCACCCGCCGCGACTGGCCGCCCGAGAGGGTGCGCACCTTGTCATCGATGCGGTCGGCGAGGCCCACCAGCGCCAGCAATTCGGCGATGCGGGCCTTCACCTCGCGTCCCGCCATGCCGTGCAGGGCGCCGTGGTAGGCGAGGTTCTGCCGCACCGACAGATCAAGATCGAGCGTGCGGCTCTGGAACACCACGCCCAGCTCCGCCAAAGCGGCGGAGGGCGCGCGGGAGAGGTCGTGACCGAAGATGCGCACCCGCCCCTCGCGCGTCGCATAGAGCCGCGTCGCCAGCGAGAACAACGTGGTCTTGCCCGCGCCGTTCGGCCCCAGCAGCGCGACAAAGCAGCCGGCCGGCACGGTGAGCGAGACGCAATCCAGCGCGCGGCGCGCGCCGAAGGCGTGGCTCACCGCCTCGATCGCGAGCGCCGGAACGTGCGCCGGACCTTGCGCAGCATCACTCATTGCGGCGAGACCACCACGCCCCACGGCGCGCCGCCGACCTTGATGGACTTCACCACCTTGAGGTCCTGCACGTCGATCACCGACACGTCGTTGGAATTGCCGTTGGTGGTGAAGAGCAGCTTCTCGTCCGGGGTGAAGGCGAGCTGCCAGACGCGCTGGCCGACGAGGAGATACTTCTGCACCTCGAACGTCTCGGCATTCACCACCGCCACCCGGTTCGCCGGGCCCAGCGCGACGAAGGCGGTCTTGCCGTCCTTCGTCAGGCGCACGCCCACGGGCTGGATCGCCTCCTTGGACACGCCGGGGATCTGGAACGTGACCTTGTGGATGATCTTGCGCGTCTCGGGATCGATGACGGACACCGTGCCGCCGACCTCGGCGGAGACCCACAGGCGCTTGCCGTCCTTGGAGAATTCGGCGAAGCGCGGGCGCGCATCCACCAGCACGTTGGCGAAGATCTTGTTGGTCTTGGTGTCGATGAAGTGGGCCATGCTGGTGGTTTCGGAGGTGGCCACCAGCGTCGCCCCGTCCGGGCTCACCGCCATGCCTTCCGGCTCGGTGCCCACCGGCACCTGCGCCACCACCTTGTTCTGCTCCACGTCGAGAACCGTGACCTGGTTGTCGTCCTCATTGGCGATGTAGAGCGGATTGCCCGAGGGGTGCAGCGCGAACAGTTCCGGGTCGGGGCCGGACTTCAGCTTGCGCATGACCTTGAGCGTGGCGGGATCGATGGCCAGCACCGCATGGTCGTCGCTGGCGCACAGGAACAGCACCTTGCCGTCCGGGCTCATGGTGATGCCACGCGGCCGGCGGCCGATCTTCACCGTCTGCTTGGCTTCCAGCGTGGTCGAATCGATGACGGTGATGGAATTGCCGCGCTCGTTGGAGACGTAGACCGTATAGGCCGAAGCCGCATCCGCAGCCGTCAGCGCGGCGGCTCCGGCGAGAAGGGCAACGAGCCGGCGCAGGGCGGTCGGGGTCATCGGGTTTCCTCCAGAATTCGGGCGTGTGTGGCGCGATTCGCGTCGCGCGCTTTGTCCCGGCATTTCAGTTCAGCCGGCATTTGGATTCGCGCTCGTCCACGCCGAGGGTATCGAGCGGGGTGCGCTGGTGCAGGAAGCCGTCCTCCGGCGCCACCGAGACGATGCCGAGGGGCTGGGCGATGAGGAGGGGCTGGCGCACCTGCTGGTCCCACGGCCGCACGCTCACCGGCACGCCCTTGAAGGCGGCGAGGCTGAAGTCGGGCGAGCGCATGAACTTCGCCAGCGCCACCGGGTCCGCCGTCTTGGCGCGGGTCGCGGCCTCGCCGACCATGCGCACGGCGAGCCACGCCTGATAGTCGGTCGCGCGCATGGGGCGGCCCGTGGCGCGCAGGAAGCGGTTCTGCAATTGGGCCGAGCCCCACGCATCCTGCGCCGGATGCCAGGTGCCCGCGGTGAGGCCCTGCGTCCCCACCACGAGGCGGGGCTCGAAGGTGCGGAAGGGGATGTAATTGCCGAAATCGTTGGCCTCGTCCGCCACCACCAGCACGTCCGCATCCACGCCCCGGCTGAACACCAGCGCGTCGGAGCGGGTGATGCTGTCCGAGCGGTCGCGCCCCAGCGGGCCGAAGGTCCACGGCTTGTCGGCGACGATCTTGAGCCCGAACTTCTTCGCCGATTTGCGCAGCGCGTCGGCATAGAGCTGATCCGCCGGGTTCGGCCCGACGATGAGGAACAGCTTGGTCCAGCGCTTCATGGCGAGGAACTGCATCAGCGCGTCCGCCAGCATCGCCCGGCTGGGCGCGACGTGGAAGACGTCGGCCCGACACTGCTCGGCGCGCAGCGCATCGTCGGTGGCGCCGATGTTGAACAGGGTGACTCCCTTGCCCTTCACCGCGTCGTCCACCTTGAGGAGGTCCGCCGCCGGCAAATTGACGACCAGAAGCTTGATGCCACCGTCCGCCAGTTTGCGCGCCGCCTCGCCCGCATCCTCGTCCTCGGCAAGCGTGACCGGCTCCAGCGCAAAGCTCTGGCCGGTGAACTGGCCGGTCGTGTTGTTGTCCTTGATGGCGAGCTCGGCACCGGCCACCGCATCGTCTGCCGGCACGGCGAGAAGATCGTAGAGCGGCGGCGGGGGAACCTCGCGGGTGAGAAGGCCGAGCCGCAGCTCCACGGGAGCGGGCGTTTGGACGGCTTCGGCAGACTGGGGCGCACCACCTGCAGGTTGCTGCGCCAGCGACGTCCCGACACCGCCCGCGACGCCCAGCAGCAGGGCGCAGGCCGCGGCGAGAAGCAGTCGGGGCCAGCCAGGACCCGGCCCGTCGAGGCGCCAAGAAAGGCTCATGGGAAGGCTCATGGGCAATCGGGGCTCAGTCGATCCGGGTCGTCGGGAGGGGAAGATGTAGCCATCATCAGCCAAAAACGGCAACCGAATAGACATAAGAAAACAATAAGATGATCTCTCCTTGCCAGCGGCTGGCCGGCTGTGACACGCTCCCGACTGCCAAAGGTTCCCGATGATGTCCGGCGCTCGTTTCGTCTTTGCCCTTCTTTTCGCAGGCGCAACATTTTTCAGCGTGACAGGCCGCAGCTTTGCCGCGCCCGTCCCTATGGCCATCTTCGGCTTCGAGTTATTTGACGATACGGCAGACCGGCGCAACAGCATCCGTGCGGAACAGGATGCGCGGCTCAAGCTCATCAATGCCGAACTCGTGCGCCTGCTCGTGGAAACCGGGCAGGTGACACCCGTCGATCTCAAGCCCTTCGCCGCGCGCATCGAGGAGGCCTCCCCCTTCTTCAAGTGCAATGCCTGCGAGAACGAGATCGCCGCCGATGCCGGAGCGCGGTTCGAGGCGGTGGGCGTGGTGCGCAAGGTGTCCAATCTCATCCTGTCCATCGAGCTGCAGGTGCGCGAAGTCGACCTGAAGGGCGTCGAAGGCAGCGCGAAGGTCGTGCGCGCGGGGCAGGTCGATATCCGTGGCAACACCGACGATTCCTGGATGCGCGGCGTGCGCTATTTGATGAAGAACCGCATTTTCGCCCCGGGCCTGCCCGAGCTTTCCCAATGACGCGGCCGTCCGGCCCGTTCACCATCGACCAAACAGTGTTGGAGGAACGTTTCCATGAGGCAGATGATTGCCGCCGCGGCGGCGCTTGCGGTCGCGATGATCCCACTCGCCGCTGACGCGCACGGCCCCACCCGCAAGAAGGTGACGGAGAGCGTCGAGATCAACGCGCCGGCCGACAAGGTCTGGGCCGTGATCTCCAATTTCCAGGACATGAGCTGGCATCCCGCCGTCGACAAGCAGGAAGGCAAGGGCGGCAACGCCGTGGATGCCACGCGCCTGCTCACCCTCAAGGGCGGCGGCACCCTCGACGAGGTGCTGGTGAAGTACGAGCCGGAGCAGAAGACCTATTCCTACCGCATCAATGCGGTGGACGTGAAAGTGCTGCCGGTGACGAACTATTCCTCCACCATCGCGGTCATTCCCGTCGATGCCACCCACACCAAGGTGGAGTGGCGCGGCGCCTTCTATCGCGGCTACCCCAACAACGACCCGCCGCCGGAACTGAGCGACGAGGCCGCCGTCGCCGCCGTGACCGCGGTCTACCGCGGCGGGCTCGACGCCCTGAAGGCCAAGGTCGAAAAGGGCTCCTGATGGCCCTTGTGCGGCGCGCGGCGGCTCCGGCGATCTTCGCCGCGGCAGCCGCGCTCCTCGTCGCGCCCCGGCCTTCGGTCGCGGCGGAGGCCTTCATCACCAACCAGCCCGGCAATGAGGTGGCGGTGGTGGCGCTCGATGGCGCCGCCACCCCGCCGAAACTCGTCGGGCGCATCCCCGTGCCCGGCGAGCCGGCCGGCATCGCGGTGTCGCGGGACGGACACCGCGCCTTCGTCACCAGCCCCGAGGGCAAGGCCCTGTCGGTGATCGACACGGCGACCCGCACGGTCGAGAAGCGCATCCATGTGGACGGCGGTCCGCTGGGCGTCGCGGTCGCGCCCTCCGGCAAGCCGGTCTATGTGGCGGACTGGTATGCGGCGCGGCTCCTGGTGGTCGATCCCGACAACCCCGACGCGCAGCGCGTCGCCCACACCGGCGCCTCCCCCTCGGGCGTGGCGGTGACGCCCGACGGCGCCCTCGTGCTCAGCGCCGATCGCGACGACGATCAGGTCTCCATCATCGATGCCGCGACGCTGGAGCGTCTCGCCGTGGTCAAGGTGGGCACGCGCCCCTTCGGCATCACCCTCTCCGAGGATGGGCGCACCGCCTACACCGCCAATGTGGGCTCGAACGACGTGAGCGTCATCGATGTTGCCGCGCGCAAGGTGGTCGGCACGGTGAAGGTGGGCAACAGGCCCTATGCGGTGGCGCTCGCCGGCACGCTCGCCTTCGTCACCAACCAGTATGCGGGGACGGTGAGCGTGTTCGACACCACGACCCTCGCGCCCCGCGCCACCATTTCCGTGGGCGAGTATCCCGAAGGCATCGCTGCCTCGGACGACGGGCGCGCGGTCTATGTGGTGAACTGGTTCGACAATTCCATGAGCGTGATCGACACGCAGACGCTGAAGGTGGTCTCAACCCTCGAGGTGGGCGACGGCCCCCGCGCCTTCGGCATCTTCCTGCGCCGGACGCCCTGACGCGCGTTCGACAGCAAGCTCCCCCTGAAAACGAAAACGACCGGCGGGAGCACCGCCGGTCGTCGTTCTTTTGGCCTCTATCGCAGAAAGATGGCGGCCAACCGCTGGAGCAGACCCTTCGGCATTGGCGGAGGGTTTCCGCTCTGTCCAGGGTGGTTTCCGCTCTAGGCCGCGAAGGGGTGCTTGGCTTCGTTGCGCTTGTCGGTCGCTTCCTTGGCGGTGGGGGTACCGGCCACGGCGCGAGCGATCGAGAGCTTGGTCGCCTCGTAGTTGAACTGCTGGATCTTGGCGTCGTCGGCCGCTTCCCAGTGGATGAACACACCCACGCAGATGAAGAGGTCGTCGGCTTCCTCGACCGGGATCACGCCTTCGGCCACGGAGTCCTGCACCGCCTTGGCGACGCCGTACTGCGCGGGGCCGAACATCTGCACGGCCTGCCGGGCGTCCTTGATGGTCACCTTGTTGAACATCACGGTGTTGGGCTTGCAGGGCAGGTTCGGCGCGAGCACCGCGAGGAGGGACGTGAAGCCATCCTTGTTGTTCGTCAGGCTGGTGACGAACGCCGTCTCGGCCGCGCTGCCGCGCGGGCCGATGATGAGGTCGATGTGGGCGACCTCGTTGCCGTCACCGACGAGCGCCTCACCAACCAGAACCTTGCTGATCTTAGCCACCTTCTGTCCTCCCTCGTAGATCGACTAGGGATGACCGCCCCCGAAGACAGTTCCGGACGGCGGTCCTATGCCGCCTACCCTTGTTGTCAGCGCTCGGCGCGGAATGCCGAACCGGTTCACCAGATAGCGCGCGGAGCCTAGCCGCGCCGAGGCTCGCCTGCAAGCCGCCGCGACAGCGAATCCATGCCGCGGCGCAGCGTGAAAAATTGGCCGGCAAAACGCCTGGTAGCGACCTTGCGGACGGCCTTGCGAGAGGCTCGCAGGACCGGGCCGCGACCTGCCCCTGCGGCGGCAGCGGCGGCCGGATGCCTGGATTGATGGGCAGAACGTGACGGGAAGTATTGCGGTTGTTCAATACCAATCTTCCCGAGAAGCCTTGCCCAACATTCCTGTTGGCACTCAGCTTGCTTCTTAATTTTTGCACAGATTGCCCGTGAGAAGGCAGCCTGCCGGTCAGTACAGCTTGAATGGCTAGCGAAGGTTTGTCGCAGAGGGACGGAAGCAGGGGAGTGGCACACGCAGCGCCGGTCTCGGGAACCCTGGTCATGTTCATTGTTCTATACGCCTGCCTCATCAGCGCTCCGGCCACCTGCCGGGAGGAGAAGCTCAGCTTCTCCATGGAAGCGAGCGCACCCATGACCTGCATGATGTCCTCCCAGCAGGCCATCGCGCAGTGGAGCGAGAGTCATCCCCAGTGGCAGATCGGCCGCTGGAAGTGCGTGGCCGCCGACCGCCTCATGCGCGACATCTGAACCGCGCGGCGGACAGCACCACACTGCCGCAACGGCAATCTCGCCCTTGAACGGGGCGCGGTGCCTTCCCATCCTGTAGTCCAAGGTCCGCGTCCTGTGCGCGGCACCGGGAGGGATGGATGAATCACCTGAAGACGGCGATCCTGCTCGCCGGCATGACCGCCTTGTTCATGGCCGTGGGCTTCGCCCTCGGCGGACGCGGCGGGATGATGATCGCATTTGTGGTGGCGGCAGGCATGAACCTGTTCAGCTACTGGAATGCGGACAAGATGGTCCTGCGCATGTACGGCGCGCGGGAGGTGGATGATCGTACCGCGCCCGAGTTCGTGGGCATGGTGCGGGAGCTGGCGCGGCGGGCGGACCTGCCCATGCCGCGGGTGTTCATCATGGACAACCCCCAGCCCAACGCCTTCGCCACCGGTCGCAATCCGCAGAACGCCGCGGTCGCCGCCACCACCGGCCTGTTGCAGACCCTGACGCCGGAAGAGGTGGCGGGCGTGATGGCGCACGAGCTGGCGCACATCAAGCACTACGATACCCTCACCATGACCATCACCGCGACCATCGCCGGCGCCATCTCCATGCTGGCGAACTTCGGCCTGCTGTTTGGTGGGGGCAATCGGGAGAACAACAATCCCTTCGGCTTCATCGGCACCATATTGATGGTGGTCCTCGCGCCGATGGCCGCCATGCTGGTGCAGATGGCCATCTCCCGCTCGCGCGAATACGAGGCCGACAGGGGCGGTGCGGAGATACTGGGGCGGCCCATGGCGCTCGCCTCGGCGCTGGCGAAGATCTCCGGCGAGGCGCATCAGGTGCCGAACTATGAGGCAGAAGCGAACCCCGCGACTGCCCACATGTTCATCATCAATCCCCTCTCCGGGGCGCGGATGGACAATCTCTTCTCCACCCATCCGGCAGTGGAGAACCGCATCGCGGCCCTGCGCGATCTGTCGCAGCGCATGGGCGGCGGAGGTTTCACAGCACCCGCTTCGGCCCCGGCGCAGCCGCGCCGCGGGCCGTGGGGGTGATGCCGAAGGTGATCGGTCGGGGCCTCAGCCCCGGCCCGGCCGCACCGGCGGCACGCTCTGCGCTTCCCGGGTGCGCACGAAGGTCCAGATGACGCGCGGCGTGCGCGCCACCTCGCCCGTGAGGACCAGTTGCGAGGTGCGGCGCGGCCCGCCGGTCGCGGCGAGGTCCACGCTCTCCTCCACCACCAGCGGCAGATGAGGCGCGGCGAAGGCCCAGGCCTCGCCGTTGGGCAGGCTGAGCAAGGCCGTATGGGGATCGTCCAGCCGTTCCACCGTCACCGAGGGGTGCAGGTGGAAGCGGATGGCGAAGGTCTCCGCCGGCAGCGCCCCGCCCTCCTCCACCGGCCGGAAGATGTCCTCGCCGTCGAGCCGGTTGCCCTCCAGCGCCAGCCGCCACGAGCGTTGGTGCAGCAGGTTGAACGCCTCGGCATAGCCGTCATGGCTGGCGCGCAGCAGCAGTGCGTTGTTCCGCGTGCCGCGCTGCACCTCCACATGCTTCGGCCCGGCGACGATGGGCGCGCCGAAGATGCGCGTCATGGAGCCGCCCTGCAGGAAGCGACAGGAGGAGGTGTCGGCGATCACGGCGGTGGAATGGGCCGCCGTGGAGCGGGCCACCTGCCGCCACATCTCCCGGTGCACCTCCGGCACGCCGCAATTGATGACGATGCGCTGGCGGGCGGAGGAGAATTCGAAGGCGAGGCAGCTCGCGTGCGCCTCCCAGCTCGCCACGGTGGGCGGCGGCGGGCCGGTGTCGGCGATCAGCATCAGCGAGCGGGCATCGAGCCGCTGGTAGCCGGAATAGGGCGCATTCGCCACCGGCGCACCGCGCGCGTCGTCGAAAGCGAGGATGGTGGCGAGCTGGTCCGCCGCCGTATGCCCCATGCCGTGGAAATGCGCGAAGGCGCCGTCCCCATGCCGGAAGAAGCGCAGCATGGGCATCATCCGGTCCACCGCATTCATCAGCGCGGCGGGAGCCTGCTGGTTGCGGGCGGTGAAGGCCTGGCGCAGCGGCAGAAGGTCCAGCAGCAGCTCGATGAGCATGCCGGGATTGCGGGTCAGCGGGCCGCCGTCCGGCAGGATCTGCCGGTCCAGCTCCTCGGCGAGGCGCTTCTGCGCGGCCTTCAGCAGGCGCGGCTGATCGGACATGCACAGCCCGGCGAACACCAGCGCGACGATGGCGATGAGGCGGGGATAGCCGTCCGGCGCGTCGCTCGCCATGCGGCGCAGCTGGCGCACCTGCTTGGCCAGCGAGCGCATGAAGCGGCGGTAGAAATCGTGGTCGGCGTCCTGCAGCAGGAAGGTCGCCTGGGTGAGCCAGGAGATGATGCGCCGGGCCGCCACGTCCGGGCGCGCCGCCACCGCCTTGGCCTTGCCGGGATCGCGGATGAAGTCGCCGACGAGGGCGCGGGCATTGGCCCGGGCGATGGTGGTGTTGGCGGCCTTCAGGTGCCGCAGCCAGCCGAAGCCGTGCAGCGCCTCGGCCCATTCCACCGAGGGCGGCACCAGCTCGAACGCGGTGCGGCCGTCGAGCGCCATCACCTTGCCGGCGAAGGCGAATCGGCCGGAATAGATTTCGCTGGCGACGGTGGCGTCGCCGGTCCTCAGGTCCTGCGGGGCGATGAGAAGGCGCTCCGGCACCGGCACCGGCACATAGCCGAGCGGCACGGCGCGGCCGCCGATGCGTGCGAGCACCGTCTGCGACCAAAGCTCCAGCAGGAGGGTCGCCAGTTGCGTGCGCTCTCGCAGCCCGCCTCGGCTCACGGCGCCTCCCGGCGTGTGGGCGTGGCCCTTCCCGGCCAGCGTGCCGACCAGATTTCTGGCCACGGCCTGCAGCGGGCCCGCCGATCCATTCCAGATACCCATGCGCCTGTCTTCACCAGCCTCTAGCCCTTGCGGGAGGCTAGGCGCGGGTCAGCCTGCCGGGCTTCCCTTGCGCCGCAGCCGGGCGGCGAAGAAGCCGTCGAGACCCGACCGCTCCGCCTCCCCCCGCATCCAGTGACTTGGAAGAGTGCGCACATCCCCTTGAGGAGTTATGAACAAATCAAGGCCTTCCACCTCTCCGGCACCAAGCGGCGCCCGTTCCACGTCGGCGCGGGCGGCCAGAAGCCGCTCCACCTGCGCCTCGCCCTCCTCCGGCTCCAGCGAGCAGGTGGAATAGACGACGAGGCCGCCGGGCTTCACGAGGTCGATGGCGTGGTCGAGCAGCCGCGCCTGCAAGGTGGCGAGGGTCGGGATGTCCGCCGGCCGCTTGGACACCGCGATGTCCGGATGCCGGCGCAGGGTGCCGGTGGCGGAGCAGGGCGCATCGAGCAGAACCGCGTCGAACGGACCGCCGGCGAAGGTCGCGGCGTCGCCCTCCACCACGGTCGCGGCGAGGCCGAGCCGTGCCAGATTGTCCCTGAGGCGGGTGAGGCGGGCGCCGGAACGGTCCACCGCCGTCACCTGCGCCCCCGCGGCGACCAGCTGCGCCGTCTTGCCGCCGGGCGCGGCGCACAGGTCCGCCACCTTCAGCCCGTCCACTTTCCCGAGCAGCCGGGCAGGAAGGGCGGCGGCGGCGTCCTGCACCCACCATTCGCCTTCCGCGAAACCGGGCAGCGCCCGCACCGGACCGGCCTGGAGGATGCGCACCGTGCCGGTGGGCAGCACCTCGCCCGAAAGTTTCTCCGCCCAGTCGGCGGGGTTGGTCTTCACGGTGATGTCGAGGGGCGGCTCCACCCGATGCATGGCGGCCATGGCGCGCGCGGTTTCGGCGCCATAGGCCTTGGTCCAGCGCTGGCGCAGCCAGTCGGGCGTATCGGCGAAATCGGGATCGACCCCGGCCATCAGCGCCTCGCCCTCCCGCGCCAGACGGCGCAGCACGGCGTTGACGAGGCCGGCGAAACCCACGGTGGAGCGGTCGGCGCGGGCGAGGTCCACGCTGAGACCCACCGCCGCATGGCTCGGCACATCCATGAACAGGATCTGCGTCGCCCCGGCGAGCAGCACCGATTCCAGCCGCGGCGCCGACTTGGGAAAGCCGCGCTCCATCAGCTTGCCGAGCACGGCACGGAGCGTCCCGAGCCGCCGCAAAGCGGTGGCGACGATGCGATAGGCGAGCGCCCGGTCGCGCGGCTCCAGCGCCGGGCCGTCGAGCGCCTCTTCCAGCGCGGCGCCCTGCCGCAGCACGGCTTCCAGCGCGTCGACGGCGACGGCGCGGGCGGACAATCCGGGGGTGGCGGCAACGGGCTTTGGGCTGCCGCCGGGGCGGCGGGAGGAGGCGGGAGCGCTGCGGGGAGTCTTCATCGGGGAAGGTAGAGCACGAACCGGGGCCGGTCGCCAACGCCCCCAAAGGGCGGCCCCTCCGGCACCTTCCGCCGCTACCGTTGACGGAACGTCGCCCACCGGCCGGCCCGCCGCGCAAACCTTGCCTCGCCAGCCCCGATCCCGTAAGACGCTTTGGTAACGCCCCGGACCAGAGCCGGGGCTTTCCTTTGTGCGCGCGGTCGAGGTCCGAACCACCCGCGCTGGGTTCAGGAGGCACCACCGCGTGGCCAATGTGGTCGTGGTCGGCTCTCAGTGGGGCGACGAAGGCAAGGGCAAGATCGTCGATTGGCTCTCCGAGCAGGCGGACGTCGTCGTCCGCTTCCAGGGAGGCCACAATGCCGGCCATACGCTGGTCGTCGGCGGCGTCACCTATAAACTGTCCCTCCTGCCGTCCGGCGTGGTGCGTCCCGGCAAGCTGTCGGTGATCGGCAACGGCGTCGTGCTCGACCCGCAGGCGCTGGTGGACGAGCTGGCGCGCCTTGCCGCGCAGGGCATCGAAATCGGTCCCGACCGGCTCCGCATCGCCGAGACCGTGTCGCTGATCCTGCCGCTGCACCGCGAGCTGGACGCCCTGCGTGAAAGCGCCACGGCGGAAGGCGCCCGCATCGGCACCACCAAGCGCGGCATCGGGCCGGCCTATGAGGACAAGGTGGGCCGTCGCGCCATCCGCCTCGTTGACCTGACCGACCCGGCGACCCTGCCGGCCAAGGTCGATCGCCTCCTCACCCATCACAATCTCATCCGCCGCGGCCTCGGCATGGCGGAAGTGGACGGCGCGGCGCTGGTCGCCGAGCTGATGGCGCTTGCCCCCAAGGTCCTGCCCTTCATGGACCGGGTGTGGGAGTTGCTGGACAAAGCACGCCGCGAGGGCCGCAAGATCCTGTTCGAGGGCGCGCAGGGCGCGCTGCTCGACATCGACCACGGCACGTATCCCTACGTCACCTCGTCCAACACGGTGGCGGGATCGGCGGCGAGCGGCACCGGCATCGGGCCGGGCGCGCTGGATTACGTGCTGGGCATCACCAAGGCCTACACCACCCGCGTGGGCGAAGGCCCCTTCCCCACCGAGCTTCTCGACGAAGTGGGCAAGACGCTGGGCACCAAGGGCCACGAGTTCGGTGTCGTCACCGGCCGCGCCCGCCGCTGCGGCTGGTTCGATGCGGTGCTGGTGCGCCAGACGGTGCGCACCTGCGGCATCCACGGCATCGCCCTCACCAAGCTCGACGTGCTGGACGGCTTTAACGAGTTGAAAGTCTGCGTCGGCTACAAGGTTGACGGTAAGGAAATCGACTATCTGCCGGCGGAAAGCGGCGCGCAGGCCCGGGCCGAGCCCATCTACGAGACCATGGAAGGCTGGCAGGATTCCACCGCCGGCGCCCGCTCGTGGGCCGATCTGCCGGCGGAGGCCGTGAAATACGTGCGGCGCGTGGAAGAGCTGATCGGCTGCCCGGTGGCGGTGCTGTCGACAAGCCCGGAACGCGACGACACGATCCTTGTTCACAACCCGTTTCAGGCATAATGCCGATCTGACGGCTCCGATCTGACGGCACAAGGGGAACCTCACCGCTCCGATGGCTGACTACTATCCCCTCCTGGTCCGCGCGATCTCCAGTCTGCCCCAGAAGACCGGGGAGAGCCGGCGCGCCGTCTACGATCGTGCCCGCACCGCCCTGATGCGTCAGCTGCGCGGGGTGGACCCGCCGCTGCCGGAAGGCGAGATCACCCGCGAGCGGATGGGCCTCGAAGAGGCGATCCGCCGCGTGGAGGCGGAGTTCGCCCAGCAGGACAACACGCCCGAGCCCCAGCCCGAAGACGAGGTGTTCGAGGACGAGGCGGAAGAGGCCGCGCCCCCGCCGCCCCCCGCCCGGTTCGAACCGCCGAAAAGCTCGGCCGCCCCGGCTACCCCGGACGAGGAGCCCGAGCCCCCCGCGGACGAAGCCGAAAGTCGCACGTCCGCCGAGCCCCCCGCCCGGCCCGACCGCCGCCTGCCGCCGCGCCAGCGCAGCGAGGACGAGACCGAGGGCGACCGCCGCCCGCCGCACCGGCGGGGTGAAGTGCGGAGCCGCGGCGCGGCCGCCAATGGTGGCCGGCGCGGTGCGTCGGAAGGCGGCGCCTCCTGGAAGAAATTCATCCTGATCGCGATTCTCGCGCTCGTGGTGCTGGGCGGCATCGCCTTCGCCGTGGTCAACCGCGACCGCCTCTTCGGCGGCAGCGAGGGCGAACAGCAGGCGGCGGCACCGGCCGCCTCCGGCACCAGCGCGTCCGATCAGGCGAAGTCGGCCGACCGGATGACCAAAACGTCCGGTGATGCCGCGCGCCGCGCCCCGGCCCAGCGCCCCGGCAACGCCTCGGGCAGCGCCCGTGCCGTGCTGATCGAGGAATCCACCGGCAGCGCCCAGCCGCAGACGTTCGAGGGCACCATCACCTGGCGCACGGAAACCGTGAACGCCGGGCCGGGCCTGCCGCCCGATATCGGCCTGCGCGGCGACCTGGTGATTCCCGAGCGCAAGATCGCGATGAGTTTCGTGCTCCGGCGCAACACCGACCAGACGCTGCCGGCATCCCACACCATCGAGATCGGCTTCAAGCTGCCGGAAGACTTCCCCTTCGGCGGCGTCGCCAACGTGGACGCGGTGCGGGCGAAGCCGAACCAGCAGGCGCTGGGCACGCCGCTTGCCGGCCTCGCCGTGCGCGTCAACCCGACCCTGTTCCTGGTGGGCCTCTCGGAAAAGACCGCCGACCGCCAGCGCAACGTTGCCCTGCTGCAGGCCTATCCGTGGCTCGACGTGCTCCTGACCTACACCAACAACAAGAAGGCCGTGCTCGCCTTCGAGAAGGGTGTGGCCGGCGAGCAGGCATTCAACGACGCCTTCTCCGCCTGGGGCGAGCTGCTCCAGCGCCCGCAGGCGGCGCCCGCGTCGTCCGACGGCGGCAGCAACTGACGGCAGGGCGGGAACGCCCTCCCGTTTCGGCCCCGGCCATCGTCAGCCGTCGCGCCGCAACCCCTTGAGCCGATAGAGCGCGTCCAGCGCCTCGCGCGGGCTCAGCGCATCCGGATCGAGATCATCGAGCGCGCCGAGCACCGCCTCGGCGGCGGGATCGGCCTGCGCCGCCTTCTCCGCCGGCTTGGGCCGCACGGCAAACAGCGGCAGATCGTCGATCAGCTTCTGCGCGGGTGACGCGCGCTCGGCCGCCTCCAGCTCCGCCAGCACGGCCTTGGCCCGGGCGATCACCGCCTCCGGCAGGCCGGCGAGCTTCGCCACCTGGATGCCGTAGGAGCGATCCGCCGCGCCGGGCACCACCTCGTGCAGGAAGATCACGTCGCCATGCCATTCCGTCACCTTCACAGTGGCGTTGGAGAGGCGCCGGCAGCGCTGGGAAAGTGCGGTCAATTCGTGGAAATGGGTGGCGAACAGCGCCCGGCAGCGGTTCACCTCATGCAGGTGCTCCAGGCTCGCCCAGGCGATGGACATGCCGTCGAAAGTTGCCGTGCCACGGCCGATCTCGTCGAGGATGACGAGGGAGCGCGGCGTCGCCTGATTGAGGATCGCCGCCGTCTCAACCATCTCCACCATGAAGGTGGAGCGCCCGCGCGCCAGATCGTCCGCCGCGCCGACGCGGGAGAACAGCCGGTCCACCACGCCGATGCGCGCGGACCGGGCCGGCACGAAGGCCCCCGCCTGCGCCAGCACGGCGATGAGCGCGTTCTGCCTGAGGAAAGTGGACTTACCCGCCATGTTCGGGCCGGTGACGAGGACGATGCGGCCGTCCCTGTCACCCTCCGGCGGAGAGAGGTCGCAATCGTTGGGCACGAAGGGGCCGCCATCCCGGGCAAGCGCCTGCTCCACCACCGGGTGGCGCCCGCCCGCGATGGCGAAGGCGACGCCCTCTTCCATGTGCGGGCGCACATGGGCCTCGGTGGCCGCAAGCTCCGCGAGGCCCGAGGCCACATCCAGCTCGGCCAGCGCATCGGCGGCGGCGCGGATGGCCTCGGTCTCGGCGACCACGGCGGCGGACAGGCGCTCGAAGATGGCCTGCTCCAGCGCCAAAGCCCGCTCGCCGGCACTGGAGATGCGGCTTTCGAGATCGCCCAGCTCCACGGAGGAGAAGCGCATGGCCCCCGCCATGGTCTGGCGGTGGACGAAGACAGCATCGTGCGGCGGCTCGCGCAGGCGGTCCGCATTCTGCTGCGTCACCTCCACATAATAGCCGAGCACCGCATTGTGCCGGATCTTGAGGGAGCGGACGCCCGTCTCCTCCACATAGCGCCGCTCCAGCGCGGCCACCACGCGGCGGCTTTCGTCGCGCAGGGCGCGGGTGGCGTCGAGTTCGCCATCGCAGCCCTCGCGCACGAAGCCGCCGTCGCGGCGGTGGACGGGCAGGTTCTCCGCCAGGGCCGAAGCGAGATCGAGCGCCACCGCATGGGGCGCGCGGGAGAGGGCGCGGGCGGCGCGGGACAGGTCGTCCGGCGCATCCGGGCCGATCAGGCCGGCGATGGCCAGCGCGCCCTCGAGGCCGTCGCGCACCGCCGCGAGATCGCGCGGGCCGCCCCGCTGCAAGGCAAGGCGGGTGACGGCGCGGGCCATGTCGGGGGCGCGGGCGAGCGCCTCCCGCAGCGCGCGGCGCAAGGCGCCGTCCTCGACGAGATGCCCCACCGCATCGTGCCGGGCGCGGATGGCGGCAAGGTCGGTCAGGGGCTCGGCGATGCGGCGGGCGAGGAGCCGCGCGCCGGCCGCCGTCACCGTGCGGTCCACGGCGGCGAGCAAGGAACCCCGCCGGTCACCGGAGGTGGTGCGCACCAGCTCCAGATTGGCGCGCGTGCCGGCATCGATGGCCATGATGCCGCCCTCCGCCTCCCGCACCGGGCGGGCGAGGAGGGGCTTCGCCCCGAGCTGGGTGCGGTCCACATAGGCGACCACCGCCGCAGCCGCGATCAGCTCGGCGCGGGCGAAGGCACCGAAGGCATCGAGGGCGGCGACGCCGTAGAAGTCCGCCAGCCTCTTCTCCGCCCCCGCCCCGTCGAAGGACTGGCGGGGCAGCGGCGTCACCGCCGGCAGATCGCGCAGCATGGCGCGCAGCTCGGCATCGTCCAGGAGCGCATCGGAGACCAGCAGCTCCGCCGGGTCCACCCGCGCCAGATCGCCCGAAAGCGCGGCGCGCGTGGTGCCGGCCACCCGGAAGGCGCCGGTGGACATGTCGGTGAAGGCGATCGCATAGGCGAAATCCTCCGCCCCCGAGCCGGCCCGCACCCGGGCCAGCGCGGCCAGCACGTTCTCGCGCCGGGCGTCGAGCAGGGAGTCCTCGGTGATGGTGCCGGGGGTGACGAGGCGGGTGACGTCGCGTCGCACCACCGACTTGCCACCGCGCTTCTTCGCCTCGGCCGGGTCTTCCAGCTGCTCGCAGACGGCGACGCGGAAGCCGAGGGCGATGAGCTTGTGCAGATATTCCTCAGCCCGGTCGATGGGCACCCCGCACATGGGGATGTCCTCACCGAGATGCTTGCCGCGCTTGGTAAGGACGATGCCCAGCGCCTGCGAGGCCTGCTCCGCGTCGGCGAAGAACAGCTCGTAGAAGTCGCCCATGCGGTAGAACAGGAGACTATCCGGGTTCGCCGCCTTGATCTCCATGTACTGCGCCATCATGGGCGTCACGCGCGTGTCGTCGGCCTTCGCGGCCGGAGCCTTGGCGGGCGCGGACGCCTCCTCGGGAGGCGTCTCTTCGGCGGCGGTGCTGGAAGCGGTCTGGGTGGCGGTCGGGCGCATGGCCGCACGGTATCGGGCGGGGCCGTGCCTGTCAGCGCGCCGGAGCCGCGCATCGACAGGAAAAGCGGGGCCGGCGACGCCTTCCCCCCGCTCATGCCTCCCGCCGATACCGGCCATGCATGCAAGACGGCCCGCGCGGCTGGCGATGTGCAGTCATTGGTGCTAGGCGAGCGGCAATCTTTTCCCGGAGCCAATCGATGACCGCCGACATCCGTCCCGTGACCCGCGCCCTCCTCTCGGTGTCCGACAAGACGGGGCTGGTGCCGTTCGCGACCAAGCTCGTCGCCCATGGCGTGGAGCTGGTCTCCACCGGCGGCACTGCCAAGGCCATCGCCGATGCCGGCCTGCCGGTGAAGGACGTGAGCGAGCTGACCGGCTTCCCCGAGATGATGGACGGGCGGGTGAAGACGCTCCACCCCAAGGTCCACGGCGGCATCCTCGCCATCCGTGCCGATGCCGGCCATCAGGCGTCCCTCGCCGAGCACGCCATCGCCCCCATCGATCTCGTGGTGGTGAACCTCTATCCGTTCGAGGCGACCGTCGCCCGCAAGGCGGATTTCGAGGAGACCATCGAGAACATCGACATCGGCGGCCCCTCCATGATCCGTGGCGCGGCCAAGAACCACAACGACGTGGCCGTCGTGGTCGAGGCCGTGGACTATGAGGCGGTCCTGAAAGAGATCGCCGAGCATGGCGGCACCACCCTCGCCTTGCGCCGCAAGCTGGCGCAGAAGGCCTATGCCCGCACCGCCGCCTATGACGCGGCCATTTCCAACTGGTTCGCCCGCGAGCTGAAGGAGGACGCCCCGGCCTTCCGCGCCTTCGGCGGCAAGCTCATCGAGGCGCTGCGCTACGGCGAGAACCCGCACCAGTCCGCCGCCTTCTACGCCTCCGACGAGATCCGTCCCGGCGTCGCCACCGCGCGGCAGGTGCAGGGCAAGCAGCTCTCCTACAACAACATCAACGACACCGACGCCGCCTTCGAGGCGGTGGCCGAGTTCCATCCCGCCCGCACGGCGGCGGTGGTGATCGTCAAGCACGCCAACCCCTGCGGCGCGGCCGAGGGCGCAGACCTCGCCGCCGCCTACAAGAAGGCGCTGGCCTGCGATCCCGTGTCGGCCTTCGGCGGCATCATCGCCGTGAACCGGACGCTGGATGCCGAGGCCGCCCGCGCCATGGTGGAAATCTTCACAGAGGTGATCGTCGCCCCCGACGCCACCGAGGAAGCCATCGCCGTGGTGGCTGCCAAGAAGAATTTGCGCCTGCTCCTCACCGGCGGTCTGCCCGACCCGCGCGCGCCCGGCCTGACCGTTAAGACCGTCGCCGGCGGCCTGCTCGTGCAGGGCCGCGACAATGCCAGCGCCGACGACCTCGACCTGAAGGTCGTCACCAAGCGCGCGCCCACCGAGCAGGAACTCACCGACATGCGCTTCGCCTTCCGCGTGGCGAAGCACGTGAAGTCCAACACCATCATCTATGCCAAGGACCTCGCCACCGTGGGCATCGGCGCCGGCCAGATGAGCCGGGTGGACAGTGCCCGCATCGCCGCCCGCAAGGCGCTGGACGCGGCCGAGGCGGCGGGCCTTTCGGTGCCGCTCACCAAGGGCTCGGTGGTCGCCTCCGACGCCTTCTTCCCCTTCGCCGACGGCCTGCTGGCGGCGGTGGAGGCGGGCGCCACGGCGGTGATCCAGCCGGGCGGCTCCATGCGCGACGCCGAGGTGATCGCCGCCGCCGACGAAGCCGGCCTCGCCATGGTCTTCACCGGCGTGCGCCACTTCCGGCACTGATACGGGGCTTCGCTCAGGCGCCGCGCGGGAGTTTTGGGGTTTTTACGCTCAATCGCCGCGCGAGCTCTTTTGGGGGCTGACGCTCAATCGCCGCGCGGGCTCTGTGGGTGGCCCCCTCGCCTGCGGCGCGGTCAGCCCGCCATCAGCTGCTGCACGATGAGGCGGTCCACATAATGCGGGCCGTCGAACACGAACACCTCGAACCCCTCATAGGCCTTGAGCTGCGGCAGCAGCTCCGCCGCGGTGGCCGCGCGGAACGAGCCGTCACCGGACGGCCGGAATGCCTCGGCGATGATCTTGAAGCGGCGGGCGCCGAGGCGCTGGGAGATCACCTCCGCATAGCGGCGGGCCGCTCCCGGCGCGCGGGTGTAGATGCCGCAGCCGTCCTGAAAGAAAAGCCCCACGTCGCGCGGCAGCCAGAGATCGATCCAGTCGGCGAGCGCCTCCGGGCCGACGTTTGAATTGTCGTAGCAGCTCACCCAGAGCGGGCGCGGGATCGGCGCGAGCGCCTCGCGCATGCGCCCCACGTCCTTCCAGGTCGGGTCGGCTTCCACGGGAAAATAGAATCCGGCCGGACGGAACGGCAGCTTCTGCCGCGCCACCTTGGCCGACAGGGCGCCCAGCTCCACCACGTTGGCGCGGGCCCGAGGCTCGGAGAAGTCGCCGGCGAGCCCGGCGATGATCTGGCTGGCCCAGGGCTCGCGGGCGATGCGCTTCCAGTTAGGCGCATCGGGAATGAGCTTGAGGCCGAGCTTCGGCAGCGGCACGAAGGCGGTGCCGTCGGCCACCAGCCATTGCACCAGCAGGCTGCGCGCGCCGATGAAGTCCCAGTCGCCGCGGGGATCGAGCGCGCCGCCATGGACCTGCCAGACGATGCCGTCGATGAGGGCGCCCGGCGGGCGGGACCGGGCGCCGAGGGCGAGATCGAGGCCAATGAGGCCCGTTCCGGCCGCGGCGGCACCAAGGCCGAGCGCGGCGCGCCGGCTCAGCCGCGCCATGGCGTGCCTGGAGGGGAAGGCCGGCACGAAGATCTCGCTGTTGCTAGGGTTGCCCGGCCAGGACTGGCCGGACCGGACCTGACCACGCCGGACGTGACCACGCCGGACTTGCCGAGGCTCATACCGGCGCGAGCGACGCGGCGACGCGGCGCTCCTGCTCGCGGATGGTGGCGCGCAGGGCTTCTTCCGTCACCACGCCGCAGCGCACGAGATATTCGCCGATGCGACCGTCCTCGTCGGGACGGTAGTTCTCCATGGCGGCCTCGAAGGCCTCGCGGCGCATGAGCCCCTTCTCCAGCAGCAGGTCGCCGAGCAGCGGCGGCGACTTCTGGCCGTCCGCATTGCCGGTGACGCCACGCAGCAGGCGCAGGCCGTCATTGATCTCGCTCTCGCGGGCGATGCGCTGCAGCGGCTCGTCGCCCACCGCGCGGCGCAGTTCCTCAAGCGCCTTGTCGCCCAGCGGCGAAGGCACCGCGACGATAAGGCGGCCGCCCGGATCGCGCCCGATGGGCAGCACGCGCCGCCGCACCATCAGGTCGATGGGCAGGAGATCGTTGAACTGCCGCACCATCTGCTCGGTGACGACGGTGCGCGGCAGGTTGGACTGGAAGGCCATGGCTTCGGCGAGCGTCTCCTCGTCGAGCCAGCCGCGGGAGACGAGGATGCGCCCGAGCGGCTGCTGCCGCTCCGCCTGCAGCGACAGCGCCTCCTCCACGTGCTCCGGCAGCACCGCCTGCCAGGTGAGCAGAAGCTCGCCCAGGCGCTGGCGCTGCTGGCCCAACTCCGCCTGATCGGGGAAGTCGTGGGTGGTCTTGTCCCACACGATCTTCCGGCCGAGGAAGATGTGGCCCATGAACAGCTTCCACGCACGCACGGTGGCAGCGAAGTTGACGAAATTCGCCATCACCACCCGGGGAACGGACATCAGCCCCTGTTCCCAGCCATAGACCTTGGCGACGAAATAATAGCGCTGCAACAACCGCAGCGCGAACGCGACGGCGTTGCCGGTCAGCACCGCCAGCAGCCAGGTCTCGGTGGCGAAGATGGAGGGGTAGCGGGCCGGCAGCAGGCCGAGCTTCTCCGCACCCATGAAAATGAGGAAGTGCGCCGCGACCACATAGGCCAGCACCGCCACCAGCGAGGTCACGATGCCCTTGCGGTCACGGAACAGGAAGTACTTGGTCGCCCAGTTGCCGCGCCAGCCCATGGAGCGCCAGCCCTGGAAGGCGATGCCCAGCGACCAGCGCGCCTTCTGCCGGTAGGAGGTGCGGAACGTGTCGGGGAAGAACTCGCGCACGCACAGCGGCATGGAGAGAAGGATTTCCTTCTGCTCGCCGAAGCCGAACAGGCTCTCGCGCTTGACGACGTATTCCACCGGCAGGCGGGCGATGATGGACTGCATGTGCGCCGCGGAGAGCCGGGCGCTGATGTCGTAGTCCTCGGTCAGGCTCGAGGTGTTGAACACCTCCCCCGTGCCGTCCGACAGAAGGTGCAGCATGGCCTTGCGCGAGAAGCAGGTGCCCACGCCCGCGGACGGCACCGAGCCGGCGACGCTCTCGCGGACCACGAGGTCCTTGGCGTGCCATTCGGCGAACTCGTCCATGTAGATGCCGGCCACCAGCTCCGACCAGTGGCGCTCCAGCGAGAGCACCGGCACCTGGATCAGGTCCTTGCGCGGCAGGAGATAGCTGAAATAGCGCAGCTCGAGCGGATGCAGCACGTCCTCGGCGTCGTGCAGCACCAGACCCGCGAATTCCACGCCGGTTATCTGCTCGTGCTGGAAGATGGCACGCACCACCGTGTTGAGGCAGTCGGCCTTGTTGGTGGGGCCGGGATTGCGCGTCTCCACCCGCACCAGCTGCTTGTAGCGCCGGCGCATGCGCTCGACCTCGGCGATGGTGTCGGGGTCGTTGGGATAGGTGCCGACGAAGATCACGTAGCGCCGGTAGTCCAGCACGCTCACCATGTTCTCGATCATGGCCGCGATCACGGGGGATTCGAGCCAGGCGGGAATCATGATGGCCAGCGGCTGCTCATCCTTCTGGTAGAGCGCGGCCGGGGTGAGCGGGCGGATGAACGGCTCGATGACGAAGCGGCGGTAGATCCGCCGCCCCCAGTACCAGGCATCGACGAACAGATCGTCGAGCGACGAGATCAGGATGATGACCGCCACCACGGCCGCCACGTATTCGACGAAGCGGATGTAATCGGCCAGGAGATAGGGCCAATAGAGTTCCATGGGGGCGGTCCCGATCCGATCAGTTGCCGCGGCGGCGCACTTGCGAGGCGCGGATCAGCAGCAGGAAGAACAGGGCGGCGGCGCCGATGCCGAGCGGCAGGCCCCAGTCCGACGAATTCTGCCACAGCCGCTGCAGGGTGCCGGCCGGGCCGTCGGTGTCGGCGACGCGCACCGTGCCCGGGGCGGCGCCGGAGGCGGCGAGCTCGGTCAGGGTGCCGTCGACGCCCACCAGGGCCACGTCGCCCTTCGACAAGCGCACGGCCTTCGCCGGGGTCATGGCCACGGGCCCGATGCTTTGCCACAGGATGCCGCGGGCGTCGTCGCCGCGCACCGCCTGCACCAGGGCCACGTTCTTCAGGCCGGTGATGTCCAGCATGCGGGCCTTCTCGTCGGCGCCGACGATCAGACGGTCGCCGTCCACCTTGGCCTTCACCGCGACGCCCTGCACCGGCACGTCGAGGGCGAGGAAGCCGCCGGTGGCGCGGAACGGCGTGCCCACGGAGGACACGTCGAAGGTGCTGGTGCCGGCCGGCATGCCGGCGGCGGCGGCAGCGCGCACCACGCGCGGCAGGCTGGCCTTGGCGGTGGCGAGATAGCTGTCGGGAACCAGCAGCTTGCCGCCCGAGGCCATGGCCGAGATCACGCCCAGGAAGTCGCCGCCCGGCGCGGCGCCGCCCAGCTCGAAATGGCTGGTGGGCAGGACCGAGACCGGGAAGGCCTGGGGCGTCTCGCGGCAGCGGTCGCTCACCGGCTGGCGCTGGAAGGTCACGCGCAGCACGTTGCGGGCCGCGAGCGCATAGGGCGGCACGGCGGCCGTGACGTGCTCGGGGTGGCCGGTGGCGTCGAGGCGCTTGGCGGCCAGCAGCACGTCGTTGAGGAACACCGCCACCACCGGTTCGGAGGAGGAGGCGCCGGGCGCGGCCGCGACATCGAGGTTCAGCCGGCTCGGCAGGCTGCGGCCACCGGTGGCGGCGGCGAGATCGAACGTCACCACCCAGTCGCCGCGGGCGAGCACGTCGAGGTTGCCGTCGGTCGGGCCAAGGCTGGACAGCGGCACGGAGGAAGGCTTCTCCGGCCCCACATCCACCGCGCGGATGGTCACGGTCCCGGTGGCCAGCGAGGTCCGCCAGAAGCTGTCGAACAGCTGGGTGGCCTTGCCGCCGGCGGCGCCGCCGACCGCGATGATCGGACGTCCGGCGAGGAACTGCAGGCTCACCTCGTCCGGGGCGATGCTGGATGAACCGAGGCTCGCCGCCTTGGCCCGCCATTCCATGAAGGCACCGGAGGCGGTGCCCAGGCGGGCGCCGAGGGCGTCGAGCGCGCCGCGGATGCCGGACAGAAGGGAGACATCCGCCACCGCCACGTCGGCGCCGAGCGGGGAGCCGGGCATCACCAGAAGCGCGCCGATCTCGGACGCGTCGCGGATGCGGTAGCTCTTCACGCCGACGAAGCTGGAGAAGGGGGCGACCGCGCGCAGCGAGGCCGGCACGTCGACGTTGGTCAGGTCCACCTCGTCGCCGATGGAGGGCAGCGTCTTCACGACAAGGCGCTTGCCGGCGGTCTCGAGCGCAAGGCCGAGCCGCCAGGCGGTGTCGTAGGTGTCCTTGGAGAGGGTGCCGCCGGCCACCAGCAGCGCGCCGGAACCGGGCATGCCGCTCCAGGCGGTGGCGAGGCTGCGCACCTGCCCGGCGTCATAGCTGTAGGTGAAGCGGGTGGACGGGCGCAGCTTCAGCACGTTGCCGATGCCGCGTTCGTCGGCGCACAGCGCCTCGCCGATCACCGACGACCAGGCGGTGCCGAAGCGCACGAAGCCGGTCTCCCGCGGCCGATTATCCACCGAGATGGTGGCACTGGCGCTGCCGTTATCGCCTTCGAGGCGCCGCGAGAACACCGGCGTGCTGTCCACCGAGAGCACCATGGTGGTGCGCCCGCCGTCGCCCCGCAGATACTCGCCGTCGACGGCGATGCTGGCATTCTCCAGCGGCACGCCGGCCGGCACCGGCAGATAGATGTCGCGGCGCGCATCCATGCCCTGCAGCACCACCGGCCCCTCGATGCCGAGATCGCCGAGGGTGAAGGACCGCGTGACGCGGGTGTCCGCCGCCCGCTCCTGGATGGCCGAGAGGATCGGGTCCACCGGCGGCACATAGGCCGGCGCCACATAAGCCGGCTGCTGGGCAACGGGGGCCTGGGCGACAGGGGCCTGGGCGACCACCGGCGGCGCCGGGTTGCGCGACTGCGCTGCGGCCGGCCAGGCCGAGAGCAGGCTCACCGGCAGCACGAGGGCGGCGGCCAGTGTGGAAAAGCGCCGGGGAGTGAAGCCCCGGGCGGCCCGGCCGGGGGCGATGGAAGAGGCAAGGTGTCGCATGTCAGTCTCTCACGAGCAGGGCGTCGAGGCCGGCGGGACGCCGAGGAGCGGACGCGGCAGGCGGGGATTGGAGGGGGGAAAATTCCTGCATCGGCCGCCCGCAGATGCAGTCCACGATCCGGCGGCAGGCCTGCCCGTCGCCGTAGGGGTTGATGCGTCCGGCGTAGGCCGCATAGGCCACCGGATCGTCGAGAAGGCGGGACACCGCGTTGACGATGGCGGCGCGGCTTGTGCCGACGAGCTGGACCGTGCCGGCATGCACCGCCTCCGGCCGCTCCGTCATCTCGCGCATGACGAGGACGGGCTTGCCCAGCGCGGGCGCCTCTTCCTGCACGCCGCCGGAATCGGTGAGCACGATGTGCGAGCGCTGCATCAGCCGCTGGAACGGCAGATAATCGAGCGGCGGCACGAGATGCACGTTGGGCCGGCCGGCGAGCGCCGCCGTCACCGGCCCCTTGACGTTGGGATTGAGGTGAACCGGATAGACGATCTCCACATCGCCGCGGTCGGCGATCTGGTCCAGCGCCTCGCAGATGTTGCGGAACCCCTCGCCGAAATTCTCGCGCCGGTGCCCCGTCACCAGAAGGATGGGCCGGCGCGGATCGAGCTGCGGAAGTTCAGCGTCGAGGGCGGCACGCAGGTCCGGATCGGCGTCGAGGCGACGCTGGACCGACTGGAGCGCGTCGATCACCGTGTTGCCGGTCACGAAGACCTGCCCCTCGAGCTGCTCCGACAGAAGATTGTCGCGCGAGCCGGGGGTGGGCGCGAACAGGAGGTCGCTGCACAGATCGGCGACGCGGCGGTTCATCTCCTCGGGAAAGGGCTGGCCGAGGTGGTAGGTGCGCAGGCCCGCCTCCACATGCCCCACCGGAATGCGGCGATGGAAGGCGGCAAGGGCCGCAGCCATGGCGGTGGTGGTGTCGCCATGGACCAGCACGCGATCCGGCTTCACATCCTCAAGCACGCTGTCGAGCGCACAAAGCGCTCCGCCGGCAAGACGATTCAACCCCTGATTGTGGGACATCAGACCAAGATCGAAGTCGGGCGTCAGGTCGAAGAGGCGGAGAACCTGATCCAGCATCTCCCGGTGCTGGCCGGTGACACAGACGAGCGACTGGATGGCCGGCTCCCGCGCCAGCGCCTGGACCACCGGCGCCATCTTGATCGCCTCAGGGCGCGTTCCGAAAATCGACAATATTTTCAATGGTCGCCACCGGTGATTCGACTTCGAATGAACGCGCACAGGCGTGCTGTCAAGAGCAAGATATACCAGCTCTTTTCGCGCAAATGAAAAAGGAGTGAAAGAAAGGTAAACGGCAGCGCCGCACCGTCGCCCCGGCAGCGCCCAGCTTCCCCATCCCCCTGGTTGCAGAGAACTCTGCCACCTGAAGGTTGCAAGAGCTTTAAGCGAGACGATATTTTCGCAGATTGGAACGCAGCGACCCCGTCGTGGCAGGTATCTTATTCCGCCAAGCGTCAGCTCAGCGGGAAGCTGCCGAGTTGGAACTTGCCGAGCTGGAACCTGCCGCATCCGCCCGGCCGGCGCCGATGGCGGCCTTCACCAGCGCTTCCGCATCGGCACCGCCCCATTCGGCAGGACCCGCCAGATAGGCCATCTCGCAGCCGTCCCGATCGACGAGGAGGGTGGTTGGCAGGCCGAAGCCGCGACCCACCCCGCGCAGGGCCTGGAAGGTCTTGGTTGCCGGATCGCTATAGAAGGCGAGGCTGTTCACGCCGATCTCGGAGAGGAAGGCGCGCGGCTTGTCCGGGTCGCGCGTATCGAGATTGACCGCCACCACCGCGAAATCCGGGCCGCCCAGCCGCTTTTCCAGATGGTCGAGGGCCGGCATCTCCTTGCGGCAGGGCACGCACCAGGTGGCCCAGAGATTAAGCAGCACCACCCGGCCCTTGAAATCCGCCAGCGTCACCGGCTTGCCGGAGGCATCGGTGAAGGTGAGCGGCGGCAGGCGGCGCGGCTCGCTCGCCAGCGCGATCGCGGCCAGCTCGCCCTTGGCGAGGGGCGCGAAGGCCCGCACCCGCTCCACCGTACCGGCGCAGGCGGGGTCAGCGGCCGCCCCGGAGGGGGCTGCGGCTGGCACGCTCGCCACGCTCTGGCCCTGCGGTGCATTGCCGGGGAGGCGGTTCATCCCGTATAGGGCGAGCGCGCCGGCCACGGCGCCCGCCAGCGTCGCCAGCGCGACCACGCCGATCGTCCTCACCGCGGAAGAGCGCCTCGCCACCGGCGCGCCCGGCGCGGGGCCGGTCGCCGTGTCCTGAGGGTCAGTCGCGCGGTTGTCGTCGGCAGTGGTCATCACCGGAGGGTCCGTCATGAGCAACAAGATGTGGGGCGGGCGCTTCAGCACTGCCCCCGACGCCATCATGGAGGAGATCAACGCCTCCATCGGCTTCGACCAGCGTCTTTATGCGCAGGATATCGCCGGTTCAAAGGCGCATGCGGCCATGCTGGCCGCCCAGGGCATCGTGGCGGCGAAAGATGCCCAGAAGATCACCAAGGGTCTAGACACGATCCTGTCAGAGATCGAGGCGGGCAAGTTCTCCTTCCGGCGCGAGCTGGAGGACATTCACATGAACGTGGAATCGCGCCTCGCCGAGCTGATCGGCGCCCCGGCCGGGCGCCTGCACACCGCCCGCTCGCGCAACGATCAGGTGGCCACCGACTTCCGCCTCTACGTGCGCGACACGGTGGACGCCCTCGACGCCCAGCTCGCCGATCTCCAGCGGGCGCTGGCCGAGAAGGCGCTCGCGCATGCGGCCACGGTCATGCCCGGCTTCACCCATCTCCAGACCGCCCAGCCGGTGACCTTCGGCCACCACCTGATGGCCTATGTGGAGATGATGGCGCGCGACCGCAGCCGCTTCGCCGACGCGCGGGCGCGCCTCAACGAATGTCCGCTGGGCTCGGCGGCGCTGGCCGGCACCTCCTTCCCCATCGACCGCGAGGCGACGGCGGCGGCGCTCGGCTTCGACCGGCCCACCGCCAACTCGCTCGATGCCGTCTCCGACCGCGATTTCGTGATGGAGACCCTCTCGGCCGCGTCCATCTGCGCCATCCACCTCTCGCGCTTCGCCGAAGAGGTGGTGATCTGGACCTCGCCGTCCTTCGCGCTGGTGAAGCTGTCGGATGCCTTCACCACCGGTTCGTCCATCATGCCGCAGAAGCGCAATCCCGACGCCGCCGAGCTGGTGCGCGCCAAGGCCGGGCGCATCATCGGCGCGCTCACCGGCATCCTCGTGGTGATGAAGGGCCTGCCTTTGGCCTATGCCAAGGACATGCAGGAGGACAAGGAAGGCGCGTTCGATGCCTTCTCGGCCCTCTCCCTGGTGATCGCCGCCACCGCCGGCATGGTCCGCGACCTGTCGCCGGACGAGAAGCGCATGGCCACGGCCGCCGGCCAGGGCTATTCCACCGCCACCGACCTCGCCGACTGGCTGGTCCGGGCGCTGAACATTCCGTTCCGCGAGGCGCACCACATTACCGGGCGCATCGTGGCGCTGGCCTCCGACCGCGGCATTGCGCTGCACAAGGTGCCGCTCGAGGACATGCAGGCGGTGGACAAGCGCATCACCGGCGACGTCTTCTCCGTGCTGTCCGTGGTGCGCTCGGTGCGCAGCCGCACCAGCTATGGCGGCACCGCGCCGCAGCGCGTGCGCGCCCAGGCGCGGCGCTGGCTGAAGCGCCTCGGGGCGGCCCCGGACGCGACCTGATGCCGGCCGGATGGAGCCCCCGGCCAGCCCGGGGGCTCGCCTTTGCCGCAGCGCGGGCTATAGTGGCGCCGACCTTGATGCCAATGGCACGGACGAAGATGCGAACCCTTGCGACCCTGATGGCCCTCTGCGGCACCCTCGCCCTCGCGGCGTGCGGCGTGAAGGGTCCGTTGGAGCCCCCGCCCGGCGCCCATGCGGCGGCCCCCCCGCCGAAGCCCGCCACGGCCACGGCTGCGGCGGATTCCAGCAGTTCCTACACACCACCCAAGACGGCGGCGGAGTTCAACGAGAGCGCGGTTCCGCACGCCTCCTGGGAGAAGAAAAAGACCTCCGGCTCCTCCAGCAGCTCGGACAAGCTGCTGAAGGGCATCGACCGCCCTGACCAGCCGCTCCTCATCGACGGCCTGCTCTGATCCGCAGGCCCGAAGGCCGCGCTGAACGGCCTTCCGTACAAGAACCCCTTCCTCGCTCCCCGGCGCCCGCCTGACGGCGCCACCCCGGCCGGGCGCGCAGAACGAGCCTCCGACAAGCCGCCCCGATGCATCATTTCGACTATCGCAACGGCCGCCTCCATGCCGAGGACGTGGACCTCACGTCCCTCGCCGCCGAGGTGGGCACGCCCTTCTATTGCTACGCCACCGCCACGCTGGAGCGGCACTATCGCGTGTTCATGGAGGCGTTCGCCGACCGCGACGTGCTGCTGTGCTACGCGCTGAAGGCCAATTCCAACCAGTCGGTCATCTCCACCCTCGCCCGCCTCGGCGCGGGGGCCGACATCGTTTCTTCCGGCGAGCTGATGCGCGCCCGCGCCGCCGGCGTGCCGGGCGAGCGCATCGTCTTCTCCGGCGTCGGCAAGACGCGGGAGGAAATGGGTGAGGCGCTGGACGCCGGCATCCTCTGCTTCAATGTGGAGAGCGAGCCGGAGCTGGATGCCCTGTCGCAGGTCGCCCTATCCAAGGGCGTGACGGCGCCGGTCTCCATCCGCGTCAATCCGGACGTGGACGCGAAGACCCACAAGAAGATCTCCACCGGCAAGTCGGCCACCAAGTTCGGCATCCCGATCTCCCGCGCGCGGGACGTGTACGACTACGCCGCGCGCCTGCCCGGCCTCGCCATATCCGGCGTGGACATGCACATCGGCAGCCAGATCACCGACATGGCGCCGTTCGAGAACGCGGTGACGCTGCTGGCCGAGCTGGCGCGCGACCTCATGGCCGCTGGCCACCGGCTGCACCACATGGACCTCGGCGGCGGACTCGGCGTGCCCTATGCCGCCTCCGACCCGGTACCGCCCTCCCCCGCCGCTTATGCCGAAGTGATCGGGCGGGCGCTCGGCGACCTGAAGCTGCCGCTGGTGTTCGAGATGGGACGGATGCTGGTGGCCAACGCCGGCATCCTCGTCACCCGCGTGATCTATGTGAAGAAGGGCGAGGGCAAGACCTTCGTGGTGGTGGACGCCGCCATGAACGACCTCATCCGCCCCACCCTCTACGAGGCCCACCACGACATCGTGCCGGTGGCCGAGCCGGCGGCCGGCGCCGCCCTGGTGATCGCCGACGTGGTCGGCCCGGTGTGCGAGACGGGCGATTTCCTCGCCCTCGACCGGCCGCTGCCGGAGGTGAAGCCCGGCGACCTGCTGGCAGTGATGACGGCGGGCGCCTATGGCGCCGTGCAGTCCGGCACCTACAACACCCGCGCCCTCGTCCCTGAGGTGCTGGTGCGTGGACCCCAAGCGGCGGTGGTCCGCCCGCGGGTCGATCCCGCGGCGCTGATCGCCCTCGACCGCCCGGCCCCCTGGCTGGATTGAGCCGGCGCGATCAGCCGCGCCTCAGTCCCCCGACACCGCGAAGCGCAGCAGGATGGTGCGCTGGAGCGGGCTGAAATTGTCGTCGGAAATCATGGTCAGCAGGATCTCGCCGGCGGCGCTGCGGGTGACGCCGAGGCCTTCCATGTTGTCGATCTCGTAGCCCATATCGAAGCGGCCCAGCACCTCGCCGGTGATGCGCGCCCCCGGCTTCACCTCGCTGGCCGGGAAGCGGCGGAGCTGCATGTTGACGCCTTCGAGCGGCGTATAGTGGCGCTCCAGAAGGTAGAAATTGCCGTCCGGCCCCAGCGCGAGGTCGGTGGCATCGAACGGACCGCTCTTGGTCACGGTGAAGGTGCCGGGCGCGGGGCCACCGATGATGAAGCCGGGCAGGTCGTCCGCCTTCTTCGCCCCCTCTTCCCCGATGGCGATGAGCGCGCCCTTGAGCGGGCCGGAGGGCATGAAGGCGAGGCTTTCGAGGCCGGTATTGCGCCTCAGCCCCTTGATGGCTGGCGCCGGCACCAGCGTGCCGCGCTTGCCGAGGGCATCGCGCGGATAGCGCCAGATTTCGTTGATGGTCTCCATCGCCACATAGGCGGCATCGGGCGCGAGGGTGACGGATTCCACATCCTCGCGGGCGTTTTCGGCCTGCACCTTGCCATCGGCATCGAGCAAGGCCGCGGCCTTGACGTCGGCGAGGCCGGTGGGGCGGTCATTCTCCGTCACGAGGCGACCGGAGAGGAACAGGCCGGCATCGGTGATGGCGAGGAAGTGCCCGTCCTGCTCCAGCGCGAAGCCGGAGATGCCGCCGAAGCCGGGAAAGGGCGAGGTCAGCACCAGCCCGCCAAGGAACCGCAACGGGCCGAACTGGGTCAGCTCGTCCCCCCGCTTGAAGGTGGCGACGGGCTGCGCCGTGACCGTGATGGCCACCGGCTCGGGCGGCAGCGCGCCCGGCTTGGAGAAGGCGAGATTGAACAGCAGTGCGCCGCCGAGAACCCCGGCGGCGACAATGCCTAATGCGCGCAGGCCCCGCTTCAATGCAGGCGGCCGCCCCGCGACGCCCCCTTGCCGCCACCACCGGGGGTTTCCTCGAACAGCTCGGCGAGCTTCTCGGTCATCACCCCGCCCAGCTCCTCGGCGTCCACGATGGTGACGGCGCGACGGTAGTAGCGCGTCACGTCGTGGCCGATGCCGATGGCGATCAGCTCCACCGGGGAGCGAGTCTCGATCTCGGTGATGATGTGGCGGAGGTGCCGCTCCAGATAATTGCCGGCGTTCACCGACAGCGTGGAATCGTCCACCGGCGCGCCGTCGGAAATCATCATCAGGATGCGCCGCGCCTCGGTGCGGGCCAGCAGGCGCTTGTGCGCCCAGTCCAGCGCCTCGCCGTCGATGTTTTCCTTGAGGAGGCCCTCGCGCATCATCAGGCCGAGGTTGCGGCGCGCCCGGCGCCAGGGAGCGTCGGCCGACTTGTAGATGATGTGCCTGAGATCGTTGAGGCGGCCGGGGGTGGCGGGCTTGCCGGCGGCGAGCCAGGCCTCGCGGGACTGGCCGCCCTTCCAGGCGCGGGTGGTGAAGCCCAGCACCTCCACCTTCACGCCGCAGCGCTCCAGCGTGCGGGCGAGGATATCGGCGCAGGTGGCGGCCACCGTGATGGGCCGGCCGCGCATGGAGCCGGAATTGTCGATGAGCAGCGTCACCACCGTGTCGCGGAAGTCGGTGTCCCGCTCCCGCTTGAAGGACAGCGCCGCCATGGGGTCCATGATGACCCGCGGCAGGCGCGCGGGATCGAGCACGCCCTCTTCGAGGTCGAATTCCCAGGCGCGGTTCTGCTGCGCCAGCAGCTTGCGCTGGAGGCGGTTGGCGAGGCGCGCCACTACGCCCTGGAGATGGGCCAGCTGCTTGTCGAGATAGGACCTGAGGCGCGTCAGCTCCTCGGGATCGCAGAGATCCTCGGCCGAGGTCTCTTCGTCGAACTTGGTGGTGAAGGCGTGGTATTCCGGCCCGCGATTGTCGTGCGTCATCGGCGGACGCGGCGACCACGGCTCGGCCGGCTCCTCGCTGTCGCCCATCTCGGTGCCGTCGGGCACGTCGGCGGGGGGCGCGGCCTCGCTCTGGGCGGCGGAGTCGGGCATCTCCTCCTCGGAGAGCTCGGCCTCCATCTCGGTGGCGCCCTGCTGGCTGTCGTCCTCGCGGCTTTCGCCGTTCTCGCCGCCCTGCTCGTCGGCGCCGCCCTCGTTCTCGTTCTCCTCGGGCTCCTGCTCGGTGTCGAGGCCGCTTTCCTCGCCCATGTCGAGGGAGGCGAGGAGATCGCGGGCGATCTCGCCGAACTTCTTCTGGTTCTCGATGCTGTCGATGAGCCGCGCGAGGTCGCCCTCGGCCCGCTCCTCGATGAAGGGGCGCCAGAGGTCCACCACGCGCCGGGCATCGGGGGGCGGGGGCTCCCCGGTCAGGCGCTCGCGCACCATCAGCGCCACCGCGTCGGCGATGGGGGCCTCGGAGCGCTCGGTGATGTCGGCGAAATTGGCGCGGTGGTAGCGGTCCTGCAGCATGGCCGCGAGATTGCGCTTCACGCCCGGCATGCGGTTGCCGCCGATGGCCTCCACCCGCGCCTGCTCGACCGCCTCGAACACGCCGCGGGCGACTTCGCCCTGGGGCAGCATCTTGCGATGGACGCCGGGGTCGTGACAGGCGCGGCGCAAGGCGAGGGAATCCGCATGGCCGCGCACGATGGCGGCGTCCTGGAGGGTGAAGCGGCGCGGCGGCTCGGGCAGGCGCACCCGGTCCGGGCCGAGCGCCGGACGCTCGGAGGCGAAGGACACCTCGAACTCGGAGACGCCGGCGATGGCCTTGAAGCAGCCGGTGACGGCGCGCTTGAACGGCTCGGACGGCGCTTCCTTGGGGGCCTTGCCGGTGGTGCGGTTGGTGGCCATGGCGCGTGCTTCTTCGGCTCTTGCGCCGTTTGAGGCGCTTCTTGCGGGGCGACAGGCTGCGCCATGGCGCAGCCTGTTCAATGGGCGCGGCTAAGCCGCACCGGTTCAGGACAGAGCGACGTTCACCGTGCTCTCGGCCAGCTCCTGGCCGAAGCAGCGCTGGTAGAACTCCGCCACCAGCGGGCGCTCCAGCTCGTCGCACTTGTTGAGGAAGGTCACGCGCAGGGCGAAGGCGATATCGCGGAAGATGTCCGCATTCTCGGCCCAGGTGATGACCGTGCGCGGGCTCATGACGGTGGAGAGATCGCCGTTCATGAACGCCTGCCGGGTGAGGTCGGCGAGGCGGACCATGCGGTTCACCGTGTCGCGGCCTTCCACGTTCTGGAAATGCTTCGCCTTGGCGAGGACGATGTCCACTTCCTTGTCGTGGGCGAGATAGTTCAGCGAGGTGACGATGGACCAGCGGTCCATCTGCGCCTGGTTGATCTGCTGGGTGCCGTGATAGAGGCCGGTGGTGTCGCCGAGGCCGATGGTGTTGGCGGTGGCGAACAGGCGGAACGCGGGGTGGGGGCGGATCACCCGGCTCTGGTCGAGCAGGGTCAGGCGGCCGGAGGATTCCAGCACACGCTGGATCACGAACATCACGTCCGGGCGGCCGGCGTCATATTCGTCGAACACGAGGGCGACGTTGTTCTGGTAGGCCCAGGGCAGGATGCCGTCGCGGAATTCGGTGACCTGCAGGCCGTCCTTCACCACGATCGCATCCTTGCCGATGAGGTCGATGCGCGAGATGTGGCTGTCGAGGTTGATGCGCACGCACGGCCAGTTCAGCCGCGCCGCCACCTGCTCGATATGGGTGGACTTGCCGGTGCCATGGTATCCGGTGACCATCACGCGACGGTTGCGCGCAAAGCCGGCCAGGATGGCCAGGGTGGTCGGCCGGTCGAACAGGTAATCCGGGTCCAGCTCGGGGACGTGGGAGTCGGCTTCGGAGTAGGCCGGAACCTCCATGTCGATATCGATGCCGAACGTCTGGCGAACCGACACCTTCATGTCCGGCATCGGGGCAGTGGTCTCCAAACCGCTCATAACTCCTCCGTCGGCGCGCCCCGCGCGCCCCATTTCGTGTCCGTATCCATCACGGCGCGGTCCGAGGAGCCGCCTCCGCGTCGCCGGCGATCCTGAGGACCGCTCAGCAGAAACCTGCCTGCTTGAGGCTGTTGTAGGCCTGGATGACGCTGCGCAGGCGGTCCTCCGAGGAACGGTCGCCGCCGTTCGCGTCGGGGTGGTGCAGCTTCACCAGTTCCTTGTAGCGGGCCTTGATCTCGACCGCGCTGGCCGACATTTCGAGGCCCATCACCTCCAGCGCCCGCCGCTCCGCGGTGCGCACGATCTTGCCGTCCGGCTCCGGCCGGTCGGCCCGGAAGGTGCCGCCCATCTCCGCGGTAAAGCCGAAGGGATCGCGCATGCCGTCGCCGGTATCCGCGCCCGGCCGGCGGCCGCTGGCGCCCTTCATGCCCATCTTCCAGGTGGGGCGATGGCCGGTCAGCGCGTCCTTCTGGTAGGCATACACCGCGTCGTCGGTCATGCCCGAGAAATAGTTGTAGGACTGGTTGTACGCCTTCACATGGTCGAGGCAGTAGGACCAGTACTGGCCTTCCTGATGCCGCCCCTTGGGCGCCTTGTGCGTGCCCTCCGCCGTGCAGCCCGGCCACTGGCAGCCCGTCAGCGACAGCCGGGGGCGATGCCGGTCGTCGGCGGGCTTGACCCGGATGCGGTCGAAAAGGGGGGAGTCGAATTTCATGGCCGATCGATTATGTGCGTCGTTCCGCGGCGCGGCAAGGAATTGCGGTGCAGCGCGTGGAGAAAGCGCCATGCCACAGGGGTAGCGGGGGATGTGACGTCGGGAGCGGAAGCGGCTGAGCCGGCCTCATCGTGACCGAGGGTGGCAGGCCGCGACAAGCCCCATATAATGCCGCCCACGCGGGAGCGCCATAACCGGCCGCTTTCTTCGGTCCATTCCTTTTCACAGAAGCCTTTTCATCATGTCCCACTCTTCCCTTTCCGACATCCGCCAGACGCTCGAAGCCGGCCTCAGCCCCCTCGCCCTCGAGCTTGAGGACGAGAGCCACAAGCATGCCGGCCACGCCGGCGTGATGCATGATCACAAGGGCGCCAATCGCGGCGATGGCGGCATCACCCACCTCAGGGTGCGGGTGGTCTCCCCGAGCTTCACCGGCAAGAGCCGGGTGGAGCGGCACCGCATCGTCAACGGCCTGCTGGAAGGCGAGATCGCGCGCGGTCTGCACGCCCTCGCCATCGAGGCCAAGGCTCCCGGCGAATGAGCCTGACTTCGGTAAAGGGGTCGCCTGCGCATGGCTGAGGCCGCGTTGCATCGGGAAGAGGGCGCGCTGGTCCTCTTCTCCGGCGGGCAGGATTCCGCCACCTGCCTCGCCTATGCGCTGGAGCGCTTCGGTCGGGTGGAGACCCTGGGCTTCGACTACGGCCAGCGCCACGCGGTGGAACTGGAGCGCCGCCCGGTGCTGCGCGCCGCCTTCCGCGCCCTCAACCCGCTGTGGGCCGCCCGGCTCGATGCCGACCACGTGCTGGACCTGCCCGTGCTCGGCCAGATCTCCGACACGGCCCTGACCCGCGACGTCGCCGTCCACATGGAGGCGAACGGCCTGCCGAACACCTTCGTGCCCGGCCGCAACCTCGTCTTCCTCACCTTCGCCGCCGCCCTCGCCTATCGCCGGGGGCTCCGCCACATCGTCGGCGGCATGTGCGAGACGGACTTCTCCGGCTATCCCGACTGCCGGGACGACACCATCAAGGCCATGCAGGTGGCCCTGAACCTCGGCATGGAGAAGCGCTTCGTCCTCCACACGCCGCTCATGTGGATCGACAAGGCCGAGACCTGGCGCCTCGCCGAGCATCTGGGGGGCCGTCCGCTGGTGGATCTCATCGTCGAGGAGACCCACACCTGCTATCTCGGCGACCGCGGCCACCGCCACGCCTGGGGCTATGGCTGCGGCGAATGCCCCGCCTGCAGGTTGCGGGCGGATGGATTTGCACGCTACAGCGCCGGCTGAATGGCCCCTAAATGGCCGCCGAGCCTTGGAAAACGCAGGAAAACAAGCCGAGCCGCCACCAAATAGCCGCCGCGTTGCGTTAGATTTGCTACACCTCAGATCGCTAAGTCGCAGAATCGAATCGGAAGTCCCCATGGCCGAACCCGTGCCCGCCGAGTCCCCCGACGACTACGGCGCCCAGTCCATCCAGGTGCTCAAGGGCCTCGATGCGGTCCGCAAGCGTCCCGGCATGTACATCGGTGACACGGACGACGGCTCGGGCCTGCACCACATGGTCTACGAGGTGGTGGACAACGCCATCGACGAGGCCCTGGCCGGCTGGGCCAAGGAAGTCACCGTGACGCTGGAGGCCGACGGCTCGGTGACCGTGACCGACGACGGCCGCGGCATCCCCACCGACCTGCACCCCGAGGAAGGGGTTTCCGCCGCCGAGGTCATCATGACCCAGCTGCACGCGGGCGGTAAGTTCAACCAGAATTCCTACAAGGTCTCCGGCGGCCTGCACGGCGTGGGCGTCTCGGTGGTGAACGCCTTGTCCACGACGCTCGACCTCACCATCTGGCGCGACGGCAAGGAGCACTTCATGCGCTTCCGCCACGGCGACGCAGAGGCGCCGCTGAAGGTGGTGGGCGCGGCGCCGGCCGGCAAGCGCGGCACGAAGGTGACGTTCACGCCTTCGCCCCAGACCTTCACCCGCATCGAGTTCGACTACGCGACGCTGGAGCATCGCCTGCGCGAGCTGGCCTTCCTCAATTCCGGCGTGCTCATCGTGCTCACCGACGCGCGCGGCGCCGAGCCGAAGCGCGAGGAGCTGCATTACGAGGGCGGCGTCGAGGCCTTCGTGAAGTACCTCGACCGCAACAAGGCCGCGCTCATCGCCAAGCCCGTGGTGATCCGCGCCGAGAAGGACGGCATCACGGTGGAGGCCGCGCTTTCGTGGAACGACGGCTACCACGAGAACGTGCTCTGCTTCACCAACAACATCCCCCAGCGCGACCGCGGCACCCACTTCACGGGCTTTGCCGCCGCGCTGACCCGGCAGGTGCTGGGCTATGCCAACTCGTCCGGCATCTCCAAGAAGGAGAAGGTGGACCCCACGGGCGAGGATTGCCGCGAGGGCCTCACCGCCGTGCTCTCGGTGAAGGTGCCCGACCCGAAATTCTCCTCCCAGACCAAGGACAAGCTCGTCTCCTCGGAGGTTCGCCCGGTGGTGGAGAACCTGGTCGGCGAGGCGCTCGGCAACTGGTTCGAGGAGAACCCGGTCGAGGCGAAGAACGTGATCGGCAAGGTGGTGGAAGCCGCCGCCGCCCGCGAGGCCGCCCGCAAGGCCCGCGACCTCACCCGGCGCAAGAGCCCGCTGGATGTCGCCTCCCTGCCCGGCAAGCTCGCCGACTGCCAGGAGAAGGACCCGGCCAAGTCCGAGATCTTCATCGTCGAGGGTGACTCGGCCGGCGGCTCCGCCAAGCAGGGCCGCGACCGCGCCTTCCAGGCCGTGCTGCCGCTCCGCGGCAAGATCCTCAACGTGGAGCGCGCCCGCTTCGACAAGATGCTGTCGTCCGAGCAGATCGGCACGCTCATCACCGCGCTCGGCACCGGCATCGGCCGGGACGATTTCGACATCGCCAAGCTGCGCTACCACAAGATCATCATCATGACGGACGCCGACGTGGACGGCGCCCATATCCGCACCCTGCTGCTCACCTTCTTCTTCCGACAGATGCCGGAGATCGTGGATGCAGGCCACCTCTTCATCGCCCAGCCGCCGCTCTACAAGGTCGCGCGCGGCAAGTCCGAGACCTACCTCAAGGACGAGAAGGCGCTGGAGGACTACCTCATCACCACCGGGCTGGAGGAAGCCTCCCTCCATCTCGCCACGGGCGAGGTGCGCACCGGCGCCGACCTCGCCCATGTGGTGGACGTGTCGCGCCAGCTGCGCAGCGCGCTCGGCGGCCTTCATCCCCGCTACAACCGCGCGGTGGCGGAGCAGGCGGCTATCGCGGGCGCCTTCGCTCCGGCGGCGCTGGAAGACGAGGCCACCGGTTCCGCCGCGGCCGCCGAGGTGGCCCGCCGCCTCGATGCGCTGGCGGACGAGACCGAGCGCGGCTGGGCCGGCATCTGCGACGAGACCGGCTATGCCTTCTCCCGCACCGTGCGCGGCGTCGCCGAGGTGGCGCGGCTCGACCATGCCTTCATCGCCTCCCCCGAGGCACGCCGGCTCGACACCCTCGCCCGCGACCTCGACGGCGTGTTCGCCGCCGCCGCGACCCTCAAGCGCCGCAGCGACGAGCAGGTGCTGTTCGGCGCCGTGGACCTGTTCGACGCTGTCACCGATTCCGGCCGCAAGGGCCTCTCGCTCCAGCGCTACAAAGGCCTCGGCGAGATGAACCCCGAGCAGCTGTGGGAGACGACGCTGGACATCAACGCCCGCTCCCTCCTCCAGGTGCGCGTGAAGGAAGTGGACGCCGCCGACGACCTCTTCAGCCGCCTGATGGGTGACACGGTGGAGCCCCGCCGCGAGTTCATCCAGGAGAACGCGCTGCGCGCCAGCGTGGACGTGTGAGGGGACGCGGCCGGGCGCCGCGTCACTCTCCCGGCTTCCGAGGGAAACACCAGCCGGCCTGTAAGCCGGGTTCTGTACGGCGGGCTTGCGCCCGCGTGGCGACCATTCCTCTGGGACGCCGGTTGCCCGGCGCCTCTAGCAGTCAACCCGGACGGCGCCCCGTAGACAGGGGTGGTTTCCCGTGCCGTCCCTATTCGACTTTGCTCCCGGTGGGGTTTGCCGTGCCGCTTCCGTTGCCGGTCGCGCGGTGGGCTCTTACCCCACCGTTTCACCCTGGCCCGTGCACGCACGGGTGGTTTGATTTCTGTGGCACTTTCCCTGGGGTCGCCCCCGCCGGACGTTATCCGGCACCGTGTCTGCGTGGAGCCCGGACTTTCCTCGACACCGAAATGCCGCGGCCGCCCGGCCGGCTGGTGGGGGAGGAATGGGGTGTTAGGGCCGGGGCGTCAAGGGGCGTAAGCCGGCGAAACGCCTTCACCCCACCAGTTCGAACCACTCGTCCTCGGTAATCACCTTCACTCCCAGCGCCTGCGCCTTCTCCAACTTCGAGCCCGCGCCGGGGCCGGCCACCACGAGGTCGGTCTTGGCCGAGACGGAGCCGGCGACCTTGGCGCCCAGCCGCTCGGCCATGGCCTTCGCCTCGTCTCGGGTCATCTTCTCCAGCGAGCCGGTGAAGACCACGGTCTTGCCGGCCACCGGGCTTTCGGCGGCGACGCGCTCCATGGGGGCGGGCGTCACCTCGGCCAGCAGGGCGGCGACCACCTCGCGGTTACGCGGCTCGTGGAAGAACTCGATGACGGCTTCCGCCACCACGTCGCCCACGCCGTCGATGGCCAGCATCTCCTGCCAGGCGTCATTGCCCTTGGGGTGCTCCTCGTCCGGAATGACGGCGGCCAGCGCGCCGGCTTCCAGCGCTTCCACCGTGCCGTAATGGCGCATGAGGCGCTTGGCGTTGGTCTCGCCCACATGGCGGATGCCGAGGGCAAAGACGAAGCGGTCCACCGCCACGTTCCGACGCGACTGGATGGCCGCGAACAGGTTCGCCGCCGAGGTCTTGCCCCAGCCCTCACGGTTTTCCAGCCGCTGGAGGGAACGTGCGTTGCGCGCCTCCAAGGTGAAGATGTCGGCGGGGGAGGCGATCAGCCCCCAGTCGTAGAAGGCGCGCACCTGCTTCTCGCCGAGCCCCTCGATGTCGAAGGCGTTGCGCGACACGAAATGGCGCAGCCGCTCCACCATCTGCGCCGGGCAGATGAGGCCGCCGGTGCAGCGGCGCACCACGTCCATCTTGCCGGTCTTCGTGTCCACCTCGCGCACGGCGTGGGAGCCGCAGGCGGGGCACAGGGTGGGGAACTCATACGGCTTCGACTCCGCCGGCCGCTTCTCCTCGATCACCCGCACCACCTGCGGGATCACGTCGCCGGCGCGCTGCACCACCACCGTGTCGCCGACACGGATGTCCTTTCGGGCGATCTCGTCCTCGTTGTGCAGGGTGGCGTTGGCCACCACCACGCCGCCCACCGTCACGGGCAGCAGCTTCGCCACCGGGGTGAGGGCGCCGGTGCGACCCACCTGGATGTCGATGGCCTCCAGCACCGTGGTCGCCTGCTCGGCCGGGAACTTGTGGGCGATGGCCCAGCGCGGCGAGCGGGAGACGAAGCCGAGGCGCAGTTGTAGGTCGAGCCGGTCCACCTTGTAGACCACGCCGTCGATGTCATAGGGCAGGCTCGCCCGCTGCGCCTCGATGGAGCGGTAGTGGGCGATCAGCTCCGCCGCGCTGGTCACGCGCACCATGAGCGGGTTGGTGGAGAAGCCCCAGCGGGCGAAGGCCTCCACCATGCCGTGCTGGGTCTCGGCCGGAAGCGGTGTCGCCTCGCCCCAGGCATAGGCGAAGAATTTCAGCGGCCGCGAGGCGGTGATGGCGGGGTCGAGCTGGCGCAGGGAGCCGGCGGCGGCGTTGCGCGGGTTCGCGAACACCTTCTCTTCCGCCGCCGCCTGCCGCGCGTTCAGCGCCTCGAAATCGGCCTTCGCCATGTAGATCTCGCCGCGCACGTCGATGACGTCGGGCACGCCACGGCCATGGAGCCGGTCGGGGATATCGGCGATGGTGCGCACATTGGCGGTGACGTCCTCGCCCTCGGTGCCGTCTCCTCGGGTGGCGGCCACCTCGAGGCGACCCGCCACGTAGCGCAGCGAGCAGGAGAGGCCGTCGATCTTCGGCTCGGAGGTGAAGGCCACCTCCTCCTCCGCCCCGAGCCCGAGGAAGCGCTTCACCCGCGCCACGAACTCCTCGACCTCATCGTCGGAGAAGGCGTTCTGCAGCGAGAGCATGGGCACGCCATGCACCACCTTGCCGAACCTCTCCGACGGCGCGGCGCCCACCTTGGCGGACAGGCTGTCCTCGCCCACGAGGCCGGGAAAGCGCGCCTCGATGGCCTCGTAGCGGCGGCGCAGGGCGTCGTATTCGGCATCGGAGACGACCGGCGCGTCCTCGCGATAATAGGCCGCGTCGTGGCCCTTGATCTCCTCGGCGAGGGCCGCGTGCTCGGCGGCGGCGTCGGAGGGCGAGAGGTCCTCCACGGTCAGGGAGCGCAGGGGCAAAGCGGGCTTGGTCATTGTCGGCGGTTCCCGGCAGGCGTCCGCCGTCGCCGGCGGGGGCAGCAGCTATATCCCCTCCGTCTGGTTTTCGATCAATGTCGCGTTCTTGAAAAATGTCTAAGGTACGCCGACGCGAATCTCATGGGGGATGAAATGGTCAGGGTGTCCCGATACACGCGCCGGCTTGCGGCGCTTGCCGCCGCCACTTTTCTCGGCGCCGCGACGCCGGCTCTGGCGCAGTTCGCCCCCGACCCGTCAGCCGATCCGGCCCTCGTGGCGCGCGGCGAGTACATCGCCAAGGCGGCGGACTGCATGCCCTGCCACACCGGGGACAAGTCCAAGCCCTTCGCCGGCGGCCTCGCGCTGAACACGCCCTTCGGCGCCATCTACTCGCCCAACATCACGTCCGACCGCACCACCGGCATCGGCCTGTGGACCTACGACCAGTTCGTGAACGCGGTGCGCAACGGCATCCGCAAGGACGGGGCCTATCTCTACCCGGCCATGCCGTTCGACGCGTATACCGAGATCACCGACGACGACATGAAGGCTCTGTGGGCCTATGCGCGCGCCATCCCGCCGATCCCGAACACCCCGCCGGACAACCAGCTGGAATTCCCGTTCAACATCCGCCTCGGGATGCTGGCGTGGCGCGAGCTGTTCTTTGACCAGGGCCGCTTCCACCCGACCGCGGGCAAGAGCGCCGAGTGGAACCGCGGCGCCTACCTCGTCAACGCGCTGGGCCATTGCGGCGATTGCCACACCCCGCGCAACCTGATGGGCGCGACCAAGGCCAAGGCCGCCTTCCTCGGCGCCGACATCGACGGCTTCTGGGCGCCCGACATCGACACCGCCTCGCTCAAGAAGACCTGGACGCCGGAGACGCTGACCACTTTCTTCGCCACCGGCTCCGTGCCGGGCAAGACCTCGGTGTTCGGCCCCATGGCCGAGGTGATCCATGATTCCGTGAGCAAGATGACCGCGCAGGACCGTGCCGCGCTCGTCACCTACCTGTTCGATGCGCCGCCCCCGGCCGACAAGCCGGCGGTGCAGAAAGCTTCGCCCCTTTCGGCCGACGTCTATGCGCGGGCGTCCAAGCTCTACATCGACAATTGCGCCGTCTGCCACATGGACAAGGGCGCCGGCCGCACCGACACCATCCCCGCGCTCGCCGGCAACCCGGCCGTGATCGCGGCCGAGCCCTACAACATCATCATGGCGGTGCTGGGCGGCCTGCCGGCGGGCGGTACCTACGGCGCCATGCCCTCCTTCGCCGGCCGGCTCAACGACCAGCAGGTGGCGGACCTCGCCAATTACGTGCGCACCTCGTGGGGCAATGCGGCCGCGCCGAACGTGACCCCCTCCATGGTCGCGGCATGGCGCGCCGCCGCGGCGCCGGACTACGGCACGCAGGCGGCCTCCGCCTTCACCTGCCCCGACGTGGGCGGTGCTCCCGGCTCGGATGGGCCGGATGCGAAGGCGGTTGCCGCGCTCTCGGCCATGATGGCCGGCGGCCAGCGCTCCATTCCCATGATGGTGGACACCTACAAGGCCGCCTCCGGCTCGTCCGGCTCGGGCACGATCGTGGATGCGCTCACCGCCGCCTATTGCCCCGTTGTGGCCAAGAGCAACGCGCCCGACTGGCAGAAGACCGCCGAGCTGCGCCGCTTCACCCTTCAGGCCGCCATGGAAGTGTCGCGCCGCACCATCTCCGGTCCGGTGGACAGCCAGCCCATCGCCTGGGCGCTGCCGGTGGGTCCCGGCCTCGTGCTGAAGGAGCCAGCCAGCCTCGCCGACAAGCTGGCCTGTCCGGCCGATGACGGCAAGGCGGTGCCGACCGACCTCTCGGCGGGGGCGGCCAAGCTGCTCACCGGCGTGAAGCCCCCCATGCAGGGCGCGGCCATCGCCTCCGCAGCGACCACGCTCTACCAGCAGAACCCGAAGGCCCGGCCGTCCGACGTCGCCAACGCCCTCATCGCCTCCTATTGCCGGATCGTGACGGGGGTGAAGACCTCGGTGGCGGAGCAGAACGCACTGCTCAACCAGTTCGCCGGCCAGGCGGTGCAGACGCTCCAGCTGCTGCCGCCGCGCAAGACGGTGGTGGAGGCTGCCCCGGCGGCGGCGGCTCCCGCCAAGAAGAAGTGAGGTGCCGGCCGCCCTCCCGAAGGGCGGCCGTTAACCCTGTTTCATGTGAAACGGCCGCTCCGGAAACCGGGGCGGCCGTTTGCTTTTGTGCCGGAAAATCGGAGCGGGGCGGCGCCGGCGGGCGTCAGTCGTGACTCTGAAGGCCGTCGTGGACGTCGAACACCACGTTGCCCTGCCGCCAGGCGAACGGAGCGCCGGGGGTCTGCACCTTGATCTCGCTCTGGGGAATGAGCTTGTCGCAAAGCATCACCAGAATGTCCTCGAGGGGGGCGGTGGTGTCGTTCTCCTCGGTCATGCGATCGATGGAGATCTCGCCGCCTTCCACGCCGTCGTCCTCGATGTGGACGATGAAAATCTCTTCGTGGCCGTGGATGCCGTGGGCGGTGACGCGGAACGTTTCTCCCTGATACTCAAATTCCCGGACCATTGTTCATTCTCACTGCTGTCATTGAAAAATACGCTGGGACGCAACGGTACTGGCGGGGCAACCCCCAAAAAACGGCGAAATCTAGAATCGTGACTATGGATTGGTCAAGGCCTGATCGGCCCGGGTCAAATTGATGAAATAATAAGCAAAAGATCGGTGCCCGTTATCGCGCCGCCGTTTCCCGGGCACGCACCACCAGTTGCTCCGCCGTGGGCAGGATGCCGGCGACGATGCGGTCCACGCCTTCGGGCGTGGGATGGAGCCCGTCCGGAAGGTTCAGCGCCCGGTCGCCGGCGATGCCTTCGAGGAAGAAGGGATAGAGCAGCACGCCCTCGGCCTCGGCGATGTCCGGGAAGATCCTGTCGAACGCCTCGCGGTAGGGCCGGCCCATGTTGGGCGCCGCCTTCATGCCGGCGAGGAGCACGGTGATGCCGCGCTTGCGCAGCCGCTGGACGATCTCGGTAAGCGCCTTGCGCGTCACCGCCGGGTCGAGCCCGCGCAGCATGTCGTTGGCGCCCAGCTCCACGATCACCGCGTCCGTGCCCTGGGGCACCGACCAGTCGAGGCGGGCGAGGCCCTGGCTCGCGGTCTCGCCGGAGACGCCGGCATTCTCCACCTTCACATCCAGCCCTTTCGCCCTCAGCGCGGCTTCCAGCCGGGCGGGAAAGGCGGCGGTGCGCGGAATGCCGTAGCCGGCGGTCAGGCTGTCGCCGAAGGCGACGATGCGCAGCGGCGCCGCCGCCGCCCCTGACGCGAACGTGAAGACGAGGAAAGCGGCGATCAGCCCCGTCACCGCCTTAAATGACAGGTCCCATGGGGCAACCGGCAGGTCTCTCTTTCCTCCCTGCCCGACCCCACGCAGCACCGGACGCACGGCAAACCCTGGCATGGACGATATTTCCTCTCCGCTTCGCACCATCGCGCTGAAGCATGTGGACCTTTCCCTCGGTACGGGGGCGGCCCGGGTTCATGTCCTGAAGGACATCTCTGTCGAGATCGGGGCAGGCGAGGCGGTGGGCCTCGTCGGGCCGTCGGGGTCCGGCAAATCGACCTTGCTCATGGTGATGGCCGGGCTGGAGCGGGTGGATTCGGGGCAGGTGAGCGTCGCCGGCACCGACATCACGCGCCTCGGCGAGGATCCTCTGGCGCGCTTCCGTGGCCGGCATGTGGGCATCGTCTTCCAGTCCTTCCACCTCATCCCGACCATGACCGCGCTGGAAAACGTGGCGGTGCCGCTGGAACTCGCGGGCCGCGCTGACGCCTTCGACCGCGCGCGGCAGGAACTCGCCAATGTGGGCCTCGCCGAACGGGCGCAGCATTATCCGGGCCAGCTGTCCGGCGGCGAGCAGCAGCGTGTGGCCCTGGCCCGCGCCCTCGCCCCCGAGCCGCCCATCCTCGTCGCCGACGAGCCCACCGGCAATCTGGACGAGGCCACCGGCCGGCAGGTGATGGACCTCATCTTCTCCGTCCACCGCGCCCGCGGCACGACGCTGGTGCTCGTCACCCACGATGCGGCGCTCGCCCGCCGGTGCAGCCGCGTGCTGCGCCTGCGCTCGGGGGTGATCGAGGAGGACAGCAAGTCCGGCCTTGAGGTGGCCGCCCGATGAGCCTTGCTTCTTCGCGGCTCCCCGTGCCGCTGCGTCTCGCCCTGCGTGAACTGCGCGGCGCGCGGCGGGGCTTCGGCATCTTCCTCGGCTGCCTCGTGCTGGGCGTGACCGCCATCGCCGGCATCGGCTCCTTTGCTGGCGCCCTCACCCAGGGGCTGGAGCGGGAGGGCCGCGCCATCCTCGGCGGCGACGCCGGCTTCAGCGTCGTGCAGCGGGAGATGACGGCGGACGAGCGCGCCAGCCTCGACCGCCACGGCACCCTCGGCTCCGTCGCCTTGCTGCGCGCCATGGCCCGGACCGAGGCGGGCGATGCCTCCCTCGCCGAAGTGAAGGCGGTGGACGGCACCTATCCCCTCGTCGGCACGGTCGGGCTCGACCCGCCCATGCCCGTTGCGGACGCATTGAAGGAAAAGAACGGCGTGTTCGGCGCCGCCGCCGATCCGGTGCTGCTCGGCCGGCTCGGCGTGAAGACCGGGGACCGCATCCGGCTGGGCGATGCCACCTTCGAGGTTCGCGCCACGCTCACCAGCGAGCCGGACAAGCTCTCCTCAGGCGTCGGCCTCGGCGCCCGCCTCCTCGTCTCCCAGGCCGCGCTCCCGGCCACCGGCCTCATCCAGCCCGGCAGTCTGGTGCGCTGGAGCTATCGCCTGCTGCTGGACAATCCCGCCCCGGAAAACCTGAAGGCGGTGATGGGGGAGGTGCGCGAGCCCATGGGCCGCGCCGGATTCGAGGTGCGCACCCGCGACGGCGCGACGCCCCAGCTGGCGCGCAATGTGGGGCGCATCAGCCAGTTCCTCACCCTCGTGGCCCTCACTGCGCTGCTGGTGGGCGGGGTGGGCGTCGCCAATGCGGTGTCGAGCCATCTCGCCGGCAAGCTGGAGGTCATCGCCACCCTGAAGGCGGTGGGCGCCACCCGCCGCGACGTCTTCCTCACCTACGGCGCCGAGATCGGCCTCATCTCCGCCTTCGGCATCGTGCTCGGCCTGATTCTGGGTGCGGCGCTACCCTTCGCCGCCACCGCTGCCATCGGCGCGCTCGTGCCGTTTCCGCTCGATCCGCAGCTCGATTGGGCGGCGCTGGCGCGAGCGGCGCTCTACGGGCTGGTGGTTGCCGCCGTGTTTTCGGTGATCCCGCTGGCGCGGGCGCAGGAAGCCCGGGTTTCGGCCCTGTTCCGGGACGGCATCGGCGAGATGCGGCGGCGCATTTCCCTGCCCTATCTGCTGATGGTCGGGGGCCTCGGGGCGGCGCTGGTGGTGCTCGCCCTTCTCACCTCCGACGACAAAAGGGCCGCCGCGATCTTCCTCGCCGCGGCTGCCGCCGTGTTCGTGCTGCTGCGTCTGGTCGCCTCCGGCCTCATGGCCCTTGCCCGGCGGGCGCCCCGGCCGCGCGGCGCGGCGGCGCGCCTCGCCCTCGGCAACATCCACCGGCCCGGCGCGCTCACGCCTTCGGTCGTGCTCTCGCTGGGGCTGGGCCTGTCGCTGCTGGTGGGCATCTCGCTGGTGGACGCGAGCCTCAACCGCGAGCTGAACGGCCCGGTGCGCGAAAACGCGCCGAGCTTCTTCTTCGTCGACGTGCCGAACAGCGAGGAAGCCGAATTCCGCGCCTTCCTCGCCGAGCAGGCGCCGGGGGCGGTGGTGAAGTCCGTGCCCATGCTGCGCGGGCGCATCACCCATGTGAAGGACATCCCCGCGGAAGAAGTGAAGCCCCGCCCCGATGCCGCCTGGGTGCTGCAGAGCGACCGCGGCATCTCCTCCTCCGCCACCGTGCCCGAGGGCTCCACCGTGGTGGCCGGAAAATGGTGGACGGGAGACGAGACCGAGCCCCTCGTTTCCTTCGACAGCGAACTGGCCACCGGCCTCGGCCTCAAGCTCGGCGACACGGTGACGGTGAGCGTGCTGGGCCGCAGCGTCACCGCCCGCATCGCCAACATGCGACAGGTGAAGTGGGAGCGGCTCGGCATCAATTTCGTCATGGTGTTCTCGCCCGCGACCTTCGCCGGCGCGCCCTATACGGTGCTCGCCACCCTCGCCTTCCCGGATGGCGGCGACACGGCGCGGGAGATCGCGCTGCTGAAAGCCATGGCCGCGCGCTTCCCCGCCATCACCACGGTGCGGGTGAAGGAGACGCTGGAGGAGGCGCAGCGGATGCTGGACAACCTCTCCCTCGGCATCCGCGCAGCCAGCCTCGTCACCCTCATCACCTCCGTCCTGGTGCTCGCCGGGGCGCTCGCCGCCGGGCGTGAACGGCGCATCTATGATGCGGTGATCCTCAAGACGCTGGGCGCCACCCGTGGCCGGCTGACCCTCGCCTATGGCCTCGAATACGCTGGCCTCGGCCTCGCCACCGCCATCGTCGCGGCTGCGGCGGGCACGGCGGCGGCCTGGGGTGTGGTGACGCAGGTGATGGACATCCCCTTCACCTTCGCCCCCCTTCCCGCCTTCGGCGCGGTGGTGGCGGCGCTGGCGGTGACGCTGGTGGTCGGGCTGCTGGGTACCCTTCGGGCACTTTCGGCGCCCCCTGCGCGGGTGCTTCGACACCTTTAGCCAAGTATTTGACGGTACGTTATTCTTCGCCGGCTCCACGAAATATTTACCGGCATTCGTGGAGGAATGGTACCAAACTGCACCGCGCCGACGCCTCGCGAATCGGCGCGGCCCCGGATGCGCGCCGCTTCCGGCACGATCCCGGACAGACCGGCCGGCACTCCGCCGGACCGCACAGGGAGCAAAAGAACATGCGCTCTTTCCGTCAGTTCGCCCTCGCCTCGGCGACGGCCGTGACCCTCGGCACGGTCTTCGCGGGTGGCATCGCGGCCGCCCAGCCGGCGCCCGCCGCTCCCACCGACGCCGCGCCCTACACGGCCGAAGACGCCGCGGCCGTGCTCGACGCCCGCCTCGCCGCGCTCAAGACCGTGCTGCGCCTGACCCCCGACCAGGAGAAGCTCTGGCCGCCGGTGGAAGCCTCCATCCGCGACGCGGTGAAGGGCGCCATCGAACGCCGCGAGAAGCGCCTCTCCGCCCCGCCGCCGGCCACCGTGCTGGACGTGCTCGCCAACGTCGCCACCGCCGAACAGGCCCGCGGCAAGGCGCTCGCCAACTTCGTCGAGGCGGCCAAGCCCTTCGTCGCCTCGCTGACCCCGGCCCAGCGCAACCGCATCCCCACCTTCCTCGGGGTGCATGACAATGGCCAGCAGCCCAACACCTCCGAGCTGTGGATCTTCGAGGAGGAGGAGTGATGCGCGCGCTGACCCTTCTCGCCCTCGCCGCCCCGGCGCTCGGCGCCCTCGCCGCGCCGGCGGCCGCCTTCCCGCTGCCGCAGGCGCCTGAGGTCGCGACCGTCCAGACCGTGGCTGGCGGCTGCGGCGTCGGCTTCCATCGCGGCCCGTGGGGCGGCTGTCGCGGCAATGGCGCGGTGTATGTGGCCCCGCACGCGGTCGTCGTGGCGCCCCGTCCGGTCGTCGTCGCGCCCGGTCCGGCAGTGGTCGTGCCCGCGCGTCACTGCTGGTGGCGGGCCGGACCCTACGGCTCGGTCCGCGTCTGCAACTGAAGCGCGGCTGAAGCGTTTCCCCAGGGCGGCGGCTGGACCGCCGCCCTGTCCATCGCGTCGTAAAACGGCGGCGGGCACGCCGCTTCGCTCTCGGCAACAGGAGAGACATCATGCGCAAACAGATCCTGATCGCCGCCGCCGCGGCGGGCTTTCTCGGGCTCGGCACCGGCGTCGCCGCCGCCTTCCCGGCGCCCCAGCCGCTCGATCGGCTCGCGACGGTCCAGACGGTCGCCGGCGGCTGCGGCATCGGCTGGCACCGTGGCCCCTGGGGCGGCTGTCGTCCGAACTACTGGCGGCCCTATTGGGGGCCGGCGCGCTATTGCTGGTGGCGTCCCGGCCCGTGGGGCCCCGTGCGCGTCTGCCGCTGAGGCAGACCTCCTCCTAACCTCGGTGCAAGTCCACCTCTTCCGGCCCGGTGCGACCACAGGGCGGCCGTCGAACGCTTGATCGGACGGCGCCGCCGTGCAAGCACGGAAAAAACGGCAGGGGAGCGCCATCATGACCAAAGGCGAGGCGGATCTCGTCATCGGCGAAGGGCGGGCGCTCGGCGCCCACCCCTTGCGTGCGGCCATCCTGAGGGAACTGCATGCGCGCCCCTTCGTGCCGGTTTCGGCACCGCGCCGCATGCTCCATGCCGCCTTCCTGCTGGATGCGGCGGGTGCCCAGTCCGACCGCGCCGCGCTCGCGGCGCTGTGCAACGCCCGCGGGCTGCCGGCCCCGGCACCGGGGGCGAAATATCATCACGTCTCCTTCGGCGGCGCCGAGCTGCGCTGGGAAAGCCACGCGGAATTCTGCACCTACACCTGGGACCTGCCCTCCCTTGACCTTGCGGCGGGGGGCCTGCCGTTCCAGCCGCCGGCGACCACCCTCGCCAGCCCCTTCGGCGAAGTGCCGCAGCCCGGTCCGCTGCTGGTGGCGGTGGATCTGCACCTCCTGCGGGACACCGCCGAGGACTTCTTCCTCGAAAAGGTGTTCGACCGCTCCAGCCTCGCCCGCGCGGACGTGAGCGACGGCTTCGCCGAGATCGCCACCGACTTCATGGCCGATCCCTCCGGCTTCGTGCGCATCCTGGTGCGCGACCGCGGCCTCGGCGCCGATGCGTGTGGCGCGCTGGTGCAGCGGGTGCTGGAGATCGAGACCTACCGCACCCTCGCCCTTCTCGGCCTCCCGGAGGCGCAGCGCCTCGCGCCCGAGGTGGCGCGCATCGAGCAGCGGCTCGCCGGCTCGGCGACCGAGATGATGTCGGCCAAGGGCCTTTCCGACAACAACCGCCTGCTGGACGAACTGGTGGCGCTCGCCGCCGAGCTTGAGGCGGGCGCCACCGCCTCCCTGTTCCGGTTCGGCGCCAGCCGCGCCTACATGGAGATCGTGCGGCTGCGCCTCGCCACCATCCGCGAGATGTCGGTGCCGGGCTTTCCCACCTGGCAGCAGTTCCTCGACCGCCGCATGGCGCCGGCCATGCGCACCTGCTTCACGCTGGAGGAGCGGCAGGACAAGATCGCCCAGAAGCTCGCCAACGCCGCCGACCTGCTGCGCACCCGCGTGGACGTGGAGCTGGAGCAGCAGAACCGCGACCTGCTCACCTCCATGAACGACCGCACCCGCCTGCAGCTACGCCTGCAGCGGACGGTCGAGGGCCTGTCCGTCGCGGCGATTTCCTATTATGTCGTCAGCCTCGTGCACCACCTCGCCGATGGCATCCACGAGAGCGGCGTCGACGCCAGGATGCTCGGCATCCACATCGACGTGGGGCTGGTGACGGCGGCCGCCGTGCCGCTGGCGCTCCTGGGCGTGTGGTCCGTGGTGCGACGCATCCGCAGCGCCCACGGCGACGGGGATTGAACGACGGGGATCCAAAAGAGGTTAGGGGGAGGGCTGATGGACCACGAGGTCGAATACAACAACCGTGCCCGCGTGCCGGACCATCCCGCCATCTTCGAGCGCTGGGCGCACAGCTCGGCCGCCATGCGCGGGGCAGCGGTGGCGGCTGACCTCGGCGTACCCTACGGCTCCGGCCCGCGGCAGATCCTCGACATCATCTGGCCGGGTACCGACCGGCAGGCGCCGGTGGTGCTGTTCCTCCACGGCGGCTACTTCCAGTCCCTGCACCCGCGGGACTTCACCTTTGCCGCGGCCGGGTGCCTCGCCCATGGCGTCGCCATGGCGTTCGCCGGCTATGACCTCGCGCCGCTGGTGCCGGTGGGCACCATCCTCGCCCAGGCGCGGGCCGCGGCGATTACCCTCTACCGCCTCGTCGGCCGGCCGCTGGTGGTGTGCGGCCATTCCGCCGGCGGCCACCTTGCCGCAGCGCTGGCCGCCACCTCCTGGCGGGAGATCGATGTGGATACGCCGGACAATCTGATCCCGTCCGGTCTCGGCATCTCCGGCGTCTATGAGCTTGAGCCGCTCGTCCCCACCTCCATGAACAAGGCGCTGCGCCTCGATGCGGAGGAGGCCCGGCGCCTCTCCCCCGCCTCCTGGCCGGTGCCGGCGGGACGCAGCTTCGACGCCTTCGTCGGCGGGGCCGAGAGCGCGGAATTCCTGCGGCAGGCCCATGACCTCGCCGCGAGCTGGCGCGCCAAGGGCGTGGCCGCGCAGGCCTTCGACGTGCCGGGCGCGAACCACTTCACGGTGGTGGATACGCTCGCTGATCCCTCCTCGCACATGGTGCGCCGGCTGGTGGAGATGGCCCGCGCCATCTCCCAGTGACCGGAACACGACACGCCAGAACGGACCTTTCATGCAGCCCATCCAGATTGCCGTCGTGCCGGTCACGCCGTTCGAGCAGAACTGCTCCATCCTGTGGTGCACCAAGACCATGAAGGGCGCGGTGATCGACCCCGGTGGCGATCTCGACCGCATCCGCGCCGCCATCGCCGAGACCGGCGTGACCATCGAGAAGATCCTGCTCACCCACGGGCATGTGGATCACGCCGCCGGAGCGGCGGAACTGGCGGAAAGCCTCGGCGTGAAGGTGGAAGGCCCGGGCGCGGCGGACCAGTTCATCATCGATGACATCCCGCGCATGGCCGAGAAATACGGCATCGAGGGCGCCCGTTCGGTGACGCCGGATCTCTATTTGAAAGAAGGCGACACGGTGAGCGTGGGCGACGTGTCGCTGGAGGTGCTGCACGTGCCGGGGCATACGCCGGGACACATGGTGTTCGTCCACCGCCCGGTGGGCCTCGCGATCGTCGGCGATACCTTGTTCCGGGGTTCGGTGGGGCGCACGGACTTCCCCTATGGCGATCCCGATCTGCTCATCAAGGGCATCAAGGAAAAGCTGCTACCGCTCGGCGACAATATGGTCTGCCTTCCCGGTCATGGTCCTGTCACGAGCATCGGCGACGAGAAGGCGCATAATCCCTTCCTGCGCTGACCATCCCAGCACCCACTCTTCAGGAGACCGCCCGTGACTGCCGCCCGGCGCTACGCCGTCTACCTCGCCCCGCCCTCCGATGGCGCCCTCTGGCGCTTCGGCTCGGCGGCGCTCGGCTATGACGCGGAGACGGGCGCCGCGCTGGCTGCTCCCGACATCGCCGGCTTCGACGCGGCGGCCTGGCATCAGGCGACCGCCGAGCCCCGACGCTATGGCTTCCACGGCACGCTGAAGGCGCCGTTCCGGCTCGCGGACGGCGCGTCTGAGGACGATCTGGTCCAACTGATGGCCCGCTGCGCCGCCGGCCATCATGCCTTCGAGATGCCGCCGCTGGAGGTCCGCGCCATCGGGCCGTTCGTGGCGCTGGTGCCGGCGGTTCCATCGCCCAAGCTCGAAGACCTCGCGCGCTCGGCGGTGCTGGAGCTGGATGGCCTGCGCGCCCCGCTCTCGGCCTCGGAGATCGCGCGGCGCAGGCCCGACCGGCTCTCGGCCCGCCAGCTCGGCTATCTGGAAACCTATGGCTACCCTTACGTGCTCGACGAGTTCCGCTTCCACATGACGCTGACCGGTCCGCTGCCGGAGCCGGAGCGGGTTCAGGCGCTGAACGCACTCACCGCCGCCTTCGCCGCCAGCGGCGCGGACGTGCCGGCGACGATCACGGACACGGCGCTCTACGTGCAGGAGCCCGGGGCGCCGCAGTTCCGGCTCCTGCGGCGGTATCCGCTGGGAGCCACCCAATGAAGCAGCTCGGTGAGACACCGCTCATCGATCCCACGGCGCAGGTCCGCGCCTCCACCCTCGGCCGCTACACCGAGGTCGGTCCGCGCACCAAGCTGCTCGAAGTGGAGATGGGCGATTACTCCTACGTGGTGAACGATTCCGACATCGCTTATGCGCGCATCGGCAAGTTCTGCTCCATCGCCGCCATGACCCGCCTCAATCCCGGTAACCACCCGACGTGGCGGGCCTCCCAATCCCATTTCCTCTATCGCGCCTCCGCCTATTTCCCCGGCGAGGAAGACGAGACGGATTTCTTCCAGTGGCGGCGCGACCAGCAGCTCACCATGGGCCATGACGTGTGGATCGGCCACGGCGCGGTGGTGCTGGCCGGCCGCAGCATCGGCACCGGGGCCGTGGTGGCGGCGGGCGCGGTGGTGTCGAAAGACGTGCCCGCTTATGCCATCGTCGCCGGCGTGCCGGCGCGCCTTGTGAAGTGGCGGTTTCCCGAGGAGATCGCCGCGCGCCTTCAGGCGCTCGGCTGGTGGGACTGGACCCACGCGCAGCTCCGCGCCGCCTTGCCGGATTTCCGCAGCCTCCCCATCGAGGCCTTCCTCGAGAAATACGAGGGCTGAAGGCCGCGCCTTTGGCCAACCCGATACCGCCGCCGCCCCACCGCTCCCCTTCGGCGCGGAAGGGTGCTAATCATCGCCGATGATGCGTTCTCCGGTGAACAAGACTCCCGCCGACGGCGATCCCGAGGGTCCCGGCGGTTCCGACATGCCGCCCGTCCCCCATATCCATCCCGCGTCCGTGGTCTCGGCGCTGGCGACCCTCGATGCCGAAAAGGCCGGGCTCGAGGCCCTGGCCAAGGCCATGGCCGGCCCGCTCGGCGCCGCCTTCGACGTGGCGGTGGCGACCATCCAGAATTCCCATGGCCGGGTCATCATCACCGGCATGGGCAAGAGCGGGCACGTGGCGCGCAAGATCGCCGCGACGCTCGCCTCCACCGGCACGCCGGCCCACTATGTCCATCCCGCCGAGGCCAGCCACGGCGACCTCGGCATGATCACCACCGACGACGTGATCGTCGCTTTGTCGTGGTCCGGCGAGACGGTGGAACTGCGCGACCTCGTGGAATATTCGCGCCGCTTCGACGTGCCGCTGATCGCCTTCACGTCCAATCCCACCAGCGCCCTCGCCTCCTCGGCCAGCGTGGTGCTGAACCTGCCGGTGGCGCAGGAGGCTTGCCCGCACGGGCTCGCCCCCACCACCTCCACCCTCATGCAGCTGGCGCTGGGCGATGCGCTGGCGGTGGCGCTGTTGCAGAGCCGCGGCTTCACCGCGCTCGATTTCCGCCAGCTCCATCCCGGCGGCAAGCTGGGCGCCAGCCTGAAATTCGTGCGCGACGTGATGCGCGCGGGAGAGGCCCTGCCGCTGGTGCAGAGCGGCACCAAGATGGGCGCGGCGCTGGTGGAGATGAGCGCCAAGGGTCTCGGCTGCGTCGGCGTGGTGGCTCAGGACGGGGCGCTCGCCGGCATCGTCACCGACGGTGACCTGCGCCGCCACATGGCCAACGACCTCGCCGCCCGCACGGTGGACGAGATCATGACCCCGGCGCCCCGCACGGTGCGGCCGGACCAGCTCGCCTCCGAGGCGCTGAACATCCTGAACGCGCGCAAGATCACCGCGCTGCTGGTGGTGGAGGACAGGGCGCCGGTGGGCGTGCTGCACATCCACGATCTGCTGCTCACCGGCATCGCCTGACCGAACGGGCACGCGCCCGTTCAAGCCCGCGCGGCGATTGAGCGAAGCAATATACCGCCTCGCTCAGGCCACCGGGATCGCCTTGTCCGGCCGGGTGGCGATGAGGTTGCGCAGGGTGAGCAGGGTCGAGGCATCCGCCACCCCATCCACCTGCGAGGGGCGGAAATGGCGCTGGAAGGCGGCCACAACCTCGGCGGTCGCGGCGTCATACGCGTCATCGAGAGCAATGCCGTAGCCATACCACGCCAGCATGGCCTTCAGCGCCGCCACCGGCTCCCCCGCATCGCCCGGCATGAAGAACCGCCCCCCGGTGATGTGCGCTTCCGGGACCAGATGGCCGACGCCCGCCACGTGCAGTGCCTGCCACGGAAACCGCTCGCCGGGATCGCGCTTGCGCGCCGGGGCGATGTCCGAATGGGCGAGCACCCGGTCTGCGCGGATGGCGTGGCGGGCAATGATGTCCTGGGACAGGGCGATCACCCGCGCGATCTGCACGTCCGGGAAGGGCGGCAGGCCGAAATCGTGGCCGCCATTGACGATCTCGATGCCGATAGAGCGGGAATTGGTATCGGTGATGCCTTCCCACGAGGACAGCCCCGCGTGCCAGGCCCGCGCGCCCTCCGCCACCATCTGCACGATGCTGCCGTCCTCCCGGATGACATAATGGCAGGAGACCTCGGCCGCCGGCGTCCGCAGCAGCTCGATGGCCGCATCGGCGCTGCCCATGCCAGTGTAGTGCAGGACCAGCATGTCGATGCTTGAGCGGCGCTCGCCGAAGTTCGGGGAGGGAACAAGCGTATCCACCAGCGCCGAATCGGAGGCGACAAGTTCGGGGGAAGCGGGCGCGTCCATCACAGGCCCCTCTGTCGGGCGATGGTGGAATAGGCGGCATTGAGCGCCGCCACCCGATCGTTGGCGAGCTTGATGGCGGCGGGTGGCAGGCCACGGCCGGCGAGCCGGTCGGGATGGTGGGTCGAGACCAGCGCGCGCCAGTGCGCCTTCACCTCGTCATCGCTGGCGCCGGGGTCGAGATCGAGCACGGCATAGGGATCGCCCGGGCGCCGCACATGGCGCGCCTCGATGCGCTCATAGGCCAGCCCCTCGAAGCCGAGGATGCGGGCGACCTCGGCGAGGAAGACGAGCTCCTTCTCGTGCAAGGCATGGTCCGCCTTCGCCACGTGGAACAGCGCGTCCATGAGGTCTTCCCGCGTGTCCGGCGCGTCGGCGAACAGGTCCGCGACCTGATGGGCGTAGGCCTCGAAGCCGGCGGTATCCTGTTTGGCGAGATTGTAGAGGCGCGCCACCGCGTCGAGATCCTCGGGCGGGATGTCGAACACCTCGCGGAAGGCCTCCACCTCCGCCGGCACCACCACGCCGTCGGCCTTGGCCATCTTGGCGGACAGCGCAATGAGGGCGATGGAGAAGGCAGCAGGCTTGGGCGCGGGAGCGAGCAGAACGCGGTCGATCACATGGCCCGCCAATGCCCCGAGCAGGGCGCCGAGCGGCCCCCCCAGCGCAAATCCCACACCTGCCCCGCCGATGAGACCGTAAGCCACCTGATCCTCCGCATCCGCTCCGGCGGAGCTAGAGCAGGGATGCGGCGCCGGCAAGGCGAGCGAGGGGGCCTGCGCTGCGGGATTCCTGAAACGTTGCGGCTCAGCTCCCGTTGCCCGGGAAGGTCCGGGCGAAGATCTTGCCCTCCGTGTCCTCGGCGCGGACCGAGACGGGGGCTGCGGAGGGGGTGAAGCTGAAGCGGAAGGTGGGGTCCTCGCTGATGGAGATGCCGCCCTCCATGGCGAAGATGAGCTTGGCGCCCTGCTTCACCTGAACCTCGCGCACGAACCAGGCCGGCGTGTAGCCGCGCGTCGCCTCGTCCATCTGCAGGCCGGAGAAATTGGGATGGCGGATCTGCACCTGCGCCTCCGGGCGGCCGGAATCGGCGAAGGAGCGGAATCGGATTTCCCCGAGCTTGGCGATGCTCTCCGCCGTGTCCTTGGTGGCCGGCGCGGAGCAGCCGCCCGCTGCCTTCACATAGGCCTTCGTCATGATAAGGGCACCGTCGCTGGTCTCGGCCACGGCGCGCACCCAGCTGTAGGAATTCACCCGCACCCGTACGGAGAGCGAGAAAGTGCGGATGCCGTCGCCGAAGGCGAATCTGCCGGCCACAGGCGACGGGTTCTCGTCGATGATGAGCGTCACAGCCTTCAGCGTGCGCGGATCGTCCTTGGGCAGTTCGAGCGCGAGGGTGAGGGGCACGAGGGCAGCATCCTCCGCCCGGCCAGGTGCGTCGATCCGCACCGCATTGCCGGCGTCGGTGATCTTGGCCGAAGGGAAGATGTCGCCGCGAATGGACGACCATGTGGCTTCCGGCCTGTCAGGGTCGGCCTGCGCGGACTCGGCGGCGGCGGGGCTGGCCAGCATCCCGGCCAACGGCATTGCGGAGATCAGAGCTGCGAGCACGGCTCCCGTGGTGCCGGCGGAACAGCGCAGGGATAAGCGCTTCATGGCATTGCCTCCCAAGAGTCGGTCATGGCCGTGTCGGCCTTATTGTCCGCGCCGCGTCTGCCGGCGACGCACGGGTCGGGTTCCGCCTAGGGGCGCGGCTGCGCCGCTTCCAGCGGAAGCCCGGCTTCGCCCCAGCCGTCCACGCCGGTGGGAAACCAGGATACGTCCGTGTAGCCATAGGCGAGGGCGCGCTTGGCGGCGTTCCACGACATCCAGCAATCACGCTGGCAGAAAATCACAAGCGGCGCATTCACATCGCCGCGGGTGACGGCGGAAAGGCCGGCGCGGAAATAGCTTTCGGTCTCCGCATTGAGCGCGCCGAAACCCACATTGGGCAGCCACATGGCACCCGGAATGGTGGAGTGGGGCTGGTCCCGCCACAGCGTTCCCGCCGGCAGGCCCGCCGGCTTGGGCGGGCGCGGCAGCACGTCCACGAAGGCGGCTCCGCCCTTGCGCCACAGCTCGGCCGCAGCGGCAGCATCGAGCACGCGGGCGCCATGGAGTGTCGCCGGCACCGGCGCACGATAGGCATCCAGCCGGTAGCCCTCGGGCTCTGCCGGTGGAGCCGCAGTCGGGGCGGAAGGCGCCGAAGGTGCGGCGACGGGCTGAGCAAGGGCCGGCATCACCAGCAGGCAGAGCCCGCCCAGCACAGCGATCGCAAGGTGGCTGCTCCGGCCCGCTCCCTGCATCGTCCGGCTCACTGGCCCGGCGTCCCGGCGTGCGGCGCGATGGGCTGGCCGTCCTCGTCCAGAAGCGGGACGTGATAGGCGACGAGCACCTTCTCGATGTCGTCGGCGCGCTTGCGCAGCACGGTGTTGAGCGTCTGTTTCCAGATGTGGTCGGTGGGGCGGACACCCATGGTGATTCGGTAGGCCAGCGCCGGGCGCGGCGCCTCCTTCACCAGCGGGATCACCTTGAGCGGCGTCGCTGACCGCGCCGCGAAATAGCCGGCCGAGGGCCCCCAGAGCAGGCCGCCGTCGATCTCGCCGGCATTGAGGCTCGCAAGCATCTCCTCGGCCGGGGAGGCATAGCGCCGGTCCACGAGGAGCGAATAGGTGCGGGCATTGCCTATGAGCCCCAGTTCAAGAAGGTGGTCGGCCGGCGGGGTCGCGGCGATGACGCCGAGCTTCGCCGTCTTGAGCTTCGGATCGGACAACTGGGTCACGCCGTCGAGCGGACCGCCGGCCTTCACCACCAGCACGAACACCGATTCGTAATAGGGGTTGGTGTGCAGGACGAGGTCGGCACCGGCCACATAGCCGATGATGACGTCGCACAGGCGACGGCCCAGCGAGTTGCGCACGAAACCGGGGCCCTGCGGCATCAGATAATAGCGCAGGGGCAGCTTGAGCTCGTCGGCGACGATGGCCGCGATCTTGTTCTCGAATCCCTCACCGGCGGAATTCGAGAAGGGCATGTTGGCGGGATCGGCGCACACCCGGAGGGCATCCGCCGAGACCTGGTCGGGAATCTGCTGCCCACCGGCCCCCGAAGGGCTGAGCAGCAGGATGGCGGCGAGGGCTGCCGTCGCGAGCGACGCCAGCAGGGGCGCGAACCGTTCCCTACTCGCCGAGGCAGGCCTTCTCGGCATCGGCAATCTCCTTCGACTTGTCGTCCCGCTTGGCGGGGCGGACGCGGCCCAGAGCGTCGGTGGAGCGTGCGCGCAGATAGACGTAGAGGTCGTCGAGGTAGCACATCACGTTCTTGTTCAGGCCAAACGACGGCATCACCCGGTCGTTGCCGTTGCTCAGGTTCTGGCGGCCGCCGACGACCACTTCGCTGAACTGGTCGAAGTTCATCGTCTTCAGCGAGTCGGCGAGGGCCGGGGCGTAGGTGGAGCCCATGCCGTCCGGGCCGTGGCAGACGTGGCACTCGGCGTGGTAGCGGCGGTAGCCGGAATAGGTCAGCCAGTCCACCTGGCCATCGGGCTTGATGTTGTAGGTGGGCGCGCCGTCGACATCGTAATAGCGGCCGCCTTCCTCCTTCACCGGCTTGGGGTCCGCCGGCTTGGTGGTCTCGGCGCGCGAGGCGGTGCTGCCGAGGGCGAGCGAGAAGGCGGCGAGGAAGAATGCGCCGGCGCGGGTCAGGGTGAGCGAGGAAACCACACGATCTCTCCAAAACGACTGACGAAGGGCGAAGACGGGCCCTGGGGGGCTGGGGCGCATCCGTCTCCGGTTTCGCAAGGGGCCGGGCCGCGAAAATCCCGCATCGGCGGGCGCGAGCGCCGGGCGCAGGTACCCGTTCCGGCTCTGGCCGGCGGGGCATTGCCTGCTGTGAAAAGGATCGGGCCGGCGGGGGTCTCCCCAAGCCGGCCCGACTGCGCATGCGAGATGCGCCTGGCCTTAACGCCGCCCGATCATTGCGGGATGGCGAAGACCGTCAGCTGACCGCCGAGGGCGGTGTAGTTGCTGAGGGCCGCATAGCCACCCACCGCGCCGAGGCCGGCGTTCGGGTCGGTCAGTCCGGCCGCGAGGCCGATGCCGGCCCAGCCACCGACACCCGAGAGCACAGCCACGTACTGCTTGCCCTTGTGGGTGTAGGTCATGACGTTGCCGATGATGCCGGACGGGGTCTTGAACTTGTAAAGTTCCTTGCCCGTCTTGGCGTCGACCGCCTTCAGGTAGCCTTCGAGGGTGCCGTAGAACACCACGCCGCCGGCGGTGGAGAGAGCGCCGGACCACACGGAGAACTGCTCCGGGTTGGACCACACGATCTTGCCCTGCTTGGCGTCCCACGCGATGAAGTTGCCCATGCCGCCATGGCTGCCGGGAGCCGGGAACATGGAGAGCGTGGCACCCACATAGGGCTGGCCGGGGGTGTAGCTGACGCGGAACGGCTCGTAGTCCATGCACACATGGTTGGTGGGCACGTAGAACAGGCCGGTGTCAGGCGAGTAGGACGCAGGCTGCTGGTCCTTGGTGCCGAGCGCCGCCGGGCAGATGCCGGTGGAGTTCACATCTTCGCCGTTCTGCTCGGTGGAATACTTGGCCACGACCAGCGGACGACCATAGGTCGGGCTGTTCTTGTCCATGTCCACCTTCGAAGCCCAGTTCACCGCCGGGTCGAACTTCTCGGCCACGAGCAGCTCGCCGGTCTTGCGGTCCAGCGTGTAGCCGAAGCCGTTGCGGTCGAAGTGCACCAGCGTCGGGCGGGTCTGTCCGCCGATCTGCTGGTCGGCGAGGATCATCTCGTTGATGCCGTCATAGTCCCACTGGTCGTGGGGCGTCATCTGATAGACCCACTTGGCGACACCGGTGTCGGCGTCACGGGCGAAGATGGTCATGGACCACTTGTTGTCGCCCGGGCGCTGCTTCGGGTTCCAGGTCGAGGGGTTGCCCGAGCCGTAATAGATCAGGTTGAGCTGCGGGTCGTACGAATACCAGCCCCAGGTGCAGCCGCCGCCGGTCTTCCACTGGTCGCCCTGCCAGGTGGCGAGGGACGAATCCTTGCCCACGGGCTTGCCGAGCGCAGTGGTCTTCTCGTCGAACAGGATCTGGCTGTCCGGGCCGACGGAATAGGCGCGCCACGCCTGCTTTCCGGTGTTGATGTCGTAGGCGGTGACGTGGCACTGCACGCCGAACTCGCCGCCGGAGATGCCCACGAGGACCTTGTCCTTAACCGGCATCACGGTGGCGGTGTTGGTCTCACCCTTCTTGGGATCGCCGTTCACCACCGACCAGGCCACCTTGCCGGTCTTGGCGTCGAGCGCCACGACCTTGGTGTCGGCCTGATGCAGGAACACCTTGCCGTCGGCATAGGCGAGACCGCGATTCACCGTATCGCAGCACATCACCGGAATGACGGTGGGGTCCTGCTTCGGCTCGTACTTCCAGATGATCTTGCCTTCGTTGTTGAGGTCGAGGGCATAGACGATGTTCGGGAAGGGCGTGTGGACATACATGATGTCGCCCACGACCAGCGGAGAGCCCTCATGGCCGCGCAGCACGCCCGTGGAGAAGGTCCAGGAGACCTGGAGCTTGTTCACGTTGTCGGTCGTGATCTGCTTGAGCTTGGAATGGCGGGTGTTGGCGTAGTCGCCGGTCTGGAGAACCCACTGGTTGGGGTCCTGGGTAAGCTTGAGAACACTGTCATTCGCGCTGGCGGGCGCGCCGAAAAATACGGTTGCCGCCGCCGTGGCGGTCAAAACCAAAAGACGTCTCATCCGGGCTTCCTCCGATGGATGCGGGTCCGCCTCCACGCGCATGTGGAGCGGGAAACGCACTGAGCGTTTGTTTTCGCCTTGGGGGACTCCATCTACTTCGGCAGCGTGTCACGACCGGCGTGATGCCCTGAAGCCTTGCGGTGACAAGTGCGTCCCGCAGGCCTGCGAACCAACCCCGCGTTCCCCGCACGGAGCTGTTGAAGCCGAAGCTGTGAGGAACGTAAGCAATGTTTTCGCCCAAGGCAATACGCCAAATGTCCGGTTGACGAGGCGATTTATACTGCAAGCGCGAAGTTGCCCTACGTAACTTTGCAGCGCAGCAATATTCGCGTTCGGCAGCGGCTGCGCGGCCCTATTCCCATTCCAGCTCGTGATAGGCCGACGTCGCGTTGCGGGCGTTGAAGTCGTCGAACAGCTTCCAGTCCGGCGCCTCCTCGCGACCAGCCGCGCGGGCCGCCTCGGCCATGGTGCCGCCGGCCTTGACCGTGGCACGCACGTCGGCGACGAGGCGTTTGAGATAGCGCTCGGTGGGCGCCGCAGCGTCCGGCCAGGGGGCGGAGGCGGGACCGTGGCCCGGCACCACGCGGGCCGCAGGCCGGCGCTTCATCTCCTCCAGGAGGGCGATCCAGCCCAGGGCCTTGCCGTCGAGGGCGGGGACATGCCCCAGGAAGAGAAGATCGCCGAGGAACCAGGTGCTTGTCTTTTCGTCGAATACCGTGAGGTCGGTGGCGGTATGGGCGGTCGGCCACGCCTCGAGACGCAGCGGACGCTCCCCGAGATCGATGCTGCGCACCTTGTCCACGGTCTCGTCGGGCAGAATCACCTGCGTCCCCTCCGCCGCCTCCGGCCCGATGAGGCGCTCGGTGGCGGAAAGGTAGGAAGAGGCGCGGGCGGAGAGCGCCTCCGGCAGGTTGTGATGGCCGATGAAGGTCACGCCCGGCCCCACGAACGCAGCATCGCCGAGCACATGATCGGGGTGCATGTGGGTGTTGATGACATAGCGGATCGGCAGCGTCGTCCGAGCCCGGATGGCCGCCTTCAGCGCCTCCCCCGCCGCCTTGCTGCCGCCGGTGTCGATCACCGCCACGGCATCCTTGCCGACGACGAAGCCGGCATTGCCGACGAAGCCGAGATTCTTCGGCAATGCAAGGGCATAGGGCGCCTGATGGACGAAGACGCCGGGGGCGATCTCGCTCACCGCGAACGGCTCCGGCTGCGCTTGCGCTGCAGCCGGAATCGCGCCCACCAGCAGCGCCGCGAGCGCCACGCCTGCGGCCACGCGCGGCACCATCTGGGGCTTGCAGCCATGGGCTCCGGAACGCTCCATCTCACCCCTCCCGCAGCAGAGGAAAGCGCGCAGCCAGCGCCGCCCGCTCAGCCTCGATCCATGGACCATCGCGCATGGCTCGCGGCAAGGCGAGACACACCTCCTCGACGACGTGGGTGGGCCGTGGCGCCAGCATAACCACGCGGTCGGCCAGCTCCAGCGCCTCGCGCACATTGTGCGTCACCATGAGCACGCTGGTCCCGCCGTCCGCCGCCAGCGCCACGTAGCGGCGCAGCTCTGCGGCGGCCTGGGCATCGAGGGAGACGAAGGGCTCGTCGAGCACCAGAAGGTCCGGCTCCAGCGCCATAGCGCGCGCCAGCGACACCCGCCGGGCGAGGCCCAGCGACAGCTCGCCGGGATAGCGCGCCGCATGGGCCGAGAGGCCGAAGCGCGCGATCAGCGGAGCGAGGTCCATGGCCCGGCGCGCCTTCGGCAGCACGAGGCGGATGTTCTCCTCCACCGTGCGCCACGGCAGAAGACGCGGTTCCTGGAAGGCGACGCCGATGGAAAGGGTCGCGGGATCGGGCTTCACCTCGCCCTCGAAGGCGCGGTCGAGCCCGGCGAGGATGCGCAGCGTCGTCGTCTTGCCGCAGCCCGAGGGGCCGATGAGGCAGACGAATTCGCCCCTGCGAAGGGCGAGCGTGATGCCGCACACGGCCTCCATCCCGGTCCCGTCGGGCCGCCGGTAGGTCTTGGCGCGGATGACCGCCTCAATGAGCGGAGAGGCGCCAGCGTCGGACATGGGCTTCATAGGGCTGCAGCACGCCGTATTCGATGGCCAGCATGACCGCCATGAAGGCCAGCGAATAGCCGAGCACGGCGGTCACGTCGAACAGCTGGAAATAGACCGAGATGGCGTAGCCGACGCCGTTGGGGCGCCCCAGCAACTCCACCACGAGCACGATCTTCCACACCAGCGCGAGGCCGGAGCGCGCCGCCCCCGCGAGATGCGGCTGCAACTGCGGGATCAGCACGTGGCGCAGCCGGTCCATGGGCGACAGGCGGAAGGCATTCGCCATCTCGTCGAGCTCGGGGGAGAGCGCGCGGGTGCCCTCGCGCATCAGCACCGCCACGGTCGGAATCTTGTTGAGCGCCACGGCGAGCACCGCCGCCGCCTCGGTGAGGCCGAGCCAGATGTAGCAGAGCACGGTGATGACGAGGGCGGGCGTGTTGAGCAGCACGATCACCCAGGTATCGAAAGCCGTATCGAGCCTGCGCGAGCGGCCGAGGGCGACGCCGATGGCGCAGCCCAGCGCCATGGCCACCACAAAGGAGACCACGACCCGCGCCAGCGTGATGGCGATGTTGGAAACAAGATCGCCCCCGGTCGCCTCCCGCGCGATGAAGGCGAACACCGCATGGGGCGCCGGAAGGGACCGGCTGTGCGCCAGGGTGGCCGTGGTCTCCCATGCCAGCAGCAGCAGGACGAGCGAGGCCGCCCGCGCCGCGGTGCCCGAAGAAAGCAGCTTCATCGCGCCGCCGGCGCCTGGAAATAGAGGTCCGCCGGCAGGCGCGTGGCGCTGCCCACCAGCTTCGTTCCGCCGAGCTTCACCAGAACGGCATAAAGCTGCGCGGCAAGCGTCTGCTCCTCGGCAAGCGACAGCCGGGGGATTCCGGCGAGGAAGCCGCGGCGCAAGGCTTCGAAGGTGGCTTCGTCTCCCGCCTGCATCTGCGCCCGCGCCGCCGCCCAGCCGGGCCCGGAGCGGGCGGGATCAGGATCGGCCAGCGCCGTCTTGGTGGCGCGGGAGGCGGCGGCGAAGGCGGCGACCGTACCGGGGTTCGCACGGGCGAAGGTGCCGTCGAACACGTAGCCTACCAGCGTCGGCTCATGAGCGAGGCCGAAGCCCTTCACCATCTCCTCGACGGTGAGCATCTGCCGGAAGCCCTTGGGCTCCAGACGCGCGGCGAAAGTCCAGTAGATCAGCGCAGCGTCGAGATGGCCTGCCTCCAGCTCGGCCGCGAGCAGAGGCGGCGCGGCGAACACCGGCTGTGCGGCGGTCTGGAGATCGAGGCCAGCCTTCTCCTGCGCCGTCGCCTTGAGCATGAGCCAGCTTTTGTCGAGCGGGCCGCCGGCGACCCCCAGCCTCTTGCCGGCGAGGTCCGCGACGGAACGGATGGGGGAGCCCTTGGGCACCATCACCGCCCCTTCCGAGGAGGAGAAGGGGATGTAGACGAGATCGCGCCCGTCCGCCTTCACCCGCGCCGCCCAGAGCAGGTCGCTGACGATGGCATCCGCCGCCCCCGCCATGAAGGCGACGCGGCCGGCGTCATTGTTGGCATAGCGGGTGACATCGAGCGTCACGCCATTGGCCGCATCGAGCCCCAGCGCGCCCATGGCCGCGATTTCCCAGGCGGCCGAGCCGAATTGCAGGATGCCGAGGCGGGTGGGCGGCAGCGCGGCATGCGCGGGAGAGAGTGGCCCGCCGGCAAGCGCGACGGCAGCGCCGGACAGCGCGGCGCCCGAGAGCGCCAGCAGGCGGCGGCGCGTGAGCATGGCCTTCCTCCCGAAATCCTCCGGCCGGCGCCGCGCCCGCGACCCCGCCCGATGCGCCGCCACTGTGGCGACGCCGGGAAGAAGTGTCCATAACGATCTGAAACAAAAGGGCTTTTCTGAGAGGAATTTAAGAAAGTCGGAGAGGGAAGAGTTCCCGCCTCACACCGGACGACGGTCCTCGATGGTCTTGGCGTCGGCGGGCAGCGTGCCGGGCGAGAGCACGACCAGCCGGCCGCGCAGCTTGGTGGCGGAGCGGATGTCCTCCAGCAACGCATCCTGCGAGAGCGCGGCGGCGTCGGCGACCTCGATCTCCAGGGCCATGTCGTCCTGGTCGCCCGCGCGATCCACCACGAGACGGGCCTTCGCCACGGCCGGATGCTTCTTCACCGCCGCCTGAACCTGCACGGGATGCACGAACATGCCTCGGATCTTCGTGGTCTGATCGGCGCGGCCCATCCAGCCTTTCAGGCGGATGTTGGTGCGCCCGCAGGGGCTGGTGCCCGGCATCACGGCGGAGAGGTCGCCGGTGGCGAAGCGCACGAGGGGATAATCCGGCTCGAACAGGGTGACGACCACCTCACCCACCTCGCCCACGGCCTCCACCGGATCGCCAGTGCCGGGGCGCAGGATTTCCACGAGGCAGCCCTCGTCGACGATCATGCCGTCCTCGGCCTCGCTCTCATAGGCGACGAGGCCCAGATCGGCCGTGCCGTAGCACTGGCGGGCGGTGATACCGGCGGCCTTCAGCTCGGCCCGATGGACCGGCAGGAAGGCCTCGCCCGACACCAATGCCTTGGTGAGGCAGGAGATGTCGGTGCCGGTCTCACGCGCCTTGTCCACGAGGATCTTCAGGAAGGAGGGCGTGCCGCCATAGCCCTGCGGGCGGATGTCGGCGATGGCGCGCAATTGCAGGTCGGTCTGGCCGACGCCGGCCGGTAACACGGCGCAACCCAGCGCATGGGCGCCGCTCTCGATCATCGAGCCGGCGGGGGTCAGGTGATAGGAGAAGGAATTGTGCACGATGTCCCCGGCGCGGAAGCCGGCCGCGAACAGGCCGCGGGCGAAGCGCCAGAAATCGGGGCCGTGGCCCTCCACGTCATAGATGGGGCCGGGCGACATGAAGATGCGGGCCAGCCTGCCGGGCGGCGTCGCATTGAGCCCGCCGAAGGGGTAGCTCCGCGGCTGAATCTCAAGCAGGTCCGACTTGCGGGTGACGGGCAACTGCGCCAGCGCGGCCCGCGTGGTGACGGCGGCTGGGTCCACATCCTTGAACAGCGCGGCGAAATAGGGCGCCTTCGCCTTGGCGTGGGCGACCTGCGCGGCGAGCGCCTGCATCAGCGCCTGCTCGCGCGCTTCGGGGTCGCGGGTCTCGCTGGCGTCGTAGTGGCGGTTCGGATCGGTCATGGTGTCTTCCTGTCCCGCGCCCTGTCCCTTTTGGTGCCGTCATGGCCGGGCTCGTCCCGGCCATCCACGTCGGGCCGCCGGAGAAATGGTTGGTGGTGTTCCCGGCCGCTCCACGTGGATGGCCGGGACGAGCCCGGCCATGACGCCGTGCTATTCAGGTCGCGGCGACCCCCGCATGCCTCAGAGCCACCTCTTGCGGCGCTTGAAGCTCTTCAGGTTCTTGAAGCTCTTGCGCTCCTCGCCGCCGCCCTGGCCGAGGTAGAATTCCTTCACGTCCTCGTTGGTCGCCAGCATCTCGGCACTGCCATCGAGCACGATCTTGCCCTGCTCCATGATGTAGCCGTAGTCCGCCACGGAGAGCGCCACGCGCGCGTTCTGCTCCACCAGCAGGATGGTGACGCCGAGGTCCTGATTGAGCTTCTTGATGATGGAGAACACCTCCTTCACCAGAAGCGGCGACAGGCCCATGGAGGGCTCGTCCATGAGGATGAGCTTGGGGCGGGACATGATGGCCCGGCCAATGGCCAGCATCTGCTGCTCGCCGCCCGAGAGATAGCCGGCAAGGCCGGTGCGCTCCTTCAGGCGGGGGAAGTATTCGTAGACGCGCTCGATGTCGCTCTTCACCTCGTTGTCGCGCCGGGTGAAGGCGCCGAGGCGGAGGTTCTCGAGGCAGGTCATGTCGGCGATGATGCGGCGGCCTTCCATCACCTGGAAGATGCCGCGGCGAACGATCCTATCCGGCTCGATGCCGTTGATGCGCTCGCCCATGAAGGTGACGTCGCCACGGGTGATCTCGCCGTCCTCGGTCTTCAGGAGGCCGGAGATCGCCTTCAGCGTGGTGGACTTGCCGGCGCCGTTGGAGCCGAGCAGGGCGACGATCTGGCCCTTCGGCACCTTCAGGGAAAGGCCGCGCAGGACGAGGATGACGTCGTTGTAGACCACCTCGATGTTGTCCACCGACAGGAGCGGCGGCGCGGTCTCGGCGGCGGGTTCGAACTTCAGTGCGGCCTCGGCCATGGCATTCATCCTCATCGCACCGTCATGCCCGGGCTTGTCCCGGGCATCCACGTCGTCCCGCAGGAGCCGACCGCGCCAGATGCGCCCGGCCGTCCCACGTGGATGGCCGGGACAAGCCCGGCCATGACGCCCTGTTAAAGCCTCACCAGCCCTGCAGTTCCGTCTTGCGCGGCAGGTCGATGGTGGCGACCTTTTCGAGCTTGATGGTGCCGGCCTTCACGAGGTCAGCCACGGAGGCGTCGGTGGGGCCCGTCACCACGGAGCGGTAGAGGTCCACGCGGGTGGTGGGGCGGTGGTCGGTGGCGGTCCAGGTGGAGGGATTGCACACGCCGTCCATGCCCTTCGGCACCCAGTCCTTCTTCTGGTACATGCCGTCGCGGATCTTCACGCCGGTCACGCCGCCGTTCTTGTCCGCCCACTCCATGGCTTCCTTCATGTAGAGGGCGGTGCAGATGGCCGCGAGATAGTGCACCGGGCGATAGGCCGCGCCCGAGGCATCCGACATCTTGGAAATCTCCTTGGCGGTGGCAAGGCCGGGCGCCGAGCCGTTCCAGGTCACGGCGGTGCGCACCGGGAAGACGACGCCGTTGGCGGCCTCGCCGGCGGCCTTCATGGCGTTCTCGTCCATGCCCCACACGTTGCCGAGGAACTGCACGTCCACGCCGGCGGTCTTGCACGCCTTCAGCACCGAGATGTTGGAGCCGGCGGTGTTGCCGAGATACGCGTAGTTGGCGCCAGACTGCTTCAGCGTCAGGCACTGGGGCGTGTAGTCACCCGGCGTGAGGGCGAAGGTGATGGGATCGAGCACCTCGAAGCCGAGCGACTTGGCATATTCCGCCGCTGCTTCCTTGGGCGAGTTCGGATAGGGGTGGTTCGCACCCATGTGCACCCACTTGGGCTTGCCGGGCTTGCCCTTCTTCTTCCAGTCGTCGGCGGCCCACTGCACCATGGCGCGGGCGGCGTCCGAATAGGACGGGCCGTAGAAGAAGTTGAACGGCGCGGCGCGCTCGCTCTTGGCGTTCACCTTGCCCACGGGATCGGTGAGGGAGGCGGAGTAGGAGCCCGAGTAATAGGGGATCTCCTCCTTCGTCACCATGCCCACGAGGGCTTCGGTATCGGCGGTGCCCCAGCCCTGGATGGCGACCACCTTGTCGGTGCCCACCCACTTCTTGAAGGCGGCCAGCGCGCGGGGCACCTGGTAGCCGTATTCGTTGAAGTCGGAATTGATCTTCTTGCCGTTGACGCCGCCATTGGCATTGATCCAGGCGATGGTGTCCTGGATGCCCTGACCGTAGGGCTGGCCCACGTCCGAGGTGCCGCCGGAATAATCGGCGAGATGGCCGATGTTGATCGACTGCGCGAGCGCGGGCGTCGCTGCGGCGATCGCCAGCGCAGAGACGAGGGAAAGGGTCAGTCGCTTCATCTGTGGCTCCTTGGGTTTCCTCTTGCGCCGGGCGGTCTGCGCCGCCTCGGCTCGGGTTTCGTCGGGACCTGAACGCATCAATAGGAGAAGGGATAGAGCTTCCAGTAGGCCTTGATAAGGCGCCAACGGTGGGCAAGGCCGTCCGGCTCGAAGATGAGGAAGAGGATGATGGTGAGGCCGATCAGCATCTCGCGCATGTAGGTGATGCCGTCTTTGAGGTGCAGCGCCTGGTCGATGGCCGAGCCCTGCAGCGCGGATGCCAGCCAGCCGGTGGCCTCGGGCAGCAGCACCATGAACACGGTGCCCATCAGCGAGCCCATGATGGAGCCGAGCCCGCCGATGATGATCATGCCGAGGAACTGGATGGAGAAGAGGATGTCGAGCCCCTCCACCGACATGAAGCCCACATAGTGCGCATAGAGCGCCCCGCCGATGCCGGCGTAGAAGGACGAGATGCCGAACGCCATGGTGCGATACTTGGTGAGGTTCACGCCCATCATCTCGGCGGAGAGATAATGGTCTCGCACGGCGATCAGCGCCCGCCCGTCGCGGCTGCGCATGAGATTGGTGGCGCCGATGTAGCCGATGACCACGAAGAACAGCACCACGTAGAAATAACGCGCATCGCCCGACATGTCGTAGCCGAACAGGGTGAAGGGCGCGGCGATGGCGCCGTGGGTGCCGCCGGTGAACCATTCGGCGCGCACGAAGAAGTCCTGCAGGATGAACTGGGCGGCGAGCGTCGCGATGGCGAGGTAGAGCCCCTTCACCCGCGCCGCCGGCAGGCCGAAGATGAGGCCCACCACCGTGGTCCACAGCCCCGCCAGCACGATGGCGAAGAGCACTGGCACGCCCTTGTTGGCCAGATAAGCGGAAGCGAAGCCGCCGAAGCCGAAGAACACCGCGTGGCCGATGGAGATCTGACCGGAAAATCCGACCAGGATGTTCAGCCCCTGCGCGGCGATGCCGAGATAGCCGATCTGGATCATCAGGCTCAGCACGTAGCGCGAGGCGAACAGCGGCGTGCAGCACAGGGCCACGATGGCGAGGATGACGAAGATCAGCGTCAGCCGCGTCTGGAAGATGGTCTGGTCGGCCTTGTAGCTGGTGCGATAGTCGCCGCACGGCCGGAGCGAGGTGAGCGCCATGACCTCAGACCCTCTCGATGTCGCGGGTGCCGAACAGCCCGTAGGGCTTGATCATCAGGATGATGATCAGGGCGTAGAAGGGGATGATCTCGTAGAGGTTGCCCCACTTCAGATACTGGCTGTCCACGTATTGGCCGAGGTTTTCCAGGAGGCCGACGATGAGACCGCCCACCACCGCGCCGAACACGCTGTCGAGGCCGCCGAGGATCACCGCCGGAAACACCTTGATGCCGAAGTAGGAGAGGGCCGACGACACGCCGTTGACGATGCCCACCACAACGCCCGCCACCGCCGAGACCGCCGCCGAGATGCCCCAGGAGAGCGCGAACACCTGGCGCACCGAGATGCCGAGGGACTGTGCCACCTGCTGGGAGAAGGCGGTGGCCCGCATGGCGAGGCCGAGCCGCGAGTACTTAAAGAACCAGGCGAAGCCCGCCATGATCGCGAGACTGACGCCCGTGGACATGAGATAGGCCGTCTGCACCTGCAGCCCCAGGATGTTCACCTGTGCCACCGGGAAGATGGGCGGGAACGGCTGCGCGAAGGTGCCGAACATCCACTTCATCAGCGCCTGGAAGAAGATGGAGAGGCCGATCGTCACCATGATGACGGAGATGATCGGCTCGCCGATAAGCGGGCGCAGCACGATCATTTGCACGGCGATGCCGAACACCATCATGAAGCAGACGGCGATGAGGAAGCCCCAGAAGAAGGGGATGTTCCAGGCGGTCAGCAGCCACCAGCAGGTCCAGGCGCCGATGAGGAGGAACTCGCCCTGGGCGAAGTTCACGACCTGCGAGGCCTTGTAGATGAGCACGAAGCACATGCCGACCACGCCATAGAGCGTGCCGATGATGAGCCCGTTGATGATGAGCTGAAGCAGGAGCTGGGATTGCATCACGCCGCCCTCCTTTTTCCGTCATCCTTCACCGGCGGCGGGGCGCCGAGGTCGATGACGTCTAGCTTGGTCTTGATGCGCTGGCGGGTGCCGTCCTGGAAGGTGATGGTGGTGTCCACGTCGATCACCTTCTGCCCCTCGTACATGGCATCGATGATGGTGCCGTAGCGCTCGTTGATGACGCCGCGGCGCACCTTGCGGGTGCGGGTCAGCTCGCCGTCGTCGGCGTCCAGCTCCTTGTAGAGCAGGAGGAAACGGCCGATGCGCTGCTTCTCGGCGAGCGTCCGGTTCACCCCCTCCACTTCCTTCTTCAGAAGCGCGATGACTTCGGGCCGCGCCGAAAGGTCCGTATAGGTGGTGAACGAGATGCGGTTCTTCTCCGCCCACTTGGAGACGATGGAGAAGCGGATGCAGATGAGCGCCGCGAGACTGTCGCGCCCGTCGCCCAGCACGACCGCCTCGGCCACGTAGGGCGAGAACTTCAGCTTGTTCTCGATATATTGCGGCGAGAAGCGATCATTGTGCGAGGTCTTCGCCATGTCGCGGATGCGGTCGATGACGACGAGATGGCCCTTGCCGTTGAAGAAGCCGGCATCGCCCGTGCGCATCCAGCCTTCCTCGGCGAAGGACTTTTTCGTTTCCTCGTCGTTGCGGAAGTAGCCAGTGAACATATTGGCGTGCCGCGTGACCACCTCGCCGAGGCCGTTCGGATCGGGATCATCGATGCGGATCTCGACGCCCTCGAACGGCACCCCCACCGTGTCGAAGTCCACGTCCTTTTCCTTGTGCAGCGTGTAGGCGCCGAGCAGCTCGGTCTGGCCGTAGAGCTGGCGCATGGGCACGCCCAGCGCGAGGAAGAAGCGGAAGGTGTCCGGCCCCAATGCCGCGCCGCCGGTGGCAGCGGATTTCAGGTGCGAGAAGCCGAGGCGGTCCCTGAGCGCGCGGAACAGGATGAAGTCGGCGAGCGGCGAGCGCCGCCCCTCGTCCAGCGCCTTGAGGCCGAGCTTCATGCCGAGGTCGAACATGCCGCGCTTCAGGGCGGAGGAATCCATCATGCGCGAGCGCACGTCGGCGGCGATCTGCTCCCACACGCGGGGGGCGAACAGCACGAAGGAGGGGCCGATCTCCCGCATGTCGGCCATCAGCGTCTCCTGCTCCTCCACGAAGTTCACCTTCATGCGGGAGATGAGCGCCTGACCGAAGGCGTAGATCTGCTCCATGATCCACGGCATCTGCAGAACACTGACGTATTCATCGGTGGGCAGGCGCGGGTCCATGTCCAGATAGGCCCGGCAATGCCTCAAAAGCGCGCCGCCGGTGAGCATGGCGAGCTTGGGGTGGGAGGTGGTGCCCGAGGTGGTGCAGAGGATGGCCACATCCTCGCCCTTGCCGGCATCCACGAGGCGGTCGTAGGCGCCGGCATCGCGCGCGGCCACCTCGGCGCCGCGCTTCTCCAGCTCCTTCAGCGAGATGAGGCGGGGATCGTCATATTTGCGGATGCCGCGCGGGTCGGAATAGACGATGTGCCGGACGGTGGGGATCTTCTCGTCGAGCGAGAGCAGCTTGTCGACCTGCTCCTCGTCCTCGGCGAAGACCACCGCAACATCTGCATAGGTGACGAGATAGGCCACCTCGTCGCCCAGCGCATCGCGATAGATGCCCAGGCTCATGCCGCCGATGGCATGGGCGGCGATCTCGCCCATCAGCCATTCCGGCCGGTTGTCGCCGATGAGGCCGATCACGTCACCGCGGGAAACGCCGAGCGTGGTGAGCCCGAGGGTCATGTCGCGCACGCGGGTCGCGACCTCGCCCCAGGTGTAGGAAATCCAGATGCCGAGGTCCTTCTCGCGCAGCCACGTCTCGCCGACGTGGGCTTTCGCGTTCAGCCGCAGCAGCTTCGGCAGGGTGTCGTGGACCGTGACGTCGGGATAGGCGGGAATGGGAGCCATGGTGCGCCTCAGCCTTGCCGCATCATGCGGACACGGCGGCGGGCGCCGCCTCTTCGATCTCAAGATCCTCCTCGCCGAGGTAGGCCTTGCGAACGTGCGGATCAGCCAGAACGGCGGCGGGCTCGCCCTCCACCAGCTTGCGGCCGAAATCGAGCACCATCACCCGGTGGGAGATGTCCATCACCACGCCCATGTCATGCTCGATCATGATGATCGTCATGCCCCATTCCTCGTTGAGATCGACGATGTAGCGGGCCATGTCCTCCTTCTCCTCGAGGTTCATGCCCGCCATGGGCTCGTCGAGGAGAATGAGCTTGGGCTCCAGCGCCACCGCGCGAGCGAGTTCCACGCGCTTGCGCAGCCCGTAGGAGAGGGTGCCGGCGGTGGCCTTGCGCACATGCTGGATATCGAGGAAGTCGATGACCTCCTCCACCTTGCGGCGATGCTCCAGCTCTTCCTTCTGCGCGCCGCCGATCCAGTAGAGCGCGCCGGTGAAGAAGTTGTTCTTCAGGAGGTGATGACGGCCGACCATGATGTTGTCGAGCACGCTCATGTGGCTGAACAGCGCGAGGTTCTGGAAGGTGCGGCCGATGCCGATCTCGGCGCGGCGATTGGGCTTCAGCTTGGTCACGTCGGCGCCGTCGAACACCACGCGTCCGTCGCTCGGCGTGTAGCGGCCGGAGATGCAGTTCAGCATGGATGTCTTGCCGGCGCCGTTGGGGCCGATGATGGAGAACAGCTCGCCGGGGCGCACATGGAAGCTCACATCGGACAGCGCCTTGAGGCCTCCGAAGCGGAGCGAGATGTTCTGCACATCAAGCAGGGCAGACACGCCCGTGGCAGCTCCGGCCGAAGCGGCAGGTAGCGACATGGTCCCCTCCCTATCCCGCATCGCGGGTTGGCTTCTATGAGCCGCTATCTCATATTATGAGACGCTGATTGATTTCATTATCGAGCGACCGTTTGAATCTTTCAAGCGAGACTTAAGGCGATCGCGAAAAATATTGCGGTCGAATTGAATTCGTCTCACATAATAAGACATGCTTGCGTCTTCCGATCCGGACTCGGGCCCCAAGGGCGCCCAAAGCTTGTCCCGGGCCATTTCGGTCCTGCGGGCCGTGGCCGGCGCGCCGTCCCATGGCGCGCGCCTCGCGGAACTCGTCGAGGGCACCGGGCTTTCCAAGGCCACCGCCCATCGTCTTGCCGCGGCTCTCGTTCACGAGGGCTTGCTGGCCTATGACGCGGCGAGCCGGTTCTACACCTTCGGCGAATTCTTCCTGGAGATGAGCAATCGGGCCGGGAAACCTCCGGCCGCGTCGGACGCGCCGCAGCCTGATCCCGCGCCCCATCCGAGCCTGTACCAACGGCCGGAATATTGCGGAAACGCCATATCTCTCGCCCACCTGCTCTGCGACCGGCACCTGCCGGGCAAGCGCGCCCTTCCGGCCATGATCCACGAATCGGTATCGGGCCAGACCTCGGAACTGAGCTTCGGCAGGCTGTCGGACTATTCATCGCGGTTTGCCCGTGTCCTGACGTCCGTCGGCATCAGGAAAGGCGACCGCGTCGCCGTGATGCTGCCCAAGGGCGTTGAACTGATCATTGCGGCCCTCGCAATCTGGCGGGTCGGCGCGGTCTACATGCCGCTCTTTTCCACCTATTCCGCATCGGCGGTGAACGCCCGCCTGGAGGCGGGCGGCGCGAAGGCGATCGTCGCAGATCGCGTGCTGGTCGAGCGCGCCCGCAAGTACATCACGCCATCCACTCCCGTCTTTCTCGTGGAGGGAGACCATATCAACCGCATAGAAGGGCGCCTCACGCAGTTCTGGTCGTCGATCTACGAGGCGGAGCCGCTGGCCGAAGCCGCCACCTATGGCGAAAACGACCCGTTCATCATGACCTATTCGGCCAAGGTGGTGGAACCGAGATACGGCATCCTGACCCCCGTCCGCGCCCTGGCCGAAATCGAGCAATACATGCGCCACGGGCTCGACGTCCGTGACGAGGACGTATTCTGGAACATGACCGACCAGGGTTGGGAGTACGGCGTTTTCTACGGTCTCGTCGGCCCGCTCCTGATCGGCAAGTCCATCCTGTTCTGTGACGGGCCCTACGACGTCTCACAGGGCTACCGTGTCCTGTCGAAGTTCCGCGTCACCAACCTCACCGCCGCCCCATCACAGATCAGGGCCTGGCGCCGCGGCGATCCTGTCGCGGCATCGCATCGCCTCGCGCTGCGCATCGTCACCGTGGGCGGCGAGCCCCTGCCCCAGGACATCATCTCCTGGGTCACGCAGAAGCTCGGCGTGCCGCTGGTGAACCAGTACGGCCACCGCGAAGCGGGCATGATCGTCGGCATGAAGCATGACCCGCATGATCCCCGCTCCCTCGATCGTGTGTCCGTCGGCCGGGTCGCGCCCGGATTTTCCCTCGTCGTCCTCGACGACACGGGCTCCGAGCTGGGCGTGGGCGCGGAGGGAATACTGGCGATCCACGTTCCGCGCTCGCCGCTCTTCTGGTTTCGCGCCTACAGCCAGGATGAAACGGCGACTGAGGCCAGATTTCGGTTCGGCCGCGACTATTACATCACCGGGGATACCGGCCACGTGGATGCAGACGGCTGCGTCCACTACGCCGGAGAAGCATCCCACGCCATTTCGATGCACAAGGATTGAGAGGTCACGCCCGCAGGGTGGCCATGTCGTCATCTCCCTATCCGGCACCCCGCGCTGTGCGGCGGACCGGGTGCCTTGTCCGATTTCTCGGCCCGGTCGTTTCGCCGGGTTGGTTAAACAATCAAGCGTTCTTTTTTATTGTGGTCAAGCGGCATTTCGTGTCGCAAGATGATCTTGCATCGCGGGGGCTGGGCTCGCACTCTGCCACGCGGATCGCAGCCGGATCGCGCGTTCGCGCAGTCCGCTCGCGCAATGAAGACACCCGGGCCGGGCCTTTGAAGGGCCGGGACATCGAACGTTAAAAGGCAATGGCGCGCACCATCGGTTCCAACGGCGCACGCACCGCCGAAGCCATCCGGCAGGCGGGCGTCAAGCTCATCTACAAGCATGGCTACGAGGCCATGAGCCTGCGGCAGCTGGCGGCCGAGGTGGGCCTGCAGTCCGGCTCGCTCTACAAATATTTCGACAACAAGCAAACCCTGCTGTTCGACATCGTGCGCGACCACATGGAGGATCTGCTCGGCAAGGCGGAAGCGGACCTCGCCGGCATCGAAGACCCGCTGGCGCGTCTCAGGGTCTTCTGCGCCTTCCACCTGCGCTACCACATGACGCGGCTCGCCCACGTCTTCATCGCCAATATGGAGATTCGCAGCCTCGACGAGGCGCATCGCGCCGTCGTGGTCGGCCTGCGCCGTCGCTATGAGGGGCTGCTGGAGGGGATCCTGCGCCAAGGTGCGGCGCAGGGCGTGTTCGAGGTGCGCGAGCCCAAGGTCGCCACCTACGCCATCATCTCCATGCTCACCGGCATCTGCATGTGGTACCTGCCCGGCGGCCGATTGAGCCAGGACGAGATCGTGGACACCTACACCGCGCTCGTCATCGGCGGCGTCACCGGAGGGGCGCCGCTTCAGCCCCTCGCAGCCCCGGCCGAGCTGCCGGAGCGCGAGAAGCCCGCGCGCCGGCCCGCCTCTCTCCCCAAGGCCGCGCGGACGTGATGGGACGGCGCGCCGTCCAACGAAAATGACCGCGCGAAAGCCCTTGCGCCTCCAATAAAAAAACGTACGATCGTTTCCAAGCCGGCATCGACCGGCGCCGAGGGAGACGCCCGAGCCGCCTTGCGCCCAGCTGCGCGGGCATCGGCGCGCTTTGCCTCCGGCTGCCCCGCTGCCGGTTCGCGAGAGCCGGGCTCCTCGAGGATCGTCGGTCCTTGTGGAGGTCGTTTCACTTGAGGCGAAAGGGCGTGCGCTCCGGCCGATCATCGGTCCGGTCGGCCACGCGCCCGGGCATTGGGGGCGAGAGCGCTCATGGCGATCATCGAGGATGCGGTCGACCGCCGCTCCGACGCATTCCGCCGCAACCGGGAGGCGCTGGAAGCCTCCGTTGCGGAGCTTCGGTCCGTGGTGGAGAAGGTGGCGGAGGGTGGCGGCGCCGTCGCCCGCGAGCGGCACCTGAAGCGCGGCAAGCTGCTGCCGCGGGACCGTATCCGCACGCTGCTCGACACCGGCTCGCCCTTCCTGGAATTCAGCCAGCTCGCCGGCTACGGCATGTATGACGACGAGGTGCCCGCCGCCGGCATCATCACCGGCATCGGCCGCGTCTCGGGCCGCGAATGCGTCATCGTCGCCAACGACGCGACGGTGAAGGGCGGCACCTATTTCCCCATGACGGTGAAGAAGCATCTGCGCGCCCAGCGCGTCGCGCAGGAAAACCACCTGCCGTGCATCTACCTCGTGGATTCCGGCGGCGCGAACCTGCCGAACCAGGACGAGGTCTTCCCCGACCGCGAGCATTTCGGCCGCATCTTCTTCAATCAGGCCAACATGTCCGCCGCCGGCATCCCGCAGATCGCGGTGGTGATGGGCTCCTGCACCGCCGGCGGCGCCTATGTGCCGGCCATGGCCGACCAGTCCATCATGGTGAAGAACCAGGCCACCATCTTCCTCGGCGGCCCGCCGCTGGTGAAGGCGGCCACCGGCGAGGTCGTCACCGCCGAGGAGCTGGGCGGGGCGGACGTCCACACCCGCACCTCCGGCGTCGCCGACCACATGGCGGAGAACGACGCCCATGCGCTCGGCATTGCCCGCGCCATCGTCGCCGACCTCAACACCACGAAAGCCCATTCCCTCGACATCCGCGAGCCGCGCGCGCCGCTCTACGATGCGAAGGAGATTTACGGCGTCGTCTCGGCCGATCCCAAGCAGCCGTTCGACGTGAGGCAGATCATCGCCCGCATCGTGGACGGCTCCGAGTTCGACGAGTTCAAGCCGCTCTATGGGCCGACGCTGGTGACAGGCTTCGCCCGCATCTTCGGCTATCCCGTGGGCATCATCGCCAACAACGGCATCCTCTTCTCCGAGAGCGCGCTGAAGGGCGCGCACTTCGTGGAATTGTGCTGCCAGCGCAATATTCCCCTCGTCTTCCTCCAGAACATCACCGGCTTCATGGTGGGGCGGAAATATGAGGCGGGCGGCATCGCCAAGGATGGCGCGAAGTTCGTCACCGCCGTGTCCTGCGCGTCCGTGCCGAAGTTCACGGTGGTGATCGGCAATTCCTTCGGCGCCGGAAACTACGGCATGTGCGGGCGCGCTTTCGATCCGCGCTTCCTGTGGATGTGGCCCAATGCCCGCATCTCGGTGATGGGCGGCGAGCAGGCGGCGGGGGTGCTGGCGCAGGTGAAGCGCGACGGCATCGAGGGTCGCGGCGGCTCGTGGCCGGCAGAGGAGGAGGAAGCCTTCAAGGCGCCCATCCGCCACCAGTACGAGGTGCAGGGCCATCCCTATTATTCCTCGGCCCGGCTGTGGGATGACGGAGTGATCGACCCGGCCGACACCCGCATGGTGCTGGCTCTCGCTTTGTCCGCCGCCCTCAACGCCCCCGAGCAGGAGACACGCTTCGGCGTGTTCCGCATGTGATGGACGGGCGCGAAAGGCGAAATCCATGAGCCCGAGCACTGGCCTCACCACAACTGTCGAAGATGGCGTCGCCATCCTCACCCTCGACCGGCCCGAGGTGCGCAACGCCTTCGACGACGCGCTGATTGCCGCGCTGACGCAGGCCTACGAGGCGGCCATCACGGACCCGTCGGCCGTCGCCATCCTGCTGCGCGCCAATGGGCCGGTCTTCTGCTCCGGCGGCGATCTCAACTGGATGCGCCGCATGGCCTCCTATTCGCAGGAGGAGAACCTCGCCGATGCGCTGGGCCTCGCGAAGCTCATGCGCACCATCGATCTCTCGCCCAAGCCCACCCTCGTGCGCATCCACGGTTCGGCCTTCGCCGGGGCCACCGGCCTCATCGCGGCGAGCGACATCGCGGTGGCGGTGCCGGAGGCGGAATTCGCCGTCACCGAGGTGCGCATCGGCCTCATCCCGGCGGTCATCAGCCCCTATCTGGTGCGGGCCATGGGGGCGCGTCAGGCGCGGCGCTATTTCCTCACCGCCGAGCGGTTTTCCGCCGCGACGGCGCTGCAGCTGGGCCTCGTCCATGAGGTGGTGCCGGCGGAGGAGCTGGACGCCGCCATCGCCCGCCATCTCAAGGCGCTGAAGGCGGCGAGCCCCGCCGCGCTTGCCGCCACCAAGGCGCTCGTCGCCGCCGTGGACAAGCCCCTCGACGACCACGTCATCACCGACACCGCCCATCGCATCGCCGACCAGCGCGCCAGCGCCGACGGACGCGAGGGCGTCACCGCCTTCCTCGAAAAGAGAAAACCCAATTGGGGGGCCGCATGATCCGTCCGATCCGCACCCTGCTCGTCGCCAATCGCGGCGAGATCGCCGTGCGCGTGATGCGCACCGCCAAGGCCCTGGGCCTGCGCACCGTCGCCGTCTATTCGGAGGCCGACGCGGACGCGCTGCATGTGGCCGTGGCGGACGAGGCCTATCCCATCGGCCCGGCGCCGGCGCGCGAGAGCTATCTCAGGATCGACGCCATTCTCGACGCCGCGCAGAAGAGCGGGGCGGATGCCATCCATCCCGGCTACGGCTTCCTCTCCGAAAATGCCGCCTTCGCCGATGCCTGCGAACAGGCCGGCATCGTCTTCGTCGGCCCGCCCGCCTCGGCCATCCGCGCCATGGGCTCCAAGAGCGCCGCCAAGGCGCTGATGGAGAAGGCGGGCGTGCCGCTTGTGCCCGGCTATCACGGTGAGGATCAGGATGCGGGCCTGCTCGCCCGCGAGGCGGAGCGCATCGGCTTCCCGGTGCTCATCAAGGCCTCGGCCGGCGGCGGCGGCAAGGGCATGAAGGTGGTGCGCTCGGCGGAAGACTTCCCCGAGGCCCTCGCCTCCGCCCAGCGCGAGGCGAAGAGCGCCTTCGGCGACGACAAGGTGCTGGTGGAGAAATATCTCACCACCCCGCGCCACATCGAGGTGCAGGTCTTCGCCGACAGCCACGGCAATTGCGTCTATCTCCACGAGCGTGACTGTTCCATCCAGCGCCGCCACCAGAAGGTGGTGGAGGAAGCCCCCGCCCCCGGCATGACGCCGGAGCGCCGCGCCGCCATGGGCAAGGCGGCAGTGGATGCGGCAAAGGCAGTCGGCTATCGCGGCGCCGGCACGGTGGAGTTCATCGCCGAGGGCGAGCATTTCTATTTTATGGAGATGAACACCCGCCTGCAGGTGGAGCATCCGGTGACGGAAGCCATCACCGGGCAGGATCTGGTGCAATGGCAGATCCGCGTCGCGCAGGGCGAGACCCTGCCGCTGACGCAGGAGGAGATTCCCCTTGAGGGCCACGCCATCGAGGTGCGGCTCTATGCGGAGGACCCGGCGCGGGACTTCCTGCCCCAGGTAGGCCGGCTCGACCATCTCGTCCTGCCCTCCCATCTCGACCACACGCGGGTGGATACCGGCGTGCGGGCCGGGGATACGGTCTCCATCCACTACGATCCGATGATCGCCAAGATCATCGTCTCCGGCGCCGATCGGCTCGAAGCCGTGCGGCGGCTGGAGGCGGCGCTCGCCGCCACGGAAGTGGTGGGGCTCGCCACCAACCGGGTGTTCCTGAAGGCCATCGCCGCCCATCCGGCGTTTGCAGCGGCCGAACTCGACACCAATTTCATCGCCCGCCACCAGGACGTGCTGCTGCCCGCCCCGGCGCCGGTGGACGACATGGTGCTGGCCCTCGCCGCCCTCTCCATCCTGAAGGAGGAGGCGCGCCAGTCGGCCGAGACGGTGGATGCGGCCGATCCGTGGTCGCCCTGGGGCCTCGCGCCCGGCTGGCGGCTCAATCGCGACGCCCATGTGGACCTGACCTTTGCCGACCGCGAACGGCGCATCGACATCCGCGCCCATTTCCGCCCCCACGGCTTCATCCTGGCCTTGCCCGGCGGCGACATGGCGGTGGAGGGCGAGGCGGAAGCGGACGGCAGCCTGCGTGCCCGCCTCGACGGGGTGGCCCTGTCGGCGCGGGTGATCCGCACCGGCAACCGCCTCACCGTATTCGTGCGCGGTGGGGAATATGCGGTGGACTTCATCGACCCCCGCCTCGCCTCGCAGGCCGCCACCGGCACCGCCGGCCGCCTCGTCGCGCCCATGCCCGGCACCATCATCCGCATCGCGGTGGAGGAAGGGCAGGAGGTGACGAAGGGCGCCGCTTTGGTGGTGGTCGAGGCGATGAAGATGGAGCATACCGTCGCCGCGCCGCGCGATGGCAAGGTGAAGGCGCTGAAATTCGCCGTGGGCGACCTCGTGGACGAGGGCGCCGAGCTTCTGGTTCTGGAGGACGCCTGATGGCCCGCCCCGCTTCCGTCCGCATCGTCGAGGTCGGCCCCCGCGACGGGCTGCAGAACGAACCGGGCATCGTGCCTCTCGATGCCAAGGTGGCGCTCATCGACGCCCTCGCCGACGCCGGGCTGAAGATGATCGAGGCCGGCTCGTTCGTTTCGCCCAAGTGGGTGCCGCAGATGGCCGACACCGCCGAGGTGCTGGGCGCCATCAATCGCCGGGCCGGCGTGCGCTACACCGTGCTGGCGCCCAACCTGAAAGGGCTGGAGCTGGCGCTCGCCTGCGGCATCGAGGAGGTGGCGGTGTTCACCGCGGCCTCGGAGGCGTTCACGCAGAAAAACATCAACTGCACCATCGCCGAGAGCCTGGAGCGCTTCACCCCGCTCATCGATCTCGCCCGCGCACGGGGTGTCGCGGTGCGCGGCTATGTGAGCTGCGCGCTGGGCTGCCCCTATCAGGGCGAGGTGCCGGTGGCGAAGGTGGTGGAGGTGTCGGAAGCCCTCACCGCCATGGGCTGCTACGAGGTCTCGGTGAGCGACACCATCGGCGTCGGCACGCCCGACAAGGCGCAGGCGGTGACGGGGGCTGTCGCCGAACGCATCGGCCTTGAGCGCACCGCCATCCATTTCCACGACACCTACGGGCAGGCGCTGGCCAACGTGCTGGCCTGCCTCGATATCGGTGTCGCCAGCGTGGATTCGGCCGTGGCGGGGCTTGGCGGCTGTCCCTATGCCAAGGGCGCGTCCGGCAATCTCGCCACCGAGGATCTCGTCTACATGCTCAACGGCCTCGGCATCGAGACCGGCGTCGATCTCGACCGCCTCGCCGCCGCCGGCCGCGCGATCACCGCAGCGCTCGGTCGCACGCCGGCCTCCAAGGTCGCGCAGGCGCTGGCGGCCAAGTGTGCGTGACGACCGGCTGAGGCGGAGCTGGTGGCGTCGGCCGCCCTTATCCCGTAACCTTAACGGCAGTTGAAGGGGGCGCTCCGTTGCCTTGACGGGATGCAACCCCTAACTGTCGCCAAGTGAAACCGGCGCAGGGTCCGCCGGTCAGTCCGGGATCGCGCTCATGCCCGCGTCCAATGCCGCTTTGACCGTTTCGGGCCGCGCCATGCGGCGGTTCGCGCTGGCGACCTTTGCGCTTGCCGCTCTTGCTGCTCCTGCGGCTGCGCAGGAACTGACCCGTCTTTATGCGCCGAAGCCGCCCACCGGCTCGGCTTATGTCCGGGTGGTGGACCTTGCCGCGAGCGGTGTGCCCATCTCAATCGGCAGCGCGGCGGCTGCGGCCGTTCCCGCCGGCGACACCGCCACCATCTACCGCATCGTGAAGGGCGGCGCCCCGCTCGCCGTCAGCATTGCCGGCAAGCCGGCCGAGGGCGGCATCGTTCCGCCCGCCGATGCCTTCTCCACCGTCATCGTGCCGGCCTCGGGGCCCGCAGTGGTCATCACCGATCCCACCGAGGGCCGCAACGATCTGAAGGCGCAGCTGCGTGTCTACAATCTGGTGCCCGGCTGTGCGGCAAGCGTGGCAGTGGCGGATGGCGGTCCCGTCGTGTTCGAGGGCGTTGCCACCAACGACACCCGCCAGCGCGCCATCAATCCCATCGAGGCGGTTCTGGCGGCAAGCTGCGGAACGGCTGTGTCGCAGCCGCTGAAGCTGCCGCCCCTGAAAGCGGGCGACCATTACAGCCTGTTCCTCCTGCCCGGAGCCAACGGACCGAAGCTGACGGGCCAGCGCGACGAGACGGAGCCCTATCGCGGGCCGGGCAACTGATCCGGCCCCATGGTTTTCGCTTCCGACAGCTTCCTCTTCCTGTTCCTCCCGGTCTTCCTCATCGTCTATGCGCTGACGCCGGGCATGGCGCGCAATGTCGCCATCCTCGCCTTTTCCTGGCTGTTCTACGCATGGTGGCGGGCGGACTTCCTGCCGCTCATCGTCTCCATCGCCATCTGGTCGTGGGCGACGGGCCTGTGGATCTCCCGCGCCGAAGGGCGGGCGCGGGGCTGGGCGCTGTTCATCGGCATCGTCTGGCCGCTCGCGTCGCTGATCTGGTTCAAATACGCCAACATGCTGGTGCATTCGGCCGAGGTGCTCACCGCCTCGGTCTGGGGCTGGCCGGACGTGCTGCTGCCCATCGGCCTGTCCTTCTTCGTGTTCGGCGCCATTTCCTATTCCACGGATGTGTTCCGCGGGACGGTGAAGGCCGAGCCCTCGTTCGTGAACTATGCCACCTACCAGTCCATGTTCGGCCACCTCGTGGCGGGCCCGGTGGTGCGCTACGAATGGGTGGCGCAGCGCCTGAAGGAGCGCACCTTCCACCGCGCCGAATTCATGTTCGGCGTCGAGCGCTTCATGCTCGGCTTCGCCCAGAAGGTGCTGATCGCCGATACGCTCGCCCCCATGGTGGATGCCGGCTACGCCATCGCCCATCCCACCACGGCGGATGTGCTGCTCTCCGTCACCGGCTACACGCTCCAGCTCTATTTCGACTTCTCCGGCTACAGCGCCATGGCCATCGGCCTCGGCCTGATGGTGGGGCTGAAATTCCCGGAGAATTTCGACAACCCCTATCTCTCCACCTCGCTGGCCGAATTCTGGCGGCGCTGGCACATCTCGCTGTCGAGCTGGCTTAGGGACTATCTCTACATTCCCCTGGGCGGCAAGCGCGGGTCCACGGGCCGCGTGTCCACCAACCTCCTCATTACCATGGGCCTCGGCGGCCTCTGGCACGGGGCGAGCTGGACCTTCCTCGTCTGGGGCCTCTGGCACGGGTTCGGGCTCATGGTGGGGCGGGTGTGGAAGAATCTCGGCCTGCCGGGAACGGGGGCGCTTGCGGGGCATGTCCTCACGCTCGCCTTCGTCATGGTCGGCTGGGCGCTGTTCCGCGCGCAGAGCTGGGCCGAGGCGGGGGTGATCTTTTCCGGCCTCGCCGGCGCCAACGGCATCCCGCTGAGCCCGGCCATGGGCGCGGCCATCCGGCCGGTGGAGATCGCGACAGTCGTGCTTGGCATCGGCCTCGTCTATTTGCCGAAGCTCATGCGCATCGATCCCTCCGCGCCCAATCCCGGCCATTGGCTGCGCGCCTGGACGGCGCTGCCGTTGTTCCTGTTCGCCGTGCTGGTGCTGCAGGGGCGGATGGTGGTGCCCTTCCTCTATTTCCAGTTCTGAGGGGGACGATGCCGCATCTCGCCCGCGCCCTCGCAACCCTCGCCTTCCTGGCGCTGATGCTGACCGGCCTCGGCTTCGTCGCCATGCACCTGAAAGGCGAGGAGGCGCGCACGGCGCTCGCGGCGGCGGCCACCCCCGAAAACGTCCTGACCGGCCGCTTCACCGCGGTGCTCGACAAGCAGATCACCGCGGCACTGCCCAAACTCACGGGGCTGGAGGATGTGGTCTCCGGCCTCGGCTACAAGGTGCTGGGAGATGCCGGTGATCTTGTGCGCGCCGGCTGCCCCGGCTGGCTGTTCTACCGCGAGGAGATGATCGAGACGCCGCAGGCGCGGGCCAATTTCGAAACGCGGCTGAAGATCGCGGCGAAGATCCGCGAACAGTTCGCCGCGCGAAACGTCGCCCTCGTGGTGCTCCCCGTTCCGGACAAGGCGCTTCTGGCGGCGGATCATCTGTGCGGCGCCTCGGTCTCCGGCGAGTCCCGCTGGCGGTTTGATGCATGGTGGGCCCAGAGCCGCGCGCTGGGGCTCGATCAGGTGGAGATCGCGCCCGGCTTCCCCGGCGCAGACGGTTTCCTGCGCACCGACACCCATTGGAACGTCGCCGGTGCAAAGCTCGCCGCCGGACGGGTGGCGGAGGCGGTGCGCAAGCGCATCGGTCCGGGCACGCAGAAGATCACCCTTTCGGAGAGCCCGCCCCAGCCGCGCGTCGGCGACCTCATGCGCCTCGCCGGACTTGAGCGCACCTGGCGCTGGTCCGGCCCGCAGCCGGACGAGGAGCCGGAGGTGTCCGCCGCCATCACCCGCACCGGTGGGCTGCTGGATGACGTACCGGGACCGCAGGTGGTGCTCGCCGGCTCGTCCTTCTCGCGCAATTCCGGCTTCCTCGACTTTCTCCAGGCCGCCTCAGGTTATGAGGTGGCGCAGAAGAGCCGCGACGGCTCCGGCTTTGCCGGCCAGCTTCTCGAACTTCTGATGGACGAGCCGCAGATTTTGACTGAAACGCGCCTCGTGGTGTGGGAATTCCCCATGCGGGCGCTCACCCGGCCGCTGACGGATGTCGAGCGCCGCTTTCTGGGAGATGCGAAATGACGAAGGTCGCCGGTGCTGGACGCGCATTCACCCGCCGCCGCTTCCTGGCTGGAACCATGCTGGCGGGCGGCCTGCTAGCAGCGGGCATTGCCGGCCTGCCCACCCCGGCGGCGGCGCAGAACAGCGGCATCATCTCGGGCAAGGACGGCTGGTTGTTTCCCGGCTGGGAGAGCATCACCGTCCTCAACCGCGCCGGCATCACCGCCAACGTCGCGCTGCTGCAGGAGGCAAAGGCGGCGCTTGCGACGCGCAACGTGACGCTGATGGTCATGGTCGTGCCCATGAAGGCGCCGTTCTACAAGGAGAAGCTGCCGGACGGGACGACGGTTTCCGCCGACGTCGCCGGCCAATACGACTTCATCATCGACCAGCTGAGGAAGGCCGGCATCGACACCGTGGACCTGCGCCCAGCCTTGAAGTCGGTACAGACAGGCAAGCAGACCAGCTTCTACCGCGCCGATTACCACTGGACCTCCTGGGCCTCCGAGGCGGCGGCGGATGCGGTGGCGCAGGCCATCAAGGCCAAGGTCGGCAAGCTCGCCGGCAGCCCGCCCGGCGACAAGCTTGGCGAATGGGTCACGCAGCGCCATCTCGGTGACCTTGCCCAGCGTTTCCTCACACCGGACCAGCAGAAGCAGATCGGGCCGGACCTCTACACTGTGCGCACGCCGGCGCCGGCCAAGACCTCGCTAGTGGATTCGGCTCCCGCGCCGGTGCACATCATCGGCAACAGTTTCGTCCAGCCCTATCTTGGCTTCCCGCAGAAGCTGTCGAACGCCCTCGACCGGCCGGTGTCGCTCACCTGGAACCCGGGCAATGTCGGCCCGTGGGCGACCTTCCTGCAATACGTGACCTCGCCCGACTTCGCGAAGAGCCCGCCGCAGGTGCTGCTCTGGCAGTTCAACGAGGGACCGTTCCACAGCGGCCCGCAGGCGACGGACCAGTGGGACGTGCCCTCCATCATGCCGCCCCAGACTTGGCGCGACCGGATGCTGGCAGCGGTTCGCCGATAGAGATTTCGTTAAGGTCTCCTGCCGAAGTGTTAACGGCGCGCGCGGAACGCCTCCTCGCGCGCCGTTTTCGTTTACGCTTTGGCAACAAACGCGCCATCAAAGTAAATGATCCCTTTACGGCATCTGATTATTAACCCTGCCTGTTAAGGTTAACTGCCATTTAAGTAATCGATGCCAAGGTGGCCCCATGACCACCGCCATTCACTTCCGCACCTCCCCTGCGCTCACCCTCGACCGGGATCGGAAGAGGCTCCTGCGCGACATCGCTCTCGGCCACGTGCTGGCGACATCGATCGCGACGCTGACGCTCGCGGCGGGACCGGCATGGGCGCAGTCGCCCCAGCCGTCGCAAGCACCGCAGACCCAGCAAGCGCCGCAGGCCCAGCAAGTGCCGCAGGCTCAGCAGGCACCGCAGGCCCGGCAGGCCACTCCGGCGCCGCAGCCGCCGGAACTGACCGGAGCGGCGTGGGCGGCGGCGGATCGCGCCTATGCGGCCCAACGCGAGAAGAGATATGCGGACGTCGTGACCAATGCCCGCGAGGCGCTCAAGCTGCGCCCCGACGTGCCGCGGCTCTGGCTGCTGCTGATGGATGCGCTGGATGCCCAGGGCAAGACCGCCGAAGCGGTCGTCGCCGGCAACGCGGCCATCGCCGCCGGCATCACCGATCAGGCGCTCACGGCCCGGGTTCGCGCGCAGAGCCGCGTGCTGGCGCAGGAGCCCTCTGTCGCCGCGAACAAGGCGCTGGAGGCATCCAATCCGAAGGCCGCCATCGAGCAGGCCCGCAAGGCCGTCGCGCTGGTGCCCGACGACCTCAGCTATCGCGTGCTGCTCGTCTACACGCTGCTCGCGGACGGCCAGCTGGAGGCGGCCGACAGGGCGGCGAGCGAAGCCATCCAGGTGGATCCGCAGTCTTTCCTGCCGCGCACGCTGCGCGGCTATGTCCGGCTGCGCCTCGGCAAGGTGGCGGAGGCGGAACAGGATTTCGACACGGCATTGAAGGACGAGGTGCTCACCGGGCCCACCGCCCACGATGCGCGCCTCGTGATGGCGGATGCCGCCATCGCCGCCGGCCACCCCCAGCGCGCCATCAAGCTGCTGGAGCCGGTGGAGCCCGATGCGGCGGTGCAGGCGCGCCTGCGTGTCGCCCGCGCGCAGGAGCGCAATCCGAAGATCGTTCCCGCCAACGCCACCCAGACGCTGCCGGTGCCGTTCCAGAAGTGCACCGACACGCCCTATGGCCCGTCCTGCAGCCTCATCCCGGCGACCACGCCGCCCGGCGGCGGGGTCAGCGACACCCCCGGCTACGATGCCGCGCTTGAAGCCTTCGGCGCCTATCGCGAGGGTAATGACAACCTCTCCGAGGCCCGCATCCGGGAAGCGCTGAAGGAGAATCCCGGCAATGCCCAGTGGCGGCGCCTGCTGATCGATTCGCTCGATCGCTCCAAGAAGTACAAGGAGCTGGACGTCGCCATCCGCGACGCCATCAGCCAGGGCGACAACGACCCCTCCCTGATCGCCCTGCGCGCGGCCAACGACAAGCGCCTCGCCGAGCCGATGGCCGTGCAGGCCATCAAGGACATCGGCCGCGGCAAGGCCTCGACCGCCGTCACCTCGGCGCGGCAGGCGGTGGAGCGGGCGCCGGACGCGCTCATCTTCCGCATCGTCCTCATCGATGCGCTGATGGCCGCCGGCCAGTTCAAGGACGCGGAGACGGCGGCCTCGGGCGCCGTCGCGGACAATCCGAACGAGCCACTGCCCCACATCCTGCGCGCGTGGCTGCTGCAGAAGACCGGCCAGCGCGACGAGGCGGCGCGCGAATTCGACACCGTGCTCAACAGCAACCTGCTGACCGACCTCGAGGAGCTGAATTACCGGCTCATCGCCGCGAACGCCGCCATGGCGGCCGGCAAGCCCGAAGAGGCGCTGAAGGCGCTCGAAGCCCTCGACGCCGACAAGAACAAGGAGGTCGGCGTCCTGCGCAAGCAGGCGGAGGCGCAGGTGAAGGCGCCGAACGCGACCAAGCCGTCCCTCCAGCAGCCCGCCGTGCTGTGCCAGCCGACCAGCTACGGCGTCATCTGCTCGGTGTTCGCCAATCCGCAGATGCAGGCGCCGGGCGTCGCCGGCCTCAATCCGGGCTCCCCCGGCTATGCCGCCGCCAGTGCCGCCTATGCCGCGTTCGGCCGCAAGGACTATGCGACCGCCATCGCCGAGGCGCGCCGCGCGGTGAATGCCGAGCCCGGCAACCGCAATTACCAGACCCTGCTGCTCAACGCCCTGTCGTCGGCCGGCCGCTACGGCGAGGCCGAGGCAGTGGCGAGCCGGCTGCTCGCGGCAAGCCCGCGCGATGCCACCCTGCTGGTGCAGCGGGCCAACCTGCGCATGCAGGCCAAGGACTTCTCTGGCGCCGTCGCCGACTACAAGGCGGCGCTGGGCTCCCCCAACCTGCCGCCGGCCCAGGTGCGCATCGTGCGCCTCGGCCTCGCCGACGCGGCGCTGTCCGCCAAGCAGCCGGAAATCGCGATCTGGGCGCTCGAGCCCTACGCCAACGAGGACAGCTACGAGGTCCAGGCCCGCATCGGCTTCGCTTCCCTCGCACTCGACGACAAGGAAGGGGCGCTCGCGGCCTTCACCCGGGCCGCGGCCCGGGCGCGCACCCCGCAGGAACGGATGGCGATGCTCTCCGCCCGCATCGGCGTGCTGTCCCAGCTCGGCCGCAAGGACGAGGCGCGCGCGCTGTTCCAGAATGCCTACAACAGCGGTGCCCTGCGCGGCCTGAAGGCGGTGGACCTCGCGGTGCTGGCGAGCCAGGCGGGCGAGGACGAGCTTGCCTATGAATATTTCTCCGAGGCGAACAGCCGCTGGCGGCTGCGCGGCACCAACCTCATCAATGCCGCGTACAATGCCCGCCGCACCTATCACAATGCGGAGGCGGTCGATTACTTCAAGTCGGCCATCGACGAGGCGCGGGAGGGCAAGCTCCAGCTCGATCCGCAATATCTCTTCGGCCTCAGGCGCGAGGTGGCCGAGCTGACGCGCACCTGGGGCGCCTATGCCTCGGTGAGCTACGGCCCGGTGGGCGTGGCGCCCGGTTCCTTCCTCGTCCCGCAGACCTCGAACGGCTCCAACCACACGGTGGGTGCCGGCGGCGAAATCTATTGGCGCCCGCCGGGGATCGGCTATCGCGACGGCTCGATCTTCGAGCTGTTCGTGCGTGGTTTCGGCACGGTCTATGCGGACAATGGGGGGGCCACCGGCTTCGACACCATCCAGGGCTCCGTCGGCGCGCGCTGGAAGCCGTTCTCGACCGAGAACCTGGTGTTTGAAATCTCCTATCTCTTCCCGGTCGGCCAGTATTCCCGCAACGATCTGCTGCTCCGCGCCGCCTATTCGAAGGCTGAGGGCACCGATCTTCGGGTCGACGTAGACAACTGGCGGGCCTGGCAGATCTATGCGGACTACAATTACTTCGTGAGCCTGCCGGAGACGGTGGCCACCTTCGAAGGGCGCTACGGCCAGGCCTTCCGGATGGACGCCATCTCCGACCATCTGGTGCTGTGGCCCTACCTCGCCATCGGCGGCGGCTACGACACCGCCTATGCGACACCGTTCGCGATGGGCATCGGTCCGGGCATCACCGCCCGCTACTGGTTCAACGAGGACGAATACACCGCTCCGCGCTCCTACCTCGACTTCACGCTCCAGTATCGCTGGAAGCTTGCGGGCGACGACCGGGCCCAGGGCATCTTCGCCGGCGCCTTCCTCTCCTACTGAGCGGAGAGACGGAACAAGCGCCTGAGGGAACAAGGGCTTGCGCCACATCAAGGCGCACGCCGGCAGCCGGCGGCATGGTCGCCGGCATGACCTGCCCCGATATCACCTGCCCCGATACGAACACCCTTCTCGCCCGCTACGGGCAGCCGGTGCCGCGCTACACCAGCTACCCCACCGCGCCGCACTTCTCCCCGGAGGTCGATGCCGCGACCTACGCCCGCTGGCTCAAAGAGCTGCGGGCGGACGGCACGGTCTCGGTCTACATCCACGTTCCGTTCTGCGCCGAGCTTTGCCTCTATTGCGGCTGCCAGACCGCGGTGGCGCGCAGCCGCACGCCGGTGAAGGCCTATGCCGACCGGCTCGTGGACGAGATCGGCCTTGTCGCCCGCCACCTGCCGGGACGGATGAAGCTGAGCCACCTGCATTTCGGCGGCGGCACGCCCACCATGCTGGCGGATGAGGACTTCGCCGCGATCATGCTGGCGCTGCGCGATGTCTTCGCCTTCGCCGACGATGCCGAGATCGCCATCGAGATCGACCCGCGGGTGATGGATGCCGACAAGGTGGCGGTGCTCGCCCGCGAGGGCTTCAACCGCGCCAGCCTCGGCGTGCAGGATTTCGACCCGAAGGTGCAGGAGGCCATCGGCCGCCACCAGTCGCTGGAGGAGACGCAACAGGTCGCCGACGCGCTCCGGGCGGCGGGCATCTGCGCGCTGAACCTCGATCTCATGTACGGCCTGCCGCATCAGGATCAGGCCTCCGTGCGGCGCACGGTGGAAGCGGCACTGGCGCTCGACGCCGACCGCATCGCCGTGTTCGGCTACGCCCATGTGCCGTGGATGAAGAAGCATCAGGCGCTCATTCCCGAGCACGCCTTGCCCGGCCCCGCCGAGCGCCTCGCCCAGGCGGAGCTGGTGGCCGACATCCTCGCGGGCCACGGCTATCGGGCGGTGGGGCTGGACCATTTCGCCAAGGCGAACGACCCCATGGCCCAGCGCGCGGCAGACGGCTCGCTCAAGCGCAACTTCCAGGGCTACACCACGGACGACGCGCCGGTGCTGATCGGCTTCGGCGCCTCGGCCATCGGCGCCCTGCCCCAGGGCTATGTGCAGAATCTCGCCGCCACGCCCCAGTGGCACAAGGCGGTGGAGGCCGGCGCGCTGCCCATCGCCCGCGGCATCGCGGTGAGCGACGAGGACCGGCTGCGGCGCCATGTCATCGAGCGCCTCATGTGCGACCTCGCGGTCGATCTCGACGACGCCTGCAGGAGCTTCGGCTTCCCGCCGGAGACGTTCGCGGACGAGATCGAGGCGCTGAAGCCCCTGATCGCCGACGGTCTGGCGGTGCGGCGCGGCGCGGTAGTGGAAGTGCCGGAGGCGGCGCGCCCGTTCACCCGGGTGGTGTGCGCCGTGTTCGACGCGCGCCTGGTGGCCAGCCGGGCGGCGGCGCCGGAAAAGAAGCGGCACGCCGCCGCCGTCTAAGCTGAGCTTCCCGGCCGGGCCAACACACCGAAACGCACGGGCACAAAAGAAAAGGCCCGCCGAGGCCAGGGGCCGGAGCGGGCCTAAGGGGGAACGCTGCTAATCGGAGAGAGCGCAGCGTGCCGGGGGAAGAACTTCAGGAGTTCAGGCGCTTCAGCGTCGCGCCGTCACGCAGCAGCACACGGCGCGAGGACGGCAGGGCGATGGCGGAAATCTCTTCGAGATGGGTCAGGGTGCGCGACACCGTCTCGATGGTGAGGCCGAGGAAGTCTGCGATGTCCTGCCGCGACATGGGCAGCGTCACCTCGATCCCGTTCGGCCCCTGGCCCGCGCCGGCGCGTTCGGCCATGTCGAGCAGGAAGGTGGCGACCCGCTCCTGAGCGGTCTTGCGGCCGAGGACGAGAAGGTGATCCTGGGCGCGGCCAAGCTCGGCCGCGGTCAGAGCCCACAGGGCATGGGCGAGTTCCGCGTCGTCGGAGGCGCGGGAGAACAGGATCGAGCGCTTCACCCGCACGATCTTGCATTCGCTCACCGCCTCGGCGGAGAAGCGATGGCGGCCGGTCATCTCCCAGCCGAACACGTCGCCGGGGAGACAGAAGGTCTCGATCTGGCGCCGGCCGTCGCCGAGCAGCTTGCAGATGCGCACGGCGCCGGACAGAACGATGTAGAGATTTTCGGCCGGCTGATCCTCGCCGAAGATTTCGGCGTTGCGGGCATAGCTCGCAACCACTCCGAGGCGCGCGACCACTTCAGTGGGGGTTCGCGTGTCAGCCTCCTCGGTCCAGCGATGGGCGGGCCGTGCAGAAGACAGGGGCTCGGCGAAAGACTTGCTGTCGTAAGCCCGGGGCTGGGCGTAGGTCTTGTGGGCGATCGCTGCTGCGGGGCTCGGCATCGGTTGACCCTTCCATCGGAGTTGAGAAAGGGATAACCGGCGGAACGCACGGGAAAAATTCGGATCGAACACTTAAGTCGGTCCCCTTAGGTACTATTACGTAGCGGCGGGACGTCGCATAAAGTGGCGGTTGGCATGGCATTGGTGGCGGCGGAGGGGCCGGTGGCGCACGGGAACAAGCAGATGCTCGGCGATGCTGCGCGCGGCACTGCCGCGGCGCTCGTCGCCCTTCTGCTTTGCCGTCTCGCCGGGCTTCAGCCGCTGAGCGGAGAAGCGCTGCTGCTGCAGCTCGCGGTCATCATCCTGGTGTCCGGACGCGGCCTCGTGGCGGGAGGCGCCGCGGTCGCCGCTGCCTTTGCCGGCGGCGTCGCGCTGCGCGGCCTTTCCAGCATCGATGCGCGGCTCGATCTCGCCGCGCCGGCGCTGTTCCTCGCGGTCGGGCTCGGCATCGCGGTGCTCGGCGAGCGCCTGCGCCGCACCCGCCTCGATGCGGCGGCGCGCGACCGCGACCTTTTGGCCCGCGAGGCCCACCTCTCCTCCATCCTCGATACCGTGCCCGACGCAATGGTGGTGATCGACGAGCGCGGCATCATGCGCTCCTTCTCCACCGCGGCGGAGCGCCTGTTCGGCTACACCGCGACCGAGGCGGTGGGGCTGAATGTCTCTGTGCTCATGCCCTCGCCCCATCGCGAGGGGCACGATGGCTATATCGCGCGCTATCTTGCCACAGGCGAGCGCAGGATCATCGGCATCGGCCGCGTGGTGGTGGGCGAGCGCAAGGATGGCACCACCTTTCCCATGGAGCTGGCGGTGGGCGAGATGCGCTCCACCTCCGAGCGCTTCTTCACCGGCTTCATCCGCGACCTGACCGAGCGGCAGCAGACCGAGGCCCGCCTCCAGGAGCTTCAGGCCGAGCTGGTCCACATCTCCCGCCTCACCGCCATGGGCGAGATGGCCTCGACGCTGGCCCACGAGCTCAATCAGCCATTGTCCGCAATCGCCAACTACATCAAGGGCTCGCGCCGTCTTCTGGATGCCGGCACGGTAAGGGTCGAGCTGTTGCAGGGCGCGCTCGAGAAGGCCGGCGAGCAGGCCCTGCGGGCCGGCCAGATCATCCGCCGCCTCCGGGATTTCGTCTCCCGCGGCGAGAGCGAGCGGCGGGTGGAAAGCCTCGCCAAGCTGGTGGAGGAGGCCAGCGCCCTGGCCCTGGTGGGGGCGAAGGAGCACGGCATCCAGGTGCGCTTCCTCTATGACCCGAAATGCGACCTCGTCCTCGCCGACAAGGTGCAAGTCCAGCAGGTGCTGCTGAACTTGATGCGCAACGCCCTGGAGGCGATGATGGAGACACCGCGTCGCCAGCTTCTGGTCAGGACGGAGGCGGTAGAGGACGACATGGTGATGATCAGCGTCTCGGATACCGGGCACGGCATCTCAGCGGAGATGGGCGCGCAGCTGTTCACGCCGTTCGTCACCACCAAGCGGCATGGCATGGGCGTGGGGCTTTCCATCTCGCGCACCATCATCGAGGCGCACGGAGGCCGCATCTGGGCCGAGCCCAATCCCGGCGGCGGCGCCGTATTCCGATTCACCCTCCGCGCCGTGGGCGATGCGGAGGCGGTGCATGATTGAGGAGACAGCGGTGATCCACGTCATCGACGACGACGATGCGGTGCGCGAATCCCTCGCCTTCCTGCTCTCGACCGCCGGCCACGTGGTGCACGAGCACGCATCCGCCCGCCTGTTCGTGGAGGCGGGGCTGCCCGCCGCCGACCCGGCCACGAGCTGCATCATCACCGACGTGCGGATGCCGGGCATGACCGGCATTGATCTGCTCCAGCATCTGAAGGACAAGGGGTCCAGCGTGCCGGTCATCGTCATGACCGGCCATGGCGACGTGCCGCTGGCGGTGGAGGCCATGAAGCTCGGCGCCGCCGATTTCCTGGAGAAGCCGTTCGACGACGTCGCCATCCTCGACACCGTGAAGTCGGCGCTCGACCGCCGCCAGAAGACCAGCCAGCACGATGCCCTGCGCGAGCAGGTGGTGGACCGCATCGGCGGCCTGTCCCAGCGCGAGCGGCAGGTGCTGGAGTGTCTGGTTGCCGGACAGGCCAACAAGACCATCGCCTATGAACTCGGCATCAGCCCCCGCACGGTGGAGGTCTACCGGGCCAACGTGATGACCAAGATGAAGGCGCAGAGCCTGTCGGAACTGGTGCGCATGGCGCTGCTCGCCGGTATCGCGCCGCGTCCGACCTGAACCGCCCTTCCGGCATCGAACTGCGCTCCTCAGCCCGCTTGATCTAACGCAAGGCCCCGGAGCCCCCTCCCAAAGTAGGTTATAGGCACCGACCACGCGGACCCGCGAACGGGTCGTGGGAGAATCGTTGGGATGATGGCGTTGGAAGAGCCGCCCGCGTTCGTCGTCCATATCGTTGACGATGATCCGGCGGTCTGCAATTCACTGAAATTCGCCCTCGAGGTGGACGGCTTCAACGTGCAGACCTATGCGCGCTCGGAGGACGTGCTTGCGGCCGACCTGTCCTGTGGCGGTTGCATGATTGTGGACTACAATCTCCCCGGGATCAACGGTCTCGACCTGCTGCGGGAGCTCGACCGGCGCCACGTCCATCTGCCGGCCTTCCTCATCACCAGCAACCCGGCCCTGCATGTGCGCCGGCGCGCCACCGACCAGGGGGTCGCGATCATCGAGAAGCCGCTCCTCGGCAACCAGCTGGCCGAGGCGGTGCGCGACAGCTTCGTTCGCTCCCGCCCCTGCTGAGACGATTTCGCCTTTCCCACTTGCCCCATTTTCCCTAGCGTTACCGACGGACCGCCGCGCCGAACCTGAGGCGGGGTCCGAAGCATCGAGGCCGCCATGACCACGCGCAATCTCGACGCCCTCTTCCATCCCCGTGCCATTGCCCTGGTGGGCGCCAGCAACCGCACCGGCACCGTCGGTGCGCTGGCCGCGCGCAACCTGTTCGAGGCTGGGTTCGAGGGGCCCATCCTCTCCGTCAATCCGAAGGAACGGGCCATCCGCTCCTCGCTCAACTACGCCTCGGTGGCAGATCTGCCGATCCCGGTGGACCTCGCCGTCGTCGCGGCGCCGCCCGACGAGGCGCCCCGCGTGATCTCGCAGCTCGGCGAGAAGGGCTGCCGCGCCGCCGTGGTACTTCCGGCCGGCTACGGACCGGGCGAGCAGTTCGAGGGGGCGGAACAGCGTCAGGCGCTCCTGGATGCGGCGCGTCCGCATCTCCTGCGCATCATCGGGCCGAACGGTCTCGGTTTCATCTCCACCCGCCCGCACATCAACGCCAGCATTGCCCACCTGATGCCGGCCAAGGGCGACGTCGCCTTCGTCAGCCAGTCCGACACCATGACCGCGGCGGTGCTGGACTGGGCCCACGCCCGCGGCTTCGGCTTTTCCCATGTGGCGGCGCTGGGCGAGAAGGCGGACGTGGATTTCGGCGATTTGCTCGACTATCTCGCCCTCGACAACACCACCCGCGCCATCCTGCTCTATGTCGAGAGCATCGCCGATGCGCGCAAGTTCATGTCGGCCGGGCGCATCGCGGCGCGCGCCAAGCCGGTCATCGTCATCAAGGCCGGACGCAGCGTGGCGGGAGCGCAGGCCGCCTTGTCCCACACCGGCGTCCTCGCCGGCAGCGATCTCGTGTTCGACGCCGCGCTGCGCCGCGCCGGCATGCTGCGCGTGCACGAGATGCGGGAGCTGTTCGAGGCGGTGACGACGCTCTCCGCTGGCATCCGCCTCACCGGCGAGCGGCTCGCCATCCTCACCAATGGCGGCGGCGCCGGCGTGGTGGCGGTGGATGCGCTGGAGGGCAGCGCCGGCCGGCTCGGCACCCTCCTGCCGGCGACGGTGGAAGCCCTCGACAAGGTGCTGCCCCGCACGTGGTCGCGCTCCAATCCGGTGGATATCCAGGCGGATGCGGACGGCGCACGCTACGGCGCCGCCCTCAAAGCGTTGCTCGCCGACAAGGGCTCCGACGCCGTGCTGGTGCTGCACGCGCCCAACGCCCTTTCCGACAGCAGCGCCGCCGCCGACGGGGTGATGGCGGTGCTGGAGGCGCGCCAGCGCGCGCCCGTGCTCACCTGCTGGCTCGGCGAGAGCGCCGCCGCCAACGCCCGCCGCCGCTTCGCCGGCCGCCGCATTCCCACCTACGACACGCCGGACGAGGCGGTGCGCGCCTTCGGCCATCTGGTCGCCTACCAGCGCAACCAGACCCTTCTCATGGAGACGCCGCCCGCGCGCTCCTTCGACGAGCCCGACCGCCCCGCCGCCCGCCGGCTGGTGGAGGGGGTTCTCGCCGCCGGCCGCTCGGCCCTGACCGAGGTGGAGGCGAAGGCGGTGCTCGCCGCCTATGACATCCCGGTGGTGGACACCCGCATCGCCACGACCCCAGAGGAGGCCGGGCGCCTTGCCGAGGCGATTGGCTTCCCGGTGGTGGTGAAGGTGCTGTCCCACGATCTCACCCACAAGTCCGACGTGGGTGGCGTGCGGCTCGACCTGCGCTCCTCCACAGCGGTCGAAGACGCCTGCCGGGCCATCATCGCCTCCGTCGCGGAGAAGCGTCCCGGCGTGCGCATCGAGGGCTTCACGGTGCAGGCGATGATCCGCCGGCCCAATGCCCAGGAGCTGATCGCCGGCATCGGCTACGACAAGACCTTCGGCCCGGTGGTGCTGTTCGGCCAGGGCGGCACGGCGGTGGAGGTCATCGGCGACCGGGCGGTGGCGCTGCCGCCGCTCAACGGGGTGCTGGCCCGCGAGATGATCGAGCGCACGCGGGTGGCGAAGCTGCTGGCCGGCTATCGCGACCATCCGCCCGCCGACATGAATGCGGTGGCCGGCACGCTGGTGAAGGTGGCCGAGCTGCTCGCCGACCTGCCGCAGATCGCCGAGCTGGACATCAACCCGCTGCTCGCCGACGAGCACGGCGTCCTCGCCCTCGACGCCCGCATCGTGGTGCATCCGACCCGGGTGGAAGGCACCGACCGCTTCGCCATCAAGCCCTTCCCGTCCGACCTGTCGAAGACGCTGGAGCTGACCGACGGCTCGACCGTGGCGCTGCGGCCGATCCGGCCGGAGGACGAGCCCGGCCTCGTGGACGTGGTGCACCGCTCCGACCCGCAGGACGTGCGGATGCGCTTCCTCGGCTCGGTGAAGGACTTCCCGCACCTGATGGCAGCCCGCCTGTCGCAGATCGACTACGACCGCGAGATGGCCTTCGTGGCGCAGGAGGACAACGGGGACATCTGCGGCGTGGTGCGCATTATCGCGGACCCCGACAACGACGCCGCCGAATACGCGATCATGGTTCGGTCGGATTTCAAGGGCAAAGGCCTCGGCTTCCAGCTGATGAGCGAGATTCTCGCCCACGCCAGAAAGAGAGGACTGCGGCAGGTGTTCGGAGACGTGATGCGCGAGAACGGCCCCATGCTGCGCCTCGCCGAGGATCTCGGCTTCAAGGCGACTCCGGGCAGTGACGACCCCTCGGTGATGCGCGTGGTCCTCAACCTTGACGTGCCGTCCGATGTTGGTGTTCAGATACCAGAGGAAGCTTGACGCTCGTGAACGTTACGGCGATATCCCTATTGCCACCGCTCGGGGGAGGCTCCACGATGCCGTTGGTTTCCGAGCTCGGACAACCGGCGACGACGAGCGCTGGAAGGGTTCGGGGGAGGAAAAGATGCGCCGGAGGCCGCCCGACCACCCCCTTGGTGGCAGGGATCGGGAACGCCGTCGCCATGACCGGCAAGAGTGAATCGTGAGCGATGCCAATGAAGTAGCGCGAGGCCCCTGGCAATCGGAATATCTTGCGCTGCATGATCCCGTAACCAGTCTGCCGAACCGCCTTCTGATGATGGAGTTCCTCGCCGGCGCGCTCAGCTCGCCGCAGGAAGGCCGGCGCACGCTTGCCGTGTTTGCGCTCGACATCGACAATTTCCGCCAGCTCAACGAGATGTACGGGCTCGCCTCCGGTGACCTGATCCTCGCGGAGACCGCGCGACGGTTGCGCCGCTGCGTGCGCGACAACGATCTCGTCGCCCGCGTCGGAGCCGACGAGTTCATTCTGGTCGCCACCGGCCTCGCCGATTCGAAGGCCGTGGACGGGCTCCACCGCCGGTTGCAGGCCGCGCTGAGCGTCCCGGTGGCGCTTCCCTCGGGGGCCGTCGCCTATCCACAGGCTGACATGGGCATCGCCCTCGCGCCTCTCGATGCCCACGAGCCCGACAGCCTGATCCATTGCGCCGAGCTCGCCCTCAACCGGGCGAAGGACGAGGGCCCCGGCGCCTGCTGCTATTTCGCGGCCGACATGAACGACGAGATGGCCGGGCGCCGCACGCTGGAAGGCGACCTGCGGCGCGCCATCGTTTCGGACGAATTCGTGCTGCTGTTCCAGCCGCGCTGCGACGCGCGCACGCTGGAGCTGCTCGGTGTCGAGGCACTGATCCGCTGGGACCACCCCCAGCTCGGCCGCCTCGCCCCCGACGAGTTCGTGCCCATCGCCGAGAAGAGCGGGCTGGTGATTCCGCTTGGCGAATGGGTGCTGCGCAAGGCCTGCGACACCATCTCCCGCCTGCCCGAGCTGAACGTCTCGGTGAACGTCTCCGTGGTCCAGTTCCGCAACGGCGAACTGGTGGGCACGGTGGAATCCGCGCTCCGGGCCACCAGCCTGCCGGCCCACCGGCTGGAGCTGGAGATCACCGAGAGCGTGCTGATCGAGAACACCGACAAGGCCCTCGACATCCTCGAAGGGCTGAAGAAGCTCGGCGTCCGCCTGTCCATGGACGATTTCGGCACCGGTTATTCCTCGCTCGGCTATCTCCGCACCTTCCCGTTCGACGCGCTCAAGATCGACCGCCGCTTCGTCGGCGACCTCGACCAGAGCAAGGGCGCGCTCGCCATCGTGCAGGCCATCCTCGGCCTCGGCCGGGCGCTCGGGATGCAGGTGGTGGCGGAAGGGGTGGAGACGGAAAGCCAGCTCGCCGTTCTCAAGGCCGATTCCTGCGACGAGGTGCAGGGCTTCTATCTCGGCCGCCCCATGACGGAAGAAGCGCTGCGCGCCTATATCGCCGAGCGGCGACTGGCGAGCTGAGCCACCGCCCTTCACCCCGCCTTCCGCCTCGTCTTTTGCCGCGCTAGGCTCCCGTCGTCGCAACGGAAATCGCCTGCCGCATGTGGTCCCGCCTCTATTGGCTCGCCGTCGGCGGCCCCCTTGCAGCCGGCCTTCTGGTGATGGGGGCAGATCCCGCGCCCTTGCAGGATCTGCGCAACGGCCTGTTCGACCTCTACCAGCGCGCCGCCCCGCGGCCCTACGACCCCGATCTGCCGGTGCGGGTGGTGGACGTGGACGACGCCTCCCTCGCCCGCGTGGGCCAATGGCCCTGGCCGCGCACCACGGTGGCGGAGCTGACGCAGAAGCTGGCCGCCCTCGGCGCGGCGGCCATCGCCTTCGACATGGTGTTTTCCGAGCCGGACCGGCTCGACCCCGCGAGCGTGGTGAAGCTGCTGCCCGCCGAGGCCCGTGCCCCGGCCGAGGCGGCGCTGGCAGGCCGCGACAGCTCCGACCAGCAGCTCGCCGCGACGCTCAAGGCCAGCCCGTCCGTGCTCGGCGCCATCCTCACCCACGGCACGGGCGGCGCCTATCCGGAGAAATGGGGCATGGCCAGCGCGGGCGACGATCCGCGCGCCTTCGTGCCGCGCTTCTCCGGCGCCGTCGCGCCCTTGCCCGAGCTGGCCACCGCCGCCCGCGGCATCGGCGCGCTGAACTGGCTGCCCGATCGCGACCAGGTGGTGCGCCGCGTGCCCATCCTCCTCGGCCTCGACGGCAAGCTGGTGCCGAGCCTGTCGGCGGAGGCGCTGCGCGTGGCGCAGGGCGCGTCCACCTATGTGGTGCGCGCCTCCAATGCCAGCGGCGATCAGGCCTTCGGCACCAAGTCCGGCATCACCGCGGTGAAGATCGGCACGCTCGATGTGGCGACCGATGCCGCGGGCGAGGTCCGGGTCCGCTTCACCGCCACCGACCCCCGCCGCTTTCTCTCCGCCGCCGACGTGCTCGACGGCAAGGTGCCGCCCGCCGACGTCGAGGGGCGCATCATCCTCGTCGGCTCCAGCGCGCCGGGGCTGATGGATACGCGGGCAACACCCCTTGATGCCGCCGTGCCCGGCGTGGAAGTGCAGGCGCAGCTTATCGAGCACATCGTTGCAGGCGCCCGCCTCGTGCGGCCGGACTGGGCCCGCGGCGCGGAGATCGTGCTCACCGGCCTGCTCGGGCTCCTGCTGGCGCTGGCCCTGCCCCGCGTTTCCGCGCCCGTCGCCGGGGTGCTCGGCCTCGCCGTCGTGGCGGGGCTTGCGGCCGGGGCGTGGCTGGCCTTCACCCGCTTCGATCTGCTGCTCGATCCCATGGGGCCGGGGGCGGCGGTGCTTGGTGTCTACGGCATGGGCGTGCTCGCCCTCTATCGCGACGAGCAGCGGCAGAAGAAATGGGTGCGCTCGGTGTTCGGCCGCTTCGTCTCGCCCAAGGTGGTGGAGCGCCTCGCGGAGAACCCCGAACGCCTCGTCCTCGGTGGGGAGACCCGCGAGATCACCATCCTGTTCTGCGACCTGCGCGACTTCACCTCCTTGTCGGAGACCATGGACGCGCAGGCCCTCACCCGCTTCATGAACGCCTATCTCACGCCCATGACGGAGGTGGTGCTCGCCCATGGCGGCACCATCGACAAGTACATTGGCGACGCCATCATGGCCTTCTGGAACGCGCCGGTGGACGATGCGGCCCACGCCCGCAACGCCGCACTCTGCGCCCTCGCCATGTCGGAGCGGCTGGAGGCGCTGAACGCGGAGTGGCGCCGCGCGGCGGAAGCGCAGGGGCGGCCGTGGCATCCCGTGCGCTGCGGCATCGGGCTCGCCACCGGGCCCTGCTGCGTCGGCAATCTCGGCTCGGCGCAGCGGCTCGAATATTCCTGCCTCGGCGACGACGTGAACCTCGCCTCCCGCATCGAGGGCGCCACCAAGTCCATGCGGGTGGACATCCTGGTCTCCGAGGCGACGCGCGAGGCGGCGGGCGACCTCGCCTTCCTCGAAGCCGACCTCCTCATGCTCAAGGGCAAGTCCAAGGCGAGCCAGCTCTATCTCCTCGCCGGCGACCCGGATTTCTCGCGGTCCGACGCCTTCTCCCGACTCGAAGAACGGCACGGCGCGCTGATGGCCGCCTATGGCGCGGGAAGCTTCGGAGAGGCGGAGGCGCTGGCCGAAGCGCTCGCGGCGAGCGCACCGGCGCGGCTGGCCCGCTTCTACGGCCTCTATGCGGAGCGGTGCCGGGGTGCGGCGGACCAGACCGACGCGCCGGCCGCCTCGGCCTGAACGCTCCCGCCACCAGTCTTACCCCTTGCCAACACGCTAGACCGCCTGCAGAAAAGTCGTGATGAGCGGCACGGATCGAGCCTCCCCGAACGGTGGAACGACCCCGGCGACGCGGGAAGCGCTCCCGCGCGACGTGCTCACCTATCTCTGGCGCGCCGAGCCGCTGTCCCACATCAAGCTGTTCGCCCTCGTCCTGCTGCTGCTGCCGTTCAACTACGCCTCGCTGGAATTGCCGCGCCTCATCGTCAACGGCGTGACGGATTCCATCAGCGGGACGGTGCCCAAGCTGTTCGACTTCGATCTCGCCTGGCCGGACTTTCTCGGCGGCGGCGTCATCATCGATCTCTCCGGGTTCGAGGTCTCCGCCTTCGGGCTGCTCGCCGGGCTTGCGGCGCTCTTGTTCGCGCTGCAGCTCATCCAGCAGCACATTTCCCGCCTCATCGAGATGGCGAAGGCCCGGCTCGGCGAGCGGATCATCGTCGGGCTGCGCCGCCAATTGTTCGACGTCATCCAGCGCCTGCGCCCCGAGGCGCCGATGAAAAGCAAGGCGATGGAAGTGGGCAACATGCTGCGGTTCGAGGTGGGGCCCATCTCCCCCTTCGCCGGCATGGCCTTCGCGCAGCCGCTGAAGTCCGCCGGCCTCATCGGCTCGGCGACGCTGCTCATCTTCACCCAGAATGCGACGCTGGGCGGCTGCGCCATCGGCATCCTCGCGCTCAACTACGTGCTGCTGGGCATCCAGCGGCGCGACAACGCCCACAAGCTGCAAATCTACCAGCGCGAGGCGGTGGCGCTGGGCAAAAGGGTGATGGCCGGCATCGACCGCCTGCCCCTCGTCCATGGCTTCGCCACCAGCCCGTGGGAGCGCGCGGCGGTGGACGGGCGCCTTGCCGTGGTGTCCGAGGCGAGCCTCGATCTCAAGCGGCAGAACTTCACCGACCGGGTGCTGAACCTGCTCATGTCGGACGTGCCGACGCTGGTGTTCTATTTCGTCGGCGGCTGGCTGGCGCTGACCGGCGCCATCAACATCGGCCAGCTCGTGGCGGTGGTCGCGGCCTACGGCCAGATCCCCGAGCCGCTGAAAGAGCTGATCGAGTGGGACGAGAAGCGCGTCGTCGCGCAGGTGCGCTACGATTTCGCCCGCTACTATCTCGAAACACAGGAAGTCTGGCCCAAGGGCTCGCAGGACGACACCGGCTGGGAGGGCGTACCCTTCGACGGCGCGCTGAAGATCGCCGACCTCGGCGTGGTGGACCCCGCCGGCAGTCTTCTCCTCGATGGCGTGAGCCTCGATGTGCCCGCCGGCACGGCGGTGGCGCTCAAGGGACCGGACGCCGGCGGCAAGCATGCGGTGGCGCGCGTCTGCGGCCGTGCCATCTCGCTCTACAGCGGCTCGGTGCGCATTGGCGGGCACGATCTTTCGAGTGTCCCTGAATCCGTCATCGGCCGGCACGTGGCCTATGCCGGCGGCGACCCCATCGTGCTCAACGCGTCCCTGCGCGAGAACATGCTGTGCGCGCTGGAGCGCCACCCCGGCCGGCCGGCCCCCGGCGCCACCGAGCCCGAGCCCTCCGGCCTCGACGATGCGGCCCAGCTCGACCGGGCGATCCTCGCCGCCTTGAGCCTTGCGGGGCTCGGCGATCTCGTGGTGCGGCTCGGCCTCGAACGCCGGCTCGATCCCGAGGCGAGCCCCGCGCTGGCCGAGCGCATCGTGACCGCCCGCGCCGCCGTCACCGACGCTATCGCCCGCCGCCAGCAGGAGACGGGACGCGTGCTGATCGAGCCGTTCCGCTTCGCCGCCTTCAACCGCTTCATGACGCTGGCGGAAAACATCCTGTTCGCGGCGCCGCTGAACGACACGCGCGGCGCCGCCTCGCTGCTCTCCGATCCCGGCCTGATGCCCGAGCTGGAGCGGCTCGGCGTCGCCGACGATCTGACCGCCCTCGGGCTCAGCGCCCTGCGCACCCTCGCCGAGCTTGCCGGCGGACAGGACGCCATCGCGGACATCGACACCAAGGGCCTGCTGCGCGCGGAGGAGATGACCGCCGCGCGCACGCTCCTCGCCCATGCCGGCACCGGCGTCGGTTTGGCGCCGGACGAGCGGGCGCTGCTGCTGCGTGTCGCCGGACGCTATTGCGAGCCGCGCCACCGCTTCGGCCTCATCGATGAGGACTGGCAGCAGCGGGCGCTCGCCACCCGCGCGCAATTGGCCCATCTGAAGGAGGTGTCCGGCACACCCCTCGCCCGCTACCAGCCGGACAGCTACTGCCGGGCGCTGACCGTGCGCGACAACCTGCTGTTCGGCCGCATCGCCGCTGACCGCGCCGGCGCCGCCGCCACGGTGGACGATCTGGTGCGCGAATGCCTGAAACAGGACGGCTTCATCGCCCAGGTGGAGCGCCTGAGCCTCGACGTGGCGCTGGGCGAGGGCGGCCTGCCCCTCTCGGCCGCCGAGCGCGGCAAGCTGACCCTCGCCCGCTGTCTCGTGGCGGAGCCCGATCTGCTCATCATCGACGACGCTCTGGCCCCGCTGGCGCCGTCCGAGCAGAGCCGGCTGATCGAGACCGTGCTCGCTCACCGCGAAGGGCGCACCACGCTGGTGGTGCTCGATTCCGCCGAGCCGCTTGAACTGTTCGCGCAGGTGATCGTGCTCACCCACGGGCAGGTGGAGCGCATCGAGGGGGTGGAACTCTCCGCCACCGGGACGTGAGGGGCCGACAAGGATCAGGTCATGAGCATTGAAGACGAGGCCCGCGTCCTCTCCCGCATCCCCATGTTCCGCGATCTGGAGCCGAGCCAGCTCCGGCTGCTCGCCTTCTCCGCGACGCGGCTCGACGTGGCGCCGGGCGACGTGCTGTTCCACCAGGGCGAGGCGCCCGACGCCGCCTATGTCATCCTCGATGGCACCGCCGTCATCGAGGTGACGGCCGGCGGCGCCACCCATGAGATCACCCGGCTCGCCAAGGATACGGTGGTGGGCGAGATGGGCGTGCTCACCGGCGAAGCCCGCAGCGCCACGGTGCGCGCGGGTGAGCCCATGAGCGTGCTGCGCATGGAAACGGACCTGTTCCTCGCGCTGCTGGACAAGACACCCTCCCTCGCCCGTTCCGTGCTGCGCGACCTCGCGCTGCGGCTTCAGGAGACGACGCGCGCGCTGGTGAAGGCCCGCGGCTGACGACGTCTGCGATCGCCCGGCGGCGCGCCCCAAACCTCTGAGCCGGATCATCTTTTCACCGCCACGCCGGCGCTCTCGCCGCTTGCATCCCGCAAGGTAAGACGCCACCATGGATCACCAATGAAAAGGTCCATGGGGGGTACACACATGAAGATGGTGAAAGCCGTGGTGGGTCTCGCGCTGGCCCTCAGCCTTGCCGCCTGCTTCGAGGGCAAGCCCGGCCCGGCCGGCCCCGCAGGGGCAGCGGGCGCACAGGGGCCCGCCGGCGTTGCCGGTCCCGCCGGCCCGGCGGGTGCGCCTGGTCCGGCTGGCCCCGCAGGTCCGGCCGGTCCGCAGGGCGCGCAAGGTCCGGTCGGCCCGGCTGGCGCCGCCGGTGCCGCGGCCTCGGCCAACATCACGCTGCGCGCTTCGGCGTGTCCCGAGGCCGGCTGCCTCGCCTCCTGCGAGACCGGCGAGAGCGTGATCGGCGGCTATTGCGTGAACGTGGACCGCGGCATGCAGCACATCGCCGTCTTCTCGGCACGCGGCGACAAGACCGAGGTGGAATGCCTTCATCCGGTGAAGCAGGTGGTGGCGGTCTGCCTCAAGCCGTGAGGGTGCGACACCGCCCGCTCAGCCCCGGCGTCGCAGGATCTTGAGGCGCCCCAGCAGTTCGGCCACCGCCTCCTGCGGCAGGTGGCCGATCTCGCGGGCGAGCAGGTTGGCCAGCTCGGTCGCCTGCGGCGACAGATCGGCGGTGTCCACCACCACCCGCGGCTGCGACAGCTCGGCGAGGCGCTGAAGATCCTCCGCCTCGTCCCAGATCACGTTGAAATAGGCGATGATGCGCTGGGTGAGGGCCCAGGTGGGCTTGCCGCGCTTTCCGGTCTCCAGCGCCGAGAGATAGGTGGGCGTGACGCCGATGGCCCGCGCCATCTCGGTGAGGGTCACGCCGCGTTGGGCGCGCAGGTCGCGCACCCGGCGTCCGAAGGGCGTCATGCCGGGGTCCTTGTGGTTCCACCCATTTTCGTGGTGCAAGGGCGAGCCGGAAGGCCGCGCCCCACACATCAGACCGGATAGCCCCATCACCCGCGGCTCGTCCATGGGGAAGCATACGGGAAAGCCTGCCGGCAAACGAAAACGGCGGCGCAGAGCGCCGCCGTTCGTTCACCCATCAATCCTGTCGGGATGTCAGGTCCAGCTGCTGTCGTCGCCGCCGCCGTCATCCCAGCCGGCTTCGTCACCGATGTCGTCATAGCCGGTGTCTTCGGGCCCGGCCTCCTCATAGCCCGCTTCTTGCTGGCTCGAGCCGTTCCAGAAATTGTCGGTGCCGGCGTTCTGACCGCCCAGCGCCGCCTGGGCGTCCTGACCGAGATTGCCGGTGCCGGGGGTCTCGGGCTTGCCGAGCTCGGCCGCGGCCGCATGGGCCACCGCGCCGCCGCCACCGGTCATCATGTTCTTGATGCCGTCATAGAGCAGCGCGCCACCGGCGACACCCGCCGCCGTGGCGAGCGCACCCTGCAGGAAGCCACCGCCGCTGCGTTGCGGCTGGGGCGCGGCCTGCTGGGCCCACGGTCCGCCCTGCTGGCCGTAACCACCCTGCTGGGGGTAGCCCTGCTGCGGATACCCGCCTTGCTGGGCATAACCCTGCTGAGAATAACCCTGCTGGCCGTAACCGGCGGGCAGGCCCATGGGCTGGCCCGGCTGCGGCTGGGTCGAAGACTGGCCCCAAGGCTGGCCGGAGGACGGCTGGCCTGCATACTGGCCATTGTCCCGCGCGCCTGCGGACGGAACGGACGAGCGGCTGCCGCCGAACAGGCCGCCAAGGAAGCCACCGGACGACCCGGACGAACGCTGCTGCGCCTCGGCCGCGCGGGCTTCGGCATCGGCAAGCTGGGCCTCCAGATCCTGCACGCGGCCATAGGCCTGCTGCAGGGCGTGCTCCTGCACCAGAACGCTCTGGGCGAGGGCATAGGTGGCGTGGGGTGCCTCGGCGACGCGGCGCGCGATCAGCGCCTCGGCCTCCGCATCGCGCGGCTGGCTGGCAACACTGCGCATGCGATCGAACAGGCCGTCGATCAGGGCACGTTCCTCGGGGGTCATTTCCGCCTCCGGTGAGTGGATGGCGAGGATATGAGCAGACGAGCATGGCCGGGGAAGGGCTCCCCGCATGAAATTTTTGTAACGCCGCGGTAGCGGAGCAGGGTCACTCCGCCGCGTCGGCCGGGGTGCCGCTGTCCGCCGCGCTCGCCCCGCCGCCGAAGCCGAAGCGCTTCTCCACATAGGCTTCCACCATCTGGCGGAACTCTTCCTGGATGTTGGCGCCGCGCAGGGTCGCGACCTTCTTGCCGTCGATGAAGACGGGGGCGGAGGGCGTCTCGCCGGTTCCGGGCAGCGAGATGCCGATGTCGGCGTGCTTGGACTCCCCCGGCCCGTTCACGATGCAGCCCATGACCGCCACATTCAGGGTCTCGACGCCGGGATATTGCGCCTTCCACACCGGCATCCGGGTGCGGATCATGTCCTGCACGCTCTGCGCCAGCTCCTGGAACACGGTCGAGGTGGTGCGGCCGCAGCCGGGGCAGGCGGCCACCAGCGGCACGAAGGTGCGCAGGCCCATGGTCTGCAGGATTTCCTGCGCCACCTGCACCTCCCGGGTGCGGTCGCCGTTGGGCTCGGGGGTCAGCGACACGCGGATGGTGTCGCCGATGCCCTGCTGGAGCACCACGCCCATGGCTGCCGTGGAGGCGACGATGCCCTTCGATCCCATGCCCGCCTCGGTGAGGCCGAGGTGCAGCGCATAGTCGGAGCGGCGCGCCAGCTCGGAATAGACCGCGATCAGGTCCTGCACCGCCGACACCTTGGCGGAGAGGATGATGCGGTTGCGGCCGAGGCCGATCTCCTCCGCCAGCGCCGCCGAAAGCAGCGCCGAGCGCACCAGCGCCTCGCGCGTCACCGCCCGCGCTTCCGCAGGCTTGGGCAGGCGAGCGTTCTCGTCCATCAGGCGGGTCAGCAGCTCGCCGTCGAGGGAGCCCCAGTTGGCGCCGATGCGCACCGGCTTGTCGTGCGTGATGGCGGTTTCGACGATGGCGGCGAACTGCCGGTCCTTCTTGTCGCCGAAGCCCACATTGCCGGGATTGATGCGGTATTTCGCCAGCGCCTCCGCGCAGGCGGGATGATCGGCCAGCAGCTTGTGGCCGATGTAATGGAAATCGCCCACGAGGGGCACGTCGATGCCCTGCGCCAGCAGCTTCTCGTGAATGTGCGGCACGGCGGCGGCCGCCTCGTCGCGGTCCACCGTGATGCGCACGATCTCGGACCCGGCACGGGCGAGCGCCGCGACCTGCCGCACGGTGCCGGCGATGTCGGCCGTATCGGTGTTGGTCATGGACTGGACCACCACCGGCGCCCCGCCGCCCACCATCACCCGGCCGACGGGAACGCCCACCGTCATGTGCCGGCGGGCCGGCCCGGCCTCAAGCAGCTCGACGGGAACCACGGGCGCGGCGCTGGTGAGGGTTTCGGCGCTGGTCATGGGTCTGGTCCTCGAACGACGGGCGATCCGCAGGTGTACGGCGCCGGGGCAGGCGTGGACCGCATTACGGACGTCGATGCGGCCGGGTTTCGAGTAGGCCGGGGGCAGGAAAGAATCAACCGCCGGCGGTTTCCTTGGCCGCGCCCTTGGCCGCCCCCTTGGCCGCAGGCGCAGGGGCGGCGGACGCCGCCTCCCGGCAATCGGCGCAAGTGCCGGCGACCTCCAGCACCCGCTGGCGGGGCTCGAAGCCGGCAGCGCGCGCCGCCCAGGCGAGATCACGGCCGATGGCATGGGAGGCCACCTCCCGCGTCAGGCCGCAGCGCTCGCAGATGAGGAAGACCACCACGTCGGTATCATCGTGAGGATGGGCGCAGGCAAGAAAGGCATTGCGGCTCTCGATGCGGTGGGCGAGGCCTTCGGCCACCAGGAAATCGAGCACCCGGTAGACCGACATGGGCGGCGCCGGGTCTCCGGCGGCGGAGAGCTTCTGCACGATCTCGTAGGCGCCGAGCGGCACATGGCTCTCCGCCAGGGCCTTCATGACGTTGCGCCGCAGCGGAGTCATGCGCAGGCCCTTGCGCGCGCAGCACTCCTCCACGCGCGACATGGCGCCTGCCACGCATTGGCCGTGGTCGTGGTCCTTGGTATGGGCGTCGGTTCGGGTCACCCTGCAAATCTAGTGGATGTCCCCCGTTTCCGCCACGGGTCGGGTGAACGAAGGGAGGACGGGAAGTCTCGCCGGCCGGATTGCACCGCAGCGGACGGCGTTGCAATGTGCCGGCCGCAGGCACGCCTGCGTGTGATGGTCTTGCGAGCCAGCGCGGCGCTCAGGCACCGCGTGACAGCAGCGTCACACCGTTCCGCTACACCGTGCCGCCGGCTCCGCAGGGGCCGTGCCGCCTTTTCGGGGAATAGCCATGCTCAAGGGGAAGGTCGCCGTCGTCACCGGGTCCACCAGCGGAATCGGGCTTGCCTATGCCCGGGCCTTCGCCAAGGAAGGCGCGAACGTCGTCATCAACGGCCTCGGCGACGCCGCCGCCATCGAGAAGGAGCGTTCCGCCATCGAGAGCGAGTTCGGCGTGAAGGCACTCTATTCGCCGGCCAACATGCTGAAGGCGGACGAGATCGAAGGCATGGTGAAGCTCGCCGAGACCGAGCTGGGCGCCTGCGACATCCTCGTGAACAACGCCGGCATCCAGCACGTGGCGCCGATCGAGGAATTCCCGATCGACACCTGGAACACCATCATCGCCATCAACCTGTCGGCGGCCTTCTTCGCCATGCGCGCGGCCATCCCCGGCATGAAGGCGCGGAAGTGGGGCCGCATCATCAGCACGGCCTCGGCCCACGCCCTCGTCGCCTCGCCCTTCAAGTCCGCCTATGTCGCGGCCAAGCACGGCATCGCCGGCCTGACCAAGACCGCGGCGCTCGAGACCGCGACCTTCGGCATCACCGTGAACGCCATCTGCCCCGGCTACGTCTGGACCCCCCTCGTGGAGAAGCAGATTCCGGACACCGCCAAGGCGCGCGGCATCACCGAGGAAGAGGTGAAGAAGAACGTTATTCTCGCCGCCCAGCCCACCAAGGAGTTCGTGACGGTGGAAGAGGTGGCTGCCTATGCCGTCTTCCTCGCCTCGGACAACGCCCGCTCCATCACCGGCTCCATGCAGCAGATCGACGGCGGCTGGGTGGCGGAGTGACGCCGGGGCTCCGGCCGTGACCCGGCGCGACGGCGTCAAGCCGCTCAGCCTCGCGCTCCAGGGGGGAGGCGCCCATGGCGCCTTCACCTGGGGTGTGCTCGATCGCCTGCTGCAGGACGAGCGAATCGCCATCGCCGGCATCACCGGCACCAGCGCGGGCGCCATGAACGCGGTGGTGCTCGCCGCCGGGCTCGCCAAGGGCGACCCGGAGGAGGCGCGCCACGCCCTGTCCCAGTTCTGGAAGGATGTGTCGCGCGACGGGCGGATGTCGCCCATCCAGCGCTCGGCCTTCGACCGGCTCATGGGCAACTGGTCGCTCGCCAAGAACCCGGTCTATCTCGCCTTCGAGGTGGCCTCGCGCTTCCTGTCGCCCTACGATTTCAATCCGCTGAACATCAACCCGCTGCGCGAGATTCTCGAAGCCCATGTGGATTTCGAGGCCATCCGGAAGGCGCAGGTGAAGGTGTTCATCTCCGCCACCAACGTCCACACCGGCCGCGCCCGCATCTTCGGGCACGAGGAGATGACGGCGGACGCGGTGATGGCGTCCGCCTGCCTTCCCTTCCTGTTCCAGGCGGTGGAAATCGACGGCGTGCCCTATTGGGACGGCGGCTACATGGGCAATCCGCCGCTGTTCCCGCTCTACGAGATGGCGGACGCGGACGACATCCTGCTGGTCCAGATCAACCCGGTGGTGCGCGAGACCACGCCCCGCACCGCCAGCGAAATCCAGAATCGGATCAACGAGATCACCTTCAATGCCTCGCTGCTCGCCCAGTTGCGGGCCATCGACAATGCGGCGAAGCTGATCGAACAGGGGCTCATCAGCCGCTGGACCTTGGGCGGCTCGCCCTTCCGTCGGGTGCGGCTGCACCGCATCGGCGGCGAGCACCAGTTGGCGGCGCTGGACGCCACCTCCAAGCTCAACGCGGAATGGTCCTTCCTCCAGCACCTGCGCGACCTCGGCCGGGCGGCGGCGGACACGTTCCTCGCCGAGCATTTCGACGACCTCGGCCGTCGCTCGACGCTGGATCTGAGGCTGGAACTGGCGGATTGAGACAGGCCCGCCGGAGCGGGCCTGCCGAAAGCGTGCTCAGCTGCGCGCGACCTTAGCCACGCGAATCCTTTTTGGCCTGCGCCACCGACACGAACTTGGTGACGCGGCCGGCCTCGCCGGAAGCCGAGCCGATGCGCTCAAGGCGCGTGCGCTCCTTCGGGGTCATGCCCGTATTGGGGCGCGGCAGGTTCGCCGGGCGCTTGGCGCGCTTGGAATCGCGCTTCAGCTCCAGTGCCTTGTGCGCATTCTCCACCAGCTCGGCCCGGGCCGCCTGGGTGCGGCGGCGGGTCTGCTCGCGGCGGGCGCGGGTGAGGGCATCGGTGAGGACGGAGGCCTTCTGGCGATTGCCGGAATCGGCCTTGTCGAACGTCACCTCGCCGCGACCGCCCTTGCCGCGCAGGGCCCGGCGCTGGTTGTTCGCGATGGTGACGGCGCGATCGCGGCGCTCGCGCAGCTGGGCCACGAGGTCATTCACCTCGCCGTCGCCGAGTGCGCTCACCACGGGCTGGCGGGACTTCTCCACCAGCTCCACTTCCGAATCCGTGAGAAGGCGGCGTTCCGTCTTGCGGGGATGGGCCATGGGGCGGATCTCCTTCTTGTTTTCCGACCCCTATGGCTAGGCCACCGATTATGTGGATTGTGAGACTGCCGCAGGACCGCCAGCCATGAACGAGATACGCGCCTCTCACCGCACGGAGCCGCGCGGCGCCACAGACTGCGCGGTGATCGTCGCCGACATCACCCGCCTCGCCACTGACGCCATCGTGAACGCCGCCAACGCCTCCCTGCTCGGCGGCGGTGGCGTCGACGGCGCCATCCACCGCGCCGCCGGGCCTGAGCTGTTGGCGCATTGCCGGACGCTGGGCGGCTGCCCCACCGGCGAGGCGCGCCTTACCCCGGGATTCCGGCTCCCGGCGCGCCGCGTCATCCACACGGTCGGTCCCGTCTGGCGGGGCGGCGGCGCGGATGAGGATGCGCTGCTCGCATCCTGCTACCGGGAAAGCCTGCGGCGCGCGGACGAAGCCGGCCTCGCCTCCATCGCTTTCCCCGCCATCTCCACGGGAATCTATGGATTTCCGCCCGAGCGGGCCGCCCCACTGGCGGTCGGCGCCGTCCTCGCCCATCTTGGAGGCCCCGGCAGCGTGACCCGCGTGGTCTTCTGCTGCTTCTCGCAAGGCTCCGCCGACCTCCATCATGACGCCCTCCGCGCCCACGGCATCGCACCCCGCCCCTGAGACCGGGCGGGACCTCCCCCTCCTCCACCGCGACGGGCTGATGCTCATCATCGACAAGCCGTACGGCCTGCCCGTCCATGCCGGACCGAAGGGCGGGGAGACGCTGGCCGATCATCTCGACGCTTTGCGCTTCGGCCTGCCTCGCGCGCCCGAGCTGGCGCACAGGCTGGACAAGGACACCTCCGGCTGCCTCGTGCTCGGCCGCCACACCAAGGCGCTGGCGCAGCTTGGAAAGCTGTTCGCCAGCGGCGCCGTGGGCAAGACCTATGTGGCCGTCACCCTCGGCGCCCCGGCGGCGGACGCGGGGCGGATCGACCAGCCCCTGGCCAAACGCTCGCCCCATCGCGGCTGGTGGATGCAGGCGGTGCCCAAGGGATCGCCGGGCGCGCAGGAGGCGATCACCGATTTTCAGGTGCTGCACCGGGCCGGCGACCTTGCGGTCATCGCGCTATCGCCGGTGACGGGGCGCACCCACCAGCTGCGAGCCCACCTCTCCCATCTCGGCACGCCCATTCTCGGTGATGCCATCTATGGCGGCGCCTCGCGCCTGCCCGGCGGGCCGAAGCTGCACCTGCACTCCCGCCGCGTGGTGGTTCCTCTCAAGGCGGGCGCTCCGCCGGTGGACGTGAGCGCCCCTTTGCCGCCGCATATGTGCGAGACGCTTTCCCATCTCGGCCTCGATCCGGTTGCCGTGGGCACCGCCGCCGATCAGGTCGCCTTCGCCAAGCTCGGGACAGCTGAAAGCAAGGCCTGACCCATTTGTGAAGCGGGTTCCGTTGGGGCAATCTGGCCCGGAACTTGCTCCGTGTTAAGCTGGCTGACGAAGGGCAGGAAAGGGAGAGGGTGTGAGCGTATCTCGCGACGGAAAGCTCCCGCGCAGGCCCCAGGACCGCACGCCGGAAGAGACCGCGCGTGACCTGCTCGAACGCGCCATCGGCCGCGCCCGCCTCACGGTATTCTGGGAACGGGCCTGGCCCGCTTTCGCGCGTGTTGGCGTTCCCCTGGCCCTGTTCCTCGCCGTGTCCTTCGCCGGTGTCTGGGTGTCGGCGCCCGTCTGGGCGCGCATCGCCGGCGTGGTGCTGTTCGCGCTGGCCATCCTCTTTGCCGCCCGCCCGCTGCTCGCCCTGCGCTGGCCGAGCCGGGAGGAGGCGGTGGCGCGCCTCGATGCGAAGAGCGCCCTCGCCCACCGCCCCGCCACCGCCATTTCCGACAGCCTCGCCACCCGCCCGGACGACCCGGTCGGCGCCGCCCTGTGGCGCGCGCACCTCGCCCGCGCGCTGGCGGCCGCCCGTTCGCTGAAGGCCGGCACGCCTTCGCCCGGCCTCGCCCGTCTCGATCCGCGCGCCGTTCGCGCGCTGGCGGTGCTGGCGCTGGCGGCCACTGTCTTCATGGCGCCGGGGCAGCATCTCTCCCGCATCGGCGCGGCCTTCGACTGGAAGACCATCGTCCCGCCCCCGCCGTACCGGCTCGATGCCTGGATCGATCCGCCCGCCTATACCGGCCGCCCGCCCGTGGTGCTGCCGGGCCTGCGCTCGGATGATCCCACCTCGCTGAATGCCGCCGCGCTGCAGGTTCCCGTGGGCAGCACGCTGGTGGTGCGTGGCTCCGGCATCGACACCGCCGCCCTCAAGCTCGACGGCGGCATCGTCGAGGCGAAGCCCGAGGCCGATGCGCCGACCACCGCCGGCGAAAAGCGCTACGTGATCCGCGAGGATTCCGACGTCACCTTCCTCGGTCCCGACCAGCGCCGCCTCGCATGGCACTTCAAGGTGCTGGCGGACCAGAAGCCCACCATCAGCTTCGCCAAGGACCCGCAGACCGGCCAGCGCAACGCTCTGGTGCTCGCCTACCGGATGGAGGACGACTACGGGGTGAAGGAAGCCGAGGCGCTGTTCACGCCCCTTCCGCCCGAGCCGCCTCTCTTCCCGCGCCCCGGCGCATCCCCGCGCAAGATGGCGCAGCCGCTGGTGCCGCCGCCCGACTTCAAGCTGACCTTGCCGGCCGGCGGTCGGACCGGCGCGGCGCAGACCACAAAGGATCTTGTCGCCCATCCCTGGGCCGGCGCCCGCGTGGAGGTCCAGCTCAAGGCCCGCGACGACGCGGGCAACGAAGGCGTCAGCGAGACAAAGACCGTCCGCCTGCCGGCGCGCGCCTTCTCGAAGCCCCTCGCCAAGGCGCTCATCGACGAGCGCCGCCGCCTCGCCTTCGACGCCGGCAACCGCCGCCGGCTGGTCACGGTGCTGGAAGGCCTCACCATCGCCCCCGCCCAGTTCGCCCCTGGCGCCGGCGAATATCTCGGCCTGCGCACCGCGCTGGCCCGCGCCAAGAACGCTCGCAACGACGACGACCTCAGGTCGCTGGTGGATTATCTCTGGGAAGTGGCGGTGCTGATCGAGGACGGCACCCTCTCCGACGCCGAGCGCGAGCTGCGCGCCGCCCAGGAGGCCCTGCGCGAGGCGTTGGAGCGCGGCGCCAGCGACGAGGAGATCAAGCGCCTCACGCAGGATCTGCGCGCGGCCATGGAAAAGATGATGCGGCAGCTCGCCGAGCAGGCGCGCCGCGACAGCGGGACCGACGCCCGCCCGCTCGACCCCAACACCCGCATCGTCCGCCCGCAGGACCTGCAGAAGATGCTGGACCGCATCGAGAATCTCGCCCGCTCCGGCAACAAGGATGCGGCCCGCGAGCTGCTCGACCAGCTCCAGGCCATGATGGAGAACATGCGCCCCGGCAGCCGTCAGGCCGGCCGCCAGCAGCAGGGACAGCAGCAGCAGAGCGAAATCGGCAAGATGATCCAGGAGCAGCAGCGCCTGCGCGACCGCACCTGGCGCCAGAACCGGGAAGGCCAGCAAGGGCAACAGGGTCAGCAAGGCCAACGCGGCCAGCAGGGACAACAGGGCCAGGGTCAGCAAGGACAGCAGGGTCAGGGCCAGCAGCCCGGCGAGAACGGCTTCTCGGACTTGCAGCAGGGACAGCAGGAACTGCGCAAACGCCTCGGCCGCATGCTCGACCAGATGCGCCGCATGCAAGAGGGACAGGGACAGCAGGGCCAAGGTCAGCAGGGCCAGAACGGCGAAGGCGGGGAAGGCGACGCCATGGGCCGGGCCGGCGAGGCCATGGGCCGGGCGGAGCAGGCCATGCGCGAGGCGGAGGAAGCCCTCAGCCGTGGCGAGGGCCAGGGCGCGCTCGACGCCGAGGGCCGTGCCCTCCAGTCGCTCCGGCAGGGTGCGCAGGCCATGGCGGAGGCGCAGCGCGGCCAGCAGGAGGGACAGGGCCCCGGCGGTCCGGGCGAGGAAAGCGCCCAGCGCACCGATCCCCTCGGCCGCCCCCTGCGCAGCCAGGACTATGGCGACGACTTCACCGTGAAGGTGCCGGACGAGGTGGACGCCCAGCGCGCCCGCCGCGTGCTGGAGGAACTGCGGCGCCGGCTGGAGCAGCCGGAGCGTCCGCAGATCGAGCTCGATTATCTGGAGCGGCTGCTGCGCGGGCTGAACTAGAGCGTTTCAGCGTTTCCGAGCGAACCGGTGCCCACTTCGCTCGGAAACGCTCTGAGGCGGGGGCGGAGGCGTCAGGCCTCGACCGGCTCCACCTTCAGTGTCGCGCCATCGGTGCCGGTGACGCGCACGTCATGGCCGGCGGCGATATCCGGGCCTTCCACGCGCCACACCGTGTCGTCGATGCGCACCCGCCCGACCCCGCCGAGGATCGGCGCATCGAGGGTGAACACCCGCCCCACGAAGCCTTCCGGGCGGCGGTTCAGGAACGGCCGGTCGGAGGCCTTGCCCGGCGCCGGGCTGACGCGGCGGCCAACCAGCACCGCCACCACCGCCAGGGCGGCGAACACCAGCACTTCCACCTGCCACGCGAGTGCCACCGTGTAGGCGACGGCGCCGGTGACCAGCGCCGCGAGCCCTAGCCACAGCAGGAAGGCCCCCGGCGCCGCGATCTCCGCCACCAGCAGCACGCCGCCGAGCACGAACCACGCCCAGGGACCGAGTTGGGAGAGAAGGGGCACGGGCTCAGCCCTCCCGCGGCGGCACTGTCGCAGGCCCCGTCGGCCGGCGGCCGGGCGAACGCGGCGCGGGCGCGCCCTCGGTCCCGAATGCGCCCGATCCAAATGCCCCCTTGGCGATCTCGCCGATGCCGGCGAGGGAGGAGAGCAGCGCCGTGCCTTCATAGGGCATCAGCACCACCTTCTGGTTCGGCGCGGCGCCCATGGTCTCGAACGCCTTCACGTACTTCTCGGCGATGTAATAGTTGAGCGCGGCGGGATCGCCGTTCGCCACCGCGACGGACAGCATCTCGGTGGCCTTGGCATCCGCCTGCGCCAGCCGCTCGCGCGCCTCCGCATCGCGGAACGCCGCCTCGCGCCGGCCCTCGGCCTGCAGGATCTGGCCCTGCTTCTGGCCTTCCGCCTTGAGGATTTCCGACTGGCGCAGGCCTTCGGCCTCCAGGATGACGGCGCGCTTTTCACGCTCCGCCTTCATCTGGCGGCCCATGGCGTTCACGAGGTCGGCGGGCGGCACGATGTCCTTGATCTCGATGCGGGTCATCTTGATGCCCCAGGGCGAGGCCGCCGCATCCACCACCGTCAGCAGGCGCACGTTGATCTCGTCGCGGTGGGAGAGAAGCTGGTCGAGGTCCATGGAGCCCATGACCGTGCGGATGTTGGTCATGGTCAGCGCGAGGATGGCGGTGTCGAGCCGCGCCACCTCGTAACTGGCGCGGGCGGCGTCGAACACCTGGAAGAACACCACGCCGTCCACCGTCACGGTGGCATTGTCCTTGGTGATGACCTCCTGGCTCGGAACGTCGATCACCTGCTCCATCACGTTCACGCGGTTGCCTATGCGGTCGATGAACGGGACGATGAGGTTGAGGCCGGGCATGAGCGTCTTGGTGTACCGGCGGAAGCGCTCCACCGTGTACTGGTAGCCCTGCGGCACCGTCTTCACGCCGGAGAAGACCACCGCCACGGCCAGCACCAGCAGCACCAGCACGAACAGGTTGGGACCGATCTCGATCATGGGGCGCCCCTCAGCCGGCCCCCTGCGGCCGGTGGCGCATATGGCCATGGGGAAGGGGGCGGCGGCAAGGCGGGGGCACGCCGAAGGAACGGAAGGGGAAGATCCGGTGCGGTCCGATTCGCACGCGATTCGTTCGCGTGATGTTCCCGTCGGAGCCGACACGGCGTCCCGTTTCGGCACAGCGCGGCCCATGCCGTTTCGTTGACGGCCCATGTCAGCCCATGATAACCCATAAGTACCCATGAACAGGATGGACGGTCTCGGCCGTCACGCGGGCCGCCTTGAACGGCGCCCGTTGCAACACGAGGGCACCCGGGCGCCATGGACCGCTTCGTGTCCACCTACACGATGCGCCTCGACGCCAAGGGCCGGGTCTCCATCCCCGCGCCCTACCGCATGGTGCTGACCAAGGACGGCGCGGACGGCCTCTATTGCCATCCGAGCCTTGCGGAACCGGCGCTGGATGCCGGCGGCAATCGTCTGATCGGCGAGATCGACACGCTGATCGACAGCTACCCGCCCTATTCCGAAGCGCGCGAGGAGCTGGCCGCCGCGCTCTACGGCACCAGCGAGACGTTGCGCATCGATCCGGAGGGCCGGGTGGTGCTGACGGAGAGTTTGAAGGCCCACGCGGCGATCACCGATCAGGTGGCGTTCGTCGGGCTGGGGCACAAGTTCCGGATCTGGGAACCGGAGCGGCTGAAGGCACATCTCGCGGAGGCCACCCGACGGGTGCGCGAGTTGCGCCAGGCCATCGGCTCCCGAGCGGAGACCACGCGGAGCGAACGGACATGACGACGGGCCACGGGGTCGGCCCCGCCGACGCCGCTGGCGGACCGGCCCGTCATCTGCCGGTGATGCTTCGCGAGGTTCTCGCGCACCTCGCGCCGAAGGACGCCGGCCATTATGTGGACGGCACCTTCGGCGCGGGAGGTTATACCTCCGCCATCCTCGCCGCGGCCGACTGCCAGGTGCTCGCCATCGACCGCGATCCCACGGCCATCGCCGCCGGGCAGACGCTGGTGGAAGCCTCGGGCAAGCGCCTCCTCCTCGTGCAGGACCGCTTCTCGCGGCTCGACGAGATCGCCGCCGAGCAGGATTTCGGCCCCCTCGACGGGGTGGTGCTGGACATCGGCGTCTCCTCCATGCAGCTCGACGAGGCGGACCGCGGCTTCTCCTTCCGCCGCGACGGGCCGCTCGACATGCGCATGGGCGCGGAGGGGCTTTCGGCCGCCGATCTCGTCGCCACGCTGGATGACGTCCGCCTCGCCCACATCATCTGGACCTTCGGCGAGGAGCGGCATTCGCGCGCCATCGCCAAGGCCATCGTGAAGGCGCGGGAAGAGGCGCCCATCACCCGCACGGCGCAGCTCGCCGAGATCGTCTCGCGCGTGGTGTGGGCCAAGCCCGGCGAGATGCATCCGGCCACCCGCACCTTCCAGGCCCTGCGCATCGCCGTGAACGAGGAATTGTCGGAGCTGGTGGAGGCGCTGGCCGCTGCCGAGCGGGCGCTCCGGCCGGGGGGACGGCTGGTGGTCGTCACCTTCCATTCCCTTGAGGACAGGATCGTTAAGACTTTTCTGTCACACCGGTCCAAGGCACCGTCCGCCTCGCGCCACCAGCCGCAAGCGGAAGGGCCGGAGCCCTCCTTCCGCCTCGTGGCGAAGGGAGCCGTAGAGCCCGGTCCCGACGAAGTGGCAGGCAACCCGCGCTCCAGGTCCGCGAAACTTCGCGCGGCCGAGCGCACGGACGCCCCGGCGCATCCGGGCGGTGACCTGATGGGGCTGCTTCCGCCCCCATCACCGCAACGCGCAGGGCGGAGACGCTAGTCGAGATGTTTCGGGTCGCCAATGTCGTGATGGTCGTCGCGCTTCTGGTGACCGCCGCGGTGGTCTACCAGCTCAAGGTCTCGTCCACCGCCGAGGCCGAGCGGCTCGCCACCCTGCGCACCCAGATCCGCAAGGAGCGCGATTCGATCGCGCTGATGCGGGCCGAATGGGCGCGCCGCACCTCGCCCATCTATATCCAGGGCCTCGCCGAGCGGCATCTCGACATGAAGCGGCTCGATGTCGATTCGATTTCCAGCCTCGATGACCTGCCCGCCAAGCCCGCCTCCGGCGGCGACGGCATCGGCGGCATGATCGAGGCGCTGGTGGACGCACCCCTCGTCACCTCCTCGGCCGGCTCCAAGCCCTCGGCCTCGACCACCGCGCCGACAAGCTCGGGTGGCGCCACCGTGCCGGCGACCTCGGCGCTGCGCCCGGCCAATGCGCCGGTGTCGAAGCCGGCCGCGAGCGCCTCCGCCACGCCTCGTCCCGCCGCGCCGCGCCCCCTGCCCCCCATGCAGCCGGCGCCGGCTGCCGCCGCTCCGGCGCCCGCCCCGCCCCCGGAGCCCACCAATCCCCTCGAAAAGCTCTCCGGATTCCTGGCCGGTTTCCGCTGACGAGGTCCGAAATGGCTGATCTGTCTTCCATCTCCGCCCGCCTCGCCCGCCTGTGGGCCGGCTTCGTCGCCGCCGTCGGTCCCGTGCTCCGGGATGCCGACGCTTCGTGCGCGGTGCTGCTCGATCGTCTCGGCGCCGGCAGCAAGGCCGCCGGCCGCGCCACCGCGCGCGGCTCAGCGCGGGCCGCCATCGCCAGCTGGAATGTGCTGTGGCCCTTCACCGTGGGGCTCGGACATCTCGGCTGGCGCGGCGTACGCCATGTGGTGCGCGGCCTGTTCGGCCTCGACCGCGCTGATCCCGATACCGTGGCGCGCGGCCGCATCAAGCTGGTGATGCTGGCCTTCTGCGGCTTGTTCATCGCCATCGCGGTGCAGCTCTCCCACCTCGCCATGACGGCGGACGGCGGCGGCGGGCGCGGGCGTGGCTCAGACGCGGTTGCCTCCGCGCGTCCTGATATCATCGACCGCAACGGCGACATCGTCGCCATCGACGTGAAGTCCCCGTCCCTGTTCGCCGAGCCGCGCCGCCTCATCGATCCCGACGAGGCGCTGGAAGGCCTGCTCAAGGTGCTGCCCGACCTCGATGTCGAGGAGGCCCGCAAGCGCCTCAATTCCGGCAAGGGCTTCGCCTGGCTGAAGCGCGAGATCACGCCGGCGCAGATGCGCGCCATCCACCGCCTCGGCTTTCCCGGCATCGGCTTCCTGAAGGAAAACCGCCGCATCTATCCCGACGGCCCCATCATCTCCCACGTGATGGGCGGGGTGAACGTGGACAACCAGGGCATTTCCGGCATCGAGAAGTGGATCGACAGCCGGGGCCTCGCCGAACTGCATCTCGCCGGCTTCGCCACCGATCGCCAGCAGGAGCCGGTGCAGCTCTCCATGGACGTGCGCGTGCAGCACGCCGTGCGCGACGAGCTGGTGAAGGCGAAGAACAAGTTCCAGGCGCTGCACGCCATGGCCGTCGTGACCGAGGTGAACACGGGCGAGATCATCTCGCTGGTGTCGATCCCCGACTTCGACCCCAACACGTCAGGCAATCCCAAGGACGACGCCTATCTCAACCGGCTCACCACCGGCGTCTACGAGATGGGCTCCACCTTCAAGGCGCTGTCCTTCGCCATGGCGCTCGATTCGGGCAAGATCGGCCTGAACTCGACCTTCGATGCGCGCGGCGCGCTGCATTTCGGCAAGTTCGCCATCCACGACTACCACGCCGAGAACCGCGTGCTCACCGTGCCGGAGATCTTCCTCGTCTCGTCCAACGTGGGCACGGCGAAGATGGTGCTCTCCCTCGGCGTGGAGGCGCACAAGGCGTTCCTGAAGAAGATGGGCCAGCTCGACCGGCTCAAGACCGAGCTGCCGGAAAGCTCCGAGCCCATCGTGCCGAGGCGCTGGGGCGAATTGAACTCAGCCACCATCGCCTTCGGCCACGGCCTCTCCGTCGCCCCGCTGCAGGCGGTGATGGCGGTGAATTCCATGGTCAATGGCGGCTTCCTCATCCCGCCCACCTTCATCAAGCGGACGCCGGAAGAAGCGCAGAAGGTCGCGGTGCGCGTGCTGAAGCCCGAGACCTCGGACAAGATGCGCTACATCATGCGCCTCAACGCCGAGAAGGGTACCGCCACCAAGGCCGAGGTGCCCGGCTTCCTGGTCGGCGGCAAGACCGGCACCGCGGAGAAGGTGGTGAACGGGCGCTACGCCCACAACAAGCTGCTGACCTCCTTCACCGCCATCTTCCCCATGGACAAGCCGCGCTACCTCGTCCTCGTGATGTTCGACGAGCCCAAGGCGACCTCCGAGACCTATGGCTTCGCCACCTCGGGCTGGAACGCGGCACCCACCGCCGGCAAGATCGTCGAGCGCATCGCCCCCATGCTCAACATCGCGCCGCGCCAGAACCTGCCCAATGCGGAGCAGCTGCTGCGCATGCCGCTCAAGGTCGCCGACCGCAACTGATGTCACCGCTGCGGGAGCACGTTACCGCCACCGCAGCGGCCGCCCGCGCGGGGTGACAACCGGGGCGGGCGAATGCCAAAAAGGGGTCCGATGACCACATATTCTCTCGGACAGCTCCTCGACGGCCACGCCCGCATCCTGACGCCCGACGGCGCCCAGGAGCCGATCACCGGCCTGTCCTCCGACAGCCGCCGCATCACGGCAGGCGATCTCTTTGTCGCCATCCCCGGCACCCATGCGGACGGCACGCGCTTCATCGCCGACGCCATCGCGCGCGGCGCCGCAGCCGTGCTGATGGAGCCGACCGCGCCGGCCCCCCTCCTGCCGCCGCAGGTGGCCCTCGCCTTCACGCTCGATGCCCGGCGCTCCCTGTCGCTGGCCGCCGCGCGCGTCTATCCGCGCCAGCCGAAGACCATCGCCGCCATAACGGGCACCGCGGGCAAGACCTCCGTCGCCTTCTTCCTGCGGCAGATCTGGGAGCGGCTCGGCCATCGCGCGGCGTATCTCGGCACCATCGGGCTGGTGAAGCCGGACGGCGCCACCTATGGCAGCCTCACCACGCCCGATCCGGTGGAACTGCACGCCACCCTCGATGCGCTCGCGGGAGAGGGCGTCACCCACATGGCGCTCGAAGCCTCCTCCCACGGCCTCGACCAGAAGCGGCTCGATGGCGTGCGCCTTTCCGCCGGCGGCTTCACCAATCTCGGCCGCGACCATCTCGACTATCACCCGACGATGGACGCCTATTTCCGCGCCAAGCTCCGCCTCTTCACCGAGGTGATGCCGCTGGACGCTGCCGCCGTGGCCGTCACCTCCGCCCCCTTCGCCGCGACCGCGCTCGCCTGGGCGCACACGCGCGGCCTCCGGCTCCTGCCCATCGGCGAGGGACGGGCGGACGGCATCGACATCGCCGCAGCGACGGGTTCGCCCGCAGGGCAGAAGGTGTTGTTCGCGGACGGATCCAGCGCCGTGGTGCCGCTGGTGGGGCGCTTCCAGCTGGACAATGCCCTGCTGGCCGCCGGCCTCGCCATCGCCTGCGGCGCCGACCGCGCCGAGGCGTTCGCCGCCCTCGCGCACCTCAAGGGTGTTCCGGGCCGGCTGGAGCGCATCGGCGACGACCCGCGTCGGCCGGTCTTCGTGGACTACGCCCACAAGCCGGAAGCCCTGGCGACCGTGCTCGATACCCTGCGCGCCGCCATCCCCGGCCGGCTCGTGGTGGTGGTCGGCTGCGGCGGCGACCGCGACCGGGGCAAGCGCCCCATCATGGGCGCCATCGCCGCCATGAAGGCGGACGTGGTGATCGTCACCGACGACAACCCGCGCAGCGAGGATCCGGCAGCGATTCGCGCAGAGGTATTGGAAGGCGCCCGGGGCGCCGGCCGCGGCGATGTGCGCGAGATCGGCGACCGGGCCGAGGCGATCCGGGCGGGCGTCACCCTCATCGAAAGCGGGGATGCGCTGATCGTTGCCGGCAAGGGTCACGAAACCGGCCAAATCATCGGCGACCGGACATATCCATTCTCGGATGCGGCGGAAGTCCTCGCCGCCCTCAAGGAGGTCGCGGCATGAATGCGGGTGCGGGTACGGCAGAACAGGAAGGCCGGGTGCTCCACACCGTCGCGGAAATGGCGGCGGCCATGGGGGCGGAGGTACGCGGCGCGCCGCGCGATGCCACCGGCATCTCCATCGACAGCCGCTCGCTCGCCCCCGGCGACACCTTCTTCGCCATCGCCGGCGAGAACAGCGACGGCCACGCTTATGTGGGCAAGGCGCTGGACGCCGGGGCCTCCGCCTGCGTGGTGGCCCGCGACAAGGCGGACCAGTTCCCCGCCGATGCCCCCCTCCTCGTGGTGGACGACGTGCTCGCCGCCCTGACCGACCTTGCGCGCGCCAGCCGTGCGCGCTCGAAGGCTGGCATCGTCGCGGTGACGGGATCGGTGGGCAAGACCACCACCAAGGAAGCGCTGCGCATCGCGCTCGGCGCCGACGGCGAGACCCACGCGTCCGCCGCGTCCTACAACAATCACTGGGGCGTGCCCCTCTCCCTCGCCCGGCTGCCGCGCGAGGCGCGCTACGGCGTGTTCGAGATCGGGATGAACCATCCCGGCGAAATCACGCCGCTGGTGAGGCTGGTGCGCCCGCAGGTCGCCATCATCACCACCGTGGAGCCGGTGCACATCGCCCAGTTCTCAGGGATCGAGGAGATCGCCGACGCCAAGGCGGAGATCTTCCAGGGGCTGGAGCCGGGCGGCGCTGTGGTCCTGAACCTCGACAACCCGCTGTTTCCCCGCCTCAAGGCCGCTGCCGAGGCGCTGGGCATCGACCGCATCGTCACCTTCGGCGAGACCGCCGGTGCCGACGTGCGGCTGAAGGAGGCGGCGCTGCAATCCTACTGCTCGGTGGGGGTGGCGGACGTGATGGGCACGCCCGTGACCTTCAAGGTGGGCATGCCGGGCCGCCACATCGTGCAGAACATGCTGGCGGTGCTCGCCGCGGCGAAGCTCGTCGGCGCCGACCTCGCGCTCGTCGGCCTCGCCCTCTCCCGCATGAAGGCGCCTCCCGGCCGCGGTGTCGCGCTGCGCCTGCAGGTGAAGGGGGGGCAGGCGACGCTGCTGGACGAAAGCTACAACGCCAACCCCGCCTCCATGCGCGCCGCCCTCGACGTGCTGAGCCGGACCCCGATAGGCCCGCGCGGCCGCCGCATCGCGGTGCTCGGCGACATGCTGGAGCTCGGCCCCGACGGCGAGGCGCACCATGCCGAGCTGGCCGAGGCGATCCGCACGGCGAAGATCGATCTGGTGTTCTGCTGCGGGCCGCAGATGCACGCGCTCTGGCAGGCCCTGCCCTCGGAGCGGCGGGGTGGCTATGCGATCCACGCCTCCCACCTCGAGCCCATGGTGGCGTCCGCCATCCGGGGCGGTGACACGTTGATGGTCAAGGGTTCCAACGGCAGCCGCATGGGACCGCTGGTCAAGAGCCTCGCCGAGCGCTTCCGCGCCGCCGAGGATGCGCTGCTCGAAGGATAGAATTCAGATGCTCCAGTGGCTTGCCGATCTCCACCAGTCCTTCACAGCCTTCAACGTCTTTCGCTACATCACCTTCCGGACCGGTGGCGCCGTGGTGACGGCGCTGCTGTTCGTGTTCCTGTTCGGCCCGGCCATGATCTCCATGCTGCGGCTGAAGCAGGGCAAGGGCCAGCCCATCCGCACCGACGGGCCGCAGTCGCACCTGCTTACCAAGAAGGGCACGCCCACCATGGGCGGGCTGATGATCCTCGCCGGCATCGCGGTGGCGACGCTGTTGTGGGCGAACCTGTTCAACTTCTATGTCTGGGTGGTGCTGCTGGTGATGCTCGGCTTCGGCATGATCGGCTTCTATGACGACTACCTGAAGGTGACGAAGCAGACCCATAACGGGCTCTCGGGCAAGATGCGGCTCGCCATCGAGGCGGTGATCTCCGGCGTCGCCGTGGTCATCATCATGACCATGGGCAAGTCGGGCCTCTCCACCTCCGTGGCCTTCCCCTTCTTCAAGGACCTGCTGCTCAACCTCGGCGTCTTCTTCGTGGTGTTCGGCGTGTTCGTCATCGTCGCGGCGGGCAATGCGGTGAACCTCACCGACGGCCTCGACGGCCTCGCCATCGTGCCGGTGATGATCGCGGCCGGCACCTTCGGCCTCATCGCCTATCTCTCCGGCAACGTGCGGTTCGCGGACTATCTGCAGATCCACTACGTCGCCGGCGTCGGCGAGCTGGCGGTGGTCTGCGGCGCGGTGATGGGGGCCGGCCTCGGCTTCCTGTGGTTCAACGCCCCGCCCGCCCAGGTCTTCATGGGCGACACCGGCTCGCTCGCGCTGGGCGGCCTGCTCGGCACGGTCGCGGTGGCCACCAAGCACGAGATCGTGCTCGCGGTGGTCGGCGGCCTGTTCGTGCTGGAGGCGGTCTCGGTGATCGTGCAGGTGGCGTCGTTCAAGCTCACCGGCAAGCGCGTGTTCAAGATGGCGCCCATCCACCACCATTTCGAGCAGCTCGGCTGGACCGAGCCGCAGGTGGTGATCCGCTTCTGGATCATCGCCGTCGTGCTGGCGCTGGCGGGATTGGCGACGCTCAAGCTGCGGTGAGAAGCGATATCGCCTAATCGAAAGGCCCGCGGGAGGTGCTCCCGCGGGCCTTTTTCACGAGGTTACGCGGAAAGACGTCACCGCCCGCACGTATTGATGCCCAGCAGCGGATAGGCCGGGCAGAAGCGGAAGGCGGCGGTGAGCAGCATCACCACGCCCACGGCGCCGATCAGCCAGGTCCAATGCCCGAGCCCGGCCAGCGCCGGCACGGAGGGGGCCACGAAGGGCACCAGGATCAGCACGACCCCGGCGATGAAGCGCAGCACCCGGTCGATCCCACCCACGTTCGCCACCATCTCGCTCTCCCAATTCCAAGTTCAGCGGGCAAACCCAGCAAGCCTGCCCCGGCGGGGCGGGTCCACGATCCCGTTGGCTACATTCAACAGTATGAATGTCGAATCGGGCAAGCGGGGGATTTCCCTTAAGGCCGGGTGCCTGCGAAAGGGGTTCGCACTTTTTCGCATCATGCTCTAGACGGGAGCCCGGAGTGCATTGCCGCAACGGACGATTTTACTGCCATGATCCCCGTCACCGTCTTCAAAGATGCAACCGTCGCCCTTTTCGGGCTGGGTGGCTCAGGCCTTGCCACCGCAGAGGCGCTCAAGGCCGGCGGCGCCACCGTCGTCGCCTATGATGATTCCGAGGCCTCCCGCCGCAAGGCCGGAGAGGCGGGAATCCTCGTGCAGGATCTCCACGACATCGATTGGACCATCGTCCAGGCGCTGGTGCTCGCCCCCGGCGTGCCGCTCACCCACCCCGAGCCGCACTGGTCGGTGAAGCTGGCGCAGGCAGCGGGCGTCGAGATCATCGGCGACATCGAGCTGTTCTGCCGCGAGCGGCAGGCCATCGCGCGCCGCTCGCCGTTCGTCGCCATCACCGGCACCAACGGCAAGTCCACCACCACGGCGCTCATCACCCACATCCTGCGCGTCGCCGGCCGCGATGTGCAGATGGGCGGCAATATCGGCACCGCCATCCTGTCGCTTGCCCCGCCGAAGCCCGGCCGGGTGCATGTGGTGGAGTGCTCCTCCTACCAGATCGACCTTGCCCCCGGCCTCGACCCCTCCGTGGGCGTGATGCTCAACATCACCCCGGACCATCTCGACCGGCACGGCACCATCGAGAACTACGCGGCGGTCAAAGAACGCCTCGTCACCGGCGTCGAGCAGACCGGCACCGCCGTCGTGGGCGTGGACGACGATTTCTCCGCCGCCATGGCCGACCGGGCAGAGCGCGCCGGCAAGCACGTGGTGCGCATCTCGGTCAGGCGGCCCCTGCCCGACGGCATCTGGCGCGAGGGTGAGACGCTCGTGGTGTCCGAAGGCGGCGCCGAGGTCTTCCGCCTGCCGCTGGGCGGCGTCGGCTCGCTGCGCGGGGCGCACAATGCGCAGAACGCCGCCGCCGCCTACGCCGCCTGCCGCGCGCTCGGCGTCGCGCCGGAGGTCATCACTGTGGCGATGAAGCGCTTCCCCGGCCTTGCCCACCGCATGGAAGAGGTGGGCAACAAGGGCAAGGTGCTGTTCGTCAACGATTCCAAGGCGACCAATGCGGATGCCGCCGAGCGCGCGCTGACGAGCTTCACCGACATCTTCTGGATCGCCGGCGGCAAGCCGAAGGCCGGCGGCATCGCCCCGCTCGCGCCCTTCTTCGATCGCGTCGCCAAGGCCTATCTCATCGGCGAGGCCGCGCAGGATTTCGCCGCGACGCTGGCGGACAAGGTGCCCCACGAGATCGTCGGCACCCTCGACAAGGCGGTGGAAGCCGCCGCGCGGGACGCCGAGGCGTCCGGCCGCGCGGATGCGGTGGTGCTGCTGTCGCCGGCCTGCGCCAGCTTCGACCAGTATCCCAATTTCGAGGTGCGCGGCGACGCCTTCCGCACGCTGGTGCAGGCGCTGCCGGGCATCCAGGCCCGCACGCAGTCCACCACGCCGGTGGCGCAGAAGGAGCCGCCCAAGGGCGGCGGCCATCCGCACGGCAACCCTCATGGCAACCCACACGGCAACCCCCATGGCGGCGGACACCCCCACGGCGCCGGAGGGCACCCGGGGGGACATCCCGGCAAGGGACATCCCTGAGATCACCGAGGGTTCATCCGCCGACCTGCGCAGAGCGGGTATCCGACGGGCGGCGCACGGCCTTGTGGTTCAAGGCCTTCCGTGGCACGTGTGCATTGCACAATGGAGAAGTCGATGGCCGAGACCGGCACCCGCACGCCCCTGCACGCCCCGCCGCTGGTGGAAGGCCTCTCCGCCTTCGCGGGTGACTACGACCTGATCCTCTGCGACGTCTGGGGCGTGCTGCACAACGGCGTCGCGTCCTTCCCCGCCGCCTGCGAGGCGCTGACGAAGGTGCGGGCGGGCGGCGCAACGGTGGTGCTGGTCTCCAACGCGCCGCGGCCCAACCGCTTCATCATGGGCATGCTCGACGGCCTTGGTGTACCGCGCACCGCCTATGACGCCATCGTCACCTCGGGCGACGTGACGCGCGACATGCTGGAGGCGCGGCCGGGCGCCCGCGTCTACCACCTCGGCCCCGCGCGGGACGCGGGCACGTTCGACGGTCTGGACCTCACCCTCGCCTCGCTTGAGGACGCGGACCTCGTGGTCTGCACCGGCCTCCTCGACGACGACGTGGAGACCCCGGAGGATTACGCCGACGCCCTCGCCACCATGAAGGCGCGGGAGCTGCCGTTCATCTGCGCAAATCCCGACCTCGTGGTGGAGCGCGGCGACAAGCTGATCTTCTGCGCCGGCGCCATCGCCCAGGCCTATGAGCAGATCGGCGGCAAGGCCTATTGGTGCGGCAAGCCCTACCGGCCCATCTACGACACCGCCTTCGCCCGCGCCGAGGTGATCCGCGGCGAGGTGGTGGAGCGCGCCCGCGTGCTCGGCATCGGCGATGCGCTGCGCACCGACATCGCCGGCGCCAACGATGCGGGTTTCGACAGCCTGTTCATCTCCGGCGGCATTCATGCGCAGGAGCTGAAGTCCATCGACGGCGCCGTTCCCGACACCGAATCCCTCGCCGACCTCTTCACCGGCCACGCCCATCCGCGCGGCGTCATGCCCCGCCTCGCCTGGTAGCCGCGCCCGGGCGACATTCGGTTCCTTGAATTTGCCCGCGGTTTGACCGATCTCGAAGGCCGAATATCCTGTCCCGGTGCCGTCGAGGTTCCGGGCGTCCCGCCGAACACCAAGGCAAGGCTTGCGCCCGCCGATGACCGTGTCCCTTCCTCCTGACTTCGTGCTCGTCCACGGCCCCGAGCCCCTGCCGCCGGCGCTCAAGCGCCCCGTCATCGCCATCGGCAATTTCGACGGCGTGCATCGCGGCCATCAGGCGGTGTTCGCCGCGGCGCGGACCATGGCGGCCGAAGCGGGTGGGCCGGCGCTGGCGCTCACCTTCGAGCCGCACCCGCGCACCTTCTTCAATCCCGCCACCGCGCCCTTCCGCCTGACTCCGGCGACCGAGAAACTGCGCCGCATCGCCGAGAGCGGACTTCAGGGCGCCATCGTGCTCGATTTCGACGCCGCTCTTGCGGCCATGGAGGCGGAGGACTTCGTGCGCGAGGTTTTGGTCGGCCGCTACGGCGTGGCCGGCGTGGCGGTGGGCTTCGATTTCCACTTCGGCCGCCAGCGCGCCGGATCACCCGCCTTTCTCAAGGAAGCGGGAGAACGGCACGGCTTCGCCGTGACCGTGGTGGAGCCCATGCGCGATGAGAACGACGCCATTTCCTCCACCGCCGTGCGCCGGGCGCTGGCTTCGGGACAGGTGGGCCATGCCGCCCACATGCTGGGGCGCCCCTTCGCGGTGACGGCGGAGGTGATCCATGGCGACAAGCGCGGCCGCACCATCGGTTTTCCCACCGCCAATCTCGCCTTGCCGCAGGATCTGGAACTGGCCTTCGGCATCTATGCGGTGCGCGCCATGACGCCCGCCGGCCGATTCGACGGAGTGGCCAACTATGGCCGGCGCCCCACCTTCGACAATGGCCGGGCGCTGCTGGAAGTGCACCTGTTCGACTTTTCCGGCGATCTCTATGGCCAGTCCATCGAGGTGGAATTCCACGCCTATATCCGGCCCGAGCTGAAGTTCGACGGCATCGACGCGCTCGTCGCGCAGATCAGGGCCGATGCGCAGCAGGCGCGCGAGGTGCTGGCGCGGGAAGTCTGACGGATCGCCGGGTTAAGTTAGCCACACCTTAACCGGCTGGTCCCATTCTGGGGCGGATGACGAAAGCCGCCAGAAAAGACCGCAAAGCCGTGCCACCCGCACCTGCCGCTCCCCTTGCCGCTCCCCCGGAAGACCGCCGCTCGCCCTTCATCCGGCTGGCCGACCTCCTCGCGGGGATCGAGCCGGGGCGACAGCCGCTGAGCGCCGCCGTGGGCGAGCCGCAGCACGCCATGCCGGATTTCGTCGGCCCGGTTCTCACCAGCAATCTCTCAGGCTTCGGCCGCTACCCCCGCGCCGAAGGCACGCCCACCTTCCGCGCCGCCGCCGCCCGTTGGCTGGCGCAGCGCTACAAGCTGGCGAAGCTCTTGGATGCCGACCGCGAAGTGCTGGCGCTGAACGGCTCCCGCGAGGGCCTGTTCTCCGCCGCCATCGTCGCGCAACGCCTCACCGATCCGGCGAAGGGCGCCAACGGCAAGCCGGCAATGTTGCTGCCCAATCCCTTCTACGCCGCCTATGCCGCGGGCGCGGAGGCCGCCGGCTGCGAGGCGGTCGTGATGCCGACCACGAAGGAAAGCGGCTGGCTGCCGGACCTCGACGCGCTCGATCCGGACCTGCTGAAGCGGACGGTGGCCATCTACATCGCCTCCCCCGCCAATCCGCAGGGCGCCATCGCCTCCGCCGACTATCTCGGCAAGGCGCTGGAGCTGGCGCGGCGCAACCGCGCCTTCCTGTTCTCGGACGAGTGCTATTCGGAAATCTACCTCGGCGCGGAAAAGCCGGCCGGCATTCTCGAAGTGGCCGGCACCGACCTCACCCGCGTCGTGGCGTTCAATTCCCTGTCCAAGCGCTCGTCTTTGCCCGGCCTGCGCTGCGGCTTCTGTGCCGGCGATCCGGCCTTCCTGAAGGACTTCCTCGCCTTCCGCTGGGTGGCCGCGCCGCAGGTGCCGGAGCCCCTGCAGGCGGTGGCCGTGGCGGCGCTGGAGGACGAGGCCCACGTCACCCGCTCCCGTGACCTCTATGCCGCAAAGTTCGACCTCGCCGACCGCATGCTTGCCGGCCGCTTCGGCTATGAGCGGCCCGGCGGCGGCTTCTTCCTGTGGCTCGACGTGTCCCACCTGGCCGACGACCACCTCACCGGCGGCGAGGCGGCGGCGGTGAAGCTGTGGCGCGAGCAGGGCCTGCGCACGGTGCCGGGGGGCTATCTCGCCCGCCGCGACCTCACCGGGGCCAACCCCTCCGCCGGATTCCTGCGCGTCGCGCTGGTCCAGGATCTGCCCACCTGCGAGGAGGTGCTGAAGCGCCTCGTCGCTGCCCTCTGAAGGGAGCCGCGCCGATGCCCATGGCCCGCCGACGCCCGAAGGCAGCCGCCTCCGCCGATGCCGTCATCAACAGCCGGATGGACGCGCCCCACCACCATATGCCCCGGCTCGAACTGATCCCGGAGAGCATCCGGCTGGTGGTGCGCCGGCGCGGGCGGGAGATCGTCGGGACCGGACTGATCCTCGCGACGCTGATCTCCTTCGTCGCGCTCGGCACCTGGTCCGCGGCCGACCCGAGCCTGTCCAACGCCACCCATGCGCCGGTCACGAACCTCTTGGGCCGGCCCGGCGCGATCATCGCCGATCTGCTGATCCAGCTGTTCGGACTCGCGGCGCTGGCCGTGCTGCTGCCGCCGCTCTATGCCGGCTGGCGGCTCGTCACCCACCGCCCGTTCGCGCGCGAACGCCTGCGCATCACCTGCTGGCTCATCGGCGTGCTTGGCACCACGGCGTTCCTCGGTGCCATTCCGCAACCGGACCACTGGCCGGGTCTCACCGGCCTCGGCGGCGCCTTGGGCGATCTCTTTCCCCGCGCCTTCGGCGTCATGCGCGGCGGCGCGCTTGCGGCCCTTGATTCCATGCTGATCGGCGCCGCCGGCCTCGCGATCGGGGCCGCAGGCCTGTTCTTCGCCTTGAGCGGCGGCCGACGCACGCCCCTGAAGCTCGCCCCCGCCTCCGAGCTGCCGGGCGAGGTGGGCGACGAGGACGAGGAGGACGACGGCACCGCCGTTTCCCTCGGTGCCCTCACCCACACCTTCCTCTCGTGGAAGGCGCGCCTCTCCGGTGCCGGGCTCACCCGCCGCGCCGTCCCCGCCCCTGCCGCGTCGGCCGGGCGGGCGGAAGGTGCAGGCGAGCGTCAGGAGCCGCGTCTGGAGGGGGCCGGCGCCCCCGCGCCACACGACGTTCCCGATGCCCCGCTGGATGCTGCCACCGAGAGCCCCGCCGCCCGCCGTCGCGCGGCGCGACGCGGTGGCCGCCGCGCCGGCTACCAGCACCCCTCCCTCGACCTGCTGACGCCCGCCCCCCCGCCAAAGCCCCAGCCATGAGCCCGGAGGCGCTGTCCGAGACCGCGCGCGAGCTGGAGACGACCCTGCAGGATTTCGGCGTGCGCGGCGAGATCGGCCAGATGCGCCCCGGTCCGGTGGTGACTCTTTACGAGCTGGAGCCTGCGCCGGGCATCAAATCCTCCCGCGTCATCGGCCTCGCCGACGACATCGCCCGCTCCATGAGCGCCATCTCCGCCCGCGTCGCCGTGGTGCCGGGCCGCAATGCCATCGGCATCGAGCTGCCGAACCAGAAGCGCGAGAAGGTGCTGCTGCGCGAGCTGATCGCCACCAAGGATTTCGGCGACACCGGGCACAAGCTCGCCATCGCGCTGGGCAAGACCATCGGCGGCGATCCGGTGATCGTCGACCTCGCCCGCATGCCGCATCTGCTCGTGGCCGGCACCACCGGCTCGGGCAAGTCAGTGGCCATCAATACGATGATCCTGTCCCTGCTCTACCGGCTGAAGCCGGAACAGTGCCGGCTCATCATGGTCGATCCCAAGATGCTGGAGCTCTCCGTCTATGACGGCATCCCCCATCTTCTTGCCCCCGTCGTCACCGATCCGAAGAAAGCGGTGGTGGCGCTGAAGTGGGCAGTGAAGGAGATGGAAGACCGCTACAAGAAGATGTCGAAGCTGGGCGTGCGCAACATCGACGGCTTCAACGCCCGGGTGAGGGACGCCAGCGAGAAGGGCGAATCCATCGCCCGCACGGTGCAGACCGGCTTCGACCACGAGACCGGCGAAGCCATCTACGAGCGCGAGGAGATGAACCTCGAGCCCCTGCCCTACATCGTCGTCATCGTCGACGAGATGGCAGACCTGATGCTCGTCGCCGGCAAGGACATCGAGGGCGCCATCCAGCGCCTCGCCCAGATGGCCCGCGCCGCCGGCATCCATCTGGTGATGGCCACGCAGCGCCCCTCCGTGGACGTCATCACCGGTACCATCAAGGCGAACTTCCCCACCCGCATCTCCTTCCAGGTGACCTCGAAGATCGACAGCCGCACCATCCTCGGCGAGATGGGCGCCGAGCAGCTGCTGGGCCAAGGCGACATGCTCTACATGGCCGGAGGCGGCCGCATCAGCCGCGTCCACGGCCCCTTCGTCTCCGACGAGGAGGTGGAGAGCGTGGTGAAGCACCTCAAGGCCCAGGGCGCCCCCGCTTATGTGGAGGCGGTGACCGCCGAGGATGCGGAGGACGAGGACAGCGACAGCGCCGTGTTCGACAAGGGCGGCATGGGCGATGAGGGCATGGACCTCTATTCCCAGGCGGTGGCGGTGGTGATGCGCGACCGCAAATGCTCCACCTCCTATATCCAGCGCCGGCTCCAGATCGGCTATAATCGCGCCGCTTCGCTGGTCGAGCGCATGGAGAACGAGGGCCTCGTCGGCTCGCCCAACCACGCCGGCAAGCGCGAGATCCTGCTGCCCGAGCAGGCAGCCGAATGAGCGTGCCGCGTTGTTTTCCCGCCTGAGCGGTTCCCGGTTCCGGTTGAAGCTTCGGCCCAACCGGAACAGAAGCGGCGCTGGGCGGTTTCTCCGGGCGTCGGCAAGGCCACAGGTTCGCCATAGCCCGGCCGCAAGTTGCGTATTAGACCCCTGTTCATCCGATCAGCCCGCGCGGGGCGGGATCGGAGCGTCGGGAATGACCTTCCTGCCAGCGACACGCCCTGCGCCAGAGATGCCCATGATGCTCATCCGCTCCGCCGCCACCCGATTTGCCCGCAGCCCGAAGCGCGAGACCCGCGCCCCGTCGGAGAAGGCGCGCCGCGTCGCCGCCGCCGGCCTGCTGCTGGCGCTTGGACTGGCCGCGGCCGGTCCGGCCGGCGCCCAGACGGTGCAGCCCCCGGGCGACCTCATGCGGCCCCAGGGCCAGATGAAGGGCGCCGCCCCCGTGGCTGCGGCGCAGCCGGCCGATGGCCGCGCGCCGAAGGCGACGGTGGACCGCGTCACCAACTACTTCAATTCGGTGCAGTCCATGACCGGCACCTTCACCCAGATCGATCCGGACGGCTCCAAGCGCACCGGCGACTTCTACATGCAGAAGCCCGGCCGCGTGCGCTTCGAATACGATGCGCCGAGCCCGGTGGAGCTGATCTCCAACGGCCAGTCGGTGGCCGTGCGCGACCGCAATCTCAACACCCAGGACATCACGCCCCTGTCGCAGACGCCGCTGCGTTTCCTGCTCGCGGAACGCATCGACCTCGGGACCGAACCGCACGTGACCGGCATCTTTCAGGACGACCGCTTCGTGACGGTGGTGATGCAGGAAACCGTGCCCATGTTCGGCACCTACCGGCTCCTGATCCTGTTCGATGCCAAGACCTCGGCCCTCAAGCAGTGGGTCGTTACCGACCCGCAGGGCTATGACACGCAGGTGTCCCTGTCGAACATCCAGGTGAACAAGCGCCCCGACCCGAAGCTCTTCGTCATCAATTTCGAGCGGATGCTGCAGTGAAAGCTGGGGACGACTGCCCGCCCGCCGATCACATCTGCGTGCGGGCGCGGATGGCGGCGGAGAGTGTTCCCTCGTCGAGATAATCGAGTTCGCCGCCCACGGGCACACCCTGGGCAAGGCGCGTGACGCGGGCTCCGGTGTCGCGCAGCACATCGGTCAGGTAATGGGCGGTCGTCTGCCCGTCCACCGTGGCGCCCAGTGCCAGGATGACTTCCGTGACGTCCTGATCGTGCACGCGGGTGACAAGGCTCGCGATGTTGAGGTCGTCCGGCCCCACCCCATCCAGCGGCGACAGAACGCCTCCCAGCACATGATAGCGAGCGTTGAGGACGCCGGCGCGCTCCAGCGCCCAGAGGTCGCCCACGTCAGCCACCACCACCAGCATGCGTGCGTCCCGTGTGGGATCGGTGCAGACCGTGCAAGGGTCGGTCACGTCCACATTCCCGCAGGTGTGGCAGGTGACGATCTTGCTGATCGCGTCGCCCAGGGCGGTCGCCAGCGGCGCCATCAGCGCCTCACGCTTCTTGATGAGATGCAGCGCCACCCGGCGCGCCGAACGCGGGCCGAGGCCGGGCAGCCGGGCCAGAAGCTGGATCAGACGCTCGATCTCGGGGCCGGCGACGGCGCGTGGCATGGCATCCTCGTCCCCGTCTCGCGGGAGACCCTGGGGCGTTCGGCGCCGCTCCGGAGAACCGTGCCGAACCGCAGACCTGAAGCCGCCCCTTGGCCGGAGCGGACCCGCCCCACCTAACGCGGTTCGCCCCGCCGCGCCAGCGTAAACGGCAGGATGCCAAGCCCCGCGCTAGCGACAAGCTCAAGACCGCGGTTCGTTTCGCCAAAGCAGTCGGGGCAGGGGGCCGACGTCGGGGAAACCTCGGCCTTCATCGCAGCCGATAGTTGTACAAATCGACGCATGTACTTGTCACGGACGCCGTAGAAGAACACGGCGTGGCGGCCTCCCCCTAGTATCTCCCCGGCTATGGACGCACGGCCTTGAGCGCCGGCGAGCCGGGAACACTTCCAGGGTCCGTTGTTTTCATCTGTCGGCCCATCGATTCGCTGATCTGCCAAGGATCATCTCGTCGCGATGAACGCGCGACGGCGCCTCCTCGACAGCCGCAAACCCGCTCTATTGCTGGTTTTTGAAGAACTTTTGAGACCCGATTGTATTTATAAGACGAGGTGCTATAGATTAACCGTGAAACTTAGTCAGCCGATGCGGCGTCAGCCCCGGCGGAGCATGTGTCCGAGGCTCATCCTGAACCGGTCGCATTCCAGCCGCTTCCCGCATTGTCCGCGCGCCATAGCGAAGAACAGAAAGGGACTCCCGTGAGCGACTCCGCGTCCAATACTCCGTCGCCGAGCTTCATCGACTTCACCGCGGACATCGTCGCCGCGTATGTGAGCAACAACAGCGTCGCGGCCACCGAGCTTCCCGGTCTCATCGAGTCCGTCTATCGCGCCCTCGGCCAGCTCGGCACCCCGGCCGCGCCGCAGGTGGAAGAGCAGAAGCCGGCCGTCCCGCTGAAGAAGTCGGTGACGCCGGAATACATCATCTGCCTGGAAGACGGGAAGAAGTTCAAGTCTCTGAAGCGGCACCTGCGCACCAGCTACGGCATGACCCCCGAAGCTTACCGCGAAAAGTGGGGCCTTCCGAAGGATTATCCCATGGTCGCCCCGGCCTATGCTGCGGCCCGCTCCGAACTCGCCAAGAACATGGGCCTCGGCCAGACCCGCAAGAAGGCGCCCGTCGCCCCTGCGAAGAAGACCACCCGTCGCAAGGCGGCTGCCTGATTTTTTCAGATTTGGCCGCGTCCTCACAAGAAGACGCGGCCGGGATCTCAACGCAGCAAGGCCGGGCACATGCCCGGCCTTTTTCTTTGTCCAATCCTGTAAACGTCAATCCAAACCGAGCTTGCGGCAGATCTCATCGAGCTGGTCGAGGCTCGCATAGCGGATGCGCAGCTCACCCGCCTCGCCCTTGCCCTCAAGACTGACGGCCAACCCCAGGGCATCGGCCAGCCGCTTCTCCAGCGCGCGGGTGTCCGCGCTCTTGCGCTCGGTGACAGGGGCGGGCGAACTGCGCCCCGTGACCGGGGCAGGGGGCGTCTTCGCTTTGGACAGGGCCTCCACGTCGCGCACCGTCAGACCCTTGGCGATGACCTCACGAGCCACCTTCTCTGGATCGGAAACGGCGAGGAGGGCCCGCGCATGGCCGGCACTGAGCCGCCCCTCCGCCAGATGCCCCTTCACAGCTTCCGGCAGCTTCAGCAGCCGCAGCGTGTTGGCGATGTGGCTGCGGCTTTTCCCGATGACCTTGGAAAGCTCGTTCTGGTTGTATTCGAACTCGTCCATCAGGGCTTCGTAGCCCTGCGCCTCTTCCACCGGATTGAGGTCGGCGCGCTGGACGTTCTCGATGATCGCGATTTCGAGCGCCTCGCGATCGCTGAGATCCAGCACCACCACCGGCACCTCGTGCAGGCTCGCCCGCTGGGCGGCCCGCCAGCGGCGTTCGCCGGCGACGATCTCGAAGGCGTCCGATCCCTTCAGCGGTCGCACCACGATGGGCTGGATGATGCCCTTCTCGCGGACGGAGGCGGTGAGATCCTCCAGCCCCTCCTCCAGGAAGGCGCGGCGCGGGTTGCGCGGGTTCGCCTTCACCTGCTCGATGGGCACGCGGCGCGGGCCGCCACGCGTGCCCGAGCTGCGCGTCGGTGCCGCCTGCGGCTCCCCCATCTCGCCGATCAGCGCGGCAAGCCCCCGCCCCAGCCGGGAGCGCTGTTCATCCGCCATCTTCGTCCGGTCCCTCTGGTCTTCCCTCAGGCCGCTGCCGCTGCCCGTGCCGCCCGTTCGCGCTGGATCACCTCCGACGCGAGCCGCAAATAAGCCTGTGACCCCAAGCACTTGAGATCGTATAGCAGAACCGGCTTGCCATAGGACGGCGCTTCCGAGACGCGCACGTTCCGGGGAATGATGGTCTCATAGACCTTGTCCCCCATGAACTGCCGCACGTCCTGCACCACCTGCTCCGACAGGTTGTTGCGCCCGTCGTACATGGTCAGCACGATGCCGTGGATGGTGAGGCTGGGGTTCAGCCCCACCCGCACCTGCTCCACCGTCTTCATCAGCTGGGAGAGACCTTCCAGCGCGAAGAACTCGCACTGCAACGGCACCACGATCGCGTCCGCCGCCGCCATGGCGTTGACGGTGAGGAGCGACAGGGACGGGGGGCAGTCCACCAGCACATAGGAAAAGCGCGGCGCCTCGGGATCGGCCGCGAGCGCCCGGAGTGCGTCCCGCAGGCGATAGGCGCGGTCGCGCTCGGCGGCGATCTCCAGCTCCAGCCCGGACAGGTCGAGGGTGGAGGGCGCCACATAGAGCTGCGGCACCCCGGTCGGCATCACCGTCTCGCGCATGGTGGCTTCACCCACAAGCACGTCATAGGTGGAGACGTTGCGGGAGCGGCGATCGATACCGAGGCCCGTGGAGGCGTTGCCCTGGGGGTCGAGGTCCACCACCAGCACGGTCTCGCCGATGGCCGCCAGCGCGGTACCGAGATTGATCGCTGTCGTGGTCTTGCCCACGCCGCCCTTCTGATTGGCGAGCGCCAGCACGCGCGGCGCGCCGGCAGGCAGGGAAAAATCGGCTCCCGAGGAATAATCAGCCTGGCTCATGGCCCGTGGTCCCCTTGGATCTGGTTCCGCAGGGCGCGACCCCGCGGATGAGAACGTCCACCTGGCGGCGCCGGCCTTGTCGGCGCGCCTTCCCGGCGGGGTGGCTATTTGCTGCTGCGCCTGGCGCTCCTCACGAGAAGAACCCGCGCCTCTCGGTCGCTGACGCTGGCGCGAAGATCGCAATCGAGTGTCCAGCCTTTGCGGGCTTCGGTCAATTCGCGTTCGGCGTCGCGGCCCTTGGGAAACACCCCGAGCGCACCGGCGGAGAGGAAGGGCTCGGCCAGCTTCAGAAGCTTGGGAAGAGGCGCCAGCGCACGCGCGGACACCACCTGCGTTTCCGGCGCAAGTGCCTGCGCGACCTGCTCGATTCGCTGGGCGTGGACCCGCACCGGCAACTTCGCCACCCGCGCCGCCTCCCGCAGGAAGGCGGACTTGCGGGTGTCGCTCTCCACCAGATGGACATCCGCGCCCGGCCGCTCCGCCAGAACGGCGGCAACCACCAGACCGGGGAATCCGCCACCCGATCCGAGATCCACCCACCTGATCGCGTCCGCCGGAACATGGTTAATCAATTGCAACGAATCAGCGATGTGCCGGCTCCACACCTCCGGCACGGTCGCAGGAGCAACGAGATTGATGGTCTGATGCCACTTGCGCAGCAGCTCGGCGATGAGGTCGAGGCGGTGGAATGTTTCACGTGAAACCAGCCGCTCGACAGCAGCACGTGCCGCATCGTCGCCTCCCGCGCCAGCCCCCTTCATCGGCGCGCCTCCATCCCCGTGATCCACAGCCCGAACGAACCGATCATGCGGAGCGTCCGCCCGCCCGACGCGCATGGGTGGCGATGAGCGCGAGCGCGGCCGGGGTCATTCCCTCCATGCGCCCCGCCTGTCCCACGGTGCGCGGGCGCACCCGCTCCAGCTTCTGTTTCAGCTCGTTCGAGAGCCCCGGCAGATCGGCATAGGACAGCTCTTCCGGCAGCGCGAGCGCCTCGTCCTTCCGCAGCGTGTGGATGTCCGCGGCCTGCCGCTCCAGATAGACCGCATACTTCGCGTCGATCTCGACCTGCTCGGCGATTGTCGGCGGCAGCGCGGAGAGTTCCGGCCAGATCATCGCGAGCCGCGCCATGTCGATGTCGGGGTAAGCGAGAAGGTCGAATGCGCTTCGGCGCTGGCCGTCGCGGTTCAAGGCAAGGCCGTGTCGTGCGCCTTCCGTCGGCGTGAGGGACAGGTCGCGGGTGAGGGTGCGCGCCGCCTCCAGCGCGTGCGTGCGCGCCTCGAAATGCGCCAGCCGCTCGGCGCCGACCAGCCCCAGCGCAGCACCGCGGGCGGTCAGGCGCTGGTCGGCATTGTCGGCCCGCAGGGTCAGCCGATATTCGGCGCGGGAGGTGAACATGCGATAGGGCTCACTGACACCGCGCGTTACCAGGTCGTCCACCATCACGCCCAGATAGGCCTCGGCCCGGTCGAGCACGATGCCGTCCGACCCGCCGGCGCGCCGGGCCGCGTTAAGCCCGGCGAGCAGCCCCTGCGCGGCGGCCTCCTCATACCCCGTGGTGCCATTGATCTGGCCGGCGAGGAAGAGACCCGCCACGCGCTTCGTCTCCAGCGTCGGCGCAAGCTCGCGCGGGTCCACGTGATCGTACTCGATGGCATAGCCGGGGCGCAGCACCGCCACCTGCTCCAGACCGGGGATGGTGCGCAGGAAGGCGAGCTGCACATCGGCCGGCAGGGAGGTGGACAGGCCATTGGGATAGACGGTGGGATCGTCCAGCCCCTCCGGCTCCAGGAAGATCTGGTGGCCGTCGCGATCGCCGAAGCGGACGATCTTGTCCTCGATGGACGGGCAGTAGCGCGGTCCCGTGCTGCCGATGCGCCCGGAATACATGGCCGAGCGGGAGAGGTTCTGCCGGATCAGTTCGTGGGTCGCGTCGGTGGTGCGGGTGATGCCGCATTCCACTTGCGGATTGGGGAGGCGCGTGGTCAGCGCGGAGAAGGGCTCGGGCGGATCGTCGCCGGCCTGCATCTCCAGGCTCGCCCAATCGATGGTCCGGCCATCGAGCCGTGCCGGCGTGCCGGTCTTGAGGCGACCGAGCGCGAAGCCGAGACGCGACAGGGCAGGGGAGAGGCCGAGCGCCGGCTTTTCGTCCATGCGCCCGGCGGGGTAGCTGTCCTCGCCGAGATGGATCAAGCCGTTGAGGAAGGTGCCCGTGGTGAGCACCACCGCGCCGCAGACGAGCTCCCGCCCGTCCGCGAGCCGCAGCCCCGCCACGCGACCATCCTTCACGAGAAGGTCGTCGGCCTCGCCTTCCACCACGTCCAGTCCCGGCTGTTCGGCCAGAGCCTGCTGCATGGCGCGGGCATAAAGCTTGCGGTCCGCCTGCGCGCGCGGCCCCCGCACGGCCGGGCCCTTCCGGCGATTGAGAACGCGAAACTGGATGCCGCCCTGGTCCGCGACCCGGCCCATCAACCCATCCAGCGCATCGATCTCGCGCACCAGATGGCCCTTGCCCAGACCGCCGATGGCGGGATTGCAGGACATGGCGCCGATGGTGGCCTGCGCGTGGGTGACGAGCGCGGTGCGCGCGCCGACCCGCGCCGCAGCGGCGGCGGCTTCGCATCCGGCATGTCCGCCGCCCACGACGATGACATCGAAGGCGAGCGGGTGGGGCGTTCCGTTCATGGTGGTCCGGGACAGAGGGATATTGCCCCTCTGGAAACGCCCCTTCTTGGGCGCCGTCAAGGCTGAGCGGAATGTTTCACGTGAAACACGCCGGCCCGGCGTTCATTTGCCGATGCAGAAGGTGCTGAAGAGGCGATCGAGCACATCCTCCACATCCACCCGGCCGATGGTCTGGTCGAGCGCCCGCACCGCGAGGCGGACATCCTCTGCCCGAAGCTCCTCATGCCCGCCATGTGAGCCCATGGCCCGCTCCAGATGGCGGGCCGCATCTTCCAGAGCGAGACGCTGGCGCTCCCGCGTCACCAGCGCCGGCTCACGGCCGCACAGCGCCTCGGCCCGCGTCGCGATGGCCGATACGACATCCTCGATCCCATCCCCGGTGACGGTGGAAAGGCCGATGAAGCCCTGGGGTACAGTCCCGCCCTGGTCGATCTTCGTCCGCACGCATATGGCGGTGGCGAAGGCGGCGGGCGGCGGAGTCCCCTCGTCGCTGAGCCAGAGCACCGCATCCGCGACCTCCGCACGGGCGAGTGCCCGGCGTACCCCCTCGGCTTCCACGGCGTCCACCGTCTCGCGCAGGCCGGCCGTGTCGAGCAGCGTCACCGCCTGGCCAGCGAGTTCCAGATGCACCTCCAAAACGTCGCGCGTCGTGCCGGCGATGGGGGAGACGATGGCGGCATCCCGCCCGGCGAGGCGGTTCAGCAGGGACGATTTTCCCGCATTGGGCGGGCCGGCGATGGCCACCACGAGTCCATCCCGCACCCGCTCGCCCCGCGCCGCATCCGCCAGCGCGGCAAGCAATTCGCGATGGAGGCCGCCGATGAGGTCCAGCGCCGGCCGGGCCACATCCTCCGCCACATCCGCTTCGTCGGAAAAATCGATGCCCGCTTCCAGAAGGGCGAGGGCGGAGACCAGCCCCTCCCGCCAGCCCGTCACGCGGCGGGAGAGAGTGCCCGAGGCGAGCGCCATCGCCTGCCGGCGCTGGGCCTCGGTCTCGGCGGCGATGAGATCGGCGAGGCCTTCCACCTCGGCAAGGTCCAGCTTGACGTTGGCGTGGGCCCGCCGGGTGAATTCGCCGGCCTCGGCCGGGCGAAGGCCGGGAAGCGTGCCGAGCGCACGCAACACCGCCGCCACCACCGCGCGCCCACCATGGAGATGCAGCTCCACCACATCCTCCCCCGTGGCACTCGCGGGGCCGGGGAAGAAGAGCACCAGTCCGCGATCCAGCTCCTCGCCCGTCGCGGGATGATGAAGGGCCGCATAGCGGGCCACGCGCGGCGGAGGCAGCGTGCCTGAGAGCGCCAGCGCCGCGGCGCCGGCCTCCGGCCCCGAAAGGCGGAGCACGGCGACGCCGGCAGGCAGTCGGCCCGAAGACAAGGCGAAGATGGTGTCGCTGGCGGTTTCACCGGACATGGCCTGATCCTCCAGACGAGTGGCTGCGGATTTGCACGGCGTCTGGACCAGATGCCCCGCACCCCGTTTCTTCGCCCGAACCTTTATCCTGCGATCACGTTGCCTTCAAAGCCGGCCGAAGCCGAAGGATTTCCGACATGAGCCTCAATCGCCTGTCCCGCGAGACGAGCCCCTATCTGCTCCAGCACAAGGACAATCCGGTGCATTGGTGGCCCTGGGGGGAGGTGGCGTTCGCCGAGGCGCGCGCCACCGGCAAGCCCGTCCTCCTGTCGGTCGGCTATGCGGCCTGCCACTGGTGCCATGTGATGGCCCACGAGAGCTTCGAGAATCCCGAGATCGCTGCCCTGATGAACGCCCTGTTCGTGAATATCAAGGTGGACCGGGAGGAGCGGCCGGACGTGGACCAGATCTACATGTCCGCGCTCCAGCAGCTGGGGCAGAGCGGGGGGTGGCCGCTCACCATGTTCCTCGATCCCGAAGGCCGGCCGTTCTGGGGCGGCACCTATTTTCCGCCCAAGGCGAGCTACGGCCGGCCCGGCTTCACCGAAGTGTTGCAGCAGGTCTCCTCCGTCTTCTCCGAGAGCCCGGAGAAGGTGGAGAAGAACACGCAGGCGATCCTCGCCCGGCTGAAGAAAGCGGCCCAGCCGACGGAAGGCGTCGCCATCGGCATCGACGATCTCGACGATGCCGCCCGGCGCCTCGTGCCGCTGATCGATCCCGTGCATGGCGGCCTGAAGGGCGCACCGAAATTCCCCCAGTCAGGCCTGCTCGAACTGCTCTGGCGCGCCGGCACCCGCAACCGCGACGATGCCATGAAGGCGCTGGTCGCCCTCACCCTGAACCGCATGTGCGAAGGCGGCATCTACGATCATCTCGGCGGTGGCTTCGCCCGCTATTCGGTGGACGAGATCTGGTTCGTCCCGCATTTCGAGAAGATGCTCTACGACAACGCGCTGCTGCTGGAGCTGCTGGCGCTCGCCTATGCCGACACCGGCGACACCCTGTTCCTCCAGCGCGCCCGCGAGACGGTGGGCTGGCTGAAACGAGAGATGCTGGCCCGCTCCGGCGCCTTCACGGCGAGCCTCGATGCCGATTCGGAGGGGCACGAGGGGCGCTTCTATGTGTGGTCGCTGGCGGAGATCGAGGAGGTTCTCGGGGCTGAGGATGCGGCGTTCTTCGCGCGCATCTACGACGTGACGAAGGCCGGCAACTGGGAGGAAGGAAACATCCTCAACCGCACCGATGCCGGGGTGGTCACGGCCGAGGACGAAGCGCGGCTCGTGCCCCTGCGTGAAAAGCTGCTCGCGCGACGGGCGGGGCGGGTGCGGCCGGAGCGGGACGACAAGGTGCTGGCCGACTGGAACGGGCTGATGATCGCCGCACTCGCCCGCGCCGGTGCCTTCCTGGGCGAGGAGGAATGGATCGGTCTCGCACGCACGGCCTTCGGCGCGGTGACAGCGCACATGGTGAAGGACGGCCGGCTCGCGCACTCCTGGTGCGGGGACAAGATGGTGACGCCAGGTCTTGCCTCCGACCTCGCGGCTATGGCCCGCGCCGGCATCGCGCTGGCCGAGGCGACGGGGGACAAGGCGCCCTTCCGGCTGGCGGCAACCTTCCTCGATGCGCTGGAAAAGCACCACCTGGACCCCGCGACGGGGACCTACTTCCTCACCGCGGACGACGGGGACAGCCTCATCGTTCGGCCCTCCGCGACCCATGACGAGGCGGTGCCGAACTACAATGCGGTCGCCGCCGATGCCCTCATCCGGCTTGCCGCCCTCACCGGCGATGACAGCCTGCGCACGCGCGCCGACCGCATTCTCACCGGCCTGTCGGGCGCGGCCGCGCGCAACGTGCTCGCCCACGGCGCCACCCTGAACGCCATCGCCACGCGTCTCGGCCTCGCCGAGATCGTCACCACCGGTGCGAAAGGGGAGGCGCTGGCCCAGGCTGCGCTCAAGGTCCCGTTCCCGCTCCGGGTCGTGGTGCGCGCCGAAGGGGTGGCGGCGCATGTCGGAAGCGTCACCGCAGCCCGGATCGCGTCCGCACCGGAGGGGGGAGCGGCCTTCGTGTGCGTCGGAGAGCGCTGTTCACTGCCCGTGACCGAGCCGGACGGGATAAAGGCGGCAGTGGCGGCGATTTTGGGCTGAAAGCCCCATTGCGAGGCGCCACCGGAAGACCCCACCCTCTAAAATCGATTGGGAGAGTCACCAGCGGGTGGGGAAAACCGGATGACCAAATGAGCCGGACCGAGGGCGATATCGCCGCCAGAGGCCTTCCCAATCGATCAACTTTTGATTGAAATCCGGTTGTAAAAATCATCTTTGATTGCAGACGTCACCGACTCAGCTCGCCGTCTTCTCCGCCTCGGGCGTGTCGGCATACTTCAGCCAGATCGCCTTCTCACCCAGTGCCGCGACGAAGGCGGCATGAGCCTCCGATTCGGCCGCACTGATTCGCGCGGGCAGGGGAACGGGGCGAGGGTGTGCGGCGCGCGCCTCGACCACCAGGCGCGGCGCCTCGGTGCTTTCCTCCACTAGGCCGATGAGGGTTGCCTGCCGTCCGCCGAGCAGTTCGCTATAGACTTCGGCCAGAAGCTCGGCATCGAGAAGCGCGCCATGCTTCACCCGACGCGACGAATCGATGCCATAGCGGTTCATCAGGTCGTCGAGACGATTGCCGCCGCCGGGGTGCTTGCGGCGGGCCAGCGCCAGCGTGTCGATCACCCGGTCGCGGGCGATGGACGGGCGGCCGAGGCGCTCCAGCTCGGCATTCAGGAAGCCGATGTCGAACGCGGCGTTGTGGATGACCAAAGTATCTTCCTGGATGAACTCCAGGAATTCATCAGCAACTTGCGAGAAGATCGGCTTGTCGGACAGAAATTCCGCCGACAGGCCGTGAACGTTGAACGCCTCCTGCGGCATGTCCCGCTGGGGGTTGATATAGACGTGGAAGACGTTGCCGGTGAGGATGCGATTGACCATCTCGACGCAGCCGATTTCCACCAGCCGATCGCCGCCATAGGCTTCGAGGCCCGTGGTCTCGGTGTCGAGCACGATCTCGCGCATGGCTTCCCCTCACCCCTTCCGCCGACCCGGCCCCGACAAAGCGCGCACGATGCCGGCCACCTGATGTTCGGCGGCGGCAAACCCGCGCCCGGTATCGATGACGAAATGGGCACGACGGCGCTTCTCGCTGTCCGGCATCTGCTTGGCGAGAATGGTCGCGAATTTCTCCTCCGTCATGCCCGCGCGGGCGAGCACGCGCTCGCGTTGCACAGCTTTCGACGCGCTGACCACAGCTACGGCATCCACCCGCCTGTCTCCGCCCGTCTCGAACAAAAGCGGGATGTCCAGAACAGCGAGACGCGCTCCACTCGCCCGCGCCTTGGTGAGAAAAGCCGTCTCGGCTTCACGCACCAAAGGATGAACGATGGCCTCCAGCCGCTTCATCGCCTCCGCGTCACCGAGCACCCGGGCGCCCAGCGCCGCGCGATCAATGACACCGTCACGGGCCACGCCGGGAAAAGCCGCCTCGACCGGTGCCACCGCCGCACCCCGATAGAGCGCGTGGACCGAAGCATCGGCATCATGCACCGGCACGCCCAGCGCCCGGAACATCTGCGCGGTGGCCGACTTTCCCATGCCGATGGAGCCGGTGAGGCCGAGCACCCACATCTTTCAGGCCTCCAGCTGCCCCTTGGCGCGAAGGTCTTCCACCAGAACCGCCCGCAGCTCCGGCGTGACCTCGGGCGTCACGCCGAACCAGCGGCGAAAGCCAGGTACGCCCTGGTGCAGCAGCATGCCCAACCCATCGACGGTGCGGAAGCCGGCGGCGGACGCAGCTTTGAGCAACGGCGTCATGAGCGGCACATAGACAATGTCGCTGACCACCGCCTCGGGGCGCAGCCGGCCAAGATCGAGCGTCAGCGGGTCCGATCCCTTCATGCCCAGCGAGGTGCAGTTCACGAGAATATCCGCCTCACCCATCACTTCAGCGATGCGATCGAAGGCGAGCGGGCGCACGCGCGGCCCGAAGAGGGATGCCACCGTCTCGGCGCGCTCCAGCGTGCGATTGGCGAGCACCACCCGGTCGAAGCCTCGGCCGACCAGCGCATGAACCACCGCGCGCGAGGCTCCACCAGCTCCGACCACCAGAGCGCAGTTGCGGGCGCCGTCCCAGCCGGGAGCGGAGGCATCGAGATTGGCGATGAAGCCATAGCCGTCCGTGCTCGCCCCATGGAGCTTGCCACCCTCCAGCCAGAGGGTATTGGCCGCACCCAAGGCGGCGGCGCTCTCGTCCGCCTCGTCGAGGACGGAGAAGGCGATCTCTTTGTTGGGCAACGTGACATTGCAGCCGGCATAGCCGCGCGCGGCGAGGCTCCGGTAGAAATCCGCCGCCGTCTCCGGCGGCACCTCCTCGCGCTCGTAGGCGCCGTCGATGCCATAGGCCTTCAGCCAATAGCCGTGCAGCAGCGGCGAGCGGGAATAGGTGACGGGCTGGCCGGTGACACAGGCCCGAACCGTCATGGCAGCAGCCCCTGCTCGCGGAAGAAGGGCAGAAGCTGCAGCAGCGGCAGGCCGAGAATGGTGAAGTGATCCCCATCCACCCGGGTGAAGAGATGCACCCCCACCGATTCCAGCTGATAGGCGCCGACCGAGGTCAGAACCCGGGGACCGGCCGCCGCAAAATAGGCGCTCAAGGTCTCTTCGGTGAGCGGACGCATGGTGAGAAAAGCGCTCACCACCGTATCGAACAGCACCTCCCCATCGCACGCCACGGCGACCGCCGAATGCAGCGCATGGGTCTGGCCGGCGAGTTCCAGCAGTTGCTTGCGGGCAGCCTCGACCGAGACCGGCTTGTGGTAGATTTTCGGCCCTAGCGCCAAGGTCTGGTCGGCACCCAGCACGAGCCGCCCCGGCGCGGCCTTCGATCCCGACAACGCTTTCGCCCGCGCGAGCAGAAGGGCGATGCCGGCCGGATCCATTTCACCGGCGGCGTCCTGGAGGGCGCGTTCGTCCACGTCGGCAGCAACGGTTTCCACGGGCAAGCCCGCATGCACGAGAAGGGTCAACCGGGTCGCGCTTTTGGACGCGAGCACGAGCGGCTGTTCGCCACGCCACACGATCGTCTCTCCTCTGTTGCGCTGCCGTCAAAAAATGACGCACTGCGCTGATCTCACGCCTGCGTCCGCGATGCAAACCAAAGCGCAGCCCGATCGGGCGCCACGCCCCAGCTTTGGCGGCCTCAGGTTTCAGCGATGGAGCGGCGCCGGTGATCGCTGTAGAGGCTGAGGATGTTGGCCGCGGTTTCCTCGATGGAGCGACGCGTGACATCTATCAGCGGCCATCCGTTGCGCGCGCACAGGCGGCGGGAGAAGGCCAGCTCCTCGGAAACCGCCTCGCGATCCGTATAGGTCGATGATCCCGTCTCCACGGCATTGAGCCCCAGCAACCGATTCTGGCGGATCTCGACGATGCGTTCCGGGCTGGCGACGAGGCCCACCACCAGCGGCTTCTTCAGGTTCTCGATGTTCGGCGGCAGCGGGACGTTGGGCACGAGGGGGATATTCGCCGCCTTGATCCCCCGGTTGGCGAGATAGATGGAGGTCGGCGTCTTGGAGGTGCGCGACACGCCGAGCAGCACCACGTCGGCATGCTCGAGGTCTTCGGTGAGATGCCCGTCGTCATGCATGACGGTGAAGTTGAGGGCGTCGATGCGCTTGAAATAGCTGGCATCCAGCGCGTGCTGGCCGCCCACGCGCGGCGTCGGCTCACCGCCGAGATAGGACTGGAACAGCCGGACCACGGGCGCCATCACCGAGAGATGCGGCAGGCCCAGCTCTTCGCAGCGCGAGCGCAGGCGGCTGCGGATGTCCTTGTCCACCAGAGTGAATAGGACGATGCCGGGATTGGACTCCACCTCGATCAGCACCCGCTCCAGCTGCTTCATGGAACGAACCAGCGGGTAGACGTGTTCGATGGGCAGCACATTCGCATATTGCGCGCTGGCCGCCCGGCCAACGTTGATCAGGGTTTCGCCCGTGGCGTCCGACACGAGGTGGAGGTGGAAATAGGCCTCGCCAGGCTTCGACTGAGTCACTTTGTCCACCGCTCCTGTGGAAGGCTGTTGAGGAAGGCACGCGTTCTGGCCCCTTGCAAGGGCGGCCTCTGGATAAGTCCGAAATCCATCCACACGATCACCCTGCGGGAGAGATTCCCATCCCGCCCTGTGCGTCGATGTGGACGGGTTTCCGCAGGGGGTGCGTTAATCCTTTGTTAACCTGCCTTTCGCCGGCTTCGCATCCGCGGCAAGTCGCGTGTCGGCTATGGGTTCCGCTGTGGATCGGTTGTCGACGAGCCGGCAACTGGTTAATCAACCGTTAAGACAACAAAGACTCTCTCTTTTAAAAATATCTCTCTTTGATTGAAGGAACGGGATGGACCGCTCTCCAGCCACGCGATCGCGCTTCCTTTCGGTTCTCGACGGCACGATCCAGGACCCGCCTCCGCTTTGGATGATGCGCCAGGCCGGACGCTATCTGCCGGAGTACCGTGCCGTGCGGGCGGAGGCCGGCGACTTCCTGACCCTGTGCTACACGCCGCGCCTCGCCGCCGAGGTGACGCTCCAGCCCATCCGCCGCTACGGCTTCGATGCGGCCATCATCTTCTCGGACATCCTCGTCATCCCCCATGCGCTCGGCACGGGATTGCGCTTCGAGGCCGGCGAAGGTCCGCGCCTGACACCGGTTGCGGATCGCGCCGCGCTGTCTGCACTGTCGGATACGCTCGATCCGGCCAAGGTGGGGCCGGTCTATGAGGCCATCGCCGACGTGCGGGCCCAGCTTCCCACTGAGACGGCGCTGATCGGCTTCTGCGGCGCGCCGTGGACGGTGGCGACCTACATGGTGGCGGGGCAGGGCACGGACGATCAGGCGCCGGCGCGCCTCCTCGCCTTGCGTGAGCCGGAGCTGTTTCAGGAGCTGATCGACCGGCTGGTTGAGACCTCTATCACCCATCTGTCCGGGCAGGTGGAAGCCGGTGCCGACGCGGTGCAGATCTTCGACACCTGGGCGGGCGTGCTCGACCCGGCCTCTTTCGAGCGCTGGTGCGCCGAACCCCTGCGCCGCATCGTCGCGGGGCTCAAGGCGAAGCATCCCTATGTCCGGATCATCGCCTTTCCGAAGGGGGCGACCCTTGAGGCGCTGGAGGCGCTCGCCGACGTGGGTATCGACGGCATCGGTCTCGACTGGTCCGCCGATCGCCGTGCGGCACGCCAGCGGCTTTCCGACGACGTGGCGCTCCAGGGCAATCTCGATCCGCTGCGGCTGATCGCCGGCGGTGCGGCACTGGAGGAGGAGGTGGAGCGCATCCGCGCCGATTTCGACGGGGTGCGCCACATCTTCAACCTCGGCCACGGCATCCGTCCGGAGACGCCGCTGGAGCATGTGGAAAAGTTCGTCGAGCTGGTGCGCCGCGCCCGCTGACCGGGACAGATAAGGCTTTTGTTTCAATGGTCTATGAGTGGATCAAGGCGCTGCATATCATCGCCGTCATCGCGTGGATGGCGGGAATGCTCTATCTGCCGCGCCTCATGGTCTACCACTGCGCGGCCGAGATCGGCTCGGTGCAGTCGGAGACCTTCAAGGTCATGGAGCGCCGGCTGCTCAAGGCCATCATCAACCCGGCGATGATCGTCACCTGGCTCGCCGGCCTGTGGCTGGTATACGAGGGCGGCTGGTACAAGGCGGGCTGGTTTCACGCCAAGTTCGCGCTGGTGCTGGCCATGTCCGCCATGCACGGTTTCCTGGTGCGCTGGGTGCGCGAATTCGCCGAGGACAGGAACACCCGGGCGGCGCGCTTCTACCGCATCGCCAACGAGGTGCCGACGCTGCTGATGATCGCCATCGTCATTCTGGTGGTGGTCAAACCGTTTTGATCCGACCCACGCCTTTAGGGGGACTTGCGCACCCCTGAAGGCACGCCTATCTTGCGCGTGCTTTCCCAAACGCAGGCGAACGCGCTTCCTTTCGGTCCGGCATCCGCTCGTGGCGTCGTCTTGAAGACGCTGTCCTGGTGGAGCCGTCTTGGTCCGGCCGGCGCGTCAGGCGGCGAGCTGCGTGCCCCCGGCTTCCCCTGAAGACCTGCGATCCCGTCCTTCCCCCCACGAGCCGACCCCGATCCTGACCGATCGGCCCCCGGCCCCCCAATACCCATCGAGGCTTTCCCTTATGCGGGAAGTGAAACTTCAAGACCTCAAGTCCAAGACCCCCGTCGAGCTCCTCGCCTTCGCCGAGGAGAATGAGGTGGAAAACGCCAGCACGCTCCGCAAGCAGGAGCTGATGTTCGCGATCCTCAAGCAGCTGGCCGCCACCGAGACGGAGATCATCGGCGAGGGCGTCGTCGAGGTGCTGCAGGATGGATTTGCCTTCCTGCGCTCTCCCGAGGCCAATTATCTGCCCGGTCCGGACGACATCTATGTCTCCCCCTCCCAGATCCGCCGCTTCGGCCTGCGCACCGGCGACACGGTCGAAGGGCAGATCCGGAGCCCCAAGGAGGGCGAACGGTATTTCGCGCTGCTCAAGGTCAACACGATCAATTTCGAGGACCCTGAGAAGTCGCGGCACAAGATCAATTTCGACAATCTGACGCCGCTCTATCCCGACGAGCGGCTGAAGCTCGAGCACGATGAGCCGACCGGCAGCAAGAAAGACTTCTCGCCGCGCATCATCGACATCGTGGCGCCCATCGGCAAAGGCCAGCGCGGCCTGATCGTGGCGCCGCCCCGTACCGGCAAGACGGTGCTCCTGCAGAACATCGCCAAGTCCATCACCGCCAACCATCCGGAATGCTTCCTGATCGTGCTGCTCATCGACGAGCGGCCCGAGGAAGTCACCGACATGCAGCGCTCGGTGAAGGGCGAGGTGGTCTCCTCCACCTTCGACGAGCCGGCCGTGCGCCACGTGCAGGTGGCCGAGATGGTCATCGAGAAGGCCAAGCGCCTGGTCGAGCATGGCCGCGACGTGGTGATCCTGCTGGATTCCATCACCCGCCTCGGCCGCGCCTACAACACCGTGGTGCCGTCCTCCGGCAAGGTGCTGACCGGCGGCGTGGACGCCAACGCCCTCCAGCGGCCCAAGCGCTTCTTCGGCGCGGCGCGCAACATCGAGGAAGGCGGCTCCCTCACGATCATCGCGACCGCCCTCATCGAGACCGGCTCGCGCATGGACGAGGTGATCTTCGAAGAGTTCAAGGGCACCGGCAATTCGGAAGTCATCCTGGACCGCAAGGTCTCCGACAAGCGCGTGTTCCCGGCCATCGACATCACCCGGTCCGGCACCCGCAAGGAAGAGCTGCTGGTTCCCGCCGACACGCTCAAGAAGATGTACGTCCTGCGCCGCATCCTGAATCCGATGGGTACCGTGGACGCCATCGAGTTCCTGCTCGACAAGCTGCGGCAGACGAAGACCAACCAGGACTTCTTCGACTCCATGAATACCTGAGCGGAACACCTGAGCGCTCGTCCGCGAGCGTTCATTCCCCAAAAAGGGCCGGGTCAGTCCGGCCCTGTCCCCACGGAACAAATGGCCAACCGAGCCCGGCGCGTGATTCGCGCGCCTTTCGTTCCGCCCCTGTTCGGTAAAGCTGGAGCGGGGCGTGTCAATTCGGGACGATCCCGGATAGCTCCCTTCCCGTTTCGCGGCGTCCTCCCTATCTTGAGAGAAACCGGCGGGTTTTCCCCGCACCGTTTCTTTTGAGGATTGGCCATGTTCATCCAGACGGAAACCACGCCGAACCCGGCGACCCTGAAGTTCCTGCCCGGCCGTTCGGTGCTGGGGGAGGGCGTTCTCGATCTGCGCTCGGCCGAGGATGCCGATCTTTCCCCGCTCGCCCAGCGCCTGTTCGACGTGCGCGGCGTGTCGGCGGTGATGCTCGGCTCGGACTTCGTGACCGTGACGAAGGCCGACAGCGAGTGGCCGCAGATCAAGCCGGCCATTCTCGGCGCCATCATGGAGCACTTCATGTCCGGCGCCCCGGTCCTGTCCGAGGGCGTGAAGCCGGATGTCAGCGACGGCGACGAGTTCTTCGACGCGAAGGACGGCGAGATCGTCGCCACCATCAAGGAGCTGCTGGAGACGCGCGTGCGTCCGGCGGTCGCCAATGATGGCGGCGACATCACCTTCCGCGGCTTCGAGAATGGTGTGGTTTTCCTCAACATGAAGGGCTCCTGTTCGGGCTGCCCCTCTTCGACGGCCACGCTCAAGAACGGCATCGAGAACCTGTTGAAGCATTTCGTGCCGGAAGTGGCGGAAGTCCGGGCTGTCTGACGACGCGGACCCGGTTTGACGGTATTCGGGAACGGTCCCATTAACCTTTCCCGAAAGTGAGCGTGCCGGGTCGCTTCCCCCCGCCACGGTTTCGGTTGATCGTGGCGGCGATCGGGGTGCCCGCGTTCATGTATGTCCTCGCCATAGACACGGCGCTTGCCGCCTGCTCCGCCGCGGTGCTCGACACCGAGACGGACAGCATCGTCTCGGGCGATTCGCTGCTCATGGAGCGGGGACATGCGGAGACGCTGATCCCCCTGGTGGAGCAGGTGATGAGCTCCGCCGGCATCGATTTCGAGCACCTCGCCCGCATTGCCGTCACGGTGGGTCCCGGCAGCTTCACCGGCCTTCGGGTGGGCCTGTCCGCCGCCCGCGGCTTCGGCCTCACCTCCAATCGGCCGGTGGTGGGCGTGACGACGCTGGCTGCCCTCGCCGCGCCCTATCTTGCTCATGACGATGCCGTGCCGGTGGTGTCCGCCATCGATGCCCGCCACGGCCATGTGTTCCTCCAGATGTTCGGTGTCGGCGGACGCACGTTGATCGCCCCGCGCATCACCAGCGTGCGGGAGGCGGCGCGCTCCGTGGCCATCGGCGCGGTGCGGATCGTTGGCTCCGGGGCCAATCTCGTGGCCGATGCCTGGCCGCCGTCTGAAAAACTGCCGGAGCTGGTCGACGATACGCCGGCCCCCGACGTGGCATGGGTTGCCCGTCTCGGTTCCGTCGCCGATCCCGAAGCGGCCGAGCCGCGCCCGCTCTACCTGCGGCCCCCCGATGCCAAGCCGCAGGACAAGGCCCGCATCGCCCGCCGATGAAACGCCTGCTCGACCGTCTGTTCCCGCCCCGCCCGCCACTGCTGCGGGCCGCGACGGCGGCGGATATCCCCCATCTTGCCGCCATCCACGCCCGCGCCTTCGCGCGCGGCTGGGACGCCGACGAGTTCGAGCGGCTGCTTGCCGACCGCGCCGTGCGCGCCCATGTGGCGACGCTTGGCCCCCGCAAGCCGCCGGTGGGCTTTATCCTGTCCCACTGCGTGACGCCCGAATCGGAAATCCTGACCGTCGCCGTCGTCACCGACCGCCGCCGCCGGGGCGTTGGCCGGGCGCTGGTCTCCTTCCACCTGGCCCGCCTCGCCGCAGAAGGCGTCTCCACCTCCTTCCTGGAGGTGGAGGAAGGCAATGCCGCCGCCCGCACGCTTTATGCGCGCCTTGGCTATGGCGAGGTGGGCCGGCGCAGGGGCTATTATGCGGGCGGCGCCGATGCGCTGCTGCTGCGCCGCGAATTTTGAGCTTCGGCAAGTGAGCCTTGGCAAGCCTTTGTCCGCCCCCTTGCGGCGCGGGAGCGGCGGCGCGATAAGGCAGAGGAATGTCCCTGGGTCGTCGCGGAGGTCCCGCTTGAGCGGAAAGATCAGCCTCATTGAGGAAGCCTGCCTCGCCAAGGGCATGCGGATGACCGAGCAGCGCCGGGTCATCGCCCGCGTGCTGTCCGGCGCGCAGGATCATCCCGACGTGGAAGAGCTGCACCGCCGCGCCGTGGCCATCGATGACAACATCTCCATCTCCACGGTCTATCGCACCGTGAAGATGCTGGAGGACGCCGGCATCATCGAGCGGCACGATTTCGGCGACGGCCGGGCCCGCTATGAGCAGATGCCCGACGAGCACCATGACCACCTGATCGATCTCAGGTCCGGTCAGGTCATCGAATTCCGCTCCGAGCAGATCGAGGCGCTGCAGGAGCAGATCGCTCGCGAACTCGGCTTCAAGCTCCGTGGCCACCGCCTCGAGCTTTATGCGGTGCCGCTCGACGAGGACGAGAAGCAGTGACGCCTCCCGGCGGGCGACCGTCGGCGCCCGCTTCCAGCGACGGTCATTTGTTGCCGCCCCTCGGGCCGGAGCAGCCCGCCCTTTCGCGCCTGATGGACCGCCTGCGGCTTGCCGGCGTGCTCAGCGTGGTCGGGGGGGTGACGCTGGTCGGCATTCCCCTTCAGTGGATCTCGCTGAAGCTCGGTCTCGATGCCCGCCGCCACATTCCGCGGCTCTATCACCGCATCCTGCTGCGGCTCATCGGCGTGCGGGTCCATGTCCGCGGCACGCCGGCTGCGGACCGCCCCCTGCTGATCCTCGCCAATCACGCCTCCTGGCTCGACATCCCCGTGGTTGGCTCGCTCACGCCCTTGTTCTTCGTGGCCAAGAGCGAGGTGTCCGGCTGGCCGCTCATCGGCCTTCTCGCCAAGTTCCAGCGCACCGTCTTCGTGGATCGCCAGCGCCGCCATGCCACCGGCGCGGTGAACCGGGAAATTGCCGATCGCCTCGCCGATGGCGACCCCGTGGTGCTGTTCGCCGAGGGCACGTCGAGCGACGGCAACCGCGTGCTGCCGTTCCGCACCGCTTTGGTGGGCGCCGCGCGCGAGGCCTTCGCCGCCGGGGCGGAGGTGGTGGTGCAGCCCCTCGCCGTGTCCTATGTCCGGCTTCAGGGCCTGCCCATGGGCCGCAGCCATCGGCCCGTGGCCGCCTGGTTCGGCGACATGGAGTTGGCCCCGCATCTGATGGACGTGCTGCGCCATGGCGCCATCGACGTGGAAGTCACCTTCGGCGCGCCGGTGCGGCTCGATGCCGCCCACGACCGTAAAAGCGTGACGCGCGAGAGCGAGGCCACGGTGCGCCGGCTGTGCTCCAGCGCTCTCGCCGGCCGGGCGGCAGATGCTGACGCGTCGGACCCCTTGCCGGACGCCCGCACCTCCGGCATCAACCGGTCATGATCTCGCTCGCCGCCATCGGCTTCGGCTATTGCGCCCGGCACCTGTTGACCGAGGACCGCGCGGCGTTTGGCCGCGTCATCGGCACAGCACGGGACACGGCCCGCCTCTCCACCTTTCCGCCCGACGTGGAGGCTTTCGCCTTCGATGGCAGGACGCTTGGGGATGGTCTCGCGGCGGCTCTGGGCGATGTCCAGATTCTGCTGGCGTCCGCTCCACCGGACGATCGGGGCGACCCTATCCTGTGCTGCGCCGCAGAAACGCTGGCCGCTGGCCGCCTGCGGCAGGTGGTCTATCTCACCACGCTCGGGGTCTATGGGAACCACGACGGGGCCTGGGTGGACGAGGCGACCCCGCCGCGCGCGGGCAGCGCGCGCCTTGAACGGCGGCTGAAGGCGGAAGCGGACTGGCAGGCCTTCGGCCGCGCGCACGGCGTCCGCGTGGCGGTCTTGCGCCTTGCCGGTATCTACGGTCCCGGGCGCAACGCGCTGGTTCAGCTGCGCGCGGGCGAGGCCCGGCGCATCGACAAGCCCGGGCAGGTGTTCAACCGCATCCATGTGGACGATATCGTCTGCACCATCCGGGCGGCGATCGCGCACCGTTACGACGGCATCATCAACGTCACCGATGATCTGCCCGCCCCGCCCGGTGATCCCATCGCCTATGCTGCGGAGCTGCTGGGGATGGACCCACCGCCGGCGATTCCCTTCGATGAGGCGGCGCGGGAGATGAGCCCCATGGCCCTGTCCTTCTGGTCCGGCAACAAGCGCGTCGGCAATGCCCGGCTCAAGGAAGATCTGGGGGTGACGCTGCGCTATCCCACCTATCGCGAGGGGCTATCCGCGCTCCACGCGGCGGGCGCGTGAACACGGATTCTAGCGCCGCACAAAGGTGAGGTAGGTGGGCACGCGGCCCTGCGTGATGGCTTTGGCTTCGTATCGCGTGCCCGGCCAGAACGGATAGGGCTTGCGCCAGTCGTCGGCCCGCTGCGCCGTCCATGTGAAGGCGCCGTGCGCACGCACATGGGCAAGGGTCCAGCCCACATAATGCGGCACGTCGGACGCGAAACGGAACACGCCGCCGGGGCGGATGACACGGGCCAGCCGGTCGAGATTGTCGGGACGCACGAAGCGCCGCTTCCAATGCCGCTTCTTCGGCCACGGATCGGGATAGAAAAGATCGACGCCATCGAGGCTTGCCGTGGGCAGCCGGTCGAGCAGCAGCGCCGCGTCGAGGTCGAAGACCCGCACGTTGGCGAGACTGCGGGCGTCGAGATCCACCAGCATCCGCGCAAGGCCGTTGAGGAAGGGCTCGGCCCCGATGAAGCCCATCTCGGGCCGTCGGGCCGCGTGGTCGATCAGGTGCTCGCCGCAGCCGCAGCCGATTTCCAGCCAATATCCCTGCCTCGGTTCGGGAAAGAGGCTGGCGGGAACGGACACCGCGTCGAGATCGACCTTGTAGCGCGGCAGCAGATGCGTGAGGGCGTCCTGCTGCAGCCCACGCAGCGTCTTGCCGATACGCCGGCCATAGAAGGCGCCACGCGCCTCGAAGTCCGTGGCGGCGGAGGGGAGGGGCGCGGACTGGCTTGGGTGTTCGCTCGGCTGCTGGCTCATGGGGTCATGCTGAAAAAGGCACCGGCCGGACTGCAGGGCAATCCGGCCGGTGGGTCAACACAGATGGGTCAAGACGCGACGGTGGCAGCCCCTGAGGGCTCAGGCCACCGCAGCCTTGAGCGCGTCCACGAGGTCGGTCTTCTCCCAGGAGAAGCCGCCGTCCGCTTCCGGCGCGCGGCCGAAATGACCATAGGCAGAGGTGCGGGCATAGATGGGCTTGGTGAGGCCGAGATGCTCGCGGATGCCGCGGGGGCGCAGATTCATCACCTCGCGCAGCACCTTTTCAAGCTTCGCCTCGTCCACCTTTCCGGTGCCGTGCAGGTCCACATAGACCGCCAGCGGATCGGACACGCCGATGGCATAGGCGAGCTGGATGGTGGCGCGGTCGGCGAGATCGGCGGCGACCACGTTCTTCGCGAGGTAGCGCGCGGCATAGGCGGCTGAGCGGTCCACCTTGGTCGGGTCCTTGCCGGAGAAGGCGCCGCCGCCGTGGGGGGCCGCACCGCCGTAGGTGTCCACGATGATCTTGCGGCCGGTGAGGCCGCAGTCGCCATCGGGGCCGCCGATAACGAACTTGCCGGTGGGGTTGACGTGCCAGACGGTGGCGTCGGTCACCCAGCCATCCGGCAGGGTCTTCTTGATGTAGGGCTCGACGATGGACTTCACGTCATGGGACGTGAGGTGCTCATCCAAGTGCTGGGTCGACAGCACGATCTGGGTGACGCCGACCGGCTTGCCGTTCTCGTACTGGACGGTGACCTGGCTCTTGGCATCGGGGCCGAGCGCGTGGGTCTCGCCGGAGTGGCGAGCTTCCGCCAGCACCTTCAGGATCTTGTGGGCATAATAGATGGGAGCGGGCATCAGCTCCGGGGTCTCGCGCACGGCATAGCCGAACATGATGCCCTGGTCGCCGGCGCCCTCGTCCTTGTTGCCGGCGATGTCCACGCCCTGCGCGATGTCCGCAGACTGGGCGTGCAGTAGGACGTCGATGTCGGCCGTCTCCCAGTGGAAGCCGGCCTGCTCGTAGCCGATGTCCTTGATGGCAAGGCGCGCGGCGTGGGACAGGAGGTCCCGGGTGATCGAGGACGGACCACGGGTCTCGCCAGCGATCACCACCTTGTTGGTGGTGGCGAGCGTCTCGCACGCGACGCGGATCTGGCTCGGGTCCCAGCCCTCGGTTTCCGCAGTGCGGAAGAAAGTGTCCACCACTTCGTCCGAAATCCGGTCGCAGACCTTGTCCGGATGCCCTTCGGAAACCGATTCACTCGTGAACAGATACGATTGACGCGCCATGTGACGGCCCCTTTTGCGCCCGCGCCGCGGTGCGGCCGCCCTTTGTGGCAACGCAGCGGCGGGCGGTCAAGGTCGTCAGCGCGAAAACGTTCGCCAAAACGAACGCTTCACGCCTCGGTTTCACCGGCGATGGCGATCACCAGATCGACGATGCGCCGACGCACGCGGGCGTCGGAAATCCGCATGAAGTTCCGGGTGAGCGTCAGTCCGTCGGACGTGGCGAGGAAGTCGGAGACGTAGGCCGGGGACTGCTCCTCGGAGAAACCTTCGCCCTCGGGTCCGACAGTGGGGGCACCTTCGAAGAAGAAGGCGACGGGAACACCAAGGGTGGTCGAAATCTGCTGAAGCCGGCTCGCGCCGATGCGATTCGTACCCTTCTCGTACTTCTGAATCTGCTGAAACGTGATGCCCAGATGCTCGCCCAGCTTCTCCTGGCTCATTCCCACCATCATCCGCCTCATGCGGACACGCGAGCCAACGTGCTTATCAATAGGGTTCGGCGCCTTCTTGACCATGGTCTCTCCGGCTATGTCGGAAAAGATTACTCAATACTTCGCTGCGCGAAGGCTGCCCTGATTGCCGGCGAACATAGGCATACAATCGGAACGCGTCGATCAACCTCTGCGTGTATTGCAACCGCAAAGCGGTACGGAAGCTAGCGCCAGAGCAGCTGCCAGAAGCCCGGGGACCAATATACGGTCAAGCTTGGCTGCAACGGAAACCGTTTGCAGCGGCTTTGGCAGGGGACCATCCACCAGACCCTCCTGCCCGAGGTCACGTGATGCGACAATACGTCCCATAGGATCAACGATTGCAGAAATCCCCGTGTTCGCCGCGCGGACCAGCGGAAGCCCTTCCTCTACAGCGCGCATGCGGGCCTGCGCGAAATGCTGGTAGGGACCGGGGGTCAGGCCAAACCACGCGTCATTCGTGAGATTGAGCAACCAGGCCGGGCGTGGACCCTGGGGAACTACCTTTCCAGGAAAGATAATTTCGTAACATACAAGCGGAGAGGCGAGCGGCAGTCCGGGGATCTGGAGCGCGCGGAGTTCCGCGCCGGAAGAGAAACCACCTCGCACACGCGTAAGTTGTTCCAGGCCAAGGGCCTCAAGCTCCGCCTGGAACGGCAGATACTCTCCGAATGGCACCAGATGAACCTTGTCGGTATTGGTCAGCACCCGCCCGCGATGGTCCATCACCCTGATCGAGTTGAAGAACGGCGACCGCTGGCCGGGCGGAGGGAAGTCGTAGCGGACGGCGCCCGTCACCAGCGTCACGTTGGGCGGCAGGGCCGCAGCAATGGCCTCGGCCGCCCAGGGTTCCCGCTCATAGATGAAGGGAAAGGACGATTCCGGCCAGATCAGTACCGTAACGTCAGCGAGCCCGCCCGGATAGGTCTCGCTCTTCCGTGCACTCAGCGCGAGATAGTCTTTCAGGATCTGCTCGCGCCGGTCATAGGCGAACTTCTTGTCCTGCGAGAGGTTCGGCTGCATCACCCGGAGAGCCACGCCGGGCACGGTCTCGAGCGGCGTCACGGACAGCCGGTAACTACCCCACAGCGCCGTCCCTGCGATGACCAGCGCCGCGGCGCCGACGGCGGCAAGACCCCGGCGGCCGGGGTTCAGGAGCAGGGCCGGCGTGGACAGCAGGAGCACGCAGAAGAAGGTGAGGCCCCAGACGCCGACCACGGATGCCGCCTGCATCAGCAGCAGATCGTCGGAGACCGCATAGCCGTAGGTGTTCCAGGGAAACCCGGTGAGCACATGGCCGCGCAGCCATTCCGCCAGCGTCAGGCCGAAGGTGAGCGCGAACAGCCTGAGGCCGCCCTTCGACCACAGGAGCCGCGCCACCACCGTTCCGAACGCCGTGAACAGCGCCAGCCCCGCCGGCATGGAGACCACCGCGAACGGCAGCAGCCAGCCGAACACGTCCGCCTCCACGAGGAAGGCCGCGCCGATCCACCAGAGGGAGGCGAGGAAATAGCCGAAGCCGAACCACCAGCCGACCCCCGCGGCCGCCACGAGACGGGTTTTAAGATCGCCACGGCAGCCGTCGAGGAGCAGCACGAGGACCGGAAAGCTGAGCGCCAGCACTGGCCAGAGATCGAACGGCGGCATGGCGAGGGCGCCGACCGCCCCGGCCGTCCAGGCGACGAAGCGCCGGCGCCAGCCGGTGAGGAAGCGAAGCATCAGGATGCGCCCGCGCCACGACAGGCCTGTCGTGGGCACGCCGCGGCGGGGGGCGACCTTGGAGGGAAAAGCCACGCGGAAGGTCAGGCGTCGGACGCGGCGTGCCCGGCGGCGGAGCCGTCGAGATCCCGGGGCGGGATGATGCGCAGCTTTTTCAGCCTGCGGGGATCGGCGTCCACCACGTCCACGTCGAAGCCGCCCGGCAGGGAAATCACCTCGCCGGCCTTGGGCACACGGGAGGCGATGCGCACCACGAGGCCGCCGACGCTGTCCACCTCCTCCATCGCCTCTTCCGAAGCGAACCCGGTGCCGAGCACTTCCACCGCCGCTTCCAGCGGCGTACGGGCATCGGCGAGATAGCTGCCGTCGGGCTGGCGCGTGAGCAGCGTCTCGGCCGCCTCGTCGTGCTCGTCCTCGATCTCGCCGACGATCTCCTCGACCACGTCCTCAATGGAAACGAGGCCGTCGGTGCCGCCATATTCGTCGATGACGAGGGCGAGGTGGGTGCGGGCCGCCTGCATGGAGACGAGCAGGTCCACCGCCGGCATGGAGGGCGGCACATAGAGAATGCGGCGGATGAGGCCGGCGGTCTCCAGTGTCGCGTCGAGATTGACCTTGCCGAGGTCGATCTTACCCGATTCCGAGGCGAGGTCGCCGGCGAGGAAGGCGATGAGGTCGCGGATGTGGACCATGCCGACGGGGTCATCCAGCGTGTCGTCGTAGACGACGAGCCGGGAATGACCGACGGTCACGAACAGCTTCAGCAGCTCGCCCAGCGGCGCGTCCTTGCGCACGGCGACGATCTCGGCGCGGGGCACCATGATGTCGCCGATGCCTACCTCCCGCAGGTGCAGGATGTTGCGCAGCATCTTGCGCTCGGATGGGGTGAACTCCCCCTCCTCCTCGGGTGTCTCCGCCGCGGCGAGCACCTCCACGAGGTCGGTGCGCAGGGAGCCGTGCGGGCGGAACGTGCCGAGGAGGGCACGCAATCGATCGAGAAAACTTTGCGGCTCCGAAGAGCTGGTCTCGGTCGGCTGGTCGATGTTGGACATGGTCGTTATCAAGCCGCCTTCACGTCAGTCCTGGGGCAGGCCATAGGGATCGGCGATCCCAAGGCCCGCGAGGATGTCGCGCTCAAGCGCCTCCATTTCCTCTGCTTCGTTGTCTTCGAGATGGTCGTAGCCCATGAGGTGCAACGTTCCGTGCACCACCAGATGGGCGAGATGGTCGGCCGGCGCCTTGTCCTCCGCCTCGGCCTCGCGGCTGAGCGTTTCCAGTGCGACGATGATGTCGCCGAGGGGCTGGGGGGCGTCGATGTCGTCCGGCAGGTCCGGCTGGGGGAAGGACAGGACGTTGGTCGCCTTGTCCATGTCCCGCCAGTCGCGGTTGAGCACGCGGATGCGCGCGTCGTCGGTGAGGGTGATGGCCACCTCGCACGGCTCGGGCACGTCCTCGGCGCAGGCGGCCAGCGCCGCCCGGCAGGCCCGGATGGCCACGGCCTCGGCGTCCGCGATGACGGACCAGCCTTCGGCCTCCACGGCGACGTCGATGTCCGCGTCGATCTCGGGAGCCTGCGGAAGCGGGGCGGGCACAGCCATGGCTCAGCTCCCCGCCTTGCCGGCGAGGCGGGCGGAGGCGGCCTCGATCTTGGCCGCGTCTAGCTTTTCGTAGGCCGAGACGATGCGCTGCACCAGTTCGTGGCGCACCACGTCCTCGGCCTTGAAATGGCAGATGCCGACGCCCTCGACGCCCTCCAGCAGCCGCACCGCCTCGGCGAGACCGGAGATCTGCCCGCCGGGCAGGTCGGTCTGGCTCGGGTCGCCGGTGACGATCATGTGGGAGTTCTCGCCGAGGCGCGTGAGGAACATCTTCATCTGCATGGACGTGGCGTTCTGCGCCTCGTCCAGGATCACCGCGGCGTTGGAAAGCGTGCGCCCGCGCATGAAGGCGAGCGGCGCGATCTCGATCTCGCCGGACTGCAGCGCCCGCTCCACGAAGGGGCGATCCATCAGGTCATAGAGCGCGTCGTAGATGGGCCGCAGATAGGGATCGACCTTCTCTTTCATGTCGCCGGGCAGGAAGCCGAGGCGCTCGCCGGCCTCAACGGCCGGGCGGGAGAGGATGATCTTGTCCACCATCCGCCGTTCCAGCAGATGGACGGCGTAGGCGACCGCGATCCAGGTCTTGCCCGTGCCGGCGGGGCCGTTGCCGAACACGAGGGTGTGCCGCTTCAGCGCGCGGATATAGGCATCCTGCGCGGCGGTGCGGGCGCGCACCGGACGGCGGCGCAGATGGATCTCGTCGAACGACTGGCGCTGCTCGGCCGGGTCGAAATCGAACAGGGAGCCCTGCGAGGTGACTTCGCGGATGGCGCCGTCCACGTCGCCCTGGCTGATGTCGCGGCCCTTGCGCAGCGCTTCGTAGAGGTGCTCCAGCACGGCGCGGGCCTGCTCGCAGGCATCGCGTTCGCCTTCCAGCGTCACATGATTGCCGCGCGAATCCGCCTTCACCCCCAGCTTGCGCTCGATGAGGGCGAGGTTGCGGCCGTAATGGCCGAACAGCTGGGTGGCGAGCCGGTTGTCGTCGAAGGCCAGCACCACATGGGCCGCCGGAGGCTCGTCCGGATCGGCCCACGGGGCCGTGACCGCCGCGCGGGCAGGACCGGGGGAAGCCTGCGGCGCTGCGGCCGCCAGGGGACGATCACGGTTGTCGCTGCCGGATCTGCGCAAGCTCAGGCCTCCATGGCCGCAAGCGGCCGGGACAAAGCGGGGGAAAGGGGCGTCTCGGCCGGAACGCCGGCAAGGCTGTTCGGGCCGACATCGGTGATGGTGACGGTGAGCAGCTCGCCGATGCCGGCGGGCGGATCGTTCACCACCACGCTCTGGAGATAAGGCGAGCGGCCGATGAGCTGGCCCGGCTGCCGGCCGGGCTTCTCCAGCAGGATATCGAAGGTGCGGCCACGACAGGCGGCGTCGAAGGCCGTCTTTGAGGCTTCGAGCAGGCGATGCAGCTCCGCGAGGCGCTCGGCCATCACCTCCTCCGGCACCTGTCCCTCGTGCTCGGCGGCGGGGGTGCCGGGGCGCGCGCTGTACTTGAAGGAATAGGCACTGGCGAAGCCGACCTCGCGCACCAGATCGAGCGTGTCCTCGAAGTCGCGATCCGTCTCGCCGGGGAAGCCGACGATGAAGTCGGAGGAGAGGGCGAGGTCCGGCCGCGCGGTGCGCATCTTCTCGATGAGCGAGAGGAACAGCTCGCGGCCGTGCTTGCGGTTCATGGCCGCGAGGATGCGGTCGGAGCCGGACTGCACCGGCAGGTGCAGATAGGGCATCAGCTGCGGCAGGTCGCGGTGGGCGGCGATGAGGTCGTCGCCCATGTCGCGCGGATGGGAGGTGGTGTAGCGCAGGCGCGCCAGCCCTTCCATCTCAGCGAGGCGCTCCATCAGCCGGGCGAGGCTCCAGACCTTCCCGTCCGGCCCCTCGCCGTGGAAGGCGTTGACGTTCTGGCCGATGAGGGTGATCTCGCGCACGCCCTGGTCGAGGAGGCGGGCGGCCTCGTCGAGGATCTTCGTGACCGGGCGGGAGACTTCGGCGCCGCGGGTGTAGGGCACCACGCAGAAGGTGCAGAACTTGTCGCAGCCCTCCTGCACCGTCACGAACGCCGCCGGACCGCGCGAGCGCGTGGCGGCGCGGGTGGGCGCGGGCAGGTGATCGAACTTGTCGTCTGCGGGAAATTCGGTGTCCACCACCCGCTTGCCGGTCTTCGCCTCGGCGAGCAGCTCGGGCAGGCGGTGGTAGCTCTGGGGGCCGACCACCACGTCCACCACCGGCGCGCGACGCATGATCTCGGCGCCCTCGGCCTGGGCGACGCAGCCGGCGACGGCGATCATGGTGTCGGAGCCGGCTTCCTGCTTCTGCTTCCGAAGGCGCCCGAGCTCGGAATAGACCTTCTCGGCGGCCTTCTCGCGGATATGGCAGGTGTTGAGGATCACAAGGTCGGCCTCGGCCGGGTCCTGCGTCTCCACATATCCCTCGCGTGCCAGCGTGTCCGCCATACGATGGGAATCGTAGACGTTCATCTGGCAGCCGAAGGACTTCACATAAAGCTTGCGGGGCTCGTGCATGTCGCCTGTTCTGTCGCCGTCGATCTTCGCGTGTGGGCGCGACGCGATCGTGACGCCAGCTCTTGTCGCCCCCTTGATGGTTCCGTGAGGCTTTGATCCTACCGGCAAACCCGGCGGATGGAAATGGGCGGCGGGTCTTAGTCGGCTGATGCGGCTGCCCTCCACTCGGCGAGGACCGCGGGATCGGTCTCCACAGGTACCCGTCGGGTGGCCTGCCGCGTGACCGCTGCGGCATCCGAAAGCCGCCCCAACGCCCACACCGCAGCACCTCTGACCAGAGCGGATTCATCCGCCAGCCGCGCTTCCACCAGCGGCAGGAGCGCGGCATCTCCCGAATTGCCGATGGCGATCAGCACGTTGCGCACGAAGCGGTCGCGGCCGATCCGTTTGATCGGGCTTTTGGGGAAGCGGGCGCGGAAGGCGGCGTCGTCCAGCGCCACCAGCTCCGCCAGCGGCGGGGCGGCGTTCTCCGCGCGGGCGGCGAGCTTCGCCTCCTGGCCCATCTGCGCGAACTTGTTCCAGGGGCAGGCGGCGAGGCAGTCGTCGCAGCCATAGATGCGGTTGCCCATGAGCGGACGCAGCTCGGCCGGGATCGGCCCCTTGTGCTCGATGGTGAGGTAGGAGATGCAGCGCCGCGCATCGATGACGTAGGGCGCGGGAAACGCTGCGGTCGGGCAGGCGTCGAGACAGGCGCGGCAGGAGCCGCAATGGTCTTTCTCCGGCGCGTCGGGCTGGAGCTCCAGCGTGGTGGCGATGGCGCCGAGGAACAACCAGGAGCCGAATTCCCGCGAGACCAGATTGGTGTGCCGCCCCTGCCAGCCCAGCCCGGCTGCGGCGGCGAGCGGCTTCTCCATGAGCGGCGCGGTATCCACGAACACCTTCACGTCGGCGATGATGCCGCGCCGGCCGGCCTCCGCCAGCAGCGCGCGGGCGACGCGCTTGAGCTTCGGCTTGATGATGTCGTGATAGTCCTCGGCCCGCGCATAGACCGAGATGGCGCCGGCGCTCTTTTGCGCGAGCACCGTGCGGGGGTCTTCGGCGGGGCCGTAATTGAGGCCGAGCAGGATGACGCTGCGCATGTCCGGCCATAGCGTCAGGGGATCGGCGCGGCGGTCCAGCGTCTCGGCCATCCAGCCCATGTCGCCGTATGCGCCGTCCGCGACCCAGGCACGGAGCTTCTCTCCGGCGGGCCGGGCGGCCTCGGGCCGGGCGATGCCCACGGCATCGAAACCTTCCTCACGGGCGAGGCGGCGGACGATCTCCTCCAGGCCGCCCGCGGCGGTCAGAAATCGAGGTCCGCGTAGGTCTTGGAGGGGGGCATCCCCGGGATGCTCTCGGTGAGCAGGGCGCGGAAGGTCGGGCGCGACTTGATCCGCGCGTACCAATCCCTCGCGTGCTCGTCCTCGTCCCACGGTACATCGCCCAGATAGTCGGCCACCGAGAGATGCGCGGCGGCGGCAAGGTCGGCCTGGCTCAGCTTCTCGCCGGCGAGCCATTTGCGCGCCTTGGCCAGCCAGCCGATGTATTTCAGATGATAGCGCAGATTGGCACGCGCCATCCGCAGCGAGGTGGCATCCGGCGAACCGCCGCCCTGCTCGCGCGTCATGTAGCGCTTGTGGATGCGCTCGCGCACCAGCGGCTCGGTCGATTCGACATACATCTTCTCGTTGAACCACTGGGTCAGCCGGCGCACCTCCACGCGGCCGGCCGGGTCCTCCGGAAGAAGCCGGTGGGTGCCGAGGGCGAGGCCCCGGGTCTCATCGAGATATTCGGCGATGATGAAGGCACCCGGCACCGAAGCTGCCATCTCCTCCACGATCACCGGCGTCTCCCCCGACGGATTGAGCGCGAGGAAACCCGGCCGTCGCTCCCACACGCGCTCCTCCACCAGCTCCGGCTCCAGGCCGTACTCGGCGAGCAGCAGGCGGACGAATCGGGAATGTGGGCAGAAGGGATGATGATGCAGGTACATGGGCCGATTTCGCCGGGGGTCGAAGGGAGGGGGCGAGGCACCCGGCGTGTCCTATGATTAGAAGCCGAACCTTTCCGATTGGTTCCTCCCTGCTGCAGCGCGGGCCGACGCCCTGTCGCTGTCGCATTTCGCATTTCGATCATGGTAAGCGGATCGTTAACGACGCGGGGAAGGCAGCAATCCCTTGCCCTGAGGTTATTTGCCGGGCTGTTGCGACGCGGCCACAGCTTGGCCTGAAAAGCGCCGGCGGCCTCAGCCCTCCCCTTCCGTTGCGGCGCACCACGTTGCACCCGCGAAGGCAAGCGGAGAGGATGGCGCCCGTCTTGTTCCCGCCTCCCGGATTTTCTCACCCATGACTCTCGGCGACATGCTCGAAGCGCTCGTTCTCGGCCTGCTGGAAGGGCTGACGGAATTCATCCCCGTCTCTTCCACCGCCCACATCCTGCTGGCCGGGCATTTCCTCGGCTTCGAGAGCAATGGCCACACTTTCGAGGTGCTGATCCAGCTCGGCGCGGTGCTTGCCATCCTCACCGTCTATTTCCAGCGCTTCCTGCGCGTCGCCCAGCAGCTGCCCACAAATCCGGGGGCGCGGCGCTTCGTCATCGGCGTCCTCATCGCCTTCCTGCCTGCGGCCGTGATCGGCGCGGCGGCGCACGGCTTCATCAAGAGCGTGCTGTTCGAGACGCCGGTGCTGATCTGCGGCACGCTGATCTTCGGCGGCATCATCCTCCTGTTCATCGACAAGGTGGTGCCGGCGCCGCGCTACAACAACGCCATGGGCCTGCCCTGGCACATCGCGCTCATCATCGGCTTCTTCCAGTGCCTCGCCATGATCCCGGGCATGTCGCGCTCCGGCTCGACCATCGTCGGCGCCATGCTGATGGGCGTGGACAAGCGGGCGGCGGCGGAATTCTCGTTCTTCCTCGCCTTGCCCACCATGTTCGGCGCGTTCGCCTACGACCTCTACAAGAACCGCGGCAACCTCTCGATGGACGATGGCCTGCTCATCGTCATCGGCTTCGTGGCGGCGTTCTGCGCGGCGGTGGTGGTGGTGAAGTCGCTGCTCGATTTCGTGTCCAAGCACGGCTATGCGCCATTCGGCTGGTGGCGCATCGCGGTGGGCATCGCCGGCCTCATCGGCCTCGCGCTGGTCGGATGAGGCGGCCTCAGAAGTCGGTGGCGATGCCGCCGACTTCCCAGTCGCCGTAACGCACGGGCTCCGGGCCGTCGCGGCCGTTGATCTCCTTCGGCCGGTCCTTCTGCGCGGCGTCGATGGCCGCACGACGGGCCTCGGCCTCCGCCAGCGCGCGCTTGGCGGCCTCGCTCAGGGGCTTGCGCGGCTCCGTCTTGTCCTCGTCCATGGTCCCGTCTCCAAACACGGTGCGAGGCATCCTTCCGGTTGAGGATCGGCCTACCTCACCCGTTCGCAACCTTGCACCCACCGCGGAAAGCATGCTAGCAGCGCCGCGCTTTCCGGTCGTGCCCGCGGGGCCGACCCAACACCCCACGGATGGAGATGCGCATGGCCTCGCAGAATGGCGGCCCCAACCCGAATGCGGCGCCGTCGCTGAATGTGCTCGCGCAATATATCAAGGATTTCTCCTTCGAGAATCCCAATGCGCCGCGCTCCCTCGCCGCTCCTCCGAGCCAGCCCGACGTCAACATCCAGATCCACGTCAACGCCAAGCCGGGCGGCAATGGCGAGTTTGAGGTCGAGCTGAAGATCGACGGCGGCGCCAGCATTGAAGGCAACACCCTGTTCGCCTTCGAGCTGGTCTATGCCGGCGTGTTCCGCATCCTTAACATTCCGGAGCAGAGCCTGCAGCCGGTGGTGCTCATCGAGTGCCCGCGCCTGCTCTTCCCGTTCGCCCGCCAGATCATTGCCGACGCGGTGCGCAACGGCGGCTTCCCGCCCCTGATGATCGATCCGGTCGACTTCGCCGCGCTCTACCAGCAGCGTCTGCAGGCGGAAGCCGAGCGTCTCCAGGCCGGCCAGGCCTGAGCCTCGCCCTGACCTGATCTTCGACGGAGCCCGCCGCCGCAGCGCCAGACGCCTGCGGCGGCGGGCTTTTTCGTGCGGTCCTTTTCCTTTTGCCCGCGCCCGTCATTGTGGCAGGCTCCGCCGCGCCGGAGCGGCGCCAGTGGTGGCGCCGCGGGGGCGCGGGAGGCATTCCGGGCGCGGCGATGCGATCCATCCGTTTCAAGCTGGCCGCGCTGGCGGGCGCCACGGCGATTCTCGCGGTGCTTGCGGGCTTCAGCGTGCTCATCGCCCTGCGCGCCGTGGACGGGGCGCTGGAGGCGGCGGTGTCGGCCCAGCAGCGGCTCGATGTGCTGACCGAGATTTCCGCCCGCCTCTCCGAGTACGGCCTGGCCGCCATTGCCGCCACCGAAAGCCCCACCGCGGGCGCCGGCCGGCTTGAGGATGCGCGTTCGCGCGTTTCGGCCCTGCTCGAAGCTTCGACCGTGAAGGCGGTCCAGGCGGCGCCCGACGCGTCGAGCGGCCTCAGGCCGCAGGAACGCCTGCTGGCCCGTCTCAGGGCGGATTTCATCTCCCTCGACCGGCAGATCACCGCTGCGACCCGTGATCCGGATACCGTTCGCCGGGGCGACCGGGTGCGCGGCTCCCTCAACGCTTTCGCCGCCTCGGCCGGGCCGACGCTCTCCCTGCTGGTGGAAAGCGAGCGCCGCGGCGTCACGGCTGCGCGGGAGGAAGCGGTGGCGCTGGCGGACCGGCTGCGGATCGGCGCGGTGGCCATTGCGCTGGCCGTGTTCGCCGCGGCGCTGGTGCTGTATCGCGCGCTGGCCCAGCCGCTGCTCGGCCGGCTGAAGGAGATCGACCGCGCGGCCGCCGCCATCGGCCGCGGCGATCTCTCCGCCCGCCTCGCCATCGGCCAGCGGGACGAATTGGGCGTGCTGATGGCCCGCTTCAACCGCATGGCCGCCCTCCTGGCGCGCCGCGAGCGAAAGGTGGCGCAGGACCGGGCGGGACTGGAGAAGACGGTGGCGGACCGCACCGCGGACCTTACCGAGGCAAACGCCCGTCTTGGCGCCATCGATGCATCCCGGCGCCGCTTCTTCACCGATGTAAGCCACGAATTGCGCACGCCGCTCACCGTCATCATCGGCGAATGCGACGTGACCCAGCGGGCGCCGGCCATCCCGGAGTCGCTGAGCCGCGCGGTGCTCACCACCATCCGCAAGCGCGCCGGCATGCTTCACCGCCGGGTGGAGGATCTGCTGCGGGTTGCCCGTTCCGAGAGCGGCGAGATCGAGCTGGTGTTCCAGGACACCCCCCTCGCGCCCCTTCTTACCGATGCCGTGGCGGGGCTGGAGCCGGTGGCGCGGCGGCAGGGCGTCGCGCTGGTGCTTCACGCACCGGAGCCGGGCCTCGTCGTGCATGCGGATCGCGAATGGCTCCGGCAGGTGGTGGAAGGCCTGATCGACAACGCCCTGCGTCACGGTCGCCCCCTCACCCGCGTCACCGTTTCGGTCGGGCACGGGGCCGATGCGGAGGGGCATGCGGTCGACATCATCAGCATCACGGACGATGGATGCGGCATTCCGCCCGAGGCCCGAGCCCGGTTGTTCGAGCGTTTCGCGCGCGGCGGCCGGCTCGGCGATGCCTCGGGCTTCGGCCTGGGGCTCGCCCTCGCCGATTGGGTGGTGACGCGGCACGGCGGACGTATCACACTGGAGGACGGCGAGGCGGGAGGCACCCGGGTGGTGATCGCATTGCCGCAGGCCGCAGCGGCCGGGGCGAGCGAACCCGCGGCAGAGCCCGGCCCCGCGATCTGACCGGCACCCAACGCCGGCATTTCCGACAGGCCCTGCGGGCCGCGCACGCGGTCCGGGACAGCCCGAACGGGCACAGGAGGAACCATGAACATCCTGGTGGTGGAAGACGACAGCGACATCGGCGCCATGCTGAGCCGCGGCCTCTCCGCCGAGGGGTTCGACGTGACCGTCGTGGGACGGGCCGACGAGGCCCTCGAGACGGCGCGCCAGTACAATCCCTGCGCCGTGGTGCTCGACATGATGCTGCCGGACGGCTCCGGCATCGACGTGTGCCGGGCGCTGCGCGGCGCCGGCCATTCCGGCCCCATCCTGTTCCTCAGCGCCAAGGACGAGGTGCACGATCGCGCGGAAGGCCTCGGCGCAGGGGCGGACGACTACATCGTCAAGCCGTTCGTCTTCGGCGAGCTGGTGGCGCGGCTGCGCACCCATCTCCTGCATCGCCTCGGCGAAAGCCATTCCGACCGCGTCATGGCGGGGCGGCTGGTGCTCGACCCCTCCACCCGCACCGCGAAGTTCGGTGAAGTTCATGTGCGGCTCACCGAGCGCGAAGCCGATCTCCTGGCCCTGCTCATGGCCAGCCCGAATCGTCCCATCGCCCGGGGCGAGATCTTCGACCGGCTCTGGGCCAGCCAGGGCGGCGCCTCGCTCAACGTGGTGGACGTCTATGTGGGCTACCTGCGCACCAAGCTCGCGCCGGTGGGGCGCGCCGGCGGCCCCCAGGTGGCGACCGTGCGGGGGCGCGGCTTCATGCTCGACCTCTCCGCACCGTCAGCTCATTGATGAGCTCTAGAAGTATTGCAATGCAGCAAAAGATTTCACTTGCGGGAACCGATTCGGCTGCCAATATTTGACTCCGTTGTAGCGAAAAACCTCGTTACTTCAATTTCTTATGATCTTCTTATGAAGGTCGTGAGAGAACTCAGGAGGAAAGCATCATGCGCTGGAACAAGCCCCAGGTTTGCGAAGTCTGCGTCGGCATGGAAGTCACCGCTTACCTGCCGGCCGATTTCTGATCGACGGAGGTCGGGAGCCGCGAACGATTGGCAGGAGCGTCCGTCGCGTCATGCAGGTGATCGTTCTCGGTTCAGCGGCCGGCGGCGGCGTTCCCCAGTGGAACTGCCGCTGTCCGGTGTGCCAACTGGCTTGGAAGGGTGATCCACGGGTCACGCCCCGAACCCAGTCGAGCATCGCCGTCTCGGAGGACGGCGCCTCGTGGGTGCTCCTCAACGCTTCGCCCGATCTTCGGGCCCAGATCGCCGCGACCCGGTCACTTCAGCCCCGGGTGGATGGCCGCGACAGCCCCATTCGCGCCGTCGTCCTCACCAATGGTGACGTGGACCACATAGCCGGTTTGCTGACGCTGCGGGAGCAGCAGGCGTTCGAGGTGTACGGCACGGCCGACACGCTCGCGCTGATCGAACAGAATCAGGTCTTCGACGTGGTTTCCAAGGCGCTGGTGCGCCGGGAGCCGGTTTCGTTCGAAGTCCCGTTCTCGCCGGTTCCGGGGCTGACCATGGAATTCTTCACCGTGCCCGGCAAGGTGCCGCTCTGGCGCGAGGATGCCTCCCTCGTCATCGGCGAGGAGTCCGGCTCAACGGTGGGCGTGACGATCACCTCGGCCGGCAGCCGCCTCGTCTACGTGCCCGGCTGCGCCGCCGTGACGGACGCGCTGCGTCAGCGCATCTCCGGCGCCGACCTGCTGTTCTTCGACGGCACGCTCTATCGCGACGACGAGATGATCGCGGCCGGGATCGGCACCAAGACGGGCGCCCGCATGGGGCACCTGTCCATGTCCGGCGCGGACGGCACGGTGGCGCTGCTCGCCGACCTGCCTGTGGCGCGCCGGGTGTTCATCCATATCAACAACACCAATCCCGCGCTGATCGATGGCTCCGAGGAGCACCGCGCCGTGGAAGCGGCTGGCTGGACGGTCGCCCGGGACGGAATGGAGTTCTCCCTATGAGCGCGCAAGCCGCCGTCCGGGTGCTGGCCGAGGCCGCCGATCTTCCCACCGATTTCCCTGCCCTCCCCTCGCCGCAGGAGCCCCTATCGCCCGAAGGGCTGGAGGCCGCGCTGCGCGCGGTGGGCGCGACGCGCTATCACAACCTGCATCCCTTCCATAAGCTGCTGCATTCCGGCCGGCTGAACCGGGATCAGGTGCGCGCCTGGGCGCTCAACCGCTACTGCTACCAGTCCGCCATCCCCCGCAAGGATGCGGCCTTGATGGCCCGCTGCGACGACCGCGAGCTGCGCCGGGAATGGCTGCACCGCATCACCGATCATGACGGCTTCGGCGAGGATACGGGCGGCATCGAGCGCTGGCTGGTACTCACCGACGGCCTCGGCCTCGACCGGGCTTACGTGGTCTCTAGGGAAGGGGCGTTGCCCGCCACCAAATTCGCGGTGGAGGCCTATGTGCGCTTCGTCGCCGAGAACACGCTGCTGGAGGCGGTGGCTTCTTCCCTCACCGAGCTGTTCGCGCCGGGCATCCATGCCGAGCGCATCTCCGGCATGCTGGAGCACTACGACTTCATCAACGAGAAAGTCGTCGCCTATTTCCGCCGCCGCCTCGATCAGGCGCCGAAGGATGCCGATTTCGCCCTCGACTATGTGAAGCAGCACGCCCGCACGGCCGCCGAGCAGCGCGCCGTCATCCGCGCCCTCACCTTCAAGACCGAGGTGCTGTGGGCGCAGCTCGACGCGCTCTATCTCGCCTATGTGGCGCCGGGCTGGCCCGCGCCGGGTGCTTGGCGACCGGGCGTCGCCATCGTCGGGGAATGAGATGCGCGCCGAGGAAACCGACGTCCCGCGCCTGCCGCGGGGCGTGAAGCTCAAATACGATCAGGTGCGCGCCCGCCATGTGCTGCTGGCGCCGGAGCGGGCGTTCGACATCGACGAGACCGCCGCCGCCGTGCTGGAACTGGTGGACGGAAAGCGCACCTGCGCCGAGATCGTGGACGCCCTCGCCGCCCGTTACGACGAGAAGCGCGAGGTCATCGCCGATGACGTCAAGGATATGATCGGCGGCCTGATCGCGCGCCGGGTGATCGAGACATGAGCGAAACCGTGGCCGAGATGGAGACGAGGCAGCCCCCGCAGCCCGTGGCGGCGCCTCCGGTCGGCCATCCCATCGGCATCCTCGCCGAGCTGACCCATCGCTGCCCGCTCCGCTGCCCCTATTGCTCGAATCCGCTGGAGCTGGAGCGCCGCGAGGCGGAGCTCGACACCGCCACCTGGAAGCGGGTGCTGAGCGAGTCCGCCGCGCTGGGCATCCTCCACGTCCATCTCTCCGGCGGCGAACCGACCGCCCGGCCGGACCTCGTGGAGTTGACCGCCCATTGCGCCGCCGAGGGGCTCTACACCAATCTCATCACCTCCGGCATCGGCCGCGCCTCCGGCATGATCGACGCGCTGTCGGAGGCCGGGCTCGATCACGTCCAGCTCTCCGTGCAGGGCGCGAGTGCCGAGACCGGGGATCGCATCGGCGGCTACAAGGGCGGCCATGCGGCGAAGCTGGAATTTGCCCGGAAGGTCACGGACCTCGGCCTCCCGCTGACGCTCAATGCCGTCATCCATCGCGGCAACATCCATGAGGTGGAGGACATCATCGCCCTCGCCGTGGCGCTGAAGGCGCGCCGGCTGGAGGTGGCGCACACCCAGTATTACGGCTGGGCCTATGTGAACCGCGCCGCGCTCATGCCCGCCCGTCCTGACGTGGATCGCTCGGTGGCGCTGGTGGAGGAGGCGCGCCGGCGCCTTGAGGGCATTCTCGTCATCGACATGGTGATCCCGGACTATTACGCCCGCTATCCCAAGCCCTGCTCGGGCGGCTGGGGGCGGCGCACGCTGAATGTCACCCCCACGGGCCGGGTGCTGCCCTGCCATGCGGCGGAAAGCATCCCGAACCTCGAATTCTGGTCCGTGCGCGACCGGGCGCTGGGCGACATCTGGCGGTCTTCGCCGGCGTTCAATGCCTTCCGCGGCACCGACTGGATGCGCGAACCCTGCCGCAGCTGCGACCGGCGCGAGATGGATTTCGGCGGCTGCCGCTGCCAGGCCATGGCGCTGGCTGGCGACGCGGCGGCGACCGACCCGGCCTGCTCGCTCTCGCCCTTCCATGCCCGTGTCGAGGCGCTGGCGACGGAGGAGGCCGCGGCGGTCGCGCCGGACTACATTTATCGCACCATCGGCGGAGCGCCCGGGAAGGTGTCCGAAGGAGCCGCATCGTGAGCCTGCGTCACGCGTTGGGCCTCTGGCTCGTCCTCATGGCCGCCCTGTTCTCGGGCGGTGCCCTCGTCATGCCCCAGGCGGCGAGCGCGGCCGAGGCGCCGGCCGCATCCCAGTCCGCTACCCCGGATGCGGCGACGCTGTTGTTCGAGGCCCCGCAGCTGGCCAACACCAAGGCGGGCCAGACGCTTACATACAAATATTCCCGCAAAGTGGCCGATCCGGAACTCGGCGCGAGCTTTGAGGATCGCGTGGTGCTGATGATCGCGGCGAGCGCCAGCAGCAGCGGCGATGCCCGCGACGTCAGGGTCGATTTCTTCACGCCCGAGCGCCATCACGCCGCCGGCCCTTTCGAGGGCGTGACCACCAATCCCATGCTGCTCCTGTTCCTGGAGAACCACCTCGGGGACCTTGCCGGCCGGCTCAAGGGCAATCCGCGCTATTTCAAGACCGCCATCCGCACCGCCTTGCGCGACGCCGCCACCGTGACGGCGGCTGATCTCACCGTCGGCGGCCAGACGGTGAAGGGCTGGCGCGTCACGGTGACGCCGTTCAAGGGCGATCCCAATGCGGTGCGGATGCGGGGGCTCGATACCCTCGCCTATACGTTCGAGGTGTCGCCGGACGTGCCGGGCCAGATCGTGCGCATGGACATCAAGGCCGACGCGCCAGGGGGCACCCTGTGGGAGGAGAGCATCGCCTATGATCCGACGAGCCATTGAGGCCGGCGCCCTGCTGCTCGCCCTCGGCGGGGCTGCGGCTGCGGCGACTGCCAGCGACAACGATTACCCCACCTCCGCCCGCGTCGATTACGTGTTCGGCTGCATGGCGGCCAACGGCCAGACCCGGGAGGCCATGGCCCGGTGTTCCTGCTCGGTGGACACCCTCGCCTCCATCCTGCCGTACGATCACTATGTCGCGGCCGAGACGATCCTTTCCATGCGGCAGGGCGTGGGCCAGGCGGCCAATATCTTCCGCAACACGCCCCAATATGACGACACGATTGCAGAACTGCGCCGGGCGCAGGCAGAAGCAGAAATCACCTGCTTCAAGTAGAGCGATTTCGCGTCGCACAAATCATTCTCGCAGGCGCCGCACATGTGACGGGTTTTCGGCCCCGCTTCACTGTGTTAGCTTCCTCGCCAAGAACAGACGCATGGCGCACGGATTTTTCCGAAGCGCACTGCAACGACAAGCGGGCAACCGCCGCGGCGTCTTGATTGGGTCCGTCAATCCCCAAGGCAAAGCCATGGCCAGTTACCGCTTGAGTTCCGTTCTCTCTCCACTTGTCCCACGTTCTGGAGCCGGCTTCGCGCCGCCGCGCGCCCTTTGTCTGCCGGCCTTGCCGCGCGGCCTCTCTTCCGCGCAGGGGTGAGCCTCATGTCATCGGGTGAAACGACCGAAGCCGGTGCTCCCCGCATCGTGCGAGACGTGGTGTGTGGCTTCTGCGGCCTCGGCTGCGACGACATCGAGGTGGCCGTCGCCGGCCGCGTGGTGACACCGCGCAAGGCCTGCGCCGATGCCGCCCGCCTGCTGGCGCGTGGCGATGCGCCTCCGCCCTCTCCCCGCGTCAATGGCGCGCCGGCCAGCCTCGCCGAGGCGGCCTCCGCCGCGGCCGCCCATCTGAAGGCGGCGCGGTCCTCCGTATTCTCCGGCCTCGGCGCCGATCTCGAAGGGCTGCGACGGCTCTACGATATCGCCATGGTGGCGGGGGCGAGCATCGACCATTCCGCGTCCGGCGGGCTGTTCGCCAATCTCGACCGCCTCGCCCGCCGCGGCTGGATCGCCGCGACCCTGGCCGAGGTGCGCAACCGCTGCGACCTGCTGGTGGTGTTCGGCGACGACCCTACCGCGAGCTTCCACCGCCTGTTCGAGCGCATCATGCCGGTGCGTACGGGGGAGGGCGGCGACGCCGCCCCCCTGTTCGCGCCCTCCGGCCGGCGTGTGGTGATGATCGGCGCGCCATTCTCCGACGCTTCGCGCAAGGTCCTCGCCGGCCACGAGCTGAGCGAGATCCTGCTGCCGCCCGAACAGGTCGCCACCGCCGCCGCGCTGCTGGCGTCGGCCCTGGCCGGCCGCGACATCGGTGCTGTGGACGTGCTGCCCGGCACGGCCGGTGCCTCGCTGGCGGAGCTTGCCGACCTGCTCCGCGCCGCGCGCTACAGCGTTTTCACCTGGAACGCCGCGACCCTGCCGCAGGCGGATGCGGCCGCCGTCGCCGGTTCGGCCTCGGAGGCCGTGGACCTGTTGTCGCCGACCACCCGCGCCGCGGTGTTGCCGCTGGGCGGCCGCGACAACGTCACCGGCGCGCACCAGCTCGCGCTCTGGCGCTTCGGCTATCCCCTGCGCACGGCGATCGGTGCCGGAACCGCACGCCATGCGCCCGATCTCTACGCCACGGCCGCGGCCCTGAAGGACGGCGACCTGCTGCTCCATGCCAGTGCCTTCCGGCCTGATCCACCGCCCGAATTCAGCGCCGGTCCGGTGATCGTCCTCGCCCATCCCGACACGTCGTTTGCCCGCGAGCCGGACGTGTTCATCCCCGTCGGAACGCCCGGCGTCGATCATCCGGGGCATGTCTTCCGCATGGATTCCGTCGTCTGCCTGCCGCTCCAGGGCCTGCGCCCGACCGAGCTTCCGAGCCTCGCCGAGGCGGCCTCCGCCATCCTCGCCAATCTCGGGAGGGGCGCATGAGAAAGCGCGTCACCGGCGGGCGGGTATTCGATCCCGCCAACGGCATCATCGATCAGGTCCGCGACGTTGTGCTTGAGGATGGGCGCATCATCGCCGATCCGGGGCCGGGCGGCAGCGAGGAGGTGGTGAACGCCTCCGGCTGCATCGTGCTCGCCGGCGGCATCGACCTGCACAGCCACATCGCCGGCGGCAAGGTGAATCTCGGCCGTCTCCTCATGAACGAGGACCGGGCGCTGTTCCCCGAGCCGTTCGGCGATTTCTGCGGCTGCGGTGGCGGACGCGCGGCGCCGACCACCCACGCCACCGGCTGTCGCTATTCGCAGATGGGCTACACGGCGGTGTTCGAGCCGGCGGTCGTGGGCGCCAATGCCCGCCATGCGCATCTCGAGATGGCGGACATCCCGAACATCGACACCGGCGGCTTCTTGGTGCTGGGCAACGACGACTTCCTGCTGCGCCTGATCGCCATGGGCGAAGGCCAGCAGGCGATCAATGACTACGTGGCCTGGATGCTCAAGGCGACCCAGAGCTGCGCCATCAAGATTGTGAACCCGGGTGGCATCAACGCCTTCAAGTTCAACGGCCGAAATCTCGATCTGGACGAGGCCGGCCCGTTCTACGAGCTGACGCCCCGCCGCATCCTCAACACGCTGCAGCGGGCGGTGACGGAGCTGGGTGTGCCCCACCCGATCCATCTGCACGGCTGCAACCTCGGCATTCCCGGCAATGTGAAGACCACGCTCGCCACCATGGGCGCGACGGAGGGCTTCCCCCTCCATCTCACCCACATCCAGTTCCATTCCTATGGAACCGAGGGCGACCGGCACTTCTCCTCCGGCGCGGCCGAGATCGCGGAGGCGGTGAACGCCATGCCGCACATCTCGGTGGACGTGGGCCAGATCATGTTCGGCCAGACCGTGACCGCCTCGGCCGACCTCATGTCCCAGTACCGCAACCACTCCATCGCCGATCCCAAGAAGTGGATCGGCATGGATATCGAGATGGACGCGGCCTGCGGCGTGGTGCCGTTCAACTATCGCGACACCTCCTTCGTGAACGCGCTGCAATGGGCGATCGGGCTGGAGCTGTTCCTGCTCATCGAGGACCCGTGGCGGGTGTACCTCACCACCGATCATCCCAACGGCGGCCCCTTCACCTCCTATCCGCACCTCATCCGCCTGTTGATGGACAAGCCCTTCCGGGACCATCACTTGCGCCAGATTCACAAGGCGGCGCGGTCCCATACCCGGCTCGAAAGCATCTCCCGTGAATACACGCTGGAGGAGATCGCCGTCGTCACCCGCGCCGCGCCGGCCCGCACCCTCGGCCTCAAGGATCGCGGCCACCTCGGCCCCGGCGCGCGGGCGGACGTGGTGCTCTATGAGGATCAGCCGGACCGGGAAGCCATGTTCGCCCACCCGCGCATCGTGATGAAGGACGGCGAGGTGGTGGTGGTGAACGGCGAGATCGTCGCCCTCACCGAGGGGCGCACCTATGCGGTGCATCCCCCCTCCGACCCCTTGATGGACAAGAGGCTGGAGCGCTGGTTCGACGAGGCGGTGGGCCTGAAATCCAGCCATTACCAGATCGCCGACGGGGAGATCCGTGGCGGCCAAGGCCCTGAAATCGTGGAGCTGAAGCCGTGAGCGCACCAGCCCCCCTTCTCATCAACGGCGTCGAAATCCGCGACAGCTTCGCCGAAGCGTTTCCCATGGCGGGAACGCGCCTCATCATCACCGCCGATACGTCGCGCTGGGCGCACACCGCTGCGGCGAGCCTCACCGGGTTTGCCACCTCGGTGATCGGCTGTGGTTGTGAGGCGGCTATCGAACGCGAGATGCCGGCCGAAGAGACCCCGGATGGCCGGCCTGGCTATGCTGTGCTCATCTTCGCCATGTCCCTGAAGGACCTGAAAAAGATCGTACCGCTCCGGGCCGGGCAATGCGTGCTCACCTCGCCCACCTCGGCGCTCTATGCCGGTCTGGAAGGCGGCGCCGCGGTGCCGCTCGGTAAGGCGCTGCGCTATTTCGGCGACGGCCACCAGATGTCGAAAAACCTCGGCGGCAGCAGGATCTGGCGCATTCCCGTGATGGAAGGCGAGTTCGTCTGCGACGAGATCGTCGGCTCCACGACGGCAGCGGTGGGCGGCGGCAATTTCCTGATCCTCGCCCGCTCGCGCCCGGCGGCGCTGGCGGCGGCGGAGGCGGCGGTCGCGGCCATGGGGCAGGTGCGCGGGGCCATCATGCCCTTCCCGGGCGGGGTGGTGCGTTCGGGGTCCAAGGTCGGCTCCAAATATGCCGGCCTGATCGCCTCCTCCAATGACGCCTATTGCCCGACGCTGCGGGGCATCGCCAAGACTGCTTTGCCGGCTGAAGTCGAGAGCGTGCTGGAAATCGTCATCGACGGACTCAGTGAGGGCGAGGTGGCGGAGAGCATGCGCGCGGGCATCACGGCGGTGTGCGGCCTTGGCGCCGCGGGCGGCGTGGTGGCGGTGGATGCCGGCAATTACGGCGGCAACCTCGGGCCCTTCCATTTCAAGTTGCATCAACTGATGGCGCAGGAGGCGGGACGATGAGTGGCTTCCGCCTGACATTGAAGGCCCCGCTCACCGCGCGGGTTGATGCATCAAGCCTTCTGCCCGCTGCCTTTGCAGGGGCGAGCGCAGCCGAGGTCGCCGCGCGCACGGTTCCCTTCGGCACGGGCGTCGCTCTGGTCGGTGACCTGTTTGAAGTCGCCGCCAGCGAAGGCGATGCGCTGGTTCTTTCCGGCGACCCCCGGCTCGACTATGTGGGCGCGGGCCTTGCCGACGGTGAGATCCGCGTGGAGGGCAGCGTCGGCGCGGCCGCCGGGTCGGGCATGAGCGGCGGGAGTCTGGTGATCTCCGGCGATGCCGGTGACGGGCTGGCGGCTGGCCTAACCGGCGGGCGGATCGAGGTTTTCGGCAATGCCGGCAAGAATGTCGGCGGTCCAAGGCCGGGTGAGCGTCAGGGCATGCGGGGCGGGGTCGTCTCCATTGCCGGCCGGGTGGGGGATGGCCTCGGCGCGCGGTTGCGCGGTGGCCTGATCCTGGTTGCTGGCGATGCCGGGGCGGGTGCGGCGGATGGTCTATTAGCCGGCACACTTGCTGTGGCGGGTCGGCTCGGTCCCGGCGCCGGGCGCGGCATGAAGCGCGGCTCCATCCTCGTTTCCTCGGCGCCGGAGGCTCTGGCCCCTGGCTTTGCCGAGGCGGGACCGCAGGATTTCGTGGCCTTGAGGCTACTGGCGCGGCGCGTGCCGGAGCTGGCCGCGCTGTTCGGAGGAGAACTGTCCGGCCGGGCCGTGCGCCTTGTCGGCAACCGGTTGGCCGGCGGGGAAGGCGAAATTCTCGTCCTGAGCTGAGCCGGCGAAATATCAGATCAAGAAACCAGAAGAGGAACGCCCCGATGCGCGCATTGTTCGTTTCCGCTCTCCTCCTCGCCGCCGCCACCGGCTCGGCCTATGCCGATCCGGATGTGGCCAAGGGCGAGACCGTTTTCAAGAAATGCATGGCCTGCCATGCCATTGGTCCGGATGCCAAGGTGAAGGTCGGCCCGCCGCTGAACGGCATCGTCGGTGCCAAGTGGGCGCATTTCGAGGGCTACGCCTATTCCCAGGATATCAAGGACGGCGCCGCTGCCGGCAAGGTCTGGGACGTGGCCACCCTTAACGACTATATCGAGAACCCCAAGCATCTGGCACCGAAGGGGAAAATGGCCTTCGCGGGCGTCAAGAGCGAGTCGGAGCGGGCGGATCTCATTGCCTTCCTCGCCCAGTTCAAGCCCGACGGCAGCAAGTGACGCTATAGCCGGCTAATTGAATGCGAGGCGCGCCACGGCCACGGCCGGGGCGCAGTCGGCCGCGAGGCCCGCGAGGCGGGTGTCGCCGGCGAGCAGCAGTCCGGCATGACGGTAGGGGCGCCCCGTCCGTTGCGCCAGCCGCCCCACCAGAAAGCGGCCCACGCCGGCTCCGATCAGAGGGGCATCGGGCGCGACACCTCCAGCGGATGAGACCTGGGCCAGGGCCATGTGGAGGCGGTGCATCTGCACCTCTGCCGCAGCGGCTGCGAGGGCTTTCGCCTCCTCCATGGTTGAGGGTCCGAGATCGCGCCCCACCATCCGCAAAAGCCGGCGGGCACTGGCGTCGCACGTCTTCTCGCCCCCATCGGCGGCGGGGTGGAGGTCGGCCCCATCGGGCAATTCGCCGGTGAGCCGATGCACGTCGGCCGTGGTGGCGAAATACTCCGCCATGAGGGGCACGAGCCGCCCGCGAAACGGCAGGACCGGCGCCAGCGCCATCACCGGTGTGCGGGCCGCGCCGGTATAGACCAGCTCCCCTGTCTCCAGCCGCGCGGCATCCGAATAGCCGCGAAAGCAAAGTTGCGAGCCGGCAAACGGAATGAGATCGGTGGTGGTCGATCCGATGTCCGCGAGGATGCCATCGCCCGCAATGGCGGCCAGCGCCGCGGCGGTGGCGTGCCAGTTGGCGGAAGCGATGTCGGCGGTATTCAGATGGGCTTCGGAGAGACTGACAAAACCGGCTCTGCCCGCATAAATGCGGGTGTCAGGCCCCAGTAACCCCCCCAGTTCGGTGGCGATATCGATGACGCCAGTTGCCCTGTCAGGCCACAGGTCGACGAGTTCACCCGTCATCGTCACCACGGAGCGACCCGACACGGGGGGCATGGTCGCCATCGCCTCCCGCAGCCGGTCGAGACCCTGCCAGAGGGCACAGGGGGCAAGGTGGATAGATACCAGCGCGCCTTCCGGTCCCAGGACCGCCCGCTTGAGATGGGCGCCGCCCACGTCCCAGCCGATCAGGAGGTCGCTCATGCCAGGGCCAGCTCCACGGGCGCGGGACGAAGGGGCGCCTCGCCGGTCCCTGCCGCGAGGGCGGGGAGGAGGGTGGCGGGGTTGAGGCCCAGCGCCTGCCGGAGGCCGGCATAGGCGGTGGTGAGGCGGGGATTGATCTCCACCACCACCGGTCCCGCCGCGGTCAGGATGATGTCGATGCCGATGAAGCCGTCGAGGCCCGGGCAGGCGGCGACCACCTCCCGCGCCAGGGACGCCAGCCGGCCGTCGTCCGCCTGCGCACCCACGGTCAGGCCGGAGAGGGAGAGGCGGCCGTCGCGCACGGTGATGTGCTGGCGGTTTACGGTGAGGAGGTGCGCCTCGCCCGCCACCGCCAGAACGGTGAGGCTCGCCGCCTCGCCCGCCACATAAGGCTGGATCACCACGCCCTCCGTCGCCTCCGGGGTGGCGGGCACGCCGGGGGGCCAGAGGAAGGCGGCGTCGCAGCCGGCGCCGTCGTCCGGCTTGGTGATTCGGGCGCCGGGAATCTCGGGCGCGTCGGCCAGCGGATAGGTGGGGATGTGCGGCACGCCCGCCAGCGCCAGGCGGCGGGCGGTTTCCAGCTTGCTGGTGGCGATGAGGATGGCCTCGGGGGTGGAGGCCAGCACCGGCTTGCCCGTCGCCGCCAGCATGCGCACGAGATCGGCGAGGATGCCCCCCGTCTCCGGCGCCACCGGCCAGATGAGGTCGGCGTCGTCGGCCAGCGTCCGCCACAGCACCCAGGCGCTGGCGTGGAGCCCCACCGGGATCGCGCCTTCAAGGGAGAGGCGCTCGTCGCAGGTGGTGAGAATCTCGGGCGGCGACGGCAGCGCGGCGAGGTCGGCCAGCATGGCGTCGCGGATCAGCGCCGCCTCGGCCGCGAGGCTCGGCGGCAGCGCCTCGCGGCGCATGCCGCCGCCGGTCACATACTCCAGCACCAGAACGCGCATGTCGGTCTCCGGCGCCGGTCAGGCGCTCACCGTCTCGCCCACGAGGCAGGCGGCCAGCGGCTCGGCCATGTTGCGGCCGGTGGCGTCGAACAAGCCGTGCCACGCCGGCATGGAATTCACCTCCAGCACCTTCAGCCGCCCCTCCGCATCGCGGATGAGATCGACCCCGGCATAGCTGGCGCCCACGGCCGCGGCCGCGCGCACCGCATAATCCGCCAGAAGCCCCTCGGCCGCCACCTCGGCGCCGGTGGCGCCCTGGTGGATGTTGGTGATCCAGCCCTTGGCCCGGCGGGCCATGGCCGCCTCGGCGCGGCTGCCCACCACGAACACGCGGAAATCCTCGTGAACGGCATCCGGCCCGCTCTGGGCCGGCGCCGCCACGAAATCCTGCAGGTAATAGACCCCGCCTACCGCCTCGGGCTCCGGCAGCGCGCCCTTGGGGGGAATGCGCTCCAGTCCCCGACCCTGCGCGCCGAAGAGGGGCTTCAGCACGCTGTCGCCGGGGGCTGAGTCCACCAGCATGCGAGCGGTGGCGGCCTCTTCCAGCACGAGGGTGCGCGGCGTCGGCAGGCCGGCATGGGCGAGCAGGAAGGTGGTGGCGCTCTTGTCCACGCAGCGCTCGATGGCGCGGGCATCGTTCATCACCCGCACCCCCAGCGCGGCCAGCGCGTGCAGCACGCCGAGCCGGTGGGTGATCTGCTCCAGCGTGCCGGCGGGCACCGAGCGCACGAAGCAGGCCTCCGGCAGATCGTCGCCGAATCCGGGCAGCAGCAGGCCGTGCGCCGTCTCGCCCACGGCGAAGCCGCAGGCGCGCAGCGAGACGATGCGGGGTTTCACGCCCCGCGCCTTCAGGGCAGCCACCAGCGAGCGGGTGTGCCAGTCCACCCGCTCGGCAAAGATCACGAAGCCGGCCACCTCACACCCCGAAGGAGCGGGCGATGAGGTTGGCGTCGAAGCCGCCGGCGGTGAAGCTCGTGCCCTGCTCCATGGCCGTCACGGTCACGCGGGCGGGGGAGAACAGCAGCGGGTCCACCTTGTAGAAGTCGCAGTCATAGCCCGCGAAGATCTCGCCGAACGGCCGGCCATAGTCGCGCGAGGCCAGCGACGGCAGGCGCTTGGCGAGGTCCTGCGCGGCCTCGGACGAGCCGCGCACGAAGAGCTGCACGTCGCCGCCATAGAGCACTGCATCGTTGGTGCGGCCCATGGCGGTGAGGAAATCCGGCGAGGGCGGCGCCACGGGGGCGGAGCCGATGCCGTCCACGATGTGCTCCAGCGGGAAGTGCAGCGCGTGCGCCTTGTGCAGCGCCACTTCCAGCACGCGGGCGACGATCTGCACCGTGCCGGCCAGCGACGAGGTGGGGGTGAGGATGAAGGTGACGGCCGTGGGCGCCACGCCGCAGCGGTTCGCCACCTCCTGCACCACCTCGGCGGGCGGGGCGACGCCGGTCTCCAGCACCAGAGCGACATGATCGCCATGGTCGCGGCAGCCGAGTTCCGCGAACAGCGGCTCCACCGCCGCCATGGCCCGGCCGGGGCCGGAGCCCAGCGCGAAGAAGTCGCCGTGGGCGAGGCTCCAGCCGGCATACTGGCTGGCGAGGCACGCGGTGACGGGATCGGTGGTGGTGACGCTCACCAGCGTGTCGAAGGGCGAGAAGCGCCCGCCGGGCACGAGGGCCACCTTGCCGAGGCCGCCGAGGCAGATTTCGGCGATGCGGCGACCGGCCTCCAGCGAGCCGGGCACGGAGATGCCGGCATCGACGATGCGGCAGCCGAGCGGGCCGGTGGAGACGGCGAGCCGCAGCTGCATGGCGTCGGCCACCAGCGCCTCCACGAGGGGCGCGACCTGATGGGCGAGGCTGATGCCGCCGGGAAGGGGCATGTCGGCGGCGAGGGCGTGAGATTTTGTCATGGCCGCACCTCTCGCGCGGGGCAAACGGCGGCGATCCCCGCGCAGCAGGCGCGGAGCCGGCGGGGAGAAGAGATGATCGTGCGCATGGGGCTCAGGCGTCCAGGGTTCTCGCCAGCTCGAACACCACCGGTAGGTCGATGAAGAGCGGGGTGGTGGTCTCGCACATGCGCTTCAGCAGGGTGTGCTGCACCGCGTATTTGAGATTGCCGATGGCGAGCGCGCCGATGCCGATGCCGATGCCGTGGGGCAGCTGCGCCGCCGCATCGTGGGCGCCGATGCCGGCGATGCCGGCGGGGGGCACGGCGTTCACATCCGCCGCGACGATGAGGTTCTTCGCGGCTTCGAGGTGCGCGGCGTTGAGGATCTGCACGCCCGCCTTGCCGGTGGCGAGGATGACTTCCGCCGAGGGCACCAAAGCCGCCTTGTCCGCGTCGGTCACGGCGGCGGTGCAGGAGACGTCGAGGCCGAAGCGGGCCTTGATGTCCCTGGCCTTCTCCTCCACCGCGGCGACCTCGCGATGGCTGACGAGGGTCACGTCGGCCCCGGCGCTGGCGGCGATCACCGCGGCCACCGAGCCCACCACGCCGGTGGCGCCGTAGATCTGCACCTTGGCGCCCTTGAGGCCGTCGGCGCGGACCTTCACCAGGGCCTGCTCCACCTTGGCGATCATGGCGGCGGCGGTGGTGAAGGAGCCGGCCGGATCGGGGAAGATGGAAATCTCGAAGGGCGGGAAGATGGAGGCCTTCGCCTCATTGGCCATGTCGAAGGCGAGCGCGGCATCCTTGCCGCCGATGAACAGACCGGTGCGCGGCGCCGCCTGCGGGGCGCGCGAGAACATCATGTCCTGCGTCAGGTCGCGGACTTCCTCCGGCTTCACCCGCGAGTATTGCGCGATGGTGAGATAGCCGGCATCGGCCGCCATGTTCACGTCGAACGGGCTCACATGCGCGAGCGGCGTGATGATGTGGAGAATGGGGGGAATAGAGGCGGAATCCGCCATGGGTCAGCTCCGTGCCAAAGGGAAACATAAGCGGGTGGCTTCGCCCCTAAGCTTCAGAGGAAGCTGAAGGAACGCCGCGGTTGTTTCCCCGCACGCAAGTCAATGGAGGGATTGTTTAATCATGTGGAGGGACGGCGCAAGCCCTGCCGTTTCCCGCGCAGCAGGAATCGTTGCTGCAATGCGGAACGGGTTTTGCGCGGGAGGGCGCGGTGCGGCGGCTTGCGCGTCGTTGCGCTGCGATGGCCTGCGACACGGACACGCGGACGGGGGGCACGCAAGTGTCATCGCCCGCACGAGGCGGGCGATGACGGCGGTGTGGGTGTCGGAAGGGAAAGCCCTCAGGCGATCAGGCGGTAGGCGGGCAGCGTGAGGAATTCCTCAAAGCTGTCGGCCAGCGTCATGTCGGAGAACAGCTTGATGGCCTCGGGGAAGCGGCCGGAATCATAGACTTCCGGGCCGAGCACCGAACGCAGGTTCGCCATCTCGTCGTCCAGCAGGGCGCGGAACAGCTCGGGCGTCACGGTGCGGTCGTCGTCCAGCGTGGCGCCGAGGTGGATCCACTGCCACACCTGCGCACGGCTGATCTCGGCGGTGGCCGCATCTTCCATGAGGTTGTAGAGCGGCACCGCGCCACGGCCACGCAGCCATGCCTCGATGTACTGCACGCCGACGCGGATGTTCTCGCGCAGGCCGGCTTCCGAGCGGGTGCCCTGATGCACCTCCAGCAGGTCGTCGCGGGTGACGGCCACGTCGCTGGGCTTGGCGTCGCGCTGGTTGGCGGCGGGCATCAGGCGGTTGAACACCTCCATGGCCACCGGCACGAGGTCCGGGTGGGCCACCCAGGTGCCGTCGCAGCCCGAATTGGCCTCGCGCTCCTTGTCGGCCTTCACCTTGGCGAAGGCGGCGGCATTGGCTTCCGCATCGCCCTTCACCGGGATCTGCGCGGCCATGCCGCCCATGGCGAAGGCGTTGCGGCGGTGGCAGGTGCGCACGAGGAGGATGCCGTAGGCCTTCAGGAAAGCCTCGCTCATCACCATGCGGCTGCGGTCGGGCGTGAGGAAGCGGTCGTTCTTCCCGAGGCGCTTGATGAAGGAGAAGATGTAGTCCCATCGGCCGAGGTTGAGGCCGGCGATGTGGTCCTTCATCTCGAACAGGATCTCGTCCATCTCGAACACCGCGGGCAGCGTCTCGATGAGGACGGTGGCCTTGATGGTGCCGACGGGCAGGCCGAGCGCCTTCTGCGCGGCGACGAACACCTCGTTCCACAGCCGGGCCTCGAGATGGCTCTCGGTCTTCGGCAGGTAGAAATAGGGGCCCGAGCCCTGCGCCAGCGCGGCCTTGGCGTTGTGGAAGACGTAGAGGCCGAAGTCGAACAGCGCGCCGGAAATTTCCTCGCCGTCCACCAGCACATGGGCTTCCGGCAGGTGCCAGCCGCGCGGGCGGATGATCAGCACGGCCGGGGTGGCGCCGAGCTTGTAGGACTTGCCGTTGTTGGCGTCGACGAAGTCGATGGCGCCGGCCCAGCGGTCCTTCAGATTGATCTGGCCCTCGATCATGTTCTCCCACACCGGGGAGGAGGCATCCTCGAAGTCCGCCATGAACACCTTGGCGCCGGAGTTCAGCGCGTTGACGATCATCTTGCGGTCCACCGGCCCGGTGATCTCGACGCGGCGGTCGAGCAAATCGGCGGGCAGGTCCGCGATGGTCCAGTCGCCGTCACGGACGGACTTGGTCTCGGGCAGGAAGTCGGGCAGCGTGCCGGCGTCGAACGCCACCTGGCGCTCGGCGCGGCGGGCGAGCAGGGCCTTGCGGGTGGGATTGAAGGCGCGGTGCAGGTCGGCGACGAAGGCCAGCGCTTCGGGGGTGAGGATCTCGTCGAAGCGGGGGCCGAGCGCGCCGGTGATCTCGACGCCCGCAGTGGGGGCAGTCTTCAGGGCAGGGGACGACATGATGTCGGGTCTCCTTGAGAGGAGCCTGAAGCGCGTGGCGTCGCCGCAGGCGGGAACCGTCCCGAGGCCGTGGCAGCCCCGGGGCGGGATGGAATGCGTCAGCGCGCAGCCGTGACGGCCGAAAGAAGCGCGCGCGCAGCGTGTTCGGGATCGGGGGCGGCGCAGATGGCGGACACCACCGCCACCCCGTCCGCTCCGGCCCGGATGACCTCGGCGGCCAGCGCGCCGTCGATGCCGCCGATGCCGACGATGGGCAGGCGGGTGAGCGCGCGCACCGCCGTGACGCCGGAGGCGCCGATGGCGGCGCCGGCGTCTTTCTTGGTGCCGGTGGCCTTCACCGGACCGACGCCGAGATAATCCACGACGCCGATGTCGGAAGAGGCGAATTCCGCCGGATTGCCCACGGAGAGGCCGAGGATGCGCTCCGGCCCCAGAAGGGCGCGGGCGTCGGCGGGGGCCATGTCGTCCTGGCCGAGATGCACGCCGTCTGCATCCGCCGCCACCGCCACGTCCACCCGGTCGTTGATGATGAGCGGGATGGCGAGCGGCGCCAGCAGCGCCTTCAGCGCGCGGGCCTGCTCCACTAAAGCGCGGCCGTGGGCGTCGGGATCGCGCAATTGCACGAGGGTGGCGCCGCCCTTCACTGCCGCCTCCACCGTCGCCACAAGCCCCCGCGCCGCGACAAGGCGCGGGTCGGTGACGAGGTACAGGGTCAGGTCGAAGGGACGGGACATCTTTGGCTCACGGGTGCGGGCGTGCTGCGGCGCAGCGTAAGCCGCCCCGCTCCCTTATCTCAATGCGCTTCGGTGCGAAACGTCGCATGCGACGAAGGTCTATTGACCGCATCGCACATGCGTCTTTGCCCAATCGGCAACAATCCTCAGGCCGCTTTCGCCCGTCCGGCCAAAGCGGCGGGGGCGGGGCCGCCGGTGGCCCAGTCCAGCAGCTCCACCGTGTGGACGATGGGAATGCCGGTGCCGGAGCCGATCTGCGTCATGCAGCCGATGTTGCCGGCGGCGATCACGTCGGGGGCCAGCGCCTCCAGCGTCGCGACCTTGCGGTCCCTGAGCTGCCCGGCAATCTCGCTCTGGAGCATGTTGTAGGTGCCCGCCGAACCGCAGCACAGGTGCGGATCGAACGGCTCCACCACCTCGAAGCCGACGCGGCGCAGCAGGTCCGTGGGCGGCGTCTTCACCTTCTGCCCGTGCTGGAGCGAGCAGGCGGAATGGTAGGCGACGCGCATCCCGCGCGGCGTCTCGGCCTTGGGTAAATCGAGGGTGGGCAGAAACTCGCTGATGTCGCGGGTGATGGCCGAGACCCGCGCCGCCTTCTCCGCATAGGCGGGGTCGAGGCGCAGCATGTAGCCGTAATCCTTGATGGGCGTGCCGCAGCCGGAGGTGGTGACGAGGATGGCGTCGAGCCCCTCGGTCTCCATCTCCCTGATCCACACGTCCACATTGTTGCGGGCGAAAGCGAGCGCCTCTTCCTCCCGGCCCATGTGATGGACCAGCGCGCCGCAGCAGCCCTCGCCCTTCACCCGCACCACGTCCACACCCTGCCGGGTGAGGAGGCGGATGGCGGCCTCGTCGATGCCGGGGTTCAGCACCGGCTGGGCGCAGCCCTTGAGCAGGGCGACCCGCGCCCGGCGCGTGCCGTGGGCGGGATGTATGCCGCCCTTGTCATCCGCCGCGCGGCCATGGGGCAGGCCGGGGGCGAGGCGCAGCATGGCGGCGAGCGGCTTCAGCGCCGGCACTTTCGCGAACAGCCCGGCGAACGGCTTGCCGGCGAGCGCCCCCATGAGGGCGAGGCGGAAGCGGTCGGGATAGGGCAGCACCTTGGCCAGCACCTCCCGGATCACCCGGTCGGCGGCGGGGCGCGAATAGGTCTTCTCGATATGGACGCGGGCGGTGTCTACCAGGTGCATGTAGTTCACGCCCGAGGGGCAGGTGGACATGCAGGAGAGGCAGGAGAGGCAGCGGTCGATGTGCTTCACCTCCTCCTGCGTCGCCGGCCGGTCGTTCTCCAGCATGTCCTTGATGAGGTAGATGCGCCCGCGCGGGCTATCCAGCTCGTCTCCCAGGAGCACGTAGGTCGGGCAGGTGGCGGTGCAGAAGCCGCAATGCACGCACTTGCGCAGGATGGAATTGGCCGCCTCCACATGCGGATCGGCGAGCTGGGCGAGGGTGAAGTTGGTCTGCATGGGCGCTCAGCCGTGACGGAGGAACGAGGGGACGGGGGTGCGGGCCATCTCACATCCCCGCATGCATGCGGCCGGGATTGAGCACCAGGCCGGGGTCGAAGCTCTCCTTCACCCTTTTGGTCAGCGCCGCCAGCGCCCCGTCGAGGGGCTGGAACACCGCGGTGCGGGCGCGCTCGGCCGCGCTGGCGCGAATGAGCGTCGCGTGACCGCCGAAGGGGGCGAGGGCGGCGCGCACATGGTCCGCATGGGCGGCCTCGCCCGGCAGGCAGAGCCAGATCAGGCCGCCGGCCCAGTCGCAATAGGCCTCGCCGCCGAGGTCGGCCGCGAGCGTCGCCGCCAGCTCCGGCCCCGCCTTGGGCTGGGTGGAGAGGCGCCACACGGCCCGCTCGCCCGAGCCGGCGAAGGGGATCACGTCGCGCACCGCCTGCCACAGGGGGCGGGAGGTCTCGGTCTCCAGCACCTCGGCCCGGCCGATGCCGGCCAGCACCTTGAGCAGCATGGCGCGCCGCGCGGAGACGGAGGGCGGCACGCCTTCCATGCGCAGGGCGACCAGCGCCGGGGAGCCGGACAGGCCGGGCAGGCGCCCCGCCACGCCTTCGGGCAGGAAGGCGGCGCCGGACACCTCGCAGGACGAGCCCATGGCCGCCGAGAGCGCCGCCGCCGCCTCGGCCGGCGAGGCGACGCGGGCGATGACGGTCTCCTCCATGGGCGGACGCGGCAGCACCTTGAGCGTGATCTCGGTGGCGATGCACAGCGTGCCGAAGGCCCCGGCCATCAGGCGGGGCAGGTCGTAGCCGGTGACATTCTTCACCACCCGCCCGCCGGACTTGAACGGCTCGCCGCGCCCCGACACCGCCTTGATGCCGAGGGCATGGTCGCGCACCGCGCCGTGGCTGATGCGGCGGGGGCCGGCAAGGTTCACCGCGAACATGCCGCCGATCGTGCCCCGCCCGGCGGTGCCGCCGAGCAGCGGCCCGGTATCCATGGGCTCGAAGGCCAGCATCTGCCCGCGCGCCGCCACCATCTCCTCGATGTCGGCGCGGGGCGTGCCGGCGCGGGCGGAGAGCACCAGCTCCTCCGGCTCGTAGAGGGTGACGCCCGAGAGGGCGGAGAGGTCGAGGGTGAGGTCGGTCTGGCTCGGCCGGCCGAGGGCCTGCTGGGAGCCATGGCCGCGCACTTCCAGCGTCTTGCCGGCGCCGAGGGCGGTGCGGACCGCCTCCGCGACCTCCTGCTCGTCGCGCGCTGCGATGATGTCGCTCATGATCTGGGCCCTGGATAGGTGAAGGCGCGCGCTCTAAAAGCGCGGCAGGTCCGGGAACGGCAGCGTGCCGCCCGACACGTGCATGCGGCCCATTTCGGCGCAGCGGTGCAGGGTGGGGAACACCTTTCCGGGGTTCAGCAGGCTCTTGTCGTCGAAGGCGCATTTCAGCCGCAGCTGCTGGGCGAGATCGACCTCGTTGAACATGGTCGGCATGAGGTCGCGCTTCTCCACGCCCACGCCGTGCTCGCCGGTGAGCACACCGCCCACCTCCACGCACAGCCTGAGGATGTCGGCGCCGAAATTCTCCGCCGCCTCCAGCTCGCCCGGCGCGTTCGCATCATAGAGGATGAGCGGGTGCAGGTTGCCGTCACCCGCGTGGAACACGTTGGCGACGCGCAGGCCGTACTGCACCGAGAGTTCGCGCATGCGCGAGAGCACATAGGGCAACTGGCGGCGCGGGATGGTGCCGTCCATGCAGAGGTAATCGGGCGAGAGGCGCCCCACCGCCGGGAAGGCGGCCTTGCGCCCGGCCCAGAAGCCGAGCCGCTCCGCTTCGCTGGTGGAGACGCGCAGCGTGACCGAATTGCAGCCTTCGGCGATGCGCGTCACCTCCTCCAGAAGGTGGGCGCACTCCGCCTCCGGGCCGTCCAGCTCGACGATGAGCAGGGCTTCCACGTCGAGGGGATAGCCCACGTTCACGAAGGCCTCGGCGGCGGCGATGGCGTCGCGGTCCATCATCTCGATGGCGGCGGGGATGATGCCGCCGCCGATGATCCGCGCCACGCACTCGCCCGCATCCTCGGAGGTGGGAAAGCCCACCAGCACCGCGCGGGCGGTGTCCGGCTTCTTGAGAAGGCGCACGGTGACTTCCGTCACCACGCCCAGCAGTCCCTCCGAGCCGATGATGACGGAGAGAAGATCGAGCCCGCCGGCATCGAGATGCTTGCCGCCGAAGCGCACGATCTCGCCGGTGATGAGCACCATCTCGACGCCCAGCACGTTGTTGGTGGTGAGGCCGTATTTCAGGCAGTGCACGCCGCCGGAATTCTCCCCCACATTGCCGCCGATAGAGCAGGCGATCTGCGAGGAGGGGTCGGGGGCGTAATAGAAGCCGAGATGGTCCACCGCCTTGGAGATGCCGAGGTTGGTCACCCCCGGCTGCACCACGCAGGCGCGATTGGCGGTGTCGATGTCGAGCACGCGGTTGAACTTGCCGAGCCCCAGCAGTACCGCATCCTGAAGCGGCAGGGAGCCGCCCGAGAGCGAGGTGCCCGAGCCGCGCGGCACCACGCGGATCTCGTTGTCGTGGCAATATTTGAGAACGGCGGCCACCTGCTCGGTGGTGCTCGGCAGCACCACCACGAGGGGCAGTTGGCGATAGGCGGTGAGGCCGTCGGATTCGTAGGGCCGCATCTCCCGTTCGTGGGCGATGACGCCCTCGCCGGGCACGATGGCCCGGAGCGCGGCGATGATCTCCTCCCGTCGGGCGAGCACCCGAGCATCCGCTTCCGGCAGCCTGAGGCCCGGAGTGGTTCCCGTCATGTCGGCGTCCCTTTGAGCCGTTCTTGTTGGAGGAACTATAATCGGTTCATTCGGGAAAAAACGTCGCCCATTCTTTCCCTGACGGATAAAGTCGCGGCCCGAAGACAAAACAATCGGCCGGCGCATGTCCCCCGGCCAGGAGGAGCGTCGATCGATGATCGGCAATCTGGGCGACCTTGAAATCTTCGCGCGCATCGTCACCGCCGGCAGCCTTTCCGCCGCCGGGCGGGAAATGGGGCTGTCCCCACCGGTGGTGTCGAAGCGCGTGCAGCGGCTGGAGGAGCGGCTTGGCGCCCGGCTGTTCCAGCGCACCACGCGCAAGGTGGCGCTCACCGAGGCGGGACAGGGCTTCTACGAGCGGGTCGTGACCATCCTCGCCTCCATCGAGGAGGCGGAAAGCCAGCTCGCCCGCAAGTCCACCGAGGCGCGGGGCCTGCTGCGCGTGTCGGCGCCCACCTCCTTCGGCCGGCTGCACATCGCGCCGAACCTCCTGCCACTCATGGAGGCGAACCCGGACCTCACCATCGACCTCGAACTGTCGGACAGTTTCGTGGACATCGTGGGCGAGGGCTTCGACGTGGCGGTGCGCATCGCCGACCTCGACGATTCCAGCCTCGTCGCCCGCCGCCTCGCCCCGGTCCACCGGGTGCTGTGCGCGACGCCGGACTATCTCGCCCGCGCCGGCGAGCCGAAACAGATCTCCGAACTCTCCGCCCACGTTCTCCTCGCCACCCACGGGCAGGACCCGTGGAAGCTGGAGGGGCCGGAGGGGGCGGTGACGCTGCGCGTGCATTCCCAATTGCGCACCAATTCCAACGAGGTGGTGCGCGAGGCGGTGCTCGCCTCGGTGGGCATCGCGCTCCGCTCCACCTGGGACGTGGGGCCGGAACTGCGCTCGGGCGCGCTGAAGGTGGTGCTGCCGCGCTGGCGCGCCTCCCACCGGGTGGGGCTGTTCGCGGTCTATCCCTCCCGCCGCTTCCTGCCGCAGAAGGTGCGGGTGTTCATCGACCACCTCGCCGCCCTCTACGGCCAGGGCCACGGCGGCATCCCGCCCTGGGACGAGGGCCTCTCGCGCCTGTTCGAGCCGGAGCCGCAGGGCTGAGGCGCGGGACGGGCTGCCAAGGTGTTGTTGCGCCCAGTGAATTATCACCACCGTCATGCCCGGCCTTGTGCCGGGCATCCACGTCGGGCCGATGGCGCGATGGAGGAAGACCTGACCCCGGCCCCACCACGTGGATGGCCGGGACAAGCCCGGCCATGACGGTTGTTGTTGGGACACGCGCGCATCCCGGGGACACGGGAGCCCCACTCCCCCCTCCTCCGACAAGCGGAAATCGGGTTGGCCTTTCCAGTGGGCGCGTTCATAAGGGCGGCATTGCCGCGACGTGACTGTTGATTGCCCCGCTCAAGATGACCAAGCCCCCTCCTGTTCCCCTCACCCTCGCCGGCATGGCGGAAGGCGCCCGCGCCATGCTGCCGCTGATGCCCGGCATCGCCGCCTTCGGCATGGCCTTCGGCGCCGCCTCCATCCAGAAGAGCTTCACCCTGCTGGAGGCGACGCTCTCCTCGGCGCTGGTGTTCGCCGGCCTCGCCCAGATGGTGGCGCTGGAAGGCTGGACCCAGCACTGGACCGCCGGTTCTTTGCTGGCGCTCGGCTTCCTCACCATGACCGTGAACATGCGCCACGTGCTGATGGGCGCCTCGCTGCGGCCCTGGCTCGGCACCCTGCCGGCGTGGAAGTCCTATCCGGCGCTGATGATGATGGCCGACAACAATTGGGCCGGGGCCCTGCGCTATCGCGCCGAGGGCGGCAGCGATGCCGGCTTCTTCGTCGGTTCCGGGCTTATCACCTGGGTGGTGTGGGTGCTGGCCACCGCGGTGGGGCACCTCGTGGGCGGCGGCATTCCCGATCCGAAGGCGGTGGGCATCGACCTGGTGGTGCCCGCCTTCTTCATCGCCATGCTGCTTCCCAACTGGAAGGGCAAGCGCGAGGCGGTCGGCTGGGGCGTGGCGGCGGCGGTCTCCACCGCCGTGTCGTTCGTGCTGCCGGGCTGGTGGTTCATCGTGATCGGCGCCGTCGCGGGCGCGCTCGCAGGCGGGTTCACCGACGATGACCGTTGATGCCGGCACCCTCACCGCCATCCTCGTGATGGCGGCCGCCACCGCCTTCAACCGCGCCGGCGGCTTCTGGCTGATGCGGCTCGTTCCCGTGACGCCGCGCGTGCGCCGGGTGCTGGACTGCCTGCCCGGCGCGGTGCTGGTGGCGCTGCTGGTGCCCGGCGCCGTTCAGGGCGCGGTGAAGGGCGACATGGGCATGCTGGGCGGACTCGCCGCCGCCCTCGTCGTCACCCGCCTGACCCGCAGCGACCTCCTCGCCGTGGTGGTGGCCATGGCGGTGGCCGCGGGGATCAGGGCGTTCTGGGGGTAGGTCGGCGGCGGTCGATCTGGTCCGCGCTCCCAGCCCATGGAGCCGCCATCCCCCGGTTCATCCAGGGGATCCGCCGGCCCGCCGGTCCCATCTGGGACGTCAGGCACCGCTTCAGACCATCCGTGGATCGCCCGCACGAGGCGGGCGATGACGGCGCTGAAGGGGAGGGGCGCCCCAAACGAAAACGGCGGGCCGAAGCCCGCCGCTGATTCCTCATCCGAAAATCCGTCCCTCAGCCCGGCGCGCCGGGCTTCGCCGCGGCCTGGGTGCCGGGGGCGGTGGCCGGTGCGCCGGGGGCGACGGAGGGGTCCACCGGCTTGGGCTTGGGCTTCGGCCGCGGCGTGGTGATGGAGCGCACCTGGGTGATCACCTCGTCATGGAGGCGCGGCGACTTCTCGATGTTGAAGTGGTCGATGCCGCCGATGGCGTTCAGGTTGCGGTTGACGATATTGCCGCGGAAACCCGGGCCGGCCGTCAGGCGCTTACCGTAGCCGTTGTTGGACTGGTAGTAGTTGACGAAATAGCCCGCCGAGGCGCCCACCTGGGTCACGCCCACCGGATCGAAGGTCACCACCAGCTTGGGCGGGGTGCCCAGCGCGGTGAGGCGCTCGGCCATCTCCACCGCCGCATCGGCGCCGAGGGAATGGCCGACGATGATGATGGGGGAATTGCCGGTGGCCCGGCTCTCTGCAGCGGCGGCGTCGGCGAGGGACGCCCACTGGCCGTACTCGTGCACCGTCGCGGGGATGCCGCGGGCGTTCAGCTTCTTGGCAAGGTCGTCCATGCCCAGCGAGAAGACGTTGGCGAGCCCCCGCAAAAGGTAGACATGGCCGCGGTTCTGCTGGGCCAGCGCCGGCTGGGCGACGCAGAGGACGACGACCGCTGCAAACAGCGCCCGGACGAAGCGCAAGCCAACTTTCATTGTCTCACCATTGCTGAAAAGTGACCGAGTACTGCCGCCAAAATGACGGACGGGCAATACCGGATTGCTTATCCGGCACATGCGCGCGGTCGGGGGTGACGTTTTTTCCCGCCCCGTGTCGCGCCTGCATCACGCCGGCCGCGGAGGTAAATTCGCGTTTTGCGAGGAACTCAGTGTACTGTACCGTTGAAGTTGTGGTAGCCTCGAATTACTTCCCTTCAGTCAGGTGAGGACGAAGTCGTGCGAGTGCTCGCAATTGGAACGGCTGGCGGTGCGCAGATCAGCGCGCTGGCGCCGTCATGGCCCATTTTCTGCCAGGATGGCTTGCGGCGGGGCAGGGGCGAACCGGTCCAGCCGTTGCCGTCAGACCCTCAGGTCCAGCCGGGCCGCCCACCCGGGGGAATCCTGTTGGTGGCCGTGTTTTCAGCCATCTCCGGCGCCATCATGGGCTGCATGTTCGGCGGCTTCCTCACCGTCGCGCTGGCGATCTTCCTCGCCGTGCCGCTGGGGGTGGCGCTGGGCATCTGGGCGTCGCGCCTGACCCAATAAGCCGGCGCTCGCTGCAGCCCGTTCGCGGTTGCCGCTCCGTCAACCCTCTCAGCGCGTCGGTCCGCCCACCAGCAGCACATGCAGGCTGCGCGGACCATGGGCGCCGAGCAGCAGGGTCTGCTCGATGTCGGCGGACCGCGACGGGCCGGTGATCCAGTTCACCGTGCGCGGCAGCACGCTTTCGCCATAGCGGGCGCGGATCAAGTCCCACACGCTCTCGTAGTCCCCCGCCACGTCGGCCGCGTCCACCACCACCAGATGGTGGTCGGGCAGCAGGTTGAGGGTGGAGGGGTTCTCCGGGCCGGAGAGCATCACCACCGTCCCTGATTCGGCGGTGCCCGCGAAGGCGTGGGAGAGGCCGGCGAGCTGGCGCCCGTCCGAGGGGCCGATCCACACGTCGAGGGCCGGGGCGCGCTCCCACGGCAAAGCGGCGAGGCGGTCGTCCGCGCCGCGCAGGATGGTCATGGGCAGGTTGCGCGACCTGAGATAGGCGGCGATCGCCTCCGGCACCTCGGCCGTGGAGGCCAGGTGATCGATGGTCGCCGCCGCGCCGATCACCATGTCGCGGAACAGAGCGAGGCGTTCAGCCTCCGGCAACTGCCCGCGCGCCGGGATGACGCCGCGCGGATGCGAGGCGATGCGGTCCGCCACCGCCTGCCGGCGCGGTGCCTCCTGAGAGGTCACGCCCAGCGCAGCGCGGATGGAGGCGAAGACGGTGTCGCGCGAACTCATCAGTGCACCCCTTGTCCTGAAGCCGCGCGACGCTCCGCCTGCCGGGCGCGCCATTGGGCCTGGAAGGTGTCGCCCTGCGGCGCCGGGAAATCGCGATGCTGCGTCCACCCGCCGGCAAGGGGCAGGGCGGCGAAGCGCCCCTTGGTCCGCCCCAGAAGCGAAAGGGCGCCCATGGCGAGCCGCGTCGCCGGCCGGTAGAGCCAGCCGCGCCGGGCGAAGAAGCCCCACACGGAAAGGCCGAAGCGCTGGGTGGCCGGGGTGAGGTGGCGCTCGAATTCCTTCTCCCGCCAGTGCCGCATTAGCTTCGGCAAAGGGATGCGCATGGGGCACACCTCCTCGCAGCGGCCGCAGAAGGTGGAGGCGTTGGGCAGGTTGCGCCCCTTCTCCACGCCGATGAGCGCCGGGGTGAGCACCGAGCCGATGGGGCCGGGATAGACCCAGCCGTACGCATGCCCGCCCACCGCATGATAGACCGGGCAATGGTTCATGCAGGCGCCGCAGCGGATGCAGCGCAGCACCTCGCGCAACTGCCCGCCGAGCATGGACGAGCGGCCGTTGTCGAGGATCACCACGTGATATTCGCCCGGCCCGTCCGGATCGCCGGGGCGGCGGGGGCCGGTGGAGAAAGTGGTGTAGACGCTCATGTCCTGCCCGGTGGCCGAGCGGGCCAGCACGCGCAGAATCTGGCTCACGTCCTCCAGCGTCGGCACCAGCTTTTCCAGCGAGGCGAGCACGATGTGCGCCTTCGGCAGGGTCTGGGTGAGGTCGCCGTTGCCCTCGTTGGTGACGATGATGGAGGTGCCCGTCTCCGCCACCAGGAAGTTGGCGCCGGTGATGCCCACGTCCGCCGCCAGGAACTTCTGGCGCAACTCGCCCCGCGCCTCGGCGAGCAGCGAGGTGGGCTCGGAGAGGTCGCGCTCGGGGGGCAGATGGGCGTGGACGCGGCGGAAATCGGCTTCCACCTGATCCTTGTTGAGGTGGATGGCGGGGGCGATGATGTGGGAGGGCGCCTCGCCGCGGATCTGGATGAGGTATTCGCCCAGATCCGTCTCCACCGGCTGGATGCCGGCCGCCGCGAGATGGTCGTTGAGGCCGATCTCTTCCGAGATCATGCTCTTGCCCTTGGTCACGGTCTTCGCGCCGAGGCGCTTGCAGATGTCCGTGACGATGGCCCGCGCGTCCGCCGCATCCACGGCGAAATGCACATGGCCGCCGGCTTCCTTCGCCTTGGCCTCGAAGCGCTCGAGATAAAGGTCGAGGTGAGCCAGCGTGTGGTTCTTGATGTCGCGCGCCGAGTCCCGCAGGGCGTCGAACTCCGGCAGCTTCTCGGCCGCCGCCGCGCGCTTGCCGATGAAGCCGGGGCCGACCTTGGAGAGCGCGCCCTGCAGCGGCAGGTCGGCCAGCGCCTTCTTCGCATTGTCCTTGAAGCGGGGGGTGGTGATCTCGACGCTCATCGTTTCGCCTCCCGGGCGGCGGGCTCGCCGATGGCGGGTGCGTTGCCCATGCCGGCGAGCACTTCGGCGACGTGGAGGGCGCGCACCGCGTGGCCCTCGCGCTGGAGCTTGCCGGCCATGTTCATGAGGCAGCCGAGATCGCCGGCCAGCAGCGTATCCGCGCCGGTGGCGGCGATGTTGGCGGACTTCTTCTCCACGATGGCGTTGGAGACGTCGGGATATTTCACGCAGAAGGTGCCGCCGAAGCCGCAGCAGGTGTCGGCGTCCTTCATCTCCTCCAGCGCCAGCCCCTCCACCGAGGAGAGCAGGAGGCGCGGCTGCGCCTTCACCCCCAGCTCGCGCAGGCCCGAGCAGCTGTCGTGATAGGTGACGGTGCCGTCATAGGCGGCTTCGACGCAGGTGACGCCGCGCACGTCCACGAGGAAGGACGTCAGCTCGAACACCTTGGCGCAGAAGCGCTCCACCCGCCCGGCCCAGTCCGGCTCGCCGGTGAACAGCTCGGGATAGTGGGTCTTGATCATGCCAGCGCAGGAGCCGGAGGGGGCGACCACGTAATCGAAGGTCTCGAACGCCGCGATCATCTCTTCCGCCAGCGCCCGTGTGGTGGCGCGGTCGCCGGAATTGAAGGCGGGCTGGCCGCAGCAGGTCTGCGGCGGCACGGCCACCTCGCAGCCGGTATCTTCCAGCAGCTTCGCCGCGGCAAAGCCCACCGAGGGGCGGATGGTGTCCACGAGGCAGGTGCAGAACAGGCCCACCCGCAGGTGGCGCGCCCCATCGGGCGAAGTGTGCGCGGTCATGATGCCCCGTGCGTTGGATCGGGCGCGGGAGCGCCCGCCGCTGATTGGAACGGCTCTATAGCACCGCGACCGGGGCGGTGAAATGACGGCCGGGACCAAAGGCCCGTGCGCGATCCGCCTCGCACCCCGCCCGTCACGCGATGTCGATGACCGCCCCCGGCTTCAGCCGCGCCAGCAGGCGCGTCATGTCCGCCCGGCGCAGCGCGACGCAGCCCTCCGTCGCCGTGAACCCCGGCCGGGCGAGATGCACGAACACGGCAGAGCCGCGCCCGGCGATGCGGGGGCGCTGGTTGTGATCGATCACCAGCACCAGGTCGTACAGGGCATCGTCGCGCCACATCTTCTCGTGCGACACCTTGCGCGCGCCGCCGAGCGGCAGTGTGACGGGGCAATTGTAGCGCCGGTCCGCCCGGTCGTCGCACCAGCCGTCGGCGGGGCGGAGGGGACGGGTGGGAAACCGGGAGACGGGGCGCGGACCATGGTCGGGCCGGTAGAGAAGGGCGAGGATGCGCCAGCGGCCGGCCGGGGTGCGCCCGTCGCCCTCGCGCTTGTCGGCGCCGATGCCGGAGCGCCCCAGCGCCACCGGGATCGACAATCCGCCCGCCCGCAGGATCCCCCGATGGCGGGTGCCGGGGCGGCGGCTGACGGCGATGCGGGAGATGCCCACAGGATTAGCCTGCCTCATGACTTAGTGTGATACCTCTCCACAGCTGTCCCCGGATGGAAATTTGCGCAGAGCCATGTCCATGCTCTACTTGCGCGATTCGCGCGTCCGCAAGGGCGCAGGAGGAATTGATGCCCAATGCGTGGAAAATCCTGGTGGTCGAGGACGACCCGGAGCTGCGCGATGCGCTGATCGAGCAGCTCGCGCTCCAGGACGAATTCGAGCCCGTGGGCGCGGACACCGCCGGCGGCGCCGTCGAGCAGGCGAAGAACGGGGCCATCGACCTCGTGATCATGGACGTGGGCCTGCCCGACATGGACGGGCGCGACGCCGTGCGCCAGATGCGCCGCAATGGCTTCAAGGCACCCATCCTGATGCTGACCGGCCACGACACCGACAGCGACACCATCATGGGGCTGGAGGCCGGAGCCAACGACTATATCGTGAAGCCGTTCCGCTTCGCGGTGCTGCTGGCGCGGCTGCGCGCCCAGATGCGCTCGCACGAGGCGAGCGAGGACGCGGTGTTCGCCATCGGTCCCTATTCCTTCCGGCCGGGGGCGAAGCTCCTCCTCACCGAGCGCGGCTCCAAGATCCGCCTCACCGAGAAGGAGACGGCCATCCTGCGCTATCTCTACCGGGCCGGGAAAAATCCGGTGCCGCGGGAAACGCTGCTGCAGGAAGTGTGGGGCTATAATTCCGGCGTCACCACGCATACTCTGGAAACCCACATCTACCGCCTGCGCCAGAAGATCGAGCCAGATCCCTCCAATCCCACCCTTCTTGCGACCCAGGCCGGGGGCTACAAGCTCGTGCCCTGACGGCCGGGCCGGAACATCATGCACAGCCAGTTGAGGAACCTCCTTCCGTGAGCATCGACAGGGACATCGCGCTGCTCCGGGGGATCGCCACCTTCGATCTGCTCAGCGACGGCGCCGTGCGCCTGCTCGCCCAGGGCGCCGAGGAAATGCGGCTCGCCGAGGGTGACGTGCTGTTCCGGATGAACGAGACATCCGACGGCGCCTTCGTGGTGGTGTCGGGCCGGCTGAAGATGATGGACGAACGGCTGCCCGGCGCCCCGCGCCTGCTGAAGGACGTCACCACCGGCGCCCTCGTCGGCGAGACCGCGCTCATCATCGCCACCCCGCGGCCCGCGACGGCCGTGGCGGGGGAGGAGACGGTGGTGATTCGCTTGCCGCGCGAAGTGTTCACGCGGGTGCTGGAGCGTTACCCCGAGGTCACCGCCAAGTTCCGCCGCGCCATCGCCCGCCGGCTGGAGGGGACGCTCCGCGCCCTCGACGGGGTGCGGGTGAAGCTGGAAGAGCACCGCCAGCGCCGCCGGCGCTGACGGGTCCGGCCCAAGGCCGCCGCTTCAGGCCGCGGCGGATACGCCCTTCGATCGGCGGGGCGTAAAGCGCGCCATCTGCGTCAGGGCGTCGGCCGAGAGGGCATCCATGGTCATGTAGGCGTCGATGGCCGCGCCCATGTCGCCGCTTGCCGTGCCCGCGACGATCCGCTCGCCGCAGGCCGCGAGTTGCCGGCCGAGCGCCGCCAGCTGGGACAGCATGGCCGGATCTTCGACCGCCGCCCCGTCAATCCCGGCAAAGCCGTCTCCGAGCGGGGCGTTGCGCGCCTGAAATCCGCGGAGATCGGCGGCTGTCACCCCGGCGAGGCATTCGGCGAGGCTCCGCTTCCACGCCATGTGATCGGACTTGAGCCGGCGGACCGCCGCGGCGGCGCCCGCTCCGGCCGAGGCGCGGGAGATGAGGTCGCCTGCGATGGCATCGGCGCGGCCGAGCAGGCCGGCGGCGGTGGCGGAATCGGTCTCGTTCTGGTTGGCGAGCCGGGCGATCTCGCCGAGCCGGTCGGAAAGGTCGCGCAAGGCCGCGCGCCGCTCGCCCAGCATCAGGGCGATGCGTCCCACCCCGTCGGTGGAGGCGCTGACGCGGGTCTCGATGCCGTCCATGTCGGTCATCACCGATTCGACGATGGCGCGCCCCTCCTCGACCCGGGTGGCGCCGGCGCCCATGGCGTCCAGCATGTCCTTCACCACCACGGACAAGGCCTGGAGCTGGTCGCGGATGAGGTCGGTGGTGCGCGAGGCCTCCTCGGACAGGGCCTTGACCTCGGCCGCGACCACCGCGAACCCCCGCCCCGCCTCGCCGGCCCGTGCCGCCTCGATGGTGGCGTTCAGCGCGAGCAGCTTGGTCTGCCGCGAGATGGAGCCGATGGAGGTGGCGAAGCCGCCGATGGACTGGGTGGCGGAATTCAGGTGGGCGAGCCGCGCCTCCAGCTCGCCGAACGCTTCGGCGATGCCGCTCATGGCCTGCCCGGCGGTGCGCGTCTTGGCCGCGCCGGAGGTGACGAGCCGCAGCGCGTCCCCGGTCTCCTTCCCTGCATCGGCACCGAGCTGGGCGATGGTCTCGATGGTGGCGGCGATCTGCGCCACGGCGGAGGAGGCCGAGGTGGTCTCGCCGGCGAGCTTGCGCGCATTGCCGTTGGACCAGGCCATCAGGCACAGGATTTCGTTGAGGTTGGCCGAGATGTCCACGGCCGGCCCGAGCGCTTCCATATCGCGCAGGCCGCTGACGGATGCGGGCGGCCCCGCGACGGAGGACGTCGGTGCCGTGCTGGATGTCGCCATGGGTGCCTTGCTTCCTCCGGGCGTCCCCTGGCCGCGGATGCGCATGGCGCTCCGTCTTGTACGCGGATCGGGGACGTCGCCGCAGCATGCCGGGCGAGGCTTGCGCGAGCCTGAGGTCGGCGCGGGTGCCGGCGCGCGAAGGCCCTAATAGAGCCCGGTCAGGAACGGGCCGAGCACGGCCAGCACCACCACCACCGCCAGCGGCGGCACCTTCCACACCGTGAGCAGCAGGAAGCCGGTGATGGCGGCAGCGAAGTCCATCGGCCTCTGCACGGCGCCGGTGAAGACCGGGGTGTAGAGCGCGGCACCGAGGATGCCCACCACCGCCGCATTGGCCCCGCGCATGGCGGCCTGCGCCAGCGGCAGCCCGCGCAGCGTGCTCCAGAAGGGCAGCATGCCCGTCACCAGCAGCAGGCCGGGCAGGAACACCGCCACCAGCGCCACCACCGCGCCTGTCACCCCGCCGGCCGGCGGGGCCATCACCGCGCCGAGCCAGGCGGCGAAGGTGAAGAGCGGGCCGGGCACCGCCTGGGCGAGGCCGTAGCCGGCGAGGAACTGGCCGGGCAGCACCCAGCCGGTGGTCACCACTTCCGCCTGCAGCAGCGGCAGCACCACATGGCCGCCGCCGAACACCAGGGCGCCGGAGCGATAGAAGGACTCGAACACGCCGATATAGGGCGACGCGGCCTTGAAGAGGGGCGGCAGCACCAGCAGCAAGGCGAAGACCGCGAGCAGGATCGCCCCCGTCCGCCGCTTGAAGGGCACCGGCAGGTGGCTGACGGCGGGCGTCGCAGTTGCGCTCCCGGCCGGCGGGTTCTCGTCCTGACACAGGAACAGCCCGGCGATCGCGCCCATGGCGATGGCCGCCACCTGCCCGAAGCTGCCCGCCGCCAGCGTGACCATGACGATGGCGCTCAGCGCGATGCCGGCGCGCGGCTGGTCGGGAGTCAGCGTCCGCGCCATGCCCCACACCGCCTGCGCCACCACGGCGACGGCGACGAGCTTCAGCCCATGGAGGATGCCGCCGATGACGCCGCCATAGAGGGCGGCGGTGCCCACATAAGAGGAGAGCAGGCCGAGGGCGGCGAGCAGGATGGCCGAGGGCAAAGTGAAGCCGGCCCAGGCCGCGAGCCCGCCGAGAAAGCCGCCGCCCCGGACGATCCCGAGGGCGAAGCCGAGCTGGCTGGAGGCGGGGCCGGGCAGGAACTGGCAGAGCGCCACGAGGTCCGCATAGCCGGCGTCGTCGATCCAGCGGCGGCGTTCCACCAGCTCGGCGCGGAAATAGCCGAGATGGGCGATGGGGCCGCCGAAGGACATGAGCCCCAGCTTCAGGAAGGCGCGGAACACCTCGCCGACAGAGCCCGCCGACTTCTCTTCCGGCGTTTCGACCGCTTCATCCGCCATGGTCAGCTCCTGATCCTCAGGGTCTGGATGTCATCGCCACCCCGGCCGGTCAAGCGCGGCGCGGCAAACAAAAAAGCCCGCCTCCGGAGAGGCGGGCAGCTGGGGAGGACCGGTGTCGCGCCGCGCGCGGTGGCCTCAGGCGACGGCCTTCACGCCGGGGGCGGTGGAGATCAGGCCCTCGTCGAACTCGTCTTCCAGCGAGATGGGTTCGCCGTCGAGCACGCGCAGGAGCTTCGCCTTGTCCAGCTCGCCTTCCCAGCGGGCGACGACGATGGTGGCCACCGCATTGCCGACGAAGTTGGTGAGCGCGCGGCACTCGGACATGAAGCGGTCGATGCCGAGGATGAGGGCAAGGCCCGCCACCGGAACCGACGGCACCACCGAGAGCGTCGCCGCCAGCGTGATGAAGCCCGCGCCGGTGATCCCCGCCGCGCCCTTGGACGACAGCATGGCGACCAGCAGCAGCAGGACCTGCTCTTCCAGCGAGAGGTGGATGCCGGTGGCCTGGGCGATGAACAGGGCCGCCAGCGTCATGTAGATGTTGGTGCCGTCGAGGTTGAACGAATAGCCCGTGGGGATCACGAGGCCGACCACCGACTTGGCGCAGCCGGCGCGCTCCATCTTCAGCATCAGGCCGGGCAGGGCCGCTTCCGAGGAGGAGGTGCCGAGCACGAGGAGCAGTTCCTCGCGGATGTAGCGCAGCAGCTTCCACAGGGAGAAGCCGTTGTAGCGCGCCACGAGGCCCAGCACGATGAACACGAACAGCGCCGCCGTGAGGTAGAAGGTGAAGATCAGGAAGGCGAGGTTCTTCACCGAGCCGATGCCGTACTTGCCGATGGTGAAGGCCATGGCGCCGAACGCGCCGATGGGCGCCGCCTTCATCACGATGGCCACCAGCCGGAACATGGCGTGCGAGGCGGAGGTGAGCACCTTGAGCACCGGGGTGCCGAGATCGCCCACGCCGCCGAGCGCGATGCCGAACAGCACGGCGAAGAACAGCACCTGCAGGATGTCGCCATTGGCCATGGCCGACACCGGCGTCGCCGGGATGATGTCCATCAGGAAGCCGATGATGGAGGCGTCATGCGCCTTCGCCGCGTAGGTGGCGACGGCCTTGGGATCCAGCGTCTTGGGATCGATGTTGAGCCCTGCACCGGGCTGCACCACGTTCGCCACGATGAGGCCGATGACGAGGGCCAGCGTGGAGAAGGTAAGGAAGTAGATCATGGCCTTGCCGGCCACGCGGCCGACCTTGCCCATGTCGCGCATGCCGGCGATGCCGGTGACGACGGTGAGGAAGATGACGGGGGCGATGACCATCTTCACCAGCTTGATGAAGGCATCGCCCAGCGGCTTCAGGCTGGCGCCAAAGTCCGGATAGAAATGGCCGAGCAGCGAGCCGGCGATGATCGCCACGATCACCTGGAAATAGAGGTGATGGTAGAACTTGCGGGGGTAATGGTGATGGGGCGCGGGATGCGCCGGTATAGCGTGGGCCATCTCAGGACCTTCCTCCGCCGGGCCGTTGGTGCCTCTTGCGGCCGCTCTGGCCTGGGCACTTCAGGATCGGATGCTTCGTTAAGGGCCGGCGCAGCGCGCCGTTCGACGCTTCCCTCTGCGCAAGGCGCATGCCAGTTCAGAGCGGGACGCGGAGCACGCGCAACACGTTGATTCGAAATGTTTTCTCCGCGAGGCTCCGCCGCCCCTCTCGACTCCGCGTGCGGTGAGGCGCACATTGCCGTCAAAATCTGTGCGGAAATCCGCACATCAGGAGAGCCTCCGTGGCCGAGCCGGGCGTCCCGCCGAGCCCTGAACGCCCCTCCCGCCGCCGCCTGCTGACGGTGGGCGGCACGGCGCTGGCTGCGCTGGCGCTGATGGTCACGCTGGACCGGGTGGCGGACTATGCGGCCCGCCGGTGGGCGGTGGCGCAGGTGGCGGCCTCCGCCGAGACGGCGGCGGCGCTGCGCGTCGCGGTGCTGCGCAGCGAGATCGACAAGCAGCGCTCTTTGCCCGTGGTGCTGGCGCAGGACCCGGAGGTGCGCGGCGCGCTGGAGGCGCCGGACCCGGCCCGCCTCGACGCCCTCGACCGGCGGCTCGATGCCCTCGCGGAGGGGGTGCGCACCGGCGTCATCTATCTCATAGATGCCGAGGGCCACACGGTCGCGGCCAGCAACTACCGGACCCCGGAGAGTTTCCTCGGCTCCGACTACGGCTTTCGCCCCTATTTCCGCGTGGCGCTGGCCGAGGGGCGGGCGGAGCATTTCGCCTTCGGCACGGTCAGCCGCAAGCCGGGCCTTTATCTGGCGCAGCGGGTGGAGGCGCAGGGGCGGGTGCTCGGCGTGCTCGTGCTCAAGGCCGAGTTCGACGCGCTGGAGGCCGCATGGCGGCGCTTCGCCGAACCCACCTTCGTCACCGACGAGCGGCACATCGTGCTCATCGCCTCGGAGCCCGCCTTCCGCTTCCGCACCACCGTGGCGCTCGATCCGGTGGAGCGCGATGCCATCCGCGAGAGCCTGCAATTCGGCGATTCGCCCCTCACCCGGCTCGATCTCGGCCCCTCGCCCGAGGAAGGTGGCGTCCTGCGCCTGCGCCTGCCCGGCCGAAATGCGGCGCAGGATTTCGTCGCGGTGGACATGCCCGTGCCTTCCACCTCGTGGACGCTCACCGTGCTCGCCCCCACATCAGCCACGACGCGCCTCGCCACCACGGCGGCCCGCGCCTCGGCGGCGCTCGCCGGCGTCGTCGGCCTCGGCTCGGCCGGAGTGTGGTGGACCCGGCGCCGCCGCCGCGTCCGGGCGCTGGCGCGGGAAGCGGAGGCGCGCCGGGCGCTGGAGGCCCGCGTCGTCGAGCGGACGGCGGAGCTGTCCGCCGCCAATGCGCAACTGGTGACGGAGATGGAGGAGCGCCGCCGCGCGCGCCTCGCCTTCGACGCTTTGCAGGACGAACTGGTGCAGGCCTCCAAGCTCGCCGTGCTCGGCCAGATCGCCGCCGGGGTCGCCCATGAGGTGAACCAGCCGGTGGCGGCCATCCGCACCTTCGCGGAGAATTCCCGCGCCTTCCTCGACCGCGGCGAGCCGGCCGCCGCCGCCGCCAATCTCGACACCATCGCCGCGCTGACCGAGCGCATCGGCGCCATCACCGGAGAGCTGCGCGCCTTCGCCCGGAAGTCCGCCGCCCGCATCGAGCCGGTGGCGCTCGCCCCGGTCATCGACGGCGCGCTGCTCTTGATGCGCTATCGCCTGCTCCAGACCGACATCGCTCTCGCCCTCGACATCGACCGCCCGGACGTGGCGGTGACGGGCGACCGCATGCGCCTCGAGCAGGTGCTGGTGAACCTCATCCAGAACGCGGCCGAGGCCATCGGCACGCGGCGCGACGGGGAAATCCGCATCCGGGTCGAGACCCGGCCCGACACGGTGGTGGTCACCGTCGCCGACAATGGTCCGGGCCTGCCGGAGGAGATGCTGGGGGCGCTCTTCCTGCCCTTCAACACCACCAAGCCGCAGGGGCTGGGGCTGGGCCTCGTCATTTCCAAGGACATCATCGCCGAGTGCGGCGGCAGCCTGAAGGTGGAGAATGACGGCGGCGCCGTCTTCACCGTCACCCTGCCCCGCGCCCGGGGACTCGACACCGGAGCCGGCACGGCATGACGGAAAGCAACGCGGTGGACGTGGCCTTCATCGACGACGATCCGGCTCTGCGCGCGGCCAACGTGCAGGCGCTGATGCTGGCCGGCCTCACGGTCGCCGGCTACGCCTCGGCGCTGGAGGCGCTGGAGGCGATCGACGCGGACTTTCCCGGCGTCGTCGTGACCGACGTGCGCATGCCGCGCATCGACGGGCTGGAGCTGTTCCGCCGGCTGAGGGCGCGGGACGCGGACCTGCCGGTCATCCTGATTACCGGTCACGGCGACATCGCCATGGCGGTGGATGCCATGCGCGAGGGCGCCTACGACTTCCTCGCCAAGCCCTATGCCTCCGAGCGGCTCGTCGCCAGCATCCGCCACGCCCTCGACCGCCGCCGGCTGGTGCTGGAAAACCGCGAGCTGAAGCGCGCCGTCGCCACCACGCAGGACGACCTGCCGCTGCTCGGCACCAGCGCTGTCATGGCGCGCCTGCGGCAGATGCTGCGCCAGATTGCCGATGCGGACGTGGACGTGCTGGTGGAGGGGGAGACCGGCTCCGGCAAGGAGGTGGTGGCCACCGCCCTCCACCGCTGGAGCCGCCGCGCCACCCGCCCGCTGGTGGCGGTGAATTGCGGCGCGCTGCCGGAGACGGTGATCGAGAGCGAGCTGTTCGGCTACGAGGCCGGCGCCTTCACCGGGGCGCTCAAGAAGCGGGTGGGGCGCATCGAGCACGCCCATGGCGGCACGCTCTTCCTCGACGAGATCGAGGCCATGTCACCGGCCCTCCAGGTGAAGCTGCTGCGCGTGCTGGAGGCGCGCGAGATCGCGCCGCTGGGCACCAACGAGACGCGGCGGGTGGACATCCGCGTCGTCGCCGCTTCCAAGGTGGACCTGCCGGCGCTGGTGCGGCAGGGCAGCTTCCGCGAGGATCTCTATTACCGCCTGCACGTCGCCTCGGTGCGCATCCCGGCCCTGCGCGACCGGCGCGGCGACGTGCCGTTGCTGTTCGGCCACTTCCTCGCCCGCGCGGCGGAGCGCTTCAACCGGGCGCCGCCGGAGCTGGACGCCAGCGTGCTGCGTCATCTCGCCGAACATGACTGGCCGGGCAATGTGCGCGAGCTGGTGCATTATGCCGAACGCGTCGCGCTGGGGCTGGTGGAGCCGGAGCCTGCCTCCGTTCCGGCCGAGGCCGACGGCGGCAAGGGCACCCTGCCGGAGCGGGTGGACGCCTTCGAGGCGCAGGAAATCCGCGCCGCGCTGGAGGCGCACAAGGGCGACGTGCAGGCCACCGTGGCCGCCCTCGGCATCCCCCGCAAGACCTTCTACGACAAGCTCCGCCGCCACGGCATCGACCAGGCGGCGTATCGCGGCGGGCGGTGAGGGGGCGGCATCACGATCATCCACCGCGGAACAGTCGCGCGCTCGAACCCCATTCACCATCGTCATGCCCGGCCTTGTGCCGGGCAACCACGTGGCGCGGCCGGGAGTAGCTGCCAACCATCTTCAGAATCGGCCCGACGTGGATGGCCGGGACAAGCCCGGCCATGACGGCGGTGAGGTCAGTGTCGGGATAACGGCCCCGGCCCGTCAGCCGGCGCCCCTATGGCCGAGGTCACCGGCGGTTAAAGCGCTCCCCCTCACCCCAGCTCGAACGTGGTGATGCCGAAGATGCGATCGAGCGGCAGATCCGGCCCCGAGCCGCGATACATGCGGCTGGTCTCGAACACCGGGGTGAGCCCCGCCCCTTCGGCGAGGGCGCGGGCGGCGGGGTTGGGATCGGGAATGTCGAGGAACACCTGATCGCCCGCCGCCGTGCGCGCGAGGGTGGAGAAGAGCGCGCCGGCCACCGCCGCGTCGTCGGCGAAGAGCGGGCCGATCTTCCATCCCGCCCGGCAACGGCGGAGGACGCCATAGCCCTTCACCGCGCCGTCCGCCACGAAGACGCAGGCACGCCCCTGCGGCGGGGCGAGCCACGCCTTCAGGAAGTTCGGGCGGGGAAAGCCGAAGCAGGCGCGGTCCAGCGCCGTGACGGCATCGCGGTGGGCGGGCGTGATGTCCACCACGCGCGGGTCGGGCGCGGCCTCCGGCGCCATGCCGCCGAAGCGGAAATTGGCGTAGGCGCGCTTGAAGCCGTCGCGGGCGTAGGTGCCCTGCTGCTCCACCACCGCGTCGAGCCCCACCGGGCCGTCGAGCCGCCTGAAGGTGTCCTGCCACAGCGCGAGGCCATGGCCTTCGCCGCGCAGATCCGGGCGGCAGATGTAGAAGCCGACGAAGGCGAAGCCGCCCTCATAGCGCGTCGCCGAGATCACTGCGGCCAGCGCACCATCGAGGAAGAGGCCACGGAAGGCGTGCGTATCCTGCGCGAGGAAGGCGGCGGCGTCGGCAAGGCCGGGGTTCCAGCCCTCGCGGGCGGCCCAGTCCACGGCGGTGTCCACCTCGACCGGGGTGAGGGTGCGGATGCTGCGGGTGGCGCCGGCCATGGCGTGGTCCTCCCTTTACTCCGGATCGGCCGCCGGCGGCGGGGGCAGGTCGCGGGCGACCGTCTCGAGGAAGCCGGCGAGGTCTTCGGTGACGTGGTTCACATAGGCGTCCTCGCGGCCCTCGAACTCCCAGCTCTCGCGCGCCGCCACCGTCTGGCCGGGAGGCACCACCAGAACCGTCACCATGCCGAGGCGGTGGGGCACTTCCAGATTGCGGGCGAGGTCCTCGAACATGGCGGCGCGGGTCGCTTCCACCCCGTGCGCACGCAGGAAGCGCTCGTAGGCCTCCTCGGTGGGCTTGGGGTGGAATTCGGCGGCCACGATGTCGTGCACGGCGGTGAAGTGCGCATCCATGCCGAGCTTTTCCAGCACGTTGCGGGCGTGGCGCTCAGAGCCGTTGGTATAGACCAGCTTCTGACCCGGCAGCGCCTCGATGGCGGCAGCGAGGCGGGGGGAGGCGTCGAGGGTCGAGAGGTCCACGTCGTGCACATGGGCGAGGAAGGCGGCGGGTTCCACCCCGTGCTCGATCATCAGCCCGCGCAGGGAGGTGCCGTAGCGCCGGTAATAATCCTTCTGGATGCGGAAGGCCTCCTCGGGCGCGATGCCGAGAAGGTTCGAGATGTACGCCTTCATGCGGGCGTCGATCTGGCCCCAGAGGTCGTGCTGGGCGGGATAGAGGGTGTTGTCGAGGTCGAACACCCAGGTGTCCACGGCCTCGAAGGCCGCCGATGAAAGCGCTGCGGGAGAAGACAAAATCATCGGCGGACCATGCCTCAGAACGGGCCGCGGGAATAGATGTCGGAGAGCATCCCCTCGATGGCGCGGATGCGGGTCTGGTAGGCATTGGAGATGCAGGCCGCGTCGGCCTTGCAGGCGGCGCGCTCCACCAGCCAGGCGCGCTGGTCGTCCTGGATCGCGCCGCGCTGGCCCATGCCCACCATCTTGGTGATGACGCCGTAGAGCGTCGCCATCTTCACGTCGAGCTGGGCGAGGTCGCAGCTCTTGCAGATGGCCACCTCGTCCGGCGCGCTGACACCGTTGCACGAGAAGCTCGCGGCGGACGCGGGAACGATGAGGATCGCGGCGAGCGTGGCGGCGAGGACAGCGGACTTCAGGCGCATGGGTTTCTCCCTTGAGTGGCGGGATTGGTGCGTGGCGGGATTGGCGGATCAGTCGGCGGCGGGCCGCAGGGTGTCGCCCACCCGGACTCGGCCGGAGCGCACCACCTTGGCATAGATCCCGCAGTCCGCGTGGCCGTAGGCGGACACGAGGCCCTTCACCACATTGAGGTCGCGGGCGGCGGTCGCGGGGTTCACGTTCACCGCCGCGCAGCGCTCGGTGCGCTTGAGGATGGCGATGCGCGCCGTGCCCACATCGAGCCGGGCGCCGGCCATCTCCAGCTCCGCGCCGGCCGGCCAGCCCTCCAGATGCAAATTCATACGGAAGCGGCGGGGGTCCAGCTCCGCCTCCATCCGCGCGCCGAGGTCGCGCACGCTCGCGAGGTTGAGAAGAGAGAGGAAGCCGGAGCGCAGCGAATCCGTGAAGCGGAAGCCCTCGGGCGCGGTCAGCAGCTTCAGCGGGCCGCGCGCCTCTTCGCCCATATAGAAGGTGAGGAAGGCCTCCACCTCCGCCCGTCCCTCGGGCGTCGAAAGGTTGGCCGCCACCACCTCGTGGCCGTCGAGGGCGAGCGTGAGCGTCGCCGTCGCCACGTCATAGCGGGAGGCGAGGGCGGCGAGGCGGGCGTCCCGCATCAGCATGAGGAAGGCGGTCTTCTGCCGGTAGGACGGCTCGGCCGGATCGAAGCCGCTGGGGCCGTTCTCCACCGCATAGAGGCGGTCGTTCGGGAAGAAGGCGCCGGCGGTCAGCTCCACGGCGTCCAGCGCCTCGGGCGACAGGCCCTTCACCGGATGGCGGTAGAGGGCGGTGACGGTGGCGGGCGGCAGCTTGGCGGCCGGAATGGCGGGGGCGGAAGAGACGGACGGCACGGGCATGCGGGGCGCTCCTTCAGGTCCGGAGGCCCCGGCGTCCCATGCCCCGCCGGCTTGGTCAAGGGCGGGTGAATTTTCACCTGGATCAAGGCGATGGCGGCGCGCCGGACCTAGCCTTGATCGAGCGGAGGGCGGTGGCGGCGCGGTTTGGCCCGGCCGGCTTGAAATCGTGCATCCACCCCCTTCCGTTGCAGCGGGGCCACACCCACATGAGGCACGGCGTGGGTTTGTTCCGCCTGCGCGACGGTAGCCGGGGATGCCGGGACCGTGTCCCGCCGCGCCCCCTATGCTTCTTGGAAGGTATCGGGCGCGGGAAGGAGGAGAGACAGATGAATTTTGAGATCTATACCGAGCGCGCGCGAGGCTTCGTCCAGTCCGCCCAGTCGCTGGCGGTGCGGGAGGGCAACCAGCAGTTCACGCCGGAGCACCTCCTGAAGGTGCTGATGGACGATCCCGAAGGCCTGTGCTCGGGCCTCATCCAGCGCGCGGGCGGCAATCCCACGCTGGTGCGCGCCGAGGTGGAAGCGGCGCTGAAGAAGCTGCCGAAGGTGTCGGGCGGCTCGGGGCAGGTTTACGTGTCCCAGCAGCTCGCCAAGGTGTTCGAGACCGCCGAGCAGGCGGCCAAGAAGGCGGGTGACGGCTACGTCACCGTCGAGCGGCTTCTGCTGGCCCTCGCCATCGAGAAGGACACCGACGCCGGCAAGATGCTGGCGAAGGCGGGCGTGACCCCGCAGACCCTGAACGCGGCCATCGAGGCCCTGCGCAAGGGCCGCACCGCGGACAGCGCCACCGCCGAGAACGCCTATGACGCGCTGAAGAAATATGCCCGCGACCTCACCCAGGCCGTGCGGGACGGCAAGCTCGACCCGGTCATCGGCCGTGACGAGGAGATCCGCCGTACCATCCAGGTGCTGGCGCGCCGCACCAAGAACAATCCCGTGCTCATCGGCGAGCCCGGCGTCGGCAAGACCGCCATCGTGGAGGGCCTCGCCCGCCGCATCGTGGACGGTGATGTGCCCGAGAGTCTGAAGGACAAGAGCCTTCTCTCCCTCGACATGGGCTCCCTCATCGCCGGTGCAAAATATCGCGGCGAGTTCGAGGAGCGCCTGAAGAGCGTGCTCTCCGAGGTCGAGGCGGCCGAGGGCGGCATCATCCTGTTCATCGACGAGATGCACACCCTGGTCGGCGCCGGCAAGACCGATGGCGCCATGGATGCGTCCAACCTGCTGAAGCCTGCCCTGGCCCGCGGCGAGCTGCACTGCGTCGGCGCGACCACGCTGGACGAGTATCGCAAGCATGTGGAGAAGGACGCGGCGCTGGCCCGTCGTTTCCAGCCCGTCTTCGTCTCCGAGCCCACGGTGGAGGATACCGTCTCCATCCTGCGCGGCCTGAAGGAGAAGTACGAGCTGCACCACGGCGTGCGCATCACCGACTCGGCGCTGGTGTCTGCGGCGGTTCTCTCCAACCGCTACATCACCGACCGCTTCCTGCCCGACAAGGCCATCGACCTTGTGGACGAGGCGGCCTCGCGCCTGCGCATGCAGGTGGATTCCAAGCCCGAGGAGCTGGACAGCCTCGACCGCGAGATCATGCGTCGCAAGATCGAGCAGGAGGCCCTGAAGAAGGAGACCGACAGCGCCTCCAAGGACCGCCTGAAGCGCTCCGAGAAGGAGCTGGCGGACCTCGAGGAGAAGGCCTCCGTCCTCACCTCCAAGTGGAAGTCCGAGAAGGAGAAGCTGGGCGAGGCGACCACCGTCAAGGCCAAGCTCGACCAGGCGCGGGCGGACCTTGCCTCCGCGCAGCGGCAGGGCGAATACCAGAAGGCCGGCGAGCTCACCTATTCGGTGATCCCGCAGCTGGAGAAGAAGCTCGCCGACATCGAGAAGGCGGGCGCGGCCGGTGGCATGGTGGAAGAGGCGGTGACGCCCAGCCACATCGCCGGCGTCGTCTCCCGCTGGACCGGCGTGCCCGTGGACAAGATGCTCGAAGGCGAGCGCGAGAAGCTGCTGCGCATGGAGCTGGAGCTGGCGAAGCGCGTGGTGGGCCAGTCGGAGGCGGTGGCCGCCGTCTCCACCGCCGTGCGCCGCGCCCGCGCCGGCCTTCAGGACCCGAACCGGCCCATCGGCTCGTTCCTCTTCCTCGGCCCCACGGGCGTCGGCAAGACGGAGCTGACCAAGGCGCTCGCCGAGTTCCTGTTCGACGACGAGACGGCGATGGTGCGCATCGACATGTCGGAATACATGGAGAAGCACTCCGTGAGCCGGCTGATCGGCGCGCCTCCCGGCTATGTGGGCTATGACGAGGGCGGAGCGCTGACCGAAGCCGTGCGGCGCCGGCCCTATCAGGTGGTGCTGTTCGACGAGGTGGAGAAGGCGCATCCGGACGTGTTCAACGTCCTCCTGCAGGTGCTCGACGATGGGCGCCTGACGGACGGACAGGGCCGCACGGTGGACTTCCGCAACGTGCTCATCGTCATGACCTCCAACCTCGGCGCCGAATTCCTCGCCGACCCGCGCCAGCCCATGGGCTTCAAGGTGCCGGGCCACGAGGGCGACCAGGTGGTGTCCGACGAGGAGGCCTACGACATGGTGATGGGGGCCGTGCGGCGTCACTTCCGCCCGGAATTCGTCAACCGGATCGACGAGATCGTCATGTTCCACCGCCTGAAGCGGGACCAGATGGACACCATCGTGGACATCCAGATGGGCCGGCTGCGCAAGCTGCTGGAGGATCGCAAGATCACCATCGAGATCTCGCCCGAGGCCCGGCACTTCCTCGGCGACAAGGGCTACGACCCGGCCTATGGCGCGCGCCCCCTGAAGCGCACCATCCAGAAGCTGGTGCAGGACCCCCTCGCCGAGAAGATCCTCGGCGGCGAGATCCTCGACGGCGCCAAGGTGAAGGTGGGTCTGGCCGACGGCCACCTGACCTTCACCAGCGAAGCGGCGAAGGTGGATCAGGCGGCCTGAGGGGATTGGGCCGGGGCGGCAGCTTCGGTCTGGATAAGGTTGAGCCCCCGGCGTATTGCGCCGGGGGCTTTTTGTTTTAGCCTGCAGCTGGATTTATACTCGAACACGTCCGAGAGCGTTGTCACGTGCTCGTGGAGTGGCTCGGTGGGCGCTTTCGCGAGGTAGCACCTGCATCGATCAATAAAATTGGGATTGAACTGACCCCGGGCAGGTACCTATGTTCCCCTGCTGAGCACAATATTGAGGTCCGCTTTGCCACCCTTTCCCCCAGAAAAGCTGCTTGGAGCCGGTGGCTTCGGCCGAGTCGAACTGATCAAGGACGGCAAAGGCGCCCTCTTCGCCCAGAAGACGTTTCAGGTGTCTCAGCCGCTTCCGCCGGTCATGATCGAAAACGTCCGAAAACGCTTTGCACGAGAGGCCCGCATCCAGAGCGGGATCTCGCATCGCAACATCGTGCAAGTGTGGCCAATGGGAGTCTCAGAGGACCCGCCCTGGTACCTCATGCCACTGGCTATCGGCACGCTCCAAGACCAATTGCCACGCGTTAATAAGATACTTCTATCTATAGATATTACGGCAATAACCGACATAATTGCTGGATTGGATGAAATCCATCAAGCAAAAATATTTCATAGAGATTTAAAACCAAGTAATGTTTTAAAATTTCATGAAGGAGGATCAGTTAGTATTAAATTTGCCATAAGTGATTTTGGGCTCATCGCGATGAGCGAGACGAGTTTGTCGGCATTAACGACAACTGGAATGGCAAAGGGAGCTGATTATTATACGGCCCCGGAAGTTACACAGGATTTGCGAAATGCATCTGTGCAATCAGATATTTATTCTCTAGGTTGTATACTTCATGACATGGTTGGAGAGCGGCCGCGCATCCCCTGTGCGGAAATCCGAGACGATGGCCCATATGGCGCAATTATGCGAAATGCAACCCGAGGAGACCCTTCCAGGCGGTTCGATTCGGTGAGGTCGTTTTTGGATGCCGTAATGAGTATCGCAGGATCGGATGCTAAAATTGATCTCACGATAGCGAGTGTAAGTCTGCGTGAAGTTATTAAAGATGAGACAATAGGCGTTATTCAATGGAATCAACTTATTGAACATCTAGAAGATAGTTCAGATAAAGATGATTGTAAGTTAATTTTATTAAAATTAAAATTCGATCAAATAAAATATCTGATAGAAATCGATAGGATACTGGCGGATAGGCTCGCTAATATATACGGAGAGTGGGTTTTGAGTTCGAGTTTCGATTTTTCTCGTTGTGACGTAATTGCAAATATATTGGGTCTTTTTATCGAGAGTTGCTCGTTCGAGGCGAAGGCCGATTGCTTGATTGCTTTGCTTGAGATGGGAACTTCTCATAATCGCTGGTACGTGGAGCGCATGTTTATGAGGTTGTGCGGCCATGAGATGCCGGAGGATCTTGCTAAGCGCATGTCCATCGAGTTCAGGGCGCGGGCAAAACTCGTCTGTAAAGCAGTGTCGCATTTGGAACGGTCTCTAGGCGCGAGCCGTGACTCTCTCCATCCAGCCCTTGTCCAAGTTCTGAAGGAGATATGCCCATGAAACTCACTTGGGCTTCGTTTTCAGATGAAGGGCCCCGTCCTGAAAATCAAGATGCCGTTGCAGTTTGGGATCTCGACGACGGCACGTTATGTGCCGCGATCGCCGATGGCGTGGGAGGTCAGTATGGAGGGATGAAGGCGTCCCTGATTGCTATTGAGATTTTAGGGAACGAACTACTCGAATTTCGTGACTGGAAACTAGATAAAATTGCTCATAGAATTCATTCTGCCATCGTACATGAACAGACGATGGATCCACGCTGCGTAAATATGGCAACAACACTATCTGCAATATTGATAGATAGCCGAGGCGCCACAATTGTCCACAGTGGAGATACAGGTATTTATCTAATTAGAGGCACTGGAATTAAAAAATTGACAGAGGAGCACAGCGAAGCGCGGAGACTTCTTGCTGAAGGGCTGCTCACCCGTGAGGAGTATGCGCAGTACCCTAGAAAAAACGTGCTCTACAGTGCGCTCGGCATGCGCGGAGAGCCGCGTATAGACCAAAAATTATTAAAAATTCAACCAGGTGACCGGATCATACTCGCGTCTGATGGGGCCTACAACCTATTATCTCTTCGAGAAATGCGGGTTCTATGTGATAAATCACCTACGGCTTATCAGTTTGCCCAAGAGATCCGCCACACTGTAGAAAATAGATTTCCAAGTGATAATTATAGTGTAATTTCTATTTTTGTTGATCCATAGCATATCTAATGATCATTTATATAAGAATTTTGATGGTTAAATGCGTGAGGAATCTCCAAGGGAGGGCGCCGCCGACTTCTGGAAAGCTTGACGCCCCCCTACTTCCCCCGCGCCGCCTGCACCAGCTCCTCCGCGCGCTTCACCGCGCCCGGGAAGAACGGCAGGCTAGGGGCGGCCTTGACGAAGCAGGCGCGGAAGGCGTCGCCGCCGGCTTCGCGGACCTGCTCGGCTTCCTTCCAGCGCGGGTCCTCGTCGTTGCGGGTCTTGCCGGCGGCGTCCTCGAGCCTGGTGGCCTTGGCGTTGGCCTCCTTCCAGATCTTCTCGCAGGCCGGCAGGGGCTTGATGGCGGCCTTCAGGTCCGCCGTGCCCACCACCACGCGGCCGTCGCCGATGCGGGTGAAGACGATGCTGCTGGGCGGGTCGTTCTGCTGGCCCGACTGGGTGAAGAGACCGAGCGCGGCGGTGACGCTCTCGCCCGCGCCGGCCGTCACCGGCAGGTCCATGTATTTGATGAAGGCGGCATCCGCGCCCAGCACGGCGAAATAGAAGGGCTCCGTCCCCATGGCCCCCTTGAGGCCGAGGCGCAGCGCCGGGTCGGCATCCTCCTCCTTGGCGCGGGCGGCGAGCCAGTCGGTGAAGACCGGCTCGGGGGAGACGAAATAGCGGGTGGTGAGGTTGGTGCCGGAGAACAGCAGGCCGTCCGGCTCCTTGGATTCCAGATATTCGGCGTTGAGCGAGGAGGGCATGAAGATGGGCTTCTTCTGCGTGCCCTTGAAGGCGATGGGCCCGATGAGGGCGACCATCCGCTTTTCCAGATCTTTCAGCAGCGGAGCGCCGAGCGCGTCCAGCTCGCCGTCGCTCTTGCCCGCCTTGGCCGCCGCGGCCACGTCCGCCAGGGCCTTGGCATGGGCAGCCATATAGTCCTCCGCCGGCCCCGCATGCGCCGGTCCGCCGGCGAGAAGACCCGCCGCGAGCAGGGCCGAAGCCAGCCGGAGGAGGGGGCGGCGGCGATCGGGGCGCGTCATGGGGACTCTCGTGTGCTGAAACGACAATGGCGGCGCAATCTGCGCCGCCATTGGTAAAAATCAATGGATGGCCCCGCCGCGTCCCCGGTCTTCCACCGGCGCCGCGCGGGCTATGCGCTCAGTTCCCGCGGGCGGTGGCGAGCAAGGTTTCGGCGCGCTTCACCGCGGCGGCGAGCACCGGCTGGCCCTGGGCCTCCCTGGCGAAGCAGGCGCGGAAGGCGTTGGAGGCGTCCACGTCGGCCTTGTTCGCCTCTTCCCAGCGGGGATCGTCCTGCTTCTTGGATTTTTCCGCGGCGGCGCGCAGCGCCTCGGCCTTCGCGGTGGTCGCCTTGAAGGCCTTGTCGCAGACGGGCAGGGACTTGATGGGAAGCTTCACATTGGTGGTGGCCACGGCGACCCGGCCGTTCGCCACCCGGGTGACGACCACGGCGTCGGGCAGCGTGTTGGCCGATATGTCCTGGCTGAACAGGCCGAGGGCGGCCGAGGCGGTCTCGCCCGCGGCGGCCGTCACCGGCAGCTCCATGTAGCGGGAGAAGGCCGCCTCGGCGCCGATGGCGAGGGTGTAGAATTCCTCGCTGCCCGTCGCCGCCGCGATCCCCTGTCCGAGGGCCGGGGCGGCGTTCTCGTGCTTCGCCTGCGCCGCCAGCCAGTTGGCGAACACCGGCTCCGGGGAGACCAGCACGCGGGTGGTGAAATCCTTGTCGGCGAACAGGAGGCCGTCCGGTCCGCCGGATTCGATGTTGCCATCCAGCAGGGTGGCGGGGGAGAAGCTGGCCGTGAGCCCCTTGAGCTGAAGCGGGCCGAGGAGCGCGCTCATCTTCTGCTCCAGCGCCTTGCGGGCGGCGGCATCGCGCTTCTCCAGATCCTCGGGGGTCGCGCCCCCCTTCTCCGCGGCGGCCAGCGCCGCCACGGCCTTGTCCCGCGCCGCGATATAGTCATCCGCCGGCGCCGCCCCGGCGCTGCCGGCCAGCCCCAGCGCGAAAGCCATTGCAAGGAAAAGCGGGCTTGCGGCCGGGCGGCAGCGGTCGGGGCGGCGCATGTCAGGTCTCCGGATGAGGGGGATCGATCAGGTGCAGGCGGGAGGGTCTCACTGCCCGCGCGCGGTGGCGAGGAAGGCTTCCGCCTTCTTCACCGCGGCGGCGAAGAAGGGCTGGCTCGGGGCCTCCTTCATGAAGCAGGCGCGATAGGCGTTGGAGCCCTCGTCCTGGATCTTGGTGATCTGTTCCCAGCGCGGGTCCTGGTCCTTGTTGTCCTTCTCCACCTGCTTCTGGAGAGCGTCGGCTTTGGCCTTGAAGGGCTGCCAGATGGCGTCGCAGGCGGGGATCGGCTTGTCGCCGAGCTTCACCATGGCGACGCCCACCATGGCCATGCCGCCGCCGATGCGCACGATGGCGACCTCGTTGGGCGCGGTGTTGCCGGAGGGCTCCTCGGTCTGGAGGCCGAGCCAGGCGACGGCGGTTTCTCCCGGCACGGCGGCGACGGGCAGCTCCACATAGGGCTGGTAGAAGCCGCCGTCGAAGCCAACGGCGTTGGTGTAGAATTCGGGCGTTCCCGCCGCCGCCTTCACGCCGGAGGCGAAGGCCTTCGGGGCATCCGGATCCTTGGCGCGGGTGGCGAGCCAGCCGGTGAAGATGCTTTCGGGCGCCACCACCAGACGGGTGTTGAAATCCTTGTCGGCGAAGGCGATGCCGCCCAGATCCTGCGCGGGGGTGTTCTCGTCGTAGGTCAGCACGCGCAGCGTATATTCCGGCGAGCCGAGGCCCTTGAACTTCACCGGGCCGACAAGGGCCGTCATCCGCTTGCCGAGATCCTTGAGCGCGGCCTCTTCGCGCTTGATGACGGCGGGGTCGCCGCTCTTGTCGGCCTTGGCGGCGGCGAGGGCGTCGGCCGTGGCCTTGTCGCGGGCGGCGACATAGTCGCTCAGCGGGTCGGCGGCGGCGAGCGCGGGCAGCGCGGTGGAGAGGATGAGGGCGCAGGCGAGGGAACGAACCGAACCACGGAAGGGGCCGCTCATGGGGGCAGTCCTCTGGGAGGGAAAGATGTGGCTTTCAACCGGTCGCAGCGGTAGCTGAACCATCCCCAAGGTCAAGCTTTGTTTGTGGCGAAGTGCGGCCGCGCCTGCGGCGCCATTTCGCGTGTCCAGCGGTCTTTTGATGAAGCGCGTTCCGGCCCGCGCGCTGCGGCGGCGGGCCGGAACAGGCGGGTCAGTTGCTGGCGGCGCGGGTCTTGGAAGAGCCGGCGTTCGCCACCTTCGGCGGCACCGGGGCGTGGCTGAGCAGGGCCTCGATGCGCTCCCGCTCCTTCCTGAACTCGGCGAGGAACTTGCCGTCCAGCGCCCGGCCGCGCGGCAGGCGGATGCGCATGGGATCGACGAAGTTGCCGTTGATCTTCACTTCGTAGTGCAGATGCGGGCCGGTGGAGAGGCCTGTATTGCCGAGATAGCCGATGAGCTGGCCCTGGCGCACCGTCACGCCCTCGCGGATGCCGCGGGCGAAGCCTGACTGGTGCGAGTAGGTGGTGACGTAGCCGTTGGCGTGCTGGATTTCCGTGTGCTTGCCGTAGCCGGATTTCCAGTTGGCGTAGATGATGGTGCCGTTGCCCGCGGCATAGATGGGCGAGCCGATGGCGTCCGCCCAGTCCACGCCCGTGTGCAGCTTGGAATAGCCGAGGATGGGGTGGCGGCGATAGCCGAAGGGCGAGCGCATGATGCCGCCCGTCATGGGCTTTCTCACCAGGAACTTCTTCGCGCTCTTTCCGTCCTCGTCATAATAGTCGACGAGCCCGTCGTCCGTGGTCTGGAAGCGGTAGTAGCGCCGCGTCTCCTTGTTCACGGTGAGGGCGGCGTAGAGCACGTCGTTGGAGGCGCCCGGATCGTCCGAGAACAGCACCTCGAAATTGTCGCCCGGCTTCACCCGGCGCTGGAAGTCCACGTCGAAGGAATAGACGCGGATGATGTCGGCGATGACGCTGCGCGGCACGTCGTTGCGCAGCGCGGTCTCGTAGATGCTCTCATAGAGCCGGATGCCGGGGCCGCTGTCGTCCTCATCCGTATCCTCGGAGACGCCGGCCATCTCGGTCTCGGAGGGCTCCGGCACGTTCACGAACTCGTCCTTGTCGGAGAGCGCGACGGTGCCCTCGTGGCCGAGGTCGCTGAAGATGGAGATGCGCAGCGGGCGCACGCGCTTGTTCTCCTCCTGCAGCAGCAGATGCATGCGCAGGCCGTCCTTCACGGTGCCGTCCCGGCCGCGCTGGAAGGCGGCGGCGGCGGCGCGGGCGTCTTCCTTGGAGACACCGTTGTCCATGAGGATGGAGACGATGGTATCGCCCTTCTTCACCACCACGGTGGCGTCCGACCAGTCGTTGCCGCCGGAGGTCTCGTCGGAGGTCTTGGGCACGAAGCTGATATTGGCCGGAATGACCGGAGCCGGTGCGTTGGCCGCGCCGGGGGGCGCGTGCCCGGCCGGGACCGCCGAGGCCGGCAGGCCGGGCGAGCCGAGCGCGTTGCCGACGCTGGCATAGGACAGATAGGGCGCGGACGCGGCCTGCGGCGAGAAGCCGGGCTGGGCGCCGACGATGGCGGCGGGCAAGCCGGCCTGGCCGGGCTGCACGCGGGTGAGCTCGGCCACCTCGCGCACCTTCACCAGCACGTTCTCCATAGAGGTGGCGGCGCCGAGCCGGGTGCTCGGGGGCAGGCTGGAGATGTCGCGCATCACCAGCGTGACTTCGCCGGTGGGCTCGGCCTGGGGCGCGGTCTCGTCCTTGCTGGAATCGGCGACGAGCTGGGCGGGGTTGAAGCGCGGGATGTTGGTGGAGACCGAGGTGGTGCTCATGGCGAGATTCGCCGCCACCCGGGTGAAGGGCCGCACCTTGATGATCTCCCGGTCGCCCATCTTGGTGGCGGTGGAGACGCGGAAGGTCTGGCGGGCGGTCGGCGCGTCGCCGAGCAGCGACATGCGATCGCCCTTGCGGACGGAATTGACCGGGCGCTCGCCCACGGCCAGGGCGCCGCGGATGGCGTTGCGCACCTTTTCCGGCATGAGCGCGAAGCGATGCTCACCGTCCAGCGCCGCATAGACGGCGCCGCCCATCAGGAACGAACCACACAAGGCCGTGAGCAGCGTGGCGGCGAACCAGCGTACGGAGACGCGGCGCCGGTCGATGTCCTCTTCGTCTCCGTCCACCCCGAGCGGGGGGTCGTCGCCAAGTCCGGCAGCGCTCGTGGCGTCGCGCCAGTCTCCGGCTGATCGTCGATGGTACAAATCTGCGTCCCTCAGCTGCGTGCGCGCGTGCGGCGCACTGGCCGTTTCCTGCGGGAAGGCCTGTCGGAACAAGCGATCAGGACTCCCGCCAACACATTCGGCGAACAAGACGTTCGGCGAACATGCCTTCCGCCTCACGACCCGTCAATGATGCGGCGCAAACCCGCCCGTTCGAGGCGGCGCATGTGAGGGGGAGGAGACGGCGAAAGCATGGCGCGAACCTCATTCGTGGGCGCCGAGGTCGGTTCACGGCGTGGCTGGCGGGGAAAAGCATCGAAACACCCTCTCTTCGCGCGCGCACGCGAAAGGTGGCTTCGAGACGGGGGTGTGCGATGCGGTCGGCTTTGCGGAAAACCGGAGACCGAAGCCGAAAAAGAATCCGCAT
>NZ_JNIB01000001.1:2020000-5339523 GCF_000702385.1 Xanthobacter sp. 91
CATGCGGGTGGTGATGGAATAGAGCGCATAGGTCGCGGCGGCCACCAGCGAGAGGATCGCGGCGGGATGGATGCCGCCGGCCCCCGGCCGCACGACCAGCAGGATGCCGGCAAATCCCACGATGATGGCGAGCCAGCGCTCCAGCCCCACCCGCTCCCCCAGCAGCGGCCCCGCGAACAGGGCGACGAAGAAGGGGATGGAGAACATGATGGAGACTGTCTGATCCAGCTGCAGGAACTGGAGGGCCGTGAAGTTCAGGGCCGTGGTGGCGAAGAGCAGCGCCGAGCGGACGATCTGCAGTCCCGGCCGCTGGGTGCGCATCAGTCCCGGCACGGTCCAGGGATTGAACACCAGCAGCGACAAGGCGAAGTGGATGACGTAGCGCGCCCAAACCACGATAAGCACGTTGATGTGGGCGCTCAGCCATTTGGCCGTGGTGTCGGTCAGCGCGAAGCTCATCACCGCGAGGCACATGAGCGCGATGCCGACCAGCGGCGCCGGGGCCGGCGTGACCTCTCTGTCTCCCGGCGCGCGCATGGCGGTCCTCAGTAGGTGGCGCGGCCGCCGGAAAGATCGAACACTGCGCCCGTGGTGAAGGAGCAGTCCGCCGAGGCCGCAAAGGCGATGGTCGCCGCCACCTCGTCCACCTGCACGAATCGCCCGCGCGGAATCTTGGAGAGCATATAGTCGATGTGTTGCTGGCTCATCTGATCGAAGATGGCGGTGCGCGCGGCGGCGGGCGTCACGCAGTTCACCGCGATGTCGTACTCGGCCAGTTCCTTGCCCAGCGACTTGGTGAGGGCGATCACGCCCGCCTTCGAGGCCGAATAGGCGGAGGCGTTGGGGTTGCCCTCCTTGCCGGCGATGGAGGCCACATTGACGATGCGCCCATATTTCTGCGCGATCATGTGCGGCGCGACCGCCCGGCAGCAGAAGAAGGGGCCGTCGAGATTGATGGCCATCACCTTCTTCCATTCCTCTTCCGGGTAGTCCCACGTCTTGTGGTTCGCGCCCGCGACACCGGCATTGTTCACGAGGATGTCGATGCGGCCGAATTCGGCATGCACCTCGGCCACGGCCCGTTCCACGTCGGCGAGGCGGCTCACGTCCACGGTCACGGGCATCACGCGGGCGCGGCCCAGGTCGTCCGCGGTCTTCACCACGAGGTCGGTGTCGCGATCGAAGATGGCGACGCGGGCGCCGGAGGCGATGAAGCGCTCGACCACGGCGCGGCCGATACCCTGCGCGCCGCCGGTGACGATGGCGAAGCGGTCGTTGAGATCGATGGCGTTGGACATGTTTCCCCCGGTGCGTCGCCGATCCGGCCGGCGATCCTGATTCTGCCGTTGGCGCGGCGGCTGTGCCGGTGTGTTTTTAATCGATTGAAAACCGATCGGACAAGGCATAGCGCGGGATCGGCCGGGAGAAAAGCCCGGCGCGGTGCATAGTGTCGCACCGCTCCATGCGCCGGATGCAAGGCGGAAAGTCGAGGGCAGGCCTGGGTGACGGTGATGGAGGGGGCGTCTGCGGCTCTCAGGCGTCCTCATCCTCGTCGCCGGGTTCGGCCTCGTCGTCGAGGCCGCCGTCGGCACCGAGGCGCAAGGCGAGGTTCTTCTCCACCTTGCGCAGGAGCTTGCGCAGCCGCTTCTTCTCCTTGCTGTCGAGGCCAACCACCATCTCGGCCTCCAGCTGGTCCCACACATGATCGATGGAGGCGCCGCGCTCGCGCCCCGCATCTGTGAGGAAGACCCGCACGAGCCGGCCGTCGCCATCGGTGGCGCGGCGCTCGACGAGCCCCTGGGTGGTGAGGCGGGCGATGGTCTTGGAGGCCGTGGGCGGGCGCACCCGCAGCGCGGATGCAAGGTCGCCCATGGTGCGGCCGTCCGCCTCGCACAAAAGCTTCAGCACGGATTCCTGTCCCGGGAACAGCCCGAGGCCGGCGAGGAGACGGGCCGACAGCGCCTTCTGCAGGCGCGCCGTGTGGGTGAGCCTGTAGCCGATGGTCTTCTGAACCGGATCCTTCATGGGTCTCCCCCGACATGTCCCGAGCGCGAGCGAAGCCGCGCCGGCCACGCGCCCCTTTATCCACATGCCGGCTTACAATTTTGCGAAGGTTGGGGGCGATCCGGCGGGAAAGTGCGTGGTGTCGCGCATTTACCCGCGGGGCGGTCCGCCCTCTCGCCCCGTTGCACGCCCCATGGTAGCGTTCCGGCCGTGACCGAACCCGATCGCCCCCCTCTTTCCCGCCGCGCGCTGCTCGCCCGTGGTGTTGCCCTGGCGGCCACGCCGCTCGTGGGCATGAGCCTTGCCACCTCGCGCGCGCTCGGCCAGCAGACTGACGCAGACGTCGTCATCATCGGCGCGGGCGCGGCCGGCATCGCCGCCGCGCGGCGCATCGCCGAGGCCGGGCGCAGCTATGTGCTGCTGGAGGCCGGCAAGCAGGTGGGCGGCCGCACGGTGACGGACACCACCCAGTTCGGCGTCCCGCTCGACCTCGGCGCGGCGCGGCTCAACATGCCGGCGGCGCGCCCCATGGCCGCCTTCGGCCGGGCCGAAGGGCTCGACATCTATCGCGCGCCGGATGGCGGCCGGCTCTATGTGGGCGGGCGCGAGGCGGGTGATACCGACTATGAGGATTTCATTGCCACGGTCCGCCGGGGTGAGCGGGCCATCGTCGCCGCCGGCGATGCCAACCGCGACATGGCCGCCTCCCGCGCCTTGCCGGATCTCGGACCCTGGGGCCCGAGCGCCCGCTTCGTCCTCGGCCCGTTCAACTGCGCCAAGGAACTGGACCAGGTCTCCACCGTGGACGTCTCCCGCTTCGACGAGCGCGAGAGCGAAGACATCTGCCGGCAGGGCGTGGGCACGCTGGTGGCGCAGCTCGCCCGGCCGCTGACGGTGCGGCTTGAGGTGGTGGCGCGCTCCATCGATCTCAGCCCGCGCCTCGTCTCGGTGCAGACCAACAAGGGCAGCGTGACCGGGCGCACGGTAATCGTCGCCGTGCCGCCGAGCCTCATCGCGGCGGGCAAGCTGCGCATCGGCCCGTCGCTGCCGCAGCGCTACCGCACGGCGGTGGAGAAGATCACGCTGGGTGCCTTCGACCACATCGGCTTCCGCCTGCCACGCAATCCCGGCAATCTCGGCGCCGACGAGCTGGTCTATTTCCGCGCCGACGGCCCGCGCGCCTATGCGCTGCGCGCCCGCATCGGCGGCACAGACCTCTATAGCCTTGAAGTGGGGGGCGACGTGGCCGCCGGCCTCGCCGACAGTCCGCCCGAGGCAGCGGCGTCCTTCGTGAAGGCGGCGCTGACGCATGAGTTCGGCGCCGACACCGCCGCGCGCGTCGGAAAGGTGTTCGCCACCCGCTGGAGCAAGGAGCCGTGGGCGCTGGGCGCCTTCTCCTGCGCTTTGCCGGGTTTCGGCAACATGCGCCGTGCCTTCACCGAGACGGTGGGCGGCCGGCTGGTCTTCGCCGGTGAGCACACCCACGAGACGCTCTGGGGCACGGTCGGCGGCGCCTGGCTCTCCGGCGAGCGCGCGGCCAAGCAGGCGCTTGGGCTTTTGGGGGTCCGGACGGGGTGAGGGGGGCGTTTCGGTTAAGGTCGCCGCCGCTTCTTTCGGTGGCCGCCTTTCGAATCCCGCCGTCATGCCCGGGCTTGTCCCGGGCATCCACGCGGTTCGGCTGGGAATAGATTTCGGGCAGTAGCGCCAGCGGCACGACGTGGATGGCCGGGACAAGCCCGGCCATGACGGTGCCTTTTAATGCTGAGGCGCAACGCCCCAAAAGCCCGCTCTCCGCCTCAGCGAAGCAACGCTCAGTGCGCGCGGGCGAACATCTCGTTGAAGGAATAGCCGGCGCCGCGCACGGTGCGGATGGGGTCGGACTGGCGGCCGCGGTTGATGGCCTTGCGCAGGCGGCCCACATGCACGTCCACCGTGCGCTCGTCGATATAGACGTCCTGGCCCCACACGCCGTCGAGCAGCTGCTCGCGGGAGAAGACGCGGCCGGGGCTCTGCATCAGGAATTCCAGCAGGCGGAACTCGGTGGGGCCGAGGTGGATCTCGCGACCGGCGCGGTGGACCCGATGGGTCTCGCGGTCGAGCTCGATGTCGCCAGCCCGCAGCAGGGTGGCGACGTGCTCGGGCTTGGCCCGGCGCAGCAGGGCGCGCACGCGGGCGAGCAGCTCGGGCACCGAGAAGGGCTTCACCACATAGTCGTCCGCGCCGGTGGCGAGGCCGCGCACCCGCTCGGTCTCCTCGCCGCGGGCGGTGAGCATGATGACGGGCAGGCGCTCGGTCTCCGGCCTGGTGCGCAGGCGCCGGCACAGTTCGATGCCGGAGAGGCCGGGCAGCATCCAGTCGAGGATGATGAGATCCGGCACGCTCTCGCGCAGCCGGGTCTCGGCCTCGTCGCCGCGTCCCACGCTCTCGACCCCGTAACCCTCCGACTCCAGATTGTAGCGGAGCAGGAGGGTCAACGGCTCTTCGTCCTCGACGATCAGAATACGCGCCGGCACTTTGGTCTATCCGTCACTATCGGGGCTCTCCGCCCCGTCTTCAGGTCTGGTGGATCAGCTCTGAACGGTGGTGGTGCGGCCCGGGAAGGGCAGGGTGGTGTCGCTGGAGGCGTCCGCCTTGGGGCGGCTCTCCGGCAGGTTCTGGCCCGTCACCATGTAGTAGACGATTTCGGCGATGTTGGTCGCGTGGTCGCCGATGCGCTCGATGTTCTTGGCGCAGAACAGAAGGTGCGTGCACACGGAGATGTTGCGCGGGTCTTCCATCATGTAGGTGAGGAGTTCGCGGAACAGGGACGTGTACATGGTGTCGATGGCGCCGTCGCGGCCCCACACTTCCAGCGCCTTCGCCTCGTTGCGGGCGGCGTAGGCGTCGAGCACTTCCTTGAGCTGCTCGAGCACGAGGTCGGAGATGTGCTCCACCCCGCGCACCAGCTTCGCCGGGTGATACTCGCCCTCGATGGCGATGACGCGCTTGCCCACGTTCTTGGCGAGGTCGCCGATGCGCTCGAGGTCGTTGGCGATGCGGATGGACGCGACGATCTCTCTGAGGTCGATGGCCACAGGCTGGCGCTTGGCGATGACCAGGATGGCCCGGTCCTCGATCTCGCGCTGCACCTGATCCACGGTCGCGTCGAGCAGCACCACCTTCTGGGCGAGGGCGCTGTCGCGGCGGATGAGCGAGGTGACGCTGTCGGCGACCAGGCGCTCGGCCTGCCCGCCCATCTCGACGACCTTGCGGCCGATTTCCTTCAACTCCTGATCGAAGGAGGCGACGATATGATCCGGCATCTCAGTGATCCTTCAATCCGTCAGCCGAAGCGGCCGGTGATGTAGTCGCGCGTCTTGATCTCCTTCGGATTGGTGAAGATCACGTCGGAAGGCGCCATCTCGATCAGCTCGCCCAGATAGAAGAAGGCGGTCATGTCGGCGCAGCGCGCGGCCTGCTGCATGTTGTGGGTGACGATGACGATGGTGAATTCCTGCTTCAGCTCGTCGATCAGGTCCTCGATCTTTGAGGTGGAGATCGGGTCGAGGGCCGAGGTGGGCTCGTCGAGCAGGATCACTTCCGGCTTCACCGCGATGGTGCGGGCGATGCACAGGCGCTGCTGCTGGCCGCCAGACATGCCGAGCGCCGAGGTGTGCAGGCGGTCCTTGGTCTCGTCCCAGATGGCGGCCTTGCGCAGGCACCATTCCACGCGCTCGTCCATCTGTGCCTTGGAGAGCTTCTCGTGCAGCTTCACGCCGAACGCGATGTTGTCATAGATCGACATGGGGAACGGCGTGGGCTTCTGGAACACCATGCCGATGCGGGTGCGCACGATGGTGGGGTCGAGCTCCTTGCCGACGATGTTCACGCCGTCGAACAACACCGAGCCCTCGGCGCGCTGGCCGGGGTAGAGGTCGAACATGCGGTTGAACACGCGCAGCAGCGTGGACTTGCCGCAGCCCGACGGGCCGATCATGGCGGTCACGCGCTTCTCGGGAACCTCGAAGTTGATGTTCCGCAGCGCATGGTTGCTGCCGTAGTAGAACTGCAGGTTCTCCACCTTGATCTTGGCGGGGGCCGGCGGCGCGTCCGGCTTGGCACCCACGGCGGAGGCGAGATTGAAGGTGGGATCGACGGCTGAAGTCATTTTGTCCTCGCTTGGGCCTTGGCCTTGCTTCGGAGGAAATGGAAAGGGCGGCGGCGGGAGCTAGTGGCTCCGCGCCAGGAAGAGGCGGGACGCCACGTTGAGCACCAGCACGCCCACGGTGATGAGCAGTGCGCCGGCCCAGGCGAGCGAGACCCAGTCGTCGAACGGGCTGCCGGCGAACTGGTAGATGGCGATGGGCAGGCTCGCCATCGGCTTCGACAGGTCGGTCGACATGGCGTTGTTGCCGAGCGAGGTGAACAGCAGCGGCGCGGTCTCGCCGGCGGCGCGGGCGATGGCCAGCAGCACGCCGGTGACGATGCCGGCGCGGGCCGCGCGCCAGGTGATGAACATCACCACCTTCCACTGCGGCGCGCCGAGCGCGAAGGCGGCTTCGCGCAGGCCGACGGGCACGAGGTTCAGCATGTCCTCGGTGGTGCGCACGATGACCGGGATCACCAGGATCGCCAGGGCGATGGAGCCCGCCCAGCCGGAAAAGCCGCCGAGCGGCACCACCAGCAGGGTGTAGATGAACAGGCCCACCAGGATGGACGGTGCCGACAGCAGGATGTCGTTCACGAAGCGGGCGGCGGCGCCGACCTTGGTGCCCTTGCCGTTCTCGGCGAGGAAGGTGCCGCAGAAGATGCCGATGGGGCCGCCGATGGCCATGGCGATGCCGATCTGGATCAGCGAGCCGACGATGGCATTCAGCAGGCCGCCGCCCTGGCCCGGCGGCTTGGTGACCTGGGTGAAGACGTTCAATCCCAGCGCGGGCAGGCCGCGCGAGAGCAGGGTCCAGAGGATCCAGCCGAGAAGGAACAGGGCGAAGACGGCAAAGCCGGTGGAGATGGCCTTGACGGCCCGGTCGGTGGCGCGGCGCGCGGCGAGGGAAGCCATGGTTCTGAAGCTCCCGGTCAGTCGAGCCGCGAGCGCACGAGCGCCCGGGACAGTGCAAGGACGATGAAGGAGATCACGAACAGGATGAAGCCGAGCTGCAGCAGCGAGGTGAGCTTCAGCGACCCGATCGGGGCCTCGGGGAATTCGTTGGCGATGGTGGAGGCGATGGTCGCGCCCGGCGCGAACAGGGAGGCGGACAGGCGCGTCGCGTTGCCGATGACGAAGGTCACGGCCATGGTCTCGCCCAGCGCGCGGCCGAGGCCGAGCATGATGGCGCCCACCATGGCGGTCTTGCCGTAGGGCACCGAGACGTTCTTGTAGACCTCGTAGGTGGTGGCGCCGATGCCGTAGGCCGATTCCTTCAGCATGGGCGGCACGCTTTCCAGCGTCTCCACGAACATGGCGGTGATGAAGGGCAGGATCATCACCGCGAGGATGAGGCCGGCGGTGAGCATGCCCGAGCCGAGCGGCGGGCCGGCGAACAGCGCGCCGATAACCGGCAGGTCGCCGAACAGGTCGATCAGCGGGGGCTGCACGTAGGCGGCGATCAGCGGGACGACGACGAAGAAGCCCCACATGCCGTAGATGATGGAGGGCACGGCGGCCAGAAGCTGCACCGCGACGCCGACGGGCCGCTTCAGCGGCTGGGGCGCGATCTCGGTGAGGAAGAAGGCGATGCCGAAGGAGAGCGGCAGCGCCACGATCACCGCGATGATGGCGGAGAACAGCGTGCCGTAGATCATGACCAGGGCGCCGAAATTCTCGGTGACCGGGTTCCAGGCGGACGACCAGATGAAGTCGAGCCCGAAGTGCTGGAGCGCCGGCAGGCCGCCCTTGAACAGCTCGGCGATGATGAGGCCGAGCAGGATGAGGACGAAGATGCCGCTCGCCCACAGGAGGGTGACGAAGATCGGATCGGCGATCCGTCCCGTGCCCTTGGCCTTGCTGATGGGCTCTGCCGAGCCAGACCGCATGCCGTCCACCGTCGCGTCCATTTTATCCCCTGCCCCGGCTTGTCGATGCGTGTGCGCTACCGGACCTGTCGCCTGATGGAAAAGCGCCGCCCTCCTGCGAGAGCGGCGCGATCTTCTTCAGATCAGAGGACGGGCTTGCCGTCCGGACCCTTCACTTCGGCCTTGAAGGCGGCCTTCACCTGCTCGACCACCGCCGCGGGCAGCGGGATGTAGTGCAGGCCTTCGGCGATGTCGGCGCCTTCCTTGGTGTAGGCCCACTCGAAGAACTTCATCACTTCGCGCGAAGCCTCGACGTTGGTCGGGTTCTTCGGCAGCAGGATGTAGGTGGGGGAGACGATCGGCCAGGCCTCGGGGGCCGGGGCGTCGATCATGGAAGCGGCGAAGTCCTTGGCGCCCTTCCAGTCGGCGGAGGCGGCGGCGGCCTGGAAGCCGGCGACCTCGGGGGTGACGAACTTGCCGGCCTTGTTCTGCAGCTGGGTCACGACCAGCTTGTTGGCGGCGGCGTAGATGAACTCGACGTAGCCGATGCCGCCCTTGGTGTTCTTGACGGTGCCGGTGACGCCCTCGTTACCCTTGGCGCCGGCGCCGGTGGGCCACTGGACCGAGGTCGCCGAGCCGACCTTGGACTTCCAGTCCGGGCTCACAGCCGACAGGTAGGAGGTGAAGATCGCGGTCGTGCCCGAGCTATCCGAACGATAGACCGGGACGATGGCGTTCGAGGGCAGGGTCACGCCGGGGTTCAGGTCGGCGATGGCCTTGTCGTTCCACTTGGTGATCTTGCCGAGATAGATGTCGGCGAGCACCGGGCCGGTGAGCTTGAGCTGGTTGGTGGTGACGCCGTCGAGGTTGACGGTGGCGACCACCGAGCCGATCACGGTCGGGAACTGCAGCAGGTTGTTGGCCGCGAGCTTCTCGCCCGGGACCGTCGCGTCGGACGCGCCGAAGTCCACGGTGCGGTTGATGATCTGGTTCTGGCCGCCGCCGGAGCCGATCGACTGGTAGTTCAGCGTCGCGCCGGTCTTCTCTTTGAACTTGGCGCCCCAGGACTGGTAGACGGGGGCGGGGAAGGACGCGCCAGCGCCGGTGAAATCGACAGCCTGGGCGCTGCCGGCAAACAGCGAGCCAGCTACGGCGATCACGCCGAGAGCGGTGGTGAGCTTCACGATATCTCTCCTTGCCAAATCGGTTGCCGCTCCGGCAGGAGCCGGGGCAACTGGGCTCAGGACTCTTAGCCCCGGCGCGCCAAGGTTCTATGACGCATCCGTGACATGGACATGACAGCTTACGCCCTTGCCTTTTATAGGTTTTTTTCCGGGCTCGGCAAAGCTTCCATCCGCACGGAGAAGATTGCTCCTTTGCCGAGCTCGCTTTCCACGCCCAGCCGGCCGCGGTGGCGGGCCACGATGTGCTTGACGATGGCGAGCCCCAATCCCGTACCGCCCTGGTCACGGCTGGCCGCCACGTCCACCCGGTAGAAGCGCTCGGTGAGGCGGGGCAGGTGCTCCGGCGAGATGCCGGGGCCGAAGTCGCGCACGCTCACCACGGCGGTGCCGTTCTCACGTGCGAGGCGCACCTCCACCTTCTTGCCGGCAGCGCCGTATTTCAGGGCATTCTCCACCAGATTCTCGAACAGGCGGATCAGTTCGTCGCGATCACCGAGGATTTCCAGGTCGGCCGTCTCGCGGACCTGCTCCAGCTCCACCCCGCGGTCGCGGGCGAGGGGGGAGAGGGTATCGCAGACGTGGGCGATGATGGCGCCAAGGTCCACCTTGGTCTGCGGCTGCACGTGGGCATTCAGCTCGATGCGCGAGAGCGAGAGCAGGTCGTCGATGAGGCGCGACATGCGCCGCGCCTGCGCCGCCATGATGGCGAGGAAGCGCTCGCGTGCCGGCGTGTCATTGCGTGCCGGGCCTTGCAGCGTCTCGATGAAGCCCGACAGGGAGGCCAGCGGGGTGCGCAGCTCGTGGCTGGCATTGGCCACGAAGTCCGCCCGCATCTGCTCCACCCGGCGCTGCTGGGTGAGGTCGCGGAAGGTGAGCAGCACGGCGTCGGGTGCGCGCTCGGGGGAGACGTGCAGCCGGAGCGGCACCACATGCGCCTCCAGCCAGCGGTCGAGGGGAATGCGTTCGGCGAACTCCACCCGCCGGGGCACGCCGTCCGCCGCCGCGGCGCGCACCGCGTCCAGCACCTCCGGCACGCGCACCACGAAGGACAGGGGATCGCCCACCCGCGTCGGGCCGAGGGCCAGGGCGACGCGCTGGTTGGCGGTGATGATGTTGCCGGCGGCCGAGAGCAGCAGCGCCGGTTCGGGCAGCGCCGCCACCACCGCGCAGGCCTGCGAGTCCCGCGCCGGGGGTGGTGCGGTCGGCAAAGGCGTCACCACGGGCACCGGCGCCGGCGGGGCTGGCCGCAGCGACAGCCAGAGCGCCACCAGCAGCGCCGCCATCAGGATGGCCAGCAGTGGATCCAGCGCGCCCGCCGCGGCGCCGCCGATGACCACCGCCGCGACGGCGCCCACCAGTGCGAGGCTTCGCCGCCCGCTCCGGCCGTTCGGCGCGGGGGGCAGGGCAGCGGCGGGTGACGGACGGGCCGGCACGGGCGCCGCAGCCACGGGCGGGGAGGCTGTCGCCGCACCGGCAATCGAGGGGGCGAGGTCCGGCATGGGGGCGGGGGCAGCCGCGATCTCTGGCAGGGGGCCGGGCGTCAGCGTTGGCGCGGCCGTGGTCGTCGCCGCGGGCAGGGACATCGCGGGCAAGGACGCCGCAAGACCGGACGCCGCGAGACCGGACGGCGCAGACAGAGGCGCGGCGGGGGCGGGCGTCAGCACGGGCGTTTCGGCCACCTGCGCACGCCTCTCGGAAGCGCGCGGCGCACGGGCGGGCTTTTCCGTGTCGCGCTTCTCCGGCTCGCGTCCTTCGGCCTCGCGACCGTGCTGCGATGGCCCTTCCGGCATCATTCTGGCGCGCCCTCCCTTTCGCGTCATCCTACACGGCCTCGCTGCTTCTTCCCGGCGCATTTCGCGGCCGCCCGTCCGGCCATCCGCCTGTGGCGAATCGCCCCGGCCCGGCAGCCCTTCCATTGAAGGACGATGCTCGCGCCCCTCCAAGAAGGCATTACGACAACCGACCCTCCGGATATTTGATTGATCGCGGTTTTCGCCAGTCTCGTGCGACCGGCCCACGCGGGTGGGTTGCGTCTTCGCTCCGGGTCGCGTCTGCTGCGCCATACCGTTGCAGGAGGTGCCTCCGGGGCATCCCGCGAGGTCTTTTGAAAGGCGTGTCGGCGCGGACATGCCCTTGCCCAACGGGCATGTCCATCTGCTATGACGGGCCGGGGGCGGAGGAATTGGCCATGGGTAAGGATTGCCGGCGCCAAGCAGGCGGCTGCGGCCGCCGCCGTGCCGTCGCAGGTATTTCGGTGCCGGCATTTGCCGTTGCGGCCGGGGTGCTGATCCTCTGCCTGCCGTCTGTATCTCCCGCCCGCGCCGATCCCGTGCCGCTGCCGGCCACCGATTTTGCCCTGAAAGCCGACCTCAAGCGCGGTGGCACCATCGACATCGCCCACAGCCATGGCCGCATGCGGGTGGAGATCCAGAAGTCCAACATTCCGGGCAGCATGGTCGGCATCATCGACCTGAACGCGCGCAGCATGCTGGTGCGCACCCCCAATTTGCCGAACATGGCGGTGGAGATCGAGCTGCCACCGGAATACGTGCTCGGCGCCCTCACCGGCACCGGCCTCCGGGTGGGCGAGGACACGGTGGCGGGCGAGGCGTGCGACCTCTGGAAAATCGATCCGCAGATGAAATCGGCCCTCGGCCCTACCACCGCCTGCATCACGCCGGATGGCATCGCCCTGCGCACGGCGGTGGAGATCAAGGGCACGAAGCAGACGGTGTTCGAGGCGACATCCCTCACCCGCGCGCCGCAGGACCAAAAGCAGTTCCAGTTGCCGCCCGGAACGCAGGTGATGAAGGTGCCCAAGGGCAAGATCGGCGCCGCCCTCGGCATTCCCGGCCTCGGCGGTGCGCCGGCGGAGGCGCCTCCGGCACCGGCGAAGCCCTGAGGGACCCTCAGCCGAAGGTCATGGCCACCGGCACATGGTCCGACGGCTTTTCCCAGCCGCGGGCTTCCTTCAGCACGGTCATGGCGGTGGCGGAGGGGGCGAGGCTCTCCGACGCCCACACATGGTCGAGGCGGCGGCCGCGGTCGTTGGCCGTATAATCCGGCGAGCGGTAGCTCCACCAGGTGAACAGCTTTTCCTGCGGCGGCACGAAGCGGCGCATCACGTCCACCCAGGGGCCGGACGCCTGGAACGCGCCGAGCCGCTCCACCTCGACAGGAGTGTGGCTGACCACGGTAAGCAGCTGCTTGTGGTTCCACACGTCGGTTTCGAGCGGAGCGATGTTGAGGTCGCCCACCACGATGGCGTGGTCGTTGTTGCCAGCGTGGGGCTTCAGTGGCGCCCAGCCGGTGATCTCGTCGAGGAAAGCCAGCTTGTGGGCGAACTTGGGGTTCAGCTCCGGGTCGGGCACGTCGCCGCCCGCCGGCACGTAGAAATTATGGATGGTGAGCGGCTTGCCCAGCGCGTGCGCGCCGTCGAGCGTCACCGCGATGTGGCGGGCATCGCCCTTGCCGCAGAACTCCCCCTTCTCGATGCGCGCGAACGGCCGCTTCGAGAACGTCGCCACCCCGTGCCAGCCCTTCTGGCCATGGAGCGCAATGTGGGGGAAGCCCATGTCGCGGATGGCGTTCAGGGGAAACTTGTCGTCCTGGCACTTGGTCTCCTGCAGGCACAGCACATCCGGCTGCAGCCGCTCCACGGCCGCGCGCACGATGTCGAGGCGGATGCGGACGGAATTGATGTTCCAGGTGCAGACGGTGAGGGACACGGGCAATGGCAGACTGAAAAAGGGCGGGAAGATCGACGCTTACACCTGCGCGGGCGGGGGAGGCAAGGAAAAGGGGGTGCACTGAGGGAGGGGGGCGCTTCTCCCTTTGAGGGACTTGAGTTTTTCGCCGGGCAGCTCCGGCTGTGCCGTCCCTGTCGCGGGAGACTGGCGGATCCCGGACCAGCGCTCTGGCTAAGCCTCCTGCCCACCATTTCGGCTTGCCGCTTTTCCCGGCAGGCCTACACTGAAGCCTTTCCAGTCCGTGGTTTTTTCCACCCTTTCGTTCTTTGATGGATTGAGCGTCATGCACAACAAGAGGCTTGAGGCCTTGCGTGCCAGCCCCGGCGACGAGCGGCGGCCGGCGGATCTGGAGATCATCGCCTCCCAATATGCCATCAAGTTCCGGAAGGTGACGGGGACCCATGTGGTGTTCACCCATCCCGCCGTGCCGAACTGCGTGGCGGTGCCCATGAAGAACAGGATCCGCGCGGCCCACGTGAAGGCGTTCGTGGCCATGGTGGACCGCATGGACGAGGGCACCGCGCCGGTACGCATGCGCACGGTGGCGCCGGGCACGGTGGTGGATGTCGCCGCCTATCCCTCGGCCGTCGCGCCGATTCCTGAGGCGGAGGGGGGCGGGTTCGTCGTGAGCTTCGCGGATGTGCCGGGTTGCCTCGGCATCGGCGAGACGCCGGAAGCGGCGGAGGCGGACGGGCGGCTCGCCTTGTTCGCCGCCATCGATGCCCTGAAGGCCGCCGACCGCGCCCCGCCCCAGCCGGGGGCCGTTGAAGGGGTGAAAGCGGAGGCCTGAGCGATGCCGGCTCAGCCGCGCCCCGCCCGCTCCTCCAGGAAGGCGGACACCGTGTCGAGCAGGCGGATGGCGCCGGGAAGCTGGGCGTGGGCTTCCGCCTGTTGCGCATTCTCCGGCTCCAGCGTGCGCCACCACACGATGAAGCGGTGGATCAGCGCGCGGCCGGAAATGGCGTCGAACGGCATGCCGGGGAAGGCGTCGAGCCCGAACGCCGCCTCCACCTGCCGGAGGCACCCATGCACATAGACATGATCTTCCGTTTCCAGCTGAAACGGCCCCTCGGGGGCGCGGCGCTCCATGCGCACCTCGCTCAGTTCGGGAATGTAGTCCGCCTTGGTCACGCCGCCTCCGCTCGCATCCGGGTTTTGCCCGGCGTAGCAGGATCGGTGCCAAGGCGGGGGATGGCCGCATGAGCGCCGACGATCCCACCGCCATCGCCGCCGTGCCGGTGATCCCCATCGCGGGCGGCTTCCGCCTGCTGGTGATGCGCGAGCTGGCGCTGGATGAGGGGCCGCCGGCCTATGCCGTGATCGGCCAGACGCTGGTGCGCGCCCCGCCGCGCAGCATCCGCCATGGCGTCGCATTCGCCCTCGCCTTCGGGCCGGAGGTGATGGCGTGGCTCAACCAGGCGCTCGGCCGCCCCGCCTGGCGCGACGCCTCCGGCGAGACCCTGCGCAACCCGCGCTGGCCCGGCCTTCAATGGCACCGCGCCCCGCGCGCGTGGCCGGGCGGGACGCTCACCACCGAGTGGAGCGCCGACATCCTCTTCCCTGAGGAAGCCGATTGCGCCGCCTTCGCGCTGGCCTTCGCCGATGCGCTCAGCGGGCGGGAGGCTGTGTCGCAAACCGACTGAGGTCCAAAATTTGCTTCGCGAGCCAAAGGCCCGCGCCCGCATTTCATTGACCGCTTTTGGAGGTCCTTCCATGTCGGATGTTGTCGAAACCCGCTCCATTCTCACCGAGGCCGAGTTCGACCAGCCGGTGGATGTCGTGTGGCGCGCCATCACCGATTCCGAATGGCTCGCCGTCTGGTTCTTTCCCAACGACATCCAGCCGCTGGAGGGCCACAAGTTCACCATCTGGGGCCGGCCCATCGAGCGGTGGGACGGCGAATTCCAGTGTCAGGTGAAGAGCTGCATTCCCGAGAAGGAGCTGTCGTTCAGCTGGAAGGGCGGGCATGAGGAACTGAAGGGCTTCGGCCACTATATCGATACGGTGGTGACCTGGACGCTGACGCCCACGCCCTCCGGCGGCACCCATTTCCGCTTCTTCCACGACGGCTTCGGCACGGACACCGCCAATGACGGGGTGTTCGATGTCATGTCCAAGGGCTCCCAGAGCGTGCTGCGCACCCTCACGCGCCGCCTGCCCGACCTCATCGCCCATGGGGCGTGAGAAAAATCGCGCACGATCGCGCCATGGGTTGGAACCGCCGCCATAAGGCCGCGTTTACCATCCGGCTGATGTTGCTGACCTCCGTCCGGGAGGTGGCGACCGACGAACGGAGACGATGATGGGCCAGAGCCTTCCTCTGACTACCCCGACCTCTCTGCGCATCGTGATTGGAGACGCCGAGACGCGGGTGTCCAGCGTCGAGGACGTGGTGAAGTTCCTGCGCAAGCAGGAGGCTGGCGATCTCGCCGATTTCCTCATGGCCCAGCGCAGCGGCGCGAACCCGCCGAGCCTCGGCGATGTGTGCGCCCGCATGGAAGCCCTCTGCGCGATGGTGTGAGGGCTCAAACTTGAGCTAAGGCTGGCCCGGCTCCCAGCCGGGCGGGGCGAGTTCAAACCCTGCGAAATCGAAGGCCGGCGCCACGGTGCAGCCGACCAGCGTCCAGGCGCCGAGGCTTTCCGCCGCCTGCCACGCGAAGGGCGGCACCACGCCCTGCGGCCGCGCGCCGGCGGCGAGATCCGGCCCCAGCATCACATCCCGCTGTCCCCCGGCGTCCGCGATGGAGAGCCTCAACGGCGCGCCGGCATGCCAATGCCAGACTTCCGAGGCATCCACCCTGTGCCAATGGGAGCGTTCTCCCGCGCGCAGCAGGAAGTAGATGGCCGTGGACGCGCCGCGCCCCCCGTCCGGTGCCTTTTCGCGGAATGTCTCCCGGAAGAACCCGCCCTCGGGATGGGGCTGAAGCGCGAGCAGGGCGATCACCGCCTCCGCGGTGAGCGCCTGAAGGCCGGTCTCGCCCATCCCTCAGCCCTTGAAGCTGTTCTTGCGCTCGCGCAGCGCGGTGAAGACCTCCGCCGGGTCCGCGCCGGGCATGCCAAGGCGCTCGGCCATGGCCGGATCGTCCGCCCGCAGGAAGGGGTTGGCCTTCAGCTCGTCGCCGAGCTTGGAGGGCATGGTGGGCTCGCCCTTGGCGCGTTGCTCCTGCGCCTTGGCATACATGGCCGCGAGGTCCGCATTGTCCGGATCGACCGAGAGGGCGAAGCGGCCGTTGCCCAGCGTGTATTCATGGCCGGAATAGACGTCGAGGTCCTCCGGCAAGGCGCGCAGCCGCTGCAATGAATGCCACAGCACCGGCGGTTCGCACTCCAGCGCCCGCCCGCAGCCGAGCGTGAACAGCGTGTCGCCGGCAAACAGCAGCTTCTCGCCCTCGAAGAAATAGGAAGCGGGGCCGGCGGTATGGCCGGGGGTTTCCAGCACGCGGCCCACCAGCGAGCCGACGGCGACGGGATCGCCGTCCACCACCGCCACGTCGAGGCCGGGGATCTTGTCCGCCTCGGACTTCGGGCCGACGACGGTGGCGCCGTAGCGCGCCTTCACCGCCGTGATGCCCTGGGTGTGGTCGGCATGGTGGTGGGTGACGAGAATGTGGGTGAGGGTCCAGCCTTCCTTCTCCAGCGCCGTCATCACCGGCCCCGGCTCGGGCACGTCCACCACCGCCGTCGCTTCGGTGACGGGATCGTGGATGAGGACGGCGTAATTGTCGCTGAGGCAGGGGATCAGGCGGATGTCGGCCGGCACGGTGTCGATCTCCGGAAGGGGACGGGCTTGACGGCTCGGGTTGCGGACCCGGCGCGCATGATCCTCTATTAAGGGGGCGAGCGGAAGTGTGGCCGGCCGGCCGCTGTCCACAGCGAGGGTGCATGTTTCTCGACGTCGTCGACCTGCGCAATTTCTACGCCCAGCCCGTGGGAATCATGACGCGTCGCCTGCTCGGCCGCGCCATCCGCGCCCGCTTCGACAATGTGACGGGCATGCGCGTGCTGGGGCTCGGCTATCCCACGCCCTATCTCGGCGTGTTCCGCGAGGAGGCGGAGCGCTGCCTCGCCGTGATGCCGGCGGCGCAGGGCGTGGTGCGTTGGCCCTCCGCCGCGCCGACGCTGGCCACCCTCGCCGACGAGACGCTGCTGCCGTTCCCCACCTCCAGCATGGACCGGGTGGTGATCGTCCACGCGCTGGAAATGACGCCCAACGCCGCCGAGATGCTGCGCGAGGTCTGGCGCGTGCTGGCGCCGGGCGGGCGGCTTCTGGCGGTGGTGCCCAACCGACGGGGCGTGTGGGCGCGGCTCGATACCACGCCCTTCGGCAACGGCCGTCCCTTCTCGCGCGGGCAGGTGGTGAGCCTCTTGCGCGAGGCGCTGTTCACCCCCGTGGGCTGGGACGAGGCCCTCTATGCGCCGCCCAGCCGCTGGTTTCTCAACACGGCGGTGGCGTGGGAACGGGTCGGCGCGCGCCTGTCGCTGCCTTTCTCCGGCGTGCTGGTGGTGGAAGCCACCAAGCAGCTCTACCGCCCCGTCGCCATCCGCCGCCCCAGCCGCATCGCCGAGCCGGCGTTGGAGCCCGTGCTGGTGCCGGGCGGCGTGCCGGCGGGGTGACTACCGCTCCCGCGTCAGCAGGAACACCGCCTGCTCGCCCAGCAGATTCCACACCCACCACGGCATGTTCACGCGCACCCGGTGGCCGGATGAGTCCAGCGCCACGGCCTTCTCGATGCGGGCGTCCAGCACCTCCACCAAAGCCACGAAGTCGCGGATGGTGCAGAAGTGGATGTTGGGGGTCTCGTACCAGGCGATGGGCATGTTGTCCGTCACCGGCATCCGGCCGTTGATCATGAGATCGAGCCGCGAGCGCCAGTGGCCGAAATTGGGGAAGGAGACCACTGCCCGGCGGCCGATGCGCAGCATCTGCTCCAGCACCCAGCGCGGCCGGCGGGTGGCCTGCAACGTCTGGGAGAGGATGACGTAATCGAAAGCGTCGTCCGGATAGTGGGCGAGGTCCACGTCCGCGTCGCCCTGGATGATGGCGAGGCCGCGCGCCACACCGGCGTTCACGCCCTCGCGGGACAGCTCGATGCCGCGCGCGTCGCAATTGCGTGTCGTGGCGAGCAGTTCCAGCAGCGCCCCGTCGCCGGAGCCGACATCGAGCACGCGGGAGCCGGGGGCGACCATTTCGGCCACCACCACGAGATCGACGCGCCCGCCCTGGTCGCGCACGGCACTTTCATCCAGCACCGGCTGGCGCACCGCGATGCTCACGCGCTCCTCCCGGTCGGCAGGCCCAAAGCGCGGGCCGCGCTGTCGAGGAAGCCGCGGGCGATGGCGAAAAGCTGCGGCTCTTCCAGAAGGAAGGCGTCGTGACCCTTGTCGCTCTCGATCTCGGTGAAGGAGACGCTGGCGCCCGAGGCGTTCAGCGCATGGACGATGGCGCGGGAATCCTCGGTGGGAAACAGCCAGTCCGAGGTGAAGGAGGCGACGCAGAAGCGCGTCTTCGAGCCGCGGAAAGCATTGGCCAGCACGCCGCCATAGTCGGCCGCGAGGTCGAAATAGTCCATGGCCCGCGTCACATAGAGATAGGAATTGGGATCGAACCGTTGCACGAACGATTCGCCCTGGTGGCGCAGATAGCTCTCCACTTGGAAATCGGCATCGAAGCCGAAGGTGGGCATCTCGCGGTTCTGCAGCCGGCGACCGAACTTGTTGTGCAGCGACTGGTCGGACATGTAGGTGATGTGCGCCGCCATGCGCGCCACCGCGAGTCCGCGATGGGGCGTCACCCCTTCCGCCAGATAGCGCCCGCCGCGCCAGTCGGGATCGGCCATCACCGCCTGCCGGCCCACCTCGTGGAAGGCGATGTTCTGCGCCGAGTGCCGCGCGCCGGTGGCGATGGGCATGGCCGAGAACACCCGCTCGGGATAGCTCGCCGCCCATTGCAGCACCTGCATGCCGCCCATGGAGCCGCCGGCGACGCACAGGAGCTTCTCGATGCCGAGATGGTCGAGCAGCATGGCCTGCGCGTTCACCATGTCGCGAATGGTGACGAGGGGCATGTCGAGGCCGTAGGGCCGGCCAGTCTCGGGATTGGTGGAGGCGGGGCCGGTGGTGCCCATGCAGCCGCCGAGCACGTTGGCGCAGATGACGAAGAAGCGCTCGGTGTCGATCGGCCGCCCCGGCCCCACCATCGTCTCCCACCAGCCCGGCTTGCCGGTGACGGGATTGAGGCTCGCGGCGTGCTGGTCGCCGGTCAAGGCGTGGCACACCAGCACCGCGTTGGTGCCGGCGGCATTGGGCTCGCCGTAGGTCTGGTAGCCGATCTGCAGGTGGTTCAGCTCGACGCCCGCATCGAGCCTGAGCGGGGCACCGGTGCCGAAGCGCACCACGGGGGAATGGGGCTCGTCCGCCTCGCGCCGCGCCTCGGCGGCTGTGTTCGAGGCGACGTCCTTCCGGACGAAAGATGTCATGGGCGAACCAAGCGACGGCCCGGCGCCCGTGTCAAGCACCGACGCTCCGGCACAGAGGCCGGCTGGCCCGCGCGCCCGGCCTCAGGATGCGGAGAGCGAGCTTCGCGCGGCGGACATGGCGACCGCGTCGCCTTCCACCACGTCGGCGGTGGCTTCGGCGCCCATCAGCACGAGGAGCTTGGCGCGGGCGCGGTTGACGCGGCTCTTGATGGTGCCGAGCGCGCAGCCGCAGACTTCCGCCGCCTCTTCATAGGAGAGGCCCGCCGCGCCCACCAGCACCAGCGCCTCGCGCTGGTCGTCGGGCAGAAGGGCGAGAGCTTCCTTCAGCGAGGTGAGGGTGGACGACCATTCCTGGCTCGGGCCGATATTGGTGTCCTGCTGGGCAAGCGCGGCCATGCCGTCATTCTCGCGCCGACGCTTGCGGATCTCGGTGTAATAGGTGTTGCGCAGGATGGTGAACAGCCACGCGCGGAGGTTGGTGCCGGGGTCGAACTTGTCCATGTTGGAGAGCGCCTTCAGCAGCGTCTCCTGGACCAGGTCGTCGGCTTCCGTGCGGTTGCGCGTCAGCGACCGCGCAAAGGCGCGCACCGCTGGAAGGAACTCCAGCACCTGCGTGCGCAGGGCGGCGGCGTCCATCTCTTGGCGGGTCCTTTCGCTCGGCGCGGGCAGATCCATCGGGCAGCCTATTCTTTCCGGCAATCGTGACTTTTGTGGCGGCGGTGTCCGCCCGGTTCCCGCCAAGGCGGGGCGGCGGCTGGACGTCCCTTGGCGGAGACGACTTCAAGCGTGACCTGAGCCTAACGCTGCTGCTGCGCTTCCGGTTCCGCCCGCCATGCGGCCGCGGAGGGCGGGCCCCGGCCGCCCCCTCGAGAGCGGCGCGATCAGGCGCCGCCGTTGCCCGTTCCCGTGCCGGTCGTCTGGCTGCTCTTCTGGCCGCCCTTCTGTCCCGCCTGCGAGGCGAGGGTACGGTCGCGCGAGAAGCTGCGCTGGTCGTCGGCGACGCTCTGTCCGCCCTTGCGGCCCGCCTCGGCGGCGAGCGTGCGATTCTGGAAGAAGCTGCGCTTCTCGGCCGGGACGCTCTCGCCGCCCTTGCGCGCGATGGCCCGCTGCTTTTCCGCGTCCATCGCCGCAAAGCCGCGCTGGGAGGTGCCCTTGGTTCGCGCCTTGTCCATTTGCCCTGTTCCTCCGACTGCGATCGGCCGCTCGTCGCGGCACCCGGCCGGTCGATCCGGCGCTGTGTACCGGAGCGAAAACGGCCCGCACTGAAGCCAATAGGCCGCCCTCCGGCCGGTGGGGTGGCCAGGACGGTCTAAGCAGTAACGAAGCAGGCAGGGCTGTGGTTCCGACGAAAACACGCTTTCGTCGGGTGTCACGCTCCGTTAGGGCGAGACCGGGCAGCGGTATCCGGAGAAGCGATTGCGGGACAAGGGAAATCCCCGACGATCACCAGCGCGTCTCCGGACCGGTTGCGGGTCAGGGTTCCCCCGAGTTGGGCCGCAAAGCCCCCGGCGAGGCCGGAGGGCTCCTCCGGCGCATCGGCGGTGCCGGAAAGGACGAGGCGCAGACGCTCATCGTCCACCGTGCCGCGGATGAGCATGCCGAGGGAGGTACTGCCGGGCCGGAGCGTCAGTCCGAGCACCAGTTCCACCACCATGAGGGCGAGGGGGACCGCCATGTCGGTGGGCAGCCGCGTCTCCTCCGCCTCGACGACCAGACGCAAATTCTTGTCGGAGGAGCCCTCGATCAGCGAGGCGAGTTCCCCCAGCAGCTCGCGCAGGCGCACCTGCGAGCCGTCGCTCGCCTCGTAGAGGATGCGGTGGACGAGGGCGAGGGTGTTCACGCGCGTGCGCAGCTGGTCGAACCGCTTGCGGTCCTCGCCCTTGCCCATCCCGCCGCCATAGAGCGACAGCAGGCTGACCACCACCTGGAGGCTGTTCTTGATGCGGTGATGGATCTCGCGCACCAGCGCGGTCTTCTCGGCGAGGTTTTCCCGCAGGCGTGCGTCGCGCTGGCGCACCGCATAGGCCATGTTCTCCACCGAGTGGCCGAGCATGCGGAATTCGCTCGGCGCGGCATCGAGCCGGGTCGGGCGGAAGCCGTAATGGCCCTGGGCATAGACCGCCGTCACCCGCCGCAGATAGAGCAGCCAGCGCAGCACGATGCGGTCCACCGCCACCCACAGGGCGATGAGCGAGGCGACCATCACCAGCGCCGGCAAGGCGAAGCTCGCGGCCACCGTCACCAGCGTCCAGCCGAACAGCCGGTCGGAGGGGGAGGCATAGGCCACCACCAGCCCCTCGCGGCCGAGGGGCGTGGTGGCATAGGTCCATCGCCGGCCGGAGGCGTCGGTGCTCTCCCTGAGCGCATTGTCGGGTGCAGCGAAGGGTGCGGCCTGGAACAGCGCGCCGCTGAGACTGCGGGAATTGGAGACCAGCTCCTCGCCCGAAGCCGAGAACACCGCCACCACGCCTTCGGACGGTGGCACCTGTTGGCGCAGCAGATTGTCGAGCCAGCCGATCTCGATGCCCAAGGCCATGCCGCCTTCGAGCCGGCCGGCGGCATCGCGCAGCGGCAGAAGGCCCACCAGCACGTCCCGGTCGGTGGCGGTGCTGCGCACCCGGCCCGAGAGGCTGAAGCCCGGCTGCCGGATTGCCGAAAGCCACCAGCCGTCATCGGTCATGTCGGTGTCGGACGTGGGCAAAGCGGAGCAGGTGAGCTGTCCGGCGGCATTGACCACGCCGATATTGGCGGCGAAGGGCAGGGAGACGGTCGCCCCCCGCAGGGTCGCGCGGCAGGTCGGGCCCGCGGTGCGCACCTCCTCCACGTTCTGGAGCGCGTAGAGCACGTTTTCCGCCGAGGCGATCACATTCTGCTGGGAGGCGGCGGCGGCCAGCGCATGGCGCAGCAGGTTCTGCCGGGCATCCTCCTCGGCGGCGGACAGCTGCATCACGCCTTGCACGATGTTGAGGGTGGCGATGGGGGCCAGCGCCAGCAGCACCATGAGGATCAGGCGGCGGCGGACGCTATCGAACAGGGTGCGCGGCTGGGTGGTGGACGGCGGAAAGAGGGAGGCGCGTTCCCGCTGGCCCGGCGTGGGTCCGCCACGGGACAAGTCGTCACGCGGGCTTTCGCGCGAACGCTCTTCACGGGAACCTTCTTCGCGGGACTTGGCGGCCTGCGCCCGTTCCAGATCCATCGTCGCTCCGCCAAACAACTCCACACAGGCGCCTGTCGCCGGTCCGCCACTGGCAGACCGCCCCGCGAGACCTCACCCATACCGCGCCGAGGCGCGCCATGCTCTGGCGATGATGCCCGTCCCATCCACCTGGAAGAACGCTCCTGGTGAGGAACGTTCCCTAGGGTCACGCAATGAATACGCGTGGCCTCGTCTCTTGGCCCCGTGTCGGTGCGGCCGCCTGCCTTTCCGTTCCGGTCCGCGCGCAGGATGCCCGCAGACAAGTTTCGACCGTGCCGCTCCCGCTGGGCTCGGGTGCCACTATAATGCGTTTTGCGCCGGCCCGGTTCCACCCGCGTGGAACTTGTCGTGCACGCAAGCGTTACCGGGCTTTGGCTTCAACTTGGCCAATCACAAACGTGGCTCAGCGCGGCCATCACTCCTTTGGCACGTTCAGCTTGGCAGGGAACTTTCGCATGGCTTCCAATCCGCTTATCAAGCAGCTCCCGTTCCTGCGCCGCTACACGCGCGCCCTGATGGGATCGCAGGCGGCCGGCGATCTTTTGGTGCAGAACACGCTGCAGGCGATACTCGACGGCAAGGTCGCGATCGATCCCGCGGTCTCGCCGCGGGTCGCGCTCTACAAGGCGTTCCACGAGACCTGGAACCGCCAGTCTTCCGGCGGGCAGGTGCCCTCGCGCGCCGATGCCCGGCTCCAGGCCATGGACCCATCCTCGCGCGTGGCGCTGCTGCTCACCGCCATGGAGGGCTTCTCCTTCGCCGAGGCCTCGACCATTCTCGGCACCACCCTCTCCGATGTGGAGGCGCAGGTGGTGTCGGCGCAGCGCGAGATCGACCGCCAGCTCGCCACCCGCGTCCTCATCATCGAGGACGAATGGGTGATCGCCCTCGACCTCAAGACCCTCGTCACCGAACTGGGACATGAGGTGATCGGCGTCGCCCCCACCCATTCCAAGGCGGTGGAGCTGGCGCAGGGCGGCAATTTCGGCCTGGTGCTGGCCGACATCCAGCTTGCCGACGGCTCCTCCGGCATCGAGGCGGTGACTGAGATTCTCGAGAGTTTCAACGTGCCGGTGATCTTCATCACCGCCTTCCCCGACCGCCTCCTCACCGGCGAGCGGCCGGAGCCCACCTATCTCATCACCAAGCCGTTCCTCACCGAGACGGTGAAGGCGACGGTGGCGCAGGCCCTGTTCTTCCACGAGGCCCGCGCCGAGCCCGAAGCCGCGCGCAGCGCCTGAACGAGGAGGTTAGCGCGCAGCGCCTGAAGAACGGTTCGCGCGCGCCTCACGGACAGCCTCCCCGCGGAAATCGCGAGGACTACGAACTTTCCCGGGCACGCAATTGCCGTGTCGGTCGTTACACTCCCGAGCGGATATGGAGCGAGCCCCGAACGGCGGATGCTCCCACCGCGCATGACAAACCCTGCCGGAGACAACCATGGTCGACAAGCCGCAGATCGTGACCGCCCAAGCCGCCTCCGCCTCCGCCGCCGAGGCCAACCTCAACGACGTCAAGTCGGACCTCGACCAGCTCAGGGCCGATTTCACCAAACTGCTGGAAACCCTCGGCAAGACCGCCAAGCACTCGGTGAAGGGCGCCAAGGGCGAGGCCGAGAGCGCCGCCGGCGAGGTGGGCGACTGGGCCGAGGAACAGGTCCTCACCCTGCGCGAGAGCATCCGCGAGCAGCCCATCACCGCCTGCGCCATCGCGGCGGGTGTCGGCGTCATTCTCGGCCAGATCCTGCTGCGCCGCTGATCCGCGCCGCCTTGGCCGGTTCTGGGACCGGCCGTCGCACCATTCCTGAAGCCGCCGGGCGGGCCATCCCTCCGGCGGCTTTCGCTTATCCCTCCCCCTTCGGCCGGAAGCCGAGCCGCTCCAGCGCCGCCACCAGCGTGGCGCCGTCATAGGGCTTGGAGATGACCCCCACGTCGCTGCGCCCGACGAACAGGTCGGAGATGTCCTGCGCGGCATAGCCGGTGGCGACGATGATGGGCAGGTCGGGCGCGATCTCGCCGAGCCGTCGCACCACCTCGTCGCCGCGCATGTCGGGAAGGCCGATGTCCACGATGGCGAGCGCCAGCGCGTCACGGCCGATGTCCGCTTTGACGGCGCGGGCGTGCGCGAGCGCCGCCTCGCCGTGGGAGGCGATGGTGACCTTGAAGCCCTGATCTTCCAGGACCTGGCTCGCCACCATGGCGACGAAGGGCTCGTCCTCCACCAGGAGGACGGAGCCCCTGAGGGCGGGTTCGTCCAGCATTCCGTTCACTTTGGCGACCAGTTCCGACTGGCTGTAGGGCTTGGTCAGGAGCTTCATGCCCGGATCGAGCCGCCCCTGATGCACCACAGCGTTGCGGGCATAAGCGGTGGTGAACAGCACCGGGGTTCGCGGCATCCGCCGCTTCACCTCGTCGGCGAGGCCCCGCCCGTCCATCCCGTCGCCGAGGCGCACGTCGGTGAAGAGCAGGTCGGGGCGGGTGCCCCGTGACAGGGCGTCGAGGGCGGCGGAAGCGTCGGCGGCCTCGATCACCGTGTGGCCGGCGTCCCGCAGCGTCGCGGCGCCCATGGTGCGGAGCTGGTCGTCGTCCTCCACCATGAGCACCACGGCCGGCGCGGCGCGGGCCTCGCCTTCGGTCCGCACCGGGGCGGGCTCGGGCACTGCGGGCGTCTCTTCCAGCCGCGGCAGATAGAGCTTCACCGTGGTGCCGTCGCCGCGCTCGGAATAGATCATCACGTGCCCGCCGGACTGCTTCACGAAGCCGTAGACCTGGCTGAGGCCGAGCCCGGTGCCGTCCTTCGGCCCCTTGGTGGTGAAGAAGGGCTCGAAGGCGCGGGCCCGCACGTCCTCCGCCATGCCCATGCCGGTGTCGCTGACGAAGATCGCCACATACTGGCCGGGCGTCAGGTCCTCGTGCTCGGCGCAATAGGCCTCGTCCAGATAGGCGTTGGCGGTCTCGATGGTGAGCTTGCCGCCGTCCATCATGGCGTCGCGCGCGTTCACCGCGAGGTTGAGGATGGCATTCTCCAACTGGTTGTGGTCGATCTCCGTGCGCCACAGTCCGCCGGCGAGCACGGTCTCCAGCATCACCCGTTCGCCGAGCGCGCTGCGCAGCATGTGGGACATGCCCGTGACGAGGCGGTTGGCGTCGGTGGGGCGGGGATCGAGGGGCTGGCGGCGGGAGAAGGCGAGCAGGCGCTGGGTGAGAATGGCCGCCCGCAACGCGCCCTGCCGGCCGTAGTCGAGGAAGCGGCGGATCTCCTCGGTCTTGATTTCCTGCGTGCGGGTATCCTTGGGGTCCGCCGGCACCCGGCGCTCGGCGGCCTCGATGTTGCCGATGATGATGGTGAGCAGATTGTTGAAATCGTGCGCGATGCCGCCGGTGAGCTGGCCCACCGCCTCCATCTTCTGCGCCTGCCGGAGCTGGGATTCGGCGCGCAGGCGCTCTTCCATCTCCTGCTTGAGCAGGGTGTTGGCCGCGGCGAGCTGGGTGGTGCGGGCGGCGGCGAGGCGTTCGAGGTCCTCATTGGTGCGCGACAGCGCCTCGCGGGCGGCGACGATCTCGGAAATGTCGGTGCAGCTGCCGTACCAGCGGTCGACCCGGCCGTCCTCGTCGCGCACCGGCACGGCGCGGCAGAGGAACCAGCGATAGCTGCCGTCCTTGGCGCGGAACCGGCATTCGCGCGAGAAGGGCTTGCCGCTGGCAAGGCTCCCCTTCCACGCCTCCATCACGCAGCTCTTCTCCTCCGGATGGAGGAAGGCGTGCCACTCCACCACCTCGCCGGGCGGTGCCTCGACGCCGGTATATTCGGCCCAGCGGTGGTTGTAATAGTCGCCGCTCCCGGCGGGGGACGAGGTCCACACCATCTTCGGCAGCGCCTCGGCGAGCAGGCGATAGCGCTGCTCGCTGGCGGCGATGGCCTTCTCCGCCCGTTTGCGCTCGGTGATCTCCACCACGATCATGCCGACGAGGCTGATGGCCTGCCCTGAGGTGCGCACCGGAAAATAGCTGACGAGGAAGTGGCGCCAGACGCCCGGCGCGGCCGGCGTCGCGCCTTCCAGCTCCACGTCGGCGATGACCTCGCCGGTGGCGAGCACGCGTTCGAGGGATGGCGTCACCGCACCGGCGAGCTGGGGCAGCATGTCGGCAAGGGAGCGGCCGGCGTGCTCGCGGGCCGGGATGCCGTCGATGCGGGCCAGCATCTCGTTGACGCGGATGAAGCGTTGCTGGGCATCGAAGAAGGCGAAGCCCACGGGCGCGTGATGCAGCAGGGCTTCCAGCGTCGCCACCACGGCGGTCTGCTCGGTCGCCGCCGACAGCAGTGCGGCATGGGCCGATTCGAGGCGGCGCAGGGTGGTGCGCACGAGGGCCGCGATGCCCCACACGGCAATGGCATTGATGACGAAGGAGAGGAGCGAGGCCAGCGGCGGACTGGCGATGCCGCTGCTTCCGCTTTCCGGCACCAGCGCGGCGTTGACGCCGGCGAGCAGGGCGATGGCGGCAAGGCCGATCTCCGCGCCGCACACCAGCGACACAACGATGATCGCAGGCAGCTGGAACAGGTAGGGCGGAAAATCCAGCACCCAGAGGATGAGGCCGAGCCTGAGCGCCAGCGCCGCCATGATGACGGTGCAGGCAAAGGCGAGGCGCCACCACAGGGGTCGCTGCTCCGCGATGATTCTCAGGAAGAGGCCGGCGGGGCCTCGACTGGACAGGTCCATCCCTGCTCCCTGTGGCGATCGGGCCGCCACATTGCCCCCGCATGTGCCGCGGGATCAACCGCCGCTGGCCCTGTTCATTTCTGCCCGACAGGGCCGAGCGGACGCGGCGAAGCCGGCCCTGGCCAGAAACCAGGGCCGGCAAGCCTGTCTTCCCAAGGGCTTCCGGGGTGCGGACCCAAGATCCGCGCCCCGGCTTCCCGCGTGGATCAGCGGGTGGCCGGCGGGGTGGCCGGACGGTTGGTGTTCACGCTGCCGGTGCTGGCGGGGGCCTTGTCCGCCTCGGTGAAGGTCGGCGCGTTCTTCAGCTCGTCCTTGGTCTTGCGCAGCACCAGACGGTCCTTGCCGTCGACGCGGTTCACCTCGACCGACTGGAACGGCACCGCCACGTCCTTCTCGCCGATGCCGAGGAAGCCGCCGACGCCGATCACCACGGCCGCGACATTGCCCGAGCGGTCGATGAGCAGATCGTTGATGTCACCGAGATTCTCGTCGGCCGGGCCGCGCACGGCGGAGCCGATGAGGTTGGATGCCATGTGCTGGTCGGCCATCTGGCGGGTCACGAAGGTGGGCGCCATGCCGGTGGCCGCGGTCGCGCTGGTGGTGGCGCCCATGGTGCCGGTGGGCGCCGCCGTCTGCGCCATGGCGGTGGTGGAAAGAAGAACAGCCGCGGTCGCAGCGTAGATCGGCATCATCTTCATGGTATCCTCCTCGTGAGAACGTGTTCTGGCCCCATGGCCCTGTTCAAGGTGCACCGAAGCACTTGCCTTGCACGCATCCGCGCAAGGCCTTGCTCATCGTGTGCATGAAATGAAGCGCCGGCTCGACTGCCTGCGCGCAAAGACAAGTTGAAGTCTTCCGGTAGAAGTCTTGTCTCTGCTGGCCTATCAACTCGAACCGCGCCACCCGGTTCCCTTGCGTTCGACGCGTCCGGCGAGGTTCTCTGCGGCCACGTTCGATGGTCTGCGATACAGTTGTGCCGGAGTCGCCGATGGGCCGTTGCCATCGGCGTGTCGATAAGATAAAAAGCGAGCGCTCGTTCGTTTTTGGTTTTTCCTGGAAGGGCGCAACCATGGATTTCTCGATCTCCCCAGCCCTCGAAGATCTCCGCCGCCGCATCGCTGCGTTCGTCTCGGACGAGATCATCCCGCTGGAAAGCGACCCGGCCACCTATGACGCCCACGAGAACATCGCCGCCGCGCCGCTGGAGCGCCTGCGCGCCAAGGCGAAGGCGGAGGGGCTGTGGTGCCTACAGCTGAAGTCGGAGAATGGCGGCCTCGGCGTCGGCCGCATGGGCATGGCGGTCTGCTACACCGAGATGAACCGCTCCATCTTCGGACCCGTGGTGTTCAACTCCGCGGCCCCCGACGACGGCAACATGATGGTGCTGGAACAGGTCGGCACCGCCGACCAGAAGGCCCGCTGGCTCGCCCCCATCGCCCGTGGCGAAGTGCGCTCCGCCTTCGTCATGACGGAGCCCCATCCCGGCGGCGGCTCCGACCCCTCCATGATGCTCACCCGCGCCGAGAAGCAGCCGGACGGCTCCTATCGCATCTATGGCCGCAAGTGGTTCATCACCGGCGCGGAGGAGGCGGCGCACTTCATCATCATCGCCCGCACCTCGGACGATGCGCGCAAGGGCCTGACCGCCTTCGCCTTCCACCGCGACGCGCCGGGCTGGCGCATCGTCCGTCGCATCCCCATCATGGGGCCGGAGGAACATGGCGGCCATTGCGAGCTGGAGTTCGACGGCCTCACCATCCCGCCCGAGGATGTGCTCATGAAGGAAGGCGACGGCCTGAAGGTGACGCAGATCCGCCTCGGCCCGGCGCGGCTCACCCACTGCATGCGCTGGCTCGGCCTCGCCATGCGCTCGGTGTCCATCGCCCGCGACTATGCGGCGGTGCGCGAGGGCTTCGGCATTCGTCTGGCGGATCGTGAGAGCGTGCAGATCATGCTGGGGCGCATCGCCATGGAGATCGAGATCGGCCGCCTCCTCGTCATGAAGGCCGCCTTCGAGCTGGACCGCGGCGGATTCGCGCGCAAGGAAATCTCCATGGCCAAGATCAAGGCCGCCAACACCCTGCACCTTGCCGCCGACACCGCCATCCAGATCAACGGCGCGCGCGGCTATTCCAAGGATACGGTGCTGGAGTGGATCTACCGTTACGCCCGTCAGGCCCGCATCGTGGACGGGGCCGACGCGGTGCACGAGATGGTGCTCAACCGCTTGCTGGACAAGGAAGGCGACGACTTCTGGAACTGGCCGGTGGCCGGAGGGGCGGCATGAGCGCGCCGGCCTCCTCCCTCGGGTTCGATGCCGCCGCGCTGGACGGCTGGCTGAAGGCCCGCGTGCCGGGCCTCTCCGGCGCGCCGCGCTTCGAGGCCATCTCGGGCGGGCAGTCCAACCCCACCTACTTCGTCACCTATGACAATCGCGCCCTCGTGCTGCGTAAGCAGCCGCCGGGGGAGCTGCTGCCCTCCGCCCATGCGGTGGATCGCGAATATCGCATCATGCATGCGCTGGCCGGGACCGGCGTGCCGGTGCCGCCGGTGCTGGCCCTGTGCGAGGACAAGTCCGTCATCGGCACCCTTTTCTATGTGATGGAGAAGGTGGACGGCCGCGTCTTCCACGACTGCACCTTGCCGGGCGTGTCCCCGCAGGAGCGCCGGGCCATGTACGAGGCCATGGCCACCACGCTGGCGGCCATGCACAACGTGGACCCCGCAGCGGTGGGGCTCGCCGACTTCGGCCGTCCCGGCAATTATTTCAGCCGCCAGATCGCCCGCTGGACCCGCCAGTGGGAGCTTTCGAAGACCCGCGAGGATGCCAATATCGAGCGCCTCGTCGCGTGGCTACCGGAGCATGTGCCGGCGGACGAGACGAGCCGCATCGCCCATGGTGACTACCGCATCGGAAATCTCATGTTCCACCCCACCCGCCCGGAGGTGGTGGCGGTGCTGGACTGGGAATTGTCCACGCTGGGGCATCCCTTGGCGGACCTCGCCCATTGCGCCATGGCCTGGGTGTCGCGGCCGGAGGAATACGGCGGCATCGACGGGCTCGACCTCGATGCCCTCGGCATTCCCGCGCGCGCCGAGTTCGTGGCGGCCTATCAGGCGGCGGCGACCCATGGCGCGCAGCTCACCGACTTCCACATGGCCTTCGCCCTGTTTCGCTGGTCGGTGATCTTCGAGGGCATCGCCGCGCGCGCCAAGGCCGGCAATGCCGCCTCCGAGGGGGCCGGCGACACCGCAGGCCTTGCCGAAGCCTTCGCCGCGCGGGCTGCGGCCTTCACCTGAGCGATCAGGCCAGCGCCTTCCGCACGAAGGCGTTGACCTCGGCCGCATAGGCCGGCGCCTCGATGCCGCGCTCGCGGTATTTGCTGCGCTTCACATACCAGTCCTGCAGCAGCGGCTTGATGAGCGTCGCCGCGAACAGCGGGTCACCGGCGGCGAAGGTGCCGCGGCGCATGCCCTCGGCGATGGCCCCGGCGAGGATGCGCTCGGTGGTCCGCTCGCTCTCCACCGCGCGCTTGCGGGCCTCGGGCGGAAAGGCCTTCGCCTCCATGTAGGCGAAGACAAACCAGGGGTGCATGGCCTCGGTGAGAAGGATGTGGCGCTCGATCAGCCAGGCGAGATGCCGCGTCGGGTCCGCGCGCACCGCCTCCGGCGCGTCCGCAAGCGCGCCTTCCGCCGCCTCCGCCACCTCCTCCAGGATCATCAGGAGCAGCGTGTCCTTGCTGTCGAGGTAGGAATAGAGCCCGCCCATGCTGAGGCCGGATTCCTCCGCCAGCTGGCGCAGGGTCATGGCGTGGAAGCCGTGGCGGTTGGCGAGCGTCAGCGCCGCGCCGAGGATGCGCGCGAGGTTCGCCGCCGCCAGATGGGGCTTGCGCACCTTGATGGTCTCGCGATGCCGGGCAAGGATGCGCGCGGCGCTGGCCTCGAGGGAATGATCCGGCGCGTGAGATGTCGCGATCTGCGCGTGCGCCGCCTGTTCCTCGCCCAATCGAGACCCCCGCCAAAGCTGTGTGCAGACTGCGGGCGGGCCGGCGAATGTCAAGCGAGGCCCCACACGGCGACGCTCGGCACCGGCGGAATTGTCCCATCCCCTTGCATCATGGCTCTGCCTTCGCTTTGCTGCCGGAAAGGGACCGGAGCCCGTCCGCATGAGCCTTCTGCGCGTTTATGCCCGCACCATCAGCCTCCTCGGACCGGAGGCCCGGCTGGGGGCGCTGCTGGCCGGCTCGAACCTCGCCCTGGCGGTGTCGCAGTTCGCCGAGCCCATCCTGTTCGGCCGCATCATCGATGCGCTGGCGACGGCGCAGGCCGCCCAGCGCCTGCCGCACACGGACGATCTGGTGCCGCTGCTCGCCGCCTGGGTGTGCTTCGGCCTGTTCAACATCGGCGCAGGCGTCCTGATCTCGCTCCACGCCGACCGGCTCTCCCACCGCCGCCGGCTGGGGGTGCTGACGCAGTATTTCGAGCACGTGCTGCAACTGCCGCTGAGCTTCCACGGCGAAACCCATTCCGGCCGCCTGCTGAAGGTGATGCTGGAGGGCGTCGATGCTCTGTGGGGCCTCTGGCTCTCCTTCTTCCGGGAGGATTGCGCGGCGATCCTCTCCCTCGTCATCCTCGTGCCGGTGGGCATCTACCTCAACTGGCGGCTGGGGCTGGTGCTGATCGTGCTGATGGCGGTGTTCGGCGTCGTCACCGCTTATGTCATCGGCCGCACCGAGGCCATGCAGCGGCAGGTGGAGGAATACAATTCCGACCTCGCCGAGCAGACCTCGGATGCGCTGGGCAACGTGGCGGTCATCCAGAGCTACACCCGCACCGAGGCCGAGGTCTCGGGCCTGCGCGACACCGTGAACCGGGTGCTGGCGGTGCAGATCCCGGTGCTGTCGTGGTGGGCGATGGTGTCCATGGCCACCCGCGCCGCGACCACGCTCACCATTCTCGCCATCCTGCTCATCGGCACCTGGCTGTACATGCAGGGCCTCGCCAATATCGGCGACATCGTCACCTATGTGGCCTTCGCCAACATGCTGATCGGCCGGCTGGACCATACGGTGTCCTTCTTCAACCGGCTGATGATGTCGGCGCCGCAGCTCGCCCAGTTCTTCGAGGTGCTGGACACGGTGGGCGCGGTGCGCGACCGGCCGGGGGCGAAGCCCCTGCCGCCGGTGAAGGGCGACGTGACCTTCGACGACGTGTCCTTCTCCTATGACGGCAAGCGCACCGCGGTGGCGGACGTGTCGTTCCACGCCGAGCCGGGCCAGACCTTCGCCTTCGTGGGCACCACCGGTGCCGGCAAGTCCACCGCGCTCGCCTTGTTGCACCGGGTGTTCGACCCGCAGTCCGGTGCCATCCGCATCGATGGCGAGGACATCCGGGACGTGACGCTGTCCTCGCTGCGCCACGCCATCGGCGTGGTGTTCCAAGAGCCGCTGCTGTTCAACCGCTCCATCGCCGACAACCTCAAGGTGGGCAAGCCCGACGCCACCGAGGACGAGATGCGGGAGGCGCTGGCCCGCGCCCAGGCGCTGGAGCTGGTGGAGCGCAACCCGCTCGGCCTTCAGGCCGTGGTGGGCGAGCGCGGCCGCGCGCTTTCCGGCGGCGAGCGCCAGCGCCTCTCCATCGCCCGCGCGCTGCTCAAAAACCCGCCCATCCTGATCCTCGATGAGGCGACCAGCGCATTGGACGCCGCAACGGAAGTGAAGGTGCAGGCGGCGCTGGACGAGGTGATGAAAGGACGCACCACCTTCGTCATCGCCCACCGCCTCGCCACCGTCCGCAATGCCGATCGCATCCTGGTGTTCGAGCACGGGCGGGTGGTGGAGGCGGGCTCCTTCGACGAACTGGTGCGCCTCGGCGGCCGCTTCGCGGGGCTTGCCCGCGCGCAGTTCATGGCTGGCGCGCAAGAGACGTCGCGGCCGGCGCCCGCGGTGATCGCCGAGACATGAGCGGGGACGGCGGCTCGGGGTTGCGTACCGTCAAGGACAAGCTGAAGTCTTCATCGTAAAGGTTTCGCGCGTTCAAGGAGTGCGGCTGAATTGTGGCAGACTAGGCGAGGCTTCGACCTGTGCCGCACCGGCCGTGCGCCCCATTGCGCCTTTTCCGCGCAAGCGAAACCGGTTATGGAAGGACAGTTCCTGCGCGCGATTTCTCAACAGGGAGCGGATCGGTTGGCGCCCACGACATCACGTTTCGCCCTCCGAGCCTCGTTTGTCGGCTGCCTGCTGGCCGCTTTCGGGCTTGTGCTTGCTGCCGGTGTCCCGGCCCGCGCCAACCCGATCCTGCTGGTGGAGGCCGATACCGGCCGGGTGATCGAGCAGAAGGAGGCCGGGCGTCCCTGGCATCCCGCTTCCGTCACCAAGCTGATGACGGTCTATGTGGCGCTCAACGCCGTGCGCAACGGCCGGCTGAAGTTCGATACGCCGATCACCGTCTCGCCCGCGGCCGCGGCGCAGCAGCCCTCCAAGATGGGCTTCAAGGTCGGCACCGTCGTCACCCTCGACAACGCCTTGAAGATGGTTCTGGTGAAGTCGGCCAACGACATGGCCTGGCTGGTGGGTGAGGGCGTCGCCGGCTCCATGCCGGCCTTCGTCGCCGAGATGAACGCCACCGCCGCGCACCTCGGCATGACCGGCACCCATTTCGAGAATCCGAACGGCCTGCCGGACCCGGCGCAGGTGACCACCGCCCGCGACCTCGCCATCCTGGCGCGCGCCATCATCTATCATTTCCCCGAGCAGGAAGCGCTGTTCCGCATCCCGGCCATCAAGATCGGCAAGGTGGTGCTGCGCAACTACAACCGCCTGATCGACCGCTATCCCGGCGCGGACGGCATGAAGACCGGCTTCGTCTGCGGCTCCGGCTACAATCTCGTCGCCACTGCCACGCGCGGCAACAAGCGCCTCATTGCCGTCATCCTCGGCGCCCGCTCCGGTACCGCCCGCACCGAGCAGGCGGCGCTGATGTTCGAGAAGGGCTTCCAGTCGTCCTGGTCGGTGTTCGGTGCCGCCGCCCCGCTTTTGTCCGCGCTCCCCAACAGCGGCGGGCCGATCTATGACATGCGGGCGGAAGTGTGCGGCGGCAAGCGTGCCGTGACCGCCTCCGAGGCGGACGACGAGCCCGATCCGCAGACCGGCTCCAGCTTCTCCTTCGCGACGCCCGCTCTGCCCAAGTCCGGTGCCGAGCTGCTGCAGACCCTGCCGCCCTCCATGCCGCCGGTTCCGGTCTATGTGGGCACGCGCAATGCGGTGGAGGATTTCGCCACCGCCTACGAACCGGACCCGCCGAAGAAGCCCAAGGCCGCCGCCGGATCGAAGGCGGACAGCAAGTCGGCCTCCACCGCCGACAAGCCCAAGACGGGCGGTGAAAAGGCGAGCGGGGATGCCGCCAAGAAGCCGGCCAAGCCGCAGGGCGCCGTCGCGGCCGGCAGCAGTGCGACGCCGAAGCCCAAGCCGAAGCCGGCCCCCGCGCCCGCCAATCCCGAGGCCGCCGCTCCCGCGCCCAAACCGGCGACGTAAGTCGCCGGTTCAAGCGCAAGGTTCGGCGACGCAAGTCGCCGGTTCGCCCAACAGGTTCGGCGACATAAGGCACCGGTCCAAACCGTCACGGTACCCTTGACCCGGCAGACCGTCTCGTAGAGGCAGGAGGCAATCGATCCCTCCTTCCGAGAGACACCCCATGCCGGGCTCCTCCGACGCCTTCCCTTCAGAAGGCGCATCCGCCACCGAAGCCACCGTGCCGCGCCGCGGGCCGCCTGATCCCATCGCCGTCACCGTGCTCACCGGCTTCCTCGGCGCCGGCAAGACGACGCTGCTCAACGCGCTCCTCGCCGATCCGGCACTGGCCGACACCGCCGTCCTCATCAACGAGTTCGGCGAGGTAGGGCTGGACCATCTGTTCGTGCGGCCGGTGGAAGAGGGCATCGTGATGCTCTCCTCCGGCTGCCTGTGCTGCACCGTGCGGGGCGATCTGGTCGCCGCGCTGGAGGACCTGCTGCGCGGTCGCGACAACGATCGCCTGCCGCCTTTCTCCCGCGTCGTCATCGAGACCACCGGCCTCGCCGATCCGGCCCCGGTGATCCACACGCTGATGACCCACCCCTATCTTGGCCTACGCTACCGGCTCGACGGCATCGTCTGCGTGGTGGATGCGGTCAACGGCGACGCCACCCTCGATGCCCATGACGAGGCGGTGAAGCAGGCGGCGGTGGCCGACCGCATCGTCCTCACCAAGTCCGACCTGGTGACGGACACCGAGGCTCTCGATGCGCTGAAGACGCGGCTGCATCGCCTCGCTCCGGCGGCGAAGATCGTCGATGCGGCGGCGGGGGAGGCGACGGCGGACGCCCTGCTCGGCGCCGGCCTGTTCGATGCGAAGACGCGGATCCCGGACGTCGCCCGCTGGCTCGCCGCCGAGGACGTGGCCGCCGCGCAGGCCGAGGTCGATCCCGCCGGCCTCGATCCCAACCGCCACGACAGCCGCATCCGCGCCTTCACCCTCGCCACCGATGCCGCGATCCCCGCGGCGACTCTCGATCTCTTTCTGGAGTTGCTGCGCGGCACCCATGGCGCCAAGCTGTTGCGCATGAAGGGCATCGTGAAGCTCGCCGAGGAACCGGAGACGCCGGTGGTGATTCATGCCGTGCAGCATGTGATGCACCCGCCCGCCCGCCTTCCCGGCTGGCCCGACGATGACCACAGGAGCCGCCTCGTGATGATCGTGCGCGACCTCGACCCCAAGGTGATCGCCCGCCTGTTCAACGCCTTCCTCGGCATTCCGCAAGTGGATATGCCGGATCGCGCCGCGCTCACCGACAATCCGCTGGCGCCTCCGGGGATGGCCCGATGAGCGCGCCCGTCCCCATCCCCGAGGCGGTGCTCTCCTTCTGGCAGGCCGCCGGCCGTGAGAAGTGGTTCGGCGGCGGTCCGGCCTTCGACGCGGAGGTGCGCGAAGTCCTGCTGCCGGCCCATGAGGCGGCGGCGGAAAGCGCCCTCGACGGCTGGCAGGGCACCGCGCCCGGCGCGCTCGCCCGCATCATCCTGCTGGATCAGGTGCCGCGAAATGTCTTCCGGGGCACGCCGCAGGCCTTCGCCACCGATGCCATGGCGCTGGCGGCGGCGGAGAAGGCGGTGGATCGCGGCTTCGACAAGGACCCTTCCATTCCGGATGCGCTGCGGAGCTTCTTCTATCTGCCCTTCATGCATGCCGAGGACCGGGCGGCGCAGGCGCGATGCGTGGCGCTCTATCGGGCGCTGGGGCAGGAGGACGGGCTGCGCTTCGCGCTCATCCATCAGGAGTGCATCGACCGCTTCGGCCGCTTCCCCCACCGCAACGCCATCCTCGGCCGCGAGACCACGCCGGAAGAGTCGGACTATCTCGCGAACGGCGGCTTCAGCGGCTGAGGCGCGCCCTTGCGCCTTCTCCGGCGGCCCGGCCGGTGGCGATGACCGCCTGAAGGAGGTAGCCGCCCGTGGGCGCCTCCCAATCCAGCATCTCGCCGGCGACGAACACCGGCGGGAGGTGCGGCGGCAGGCCGTTGAGCGAAAAGTCCCGGCCGATGCACTCCCAGGCGATGCCGCCGGCGGATGAGATGGCCCGCTCCAGCCCGGCATGGCCGGTGATGGTGAGCGGCAGCGCCTTGACGAGGCGGGCCAGCGTCGCCGGATCTGGCCGCGCCGGACCGGTCGCCTCGCGGATGAGCCCCACCGCCACGGGCGCCAGCCCCGCCGCCTTGCGCAGGAAGGTGGAGAGGGAGGCGCTGCCCGGCCCACCGCCGAGCCGCCGCGCCAGCTCTGCGCCATCGAGGTCGGGCCGCAGGTCCACATGCAGCGTCACGGGTCCGTGCACCAGCGCCCGCCGGAGCGGCGCGGAAAGGGCGTAGATGGCGCCGCCTTCGAGGCCGGCCGCGCTCACCATGGCCTCGCCCTTCACCGTCACGCCGTTGAACGTAAGCGCGATGCGCTTCAGCGGCGTGCCCGCGAACCTCTGCCGGAAAACCTCGGACCACGGGACGAGGACGCCCATATTGGCCGGCACGAAGTCGTTCATCCTCACGCCGAGGGCGCGCAGCACTGGCACGAAGCCGCCATCCGATCCCAGCCGCGGCCAGGAGGCGCCGCCGAGGGCGAGAATGACCGCATCGGCCTTCACCGCTGCCGGACCATCCGGCGTGGCGAACAGGAGCGCGCCGCTCGTGTCGAAGCCCCGCCACTCATGCCGGGGATGGAAGGTGACGCCGTTGGCCGCCAGCCGGCCCAGCCAGGCGCGCAGCAAAGGCGAGGCCTTGAAGCTTTTCGGGAAGACGCGGCCGCTGGAGCCGACGAACGTTTCTTCCCCCAGCCCCGCCGCCCAGTCGCGCAGCGCCTGGGGCGGGAAAGCCGCGAGCGCGGGGGCGAGGCGCTCCGCCGCCATGCCATAGCGGGCGCGGAAGGCGTCTGCCGGCTCGGAATGGGTGAGGTTCAGACCCCCGCGCCCCGCCATCAGGAATTTCCGCGCGGCGGAGGGCATGCGGTCATAGAGCGCCACCCGCACTCCTGCGGCCGACAGCACCTCGGCGGCCGCGAGCCCGGCGGGACCGGCGCCGATGATGGCGATGAACGGGGCAGGCTGGGTCACGATCAGGTCCGGCGTTTGGGGGCGACCGGGTGTAAGCACGACCGCGCGCCGGACGCCAGCTTTCTCGGCCCGTCCAAGGGCAAAGCCGTGGACGGTGGGGATTTGCCGCCCCGCCCATCGACGTGCGGGCGCGCGATGCTATGTATGGGGAGGGCCAGCGCCGGCCCTGAAGGCGGCCAGATGAGCGACGAGCAGCACACCGACGACCAGCAGGACGGACCGGGCTTCGACCTCGGCCTGCCCGAAGCTGCGCCGCCGTCGGCGCCGGCCGCCGCTCCAACACCCGCCGCAGCCTCGCCTGGCGCCTATCGCGTGCTGGCGCGCAAGTACCGCCCGCAGAATTTCGCGGACCTGATTGGCCAGGAGGCCATGGTCCGCACCCTGCGCAACGCCTTCTCCTCGGGGCGGATCGCGCAGGCCTATATCCTCACCGGCGTGCGCGGTGTGGGCAAGACCACCACCGCCCGCATCCTCGCCCGCGCCCTCAATTACGAACCGGCGGACGGCGCCGCCGGCGGCCCGAGTCTCGATCTCGCGCTGATGGGCAAGCATTGCCGCGACATCATCGAATCCCGCCATGTGGACGTGATGGAGATGGACGCCGCGTCCAACACCTCCATCAACGATATCCGCGAGATCATCGAGAGCGCGCGCTACCGCCCGGTGATGGCGCGCTACAAGGTCTACATCATCGACGAAGTGCACATGCTCTCCACGGCGGCCTTCAACGGGCTGCTGAAGACGCTGGAAGAGCCGCCGGAGCATGTGAAGTTCATCTTCGCCACCACCGAGATCCGCAAGGTGCCCGTCACCGTGCTGTCCCGCTGCCAGCGCTTCGATCTGCGCCGGGTCGAGGCGGGGACGCTGGCCGCGCACCTCTCCGGCATCTGCGCCCGCGAGGGCGTCACCATCGAGCCGGAGGCGCTCTCCATCGTCGCCCGCGCGGCCGAGGGCTCGGTGCGCGACAGCCTGTCCCTGCTGGATCAAGCCATTGCCCATGGCGGCGGCACGGTGAGCGCGGATGAGGTCCGCCGCCTCCTCGGCCTCGCCGACAAGGGCCGCGTCATCGACCTGTTCGAGGCGCTGATGAAGGGCGAGATCGCCCGGGCGCTGGCGGAATTCCGCGACCAGTACGATTCCGGCGCCGACTCTGCCGTCATCCTCACCGACCTTGCGGATTTCACCCATCTCGTCACACGCCTGAAGATCGTGCCCGACGCGGCCGACGACGCGGCGCTGGTGGAGGCCGAGCGCGTGCGCGGGTCGGAGATGGCGCAGGGCCTCTCCATGCGGGTGCTGGCTCGTGCCTGGCAGATGCTGTCGAAGGGCATCGGCGAAGTGCAGCAGGCGCCGAAGCCCGCCCAGGCGGCGGAGATGGTGCTGGTGCGCCTCGCCTATGCCGCGGACCTTCCGACCCCGGACGACGCGCTGCGGCGGCTGAAGGACCAGCCTGCGCCCGCGCCCGCCGCTCCGTCGCAGCCCTCCGGCGGTGGTGGTGGCGGTGGCGGTCCGCGCCTTTCCCTCGCCCCCCGCCCGGTGGAAGCCCATTCCCAGCCGCGCACGGAGATCCGGACCGATGCGCGCGCGGCCATGCCCGCCGAGGGACCGCGGCTCGGCAGCCTTGCCGATGTGGCGGCGCTCGCCGCAGCCCGCCGCGACCTCGCCCTCAAGCACGGCATCGAGACGCAGCTGCGCCCGGTCCATGTGGAGGACGGGCGCATGGAGGTGGCGCTGGTGCCCGGCGCGCCGGGCAGCCTCATTCAGGATCTCTCCCGCAAGCTCAACGAATGGACCGGCCGACGTTGGATGGTCTCGGTCTCCTCCCAGGCCGGCGGGCCGACGCTGGCGGAGGAGAATGCGGCGGTCAAAGCCGAGCGGGAGGAGGGCATCAAGGCCCATCCTTTGGTGGCCGCCGTGCTCGCCCGCTTCCCCGGTGCCGAGGTGGTGGACGTGCGCACCCGCGAGGAGCCCCCCGCCGACGAGGGCCTCGCGCCCTCCGAAGAGGATTACCTCGCCGGCCCCGGTGCCGACGACGAGATCGAATTCTAGACAGGGATGACAGCACCATGCGCGACCTCATGGGCATGATGAAGCAGGCCAAGGAACTGCAGGACCGCATGCAGCAGATGCAGGCGGAACTGGAGACCGTCGAGGTGGACGGGGCCTCCGGCGGCGGTCTCGTCTCGGTGCGCGTCACGGCCAAGGGCGAATGCAAGGCGGTGCGCATCGACCCTTCGCTGGTGAAGCCGGACGAGGTGGAGATCCTCGAAGACCTCATCGTCGCCGCCCTGGCCGATGCCCGCGGCAAGGCCGAGCGGGTGATGCAGGAGAAGATGAAGTCGCTGACCGGCGGGCTGGCCTTGCCGCCGGGGCTGAACCTGTTCTGACTTCAGCGCTCCCAGACCATGCCGGCAAGGCGCGGGTCGGCGGAAAACGCCTCCCGCCCGAAGGAGAGCCGCTGGCGCGGCGCCTCGCACACGGCTGAGACGCCCGTGCGGCCAATCAGCATGTGCCATGTCCGGCGCTCCACCGGAGCCGGCGCGGCGAATGCCCCGCAGGTCAGCACGGCGAGGTTCGCCCCGGCATCGGGATCGCGCACGGAGCGGTAGCGGATGATCTCCACCGCCGCCGCCCGTGCCGCATCGGCGAGGTGCTGGCAGGGCGCGTAGTCGATGGGGTGGGTCCAGGCCGCGCTCTCTCTGCTCAGCGGCGCCCTGGTGAGATCGAGGTGGCGGTCCGTCCGCACCTCGGCGGCGAAGGCGGTGTACTGGCCGGCGCTCTGCGGCCAGGGGGTGCCCGGCGATTCCGCGAAGAACAGCAGGCGGTAGAAGGCCAGCTCCGCCAGCGCCGTCTCAGGTCGCTCCGCCGCGTAGTAGACGCCGGGCGTGCGGCCAGCGCGTCGGAAGCGCGAGCCGTGGGGGTAGGGCGGCTCGTAGCGGAAGGGCGTGAACAGCAGATAGTCGAGATGCCGGCACTCCGGCGGCAGGGGCGGCTTGGTGGCCTCGATGAGGTCTTCCAGCACCTTCTGCTCGTCGGTGTCGTCCACCAGCTTGAGCGTGGACGTGAGGTGCTGCGCCTCCACCAGCCGCCAGCAGCGCCCGGCATAGGGCCGCGCCTCAGAGGACAGCGCGTCGGGCGTCCAGATAGGCGATGACATCCATCAATCCCGGAATGGTCCTGATCTTCTCGATGGGGGCGGCGTCCAGCGCGGTGTTGGGGCTGGCGAGCCACGCGCGGGCGATGCGCTCGTCCCCGCCGGCGATGGCATCCAGCGAGCGGAACAGGCGGACGAACAGGATTGCCAGCTCGAACGGCTTGGTGCCGGCCTCCAGCGTGAATTCGCCCTTCTTCATGCGAGTCAGCGAGGCGGGGCTGAGGCCGATGACGGCGGCAAGCGTCGCGCCCGTGACGCCCAGCCGATCGGCGGCGCGCAGCAGCGCCTTGGTCAGCACGACGCCCTGGTTGAGAGGGACGTCGGCGAGAGCGGCAGCGCGCATGGGGCCTCCCGGTGCATTCATATAGAAAGAATAACACGAGATAATTTCTATGGGAATATCTTCGCGCTTGGGGACGGCCGTGCGGCTCCGAAAAGAAAAGGGCGGCCTCGCGGCCGCCCCTCTCGATTCAACGCTGATGCGGAAGATCACTCCGCCGCGCCGGCCTCGCCTTCGGAGGCGGTGCGGCCGGCTTCGCGCTCGGCCTTGGCCTTGGCTTCGAGATCCTCGCCGGTGGTCTGGTCGACCACCTTCATGGACAGGCGGGTCTTGCCGCGCTCGTCGAAGCCCATGAGCTTCACCTTCACCTTGTCGCCTTCCTTGACGACGTCGGAGGGCTTGGCGACGCGCTCGTTGGCCATCTGCGACACGTGGACGAGGCCGTCCTTGGAGCCGAAGAAGTTCACGAAGGCGCCGAAGTCCACCACCTTCACGACGGTGCCCTCATAGATCTGGCCCACTTCCGGCTCGGAAGCGATGGACTTGATCCAGTTGATGGCGGCCTTGATCGAGTCGCCGTTGGCGGACGCGATCTTGATGGTGCCGTCGTCCTCGATGTTGATCTTGGCGCCGGTCTTCTCGACGATCTCGCGGATCACCTTGCCGCCGGAGCCGATCACTTCGCGGATCTTATCCACGGCGATCTTCATCACCTCGATGCGCGGGGCGTGCTCGCCGAGTTCCGCGCGGGCGGTGGTGAGGGCCTTCGCCATCTCGCCGAGGATGTGGACGCGGCCGTCCTTCGCCTGGGTGAGGGCGACCTTCATGATCTCCTCGGTGATGCCGGCGATCTTGATGTCCATCTGGAGCGAGGTCACGCCCTGCTCCGTGCCGGCCACCTTGAAGTCCATGTCGCCGAGGTGATCCTCGTCGCCGAGGATGTCGGAGAGCACCGCGAACTTCTGATCCTCGAGGATCAGGCCCATGGCGATGCCCGCCACCGGACGGCGCAGCGGCACGCCGGCATCCATCAGCGCCAGCGAGGTGCCGCAGACGGTGGCCATGGAGGACGAGCCGTTGGACTCGAGGATCTCCGACACCACGCGCAGGGTGTAGGGGAACTCGTGCTTGGCCGGCAGCATGGGATGGATGGCGCGCCAGGCGAGCTTGCCGTGGCCGATCTCGCGGCGGCCGGGCGAACCCATGCGGCCGGTCTCGCCCACGGAGAAGGGCGGGAAGTTGTAGTGCAGCAGGAAGTGCTCCTTGTAGGTGCCTTCCAGGCTGTCGATGAACTGCTCATCCTCGCCGGTGCCGAGGGTGGCGACCACGAGGGCCTGCGTCTCGCCGCGGGTGAACAGGGCAGAGCCGTGGGCGCGCGGCAGGATGCCGACCTCGGAGACGATCGGGCGCACGGTGCGCACGTCGCGGCCGTCGATGCGGATGCCGTCGTCGAGGATGTTCCAGCGCACGATCTTGGCTTCGAGCGCCTTGAACACCTCGGAGACCACCTGCGGGTTCGGCACGGACGTGCCGCCGATGGCGAGCTCCTCGTAATACTTCTTCACCTTGGACTTGGCAGCGCCGACGGCGGCGTAGCGTTCCTGCTTCTGCTTGATCTTGTAGGCGGTGCGCAGATCGTGCTCGGCGATCTCCTTCACCTTGGCCTCGATCTCCGAGACGTCGAGCGGCGCGAAGGTGCGGGGCTCCTTGGCGGCCTTCTCGGCGAGCTTGATGATGGCCTCGATCACCGGCTGGAAGTGGCGGTGGCCGAACATCACGGCGCCGAGCATGATCTCCTCGGGCAGCTCTTTCGCTTCCGATTCCACCATCAGCACCGCGTCGCCCGTGCCGGCGACCACGAGGTCGAGGGAGCTTTCCTTCACCTCGTCCACGGTGGGATTGAGCACGTATTCATTGTCGATGAAGCCGACGCGGGCGGCGCCCACCGGACCCATGAAGGGAATGCCGGAGAGGGTCAGAGCGGCGGAGGCGGCGACCAGGGCGACCACGTCCGGATCGTTCTCAAGGTCATGCGCCAGAACGGTGACGACTACCTGGGTGTCGCACTTGTAGCCCTCGGGGAAGAGGGGGCGGATCGGGCGGTCGATGAGGCGGGAGACCAGCGTCTCCTTCTCGGACGGACGACCCTCGCGCTTGAAGTAGCCGCCGGGGATGCGGCCGGCCGCGTAGGTCTTTTCCTGGTAGTTCACGGTCAGCGGGAAGAAGTCCTGGCCCGGCTTCGGCTCCTTGGCCGAAACGACGGTGGCGAGAACCTTGGTGTCGCCGTAGGTGGCCAGCACGGAGCCGTCGGCCTGGCGGGCCATCTTGCCCGTCTCGAGGGTGAGGGTGGTTCCGCCCCAGTCCAGCTCTTCGCGGTGGATGTCGAACATGTCTTGCTCTTTCAGTTCAGGCGCGAACGAAAAAAGCCATGAGCAAGACGGCCGGACGCGCCGCGCGAAGCCAAACCCTCATACGGGGGCTCCGACGGTTGCGTCCGGCGATCCTGCCATGGCTTCTTCCATTCACGGACCCGCAGCAGGCCCCATGCCCGCTGCGTATATGCGCCCCCGTGGCGGGGGGCGCGCGGCGCCAGCCTGTCGCCGGCCGGCGCCGGAAACCGGCGTCAGCGGCGGATGCCCAGACGCCCGATGAGGGACTTGTAGCGGCCCTCGTCCTTCTTCTTCAGATAGTCGAGGAGGCTGCGCCGCTGCGAGACGAGCTTGAGCAGCCCGCGACGCGAGTGGTTGTCCTTGTTGTGGGACTTGAAGTGCTCGGTGAGGTTGGTGATGCGCTCGGTGAGGATCGCCACCTGCACCTCGGGCGAACCCGTGTCGCCGTCCTTGGCACCAAAGTCCTTGATGAGCGCCTGCTTGCGCTCTGCCGTGATCGACATCGGTCAATCCTTTCAACAGAGAGTGGGAAGGAGCCGGAAGCCCTGGCGCCACGTTCCTCCAGAAGTCCCTTCAGGAGGTAGCAGCGGGCTCTCGGTCTCCGCTCGGCCGGGCCGGGATGTCGTCCAGCACGGTCGAGGCTGCGCGAAACGCAGGGCCGGTCCAGCGACCGCCCGTTGCCGTTTCCGTATGGCTATCAGCATATTATGCTGCCAACAGAAAACGCGGCGCCCCGAGGGGCACCGTCCGCGCGGCGGACTATAGCCAAATTTCCGCGCCCGGCCAGCGGAATGTTTCGCCGCCTCCGGGCGCCGGGTCGGCCGGCCTCGTCAGTCCGCGCCTTGGTCGGGCGAGGTCGCTCAGTCCGCGCCCTGGTCGGGCACGTGGCCGGCGGCGGTGATGCCGGCGATGGCGCAGGCCTCGTCATTGTCGGAGGTGTCGCCGGAGATGCCGACCACGCCGATCACCTTGCCATCCCCGGAGCGGATCAGCACGCCGCCCGGCACCGGGATCAGCGAGCCGCCGATGGCGGACGTGGCGGCGGCGATGAAGAAGGGCTGGTCCTTCGCCCGCTTGAACAGCGCCCGCGAGCCCATGCCCAGCGCCAGCGCGCCCTTCGCCTTGCCGAGGGCGATGTCCATGCGGTTGAGGCTGGTGCCGTCCTCGGAGCCGGCCGCCTTGAGCGCGCCGCGCGCGTCCAGAACGCAGACGGCGAGCGGGTTCATGCCGCCAGCCCGGGCATGGGCGAGCGCGGTCGTGACGATGGTCTGGGCCTGTTCGAGCTTGAGTTCCGACACGCCTTGGTCCTTTCCCCTTCGGACGCCGGGCGGCGTCGCGATTGCCTCTGACGCTTCCCTCTAGCCCATGCGGGGCCCGATGCGAACCGGGTGGGGAGGGGCGGAAAATCCTCTCCCCCGCGCCCCCGCCGCCGTGCCACCATGGGCGGCCCCGCCCCAGAGATCCGATCCGGGAGAGCCGTCATGATCCCCACGCGGACCGTAGCCCCGCGCCAGAGTCGCGAACCCGGGCATCGTCGCAAGTTCCTGGTGGTGGTGGACGATACGCCGGAATGCGACCGCGCCGTCTATTACGCCGCCCGCCGCGCCGCCGGCACCGAGGGCGGGGTGGTGATGCTGGGCGTTCTGGAGCTTGAGGGTGTCAGCCAGCAGTGGCTCGGCGTCGCCGACCTGATGCGGGCCGAGGCCCATGAGGAGATGGAGGCGCGGCTCGCAAAATATGTCGCGCGGGCGCGGCAGGTGGCCGGCGTCGCCCCGGAGACCGTGATCCGCGAGGGCGCTCTGGCGGAGGCGATCGGTTCCGTGATCCAGGAGGACCGCGATATCGCTATTCTGGTGCTTGCCGCCGGGACCGGAAAGGATGGGCCGGGGCCGCTGGTGGCCTCGCTCGCCGCCGGCCATGCGGCGCGGTTTCCCATCCCCGTCACCATCGTGCCGGGGGCGTTGACCGATCAGGAGCTGGACGGACTGGCCTGAGAGCGTAAACCGCCGGGACGGATCGCTCCGTCCCGGCGGTCGCGCGGCCCGGCGAGAAACGCAAGGACTTGATCCTCGCTCGGGACGGCGGTTCGAATGTCTGGTTGATCCGGCAGCTTTGGCGGATCGGGCGCGGCAGGCCTGACGCGGACGGGCCATCGAGATGGGCGATGGCGGGCTCTTCGGCGCCGGGCGTCGCCATCGACGGGTCGAGGCGAAGCGCGGTCGGCGGGCTTGAACACCCCGCGTGCGGCGCAATTGCGGCGGTCCGGTCCGGGGGCGGCGGAGGTGCCATGCGCGAATCGCAGGTCATTGCCGGCAAAGCGGTAACTTGAACGCCGGACTTGCGTGTCCGGCATTTCCGTCTATATTAGCGCCGTCCCCCATGGGGATGCCTCAGCGCCATCGCAGTCGAAGGTGATGAGAGTGGGCCCCGGTCGGGACCCGCTCCTTTTCTGCTTATCCGGTGTCCAACGGCATCGGGATGCGCCCTTCGGGGTGCCGGGCGGGCCTGATGGCCATATGAATTTCGGGCGCCGGTGCCGAGCCGCCGCGTCCGGCGGAAAATGAACCAGCGGACGACGCCCGGCGGCAAGCCGGCGCGAAGCGATCCGCACCCGGAGTGACATGACCGAGATCAACGCCGTGCTCGACGATCCCAACGAGCCGCGCCTCATCACCGAGACCGGAGTGGCGGCCCGCATCGCCGCCATCGCCTCCGGCGTGCTCGGCGGCCTCGGCTATCGGCTGGTCCGCGTGAAGGTGACGAACCGCGACGGCGGCACCGTGCAGATCATGGCCGAGCGCCCCGACGGCACCATGTCCATCGACGATTGCGAGGCCGCCTCGCGCGCCCTGTCGCCGGTGCTCGATGTTGAAGACCCCATCACCAGCGCCTACCGCCTGGAAATGTCCTCGCCCGGCATCGACCGGCCGCTGGTGCGGTTGTCGGATTTCGTGCGCTGGGCGGGCCACGAGGTGAAGGTGGAGATGAGCGTGCCGGTGGACAGCCGCAAGCGCTTCCGCGGCATCCTCACCGGCGCCGAGGACGGCGATGCGCTGGTGCGTCGCACCGATGCGCGCGCCGACGAGGAACCCACCGTCCGCCTGCCGCTCCGCGACATCCACGATGCCCGCCTCGTGCTCACCGACGCGCTGATCCGCGAGGCGCTGCGCGCGGCGAAGGCCGCCGGTCAGGAGCTGGACGAGGAGGCCGAGGACTTCCTCGATACCGTCGATCCGCTGGAGGCCGACGACACGTTCGAGCCGGGCGATCTGGACGACGATGCGGAAGAGGCTCCGGCCAAGCCGGCCCGCGGCCCCGTCGCCAACAAGGGCGCCACGGGCAAGGTCGCCGGCAAGAAGGCGAAGAAGTCCAAGGTTGCGGGCAAGAAGCCCGATGGAAAGAAGTCCAACGCCAAGAAGAAGGCGGGCCTCGAGACGGCCGCCTCCTCGGCCAACGCCAGCAGCGTGAAGGAGAAGCACTGATGGTCGCCGTCAGCGCAAACCGGCTGGAGCTCCTGCAGATCGCCGATGCGGTCGCGCGGGAGAAGTCCATCGACCGCAGCATCGTCATCGCCGCCATGGAAGATGCCATCGCCAAGGCCGCGCGCTCGCGCTACGGCCAGGAGACGGACATCCACGCCGACATCAACTCCAAGACCGGCGAGCTGCGCCTCGCGCGCCACCTGCTCGTGGTGGACGAGGTGGAGAATACCGCCACCGAGATCACGCTGGATGGCGCCCGCCGCCACAATCCCGCGGCGCAGGTGGGCGACACCATCGCCGACACCCTGCCGCCCTTCGATTTCGGCCGCATCGCCGCGCAGAGCGCGAAGCAGGTCATCGTGCAGAAGGTGCGCGAGGCCGAGCGCGACCGGCAGTATGACGAATACAAGGACCGCATCGGCGACGTGCTGAACGGCCTCGTGAAGCGCGTCGAGTACGGCAACGTGGTGGTGGATCTCGGCCGCGGCGAAGGCATCCTGCGCCGCGACGAGCTGCTGCCCCGCGAGACGGTGAAGACCGGCGACCGCATCCGCGCCTACATCTACGACGTGCGCCGCGAGCCGCGCGGCCCGCAGATCTTCCTCTCCCGCACGCATCCCCAGTTCATGGCGAAGCTGTTCGCGCAGGAAGTGCCGGAAATCTACGACGGCATCGTCGAGATCAAGGCCGTGGCCCGCGATCCCGGCTCCCGCGCCAAGATCGCCGTCATCTCCCGCGACCAGTCGGTGGACCCGGTCGGCGCCTGCGTGGGCATGCGCGGCTCGCGCGTGCAGGCGGTGGTGAACGAGCTGCAGGGCGAGAAGATCGACATCATCCCCTGGAACCCGGATATCGCTACCTTCATCGTCAACGCCCTTGCCCCCGCCGAGGTGGTGAAGGTGGTGCTCGACGAGGAGCGCGAGCGCATCGAGGTGGTGGTGCCTGACGCCCAGCTGTCGCTGGCCATCGGCCGTCGCGGCCAGAACGTGCGCCTCGCCACCCAGCTCACCGGCTGGGACATCGACATCATGACCGAGCAGGAGGAGAGCGAGCGGCGGCAGAAGGAATTCGCCGAGCGCACCAAGATGTTCTCCGAGGCCCTCGATCTCGACGAGATGATGGGCCAGCTGCTCACCTCCGAGGGCTTCACCTCGGTGGAGGAGATCGCCTACGTGCCGATCTCCGAACTCGCCTCCATCGAAGGCTTCGACGAGGACACCGCCGCCGAGCTGCAGTCCCGCGCCCTCAAGCACCTCGCCGAAGTGGAAGAGGCGCTCGACGCCCGCCGCAAGGAGCTGGGTGTCGAGGACGAAGTGAAGACCGTGCCCGGCGTCACCTCGAAGATGCTGGTGGCCTTCGGCGAGAACGACATCAAGACGATCGAGGATCTCGCTGGCTGCGCCACCGACGATCTCGTCGGCTGGAGCGAGCGCAAGGACGGCGAGACCATCCGCCATGCCGGCGCTCTGGACGGTTTCGAGTTCTCCCGCGAGGACGCCGAAGCCCTCATCATGCAGGCCCGCGTCGCCGCGGGCTGGATCGAGGCCGAGCCTGAAGCCGAGGGCGAAGACGCCCCGGCCGAAGACGCCTGAGCCTAAGGAGATGACCACTGGTGCCCGCGATACTGGACGAGGACGAGACGGACGGGGGGCCGCGCAGCTTGTCTGCGGCGCGGGCGCCTCTGTCACGCCTGTGCCTCGCCACGCGGCGGGTGCTGCCGGTGGCGGACATGATGCGCTTCGTGGTGGCGCCCGACGGCGCCATCATCCCGGATCTTTCGCGTAAGCTTCCCGGCCGTGGGGCCTGGGTGGGTGCCACCCGGGCCGATTTCGACGCGGCGCTGAAGAAGAAGGCCTTCGGCCGCGCCTTCAAGGGCCGTGGCAAGGCTGCGCCTGATCTTGCCGATCTGGTTGATCGGCTCATCTATAAAGACGCGCTCGCCGCCCTCTCCCTCGCCAACAAGGCGGGACGGGTCGTGACGGGCCACACCAAGGTCGAGGCGGCCCTGGGCACCGGCGATGTGCTGGTCGTCCTCAACGCCAGTGACGCGCGCCCGGACGGGGTGCGCAAGCTCAATGCCCTCCTGCGACAGGTCGAGGCTGCCGGTTTCCGCGCGGCTGCCGTGGTCGATTGCTTTCCCGGCATCGATTTGGACTTGGCGTTAGGGCGGTCAAATGTGGTACATGCGGCGCTGCTCGCGCATCCGACGGCCAAAGGGTTTCTGGAGCGCTGCCACAGGCTCTCGCGTTGGCGGACGGGTACGTCCATCGGCGAGACGCTCGGGCAGGGTCCAAACCCCAGCCATGGCAACGATTTGAGCCATGGTGCTGATCTCCCGCATGACCCCGGCCGGATGCAAGGAACGGATACGGAATGAACGACACCAAGACCCCAGGCGACAAGACGCTGCATCCCGCCCCCGGCAAGACGCTCACGCTGAAGCGCCCGGTGGAGCAGGGAACGGTGCGCCAAAGCTTCAGCCATGGCCGCTCCAAGGCGGTTGTGGTGGAGAAGGTGAAGCGCCGCGTCATCGCCCCAGGTGAGGCTGGCCACGGGAGCGCGCCTGCGGCGCCGGCTCCGGCTGCCCCGCCTGCGCAGGCGAAGGCGCCTGTCGCTCCGGCTCCGGCTCCGGCCCCTGCTGCGGCCGCCCGTCCTGTGCCGCCCGCTCCCGCCCCGGCGCCCGCGGCTGTCGCCCCTGCCGCTCCTGCGCCCGCCGCTCCGGTGGAGGCCAAGGCCCCGGTGGATGCGCCGGCTGCCGCTCCGGCTCCCGCGCCCGCTCCGGCAGAAGCCAAGGCCCCGGCCGCACCCGCTGCCGAGGCGGTCGCTGCACCTGTGGCCGCTCCTGCGCCCGCGGCGCCTGCCGCTGCCGAGCCGGCTCCCGCCAAGCCGGAGGCGGCGCTTGCTGCGCCCGCTCCCGTCGCCGCTGCCCCTGCTGCCGCGCCGAAGCCGGCTGCGCCCGCTCCCGCCGCGGCCCGTCCTGCGGCGGCCTCCGGCCCGCGTCCCGCCGAGGGATCGCGGTCGGGTTCCGGCCAGCCGTCCCGTACCGGCTCGTCCGGCCAGTCGTCTTCGCGTCCCAACGCTCCGCCGCGTCCCGGCCAGCCGCCGCGGTCCGGCGGTCCGGGTTCGGATCGTGACCGCCGTCCCGGCGGCGGTGGTGGTCCCTCGCGTCCCGGCCAGCAGCGTCCCGGCGGTTCGGGCGTGGTGCTGCGCACGCTGACCGAGGAAGAGCGCAACGCCCGCGCCAGCGCGCTGGCCGACGCCCGCGTCCGCGCGGTCGAAGAGCAGCGCATGGCCGAAGAGCGCCGCGCTGCCGAGGAGGAGGCTCGTCGCCGCGCCGAGCGCGAGCGTGCCGAGCGCGCCGAGCGTGAGGCCGCCGAGGCCCGCAAGCGCGAGGACGAGGCCCGCCGCGCCCAGGAAGAAGACAAGAAGCGCAAGGCCGAGCAGGAAGCGCGCAAGCGCTTCGGCGGCGAGGAGCAGGGTGCGAGCGCCCGTCCCGCCGGCACGACCACCGCGCGTCCGCTCACCCCGCGTCCGGCTGGTACCACCGCTCCGGCGGAAGGTGGCAGCGAGGAAGAGGAGCGCCGTGGGGGCGGTGCCGTCCGCCGCGGCCCCGCCGCGCGTCCGGTCGCCCCGGTCAAGGTGCCCCGTGCGCCCGCCGGCCAGGAGAAGCAGCGCGGCCGCCTGACGCTCGTCACCGCCCAGTCGGGTGAAGAAGAGCGCCAGCGTTCGGTCGCCTCGTTCCGCCGCCGCACCCAGCGCATGACCGGGCACCGGCAGCAGGAGAGCAAGGAAAAGATCGCCCGCGAGGTGATCCTGCCCGAGACCATCACCATCCAGGAACTCGCCAACCGCATGTCGGAGCGGGCCGTGGACGTGATCCGCATGCTGATGAAGCAGGGGCAGATGGTGAAGATCACCGACGTGATCGACGCCGATACCGCCGAGCTCATCGCCGAGGATCTCGGCCACACCGTCCGCCGCGTGTCGGAGAGCGACGTCGAGGAAGGCCTGTTCGATACCCCGGACGCCCCCGAGACCCTGCTGCCGCGCCCGGCCGTCGTGACCATCATGGGCCACGTCGACCACGGCAAGACCTCGCTGCTCGACGCCATCCGCAAGGCCAACGTGGTGTCCGGCGAGGCCGGCGGCATCACCCAGCACATCGGCGCCTACCAGGTGACCGCGCCCTCGGGCTCGAAGATCACCTTCATCGACACCCCGGGCCACGCCGCCTTCACCGCCATGCGTGCCCGTGGCGCCAAGGTGACGGACATCGTGGTGCTGGTGGTGGCGGCCGACGACGGCGTGATGCCCCAGACGGTGGAAGCCATCAACCACGCCCGCGCGGCGCGGGTGCCGCTGATCGTGGCGATCAACAAGATCGACAAGCCCGGCGCCAAGCCCGAGCGCGTGCGCTCCGAACTGCTTCAGTACGAAGTGCAGGTGGAGAGCATGGGCGGCGAGACGCTCGAGGTGGAGGTCTCCGCCAAGGAGCATCTCAACCTCGACAAGCTCTTGGAGGCCATCGCCCTCCAGTCGGAACTGCTCGACCTGCGCGCCAATCCCAACCGCGACGCCGAAGGCACCGTGGTGGAAGCCAAGCTCGATCGCGGCCGGGGCCCCGTGGCCACCGTCCTCGTCCAGCGCGGTACCTTGCACGTGGGCGACATCGTGGTGGCCGGTGCCGAGTGGGGCCGCGTGCGCGCCCTCATCTCCGACACCGGTGCCACCGTGGACGCGGCCGGCCCCTCCCTGCCCGTGGAGGTGCTGGGCTTCAACGGCACGCCGGAGGCGGGTGACCGCCTCGCGGTGGTGGAGAACGAAGCCCGCGCCCGCGAGATCACCGATTACCGCCAGCGCCAGAAGCGCGAGAAGGCGGCGGCCCGTTCCGCCACCATCCGCGGCTCGCTGGAGCAGATGATGAGCCAGGTGAAGGCTTCGGGGCGGAAGGAATTCCCCCTCATCATCAAGGGCGACGTGTCGGGCTCGGTGGAAGCCATCATCGGCGCGCTGGAGAAGGTCGGCAACGACGAGGTGCAGGCCCGCATCATCCATTCCGGCGCGGGCGGCATCAACGAAAGCGACGTGACGCTGGCGGAAACCTCCGGCGCCGCGATCATCGCCTTCAACGTGCGCGCCAACAAGGAAGCGCGCGACGCGGCCGATCGGGCGGGTATCGAGATCCGCTACTACAACATCATCTACGACCTCGTGGATGACGTGAAGAAGGCCATGAGCGGCCTGCTCGCGCCCATCAACCGCGAGACCATGCTGGGCAACGCCCTCATCAAGGAGATCTTCCTGGTCTCCAAGGTGGGCAAGGTGGCGGGCTGCCAGGTCACCGACGGTATCGTGGAGAAGGGCCAGCACGTGCGCCTGATCCGCGACAACGTCGTGATCCACGAGGGCAAGCTTGCGACGCTCAACCGCTTCAAGGATGCGGTGAACACCGTGAACGCCGGCCAGGATTGCGGCATGTCCTTCGAGAACTACCAGGACATGCGCGCTGGCGACGTGATCGAGTGCTACCGCGTCGAGGTGATCCAGCGCTCGCTGTGACCTGACGACGGGCGCAATGCTCGACGTTTCCGCCTCCGGTCTCTTCCCCGAACGGGAAAAGGCCGGAGGCGTCGACGCTTAACCGGAACGGTACGGTCCAAGCCCGTCCGCTCCACAATCGAGGAGAAGGCGCCACGGCTTTGCCGGCGCCGAACGAAGCAGAAGCAAAAATGAAACCCGATACCCGCACGGGAGGCGGCCCCTCCCAGCGCATGCTGCGCGTGGGCGAGCTTGTCCGCCATGCCCTGGCCGACGTGCTGTCCCGCGGCGACCATATCGATCCGGTGCTCGCCGGGCACATCATCACGGTGCCCGAGGTGCGCATGTCGCCGGATCTCAAGATCGCCACCTGCTACGTCATGCCCCTCGGCGGCAAGGACATCACGCCCGTCATCAAGGCGCTGGCCGACAATGCCCGCCGCCTGCGCACCGAGGTGGCGCGGCGCGTGGAGCTGAAGAGCGTGCCCGAGCTGCGCTTTCGCAAGGATACGTCCTTCGACGAGGGCGCGCGCATGGACGCCCTCCTGCGCTCCCCCCAGGTGCAGCGCGACCTCGATGCCCTTGAGAGCCATTCCGAGGACGCGCCCGACCAGACTCCGACCGACAAAGAGACCGACGCCGAATGACCGTCCGAGCCACTGCCGAAGCCGCGGCTGAAGCCGCCGCCGAGCCCATCGTTGAATCCGTTGTCGAGACCGCCCTCGCTCCTGAAGCGGCCGAAGCGCCTCCCACCGGTGATGCCCCCCGCGCCAGCCGCGAGCAGGACAACCGCCCCCGCGCGCCCAAGCGCGACCTCGATGGCTGGGTGCTGCTCGACAAGCCCACCGGTATGACCTCCACCCAGGCGGTGGCGGTGGTGAAGCGCATCTTCGGGGCCAAGAAGGCCGGACATGCCGGCACCCTCGACCCGCTGGCCTCCGGCTGCCTGCCCATCGCCTTCGGCGAGGCCACCAAGACCGTTCCCTATGTGATGGACGGCCGCAAGACCTACCGTTTCACCGTGCGCTTCGGCACCGAGACGGACACGGACGATTCCGAGGGCAAGGCGGTGGAAACCTCCGACCTGCGCCCCTCGGACGACGAGATCATCGCGGCGCTGCCCACCTTCCGCGGCGAGATCATGCAGGTGCCGCCGGCCTATTCGGCGCTCAAGATCGGCGGCGAGCGCGCCTATGACCTCGCCCGTGAGGGCGAGGAGGTGAAGCTGGAGGCGCGCCCCGTCACCATCTTCCGCATCGAGCTGATGGACCGTCCGGACGCCGACCATGCGGTGCTGGAGGCCGAGTGCGGCAAGGGCACCTATGTGCGCGCCATCGCCCGCGACCTCGGCCGCATGCTGGGTTCGCGCGGCCACATCTGCCAGCTGCGCCGCGCCTGCGTCGGGCCGTTCCTGGAGGAGCGTCTCGTGCCCCTCGACGAGCTGCGCGACCGTGCCGAGGCCAGCGAAGAGGCGCTGATGGATGCGCTCGATCCGGTGGCCGTGGCGCTGGAGGAGATTCCCCAGCTCAACGTGACGCCGCAGGAGGCCCATCGCCTGCGCTGCGGCCAGAGCATCATCCTGCGCGGCCGCGACGCCCCCATCGTCGAGGGCCATGTGGCGGTGTCCTGCCAGGGCGCGCTCATCGCCATCGGCGACGGCGAGAACGGCGAGGTGTTTCCGCACCGCGTGTTCAACTGGGGCAAGTCCTCGGGCAAGTCCTCGAACCGGCCGCCCCGCCGCAACCGCTGACGCCCGTTTCGCAAAGCGAAGCATACGGCATATCTCTTGCCTTCCTTCCGTGGGGCTTACTCACGGAAGGACGATAGATGCTGCGTTTCCGGACGCTTCGAACCTCTCTTGCCGCCGCGCTTTTCCTCGGTCTTGCCGGGGCGGCGCCGGCGGGCGCGGAGAGCGTGGTCCGCTATGGCATCTCCATGGCGGACATTCCGCAGACCACCGGTCAGCCCGATCGTGGGGCAGGTGCCTATCAATTCACCGGCTACACCCTGTACGACCCGCTGGTCGCCTGGGAGATGAACGTGGCCGACCGGCCCGGCAAGCTGGTGCCTGGCCTTGCCACCGAGTGGAAGGTGGACCCGGCCGACCCCAGGAAGTGGCTGTTCACCCTGCGCAAGGGCGTGAAGTTCCACGACGGTTCGGACTTCAATGCCGATGCCGTGGTGTGGAACCTCGACAAGGTGCTGGACGAGAAGGCACCCCAGTTCGACAAGCGCCAGTCCGCCCAGGTGAAGACCCGCCTGCCGTCCATCGCCTCCTGGCGCAAGGTGGACGACATGACGGTGGAGATCACCACCAAGGACGTGGATTCGTTCTTCCCCTACCAGATGCTCTGGTTCCTGGTGTCGAGCCCGGCCCAGTACGAGAAGCTCGGCAAGGACTGGGACAAGTTCGCCCAGAACCCCTCCGGCACCGGTCCCTTCAAGCAGGGCAAGCTGGTGCCGCGCGAGCGGCTGGAGCTGGTCAAGAACCCCGACTACTGGGACAAGTCCCGCCTGCCCAAGACCGACCGGATGATCCTTATCCCCATGCCGGAGGCGCTGACCCGCACCAACGCGCTGCTCGCCGGGCAGGTGGACCTGATCGAGACCCCCGCGCCCGACGCCGTGCCGCAGCTCAAGGCCGCGGGCATGAAGCTCGTGACCAACGTCACCCCGCACGTGTGGAACTACCACCTCTCCATGCTGCCCGGCTCGCCCTGGACCGACATCCGCCTGCGCAAGGCGCTGAACCTCGCGGTGGACCGCGAGGGCGTGGTGGAGCTGATGAACGGCCTCGCCCAGCCCGCCAAGGGGCAGGTGGACAAGACCAGCCCGTGGTTCGGCAAGCCCACCTTCGACCTCAAATATGATCCCGAGGCCGCCAAGAAGCTGGTGCAGGAGGCGGGCTATTCCAAGGAAAAGCCGCTCAAGACCACCTTCATCATCGCCGCCGGCGGCACCGGACAGATGCTGTCCCTGCCCATGAACGAGTTCCTGCAGGCGAGCTTCAAGGAGATCGGCATCGACGTGGAGTTCAAGGTGGTGGAGCTGGAAGCGCTCTACACCGCCTGGCGCAAGGGGGCGAAGGACCCCATGAACGAGGGCATCACCTCGAACAACATCGCTTATGTCACCTCTGACCCGCTCTACGCCCTCATCCGCTTCTTCGATTCGCGGCAGGTGGCGCCGGTGGGCGTGAACTGGGGCTACTACTCCAACCCCAAGGTGGACGCCCTCATCGACGAGGCGAAGCGCACCTTCGACACCAATAAGCAGGACGAATTGCTCGCCCAGGTGCACCAGCAGGTGGTGGACGATGCCGTGCTGGTCTGGGTGGTGCACGACGTGAACCCGCACGCCCTCTCCCCCAAGGTGAAGAGCTTCGTGCAGGCCCAGCACTGGTTCCAGGACCTCACCACCATCGGCCTCAACTGAGGCCTTCTCAGCTGAGGCCTTGGGCCCAAACGCAAAGGGCGCCCCGCGGGGCGCCCTTTTTTCGTTCTGGAGCTGAGATCAGAGAATCTGCGCGGCGTCCTCGAAGGCGAGTCGCGGCAGGCGGGGCATCACCTTGGAGGCATCGCCATGGCCGATGGCCGCGATGAAATTGGTCTTGGTGGTGCCACCAGGGAAGAATTCGGCATCCACCTTCGCCGCGTCGAAGCCGGAGACGGGGCCGACATCGAGGCCGAGCGCGCGGGCGGCGAGGATGAGATAGGCGCCCTGCAGCGAGGAATTGCGGAAGGCGTGGGGCTCGATCATCCCGGGATTGTTGATGAACAGGTCGCGGAACTGCGGGTAGTGCGGAAACAGCTCGGGGATCTTGTCGTGGAAGTCGAGGGCGTAGCCGATGATGGCCACCACCGGCGCGGCGAGGATCTTGTGGTTGCTCTCCGGCAGGGCAGGGCGCAGGCGCTCCTTGGCTTCCGGGGTGGTGAGGAACACGTAGCGGGCCGGCTGGGTGTTGGCGGAGGTCGGGCCGTACTTCACCAGATCATAGAGGGCGCGCACTTCAGCCTCGCTGACCGGGGCATCGGTCCAGCCATTCTGGGTGCGGGCGGAAAGGAACAGGCGGTCGATGGCGGCGGCATCGATGGCCGGAGTGACGGTCTGCGACATGGGGGGCATCCTGTTTGAACCGGCGAGGGCGCGGAGGTGCGCGGGTGGTGCTCAGGACGTAGGACCGCACCCCCGCGCCGGCAACGGCCCCGCTCCGCAAGAGGCCATTGCATTCGTGCAATGCCGTAACGGGAGGCGCGATTCATCACCGGGACTGATCGGATCGCCACTTCATTTGATGGCGCACGGGCGCGCCGAGGCTCTATAAGTCGCGCCGGCGCACCCGCCGATTTCCCTCCGCGCCACCACCCCGCTTCGTGCCCGCGAGCAAGCCATGATGTCCCCTGCTGCGCCCGTTTCCGCCTTGCCCGTGGAAGATCCCTATCTGGAGCGCGTGCGCGAGCATGTCCGCGCGCTGCCCGAAAGCGGGATCGTCGAGGTGATGAATTACGGCCGCGACCGGCCCGGCATGATCCCGCTGTGGGCCGGCGAGGGTGATGTGCCCACCCCGCCTTTCATCTGCGAGGCGGCGGCTGCCGCCCTCCACGCCGGCGAGACCTTCTACACCTGGCAGCGCGGCCTGCCGGAGCTGCGGGCCGCCATCGCCCGCTACATGAGCGCCCTCTATGGCGTGCCGGAAACGCCGGAGCGCTATTTCGTCACCGGCTCGGGGATGCAGGCGATCCATGTGGCCGTGGCCCTGGTGGCCGGGGCGGGGGACGAGGTGCTCATTCCCTCGCCCACCTGGCCCAACGCCGCGGCTGCGGCGCAGAAGGCGGGCGCGCGCCCCGTCTACGTGCCCTTCAATTATGGGCCGGAGGGCTTCACCCTCGATCACGACCGGCTCGCCGCGGCGGTGACGCCCGCGACCCGCGCCATCTTCCTCAACACGCCGGCCAATCCCACCGGCTTCGTGGCGACGCCGGACGACCTGAAGGCGGTGCTTTCGCTGGCCCGCCGCCACGGCCTGTGGATCATCGCCGACGAGATCTACGGCCGCTTCTATTATGGCGAGGAGGGGCGGGCACCATCCTTCCACGACATCATGGATGAGGAGGACCACATCCTCTTCGTCCAGACCTTCTCGAAGAACTGGGCCATGACCGGCTGGCGCATCGGCTGGCTGGAGGCACACCCGCGTCTCGGCCAGATCATCGAGAACCTCATCCAGTATTCCACCTCCGGCGTTGCCGCCTTCATGCAGCGCGGCGCCATCGCGGCGCTGGAACAGGGCGAGCCGTTCGTCGCCGAGCAGATCGCCCGCGCCCGCCGCGGCCGCGACCTCGTGGGCGATGCGTTGCTCGCCACCGGTCGCGTGGATCTCGTGAAGCCGCCCGGCGCCTTCTATCTGTTCTTCGGCATCGAGGGACGGCGCGACGTGCGCAGCCTGGGTCTGACCTTGGTGGACGAGGCCAATGTGGGCCTCGCCCCCGGCACCGCCTTCGGCCTTGGTGGCGACGGCTTCATGCGCCTGTGCTTTGCGCGGGGCGATACGCAGCTCGCCGAGGCGAGCCGGCGCCTTGTCGTGTGGCTGGAGCGGACCCGGCCGGCGGGATCGGACGCCGCGTGAGGGGATTGCCTTTCAGGATGCGCTCGGCCGCCTCGGCGGCGGTGACGCTGGGGGCCGGCGCCCTCGGCGGCGGGATCTTCGCGCTTCTGGGCCTGCCGGCGGCGTGGATCTCGGGCTCGCTGGTCGCCTGCATCGGCCTTGCGTTGGCGGGCGTGCGCATCGACGTCCCGGAATGGCTGCGCTTCCTCGCCTTCGTGGTGCTCGGCACCTCCATGGGCACCATGCTGACGCCGGAGACCTTCGCCCGCGCCGCCACCTGGCCGGTGAGCATGGCCTGCCTCGGCGCCAGCGTGCTCGGCACCATGGCTGGCGGCACCCTCTTCCTCACCCGCGTGGCCGGCTGGAGCCGGGAAAGCGCTTTCTGGGCCTCCGCGCCCGGCGCCTTCGGCACCGTGGTCGCCATGGCGGCGGACACCAGCGCGGACCTGCGGCAGGTCGCCTTCGCCCAGACGCTGCGGCTGTTCCTGCTGGTGGCGGCCTTGCCCAACGTGCTGGCGGCGCTGGGCATGACGGCGGGCGGCGTGCCGCCACCGCCCCATGTCTCGGCGCTCGGCGACATCATCATCCTCTTCGTCGTCTGCACCGGCGCGGCGCTGCTCGCGGCGCGGTTGAAGCTGCCGGGCGGCCTGATCCTCGGTGCGCTCGCCGGCAGCGCCGTGCTTCACGCCACCCGCCTGTCCACCGCCGTGCTGCCGGCGGAACTGCTCATCCCGGCCTTCGTGGTGCTGGGGGGCAGCGTGGGCGTGCGCTTCATCGGCACGTCGGTCGCCACCATCCGGGCCTATGTGCTCGCCTCGCTCGGGGCCTTTCTGGTGGCGGTGGCGATCTCCACCCTGTTCGCCTTGCTGGCCGCATGGCTGACGGGCGACGATCTCGGCAAGCTGGTCACGGCTTTCGCGCCGGGGGCGCTCGAGGCCATGACGGCCCTTGGCTTCGCCATGGGCTACGACCCGGCCTTCATGAGCGCGCACCATCTTTTCCGCTTTGCCGGACTGTCGGTTGCGCTCCCCGTGGCGGCCCGGCTGATGTTTGCCGCCGCCGAGGAGGCGGGGCGGGACCACACGCAATAGTGTCCTGAAACCTCCCTGTCCGATGTTGCAGTGCAGCGTCGGCGGTATCACACACTCGCCGAGCTTCCGCATGGGGAAGTGTGTGTTGGAGATGACGCCTTGCGTACCCTTGATGACCTCGCCCTGCTTGTGGGACGGATCTTCCTTGCGGCCCTGTTCCTGCCCTCGGGCATCAGCAAGCTCAGCAATCTCTCCGGCTTCACCGGTTTTCTGGCCGGCAAGGGAGTTCTCCTGCCGCAGGTGCTGGCGCCGATCGCGGCCGCGACCGAGGTCGTCGGGCCGCTGCTGCTCATCGTCGGCCTGTTTCCGCGGGCGACCGCCATCTGGATGGCGGGCTTCACGGTTGTCGCGACGATGATTTCGCACATGTTCTGGACCTTCCCCGATGCCGCAGCCCAGGCGGCGCAGCAGACCCAGTTCCTCAAGAACGTGGGCATCATCGGCGGATTGCTGATCTATTTCGCCGCCGGCCCTGGCGCGATCAGCCTCGGCCGGAAGAAGGTCGCCTGAGGACGCCGCGAGGCTCAGCCTTCGCCATAGCGGTGGAGTTCGGAGCCGTGGCGCCTCAGCCACGCCTCCGCCTCCTTGCGGTTGGGGCAGACCTGCTCCACCAGCCGCCAGAAGCGCACGCCGTGGTTCATCTCCAGGCGGTGCGCCACCTCGTGGGCCGCGAGATAATCCAGCACGAAGGCCGGCGCGAAGATCAGCCGCCAGGAGAAGGAGAGGTCGCCCCGCGCCGAGCAGGAGCCCCAGCGGCTCGCCGTGTCGCGTAGCGTGAGCCGGCCGACCTCGACGCCGAGCGCCTGCGTATAATGCTTCACCGCGGCCGCAAGGTCGCGCCGGGCCTCCTTCTTCAGGAAGTCCAGCACGCGGCGCCCCATGTGCGGCGCCTCGCCGGCGACGCAGAGGGTGGGCATGCCGCGGACGGCCGGCTCGATCCACACGGTTCCGCGTGCATCGGGGCGGTGGACGATGCGGTGCGGCTCGCCGCGCAGGGGAATGACGGCGCCATCCTCGAACGGCACCGCCTCCGGCAGGCGCACGAGGCGAACGCGCACCCATTCGCGATGCCGCTCCACGAAGGCGCGGGCGAAGGAGAGTGCCACATGGGGTGGGGCGGTGAGGGTCACGTCCCGGGAGGTCGCCCGCACCCTGAGCGTCAGCCGTCGCGCCTGCGGATGGCGGCGAACCGCGACCCGCAGCGTCTCGTCGTCAAGCAACAGCTCGATCGTCTCGACGCCGGGCGTCAGCGACGATTTGCGGTCCTCATTGCGAGTCTGGCGGCGAAACAGCATTGGGCAGCCGGGGCGAAGTTACCTCCGGTATCTTCCCAAGAATTTCGCCGCGCCGCCAGTACTAAGTCGGCGCAATCCGGGGATAAAGCGCGGTCACATTCTTGTTGAGGGCGAACACGTCCGGCTCTTCCTCCCCCGCGGCCTCCGGCGCCGGGCGGTCCGGCATGGGCCGGGCCCGTCCATCCTTGCGGAATTCCTGGGAGAGGATGAAGTCGGAAATGCGCGGCGCGATCTCCGAGCGGAAGCGCGAGCCGTTGAAAACGCCGTAATGGCCGACGCCCGGCTGCTCCCAATGGGCGCGCATGTCCTCGGGGATCAGCGGGCACAGCTTGTGCGCGGCCTTGGTCTGGCCGATGCCGGAGATGTCGTCCTTCTCGCCTTCCACCGTCATCAGCGCGACGCGGCGGATGAGGTCCGGCTTCACCACCTGCGAATGATGCATGATTTCGCCCTTCGGCAGGGCATGAGTGATGAAGACATTCTCCACGGTTTCCAGGTAGAAATCCGCGGTCAGGTCCATGACGGCGAGATACTCGTCGTAGAAATCGCGGTGCTTTTCGGCCGAGTCGCCGTCGCCCTGCACCAGGTGCCGGAACAGGTCCCAATGGGCCTGCAGGTGCCGGTCGAGGTTCATGGACATGAAGCCGTTGAGCTGCAGGAAGCCCGGATAGACCTCGCGCAGCGCGCCGGGATGCGGCCACGGCACGGTGGTGATGACGTTGCGGCGGAACCATTCGATGCCGCGGTCCTGGGCCAGCGTGTTCACCGCGGTGGGGGCCTCGCGGGTATCGATGGGGCCGCCCATGAGCACCATGGACTTGGGCACGAAGGGATCTTCCTCCGCTTCCATGCGGGCGATGGCCATCATCACCGGCACCGCCGGCTGGCAGACCGCCATGACGTGGCAGTTGCCGCCCATGCGGTGAAAGATGGAGATCAGATAGTCCACATAGTCGGACAGGCTGAAGCGGCCTTCCGACATGGGCACCAGCTTCGCGTCAATCCAGTCGGTCACATAGACGTCGTGGGTGGGCAGCATGGCCTCGACCGTGCCGCGCAGCAGCGTGGCGTGATGGCCGGACACCGGGGCCACGATGAGCAGGCGCGGCTGCGGACGGCGCGGCGGATATTCGAACGCGCGCTCGAAATGCAGCAGCCGGCAGAACGGCCGCTCCCACACCGTGTTCACGTGCACCGGCACCGTCTGGCCGGCCGCGGAGGTGTGGGTGATGCCCCAGTCCGGCTTGCCGTAGCGGCGGGTGGTGCGCTCGAACAACTCGCACGCAGCCGCCATGGACTTGCCGATGGTGGTATGCGAGACCGGGTTGATCGGATTTTTCAGGAACAGCCGGCTGGCGTCCGCCATGGCGCGGGATGGGTTGAGCGCAGCATAACCCATCTCGTACATCCAATAGAGCGGAGTCGAGAGCCCAACGTCGCCTTGACGCGGCAGCCGGGTAGCACTTGCGAACTCGCCGATTGCCATGAGTGGTCCTCACCGTTACTGGCTGCCTAGAAAGGCGGCACGTTGACGCAAGCGTGAGCCGACTTCCAAGGTTGGTCAATGCCGACAAAAGACATAGGCCGCTATTGTTCCGCTGCTATGGCAGTAGGGTCACTATTCCCTTTCGTGAGGCTCGCTTCCACACATCGGGACACCGGAATCGCTACTCCATGACCACCGCCTTTGTAACGCCGCCCCATGGCAGATCGTTCGGCCTGCGCCTCGACACCCTGATTCGCCTGCGTTGGCTGGCGATTTCCGGCCAAATTGCGGCGCTGGTCGTGGTCAATCTCGGCCTCGGCTTCCCCCTGCCGCTGACGTCCTGCCTCGCGGTGGTCGGCCTCTCGGCGCTGGTGAACGTGCTCCTGCGGGTCAAGTATCCCGTCGCCCGCCGGCTCGGCGACGCCGCGGCAGGCCCGCTGCTCGCCTATGACGTGCTCCAGCTTACGGCGTTGTTGTACCTCACCGGCGGCCTGAAGAACCCGTTCGTGCTGCTTTATCTCGCTCCGGTGATGATCTCCGCCACCGCGCTCGCCTGGAGCACGACGGTGATGCTCGGCATCCTGGCGGTGGCCTGCGCCGGCTCCGTGGGCCTGTGGACCCGTCCGCTGCCGTGGGCCGGTCCCGATGTGCCGGTGCTGCCGGATCTCTATCTCGCTGGTATCTGGGTGTCCCTGTCGGTGGCGGTGGGGTTCATCGGCATGCACGCGTGGCGGGTGGCGGAGGAGGCGCGGGAGCTGGCCGATGCGTTGGCTGCCACAGAGCTGGTGCTGGCCCGCGAGCAGCACCTCACGGCCATCGATGGTCTGGCCGCCGCCGCTGCCCACGAATTGGGCACGCCACTCTCCACCATCGCTCTGGTGGTGAAGGAGATGCACCGCTCCATCGGCGACAACAGCCCCTACAGCGAGGACGTGGCGCTGCTGCGCGACCAGGTGGCGCGCTGTCGCGACATCCTGCAGACGCTGACCTCGCTCAGGTCGGGCGACGCGCCGTTCGACCGCATGCCGCTGGCTCTGTTGCTGGAGGAGGTGGTGGAGCCGCACCGCAATTTCGGCATCACCATCGCGGTCTCGGTGAAGGATGATCCCGACGCCCCGGTCATCGCCCGCAATCCGGGCCTCCTCTACGGCCTCGGCAACCTCGTGGAGAATGCGGTCGACTTCGCCGCGACACGCGTGGACATCAGCGCCCAGTGGACCCCTTCGGGCCTCGACATCGTCGTCGCCGACGATGGGCCGGGCTTCTCGCCGGAGATTTCCGGGCGTATCGGCCAGCCCTACGTCACCTCCCGCGCCCGCGAGCGGCAGGATGCGGACCTCGAGGCGGAGAGTGGCCTCGGCCTCGGCTTCTTCATCGCCAAGACACTGCTGGAGCGCACCGGGGCCAATCTGACGTTTGAAAACCGCATCCCGCCGGCCACCGGCGCGGTCATCGGCATCCATTGGCCGCGCAAGGCGCTGGCGATCGAGGTGGATGGGGACGCGACAAAGGGACGCGCATTGGATTAATCTACGGGCGTATCGGCGTAAAAGCCCCGGAGCTCGTGCTTGTTTGCCGGCATTGCCGATGAGGGATTGAGGAAGACGCGATGAACGAGATGCCTGAGGTGGGGGACGACCGGTCGGTTCTGATCGTCGACGATGATCGGTCCTTCCTCCAGCGCCTCGCACGGGCCATGGAGGCCCGCGGCTTCGAGGTGGCCACCGCCGAGACGGTGGCGGACGGCCTCGCCCGCGTCGAAACTTCGGCCCCCGCTTATGCGGTGGTGGACATGCGGCTCGGCGACGGTACCGGTCTCGACGTCATCTCCGCGCTCAAGAAGCACCGCCCCGGTGCCCGCGCCATCGTCCTCACCGGCTACGGCAACATCGCCACAGCCGTCACGGCCGTGAAGCTCGGTGCCGTGGACTATCTCGCCAAGCCCGCCGATGCGGACGACGTGGTGGCGGCGCTGCTCGCCAATGCCGATCACAAGCCCACCCCGCCCGAGAACCCCATGTCGGCGGACCGGGTGCGCTGGGAACACATCCAGCGGGTGTATGAATTGTGCGGCCGCAACGTCTCCGAGACCGCCCGCCGCCTCTCCATGCACCGCCGCACCCTGCAGCGAATTCTGGCCAAAAGGGCGCCGCGCTAGCGGAGCCCGCTCGGCAAGAGCGGGTCTTTGCCGTCACGCCGTCTTGCGCGTCGGCCACGTCATGGCGACGACACCCGCAACGACGCAGGCGAGGCCGATCCAGGCGTCCGGTGCCAGCGTCTCGCCAAGGCACAGGACGCCGATCGCCGCGCCGATGGGCACCCTGAGATAGGCCTGCGCCGTGGTGCCGATGGAGCCGAGCGTCCGCACCAGCCGGAAATAGATGACGAACGCGAGCGCGGTCGAGAAGACCGACAGCAGCCCCAGCGCGACGAGGGAGCCGGCGCTCGGTGCCAGCGTCCAGGGCCGGTCCACCGCGATGCTGACCGGCAGGAGCACCGCCGCGCCGCAGAGCAGGGAGCCCGCCGCCGGCATAGCAGACCGTCGCCGCGACGATGGCGAGCTGGGCCCACACTTGCTGGCCAAATCCCTCCAGAGCCCCGAAGCCGACGATGAAGCCCGTCCCCGCAAGACCTGCCGCAACGCCGAGGAGCTTGCGGGCGGTCACGGCTTCATGCCGGGTCACGAGGGCCGTCAGCAGGAAGGCGAAGATGGGGGAGGTGGCGTTGAGGATGGTGGCGACGCCCGCGTCCACGGTCTGCTCGGCCCAGGCGATCAGGGTGAACGGCACGACGCTGTTCAGCCCGGCCTGGAACAGGAAGCGCGCCCAGGTGGCCCGATCCTGCGGCAGCCGCATGCCGCGCAGCCGAAGAATGACCGCGAGGAGGGCTCCGGCGATCAGGGTCCGGGCAGCGATGAAGGTCAGCGGCGGGATGGTTTCCACCCCGACCTTGATGAAGGTGTAGGACGCACCCCAGAGCGTCGAGAGCACCAGAAGCAAAAGCAACTCGATACCGAAGCGTGTCCTGCCGGCCATTGTGATCGCGTCCCTCACTCAACATTCCACGGCCTCTCTAGCGGGGGAAAGCGCGGGCATGCTTCGGCCGGGGCCGAAGCATCCGGCGGTGACGCGGGCGGCGCGGGCGGCTAGCTTTCCGGCATGTCGAACATGGTTTCGGGAAATACCGTTGCCGAGGTCGCCCGCCTGATCGGCGACGTGGCGCGCGCCAACATCCTCTCGGCATTGATGGGCGGGCAGGCGCTGACGGCGGGCGAACTGGCGCATCACGCCGGAGTAACGCCGCAGACCACGAGCGGCCATCTGGCGCGCCTCGCCGAAGCGGAATTGGTCAAGGTGGAGAAGCAGGGGCGCCACCGCTACTACCGCCTCGCCTCGGCGGATGTGGCGCAGGCGCTCCACGCTTTGATGACCGTCGCGGCGGGTGGGCCGAAGCGCCATCGTCCCATCGGTCCCAGAGATGCCGCGCTGCGGCTTGCCCGCACCTGCTACGACCACATGGCCGGCCGCCTTGCCGTGGCCCTCGCCGACGGCCTCCGCGCCAACGGCCACGTGATCCTCACCGACGGTGCCGGACTGGTAACGGATACGGGCCGCCGCCTCCTCTGTGATTTCGGCGTCGCGCTCGACGACGGGGCCAAGGGCCGGCGGCCGCTCTGCCGCACCTGCCTCGACTGGAGCGAGCGCCGGCCCCATCTCGCCGGCCGTCTGGGCGCGGCGCTGCTGGATCGGGCGCTGGATCTTGGATGGGTGCACCGCGCGACGGACAGCCGCGCGCTGCGCCTGTCTCCGGCTGGGGAACGCGGCTTCTCCAGCGCCTTCGGCCTCCCGCCCGGCTGGCGCGACGCACCAGCGGCGTGACCCATCGGTGGCGTGACTGCAATCCCTACATGTCCGCGCGCAGCAGGTCCGGGTCGTAGAGCACAGCGAGCCGCGTCGCGGCGGCGCGGGCGAAACGCAGGGTCAGCGCCTTGCGTGTCGCGGCCGGCAAAGGATGGAGCGGCGCAGGCCTGAGGCATTCGGCGCCGAAGGCGTCGGCGACGAACAGGCCGGTTTCCTCGGGCAGAATCTCGACGGGGAAGTCCATCGGCACCGCGAACATCAGCCGGTCGCAGAAATCCCGGTATTCGTGCCATTTGGCATCGGTGCGGAAGTCGATCACCGACGACTTGATCTCGATGATGGTGATCTCGCCCTTCGGCCCCATGGCGAGGATGTCGGCCCGCCTTCCGCTCACCAGCGAGAATTCCGGCAGCCCGGCCATGCCGGCCAGCGCCAGATGGCGCAGCACCCCGCGTTGGACCGCCCTTGCGGTCTCCGACTGGCGGCCGTCCGGCCGCGGCTCGGGCAGGAGCGCGCGCATGGCGGCCTCAGGACAGCGCCTTCATCGCCTCGGGCTCCTCGATGGAGGAGGGGGGCGAGAAGGCGCGCTTGATGGCGGCGTTGAGTTCGCCGCCGAACACGAAGATGGAAGCGGTGAGGTAGAGGAAGACCAGCGCGATCATCACCGAGGCGAGGCCGGCATAGGTGGTGACATAGTTGGCCGGGAATTCCGCCAGATAGAAGCCGAAGGCGGTGGCGGCGACCAGCCACATGACGAGCGTCACCAGAATGCCGGGGGCGACCTCGGCGAGCTTGCGCCGTCCCGCCGGCAGCCACAGGTGCGCCACCAGCAGGGACACCACCAGAATGATGGAGGTGGCCCCGAAGCGCAGCAGGGTGATGACGCGGGAAAAGGGCGCCAGCGCAGGCACCTGCGCCACCGCCGTCTGCCACAGCAGCGGCCCCAGCACCACGAGGAAGGAGAGGGCCAGCATGGCGGCGGAGGCGATCAGCACGTAGCCGATGGATTCCAGCCGGAGCCAGTACCAGGCGCGCATCTCCTTCATGCCATAGGCGCGGTTGAGGCCGATGCGCAGGCTTTCGATGCCATTGGAGGAGAAATAGAGGGCGAGGACGACGCCATAGGTGAGCACATCGGTGCGCACCTGGTTCACCACGTTGTAGATTTCGCGGGAGATGGGCCCGGCCACCTGCTCCGGCCAGGTCTCCAGGATGAGCTGGATGGTCTCCTGCGCCAGCGGGCGCAGGTCTAGGAAGCCGGCCAGCGCGGTGACGAAGATGAGGAACGGGAACAGGGACATGAGCGCGGACAAGGCGATATGGCTGGCGATCGCCCAGCCGTCGTCGGCGGAGAACGTCCAGAACGCATCCAGAACGATATGGTAGATGCGCCGCAGCATGTGGTCTCCCGTTTCAAGTCAAATCGGGCTTTCCGGCCGGAATGGCAAGCGCCGGCCGTGCCCGTCCACCGTCCGGCTGGTGGCGGCCGGCCCCTTCGGCTAGACAGCGAGGACACGGCGCCATCTGATCCGGCGTCCGGACCCGCCGAGATTTCCCATGCCGCGCCAGCCCAATTCCCCGGCTGAACCGCCACCGGCTGAATCCCCGGCCGCCGGGCCTTCGCAGGCCGAGTCTTTGGATGCAACGCCGGAAGCCGCATCGGGCGTTCCCACGCTGCGGGATCGGCTGGGCAAGGTCATCGCCCTCGCCCATCTCAAGCTCGCGCTTCGGGCCACCATCGCCGGCATCGTCACCTATCTTCTGGCGGAGCAGTTCTCCCTGCCCAACGGCTATTGGGCGGTGCTCACGGCCGTGCTCGTGGTGCAGGCGACATTGGGCGCCAGCCTGTCGGTGGCCATCGACCGGGCGCTGGGAACGCTGGCGGGCGGCGTCGTCGGCGTCGCGGGGGCGATGGTGGCCGGACCCTCCCAGATCCAAACGCTGGTGGTGCTGTCGCTGGCGCTGTTCATCGCTGCGGCCATGGCCGCCCGCTCGCCCAGCTTCAAGTTGGCGCCGGTGACGGTCATCATCGTCATGCTGGCCCATCCGGGCGATGTCGCGCCATGGCTTGCGGGGCTGACGCGGGTGGCGGAGATCACGCTGGGCGGGGCGGTGGGCCTCCTGTGCGCCATTCTCATCCTGCCCGAGCGGGCGCTGGGGAAGCTGTTTCCCCACTGCGCCAAGGCGCTGCGGCTGACCGCGCGGCTGCTGGACCTCGGACGCGACGGCCTGCTGGGGCAGGGGATCGATCCATCGGTCATCGACCGGCTCAACGCCGGGGCGCGTCTCGCCTTGCGCGCGGCCGACCTGCGCCTCGTGGAGGTGCGGGCGGAGCAGGCCGGTCGCCTGACCACCCAGACCGATCCCGCGCCTGTCGTGCGCGGCGCCCGGCGACTGTGGCATTCCGCCATCATCCTGCTGCGCAACGCCGACCGGCCGCTGGACGAGCCCGTCGCCGGCCTCGTCTCTGCGGCTCTCACGGCCGCGACGACGACGCTCTCCGCCCAGATGTCAGCCATCGCCGACCGGCTGGACGGCCTGCCCGTTGCCGACCTTGCCACCCGTGCCGATGCGGCCAGCGCGGCCGTGGCGGCGCTGGAGGCGCGGGTGGAGGAGCTGAATACCCAGGGCGCCTTCGGTGCGGTGGGCTCGGAGACGTTGACGGCCCTGTTCTCGGCGGTCTCGGCCTGCGTCCACATGCGCGAGAACCTCGAGGAGCTCACCGCCCGCCTCGCCGAGGTGCAAAGCGAGACGCCCTGACGGCCGGCTTCCGCTCGGTCCCCTCACGGCGAAAGTCGGATCGACCGTGGCGGCGGATGCCGTATCAAGGCGCATGCGCCGCACCATTTGCGGTGCGGTGTCTGATCCGGGCCGATCCCGGCTTTCGTAATCAGGCGTTGCCTTGGCCCGGTTCCGGGGCAAGGATAGGTCAATTGCGCAATGCACAATCAAAGGGGAGAGTTCATGTCCGCCAGCGCCGCCGTTCAGTCCGTGCCCACCGGGGAATTCGACGCCGTGGCGCTCGGGCGTGTCGCGACCGACAGCCTGGAGAAGCTGCTGGCCGAGGCGACCTCCCTGGTGAAGGCCAAGGTGACGGACGGCGGGCGCATCTCTTCCGCCCTGCTGGAGAAGGAGCAGCGCGCCACCCACGGCCTCGCGTGGCTCGCGACCTACGTCTTCTCCGTGCGCGAGCTGGTGCACTATGCCGACCGTCTGACCGAGATGGGCAAGTTCGGCGACACCGAGAAGCTGATCGTGCAGATCGGCCTCGGCGAGTACGTCGCGCAGATCCTCGGCGGCATTCCCATGAGCCAGGGCGAGATCGTCCGGCTCCCCGATCTCTACGTCTCCGGCGCGACCATTGCGGCGCTGGCCGCCGAGCCCGCCATCGCGGCGCTGGTGGAGAACGGCAACACGGCGGCCAGCCGCGCCGCGCTCGCCGACATCATCCGCGACGCGCACCTCGCCGGCACCATCGGCGAGGCGGGCCTCGACGAGACCACGGAGGCGATGCGCACCGAGATGCATCGCTTCGTGGAGGCGGAAGTCGCCCCCTACGCCCACGAGTGGCACCTGAAGAACGAGTACATCCCGCTGGAGATCATCTCCCAGCTCTCGGAGATGGGCGTGTTCGGCCTCACCATCCCCGAGGAGTTCGGCGGCCTCGGCCTGCCGAAGGAGGCCATGTGCGTGGTCACAGAGGAGTTGTCGCGCGGCTATATCGGCGTCGGCTCGCTGGGCACCCGCTCGGAGATCGCGGCGGAGCTGATCCTCGCCGGCGGCACGGATGAGCAGAAGGGCCACTTCCTGCCCAAGATCGCCTCTGGCGAGATCCTGCCCACCGCCGTATTCACCGAGCCCAACACCGGCTCGGACCTCGCTTCGCTCCGCACCCGCGCGGTGAAGGAGGGAGACGTCTACAAGGTCAACGGCAACAAGACCTGGATCACCCATCCGGTCCGCGCCGACATCATGACCCTCTTGGTGCGCACCAATCCGGCCGAGCCCGGCTACAAGGGCCTCTCCATCCTGCTCGCCGAAAAGCCGCGCGGCTCCGACGAGAACCCGTTCCCCGCCGAGGGCATGACCGGCGGCGAGATCGAGGTGCTCGGCTATCGCGGCATGAAGGAATACGAGATCGGCTTCGACGGCTTCACCGTGCCGGCGAAGAACCTGCTCGGCGGCGAGGAGGGGCAGGGCTTCAAGCAGCTCATGACCACCTTCGAGAGCGCCCGCATCCAGACCGCCGCCCGCGCCGTGGGCGTGGCCCAGGCGGCCATGGAGGTGGGCCTGAAATATGCGCAGGAGCGCATCCAGTTCGGCAAGTCGCTCATCAACTTCCCCCGCGTCGCCGACAAGATCGTGATGATGGCGGTGGAGACCATGATCGCCCGCCAGATCACCTACTTCGCCGCCCGCGCCAAGGATGAAGGCCGCCGCACCGATCTCGAGGCCGGCATGTCCAAGCTGCTCGGCGCCCGCGTCGCCTGGGCGGCGGCGGACAACGCCTTGCAGATCCACGGCGGCAACGGCTTCGCGCTGGAATATCCGGTGTCGCGCATCCTGTGCGACGCGCGCATCCTCAACATCTTCGAGGGCGCGGCGGAGATCCAGGCGCAGGTTATCGCCCGCCGCCTGCTGGACGGCGGCAACTGAGCGGCCGGGCACGGATGTGGCCCTGCTGATCGCCGACGCCCAGCCGCAGGACGAGGCCGCATGGCGTCGCCTCTGGGCGGGCTACAATGCCTTCTACGAGACCGAGGTGGGGGCGGACATCACCGCCCGCACCTGGGCGCGCATCCTCGACCCTGAGGTGCCGATCATCGGCCGCATCGCGCGGCGCGGCAGCGCGCCGGTGGGCTTCTCCATCAGCATCCTGCATGAGGGCACCTGGGTCGCCAATCCCGTCTGCTATCTGGAAGACCTGTTCGTGGATCCCGCCTGCCGCGGTGGCGGGATCGGCCGGGCGCTGATCGCGGATCTCGTCCGCATGGGCAAGGAGAGGGGCTGGTCCAGCCTTTACTGGCACACACGGCAGGACAATCCCGCCCGCCGGCTCTACGACAGCTTCGTCGCGGCGGACGATTTTGTCCGCTACCGCATGGACCTGTGACGCGGCTCAGGCGAGCCGCGCGGCATTGTCCTGCGCATAGGTGGTGAGCGAACGCGGCGCATGGCCCGTCAGGGTCTCCACATCGGCGGTGACGCGCGCCGTCCAGCCCTCGCGGACGGGGTGGAAGAGCGTGGCGAGGAAGCGCGCATAGGGCTCCGGCACGCCCGCCCCCGTGAGGATGCCGACGAAGGCATCGTCGCTCACCGGCGTGTAGGCGATGGGCTTGCCCGTCACCCGCGCGAGGATGGCCGCCGCCTCGCCATAGGTCAGCGCCTCGGGGCCGGTGAGGTTGAAGGCGCGCGCATCGAAGCGATCCGTGGTCAGGGCGGCCGCCGCGCTTTCGGCGATGTCGCGGGCGTCGATGAAGCTCGTCTTTCCCTCCGCCGCGGGAACGGCGATCACGCCGTGGTCGATGCCGGCCTTCCAGAAGGTGTGGAAATTGTCCGCGAACCAGTTCGGCCGCAGGATCACGAACGGCGTGCCCGAGCGCTCCAGCGCCAGTTCCATCTGCCGGTAGGGGATGGCATCGTCCGCATCCACGCCGAGCGCGGTCATCAGCACCACCTTTACCTTGCGGCCAGCCGCGGCCTCGATCACGGGCAGGAGGCGCCCGGTGATGTCGAGGGAGCCGGTGGGCGCCAGCAGGAAGAGCCGGTCCACGCCGGCGAAGGCCGTCGCGAAGGTGGAGGGATCGTCCATGTCGAGCGCCACGCCCTGCGCGCCGCCCGCGGCCTTGCCCGAACGGGAGGCCGCCTTCACCTGCTCGCCCTTGGACAGAAGGGCCTGCACCAGCGGCTGGCCCACATTGCCGTTGGCCGCGAAAACCAGAATCTGACCCGTCATGATCGCTCTCCTGCTCGCCGGCGCACGGTGGCGCGGGCATCCAAGATAGGTTTCCATTGGAAACCAGCTTCCGATCGGATACATACTCCTGGTCGAGCGAGCCCAAAAGAGAGCACCTTGAACTCACATGGTCACTTCCGGGAAACCGCAGAACCGCCTGAGCGGGACGCCGAGAGCTGCCGTCTCCCCTGGCCCTTCGATGTCTATGAGGCGCAATGCCCGACGCGCATGGTGCTGGACCGCATCGCCGACAAATGGGCGGTGCTGATCCTCGACCGGCTGCGCGACGGCCCCGTGCGGTTCAATCACCTCAGGCGGGACATCAAGGGCATCTCGCAGAAGGTGCTGTCGCAGACGCTGAAGAAGCTGGAGCGCGACGGGCTCCTCTCGCGGGCGGTCTTTCCCACGGTGCCGGTCACGGTGGAGTATGCGCTGACCCCCCTCGGCCGGACGCTGACCGACGCGGTGGCGGCCATCGCCCACTGGGCCGAGCGCAACATGGAGGCGGTGCTGGCGGCGCAGGCCGCCTACGACGCCCGGGCGGAGGGCGACGCGGGGCTCTAATCTCCCGCCGCCTCGTCCGCGTCCTCTTTCCCCGGCACATATTCCAGAATGTCGCCGGGCTGGCAGCCGAGGGTCTCGCAGATGCGGGCGAGCGTGTCGAAGCGCACGCCGCGCACCTTGCCGGACTTGAGCAATGAGACGTTCTGCTCGGTGATGCCGATGCGCTCGGCAAGCTCGCGCGAACGCATCTTGCGGCGCGCCAGCATCACGTCGAGATTGACGATGATGGGCATGGTGCTCCCATAGCCTCCCCGCTCAGACGAAGCTCGCGTTTTCTTCGGCGATGCGCGCCGCCTCGCGCATGACCGCCCCCACCCCGATGACGAGCAGGCCGACGATCACCGCCACCACGTCGTGGCTGGAGATTGAGACGGCGATGGCGCGCGCGCCCGGCGGATTGTTGAGGGTGAGGGCGATGCTCAGCGCCGCCCCGACGAAGGGGGCGATCAGGCCCTGGAGCGCCACCGCCGCGCCGAAGCGCTCCAGCCGCACCGCCAGCAATGCGGAGATGAGTTCGCCGCGGCCGAAATCGCGGAAGATCTGGCGCACCTGAAGCAGGCCATAGGCGAGGATGCCGAGCGGGATCGCGGAAATCGCGAGGCCGGCGGCGAGGCTCGCGCCATCGAGGGCGATGGGATGCCCAGCGAGGCCGATGCGCGGGACGATCACCCGTTCCACCAGCCCCGGCGACAGCCAGATGCCGAGGCCGGATGCCACCAGCAGCAGGAGGATCACGAGGGTTGCGACCGAAAGGGCGCGCCCAAGGCGCACCACGCGATGGAGTTTGGGGTCGAGGGGCGGAGGGGACATCAGTGGCCTTTCCTTGACGCATTCATTTTTTATCGTAAAACAGTAATTATTCAACCTAAAATGAGAGATCGGATGCGTTTCTTTCTCGCCCCTGCCTGGCCCATGCGGGCGCTCGCCTTGCTGGTGCTTGTTCTGTCGGTTGGCGCCTGCTCCCATGTGCCCATCAGCTCACTGCCGCAGCTGGCCACCCTCGATCTCGAAACGGCGGACCTGACCGTCCTGCGCGCGGCCGTGCGCGCGCCCAAGGAGATCGTGGCTGTGCCCGGCGGGGCGTTCGTCGTCATGTCCTACTGGCGCCAGGGGGATGAGGCCCGCAAGACGACCGTCCAGGCGTTGCTGGAGGTGGAGACGGACCCGAAGGCCCTCGCGGCGCTCAAGGAAGAGGAGCGCGCGGGCATGCGCATCACCCTGTTCCGTCTCACCGAAGAGGGCCGGCGCAAGCTGGAGGCGGCGCGCAGCGAGGCGCTGGCGCTGAAATCGGACGAGCTGGCGAAGGGGCGGCGCGCCAGCGGATCGCTCGCGGTGTCGGCGGAGGGATGCGTGCGCAGCGCGCTGCCGGCCGGGCCGCTGCTGCTCAGCACCTATCTCAGGCTGAAGCCGGGCGGCAATTTCGTGACGTTGATCCAGGACATCGATCTGCGAACGCTGCTGGCGCAGGCCGGCTCCGACGAGAGCGCCATGAAACCCTGCGCCAACTGAAGCCGTGCGCGAATTGAAGTCTTGCGCCAACTGAGCGGGGCTTTAAGCCTCGCCGGCCGGCGGAATCTCAACTTCCATCGCCTCGTGGCCGGTCAGGCGGAAAAAGGCGCGCAGGGCGTCCGGCGTGAGCACGGTGGTGCGGGCGTTGGTGAGCGGGTGGCAGCCCACGAGGTCGGCGCGCATGAGCGCGGCGTCGATGGCGAAGCGGACCTGGCCTTCGGTATCGTTGGCGAGCGCAAGCACGCTCACCGAGCCGGGCAGGATGCCGAGATGCTCCATGAGTGCCTCGGGCGAGGCGAAGGAGAGCGAGCCCTTGGCCCCCAGCGGGCCGCGCAGCGCCTTGAGGTTCACCGGGGTATCCTCGGCGAGCGTCAGCAGGAAATAGGTCTTCTTCCCGTCGCGCAGGAACAGGTTCTTGGTGTGGGCGCCGGGAATGTCGCCGCGCAGCGCCTGGGACTCGGCCACCGTGTGGACGGGCGGATGCTCGTAGGTGGTGCCGGAAATGTCGTTCTGCGCGAGGAAGGCGAGAAGGGTGTCGGGCGTGTGGGGCATGGGCCGGTCGGTCTTGGCGGGGAGACGCCAGCCTTAGACCCGCGCGGCCGCTTCGGGCAAGCGCTCCGGGAACAACACGCCGCCGGCCTGGAAGGCAGGAAAAGGCCGCCGGCTCGCCTGGAGCCGACGGCGGGTCTGGTTCAGCGCAGCTGGGTGAGGCAGGCGCCGGCGGCCTCGGCGGCGGGGCGGGCGTTGCTCATGGAGAGCGCGCCGGACTGCACCAAGGCCTTGGTCTTCTCGGTGACGAGCGCACGCGGATCGGCAGCGCTGGCAAAGCCGGGCGCGGCGGCGGCATACACGGCCTTGGCGTCGGGGCCGAGGCCGGCGGCGCACTGGTCGGCCGCGGCCTTGTCGGCGAGCGCGGGGGCGGCGCAGGCGAGGGTCAGGGCGGCGGCGCAGAGCAGGGACTTCATGGGATGTTGCCTCCAGTGAATTTCAGGACGCACGCGATCAGCGCACGCCGACGCGGTTGACCGGGCCGCCGGCATTCACGCCGACTCCGGGCGCAACACCGACACCGGGCGCACCGACGCCGACGCCGGGGGTGACGCCGACGCCGGGGGCTCCGGCACCCGGCACGCAGCCTGCGGGATAGCCGGGTCGGGTGCAATGAACCGCAGCGCGCGCTGCAGGAGCGGTGGGACGGGCGACGCAGCCCTTCGGAACGCCGACCGCCCTGCAATAGACCACGGCACCGGCGGGGGCGGTCGTCGCGAGGGTGACGACGGCGGCCGGCGGCAGTGCGGCGAGGGTGGCGGCGAGGAAAGCGGAACGTGTCAGCAGGCGCAGTCGCATGGCGGCCTCGGCATCCTTAACAGACACCTGTGCGTGACGCCCGGGTTGACATCGCGCCGAGGTGACTTCGGGTCAGCTAGGCGTCATCCTGTAATACCGCAATGGCGATTCTTGGCCCGACTGGCGGCGAGACGTTGCGGGACGATATGTCGGAGGCGCGGGTGCTGGGGCTGGTGGCGGTGCGGGCAGGGGCGGCCGTGGACTGGCTCGACACGGCAGGCATTGCCAAAGCGCGGGGCGCCATCATCGCCCATCCCGCCTTCCCGCGGGCGGTGGCGCAGCTTGTCGGCGAAATCAGCGCGCTCTACAGCGGCAACCGGCTGCTCAACCGCGTGCTCAGTGATCGCGGCCGCAACATGTTCGGCCTCATGGTGCTCTATCTGGATGCCCTGCCGCCGGAAGAGGGGGGAGGGCTCACGGCGGCGCGGATCGTCGCCCTGTGCACCTCCACCGGCCTGTGCAGCCGCGGCCGCGCGAAGGCGATGCTCGCACTCATGCGCTGGGGCGGCTATCTGGCGTCTGCGGCGCCGGCCGAGGATCGCCGGGTGAAGCCGCTGATGCCGCAGGAGAAGCTCGTCGCGCTCCAGCACCGGCGGTGGCGCCTCGTGTTCGAGGCCGGCAAGGCACTGGATCCGGAACTCGCCCGGCTCGCCCCCCGCCTCGCGGACGCAGCCTTCACGCGGGTTCTCGCGGTGTTGCTGGGCGAGGCCTTCCTCTCCGGCTTCCGGCCCGTTTCCGCCGCCCCGGAACTGACCGATCTGGTGGACCGCGACGGCGGCCTGATGGTGCTCCTCGCCCTCTTCACCGCCGAATCCAACGGCGAGGAGCCGCCGTCCATCGCCAATCTCTCGCGCCGCTTCCACCTGTCGCGGGCCCATGTGCTCGATCTGCTGCGGCTCAGCGAGGAGCGCGGGCTGGTGGAGCGCGGGATGCGTGGCACCGGCTGCCTGTCCCCGCTTGGGCGGGATGCGATCGAGCGTTTCTTCTCCTGCATTTTCGCCGTGATGTCCGGTGCCGCCCGCGCCGCCGAGGCCCGTCTTCACGGCGCGTGAAATCACCTTCGCCCGGAACGGCCTTTCGCTCCTGCACAATTTCCTTAAGACTAAGGTCGAAAGAGACGTGCGCCGCAGCAGCGGACGAGTCCGGGGGAAGTCGGATGACGAATTTGGCACTTTCGAGCGGCATCGCGCCGCGCGCAGAGGACGTGAAGGACCAGCCGCTGCGCGACGACATCCGGCTGCTGGGCCGCATTCTCGGTGACACCGTCCGCGACCAGGAAGGCGACGAGGTGTTCGACCTCGTGGAGCGCATCCGCCAATTGTCCATCCGCTTCCACCGCGACGACGATCAGGCGGCCCGCGACGAACTGGGTACCCTTCTGGGGGCACTGCCCGCGGACCGCTCCCTCGATACCATCCGCGCCTTCAGCTACTTTTCTCACCTCGCCAACATCGCCGAGGACCAGCACCACATCCGCCGCAACCGCGCCCATGCCATCGCCGGCTCGGCGCCGCGCGCGGGCAGTCTGGCCTATGCCTTTTCCCGTGCGGAGCAGATGGGGATCGGCCGCGAGGCGCTGGCGGATTTCTTCTCGGGCGCGCGCATGAGCCCGGTACTCACCGCCCACCCCACCGAAGTGCGGCGCAAGAGCACGCTCAACCGCGAGATGGAAATCGCCGCCGAGCTGGATCGCCGCGAGCGCGTCGTGCCCACCCCGCGGGAGCGGGACGAGGGCGAGGAAATCCTGCGCCGCGCGGTGCTGACCCTGTGGCAGACGGCCCTGCTCCGCCGCATCAAGCTGACCGTGCTGGACGAGGTGGCGAACGGCCTCTCCTATTACGACTACACCTTCCTCACCGAGGTGCCGCGCCTCTATTGCGCCATCGAGGACCGCCTCGCCGAGGCGGGGGACGAGGTGCAGTTGCCCTCCTTCCTGCGCATCGGCAGCTGGATCGGCGGCGACCGCGACGGCAACCCCTTCGTCACCGCCGAGGTGCTGAAGGAGACCGTGCGCCTGCATCGCGACCGCATCCTCGCCCATTACGAGCAGGAGCTGGTGGCGCTCGGGGCGGAACTGTCCCTCGCCCAGCGCCTCGTGACCGTATCCGCCGCCCTGACGGAACTTGCCTCCCGTTCTCCGGACCGCTCGCAGGAGCACCGCGAGGAGCCCTATCGCCTCGCCCTCGCCTACGTTCTGGAGCGCCTGCGCCAGACCGCCCGCAAGCTGCGCGGCGAGCCGCTGGCGACGGCCGAGGGCCTCGCGCCCTATGCCACGGCGCAGGCGTTCCGCGCCGACCTCGACGTGATCCACGACTCGCTTGTGGCGAACGGATCGAAGGTGCTGGCGCGGGGGCGGCTGCGGCTTCTGCGGCGGGCGGCGGACTGCTTCGGCTTCCATCTCGCCTGCATCGACCTCAGGCAGAACTCGGACGTGCACGAGCGCGTCGTGGCCGAGCTGCTGGAGAAGGCGGCGCCCGGCACCAACTATGCGGGCCTCGACGAGGAGGCGCGCATCGCGCTGCTGCTGAAGGAGCTGGCGACGCCCCGGCCGCTCGCCTCGCCCTTCATCGCCTATTCGGACGAGACCTGTTCCGAACTCGACATCCTGCGCGAGGCGGCCGCCGCGCACCATGCGCTGGGCCGGGAGGTGATCCCCAACGCCATCATCTCCAAGGCCGAAGGCGTCTCCGATCTTCTGGAGGTGGCGTTGCTGCTGAAGGAAGTCGGCCTCGTCTCCAGCGACGGAACGGGCGGCCTCGCCAGCGCGGTGAACATCATCCCGCTGTTCGAGACCATCTCGGACCTGAAGGCCTGCGCCAAGGTGATGGACCGCGCCTTCTCGCTTCCCGCCTACCGCAAGCTGGTGGCAAGCCGCGGCGCCGAGCAGGAGGTGATGCTCGGCTATTCGGATTCCAACAAGGACGGCGGCTTCGTCACCTCCGGCTGGGAATTGTACAAGGCGGAGATCGGCCTCATTGAGGTGTTCGGCGCGCACAATGTGCGCCTGCGCCTGTTTCACGGTCGCGGCGGCTCGGTGGGACGCGGCGGCGGGCCGAGCTACGACGCCATCCTCGCCCAGCCGGGCGGTGCGGTGAACGGGCAGATCCGCATCACCGAGCAGGGCGAGATCATCGCCTCCAAATATTCCAACCCGGACGTGGGGCGGCGCAATCTCGAGATCCTCGTCTCGGCGACGCTGGAAGCCTCCCTGCTCCAACCGCAATACAAGGCGCCGCGCACCGAATTCCTCACTGCCATGGAGGACATCTCGGACACGGCGTTCGCCGCCTATCGCAACCTCGTCTACGAGACCGAGGGCTTCGAGGACTATTTCTGGTCCTCCACCGTGATCAATGAGATCGCCACGCTGAACATCGGCTCGCGCCCGGCCTCGCGGGCCCGGACGCGCTCCATCGAGAAGCTGCGCGCGATTCCGTGGGTGTTCTCCTGGGCGCAGTGCCGGCTGATGCTGCCGGCCTGGTACGGCTTCGGCACCGCGGTGGAAGCGTTCGTGGCGCGCCGGCCGGACTATGGCCTCTCCTTCCTCAAGGCCATGCAGCACGAATGGCCCTTCTTCCGCACGCTGCTGTCCAACATGGACATGGTGCTGGCGAAGAGTTCCCTTGCCATTGCCTCGCGCTATGCCGAGCTGGTGCCGGACGTGGAGCTGCGCACCGCCATCTTCGGCCGCATCCGCGCGGAATACGAGCTGACGCTGAAGCATCTCCTCGCCATCATGGACCAGCAGAAGCTGCTGGAAGGCAATCCGCTGCTGGACCGCTCCATCCGCAACCGCTTCCCCTATCTCGATCCGCTGAACCACCTGCAGGTCGAGCTTCTGCGCCAGCACCGCGCCAGCCCCGGCGACGACAAGGTGCTGCACGGCATCCAGCTCTCCATCAACGGCATCTCGGCCGGCCTGCGCAACTCGGGCTGAGGACGGCCGCGACCTGTTCCGTTCCGGCACAGGCCGGAGCGGGCGGCGGGGACGCAGCGGGAACGGGGCGTGACCGAATCGGCCGCGGACGGATTTTCCGGGTTCGTTCTCTCACCGATGGCACTTCCCTCGGGCGGGCTCTTCCCTGTGGCGTCGCTTGGCGCTCTAATCGAAACGATTAAGGCAGGCCCGACGAAAAGGCCCACGCCCCAACAGAAGCAGCCCAAGGGATTTCGTATGCCCCTCACCCTCGGCGTCATCGCCGACGACTACACCGGCGCCTCCGACCTCGCGAACACGCTGTCAAAGGAGGGCGTGCGCACTGTCCAGACCATCGGCGTGCCAGACGCTGCGCTGGCGCTGCCCGATGCCGATGCGGTGGTGGTCTCGCTGAAAAGCCGATCCATCCCGGCGGACGAGGCGGTGGCGCAGTCGCTGGCGGCCTATGCGTGGCTGAAGGGGCGGGGCGCGTCCCACATCCTGTTCAAGGTCTGCTCCACTTTCGATTCCACCGACGACGGCAATATCGGCCCCGTCACCGACGCCCTGCGCCTCGCCACCGGCGCCGCCATCGTGCCGGTGACGCCAGCGTTTCCGGAGACCGGGCGCACCGTCTACATGGGCCACCTCTTCGTCGGCGACGTGCCGCTGAACGAGAGCCCGCTGAAGGACCATCCCCTTAATCCCATGACGGATTCGGACCTGAAGCGCGTGCTCGCCCGCCAGAGCGTCGGCCGGGTCGGGCTGGTGCCGCTGAAGGATGTGGCGGCGGGGGCTGCTGCGGTGTCCGCCCGGCTGGAAAAGCTGGCGCTGGAGGGGCGCACGGCGGCCATTGTCGATGCCGTGTTCGACCGGGATCTGGAGGCGGTGGGCATCGCGGCGGCGGCCCTGCCGCTGTCCACCGGCGCCTCGGGCCTCGGCCTTGGACTGGCGCGGGCGCTGATCGCGGACGGGCGGGTGCTTCGGCGGGAGAGTGATGGCGCGGCGCTGGCGGCCGGCATCGGCGGATATGCGGCGGTCGTTGCCGGCAGCTGCTCCAAGGCGACGCTGGAGCAGATTGCCGTCGCCGAAGGCCAGATGCCGGTGCTGCGGCTCTCCGCCGAACGGCTTGTCACCCACCCCGAGGCGGAGGTCGCCGCCGCGCTGGAGTGGGCGAAGTCGCGCCTCGCATCCGGGCCGGTGCTGATCGCCGCGAGCGGAGCGCCCGAGCAGGTGGCCGAGGTGCAGGCCCGTTTCGGCCGCCATGCGGCGGGCGTCGCCGTCGAGCACGGCACGGCGGCCATTTCCGAGGGGCTGGTGGCGGCCGGCGTGCGCCGCCTCGTGCTGGCCGGCGGGGAGACATCGGGGGCGAGCGTGGACCGGCTGAAGATCCCCGCCTTCCTTGTCGGCCCCGAGATCGCCCCCGGCGTGCCCTTGCTGCGCACCGAGGGCCAGCCGGGCGAACCCATGGTGCTGGCGCTGAAGTCCGGCAATTTCGGCGGGCCGGACTTCTTCGCGAAGGCGCTGGGGATGATGGGCGAGGGTCACTGAGCCCCGGCTCCCCTCTCCCCTTGCGGGAGAGGGGTTGGGGGTGAGGGGGTTGGTGCCGCAATCCCGGCGCTGGGCGGGGGAGGGAATACCCCTCACCCCGGCCCTCTCCCGCAAGGGGAGAGGGAGTTTGTTCAAGCGCCTGCGGGAGGGACTACTCCCCCGGCTGAAGCGCGTGGGGCGCGGGAGCGGCCGGCGTGCTCCCCACTGTCCCGTGCCCGTGCTGGGTGAGCGGCCGGTTGCCGGCCAGCCCGCGCAGCATCACGTAGAAGACCGGCGTCAGGAATATGCCGAACACCGTCACGCCGATCATGCCGGCGAACACCGCCGTGCCCATGGCCTGCCGCATCTCCGCGCCCGCGCCGATGGAGGTGACGAGCGGCACCACGCCCATGATGAAGGCGAGGGAGGTCATCAGGATGGGCCGGAGCCGGAGCCGGCTCGCTTCGATGGCCGCCTGGACCGGGGTGCGGCCCTCGAATTCCAGCTCGCGGGCGAATTCCACGATCAGGATCGCGTTCTTCGCCGAGAGCCCCACCAGCACCACGAGGCCGATCTGGGTGAAGACGTTGTTGTCCCCGCCCGCGAGCCACACGCCGGTCATGGCGGCGAAGAGGCCGGTCGGCACGATCATGATGATGGCGAGCGGCAGCATCAGGCTTTCGTACTGCGCCGCCAGCACCAGGAAGACGAGGAAGATGGCGAGCGGGAACACGAACACCGCCGAATTGCCGGCCAGGATGTCCTGATAGGTCAGCTCGGTCCATTCGAAGGAGAAGCCCTTGGGCAGCGTATCCTTCGCGATGCGCTCCACCGCCTGCTGCGCCTCGCCCGAGGAGAAGCCGGGCGCGGCGCCGCCGTTCACGTCGGCGGAGAGGAAGCCGTTGTAGCGCATGGCCCGCTCCGGCCCCGCCGATGAGCGCACCTTGAGCAGCGCGGAGAGCGGGATCATCTCGCCGGTCTGCGAGCGCACCTTCAGCGTGCCCACGTCTTCTGCCCGGGCGCGGAAGGGGGCGTCGGCCTGGACGCGCACCGTGTAGGTGCGGCCGAACTTGTTGAAGTCGTTCACATAGGACGAGCCGAGATAGATCTGCATGGTCTCGAACACGTCGGTGACGGCGACGTTCAGCTGGCGCGCCTTCACCCGGTCGATGTCGGCGAAGAGCTGCGGCACGTTCACCTGAAAGGAGGAGAACAGGCCGGCCAGCTCCGGCGCCTGCCGCGCCGCCGTGAGAAAGGCCTTGGTGGCCTCGTCGAGGGCGGCATAGCCGAGGCCGGCGCGATCCTCGATCTGGAACTTGAAGCCGCCGATGGTGCCGAGCCCCTGCACCGGCGGGGGCGGGAACATGGCGATCATCGCATCGGGGATGCCGGCGAACTTGCCGTTCAGCTTCATGGCGATGGCATTGCCGTTCAGCGACGGGTCGCGGCGTGCCTCGAATTCGTCGAGACCGACGAAGACGATGCCGGAGTTGGACGAGTTGGTGAAGCCGTTGATGGAGAGGCCGGGGAAGGCGATGGCCGACTTCACGCCCGGCTCCTTCAGGGCGATGTCGCTCATCTTGCGGATCACCTCCTCGGTGCGGTCGAGGGTGGCGCCGTCCGGCAGCTGGGCGAAGCCCACCAGATACTGCTTGTCCTGCCCCGGCACGAAGCCCGGAGGCACCGCCTTGAACAGCACGCCGGTCAGAGCGACGAGCACGATGTAGAGGCCGAGCATCAGCACCTTCTGCCCGATCACCCGGCGCACCACGCCGCCATAGGCGCCGGAGCCGCGCACGAACGCCTTGTTGAAGCCGCGGAAGAACCAGCCGAACAGCCGGTCCATGACGCGGGTGAGCCAGTCCTTCGGCGCGTCGTGACCCTTCAGCAGCAGCGCCGACAGAGCGGGCGAGAGGGTCAGCGAGTTGACGGCCGAGATCACCGTCGAGATGGCGATGGTGAGGGCGAACTGCTTGTAGAACTGCCCCGTGAGGCCGGTGATGAAGGCGAGCGGCACGAACACCGCGATCAGCACGAGGGCGATGGCGATGATGGGGCCGGACACCTCCCGCATGGCCTTGTAGGTGGCCTCGCGGGGGGAGAGGCCGCCCTCGATGTTGCGCTCCACATTCTCCACCACGACGATGGCGTCATCCACCACGATGCCGATGGCGAGCACCAGGCCGAACAGCGTCAACGCATTGATGGAGAAGCCGAACACGTACATCACCGCGAACGTGCCGACGATGGAGACCGGCACCGCGAGCAGCGGGATGATGGAGGCGCGCCAGGTCTGGAGGAACACGATCACCACCAGCACCACCAGAGCGATGGCCTCCAGCAGCGTGTGGATCACCGCCTCGATGGAGGCGCGGACGAACTGGGTGGTGTCGTAGACGATGGAATAGTCCACGCCCTCCGGCATGTTCTGCTTGATCTCCTCCATCACCCGCCGCGTGTCGTCGGCGATGCGGATGGCGTTGGAGCCCGGCGCCTGGAAGATCGGCACCGCCACCGCCTGGGTGTTGTTGAGGAGCGAGCGCAGGGCATATTCGGACGCGCCAAGCTCGATGCGCGCCACGTCCTTCAGCAGCACGATCTCGCCGTTGGTGCCGCTCTTCACCACGATGTTGGCGAACTCCTCCTCGTTGGCGAGGCGGCCCTGGGCGTTGATGGAGAGCTGAAGATCGAGACCCGGCGCACCGGGGGAGGCGCCGACCACGCCGGCCGCCGCCTGCACGTTCTGGGCGCGGATCTCCCGCACCACGTCGGCGGCGCTAAGGCCATGCTCGGCCACCTTCTGCGGGTCGAGCCAGATGCGCATGGAATAGTCGCCGGCACCGAACAACTGCACCTGCCCCACGCCGTCGATGCGGGCGAGGCGGTCCTTCACGTTCAGCACCGCGTAGTTGCGCAGATAGGTGGTGTCGTAGCGGTTGTTGGGGGAAATGAGGTGAACCACCATGGTGAGGTCGGGCGAGGACTTCACCGTGGTGACGCCGAGACGTCGCACCTCTTCCGGCAGGCGCGGCTCCGCCTGGGAGATGCGGTTCTGCACCAGCTGCTGCGCCTTGTCCGGGTCGGTGCCCAGCTTGAAGGTGACGGTTAGCGTCATGATGCCGTCGGTGGTGGCCTGGCTCGACATGTAGAGCATGCCCTCGACGCCGTTGATGGATTCCTCCAGCGGGGTCGAGACGGTTTCGGCGATCACTTTGGGATTGGCGCCGGGATAGGTGGCGCGCACCACCACCTGCGGCGGCACCACCTCTGGATATTCCGAGATGGGCATGGCCCGCATGGCGATGAGGCCGGCAAGGAAGATGAGGACGGAGAGCACGCCGGCGAAGATCGGGCGGTCGATGAAGAATCTGGACAGGTTCATGGAACCCTCCCGCCTCGGGGCGGCTGGATGAAAGGGGCGGAACGCGGGACGCAACCGGCCGTCCCCGCAGCGGTCTGCGCGCGGGATCGGTCCGGCAATGGGGGTGAGGGGCTGCACCGGACGAGGGGGCGTTTACGTCCGGCGCAGCCCTCTCCCGACCCCCTCCGTGCGGGGAGGGGGCGAGGCGAATTCGCTGGAGGCCTCCCCGGTTAGGACCGGGAAGGCGGCTCGTGTCAGTTCGTGCGGGTCGTCGCTGCCTCGCTCACCCGCATGGGGACGGGCTCGGGCGTCACCGCGGCGCCGGGGCGCACGCGATGCAGGCCGTTGACCACCACGCGCTCGCCCGCCGACAGGCCGTTGGTGACGACGCGCAGGCCGTCCACCGGGGCGCCGAGCGTCACCTCGCGCCACACCGCCTTGTTGGAGGCATCCACCACGAAGACGAACTTCTTGTCCTGGTCCGTGCCCACGGCCCGCTCGCTCACGAGCACGGCAGGCGCGGCCTTGGGCTGGCCCATTTCCAGCCGCACGAACTGGCCGGGCAGGAGCCGTCCGTCCGGATTGGCGAAGCGGGCGCGGACGCGGACCGTGCCGGTGCGCGGATCGACCTGGTTGTCCACCAGCTGCATGACGCCTTCCACCGGCGGCGTGCCGGCGGCGACGGTCATCAGCACCGGGATCTGGTCGAGCCGGTCGGCGACGTCACCGCCGCCACCGAGCCCGGCGAGGGCGCGGGCGACGGTTGCCTCGTCGGCGCTGAAGCTGGCGTAGATGGGATCCACCGAGACGAGGGTGGTAAGGACCGGCGCGCCGGGGCCGGCGGCCACGAGATTGCCCACCGTGATCTCCGACTTGCCGACGCGGCCCGCCACCGGGGCGCGGACCTTGGTGTAGGAGAGATTGAGCTTCGCCGCGGCGAGCTTCGCCTGCGCGGCCCGGAGCCCGGCCTCGGCGGCGCGCTGGCCGTTGAGGCGCTCGTCCAAAGTGCTCTGGGAGAGCGTCTTGGTGGTGAACAGCTTCTCGCCGCGTTCCAGCTCGTTGCGGGCGAGTTCGAGCCGCGACTGGACGGAGGCGACCTGCGCCTCGGCCTCGGCCACGTCGGCCTCGTAGGGCTCGGAATCGATGGAGACGAGCAGTTCGCCCTCCCGCACCAGAGCGCCCTCGCGGAAATGCACCGCCTTGATGGCGCCGGCGACGCGGGAGCGCACTTCAACCCGCTCCACCGCCTCCAGACGGCCGGAGAAGGTGTCGAACAGGCGGGTGTCGCGCTGCTCGACGGTGGCCACCGAAACCGGCACGGCTGGCGGAGCCGCCGCCGCAGCAGCGGCGGGCTTGTCGGCGTGGGCGCCGCCCTCCTTGGGCAGGCCATAAAGCACGCCGAACACCGCGAAGAGCGCGGCGGTGCCGAGCAGCAGGGCTTCCCGGAGACGGGACTTCTTCGCGGCGGGCTTGGTGGAGGCGGACTCAGGGGTGGGGGGCGTGTCGTTCGGGGCGGAAGTCTGGGCGGAAGTCTGGGCGGTCATGGGGGCAGTCCTTGGCGGTCGGTCTGTCAAAGGACGGCCGGATCGGCCTTGAGCCGACCGGACCGTGAAGCGGGACGCGTGGAAACGAAGAAATCGCGGAACAGGTCGCGCATGGCGCCCGTCCAGGCGGCCGGTTTCGGCGCCGGACACGAAATGCTGTCGGGCCATTCGGTCGGCCCCGGCAGGATGTGCACGCAGGTCGGCACGCCGGCCGAGGCGAGCGCATCGGCGTAGCGCCGGCTCTCGTCGCACATGGGGCAGTCCTCCGCGCTCACCACCAGAGCCGGCGGCAGAGCGCCGAGGCGGGAGGAGGCGAGGGGCGCGGCATAGGGATGGGCGGCCTTCTCGGGCGAGCCGAGATAGGTCTGCCAGCCGTCCGCCCACTTGCAGCCGCAGCTGCCGGCATCGGCGCGGCGGATGGAGGCGGTGGCGAGGCTGGGGTCGAGCATGGGCGAGACGAGGATCTGCCCGGCGATGGGAGGGGAGCGCTGGTCACGCGCCATCATGGCGAGGCCGGCGGCGAGGTTGCCACCCGATTCCTCCCCGGCGAGATAGAGCGGCGCGCCGCGCCCCGCGAGGGCGGCCCGGCGGCGGTAGACATCGGTGACGGCGGCAAAAAGCGCGGTGAGGGCGAAGGGGAAGGGGTGCTCGCAGGCCAGCGGATAATCCGCCGAGACCACCACCGCCCCGGCCGCCGCGAGGATGCCGGAGATATAGGCCCCGCACTCCAGCGTGCCGCCAGTGAAGGCGCCGCCGTGCAGGTGGAAGACGAGCGGTGCATACCCCTTCTCCGGCCGCGACCCATAGAGCCGCGCCGGCAGCGCGCCGGTCCCGGTCTCGAGGGTGATGGTCTGGCTGGTCGGGGTCATCTGTCTCGTCCTTTTGGGCGGTAAGCCATTCCCCGGCTCTCACGCCCTTGTGCGATGCGGAAACCATATTGGCGATCTAGAAGGGGATAAATCGCCAGTTCGTGAGTTCATTGTTCATGATTGGGAACAATGACGCATTCAAGGGCCTCGCATGGACCAGCTTGCTGCAATGCGCGCATTCACCCGGGTTGTGGAAACGGGCAGCTTCACCCGCTCCGCCGACCTCCTGAGGATGCCGAAGGCGACGCTCACCAAGCATATCCAGACGCTTGAGGGGCACCTGCAGACCCGCCTGCTCAACCGCACCACGCGCCGGGTGACGGTAACGCCGGACGGGGCGGCCTATTACGAGCGGGCGCTCGCCATTCTCCACGACATCGACGAACTGGACGGCTCTCTCTCCTCCGCGCAGGCGGTGCCGCGCGGCAAGTTGCGCATCGACATCTCGCCTTCGCTGGCGACGCGACTGCTGATGCCCGCCTTGCCGGATTTCCTGGAGCGCTATCCCGACATCGCGCTGGACGTGGGGTGCACGGACCGGCCGGTGGACCTCCTGGGCGAAAACGTGGACTGCGTGATCCGCGTCGGCGAGATCCAGGACCCGAACCTCGTGGCGCGGCGCATCGGCGTCCTGCGCTTCGTCACGGCGGCGTCGCCCGGCTATCTCGCGCGCTACGGCACGCCCCGGCATCCCCTCGATTTCGAGGAGACGCACAAGCTCATCCGCTACTTCAGTCAGCAGAGCGGCCGCTACCACCCCTTCGACTTCACGCGCGGCGACGAGGTGGTGGAGCTGACCGGGCGCTACAGCGTCGCCACCAATGACGGCAACGCCTATATCGCCGCGGCATTGGCCGGGCTCGGCGCGGTCATGTCACCGGTGTTCCAGGTGGAGGAGCACCTCGCCTCGGGCGCGCTGGTGCCCATCCTCACCGACTGGGGGGCCGGAGAGATGCCCATCCACGTGGTCTATCCGCCGAGCCGCCACCTCACCAGCCGGCTGCGCGTGTTCGTGGACTGGGTGGCCGAACTCTTCGCCCGCTCCGAGGTCACGCGCCGCCGGGCGGCGTGAGGGTGGCGCGGTCGGTGTCTTCTTTCGAGCTTCCTTTCACGCCGTCATCGCCCGCCTTGTGCGGGCGATCCACGGTGGAGCGAAGCGGGTGCTGGACGCCCATCACCGGACGACTGGCGGGGTGGATGGCCCGGACGAACCGGGCCATGACAGTCCTGCGGGGATCGTTCGGACGGTAATTCCTCAATCGTCCGAATAGCGCTGCTCGGCCCACGGGTCGCCGCGCATGTGGTAGCCGCGCTCTTCCCAGAAGCCGGCCTTGTCACGGGCGATGAACTCGATGGCCTTGATCCACTTGGCGCTTTTCCAGAAATAGAGGTGCGGCACCACGAGGCGCGCGGGGGCGCCGTGTTCCTGCGTCAGCGGGCGGCCTTCCCAGCTGTGAGCGATGAGGGCGTCCTCGGAGGCGAAGTCGGCCAGCAGGAGATTGGTGGTGTAGCCGTCATAGCTGTGCAGCATCACCGCCGTGGCGTGCGGGGCGGGGCGCACGGCTTCCAGCAGGTCGCGGGTCAGCACCCCTTCCCAATTATTGTCGTAGCGCGACCAGGTGGTCACACAGTGGATGTCGCTGAGGCTGCGGCTCTGGGGCAGGGCGGAGAACGCCGCCCAGTCCAGCGAGAGGGCGGTCTCCACCGCGCCGGTCACGTCCAGGCGGAAGGATTCACGCGTCACCACCGGCTGGAGCCCGAGGTCGAGCACCGGCCAGTCGCGCACCAGATGCTGGCCGGGTGGCAGGCGTTCGGCGTCCGCGCGGGCGACGCGGCCGGTGAGGAAGCGGCCTTCCTCGGCCCAGCGTTGCTTGGTGGTGGTGAGCTTGGTGTCGGGGGGAAGCGCGTCTTCGCTCATGGTGGGCAGCTCCAGGCGAACGGAGCCGCATGATGCCACGGCCGTGGCCATCGGGAAATCGCCCGGCTTGCCCTGTCGCCGCATGTGTGGGAGAGGCACGCCCGAAGGACCGGTGACACCATGAGCATGGCCGAGACCAGCGGGGCGGCCCCCGCCGCATTCCCTGATCTTCTGCCCGCCTTGCGGCCGCTCCTGCCGCAGCTGCGCGGCACGCTCACCGCCAATGCGCCGCTCGCCGATTTCAACTGGTTTCGGGTCGGTGGCCCCGCGCAGCTCCTGTTCCTGCCGGCCGATGCCGACGACCTCGCCTATGTCCTGGCCCATATCCCGGCTGATCTTCCGGTGACGGTGATCGGCCTCGGCTCCAACCTCATCGTGCGCGACGGCGGTGTGCCCGGCATCGCGATCCGCCTCGGCCGTGGCTTCACCGACGTGAGCGTCGATGGCACGCGCATCGTTGCCGGCACCGGCGTGCCGGATGTGAAGGTGGCGCGCGCGGCAGCTGATGCGGGGCTCGCCGGCTTCTCCTTCCTGCGTGGCATCCCCGGCGCCATTGGCGGCGCCCTGCGCATGAACGGCGGCGCCTATGGCGGCGAGACCAAGGACGTGCTGGTGGAGGCGGAAGGCGTCACCCGCGCCGGGCAGAAGGTGCGGTTCACCAATGCGCAGATGGGATTCACCTACCGCCATTGCGGCGTGCCGGACGACGTGATCTTCACCCGCGCCACCTTCGAGGGCCGCCCCGGTGATCCCGCGGAGATCGCGGCCGAGATGGCCAAGATCACCGAAAGCCGGGAGGCGACCCAGCCCATCAAGAGCCGCACCGGCGGCTCCACCTTCAAGAACCCGCCGGGGACCAGCGCCTGGAAGCTGGTGGACGCCGCCGGGTGCCGGGGGCTCACCATCGGCCGCGCGCAGGTGTCGGAGCTGCACACCAACTTCCTCATCAATCTCGGCGGCGCCACGGCGGCGGAGATAGAGGGGCTGGGCGAGGAGGTGCGCCGGCGGGTGAAGGACAATTCCGGCGTGACGCTGGAATGGGAGATCAAGCGCATCGGGCTTCCGCTCTCCCCCGTCTGAGCCATTAGCAAAACCTAAAACCGGACCGCGCCATGGTGCTGGCGCAAAGCTGCTCTCTTCAGAGCAGGCGCCGGCGCGCGCCGGTAACGGAACGGGAATGACGTCGATGGCCAAACACGTGGCGGTGCTGATGGGCGGATGGTCCTCCGAGCGGGAGGTCTCGCTCAATTCGGGCGCCGCCTGCGCCGCCGCTCTGGAAGGCGCCGGCTACCGCGTGACGCCGGTCGACGTGGGCCGCGATGTCGCCGAGGTGCTGGCGCGTCTCAAGCCGGACGTGGTGATCAACGTGCTGCACGGCGCGCCGGGCGAGGACGGCACCATCCAGGGCATCCTCGAAATCCTGCGCATTCCCTACAGCCATTCCGGCGTGCTGGCCTCGGCGCTGGCCATGGACAAGGCGCAGGCGCGCATCATGCTGGCCGCGGCCGGCGTGCCAGTGGCCAAGGGCGGGCTGGTCAGCCGGGCCGCGGCCGCCAAGGCCCATGCCATGGAACGGCCCTACGTGCTGAAGCCCAATACCGGCGGCTCCAGCGTCGGCGTCTTCATCGTGCGCGAGGACCAGGAGCACCCGCCGCAGGAATTGACGCGCGAGGACTGGACCCTCGGTGAAAATCTTCTTGTGGAGGAATTTATTGCCGGGCTCGAGCTGACCTGCGCCGTGATGGGCGACAAAGTCTTCGATGTCATTGAAATCGAATCGACCCAAGCGTTTTACGATTACGAAAGCAAGTATGCACCGGGCGGCTCTCGTCACATCCTTCCCGCGCGCATTTTACCCGAAATTTACCAACGGGTGCAGATGTTAAGCCTCACGGCGCATCGAGCTCTCGGGTGCCGGGGGGTGTCGCGGAGCGATTTTCGCTTCGACCCGTCGAAGGGCGATGCCTCTGGCCTCGTCTGTCTCGAGGTCAACACCCAGCCCGGCATGACGCGGACGTCTCTGGTGCCAGAACTGGCCGCTCACGCGGGCATCTCATTCGGCGAGCTTGTGACATGGATGGTGGAGGACGCGTCGCTGGATCGCTAGGACCCCGCCCCGGCGCGGGCAGGCGACCCCCGCAGCGCCCCGGTGCAGGCTATGGCGCAAGGCCCGATGCCGCGCCCCGCGCCCCGGCGCCGCCCCCCGGGCGGCACAAGCGCCTCGCCATCGATCCCCGGCCCGCCAGCCGCCTCGCCCTTTTCCTGCGCCGCCTGTCGGTGCGCATGTCCACCTCGCGCTTGGGCCGGCGCAGCGCCAGCCTCCTCGCCATCGCGGTGATCGGCGGCTTCTCCGCCTACGGCACCGTGCTCGGCGGCCATGTGGAGGAGGCGAAGGGCATCGCCATCGACGTGGCGGACGCCGCCGGCAACCTCGCCGGCTTCAAGGTGAAGGAAGTCAACATCTCCGGGCACAATCACGTCACGCCGGCACAGATCCTGGAGACGGCGGGCATCAAGTCCTCCACCTCCATCCTGTTCCTGAACGCGGACGAGATGCGCGCCCGGCTCGAATCGCTGCCGTGGATCGCCAGCGCCAGCGTGCGCAAGTTCTATCCCGACCGGATCGAGATCGCGGTCTCCGAGCGCCAGGCCTATGCGCTCTGGCAGATCAACGGCGAACTCAAGGTGATCGCCCGCGACGGCACGCCCATCGCACCCTATTCGGACGATCCGCGCTACGTGCAGCTGCCCATCGTGGTGGGCGAAGGCGCGCAGAATCATGTGGGCGAGATCGTCGACGTGCTCGCCCGCCTGCCCGCCCTCAAGGAGCAGGTGCGCGCCGCCATCTTCGTCGCGGAGCGACGCTGGACGCTGAAGACGCGCAACGGCATCGACGTGCGCCTGCCGGAAGAGAATCTGGAGGGGGCTCTCGTCGCCCTCATGGACCTCGACCGAGAGAAGAAACTGCTCAGCCGCGACATCACCATCGTCGACCTGCGCCTGCCGGATCGCGTGGTGGTGCGCCAGTCCGACGCTGCCGCCGCCGCCCGTGCCGAAATGCTCAAGGCCCGCGCCAAGTCAAAGAAGGGAGGCCCCGCATGAGGGGACGGCTCGCCCAGGGCTTCGCACCCAAGATGCGCCCGCTGCCGCCGAAGAAGGGCGGCATCGTCGGGGTGCTGGACATCGGCACCAGCAAGGTGGTCTGCGCCATTGCCCGCCTGAAGCCGCGCGGCGCATCGGACGTGCTGACGCGCCGTACCCACGCCATCGACGTGCTCGGCATCGGCCACACCCGTGCCCACGGCATCAAGGGCGGCGCGGTGGTGGACATGGCCAAGGCGGAACTCGCCATCCGCCAGGCGGTGGACATGGCCGAGCGTGCCTCGGGCGTGCAGATCGCCTCGGTGGTGGTCGGCGTTTCCGGCGGCCGGCTCGCCTCCCAGCATTACGAGGCCGCGGTGCGCCTCTCCGCCCCGGCGGTGGAGGAATTCGACATCCGCCGCGTGCTGGAGGCCGCCTCCACCTACGCGGTGGGCGACGGCCGCGCCGTGATGCACGCGCTGCCGGTGGGCTATTCGCTGGACGGCCGGCGCGGCATCGGTGAGCCGTGCGGCATGCTTGGGCGCGAGCTCGGCGCCGACATGCACGTCATCACCGCCGACCTCACCGCGCTGAAGAATCTCGTGCTGTGCGTCGAGCGCTGCCATCTCTCCATCGAGGCCATGGTAGCGGCGCCCTACGCGGCGGCGCTGTCCTCGCTCACCGACGACGAGATGGAACTGGGCGTCACCCTCATCGACATGGGGGCTGGCACCACCACCTTCTCCATCGTCGCCGGCGGCCATTGTCTCTACGTGGACGGCGTGGCGCTGGGCGGCCAGCACATCACCAACGATGTCGCCCGCGGGATGCCCGCGCGCCTCGCCGATGCCGAGCGCCTGAAGGCGCTGCACGGGGCCGTGGTGGCGGTCTCCTCCGACGACCACGACATGCTGACCGTGCCGCCCTTGTCGGGTGATTCGCGCGACCAGCCGCACATGGTTCCCAAGTCCCGGCTCGTCACCATCGTGAAGCCGCGGGCGGAGGAAATCGTTGAACTGTTGCGCGATCGCCTCAGGGCCTCCGGCCATGCCGGGGATGCCGGCCGGCGCATCGTGCTCACCGGCGGCGCGGCGCAGCTTCAGGGGCTTGCCGATCTCGTGGCGCGGGTCATCGGCCCGCAGGTCAGAATCGGCCGCCCGCTTGGCGTTTCCCGTCTTCCCGAGGCTGCGCGCGGCGCCGCCTTCGCGGTGACGGCAGGTCTTCTCGTCTATCCGCAGGTGGCAGGGCTCGAACACTTCGAGCCGCGCCGGCGGCAGGCGGCAGTGGGCGAGGGACCGGGCTATTTCGGTCGCGTTGGCCGCTGGCTGAAGGACAGCTTTTAGACATGGTTAACGAAAGCTGCCGTAACAAAGAGGTCATCAAGGATTCGCGAGCGGCGGACAGGGCCGATCGGGACGGAGCAATAGCATGACGATCAACCTTCAGATGCCCGACATTCGTGAGCTTCGTCCCCGGATCACGGTGTTCGGTGTGGGCGGCGCCGGCGGCAACGCCGTTAACAACATGATCACCTCCGGGCTCCACGGCGTGGAGTTCGTGGTGGCGAACACCGATGCCCAGGCCCTCGCCCTCACCAAGGCCGAGCGCGTGGTGCAGATGGGCGTGGCGGTGACCGAGGGTCTCGGCGCCGGCTCCCAGCCCGAGGTCGGCCGCGCCGCCGCCGAGGAAGTCATCGACGAGATCCGCGATCACCTGTCCGGCTCGCACATGGTGTTCATCACCGCCGGCATGGGCGGCGGCACCGGCACCGGCGCTGCCCCCGTGGTGGCCCGCGCGGCCCGCGAGCTCGGCATCCTGACCGTCGGCGTGGTGACCAAGCCCTTCCACTTCGAGGGCCAGCGCCGCATGCGCGTCGCCGAGCACGGCATCAGCGAGCTGCAGAAGAGCGTCGACACCCTCATCGTCATCCCGAACCAGAACCTGTTCCGGGTGGCGAACGAGAAGACCACCTTCGCCGACGCCTTCGCCATGGCCGACCAGGTGCTCTATTCGGGCGTCGCCTGCATCACCGACCTGATGGTGAAGGAAGGTCTCATCAACCTCGACTTCGCCGACGTGCGCGCCGTGATGCGCGACATGGGCAAGGCCATGATGGGCACGGGCGAAGCCTCCGGCGACAAGCGCGCCATCCAGGCCGCCGAGGCCGCCATCGCCAACCCGCTGCTGGACGAGACCTCCATGCGCGGCGCCGGCGGGCTGCTGATCTCCATCACCGGCGGCAAGGACATGACCCTGTTCGAGGTGGACGAGGCGGCGACCCGCATCCGCGAGGAAGTGGACCCCGACGCCAACATCATCCTCGGCGCGACCTTCGACGAGATGCTCGACGGCATCATCCGCGTCTCCGTGGTGGCCACCGGCATCGACCCGGCGGTGATCCCCGAGCAGCTGCAGCCGGTCGCCGACCGCTTCCCCGATCTGGGTGGTCGCAAGATCTCCAACGCCGGCCGGGCTGCCGTCGAGGCCACCCGCGAGGCGCAGATCCGCAGCGCCGTGGCCGCGATCCAGGCCGAAGACCTGATCGCCATGGAAGACGCCGCCCAGAAGGGCCAGGCGCCGCAGGCCTATGCGCCCCAGGCCTATGCCCCGCCGGCTCAGTCCCAGCAGGCCCCGGCTGACCGCGCCGTCGCCATCGACGACGTGACCATCCGCACTGCGCCGCCCAAGCCCACCTATTTCGCCGAGCCGGAGCCCGCGCCCCAGCCCGCGCCGATGGTGGAGGACGAGTTCGCCCCCTACATCCCGCCGGCCGGCCAGCGTCCGCGTTCGCCGCGCATGCCCCGCGTCGACGAGCTGCCGCTGCCCGCGCAGAACCAGATCCGCGCCCAGCGGGGCGAGCCGCCGGTGGAGCAGGCCCAGCCGGACAAGAAGCGCATGACGCTGCTGCAGCGCCTCGCCCACGTCGGTCGCCGCGAGGAGCCGGAACCCGAGCCCGCGCGCCGCGAGCAGCCCAGCATGCGCGCTCCCGAGCGCCGTCCCGAGCAGCAGCGTCCCGATCCCCGCGCCGAAGGCCGTGGCGAGCCGCGCGATGCCCGCCCGACCATGCCCTCGCGTGGCGGTGAGCCGCCGGTGTCCGAGTTCGCCAAGCGTCCGCCCATGCGTCCGGCCGCCGAGGTGCCCTCGCGTCCCGGCCCGCACCATGACGACGACCAGCTGGAAATCCCGGCCTTCCTGCGCCGTCAGGCGAACTGAGGTCCGGCGAACGGACGTTCGATGAAAGTTCGGCCGGCACTGGTCTCCCCGGTGCCGGCTGCCGGCCCCCCTGCCGCCCTTTTCGCGGCCAATCCGCGGCAACCGATCTGTTCGCCCAGGGGCGGCTTCGAGACGCCCGGACCCTGTGGCTTTCGCGCCACATCTCTCCCGATTCGATTGCCCAGGACCCTCCGAACGGCTGTAACAGAGGCCTGTCCGGCGCCCTGAAACTTGCCACTAACTATTTGATAGTTAATCAGAAATTGAGAAAGGGCGTTCGTAACAGAGGGTAAGCAAGCGTGATTTGGCGTCACCCCCCGTGACGACTAGGGTGCACCCATCCTGAGGGACCGACTCGCCGGCCGTGTTGACAATTTCTTTGTACAACCGGGGCGAAAGTTGGGACCCAAGGTGAAGGTTTGAGGGAAGGAGTGCGGCAGGCGGGACACACCCGTTAGCCGGAAACTTCCCCGAAACGGGACGCACCAAAGATGCAGACCACTCTGGCTCGCGAAATCGCACTCAAGGGTGTCGGCGTTCACGCCGGGGTCGAAGCGACCATCACCCTGAAGCCCGCGTCCGCGAACACTGGTGTCGTCTTCATCCGCTCCTTCGCCGATCAGGCGCCCCGCAAGGCCACCGTCAGCCGCCGTTCCGTTCAGGCCACCGACCTCGCCACCGTTCTCGGCGATCGCTCCGGCGCCCTTGTCTCCACCGTCGAGCACGTCCTCGCGGCCCTGAGCGGCCTCGGCGTGGACAATGCCACGGTCGAGATCGACGGCCCCGAAGTTCCGATCCTCGACGGCAGCGCGGGCGATTTTGTGGCCGCCATCGACGCCGCCGGCGTCACCGAAGTGCGCGGCCGCCGCAAGTTCCTCAAGGTGCTCAAGCCCGTCCGCGTCGAGAACGGCGCGTCCTTCGGCGAGCTTCTGCCCTACGAAGCCGGTTTCCGCCTCGAGGTGGAGATCGAGTTCGGCCACGATCTGATCGGCCGCCAGCGCTTCGCCGCCACCATGTCTCCGGCCGTGTTCCGCCGCGAACTGGCGCCCGCCCGCACCTTCGGCTTCCTCAGGGATGTGGAGCGTCTGCGCTCTGCCGGCTACGCCCGCGGCGCCGCCCTTGAGAACACCGTCTGCCTCGACGAGAGCGGCGTGCTGAACCCCGAGGGTCTGCGCTTCTCCGACGAGTTCGTCCGCCACAAGGCGCTCGACGCGGTGGGCGATCTCGCCCTCGCCGGCATGCCCCTGCTGGCGCGTTACCGTTCCTTCCGCGGCGGCCACAAGCTGAACTTCCAGGTGGTGGACGCCCTGCTCGCCGACCGCGCCAACTATGCCCTCGTCGAGGCTCCGGTCCGGCCCGTCCGCGACACCGTGGGCGCCGAGATGGTCGTCTCCAGCCCGGTTCCGGTGTTCGCCCCGGAAATCTGATCTTCCAATCGGGTCTTCCTCATCCTGAAGCTGCGGCGCCCCCTCGGGCGCCGCTTCTGTTTTGGCTTGGGCCGGTCGCCTGGGCCCGGAGGGCGAGGCCGGCCGCGCGCTTGCGAAGTCTTAACCCCGTTCCGATTTAGATGCCGCTCGCCCTCGCGCTGCGTGAGCCGGCGTGGCGGGGCGGCCACACTCTCGCCGCCGAAGGCACGCGCGAGCGCCCGCCGCCACATTGCCGACTGAAAGCACCGATAGCGCGGAGGGGCTGTTTTCCTGCCGTGGCCATGGGCGCGGGGGTCGAGGTATTCCGGACGCGCGCAGGCAGTGCCTGCCGTGGCCCGAAATGGGGGGAAACGAGCAGGGAGCGTGTCGAGGAGTGGGGCGGATGTGCCCGGCTGGCGGTTTGCCGGCCGTGCGGTTTTCCCCGGCGCGATCCTTCGGTTACAAGCGGCGCCTTGAGGCGCGGGACGGAAGCTGAACCGTGATGCGATTCTTGAACGATGTCCTGCCCATGCGCGCCCTCCTGCGTGGTGCCGCGCTGACGGCTGCGCTCGTGCGCGGCGGGATGCTGGTGCTTGCCGTGGCCATGGGTCTCCTCGTCTCCGGCTGCGCCAGCGACAAGGACGACACCATTCCCCCCGACGAGCCGGCCGAGAAGATCTACAACGAGGGCCTGACCCTGCTGCGCCGGCAGGAGCCGGAAAAGGCGGCCAAGCGCTTCGAGGATGTGGACAGGACCCACCCCTATTCGGAATGGGCGCGCAAGGCGCTGCTCATGACCACCTATTCCTATTTCGAGGCGGGCAAGTACGACGAGGCGATCGGCGTCGGAAAGCGCTACATTGCGCTCTACCCGGGCTCGGCCGACGCCGCCTACGCCCAGTATCTCGTCGCTTCGGCGCTCTACGAGAACATTCCCGACATCACCCGCGACCAGCGCAAGACGCGTCAGGCCCTCGACGCGCTCGAGAATGTGGTGCGCAAGTATCCCAACACCGAGTATGCCGCCACCGCCAAGCGGAAGATCGAGGTCGCCCGCGACCAGCTCGCCGGCAAGGAGATGGCCATCGGCCGCTACTATCTGGAGCAGCGCAACTACACGGGCGCCATCAACCGCTTCAAGGTGGTCGTGACCCAGTACCAGACGACCCGGCAGGTGGAGGAAGCCCTCTATCGCCTCACCGAGTGCTACATGGCCATGGGCATCGTCGGCGAGGCGCAGACGGCCGCGGCCGTGCTTGGCTATAACTTCCCCGACAGCTCGTGGTATAAGGACGCCTACAAGCTGGTTCAGTCCGGAGGGGCCGAGCCGCAGGAGAACAAGGCGTCCTGGATCAGCCAGGCGTTCAAGAAGATGGGGCTTGGCTGATATTCCATGCTGGCGACGCTCTCGATCCGGGACATCGTCCTTATCGAGAAGCTCGATCTCACCCTGTCGGAGGGCCTCACGGTCCTGACCGGTGAGACGGGTGCCGGCAAATCGATACTGCTCGATGCCGTGTCCCTCGCCCTTGGCGGGCGGGGCGACGGCGCCCTGGTGCGCCACGGCCAGCCCAAGGGGCAGGTGACGCTCACCTTCGATCTCTCCGCCGACCATCCAGCCCACGCCATCCTCGCCGCAGCCGAGCTGCCCGACGAGGGGCCACTGGTGATTCGCCGCATCCAGATGGCCGACGGGCGCACCCGCGCCAGCGTCAACGAGGAGGCGGTGAGCGTGCAGACGCTGCGCCTCATCGGATCGAGCCTCATCGAGCTGCACGGCCAGCATGACGACCGCGCCATGGTGGACGCCGCGAGCCACCGGCTCCTGCTCGATGCCTTCGGCACCCTCACCGGCAAGGTCACGGCCGTGGGCGACCTGTGGCGCGCGTGGCGCGCTGCGCTCGCCGAAGCGAAGGACGAACGGGAGCGGCTGGAAATCGCCGCCCGCGAGGCCGACTTCATTCGCCACGCGGTGGAAGAGCTCTCCGCGTTGGGCCCGGAGCCGGGCGAGGAACTCGCGCTTTCCGAGCGGCGCACCGCCATGATGCGCTCGGAGAAGATCGCCGGCGATCTCGACGAGGCGCTGGATGCGGTCTCCGGCGGCAGCTCGCCCGTGCCGTCGCTGGCCGCCGCCGTGCGCCGGCTGGAGCGCCGGGCCGGCGACGCCCAGGCATTGGTGCGTCCGGCCGTCGAGGCCATCGACCAGGCGCTTGATGCGCTGGAGACGGCGCGCCAGCATCTGGAAGCCGCTCGTGCCGATGCCGATTTCGATCCCCGCGAGCTGGAGCGCATCGAGGAGCGGCTGTTCGCGCTCCGGGCGGCCGCCCGCAAATATCATGTCAGCGCCGACGACCTGCCGGCCCTCGCCGCCCGCTATCAGTCCGATCTGGAGCGCCTCGACCGCAGCGCCGCGACGCTGGCGCGGCTGGAAGCGAGCGTGACCGAAGCCGAGGCCGCCTATCGGACCGCCGCCGAGGACCTGTCCCGCGCGCGCCACAGCGCCGCCGCCGTGCTCGACAAGGCGGTTGCGGCGGAGCTGCCGCCGCTCAAGCTGGAGCGGGCGAGCTTCATCACCCGCGTCACCACCGACCCCGCCGCGGCGGGACCGGGCGGCCAGGACCAGGTGGAGTTCTGGGTACGCACCAATCCCGGCACGCGACCCGGCGCGCTGATGAAGGTGGCCTCCGGCGGCGAGCTGGCGCGCTTCCTCCTGGCGCTGAAGGTGGTGCTGGCGGATCGCGGCTCGGCCCCGACGCTGATCTTCGACGAGATCGACACCGGCGTGGGCGGCGCGGTGGCGGACGCCATCGGCCAGCGCCTCGGCCGTCTCGCCGAGCGGGTGCAGGTGCTGTGCGTGACCCACGCGCCGCAGGTGGCCGCCCGGGCGCGCAACCACCTCCTCATCGCCAAGGCGAGCGCCCTGGACGTGGTGGACCCGGATGCGCCGGTGACCACCCGCGTCAACGCCCTCACCGCCAGCACGCGGCGCGAGGAGATCGCCCGCATGCTCGCCGGCGCGACCGTGACGCAAGAGGCCCGGGCCGCCGCCGACCGCCTGCTGAAGGCGGCGCGCTAATCTCTTTTCCGAGCGTCCTTTAGTCCGAATCCGGCTTCGATTGCCGCATGGATTTCACCTGACCCCGCCGGTCCTTGGCGGCAAGGCGCCGCTCCTTCGAGGCGAGGGTGGGGCGCGTGGGCCGTCGCACGGGCATGACCACGGTGGCGGCGCGGATCAGCTCCACCAGCCGCTCGATGGCATCTTCCCGGTTGCGTTCCTGGGTGCGGAAACGCTGGGCCTGGATGACGATGACGCCATCCTGCGTCATGCGCCGGCCGGCGAGGCGGGCGAGGCGCATCTTCACGCCCTCCGGCAGGTTGGGCGAGCGCGCCGCATCGAAGCGCAGCTGGACCGCGCTCGATACCTTGTTGACGTTCTGCCCGCCCGGCCCGGACGCGCGCACGAAGGCGAGTTCGATCTCGTCCTCGGCGATGGCGATGCGGGGCGTGATCTCGATCATGGCGCCCTCTCCTGAGGGCGCAGCTTATGCACGGCCCGGCGCGGCCTGCCAACGCTCAGATGGCGTGACGATTCGCGGTGGGGCCGAAATGCTCCACATAACGCGGGCTGATGACCGAGACCGGCAGGATGATGAGCACATCCGTGGTGCCGAACTGGTGGTCCACCACGGCGCCGTCGCCGACGAAGCCGCCGAGCCGCAGATAGCCCTTGATGAGGGGCGGCAGCGCCTGCAGCGCCTTCTTCATGTCGATGTCGGCCTTGGCGATCCGGTTCATGGAGACGTGCCGGCCTTCGACGGCCCGCGCGCGCCACTCTTCCGGGGCCATGGCGTTGTGGTGCAGGAAGGACAGCGGCAGGTCGAGTTCCGCCGGGTCGGTGCCCTCGAGGCTGGCGCAGCCGAACATGGCGTCGATCTTGTTGCGCAGGATGTAGGTCCACACCCCGTGCCACAGCAGTTCGACGGTCCGCTTGTTGCGGTAGGGCTTGAGCACGCAGGAGCGGCCGAGTTCCAGGAAGCGCAGGGTCGGATGGGCGGCGATGACCCCGCCCACATCGAACTCACCCTGGGTGTAGAAACCGCCGTGGCGGTTCGCCACCTCCTGCCGCAGCAGGCGATAGGTGCCCACCACCTTGGGCTTGCGCCGGCCGAGCACGATCTTGCCGGCGTCGTGGTCCAGCACCAGGATGTGGTCGCAGATGGTGTCGAAGCTGTCCATGTCGCGCCGGGCGAGGCGCGTGGTGGCGTCGGGGGTGGCCGACATCTCCTCGTAGAACACCTTGTAGCGCAGGCGCTGGGCGCGGCGCACGTCGCGCGCGGTGCGGGCGAGCCGCACCTCCAGCGCGCCGAGCCGGCCGAGGACGATGCTCTCCGGCGCGGTCGGCACGGCGTCGCGGTGGCGCAGGCCCGAATAGGCGCGGAAATCCGTCACCAGCTTCTGCGGCGCCGGCATGGCAGGGCGCGCGCCGGGTGCGGCGTGCTGCGGCCGCAGGAAGGGGAAGGCACCGGGCTCGGTCCCGAACATGGGCGTGGCGCCCTCGCGGCCGAAATCCTTCTTCAGGTCCTTGGCGAAATCGCGGGCGAAATCCCGCGCCGCGTCGCGGGCGACGTCGAAGCCGCGGCCGAACAGGGCTGGCAGGTTGAAGCCGGGATCCGGCTGTCCCATTCTTTTCATCGCAACGAGCCCCACTCCGGGCCGCCGCCGACGGCGGGCGTGCCTCACCCAACGCTTGGTATCGCTCCTCCGCCCGTGCGCCGTCCAGAGCGTAACTGCCCGGCCGACGCGCCGCACTGGCTGCGAGGAGCGACCTGGAAGTTGCCCCGCTTCAGGCGGGTGCCCAGGACTTGAACGCCAGCATCACCATAGTTTTCCGACGCGATTGTGACAATGGGTGGACCCGCCGCGCCAGCGCCTCGCGATCCCGCCTTGCCGCTACGGCGCCTCAGGTGATAGCGGCAGGCTCCCGGCGCGTCCGCGCCTGTGATTCGTTGGGGGGACGACATGATTTCCACGCGCATGCACCTTTCGGCCGCGCTCCTTGCCGGCCTCGCTCTTGTTGGGCCAGTGGGCGCTGAGGCGCAGCAGCGTCCGATGCCGGTCGAGGTGACCCAGGTGTTCGTGCAGGGCATCGGGCAGGTGAACGTGCTCGCGTACAAGGCCAAGTTCGTGTCGGCTGATCCCGCTACCCGTCGTGTGGTGCTGGAAGATCCCGCGGGCCGCCGCTGGGCGGTGATCGCGCCCCCGCTGCTGGGCGACCTCTCGCTCTACCGGGTGGGCGAGAACCTGCTCATCCGCGTGGCGCCGGGCGTCGTCACCGCGCTCGGCAAGGCGCACCAGGGCAAGCCGGGCGAAGTGATGGCGGAGGTCGTCATCACGGACGGCCTGCCGGGCTGGCCGGAGGGCTTCGGCATCCGCGAGGTCACGCTGACCTCCATCTTCGTGGGCCTCGACCCGGCCGCCGGCACCGTGACCTTCGAGGGGCCGGACGGCAACGTCCGCGTGGTGCGCGCCGCCAACGACAAGGTGCTCGCCGACGTGCAGAAGGTGCAGCCGGGCGACCTCGCCCAGATCACCTATATCGAGGGCCTCGCCGTCAACGCCATGCGCTGAGGCGGCGGTCGTTCCGCTCCCGTCCGGCACCGCTGTGGTGCCGGACAATTTCTGCGCGGCAGCCGGTCTACGCCGCCGCCACTCTAGGCCGCCGCCCTTGGCCGTTCCGCTGCGGCGCGATAGGCGAGGGCTTCCGCCAGATGGCGGCGGCCGACCCCGTCCGCGCCATCGAGATCGGCGAGGGTGCGCGCCACCTTCAGAACCCGGTGATAGCCGCGGGCGCTGAGCCGCATGGCGTCGGCGGCATCGCGAAGCAGGATCGCTCCGGCCGAATCGGGCGTCGCAACCGCCTCCAGCAAGGGTCCGGAAGCCTCGGCATTGGTGCGCACATCGGGTCGGCCGAGGGCGGCATAGCGCTCCAGCTGGATCTCCCGCGCCATGGCGACGCGGGCCGCAATCTCCCGCGAGCCTTCGGCCGGGGCCGGCAGCACGAGGTCCGAGGCCGAGACCGACGGCACCTCGAGATGGAGATCGATGCGGTCGAGGAAGGGTCCGGAGAGCCGCGCCTGATATTCGTCGGCACAGCGTGGCCCGCGCTTGCAGGTGAAGCCGGGCTCCCCGGCGCGGCCGCAGCGGCAGGGGTTCATGGCGGCGATGAGCTGGAAGCGCGCGGGATAGGTGACGCGATGGTTGGCGCGGGCGATCAGGACCTCGCCCGATTCCAGCGGCTGGCGCAGGGAATCGAGCACCTGCGGCGTGAATTCCGGCAGTTCGTCGAGGAACAGAACGCCATTGTGGGCGAGCGAGACCTCGCCCGGCTTCGCCTTGGCGCCGCCGCCGACCATGGCCGCCATGCTGGCCGAATGGTGCGGGGCGCGGAACGGGCGGCGGTCCATCAGCGCGCCGTCCTCGATGGTGCCGGCCACCGAGGCGATCATGGAGACATCCAGCATCTCGGCCGGCGACAGCGGCGGCAGGATGGACGGCAGGCGCTGCGCCAGCATGGATTTGCCGGCACCCGGCGGTCCGACGAACAGGAGATTGTGGCCGCCGGCCGCGGCCACCTCCAGCGCCCGCTTGGCGGTCTCCTGGCCCTTCACGTCGCGGAGGTCGAGCATGGTGTCTCCCGGCGGTTTCATCCGTGGCTCGGGCCGGCCCATCACCTGGCGTCCGGTCATGTGGTTGGCGAGCTGGATGAGGGACTGCGGGGCGAGGATGTCCATGTCGGGGCTGGCCCAGGCGGCCTCGGCACCGCACGGGGCGGGGCAGATGAGGCCGTGCCCGCGCGCATTGGCGCCGATGGCTGCCGGAAGCACGCCGGCCACGGCCGCGATGGCGCCGTCCAGGGCCAATTCGCCCACGACCGTGAAGCCGGCGAGGGCATCGCCGGGGATGGCACCGATGGCGGCCATCAGCCCCAGCGCGATGGGCAGATCGTAATGGGAGCCTTCCTTGGGCAGGTCGGCAGGGGCGAGGTTCACCGTGATGCGCCGCGCCGGAAGGGCAAGCCCTGACGCGATGAGCGCTGCGCGCACACGCTCCTTGGCCTCGGTCACGGCCTTGTCGGGCAGGCCGACGATGGTGAAGGCCGGCAGGCCGGCCGCCACATGCACCTGAACATCCACTGGGCGCGCCTCGACGCCCTCGAACGCGACTGTCGCCACCCGCTGGATCACAGCCGCCCCCTGCCTGCTGTCCGTCTGCATCTCAAGGTAGCGGAGGGCGGGCCCGCTCGCAAGAACGAAAGAGGAACAATCGTGCTTGCGTCAAACGCCGCCCCGGCTATGCTGGAGGTAGCAAGAGGATCGGGGAGATCAGCCATGGCCGCCGAAGGTGCAGGCGCGCGCAGTCACGAGGCCCATGTGGTCGAGATGTTCGGCCCGCAGGCCGCCGCCTATGTGGCGAGCGCTGTCCATGCGCGGGGTGCTGATCTCGATGCGCTCAAGGCCCTCGTGGAAGAGGCGCGGCCCGCCCGGCTGCTCGATCTCGGCTGCGGCGGTGGGCATGTGAGCTTCACCGCCGCGCCGTTCGCGGGCGAGGTGGTGGCCTACGATCTGTCCGAGGACATGCTGGGCGCCGTCGCGGCGGAGGCGAAGGCCCGGGGCCTCGCCAACATCGCCACGAAACAGGGCGTCGCTGAGCGCCTGCCCTTCGCCGACGGCAGCTTCGACATGGTCGCTTCGCGTTACAGCGCGCACCACTGGCGGAATGTGCCGCAGGCCCTTGCCGAGGTGCGGCGAGTGGTGAAGGCAGGCGGGCAGGTGGTCATGATGGACGTGATCGCGCCCGAATGGCCGGTGGCGGACACCTTCCTCCAGACGGTGGAATTGCTGCGCGATCCCTCCCACGGACGGGACTACAGCGCCTCCGAATGGAGCCGCATCGCCGAGGAGGCGGGGTTCAGGGTGGTGCGCACGGCGCACCGGCGCCTGAGGCTGGAGTTCGCCTCCTGGGTGGCGCGCATCCGCACGCCGGAGCTGCATGTCGCCGCCATCCGCTCGCTGATGGCGGGCGCCAGCGCGGACGTGGCAACCCACTTCGAGTTCGAGGCGGACGGCTCCTTCTCCATCGACACGCTGACGCTGGAACTGGAAACGGCCTGAGCCGGCCTATTTCTTCTCCAGCATCAGGCGGCCCTGCTTCTGGATGAGGTCCTTCGCCTTGCGGGCGACCAGATCCAGCATGAACGGCAGCTCCACGGAGAGGTGCACCGCATCGTCCGCCACCTGAAGCTTGCCGCTCGCCGTCTGTCCCAGCGCGGCGATGCGGAAGTCCAGCTGCTCTCCGGTCCAGGTTTCCTCCAGGATGGAGATGTGGCGCGAGAAGCGGTCGCGCACGCCGGTCAGCCCCGCCTGGAGGCGCCGCGTCGCCTCGGCCTTGCCGAGGCGGTGGGGGATGGAGGCGGTAAAAGGCTGTCCCATGGTCGGTCCTGTGATGTCCGGGGGTGCGTCCTGACGGATAACGCCCGCAGCCGCACGGCGGTTCGCGCGGCGGGCCGAGGGCGCCGCCGCGTTGGTCTCGATTGGAAGGTGCCTCAGGCGGCGCGGCGGGCCTCGATGCGGTCCCAAATCTGCGCCGCGATGTCCGGCCCGCCCAGGCGCTTGATGGCGCGCAGGCCCGTGGGGGAGGTCACGTTGATCTCGGTGAGGTTGCCGTCGATCACGTCGATGCCGACGAAGATGAGCCCCTTCTCGCGCAGCGAGGGGCCGATGCGGGCGCAGATTTCCAACTCGCGGTCGGTGAGGTCGGTGGGCCGCGCCGCGCCGCCACGCACCATGTTGGAGCGCAAGTCGCCCTCGCTCGGCACCCGGTTCACCGCGCCGGCCGCCTCGCCATCCACCAGGATGATGCGCTTGTCGCCGTGCTTCACCGCCGGCAGGAAGCGCTGGATCACCCACGGCTCGCGGAAGGTGGCGGAGAAGAGATCGTAGAGCGAGCCGAAATTGAGGTCGTCGGCCGTCAGGCGGAACACCGCCGCGCCGCCGTTGCCGTAGAGCGGCTTCATCACCACGTCGCCGAACTCGGCACGGAAGGCCTTGATCTCGGCGAGGTCGCGGGAGATCAGGGTCGGCGGCATCAGGTCCGGAAATTCGGTGACGAAGATCTTTTCCGGCGCGTTGCGGACGTGGCCGGGGTCGTTCACCACCAAAGTCTTCGGGTGAATGCGCTCCAGAAGGTGGGTCGCCGTCACATAGGCCATGTCGAAGGGCGGGTCCTGGCGCATCAGCACCACGTCCATCTCGGTGAGGGGAATGCGCTCGCGCGCGCCGAGGGTGAAGTGGGCGCCGGCCTCGTCCTTCACGGTCAGCGGCTCCACGGCCGCGAACACTTGGCCGTCGCGCATGGCCATGCGGTCGGGCGTGTAGTGGAACAGTGCATGTCCCCGCCGCTGGGCCTCCAGAAGGAGGGCGAAGGTGGAATCCCCTTGAACATTGATGCTGGCAATGTGGTCCATCTGGACCGCGACCTTCAGGGTCATGGCAATCTCCCGCTGGCCCGATTGGGCCTCGCTGTCTCGGCTTTATCTATAGCCGGGCGGCGCGCGCCGCCACTCGGCTCAGAACTCCATTTCAAAAGCACCGGGCAGGTGCTCGGCCTCGCCCGTGCGGGCGAGGAGCACCGCGTCGAAGCGCATGTTCAGCATTGAAAGCTCCGGGTGCTCGGCGAGGTAGGCCTCGGCGGCCGCCGCAATGCGCCGGCGCTGGCGCGGCTGGAGGGAGAAGGCGGCATCGTCGAGCCGCGCCCGCAGCTTCACCTCGCAGAAGACGAGGAGGTCGCCCTGCCGGGCGATGAGGTCGATCTCGCCCGCCTTGGTGCGCACCCGCCGGGCGAGCACGTGGAAACCGTGGGCGCCGAGCAGGGTCGCGGCGCGTTCCTCCCCCGCGAGCCCGCGAGCGTGGGCGGCGCGGCGGCGCAGCTTGCCCGCGTCGGGCGGAGGGCTGGCCGGCGTCTCAGGCATCCGCGTCGGCGTCCCCGGGCTTTTCGTCCCCACGCGCCTGCGCGAGCGCGAGGGCGCGGGCGTAGACCTCGCGCTTCGGCCGGCCGGTGGCGCCGGCGACGACCGCGACGGCATCCTTCAGCGACGTATCCTTGAGGGCGCGCAGGAGCGCCGCGTCCACGTCCGCATCGCCGGCCACCTCTTCCAGGGGCGGGCCGATGACGAGGACGATCTCGCCCTTGGGGTCGTCGGCGTCCGCATAGTGGGCGGCGAGGGCGGGCAGATCGGCGCGCCGCACCTCCTCGAACGCCTTGGTCAGCTCGCGGCAGACGGCGGCACGGCGCGGGCCGAGCACGTCGGCAAGGTCGGCGAGGCTCTCGGCGAGGCGGGGGCCGGTCTCATAGAAAACGAGGGTGCCCGGCACGGCGGCGAGGGCGGAGATGCGATTGCGGCGCTGGCCGGCCTTGGGCGGCAGGAAGCCGTCGAACAGGAAGCAGTCGGTGGGCAGTCCCGCCGCCACAAGGGCCGCGAGCAAAGCCGAGGCGCCGGGCACGGGATGCACGGGGAAGCCCAGCTCCGCGGCCTCCACCACCAGCTTGAAGCCGGGGTCCGACACCAGCGGCGTTCCCGCGTCCGAGATCAGCGCCACACGCTCGCCGGCGGCGAGGCGGGCCAGCAGCTTCGGCCGGGCGCTGGCGCCGTTGTGGTCGTGATAGGCCATGAGGTGGGTCTGGATGCCGTAGCGGTCCAGCAGCCGGCGGGAGATGCGGGTGTCCTCGCAGGCGATTACATCGGCCGCCGCCAGGGTCTCCAGCGCGCGCACCGTCACGTCGGCGAGGTTGCCGATGGGCGTCGCGACCACATGCAGGCCCGGCGCGAGGCCGGGGGCGGGCAGGGTGGAGCCGGCGAGGAGGAAGGTTTTCACGACACCTGCGGCGCGGCCTTCGGGGCGGCTGTGCGGGTGCGGACGATGGGGCGTGGTCATGGCCCCACCATAGTCCCGCCCGCGCCGGACGGGAACGGCCCCGCCCGCATGGCATCACGCCATATGTCGCGCCGCAGCGACCACCGCCTGCCCCAAGGCGAGGCCGCCGTCATTGGCCGGCACCTCGGCGGGGATGAGAGGGGTGAGGCCGCGCGCGCGCAGCCGGGCGACAGCCTCCTCCAGCAGCCGGGCATTCTGGAACACGCCGCCGGAGAGGGCGACGGCATGGGTGCCGGCCTCGGCTGCCGCCTGCGCCGCGACGGAGACGAAAGCTTCGGCAAGCCCGGTATGGAAGGCGGCGGCCATCTCCGGGAGCGGCCGGGCGGCGGCAAGGTTGGCGCGGAGGGCGCGCCAGAGCGGGGCGGGATCGATCTCGATGAGGTCGTCCTGCGCGGAGATGGCGAACGGGTAGGGCGCGGCCTCCCCCGCCGCGCCGGCCTCCAGCGCCATGGCCGCCTCGCCCTCGTGGGAGAGCCGGTCGGGTGCGAGGCCGAGGAGGGCGGCCACGGCATCGAACAGGCGGCCGGCGGAAGAGGCGGGGGGGGCATTGAGCCCCTTGTCCATCATCGCCCGCAGGGTCGGCACCGGCTTTCCGGCAAACAGCGCGGCGAGGCTGGCGTCGCCATCAACGACGGCGCGGCCGAGCGCCCGGTCGAGGTGGGCGAGCAGCGCCCGCCACGGCTCGCGGCTCGCGGCATCGCCGCCGGCGAGCTGGATGGGGGAGAGGCGGGCGATGCGCCGGCTTTCGCGATAGTCGCAGACCAGCACCTCGGCGCCCCACACGGTGCCGTCGTTGCCCAGCCCCAGCCCGTCGAGGGCGATCCCCACCACCTTGCCATCCGTGCGCCGCCAGCCGGTCTCGGCCATGGCGGCGGCGATGTGGGCATGGTGATGCTGCACGCTCTCCAGCGGGAGCCCCCGCGCCTCGGCGAGGGCGGCGGCGAGGCGGCTGGCGCGATAGTCCGGGTGGAGGTCGGCGGCGATCACCTGCGGCACATGGGCGAAGAGGGCGGAATAGTCGGCCAAAGCGGTCTCGAAGGCATCGCCCGTGGCCGGCTCGTCGAGGTCGCCGAGATGGTGGGAGAGGAGGGCGCGGGCGCCGTGGGTGAGGCAGAGCGCGCTTTTCAGTTCGCCGCCCATGGCGAGCACCGGCGGCGCCCCCTCGAAATCCTCCGGCAGCGCCAGGGGAAGCGGCGCGAGGCCCCGCCCGCGCCGCATCACGCGCAGTCCGCCGGCGGCGAAGCGCGTCACGCTGTCGTCGAGCCGGCGGGCGATGGGGCGGTCGTGCATCAGGAAGCCGTCCACGATGCCGGCAAGGCCGGTTCGGGCCTCGTCATCGCGAAAAATCTGCGGCTCGCTGGAGCGGTTGCCGGAGGTCATCACCAGCGGGCGGCCGGTCGCCGCGATCAGCAGATGATGCAGCGGCGTATAGGGCAGCATCAGGCCGAGATGGCTCTGGCCCGGTGCGAGGCCGGTGGCGAGGGCCGCATCCGGCCGGAGCGGCAGCAGCAGGATGGGCGCGGAGGGGGCGAGCAGTGCCGCCTCTTCCTTTGGTGAGATGACGCAGAGGCGGTGCGCGGCGGGAAGGTCCGCCATCACCGCCAGCGGCTTGGTGGGGCGGTGCTTGCGCGCGCGGAGGGTGGCGACGGCCGCGGCGTCGGTGGCGTCGCAGGCGATGTGGAAGCCGCCGATGCCCTTCACCGCGAGGATATGGCCCGACCGCAGCAGTTCGGCCGCATCGATGATGGGATCGGCGGAGGCGATCTCCGTCCCCTCCCGCTCCAGCCACAGGCGCGGGCCGCAGGCGGGGCAGGCGATGGGTTGGGCGTGGAAGCGCCGGTCGGCAGGGTTCTCGTATTCCGCGCGGCAGGCCGGGCACATGGGAAAGCCGGCCATGGTGGTCGCCGGCCGGTCATAGGGCAGGCCGGCGACGATGGAGAAGCGCGGGCCGCAATCCGTGCAATTGGTGAAGGCGTAGCGATGCCGCCGGGCGTTGGGATCGGCGATCTCGGCACGGCAGGCCGGGCAGGTTGCCACGTCAGGCACCACGCCGATGGAGACCGTGCCGGCCCCGCTCTCCACGATGCGGAATCCGGGCTCAGGCACGGCGGCCGGACGGCGCTCCACCCGCTCGATGCGCGCTAGCGGCGGCGCCTCGGCCACCAGAGCCGCGGCGAAGGCTTCGAGAGCCGTGCGCGGGCCGCCCACATGGATCAGCACCCGTCCGCCGGCGTTGGAGACCGTGCCATCGAGGCCGAGGCGCAGGGCGAGGCGATAGACGAAGGGCCGGAAGCCCACGCCCTGCACGATGCCGGAAATCTCGATGGTCTCGCCCGCGATGCCCGCCCCGTCCATGGCCGCTCAATGCACCGTGCAGACCATGCAGGGATCGAACGAGCGCACGATGTGCTGCACGGCGAGCGGCGTCGTCTCTCCCTGCCGCACCGGCGCACCCACGAGAGCCGTCTCCAGCGGTCCGGGCTGGCCGGCGGCGTCGCGGGGGGAGAAGTTCCAGGTGGTGGGCGCGATAATCTGGTAGCGGGCGATGCGGCCGCGCTCCACCACCATCCAGTGGCCGAGCGCGCCGCGCGCCGCCTCGGTGAGGCCGAAGCTGCGGCCGGTCTGCGGCAGGGCGCCCTGCGCGCACCAGGGCTCGCCGGGCCGGAGCGCGCGCACCCAGTTTTCCATGGCGATCAGCGTGCGCGCGGTCTCCACCAGCCGCCCGACAACGCGCGAGCGCACATTGGCGCCCTCCTTGGTCGCGAGGTCGCGGGCGAGCGGCTGGCCGGCGATGACCTGCCGGGCGAAGGCGCCGGTCTCAAAGGGAAGGCCGGCGAGGCGGGGCGCCTTGCACCAGGTGTAGCCGGTTTCGTCCACGCCATCGGGAAAGGTCGAGCCCTCGAACGGGTGATGCGGCGCCTCCCGCCCCTCCATGCGGGCGAAGGAATGATCCTCGGCGATGGCCGAGGTGTCGACCGAGCCGAGGCGGCCGCCTGCGAAGGTGCCGGCCGCATAGAGCCGGCCCTCCTGCTGCGGATAGGCGCCGTAGGAGAGGAAGCGGTCGTCGGCCCGGCCGAGTGCCGCGAGGCTGAGGTCTTCGGCGATGGTGAGGAACAGGCGGAAATCACCGTCCGGCCCCGTCCGGCGCCACGCGTCCAGCTCTTCCGCGTCGGCCAGCGCCGCGACGCGCTCCAGCGGCGCGCCGAAGAGGCGGGCCTCGAGGTCCGCGCGCACGGAGCCGAGGGTGGCCAGCAGCCGCATCTTGTCCCGCGCGTCCGCCCCCTTGGCGACGCCGCCGGGCTGGAGCGCCAGGGTATGCGGCCAGCGGCCGGCGAGCAGGCCCATGACGTGGAGCAGCGTCGTGCGGGTGGCGAGGGCCTCGCGCACGCTCAGCCCGTGCGCCGCCTTGAACCGCCGCTCGGCTTCCGCGAACCACGGCCGGTCGGCATAGGCCGCGCGGGCGAAGTCCGGCATGAAGAAGACGTGGAAATGGGTGAGGTGGTCGGCCAGATTCTCGGTGGCGAGGATGAGGTTGGTGGCGACGCGCCCGTTGTCGGTGGGCACCACGCCCTCCAGACCCGCCAGCGCCAGCGCCGCCGCATGGGATTGCGACACCGAGCAGATGCCGCAGATGCGCGGCGCGATCACGAGGGCGTCGCGCGGATCGCGCCCTTCCAGGATGCGCTCGAAGCCCCGGAACAAAGGCGAGGAGACGAAGGCCTGCTTCACGGCGCCGTCCGCCACGTCGAGGCGCACCTCCAGGTCGCCCTCCACGCGGTTGAAGGGGCCGACCACCAGCCGTTTCGTGCCCTCGGTCATCGCTTTTTGATGTCCCGGACGGCGGGCGGGGTGACCACATGGTCGCTCACCGCATTGCGGCGCAGGCGTTCCGGCGTCGCTGCCTTGGCCAGCGAGGAGAGGGCGATGAACCACGCTTTCGGCATGTCGGTGGGCAGGCCCACGGGGATGCCGCCGATCTTCGGCGTCTCGATGAAGGCGTGGCCCGGCTCCTCGAACTCGGGCGCGGTGCAGTTGATGCAGGCGTGGCCGCCGCGGGTGCAGGAGCCCTCGCCGTTCCACAGGCGGGTGTTGCAGTCCGCATGGGCCTGGGTGCCGAGGCAGCCGAGGTGCTCCATCATGCAGCCGAGGTCGCTCATCTTCTCGGCGCTGGCCTTGTACTCGTAATATTCGTTGCGCGGGCAGCCGTGGTGCACGAGGTGGTCGGCGTAGAAGCGCGGGCGTCCGTAGCTGTCGAGGTCGCCGCCGTGCAGCAGCCCGGCGGAGAGCAGCATCAGCGTTTCCGTCACCCAGTTGGGATGGGTCGGACAGCCGGCGACATTGATGACCGGCAGGCCGGCACGGGCGCGGAAATCGGCGCCCAGCGCCCCGCCCGGCCGGCGCCCGTCATATTGCAGGCCGCAGGCATCGGCGGGATTGACGCCCGCCGCCGTCACGCCGCCATAGGCCGCGCAGGTGCCCACCGCCACCACGTGCTCCGCCACCGCCGCGAGCCGGCGCACCCAGTCGATGGTCGCCGTGTCGGTGCCGGCGAGCGTATGGAAGCGCCCGGTGCCGTTCGGCCCGCGCAAAAGCGCGCCCTCGATGCACAGGGCATCGAGCCGGATGTCGCCGGACAGAACCGCCTCGAATACGGCAATGGCCTCGTCCCCCGTCTCCTCCGAGAGGGTGGGATGCCACAGGAAGCGGATGTTGGCCGAGGCCATCGTCGCGGCAAGGTCCGGCGCCTCGGCGCACAGCAGCGACATGGTGCAGCCGCCGCAGCCGCCCGATTGCAGCCAGAGCACGGTAAAGGGCGCGTTCAGGTCCCGCATCATGGCGCCGCCGGAAGTACGAGGGAGAGGATGGCGCCGCCGTCCGGATGGTTCGCGGCTTCGAGCCGTCCCTCGTGCTCTTCGGCGATGCGATAGCAGATGGAGAGGCCGAGGCCGGTGCCCTTGCCCACGGCCTTGGTGGTGAAGAAGGGGTCGAAGATGCGGTCCATGAGCGCGTCGGGAATGCCCGGCCCGGTATCGCGCACCCGCACCGCCACCTGCAGCCCGTCCGGGGTCTGGAAGCGGGTGCCGGTGATCTCCAGCCGGCGGTCGGGGCGGCCTTCCATGGCGTCCACGGCGTTCTGCACGAGGTTCATCATCACCTGATGGATATGGCCGGGATGGCCCACCGCCTCCAGCCCCTCGGGCACGGCGACGGTGATGGGCAGGTCCGGCATCTGGGATTTCGCCACCCAGTCCACCGCCGAGCGGACCACGCCGGCGAGGTCGAACACCTCCCGCGCCTCGCGCCGGTCGGAGGAGAAGCGGCGCAGGTCCGCCACGATGTCGCGCACCCGCTCGGCGCCCTCCAGCATGCCGGAGAGGGTGGCGGGAATGTCGGACAGCGCCCGGTCGATGCGCAATTCGCCCCGCGCCTTGGCGAGGGTCGCGGCATCGGCCCCCGCATGCACCTGATCGAGATAGGCGATCAGCCGCTCGGCATAGCGCTTCATCGCATGGGCATTGCCGTAGACGAAGGAGATGGGATTGTTCAGCTCATGGGCGACGCCGGCCACGAGGCGACCGAGGGAGGCCATCTTCTCCGCATGGACCAGCTGCTGCTGGGTGCGCTTGAGATGCTCGTGGGCCTTGGCGAGGGCGCCGTAGGCGGCGCGCAGTTCGCCGATGGGGCGGCCCACCAGAACGATGCCCACCGCCCGCCCGCGCGGATCGAACCTCAGAGCGCCGTTGACCGCGATGGCCAGCGGCCCGTCCGGCGTCGCCAATGTAAATTCCCGGTCGGCGATGCGCTGGCGGCGGGCGACGGTGGCGAGCACGTCGGCCGCCGTGGTTTCGGATGAGGCGTCGAGCAGATCGGACAGGGAACGGCCGAGGAGGGCGTCGGCCCTGAGGCCGAAGGCGCGCTCGGCGGCGAGATTCACCTGCTCCACCCGGCCGGAGAGGTCGCACGCCACCAGCACGTCGGTCATGGAGCCGAGGAGGCCGGCGATGAAGCCTTGGGCTTCTTCCAGCGCGGTGTTCTTGGCCTCCAGCTCCACCTGCTGGCGGACCAGCTCCGCATAGGTCTCGTCCATCTTGCGGATGACGGCGATCCACGCCTCGTCCGCATCGATGGCGCCGAAGTCCGTCCCCGCCCCCGGCAGGGAAAGCGCGCCGGCGAGCGGACTGTCGGGCAGCGGTTCCCTCGGCGCATCCTTGCGCCCGGACATGGGCATGAGCGGTCCTCGGCGGAGGAAGTGACCGCGAAGGGTAATCCCGCGGGTGGTACCGGCGCAATGCGCGCCTAGCGGGACTCCACGCCGTCCCGCAGCGCCCGCAGGCGGTCATAGACGTCGGGGAAGGCGTCGAGCTTGGTCACGCCCACCATGCGGATGTAGGCGGTGGGTCCGAAGCGGATCCACTGCACCACCTTGATGGGCACGCCGGTGCGGGCGTCGGCGCCGGTGGCCATCACCTCGAAGCCGGCCTGTCCGTTGATGCGCTGGGGCTCGGCCCTGTCGAGCTTCAAGTCCTTCACACCGGGAATGGTGGAAAGGGCGCGCAGGGCAAACTGGCGGCGCTCGTCGTCGCGCGGCGCGCCGCCGGCGATGGAGACGACGAACACCGGCTGGTCGGGGCCGTCGAGCGCATCCTTCGGTCCGTCGGTCAGGAGCAGGGTGGTGCCGCCCAGCGCCCGCACGGGGCGGAAGCCGGCGAGGTTGGTGACGGCGAAGGGCAGGGAGGTTGCCTGATCGGCGACGCTGCGGAATGTGATGGTGGACAGCGCCTGGCGCACCACCTTGTCGGGATAGCTGGACGCGCCCGCCTCGGGCACCTGCACGGTGACGATGCCCGTGCCCTTGTCGCTGCCCACCAGCAGCACCCATTTGCGCACCGTGACCGGCCCGGCCGTCTGGCGGCCGATGAACAAGACCGCCTTCGCGTCCTTGAGCGGGAAGTCCTCGCGGTCTTCCAGGATCACGCCCCGCGTGTTCAGGGCCTGTGCGCTGAAGCCCGGCAGGAGCTGGTCATAGGCATCGGCCGGCATGTCCACCACCAGGATGGAGGACTTCGTCGCGTCGTCCTCGAATCCAGCGAACTGGTTGCTCTCCACCATGCCCGGCGGCGGCACGAGGCCAAGGGCCGAGCCGCGCGGATACATCACCTCCGTCGCACTGGCGGGGGCGGCCAGCGATAAGGCGAAGAGGACGGCGAAGGCGGCGGAGAGGAAGGCGGACGTGAAGGCGAGGCGCATCGAGGGCTCCGGCGGAACCCGGCCAAAGCGGGCCTTCGCCTGCGGGCCGGTCTGCCTGTGTCCGGCGGCAATCCGGCTTTTCTGTGAATGACGTGGCGGAAAAGTGGCCGATCACGCGGCGGTGACGCGTCGCAGCGTGAGATTGAATCGCCCGCCCTCCTCGACCAGCCGGGAGGTGCCGGGCAGCAGGCGGTCAATGCCGTGGAAGGCGAGGCGGCTCGGCCCGGACAACAGGAAGACGTCGCCCGACGAGAGGTGGATGGAGCGCGTCGGCCCCCGCCGTGTCTCGCCGCCCACACGGAAGACGGCGGTATCGCCCAGCGACACCGACAGCACCGGCGCGGTGAAGTCGGCTTCGTCGCGGTCCTGGTGCAGGCTCATGCGGGCGTCCGGGGCGTAATAATTGATGAGGCACGCCTCGGGTGGGGGCGCCCCGCCGGCGAGACGCTCCCACAGCTCCATCAGTCGCGGCGGCATGGCCGGCCAGAGGCGGCGCGTGTCCGGGTGGAAGCTCTGGTAGCGGTAGCCGGCGGCATCCGACACCCAGCCGAGCGGTCCGCAATTGCTCATGCGCACGGAGAAGGGTTGGCCCGAACGCGGCATGGTGGGCGTGAAGAGGGGCGCTTCGTCCAGCACCGCGCGGATGTCGGCGAGGAGCAGGGCTTGCGCTTCCCGGTCCAGCGCCTCCCGGAACCAGAGGGCGCCGGGCTGGAGTTCGAGGGGAGCCGGCGCTGCCGCCATAGATCCCGTCATCGCCCGGACGCCACGATCTTTGCGCACGTGATCTTGGCAGATTGAAGAAGAGGCGGCAGCGGCATGGTGGCTTTCCCTTGTCCTGACGCCGGTTTTAACAAGGTAGTAACTATATATTTCATCTCAGGTTTCGGCCATATGCCGACAGAATCCCCGCGGACGATGCCTTCCCGGTGCTGGGGTTGGGAAGAGGAGTTGTCGTCATGCGCAATCATCTCCTGTCGAATGGTCTTTTTTCTCGTGGCCGGGCGTGTCCGGTGATGCTGTCCGGTCTGGTCGCTGTCGCCTTCCTCCCGCTGGTGGTCGCCGGGGGCGTCTCCCCCGCCGCCGCCCAGACCACGGTGGCGGTGCCCGGCGGCTATGTGACCTTCACGCCGGTGCAGCGGCGCTACATCGAGACCTATGTGGTTCGCCACCCGGTTCCGCCGGCCTATATCCCCGGCGGCTTCGTCGCCGAGGTGGGCGCGGTGGTGCCGCCCGACGTGGACCTGCGCCGCTTCGGTGCCGCCCCGGAGCCCTATGGCCGCTACGGGCAGGCGGTGGCGCAGGAGGACTATGGCCAGCCGGGCGACGGCGCGGACTTCGACGACGACGAGGGCTACCAGACGCTGGACGAGGCCGGATACACACCGGGCGCCGGCCTCTCCCAATACCGCTACGTCACCCTGCCCGGCAATGAGGCGGCGGTGGTGGAGCCGCGCTCGCGGCGGATCATCCTGATCGTGGAGTAGGTCTCGCCCTGCGTGGCGGCGGCGCGATGCCTCGGGCATAGTGCCGCCGGCCATCCGGCCGGTTCGAGGGAGGCGCCGATGGGCCCGCACGGGAAATTCTACTGGAACGAGCTGATGACTGACGACGTGGAGAAGGCGCAGGCCTTCTATGCCGCGACGCTGGGCTGGACTTTCAGCGAGATGCCCATGGACGGCGGCCACGCCTATTACGTCGCGACCCTCGGCGGCGAGCCGGTGGCCGGGATGATGGACAAGACCGAGATCCTGCCGCCGCAGGTGCCGCCCCACTGGTTCAGCTACATCAATGTGGACGATGTGGGCGCGCGCGTGGAACTGCTGAAAGCGGCCGGCGGGCAGGTGATCCGTGAGCCTTTCGACATTCCCGGCGTCGGCCGCATCGCCATCGTCTGTGACGCCACCGGCGCGCCGTTCGGCATGATGACCGCCGCCGATCAGGGATAGTCCACGGTCGCGGTCATTCGCTCAGGCGAGAAGGTCCGCCGCCGCCAGCCGGCGGACTGCGACTCTGTCCATGTCGGCAAGGGCGGCCGCCAGCGAGCCGTCCACGTCGATGGAGCGGCAGGCGTCCTCGATCACGTAAGTGGTAAAACCGTGCCGTGCGGCGTCCACTGCCGACCACGAGACGCAGAAATCGAGGGCGAGGCCGGCGAGATAGACGGTATCGATCCCCCGCTCCCGGAGGTATCCGGCAAGGCCGGTGGGCGTGGTGCGGTCGGCCTCGTAGAAGGTGGAATAGCTGTCGATGGCCTTGTGGTGGCCCTTGCGGACCACCAGTTGCGCGTGGGGCACGTCCAGGCCCGGCGCGAAGGCGGCGCCCGGCGTGCCTTGCAGGCAATGGTCCGGCCACAGGATTTGCGGGCCGTAAGGCAGATCGATCATGTCGTAGATCGCCCGGCCGGGATGGGTCGAGGCGAAGGAAATGTGCCCCTGCGGATGCCAGTCCTGCGTCAGAACGACGTTGCGGAAGCCTGCGGCGAGCCGGTTGGCGAGGGGCACGACATCATGGCCGCCGGGCACCGCAAGGGCGCCGCCGGGCAGGAAGTCCACCTGCAGATCGACGAGGATGAGGGCCGTGCGCGGATCGGCTCCGGGACCGGGCCCGGCGGTTGGCTTGAAGGGGGCCATCCGTTTTCCTCGCGCGGCTGTGAAAAATGGAGCGTGGCGCCTGCTACCATGCCTTGCGGGGCCAAATCACCCCCCCTATATGCGCCTCGATCGCTGTTTTCGCGGCGAACCCCAATTCTAAAGTTTCAGGGGGCCGGCGGATCGGTCGCGAGAGGGGCTCGCGGCCCTCCACCTCGGGTGCCGCAAGGGCCCGGTCGGCCTGCCGGCAAGGAGAATCATATGGCCAAGATCATCGGTATCGACCTCGGCACCACCAATTCCTGCGTCGCGGTGATGGAGGGGTCCACCCCGAAAGTCATCGAGAACGCCGAGGGCGCGCGCACCACGCCCTCCATCGTCGCCTTCACGGAGGACGGCGAGCGTCTCGTCGGTCAGCCTGCCAAGCGGCAGAGCGTCACCAATCCCGAGCGCACCTTCTTCGCGGTGAAGCGCCTCATCGGCCGCCGCTATGACGACCCGACCGTCGCCAAGGACAAGAACCTTGTGCCGTACCAGATCGTGCGCGCCGACAACGGCGACGCCTGGGTGGAAGCCGACGGCAAGAAGTATTCCCCCTCGCAGATCTCCGCCTTCATCCTGCAGAAGATGAAGGAGACGGCCGAGTCGTTCCTGGGCGAGAAGGTGGAGAAGGCGGTCATCACCGTCCCCGCTTACTTCAACGACGCCCAGCGCCAGGCCACCAAGGACGCCGGCCGCATCGCCGGCCTCGAGGTGCTGCGCATCATCAACGAGCCCACCGCGGCGGCTCTCGCCTACGGCCTCGACAAGAAGTCGGCCGGCACCATCGCGGTCTATGACCTCGGCGGCGGCACCTTCGACGTGTCGGTGCTGGAGATCGGCGACGGCGTGTTCGAGGTGAAGTCCACCAACGGCGACACCTTCCTTGGCGGCGAGGACTTCGACATGCGCCTCGTCGGCTACCTCGCCGATGAGTTCAAGAAGGAGCAGGGCATCGACCTGCGCAACGACAAGCTCGCCCTCCAGCGGCTGAAGGAAGCCGCCGAGAAGGCCAAGATCGAGCTGTCGTCCGCGACCCAGACCGAGATCAACCTGCCCTTCATCACGGCGGATGCGACCGGCCCGAAGCATCTCACCATGAAGCTCACCCGCGCCAAGTTCGAGGCGCTGGTGGATGACCTCATCCAGCGGACCGTCGAGCCCTGCCGGCTCGCGCTGAAGGATGCCGGCCTCACCGCCGGGCAGATCGACGAGGTCGTCCTCGTCGGCGGCATGACCCGCATGCCCAAGGTGCAGGAAGTGGTGAAGCAGTTCTTCGGCAAGGAGCCCCACAAGGGCGTCAACCCGGACGAGGTGGTCGCCATCGGCGCCGCCATCCAGGCGGGCGTGCTCCAGGGCGACGTGAAGGACGTGCTGCTGCTCGACGTGACCCCGCTGTCGCTGGGCATCGAGACGCTGGGCGGTGTCTTCACCCGCCTCATCGACCGCAACACCACCATCCCGACCAAGAAGAGCCAGGTGTTCTCCACGGCTGAGGATGGCCAGACTGCGGTGACGATCCGCGTGTTCCAGGGTGAGCGCGAGATGGCCGCGGACAACAAGATCCTCGGCCAGTTCGACCTCATGGGCATTCCCCCGGCGCCCCGCGGCGTGCCGCAGGTGGAGGTGACCTTCGACATCGATGCCAACGGCATCGTGCAGGTTTCCGCCAAGGACAAGGGCACCGGCAAGGAGCAGCAGATCCGCATCCAGGCCTCGGGCGGCCTGAATGACGCCGACATCGAGAAGATGGTGAAGGACGCCGAGGCCCACGCGGCCGAGGACAAGAAGCGTCGGGCCCTGGTGGAAGCCAAGAACCACGCTGAAGCCCTCGTCCACTCCACCGAGAAGGCCGTCGCCGAGCATGGCGACAAGGTCGGCGCGGCGGAGAAGGGTGCCATCGAGGCGGCGCTCAATGACCTCAAGTCCTCGCTGGAAGGCGACGACGTGGAGGCGATCACCGCCAAGACCAACACCCTCGCCCAGGCCTCCCTCAAGCTCGGCGAGGCCATGTATGCGGCCCAGCAGGGCGGCGCGGAGCCCGGCGCGGCCAAGAAGGACGACGTGGTGGACGCCGAGTTCACCGAGGTCGACGACGACAAGAAGAAGTCTGCGTGACTTTGAAAAGGACCGGCGGGCGAGCCCCGCCGGTCTTTCGCCGCCGCGGCGGCCATTTGATTCGCGCCGTTTCAGGCGTTATTCCCCGGATTGACCGGGCGCAGGCCGGACGCAGCGCCGACCCTTCTTCCAGATGCTGAGCGGGGTGCGTGAGGCTGGGGACCGGCATCCGATCGCTATTGCAGGATGGCCGCTCAAGACAGAGCCGGCGTGGCAAGTGCCAGTGTGGCAGGTGAAGGCAGACGATGGCCAAGCGCGATTATTATGAAACCCTCGGCTGCGATCGCGGCGCCGACGAGACGGTGCTGAAGGCCTCCTACCGCAAGCTCGCCATGAAGTGGCACCCCGATCGCAATCAGGGCGATGCGGAAGCCGAGGTGATGTTCAAGGAGGTCAACGAGGCCTACGAGGTCTTGAAGGACCCCCAGAAGCGCGCCGCCTATGACCGCTTCGGCCATGCCGCGTTCGAGAATGGCGGCGGCGGACCCGGCTTCGGCAACGATTTCGCCTCCTCCTTCGCCGATATCTTCGATGATCTGTTCGGCGGCGCCATGGGCCGCGGGCGCGGCGGTGGCGGCGGCCAGCAGCGCGGGCGCGGCTCGGACCTGCGCTACAACATGGAGATCACCCTTGAGGAAGCGTTCGTCGGCAAGACGGCGCAGATCAAGATCCCCACCTCCGTCGCCTGCGAGGCCTGCAACGGCACCGGCGCCAAGCCCGGCACCCAGCCGAAGGCCTGCCGCACCTGCGGCGGCGCCGGCAAGATCCGCCATGCCCAGGGCTTCTTCACCCTTGAGCGCACCTGCCCCACCTGCCAGGGTCGCGGCAGCGTCATCGAGGACCCGTGCGGCGCCTGCGCCGGCGCGGGGCGCGTGACGCGCGAGCGCACCCTCTCGGTGCAGATCCCGCCCGGTGTCGAGGACGGCACCCGCATCCGCCTCGGCGGCGAGGGCGAGGCCGGCGTGCGCGGCGGGCCGGCGGGCGACCTCTACATCTTCCTGTCCATCGAGCAGCACGCCTTCTTCCAGCGGGAGGGGGCGGACCTCTATTGCCGCGTGCCCATCTCCATGGTCACGGCGGCGTTGGGCGGCGCGGTGGAAGTGCCGACCATCGACGGTGACAAGACCAAGGTGAAAATTCCCGAGGGCACCCAGTCGCAGAAGCGCTTCCGCCTCTCCGGCAAGGGCATGCCCATCCTGCGCTCGCGCTCCGCCGGCGACATGTATGTGCAGGTGGTGGTCGAGACGCCGCAGAAGCTGACCAAGCGTCAGAGGGAATTGCTCGCGGAATTCGACAAGGAAAGCTCCGGCGAGACCCATCCCGAATCCGCCGGCTTCTTCGCCAAGGTGAAGGAATTCTTCCAGGGCGCGGCCGGCGAGGGGGCCTGATCCCCGCTGGCGGTCAGCCGGCGCGCGCCGCTTCCATGCATCGGGCGATGCCGTCGGCATAGGATGTCTTCGCGAGGGGGCCGATGGCCCTTTCAAGGGCGCTGCCGTCGAAGATCACCGGCTCTGTCATCAGATAGTGCATTTCTACCAGCTCGCGCATGACCGGATCGAATAGGCCGGCGAGGCGCAGCATGGTCTTGCCCGCGACCATGAGCTTCGGCGCGCTTCCCGCCAGAGCATAGGCCTGCCGCGCCACCTCCCGCACCGTGATGGTGCCCGCCCCCGCGAGATTGTAGCTGCGGCCGAAAACCTCCTCCCGGCCGAGCAGGGCCCGCACCACCGGCCCCACGTCCGGCACGAAGACGAACTCGTGCGGGGTGTCGATGGGCCCCACCACTTTGGCCCGGCGCCCCGCCGCGGCGGCGGCGAAAAGGTCCGCGAGGAAGCTGCGCTCCACGCCGGGGCCGTAGAAATCGGGCAGGCGCAGGATCAGCCCTCGCAGCGCACCGCGCGCGTCGGCCTCCATCAGGATGTCCTCCTGCTCCTTGCGCATCCGCCCCTTGAAGGTGTGCGGCATGCGCGGATGGCTCTCGTCCACGCGCGCCGCCTGCGGCCGGCCGAAGGGATAGGCGGTGCCGATGAGCAGCACCCGCCGCACCCCTTCCGCCTCGGCCGCCTCGATCACGGCCCGCATGAGGCGAGGGTGGAGGTGAAAGGCGTCATAGGGCACGCCAACCATGTGCACGAGCGTATCCATCCCGCGCACGGCGGCCCGCAGGCTGGCCATGTCCTCCGGGTTCCAGACGCGCGGGGTGGCGAGGGGGTACCCTTGGAAGGCGGCCGATAGGCCGGCGGCGGAGCGTCCGACCACGGCGAACGGCGTGCCGGCCGCGCTCAGGGCCTGGGCGATACTGCCGCCGATGGCGCCAGTCGCCCCGACGAGGGCGATTCGGGGCGCGTCCACGGCTTGCAGGGGAGCGGGGGGGGTCATTATGGTGGGGTCCTGAACAATGTTCACTAAACATCGTTCATAAACTGAACATTGTTCATGTCAAGCGGCAGGGAGCCGTCGTGTCCGAAGTGAAGTCCTCGCCTCCGCCCGCCGGCGGCTCGACGCGCGCCCGTCGGAAGGAAGATGCCCGCGCCCGCATCCTCGCCGAGGCGCGCCGGATCGTTCTCGACCAGGGGTTCGAAGCGCTCACCATGCGCCGGATCGCCGAGGCCGCCGGCTATTCGGCGGCAGCGCTCTATCTCCATTTCGAGAATCGCGAGGCCATCGCCCGCGAGCTCGGCGAGGCCGGCATGCGCGCCCTGCTCGACGCCCTGGCCGAAGCCGGCAAGACGGTGGACCCGCTCCAGCGGCTCAAGGCCCTGGGGCTCGCCTATGCGGCGTTCGGGCGCGCCGAGCCCGAGACCTACCGGCTGATCTTCATGGAGCCGGGCTTCGCGGCCACCGCTCTGGGCGGAAAGGATGCGGCCGGGGCGGCGGCATTCGCGCTAATCGGCGGCGTGTTCCAGGATCTCGCGACCGCCGGGCGGCTGCGGGACGGGCTCGACATCGAGAGCCTCGCGCTGACCTTCTGGATCGTCCTGCACGGCATGGTCAGCCTGAAGCTCACCTGCTCCGCCTTTCTCGTCGCTTCCGAGGAGGATCTCCTCGCGACAGCCCTCGACAACCTGCTTCACGGGGCCCTGCGCCCGAACCGCGAACCTTGACCCGGCCCCCTTTCCCGTCTAAGCGCCTGATATCCGACCCGCTCGGGCGCCCCGAGGTGCAGTTGATGCTCCAGTCCCACGACCACCGCAGGCCGCTCCAGAAGCCCCTGCTCCAGAAGCCGAACCTCAAGGACGAGGTGCGTTTCCTGCAGTCGTGGTTCCAGAATCCGCTCAAGACCGGCGCGGTCGCGCCCTCGAGCCCGGCGCTCGCCAAGATGATGGCGAGCTACCTCGATCCCAAGATGGATGGCCCGGTCATCGAGCTTGGACCGGGCACCGGCCCGGTCACCAAGGCGCTGATCCAGCGGGGTTTCGCCCCCGAGCGCCTGTTCCTGATCGAGTACAATCCCGAATTCTGCGCCCTGCTGCGCCTGCGCTATCCCGGCGTCACCGTCATCAACGGCGATGCCTACCAGCTCGGCAAGACGCTGAAGGATCGCCTGCCCGGCAAGGCGGTGGGCACCATTTCGTCGCTGCCGCTGTTCACCATGCCGGAGAGCGAGCGCCACCGGATGGTCAACGAGGCGTTCGACCTCTCCCATTCCGGTATGCCTTTCGTGCAGTTCACCTATGCGGTGGTCTCGCCCGTCCCGCTGCTGCCGGGCGCCATCGAGGGCGAGCGTTCGCCGCGGGTGTGGCGCAACATTCCCCCGGCCCGCGTCTGGGCCTATCGCCGGCCCTGATCCTCTTCCCGGCCGGTCCGGCGCCGGTCTTACGCCGCCGGTGCCGCCCGTGACGGATTTCCTCTATCTGACCCATCCTCAGGTCCAGGTGGACCCGGCCGTCCCCGTGCCGCGCTGGGGCTTGTCCGCCGTCGGGCGGGCGCGCACGCTGGCGTTTGCCGCGCGCTTCGATCTCTCCGGCATCAGTCATGTCATCTCCTCCACCGAGGAGAAGGCGAAGGAGACGGCGGCGCTCATCGCCACGCCCCTCCGGTTGCCGGTGGTCATCCGCGACAGGATGGAGGAGAACGACCGCTCCGCCACCGGCTACCTGCCCGAAGCCGAATTCCAAGAGATGGCCGACGCCTTCTTCGCCCGCCCCACCGAGAGCGTGCGCGGCTGGGAGCGGGCGGTGGATGCGCAGGCGCGCATCGTCGCGGCGGTGGAGGCGGCGCTGGCGGCCTTCGGCGGGGCGGGACAGCGCCTCCTCTTCGTCGGCCATGGCGGCGTCGGCACCTTGCTTCTGTGCCACCTGGCGGGCTACCCCATCTCCCGCGTCCACGACCAGCCACCGGTCGGGGGCGGTTGCTGGTTCCGCGCGGGTCCCGCGCGGCGGCCGGACCGCTGGCGCGCAATGGAGGAGACGGCATGACGCAGGTTGTTCAGGGCACCCCGATCCGCGCGGATGTCCGCGACAAGCTCATCGTCGCCCTCGACTATCCCTCCGTCGCCGCCGCCGAGGCTGCCGTCGCGCAGCTCGGCGACGTGGTGAGCTTCTACAAGATCGGGCTGGAGCTGGCGGTCTCGGGGGGCATCGACCTCGCCACCGACCTCATCGCTGCCGGCAAGAAGGTGTTCCTCGACCTCAAGCTGCACGACATCGGCAACACGGTGGAGCGGGCCACCGCCGCCGCCGCCGAGCGGGGCTTCGACATTCTCACCGTGCACGCCTACCCCATGACCATGGCCGCCGCCGCGCGTGGTGCCGCCGGGAGCAAGCTGGAGGTGCTGGGCGTCACCGTGCTCACCTCCTATGACGATGCCGACCTCGCCGCCACCGGCGTCGTCGGCGGCGTCACCGAGACCGTGCGCCTGCGCGCCGGGCAGGCGCGGGATGCCGGCATCGCCGGCGTCATCTGCGCTCCCACCGACGCCGCCATGGTGCGCGCCATCCTCGGCCCCGACCGCCGGGTGGTGACGCCGGGCGTGCGGCCGAAGGGGGCGGCGGTGGGCGACCAGAAGCGTATCGCCACGCCGGCCGAGGCGCTGGCGGCGGGTGCCGACCGTATCGTGGTGGGCCGTCCGGTGACGGCGGCCGAGGACCCGGTCGCGGCGGCGCAGGCGATCCTTGCCGAACTTCAGGGTGCGTGACGGGGGCGGAGCGATGGCAAAGGGCTACTGGTTCCTCAATCTCGATGTGGTCAATCCGGTGGACTACATCACCTACCGGGAGGCGACCTTCGCCTACGCCCGGTCGCACGGCTTCCGTTACGTGATTCGCGGCGGCGATTTCGAGCAGCTCGAAGGCATCAAGCGCCATCGCAACGTGCTGGTGGAACTGCCCTCGTATGAGGATGCTGTCACCCTCTACGACGCGCCCGACTACCGGCCTGTGCGCGATCTGCGCGGGGCCACCGCCATCGCGGACCTCGCCGCGGTGGAGGGCTTCGACGGCCCGCAGCTCTCGCCGGAGCCGCCGGAGGGTACGGCCGACAACCCGCGCGGCTACTGGATGGTCAAGGTGGATGTGACCGATCCCGATCGGTACAAGGACTATGCCGCTGCCGCTGCCGAGGCCTTCACCGAATACGGTGCGTGGTTCCTGGTGCGCGGCGGGCGCAATCATCTTCTGGAAGGCCATGGCCGTTCACGGTATGTCGTCACCGCGTTCAAGGACGTGGCGACGGCGCGCGCGTGCTATTTCTCTCCCGCCTACCAGAAGGCGCGAGCGATCCGGCAGGAGGCGTCGGTGGCCGACTTCCTCATCATCTCCGGCTATACCGGGCGCGAGCTGCCACCCGCCTGAGCGCGGCCCATCTTAAGGACACACCCGTGACCGATCTGCGCATCGTCATTGCCGGGGCCGGCGGCCGCATGGGCCGCACCCTCATCCGCGCCATCGCCGAGACCGAGGGGCTGAAGCTCGTGGGCGCGCTCGAATATGCCGGCTCCCCCCATCTCGGCGAGGATGCGGGCCTGATGGCAGGCGCGGCTCCGAGCGGCGTCACCGTGGAAAGCGACGTCGCCCCGGCGCTGAACGGCGCCGACGTGGTGATCGACTTCTCCACCCCCGCCGCCACGGTGCGCCTCGCCGGCCGCCTCGCCGAGGCCGGGATTGCCCATGTCATCGGCACCACCGGCCTCTCCAACGAGGACAATGCCGCCATCGCCGATGCGGCGCTGCGCACGGTCATCGTCAAGTCCGGCAACATGAGCCTCGGGGTGAACCTGCTCGCCGCTTTGACCCGCCGGGTGGCGGCGACGCTGGGCGACGACTTCGACATCGAGATCGTGGAGATGCATCACAACCGGAAGGTGGATGCCCCTTCGGGAACCGCGCTGCTGCTGGGCGAGGCGGCGGCGGCGGGCCGCAACCGCAGGCTCGACGACTGCTCCGAGCGCGGCCGTGACGGCATCACCGGTCCTCGGGTAAAGGGTAATATCGGCTTTGCCAGCCTGCGCGGCGGCTCCGTGGTGGGCGAGCACATGGTGATCTTCGCCGGCGCCGCCGAGCGCATCGAACTGGTTCACAAGGCCGAGGACCGCACGCTCTTCGCCAATGGCGCGCTTGCCGCCGCCCGTTGGACGAAATGCGGAGAGACCAAGCGGGAGCCGGGGCTCTATTCCATGGCCGACGTGCTCGGCCTCGCCGATTTCTGAGTGTCTGGAGACTTTTCATGTCGGATCGCATCCTCGTCCTCGTCCGTCACGGGCAGAGCGAGTGGAACCTGAAGAACCTTTTCACCGGCTGGCGTGACCCCGACCTCACCGAGCAGGGCGTCGCGGAGGCAAAGCGCGCGGGCGCGCTCCTGAAGGCCGAAGGCCTGAAGTTCGACATCGCCTTCACCTCGCTCCTCTCCCGCGCCCAGCGCACCCTGTCGCTGGTGCTCGGCGAGATGGGTCAGGAGGGCGTGGAGACGCTGGCCAGCCAGGCGCTGAACGAGCGGGACTACGGCGACCTCTCCGGCCTCAACAAGGATGACGCCCGCGCCAAGTGGGGCGAGGAGCAGGTGCATGTGTGGCGCCGCTCCTATGACATCCCCCCGCCCGGCGGCGAGAGCCTGCGCGATACGGTGGCCCGCACGCTGCCCTATTACAATCAGGAGATCCTGCCGCGCGTGCTGCGGGGCGAGACGACGATCGTGACCGCCCACGGCAATTCGCTGCGCGCCCTCATCATGGTGCTGGAGAAGCTGTCTCCCGAAGGCATCATGAAGCGCGAGGTGCTCACCGGCGTGCCGATGGTCTACCGGATGCGCGCCGATTCCACCGTCGAGGACAGGCGCGACCTCGCGGTCTGAGGAGGGCCCTCTGAGGACGCCTTTGGAGGCGGCCGGTTTGCCGGCCGCTCCCTTCCGAAAATGCGCTCAGCTGCGCCGCGCGGCCACGAACCGGGCGGCCTCGGCGAGGATCTCGCCGCGCGCGCCGAACGGCGCAAGGGCGTCCGCCGCTTCCGCCACCAGACGGTCCAGCAGCCGGCGCGCCTCGGGCAGGCCGAGGCGGGAGACCAGCGTCGCCTTTCCGGCGGCGGCATCCTTGCCCACCTTCTTGCCCACCTCTTCCGCCGTGCCTTCCACGTCGAGGATGTCGTCGGCGATCTGGAACGCCGCGCCCAGCGCCCGCCCATAGGCAAGGAGCGCCGCGCGCTGGCCCGCATCCGCGCCGCCGAGGATCGCCCCCGTCTCGGCCGAGACGGCGAGCAGGGCACCGGTCTTCATGGCCTGCAGGTCGCGGATGGCGTCCTCGCCGTGGGCGAGGGGCGTGCCGCCGGTAAATCGCCCTTCGGCGGCGAGGTCCAGCATCTGCCCGCCCACCATGCCGCCGATGCCCGCGGCCCGCGCCAGCGCGCGCACCAGCGCGATGCGCACGGCGGGATCGGGATGGGTGTCCTCGCCCGCCAGCAGGTCGAAGGCGAGCGTCAGCAGCCCGTCGCCGGCGAGGATGGCGGTGGCCTCGTCATAGGCCTTGTGGACGGTGGGGCGGCCGCGGCGCAGGTCGTCGTCGTCCATGGCCGGCAGGTCGTCATGGACGAGGGAATAGCAGTGCACGCACTCGATGGCGGTAGCCGCGGTCACGGCAGCCTCCGCCGTGACGCCGAACAGGGCCGCCCCCTCGATCACCAGGAAGGGCCTCAGCCTTTTGCCGCCGCCCAGCGCGCCGTGGCGCATGGCGCCCATCAGGCGCTCCGGCCGCAGCCGTTCGCCGGGCAGCGCTGCCGCGCCGAGCGCGGCGGCGAGCCGGGTTTCGGTGATGGCGGCGGCGGCGTCGAGACGATCCTTGAGGGAAGAGGTCACCGGGTGGCCTAGCGTGGCTGAGAAGGGCAAGGTGGGAACGCCCGGGCGGGGCGCACCGTTGACGGGGGCCACCGGGTGCCCCAACCAGGGGGCAAGGTCAAGCCGCATGGCGGCGGGGAGGGCTGGGGATGATCCGTCTGGTGCTTCGGGTGGTGCTCGTCCTCGCCGCCATCCCGCTGCTGCTCTCCGTCCTCTACAACGTCGTCAATCCGGTCTCGACGCTGATGATCGGCCGCTGGATCACCGGTGAGCGGGTGGAGCGCGTGTGGACGCCCATCGAGAAGATGTCGCCAGCGCTGGTGCGCACCGTCATCGCCTCGGAGGATGCGAGCTTCTGCCAGAATATCGGCATCGACATCGGCGAGCTGCGCGAGGCGCTTGAGAAGGCCGACGATCTGGAGGAGACCCGCGGCGCCTCCACCATCCCCATGCAGATCGCCAAGAACCTGTTCCTCTGGCCGGGGCGGGCCCTCATCCGCAAGGCCATCGAGATGCCGCTCGCCATCTGGCTCGATCTGGTGGTGAGCAAAAGGCGGCTGATCGAGATCTACCTCAACATCGCCGAGTGGGGGCCAAACGGGGAGTTCGGCGTGCAGGCCGGGGCGGAACGCGCCTTCGGCATCCCGGCGGCGCAGGTGGACGCCCGGCAGGCGGCGCTGCTGGCGGTGATGCTGCCCAATCCGCACCGGCGCGATGCCGGCAACCCCACCGCCGGCGTCCAGCGCCTCGCGTCCCGGCTGCAGGCGCGGGTGCCGAAGGAGGGGCCGGAGCTGGTCGCGTGCCTCGGTCCGCTGCGCTGAACCCGCGCGCGGCTTGATTGTTGGCCCGACACGCGCCACATGGGTGACGTCGCGCCGTTCCGGCTGAACCGCCGGGATTGGCGGTATTTTTCTCCTGCCGGCCCGCCTGAATGACCCAATCACAAGCTCCAGTGCCCGCGCCCGCCTCCTCGCCCGCCCCCCGCAAGATGAGTCCGTGGCTCAAGATCGGCCTGGAGATCGGCCCGCTGGTGCTGTTCTTCATCGCCAACGGGCGCGGCGGCATCTATGTGGCGACCGGCGTCTTCATGGTGGCGACGCTGCTGGCGCTCGGCGCCATGTGGGTGCTGGCGCGCCGCATCGCGGTGATGCCGCTGGTGTCGGCGCTGGTGGTCATGGTGTTCGGCGGCCTGACGCTGTGGCTTCAGGACGACCATTTCATCAAGCTGAAGCCGACCATGGTGAATGCCCTGTTCGGCGTGCTGCTGCTGGGCGGGCTCTACTTCAAGAAGCCGCTTCTGCCCTACGTCTTCGACGGCATGGTGAAGCTCACCGAGGAGGGCTGGCGCAAGCTGACCATCCGCTGGGGCATCTTCTTCCTGGTCATGGCGGTGCTGAACGAGATCGTGTGGCGGTCGGTTTCCACCGACACCTGGGTCGCCTTCAAGACCTTCGGCTATCTGCCGCTGACCTTTGCCTTCGCCATCGCCCAGGCGCCGCTGATGAGCCGCTACGAGCTGAAGGACGGCTCCGGCGGCAAGTGACGCCGCCCCGAATTTCACGTGGCCGCCGTTGACGGCGACGCGCGATGTCCCCATAAGCCCGAAAGAGGGCGCTCCATGCTGACGAAAAAGGGAAAATACGGTCTCAAGGCGGCGGTCCACCTGGCGCGTCTGCCGCCCGGCGGCTCCACGCAGGTGGCTGACATCGCCGAGGCCAACAATATCCCGAAGAAATTCCTCGACGTGATCCTCGGCGAGCTGCGCAACGCCGGCTTCCTCTCGTCCAAGAAGGGCAAGCTCGGCGGCTATCGGCTCGCCAAGGCGCCGGACGACATCATCGTCGGCGAGATGATCCGGGCCCTCGACGGGCCGCTGGCGCCCTTCCCCTGCGCCAGCCGCAACGCCTACGAGCCGTGCGAGGATTGCGACATCGCCACCTGCGAGGTGCGCCTGCTCATGGTGCGGGTGCGCGACGCCATCGGCACGGTGCTCGACACCTACACCCTCGCCCAGATGCGCGACCTCTCCCAGGAGCAGCTCGCCTCCTTCGTGGATTACATCTGAAGCCCGCGCGGCGCTTGAGCGAAGGCAACGCCCAGAGCCCGCGCGGCGCCTGAGCGGAGGCAACCCCCTTCCTCACTGCTGCGCGGCGAGGAAGGTGCGGAAGCGGGCCAGCGCCACGGCGAAGAACAGCGCGCCGATGCCGAAGGTGGCGGCGAAGCGCGGCCACACCGTTTCCAGCCCCGCGCCCCGGTAGAGGATGGCCTGCGCGAAGGCCACGAACTGGGTGGAGGGCGAGGCCTGCATGGCCACCTGCAGCCATTCGGGCATGCTCTCCAGCGGCGTGAACCCGCCCGACAGCATGTTCATGGGCAGCACCACGAGGAAGAACAGCAGCCCGAACTGCGGCATGGACCCGGCCAGCGTGCCGAGGAAGATGCCAAGCGACGCGGTGAAGAACAGATAGAGCGCGGCACCGGCGAGAAACAGCGGGATCGAGCCCGCGATGGACACGCCCAGCACCCATTTCAGCACCGCGATGAGGCTGACGAGGGTGGCGACGAGGATGACCGCCCCGTTCGCCACCACCTTCGCCAGCATGATCTCGGAGGGGCGCACCGGCAGCACGAGCAGATGCTCCAGCGTGCCGTGCTCGCGCTCGCGGATCAGCGCCGCGCCGGCGAGCAGCACCGAGAGCATGGTGATGTTGGTGATGAGGCCCATGGTGCCGGTGAACCAGGAGGATTCCAGCCCCTGGTTGAAGGCGGCACGGATCTGGAGATTGACCGGGCTCGCCACCCCTTCCGAATGACGCAGGACGAAGCGGTTCACCTCGGTCTGGAAGATGGCGGAGATATCGTTGGCGCCGAGGCCGGCCTGCATCAGCGCCGTGGCGTCGATGAGCAGTTGCACCTCGGGGCTGCGGCCGGCCAGCACGTCCGCCTGGAAGTTGGGCGGGAAATTCAGCACGAACGTGTAGCGCGCCGCGTCCATCATCGGGTCCACGTCCTGCGGGGCGATGGGCACCGGGCGCTGGAAGGAGGGCGGCAGCAGCGCGTCGAGGATGGCGTTGGAGAGGGCGGAATTGTCCTCGTCCACCACCGCCACGGCGGCGCGGTTGAGATCGTGCTTCATGCCGTTGGCCTGCAGCACGATGGCGACGGTGAAGGCATAGACCACCAGCACCAGCAGCGCCCGGTCGCGCCACAGGCCGAGCAGCTCCTTGCCCACCAGCCAGTGGACGTTGGCCAGCGGCAGCCGGCGGGGGGCGGGGGCTTTCGCGGAGGAGGCGGGCGCGGCCATGTCAGGTCTCCTGCTTGCGCAGGATGAGGAAGGCGATGGCCAGCAGCGCCGGCCAGAAGGCGGCGGTGGCCATGACGAACGGCAGAAGCTCGGTGAAGCTCAGCCCCTTGGTGAAGGCACCCACGCTCACCCGCATGAAATAGGTGGTGGGAAAGAAGGTGCCGAGCACCCATCCCCCGCCCTCCAGCGAGGCCACCGGCTGGAGCATGCCGGAAAACTGGGTGGCGGGCATCATAGTGCCGATGGCGGTGCCGAACAGCGCCGCCACCTGGGTGTTGGTGAGGGTGGAGGAGACGAGCCCGATGGCGGTCGTCGCCAGCACATAGGCGAAGGCCCCCAGCGCCAGACCGAGGAACGAGCCCTTCAGCGGCACCCCGAACAGGAACAGCGCCATCAGCACCATGACAACGAAGTTGAACAGCGCCACCCCCACATAGGGCGCCTGCTTGCCCAGCAGGAATTCCAGCTTCGTCACCGGCGTGACGTAGAGGTTGGTGATGGAGCCCAGCTCCTTCTCCGTCACCACGCCCAGCGCGGTGAGGATGGCCGGGATGAAGATGAGCATCAGCGCGATGTTGGCAGGCACCATGGCATCGAGGCTGCGGAAGGACTGGTTGTAGCGATAGCGCATCTCCAGCCCCGCGAAGGCGGAGAAGCTGCGCCCCGCCATCTGCGCCGCGTCGGCGAGGAACATGGTGTGCACCGCCTCCACATAGCCCTTGATGGTCTCGGCCCGGAACGGCATGGCGCCGTCGATGGTGACGAGCACTTCCGTCTGCCGGCCGGAGCGCAGATCGGCGCCGAAGTTCGGCGGCAGCTCGATGGCGAAGGCGATGGCGTTGGACTTCAGCCGCTGGTCGAGGTCGTCCGGCGAGGTCAGTGGCGGCTGGATGCGGAAATAGGTGGAGTGGGCGAAGCCGTCGATATAGGCGCGGCTTTCCGGCGTCTGGTCGCGGTCGAGCACGGCGAAGCGCAGCTTGTCCACGTCCAGCGTGATGCCGTAGCCGAAGATAATCATCAGGAAGGCGGTGCCCAGCAGCGCGAAGGCGAGGCGCACCGGATCGCGCTTCAGTTCCAGCGTCTCGCGCCACGCATAGGCGGCGAGGCGACGGGGGGAGAAGGCGGCCGGCTTTCCCGCCGGCCGTGGCTGGGGCGGCGGCAGGCGCGCCTCGGTGCCGGCGGCGCGGCCGCCCATCTCCATATAGGCGACGAATGCCTCTTCCAGGCTCGCCGCGTGCTGCGCGTCCTTCAGCGCCTGCGGCGTGCCGGTGGCGATGACGCGGCCGGCGTGCATGAAGGAGATGCGGTCGCAGCGCTCCGCCTCGCCCATGAAGTGGGTGGAGACGAAGATGGTGACGCCCTCATCCCGCGAGAGCCGCTGGAGGTGATCCCAGAAGCCGTCTCGGGCCACCGGGTCGACGCCGGAGGTGGGCTCGTCGAGGATCAGCACCTCCGGTTCGTGCAGCACCGCCACGGCCAGCGACAGGCGCTGGCGCACGCCGAGGGGCAGGCCGTCCGAGAGGTCGTCGAGATGGTCCCTGAGATCGAAGGTGGCGACGAGATCGGCGATGCGCCTAGCCGCCGCGTCCTCCGGCAAGGCGAACAGGCGGGCGTGCAGCTCCAGATTCTGCCGCACGGTGAGTTCGCCGTAGAGCGAGAAGGCCTGCGACATGTAGCCGACGCGCCGGCGCGTCTCGATGTCCTTCGGGTCCACCGGCACGCCGAACAGCAGCGCCTCGCCGGAGCTTGCCGGCAGCAGGCCGGTGAGCATCTTCATGGTGGTGGACTTGCCGCAGCCGTTGGAGCCGAGGAAGCCGAAGATCTCGCCGCGGCGGATGGTGAAGCTCACATCGTCCACCGCCACGAAATCGCCGAAGCGGCGGGTGAGGCCGCGGGATTCGATGGCCACCGGCGCGTCGGCCGGAATGGCCGCGACCGGGAGCGCGGCGTCGCCGTCGCCGCGCTGGCCGTCCGGCAGCAAAGCGATGAAGGCGCGCTCCAGCGTCGGCTGGCCGGTGCGGGCCAGGTGCTCGGCCGGGCTACCGTCGGCGAGGATGCGGCCGTTGTCCATCAGCACCACGCGGCCGAAGCGGGCGGCCTCCTCCATGTCGGCGGTGGCGACGAGGAGGGTCAGGTGCGGGCGGTCGGCGCGGATGGTGTCCACGAAGTCCCAGAACTGCCGGCGGGAGAGGGGATCGACGCCGGTGGTGGGCTCGTCCAGCAGCAAAAGGTCGGGGTCGTGCACCAGCGCGCAGCACAGGCCGAGCTTCTGCTTCATGCCGCCGGAGAGCTTGCGCATCAGCCGGTCGGCGAACGGGTCGAGGCCGGTGGCGGCGAGCAGCGGGGCGACGCGGGCGCCCTTGGCCGCCGCATCCTCGCCGAACAGGCGGGCGAAGAAGGCGATGTTCTCGGCCACCGAGAGGTTGGGATAGAGGTTGCGCCCCAGCCCCTGCGGCATGAAGGCGATGCGCGGCTGGGCTTCCTCCCGCGCCTTGCGCGCTGCGAAGTCCGCGCCGAGCACCTCCACCCGGCCGGTCTGGATGCGCTTCGCCCCGGCGATGAGGCCGAGGAGGGTGGACTTGCCCACCCCGTCCGGCCCGACGAGGGCGACGGCGGAGCCTTCGGCGATGGTGAGGTCCACCCCGTCCACCGCGCGCGTCTTCCCGTAGGCGTGGTGGATGCCGGCGAGCCGGACGGCGTCCGGGAGTGCCGCCGGAGCGGCCTCGCTCACGGTTTGGCTCCCGCGTCCTTGGTCCCCGCGTCCTTGGGCGCATCGGCGGCGTCGCGCACGAGGTCCGAGTCGAGCCAGGCGGGCCATTGGGCGGCGGGATCGAGCCGGACGTAGCCGACGCCGGTGACGCCGGTCTTCACATGATCCAGATACTTCTCCACCAGCGGCCGGGCGACGCGGAGCTTCACGCGGAACATCATGCGGTCGCGCTCACGCTGGGTTTCCACCTGCTTGGGGGTGAACTGGGCGCGGGCCGAGACGAAGGAGACGGCGGCCGGCACCGCGCGGTCCGGCAGCGGCTCCAGCATCAGCCGTGCGGGGGTGCCGAGGCCGATGCGCCCGGCGTCGGCGGCGGGCAGGAAGATGGTCATGTAGACATCGGACAGGTCGATGAAGGTCAGCACCTTGCCGCCGGCGCCCAGCACCTCGCCCGGCTCGGCGAGGCGGTAGATGACCCGGCCGGACTTGGGGGCGATGAGGATGCCGTCGGCGACGAGGCGCTTCAGGCGGTCAACCTCCGCTTCCGCGGCGCGGATGGCGCTCTCGCTCGCCGCGAGGCTCGACTGGGCGGCGGCGAGCGCCGCGGCGGCGGTGAGCTTGGTGGTGCGATACTGGTCCACCTTCTGCTCGGTGGCGAAGCCCTTGGCGACAAGGGTTTCCTGCCGCTCCAGCTCCTTGGTGGCGAGGTCCAGCTCGCCCTTGCGCTGCTCCACCACATGCATGGCCGTGTCGCGGGACTGGCGCGCCTGCGATGCCTGCGCGTCCGCCGTGCGCAGGGCCGCCTCGAGGTCCGAGACGTCGATGTGCGCGATGACCTGCCCCTGCTTGATGAAGTCGCCCTCCTCGGCGAGCACGTCGAGCAGCCGGCCGGGGGCCTTGGTGGCCACGTCCACCTCGGTGGCCTCGATGCGCCCGTTGCCCTCGGCGAAGCCGGGGGGCAGGGCGCGGCTGCGGTGCGCGAGATACCACGCTCCGGCGCCGCCTGCGGCCGCGAGGGCGACGATGACGGCGAGGATGGCAAGGGAGCGCTTCATAGGGACACCTTCAGGGGGCTGGCACGCCCCCGCGATGCCGGTGGAGGATGGCACTCCCGCGGGGCGTCGGGAACCGTCTCTGCATCATCTCTTTACCGCAGTGCACACGTCCGGCGTTGATTGAGGTCAACGGCTGTTCACTCGCCGTCCACCTGCCGCTGCAAGGCGATGGCGCCGGCCGGGTTGCGCACTTTCGCACCGCCGATGAGGTAGAGGAAGACATCGCGCCTGGCCGCCGTCTTTCCCTTCGCCTTCGCGGGCGCCCCCGCCTGCGGCAGGCCCTCGGGCACGGTGCCGGCCTCCCACGCCTTCGCGGCCTTCGCCCAGCGTGCGAGGTCGGCGGCGCCATAGCCGGTCTCGACCGCCTCGGCGGTCTGCTGGAGCCGGGCATAGGTGAAATCCGCCGTCAGGTCGGCGATGGCCGGATAGGTCTCGTGATCGGCGAAGACGATGGCGACGCCATGCTTCCGTGCCAGCTCCACAAACGCGGGCACGGCGAAGGAGGGGTGCCGCACCTCCAGCGCGTGGCGCAGGGCGATCCCTTCGTGCGTCTTCGGCAGCAGGGCCATGAAGGCGGCCATGTCGTCCGGGTCGAACGCTTTCGTCGCCGCGAACTGCCAGTTGATGGGGCCGAGCCGGTCGCCCATCTCGACGATGCCGCTGGTGATGAATTTGCCGACGCTCTCCTCCGCCTCCGCCAGCACGCGGCGCTGGGTGACGTAGCGCGTCGCCTTGAGCGCGAACACGAAGCCGTCCGGCACCTGCCGCGCCCATTCGGCGCAGGATTTGGCGGAGGGCGTGCGGTAGAAGGTGCCGTTGATCTCGATGGTCTTCAGCACGGATGCCGCGTGGGGCAGCTCCTTCGCGTGGGGCAGGCCTTCCGGATAGAAGACGCCGCGCCACGGCTCGAACGTCCAGCCGCCGATGCCGACGCGTATGGCCATCTGATCCTCCTTGCGCGTCCGGCCGTCACGGCAGCGGCAGGACGTGGGAATATTTCACCTGTTCCAGCGCGAAGGAGCTTTCGATGGAGGCGATGCCGTCGAGCCGCGTGAGCTTCTCCTTCAGGAAGCGCTCATAGGCGTCGAGATCGGCCGCCACCACCCGTAAAAGGTAATCGCGCGGGCCGGTCATCAGATAGCATTCCAGCACCTCCGGCCAGCCCCGAATGGCGGCGGAGAACGCATCCAGCGCCTCCTCCTGCTGGCGCTCCAGCTTGATGGAGACGAACACGCTCACCGGCAGGCCGGCCTTGCGCTGGTCCAGCACCGCCGCATAGCGCGAGATGAGCCCCGCCTCCTCCAGCGCCTTCACCCGCCTGAGGCACGGCGAGGGGGAAAGCCCCACCTCCCCGGACAATTCCGCGATGCTCTTGCGGCCATCCGCCTGCAGGACGGCGAGGATCTTCCGGTCGATGGCGTCGAGGCGCATGATCCTGCTCCGTTGGCTGCGTCTCGCGGCAATTTATGGCTCAAGTCGCGCCAAGGTAAGGCCGATTCGACCGGAAACGCCGCTCCGCCCACGCTACAATCGGGTTGCGGCGGGTGCTCCGGCCCGCCCGCTGAAGAAGAAATCGCCGAAGAAACACGCCGAGGAAACGCCATGGCCTCCCCCCGTTCCGCCGCTCCCGCACTCCGCACCCCGCCCGCGCCGCCCTCGACCGCCGATCTCGCGGTGCTCGGCGAACTGGAGAAGAAGGTGCTGTGGCTGGCGAGCTGGATGATCCACAACGCCAACCATCTCAGGCCCGGCACGGACGGCCTGAAGGTGGGCGGCCATCAGGCCTCCTCGGCGTCCCTCGCCGCCATCATGTGCGCGCTCTATTTCCATGTGCTGCGCCCTGAGGACCGGGTAGCGGTGAAGCCCCATGCGAGCCCCATCTTCCACGCCATCCAGTATCTGCTCGGCCGACAGGACCGCGCACGGCTGGAGAATTTCCGCGGCTTCAAGGGCGCGCAGTCCTACCCCTCGCGCACCAAGGATGCCGACGACGTGGACTTCTCCACCGGCTCGGTGGGCCTTGGCGTGGCGCAGACCCTGTTCGCCAGCCTCGCGCAGGATTACGTCCACGCCCACGGCCTCGCCGGCGACCGGCCCAAGGGGCGGATGATCGCCCTCGTGGGCGATGCGGAGCTGGACGAAGGCAACGTCTTCGAGGCCCTGCTGGAGGGCTGGAAGCACGAGGTGCGCAACACCTGGTGGATCATCGACTACAACCGCCAGAGCCTCGACGGCGTGGTGCGCGAGGGCCTCTACGAGCGCTTCACCGGCATCTTCGAGGCCATGGGCTGGCAGGTGGTCGTGCTGAAGTATGGCACGCTCCAGCAGGCCGCCTTCGCCGAGCCGGGCGGGGAGGCGCTGAAGCGCTGGATCGATACCTGCCCCAACGCCGAATACTCCGCGCTGACCTTTCAGGGCGGCGCCGCCTGGCGAAAGCGCCTGATGGACGACCTCGGCGACCAGGGCGAGGTTTCCGCCCTCATCGCCCGGCGCTCGGACGCCGAGCTGTCCGCGCTGATGACCAATCTCGGCGGCCACGACATCGCGTCCCTCATCGCCGCCTTCGACGCCATCGACCACGACCGGCCGGTGGCCTTCCTCTGCTACACGGTGAAGGGCTTCGGCCTGCCGCTCGCCGGCCACAAGGACAACCACGCCGGCCTCATGACCCCCACCCAGATGGAGGCGCTGCGCGCGTCCATGAACGTGGGCGCCGGCCGCGAATGGGAGCCGTTCGAGGGGCTGAAGCGCCCTGAAGGCGAGCTGCGCGCCTTCCTCGATCGCGTGCCCTTCGCGCAGGGCGGCCCGCGCCGCTATTCCGACCCGGCGCTCACGGTGCCGGCGCTCGCCCCGCCGCCCAATCCCAGCATTTCCACCCAGGCCGGCTTCGGCCTCATCCTCCAGGACCTCGCGAAAGGCGACAGCCCGCTCGCGGATCGCATCGTCACCACCTCGCCGGATGTGACCGTCTCCACCAATCTCGGGCCGTGGGTGAACCGGCGCGGCCTGTTCGCCCACGAGGCGCTGGCCGACGTGTTCCGCCGCGAGCGCATCCCCTCCACCTTCGCCTGGGAATTCTCGCCCACGGGCCAGCACATGGAACTTGGCATCGCCGAGATGAACCTGTTCCTGACCCTCTCCGCCTTCGGCCTCTCCCACTCCCTGTTCGGCGCCCGCCTCGTGCCGGTGGGCACGCTCTACGACCCCTTCATCTGCCGCGGGCTCGATGCGCTGAACTACGCCTGCTACCAGGATGCCCGCTTCATCCTCGTCGCGACCCCCTCCGGCATCACGCTGGCGCCCGAGGGCGGGGCGCACCAGTCCATCGCCACCCCGCTCATCGGCATGGCGCAGGACGGCCTCGCCGCCTTCGAGCCGGCCTTCGTGGACGAGCTGGCGGTGCTGATGGAATTCGCCTTCGATTATGTGCAGCGGGACGGCGAGGGCGCCGCCGACGAGCGCAACTGGCTGCGCGACGAGACCGGCGGCTCGGTCTATTTCCGCCTCTCCACCCGCCCGCTGGAGCAGCCGAAGCGCGTCTTCACCGACGCGCAGAAGCGCGCCATCGTGGACGGCGCCTATTGGCTGCGCGAGCCCGGCCCCAATTGCGACGTGGTGATCGCCGTGCAGGGGGCGGTGACGCCCGAGGCCATCGATGCCGTGGCGCTCATCGCCGAGGACCGGCGCGACGTGGGCCTCCTCGCCGTCACCTCCGCCGACCGGCTGAACGCCGGCTGGACGGCGGCCGCCCGCGCCCGCGAGCGCGGTTTTGCCGGGGCGCAGAGCCATGTGGAGCGGTTGCTGTCGGCCTTGCCGCGCCATTGCGGGCTCGTCACCGTCATCGACGGCCATCCCGCGACTTTGGGCTGGCTCGGCGCCGTGGCGGGACATCGCGTGCGGGCACTGGGGGTGGAGCATTTCGGCCAGACCGGGACGCTCGCCGACCTCTATGCCCATTACGGCCTCGACACCGCCGCCATCATCGCCGCCGCCCAGGGCATTTCCTCCGGCCGGCCACTGCGGCACCTGAAGGCGGTGTGAGCGGTGCGCTTCGCCCCATGGTGGCGCTGGACTCTGGGGGGCCCCGCTCCGGCCGCGCAGATCGGTTCATGTTCCCGCGACGGACCTGCGCGCGACCGCTTGTCCTTCGCCCCAACGTCCGCTAGAAGCGCACGACCACGCCACCGGCGTCATGGATTTCCCTAGCGGAACTCCTCCGGCGCCGGCTCTGCGGAGAGGTGGCAGAGTGGTCGAATGCACCGCACTCGAAATGCGGCATACGGGCAACCGTATCGGGGGTTCGAATCCCTCCCTCTCCGCCAGTCGCTTGTTTCACGGCGCCCCTGAAAGCGTCGGAATGTAACATCTGCAAGGCTTTTCGCCGGCCTTGGTATTCCTTCGCGTCTCGCTCCATACCCCTCATCGCCGTTTTGGTTCGGGATGGGCGTTGGGGCCCAATCCGTTGGGTCCGGCCCGCCCCAAGGGAGACCCCATGGCTCCTTGGGTATCAGTAGGTGAGCGCGGTCAGGCTCCGGCATCAGGACCATAGGGCGGGCCGAAGCCCATGGCGGCGAGCCGCGCGGCGCCCTCGGCAATATCGTCGTCGGGCCTGCGGGAAATGATCTCCAGCATGGTGGCGCGGTCATAGCCGATCTCTGCCAGCACCGGCGGCACGGCGGCGAAATCCACGTCGCCCATGCCGATGGGATCGTGTCGGTAGAGCGTGCGCGTGGTGTCCGACAGGTGGACGAGATCGAGCCGCTGCTGCATCAGCCGGAGGCCCGCGCAGGGGTCTTCGCCGATGAAATGGGCGTTGGCCACGTCATAGATGACGCCGATGCCGGGATGGCCATAGGCCGCGAGCGCGTCGAGGATGTCGGTGGCGGAGGGTAGGAAGGCGAAGGGCATGTTCTCGACCGAGATCTTCACGCCGCAGTGGTCCGCGAGCGGGAGAAGGCGATCGAGCGCGGCGAAGAGGTGGCCGAGGAGGATCTCCCGGTCGAGCGGAAACAGCGGGTTGGCCTTGCCGGGGCCGAGGACCAGGAACCGCGCGCCGATCTCGCTGGCGATGCGGATATGGCTTTCCAGCGTGCGCAGCGAATAGGCCCGCATCTCCTCCACCGCCGCGGCGATGTTGAGATCAATGTTCGGACCGTTGACCGATACGGCCGCGAGCTCCGTCTCCTCCAGCGCGCGCCGCACCGCCGCCGGGCCGGCATCACCCGGTGCGCCTTCCCACAAATGGCCGGGATAGATCATCAGCTCGATGCCGCAATAGCCCGCCTCCGCCGCGCTGCGGACACAGGCGGCCGCCGGCCGGCTGAAGGTGTAGGAATAGGTGTTGATGCCGAAGCTCGCGGTCGGAGGCGTGCGGTTCATAGGCGCTTCCTTGCGGTTCGAGTTGCGGGCGTGCGGCAGCGTCCGGCGGCGAAGCCGGGGATGGCCCATCTTGCCGCGGGACGTTGGGGTGTCAGAGCGTCCCGGACCGGTGGCCGAGCTCCCGGGAGATGAGCGCGCAGGTGTCCTTCACCTGCGCGGCGAGCTCGTGCAGCCGCGGCAGGCTGAGGCGCCAGACCGGACCCGACACGCCGGCCGCCGCCACCACCTCGCCGCGGAAGTCGCGGATGGGGACGGCGAGGCAGCGGACCTCGTCGTGAAACTCGGTGTCGTCATAGGCGATGCCCGCGGCGCGCACGCTGGTGATCTCCGCCCTCAGCCGTTCGGCATCGGTGATGGTGCGCGCGGTGAAGGCCGCGAAGGGAGCGCTCTCCAGGTAGCGCGCCAATTGCCCGTCGCCCATGGCGGCAAGAAGCACTTTGCCGACTGCCGTCGCATGGGCGGGGCGCACGGATCCATTGCGTTCGGTCATCTGGAAGGCGCCGTCTCCCGCGACCTTTGCGGCAATGATGATGTCATGACCGCTGCGCAGCGCGAGATGGCTGAACTCGCGGGTCCGGGTCGCGAGGTCCTCCAGGAAGGGCATCGCGGCGGAGACCAGCTCCACCTCGCTCGAGGCGCTGGCGGCGAGCTGGTAGATGGTGCGGCCGAGGTGATAGCGCTTGGTCTCGCGATCCTGCCGCACCATGCCCTCGGCGACCAGCGTCCGCACCAGATGGAAGGTGGTGCTGCTGTGCAGGCCCACGGCCCGGGACAGATCGGCAAGGCTGATGCCGTAGTTGCGCGAGACCTCGGTCAGGATCGCGACGGCACGCTCGATGGACTGAACGCCACCGCGTTCGCCGGTGGTCTCGCCCTTGTCCTCCTTGCTGACGGCTGGCGGCATGGGCTCGGTCCTTTCCTCGCCAAAGGTTGATTTGTGCCTTCCATACACCTGTTGCGCGCATTGCCGGAAGGGGACCGGCAATGCGGCAAGTGGCGCCACGTCACCATCAGGCTGCGGCCGGTATGGCGATGGCGCGCGCGTCGAATTCCGCGTCGAAGCCGAGGCGCTCGCGCACCGGGTCTAGGTCGTAGATCGGCGCGAAGGGGTTGCGGGCGTAGACCTCCGGCCGCCGGACCTCCGGCGTGCGGCCGAGGAGGCGGGCAAGGCGCTCCAGCGTCGGTTCGGGGGAGAGGGTGACGTTGGCGCACAGCAGGAAGCGCTCGAACGTGACGTTCTTCATCTCCAGCGCCAGCCGGAAGGCGCGCGCCGCGTCGCGCGGGTCCACATGGTGCCAGCATGGCCCGCCGCCGGCGGACGACGGCCCGCCCGCCGGGGTTCCGCGATAGGTGTCGGGCGCGGCCGCGCGAGCGCGGATCTCGCCATACATCTCGGGATAGGCGACGAAGACCGGGCGCAGCACCACGATCTCCATGCCACGGGTGGCGAAGCTGCGCCCCGCTTCCTCGCCCATGAGCTTGCTCAGCGCATAGGGATCGGTGGGATTGAGCGGGTGGGCGAGGTCCACGGGCAGATAGGACGGGGGCACCATCTTGCCCTCGCGCACGGTGTAGCCGAGCACGGAATCCGACGAGCAGATCACCACCCGGCGCACCCCGGCCGCCTCCGCCGCCTCCAGCAGCAGATAGAGGCCGACCACGTTGACCTGCATGATCTTCTCGCCGCCGCCCGACCAGATGTTGGGGATGGCGGCGATCTGCAGGATGGCATCCTGGCCCTTCACCGCGCGGGCGACGGCGGCGGCATCGGTCAGGTTTCCGGTCTCCCAGGAAATCGGCGCATCGCCGGCCTTGAGGTCGAAGCCGGTGACGCGGGTGCGGCCCTGCATCTCCTTCACCACCGCCCGGCCGAGCAGCCCGTTGGCGCCGGTGATGAGCACGTTCTCGAACATGGCGTGTCCTTCCGTCTTTTTGGTTTTGGGGGTCAGGCTGCGGCGAGGCTGGTGGCCGCGACGTAGCCGAAGGTGATGGCCGGCCCGAGCGTGATGCCGGGGCCGGGATAGGCCCCGTTCATGATGGAGTTCATGTCGTTACCGCAGGCGTAGAGGCCGGGAATGGCCGCGCCGCTCGCGTCGAGCACCCGCGCCCCGGCGTCCGTGGCGAGGCCGAGCGACATGCCGAGATCGGCCGGGTGCACCGCCACCGCGTAGAACGGGGCGGCGGTGATGGGCGCCACATTGGGATTGGGCTTGACGTCCGCATCGCCGAAATGGCGCTGGTAGATGTCGCCGCCGCGCCCGAACTCGGGGTCTTTTCCCTCCCGTGCATGGGCGTTGAAGCGCGTCACCGTGGCCGCGAGCACGTCCGGCGGCACGCCGATGCGCTCGGCGAGCGCATCGATGGTGGCGCCTGTCTTCAGATAGCCGCTGTCCAGCTCCGCCTGCACCGACAGGGCAAAGGGGCGGATGCGGCCGAGACCGTAGGTCCACAGGAAGTGCTTGTCGCAGATCAGAAAGGCCGGCACGGCCCGGTTGCCCGCGCGCAGCATGGCGAGGACGAACTCGTGATAGGACAGGGCCTCGTTGACGAAGCGCCGTCCCGTCGCGTCCACCGCGATGAGGCCGGGCTTGCCGCGATCCGTCACGGTGTGGGGAAACACGGCCTCACTGCCGTCGGCACGGCGGAAGCGCGAGGCGGGTACCCAGAAGGCGTTGTTGCCCGCCGGCTCGGCGAGGCGAGCGCCAGCCTCCAGCGCCAGCCGCACGCCGCCAGCGGGCGCGCCCGAAGCGACGGTGGCGGTGAGGCGGCCGGCGGCGGCCGGAAGGTGCGCGGCCCGGAGCGCGTCGTCCCGCGAGCATCCGCCCGAGGCGAGGCAGACACCGCGTCTGGCACGCACGACCCTGCGCGCCCCGCTCTTCTCCACCGTGACGCCGCAGACGCGGCCATTCCCGTCCCGTTCCAGCGCGACCGCCGCCGTCGCGAGCAGCAGCGTCACCTTCCGGTCGAGGACGGAGCGCAGCAGCGCCGCCATGAGCGCGTTGCCGAGATAGAGGGTGGTCCCGCGCGGGGCGGAGAGCCGCTGGAGGGCATAGGCGGCCGTCAGCCGGGCAACACGGAGCGTCGATTTCAGGGAGCGCCCCACCTTGCGGAAGTGGGGGATGTCGGCGCGGCTCACCATCATGCCGCCGAACAGGGTGAACTCCGGCAGGGGCGGCCGAAGCAGGGCGAAGGCCTGGCCCAGGCGGCGCGCATCGAACGGGACCGGCTCCAGCACCCGGCCGCCGGCCGTCGCCCCCGGCGTGTCGGGATAATAGTCCGGATAGGACGCGACCGGCCGCAGCCGCACGGCGGTGTTGCGCTCCAGGAAGGCGACGGCCTCCCCGGCGCGCGCAAGAAAGGCCTCCCGCCCCTCCCGCCCCGCATCTCCCGGCACGGTGGCGCCGAGATAGCGCCGCACGGCGTCCGGGCTGTCGTTCAAGTGCGGGGATTTGTCGTTGCCCGGCGCCCAGACCATGCCGCCGGAAATGGCGGAGGTGCCACCCACGAAGGGCGAACTCTCCACCACGGCCACGGACAGCCCCCGCGCTGCCGCGGTGGCCGCCGCCGCGAGGCCGGCCGCCCCGGCGCCGATCACCACCACGTCGTAGGCCTCCGACGCGGCGGCGGGGCTGCTCTGGTCTTCAGAACGCATGGTCGAGATCGCCGGGCAGCAGGCGGCGGCCGAACACCGGCTCCTTGTGCGGAACAGGCGGCAGCGCCCAGGCGCCGGTCGCGGGCGGGCGGACATTGGCGTCCACATGCACGTCGATCAGATAGGGCCGGCCGGACGCGACCGCGATGCGCAGGGCCTCGGCGAAATCGGCGGTGCGGGTGATGGTGACGGCCTCGACGCCCGCCGCCTTGGCCCACAGCGCGAAGTCCGGATTGTAGGGCTCGCCGTTCTCGCCGCGATAGAAGGCGGTGCCCAGCTCACGGCCTTCGAACAGGCCGTACTGGATGTCGCGGATGGCGCCCCAGGCGAAGTTGTTCCACACCACCCAGACCACGGGGATGTTGTACTCCACCGCCGTGCACAGCACGTGCGGCACCATGGTGAAGCCGCCGTCGCCGCACACCGAGATGACCGGCCGGTCCGGCGCCGCGAGCTTCGCGCCGAGCGCGCTCGCCGGGCCGAAGCCCATGCCCGAATAGCCCCAGCTGTTGAGCATGGTCTGGGGCCGGCGGGCCTTCCAGAACTGCATGAACCAGTTGTGGTGAACGCCCGCATCGAAGGTGAGGATGGCGTCGTCCGGCAGCACCTCGGCGCAGGCGCGCACGATGGCCTCGGGACGGATGGGCGTGCTGTCGATGTCGAAATTGGGCGCGACGAACGCATCCCACTCCGACCGCCATCCGGCGATGGACGCGTGCCACGGCGCCAGCCGCGCGCCGGGGTCGAGGTTGCGCCGGTCCAGCTCCGCCAGCACCTGGCGCAGGAAGGAGCGGGCATCGGCGAGGATGGGCAGGGTCGGGGCGTAGTTGCGGCCGATCTCGGCGTGATCCACGTCCACATGGATGAGCTTGGAGGTGGGGAAGTTCCAGGAATAGCCGGGCATCCAGGAGGAGGCCGAGCGATCGTCGAACCGCGCGCCCACGGCGATCACCAGATCGCAGGTGCGCCCGGCCTGGTTGGCGGGATAGGCGCCGTTGCGGCCGATGAAGCCGAGGGAGAGCGGGTCCTCCATGTCGAGGCAGCCCATGCCGTTCGGCGAGCTGATGACGGGAATGGAGAGGCGCTGCGCCAGCGCCGTGAGCTCCTCCGCAGCCTCGGAGAGGGCGACGCCGTGGCCGATGAACAGCACCGGCCGCTCGGCGGCGAGCATGAGGTCGACGGCGGTCGCCACGTCCTCCGGAGCCGCGGCGCTGCGGCGCTCGTTGATGAGCGCGGGCGCGCCGGGTTCGAGGCCGATATCGGCCTCTTCCTGGAACACGTTGAACGGCACGTCGAGATTGACCGGTCCGGGCCGGCCCGACAGCATGGTGCTCATGGACTGGCGCAGGGCCAGCGGCAGCATGTCCACCCGCGTCGGCTGGAACGAGCGCTTCACCACCGGGCGCATGACGTTGGCGAAGTCGGCCTGATTGTGCCGGTTCAGCTCCTGGAAGGGGCTGCGGTTGAACTGGCTGGTGGGCACGTTGGCGGTGATGGCGAGGAAGGCGGAGGAATCGGTGAGCGCCACCGCCGTGCCCATCACCATGTTGGCGGAGCCCGGACCGCAGGAGGTGAGGGTGGCGAGCGGCGCGTGCTTCACCCGGAAATAGCCATCCGCCATGTGAGCGGCGACCTGCTCATGTCGGGGGGAGATGAGCGTGATGTCGGATCGGGCCTGATGCAGCACGTCCAGCATGCCCACATTGCCGTGCCCGCAGATGCCGACGACGTAAGGCACTTTTTCCTTGATGAGGAATTCGGTGATGAGTTCTGCGCCCTTGGGCATGGGAGTGTCCTCTTCCTTGACCGGCGCCCGGCGCCGTTTCTCTTGATCTCGGGTTCACTTCATAATGCGATAGATAAACTCGCAATATGAAATGATGGTGGGTGTTGGGGCTCGCTCGCCCCTCCGGAAGCGGCGCGGAACGAGCTATTCGCCGGTCCTGCGGTATCGAGAGGCGGAACGTCAAAGCTCTTGCGACATTGCCGAATAGGCGCTTCATTGCGGGCGCCGTCTCTCCAGGGCATCCGCTCGTGCCAGGCGGAGTGGCGGCCAGAAGAAGAACGGGTGGAGGAGGGAACGCGCGCATGGATACGCGACAGCTCAAGTATTTCGTCGCGATCGTGGAGTGCGGGGGCTTCGCCAAGGCCTCGCGCCAGCTTCTCATCGCCCAGCCGGCCCTGAGCCAGCAGATCGCGCGGCTGGAGCAGGAGGTGGGAGCCCCGCTGCTGGTGCGCTCCGCCAAGGGCGTGAGCCCCACCAGCAACGGCCACACCCTGTTCCGCCACGCCAAGTTCATCCTGCGCCAGCTGGACCACGCCCTGGCGCTCGCCCGCCAGAACACGGCGGAGACCACCGGCCGGGTCAGCGTCGGCCTCGCGCCCACCACCTTGTGCCAAGTGGGCATGCCGCTGATCGAGCGGATGCAGGAGCGGTTTCCGGGCGTCTGCGTGAACATCGTGGAGGGGCTGAGCGGCCACATCCAGCACATGGCCATCAGCGGTCAGCTGGACCTCGCCATCCTGTTCGGTCCCGCCGCCGTGCCGGACTGGAGCCGCACGGCGCTGCTGACCGAGGAATTGTTCGTCATCCTGCCCTGCAACAGCCCGCTTTTCCCGCGCCTGCGCGACACCATCACGCTGGAGGAGATCGTCGACCTGCCCCTGATCCTGCCCAGCCAGGGACATGGTTTGAGACGGCGCATCGAGATCGAGTACGAGCGGCTCAACATCAAGCTGATGCCCCTCGCCGAAATCGACTCCCTGCCGCTGCTGATGTCGTGCCTGTCCCAGGGCATGGGCGCCACCATCAAGCCCATGGCGGCGGTGCATGTGCACGGGTCCGCGCAGAGCAAGAACTGGCGCTGCCTGCGCATCAGCAACGCATCCATCACCCGGCCCAACTACCTGTTCTCCCAGCCCGCCGACAAGATGTCCGACGCGACCGCGCTGGTACGGGCGGAACTGATCCAGCTGGTCCGCGAGCTGGTCGAGCGCGGCCGGTGGCAGGGGGTCGAGCTGTCCGATCCGGAGGAGCCCGAGCGGGCCACGCCGGAGCCGCCACGCATCGCCGCTCACGCCTGAGGCGGAAGCGGGCTGGCGCGGGACGGCGCTGGACAGTGGGGCGGGCGTGGGCATGGCGGCAGCTCAGACCAGGCCGCCGTTGGGCTGGACGATCTGCCCGTCCATCCAGCTCGCCTTCGACGACACGAGGAAGCCGACCACCTCGGCGATCTCATCCGCATGGCCGACCCGATTGAACAGGCTCAGGGCGGCGGAGCGCTTCACCGCCTCATCACTCTTGCCGGAGCGGAAGAGGTCGGTATCGACCGGCCCCGGCGCCACCGCATTCACCCGCACGCGGCGGGGTGCCAGCTCGATGGCGAGCGAGCGGACCAGCGCCTCCACCGCCGCCTTGGAGGCGATGTAGGGGCCGGCTCCCGGCAGCGGCCGGCGCACCAGCGAGGTGGAGAGCGCGACGATGGCCCCCTCGTCCTCCACATGGCGCGCCGCCTCGCGCAGCGCATTGAAGGCGCCGGTGAGGTTCACGCTCAGGAGCCGGGCGAAATCCGCGCTCGGGAAATCGGCGAGCGGGGCGGGCGGCACGTTGACGCCGGCATTCACCACCACGGCGCGCGGCGCGGTCCCGAAATCGGCCTTCGCCGCCGCGAACAGGGCCGCGACGGAGGCTTCGTCCGTCACGTCCGCCGCATAGGCGCGCACGTGGGCCTGCTCGGGCGGGGCCCCGGCCGAGACATAGGTGCTGGCGACGGCGTATCCGTCGGCGACGAGGCGGTTGACGCAGGACAGGCCGATCCCGCGGGTTCCGCCGATGACGATGGCCAGGGGCCTCATGGTGCGCATTCCTTTCAGAGGCCGGCTGCGGCCCGGCTGATGGCGATCATCTCGGCGATGCCGCGGGCGATGTCGTATTGGGGCGCGTAGCCGAGTTCGGCGCGGGCGCGGGAGATGTCGAGCGCACCCTTGCGCGCGGTCAGGATGCGGCCGCCGTGGAGATAGGGGCCGGGGTCCACCGTGATGCGCGCGCCGGGGACGGCGGCATTCACCAGCCCCGCCACGTCGGCGAGGGTGGGCGCGGCGCCGGTGGCGATGTTGTAGGCGTCGAAGCGGTGCTCGGCCTTCTCCAGCGCCAGCACCACGCCGGCCACGGTGTCGGAGATGTAGACCTGATCCACGGCCAGATCGCCGCCGGCCGGAATGCGCAGCGCCTCGCCCTTCAGCGCGGCGTCGATATAGGTCTTGGGCATCCGCGGGCGCGGCAGATGCGGGCCGTAGACCCAGCAGGTGCGCACATTGATGCATTCGAGGCCGTGGTCGCGCCCGTAGGCGCGCCCATAGTGCTCCACCGCCAGCTTGGTGAGGCCGTAGATGCTGGTGGGCTTCTGCGGGTGGTCCTCGTCGATCATCGGCGCGGTGAAGTCGCCGTAGGTTTCCTCCGTGCTGACGTGCACCATCCGCTTCACGCCGGAGAGGCGCATGGCCTCGAACACGTTGACCGCGCCTTCCACATTGACGCGCATGGCCTTCAGCGGCAGGTCGGCGCACTGCACGACGCCCACGATGGCCGCGCAGTGCACGACCGCGTCGGGGGCATGGGCGCGGAACAGGCCCACCACCTGCGGCCATTCGCCGAGATCCGCGGTGGCGCAGGTCAGGCGCGGGTCGGAGGCGGCGAGCGCCTCCAGCGCCGGGGGGATCACCACGTCGGTGGCGATCACCGCGTGGCCGCGCGCCAGGAGGGCGCGGACGATGGCGCTGCCGAGCCAGCCGCCGCCGCCGGTGACGAGAATGCGGCTCATGCGCCGGCTCCGCCCTTTGCCGCCGGATCTTCGTCGGTGGGCGGGCTGGTGATGACGAGGAACACCAGCGTGTCGGTGCCGGTGCAGTGGAATTCGTGGACCACACCGGGCGGGATGTAGGTGACGTCGTTGGCCCGCACGAGGCGGCGCTCGCCATCCACCACCAGCACGCCCTCGCCGGAGAGCACGTGATAGATCTGCTCCTGCACCTTGTGGACATGGCTCTCCACGAACGCGCCCGGCTCGTAGCAGGAGATGCGGTGGTCGAAGAAGCGGCTGCCCACGAGGTCCGGCGTGACGATGGCCTTGGAGAGCGCCTGTCCGTGATGGCCGGGATACTGGATCCACAGCAGTTCGCCGAGATTGCGCGTCACCGCCTCGGGTTTGCTGGTGGCGTCGGCGTGGGCATGGGGTTCGGCAACGACAAGGGTCATTTTCGTCTTCTCCGTGGCGGGCCTGCGCCCGCCGCTGTTGGTGAAAGAGATCAGGCGGCCGCGATGCCGAGCAGGCGGTCCTGCAAGGCGATGTCGTGGGCGAGGGTCTGCGCCGCGCCGGCGAAGGCGACCTGGCCGTTGACCAGCACGTAGGCGCGGTCGGCCATGGCCAGCACCTCCTCCGCGTGGTGCTCGACGATGACGAGACTGGCCCGCGTGGTGAGCTTCAGCACCGCCTCCTTCACCTCCTGCACCACGGCCGGGGCGAGGCCCTCGTAGGGCTCGTCGAGCAGGATGAGGCGGCTCGGCACCATCAGGGCGCGGGCGATGGCCACCATCTGCCGCTCGCCGCCGGAGAGGTTCTCCGCCTTGTTGCGCATGAGGATGCGCAGCTTGGGGAAGAGATCGCAGACCTCGTCCAGTCCGGCACCGCCCGCGCGGGCGGCCAGCGCCAGGTTTTCCTGCACCGTGAGATTGGGGAACAGCCGCCGGCCCTCGGGCACGATGGAAATGCCCATGCGGTTGATGCGGTCCGCCCGCAGCGCCGTGATGTCCTCGCCGGCGAAGGTGACGCGCCCTTCGTGGGCGTGGATGGCGCCCATCATGGTGCGCAGCGCCGTGGTCTTGCCGACGCCGTTGCGGCCGAGCAGCGCCACCACCTCGGATTCCCGCACCTCCAGATCCAGGCCTTCCAGCACCGTGCCGCCGCCGTAGCCGGCGCAGACGTCCTTGAAGGAGAGGAGCACCGGCTTCGCGGCGGCGGGAGCCTCCGCGCGGGCCTGCGGGCGCACGCTCTCGCGTTCGGTGCCGGCGTCGCCCTTGGCCTTGCCCATGTAGGCGGAGATGACCTCGGGATTGCGGGCCACGACCTGCGGCTTGCCATCGGCGATGAGCCGTCCCTGGTGCAGCACGGTGATGCGATCCGACAGGGACAGCACGCGATCGATGTCGTGCTCGATGAGCATCACGGTGTGGCTCTTGGACAGCCGCACGATGAGGTCGCTCACCACCTTTCGGTCGGTTTCGGCGAGGCCCGCCAGCGGCTCGTCGAGCAGCAGCACCGAGGCGTTGCCGGCGAGGGTGATGGCGATCTCCAGAAGGCGGTTCTCGCCGTGGGAGAGTTCGGAGGACAGGTCCGCCGCCCGGTCGGCGAGGCCCACGGCGGCGAGGGCGGACCACACCTTCATGTTGGTCTCGTCATCGCGGTAGGCGTCGCGCCACCAGCCGTGCCAGAAGCCGCGGGAACGGGCGACGGCGATCCGCACATTCTCGAACACGGTGAGATGCGGGAACACGCTGAGGATCTGGAACGAGCGGGCGATGCCGCGCTGGGCGCGCTGGTGCGGCTTCAGCGTCGTGATGTCCGCGCCTTCGAACAGGATGCGGCCGTCATCCGGCCGGATGAGCCCGGTGAGGATGTTGAAGAAGGTGGTCTTTCCCGCGCCGTTGGGGCCGATGATGCTGTGCAGCTGGTTGGCGTGGACATCGAGGGAGATGTCGGCCTGCGTCACGATGGAGCCGAACTTCTTGCTGAGCCCGCGTACCGAGAGCACCGGCTCGCTCGACGCCGCGCCCCTGCCGGCCAGCGCCGACACATAGGGACGGATGACGGCGGGGCGCGGGGGAATGCCCTTGCGGGTCAGCGCCCAGCCTTCGCGCCGGCGCAAGCGCTGGACGATGCCGGCCATGCCTTCCGGTGACAGAAGCGCGAACACGATGATGATGGGCGCGAAGATCAGCCACCAGTTTTCGGTGATGACGCTGAGCTCGTTCTCCAGGATGAGGAAGGTGATGGCGCCCCAGATCGGGCCGAGGAAATGGTGCACGCCGCCGAGCGCCGCCATCAGCACCGGGTCGCCGGCCCGCTGCCAGCTCATGTTGTCGGCATAGGCGCCCTGGAGCATCATGGCGAGGAGACCGCCGGCCGCGCCCACCGCCATGCCGCTGATGCAGAAGCCGATCCAGCGGATGACGAAGGTGTTGTAGCCGAGCATGGTGGTGCGCTGCTCGTTGTCGCGCACGGCCTGCATCAGCCGGCCGAATGGCGTGTGCGCCAGCTGCCACAGCACGGCGAGGCCGAGCACCACCACCACCAGCGTGAACCAGTGGAAGGCGACGGCATCGGGGAATAGCGGGCGCGGCACGTTCTGGATGCCGTTCTCGCCGCCCGTCATCTCGGTCCACTTGAAGGCGATCTCGAACGCCACCTGCGAGCAGGCGAGGGTGATGAGCGAGAAATAGAGCCCCTTGCGCCGCAGGATGATCGCCCCCAGCACCGCGGACAGCAGCAGGGAAAACAGGATGGCCCAGGCGAGCGCCAGTATCTCGTTGCCGAGGATGCGCCCCAGGGTGAGCGCCACCGCGTAGCTCGCGCAGCCGAAGAACAGGGAGGCGCCGAAAGGCACCAGCCCGAGATACCCGATCAGCACATTCACGCCCACGGCGTAGAGCGCATAGATGGCGATCTGGGTGACGTGGTTGATGGCGGCGCCGGTGAGGACGGCGAGGCCGGTGAGGGCGACGAGCGTCACGCCGGCAATCGCCACCGGCGAAGTGAGTGCACGCAGGAGCGGTTTCATTCGAAACGCTCCCAGCGGGTGCCGAGCAGGCCGCGCGGACGCAGCAGGAGCACGAGAAGCATCAGGGCATACATCGAGGCGGTGGATGCCTGGGGCCAGAACTGGATGGTGAGGGACATGACGACCCCCACCGCGAGGCCCGCCACCAGCGCTCCGGCGAAGGAGCCGAGACCGCCGATGGCGACGATGACGAATGCGGGCATGATGGCGTTGGCGGCCATGGAGGGAGACACCGTCCACAGCGGGCCGGCGAGCACTCCGGCGAGAGCGGCGAGACCGCAGCCGAGGCCGAACACGCCGGTGAGCACGAGCGGCAGGTTGATGCCGAGCATGTCCACCATTTCAGGATCGCGGCTGCCGGCCTTCAGGATGCGGCCGTAGGGCGTGAAGTTCATGAAAGCCCACAACGCCACGAGCGCGAGGATGGTGAAGCCGAGGACAGCCACGCGGTACTGCGTCATGAAGATGGGGCCGAGCTCGACGAAGCCGCTCAGGAACTCCGGCGGCGCAAGCGGCTTGCCGTCGGCGCCCCAGACGAAGCGGATGATCGCCTCGATCAGGAGCGCCAGGGCGAAGGTGATGACAAGGCTGACCAGCGGGTCCTTGCCGTAGAGACGCCGGATCACCACGATTTCGACCACGATGCCGATGGCCGCCACCAGCAGGGGCGCGAACACCACCGCAGGCCAGCCAAACCGCATCTTCAGCTCGTAGGCGAAATAGGCTCCCAGCGCGAAGAACGCGCCGTGGGCGAAGTTCACGATGCCGAGCATGCCGAAGGTGATGGACAGGCCGACGGCGATCAGGACGTAGATGAATCCCAATACAAGTCCGTTGGCGGCCTGCGACAGGATGATCTCCATGACGCGTTCCCGTTCTGGTCAGCTTGTTGTTCGGTCAGGGCCTAGGACGGGTCCATGGTGCAGCCGATCTCGGCCTTCGTGCCGAAGGCCTTCTCGGTCGTGTCCGCGGTGTCGGAGGTCCAGCGCACCACGTCCATGTAGTCCCACTTGTCGGTGATCTTGTCCTTCAGCCGCACCACCACGGCGGGGCGCACCAGCTGGTGGTCGAAGGCCCGGAAGCCGTAGGGGACGACGCCGTCCTTCGCCTGCCACGTCTCGAGCGCCGCCACGACCGCCTGCGGGCTCGTGGACTTCGCCTTGTCGATGGATTCCAGCAGGGCGCGCATGGCGACCCAGCCCGACCAGGCCTTGTCGGAGGGCGGCTGGCCGTACTTCTCGATATACGCCTTGGTGAAGGCCTTCTCGCGCTCGCTGTTCTTGGGGTCGTTGTAATACCAGGGCTTCACATGGGTGCCGGTGGCGGCGGTGGCGCCGATATCCCAGAAGTCGGTGTCGCTGACCGCCACCTCGTAGATCGGGATGCGCCCCTTCATGCCCAGCTCGTTCCACTGCTTCATGAAGTTGGACAGGTCGAGGCCGACCAGCGCACCCACCACCACGTCCGGCTTCGCCTGCCGGATCTTCAGGATGTAGGAGCTGTAGTCCGCGGTATTGACCGGCACCTCGTCGTTGCCGACCTCGGTGGCGCCGGCTTCCTGGAGCAGGGAGCGGGCCGAGCGCAGCACGTCCTGGCCGAAGGCATAGGACGGCGTCATGAAGTAGATATTCTTGCCCTTCAGGTCGCCGAACACGCTTTTCAGCTGCACCAGCGCCGGCGCCTGGGTGCGGAACGTGTAGCGGTTGCAGTTGGCACCGGTGATCTCGCGCGCGGCGGCGCCCGCGGCGATGAGCGGCACCTTCTCGCGTTGGGCGACGCTCATCATGGCCAGAACCGCGGCGCTGGAATTGCCGCCCACGACGCCGGCGACCTTATATTCGTCGGCCATGCGCTGCATGTTCTGCTGGGAGATCTGCGGGCTCGCCTCGTCGAGCCAGACGGTCTCCACAGGCCGGCCGAGGACCTTGCCCCCCTCCAGTGCCACGGCGAGTTCCGCGCCCCGGGCCATGTGCAGGCCGATGGCCGCGCTCGGCCCCTGCTTGGGGGTGATGATGCCGATCTTCACCGGTCCGTCATCCGCGCGTGCACTGCCGGCGGCGGCCAGCATGAGCAGCCCTCCGCCGACCGCGAGCGCACGACGGCGCGTCACCGCAAGAGACGATTTCCAACCGTTCAAAGGCGTCTTCTTCATGTCGTCCTCCCTTCACCGCATAACGGTGTTCATTTTTCTTTGTTTTCTGTTCCCGGCCCTGAGTTGCTTCTGCGGGCTCACACGGTCCAGCTGACGAGGCGCTCCTCGGTCATCTCGCGCACCGCATGGCGCGGTCCCTCCCGACCGAAGCCGCTGTCCTTCGAGCCGCCATAGGGCATGAGGTCCACCCGCGAGCTGGATGTCTCGTTGATGAAGACGTTGCCCACCCTGAGCGCGAAGGCCGCCTTCACCGCGTCGTCGATGCGGTTGGTGAACAGGCCCGCGGCGAGGCCGTAGGGGGTGGAATTGATGCGGGCGATGGCGTCGTCCAGGGATCTCACCGGCACCAGCGACATCACCGGGCCAAACACCTCCCGGCACCCGAGGGGCGTGGACGCGGAAACCCCTTCGAGCAGGGTGGGGGGCACGACCGCGCCTCGGCGGGGGCCGCCCACGAGCCGGCGCGCGCCCGCGGCTTCCGCCTCGGCAATCCAGCGTTCGATGCGCTCGGCGGACTCGAGGCTGATGACGGGACCCATGCCGGTCTTCGGATCGCGCGGATCGCCATAGGCGATGGCCTCGACGAGCGGCCGCAGGCGTTCTCCCACCTCCGCAAGGCGCGCCTGATGCACCATGAGAAGCTGGATGGAGGTGCACACCTGTCCCGCCTTGCGATAGGCGGCGGCGACGACCTTCGGCAACGCGGCATCGAGGTCCGCGTCATCGCCGATATAGGTGCAGGCGATGGAGCCAAGCTCCATCTGGGTCCGCCGCAGGCCGGCATAGCCCTGAATGATGCCGCCGACCTCGGTGCTGCCGGTGAAGGCGAAGAAATTGACCAGCGGCTCTTCGGCGATCCAGCGCACGACTTCGCCCCCGCCGTGCAGCACCGCGATCAGGTCCGGGGGCAGGCCCGCCGCGATCAGCGCTTCCGCCAGGAAATTGGAGGGCGAGGGGGTGTGCAGCGACGGCTTGATGATGATGGCGTTGCCGCCTGCCAGCGCAGGGCCCACCTTGTGCGCCACCGTGTTCAGCGGGGCATTGAACGGCGTGATGGCGCAGGCGATGCCCACCGGGACGCGGATGGTGAGACCGAAGCGGTTCTTCTGGCCGGGCGCGCCGCCAAAAGGCACCACATCCCCGGTGAGAAGGCGCGCCTCGATGGCGGAGAGCTTCAGCGTGTCGACGGTGCGGTTGATTTCTCCGAGAGCGTCGGAGCGGGTAAACCCCGCCTCCCGCTGGAGCATGTCGACGAGGTGCTCCGCGCGCGCCGCGACCTCGCCGGCCGCCCGCTCCAGAATCTGGCCGCGCTCATAGGGGGAGAGCCTGTCGGCAAGATGGGCGCGGTGCATGCGCACCACCGTCTCGCGCACCTGTGCCCGCGAGGGGATGTGGACCACACCGCAGGGCTTGGTGCTGAACTTGTCGAGGATCGGAACATGGTCCGCCCCGTCGGTCAGCTGTCCGCAGATCAGAAGCTTGGCATCGTTCGGGAATGTGAGCATCGCTTTTGCATGTTTGGCGAGCCGCCCCGAGGCTGGGTTGGCGCAAAGTCGATGGTCACTCTAGGAAGGCCGGATATGGAGGAATAATACCGTTTTCCAATCCGCATATAAGGAAAAGCGATGCCCTGCCGGCGCGCCCTGCGCGGGATGAGGGAGACGCGGGCGCACGCGGCTTGCCGCTTCAACGCGGCGGTTTCAAGCCGGGGCCGGCGCGGGATAGTCTGTGTCCCGAACGAGGGCGTGGGGAGGGGCGGGGATGACCGAGCAGGGGGTGCTGCGCATATCCATCGGCGTGACCCTGCTGCTGGCGCTGCTGGGCATCGTGTTCGGCCTGCTGTCGGGCTCCTATGCCATCGTGTTCGACGGCGTCTACGCGCTCACCGACGCCAGCATGACGGTGCTCGCCCTCGTGGTGGCGCGGCTGATCGCGACCTCCACCGCGCCGGGAGCGCCGGCCAAGGGGTTCATCGCCCATTTCACCATGGGCTTCTGGCATCTGGAGCCCATGGTGCTGGGGCTCAACGGCATCCTGCTCATGAGCGCGTCGGTCTATGCGCTCATCAATGCCGTGGGCAGCCTCATGTCCGGCGGCCGGGCGCTCGATTTCGACCAGGCCATCCTCTACGCGGTCATCACGGTCTGCGTGGCGCTCTCGATGGCGCTGGTCGTGCGGCGGGCGAACAGGACCATCAAATCCGATTTCCTCGCCCTCGACGCCAAGGCGTGGATGATGTCGGCTGGGCTCACCTTCGCGCTGCTGGTGGCCTTCCTCATCGGCCTCGCGGTGGAGGGCACGCCGCGCGCGTGGATCTCGCCTTATATCGATCCGGTGGCGCTGGCGGTGGTCTGCCTCGTCATCATCCCCCTGCCGTTCGCCACGGTGAAGCAGGCGCTGGCGGACATCCTGCTCGTGACCCCGCCGGCGCTGAAGGAGCATGTGGATCAGGTGGCCGCCGCCGTCGTGGCGCGCTACGGCTTCCTCTCCTTCCGCTCCTATGTCGCGCGGGTGGGGCGGGGGCGGCAGATCGAGCTTTATTTCATCGTGCCCCACGGCTGGCCGGCCATGCGGCTGGAGGACTGGGACGTGATCCGCGACGAGATCGGCGTCGCCATCGGCAGCGACACGCCCGATCGCTGGCTGACCATCGCCTTCACCACGGACCCGGAATGGGCGGACTGAGCCGGCAGCGGCGCGCAAATTGGTCAGGCCAATTTTCCGCTTGCGGCCTGACCAATCTCAAGTCATAGAGTTTTCCCGCGCCACACGACGATATTGGACTGACCAATATCCCGATGCTGCGCGGGAGCCGCCCTTTGGCCGACCTGACCGACACCATCGAAGCCCTCATCGCCGAACGCGGCCTTCAGCCCGGCGCGCGCCTGCCGGCCGAGCGGGCGTTGGCGGCGGAGCTGAACGTGTCGCGGCCGAAGCTGCGCGAGGCCATCCGGCATCTGTCGAGCCGGGGCCGGCTGGTGAGCCGCAGGGGCGGGGGCACCTATGTGGCCGCGCCCGCAGAGGCACGGTTCTCCGAGGCGGCGCTTTCCGACGCGGCGTTCTCCGAAGCGCTTGGCCCGCTTGCGGCCGAGGCGGCGGGGGAGCCGGGCTACTGGCATGACGTGATGGAGATCCGCAAGTCGCTGGACGCGGACATGGCCTTTCACGCCGCGCTGCGCGCCGGCCCGCAGGACAAGGCGAACCTTCAGGCTGCGCTGGAAAATGTCCTCTCCGCCGCCGCCACCGATGCGCAGACGCAGGCCAAGGCCGATTCCGCCTTCCACATGGCGGTGGCGGAAGCCTCCCACAATGCGGTGATGCGGCAGGTGATGGCGGGTCTGTTCGACCTCCTGCGCCACTCCATCTCCCGCAGCCTCGAAAAGCTCTACCTCATCCCGAGCACCGCGCAGGCGCTGGACGACCAGCACCGCGCCATTGCCGCCGCCATCATCGCGGGCCGGCCCGAAGAGGCGCGCACGGCCGCGCTGCTGCATCTCGAATTCGTCGAGGAAACCCTGCGGGAGATCGAGGACGACGCGGCGCGCCGCCGTCGCTCCTCCCGCGTCGCCCAACGCCAGCAAGAGAAAGAACTGACGCCGTGATCATCTCCTCCGCCTCGGACTATCGCGAAGCCGCCCGCCGGCGCCTGCCGCCCTTCCTGTTCCACTACATCGACGGCGGCGCCTATGCGGAAGTGACGCTGGGCCGCAACGTCTCCGACCTCACCCAGCTCGCCCTGCGCCAGCGGGTGCTGAAGAGCGTGGGCGAGGTGGACCTGTCCACGACGCTGCTCGGCGAAAAGCTCGCCATGCCCATGGCGCTGGCCCCGGTCGGCCTATGCGGGATGTTCGCCCGCCGTGGCGAGGTGCAGGCGGCGAAGGCGGCGCTCGACAAGGGCATCCAGTTCACCCTCTCCACCGTCTCGGTGTGCCCCATCGAGGAGGTGCGCGCCAAGGTGGAGAAGCCCTTCTGGTTCCAGCTTTATGTGCTGAAGGACCGGGGCTTCATGAAGAACGCGCTGGAGCGCGCCTGGGCGGCGGGCATCCGCACGCTGGTCTTCACCGTGGACATGCCGGTGCCCGGCGCGCGCTATCGCGATGCCCATTCCGGCATGTCCGGCCCCAACGCCGCCGTGCGCCGCATGGTGCAGGCGGCGCTGCATCCCTTCTGGGCCTATGACGTGGGCCTGATGGGCACGCCGCACGATCTCGGCAACGTCTCCGCCTATCGCGGCAACAAGACCACGCTGGAAGATTATGTCGGTTGGCTCGGCGCCAATTTCGATCCCTCCATCGGCTGGCGCGATCTGGAATGGATCCGCGAGTTCTGGAAGGGGCCGATGGTCATCAAGGGCATCCTTGATCCCGAGGACGCCGAGGACGCGGTGCGCTTCGGCGCCGACGGCATCGTGGTGTCGAACCACGGCGGCCGGCAGCTCGACGGCGTGCTCTCCTCGGCCCGCGCGCTGCCGCCCATCGCCGACAAGGTGAAGGGCAGCCTCGCCATCCTCGCCGATTCCGGCATCCGTTCCGGCCTCGACGTGGTGCGCATGGTGGCGCAGGGGGCCGACGGCGTGCTGCTGGGCCGCGCCTTCGTCTATGCGCTGGCCACCGACGGACAGAAGGGCGTGGAGAATCTGCTCGACCTCTTCGCCAAGGAGATGCGGGTCGCCATGACCCTCACCGGCGCGCGCAACCTCTCGGAAATCTCCAGCGAAAGCCTCGTGCGCGAGGTGGAACGGCCGCTGAAGGCCATCTCCGCCGCGGCGGAGTGAGCGGGCGGGGGGCGGTTTGGCACCTTCAGACCGCGGTGCCGCTCATCCCCGCGCCGCCATCCGCGGCGCATAGCCGGCCCGCAGCACCGCCACCGTGGGCCGGGGCGTGAGCACGGTGGCGTCTGTATCCGGGATCGGGACAGGCGCGCCGTAGCCGGCGTGGCTCCAGCGATGGAGCGCGCCGGCCTCCACGAGGAAGGCCTCGCCCGGCCGCTCGTCCAGCGCCACGAAGGTGCCGGCGGGCAGATCGCGCAGGGCGGCGACGTGCGTCACCTGATGGCCGCGCGCGATGCGGGCCTTATGCAGCGCCTTGTCCATGTCGCCAGCATGCAGGGGAGCATCGTCGGGAATGGCGAAGGCCCGGCGCCACGCCTGCTTGAACGCCTGATAATCCGCATGCCGGCATTCGCCGCAGGGCCGATGACCGGCGGCCAGCGCCACCGCCTCGTCCATGAAGAAGAGCGGCGTGTAGCGGCGCGGATCATCAAGATCGATCCGCCGGCCCCGGAAGGATGTAACGCAGCACACCCAGCCGCGCGCGTGCCAGATCTTCTGCGTGCCGTCCCGCCGGCGCAGATTGCCCCGGTTGCCCATGAGCAGGCCGCGCGCGGGCACCGCCTCGAACAGGCCGAGGGGCGTCACCCGGTTCTGCCGGTGCATCGCGGACAATCGGTTCTCCCGCGCAGGGGAATGCGCTGGCCAAGGGATACGGCCGGAAGCCGGTCAGGCCCACCCGAAAGGCCCGGCGAATGCGAGGGCGTCAGCCGGCGGGCTTGTCCTTCGGGCCGTAGGCGGCGAGGAACACCCGGACGGCGCGGCCGACGGTGCGCTCGATGTCCGCCGGCGTCGGTCCCTCAGACAGGCCGAACATGAGCGCCTTCACCTGATTGCCCTGGCACAGGTTGAAGAACTCGAAGGCGGCGGCCTGGCAGTCGTCCACGTCGAGCCGGCCCAGCTCCACCTGCCGCTGGAGCAATTCCCCGAGACGCCGCCCGCCATAGCAGGGGCCGGTCTCGAAGAAGGTCTGGCCGATGGCCGGAAACTTCTCCGCCACGCCGAACACCATGCGCACGAGGCGGATGTGGTTCGGCCGGATCATCATGCTCATGAAGGACACGCCGATGCGCTTCAGCAGGCTCTCCACGTCCGCGTCCGCCTCGTCGAACTCGAAGAGACGTTCGGCGGACTGGCGGCGGTCCGCCTCCACCAGCGCGCGGAACAGGTCCGCCTTGCTCTGGAAATAGACGTAGATGGTGGCCTTGGAGACCGAGGCCGCGCGGGCGATCTCGTCCATGCTCGCGCCATCGAAGCCCTTGTGGAAGAAGACGCGGCGGGCACCGTCGATGATGTCGAGGCGCTTCTTCGCCTCCATGTCCTGCTCGGCGGGAGAGGGGGCGTTCCCGTCCGTGGCGCGCGCCTTGGCGTGTTCGAGTGCCTCGTTCATGTCCGCCCTCCTTCGGCGGGTTCCTGCATGGGACCGTTCCAACATTTTGTCAAAGTAATTGACTAAACCGTTCAGTTCAATATGATGGCTCCAGGTTTTGACTAAACCGTTCAGTCAGGCCCCAGCTGGCCGGGAGAGATCAAGGTGGCTCAGATCATCAGGAATGAAGCGGCGGCGCCCGCTTTTGCACCCGAACCGCAGCCGGATGCGCAGGCCGAACCCCCCTCGGCCGGCGTGACCGTGCTCAAGGCGCGGCGGGAGGAGACCCATCCCGCCGCGCCTGCGGTGGAAGTGGAGGCTCCGGCCGACGCCAAGGACCCCTCGAAGCCGCGCTCGCGCAAGCCGCTCATCTTCGGTTCGGTGCTGGCGGTGCTGGTCGCGGCCGGCGGCTGGTACGGGATGCACTGGTGGCAGGTGGGCCGCTTCCATGTGTCGACGGACGACGCCTATGTGGCGGCCGACACGTCTGTCATCGCGGCCAAGGTCGGCGGCTACGTGAAGAGCGTCGACGTGGAGGCCAACCAGTGGGTCAAGGCCGGCGACGTGATCGCCCGCATCGACGACGGCGACTATCGCCTCGCCCTCCAGTCGGCCGAGAACAAGATCGCCACCCAGCAGGCGACCCTCTCCCGCTTCGACCAGCAGGAGACGGCGGCCCGCGCCACCGTCGACCAGATGAAGGCGCAGCTCGCCTCGGCGGAGGCCGACCAGAAGCGCGCGCAGGCGGAATTCGACCGGCAGGATAAGCTCGCCCGCTCCGACTTCGCCAGCCGCTCTACCCTCGACAATGCCCGCGCCGACAAGGACAAGACCGCCGCGAGCGTGGAGGCCGCCAAGGCCGCCATCGCCTCCGCCGAGGCGCAGGTGGTGGTGCTCGCCGCCCAGCGCACCGAGGCGTCCCATGTGCTCGACGAGCTGAAGACCGCCCGCGACCAGGCGCAGCGCGACCTCGACTTCACCGTGGTGCGCGCGCCCATCGACGGCGTGGTCGGCAACCGCGCGGTGCAGGTGGGACAGCTGGTGCAGACCGGCACGCGCCTCGTCGCCGTGGTGCCGCTGGAGGGCGTCTATGTGGATGCCAACTTCAAGGAGACCCAGCTCGGCCGCCTGAAGCCCGGCCAGAGCGTGGATGTCTATGTGGACGCCTACCCCGACCACGATTTCACCGGCAAGGTGGTGAGCGTGTCCCCGGCCTCGGGCTCGGTGTTCAGCCTGCTGCCGCCGGAGAACGCCACCGGCAACTTCACCAAGATCGTGCAGCGCATCCCCGTGCGCATCGCCATCGATCCCCGCGTGCTCGCCAAGCGCGAGCTGCGCCCCGGCATGTCGGTGACCGCGACGGTGGACACCAAGTCCATCCCCGCCACCTCCACAGCCGCCGCACCCACCCCTTCGCCCGCGTCCTGACGCGCGCACCCTGAGCCCGGACAGGAGGCGCGGCCATGGCCGACACCCTGACACTGAAGCCATCCGCAGCGGGCGCTCCTCCTGCCGCCCCTCCTGCGGCCCCCGCCGCGCATGTGGACGGGCGGCGCATGTTCGCCTTCCTGTGCATGGTGTTCGGCATGTTCATGGCGATCCTGGACATCCAGATCGTCTCCGCCTCCCTGGCCGAGATCCAGGCGGGCCTTGCCGCGTCGTCCGACGAAATCTCCTGGGTGCAGACCAGCTACCTCATCGCCGAGGTGGTGATGATCCCGCTCTCAGGCTTCCTGTCGCGGGCGCTGTCCACGCGCTGGCTGTTCGCGGCCTCGGCGGCGGGCTTCACGCTCATGAGCTTCATGTGCGCGACCGCCTCCTCCATCAACGAGATGATCGTCTACCGCGCGCTGCAGGGCTTCCTCGGCGGCGGCATGATCCCCACCGTCTTCGCCGCCGCCTATACGGTGTTCCCGCGCGAGAAGCAGCCCATCGTGGCGCCCATGATCGGCCTCGTGGCGACGCTGGCGCCCACCATCGGCCCGACGGTGGGCGGCTATCTCACCGACCTGTTCTCCTGGCACTGGCTGTTCCTCATCAACGTCATTCCCGGCATGTTCGTGGTGCTGGCGGCGGTGACGCTGATCGACTTCGACGAGCCGGATTTCGCGCTGCTCGACAAGTTCGACTGGTGGGGCCTGCTCTTCATGGCGGGCTTCCTCGGCAGCCTTGAATTCGTGCTGGAGGAGGGGCCGACCAACGACTGGTTCGAGGACCAGACCATCGTCGCCTTCGCCATCGTGTGCGCCGTGTCGTCCCTCGCCTTCTTTGCCCGCGTCTTCTCCACCGACCATCCGGTGGTGGACCTGCGCGCGTTCGAGAACCGCAATTTCACCATCGGCTCGGCCTTCAGCTTCATCATGGGCATCGGGCTCTACGGGCTCACCTATCTCTATCCCGTCTTCCTCGGCCGGGTGCGCGGCTACTCGGCGCTCATGATCGGCGAGACCATGTTCGTCACCGGCATCGCCATGTTCCTCACCGCGCCCATCGCCGGGCGGCTGATGACCAAGATCGACCCGCGCATCATGATGGGCGCCGGTTTCGCCGCCTTCGGGGTGGGCACGTGGTGGGTGACGTACATCACCAAGGACTGGGACTTCTGGGAGCTGCTCATCCCGCAAATCCTGCGCGGCGTGGGGCTGATGATCGCGATGATCCCCATCAACAACATCTCGCTCGGCACCATGCCGCCGGCGCAGATGAAGAACGCGTCCGGCCTGTTCAACCTCATGCGCAATCTGGGCGGCGCGGTGGGGCTCGCGCTCATCAACACGGTGTTGAACAACCGCTGGGACCTGCACATCGCCCGCCTGCACGAGCATGTGGACTGGGCAAGCTCCACGGCGGTGGAGCGGCTCGACACCATCACCGCCGGCCTCGCCCGGCTCGGCTCGGATGCCTCGGCGGCGGCGTTGAAGCAGATGGCGGCCATGGTGCGCCAGCAGGCGCTGGTGATGGCCTTCTCGGACGTCTTCTACCTGCTCACCTTCCTGTTCGTCGCGCTGGTGATCGCCGCGCCTCTGATGAAGCGGCCCAAACCCGGCGCCGGAGGCGGCGGGGGCCACTGAGAAGTTCCGACGCCGGAGGCGGCGGGAGTCACTACCTTCATGCCCGCATGCCCGGACGAGGCCCGGCCCGCGCGCGCCACGGCCTGACGGTTCCGTGATCCCGCAGTGCGGAACCGCGCGTCCGCGCCGGCGTTGGACGCCGGTTCGGCAGGCGTCGTCTGGCCGGCCGACCCGATCCATGCGCATCCTGACGGCAACGGCCGCGCTCGTGCCGCTCCGCATCCGATTCCATCAGCCACAGGCACCCGTCCGAAGGAGGATCAGGCACCCATGGCGCGCTCCCATGATCTCGATATCAACCGGCGTGAGGTGATCCTCGCCGGGGCCGCCACGGCGGTCGCCTCCTCCCTTCCCGGCGGCGCCGAGGCCCAGCCCGCCGCCCTGCCGGGGGCATCCGGCCCCAGTCACGCGACGGTCTCCCTCACCGTCAACGGCGTGATCCGCGAAATCGAGGTGGATACCCGCACCACGCTGCTCGACCTGCTGCGCGAAACCCTCCACCTCACCGGCACCAAGAAGGGCTGCGACCACGGCCAGTGCGGTGCCTGCACGGTGATCGTGGACGGGCGGCGGATCAATTCCTGCCTGTCGCTTGCGCTCATGCACGAGGGCCAGAGCGTCACCACCATCGAAGGGCTGGGCACGCCCGACCAGCTCCACCCCATGCAGGCGGCCTTCGTGGAACATGACGGCTACCAGTGCGGCTATTGCACCCCGGGGCAGATCTGCTCGGCGGTGGCGGTGCTCGCCGAGGTGAAGGCTGACATTCCGAGCCACGTCACCGGCGACCTCACCGCACCGGTCGAACTCACCGAGGCGGAAATCCGCGAGCGCATCAGCGGCAACATCTGCCGCTGCGGCGCCTATTCCAACATCGTGGAGGCCATCGTCGAGGTGGCGGGGAGGCGCGCATGAAGCCCTTCACCTACGAGCGCGCCCTGACGCCGGCCGCTGCGGCGGGCGCGGCGGCGGCGACCCCCGGCGCCCGCTTCATCGCCGGCGGCACCAATCTGCTCGATCTCATGAAGCTGCAGATCGAGACGCCGGCCCATCTCATCGACGTGAATGGCCTCGGCCTCGACCGCATCGAGGCGACGGACGACGGCGGCCTGCGCATCGGCGCGCTGGTGCGCAACACCGATCTGGCCGCCGACGCGCGGGTGCGGCGGGACTATCCGGTGCTCTCCCGCGCCCTGCTGGCTGGCGCCTCCGCCCAGTTGCGCAACAAGGCGACCACCGCCGGAAACCTGCTCCAGCGCACGCGCTGCCCCTATTTCTACGACCCCGCGCAGGCCTGCAACAAACGCGCGCCCGGCAGCGGCTGCGCGGCGCTCGGCGGCTATTCCCGCCAGCTCGCCATCATCGGCGCCAGCGAGGCCTGCATCGCCACCCATCCCAGCGACATGGCGGTGGCCATGCGTGCCCTCGATGCGGTGGTGGAGACCGTCGGGCCCACCGGCGCCACCCGGCGGATCGCCATGGCGGACTTCCATCGCCTGCCCGGCGACACGCCTCACATCGAGACCGCTTTGGAGCCCGGCGAGCTTATCACCGCCGTCACCCTGCCCAAGCCCGTGGGCGGGCGGCAGGTCTATCGCAAGGTGCGGGACCGCGCCTCCTACGCCTTCGCCCTCGTCTCCGTCGCGGCGGTGATCCATGAGGACGGCACCGGGCGCATCGCGCTCGGCGGCGTGGCGCACAGGCCGTGGCGGGTGGAAGAGGCGGAAGCCGAACTGCCGCGCGGCGCGAAGGCCGTGACCGAGCGCCTGCTCGATGGCGCCAAGCCCACACCCGACAATGCGTTCAAGGTGACGCTCGTGGAGCGCACCCTCGGTGCCGTGCTCGTGGACGGGAGGAATTGAGCCATGAAGTTCGAGACACCCGCCGCCGACAATCCCATCGACCAGCTGAAGATCATCGGCCAGCCCGTCTCCCGCATCGACGGGCCGTTGAAGACCACCGGCACCGCGCCCTATGCCTATGAGCGGCACGACGTGGCGCCCAATGCCGCCCACGGCTTCGTGGTGGGCGCGACCATCGCCAGGGGCCGCATCACCGCGCTCGACACGTCGGCCGCGGAGGCGGCGCCCGGCGTCGTCGCCGTGGTCACGGCCGCCAATGCGGGGCCGCTGAAGAAGGGCAACAACAATACGGCGCTGCTCCTCGCCGGTCCGGAGGTGGAGCACTATCACCAGGCGGTGGCTCTGGTGGTGGCCGACACGTTCGAGCAGGCCCGCGCGGCCGCCGCGCTGGTGAAGGTGGACTATGCCCCCGCCGAGGGCGCCTTCGACCTCGCCAAGGCCATGGAAGGCGCCGTTAGACCTGAGAAAGGCGACGGCATGGGCGGGGCGGCCGACACGGCCGTGGGCGATTTCCACGGGGCTTTCGCCGCTGCCCCGGTGCGCCTCGACGCCACCTATTCCACCCCCGACCAGACCCACGCCATGATGGAGCCATACGCCTCCACCGCCGCCTGGGACGGCGACCGGCTGACGGTGTGGACCTCAAACCAGATGATCGAGTGGGGCCGCAGCGACCTCGCGCGCATGCTCGGCCTGCCCAAGGACAGGGTGCGCCTGATCTCGCCCTATATCGGCGGCGGGTTCGGCGGCAAACTCTTCATCCGGGCCGATGCGATGCTGGCGGCGCTGGGCGCGCGGGCGGCGGGGCGGCCGGTGAAGGTGGCGCTGCATCGTCCGCTGATCGTCAACAACACCACCCACCGTCCCGCCACCATCCAGCGCATCCGCATCGGCGCGGGGCGGGACGGGCGCATCACCGCCATCGGCCACAAGAGCTGGTCCGGCGACCTGCCCGGCGGCGGGCTGGAGACGGCGGTGAACCAGACGCGCCTGCTCTATGCCGGCGCCCATCGCCTCACCGCCATGCGGCTCGCCACCCTCCATCTGCCCGAGGGCAACGCCATGCGCGCCCCCGGCGAGGCGCCGGGCCTGATGGCGCTGGAAATCGCCATGGACGAGATGGCGGAGAAGCTCGGCATCGACCCGGTGGAGTTCCGCGTCCTCAACGACACCGAGCGCGACCCCGAAAACCCCGACCGCCCCTTCTCCCAGCGCCAACTGGTCGCCTGCCTGCGCCTCGGCGCGGAGCGGTTCGGCTGGAGCCGGCGCAATCCCAAGCCTGGGCAGGTGCGGGAGGGCGACCAACTGATCGGCATGGGCATGGCTGTGGGCTTCCGCAACAACCTCCTCATGAAGTCCGGCGCGCGGGTGCGGCTCGATGCCGAGGGCCGGGTGACGGTGGAAACCGCCATGACCGACATCGGCACCGGCAGCTACACCATCCTCGCTCAGACGGCGGCGGAGATGATGGGCGTGGGGCTCGACAAGGTGCGCGTGGTGCTGGGCGATTCATCGCTGCCGGCGTCCTGCGGCTCGGGCGGGCAATGGGGCGCCAACAACGCCACCTCCGGCGTCTACGCCGCCTGCATGAAGCTGCGCGAGGAGGTGGCCCGCACCCTCGGCTTCAATTCCAAGGAGGCGGTGTTCGCCGATGGCGAGGTGCGCGCCGGCAACCGGGCCGTGCCGCTGGCTCAGGCGGCGGGCGCGGACGGGCTGACGGCGGAGGACACCATCGAATATGGCGACCTCGGCAAGCGCTACCAGCAATCCACCTTCGCCGGCCATTTCGTGGAAATGGCGGTGGATGCGGCCACCGGCGAGGCGCGGGTGCGACGCATGCTGGCGGTGTGCGCGGCGGGTCGCATCCTCAACCCCAAGACCGCCCGCAGCCAGGTGATCGGCGCCATGACCATGGGGGTGGGCGCCGCGCTGTTCGAGGAGCTGGCGGTGGACCGCCGCCACGGCTTCTTCGTCAACCACGATCTCGCCGGCTACGAGGTGCCGGTGCATGCGGACATCCCGCACCAGGAGGTGATCTTCCTCGACGAGACCGACCCCATGTCCTCGCCCATGAAGGCGAAGGGCGTGGGCGAGCTCGGCCTGTGCGGGGTGGGCGCGGCAGTGGCCAATGCGCTCTACAACGCCACCGGGGTGCGGGTGCGGGACTATCCCATCACCCTCGACAAATACATCCACCGCCTGCCCGAGGTGGGGTGAGCGGAAAAACGGCGCGCGGGTGTCGGGTGCGGCGCGCGCCGTTCGTCCTTTTGGGGTGACGGGCGGCGCCGCCGCCTCTAGAGCGCGATCCGATCAAATTGAATCAATTTGATCGGTGAATCGCCCTCTCACTTTAAGAAAGAGAACGCGTGATCCGATCTGATCGCGATGCGATCAGATCGGCGCGTGCTCTGACAGGGAGAAGAGACATGCCCGGCACCGTTCGCCTGCACCGCATCCTCACCACCAGCCCGGAGAAGGTCTATCGCGCCTTCATCGAGGCCGATGCGCTCGCCAAGTGGCTGCCGCCCAACGGCTTCACCTGCACGGTGCATCATCTCGACGCGGTGGTGGGCGGCACCTTCCGCATGTCGTTCCGCAACTTCACCACCGGCCACAGCGACGCCTTCGGCGGGGAGTTTCACGAGTTGGTCCCCGGCGAACGCGTGCGTTACACCGACCGCTTCGACACGCCCGCCCTGCCCGGCGATATCGACGTGACCATCGTGCTGAAGAAGGTCTCCATGGGTACCGAGGTGGAGATCACCCAGACCGGCATCCCGGACGTCATTCCCGTCGAGGCCTGCTATCTCGGCTGGCAGGACTCCCTGCGCAATCTGGCGCGGCTGGTGGAGCCGGAGATCAACCAGTAGCGCCTTTGCCGGCAGTGCGGCCGCTCAGTCGCCGCGCGGGGGGCTTTCCCGTTGCCTTCGCTCAGGCGCCGCGCGGGCTTTACATCTGCGCCCAGCTCCGGAGCAGGTTGTGGTAGACGTTGGTGAGCTGGAGCACCGCCGGCTCGTCGTCCGGCAGGCGGCTGCGCACGGCCATGATGGCGAGGTCGAGGTCGTAGAGCAGCGCGCGGCGGCCATCGTCCGGGATCATGGACTGGGTCCAGAAGAAGGAGCCCCAGCGGCTGCCGCGGGTGATCTCGCGCACGCTGTGCAGGCTGCTGGCGGGATAGACCACCGCATGGCCGGCGGGCAGCTTCACCTCGTGGACGCCGTAACTGTCCTCGATGAGGAGTTCGCCGCCGTCATAATCGGCGGGATCGGTGAGGAAGACGGTGGTGGAGACATCCGCCCGCATCCGCCGCCCGGCGCCGGGGATGGCGCGGATGGCGCCATCCACATGGGCACCGAACTTCATGCCCACGTCGTAGCGGTTGAACATGGGCGGCAGCACATGGAGCGGCATGGCCGCCGAGTTGAAAATCCCGTTGCGGCCCAGCGCCCGCAGGATGAGATCACCCAGCTCCTGCGCCTCGGCCGACTCCACCGGAATCTGCAAATTCTGCTTGGATTTCGCCGCCTGCACGCCGGCCGTCACGCGGCCGTCCACCCAGGGCGAGCCTTCCAGCACGCGGCGGCAGTGGGCGACCTCGGCCGCGGTGAGGAGATCGGGGATTTCAACGAGCATCGCGCATCCAGAAACGGGCAGCGTCGGCCCGGCCGTGTCGACCGCGCCGACGCCGTTTTCGTGACGATCAGAAGGTGTAGCCCACGCTCAGCGTGAACGAGCGGCCCGGCGCGGGAACGGCGCGGTTGCCCCAGCCGGCCGAATAGTTCAGCGCGTTGGTGAGGTTGTAGCCGTTGAGCGCCACGCGATACTTGTCGTGCTTGTACGAGATCAGCGCGTCGAGCGAGAAGGTCTCGGGAATGATGGCCGTGTTGGCGCTGTTGGTGAAATAGCCGTCGGCATAGGTGATGCCGCCGCCCACCAGAAGCTGGCCGGGGATGGCCCGCACCACGCCGCCCTTGATGAGGTCGTAGGTGGTCCAGAGCGTGAAGTTGTTGGGCGAGACGAAGGGCACCTCGTTGCCGATGTAGCTCAGCGTGGTCGAGGTGAGGATTTCGCTGGAGTAATAGGCGTAGCCGGCCTGGATGGTCCAGGCGTCGGTGATGGTGCCGGTCACGCCCAGCTCGATGCCCTGCACCCGCTGGTTCTCACCGCTCTCCACCGAATTTCCGGTCACGGGATCGGTGTAGAAGACGTTGCTCTTGTTGATGCGGAACACCGCGCCGGTGAGCCCGAGCCTGCCGTCCAGCACCGAGACCTTGGCGCCGGCCTCCCACGTCTCGTTGTCTTCCGGCTCAAGATTGTTCTGCACCGGGTTGACCACGGTCACGTCGTTGGTGGGAAAGCCGCCCTGCGGGCTGAAGGACTTCGCGTACGAGACGTAATAGGTCTGGGTCTTCGTCGGCTCCCAGATCAGCGAGGCCTTGGGGCTGAAGAAGCGGGTGTTGGAATCGGCGTTGATCCAGGTGCCCTTGCTGTTCTTGCAGCCCGGCACGGTGGAGGTGCCCTGCGCGTCCACGCACCAGTATTTGTAATCGGCCGAATAATTGTCCCAGCGGATGCCGCCGAGGATGGAGAGCTGGTCCGTGAACCAGATACGGTCGCTGGCGAAGGCGCCGAAATCATAGCTGTTGCTGATCTTCTGGCCGTTGTTGCCGAACGGATTCTCGTAGAGATAATAGCCGGTCGTGTTCTCGTAGACCGGGAGCCAGATGGTCGAGAGGCCCTTGGAGCCGTTGAGGGAGAGCAGGTTGCGGCTGTCGTTGACGAAGTAATAGTCGATGCCCGTCACCAGCTCGTGCCTGAGGAAGCCGGTGTTGAACTTGGCGGTCATGGTCGCGACATTCTCGGCCGCGAGACTTTCCTGTAGATAGCCCGGATTGCCGCCGCCGAAGGTGATGGCGGGGTTGTTGCCGGCGAAGAACTGCCCCGTGCAGCTCGCGGCGTAGATCTTCGGCGTGGCTGGTACCGTATTGGTCGAGCCGTTGCTGCAACCCGGCACCGAGGCGGCGAAATCGCGCGTGTAGTATCCGACACGGCTGTCGTTGGTGAAGGTCAGCCAGTCGTTGATCTCGTTCTTGTAGTTCGCCGTGAACATGTTGGTGTCGGTGATGTCGCGATCCGTCACCTTGCCGTAGAAGTTGGAGCGCGGAACGCCCCATTCCGTCACCGGCACGCCGATGGCGCCGAATTTCTTCGCATCGTTGAACAGCGGCGTCACGATGGGCACGCCATAGTCCGGCGTGCGGTCGCCGTGCTGGTAGAGATAGTTGAGATAGAGCGTCTGGCTGGTGCCGAGGCCGAAGCCCAGCGAGCCCATGAGGCCCCAGCGGTTGGCCTCCACATGGTCGCGGTCCACGATGTCCTGGGCGTTGAACATGCCGACGATGCGGGCGGCCGTGGTGTCGTCGATCTGCTTGTTGAAGTCGAACACGCCGCGATAGAGCGGGCCGGAGCCGAACTGGCCGTCCACGTCATACTTGTCGCCGCGGTGCGCCTGCTTCAGCTGCATGTTGATGGCGCCGCCCGTGGTGCCGGAACCGAAGCTCTCGGAACTTGGCCCCTTGAAGACCTCCACGTTCTCGTAGGCGAAGTTGTCGCGCACATAGACGCCGAAGTCGCGCAGGCCGTTGATGAAGACGTCGCCCTTGGCCTGGAAGCCGCGGATGCGGAACTGGTCGCCGTTCATGCCGCCGCCGCCCTCGCCGATGCCGACGGTGACGCCCGGAACATTGCGCAGCGCCTGCTCCAGCGTCGTCACGCCCTGCTGCTGCATGGTCTGCTGGGAGATGACGGTGACGGTCTGCGGCGTGTCCTGGATGGTGCCGGGCAGGCGCGACAGGCCGGTGGTCGCCTCCAGCGAATTGACCGGCTCGCCATCGGCGTCGACGACGATGGTCGGCAGGTCCGTGTCGGCGCCGGCGGGCGCGGTCGCCTGCTGGGCGAAGGCCTCCATGAAGGGCACGGCCGACAGGCCCATCACAAGGCCGGCGCCCACCGTCGAACGCGACATGGTGGGCCGAAGTGTGCTCAACGCTCCCATGATCTTTCCCCGTAAGGTGAGATGCCCGGCGATGCTTGCGGCGGCGCGCTGCGGGCTGGTTTCGGCAATAGTCGAGCGCTGACGGAACGGGCGTCAGGGCGGTGTCTGCAATAATGAGCGCAAAATCAGGAGTTAAGGTCTGTTCCGGACCATGACGAAGCAAACCCTGACTGTGGGCGCGCCACCCCTCAACCGGGCGGCGGCACGTATATGGAAGTCATCATTCTGTTGCGTGACGTATAGAGGCCCTGCATTCCGCAGCGCAACAACTATGTTTTTGATCTGGTCCAAGGTGGGCCGAAAAGTGGCGGATGGAGATATGGCAATACTCAATGATACATATCGGTACACCACCTGAAATCATTCAAAACAAGAACTGTTCCATTTAAGAACTGCGCGCCCCGGCTTGACATGAAGGCGCGTCGCGACGGTCTATCGCCCCGGCATGCCCCTCGGGGCGCGGCGGGCCGGGCATGGGCGACGAGCGGATTTCCTACAGCGCCCTGAAGGGCATGAGCGCGGACGAACTGCGCGCGGGGCTGGCGGCGGAGCCGGCGCGGAGCGTCGCGCTGGTGCGGGCGGCGGCGCACAACGGCATCTTGAGCGCGCAGGTGGTGTATGGCCAGATGCTGCTGGATGGCACCGGCGTCGCGCGCGATGCCGAGGCTGCGTACCGGTGGTTCGTCATCGCCGCCGACGCGGGTAGCCTCGACGGCGTGAACATGGTGGGGCGCTGCCATGAGAAGGGCTGGGGCGTGCCACGCGACCGCGACGCGGCCGGTCGGCGCTATCGCGCGGCGGCGGTCGAAGGGCATGTGTGGGCGCAGTTCAACCTCGGCACGCTGCTGGTGAATGCCGCCGATTTCGCCGCTGATCCGGCCCTTGCGCTCCACTGGTTCGTGCGGGCGGCGCGGCGGGGGCATCCCAAGGCCATGGCCATGATCGGCCGGTTTCTGGAGCAGGGCTGGGGCCGGCCGGCCGATCCCGTGGCCGCGCGCCGCTGGTATCGCCGCGCGGCGCTCGGCGGGGATTATCGCGGCCAGTTCGACTATGCCCGCACGCGCTATGCGGACGGCGCGGCGGAGGAGGCGTGCGCCTGGTTCGCGCGATCCATCGAGACGGCCGTCCCGGACTTCTGCCGGCTGGCGGCCGAGGGCCTGCGCGCGTCCGGCGATCCCGCCCTCGAAGCCATCGCCACGCGGGCGCTGGAGCGGGTGCGCGCCGCCGAGGACGCGCAGGCCGCGGCCGACAGAGACGAGGCGCAGGCTCGCGCCGCCGCCCGCCCGCGTCGCGGCTTCGGGCGCTGGCTGCGCAGGCGCTGATCAGTCACGCGCCAGCGCCGTCACCGGGTCGAGGCGGGAGGCGTTGCGCGCGGGCAGATAGCCGAAGCCCACCCCGATGAGGCTGGAGCACACCACGGCGGCGATGATGGAACTCGCCGAATAGATCAGCGTGAAGTTGGAGCCCGAATAGGCGAACAGCACCCCGAACCCCAGCGCCAGCGCGATGCCGGTGACGCCGCCCACGAGGCACACCAGCACCGCCTCGATGAGGAACTGGTTGAGGATGTCGCTCTGCCGCGCGCCCACCGCCATGCGCACACCGATCTCGCCCACCCGCTCGGACACCGACACCAGCATGATGTTCATCACCCCGATGCCGCCGACGATGAGGGAGATGACGGCGATGGCGGCGATCAGCACCGTCATGGTCTCGGTGGTGGCGGTGATGGTGTTGCGAATGTCGTCGGTGTTGATGATGAAGAAGTCCTTGGTGCCGTGGCGCTGCAGGAGGAAGCGCGTCACCTGCTGCTCGGCGACATCCATGGGCGCGTCGTCGGCCACCTTCACGGTGATCGAGCGCAGCGAGGTGGAGCCGACGAAGCGGGACTGCACCGAGGTGTAGGGCAGGTAGACGGAGAGGTTCTGGCTGGAGCCGAACCCGCCCTGCTGCGGCGCCGCCACTCCCACCACGCGGGCGAACACGTCGCCGATGAGGATGACCTTGCCGAGCGGCCCGCCGGGCACGTCCGCGAACAGGGTCTTGCGCGTGTTCTCGTCGATCACCGCCTCCAGGGTGCGGGCGCGCACGCTGTCGGCGTCGAACAGCCGGCCCTGCGTCAGCCGCACGCCCTTGGCGGCGAAATAGCCCTCGCCGACCCCGTTGATGAGGGCGCTGGCCTCGGTGCCGCCGAAGCGCACGGTGGTGGATTTGGAGACGGTGGGCGTCACCGCCGCCACATAATGCTGGCGGGCGAGGGCATCCGCATCCGCCACCACCAGCGTGGTGATCTTGCCCGATCTTGTATCGCCGAAGGTGCGGCCGGCGAAGATCTCCAGCGTGTTGGTGCCGAGGCTGGAGATGTTGGCGAGCACCTTCTGCCGCGAGCCCTCGCCCAGCGCCACCACGCACACCACCGAGGCGATGCCGATGATGATGCCGAGCATGGTGAGGAAGGTGCGCAGCCGGTGCGCGTTCATGGCCAGCAGCGCCATGATGAAGGCTTCATAGAGGCGGTCGCCGAAGGCGCGCCAGCGGGCGAGCCGCGAGGTGGGCGCCGCAACGGGCTTCGGCACGCTCACCATGCGGGTGCGGGCCGCGGCCGAGGGCCGGTCGGCGACGATCTCGCCGTCGCGGATCTCGATCACCCGCTGCGCCCGCTCGGCCACCTTCATGTCGTGGGTGACGATGATGATGGTGCGGCCTTCCGCATTCAGCTCGTCGAGAATGCGCAGCACCTCGGCGCCGCTCCGGGAATCGAGCGCGCCGGTGGGCTCGTCGGCGAGGATCACGTCGGCGCCGTTCATCAGGGCGCGGGCGATGGACACGCGCTGCTGCTGGCCGCCGGAGAGCTGGCCCGGCCGGTGGCCGGTGCGGTCCGCCATGCCGAGCCTAGCGAGGATGGCCTCCGCCCGCTCGCGCCGCGCCTCGGCATTGGCGCCGGCATAGACGGCGGGGATCTCCACGTTGCCGAGGGCGGAGAGTTCTCCCAGCAGATGGTAGCGCTGGAAGATGAAGCCGAAATGCTCGCGGCGCAAAGCGGCCAGCTCGTCCGGCTCCAGCGCCGCCGTCTCCTTGCCGCTCACACGGTAGCTGCCGGAGGTGGGCCGGTCGAGGCAGCCGAGGATGTTCATGAGGGTGGACTTGCCCGAGCCCGAGGCGCCGACGATGGCCACCATCTCGCCGCGGGCGATGTCGAGGTCGATGCCCTTGAGCGCGGCGATGGTGCCCTCGCCGGAGGGATATTCGCGCCACACGCCCTTGAGCTGGATCAACGGCGCTTCGCCGGTTTCCGCCAGAGGCGGAGCGAGGGATAGGTTCATATCGGGCGCGTTCATGCCCGCCGCTCCCTCACAGCCCGCCCATGGGCGGGCGGCGGGGCGGGCCGCCGGCGCCGCCGCCGGACGCGCCGGCCACGGCCTCGCCCGTCACCACGCGTTCACCCTCGGCGAGGCCGGAGCGGATCTCCGCCGTCACCTTGTCGTTGAGGCCCACCTCCACCGGGCGGCGCTCCACCGTGCCGTCGCCATGGAGCACGCGCACGCGCCAGCCCTTGCCGGCCCGCTCCAGCGCGGTGGAGGGCACGGTGAGCACGTTCTCGGCCCGGCCGAGGATGATGTGCACCTCCGGCGTCATGTAGGTGCGCAGCCGGCCCTTGGGGTTCGGCACGTCGAACACGCCGATATAGTAGATGGCCACGGAGGTGGTGGCGGACGAGGAGGACGACGAAGAGCTGCTGGTGGTGGAGAAGCTGCTGTCGTTCTTCAGGCTCTCCGGCGCCGGCTCGATGAAGCCCAGCTTGGCGTTGTGCCGTTCGTCCGGCGCGCCCACCACGGTGAACCACAGGGGCATTCCGGGCGCGACCTTGATGATGTCGGCCTCGGAGATTTCAGCCCGCACGGTCATCACGTCGAGCTGGCCGAGGATGGCGACGGTGGGCGCGGTCTGGGTCGCGTTCAGCGTCTGGCCCTGCTGGGCCACGAGGGCGAGCACCGTGCCATCGGCCGGGGCGGTGATCTGCGTGTAGCCGAGATTGGCGCGGGCGGTGTCCACCGCCACCTGCGCCGAGATGATCTGCGCATCCAGCGCCGCGAGCTGCGCGCGCGTCACCTTCACCGCGGAATCGGCCGCCTCGTAGTCCGCCTGCGATACCGCCTTCTGCGCCACCATGGTCTTCTGGCGGGCGAGGGTCTGCTCGTTCAGCACGAGGGTCGCCTCCTTCTCGGCCTTCTGCGCGCGGGTGTTGGCCAGCGCCGCCTCGGCGGTGCGCAGGGCATTCTCCTGGGTCACGGAATCGATCTGGGCGATGAGGTCGCCCTTCTTCACCTTGTCGCCCAGCTTCACGTTGATGGCGAGGATGCGGCCCGAGGCCTGGGAGCCCACCGCCACGAGGTTGGAGGGCTTCAGCGTGCCGGAGGCCAGCACCGTCTCCTCCACGTTGCCGCGGGTGACGGGGGCGGTCATCAGCCCGGAGCCGGGCACCGGGGCCGTGTAGCGGCTGTAGCCGTAGGCGCCGGCGGCGATCAGCAGCGCGAGCAACCCCCAGCGCCACAGCCGGCGGGGCTTCTTCTTCGGCCGGGTGGCGGCGGGCGCCGTGCGGGTTTCGTCGAGGGGAGGCAAGGCGTTCACGGCAGCACCGTCATGGCTGGGCGCTCCCGTCGGGGCGCGCGAGTGGCGCGATGCGCGCGAAGTGGGGGCCGGTGTTCTGGTCCACCACCTCAGGTCTGGAGGTGTCGACCACCCCGTCCCAGCCGCCGCCGAGCGCCTTGTTGAGGGCGATGTAGTATTTCGTGGTCGCGACCCGGCTCTGGATGAGCTGGGTCTGTGCCGAATAGAGCGAGCGCTCCGCGGTGAGCACGTCGAGGAAGCTCGTGGAGCCGTTCTCGTAGAGCGCGCGGGAGAGCCGCGCCGCCTCCCCGTAGGAGGTGACGGCGATGGTCAGCTTGCCGGTCTTGAGGCGCTGCTGGGAGAGCGAGACGGAGGCGTTCTCCACATCCTCCAGCGCCGTCAGCACGCTCGCCTTGTAGGCGATGAAGGACACGTCGCGATTGGCCTCGGCGAGGTCCACCAGCGCCTTCAATTGCCCGCCGGTGAAGATCGGCACCGTGAGCGTCGGCCCGAACGCCCAGCTGATGGACGAGGCGCGGCCGAGATCGCCAAGCCGCGAGCCGGTGGCGTTGATGTTGCCGGTGATGCTGATGGAGGGATAGCGGTTCGCCTCCGCCTGCCCGACGAGGGCGGTGGACTGGCCGAGCGCGCGTTCCGCCGCCCGCACGTCCGGCCGGTTGGTCAGAACGTCGGCGGGAATGCCGCGCGGCACCGGCAGGCGCGGGGTCGGGACCGGCTTGACCCGCGACAGGCGCAGCATGAGCGCCGCCGGGGGCTGGCCGGTGAGCACCGAGATGCGGTGGATGGCCGCCGCGAGGGACGCTTCCAGCTCGGGGATGTTGGCCTCGGTGGAGGCGACGAGGCCGGAAGCGTTGGCGAGGTCCACGGCCGAGGCGGCGCCGGCATCGAGCTTGCGCCGGGTCAGCGCCTCCGTCTCCTTCTGCGAGGCGGCGGTGCTGCGGGCGAGGGCGATCTGCGCCTGATAGCCGCGCACGTCCGCATAATAGGAGGCGACATCGCCCACCAGCGTCAGCAGCACCGCGTCGAGGCTGTTGACCACCGCATCCACATTGTAGGCCGCCGCCTCCACCCCGCGGCGGTTGGCGCCGAACAGGTCGACCTCCCAGCTGGCATCGAGGCCGGCCTGATACTGGCCGTAGCCGTTGGACACGGTGATGTCGCCATTGGGGCTGACCCCGCCGCCGCTGTCGCCCCGCGTGCCGGAAGCATTGCCGGTGATCTCAGGGAAGAGCGTTCCCATCTGCTGGTGGTAGGAGGCGCGGGCGGCCCGCACATTGGCCTTGGCGGTGGCCACATCGAGATTGCCGGCGACCGCTTCCGTCATCAGCGCATCGAGCATGGGGTCGCCCATGCGCCGCCACCACGCCTTCAGCTGCGGCGCCGCCTCCGCCCGCTTCGCCGTCGCCCCCCAGTGGCCGGGGAGGGTCAGCTCCGGCGTGTCGTATTCCGGCCCGACCGCGCAGGCGGAGAGGGTGAGCGCGACCAGGACGCCCAGGGTCGCCCGCAGGGATCTCGCCCGCTGAGGTCGCCACCCCACCGGTCTCTCCCCCACGGGTCTCGCGACCGGGGGACATCCGGCCGGAGAGGGGGCCGCCGGGTCGGTCTGGCCGTCTAAACCATGCACGCGCAACCTGCCTTCCCGCCCCGAAATAGAATCTCGTCCCGAACCTGCACCGAATGCCGCCCTGACACCCACCTGACACCTGGTGAAAGTGCGCCAATATGCGCCATCAGTTGAACGTGTCCACGCGGACCCGCCCTTCGGCGACCCACTGCCCGATCTCCGCCCGCGCGGCCTCCGGCTTCAGCCCGCCCTCCGTCACCAGCACCTGCGCAAGGTTTTCCAATACCGCCTCCGCCATGGCCCGGCGACCGCAGATATAGACGATGGCCTTCGTCTCAACGAGCCATTCAAATACCTCCGCAGCATGCTGCCGAAGCCGGTCCTGCACCCGCGCGCCGTCGTCGGAATCGCGCGAGAATGCAGTATCCATGCGGGTCAGCGAGCCATCGGCGAGGGCCGTCTCGAACATATCGCGCCACAGGAAATCGCCGTCACGATGGCGGTTGCCGAAGATCAGCCACGCCGGCCCGGCCCGCCCCGAGGCGCGCCGCTCCGCGATGAAGCCGGGGAAGGGCGCGATGCCAGAACCGGCGGCGATCATCATGATGGGCCAGGAGGGATCGGCCGGCGGGTTGAAGCCGGGATGCGGGTCAAGCCGGGCCTCGACCGTAACTCCTTGTTCCGCTTCACGTAACAGGAACCCGGAGACCCGCCCGAGGTGCCGTGCGCCATCCTCTGCGGTCCATTCATGCAGCCGGACGGTGAGGGCGATGCGGCGCGGATCGACCCGGCTGGAACTGCCCACCGAATAGGAGCGCGGCCGCTCTCCCGCACCCGCCGCGATGCGCACCAGATCGCCGGGACGGAAGGCGAGATCTTCCGCACTCTGCAGAAAAATCTTCCATGTTTCTCGCGTGTTGTCGGTGCCGGGCACATCGAGGCGCTGGCGGTCGGCGACGGTGAGGGCGAGCGGCGACGAGACCGGCGGCAGGCCGGCGATGGTGCAGTTCAGGGCGAGTTCGCCGCGCACCGCGTCCACCCAGGCAAGGAAGGCGCCGGACGGATCGCCATCGGCCTCCCGAAGCGGCAGCGCCTCGACCGCGCCCGCCGCCAGCAGAGCCTCCCGCAGGCGCCGGCCACCACCGCAGAAATTGGCGTAGCTGCGGTCGCCCAGGGCGAGCATCGCGAAGCGTATCCCCTTGAGGCCACTGGCTTTCAGACGCTTCAGAAAGGCCCGCGCGCCGTCCGGCACCTCGCCCTCGCCGGTGGTGGAGGCGACGAGGAGCACGAGGGGAAAGCGGGCGATGTCGGCCGGCTTCAGCGCGCCGAGGGGCGCCAGCGTCGCCTTCTCCCCACCCGCGATCAGCCCCTCGAACACCGCCCCCGCCAGACGCGCGGCGGTGCCGGTCTGGCTGGCGTGCGCGACGAGGATATCGCCGCCGGCCGCCACCGGCCGTACCCGGTTGCGGGCCTTGCGTCGCACCCAAGAATAGACCCCGGTGACCGTAAGGCCCAGAAGAACCAGTGAAATTCCGAAGTTGAGCGCCCCCGACCACGCGCCGCCCCAGGTGCCCTCATGGATCTGCTTGACGAGGCCCGGGCCGCCGACAAGCGGCGTGACGCCGGTATCGGTGACCACAAAGCCGCCCCCGTTCCGGCCGGTCGCATCCGGCGCAATCTGCAGCATGACCATGCCGCCACGGAACCGGCGGGCTCCGGCGAGACGGCTCAGGTCGAGATCAGGCCCGGCGATGGCGAGCGCCTGGGTGATGCTCACCGGGCGCTTGGCACGCGGCAGTTCGGGCCGCGATCCGGTGCCGATGTGCAGCGAGAGCATCACCGCCGTGACCGGCGAGGTCAGCGTGAGCGGCAGCAGGAGCCAGCCTATGGCCGTGTGCCAGCCCATCAGGCTGTTGCGGAAGCGCAGCCAGGCGAGGAAGGGCCCGGCCACCATGATCCCGAGCATCAGGAAGCTTGCGATCTCCACCACGATGCCGAGGCCGAGCAGCAGCGTCTTGTGCAGTCCCTCGGCGGTGCGGAAGATGTCGATGCCGCCGGACGGCGCGGGGGTGTGGGCGCCGCTGGCGACGTCCCAGCGGCCCGCGACGGCCGGGTCCTGCGACAGGACCTGCAGTGCGCGCCCGCCTTCTACCACGCTGGTTGCGCCGGGTTTTCCGGCCCTCTCGATGGTGCCGATGATCTGGGTGAGGGCGGCGACGTCCACCGTCGTGCCGGGCTGTGGTCCCTGTCCGCTGTTCACGATGGGCCGGAAGGACAGCACCGCGCCGGTGACGATGATGATGAGGAAGACGGGCGTCAGGATCAGCGCGATCCAGCGGTGGAGGAAGATCAGCGTGCGGCGCACGGCGGCAAACGACATCTTTGCAACTCCAGACGAAACCTGAGCGTGCTGGCTGGACGCGCGGGGCGGTCTGGCTACGGGGTTCGTTGCGGACGTTCATGCCTTATCCGCGTCCGGAAAATTTGTCCCGCAGCGGTCACTTCGTAAATGTTCGTCCCACGCGGCCGCGCTGATACAGTTGGATACAATTTCGCGGTGGCCGGGCGCCTGCCGGTCGGCTCAAGTCGCACCGAAGGGAACGCGGCCGGCGCCCGCGTCCCAACCCGAGAGAACGGCAGCCCAACGGCAAGATGGAACGCACGCCGCACATCCTCGTCGTCGACGATCATCGCGAAATTCGCGAACTCCTGGCCAAATACCTGACGCGGAACGGGTTTCGGGTCAGCGTCGCATCCGGCGGCGTGGACATGCGCCAGCAGATGCGCACCGGCACCTTCGACCTCGTGGTGCTCGACATCATGATGCCGGGTGAGGACGGCCTGACTTTGTGCCGCCAGCTGCGGCAGGCGAGCGACATTCCCGTCGTGCTCCTCACCGCGGTGGCGGAGGAGACCGACCGGATCGTCGGGCTGGAACTGGGTGCGGACGACTACGTCACCAAGCCGTTCAATCCGCGTGAGCTGCTCGCCCGCATCCGCGCCATCCTGCGCCGGGCGCAGGGGCCGGCGCGGGCGCAGCAGGGCGATCCCGCGCTCTACCGCTTCGACCGCTGGCAGCTCGATCCCGGCCGGCGCGTGCTGCTGGACGAGACCGGCAGCGAAGTGCGACTCGGCAGCGCCGAGTTCCGCCTGTTGCTCGCCTTCGTCACCCGCCCCTCTGTGGTGCTCTCGCGCGACCAGCTGCTCGACATCACCGCCGGCCGCCCGGCCCAGGTGTTCGACCGCAGCATCGACAACCTCGTGAGCCGCCTGAGGCGCCGGATCGAGCGCGACCCGCAGAACCCCACCCTCATCAAGACGGTGTGGGGCGATGGCTACGTCTTCGCCGCGCCGGTGGAGGTGGAGGCGTGAGAGGACTTGTGAACCGGCTTTTGCGGTTCCTCTGGCCCGGCAGCCTCGCCGGGCGGCTGGTGCTGCTGCTGGTGGCGACTCTGGCGCTGGCGCAGGTGCTGCTGGTGCTGGTTCTCCAGAGCGAGCATGACGCGGTGGTGGCGGGCATCGTGCGCGGGCAGGCGCTCAGCCAGACCGTGACGCTCACCCGCCTCATCGAATCCATGCCGGAGGAGCAGGCCGACCGGCTCGCAGGCGCCTTCACAACGCGCGGCACCTGCGCCTGGGTTTCCGCCGACCCGCCCGCCCCGCACGAGATGACCTCGACGGAGGAAGGGCTCGCCCGCCTCCTGTCGCGGCGCCTGCACGGCGTCGGCAATGGAGCGCCGGCCGTGCACATCGACACCGATGGCCTGTGGGACAGCCGCTGTCCCGAGCGCAGCAGCGAGGACTTTCCTTGGCTGCGCCGTGGCACGGGTGGGCCCAGTCGCCCTCTGCGGCCGGGTCTCGGCGTTGTGGCGCTCAGCGTGCCGCTCTCGGGCCAGCGCTGGCTGCATGTGGATGCGGTGGTGGGCCTGCCGGGCATCTGGAGCCGGCCCATCGTGCTCTCCTTCCTCATCTCGGCGCTGGCCGTCTCGCTGGTTACGGTGGCCTGCGTGCGGTTTCAGACCCGCTCCCTGCGTTCCCTTGCCGATGCCTCCGAACGGTTCGGCCGCGGCGAAAGTGTCCCGCCGCTCGACGTGCGGGGACCGTCCGAGGTGGCGGCGGCGACGCGCGCCTTCAACACCATGCAGCAGCGCCTCAGCCAGTTCGTGCGCGACCGCATGCGCCTGCTCGCCGCCATCAGCCATGACCTGCGCACGCCGCTCACCACCCTGCGTCTCAAGGCGGAATTCGTGGACGACGTGGAGGTGCGCAACGACATCGTCGCGACCATCGACGAACTGGTCGCCATCTGCGAGGCGACCCTCGCCTTCACCCGCGCCGAAGCGACGAGTGAAGAGACCCGGACGGTGGACATCGCGGATCTGTGCGCGGACGTGGTGGAGGAATTCGCTGGCGTCGGCGCCGATGCGGGGATGGCGGACCAGATGGCCGCCCACGTCCTGCTGCCATGCCGGCCGGTCGCCATGCGGCGGGCCTTGCGCAATCTCGTGGACAATGCGGTGCGCTATGGGCGCCGCGCTGAAGTCACCGTTGGCCAGACAGGGCCGGGCACCGTCTCCATCCGGGTCGAGGACGACGGGCCGGGCCTGCCGGAAGATCGCTTCGAGGACGCGTTCCAGCCATTCGTGCGACTGGAACCCTCGCGCAGCAGCGAGACCGGCGGCATCGGCCTCGGCCTCGCCATCGCCCGCAGCATCGTCAAGGCCCACGGCGGCGAACTGACCCTCGCCAATCGCCCCGGCGGCGGCCTCCGGGCCGAGATCGTGCTGCCGACGGCCATGCAAAGCTGAAGGCTCGCTCTTCAGCCCGGCCGCGGCCGCGGCGGCGGCAAGGCGTCAGTCGTCCTCCATTTCCAGCTCGTAGAGGCCGGCATCTGGCGTCGCGAGCGGGGCGGAGAGGGTGGCCTTGAGGGCATTGGAGAAGAACAGGGGCGGCGCCATGGTGCGCGCGAGGGCGACCACCTTGTCCTTCAGCTCGGCCACCTTCGCGGGGTTCTGCGCCGAAAGGTCGGTCTTCTCCTCAGGGTCGGCGTCGAGATCGAACAGCTCCACCTTCGGCGGCAGCAGGACGTGCCAGACGAGCTTCCATTTGCCGTCGCGCACGGCGCCCGTGGTCGGCTCCACGTTGTAGATCAGCTCGTCGCGGCCGGCGGCGCCGGCGGCGAGCGCCGCCCAGGCATCCTTGCCGTCGAGGGGCTTGGACTGCTTGAGGTCCGCCCCCGCGAGCTTCGCCAGGGTCGGCAGCATGTCGACGATGTGCATCACCCCGTCCGCCTGCCCCGGCTTGATGCGGCCCAGCCAGTTGGCGAGCGCCACCACGCGGGTGCCGCCCTCGTAGAGGGAGCCCTTGCCGTCGCGATAGGGGGCGTTGTTGGGCGGCGGATCGCCGGCCAGCGCCCCTTCGCCCACGAACATCTTGTTGCGGGTGCCGCCATTGTCCGAATGGAAGACGATGAGCGTGTTTTCCCGCATCCCGCGGGCCTCGAGGGCCGCTACCACATGGCCGATCTGGTCGTCCATGGCGGTGACCATCGCCGCATAGGCACGCCGTGAGGGATCGGCGATGTGCGCATACATGTCGAGATAGCGCTGCGGCGCCTGATAGGGCGTGTGTGGAGCGGTGAAGGCGAGATAGAGGAAGAGCGGGGTCTTGGGATCATGGGCACCCAGCACTCGCACCGCCTCGGCGCCGAACAGGTCGGTGTCGTAGCCCTCTTCCTTCACCAGCGTGTTGTCGCGGTACCAGTCGGTGACGCCGTGCGCCTCGTGCTTGAAGTGGTCGATTTCGCCCACCAGCGGACCGTAGAAACTGTCGAAGCCGCGCTGGCGGGGCCAGTATTTCTGGTCCGCATGGCCGAGGTGCCACTTGCCCACGAGGGAGGTGCGATAGCCCACCTCCTTCAGCGCCTGCGGCAACAGGAATTCTTCGGTGGCGAGGCCGTAGGTGCCTCCCGACGGGATCACGCCCACCTGAAGGCCGTAGCGCATGGGATAGCGCCCCGTCATCAGCGCTGCCCGGGTCGGCGTGCAGAGGGGCTGGGTGTAGAATTGGGAGAGCTTGGCGCCGCCGGCGGCGAGGCGGTCGATGTTCGGCGTCTTGATGTCCGAGCCGTGGAACCCCACGTCGGCGAAGCCGAGGTCGTCGGCGAGAATGTAGAGAATGTGCGGACGCGGCGTCCCCTGCGCCCGTGCGCCGGGGGCGAGCAAAGAGAGGCCGGCGACGGCCGCGAGGAAGCCGGCGCTTCCGGCCAGCACATCTCGGCGGCTCGGGACCTTCTCTTCAGTCTTCTCGTTACGATCAGTCACCTGATACCTCGTCAGCTGGTGAGGCGACGCACACATCGAAATCCGATGTGCACGGAGCCGGTATCGACGGATTGCGGCTGGCGCGCGGCCGGCCGATAGCGACGGCAATAGCTGGGCGCACAAAGATGCGAGCCGCCCTTGAGCACCTTGCGGGGCAGGGCGAGACCGGGGGCGGCCCACTCCAGGCTGTCTTCGATGGTCCCGCCGCGCGGGTTGCGGGGCAGGCAGCAGGATTTCTCCGCGGGAGCGGGATGGCGCGGGCGATACCAGTCGTCGGTCCACTCCCAGACATTGCCGATCATGTCGAGGAGCCCGTAGCCGTTGGGCGGGAAGGCCGCGACGGGCGATGTGCCGACGAAGCCGTCCTCGGCGAGGTTCTCTACCGGAAAGCGCCCCTGCCATGTGTTGGCGCGGTGAACGCCGCCGGGGACGAGTTCGGCCCCCCACGCATAGGCAGAGCCGTCGAGCCCGCCGCGCGCCGCGAACTCCCATTCCGCCTCGGTGGGCAGCGCCTTTCCGGCCCATTGGGCATAGGCGGCCGCATCGGTGTGGCAGATGTGGACGACGGGGTGGTCCTCGCTGCCGGTTAGATCGCTGCCGGGTCCCTGCGGGTGGCGCCAGCATGCGCCGGGCACGAATTGCCACCAGCGGGTCCAGTCGTCGGGATCGCCCGCGTCGATGGGCATGCGGAACACCAGCGAGCCGGGCACCAGCAGCGCGGGATTGGCACCGGGATAATCCTCCGGCCGGGGCGCCTGCTCGGCGACCGTCACGTATCCCGTCGCGGCGACGAAGCGGGCGAAGGCGCGGTTGGTGACGGGGGTGCGATCCATGAGGAAGGCATCCACATGCACCTGATGGACGGGAGCCTCTTCCGGATAATGATCGTTCGAGCCCATGCGGAACAGCCCGCCGGCGATCCGGATCATGTCCGGATCGCCGGCTGCGGCTGGTGCGTCCTCGACGGAGCCAGTCCCCTGATGTGCGACGGCGCAGCCGCTCTGCCCGTGCATGACCTCTCCGCCAGTGACCGTTCCGCGCTCGGCCTGCGCCCGTTCATGTCCCCCGCATGTCACGGTCTTAGCCGGCTCTTGCTCTAGCGGGAGCGGCGGGGACTTCTCAATTGCCATTTGGCGCCAACTCGGCGCTTACAGGTCGAGCCGTGCGGAGGTCCGGAAGGCGAGGGGCGTGCGACCTTCCCAGCGCCGGAATGCGCGGACGAAATGCGCGGGATGGCCATAGCCCAGGGCGCGCGACACCGACGCGACCGGCACCGACGATCCGCCGAGGTGCAGCCGCGCCTGCGCGTGCCGCCAGAGGTCCAACTGCTCTTCGTAGGACGTACCCAGCCGGGCGAGCCGCCGCTGCAGGGTGCGGGGCGACAGGCCGAGGCTGCGGGCCGTATCCACAAGGGAGAGGGTGCCGGTAAGGGCGGCGCTATCGAACAGGGTCTCGATCATGCCGACGAGAGCATCGTCGCTCAGCGTCACAGCGGCGAGTGGCGTACTGCCCCCATCGGGTGCCGGGGCGAACAGCACGTTTGGGCTGTCGAGCCATCGGGCATCGAACGTGATCTCGATCCCGTCTCCCGAACCGAAGCTGACGCCGGCAGTGAGACGATCCTCGTAGAGCGTGGGCGGCGCCTTCGCGCGATGGGCGAAGCGGATGTGCAGCGGCGCCGCGTCCGTGCCCGTGATGGCGCGCAATGCGCGCAGGACAAAGGCGGCGACGCCCTCGTTCAGCACCTGCGCGTGTTCGGGATCGCTGTCGGCGAGACGGTGACGCCAGCGCGCGACGCCGTCGCGCTCCTCGATCGCGACCGAGACACCGCCCTGCAGGTCCGGCATCTGGTGGTGAAGGGCGGAAAAGCAGTCGCGCAGGGTGCGCCCGGCGAACAGGGCACGGCCGGCCAGGCCCAGCCGCGTGGGATCAGCGGCATGGGCGAGATCAAGCCCGATGGCGGCCTCCCCGCTGCGCCGGGCGAGATGGAACAGCAGGGTCGAGATCTGTCCGCGGGCCACCACGCGATCGCCGCCGAGCGAGGTGTCATCGAGCGCGCAATCGCGGGGCGTCGCATCGGCAAGCCCGGCCCGGCCGAACAGTGGTGCGAGCGGCACGCCCTGGACGTCGGCGACCTTGGGCAGCATGTGGACGAGCGAGAGCCGGATCGGATGGCGGTCCCACATGGGCTGCGGACTCCATATCGGCGGGCATCAGGGGCCGATGCGCCGGGCGGCTCGGCCCGCGATCGGTCTCCGGATGATCCGGCGCCCCCTTGCCTTTGAACCCCACCTGCGGCGCGGTGGTCAAGCTCCGGTAGCGTCACCGGCTCGGGCTCGAGGTGGGCGAAGTGACCGGTTCCGGGACTGGACGCGCCCTGACACAGGCGCGGAGGGCGGCAGGGTCAGAGCCCGCCGAACCATGCGCCGAAATAGCCGGCGTAAAGCTCCGGCGCCTCCAAATTCATGGAATGGCCGATGCCGGGCACGGCGACGAAGCGGCAATCGGGCATTACCGCAGCCATCTCCACCATGTCGGCTTCCTTGATCACGCCGTCACGCATGCCCCAGACCACGAGATGGGGATGGTGGATGGTCGCCATCTTCCCCTTCAGCTCGCCGCTCTTCGCCTCCTTGGTGAGGGTGTCGGGCGTGCCGAACCAGATGCCGTCGGACACCGCCCAGACCTGATCGACGATCCGGTCGAACAGGGCGGCACGCGGCCCGGCGTCGGGGATGAAGCGGGCAGGGCCCTTGAACAGCGTCTCATCCACGAACAGGCTGGGCGCGGTCGCGGCCATGATCTGGCGGGTGAGGTCGCGGCTTTCCTTCATCTGGCCGAAGAAGGCGGTCTTCTCGGGCGGGAAGTCGATGCCCTGCGGGCCGACCGGCGACAGCGAGAATACCCGGCCGAAGCGCTCCGGCTGCTTCAGGATCATGCGCGTCGAGATGATACCTCCCGTGGAGTGGGTGGCGAGGTGGCAAAAGGAAATGCCGAGCCCATCCAGCGCCGCGATCATGTCGTCGGCATGCTGGGCAATGGAATAGTTGGAGAAGTCGGCGGCGGGCGCCGGCTTGTCGCTGTCGCCGCAGCCGCGCCAATCCACCGCCACGGTGCGCACGCCGCGCGGGACGTGGGGGGCCGCCAGCTCGATCCACTCCTTGCTGGCGAGATTGCCGTGGATGAAGAGGACGGTCGTGTCCCCCCCGCCCCATTCCCGGTAGGCGAGGCGAAGGCCGTTCACGTCGAGCGTCTGCATGGGGGCCTCTTGTCAGGGGCGCGCCGAGGGCGGTTTGCGCTCCGGGTCCGGAGCGCAAACCTTTTGGCGACGTCTACTTGTTCAATCCGGTCGGCGCCGCAGCCTTGGCCGGGGCGGCCTCTGCGGCGGCGGGTGCGCCGTGGATGAGGCGGTCGATGCTTGCCGGCGCGCCGGTGGGCACACGGCCGGTCTCCACAAAGTCCACCACATCCTCGGCGAAGGCGACCGGCTCGTCCGTGTGGATGAAGTGGGCGGTGCCGGGATAGATCTTCACCTGAACGTCGCGCCCCGCCGTGTTCATGCGGCGCATGAAGGGCAGGACCAACTGGCGGGAGAGGTCGGTGAGCCCGTTGAAGGCGGTGCCGGGGATGAAGGGCTCCTTGTCGCCGAAGGCGAGGAAGATCGGCACCTTGATCTCGGTCAGCCGCTTGTAGAGGCTCTTGGGGTCCTTCTCCTGAAGCTCCGCCACCATGGCGTAGATGTCGAAGGTGAACACGTCCACCCACTGCTGCAGCTCGCGCGGATCACCCTTGATCATGCCGATGCGCTGGGCGGTGTGGAGGCGGGCATATTCGCTGTCGCGCAGGAAGTAGCCGTTGCGCTGGGGCGTCACAGCTCCGGTCACGGGATCGCGGCTGCGGAAGTGGTAGAAGTCGTCGATCTGCTGGGCGGTGAGGTTCTTCTCCCGCTCGCGCAGGCCGGTCTGGTCCCACGCCTTCTTCCAGGCGTCGAAATCGTGGGCGAAGGCGGGATCGAACAGGTCGAGCTTCTTGCCCGGCGCGATCGTGACCTCGCGGGGATATTCCTCAAGGCCAGCCGGGGCTTCGAGGATCAGCTTGGTCACCGCCTCGGGCCAGGAGAGGGCGTAGCCGAGCACGATCTGCCCGCCCATGGAATGGCCGAGATAGGCGGCCTTGGGAACCTTCAGCTGGTTCACCACCACCTCGTGCAGCACGTCGCGCATGTCCTGCAGGGTGCGGGCCGGGCTCTTGTCGAGATTGCCGGGGCCGGACATGCCGTAATGGGGCATGTCCACGGCGATCACACGCAGGCCACGCTCCAGCGCGATGCGCATGATGTTGCCGTAATGGCCGCCGAACGCGCCCTTGCCGTGGACGATGACCAGCACGTCGGGGTTGGCGGCCGTGCCCGCATATTCGTCCATGTAGCCGATGTCCCACTCGACACCGCGGCTGTCCTTCGCCTTGGTCTTCTTCACCGGGAAGGGATAGGTGACGAAGCTGTTCCAGAACGACTTGTCGGGGGTGATGTCGGCCGCGACGGACGGCGTGCGGTAGGTCTTCGCCGCCATCTCGCGATTGCGGGTGAGGCGCGACACGTCGCCGAGGAAGGCGGCCACGGTGGGATCGAACTGGCGGTTCTTCAGGATGGGGAAGACGCCGTAATGGGCGACCGGGCTCTTCTCATGCACGAAGTCCGCGCCGGGCACCTTCTCCACCGTGCGCTTGGCGCGGTCGAAGGTGAGCCACTGGTCGTTCTCGATGTGCATCACGAGGGTGCGCGCCTTGATGCGCTTCAGCTCGGCATTGATGTTGTAGGTCTCGCCGGCACGGTTGCGCCACAGCAGGTCCACCGCATCGAACAGCAGCGAGCGGGCGGCGATGGAGGCGCCGGCCTGCGGGTTGGGCGGGTTCCAGTAGAAGACGTCCCGCTGCACCGTCGACCAGTCCTGCTGCGAGCGGTGCTGGAAGTCGAACCCGGTGAGGTTGAGGATCGACCAGCCGAAGGCGACGCCCTGATTGGGGTGCTTGTCCTTGGGGAGGTTGTAGTAATTGCCGCCCGTGGCGCGCCACTGCGGATCGCTCTCGATGGCGGCGGACATGAGCTGGAAGGTCCAGTTGCCCACCGGGTCCTCGCCGTCCGACTGGCTGGTGCCGCCGATGGGCATGAGGCCATCCATGAAGTCCGGATGCATCACGCCCCAGACATAGGTCTGGGTCGCGCCCATGGAGACGCCGGTGACGAGCGAGGCGCGGGCGACCTTCAGGTGGTCGCGCAGCATCCGGTAATTGGCCTGCACCATGTCCTGGTAGCTGTATTGCGGAAACTTCTGCCCAAGCCCTTCCGAGGGCTTGCTGGTGCCCCACAGGCCGAGGGCGTCCACCAGCACCACGTAATACTGGTCGGTATCGATGGGCTTGCCGGAGCCGATCACCGAGCCGCCGGAGAGGGCCGTACCCTCCACCCACTGGGCGTACATGTCGGTGGCGTCGCCGGAATAGAAGGAATTGATCACCACAGCGTTGGTGATCTCGCCCGCGGCGTTGCGCTTCGGGGTGCCGAGCGCGATGTAGGCTGTCTTCGCCGGGCCGGCGCCGAGGGATTCCAGCGTCGTGCCGCCTTCCCCGCCGTTTGCCCATTTATCCGGGTTCGACAGGTCGTAGCGGCCGCCGATCCTGAAGTTGGCAACCTCGTAGAATTTCTTGAGCTGGCAAAGCCGCTGCTGCGAGCAGGTGCCGGTGAGGGGCGCTTGCGGCGCCTGAACAGCCTGGGCCGGTGCGGCCGGCGTCTGGGCGTAGGCGGCAGGGGTGGTCACGGACAGGGCCGTCGCGGCCAGCGCGAGGCCCAAGGCTATGGCGTAGCTCATGTTTCCTCCTGCGGCCGGTCTTTGTCATCGCCGCCGTCCGGAGGAGAGAACAGCATGCCCGCGCGTCCAAGGGAAGCATGGCCGATGGGAGGATGCGCGCAACCTGTGGGCGGCGCGAACCCTTAGCCGCCGTAGCGCCGCGCCGCCTCGATGGCGAGACCGGTACCCACCGATCCGAAGGTGTCGCCCTCGATCACCCGGGCCTGCGGGACGCAGGCGCAGATGGCGGCGCGCACATGGGCGAGGCGGGTCGAGCCGCCGGTCAGGAACAGGGCATCGATGGCGTCCGCCGTCAGTCCGGCGGCGGAGAGGCAGGATGAGATCCGCCCGGCGATTCGCTCGGCGAGGAGCCCGGTATGGGCGATGAGGTCGTCATGGGAAATGCCGACCGAAAGCCCGGCCTCCAGCACGGCGAGATCGAGTTCCGTGGCACCCTCCTCGGCCACGCGGATCTTGGCCGCCTCCACGTCGAGCGCGAGGCCGTGACCGCGCTCTTCTTCGACGGCGCGCGCGAGGCGCGAGACCAGCTCCGGCTGCGCCGCCGCGCGTTCCAGCTCGCGAATGGAGCGCGCGGTGCGCCCGTCATAGAGCCGGTTGATGGCGGACCATGTGGCGAGGTCGTGATAGAGCGCCGCCGGCATGGCGAGGCCCTTGCGCTTCAGCGGGCTGCCATGGCCCAGCAGGGGCATCACCACGGCCAGCGACAGGTGCCGGTCGAAGTCCGTGCCGCCGATGCGCACGCCCTCGTTGGCGAGGATGTCGGAGGCGCGGTCGGCGCGGTTCTGGTGCCCGCGATCGATGCGCACGATGGAGAAGTCCGAGGTGCCGCCGCCGATGTCGGCGATCAGCGCCAGCTCCTCGCCGGCCACCTGCCGCTCATAGTCGAGGCTGGCCGCGATGGGCTCGAACTGGAAGGAAAGGGCGCTGAAGCCGATGTCGCGGGCGATGGAGCCCAGCGTCTCCTCGGCGCGCTTGTCGCCGTCCGGATCGCCATCGACGAAATGCACCGGCCGGCCGAGGACGACTTCGCGCAGCGGCCCGTTGGCTTCGGCCTCGCCGCGCGCCTTTACCTCGGCGAGGAACTCCCCGATGACGCCCTTGAAGCCGAGCCGGCGACGGCCGACCGGCGTCGTCTCCTCGATGAGGGACGTGCCGAGCACGGATTTCAAGGCGCGCATCAGGCGGCCCTGCTCGCCGCCCACATACGCGGCCATGGCGGCGCGGCCCACCAGCGGCGTGCCGGTCCAGGGAAAGAAGATGGCGCTCGGCAGGGTGTCGGATGCGCCCTCCAGCCGCGCGAGGCGCGGGCCGTTGGATCCGTTCAGGCCGAGGGTCGTGTTGGAGGTGCCGAAATCGAGGCCGCAGGCGGTCATCGGGCCTCCTTGCCGTATGCGGGTGCGGAAGGCCGGGCTAGCTAGACCAAGTCTCGCTGCAGTGCAAGAGAAAGCGCAGCCCGCGCCCGGGCGACTGCCGTCGCCCGGGCGCGGCGACGGTGCTCAGAAATGGTAGCCGATGCTCATGAACGGCCCATGCATGGTGGTGTTGTAGCGGAAGTCGCGGGTGGGCGAGGTGATGGATTCGTAGTCGGTGTAGAGGGCTCGATAGCCGAGCGCCGTCGACCAGGATTCATTCCAGTTGTAGCCCACCGCCACGAGGCCTTGCGCCGAGAGCTTGGAGCTCGCCGGCAATCCGAATCCGCCGACGTCCGCAAGTGCGTTCAGGAACCACTGCTTGTTGAGCTTCCACTGCAGCGCGAGACCGAAGGTCGGATCTAGCCAGTCCTTGGAGTCAGATTCGGAAATGGCGAAGGGCACGAAGATGGAGCTGAGGGAGGTGTTGGCCGACAGCCGCTGATAGCGGAAGCCGGCGGTTGCGGAGAGGTCGAAATCGGAATCGCCAACCGGCAGCCGGTAGCCGGCGGCGCCGGACAGGATGAACAGGCGCTGGGAGAAATCGACGAGGGGCTGGCCGGCGGTCGACAGGTTCTTGCTGGTGCCGAGCTGCGACCAGAACACGTCGGCGAACAGGGTCCAGTTGTCCTTCTTGGCGATGAAATTGCCCATCACCGCGCCCTGGAAGTTCTGCATCACGTCGCCGAAGGTGATGTCCACCGGAATGGCCGGCAGGCGGCGGATGCCGATGTCGCCGTCGATGCCGGTCGCCCAAAGGTACAAGGTGGCCTGATACTGCCAGCCGGACGCCGCCTGAGGTTGAGGAGCGGGCGCCGCGCTGAGGTCCGCAGCGTGGGCAGGACGCGCGGGTGCCATCGCCAGCATCGCGCCCGCGACCAGCATGGCGAGCGCGGCGCGCAATCCCACTCGCGCCCCCCGGCGCGTGCGAGCTGTGACGTCTGACCCGGCCGAGCGGTGTGCGGCCGTTGTTTCGAACTGATGCCCCCGGACCATAATTCCCCCGTCTTGAGCCGGCGCCGTCCTGGGGCGCCTCGCCGGGTCTTGTCATGCGCCGGCCGCGCCATCCTAGCGCAGCCGCGGGGGCGGAACTGCCCCGCCCACGCTATTCCCGGCCGGGTGTGGCCACGCAGCAACGGCAGAGTGGGCTTGCGCAAGGGTATTTCTGATGGAATGCGGGTTTTCGCGTGCGTCCTTGCAATCATTGACGTTTCGTAACAGGGCCTCCGTTCGCGCGGGTGTGAAGCCAAGTCCTCACGCCGTGCGGGTTTTGATCTTGCGCGCCACGGTGAAAGCGTGTGAACAGGCTCTGTTACTGTCCAGCTTGAGCGGTGGCAGCTACGTCGGGTCGCCGTAAGCCAAGCCGGTCGAGAAAGAGATTGGAAGACGAGGGCACCCGTGACCACGACACTGCCCCTGGTGCGCGCCGCGGCCATCGCGCCGCTCATGGTCTGGCTGCGCGATAGCGGTTACTCGCTCGACCAGATGCTGCTCGACGCCGGGTTGCCGGCGGGGCTGATCGAGGACCGTGACCGTCCGATCCCGCTCATGGCCGGAATCCGCCTGCTGATGGAGGTTGTGGGGCGTGAGGGGCATGATGTGCCCTGCCGCATGGTCGCCCATGCCGGGATCGAGGAGCTCGGTTTTCTGGGCCAGATCGTCATGACCTCCCGCACGCCGCGGGAGGCTTTCACCAAGGTGGCGCGCGCCTATCTGCACCACGGCTCCCACGAGCTGTTCACCCTGACGCCCGATCCCGGCGGCGGAGCAGTACGCCACGCCTTTCGCGTGCCCGTGGATGCCGAGCACCTGTCCTTCGTGCACCAGTATGTGGCCGCGTTGATCCGCACCGTGGCCCTGCGCACGGGCCATGAGGGTCCGCTGATCGAGCGGATGGAACTGACGCCTCACCCGCGCCACGGGGTTGAGGGCATGAGCGCCCAGTTCGGCTGCGAGGTGGTCCCGGCGGCGAACCGCACCGTGACCATGGTCTTCTCCGATGCGGTGCTCGACCGGCCTTATGTGAACGGGCGGCAGGTTGCCGACGTTGCCGTCCCCGCAGGTTCTGCGGTGATCCGCGGCGACGGCACGCTGGCCGGCTCCATCACCACCATCCTGCCAGCCCTCATGGAAGCCGGCACCGAGCCGAGCCTCGCCTGCATCGCCGAACTCGCGTTCATGAGCCGGCGCACCCTGCAACGCCGGCTGGCCGCCGAGGGGGCCAGCCTGTCCGAGCTGATCGACAAGGTGCGCGCCGAGCAGGCCATCGCCCGCCTCACCGCCACCGGCAGCGCCATTCGGACCGTGGCGGCGGAGGTGGGATACGGCTCCAACGCCAGTTTCAGCCGCGCCATCCGGCGCTGGACGAGCACTTCGCCGAGTCGCCTGCGGCGCAGCGCGCTCGGCGGGAGGACGGACACCGGCAACGAGGCCGAGTAGTCGCTAGCGTCGCCCCTTTGTCCTCGCGTGCACTTGCGTGGCCGGTTGGGGAGCCGTGTCGCGGTCGGTCTCGATGTCGCGGTGGAAGCTGCACCGACCATGGTCGGCAAGCGTCTCGATGACGCGGCATTCGGCGACCTGGCCGTGGGCGCAGGCCTGCACCATCTGCTCCAGCTCCGCTTCCAGCGCCCTCAGGGAGGAGATGCGCCGACGCACCTCGTCGAGGCGAGCGCCGGCGATGGCATCGGCCTCGGCGCAGGGCTGATCGGGGCGATCCTGCAAGGTCAGCAGCGTGCGGATGGCATCAAGGCCGAAGCCCAGCTCGCGGGCATGGCGGATGAAGGCGAGGCGCTTCACCTGCGCATCGTCATAGAGCCTGCGGTTGCCCTCGCTGCGCGGCAGGTGCGGCAGCAGGCCGGTCTCCTCGTAGAAGCGGATGGTGGGCACCTTCACGCCGCTGATGCGGGCGGCTTCGCCGATTGTGAGGTGCGCCTGCACCGGAGCCATGGGGGTTGCTCCTCTAGTTACTAGAGCATTTAGGCTGCCACCATGACCAAAGGAAAGGCGGCATCATGACAGCCGGGCAGGTTCAGACACGCTATCGCGTCTCGGGCATGGATTGCGCATCCTGCGCGGCGAAGATCGAGGCCGTGGCAAGCCGTCTGGACGGAGTGGCGGAGGCGAGCGTGTCCGTGGCGGCGGCGACCTTGGTCGTGCGGCACGATTCCGGTGCCGATCTCTCGGCCTTGCCGGCGCGGCTGAAGCCCATGGGTTATGGCCTCGCCCTCGCGAACGCCGAGCCGGCCCGCACGTCCGCTCCTGCCGCGGCCCCCGGGGCGTGCTGCAATCATGATCATGGTGCCCATGGGGGCCATGACCATGGCGGGCATGATCACGCGGATCATCCCCATGCGGGGCACGACCATTCCAGCCATCCTCCGGATCGGGATGCGCCTGCCGCTGGCCACGACCACGCCCATGGCGCGGAACCGGGCGAGGGCGGGTTCTGGTCCAACGGCAAGGCGCGACTGACCCTTGCCAGCGGTGCCGCCTTCGCGGCGGCCTTCCTGGCCGGCCTCATCCTGCCGCAGGTCCAGACCCCCCTGTTCATCGCCGCGATGCTGGTTGGCCTCGTGCCCATCGCCCGCCGTGCGTTCGCAGCCGCAGCGGTCGGCATGCCCTTCACCATCGAAACGCTGATGACCATCGCGGCCGTGGGCGCGGTCATCATCGGGGCGGCGGAGGAAGCTGCGGCCGTCGTGTTCCTCTTTCTTGTCGGCGAGCTGCTGGAGGGCTTCGCCGCGGGCCGGGCGCGCGATGGCATCAAGGCGCTCGCGGCGCTGGTGCCGAAGACGGCGCTGGTGGCGCGGGGGGGCGACTTCGTGGAAGTGCCGGCGGCGCAGCTCGCCGTTGGAGACACCATCCTCGTGCGTCCGGGTGACCGCATCGCGGCCGATGGCGAGATCGTCGCGGGAGAGGGCGGGATCGACGAAAGCATGGTTACCGGCGAGAGCGCGCCCGTGACCAAGGGCGTCGGCGCGGGTGTGTTCGCCGGCACCGTCAACGGCGATGCGGCGCTCACCGTGCGCGTCACTGCGACGGCCGAGGACAACACCATCGCTCGCGTGGTGAAGCTGGTGGAGGAGGCTCAGGAGGCGCGCGCGCCCACCGAGCGGCTCATCGACCGCTTCTCGCGGGTCTACACCCCCGCCGTCGTGGTCATCGGCGCGCTGGTGGCGACCGTCCCGCCGCTGCTGTTGGGCGGCGACTGGGGCGAATGGGTCTACAAGGGCCTCGCCATCCTGCTCATCGGCTGCCCGTGTGCGCTGGTCATCTCGACCCCCGCGGCCATCGCCTCGGGCCTGTCCGCCGGCGCGCGCCGCGGGCTGCTCCTGAAGGGGGGCGCGGTGCTGGAGACGGCGGGCAAGGTCACTGTGGTCTGTCTCGACAAGACCGGCACCCTGACCGAGGGACGGCCGAAGGTGACGGACGTGATCGGCTTCGCGCTGCCCGAGCCAGAGGTGCTGCGCCTTGCTGCCGCTCTGGAGGGCGGATCGAGCCATCCCCTGGCGAAGGCCATCCTCGACCGTGCTGCCGCCGATGGCCTCTCCATTCCTGCCGCGAGCGAGGGTCGTGCGCTGGGCGGCAAGGGGGTGACGGGGATCGTTGAGGGGCGCGGGGTGTTCCTCGGCTCCGTCGCAGCGGGGGTTGCGCGGGTGGCGCTCGAACCGCAGACGGAAGAGCGCCTCGCAGGGCTGAACGACGAGGGCAAGACCGTGTCCCTCGTCATCGTCGGCGATGTGCTCGCGGGCGCCATCGCCATGCGCGACGAGCCGCGCGCGGATGCGGCGGCGGGGCTCGCGGCGCTGAAGGAACGCGGGCTGCGCACGATGATGCTGACGGGCGACAACGCCCGAACCGCCGCCGCCATCGGCCGCGCGCTCGGCATTGAGGTGCGCGCCGGGCTTCTGCCGGAGGACAAGCAGCGCATCGTCTCCGAGCTGAAGCGGCAGGGTGAGGTCGTCGCCAAGGTGGGCGACGGCATCAATGATGCGCCGGCGCTGGCTGCGGCTGATATCGGCATCGCCATGGGCGGCGGCACCGACGTGGCGCTGGAGACGGCGGATGCCGCCGTGCTGCATGGCCGCGTCCGGGATATCGCCGGTATGATCGACCTGTCCCGGCGGACCATGCGCAACATCCGCCAGAACATCGGCCTCTCGCTGGGGCTGAAGGCGGTGTTCCTCGTCACCACCGTCGCCGGCATCACCGGCCTGTGGCCGGCCATCCTCGCCGATACCGGCGCGACCGTGCTCGTGACCGCCAACGCGCTGCGGCTTCTGCGGCGGACGGGGGAGTGATCCCCCGTCTCACGTCGGGATGCTGAGGCTCCACATGGCGTCGAACATGGACGCCTGGAACGCGGCGAACTCGGCGCTGTCGATGATCATGCCGTAGCTTTCGCGGGCGGACGAGATGAGCGCGACCTTGTTGCCATAGATGAAGCAGGTCATCGCCAGCTGGTGCGCGGGCGGCGCGTAGCGCAGTTCGCGCCGCTGTTCGTCGCTCGATGGCCAGATGGGGGCGATGTCGCGTTCCGCCGAGCGGATCACGTGCAGCCAGATGCCCCGCCGCGCGCGCTCGGTGAGATAGCGCTCCATCTCGTCGAGCCCCGGCTCGGCCATCAGCTCCTTCATGGAGAGGGTGGCCCGCAGCACCGTGTCGCCGCCGGAGAGGGTGTCCCACAGCGTGGTACGGATACCCTCCGGGCCGGGATGGAAGCGCACGTTCGGCTTGCCGGTCTCGTGGTGATACATGGACCGCAGGACCGGCATGACGTCCTCCAGCATCTGCCGGCGCGCCTCGATGCGCTCCAGCAGCACGCCGGGGTCCTGGGCGACCACGAAGCGCCGCTTGCCCTGGTCGACGAACCGGATCAGCCCCTCCTCCTCCAGCTTCGCCAGCGCGTCGTGCGCCGTGGTGCGCGCGAGGCCCGCCTTCGCGGCGACCTCGGTAATGGAGGCGCCGCCAAGGCCGACTGCCGTCAGATAGAGCTTGTAGAGCGTCCCGGTGATGCCGATCCGGGCCAGCTTCTCTTCGATGTCCGCCGTCACTGTCACTTTCCCCCGATGGATGCACCATGTCCGATCTGGCTGGCGAGGTCTAGCATCGGTTTTAGCCGATAAAAATTGGATATCTGCGCTTAAAGAATGTGCGACCTGCTGCCTCTTTGATCGCATTCGTCGGCGTTATTGCCCGATCAATCGCCATTTTTCCGGCATTGGCGAATTGACGGAATTGACCGACATATCTTAGCCTCTGGCCATGGCTGATCGCACGGACGAGCCGCCGGCTGGCGGGCTGAAGGAGGATGTTCCGATGGGAGCGAACGCTGAAGCGGGCGCAATGACGGCGGTTCCCGACAGGTCGGTGCCGGCGGCGCGGAAGATGCCTTGGTCGCGGCTTCTCGCCGACAAGTCGGTCCGCGCCGGCCTCGGCCTCGCCGCCTTCTTCGCCTTCTGGCAGGCGGTGACGGGGCTTGGGCTTGTGGATGGCTTCCTCCTGCCGTCGCCATTCGCCGTGGCGCAGGCCCTGTGGGACATGGCCGTGGATGGCTCGCTGTGGATCCATCTCGCCGCCAGCCTTCAGCGGGTCGCCGTTGGTTTCCTGCTCGCCTGTGTGGTCGGGCTGGCGCTGGGCCTCGTGTGCGGCTGGTGGCGCTCGGTGTCGGATTTTGTGCGGCCGGTGGTGGAGGCCCTGCGGCCGATCCCGCCTCTGGCGTGGATCCCCATCACCATCCTCTGGTTCGGGCTCGGGGATGCGGCGTCCTACTTCCTCGTGTTCCTCGGCGCGGTCTTTCCCGCCTTCGTCGCCACCTACACCGCGGTGCGCGGCCTCGACCGCAACCAGATGAACGCGGCCCTGTGCCTCGGCGCCAAGCCCTGGCAGCTGTTCTGGGACGTGCTGATCCCCGCCTCGCTGCCGATCATCCTGCCGGGCCTTCGCATCGCCCTCGGCGTCGGCTGGATGTGCGTCGTGACGGCGGAGCTGATCGCCGCGCAGACGGGCCTCGGCTACCTGATCCAGCAGTCCCGGATGCTGTTCCAGATCAACAACGTGGTGGCCGGCATGGTCACCATCGGCCTCGTCGGCTTCGCCATGTCGGCCATCCTCGAGCGGATCGAGCGGCGGGTGAATGCCTGGGCGCCCTCCGAGCGCAATTGAGGAACGAGCCATGACCGCGAACGCCGCACTCATCTCTCCCGCCATCTCTTCCGGTCTCTCCTCCCAGTTCTCGCCCGAGGACGTGCAGATCGACATCCGCAATGTCGGGAAGGTCTACGGGTCAAAGACCGAGGAGCCCGTCGTCGCGCTCGATGGCGTGACGCTGCGCATCCGCCGCGGCGAGTTCATCTCGCTGCTGGGTCCATCGGGCTGCGGGAAGTCCACGCTGCTCGGCATCATTGCCGGCTTCCAGTCTGCCACCAGTGGGCAACTGCTCCAGGATGGCCGGCCGATCACCCGGCCCGGTCCCTCCCGTACGGTGGTGTTTCAGGACTACGCGCTGTTCGGCTGGATGACGGTGCAGCAGAACGTGGAGTTCGGGCTCAAGGCCAAGGGCATGGGCAGGGCTGAGCGGGCCGAGATTGCCCGCGCGCTCATCGCCATGGTCCGGCTCAATGGGTTCGAGGACAAGTTCCCGCACCAGATGTCCGGCGGCATGAAGCAGCGCGCCGCCATCGCCCGGGCGCTCGCGCCCGATCCCGACATCCTCCTGATGGACGAGCCGTTCGGCGCCCTCGATGCGCAGACCCGCGTGCTGCTGCAGGAGGAGATCGCCCGCATCTCCTCGGAAGCCGGCAAGACGGTGATCTTCGTCACCCACGGCATCGATGAGGCGGTGTTCCTCGCCGACCGCGTGGTGGTGATGAGCCCCCGTCCGGGGCGGGTGCGCGAGGAGGTTCTCGTTCCGCTGCCGCGGCCCCGCACGGCCGAGATGCGCTCCGATCCATGGTTCGTCTCCACGGTCAACGACCTATGGGAAACGCTCAAGCCGGAATGGCAAAAAGGGGAATAATCATGACCTCAGGACTTTCACGCCGCCGTTTCGGCCAGCTGGCCGCAGGCTTTGCTGCCACCCTTCCTTTGGCCGCCCCCTCCATCCTGCGCGCGCAGGAAGGGGACGTGGTCCGCATGTGCTGGTTCAACACGACCACCGTGTCGGCCCAGATCGCCCATGTGCTGATGCGCACCGACATCCCCGCGCGCAACGGGCTGAAGATGGAGATGATCCAGCTCGCCGCCTCGCCGGCCATCACCGAGGCGCTGGTCTCCGGCGCGGGTGACGTGGGCACGCTCTCCGATTTCGCCGCCGTGACCACCATGGCCATCGGCGCGCCGGTGACGACCGTTTCCTCCCAGGCCCGCTTCCGCTCGGCGGTTCTGGCGACCAAGAAGTCCGGCATTACCAAGATGGCGGACCTGAAGGGCAAGCAGGTCTACGGCACCTTCGGCATCACCGCTTTCCAGAATGCGCAGGATGCCGTGCTCAAGGCCGGCCTTGTGCCCGGCAAGGACATGACCTTCGTGAACGTCGGCCCGGCGGAGCTGGCCGATGCCGTGGGCGCCCAGCGCATTGACGCGTTCTTCACCTATGACCCCTTCGTGAGCTTCTTCGAGAGCACGGGCAATGCCGTGGTCGTCTCGGAAAACCTGAGCCCGGTCATCGTGCTCGCCGCCAACAACCGCTTTGTCCAGAAGCCGGACGTGCTGCGCCGTCTGCTGCTCGCCAATGCGCAGGCGCTGTTCTTCGCCGCGCAGAACAATGATCTGGCGAACAGCTGGTTCCGCTCGCTGGAGCCGGCCAAGAACATTCCCGAGCCGGTGCTCCAGAAGGCGTCGAGCTACGATCCGGCGTGGAGCGCGAAGACCTTCACCGACATCAAGGTCGCCCTCTCTCCGGCTCAGATCGCGCAGATGGAGACCCTCGCCAAATGGGGCGTGGAGGCCAAGCTCCTGCCGCGTATGCCCGACGTGCCGAAGTTCATCAACACGGCCATCGCCGGCGAGGTGGACAAGGAGATCGCCACCGGCAGCTTCGATGTGAAGAGCGTGAAGATCCTTCGCGCCTGAGGCCGCCGTCCGTCACCATGGAGACGATGGCCCCGCCCCGCGCGAGGGCCGTCGTCCGCCAGCTGGCCGGAGCGCCTGACGCCGGCCGCAGAGACATCATGACCGATACCCAGACACAGGCCGCGGCGCCCCCGGATGGCCCCGCCACGCGCCATTTCGACTTCAGCCTCCTCTCCGCCGAGATGCGCTACCGGCTGCTGGCCTCCACCGTGCTGCCGCGACCCATCGCATGGGTCGTCACCATGAGCGCCGATGGCGTCGTGAATGCCGCGCCCTATTCCTTCTTCAACGTCTTCGGCGCGGACCGGCCGGTGGTCGCCCTTGGCATCCTCGCACGGCCGGAGCCGGAGAAGGACACGGCCGCCAACATCCGCGCCACCGGGGAATTCGTCGTCAATCTCGTCCCCCACGCCCTCGTCGAGGCCATGAACGCGACCTGCGTGGATGCACCGCCCGAGGTGGACGAGATCGCGCTGGCGGGCCTTTCGGCCGTCCCCAGCATCGGCGTGCGTCCGCCGCGCATCGCGCAATCCCCCGTCGCCCTCGAATGCCGGATGACCCACCTGCTGGAGACCGGCCCGGGCCAGCTTCTGGTCGTCGGCGAGGTGCTGCACGCCCATTATGCTGCCCATGTGCTGACCGGCGATCCAGCCCGTCCGCGGGTGGACGGCCTCGCCCTCGATCTCGTCGCCCGGATGCACGGCCCGACGGCCTACACGCGCACGCGCGACCTCTTCGATCTCGATCGCCCGCTGTGGAACGGCGCAGCACACAACAAGGAATGAGCGAAATGCCCAGCATCAAGGTGGCCGCTGTCCAGGCTGCAACCATCCCCTTCGACGGCCCGGCCGCCACCCAGCGCACAGTCGCCCTCATCGCCGAAGCCGCCGCCACGGGGGCGAAGATCGCGGTGTTCCCCGAGGCCTTCATCGGCGGCTATCCCAAGGGGCTGGATTTCGGCTGCAGCGTCGGCCGGCGGACGGCCGAGGGGCGGGCGGATTTCGTCCGTTACGTCCGCGGTGCGATTACGGTGCCCGGGCCGGAAGTGGATCAGCTCGCCGCGGCCTGCGCGGAGCACGACATCCACGTGGTGGTCGGCGTCATCGAGCGCGATGGCGGAACGCTTCACTGCACGGTGCTCTATCTCGGACCGGAGGGGCTGCTCGGCAAGCATCGCAAGGTGATGCCGACCGGCTCGGAGCGCCTCGTGTGGGGCTTCGGCGACGGCTCGACCCTGACCGTGGTCGATACGCCCTACGGCAAGCTCGGCGGCGCCATTTGCTGGGAACACTACATGCCTCTGCTGCGCGCCGCTTATTACGGCAAGGGCGTCGAGATCTGGGCCGCGCCCACTGCCGACGACCGGGAGACCTGGATCTCCACCATGCGGCATGTGGCCATGGAAGGCCGCTGCTTCGTCATCAGCGCCTGCCAGGTGATGCGCCGCTCGGACTTCCCCGAAGATTACGCCAGCCGCATCGACGCGGCCCCCGACGCCTGGATGATGCACGGCCGCTCGGTGATCGTCGGCCCACTGGGAGAAGTGCTGGCCGGTCCGCTGCTGGACGAGGAAGGCATCCTCACTGCCGAGGTCGACCTCGACGACATCATCGGCGCCAAGCTGGATTTCGACCCCATCGGCCACTATGCGCGGCCCGATCTGTTCAGCCTCAATGTCGACGAAGCGCCACAGCTCCCCGTCATCGCCCGCGGCGAAGGCTAGGCACGTCGCTCAGCAAATTGCGCTCCCCGGCGCGCCGGTTCGCCAGCGATGCCGAGGACGGAGCAGGCCCCGTCGATCCGATAGAGCCACATGGGATATGTGGGTCTATCGGTCAGGCCGTCACTCGGCTCGCAGGAGAACGGTGCGGACTGCCTGACGGTGTTGCACATCATGCTTGAGGGCATCTCGACCTCCTCGTGGTCGTCCCCGTCTTCCTGCCTGTGATGCAGCAGCTCCACATCGATCCGAGCTTGAATTGGTCACTTATGCGCGTGCGCTGAGGACGCCCGCCGCAGGCCGTCGAAGACGTAGTCGGCGAGGTGCCCGGCCCATTCCGGCGTCAATGGCGCGTGCGGGACGAGGATGCGGTACCAGATCGGCCCGTAGAGCGCGTCGATCACCACGTCGAGATCGACATCGGCGCGCAGTTCGCCGTTGGCGATGCCGCGCAGGAGGGCCTTCTTCGCCTCTTCCCGGCGCGGCAGCACATAGCCGTCGAGGAGCGCGCGCAGCGCCTCCGGATCGCTCTGGCCCTGGGCGACCAGCGCGGAAATCGTGCGTCCGACCTTCTGGCCGTAGACCTCTGCGACCCGCATCATCTGGCTTTTCACGTCGGCAACGGCCGAGGCCGTCACCGGGTAGCCGATCTTTTGGGCAGTCTCCGCGAGAAAGCCGGCGATCGCCAGAGCCCCCCGATTTGGCCACCAGCGGTAGATGGACGAGCGCGCCGTACCCGACCGGGTTGCAACGGCATCGATCGTAAACCCCGAAAGTCCTTGCTCTTCGAGCAGCTCGTTCGCTGCCTTGAGGATTGCGATCTTCACTTCGTCACCTTGCGGGCGACCGCGGCGGCGAACGGTTTTATTGCTCGTGCTCAAATTTTGACGCCCATCATCGAGATTTTGCCCAGATTATCGCCGGCCCTTCAACTTGACAATCAACCGGGCTGATTAAAACTACACACTGTCGCTTTTATCCGGATTCAGAGAGCGAAGCCCATGGTGCGCGTCGGCCGGCGCCGCCTTCCTGTGAAGCCCCGAAACCGCCTGCACATGCGCAGGCATACGCAAACACAGCGAGGAAGCGCAATGACTGGCGTGCTCAGCCCCGAACAGGTCGCGCATTTCAATTCCGAGGGATACCTTTGTCCGGTCCGGGCCATCAGCGCGGAAGAGGCACGCCTCTATCGCAATAAAGTCGAAGATTTCGAGGCCCAGTCGGGCGAGGAGGTCAACAAGCGCCTCAAGATCAAGGCGCATCTCGCCTTCCCATGGCTCGTGGAGCTGGCGCGGCACCCGCGCATTGTGTCGGCCGTCCAGGCCATCCTCGGGCCGGACGTGCTGCTCTTCGGCTCGTCCGCCTTCGCCAAGAATGCGCGTGATCCGCGCTTCGTCTCCTGGCATCAGGACTCCGCTTATTACGGGCTGAACCCGCACCAGGAAGTCACCGTCTGGCTCGCTCTGTCGCGCGCCAGCACCGAGAGCGGCTGCATGAAGGTTATCCCGAAGAGCCACCTCGGGCCTGATCTGGTGCATGAGGAGACGTTCGATGCCGACAATCTGCTCGCCCGCGGCCAGAAGGTGACGGTGGACGAGAGCCTCGCCGTCGACATGCCGCTCGAGCCGGGCGAGTTCTCCATGCACCACGAGCGCACGGTGCATGGATCGCCCGCCAACATGTCCGACGACCGGCGCATCGGCATCGCCTTCTTCTACATGCCGGCCCATTGCCGCTCGATGCTGGGGCGCCGTTCCGCCCTGCTCATCGCCGGCGAAGATCGCCACGGCCACTGGGACCAGGACCCCGAGCCGCGGTTCGATCTCGACCCTGAAAGCCTCGCCTTCATGGAGGAGGTCTGGGCGAGCTATCGCGACGACGCAACGACCGTTCAGGCCGCGCGCCTCGCCTGATTTTTTCCTCCGGCCCGGCTCATGCCGCGGCCGGAGTCTCAGCCATCTGGAAGCCGCGTCCGTCTGCCCCCTTTGAAACCGAGAGCGCATTCCATGAAAGCCAGCATCCTTTTCAGCACAGCCCTGTCCCTTCTCTGCGCCGCCCCCGCTTTGGCCGATCCGGTGAAGGTGGGCGTCATCTTGCCCCAGACCGGCGTCGGCGCGGTGCTCGCCAAGCAGATGCAGGCAGCCATTGAACTTGCCGTCGCCCACGAGGGCGGCAAGCTCGGTGGCCAGCAGGTGGAGTTTTTCTGGAGCGACAGCCAGGGCAAGGCGGACGTGGCCAAGCAACTGGCCGACGAGATGGTGAAGTCGAAGCGCGTGGACTTCCTCGTCGGTCCGGTCTTTTCCTCGGAGATGATGGCAGTGCACGGCGGCCTCGCCCGCACCGATGCCTTCGTGATCTCGCCCATTTCGGGACCGGCGCCCATCGCCGGCAAGTCCTGCTCGGCGAACTTCTTCAACGTGTCGTCCCAGAACGACCAGCAGGCCGAGGCGCTCGGCGCCTATCTCGAGAAGCTCGGCGTCAAGCGCGTCTATGTCATGACGGTCAACAACCAGGCCGGCAAGGACATGGTCTCCGGCTTCAAGCGCAACTTCAAGGGCGACCTCGTGGGCGAGGTCTACACGCGCTTCGGACAGGTGGACTTCGCCGCCGAACTGAGCGCGCTGCGCACCGCCGCGCCGGAAGCGACCTTCATCTTCTATCCCGGCGACATGGGCGTGCAGTACGTCAAGCAATACGCCCAGGCGGGCCTTGCGAAGTCGACCCCGCTCTACACCGTGTGGACCGTGGATCAGGCGACGCTGCCCGCGGTGGGTGACGATGCCATCGGCGTGCGCTCGGGGAATGTCTGGAGCGTCGATCTGCCGAATGCCGCGAACGCCCGCTTCGTCTCCGATTTCAAGCAGAAGAACGGAGCCCTGCCCAACGACTACGCCGCCCACGCCTACGATTCCATCCTGCTCGTCTCCAGCGCGGTCAAGGCGGTGGGCGGTGACATGAGCCGGAAAGACGACATCCGAAAGGCGCTGCAGAAGGCCGACTTCGCCTCGAACCGTGGCAAGTTCGCCTTCAACACCAACCACTTCCCCATCGAGGACTACTATGTCCGCGAGGTGGTGAAGGGCGAGGACGGCACCCTTGTCACCAAGACCGTCGAGAAGGTGATGACCGACGCCAAGGACGCCTATTACCAGGAATGCCCGCTGAAGTGATCGCGGATGATCTTGAAGAGAACTCCTGACACAGCGGGAAGGCGGCCATGCAACTCTTGTTCGTCGAGCAACTCCTGAACGGAGTTCAGCTCGGGGTGATCCTGTTCCTGATGGCGGCGGGGCTCACGCTCACCTTCGGCATCATGAATCTGGTGAACCTTGCGCACGGCTCCCTGTTCATGCTCGGCGCCTATCTGGGCGTCACCTTCGCGCTGGTCACGGGCTCGTTCGTGGCGGGCTTCGTCGCGGCGGGCCTTGCCACCTTCGTCATCGGCCTCGTGCTGGAGCGGCTGGTGATCCGCCATCTCTATGCCCGCAGCCATCTCGACCAGGTGATGTGCACGGTGGGCCTCGTCTATGTGCTCAACGAGGCGACGCGGATGGTATTCGGCCCGGAGCCGCTGCACGCGCCCATCCCGGCCTTTCTTGCCGGATCGGTGGAGCTCATTCCCGGCGCGCCCTATCCCGCCTACCGGCTGGCGATGATCGGGGCCGGCCTTGCCATCGCAGGCCTGCTTTATGTCCTCATCGGCCGGACGCGGATGGGCATGCTCATCCGCGCCGGCGCCAGCAACCGGGTGATGACGAGCGTTCTGGGGGTCAATATCGGCGCCATCTATGCCGTGGTGTTCGGCATCGGCGCTGCGTTGGCCGGCTTCGCGGGCTATATCGCGGCGCCCATCCTCACGGTCTATCCGGGCATGGGTGACAACGTGCTCATCCTGGCGCTGGTGGTGCTGGTGGTGGGCGGCATGGGATCAGTGAAGGGGGCCTTCGTGGCGGCCCTGCTGGTGGGCGTCATCGACACCATCGGCCGGGCCTATTTGAAGGATCTCATGGCGCTGGTCCTCTCGCCGGTGGCCGCCAACACCGTGGCGCCGGCTCTGGCTTCCATGCTCATCTACATCCTCATGGCGGTGATCCTGTTCTTCCGCCCGCAGGGGCTCATCCCGGCCGCCGGCCTGCGCCGGCCCGAGGCGCCCCCGGAAGCGTCCGAACACGGCCCCTCCCGCCCCGGCGTGCTCGCCCGCTGGCGCGTGCCGGCCATTGGTCTCCTCTGCGGCGCCTTCCTTTTGCTCCCGCTGGTGGCCGGGATCGCCGACCAGCCGTTCTGGGTGGACATGGGGCTGCGCGTCATCATCTTCGCCATCGCCGCCCTGAGCCTCGATCTCATCCTCGGCCAAACCGGGCTCGTCAGCTTCGGGCACGCGCTCTATCTCGGCATCGGCGCCTACGTGGTGGGCATCCTGGCGGATGCCGGGGTGGAGAGCGGCTTCGTGCAGTGGCCGCTGGCGATGGGCCTCTCGGCGCTGCTGGCCGCGGCGCTGTCGGTGGTGGCGCTGCGCACCTCCGGCACCTTCTTCATCATGATCACCCTCGCCTTCGCGCAGATGATGTTCTACGGCGCGTCCAGCCTCTACGATTACGGGGGCGACGACGGCATGCACCTCGCCGTGCGCAGTACCTTCGGCGGGCTGGTGGACCTCTATGATTCCCGGCAGTTTTACTATTTGGCCCTCGCTCTTCTGGTGGTGCTCGCCGGCCTCAACATGCGCCTCGCGCGGGCGCGCTTCGGCACGGTGCTGAAGGGTATCCGCATCAATGAGCGGCGCATGGAGGCGGCAGGCTTTCCCACCTTCCGCTACAAGCTCGCGGCCTGCGTGCTCTCGGCGGCGGTGTGCGGGCTGGCGGGGGCGATGCTCGCCAATGCGGCGGAGTTCGTCGGCCCGCAATACATGGACTGGACCCGCTCGGCCGAGCTGATGATCATGGTCGTGGCCGGCGGCCTCGCGACGCCCTTCGGTGCCATCATCGGTGCGCTCGCCTATCTCGGCATCGAGAAATATCTCTCCGATCTCACCATCCACTGGCGGCTCGGCTTCGGCGCGCTGCTCATCCTCCTCGTCTTCCTCGGCCGGGGCGGGCTCAGCGCCCTGTTCGCGCCGGGTCCGGCAGGGCAGCCTGCGCCTGTTCTCAAGGGATCATTCCGATGGGCAAGACCCTTCTTCAGACCGCGGGCGTGACCCGCAGGTTCGGCGGGCTCAATGCGGTCGATGCGGTGGATTTCGACCTCGCCGCCGGCGAGCTGGTGGCGGTGATCGGGCCCAACGGGGCTGGCAAGACCACCTTCGTCAATCTCCTCTCCGGAGCGCTCCGCCCCGATGCCGGCGCGGTGTTGTTCGAGGGGCGGGACATCTCCCGCCTGCCGATGGATGCGCGCGCCCGGCTCGGGATCGCCCGCTCCTTCCAGATCGCCAGCATCTTTCCCGAGCTGAGCGTCGTCGAGAACGTGGCGCTTGCCGCCCAGGCCCACGCCGGCCACAGCTTCCATTTCTGGCGGGAGGTGGCGGACGAAGCGCCGCTGCGCCGCAAGGCGCAGGCGCAACTCGCCGGCCTCGGTCTGTCCGAGTGCGCCGAGCGGCCGGCGTCCCAGCTCTCCCACGGCGAGAAGCGGCTCCTGGAGATCGCCATGGCCCTCGTCGTCGAGCCGCGGGTGCTGCTGCTGGACGAGCCCATGGCCGGGCTCGGCATTGCCGAGGCGCGCCGCATGATCGACTTCATCGCCGGGCTGAAGGGGCGGTTCAGCATTCTCCTGGTCGAGCACGACATGGAGGCGGTCTTCAGCCTCGCCGACCGGGTCTTCGTGCTGGCCTCCGGCGCGCGGGTGGCGGACGGGCCGCCGGAAGTGGTGCGTACCGATCCGCGCGTGCAACTCGCGTATCTCGGCGGCGAAGGGGAGGATCTGTGATGCTGGAACTGCGGCAGGTGGGAGCGGCCTATGGCTCAAGCCGGGTGCTGTTCGGCGTCGACCTGGCCATCGCCGAGGGCGAGGTGGTGACGCTGCTGGGCCGCAACGGCATGGGCAAGACCACGACGGTGAACGCCATCATGGGCCTCGTCTCCCTCACCCAGGGCGACATCAGCTTCCGCGGCATCCGCATTTCCGGATTGCCGGCCTACAAGGTCGCGCGCAACGGTCTCGCACTGGTGCCGGAGGGCCGGCAGGTGTTCCCCAACCTCACAGTGGAGGAAAACCTCGTCGCCACGGCGGCGAACCGCGGCCGGGCACCATCCCCGTGGACGCTGGAGGCGGTCTATGGCCTGTTCCCGGCGCTCGCCACCCTCGCCCGCCGCAGCGCCGGCCTGCTCTCCGGCGGTGAGCAGCAGATGCTCTCCATCGGCCGCGCACTGATGACCAATCCCCGCCTGCTCATTCTCGACGAAGCGACGGAAGGCCTCGCCCCCCGCATCCGCCGCGAGATCTGGGATGCGCTGGTGCGCATCCGCGAGCGCGGCCAGTCGGTGCTGGTGATCGACAAGAACATCGACATGCTGTGCCGCTTCGCCGACCGGCACCACATCCTGGAGAAGGGACGCATCGTGTGGAGCGGCAGCTCGCAGGAGCTGATGGCCGACGAGGCCCTGCGCATGCGCTTCCTCAGCGCCTGATGGTGGTGAGGTGGCCTGTTAAAACTGAAACCGCAACCGATTGAAGCCGCTACGCGCAATTGGACCAAACAGCTGCCGCGGTAATTGCCCGCATCACAGGCGCGCAGTTGTTTTCCTTGTGGCATCCGGCATTGGCTTGGCTCACCAGGAATGCCGCGCCCTCAAGAGCCATTGGGCTGCTGCTGAACCACGTAGTCGATCTGAAAATCATTCCGGTAGAAGGACTCTCCCGTGATCAGCGGGCGCCGATCGGCACTGAAAAGGACGTAGTCGCGGATCAGCAAGGCGCTGCCACGCTTCACGTTCAGTTTCTCCGCGATCTGCGGCTTGGCGAGATCCGCACGGATCTTGCCTTCCACCCGGTGCACCCGCAGGCCGAAGTCTTCGTCCAGGATGCGATGGATCGACTTGGTACGCAGCATGTCCAGCGTCATGCGCCGGCCCAGTTCATCGGGAATGATGCGGCATTCCAAGCTCATGCGCCGCCCGCCCACGAGGCGCAGCCGGTCCAGCGCATAGACCTTGGCCTTGGCGGAGAGATGCAGCGTCTCGACCTCCCCCTCCGTTGCGGCACGATGGGAAAAGCCGATCATCTCATAATCGATGCTGGCGCCCTTGGCGGAGAGCTGTTCCTCGAAGGATCGGACCCGCGTGAGATCGATGGGCGCGCTGATCGGGCGCGCGGCGACGAACGTGCCACTGCCCGGCCGGCGCACTATGACGCCCTCAAATACCAATTGCTGGAACGCCCGCGCCACGGTGGCGCGCGTGGTGTCGAAGCGCGCGGCCAGTTCGGGTTCGGACGGTGTGCGATCGCCTTCCGCCAACCGGCCGGACTCGATCTCCTCGCGGAGGAAGCGCTGAATCCGCACGTAGAGCGGAATGAAATCGGCTTGAGACAAAAATGCCCCCCGAAAAGCTGCATAGCCAACTAGACACGTAGTCAGATACGCATATAGGATCACTTTCAGCCGCATATTGCCAGCGGCACCGCGCCCCGAAAGCTGGAGGCCGATGCACCCATGAGCGACGTCGCCGTCCCCTCCCAGCCGCCCGCGCCGCGCAAGCTGCCGGCGCGCCTGGGGCAGCGCTCCCTCAGCATCGTGTATCTGGCGTCCCTGGTGGCCGGCCTGCTGGTGTGGCAACTGGTTGCGCAAGGATATTCCAGCTTTGTCCTCGCCGCGCCGCTGAAAGTGCTGGCTCGGCTGTGGCAGATGACGCTCTCCATGGAGCTGCCCCGCGCGCTCGGCGGCTCTTTGCAGCACATGGCGCTGGGCTATGTCATCGCCTGTGCCATTGCGCTGCCCGTGGGCCTGCTCATGGGCCGGATGCGCTTCGTCAACGATCTGCTCGATCCGGTGGTGAACCTGATCTATGCGGTGCCGAGCGTCGCCTGGGCCCCGTTCATCATGATCTGGTGCGGCCTCTATTTCGAGGCCCGCGTGGTGCTCGTGGTCATCATGTGCGTGTTCGACATGATCATCGTGGTGAGCACTGGCGCCCGCAACGCCGACCCCCGGCTTCTCGCCGTGGGCCGGGCCTTCGGCGCCTCTCCCTGGCAGCAGGTGCGCATGGTGCTGCTGCCCGAAAGCCTGCCCTTCCTGTTTACGGCGCTGCGCATCGGCGTGGTGCGCGCGGTCAACGCCATGATTACCGCCGAACTGTTTCTCGCCGCCGTCAATCTCGGGGCGATCATGAAGCAGTCCGCCGTGCGGCTCGATAGCGCCGCAGTGCTGGGCATCCTTGCGGTACTCTGCCTGCTGGGCCTGGCGTTGCAGGAACTGCTGCTGCTGGCTGAGCGTCGCGTCTGCATCTGGCGGCCAGAGGGCCGGAGATGAGAACCCGCTCGTTGGCGGTCAACGCGCTCGGCATTTTCATTGTTCTGGCGCTGTGGCAGGTCGCCGGCATGCGGCTCGGCGAGGCCTTGGTGGCAACCCCGGTGCAGGCCGCCGTCAGCCTGGTCGCCACCTTGCGCGAGGGGGCCTTCTGGCCGGCGCTGTGGTCCATGCTGTGGCAGATGCTGATCGGCTATGCGGCGGCACTGCTCGTGGGCATCCCGCTCGGCATCGCTATGGGCCGCTCGAACCTCGTGCTGGCCATCGTGAAGCCTTGGGCCTCGTTGTTCATCGTGGTTTCGGCGGCGGCCATCGTGCCGCTGTTCATCATCCTCATGGGACGGGGCGTTCTATTCTGCACGTCCATCGTGTTCGTCGCCACGGTCTGGTACGTGGTGCTGACCATGACAGAGGCCGCGCGCGGCGTGTCGCCCCGCCTGCTGGACGTGGCCCGCGCCTTCGATGCGTCCGGCTTCCAGCGGTTCCGGATGGTCATCCTGCCGGCCCTCTATCCCTATGTGCTGATCGCCGCCCGTATTGGCTTGGTCCACGCGTTGCGCGCCATGGTCACTGCGGAAATGTTCATCTCCGCCGGCTTCGGCGGGCTGCTGAACGATGCGGGCCTCGATCTGTCCACCGCGCCCTTGTTCGCGCTGATCGTGATGCTGATGCTCATCTCCATCAGCGCCACCGGCGTGCTGCGCTGGATCGGGCACCGCTCGGCGCCCTGGTACCGGAGCCAGACCGGCGGCTGACGACGCCTTCCAATAAAAAGGGGACCTTCCATGTTCGATATGCTCAGCCGACGTGACCTCTTGCGCACCAGCCTTTCCGCCGGCGCCGCCCTTGGTGGCATCCTGACCCTCGGCCCGGTGTCCCAGGCTTTCGCGGCTGCTCCCCGCGTGCTCAAGGTCAACACCTTGGCCTCCGCCGCCGCTGTGAACGTGCCCATGCAGGCGGCGCTGCGCATGCAGCTCGGCAAGATCAGCGGTTTCGCTGACGCCGAGGTGCGCCCCACCGCCAAGATCCCGCAGATCGCCCAGGAGGTGATCGCCGGCTCCGCGGACATCGGCGACGCCGACGTGGCGTCTACCCTCGCCGCCGCGGAGGCCGGTGCGGACCTCAAGATCATCGGCCTGTCCTACAGCAACACCTCCCAGGTGATCGTGGTCAATGCCGACAAGACCAAGAGCCTGGAAGAAATCGCCGCCAACGGCGGCACCATCGCCGTCAATTCCATCGGCGATTTCATGTACGTGATGCTGATCGGCGTCCTGCAGAAGCGCAACATCGATCCCAAGAAGGTCAATTTCATCGAGATGGGCAGTTCCGGCGACCGCGCCCGCGCGTTGCTCGCCGGTCGCGTCGATGCGGTGCCCATGCATATCGAGCAGGCCGCGCAACTGAAGGAGCGGGGCAACTACCAGATCCTGGTGCGCCCGTGGCAGGAATATCCCAACTGGTTCAGCGCGGTCATCATGACCACCGGCGCCTGGCTCCAGAAGGATGAGAACAAGCTCGCCGCCGTGGCGCTGCTGAAGGCCGTCCTGACCTCCTTCCGCAGCACCGATGCGGACTATGCCTGGTACAAGGCGCAGGTCGGCCAGTACGCCTCCTCGAAGGAGCTGAAGGCGGCAGGTGACGATTTCCTCAAGCCGATCTGGAAGACGCTCACCGAGGACATCAAGGCCTTCCCGCCGAAGATGGAGACGCTGACCCCCGACGACGTCGCCAAGGTGATCCCGGTCTACAAGGCGGCCGGTGCGCTGAACGGCACGGTGGACCTCAACAAGCTGATCGACCGCACCTATCTCGAACAGGCGATCAAAGAGCTCGCCTGACATGGCACATCTCACGGTCTCGAACATCTCGAAGTCGTTCGCCGGCTTGCCGGTGCTGGTGGACCAGTCGCTGGAGGTCCGGGAGGGCGAGTTCGTCGCCCTCCTCGGCCCCTCGGGCTGCGGCAAGTCCACCCTGCTGCAGATCATCAACGGCCTGGTCAGCGCCGATTCCGGCCGTGTCGTGCTGGACGGCAAGGACATCACCGGCAGGACCGGCAGCGGACGCGGCATGGTGTTCCAGGGATCGGATCTGTTCCCCTGGCGCACGGCGCTGGAGAACGTGGCCTTCGGGCTGGAGGTGATGGGCGTCTCCAAGGCCGAGCGCACACGCCGCGCCATGCATTATCTGCACATGGTCGGTCTCGACGGCGCCGCCGACAAATGGCCCCATCAATTGTCGGGCGGCATGCAGCAGCGGGTGGGCATCGCCCGCGCCTTCTGCATCCAGCCCTCCTTGCTGCTCATGGACGAGCCGTTCGGCGCCCTCGACGTCCAGACCCGCGACATCCTCCAGGATGAACTGGTCCGCATCTGGGAAGCCGAGCGCAAGATGGTGCTGTTCGTCACCCACGGCATCGAGGAGGCGCTCTATCTCGCCGACCGCATCCTCGTTTTCAGCAAGCGCCCGGCGCATGTGCTGAAGGAGATCACCGTTCCCTTCGAGCGTCCCCGCAGGGAAGACATGAAGCTCGCCCCGGAATTCCTGGAGCTGCGCCGCGAGATCTCGGACCTGCTTCGCCACGACATCAAGGCCTGAGCGATATCATGAGCATGCACACCCCCGGCACACCGGACATCGGCAGACGACTCGCTGACGATCTCGCGCGCCTTAGCTTCGAGGACCTGCCGCCGGACGTGGTGCAGCTCACCAAGCTGTTCACTCTGGATACGCTGGGCGTGATCGGCGGTGCCGCCAAGGCTCCCGGCATGGCGGAGTTGCAGGCGGCGCTGACCGAATGGGAAGCGAATGGCACGTCCACGCTGCTGCTGAGCGGGCGCATGGCCAATCCGGTCACCGCGGCGCTGGCCAATGGTGCGGCCGCGCACAGCCTGGATTTCGACGACCAGCACGACCCGGCCCGCGTCCACGTGTTCTGTGTGGTGCTGCCGGCGGTTCTGGCCGCGTTGGAAGCTGAGCGGAAGATCAGCGGGAAGGACGCCCTCGCCGCGATCGCGGTGGGTGTCGAGGTGTTCTGCCGGCTGGGCCTGGCCTGCTACAATTCGCTGGGCAAGGGCTGGCATCCCACCACGGCCCTGGGCACCATCTCCGCCGCCGCCGCCGTCGCCAAGCTGTACAAGCTCGACGCCGAAAAGACGCTGCACGCCATGGCGCTGGCCTTCGTGCAGTTGAGCGGCACGACGCAGTTCATTGCCGACGGCGCGCTCGCCAAGCGCATCGGACCGGGCTTCGCCGCCCGGTCCGGCGTGCTGGCGGCGCAGATGGCCCGGCACGGCGTCACCGGCCCCTGGCGCTTCCTAGAGGGCAAGGCGGGCCTGTTCGAGCTCTACGAGCGCGGCGAGGTGCGGCCCGAGATCCTCTCCGACGGGATCGGTGAAATCTGGCGCGTACGCGAACTCAGCATGAAGCCCTATCCGTGCTGCCGCTGCGTCCACACGGTCATCCAGATCGCGCTCGATTACCGTGCAGAAGGCATCACCGGCGCCCACATCGCTTCAGGCACTATCGAGCTCAGCGAGGTGAACCGCCAGATCGTCGGTTCGCCGTTCGACCAGGACCACCACAATCCGGTGGTCCACGCCCAGTTCAATGCGGCCTATGCCTTCGCCGCCGCACTTACCGACGGCAAGGTGACCATCCCCACTTTCACGCCCGGTCGCATCCGCGCACCGGATGTGGCCTTCGGCTCGCTGTTCGAGACCATCGCCGCCGCCGACATGGAGCCCACCGCCGTCCCCCCGGCCCGCGTGCGGCTGCATCTGAAGGATGGCCGCACCCTGGAGCGCACCCGCTGGACCATGAAGGGCGCACCCGACGAGCCGATGAGCGAAGAGGAAGTGTTCGCGAAATTCCGCGCCTGCCTGGAGCACGGCTTCGGTACGGCACCGGATGACGCGACTGCGCTTCAAGAACAGGTGATGCGGCTGGACGAGGCGCCGACGACGCGTGATCTCATCGCATTGTTCCTCAGGTGCCGCCAGAACGGGCGCGCCGCATGACGCCGCACGCTCTCACCCCGCTCGACGGGATCGATACGCCGGCCCTGCTGGTGGACGTCGACGTGATGGAAGCCAACATGGCGCGCATCATCGCGCGTTGCCAGCAGGCCGGCGTCGGCTGGCGGCCCCATTGCAAGTCGCACAAGTCGCCCGACATCGCCCGGCTGCAGATCGCCGCCGGCGCCATCGGCGTCACCTGCGCCAAGCTGTCGGAGGCCGAGGCGATGGCGGAGGCGGGTATCACCGACATCCTCATCGCCAACCAGATCGCCGGCCCGCTCAAGATCGCCCGGCTGATGGCCCTGCGCCAGCAGGTGGATGTGGCCGTGGCGGTGGACGGACCGGACAATGTGGCCGCCTTGGCCGCAGCCGCACAGACCGCCGGCATGCGGCTGCGCGTGCTCATCGAAGTGGATACGGGCACGCGGCGCGCCGGGGTGCTGCCCGGCGCGCCGGTGGTTGAATTGGCGCGCATCATCGCGTCCCATCCCGGACTGGAGCTGGCCGGCGTGATGACCTGGGAGGGTCACACCACCCGCATTCGCGACCCTGCCGAGAAGCGCGCCGCCATCGCGCAGGCGGTGGGCGATCTGGTGCGCAGCGCCGACCTGTGCCGCGCGGCGGGCTTTCCCATTGCCATCGTCAGCTGCGGCGGCACCGGTACGTTCGAAACCTCCGCCGGCATTCCCGGCGTAACCGAGATCCAGGCTGGCGGCGGCATCTTCGGTGATGTGCGCTACCGCACCATCTACAATGTGCCGCTGGACTACGGGCTGACCGTGCTCTCCACCGTCACCAGCCGGCCGACGCCGCAGCGGGTGATCTGCGATGCCGGCAAGAAGGCCATGAGCACGGATGCCGGCATGCCGCTTCCGCTGGATTTGCCGCCGGTCGCCTCGGTGGGGTTTTCCGCCGAGCACGGCAAGATCGAATTGCAGGGGCCGAGCGAGGAGCCGCGCGTCGGCGACCGCATCCGGGTGGTGGTCGGCTATGCCGACACCACCGTCCACCTCCATGACGAGATCCATGCCCTGCGAGCCGGGCAGATCGCGCACATCTGGCGCATTCCACGGGCCGCGCGCCTGCGCTGACGCGCCATCCCCCAACCAGCATCAGAGACTTGTATGACACGCGCAGCGGCAGACCCGTCCTATCGTCTCGGCGTCGATATCGGCGGCACCTTCACCGACGTGGTGCTGATGAGCGCCGATGGCTCCATCTTCAGCAAGAAGGTGTTGTCCACCCCCCTCGATTATAGCGAGGGCATCGAGACCGGCGTCTCGGCGCTGCTGGCCGAGCTGAACATCGCCGCGTCGCAGATCCGCGAGTTCGTCCACGCCACCACAGTGGCAACCAACACCATCATCGAGCGCAAGGGCGCCAAGGTCGGCCTCCTCACCACGCGCGGCTTCCGCGACGTGCTGGAGATCGGCCGCTTCCGCACCCCCAAGCTCTATGACATGACCTACAAGAAGCCCGCCCCGCTGGTGGATCGCCACCTGCGCCTGGAGGTGGACGAGCGCATCGCCGCCGACGGCAGCGTCATCACCGCTCTCGACGAGGTCGCGACGACCGCGGCCGCCAAGGTGTTCGCGGCGGAAGGTGTCGAGGCAATCTCGGTGACCTTCATCAATTCCTACGCCAATGCCGCGCATGAGCGCCGCGCCGCCGAGATGCTGCGCCAATTTCTGCCGGGTGTTCCGGTGACCGCCTCGATCGACCTGCTGCCGCAGCTGGGCGAATATGAGCGCACCTCCACCACGGTGGTGAACTCCTACATCCGCCCGGTGGTGGAGCGTTATGTCTCGGCCCTCAAGGCCCGGCTCGATCGCCTCGGCATCCGGGCCCCGTTGATGATCATGCAGTCCTCGGGCGGCATCTCGCCCGGCGACGTGGTGGCCCGCCAGCCCATCGACATCATCGAGAGCGGACCGGCCGCCGGCGTGCTGGGCGGCCAGCGCCTGGGGGTGAAGATCGGCATCGGCGACATGCTGGTGTTCGACATGGGCGGCACCACCGCCAAGGCCACCGTCATCGAAAAGCACGCCTTCTCGCTGTGCCCGGAGACCGAAGTGGGCGGTGGCGCGGCGCTGGGCACGCGCATGATCAAGGGCGCCGGCTATCCGGTGCAAGTGCCCACCATCGACATCGCCGAGGTGGGCGCCGGCGGCGGCTCGATCGCCGCCAGCGATGCGGCCGGCGGCCTGCTGGTCGGTCCGCGCAGCGCCGGGGCCGAGCCCGGCCCGGTCGCCTACGGGCGCGGTGGCACCAGCCCCACCGTGACCGACGCCAATCTGGTGCTGGGCTATCTCAACCCGCATGCCTTGGTCAGCGGCGAGCTGAAGCTGGACATGGACGGCGCCCGCGCCGCCATCGCCGCGCTGGGCGAGAGGGTCGGCCTTCCGGCCATTGAGACCGCCTACGGCATCCACGCCATTGCCGACGCGACCATGCTGCGCGCCTTGCGCGGCGTCTCCTCCGAGAAGGGCCGCGATCCGGCGCAATACGCCATGCTGGCCATCGGCGGCAACGGGCCTGTGCATGCCTGCTCGCTGGCCCAGGCGGCGGGCATGACCCACATCGTGGTGCCGCCCGTGGCCGGGCTGTTCAGCGCGCTGGGCATGTTGTTTGCCGACGTGGAGCACCAGTTGGTCCAGGCCTTCTATCGCCGCCTGGACGAGACGGACCTGACGCGCCTGGAGGAGGCCTTTGCGCCCTTGCGCGCCCGTGGCCTGGAGATGCTCCGCGCCGAAGGCTTCGCCATGCCGGAACGGCAGAGCGTCAGCCTGTTCGCGGATCTGCGCTACATGGGCCAGACGACGCCCTTGACCCTGCCGGTGCCGGATGGCGCCGACGCTTTGGAGAAGCTGGCGGCCGCCTTCCATACCGAGCATGCCGGCGTGTTCGGCTATGCTTCGCCGCATGAGCCGATCCAGTTCGTCTCGCTCAAATTGGTGTGCCGTGGCGTGCCCGAGCATCCGCGCATGCCCGACCAGGCCCGGCGCAGCGCCGAGAAGACGGCCACCGCCCACGTGCGTCGCGCCTATTTCGGCCCGGAGGGTTGGTTCGATACACCCGTGGTACCGCGTGCGGCACTGGCCGCCGGCGCCATGTCCGGGCCGCTGATCGTCGAGGAATACGACACCACCATCGTCGTCCTGCCCGGCTGGAGCGCAGCCCTCGACAGCTGGAACAACGTCCTCGTCACACGCAGCGCAGCGTGAGGGAGCCTGACATGACGATCATCGATCCCGTCCGCCGCGAACTCTTGAAGAACGCCCTCATCACCACCGCCGACAACGCGCTGGTGATGGTCACGCGTACGGCGCGCACCTCCAACGTCAAGAACAGCATGGATTTCTCCGCCGCCATCTGCGACGGCCGGGGCCGGCTGGTGGCGCAGGGGCTCGCCGTGCCGGTGCACCTGGGCGTGGTGATGCCGGCGTTGGACGCCTGCCTCGCCCATTTCGGCGAGGATGTGCGCGAAGGCGACGTGCTGGCCAGCAACGATCCCTATTCGGGATGCAGCCACCTCAACGACATCTTCACCTTCAAGCCGGTCTATGTGAAGGGCCGGCGCATCGCCTTCGTGAGCCTGATCCTGCACCATTCGGACCTCGGTGGCCGGGTGCCCGGCGGTAACGCCGCCGACAGCATGGAGATCTTCGAGGAGGGACTGCGCATTCCCCCGCTGAAGATCGTCGAGGCGGGCAAGCCCAACGAGACGCTCATGCGCATCATCGAGTTCAACACCCGCGTGCCGGACCGGGTGATGGGCGACGTGCGGGCGCAGCTCGCCGCCCTCGACCAGGCCGCGGCCGAAGTGGAAAAGCTCGCCGCCACCTGGGATCCGGATGTCCTCGATGCCTATCTGGACGACCTCATCGACTATGCCGAGACGCTTACCCGCGCCGATCTTGCGGCGCTGCCGAACGGTTCCGTGGAGTTCGTGGAGTGGAATGATGACGACGGCGTCGGCAACGGCCCGATCCGCATCCACCTGAAGCTCACCAAGACTGGCAGCGAGATCGAGGCCGACCTCACCGGCACCGACGACGACAAGGGCGGCGCCGTCCATTGCAACCGCGCCTTCACCGTCTCCTGCGTCTATGCCGCCATCCGCACCGTGCTCGGCGCGTCCATTCCCAACAATGCCGGTCTTTACCGCGCCATCACGGTCAAGACCCGGCCGGGCACCTTCGTGGACGTGCGCTATCCCGCGGCGGTGGGCTCACGCGGCCAGGTGGGCTTCCGCCTGCGCTCCATCGTGCTGGGCGCGCTCGCCACCTTGCTGCCGGGCCGCCTGCCGGCCTGCGCCGGCGGCTCGGAATTCGCCATCGCAGCCTCGGGCAACGATGCGGCGGGACGCCGTTTCCTGCATCTGGAGTTCCACAACAACACCGGCCTCGGTGGCGGTCCCGACAGCGATGGCCAGGATGCCGGACCCTACTGCATCGGCAACCTCGCCAATGTGCCGGTGGAACTGATCGAGGCCGAGCATCCCCTGCGCATCGAGGAATATGCCTTCCTCCCCGACACCGGTGGTGCCGGCCAGTATCGCGGCGCTCTGGGCATGGTGCGGCAGTATCGGCTGCTGGTGGACGATGTGCAGGTGCAGGTGCGCTCCGACCGCTTCAACTCCCAGCCCTGGGGCCTGTTCGGAGGGGGACCGGGCGCGGGCGCCAAGTCCATCCTGAACCCCGGCCCGGATGCCCAGCCGCTGCCGTCCAAATTCACCCGCCGGTTCAAGAGCGGCGACGTCCTGCGCTTCGAGATGGCGGGGGCCGGCGGCTACGGCGAGCCGGCCGCACGCGATGTGGCGCGGATCGCCGAAGATCTGCACCAGGAAAAGCTCACCGCCGAATACGTGCGGAAGACCTATCCCGAAGGGGCTTCCGCACCGAACGCCTGATGGCCCGAAACGTCAGATAAAAGGCTGCGGCGCCGCATCAGTCGCCGCGGCGTGGCGCCCCTCTTTTGCGAGCTGTGTTGATCCCTTGGCCTGGGTAGGGATGGCGGCGATTGAACATCAGGACGTCCGGTGCACCGAATCTCTGCGGTCGGGCGGTTCTGGCGCGTCCTCCAGCCCATAGACCGCGCGCGCCGCGGCAGCGCTGACATAACCGAACGCCACATCGCGGCGCACCGCGTCACGATCACGGGAGCGGGGGTCGCCATAGCCGCCGCCACCCGCCGAGGTGCACACGAGGCAGGCCCCTGGCTCCAGCACCACGCCGCTGTCGTGCACGCCCAGACGGCGCTCACCGCTGTTGGCTTGGGCAATACGGTAGTCGTGGCCTGCCCCGTCCGCGCCACCGCCGGTACCGAAGGGCGGCACCAGCACGCCCTCGCCCGAGGCGTTGAGCACCGCCGGCGTGGTGCCGTCATAGCGCAGCCGCATCAGCCCGCCGAGGCCGCCGCGCTGCTGCCCGGCGCCGCCGGTGTCGGGCGCCAGGGCATATTCCTCCACCACCAGCGGATAGGAGGCCTCGGTGCGCTCGATGGAGGGCGAGGGCGTGCCGCCGGGATTGTGCAGGCCGCCGAGGTTGGGCCAGCCGTCGTGATCGCGATTGCCGCCGGTGCCGCCCTTGTTGAAGAAATAGTGCCAGATGAAGGGCCGCCCCTGCCGGTCCGCGCCGGCCAAGGCGAAGCGGAAGCGGCGGGCGAAGCCGCCGATGGCTCGCTCCGGATCGGCGCCCCCCAGCGCCTGGAGCACCGCCTCGATGAGCGCGCAGGCGGTGGAGGAGGTGCAGGCCCCCACGGGGGCGGGTAGCACCGGGTCCAGGAGGCTGCCGGGCCGGGTGCGGATCTCGATGGCGCGGGCGCCGCCGTCATTGAGGCCCTGCTCATCGCCGCTGAAATAGAGGAAGGCCACCATCACCGCCGCGCGGGTGTTGGCATAGGGGCTGTTGATGAAGGCCGGCACCTGGTCGGGGCATTGAGTCAGGTCCACCACCGCGCGCCCGTCCTCCAGGGTGACGATGACGGGAATGGGCAGCAGGTGGCCGGGCGCCGGCTCGTATTCCATGCAGCTGCGCCCCTCGTACCGGCCCTGGCGACAGCCGCGCAGCATCTGCCGCATGATCGCCTCGCCGCCGTCCAGCACCGCGCAGACGCAGGCCTCGATTTCCTCGGCGTCATAGCGCCGGAACAGCTCTTCCAGCCGCGCCGCGCCGGCCTTTACGGCCGCGAGCTGCGCCATCAGGTCGCCTTCCAGGTCCTCCGGCCGGCGGGAATTGCTGGCCACCATCCGCAGCACGTCGCGGCGCACGCCGCCGCGCGCCGCCAGCTTCACCGGCGGGATGCGCAGCCCCTCGTGCCAGATCTCGCGGGCGGCGGCGCTGTAGCCGCCCGCCGACAGGCCGCCGATGTCGCCCTGGTGGGCCCTGAGCGCCACCCAGAAGCGAAGCCTTCCGCCCTGGAAGAAGGGCATGGCCAGCGTCACGTCCGGCAGATGGCTGCCGCCCCAAAACGGGTCATTGGCCATCAGGATGTCGCCGTCGGCGAGGTCGTCCTCGAAGGCCTCCGCCATCAGCCGGACCGCCAGCGGCATGGCGCCCATGTGGATGGGCACGCGCTCGGCCTGTGAGACGGTCTGGATGTCGGAGGACAGCAGGACGGCGGAGAAATCCTGATTCTGGTTGAGGATGGGCGAGAAGCACGTATGCGTCATCGTCTCCACCATCTCCTCCGTCACCGCCTTCAGCTTGTGGCGGACCACCGCCAGGGTCAGAGGGTTCAGCATGCCCGGTCTCCCGCGGGGGCGGCGGCGTCGGATAGGCAGAGGCTGCCGGTGGCATCGAGGGTGGCGGTGCTGCCCGGCAACACCAGGACCGAGGTGGCCGCGGAATCGATCAGCGCCGGCCCGGCGATGACCATGCCGCGGCGGATCTCCTCGAACCAATAGACCGGCGCCATCACCGCCGCGCCAATGAAGATGCGGCGTTCCCCGGTGCGTGCCGCCGCGCAGTCCACGCCGCCCGCCGGTGCCGCGTCGAGCACGGGCAGGGCGAGCTTGGGCAGCGTGTTGAACACCGCGACGCGGCAGGTCTCCACGATGCCCGGCTCGCCGAGATGGGTGTGGTGGTAGAGGTCCTCATAGGTCGCGACGAAGCGCCGTTCGAGATCGGCCGCGGTGTCGTCCGGCTCGAGCGGCACCGGGATTGTGTGCACCTGCCGCTCGTAGCGGCAGTCGGCGAAGCGGCGCACATGGATGTCGCCTGCATGGCCGCCACGACTGCGAGATGTCTCCAGCGCCGCGCGGCCCTCGACTTCCAGAGCGCCGAACACCTGCGCCAGCCGGCCGTCGTGCAGGTCACGGATGGGCGCGTTGACAGTCTGCTGGAGATCCTGCCGCACGTCCGCCGCAAGGAACCCCAGCGCGGAGAGCACCGAGGCCATGGCCGGGATGATGGCGGTGGGGATCTCCAGCTCGCGCGCGACCGCATTGGCGTGCAGCCCGCCAGCGCCGCCGAACGACATCAGCGCGAAATCGCGCGGGTCCATGCCGCGTCGCACGGTGGCGAGGCGGATACCCTCGGTGATGCGCGAGGTGGCGAGCACGTGGATGGCATAGGCGGCCTCGTCCACGCCGATGCCCAGCGGGGCCGCGATCTCCTGCGTGATGACCGCCCGCGCCGCCGCCACGTCTAGTCGCATGCGCCCGCCGAGGAAGGTCTCGCCGGAGATGAAGCCGAGCACAAGATTGGCGTCGGTCAGCGTCGCTCGCGTGCCGCCCTTGCCGAAGCAGGCCGGGCCGGGCACGGCGCCGGCGCTCATGGGGCCGATGTCCAGCATGCCCCCGGCATCGATGCGGGCGATGCTGCCGCCGCCGATGCCGAGCGGATTGATCTCGATGGCGGGGGCCGCGATGCGCAGGCCCGCCAGCTCGGCGCGGTTGCGCTCCACCGGGACACCGTCCTGGATGATGCAAATGTCGGTGCTGGTGCCCCCGGTGTCATAGGTCACCAGTTGCGGCAGGCCGAGGGCGCGGGCGTAGAGTGCGCCGGCCATGGCGCCGCCCGCCGGGCCGCTGGTCACCGCCCCCACCGCCCGCGTGCCGGCCTCGGCGACCGGCAGCACACCGCCGTTGGACTGCATCACCTGCACCGGCACGGTGATGCCGCGCTCGGTCAGCCGCCCGAACAGGCGGTTCAGATAGGTCTTGAGGCCGGGGCCCACATAGCCGTTCACCACCGCCGTGGAGAGCCGGTCATATTCGCCCTCCCGCCCGAGGATCTCGTGGCCCAGCGAGATGAAGGGCTCCCAGCCGGTGGCGGCGATGGCCGCGCGCACCGCCTGCTCGTGCGCGGGCCGGCGGTGGGCATGGAGGAAGCAGACGACGACCCCGTCCACACCGGCCGCGCGCAGGGTGGCGATGGCTGCGTCCAGGCTCTCGGGGTCGAGCGGCAGCACGGCTGTGCCGTCCGGCGCGACGCGCTCGCGCACCTCCAGCCGCAACGGCCGGGGAATGACCGGCGTGGGCGGGGCGGTGCGCAGCGCATAGCGGTTGTCGCGCGCCCCCTCCCGCAGCTCCAGCAGGTCGCGAAAGCCCTGGGTGGTAATGAGCCCGAGGCGCGCACCGCGCCGCTCCACCAGGATGTTGGTGGCCACCGTGGTGCCATGGATGAACAGCTCGATGCCCGGCAGGAGGGTATCCAGCGTCAGTTCCAGTTCGTCTGCCAGCAGTTTCAGCGCGTCCAGCACGCCGCGCGAGGGATCGTCCGGCGTCGAGGGCGTCTTGACGAAGCGCAGGCCCCTCAGCGGGTCGGCCGCCACGAGGTCCGTGAAGGTTCCGCCCACGTCGACCCCGATCATCATGAGCAGGCTATCCGGTCGCCAGCCATCCAACGCATGCGCCTGAAACTCCCGTTCTGATGTCGTGGGACAATCTGCAGGCGGCGGGATCGATCTCACAATTGCAATCTGATATCGATCATGATGCCGAAGTGAGATACCTTTCAGCAGCTCCCAGCCCGAGCGCCCGCCCATGAACCTCACGTCGCTCCGCTATTTCGTCGCCGTGGTGGAGGCCGGCTCCATGCGCGAGGCTGCCGAAGGGCTGCATGTGGCGCAGTCCGCGCTCAGCCGGCAGATCCAGAACCTGGAGCAGGCGTTCGGCGCGCCGCTGCTGTCGCGCCTGCCGCGCGGCATCGCCCCCACCATGGCCGGGCGCGTGCTGCTGCGGCATGCGCGGGACACCCTCTCCGCCGTCGCCATGGCCCATGACGAGATCGCCGCCTTGCAGGGGCTACGTCGGGGCGAAATCCGCATCGCCACCATCGATCCGTTGGCGGAGGACATCCTGCCCGGCCTCATCACCCGCTTCCAGGCCCGCCACGCGGACATCTCCTTCGATGTCCGCGTCGGCAATACCTGCCAGGTGCAGGGGCTGGTGCGTGAAGGGCTGGCGGAAATCGGCATCGGCTATAACCCGCCGCCCGACCCGGACCTCGCCGTGCTCACCGCCGTGGACCAGCCGCTGACGGCTTTCGTCGCGCCGGACCATCCGCTCGCCGCGCATGCCGCCATCGCGCTGGAGGCGCTGGAGGGCTGCCGGCTCATCCTGCCGCCCGCCCGCTCGCCGACGCGGCGACTGATCGACGAGGCCATGCGGCGCCAGGGCGTCACCGCGCGGGTGGCGGTGGAGAGCGATTCCGTGGCGCTGCGCCTGAACACCGCCGCGCGCACGCAGGCGGTGGCGCTGCTGGCGGAACTGTCCGGCCGCACCGCGGTGGCGCAGGGCCAGCTGGCGGGCGTGCCCATTGCCGACCCGGCCGTGGAGAACGGCAGCATCCAGATCTTGGCCCTCAAGGCGCGCCAGCGCTCCCGCGCCGTCACCGCCTTCCTGCGCGGCCTCCAGATGGCCATCCGCCACGCACGGTGAACATCGGCGGCACCGTAAGGCGAGGAGGCTATGCGAGGGGCGTCACGCTCGATTTCTTCCGGCGAGGAAAGCTCACCGACAACGCGTTCATCGATCCCTTCAATGGGTGCTTCCGGAGTGAATGCCTGAACACCCACTGGTTTCTGACGCTTGCCGACGCGGTGAAAAAGATGGAGGCTTGGCTTAGAGACTACGACGAGGATCGGCTGCGTGGGGCCGCCGGCCATAACCCTCCGATCATGTTGCAGAACTCCGGCGGTGCCCCAGCCCACCGCCGTGAGCAAGGCCGGAAAATCCAACTTCCGGCGGTCCAACGAATGGTCTCGGATCACCTTGGCGGGACAAACAATGGTGTGGAATTTATTTCGCGGCTTAAGGCAGGTTTTCACGGGTCGTGTAGTCAAAAAAATTGACACCACAATCGGTGGTGGGGGCGTAACAATTTCGCTCCGCCTTAAGGAAGGGCGTGACGGAGATTTATACGTCGTTCTCGTGCGGAACGCTGGGAATTATCTCAGCTATGACCCAATGGAACTGGCCGAGTTTGAAACACTTTTCAGTGCCATGCAGGAAATTCGCATTGCTGCGACGAGATCACCAGACTTGGCTATCCGCTCCAACCGTCCGTAGCTCGCTGGCCGACACAATCTGCCGTCCCGCTCGATCCCGCCCATTTCCAGCAAATCCCGATTGTGTCTACCGGGGACCACCACGAGCGAATGCAGGTGCTGGGGCAGATGCCAGGGCACGATTTCTCGCGGCCGGGATTCTTTATTGTATTTCAGGTGTTTATGAAATTTTGTTGGTGGAGCCGAGGGGAATCGAACCCCTGACCTCTGCAGTGCGATTGCAGCGCTCTCCCATCTGAGCTACGGCCCCGAACCGTGGGAGGCGCCATTTATGATTTGGGGCCCCATGCTGTCAAGCGGGGAAAATCCCGGCGAGGACGGGATTTTCCGGCTGTCCACCGTTCCGCGTCACATCCCTTTCGGTCCGGCCGTGCGCTGGCCTCTCAGCACCACGTAGATGGCCGGGATGACCAGCACGGTCAACGCCGTGGACGAGGCGAGGCCGAACAGCAGGGAGATGGCGAGGCCCTGGAAGATCGGGTCCGTCAGGATCACCGCCGCGCCGATCATCGCCGCCAAAGCGGTGAGGAGGATGGGCTTGAACCGGATGGCGCCCGCTTCCAGCAACACTTCCTCGAGCGGACGGCCGGGTGTGCGGGCGTGGCGGATGAAGTCCACGAGCAGGATGGAGTTGCGCACGATGATGCCGGCCAAGGCGATGAAGCCGATCATGGAAGTGGCCGAGAAGGGCGCGCCGAACAGCCAGTGGCCGGTCATTATTCCTATGAATGTCAATGGGATAGGCGTCAGGATGACAAGCGGCAGCTTGAACGAGCCGAACTGCGCCACCACCAGGATGTAGATGCCGAGGATGGCGACGATGAAGGCGCCGCCCATGTCCCGGAACGTCACCCACGTCACCTCCCATTCGCCGTCCCACAGGAGGGTCGGCTTCGCCTCGTCGGAGGGCTGGCCGTGGAGGGCGATGACAGGCTTGGGCAGGTCGCCGAAATCCATGTTTTCCAAGGCTTTGGACACAGCCATCATGCCATAGACGGGGGCCTCGTAGGCGCCGGCGAGGTCGGCCGTGACCATCTCGGCGGGTCGGCCGTTGTGGCGGAAGATGGGGAAGGAGGCGGGTTCGCGGACGACGCGGACCACGTCGCCCAGTTCCACCACCCCGCGCCCGCCGGGCAGGGCGTTGGCAGGCACGGGCGTCGCCAGGGTGCGCTCGTCTACAGCCTTGTTTCCCTTTGACATTTCGAGCCGGATCGGGATCGGCGCCCGGCCGCCGCCGCGGTGGGAATAGCCCAGGGTGCCGCCGGCGAAGATACCGCGGATGGCGTCGTACACATCCCCTTGTTCCACCTTGTAGAATTCGAGGTTGTCCTGGTCGATGGCCAGGCGGACGCGCTCCCCGGGGGTGCCGAAGCTGTCGTCCACGTCCACGATAAAGGGAACACTTTCAAAGGCTTGGCGCACCTTCCGGGCGACTGCGCGGCGGGTGTCCGGGTCGGGGCCGTAGATTTCGGCGAGGAGGGTCGCGAGCACCGGCGGGCCGGGGGGGGGCTCCACCACCTTGAGTGACGAGCCCGGCGGAAGTGCGATTGATTTCAATCGGTTACGGACGTCGAGCGCGATCTCGTGGCTGGTGCGGGAGCGCTCGCCCTTCTCCTTCAGGTTGATCTGGATGTCGCCCTGCTTGGGGGCGGCCCGGAGGCCGTAGTGGCGCACCAAACCGTTGAAATTAAAGGGCGCGGCGGTGCCGGCATGGGTCTGGAAGGAAACCGACTCCGGCAGGTCCGAGAGCGCGTTCACCATGGCATTCAGGGTGGAATCGGTGCGTTCCACAGGGGTGTCAGCCGGCATGTCCAGAATGACGGCCAGTTCGGTCTTGTTGTCGAACGGAAGCAGCTTCACCGTCACCGCGTGGGTGTAGAAGAGGCTGAGGGAGGCGAGGGTCGCCACCCCCACGGTGGCGAGGAAGGCACCCGAGCGGGCGCGGGACGCGAGGATGGGGCGGGCCACCCTGACATAGAAGCGCCCCAGCCGGCCGCCGTCGGCGGCTTCGCCATGGTCGCCGCCATGGGTGCCGCCATCACCGTGCCCCGCCCGGCCGGCGATCCTGAGCATCAGCCAGGGGGTGAGGACGACGGCGACGAAGAAGGAGAAGACCATCGCCGCCGAGGCGTTGGCCGGGATGGGGCTCATGTAGGGGCCCATCATGCCGGAGACGAACAGCATGGGAAGCAGCGCCGCCACCACGGTCAGCGTCGCGACGATGGTGGGATTGCCCACCTCGGCCACCGCGTCGATGGCGCCCTGCGCGCGGGAACGCCCGTCCTTCATGGCCCAGTGGCGGGCGATGTTCTCGATGACGACGATGGCGTCGTCCACCAGGATGCCGATGGAGAAGATGAGCGCGAACAGGCTCACGCGGTTCAGCGTGTAGCCCATGAGGCGGGCGGCGAAGAGGGTGAGCAGGATGGTGGTGGGGATGACCACCGCCACCACCAGCGCCTCGCGCCAGCCGATGGCGAAGCCCACCAGCACGACAATGGAGACGGTGGCGAGGCCGAGGTGCAGCAGCAGCTCGTTGGCCTTCTCGTTGGCGCTCTCGCCGTAATTGCGGGTGACCTTCACCTCCACGTCGGCGGGGAGGGTGGAGCCGTTTGCCGCCTTGATCTGGTTGAGCACCTCCTCGGCGATGACCACCGCATTGGTGCCGGGGCGCTTGGCGATGGCCAGCGACACCGCCGGGCGCCGGGTGAGGCCATCCGGCCCCTTCTCGATATGGGTGACGTAGTGCTCGGCCGGCTGGGTGGCGAGGGTCACGTTCGCCACGTCGCGCACATAGACCGGGCGCCCGTCGCGGGAGGTGAGGAGGATGCCGCCGATCTCGGAAGGGGTCTGCAGCGTCTGGCCGGCGACGAGGGTGCGCTGGCCATTGGCCTCGCGCACGGTGCCGGTGTTGAAGGTGCGGTTGGCGCCTTCCAGCTTGCCCTGCAACTGGGCAAGCGTGATGCCGTAGAGGGAGAGGCGCTCGGGATCGGGCGCGACGCGGATCTCTTCCGGCTGCTCGCCCACGATGTAGGTGAGGCCGATGTCGGGCAGCTTGGAGATGTCGGCCTGAAGCTCCCGCGCGACGCGGGTGAGGTCGTTGGCGGTCCAGCGGCTCGCGGCTTCGGGCTTGGGCACGAGGGTGAGCACGAGGATGGCCACGTCGTCGATGGAGCGGCCGACGATCAGCGGCTCGGTGATGCCCACCGGGATGCGGTCGAGATTGGCCCGCACCTTCTCGTGCACGCGCAGGATGGCGGCATCCGGGCTGGTGCCGGTGAGGAAGCGCGCGGTGACGACCACGCCGTCGTCCTCGGTCTGCGAATAGACGTGCTCCACCCCGTCGATGGCCTTGACGATGGTTTCCAGCGGCTCGGTGACGAGCTTCACCGCATCCTCGGCCTTCAGCCCCTGGGCCGAGACTCGGATGTCCACCATGGGCACGGAAATCTGCGGCTCCTCCTCGCGCGGCAAAGTGACGAGCGCGATGAGGCCGAAGGCGAAGGCCGCGAGCAGCAGCAGCGGCGTCAAAGGCGAAGCGATGAAGGTGCGCGTCAGCACGCCGGCGATGCCGAGGGGGCGGGTCTCGCCCGAATGGGTCTCGCCCGAATGGGGCACGCCGTGGGAGGTCTCGCTCATGGTCAGCGCCCCGCCGCGGAGATCACGTCCCCGTCCTTGAGGCCGGTGAGAATTTCCACCCGCTCGCCATCATCGCCGGCAAACCGCTCGCCGAGGATGACGGGCACGTCGAGCGGCCCGCCTGCGGTGGCCAGCGTCACATAATCGATGCCGTGCTGGGTCCGGATGAGGGCGGCCGGGACCGCCAGCACCGCGCGCTTGCCGATCTCCACCCACACCAGCGTGCGCTCGTTGACGAAGTAGTTGCCGAGATCGTTCACCTCCACGTCGGCCATGACGCGGCCGGCGGAAATCTCCGGATAGACCTTCACGATGCGGCCCGGCCGGGCGGTGGCGGGAGAGCCGGCCTTGTCCTGCGAGATGCCGCGCTCGCCGATGCGCACCGTGCCGCCCTCGCGGATGGAGGCGGCGTGACGCTCCGGCAAGGAGAGCCTGAGGTAATAGGGGCCCGAGGCGACGCGGGCGATCTCGTCGCCGGCCAGCACCACGCTGCCGGGCGTCACCGGAACGGTGAGGACGCGGCCGTCGGCGGGCGCGATCACGGCGCCCTCGCGGGCACGCTGGAGCACCACCGCGCGGTCGGCCTGCGAGGCCGTGACCTGGTTGGTGGCGACATCGAACTGGGTCTTTGCCGTATCGAGCCGCGCCTGGCTGGCGACGCCGCGGGCGACGAGCTGCTGGGCGCGATCCAGTTCGATCTTCGCATTGTCGAGCTGGGAGGTCAGCTCCTTGATCCTGGCGTCGGCGGCATTGAGAGAGAGGGCGTTCTTGTCGTCCACCACCAGGGCGATCTCGTCGCCCTCCTTCACCTTGTCGCCTTCAGAGACGGTGACGGAACGAACTGTGCCGCCGATGCGGGCGCGGGCGGGCACCACGGTGCGGCTCTTGACCTCGCCGAAGACGCCCTTCAGCTCCGGCACCTCCACGTTGCGCACGGTGAAATCGGCGGCGCGGGCGGTGCCGGGGAAGGCGCCATACGCAGGCAAAAGGGCAGCCATCGCCACCGCGAAGGCCGCGGCGGGCGGGATGAAGCGCAGGGACATGGTGGCTCTCTCTGCCCGGCCTCGCGCCGGGCGGGGGTCAGATCAGGGAGTTCAGGTGAAGGCGACGCCGGGCTTCACGCCCAGCTTCTTCAAGAGGATGGCCGCCGGGCAGAAGCCGGTGACGGACGCCTGCATCAGGTTCGCGCCCACGAAGGCCGTGAGCCAGAAGAAATAGGGTGACACCGTGAGGCCGAGGCCGAGCGAGGCCAGCACCATGAAACCCGCAAACATCATGACGATGCGATCGACAGACATTATCCTGCTCCCGAGATCCTGCTTCGTTGAGGCGCTCTTTCGGGCGTCCCTTCCGTGCGGGGCGTCCCGCGTTGCCATTGCATCTAACATTCGATTATCATAAATTCAAGACTATGAATGTTGTCGAGATGATCCCCGCTTCGGAGCGGGCCGCCGAACTGATGCGCAGCCTGTCCCACCCGCAGCGCCTGCTGGTTCTGTGCGCGCTGGTGGACGGCGAGAAATCCGTCGCGCAGCTGCGCGACGAACTCGCCATCGAGCAGGTGCCCATGTCGCAGCAACTCATGCGGCTGAGGTCGGATGGGCTGGTGGAGGCACGTCGCGAAGGCACCAGCGTGTTCTATCGCATCGCGCGCGAGGAGGTGCTGGCGGTGATCGCCGCGCTGCACAAGGCGTTCTGCCCGAACCGGGTGGAGTGCTGAGGGGAGAGCGCGGCGCGGACCGGATGCGTCGCCGAGGGACACAGACCGCTCTCGCGTCCCGGACGCCTGCAGCGGAGCGGAAGGCGAGCCGGGACCCAGCGCAAGAGACCGCCGCAGGCGCTTCCATGCCTGAACATCCCAGGGCATTGCCCGCTGCGCGGTGCTTTTGCGCTGGGCCCCGGATCAGCGCTCCGGCTGCGCCGTCGCTTGTCCGGGGAACGGCGCTCATTCACGCCGGCCGCCACACCGCCGTGCGCTTGATCTCCATATCCTCCAGCTCCCGCGTCACCGGAACCGAGTATTCCGCGAGCTTTACCAGCCGGTCCTTGGGCAGGTAGGTGCGGCCGGGATCGCCGATGAGCACGGTGGCGCCGCGCGCGGCGAGGGCGAGGAGCCAGGCGAACACCTTCTCCGAAAGATCGCGCTCATAGGCGATGTCGCCGGCGAGCACCGTGTCCCAGCCGTCATCCCGCCCGATGTGGTCGTCCTGCACGGGGGAGAGGGCGACGCCGTTCGCCGCCCCGTTCAGCGCGATGGCCGCCACCGCGAAGGGGTCGATGTCGGCGCAGGTGACGGAGGTCGCCCCCGCCTTCATGGCAGCGATGCCCACCAGCCCCGAGCCGGAGGCGAAATCCAGCACGCTTTTGCCGCGCACCGTCTCTGGATGGTCCAGCACATGCCGGGCGAGGGCCTGCCCGCCGGCCCAGGCGAAGGCCCAGAAGGGCGGCGGCAGGCCGAGTTCGCCCAGCTCCTCCTCCGTGCGATGCCAGATGGGCACCGCCTCGTCGGCCACGTGCAGCGAGACTTCCGGCACCAGCGGCACCGGGCGCAGGCGCGTCTCGGCGCGGATGAAGGCGTTCGGGTCGGTGATGGGGCGGCTCACCCCTTGATGCCGCCCATGGCGCACACGAGGGCCCATTCCTCGTCCGTCACCGGCTGCACCGAGAGGCGGGAGAATTTCATCAGCGCCATCTCGGAAAGGCGCGGCTCGGCCTTCACGGCGGCGAGGGTGACGGGGGTCTTCAGCGGCTTCACCGCCTTGATGTCCACCATCACGAACTTGCCGGTGGGGTCGGAGGGGTCCGGGTAGGCCTCCTTGATGACCTCGACGATGCCGACGATCTCCTTGCCCTCGTTGGAATGGTAGAAGAAGCCGGTGTCGCCGATCTTCATGGCGAGCATCTGCTGCTTGGCGAGGTGGTTGCGCACCCCGTCCCAGTGGGTGCCCTTGGCCCCCGCCTTCACCTGCATCTCCCAGGACCATTTGAAGGGTTCGGACTTGTAGAGCCAGTGGGCCATGGCAATGCTCGCGTTCGCAATCGATGGTTCGGATGTGCCGTCTCCGGCCTTGCTTGGCAAGGCATGATGGCAAGGATTGCGTGTTGCGGCCGAGGGATTAATGTCCGCCGCCGGCGGCGCGGACGGGCGCCGCACCACGAGGAAACGCACCATGGTCTATGAGATTGCCACGCTCGACATCAAGGAAGGGTCCGAAGCCGCCTTCGAGGCGGCGGCGAAGGAGGCGGCGCCCTATTTCCAGAAGTCGCGCGGCTGCCGCGGGATGGCGCTGGAGCGCTGCGTGGAGACGCCCTCGCGCTATTACCTCGTGGTCACCTGGGACAGCGTGGAGGACCACATGGTCCACTTCCGCAATTCCCCCGAATTCCAGGAATGGCGCCGCCTCGCCGGCCCCCACTTCGCCAATCCGCCGTCCGTGGAGCACACCAGCGTGACGGCCACCTACTTCTGATCGCGTTCCCGCCCCCTCCGGCAGGGGGCGGGACCCCTACGCAGTTTCCCGGACTTGTCGGCTATTCCCGATCGTACATAGCTTGTTCCATCTCAATGCTCCGGCGCATGCCCTTTGTCAGCGTGCCGGATCGCCCGTTTGGGGCGCGACGCATTTTTGGAGGCTTGCCGTGGCGATCGCTTCCGGGACGGACCCCGCGTCCGATGGTCCTGCCGCCTTTTTCCGTGCCCAGCATGCCGCGTTCGGCGCGACCCTCGGCGCCCATGCGGGCTCGGCCGCGCTCGTCGACCGCATCTGGATGCAGGCCTTCTCCAGCTACGAGCACAACGTAACGGAACAGACGAAGGATCTGCCGCCGCTCGCCTGCCACAAGGGATGCGGCACCTGCTGCCGCATCCAGGTGGCGGCCACCATGCCCGAGGTGCTGATGGTGGCGCGCTATGTCCGCACCATGGCCGAGGGCTTCCGCAAGGTGGGCATTGACCTTCCCGCCCGCCTCGCCGCCGCGCAGGCCACCGCGCCCGCCGCCTCCGGCACCATGGCGCTGGGCGGGGAATGCCCGTTCCTCGCCGAGGGCATCTGCGTGATCTATCCGGTGCGCCCGCTGGCCTGCCGCGGCCACGTCTCCTTCGATGCGGAGGCGTGCATCGCCGCGCTGGAAGGCGAGGCGGACGAGGTGCCGGTCTCCGAATCCCATCGCACGGTGCGGGCGCTGGTGCAGGGGGCGCTGCAATCGGCCCTGCGGGATGCCGGCAAGCCGTGGGCGCTCTACGACCTGCTCGGCGCCCTGCGCATCGCGCTCGCCCACCCCGACGCCGAGGCCGCCTTCCGCGCCGGCGAGGATGTGCTGGACCCCGCCATCATCGCTCATGTGAGCCGCGAGGAGATGGGCCGCACCTTCGACCGGCTGAAGGCCTGAAGCCCGCGCGGCGTCTGAGCGAGACGGCCCATAAAGCCCGCGCGGCGCCTGAGCGAAGGCAGCGAACAAAGCCCGCGCGACTTCATCCCCCTGTCATCTCCCGCCTTGTGCGGGCGATCCACCGAGCCGCCAGAAGAGTGCCCGGCCTGCGAGAACCGGACGCGCGGATGGGTGGATCCCCCGGACGAGCCGGGGGATGACGCTTGTGAAGGGGCGATGACGGCGTGAACACCGAGCCGGGGGATGACGGCTGTGAGAGGCGGCACGGGCTCCGGCCTCCCCCTTTCGCTCACTCCGCCCTTTGCGGCCGGGCCATCAGCGCCTCGATGGCGCCGTCGATGCCGAGGCGGCCGGCGAGCACCGCGTCCACGGCGGCGCTGACGGGAACGTCCACGCCCTTGGCCGCCGCCATCTCCACCAGCACGCTGGCGGTGAAGGCGCCTTCCGCCAGCTTTCCCGCGCCCGCCTCGCCCGCCCCCAGCGCGCGGCCGAAGGCGAAGTTGCGCGATTGCGGGCCGGAGGTGGTGAGGATCAGGTCGCCGAGGCCGGAGAGGCCGGTGATGGTCTCCGGCCGGGCGCCATAGGCGGCGCCGAAGCGCATGAGTTCGGCGAAGCCCCGCGCCACCAGGGCGGCGGCGGCGCTCGCCCCCAGCCGGCGGCCGGCGACGATGCCGGCGGCAATGGCCAGCACATTCTTCGCCGCCCCGCCGATCTCGGCGCCGCGCACGTCGGTGGAGTGGTAGAGCCGCAGCGTGGAGGAGCCCAGCGCCTGCGCGAGATCCTTCGCCAGTGCGCCGTCGCCCGCCGCCAGCGTCACCGCCGTGGGCAGGCCGGCCGCCACGTCGGTGGCGAAGCTCGGGCCGGAGAGCACGGCGGGGCGGGCGCCGGGCAGGGCCTCGGCGATCACCTCGCTCATGAAGGCGCGGGTGCCGCGCTCGATGCCCTTGGCGCAGCAGATGACGGGCAGTCCCGCCGGCACGCGGGCGCCGAGATGCCCCAGCGCCTCCCGGCAGGCCTGCGCCGGCACCACCAGCAGCACGGCGTCGCAATCGGCGATCAAATCGAGGTCGGAGACGGGGAAGACGGCGGGATCAAGCGCGATGCCCGGCAAATCCGCCCGGTTCTCGCGGATGGCCGCCATGTCGGCCATGGCCCCGGCATCGCGCCCCCACAGCACCACCTCGCGGCCGGCGCGGGCGGCGGCATTGGCGAGGGCGGTGCCCCAGGCACCCGCGCCCATCACGCCGATGCGGCGAAAGCTGGAACCCGACACCGTGTCAGGCCCGCGCGGTGGCGGAGGCGGCGGCCGCCGGATCGAGCGGCCAGCGGGCGCGCGGGCTCACGTCGAGCCGGTCCCGGATGCCCCGGGCGAGCCGTTCGGCCCCGGCCCAGGCGATCATGGCGCCATTGTCGGTGCACAGCACCGGGGCCGGCATGGCAAAGCGGGTGTTCAGCTCCGCCGCCACCTTGGCGAGGCTCTCGCGGATCATGCCGTTGGCGGCGACGCCGCCGGCCACCACCAGCGCGGTGGGGCCGCGCCCCAGCCGGTCGCGGAAGGCGCGGGCGCCGGCGCGCACGCGGTCGGCGATGAGGTCCACCACTGCCGCCTGGAAGCTGGCGCACAGATCCGCCACGTCCTCGTCCGAGAGCGGGGCGAGGCGGTCCGCCTCCAGCCGCACCGCGGTCTTGAGGCCGGAAAGGGAGAAATCGGGCTCGCGCCGCCCCATGAGCGGGCGCGGGAAGGCGAAGCGGGCGGAATAGCCGTGCTTGGCCTGCTCTTCCACCTGCGGGCCGCCCGGATAGGGCAGGCTCAGCATCTTCGCCACCTTGTCGAAGGCCTCGCCCACCGCATCGTCCAAAGTGGTGCCAAGGCGGGTGTATTTGCCCACATCCTCGATGGCGAGAAGCTGGGTGTGCCCGCCGGAGACGAGGAGGAGGAGATAGGGGAAGGCGACGCCATCGGTGAGGCGGGCGGTGAGGGCGTGGGCTTCCAGATGGTTCACCGCCACCAGCGGCTTCTTCGCCGCCAGCGCGATGGCCTTGGCGGTGGTGAGGCCGACGATGACCCCGCCGATGAGGCCCGGACCGGCCGCCGCCGCGATGCCGGAAAGCTCGGAATAATCCACGCCCGCCTGCCGCATGGCCTCGGCGATCACATGGTCCAGCACCTCCACATGGGCGCGCGCCGCGATCTCCGGCACCACGCCGCCATAGGGCGAATGGATTTCCACCTGCGAGCGAATGACGTTGGAGCGGATGTCCGACGCGCCCGAGGGCGAGCGCGTCACCACCGCGGCCGACGTCTCGTCGCACGTGGTCTCGATGCCGAGCACCATGAGATCGGGCAAACTCACATCCTCCCAGGCTATTGCGCGCCGCCATTGCGCTGCGCCGCAACGCCGCCTATCCCGTTTCGAATCCCTCGCGCATTCTACGCATCCCTGAACGAGAATACGAAATTGGAAGAAATGTCCGGCGGAAAATCCCCTGTTCTGCGCATCGGCACCCGTGGCAGCCCGCTTGCCCTGTGGCAGGCCCATGCGGTGCAGGCGGCCCTGGCTGAGGCGCTGAACGTCGCGCCGGCCGAGGTCGCCGTCGAGGTCATCCGCACCACGGGCGACCAGATCCAGGACCGGGCGTTGTCCGAGGCCGGCGGCAAGGGGCTCTTCACCAAAGAGCTGGAGGAAGCGCTGCTGGATGGTCGCGTCGACCTCGCCGTGCATTCCGCCAAGGATGTGGCCACCTTCCTGCCCGAGGGCCTGCACCTCGCCGGCTACCTGCCGCGCGCCGACGTGCGTGATGCGCTGATCCTGAAATCCGGCGCCGGCCTCGCCGATCTTCCGGCCGGCGCGCGGGTGGGCACCGCCTCGCTCCGGCGGGAGGCGCAATTGCGGCGCCTGCGGCCGGACCTCAAGGTCGAATTGCTGCGGGGCAATGTCCACACCCGCCTCGCCCGGGTGCGGGACGGGGATTTCGACGGCACGCTTCTCGCCCTCGCCGGCCTCACCCGGCTCGGCCTCGCCGACGTGGCGAGCGCGGTGCTGGCGACATCGGAGTTTCTGCCGGCGGTGGGGCAGGGGGCCGTGGCCATCGAATGCCGCGTCAATGACCCCGCCACCAATGTCGCCATCGCCGCCATCGCCTGCCGCGACACCGGCATCGCGCTGGCCGCCGAGCGCGCGTTCCTGACCGCGCTTGATGGCTCCTGCCGCACCCCCATCGCCGGTCTCGCCCGGGTGGAGGGCGACCAGGTGCGCCTCTCCGGCCTCGTCATGACGCCCGATGGGGCGGATGCGGCGGAGGCGTCCGGCGCGGCACCCATTGCCGATGCAGCAGCCCTCGGCACCGCGCTGGGCACCGAGCTGCGCGCCAGCGCCCCGGCGAGAGCGCTGGGATTGTGAGTTTCCGGTGCGGCCCTTTCGGTCGCGCCGGAGTTCGGGTTTCGGGCGCGGCTTCCGCCGCGTCCGGTGTTTTTCGGCGCGGCAGGTGTCGCGTCGGCCGTTGTTCTGCCCCGTTCTTCCGCTCGATTGATTCTTCAGATGCATGTTCTCGTCACAAGGCCGCTGCCCGCGGCGAACCAGACCGCCAAGCGTCTTAAGGCGCTGGGGCATGACGTGACCGTCGATCCCATGCTGCGGATCGCCCCCACCACGACACCATTGCCGGACCGCCCGTTCGATGCGGTGGCCTTTACCTCCATCAACGGGGTGACGGCCTTCGCCGCCCACCCGGACGGCAAGCGCTTCCTGCATCTGCCGGCCTTCGCGGTGGGGCCGCGCACGGCCAAGGAGGCCCGCGCCATCGGCTTTGCCAGCGTCACCGACTGCGACGGCGATGCCTCGGCGCTGGCCGGGCGCATCGCGGCGGTGCTCCCGTCCGGCGCGCGGGTGCTGAACCCGGCGGGGGAGGACCGCGCCGCCGATCTCGCCAGCCTGCTCGCCGCCCCCGGCATCTCGCTCGACCTCGCCATCGTCTATGCCGCCGAACCGGCCGATGCGCTGAGCGAAGAGGCCCGCGCGGCGCTGGCGAGCGGAACCGTTAAGGCCGCGCTGCACTTCTCCCAGCGGACGGTGAAGACGCTGCTCAGGTGCGTCGAAGGCGCGGGGCTTAACGACGCGTTGACCGGTGTGAGGGAACTGTGCCTTTCCGAGCAGGTGGCCGAGCCGTTCGTTCGCAAGGGTCTGGCGGTGGAGGTCGCCGCCGCGCCCAATGAGGACGCGCTGTTCGCGCTGCTGTGACGCGGCTGTGAGGGACGGGGGCGGGCGCCGCGGTTGCGGCCCGGCCCCGGCCGGTCTATCCCGGTCCCGAAGACGGGTCCGAACCCAATAGGGAGGCACGAGCGACGCCGATGGCCACCAATACGCCGGCGAGCGACGATCCGAAGGCGGAGAACTTCTCCTCCCGACCGCCCCGCACCCCGCCCACGCTCGATCTGAAGGCGCAGGAGATCGCGTCCGAGCCCAAGCCGGCCGCTCCGGCGGCCCAGAAGCCCGCGGCCGGCGCCGCGCCGGCCGAGGCGGCCAAAGGCCCTGGTACCGGCCCGAGCACCGGCGCGCCCGCAGGCGACGCGACCGCCAAAGACGCGCCCGGCAAAAGCGCAGCGTCCAGCGCTGCGGCCGGAAAGAGCGCCGAGCAGGTCGCGGAGACCGAGGTGCGCAAGGAGGCCGAAGCCGCGGCTGAAGCCAAGAGTGACGCCCCCACCCCGTCCCAGCCGGCTCCGGAAGCCCCCCGCAAGGGTGGCGGCGGCACCGTGTTCGCGGCGCTGATCGCCGGCCTCATCGGCGGTGGCGCGGCGGCCGGCGGGCTCTGGTATGCCTTGCCGATCCTCTATCCCCCGGCCCCGGTGGCCGCGCCCAAGGTGGACCTCTCGCCGCTCCAGTCGCGCATCGCCGCGCTGGAGGCCCGGCCGGCCGTCGATCCCCGGGCCATCGCAGCCCTCTCCGAGCGACTCGATCGCGACGAGGCCGCGCTGAAGGCGGTGCAGGAGGCCCTTGCGGGGCTGAAGGCCGCCCCGGCCTCCGCGGCGCCGGCCACATCTGCTGCGCCCGCCATCCCCCCGGCGCTTGTGAAAAGCGTGGACGATCTCAAGACCGCCGCCGAGCAGGGCCGCGAGGCGCTGGCCGCCCTGCGCCGCGACGTGGATGCGCTGAAGGGCAGCGACAGTGCCCTGCGCACGGCGGTCGCCGCCGCCACCACCGGCACCCGCGAGGCGGGCGCGAAGGTGGAGGCGCTGGCCCCGCAGGTGCAGGCGCTCATCGGCGCCACCCAGTCGCTCGCTCCGCAGGTGCAGGCCCTCGCCACCCAGACCCAGGCCCTCGGGCCGCAGGTGCAGGGGCTGGAGAAGCAGGCCGAGGCCATCGGCCCCCGCTTCGATGCGCTGAAGAAGCAGATCGAGGAGGCGAGCGCCGCCGCGACCCAGTTCAACCGCACGGCGTCCAGCCTCGTGGTGGTCGCCGCCTTCCGCGATGCGGTGGTCTCCGGCCGCCCCTTCGCCGCGGAACTCGCCGCCGCCCGCGCCACGCTCGGCGCGAGTGCCGGCCAGCTCGACGCCTTCGCCGCGGCGGCCGAGAAGGGCTTCGCGCCCTCCGCCGCGCTCGCCGCCCGCCTCGCCCAGGAAGGCGCCGCCGCCCTCGGCGCCGCCGCGCCCGCCCCGGCGAATGCCGGGGCCTCGCTGATGGACCGGCTGATGTCCTCGGCCGAAAACCTCGTGAAGGTGCGCCCCGCCACCGGCCCCGGCTCGGTGGATTCGGAAGGGCTCCTCGGCACGGCCGTCACCCAGGTGCGCGCCGGCCAGCTCGACGAGGCCCTGAAGACGTTGAAACAGCTGCCCGACAGCGTGCAGCAGCGCCTCGCCGTCCTCCGCGACATCGAGGCGCGGGCCGCCGCGGTCAAGGCCGCCGGATCTCTCTTCCAGCAGCAGCTGGCTGCCATTTCGGGGAAGGTGCCGTGATCCGCCTCGTCCTGCTCCTAATCCTTCTCGCCGCCGCCGCCTTCGGCGTCTCCTGGCTCGCCGACCGGCCGGGCGAGATCGCCGTGGTGTGGGAGGGCTGGCGGGTGGAAACCACCGTGCCGGTGGCCCTCGCGGTCATCGCTGTGGTCTCCGGCGTGCTGCTGCTGCTGTGGCGGCTGCTCTCGCTGCTCGTCCGCTCGCCCAAGCTGATCGCCGCCTTTTCCCGCCGTCGCAAGCGCGAGAAGGGCTGGCAGGCGGTGTCGCGCGGCCTGCTCGCGGTGGGCATCGGCGACAACGCCGCCGTCCGGCAGGCGCGCCATGACGCCGCGCGGCTCCTGCCGCACGAGCCGCTGACCCATCTCCTCACGGCCCAGGCGGCCCAGCTCGACGGCAAGCCGGAAGTGGCCATCGCCGCCTTCCGCGCCATGGTGGACGATCCCTCCACCCGCCTGCTCGGCCTGCGCGGGCTGCACATGGAAGCCCGCAAGGCCGGCGACAAGGCCGCCGCCTATGCCATCGCCGAGGAGGCCGCGTCCGCCGCCCCGACGCTCGGCTGGGCTGCCGATGCGGTGATCGAGGCGCGCTGCGCCGCCGGGGACTATGCCGGCGCCCGCACGGTTCTCGAACGCCAGATGGCGCAGAAGGGCATCGACAAGGCCCAGTACAAGCGCCGCCGCGCCGTGCTGCTCGCCGCCGAGGCCATCGCGCTGGAACAGACCGACCCGCTGGTCGCCCGCGAGAAGGCGGTGGAGGCGGTGCGCCTCGCCCCCACTCTTGTGCCCGCCGCCGCCTGCGCCGGCCGCCTGCTGGGCGCCGCCGGGGAATTGCGCAAGGCGGCGAAGATCGTCGAGACGGCGTTCGCCGCCAACCCGCACCCGGAACTCGCCGACGTGGAGGCCTATCTGCGCCCCGGCGATGCGGCCCTCGACCGGCTCAAGCGCATCCGCACCCTCGCCAACAAGGCGCCGTCCCAGCGGGAAAGCGCCATCGCGCTCGCCCGTGCGGCCATCGATGCGCAGGAATTCCGCCAGGCCCGCCTCGTGTTGGAGCCGCTGCTGGACGATCCCAGCCAGCGCGTCTGCCTGCTGATGGCGGAGCTGGAAGCGGCCGAGCATGCCGATATCGGCAAGGCCCGCGAGTGGACCGCCCGTGCCGTGCGGGCTAACCGCGATCCCGCCTGGATCGCTGATGGCGTCGTCTCCGACCGCTGGGCGCCGGTGTCGCCGGTGTCCGGCCGGCTCGACGCCTTCGTGTGGGAGGTACCGCCCGGCGTCTCCGCGACCCCGATCCTGGAGCACGAGGCCGAGCGGGTGAAGGCGGCCATTGCCGCCGTCCGCGCCAGCGAGGACGCCAAGATCGCCGAGCAGAAGAAGATCGCGGAGCAGAAGCTCGCCGAGGAGAAGCTGGCCGAGCTGAAGGCCGTGGAGACGAAGGCGGCGGAGACTGCTGCGGCGGAGGCTGCCACCTCCGGAGCGGCGGTTGTGGTGGCCGAGGCGCCCGTGCCGCCTGAGCCCGTCGCCGCCGGTGCGACCCCCGTATCGAAAATCACCGCCCCCAAGACGCCCGATCCCAAGGCCGGCAAGGCCGCGGAGCCGGTGCCGGTCATCCTCGCCCCGCCCGCCGGCAATGGCGCGGACAGTGCCCGCGCCCGGGCGAGGCAGAACGGCAAGCCCGAGACCGGCAGGCCCGAGAACGCAAAGAAGGCCGACGCCATCGTCGCTTTACCGCCCCTGCCGGATGATCCCGGCCCCGAGGCGGACGCGACGGAGGAGCCGGACCCAACCTCCAAGTCCCGCCGCCTGATGGGGCTCTGAGCGCCGCTGAAGACGATCCCGCCGGTTTCCCTCCTCCCCCTCGCGGGAGAAGGGCGCGCAAGGCGGCCGTTGGGTGTCCCGGCGCGACCCTAATCGCGCCTTCGCCTTGTGGCCGCCCCGCGCCGATGCTATGCGGCGCGGATGACCGCCAGCGCCCAGAAGCACATCCGCAACTTCTCCATCGTCGCCCATATCGACCACGGGAAGTCGACCCTCGCCGACCGCCTGATCCAGATCACCGGCGGGCTCTCCGAGCGCGAGATGACGGAGCAGGTGCTCGACAGCATGGATATCGAGCGCGAGCGCGGCATCACCATCAAGGCGCAGACGGTCCGCCTCTCCTACAAGGCGCACGACGGCGAGACCTACGTCCTCAACCTCATCGACACCCCCGGGCACGTGGATTTCGCCTACGAGGTGAACCGTTCGCTCGCCGCCGTGGAGGGTTCGCTGCTGGTGGTGGACGCCTCCCAGGGCGTGGAGGCGCAGACGCTCGCCAACGTCTACCAGGCCATCGACAACAACCACGACATCGTGCCGGTCCTCAACAAGGTGGACCTGCCCGCCGCCGAGCCGGAGAAGGTGAAGGCGCAGATCGAGGACGTGATCGGCCTCGACGCGTCGGACGCCATCGGCATCTCCGCCAAGACCGGCCTCAACGTCGATCAGGTGCTGGAAGCCATCGTCACCCGCCTGCCGCCCCCCATGGGCGACCGCGATGCGCCGCTGAAGGCGCTGCTGGTGGACAGCTGGTACGACACCTATCTCGGCGTCGTGGTGCTGGTGCGCATCATCGACGGCGTGCTCAAGAAGGGCCAGCGCATCAAGATGATGGCCGCCGACGCCACCTATGACGTGGACCGGGTGGGCGTGTTCACCCCCAAGATGGTGGTGCTGAACGAGCTGGGACCGGGCGAGATCGGCTTCCTCAACGGCTCCATCAAGGAAGTGGCGGACACCCGCGTCGGCGACACCATCACCGAGGAAAAGCGCCCCTGCGCGGAGATGCTGCCGGGCTTCAAGCCGGCGCAGCCGGTGGTGTTCTGCGGCCTGTTCCCGGTGGATGCGGCCCAGTTCGAGGATCTGCGCGCCGCCATGGGCAAGCTGCGTCTCAACGACGCCAGCTTCTCCTTCGAGATGGAGACCTCGGCCGCGCTCGGCTTCGGCTTCCGCTGCGGCTTCCTCGGGCTTTTGCACCTGGAGATCATCCAGGAGCGGCTGGAGCGCGAGTTCAACCTCGATCTCATCGCCACCGCCCCCTCGGTCATCTACCAGATCGAGATGACGGACGGCACGACCATCGACCTGCACAACCCGGCCGACATGCCGGACGTGGTGAAGATCGAGGAGATCCACGAGCCGTGGATCCGCGCCACCATCCTCACCCCGGACGATTATCTCGGCAGCGTGCTCAAGCTGTGCCAGGACCGGCGCGGCAACCAGATCGAGCTCACCTATGTGGGCGCGCGCGCCATGGTCACCTATGACCTGCCGCTGAACGAGGTGGTGTTCGATTTCTACGACCGGCTGAAGTCCATCTCCAAGGGCTACGCCTCGTTCGACTACCAGATCACCGAATACCGCCCCGGCGACCTCGTGAAGATGTCCATCCTCGTCAATGCCGAGCCGGTGGACGCCCTCTCCATGCTGGTCCACCGCACGCGGGCCGAGGCGCGCGGCCGGGTGATGTGCGAGAAGCTGAAGGATCTCATCCCCCAGCACCTCTTCAACATCCCTATCCAGGCCGCCATCGGCGCCAAGATCATCGCCCGCGAGACCATCAAGGCCCTGCGCAAGGACGTGACCGCCAAGTGCTACGGCGGCGACATCACCAGAAAGCGCAAGCTTCTGGACAAGCAGAAGGAAGGCAAGAAGAAGATGCGCCAGTTCGGCAAGGTGGAGATTCCGCAGGAAGCCTTCATCGCCGCCCTGAAGATGGACGAGTGAGGCGGAGCCGGCGGCCTCTTATCCACCTCGGGCGAATCGCGTATGTTCTCTCTACGTTCACTTAGAGGGCAGCGCTATGGCTACCAATCCTCCCAAAGGTGATGGGCACAGGATCGGCGCGGTTCGCGACCGCTCGCAAACTCATAATCCCAAGACCGACCAGTGGGTAAAGCGAGACAGCGATACCGGTCGGTTCATGGACGTCAAAAAGGACGGAACGCCCTTCAAGGGAGTTCGTAAAGAAAAATAGCGGGTATCGCCTCACTCTGCCGGCATCACCCTGGTCCGGGCGGCGGCGGCCTTCGCCTTCCCCTTCCGGCCCACGCGCCCCTTGCGCTTCATCCACCACACCGCGACGCCGGTGATGGCGAGGCCGGCGATCACCACGCCCATGACGGCGATGATGATGCGCCCGGTGAGGCCGAAGACGCGGCCGGAATGGATGGGGAACTGGAGCTGGATGAAGACATCCCCGGCCGTGCCCACGCCCGGCAGGTTGGCGCTCCTGAAGGCCCCCGTCGCGCCGTCGAAATAGAGCCAGCGCGTGTCCAGCGGATCGTCGTGGTCGCCGAAGGCGACGCCGAACACGCCGTAATGGGGCGAGTAGAAGATCTCGCTCGCCGGCTCCTGCCAGCCCCGGGCACGCGCCTCCTTGAGCCCCGCCTCCAGCACCGTGTCGAACGGCAGGGTGCGCTCGCGCAGGGGCGCCAGCGGCGCGCCGGAGAAGGGTGTGGGCGTGAGCTTCGAGAACAGCCCCACCACCGGCTCCACCACCTCCTGCCGCAGGTTCATCGCCACCGAGGAGAGCGCGAGGGCGATCAGCACCACGAACAGCCAGAGCCCGGCCGCGCGGTGCCAGTCGAGGTTCAGGCGGAAGGCGCTGCCGCCCTTGATGGTGAAGGCGGGGCGCCATTTGGCGAGGAACGGCCGGCCGCGCGGCAGGGTGAGCGCGAAGCCGACGAAGCCGTCCACCAGCCACAGCAGCGCCACCACCCCCATGAACAGCACGCCATAGACGCCCGGCAGGCTGAGGTTGTGGTGGAACTCGTAGAGGAAGGGCATCACCTTCAGCGCGGAGAAGCAGCAGGCGCCCCACAGGCGCGCGGCCAGCACCTCGCCACTCACCGGGTCCACCTGGAAGCTGTCGGCCGGAATGTCCATGGCCTCGCCGGTGGCGGGATCGATGGGGCCCATGGCGGCGACATCCGCCGGATGACCGGCCGGCGCCAGCGCCATGTACCAGACCCGTCCGTCGGGATGGCGGGCTTCCACCGCCCGCGCCAGCGCGTCGGGGGAGAGCGGCGTGCCCACCGCCGTGGCGCGGTAGGCCGAGGGGTTCAGCCATTCATCCAGCTCGTGGTGGAAGGCGAGTACGCTGCCTGTCAGCCCCGCCACCACCAGGAACAGCGCGGTGGAGAGGCCGAGGATGCGGTGCGCCCACACCAGGGCCGGCCGCAGGCTGAAGGGCTTGGCCGGTGCGGGTTTGGCCGGTGCGGGCTTGGCGGGCACGGTCTTGGCGGGCACGGTCTTGGCGGGCGCCGGCTTCGTCACGGCGCTCACCAGCGATAGCGCACGGAGGCGATCACCGAGCGTCCCTGCTGCCAGTACCAATAGCCCTCGTTCAGCAGCGCGTTCTGCTGGCCGAAGATGTTCTTGCCGTTCAGCTGGAACTTCCAATTGTCCTTTTCGTAATAGAGCGCGGCGTCCACCGGATATTGCGCGCCATTCTTGTAGAGATTGTTGGTATCCGACCAGAACGGGCCGATGTAGCGGATGCCGGCGCCCACGCCGAAGCCCTTCCAGTCACCGTCCTGCACCGTGTACTTGGCCCAGAGCGAGGCGATGTGCGCCGGCATGTTGGGCGGCGTGTTGCCGATGGTGGGCCGGTCGAGGCTGTTGATGATCTCGCCCTGGGTGAAGGTGTAGGCGGCGGTGAGGTCCAGCCCCTGCGCCAGCTCCACCAGCGCCTCCGCCTCGAAGCCGCGCACGCGCACGTTGCCCACCGGGAGATAGAAGAAGCTCACCGGGTCCGGCACGGCATAATTGTTCTGGGTGATTTGGTAGGCGGAGAGGGTGAAGAAGCTGCGCCCGCCCGTGGGCTGGTACTTCACGCCCGCCTCGTACTGCTCGCCGCTGGAGGGCTCCAGCAGCTGGCCGCTCTGGTCCACATTGATGGAGGGCAGGAAGGAAGTGGCGTAGCTCACATAAGGCGAGACGCCGTTCTCGAACGCATAGAGCAGGCCCGCCTGCCAGGTGAAGGCCTGGTCGTCGCGGTTGGCGGTGTCGATGCCGAAGCTGCTCTGGGTGGTGGAGGCGAAATCCTGCCGCCCGCCGATGAGGAAGCGCCAGCCGTTGCCGAATGCCATCTGGTCCTGGAGATAAAGCCCCACCTGGTTGAGGCCCGCGCCGTCGCGCGAGGTGATGGCCGGCATCACGAGGAGGTTGGGCACGTCGGGGTTGAAGATGTTCACGTCCCCCGCCGGGCCGTTGCCCATGCCGTAGGAACTGTCCAGCCAGAGATAGTCCACGCCGCCCAGCACCTTGTGCTCGACGGGGCCGGTGGTGAACTTGGCCTGCAGCTGGTTGTCGGCCTGGAAGCTGTTGACGGTCTCGACGTAGTTGGTCGCCGTCATGGAGATGAGCGGCCCGTTGACTACGCCATTGGCGTCCATCCACATGCTGTGGTTGTCGATATGGCCGTAGCGGACGTTCTGCTTGGCGCTCCACACGTCGTTGAAGGCGTGCTCCAGCTGGTAGCCGATCTGCTCCTGCGTCTGCTGGATGGCGTTGTACGTGGTCCCCATGGGGATCTTGGTGAGCTGGGTCGGGGTCTGCCAGTACTGGGTGTTCGAGGGCGTGCGGCTGTCCAGCACGCTGCCGAGGATGGTGAGGCGCGTGGTGTCGTTCTGGAACGTCACCGAGGGGGCGAGGAACAGGGCGTTGTTGGTGCTGTAGCTCACCGTGCCGTCGGCGGCGCGGGCGACGCCGGTGAGGCGGTAGAGCACGCTGCCGTCCGTCGTGGCGCGGCCGCCCACGTCGAACGCGGCCTGCGACCAGGCGGGATCGCCGAGCTGGCCTTCCACTTCCGCGAAGGGCGTGTCCACCGGCATCTTGGAGATGCGGTTGATGAGGCCGCCCGGCACCGTCTGGCCGTAGAGCACGCTGGCGGGGCCCTTGATCACGTCGATGCGTTCGAGGCCGTAGGTCTCGGTGCGCCAGGAGGCGAAATTGGCGCTGGGCTGGGCGAGGCTGTCGCGGAAATTGCCGCGCGCAGACACCGAGAAGCCGCGGATGTAGATGTCGTCGAAGCGCGGATCGTAGCCATAGGAGCCGGTGAGCACGCCGGCGGTGTAGGACACGGCGTCCACCACGTTCTGGACGCCCCGGTCGTCCATCTCCTGCCGCGTGACCACGGAGACGGAGCGTGGCGTGTCGATGAGCGGGGTGTCGGTCTTGGTGCCGGCGCCGGAGCGGGTCGCCACATAGCCGTCCACCGGCCCCCAGGCGATCTCGGCCACGCCCTCCACCGTTACCGTGGGCAGGGCGACGGACGGCGCTGCCTCCTGCGCCAGCGCCGTACCCAAGGCGAAGGGCGCCACCAGGGCCGAAGAGACCAGGGCCGAAGAGACCAGCAGGGATTTGGCTGTAACCGCAAGTGTCGAGAATGGCCCCGCCGCGTGACTATGCCGGCTTGCGCCACCGGATTGGCCGTTGTTCTGACGGCGGGGCCGGGGTGGAGAGACTGTATAAACGGACATTTCGGGCTCGGGGCAATTGGGACTACTTTATGCTCTTTTATTAATCAGATACCGCTGGGGCAATAAGCAGGGTGGTATCGCGGGTAATATTGGATTGTCTACAAACGATAACGCTTCTGATCTGTGTGTTGGTTTGAAATAGACTAATTCCAGTCAGGGCCTTTTCCTCCTTATGGCGCAAAGCACTGGGCACGCCGGACCCGTCCGCCGTGGCACAGCTTGTGCTTCGCTCGCCGGGACGGCCCCGCGGACCCGTGGTCCAGGTGCGCGGCCGGCAAGGGGGATAAAGATGGATACGAGCCCGCACGCGGCTCCCGCCGCGCCGGTCGGCCACGGGCTTCAGACGGTGGTGCGCCACACCTATGAGCGCACCCGCTCCGATACCTCCGGCGCGCTCGCCGATTACATTCCCGAACTGGCGCGGGTGGACCCGGACCGCTTCGGCATCGCCGCCGTGTCGGTGGAGGGGGAGGTGGTCGCGGTGGGCGATGCCGACGTGGCGTTCACCATCCAGTCGATTTCGAAGGCATTTGCCTTCTGTCTCGCCCTTGAGGTGGCCGGCCGCGAAAAGGTGCTCTCCCGCGTCGGGGTGGAGCCCTCGGGCGACGCCTTCAACGCCATTGTCTTCGATGCCAAGACCAACCGGCCCTTCAACCCCATGGTGAATGCCGGGGCCATCACCGTGTCCGGCCTGTTGGTGGAGCATCTCGGCGCCGAGGCGCTGGAGTTCGTGCTGGATCGCTTTTCGGCGGCGGCGGGCCGGCGGCTCGCGGTGGACGAGGCGGTGTTCCGCTCGGAGGCGGAGACGGCCCACCGCAACCGCGGCATCGCCCACCTCCTCACCAGCGCCGGCGCGCTCACCGCCGGGGTGGACGCGACGCTGGACCTCTATTTCCGCCAGTGCTCCATATTGGTGACGGCCAGCGACCTCGCCCGCATGGGGGCGACTTTGGCCAATATCGGCGAGAACCCGCTCACCGGCACGACGGCTTTCGCGGTGGACGCGGTGCGCGCCACGCTGGCCGTGATGTTCACCTGCGGGATGTACAATTTCGCCGGCAACTGGGCGTTCGATGTGGGCGTGCCGGCCAAGAGCGGGGTGGGCGGCGGCATCCTCGGGGTGGTCAACCGCCAGCTCGGCATCGCCACCTATTCACCGCGGCTCGACGGGCGCGGCAATTCCGTGCGCGGCATCGCCGCCTTCCGGGAACTGGCCGAGGAACTGGGCCTGCACGTGTTCGACCCCACCAACCGGGGGTCCGCCATGCTCAGCGCCCTCGGGCGCTGAGCCATTCTTGGGTTTTTTGCCGCCTTCGGGCGGTGAGCCTCCGGCGCAGAAGAGGGGCGCGCGGCCCCTCAGGTCATGAGCAGCGCACGTAGACCATGGTGCCGTAGCGCTTGGCCACTTCCGGATCGACGAACTTCAGCACCAGGATGTTGCCGTCGAAGCGCACCACCTGACGGTCGCGCTCGCCGCCGGCCGGGTCGTCCGGCGGGCCGATGTAGACCGGGCCGTTGCCCACCTGCTTCGACACCAGCTCGGTGAGCTTGTTGTCGTCGGCGAGGTACATCATCACGCCGCCATTGGTGCCGGCGGTAATAACATACGGCTGGTTGCCGCAGGAGGCCTTGGCCTGGGCTTCGGTGCGGGTGGCGTCGTCCGGCCGGTGATAGGCGGCGAGGCCCCAGCGGCCGACGAGGCGGTCGGGCGGGATCGGGCTGGTAAAGACCGGGCGCGCGGCCGGCGGGGGCGCGGAAGGGGTGGTCTCGCAGCCGGCGAGGCCGAGGGCCAGCACGGCAAGGGCAGCGCCGGCCAGCGCGGCGCGCGGCCGCCCGAAGGCCGTCCATCCGAACGCGGACCGCCCGAACGCAGATCGCTCGAAAGCAGACTTGGATCCCGCAACCATCTTCGTCATGTGCTTTCCGAGGCCTCCCGCCGCCTGGAACAAGAATGCGACCACCCAGGCAGTCGCCTGACCATAAAGGCTTGCGCCGTCGACGTCGATGCCGTCCGCATCGCCCCCGCCCGCCGTCAAGCCTCAGCTCTTGAACAGCTTATCCCACGGCTCGTTACCGCTTTGCTAGCCCACCGATTGCTGCAGCGCGCCTTGACGTTCGCCGGGCGCGCCCTTATCTCCGCGACGAGCTTGGCACTCTTCATTCGGGAGTGCCAGAACGGCGGGCCAAGGCTCGCGCTCCCCCCGAAGAGGTAACGACCCATGTCCTTCCGTCCTCTGCACGACCGCGTGGTCGTCAAGCGCATCGAAGCCGAGCAGAAGACCGCCGGCGGCATCATCATCCCCGACACCGCCAAGGAAAAGCCCCAGGAGGGCGAGGTGATCGCGGTGGGCGCCGGTGCCCGTGACGAGAGCGGCAAGCTCGTCCCGCTCGACGTGAAGGCCGGCGACCGCGTGCTGTTCGGCAAGTGGTCCGGCACCGAGGTCAAGATCGACGGCCAGGACCTGCTCATCATGAAGGAAAGCGACATCCTCGGCGTCATCGCCAAGTGATGCGTCCGCGCTTCTGAGCCGGTCCACCGAAACAGAATCACAAGGAGGCCGTTATGGCTGCCAAAGAAGTAAAGTTCTCCTCGGACGCGCGCGAGAAGCTGCTGCGCGGCGTCGACATCCTCGCCAATGCGGTGAAGGTGACCCTCGGCCCCAAGGGCCGCAACGTGGTCATCGAGAAGAGCTTCGGCGCCCCCCGCATCACCAAGGACGGTGTGTCGGTGGCCAAGGAGATCGAGCTCGAGGACAAGTTCGAGAACCTCGGCGCCCAGCTCGTGCGTGAGGTCGCCTCCAAGACCAACGATCTCGCCGGCGACGGCACCACCACCGCCACCGTTCTGGCCCAGGCCATCGTGAAGGAAGGCGCCAAGTCGGTCGCCGCCGGCATGAACCCGATGGACCTGAAGCGCGGCATCGACCTCGCCGTCGCCGCGGCCATCGCCGACATCCGCGCCCGCGCCAAGAAGGTCTCCTCCTCCGCCGAAGTCGCGCAGGTTGGCACCATCTCCGCCAACGGCGATGCCTCCATCGGCGAGATGATCGCCGGCGCCATGCAGCGCGTGGGCAACGAAGGCGTCATCACCGTCGAGGAAGCCAAGACCGCCGAGACCGAGCTCGAAGTGGTCGAAGGCATGCAGTTCGACCGCGGCTATCTCTCTCCCTATTTCATCACGAATGCGGAGAAGATGATCGCCGACCTGGAAGAGCCCTTCCTGCTCATCTTCGACAAGAAGCTCTCCGGCCTCCAGCCGATCCTGCCGGTCCTTGAGGCCGTGGTGCAGACCGGTCGTCCCCTCGTCATCATCGCTGAGGACGTGGAAGGCGAGGCGCTCGCCACCCTCGTGGTCAACAAGCTGCGCGGCGGCCTGAAGGTCGCGGCCGTGAAGGCTCCCGGCTTCGGTGATCGCCGCAAGGCGATGCTCGAGGATATCGCCATCCTCACCGGCGGCACCGTGATCTCCGAGGATCTCGGCATCAAGCTCGAGAACGTCACCATCGCCCAGCTCGGCCGCGCGAAGAAGGTCATCCTCGAGAAGGAAAAGACCACCATCGTGGACGGCGTCGGCGAGAAGGCCGACATCGAGGCCCGCGTGAACCAGATCAAGGCGCAGATCGAGGAGACCTCCTCGGACTACGACCGCGAGAAGCTCCAGGAGCGTCTGGCCAAGCTCGCGGGCGGCGTCGCGGTGATCCGCGTCGGCGGCTCGACCGAGGTCGAGGTGAAGGAGAAGAAGGACCGCGTTGACGACGCGCTCAACGCCACCCGCGCTGCGGTGGAAGAGGGCATCGTCCCCGGCGGTGGTGTCGCCCTGCTCCGCGCCAAGGCGGCGGTGGAGAAGGTCACCTCCGACAACGCCGACATCAAGGCCGGCATCAAGATCGTCCTGCGCGCCCTCGAGGCCCCCATCCGCCAGATCGCCGAGAATTCCGGCGTGGAAGGCTCCATCGTGGTGGGCAAGGTGCAGGAGTCCAACGATCCGTCCTTCGGCTTCAACGCCCAGACGGAAGAGTATGTGGACATGATCGCCGCCGGCATCGTCGATCCGGCCAAGGTCGTGCGCACCGCCCTCCAGGACGCCGCCTCCATCGCGGCCCTGATCGTCACCACCGAGGCGCTCGTCGCCGAGCTTCCCAAGCGCGACAGCGGCATGCCCTCCATGCCCGGCGGCGGCATGGGCGGCATGGGCGGCATGGACTTCTGATCCATCCACCGGTCCAGAAATGAGAGAGGGCGCGGCTTCGGCCGCGCCCTTTTCTTTTGCCGGTTCCCCGGACAAGCGACACCGAAGGTGGAGCGCTGATCCGGGGGCCAGCGCGAAACTCCCGCGAAGCGGGCAAGGCCTGAGAGCGTCGGGGGAAAGAAGCGCCTTCGGCGAACTCTTGCGCTGGGTCCCGGCTCGCATTCCGCTGACGCTGCATGCGTCCGGGACGCGAGGGCGGGACGGGATGTCGCCGCCGGTTCCCCGGACAAGCGACGGCGCGGCCGGAGCGCGGATCCGGGGTCCAGCGCACGAGTTCCCGCGCAGCGGGGCAATGCCTGAGAGCGCTGGGGCCGGAAGCGCCTACGGCGGCCCTTTGCGCTGGACCCCGGCTCGCATTCCGCTCACGCTCCATGCGTCCGGGGCGCGAGGACTGTCCACATCACCCCCTCACGTCCCGCAGAACGTGCGATACCCCTCCATGGACGGCGGCAGCCCCGCATAGGCGGCGAAGTCCGTCTGCTCGTCATAGGGCCGCGCCAGCACCGTGTTCAGCCGCTCGAAGGGGCTAAGGTCGCCGCGCTCGATGGCGGCGGCGATGACCTCCTCCACCAGATGGTTGCGGGGGATGAAGAGCGGGTTCACCGCATCCATCCCGGCACGGATGTCGGCGCCGGATCGGCCGGTTTCGGCGAGGCGCGCGCGCCAGCGTTCGGCCCAGGTGTCGAAGGCTTCCCGGTCGAGGAACAGGTCGCGCACCGGCCCGCCCGCGTCCTCGTCCTCCGCCAGCGCGCCGATGCGGCGGAAGGTGAGGGTGAAGTCGGCCCTGGAGCCGATCATCACGTTGAGGAGGTCATGGGCGAGCGCCACATCCGCTTCGCTTGCCTCCGGCAGCCCGATCTTGGCGGCAAGCCCGGCGTGGTAGGCCGCATAGAAGCGCTTCGGGAAGGTGCCGAGCGCCGCATTGGCGGCGGCGATGGCGGCTTCCCGGTCCTCACCCATGATGGGGATGAGGCATTCGGCGAAGCGGGCGAGGTTCCAGTGGGCGATGTCCGGCTGGTTGCCATAGGCGTAGCGGCCCATCTCGTCGATGGAGGAGAAGACCGTGTTGGGGTCGTAGGCGTCCATGAAGGCGCAGGGGCCGTAATCGATGGTCTCGCCGGACACCGACATGTTGTCCGTGTTCATCACCCCGTGGATGAAGCCGACGCACAGCCACCGCGCCACCAGCGCCGCCTGCCGGCCGATCACGCCGTCGAGCAAAGCGAGATAGGGGGTCTCCGCCCCCTTAAGGTCGGGATAATGGCGGGCGATGGTGTAGTCGGCGAGCTGCTTCACCGCGTCGAAGCTCTTGCGGGAGGCGAAGAACTGGAAGGTGCCGATGCGGATGTGGCTCGCCGCCACCCGCGCCAGCACGCCGCCGGGCAGCGCCCGGTCGCGCAGCACCGGCTCGCCGGTGGTGACGGCCGCGAGCGCCCGCGTGGTGGGAATGCCCAGCGCCGCCATGGCTTCGCTGACGATGTATTCGCGCAGAACCGGCCCGAGCGCCGCCCGCCCGTCGCCGCGACGGGAGAAGGGGGTAGGGCCGGAGCCCTTCAATTGGATGTCGCGGCGCAGCCCGTCCCGGCCGACCACCTCGCCGAGCAGGATGGCGCGGCCATCCCCCAGCTGCGGCGAGAAATGGCCGAACTGGTGCCCGGCATAAGCGAGCGCGATGGGCTCCGCCCCCTCCGGCACCGCAAGGCCGGCGAACACGGCGACGCCTTCGGGGGTCGCGAGGGCGGAGGGGTCGAGGCCCAGCAGCTCGGCGAGGGCGGTGTTCACCTTCACAAGGGCCGGCGCCTCCACCGGAGTGGGGAGAACGGGCGCATAGAAGCCGGCGAGGTCGCGGGCATAGGAATTGTCGAACGGGAAGGCGGGGGACGCTTTCGCGGGCGGTTGCGGGGTGGCGCTGGTGGTCATCGGGGGCAATCTCCGCCGGGCTCGAAAAGGGGCAGTCCCGGACCGAACGATCAGAAAAGGGTGCCGGGTTCGTCCCAGCCTGTCCAGCTTGAGCGAGTTATGCGTTGCCTCCGCTCAATCGCCGCGCGGGGTTTTTGTGCTGCCTTCGCTCAGGCGCCGCGCGGGCTTAGGGGCGTTGCCCTCGCTCAATCGCCGCGCGGGCTGGGTCACGCCACCGCGTAGAGCGGATGCTCGCGCCGCAATTCTTCCTGCAGCACCTCTTCCACCTTCTGGAGCGCCGGGGGGCGGACGCCGGGGCGGGTGTAGAGCAGGAATTCCATGTCCGGCAGCGCCGCGCGGTCGAGGTCGGCGACGATGGCGAGGTCGGGCCTGAGCGCCCGCGGCGAGCGCACGGTGACGCCCATGCCCGCCCCCACCGCCGCCATCAGGCCCGGCAGGCTGGGGCTGGTGAAGGCGATGCGGAACGGCCGCCCGGCGGCGTTCAACGCGGCGATGGCGGCCGTGCGGCAGGAGCACGGGTGCTCGAACAGCACGAGGGGCACCGGCGCCTCCCGGTCGAGGCGGAGGTGGCGGGCGGCGATCCACACCATGGATTCACGCAGCAGCAGGGAGGCGGGCAATTCGCTCTCGCTGCGAAAGCCCACGGCCACGTCCAGCTCCTCGGCTCGCAGCATGTCGAGCATGGTGGATGTGGTGCAGACCCGCACCGTGATGGGCGCCTGCGGGAAGCTCGCGGAAAGCCGGTAGAGGATGCGCTGGAGCACCTGCTCACCCACATCCTGCACGAAGCCCAGGCGCAGCGGCTGGGCGAAGGCGCCGTGGACGTGCTGGGTGAGGATGCGGTCGTTGAGATCGAGCAGGCGCCGCGCATCCTCCAGGAAGGCGGCGCCGCGCAGGGTGGGGGACACCGCCCGCCCGCGCCGCTCCAGAAGGGAGAAGCCCACCGCCTCGGCGAGCCGGTCCATCTGGAGGCTCACCGCGGACTGGCTGCGTCCCACCTTCCGCGCCGCCGCGGAGATGGAGCCGAGATCGGCCACGGCGGCGAAGCTGCGGATGAGGTCGAGGTCGAGATTGCGGATCATGATATGAGATTAGCAAATCTCTGGAATTTTAGAATTCAATTTTTCTCATGGATGCGAGCGGCCTACAAGAAGCCATCGCTGCACCGATGGCAGCCCTGGAGGACGAAATGCCCATCTTGAACGTGAAGCTGTCCGGCGCCCCGGACGACGCCCTCGCGGCGACCGTCGCCGCTACCCTGTCCGATCTCACCGCCCGCATCCTGCGCAAGGACCCGAAGGTGACGGCGGTAGCCGTCTCCTTCGTGCCGGCCGAACACTGGTTCGTGGGCGGGGAGGCGCTGTCGGCGAAGCGGCGGACGTCCTTCTCCCTCGACATCCTGGTGGTGGACGGCACCAATACCAAGGACGAGAAGGCCGCCTATCTGGAAGCCGTCTTCGCCGCCATGTCCGGCCTGCTGCCGGATCTGGATGAGGAGAGCTACATCCTCGTGCGCGAGGTGAAGGCCGATGCCTATGGCTATGGCGGGCGCACGCAGGAAAGCCGCTATGTGGAGAGGAAGCTCCGGGCGGCGTGAGCTTGACCCTCACAAATAAAAGGGGCCGGCGCAGCGCACCGGCCCTTGATGATGCAGATATCTCGCCTCACTTGCCGGCGAGCAGCGGCGCCAGTTCCTTGTCCCATTCGGCGATGCCGAGGGCGCCGGAGACCTTCTTGCCGTTGATGAAGAAGGTGGGGGTCGCGTTCACGCCCAGCTCCTTGTTGGCGTAGAGGGCACTTTCCTGCACCTTCTCGCCGAGCTGCTGGTCGGTGAGGCACTTCTCGAAATCGGCCTGGCTCATGCCGGCCTGCTTGGCCACGGCGAGGAGGCCGGCGGCCGGATCGGTGCTGTAGGCCCAGGTCTTCTGCGTCTCGAACAGGGTCGAGACCATGGGGAAATATTTGTCCTCGGGCATGCAGCGGGCGAGCATGAAGGCGGCCGTGGCCACCGGCTCGAACGGGAATTCGCGGAAGATGAAGCGCACCTTGCCGGTGTCGATGTACTTCTTCTTCAGCTCCGGAAAGGTGCCGGTGTGGAAGGCGGCGCAGTGGCTGCAGGTCATCGAGGCATATTCGATGACCGTGACCGGCGCCGTGGCGCTGCCCAGCGCCTTCTCCGGCAGCGGGCTCGCCTCGGGGGCGATCAGCTTGGCCTGCTCCACGGTCTGGGCCGCGGCGGGATCGAAGGAGAGCGGCAGGCCGAGCCCGGCCGCCAGCGCGGCGAGACCTGCGGTGACCAGGAAACGGCGGCGATCGACAATCATGGACATCTCCGAATGGTCCGGCGGCTGGCGACCGGCATTCGCCGATCTTGGCCGCATCGCCGGTTCCGTTAGGGCATCAGAACGGGAAACGGGAACAGTCCGGCACCGCACCGCCGAACCTGCAGAAGAGCCTTCGCGCTCTATCATGTCGCCCTTATGGCGGGAAAGGCCCGCGCCGCGCGCCCGAGATAACGGACGGGTGAACGCCGGCCGGTCAGCACCCCCCGCGGCCGCTTGGCGCCCGCTTGGCCCCCGCGCCCTAGCCGCCGCGCTGCTCGCGCCGCACCAGCGCGCCGAGCTTTGCGAGCGACTCGGCCAGCGCCTCGTCCTCGAAGCTGCCGATCTCGTGTCGCACGGCGGCGATGGTCGCCTTGTCCGGTTTCGGCGGCACGGGCGGCGGTGCGTGGCGCTGGGGCACCGGGCCCTGGCGCAGGGTGAGGCGGCCGACGCAGCGCCAGCCGAAATAGGCGTTGATTCGCTCCACCACGATGCCGGCGGCATATTGCAGCTCGATGGCATAGGCGCCTTCCACCCGCACCACGAGGGTGGCCGCCGCCCCGTCCTCCCGCGGCCATTGCAGCTTGAGGGGGACGCAGCGGGGCGCAAGGTCGGGGCCGACGATCTCGTCCCAATGGGTCACCACCTCCACCACCGAGAAGCCGGCGCGGCCGCACAGGTCGCTGATCCCCGGCGCCACGAAATCGGCGAGGGGGCGCGGGCCTCGGTAGCGGCGGGTGAAGTTGGACCTGTTCAAGGCGTCTCCGGCGGACGGACGGGATGGTGGGGCGACGGGGCACCGAACCCCTTGCCCCGGCACGCGGGCGCGGCCACCTTGGCCGCATGACATCCTCCCCCGCCGCACGCGCGGCCGCAAGCGGTGCCGGAAGACCCGGCGCTCCGGCGCCCGCCGCGCTCCTCGCCTGGTACGACCGTCACCGCCGCCGCCTGCCCTGGCGCGCCGAGCCGGGCCGGACGGCGGACCCCTACCACGTCTTCCTCTCCGAGATCATGCTCCAGCAGACCACGGTGAAGGCGGTGGGGCCGTATTTCACCGGCTTCCTCGCCCGCTGGCCCACGGTCTCGCATCTGGCCGCCGCGCCGCTGGAGGAGGTGCTCTCCGCCTGGGCGGGGCTCGGCTATTACGCCCGCGCCCGCAACCTGCACGCCTGCGCGCAGGCGGTGGTGGCGCGCCATGGCGGGCGCTTCCCGGACGACGAGGCGGCGCTGCTCGACCTGCCCGGCATCGGCCCCTACACGGCGGCGGCCATCGCTTCCATCGCCTTCGACCTCAAGGCGAGCCCGGTGGACGGCAATATCGAGCGCGTCGTCTCAAGGCTTTATCGGGTGGCCGAGCCTTTGCCCGGCGCCAAGCCGCGAATCAAGGCGCTGGCCGCCGCGCTGACGCCAGCGCAGCGCCCGGGCGATTTCGCGCAGGCGATGATGGACCTCGGCGCCACCATCTGCACGCCGCGCTCGCCCGCCTGTTCGCTCTGCCCGTGGATGGAGCCGTGCGAGGCGCGGGCGGCGGGGGATGCGGCGCTCTATCCGGTGAAGGCGCCCAAGGGCGAGAAGCCGAAGCGGGAGGGCGTCGCCTTCCTCGCCGTGCGGGCGGATGGGGCGGTGCTGCTGCGCACCCGGCCGGACAAGGGGCTGCTGGCGAAGATGACGGAGGTGCCCTCCACCCCCTGGGGCCCGAAGCCGGAGGCGCCGGAGAGCCACGCGCCGCTCAAGGCGCGCTGGCGGGCGCTGCCCGGCGCGGTGGAGCACGTCTTCACCCATTTCGCGCTGACGCTGAAGGTGCTGCGCGCCGATCTCCCCGCTGGAGCGCCCGCGCCGGAGGGGCACCGCTGGGTGCGGCCGGAGGGGTTCGATGCGGAGGCGCTGCCCTCGGTCATGCGCAAGGTGCTCGCGCATCTCGACGATCAATGAGACGCGACAGGCGGAGGGTACTTGCATAGGGCATCATGAGCCTCGTAAAGCTAAGCTCGTGTTTGCGGGCACTGGGGGCAGAAAATGCGGTTCGGACTGGCTATTGCGGCCGTGATGGCAACATGCGCACCGGTGTGCGCGGCAGATCTTGCGGTGAAGGCGCCGGCGCCTGCGGCGGCCGCCGCGCCGCTCTCCTGGCAGGGCTTCTATGCGGGCGTGACCGCCGGCGCGGTGATCGATGCCTCCACCGTCACGCCTCAGCTCGGCGGCACCTTCCTGCAGTCCGATCCCGTGAAGCATGCGATCCAGTATGAGACGGCGCTGGGCGGCTCCTCGGCCGGCTTCACCGCCGGAGCGACCGTCGGCTACAATTGGCAGTGGAACGCGGTGGTGGCCGGCCTCGAGGCTGACTTCGCCTATGCCGACCGGAGCCAGGCCGGGAGCGAAATCCTCCCCTCGCTGGTCAATCCCGGCCAGTTCATCGTCAAGGACTTTGCGCTGACCGGCGAGTGGTTCGGCACGCTGCGGGCGCGGCTCGGCTATGCGGTCGGGGCCACGCTGCTCTACGCCACCGGCGGCCTCGCGGTCGGCAATGCGGGCACCAGCCTTTTCATCGGCGGCGCCAACGGCGCGCAATATGCGTGGGCCGGTTCATCCTCCTCCACCCGATGGGGCTGGACCGTGGGCGGCGGCGCAGAGACGCGCATCGACGCCCATTGGTCGGTGAAGGCGGAATATCTCTATGTGAACCTTGGCAGCAGCACCTTCCCGCTTGCCAACAGCCCGGCCAACCCGGTGCCGGAGTTCGTCATCGCCGCATCGTCGGATTACGCCTTCAACGTCGTCCGCGCGGGGGTGAACTACCGCTTCTGAGCTATTCGGCGGCGATGCCCATCTCGGCCCGCAGGCGGGCGCGCAGGATGTCGATGGGGTGGCGGCGGCCCGCCTCTTCCACGTGCCAGAAGGTCCAGCCGTTGCAGGCCTCCGCCCCCTGGGCGAGGGCACCGACGCGGTGGATGGAGCCCACGTTGGGGCTGTCGGCGAGGGAGATGGTGCCATCCGCCCGCACCACGGCGCGGAATCGGCCCTTGGCGTCGGTGAGTTCGGCGCCGGGGGTGACGAGGCCGCGCTCCACCAGGGCGGAGAAAGCGACACGCGGCGCCTCCCGCGCGCTCGGCGGGGCGACCAGCGCCTCTTCCGACAGCGGCTCCACGGCGTCGATGCGGGCGCGCGCCGCATCGGCATAGGTCTCTTCGCGCTCGATGCCGATGAAGGACCGGCGCAGGCGCTTGGCCACTGCGCCCGTCGTGCCGGAACCGAAGAAGGGGTCGAGCACCACGTCGCCGGGCTTGGTGGAGGACAGCAGCACGCGGGCGAGCAGCGCCTCGGGCTTCTGGGTGGGATGGAGCTTGCGGCCCTTCTCGTCCTTCAGCCGCTCCTGCCCGGTGCAGAGCGGGAAGAGCCAGTCGGAGCGCACCTGAACATCCTCGTTGCCGGCTTTGAGCGCCTCGTAATTGAAGGTGTATTTCGAATCGGCGCTGCGGGCGGCCCAGATCAGGGTCTCGTGCGCATTGGTGAAGCGCCGGCCCCGGAAGTTGGGCATGGGGTTCGCCTTGCGCCAGATGATGTCGTTGAGGATCCAGAAGCCCAGATCCTGCATCAGCGCGCCGACGCGGAAAATGTTGTGATAGGAGCCGATGACGAAGAGCGTGCCGTTGGGCTTCAGCGCCCGCCGCGCGGCGAGCAGCCAGGCGCGGGTGAAGGCATCATAGGCCGCGAAGCTCTCGAACTGGTCCCAATGGTCGTCCACCGCGTCCACGCGGCTTTCGTCCGGCCTCTTCAGCTCGCCACCGAGCTGGAGGTTGTAGGGCGGATCGGCAAAGACGAGATCGACCGATCCGGCGGGCAGGGCCGCCATGCGGGCGATGGTGTCGCCGATCAGAATTTCATTGAGGGGGAGAGCACGGTCCGAAACCGCTCCCGCAGGAGCCGCCTTCCTCGGTACGGCCGGTGGGGCCGCCAAGGGGGCGATTGCGGGATACTCCGGACGACATTGACGCGCCGTCCGCCCGGCCGCCCCCTTGGCCACACTACGCATGACGCAACCCTACGCAACGCTTACTCACGATCGTGAGAATGGCGGCAATGGGTTAAGGGCGGGTGAAGGGAAAACCTTGCGGCACCTATCTCGTCACGGCCTTCACGATGGCCTCGGCGACGAGTTCCGCCATGCAGGCGCGGCCTTCGGCCGGGGAGCGGGCGGAGGACTGGAGATAGGAGGTGGCGCCGTATTGCTGCACCACGTTCATGCGCTCTCGGTCCGACACCGCGTCGATCTGCTTCACGATGCGGCCGTAGAGGTGCTCGTGGTCCACGCCGGGCACGAAGGGCGGGTCGATGAGCACGAGGTCGATGTTGCGCCCGCGCAGCCAGTCGGCTGCCTGCTCCAGCGTGTGGGCGAAGCTCTCGGGATCGGTGGCGGCAAGGGCATCGGCGGTGCCCACCTGCCAGATGATGAGGTCCGGCGCCACCCGCTCCACGGCGGAGCGGATGCGGCCGAAATCATCCCTTGCGAGGCCCTGCGTCGCGCCCTCGTCGATGATGGTGAAGGTGATGTTGGGCAGGCGGTTGCTCAGCTCCGTCTCAAGGCGGCTGCGCTTCTTGTCCGACAGCGCCTGACGGTCGGGCTGGGGGCCGATCATCAGGATGCGCACGGGGGCCGAGCGATCCACCAGCCGCTCGGTGCGGACGAGATCGCTGTCGAAGGCGAGGAAGATGTCGGGCACCCGGCAGGCGCTGGAGATCGTGGCCCCGGCCGTGAGCGGGCACAGCAGGAGCCAGACGGCGAGAAAAGCGCCGCCCGCGCGTCTCACGGCCCGGGCGCGAGCGCCACGGCCGGTGAAGCCGGGACCGGCGCCGCCTGCCGCGCCGGGGCGCGATCGCGGCGCTGCCATTCGAGTGCCCATGCGAGGGACCACTGGAGCGAGAAACCTGCGGCAACGATTAGCAAATCCACGGCCAGCGCGCCATCGGCGAGGGGGCGCACCACCTGCGCGCCGAGGCTGAGCACGGTGCCGATGCTGAACACCGGCAGCGCATGCCGGCCCATGAGGATGAGCGGGGCGGCCGATGCGCTCTTCTTCAGCCACGCTTCCAGCGGCAGGCGCGACACGCAATAGGCCAGCGCCAGCACATGCAGCAGGCGCGGCAGGGCGAGGTTGGTCTTGTCGAAATCCCACAGGAAGGGCGGCACGGGGGAAAGATCCGGCGTCACCGGATAGCCGAGCACCGCCCAAACCAGCGCCACCAGCAGATAGAGCGGCGCGGCGACATCCAGCACCCGGTGGGCGGCGGAGCGCAGGCCGCGATCCATCAGCGCGCCGGTCACGAGGCCGCAGGTGAAGAGCAGCTGCCACGCCAGCGGATTGAAGAACCAGCCCCCCGCCCCCGGCCACACCGGCAAGGCGAGGTCGGCGAGCTGGGTGACGAGATAGAGCGTGAGCGAGGCCGCAAGGGCCAGCCCGAGGCTGCGCCGCGCCAGCAGCAGCAGGATCGGCGCCAGCAGCAGGAGGCCCACATAGAGCGGCAGGATGTTGAGATAGCCCGGCTGGTAGGTGAGCAGCCCGATACCCACGAGGGATTCCAGCGGATATTGCGGGATGATGTCGAGGTGCATCCATTCGAGCATGCGCTCGTCACCCGTGAGCACCACGAAGCCGCCCACCACCACCACGGACATCACCACCAGCACCAGATGGGCGGCATAGAGCGTGAAGGCGCGCATCCACACCCGCGCCGTGGTGCGCACCCTCTCGCCGGCCGAGAAGGGCCTGAGATAGGCGAAGGCGGCGGAGATGCCGGCGAGGAAGACGAACAGCTCGGCCGCGTCCGAGAAGCCGAAGTTGCGATAGGTGAAGCCGCCGAAGACGTGGCCGGGAATATGGTTGATGAAGATCGTCAGCAGGGCGAAGCCCCGCCAGAAATCGATACTCACCAATCGTTGCCCGGTCTGCGACACGTCTGGCAGCCTCCCGATCCCGTTGCCTGCCGGCGCTCCCCCGGCAGGGGGCGCGATATGGCGGCAAATGCTTTCGGGGCCGGAAGGTTCCGCCTTGCCCGTGAGTCATTGCGCCGCACGCCATGCCGGGGAAGGCTGGCGCGCGGCGGTGTCGGAAGTGTGAATCCGGGGCCGGGCGACGGTAAATTGCGGTAACGCTACTCCGCCGCCGCCTTCAGCTCGAGCACGGTGGGCAGGCCGTTCATCTGCGCCAGCACGTCGGTGATCTGCGGCACGTTCTTGCCGCCATTGCCGAGGCCCTCGGCCGCCGCATAGAGGTTCTTCACCGTGGCGCTGATGAAGGCGGAAGCGCCGGTGTTGGTGGCGAGGTTGGTGACGTAGCGCATGTCCTTGTGGGCGTTGGTGATGGTGAAGCGGTGGGCGTTCACGTTCGCGTCCAGCACGTAGCCCATGAAGGTCTGGTAGAAGCCGCAATCCATGCGCGAGCCGCGGATGACGCTGTCAAACACCTCCGCCGTGACGCCCACCTTGCCAGCGATGGCCAGCGCCTCGGCATAGATGGCGCCGTAGCCCAGCGACAGGAAGTTGTTGAGCAGCTTCATGGTGTGGCCCGCGCCCGGCGCACCCACGCGCACGATGCGGCTCGCGAAGGCCGCCACCACCGGCTCGATCACCGCGAACGCCGCGTCGTCCGCCCCCACCATGGCGGAAAGGGCGCCTTCCTCCGCCTGGATGGGCGTGCCGCCGAGCGGCGCGTCGCACAGGAAGATGCCGTCCTGCGCCAGCTTCGCCGCCAGCGCCATGGTCAGCGTCGGCTCGGAGGTGGAGGTGTCGATGATGTGGAGGCCGGCCTTGGCGGTCTTCAGGATGCCGTTCTCGCCGTTGAGCACCTCGTCCACCTGCGGCGCACCGGTGACGCAGAGCACGATCACGTCGCACTGGGCCGCCATCTCGGCGGGGGTCTTCACCTCGGTCGCGCCGCGGGAGACCAGATCTTCCACCGGCGCGCGGTTGCGGTGGCCCATGACGGCGAGGGGAAAGCCCTTGGCGAGGATGTTCTTCGCCATGCCGTGGCCCATGAGGCCGACCCCGATGAAACCAACCCGCGTACCCGCCATGGCATCCTCCCGATTCGTATCGTCGCAGCTGTCGTTGCTGTTGTCGCTAAATCGTTTAGCATGACCGAAAGGACGGCGCGAGACGCGACAGATCCGCTATAGGGATGGCCCATGGACGAGACGAATCCTCCTCCGCCGGGTGCCGCTCACCCCGGTGCATCTCCCGCCGGTGCGCCCATCGGCAAGGTGACGCTGCAGGGCCTCGCCCGGGAGCTGGGCCTGTCCACGGCCACCATCTCTCTGGCCCTGCGCGACAGCCCCATGGTCGCCGAGGCGACGCGCCTCAAGGTGCAGGAGGCGGCGCGGGCGCGCGGCTATGTGGCCAATCGCGGTGCCGCAGCGCTGCGCACGGCACGCACCAACATCGTCGCCCTCGGTCTGCATGACATCGTGAACCCCTCCTTCACCGAGCTTCTGGCGGCGGTGGAGGATGCCCTCTCCGAGGCGGGCAAGACCGTGCTGCTGGGGGTCAGCCAGGAGGATGTGGCGCGCCAGACCCGCACGCTGGGCACGCTGGCGGAATACCGGCCCGACGCCTTTCTCGTTTCGCCGGCCGCGCATTCGCGGGTGGAGGACCTGAAGGCGCTCGCCTCCACCGGCATCGCCGTGGTGCAGGTGACGCGCGAGATCGAGGGCTCCGGCTTCGATTTCGCCGGCTCGGACGACGTGACGGGCGTGGCGCTGGGCGTCGCGCATCTGGTGGAACTGGGCCACCGGCGCATCGGCATGATCGGCGGCTTCGGCGCCATCTCCACCGGCCGCAAGCGCTTCGCCGGTTACAAGGCGGGCCTTGCCGCGGCCGGCATTCCCTTCGATCCGACGCTGGTGATGGAGGGGCCGGGCCTGCGCGCGGAAGGCCGCAAGGCCATGGCGCGCCTCCTCGCGCTGGACGAGCCGCCCACCGCCGCCGTGTGCTTCAACGACCTCTCCGCCTTCGGCGCGCTGATGGAGCTGCAGGCGGCCGGTCTTCTCGCGGGCCGCGATTTCTCCCTTGTCGGCTATGACGACATCGAGGAGGCGCGGGTGTGGTACCCCCCGCTCACCACGGTGCACACCTTCATTCCCGAATACGGCCGCGCCGCCGCAACCTTGGCCCTCAAGCGCATCGCTGATCCCGGTCGTCCCGTGGAGCGGGCGGAGATGACGCCCGAGCTGGTGGTGCGCGCCAGCACCTGCGCCCCCGTGCCGGTGAAGCGCCGGCCCCTATGATCGTTCCGGTGACCGAGGCCGACGATCCCCGCATCGCCGGCTTCCGCGAGGTGCGCGAGCGCGATCTCGTGGGCCGGCAGGGCGGCTTCATGGCCGAGGGCGAGGTGGTGCTGCGCCTGCTCGCCGGCCGGCTGGGCACGCGCGGCGGCCATCGCCTCACCTCCGTGCTGCTGTCGCAGGCGCAGGCGGAGCGGCTGTCCGACCTCATCGCCGCACTGCCGGAAGACCTGCCCGTTTACGTGGCGCCGCAGCCGGTGATGGACGCCATCGTCGGCTTTCACATCCATCGCGGCATCCTCGCGCTGGGCACGGCGCGGCCGCTGCCGGACGTGGGCGCGCTGCTGGATGGGCTGGGGCCACGGGCGCTGGTGGTGGCGGCCCTCGGCCTCACCAATCACGACAATATGGGTGGCATCTTCCGCAATGCGGCGGCCTTCGGCGCCGATGCGGTGATCCTCGATGACGCCTCGTGCGATCCGCTCTACCGCAAGGCCATCCGCGTCTCCGTGGGGGCGAGCCTCGTGGTGCCGTTCGCGCGGGTGCGGGATGCCGGCGTGCTCATCGAGCTGCTTTCCGAGCGGGGGTTCGAGGCCGTGGCGCTGTCCCCGTCCGGGCAGGAAACCCTCTCCCGCCTCGATCGCCCGCCGCGCGTCGCCGCATTGTTCGGCACCGAGGGGCCGGGCCTTCCGGCGGACGTGATGGCGCGGGTGCGCACGGTGGCCATCCCCATGGCGGAGGGCTTCGACAGCCTCAACGTCGCCACCACCTCGGGCATCGTGCTGCATCATCTGGCGGGGGTCTAGGCCCGCCCGCGCCGCTCAATGCCCGCGTGAGGCGAGGTGGCGGTGGAGCGTGGAGCGGTGGATGCCGAGGCGGCGGGCGGCGCGGGAGATGTTGCCGTCGCATTCCTTCAGGGCGGCATCCATGGCGGCGCGGGTGACGCTGCCGAGATCGCCGGGCAGGCCGGACGCCGGATCGGCCGCCTGAGAGGCAGGGAGCATTGATGCGGCGGGGGGTTGCGCGGGACTGCGCAGATCGCTTGCGCGGACGTCGGCGGGCAGCGCCTCCGGCCCCACCGTTTCGCCCGGCTCGGCGAGGGCGAGGAGCACCTTGAGCACGCCGGTGAGCTGGCGGAAATTGCCCGGCCACGTATGGCGCGCCAGCACCTCGCGGCAATCCGGCGAGAGACGCGGCGCATCCGGGCCGGGGCCGGCCATCTCGCGCCACAGGCGCTCCACCAGCGCTTCCCGGTCCGCGAGGCTGCGCAAAGGCGGCAGCGTGACGGTGTATTGGGCGATGCGGAAATAGAGATCGGCGCGGAAGCTGCCGTGCTCCACTAGCATTTTCAGATCGCGGTGGGAGGCGCAGACGAGGGCGAAATCCACCTTCACCGCCTTGCCGCCGCCCAGCGGGGTCACTTCCCGCTCCTGCAGCACGCGCAACAGGCGGCTCTGGAGGCCGAGGGGCATGTCGCCGATCTCGTCGAGGAACAGCACGCCGCCGTCCGCCTCGCGGAACAGGCCCTTGAAGCCGGCGCGGCGGGCACCGGTGAAGGCGCCGTCCTCATAGCCGAACAGTTCGGATTCGATGAGCCCTTCCGGCAGGGCGGCGCAGTTCACCGCCGCGAAAGTGCCGGCCGCGCGCGGGCCGCGGGCGTGGATCTGGCGGGCGAACACCTCCTTGCCGGAGCCGGTCTCGCCCTGGATGAGCACGGGCACGCCGGCATTCATCAGGCGAATGGCCCGGCCCAGCGCCTGCTCGGTCTCCGCATCGAAGCTGGGGCCGGCGGGGGCTACGGTGGGAGCCGGCGCGGCGACGGGCGCCGGGGCGGCCCGCACCGGGGCCGGCGACTGCCGCTCCAGCCGCAGCATGACGGCGCCGTTGGGCGTGCGGGCGCGGCGGGCGTCGCCGGGACGGCCGAGGCTGCCCTCGAACAGTTCGGAGAAGCGCCGCGCGCCCAGGGCATCCCAGCCGAGGCCGAGCAGAGCGAGGCCGGGGCGGTTGGCGGCGACGAGGCGGTGGTCCTCGAACACCAGCACGCCCTCGCGCGCAGTGCCGAGGAAGGAGGGGTCGGCGTGGAAGCGCACCACGTCCCGGCCGGGGAAGGCGCCCTCGAACAGGCGGTGCTCCACCTGCCCCACCGCCAGCTCCACCAGCGCCAGCGCATGGAGATGCGGCACGGCGGAGGGGCCGGAGAGGTCGAGCAGGCCCACCAGCTCGCCGAACGGATCATGGATGGGCGCGGCGGCGCAGGTGAGGATGCCGTGCGGCTCGGCATAATGCTCGGCGCCGCGCACCTCGATGCCGCGCCGCTCGATCAGCGCCGTGCCGATGGCGTTGGTGCCGCTGTCCGCCTCGCTCCAGCTCACGCCGGGCCGCAGCGCCACCTGCGCCGCGCGATCGGCGAAATCGGCGCTGCCCACGGTGTCGAGCACGAGGCCGGTGGGATCGGTGAGGATGACGATGCCGCCCGCGGCGCTGGCGCTGAGGTGCAGCGCCTCCAGCTCCGGCCGGCAGCGACGGCGCAGCGCCTCATACCGCTCGCGGCGGACGGAGAGTTCGCCCTGCGTCAGCGGCTCGGCCTTCAGCCGGCCGCCCACGGGCAGGCCGCGCTCGGCACAGCGGGTCCAGGAGCGGATGATGGGAAGGGCGAGCGCTTGCTCCGCCCCGGGCGCGCCGGAAAAGAACCGGCGGCGGGCGGTGAGCAGCTCGTCCGGTGGCGGCACCGGCGAGAGGGGCGGAAATGGCGCAGGCATTCGTCCCTCGGCTCGTTTCGCTTCCCTAGCGCGACGTTTCCCGCGGCGACTGTCGCATTTTGCGACAGGTGTCGCGACACCTTGTTCTTATGCGCGACAGTCTCGCACGACTATTCGCCGGCCGTAAAGTCGGGGTTCTGCGTAGGTCCTCCTGGCGCGGACAAAATCAAGTTTTCGCAGCATCTTCCCGCACTGCAAATAAAGGCGTGCGGTGCACCTTCGAGAACTGGCACGGCCGCTGCAAATCCTCCGGCACCACCAATGGGAGGAAACAATGAACAGCCCAGCCTTTCTGTCGAGCACTCACACCTCGCCCTTCAAGGCCCGCTATGGCAACTTCATCGGCGGCGCCTTCGTCGAGCCGGTGAACGGCCGCTATTTCGAGAATACCTCCCCCATCACCGGCAAGGTGATCTGCGAGGTCGCCCGCTCTGACGAGCATGACATCGAGCGCGCGCTGGACGCTGCCCACGCCGCCAAGAAGGCCTGGGGCCGCACCTCCGCCGCCGACCGCGCCCTGGTGCTCAACAAGATCGCCGACCGCATGGAGGCCAATCTCGAGCTGATCGCCCGCGCCGAGACCTGGGACAACGGCAAGCCGATCCGCGAGACCATGGCCGCCGACATCCCGCTGGCCATCGACCATTTCCGCTATTTCGCCGCCTGCGTGCGGGCGCAGGAAGGCGCGCTCTCCGAGATCGACCACGACACCGTCGCCTATCATTATCACGAGCCCCTCGGCGTGGTCGGGCAGATCATCCCGTGGAACTTCCCCATCCTGATGGCGGTGTGGAAGCTGGCGCCCGCGCTGGCGGCCGGCAATTGCGTGGTGCTGAAGCCGGCCGAGCAGACCCCCGCCAGCATCCTTCTGGTGGCCGAACTCATCGGCGACCTGCTGCCGCCGGGCGTGCTCAACATCGTCAACGGCTTCGGCCTCGAGGCCGGCAAGCCGCTCGCCGCCTCCACCCGCATCGCCAAGATCGCCTTCACCGGCGAGACCGGCACCGGCCGCCTCATCATGGGCTATGCCAGCCAGAACCTCATTCCGGTGACGCTGGAGCTGGGCGGCAAGTCGCCCAACATCTTCTTCGAGGACGTGGCGGCCCACGACGACGACTTCCTCGACAAGGCGGTGGAGGGCTTCGTCATGTTCGCCCTCAACCAGGGCGAGGTCTGCACCTGCCCCAGCCGCGCGCTGGTGCAGGAGAGCATGTTCGACAGGTTCATGGAGAAGGCGCTCGCCCGCGTCGCCGCCATCAAGCAGGGCTCGCCCCTCGATCCCGCGACCATGCTCGGCGCGCAGGCGTCGTCCGAGCAGATGCACAAGATCCTGTCCTACATCGACATCGGCAAGGCCGAGGGGGCCCAGGTGCTGGCCGGCGGCGAGCGCAACATGCTCGACGGCGATCTTGCGGACGGCTTCTACGTGAAGCCCACCGTCTTCCTCGGCACCAACAACATGCGCATCTTCCAGGAAGAGATCTTCGGCCCGGTGGTCTCCGTCACCACCTTCAAGGACGAGGAAGAGGCGCTGCACATCGCCAACGACACCCTCTTCGGCCTCGGCGCCGGCGTGTGGACCCGCGACGGCTCGCGCGCCTACCGCGTCGGCCGGGAGATCGAGGCGGGCCGCGTGTGGACCAACTGCTACCACGCCTACCCGGCCCACGCGGCCTTCGGCGGCTACAAGCAGTCCGGCATCGGCCGCGAGACCCACAAGATGATGCTCGACCACTACCAGCAGACCAAGAACCTGCTGGTCAGCTATTCGCCCAAGAAGCTCGGCTTCTTCTGATCGGCGAACCGACTGCCCCCTCCCGGGGCTTCACCGGGGGTGGCCGTGGCCCCGCGCGCGTTTGTTTCACCGTCCCATCGGCGCGCGCGGTGGCCTCAAAAAGCGGCCATCCCCGGCTTTTCCTTTGTGTGCGTGAGTAAAGAAAAAATACGGAGGGCCGACAGCCATGCGCTTCGACCGCAGACCCGTTTCCCCCGGGTCTGCGGCGTCGGTGGTTGGGGCCTCCCCGGACCAGCGACGGCGCAGCCGGAGCGCCGATCCGGGGTCCAGGAGAAAACCGCGCAGCGGGCAATGCCTTGCCGGTGGCTGGACAGCGAAGCGCCTTCGGCGGTCCCTTGCGCTGGATCCCGGCTCTCCTTCCACTCCGCTGCGCTCCGTTGCAGTCGGCCGGGATGCGAGGGCGCGCGCGAGACCGCAGGACGATCCGGCTCCTATCTCTTCCCCGCCTTGAGCAGCGCCAGCAGCCCCGTCAGCAGGTCCACCGGCGTCGGCGGGCAGCCGGGGATTTTCAGATCCACCGGGATGATGGCGGCAGCGCCGTCCGTCACCGCATAGCTGCCCGCGAAGACGCCGCCATTGATGGCGCAGTCGCCGGCCGCCACCACCCATTTCGGGCCGGGCGTGGCGTCATAGGTGCGCTTCAGCGCCTCGGCCATGTTCTTCGCCACGGGACCCGTCACCAGCAGCACGTCCGCATGGCGGGGCGAGGCGACGAAGCGGATGCCGAAGCGGTCGAGATCGTAGAAGGCGTTGCCCAGCGCGTGGATTTCCAGCTCGCAGCCGTTGCACGAGCCGGCATCCACCTCGCGGATGGAGAGGCTGCGGCCGAGCCGCGCGCGGGCGGCGGCATCCAGCTCGCGGGCCAGCGCTTCCACCGCCGCGTCGTCGGGGCCTTTTTCGGTGAGCGGGGCCTTGAGGAGGCCCTGAAGCAGAAGCTTCCGCATCGTTTCACTTCTTGCGTTTACGCGTTTTCTTCAAGCGAACCGGAATCCACTTCGCTTGAAAACGCTTTTAGAGGTCCACCCCCGAATAGGAGCAGTTGAAGGATTTGTTGCAGAGGGGGAAGTCGGCGACGATGTTGCCCTCGATGGCGGTCTCCAGCAGCGGCCACTGGAACCAGGAGGGATCGCGCAGGTGCGCGCGGCGCACGCGCCCGTCGCTCTCCAGCGCCACGAAGGCGAAGACATCGCCCCGGAAGCTCTCCACCAGCGCCACGCCCTCGCCGCCGCCCGTCGGTACGGGGACGATGATGTCGCCCTTGGGCAGCGTATCGATGAGGCGGATGATGAGGCCGAGGCTTTCCTCCACCTCGCGGATGCGCACCCACACGCGGGCGTTCACGTCGCCATCCGAGCGCACCGGCACCTCGAACGGCAGGCGGTCGTAGGGCGGATAGGGCAGAGCGCGGCGCGCATCGAAGCCGCGGCCCGAGGCGCGGCCGACGAACCCGCCGGCGCCGAACTGGCGCACATAGTCCGGCTTGGTGAAGCCGGTGCTCACCGTGCGGTCCTGCAGCGAGGCGGTCTCGTCATAGAGGCGGACGAGGGCGGGGAAGGCGCGGCGCACCTCGGCCACCATGGCCTTCACGCCCGCAATGGCCTCCGCCGGAATGTCCTGCGCGACGCCGCCGGGCACCACGCGGTCCATCATCAGCCGGTGGCCGAAGGCGCGGGCGGAGGCGCGCAGCACGCGTTCGCGCAGCACGCCGCAATGGGCGAGCATGATCGCGAAGGCGGCGTCGTTGCAGACGGCGCCGATGTCGCCGAGATGGTTGGCGAGGCGTTCCAGCTCCGCCATCAGCCCGCGCAACGCTTGGGCGCGCTCCGGTACGGCGACGCCGCGCGCGGCTTCCACCGCGCGGCAGAAGGCGAGCGCGTAGGCCACTGTGGCATCGCCCGAATGGCGGCCGGCGATGCGGGCGGCCTCCTCCGGCACGCGGCCGGCCATCAGGCCTTCCATGCCCTTGTGGACGTAGCCGAGGCGCTCCTCCAGCCGCACCACCGTCTCGCCATAGGCGGAGAAGCGGAAATGGCCGGGCTCGATGATGCCGGCATGGACCGGGCCGACCGGGATCTGGTGCAGCCCTTCACCCTCCACCGGCAGAATGGGATAGGCCTCGCCCGCGCCCGCATCGGGGAGGGCGGCGCCGAGCGGCACCCGCACGCCCCAGCGGGCATGGTCCAGCCACGGGCGCAGATCGGGCGCGCCCACGGGCGTCAGGCCGAACAGGTCGCGGATGGTCCGCTCCAGCCGCGCGGCGGGGGGATGGTGCCGCGCCACGGAAGGGAAAGAGCCGGTGGGGCAGGGGAGGGTGGCGAGGGCGAGGCGGCCGGTTCCCTCCTCCAGCAGCGCCATGTGGACGGCGCCGCTATCCCCGAACAGAGCGGAAAGGGTGAGCCGGCCCGCAGCGAGTTCCGCGCAGAGGCCGGTCCATTCCGCCTCGTTCACGCTCACGCGCGGCCAGGGGCGGCAGATGGTGCCGTTGCGGGCGAAGAGATCGGAGAGGTTGACCACGCCGCCCTCCTAGCCCAGCACCGCGGCCACGTGGCGGAACCACGCGACCAGTTCTGGCGGCAGATAAAGCCCGGCGGCGAAGACGAGGGCGAGGTGCACGCCCATGGGCACGAAGCTGGCCTTGACCGGATCGGTGCCCGGGCTCGGCTCACCAAAGGCGATGGCGGAGAGCTTCATCATCAGCGCCCCGAAGGCGATGAGCAGGCCCAGGACGAGGATCAGCGCCAGCCACGGCCGGGCGGCGAAGGCGCTCGTCACCACGAGGAACTCGCTCATGAACACGCCGGCCGGCGGCAGGCCGGCGATGGCGACGACACCTGCCACGAGGCTCCAGCCGAGCAGCGGGTGCGAGGTGGTGAGGCCGCGGATCTGCGCCAGTTCCTGCGTGCCCTTCACCTGGCAGGCATGGCCCACGGCGAAGAAGATGGCGGACTTGGTGAGGCTGTGCATGGTCATGTGCAGCAGCCCGGCGAAATTCGCCAGCGGCCCGCCGAGCCCGAAGGCGAAGGCGATGATGCCCATGTGCTCGATGGAGGAATAGGCGAACAGGCGTTTGATGTCGCGCCGCCGGTACAGCATGAAGCCGGCGAGCAGCAGGGAGCCGAGGCCCATGGCCATCATCAGCGGCCCCGGCGCCAGCGTGCCGGGATGGGCGGCGAGCAGCGACTTGAAGCGCAGCACCGCGAACAGCGCCACGTTGAGCAGCAAGCCCGACAGCACCGCCGAGATGGGGGTGGGGCCTTCGGAATGCGCATCCGGCAGCCAGGCATGGAGGGGCGCGAGGCCCACCTTGGTGCCGTAGCCGAGCAGCAGGAAGACGAAGGCGACGTTGAGCAGCGCCGGATCGAAATTATGGGCGTGCTTCATCAGCACGCTCCAGATCATCCCGTCCGCGCCTTCGCCCACCACCGGCTGCGCCACCATGTAGACGAGGATGGTGCCGAACAAGGCGAGCGCGATGCCCACCGAGCCGAGCATGAAATATTTCCACGCCGCCTCGATGGCCGCCTCGGTGCGGTAGAGGCCGACCATGAGCACGGTGGTGAGCGTCGCCACCTCGATGGCCACCCACATGACGCCGAGATTGTTGGAGAGCAGCGCCAGCGTCATGGCGCCGAGCAGCACCTGATACATGGCGTGGTAGAAGCGCAGGTTGAGCGGCGTCAGCCGCCCCGTCTCCAGCTCATGGGCGATGTAGCCGGCGGAAAACCATGCGGTGGTGAAGGCGACGAAGGTGTTCAGCACCACGAAGACGATGTTGAGGTCGTCCACGATGAGGAACGGCCCCGCGATCCGCGGCGCGCCGAACAGCAGCAGCGCCAGCGCGAAGGTGAGGCCGCAGGCGGCGACGTTGACCAGCGCGCCCACGCGATAGGACGGCATCAGCGCCAGCAGCACCGCGCTCGCCGCCGGCACGGCCACCAGCAGCGGGGCGGGATCTACGAGGAGGCCGGACAGGAAGCTCATGCGCGCCCTCCCCGGAAGCGGTCGAGGGCGTCCACGTCCACAGTGTCGAACCGCTCACGGATGCGGAACAGGAAGATGCCGATGACGATGAGGGCGATGAGCACCGAGAAGGCGACGGAAATCTCCACCACCAGCGGCATCCCCTTGGCGCCGGTGGCGGCGAGGATGAGTCCGTTCTCCAGCGACATGAAGCCGATGACCTGGCTGACGGCGTTGCGCCGCGTCACCATCATCAGGAGGCCCAGCAGCACCACCGAGAGGGCGAAGGCGAGGTCCTCCCGCGCCAGCGCGTCGGCGGCTCCGCCCACCGCGGCGGTGGCCTTCAGCATGACGACGAGGGAGAGCGCCACAAGAGCGATACCGGCCAGCATGGTGGGGCCGATGGAGACCACCGTTTCCACCTGCCGGTGGATGCCGAGGCGGGCGACCATCCGCGCCAGCGCCAGCGGGATCACCACCGCCTTGAAGACGAGGGCGATGGCGGCGGTGACATAAAGGTGCGGCGCATCCTGCGCCAGCGCCTGCCAGCCCACGGAGAGGGAGAGCACCACCGCCTGCAGCGCGAACACCTTCAGGAGGGCATAGAGCCGATCCTGATAGAGCATCAGGAAGCTGATGAGCACCAGCGCGCCGGCGAACAGGTGGGCCACGTCGAACACGAGGCTCGCCGAGAGGGCGGCGTCCAGCGGCGTTCCGTGCGCGATTTCCAGCGTGCGGTCCATCACAGGATCCTCGACACGAAGAGGAGCAGGGTGCCGAGCAGTCCCAGCATGAGCGCGGCGCCGAGGAAGTCCGGCACGCGGAACACCCGCATCTTGGCAATCGACGTCTCGAACACCGCGAGCAGCACCGCGCCCGCCGCGAGCTTTGCGCCATAGCTCGCCATGCCCAGCACCAGCGTGCCCGCCCCGGCGCCGGCCGGCGCCAGCCCCCACGGCACGAACACGCAGGCGACGAGGGAGATGAAGAGCAGCAGCTTCAGCTGCGCGGCCAGCTCGATGAGCGCGAGGTGGCGGCCGGAATATTCCAGCACCATGGCCTCGTGCACCATGGTCAGCTCCAGATGGGTGGCGGGATTGTCCACCGGGATGCGCCCGTTCTCCGCCACCGCGACGATGGCCAATGCAACCAGCGCCAGCGCCAGCGACACGCGCAGGCCGACGCCCGCGACCATCACCGAGGCGATGGTGGAGAGCTGGGTGGAATGGGCGACGAGGGCGAGGGAGAAGACGATCATAATCATCGCCGGCTCGGCCAGCGACGAGATCATCACCTCCCGGCTCGATCCGATGCCGCCGAAGCTGGTGCCCACATCCATCCCCGCCAGCGCGAGGAAGAAGCGGGCCGAGCCGAGCAGCGCGGTAATCACGATGAGGTCGGCCGACCAGGAGAAGATCAGCCCGGTGCCGAAGGTGGGCACCAGAGCCGCCGCCACCCAGGTTGCCGCGAAGAGAAGGTAGGGCACGGCGCGGAACAGCCAGGAGGCGTTGTGGGCCAGCACCGCCTCCTTGTTCAGGAGCCGCGCGAGGTCGCGATAGGGCTGGAACACGGAGGCGCCGCGCCGCCGTGTCAGGCGCGCCTTCACCTTGCGCACGAGGCCGGTGAGCAGCGGCGCCAAGGCCAGCACCAGCAGCATCTGGGTGCCCTGCACCAGAAGGTTCGCGATCTGGAGGTTCGCCATCAGGTCCATAGCGCCAGCACCAGCAGCAGGAGGACGAGGGCGCCGAACACCAGCGCCAGATACTGGCGGATGGTGAGATATTGCAGGCGGTTGGCCCGCGTCGCGATGCGTTCCACCAGCCCCGCCAGGGGCAGGAACAGGAAGGCCCAGGCGGGATCGCGGGCGGTGATCTCGATGCGCGCCGGGGCGAGCGAGCCGGGCGGCGGCATCTCCACCCGTTCGCGGGCGGCGAACAGGGTGCGGGCGAACACCCGGCGGATGGGCTGGGCGAAGGAGCCGGCGGAATATTGCGTCACCGGATCGGCATTGGGAAAGCCGCAGTCCCACGGCGGCGCGCGGCGCACCGCGCCGGTGGCGAGGCGGTGGATGATGAAGGCGGTGAGCAGCGCCGAGGAGGCAATGAAGAGGAAGACGAGGAGGCCGTTATAGGACGAGCGGCTTTCCGCCACCGGCACGATGGAGAGCCACGCCACTTCGCTCTGCGCCGGCATCTTCACGCCGATGAGCGCCGTCACCGCCGGCTGGAGCGCGTCGATGACGAGGCCGGGAAACAGGCCGGCGGCGACGCAGATCGCGGCGAGCGCGATCATCGCCGCGCGGGAGAAGGCGTCCACCTCATGGGCGTTCGCTGCCTGTTCGCTGCGCGGCCGGCCGAGGAAGACGATGCCGTAGAGCCGCACGAAGCAGGCCGCCGCCAGCGCCGCCGCCAGCGCCAGCAGGGCGCCCGCCGCCGGCACCGAGAGCTTCAGCCCCCAGGCCGGCAGTTCGGGGCTGAGCAGGATCGCCTGGAACACCAGCCATTCGGAGGCGAAGCCGTTCAGCGGCGGCAAAGCCGAGATGGCGGCGGCACCGATCAGCATGACCACCGATGTCACGGGCATGCGATGGATGAGCCCGCCGAGGCGGTCCATCACCCGCGACCCGGTGGCGGTGAGCACCGCGCCGGCGCCGAAGAACAAGAGGCTCTTCATGGCCGCGTGGTTGAACACGTGGAACAGCGCCGCGGTGAAGGCCAGCGCCGCCGCCCCGCCGAAGCCCGAGGCCTTGAAGGCGAGGGCAAGGCCGAGGCCCACGAAGATGAGGCCGATGTTCTCGATGGTGGAGAAGGCCAGCACGCGCTTGGTATCGCTCTGCAGCAGCGCCTGCAGCACGCCGACGACGCCGGCAATGGCGCCCGCGACGATCACCGGAATGCCCCACCACCAGTCCGGCGGGCCGGCGAGATCGAACACGATGCGGATGAAGCCGTAGACGGCCACCTTCGTCATCACCCCGCTCATGAGCGCGGAGACGTGGCTCGGCGCGGCGGGGTGTGCCAGCGGCAGCCAGACGTGCAGCGGCACGAGGCCGGCCTTGGAGCCGGCGCCGAGCAGCGCGAGCACCAGCACGATTGCCCCGGCCCAGCCGGTGGGCGGCGCGGCGCGCATGGCTTCGAAAGTGAAGCCCCCGCCGCCCGCCGCCAGCAGGCCGAAGGCCAGCATCAGCGCCAGCGTGCCGAACGAGGCCATGAGGATATAGACGAGGCCCGCCTGCACATTGCCGGCCTCCTTGTCGTGGGAGATCACCAGCGCCCAGGAGGCGAGCGACATGAATTCCCACGCCAGCAGGAAGGTGTAGGCGTCCGCCGCCAGCGGCACCAGGTTCATGCCGGCGAGGAAGGCGGGGAAGAAGGGCAGCACCCGCTCGGGCGCATGGTCATGCCGGCCGTAGCCGAGGCCGTAGAGGCTCGCCGCCGCTCCGCCGAGGTTCACCACGACGAGGAAGACGGCGGAGAGCGCATCAAGCCGGAGATTGGCGCCGATCCACGGAATGCCCAGCGGCAGCACCAGCCCGCCCGTGGGCGCCGGGATGGCGGTGAGGGCCGAGACGGCGGCAAGGAGCGTCACTGCCAGCGCGCCGCCATAGACCACGGGGCGTCCGAGAGGTCCGCGCGCGAGCACGGCACCGGCCACCGCCAGCACGAGCAGCGCGGCCACCGCGGAAAGGGCGGCGAGAAGCTGGATTGTGGGAGCGAGAGCCATCTCAGTCCCCCGATGGCCGGGGGGCCGGCGTCTTGAGGCGCACGCCGCGTCCGCCGCTGTCGCTCACCACGCCTTCGCCGATGAGATCGACGCCGGCGGCATCCAGCGCCCCCACCAGCTTCATCAGCGAATCCACGTTGCCGCGGATCACGCCGTCGCTGGCTTCCATGCGCTGGATGGTGGGGAGCGAGAGGCCGCACAGGCCGGCAAGGGCGCGCTGGTCGAGGCCGAGGATGGCGCGGGCGGCACGGAGCTGGGCAGCTGTGATCATGATCGCTGACGGCAGGCGTTTAGCGTGATTTGTGCTGCTTACACCCGGTCTATTAAGCGATCAAGCATTATTAGTGATGTTTAAAACATCATATAGTCGCAGCCGACGGCGGGCGCGTTCGTGCGCCCGCCGCGCGCCGCAGGGCTCACGCCTCGCGGATGTCGTTGGCCACGCGGGCGAGGATCTCGACGATCCGCGTCTCGGCACCCCGGTTCTGCTCCAGCTTCTCGCGGGAAACATCGCGCAGGTTTTCCAGCGCGGCTTCCACCAGGCGGGGCAGCTCGGCGCCGTGGCTCGGGCCGCTCTCGCTCCAGCCCATCCACTTCTTCACGCGACCCATCTTGAGGCCGATCTCGGACAGCCGGCCGATGATGGCGTCGGCGAAGTCGCGGTTCTCGGCGAGGTAGGCCTTGCCCTCCTCGGTGATGGCGTAGCGCTTCTTCGAGCCGTCCGCCTCGGCGGTGACATAGCCCGCCTCTTCCAGGAAGGTGAGGGTGGGATAGACCACGCCCGGGCTCGGCGAATACCAACCGGCGGTCTTCTCCTCGATCAGCTTGATGATCTCGTAGCCGTGGCGCGGCTGCTCGGCGATGAGCGACAGGGCCAGAAGCTTGAGGTCGCCTTGGGCCAGCATGCGGCCGATGCGGAACATGTCGCCGCCCCCGCGCCCACCGCGCCCACCGCGTCCGCCAGGTCCCCCAGGTCCGCCGCCGCCGCGATGGCCGCCGAACTCGCCTGGACCATGGCCGTGGCCGCCGCGCCCCGCGAACTCATGCTCGCCGAACGCGCGTCCACCAAAGTCGCCGCCCATTTCGCCGCCAAAGCCGCGGCCACGGCGGGCGTCCCGCCAGTCTCGTTTGCATCCGAACATTCGGAAGTCTCCTTAGATATGTCGTTAGATATAGCGACGATGGTTATATCGTTCGATATATCTGGATGACAAGAGGCTCCTCCGAAAAATCCGTTCAGCCTTTCTGAAGGCCCGCGCTTGCAGGATCGGCCCGATCGCCGGAGTCTTCCTCAATGGCCATGTCAGATCAGGATCGCGCCGCCCGCGCCGCCCACGGCCTCGCCAGTGCCGCCGCGCCGGATGTGGCGGTCGCCGTCGAGGGCTGGCTGGCGCGCCTTGCCCACGAGCGGCGGCTCTCGGCCAAGACGCTGGAGGCCTATGCGCGCGATCTTTCGGTGGTGCTCGTCAGGCTCACCGACCATCTCGGCAAGCGCCCGACGCTTCCCGATCTCGCCGCGCTGACACCGGCGGACGTGCGGGCCGTGCTCGCCTCCCGCCGCGCCGAGGGCGTGGCGCCGCGCACGTTGGTGCGCCTGCTCGCCGCCGCACGCTCCTTCGGCCGGCATCTGGAGCGGGAAGGGCAGGGCAAGGTCGGCGCGCTCACGGCGGTGCGCGCGCCCAAGGTGCCGAAGGGCCTGCCCAAGCCCATCTCCGTCGCCGCCGCCCGCGCGCTGGCTGATCCCGACACCCGTGCCGGCGAGGCACGCGAGGCGTGGGTGCTGGCGCGCGACGCGGCAGTGATCGCCCTGCTCTACGGGGCGGGCCTGCGCATCTCGGAGGCGCTGGGCCTCTCGGCGGGGATGATGTCGCCCGGCACGACGCAGATCACGGTGACGGGGAAGGGCAACAAGACGCGCATGGTGCCGTTGATCGCGCCGGTGCTCGCGGCGGTGGATGCCTATCGCGGTCTCTGTCCTTATCCTCTGGCGCCGGACAAGCCGCTATTCCGGGGGGCGCGGGGTGGGCCGCTCTCGCCGCGCATCGTGCAATTGGCGGTGGAGCGGATGCGCGGCGCGCTGGGCCTTCCCGACAGCGCGACGCCCCACGCCTTGCGCCATTCCTTCGCCACTCACCTCCTCTCGCGGGGCGGTGATCTCAGGGCGATCCAGGAACTGCTCGGCCACGCCTCGCTCTCCACCACGCAGATCTATACGCAGGTCGATGCCGCCGCCCTCATGAACGCCTGGCGCGCTGCCCATCCGAGGGCGCGGGCGTAAGCAGGAGCTGAAGCATGACGTTCACGCCCGTCCGCCCCGTCATCGAGCATCTCTCCGTCACCACCGTGGACCTTGCCCGCGCGGTGCGCTTCTACGATGCGGTGCTGGCGCCCCTCGGCCTCGTGCGGGTGGCCGACTATGACGAGCCGGAGGGCGCTTCCGCCTGCTGGGGGCCGCCGGGTACCCTGCCGGCACCGGAGGGCGTGCCGGGCGCCGCGCCCTTCTGGGTGCAGTTGCGCGAAGGGCCGGTGACGCCGCCGCCGGGCACCCATATCGCCTTCTGCGCGGCGGACCGGGCGGCGGTGGAGGCTTTCCACGCGGCGGGCCTCGCCACCGGCGGAACGGACTACGGCGCGCCGGGTCTGCGGCACCAGTACGGCCCCGGCTATTACGCCTCATTCCTCATGGACCCGGACGGCTGGCGCATCGAGGCCGTCGCCTACGTGTAGGGCTGCGCTGGTTTGCCGGCTGTGGGCCGGCGGCGGTCTGCCCTTTCAATGCTGGTAAACGCTCCGTTATCCTTCGCAAGTGATTCGCGGCGCGCCGCAGAGAGGCTGCGGCAGCCGCAGGGCAGGGGAAGGACACCGGGGCGAATGGCGGAGCGCATCCGGAGGAGCGGCGCGCGGCGTCCGGCGCGCGGGCGCAGGCTGGGGCCGGCCCCGGCGAGGGGATGCGCGAATTTCTGCGTCGGCACCCGGACCGCGCTGTTCGGCTCCTTTCTCCTCGCCACCACCGCTCTTGCCGGCACCCCGGCCTCCGCCGACGGCTGGAGCATCGCCATGGGCGCGGCCGAAGCGCTGTGGCCGGTCATCGCTCTGTCCGCCTGCGCCGTCGTCGGCCTCGTGGCCCTGAGGTCCCGCCGGGTGGCCGCCGATCTCGGCGCGCGCATGGACAAGGCCGAGGCCGAGGCCCGCGATGCCGGCGCCGCCGCCGCCCGGGCCCGGGCGGAAGCCCATGCCGCGCGCTCCCTCCTCACCGCCGGCGCGCCCGCTTTTATGACCTGGAGCGGTCGCACCCTGCCGGTGGATGTGCACGGCGCGACGCCGGAAGCTTTCCGCGCCAGCCTCGGCGCCGCCTCCGCAGCCCTCGACCGCGCGCTGGAGCAGTTGCGCCGGGAAGACGGCACCGTTTCTCAGCTGGTGGACACCCCGGCCGGTCCCGCGCGGCTGGAAGGCCATAGCCTCGGCGGCGCGGGCGTGCTGCTCCTGCGTCCGGCCGATGCCGTGGATACCGCCGCAAAAGCCGATGCCGTCGATTTCGCCGAGGCGGAGCGGATGGCCCATGGCCTCGCCGCCGCCCTCGATGCCGCCGCGGCGCCGGCCTGGCTGCGCCGGCCGGATGGCACGCTGGTCTATGTGAATCCCGCCTTCGCCACCGCGGTGGGGGCGCCTTCGGCCGCCGAGGCGCGCGCCGCCGGCCTCGATCTGCTCGACACCCGCATCCGCAGCGCCGCGCTCACCGCAGAGGGGGCAGCCGGCACCTTCCGCCAGCGGGTGAAGGCGGTGGCGAGTGGCCAGCGGCGGCAGATGGACGTGGTGGAGGTGGCCGGCCCCTTCGGCACCGCCGGCATCGCCATCGACGTGACCGGCGAGGATGTGGCGAAGGCCGAGACCGCCCGCACGGTCGCCGCCCACCAGCGCACGCTGGACCAGCTCACCACCGCCGTGGCCATCTTCGGCGCCGACGAGCGCCTCGTGTTCCACAATGCGGCCTACGAGCGCCTGTTCGACCTCGCCCCCGGTCTCCTCGACCAGCGCCCGCCGGAAAACGAAATCCTCGAAGACCTGCGCCGCCGCCGCAAGGTGCCCGAGCAGGCGGATTTCCGCGCGTGGCGGGCGCAATTGCGCGAGGCCTATCGCGCCATCGAGCCGGTGAACGACTGGTGGCACCTGCCCGGCGGGCAGATGCTGCGCGTGGTCATCACGCCCAATGCCGAGGGCGGCATCACCTATCTGTTCGACGATTTGTCCGAACATCTGGCGCTGGAGAGCCGCTACAACAGCCTCATCCGCATCCAGGGCGAGACGCTGGACGGGCTCGCCGAGGCGGTGGCGGTGTTCGGCGCCGACGGGCGGCTCAATCTCTACAATCAGGCCTTCCTCGCGCTCTGGTCCCTCGATGCCCAGGCCATGGGCGACAAGCCCCATGTGGACGCAGTGGCCGCCATGTGCCGTCCGCTCTATGGCGAGACGGCCGCCTTCTCCCGCATCCGCCAGGCGGTGACGGCCATCGGCCCGCGCGAGGTCATGACGCTGCGCATCGAGCGGCCGGACGGCCGCGTGCTCGACGGCGCCACCCAGCCGCTGCCGGACGGCGGCACCATGGTGACGTTCCGCGATGTCACCGACAGCGTGAAGGTGGAGCGGGCGCTGACCGAGCGCGCCGAGGCGCTGGAGGCGGCGGACAAGCTGAAGAACGCCTTCGTCGGCCACGTCTCCTATCACCTGCGCACGCCCCTCAATACCCTGATGGGCTATGCCGACATGCTGCGCGAGGGCCTGGCCGGCCCGCTCAACGACCGCCAGCGCGACTATCTCGACCACATGCGCCAGTCCTCGGACCTGCTGCGCGCCCTCATCGACGACATCCTCGACCTCGCCACCATCGATGCCGGCGCCATGGAGCTGGACCTCGCCGAGGTGGACGTGCGCGAGCTGGTGCTCTCGGTCGCCGAGGCGGTGCGCGACAGCGTGGACGAGGCGCGGCTTTCCCTCGCCGTGAACATCGATCCCGCCGCCGGCGTCTTCGTCGCCGATGCGCGGCGGCTGCGGCAGATCCTGTTCAATCTCCTGTCCAACGCCATCGCCGTCTCGCCCGAGGGCGCCACCGTGACGCTCGGCGCCGCGCGGCGCGACGGGGCGCTGGTGTTCACCGTGCGCGACGAGGGGCCGGGCGTGCCGGCGGAGGTGAAGGAGACGCTGTTCGATCGCTTCGAGAGCCGCAGCGCCGGCCCGCGCCATCGCGGGGTGGGCCTCGGCCTTGCCATCGTGCGCTCGTTCGTGAGCCTGCATGGCGGCTCGGTCACGGTGGGGCCGGCGTCCGCGACGCGCGGCACCCTCGCCACCTGCATCTTCCCGCTCGAAGGCGAGCGCCGGCGGGAGGCTGCCGAATGAGCATCGTGCTGGAACGCCTTGAAGGTCAGCCGGTGGCCTGCCGCGTGGTGCTGAAGGACCTCGCCGCCACCAGCCGTCTCGCTTCGCTCATCGCCAGCTGGTTCGGGGGCAAGGACACCATCACCCTCACCGGCGACCTCGGCGCCGGCAAGACGGAGCTGGCCCGCGCGCTCATCCGCGCCTTCGCCGACGATCCCGCCGTGGACGTGCCGAGCCCCACCTTCCCGATCCTCATCACCTACGACTTTCCCCGCGGCCGGGTGGTGCACGCCGACCTCTACCGCATCCAGGAGCCGGACGAGCTGGACGAGCTCGGCTGGGACGAGATGCGCGAGAACGCGCTCCTCATGGTGGAATGGCCCGAGCGCGCCGAGGAGCGCCTGCCGGCCGACCGCCTCGATGTGGCGCTCTATCTTGCCGCCGGCACGCGGGACGCGGCCGATCTCGGCCCGGAGGCGCGCATCGCCATCGTCACCGGCTATGGCAAGTTCGGGGCGCGGCTCGACCGGCTGATGATCGCCCAGTCGCTCATCGAGCAGAGTGGCTTTGCCGAGGCGGCGCACCGCTTCCTGCAGGGCGACGCCTCCGCCCGCTCCTACAGCCGCCTCGTGCTGGGCGATCGCTCCGCCATCGTCATGAACGCGCCGCGCCAGCCGGACGGACCGCCGCTGAAGCGCGGCCTGCCCTACAGCCAGCTCGTGCATCTGGCGGAGGACGTGAAGCCGTTCGTCGCCATGGACCGGGCGCTGCTGGCGCAGGGCCTGTCCGCGCCGCTGATCTATTCGGCGGATCTGGAAGCCGGCATCCTCGTGCTGGAAGACCTCGGCCCGGAATTCGTGGTGGCCGGCACCCCGCCCGCCCCGGTGCCGGAGCGCTATCGCCTCGCGGTGGAAGTGCTCGCCACCCTGCACAGCCGGCCGCTGCCGCGCACTTTGAACATCGCGCCCCGGGTGGAGCGGGCGCTGCCGTCCTACGACGTCGCCGCCATGCTCACCGAAATCGACCTGATGCTGGACTGGTACCTGCCGTCCCGCGGCATCCGGCTCGACGGGGTGGTGCGCGAGGAATTCCGCCTGCTGTGGCGCAGCGCGCTCAACCCGGCCATGGCCGAGCCGCCCACCTGGGTGCTGCGCGACTACCACTCCCCCAACCTCATCTGGCTGCCCCAGCGGGAGGGGCTGCGCCGCATCGGCCTCATCGACTTCCAGGACGCGGTGATGGGGCCGGCGGCCTACGACGTGGTGTCGCTGGCGCAGGATGCGCGCGTGGACGTACCGGAGGAGCTGGAGCTCGAACTCGTGCGCCGCTACGTGGCGATGCGCCGCGAGGCGGACCCCACCTTCGATCCCCGCGGCTTCGCCCGCACCTACGCGCTGATGGGCGCCCAGCGGGCCAGCAAGATCCTCGGCATCTTTACCCGCCTCAACGATCGCGACGGCAAGCCGCATTATCTCCGGCACCTGCCGCGCATCCGGCGCTATCTCGCCCGCTGCCTCGCCCATGAGGAGCTGGGATCGCTGCGCATGTGGTATGAGGCGGTGCTGCCATCGAAGGACCTCTCCGCGTGACCGCTGCCCCCGACACGCTGCTTGACGCGCCCGCCGCCGGATCCGTCCGGGTTGATACCGCCATGGTGCTCGCTGCCGGCCTCGGCACGCGGATGCGCCCCCTCACCGACACCCGCCCCAAGCCGCTGGTGGAGGTGGACGGTCGCGCACTGGTGGACCATGTGCTTGACCGCGTGGCCGCCGCCGGCATTCCCCGCGCCATCGTCAATGTGCACCACCATGCCGATCTGCTGGAGGCGCACCTCAAGGCCCGCGCGGGCGCACCCGACATCCTCGTCTCCGACGAGCGCGGCCTGCTGCTCGAGACCGGCGGCGGCGTGCGCAAGGCGCTGCCGCTGATCGGCGACACGCCCTTCCTCGCCATCAATTCCGACACGATCTGGATCGAGGGCGCGCGGCCGAACCTCGTGCGGCTCATGGAGCAGTTCGATCCCGAGCGGATGGATGCGCTGCTGCTGCTCGCCTCCGCAGCCCATTCCATCGGCTATGACGGCCTGGGTGATTTCCAGATGGACAAGCTCGGCCGGCTGGAGCGCCGGGGCGAGCGCACCATCGCCCCCTTCGTCTATGCCGGCGCCGCCATCCTGAAGCCGGAGCTGTTCGAGGGCACGCCGGAAGGCGCCTTCTCGCTCAACCGCGTGTTCGACCGCGCGGCGGCGGCGGAGCGGCTGTTCGGCTTGCGGCTCGACGGCATCTGGATGCATGTGGGCACGCCCGACGCCATCGCCCTGGCCGAGGAGGCCATCGAGCGGTCGAGCGATTGAGGGTCTCCCTCTGGCGGGACGAGGAGTGAAGCCGTGCCGCGCGTGCTGACCATTCCGCCCTCCGCGCCCTTCCTGCCGGTGCTCGCGCGCGCCCTGCTCGACGGCACGCTGGTGGCGGGCTTCGCGCCGCGTCACGATCCGCTCGCGCTGGCCGGTGCCACCGTCTTTCTGCCCACCCGCCGCGCCGGGCGGCTGTTCGCCGAGGCGCTGCTGGAGGCGTCGGGCGGAACGGCGCTGCTGCTGCCGCGCATCGTGCCCCTGGGCGACGTGGACGAGGACGCGCTCGCCTTCTCCGAGGATGCCCCGGTGCTGGCCGCGCCCCACGCCATCGCCCCGGTGCATCGCCGGCTCGTGCTGGCGCGGCTCGTGGCGCACTGGCGCGATACGCTGTCCAAGGCGGTGGAGCGGGAGGCTGTCGCCGCCGGCACGGCCTCCACCTTCGCCCTCGCCGATGCGCTGGGCTCCCTGTTCGACGATCTCACCACCGCCGGCCTCGGCGTCGAGCGGATGGACGGGCTCGTGCCCGACGAGCTGGACCGCTATTTCAAGGTGGGGCTGGATTTCGTCCGCATCGCCCGGCGCGCCTTCTCCGCCTATCTCGCGGAGGAGGGGCTGGTGGAGCCCGCCGCCCGCCGCGATGCGCTGGTGGATGCGGAGGCGTGCCGCCTCACCACGCTCGGCACGGCCGCCGGGCCGGTGATCGCCGCCGGCTCCACCGGCTCCATGCCGGCCACCGCGCGCCTCCTGAAGGCCATCGCCAGCCTGCCCCATGGCGCCGTGGTGCTGCCGGGGCTGGACCTCGATCTCGACGCGCCCTCCTTCGACCGCCTCGCCGATCCCGTGCTCGGCGCGCCGGACCATCCGCAATACGGCCTCGCCCGCCTTCTCGGCACGCTCGGTGTAGAGCGAGGGGAGGTGATCCCGCTGGCGCCGCCGGCTCCCTTCGGCCGTGAGCGGCTGATGGGCGAGGCGCTGCGGCAGGCCGAGATGACCGACCTCTGGGCGACGCTGCCCGCGCGCCTGCCGGCGGATGACCTTGCCGCCGCCATGGCCGGCATCAGCGTGGTGGAGGCGGACGATCCCCGCGCCGAGGCGTTGGCCGTCGCCCTCCTGCTGCGCGACAGCCTGGAGCGGCCGGGCGAGACGGCGGCCCTTGTCACCCCGGATCGCGATCTCGCCCGGCGCGTCGCGGCGGAGATGGCGCGCTTCGGCGTGGCGCTGGACGATTCCGCCGGAACGCCGCTGGCCGACGCCCCCGCCGGCCGCCTCGCCGGATTGTTGGTGACGGCGGCGGCGGAAGGGCTGGCGCCGGTGCCGTTGTTCGCCCTCCTCACCCATCCCTTGGCGGGCTTCGGCCTCGATGCGGAGGCGAAGGCTCACGCAGTCGCGGCACTGGAGCTGGCCGCCCTGCGTGGCCCGCGTCCCGCCGCCGGCATCACGGGTCTCTTCGCCGCGCTGGATGCGCATGATCCGGAAGGCTACCGCCGCTCCGATCCGCGCAGCCGCATCGACGGCGCGGCCATCGCCGCCGCGCGCGATCTGGTGCGGCGGCTGGAGGGCGCGCTCGGCCCGCTGCTGGCGCTGGGCGACCGGCACGGCGCCGTTCCCCTCGATGAACTCGTCGCCGCCCATCGCGCCGCGGTGGAGGCCGCCGCCGGCCGGCTCGATCCCGAGGCCGAGGATGCGGCGGAGGCGGCCCTCGCCCGCACCTTCGACACGCTGAAGAGCGCGGCCGGCGACGGCCCGGCCCTCGACCTCGCCTCCTATGCCGATGCGGCGGGCGCGCTCTTCTCCGACACCATGGTCCGCCCCCGCGCCGAGCCCCATGCCCGCATCCGCATCCTCGGCCCGTTGGAGGCGCGCCTCGTCCATGTGGACCGGATGGTGCTGGGCGGTCTGGTGGAGGGCTCCTGGCCCACCATTCCCGAGACCGACCCCTGGCTCAGCCGCCCCATGCGGGCGCAATTGGGGCTGGACCTGCCGGAGCGGCGCATCGGCCTTTCCGCCCACGATTTCGCGCAAGGCTTCGGCGCGCGCGAGCTGGTGCTGAGCTTCGCCGCCAAGGTCGGCGGCACCCAGAGCGTGCCCTCGCGCTTCGTGCAGCGGCTGAAGACCGTGGCCGGCGAGGCCGAGTGGAACGCCGCCCGCGCGCGCGGCGCCCGCTTCGTCCGCGCCGCCAGAAGGCTGGACGAGGCGCCCGCCGTGCCCCGTGCGACCCGGCCCGCGCCCGCCCCGCCGCTGGAGCTGCGCCCGCGCCGGCTCTCGGTGACGGAGATCGAGACCTTCCTGCGCGATCCCTATTCCATCTATGCCCGGCACGTGCTCGGCCTCTCCCCGCTGGATGACCTCGACGCCCCTCCGGGCGGCGCGGAGCGGGGGATGGCGCTGCACGAGGCCGTGGGCCGTTTCACCACCGCCTTCCCCGACGACCTGCCGCCCGACGCGCTGGCGCGGCTGATCGCGGAGGGCGCCCGCGCCTTCGCGCCGCTGAAGGCCTTCCCGGCCGAACATGCTTTGTGGTGGGCGCGGTTCGAGCGGGCGGCGGCCTTCCTCGTCGCCTTCGAGCGCGAGCGGCGGGCGCATCTCGACCGCATCGTCGCCGAGACGAAGGGGAGCCTCGAAATCCCGCTCGCGGCCTCCACCTTCCGCCTCACCGGCCGCGCCGACCGCATCGAGATCAAGCGCGACGGGACGCTCGCCATCATCGACTACAAGACCGGCACCGCGCCGAGCGCCAAGCAGGCCGCCTCCCTCTCCCCGCAATTGCCGCTGGAAGCGGCCATGGCCCGGCGGGGCGGCTTCGAGGGGGTGCCCGGGGCGCCGGTGGAGGAACTCACCTATGTGGAGCTGAAGGGCGGGGCCGACGGCGGCGCGGAAAAGCCGGTGAAGGTGAAGGACCGCTCCACCCACGATCTCGCCGAGGATGCCCTCGCCGGCCTCGAAAGCCTGCTCAAGGCGTTCGAGAATGTGGCGCAGGGCTATCGCTCGCTCGCCGCGCCGCAATGGTCCGGCCGCTATGGCGACTATGACCACCTCGCCCGCGTGCGCGAATGGGCGCTGGCCGGGGAGGAAAGCGAATGAGCGCGAGCCTCGAGAGCAGCGCCAAGTCCGAGGCCACCCGCCGCCAGTCGGAGGCTTCGCACCCCGCCGTTTCCGCCTGGGTCTCGGCCAACGCCGGCTCGGGCAAGACCCATGTGCTCGCCCGCCGCGTCATCCGGCTGCTGCTCGCCGGCACGCCGCCGGGGCGCATCCTGTGCCTCACCTATACCAAGGCGGCGGCGGCCAACATGGCCAACCGCGTGCTCGCCATTCTCAGCCGCTGGGCGCGTATGGACGACGCCGCGCTCGATGCCGCCATCGCCGAGACGGTGGGCGAGGCACCGGATGAAGCTCTGCGCGCCCGCGCCCGCCGGCTGTTCGCGGCGGCGCTGGAGACGCCGGGCGGGCTGAAGATCCAGACCATCCACGCCTTCTGCGGCGGCCTTCTGCATCGCTTCCCGTTCGAGGCGGACGTGGCGGCCGGCTTCCGCGAGCTGGACGAGGTGGCCCGCCGCGAGCTGATGGCGCGCATCCGCGCTGACCTCGTAGTCGCCGCGAGCCTTGCTCCCGCATCCCCGGCCGGCGAGGCGCTGGCCCGGCTCACGGAGGAGATGTCAGACAGCGGCCTCACCGGCCTCATCGAGGCCGCGGTGGCCCTGCGCGCCCGCATCCTGCCTCTGGGCGACACGCCCGCCGCCCGCCGCGCCGCCGTGGCGCGGGCGCTGGGGCTGCCGGCGGGGCTGACCGTGGCAGACGTGGAAGGCGAGATGCTGGCGAGCCCGCATCTGCCCCGCTCCGAATGGGCGAGCGTCGCGGCGACGCTCGCCACCTCCGACAAGGCCACCGACCGCAAGCGCGCCGACGACCTTGCGGCCGCCGCTGCGGCAGAAGACGACGCCTCCGCGCTCGTGGCCTATCGCGGCGTGTTCTTCGGCTCGGACGGCCCGCGCTCCGACAAGAACCTGCTCACCAAGGGCATGGGCACGGGCGAGCCGGACCTGCTCGCCCGTTTCACCGCCGAGCGCGATCGCCTCGCCGGCCTCGACGATCGCCTCAAGGCGGCCTGGACGCTGGAGCGCACCGGCGCGGCCCTCACCCTCGGCGCGGCGGCCTGCCAGGCCTACGAGACCGCGAAGGCGGCGCGGGGCCTGCTCGATTTCGACGACCTCATCACCAAGGCCGCGGCCCTGCTCGCCGAGCAGCCGACCTTCGTGCAGTTCAAGCTCGATCAGGGCATCGACCACATCCTTGTGGACGAGGCGCAGGATACGAGCCCCGAGCAGTGGAAGGTGGTGGAGGGCCTCGCCTCCGACTTCTTTTCCGGCGAGGGCGCGCGGGCGGGCGTGACCCGCACCATTTTCGTGGTGGGCGACGAGAAGCAGTCCATCTTCTCCTTCCAGGGCGCGGATCCGCGCGCGTTCGGCGCCATGCGCGCCACCTTCGAGCGCAAGGTGGGGGCGAAGGGCTTCCGCCGGGTGGAACTGCCCCATTCCTTCCGCTCCGCGCCGGGCGTGCTGGAGGCGGTGGATGCCATCTTCAAGAGCGAGGTCGCCCATGCGGGGCTGACGCTCGATGGGGTGGGCCCCGTCCACGCCGCCATCCGCGCCGATGCGCCGGCCTTGGTGGAGATCTGGCCCACCACCGTTCCCGAGCCCCATCCCGAGCCGGACAACTGGCGCCGGCCGCTGGACGAGGTGCCCACCGACGATCCCGTCAGCCGGCTCGCCGCGCGCATCGCGAGCTTCATCCAGGCGGGCATCGCGCAGGGCCTTGCCATCCCCTCCCGCGACGGGCGGCCCATGCGGGCCGGCGACGTGCTGGTGCTGGTGCGCCGGCGCGGGCGGGTGTTCGAGGCCGTCATCCGCGCGCTGAAGGAACTGAAGGATCCGCGCGTGCAGGTGGCCGGCGCCGACCGGCTCGTGGTGCCGGAGCACATCGCCGCCCTCGATTTGATGGCGCTGGGCGACGCGTTGCTCTCGCCGCACGACGATCTCTCGTTCGCGGCCGTGCTGAAAAGCCCGCTGTTCGGCTTCACCGACGACGATCTCATGGCCCTGTGCCCCCAGCGCAAGGGCACGCTGGCCTCCGTCCTCTCCACGTCAGACGATCCGCGCCACCGCGCCGCCGCCGCGCGACTTGCCGGCTGGAAGGGCGAGGCGGAGGGGCTGCGGCCGTTCGATTTCTACGGCCGCGTGCTCGGCCGCGACGGCGGACGGCGGGCCATGCTGGCGCGGCTCGGCCCCGAGGCGGCGGACGTGCTGGACGAGTTCATGGCGTTGGCCCGCACCTATGAGGGCGCGGAGCCCGCCAGCCTCGCCGGCTTCCTCGCGTTTCTCCGGCGCGGCGGGGCCGAGACCAAGCGCGATATGGAGAGCGGGCGCGACGAGGTGCGGGTGATGACCGCCCATGGCGCGAAAGGGCTGGAGGCCCCCCTCGTCATCCTCGCCGACACGGTGGACATGCCGCGCCCGCGCATCGCCGGTGGCCTGCTCACCTTGCCCGGTGCGGGGGTGCCGGTGCTGGCGCCGCGCAAGGCGGAAGACCCGGAGGTGCTCGCCACCGCCCGCGCCGCCGCCGCCGCCCGCGAGCTGGAGGAATATCGCCGGCTGTTCTACGTGGCGCTGACCCGCGCCGAGGACGCGCTCGTCATCTGCGGCGCCGAGACCCGCGCGCCGGCCAAGGACAAGCCCCACGCCCGGCCCGAGGGCTGCTGGTACGACCTCGCCCGCGCGGCGCTGGAGCCGGACGCCGACGCGGGCCCGGCGCTGGGCTTCGAGGGTGAGGTGCTGCGCTGGCGCAGGGGGCCGGGGTTGAAGGTGGCGGGCGGTGGTGCTGCGGTGGCGGCAATGGTCGAAGAGGGGGAGGCGCTTTCGTTCCCCAATCCCCCGCCGCCCGAACCCGCCTTGCGCCGTCTGCGTCCCTCCGGCCTCGACGGAACGGACCCCCGGCCCGAGCGGCCGGCGGTGCCCGCGCCGCTGCCCGAGAGTGCGCTGTCTCCCCTCCTGCGCGGCGATCTCGTTCACCGGCTTCTGGCCGGCCTGCCGGAGGTGGCGGCGGCTGAGCGGGAGGCGGCGGGCCTGCGCCTGCTGCGCCACGCGGCGGACGGGGTGGACGAGGCGGCGCACCGGGCGATTCTCGCCGAGGCGCTCGGCGTGCTCGGCCATGCGCCCCTCGCGGAGCTGTTCGGCGCCGGGAGCCGGGCGGAGGTGCCGGTGATCGGGCGCATCACGGGCGGAGGCGGGGAGGTGTTCGCCGTCAACGGCCGCATCGACCGGCTGGTGGTGTTGCCCGACCGCATCCTCGTGGCCGACTTCAAGACGGACCGGGTACCGCCTTCGGACCCCGCTGAGGCCGGCGAAAGCTATGTTTCCCAGCTGGCGGTCTATGGCGCTATTCTGTCGCAGGCGTTCGGCGGGCGGCCGGTGGAAGCGCGCCTGATCTATACGGCGGGGCCGCTTGTGGTGCCGCTCATTCCCTCCCGGCTCGCCGCGGCGCTGACGAAGCTTGGTGTTCCGTCCCCGCCTTTCGCCTCCCACGGCGTCAAGGGCGCGTGAAGCCGCCTTGACGGGGAGGGGAGGGGCTACCTACGTTCTCCCCCAACATCCAGTGGTTCTCCCCGTTCTGCCCTACGAGGTATGTCATGGCCGTCGAGAAGGTTTCCGATCAGAATTTCGATCAGGACGTGCTGAAGTCCAGCGCGCCGGTCATCGTCGACTTCTGGGCGGAGTGGTGCGGCCCCTGCCGCATGGTTGCCCCCATCCTGGAGGAAGTCTCCGGCGAGCTGGGCGAGAAGGTCCGCATCGTGAAGCTGAACGTGGACGAGAATCCGCAGACGGCATCCAAGTACGGCATCATGTCCATTCCCACCCTGCTCCTGTTCAAGGACGGCAAGATCGCCTCCCGTCAGGTGGGCGCCGCCCCCAAGGCCAAGCTGGTGCAGTGGATCAACGGCTCGATCTGAGCTTCGACTCCGCCGAATATGAAAAAGCCCCCGATTCGGGGGCTTTTTTGTTTTTGTTGGGGGGCTTGAACAGGCCTCAGCCGTGCCTTGCCAGCATTTTCCCTGAGGGAGAGACGCGCTCCACCGTGAACGCGGAGGCAGGGCGTACCCGCCATGGGCGGTCGAGGCAGAGGCTGGCATCGTTGAGCCGGGCCGCCTCGGCCTGCGCCTCGCCCTCATTGGCGAAGCGATGCGCCTCGCGGGGGAAGAAAGCGCCGCCTGGAACGATGACGGTCTCACCCTCCTGCGTATCGATCCGGGTTTCACTGCCGTCGAAGAAGACCCAGCCGCACGGCGCACCCGGCACGGCGCGGGCGACCAGATGGGCGAGGGAGAGGGGGACGCGGCGGCGCGCGGGCTGCCAGCGCGGCATACGGAAACTGAACATCGGACCCGTTGTCCTCTATCGCCCCTGAGGTGTCTTCCCAGTGGAAATGCTCAAGGGTGCCCGACCGTTCCAACCTGCGACGTCGTGAACGTCACCAGGATGTTACCCACAGCAAGGCTCAAGCCGGCGGAACGGAGCGGCTCAATAGCTGACGGCGGCGAGATAGAGCCCCGCTGCCGGGGCCATGGGGCCGCAGCGGGTGCGATCGGCGGCGGCGAGGGCGGTGGCGAGATCGTCCGCGCTCCAGCGGCCTTCCCCCACCCGCATCAGCGAGCCCACCATGGAGCGCACCTGATGGTGCAGGAAGGACCGGGCGGAGGTGACGACGCGGATTTCGTCGCCGTGGCGGGACACATCCAGCTGGTCCAGCGTCTTCACCGGCGAGGCGGCCTGGCACTCGGCGGCGCGGAAGGTGGAGAAATCGTGCTTGCCCAGCAGACGCTGGGCGGCGTCGTGCATCGCCTCGGCGTCGAGCTTCTGGGGGATGCGCCACGCCCGGTCGCGGTCGAGGGCGAGATCGGGGCGGCGGTTGACGATGCGGTAGAGGTAGTGCCGCCTGGTGGCGGAGAAGCGGGCGTCGAAGCTGTCCGGGACAAGCTCGGCGGAGAGCACCGCCACCGGATGGGGCCGAAGCTGGGCCGTCATGGCGTCGCGCACCGTATCCGTGCGCCAGTCCTTCGACAGATCCACATGGGCCACCTGCCCGGTGGCATGGACGCCGGCATCGGTGCGCCCGGCGCCCGCTACCGTCACCTTTTCCCCGCAGAAACGCTGAAAGGCTTCGGCCAGCACACCCTGCACGGTCGGCAGCTCCGCCTGCATCTGCCAGCCGGCGAAGGGGGTGCCATCATATTCGATGGTGAGCTTGTAGCGGGGCATGGCGGGTCTGGCCGCCCTCAGGCGAGCCGGCTTCCGGGCGGGACGGCATTGCCCCTCAGGAATGTGTCCGCCCCCATGGGCTGCTTGCCGGCCTTCTGCAGCTCCACGAGCCGCACCGCGCCCGCGCCGCAGGCGATGGTGAGGTGGTCGTCAAGTACCGTGCCGGGCGCTGCGGAGCCCTCCGCCAGCGTCGAGCGCAGCACCTTCACCCGCGCCTCGTCCGGCCCGAGGGGGAACCAGGCGCCGGGGAAGGGGGAGAGGCCGCGGATGCGGTCGTGCACCTCCTGGGCGGGCTTTGACCAGTCGATGCGGGTCTCCGCCTTCTCGATCTTGGCGGCATATTCCACGCCGGTCGCCGGCTGGGGCGTGAAGCCGAGCCCGCCGCGCTCCAGCGCGGCCAGCGCCCGGCCCATGAGGTCGGCGCCGATCACCATCATGCGGTCGTGCAATTCGCCGGCGGTCATGTCCGGGCCGATGGGGATGCGCTCCACGAGGCCCACGGGGCCGGTGTCCAGCCCCGCTTCCATCTGCATCACCGCGACGCCGGTCTCCGTGTCGCCGGCCATGATGGCCCGCTGGATCGGCGCGGCGCCGCGCCAGCGCGGCAGCAGCGAGCCGTGCAGGTTCAGGCAGCCGAGGCGCGGCGCATCGAGGATGGCCTGCGGCAGGATGAGGCCATAGGCCACCACCACCGCCACGTCCGCCTCATGGGCACGGAAGGCGTCCGCCGCCTCCTCGCCCTTCAGGCTCCTGGGCGTGAACACCGGCAGGCCGAAGCGCTCGGCCACCGCATGGACGGGGGAGGGGGTGAGGTCGAGCCCGCGCCGGCCGGCCGGGGCCGGGGCGCGGGTATAGACCGCCACCACCTCGTGGCCGCGCCCGACGATCTCCGAGAGGGTGGGCACGGCGAAATCCGGCGTACCCATGAAGACGATGCGCATGGACCCTCGTGTCCCGTGATCTCCCGCCGCAGCGGGATCAGGCCTCGGCCTTGTGCTTCGCCTGCTTGGTGAATTTCTTGATGACCCGGTCGCGCTTCAGCTTGGAGATGTGATCGATGAAGAGCACGCCGTTGAGATGGTCGATCTCGTGCTGCACGCAGGTGGCGAACAGGCCCTCGGCCTCCACCTCCCGCGTCTTGCCCTCCACGTCCATAAAGCGCACCGCCACCTTCGCCGGGCGCTCCACCTCCTCGTAATATTCGGGGATGGAGAGGCAGCCCTCGCTGTAGACGGAGGTCTCTTCCGAGGCGGCGATGATTTCCGGATTGATGAGGGCGATGGGCTTCTTGTTCTCGCCGTCGCGCGCGACATCGATGGTGATGACGCGGCGCTGCACGCCCACCTGTATGGCCGCCAGCCCGATGCCGGGGGCGTCGTACATGGTCTCGAACATGTCCTCCACCAGCTTGCGCACCTCGCTGTCGATCTTCTCGACCGGGGTGGAAAGCGTGCGCAGCTTGGGCTCGGGGATGATGAGGATGGGCCGGATCGTCATTCGAGCGAGATAAGCGAAGCTGCCGCATAGGTCAACATGTTCGCCGTTTGTTCAAGCGAGAGAATCACGTAAGAAGTGAAGGTTCACGCAAGAGCAAGGCATGCCGGTTGTGCTGTTCACCTTCGGCGGACGGCCCTTCACCGTGGCCGAGGCGGCTGCGGTCGCCGCGGCGGTGCTGGCGCTGCTGCTGTTTCTGGTGCTGGTGAGCCTCGTGCGCCAGTCGCGGGCGCGCGCCGCCGCGGTCGCCGAGGAAGCACTCCGGCGCGACGAGATGGACCGCCGCCTGCGCGAGCTGGTCCGCGTCCAGTCCGAGACCGCCGGCCGCGTGCAGAGCATGACGGAGATCCTCGCCCAGAGGCAGAGCGAGCTGGCCCGCGCCGTCTCCGACCGGCTCGACCAGACCTCCCACCGGCTGGGGGAAACCCTCTCCACCGCCGCCCGCGCCACCCACGAGAGCCTGACGCGCATCGCCGAGCGTCTCGTGATGGTGGAGACGGCCGAGCGCACGCTCGGCGATCTGTCCGCGCAGGTGGTTTCGCTGCGCGAGACGCTGGCCAACAAGCAGGCGCGCGGCGCCTTCGGGCAGGCGCGGATGGAGGCCATCGTCTCCGATGGCTTGCCGCGCGGCAGCTTTGCCTTCCAGTACACCCTCTCCAACGGCAAGCGGCCGGACTGCGCCATCTTCCTGCCGGGGGATGCGCGCCCGCTGCTCATCGATTCCAAATTCCCGCTGGAGGCCGTCACCGCCTTCCGCGAGGCGCCATCCGCCGAGCATCGCAAGGCCGCAGGCCAGCGCCTGCGCAACGATCTCTTGAAGCACGTCTATGACGTGGCCGAGCGCTACTTCATCCCCGGCGAGACGCAGGACGTGGCGCTCATCTTCGTGCCGTCCGAATCCGTCTATGCCGAGATCAGCGAGCATTTCGACGGCGTGGTGCAGGAGGCCTATCGCCAGCGCGTGGTGCTGGTGTCGCCATCGCTCCTGATGCTGGCCGTGCAGGTGGTGCAGGCCATCGCCAAGGACGCCCGCATGCGCGAGGAGGCGGACCGCGTGCGCGCCGAGGTCGGCGCCCTGGTGGAGGACGTGAGCCGCCTGCGCGAGCGGGTGGGCGACCTCGCCAAGCACTTCGCCCAGGTGGGTGACGACGTTCAGCGCGTCATCATCTCCGCCGACAAGATCGCCCGGCGCGGGCTGAGGCTGGAGCAGCTCGACTTCGACACTCCCGGTCCGGCGTCCTCCCAGCCGCCCTCCCCGCCGCCCAAGTGAGGGCCGGCGCCATGCCGAAGCACCGCATCACCACCACCAGCTTCGCCAGCGTCTATCCCCTCTATGTCGCCAAGACCGAGCGGAAGGGGCGCACGTCCGAGGAGGTGGACGCGGTGATCTGCTGGCTGACCGGCTATTCCGACGCCCAGCTGCGCGCCGTGCTGGCCGGAAAGACCGATTTCGAGACCTTCTTCGCGCAGGTCCCCGCCCCCAATCCCGCCCGCGCGCTCATCACGGGCGTGGTCTGCGGCGTGCGGGTGGAGGAGGTCGCCGAGCCGACCATGCGGGAGATGCGGTATCTCGATAAGTTGATCGACGAACTGGCGCGCGGGCGGCCGCTGGAGAAGATCCTGCGCAAGGGCTGAGGCCTGTTGATGCGGCCCCGGTCGGGGGTTGCGGCATCTTGCGCGGCGGCCTGCGAGGCGGGATGCTGACGCCTGAGATGAATCGCGCGCCGGTTGGGGCGCGCCCGTGACCTTTAAGGACGAAATGCCCGAACTGCCCGAGGTGGAAACCGTCCGCCGCGGCCTGATGCCCGTCTTGCAGGGCGCCGTGATCGAAAGCGCCGAGGCGCGCCGCCCGGACCTGCGCTGGCCGCTGCCGGAGAACTTCGCCGAACGCCTCGCCGGCCGCCGCGTGGAGGCCATCGGCCGCCGCGCCAAATACCTGCTCGCCGACCTCGACGGCGGCGAGGTGATGATCCTGCACCTCGGCATGTCCGGCTCCATCCGGGTGGAGGGCGAAAAGGCGCTCCGCCCCGGGGCCTTCCATTATCCCCGCGCCGCCGCCGGGCCGCACGACCATGTGGTGCTGCACCTCGCCGGCGGCACCACCGTGACCTTCAACGATCCGCGCCGCTTCGGCGCCATCCTGATCGTCCCCTACGACCGGCTGGAGAGCCATCCGCTTCTGGCGGGCCTCGGCCCGGAGCCGCTGGGCAACGCCTTCCATGCCGACTATCTCGCGGGCGCGTTCGCGCGCCGCAAGACGTCGCTGAAGGCCGCGCTGCTGGACCAGAAGCTGGTGGCGGGCCTCGGCAACATCTATGTCTGCGAGGCCCTGTTCCGCGCCGGCCTCTCGCCGCGCCGCCTCGCCCACACCATCGTCACGAAGGACGGCAAGCCGACGCCGCGGGTGGAGCGCCTCGTGACGGCCATTCGCGACGTGCTGCGCGAGGCCATCCAGGCCGGCGGCTCCTCGCTGCGGGACCATAAGCAGGTGAGCGGCGAGCTCGGCTATTTCCAGCACACCTTCCGCGTCTACGACCGCGAGGGCGAACCCTGCCGCACCCGGCACTGCAAGGGCATCGTCCAGCGCATCGTGCAAGGCGGGCGCTCCACCTTCTACTGCCCGGTCTGCCAGAGATAGCGCAGCCCCGCACGGCCGCTGTGCGAGGCTGCCACTTCGCATGCCGGCGCGGAAGCGCTAGAGCACGGTTCCGCGCGCGCGGCGCAGGACATCGACCGGCGTCACGCCGGCTCAGGAGGAGACGAGGATGGCTTACGAGACGATCCTGTTGGAGGTGGACGAGCGGGTTGGCATCATCCGGCTGAACCGCCCGCAGGCGCTCAACGCGCTCAACGCCCAGCTCATCAACGAGCTGAACGCCGCCCTCGACGTGCTCGAGAACGACCGTGCCATCGGCTGCATCATCCTCACCGGCTCGGAGAAGGCCTTCGCCGCCGGCGCCGACATCAAGGCGATGCAGAGCTTCACCTATCCGGACACGTATCTCGACGACTACATCACCTCCTGGGAGCGCCTCTCGCGCACCCGCAAGCCGGTGATCGCGGCGGTGGCCGGCTTCGCGCTGGGCGGCGGCTGCGAGCTGGCCATGATGTGCGACTTCATCCTCGCCGCCGACACCGCGAAGTTCGGCCAGCCGGAGATCAAGCTCGGCGTCATGCCCGGCTCGGGCGGCACCCAGCGCCTGACGCGTTTCGTCGGCAAGTCCAAGGCCATGGAGATGTGCCTCACCGGCCGGCTGATGGATGCGGTGGAGGCCGAGCGCTCCGGCCTCGTCTCGCGCATCATCCCCGCCGCCGAGCTGATGACCGAGGCGCTGAAGGTCGCCAAGGTCATCGCCGGCATGTCGCTGCCCATCGCCATGCAGACCAAGGAGGCGGTGAACCGCTCCTACGAGACCTCGCTTGCCGAGGGCATCCGCTTCGAGCGCCGGGTGTTCCAGTCCCAGTTCGGCCTCGCCCACCAGCAGGAAGGCATGAGCGCCTTCATCGAAAAGCGCCCGCCGAACTTCAAGGGCTGACGCAGACGCGGGTGCCGCCCCACCGGCCGCACCCGCCTTCCCCATCTTTCCGCGACAGAGCGCAAGGAGCGTGTTGACAAGCAAGCCGCACCCCCTCTATGTGTCGCGCTCCGATCCGGCCCCAACCGGACGGGGCCCAGGTGGCGGAATTGGTAGACGCGCTGGTTTCAGGTACCAGTGGTGAAAGCCGTGGAGGTTCGAGTCCTCTCCTGGGCACCATTTACCCTTCCGGGTAAGTCCAAAAAGCTCCGAAAACCCTTACAAACACTGAGTTCTCCGGTCCAGCAGGTTCCGGGGGTGTCTGGGGGTATCCGTTGGCAGCCGGCAAATTTGGGGGTATCGGAAACGTCCCCCCATTGAGGGCGACCCCCAATGCCCCTGACCGACACGGCCATCCGCGCGGCCAAGGCCGGCGACAAGCCCTATAAGCTGGCGGGCGGTGGCGGTCTCTATCTCCTGGTGAACCCGACGGGCTCCCGCCTCTGGCGGTTGAAGTGCCGCATCGAGGGCAAGGAGAAGCTCCTCGCCATAGGCCCCTATCCCGATGTGACGCTCGCCAAGGCGCGGGAGCGGCGCGATGACGTCTGGACGGCGATCATCGATGGCGGCGTCCCTTCGGCCCGCAAGAGGCCGTCATGGGAGGAGGCGATAGCGGCGCCGTCCTTGCCGCTTTCAAGCTCGACGCAGCGCGTTTCTGGGGCAAGGCGCTTATGAGCGCCCCACCTAAAAATCCGGGGCTGTCCAGATCGGGTCAGCTCCTGGACGCGCCCTGACGCGCGCCTTGCTCCAGCACCGCGTCGAGGCCGAGTTCCGGATGGAGTTCCGTGACCACCGCGATGTCTTCCTGGATGCGCGCGATGATCCAGTCCCGCACCTCGGTGACGATCGCGCGTGTGGCCTTGTCGCGCGACCGTACGAACTGGCAGTGCCGCCCGGTGGTCATGAGGCGCGGGCTCGCGGGGATGAGCATCTTGTTGCGCAGCCAGTGGCAGATCACGTTCAGCCAGCCCAGCGCCACGCCCTGACCCAGCAGGGCAGCCTGCACGACGATGGCGTAGTCCGAGAAGATCATTGAATTGACGGGCGAGCTCGGGTCCTCCGGAAAGAAGAGGTGCGACCAGTTCGGCTGCGCCTCGCTCAGGAAGATGAGGGTTTCCTCCGTGGACTTCGTCGGGCCCCGATGCGCGTCGCTGTAGCCGGGACTGCAGATGGGCAGGAGAATCTCGGGCATGATGTAGGCCGCCTCGTGCCGCTCGTCCGGCCCGTTCACGAAGCGCATGCCGAGGTCGACGTCGGTGACCGGCCCGGTCAAGGCGGACATGATGAGTTCGAACCGAAGCTCCACCGTCGGGAAGGTCCGCTTCAGTTCCGCCATCCGCGGCATGATCCAGTGGGTGGTGAATCCGGTCGAGACCGAGAGCGTCACGGTATCCACGCCGGCATTGCGGTCCTCGATTTCGCGCAGCGCGTGCTCGATGCCGGAAAATCCCCGCGAGATGGCTTCGTAGAGAATGAGCCCGGGCTCGGTGAGCGTCACGCCGCCGGGCAGGCGGTTGAACAGCGTGGTCCCGATGTGGTCCTCGAGCCGGCCGATCATGCGGCTGACGGCGGCCGGCGTGACGTTCAGCTCGCCGGCAGCGCGGGCGAAGCTCCCGCAGCGGGCCGCCGCCTCGAACGTGAAGAAGCCATTCATGGACGGCAGGGCGAGGCGGATTTTGCGCATTTACATTATGTAACTTAGCCGGGATTTTTTTTCAATTGAACCCGGTGCGCAAGATTGGTCTTCTTAGCCGCAACGAAGGCCCAACAAGGGCCGATAAAAGCCAGAGACACAGGGGAACGGCATCGCGATCGCGGATCGGCCCGCGCCAGCGCACGGGCTTTTTCGTCCGGTGGCACATGCGATGTAACGTTGCCGCGTTGCTTTCCAGAGCGGGGCGAGATGAACAGGCCTGCATCTTCCGGAACCGTTGGCGTATCCATCCGGAACGCCACCAAACACTACGCCGGGTTCTGCGCCCTCAACGACGTGAGTCTTGAGGTGGCGCCCGGCGAGTTCGTCTCCGTGCTTGGACCTTCAGGGTCTGGCAAGACGACGTTGCTGGGCATTCTCGGCGGCTTCGTCCAGCCGTCCTCCGGGTCGGTCTTCCTGGGTGAGCGGGACATCACGTTCGCCCCGCCGCACAAGCGCGACATCGGCATCGTGTTCCAGAACTACGCGCTCTTCCCGCACATGAGCGTCGCCGAGAACGTGACCTTTCCGCTCCGCGCCCGCCGCATGCCGAAGTCCGAATGGCCGGCGAAGCTGAAGGCGGCGCTGGAGATGACGGAGCTCGGCGGGTTCGGCGACCGCAAGATCCACGAACTGTCCGGCGGCCAGCGCCAGCGCGTCGCGCTCGCCCGGGCGATGATCTTCGAGCCGCGGCTGATCCTGATGGACGAGCCGCTTTCGGCCCTCGACAAGCAGTTGCGCGAGACGATGCAGATCGAGCTCAAGCATCTGCACCGCAAGCTTGCCGCCACCATCATCTACGTGACGCACGACCAGCGCGAAGCGCTCACCATGAGCGACCGCATCGCCATCATGAACAAGGGTCGTGTGGTCCAGGTGGATGCGCCGGAGCGGCTGCACGACCATCCGGTGGATTCCTTCGTGGCCGGCTTCATCGGCGAGGCGACGCTTTTGCCGGTGTCGCGCCTCGACGACAATTCGGTGGACCTCGGCGGTACCCGCATCGTCTCGGCGCGGCCGATCCCGCACAATTTGAAGCTGTTCCTGGCCGTGCACTCCGAGAAGCTCACGGTGGTGCAGGACGGCGGAGACACCACCGCGAACATCCTCTCCGGCACGGTGTCGGAAACGCTCTACCAGGGTGAGAGCGTGCGCATCTTCGTGGATCTGGACCACGGCGTCCGCCTGAGCCTGCGGGTGCCGAGCAATCACGAAAACCGCTCCCGCATGAAGGCACCGGGCGAACGCATCGCCGTCCGGCTGCATCCCGACGACACCATCGTGGTGCCTCAGGCGCCCTGACACCCGCTCCCGAATTCGACATCCACAAGGAAAGCGTAAGATGAAGCTCTCTCAGTTCAAGGTCCTGACGTTCGACGTGGTCGGCACGCTCATCGACTTCGAGACGGGTGTCCTGAACGCCGTGCGCGCGCTGGGCGGCCCGAAGGCCGCGGCCGCCAGCGACGACGACATCTTCGAGCCCTACAAGCGCGGTCGCGACAAGTTCTATGGCCGCTCCTCCTTCGCCATGAAGGACGTCTACCTGTCCCTCGCCGCCGAACGGGGCTTCCAGAACGACGAGGCCACCGCCGAGGCGTTCCAGCTCGCCGTGCTGCGCTGGCCGGCCTTCGCGGATTCGGTGGAGGCGCTGCGCCGCCTGCGCAAGAACTTCCGCCTGGTCGCCATGACCAATGCCGACCGGACCGCCTTCTCGGCCTACTCGGCGACGCTCGAGAACCCCTTCCACGACAGCGTGACCTGCGACGAGACGGGCTGCGCCAAGCCGGATCCGCGCTTCTTCGCCTTCAACAAGGGGCGCCAGTCCGCGCACGGCTTCCGCCAGTCGGAAATCCTGCACGTGGCGCAGAGCCAGTATCACGACATCGGCGTCGCCAAGGCCGAGGGCTATACCACCTGCTGGATCGAGCGGCGCCAGGGCCAGAAGGGCTTCGGCGGCACGCCGGACCCGAAGGTGCTGACCAAGCCGGACTTCCACTTCTCCACGCTGAAGCAGCTCGCCGATGCCGTGGATGCGGAGCTCGACACGTCCCGCGTGGCCGCCTGAGCGAGAAGGCAGAACCTCATGGTCACCCCCGCGCTCCCGACCGATATCCCCTCGCTGTGGCAGGCGACTTCGGTCGCGCGTCCCACATTTGCGAGCGCGGGCGGGGACCAGAGCTTCGACGTGGCTGTGATCGGTGGCGGCTATACCGGCCTCACCACCGCTCACTATCTGGCCAAGGCCGGCCTGTCGCCGGTGGTTCTGGAGGCCAACAGCATCGGCTGGGGCGCGAGCGGGCGCAACGGCGGCGTGGTCTCGGGCAAGTTCCGGCTGGGCTTCCGCGACATCGCCAGCCGGCATGGCATCGACACGGCCCGCCGGATGCACGATCTCGGGCTCGAGGCCATCGCGCATGTGGGCGAGATCATCGCGGAGCTTGGCATCGCGGGGGCGGACTACCAGCCCACCGGCTCGCTGCGCTGCGCCCACAATGCGCATACGCTCGAACAGCTCAGGACCGAAGCCGAGTGGCTGCGCAGCGCGCTCGGCGACACGGCGATCTCCATCCTGAGCGCAGAAGAGGTCGCGGCGGAGACGGGCTCCCGCGGCTTCACCGGCGGCATGCTGAACACCCATGGCGGGATCATCCACCCGCTGAACTACGTGCTCGGCCTCGCCGCCGGGCTCAAGGCGGCGGGGATTTGCGTCTATGAGCGCTCGCCGGTCATGAGCCTGCGCCGCGAGGGGGCGGGCGTGGTGATCGAGACGCCGGCGGCGCGCATCACCGCGCGGCAGGTGGTGATTGCCACCAATTCCTATTCGGACCTGACGCCCGCCACGGCGCCCGTGCGCACCTCCATCATCCCGTTCCGTTCCGCCATGATCGCCACCGAGCCGCTCACCGGCACGCCCGGTGCCCATCTGCTGCGCACCGGGCGGAGCTATACCGAGACGCGGCGCATGATGCGCTGGTTTCGCAAGGCCGGCGATCGCCTGCTCTATGGCGGTCGCGGTGCCTTCGGCAAGACCGACCGGGAGAGCGCGTTCACCGCGCTGGAACAGGCGATGGTGCGGCAGTTTCCGGAACTTGAGCAGGTGAAGGTGACGCATCGTTGGTCCGGCCTCGTCGCCATGACGCTGGACAGCCTCCCCCATCTCGGACGCCTCGACGACCGGGTGGTCTATAGCGTGGGCTACAACGGCACCGGCGTCGCGCTGGCCTCCGGCATCGGACGGCATGTGGCGGATCTGGTGACGGGGCGCCAGCCGGATCTCGGCCTCATCACCCGGCAGCCGCTCCACCCCATTCCATTCTATGCCCTGCGCGAGCCGGCGGTGCGGCTGGTCGCAGGGGCCTATCAATTCCTCGACGCCATCGGGAGATGACGGCGGACGAGCAGACGGCTTCCAGAAGGCAAGGGCCCGAAGCGGCCAAGAGGAGAAAAGGCATGCGCTTTTCAGTCTCGATCCCGGTGATGACCGCGGCGCTGGCCCTGTCGGTGGCCACCGCCTCCGCAGAGCAGATCACCTTCGTCTCGCAGGGCGGCGCGTATCAGGAGGCCCAGACCAAGGCCATCCTCAACCCCGCCGCCAAGCTGCTCGGCATCACCATCAACCAGGACAGCGCGCCCGATGCATGGCCGGTCCTGAAGACGCAGGCCGCCACCGGCAAGCCCATTTGGGACGTCATCGACGCGCCGACCACCATCTGCGTGCGAGGCGGCGACCAGGGCATGGTGGAGAAACTCGACTTCTCCAAGCTTCCCAACGCGGCGTCCATGCCCGCGCAGTACAAGACGCCCTATTCGGTGGCCTACGAATTCTATTCTTCGGTTCTCGCCTACAACAAGAAGAAGTTCGCCGGCAAGGCGCCGCAGACCTGGGCCGACTTCTGGGACGTGAAGGCCTTCCCCGGCACCCGTGCCCTGCGCAACCATCCGCAGGCGACCATGGAAGCCGCCTTGCTCGCGGATGGCGTGCCGGCCGACAAGCTCTATCCGCTCGATGTGGACCGGGCCTTCAAGAAGCTGGAGCAGATCAAGCCGAACATCACGGTGTGGTGGACCTCCGGCGCCCAGTCGGCGCAGCTTCTGGCGGACGGCGAGATCGACATGGAGATGGCCTGGAACGGCCGCGTCGCGGCGGTGATGAAGGAGGGCGCTCCGGTGAGCTTCACCTTCAACCAGGGCCTGCTTCAGGAAACCTCTTTGTGCATCGTGAAGGGCGCGCCGAACCTCGAAACCGCCTACAAGTTCGTGAATGCCGCCATGACGCCGGATATCCAGGCGAACTTCCCCGCCTACATCGACTACGGCCCGGGCAACCCGGCCGCCTATGCCACCGGCAAGATCTCGCCCGAGCGCACGGCCCAGATGCCGAGCGCGCCGGAGAATGCGGCCAAGCAGGTGCTGGTGTCGCAGGCCTGGTGGGCCTCGCCCGCCGGCGAAGACGCCATCAAGCGCTGGGCGGGCTTCGTCCAGAAATAAGCCCGCGGGCCGCCGGATCGCTTCCCCTGCCCGAGATGGGGTGAAGCGATCCCTCCCGCGCTGCCGAGCCCGCCGTGTCGCGGGCCGGCCAGACCCGCAAGCCTGCTCCAGGAGCCCGCCATGTCGGCCTCGTCAACCGATCCGTCGCTTGCCCACAAGAGGGGGGAACAGCGCCTCGTCCTGCTGCTGCTCGCACCCTCGCTTGCCGTGGTGGGATGCCTGCTGATCGTGCCGCTGTGCTGGCTCGTCTGGCAGTCGGTGCGGCAGGATGGGGCCTTCACCCTGGCGCACTATGCGCGGTTCTTCAGTGATGCCGTCTACTGGACGACCTTCCTGCAGACCTTCCGCATCGCCTTCATCGTCACCGCGGCGACCGTGCTGCTCGGCTATCCCATCGCCTATGTGGCGGCCGGCGCATCGCGGCGATGGAGCATCTTCATCCTCGCGATGGTCATCCTGCCGTTCTGGACCAGCGTGCTGGTGCGGGCCTACGCTTGGCTGATCCTGCTGCAACGGCGCGGCCTCGTGAACTCGGTGCTGACCGATTTCGGGCTGATCCAGAACCCCCTCGCGCTCGTCAACAACGAGCTGGGTACCGTGATCGCGACGGTGCACATCCTCCTGCCCTTCATGGTGCTGCCGCTCTACGCCACCATGCAGAAGATTCCGGCTGAACTCACCATGGCCGGCGCGAGCCTCGGCGGCACGCCGTTCTATGTCTTCACGCGGGTGTTCCTGCCTTTGTCGCTGCCCGGCGTCGTGGCCGGCATGGTCCTCGTCTTCGTGCTGACGCTCGGCTTCTACATCACCCCGGAACTGCTCGGCGGCGGGCGGACCTACATGGTCTCCATGCTCGTGTCGCGGAACATCGAGGTCTACAACGAGTGGGGCGCCGCCTCCTCCATCAGCATCGTGCTGCTCGCCTGCGTGTTCCTCGTCTTCCGGCTGGCGAGCCTCATCATCCCGTTCGAACGCATCATGGGGGCGCGCTGATCATGTCCCTCTCCCGCATCATCCTCTACGTGGCGGTGGGCCTCATCCTGGTCTGGCTGATGGTCCCGGTCCTCATCATCGTGCCCATGTCCTTCTCGGGCGCGCGGTTCCTCGCCTTCCCGCCGCCCTCCTGGTCGCTGCGCTGGTACGAGGCCTATCTTGAAAGCGCAGCCTGGATGCAGGCGACGCGGGTCAGCCTGATCCTCGCCGTGTCGAGCGCGATCATCGCGACCGTGCTTGGAACGGCGGCGGCCTACGCGCTGAATCTCTCCACGTCGCGCCTGGTGCGCAGCCTGCAGGTGGTGCTGCTTCTGCCCCTCGTCGTGCCGATCGTGATCACGGCCGTCGGCGTCTTCCTCGTCTACGCCAACGTCGGACTGCTCGCGACCATGAGCGGCCTGATCCTCGCCAACGTCATGCTCGGCCTGCCGTTCGTCATCATCTCGGTGCTGACGGGCCTCAGGAAGTTCGATCCGGCGCAGGAGATGGTGTCGCGCAGTCTCGGCATGAACCGGCTGCGCACCTTCTTCATCGTCACGCTGCCGCAGATCCGCCCCAGCGTCATCTCGGGCCTGCTGTTCGCCTTCATCTCGGCGCTGGACGAGACGGTGGTCGCCATCTTCATCTCGGGCGGCGAATACCAGACGCTCACCAAGCGCATGTTCACGGCGCTGCGCGACGAGATCGATCCGACCATCGCCGCCATTAGCACCCTTTTGACCGCGATCTCCTTCTTGATGGTGATCCTCGTTTCCCTCAGCGCACGCACCGCGCCGCGGAAGAACGCAGACGCCTGAGACCGCGCCCGCCTCGCACCCGCGCGGCGGCGGCCCATCCCGGCCGCGCCCGCCTCCCTTTGCCGTCTGGAACCGCGCCCATGAGCAACCTCATCGCCTTCGACCTTGCCGCCCCCGGACCCGCGCGCGAGAGCAAGCCCGTGCCCGACCGGCTGATCGCTGGCGATCCGAGCTACAAGACCTGGGAAATCGCGGCGGCCGGCCACAAGGACATCCGCACCGGCATCTGGGAGGCGACGCCGGGCGTCACGCGCTCCATCAAGGGCGAGACGTGGGAATATTGCACGATCCTCTCCGGCGTGATCGTGTTGACCGAGGATGGCGGCACGCCACGCCGCTTCAGCGCGGGCGACACCTTCGTGTTGCGGCCGGGCTTCGTGGGAACCTGGGAAACGCTGGAGACCGTGCGCAAGCTGTGGGTTGCCGTTTCCTGATCCCGCCCCCTCATTCTGTCAGGTCCTGCCCATGGCACTCCTCTACATGGCCGATCCCGCCCGCGGCGAAGTCTGGCGCCGGCTGATCGGCGAAATGGCGCCTGAAATCGACGTGCGCATCTGGCCCGACATGGGAGACCCGGCCGATATCCGCTGGGTTGCCGTCTGGGACGTGCGGGTGGATCTGGCGGCGACGTTTCCGAATCTCGAAGTGGTCTTCTCCACCGGGGCCGGTGTGGATCACCTCGACCTCACCCGCATCCCGCCCGGCATTCCCGTGGTGCGCATGGTGGAGCCCGGCATCGTCGAGGGCATGGTCGAGTACGTAACCATGGCCGTCCTGGCGCTCCACCGCGACCTGCCGACCTATATCGACCAGCAGAAGCGGCATCTCTGGGCGCAGCACTATGAAACGCCGGCGGCGCAACGGCGCGTCGGCGTCATGGGGCTCGGCTCACTGGGGCAGGCGGCGCTCACGGGCCTCGCGCCGTTCGGCTTCCCCCTCGCCGGCTGGAGCCGCTCGCCGCGGGAAATCCCGAACGTGGAGACCTTCGCCGGCGAGGCCGGGCTGGCCCCGTTCCTGGCGCGCACCGACATCCTCGTCTGCCTGCTGCCGCTCACCGCCGAGACGCGGGGCATCCTCGGTGCAAGCCTGTTCGCCCGGTTGCCCGCAGGCGCCCGCATCGTCAATGTGGGGCGCGGCGGCCATGTGGTGGCCGAGGACCTGATTGCAGCCCTCGATGCCGGCACCCTCTCGGGCGCCGTGCTCGATGTCACGGAGCCGGAGCCCCTGCCGCCGGAGCATCCGTTCTGGAGCCATCCGCGCATCCTGCTGACCCCGCACGTCGCAAGTCTCACCCGGCCGGAGACCGCCGTGGTCAGCCTGCTCGAAAACCTCCGCCGCCACGCCGCGGGCGAGCCGATGATCGGCCTCGTCGAACGCAGCCGCGGCTATTGAAAGACGTCGCCCATGTCCCTCGCCGCTGAAAACTTGCTCGCCCTCGCCGACCCGAGCCTCCTCGTCCAGGCGGCCTTCATCGGCGGGCAGTGGTGCGCTGCCGACGACGGCGCGACGCTCGCCGTGGAGGACCCCGCCACGGGCAAGGTCGTGGGCACCGTTCCGGCCTGCGGCGCGGCCGAGACGCGGCGCGCCATCGAGGCGGCGGAGACGGCGTTCCGCTCGTGGCGCTCCGTGACGGCGGCGGAGCGCGCGCGCCTGCTGGAGCGCTGGAACGACCTCATCCTCGCCAACGCTGCCGACCTCGCGCGGATCATGACGGCCGAGCAGGGCAAGCCGCTCGCCGAGGCGGAGGGGGAAGTGCGCTATGGCGCCTCCTTCGTGAAGTGGTTCGCGGAGGAGGCACGGCGCATCTACGGCCGCACCATCCCGGCACCCGGCGCCGACCGGCGCATCCTGATGCTGGAGCAGCCCATCGGCGTCACCGCCGCCATTACGCCCTGGAATTTTCCCATCGCGATGATCACGCGGAAATGCGCGCCGGCCCTCGCCGCGGGCTGCACCATGGTCATCAAGCCGTCGGAACTGACGCCGTTTTCCGCTCTGGCGGTGGTGAAGCTCGCGGAGCGGGCCGGCATTCCCGCCGGTGTCATCTCGGTGGTGACGGGCCTGCCGGCCGCCATCGGCGAGGAGCTCACGTCCAACCCCGCGGTCCGCAAGATCTCGTTCACCGGCTCGACCAGGGTCGGCGCCCATCTCATGCGCGCGTCGGCGGGGACGCTGAAGAAGCTGAGCCTGGAACTGGGCGGCAACGCGCCCTTCATCGTCTTCGACGATGCCGACCTCGACCTTGCGGTGGAGGGGGCCATGGTCTCGAAATTCCGCAATGCCGGACAGACCTGCGTGTGCGCCAACCGCATCCTGGTGCAGGCCGGCATCCACGACGCCTTCGTCGCCCGCCTCGGCGCGCGGATCGCCGCGCAGAAGGTCGGGCCGGGCACGCAGCCCGGTGTCGGCATCGGCCCGCTCATCAATCGGGCTGCCGCCGAAAAGGTGCACGCGCACGTGGCCGACGCGGTGGCCAAGGGCGCGCGCGTGGCGCAGCAGGCGGAGACCTCCTGCGCGGACGGAAATTTCGTCGCCCCGCTGCTCCTCACCGGCGCCACCACCGACATGCGGCTCGCCAATGAGGAAACCTTCGGCCCCGTCGCCCCGGTGTTCCGGTTCGAGACCGAGGCGGAGGCGATCGCCATCGCCAACGGGACTCCCTACGGACTCGCCGCCTATTTCTTCACCGAGGACATGCACCGCGCCTGGCGGGTCGGCGAGGCGCTGGAATTCGGCATGGTGGGGCTCAACACCGGTGCCATCTCCATGGAGGTGGCGCCCTTCGGCGGCGTGAAGCAATCCGGGCTCGGCCGCGAGGGCGGCTATCTCGGCATCGCCGAATATTTGGAGCCCAAGGCCTTTCACATGGGTGGGCTGCGCCTCACGGCGCCGGTCTGACCCCAATCTCCCACGCATCGCAGGAAACGTGACCATGGCCGCAAGACACTATCGCATCGCCGTCATCCCCGGAGACGGCATCGGCAAGGAAGTGATGCCCGAGGGCGTGCGCGTGCTGGAAAAGGCGGCGGCGCTCTATGGCTTCAGTCTCGATCTCGCCTGGCACGACTTCGCCTGCTGCGACTACTACGCCCGCCATGGCGAGATGATGCCGGCGGACTGGAAGGCGCGGGTCGGCACATCCGACGCCATCCTGTTCGGCGCGGTGGGCTGGCCGGATACGGTGCCGGACCATGTCTCGCTCTGGGGCTCCCTGCTCCAGTTCCGGCGGGAGTTCGACCAGTATGTGAACCTGCGCCCCGTGCGGCTGATGCCGGGCGTTCCCTGCCCCCTCGTGGGTCGCAAGCCGGGCGACATCGACTTCTGGGTGGTGCGCGAGAACACGGAGGGCGAATATACCTCCATCGGCGGGCGCATGTATCCCGGCACGCCCCGCGAGCTGGTGATTCAGGAAACCGTCATGTCGCGCCACGGCGTCGACCGGGTCCTGAAATTCGCGTTCGAGCTGGCCATGCGGCGGCCGAACCGGCACCTGACCTCGGCCACCAAGTCCAACGGCATCGCGATCACCATGCCCTATTGGGACGAGCGGGTGGAGGCGATGGCGGCGACCTACCCCGACGTGCGCACCGACAAGTACCATATCGACATCCTCACCGCGCAGTTCGTGCTGCATCCGGACCGGTTCGACGTGGTGGTCGCCTCCAACCTGTTCGGCGATATTCTCTCCGATCTGGGCCCCGCCTGCACCGGCACCATCGGCATCGCGCCGTCCGGCAACATCAACCCCGACCGCACCTTCCCCTCGCTGTTCGAGCCGGTGCACGGGTCGGCGCCGGACATCGCCGGCAAGGGCATCGCCAATCCGGTGGGCCAGATCTGGTCGGCGGCCATGATGCTGGAGCATCTCGGGGAGGCGGATGCCGCTAATGCCATCGAACGCGCCATCGAGCGGGTGCTGGCCGAACCTGCGGGCCGCACCGCCGATATCGGTGGGACCGCCAACACGCTGAGCTGCGGAAAGGCAATCGCCGATGCCCTCGACTGACGCGCGGCTGCGCCCCGCGATGCCCGCGAACTCCCTTCAGGTTCTCGACCGCGATCACCTCATCCATCCGGTCATGTCGTTCCGCGGCCATGAGAAGCACGGTGTCACCGTGCTGCAGTCCGCCTCCGGCATGTTCCTGCGGGATGCCTCGGGGCATGAGCTGCTGGATGCCTTCGCCGGCCTGTGGTGCGTGAATGTCGGCTACGGGCAGGAGAGCATCGTGGAGGTCGCGGCGGAGCAGATGCGCCGCCTGCCCTATGCCACCGGCTATTTCGGCTTCGGCTCGGAACCTTCCATCCGCCTTGCGGCGCGCCTCGCGGAGCTGGCGCCGGAGGGACTGGACCATGTCTATTTCACCCTCGGCGGATCGGACGCCGTGGACAGCGCGGTCCGCTACATCACGCACTACTTCAACTCCACTGGACGGCCGGCGAAGAAGCACTTCATCTCGCTGGAGCGCGGCTATCACGGCTCCTCCTCCACCGGGGCGGGTCTCACCGCGCTGCCGGCGTTCCATGCCCATTTCGATGTGCCGACGCCGCGCCAGCACACCATCGCCTCGCCCTATCCCTACCGCAACCCGGTGGGTGGCGACCCCGCGGCGGTGATCGCCGCCTCCGTCGCCGCATTGGAGGCGAAGGTCGCCGAACTCGGGGCCGACAACGTGGCCGCCTTCTTCTGCGAGCCGGTGCAGGGCTCGGGCGGCGTGATCGTGCCGCCGCCAGGCTGGCTGAAGGCCATGCGGGAGGCCTGCACGCGCCTCGACATCCTGTTCGTGGCCGACGAGGTCATCACCGGCTTCGGCCGCACAGGACCGATCTTCGCCTGCCACGCGGAGGCGGTGTCGCCGGACCTGATGACCGTCGCCAAGGGCCTGACGGCCGGCTACGTGCCCATGGGCGCGGTTCTCATGTCGGACCGGATCTATCAGGCCATCGCCGACGGCCTGTCCCCCGAGGCGCCCATCGGGCACGGCTTCACCTATTCCGGCCACCCGGTGAGCGCGGCGGTGGGGCTGGAGGTGCTGCGCCTCTATACGGAGGGGGGAATCCTCGCCAATGGAGAGGCGCGCGGGCCGGCCTTCGCAGCAGGGCTCGCCGGTCTCGTCGATCATCCGCTGGTGGGCGACGCACGCGCGCGCGGGCTGCTCGGCGCGCTGGAACTCGTGCGCGACAAGGCGGCGAAGACGCGCTTCGATCCCGCAGTGGAGCTGCCGCGCCGCCTGTTCGAGGCCGGCTACCGCAATGGCCTGATCTTCCGCGCCTTCGCCGACGGCACCATCGGCCTCGCGCCCGCGCTGACCTGCACTGGCGAAGAGATGGACCTGCTTCTGTCGCGCCTCAGGCGCACCCTGGACGACGTGCTGGACGAGGCCGAAGTCCGGGCTGCACTCGCCTAGCCGGGCGCCCACAAGGGCGACATCCTCGCGCTGTCGCTCAAGCAAGTCTCACCCATCTTCCGATCGCCGGGCAGGGCGCGCCGGCTGAGCGGGAGGGCACGGCCGAGCTGGAAGGGAGGGCGGGCTGGCTATCGCTGTCCCCAGGCCCATCCCGAGATGCGCCAGCCAGCCGGACCTTTCCGGAGCGCCAGGGTCCACACCGAATTGGCCTCGGTGATCTTCTCCTTGCCTTCCGTATACTTGTACGTTGCCGGCATCACGACATAGGCGACGTCGCCGGTGACATTGACGCGCCATGGCTTGCCGATGGTCACCGCCCGCGGGGTGATGCCCGCCTTCGCATCGAAGGCCGCAAAGGCGGTCAGCCAGTCCATGCACGCCGTGGGGCCTTGCCACACATGGGGCGGGAAATCATCGATGATGATGGTCTGCGGCGCGCACAGCTTGACGAACTTCTCCGCCGCGCCCTGGTTCATGTCTGCGAGATATTGATTCACGACCGTCATGACCTCGCTGTCATCCGGCTCGGCAGCACGGGCCGCAATGCAGGGGGTCAATGCCATAGTCATTGCGATCGCCAATGTCGTCTTACGCATTTCATCCCTCCTTGCCGCATCAGGTCTTTTGTTTCGGCCGCGCTCCGCGAGCTGGGCATCTGCAAGGCGGATGACGCGCGGGAGTCGGCCAGGTCACAACGGGCCATGCTCCCTCTCCGCCGGCAGATGCGGACAGGGGGAGGCCGACGGTGCAGGCCGGTTTTCCGGCCCCCAACCGCCGGTTCGACGCGCACGCTAGGCGCGGCTCCCGGACGAGGCAACTTGGTCTTGGCCATGAGGCGCCGGAATCCGGCCTCCGGCCGCGCGATGATGGCGCGTGCAGTCTATGTCACTCGGCGCTTGGCGAGTTTGCGGGCCAGGGTGCGGCGGTGCATGCCGAGGCGGCGGGCGGTTTCGGAGACGTTGAAGTCGGTTTCCGCCAGGGTCTCGTGGATGCGCTCCCATTCCAGCGTCTTGATGGAGCTTGGCCGCACGCCGAGGGGCACGTCCGGGTTGCCGTCCTGCCGCGCGAACGCGGCCTCGATGTCGTCGGCGTTGGATGGTTTCGCCAGGTAGTGGCAGGCGCCGAGCTTGATCGCCTCGACCGCGGTCGCGATGCTGGCAAAGCCCGTCAGCACCACGATCTTCATGTCGGGATCGAAGGTGCGCAGCTGCTGGATGCATTCGAGGCCGGAGGCGTCGAACAGCTTCAGGTCCACCACGGCGCGGCCGGGGTGGAAGCCGGCGAGCACCTCGGGAAGGTCGCCGATGCGCCCGCACTGCCGCACGCTGTAGCCCCGGCGCTCGAACGAACGCTGGAGGGCCCGGGCGAAGGTGGCGTCGTCCTCGACGAGAAGGAGGTCCCGTTCACGCGACATCGGCATAGTCCACGGCGAGCGCCTCCAGCGGCAGGCGCAGCTCGACGAAGGCGCCACCGCCCGCAAGGTTGCCGGCCTCGATATCCCCGCCCAGCTTGCGCAGCACGTTGATGGTGAGGAACAGGCCGAGCCCGCGCCCCGCCTCGCCCTTGCTGGACTGGAACGGCCGGCCGAGCTGGTTGAGGGCATCGGGGGCGAAGCCGGGCCCCTGGTCGGTGACGCGGATCACGAGGTCTTCGCCCTCTTCCGCCGCCCGCACGCTGATGCCGGCGGGCGAAGCCTCCAGCGCATTGTCGAGCACGTTGAACAGGGCCTGCTGGATCACGCCGTCGCCGGTGATCGCGGCCCCCTTCGAGGTTGCATTGGCGTAGTCGAGGGCGCTGGGGCGGCGGCTCTGCACCCAGCTTTCCACCATCTCGTCCAGGAAGTCCGACAGCGGGCTGCGCTGGGCCTCCTCGGCCCGCGCCTCGCCGGCGACCATGAGAATATGTGAGACGATGGACTTGCAGCGGCCGATCTCGGTCTGCATCTCCGCCAGTTCCTCGGCGAAGGCCGGATCGTCGCGAAAGCGCGGCATGTGCTGCCAGTCGTTGAGGATGACCGAGAGCGTCGCCAGCGGCGTGCCAAGCTCATGGGCGGCGCCCGAGGCGAGGAGGCCGATGCGCACGATGTGCTCCTCCTCGGCCGCGCGCCGCCGGGCCTCGGCGAGGTGGGCGTCGCGCCGGCGCAGATTGGAGGTGATGCGGGTCACGAACACCACCGCGAGCACCGAGGCGAGGATGAAGCACAGGAACATGCCCTGCACATGAAGGTCGAAGAACGTGCGCTCGGCGTGGTGGTGCCCGCCCACATGGTTGCCGAAGTCGATGGGCCGATAGAAGTGGGTGAGCCAGATGAAGGACAGGCTGGTGACGAGCACGATGACCCAGGCCATGGCCGGCGCGAGCAGCACCGCGCCGAGGATCACCTGCAGCAGGAACAGCGAGATGAAGGGATTGGTGGCGCCGCCGCTCAGATAGAGCTGCAGGGTCAGCGCCGCCACGTCGAGCAGCAGCTCGATGCAGAGTTCCGTCTGCGTCACCTCCACCGCGCTGAGCGCCCGGTGAAGGCTGACGAGATTGAGGCCGACGAGGAAGAGGACCACCAGCCCCATCTCCGCCAGCGGCAGGGAGATGCCCAGCCACAGATGCACGAAGGCGATGGCCGCGATCTGCCCCGCCACGGCGAGCCAGCGCAGCGATATGAGCAGCCGCAGATTGTCGCGCGTGGCGTCGCTTTCGATGGCAGTCACGCTCATGCCGACGTCACTCCCCGGTTGCGGCAGCTGGACCGCGACCACTATCGCCCCGTCGGCACGCGAGGCAACGCGACCTTTCCGCCTCCGGGGAAGTCCGTACCCCGCGCGCCGGGCTCATTTCACCGCCGCCGCCGTGGCGGACGCGGCCTGCCGGCGGGCCTCCTCGGCCTTGCGCGCGTACTCCAGCGTCTTGGCGCGGACCATCTCGCGATGCTCGCTCACCGCCGCCTCGCGATAGAGGTGCCGCCCGGCGCCCATCAGCACCACCACCACCAGCATCAGCGAGGCGGCGAGGCCGAACATGCGGCCGATGGCGCCGTCCGGCCCGCGGATCTCGCGGATCATCACCACGCACAGCGCCAGCGACACGAGGATGGAGAGGCCGAACAGGCCGAAGGCGCCGGCCTGCGAGCCGCTGGTGTGCGGCAGGGTGAAGAGCGCCACGGGGCCGACGAGGAACTGCGCCATGGTCGGCCAGAACGCCCAGCGATAGCCGAGGCGGATCAGCTCGGCCCGGCTGAAGCCGGTATCGGCGATCTCCGCATCACTGCGTCGGCGGAACAGCCAGACGAGGAAAAGCCCCACCATGGCCGGGCAGGCGAGCACGAAATGGGCGTAGCGCGGCAGCACGTTGGGCAAGGCGAGGGCGGAGAGGAAGCCGTGCACCGTTCCCCATTTCTCGGGAAACAGCATCAGGTTGATGTTGGTGAGGAAGATCAGCGGGATGAATAGGAAGAGCAGGCACGCCACACCGGAAATGGCGAGGTGCAGGGCCTTCATCCCCTCCATGCGGTGCCAGAGATATTTGTGGATGTAGGTGAGCACGAAGGCGATGACCACCAAGGGGATGATGGACACCCACAGCGCGCCGGTGAGCGCATTCGCGGTGTAGAAATAGACCGTATAGAGCGTGTTGATCGCCAGCAGCGGCCCCACCCCCAGCACCACCGCGATGCTCTTGTTGGCGGTGATGGTGGAGGCGATCTCATAGGCGAGGCGGTCGTAGCGCTTCTGCTTCAGCCCGCGCGCTTCATAGATGAAGGACAGCAATGCCCCGCCCACCATGAAGTTCACGAAGGCGATGTGCATGAGGAAGAAGACGATCAGCACCGCCACCAGCACCGGCTCCGGTGCCGGCATGGGCAAGGGAATGTCGTGGGGGACCGGGATGTCGTGGGGAACGGGAACGTTGGGGTTCATTGCGTGCTGGTCTCCCGCGTGAGGGGCGTTGCGGAGGCCTGGGTGAGGGGTGGAGTGCCGGTGAGGGCGGCGCGCAGCGTCGGCGTGATGACGACGACGCCGGCCTGCTGGGCGCCCGGGATGGGCGCAGCATTGTGCTGGAGGTGCTCGAGATAGGCGCCCATCAGTTCCAGCTCCCGTGCATTGCCGGGGAAGGGCGGCATGAAGGGCTGGGCCTCGTGCATGTTCTCGATGTAGCCGGCGGTGAGTTCGCTCTTCCACGGCTGGTCGCCGAACATGCGCTGGAGATGGCCGGTGATGGAATTCACGCCGTGCCCGGTGTGGCAGCGCGAGCAGGTGTTCATGAACACGTCCTTGCCCGCCTGGATGCGCGTCAGCAGCGCCGCGCGCTCAGGCGCGGCAAGCCCCTCGGGCAGGCCGGCTTTCTCGGCGTCCGTCAGCGGGTTGGAATAGGTGGCATAGGCGAGCACGCCGTCGCGCTGGAGCAGGGCGTAGTCGTCCACCCTGAAGCCGTTGGCATACATGTAGCTGCCGATGACATAGGGCTTGCGGACGAATTCGCGCACCCGCTCGAAGTGTCCGGTCATCCACAGGATGGCGACGAACGGCACGATCAGGACGACGCGCGGCAGGAGCTGCGGCCTGGTGATCGCCCATTGGACCACCGCGAGGATGGCGACCACGGTGACCACCGCGATCTCCAGAAACTTCTGCTGCCACTCGGCGAATTGCAGGCTGGCCAGCGCCACGCCGAAATTCTCGCGCATGGCCTCCGGCACGACCGCGTAGTACCAGAGCCCGCCGGCCAGAACGAGCGGCGCCGCCACCAGCGTCCAGACCGCGATGGCCCGGAGCGCCGTCGCCCGGAAGGGATCGTCCCGCTTCAGGAAGAAGGGCACGAGGAACATGGCGATGACACCCGCCATGGCAGCCGCGAGCGGCGTGCGGAAGGCGAGCTGCGGCAGGTAGACGGGGTTGGTGAAGCCGCTCCACAGGGTGTGCTGGGAGAGCCAGTTCCCCGGGTCCATCATGAAGCCGAGGATGGAGACGATGATGGCCATCGTCACCCATGAGAAGAAGGCCAGCGCGAAGCCCAGGCGGATGTGGCGCACCTTGGCGGCACCCGTCGCCCACTTCTTCCAGGTGAGCGTATAGGCGAGGATCAGGCAGACCTCGGTGATGAACACCAGCCATTCCACGAACCACGCCCAGAAGAAGACGCGGATGAGGCTGGCGATGGAATAGGGGTTCACCAGCGACACCGACAGCCAGATGCCGACGCCGGTCAGTGCACCGACCGTGGTGGTGATGAGGAAGGCGAAGAACAGGATGCGGTAGGCGAGCTTGTCCCAGCGCGCATCGCCGCGCTTGTGCCCATACCATTCCATGGCCGCCACGAGGGGCATGAGGCCCACCGCGAGGCCGTGGTTGATGAGCACATGCAGGATGGCGATGGTGGCGATGAGGCCGCGATTGCCGAGGATGTCGAGGTGGAAGACGGGAAAGTCCATCATGCCCTCGCAGCTTCGGGCGCGCCATCGCTCGCTCCCAGTGCCAGCAGCGCGAATTCGATGGTGAACAGCACGAGGCCCATGGTGTGGGCGAAGCTGCCGGGGGCATGGCCGACCACGAGGATGATGGCGAGCACGGCGAGCGCAGCGGCGATGGCCGGCGGCGCGAGCATCACGGCGAGATCGTAGGGGTGCAGGGGCAGCGGGTTGCCGTCCATGCGCCGCAGGGTCCGGACCAGGATCGCGGCCGCGCACAGGAGGACGGCGGCGCCGCCGACGAAGCGGAACAGGTCGGCTGAGCCGAGCAGGATCAGGATGGCGGTGAGAAGCAGGGCATTCACCACCGTGAGCCGGTCGGGCCGGGCGGCAAGCCAGGCCCCCAGCCTGGAAAGAGCATGGGCGATCATCATGGGTCCGTCGTGCTGTGTTCGCGGATGGCCCCACTATGGTGAGGCCGCGGCAGGGCACGATTGGACAAACGGTCCAAGCCGACGAAGCTTCGATATGCTCCGGGCAAGTGGAACGGCAGAAAAAGCAGCTGCCGGTGCCGAACTTGCGTGCGGCACCGGCCTTGGTCGAGGTTTATTTCTGACCGGATTTGCTCGCGAGCGTGCGGGCGCGGTCGTCCATCAGCTCAAACCACATGGCGTTGAGCACGGCGAAGGCGGCGGCCAGGGGCAGGCCGAGGAGCCAGGCGAAGTACCACATCTTTGAGCTCCCTCAGTAGGCGTGGCCGGAGCCATCGGCGATGGCCTTCGCGTCCACCTTGCCCCACAGCACGCGGTAGACCCACGTGGTGTAGGCGATGATGACGGGCACGAAGATCACGGCGCAGACCAGCATGATGAACAAGGTGAGATGGCTGGAAGAGGCATCCCACACCGTGAGGCTCGACCGCGGGTCGATGGAGGATGGCAGGATGAACGGGAACATGGAGAGCCCCACCGTCGAGATGATGCCGAAGATGGCGAGGGAACTCGCCAGGATGGCACCGATCTCCCGCCGCGCACGCAGCGCCGCGAACGACGCCAGCGCGCCGACGATGCCGAGGAGCGGTCCGGCGATGATCCATGGCCGCGTCGCATAATTGGCGAACCAGGCGTGGGGCGAAAGCTCCGCCGCCTTGGCCAGCGGATTGGAGGGGCCGTCCTTGGCGATCTCGCCGACGATCCGGTAGCCGCTGACGCCGAAATAGAGCCAGACCCCGCCGAGAACGAAGAGCAGGACGGTTGCGAGCGCCGCCCCGCTGCCGATGGCGCGGGCCCGTGCCTCCACCTCGCCCTCCGTCTTCAGCACCAGCCAGTTGGCCCCGTGCATCCCCAGCATGGCGACGCTCAGCAGCCCGCACAGCAGGCCGTAGGGGTTCAAGAGCTCGATGAGGGTGGTGCCGTCGTAGAAGATGCGCAGCTCGTCGTTGAGGTGGAAGGGCACGCCCTGCAGCACGTTGCCCACGGCGACGCCCATGACCAGCGCCGGCACCAGCCCGCCCACGAACAGCGCCCAGTCCCACGCCGAGCGCCAGGCCATGCCCTCGCGCTTCGAGCGATACTTGAAGCCCACCGGCCGCAGGATCAGCGCGAAGAGGATGGCGAACATGGCGAGGTAGAAGCCCGAGAAGGACACCGCATAGAGCGGCGGCCAGGCGGCGAAGATGGCTCCGCCGCCGAGGATGAGCCACACCTGGTTGCCCTCCCAGACGGGACCGACCGTGTTGATGACGACGCGCCGTTCCAGATCGGTACGGGCGACGAAGGGCAGCAGCATGCCGGTGCCGAGATCGAACCCGTCCATGATGGCGAAGCCGATGAGCAGCACGCCGAGCAGCAGCCACCAGATGACGCGCAGCGCGTCGTAGTCGATGAGGGTGTGAAGGATCATGGCAGTCACTCCGCGGCGGCGAATGCGGGGGGAATGAGCCGGGCCTCGGGGGCGTCGTCCGGCTCCGGTCCCTTGCGGATGGCGCGGAGCATCAGCGTCATCTCGATGACGATCAGCACCGTGTAGATGGCGGCAAATCCGGCGAGTGTCGCCAGAACCGTCCCTGCGCCGAGGCTGGAGACCGCGGCGGCGGTGGGCAGCACGCCTTCGATGATCCAGGGCTGGCGACCCACCTCGGCCACCACCCATCCCAGTTCCGCCGCGATCCACGGCAGCGGGATGGCGAGGACGGCGACCCAGAGCAGCGTGCGGCTGCGGTCCAGCCGGCGCCGCGCCGACAGGTAGAAGAGGAGCGCGGTGAAGGCGATGAAGAAGAAGCCGAGCCCCACCATCACCCGGAACGACCAGAACAGGGTCGGCACGTTCGGCACCGTGTCCCAGGCGGCCTGGTTCAGCTGGGCGGCGGTCGCCTTGCGCGGGTCGTCCACATAGCGCTTCAGCAGGAGGGCGTAGCCGAGGTTGCCGCCATTGTCCTCGAACGCCTGCTTCACCGCGGGCGCGATGGCCGCGCTGTTGCCGGCGGCGCGGATCTGCTGCAGGGCGTCGAAGGCGAGGATGCCGCTTTTGATCCGGGTCTCGGCGTGGCCGACCAGTTCCTCGATGCCGGGGATCTCAGTCGTCAGCGTGCGTGTGGCGATGAGGCCCAGCACCCACGGCACGCGCACCGCAAAGCGCGTCTCGCGCGCCTGCTGGTCCGGCAGGCCGACGATGGTGAAGCCGGCCGGCGCGGGCTCGGTCTCCCACATGGCCTCGATGGCGGCGAGCTTCATCTTCTGGTGCTCGCCGTCGAGATAGCCGCTCTCGTCGCCCAGCACGACCACGGACAGGGACGCGGCAAGGCCGAAGGAGGCCGCCACCGTCATGGACCGTTTCGCAAGGTCGGTGTGCCGCCCCTTCAGCAGGTACCAGGCGGAGACGCCCAGCACGAAGAAGGAGGCCGTGACATAGCCCGCCGAGACGGTGTGCACGAACTTCGCCTGCGCCACCGGATTGAACAGCACGGCGTAGAAGTCGGTGACTTCCATGCGCATGGTCTGCGGGTTGAAGGCCGACCCGGTGGGGTTCTGCATCCAGCCGTTGGCGATGAGGATCCAGAGCGCGGAGAGGTTCGAGCCCAGCGCCACCGCATAGGTGGTGACGAGGTGCCCCACCTTCGACAGCCTGTCCCAGCCGAAGAAGAACAGGCCGACGAAGGTCGCCTCCAGGAAGAAGGCCATCAGGCCTTCAATGGCGAGCGGTGCGCCGAAGATGTCGCCCACATAGTGGCTGTAATAGCTCCAGTTCATGCCGAACTGGAATTCCATGACGATGCCGGTGGCCACCCCCAGCACGAAATTGATGCCGAACAGCGTGCCCCAGAACTTGGTCATCTGGCGCCAGATGGGCCGGCCGGTCATCACATAGACCGTCTCCATGATGGCGAGCAGGACCGAGAGGCCGAGCGTCAGCGGCACGAAGAGAAAATGGTAGAGCGCGGTCACAGCGAACTGCAACCGCGAGAGGTCGACGGTATCGAGGATCATGGGATCTGCCGGGACGGTCCGGTCTCCTTGTCTCTGGCTGCGCCCTGCGGCGCGACCGGATTGATTTCGGATGGGTCGACATGGGGCAGATCTCGTTTGCGCTCATGGCGCGAGCAGCGGCTCGTAGCGCGCGTCCGTGAGCGTCTTCAGGAAGGCGACGAGCGCATCGATGCGCTTGTCGTCGAGGGCGGGCGCGTCCAGAAGCTCCTTGCGGGAGATCGTGCTGCCGACCTCCGGGGGCGCGAAGGGGCGGCCGGTCTCGGGGTCGATGCGGCGCGCGTCCGATTTGGTGACATAGCTGTTGTAGAAGAGGATGACGGTGCGCAGGTCCTTGAACACACCGTTGTGCATGTAGGGGCCGGTGACGGCGACATTGCGCAGGGTCGGCACCTTGAACCGGCCATCCTGCCGGCGGTCCTTCAGGTGCCGGCCGGCACGCAGGCCGTGATCGGTGGGCGCGCGCAGATCCGGGTTCGCCGGCACGCCGATATTGTGGAACTGATAGTTGGAGAAGGTCTCGCGGCTGCCGCCCTGCGGCTCGATCTGGTGGCAGAGGTGGCAATTGGTGAACTGGGTGGAGAAGAACAGGACACGTCCCAGTTCTTCCTGATCCGTCATCTTGTATTCGCCGCGCAGGGAGCGGTCATATCTCGAATCGAACGGCGAAACCTCCGCGCTGCGCTCATAGGCGGCCAGCGCCTCGGTCAGCGCGGCGAAGGCGCGAGTGTCGCTGGCGAGGACATCAGCACCGAACAGCCGGCCGAAGGCCTCCACATAGGCCGGCTTCTCCTTCAGCCGCGCCACCACGCTCGCCTTGCTCGGCATCGCCATCTCGACGGGGTTGAGCAGCGGCCCCCCGGCCTGCGCCTCCAGCGTATCGGCGCGGCCGTCCAGAAACTGGCCGCCGACATAGCGGCCCTGCTCGTCCCTGTGGAAGCGCGGCGCGGAGGCCGCATAGCTCGCCGTGGGCGCATTGCGCACGCCGCGCGAGTGCCCGTCCGAGCCGAGGGAGACGGCGCGGCCGGCAGCGTCCTTCCGCGGGTCGGCGAAGCCGTGCGCCGGATCATGGCAGGTGGCGCAGGACTGGTTGCGTCCAGCGGAGAGGTCGGGATCGGAGAACAGCATCGCGCCCAGCGCGCTGCGTTCGGCATCGGACGCGGCCACGCCGGGACGGGGCGAGGCGAGCGCGATCAGGAGCCCTGCGGCTGCGGCGACGACGAGCCGTCCCGCGCGGTGCTGCCTCGATCTTCCTGACATGGCCTCGGCGTCCATTCGCACCCGGACCTTGTCGCCGTGTTGCGGTGCGGCAGCTATTGGACAAAACGCCCACAGCAGTGCCCTGTCGCCGCATCGAAGCTGCCCCCCACCGCTCCGGTCTGTGACGCCCTTGCGACGGGGGTGCCGGTTTTCGTGGCGGGTTTGGCTGTCCAAGGGGGTTGCGCATCGGCGCGACTTGGCCTGTAGAGAGGGCGGCGGGCGCGAAGCGATGCCTGTCGACGGGAGCTGGAGATCAAGATGGCCGACCTCATCATCATTGCCTATGATTCCGAGGCCAAGGCGGAGGCCGCGCGGCAGGAGCTGCTCAAGCTTCAGAAGGAATATCTGATCGAGCTCGGCGACGCGGTGGTGGCGGTCCGTCAGGAAGACGGTTCGATCAAGCTGCACCAGATGATCAACACCACCGTCGCGGGCGCCGCTTCGGGCGGCCTGTGGGGCGGGCTCGTCGGCCTGCTGTTCCTCAACCCGCTGCTCGGCATGGCCATCGGCGCCGGTGCGGGCGCGCTCGCCGGCAAGTTCACCGATGTCGGCATCAATGACGACTTCATCAAGCAGGCGAGCTCGGCCCTCGGCCCGAACCAGGCGGCGCTGTGCGTGCTGGTGGGCAAGGTGACCGCCGACAAGGTGGTGGCCGACATGGCGCAGTTCGGCGGTACCGTGCTGCAGACCAGCCTCTCCAAGGAGCAGGAAGAAAAGCTCCAGGCCGCGCTCAAGGGCGCCTGAGCCCACGTAAAGGGGCGCCGTCCGAACGGGCGGCGCCCGCCTAATCCAGCCGCTGCCGCGCCAGCCACTGGCGCGGGGTGGTGCCGAGTTCCGCGCGGAAGGCGTTCCGCAGGGCCTGCGCGTCCGCAAATCCGCAGCGTTGGGCGATGGCGTCGAGGCCGCGGACGCCCGAGGCCAGAAGATCCTGCGCCTGCGCCAGCCGCGCCCGCTTCAGCCAGTCGCCGAGGCTGCCGCCGGTGCGTGCGCGGATGTGGCGGGTGAGGCTGCGGCGGCTCATGCCCATGCGGAGGGCGAGATCGTCGAGCGCGGGCGTCTGCGCGGGATCGGCCCGCAGGCTTTCCAGCAGATCGGTCACCTTCTTGTCGGCGGCTGTGGCGATGGTCGGCCGCGCGATGATCTGCGGCTGCGCGCCGGCCCGCTGCGGCGCGACCACGAGGTGGCGCGCCACCCGGTTCGCCTCTCCCACGCCGGAGAGCCGCGCCATGAGGTGCAGGCAGCAATCGAGACCCGCCGCGATTCCGGCCGAGGTCAGGATCTGGCCTTCGTCCACGAACAGCGCCCCGGCATCCACCCGAACCTCGGGATAGCGTTCCGCGAAGGCCTGCGCCCGCGCCCAGTGCGTGGTGGCGCGCCGTCCGTCGAGCAGGCCGGCCTGCGCGAGCCCGAAGGCGCCAAGGCACAGGCCCACCACCAGCGCGCCCCGCGCTTCCGCCGCCTTGAGCTCCGCCACCAGCGCCTCCGGCACCGGCTCGTCCGCGTCCCGCCACCCGGGCAGGATGACGACATCCGCCGCGCGGGCGGCTGACAGGGGATGCGGCGCCTCGATCACGAGACCACCGGTCGCCGAGAGGCGGGGCGCTTCGGCGCAGACATCGACGCTGTGGCCGCCAGCGAGGAAGGGCTCGCCGAACACCGCGAGCGGTGTCGACAGCATGAAGGGGCTGATGCCGTCATAGGCGAGGATGGCGAGGCGCATTGGCCCGATTTACATTATTCTTGTCCATCAGGCCACTGATCGCCCGCACCGCGCGGCCCTAGAAGGAGGGCATTCACAGGAGCCAGCCATGAGCCGCACCCTTCTCGTCATCGACATCCAGCAGGACTATTTCCCCGGCGGCGTGCTGCCGCTCTGGCAGGCGGAGGAGACCGAGGCGCGCATCGTCGCCGCCATCGGCAAGGCGCGGGCGGCCGGCGACCGCATCGTGCTGGTGCGCCATGTCTCCACCGCGCCGAAGGGCCTGTTCGCGGCGGACGGGCCGGGCATCGCCATCCGTCCGGCGATCCTTGCGGCGGCGGGCGATGCGCCCCTCGTCACCAAAAGCTTCGCCGATGCCTTCCAGGAGACGGACCTTGCCGCGCAGCTCGCGGACACGGACGAGCTTCTCGTGTGCGGAATGATGACGCAGAACTGCGTGGTCTTCACTGCCTTGTCGCGGGATGCGGACGGCTTTTCGGTGAAGGTGATCGGCGACCTGTGCACCGCCCCCATCGAGGTGGTGCACCGCATCGCCCTCAACGCCATCGGCTCCAAGACGACGCTCGTCACGGCGGCCGAGGCAGGGCTGGCCTGAGCCGGCGGCCGGGTGCGGCCGGCGCGGCCCATTCAGGCGAGGGTGTCGACGAAGTGCGCGAAATTCTCCAGCGGCTCGCGCACCGTCTCGAAATTGTTTTCCGGCGCCGCGGGGTCGGCATAGCCGAGCGCCATGCCGCAGATCACCATTTCGGTGTCGGGGATGGCGAGGCGCTGCGCGATCAAGGTGCTGTAGAGCATGAAGGCAGCCTGCGGGCAGGTGTGGAGGCCGAGACCGCGCGCGGCAATCATGATGTTCTGCAGGAACATGCCGTAATCGAGCCAGGAGCCCGCTTCCATGTCGCGGTCGATGGTGAAGATGAGGCCCACCGGCGCATCGAAGAACAGGAAATTGCGGGCATGCTGCTCCCGCATGCGGCCTGTGTCGGTCTTGCCGATGCCCAGCGCGCCGTAGAGGTCCCAGCCCACCTTGCGGCGGCGGGCGAGATAGGGCTCGCGCCATTTGCGGGGGTAGTAAGCATATTCCTCGGCGCCGCGATCCCCGGAAAGGGAGAGCGCGTGCAGCTCGGCCGTCAGCGTGACGAGGGGCGCACCGCGCAGCACCCGCACGCGCCAGGGCTGAATGTTGGAGCCCGAGGGCGCGCGGGCAGCAAGCTCCAGGATGCGCGCGACGATCTCGTCTTCGATCGGCGTCGGCAGGAAGGCACGGATGGAGCGGCGCGAGCGGATCGCCTCCTCGATCGAGAGAGGCAGGGCGGAATCGGTGGGAGGGGTCATCGGGCAGAGATCACCGGCAATGAACAGGCCCGGATGGGCGGCGCGGAAGGTAGCGCGTGGACGGAGGTCATTGAAGGGGAGAACGCCCGAGGAGAGAGACAGGGGGCGGACCCGGTATGCGCCCCGGGTCCGCCCTGAGAGCGGCGATCGAAGAGCCCCTGCGCCCGTCCGATCGCCCGATCACGCAGATGAAGCGCGCGCCCGCCGCCAGCAGGCGCGCCGCCGGTTAGAAGGTCGCCTTCAGGCCCGCATAAGCGGAGAAGGGCTGGCCCGGCGACTGCATCTGCGGATTGTTGAGGCCGAGATATTCCGTGTCGAAGAAGGTGCCGTAGGTGGCGTAACGGGCATTGAACAGGTTGTTGATGTAGCCGAACACCTGGATGTTGTCCGTCACCTGATAGGAGGTGTGGATGTTGGCGACCCAGTATCCGGGCAGCATGGGCGCCTGATTGGCGTCGTCACCCACATAATACTGGCTGGAGACGGCAATCACATCGCCGCCGAGCTTCCACTTCGGCGTCACCATGTAGTCGACGCCGAGCTTGAGGGTCTGGGTGGGGATGCCGGGGATGGTGTCGCCCGGCGTCACCAGAACCTGCCCGTCATTGGCGTAGGGATTGTTGGGGGAGGCGAGATAGCCGGTGAACTGGTAGGTGGCGTTGAGATAGGCGTAGTTGGCGTAGAACTTCCACGGCCCGTTCACATACTGCATCTCCGCCTCGAAGCCCTCGCGGCGGGTGGCGGGCACGTTGGTGTAATAGCCGTAGCCGGTCTGTTGGCTGGCGAGGGACACGATGTCGTCGTCGCTGTCCACGCGATAGACGCCGAGCTTCCAGTTCACCTTGCCGCCGAACAGCATGCCGTTGCCGCGCAGGCCCACCTCGTAGGTGTGGGAGACCACCTGGTTGAGCGGCGGGTCCGCCACCAGCGAGTTCTCGAGCAGGCACGGCCGGTTGGGATCGGCGCAGTTCAGCTCCAGTGGGGTGGGCGCGCGGTTGGATTCCGAATAGCCGCCATAGAGGGTGGCTTCCGGCGTGAGCTTGTAGGTGAGGCCGATGAGCGGGTTGATGCGGGCGAAGGTGTAGTCGCCGTTGAGCTGCGGGCTCGTTCCGGTGCCGTCCTGCATGGAGATCTGCGCGATATTGAGGCGCGCGCCCATGGTCAGGGTGGCCCGGTCGGTCATGTCGAAGGCATTGGTAGCGTAGAGGCCGTAGTAACGGGTGCTCGCGTTGAGATCCACCGGCAGGTAGAAGACCTGATACTGGTCCGGCAGCGAATAATTGGGGATGTTCTTCAGGTAGGTGCCGGTGCCCACCACCTGCAGGGTGTTGGTGTTGGTGATGCCCAGCTCCGTATTGGAGCGGAAATTGATGTCGCTGGAATCGATGCTGCCGCCGACCACGAAGTAATTGTCGTGGCCCAGCAGCTTGTCGGTGCTGGTCGCCTGCACCGAGCCGCCATAGGTGGTGGTGTCGGTCCAGGTGCGGTTGATGACGCCGTAGAGCTGGTTGGGTCCGAGCGTGGTGAACGGGATGGTGTTGCCGTTCTGGTCGTAGAGGACCATCTGGCTGCGGAAGGCGGCATAGGCCGGGTTGGTGGCCGGGTTGCCGCCGCCGGGCGGACCGGTGAACTGGTCCTCTTCCAGGCACATCTTGGTGTTGCCGACACCCGGATTCCACTTGTTGGAGCAGGCCTCCAGATCGGCGTCGTTGCCGTCGACGTGCGCCTGGCTGAACTTGCGGGCATAGAGGTTGCCTTGCAATTGCCAGGTATCGGTGAGGTCATACTTGCCATTCAGGGCCAGCATGCCGACGTTGTTCTCGGTGGTCTGCGGCCAGGTGTAGATGGAGTTCCAGTTCTGGTTCAGCATCTCCACCGGGGTCGGGCCGACCACGCCGAGATTGGTGGTGGCGGCGCTGGCGACGAGGTGGACCTCGGTCTTGTCGTTCTTCCAGCCGAGGTCGCCGTAGAAGCGGGCGAGGTCGGACGGCGATTGCAGGCGCCAGCCATCGGAATGCACGGCATCCGCCGCGACGTAGACGCCGAAGCCGTCCTTCTCGCCGCCATACTGGATGTTGCCGCCGATCTGGCCGTAGGACCCGCCCTGAATGCTGCCTTCGAAGCCGTGATAGTTGAAGCCGTTCTTCATCTGGATGGAGACGGCGCCGCCCAGCGCGTTGAGGCCGAAGGCGGGATTGTTGGAGAACACTTCGGCGCGGCTGATGGCGACCTCGGGGATGAGGTCCCAGTTCACCGTGTCGCCGAAGGCCTCGTTGAGGCGGATGCCGTTCTGGTAGACGGCGATGCCCTGCGGCGTGCCCTGGAGCGGGGAGGCCGCGAAGCCGCGGTAGCGGAAATCCTGGAAGAAGGCGTTGCCCTGCACGTCGGACGTGTTGGCGCTGGGCGTGTACTGGAACAGGCCGTCGGTGACGGCGAAGGAGTTCAGCCGGTCGAACTGGTCGGCGCCGATGATGGTGACGGCGCCGGGTACCTTGTCGGCATCGATGCCGGTGCCGGAGAGCGGGGTGGTGGCGACCACCTCCACGGTACCGAGCTGGAGGGTGCCGGACGAATCGCTCTGCTCCTGCGCGAGCGCCGGGAAGGCGGCCAGCAGCGCAACCGGCACGGCTGCTGCGGAAAGACCGAGCGCGATGGCCATGGCGCGCCGCGAGGCGCCTGCCGAGGCCGTCCTGCCGGCTGTCGAGTGTCCGGGCGCCCCGCTGCGGGAAGCCACCCGCTGCGAATGTGCGCTCCGTGAGGCCCCGCTCTCGCGCTCCCCGTGCATCGCCCGCCCCTTTCAGCCCTCGTCCGACCGGGGCCGTTTTTTTGGCGGTGTGACGTCGCCGCGATGACCCGCGCCGGGCGCCGGGAACCGTGTGGGTCGTCACACCAGAATTCTTCCACGATGAAACCATAAGCGCGCCCGAAGTGCCGTCAATCGGCCGGGCGGCTGAGAATCCTCTTAGGATTTCAAGGTGTGTCTTCTAGGGAACGCTGCCAGGGAAAACGGGAAGATTCGGCAAAGAAAAACCGGGAACATTTGGCAATGCAGGCCGGCCCGGCCCGTTCGTCCCATCTTCAACGACTATAGGCCGGGCCGACAACGCTTGTCCCGTTCGATTCTTCTGCGCCGTCTGAGCGCGTGAACGACTGGCGGGGCGGGAAAAACCGGCCCCGCTCCGCGTCAGCCGGCGTCAGTCTCCGCCACATGGGCGACGATCCCCGTCCGGCCCGGCGCCACATGGTCGGCCATGGTGTGCCGGCCCGGGAAATCGCCGCCGTTCTGGGCGCGGAAGGGGATGGGCGTGTCCGTGAACAGCCCGCCGAGCCGCTGCCGCCAGCCGGCCTTTGCCGCCTCCACCTGCTCGGCGCTGGTGAAGCGCCCCGCGCCGTAGACGGCGTGGACGGGCAGCACCTCCATGCCCGGATAGAACAGGGCACCGTGGGTGAGGGGAAACAGCAGCTGGTCGATGGGCCCATTGATGCCGCGCGGCCCGTAATCGGCGGCGGGGCCGCCCGTCAGCACGTTCACCAGCGCCCTCTTGCCCTTCAGGATGCCCTCGCCGTAGCGGTGCTCGTTGGTGCCGTTGCTGTAGCCATAGGCGAAGCCGAAGGCATAGACCCGCTCGATCCAGCCCTTGAGGATGGCGGGGACGCCATACCACCACAGCGGAAACTGCAGGATCACGGCATCGGCGGCGAGGAGCTTTTCCTGCTCCGCCACCACATCGGGCGTCTGCCGGCCGGTGGCATAGGCGTGGCCCGATTCGGTTACGAAGGAGAGCCGTTCCGGGTTGGCGCGGCTCGGGAAGTCGTCCGCGTCGTACACCGCCTTCCAGCGCATGCCGTAGAGATCGGACGTGAGAATGCGGTGGCCTTCGGCGGCGAGCGTCTCCACCGTCACGTCCACCAGCTGGCGGGTGACGGAGGCGGGCTCGGGGTGGGCGAAGACCACGAGGACTGTCTTGGACATGACCAAAGCTCCCTGGCGCCCGCTGCGGCCGGAGTGGGCCGGTTCCGCGCGGGCGGCGACGCTTCGAAGCTAGGCCGCGTCATGCTATCTATGAAATCGCATCTCTTCTGAGTTGGCATAATCAAGATGGATACCAGCCGCCTCGACCTCAATCTTCTGGTCACGCTGGAAGCGCTGCTCGCCGAGCGGAACGTGACGCGGGCGGCGGCGCGGCTGCATCTCAGCCAGCCGGCGGTGAGCGCGCAGCTCGCCCGCCTGCGCGACCTGTTCGACGATCCGCTGCTGGTGCCGGCCCGGCGCGGCATGACGCCCACCGCCAAGGCGGTGGAACTCGCCGGCCCGCTGCGTGCCGCGTTGGACCAGTTGCGCACGACGCTGGAGGCCCGCGACTTCGATCCGGCGAGGGCGGATCTGACCGTCACCATCGCCTGCTCGGACTATATCCAGGCCGCAGTCGTCATGCCGCTGGTGGTGGCGCTGCGGGCGCAGGCGCCGGGCGTGCGGGTGGCGGTGCGTCACCTGATGCCCGATCTGATCGAGCAGCAGCTCGCCTCCGGCGAGACCGATCTCGTGCTCACCACGCCCCAGCCGGCCCAGGCGCATCTGCGCGCGCAGCACCTGTTCGCGGAGACCTATGTGCTGATCGGCCGGCGCGGCCATCCGCGCCTGCGGCCTGGACTGTCTATCGAAGCCTATGCCGAGCTGGAGCACGTGATCGTGTCGCCCAGCGGCGGCCATTTCCGCACTCCCGTGGACGAGGGCCTCGCCGCTTTGGGCCACCGGCGCAAAGTCTTGATGTCGGCCGCCTCGTTCCTGTTCATTCCGGAGATCGTCGCCGCGAGCGACCTGGTGGCGCTGGTGCCCCGCCGCCTGCTGCGCGATCCGCCCACACGGCTGGTGATGATCGATGTGCCGTGGCTTGCCGAGGGGTTCGACGTGAGCCTCATCTGGCACGAACGCACCCACGGCCATGCCGGCCAGCGCTGGCTGCGCGCCCTCATCGCCGAAGTCGCCGGCGCGGCGCCGTCCGCACCCTAGGCCGCGCCCGTCGTGGTGTGCCGGGCGACCTCGGCGATGGCCATGTCCAAAGCGACGCGCAGCGGCTCGCCCGAGCGTGCGGTCTTGGCGAGCAGCAGCCCGCCCTGCACGGCGCTCAGCACGGCGATGCCGAGGGTGTGGGGATCGGCGGACGGGCCGATCTCGCCGCGCGCCTGCATCCGGGCGAAGCCCAGTTCCAGAAGGCCGCTCCATTTCGCGAAGCCGGCGGCGCAATCGAGCCGCGCGGTCTCGAAATCGTTGGACACCTCGCTCGCCAGCGACCCCAGCGGACAGCCGGCAGTGCCGCCCGCCGCATTGATCGCCAGCAGCGCGTCGCGCCAGCGCTTCAGGGCGTAGAGGGAATCGAGCGTGCCGAGGTGCGGATCCTGGGCGGCAAGCACGCGCTCCGTCTGGAAGCGGATCACCTCCAGCACCAGCGCATTCTTGTCGGAGAAGTAATGGTAGAGCTGCGATTTGCTGAAGCCGCCCGCCTCCATCACGTCGTCGAGGCTGGTGCGCTCGGCGCCGTGGGCGTGGATGAGGTCCGCCGCCGTCTCGATGATGCGGGCGCGGGTGGCGGCACCACGGCGGGTGAGGGCAGGTGAGGGTGTCGGGCGTGGGGGCGTCGGCGTCTTCGACATAGGACAAGCCTAACGGAACTGGACTTGACAGTCCAATTTCGCTCTGGCGCCGTGGACCGACAAGTCCAGTTCAAGGAGCTGTCCATGTCGCGTTTGCAGAATGGCGAGACGTTTCCGTCCCTCACCGTCCCCGCCGTCGGTGGCGGCACCATTGCGTTGCCGGGAGCCCTCGCCGGCTCCTATGGCGTGGTGCTGGTCTATCGCGGGGCTTGGTGCCCCTATTGCCAGGCCCAGCTCGCCGGCTTCCAGCGCGCCGCCGAAAAGCTCGCCGCGACGGGCATCAAGGTGGTGGCCTTCTCGGTGGACGACGAGGCGACCAGCGCCGGCACCATCGCCCGGCACAAGCTGTCCTTCCCCGTCGGCCACAGCGCCGATGCGGATGCGGTCGCCGAAGCGCTCGGGGCCTACACCAATGCGGAGCCCCATTATCTGCAGACCACCGGCTTCCTGCTGGACCCGGAGGGCAGGGTGGTGAACGCCGTCTATTCCAGCGGGCCCATCGGCCGGCTGGTGGCCGAGGACGTGATCGGCATGGTCGACTACCTCAAGTCCAAGGGCTGAGGTGCCGCCGCCCGCGCCGCATCAGGCGCGGGCGAGGCCGGCGGCGATTTTCTCGGCGATCATCAGCACCGGGATGTTGGTGTTGGCGGTGGGCAGGCGCGGCATGGCGGAGGCGTCTGCCACATAGAGGTTCTCGCTGCCGATGACCCGGCCGGAAGGATCGAGCACGGCCTGCGGGTCGTCCGGCGCGCCGAGGCGGCAGGTGCCGCTGGCGTGCCAGACGCCGAAGGTGCTCGATCGCACGAAGGCCTCCAGCCGCGCCTCGTCCGCGACGATCTCCGCCAGCGAGATGCCGCCGGACATGAAGCGCTTCAGAGCCAACTGGCGCAGCGCCGCCGGCACGTCGAGCAGCGTGCCCAGCGCCTCGGCGAGAAGCGCGTTGGTGCGGGAGACGCGGCTGAGGCGCTTCACGAAGGGCGAGAAGGCGGCGGGGAAGACGTCCCCCGCATCCGGGTTCAGCGCCTCGCAGACGAGGAGGGAGAAGAGGGTGCGCACGCCCGCCTTCATCCGCGCGAGGTCGCTCGGGTCGTCGAGCAGGTTGAGGTCGGCCTGCGGATAGGCGCGCGGATCGCCCGAGACGAGGCGCACGGAGCCGCTGGACTTCGGCCGGTTGCACCACAGGAAATAGAGCCCCAGCCGCCGGCCGAGCCCGTGCCAGCCCGCCCGCGCGGAGGCGGTGGCGTAAAGGTCAGAGGCCTCGCCCCCGTCCACGCCGGAGGAGAACCGCAGGGCGGCGAAGGAGGCCCGGCGATAGGTCATGGGCAGGCGCAGCCGCTCCGGCAGATACTGGCAGAAGGTGAGGGTGGGATGGTCGCGCAGGTTCCGCCCCACAGCGGGCCGGTGGATGACGACCGGAAGCCCCAGCGCCGCCAGCGCCACCCCGTCGCCGATGCCGGCGCGCATGAGGATGGCCGGCGTCTGCAACGCCCCCGCCGTCACAACCACGCGGCCGGCGGCGACTTCCGTCACCGCGCCGCCCCGCTCCACCTCAACGCCCACGGCGCGGGTGCCGTCCATCCTGAGGCGCAGCACCTGCGTGCGCGGCCAGATCGCAAGGTTCGGCCGGGCGCGTGTGGCGGCGTCGAGATAGCCGATGGCGGCCGAGACGCGGCGGTCGTGCTCGTTGTTGAAGGCGGGCGGGAAGACGCCGTCCTCGAACTCCCCGTTCTGGTCCAGCCGGCGCGGCAGGCCACTCGCCGCGAAGGCCGCGGTCGCGGCCTCGGCAAAGGGCGGCCAGCCGGGCGGCAGGATGCGGCGGATGGGGATGGGGCCATCCCTGCCGTGCAGCGGCCCGCCGCAGTCGAGATCGCGCTCCAGCTTGATGAAGAAGGGCAGCACGTCGTCCCAGCCCCAGCCGGCGGCGCCGAGGGCAGCCCATTCGTCATAGTCGCGCGGCAGGCCGCGATTGGCGGACTGAACATTGATGCTGGAGCCGCCGCCCATGACGCGCCCCTGCTCATAGGCGCGCGACCCGCGCGTGCCATCCGGTCGGTGGGCGGTGAGAGCGGAGAGGCCGGGCCAGACGAAGCGGTCGCCGTGGAACAGGCCCATGGGGTAGCTGTCGGCGATGGCGTCGGGCACGGCGCCGGGGGGCGTATCCTCCCCCGCCTCGATCAGCAGGACGCTGTGGGCGGGGTCGGCCGAGAGCCGGTTCGCCATGACGCAGCCGGCGGAGCCGCCGCCCACGATCACCGTGTCGAAGAAAGGCATGTCGGAAACAGGCGTACGGGCAGGCATCAGACCACCCCGGCCTCCTGATAGATGTGCTTGATCTCCATGAAGTCGATCAGCGCATCATAGCCATGCAGCCGGCCGAGGCCGCTCCGGCGATAGCCGCCGGTCTCGGCTTCCGCGAACAGCTTGTTGTGGTCGTTGATCCACACCGTGCCGTTGCGCAGCGCCCGCGCCACCCGCATGGCCCGCGCGCCGTCGCGGGTCCATACGCTGGCGGAGAGGCCGTAGTCCGTGTGGTTGGCGCGCCTCACGGCGTCCTTCTCGTCGGCGAAGCGCTCGATCACCACCAGCGGCCCGAAAATCTCTTCCTGCACGAAGAAGGCGCCGGTGTCGGCGTGGGCCAGCAGAGTGGGGGAGAGGAAGCAGCCTTGCTCCAGCGCGCCGCCGGGGCGGCTGCCGGCGAGCACCACCTCGTCGGCGAGCGCCATGGCCTCCTCCGTCTTGCGCTCCACCTGCGCGCGGGAGGCTTCGTCGATGAGCGGACCCATCTGGCTACCCTCGGCCGCGCCGGGGGCGATCTTCAGGCTGGCGAGGGCACCCTTCAGCGCCGCCTTCATGGCCTCATAGCGGCTCTCGTGGACAAGGATGCGTCGGGCCGCCGTGCATTGCTGGCCGGTGATGATGGTGGCCGCCGCCGCAAGCTTCGGCGCCACGGCCTCTACGTCCGCATCCTCGAACACGAGGCAGCAGGACTTGCCGCCCAGCTCCAGCGACAGCTTCTTCATGGTGGGCGCGGCATCGGCCATGATGCGCGCGCCGGTGGCGTTTGAGCCGGTGAAGGAGATGACATCCACCTCCGGCGAGGCCACCAGCGTGCGCGCCACGTCGTGCCCCGTCTCGGTGACGAGGTTGAGGACGCCGCGCGGCAGGCCCTCCACCTCGGCCAGTGTGCGCAGGATCTCGGCGGTGACGAGGGCGGTCTGCGCGGCGGGCTTCACCACCGCCGTGCAGCCCGCGGCGAGCGCGGGCGTCAGCGCGCGGATGAGCAGCACCGCCGGCGCGTTCCACGGGATGATGAGGCCGGCGACGCCCGCCGGCTCCTTCAGAAGCGTCGAGAAGGCGCCCGGCTCCACCTCGAACACATGGCCGGGGATGTAGCGCGTGATGCCCGCATAATAGCGGATCTCCGAGATGGAGCCGGCGATCTCCCCGCGCGACTGGGCCAGCGGCTTGCCGTTCTCTGCGGTGAGGAGGCGGGCGAGGGCGTCCGCCTTCTTTTCCATCGCATCGGCCCAGCGCAGCATCACCATCTGCCGCAGGCGCGGGGCCTGCGCCCACTCCGGCCGCTCGAAGGCCCGCCGTGCGGCGGCAATGGCCGCTTCGGCGTCCGCCGCCCCGCTCGCCGGGAAATGGCCGAGCACGGCGCCGGTGGCGGGATCGAGGCTCGGCGCGGTCTCACCGGAGAGCGCACCTTGCCAGATGTCGTCGATGAGGTTCTGCGCCGCGAGCGGGGCGATGGCGTTCATGTGTCCTCCCGGCCGTCCGCGACGGCCCTTTCACGTCAGCCGTGTCCCGCTTTCAGCGCCGCCGCGCGCAGCGCGGTCAGCGTGGTCGAGGGGGTTATGGCCTCGGGGTCGATGACGAGTTCGAGGAGCGCGGGCTTCCTATGCTCGACTGAGAAGGCGCGGGCGCGGGCGAAGGCGTCGGCGAAAGCCGCCGTCTCCTCCACCTTCTCGCCAAACGCGCCATAGGCGCGGGCCAGCGCCGGGAAGTCCGGATTCTCCAGCGTCGTCGCGTAGACACGGCCGGGATATTCGCGCTCCTGATGGGCGCGGATGGAGCCGTACATGTTGTTGTTGACGAGGAGGACCACCACGCCCGCCTTGTACTGGCAGGCGGTGGCGAGTTCCTGCCCGCTCATGAGGAAGCAGCCGTCGCCGGCGAAGCAGATCACCTCGCGGTCGGGGTGGTGGAGCTTGGCCGAGATGGCCGCCGGCAGGCCGTAGCCCATGGCGCCGGAGGTGGGAGCGAGCTGGGTGCGGAAGCCGCCGTAGCGGTGGAATTTGTGTACCCAGATGGCATAGTTGCCCGCGCCGTTGGCGAGGATGGCGTCCTTCGGCAGCACCTCGCGCAGATGCATCATCACCGCGCCGAGATCGAGCCGGCCGGGCATGGGGCCGGGGACCTGATCGGCCTCATAGGCGGCGCGCGCGGCCTTCACCTCGTCGCTCCACGGCGTGCGGGCGCGCCAGCCGGTGGGACCCTTGGGCTTCAGCGCCGCAGCGGCGGCGGCGAACTCCGGCATTCCGGCATTGATGGGCAGGTCGGCCTGATAGACCCGGCCCAGCTCGTTCGGGTCCGCATGGACATGCACGAAGCGCTGCGCCGGGCGCGGCACGTCGAACAGGGTGTAGCCGCTGGTTGTCGTCTCGCCGAGGCGGCCGCCGACCGCGATGATGAGGTCCGCGTTGCGGATGCGGGCCACGAGCTTCGGGCTCGGGCCGAGGCCGGCGTGGCCGATATAGTTGGGGTGGTTGTTGTCGAGGATATCCTGCCGCCGGAAGCCCGCCGCCACCGGCAAATCGAACGCCTCGACGAAATGCGCGAAATCGCGGCAGGCCGCCTTGGTCCAGCCGCCGCCCCCCACCAGCACGAGGGGCCGCGCGCTCTCGCCGATCATGGCGGCGAGCCGCGCCATGTCCTGCGCCCCCGGATGGGCGGCGACGCGGCGATAGGCCTGCGCATCCCCCGTCTCGCATTCATCGGAAAGCACGTCCTCGGGCAGGGCCACCACCACCGGGCCGGGGCGGCCGGATGTCGCGACGTGGAAGGCGCGGGAGACGAGTTCGGGGATGCGTTCGGGGCGGTCGATCTCGACCACCCATTTGGCCATGCCGCCGAACATGGCGGGGTAGTCCACCTCCTGCCATGCCTCGCGCTGGCGCATGTGCGAGCCGACCTGGCCGATGAACAGGATCATCGGGGTGGAATCCTGCGCGGCGGTATGGATGCCGATGGCCGCATGGCTCGCGCCCGGCCCCCGGGTGACGAAGCAGATGCCGGGCTTCGCGGTGAGCTTGCCATAGGCCTCCGCCATGTTGGCGGCGCCGGCCTCGTGGCGGGTGACGATGGTCTCGATGGCCCGGTCCGCTCCAGCGAGGGCGTCGATGGCGGCGAGGAAGCTCTCGCCGGGCACGCAGAAGACGCGTTCGACGCCGTGGATCTTCAGCGCCTCCACCAGGATTTCGCCGCCGGAGCGCAAGGTCTTCGTATTCGCCATGGTTCTGCCCGTGTGTGGTCTTGCCCGGTCCTGCCGGGGCGCGAGAGCCACGCCTTGCGGCGCGACTCTCCGGTTCGTGGGGCGCCCAGCCTACCGGAAATTGCCCTTCGTTTCCGGGATGATGAGCGTGCCGATGAGGTAGAGCACGAACACGCCGCCGGCGAACAAGGAGAGCGACAGGGGCAGGTCCGCGGGCGTGGGGCTCGCCAGCGAGACGAAGGTGGGCATCATGCCGCCGATGGCGAAGCCGATGTTCCACGACAGGCCCGTTCCCGAGGCGCGCATGGCGGTGGGGAAGCGCTCGTTGAGGAAGATCAGCACCGGCGCGTAGCCCGCATTGCCCATGAAGGCGATGCCCAGCGCATAGAGCACGATGGTGGACATGTCCGTCGCCTTCGCCATGCCGAGGTAGAAGGTCGGCAGGAGGATGATGGCGGCGATGCCCACCAGCAGGAAGGTCTTCTTGCGGCCGATCACGTCGCTGAGCGCGCCCACCAGCACCGCCGAGATGAGGGCGGAGACCGAGCACGCCATCAGGATGTAGGAGGAGGTCTGGTTCGGCAGCTTGTTGATGAGCTTCAGGAAGGTCGGCATGTAGCCGGAGGTGAGGTAATAGCCCGCGCCGCCGCCGATGGTGATGAGCAGGTTCACCAGCAGCACGTTGCGGTAGCCGCTCGCGAACAGGGCCTTGAGCGGCGTCTGGCTTGCGGCGCCCGCGGCCTTCTTCGCCGCCTTCTGCTTCTGCATTTCCTTCCAGTAGGGAGATTCCTCAAGGTTCCGGAAGATGAACCAGCCGAGGAAGGAGGAGAGCAGGCCGGAGAAGAACATCACCCGCCAGCCGGTCTCGGCGAAGGCATCGCCCGGGAACAAAGTGGAGGTGATGAGGAAGACGATGGAGGCCAGCAGCGCGCCGATGCCCGCGCCGCCGCCGCCCACGAGGCCGGACATCAGGCCGCGCCAGTTGGGCGGCACCGATTCCGTGCCGATGGTGTGGGTGGAGGCCACCACGCCGCCCACGAACACGCCCTGCACGAGGCGCAGCAGCAGGAAGATGACGGGAGCGATGGCACCCACCTGATGGATGGTGGGCAGCAGGCCGAAGGCGGCGGTGGACAGGCCGACGCCGGTGATGGCCACCAGCATGGCGCCCTTGCGGCCGTGCACGTCGGCATAATGGCCGAACAGGGCCGAGCCGATGGGCCGCATCAGCAGCGTCACCGCGAACGAGGCATAGACCGCCGCCAGCGACCATGTGGGATGGGTGGAGGGGAAGAACAACTGCCCCACCACCGGCGCCACATAGAGCAGGATGAACAGGTCGAACAAATCGAGCGACCAGCCGAGCACGGATGCGATGATCGCGCTGTTGCGCTGGCGGCTCCCCACCGCCATGGCGGCAGGGGCGACGGGTATATCTTGAGCGGACATTGTTGTTTCCTCCCGGCCCCTGAGGGGCATGTTTTGTGTGTTCAGCAGCCCTTGAACTCGGGCTTGCGCTTCTCGTGGAAGGCCTCGACGCCCTCCTTGAAGTCGTGGGACTGCCTGAGGCGGCTGTAGCAATGGCCTTCCAGCTCGATGGCGATGGAGAGCGGGGAATCCTCGGTGTCGTTGAGCAGCTTCTTCGCCGTGCGCTGGGCCATGGGCGAGAAGGCGACGAGTTCGTCCACGAGGGCGTCGGTGGCCTTCTCCAGGTCCGCGTCGGCCACCTTCTCGGTGGCGATGCCCCAGTCGAGGGCCTGCTGCGCGCTGATGCGCTTGGAGCGCATCACGATGTCCTTGGTGCGGGTGATGCCCACCATCATCTGCAGGCGCGCCGAGCCGCCGGAGCCGGGGATCTGGCCGAGCTTCTGCTCGGGCAGGGCATATTGGGTGGTGTCGGTGACGATGCGGAAATCGCAGGCCAGCGACAGCTCGAAGCCGACGCCGAAGCAGAAGCCCCGGTTGGCGGCGATGACCGGCTTCGAGGCGCGGAAGGGCGCGGCGATGTTCCAGGCGAGCTTGGAGACGGTCTCCGGCGAGGCCTCCATGAAGCCCTTGATGTTGCCGCCGGAGGAGAAGTGCTCACCCACCGCGCGTACCACGATGACGCGCACGCGCTCGTCCTCGTCCAGCGTCTCGAACACAAGGCGCAGCTGGTCGCGCTGGGGCATGGAGACGATGTTGAAGGGCGGGCGGTTCAGGACGATGTCGGCGCGCTGTTTGGCTTCGTCGATCTCGACGCCGAACCCGTCCAGCTTGGCGAGGCGGGGATCGGCGAAGGTGTAGGCTACGGCCATCTTGGATTTCCTTCTGGATGAACGTGAATTGGCAAGAAGAGATCAGGCGGCGGAGTGGGCGGCGTCCGCCTCGGCCACGTATTCACCGGCGACGAGCTGGCGGCGCAGCAGCTTGCCCACCGGGGATTTCGGGATGTCGGCCACGAACACGAAGCGGCGCGGGCGCTTGAAATTGGCGAGGCCCGAGGTGCGGCACCAGGCGTCCAGTTCGCCCGCATCCACCGGCGCGGCGCGCTTGACGAAGGCGACGACGATCTTGCCCCACTTCTCGTCGGGCAGGCCCACCACCGCCACCTCGGACACCGCGGGGTGAAGGGACAGGCAGCTCTCGATCTCCACGGGCGAGACGTTCTCGCCGCCGGTGATGATCATGTCGTCCACCCGGCCGGTGACGAAGAGGTCGCCGTCCGCGTCCAAAAAACCGGTGTCGCCGGTGAAGTACCAGCCGTCGCGCAGGGACTTCGCGTCGGCCTCGGGGCGGCGCCAGTAGCCCTCGAAGGATTCATCCCCGGCCAGCAGGGCGATGATCTCGCCTTCCTCACCCTGCGCCGCGATCTCGTCGGCGGAGGTCGCGCCCAGGCGCACCACGCGCACCATCTGGTTGATGCCCGCGCGGCCGGCCGAGCCGGGCTTCAGGATGGCCTTCTGGTCGATGGTGAAGGTGTAGATTTCCGAGGAGCCGTAATGGTTCACGAACAGCTCGGGCGAGAATTCCGCGTCGAGTTTCTTCAGGAGCCCGTCGGTCATGGAGGCGCCGGCGAAGCCCAGCTTGCGCACGCTCGACACGTCGGTGGTGGCGAAGGCGGGATCGTGCACGAGGTCGTGGTAGAGGGTCGGCACCAGATAGAGATTGGTGACGCGCTCGCGCTCGATCAGCGCCAGCGCGCTTTTCGTGTCGTAGCGCGGCAGGCACACGAAGGTGCCGCCGATGACCGACATGGCGAGGAGCGAGCGCACCCCCATGGTGTGGTAGAGCGGCATGACGCCCAGCGTCACCTCGCCCCGGCGATAGAGGTTCTGCGCCACATGGGCGATGCCCGCCGCCCGCTCCGCCCGGTGGCGGCGCGGCACGCCCTTGGGGCGGGAGGTGGTGCCGGAGGTGTAGAGCATGATGGACCATGCATCCGCCCCCGCCCGCGGCAGCGGTTCCGGCGCCGCCTCAGCCAGAAGCTCGGCGAAGGGCACGGCGCCTTCCGCCTCGATGCCCACAGCAATGGTCAGCAGCCCGGCGGCTTGCGTCGCGCCTCGGACGGCCTCGGCGGAAACCGCCTCGAACACCAGAGCCTTCGCCTCGGCATTCTCCAGTGCGAAGTCGATCTCGTCGGCCTTGCTGCGCCAGTTGATGGGGGTGATGACGATGCCGGCGAACTGGCAGGCCCAGTGCAGGGTCGCCGCCTCGAACCGGTTCTGCAGCACGCTCACCAGATGGTCGCCGGGCTTCAGCCCCAGCCGGTCGAGGGCGGCGACCACGGCGCCGATCCTACCGAGCCAGTCGCGGTAGGTGAGGCGCAGGTCGCCGTCCACGATGGCGATGGCTCCGGGATCGCGCGCCACGCTGGCGAGGAAGCTGGTGCCGAGGTCAAGCATGGGCGGTTTTCCCTTGGACGTCGCGAAGCTCCGCCGCCGCTTCCAGCGCGGCGCGGACGATGGGCGTGTAGCCGGTGCAGCGGCACAGATGGCCGGAGAGGAGATCGCGCACGGCCTCTTCGCTCGGGTCCGGCTCCGCCTTCAGGAACACGTCGAGCGACATGAGGATGCCGGCGGTGCAGAAGCCGCATTGCAGCGCGTGGTGGCGGCGGAAGGCAGCCTGCAGAACGGACAGGCGATCCGGCGCCGGGGCGAGGCCCTCCACTGTGCTGATGGCGCATCCCTCCACCTGCACGGCGAGCGTCATGCAGGCGCGGGTCAGCATCCCGTCCACATCCACGGTGCAGGCCCCGCAGACGCCGTGCTCGCAGCCCACATGGGTGCCGGTGGCGCCGATCTCGTGGCGCAGGAAATCGGAAAGCAGGGTGCGCGGGGCGGCCTGCCCCGTCACCGGGCGGCCGTTGAGGGTGAAGCGCACGGTGTGGCGCGCCTTGGCGCTCAGGCGCGGCATCTTTGGGCCTCCTCGATGGTGGCGCGGCCGATGCGGCGCACCAGCTCGCGGCGATAGCGGGCGCTCGCATGCACGTCGTCGCGGGCATCCAGCTCCCACGCGAGGGCGTTCAGCGCATCGTCGAGGGCGGAGCCGTCGAGCAGCGGGAAGTCCCGGGCCACCGGCATGTCGGCGACACCGCCCACGCCGAGCCGGATGCCTGTGTTCGAGACCACCGCCGCGCAGGCGACGATGGCGAAATCCCCATGGCGGCGGGCGATCTCGCGGAAGGCCGTGCCGTCTCCGCGCGGCGTGGGGAAGGAAACCGCCTCGATCATCTCGTCATCGGCCTTGGTGGTGGCCATCATGCCGGTGAAGAAGTCGGCCGCCGCCACCGTGCGGGCGGCCTTGGCGCTTCTGAGGTGGACATGGCCCTTCAGCGTCACGAGGCAGAGCGGCAGCTCGGCACTCGGGTCGGCATGGGCGATGGAGCCGCACACCGTGCCGCGGCTGCGGGTCTGGGCGTGGCCGGTGAAGGGCAGGCCCTTGGCGATGAGCGGGGCGGCATGCGCCAGCCCGTCGGAGGCGAGCAGCCGCGCCTGCCGCACGCCGGCGCCGATCTTCAGCGCGCCTTTCTCCTCGTCCATCCGCGCGAGGGGGGCGACGCGCATGATGTCCACCAGCACCCTGGGCCGGGCGAGGCGCATGTTGAGCATGGCCATGAAGGACATGCCGCCGGCCAGGATGCGGGCGTCGGAGCCCTCCTGCTTCAGCACGGCAAGCGCCTCGTCCATGCTCTCGGCACGGACATAATCGAAGGCCGCGGGCTTCATCGCGCGTCCCTCCCCAGAAGCGCGGAGAGCCGGGCGAGGAGCCGCGAGACGAGGCCGCCGTCCGTCCCCGCGCCGCCGCCCGCCTTGCGGGCGAGGGCCGCGAAGAACTGGCCGATGATGACCTTGGCCGCGCCATCCAGCAGCCGCCCGCCGACGCTCGCCACCTTGCCGCCGACAAAGGCCTCGTAGGTGTAGGACAGCTCCGTCCCGCCTGCCCCATCCGGGGTGAGCGTGATGCGGCCGGAGCCGCCGCCGAAGCCGAGGTTTCCGTCCACCTTGCCGGAGAGGGTCACGGCCCTGGGCGGGTCGAGGTCCGAGAGGGCAACCTGCGCCTTGTAGCGGCCCTTCACCGGGCCGATGCCCAGCGTCACGTCGGCGGTGAATTTCGTGTCGGAGACTTTGCGCACGTCGTGGGCGCCGGGGATGATGGCGGCCAGCGTGTCCGGGTCCAGCAGCATGGCCCACACCGCCTCGGGGGCGGCTGCGACATGGGCCTTGCCCGCCCCGCGCAGGAGCCGCTCGCCCTTGCCGGAGGGAGCCGCCGCGGCCGCAGCACGGGCGCCCGCCGGAGCCGGCGGCTCCGCGCCGTGAATCAGGGCCGCGACGGCGGAGGGCGCCAGCGGCAGGCGCACGTCGCTGATGCCCAGCGCATCCGCCACCGCATTGGCGATGCAGGCGGGGGTGGACATGCAATTGCCTTCGCCCACGCCCTTGGCGCCCAGCGGCGTGAAGGGGGAGGGGGTCTGCGTGTGGACGATGACCGGCTCGGGCACCTCCATGGCCGTGGGCACGAGATAATCGGCGAAGGTGCCGGTCAGGAAGCTGCCGTCGTCCCCGTAGGCGTATTCTTCCAGCAGTGCGGCGCCGAGGGCATGGGCGAAGCCGCCGCGGATCTGTCCGTCCACCATGCCGGGGTGCAGGATGGTGCCGCAGTCGTGCGCGGTCACGTAGCGGTCGATGCGGATGGCGCCCGTGTCGCGGTCGATCTCGATGCCGCAGAAATCAAAGATGAAGCCGTGGCAGAGGGAGGAATTGATGTGGTCGCCCGCGTCCGCCGAGGTGAGTTCCGGCGGCGTCCAGAACACCGTTTCGCGGATGGTGGGCGCCACCCCCTCCGGCAGTTGCGCCGGCGACCAGTGGGAGAGCGCGGCGACGCGGGAGAAGGGCACCGCATTGGCCGGATTGGAGCGCGCGGCGATCTTGCCGCCGGCGAACATCACGTCCTCCGCCGGCACGTTGAGCTGCGCGGCGGCGACACGGGCGAGGCGTTCAGCGATGCGGTCTGCCGCCAGTTTCGCGGCCCCCGCCACGGCGGCGGCGAAGCGGCTGGCGTAATTGCCGGAGGCGATGGACCAGGCGTCCTTGGCGGTGTCCATCTCCGCATTCACGCGGATGTCGGAGGGTTTCAGCCCCAGCACGTCCGCCACCACCTGCGAGAGCACGGTGCGATGGCCCTGGCCCTGCGGCACGGAGGCGACGTGGACCGTGACCGAGCCCACGGGATCAATGGCGATGGTGGCGGTGGCCTGCGCGCCGTTCTTCGGCCCCGCCTTGTGCCGCTCGGCCGGGGTGAGGACGGTGGCGATATAGCCCATGTTGGAGACCGAGGGCTCCACCACGGCGGCATAGCCGATGCCGTAGATGCGCCCCTCGGCGCGCGCCTCGTCGCGCCGGGCCAGAAGCTCGGCGAGATCGCCGGCCGCAAGGCCCGCCTCCAACGTCTTCTGGTAGTCGCCGGAATCGAGCAGCGCGCCGGAGGCGGTGCGATAGGGTAAGGCGTCCGCGGGCACGAGGTTGCGGCGGATCACCTCCAGAGGATCGAGCCCCAGCTCCACCGCGATGCGCTGCACCAGCCTTTCGAGGGCGAGATAGACCTGCGGGCCACCGAAGCCGCGGTTGAGGCCGGTGGGGCATTTGTTGGTCACCACCACGCGGTTGCGGACCGTGAGATTGCGGATGTCATAGGCGCCGGTGAGGTTGCCGTGCATCCGGTAGAGCGTCGCGGGCTCGGGCGCGCGCAGATGGGCGCCGCAATCCTCCACCTGGTCCCAGTCGAGGGCGGTGATGCGCCCCTCCGCCGTCACGGCGGCGGTCAGCGTCGTGGCGCGGTTGGTGGCGGAGACGGAGGCCATGAGGTGTTCGAGGCGGTCCTCGATCCACTTCACCGGCCGCCCGGACACCCGCGCCGCCACCGCGCCCAGCACGATGTAGGGGAAGATGCCCTGCTTGACGCCGAACGAACCGCCGCTGTCGCGCGGCGTGCGCAGCCGCAGGCGATTGCCCGGCACCCTCAACGCCCGCGAGATCACCGCATGGATGGAGAAGGGACCTTGGAAATTGGCGAGGACATCATAGGCGTCCTCGTGCGGGTCGTATTCGGCGACGAGGCCATAAGTCTCGATGGGTGTGCAGGAATTGCGGGGGTAGCGCACCGAGATGGCGATGCGGTGCGCGGCCTCGGCGAACGCTGCTTCCGGGTCGCCATAGCGGAAGCTGCGGTCGGAGGCGATGTTCCGGGGGAAGCCGTCGTGCAGCAGCGGCGCGCCCTCGTCCATAGCGGCGAGCGGGTCCACCACGGCCGGGCGCATCTCGTAGGCGACCTCGATGAGATCGAGGGCGTCCTCGGCCACATAGCGGTCCTGCGCGACCACCAGTGCCACCGGCTCGCCCACGAAGCGCACGCGGTCCACCGCCATGGGCCAGCATTCCACCGGCGCCTTGACGCCCACCACGAGGGAGGTGGTGAGCCCCGCCACGTCCGCGCCGGTGAGCACGGCGGTGACGCCGGGCAGCGCCTTCGCAGCGGAAGTGTCGATGGAAACGATGTCGGCATGGGCGTGGGGCGCCCGCAGGATCGCCATGTGGAGCGTGCCGGGCTTCACCCCGAGATCGTCCAGATAGCGGCCGCCGCCGGTGAGAAGGGCGGCATCCTCCACGCGCTCGATGGCGCGGCCGACCCATCCCCCCGCTCTGTCGTGCGGCGTCTCCAGCATCCCGGCGCTTCCCTTTTTGCCCCGCAGGTGCGGCGGCTTTGGTTGGCGGGAAGGTGCCGGGACAGGGCGGCGCGGACCATGCCGAGCCGTCTCAGCTTTTACCGAGGAGTCTCATTTGCCGTTGTGCGATGCGGTGAGAGACTTGCCGGGCGTCGCGCTTCGAAATCGAGCGTCGGCGCGGGCTTTCCGCGACGCCCCGGCCTCACATTGCGATGCGGGAGATGGCGCGGAATTCACTCGGCGTCACGCCGGTGTGGTCGCGGAAGAAGCGGGTGAAATGGGAGGGCGCGGCAAAGCCGAGGCGTTCGCCGATATGGGTGAAGCTGCCATCCTCGGCGGTCACGGCGGCCACCGCCGCCTCCACCCGCATGACGTTGAGATAGATGCGCGGCGGGACGTTGGTGGAGGCCTCGAAGAGGCGGAAAAAGTGCGCCCGCGACAGGCCGGCCTCCTTCGCGAGGGTCGACGTGTCCACCTCCTCGGCGAGGTTGGCGCGCATGCCGTCCACCACGCGGCGGATGCGCCAGTCCATGCGGCGCTGGCCGTCCAATGCGCGGATGGAGAAGCTGCGCCAGGGAGTGAAGCGCTCCACCACGGCGATCATCAGATCCGCCAGCAGCGCCTCGTGCACCGCCTTGGCATCGGGCTCGGCCATCATGGCGGCAGCAAGGTCGTGGGTGAGGCGGTGGATGCGCGGCGACACCTCGCCGCCCGGCTGCGCGAAGAAGCCGGCGCCGCCCGAGGCGACCCAGCCGGGGCGGAAGGTCTTCAGCCACTCAGGCTCGATGTAGAGGGCGAGGATGATGGTCTTCGGCCGGTTGGGGTCATGCACATAGGCATGGGGCTCCCAGCCGTTCACCAGAACGCACGAACGGTCGGTGAGGGGGACGAGCCCCTCGCCGACCGCGAATTGCGTGTCCGCGCCCTCGACCTTGAGGAGGACGTGGCAATGCGGATGCGCATGGCGCACCAGTGGGCGGTCCATGTCCAGAAGGGCGACCCGCCCGAAGGCCCCGTGCGCGATCCGGAGCGCGTTCGACATCCGGCCTCTTTCTAAGCTTAAGCTTTCGCCTTCCAGGGGATGAGCATCCGCTCGATCTCGTCGAGGATGACGGAGAAGACGAAGCCGAGCAGCGCAATAACCAACAGCCCCACATACATGGTGTCAACCGTCAGCACCTGCCAGGCGTTCCAGATCATGTAGCCGATGCCGTCGGAGGCGGCGACCATCTCCGAGATGGCGATGAGGATGAGGCCCATGCCCATGGCGAGCTTCACCCCGGCCATGATGGAGGGCAGCGCCCCCGGCAGGGCGATGGTGCGGAACACCTGCCAGCGGCTGGCGCGGTAGTTGTGGCCCACGTCCAGATAGATCTTGTCGATATTGGCGACGCCCATCACCGTATTGATGAGGATGGGATAGAAGGCGCCGAGCGCCACCATCACCACCTTGGACATCTCCCCAAGGCCGAAGATGAGCAGCACGAGGGGCAGGATCGCGCTCTTCGGAATGGGGTAGGTGGCTGAGATCAGCGGGTCGATGGCCGCGCGCAGCGGCTTCGAGATGCCCATGGCGAGGCCGAGGAACAGCGCCGGCACGCCGCCGAGCAGCATGCCGAGGAAGAGGCGGCGCAGGCTGGCGAGGAGATTGGTCCACAATTCGCCGGAGGCGACGAGCGCGCCGAAGGTGTGGACGATGCTGGAGGGCGGCGGGAAGAAGCGGGCATCGATGAGCCCCATGCGCGCCGCCGCCTCCCACAGGCCGAGCAGCGCGAGGGGCGTGAGAAGCCCGATGAAGCGCTCGCCGAGGAGGCCGGACCTTTTCGCCATCACTTGCCTCCCTCGGCAGTCATGCGGGCGCGCTGCACCTCGTCGCGCAACTGCTCCCAGATGTGGAACACCAGGTCGCCGTAGGCGGGATCGTGGCGCAGCTCCAGCACGTTGCGGGGGCGGGCGAAGGGCACGTCGATGATGGCCTTCTCGCGCCCCGGATTGGCGGTCATGATCATGATGCGATCGCCCAGCGTCACCGCCTCGTCCACCGAATGGGTGATGAACACCACGGTCTTCTTGGTGGCCTCCCAGATGCGCAGCAATTCTTCATGCAGCAGCATCTTGTTCTGCTCGTCGAGAGCCGAGAACGGCTCGTCCATGAGCAGGATTTCCGGATCGTTGGCGAAGGCGCGCACGATAGAGACGCGCTGGCGCATGCCGCCGGAGAGCTGGTTGGGATAGCGGTCGCGGAAGCGGTAGAGGCCGATGCGCTCCAGCCAGAGCTTCACGCTCTCCGCCACGTCCTTCTCGGCGACCCTGCGCATCCTCAGGCCATAGGCGGCATTGTCGTAGACGGTCATCCAGGGGAACAGGCTATCGCCCTGGAAGATCATGGAATTCTCCGGCCGGCTCGGGTCCGTCCGGTTCAGCTTCATGGTGCCTTCGCTGATGCTTTCCAGCCCCGCGAGCATGCGCAGAAGGGTGGTCTTGCCGCAGCCGGAGGGGCCGACGATGACGAAGAACTGGCCCTGAGGAATGTCGAGGTCGATGCCGTCCACCGCCACGAAGCCGGACGAGCCGAAATACTTGCGCACGCCGCGCATGGAAATCTGCACCGACGGCGCGGATGCCGCCGGGCTCGGCTTCACGTTCAACATGCTCACGACGGCCATCAATCTGTCCTCCGGATGCCGATGGGGCGAGCGCTGCGGGGCGCCCCGCGCGCGCTGGTCGCGCGTCAGTGCTGGGCGGCCTTGTAGGGGCCGAGCGCCTTCAGGGTGTTCTCGGCGAACGAGGTGTCCACCACGTCGGAGACCTTGGCCGGTCGCTCCAGATAGCCGTTTTCGGTGAAGAACTTGAGGTCTTCCGCCATGCTCTGCGTATCGACCTTGCCGTCGGGATCGATGCCGTTCGGGATCATGGTCTTGAACAGCTCGGCGTCCTTCAGGCCAGTGGTGCGCATGATGGTCTTGATGACCTCATCCGCGCCCTTGCCGTCGAACTTCCCGCCCGCGGTGGCGTCGTTGAAGATGCGGGCCGATTTCACATAGGCGTTCATGAAGCGCTGGGCCACGTCGCGGCGCTTGGCGATGAAGTCGCCGCCATAGAGCAGCACGGCCACCTGCTGGTTGGGATAGCCGTCCACCACGAAGCGCACGGCGACGCCGTTGTTCACCGCCTGCGTCACGGACGGCTCGGTACTGATGGCGGCGTCGATGGCGCCGGTGGTGAAGGCGGCGATCTGCTGGGGGTAGCCGATGTAAGTGTGGTTCACGTCCTTGTAGCCGAGGCCGGCCTTGGCGAGGAGATGCGCCATCTTGGCGTTGGTGGCCGCACCCGGTCCCACGGAGCCGACGCGCATGCCCTTGAGGTCGGCGATGGTCTTCACCTTGCCGCTGTCCACCAGCTCCTTGCGGACCATGAGCGGCATGTAATCGTAATGGACCGGGGTGGATCCCTTGTCGGCGACGACCTTGATGTTGATGCCGCGGGCGGCGGCATTGTAAAGCCCGGCGGAGGAGGCGCCCGCGCCCACGTCGATCTGGCCCGCGCCCAGCGGGGCGACCATCTTCGGCCCGGAATCGAAGGCGATCAGCTCCACGTCCAGCCCCTCGGCGGCGAAGATGCCGCGCTCGAGCCCGAGGTGGAACACCACGTCCGACACCACATTGTTGATGCCGACCTTCACCTTGTCGGCGGCCTGCGCGGTGCCGGCGGCGGCGAAGGCGATGGCAAAGGCTCCGGCGCAGAAGAGGCGGCGAATCGTCGTCCTGAACATGGAAATCCTCCCGGTCGGGTGGCCGGTGCGCGGAGCGCCCGGCTTCTGTTGTGCGCGGTCGCGGCTCGGCCGCGCCGGCTTTGGATCAGGTCAGCCCGTTCAGGAGACCTGAGCGACGATGCGGGCGAAGGCGGCGTTGGGGTCCTTCACCAGCGCGTCGGAGAGGTCCACGCTCTCCTCGCCCTTCACGCGGATGCGGCGGAAGGCGAGGGGATCGTCGGAGAGCGGGGCGGTGGCATCGAGGCCGAGCTTGGCGCCGATGCCGCCTTCGTCGGTGGAGGGGTCGAGCTTCGAGCCGAGCGCGCCGGAGACCACCACCATGTCGCGGTCGGCCTGGAAGCGGGTCGCCACCGCCCACTCGATCTCGTCGGCGCTGGAGATGTCCACGTCCTTGTCCACCACCACCACCTGCTTCAGGTCGTAATGGCCGCCGAAGGCGCACAGGATGATGTTCTTGGCCTCGCCCTCGCGCTCCTTGTCGATCTTGACGACGAGGTGATAGCGGCAGGTGCCGCCGCGGGTGAGGCGCACGTCCAGCACGTTGGGGAAGGACCGCTTGAGGTGCTGCAGCAGCGTCGCCTCGCGCGGCACGCCGCCGAGCACCAGATGCTCGAACGAGCCGCCGACGATGGTGTGGTAGATGGGGTGGCGGCGATGGGTCACCGCATCCACCTCGATCACCTCGCGGGCGGCGCGCGGGCCGTAATATTGCGGGAACTCGCCGAACGGGCCTTCCGGCTCGCGCACCTTGGGCAGGATGCGCCCTTCCACCACGATCTCGGCGGCGGCCGGCACGCGCACCGCATTGGTCCTGCACTTCACCACCTCGACCGGCCGGCCGAGGAGGGAGCCGGCGATCTCCATCTCGTCCTCATCCAGCGCGCAGATGGCCTGCGAGGCGAGGAGCAGCGCCGGGTGGGCGCCGATGACGATGGCGATCTCCAGCGCCGCGCCCGCCTCTTCCGCCATGCGGTAGTAGGCCAGCGTGTGGCGCGGCAGCAGCAGCACGCCGATGCGGTTCGGCCCGCTGATCTGGCAGCGGTGGATGGAGACGTTCTGCACCCCGGTGACGGGATTGCGCGCGATGAGGAGGCCGGCGGTGATGTAGGGGCCGCTGTCCAGCTCGTTGTGCGAGGGGATGGGCAGCTGGGCGAGGAGGTCCACTTGCGTATGCACCACCTCCTGCACCGGGGCGGAAGTGACTTCCACACAGGGCGTCGGCTTCGCGGCGGCTGCGAGGAAGTGCGGCAGCAGCTGGTCCTCGTCGACACCGAGGGCATCGGCCACCCATGCGCGCTGGGTGAAGAGGTTCACCACGACAGGCATGTCGTGCGTCTTGCCGTCCGCGCCCACGGGATGGGGGAACAGCACCGCTTTGTTTCGCTCGGTGCGCTTGGCCACGGCAGCAAGGTTGTCGGCCAGCGGCAAATTCTCCCGCGCGACCGCCAGCCGTCCGTGGGCGGCGAGGTCGGCGAGCCAAGAACGCAGGTCCGGCGGGGTCTGCGTGGCGGGACGGGGGCGGGGTTCCAACATGGTCTCAGGTTCCGCTGGTCGGGAATGGGGGCGTTCAGCTGGCGGGGGCGAGCTGGCGCAGCGGGGCCTTGCGGCGGCGCGGGCCGCTCTCCTCGCCCCAGCGGCGCACGGCGCCCACCTCAATGTCGAACAGGTCGAGCACCCGCCCGACCGTGTGGTCGATCATCTCTTCGAGGCTGGCGGGGCGGGAATAGAAGGCCGGCATGGGCGGGGAGATGATGGCGCCCATCTCGGACACCTGGGTCATGGTGCGCAGGTGGCCGGTGTGCAGCGGCGTCTCGCGCGCCATCAGCACCAGGCGGCGGCGCTCCTTCAGCACCACGTCCGCGGCGCGGCTCAGCAGGCTTGAGGTGACGCCGGACGCGATCTCGGACATGGACCGCATGGAGCACGGCGCCACCACCATGCCCAGCGTGCGGAACGAGCCAGAGGAGATGGCGGCGGCCATGTCGTCGTTGGAATGGCACACGCTGGCGAGGGCCTTCACCTCCGCCACCTTGCGGTCGGTTTCGTGGGCCAGCGTGATCTCGGCGGTGCGCGACATGACGAGATGGGTCTCGATGCCGGCCGCGCGCAGCAGCTCCAGCATCCGCACGCCGTAGATCACGCCGGAGGCGCCGGAGATGCCGACGACGAGACGCTTGTGATCCTGCATGGCATCTCCTCCGCGCGCTGCCGCACATGTGGCTGAGGCCGGACGGGAGATGTGGAAAAGGCAAGACCCATCGTTCGGGCGCCATACGCCCGTCCTTGCCGACGATCCCTCCCCGCCACGGGCCGTTCCGGCCTTCTGGGCGACGGCTCCGTGAGCCGGTTATCAGGTCATAGACAAAGGTAGTAATCACTGCAAATAATGAATGGTTATCGACGTTATCATTCATGCTGATTTCAAGCAGGGCCGCGAAGGACAGTCGCGATGGACCTCAGGCAGATGCAGTATTTCCTGTGCCTCGCGGAGACCGGCAACGTGACCCGCGCGGCCCGCCAGCTCAACATCGTGCAGCCGGCGCTGAGCATGCAGATCGCCAAGCTGGAAGCCGAGTTCGGCAAGAAGCTGTTCGATCGCAGCGCCCACGGCGTCGCCACCACCCCGGCGGGGGAGGCGCTGGCGCGGCTCATCTCCCCCATCGTGCGCGACGTGGAGCACGCCATGCAGGAGATGGCGCGGCTCGATGGGCGGGTGTCCGGCCGGGTGGTGGTGGGGCTCATCACCTCGGTGGCGCAGAGCACGCTGGCGAACTCCTCCGCCACCGTCGCCGCGCGCTATCCCGACGTGGAATTCTCCGCCTGCGAGGGCTACACCGAGACCATGATGGACTGGGTGACGACGGGCCAGCTGGACCTCGCCATCATCAACGTGCCGCGGCAGAAACGGGGGCTCGCCTCCCAGCACATCCTCGATGAGGAAATGGTGTTCGCCGTGCGCACGGATGCGCCCCTCAAAGTTCCGGAGGGCCTCGGTTTTGCCGATCTCGGCGGGCTCGATCTGGTGCTGCCCTCCAAGCGCCACGGCCTGCGCGCCATCCTCGAAGCGCAGGCGGCGGAGGCGGGCATCGAGCTGAAACCGCGCATCGAGATCGACACGCTCTCCGCCATCTGCGAGGTTGTGGCGACCACCGATCTTGCCACCGTGCTGCCCACCATCGCTTTGCATCAGGTGCTGGCGGCCGGACGGGTGCGCGGGCATCGCTTCGCCACTCCGCTCACGCGCTCCATCGCCATGGTGCACCACCCGCGCCGGGCCATCTCGGCGGCGGCCCATGCGGTGGTGGAGGTGATCCGGCAGGATCTGGTGGATGCCGCCACCTCCGCCGCCACCTTCGTGCGCGCCGCGGCGCCGGCTCCCTCCACGCGGCGGCGGGGGCGGGGCAAGATCAGTCGCGCTGATTTCCCCGATAATCCGTAATTATTTGCGGTGATGGCGGCCGTCGCTCTACCACAGCGGGAACAAGACAAGACGAGGAAACGCCATGGGAGCCGTGCGATGACGGACCGCGCCATCAGCGGGCGCGCCTCTCAACCCGCCGCCGTTCCACCCGCCGCCGCGCCCGCCGCAGCCTGGGGCGCCGGCTCCGGCACCAGCGCCGCCGCGCGGCTGAAGCAGCGGATGCCGACGCTCGACTATCTGGAGCGCGCCGCCCGCCGCCGCATCCCGCGCTTCGCCTGGGATTTCCTCGAAGGCGGCACCGGCGCCGATGTGGGCATCGCCGAGAACCGCGCGGCGCTGGACGCCGTGAAGCTGGTGCCGCGCTATGGCGCGCCCGGCCCGGTGGACACCGGCGTCGATCTCTTTGGCACCCGCTACAGCGCGCCCATCGGCATCTCGCCGGTGGGCGTGGACGGGCTGGTGTGGCCCGGCGCCACGCAGCTCCTCGCCACAGCGGCGGCGAAGGCGCGCATTCCCTATGTGGTGGGCACGCTGGCCAGCGCCTCCATCGAGGAGGTGGCGGCGTTTGCCGGCGACTGCACCTGGTTCCAGCTCTATGGCCTGCCGGGACGGGACCATCTCGTCACCCTCGATCTGGTGCGCCGGGCCGACGCGGCGGGCGCCCGCGCCCTCGTGGCCACGCTGGACGCGCCGGTGCGCTCCAAGCGCCCGCGGGACCTCAACAATGGGCTCGTGGTGCCCTTCCGCACCACGGCCCGCACCGTGCGCGACGTGGCCCTGGCCCTGCCGTGGGCGCTGGCGCTGGCGAAGGCCGGTACGCCGCAATTCGCCAATATGGCGCCCTATGTGGAAGCGCCCGCGACGCTGCCCAAGACCGCCGGCTTCGTGCAGAGCGAGATCAAGGGCACCTTTTCCTGGGAAGCGGTGAAGCGCCTGCGCGATGCCTGGCCGCGTGCGCTGGTGGTGAAGGGCATCCTGCATCCCGCCGATGCGGAGATGGCCATTTCCATCGGCGTGGATGGCATCCTCGTCTCCAACCATGGCGGCCGCCAGCTCGATGCCGCGCCGGCCGCCATCGACGTTCTGCCGGCCATCGCGTCTACAGTGGGGACGCGCGCCACCGTGCTGTTCGACAGCGGCATCCGTTCCGGCCTCGATGTGGCCCGCGCGCTGGCGCTGGGGGCCGCCAGCACCTTCTGCGGCCGCGCCTTCCTCATCGGCCTCGCCGGCATCGGCGACGGCGGTGCGGACTATGTGGCGGATCTGCTCACCGAGGAAGTGCAGGTGGCCATGGGCCAGCTCGGTGTGCGGGATCTCGCCTCCCTCAAGGACGTGGAGCGGCGGCACGAGCGTGCCTTCGCGTTCCGGCCGTGACGGGAGGTGGTTGCGGCCTCTTGAAACCCGGTCAGGGCTGCGCGCGCTGAGGCTCAGATCGCGGCTGCGATGGCGCGCACGGCGGCCTCTTCCTCTTCCGTGATCGGCCGGCCGGCGAAGGACGCCACCACCTGCGCCATGGCGGCGCGGGCGCGGGCTGCCGCATCGACCTCGGGCGGCGCAGGCGGGCCGGCGGGGAGCGTGCCCAGCTCTTCCAGCTCGATGATCTCGGCGGCGATCTCGATGGCCTGCACCTGCGCGCGCAGCTTCGTCGTGCGCGCGTCCGGCGCGGGGCTGGGGCCGGTCTTCAGGCGGCGGCGCACGGTGCGCAGGGCCTTCACCACCTCATTGTGCCAGTCCGCCACGAGCGCCCGCGCGGCGGTGATGTCGGCCGCGCCCACCTCCTGCCGCAGCGCCGCCCCGCGCCAGGCGGCGAAGAGGAGGATATTGACGTCGAGCCCGGTCGCTTCCTGCAGGATTAGGCAGGCGGGCGGCACGCCTTCGCGGCCATAGAGGGCGAGGGCGAAGTCCTTCAGGGTGGGGGTCTCGTCCGCCATCGTCGCGCCCTTTCTCGTCTCCGGCGAAGGCTTAAGGGACGGGCACGCGGGACGCAATTCATCCGCATTGCCGCGCCCACGGAAGGCTGCTTCACTCCGTCGAAACGGAGGCGCGCCCATGCCCGGAGACGAGATTTCACCGAAGACCTTTGTGCTCGTTCACGGCGCATGGCACGGCGGCTGGTGCTGGCGGGAGGTGGCGGACCTCCTGCGCGGGCGCGGCCATCGCGTGTTCGTGCCGACCCTCACCGGTCTCGGCGAGCGGCGCCATCTCATGAGCCCCGACATCAGCCTCGCCACCTTCGTCGCCGATGTGGCCGGCGTGATCGAGGCGGAGGAGCTTGAAGACATCATCCTCGTCGGCCACAGCCATGGCGGGGCGGTCATCAGCGGCGTGGCGGACGCCATGCTGGAGCGCATCCGCGGGCTCGTCTATCTCGACGCCACCATCTTGCAGAATGGCGAGAGCGCCTTCGGCGTGCTGCCGGCGGAGGTGGTGGCGGAGCGGCGTCGCAAGGTGGCGGAAGCGGGCGGCATCGCCATGCCGGTGCCTGATGTGACGGCCTTCGGCATCCCTGCCGATCATCCCCGCGCAGACTGGGTGCGCCGCCGCCTCACGCCCCATCCGGTGGGCTCCTACGAGAGCCCGCTCGCGCTGGCCAACCCGGTCGGCAACGGGCGGCCCTCGACCTACATTTCCTGCACCGATCCGCTCTATCTGCCCATGGAGCCGGCGCGGGCCTATGCGCGGCAGGCGGGATGGACCTTCATCGAGATGCCCACCGGCCACGATGCCATGGTGTTGGAGCCGGAGGCGCTGGCGGGGCTGCTGGACGGGGTGGGGTGAGGCCTCAGTACTTGAGCTTCGCGTAATAGGACGTCGCCGCCGCCGCCCGTGCCTCGCCCAATGTGTGGATGCCGCGCGCGCGGAGCAGGGGCAGCAGTTTCAGGAAGATGTCCGCCGTCACCAGCGCATCGCCCAAGGCCGTGTGGCGGCCGGAGACGGTGACGCCGAGGCGGCCGGCGATGGCCTCCATGCTATGGCTCTCCTCGCCGGGATGGGCGAGGCCGGCGAGGAGCAGCGTGTCCAGCACCGGCTGGTCGAAGGCGACGCCGCTCGCTTGCTCCTTCAGCGTCAAGAAGCGCATGTCGAAGGCCACGTTGTGCCCCACCAGCACCGTCTCCGCCGCGAAGGCGTGGAAGGCGGGCAGCACCCGCGCGATGGACGGCTTGCCCCGCACCATCTCGGGGCGGATGCCATGCACCGCGATCCCCGCCTCGGGGATGGAGCGGCCGGGGTCCACCAACTGGTCGAAGCATTCGCTGGAGAGGATGCGTCCGTTGACGATGCGGGTGGCGCCGATCTGGAGGATCTCGTCGCCGCCGGCCGGGTCGAGGCCGGTGGTCTCGGTGTCGAACACCGTATAGGCGAGGTCGCTCAGAAGGCGGTCGTCGCTGGCGTGGCTGCCGGCGCTGGCGGCGAACAGGTCGAAATCGAAATAGGCCGGCCGGCTCTCCGCCGGGGCCGCCGCCTCGGCATGGCCTTCCGAGGCGGCCGGCAGCAGGAAGCGGAAGCAGGCGCCGGAGCCGGAGCGCGCTCGCTCCAGCCAGAGTTCCCCGCCGTGGCGCTCCACCACGTCGCGGACGCACAGTTGCGAGGCCCCCATGGGCGCGCCCGGCCAGCCGGCGCCGCCGGCCGCCGCATGGGCATCGGCGAAGGCGAGATCGAGATGGACCCGCCCGCCGGCCGGGGCGAGGCGCAGCGCGAAGGCGGGATCGGCCCCGCCCTCGGCCTCCGCCACGCGGGCGGCGAGGAAGGCGAGGGCACCGATGAGGGCGAAGCTGTCCACGCTCAGCCAGATGTCGGCATCCACCGCATCGGTCGCAACGGCATGCCCGGTGTCGGCGGCGATGCGGCGGGCGGCGGCGGCGGCAAGGTCGGCGCCCAGCATGTCCTGCAGGGGCCAGCGGGCGCCGGTGTCGCTCGTGGCCTCGGCGGCGAGCGACAGGCGGGTGCCGAGCCCCGTCACCTCGTCGCGCACCACGGCCTGGAAGCGCTCGCGGTCGGGCGCGTCGAGGTCGGGATAGTCCAGCATGTCGAGGGCCGCCTGCATGGCGGCGAGCGAGGCGCGGGCAGATTCGTTGAGGTCGACGAGGGTGCGGTCCTGCCGGGCGCGGGCCTCGTATTCGTCGGTGATGTCGTCGAGCAGCAGCACGAACCCCGTCACCGCGCCCCCAGCTTCGGCGCGCACGGGGGCGAGCAGCACGCGCACCAGATGGCCGAGCGGCGTGGTGGTGACGAAGCGGGCGGAGGGCCGCGCCTCTCCCCGCCCCATCAGCCGCTCCACGGTCTCGCGCGCATGGTCCATCAGCGCGCGGTCGATGACGGTGTGGATGGAGCGGCCGAGGCCGATGGGATCGGCGCCGACGCCTTCCCCAGTTCCACCCGCGGCGCTGCCCGGCGCGCGGAACAGGCGGCGGAAAAGCGTGCGGGCGCGGGCGTTGTAAAGGAGGATGCGGCCTTCGAGGTTCAGCACCACCACCGACTGCTCCAGCTCCGCCATCAGGGCGGCGAGCTGGTCGCGCTGGAAGGCGACGTCGCGGCTCGCCTCGGCGACCAGCCGGGCCATATCGTCCTGAAGCGCGCGGCGCTGGCCGGCGAGGTCGTTCACCACCTCGCCCAAGGCCTTCAGCCCGGCCGGGCCGGTGGCGGGAACCGGCGGCGCGGCGGGATCGCCCGCCAGCACCCGCGCCGCATCGGCGAGCCGGGCCGGTGCCTCGGCATGGGCCACGTAGAACCGCCGCGCGAGGAGGCCTGCGGCGGCGGAGAACAGCACCCACCACAGCACCAGAACCATGCCATGGCTTTCGGCCACCGGGGCGAGGGTGCCCAGAAGCGCGGTGCGCGCGGACCCGTCCAGCGCCATCAGCAGGAAGCCAGCGCCCAGCACCAGCCACAGAGCGAGGGCGAGCCCCGGCAGCAGCGTGGCCAGAACGGCACCCGTCCCCCGCGGCACTTTCATGCAGGCAGGCTCCCGGCGGGCGGCTCGGCCAGCATGTCCTTCACCTTCTGCATCAGTTCGCGGGTGGAGAAGGGCTTGGTGACATAGGCGTCCGCCCCCGCGCCCACGCCGCGGGCCATGTCGGTCTCGCGGCCCTTGGCGGTGAGCATGACGATGCGGGTCGCGCGCACCTCGGCGTCCGCCCGCACCGCCTCGCACACGTCGAAGCCGCTCATGCCGGGCATGGTGGCGTCCAGCAGCACGAGGCGCGGATGCTCGCGGCGGATGGTCTCCAGCGCCTCGCGGCCGTCGCGCGCCACCAGCACGGCGAAGCCCTCGCGCTTCATCATAAACTCTAGCGAGATGACGATGTTGGGCTCGTCATCGGCGATGAGCACCTTGGCCCCTTGCGGGCAGGGCGCGGGATGGGCGCCCGGCTCCATGGCGATCTCCCTGTCCATGGCGTTTCCTCCTCATGTGGTCTCTTCGGCTTCTGCCGAAATTGTTTGTGTCGGGGCGTTCGCCCCTTGGGACCGGAGCGGCAGCCGGAAGGCGAAGCATGCGCCTTTCCCCTCCCGTTGATCCAGCCAGATCTTTCCGCCGAAATGATCCACGATCCGGCGGCTGATCGGAAGCCCGAGCCCGGTGCCGGGCGGGCGGTTCAGGGCGTCGCCGCCTTGGCGGAACTTCTCGAAGATGGTGTCGCGATCGGCGGGCGGTACGCCGGGGCCGTTGTCCTGAACCTGAACCTCCAGCCCTTCGGCATCGGCGGAAAGCCGCACATCGATGCGCCCGCCTTGCGCCGGCACGAATTTCGCGGCGTTGGAGATGAGGTTCAGCATCACCTGGGTGAGGCGGTCGGGGTCGGCCTTCACGGTCGGCACCGAGGCGGGGGCGGTGAGCACGATCTCGGTGCCCCTGGTGCGGGCAAGTTCCGCCGTGGCCTTCACCGCGTCGGCGACGAGGGTTCTGAGGTCCACATCCGTGCTGTGCCACTCGGCATGGCCCGATTCGATCTTGGCCATGTCCAGCACCTGGTTGACGAGCCGCCCCAGCCGCTCGCTCTCGCCCACGATGATGCGCAGGAAGTCCTGCCGCTGCTCGCTTTCCATGTCCGGCGTGTCGAGCATGAGTTCGGACAAGGCGCGGATGGCGGTGAGCGGGGTGCGCAATTCGTGGGTCACGGACGACATGAAGTCGTCCTTCAGCTCGTCCAGCGTGCGCAACTGGGCATTGGCGGCGGACAGTTCGGCGGAGGCGATCTCCAGCGAGCGGGATTTCTCCTCCAGCGCGCGGGCATAGACGCGCAGTTGCGATGCCTCGTTAAGGATGTCCATCACGTCGCCGGCGCCCAGCGGCTCCTCGTCCGCCACCGCCGCCACCAGCACGCGGGCGGAGGCCGAGCCCACCACGCCGGCGATGCGGCGTTCCACGAGGTCCACGAGGCGGGCATCGGCGGTGAGGTCCGCCACGTCGCCGGTGCCGCGCTCGCGGGCGTGGTCCTCGAAGATCTGGCGGGCGGTGTCCGCGCCCAGCAGGCGCCGGGCGAGGGCTTCGAGGTCGGCCCGGTGCGCCCGTCCGCGCCAGAAGACAGGATCGGCGGCGCTGCGGCCACGGGCGAACACATCCACGAACAGCAGCGCCTGGCTGGCCTCCCGCCCGGACGGCGCGCGCCAGAGCGAGAGCCCCACATAGAGCACGCCGTTGACGAAGAGGCTCCAGAACAAAGCGTGGGAGAGGTTGTCGAGGCCGGTGAGGCCGAACAGCCGCTCCGGCGCCAGAGCGGCGATGCCGAACGGGCCGTGGGTGAGGAAGGCGCCGTCCATCCAGCCGGATTTCGCCACCGAGGGCAGCATGAGCGTATAGGCCCACACAGCGAAGCCGCCGAGCAGCCCGCCCAATGCGCCGAGGCGCGTGCCGCCGCGCCAGTACATGCCGCCGAGCAGCGCGGGGGCGAACTGCGCCACCGCCGCAAAGCTGATGAGGCCGATGGAGACCAGCGCATAGGCCTCCCCCGCCACCACGAAATAGAGATAGCCGAGCAGCAGCACGCCGAGGATGGCGGCGCGGCGGATGTTGAGGAGGAGGCGGGTGAGGTCGCCCCCGTCCGCGCGGATGAGCTTCAGGCGCAGCAGCGCCGGCATCACCAGATCGTTGCAGACCATGGTGGAGACGGCGATGGTCTCGACGATGAGCATCCCCGTCGCCGCCGAGAGCCCGCCCACATAGGCGATGAGCGCCAGCGCCCCCGCCCCGTGCGCCAGCGGCAAAGTGAGGACGAAGGTTTCCGGGTCCGCGCCCTTGCCCAGCAGCACGAGCCCGCCCAGCGCGAGGGGCAGCACGAAGATGTTGATGGCGAGGAGATAGGCGGGAAACACCCATGCGGCGCGCTTCAGGTGCCGCTCGTCCACGCATTCCACCACCATCATCTGGAACTGGCGCGGCAGCAGCAGCACGGAGAGGCCGGAAAGCAGGGTGAGGCTGAACCATTGCGCCCAGGCGAAATTGCCCGCGCCGGAGAGTGTGAGCAGCCCCTTCACCCCCGGCAGCGCCGAGGCGCGCGCCCACACATCGGCGAAGCCGCCGAACAGGCCGTAGGTGACGAAGGCGCCCACCGCGAGGAAGGCCACGAGCTTCACCAGCGATTCCGCCGCCACCGCCGCCACCATGCCCTCGTGCCGCTCGGCGCTGTCGAGGTGGCGGGTGCCGAACAATATGGTGAAGAGCGCGAGGGCGAGCGCCACGAGCAGCGTCCCGTCCTGCCACCAGCTCGGCGCCGCCGTCTGCGCGCCGGTGGCGGTGAGCACCGTGTAGCCGGCGGAGACGGCCTTCAGTTGCAGGGCGATGTAGGGGACGATGCCGACCACGGTAATCAGCGTCACCACCGCCGCCACCAGCGGGCTCTTGCCATAGCGGGAGGCGATGAAATCGGCGATGGAGGTGATGCGGTAGGTGTGGGCGATGCGGATCATCTTGCGCACCACCACCCACGCCACCAGCATCACCAGCGTCGGGCCGAGATAGATGGGCAGGAACCACACGCCCGTCGTCGCGGCGCGGCCGACGCTGCCGAAATAGGTCCAGGCGGTGCAATAGACCGCCAGCGACAGGCCGTAGACCCACGCATTGCCGATGAGCGAGCGGCCCTCCCGCGCGCGCCGATCCGCGAAGGCGGCGATGGCGAACAGCGCCGCGAGATAGAGCGCGGCGACGCCGATGACGAGGGCCGGGGAGAGGGCGGGTGAGAGCAAGGGTGACATGGCGCCGCCTCAGTGCTCGTCCGGCTCGGCCGGGAGAAGGGGGGAGGCCGCCCCATGCCCGCGCCGTTCGCTCGCAAACGCCAAAGCCGCGATCAGCGCGCCCCAGATGGCGAACAGCGCCACCGGCAGCAGCGGCAGGCCGAAGGCGGTCGCCTCCGTGTCCCACACGGCCAGCAGCGGGAAATTGAAGGCGAGCACGCCCAGCGCCGCCAGCGCGATGAGCCCCTGCCGGTCCGGTCCTTGGCGATCCGGCCCGCGCCCTCCCGGCGGCTCGGGGGATTCTTCGGAACCTCGGCCGGGGCTCATAGGGCGTCGAACCGGTAGTGGCGGGAGAGCCATTGCTTGAAGCCGCGCACGATGGCGAGGGCCTCCTTCAGCGCCTGCCTGTCCAACGTGCCGAGATCGCCGAGGCGCAGCGCATTGCCGGGGGCGCGGCCCTCGGCGATCTGCCGGAGGTTGCTGGCGAGCTTCATGCCCATGAACAGGCGCAGCGCATCGGTGAGATCGCGGGCGAAGCCCTCGTCCATGTGCCCGGCCGTCACCAGCGCGGCGAGCCGGTCGGCGGTGCCCAGCGCGGTGATGCGGTGTTCCAGCGCCAGCGCCCGCACGCCGTGGACGAGGGGGAAGATGCCGAGTTTCTTCAGGTCCACCTCGGCCGCGCCGCGCCCGGTGAGGCCGGGCAGGCGGCTCCACCAGCTTCCGCTCTCGCCGAAGCGTTCCACCGCCTGGGCGAAGCGGGCGAAATAGCCCTGGTCGCCCATCATCAGGAGATCCACATGCCCCCGCGCCGCCGCCAGCAGGGACGCATCGCCCGCCACCGCCACGGCATCGAGGAAGATGGCGAGGTTCATCGGCCCGTCCTTTTTGGGGCCGTCAATGGCCCCGCCGTGGATCCAGTCCTTCAGCGTCTCCTTGAAAGCGGAGAGCGGCTGGCACCAGGTGGGCCGGCTGAGCATGACGCCGCCGGGGCAGGGGGGATAGCCGAAATCGATCAGCGCGGCGGTGAAGCGCGCGGTGATCTCGTCGAGCCCCGCGAAGGCGAAGCCGTCGGCGAGGAGCAGGCCGTTGTCCTGGTCGGTCTTGATGATCTGCTCGCCGCGCCCCTCGCTGCCCATGATGACGAGGCAGGATTTGGCGCGCAGCTCTTCCGGCGCCAGCAGCTCCCACAGGCGGCGGAACACCTGCCGGTTGAGTTCGCCCACCAGCGCCGCGATCACCTCCACCCGCACCCCGTCGGCGCTGAGCACCGCCACCATGCTGTCGATCTGCCGCGCGGCGGCCTTCAGCTCGTGGAGGCTGCCGGCGTGGGCGGCCTCCAGGGCGATCAGATGGGAATGGTTGGCGACGAAGGCCATCAGGTCGAGCTGGCCGAGCACGCCGAGGACGTCGCTTTCGCCCGTCGCCCGTCCGCCGCCCTCGCGCACGAGCAGGCGGTGGATGCGGTGGCGCAGCATGAGGATCAGCGCCTCGAACAGCTCGGCATCGGGGGAGATGCACCAGGGCTCGAAGGTCGCGACCTCGCGCACCATGAGGGCTGCGGGGGGCGTGTCGCGGGTGAGCGCGTCGCGCAGGTCGGTGGTGGTGAAGATGCCGATGCGGCCGGCGTCGCGCACCACGGCCTCGCTGAGGCGGCGGGCGGAGAGGTCGCGGCAGAGGGAAACGAGGTCGGTCGCCCCGTCCACGAAGAAGGGCTTGCGCAGATAGACGTCGCGCACCCGCGAGGTCATGAGCGAGACCAGCTCGCGCCGGTCCCGTTCTGACGGCGAGGCCCGCCCGGGGGCGGGCGGGCCGGACGCTGCGGGGGCGTCCTCGGGACCGTGGGGGGCTGTGCCCCGGGCCGTGGCGGCCCGGGGTTCATCCTCCCGGCGGTCCCCGTTCGGGGGGCCGGTCATGTGGTCCGGCCGTGGCATGGCGTCAGCCTAGCATGGAGCGACTGACGAAGGGTCAGTGCCCCGACGCCTCCGCGGCACCGATGCCCGTCTCGGAGCGCACTTCCTGCGCCGGGAAGCCGGCGCGGTCGATCTTCGCCCGCTGGCTGTTGTCGAGGATCGAGAACAGCCAGATGCCGACGAAGCCGAGCGTCATGGAGAACAGCGCCGGCGAGGTGTAGGGGAACGGCGCCGAGCCGGCGGGGTAGCCGAGCGTCGCCTCCCAGACCGAGGGCGAGAGCACGGTCAGCACCACCGAGGACAGAAGCCCCAGGAAGCCGCCGATGACGGCGCCCTTGGTGGTGCAGTCCTTCCACAGCACTGACATGAACAGCACCGGGAAGTTGGCCGAGGCGGCAACCGCGAAGGCCAGCGACACCATGAAGGCGATGTTCTGCTTCTCGAAGGCGATGCCGAGCAGCACCGCGAGGATGCCGAGGCAGACCGTGGTGATGCGCGAGACCTTCAGCTCCGAGGCGCTGTCGGCCTTGCCCTTCTTGATGACCGTCGAATACAGGTCGTGCGACACCGCCGAGGCGCCCGAGAGCGTGAGGCCGGCCACCACCGCGAGGATGGTCGCGAACGCCACCGCCGAGATGAAGCCGAGGAACACGTTGCCGCCGACCGCATGGGCGAGGTGCACCGCCGCCATGTTGGCGCCGCCGATGAGCCCGCCGCCGGGACCGGTGAGGAACTCCGGATTGGTGAGCACGAAGGTGATGGCGCCGAAGCCGATGATGAAGGTCAGGAGGTAGAAGTAGCCGATCCAGGCGGTGGCCCACATCACCGACTTGCGGGCTTCCTTCGCGCTCGGAACCGTGAAGAAGCGCATCAGGATGTGCGGCAGGCCGGCGGTGCCGAACATGAGCGCCATGCCGAAGGAGATGGCCGAGATCGGGTCCTTGATGAAGTTGCCCGGTCCCATGATGGACTGGCCGGCCGCGGCCGCCGCCTGGGGCGTGGTGCCGGGCTTGGCGGCGGCGATGTTGGTCTTCACCTCGACCGCGGCGGCGAACAGCTTCTCGGGCGAGAAGCCGTAGCGCCACATGACCATGACCGCCATGAAGGTGGCGCCGCCGAGCAGCAGGCAGGCCTTGATGATCTGCACCCAGGTGGTGGCCGTCATGCCGCCGAACAGCACGTAGACCATCATCAGCGCGCCGACGATCAGCACGGCGATCCAGTAGTCGAGGCCGAACAGCAGCTTGATGAGCTGGCCGGCGCCCACCATCTGGGCGATGAGGTAGAACGCCACCACGACCAGGGTGCCGGAGGCGGCGAACACGCGCACCGGGGTCTGGGCGAAGCGGAAGGCGGCGACGTCGGCGAAGGTGAACTTGCCGAGGTTCCGGAGGCGCTCGGCCATCAGGAAGGTCAGGATCGGCCAGCCGACGAGGAAGCCGATGGAGTAGATGAGGCCGTCATAGCCGGAGCTCATCACCGCGGCGGAGATGCCGAGGAAGGAGGCGGCCGACATGTAGTCGCCGGCGATGGCGAGGCCGTTCTGGAAGCCGGTGATGCCGCCGCCCGCGGTGTAGAAGTCGGCGGCCGACTTGGTCTTCGCGGCCGCCCACTTGGTGATGTAGAGCGTGCCCAGCACGAACACCACGAACATGGTGATCGCGGTCCAGTTGGTGGCCTGCTTGTCGGCCTGCCCGAGATCGCCGCCGGCGGCGAGCGCCAGGGTCGGGGCGAGGACGAGCGCGGCCGCGGCGCCGATGGCGAACGCGCGGCGGGCGAACGAGGTCGGGAGCGTCGCGTTCACTTGAGCGCCTCCTGCTTGATCTTCTCGGAGAGCGCGTCGAACTCGCCGTTGGCGCGGCGGACGTAGATGGCGGTGATGAGGATGGTGAACACGATCACGCCGAAGCCGATCGGAATGCCCCAGGTCATCACGCCGTCACCCATGCGTGCGGCCAAAAGGTCCTTGCGGAAGGCGATGAGCAGGATGAAGCCGTAATACACGACCAGCATCGCCAGGGTGAGACTCCACCCGAAGCGCGAACGGCGCGATTTCAGCGCCTGGTAATTGGGATCGGCCGCAATGCGTGCGGCCACGGAATTGTCCATGGGTCGCCCTCCCTGAAAGCCCGCGGTACCCGTGGGCCCCGGTTGTTATCTTCGTGATCGACCTTGGCCTCGACCGGCCTCGTCACCCTGCACTCTGTACCAGAGGCGACGCCGCGCGCTAGTTGAGGAAACCCCGTACTTTCGGCCATACGCCGAATGTATTGTGCAGTGCGCTGCCCGCTTCTGTGGAGTGCGCGGGAATCGATGATCTGTAAATGTTTGGAGTGGCTTTTTGACGCTTTATTACGTGGCGCGGCGGGCGTTTTTCCGACTTGGAAACCCACTTGTTGCAGAAGCCTTGCTGTCTAATACTTTCGGGTGAGGGATACCGCGCCTGCGCCTTTGGTTGTAGGTCTGACGTTGGGGAGGGCCGCGCCAGCCCGTGCCCCCGCTTCGCTCGGGTGCTACAGCTGGCGCAGGGAAGAAACCGGGGGGACACCATGGGCAGGACCGTATCGCTGCGCTCGGACGCGCTGTCGGCGGAGATTTCCACGCTGGGCGCCGAACTGCGGGCGCTGGCCGACGCCGAGGGCCGCGCCTTGCTGTGGCACGGCGATCCGGCCTACTGGACCGGCCGGGCGCCGCTGCTCTTCCCCATCGTCGGCGAGCTGCCGGACCTCACCCTCGTGCATGAGGGCAAGGGCCACCCCATGCGCCGGCATGGCTTCGCGCGCTTCTCCGAGTTCGAGGTGGTGGAAGAGGCGCCGGACCGGGCCACCTTCCGCCTTCTCCCCAGCGCGGCGACGCGGGCGGAATACCCGTTCGATTTCGCGCTGGAGGTCACTTTTGCGCTCGAAGGCGCGAGGCTCGCCATGGAGGCGGTGGTGACGAATCCCGGCCCCGGCGTGCTGCCGGCGAGCTTCGGCTACCACCCCGCCTTCCTCTGGCCGCTGCCCTATGGCGGCACGCGCGCCGAGCACCGGGTGATTTTCGAGCAGCCGGAGCCCGCGCCCATCCACCGCCCCGTCAACGGCCTGCTCTCCCGCGCCAGCGAGCCGAGCCCCGCTGCCGAGGGCGTGCTCAAGCCGGATGACGCCATGTTCGAGCGCGATGCGCTGATCTTCCTCGGCCTCAATTCGCACAGGCTCCAGTATGGGGTGCCGGGCCGGCCAGGGCTGGACATCACCTTTCCCGGCATGCCGGACCTCGGCATCTGGACCAAGCCCGGCGCGCCCTACCTCTGCATCGAGCCATGGTCCGGCTATGCGACGCCGGAGGACGATACCCGCCCGTTCGTGGAGAAGCCGGGCCTTCTCCACATCCCCGCGGGCGAGGAACGCCGCTTTGTGATGACCGTGCGCCTCATCCCCGAGGTCGCGGCCTGATACCTCCTAAGTGCCTATGCCGCCGCGCGGTTTCGGCGCGCGTGCGGCAAGGCTCAAGGCGTCGTCCCCCGCCGGTTGCGGCTGTCCTGCGTCATGCCCCTTGATGGAAGGCGCCGGGTTTGCTTCCATCACGGGTATGACGACCGGCCTGATCGAGATCCGCAGGGCCAAGCCCGCCGACGCCAAGGCGATCGCGGCGGTCCATGACGACGCGTGGCGGACAGCCTATCGCGGCATCATCCCCGGCATCGAGCTGGAGCGCATGGTGGAGCGGCGCGGCCCGCGCTGGTGGGATGCCGCCATCCGCAGGGGCAGCCGCCTGTCCGTCCTGCTCGTGGGCGAGGATATCGCCGGCTATGTGAATTACGGCGGCAACCGCGCCAAGGCGCTGCCCTATGGCGGCGAGATTTACGAAATCTACCTCCACCCGCAATATCAGGGCCTCGGCTTCGGCCAGCGCCTGTTCGCGGCCGCCCGGCGCGATCTCGCCATCGCCCGGCTTGGTGGTCTCGTGGTGTGGGCGCTCGCGGAAAACGAAAGCGCCGTGGGCTTCTATCAGGCGTTGGGGGGGCAACCGGTCGCATCCTCGACCGAGCAGTTCGGTTCGAAAACGCTGGACAAGACCGCCTTCGCTTGGCAGCGGTAGCGCCCGGACGGGCACCCGCCCGTCGGGTCCGAAGCGCCTGCGCAGCCTTGCGTGGCGCGGATTCGACTTTGGTCGGAGCGGACCCGAAGTCCCGCAGCCAGTGTCAAGAGCGAGCATCCCATGCGCATCGACGCGATCCCGATCGGCAAGAACCCGCCCCACGACGTGAACGTGCTGATCGAAGTCCCGATCGGCGGGGAGCCGATCAAGTACGAGATGGACAAGGCCGCGGGCACCCTCTTCGTGGATCGCTTCCTCTATACCGCCATGCGGTATCCCGGAAACTACGGCTTCATCCCGCACACCCTCTCCGGCGATGGCGACCCCTGCGACGTGCTGGTGGCCAACACCCGCGCCATCGTGGCTGGCGCGATCATCTCGGTGCGCCCCGTCGGCGTGCTGCTGATGGAGGACGAGGCCGGCATGGATGAGAAGATCATCGCCGTGCCCTCCTCCAAGCTCACCAAGCGCTACGACAAGGTGCAGAACTACAACGACCTGCCCGAGATCACCCTCAAGCAGATCGAGCACTTCTTCGAGCACTACAAGGATCTGGAGCCCAACAAGTGGGTGAAGATCGTCGGCTGGCGCGACGCCGCCGAGGCGCACAAGCTGATCCTCGAAGGCATCGAGCGCGCCAAGGCCGAAGGCAAGGAAGGCTGAGGCCTTCCGGCTCCCTTTAGGCCGTTTACCTGTCGCCCTCCGGCTTGACCGGGGGGCCGTCCCCCGGACAAGCGTATCGATGCGCGCGGTGCGGGAATGCGCGTCTAAATCCGTCATTCGGCGTCATGCCCGGGCTTGTCCCGGGCATCCACGTCGATCCGCCTGAGACGGCTGGTGAATTTCATTCCCAGCCTCGCCACGTGGATGGCCGGGTCAAGCCCGGCCATGACGGTGGTGTAGGATCGATGGGGCTTGCGACAGCCCGGACGCAACCGATCTCGCAACGCCTCCGGCCCTCGCCTCACGCCGGCGCCGTCGCCTCCAGAATCAGCTTGCGGATTTCCGGCAGGCAGGAGCCGCAATTGGTGCCGGCCTTGAGCCGCGCGCCCACCGCCGCCGCATCGGCGGCACCGTCCCGGATGGCGGCGAGGATGCTGTCCTTCGGCACCCCGAAGCAGGCGCACACCAGCGGCCCGCAGGCGGCATTCGCGCCCGCCCGGCGGCCGGAGAGCACGAGGCGCCGGGCGGCGGCCGAGACCTCGGACGCCAGCAGCCCCTTCAGCGCATCCCACGCCACGCGCTGGCCGGCGGCACCGATGAACACCGCAAAGTCGAGCCGCCCGTCCGCATCGAAGGCGGCGGCGCGGTAGAGGCCGGAGGGCGTGTCGCTCAGCTCGGCGACATCGGCCGGGCCTTCCGCCTTCACCCATTGCGCCCAGTCCTGCGGCCCCATTCGGCCGGCAAGGCGCCAGCCATAGCCGCCGTCCAGCGCCGCGCGCGCCCACCACACGCCCTCCGGCAGCGCCATGGGCCGGCGCGCCAGCACGAAGCCCTCGAACGGTGCGGCATGAGGGGAAAGCGCGGCCGGCGTCGCCTTGGAGTCCGGCTGGCCGGAGACCGGATCGGTGACGGCGTGCACCAGCGCACCGACGCGGCCATCGGACGAATTGGCGTGGCTCCAGTGGATGGGCGCGAACAGCGTGCCGGGCCTTTGGCCGGGATCGACCACCACCTCCAGCACCGCGCGGCCGTGGGCGCTCGTCACCTCCGCCAGCATGCCCGTCGCGAGCCCGAGCGGCGCGGCATCATCCGGGTGCACCGCCACGAACGGCGCCGGGATGTGCGCGCCGAGGCGAGGGGCGAGGCCGGTGCGGGTCATGGTGTGCCACTGGTCGCGGATGCGGCCGGTGTTGAGCAGGAAGGGGAAATCGTTCTCGGCCGAAACCGCCACCACGGGGCGCGGGGCGACGAAGCGGGCGCGCCGATCGGGCGTGAAATAGCCGCCGTCCGCGAACAGGCGCGCGGTGCCCTCCGCCCGGCCGGCGGGGACGGGCCATTGCACCGGCGCGATGTCCTCGTAGGCCGCTTCGGTGAGGCCGGCGAAAGCGGAGATGTCGAAATCCCGCGCGCCGTCATTCTCGAAGCCGGAGAGGGCGGCATGCTCGCGGAAGATGTCCGCCGGACCGCGCCACGCGAAGGAATCGTCGAAACCGAGGCGCTCGGCCACGCCCTTGAGCGCCCACCAGTCGGGCTGCACCTCGCCGGGACGGGGCAGGAAGGGGCGCTGGCGGGAGATGCGGCGCTCGGAATTGGTGACGGTGCCGTCCTTCTCGCCCCAGGCGGCGGCGGGCAGCATGACATGCGGGCGGCAGCCGGCGGTGTCGTTGGCGACCACGTTCTCGGAGAGCACGAACAGCTCCAGCCCTTCCAGCGCCATGCGCACGGCATCGGCCTCGGGCAGGCTTACGGCGGGGTTGGTGCCCATCACCCACAGGGCCTTGATCTCGCCCCGGCCGATGGCGGCGAACATGTCCACCGCCTTCAGCCCCTCATGCTCGGCCATCTGCGACGCGCCCCAGAAGCGGCGCACGCGGTCCACCTCGGCGGGGGAAAAGCCCATGTGGGCGGCGAGTTGGTTGGCGAGCCCTCCCACCTCGCGTCCGCCCATGGCATTGGGCTGGCCGGTGAGGGAGAACGGCCCCATGCCTTCGCGCCCGATGCGGCCGGTGGCGAGATGGCAGTTGAGGATGGCATTCACCTTGTCGGTGCCCACCGCCGACTGGTTCACCCCCTGCGAATAGCAGGTGACGGTGCGCGCCGTTTCGGTGAAGAGCGCGAAGAAGCGCTCCACGTCCTTCACCGCCAGCCCGCAGGCGCGCGCGGTGGTTTCGGCATCGGGGGCGACGGCGCGGGCGGCGGCGAGGGCCTCCGCGAAGCCCGTTGTGTGCGCCTCCACATAGGCCGCATCGAAGGCCGGGCTCTGCGCCAGATGCACGAGCAGGCCCGAGAAAAGCAGCGCGTCGGTGCCGTGGGCCAGCGGCAGGAACAGGTCCGCCTCGGCCCCCGTATCGGTGCGGCGGGGGTCGATCACCACCAGCTTCGTGCCCCGCGCCTTGCGCGCCGCTTCCATGCGGCGGAACAGGACGGGATGGCACCACGCCGTGTTGGAGCCGGTGAGGACGATGAGGTCCGCCCCGTCCAGGTCTTCATAGCTCCCCGGCACCGTGTCCGAGCCGAAGCCGCGCTTGTGGCCGGCCACGGAGGAGGACATGCACAGGCGGGAATTGGTGTCCACGTTCGCGGTGCCGAGGAAGCCCTTGGCGAGCTTGTTGGCGGCGTAATAATCCTCGGTCAGCAGTTGCCCGGAGAGATAGAAGGCCACCGCCCCCGGCCCGTGCCGGTCGATGATGGCGGAGAGGTCTCCGGCGATGCGATCCAGCGCGTCATCCCAGCTCGCCCGCGCCAGCACGCCGTCCGCCCCGCGCACCAGCGGGTGGAGCAGGCGGGTGCCGAGCCCCAGCGTCTCGCCCAGCGCCGCGCCCTTGGAGCACAGGCGGCCGAGATTGGCCGGGTGGTCGTGATCGCCTTCGACGAGCGCGCCGCCGCGCCCGTCCGGCGTCGCCTTCACGCCGCAGCCGACGCCGCAATAGGGGCAGGTGGTCTTCACCGAGGGGGGCGTGAGGGGGGCGTTCATGCCGGTCCTGCCTGAGGCTTGGCCATCATTTCTAGCTCAGTACACGTCGGCCTGATAGCGCCCGGCGGTCTTGAGATCGGCGACGAATTTCGCCGCCGCTTCCGCAGACAGCCCGCCATGGGTGGCCGCCACATCCGCGACGGCCTGCTCCACGTCCTTCGCCATGCGCCGGGCATCGCCGCAGACGTAGAAATGCGCGCCGTCCTTCAGCCAGCCCCACAGCTCCGCCCCGGCCTCGCGGATGCGGTCCTGCACGTAGACCTTCCGGTCGCCGTCGCGGGACCATGCGGTGTCGAGGCGGGTGAGGCAGCCGGCGGCCTGAAGGCCCGAAAGCTCGTCCTCATAGAAGAAATCCGTCTCGCGCCGCTGGTGGCCGAAGAACAGCCAGTTGCGGCCAGGAGCCTTCGTCGCCAGCCGTTCGTGGAGGAAGGAGCGGAACGGCGCGATGCCGGTGCCTGGGCCGACCATGATGACGTCCTTCGCCAGATCCTGTGGCAGAGCGAAGCCGTGCGCCTTCTGGATATAGGCCTTCATGCGCGTGCCCGGCGCGAGGCGATCACCGAGGAAGGTGGAGGCGACGCCGAGCCGCGTGCGGCCATCGAGATCATAGCGCACCGCATCCACCGTGAGGGTGAGGCGGCCGGGGGTGGCGACGGGGCTGGAGGAAATGGAATAGAGGCGCGGCTGCAGCGGCTCCAGGCACTCGATGAGGGCTTCGGGATCGGGGCGGATGCCGGGGAATTTCTGAAGGGCCGCCAGCACGTCGAGGGTGGCGGCATCGCCGTCCGGATCCTCGCCATTGGCGAGCGCGCGGGCCTTCGCCTTGCGCTCGCCGCCGACCAGATAGGAGATGAGGGTGAAGAGCGCGTCCGGCGCCGATTTCAGGCACACCTCGCGGGCCAGCACCTCGGCGAGCGTATGGCCGGCGATGGGAAAGTCGGCGGGGGCGTGCAGCGCCTCCAGCACGGCGGCGACAAGGCCGGGATCGTTCACCGGGAACACGCCGAAACTGTCGCCGGCGGCATAGTCGATGCCGGAGCCGGCGAGGTCGAACTCCACATGCCACGTCTCCTTCTCCGAGCCCGCCTTGTTGAGGCGGGTGCGGGAGAGGAAGGTGACTTCGCCGGGATTCTCGCGGGTGCCGGTGGCGGCGGGTGCGGCGTGGGCGACAACCGGCGCGGGGGGCTCGGCAGCAGGTGCAGCCTCAGCCGGCGCGGAGGTTTCCGCCGCGAGCTGCTTCAGCATCCGCAGCGTCTCCTTGCCGCCGGGGGCGCAGAGATTGAGCTTCGCTTCCGCGCCGCTCGCCAGGGCCTTGGCGTAGGTCTCGCAGACATAGCCGCACTGGCCGCAATCCTGCTGCGCCATGGCCGCCATCATGCGCCGGGGCAGGGCCTTGCCCTCGGCCAGCGCCATGCGCTCGGGAAGGGGCATGGAGGGGTCGTGCCAGGGTGCGCCATCGTCCTCCTCCGCCGAGGCCGGCGCGGAGATATCCGGCATCAGCGCCGCCGCATCGCCGGCCGAGAGGGCCATGGGGGCGGGCGCCGTCTCGGTGGAGAGGATGGCGGCGAAGAAGCCGTTCAGCCACGCCCGCTGCTCCGCGGAGAAGGGCGCGCTGTCGGGCAAAACGGGGACGATGGGGGGACGGGACTGGAGGCTCATGGGCGTGTCTCTGGATCAGGAGAGCGCCTGCGGCGCTCGTGTCTTGCGCTGGGCCCCGGCTCGCATTGCGCTGACGCTCCATGCGTCCGGGGCGCGAGGCCGGTTTCGTGTCCCGGCCGACTGAAACGAAGCGGAGCGCAGTGGAAGGAGAGCCGGGACCCAGCGCACAACGTCGCGCAGCGGCAAAATCCTTCTGCGTTGCTCCCTCATGCCGCCTCCGCCAGCGCCTTCAGCGCGTCGGGCTCAAAGCGGCGGGTGAAATCGGCGAAGCTTTCGCCGGCCGTGCGATGGGCGACCCAGCTTTTCAGCAGGCGTTCCACCACGGCCGGGGCGTCGTCCGCCGGCACGTTCTGGTAAAGCTCGCGGGCGATGGCGGCCGCGCTGCCGAAGCCTCCGCCGACGAGGATGTGATAGCCGTCCACCGTGTCCCCGTCGTCATTGACGGGCACCCGCGCCCCGATCAGCCCGATATCGCCGATATAATGCTGGGCGCAGGAATTGTGGCAGCCGGTGACATGGATGTTCACCGGCCCGTCGAGGGCGACGCGCTCTTCGCAATGGGCGAGGATCGCCCGCGCGGTGCCCTTGGTGTCGGCCGCCGCGAAGCGGCAGCCCTTCGCCCCGGTGCAGGCGACGATGCCCGCCTGGAGCGGTGTTGCCTTGGTGGTGAGGCCGAGCGCTTCCACCGCGTCCGTAACGGCGGCGATATCGGCATCGGTGACGCCGGAGATGAGCAGATTCTGCCAGACGGTGAGGCGGATGTCGCCGTCGCCGAAGCGGGCGGAAATGTCGGCGAGGCCGCGCATCTGGGCGGCGCTCATGCGGCCCACGGGCGTCGCCACGCCCACATAGTTCAGCCCCGCCTGCTTCTGCGGATGGACGCCGAGATGGGCGAGGCGGTCCGGCTCCGCGCGCGGCTTCACCGCCTCGGCGGCAAGGCGGGTGAAGGGGCGGCCGAGCTTTTCCTCCACCCGCTTCAGGAAGCCGTCGAAGCCCATGGAATCGAGCACGTATTTCAGCCGCGCCTTCTTGCGGTCGGTGCGGTCGCCGGTGTCGATGAAGGCGCGCACGATGGCCGCCGCCACGTCCACCGCCTCCTCCGGGCGCACCACGATGCCGGTGTCGCGGGCGAAATCCTTGTGGCCGGTGATGCCACCCAGCACGAGGCGCAGCCAGACGCCGGGGGCGATGCCGAAGCCGTCCATCACCTCCACCGCCTGGAAGCCGATGTCGTTGGTGTCCTCCAGCGCGCCGATGGTGCCGGCGCCGTCGAACGCCACGTTGAACTTGCGCGGCATGCCGTACATGTCGCGGCTATTGAGGATGTAGTGGTGCCACGCGTTCGCCAGCGGCCGGGTGTCGAGGAGTTCCTGCGGGTCGATGCCGGCGGTGGGGGTGCCGGTGACATTGCGGATGTTGTCGGCGCCCGAGCCCTTGGCCGTGAGGCCGAGGGAGACGAGCCCCTCCAGCACGGCGATGCCGTCGGTGGGCGGGATCTCGCGGATCTGGAGGTTGGCGCGGGTGGTGATGTCGGTGTAGCCGCCACCGTGGCGCGCGGCGATGTCGGCGACGCCCCGGAACTGCCAGTGGGTGAGGATGCCGCCGGGAATGCGCATCCGGCACATGAAGCTGTCCTGCGCCGGGGCGACATAGAACAAGCCGTGATACTTCCAGCGCAGCACGTCCGGGCCCTTGGGGAAGACGCCGTCGCGGGCCGCAGCGCGCATGCGGTCATAGGCGTCGAGCCCCAGCTCCTCGCGCTTCGCCTTCTCCTCGGGGGTGAGCTTTTTTCCCTCGGCCTCGGTGCGGGCCATGGCGCGATGGCTCGCGGCATCGGGGCCGGTCATCTCGGCGACTGGCGCGGCAGCGGGCGCGCCGCGGGCGATCTGCACCGCCTTGGCGCCGGAGACGAAGCCTTCCAGATAGCGCTTCTGGTCGGTGGTGAAATCGGCGCCCATGGGGTTTCCTTTCTTCTTCTTGTCAGGCTGCGGCGGCCACCGCATCGCGGCCGAACGCAAGCTCGGTGCGCATGGCGGCGATGGGGGTGCGGCGGGTGATGAGGTCGAGGTAGAAGAGGCCGTCCGCCGTGTCGCCGAACAGCACGGCGCCGGCGAGCACGCCGTCCTTCACGATGAGCCGGCGGTAGACGCCGAGGCCGCGATCAGTGAGCACGATGTCTTCCGTGCCCGCGCCGCCGGTGACGTCGCCGGCGGAGAAGACGGGCACGCCCGACACCTTGAGATTGGTGGAAACCACCGAGCCCTCGTAGCGCGCATCCTCCCCGGCGAGGCGGCGGGCGAGCACGCCGGCCTGCTCATAGGCCGGGGCGACGAGGCCGTAGGTCATGCCGCGATGCTCGGCGCATTCGCCGATGGCGAAGATGTCGGGATCGGACGAGGCGAGGGTATCGTCCACCACGATGCCGCGCTTCACCTCCAGCCCCGCCCCACGGGCGAGGTCCGCATTGGGGGTCACGCCGCAGGCCACCACGAGGATGTCGGCGGGGATCACGCGGCCGTCCTTCAGGCGCAGGCCGGTGACACGGCTCTCGCCTTCGATGGCTTCGCTCGCGGCGCCGAGCAGCACTTCGATGCCCTTGGCCTCCACCGCGCGGCGGAGAAAGCCGCCGGCGGCGACGTCCAGCTGGCGTTCCATCAGCCGGTCCATGAGGTGGACGAGGCGGGTCTCGACGCCCGCGCCGGCGAGCCCGGCTGCCGCCTCGATGCCCAGCAGCCCGCCGCCGATGACCACGGCGCGCGTGCCGGGAACGGCAGCGGCGGCGAGCAGGGCTTCCACGTCCTTGAGATCGCGGAAGGTGTGGACGCCGGGCAGCGCCATGCCCGGCAGCGGCAGGCGGATGGGGTGGGAGCCGGTGGCCAGCACCAGCTTGCCGAAGGGCAGGCGGCGGCCGTCCGTCAGCACCACTTCGCGGGCGGCGCGGTCGATGGCGGCGGCGGGGGTGCCGTATTGCAGGGTCACGCCCCGCGCGCGCCACCAGGAGGCGGGCTTCATCTCCGCCTCGGCGGCGCTCATGTGGCCGGCGAGCACTTCGGAGAGCAGCACGCGGTTATAGGCAAGGTGCGGCTCCGCCCCGATCACCGCCACGGCGTGGCGGCCGAGCGCGCGCCGGGTCAGCTCCTCGCAGAGCTTCGCGGTGGCCATGCCGTTGCCGATGACGAGAAGGGGCTCGCTCACGTGCGTCTCCTCACTCGGCCGCGACCGGCGCCTTGGCGGCGGCGGCGATCATGACGGAGGAGAGGATGCCGTAGGCTTCCCCCCAGGCGTCCCTGGTCTCGGGCGTGAAGTCCGGGCCGAGGCCGCGTTCCAGCGTCCAGATCAGCGCGGCGCCGACGGGGGCGTAGTGCTCGTCCTTCACGCCATAGGCCACATGCTTGCGGGCGAGGCTCTCGGCGGCGGGGACGATCTTCGAAAGGTCATTGAGGCCGGCGACGACGAGGCCCAGCGTCGCCATGAGCTTGGCGCCCTGAAGGCTCATGTCGCCCTTGAACAGGGGCTTCACCTGCGGCGCGATCTCGAACAGGCGGCCGTAGAAGACGGCGGCGGCGGTGTCGGCGATGGGCACCACCTTGGCGAACGAGTCCTGGATCAGCTCGATCTGGTGCGGGGTCAGGCTCATGGCAAAACTCCTGATGAAGGGCGCACGAACCCGTGCGCGCCGGTTGGGCGCGTGGTCTCGGCGGTCTAGGAGGACGGCGCGGGCAGGCCCGCGCCTCTATTGCGCGTCGATGGCGCGGACAGGCCGCGCCTTTGCGTCAGGCGGCCTCGACGAAGCGGTGGCGCTCGTGGAGGAATTTCAGCACCGCCTCGCGGGCCTTGAGGTAGGTGGGGTTGGTCACCAGCTCGAGGCGCTTGCGCGGGCGGGGCAGATTCACCTCCAGCACCTCGCCCACATAGGCGGAAGGGCCGTTGGTCATCATCACGATGCGGTCGGAGAGCAGCACCGCCTCGTCCACGTCGTGGGTGATCATGAGGATGGTGTTGCCGAGGGTCGCGTGGATCTGCATCACGCTGTCCTGAAGATGTGCGCGGGTGAGCGCATCCAGCGCGCCGAACGGCTCATCCAGCAGCAGCACCTTCGGCTCCATGGCCAGCGCCCGGGCGATGCCGACGCGCTGCTTCATGCCGCCGGAGATTTCGGAGGGGCGCTTGTCCTTGGCATGGCCCATCTGCACGAGGTCGAGATTGTGCAGGGTCCAGTCGTGCCGCTCGGCGCGCGAGCGGGTGCCGGAGAACACCTTGTCCACCGCGAGGCGCACGTTGTCATAGACGGTGAGCCAGGGCAGCAGGGAGTGGTTCTGGAACACGACGGCGCGGTCCGGGCCGGGGGAATTCACCTCCCGCCCGTCGAGGATCACCCCGCCGGTGGTGGCGGAGGTGAGGCCGGCGACGATGTTCAACAAAGTGGACTTGCCGCAGCCGGAATGGCCGATGATGGAGACGTATTCGCCCTTGTCGATGTCGAGCGTCACCTCCTTCAGCACATTGGTGGAGGCGGAGCCGCGGGTGAAGGTCTTGTCGATGTGATCGAGCTTCAGATAGGCGCCCATGGAAGCCTCCTCAGGCAGCGGCGGTGCCGCGGGTGACGAAGGCGCCGACGGCGGCGATCATGCGGTCCAGAATGAAACCGGTGATGCCGACATAGAAGAGCGCCACGATAATGTCGCCGATGAGCGACGAGTTCCACGCATCCCAGATGAAGAAGCCGATGCCGACGCCGCCGATGAGCATTTCCGCCGCGATGATGGCGAGCCAGCTGAGGCCGATGCCGATGCGAAGGCCCGTGAAGATGTAGGGCGCGGCCGCCGGGATCATGATCTTCAGGAAGAATTCGATGGGGTTCAGCCGCAGCACCGCAGCAACGTTCCGGTAGTCCTGCGGAATGTTGCGGATGCCCACCGCCGTATTGATGATGATCGGCCAGATGGCAGTGATGAAGATGACGAACACCGCCGCCGGCTGGCCGTCGCGGAAGGCGGCGAGGGAGAGCGGCAGCCAGGCGAGGGGCGGCACGGTGCGCAGCACCTGGAACAGCGGGTCGAGCCCGCGCATGGCCCAGGTGGACTGGCCGATGAGCACCCCGAGACCGACGCCCGCCACCGCCGCGAGGCTGTAGCCCACCGCCACCCGCTGGAGCGAGGCGAGGATGTGCCAGAACAGGCCCTTGTCGAGGCCGCCCCGGTCATAGAAGGGGTGGGCGATCAGCTCCCACGAATTCTGGATGATGGAGGAGGGCGGCGGCAGGGCCGAGCCCGGCGCGCTGCACAGGATCTGCCACAGGCCCAGGAGCAGGGCGATGACGACGATGGGCGGGACGATGTTGGCCGCGGCCGTCTTCAGCAAGGGCACGATCTTCTCCGCCAGCGCCGGGCGCTTGCGCGCCGGCATCTTCACCACCTGCGCGGCGGGGACTTGCGCCATCTTGGCAGACGAGGGTTTTTCCAGCTTGAGGGCGGGCATGGACATGAATGCGTCTCCGGGTTCGGGGCAGGGGGCGCCGCCCCCGTGGTCTGGGATCAGGGGCGGCGCCGCGCGATCACGAAATCCGCTTGATGCCGAGGCTCGACAAATAGGCGGACGGGTTTTCCGGATCGAAGACCTTGCCGTCGAAGAAGGTCTCCTTGCCGCGCGAGGTGGAGGTGGGGATCTCGGCCGCCGGCACGGAGAGGGCTTTGGCCGCCTCGCGCCACATGTCCTCGCGGTTCACCTTGGCGATGAGGGCCTTGGCGTCGTAATCGGGCTCGAACTTGCCCCAGCGCTGGTCCTCGGTGATGAACCACAGGTCGTGGCTCTGGTAAGGGTAGGACGCATTGTCCTGCCAATACTTCATCATGACCGGGCTCTTCTCGACCACGCGGCCGGTGCCGTAGTCGAACTTGCCCTTCATGCGGTCCACCACGTCGGCGACCGGCACGTTGATCCACTGGCGCTTGGCGCAGATGGCCGCGACTTCCTCGCGGTTTTCCATCTTGTCGCACCACATCTGGGCTTCCATCACCGCCTTCAGGATCGCCATGGCGGCCTTGGGGTTCTTGTCCACATAGGCGGCGCGCATGCCGAGCGCCTTCTCCGGATGGTCCTTCCAGAGCTCGCCGGTGGTGACGGCGGTGTAGCCGATCTTCTGGTGGATGAGCTGCTCGTTCCACGGCTCGCAGACGCAGAAGCAGTCCATGGTGCCCACCTTCATGTTGGCCACCATCTGGGCCGGCGGGACGACGATGGTCTCGATGTCCTTGTCGGGATCGATGCCGCCGGCGGCGAGCCAGTAGCGGATCCACAGGTCATGGGTGCCACCCGGGAAGGTCATGGCGGCCTTCACCGACTTGCCGGAGGCCTTTTTCTTGTCCAGCGCTTCCTTGAAGGGCTTGGTATCGAGGCCGATCTTGAGGTCGATATATTCCTGGCCCACCGAGATGCACTGGCTGTTCAGGTTCAGCCGGGAGAGGATGTACATGGGGGTCGGGACGTTGTTCTGCGTCACCTTGCCGGCGGAGATCAGGTAGGGCATGGGCGTGAGGATGTGGGCGCCGTCGATGCCGTTGCCCTCGGAGCCGAGCACCAGATTGTCGCGCGTGGTGCCCCAGGAGGCCTGCTTGGCCACCGTCACGTCGGTCATGCCGTATTTGTCGAACAGGCCCTTTTCCTTGGCCACGAACAGGGGCGCCGCGTCGGTGAGGGCGATGAAGCCGAGCGTCGCCTTGTTGGTCTCCGGCGCCTCGGCGGCATAGGCCGCGGGCACGCCGCCGGGGAAGGCCATGCGGATGCTCTCGAACAGAGCGGCGGTGCCCAGCGCGGCGGCTGTGCCCTTCAGCAGCGAGCGGCGCGAGACGCCGGCGGGGGTGGAGGCGTCGGCTGCGGTCGAGACGGTTTCGTTGGGCCCGGACTTGAAAGCGTCGCTCATGTTCTTTTCCCCTGGATCGGCAAAGGCGGACGCGGAGACCCGAAACGAAAAAAGCCGCGGACATGCTCACGACCTTCCGGTCATGGCTGTCAGCGGCTCTGCTGCGGGTCCCATCGTTGGGACGAATATGGGGCGCGGTCATCATCGACTGCGCCGCAGTGATAAAAGCAAGTGATGGGCCAAGTGCGCCCGGATGCTTAGGTCTCTGATTCCACGAATAAAATTAGACTGATGAAAAATTGGGCGCGCTGGGAGACTGCACTTCCGTTGTTCATCTGAGGATGCAGATGCCTGCGAAGTGTGCGCTGCGGCACGGCTTGGCCATTGGGCCGGGGGGCTTTCTCACGCCGGCGGCGCGCGTGTTCGGCGGGTGCCACGGCACTTGTTCCTGGCCGCCCCCTCGGGCATCGTGCGCGCCTTCGATCGACCCCGATCCCACGCCTCTGATCGCCGCTGCCGCCGGACCTTTGAAGGACGCCCCATGTCCCCCTCTCCCCGCCCCCTCAAGCCCGGCGACCATGTGTTCCTGGTGGATGGCTCCTCCTTCGTGTTCCGCGCCTATTTCCAGTCCATCAACCAGGACCGGAAGTACAATTTCCGCTCGGACCGGCTGCCCACGGGCGCGGTGCGGCTGTTCTGCACCAAGCTGTTCCAGTTCGTGCGCGACGGGGCCGTGGGCATCCGCCCCACCCACCTCGCCATCGTGTTCGACAAGTCGGAGGACAGTTTCCGCAAGGAGCTTTATCCCGACTACAAGGCCAACCGCTCCGAGCCGCCGGACGAGCTGATTCCCCAGTTCCCGCTCATGCGCGAGGCGGTGCGCGCCTTTGGCCTCATCCCGGTGGAGCAGGCGCGCTACGAGGCGGACGACATCATCGCCACCTATGCCGAGCAGGCGGTGAAGGCCGGGGCGGACGTGCTCATCGTCTCCGCCGACAAGGATTTGATGCAGCTCATCGGCCCCAAGGTCGCCATGTACGATCCCGCCTCTGGCGAGAGCGGCGGGCGTGGGGCGCGGCCGGAGCGGCGCATCGGCCTCGGCGAGGTGGTGGAATATTTCGGCGTGCCGCCGGAGAAGGTCACGGACGTGCAGGCGCTGGCCGGTGACAGCACCGACAACGTGCCCGGCGTGCCCGGCATCGGCATCAAGACCGCCGCGCAGCTCATCGCCGAATATGGCGATCTCGAAACGCTGCTCGCCCGCGCCGGCGAGATCAAGCAGCCCAAGCGCCGCGAGTCGCTGCTGAACAATCAGGAGGCCGCGCGCATCTCCAAGCAGCTCGTGACCTTGGTGCGCGACGTGGCGGTGGAAGTGCCGCTGGAAGATTTGGTGCTGGAAGACCCGGACGCCAAGCGCCTCATCTCCTTCCTCAAGGCCATGGAATTCACCACCATCACCCGCCGCGTGGCCGAGGCCTATGGCGTGGAGGCCGGCGAGGTGGAGCCGGACCCGAAGCTCGCGCCCAGCGGCGGCGATCTCTTCGCCCCCGCCGCCGCGCCCACCGCTGAAGGCGAAGCGCCTGCTCAACCCGGCGCTGCTCCCGCCGCCCCCGGCGGCACCCCAACCCCTTCCGATCTCGCCCACCAGCGCGCGCAGGCCGCGCGGGCGACGCCGGTGGACCGCAAGGCCTATCGCACCATCCTAGATCTCGCGGAGCTGAAGGCGTGGTGCGCGAAGGCCATGGACCTCGGCGTCGTCGCCTTCGACACCGAGACCAATTCGCTGGACCCCATGCAGGCGGACCTCGTGGGCGTCTCGCTGGCGCTCTCGCCCAACGAGGCCTGCTACATCCCGCTGCTGCATCAGGGGGCCGGCGATGGCCTGTTCAGCGAAGGCCTGCTGCCGGGGCAGATTTCGCTCACCGATGCGGTCGCCGCGCTGAAGCCCATGCTTGAGGACAAGGGCACGCTCAAGGTCGGGCACAATGTGAAGTATGACGAGGCGGTGCTCGCCCGCCACGGCATCACCGTTGCGCCCATCGACTGCACCATGTGCATGTCCTACGCGCTCGATGCCGGCAAGAACGGCCACGGCATGGACGAGCTTTCCGTCCTCCATCTCGGCCATCAGCCCATCGGCTATTCGGAGGTGACGGGGAAGGGCAAGGCGCAGATCACCTTCGACAAGGTGGCGCTGGAGCCCGCCACCGCCTACGCCGCCGAGGATGCGGACGTGACGCTGCGCCTGTGGCAGGTGCTCAAGCCCCGCCTCGCCGCCGAGGGCCGCACCACCGTCTACGAGACGCTGGAGCGCCCGCTCATTCCCGTGCTGGCGCGCATGGAATCGCGCGGCATCGCCATCGACAAGGCCATGCTGGCGCGCCTCTCCTCCGAATTCGCGCAGGGCGCGGCGCGGGTGGAGGACGAGATCGCGGAACTGGCCGGCGAGCGGCTGAACGTGGGCTCACCCAAGCAGATGGGCGACATCCTGTTCGGCCGCATGGGCCTGCCCGGCGGCACCAAGACCGCCACCGGCATGTGGTCCACCAAGGCCACCGCGCTGGAGGAGCTGGCCGAGCAGGGCCACAAGCTGCCGCAGAAGATTCTGGAATGGCGCCAGCTCTCGAAGCTCCGTTCCACCTATACGGACGCGCTGCCGAACTTCGTGCATCCGCAGACGAAGCGCGTCCACACCTCCTATGCCTTGGCCGCCACCACCACCGGGCGGCTCTCCTCCTCCGATCCCAACCTGCAGAACATCCCCGTGCGCACCGAGGAAGGCCGGCGCATCCGCCGCGCCTTCGTGGCGGAGGAGGGCAACCTCCTCGTCTCGGCCGACTATTCGCAGATCGAACTGCGGCTCCTCGCCGAGATCGCGGACATCCCGGCGCTGCGGCAGGCCTTCACGGACGGGCTCGACATCCACGCCATGACGGCCTCCGAGATGTTCGGCGTGCCGGTGAAGGACATGCCGGGGGAGATCCGGCGGCGGGCGAAGGCCATCAATTTCGGCATCATCTACGGCATCTCCGCCTTCGGCCTCGCCAACCAGCTCTCCATCCCGCGCGAGGAGGCGGGGCAGTACATCAAGCGCTATTTCGAGCGCTTCCCCGGCATCCGCGACTACATGGAGGAGACCAAGACCTTCTGCCGCGAGCACGGCTATGTGGAGACGCTGTTCGGCCGGCGCTGCCACTATCCGGACATTGCGGCGAAGAACCCCTCCATTCGCGCCTTCAATGAGCGCGCCGCCATCAACGCCCGCCTCCAGGGCACCGCCGCCGACATCATCCGCCGCGCCATGATCCGCATGGAGCCGGCGCTGGAAAAGGCTGGCCTTTCCGCCCGCATGCTGTTGCAGGTGCATGACGAACTGGTGTTCGAGGTGCCGGAGGCCGAGGCCGAGGCCACCATTCCCGTGGTGCGCCACGCCATGGAGAGCGCGGCCGCGCCCGCCGTGCAGCTGGCCGTGCCGCTGAAGGTGGACGCGCGGGCGGCGAAGAACTGGGAAGAGGCGCACTGAGGGGCTGCACCCCTCTCGCGTCCCGGCCGACTGCAGCGCAGCGGAGTGGAAGGAGAGCCGGGACCCAGCGCAACGATTCCGCGCAGCGGGCCATGCGTGAGAGCCCGGGATATGGCAGCGCCTTCGGCGGTCTTTTGCGCTGGGCCCCGGCTCGCATTGCGCTGGCGCTCCATGCGTCCGGGGCGCGAGGTCGCCGCAGATGGTTGACGCCTGTGCCCCGGATGCTGCTAAACACCCGCCATCCCCAACAAGAGGACACATCATGAGCATCGAACGGCTCGACAAGGGCGCCCGCATGAGCGAGGCGGTGATCCACGGCAACACCGTCTATCTCGCCGGCCAGGTGGCCGAGGGGCCGGACGTGGAGAGCCAGACGAAGGCCGTGCTCGCCTCCATCGACAGCCTGCTGGCCCGCGCCGGCACCGACAAGTCGCGCATCCTCACCGCGACCATCTGGCTGTCGGACATCAAGAATTTCGCCGGCATGAACAGCGTGTGGGACACCTGGGTGGACAAGGCCAATCCCCCCGCCCGCGCCACCAGCGAAGGCAAGCTCGCCGCGCCGCAGTTCCTGGTCGAGATCATCGTCGTCGCCGCCCGCGGCTGATCTTTGGTTCCCGCGCGTTGATCCCCGGCGCGCGGGGACTTACCTTTCGGGCATATCCAGTTCCGGAGTCTCGACCCATGGCCGCCCCCGGCGCCGAGCCCAACGCCCCCCGTGCCCCCCGCGAGACGCGGCAGGCGCGCATGGAGGCGCTTGCGCGCCTGCCGGTGTTCTTCGGGCTGGACGGCCGGCGCGTGCTGGTGGCGGGCGGCGGCGAGCCGGCGGCCTGGAAGGTGGAGCTGCTCTCCGCCGCCGGCGCGCGGGTGGAGGTGATCGCGCCTTCCGTCTGCGAGGACATCTGGCGGCTGGCCGGTGCCCAATCTCACGGCGCCATCGCCGTGCATGTGCGCGACTGGCACAAGGACGACATCGCGGGCGCTGCCCTCGCCATCGGCGATTTCGAGGATGCGGACGCGGCCGGGCGCTTCGCGGCCGCTGCGCGCGACACCGGCGTGCCGGTGAACGTGATCGACCGGCCGGCCCTGTGCGACTTCACCTTCGGCGCGATCGTCAACCGCTCGCCCCTCGTGGTTGGCATTTCCACGGACGGCGCCGCCCCGGTGTTCGGGCAGGCGGTGCGGGCGAAGATCGAGGCGCTCTTGCCCTCGGGCTTCCGCGCCTGGGCGCAGGCGGCGAAGACGTGGCGCGCGGCGGTGACCGAGCGCGGCCTCTCCTTCCACGCCCGCCGCGCCTTCTGGGAGCGGTTCGCGGCGAAAGCCCTCGCCGAGCCCCACCGCGCCCCGGAAGAAGCCGACCGCGCCGCGCTGTTCGCCGCGCTCGAGACGCAGGGCTCATCCCCGCAAGGTCGCTCGGGCGTGGGCGGCTCGGTTGTACTGGTGGGCGCAGGGCCGGGCGATCCCGAATTGCTCACGCTCAAGGCCGTGCGCGCGCTGCAATCGGCCGACGTGGTGCTCTATGACGATCTCGTCTCCGGTGCGATCCTCGATTTCGCCCGGCGCGAGGCGAAGAAGATGCTCGTGGGCAAGACCGGCTACGGCCCCTCCTGCAAGCAGGACGACATCAACGCGCTGATGGTGGACCTTGCCCGCGAGGGCCGCCGCGTGGTGCGCCTCAAGGGCGGCGAACCCATGATCTTCGGCCGGGCGGGCGAGGAGATCGCTTATTGCCGCGCCGCCGGCGTGCCGGTGGAGGTGGTGCCCGGCATCTCCTCCCCTCAGGGCGCGGCGAGCCGGCTCGTCACATCGCTCACCCATCGCGACCATGCGCGGCGGCTGCAATTCGTCACCGCCCATGCGCGCGACGGCAAGCTGCCCGCCGATCTCGACTTCAAGGCGCTCTCCGACAAGGCGGCGACCACCGTCGTCTACATGCCGCGCCGGACCCTGCCGGACCTCGTGCGCAACCTCATGTCCGTCGGCATCGAGCCGGCGACGCCGGCCGTCGCCATCTTCTCGGTCACCCGGCCGGAGGAGAAGGTGGTCGTCGCCACCGTCGCGAGCCTCGTGGAGGCCGTGGCCCGCGCCGTGGACGAAGGGGCGGATGGCCCCTGCCTCGTGCTCTATGGTTTTGCGCTGTCGGAAGTCGCGGCGCAGGACCTGCCGCAGGCGGCCGAGGCCGCGCGGGGGTAGGGCAGGGCGCGGATAGGGGCGTCATGCCCCGGACGAGCCGGGGCATGACGGCGCCCATCCTCACATGTTCGGATAGTTCGGCCCGCCGCCGCCTTCGGGCGCCGTCCAGGTGATGTTCTGGTTGGGGTCCTTGATGTCGCACGTCTTGCAGTGGACGCAGTTCTGCGCGTTGATCTGGAAGCGCGGGGCGTCCGACCCTTCCTCGATCCACTCATAGACGCCGGCGGGGCAGTAGCGGTTGGAGGGGCCGGCATAGACGTCGTGCTCGGAGGCCTTCTGCAGGGCCATGTCCTTCACCACCAGATGCACCTGCTGGTTCTCCTCGTGGTTGGTGTTCGAGAGGAACACCGAGGAGAGCTTGTCGAAGGTCAGCACGCCGTCGGGGCGGGGATACTGGATCTTCTTGCAGTCCTTGGCCGGCTTCAGCGAGGCCGCGTCGGTCTTGCCGTGCTTCAGCGTGCCGAACAGCGAGAAGCCGAACGTATTGGTCCACATGTCCAGCGCGCCGAGCGAAATGCCGACGAAGGTGCCGAGCTTGGACCACAGCGGCTTCACGTTGCGCACCTTCTTCAGGTCCGCGCCGATGGCCGAGGAGCGCCACGCCGCCTCGTAGCTGGAAAGCTCGTCGTGGCTGCGCTCGGCGGCGAGGGCGTCCAGCAGGTGGTCGGCGGCGAGCATGCCGGAGAGCACCGCATTGTGGCTGCCCTTGATGCGCGGCACGTTCACGAAGCCCGCCGCGCAGCCCACCAGCACGCCGCCGGGGAAGGAGAGCTTGGGCACGCTCTGGTATCCGCCCTCGGTGATGGCGCGGGCGCCGTAGGCGATGCGCTTGCCGCCCTCGAAGGTGTCGCGGAACGTGGGATGGGTCTTGAAGCGCTGGAACTCGTCGAAGGGCGAGAGCCAGGGGTTCTGGTAGTTGAGGTGGACCACGAAGCCCACCACCACCTGCTCGTCATCGATGTGATAGAGGAAGGCACCGCCGCCGGTCTTGCCGTCGAGCGGCCAGCCGAAGGCGTGCTGCACGAGGCCGGGCTTGTGCTTCTCCGGCTTCACCTTCCAGAGTTCCTTCAGGCCGATGCCGAACTTCTGCACGTCGCGGCCCGCGCCCAGGTCATATTTGGCGATGATCTGCTTCGTCAGGTGCCCGCGCGCGCCCTCGGCGAACACGGTGTAGCGGCCGCGCAATTCCATGCCGCGGGTGAATTCGCCCTTGGGGACGCCGTTCTTGTCCACACCCATGTCGCCGGTGGCGATGCCGGTGACGGCGCCCTTGTCGTCATAGAGGATCTCGTCGGCGGCGAAGCCGGGATAGATCTCCACCCCCAGCGCCTCGGCCTTCTGGGCGAGGAAGCGGCAGACATTGCCCAGCGAGCCGACGAAATTTCCGTGATTGTTCATCAGCGGCGGCATGGCGAAATTGGGCAGGCGGACACCGCCGGCCGGGCCAAGCAGGTAGAAGGCGTCGTCCGTGACCTGCACGGTGAGGGGCGCATCCGCCTCCTCGCGCCAGCCGGGAACGAGGGCGTCGAGGCCCACGGGGTCGATGACTGCGCCGGAGAGGATGTGGGCGCCGACTTCCGAGCCCTTCTCCACCACCACGACGGAGATGTCGGTGCCGCGCTCGGCGGCCTGCTGCTTCAGGCGGATGGCGGTGGCAAGGCCCGCAGGGCCGGCGCCGACCACCACCACATCATAATCCATGCCTTCGCGCTCAGGCAGCTCCGCCGCGCTCATACGCCTGCTCCCGTCCGTCAATCCCGTTGATTGGACTTTTTCCACGACACGCCGGCAAAGACAACCGCGCACTGCCGTTTAGGGCAACATCTTTCCGTATGTGGGAATATAATGCCGCCGCACTGGAAAGTGTGGTGCGGCGCGGCATGCCGGGCTTCGCGCTGGGCGCTTCAATGGCTAAAAGGAATTCATGAGCGCGACCGCCGACAGGGACTTCGCCGACTGGGCTGACATTCTCGCCTTCCACTGGGAGGCGGGCGTGGACGTGGCCATCGGCGAGGTGCCGGTGGACCGCTTCGCCGAGAGCGCAGCCGAGCCGAGCCGGTCCCGGCCGCCGGCCGCGCCGGTGCGCGAGACCGGCTCCACCGGCGCGGCGTCCGGCGGCCCGGCGGGCTTTGCCCCGAGCCGCCCGGCCCCCTCCCGCAACCAGCCGGCGCGGCCGGCTGCTCCGGCGACACCCACCCTTGTGACCCAGCCGCCGGACGAGGCGGTGATGGGCGCGCGGGAGGCCGCCCGGGCCGCCGCGAGCCTCGAGGAACTGAAGGCGATCCTCGACGGCTTCGAAGGCTGCGCGCTGAAGCGCACCGCGAGCCGGCTGGTGTTCGCCGATGGCAATCCGGCCGCGAAGGTCATGTTCGTGGGCGAGGCGCCGGGCCGCGACGAGGACCAGCAGGGCCTGCCCTTCGTCGGCCGCTCCGGCAAGCTGCTGGACCTGATGCTGGCCTCCATCGGCCTCGACCGCACCAGCGCCTACATCGCCAACGTCATTCCCTGGCGCCCGCCGGGCAACCGCACGCCGACGCCGCAGGAAACGGCGGTGTGCCTGCCCTTCATCGCCCGGCAGATCGAGCTGGCGGACCCGGATATTCTCGTGTGTCTGGGCGGCCCCTCGGCGCAGGCGCTGCTCGGCACCACCGAGGGCATCACCAGGCTGCGCGGCCGCTTCATGGATTACGACACCGGCACGCGCACCATCCGCGCCATCGCCACCTTCCACCCGGCCTACCTGCTGCGCACGCCACTCGGCAAGCGCTTCGCCTGGCGCGACATGCTGGCGGTGGAGGCGCTGCTGGCGGGGAAGGGCGGGGGCTGAGGGGGAGGCGGCGGGGGATTTCCTCTATGTCGCCGCGCCAGCCTTGGCGCTTTGAGCCAGCGTCATGGCCGGGCTTGTCCCGGCCATCCACGTCGGGCCGACGGATCACGCGTCAAAAGGCGTTCCCAGTCGAACCACGTGGATGCCCGGGACAAGCCCGGGCATGACGGCGCGTGGGAGGCGATGGCGGTGGTGTGCGATGGCAGCGCTCAGGCGCGCCCGCTACTTCCCATACCCCAGCGGGGCGCTGACCAGCGAGGAGTTGCGGTAGCGGGGGTCGGAGGTGACTTCCTCGCCCACCCAGTCGGGCAGGTCCACCTGCTGGTCGATGCCGTCCAGCTCCACCTCGGCCATGACGAGGCCGTCATTCTCGCCCTCGAACACGTCCACGGTCCACAGGCGGCCGGCATGCTGGACGGAATAGCGGGTCTTCTCGATGAGCGGCCGGGCGCAGAGCGTCTCCAGCATCACCCGCGCATCCTCGACGGGGATGGGATATTCGAACTCGGCGCGCGCGAGGCCCTGCGTCTTGCCCTTCACGGTGATGAAGGCGTCGCCGTCGGCGATGCGGATGCGCACCGTCGCCCCATCCTGCGAGAGGTAGCCCTGGCGGATGGGCGTGGCGCGCGCGCCCGCCCGCCATGCGTGGGAGGTGACGAGGAACTTGCGCTCGATCTCGACGGGCATCTTTCGGCCGGTTGGGCTGTGGATGGCCCAGCATAGACCGAAGGGGGCGCCCCTCGTCCAGCCCCGCAGAGGACGTCCAACCCCCCATGTGGCCGAAGAAAACGATTTCAGACTGCCGCATGCGTCAACAGGCAGCACATTACGAAGCGTCGGCTCCGGTCAGGCTCATGCTTCGCAGCGACGGGAGCGCGCGCGGAACGTGCGCTCTCGTCCATGCTGCACGCGTCAGGCGTGGGCCTTGGACTTGCTGCTCTTCGCCGCCCCGGTGTCGAAATCGTCCCGCGAGGGCGGGTTGGTGGCGCCGATGGTGGTGATGCGCATGATGTTGGTGGTGCCCGGCTTGGCGAAGGGCACGCCGGCGGTGATGGCGAGGCGGTCGCCCGGCTTGCCGAGGCCGTGCTCCACCGCGGTGCGCACGGCGGTGTCCACCATCTCGCCGAAGGAGTGGATGTCCTCCTTCATGTGCACGGCGTGCACGGCGTAGGACAAGGCGAGGCGCCGCGCGGTCTCGACCTTGGGTGTGAGGCCGAGGATCGGAATGGCGGGCCGCTCGCGCGCGGCGCGCAGGCCGGTGGTGCCCGACAGGGTGAAGGCGACGAAGGCCGAGGCATCCACCGCGATGGCCGCCTGATAGGTGGCCTTGGTCACGGCGTCGCCGATGGTCTTGCCCCATTCCGACTGGGTGGCGTCGAGCACCTGCCGGTAGCCGGGATCGCACTCCACATGGCGGATGATGTCGTCCATGAAGGTCACGGCCTCCACCGGGAACTGGCCGGCGGCGGTCTCGGCGGAGAGCATCACGCAGTCCGCGCCCTCATAGACGGCGGTGGCCACGTCCGACACCTCGGCGCGGGTGGGCACGGGGGCGGTGATCATGGATTCCAGCATCTGCGTCGCCACGATCACCGGGCGGCCGTACTTGCGGGATTCCGCGATCATGCGCTTCTGCAGCGCCGGCACCTCGGCCAGCGACATTTCCACGCCGAGATCGCCGCGCGCCACCATGATGGCGTCGGAGAGTTCCACCAGCTCGGTGAGATGCTCCACCGCGGCGGGCTTCTCCATCTTCAGCATGATGGCGGCGCGGTCCTTGATGAGGCCGCGCGCCTCGTGGATGTCCTCCGGGCGCTGCACGAAGGAGAGGGCGATCCACTCCACCCCCGCCTCGCAGGCGAATTCGAGGTCGTGGCGGTCCTTCTCCGTGAGGGGAGAGAGGGGCAGCACCACGTCGGGGATGTTGAAGCCCTTGTTGTTGGAGAGCTTGGTGCCCGCCACCACCTGGGCCTCCAGGAAGCCGGCGCCCTTCTTCACCACCTTCAGGCGCACCTTGCCGTCGTCGCACAGCACGGTGGAACCGACGGTGAGGGCCTCAAGGATGTCGGGGTGGGGAATGGGCACGCGGGTCTCGTCGCCGGGGCGGTCCACGTCGGCGTCGAAGTGGAGCACGTCGCCCGCCTTGAGCGCGATGGAGCCGTCCTTGAAGCGGCCGATGCGGAGCTTCGGGCCCTGCATGTCGGCGATGACGCCGATGGGCCGGTTCATCTCCTTCTCCAGCCGCCGGATGCGGGCCAGCACCTCGCCGTGATCGGCCTGGGTGCCGTGGGAGAAGTTGAGCCGGAACACGTCCACGCCAGCGAGGAACAGCGCCTTCAGCTTCTCCTCGCTGTTGGAGGCGGGCCCGACCGTGGCGACGATCTTGGTGGCGCGCTGGCGCTTGAGGGGGTGATGGCGCTTGTTGGGCATGTGTCGTCCTCCGGCTGGCGCGTTCGCGCTCGGTTCAGTGTCTTCTAGAGCATTTTCAGGCGAGGGGGGCTCTGGCTCTCATGAAGAAAATGCGTGAACTCAAGAGCCTGGCTCGCCTCCCGTCCGCCGAACGGCAATCGATGTAGTCGATATCATGCGCGTCTTTGATGTACGCATAAAGTCGCATAAACGGCAGCAGGGCTGACCGTTGCGGGCATCTCAGGCGTCCGTTTCGCCCCCCGTTCGGCGCCGGAGGTGGGGGCGCAATTTGAGGCGGCGGAGGCGCGCCGGGAACGCTGTCGGCGCGCCTCTTCCGAAGGAGCCACGCGGACCCGTCCGGGATGCCGGCGGCGCGGGGGAGGAAACCGTCCGCGCCGCCAAGGGTGTCGTCGTTGTGATGCGTGCGATCCGGCGCCCTCAGGCGTCCGGGGCCACCTTGTGGTTGGCCATCAGCTCGAGGGCCTTGACCATGGCGGAGTGGTCCCACTTGGAGCCGCCATGGGCGGCGCAGGCGTTGAACAGCTCCTGGCAGGTGGCGGTGTTGGGCAGGCTCACGCCCAGCGCCTTGGCGCTCTGGAGCGCGAGGTTGAGGTCCTTCTGGTGCAGCTCGATGCGGAAGCCCGGATCGAAGGTGCGCTTCACCATGCGGTCGCCGTGGATCTCGAGGATCTTGGACGAGGCGAAGCCGCCCATCAGCGCCTCGCGCACCTTGGCCGGGTTGGCACCCGCCTTGGAGGCGAACAGCAGGGCCTCGCCCACCGCCTCGATGGTCAGCGCGACGATGATCTGGTTGGCCACCTTGGTGGTCTGGCCGTCGCCATTGCCGCCGACGAGGGTGATGTTCTTGCCCATCTTCTCGAACAGGGGCTTCACCTTGTCGAAGGCGCCATCCGGCCCGCCCACCATGATGGTGAGGGAAGCGGCCTTGGCGCCCACCTCGCCGCCGGAGACCGGGGCATCGAGATAGTCGCAGCCGAGCGCGTTGATCTTCTGGGCGAAGCCCTTGGTGGCGACCGGGGAGATGGAGCTCATGTCCACCACGATCTTGCCGGCCGAGAGGCCTTCGGCGACGCCGCCCTTGCCGAACAGCGCCTCTTCCACGTGCGGGGTATCCGGCACCATGGTGATGATGATGTCGGCCTGCTTCGCCACCTCGGCGGAGGAGGCGCAGGCGGTCGCGCCCTTGGCGGTCAGCGCCTCGGGCACCTTCACCACGTCATAGACGAACAGCGTGTGCCCGGCGTCGATGAGGTGGCCGGCCATGGGGGCGCCCATGATGCCAAGGCCGATGAATCCCACGTTCATGTGCGTTTCTCCTGAAGAGTGCTTTTGCGTATTGGCGAGGGCTTCTCCCCTCTCCCCTCGCGGGAGAGGGGCCGGGGGTGAGGGGGGCGGCGCCGGCCCCTCACCCGTCCCGCGGCGATGCCGCGGTCCACCCTCTCCCGCAAGGGGAGAGGGTAAAACAGCTCAGCCCTTGTAGGGGGCGAACCAGCCGATGCCTTCGTCGGTGGTGGTCTTCGGCTTGTATTCGCAGCCGATCCAGCCGTCGTAGCCGGTGTCGTCGATGGCCTTGAACAGGAAGGGATAGTTGATCTCGCCCGTGCCCGGCTCGCCGCGGCCGGGATTGTCCGCCAGCTGGATGTGCTTGATGCGGGCGATGTTGGCGCGGATGGTCGGGGTGAGATCCCCTTCCATGATCTGCATGTGATAGATGTCGTACTGGAAGAAGATGTCGTCCGCGCCGACTTCATCCAGCACCGCCAGCGTCTGCTTGGTGTTGGTGAGGTGGAAGCCGGGGATGTCGCGGGTATTGATGGCCTCGACGACGAACGGGATGCCCGCCTTCTTCAGCTCCGCCGCGGCGAATTTCAGGTTCTTGACCAGGGTCTCGTGGACGGTCTCGGCCGGCACGTCCTTGGGGGTGAGGCCGGCGAGGCAGTTGATGGCCTTGGTGTTCAGGGCCTTCGCATACTCGATGCCTTTGCCCACGCTGTCCTGAAACTCCCCCTCGCGGCCGGGGATGCAGGCGATGCCGCGCTCGCCCGCCGCCCAGTTGCCGGCCGGCAGATTGTGCAGCGCCTGGGTGAGATTGTACTTCGCCAGCTTCTCCGCCAGCGCGTCCTTCTCATAGGGATAGGGGAAGAGATATTCGACGCCCGTGAAGCCGGCATTGGCGGCCTTCTCGAAGCGGTCGAGGAAATCGATCTCGTTCCACAGCATGGTGAGATTGGCGGCGAACTTGGGCATGCGTCTCTCCGCGGGCTGAGCCCGGTTCTTTGAGGAGTGGGCAGGATGGCACCTCCCGGCACCGTCATGCCCCGGCTTGTCCGGGGCATCCACGGTTTTGTTGAGAGGGGCTTCCGGGGGAGGGGTGGATCCCCCGGAACCCGGCTGTTGCCGGGTTCCGTCCTTGCGAACGGAAGTCGGCAACAGCCGACTTCCGGACAAGCCGGGGGATGACGTCCTGTGCGGTGCCGACGCCGGTGCGCCGGCCCTACTCGGCCGGCTCCAGGGCGCGCACGTCGCTGAGCGGGACGTCGAGGACTTCCTCGAACTCGTTCACGGCGTTGATCTCGACGCCCATGGCGATGTTGGTCACGCGCTCCAGGATGAACTCCAGCACCACCGGCACCTGATGCTCGTCCATGAGCTTCTGGGCGTTGGCGAAGGCATCCTTGAACTCGTTCGGGGTGCGCACGCGGATGGCCTTGCAGCCGAGGCCCTCGGCCACCGCCACATGGTCCACGCCGTAGGCCCCGATTTCCTCCGAATTGATGTTGTCGAAGGAGAGGCTCACCTCGAAGTCCATGTTGAAGCCGCGCTGCGCCTGACGGATCAGGCCGAGGTAGGAGTTGTTCACCACCACGTGCAGGTAGGGCAGCTTGTGCTGGGCGCCCACCGCCAGCTCCTCGATGAGGAACTGGAAGTCGTAGTCGCCCGACAGCGCGACGATCTTGGCGTCCGGCCGCGCGGCACGCACGCCGAGGGCCGCCGGCAGGGTCCAGCCGAGGGGGCCGGCCTGTCCGCAATTGATCCAGTGGCGCGGATGGTAGACGTGCAGGAACTGCGCGCCGGCGATCTGCGAGAGGCCGATGGTGGAGACGTAGGTGACGTCCTTGCCCAGCGCCTCGTTCATCTCCTCATAGACCCGCTGCGGCTTCAGCGGCACGGCGTCGAAATGGCTCTTGCGCAGCATGGTCTGCTTGCGGGCGAGGCATTCGTCGGCCCAGGCCGTCCAGTCCGGCAGCTTGCCGGCGGCCTTCAGCTCCTTGGCGGCGGTCACGAACAGCTCCAGCGCCGCCCTGGCGTCGGAGACGATGCCGAAGTCGGGGCCGAACACGCGGCCGATCTGGGTGGGCTCGATGTCCACGTGGATGAACTTGCGGCCCTGGGTGTAGACCTCCACCGAGCCGGTGTGGCGGTTGGCCCAGCGGTTGCCGATGCCGACCACGAAGTCGGAGGCCAGCATGTTCGCATTGCCGTAGCGGTGCGAGGTCTGGAGGCCGCACATGCCGGCCATCAGCGGATGGTCGTCGGGAATGGTGCCCCAGCCCATGAGGGTGGGGATGACCGGGATGCCGGTCAGCTCGGCGAACGCCACGAGGAGGTCGGAGGCATCCGCGTTGATGATGCCGCCGCCGGCGACGATGAGCGGCTTGTTGGCGTCGAGGATCATCCCCATCGCCTTGTCGATCTGCGCCCGCGTGGCGGAGGGCTTGTAGACCGGGAGCGGCGCGTAGGTCTCCTCGTCGAACTCGATCTCCGCCATCTGCACGTCGATGGGCAGGTCGATGAGCACCGGGCCGGGGCGGCCGGAGCGCATGACGTGGAACGCCTGCTGGAACACCATGGGGACCAGCGCCGGCTCGCGCACGGTGACGGCCCACTTGGTGACGGGCTTGGCGATGGATTCGATATCCACCGCCTGGAAGTCTTCCTTGTACAGGCGGGCGCGGGGCGCCTGGCCGGTGATGCACAGGATCGGGATCGAGTCCGCCGAGGCCGAATAGAGGCCGGTGATCATGTCCGTGCCGGCGGGGCCGGAGGTGCCGATGCACACGCCGATGTTTCCGGCCACCGCGCGGGTGTAGCCCTCGGCCATGTGGGAGGCGCCCTCCACATGCCGGGCGAGCACGTGGCGGATGGAGCCGCGCGCCTTCATGGCGGAATAGAGCGGGTTGATGGCCGCGCCCGGGACACCGAAGGCGCAGGAGATGCCTTCCTTCTCGAGAACACGGACGGCGGCGTCGACGGCGCGCATGCGGGCCATGGCAGTCCTCCCTTTGGCGTGATGCCTTTGGTCTTGTTGCTTCGTCCTCGCCGGCCGCGATCCTTCAGGGATCTCCACGGGGGAACTTCGCGGGGAATTTCGCGGCCTTGGACTTTCGTCTTGGATACGCCCGCACCGTTTTCGCTTCTATGGGAAGAAACGGAATGACATTCGTGCCGCCTGAGCAATAATGCTGCGAACGGCATGCCCCGCCCGCCTCGGGCGGTGACAGGGTGCGGCAATTGGGGGAGGCGGGGATGGCGAGAGGTAGGGGGAGGGCGCTCCGGGCGCTTGTCCTTGGGGCACTCGCGGCGACGGCTTTCGTCTCGGGCGCAGGTTTCGTCTCGGGCGCGAGGGCGCAGGCGCTGAGCGAACTGTCCTGCAAGGCGCTGTGGTACCAGCGCAACGCGGTCTATGCGGAGCAGGGCTATTGCTTCAAGACCAAGGACGCCATCGCCACCTTCGGCGCCCGTTGCTACGCCCCGTTCGGCAAATTGACGCCGGACCAGCAGCGCTATGTGAACGAGGTGCAGGCCTGGGAGGCCCGCAAAGGCTGCCGCTGAGCGGGCGCTGATTCCGCATCCTGCTGCGAATGGATCGCAGAGACCCGCGACGATCGCGCTTGGCATGCTATAGATACCATCCCGCCCTGTCGGGGCTCCCGCGCGGTCATCCGCCTGCCCCGTCACACCGCACCGCAACGACATGGCCACGGCGCCCATGACCGACATCGCCACGCGCGTCTACAACCACACCTGGAAGATCGACCCCATCGTGCGGTCCGTGCTCGACACGGACTTCTACAAGCTGCTGATGGGCCAGACGATCTTCAACCGGCACCGGTCGACCCGCGTCACCTTCGGAATCCACAACCGCTCCACCTCGGTGCGGCTGGCCGACATCATCGACATCGGCGCCCTGCGCGAGCAGCTCGACCATGTCCGCTCCCTCTCGCTCACGCGGGGCGAGAGCACCTGGCTGCGCGGCAACATGTTCTACGGCAAGCGGCAGATGTTCTCGCCGGACTATGTGGCCTGGCTGGAGGGCTTCCGCTTCCCCGCCTATCACCTGGAGAAGGTGGACGGGCAGTACGAGCTGACCTTCGAGGGGCCGTGGGTGGAAACCACCATGTGGGAGATCCCCGCCCTCTCCATCATCAACGAATTGCGCTCGCGCGCCGTGCTGAAGGACATGGGCAAGTTCGAGCTGCAGATCCTCTATGCCCGGGCCATGGCACGGGTGTGGGAGAAGGTGCAGTTCCTGAAGTCCCTCGGCCGCATCAACATCGCCGATTTCGGCACCCGCCGCCGCCACGGCTATCTGTGGCAGGACTGGTGCGTGCAGGCGCTGATGGAGGGGCTGGGCGAGGGCTTCCTCGGCACCTCCAACTGCCTCATCGCGCTGCGCCACGAGGTGGAGGCGACAGGCACCAACGCCCACGAGCTGCCCATGGTCTATGCGGCGCTGGCCCGCAACGACGATGAACTGCGCTGGGCGCCCTATCAGGTGCTCGCCGACTGGCAGGACGATTACGACGGCAATTTGCGCGTCATCCTGCCCGACACCTACGGCACCTCAGGCTTCCTCGAACGCGCGCCCGACTGGGTGACGCACTGGACCGGCATCCGCATCGACAGCAAGGACCCCATCGCCGGCGGCGAGGAGGCCATCGCGTGGTGGAAATCCCGCGGGCAGGACCCGCGGGAGAAGCTCGCCATCTTCTCCGACGCCCTCGATGCGGAGGAGGTGGCGCGCATCCACCGCACCTTCGCCGGCCGCATCCGCCTCGGCTTCGGCTGGGGCACGCTGCTCACCAACGATTTCCGGGGGCTGGCGCCCAACGGTGCGCTCGATCCCATCTCCATCGTCTGCAAGGTGATCGCCGCCAACGGCCACCCGGCGGTGAAGCTCTCCGACAACCCCACCAAGGCCATGGGCCCGCCCAGCGAGGTCGAGCGCTACAAAAGGGTGTTCGAGGTGGGCGAGCAAGAGGCGCGTAGCGCCCTGGTTTAGAGGGCGGTGCGCACCGCCCTCGTGTGAGGCGCGGCGCGCCGTCCCGCCGGCTCAGTTCTTCAGCGCCGCCGTCCCGTCCACCGCTGCCGGGAACGGCAGGTCCGTGATCAGCCGCGCGCTCGGCTTGTCCTGGGCGAAGATGGTGTCGAGATCGAGGGTCAGGAACGTCGTCCGGTGGGCGTAGTCGGTGATCATCAGCTTGTTGTGGGTGAGGTCCTTGATGGCCACCCACTGGGTGTAGTCCGAGACCACCGCGTCGCCGTCCTTGCTCTGCGCGACGCCCAGCGGAATATCCACCGTGTTGAGGATGTGGCCGATGGCGGCGGAGGCGTCGGCGGCGTCCTTCGGCTGGGCCATGGAATGGCGCATGAAGGCCGCGCGCACGAAGCGCGAGGGCGGGGTGAAGTCGCCCGGCAGCCCGGTGGCGCCGCCGCCCTGGCCGATGGCCGTGACGTTGGCCGTGCCGAACCGGCGCTCGTTGACGCCCATGGTGGAGAGATTGAGGTAGTTGCGCAGGTTCAGGAGGTGCCACTCATAGGGCGGCGAATTGGTGAGGACGCTCGCCACATTGTCGTGGATCTGCAGTTCGCCCCCCACATATTCCACGATGATGCTGGCGCCCGAGCGGTCGGTGAAGACCATGTGGATGGTGGGCGGGGTCGGCCCGCTCGGCAGCGAGGCATCGGACCAGACCTTTGTCTTCGCCAGAGCGGCCCGCATCTCGGCCACCGTGCCGTGCATCCCCAGCGCCCAGGCGCCGAAGCCGAGGATGGAGACGTAGGATGTGTCCGCCTTGGTGACGGTCTGGTAGGTGGTGAAGCCGGGCAGGAAATTGCCGCTCATGCCGAGGCCGGCCGCGTTCTGTCCCTCCAGCACGGCGCCGCCGGGGATGATCTCGGCGCTGATCCCGACGACCGGATAGAGCGTCTTCACCTTGTTCTCGGGCAGGCCGAGGTTCGAGGGCGCCGTGAGCGTCAGGGCCGTGCCCTTGGGCATGCTCACCAGCGTCCATTTCATGTCGAACGCCCATTCCATGGTGCGCCCGGCGATCACGGTCTTGTCGGTCGCGACCACGTTCACCGCGGTGCAGGCCACGGCGAGCCCGGCGTTCTGGATGGGAAGGAATGCGGCAAGTGCGGCCGCCAGGATGCGTTTCATGGAAGCGTCCTCCGTTTGTGTCGCAGACCGCCGCACGGGCGCTTGCGTTCTGGATCGTGATTGCCGCCCTCGATCGCGACACGCCGTGATCGTATCAGCCCCATACGGTGCCCGCTTTGATTGGATGACGGAGCTTGCGTTGCGCTGGGCGCCCGCCGCAGCGGACCGCACTGGCGCAGCGGGCGACGCCGGGGGGCGCCTGCGCGTGAATCTGCTTTAAATCCATCGATATTGCGGTATAATATTCACATATACAGTTTTCAGATGTTGATTGGAGATGACCATGGCGACGCTGCGACTGGGCGATGTGGTGCCGGATTTCGAGGCCGTGACCACCGAAGGCCCCATCAAGTTCCATGAATGGCTCGGCGACAGCTGGGGCATCCTGTTCTCCCACCCCAAGAACTTCACCCCGGTCTGCACCACCGAGCTGGGCCAGGCGTCCCACCTCAAGCCCGAGTTCGACGCGCGCGGCGTGAAGCTGCTCGGCCTGTCGGTGGATGCCATCGACAATCACCCGGCCTGGGTGGGCGACATCAAGGACGCCACCGGCGCCACCCTGAACTTCCCGCTGATCGCCGATTCCGACCGCAAGGTCTCCGACCTCTACGACCTCATCCACCCCAATGCGAACGACACGCTCACCGTGCGCTCGGTGTTCATCATCGGCCCGGACAAGAAGCTGAAGCTGTCGCTCACCTACCCGGCCTCCACCGGCCGCAACTTCGCGGAAATCCTGCGCGTGGTGGACAGCCTTCAGCTCACCGCCAAGCACTCGGTGGCCACCCCGGTGGACTGGAAGAACGGCGACGACGTCATCATCGTCCCCTCGCTCTCGGACGATGCCGCCAAGGAGAAGTTCCCCGAGGGCTGGACCACCGTGAAGCCCTATCTGCGCGTGGTGCGCCAGCCCGGCGCGTGAGTCGGCCTAACTGTGCCCCGGACAAGCGACGGCGCAGCCGGAGCGCTGATCCGGGGCCCAGCGCAAAAGTCCCGCGCAGCGGGCAAAACCTGAGAGTGGCAGGAGCACGAAGCGCCTTCGGCGGTCCCTTGCGCTGGACCCCGGCTCGCATTCCGCTGCGCTGCATGCGTCCGGGGAACGGCGCGGAGGGGCCTCCGCGCCGCAAACCCCTCAGGCCGACATGATGTAGTCGCGCAGCTGGGCGCTCTCGCGCTCCATTTCCTCCACGCGATACTTCACCACGTCGCCGATGGAGATGATGCCCACGACCTTGCCGCCGGACACCACGGGCACGTGGCGGAAGCGGCCGCGGGTCATGCGTTCCATGATCTGGGGCACGGTCTCGTCGGGGGCGCAGGTGACGACCGCCTTGGTCATCAGTCCGGCGAGCGGCTCGGCCAGCACGTCCACGCCGCGCTCGCCGATGAGGCGCACCACGTCGCGCTCGGAGATGATGCCCTCCACCCCCATGTCCCCATTGGTGACGACGATGGCGCCGATGCGGTTGCGCGCGAGGCTGGCCACGGCATCGCCGAGGGTGGCGTCGGGGGACAGGGTGACGATGTCGTTGCCCTTGCGGCTCAGAATGACGGTCACGGACATTGGCGCATTCTCCCTAACTTAAGGATCCAGGGGCCCGCTCCGCCGACGGGGCCTTCTCTGGAAACGATCCGGACAGGGATGATCCCTCGCATCGCAGTGCGACGCAAGCGCGCAGCGCGGTCCGCCCACCACGACCTTGGCAGTATGAATCCCGCTCAGGCCACCCGCCGGCGCGGAACCGGATCGAACAGGGGGAACAGCAGCAGGCCGGCGACGAAGCCGCCGATATGGGCCTGCCACGCCACCTCCGCATCCTCCGTTCCGGGCAGGGAAACCCCGAACGCGAACAGGAGGTTGAAGGCGAACCACGCGCCCACGAAGATCAGCACCCTTTTGTCGCTGAAATTTTCCCTCAGCGAGCCGGCCGGCTGGTGATCGGCGAAGATGGTGCGGTAGCTGGACAGCGCGCCGCCGGGCGCGAAGGTGAACCGCACCGCCGCCGCCATGGTGCCGGAAATGGCCGCCGAGGCGCCGATGAGCGGCGCGATGGCGTCGCTGTTGGCGAGATAGTGCGCCCCCGCGCCCGCCGCCGCCGTCACCGCGCAGAACAGCCAGAAGCGCATCGAGCCGAACCGCCGCGCCACCGGCGTGCCGAAGGCGAGCAGCCAGACGAGATTGACGATGAGGTGCATCCAGTTGGCGTGGAGCAGCGCGTAGCTCACCACGGTCCACAGCTTCGGGCCCATGCCGCCCGGCAGGTAGAACATGGTGTCCGGCAGGGTGTAGCGGGCCGGGATGAAGGCGAAATAGGTGAGAACCTCGATGTCCGCATCCTGCGAGAGCAGCAGCACGCGGATGGCATGGATCGCCACCAGCCCAAGCGCCATCACCGCCACCGCGCCGGGCACGTTGAAGACGGGCTCCCGATGCGATGTGCCGGGATAGGTGGGGCGGTCGAGCACGCCTTGCACATAGGAGCCGCCGCCCGGCGCGGCAAGGGAAAAGCGTGGAGCAGGTCCGTGCAACCTGGGCCGGACCTGTTACAACTCGGTGGTCGATGCCTGGCAAGCGGGCGCGCGTTCAAGGATCGCAGCGGGGCGGGGATGGCGAAACCGTACTTTCGAGAGCTCAATGAAGACGAGCTGAAAATGTTCAACTATTGGCGGGAGGAGTTCTCGACCTTCTTTGCCGATGCGAACAAGCACCGGTTCGAGACGGTCGACGGCAAGCTTGGGCTGATCCAGCACATTCTGGACAGCGGTGAGGCGACACTCGAACGGCAGGACTTGCTGCAGGGGCTCGGCGTGCTGTTCGGCGACGCGCTCGCCATGGAGCTGAACCTTGAATGGGCCTTTGTGGCCGATGAAATGGGTGAAGCTCCGGTCGTTAGGCGTCCGGGAACGTCCTTCAATCTGGGCGCCTTCTACGCAATCGAGAAACGCGTTTCCCTGGAAGAAGTGCCGATCGACATCTTTGATCTGTTCAATGCCTTCTGCGCCCTCAGCGCTCCGATCCTGCGGAAGCCCTCATTGTGGGCGCGCCTGTTCGGTCCGCGAACGGTCTGATGGGCTCGCCCGTCAATGACGAAGCTCTCGCTGAGACGTCTCGCCCCTACAGCGCGTAGCGCAGGCCGAAGCGCACTTGCTGGGCGGTGGAATTGCCCAGGGCCAAACCGCCGGCATAGGCGGGGCTGCCGAGGTCGAGATAGCGGTAGCCGAGATCGAGGCTGAAGCTGCTCGACACCGCGAAGGACACGCCGGCCCCGGCCGACCAGGCGAACTCCCAGGAATTGCCCGCCGGCTGAAGCCCCGCCGGGGCGTCCAGCGTGTTGATGGCGAAGCCCGCGCCGGCGCTCAGATACGGCGTGAAGCCGGCCAGCGTGATGATGTCCCAGTAGACGCTGGCGAGCCCCACCGTGGCGCTGGCGCCGACGCCCGGTCCGAACGGCGAGAGGCTGGCCGATCCCAGGGAGAGATAGTCGAGGCTCACCTCGGCGCGCAGGAAGGGGAGGAAGCGATAGCCGATGCCGCCGCCCAGCGACCAGCCGGCGCCGGAGACATCGAGCCCGGTGGGCAGGCCGAGATAGGAGAGGCTGGCGCTGCTCGCGGGGACGTAGCCCACGTCGGCGCGGACATACCAGCCGGCCGCCGCATCCTCGCTCACCGTCGGGGCGGCGAGGGAGAAGTCGCCCGGCTTGCCGAGAGAGGCCATCATGGCCTCCATCTCCGCATCCGCCTTGTCGGCGGCGTGCGCCGCGCTGGCAAACGCGGTTCCTGCCAGCGCTGCGATCGCGAGAGAGGCCAGAAGAAGACGCCCGGCCCGACCAAACACACCCATCATGACGACCCGCCCGAGAAATGCTCTGGACGGATGTGTGCCACGGGGAGGCTTAAGGCCGGATTAACCCTGATGAAGCGTTAAGCCCTGGCGCGGCAAAGGAATTCGGAACGGCGGCGGCGCCGCCGTTCCGGTCGTCGCCCCGCTCAGGCGGCGGCGCGCTGGAGGGCGTCGATCACCTCGTCCACCACGGTCTCGACGAGATCGCGGTCGTCGCCCTCGCCCATCACGCGGATGACCGGCTCGGTGCCCGAGGGGCGGATGATGAGGCGGCCGTGGTTGGAGAGGCGGCGCTCGGCATCGGCGATGGCGATCTTCACCTTCTCGTTTTCCAAGGGCGCGCCGTCGCTGTAGCGCACGTTCTTGAGGATCTGCGGCAGCGGATCGAAGCGATGGCAGACCTCGGAGACGGGCTTCTCCTGCCGCGCCACCACCGCCAGCACCTGCAGCGCCGCGACGAGGCCGTCGCCGGTGGTGGAGTAATCGGACAGGATGATGTGGCCGGACTGCTCGCCGCCCACATTGTAGCCGTCGGCGCGCATGCGCTCGAGCACGTAGCGGTCGCCCACCCCGGTGCGGGCCAGCGCGATGCCCTCGCCGGCGAGGTGCCGCTCCAGACCGAGGTTGGACATGATGGTGGCCACCAGCCCGTCGCGGGCGAGGCGGCCGTCTTCCTTGAAGCTCTCGGCGATGACGGCCATGAGCTGGTCGCCGTCCACCGTGTGGCCCTTCTCGTCCACGATCATCACCCGGTCGGCGTCGCCGTCGAGGGCGATGCCGATGTCCGCGCGCACTTCCCGCACCTTGGCGGAGAGCGCGGCCGGGGAGGTGGAGCCCACGTCCCGGTTGATGTTCATGCCGTCCGGCTCGACGCCGATGGCGATCACCTCGGCGCCCAGCTCCCACAGGGCCTCCGGCGCCACGCGGTAGCCGGCGCCGTGGGCGCAGTCCACCACCACGCGGATGCCCTCGAACGACTGGTTCCGCGGCAGGGTGCGCTTGGCATATTCGATATAGCGGGCGTGCACGCCCTCCAGCCGCCGGGCGCGGCCGATCTCGGCGGGCTTGGCGAGGCGCTTGGCGAGGTCCTCGTCGATCAGTTCCTCGATCTCGCGCTCCACCTCGTCGGAGAGCTTGAAGCCGTCCGGGCCGAACAGTTTGATGCCGTTGTCGTCGAACGGATTGTGCGAGGCGGAGATCATCACCCCGAGGTCGGCGCGCATGGAGCGGGTGAGCATGCCCACCGCCGGCGTCGGCATGGGACCGAGCAGCAGCACGTCCATGCCCACCGAGGTGAAGCCGGCCACCAGCGCGTTCTCGATCATGTAGCCGGACAGCCGCGTGTCCTTGCCGATGACCACCCGGTGGCGATATTCGCCGCGCTGGAACACCAGGCCCGCCGCCATGCCGACCCTCAGCGCCAGATCCGCCGTGAGCGAGGCATTGGCGCGCCCGCGCACGCCGTCCGTTCCGAAATACCTGCGCGACATGGTCCCTCTCGTCGCCGTAGAATCCCGACGCACCGTGCCCCCGCTGGTGCGCCGCCGAACCTGCCTTTAGCACCCGGAAGGTCCCGCGCGGCATCACGTCTCGTGACGCTCCGCAACGTGCGCTCCCGCCTATGCTTCGGGCAGGCCCCGTTTGTAAGCAGACGGATGGAATTGTTCAGAACGCCGCCCCGGTTGCAAGTGCGAAGGCACGGGCCCGGGCGGGGCGGGCGGCATTCCTTGCGAAAAGGTTAAGGGGTAGGCGACGGCTGCTGGCCCGGCGATTGCACCGCATCAGGGCGGATGCTACCCCTCGCCGAATCTTCCGGAGACCTTCCCGTGACCGCCTCTGCCCTCGACGTCCTCGCCATCGGCAACGCCATCGTCGATGTCCTCTCCCGCGCCGAGGAGGACTTCCTCGCGCAGAACGGCATGGCCAAGGGCGGCATGGCCCTCATCGACGAGGCGCGGGCGGAAGCCGTCTACGCCGCCATGGGGCCGGGCACCGAGGCCTCCGGCGGTTCGGCCGCCAACACCGCCGCGGGCGTCGCCTCGCTGGGCGGCAAGGCCGGCTTTATCGGCAAGGTGAAGGCGGACGGGCTCGGCACCGTGTTCGGCCACGACATCCGCGCCGCCGGCGTCGCCTTTGGCACCCCCGCGGCTGCCGACGGCCCGGCCACCGCGCGCTGCCTCATCCTGGTGACGCCGGACGGCGAGCGCACCATGAACACCTATCTCGGCGCCGCGCAGAACCTCGTGGTCGCCGACATCGACGCCGCCATGGTGGAAAGCGCGGCCGTCACCTATCTCGAAGGCTATCTGTGGGACCCGCCGGCCGCGAAGGAGGCCTTCCTCGCCGCCGCGAAGATCGCCCATGGCGCCGGCCGCAAGGTGGCGCTCTCCCTCTCCGACACCTTCTGCGTGGACCGCTACCGCGCCGAGTTCAAGAACCTCATCGTCTCCGGCACGGTGGACCTCGTGTTCTGCAACGAGGGCGAGCTGAAGTCGCTCTACGAGACCTCCGATTTCGACGCCGCCGTGGTGGCCCTGCGCAAGGATGCGAAGGAAGCCGTGGTGACGCGCTCGGAGAAGGGCGCCTCCTTCGTCACCCGCGCGGCGGTGGTGAGCGTGCCGGCCCATCCGGTGGAGCGCGTGCTGGACACGACCGGCGCGGGCGACCTCTTCGCCGCCGGCTTCCTCACCGGCTATACGAGCGGCCTCGACCCGGCCACCAGCCTGCGCCTTGGCGCGCTGGCGGCGGGGGAGATCATCGGCCAGATGGGCGCCCGGCCCCAGCGCCCCCTCATCGACCTCGCCCGCGAGGCAGGCCTCATCTCTTGAACGGCCTCATCTCGTGAGCGACCCCACCCCGTGAGCGATCTGCCCGTCCCCCAGGCGGACGCCGGCCTTTCCGCCCCCGGCGCGGATGCCGCCGGGCGGGCGCTCGCCGCCATCGAGGCGAAGGCCCCGCTCATCATGGTGCTGGGCGGGGCGGGCACGGGCAAGACCACCTTCCTGCACGAGTTGCGCAAGGCCCCGAGGGGCCGGCAGGTGGTGCTCGCGCCCACCGGCGTCGCGGCGCTGCAGGCGGGCGGGCAGACCATCCATTCCTTCTTCGGCATTCCGCCCCGCCTCCAGAACCCGGACGAGGTGAAGCCCCGCGCGCAGGTGCGGCGCCTCTTGAAGAAGCTCGACCGGGTGGTGATCGACGAGATCTCCATGGTGCGGGCGGACCTGCTCGACGCGGTGGACATCTCGCTGCGCATCGCCCGTGACAATTCCGAGCCTTTCGGCGGCGTGCAGATGGTGCTGGTGGGCGATTTCCTCCAGCTTCCCCCCGTGGTGCCCTATGCCGAGCAGGAGATGCTCGGCCGCATGGGCTACGAGGGGCCGTTCGCCTTCCATGCCAAGGCGCTGGACGGGCGGGAGGTGACGGGCGTGCCCTTCACCTTCGTCCACCGCCAGACCGACCGCGCCTTCATCGCCATGCTCGACGCCTTGCGCCGGGGCCGTGGCGCCCGCGAGGCGGCGGAGGCGCTGAACGAAGCCTGCGTGCGCCCCCACCGCGACGGCGCGCAGCCCGTTCTCCTCACCCCCACCAACGCCCGCGCCGACGCCTACAACGCCCGCGGCCTCGCCGCCTTGCCGGACGAGGGGCGCGAATTCGGCGGGCTGCTCAAGGGCGAGTTCGGGCTGGAGGGCGACCGCCTGCCGGTGGCGGAAAAGCTGGTGCTGAAGCGCGGCGCCCGCGTCATGGCCCTGCGCAACGATCCCGCCCGGCGCTGGGTCAACGGCTCGGTGGGCACGGTGACGGGCCTGGGCCCCCATTCGGCGCTGGTGAAGCTCGATGCCGGCCCCAGCGTGGAGATCGAGGCCTTCACCTGGGAACGCATCCGCTACGGCTGGGACGAGCCCGGCGGCCGGCTGGAAGCGCAGGTGGTGGGCACCTACACCCAGCTCCCCCTCGCCCCCGCCTGGGCCCTCACCATGCACAAAGCGCAGGGCCTCACCCTCACCGACGTCCGCATCGACTTCGCCGACGGCGCCTTCGCGCCCGGACAGGCCTACGTGGCGCTCTCCCGCGCGCGGACGCTGGAGGGGCTCTCGCTGGTGCGGGCCATCACCGGGCGGGATGTGCGGGTGGACCGGCGGGTGGCGGAGTTTGTGGAGCGGTTTGAGGGGTGAGGGTGAGCGCGCAAGTCACATCTATTGATCTTAAAAGGACGATCTGCGCACCGTTGTTGCAAAAGCGACTTGGAGAGGTGTGTTGGCCAAGCGTCCTATGCAAGATGTCGTCGCTGGACTATCGACGATCAGTGACAAGATAAGGTCCCTTCTGCGAGAAGGCTACCTTCGTACTGATATCGCTAAGTTTCTCGATATTCGGTACCAACATGTTCGCAAGGTCGCTGTCGATGCGGGCATAGAGGATGGTCGAAAGCGCGGAATTGTCGTGCTTCCCCCGGAGGAGGCTACGCCAGCCATAAGAGAAAGCGTTGCCATCGATTTTCTTGTCGATGCTGGTTTCGTTCGCTTGGGGAAGTGGATCGCAAGAGAAGATGGAATTGGTTTATCTGAGCCGGTTTCAAAGCATCCAGGTGTATATGCGTTCGTTATCGAAGATAGAATTATGTATGTTGGCGTTAGTAGGCGGGGTTTTCGTCAGAGAATGTATAATTATCAACGTGGCTATCATCGGCAACGAACCAGCCATCGGATCAATTTGATAATTGCTGAGCAGGTCCGGGCCGGTATTGTTGTCGAAATTTATGGCGCTACACCTCCTGCACTCGAGTGGAACGGGTTGCCTGTAAACGCTGCCGCTGGCCTCGAGGCGGGGCTTATCGAGCTTATCCAGCCTCCTTGGAACAAGATGGGCGTTGAATCATCGATTTAAATCGGGCAGCGGTCATCGTTGGCTGAGTGCGCTGCTCTTCCCACCGTCATGGCCGGGCTTGTCCCGGCCATCCACGTGGTTGGGCTGGGGACGATGCTCGCAAGGGTGCGCGGTCGGCCCGACGTGGATGCCCGGCACGAGGCCGGGCATGACGGCGGAGGGAAGGGCGGAGGTCCGCCGGAAAGGCGTCAAACTGCGCTCTGTCGTGTCCCGGCCCCTTAAGGGGGAGGTCCAAAAATCAAGAGGTACTATTGCACTCAATGAGAGGTTCCGGCGTCGATTCCGCTGACTCCCAGCCGAACCGCCACCCGAACCCCACCGATACCCCCACCGGCAACCCGGCGAAACACCCCCGGCACGGGCCTGTCAGGCCATGCCGGGTCCGTCGCGTCGGCCTCCCCTCAGTCCCAGATCTGGAACATGTTATCCCCCTCCGTGCGGGAGGCGGGGTTGCCGTACATGACGCCGCCGTGGCAGGTGCCGCGGGAGTCCACGGCGATCCAGGGGTGGGTGCCGTAGGTGGGCTGGGTGACGTTGGAATTGGGCGCCAGCGTGTGGTATTTCTTCCACTCGCCGTTGAAGTCGATCCACATGATGTTCAGCGGAACCTTCGAGAGATTCACGAACATCACCTTGACCGGCGCGTTGCTGTTCTGCGAACGGACGGTGCCGAAGGGCGGGCAATTCTTGCCGTTGGTCACGTTCTGCTGCGGAGCTGGCGGGGGCGGGGCGGCCTTCTGACCCTTGTTGCGCGCGCACTCACGGGCCTTGTCGATGGCCTGCGCGGCCCCGGCGAGCTTGAAGGTCTGCTCGCCCCGGTCCAGGTTCACCGAGAATTCCGGCAATGTTCTGAAAGCGTTGAGCTGATCGTCGTTGATCATCATGGAGGCCCAGCCGTCCCCCTCCGCATGGAAGGTGCCCATCTCGGCCGCGCCGCCGAAGCCGTAATAGACATCCATCGGTCCGGAGACGTTGCCATAGTAAGGCACGCCGATCTGCCAAGACTTTCCGTCCGTCCCGATGCGGAACTGGACCTTGCCGTTATCCACGTCGGCGGCACAATAGCCGAACCGGTTACCGTCGTAGACGACGGAGATGGACCAGCGGCCAACCCGGTCATAGGCCTGCTCCTGCGCCGTCGCAGGCAGGGCGGGGCCGAGGGTCGCGAGTGCGATGAAGCCGGCAAAAAGGCGTGTCCTGAAAGTCACTTGTCCGATCCCCCGCCCGGGTATGGTTAACATTTGGTTCCTATTTTGCGCCCCCTCTACTGTCAAGCTGATGCCGCGTTTTCGGGGCTCGCGGAGGCCGTCGCCCATGGCCTATAAGGAGGTATCGCAGCAGCAGGCCGCCATGTCCGACGAAAGCCCTTCCGCCCCCCTCATCACCTTCGACGACTTCCTGAAGGTGGATATCCGCGTCGGCACCATCGTGGCCGCCGAACCCTTCCCCCAGGCACGGAAACCCGCCTTCAAGCTGACCATCGATTTCGGTCCGGAGATCGGTGTGAAGCGGTCTTCCGCCCAGATTACAGTGCATTACACTCCGGAGGAGCTGGTGGGCCGGCAGGTGGCGGCGGTGGTGAATTTCCCGCCCCGCCAGATCGGCCCCTTCATGTCCCAAGTGCTGACCCTCGGCTTTCCCGACGAGAACGGCGCGGTGGTGCTGATCTCGCCGAGCCTCAAGGTGCCGGACGGCGGCCGCCTGTTCTGAGCCTCACGCCTCTTCCCACCGCTCGGATTTGAACGCCGTGGCAATGGCTTGCGCGCGGGCGAGCGCGATGTCGTCGGCGTCGCGCCCGCTTTCGTCCAGGCCGGTGCAGGCGTCGCGGGCGGCCCGCAGCAGCTCCACCTTGGGGTGGGTCTCGCCCATGCGGTCGCCATGGCCGAAATAATCGCAGGTGGCGACCAGCAGCAGCGCCTCGAACAGCTCGGGATCGCGAAAGGCGCCGGTGCGCTCCAGCATGGCGGCCAGCGGCCCGGCGCGCACCGGCGAGGCGCGTTGCACCCGCTCGCATTCGTGGAGGGACAGGAGTGCGAGGTCGCGGCAGCGCTCGGGCACGTCATAGCGGTCGCACGCGGCCGCGATGCGCGGGATGGCGCGCTCGATGTGGCGATAGTGGACGGGCAGATGCTCGCGCGGGGAATCCGATTTCCCGGCGTGCATGAGCAACAGCGCGACCCGCACCTCCAGAGGCGCCGCTCTTCGCCCCGCCTCGTCGAGCGCGGCGACGAGGAGTTCCCCGAGGTCGATCTCGTCCGCGGTGTCGGTGATCTGCGGGATGCCGAAGACCGCGGAGATTTCGGGGAAGAGCTGTTCCAGCACCCCGCATTCGCGCAGCGCCTTCACCATGGCCCCCGGCCGCGCGCCCATCAGCCCTCGGGAAAATTCCGCCCAGATGTCGCCGGGAGCGAGACCGTCGAGCGCTCCGACCTCCATCTGCTCGAACATCATGTCGAGCGTCTCCTCGTCCGCTTCGCTCCCCTCGGCCAGCAGCGCGGCGAGGCGCAGCAGGGCGAGGCCCGGATGGGTCTGGGCGAAATCCGAGGGCTGGAAGGGAGGGGGCGGGGGCAGCTGGTCCATCCCTCCAGTGGACCATCAGCCGCCGAAGAGGGGCAAGCCCAAGCTTCGGGCATGCATAAAGAATGAGCTAGACCGGGATGCGGACCGTGGCCCTGAGGCCGCCCATGGGGCTGTCGGAGAGCTGGATGTCGCCGCCGTGGGCGCGGGCAATGTCACGGGCGATGGAGAGGCCGAGGCCGGAGCCGCCGGCATCCTGGTTGCGCGCATCATCGAGGCGCAGGAAGGGGCGGAACACCTCCTCGCGCTTCTCCTCGGGAATGCCGGGGCCGTCGTCATCCACGGTCACGATCAGGTAGCGCGCATCCCGCGTCCCGGAGATGGCGATGCGGCGGGCGTGGCGCACCGCATTGTTCACGAGGTTGCCGATGCAGCGCTTGAGCTGGTCGGCCTTCACCTCCACCAGCGGCGGGCCCATGAAGCTCGCCGTGGCGGCGGCGCCGTCGCGCTCGGCATTGAGCCGCAGGTCCTCGATCAGCTCGCCCATGTCGGTAAGGGCCGCCTGCTCGCCTGGGTCGCCGCGGGCGAAGGCGAGGTAGGCTTCCAGCATGCCCTGAAGCTCGTCCACGTCCTTCTTCAGCGCCTCGCTTTCGCCCTCCGGCAGGAAGGCGAGCTCCAGCTTGAAGCGGGTGAGGATGGTGCGCATGTCGTGGGAGACGCCCGCGAGCATGGTGGTGCGCTGCTCGATCTGCCGTTCGATGCGCCGCTTCATCTCCAGGAACGCGATGGCGGCCCGCCGCACCTCGCGGGCGCCGCGGGGACGGAAATTCTCCACGTCGCGGCCCTTGCCGAAGGCCTCGGCAGCATCGGCGAGGTTCTCGATGGGGCGGATCTGGTTGCGCAGGAACAGGATGGCGACGGCCAGCAGCACCAGCGAGGTGCCCACCATCCACAAGAGGAAGATGTGCGAGTTGGAGGCATAGGCGGCGTTGCGCGGGGCGAAGATGCGCAGCACCGCGTCATCCATCTTCACCCGCACTTCGATAAGCATAGAGCGGCCCACGGTGTCGAGCCAGAAGGGCTGCTTCAGCCTGAGGCCGATCTCGCGGGAGAGCGCGGCGTCCAGCACCGAAAAGAAGGGCTTCGGCCCTGGCGGCGGCAAATCGGTGGGCGGCAGCACCGCCACGTTGAGCGAGAGATTGCGCGAGGCGAAGGTGCGCAGGGCGATGTGGTCGTTGGTCTTCGGCAGGAGATCGTAGAGCGAGACGACGGCGGAGATGTCCTGGCTGACGGCGGCGGAGAGGCGGCGCGTCACCACATTGTAGTGGCGCTCCATGAAGACGAAGGCCAGTACCGATTGCAGGATCACCATCGGCGTGACGATGATGAGCAGAGAGCGCGGATAGAGCCCCTTCGGCGTCACCCGGTTGAACCAGGCGGCGAAGCCGTTGGTGGTGTCTCTCAGCCAGACGAGCACCAGCCTCGCCCAGTGCCGGACACCCGAAGGGCTTTCCGCCACGCTCAAGGCGTCACCACCAGCCGATAGCCGATGCCGCGCACGGTCTGGAGATAGACGGGATTGGCGGGATCACGCTCGAGCTTCCGGCGCAGGCGGTTCACCTGCACGTCCACGGCACGCTCGCTCGCCGCCCCGCCGCCCGCCAGGGCGAGGCGCTGCACGGTATCGCCGGGTGCCTCGGCCAGCGCCCGCAGCATGTCGCGCTCGCGCTCGGTGATGCGCACGATCTCGCCGTTGCGGGTCAGTTCGCCGCGCTCCAGATGGAAGGCGAACTCGCCGAAGCGCACACTCTCGATGGCCTTCTGCGGCGGCGGAAGCGCGCGCTTGAGGATGGAGCCGATGCGCAGCAGCAGTTCGCGGGGCTCGAATGGCTTGGCGAGATAGTCGTCCACGCCGGCCTCAAGGCCGGTGATGCGATCGGCAGTTTCCGAACGGGCAGTGAGCATGAGGATGGGAACGGCCGAGCCGCGCCTGATGTCGCGGGCGAGGTCGAGCCCGCTCTCGCCGGGCATCATCACGTCGAGGACCAGAAGGTCGAAGGCCAGTCCCTCCAGCCGCGCCCGCGCCTCGGCGGCGGAGGCCGCAGTGCTGACGCGATAGCCGTTTTCGGTGAGGAAGCGCGACAAGAGCGTGCGGATGCGGTTGTCGTCATCCACCACGAGCAGATGGGGGGCGTCGTCGGCGAGGGCGACGGATGCGGGCGCGGCCTCAGCCATGGCGCGGGGCCTCCCGGAAAGCGCGAAGGGTCATCTGGGTCTCGTTTTCTGGTGGACGCGCGGCAGTGGCTGGATCGGTGCGGGGTGCGCTCACCCGCGCCGCGCCCGGGCCGCGCGGTCTGCCCGCTCGATCAGTCGCTCCACGGGCACGCGATCCTCCGGGTCGATCATGGCGAGAAGAAAGCGCCGCACCGTGTCCCGGCTCTCCGGTCCGCTGGCCTCCAGCGCGGTCTCGATGCGCCGGCTCTGCAGCGCCACGAACTGGCGCGCGAGAGTCTCGCCCTTCGCGGTCGGAAACAGCAGGCGCTGGCGCCGGTCCGAGGCGCCGGCCCGGCTCTCGACGAAGCCCTCATCCACCAGTTCCCGCAGTACCCGGCCGAGGCTCTGCTTGGTGATGCGCAGGATGTCGAGCAGGTCGGTGACGCGCATCCCCGGATGCCGGTTGACGAAATGGACCACGCGATGGTGCGCGCGCCCGAAGCCGATGGGCGCCAGGATCTCATCCGGATCGGCCACGAAATCGCGATAGGCGAAGAACAGCAGCTCGACGAAATCCACCAGCGGCGCGGCCTCAACCGCAGCAGGAGGGGGGGCATCAGCGGCGGTCTTGGGGGCGTCCGTCAAAGCGAGCGCGGAATTTATGTCAGCCATGTTGACTTTTTTCGTTTTGATCGTTACCCAAAGAGCGTGTTCCACGAAATGATCGGTCGCGGGCATCGCCCGGCCGGTTCGATCGTTTCGCGGCTTTGCCGGCTTTCCAAGCAGGCGTAAAGATATCCCCATGCGGGACCGCTGGAAAGCTGCGGTGACGCAGGGGGGAAGCCGCGCGCACGACGCGGTCTGAACAGGAGTTGAGAAGATGAGCGCTCAGGGTGTCCCCTTCGACCAACGCGACGGCTGGATCTGGTACGACGGCGTCTTCGTGCCGTGGGCCGATGCCAAGCTGCACGTGCTCTCGCATGGCCTGCACTACGGCAGCACGGTGTTCGAGGGTGAGCGCGCCTATGGCGGCGAGATCTTCAAGAGCGCCGAGCATTCCGAGCGGCTGCGCCTGTCGGCCGAGATGCTCGACTTTACCATCCCCTACACCATTGGCGAGATCGACGCCGCCAAGAAGGCGACGCTCGAGAAGAACGGCCTCGTCGACGCCTATATCCGCCCGGTGGCTTGGCGCGGCAGCGAGATGATGGGTGTCGCCGCCCAGAAGAACACCATCCACCTCGCCATCGGCGTGTGGGAGTGGCCGAGCTATTTCGATCCCGAGCAGCGCCTCAAGGGCCTGCGCCTCGATCTGTCCGAGTGGCGCCGTCCCGATCCGGCGACCATCCCCTGCCGGGCCAAGGCCGCCGGCCTCTACATGATCTGCACCATCTCCAAGCACCGGGCCGAGCGCCGGGGCTTCGCCGATGCGCTGATGCTGGACTATCGTGGCTACGTGGCCGAGTGCACTGGCGCCAACGTGTTCTTCGTCAAGGACGGGGTGATCCACACCCCCACCCCGGACTGCTTCCTGGACGGTCTTACCCGCCGCACCGTGATCGATATCGCCCGCCGCCACGGCATTGAGGTGGTCGAGCGTCACATCAAGCCGGAGGAGCTGGCCGATTTCTCGGAATGCTTCATCACCGGCACGGCGGCGGAGGTGACCCCGGTTGGTTCGATCGCGGATTGGACCTTCACCCCCTCGGGAATCACGCATCAGCTGATGGATTCTTATTCCGCAGAGGTGCGCCCGAAGCAGCAGGCCGCCTGAGCGACCTCGCATTCTTCATGCGGAAGGGGCGGCGCTGGCAACGGCGTCGCCCTTTCCTTTGGGGGAGTTGACGCCCGCCCCGGCTCCGGCCAAACCTTGCCGGGTGAGCGATATGCCCTCTCCCTCCCTGCTGAAGCGTGGCCTTCGGCGTCTTGAAGCCCTGCCCGTCATTGGCCCGCTGCTCGCCTCGGTGAGCACCATGGAGCGGGCGACTCTGGCCGTGGTCGGCTTCATTGCCTTCGCTTTCTATCTCTTCCTCGTCGTGGCCGACGAGGTGACGGAAGGCGCGCCCGGCAGCCTCGACCGCGGCATTCTCCTCGCGCTGCGCAATCCCGCCGATCCGTCCGACCCCCTCGGTCCGCCCTGGGTGGAGGAGATGATGCGCGACCTGACCGCATTGGGCGGCACCAGCGTGCTCACCCTGCTGACGCTGGCGGTCATCTTCTTCCTCATCCTCACCCGCAAGCGCCATGCGGCACTGCTCGTGGCGGTGTCGGTGGCAGGCGGCACGATCCTGTCGCAAGGCCTGAAGTGGGGCTTCGACCGGCCCCGGCCGGACCTCGTGCCCCATGGCATGTCGGTCTATTCCCAGAGCTTCCCGTCGGGACATGCCATGCTCGCGGCGGTGGTCTACCTGACCCTCGCGGCCCTGCTCGCCCGCACGCAGAAGCGCACGCGGGTGAAGCTGTTCCTTCTGGGCGGGGCGGTGGTCATCACCGTCATCGTCGGGATCAGCCGCATCTATCTCGGCGTACACTGGCCCACCGACGTGGTCGGCGGCTGGGCGCTCGGCGCCGCCTGGGCTTCCACCTGCTGGCTCGTCATGCTGTGGCTGCAGCGCAAGGGCGAGGTGGAGGGAGAGGCGAACGGGTCGGGCGCCTCTCCTCGGGACTGAATCGAAGCCTCAGTCGAACAGGCTGGAGACCGATTCCTCATGCGCGGTGCGGGCGATGGCCTCGCCGATGAGGGTGGCGATGGAGACGACGCGGATGTTCCGCGCCACCCGCACGGCCTCGGTGGGCAGGATGGAATCGGTGATCACCAGTTCCTTGAGCTTGGACGCGGTGACGCGCGCCACCGCGCCGCCCGAAAGCACGCCGTGGGTGATGTAGGCGGTGACTTCCTTGGCGCCGCGGGCGAGCAGCGCATCCGCCGCATTCACCAGCGTTCCACCCGAATCGACGATGTCGTCGACCAGGATGCAGGATCGGCCTTCCACATTGCCGATGACGTTCATCACCTCGCTCTCGCCCGGCCGCTCGCGGCGCTTGTCGACGATGGCGAGCTGGGCGTCGATGCGCTTGGCGAGCGCGCGGGCGCGGACCACGCCGCCCACGTCCGGCGACACCACCATGACGTTGGAGGTGTCGAACCGCTCCTTGATGTCCCGCACCATCACCGGCGCGGAATAAAGGTTGTCGGTGGGGATATCGAAGAAGCCCTGGATCTGCCCAGCGTGCAGGTCCAACGTCATCACGCGGTCGGCACCGGCGTGGGTGATGAGGTTGGCGACCAGCTTGGCGGAGATGGGCGTGCGCGGGCCGGGTTTGCGGTCCTGGCGGGCGTAGCCGAAATAGGGCAGCACCGCCGTAATGCGCTTGGCGGAGGCGCGGCGCAGCGCATCAATGATGATGAGCAGCTCCATCAGGTGGTCGTTGGTCGGGAACGAGGTGGATTGCACCACGAACACGTCCTGTCCGCGCACGTTCTCCTGGATCTCGACGAAGATCTCCATGTCGGCGAAGCGGCGCACCACCGCCTTGGTGAGCGGCGTCGCCAGATAAGCGGCAATGGCTTCAGCGAGCGCGCGGTTGGAATTGCCCGCGACGAGCTTCATGGGACCGTTCTCCGCTGACATTGGGACGCTCCGCCCGGCACCGGGCCTGATCGAAGGGTCGGAAACGAGACTTGTCCGGCTCTGATAGGCGGCCCGTCACAATGTTGTAAAGAGCCACGGCACGGCAGAAGACAGGACCACGTCATCGTCCGTCGCGGCTGTTGCCGGAATGTCGTGTCGTCCGGTCAGTTCGCGGCGTAGCCGAGGGCTGTGCCTGGCGTTTCGAGGGCCGCCACGGGCACTCCGGCGGGGTCGGGCCGGATCGTGGGCTCGGCCGCCGCGGGCTTCTCGTCCTGCGCCGCGGGTGCGGCGGCGGTGGCCGTGGCAACCGGTGCGGGCGCCGTGCCGCCGACGCCGAGCGTTTCGGCGAGGCTCGCCATGGACTTGTCGGCGATGCGGGCGAGCACCTTGTCGTCGCAGGCGGCCCAGCCGTCCGAAACCTTGCCCTTCACCCGTCCGGCCGGCTCTTCGCCGGAGAGCCGGGCGACGCGGTTCTGGTTACGGTCGTAGACGTCCCAGGCATAGGCCACCGTGGCGCTGCCCTTCTGGACGTGCATGGCGAGGTAGCCCTTGACCCGGTAGGCGGCACCGCTGGAGCGGGAGGCAACCGCCACGCGCCGAGTCTCCGCCTCGGAATTGAGCTGGCCCACAAGCTTCTCGAAGGTGGCCTGGGGCGGCCCGTCGATGCTGTCGAAGGCGACCGCGCCGCCACCGCCGGAACTCGCCATGCCGGAGCCGTCGGTCTGGCAGGCGCCGAGGGCGAGGCACAGGGCCAGCCCGGCAAGGCGAAGTGGGGAGATGACGCGGCGCGCGGCGCGGGAAAAGCCCACGTGTTCGGCTGCTGCGTCCTGAACCACTGCCTCTGATACCCGCATGACGGTTCCCGGCGTTGAGCTTGTCGCCGAAGGGGTAGCGGGAAATGGCGGGCGGGTCCAGAAAAACGGTTAAGGTGCGGTTAACGGCTGCAGGAAATCCCGTTAGGGGAACGCCGGCCGCGTGATGTGGTTGATGGCTCCTTAAGCCTTGTCCTGTCTCAGCCCAGCGACTGGAGGAGACCGAGCAGGCGCACCGAACCCTCCGGCCACGGTCCATAGCCTGCCTCGGCATTGATATGCCCCGCGTCGCCCGCATCGACGACGGCCGCGCCCCAGTCGAGCGCGAAGCCTTCGGCGCGGCGGTAGTCGCAATAGGGATCAGTCCGGCTCGCAACCAGAACGGAGGGGAAGGGCAGGGGCGCCGTGGGCACCGGGGCAAAGCCGGCGATGGCGGGGTCGATGTCCGCCCGATCGAGGTCAGGCGGGGCAACAAGGAAGGCCGCCCTCACCTTGCCCGCCGGCAGCAGCGGCACGGCATGGATGAGGGTGGGCACCCCGAGGGAATGAGCGATCACCACCACCGGCTTGTCCGCCGCCGTTACCGCCTCGGCGAGGCGGCGCGGCCATTCGTTCGGGTCAGGCCGGTCCCAGTCGGGCTGCATCACCCGCCGGGCGGCGGAGAGGCTGCGCTCCCATCTGCTCTGCCAGTGGTCGGGGCCGGAGCCCTGCCAGCCGGGGACGATGAGCAGGACGGCATCGGAGGATTTCATCGGCATTTCCGCAACGTCATGCGAGGGTGATGGCGGCCATCAGCCGGCCGTAGTCCGGCTCCTTGCGGTGGGTGGTCCGGCGATAGGAGAAGAAACGCTCTTCGTCCGTATAGGTGTCGAGGCCGAGGTCCTCCACCTGCCCCACGCCCGCCTGCTCCAGCCTGAGACGGATGAAGCCGGGCAGGTCGAACAGGGAATGATGCGCCCGGTCGGCGGGGGCGAAGAAGCGGGCGAAGCCTTTGTCCTCGGCGAGGAAACGCCCGACGAACTCCTCGCCCACCTCGTAGCTCGGCTGGCGGATCAGCGGCCCGATGACGGCGCGGATGTCGGCCCGCCGCGCGCCCAGCTCTTCCATGCGAGCGATGGTCTCGGCGACGATGCCCCCCACCGCCCCCTTCCACCCGGAATGGGCGGCGGCCACCACCCGCGCGCCGGGATCGGCGAACAGGATCGGCCCGCAGTCGGCGATGGATATGGCGGCGGCGATGCCCGGCGTTGCGGTGACGACCGCATCGGCCTTGGGCGCGGTCTCGCGGGTCCACGGCTCGGTGGCCACGACCGCGTCGGCGGAATGGACCTGCCAGCAGGCGAGGAGATGCGTGGGCGCAACGCCCAGTGCCTTGGCCATGCGGGAACGGTTCTCCGCCACGGCAGTGGGATCGTCATTGGAACCGGTGCCGCCGTTGAGGCTGTGATAGATGCCCTGCGAGACGCCGCCCCGCCGGGTGAAGAAGGCATGGCGGATGCCGGGCAGGGCGCTGAGCAGGGGCGCCTCGATCTTCATCTCGTGAACTCCTCGGACGGGTCGAACGCGGGCGGCGTGCCAAGGTGAGGATGGGCGAGCGCGAGCACCTTGAACAGCCGCCCCATCTCGCCATCCCCCGTTCCGGCGAGGCGGCGCACTGCGGCGGCGACGGCGGCCGCTGCATTGGGAGCCGCATCGCGCATCAGCCGGTCGGCACGCGCGGCAAGGCCGAGGCGGGCAAGGAAATCGCCCTGCTCCAGCGGCCCGAACGCCTTCAGGCCGGCCTCCCGCCCCAACAGGGCCAGGCGGGCGAAATCCACATGGGCGGTGAGATCGGCCTCGCCGGGATCGGCAAGGGGATCGGCGAAGCGGTGGGCCTTGAGCGCCTGCAACGTGTCACCATGGCCGCCGGCATGGCCGTAATCGATGGCGAGGGCGATCCCCCCCTCGGCCGCGATGCGCCCGGCAAGCGCACGCGCGGGGCCGCTCTCCATCACTTCCAGCACGGCGCCCGGCGCGGGCGGCGGCAGGTGGGCGGCGAGGGCCGGCGCCATGCGGGAGGGGGCGGTGTCGAGGCCGAAGGTGAGTTGTCCCTGGGCACCGATGCCGACCTTGCGCTCATGCCAGCCGGCGCCGGTCCATACATACTGATCTACCGGCAGGGCATCCAAGAACTCGTTGGCAAGCACGATGGCCGGCCCGGCGGGCACGTCCTCGATCCTGGCGTGCCATGAGACCCGCTCGCCCGTCCGCTCCTCATGCGCCGCGAGCGCACGCGCCTGCGCCTTGCGCAGCACCGGGCTCGTCTCCACCAGATGGATGCGCGCCGCTGCGCCGAACGCCGGAACGAGGCGCGCCGCGCGCAGGGCATCGGCCATGAGGGTACCGCGGCCGGGGCCGAGCTCCACCAGCCGGAACGGGTCGGGCATGCCCATCTGCTGCCAGGCGGCCACCGCCCACAGGCCAATCAGCTCGCCGAACATCTGGCTGATCTCGGGGGCGGTGGTGAAGTCGCCCCGCGCGCCGAGGGGATCACGTGTCACGTAATAGCCGTGCCGGGGATGCCCGAGGCAGAGAGCCATGTAGCGGCTGACGGGCATGGGGCCCTCGGCGGCGATCAGCAGCCGGATTTCCTCTTCGAGCGGCGTGGTCACGGCGCTGGCTTGCGCTTCAGCGCGTAAAGGAGAAGCCCGAGCCCGGCCAGCACCAGCGGCACCGATAGCCACATGCCCATGGTGGTGCCGAAGGCGAGATAGCCGAGCTGCACGTCCGGCTCGCGGAAGAACTCGCCGATGATGCGGCCGATGCCGTAGCCCATGCCGAAGATGCCAGCGGCGACGCCGGGGCGCTTCAGCTCACCGCTGCGCACCACCAGCAACATGATGAGAAAGAGCACGATGCCCTCGAGCCCCGCCTCGTAGAGCTGGCTCGGATGGCGCGGCAGCGGCCCGCCGTGGGGGAAGACGATGGCCCACGGCACGTCCGCCGGCCGGCCCCACAGCTCTCCATTGATGAAATTGGCGAGGCGGCCGAAGAACAACCCGATGGGCGCCACGACGGCAGCAACGTCCAGCATCGAGAAGACCGGGATGCCGCGGGAGCGGGCGAACAGCACGAGGGCGAGGAGCGTGCCCGCCAGCCCGCCGTGGAACGACATCCCTCCTTTCCACACTGCGAAGATGTCCGCCGGGTTCTGGGCGAAGAAGGCCGGATTGTAGAACAGCACATAGCCCAGCCGGCCGCCGAGGATCACACCCAGCGTCGCCCAGAACAGGGCATCGTCGAGATCCTGCGGGGTCATCGGGGAGGTGCCGCCCCACAGAGCCGGGCGGGAGACCAGCCGCCGCGCCAGCAGCCAGCCGATGACGAGGCCGGCGATATAAGCGAGCGCATACCAGCGGATGGCCAGTGGGCCGACCTGGATCAGCACGGGATCGATGGCGGGGAAGGGCAAAGCGAGGGTGGGCATCGTTTCCCCGTATGGCGGCACCGGCGCCGTCATGTGCCGCGACCGGCCGGAGCGCGTCAAGCCGCCGGCGCGGGCGCCTACGGCCGCGTCATGTTTTCCCTTGGGTCAGGTGACGGCTCGGGACGAAACCTGAGGAGCAAGTCGCGGAAGCGCGGACTCTCAAGCGCCGTCACGACGGCGAGGACTGCGCTCCTCATTTCGCGCCAGCGCCAGCCGCACGGCGCGTGGGGTGAGCCATTCTGGATCGGCTAAAGTCGGGAAGGGCTGGCGGCAGCGACCGTGGGAGGTAATCGTGCAATGTTGCGCTGCACCCTTGCGTCCTGCGCTCCCTGCCGCCATGTTCGGCCCACCGGTCTTGCCGGATCGATTTCGCCGTGACGGCACGCAGCTGCTTGGCCTCAGGAGGCTTCCATGACCCAGACCACCGGCCGCCTTTTCGACGAGATGGCGCGTCTTGTGAACGACGCCGCGGGCGTGGCCCAGGGGGTCCGCCGCGAGGCCGAGACGGTCATGCGGTCGCAGATGGAGCGCTTCCTGCGCGACATGGACCTTGTGAAGCGCGAGGAATTCGAGGCTGTGAAGGACATGGTCGCCGAGGCCCGCATGGAGAATGAGCGCCTCTCCGCCCGCATCGCCGTGCTGGAGGCGAACCTGCGCATCCACACCCATCCCACCGCTTCCGGCCCCACCGGCCCGGAGACCGAAGTGCCCGGCGGAGCTGCCTGACACCTTCCGCAGCGGAATATTTGGCGACATCCCGCCCCTGCGACAAAAGGGCACTGAACGGGTGGCGCACACACAATCTGTCGTAGCGGGGAAAACTTTACCCGCGATATACTGATTTTCGTGGCGATTCGGAGCCGGTTCGTCGTAGCGCTCGAATACGACGGGGCGCAGCCTCGCCAGGATGCTCTCTTGAAGGACACGCTCTTTCGGGACATGTCCTGACGGCGAGCCTCCGAACGGCACGCCGCCTGCGCATGCCCTGGCTACTGTCTGCCCGTGGCCTGTCACACGGAGTGCCGCTTTCGACCCTCTCCGCGTTCCTCAAACCGCGAGGTCGAGGCCATGTCTCTCATCGACATCGAAGCTGATGCGCCGGCGAACCCCGTTGATCTCGTGGAGCAGCTCGCTGCTCTGCGCGACTGGTCGTTCGAGCGCTCCGACGAGGACGAGATCACCCTCTCGCTCGCCAGCCGCTGGACGGACTGCCATGTCTCGTTCCAGTGGATGGACGAGCTTGAGGCGCTCCACGTGGCCTGCGCCTTCGACTTCAAGGTGCCGGAGGGGCGCCGCCCCGAGGTGCTGAAGCTCCTCGCCCTCGTCAACGAGCAGATGTGGCTGGGCCATTTCGACATGTGGTCCCAGGAAGGCGTCATCATGTTCCGCCATGCGCTGGTGCTGGCGGGCGGCGCCACCGCCTCCGACCGGCAGTGCGAGGCCATCCTCGATGCCGCCCTCGATGCGGTCGAGCGCTACTATCCCGCCTTCCAGTTCGTGGTCTGGGCCGGCAAGACCGCCCGCGAGGCCATGGACACGGCCATGTTCGAGACTGTCGGCGAGGCCTGAGCCGTGCCACCGGGGCCGGTGGCAGCCGGCCCTCTGGCGTCCATGCTGTGGGTGCGATCCCCGCTGCCGATGTGGCGCGGGGCGTGAGCCTCCTCTATGTGATGTCCTCTGCGGGGCCCGCGGGCGCGGACGTGCCTGCAGAGCGGTCCGGTTCAAGAGGCGGTCATGAGCGAGAGCGTGCTGAAATCCCTGTCTGGTCCGGTGGTGCTGCTTGGCTGCGGCAAGATGGGCTCGGCCATGCTGGAAGGCTGGCTCAAGCTGGGCCTCCCGGCGGACATGGCTGTGGTGCTTGATCCCAACCTGACGGCCGAAACGGCGTCGGCGCTCGCGGCCAAAGGTGTCTCGGTCAATCCCGCGCTAGACACTATTGCGGCGCCGTCGGTCCTGCTCCTCGCGGTGAAGCCGCAGGTCGCCCCCCAGGCGCTGCCGGCGGTCGCTTCGCTGGTGAAGCCGGGCACCCTTGTCGTCTCGGTGATGGCCGGGCGTACCATGGCATTCATGGGCGACATCTTCGGCGCGAATGCCGCGATCGTCCGCTCCATTCCCAACACCCCCGCCGCCATCGGTCGCGGGGTGAGCGTCGCGGTGCCCTCGCCGGGCGTGACACAGGCGCAGAAGAATCTTACCGCCGCGCTGCTCGGCGCCATCGGTATCGTCGAATGGATCGATGACGAGGCGCTGATGGACGCGGCGACGGCAGTCTCCGGCTCCGGTCCCGCTTATGCTTTCCTTCTCGCCGAGGTGATGGCGCAGGCGGGCGCGGCCGCCGGTCTGCCGGCGGACCTCTCGGCCCGCATCGCCCGGGCGACTGTGGCCGGCGCGGGTGCATTGATGGACCAGTCCGATCTTTCTGCCGCGACACTTCGCCAGAACGTGACCTCGCCGGGCGGCACGACCGCGGCGGCTCTGGCCGTTCTCATGGATGAAGGCCGCGGCTTTCCGCCCCTGATGGTGGAAGCCGTCGCCGCAGCCACCCGGCGCGGCAAGGAACTCGCTGGCTGAGGGCATCGTCTCTTATCGAGGAGTAGGGCCATGACTGCGGAGACCGCGCGCGAGGCCTGCCTGCGCAGCTTTCTCGATCTTTTGGCCGAGAAGCCGTTTCGCGCCATCTCGCTGTCCGAGGTGGCCGCGCATTGCGGCGTGCCGCTGGCGCAGATGCGCGCTTCGTACGCATCGACCGACGATCTCCTCGCCGCCTTCTTCCGAACCACCGATCGGCAGGTGCTCGCCGAGGGCGGTCCGGACAGCGACGATCTGGCGGGGGAGGGGCCGCGCGAGCGGCTGTTCGAAGTGCTCATGCGCCGCCTTGATGCGCTGGAGCCCCACAGGGAGGCCGTGCGCGGCCTCACCCGCTCCGCCCGCCGCGATCCGATCCTCGCACTCACTCTGTTGCGGCTTTCCGAAGCGTCGCAGCGCTGGATGCTGGCGGCGGCGGGCATCGATTGCGCGGGCCTGTCCGGCAGCGTCAGGGCCAAGGGGCTGGCTGTTCTGTTCGCCCGCGTGCTCGATACCTGGCTGAAGGACGAGGATCCGGGCCTGGCGCCCACCATGGCGGCGCTGGACCGCGAGCTGGAGCAGGGCGGCAAGCTGCTCGGGATGCTGGACGATCTCGCCACCATCGCCATCCCCTGGCGCAAGCGCCGTGCCTCGTCCCAGCCCGCCGATGCTCCGGCGGAGGAGCCCGCGTCCGCCGCCTGAGGCAGGCCGCCCCACCTTGCTCCCGCGTCGCCGGCCTGCCATGGGTCAGGCATGAGCGCCCCCCGCGACGAGCCCATTGCCCTTTATATCGACGCCGACGCCTGCCCGGTGAAGGAGGAGGCGTACAAGGTCGCCTTCCGCCACCACATCCGCGTGCTGGTGGTGGCCAATGCGCCGCTCATGGTGCCGCGCCATCCTTTGGTGGAGCGGGTCATCGTGCCCTCCGGCCCCGATGTGGCGGATGACTTCATCGCCGCCCGCGTCTCGCGCGGAGACGTGGTGGTGACCGCCGACGTGCCGCTCGCCTCCCGCTGCGTCGCCAATGGGGCGTCGGTGATCGCACCGGACGGACGGCCCTTCACCGCCAATTCCATCGGCATGCAACTCGCCACCCGGAATCTGATGGAAGAGCTGCGTTCGGCCGGCGCCGTCACAGGAGGTCCGAAACCGTTCTCGCCGCGCGCCCGGTCCGAATTCCTCTCCGCCCTGGATCTCGCCATCGTGCGGCTGAAGCGGGCCGGCTTCCGTCCCGCGCCGCCACCCGAGGCCGGGTGACGATCAGAAGCACTCTTCCTCCAGCCGTTTCAGGTCGATCAGCGCGACTTCGTCCTCGTGCTCCTCGAACAGCTCGACCATGTAATAGACGTGGGAATGGAGCAGCAGCAGCTTGTCGCAGATGGTGGCGCCGCCGGCCTCCGCGGCTGCCAGACGGGCCTTGAAGCGGTCCCAGAAGGCGTTGCCGTGGGCCGGGTCGTCGATGTAGCGGAGCAGGTGCGTGAGCACCACCTTCATGTTCCCTTCGAAATCGATCCCCTGGAACGTCAGGTAGCGGTCCGGTGCTTCCAGCGCGAAGGGCAAAGCGGGAAAGCCGGCGGCAGCTTCGGTCATGCATCTTCCTCCATCGGGCGCCGAAGCGCGTCGAGGAGACCATGGGCAGCGAAGGGAGCCGGCTTCAAAGCCGAAGGCGCGGCCCACAAGCGTCCTGCACCAACGGCATCAGGGCTGCACGAATGGCAGCCGGTCCCTGTCGGCGCCGCGCCTCAGACCCCCAGCCGCCGCCGGATATCCTCCACCTTGCCCCGGCTGACCGGGACCCGTGTCTCGCCGGCATCCGCCATGACGAGATGCCAGCCGCCGTCCTCACGCGCGGCGGCGCGAACGTGGCGCATGTTGACGAGATAGCGCCGATGCACGCGCACGAACTGGCCCGGATCAAGCCGGCGCTCCAGATCGGCGAGCGGCCGCGGGCAGAAGGCGGAGAAGGTCGCGGTGCGCGCCTCCGCATAGTGGCCCTGGGCGACCAGGAAGGCGACTTCGGTCACGTCGATGAGGCTGATGACATCGCCCTTGCCGCGCACCAGCGGGAGTTTCATGAGGGGGCACAGGGCTGCCATGGCCTCCGCGCCCGCCACCGCCAGCCCCTCCACCTCCAGATCGGCCCCGGCGGTGCGGCCCATCATGGGCGCCTCGACGAAGGCGTGGATCATCATCAGGAAACCGTCGGGCGGGGCGTCCGGTGCGGCCTCGAGCCGGCTGACCTTGGCGACCAGCGTGCCCATGGCGGTGGTCACCACCAGGGAGGAGGTGCCGTCCTGCGAGGCGCGGGCGCGCTCGATGAGAAAGGCCACCTTGTCCCGCGCCTCGCCGGGATGGAGCGAGAGGATATCCACACCCGCGAGCCGCTGCCCCGCCGGCGCGAGCAGCCGCAGCGCCACCGGATTGACCGAGCGGATGCGCAGATCCGTGTCGAGCAACACCACCCCCACCGGCGTGCGCTGGAGGCGGTATTCAAATGACTGTGAGGCGGCGAGAGACGGGTTCGCGCGGGATGTGACGGCCATAACTCCCGATCCGGTGCCCCATCGGGCGGGAGTATCCTACGCCGGGCGCCCCTCATGCCAAGGCCGAGCCGCCTCAAAAACGCCCGTTTGCCACGATGAGGCCGCATGGATACTTTACGCGCCCTCGTCCCGGTGCGGCGTCGCCGGCAAGGTCCTGCTTCGGCAGGCCACCCCCAAGTCCTGGATTCCGAAGCTCTCAGCTCATGACCGACATTTTTCACGAGATCGAGGAAGACCTCCGGCGCGATCGCCTGCGCAAGCTCTGGGACCGTTTCGGCGGCGTCATCATCGCCGCGTGCGTGCTGGTGATTCTCGCCGCTGCGGGCTGGAGCGGCTACCAGTACTGGCGCCATGAGCAGGCGGTGAAGGCCAGCGAGGCGTATGAGAGCGCCGTCGCCCTGTTCGATGCCGGAAAGATGCAGGAGGCTGAGGCCGCCTTCGCCGCCATCGCCAAGAGCGGGCCGGCCGGCTATCGCACCCTTGCTCTGTTCCGCGCCGCTGCCGCCGCCACCGCCCGCGACAAGGCGGCCGGCATCGCCGCCTTCGATGCCATTGCCGCCGACAATTCCGTGCCGCCGCTCGCCCGTGACCTCGCTTTGGTGCGCGCCGCCCTGCTGGTGGTCGATACGGCCGGCCTGCCGGAAGTGAAGCAGCGCATCGGCGGCATCGCCAACGGCACCGGCCCGCTGCGCCATTCGGCGCGCGAGACGCTGGCGCTGGCCGAGCTGAAGGCCGGTGACCTGGCCGCCGCCAACAAGACCGCCACCGACATCACCACCGACAGCGAGACCCCGCCCGGTGTTCGCTCTCGGGCCGAGCTCATCCGGCGGCTCACCGCCTCGGCCACCGCCCCCGCGGGTGAAGCGGCCGCCGGCAGCGCGCCGACCCAGTGAACCCCGTGAGGAGCCGCATGACCGCGACGCGCATGAGGAGGACAAGCTTGATGATGGCACGCCCTGTCACCCGCAGCCTGCGCCTCGCGCTCGCGCTCGGCCTCGCCTTGACGGCCGCCGGCTGCGAGACGCTGGAGAACCTCAACCCGTTCGACCAGAAGAAGCCGCCGGTGCCGGGCGCACGCACGCCCGTGTTCCCCAACGGGGTGCCCGGCGTCGACTATTCGACCGGCCTCGGCCAGCCGAGCAACGCCAACGCCCCCATCGACAATCTGCCGGCCACCCCTCCGAAGGGCCAGCCGCAGCAATGATCCCTCAGACCTGAAGCCGACCGCCGGCCGCGAGCCCATTTCATGACCTTTTCCCTGGCCATCGTCGGGCGTCCCAACGTCGGCAAGTCCACCCTTTTCAACCGCCTGGTGGGCAAGAAGCTCGCGCTGGTGGATGATCGCCCCGGCGTCACCCGCGACCGCCGCGAGGGCGAAGGGCGGCTCGGCGACCTCACCTTCCGCATCGTCGACACCGCTGGCCTCGAGGAGGCGACCCCGGCGAGCTTGGAAGGGCGCATGCGCGCCCAGACCGAGGCGGCCATCGGCGATTGCGACGCCATCCTCTTCATGATCGACGCCCGCATCGGGCTGACCCCGACCGACCGCGCTTTTGCCGATCTCGTGCGCAAGGCCGGCAAGCCGGTCATCCTCGTCGCCAACAAGAGCGAGGGGCGTGGCGGCGAGGCCGGGACACTGGAAGCCTTCGGCCTCGGCCTCGGCGATCCCATCCCGCTCTCCGCCGAGCACGGCGAGGGCCTCTCCGACCTCTACGACGCCATCTGCGACGCCCTGCCCGAGCAGACGCGGCTGGAGGAGGAGGACGAAGAGGAAGAGGACGAGGCGGACGAGATCCCCGCCGAGGGAGAGGTCGAGCCCGAGAAGCCGCGCCGGCCCATCAAGGTGGCGGTGCTCGGCCGGCCCAATGCCGGCAAGTCCACCCTCATCAACAAGCTGCTCGGCGAGGATCGCCTTTTGACCGGCCCCGAAGCCGGCATCACCCGCGATTCCATCTCAGTGAACGTCACCTATGCCGGCATTCCGCTGGAATTGTTCGACACCGCGGGTCTCAGGAAGCGCTCGCGCATCGACGACAAGCTGGAGAAGCTCTCCGCCGCCGACGCGCTGCGCGCCATGAAGTTCGCCGAGGTGGTGGTGATCCTCATCGACGCCACCCGCCCGTTCGAGGAGCAGGATCTGCGCATCGCCGATCTGGTGGCGCGCGAGGGCCGGGCCCTCGTCATCGGTTACAACAAGGCGGACCTCGTGCCCCGCGGCGGCCTCGCCACCCGGTTGCGCGAGGAGATCGACCATCTGCTACCGCAGGTGAAGGGCGTACCCATCGTCCCCCTCTCCGGTCTCATGGGTCATGGTCTCGACAAGCTGGTGGCGGCCATCGCGAGCGCCCACAAGGTGTGGAACAAGCGTGTCGCCACCAATCCGCTCAACCGCTTCCTCCAGCAGGTGACGGAAAATCATCCGCCGCCGGCGGTATCCGGCCGGCGGATCAAGCTGCGTTACATGACCCAGCCCAAGGCGCGCCCGCCGTCCTTCGTGCTGTTCTGCTCGCGTACCGATGCGGTGCCGGAGAGCTATATCCGCTATCTGGTGAACGGCATCCGCGAGACCTTCGATCTGCCCGGCGTGCCGATCCGGCTGACGCTGCGCGAGAAGGACAACCCTTACGCAGAGTAAATTGCCTCGCGTCCACGGGAGTCGAAGCCGGCTAAATTCTGGGTGGGATAACGTTGAGCCGGCTAGGCACCAGCGCTTTGCCATCGGTCCCTCAGAAAAGCCGCCTGATCGAAGATCTCTCCGAACTGGGTGCCCACGCAATCCGGCTCGGGATGCATCACCGGAACCGGTCCCACGGCCGCATCGAAGATGTCTGGCCGGTAGACGCCCATGGCCTCGCGCGCGGCGTCGGCGGCGAACTCGCCCTGGCCGGCAGCGACGATCTGGGCATACATCCACAGCGCATGGTCCGGCGCCGGCCGGTTGGCGCCATCGCGGTTGAGCACCAGATAGTCCGGATGTGACCTGAGCACCCCGCCCGGCGCGGTGTGGAGCCGGCCGTCCAGCGTGCGGCGGAGGATGTCGGCTGGCAGGTTGAGGTGGCGCGGCTCCCCCAGCAGCTTGGCGAGGTCCTCATGGTTGGCCGGGTCCTCGCACCAGCGGGCCGCGGCGTAGAGCGCACGCACGAGGCGGTGCAGCACCTCCGGCTCCGCATTGGCGAAGCGGGCGTGGACGCCCAGCACCTTCTCCGGCACCCAGCCGAACAGCTCGGCGCCCAGCACCGCGATGCGGCCCACGTCCGAATCGACCGCCACCGAATTCCACGGCGAGCCCACCGAGAAGCCGTGGATGAGCCCGCCCCGCAGGCTTTCCGCCATGAAGGGCGGCGGCACCACCACGAGGCGCACGTCGCGGTCCGGGTCCACCCCGCCGGCCTTGAGGAAATGGCGGATCAGATAGGTGTGGGTGGAGAAGGAATAGACCGCGGCGAACACCAGCGGGTCACGCCCCTCCGCCTTCCTCTGCCGCACCACCTTGCCCAGCGCCAGCGCTGCGCCGGGGGCCGTTGAAAGGTCTTCGCCCACCTCGCCCATGGCCGCGTAGACGTGCTTGTCGATGGTGATGGCGCTGCCATTCAGGTTGAGCGCGAACGGCACCACCAGCGGCACCCGCACATGGCCGAGGCCGAGCGACGAGGCGATGGCGAGCGGCCCCAGCATGTGGGCGCCGTCCAGGAGGCCGATGTTCACCTTGTCGCGGATGTTGGCCCAGGAGACCTCCTTGTGCAGGTCGATCTCGATGCCCTCGGCCATGGCGAAGCCGCGCTCCGCTGCGGCGATCAGCACGGCGGCGTCGGTCAGGGGGATGAAGCCGATGGCGAGGCGTCTCATCGCAGAAGCTCCGCGGCGGTGATGATGGATTGGGCGATGTCGACGATGCGCTTCTTCTCGTTCATGGCGGTGCGGCGCAGGAGGTGGTAGGCGGCCTCCTCGTCGATGCCCTTCATCTTCATGAGCAGCATCTTGGCCCGGTCGATGGCCTTGCGCTCTTCCAATTGCGTCTTCGCCTCCTCCAGCTCCGCCTTGAGGCGGGCGAAGGCGCGGAAGCGGGAGATGGTGGTCTCAAGGATCGGCTTCACCCGCTCCTTCCTCAGCCCGTCCACCACATAGGAGGCGACGCCCGCCTCGATGGCGTCTTCGATGGTCTTCGAGTCGGTCTGGTCCACGAACATGGCGACCGGTCGCTTCACCTCGCGGCTCACCTGGAACATCTGCTCGATGGTGTCGCGGGACGGATCTTCGAGGTCGATTAGGATCACGTCCGGATCGATGGCGTAGATGCGCTCCAGCAGGTTGTTGCGGCCGGTGATGCGCAGCACCGTCTCGAAGCCCGCCTCCTTGAGGCCCTCCTCCAGGATGGCGGCGCGCACGTCGCTCTCGTCGACGATCACGATCCTGAGGGTGAGGTCGTTCGCCATGGGGGTCCGGGCTGGGGCTGTCCGCTGGGGCTGGCGGACTCGTATGATACCTCACCTTCCGGAGCCGGTGCGGTCAAGCCTTCCCGTGTGTCACGCCGAGGGCACCTCGCGCCCGGTGCCATGGACCTCGCCCCCAAGTCCTTCTAGAACGCGCGCGGTGGAGCGCGGCGGCAGGCCGGCCTGCGGCGATCCGCTCCAGTTCGTTCCCGTCCCGGCCGCCGTCCCGACGCCCAGCCGGGCACCTTGAAGGCGTCCATGCGCGACCTTGCCGACTACACGCCCGCCGAATGGCTCGCGCTGACCCCGCTCGCCCAAAGGCTGCGGCGCGCCCGCAATGTGCTGGTGGATCGCATCTACGCTCGCCGGCAGGCGCAGGGGCAGGCGGAGGTGGTGGCGCGCATCGCCGCCGAGCAGGCGCCGGTGGTCGCCTTCACGGTCGCTTTCAACCTGCCCGACGCGGTGGATTTCCTTGGCCAGGCCATGGCGCGGTTCCTGCCGGGGACGCCGCTGGTGGTGTGCGACAATTCCACCGACCCTGCCGCCCGCACCGCCATCGCGGCGCTGTGCGCGCGGCGCGGGCTCATCTACTGCCCCCTGCCGCCGACGCCCTATCGCGGCGCGCGCAACGGCTCCCGCTCCCACGGCGTGGCGCTGAACTGGATCTATGCGAACCTCATCCGGCCCGCCGCCCCGCGCGCCTTCGCCTTGCTCGACCACGATCTGATCCCGCTGGAGCCGACCGACCTTGCGGCTCGGCTCGCGGGCCAGCCCTGCTATGGCATGGTGCGGGAGGGGGAGGGCAATGACGCTTGGTACCTGTGGCCGGGCTATTGCGTCTTCGATTCCGCGGCGGTGAAGGCCCTGCCGCTCGATTTCGGCACCGACACGCCGCTCACCCTCGACACCGGCGGGCAGAACTGGGGCGTGCTCTACCGCCACCTGGACCTCGCCGGGCTTCGGATGTCGACCCGTCGGCGGGTGCATCTCACGGATCCCGAAACAGGCGATATTGAGCCGTTCCTGCTAGCGGATGGCTGGCTGCATGTGGGCGGCGCCGGCCATCGTGGCGGTGGAGCGGGGGCGCTTGAGCGGGTGCGGCAGGCCTATGAGGCCGATCCCGAGGGGCTGATCGCGCGCCTCAGGGCAAGTCCGGAGCGGCTCAGCCCATAAAAAAGGCGCCGCCGGCTGGGCCGACGGCGCGTTTCACTCAGAAGAAGGGTCCGCGCCTCACTCGGCGGCGGCGGGAGCCTTGGCGCCCTTGGCCTTCTTGCCACCCTTGGCGTCGGTCGTGCGGTCCTGACGCTCGGCGATACGGGCAGACTTGCCGCGACGGTCGCGCAGGTAATAGAGCTTGGCGCGACGCACCTTGCCGCGACGGACCACCTTGATGGAATCGATCAGCGGCGAATAGACCGGGAACACGCGCTCCACGCCTTCGCCGTAGGAAATCTTGCGGACGGTGAAGCTCTCGTTCAGGCCACCGCCGGAACGGGCGATCACCACGCCCTCGTAGGCCTGCACGCGGGTGCGCTCGCCTTCGACCACCTTCACGTTCACAATCACGGTATCACCGGGCTGGAACTCGGGAATGGCCCGCTTCTCGGCGAGCTTGGTCGCCTGCTCGGCTTCGAGCGTCTGGATAATGTTCATTGTCGCCAACCTCTTGGTGCCGCTTCGGAGCATGTCGCCCCGGCGCCACGTCGTGTCGTTTTAAGTTAAGGGACGCGGCTCCATACAGGAGAAAAGGGGCGCTGTCATTCCCTTTCCGTCGTGGATCCGTCACGCGCCGGGGCAAGAAGGTCGGGTCGCCGCGCGCGCGTGACGGCTTCCGCTTCGGCCTGCCGCCAACGGGCGATGCGGGCATGATCTCCGGAGGTCAGCACCTCGGGGATGCCTTCCCCCTCGAACAGTTGCGGCCGCGTGTATTGGGGATATTCCAGCAGGCCGTGGGAGAAGCTCTCGTCCGTGCCGCTCTCCGCCTTGCCCATGACGCCGGGAATGAGCCGCACGCAGGCATCGAGCAGCAAGAGCGCCGCCGCCTCGCCGCCTGAGAGCACCACATCGCCCACGCAGACCTCCTCGAGGCCGCGCGCCGCGACGATGCGCTCGTCCACCCCCTCGAACCGCCCACATAGGATGACCGCGCCCGGCCCCGCCGCCAGCTCCCGCACGCGGGCCTGCGTCAGCGGCCGGCCGCGCGGGGTCATCAGCAGGCGGGGGCGGGGATCGTCGGGCGGGGAGACGGCGTCGATAGCGCGGGCGAGCACATCGGCCCGCATCACCATGCCGGGCCCGCCGCCCGCCGGGGTGTCGTCCACCGAGCGGTGACGGTCGAGGGCGTGGTCGCGAATCTGCACCGCCTTCAGGCCCCACAGACCATTCGCCAGCGCGCGGCCGGCGAGCGCATGGCCGAGCGGGCCGGGGAACATCTCGGGATAAAGGGTGAGGACGCTGGCGCGGAAGGTCATGGGGTGAGATGGCGCTGGGCGGGGCGGGAGTCAAATCCGCCTGCCTCAGCCCTCCTTGTCCTCGCCCGCCTCGGGCTCGGGGTCGCGGCGCTCGACGAAGGCTTCGGCGATGACCACCCGGCCCGCCTTCACGTCCACCACCGGCACGGCGTCGCGGGAGAAGGGCACCATGAGCGTCTTCGCCCGGATGCCGGGGAGGGCAGGGGCATATTCGAGGATGTCGCCGGCGCCGAAATCGTGCAGCGCGACAACGGTGCCGATGCGCGCGCCGGTCTCGTCCTCCACCGCGAGGCCGATCAGGTCCGCATGATAGAAGGTGTCCTCGTCCTCCGGCGGGGGCAATGCCTCGCGCGGGACATACAGGTCCACATTGGTCAGCGCCTCGGCCGCGGTGCGGTCGGCGACGTTGGCGAGGCGGGCGACGAAATGGTCCTTGGCCGCGCGCAACGCCGTGATGCGATAGCGGGTGCGGCCGGTGGCGTCGGTGAGCGGATCGTAATCGAGGATCGCGGCCGGATCCTCGGTGAAGACGAACAGCCGCACCTCGCCCCTCACGCCATGGGGGGCGCCGATGCGGGCGACGAGGACGCGGTCGGTCATCTGATCTCCGGTGCAGTGCGCCTTCAACGGGTTGGTGGCGGCGGCAGCGGCTCTAGCTCTTATGTCCGGCTTTGCCAAGCGGAAGGCCCGCGCCCCATGCGCCGCGCGGCGCTTTCGCGCTCCCCCGAGGCCCATCGGATGCTTGCCCGGCGGCGGCGGCTGATGCACCTTGCGCCCCCATGTCGAGCCATGCCCCCCAACCCATCCTTCTCGATGCCGTCCGCCTCTCCGGCCTTCTGGACCGCATCGCCGCCCGTATCGGCGCAGCCCATGTGCGCACCGACGCCCACGACCTCGCCCCCCATCTGGTGGAGGGGCGGGGCCTCTACCAGGGAACGACCCCTGCGCTGGTCGAGCCCGCCAACACCGAGGAAGTCGCCTTCGTGGTCGCCGCCTGCGCCGAGGCCGGCGTGCCGGTGGTGCCGCAGGGCGGCAATACGGGCCTCGTCGGCGGGCAGGTGCCGTTCGGCGCGCTGCTGCTCTCGCTGCGCCGGCTGAACCGCGTCCGCGACCTCGATCCGGTGGACCTCACCGTCGTCGCCGAGGCCGGCTGCACGCTGTACCAGGTGCAGCAGGCGGCGGAGGGGGCGGGCTGCCTGTTCCCGCTCTCCATCGGCTCGGAAGGCTCCTGCCAGATCGGCGGCAACCTCTCCACCAATGCCGGCGGCACGGCTGTGCTGCGCTATGGCAATATGCGCGAACTCACCTTCGGCCTTGAAGTGGTGCTGCCGGACGGGCGCATCTGGAACGGCCTGTCGCGCCTGCGCAAAGACAACACCGGCTACGCGCTGAAGGATCTCTTCATCGGCGCGGAAGGCACGCTCGGCATCATCACCGCCGCCGTGCTGCGCCTTTTCCCCGCGCCGCGCGCCCGGGCGACGGCGTTGCTCGGCATTGCCGATCCCGAGACCGCGCTTTCCCTATTCCGCCGCCTGCGCAATGCCGCCGGCGACAGCCTCACCGGCTTCGAGATCATGCCGGACTTCGGCATGGAGATCGTGCTCAAGCACATGCCCGGCTCGGTGCGTGCGCTGGCGGAGCGGCATCCCTGGTACGTGCTCGCGGAACTCACATCCACCCGTCCCAACGACGACCTGTCCCAGCTTGCCCTCGACACGTTCGAGGCGGCGTTCGAGGCGGGTGAGATTGAGGACGCGGTGGTGGGCTCCTCGGAAGCCCAGTGCGACGCCTTGTGGAAGCTGCGCGAGGACATGTCCGACGCGCAAAAGTTCGAGGGCGGCTCCATCAAGCACGATGTGTCCGTGCCGGTGTCCAAGGTGCCGTATTTCATCGCCGAGGCGAACCGGCTGTGCGAGGCGCACATGCCGGGCATCCGGATCTGCGCCTTCGGCCACATGGGCGATGGCAACATCCACTACAACCTCAGCCAGCCCGAGGGCATGGACAAGGCGGCCTACCTCGCCACCTGGGAGGAGTTCAACCGCATCGTCCACGATCTCGTGGCCTCGCTCGGCGGCTCCATCTCGGCGGAGCATGGCATCGGCATCCTCAAGCGCGAGGAACTGCCCATGTACAAGGACAAGGTGGCGCTGGAACTGATGGCCGCCATCAAGCGCGCCGTGGACCCGCGCGGCCTCTCCAATCCCGGCAAGGTGCTGCTGGATTGAGGGACGCATAAGGCGCGGCCCCTTCAGGAGCCGCGCCGTTTTCTTGTTTGTCCCAGCTCGGGCTTGTGAGACTTGGGTCCTAGCCGGGCCGGCGGCGTACAGCGAAGGCGGTGCCGACCGCGAGGGCGAGGGCGGCAGCCGCGCCGGCAATCACCATGCGCGGATGATGGTGGTCGAGCATCAGGCCGAACAGCAGCGGCCCCACCAGTGAGCCGATGTCGAAGCCCGAATAGACGATGCCGAACACCTTGCCCGTCGCCCCGGCCGGCGCCGCCGTACGCACGAGCACGTCGCGCGAGGGGGTGGTGAGCCCCATGAAGAAGCCCACCAGCGCGATCAGCCCCACCGTCACCTCCGGCGCTGTCTGAAGCCAGGCGGCGAGGAAACCGAACAGCGCAGCAGCGGCGAGGCCGCCCATGGCGATCTGGTGGTGCTGGGCGGAGCGGTCCGCCACATGCCCGCCGATGGCGACGCCCGCGGTGTTGCCCACCTGGAACAGCGCCACGGCCAGCGTCGCCAGCGCCACCGCCGCGCCGAAGCCCTCCTGCAGCGCGACGATGGAGAAGCTCTGCAGGCCGGAAAGGGCCACCGAGGTGAGGGTGAAATAGAGAAAGGCCATCAGCACCACGGGCATGGCCAGCACCTGCAGGAAAGAGATCGGCGCGCCCCCCGCTGCCGCGTGGGCGGTGCGTCCCGCCGGCGCGCGCAGCGGCCCGCGGAAGACGGCGAGCAGGAGCCCCACCAGCAGCACCAGCAGCCCCATGGCGATGAGCGCCGTGCGCCAGCCGAAATGCGCGCCGATCGCGCCGGACACGATGGGTGACAGGCCGAAGCCGATGCTCCCCGCGATCACATGGGCGGCGAAGGCGCGCCCGAGCCGGGGCGCCGCAACCTTGTGGCTGAGGATGGAGAGGTCGGCCGGGTGATAGACGGAATTGCCCAGGCCGGCGAGCGCGGCCAGCGGCAGCAGCAGAAGATAGGTGGGGGCAAATCCCATGGCGGCCGTCGCGGCGCCTTGGGTGAGAATGCCGGCCAGAAGCAGCCGATCGGCGCCGAAGCGGTCCACCAGCACCCCGGCCGCCACCTGTCCGGCGCCTGAGAACAGGTAGAAGACGGACAGCACGAGTCCCAGCTCGATGAAGGAGACCTGGAGGTCGGCCCGCATCATGATGAAGAGCGGAGCGAGCGCGAGCTGGAGGAAATGGCTGCAGAAATGAGCGCTGCAGACGGCGCCGATGGAGGAAACCTCGGCCGCGGGCCAGCGGGCCGCGCGCGCTTCGATGGACATGACAATCCTCTCCGTCCCCGGCGGGGCACCGGGATCAGACCGGCACGGCTGCGCCGCCCCGGATGCTGCGTTTCCCCCTCTCTGGTCGGCGGGAGGCCGTTGCGCCGGCGCTTTCAGGCGTCAGCTGTCGACCTCCGGTGAGGGTTGGCTCCCTCGATGCTTCAGGTACGTGTTTCCAAGACCCTGCCGGGCACGCTTACCGCCTCGGCGCCCGGCACGCACGCATATTCTGCCGTGCGCCCGCACTGGCGAAGCATCAGGCGTCACACAGGGGCACGATCAGCGTGTGCGGCGCGGGCCGTGGCCGCCGAAGTAACGCAGGGTCAGGCAGGTGATGTCGTCTGCCTGAGGCGCGCCGCGCTCAAACACATGAACCGCCGCCAGCACCCGTTCGTTCAGCTCGGCCACCGACCAGTCGGCGGCGCCGCCGCGCAGCAGTTCCTCGACACGTTCCTCGCCGTAGGGCTGCTCGTCGATGTCGAAGGCCTCGGTCACGCCGTCCGTATAGAGGAAGAGCGTGTCGCCGGGGGCGAGGTGCAACTCGTGCTGCTGGTAGACGAAGCCTTCCAGCACCGCCACCGCCATGCCGCCCGTGGAGGGCACGGTGGTGACCTCGCCGGAACGGGCGATGCGGTAGGGCAGGTTGTGGCCGGCATTCACATAAGTGACCTTCCCCGAGGAGAGGTCCACCACGCCATAGAGCACGGTCACGAACAGCATCTGCTCGTTTTCCACCGCGAGCAGGTCATTCAGGCGGCGGATACAGCCCGCCGGAGAGCGCTCGAACAGCGCGGTCGAGCGCAGCAGGGTGCGGGAGATGGCCATGAACAGGGCGGCTGGCACACCCTTGCCGGAGACGTCCGCTACCACGAAGCCGAGCGTGGTGTCGTCGACCATGAAGTAGTCGTAGAAGTCGCCGCCCACCTCGCGCGCGGGCGTCATCTGGCCATGCACGGCGACACGGGCATCCGGCGGGAATTCCTTGGGCAGGATGGCGAGCTGCACCTGACGGGCAATCTCCAGCTCCTGCTGGAGGCCGGCGAGCTTGGTCTTGGTGATGAGGGCCTCGCGCAGCTCCACCACCATGGACGAGAGGCGGGTGTGTTGCTCGACGATGCGCCGTGACAGATCGTGAAGCACGCGGGCGACGCGCTTCAGCTCGTCGTCATTCTCGTTCTCCTCGCCCTTGGCGAGGAGAGCCAGAACCTCCTCCCGGTCGGTCGGGTCGATGGCGTCGGCAAGCGCCTGCAACTCGCCGGAGATCACCACCTCCTGCCGCCGCCGCACGCGCTCGCGCTGGCGCCGGCTCTCGGCGAGAGCCTGCACGTTGCCGCGCAGTGCCACCACCGCCTCGGCGATGCGGCCGATCTCGTCATTGCCGGCATGACCCACCGTGACCGAGGTGTCGCCGCGCGACAGGGCCTGCAGCACGTCGATGGCCGATTCCAGAGGCCGGAAACTGTACCAGAGGAAGACATTGAGACCGATGACGCCGAGCAGCACGAGGCCGATGGCGCCGGCCACGGCCGACTGGCGGATGAAGGCGGTCGCCTGCACCGTCTGGGTGGTATCTTCCAGGCTCACAAGCGCGCCCACGGCGCTGCCGCTCACGTCCGCGATCGGAATGGAAGTGACGTTGTAGTTGCGCCCGTCCAGCAATAATTGCTCGGCGGTGGGGCGGCGTGGCGTGATGGAGACCTTGGCCCGTTCCCACAGGCGGAAATCGGTGCTGGCGACCACCCGCCCGCGCAGGGTGATGAGGGTGGTGGCGGCGCTGATGCCGCGGGCGAAGCGCTCCATGCCGAGCGCGGCGTCGCGTCCGAGCACCAGCACGGCCCGGCCGCGGCCGGGCAGTTCCACCGTGCGGGTGGTGATGACGATCACCTGCGAGCCGCTGATCTGCCGCAGCCCGGAGAGCACCTCGCCCTTGAGCGCCCGGTCGAGGCTGCCGGCGTCGAGGATGTAGCGGGCATTGGTGGTGCCGTCGCTGAACACCACCTCGCGGTCGGCCGCCACAACCTCGAAATAGGTGGCCGGGTCGTCGATATCGATGCCGACCTCTCGGATCGCCGCGGCGATGCCCGGGCGGTCCGAGAAGCTCAGCGCGATGCGGAAGGGCGAGGAGGTGTCGATGCGCTCGAGGATGCGGGCGAGATTGGCGGTCTGGAAGGCGACGATCTCGCGCCAGAGCACGGTCTGACCCTCGATGGCCAGCTCGCCCTCGCGGGCCTGGGCGACGCGGTCGCGCAGCACCGTGGCACCCCAGATGCCCAGCATGAGCACGGTGAAGCCGGTGGCGACGATGAGGGTGATGCGGGTCCGCAGCAGCATCACGACCCCCGCACCTTGTCGGCGCGGCCGGGCGGCGCCATCACCTCGCGCCGGACCCGTTCCACGTCCGGCCTGAGCCCGCCGTCAAAATCCACCGCCAGAAGCTCCTCCGCATAGGCCTCGAATACCGATCGGCGTTCGGCCACCCTCCGGTTGCCGTGTTCAAGTTCCCGGAAGGCCCGGCCCACCGCCCCCCGCGCACCTTGGCGGCGGCGGTGCTGAATCATCACGTCGCGCTCGCCGTACTGGCCGTTCACCGCCTCGGCCAGGCCGTTGGCGAGGCGGGTGCGGGCACGCTCGAGCGCATTGCCCACCAGCAAGCCGGCGGCCAGCGCCGCCAGCGCCGCACAGACCGTCACCACCATCGCCGCCTTCAGGCCGATGTCGGCGAAGGAGGTGGCGAGGGCGGCGGGATTTGTGGTGACTTCCACCGCCGCCACCGTATTTCCGTCCACCACCACGGGAGCGCTCACCGAATCGGTGCCGGAATGCTCACCGATGGCGCTGCGGATCTCACGACCGTCCGATCCGCGCAGCACGATCTGGGTCAGGCCGGGTGTGCGGGTCAATGTCTCGGAGAGGTGCTGTTCCACGCCGGGAAGCAGCTTCAGGGGAATGCCGAAGCGCGCCGCCTTCTCGAACTGCTGGGCGAGGGTGCGGGCGACCGACGTGCCGATCACCAGCGCGTCGCGCCGCGCGCTCTCCTCGACCCGGGCGCGATATCCGTTGACGAGTACCGCCGCAGCAATGCCGCCGAGAACGAGGGTGAGGATAAGGGCGAACAGCCCGGTGACGAGGCGCGCGCGGCCGCTTTCGGCGATCTCAGGCCGCATCGTCGAGTGCTCCAAGCTGGCCGAGGCCCCGGTCGACCCGCGCCTCGGCATCGCGCCAGCTCTTCACGGTGGCCTCGGCAAGGGGCGCAAGGCCGCCATCGTCGCCGGTGGACCCGCCTTCCCCCCGCAGCACCTTTCCCACCCGGTCGAACGGGCGCGTCAGCACGTGGACGAACGCCACGGCGGCAATGATGGCGGCGATGGACGCGGCGAGCGAAAGCACCCCCGTGCGGATCAGAAGGTCGAGGCCGAGCCGGTCTGCGCGGGCACTGCGCGCCTCGTCCGACACCGTGACCGAGATGCCGCCGGCGACACCGAGGTCGTTCTCGAAGCGGGTACCGAACACCGTGTCGCCACGCTCGGCCGCAGCCCATTGGTTATCGTCGCCCAGCCGCTTCACCCAGTCCGGGCTCACCTCTTCGCCGATCACGCTGCGGTCGGTGGAATAGATGGCTCGGCCCGCGGAATTGAAGATGTCGATGGCGAGGATGGAGGGGTCGCCCGCCTTCTCGCGCTCGATGCGCGGCTGCAGCAGGGAAATCTGGTCCAGAAGCAGGCCGATGGAGAGGTTCGCCTCGGTGGAGGCGCGCAGCGTGCCGAGCAGGTTGGCGACGCGGGCACGCTCGATCTCCTCGCCCACCCGATCGCTGGCCGAGAACGCGATCACCGCGACCGCCACCACCGCAGCGGTCACGGATACGACGGCGACCAGGATGAGCCGGCTTACGAAAGTCATGCGGGGAACTTCGGTGGGGTGGACGGCCCGGACGTTAACCGCGCACTCGCGGCCAAACCAGACAAAAAACTCCCCTGCGACCAAAAAAACCTGCATTGTCAGCTTGCTTTTCGTGGCATGAAGGTCGGGCGGTCGGGGCCGGACCATAGGGCAGGGCGCGAAGGGTTCGGCGCGAAAGTCGAGACGCCAAGGGTCGAGCGCGAAGGGTCATGAGGCGGACCACACTGGGGCTCATCATCGTGTTCGCGTTGATCGCGGCCGCGTGCGTCGCCTTCGGCGCCTATTTCTCCTACGTGACGCTCATCAATGCCCATCGCGGGGTCATCGAGGCCCGCTGTGGTATCGCTGCCCAGCGTGTGGTGGACGTGGCTGAAAAGGCCGCTTCCCTCGGCATCGCCCTTCCCGCGCAGCAGACGCTGACCGCGGTGCTGGAGCGGGAGGCCCGCGTGGAGGACGCGATTCGCTCCATGGACCTCACAGACGAGCATGGCATCGTCCTGTTCTCCAGCGAGCCCGGGCGCGTCGGCCTCGACACGACTCGGGACACCGAGCGCGGCCTGACCCGTCCGGTGCGCAACGACATCGGCCAGAGTCTCGGCCGCGTCGTGGTTCGCTATGATTCCAAGATCCTGACCGATGGCGCAGCGACGCTCGCCTCCGACCTCAGGCGGATCGCCCTTCCCACGCTCCTGTGGGCCGGCGCGGCGACTCTGGTCATCGGCCTGCTTCTCGCCGCGCTGCTGCAGCGGGCGGTCCGGCGCGCCGCGGAGCCGCATCTGTGGCCGCCGGCTGCCCGCGCCGCGCTCGCCTCGGTCGAAGAGGCGCACCGCACGGCCGGGCCGTCGGCCACCGGCGTCACCCGTGGGGGCGCCGCATGATCGGTCTTCGCGGCGGCATCTCCATCGCCATCGTCATCATCCTCTGTTCGGCGCTGGCCGTGATCGGCTGGGGGGCGGAACAGGCGGCCCAGCGCACCATCGCACCGGAGATCGTCGCCAAGGCGAATTCGGTCGGCCGGGCCGCCGCCGACCTCGTCCAGCGCGCCGCGGCGGTCGGCGTTCCGTTCGACCGGCTGGTCGGGGTGAACCGTTATTTCGATGACCTGCGGGCGGCCAACGTCGAGTTCACCCAGATCAGCCTGAACGCTGCGGGCGGCAAGGAACTGGCGCGGTCGGGCGCGGTCTCTTCCGGCGGCGACGCGCCACGGGTCTTTGTGCCGGTGGAGGATGCCGACGGGCACCGCCTGGGCGACGTCATGATCGTGGTCGATCCCAGCTTCGTGTCCCAGCAGGTGGGCGCGGTCCTCGTCGATGTCGCCTTCATCGGCATCGTCGCGCTGCTGGTGGCGCTGGAACTGGTGGCTCTCGTCGTTGGCACCCGCGGCCTCGAATCGCTGGTGGCGGTGGAGCGGCGGCTCAAGGCGCTGAAGCGCGGCGTGCTCTCCCGCCAGGAGGGCGGTGCGGGGGCTGCCGGCGACCTTATCCTTCCCATCGACCGGCATGTGGAGACGCTCGCCGGTCGCCATCTCTCCCTGCGCGCCGAGGCGGAGCGCAGGGGGGATGCCGAGGCCCTCGCCCGGCTCGACGAGATAGAGGTCCGCACCGGCCTCGGCCGGGTCCAGGCCGCCGAGAGCGAGGCCGCAATCGCGGTGCGCCCGGCCCTGTTCCTGTTCATGCTGGCCGAAGAACTCACCCGCCCCTTCCTGCCGCGCGCCGCACAGGCCCTCGGCGTGCCGGCCGGATTCGGGCCGGATGTGGCGGCGAGCCTGCCCATCGTCGCCTTCATGGCGGTGGTGGCTCTGTGCCAGGTACCGTTCGCCTCCCTGTCCGAGCGGCTCGGCCGGCGTCCGGGCTTCCTCGCCGGCGCGGCACTGGCGGCGGCGGGTTACGTGGTCTCGGCGATCAGCCCGCATTACGATGTCTTCCTCGCTGCCCGCGTCGCCACGGCGGTGGGCTATGCGCTGGTGTTCGTCTCCGCCCAGGGCCACGTGGTGGATCTGTCCTCGGGCGCGGCCCGCAGCGCGGCTCTGGCCGTGTTCGTGCGGGCCATCATGGTGGCGAGCCTGTGCGGGCCGCCCATTGGCGGCGTCATCGCCGACAGGCTGGGACCGGGCGTCGCCTTCGCGACCTCGGCCGGTCTCGCCCTCGTCGCGCTTCTGGTGGCGCGGCTGACGCTGCCAGCGGCGGAGCGGCATCGCAGCGTGGCCAATGTGGGGCTCGCCGACCTCAAGGCCGCGGCCCGCGCACCCGGTCTGATGTCCCTGCTCCTGGGCTGCGCCTTCCCCGCCAAATTCCTGTTTGCCGCCTTGTGCTTCCTGCTGGTGCCGCTGGAACTGCAGCGCGAGGGCTTCTCCTCCGCGGCCATTGGCCGCTTCCAGATGATCTATCCGGTCCTCATGGTGATCGGCGTGCCCTTCTTCGCCGCCCTGGCTGATCGCTTCAGCGCCCGCGCCGGATTCGTGGTGGCGGGTGGGCTGGTTTCGGGCATCGGCGCCCTGGCCGTGCTGCTCCATCCCTCGGTGGCGCTGATCGTCGTTGCGCTGGTGGCGCTGGGCTGGGGACAGGCCATGTCCATCGCGTCCCAGTCGGCGCTGGTCGCGGATACCGCCACCAGTATGGGGGCGGGCCGGGCGGCCGGAGTTCTCGGCCTGTTCCGGCTGGTGGAGCGGTCCGGCAACGCCGCCGGTCCCGCCAGTGCCGGCTTCCTGCTTTCGACGCTCGGCTTCGCGGCGGCGACCGGTTTCCTCGGCGCTGTAGCGGTAGCCGGAGCCATGCTATTTGCGCTATCTGGACGCAGAGTCTTCGTCCATCATTCGCGCCGCCCATCCTCTGCGGCCGCCTCGGAAGGGAGTTCCGCCTGATGGATCGCCGTTCCCTCCTCGCACTCGGCCTCGGCGCGGGTGCTGCGGGGCTGGTGGGCACTGTCCCCGGCGCCTTCGCCCAGACCAATGGCGGCAATGGCCAGCCGCGTCCGGTAGGCGCGCCTGCGCCTGCCGCCCGTGGCGAGGCGTTCCGTGTCCTGATGCTCACCTTCCGCGGTGATACCGATGTGGAGCGCGGCTTCCGCGACTACTTCGCGGCCAACGACATCAAGGTCGAGTTCATGACCCGCGACGTGGAGCGGGACGCGAGCAAGGTGAAGCCGATCCTCGCGGAAGTGCTGCCGACCTTCCGGCCCAACCTCATCTACACCTATGGCACGCCGTTGACGCTCGGCGTCGCCGGTCCCTATGACGCGCCGCCCACCGCCGGTTTCGTGCGCGATATCCCGGTGGTCTTCGCCCTGGTGGCGGCGCCGGTACAGGTGAAGATCGCGCCTTCGCTCGCCTCTTCGGGGCGCAACGTGACGGGCGCGGTGCACGTGGTGCCCACCGACGTGCAGATGCGCGCCATGCAGAGCTACAAGGCGTTCAAGAAGGTCGGCGTGATCTATTCGCCGAACGAGAGCAACTCGGTCGCCATCATCGACGAGATGAAGGCCTTCTCCGCCACCATCGGTGCCGAGGTTCTGGCCCAGCCCCTGACCATGGTGGGCAGCAAGCCGACCGGCGACGGGGTCGAGGATTTCGTGAGGAACCTGAAGGCGCAGGGCGCCGAATGGCTCTATCTGCCGGCCGACACCTTCCTTGCCACCATCTTCGACCGGGTCGGCCCGGCGGCACTGGCGGCGGGGCTTCCCACCTTCGGCGCGACGGAATTCTTCCTGCGCGAGGGGCTGGGGCTTGTCGGGCTGGTCAGCCGCTATTATTCGGTGGGCCAGCTCGCCGCCTCCAAGGCGGCCGAGATCCTGGTCCAGCACGTGCCGCCCCAGGACATCCCGATCGAGACGCTGAAGCGCTTCGCCCTCATCATCAACATGAACGTGGCCAAGCAGCTCGGCGTCTACCCGCCCATCGCCATGCTCAATTATGCGGAAGTAATCACGTGATGAACGCCCTGCGCGAGGCCGCGCCGACCTCTACGCTGACGCAGCGCATGCTCGGGCCGGGCGATCTCGACGCGATCGACACCCTTCATCATCTGGCCATCGGGCCGCTGGTTCGCCCGGAAGTGGTGAAGCCGGAGAACCGTTCGTATTTTGAAAGCATCCTCAGCGGCCGAGGCCTGGTGATCGGGCTTTATGACGGCCCGCTGCTTGCCGCCTACGGCATTCTCCAACATGACCATTCGCCCAAGGACGGCCCGCACCGCCTGCTCGGGCTCGATCCCGCCTTGTCGGTGGGACGGCTGGCCGGGGCCTCGGTGCATCCGGCCTATCGCGGCCGTGGGCTGCAGCGGGTGCTGATCGCTGCCCGGGTCGATGCGGCGCCCGCGGACATGGTGCTGTTTTCCACAGCGGCGCCGGTCAACACGCCGAGCTGGGCGAGCCTGCTCGTCGAGGGCTTTCCCATCTACGACATCCAGCTCTTCTTCGGCGGCTATGCGCGCTACGTGATGGTGCGCGACTTCACCACCTTCGATCCGCAGGAGACCCTTCTGGTCGATCCGCTGGATACAGCGCGGCAGAAGGAGCTCTTCGCCGAGGGCTGGCACGGCTACGCCCGCTGCCGCACCGATTCCGGCGCTGCCGGCGTGCTGTACGCCCGCCCCCGAAAAGCCTGACACACGAGCGGGCAGGCCCTTCCGGGGCCCCTGCTCCGCGTCACGAAACTGTCGTATGGTTTGCTGAATCTGTGCCCACGCGGTGCGGGCATCCCGATCCAGAGAGATACTGGCCCCATGAAGATCGAGAGGACCCCCCTCGGCCCCGACATCATCCTCGTGCGCCTGGAAGGCCGGCTCGACATCGCCGGCGCGGCGGCGGTGGAGCCGGAGTTCAAGTCGTCCTGCGAGGCCGCGCGCGTGCTCGTGGTGGACCTGTCCGGCACGCCGTTCATGGCCTCCATCGGCATCCGCCTGCTGCTTGCGGGTGCCAAGGGGCTGCATCGCAAGGGGGGCATCATGGGGCTTTTCGCGTGTGACCCTCAGGTGGAGAAGGTGCTGCGCTCCACCGGGGTCGATCAGCTCGTCGGCATCCACGCCACGCGGGACGAGGCGCTCGCGGCGGCGGGCATCTCCCCGGCAACCTGACGGCGGATCCCATGGCGACGCCCGCGGCCGGAACCCTTGTCTCGACCATCGATGTGGGCGCGCGCATCGACGACATCACCGACGCCACGGGCTGGCTCGGCACGCTGGCTGACGAACAGGGCTGGCCGGATGCCACCCGCTTCGCGCTGGAGCTGAGCCTCGAGGAGGCGCTGACCAACGTCGTCTCCTACGGCTTTGCGGGCACCGACCGACAACCGCACATCCGAATCGAATGCTGGCGCCTGCCAGAGGGGCGGGTGGCGGTGCGCCTGATCGACAACGGCGTGCCCTTCGATCCCACCAGCATCGCCGAGCCGGTGGTCCCCGACAGCATCGAGGACGCCCGGATCGGCGGTCACGGCGTGCAACTGATGCGGCATTTCCTCGAGACGCTCGACTACAGCCGGGAAGGTGAGGAAAACCAGCTGACGCTGGTGGCCAACGCGGCCGGGTGAGGTTGCTCACAAGAGTGTCGCACTCCGCGGTCTATGATGTCCGCTCGGGGAGCCGTGCCGCAGCATCCGCGAAACATTGAGCGCGTCTGCGGCTTGCCTCTCGTGCCGTCGGGTCTTTCTTATCGATGCTTGTCATTGCCGAGCTCCTGGCCGGCCTCGGCCTTCTGTTCGTTGGCCTCAAGGCCATGGCCACACACCTGCAGCAGGCCACGGGCCGCAAGGTGCGCGCACTGCTGCGCCGGGCGACGCGCTCCCCGGTGATGGGGCTGCTGTGCGGGACGCTGGCGGGAGCGGCCACGCAATCCTCCAATGCCGTCGCGGTCATCAGCGGCAATCTCGTGCGCGGCGGTGCCTTCACTACGCGCGATGCCATTCCGGTCGTCGCCGGCGGCAATGTGGGGACGTCTGCGCTGGTGTTCGTGGCGGCAATCGATTTCCGCCTGCTCGTGCTTTACATCGTCGGCACCGTCGGGCTCGCCTTCCATTTCAAGCTGGACCGCCGTCGCGGCATGGCGCAATGGATGGGCGTCGCCTTCGGCCTCGCGCTGGCCCTGCTTGGCCTCGATTTCATCAAGCAGGCGCCGCGGGCGCTGGACATTGCGTCGGTCGCGGGCAGTCTCGCCGACCATCTGACTCCGCTCCTCGGCTTCTTTCTCGGGTTTGCGGTTTCCGCCGTCAGCCAGTCGTCCTCGACCCCAACGATTCTGGTCCTGGCCCTGATGCAGGCCGGCCTCCTCGGCCTCCACGATGCGGTCTTCATCGTGCTCGGCGCGAATCTTGGTTCCGGGTTTGCGGCCATTCTCTCGGCCGGCGGGCTGGAGGGGACCGGCCGCCAACTCTGTTATGTCCATGTTCTGGTGAAGGCCGTGGGCTGCCTCATCGTCGGAGCCTTCTTCGGCCTTGGCGGGGTGGTCGGCTTCGACGGCTTCTCGACCCTCTCTGCCGTGGGCAACGACAAGGCGTCCATGTCCCTGTCGGTTCTGTTCCTCGCCCTTCAGGTGGCGGGCGCGATCCCGGTGGCTTTCGCGCGAGGGCTTTCCGAGAGGTTCGCCGCCGCCATGAGCCCGCCCACGCTGGAGGATGGCGCCTCTCGCCCGCGCTTCATCCATGACGAAGCGCTGGCGGACCCCTCGACGGCACTCGACCTCGCCGTTAGCGAGACCCTGCGGCTCATCAAGCTCTTGCCGACCCTGCTGCCGGACCTCGACCAGACGGACAACGGCGACGCCGGCGAACGGCTGGCCCTGTGGCGTGGCGCTGCCTCGGTGGGCCTTGCTGTGGACCAGTTCATTTCGGAGCTCATCGCTGTCGGCCTCGCCCGCGACAGTCTGGAAATCGCCCTGCATCACCAGGCGCTTGTGGAAAACGTGCGCACGCTCCAGGACACGCTGCACGACTTCACCGAGGTGGTGGAGGGCTTCGACGAGGTGCCGCCGCTCGCCTTTGCCCTGTCGGAATCGTTACGGGCGATCACTTTGTCCCTCGCCGACGCCACCGATGGGCCGGCCGATGATCTCGACCTCATCATCGCGCTCTCCGGCGATCGGTCGGAGATGTTGAACCGCATCCGCCGCCAGCTTGCCGCTACGGCACTCGACGCGGGGGCGGACGCGCGGCAGCTGCTGCTGGCGACCAGCCTGTTCGAGCGGGCGATCTGGCTGGTGCGCCGCAGCGCGATTGCGTTGCGCACGCCGGAGAATGAGGATAATCCGGAGCGTCCGGCCGCCGCGGAGGCGGACATCAAGCGAGTAGGGGCCGATGCACATCGAACGTGAGCAGGTCGGAAGCGACGTGGTGCTGAAGGTGGCGGGGCGTCTCGACACGCCCAACGCCAAGCCGTTCGAGGCGAGCCTCATGGAGGTCGTCTCCATGACCGACGGGGGGATCGTGGTGAACCTCGCCGGAGTGGACTATGTGTCCTCCTCCGGTCTGCGGGCGCTGCTGGTGGCCGGCAAGGCCATGCGCGGGGCGAAGCGCAAGCTCGCGCTCTCTTCGCTCCAGCCGCAGATCCGTGAGGTGTTCGACATCTCCGGCTTCTCGACCCTGTTCGAGATCAACTGATTCTGCTGAGACTTGGGGCCGGAGCGGTCGCAAGGCTGATCTAAAGTCCAGCGACCGGCGCCCAGAGCACGTCCTCGATCCGCCTCGCTCCGCTTGCCAGCAAAGCGAGCCGGTCGAAGCCGAGGGCACAGCCGCTGGCCGGAGGTATGAGCGTCAGCGCCGCGAGGAAGTCCTCGTCGAGCGGATAGCGCTCCCCATAGAGCCGTTCCTTCTCGTCCATGTCCTTTTCGAAGCGCCGGCGCTGCTCGTCCGCGTCCGTCAGCTCGCCGAAGGCGTTTGCGAGTTCCAGCCCGCAGCAATAGAGCTCGAACCGCTCGGCGAAGCGCGGATCCTCCGGCTTCGGCCGGGCGAGAGCCGCCTCGCTCACGGGATAGTCTGTCAGGATGGTGGGGCGGCCGACGCCGAGATGAGGCTCGATCTTCTCCACCAGCACGCGCGAGAACACGTCGCCCCAGGTGTCGTCAGGCGCAGTGCGGATGCCGGCCTCGGTCGCGGCGCGGGCGAAGGCGGCGGCATCCGGTGCTTCCCCCGCGGCCGGCAGAAGGGCCTCAAGGTCCATCCCCGCATGGCGGGCGAAGGCCGCGACGAGCGTCAGGCGCTCCGGGGCGGCGAAGGGATCGCAGGTCTTGCCGCGATAGTGGAAGGCCGAGGCTCCGCCGGCCTCGGCGGCGCGGGCGAGGAGGGCGGCGCAATCCTCCATCATCGCCGTGTAGGGCGCACCGGCGCGATACCATTCCAGCATGGTGAACTCGGGATGGTGTGCCATGCCACGCTCCCGATTGCGGAACACGCGGGCGAACTCGAAGATCTTCGGCTCCCCGGCCGCGAGCAGCTTCTTGGCCGCGAACTCGGGTGAGGTGCGCAGGTAAAGTCGGTGAGTTGTCCCGTCCGGGCCGATCAGCTCAGTCCCGAAGGCGTGGAGGTGGGTCTCGTTGCCCGGCGAGACCTGCAGCGCCGACGTCTCGACCTCGATGAAACCGTCCTGCGCGAAGCCTGCGCGCACGGCGGCGGCGATGCGCCCGCGCGCGAGCAGGAAGGGGCGGCGGTCCGCGTGAACGTCGGGTCGCCACCACGGCGGGGAGGGAGGCGCCAGCGAAGAGTTCGATACCGCCATGACGTAGGTTCCTCGTTGCGGCCACCTGGGCTGCCCGCCGCCACTTGGCCTCGGGGCCGGAAAGACGAGTGCAAGACTGGCGTTGCGCGCCATTATCGCTATGGTGCGCGCCGAACCAGCCAGACGGCGCCGCCGTCAACCGTTTTCCAATCGGCGCGGGCGCCGCGCATCAGGTCAAGGAAGAGCCGACGTGGTCAAGGTTATCGCCAGCACCCTGCGCAAGGGCAACGTGGTCGACATCGACGACAAGCTGTACGTTGTTCTCACTGCCGAGAATATCCATCCCGGCAAGGGCACGCCGGTGACGCAGCTCGACATGCGCCGCATCTCCGACGGCGTGAAGATCTCCGAGCGCTACCGCACCACCGAGCAGGTGGAGCGCGCCTTCGTGGAAGATCGCCCGCATACCTTCCTCTACGAGGATTCCGACGGCTACACCTTCATGAACCCGGAAACCTATGATCAGGTGACCGTGCCGAAGGATGTCATGGGCGACCAGTCCGTCTATCTCCAGGAAGGCATGGAATGCATGCTCTCCACCCACAATGGCGTGCCGATCGCGATCGAGCTGCCGGCCCGCGTGGTGCTGGAGATCGTGGACACCGAGCCGACCGTGAAGGGCCAGACGGCCTCTTCCTCCTACAAGCCCGCCATGCTCTCCAACGGCGTCCGCACCATGGTGCCGCCGCACATCGCGTCCGGTACGCGTGTTGTCGTCATGACCGCCGACGCTTCCTACGTGGAGCGCGCGAAGGACTGACCTTCCGCTTGTGATCCCGGAAGGGCGGTTTCCGGCCCTTCCGGTTTTCTTTCAATACCTTGCTGCGGGGCGTGGAACTTTTCCCCCGGCCGCTGGTTGACCCCCGACATGGCCCTGAGGGGACATGCAGTCAGCCAAGGCGTTGAAGAATGATCTTGTCGGGAAGGCGGGTGCTCGTCGTTGAGGACGAGTTTCTCGTGGCACTGGGGCTCGAAGACAATCTGAGGTCGCTGGGCTACACCGTGGTCGGGCCGATCGCGAGCCTCGCCGCCGCGGTCTCGGCCGCGTCGTCCGAGCGCATCGACGCCGCGATCCTCGACGTGAACCTTGCGGGCGAGCCGGTCTATCCGGCCGCGGCGATCCTGGCCGAGCGCGGCATCCCCTTCATCTTCTGCTCGGGCTATACTGGCAGCGTGCGCATGCCGGCGGAATTCGTCGACGCGCCGCGGGTGGCCAAGCCGTACACCAGCCGTGTCATCGCCGATGCGCTTGCCGACCTCATCGGATCGGGTCGCGGCCCAGGCGGCAGCGACCGCGGGAGGCGGGATGTCGCCGCCTCCAACGATATGTGATCTTCCAGAGAGCCTGATTCAGGCCGCGCCGGCGGCCTTGTTCGTCTCAGCCTTCGGGCCACCGCGGGCGACACCGACCATGGCGGGCCGCAGAACGCGCTCGCCGATGACGTAGCCGGCCTGCACCACCTGCACCACGGTACCGGTCGGCACGCTCGGGTCCGGCACCTCGAACATGGCCTGATGAAGGTTGGGATCGAACTTCTCCCCCTTCGGCTCGATCTTGCGGATGCCGTGCTTCTCCAGCGCCTTCACGAGGCCGCGCTCGGTCAGCTCCAGTCCGTCCAGCAGCGCCTTGAAACTGCCTTCTGCGGTCGCCTTTGCGTCCGCCTCTACCGAGCCGAGGGCCCGGGCGAGATCGTCCGCCACGTTCAGCACGTCGCGGGCGAAGGAGGCAATGCCGTAGGTCTTGGCGTCCTGGATTTCCTTCTCGGCGCGGCGGCGCACATTCTCCGCCTCCGCGAAGGCGCGCAGGAACTTGTCCTTGAGGCTCGCGATCTCGCCTTCCAGGCGCGCCTTGTCGCCCGCCGGGTCGCCGATGGCGGCGTCCGCCATAGCGGTGGCTTCCGCCTCGGCGGTCGCCTCGTTCACCTGCGCATTGCCCTGCGCGGCACCGTTTTCGCTTGCGTCGCCGCCGGTCTCGGGCGCGCGCTTCTGCTCGCTCATCCGGTTACTTCCCCTGCCTTGAGATTCGCCCGAGGTCACTACGCCACCGGGCAAAGGCCAATCGTCCCGGCGCATATCGGGGCGATGGGGGGAAAAATCAAGTCGTGGTGATCCTTATCCCTCACGCAGCGTCCGCACCCGGTGCGCCCAGTACCCGGCTCACGAGGCGGGCGGTGAAGTCCACCATGGGGACGATGCGGCCGTAATTGAGCCGCGTCGGGCCGATGACACCCAGCACGCCCAAGACGCGTCCCTGCCCATCGCGGTAGGGCGCGACGATGGTGGAGGAGCCGGAAAGGGAGAACAGCCGGTTCTCCGAGCCGATGAAGATGCGCAGCGCCTGCGCCTCCTCCGCCCGGCCGAGCAGTTCGGAGACCTCGCGCTTGGTCTCGAGATCGTCGAACAGCAGGCGGATGCGCTCCAGATCCTCCAGCGCCCTGAGATCCTCCAGCAGCTTCGCCTGACCGCGCACAATGAGGGTCCGCTCGCCCGGCCCGTCGCCGGACCAGGAGGCGAGCCCCGCCTCCACCACGCGGGCGGTCAGGGTGTCGAGGTCGCGGTTGATCTCGGCGAGCAGGCTCTCCATCTCCTGCCGGGCGTCGGAGAGGGTGCGGCCGCGGATGTGGGCATTGAGGAAATTGGTGGCCTCGGTGAGGGCGGAGGTCGGCAAGCCGGGCGGAAGGGCGAGCGCGCGGTTTTCCACCTGCCCGTCCTCCGATACGAGGATGACGAGAGCGCGGCCCGGCTCCAGCGGCACGAATTCCACATGCTTCAGGCGGGGGTCGGTCTTGGTGGCCGTGACGACCCCGGCACCGCGGGCGAGGCCCGAGAGCAAAGCGGAGGCTTCCTGCAGAACGCCTTCCACCGTGGTGGTGCGTGCGGCGGCGAGCACCTGCGTTTCGATATTGGCCCGGTCACGCTCGTTGACGTCGCCCACCTCCATGAGCGCATCGACGAAGAAGCGCAGGCCGCGCTCGGTGGGCAGGCGCCCGGCGCTGGTATGGGGGGCATAGATCAGCCCGGCCGCCTCCAGGTCCGCCATCACGTTGCGGACCGAGGCGGGAGAGAGGGTCATGGGGATCAGGCGGGCAATGTTGCGCGAGCCCACCGGCTCACCGGTGGCGAGGTAACTCTCCACGATCTGGCGGAAAATCTCGCGCGAACGCTGGTCGATCTGCGCGAGGCCGCCGGTCGAGAGGGGCAGGAACGGATCGAGCGCCACGGGTTCAGCCTTCGGAGCCAAGGATTTCGCTGGCTCTAATGTGTCCCTCGCCGGGGCTGGGTTCAAGCGCCACGCGGGGGCTCCTACCGCCCTTGCTTTCCTCCCGGCGCGCGGCGCTCTAAAAGGAGCGCCCATGACGCACAAAGAGGTATCCATTATGCGGCCCAGCAAGCGCGCCCCCGACGAGATGCGCGCGGTGTCCTTTGAACGGGGCGTGATGCGCCACGCGGAAGGCTCCTGCCTCGTGAAGTTCGGCGACACCCACGTTCTCGTCTCCGCGACGCTGGAGGAGCGCCTGCCGCCGTGGCTGAAGGGCCAGGGACGCGGCTGGGTGACGGCGGAATATTCCATGCTGCCCCGCGCCACCCACGACCGCACCCGACGCGAATCCACCACCGGCAAGCAGTCCGGCCGCACCCAGGAGATCCAGCGGCTGATCGGGCGTTCGCTCCGCTCGGTCACGGATCTCGTGGCGATGGGCGAGAAGCAGATCACCATCGACTGCGACGTGCTCCAGGCCGACGGCGGCACCCGCACCGCCTCCATCACCGGCGCCTGGATCGCGCTTCATGATTGCCTGAGCTGGATGAAGTCCCGCTCCATGATCAAGGAGATGCCGCTCAAGCAGCACGTGGCGGCGGTCTCCTGCGGCATCTACGAGGGGACGCCGGTGCTCGACCTCGATTATGCCGAGGATTCGGTGGCCGAGACCGATGCCAATTTCGTCATGACCGGAACTGGCGGCATCGTGGAAATCCAGGGTACGGCGGAAAAGACGCCCTTCACCCAGGACGAACTGCTCTCGCTGCTGTCGCTGGCCCGCTCGGGTGTGGATCAGCTCGTCTCCCTCCAGAAGCTGGCGATCGGCTGATGGCGCGCCAGCTCACCGGCCGGCTGGTGGTGGCCACCCACAATCCCGGCAAGCTCATCGAAATGAAGATGCTGCTGGAGCCTCACGGGGTGGAGGCCGTCTCCGCTGGCGAGCTCGGTCTGCCCGAGCCGGAGGAAACCGAGACCACCTTCGAGGGAAACGCCCGCCTGAAAGCTGTGGCGGCGGCCAACGCCGCCCAGCTTCCGGCGTTTGCCGACGACAGCGGCCTCGTCATTGACGCCCTCGGCGGTGCGCCAGGCATCCACACAGCCCGTTGGGCGGGACCCGACCGCGATTTCGAGATGGCCATGGAGAAGGTGGAGGCCGAACTTCGGAAGGTCGGCGCCACCGAGCCCGGCCAGCGCCATGCCCGCTTCGTCTCGGCGCTCTGCATCGCCTGGCCGGATGGGCATCTGGAGGAGTTCGAGGGCACCGTGGACGGCACCCTCGTTTGGCCGCCCCGTGGCGCCAAGGGGTTCGGCTACGATCCCATGTTCCTCCCCGAGGGCCATGTGAAGACCTTCGCCGAGATGACGGCCGACGAGAAGCACGGTATGCCGCCCAAGGGCTTCGGCCTTTCCCACCGTGCCCGCGCCTTCCTGAAGCTCTCGCAGGCTTGCCTGAAGGGGTGAGCGCAATCTTGGATCAGGCTCCGTCCGCGAACCCTCCGGCACGCCCTCTCCCGATGGGGGGCGAGGGTGTTGACGGCATCGAGGACACGCAGGGCGGCTTCGGTGTCTATGTGCATTGGCCGTTCTGCAAGGCCAAATGCCCCTATTGCGACTTCAACAGCCACGTCCGGCTCGTGCCGCCGGACGAGGCGCGCTACATCGCGGCCTTCCGGCGCGAGATCGCCCACATGCGGGCCCTGTCGGGACCGCGAAACGCGGAGACGGTCTTCTTCGGCGGTGGCACGCCTTCCCTCATGGCCCCCACCACCGTCGGCGCGATCCTGGAGGCCATCAACGAGGCCTGGCCGCTCACTGCCGATGCCGAGGTGACGCTGGAGGCGAATCCGACCTCCGTGGAGGCGGAGCGGTTCCACGGCTATCGGGCTGCGGGCGTCAACCGCGTCTCCCTCGGGGTGCAGGCCCTGGACGATGCGGACCTCCAAGGGCTCGGGCGGATGCACTCGGTCGCCGAGGCGCTGGCTGCCGTGGGCATCGCGCGCCGTGCATTCGATCGTGTGTCCTTCGATCTCATCTATGCCCGTCCGCGCCAGACGCCCGAAGCCTGGGCGGCTGAGCTGCGGCGCGCGCTCGCTGAAGGCTGCGAGCACCTGTCCCTCTACCAGCTCACCATCGAGCCGGGCACGCCGTTCGAGCGGCTGTACGGCGCCGGCAAACTCATCCTGCCCGACGACGACCTGTCTCGCGCCCTGTGGGACGTGACGCAGGAGGTGACGGCGCAGGCCGGCCTTCCCGCCTACGAGGTTTCCAACCATGCCCGGCCGGGTGCCGAGGCGCGGCACAATCTTGTCTACTGGCGCTATGGCACTTACGCCGGCATTGGCGCCGGAGCCCATGGACGGCTGGTGTCGGGCAACATCCGCCATGCCACATTCACCGAGCGGTCGCCGGAAGCGTGGCTGAAGCGGGTGGAGGCGGACGGGCACGGCATTATTTCCGACGAGACGCTGTCGGCAGCCGAGCAGGCTGACGAAATGCTGCTCATGGGCCTGCGCCTGAAGGAAGGCTTGGACCTCGCCCGCCATGCCCGCCTCGGCGGCCGCGTGGATCCGGAACGCCTCGCCACGCTGGAGGCGGAAGGGCTGGTGGCGCTCAATGCCGGACGGCTGTGCGTGACCGCCGCTGGATTTCCGGTCCTCAATGCCGTGATCGCCGCGCTGGCGGGTTAGGTTCGCCACGCGGGAACGCTTGCCAACGCCGTGCCGCCTGCTTAAGTCCGCGTGGGGCTTGGGACTGCCTGCCGAGGAACGCGCACCATGTCGCTGGATGCCGACCAGATCGTCGAACGCCGCCGCCTCCGGCGGAAGGTCACATTCTGGCGCGTGCTCGGGGTGCTCGGCGTCGTCGCCGCCGTGGCGGTAGGCGTGTCGGCCCTGCTTGGCCGTGATATTCCCGCCTCCTCGCCCCATGTGGCGCGGATCATGATCGGCGGCATCATCCGCAACGATCGCGAGCGGGTGGAGCTTCTGGAGGAGATTGGACGCTCCCGCGCCAGCGCCGTGATCCTCTCCATCGACAGCCCTGGCGGCACCGTTACGGGCTCCGAGCAATTGTACGACGCGCTGCGCCGCCTCGCTGCCAAGAAGCCGGTGGTGGCCGTCGTGGAAGGCGTCGCCGCCTCCGGCGCCTATATCGCGGCGCTGGGCGCCGACCACATCGTGGCCCGTCGCAATGCGCTCGTCGGCTCGGTGGGCGTGATCTACCAGTTTCCCAACTTCACCGAGCTTCTGAAGACCGTGGGCGTGACCATGGAGGACATCAAGTCCTCTCCGCTCAAGGCCTCGCCCAACCCCTACACGCCGGTGACACCGGAGGCGCGCGCCGCCGTGGATTCGCTGGTGAAGGACAGCTACGCCTGGTTCAAGGATCTCGTGGGCGACCGTCGCAAGCTCTCCGACGCCAAGCTCGCGAACGTCTCTGACGGACGCGTTTTCACCGGTCACCAGGGCCTCGAACTCCAACTGGTGGATGAACTCGGCGACGAGCGTACCGCCCGTGCTTGGCTCGCCCGCGAGAAGGGCGTGAGCGAGACCCTCAAGGTCCGCACCTGGCGCACCAAGGAGGTCGGGGACGAGTTCGGCTGGCTTCTGGGCGCTGCGCGCGGCGTTGTGAGCGCTCTCGGCTTCCCGCAGGCAGCGGCGCTCCTGACGGATGCGGCGAAAGGCGCGCTGGAGCGCAGTCAGCTTGACGGTCTGTTGGCCCTCTGGCACCCTCGGAGCTAGGGTTAAGATTGCGTTCACAAGCGCTTGGCGGCCATCCGACAAAACCGATAACAACGCCGGACGTCCGGCCGCCCACCGTCAGGGATGCAGGGCTTTGGCTTGCTTTCGGCGGATGATTTCGAGGGAACTGGGGCCAACATGATCAAGTCCGAGCTCGTCCAGAAGATCGCCGAGGCCAATCCGCATCTCTACCAGAGGGATGTGGAGAACATCGTCAACGCCATCCTGGAGCAGATCGCATCCGCGCTGGAGCGCGGTGATCGTGTCGAACTGCGCGGCTTCGGAGCCTTCTCGGTGAAGAAGCGCGACGCCCGTGTCGGCCGCAACCCGCGCACCGGCAAGCAGGTGGACGTGAGCGAGAAGACCGTTCCCTACTTCAAGACCGGCAAGGAGATGCGCGAGCGTCTCAACACTGGAAAGTAGGCCCCGTGAGCCGCTTCCTCTCCATTCTCATCGGCCTGCCCCTGGCGATCCTTGCGATTGCGCTCGCAGTTGCGAATCGCAAGCCGGTCGTCCTCTCCCTCGATCCGTTCGCGCCGGACCATCCCGCTTTGTCGGTGACGCTGCCGCTGTTCGCCATCATCTTCGCTGCGGTGATCGTCGGGGTCATCGCCGGCGGGGTTGTCACCTGGGCGCGGCAGGGCCGTTATCGTCGGGAGGCCCGCGCCGCCCGCCGCGAGCACAAGCGGACCGAGGCGGCTCGCCCGGCTCCGTCCTCGCAGCTCGGTCTGCCGGCACCGCGGCACTGAGCCTTCCCTTCCGCGAAGCCTTGTCTCCCGCTCTGCGTCGATCTGCAGGAGCCGTCCCGTGCGAACGGGGCGGCTCTTTCGTTTCGGCTCACGCCCGCGTGCCGTCGGGACGAGAGAGGTGCCGCCGTGCGAGGGGGAGCACGAGGTGCACCATGCCCATCACCATGGGCGGAACCGCGAGAAGCGTGGAGGCCCAGATGGGCCATCCCGCGGTGAGGGGCGACAGGAGCGCCAGGATGGCGTTGATGAGGGCATAGGCGCCGATCATCATCAGTCCCAGAAAGCGCAGGTGGGCGAGAATGGCGAGACTGCTCATGGCATCATCTCCCGAAGCAGCGTGGCGTGGATTGATATAAACGGAACGATCCGTTCCGATATGGTTTGATATATACGCCCCGTTTCGTTATGCAAGAGGAAAGTTGCGGAAGGCCTTCAGATGCCCGAAACCAGCCATGCCGATCGTCGGCGCTCATCTATCGGCGCACGGCGCAATCCGGATGCGGAGGCGGCCATTCTGACGGCGGCGCGCGCGCTGCTCGCGGAACGCGGCTATGCCGGCTTTTCAATCGAGGAGGTGGCGCGGCGCGCCGGGGCCGGCAAACCGACCATCTATCGCTGGTGGGCGACTAAGGCAGACCTGCTGATCGACGTCTACGCGGCGGAGAAGGCGAGCCACATGGCCTTGCCCGATACCGGCGCTCTCTGGAGCGATCTTCTCGCCTATACCCGCGCCTTGTGGGGGTTCTGGCGGGACACGGCCTCAGGCAGCATCTTCCGGGCACTCATCGCCGAAGCCCAGACGACCGAGGCTGCCCTTTCGGCGCTGCGCGACAAGTTCCTGCCCGACCGGCTCCGCGACCTGCGCCACATGTTCGAGCGCGCAGCGGACCGCGGTGAGATCCGTGCGTCGGAAATCGACGACCTCCTCGGCCTCTATATCGGCTTCAACTGGCTGCACCTCTTGACCGATCGCCTCGCCGACGATGCGCCCGCGATCGAACGCACGGCACGGCTCATCGCCGGCCAGCCGCCCGGCGGCTCTTGAGCGCCGGCCCGGCATTTCCGATGGCGCGAGTCAGTAGAAGCCGACCGGGAACCAGCGCAGATAGAGGTCGGTATAGACGCCCTTCTCCCAGATGCGCTGGAGGGCGAAGTCGATGGCGTGGCGCAGGGTATCGTTGCCGTCCTTCACAGCCACGGAAAAGCCGTCTCCGAAGAAGCGGCTTTCGGTGAAGGGGCCGCCGACAAAGCGACAGCAGCCGGCGCTGTCGGTGCCGTTCAGCCAGAGCGCGAGGGTGATGCCGTCGCCGAACAGAAGGTCCACCTGCCCGGCCTTCAGCGCCTCCTGCGCCGCCTTGAGGTCGGGGTAGGGGCGGATGGCGGCCTCGTTGAAGAAGGAGCGGAGATAGGCTTCGTGCGCGGTTCGGCTCACCACGGCCACCTTCTTGGAAGCCACCTCTTCGGGCGTCGCTTTCGCCAGCGTCTCCTGGCTGCGGCCCACGAAGCGCGCCGGCGTGCCGAGGTAACGCTCGGAGAAATCCAGCGTCGCCCGGGAGGCCGGGGTTGCGACGAGGCCGGCGATGGCCGCTTCCGCCCGGCCCTGGTCCACCACGTCCGCCACATTGGCGAACGCCGCAGTCTGGAAGCTGCAGGTGACGGAAAGTTCTGCGCAGATCGCCCGCGCCAGATCGATGTTGAAGCCGGAAAGAGCCCCAGTGGAATTGATGAAGTTGAAGGGCGGGTAATCGTCCGTCGTGACGAAGCGCAGCTCCTTCGGGAGCTTGGCCGCATCGGGGCGCTCGAGCCGACGCTCCACGTTCCAGAAATTCGGCACGACCACCGGCGTGATGGCGATCTTGTCGGCCCGTTCCACCAGAGGCGGGGGGCCGCCCTGCGCCGGCTTCACCTGTCCCGCCGGCGGCTGCTGGGCCCCCGCGGCTCCTGCCATCAACGCCACCGTGGCCAGAACCAGAGCTTTGAGGCCGGCCTGAAGCGTGGGCGTGCGGCGGCCCGCACGGATGCTCAGGAAAGAGGCTGGTGGAAGCATTGCGGCAAGCTTACCCTAGGGTTGCATGAGGGTCGGGGCATGGTGGGGGATGCCGGTGCCGCCCGCAAGGGGCGAAGCCATGTAAGCCATGACGCGGGCGAGGACCATCGCGACCTTGGGCGCGAGCGGGTCCGCGCTCAGGATGATGTGGCCGCTGCCGTCCCGCTGCCGGCATCCCTCCCGCGCACCGTGCTGGCCTCCGAGCTTCGTCCCTATCGCGATCATGTGGATGCCGACGAACTGCATGCGGCTGCCGTGCGAGCCGGACTCGTCGGGGTCGGTGTCGACGAGGTGCTGGTCGCCTCAGGTGCACTTGATGACGAAACCGCCACGCGTCTCCTTGCCCGCGATCTCGGTCTTCCCGTTGGGGCGCCAAACCTGGCGAACCTGCCAGACGACCCGGCGATGGCGGAGGCCGTGCTGCGTACAGGCACCCTCATGCTGGGGACCGGCAGTGGCCGACCACGCTTCGTGATGGCGGCGCGTGGCCGCATCGTCCGGCGGCTTCGACGGGGGCTGAAGCGGGATGCGGGTCTTGCCTCGCGCGTGGAATTGATCAGCCCGGCGGCGCTTGCCCGGCGCGTCGACGCGGTTTGCGCGCCCAGCTTCGCCGCCGCCGCGACGGCACGTCTCGTCCTGTCCGATCCGCTCAAATCGGCGTCGACACTGCGGCCCGGCCGCATCGTCGGGCTCGCGGCCGCCGCCATCGGCCTGCCGCTCGCGCTGCTCCTGGCACTGGCGCCGGAAATGGGCCTTCTCGCCGTTCAGGCGGCTCTTTCGCTCGTCTTCCTGGCGTGGATCGCCCTGCGACTCGCCGGCTGCCTCTATGTGCCGCCTGAGGAGCCGGTGCCGGCCCTCGATGCGCGGTCTCTGCCGGTCTATTCCCTCCTGGTGCCGCTCTATCACGAGACGGCGAGCCTGCCGCTGCTGGTCGCTGCCCTCTCGGCGCTCGACTATCCCCCCGAGAAGCTCGACATCAAGCTCGTGGTCGAAGCGGACGACCATGCCACGCGCGCAGCCATCGCCGCGCTCGAGTTGCCGCCGCACATGGCGGAGGTGGTGATCGCGCCGGTTGGGCCGCGGACCAAGCCCAAGGCGCTGGAAGCAGCACTGCCCTTCGCCCGCGGCAGCATCGTCGCGATCTATGACGCCGAGGATCTGCCGGAGCCCGATCAACTGCGCCGGGCCGTCGCCGCCTTCCATGCAGGCGGGTCGAAAGTGGGCTGCGTGCAGGCGCGGCTGTGCATCGACAATGGCGGCGACAGCTGGATCTCGGCCCAGTTCGCCGCCGAATATGCCGGCCAGTTCGATGTTCTGCTGCCAGCGCTCAGCGCCCTCGGCCTGCCCATTCCGCTCGGCGGCACCTCGAACCATTTCCGCCGCCGCGTACTCGATCAGGTGGGAGGATGGGACCCCTACAACGTCACCGAGGACGCCGATCTCGGCATCCGTCTCGCCCGTGCCGGCTGGCAGACACGGGTCATTTCCTCCACCACCTTCGAGGAGGCGCCCGTCACGCGGCGCGCCTGGATCGGCCAGCGCACCCGCTGGCTGAAGGGCTGGGCGCAGACCCTGCTGGTGCACGGCCGCCGGCCGCGGGCGCTGGTGCGCGATCTCGGTCGGGGCGGTACGCTCGCGCTGGTGCTGCTCACGGCCGGGCCTTATGCGGCGGCGCTGGTGCATCCGCTGTGCCTTGCCCTGTTCATCGCCGATATCGTTCGGGGCGTCGCCGGGCTGCCGTGCACCCACATGGCGGAGGTGGTGACGAGCGCGCTTACCTACACCACCCTCATCGCCGGCTACGCTGGCGCGGCCGCGACCATGACCGTCGGGCTTGGCCGGCGGGGCATGAGGCCGGGCTGGCGGACGATCGTCGGCATCCCCTTCTACTGGCTGCTGCTGTCGGTTGCGGCGTGGCGGGCGGTGATCGAGCTGATCCGCAGGCCGTACCACTGGCAGAAGACCGAGCACGGCGCCGCCCATCGCGGAGGCGGCGGGGGGCTCAGAAGTAGCGCTTCAGCTCCGCCGCAGCCTCGGCCGGAGGGCGTTTGGAGTTGAACGGGGCGACGAAATTGCCATTCTTGTCCATGAGATAGACCACGGCGGTGTGGTCCATGGTGTAGTCGCCGTCCTTCAGGGGGACCTTACGGGAATAGACGCGGAACTCCCGCTTGATCTGCTCGGTGGCCTCCGGTGTGCCCGACAGTCCGACGATCTGCGGCGAGAAGCTCGAAACGTAGGATTTGAGCACGTCCGGCGTGTCCCGCTCGGGGTCCACCGAGACGAAGAAGGCCTGCGCCTTGCTCGCGTCCGGCCCCAGCGCGTTGAAGATTTCGGACATCTCGAACAGGGCGGTCGGGCACACGTCCGGGCAGTGGGTGAAGCCGAAAAAGATGAGCGTTGGCTTGCCCTTGAGGGCGGCCTCGGTGATCGGCTGCCCGTTCTGGTCGGTGAGGCTGAAGGGCCCGCCCACCGCCGCCTGTCCCGTCACCTTCGGCGGTGGCTCCGGCAGGAACAGGGTGACGGCGGTGACGAGGATGAGGGCGCCGGCGGCGAAGGCCGAGAAAAGGGCAATGATCTTCGTGCGTGACGACATGTTTTCAAGGCCTTGGGGGCGGTCGGGGAAGCCTCAGAGGCAGCCGGAAAAGCCGGCGCTCAGGAGATCGAAGAACACGGCCGCGCCGTAGCGCGCCCACAGCGCCAGCCCGCCCGCACAGAGCATGGCCAAGGCCACGCCGAGGCCGATGACACCGGCGCGACCCAGGCCCGGTCCAGACGCGGCCTCGCCATCGGCGTGCGGTGCAAGCCGTTGCGAAACCTCGGTTTCCTGGGACAGGGTGACGGACATGGCGCGCCGGTTGGGATGAAACGTCAGCCGCCACGATAGCGCGGGCGGCGGTATTTATCCAATCCGCGCCGGTCAATCGCCCGTGACAGGGCGCCTCACCAGCGGTCGGAGGGGGGTGCGCCCTGCCATTCGGCGATGCGGCGCAGGGTGGCGGGGCTGGTGTCGGAGGGCAGGTCGTCGGGCGGGAAGAAGTCGGCGGCGACGATTTCGAGGTTCCGCTCGGGCCGGGGACCGATCACCAGAGCCGCCGTCCGGTACAGGACAACGTGGTCGCGTCCACCCACCAAGGGGTTGAAATAACAGCCGGAAATCGTCAGAGGCCCCTCGGCCTCCACATTGGCTTCCTCGCGCAGCTCGCGCCGGGCCGCCTGTTCGGAGGTCTCGCCCAGATCCACCCCGCCGCCGGGAAAATGCCAGCCGGACACGTAGGTATGTCGGACCAAAAGGAGCCGGCCGGCCGGGTCGGTGGCCAGTACCCGGACACCGAGAGTCATGCCGTGGCGCATGCGGCGCAGGAGGGGGAGGGGGGAGAACATGCCTGAGCATACCCCCTCCCGGCACGGACGAAAGGGTGGTTCACACCACCCTGTCAGGTGCGTTCACCCCACCTATTCGGCGGCGTTCGGGAGCGGTTCAGGCCGAACCCACCGCAAAACCGGCGCGCGGGCGGCGCGGGTCTCGTCCAGACGACGGCGGGGGGCATAATGGGGGGCGCCGAGGAAGCGCTCCTTGTCCCCCGTTTTGGCCGCCATCTTGGCCGCCATGGCGAGGTCGCGCAGGGCACCGAGGAAGAGGTCGAGGGAGGCCTTCGATTCGCTCTCCGTCGGCTCGATCAGCATCGCCCCGTGGACCACCAGAGGGAAGTAGACCGTCATGGGGTGGTACCCCTCGTCGATCAGCGCCTTTGCGATGTCCAGGGTGGAGATGCCGGTGTCCGCCAGCCAGGTGTCGTCGAACAGGGCCTCGTGCATGGCCGGGCGCTCGGCGAAGGGGGCGCTCATCACGTCCATCAGGCAGGCGCGGACATAATTGGCGGAGAGGACGGCGTCCTCGGAGGCCTGCCGCATGCCGTCGGCGCCGTGGGAGAGCATCCAGCTCAGCGCGCGCACGAACATGCCCATCTGGCCGTGGAAGGCGCTCATGCGGCCGAGGGCCTGCTCGGCCCCGTCCGCACCTTGGTCCTCCACCAGCGCCAGCCCATCGGCCGTGGCGACGAGGGCCGGCACCGGGGCGAATGGCGCCAGCGCTTCGGAGAGCACCACCGGCCCCGCACCCGGACCACCGCCACCGTGGGGGGTGGAGAAGGTCTTGTGCAGATTGATGTGCATGGCATCGACCCCGAGGTCGGCGATGCGCACCTTGCCGAGGATGGCGTTGAAATTGGCGCCGTCCGAATAGAAATAGGCACCGGCCCCGTGCACCGCCTCGGCGATGGCCACCACGTCCCGCTCGAACAGGCCGCAGGTGTTGGGATTGGTGAGCATGAGGGCGGCCACCTCCGGCCCCAGCGCGGCCTTCACCGCCTCGGGGTCCACCGTGCCGTCGGCGCGGGCGGGGATGGAGCGCACCTCATAGCCGATGAGGGCGGCGGTGGCGGGGTTGGTGCCGTGGGCGCTCTCCGGCACCAGCACCACATTGCGCTGCGCCTCGCCGCGCGCCGCATGGGCGGCCTTGATGGCCATCATGCCGCACAGTTCGCCATGGGCGCCGGCCTTGGGGGTGAGCGCCACGGCGGTCATGCCGGTGAGTTCGAGCAGGTAGCGCGACAGCTCCGCCATCAGCTCCAGCGCACCCTTCACGGTGGAGAGGGGCTGGAGCGGGTGGATGTCGGCAAAGCCCGGCAGCCGCGCCATCTTCTCGTTGAGGCGCGGGTTGTGCTTCATGGTGCAGGAGCCCAGCGGGAACAGCCCGCTGTCGATGCCATAGTTCATGCGCGAGAGGCGCACGTAATGGCGCATGGCCTCGGGCTCGGAGAGGCCGGGCAGCTCCAGCGGCGCGGTGCGCGCGTGGCCGCCGAGGCGGTCCTTGAACGGGGCGGGCTCGGGGATGTCCACCCCGGTCACCTCGGTGCGGCCGATCTCGAAGATCAGCCCTTCCTCCAGGTCGAGGCCCCGGTTGCCGGTGAAGGTGACGGGGCCAGCGCTGGTGCCCCCGACGATGTGCGGCGTCGTCGCGCCACGGCCTTCGCGGTTCATCACAGCACCTCCTTGAGGGCCGCGGCATAGGCGGCGCGATCGTCCTCGGTGGTCGTCTCGGTGGCGGCGACGAGGATCAAGTCGTCGAGCCCTGATTTCGGGGCGAGGCGGGAATAGGGGACGCCGCCGAGGATGCCTTTGGCGGCGAGCTTCTCCACCACGCCCAAAGCCTTGCCCGGCACGCGCAGGGTGAATTCGTTGAAGAAGGTGTCGTTGAGCACGCTCACCCCCGGCACGGCGGCGAGCCGGTCCGCGAGGTCGCAGGCCGCCGCGTGGTTGGCCCGCGCCAGCCGTGTGAGCCCGGTCTGGCCGAGCAGGCTCATGTGGATGGTGAAGGCCAGCGCGCACAGGCCCGAATTGGTGCAGATGTTGGAGGTCGCCTTCTCGCGGCGGATGTGCTGCTCGCGGGTGGAGAGGGTGAGCACGAAGCCGCGGCGGCCTTCCGCATCCACCGTCTCGCCGGCAAGGCGGCCGGGCATCTGCCGCACGAACTTCTGCCGGGTGGCGAAGAGGCCCACATAGGGGCCGCCGAAATTCAGCGCGTTGCCGATGGACTGGCCTTCGCCCGCCACGATGTCGGCGCCCTGCGCCCCCGGCGGCTCGATGAGGCCGAGGCTGACCGCCTCGGTGAACACGGCGATGAGCATAGCGCCGGCCTTGTGGGCGGCCTCGGCGATGGGCTTCAGGTCCACGATGTTGCCGAACACGTCCGGGGACTGGACGACGACGCAGGAGCAGCCCGCATCGATGGCGGCGATGATGTCTTCCCCGCCCGTGGGCACCGGCGCCAGCGCCACCACCTCGTCCGCCGCATAGCGGGAGATGGTCTCGATGGTCGCGCGATAGTGCGGGTGCAGGTTGCCGGCCAAAAGCGCCTTGCGGCGCTTGGTGACGCGATGGGCCATCAGCACCGCCTCGGCGGCGGCGGTGGAGCCGTCATACATGGAGGCGTTGGCCACCTCCATGCCGGTCAATTCGGCCACCTGCGTCTGGAACTCGAAGAGATATTGCAGGGTGCCCTGCGCGATCTCCGGCTGGTACGGCGTGTAGGAGGTGAGGAATTCCGAGCGCTGGATCAGGTGGTCCACGCTCGCCGGCACATGGTGGCGATAGGCCCCGGCGCCGACGAAGAAGGGCACCGAGCCCGCCGGCACGTTCTGCGCGGCAAGGCGGGAGAGCGCGCGCTCCGCCTCCATCTCGCTCTTGTGGAGCGGCAGGCGCGGCAGCTCATGCGCGCGCTGGGCGGCAGGAATGTCGGCGAACAGATCGTCCACCGAGGGAACGCCGATGCGCGCCAGCATCTCGGCGCGGTCATCGGCGGTGAGGGGAAGATAGCGCATGATGCCGCTGATCCCGTTTCAGGCGATGGTGAAGCTCGGGGTGATGACCACCTCCGAGCGCAGGGAATTGGCCACGAAGCATTCGTCGTGGGCCTTGTCGTGCAATGCCGCCACGTCCTCGGCCGTCGGCGTTTTGTCACCGGAGAAGACGATGGCGGGGTTGAGCGCGATGCGGGAAATCCAGGTCTTGCCCCGCTCGGTCTTGCCGAACGCGGCCATCACCTTGTCCTCGTAGACGTCGATGCAGAAGCCGCCGCGGCGGGCGAAATCCAGCACGAACAGCATGTGGCAGGCGGAGAGGGAGGCGGCGAGCGCCTCCTCCGGATCCACCGCATCGGCCTTCGACAAGGGCAGGCGGACCACCGCGGGCGAGGACGAGCCGGGCACGGTCAGCCCGTCGAACATCCATTGGTGCGCGCGGGGATAGCGCCCGTCCGTGAAGACGGCGTCGCCGCGCTCCCAGCGGACGGCGGCAATGGGGGTGTCGTCGCTCATGGTGTCCGCCTTTCCGTGCGTCAGAGCGTGTCGAGGAAGGCCTTGTAGGCGGCCTCGTCCATGAGCTCGGACAGCTCGTCGGGCTTCGTCACCTTGAGCTTCAGGAACCAGCCCTTGCCCTCGGCATCCTCGTTGACGAGGCCGGGGGCGCCTTCCAGCTCGGAATTCACCTCCACCACCTCGCCGGAGATGGGGGCATAGACCTCGCTGGCGGCCTTCACGCTTTCCACCACGGCGGCTTCCTTGCCGCGGGTGACGGACTTGCCGATCTCGGGAAGCTCCACGAACACCACGTCGCCGAGCTGGCCCTGGGCGTAGTCGGAGATGCCGACCACCGCCACGTCGCCGTCGATGCGGACATATTCGTGGTCCTTGGTGTAGCGCACGGTCATGATCAGCCCCCGGTTTTCTGCTTGCGCGCATAGCGCGTGGGTACGAAGGGAAGGGCGGTGACGACGGCCGGCAGGGCCTTGCCGCGCACCAATATGTCGAGGCGGGTGCCGGGCGCGGACAGCGCCGGCGGCACATAGCCTATGGCGATGGGCGCCTGCAGCGTCGGGGCGAAGCCGCCCGAGGTGACGCGGCCGACGATCTCCCCATTGGAGGCGATCTCCGCGCCCTCGCGGGCCGGGGCGCGGCCCTCCAGCTTCAGGCCGACGCGCACACGGGCGGGACCTTCCGCCAGCTCGCGCTGGACACGCGCCGCGCCGGGAAAGCCGCCGTCCTGCCGCCGCCGCTTCTGGATGGACCAGACGAGCGCCGCCTCGATGGGCGAGGTGGAAAGGTCGATGTCGTGGCCATAGAGGCAGAGCCCGGCTTCCAGCCTCAGGCTATCCCGGGCGCCGAGGCCGATGGCCTTCACCTCCGGCTCGGCCAGCAGCGCCGCCCAGAGGGCGGGCGCATCCTCGGCGGCGACGGAGATCTCGTAGCCGTCCTCGCCGGTATAGCCGGAGCGGGAGACCTCCACCGGCACGCCGTCGAAGGACAGGGGAAGGGCGGTCATGAAGTCGAGGTTCGCCGCCTCCGGGCAATGGCGCGCCATCACCATGGCCGCCTCCGGGCCTTGCAGCGCGACGAGCGCCCGCTCGGGGCGCTGCACCAGCTTCACGCTGTCGGGGAGATTGGCTTCGATGTGCGCGAAGTCGTCACCCTTGCAGGCGGCATTGACCACGAGGATCAGCGTGCCGTCGGCGTCAGGGTCCGCCGGGCGGGTGGCCATGAAGTCGTCTCGGATGCCGCCGTCTTCGGCGGTGAGCTGCGAATAGCGCTGCTTGCCGGGGGCGAGGGCGACGAAATCCGCCGGGGCGAGGGCTTCCAGCGCCCGCGCGGTGGTCTCGTGGTCCGGGCCGACGAGCAGCGCCTGGCCCATGTGGGAGACGTCGAACAGGCCGGCATGGGTGCGGGTCCAATTGTGCTCCGCGAGGATGCCCTCGGGATACTGGACCGGCATGAGGTAGCCCGCGAACGGGACCATGCGCGCGCCGAGCGCGCCATGGGCGGCGGCGAGCGGGGTTTCGAGCAGAGGCTCGGAGGGGGAATGCGAATCGGGGGACGATGCCAATGGAGGCTCCGGGACGAACAGCGCCAATTTCCGGGCCTGCCGAACCCCGTTTCCGGTGGTCCTGCGCGGCCCGCGCGGCGCCCCCTCTGTCTGCCGACCTGAGAGATTTCACCGCGCCTCGTGGAAGGGCACGGCTTACTCCTTCGGTGAGCCCAGCCGCGCCCTTCAAGGCGCAGCACGGCTGCTTTCCAGAGTTTCGTCCCCCTGCGGCCCTTGGTGCCTGAGCGGTTCCGGGGCGGTTGCGCCTTCGGCGCCGGCACACCTCAACTCAAGGGTGCCGGTCTCTCCCGCAGGGATCGTCCGATGTCTTGCGTTCCCTCCGCCCTTTTCGCCGGGGCAGCTGGAACGCGGGTGCAGCATAGGCGTTTGCCGCCCGCCGTCAACGCAAGAGCGGGGGAGCCCGCCACACGCCTTCGCGTTGACGCCGGGCGGCTGCATTCCTAAGTTCGCGCTCCTTTTCCGGAGCCTGTCATGTCCTCGTCCGAAGCCTCGCCTGCGCCCGTCGATCCCACCCAGCTCGCCGCCGAGCTGAAGGCGGTCGCGGAAACGGCCACCGCCTGGCCGTTCGAGGAAGCGCGCAAGCTGGTGGAGCGGCTGAAGAAGCGGCCCAAGGACGAGGTGCTGTTCGAGACCGGCTACGGCCCCTCGGGCCTGCCGCACATCGGCACCTTCGGCGAGGTGGCGCGCACCACCATGGTGCGCCACGCCTTCCGCATCCTCACCGAGGACAAGGTGAAGACGCGCCTCCTGTGCTTCTCCGATGACATGGACGGGATGCGCAAGATTCCCGAGAACGTGCCGGACCCGGCCGCGCTCGTGCCTTACCTCCAGATGCCGCTCACCAAGGTGCCGAACCCGTTCGGCGGCGACTACCCGAGCTTCGGCGCGCACAACAACGCCATGCTCCGGCGCTTCCTCGACACCTTCGGCTTCGACTACGAATTCGCCAGCGCCACAGAATACTACTTCTCCGGCAAGCTGGACGCCGTGCTGCTGAAGGCCGCCGAGAAGTACGACGAGATCATGGCCGTCATGCTGCCCACCCTCGGCGAGGAGCGGCAGGCCACCTATTCACCCTTCCTGCCCATCTCCCCCACCTCGGGGCGCGTGCTCTACGTGCCGCTGAAGAAGGTGGACGCCAGGGCCGGCACCATCACCTTCGACGACGAGGACGGCACCGAGCTGACCCTCCCCGTCACCGGCGGCAAGGTGAAGCTGCAATGGAAGCCGGATTTCGGCGCCCGCTGGGCGGCGCTCGACGTCGATTTCGAGATGTTCGGCAAGGACCACCAGACCAACGCGCCGATCTACGACAAGATCTGCCAGATCCTCGGCGGCACCGCGCCGGAGCATTTCGTCTACGAGCTGTTCCTGGACGAGAAGGGCCAGAAGATCTCCAAGTCCAAGGGCAACGGGCTCACCATCGACGAGTGGCTGACCTATGCGAGCCCGGAGAGCCTCGCGCTCTACATGTTCCAGTCGCCCCGCTCGGCGAAGAAGCTGCACTTCGACGTGATTCCGAAGGCGGTGGACGAGTATTTCAACTTCCTCGCCCGCTATGCGCAGCAGGACTGGAAGCTGCGCTTCGGCAACCCGGTCTATCACATCCATGCGGGCAACCCGCCGGATGTGGACATGCCGGTGAGCTTCACCATGCTCCTCAACCTCGCCTCCGCCTCCAACACGGAGGATGAGAGCGTGCTGTGGGGCTTCCTCAAGCGCCACGTGCCCGGCGTGTCGGACCAGACGCACCCCAAGCTGCATGAGCTGGTGGGCTATGCGGTGCGCTATTTCCATGACTTCGTGAAGCCCAACAAGGTCTTCCGCACCCCCGACGCGGTGGAGCGCGACGCCCTCGAAAAGCTCGACGCGGCCCTCGCGGCGCTGCCGGCGGGCGCCAGCGCGGACGACATCCAGACCGTGCTCTACGACGTGGCCCGCCCCATCCCGCGCTATCAGGACCTCAAGGCCAAGGGCGCCACGCCCGAGCGGCCGGGCGTCTCGGTGGAGTGGTTCAACACGCTCTATCAGGTGCTGCTGGGCCTGGAGCGCGGCCCCCGCTTCGGCTCCTTCGTCGCCATCTACGGGGTGGCCGAGACGCGCGAACTGATCCGCAAGGCGCTGGCCGGAGAACTGGCGGCGGCGTGAGCCGTCGTGCTCCCTCTCCCCTTGCGGGAGAGGGCTGGGGTGAGGGGTGTCGCGCCCTTCGTCCCAACGCCTTGAAGGCGGAAGCAGCCCCCCTCACCCCCGGCCCCTCTCCCGCGAGGGGAGAGGGGAGGCGCAAGCTGTCATGGCGGGGCGATCCATGGTTGGGTCGGGCGGCAGGAATCCCGGGTGCAATCGTCGTGGCCGGGCTTGTCCCGGCCATCCACGTGGTTCGGCCGGGAATGGCTTTTCGAGAGTTATTCTGTCGGCCCGACGTGGGTGGCCGGGACAAGCCCGGCCATGACGGCGGTTGAGTTTACAGGCATCGCCCCCTCCAGCCCACCTACGCCGGCATCTGGAAGCTGAGCAGCTTCTTCTGCGGGAAGTCGTAGAGCTTGCCGGTTTCCATGAAGGTGGGCAGGCACAGGGGCAGGATGGCCTCCGCCGCCTCTTCCGGCGCCGGCAGGCTGGACGGGTCCTCGCCCGGGAAGGCCTTGGCGCGCATCAGGGTGCGGATGGGGCCGGGGTTGAAGAGGTTGACCTTCAGGTTGCCCGACACGCTCTCGTCCGCCCAGGTGCGGGCCATCACTTCCAGGCCCGCCTTGGTGATGGCGTAAGGCCCCCAATAGGCGCGCGCCTTGCTCGCCGCGCCGGAGGTGACCACCACCGCCCGGCCGGCCGGGGAGAGCTTCAGCAGCGGATCGAAGGAGCGCACGCAGCGCCAGTTGGCGGTGAGGTTCACCGCCACCGTGTCCTCCCAGTCCTTGGGAAAGACGTGGCCCAGCGGGGAAAGCGGGCCGAGCACGCCGGCATTGGCCACATAGATGTCGAGCCGGCCGTAGCGCTCGTAGAGCGCGCCGCCGAGCCGGTCGATGCCGTCGGAATCCTTGAGGTTCAGCGGCACCAGCGTGGCGCTGCCGCCCACCGCACGGATGGCGTCGTCCACCTCCTGCAACCCGCCTTCCGAGCGGCCCACGCACACCACATGCGCACCGGCTTTCGCCAGCGCCACCGCGGTGGCGGCGCCGATGCCGCGCGTGGCGCCGGTGACGAGGGCGATCTTTTCGGCAAGCGGCCGGTCGGTCACGGTCGGATGTCCTCTTCCTTGGGGGCGCGGGTTCAGCCTGCGGCCCGGATCTCCACCGAGGGCGCGGAGCGCTCGGCCGGTCCGTGATACACCGCCTCGATGTTGTTGCCATCGGGGTCGAGCACGAAGGCGGCGTAATAGTCCGCGTGATAGGGGCGCAGCCCCGGCGCCCCGTTGTCCGTGCCGCCGGCGGCGAGGGCAGCATCGTAGAAGCGCTGCACGGTCTCGCGGTCCTGAGCCTGGAAGGCGATGTGGGCGCGGCCCGTGAGCGGCTCGCCGACGCTCACGCACAGCTCGTCGGCGAAGAAGAAGTCTTCGGCATCCATGATGGGCACGCCGAGCACCTCCATCACCGCGCCGTAGAAGCGGCGCGCGGGGGCGATGTCGCGGACGACAAGCTGGATGTGATCGATGAGCCGGCCGCGCTGCCAGCTGTTCATTTCCACCATGCCGCGTCTCCTTCCGTTACGGCAGCTTTATGCCGCCGCGCCGGAGACGTCGCAAGGCTGAGGGGGTTCCCCTCAGCTCGCTTCGGCGAGCAGCGAGAGCTGCTGCTGGGCCACCGCGCCGGCGCGGTCGGTCAGCGGGGTGGGATAGTCGCCGGTGAAGCAGTGGTCGGTGAACTGCGGCTTCACCGGGTCGCGGCCCTCGAAGCCCATGGCGCGGTAGACGCCATCCACCGAGAGGAAGGCCAGCGAATCCGCGCCGATGTAGCGGCGCATGCCTTCCAGATCGTGGGTGGCGGCGAGCAGCTTGTCCCGGTCCGGCGTGTCGATGCCATAATAGTCGGGGTGGGTGATGGGCGGCGAGGCGATGCGGAAATGCACCTCCTTGGCTCCGGCATCGCGCATCATCTGCACGATCTTCACCGAGGTGGTGCCGCGCACGAGGCTGTCGTCCACGAGGACGATGCTCTTGCCCTCCACCACCGAGCGGTTGGCGGAATGCTTCATGCGCACGCCCTGGTCGCGGATGGACTGGGTGGGCTGGATGAAGGTGCGGCCGACATAGTGGTTGCGGATGATGCCCAGCTCGTAGGGGATGCCCGAGGTCTGGGAGAAGCCGATGGCCGCCGGCACGCCGGAATCCGGCACGGGGACGATCACGTCTGCATGGGCCGGGCTTTCGGTGGCCAGCACGCGGCCCATGTTCTTGCGCACCTGATAGACGGAGCGCCCGCCCACCACGGAATCCGGCCGGGCGAAATAGATGTACTCGAAGATGCAGGGCCGCGCCGCCATCTCCGGGAACGGCTTGAAGGACTGCACGCCCTCCTCGTCGATCACGATGACCTCGCCGTTCTCGATGTCGCGCACATAGCGCGCGCCGATGATGTCGAGGGCGCAGGTTTCGGAGGCGAGGATGGGGGAGCCGTCCAGCGAGCCGAGCACCAGCGGGCGGATGCCGAGGGGGTCGCGGGCGCCGATGAGCTTCTTGTTGGTGAGCGCCACCAGCGAATAGGCGCCTTCCAGCGCCCGGATGGCGTCGATGAAGCGGTCGATGAAGCGCGGCTTGCGGGAGCGTGCCACGAGATGGAGGATCACCTCGGTGTCCGTGGTGGACTGGGTGATGGCACCTTCGCGCACCAGCTGGCGGCGCAGGGTGAGGCCGTTGGTGAGGTTGCCGTTGTGGCCCACGGCGAAGCCGCCCGCGTCCAGCTCGGCGAACAGGGGCTGCACGTTGCGCAGCAGGGTCTCGCCGGTGGTGGAGTAGCGCACATGGCCCACCGCCGCGTCGCCGGGCAGGCGGGCGATGACGCCGGCGTCGGAGAAGGCGTCGCCCACGAGGCCGAGGCGGCGCTCGGAATGGAAGCGGCGGCCGTCATAGGAGACGATGCCGGCGGCTTCCTGTCCGCGATGCTGGAGGGCGTGGAGGCCGATGGCGGTGATCGCCGCGGCCTCGGGGTGATTGTAGATGCCGAAGACGCCGCATTCCTCGCGGAGGCGATCGCCGTTCAGGTCGAGATCGAGATCGGCGCGACCACCCGCGAGGGGTTCGCCATCCGTGCGGAAGGAATCTCCGCCGGCCACTGAGATCGGCCCGTCACATCCCAAGTCCATCATGCACCCTCCGCGCGGGCCGGTCAGGCAGCGCCGTGCGAGCTTGCGCCGGGAGGTCGGAGCGGGAACACCCATAGCGCGGAAGGCTCAGCGCCCCCGCGTGGATGTCCCGGCCGGCCGGCCGGTCAGTTGCTGCCCCCAAAAAGAAACCTACCGCTGTCCCCCCGTCGGGGCGGCCGGGGCGGCAGGCGTGTCGCCCTCCTCAGCGGCGGGCGGCTTCTTCAACTTGTTCAAAATGGTGTTTTCAGGGTCATCCGGCAACTGCGCCTTCAGCCACTCCCCCGCTTTCGTGATGGCGGGGAGCGATTTTGCGTTGGCGACCCACGGGGGCTGCTTCTCGGGCGGCACCAGCCAGTTGAAGAACAAGAGCGCGATTACCATCAGCAGCAGGCCGCGGGCGAGGCCGAAGGCGAAGCCCAGCGTGCGGTCGAGGGCGCCGATTCGGCTGTCGAGCACCAGGTCCGAGATGCGCGCGGTGACGATGGAGGCAATGAGCAGCGTGCCGAGGAACAGCAACGCCACCGTCACCGCAAGAGCGGCCGAGTCCTGCGAGATGTATTGCTTCACCACAGGCAAGGCGGACTTGTAGAAATAGACGGTGACGCCGGCCGCGACAGCCCAGGACAGGATGGAGAAGACTTCCCGCAGAAAGCCGCGCACCATCGCCAGGATGCCGGAAATCAGCATCACAGAGAGAACGATAATGTCGAGCAAGGTTATGGGCATCGGCGCATCGATCCGTGATGGGCGCACCGCCAGACGCGCATGCGCGCGACCCGCCCACCCCCGGAGAGCCCAGCCGCGGGGCTGATATAGCTTGCGCGCCCGCCCGCGTCACCTTTCCTCGTCGTCGCCCCAATCCGCATGCTGGACGGCCCTTTGCGGGGGATTGCGGTCGTTCGAGCCCCGCGTTTCGCGCATGGCAGTGTCGCGCGTCTCGCGCGGAGCCCGGCGGGGCGCGCTGGCCGCGATGCCGGCCACCAGCTCCGCCAGGGAGGAAACCGGCCGCACCGTGACCGGCGGGTCCAGCCCGTCGAGGCCGCCGGAGGGGATGACGGCGCTGGCGAAGCCGAGCTTCGCCGCCTCCTTCAGCCGCGCCTGCGCCTGCGAGACGGGGCGCACCGCCCCCGTGAGGCTCGCCTCGCCGAAATGCACCGCATCCGCCGGCAGGGGCGCGCCGGTCAGCGAGGAGACGAGGGCGGCGGCCACCGCGAGGTCCGCCGCCGGCTCGCCGATCTTCAGCCCGCCGGCGACATTGAGATAGACGTCGTGCCCGCCGAGCCGCACGCCGCAGCGGGCATCCAGCACCGCCAGCACCATGGAGAGGCGGTTGGGGTCCCACCCCACCACCGCCCGGCGCGGGGTGCCCAGCGAGGAGGGGGCGACCAGCGCCTGAATCTCCACCAGCACCGGGCGCGTGCCCTCCATGCCGGCGAACACGGCGGTGCCCGGCGCCCCGGCGTCGCGGTTGGAGAGGAAGAGTTCCGAGGGGTTCGCCACTTCGGACAGGCCGCGCCCGGTCATCTCGAACACGCCGATCTCGTCGGTGGGGCCGAAGCGGTTCTTCTGGGCGCGCAGGATGCGGAACTGGTGGCCGCCGTCGCCCTCGAAGGAGAAAACCGCATCCACCATATGCTCCACCACGCGCGGGCCGGCGATCTGCCCGTCCTTGGTGACATGGCCGACGAGGATGACGCAGGCCCCGGTCTGCTTGGCGTAGCGCACCAGCAATTGGGCGGAGGTGCGCACCTGCGTCACCGTTCCGGGCGCGCTCTCCACGCTGTCCGACCACATGGTCTGGATGGAATCGATCACGACCATGTGAACGGGCGGCCCGCCCGACAACGTGGCGATGATGTTCTCCGCATTGGTCTCGGCGGCGAGGCCCACGTCCGCCTTTTCCAGCCCCAGCCGCTGGGCGCGCAGGCGCACCTGATCCACCGCCTCCTCGCCGGAGACGTAGACGACGCGCTGCCCGCGCTGGGCCAGGGCCGCCGAGGCCTGCACCAGCAAGGTGGACTTGCCGATGCCGGGATCGCCGCCGATGAGCAGGATGGAGCCGGGCACGAAGCCGCCGCCCGCCACCCGGTCCAGCTCGCCGATGCCGGAGACGAGGCGCGGGGCGGGCTTGGCCGTGCCCTCCAGCTTTTCCAGCACCACCGCGCGGCCCTTGCGGCCGGAGCGTTGCGCCGCCGGCACGCTGGCGGCGACCGCGACTTCCTCGGAAATGGTGTTCCAGCCGCCGCACGCCTCGCACTTGCCCTGCCAGCGCGTGTAGACCGCTCCGCAGGACTGGCAGATGAAGGACGTGTCGCGCCGGGCCATGAAGATCACCCTCGGCGCGGGCAGGCCGGCCGGGTCTGGAGGAGAGGCCCGAATCTCGGGCGATGTTCTCTATATACCCCATCGGTCGCGCGGTGGGTCGGTCAAGGCCCCAGGCTTCGCCTCCGGGGTTGCGCGGCATCTGCGGCGCATCCCCAGATGGCGGGAACGGAACACCTCTGCTAATCAGCCTGCGCTGCCCTTTTCCGTCATGTCAGGGGATCGCCCGTGTTCCGAGACAGCCCTGCTTCCGCACCCACGCCGCAAGAGCCGGCCCGGCCCGCGCCGGCCGCCGGCCAGCCCGCCGAATGGGTGCGCGCGGCCACCGATCCCGCGGCCTTCACCGCCGAGCAGCAGGCGCTGGGGCGGGTGTGGACCTTCCTCTGCCTCGACGGGGAGGTGGCGCAGGACGGCCAGTGGTTCCGCACCGATCTCGGCGGGCGCTCGGTCTTCATCCAGCGCTTCGGCGACCGGCTGCGCGGCTTCGAGAATGTGTGCGCCCACCGCTTCCACCCCATCCGCCGCGAGCGCAGCGGGAAGGGCGCCATGGTCTGCGCCTTCCACCACTGGCGCTACAATGCCGAGGGGCAGGCGCTGGGCATCCCGGTCTGCGACGAGGCCTACGGCTGCCTGCCGAAGCAGCTCAACGCGCATCTGAAGCCCATCGAGGTGGAGGCGTTCGCCGGCCTCGTGTTCGGCCGCTTTCCCGATCCGGAGGGGGAATCGCTGGCGGACTTTCTCGGCGATGCCGCGCCCATGCTCGCCGCGCTCTGCCCGCCCGGGCGCACCTTCACCCGCTTCGGCGGCGAGGTGCCGGCCAACTGGAAGTTCCTCACCCACGTGACGCTGGACGACTACCACATCGTCGCCGTTCACCCCTCCACCTTCGGCGCCAACGGCTATCTGAAGGCGAAGGAGGTCACCTATGCCCGCTTCGGCCGGCACAGCGCCTATACCACCGAGCCGGGGGATGACCCGCTGGGGGGCGTGCTCGCCGATTGCCGGGCCGGCACCTACCGCGCCCGCGACTATCTGATCGTGAACCTGTTCCCCACCTTCGGGGCGTCCCAGTTCCACGTCATCGATCTCCTCGGCCGCTCCTATTATGCGGTGATGGTGCTGCGCTATGCGCCGCTGGCCCATGACCGCTCGCGGCTGGAGGGCTGGCTCATCGAGGGGCCCATCGCGCCGCCGCGGCCGGGGCTGCTCGGCGTCTTCGACCGCTTCGCGCAGAAGGTGATTTCGCGCATCGTGCCCTTCTATGCGCGTCGCGTGCTGGCCGAGGACAATGCGGTGTGCGAGGGCCAGCAGGAGGTCGCCCGCCAGATCACCGAGGACCAGCGCCTGAGCCCCGCCTTCGAGAAGCGCATCGGCTGGTTCGAGGAGACCTATGCGGCGGAGATGGCGGCCGCACGGGAGCCCGCCGCCCCCAAGCCCTTCGCCCCTCAGCCGCCGATGTAGCGGCGGGCGTAGCGGGCGCCCAGCGAGGTGAGCACCTCGTAGCCGATGGTGCCGGAGCGGGCGGCGAGGTCGTCCACGCTGATGCCGTCGCCGAGGAAGACCGCCACGTCGCCCCGCTGCACCGTGCCCTCGGGCAGGTCGGTGATGTCGAGGGTGGCGAGGTCCATGGAGACGCGGCCCACGAGATGGCAGCGCCGGCCGGCGACCACGGCCTCCACCCCCTTGGCGAGGTCGGAGGAGCCGGCGGCCCGGAACAGCCCGTCCGCATAGCCGATGGAGACGGTGGCGAGGCGGCTCGGCCGCTTCAGCCGCTCGGCGGCGCCATAGCCCACGGTCTCGCCGGCCGCGACGCTCGACACCTGGATGATCTTCGCTTCCAGCCGCACCACGGGGCGTAGCGGCGGCACGCCGGTGATGGCGACGCCGCCGTAAAGGAAGATGCCCGGCCGCACCAGCTCGAAGCGGAAATCGCGGCCCAGCAGGGTACCGGCGGAATTGGCCAGCGAGCCCGGCACGCCCCGGAAGCGGCGGATCACGTCGGCGAACACCGCGCGCTGGCGGGCGGTGAGGGCGTGGCCGGGGGTGTCGGCGCAGGCGAGGTGGCTCATGACGAGGCTCGGCGTGAAGCCGAGCATCCTGCGCGTGCCGGCGAGCTGCACCGCCTCGTCCACCGAGAGGCCGAGCCGGTTCATGCCGGTATCCACATGGAGCGCGGTGGGCAGGTCCGCCCCCTGGTCGCGGCAGAAGTCGCTCCATTCGGTGATCTCGGGCACCGAGCCCAGCACCGGCCGCAGGCGCGCCGCCGCATGGTCGGCGGCGGTCTCCGGCAACAGGCCGTTCAATACGTAGATCACCGCCTCGGGCAGCAGGGCGCGCAGTTCGAGCGCTTCCTTGAAGTGGGCGACGAAGAAGGTGCGGGCGCCCGCCTTCCACAGGGCCGGGGCGACGCGGTCGATGCCGAGGCCGTAGGCGTTGGCCTTCACCACCGCCGCGCATTCGGCCGGGGCGGCGAGCGCGGCAAGGGTGCGCCAGTTGTCGGCGATGGCGGACAGATCGACGGTGAGGATGGCGCCGGCTTCGCGCGCCTCGCGCGCGGCCTGGTCTGCTGCCGCAGCGCTGGCGGCGGGGTCCTCGGGGGCCTGCGGCTCGCCGGTCAGTGGCGATCCGGCAGGTGGTCCTCCCGCGCCAGGTTGGAGAAGCGGGTGAATTGCGGCTCGAAATGCACCTTCACCGTCCCGGTGGGGCCGTGGCGCTGCTTTCCGATGATGATTTCGGCCGTGTTCTCGGCCGCCTTCATCTCGATCTCCCACTTGAACCACTCCTCTGTGCCGGGCTTCGGCTCCTTGCTCTTAAGATAATACTCCTCCCGGTAAACGAACATGACGACGTCGGCGTCCTGCTCGATGGAGCCGGATTCACGCAGGTCCGAAAGCTGCGGCCGTTTGTCGTCGCGGGCTTCCACCTGACGCGAGAGCTGGGACAGGGCCATGACCGGCACCTGCAGCTCCTTCGCCAGGGCTTTCAGGCCCGTCGTGATCTCGGTGATTTCCTGCACGCGGTTCTGCGACGACGCCTTGGACGAGCCGGAGAGCAGCTGGAGATAGTCGATGACCATGAAGTCCAGCCCGCGCTGGCGCTTCAGCCGCCGCGCCCGCGCCACCAACTGGGCGATGGAGATGCCGCCGGTGTCGTCGATGTAGAGCGGGATGGTCTGCATGGTCTGGGCGGCGGCGGCGAGCTTTGAGAACTCGCTTTCCGAGATGTCGCCGCGGCGGATCTTGTAGGAGGCGATCTCCGCCTGCTCGGCGAGGATACGGGTGGCGAGCTGCTCGGCCGACATTTCCAGCGAGAAGAAGCCCACCACGCCGCCGGATACCGTCTCGGTGGAGCCGTCCGGCCGGGTCTCGCCGCGATAGGCGGCGGCGATGTTGAAGGCGATGTTGGTGGCGAGCGAGGTCTTGCCCATGGCCGGTCGGCCGGCGAGGATCACCAAGTCCGAGGGCTGGAGGCCGCCCATCTGGTGGTCGAGGTCGTCGAGGGCGGTGGCGATGCCTGAGAGGTGGCCGTCGCGCTGGAAGGCCTTGGAGGCCATGTCCACCGATTCGCGCAGCGCCTCGCCGAAGCGCTGGAAGCCGCCGTCGTAGCGCCCGGTCTCGGCGATCTCGTAGAGGCGCTTTTCCGCCTCCTCGATCTGGTCCTGCGGGGTGGCGTCCACCGGGGCGTCGTAGGCCTCGTTGACGATCTCCTCGCCGATGCGAATCAGGTCGCGCCGCACCGAGAGGTCGTAGATGGTGCGGCCGTAATCCTCGGAATTGATGACGGTGGTCGCCTCCGCCGCGAGGCGGGCGAGGTATTGCGGTCCGGTGAGGCCGGCCACGTCCAGGTCCGCGGGCAGGAAGGTCTTGATGGTGACCGGCGTCGCCAGCTTGCCGGCGCGGATCAGCGCCGAGGCCAGCTCGAAGACGCGGGCGTGGATGGGCTCGTAGAAATGGCGCGGCTCAAGGAAGTCGGAGACGCGGTAGAAGGCCTCGTTATTGACGAGGATGGCGCCCAGCAGCGCCTGCTCGGCCTCCACATTGTGCGGGGCCTGGCGATAGGTGGGTTCGAGGTCGCCCTTGTCCGACAGATCGAGCATGAAGCCGGCAATCCCTTGGTTGGGCAATTCTTGGGTTTGGGCAATTTTTTTGCTTTGGGAAGGTGGTGTAGCAAGAGCGAATGCCCCTGCGCCAGCGGCGCGCGGGCCGATTTTTCCCCGGTGGATGATTGTGGGGATAACGGGCAAAGCGCCGCCGGCTAATGGTACCGGACGCCGCCACCCGCGCCTTGCGTCCCGTGTGCGGTGCGGCAGAGTCCCGGAACCGTCCATGACAATAGGGCGACGCAGCTTGAACGGGGCGGAAAGTGAGCCGCGGTGCGGATTTCGCGCGGTTCTCTTTGCCAGCCGCCGCAAGGTGCGCTACAGGCTTCCCCCGGCGGCACTGAGGGGAAAAGTGATGCGTTCTGTCCAGTCCGGAGCGTCGCGGGCGGCCGCGCGTGGGGAGCCCGTGTTGCGCGCGCGGGTGTTGATGGCGGCCGTTCTCGCACCGTTGGTTGTCGCGCCTTCTCTGGCGCTGGCCCAGGGCGATCCGCTGGCGCCGCCATCCGATCTCGGCGCGGGGCCGCTGCCGGTGCCCGTGGACGGCACCGCCATCTACGGCCAGAACCAGCCGCCGCCGGAAGGCTACATGGCCGTTCCCGTGCCGCCCTCCACCTGCTCCGGCGTCCGTCAGGTGGTGCGCCAGCAGGGCTTCATCCTCGTCCCCACCGGCGGCGGCAACGCCCAGCGCTACGTGCTGGACCAGCGCTATTGCCAGGACGACCAGACCACCTCTCCGGCCTGGATGCCCACCACGGACAATCCCCGCTGCTTCGTCGGCTACACATGCGGCGAGGCCAACAATGACGGCGGCAACTGAAACCACCCCTTTCTGAGGGCCGCGCCGGCCATGCGTGTCACCCCTGACAGCGTGCTCTTCATCACGATCGACTCCTGCCGTTACGATACCTTCGTTTCGGCCAATGCCCCGGCCATGAAGACGGTCTCCGCCCTCTACAGGGCGCAGGCGCCGGCGCATTTCACCTATGCCTCCCACGCCGCCATGTTCGCGGGTTTCACCCCCGGCGTGGCGGAACTGGCGACGCCGTTCCTGAACCCCAAGTTCGCGCGGCTCTTCCGGCTGGATCGCGCCGGCGCGGCGGGCCATGCCCGGCCCGGCTTCTCGGTGAGCGGCACCGACATCGTGGACGGCTTCCGCAACGCCCGCTACGCCACCATCGGCGCGGCGGCCATGGGCTGGTTCGATCCCAAGACGCCGGTGTCGAAGAAGCTCACCGGCAGCTTCGAGCAGTTCCTGTTCACCGGCGACAAGGGCATCGCCACCCAGCTCGCCTTCATCGAGAAGCAGGCGGCGCGGGAGACGCGGCGCGACCTGTTCGTGTTCCTCAACGTGGGCGAGACCCATGTGCCCTATTATTTCGAGGGCGCGCCGTGGGACCGCACGGACAATCCCTGCCTGCCGTTCCAGAAGGTGGACCGCTCGGCCGAGTGCCGCGAGCGCCAGCGCCTGTGCTGCGAGTATGTGGACCGCAAGCTCGCCCCGCTGCTGGAGCGCTTCGCCGGCGCCACCATCGTGCTGTGCGGCGACCACGGCGATTGCTGGGGCGAGGATGGCCTGTGGGAGCACGGCATCGCCCACCCCATGACGCTCACCGTGCCCCTCCTCATCCGCTACCGCGGCCAGCCGGTGCAGGACCTGCCGGCCTGACGCGGGTCAGGTCACGTCGTCGCGCTCGTGGACCTCGCGCCTATGTCACGTCATCGCGCTCGTGGACTTCGCGCTCGTGCGCCTGCCATTGCAGGGCCGAGGGCGGGACGAGGAGGCTGAGGGCGGCGGGGGCGAGGGCGTAGCGCAGCGGCAGGGTTTCGCGGGTCACCTCGCCGTCGGTCGCCACCCAGGCGCGGCGGCGGCGGGCGTGGATGGTGACGCGCCGGGCGGAGAAGGAATGGATACCCGGCGCGCCGCGCCAGGCATCCACCAGCACCTCGGCGCCGGTGCGCAGCCGCGCGAGGGTGCCGCGATCCTCCGCCACCAGCACCTCCAGCTGCCCGCCGTCGAGACGCGAGCGGTGCCAGCCGGAGGCGTCGAAGGCGTTCACCGTGACGAGGGCGGCATAGGCGTCGATGGATTCGCGGGCGCCCGCCACCTCCACCTCCAGCGACATCCGCCCGGAGCGGAACACCGCCCGCCCCAGCGCCATGAACCAGCCGAAGACGCGGCCGCGGTCGCGCAACTGCTCCCGCGCCATGGCCATCTGGCTGAAGAAGCCCACCCCGGATACGCCGTGGAAGGGCCTGCCGTTGAGGGTGCCAAGATCCACCCGCATGGGCTTTGCGTCATGCAGCGCCTCCAGCGCGCCCATCAGGTCGCGCGGCAGGCCGATGTCGTAGGCGAGGAGGTTCATGGTGCCGAGCGGCAGCACGCCGAGGGTCATGTCGGTGTTGGCGAGCACGGACGCGGCATAGGAGACGGTGCCGTCGCCGGCACCCACCACCACCGTATCGTAGCCGTCGCGGGAGGCCGAGGCGATGGCGGCCGCCATGGCGTCGCCTTCCGCCACCACCACGTCCACGTCGAGGTCGGACCGGGTGAGCGCGCCATCCACGATATCGCGCACCTTGTCGGGGCCCATGTCGTGGACGGTGCCCGCTTTGGCATTGAGTACGACCCGCATTCGCCGCATCGTGACATCCTCCAGACCGGCACAAGCGTTGACGCGGCCGGGTGGTTCCCTGTCATCCCGCCACATCCGTGTCGCGGGCGCCGATCCGAGGTGCATCATGTCCATCGCCCCGACCGGAGCAAAGGGCTCCTACATCTTCCGGCTGCGCGCGGGAATCCTGGTGCTCGCCGCCTCGGTGCTGCTGTGCTGGGTCGGCGGGCATTTCGTCGCCCGGCAGTTCGGCCTCGGCCTCGGCTGGGCCATCCTGATCGCGCTCGCCATCTGGACGGGCGTCGGCATCCTCATCGCCCGGCTGGATACGCGAATCTATTACGGAACGGCCCTCGCGGTGACGCTGTTCCTCGCCTACCTCGTCTACGATTTCACCCGCTCGGCGCTGGACTGGTCCAATGGCGTCGCCCTCACGCTGGCGGTGCTCGCGACGGTGCTGCTCGCCTTCACCTTCCACGATTTCCGCCGGCTGAAGCACGAGCTGCGCCTGTGGGCCTACCGCCGGTAAGGCAACTTCCTGTTGCGTTGCAGCAGGTTGTGTTGTGCGCGCGGCCGGGCTCAGGCTTGACTTTCCCTCGAGGGAACCATCCAAGTAGGCGCAGGGCGGCCGATGCGACCTAGGGTGGCGGGCGGCTGTGCCGCCTCCAGGTCGCGCGTCCGATGTCGGGCGGCGTCGGTGGGCGGAGCATGTCGGACGGACGCCTTTATATTTTTGCCGGACCTATCGTCTCGCTGCTGATCGCCATCGTGTTCCTGCTGGTCTGGCTGCACGATCGCGAGCGCCGCTGCGGGCTCTATTTCGCGTCCGCCTTCTGCGCCTATGCGCTGGCCGCGCTCATCCAGATCACCGGCTTTCCCCGCGAGGCGGGCCCGAACGCGGTGGTGTCGGCCATCGTCTACACCTTCGCCGTGCTCACCCTGGTGGAAGGCGTGCTGGTGCGGTTCGGCCGTGCGGGGTCGGGGCGGCTGCTGCTCGTCATGGCCTGCGCCATCGTCGCGCTGGTGTTCTATTTCTTCTATTTCGACCGCGATCTGGTCGCCCGCATCTATGTGCAGAATCTCGGCTACGGCACCATGTTCGTGGTCGCGGCGGTCAAGATGGTCGCCCTGGAGCGGCGGCGGCCCATCGACCGGCTGCTGTTCTGGGCCTTCCTGCTGTTCGGCCTGCACTTCTTCATCCGCACCGGCCTCACCATGCGGATCTCCGGCGACCTCTTCGAGATCGACCGGATGCGGGAGAACGGCGCCGACCCCGCGGATCTCGCCGCCTTGTTCCGCGCGACGCCGTTCTGGCAGGTGCTGAACTTCTCCCTGCTCATCAGCGGCCTCCTGCTCGCCCTCGCCCTGCTCGGCTCCATCGCCGCCGACGCCATCGACGAGATCCGCCGGGAGGGCCGCTCCGATGCCCTGACCGGCCTCGGCACCCGCCGCGACTTCATGGAGCGGGCGCGGGACATTCTCGCCGATCCCGGCGCGCGGCCGGTGACGCTCATCGCGTTCGACATGGACCGCTTCAAGCAGATCAATGAGGATTTCGGCCCCACCTCCGGCGACCGGATGCTCTCCGTAGTCGGCCGCCTGATCCTGCAGGAGACCTCGCCGCGGGATGCGGCGGCGCGCATGGACGGGGAGGAGTTCGTGGTCCTGCTGGCGCGCACCAATCGCGTCGGGGCCTCCCGCGTAGCTGACCGGTTGCGCGCGGAACTGGACTTCGCGCGTCTCTCCGTGCTGCCGCCCCACGCCACCGTCACCGCGAGCTTCGGCGTGGCCGAGCAGCGGCCGGGCGAGAGCCTCGACAGCCTGTTGAGCCGGGCCGAGGGCCTCGTTGCCGTGGCGAAGGCCGAAGGGCGCGACGGCCTCGCCACCGACGCGCCGGCCCCGGAGCAGAAGCTCGAGCCGGAGTATCGCGAGCCGCCGGAGGCCGATGCGCAGGATGGCGCCCAGGAAGACGCCCAGGAAGACGCGCAGGACGACGCGCAGGAAGACGCGCAGGATGGCCCGCCCGATGCGCCGGAGGCGCGATCCCTCCCGCGGCCCGGCGGGCGGCGGATGCTGTGAACGGCCGGGCTTGATCTTGATCAAAGTCCCCGGCCCGCGCGCTGCCTAGCTTTCCCCCATAAACATTCGGGGGAAACCATGCCTGCACAGACCGCCATCTGGCTCGCCGTCATCATCACCGCCTTCGGCGGCTTCGCTCTGGCCCTCGCTTTGGCCGATCGCTACACCGCCGGCAAGCGCTGAAGCCGGGGCGTCCGGCCCTGCTTGCGTTGCAGCCGGGCCTGCGCCTGCTCTAGGCTCCCTGCGGCAACTGCCTTGGGGGGCCTCGCCATGACCGGATTTTCGAGGGGACCATCTCCCGCGCCGCACCGCCGGAGCGGGGCTGTCGGGCGTGTGTTCGGCCTCGCCGCGCTCGCTCTGGTCATCGGCGCGCCCGCGGCCCACGCCACCGGAACGCTCGATTGCAGCATCGACGATGCGGCGGTGTCCTTCGCCGCGCAGACGGCCTTCTCCCACGGCATGGGCGGCAGCTTCAACAATTTCCGCGCCGAGCTGGAGGTGAAGCCGGCGCGCAAGGGCGGGGCTCCGTTCGGCAAGCTGGAGCTGGATGGCGAGGCGCTGGTCCACCACTGGTTCCACGGCCACGAGGTGCGCCTTCACCTCTATCGCGACCTGCCCGATCCCAAGGCCGGCGCCGCCGAACTGGTGATCGAGACCAGGAGCCGGGGCAAGGACGCCGAGAGTTTCGCCGGCCGCTATGTCCTCACCCTCACCACGGTGGATGCGGACGGCACCGAAAAGACCCGCACGCTGAAGGGACGCGCCACATGCTCCGCCGGCTGATCGCCGTTCTCCCGTTCGCCATCGCTTTGGCGCCGTCGCCGGCCCCCGCCGCCGGCCCGGAGGCGCTGCCGCCGTTCGCCTGCAGCGGCCCGTTCGCGGCCGACACCGACGAGGCGGCGCTGATCCGTACGTTCGGGCGCGCCAACGTGGTGTACCGCAGCGTGCCCGCCGCCGAGGGCGAGATGGTGAAGGCCTCCGTGCTGTTCCCCGACGACCCCGCGCGCCGGGTGGAGATCATCTGGCTCGACGAGAAGAAGCGGCGGCGGCCGGGCGACGTGATCGTCCATAACCCCGGCCCGTGGCGCACGGCCGAAGGCATCGGCATCGGCGCGACGCTGGCCGAGGTGGAGGCGGCGAACGGCAAGCCCTTCACCCTGTCCGGCTTCGGCTGGGACTATGGCGGCTCGGTGCTGGACTGGGACGGCGGCCGGCTCGCCAAAAACACCGGCTGCCGGCTGCAGCTCCGGTTCGAGCCGCCCGCCGCCTATCAGGGCGACGTGGATGGGGACCGGGAGTTCCGCTCCGACAACAAGGACATGCGGGCGGCCAAGCCCGTCGTCTACCAGATGCTGCTGAGCTACGGCGGCGAGTGAGCGACTCTCCGGGAGTGAGTGTGAGCGACTTGCCGCCGTCCCTGTGCTAAAGGGGCGGCATGCCTCCCTCCGCCCGACCCCGGCCCGCCGCCGAGATTGCGCCCGCGCCTGCCGCGACCTCTGCGCCTGTGCAGACCCCCGTGCCGTTCTGGCGGACCAAGACCCTCGCCACCATGACGGTGGAGGAATGGGAGAGCCTGTGCGACGGCTGCGGCCGCTGCTGCCTCGTCAAGCTGGAGGACGAGGACTCCGGTGCCGTCGCCTACACGGACGTCGCCTGCCGCCTGTTCGATGCCGGCTCCTGCCGCTGCGCCGACTATCCCAACCGGTCCGAGATCGTGGAAGACTGCGTGCGCCTCACCCCCGAGGCGGTGGAGAGCATCGGCTGGCTGCCGCCCACCTGCGCCTATCGGCTGGTGCGCGAGGGCAAGGACCTGCCGTTCTGGCATCCTTTGGTGTCCGGCACGCGGGACACGGTGGTCAGCGCGGGCATCTCGGTACACGGACGGGTCGCGGGGCTGGAAAGCGAGTTCGGCCTGTTCGAGCTGGTGGACCACATCGTCAACTGGCCAGCCCGCTGGCCGCGCGGCGCGAAGGGGACCCAGACAGGGGCACAGGCGCCTGTGAAACGCCCCCGAACGCGGGCCAAATCGGGCGCGTAAGGGAACGGGTGCGCCAGAGACGAGGGTATCCGGACGGGCGCCTGAACGGGCCTATTCCGCCGCCGTGCCCGTCTTTTTCTTGCGGGCGTCCACCGGCGCCGGCTCGATGAGGTGGCGGCATTCCTCGGCGGTGAGCGGCTCGCCGAACACCACGCCCTGCCCGTATTCGCAGCCGAAGCGGGTCATCTCGGCGGCTTCCACTTCCTTCTCCAGCCCTTCGGCCATCACGTCCATGCCCAGGTCGTGGGCCAGATCGATCATGGCGCCGACGATCACCGGCCGGGCGGCGCGGGACGGCCCCTTGGCCACCGAGCGCACGAAGCGCGGGTCGATCTTCACGCTGTCGAACGGGAAGCGCTGGAGATAGGCGAGGGAGGAATAGCCGGTGCCGAAATCGTCGAGGCACAGGCCCGCGCCCAGCTCGCGCATGCGGCCCAGCACCACGGCGGCATATTCCGGGTTTTCCATCACCAGCCCTTCGGTGACTTCCAGCTTCAGCGAGCCGGGCGCCACCGTGTTGCGGGCGAGCACCGATTTCAGGTCCTGGATCAGATCGTGCCGCAGCAGCTGGCGGGACGAGACGTTGACGTGCATGAACAGCGGCGGGTCCACGCGCAACAGGCGCTGCCACTGGCCGAGCTGGCGCGCCGCGCGGTCGAGCACGAACAGGCCGAGGTCGAGGATGAGCCCGGTCTCCTCGGCCAGCAGGATGAATTCCGAGGCGGCAAGCTCGCCGAGGCGCGGGTGGTTCCAGCGCATATAGGCCTCGAAGCCGCCGATGGCCCGGTCGCCGAGGCGCACGATGGGCTGGTAGCGGACCGAGATCTGCTCCTTCTCCAGCGCCTCGCGCAGCTCCTGCTCCAGCACCACGCGGTCGATCTTCTGCTGGCGCATGGCCGGGCGGAACACCTCGATGCGGTCGCCGCCGATGCGCTTGGCGTAATACATGGCCAGTTCGGCGTCTTTCAGCACCTCGTCGCGCTTCACCTGGTCCGGTCCGGACAGGACGAGGCCGATGGAGGCGGTGACGAACACCTCCCGGTCGGCGAAGGCGATGGGCGCGCGCAGCGAGCGGCGGAGCGTGTCGGCAAAGGTGGTGATGCGCTCGGCGTCGCGCTCGGACATGAGGATGATGCCGAACTGGTCGCCGGAGATGCGGGCCAAAGTGTCCTGCGGCTTCAGAAGCCGCGTCATGCGGCGGGCGACGGTGAGCAGGATGGAATCCGCCACCGCCATGCCCACCTGCACGTTGAGCTGCTTGAAGCGGTCGAGGTCGATCACCATCACCGTCGGCTTCACCTTGTCGTCGAGGCGGGCGGCGACGAGGGCCTGGTGCAGGCGATCGAGGAAGAGTTCGCGGTTGGGCAGGCCGGTGAGGTTGTCGCGCACCGCGTCGTGCAGCAGGCGCTCGGCGGCGATGCGCTCGCCGGTCACGTCCGTGAGGGTGCCGATGCAGCGCACCACCTCGCCGTCCGCGCCCACCACGGGGCGGGCCTTGAGGTTGAAGGTGAGATAGTGGCCGTCGATGGCGCGCAGGCGGAAGTCCTGGTCGATGCGGCCGCGGCGCTGGTCGATGATGCCGTCGAGGGTGGCGCGGAAGCGGTCGCGGTCGGCGGGGTGCAGCACCTCCAGCCAGCCGGCGGCCTCGGTCTCCAGTGAATGGCGCTTCAGGCCCAGCGCCTCCTCGGCCTCGGGGGAGGTGTAGATGCGGTCGGTGTCCACATCCCAGTCCCACACGATGAGGCCGGAGCCGGCCAGCGCCAGCGCGCGGCGCTCCAGCTCCGAGGCGGAGCCCTGGATGCCGCCGATGCCGGCGAAGGCGTGCTGCATCACGGTGAAGCCGATGAGCATGACGATGAGCACGAGGCCGCCCGAGAGCGCGGGGGCGGCGAGATCGTTGGTGACGTAGCCGGCGACCGTGAGCCCCGCCATCAACACCCACACCACCAGCAGCGACCAGGTGGGGATGATGAGCACCGCGCGGTCGAAGCCGTGCTGCGACAGCCAGATCACCACGCCGAACCCGGCCACCGCCACCGCCAGCAGCGAGAGGCGGGCGATGCCCGCCGCCACCGGCGCATCGAGCAGCGCCACCACCACGAGGGCGGCGAGGAAGACCAGCCAGCCGGCGGCCACATGCACGTAGCGCACATGCCAGCGGTTGAGGTTGAGATAGGCGAACAGGAAGACGAGGAGCGTCGCGGTGAGGATCGCCTCGCCCGCCGCCCGCCAGAACTGCTCGGCGATGGGGGAGAGGCCGAACACCTTGGACCAGAAGGCGAAGTCGAGGCCGATATAGCCGAGCACGGCCCAGGCCAGCGCCGCGGCGGCCGGGAACATCACCGAGCCCTTCACCACGAACAGGATGGTGAGGAACAGCGCCAGCAGGCCGGCGATGCCGATGACGATGCCGTGGTAGAGGGTGAAGGCGTTCACCCGGTCCTTGTAGGCGTCGGGCTCCCACAGCTGCAGCTGGGGCAGGCTGGGCGAGCCGAGTTCCACCACGAAGGTGACGGTGGAGCCGGGGTCCAGCGTGATGAGGAACACGTCCGCATCCGGCGCCGACTGGCGTTCCGGCTTGAAGCCCTGGCTGGGCGTCAAGGAGAGGATGCGGCGGTTGCCGAGGTCGGGCCAGAACAGGCCGGAGCCGGACATGCGGTAGTGCGGCGCGACGATGAGGCGGTCCACCTGCTCGTCGGTATTGTTGGTGAGGGCGAAGGCGATCCACTCGCCATGGCTGCGCCCGTCGGAGGTCGGCACCTCGATGCGGCGCACGACGCCCTCGGCATCGGGGGCGGTGGAAATCTGGTAGCGGCCGTCCTCGGTGGTCTGGCGCTCGACGGCCGGCAGCAGGTCCACCACCTTGGCATCGAGCCTAAGCGCAATCGCCTCCATCGCCTGCGCGCTGCCGGTGAGCGCACAGAGCAGGAGGAGGAGCGCCACGGGCAGAGCGAGGACGCCGGCGAGAAACGACCGCAAATTCAGGTCTCCGCATCCGGCATGGAACCGGACCGATCAGCCTTGGAACATGCCCGAAGCCGGATGCCCCGCGCATGGAGGGCGCGCGGCATTGCGACGGACGCTGGATTCACCTTGGGGCCATCAGGATGGGAAAACGCCACCACGCACCACGGAACATCACGCAAGGTCAACCGCGCCGGCTTGTGTCGAAGAGGCTGCGCCGCGGTCCACACCGTGAATCATCTATCCAAGCGTTGCGGCCGGAGCAAGGCGCACGCGCGCTCTGGCATCGTTCCAGACTGGAAAGAGGGGCCCCGGAACGACGATGCGCGCCCTTGGGGGGCGCGCATCGCGGATCGGGTGATCGGTTCGCTCAGAAGAAGCGGCGGGCGGCGTCGCGATCCTCGGCGAGGGGCGCGGGCTCGCGCGAGAGGCGGGCGGCCTCCTCGCGGCGCACATATTCGGAGAACGGGTCGAGGGCGGCTTCCACCGCTTCCTCGGCCTGGGCCGAGACCACTTCCAGCGGCGGCTGCTGCACCGGGCGGGCGACGGGGGCGGCGGCGGCCTCCACCGGAACGGCGCGGTCGGAATCGGTGGTGCGGGACGCCTTGGCGTCGAGCCACGGCAGCGGATAGGGCGAGGCGATGAAGGCCACGCCGTCTTCCTGCTCCCAGGCGATCATGTGGACCGCTTCCTCGGCCGGCATGCCGGGCAGGGAGAACATCTGCGGGATGTCCCGCGCGCTGCCGCTCCAGCCGATGGTGTGGGCCAGCTGGAAGGCTTCGTCGAGGAAGGCGGTCACCGCCGCGAGGCGGTCGGCGCGGAGCGACTGGGCGAAGTCCACATCCAGAAGACGGCGCAGATACGCCTCCACGCTGTCGCCGGCCGCCCACTGGGAGCCGGAGGCGAACTGGTAAACATAGACGCGCGGATTAGCCATCACGCAGCTCCGAATAATCTCTACTGGGCGCTCCTCATATCAAAGGAGCCCAGGAAACACAAAAGTGCGCCCAAAGAGCATGCGCCGTGCCAATTCAATGGCAACTAAGCCGGCGCTTCATTCTCCTTGCGGGAGGGAGGTACGCACTGGCGGCGGGTTCCATTCAATCTGAGGGGACCCCGGACCATCCTGAGGCCGGGATGGTTAATTCTTCGTTGCCGTCCTGCGGACGCAAGGTCATTCCCGTGGCCGGGCGATATTGTACAAAGAGGCCATGCAGATGCCTCCCGCCCCCGGCACCGATCCGAAAAGCCACGGCCTGTGGGCGATGACCGCCCCGCCGCCGCCGGAGACCACCCCGCTCGCGGGTGACGCGCGTGGCGACGCGCGGGTCGATGTGGCCGTGGTGGGTGCCGGCTATACCGGCCTCGCCGCCGCGCTCCGTCTGGCCGGGGCGGGCGCGCGGGTGACGGTGCTGGAGGCGGCCGGCATCGGCTCCGGCGGAGCGGGGCGCAATGTGGGCCTCGTCAATGCCGGGCTCTGGGTGATGCCCGACGACATCGTCGCCACCCTCGGCGCCGAGAAGGGCGAGGGGCTGCTCTCGCTCCTCGGCGGGGCGCCGGCGGAGGTGTTCGCCCTCGTCGCCCGCCACGCCATCGCCTGCGAGGCGACGCCCAACGGCACGCTGCATTGCGCGGTCGGTCGCGCCGGGCGGGCCGAGATCGAGGCCCGCGCCGCCCAGTGGCAGGCGCGCGGCGCGCCAGTGCACCTGCTCAATGCGGACGCCGCCCGCACGATGATCGGCGGCGGCACCTATCGCGGCGCGCTGCTGGACGACCGCGCCGGCACCATCCAGCCCCTCGCTTACGCCCGCGGCCTTGCCCGCGCGGCGATGGGCGCCGGGGCGGTGATCCATACCGCAAGCCCGGTGCGGGCGGCGGAGGAGGAGGCCGGCGGCTGGGTGTTGCGCACCGATGGGGGCCGGCTGGCGGCCGACTGGATCATCGTCGCGACCGACGCCTACAGCTTCGGGCCGTGGGAGCGCCTCGCCCGCGAGCAGGTGCCGCTGCCCTATTTCAACTTCGCCACCCCTCCCGTGCCCGAGGCCTTGCGCCAGCACATCCTGCCCGGCCGGCAGGGCATATGGGACACCCAGCAGGTGCTCACCTCCCTGCGCTACGACGCGGCCGGGCGGCTGGTGTTCGGCAGCATCGGCGCGCTCGGCGGGCTGGCGGGCGTGCATGAAGCCTATGCCCGGCGCGCGCTGGCCCGCCTCTTCCCGGAGCTGCCGCCGGCGCCGTTCGAGGCCGGCTGGTTCGGCACCATCGGCATGACCGACGATGCCCTGCCGCGCTTCCGGCGCCTCGCGCGCAACGTCGTCTCCATCAGCGGCTACAACGGCCGGGGGATCGGGCCGGGCACGGTGTTCGGCCGCCTGCTGGCCGATCTGGTGCTGGGGCGCATCCGGCCGGAGGAGGTGCCGCTGCCGGAACGCGAGGTGACGGTCCCGCGCTGGCGGGCGGCGCAGGCGGCCTTCTATGCGGCCGGTTCTGCCGCCGCGCATCTGGTGGGGGAGCGGCGGCCCGGCTGACGAGCCGGCGGCCCGGCCTGCCGCAAGGCGGCTATTCCTCCGTCACGCTCTCCCATGTGGCATGGCGGGCATGGGGCCGCTTCGCCAGGCGGTCGGTGATGGCGTCCAGTTCGGCGGGGACCACCGAGGTGGTCACGAGCTTCGCCACCAGCACCACGGCGCCGTCGGTGCCGGGCTCCTCGTCCACGTCGCTGACGAGATATTTCTCGCCCTCCAGCGTGTCGATGAGCACGTCGCGCAGATCGGCGGCGGCGGCGGAATCCACCGTGAGGCGCACCTCGTAGCTGACTTCCGAGCGGCGGGCGTCGAGGGGTGCGCGGTCGATGGCGCGGGCGACGGGGCGCAGCACCGTGTTGCCGGCGATGATGATGAAGGTGATGAGCGCCGCCTCGGCCAGGCGGTCGGCTCCGGCGCAGCTGCCCACGGCGGCCGAGCACCAGAGCGTCGCGGCCGTGTTGAGGCCGCGCACGTTCATGCCTTCCTTCATGATGACGCCGGCGCCGAGAAAGCCGACACCCGTCACCACGTTGGCGGCGACGCGCATGGCATCGCTCGGGCCGCCGAGGCTGGCGGCGAGATCGACGAAGGCGGCGGAGCCCACGGCCACGAGCACGTTGGTGCGAAGCCCGGCGGTGCGCTGGCGATATTGCCGCTCGGCGCCGATCAGCGTGCCGAACAGGAAGGCGGCGGCAAGGCTCACCACGGTATCGAGGAACTGCACCCCGTGGAAATTGGAAACGAACTGCACCCGAAACTCCTTCCCCCTCGACACCGCCGGCGACTGTATACCGCCTCGCCCAGGATGATGGCGAAGCCAAGGGCAGTGTGCGACCGGCCGTCCTGTTTCACAGCTGCGCGCGCCGGATTGTCGCGTCAGCGTGGAACTGCTAAAAACCCGCCCCATGCGACAGACGCGTGACCATCGCCACAGCCTCGACCGGGCGGCCCATTGCGGGGCCGGCCCGTTCGCGCGCACGACGATGGAGTTCGCGGCGGTGCCCGACCATGTGCGCCTGCCCGGCCGCTTCTTCGGCCGCTTCACCACGGCGGCGTCCTCGGTGCTTTGACGCCCGCCTTTGACGCGCCCGCACGCGGCGCGACGGACAACCGCCCTCCATCGTTACCGGCCCGGCCGCACCGACGCGCGCCGGCCTCTCCTCAGGACACAATGCGATGAACGCCCCGGTCAACGGCCCCAAGACCCTTTACGACAAGATCTTCGACGACCACGTCGTCTCCCGGCAGGACGACGGCACCTGCCTGCTCTACATCGACCGCCACCTGGTGCACGAAGTGACGAGCCCGCAGGCCTTCGAGGGCCTGCGCATGACGGGGCGCAAGGTGCGCGCGCCGCAGAAGACCCTCGCCGTGGTGGACCACAACGTCCCCACCACCGACCGCACTTTGCCGAACCCGGACCCGGAGAGCGTCGCGCAGATCGCCGCGCTCGCCGAGAACACCAAGGAATTCGGCGTCGAATATTATGACGGCTTCGACAAGCGCCAGGGCGTGGTGCACGTGGTCGGCCCCGAGCAGGGCTTCACCTTGCCCGGCACTACCATTGTCTGCGGCGACAGCCACACCTCCACCCACGGCGCGTTCGGCGCCCTCGCCCATGGCATCGGCACGTCCGAGGTGGAGCATGTGCTCGCCACCCAGACGCTGATCCAGAAGAAGGCGAAGAACATGCGCGTCACCGTCTCCGGGCCGCTGCCCGAAGGCGTCGGCGCCAAGGACGTGGTGCTCGCCATCATCGGTACCATCGGCACGGCGGGCGGCACCGGCTACGTCATCGAATATGCCGGCGAAGGCATCACCTCCCTCTCCATGGAAGGGCGGATGACCGTCTGCAACATGTCCATCGAGGGCGGCGCCCGCGCGGGCATGGTGGCCCCCGACGAGAAGGCGTTCGAGTATCTCAAGGGCCGGCCGAAGTCCCCCAAGGGCGCCGACTGGGATGCCGCGCTGCGCTTCTGGCAGACCCTGCGCTCGGACGAGGGCGCCCATTTCGACGCCGAGATCCATCTCGACGGCGCCAATTTGCCGCCCATCGTTTCCTGGGGCACCAGCCCCGAGGACGTGGTGTCCGTCGAGGGCGTCGTGCCCGATCCGGCGCTCATCGAGGACGAGGGCAAGCGCGCCGCCAAGATCCGCGCGCTGGGCTACATGGGCCTCACGGCGGGCACGAAGATCCAGGACATCACCATCGACCGGGCCTTCATCGGCTCTTGCACCAACGGGCGCATCGAGGACCTGCGGCAGGCGGCGGCCATCGCCCGCGGCCACAAGGTGAACCCGAACGTCTCCGCCATGGTAGTGCCGGGCTCCGGCCTCGTGAAGGAGCAGGCCGAGGCCGAGGGTCTGGACAAGATCTTCATCGAGGCGGGCTTCGAGTGGCGCGAGCCGGGCTGCTCCATGTGCCTCGCCATGAATGCCGACCGCCTCGCCCCCGAGGAGCGCTGCGCCTCCACCTCGAACCGCAATTTCGAGGGCCGTCAGGGCTTCAAGGGCCGCACCCACCTCGTCTCCCCCGCCATGGCGGCGGCGGCGGCCATCGCCGGCCACTTCGTGGACGTGCGGAACTGGCCGAAGGCGTGAGCCTCTTTCCTTCCTGAACACAGACGGCCGGGCTTCATCGCCCGGCCGTTTTCGTATCCGGGCCTCACTCCGCCAACTGGTAGGTGAGCGGCAGCCAGCGATAGGCGCCGCCCTGCCGCTCCACATAGCCCACCGACGGGAAGGACGTGTGATAGCCCACTACCGGGATGCGGTCGGTGGCGGCCATGTCGTAGATGCGCTTGCGGGTGGCGGCGCCCTGCGTCTTGTCCATGTCGAACAGGGCGTGCCACTCGGGATGCGCCAGCGACGCCACCTCGTGGTGGGCGCAATCGCCCCAGACCAGCAGCCGCTTGCCCCCGCTCTCCAGATGGAAGGCCAGATGGCCGGGCGTGTGCCCGAAGGCCTCCACCGCATGGATGCCGGGCACGATCTCGGCGCCCGGCCGCACCCGCGTGACACGATCGGCGAAGGGGGCGAGGTTGCTGGCGAACACCTGCGCGGTGGCGCGTTCGAGGCTGTCGGGCGCCGCTGAAAGGCGCTCGGGCGCGGCCCAGTAGGCATATTCCGCATCGCCGATGACGTAGCGGGCCTTGGGAAACACCTCTTTCCCCGCCTCCACCAGCCCGCCGATATGGTCCACATGGGCGTGGGACAGCACCACCACGTCCACCTGCTCGGGCGCATAGCCGGCGGCGGCGATCTGTTGGGTGAGCCAGCCGCCGTTCGGCCTCGGGATGAAGCCGTTCGCACCATTGCCCGCATCGAACAGCAGGAGCTGGGACCCGGTGTTCACCAGCGTGGGGGTGAAGCCGGGCCGGAAGCGCGTTTCCGGCAGCAGGCTGGCCTGCATCAGCGCCGCCATCTCCGCCGCCGGCCGGTCCTCGCCGACGATGGGCCAGGGGCCGTCGATCATGGCAGCCGCGTCGAGCACGGTCGTCACCTCGAACGCGCCCAGCCGGAAGCGGAAGGGTGTGACGGCGAGGGCGCCACGCTGGGGCGCCATGGCGCTCGCGCGGCGCGCGCGCAGGAGCGTCGGCGCGGCGATGGCGGCGGCGAGAAGGGCGCGGCGGCTGGGCGCGCCGCGGGGCGTTGGCGTCTGCATGGCGGTCCCCCTGCGGGCCGCTTTGTGCAGCCCGCGGCGATGTGATGAAGTGCCGGCGGGAGGAGCCTAGGCATGGGCACGCGGCCCCGCTTGTACGAACGTGCTGCGCCGGGGACGGCGGGCCTAGGGCCGCTCTGGTTCCTGGATGCGGGCCGGACCTTCTTCGCCGGGCCGCTCGTCTACAATGCCCCGCACCAGCACGGCGCCCCGGTATTCCTTGCCGGGCTCTACGGGCCGTTCGGGCTCAGGGTCCAAGGCGGCAGCTGGCAGGTGTGCCGCACCGCGCTGGTGCCGGCGGGCGTGGTGCACGAGCTGGATGTGGGCGGCGAGCCCATCGCCGTCTTCTATCTGGAGCCGAGCGTGGACGGCGCCCATGCGCTGGCGCCTCTGGTCGCCAATGCGCGGGAGGAGCAGGGCGCCCTCTTCGGCGGCGGGGGCGGGCTGCCGCTGCTGCGCGAACTGTGGGAGGCACCGGACGCGGCCGGCTGGGCCGGCGCGGCCTTGACCGATGTGGTGGATGTCTCCCGCAGGCGCGCCCGTGCCGGGCTTGATCCCCGCATCCAGCGGGTGGCGGCGGCGATGACCGATGCGGAGCGCGTGCCGGAACTTGCCGCCCTCGCTCGCGAGGTGGGCCTGTCTCCCTCGCGCCTGCAACACCTGTTCACCGCCGAGATGGGCGTGCCGTTCCGCCGCTATCGCGCGTGGGGGCGGATGCGGCGGGCCATCGCCGAGATCGCCGACGGCAGCAGCTTCACCGCCGCCGCCCATGCGGCCGGCTTTGCCGATCAGGCGCACTTCACCCACGACTTCCGCCGCACCTTCGGCGCGGCGCCCTCCCAGAGCCTGCGCGGCGTGCGGCTGTGATCGCCCGTCAGCCCACCCAGTCGAGACCGATGTCGAGGATGGGGGCGCTGTGGGTCAGCCAGCCCACGGAGATGAGGTCTACGCCGGACGCCGCGATGGCAGGCGCCGTCTCGCGGTTCACCCGACCCGAGGCTTCGGTGAGCATCCGCCCGCCGACCATGCGCACGGCCTCGGCGAGGGTGGCGGGGGTCATGTTGTCGAGCAGCACCGCATCGGCGCCGAGCGTCAGCAGCTCTTCCAGCTGGGCGAGGGTGTCCACCTCCACCTCGATCTTGACCATATGACCGGCGCGGGCGCGCACGCGCCTGACCGCCTCGGCCACCGAGCCGGCGATGGCGACATGGTTGTCCTTCACCAGCACCGCATCATCGAGGCCGAAGCGGTGGTTGGCGCCGCCGCCGGCGCGCACGGCGTATTTCTCCAGCGCGCGCAGGCCGGGCGTGGTCTTGCGGGTGCAGACGATCTGCGCCTTGTGGCCCGCCACCGCATCCGCCAGCGAGGCGGTCGCTGTGGCGATGCCGGAGAGGCGGCAGGCGAGGTTGAGGCCTGTGCGCTCGCCGGTGAGGAGCGCGCGCGAGGGGCCTTCCACCTCGGCCAGCACGGTGCCCGAGGCAACGCGCGAACCGTCCGCCACGATGGGGGTGAAGCGCACGTCCGGGTTCAGCAGGCGGAAGGCGAGGCGGGCGCAGTCGAGGCCCGCCACCACGCCGTCCTGACGGGCGGCGAGCACGAGGCGGCTGATGTGTCCCGCCGGCACCACCGCATCGGTGGTGATGTCCCCGGCGCGGCCGAGATCTTCCAGCAGCGCGGCGCGGACGATGGGCTCCACCATCAATTCGGGGAGCGGGTCGAGGGCGGCCATGGCGGCTCCGTTCGATGGGGTCATTTCCCCGTTTCGCGGAACGGGGAAATGATCCATGTTATTGAGTTGACGCATTTTCTTCACGCGAACCGGTACCCACTTCGCTCGAAAATGCTTTAGGCGAAGGCGAGGTCCGGCACGCGCACGCGCCGGGCGGCGGCGAGCGCCGCGGGAAGGGTGATGCGCGAGCGCCGGGCCACCGTCGCAGTCTGCGGAAAGTCGGTGCGCGCATGGGCGCCGCGGCTTTCTGTGCGGGCGAGGGCGGAGGCCGCCATCATCAGGCCGACACGGGCCGGAGCTGCGGCGGGGCCTGAGCCTTCGGCCAGCGGCAGCAGGCGGGCGAGCGCCGTCGTCAGCCCCTCCGCATCGCGGGTGACGCCGACGAGGCGGGAGACGATGGCGCGGGCCGGAGCCGCATCGGCCGCCGTGGGCAGCGAGGACGGCGCGGGCGTGATGGTCCGTCCGGCCGCCTGCCCGGCGATGCTCTGCGCCACCTCCCGCCCGCACACCACCGCCTCCAGCAGGGAGTTGGAGGCGAGGCGGTTGGCGCCGTGCAGGCCCGTGGCGGCGCACTCGCCCGCCGCCCAGAGGCCGGGGACGGTGCTGCGGCCGTGTTCATCCACGGCGATGCCGCCCATGTGGTAGTGCGCGGCGGGGCGGATGGGCACGAGGTCGGTGGCCGGATCGATGCCGGCGGCGCGGCAGCCGGCCGCCACCTGCGGGAAGCGGGCGGCGAAGCGCGCGCCGAGGCTGGCGCGGGCGTCGAGGAACACGTCGCGCCCCGCCACCACTTCGCGCCAGACGGCACGGGCCACCACATCGCGCGGCGCCAGCTCCTTCCCCGGCACGTTCTCCAGAATGCGCCGGCCAGCGCCGTCCACGATGAGCGCGCCTTCCCCGCGCACCGCCTCGCTGATGAGGGGGAGCGGGCGGGCGGGCGTCGCCAGCGCGGTCGGGTGGAACTGCACGAATTCGAGGTCCGCCAGCTCCGCCCCGGCGTCGGCGGCCAGCGCGATTCCCACGCCCCAGGAGGCGACGGGATTGGTGGTGTGTTCGTAGAGCGCGCCGACCCCGCCCGTCGCCAGCACGAGGCGGCGTGTGGCGAGCACCCGCGCGCCTCCGGCCGTGGCCACGAGCAGGCCGCAGACTGCGCCATCGCGCATCAGGATGCGCCGCGCCTCGCCCTCGACGAGGGTGATGGAGGGGCAGGCGCGCGCAGCTTCCGACAGAGCGCGCACCAGCTCCCGCCCGGTGCCGTCGCCATCCGCATGGACGATGCGGCGCCGGCTGTGGGCGGCTTCGAGGCCGAGCAGCAGGCCGCCGGCCGCGTCGCGGTCGAAGCGCACGCCGAGGCGCTCCAGCGCCGCGATGGCATCAGGTCCGGCGGACAGGATGCGGCGGGCGGCCTCGGCATCGCAGAGACCGTCGCCCGCCGCCAGCGTGTCTTCGAGGTGGAGCGCGTCGTCGTCGTCCAGCCCGACGCTGGCGGCGATGCCGCCCTGCGCCAGCGGGCTGGAGCCGTCCGTGCCGAGCGGCGCGCGGGTGACGAGCACCACCGGCTCGGGGGCGAGGAAGAGGGCGGCTGCAAGCCCGGCGATGCCGGCGCCGACTATGACGGGACGGCCTTCTAAAGGCGTGTGGGTCATAGCGCCAGCATCCGCTCGACCGAGCCCCGGGCGCGCGCGGCGATCTCGGGGTCGATGGTGACTTCGTGGAGATTGTTCTCCAGCGCGGCGCGGATATTGCGGAGCGTGATCTTCTTCATGTGCGGGCAGAGATTGCAGGGGCGCACGAAGTCGATGTCGGGATAGTGGACCGCCACATTGTCGGCCATGGAGCATTCGGTGAGCAGCACCACGCGGGGCGGGCGCTTCTCGCTCACATAGTCGCTCATGGCGGCGGTGGAGCCGGCGAAATCGGCTTCCGCCACCACTTCCGGCGGGCATTCCGGGTGGACCAGCACGGTGACGCCGGGATTGGCCGCGCGCAGCTCGCGCACGTCGGCGGCGGTGAACAGCTCGTGCACCTCGCACTGGCCGGCCCAGGAGATGATCTCGATGCCGGTCTCGGCGGCGACATTCTTCGCCAGATACTGGTCCGGCAGCATGATGACCTTGGGCACGCCGAACGACTTCACCACCCGCGCCGCATTGCCCGAGGTGCAGCACACGTCCACCTCGGCCTTCACGGCGGCGGACGTGTTCACATAGGCGATCACCGGCACGCCGGGATGGGCGGCGCGCATGAGGCGCACGTCGGCGGCGGTGATGGAATCGGCGAGCGAGCAGCCGGCGTCCTGATCGGGAATGAGGACGGTCTTGCCCGGGTTCAGCAGCTTCGCCGTCTCGGCCATGAAGTAGACACCGGCCAGCACGATCACGTCCGCATCCACCCGCATGGCCTCGCGGGCCAGCGCCAGGCTGTCGCCCACGATGTCGGCGACGCAGTGGAAGATTTCCGGCGTCTGGTAGTTGTGCGCGAGGATGACGGCGTTGCGCTCGCGCTTCAGCCGGAGGATCGCCTCCGCATCCTCGGCGAGGAAGGCCCAGTCGGCGGGCGGTACCACCCGGCGGACCTTCTCGTAGAGCGGCGCCGTGCGGGCGAAGGCCGCCGCGAGGGCATCCGGAGTGGCAGAAACGGGGGCGGCGGAAAGGGTGGATGCGACCATTGTCTATACTCAGTTTGAGCATATGTTGGGCATATGCTTATCCTGAGCATAAGTCTTGTCAAGAGCGTGCGAGGGGCAATTTCGTTCCGGCGAAGGCCCGCTCCTCCACCACCGCATGGCGGAAGCGGAAGAGTTTTGCAGGCCGGCCAAGGGTTTCGGTGGTGGCGCCGCCGGCTTCCTCCACCAGTTCCTGCTGCTCCATCAGCCGGCGAAAATTCTGCTTGTGCAGCGTCCGCCCGGCGATGGCCTCCACGCAGCGCTGCAGCTGGAGCAAAGTGAAGGTGGGCGGCATCAGCTCGAACACCACCGGGCGGTATTTGATCTTGGCCCTGAGCCGCGCGATGGCGGTGGCGAGGATGCGCCGGTGGTCGGCGATCATGGCCCGTCCCGCCCCCGCGGCCTCCGCGTGCCCCTCACGGCGCAGCCGTTCCGCGACGATGCCGGCCTCGAAGAGCAGTTCGTAGCGCTGGAGGGTCAGCTCCTCGTTCCAGGCCGCGCCGTCGAGCCCGAAGCTGAGGGCGGCGCGCTGGCGGCGGTGGCTGCGCTCGGCAACCGAGGGGGCCGCCTCCGCCCAGGCGACGAGGGCCGGCGCCAGCGTTGTGGCGATGACGGGCGGCGGCCCGTCGCGGTGGTCCTCCCACGGGAAGTATTCATACCAGCCGTGCCACTCGGCGGCGCCCGCCGTGGCCGCCTGTTCGCGGGCGAGGCCGAGATAGGAGATGGAGATGGTGCGCGCGGCGCTCTCCGCCCCGGCACGGTCCTTGTCGGCGAAGGTGTAGAGCTGCTCGAGATAGCCGAGCGGATGGTGGGTGCGCTGCTCCACCCAGTCGCGCAGGCCCTGCTGGAGGGAGCGGTGCGCCAGCTCGAACGGGCCGGAGGGCAGGGCCGAGCCGTGCTCCACCGTCATCACCCGCGGCTCGCCGCCGGTCACGGCCGCGAGCACGGCGATGAGGTCGACGACGACGGATCGGATGGCGGACTTCGGCATGAAGTTCCCGAAAGGCGGTGGGCTGGACGGCGGGCGGGCCGTGGTCTGGTCGCGGGGGAGCCAACCGCCCGCACTGTCCCGGATATCACGGCCGCGCCGGGCTGCGAAGGCGCACCGCGCCCGCACCCCTACAGGGGTGTCGCCTCAGGCCGATTGCACCACCGGCCGGGCGATGGCGAGGCGCACGCCGTCCTTGCCCTGCTGCTTCACCTCGTACATGGCCGTATCCGCGAGGCGGATCAGCTCGGTCTCGTCGGTGGTGTGGCGCGGATAGAGCGCGATGCCGATGCTGGCGCCGACGCTGACCGTGTAGGCCTGATCGTTGTAGGAGACGATATAGGGCTCGCGCAGCACCTCGCACAGGCGCTGGCCCTGGGCGTGGGCGGCATCGCCCTCGGCGAGGTCCACCATGATGACGGCGAATTCGTCGCCGGACAGGCGGACGGCGAAATCCTCCTGCCGCAGGTTGCCGCGCAGCCGGTTGGCGATGGCGCACAGCAGCTTGTCGCCCACCCCGTGGCCGTGCCGGTCGTTGACCTGCTTGAAGCCGTCGATGTCGATGTAGAGCAAAGCGAATTCCCGCCCGTGGCGCTGCGCCTGGGCGCGCGCGCGGGTCAGGTGCTCCACGAACAGGATGCGGTTGCCGAGGCCGGTCAAGGCATCGTGGGTCGCCATGTGGCGGATCTGCTTCTCGACCCGGCGGCGCTCCTCGATCTCGATCTCCAGCTGCCGGTTGCGCTTCTCCAGCTCCTCCAGCGCGCCCTTGAGGCGCAGCTTGGAGATGTGCAGGTCGAGGAAGACCGTGACCTTGGAGAGGAGCACGGCGTCGTTGATGGGCTTGGCGATATAGTCCACCGCGCCGAAGGTGTAGCCCTTCAGCCGGTTGATGTCGTCGTGATAGGCCGCGGTCACGAACACGATGGGGACGTCGCAGGTGGCCGGGTCGTTGTTGAGGAGGGCGGCCACCTCGAACCCGTCCATATCGGGCATCTGCACATCGAGCAGGATGAGCGCGAAGCGGTGGTCGAGGCAGAGCGCCAGCGCCTCGTTGCCGGAATGGGCCTCGTAGATCTCGGCCTTCACGGGTGCGAGCAGGCGGCGCATGCCGACAAGGTTGGCGCGCACGTCGTCGACGACGAGAATCTTGGGCAGGTCGGCCATGCTCATTCGGCCATCCTCGGTCGCAGGTGCCCGCTCAAGTCTCCGCGCGGGTTACGGCCGAACGCCGTGAGCGCCTCGGCGAGGACGGCCAGCGGGGCGCAGAGGTCCGCTCCGGCGCGCTGAAGCGCGGCCAGCGGCATGGTATCGACCTCGGCTTCCGACGGCTCCTGCACGAGGGCACGGCCTCCCAGTTCGCGAATGCGCTTCAGTCCCTCCGCCCCGTCGCTGCTGGCGCCGGTGAGGACCACTCCAGCCAGGGCGTCACCGTAGGCCTCGGCGGCGCTGGCGAACAGAACGTCAATTGCAGGACGCGAATAGCACACCCGTGGGTCCACGGAGAGTGAAAAACAACGGTCCCGCCCCACTTCCAAGTGGTAACCGCTAGGGGCGACATGGACAAGGCCACCCGAAAGGGGGCACCGCTCCTGCGCGAGAATGACGGCCCGCCCCGAAAGGCGGGCGAGGATGGCGGGCAGTAGGTCCGGGCCGTCCGCCCCCACGTGGTTGACCACCGCGATGCCGACATCCGGCTCCGGATCGAGCGCGGCGAGCAGCCGGCCGAGGGCGGGAGGGCCGCCCGCCGACGCGCCGATGACGATGGCGCGGGCTGCGGGCCTCATGCCCGTGGGGAGAGGGTCGGGGGATGGTTCCATCGCCCGCCCGTCCTTCCCGTCAGTGCCGCGGCCGGTTCACGGCGTCACAGCCAGGGCTGCTCGGCGCCCTTGGTGGTCTCGTACTGGTCGATGGCCGGCGCCTTCTGGAGGGTGAGGCCGATGTCGTCCAGCCCCTCGACCAGGCAGCGCTTGCGGAAGGGGTCGATCTCGAACTTGACCACGCCGCCATCGGGGCCGCGGATTTCCTGGGCCGGCAGGTCGATGGTGAGGGTGGCGTTGGCGCCGCGCTCGGCGTCGTCGAACAGCTTGTCCAGGTCGTCCTTGGAGACGACGATGGGCAGAATGCCGTTCTTGAAGCAGTTGTTGTAGAAGATGTCCGCGAACGACGTGGAGATCACGCAGCGGATACCGAAGTCCAGCAGCGCCCACGGCGCGTGCTCGCGCGAGGAACCGCAGCCGAAATTGTCGCCGGCGACGAGGATCTTGGAAGAGCGGTAGGCGGGCTGGTTCAGCACGAAGGCGGGGTTCTCTGCGCCGTCGTCGAGATAGCGCATCTCGGAGAACAGGCCCTTGCCGAGGCCGGTGCGCTGGATCGTCTTCAGATACTGCTTGGGGATGATCATGTCGGTATCGACATTGACCAGCTTCATCGGCGCCGCGACGCCCTCCAGGACCGTGAACTTCTCCATGGGACCTTCTGCCTTATCCGTCTGCCGGGTCTCGGGTGCCGGGCCTCGGTGGCTGAAACCCGGCGGCGCAGCCCGTGTCTATGGCGCGCCGGACGCACCCCGCAGGGCGCGTCCGTAACGGTCATCCATAACAGGCACGCCGCGCCTTGCACAGCGCCTTGGCCCCGCCGGCGCGCGCGTCAGGGGGCGAGGCGCTCCGGCAGCATGCGCTTCAGCACGTCGTCCTTCAGCACGACGTGATGGAGCACGGCGGCGGCCGCGTGCAGCAGGGCCAGCACGATCACGGCGTTGGCCATCAGCTCGTGGATCTCCTGCACCTGCTTGCCCAGGTCGCGGTTCACCGCGATGGGCGAGGGGATGGTGAAGAGCGAGAAGAAGGACACCGCATTGCCGCGCAGGAAGGCGAGATAGACGCCGAGCGCGAGCGTGGCGATGAGCGCGAGATAGAGCAGACCGTGCACGATGTGCGAGGCGATGGCCACCGGCCGGCTGATCTGCGTCGAGGCCGGCGGGTTGCGGCCGAAGATGCGCACGGGAATGCGCACCGCCACCAGCGCGATGAGCAGGAGGCCGACCGAGATGTGGACCCACCACACCATGCCCCGTGCCGGCGTTCCCCGCGCGAAGAACTGTTCCAGGTAGGTCACGCCGAACGCCGTGAAGACGGCGATGGCGGTGAGCCAGTGCAGGGCGCGCAGGGCCGGCCCGTAACGGGTCATGCGAGGATCGACAGGCATGGAGGTCTCCTTTTTGGAGTCATTCTAGAAAGCGCTGCCGCTGGGTCCAGTGCCAAGGTAGTGTTTTGCCTGCGGTCAATTGGCCCGGTCCTCGATGGCCTCCATGTCGTCGTCGCTGAGGCCGAAATGATGCCCGATCTCGTGCACCAGCACGTGGGTGACGACGTCGCCAAGGGTCTCCTCGTTCTCCGCCCAGTAATCGAGGATGGGACGGCGATAGAGGAACACCATGTTGGGCATCTGTCCGGTCTGGGCCACGGCCCCGCCCTGCGCGCGGCCGATGCCGTGGAACAGGCCGAGCAGGTCGAACGGGGTCTCGGCGCCAAGCTCGTCCAGCACCTCGTCGGTGGGAAAGTCCTCCACCTTGATGACGAGGCCCTGGCACAGGGCGCGGAACGAGTCCGGCAGGGCGGCGAAGGCCTCCTGCGCCAGCTGCTCCAGTTCCTCCAGCCCGGGGGCCTCCACATCGTGCCATCGGCTCTTCGACGGTACGCCGCTCAACGACATGCTTCCCCTCCTGCCGGTTACATCCGCGTTACTTCATTTTGCAGCGCAACATCACGAACCGCTGAAGTCGTCGCCGGGGTGGCCAGTCCGGTGACTTCCGCGCGCCCGGCGTCACGGACCCGTGACTTTCCTGAACACTTCGTTAACGCAAGCATCAAAAAGGGTTCAGGGTGACTTGGTTAAGGAACTCTTAATCCCCCTGCATCGTTGTCGGTGCAGAACGGGATCTTACGGGATCTGGGAGTAAAGCCATGCTTCGCAAGCTTGCTGTCACGGGCGCTCTGGTGTCCATCCTTGGTATCGCTGCGTTTTTCGCCCCCCACGAGGCCAGCGCCGCTTCGGTCGCGACGGTCGTGGGCGCGGTCTTCTGAGTCAGCGGAAGATTGTGCGGGCCTTTTGTGCCCCGGTCGATCACGCGATTGTGATGAAGTTGGAGCCGGTTCAAAGTTGCTCGTCTCATGGATGCAACAGCTCCGATTTGTTTTCGCAGGTGCGAAATGCGCCGCGGGGACGGGACGTGGCGCGCCACAAAGGCTTGCCGCGAGGGAATTTCATGTGCTTGAGCGCAGCGGCCCTGACGTCCGCCGGCGGGGCTTGGTGATTCGCGGAAGGTGATCCGCGCAAGGTTGGCCTGACGGTCCCGGCGGGCCTGACGCTCATTCCGTCGCCGCCCGCACCAGTTCCTCCTCCGCCTCGGCGAGCAGCGCCTCGTTGGCGTCGCCGCCCACGCTCTCCCGTCCGATCTCCAGCAGCACCGGCACCGCCAGCGGCGACACGCGCGGCAGGGGCTGGTGCACCACATGCCCGCGGATGCGCGCGAGCATCTCCCCCAGCCGCTTCACGTCCAGCAGCCCGGTCGCCGCGTCCGCCCGCGCCGCGCGCAGCAGCAGGTGGTCCGGCTCGTGCCGGCGCAGCACGTCATAGATGAGGTCGGTGGAGACCGTGACCTGCCGCGAGGTCTTCTCCTTACCCGGAAACCGCCGCTCGATGAGCCCGGCGATGACGGCGCAATGGCGGAACGTCCGCTTCATCAGCGCGCTCTCGGCCAGCCACGCTTCCAGATCGTCGCCCAGCATGTCCTGATCGAACAGGTCGTCCAGCGACAGCCGCCTCTGGCTGATGGCCGCCCCCATGTCGCCGGCGGCATAGACGGCGAGGGCGTAGTCGTTGGCGACGAAGCCCAGCGGCTTCAGCCGCGCCCGCTCCAGCCGGCGGGTCAAAAGCATGCCCAGCGTCTGGTGGGCGAGCCGGCCCTCGAACGGGTAGGTGACGAGGTAGTAGCGCCCCGACCGCTCGAAGGTCTCCACCAGAAGATCGTCCCGGCCCGGCAGGCGGGACTTGGCCTTCTGCAATTCCAGCCAGTCGCGCACCTGCGGCGGCAGGGCGGCCCAGCGCTCGGGCGCGGAAAGCAGCGCCCGCACCCCGGCGGCGAGGAAGGTGGACAAGGGGAACTTGCCGCCCGCATAGGCCGGCACCTTCGGCTCGGTGGCGGTGGTGCGCGAGACATAGACCTCGTCCTCCACCAGCACTTCGTAGCGCAGGATTTCCCCGGCGAAGACGAAGGTGTCGCCCGGCACCAGGGTCTCAACGAAATACTCCTCCACCTCGCCCAGCAGCCGCCCGCCGAAGCGCACCCGCCCGGCGACGCCGGTCTTGGCTGCGCCGCGCGCCGAGACGAGGCGCACCTTCAGCATGGAGGCTTCCACGATGGTGCCCACGTTCAGCCGGTAGCCTTGCGCGATCATGGGATTGGCGACGCGCCACAGCCCGTCCTTGGTGCGGCGGATCTTGGCGTAGCGTTCATAGGCGCGGAGCGCGTAGCCGCCGGTGGCGACGAAATCCAGCGCCGCATCGAAGTCTTCGCGGGACAATGTGCGGTAAGGCGCGGCGGAGCGCACCTCGCCATAGAGGGCATCGGCCGAGAAGGGCGCGGCGCAGGCCATGCCGAGGATGTGCTGGGCCAGCACGTCGAACGCGCCTTCCCGCTCGGGCGGGGTGTCCTGCGCGCCCGCCTTCACCGCCTCCAGCGCGGCCCGGCATTCCAGCACTTCGAACCGGTTGGCGGGGACCAGCACGGCGCGGGACGGCTCGTCCAGCCGGTGGTTGGCGCGGCCGATGCGCTGCATGAGGCGGGAGGCGCCCTTGGGCGCGCCCACATTGATGACGAGATCCACGTCGCCCCAGTCGATGCCGAGGTCGAGCGACGAGGTGGCCACCACGGCCTTGAGTTTCCCCGCCGCCATGGCCGCCTCCACCCGGCGCCGCTGCTCCACCGCGAGGGAGCCGTGGTGGAGCGCGATGGGATAGCTGAGGTCGTTGATGCGCCAGAGTTCCTGAAACAGGAATTCCGCCTGCCAGCGGGTGTTCACGAAGACGAGGGACAGCTTGTTGGTGCCGATCAGCTCGTAGATCTCGGCGAAGGCGTGCTGCGCCGTGTGGCTCGCCCACGGCATGCGCGCCCGGCTCTCCAGCATGGAGATGTCCGGCGCCGCCCCGCCCGCCGCGATCACCAGATCGGCGAGCGCGGGCTCGGCCGCATCCTCATCTTCGTTGTGGATTTGCGGCACCAGATAGCGCCGGAGGTCGTCCGGCTCCGCGACGGTGGCGGAGAGGCCGACGCATTGCAGGCCGGGGGCGATGGCGCGCAGCCGCGCGAGGGCGAGGGACAGCAGGTCGCCGCGCTTGGAGGTGACGAGGGCGTGCAATTCGTCCAGCACCACGCGCTTGAGGCCGGAGAAGAGATGCTCCGCATCTTTCGTGGCGAGCAGCAGGGAGATCTGCTCCGGCGTGGTGAGGAGGATGTGCGGCGGGTCGCGCCGCTGGCGCTGGCGGCGCGAGGCCGGCGTGTCGCCGGTGCGGGTCTCCACGCGGATGTCGAGCCCCATCTCCTCCACCGGGGCTTCCAGATTGCGGGCGATGTCCACCGCCAGCGCCTTCAGCGGCGAGATATAGAGCGTATGCAGCGGCGAGGCCGGCCGCTCCGCCTGCCAGCGGGCGAAGGGCACGGGCGCCGCGCCGGGGTCTGTTTCAGGGGTTTCGGCCACCGGGGCGGCGGCCTTGCGGATCTTCGCCTTCGGGCGGCTCAGCTCGATCAGGGTCGGCAGGAAGCCGGCCAGCGTCTTGCCGGCGCCGGTGGGCGCGATGAGCAGCACCGAGTGTCCGCTCTCGGCTGCGGCGATGAGGTCGAGCTGGTGCGCCCGCGGCGTCCAGCCCCGCGTGCGGAACCAGCCGGCGAACGGCTCGGGAAGGGCGGATGCCCCGGACGGTGTCGCGCTGCGCGCCTTGCTCGCTCTGGCCACGAGGCAAAGATAGGGCGCCCGGCGCCGTTCCGCGATGCCCCCGGAGCGTGACGACGATCCTTAATCGGCCGTCAACCAACGCGGGGGCATGGTGCGGGAAATGTCCCGTCCCGGAGTATGCGTCCCATGATGTCGCGCGCCGACCGCACCGTCTTGAGCGAATGGTGGTGGACGGTGGACCGCGCCCTGCTGGCAAGCCTCTGCGGGCTGATGGTGATCGGCATCATCCTGTGCCTCGCCGCCAGCCCGGCGGTGGCCGCCCGCCTCAACATCGCCGACCCGTTCCACTTCGTGAACCGGCAGGTGCTGTTCCTCCTCCCCGCCGCGGTGGTGATGATCGCCACCTCCTTCATGTCGCCCCGCACCATCCGGCGCACCTGCGTGGTGGTGTTCGGCGTGTTCTTCGTGCTGCTGCTGGCCACGCTGGTGTTCGGGCCGGAGGTGAAGGGCGCGCGGCGCTGGCTCACCATCGCCGGCATCACCGTGCAGCCGTCCGAATTCATCAAGCCGGCCTTCGTCATCCTCGCCGCCTGGCTGTTCGCGGAAAGTACCAAGCGGCCGGAAATGCCGGCGACCCTGTTCGCCTTCCTCCTGCTCGGCAGCGTGCTCGGCCCGCTGGTGAAGCAGCCGGACTTCGGCCAGAGCCTGCTGATCTGTCTCGTCTGGTCGTCCCTGTTCTTCCTTGCCGGCCTGCGCTGGATCTGGATGGTGGGGCTGGTGGGCGTCGGAGCGGGCGGCGGCTTCATCGCCTACATGACCGTGTCCCACGTGCAGAAGCGCATCAACCGCTTCCTCAATCCCGATTCCGGCGACACCTACCAGATCGATGCGGCGCTGAACTCGTTCAGGAGCGGCGGCTGGTTCGGCACCGGACCGGGCGAGGGCACCATGAAGCGGATGCTCCCGGACGGCCACACCGACTTCGTGTTCGCGGTGGCGGGCGAAGAGTTCGGCATCATCCTGTGCCTCATCATCCTCGCCCTGTTCGCCTTCATCCTGCTGCGCTCGCTCTCGCGCGCCTCGAAGGAAAGCGATCCCTTCACCCGCTTCGCCATCACCGGCCTTGCGCTGCTGTTCAGTCTGCAGGCCTCCATCAACATGGCGGTGAACGTCCATATCGCGCCGGCCAAGGGCATGACGCTGCCCTTCATCTCCTATGGCGGCTCCTCGCTCATCTCCATCGCCTTCGGCATGGGGATGCTGCTGGCCCTCTCGCGCAAGCGGCCCGGCGCCGCGGCGCTGGCGCGGCTCAGCGAGGGCCATGGCGCCGATCCGCGCCGGGGCGAGAGCCTCGCCCGCCCGGTGTCGCCGCCCGCCGCGATGCCCGATCCGGCCTGATCGCGCGGCGCGCGGACGCGGAACCGCCGCATTGCCGGGGCACTGCGGCACGCTGCCTGATGCTTCGGCCGCTCCGTGGCCCGAGGGGATAATGTGACCGATCTCGTCCTTCTCGCCGCCGGCGGCACCGGCGGCCACCTGTTTCCGGCCGAGGCGCTGGCCGCCGTGCTGACCCGGCAGGGCTTCACGGTGGATCTCGCCACCGACGCCCGCGCCGCCCGCTATGCCGGGCACTTCCCGGCGCGGGAGCTGCATGTGCTGCCGGCTGATACGGTGCGCGGGCGCTCCCCCATCTCGCTCGCCCGCACCGGCTTTGCGCTGGCCTCCGGCTTCGTCTCCAGCCTCGCCTTGCTGCGCCGGGTGAAGCCGGTGGCGGTGGTGGGCTTCGGCGGCTATCCCACCGTGCCGCCGCTGCTGGCGGCGAGCTTTTCCGGTGTGCCGAGCATCGTGCACGAGGCGAACGGCGTGATGGGCCGGGCCAACCGGATGCTGGCGCGCCGCGTCACCGCCATCGCCACCGGCTTTCCCGGCGTGGTGGATGCCGATCCCGCGCTGAAGGCCAAGGCGGTGTGGACCGGCAATCCCCTGCGCCCCGCCGCCATCGCGGCTGCTTCGGCACCCTATGACCCGCCCGTGCCCGGTGGCGATCTCCACGTGCTCGTCTTCGGCGGCAGCCAGGGGGCGCGGGTGATGTCCGATGTGGTGCCCGAGGCCATCGCGCGGCTCGGCGCCGATCTCCGGGGCCGCCTCGTCCTCGTCCAGCAGGCGCGGGAGGAGGATCTGCAACGGGTGCAGGACACCTATGCCCGGCTCGGCGTCCGGGCGGAGGTGAAGACCTTCTTCGACGACCTGCCGGCGCGCATGGCGCGCGCCCATCTCGTCATCTCCCGCTCCGGCGCCGGAACGGTGGCGGAGCTTGCCGCCACCGGCCGGCCCTCCATCCTCGTGCCGCTGCCCCATGCGCTGGACCAGGATCAGGCCGCCAACGCCCGCACCCTCGCCGAGGTGGGCGCGGCTCTGGTGCTGCGGCAGGTGGAATTCGAGCCGGACCGGCTGGCGCTGGAACTCAATACCTTTGCCGCCGAACCCGCATCATTGACGCGGATGGCCGATCGGGCCAGAAGCCAGAGCGTGCTTGACGCCGCCGAGCGGCTGGGCGGTCTCGTCCGGCATCTGGCGGGCGGCGGCGCGGTCGCAACCTTCAGGGGAAACAGCGCATGAAGCTGCCGTCCGGCCTCGGCTCCATCCACTTCGTCGGCATCGGCGGCATCGGCATGAGCGGCATCGCCGAGGTGCTGCACAATCTCGGCTACGAGGTGCAGGGCTCGGACGTGGCCGACAGCGCCAACGTGAAGCGCCTGCGCGAGCGCGGCATCAAGGTGATGATCGGCCACGCCGCCGCCAACGTGGACGACGCCGACGTGGTGGTGGTCTCGTCCGCCATCAAGCGCGACAATCCCGAGCTGATGGCGGCCCGCGCCAAGCGCCTGCCCGTGGTGCGCCGCGCCGAGATGCTGGCCGAGCTGATGCGGCTGAAGAGCTGCGTCTCCATCGCCGGCACCCACGGCAAGACCACCACCACCTCGCTGGTGGCGGCCCTGCTCGATGCCGGCAACTTCGACCCCACCGTCATCAACGGCGGCATCATCAACGCCTACGGCACCAACGCCCGCCTCGGCGACGGCAACTGGATGGTGGTGGAGGCGGACGAGAGCGACGGCACCTTCCTGAAGCTGCCCACGGAAGTCGCCATCGTCACCAACGTGGACCCCGAGCACCTCGACCACTTCAAGACCTTCGACAAGGTGCAGGAGGCGTTCAAGGCGTTCGTGGAGAACGTGCCCTTCTACGGCTTCGCGGTGATGTGCATCGACCATCCGGTGGTGCAGGCGCTGGTGGGCCGCATCGAGGATCGCCGCGTCATCACCTATGGCGAGAACCCGCAGGCCGACGTGCGCCTCGTGGACGTGGACCTCAAGGGCGGCGTCACCAAGTTCGGCGTGGTGTTCCGCAATCGCGCGGGCGAGACCGTGCACGAGATCCGCGGCCTGCGCCTGCCCATGCCCGGCAAACACAACGCGCTGAACGCCACCGCCGCCATCGCCGTCGCCCACGAGCTGAAGGTGCCGGATGAGAAGATCATCGAGGCGCTGTCCCAGTTCGGCGGCGTGAAGCGGCGCTTCACCCGCACCGGCGAGTGGAACGGCGTGACCGTGTACGACGATTACGGCCACCACCCGGTGGAGATCGCCGCCGTGCTCAAGGCCGCCCGCGCGGCGAGCGAGGGGCAGGTGATCGCCGTGGTGCAGCCGCACCGCTACAGCCGCCTCGCCTCCCTGTTCGACGAATTCTGCACCTGCTTCAACGATGCCGACCATGTGGTGGTGGCGCCGGTCTACACCGCCGGCGAGGCGCCCATCGAGGGCGCGGACCGGGACCATCTGGTGCAGGGTCTCATCGCCCACGGCCACCGCTCGGTGACGGCGCTGGACGGGCCGGAGCAGCTGGCCGGCATCGTCGCCGGGCTGGCGAAGCCGGGGGACTATGTGATCTGCCTCGGCGCCGGCTCCATCTCGGGCTGGGCCTATGCGCTGCCGGCAGAGTTGCAGGCGCTGAAACCTGCAGCCTGAAGGGGTTGAGCTGAAATATGAGGTCGTCACCGGCTTCTGCCGCGGGGTGATCTGCGTATAGACTGGTCGAAGCAATGCCGGGCCGGGGGGCATCGGCAGCGCAGGGGGCCAGTGGCTTGGGGCAGGCAGCGGCGGCGGCACTGCGGCGGGACGGGCCTTCGCGCTCGGCGCTCGGCGTCCGGGGGGACGGGTCATGAGCCTGTCCGTCCTGTTCTTCAGCACACTTGATGTGCGCACCCTCTTCCGCCTCATGTCCCTGGCGGACTTCGTGGTCTGCCTGCTGCTGCTCGGCTATCGCGAAACGGGGACCAAGCAGCGGCTCATCCGCCGCTTCGTGTGCGCCCGGGTGCTGCATGGTGTTGCCTGCATCCTCATCAGCCTGCGCGGCGACATCTCCAGCCTCGTCTCGGTCTATGTGGCCAATGTCACCATTTTCTTCAGTTTCGCGCTGGAGGTCTCGACCATTGTCGACACGCGGGAGCACCGGCGCGGCGTCACCCGGCTGCTCTTCGGCGTCGCGACGCTGGGCAGCGTGGTCTTCGTCCTCGCAGCCACCACGCCGGGGCTTTACGTGGGCTACGCCGCGATCATCATCAGCGCGCTGTTCGGCATCGCGTTCGCGGCACTGGCAGGGGATGGGGAGGGCTCGCGCCTCCAGCGCATCATCGCCGGCTTCTACCTGCTCGTGTCGCTCGCCTTCCTGATGCGGGCCTATGCCGGCTTCGGCGCCGGGATGGGGGTGTTCGATGCCCCGCCGACGCTGTCGTTGGGGCTTCTGGTGATGTTCGGCTATTGCGTGGGTGCGGGGGTCGGCTTCCTCCTGCTGTTGAAGGAAGACGTGGACCGCCGCCTGCTGGTCGCCGCGACCATCGATTCCCTCACCGGCATCCTCAACCGCCGCGCCTTCTTCGAGGCCGCGCGCGAGCGGCTCGCGCGGGCGGCGGGCCGCGGCGAACCGGCCAGCCTGCTGCTGGTGGACATCGACCACTTCAAGCGCGTGAACGACACCTTCGGCCATCCGGCCGGCGACGAGGTGCTCGCCGCCGTCACCGAGCGCCTGCACCGCGCGCTGCGCGCCCACGATCTCTTCGGCCGGGTGGGCGGGGAGGAGTTCGCGGTGCTGCTGCCCGAGGCGGAAGCGGAGGCCATCGTGGTGGCGGAGCGGATGCGGCGTGCGGTGCGCGGGCTGACCACGCCGGCGACGTCGCACCTCGATTGCAGCGTCTCCATCGGCTGCGCCAGCATCGCCGCCGGAGAGCGCGCCACCATAGAAACCCTGTTCCGGCGCGGTGACGCCGGTCTCTATGCCGCCAAGCGCGCCGGCCGCAACCGCGTGGTGGCGGCTGGGGCGGACCTCGCGACGGTGGAGATGACCGCGCAGATGGCTGGGATGCCTGCGGCGCCGCGGCCGCTCGATGGCGCGGCGCTGTCCTTTGCAAATGAAGAGGGCCGCGGCGTGCCGCGGCCCTGAGATCGTCCCTGATGGCGCAGAAGGGCGCGCCTCACTTCTTCGGCAGGGCCTCGAGCACGTCCTCGAAGGTCCGAAGGCCGGTGCGGGGGGCGTTCACCAGCACCGCCATGTTGCCGGGGGCATGCTGGTTCTTCCACATCTTGGTGTGCGCCTCGGGGATGCGGTCCCACGGGAACACTTCCGACATGCAGGGGTCCACGCGCCGGTCGATGATGAACTGGTTGGCGGCGGAGGCCTGCTTGAGGTGGGCGAAGTGCGAGCCCTGGATGCGCTTCTGGCGCATCCACACATAGCGGGCGTCAAACGTGATGTTGAAGCCGGTGGTGCCGGCGCAGAACACGATCATGCCGCCGCGCTTGCCCACCAGCGTGGACACCGGGAAGGTGCTCTCGCCGGGATGCTCGAACACGATGTCCACGTCGCGCTTGCCGGTGATGTCCCAGATGGCCTTGCCGAACTTGCGGGCTTCCTTGAGCCAGTCCGCATATTCCGGCGAGTTCACCTTGGGCAGCTGGCCCCAGCACTTGAAGTCCTTGCGATTGATGACGCCCTTGGCGCCGAGGCCGAGCACGTAGTCGCGCTTGGTCTCGTCGGAGATGACGCCGATGACGTGCGCGCCGGAGGCGGCGGCGAGCTGCACGCCGAACACGCCGAGGCCGCCCGAGGCGCCCCACACCAGCACATAGTCGCCCGGCTTCACGTCATGGGGCGGATGGCCGAACAGCATGCGGTAGGCGGTGGCCATGGTGAGGGTGTAGCAGGCACTCTCTTCCCAGGTGAGGTGCTTGGGGCGCGGCATCAGCTGGCGCGCCTGCACCCGGCAGAACTGGGCGAAGGAGCCGTCCGGCGTCTCATAGCCCCAGATGCGCTGGGAGGGGGAGAACATCGGGTCGCCGCCGTTGCACTCCTCGTCGTCCCCGTCGTCCTGGTTGCAGTGGACGACCACCTCGTCGCCCACCTTCCAGCGCTTCACCTTGGAGCCCACCGCCCAGACGATGCCCGAGGCATCGGAACCGGCGATGTGATAGGGCACCTTGTGCACGTCGAACACGGAGATCGGCTCGCCGAGGCCGGCCCAGATGCCGTTGTAGTTCACACCCGCGGCCATCACGAGCACGAGCACGTCCTGCTCGCCCAGCTCCCAGGTCGGCACCACCTCCAGCTGGAACGACTGCTCCGGCGGCCCGTGGCGGTCGCGGCGGATGGCCCAGGCGTACATGTTGGCGGGCACGTGACCAAGGGGCGGAATCTCGCCGAGCTCATAAAGGTCCTTCACCGGTCCCTCGTTCGTATTGGCGGCTGCCGTCTGGGCCATGGCTGTCGTCCTCTCCTGGTGTGGACCGTTCGGTCGCGTCGTTAAGTCCCTATCTCGCAATGCAGCGTAGCAGAGAAAAAATCCAAGGCGATAGTCATTCTCAACCCCGACATTCGGCCATGCGGCGCTGCGGCACAGGACAATGAACGCCCAAGACCCCGCTGGAGTTTCCCCGCTGGAGTTTCCGGCCGCGCTGGCGTTTCCGGCGGCGGCGCGCCCCGCTAGAGTGGCGGTGTTCCGCGCCGGACGGCCGGCGCCGACACAAGGGGATGGGAGAAGTTCATGGGCATCATCTGGATGATCATCGTCGGGGCGGTCGCCGGCTTCCTGGCGGGCCAGCTCTTCCAGGGCTACGGCTTCGGCCTCGTGGGCAACATCGCCGTGGGCATCGTTGGCGCCATCATCGGCGGCTTCCTGTTCGGCGGCGTGATCCTCGTGGGCGGCGTGATCGGACAGATCATCTCCGCAACCATCGGTGCGGTGATCCTCCTGTTCGTCATCTCGCTGGTGAAGCGCTAGAGCGCGATCCGATCAAGTTTGGAACAACTTGATCGGTGAATCGCCCTCTAACTCGAATAAAGAGAGCACGCACCGCCGGCCCGTGCTGCGCCATCGATCCGGGGCAGCATGGGCCGGGCGGGTGCGCGATTTCGCGGCGCGTTTCAGGAGGCCTTCTGGGCGTCCTCACGCTGGAAGGAGATGCCGCATTTCTTCTGGATCGAGACCTGCTCGATGGCGTCCATCTCGCCCTTGAGCCGCGCCAGTTCCGCGGTCTGCGCATCGTCGCCGCCGACCAGGAAGGCGGCGGGCCAGAAGATGACCACGGCCACGGTGGTCGCCACCGCATCGCTGGTCGCCCGGTTGTTCTGCGCTCCGGTCAGGGCGATGGCGCGGGCCGATATGCGCTCGGCTTCCTGCGCGAGCTGCTGGCAGCTGTAGCTCTGGAACTGCATCGGCGAGACATAGGCCGCCGAGACCTTGTCGGCCGATTTCGCGCATGCGGCGGTCGCCAGCGCCGCCATGAGAACCACCACCTGCCGCACCCCTGTCCCCCCGGATCCGAAACGGGTGGAAGGCTAGCATCAATACAATCAAAACGAGAAATTATTTAGAAATGCAATCAGCGCGTTTGACGCGACGGTTGAGACGGGCGCCCGATTCGGGGCGCCCTGCGCGGGTCGGCCGCCCTCCGGTATTGGAAAAATTTCCCATCGACGGCGCGCGCATTGCGACGCACAATCGCGGCAAATATCCAAAAGCGATGGATGGGGATTAGGAAATGGTGCTCCGCGACAAACCCTGGCTCTTCCGCACCTATGCGGGGCATTCCACCGCCGCGGAATCCAACAAGCTCTATCGCTCCAACCTCGCCAAGGGACAGACCGGCCTCTCCGTCGCCTTCGATCTGCCGACCCAGACCGGCTACGACAGCGACCATCCCCTCGCCCGCGGGGAAGTGGGCAAGGTCGGCGTTCCCATCTCCCACCTCGGCGACATGCGCACCCTGTTCCAGGGCATCCCGCTCGCCGAGATGAACACCTCCATGACCATCAACGCCTGCGCGGCGTGGCTGCTCTCGCTCTATATCGCCACGGCCGACGAGCAGGGCGCGGACCGCACCCGGCTTCAGGGCACCACGCAGAACGACATCATCAAGGAATACCTCTCGCGCGGCACCTATGTGTTCCCGCCCGCGCCCTCCATGCGGCTCACCAAGGACACCATCATCTTCACCACCGAGCATCTGCCCCGGTGGAACCCGATGAACGTGTGCTCCTACCATTTGCAGGAAGCCGGGGCGACGCCGGTGCAGGAGCTGGCCTTCGCGCTGGCCAACGCCATCGCCATCCTCGACACGGTGAAGAAGTCCGGCGAGGCGGAAGGCGCCGTGTTCGGCGAGGTGGTGGGACGCATCTCCTTCTTCGTGAACGCGGGCATGCGGTTCATCACCGAGATGTGCAAGATGCGCGCGTTCGTGGACCTCTGGGACGAGATCTGCGTCAACCGCTACGGCATCACCGACGCCAAGCAGAAGCTGTTCCGCTACGGCGTGCAGGTGAACTCGCTGGGCCTCACCGAGCAGCAGCCGGAGAACAACGTCTACCGCATCCTGCTGGAGATGCTTGCCGTCACCCTCTCCAAGAAGGCCCGCGCCCGCGCCGTGCAGCTCCCCGCCTGGAACGAGGCGCTGGGCCTGCCGCGCTCGTTCGACCAGCAATGGTCGCTGCGCATGCAGCAGGTGGTGGCCTACGAGACCGACCTGCTCGAATACGGCGACATCTTCGACGGCTCCACCGAGATCGCCAAGAAGGTGGAGGAGCTGAAGGCCGAGGCGCGCGAAGAGCTGGCCCGCATCGAGGGCATGGGCGGCGCCGTCGCGGCCATCGAGAATTCCTACATGAAGCAGCAGCTGGTGGAGTCCAACACCCGGCGCCTCGAGAATATCGAGCGCGGCGACCAGGTGGTCGTGGGCGTCAACCGCTGGACCGAGAGCGAGCCCTCGCCGCTCACCACGGGCGAAGGTGCCATCCTCACCGTGCCGGAGGGCGTCGAGGCCGAGCAGATCGCGCGGCTTCAGGCGTGGCGCGAGGCGCGCGACGCCAAGGCCGTGGACGCGGCTCTGGCGGACCTCAAGAGCGCGGCCCAGGAAGGCCGCAACATCATGGAGCCCTCCATCGTCTGCGCCAAGGCGGGCGTGACGACGGGCGAGTGGGGCACCTGCCTGCGCGAGGTGTTCGGCGAATACCGCGCCCCCACCGGCGTCGGCCGCGCCGCCCGCGTGGACACGCAGGGCCTCGAGGAGGTGCGCAAGAACGTGGATGCGGTCTCCGAGAAGCTCGGCCGCCGCATCAAGTTCCTGGTGGGCAAGCCCGGCCTCGACGGCCATTCCAACGGCGCCGAGCAGATCGCCGTGCGCGCCCGCGATTGCGGTATGGAAGTCGTCTACGAGGGCATCCGCCTGACCCCGGCCGAGATCGTCAACGCCGCGCTGGAGGAGAGCGTCCACGTGGTGGGCCTCTCCATCCTCTCCGGCTCCCACGTGCCGCTGGTGCGCGACGTGATGGAGCGGATGCGGGCGGAAGGCCTCTCCGACGTGCCGGTGGTGGTGGGCGGCATCATCCCGCCGGAGGACGAGGCCCAGCTCAAGGGCTTCGGCGTCGCCGCCGTCTACACGCCGAAGAATTTCGAGTTGAACCGGATCATGGCGGACATCGTGACCATCGTGGACCGCGAGGCCCAGAAGGCGGCGTGATCCACGCGTGATGCACCGGGCGCGGCCTGTTCAATCCGGCGGCGCCCGGTTCTAGATTGTCCCCGGTCCGGGCTCTGGGTCCCGGCATGGGGGCGAGCATGAGGACGGTTCTCGTCGCGGCATTCTGTGCGGCCATGGGGCTGGGCGCGACCGGCATCGCATGGGCGGCCGAGGCGCCGCCTCCACCCGCCGCTGCACCACCTGCCGCGCCCCACCCGCTTCAGCCGACGCTACCGCGCCCGCGCCCGCGCTCGTGGCCGCGGCTCCCGCCTCCAATCCCTATGCCGGCCTGCCGAAGGTGGTGGCCAAGGCGGTGAAGGAGCTGGAGGCGGCCTGTCGGGCGGAGGAGGGAACGCCCAAATGGAACCCCAAGACCGTCTTTGACGTGGTGAACGTCTCGCCGGATAGCCAGCCGGACTATCTCATCGACACCCACGCCATGGAATGCGAGGGCGGCATCACGCCGTGGATCGGCTCCGACGGCTTCCGCCACATCCTCTTCATCTCCACCGGCCCCGGCCGCTGGACCCGCGCCTTCGACCGGGGCGCGCGGGGCTTCGACATCATCGCGCCGAAGGGCGGCGGGCGGCCGCAGGTGATCGTCTTCTCCCACTCGGCCTATTGCACGCGGCCGAACCCGGAGCGCTTCATGCGCTGCACCCAGATCTACGAATGGCGCCGCGGCAAGCTGCGCAAGGTCTCGGAAGAGTGGTTCGAGGGCTGAGGCGCCAGCCTTTGCTTGCATCGGTGCAATGGCGCCTTGCGTGGGCCGTGTCCATATTTGGGACAACGCCCAGCCGGGCAGGGCAGATACCAGCCCGGCGCCAAGGAGCTTCGCTATGACCACCGCCGCCCCCGCCGGCTCGACCGGCCCGCATGCCACCCCCACCACCGACCTGTCCGCCGGGACCGCACCGCACGACCTCGTGCTCGGTGCCGTCAGCCTCGCCAGCCCGGACCCCGGCCGCCTGATCGCCTTCTACCGTGACCTCCTCGGCCTCGAGGTGCTGGCCGAGGGCGAGGCGACCGTGCTCGGCGCGGGCGGCAGGCCGCTGGTGGAGATCCTTTCCCGTCCTTCGGCCCCGCCGGCGCCGCGCCGGGCGCCCGGCCTGTTCCACATGGCGCTCCGCGTGCCGGACCGCACCAGCCTCGCCGCGCGGCTTCTCGCGCTGCATGGGGCCGGCCTGCGCCTCGGCGCCTCCGACCATCTGGTGAGCGAGGCGCTCTATATGGACGATCCGGACGGCAACGGCGTCGAGATCTATCGCGATCTGCCGCGGGCGGAATGGCCGCTGCAGCCGGATGGCTCCATCGCCATGCAGACCCTGCCGCTCGATCTCCAGGCCCTCGCCCGCGAGGCGAAGGTGGCGGGCGGTCCCGCCCCGGCTGGCACCGACATGGGCCATGTCCACCTCAAGGTGAACGACCTCGACGCGGCGAAGCGCTTCTGGGTGGATATTGTGGGGCTCGCCATCATGGCCCGCTATCCCGGTGCGCTGTTCGTGAGCGCGGATGGCTATCACCACCATGTGGGGCTGAACGTCTGGCAGTCGGGCGGCGCCCCGGTGCCGGCGGCGGGGACGGTGGGGCTCGACCATTTCACCGTGACGCTGGCCGCCGATGCCTTCGCCGCCCTCGCCGCCCGCCTCGCCGCGGCGGGCGTGGAAACGCAGCCGTCCGATGACGGCGCGCTGCGGGTTGTCGACCCCTCCGGCAACGGGGTGGAGTTCCGCGCCGCAGCGTGACGCTGGGCCAGGGCTCAGCTACCCTCGGCAGGCACCGAATCGCACATCCGCGCCGGTGCGGGCCGGGGGGCCGAAGCCATGATGTCGCTGCCGTTCTTCGGCGTGTTCCTCGCCCTCGCGGCGACGCTCATGGGCCAGCGCATGGCCGCGCTCGCGCTCTGGGTGCTCTCGGTGGCGACCATGCTGGTGCTGTTCCGCCTGCACGTCACCGATCCGCTCAACATCGCGCTGTGAGGGACGCCATGGACACCGGCCTCACCCTCGCGGACCGCTTCCGGGTGCTCAACGCGCTCGGCCTTCTCGCCGTGTCGGCGGTGCTCATCGCCGCCTTCTTCGATCAGCTCGTGTTCAACGACCTGCCGTGCCCGCTCTGCCTCTTGCAGCGGGCTGGCTTCGTCTGCGTCGCCGCCGGGCTGGCGCTGAACGTGAAGTTCGGCCCGCGCCCCTCGCACTACGCCATCATGATCCTGTCGTCGCTGGCGGGTGGGGCGGTCTCCACCCGGCAGACGCTGCTGCACATCATCCCCGGCGAGGGCGCCTATGGCGACGCCTTCTTCGGCCTGCACTTCTATGCCTGGGCGCTGGTGCTGTTCGGCGTGTGCGTGCTCGGCTCGGCCGTGCTGCTGCTGTTCGACGGCCAGTTCGAGCGGCGGCCGGACGGTGCGCCGCTTCATCGCCCGCTGCTCGGCACGGCGGCGATCGTGCTGGTGCTGCTGCTGGCGCTGGCGAACGGCGTCTCCACCATCCTGGAATGCGGCTCGGGCCTGTGCGCCGACAACCCGACCAGCTACCAGCTGATCCAGGACGGCACCCTCAACCGCCTGCTGGGCCGCTGACCTTTCGGCCGCGGCCGAAACATCTCACGACACCGCCTGAGTCATCACCCATTGTGATGCTTCACACAGTGAAATTCGATTTCCCTCATGGCTCCCCTCGGGTTAGAGGAAGGGGCCCGCAGGCCGTTACAATAAGAGGGGACGGACGGCACTCCCGGCCAACAGGTCATCACATGGCGCATCGCACAGGTGCGTCTCGGGAGAAGACATGTCCGCCACACCGGTCCGCCCCAGCCGTTTCGCGCTTTACGATGCCCCCTATGTGCTCCTGACCCTGGTGGCCCTGTTGTGGGCCATCAACCTCGTGGTGGGGCGCTACATCGCCGGGCACATCCCGCCCATCACCCTCGCCATGGTGCGCTGGATCGGCGCGACGCTCATCCTGCTGCCGTTCGCCTGGAAGCAGATCGTCCGCGACGCGCCGATCATCCGCAGGAACCTGCCGTTCCTCGTGCTGCTCGCGGCCACCGGCATCGCCTGCTACAACGCCATGAGCTACTACGGCCTGCAATATACGCAGGCGGTGAACGGCCTCTTGGTGCAGTCCACGGCGCCGCTTCTGGTGGCGGTGTGGACCTTCGTGCTGTTCCGGGAAAAGCTCAGTCTCGGCCAGGCGGCAGGGGTCATTACCTCTCTCGTGGGCGTGATGGTCATCATCAGCCACGGCGACCTCGACACCTTCCTCCATCTCAAGCCCAATATCGGCGACGTGGTCATCATCATCGCGCTGGTGATCTACGCCTTCTACGCGGCGATCCTGCGCAAGCGGCCGCCGCTCGGGCCGCTGTCCTTCCTCGCCGTCATCATGGCGCTGGGCTCGCTGCTGCTTGCGCCTTTCGCGCTCTGGGAATATCTCCACGGACAGGTGCTGCCGCTGGACCATGTGACCTTCTTCACGCTGGCCTACGTGATGACCGGGCCGTCGCTGGTGGCCTATCTGTTCTTCAACCGGGGGGTGGAACTGGTGGGCGCGAATGCGGCGGCGCCGTTCCTGCACCTCCTGCCGGTGTTCGGCACGGCGCTCGCCATCGTCTTCCTCGGCGAGACCATGGCCTGGTACCACCTCGCGGGCTATGCGCTGGTCATCTCCGGCATCGCGCTGGCGACGCTCTCGGCGCGGCGGAGCATGGCGCAGCGCTGAGGCGGCCGGGCGGCCGGGCCTGATTTTCCTCTTCAATCCTTCTTCACCCCCGCCTATGCATTCTGCGGCGGGGTCGGAAGGGGTCGCGGGGAATGCTGGAAAATCTGACCGAACGGTCGTGGTTCGCCAATCTCGGCATGCAGGCCAAGGCCGGGCTGATCGTCGGACTCCTCATCTCCATGTTCGCCCTGCTGCTCGGCGCCAACTGGGTGACGGCCCGCATGGCGAAGACGCAGGAAGTCCGGGTGGAGCAGATCCGCCAGGTCAGCCTGCTCGCGGCCGAGGCGACGCGCGCCTTCAATCGCCGCCAGCTCGAGACCATGCGCACCGCGCTCGCCGATCCCCGCGGCCTCAAGGCCCGGCTTTCGGCGTCGACCGCGCTCACCGGCGAGAAGCTCGCGGCCCTGCGGACGGCGGTGACGGGCGAGCCCTCGCTCCTGCCCCTCGCCGAGCGGGCCTCGCGCATTGCCGGGCGCTGGAGCGACGCGGTGGCGGCGCCCCTCCTGGCGGCGGCCGAGAAGGGGGACCCCGCCGCCATCGATGCGGCGCTACGTGTCTTTCTCGCTGCGGAAGCCAGCGAGGAGGGCTATCGCGGCATCGTCGGCGCCATCGATGAACTGAGCGCCGCCGCATCCGCCGAGATCGTCAGCGCCCAGGCCGACCTCGACCGGGCCGAGGCCATCGTCGGCGCCATCGATGTCATCGCGCTGGTGGCGACGCTGTTGGTCGCGGTGGCGGGCGTGTTCCTCGGCGCGGTTTTCATGGCCATCCCGCTGCGCCGCCTTGCCGAGCTGATGACGCGCCTCGCCGAGCATGACCACACCATCGAGGTGCCCTACGCCGAGCGTAAGGACGAGGTGGGCACGCTGGCCCGCGCGCTCCGGGTGTTCAAGGCGACCTCCATCGCGGCCCAGGATACCGATTGGGTCAAGTCGGGCCTCAACGCCATCGCCGCCCGCCTTCAGGCGCAGGAGGAGCCGCGCGCCTTCGCCGACATGCTGCTGACCGAGCTTGCGCCGCTGCTCGGCGCGGGGGTCGGCGTGTTCTACGCCCATGACGAGGCGGCCGGGCCGGACGCGGAGGCGCTGGAGCTGGTCGGCAGCTATGCCTTTTCCGAGCGGCGGCATCTGTCCACCCGCGTGCGCATCGGTGAAGGGCTCGTCGGCCAGTGCGCCCTGGAGAGGAAGACCATCGTCCTCTCTCCCGTGCCGGCCGACCATCTGCGCATCCGCACCGGCACCGGGGAGGCGTCGGCGCACTCCGTGGTCGCGGTGCCGCTGGTGCTCAAGAAGCGCCTGCTCGGCGTCATCGAGCTGGCGCTGCTCGCGCCGCTGGAGGACCGCGCCCGCAGGCTGCTCCACGAGGTCGCGCCGCTCGTCGCCCTCTCCCTCGACAATCTCGTCCGCGCCGCCCGCACCCGCGAGTTGCTGGAGCAGAGCCAGAAGCAGGCGCAGGAGCTGCGCGTCGCCGAGGAGGAGCTGCGCACCCAGCAGGAAGAGCTGCGCGCCACCAACGAGCAACTGCACGAGCGCTCGCTGCGCCTCGCCGCCTCCGAGGAGGAGCTGAGGGTGCAGGCGGACGAGCTGCAGGCCTCCAACGACGTGCTGCGCCGCTCCTCGCAGGAGATGACGGAGCAGAAGGAGCTGCTGGAGGCCCTGAACCAGCAGATGGAGGCGCGGGCCGAGGAATTGCTGCGGGCCAACGAGTACAAGTCCCAGTTCCTCGCCAACATGTCCCACGAGCTGCGCACGCCGCTCAACAGCCTGCTCATCCTCTCCCAGGATCTGGCCGAGAACCGCACCGGAAATCTCGATGCCGACCAGGTGGAGGCGGCGAGCATCATCCACTCGTCCGGCTCGAACCTGCTGCGCCTCATCAACGACATCCTCGATCTCTCCAAGGTCGAGGCCGGCAAGATGGAGGTGGTGCACGAGCCGGTGAAGATCGCGAACGTGGCGCAGCGGCTGGAGCGCAACTTCCGGCGCCTCGCGCAGGAGCGCAGGCTCCGCCTCGCGGTCTCCGTCGCCGACGCGCCGGACATGGTCTTCACCGATCCCGGCAAGCTGGACCAGATCCTCACCAACCTGGTCGGCAATGCGCTGAAGTTCACCATGCAGGGCCGGGTCTCCGTGACCTTCTCGAAGGATGAGGCCGGCAAGATCCTGAAGGTCGCGGTGGCCGACAGCGGCATCGGCATTCCCGGGGACAAGCTCGACGCCATCTTCGAGGCGTTCGAGCAGGTGGACGCCTCCACCCGCCGCCAGTTCGGCGGCACCGGCCTCGGCCTCGCCATCACCCAGCGCCTCGCCCGGCTGCTGGGGGGCAGCGTGACCGTGGAAAGCGCGCTCGGGCAGGGCTCCACCTTCACCCTGGAGATTCCGGTCGGCGAGCCGCTGCCGGACGAGGACGGGGAGGCGGCGCCCATCCCTGCGCCCGTGCCCCAGCCGGCGATGGATGCGCGACAGGTGGCCTTCGACACGAGCCGGCAGGAGCGCGAGGCGGCGGGTCTGTCCGGCCTGCCCCCCGTTCCCGCCGTGAGCGTGGAGGACGACCGCGACCGCCTCACCCCCGGCGCCACCGTGATCCTGGTGGTGGAGGACGATCCGGTGTTCGCCCGCACGCTGGTGGGGCTGGTGCGGCGCAAGGGCTATCTGGCGCTGGCGGCCGGCGACGGCGGCAGCGGCCTCGCCCTCGCCCGCACCTACAAGCCCACCGGCATCCTGCTCGACGTGATGCTGCCGGGCCTCGACGGCTGGACGGTGATCGAGCGGCTGAAGGCCGATCCCGCCACCCGGCATATCCCGGTGCATTTCGTCTCGGCCCTGGACGAGAGCCGGCGCGGCCGCGACCTCGGCGCCGTGGGCTTCCTCACCAAGCCGGTGAGCGCGGACCAGCTGTCCGAGGCGCTCGGCCTCCTCACCCATTATTCCGCCGACCGTCCCCGCCGCGTGCTGGTGGTGGACGACGACGCCGCCGCCCGCCACGCGGTGCGCACCCTGCTCGCCCGCGAGAAGGCGCAGATCGTCGAGGCGGGGAGCGCCGAGGAGGCGCTGGAGGTGGTGGCGCAGGGCGATCTCGACTGCATCGTGCTCGATCTCGGCCTGCCCGGCATGTCCGGCTTCGAGCTGATCGAGCGCCTCGCCGGCGGCGGCAGGCATGTGCCGGTGGTGGTCTATTCGGGCCGCGACCTCACCACCGAGGAGCGCATGAAGCTGCGCGCCTTCACCGACGCCATCGTGGTGAAGGGCGCCCTCTCGCCCGAGCGCCTGCTGGACGAGGTGTCGCTGTTCCTCCACTCGGTGCAGCGCGAGCCGGAACAGCTCGCGGCCAATCCGGACGGCGATCTCGAAGGCCGGAAGCTCCTGCTGGTCGACGACGACATGCGCAACATCTACGCTCTCGCCAAGGTGCTGCGCGCGCGGGGCGTCAACGTGGTGCTGGCGCAGGACGGCGCCAAGGCGCTGGCGCAGCTCGACGAGCAGCCGGATATCGAGATCGTGCTCATGGACGTGATGATGCCGGTGATGGACGGCTACGAGGCGATGGCGCAGATCCGCGCCCAGCCGCGCTTCGCCAAGCTGCCGGTCATCGCCCTCACCGCCAAGGCCATGAAGGACGACCGCGAGAAGTGCCTCGCCGCCGGCGCCAGCGATTATCTCGCCAAGCCCGTGGACGTGCCGAAGCTGCTGACCATGATCCGCACCTGGCTCGCCGCGCAATGACGGGGGACATCGACGCGCCGGACGATCCGCCGCCCCCGGGTTCGGCCGCGGAGGCGCGGGATGCGCTGGCGCTGGAGACCATCGAGGTGGATCTCTTCGTGGAGGCGCTGTTCCGCCGCTACGGCTACGATTTCCGCGACTATGGCAAGGCCTCGCTGACGCGGCGGGTGCGCAACCTCGCCACCGGCTTCGGCGCCGCTACCGTCTCGGACCTCACCACCCGGATGCTGCACGCGCCCGAGCGGCTGCCGGACATCATCGCCGGCCTCTCGGTGCCGGTGTCGGAATTCTTCCGCGATCCGCACGTCTTCCTGGCGCTGAAGGAGAGGGTGTTCCCGCTGCTCGCCTCCTATCCGGAGATCAACATCTGGCAGGCCGGCTGCGCCCATGGAGAGGAGATCTATTCCCTCGCCATCCTGCTCACCGAGGCGGGGCTCTACGAGCGCACGCGCATCTTCGCCACCGACATCTCGAAGGCCGCCCTCGACCGCGCGGCGGAGGGAATCTACCCCCTTCAGGAGGCGCGCGAGGCGGGCCGGCGCTATCGCGCGGCGGGCGGGGCGGGAAGCTTCTCGGACTATTTCCACGCCCGCTACGAGCTGATGAAGCTCGACCAGAAGCTCACCGCCAACGTCACCTTCGCCGAGCACAACCTCGTCACCGACGGGGTGTTCTGCGAGGCGCATCTCATCCTGTGCCGGAATGTGCTGATCTATTTCACCACGCCATTGCAGGACAAGGTGCTGGCACGCTTCGCCCAGAGCCTCGTGCGCGGCGGCTTCCTGTGCATCGGCACGCGGGAGAACCTTGAATTCTCGCAGGCGCGCAACCGCTTCCAGATCATCGACAGCACCGCCCAGCTCTACCGCCTGCTGCCCCGGGCGGCGGGCGGGTAGGGCAGCAAACGATCCTCGCAGGCCAGCGCCGGCCCCGCGCCATCCGCTTGTCCACCTGTCAGTGATCCGACACCCCTTGTGCCCAACAGTGGATCGCCCGCACGAGGCGGGCGATGACGGCGGCGGGAATCGTCGGGCGTTCAGGTGCTGCGACTTCAGCCCTTCACATAGACCCGGGTGCCGAGCGGGACGCGCTCGTAGAGGTCGATGATGTCCTGGTTGAGCAGGCGGATGCAGCCCGAGGACACCTGCTGGCCGATGCTCCACGGCTCGATGGTGCCGTGGATGCGGAACATGGTGTCGCGGTCGCCGTCATAGAGATAGAGCGCGCGCGGGCCGAGGGGATTGGTCTCGCCGCCCGGCAGGCCGGCCTGGTAGGGTCCGTAGCGCGCGGGCTGGAGGCGCACCATGTTGGCGGTGGGCGTCCAGTGGGGCCACTTCTCCTTGCGCTTGATGGTGGCCCAGCCGCGGAACGAATAGCCCTGCTTGCCGACGCCCACGCCGTAGCGGATCGCCGTGCCGTTGCGGCCGATGAGGTAGAGGAAGCGCTCGTTGATATCGACCACGATGGTGCCGGGCGCGTAGCCGGCCGGGGCCGGAACCTCCTGCCGCAGCCACTTGGGGTCCACCTCGGAGAGGTCCACCGCGTCCACCGGGAAGGGCTCGCCGTCCACCGGGCCGTACATCATGTTCGCGCGGCTCAGCGGAGCCGGCGGCGGATTGGTGACGCACGCGGCCAGCGCCAGCGGCGCGCCCATGACGAACAGGCGGCGGCCCATCACGGGCACGTCGGCACCCTTCACCATTTCGGCCGTAGCTCGGGAAGCCTTGACCAGAACCTTCGGGAACAACCGGGGCAGGAACCGAGGCATGCTTTGACCACTCAGACGATGCGAGACCCTACGACGCACACAACGCACGACGCCGCGCTTCAGTTTCCTGTCTGCGCTCCGTTGCATTGAAGCCGGATAAGGTGGCGTTAAGGTTAACGCCCGAAGGTTGAAGCCCAACCTTGGGCGGGGCTGCCCAGCCATTTCCCTGATCTAGCATCTTCCCGCCGGTGGGGGGTGGCGCATGGGCCACACCCGGCCCGCCATGTGCATCGCACAAACGTGAAAGTCCTGTTGGCGACGCCGCGTCAGTCGGCCCGCCCCAGCTTCGGGCAAGCTACGCGGCCTAGCCCTTTGCTGGCATCGCGCGCTGCACAGGGTGGCGCTGAAGCGGCGCGGCATCGCCGCCGAGGACAGGACGAACAGCATGACGGCAAGCGCGCTGCGGGCCAGGCCCGAGCCCCTGCATTCCGGGCGAGATCGGGCAGCCAGGGAATTCGGCACGGTGGCCACCGGCATGGCGGCGCAGCTGATGGCGGCTCTGCCATGGGGTGTGCTGCTGTGCGAGGGCCGCGGCCTCGCCGTGGTGCAGGCCAATGCGGCGGCCACCGAACTCCTGAACGCCGTCGCCTCGGGCCTCGCCACATCCCCGGCGGGGCTTCAGGGGATGCCCCTCGGCGCGCTTCATCCGGCGCTGGCGGATCTCGGCCGCCACATCGCCGAGCCCGGCTTCCTGCCGCGCGAGCTGAATCTCGCGGTGGCCGGCGAGACGCTGGCCGTGACCCTCTCGGCCCTGCGCGACCGGCACGGCGTCATCGCCCATGTGATGGTCACGCTGCGGGCCGACACCGCCCGCGCCGCGCTGGAGGCCCGCACGCAACGGCTCCAGCAGATGATGGAGAACATGCCGGTGAACATCATGACCTGCGATCGCGAGACGCTGGTCATCGATTATCTGAACCGCACCAGCATCGAGACCCTGCGGCGCATCGACTCCCATTTGAAGGTCAAGGCCGACCAGATGCTGGGCACGTCCATCGACGTGTTCCACAAGCACCCCGCGCACCAGCGCGGCCTCCTCGCCGATCCGGCGAACCTGCCGCACAACGCGCGCATCCGGGTGGGGCCGGAGACGCTGGACCTGCGTGTCTCGGCCATCTTCAAGGCGGATGGCAGCTATGACGGCCCCATGCTCACCTGGGACGTGGTGACGGCCGCCGTCGCCACCGCCGAGGGCGTGACCGCGGTCGGCCAGGAGATGACACAGACCTCCGAGGCCGGCCAATCGGCCTCCGCCGAACTGCTCCAGCTCACCGAGCGGACCGAGGAGATGTCCACCGCCGTGTCAACGGCGGCGCAGGAGATGTCTGCCTCGTTCACCGGTATCTCGCACCAGATCGAGCGTGCCACCACCATGTCGCAGGAAGCGACCCAGCGAGCCGTGCGCACCAACGAGCTGGTGGAGAGCCTTGCCACCAGCGTCGGCCGCATCGGGAATGTCACCACCCTGATCGAGAAGATCGCGGCCCAGACCAATCTGCTCGCGCTCAACGCCACCATCGAGGCGGCGCGCGTGGGCGAGGCGGGCAAGGGCTTCGCGGTGGTGGCGCAGGAGGTGAAGGCGCTGGCGCTCCAGACCGCCAAGGCGACGCAGGACATCCGCCATCAGGTGGAGCAGGTGCAGCAGGACGGCGGCGTCGCCGTCGAGGCGGTGTCCGACATCACCCGCAGCATTTCCAACCTGGGCGACCTGTTCGTGGAGCTGTCCGCGGCCATGGCGCAGCAGTCGTCCACCTCGCGTGCCGTCAGCGAAAGCATCGACGGTGTCTCCCATGCCGCGTCCGACATCCGCCGCGCGGCGGTGGGCGTGCGGTCAATTGCCGATCATGTGGCGGGCTATGCCGATCGCCTGCGCCGCGAGGTGTCTGCCCTGCTGCGCCGCTGATCGGCTCTAATCCCTCCTCCCCAAACGGAGGCGCGGCCGTTCGCCAGGCCGCGCGCCGCCTCGCCCCGCCCCCGCCCGGGCGAGGGGTGACGGCCCGCCCGCTTCCCCCGGGTGGGCCGCACGCCGTTGGGAGGCATCAGCCGGGTTCGAGGCCGAGCTCCCGGCAGGTGCCCTCGCTCTCGCGCGCCAGCTGGTCGAAATGGGCGGCGCGGTTGTTGCCCGCGCGCCAGAAGAAGCCCATGTCCCGCGTCGCCGGCCAGCCTTCCACCGTGAGCAGGGCGATGTGGTCCTGCACGCGGAATTCCGAGCGCGCGTAAAGCTCGGGGAAGAGCGACAGGCCCATGCCCATGATGACCATCTGGCGCAGGGCATCGAGGCTGGTTCCCTCGTAATCCTCCCGCACCTGGGCGCCGGAGGCGGCGGCGAGCGCCCGCGCGCTCTCGAACAGCTGATGGCCGCGCCCGAGGGTGAGCAGCCGCTCGCCCTTGAGCTGGGCGATCTCCACGCTGGCGCCGTCCGCGAGGCGATGGTCCTTGGCGGCGCCGAGATAGATGGCTTCCCGGCACAGGCGGCGGAAGGTGAGCACCGAGCCGGACAAAGGCTGCGGTCCGAGGCCGCAATCGAGATTGCCAGCGGTGACTTCCCGCTCGATCACCGAGGGGCGCTCCTCGCGGATATAGATCTGGAGGCCGGGATAGCGCCGGTGCAGCACCGGCAGCAGGTGGGGCAGGAAATAGGGCCCGAAGGTGGGCGCGACGCCCAGCCGGATCAGCCCGCCGAGATTGTCCGCCCCGGTGGCGGCGGTGGCGACGATATCGTCCAGCGCCTGAAGCACGGCACGGGCCGAAGCGATGATCCGCTCGCCGACGGCGGTGGGGATCACGCGGCCGCGCGTGCGGTCGAACAGCGGCGTGCCGAGCTGCTCTTCCAGCAGGGCCACCTGCACGGAGAGCGTCGGCTGGGAGACGTGGCAGCGCTTGGCCGCCGCGCCGAAGTGCCCGGTCTCGGCAAGGGCGACCACATATTCGAGCTGGCGATGGCGCGGCCGGAAGGGCATGGCGGTTTCATAGTCCAGAGCTATAATGAATATAGCGACTATGGATTGGAGCTATCAAGCGTCCGGCCCCATCCTTTCTCCATCGAAAGGAGGTTGTCGTGGACCAGTTCATGAAATCGCTGACGACGCGCCACAGCCTGATCGAGGAGGAGATCTCCTCCGAGCAGACGCGGCCCGAGCCCGATCGCACCCGCGTGCTCGCGCTGAAGAAGATGAAGCTCCGCCTGCGCGACCAGATCGAATATCTGCGCCGGGAGGGGGCCGACATGGCCCGCGTCGTGGTGGTCCGCCGCAAGAGGTGGGCCGAAATTCCTCTCAAGCCGGCGAGATAGGCGGCACCTGTCCCGCGCGCCCCCCAGCGCTCGGCCCCTTTCCCTCAACACGCGAGGTCCGGGCCCCTCTGACGGGCGCGGATGCGGCCCGGCCTGTCCCAGCTGCCCGGGGCAGGCCGGGTCCGTGCCCGCCCGCCATGTCGGTCCTCCTATCCGGTTTCCTGCCCGGCGCCGCGAGCCTCGCGGGCCGCCGGTGCCGCAGGCCACTGACAGGACCGTGCCATGGACCAGCTGATCGCTCTTCTCTTCCTCGATGTCGCCGGCAAGCCGCTCTGGCTCTGGCTCGGCTTCCTCGCCATCGTCTTCGCTTTGCTCGCCTTCGACCTGGGCGTGCTGCACCGCGACTCGCGGGAAATCGGCATCGCCGAAAGCCTCAGGCTCTCCGTCTTCTACATTGCGGTCGCGGCCGTGTTCGGCGGCTGGATCTGGGTCTCCATGGGGCCACAGGCCGGCATGCAATACTTCACCGGCTATGCCATCGAGAAGGCGCTCTCCATCGACAACGTCTTCGTCATCTCGCTGATCTTCAGCTACTTCGCCATTCCCCGCGCCTATCAATACCGGGCGCTGGTGTGGGGCATCATCGCGGTGCTGGTGCTGCGCGGCCTCATGATCGGCGTGGGCGCGGCGCTGGTGCAGTCCTATGACTGGGTGCTGCTGCTGTTCGGCGCGTTCCTTGTCGTCACCGGCATCAAGATGCTGTTCGCCAGCGAAGGCGAGACGGACATCTCGCAGAACAAGGCACTGCGCTTCCTCACCAGGCGCATGCGGGTGACGCCCGAGCTGCACGGCGAGCGCTTCTTCGTGCGCCAGCCCCATCCCGTCACCGGCAAGGCCGTGCTTTGGGCGACGCCGCTGTTCCTCGCCCTCGTGGTGATCAATATCGCGGACTTCGTGTTCGCGGTGGATTCGGTGCCGGCGATCTTCGCCATCACCACGGACACCTACATCGTGTTCACCGCCAACATCATGGCCATCCTCGGCCTGCGCGCCCTCTACTTCGCGCTGGCCGCCATGGTTCACCGCTTCTCGCACCTGAAGTACGCGCTGGCCGGCGTGCTCGTCTTCATCGGCGGCAAGATCTTCTGGAGCTACGTCTTCGGCAAGGTGGACCCGGCCATCTCGCTTGGCGTGACGGTGGCGATGATCGGCGCCGGCATCCTCTTCTCGCTCTGGCGCACCGGCGGCGGGACGGACGTGAAGCACGCGGCGTGAGCTGCCTGAAACGAAAGAAGCCCCGTCCGGCCGGACGGGGCTTCTGCTTTTGGGTCGGCGTCAGGCTCAGAAGGCGAGGGCCCTCAGAACGCGAGGGCCCTCAGAAAGCGAGGGCTTTGGCCGCCTTCACCTGCGGCAGGGCCTGCACCTTCGCCAGCAGCTCGGCGGGCACCGCGCCATCCACCGCCACCAGCGCGATGGCATCGCCGCCCGCATGGTCGCGGCCGAGGGCGAAGGTGGCGATGTTGATGCCGGCATCGCCGAGGAGACCGGCGAAGCGGCCGATGAAGCCGGGCTTGTCCTCGTTGGTCACATAGACCATGGCGGGGGCGAACTCGGCATCCACCTTGATGCCCTTGATGTTGACGATGCGCGGATGGCCGTCCGCGAACACCGTGCCGGAGACGGAGCGCTCGAACTGCTCCGTCACGACAGTCACCGTGATCAGGCTCTCATAGTCGCCGGTGGCGGCGCGGGTGGTCTCCTCGATCACCACGCCGCGCTCCTTGGCGACGGAGGGGGCGGAGACGACGTTGATGTCGGCCAGCGCCGGGCGCAGCAGGCCGGCCACGGCCGCCGAGGTCAGCGCCTTCACCTTCAGGTCCGCCACCGCGCCCTCATAGATGATGCGCACGGTCTTGATGTCGGTGTCGGTCAGCTGGCCGGCGAAGGAGCCCAGCTTTTCGGAAAGCTCGATGAAGGGCTTGAGCTTCGGCGCCTCTTCCGCGGTGATGGAGGGGAAGTTCACCGCATTGGAGATGGCGCCGGTCAGGAGATAATCGCTCATCTGCTCGGCCACCTGCAGCGCGACATTCTCCTGCGCCTCGGTGGTGGCGGCGCCGAGGTGCGGCGTGCAGACCACGTTGGGATGGCCGAACAGCGGGTTGGTCTCGGCCGGCTCGACGGTGAACACGTCGAAGGCCGCGCCGGCCACGTGCTTCGAGTCGAGAGCCGCGCGCAGCGCCTCCTCGTCCACCAGGCCGCCGCGGGCGCAGTTGATGATGCGCACGCCCTTCTTGGTCTTGGCGAGGTTCTCGGCCGAGAGGATGTTCTTGGTCTTCTCGGTGAGGGGCGTGTGCAGGGTGATGAAATCGGCGCGGGCGAGGAGGTCGTCCAGCTCCACCTTCTCCACGCCGAGGTCGAGGGCGCGCTCGGGCGAGAGGAAGGGGTCGAAGGCGATGACCTTCATCCGCAGCCCCACGCCGCGCTCGGCGACGATGGAGCCGATGTTGCCGCAGCCGATGATGCCGAGGGTCTTGCCCGTGACCTCGACGCCCATGAAGCGGTTCTTCTCCCACTTGCCGGCCTGGGTGGAGGCATCCGCCGCCGGGATCTCGCGGGCGAGGGCGAACATCATCGCGATCGCGTGTTCGGCGGTGGTGATGGAATTGCCGAACGGCGTGTTCATCACGATCACGCCCTTGGCGGTCGCGGCCGGCAGGTCCACGTTGTCGACGCCGATACCGGCGCGGCCGATGACCTTGAGGCGGTTGGCCTTCTCCAGGATCTTCGGCGTCACCTTGGTGGCCGAGCGGATGGCGAGGCCGTCATAATTGCCGATGATCTCGGCGAGCTTGTCCTTGTCCTTGCCGAGGTCCGGCTGGAAATCCACCTCGACGCCGCGGTCCTTGAAGATCTGGATGGCGGCCGGGGAGAGCTTGTCGGAGATGAGAACGCGGGGTGCCATGGGATGGGCTCCGTTTCGCGAATGGGATGGGCCGAACCGCGCACGCAGCCGTCATGGCCGGGCTTGTCCCGGCCATCCACGTGGATGGTCCGGGCGCACCTTCGGCCGTGGCGCCGGCGGCTCGACGTGGATGCCCGGGACAAGCCCGGGCATGACGATGTTCAGGAGGCGGCGCAGGCCGCCGCAGTCATCCGATCGAAATCACGCCGCCTTGGGCAGCGCGGACTTCGCCTCGGTGAAGGCCCAGTCGAGCCAGTGGGTCAGGGCTTCCACGTCGGCACGCTCGACGGTGGCGCCGCACCAGATGCGCAGGCCGGGAGGGGCGTCGCGATAGGCGCCGATGTCGTAGGCGATGCCGCCCTTCTCGAGGCCCGAGGCGATGGCCTTGGCGAAGGCCGCCTGCGCGTCGGCGGGAAGCGCGGTCACGTCCGCATCCACCACCTTCAGGCACACGGAGGTGTTGGAGCGCGTCACCGGATCGGTGGCGAGGAAATCCACCCACGGGGTGCGGTGCACCCACTGGGCGATGGCCTCGAAGTTGCGGTTGGACCGCTCCTGCAGCGCCGAGAGGCCGCCGATGTTCTTCGACCACTTGAGCGCATCGAGATAGTCCTCGACGCACAGCATGGACGGGGTGTTGATGGTCTCGCCCTCGAAGATGCCTTCGATGAGCTTGCCGCCCTTGGTCATGCGGAAGATCTTGGGCAGGGGCCACGCCGGCTTGTAGCTCTCCAGCCGCGCCACCGCGCGGGGGGAGAGGATGAGCATGCCGTGGGCCGCCTCGCCGCCGAGGACCTTCTGCCAGGAGAAGGTGACCACATCGAGCTTGGCGAAATCGAGCTTCTGCGCGAACGCCGCCGAGGTGGCGTCGCAGATGGTCAGGCCCTCGCGGTCGGCCGGGATCCAGTCCGCGTCCGGCACCATGACGCCGGAGGTGGTGCCGTTCCAGGTGAAGACCACGTCGTGGGTGAAATCGACGCTCTTGAGGTCCGGCAGCTCGCCATAGGGGGCGGTCAGCGCGCGGGCATCGGTGAGCTTGAGCTGCTTGACGACATCCGTCACCCAGCCCTCGCCGAAGCTTTCCCAGGCCAGCATGTCCACCGGGCGCGCGCCGAGCACGGACCACAGCACCATTTCCACGGCGCCGGTATCAGAGGCGGGGACGATGCCGATGCGGTAGTCGGCCGGGACTTCCAGCACCTCACGGGTGAGGTCGATGGCTTCCTTCAGCTTCACCTTGCCGACCTTGGCGCGGTGCGAGCGGCCGAGGGGGGCGTCGGAAAGCCCTTCCAGCGTCCAGCCGGGACGCTTGGCGCAGGGGCCGGAGGAAAAATTGGGGTTCTCCGGACGCGTGGCCGGAGCAGGATTCGTCGTCATGCAGTCCATCCTTACAGATGGGCGCCTCCCGTTGGGGGGAGGTGTCCCGCAGATGGGGTTACGCCTGAGGGGATGGGGCGTCAAGGGTGATGAGGGGGCGGGTGCCGAAGGCTTGATCTTGGCGCTTAATTTGGGGGCAGGTGGAGCGAACCGGTTCACCTATATCCAATGCTGCCATGTGAAAAATCTTGCGGTGGCCAGAAATATCAGCGATGCGCCTGAAAACCCTAAAAACAGGCAGCACACCTGCATTCTCATTGCGAACGCAATGGCTGCTTCATCGCGGACTCCGACGTTCCTCCAAGCTTTTTCCTTCCGCGTGCGGGTATCTGCCATCGAGAAAATAAACGCTACGATATGTTGACGTGACCATTCTGGGATTTTTGTTTTTGCCTTATTGATGAAATAAATCGCGATATAGGTATAAGTGGAAGGCGTAATTACAATTAGAACGTAGAAAAATGGATTGAAGCTATCTTGGATCATGGCCCGTCAATCCGGGGGGTTTACCCATATTCTCAATCATTCCCGTCAAACCGCGCATCATCGCCGATCAGCTCGTGCCGCAGCATCTTGATGATGGGAAAGCCATAGCCTGACCCGGGCTCGCCCCAGCGCAGCCGGCCTTCCTTGTGGGCGTCGCTCATGTAGAGGCGGGAGCCGATCGCCTGCAGGGTGAGATGGAGCGCCTGTGCGGAATCAAGGCCGTAGGTGGTGCTCACCGCGAGTCCCTCCGGCCAGTGAATCTCGGCGCGGCAGCTCCAGTCCACAGTACCTTCCACCGGCGCGAAGATGCGGACGTGGACGGGGACTTCGGTGCCGTCCTGCGTGAGCATGAGCACCCGTTCCGCGATCATCATGACGCCCCCTCCGCCGCCTCCACCCGCCGCGCCTTCACCCGCACGCCCACGAACGCCGCGATGAACACGCCCGTCATCAGCAGCACGATGGTGGGGGCGGGTGCCGAGTCCAGGAAGAAGGAGAGGTAGACGCCGGCGAGCGAGCAGGAGACGGCCACAAGAACCGCCGTCACCAGCATCCAGCCGAAGCGCTTCGTCACGAGAAACGCGATGGCCCCCGGCGCGATGAGCAGCGCCACGGCGAGGATGATGCCCACGGCTTTCAGCGCCGCGACGATGGTCAGCGAGAGCATCACCAAGAGGCCGTAGTGCAGGAGGCCGGTGTGGAGCCCCACCGCCTTCGCCTGCGCGGGGTCGAAGGCGTTCAGCAGCAGATCGCGCCATTTGGCGAGCAGCACCAAGGTCACGAGGCCGGCGATGATCGCGCTTTCGGCGATGTCGCCCCAGCTCACGCCCAGCATGTCGCCGAAGAGGATGTGGTCGAGATGCACGTCGGTCTGGATCTTGGTGTAGAGCACCAGCCCCAGCCCGAACATGCCGGAGAAGACCACGCCCATGACAGTGTCTTCCTTCACCCGGCTGTTCGCCTTGAGATAGCCGGTGCCGAGCGCACAGATCATGCCCGCCACGAAGGCGCCGAAGGCCAGCGGCAGGCCGGCCATATAGGCCAGCACCACGCCCGGCAGCACCGCGTGGGAGACGGCATCCCCCATCAGCGACCAGCCCTTCAGCACCAGGAAGCAGGAGAGCAGCGCCATGGGCACCGCCACCAGCGCGGCGATGACGAGGGCGGTCTGCATGAAATCGAACTGGAAGGGCGCGAGAAGGCTCATGCCGCGCCCTCCTTCAGCGCCTCGGCCGCCTGCCGCCGCGCCGCCAGCACGCCGTGCTTGGGGGCGAAGACGAAGGCAGTGAGGAAGATCAGCGTCTGCAACACCACGATGATGCCGCCCGTCGCGCCATCAAGGAAATAGGAGGCATAGGCGCCGACGAAGCAGGTGGTCGCGCCGATGGCGACGGACAAGGCGATGAGGCGGGGGAAGCGGTCGGTGAGGAGATAGGCGGTGGCGCCCGGCGTCACCACCATGGCGATGACGAGGAAGGCGCCAACCGTCTGCAACGCCGCGACGGTCGAGGCGGCAAGCAAAGTGAAGAACATCACCTTGAGCGCGGTGGGCTTCAGGCCGATGGAGCGGGCGTGGCTCTCGTCGAAGAAGGTCACCATCAGGTCCTTCCAGAAGACGAGCAGCAGCGCGAGCGAGACGAAGCCGATGATGGCGAGCTGCAAGGTGTCGCCGGGCGAGATGGCGAGGATGTTGCCGAGCACGATGGTCTGCACGTTCACCGAGGTCGGCGACAGCGAGACCATGAACAGGCCGAGCCCGAAGAAGGAGGTGAAGATGAGGCCGATGACGGCATCCTCCTTCAGCTTGGTCCGCTCCTGCAAGAACAGCATCGCCCCTGCCGCCAGCGCCCCCGCGAAGAAGGCGCCCACCGAGAAGGGCAGCCCCAGCATGTAGGCCCCCGCCACGCCCGGCACGATGGAGTGCGACAGCGCATCGCCGATCAGCGACCAGCCCTTGAGCATCAGGAAGGCGGAGAGGAAGGCGCAGACGGCCCCCACCAGCGCCGACACCCACATGGCGTTGACCATGTAGGAATAGGTGAAGGGTTCGAGGAGGAGGGTCATGGCGCCGTCCTCCGGCACCGGCCCGCATCCCGGCCGACCGCAGCGGAGCGCGAGCGCAGCGGAGGGAGAGCCGGGATCCAGCGCAACGACATGCCGAAGGCGCCGTGCTTCGGAGACCGCTGGATTGGGGCTGCTGCGCAGAAGTCTTGCGCTGGGCCCCGGCTCGGCGCTCCAGCTGCGCTGTCGCTTGTCCGGGGCGCGAAGGCGGTTCCGGTCGCCATCACCCGATCCCCTCGGATGAGCCCGCCGTGCCGCTCTGGGCGGGGCGGTCCTTGTAGAGGACGAGGGGGCGCTCGTCGTCGGTGAGCACGCCCAGCGTGCCGGGCGTCGTCGCGTGGCTCTCGTCCAGCACGAAATGGCGCAGCACGCCGCCGAAGGCCTTCTCAAGATTGGCCTGCGTGAACACCTCGGAGGTGAGGCCGTAGGCGAGCACGGTGCCCTTCACCAGCACGGTGCGGTCGCAGAATTCCGGCACGGAGCCGAGATTGTGGGTGGAGACGAGCATCACCCGCCCCTCGTCGCGCAGGGCGCGCAGGAGGCCGATGATGGCGTCCTCGGTCTTCACGTCCACGCCGGTGAAGGGCTCGTCGAGCAGGATCACGCGGGCGTCCTGCGCCAGCGCGCGGGCGAGGAAGACGCGCTTCCTCTGCCCGCCGGAGAGCTCGCCGATCTGCCGCGTGCGGAAGTCCAGCATGTTGACGCGGGCGAGCGCCGCCTCCACCGCCGCGCGGTCGGCGGCGCCGGGAATGCGCAAGAGGTTCATGTGGCCGTAGCGGCCCATCATCACCACGTCCTCGACCAGCACGGGGAAGGTCCAGTCCACCTCCTCGGCCTGCGGCACATAGGCGACCACGTTGCGCTTCAGCGCCTCGGGCACGCTCATGCCGAGAATGCGCACCTCGCCCCGCGCCGCCTTGAGGAAGCCCATGATGGTCTTGAACAGGGTGGACTTGCCCGAGCCGTTCACCCCCACCAGAGCGGTGATGGTGCCGGTGGGAATGGCGAAGCTGGCATCGCGCAGGGCGGTGTGCCCGTTGCGATAGGTGACGGTGACATGCTCGACCAGGATGCCGGCGCCGGCCTCGGCGAGGTTTTGGCGGGAAAGGGGAGCGTTCATGGCTTGGCGCTCCCGGTCAGCCCGGCGGCGATGGTGCCGCTCGTCACCTTCAGGAGGTCGAGATAGGTGGGCACCGGCCCGGAGGGGTCGGAGAGGGAGTCCACATAAAGCACGCCGCCGTAGCGCGCGCCGGTCTCCCGCGCCACCTGCTTGGCCGGCTCGGCGGAGATGGTGCTTTCCGAGAAGATGACCGGGATGTGGTCCTTCCGCATCAGGTCCACCACGCGGCGCACCTGCTGGGGCGTGCCCTGCTGGTCGGCGTTGATGGGCCAGAGATAGAGCGGCTTCAGCCCGAAGTCGCGGGCGAGGTAGGAGAAGGCGCCCTCGCTGGTGACAAGCCAGCGCTGCTCCGCCGGCACTTTCTCCAGCTCGGCGCGGATGGGGTCGATGGCGGCGGTGATCTTCGCCTTGTAGGCGGCGGCATTGGCCGCGTAGGTCGCGGCGTTGGCCGGATCGTACTTCACCAGCGCGTCGCGGATGTTGTCCACGTAGATCAGCGCGGCGGAGGGCGACATCCAGGCGTGGGGGTTCGGCTTGCCGCTGTAGGGGCCGTCCGTGATGCCCATGGGCTCGACGCCCTGCGACACCACCACGCTCGGCACGTTCTTGAGGCGCGAGAAGAATTTCTCGAACCACAGTTCCAGGTTCAGCCCGTTCCACAGGATCAGGTTCGCGCCCTGCGCCTTGATGAGGTCGCCGGGGGTGGGCTGGTAATTATGGATCTCGGCGCCGGGCTTGGTGATGCTCTCCACCTGCGCGGCGTCGCCCGCCACGTTCTTCGCCATGTCGGCGATGACGGTGAAGGTGGTGACCACCTTGAACGGCGCGGCCGCGCGGGCGGGGTTCGAGACGAAGAACGCCGCCGCGGCGGCGAGGGCGAGCGCCGGAAAATGCCGGCGGGACAGGACAAAGGCGTCGGGCACGGGAATGCTCCGGTCCGGCGGTCGTGACGGGCGCGGCCGCCTTAGTTGCGATCAATTCGCAAAAATTACCGCACCCTTCCTGCAATTGCAACTTATTCGCAATAAAGGTCGAGCTACAGCGTCTCTTTCTGCGCCGCGGCCGCCGGCTCCGCAAGACCGGGCCCAGCGTCAACAGGGGCCGCGATGTCCATGGAAACCGAGGGATCGGCCCGGTTTCCGCCTTCCACCGCCTGCTCTGCGGCGGCCGCGCCGGCGATGTCGTTTTGGGAGGTCTCCAGCACGTGCGCCAGCATGCCGCGCGCCACCTCCCGCTCGCCCATGATGATGAAGTTGGCCCCGCTCTGCCGCAGGTGCTCCACCTCCGCATCCGAATGGGCGCGGGCGACGATCTCGATGGCGGGATTGAGCTGGCGTGCCTTCTTCAGCACGTTGCTCGCCTCGAACCCGTCCGGGATGGCGAGGATGATGCGGCGCGCTCCGGCGACATTGGCCGCCGCGATGGCGGGGGCGGAGGCGGCGTTGGCGTTCACCGCTTCGATGTCCAGGCGCTTCAGCTCCTCCAGCCGGTCGCCCTGGTCCTCGATGACGAGGAAGGGCGTGCCCGCCGCCTTCAGTCCGTCGGCGACGAGGCGGCCGACCCGGCCGTAACCGACGAGCACGGTGTGGTTGGCGAGCGCGGTTTCCGGCAGGGCCGGGACAGGCTTGGGCGCGGGCTTGGGCGCGGGATGGGGCGCCGGGGCGGGCGCAGCGGCAGCAGGGGCCGCCTTTTCGGGCCGCAGCGGCGCATGGCGCGCGCGGTAGCGGTCCAGCACCAGGAAAAAGAAGGGGTTGGCGAGGATGGAGATGATCGCCGCGGCGAGGATCAGGTCGCGTCCCTCGGCCGGCAGCAATTGCAGGTCCACGCCCAGCGCCACGAGGATGAAGGAGAATTCGCCGATCTGCGCCAGCGAGGCGGAGATGGTGAGGGCGGTGGAGTTGCCGTAGCCGAACGCCCGCACGATGAAGAAGGCGGCGAGCGACTTGCCGAACAGCACGATCAGCACCGTCACCAGCAGCGAGACCGGGCTCTTCACCACGATGGAGGGGTCCACCAGCATGCCCACCGAGACGAAGAACAGCACGGCGAAGGCGTCGCGCAGGGGCAGCGTCTCCTCGGCGGCGCGGTGGGAGAGGGGGCTCTCGCTCAGCACCATGCCGGCGAAGAAGGCGCCCAGCGCAAACGAGACGCCGAACAGCTTGGCCGAGCCGAACGCCACGCCCAGCGCGATGGCCAGCACAGCGAGGCGGAACAGCTCGCGCGAGCCGATGTGCGCCACCCAGTGCATGATCCAGGGAATGACGCGGCGGCCCACCACCAGCATCAGCACCACGAAGCCGGCGACCTTGACCAGCGTGACGGCGAGGGTGGTCCACACGTCGCCGCCGAGGCCCAGCCAGTCGATGGTGCCGGTGGTGACGGTCCGTCCGCCGAGCGCGCCGGACAAAGCGGGCAGCAGCACCAGCGCGAGGACCATGGCGAGGTCCTCGACGATGAGCCAGCCCACCGCGATGCGCCCCTGCTCGCTCTCCACCATCCGCCGCTCCTGCAACGCCCGCAAAAGCACGACGGTGGAGGCGACGGACAAGGCGATGCCGAAGACGAGGCCGGCGCCGAGATTCCACCCCAAAGCCCAGGCGAGGCCCATGCCCATGACGGTCGCCGCCGTGATCTGCACGATGGCGCCGGGGATGGCGATGGCTTTCACCGAGAGGAGATCGGACAAGGAAAAGTGCAGGCCGACGCCGAACATGAGGAGGATGACGCCGATCTCCGCCAGTTCCAGCGCCAGATGCTCGTCGGCCACGAAGCCGGGGGTGAACGGCCCCACGAGCACGCCGGCGAGGAGATAGCCCACCAGCGGCGACAGCTTGAGGCGCTGCGCGATGGCGCCGAGCACGAAGGCGAGGACGAAGGCCCCGACGAGGGTCGCAATGAGCGGCGTGTCGTGGGGCAAGCGTGTCCTCCATGCTGCAATGGCGCCGCCACACGCCTTAGGGCGCAGCATGACGACAGGTCTGGGATGAGGGCCAGTGCGACGGCTGCCGCGACCCGACTTCATGATGCGCGCAGAACACGGCGCTGTCATGGCAGAGGTAACGGAGCGGCAGGTTTTTCGCGGGTTGCCGGCCCTTCCCGGCCAGCGACCTTGCCGTCACCGGCCCCGTCCTCTAAGACGCCCCAACCCCTTTATTGACCGAGCGGGACACAGGTCCCGAAGCATCATGGCCAAAGAATTCAAGCCGAAGGCGCGACTCCCGCGCGGCCTTGTCGACCGCACCGGTGCGGAGCTGAGCGCCACCCGCGCCATGCTGGAGAAGATCCGCGCCGTCTACGCGCTCTACGGCTTCGAGGCGCTGGAGACCCCGGCCATCGAATATACCGACGCGCTCGGCAAGTTCCTGCCCGACCTCGACCGGCCCAACGAGGGCGTCTTCTCCTTCCAGGACGACGACGAGCAGTGGCTCTCCCTGCGCTACGACCTCACGGCGCCGCTGGCGCGCTACGTGGCCGAGCATTTCGAGCAGCTGCCCAAGCCCTACCGCTCCTACCGGGCGGGCTACGTCTTCCGCAACGAGAAGCCCGGCCCCGGCCGCTTCCGCCAGTTCATGCAGTTCGACGCCGACACGGTGGGCGCCCCCTCGGTCGCGGCGGATGCCGAGATCTGCATGATGGCCGCCGACACGCTGGAGGCGGTGGGCATTCCGCGCGGCTCCTATGTGGTGAAGGTGAACAACCGCAAGGTCCTCGACGGCGTGATGGAGGCCATCGGCCTCGGCGGCGATGAGAATGCCGGCCGCCGCCTCACCGTGCTGCGCGCGATCGACAAGTTCGACAAGTTCGGCGCCGAGGGCGTCGCGCTCCTGCTCGGCCCCGGCCGCAAGGACGAGAGCGGCGATTTCACCAAGGGCGCGGGCCTCGATGAGCGTCAGGCGTCCGTGGTGCTGGCCATGCTCACGGGCAAGGGCGTGCGCGCCACCGATGTGGGCGTCGAGGTGGAGCTGGACGACGTCGCGCTTGCCGCCGCGCTGGCCGGCAATGCCGCCTTCCAGGAAGGCATGGCGGAATTGAACGACATCCGCACCCTGCTCGCCGCCGGCGGCTATCAGGACCGGGTGAAGATCGACCCTTCCGTGGTGCGCGGCCTCGAATATTACACCGGCCCCGTCTACGAGGCGGAACTCACCTTCGAGATCACCGACGAGACCGGCCGCCCCGTGCGCTTCGGTTCGGTAGCGGGGGGAGGGCGCTATGACGGCCTCGTCGCCCGCTTCCGCGGCGAGAAGGTGCCGGCCACCGGCTTCTCCATCGGCGTCTCCCGCCTGCTCGCGGCTCTCGCCTTCCTCGGCAAGATGGATGCGGACGCCGAGGTCGGCCCCGTCGTGGTGCTGGCCATGGACAAGGAGCCGGCCCGCATTGCCGACTACATGAAGATGGTGTCCGAGCTTCGCGCCAACGGCATCCGCGCCGAGATGTATCTCGGCGGCGCCGGCATGAAGGCGCAGATGAAATATGCCGACCGCCGCGGCGCCCCGGCCGTCATCATCCAGGGGTCGAACGAGAAGGACGCCGGCGAGGTCCAGATCAAGGATCTGGTGGAAGGCGCGAAGATCGCCGCCGGCATCGCCGACAATGCGGAATACCGCGCCGCCCGCCCCGCCCAGTTCGCGGTGAAGGAGAGCGAGATGGTCGCCGCCATCCGCGACGTGCTGGAACGCCGCGCGGCGCCGTCTCTGGGACTGGACGACTGAGCCCTCCCGCCGTCCCCTGAACGAAAAAGGGCCCGCCTCCGGCCGGAGGCGGGCCCTTTTCTGTCTGGCTCCCCCGCCTCAGAGATAGGCGAGGCGGCGGTCGCGGCGGCGGTCCTGCACCGGCTGGTAGGCGATGCGGGCGTGGGTCTGGCAATAGGGCATGCCCGGATTGGCCTTGCCGCCGCAGAAGTGGAAGCTCTCGGTGCCCGGCTCGCCCAGCGGCCAGCGGCAGGTGCTCTCGGTGAGCTGCATGATGGTGCAGCCCTGGGTCATGGGCACCACGTTGTCGCTCATGACGGGAGCGGGCGCCGGTGCCTCTTCCGGTGCCTCGTCCAGATCGGCCGCGAGGGCGGTGTTGCCGATGGTGGTCGGCCGCTGCGGCCGCGCCTGGTTGTCGGGGCGACCGGCGGGGGCGCCCATCGGCCCGTTCATCGGACCGGCCTTGGCCGGCGCCGTTCCGCTGGCGCGGGGACGCGCCGGGGCAGGGGCGGCCTTCGCCCGGCCGGACAGGCCGAGGCGATGCACCTTGCCGATGACGGCATTGCGCGTCACCTCGCCAAGCTCGGTCGCGATCTGGCTCGCGGAGAGGCCTTCGCTCCAGAGCTTTTTCAAGAGTTCGACGCGCTCGTCATTCCAGCTCATCGCTCTTCTCCATTTGCCGCATCTACTTGCCGCATTTCAACCGGCAGCATCTCAAGAACGCCGCGGGCGCCGGAAACGCTCGGCGCCGCTTCAGCCATGGGCGGGAACGCCGGTTGGGGCGCGTCCCGGATCGTGATTTCCGCAGGGCGGACTCCCTCCCCGTTCCCGTGCGCGGCAAAGCGCTCGGATGGACCCGGATCGCGGTTCCTGGAAGAGGGTTCCTGATGCCCCTGCGCACGACATCTCGTGGCTGACCCTCAAGAACCTACAATATGGCCGGTCCCTGCAACAGAGTCGGCAAGGGGTCGCGGAGCGTTTTCCCCAGCTCCTTAAGGCTTCGTTTACCCTTGTGCGGCGGCCGGTCGCGGTCCCGATTCGCATCATGGCAGGCGATCGGTTGACCTCGTGCGCGTGTTCATTAGAATCGCGCGGTCGGGCCGCCCCCGCATGGGCGGCCTTTTTTAGTTTGTGCGCGCGGCCGGGCCGAAACCCCGCTGTCGCACGTTGTTCGCAAACCCGTGCAACCTCGAAGGCCAGGAAGCCTGCATCGAAGTCCACCAGGAGGATAGTGTGATCACCCCCGTTCTGCCGACCTACGCACGCATCGACCTCCAGTTCGAGAGGGGAGAGGGCTGCTGGCTCGTCACGACGGACGGGCGACGTTTCCTCGACTTCACCGCCGGCATCGCCGTGAACGTGCTGGGCCACGCCAATCCCTATCTCGCCGCCGCGCTCTCCGAGCAGGCGACGAAGCTGTGGCATGTGTCCAACCTGTTCCGCATCCCCGGCGCCGAGAAGCTGGCCGACCGGCTGAAGGCCGCGACCTTCGCGGACACCATGTTCTTCACCAATTCCGGTGCGGAAGCGCTGGAGTGCGCCATCAAGATGGCGCGCCGCTACCAGTATGTGAGCGGCCATCCCGAGAAGAACCGCATCATCACCTTCGAGGGCGCCTTCCACGGCCGCACGCTGGCGACCATCGCCGCCGGCGGCAACCCGAAATATCTCGAAGGCTTCGGCCCGGATCTTCCGGGCTTCGACCAGGTGCCGTTCGGCGATCTCGACGCCGCCCGCGCCGCCGTGACACCCGAGACCGCCGCCATTCTGGTGGAGCCGGTGCAGGGCGAGGGCGGCGTGCGCGTGCCGCCGGCCGGCTTCCTCGCCGGCCTGCGCGAACTGTGCGACGAGAACGGCCTGCTCCTGGTGCTGGACGAGGTGCAGAGCGGTGTCGGGCGCACCGGACGCCTGTTCGCCCATGAGTGGACCGGCATTACCCCGGACATCATGTCGGTGGCCAAGGGCATCGGCGGCGGCTTCCCCATGGGGGCGTGCCTTGCCACCGAAGAGGCAGCCAAGGGCATGACGGTGGGCACCCACGGCTCCACCTATGGCGGCAACCCGCTGGCCATGGCGGTGGGCAATGCGGTGCTGGACGTGGTGCTGGAGGATGACTTCCTCCCGCGCGTGAACCGCGTCGCCGGCCGCTTCCAGCAGCGTCTCGCCGAACTGCGCGACACCCATCCGGCCGTCATCGCCGAGGTGCGCGGGCAGGGCCTGCTGCTCGGCATCAAGGCCGCCGTGCCCGCGCCCGAGCTGATCGCCGCGCTGCGCGAGGAGGGCATGCTGGTGCCCGGCGCCGCCGAGAACGTCATCCGCCTCCTGCCGCCGCTCACCGTGAGCGAGGAAGAGGTGGGCATCGCAGCCGACAAGATCGAAGCCGCCTGCCGGCGCATCGAGGCGCGCCTCGCCGCCGATCCGGTGAAGGGAGCGGCCGAATGAAGGGGAATGGGGTGCGTCATTTTCTCGATCTGTCCGAGATCCCGGCCGAGGAACTGCGCCGGGTCCTGGACTTTTCCAAGGATCTGAAGGCCCGCCGCAAGGCGGGGGAGCCGGTGGAAAAGCCGCTCGCCGGCAAGTCGCTGGCCATGGTGTTCGACAAGCCGTCCACCCGCACGCGCGTGTCGTTCGACCTCGCCATGCGCCAGCTGGGCGGCGAGACCATCATGCTCACGGGCCAGGAGATGCAGCTCGGCCGCGGCGAGACCATCGCCGACACGGCCCGCGTGCTGTCGCGCTTCGTCGACGCCATCATGATCCGCATCCTGGACCATGACGACCTGACCGAGCTGGCGAAATACGCCACGGTGCCGGTCATCAACGGCCTCACCCGCATCTCCCACCCCTGCCAGGTGATGGCCGACGTGATGACCTTCGAGGAGCATCGCGGCCCCATCACCGGCCGCTCGGTGGCCTGGACGGGCGACGCCAACAACGTGCTGGCCTCGTGGGTTCATGCCGCCGACCGCTTCGACTTCACCCTGAAGGTGGCGACGCCCAAGGAATTGTCGCCGCGTCAGGCGCTGAAGGACTTCGTGAAGCGCACCAAGGCCAAGGTGAAGTTCATGCGCGACCCGGAAGAGGCGGTGGAGGGCGTGGATTGCGTCATCACCGACACCTGGGTCTCCATGGGCGACAAGGAGGCCGAGCGCCGTCACAACATCCTCAAGCCCTATCAGGTCAATTCGGCCCTGATGGCGCGGGCGGACAAGGATGCCATCTTTATGCACTGCCTGCCCGCCCATCGCGGGGAGGAGGTGACGGACGTGGTGATGGACGGCCCGCAGTCCGTGGTGTTCGACGAGGCGGAGAACCGCCTGCACGCCCAGAAGGGCGTGCTCGCCTGGTGCTTCGACGCGGTGGGCGGCTGAGCCTTCCGCAGCGGGGACATTGCGAGCCGGGTTGAAACAGCCCGGCTCGTGAATATGTGTGGGTCCAGACACTTGAAACCATGCAACCCCCTGGACCCATGATCGTGCGCTGAGCGCTGGCATGCGGGTCCGGCACGTCCGGAGACCTTTCATGAAGGGCGAGCGCACCCGCACCGCCACCCGCGCCGCATCCGAGGCCGCGCAGGACGACATCGTCACCGCCTTCCAGGTGGATGCCCTCGACATCCGTGGCCGCACGGTCCGCCTCGGCCCCACGCTCGATGCGCTGCTCGCCCATCACGCCTATCCCCCCGCCGTGAAGCGCGTGGTGGGAGAAGCGGTGACGCTCGCCGTGCTGCTCGGCTCCTCGCTGAAGTTCGAGGGCCGCTTCATCCTCCAGACCCAGACCGACGGGCCGGTGGACATGGTGGTGGCCGACTTCGTGAGCCCCGACAAGATCCGCGCCTATGCCCGCTACGATGCCGATGCGCTGGCCGAGGCCGAGCGCCGCAACGAGACCTCGCCGGCGGCGCTGCTGGGGCGCGGCCATCTCGCCATGACCATCGACCAGGGCATCAGCACCAACCGCTATCAGGGCGTGGTCGCCCTCGACGGCTCGGGGCTGGAGGCGGCGGCGCACGAATATTTCCACCAGTCCGAGCAGATCCCCACCCGCGTGCGCCTCGCCGTGGGCGAGGAGATGAAGCCGGGCGGTAAGGAGTCCTCTTGGCGGGCCGGCGGCCTGCTCGCCCAGTTCCTGCCGCAGGACGCCTCCCGCGCCCGCATGGCCGACCTCTCCCCCGGCGATGCGCCCGAGGGCGTGGAAGAGCACAAGGTGGACGAGGACGACGCCTGGGTGGAGGCGCGCTCCCTCGTCGGCACGCTGGAGGACGTGGAACTGATCGACCGCGACCTCTCTTCCGAGCGGCTGCTCTACCGCCTGTTCCACGAGCGCGGGGTGCGCGTGTTCGATCCGCTGCCCATCGCCGCGCGCTGCTCCTGCTCGCGGGAGAAGGTCTCGGGCGTCCTCGCCTCCTTCGGCCCGGAGGAGCGGCGGGAGATGATCCAGGACGACGGCAAGGTCACCGTGACCTGCGAATTCTGCGGCCGCACCTACAAGTTCACCGCCGAGGAGGTTCTCGGCCGGGCGGACGGGTGACACTTCAGGTGTGCCGTCGTGCTCCGGTTTGGTGGGCGGGGGTAAGAGGCGGCGCCCGCGCCGCGAGAGCCGTCATCCCCCGGTTCATCCGGGGGATCCACCCCTCCGCCTGTCGGCGCCCAGCCATTAAGGCTTAGCGTCAGACCGCCCGTGGATCGCCCGGACAAGCCGGGCGATGACGGTTGAGCGGTGGAGACTCTCGGATGATGACAGCGGACCGGTGAGGGCTCCGGCAGCCCCTCACATCTCCTCCGCCGTCTTCAGCAGGAACGCATAGAGCGCCTCTGCCGCGAGGCCGATGTCGGCGGGGGCGGCGTATTCGCGGGGGTTGTGGCTGCCGTTCTCCGAGCGCACGAACAGCATGGCCATGGGCATTACGCCGCGAAACACCATGGCGTCGTGGCCGGCGCCCGAGGGTAGCCGCACGACGGGAAGCTGAAGGCCCTCCACCACCTTGGCCATGCGCTCCTTGAGCGGACCGTGACAGGGCGCGGCGGGCACCTCGTGGCCGATGTCCACGCTCGCTTTCACCCCGCGCCGCGCCGCGATGTCGGCCACGGCGGCGCGGATGTCGGCGACGGCGCGGGTCCGCAATTCGTCGGAGAGGGCGCGCACGTCGAGGGAGAATTGCACCTCGCCGGGCACCACGTTCACCGCGCTGCCGGCGATGATGAGCGTGCCGACCGTGGCCACCAGCTCCTTGCCGTCGGCCCGGCCGCGCGCCTCCACGGCGAGGATCATCTCGGCGGCGGCGGTGAGCGCATCGTGGCGCATGGCCATGGGCAGGGTGCCGGAATGGCCGGCCTCGCCCCGGATGCGCACATGCCCGCGCGAGGCCCCGGCGATGCCGGTGACGATGCCGAGGGGCGCGCCCGCCGCCTCCAGCACCGGCCCCTGCTCGATATGCACTTCCACATAGCCCAGCGTCTCGGCGGGATCGCGCCGGCAGTCGGCGACGCGATCCACCGGCGCCCCGAACGAACGCAGCGCCTCCATGCGGGAGATGCCCTGCGCGTCCACATCCTCCAGGCTCTTCGGATCGAAGATGCCGGCCATGGCCTTGGAGGAGGTGAGGGTGGAGAGGAAGCGCACGCCCTCCTCATCGGCGAAGGCCGCGACCTCGATGGCGAAGGGCAGGCGGATGCCCTGCTGCTTCAGCGCCTCCACGGCGGCGATGGCGGTGAGCACACCGAGATTGCCGTCATAGATGCCGGCGTTGCGCACGGTGTCGATGTGCGAGCCGAGGACGAGGGTCTTGGCGTTGGCCCGGTCCGCCGCGTAGCGCCCGACGATGGAGCCAGTGGCGTCCATATGGACCTGCGCCAGCCCCGCCTCCCGCATCCAGAATGACACCTGCGCCGCCGCCCTCTTGTGGGCGGGGGTCAGCGTCAGGCGGGTCATCTCGCCGGGCACGTCGGTGCAGGCGGCGAGTTCCTTCAGGCGGGAGACGATGATCTCGCCGTCGAGGGGGGAGGGGAGCGGGGCGGAACCGGGGGCAGATCGGGGCACGGAAGAGACCTTGTTCAGGGGGCGGCCGGCAGCATCTGGGAGAGGCGCAGCAGCGCGATGCGCTCGATCTGCGCCAGCGCCTCCGCAACTTCGGTGTCGCGGTCGTGGGCGAGGCGACGCTCGAAGGCGGCGAGGATGTCGGCCTTGCTGCGTCCGCGGATGGCCATGATGAAGACGAAGCCGAACTTCGCCTTGTAGGCGTCGTTCAGTGCGGTGAAGCGCGCCTTCTCCTCCGCCGTGAGCTGGTCAAGGCCGGCGGAGGCCTGCTCGGCGGCGGACTCGGCGGTGAGGAGCTTTGCTTCCGCGAGCTTGCCGGCGAGGTCGGGATGGGCGTGGATGACGCCCATCTGCTTCTCAAGGGGCGCAGCGCGCAGCACGGCGGCGAGGGCTTCGTTGAGGCCCTCGGCCGTGTCGGCGCGGGTGGTGAGGCCACGGTCGTAGGCGCCTTCCGCGATCCAGGGCGAATGCTCGTAGACGCCCCCGAACCGCTCCACGAACAGGCCGCGCGGCATGTAGGTGGGCCGGTATCCGCCGGCGGGCGGGTGATGGGCGATCCAGTGGCGGGCGATGTCGAGGCGGCGCGCCACCCACACTTTCTCGTGGCCGGCGATGTAGTCGAGGAAGCGCGCCAGCGCCTGCGCCCGGCCCGGCCGGCCCGCGAGGCGCGGATGGAGGCCGATGGACATCATGCGCGGGGCGGTGGCCCCCTCGGCATAAAGCAGGTCGAAGCTGTCCTTCAGATAGTCGAAGAATTCGGTGCCGTTGGAAAAGCCTGCGGCCACGGAGAAGCGCATGTCGTTGGCGTCCAGCGTGTAGGGCACCACAAGCTGCGGGCCGCGCGGCCCATAGATCCAGTAGGGCAGTTCGTCCGCATAGCTGTCGGCCACATAGAGGAAGCCGCCTTCCTCCATCAGGAGGGGCACCGTGTGCTCGGCGGAGCGGCCCTGGTAGAAGCCGAGCGGGCGGGCGCCGGTCACCTCGGTGTGCAGGCGCACGGCCTCCTCGATATGCTCGCGCTCGGCGTCGCGGGTGAAATCCTTGTATTCGATCCACTTGTAGCCGTGGCTGGCCAGCTCCCAGCCGGCCTCCTGCATGGCGGCGACGGCATCGGGATTGCGGGCGAGGGCGGTGGCGACGCCGTAGACGGTGGCCGGCATGTTGCGCTCGCCGAACAGGCGCAGCAGCCGCCAGATGCCGACGCGGGCGCCGAACTCGTAGACGGACTCCATGTTCATGTGCCGCTGGCGGGGCCAGGGCACGGCGCCGATGATCTCGGAGAGGAAGGCCTCCGAGGCATTGTCGCCATGGAGCACCGAGTTTTCGCCGCCCTCCTCGTAATTCACCACGAACTGCACGGCGATGCGCGCATCCCCCGGCCAATGGGGGTGGGGCGGATTGCGGCCGTAGCCCACGAGATCGCGCGGATAGGGCTTGCCGGTGACGGGATCGGTGGGGATGCCGGAATTGTCGCGGCCGGTGAAGGGAGCGGGCATGGGCTCAGGACCCCCGATAGGTGGAATAGCTCCACGGGGAGCAGAGCAGCGGCACGTGATAGTGCCCCTCGATCAGGGTCACGCGCAGGGGCACCACGTCGAGGAAAGGCGGGTCGGCCACCGGGGCGCCGGTGGCGCGGAAATGCGCGCCGATGTGGAAGACCAGCTCATAGGTGCCGGGGAGGAAATCGTCGCCCGCGAGCAGGGGGGTATCGGTGCGGCCGTCCGCATTGGTGCGGCGGGTGGTGACGAGGGTGCGCCCGCCATCGGCCGTCAGCCGGTAAAGTTCCACCGCAACATCGGCGGCCGGGCCGCCGGAGACCGTATCGAGCACGTGAGTGGACAGGCGCCCCATCGTTTCCTCGTCCTTCCTGACTCTCTGGCGCCGCGCCCGGCGGAAGCCTTGCGGGTGCAGGGCCGGCAGCCGGGCGAACGCTCCGCTGCGCGGCAGCATAACCCGCGCCGGGTGGATCGATTTTCCAAAAAAATCGGAAGATATTCCGATTACCACACGTATTTCCCCGGCTCGGGAATTGATCTCCAATGAGGCATGCCGATGCGTTGGGCAGTGCCCGTTCGGAGCCGCGCCGGAGCGTTGCCGTCGCCAACAAATTTGAAGAACGCCCTTCCTGATTTCGATCGCTCTTCCTTTGGGGGAACCAGATGTCACAAGCCGTTCATCCCGTAGACGAAATCCTGCCGGCGCCGAAACTCGCCGCGCTCGGCCTCCAGCATGTCCTCGTCATGTATGCCGGCGCGGTCGCGGTGCCGCTCATCATTGGCCGCGCGCTCAAGCTGCCGCCGGAGCAGGTGGCGTTCCTGATCTCGGCTGACCTGTTCGCCTGCGGTCTCGCGACCCTGGCCCAATGCCTCGGCTTCCTCGGGGTGGGCATCCGCCTGCCGGTGATGATGGGCGTCACCTTCGCCTCGGTCGGCCCCATGCTGTCCATGGCCAACGATCCCGCCATCGGCATCCTCGGCATCTATGGCTCGGTCATCGCTGCCGGCATCTTCGGCATCGTCGTCGCGCCCTTCATCTCGCGCCTGCTGCCTCTGTTCCCGCCGGTGGTGACGGGCACCATCATCATGGTGATCGGCATCTCCCTGATGCGTGTCGGCATCAACTGGGCCGGCGGCGGCATTCCCTTCCTCACCCAGACCATCGACGGCAAGGTGGTGCAGGTCGCCAATCCCAATTACGCCCAGCTCCAGGGCCTCGGCATCGCCCTGTTCGTGCTGCTGGTGATCCTCGCCTTCATCCGCTTCGGCAAGGGCTTCGTGGCAAATGTGGCGGTGCTGCTCGGCATCATCGCCGGCGCGATCCTCGCCTCGGTCATCGGCATCATGCACTTCGAGAAGGTGGCGGCAGCGCCGTGGTTCGACGTCATCCTGCCGTTCCACTTCGGCATGCCCACGTTCCACCTCGTGCCGATCATCACCATGTGCATCGTGATGATCGTGGTCATGATCGAGTCGCTGGGCATGTTCCTCGCCCTCTCCGACATGACCGGCAAGCCGGTGGACGAGAAGGCGCTGGCCCGCGGCCTCAGGGCCGATGGCGTGGGCACGCTGCTCGGCGGCATCTTCAATACCTTCCCCTACACCTCCTTCTCGCAGAATGTGGGCCTCGTCGGCGTCACCGGCGTGCGCTCGCGCTGGGTGACGGTGACGGGCGGCGTCATCATGCTCGGCCTCGGCCTGATGCCGAAGATGGCCGCGCTGGTGGAGGCGGTGCCGCAGGTGGTGCTGGGCGGCGCGGGTCTCGTGATGTTCGGCATGGTGGCCGCCACCGGCGCGCGCATCCTCACCGGCGTCGATTTCAAGACCAACCGCAACAACCTCTTCATCGTCGCCATCGCGGTGGGCTTCGGCATGATCCCGCTGGTGTCGCCCAACTTCTTCAAGGCGCTGCCGCATGAGCTGCATCCGCTCTTGGAGAGCGGCATCCTGCTCTGCGCCATCGTCGCCGTGGCGCTCAACGTGTTCTTCAACGGCGTGAAGAAGACCTCCACCGAGGAGATCGTCGCCGCCGCCAAGCAGGCCGAGGCGCACTGATGATGCCATCGACATCGGTCTGCGACCGATGTCGAGTGGGCCACGCACTCAACTCGGGTGTTCCCGAGTTGAGCCGGTCAAAGACGGGTTCCGGCTTCCGCCGGAGCCCGGCGCCGCGCGGGTGGTTGGCGTTGCTTTCGCTCAGGCGCCGCGCGGGCTTCAGGGGAACCATCGGGACGCGGGCCGGCTCAGGCCGGCAGCCGCTCCCCGATCTTGGCCAGCTCGCGGGCGATGTAGCGCCGGCCCTGATCCACCAGCATGTCGGCGAAGGCCTTCACCTTCAGCGGCACCAGCTGGCGGGCGGGGTAGAGCACCGCCAGCGTCGCCGGCTGGGGCGGGTTCTTCTCCAGCAGCGGCACGAGGCGGCCGTCCGCGAGGGCGTCCGCCACCTCGAACCGCGGCTTCACCACGATGCCGCGACCCTCGACGGCCCACACGGTGAGCACGTCGCCGTCGTCGGCCTCCAGATGGCCGGTGACGGGAACGGCGAGGTCCCGGCCTTCGTCGGTGAGCATCCAGCGCAATTCCCGAAGGCTCGCGAACCGCAGGAGGAGGCATTGATGGGTGAGCAGATCCTGCGGCCGCTGCGGTACGCCGGCCCGTTCCAGATAGCTGGGTGCGGCGCACACAATGCGCTCGACCTGCGCCACCTTGCGCATGATCATGCTGGAATCCTCGAAGGTGGCGAGGCGCAGCGCCACGTCGATGGATTCGGCGATGAGGTCGAGGGTATGTTCCGACAGGCGCAGGCGCACGTCGATCTCGGGATGGGTCTCCTGGTAGCGCGCCGCCACCTGCGCCACCAGCCGGCGGCCGAGATGGAGCGGGGCGGTGACGCGCAGCGCGCCGCGGGGCAGGGCGCCGAGTTCCGAGACGTTGCTCTCCGCCGCCTCGATGAGGCGCAGGGCCTCGGTGATCGCCTCGTAGTAGACGCGCCCCTGCTCGGTCAGGCTCATGCGGCGGGTGGTGCGGTTGAACAGCCGGCAGCCGAGGTGCTTCTCCAGCATCTGGATGCGGTGGCTGACCACGTTGGCCGACAAATGCAGCCGACGCCCGGCCTCCGAGAAGCTCTCGCTCTCCACCGAGGCGACGAAGGCCTTCATGTTCTCCAGCACGCTTCGTCACCCCTCACCCGACGCCACAAGAACGATACCCACGCCGCGGGCCGGGGCCAATGGTCCCCGTCCGTGGGCGTGACAGGGGCCAATGCGCCCGCATCTTCCAGCCACGGGATCTGAAACGGCAATGGAACCCATCCTCCACGAGTATGGCAGCCTGCTGCTGCGCTGGACGCACATCATCGCCGGCATGGCGTGGATCGGCGCGTCCTTCTACTTCATGCACCTTGATGCCAGCCTGAAGGCGACGCCCGACATCCCCGCCGGCAAGGGCGGGGAGGCGTGGGAAGTGCATGGCGGCGGCTTCTACCAGGTGAAGAAGTATCTGGTGGCGCCCGATTTTCTCCCCGAGGAACTGGGCTGGCACAAGTGGCAGTCCTATGCCACCTGGATCACCGGATTCTTCCTGCTTATCTGGGTCTATTACTACCAGTCCTCGATCTTCCTGATCGATCCGGCGGTGATGAATTTGAAGCCCGTCACCGCCGTCGCCATCGGCCTCGGCGGGCTTGCGGCGGGGTGGATCGCCTACGACCAGCTCTGCCGTTCGAAGCTCGGCGACAAGCCGCTGGTGGTGGGCATCATCGTGTTCGCTGGCGTGGTGCTGGCGGCGTTCCTGTACCAGCAGGTGTTCTCGCCCCGCGCGGCCTTCATCCATACCGGCGCGCTGATGGCCACCATCATGAGCGGCAACGTCTTCTTCGTCATCATCCCCAACCAGTACAAGGTGGTGGCGGCGCTGAAGGCGGGCGAGGTGCCGAACCCCTATTACGGCAAGACCGCCAAGCTCCGCTCCGGGCACAACAACTACTTCACTTTGCCCGTCGTCTTCCTGATGATCTCCAACCATTACCCACTGACCTATTCCACGCCCTACGCCTTCGTCATCGTGGCGCTGGCGCTCGTGGCGGGAACGGTGATCCGCTATTTCTACAACGAGCGGCATGCCGGGCGCGGCGACAAGGCGTGGTGCTGGCTGGTGGCGGCCGTGTGCCTGATCCTCGCGATATTCATCTCGGCCACCACTACGCCCGCCGGCCGCATGGCGCTGGGCCTGCCGCCGCTGGTCTCCCCGGCCTTCGCCAAGAGCGGGCCTGCGGTGGGCGTGCCGGTGGATGTGCAGAACATCGTCATGGGCCGCTGCGCCATGTGCCACGCCGCCGAGCCGGTCTATGAGGGCTTCGCCATCGCGCCGCGCGGCATCCTCCTCGACACGGAGGAGGCCATCTACAAGAACCGCAAGCTCATCCTCGTGCAGGCCGGCCTGAGCCACGCCATGCCGCCCAACAACATCACCGAATTGTCCGATGAGGACCGCGCGATGCTGAAGGAATGGGCGTCCGGGAAATAGACCGCATCCTCCTAGAACCCTAAAACGAGAGAACCGGCGGGCTGCGGCCCGCCCCAAGAACAAGGAAGACGTCATGTCCACCGCCGACGCCGACACCCTCCGCAGCCTGATCGCCGAGCGCATCGAAGCGCAGCGCCAGTTTCTGGCGGAGCTGGTGAAGGTGCCTTCCGACAATCCCCCCGGCGATTGCGCCCCCCATGCGGCGCGCGCCGCCGAACTGCTGGAAGCCCTTGGCTACACGGTGGAGCGCCACGCCGTGCCGGCCGACCGGGTGAAGGCGGCGGGCATGGTCACGGCCACCAACCTCATCATCCGCCACCGGTTCGGTGCAGAGGCAGACGCGGGCCCCGTGGTGGCGCTGAACGCCCATGGTGACGTGGTGCCCCCCGGCGAGGGCTGGACCAAGGACCCCTATGGCGCCGAGGTGGTGGACGGGCGCATGTATGGCCGCGGCGTCGCCGTCTCCAAGTCCGATTTCGCCACCTATGCCTTCGCCCTCGACGCCCTGAAGCGCTCCGGCCTGCCGCTCAAGGGCACGGTGGAACTGCACTTCACCTATGACGAGGAGATCGGCGGCGAGGTGGGGCCGGGCTGGATTCTGGAAACCGGCCTCACCAAGCCCGACTATGCCGTCTCGGCCGGCTTCTCCTATGGGGTCGTGGTGGCGCACAACGGCTGCCTGCACCTCGAAGTCGAGGTGATCGGCAAGTCGGCCCATGCCGCGCTGCCCTTCACCGGCATCGACGCGCTGGAGGGCGCGACCCATATCCTGACCGCGCTCTATGCCTATCGCGACACGCTGCAGGCGAAGGTCTCCGACGTGCCCGGCATCGGCTCGCCGCAGCTCACGGTGGGTCTCATCTCCGGCGGCATCAACACCAATGTGGTGCCCGATCGCGTCACCTTCCGCCTCGACCGCCGCATCGTGCCCGGCGAGAACCCGGAACAGGTGGAGGCCGAGGTGCGTGGCGTCATCGCCAAGGCGCTGGAGGGCTCGAAGGCGAAGGCCGAGGTTCGGCGCATCCTGATCGCCCGCCCGCTGGTGCCGGACGACAGGGCCATGCACCTCGCCGGCGTCATCTGCCGCAATGCCTCGGCCGTGACCGGCGAGGAGGTGAAGACCACCGGCGTGCCGCTCTATACGGATGCGCGCCTCTATGCCGAGGCCGGCGTGCCCGTGGTGCTCTACGGCGCCGGCCCGCACACCATCGAGGAGGCCAACGGCCACCGGGCGGACGAGAATTTGCTGCTCTCCGACCTCGACAAGGCGACGCTGGTGATCGCGCTCACGGTTGCCGATCTGCTGGCCTGAGCCCTTTTGGCGTCGGTCTTTGATCGAGGCCAATCGGTTTTCGCAAGATCACGCTCAAGCGCCGCGCGGGCTTCAGCCCTGCTCGGCGAGAAGCTGCGCCACCGCCGCGCGCAGCTCCGGGAAGCCCTGCCCGGTGTTGCTGGAGGTGGGAAAGATCTTCGGATAGGCCGCCGGCCGCCGGCGGATCTTGTCTTCCACGCCGGCGATCACCGAGGGCAAAGCGCTCGGCTTCACCTGATCCACCTTGGTGAGGATGATGGCGTAGGAGACGGCCGCCTTGTCGAGGAGGTCGAGAATCTCCTCGTCCACCGGCTTGATGCCGTGGCGGGAATCGATGAGCACGAAGACGCGTGCGAGGTTCACCCGGCCGCGCAGGTAATCCTTGATGGTGCGCGTCCAGGCGTCGACCTTCTCCTTCGGCGCCTTGGCGAAGCCGTAGCCGGGCATGTCCACGAGGCACAGCTCCGGCCCCACCCGGAAGAAGATCAATTCCTGCGTGCGCCCCGGCGTCACCGAGGTGCGCGCCAGCGCCTTGCGGCCGGTCAGCGCATTGACGAGGGAGGACTTGCCCACGTTGGAGCGGCCGGCCAGCGCGATCTCCATGCCCTGCATGGGCGGCAGCACCTCGACGGTGGGTGCCGCGGAGACGAACTGCCAGTCGCCGGCGAACAGCAGGCGGCCGGGCTCGAGATAGGGATCGGCGTCGGCGGGGGAAGGGGTCTCGGTCATGACGCCTTATCCTAGAGCCAGACGGCGGGCGCAAGGCGGGAGCGCCCGTGGCGCGGCGCGCGCCTCCGGTTACCGCCGGCCCTGGCCGAGGAAGGTCTCTGCAAACCAGCGGTCCAGCGTCATGGGTGGCTCCTGCTGGGGCGGGGGCGCCGGCATCTGGCCGACCACGGCCGACGGACGGTCGTCTGGCATGTCGGCCGGCGGCAGGTAGGTGGCGCCCGGCTGGCCGTAGCCGTTGCCGCCGAAGCCGTAGGACCTCAGCCCGCCCGGAAGCTCCGCCACCGGCACGCCCTGGTGCGCCGCCTTCATCACGCGGCTCCAGATCTCCACCGGCAGGTTGGCGCCGGAGGCCTTCTTGGTGGGCGAGGAATCGTCATTGCCGAGCCACACCGCCGTCACGTACTTGGCGGTGTAGCCGACGAACCAGGCGTCGCGGTAATCCTGCGAGGTGCCGGTCTTGCCCGCCGCCTCCCAGCCCGGCAGGTCGGCGCGGCGCGCGGTGCCGGTGGCCAGCGTCTGGGTCATCATGTGGTTCATCATCGCCACATATTCGGAGGCGACCACGCGGCCCATGCCGGTGACGTTGCGCTCGTAGAGCGGCTTGCCGTCCGGCCCGATCACGCTGTCGATGACATGGGGCATCACGCCGAGGCCGCCGTTGGCGAAGGGCGTGTAGGCGCCCGCCAGCTCCAGCACCGACACTTCGGAGGTGCCCAGCGCGATGGAGGGGTTGGGGTCGAGGTTCGAGGAGATGCCCATGCGGTGGGCCGTCTGCACCACGGCCTTGGGGCCGAACTCCAGCACAAGGCGCACCGACACCGTGTTCAGGGAGAGGGCGAGCGCGGTGGTGAGCGTCACCGGGCCGCGATAATCGCGGGTCGAGTTCTCCGGCCGCCAGCCCTTGAGCTGGATGGGCGCGTCCTCGCGCACGCTCTCCGGCGTCAGGCCGTGTTCGACGGCGGTGAGATAGATGAACGGTTTGAAGGCCGAGCCCGGCTGCCGCCGGGCGGTGACGGCGCGGTTGTACTGGCTGTCCGCATAGGAGCGACCGCCGATGAGCGCCTTCACCCCGCCATCGGGGTCGAGCACCACGATGGCACCCTGGCCGACGCCGTACTTGGTGCCGGATTTCGCCAGCGTGTCCTCCAGCGCCGCCTCGCCCGCCTTCTGGAGCGCGGGATCGATGGTGGTGCGCACGGTGACGTCGCCGGGCAGCTCGCCGTCGCCGAGCACGGAATCCAGCTGGTCCATCACCCAGTCGGCCACGTAGCCGGAGGAATCGGGCATGCCGCTGCGCGCGAGCTGCGCCGGGCGCGCCTGGGCGGTGCTCGCCATGTCCGCGGAGATCATCTTCTGGTCGCGCATGGCGGCCAGAACCAGATTGGCGCGGGTCTGCGCGCCCTTCAGGTTCCGGGTCGGGGCGAGGCGCGAGGGCGAGTTGACGAGCCCGGCCAGCATGGCGGCCTCGGCCAGCGTCACCTGCCGGGCGGACTTGCCGAAATAGCGCTGCGCCGCTGCCTCCACGCCATAGGCGCCGGCGCCGAAATAGACGCGGTTGAGATAGAGGTCGAGCAGCTGGTCCTTGCTGAACTTGTGCTCCAGCCACAGGGCCAGCACCAGCTCCTGCATCTTGCGCGAGGCCGTGCGCTCCTGGGTCAGGAACAGGTTCTTGGCGAGCTGCTGGGTCAGCGTCGAGCCGCCCTGCCTGAGCCGCCGGGAGGTGAGGTTGGTGACGAGGGCGCGGGCGAGGCCTTCGGGATCGAGGCCGAAATGGCTGTAGAAGCGCTGGTCCTCGATGGCGACGAAAGCCTTGGGCAGATAAGGCGGCAGCTCGCCGATGGGCACGGCCACGCCGCCCATGTCGCCGCGTGTGGCGATGGTCTTACCGTCCGCCCCCTGCACGGTGACGGTGGGCGGACGCTTGGGGATCATCAGCGTCTGCATGGGCGGCAGCTTCGACGCCTCGTAGGCGATGACGCCGGCGAGGGCGAGCAGCGCCCACATGCCCAGGATGAAGCCCCATTTCACCAGCCGGAACACGAGACGCCCCCCACCGCCACGGCGGGGCCGGCGGGGCGGCGGCTCGGCGCGGCCGCGGCGCGGGGCGGGATCGGGACGCATGTCGGGTTCCGCCTTGGCCTTGGGCCGCGCGGCCGGCTTGCGGGCGGGGCGGGGTGGTTCCGGGGGCGGTGCGGCGGAGCGGTCGCGCGGGTCGAGACGGATGTCGAACAGGGATTCGGGCCGCTCCATGAGCGGCTCGCGCCTCATGCCGTCCCCCCGTCCCTGTGCGGTCATTCCAATTCCCGTCGCATAGCCGGCCTGCTCTCGGGCCGCGCGGCTCCTTCCACCACCAAAATGGGGCGAAGATCAGCCGCTGGGGCAGATGGTGCCCGCCTCACCTCAAGGAAGCGTTACGCCGCAAGCGTTTTCGCGGGTGGTCTTCAGGCTGATGCCTTACGGGCACTTGCTCCAGTAGCCCACCGTCTTCGCCGGCGTCGTGTAGAACCAGCAGGTGTTCGGCGCCGGCGCCGGACCCACAAGCGGCGTGGCGAGGCCGCCCGGCAGCACGCCGAGCGGCGCGCCGGAGCCGGGCTGGGCGCCGATGGGCGTGTTGCTGCGGAACGGCGCGGGCTGGATGATGGGCGTGGGGTCTGCCGGCACCACCGGCTTCGGCGCCGGCAGCTTCGGCCTGGGCGTCACGACCGTCGGCGCGCGCGGGACGGTCGGGGCCGGCCGCACCACGGGACGTGGTGCCGGCCGCTGGATCGGGGGAATGACCGCCGCTCCGCCCACGATGGGCGTGCCCACACCCGTCGCGGCCAGGGCGCTGGCCGGCGCGAGCGCGATCCCCAGTGCCATCGCGCCATACATCACCTTTCGGAATGTCTGGGTGGCCCGAGCGCGAAGCTGTCCGTACGGCATGTGTTCCATCACAGAAATATAGGTTCCGCTGCGGCCGATTCGAGAGCGACCAATGAACGCCGCTCGCGGCCGGGCGCTGATTGCGGTAAAGATGAAGGCTCCTGCCCTTCGTGCCTCCAGATCGCCGAGCAATGCCCACCGTCCGTTCCTCCAAGGTCAACCGCGTCATCGGCGAACCCTTCGAAGGCCAGGCCCTCAAGGCCGAGATCCGGGAAATCGCTTCCGCCCACAAGGGCCGCGACCTCGATTTGCGCAACGCCGTCGTCGCACGCCTCAAGAAGGGCATGCAGGACGGCCGTGCCGCCGCCGAGCGCCTCCTGCTGGAAGACGGCTGCGGCCGCTGCTGCGCCATGCGCCTCTCCGCGCTGCAGGATGCGGTCATCTCCAGCGCCTATGAGGTGGCCACCACCTTCCTCTATCCGGTGGACAATCCCTCCCGCTCCGAGCGCATGGCGGTGGTGGCGGTGGGCGGATACGGCCGCGGCATGATGGCGCCGGGCTCCGACACCGACATCCTGTTCGTGCTGCCCTACAAGCAGACGGCCTGGGGCGAGAGCGTCGCCGAGGCCATGCTCTACATTCTCTGGGATCTCGGGCTGAAGGTGGGCCATGCCACCCGCTCGGTGGAGGAATGCCTGCGGCAGGCCCGGGCCGACTTCACCATCCGCACCTCCATTCTCGAAGCCCGCTTCCTCGTCGGCGACAAGGCGCTGTTCGAGGATCTGGAGAAGCGCTTCGACAAGGAAGTGGTGGAGGGCACCGGCGCCGAGTTCGTCGCCGCCAAGATGGCCGAGCGCGAGGATCGCCTGCGCCGCTCCGGCCAGTCGCGCTACCTCGTCGAGCCCAACGTCAAGGAGAGCAAGGGCGGCCTTCGCGACCTGCACACCCTCTTCTGGATCTCCAAATACGTCTACCGGGTGCAGACCGCGAGCCAGCTCGTCGCCAAGGGCGTGTTCACCCGCGAGGAGGCGAACCTCTTCAAGAAGTGCGAGGACTTCCTGTGGTCCGTGCGCTGCCACCTGCACTTCCTCACCGGCCGCGCCGAGGACCGCCTCTCCTTCGACCTGCAGCGGGAGATGGCGCTGCGCCTCGGCTATACGGAGCATCCCGGCCAGAAGGACGTGGAACGCTTCATGAAGCACTATTTCCTCGTGGCGAAGGATGTGGGCGATCTCACCGCCATCCTCTCCGCCGCGCTGGAGGAGCGCCACGAGAAGCCGGTGCCGGGCCTCAAGGGCATGGTGGAGCGCTTCCGCGCCGGCTCCCGCCGCATCACGCTGAAGGACACGACGGACTTCATCCTCGACCATGACCGCCTGAATGTGGCGGACCCGGAGGCGTTCAACCGCGACCCGGTGAACCTCATCCGCATCTTCCACGTGGCCGACAAGCGCAACCTGGCGCTGCATCCCGACGCCAGCCAGCTCGCCGCCCGCTCCCTCGGCCTCATCGATGCGAGCGTGCGCGAGAATCCGGAGGCGAACCGGCTGTTCCTGGAGATCGTCACCTCCAAGGACGCGCCCGAGACGGTGCTGCGGCGGATGAACGAGGTGGGCGTGCTGGGGCGGTTCCTGCCGGAGTTCGGCAAGATCGTCGCCATGATGCAGTTCAACATGTACCACCACTACACGGTGGACGAGCACCTCCTGCGCTGCATCGGCATCCTCTCGGAGATCGAGCGCAAGGTGAACCCGGAGAACGGGCTCGCCAACGAGCTGATGGGCACGGTGAAGAACCGCAACCTGCTCTATGTCGCCCTGCTGCTGCACGACATCGCCAAGGGTCGCCCGGAGGACCATTCGGTGGCCGGCGCCCGCATCGCCCGCAAGCTCTGCCCGCGCTTCGGCCTGTCGCCGGTGGAGACCGAGACGGTGGCGTGGCTGGTGGAGCAGCACCTCGTCATGTCCACGGTCGCCCAGTCCCGCGACCTGTCCGACCGCAAGACCATCGAGAATTTCGCCTCCGTGGTGCAGAACCTGGAGCGGATGAAGCTGCTGACCATCCTCACCACGGCCGACATCAAGGCGGTGGGGCCGGGCACCTGGAATGGCTGGAAGGCGCAGCTTCTGCGCACGCTCTATTACGAGACCGAGCCGGTGCTCACCGGCGGCTTCTCGGAAGTGGACCGGGGCAAGCGCGTCACCGCTGCCCAGTCGCAGTTCCGCTCGGCCCTCTCCGACTGGGACGACGAGAAGGTCGCCGCCTATGTGGCGCGCCATTATCCGCCCTACTGGCTGCGCGTGGACCTCGAGACCAAGCTGCGCCACGCCCGCTTCGTGGACGAGGCGGAGACGGCCGGCCGCTCCATCGCCACCCATGCGTCGCTGGAGCCCGGCCGCGGCATCACCACGCTCACCGTGCTGGCGCCGGACCATCCCAAGCTCCTGTCCATCATCGCCGGGGCCTGCGCCGCGGCGGGCGCCAACATCGTGGATGCGCAGATATCCACCACCACCGACGGGCTGGCGCTGGACACCATCGCCATCCGCCGCGCCTTCGACCATGACGAGGACGAACTCAGACGCGCCAACCGCATCCGGGAAGCGGTGGAGCAGGCGCTCACCGGCGAGGTGCGCCTGCCGGAGGTGATGGCCAAGAAGCTGCCCAAGGGCCGGCGGACCTTTACCGTCGAGCCCGAGGTGACGGTGAACAATTCCTGGTCGAACCGCCACACGGTGGTGGAGGTGTCCGGCCTCGACCGGCCGGGCCTGCTGTTCGCCCTCACCAACACTTTGTCGCGGCTCAACCTCAACATCGCCTCGGCCCATGTCGCCACCTTCGGCGAGCGGGCGGTGGACGTGTTCTACGTCACCGACCTGATGGGTGCGAAGATCACCGGCGCCGCCCGCCAGTCCACCATCCGCCGCGCCCTTGTCTCGGTGTTCGAGGGCCCGGTGGAGGACGAGGAGCCGACCCGCCGGGTGGCGCGGGGGTGACGGGGCGCCGCGGAGCGGGCGGGAAGGCCGTTTTTTCGCCGCGCTCGCGTGGCTCAGATGCCAATCGTTTGCACCTTGTTTGCACTTGGCGACGGTGCGGCATACGTTCTGCCGCGCCTCCTTCCGATCCCACGGCCGAAAGCCGACGACCGAGATGACCGACGACCTCCTCCTCGATGCTTCCGACGCCGCCCGTGCCGATCGCGCGGCGACGCGCGTCGTGGTGGCCATGTCGGGCGGGGTGGATTCGTCCGTGGTGGCGGCCCTTTTGGCCCGCGCCGGCTATGACGTGGTGGGCGTCACCCTCCAGCTCTACGACCATGGCGAGGCGGCGCACCGGCCCGGCTCATGCTGCGCGGGGCAGGACATCTATGACGCCAGTGAAGTGGCGCGCACGCTGGGCATCCCCCATTACGTGCTCGATTATGAAAGCCGCTTCCGCGAGGAGGTGATCGACCGCTTCGCCGCGAGCTATGCGGCCGGCGTCACGCCCATTCCCTGCGTGGACTGCAACCGCACCGTCAAGTTCCGCGACCTGCTCGCCACCGCCGAGGAGCTGGGCGCGCGCTATCTCGCGACCGGGCATTATGTGGCGAGCCGCGCGCTGCCCGGTGGTGGGCGCGGCCTGTTCCGCGCGGCTGAGGAGGCGCGGGACCAGTCCTATTTCCTCTATGCCACCACGGCCGCCCAGCTCGACAAGCTGCGCTTCCCCCTCGGCGAGATGCAGAAGGCGGACGTGCGGGCGCTCGCGGCCGAGTTCGGCCTGCCGGTGGCGGAGAAGCCCGACAGCCAGGACATCTGCTTTGTGCCCGGCGGCGATTATGCCGAGGTGGTGCAGCGCCTGCGGCCCGAAGCGGGCGAAGCGGGTGACATCGTGCATCTGGATGGCCGGGTGCTGGGCCGCCACAAGGGCGTGCTCCATTACACCATCGGCCAGCGCAAGGGCCTCGGCATCGCCACGCCCGAGCCGCTCTATGTGATCTCCATCGATGCCTCCCGGCGCGAGGTGCGGGTCGGCCCACGCGAGGCGCTGGCGGTGCGGGCCATCTCCATGGCCGACGTGAACTGGCTGGGGGACATCCCCTTCGCCGCGGCGCTGGATGCCGAGGCTGAAGTCCATGTGAAGGTGCGATCCACCCGTCCCCCGGTACCGGCGCGCCTCGGCCGCACGGCGGATGGCACCCCGGCCGTGCATCTCGCGCTCGGCGAGGAAGGCGTTGCGCCGGGGCAGGCCTGCGTGCTCTACGATGCCCCCGGCGCCGGTGCCCGCCTTCTGGGCGGCGGCACCATCGTGAAGGCGGAGCGGGTGGCGAAGGCGGTCGCAGAGGTCGCCTGAGGACGGGTTGCCCTCGGGGCTTGGGGCGGGAGAGACGGCACAATGGCGGTTCAGTACGATCTCGAAGGCCAGAAGAAGGCCTATGCCAAGTGGGCGCCCATCTACGACAAGGTCTATGTGAAGCTGCTGGCGGACGCCCAGCGCAAGACCTCCGCCGCCGCCGCCGCCTGTGGTCCCGACATTCTGGAAGTGGGCGTCGGCACCGGGCTGGTGCTGCCTTACTATCCCGCCGGCTGCCGCGTCACCGGCATCGACCTGTCCTTCCACATGCTGCAGAAGGCGGTGGAGAAGAAGGTGGAGCGGGGCCTGAAGCAGGTGGGCCTGCTCTGCGCCATGGACGCCTGCAAGCTCGGCTTCGCCGACCACAGCTTCGACGCCGTCACCGTGCCTTTCGTCATCACGCTGGTGCCCGACCCCGAGGGCGCGCTGGACGAGATGTACCGCGTGCTGCGGCCGGGCGGCGAGATCGTCATCGCCTCCAAGCTGGGTGCCGATGAAGGCGCGACCATGCATGTGGAGGCGGCCCTTGCCCCGCTGGTGAAGAAGATCGGCTGGAGCATCGCCTTCAAGGCCAGCCGCCTGCGCAACTGGGCGGCCAAGTATCCCGACATGGAAGTGGTGAGCATCGCCCCCGTCTTCCCCGTGGGCTTCTTCAAGATGGTGCGCATCAAGAAGAAGGCGGCCTGAGCCTTTTGGCCGCAAGTTCTGCCCACAAGCCTTCTGTTCACAGGGCGCGCGGGGATTCTTGACACCCGCGTGGCCCCGCCTCTATATGCGCGTCTCCTGACGCAACTTGCGTCGGATGTGTTGTGGCAGCGTAGCTCAGTCGGTGAGAGCGCCGGATTCATAACCCGGAGGTCGGTGGTTCAAATCCACCCGCTGCTACCATCCACCCCCTGCCTCCAAATTCTCTTCACGGCGCGACTTCATCGAGAAATGCGCGCACCGCCGCGCGTGTCTGCGTGGCCCGCCCCACCAGCAGATGGCCGCCGGTGTCGTAGGCAATGAGCCGCGCGCCGGGGATGCGCGCCGCCGCCACCTCCGCCGCCGGCAACGTGTTGAAGAGATCATCCCGCGCCGAGACGATGAGGGTGGGCGCGGTGATGCGCTCCAGCGGCAGCACCGGGTGCGGGCAGGCGCTGTCGAGCCGGATGCCGGCCGCGCGCTCGGACACCGGCGCGATGGCGGCGGCGATCTTCAGCACCCGCGCCCGCTCGCTCTCCCCCGCCTCCTTCAGGAGCGCAGGCCGCACGCCCACGAAGCGGATCACCATCGAGGGGCCGAGGGCGCCGATGAGCCACCAGAAGAAATCGCCCCCGGCCTTCACGATGGCGAAGGCGAGGCGGCTTCCCCCGGTGGGGTCTGTCGCCACCGGGCTGTGCGGGGCGTCGAGCGCGGGCACCAGCAGCACCAATGCGCGGACCTTCTCGGGATGGCGCACGGCCAGTGCCGCCGCTGACCGCGCGCCGGCCGACAGGCCCATCACGATCACCTTGTCGAGGCCGAGATGGTCGAGCAAGTCGGCATGGGCATCCGCCTGCGCGGCGATGCCGCCGTCCGGCGCATCCACCGCTGCGGCGGGCGTGCCGGTGCGGAGATAGCCGAAGCGCGAGGGCGAGATGAGGCGGAAGCCGCCGCCCATCAGTTCGTCGGCGAAGAACAGGCCATGGTCGAACCCGCCGCCCGCGCCATGGATGGAGAGCAGAACCGGCCCCGCGCCCCGGTCGGCATACTCCACGGCGCCGCTCGGAAGCGCGGCCATCTCGCTGCCGGCGGCGACGCGCGCGAGCGCCTGCCGGTGGAACACTCTGAACCTTCGGGCGACCACCACGGCCAGCGCCAGCACGGCCGCGCCGGCGATAAGCGCAAAGATCAGGTCCATGAAGTCCCCCGCGGCTCCGGCCCGGCGACCGCCGGCCCGGTTGGCCGCGCGCGGACGCTTCCGCTATAGGTAGCCCGGCGCAGCCGCAGGGTCACGGCGCGCGAGGAGGGGCCATGACATTCACGCAAGCCGTTCGCAGCTGCCTCAGCCAATATGCCGGCTTTCAGGGACGGGCGCCCCGCAGCGAATTCTGGTGGTTCTGGGTATTCACCCTGCTGACGGAGATCGCGGCCTTCGTCATCGGCACCATGCTGCTCGCCGGGTCCATCACCGCGACGCAGGTCAGCGGTGGCCAGATCGATGCGTGGTATTTCTTTGCCGGGCCCAACTGGCTTTCGACCGTCGTCCACCTCGGCCTGATCCTGCCCTCGCTGGCGGTGGCCGTGCGGCGGCTGCACGATATCGGCCGCACCGGCTGGTGGTTCCTGATCCTGTTCATCCCGTTCGGCTTCTTCGTGCTCCTGTTCTGGTGGGTGCAGCCCTCCCAGCGCGAGCCCAATGTCTACGGGCCGCCGCTGCTGCCGGCGCGGTAAGCCTCGCGCCCAATCAAAAAGGCCCGCGCGCATCCTGCGGCGGGCCTTTTTCATGTCCGTGCGTCGATCGCTCGGGCTCAGGTCTCGTCCGCTCGCGTGCGGATCCACTCGATGATGCCGGAGAAATCCTTGCCCTCGTTCCCCTCCGCCGCGAAGGCGGTGTAGAGGGCGGTCGCCGCGGCGCCCAGCGCGGTGGCGGCGCCGGCCGTCTCGGCGGCTTCCTGCGAGAGCTTCAGGTCCTTCAGCATCAGCGCGGCGGCAAAGCCCGGCACATAGTTGCGATTGGCGGGGCTGGTCGGCACCGGGCCGGGCACGGGGCAATAGGTGTTGATGGACCAGCACTGACCGGAAGATGTGGAGGCCACGTCGAACAGCGCCTGATGGGAGAGGCCCAGCTTCTCGGCCAGCACGAAGGCTTCCGAGGCCGCGATCATCGAGATGCCGAGGATCATGTTGTTGCAGATCTTCGCCGCCTGGCCCGCGCCGGCGCCGCCGCAATGGACGATCTTCTTGCCCATCAGTTCCAGGATGGGCTTCGCCGCCGCGAACGCCTCGTCCGTGCCGCCCACCATGAAGGTCAGCGTGCCCGCTTCCGCCCCGCCGACACCGCCGGAGACCGGCGCATCTACGCTCGCGTGACCCGCCGCCTTGGCCGCCTCGTGGAAGGCGCGGGCGGAGGCGACATCGATGGTGGAAGAGTCGATGAAGAGCGTGCCGGGCTTCGCCGCCGCGAACAGGCCGTCCGCGCCGGTGGTGGCGCCCACCACATGCTTGCCGGAGGGCAGCATGGTGACGACCGCGTCGGCGGACGCCACCGCCGCTTTGGCGCTGTCGGCGATGGCGACGCCCTTGGCCTTCGCCGCCTCCAGCGCGGCCGGCACGAGGTCGAAGCCGGTGACAGTGTGGCCGGCCTTCACGAGGTTGGCGGCCATGGGCCCGCCCATGTTGCCGAGGCCGATGAATGCGATGGTGGCCATGATGGTTTCCTCCCGAATTGGGTGCCGCCGGTGCAGCTATCGATGGTTTTCGCCGCCGTCATGGCCGGGCTTGTCCCGGCCATCCACGTCGTGCCGCCTGCACGACCGCAGACGGGGCGCCCGGCCTCTCCACGTGGATGCCCGGGACAAGCCCGGGCATGACCGCAGACGCCGCGCGTAAGACGCGCCCTCAGTTCCCCTGCGCGATCAGCGCGCGGGCGACGATGAGGCGCATGATCTCGTTGGTGCCTTCGAGAATCTGGTGAACCCTGAGGTCGCGCACGATCTTCTCGATGCCATAGTCGGCGAGGTAGCCGTAGCCGCCGTGCATCTGCAGGGCATCGTTGGCCACCTCGAAGCCGCGATCGGTGGCGATGCGCTTGGCCATGGCGCAGAGCTGCGTCGCGTCCGGCGCCTTGGCATCCAGCGCGGACGCCGCGCGCCACAGGAAGGTGCGGGCGCATTCCAGCTCGGTCGCCATGTCGGCGAGGCGGAATTGCAGCGCCTGGAACTCGTCGAGGCGCTTTCCGAACGCCTTGCGCTCGCGCATGTAGGACAGCGCCTTTTCCAGCGCCGCCTGCGCCCCGCCCAGCGAGCAGGCGCCGATGTTCAGCCGGCCGCCGTCGAGCCCGGCCATGGCGATCCTGAAGCCCTCGCCTTCCTCGCCCAGCCGGTTCTCCACCGGCACGCGCACGCCCTCGAAGGTGACGGTGCGGGTGGGCTGCACGTTCCAGCCCATCTTGCGCTCATTGGCGCCGAAGGAGAGGCCCGGCGCGCCCGCCTCGATGACGAGGGTGGAGATGCCCTTCGGCCCGTCGCCGCCGGTGCGCACCATCACCACATAGATGTCGGCGGAGCCGGCGCCGGAGATGAACTGTTTCTGGCCGTCGACGACGTAGTGGTCGCCGTTCCGCACCGCCTTCGTCTTCAGCGCCGCCGCGTCCGATCCCGCGCCGGGCTCGGTGAGGCAGTAGGAGGCGAAGTGCTCCATGCTGGCGAGGCGCGGCACCCACTTCCTGCGCTGGGCGTCGTCGCCGAAGCGGTCGATCATCCAGGTCGACATGTTGTGGATGGAGAGATAGGCGGAGGTGCCAGGGCAGCCGGTGGCGAGCTGCTCGAAGATGAGCGCCGCATCGAGGCGGGTGAGGCCGGAGCCGCCCACATCCTCCCGCACATAGATGCCACCCATGCCGAGCGCGGCGGCAGCGCGCAACTGCTCGACGGGGAAGTGCTTCTTCTCGTCCCACTCCACGGCATAGGGCGCGATCTGCTCATTGGCGAAATCGCGCGCCATGTCCCGGATGGCGATCTGGTCCTCGGAGAGCGTGAACATGCAGGGGGCGCCTTCGTGCGAGCCATCCAGTGCCCGCCGAGATATGCGCCCGACGGACCCGCCGATGCCAGAGCCGCCCCGCCCTGAGGACGGAGCGGCCGATCCGGCGTCAGCCCATGGTGGGGATCACGAAGTCCGCGCCGTCCTTGATGCCCGAGGGCCAGCGGGAGGTCACGGTCTTGGTCTTGGTGTAGAAGCGCACGCCGTCCGGGCCGTGCTGGTTCAGGTCGCCGAAGCCGGAGCGCTTCCAGCCGCCGAAGGTGTGGTAGGCGAGCGGCACCGGGATCGGCACGTTGATGCCCACCATGCCCACGTTCACCTTGGAGGCGAAGTCGCGGGCGGCATCGCCGTCGCGGGTGAAGATGGCGACGCCGTTGCCATACTCATGCTCGGTGGGAAGGCGCAGGGCCTCCTTGTAGTCCGGCGCGCGCACGACGGAGAGGACAGGGCCGAAGATCTCTTCCTTGTAGATGCGCATGTCGGCGGTCACATGGTCGAACAGGCAGCCGCCCATGTAGAAGCCGTTCTCATAGCCCTGCATCTTGAAGCCGCGGCCATCCACCAGCAGCTTTGCGCCCTCCTGGACGCCGAGGTCCACATAGCTGCGCACGCGCTCCAGCGCCTCGCGGGTGACGAGGGGGCCGAAGTCGGCGGAGCCGTCGGTGGACGGGCCGATCTTCAGGTTCTCGACACGGGGAACGAGCTTCTCCAGCAGCTTGTCGGCCGCCTCGGGGCCCACCGGAACCGCCACGGAGATGGCCATGCAGCGCTCGCCGGCGGAGCCGTAGCCGGCGCCGATGAGGGCGTCCACGGCCTGGTCCATGTCCGCGTCGGGCATGATGATCATGTGGTTCTTGGCGCCGCCGAAGCCCTGGATGCGCTTCCCGTTGGCCGCGCCGCGGGCATAGATGTACTGGGCGATATTGGACGAGCCGACGAAGCCGATGGCGTGGACGTCGGGATGGTCCAGAAGGCCGTCCACGGCCTCCTTGTCGCCGTTCACCACATTGAGGATGCCGGGGGGCAGGCCGGCTTCCAGCATCAGCTCGGCGAGGTGCATGGGCACGCCGGGATCGCGCTCGGACGGCTTCAGGATGAAGGCGTTGCCGCAGGCGATGGCCGGGCCGAACTTCCACATGGGGATCATGGCCGGGAAGTTGAACGGCGTGATGCCGGCCACCACGCCCAGCGGCTGGCGCATGGAATAGATGTCGATGCCCGGGCCGGCGCTGTCGGAGAAATCGCCCTTCATCAGGTGCGGGATGCCGATGGCGAACTCGATCACCTCAAGGCCGCGCTGGATGTCGCCGCGGGCGTCGGGAACGGTCTTGCCGTGCTCGCGGGCGAGCAGGTCCGCCAGCATGTCGTAGTCGCGGTGCACCAGCTCCAGGAACTTCATCAGCACGCGGGCGCGGCGCTGGGGATTGGTGGCGGCCCAGGCGGGCTGCGCGGCCTTGGCGTTGGCGACGGCGGCGTTCAGCTCGTCCTTGGAGGCGAGGGCCACGTGGCCGACCACATCGCCCGTCATGGGCTGGTAGACGTCGGCGAAGCGCCCGGCCGTGCCGGCAACGTGCTTGCCGCCGATGAAATGGCCAATCTCGCGCATGATGCGGTTCCTTCTTGGGAAAAACGTTTCCAGACGAGGGACGCCGTTTTGGGACGACGTTCGTTGGCCGGCACACTGCCCTATCTTTTTGTGCACAGCTACGGCAATCTCCGCACCATTGATGTGCGCCCTTTCACAGTCCTGAGAGCCATGCCCGGCGGCGATTTCGAGTGGTCCGACCTCACCTTCTTCCTCGCGGTGGCGCGGGCCGGGCGGCTCACGGTGGCGGCGGCGCGGCTGAAGGTGGAGCACTCCACCGTGAGCCGGCGCATCGCCGCGCTGGAGACGGCGCTGGGGGCGAAGCTGTTCGACCGGCGCCCCCACGGCTATGCGCTGACCGCCGCCGGGGATCGCCTGCTCGCCGCCGCCGAGGGCATGGAGACGCTGGCGCTTTCCGCGCAGGGCGAGATCGCCGGATCGGACCTCGGCGTCTCCGGCACGGTTCGGATCGGGGCGCCGGATGGCTTCGGCACCTTCTTCCTCGCCCCGCGCATCGGCGCATTGTCCGATCTGCATCCGGAGCTGGACATCCAGCTCCTCGCCATGCCGCGCCTGTTCTCCCTGTCGAAGCGCGAGGCCGACATCGCCATCTCGCTGTCCCGGCCCAAGGAGGGGCGGCTCCATGCGAGGAAGCTCACGGACTACCGGCTCGGCCTCTATGCCGCCCGCGCCTATCTGGAGAAGCATGGCGCCATCGAGAGCCGCGCCGCGCTCCAGCGCCACCGTTTCATCGGCTATGTGGACGACCTGATCTATGCGCCCGAGCTGGATTACGTGCCGCTGGTGGCCAAGGACCTCAGGGTGCGGCTGAAAAGCTCCAGCCTCGTCGCCCAGATGACCGCCACCCGCGCGGGCGCCGGCGTATGCGTGCTGCCCTGCTTCATGGCCGACCTGTTCGCGGGCGAGGGGCCGGAAGGGCTGGTGCCCATCCTGCCCACGGAGGTGGGCCTCACGCGCACCTTCTGGCTCCTCACCCACGCCGACACGCGCGACCTCGCCCGCATCCGCGTGGCCGCCGACTTCATCGCCGAGGCGGCGCAGAAGGGCAGGGGCGTGCTGATGCCGGGGTGAGGGCGGGCGCTACTTGAGGCGCCAGTACTGGTCAGACGGCCCTCCGGCCACCTCGCACGTCGCAAGCTGGAGGCGCGCGCCGTTGTTGGAGGCAGGCGTACCCTTCACGTCGAGGCAGAGGCCGGACAGCTTGTGGCGGATCAAGCCCTCCTTGGTGAACTGCCACTGCTGGTCGGTGGTCGAGCCGTTGGGGTTCTTACCTGAAAGCTCGCAATCATAAAGGATCAGCGCCGTGCCGGCCTTGATGCCGGGGGCGCCGGGCACGTCGATGCACTTGCCGGAGAGGGCGTTGCGGATGAAGCCCTGGGGCAGGATTTCCCACATCTGGTCGGTGGGCGACCCGTTAGGGTTCAGCGCGGAGAACTCGCAGGTATAAAGGATCAGCGGGGAGCCGTTCTTGACGCCGGGCGCACCCGAGACATCGATGCACTTGCCCGAGAGCTGGTTGACGATGAACCTGCCCTGCGCGCTCGCCTCGCCCGCGCAGAAAATCCCCGCCGTCGACAGAGCGGCGGCGAACAGCCAGTTTCCGAACTTCATGAAATCCCCCATCCAGGCCGTGAAGCCCGACCCTTGTTCCCCGTCGAGCCTGACCGTAACGTCATTCTCACAGCAGGGGGCGGGCGGGCGCAATATGCTCCGCACCTTGACTGGCTCCCCCTCTCCCCCTATACGAGCCGCTTCCCGATAGAGCGGGTGAGTGCACGCGGGTCTTCTGGCCCCGACGCGTTCCCCGCGCCATACGAAGAAAAAAGGACTTTCGCCATGTCCCGGCGGTGTGACCTGACCGGCAAGGGGGTTCAGAGCGGCAACCTCGTGAGCCACTCGAACCGCAAGACCAAGCGCCGGTTCCTGCCGAACCTGTGCAACGTGACGCTGGAGAGCGAGACGCTGAAGCGTTCCGTGCGCCTGCGCGTCAGCGCCAATGCGCTGAAGAGCGTGGACCACCGTGGTGGCCTCGACGCCTTCCTCGCCAAGGCCCGCGACGAGGAGCTGTCTCCCGTCGCCCTCGACCTCAAGCGCCAGATCGCCAAGGCCGTCGCGGCCGCTGCCGCGGCCTGAGCTTTCGGCTTTCCGAGACGTTTTGAACCGCGGACGGCAACGTCCGCGGTTTTTCGTCGTGCGTGCATTCCTCAGCGAAGGGGCGTGCTGCCGCCCGCGCTGCGCCCGGCCACCGCCCAATAGGCAAGGCCGCCGCCGGCACCGGCGATGAGAAGGTCCATCGTCACCCGCGCCAGCAGCGGATCGCCGAGAGAATCGGTGACGAGGGAGAAGCCCAACCAGCCTGCCGCGGCCCAGATCGCGCCCGCCGCCACATGGGCCAGCGGGTGGCGCAGGCTTTTCCGCTCCGAGATGGCCATCCACACCATTGCCGGCGCAAGTCCGCACACGGCCGCCAGCAGGTAGGCGAAGCCGGCGGACGCGATCGCCACGCCATAATACAGCGCCAGCCCCTCGGACGTGCCGGGCGCGGGCGCTATCCGGTCCATGGCGGCGCCCACGAGCGGCAGCAGGCTTACGGTGACGAGGACGGACGCGAGATAGGCCAACGCCAGACGACCCGTGCGCCGGGCCGCACCGGGGTCGTCGGCGGCGGGGCTCATCTGGGGGGCGACTCAGGGGACGGCGGCGACAGGTCCGGCCGGCGCGGCGGCGGGGCAGGGTGCCGGCCCGCTCGGCGGGGGAGCGCAGAATGGGCTTGAAGAAGCCCGCTGTGGAGCCCGCCACCAGCCAATAGGCGAGCCCGCCGGCAAGGCCCGCCGCCACCACATAGAAGGGATCGCCCGCCACCGCCGGTGCGCCATCGCTGGGTGAGAAGAGCTGGGCGCCGATCCAGGCCGAGACCACGCCGTTGGCCACGTGGAACATCCACGAGCGGATGGCGAAGGCCTCCGAGAACAGGATGCCCACCGCCGCCACCAGCCACATGAGCATCAGCAGCAGGAACAGCACCACGACAGTGGTGACGATGGCGATGATGATGCCCCACGCCCGTACATTGGGATCGTCGGCGGTGAACAGCGTGCCGATGCGCCATTCGCCTATGAGGATCACGCACGCCCCGGCGATCACCGACGCGAAATAGCCGAGCGGTACCAGAACGAAGCGCAGCAGCAGGCGGACCAAGTTGTCCATGGGCTCAGGCGGTCTCGGGCATGTGGCAGACGGCTTCCACGTTCAGCCCGTCCGGGTCGAACACGAAAGCCCCGTAATAGTTGGGATGATAGTGCGGCCGCAGGCCCGGCGCGCCATTGTCCCGCGCACCGGCGGCGATGGCGGCGGCGTAGAAGGCATCCACTACCACGCGGTCTTTCGCTGCGAAGGCCAGATGCAGGTGCCCGGTGGCGACCGGCGCATCGCCGATCCAGAAGTCCGGCTTGCCGGAGCCGATCACGCCGAAGCCGATATAGGTATGGCCGCCCGGCGGGCTCGCCTCCATGAGGATGCCGTAGCCGAGGGGCGCCAGCGCCGCGAGGTAGAAGGCGCGGGAGCGCGACACGTCGCGCACCGAGATCCCCACATGGTCGAGCATGGCACGCGTCTCCGGAAAGGGGTGGGGGCTAATCCTCTGCCTGGGCCATCATGGCGCGATAGGCGAGGCGCTCGCGGGCGGTCAGCTTCTCGCTCTCGCTCTTGAGTTGGCCGCAGGCGGCGAGGATGTCGCGTCCGCGCGGCGTGCGCACCGGGCTCGCATAGCCGGCGCGGAACACGATGTCCGAGAAGCGCTCGATGGTCTCCCAGTCCGAGCACTCATATTGCGTGCCGGGCCAGGGATTGAACGGGATGAGGTTGATCTTGGCCGGCACGCCTTCGAGCAGCTTCACCAGCGCGCGGGCGTCGGCGGGCGAGTCGTTCACGCCCTTCAGCATCACGTATTCGAAGGTGATGCGCTTGGCGTTGGAGGCGGCCGGGTAGGTGCGGCAGGCCTCCATCAGCTCCCTGATGGGGTATTTCTTGTTGATGGGCACCAGCACGTCGCGCAGATCGTCGCGCACGGCGTGCAGCGAGATGGCGAGCATGGGGCCGACCTCGGAGCCCAGCCGCTCGATCTCCGGCACCACGCCGGAGGTGGATACGGTGATGCGCCGTTTGCCGAGGCCGAGGCCGTCGCCGTCCGAAAGGGTCTCGATGGCTTCCTTCACGCTGTCATAGGCATAGAGCGGCTCGCCCATGCCCATGAAGACGATATTGGTGACGAGCCGGTCGCCCTCGGTGGGCAGGCCGGGGCCGACGGCACGCTCGCGGCCGGGATAGTCGCCCAGCCGGTCACGGGCCACCATCACCTGCGCCACGATCTCTGCCGCGGTGAGGTTGCGCACGAGGCGCTGGGTGCCGGTGTGGCAGAAGGAGCAGTTGAGGGTGCAGCCCACCTGCGAGGAGACGCACAGGGTGCCGCGGTCGCTCTCGGGGATGTAGACCGTCTCGATGTCGTGGGGCCGCTCGCCGGGATGATCGGCCGGGAAGCGCAGCAGCCACTTGCGGGTGCCGTCCTGCGAGACCTGCTCGGCCACGATCTCGGGCCGGGCGAGGGTATAGGCCTCCTCCAGCCGCGCGCGCAGGTGCTTGGAGACGTTGGTCATCTCCGAGAAGTCGAGGGCGCCGCGCAGGTAGATCCAGTGCCAGAGCTGGTTCACGCGCATGCGCCGCTCCGAGCCCTTGACGCCGATGGCGTCGAGCGCATCCCCGAGCTTGTCCCGGTCGAGGCCGACGAGGGACGCGCGCGCAGGCGCCGGCGCGGCCTCGGGAGCCATGGGCGGCATGGCGGTTTCAGGCGTGAGCGTGGCTTCAGGCATGGTTTCGGGCGTGGGCATCATCCGCCACACATAATCCCTCGCGGCCCACCTTTCCACGGGAAGAATGCGGGAGCCGTCCCGCGTCCGCCTCAGGGCTTGGTCGGGCCGGCCCCGTCGCCCTCGGCGAGCAGCGCCTTCAGCCGGGCCTCCTCGGCCGCCGAAAGGCGCGGGGCCGGGGGCGCGGCGCTGCGGCGGCGCATGGCGAGGATGGCGCCGAAGCCGCCCAGCAGCAGCACAAGGATAGGCGCGCCCCACAAAAGCGCGTTGCGCCAGGACATGCGCGGGCGGAGCAGCACGAACTCGCCGTAGCGGGCCACCATGAAGTCCAGCACCTGGCTGTCGCTGTCGCCCGCCTTCAGCCGCTCGCGCACGATGATGCGCAGGTCTTTGGCCAGCGGGGCGTCGGAATCGTCGATGGACTGGTTCTGGCAGACCATGCAGCGCAGTTCCGCCGAAATGGTCCGCGCCCGGCTCTCCATCACCGGATCGCCCAGCACCTCGTCCGGCTGCACGGCGAAGGCCGGCGCGCCGAGGGAGAGCAGGAGGAGGAAGGAGGCGAGGAGCGTGCGCGTGTTCTGTGCCATACCCGTCTACTCCGCCGCCGAGGGGACGGCGCCGGGCGCAAGCCGCTTGCGCGCGTCGAGCACTTCCATCGCCACGATCCGCCCTTCGGCATCGAAATCAAGGACAATGCCGGGCGAGACTTCCTCGCTCTCCACGATGGCGCCCGTGGCAAAGCGGACGAACATGGCGTCCGTCTCTTTATCGTAGTCCACTTTCATGGCCGTCGCGCTCCGCGGTCGAAAAAGACGGTCACAACGAAGATGTCCGTCTCGTCGGGTCGATATACTACGCGCAGGATGCGGCCGCCGCGCTCGGCAATGGCGGCATAGGATCGCCGCAGCGTGGGATCGTTTGGATCCTCCACATCCCAGTCCGGCGCGGCGAGGGTTCGCTCGATCCACGCGGAGGCGATATCGCGCTCGCGCATGACCACCTCGGCATGCTGCGCGAGCCGTATGCGCGGCGCCACGGCCTACTCCGCCGGCGCCACGGCTTGCCGCTGCTTCTTCGCCGCCGGGCGTGGGGCGCCCACCCGCAGGCGCCGGTCGGCGAGGGAGAGCACGCCGCCCAGCGCCATCACCACCGCGCCGAGCCAGATCAGCGTCACGAACGGCTTGAAGGTGGCGCGGACGGAGACGTGGCCGTCGGCGGCTTCCTCGGCCATGCTCACATAGAGCTGGCTGAAGCCGAAGGTGCGCAGGCCCGCCTCGGTGGTCGCCATCTGCCGCGCGGCGAAGGTGCGGCGGGAGGCTTCGACGGTGCCTTCCGGGACGTCGCCGTCGCGGATGGAGAACACGGCGGTGCGGGCGCGGAAGTTCGGCCCGGTGCGGTTTTCCAGCCGGTCGAGGGTGAGGGTGCGCGAGCCGATGGTGATGGTGTCGCCGAGCTTCACCGCCGCGATCTTCTCAAGGCTCCAAGAGGTCTCGCAGACGATGCCGAGCAGGCACACGCCCACGCCGAAATGGGCGATGGCCGTGCCATAGGCCGAGCGGGGCACGCCGGCGAGCCGGGCCAGAGCCACCTTCGCCCCCACCCGGCCGAGGCCGGCACGTTCGGCGAGGTCGGTCAGGGCGCCGAGCATGATGAAGGCGGCAAGGCCCACCGCAAGCGGCGCCAGAACCGGGCCGCCTGTGGTCGCGGCCGCCGTCACCACTGCCGCCACGATGGCGAGGCCCGCGGCGAGCATCAGCCGCTGCGCCGCGCCCAGGATGTCGCCCCGCTTCCAGGCCAGCAGCGGGCCGAACGGCATGGCGAAGATGAGGGGCAGCATCAGCCCGCCGAACACCAGATTGAAGTAGGGCGGGCCGACCGTGATCTTGGCGCCGGTGAAGGCTTCAAGCGCCAGCGGATAGAGCGTTCCCACCAGCACCGCCGCCGCTGCCGCGGTGAGGAACAGGTTGTTGAACACCAGCGCCCCCTCCCGCGAGATGGGCGCGAAGAGGCCGCCCTGCTTCAGCTCCGAGGCGCGGAAGGCGAACAGAGCGAGCCCGCCGGCGATGAAGAAGGTGAGGATGCCGAGGATGAACACGCCGCGCGCCGGATCGGTGGCGAAGGCATGCACCGAGGTCAGCACCCCCGAGCGCACCAGGAAGGTGCCCACCAGCGACAGCGAGAAGGCGAGGATGGCGAGGAGGATGGTCCACACCTTCAGCGCGTCGCGCTTCTCCATCACCACGGCGGAATGCAAGAGCGCGGTGGCGGCGAGCCACGGCATCAGGGAGGCGTTTTCCACCGGGTCCCAGAACCACCAGCCGCCCCAGCCCAATTCGTAATAGGCCCAGTAGGAGCCGACCGCGATGCCCAGCGTGAGGAACACCCAGGCCGCCAGCGTCCAGGGACGCACCCAGCGCGCCCAGGCAGCGTCGATCCGCCCCTCGATCAGCGCCGCGATGGCGAAGGAGAAGGAGATGGAGAGCCCCACATAGCCGAGATAGAGCAACGGCGGATGGATGGCGAGGCCGGGGTCCTGGAGGATGGGATTGAGGCTGCGCCCCTCGGCCGGCGGCGGCACGATCCGCGCGAACGGGTTGGAGGTGAACAGGATGAAGGAGAGGAAAGCCGACGCCACGGCGCCCTGCACCGACAGCACCAGCGCCTTCAGCCGGTCCGGCAGGTTGGCACCGAACACCACCACCAGCGCGCCGAAGATGGCGAGCACGAAGACCCACAGCAGCATGGAACCTTCGTGATTCCCCCAGGTGGAGGTCACGCGGTAGATGAGCGGCATCTGGGAGTGGGAATTCTCCACCACGTTCACCACCGTGAAGTCGGAGGTGACGTAGAGCTGCACCAGCGCGCCGAACGCGAAGGCGACGAAGCCGAACAGCGCGAGGGCGATCGGCCCTGCCGACCCCATCAGCACCGCATCGCTCCGCGTCGCGCCCCAGCCGGGCAGGATCACCTGCGCGAGGGCCAGCGCGAAGGCGAGGGCGAGGGCGTATTGTCCGATCTCGGCGATCATGCCTCAGCTCCCGGGCTGGCGGGTGGAGGGGGAGGCGGCGCCCGGCGCGGGCGCGCCGTCCTTCCACAGACCCTGCTGCTTCAGCGCGTCGGCGACCTCGCGGGGCATGTATTTCTCGTCGTGCTTGGCGAGCACGCTGTCGGCCTTGAACTGGCCGTCCGGCTGCAACGCGCCCTCGGCCACCACACCCTGACCCTCGCGGAACAGGTCCGGCAGGATGCCCTGATAGGCGACCTTCACCGCGGCGTTGCCGTCGGTAATGGAGAAGGTGGTGAGCGTGCCGGCCTTTACCACGCTGCCGGTCTCCACCAGTCCGCCGAGTCTGAGGCGGGCGCCCGGCGTCACCTGCTTCTGCGCCACCTCGGTGGGGGTGCGGAAGAAGACGATGGTGTCGTTGAGCGCCGAGAGGATGAGGCCGGCAGCGAGCGCGAGCACGCCGAGTCCGGCGCCGATGAGGATCAGCCTGCGCTGCTTGCGCGTCATCCTTTTCCTCCTGTCGGCAGAGCCTTCTCCGCCGCGTCGAGACGGGCGAGGGCCGCCGGATCGTCCTTGAAGGCGGCGCGCGCCGTCTTGAGCGCGGCGTCCGCCTTGTCCTTGTCGCCGAGCACGCCGTAGGCGCGGATCAGCCGCTCCCAGCCGTCGATGTCGTTCGGCTCCTTGTCGAGCCGGGCGGCGAGACGGTCCACCATGCCACGTATCATGGCGTTCCGGTCCTGCGGCGACATTTGGGCGGCCGCATTGACATCGGCGGCACCGGGACCAGGTGTCGCAGGGGAAGCGGCTGCGGGCGGAGCCGTGCCACCGACGCGGGCCAGCGCCTCTGCCACCACGGGCCGGTAGGGGGCCGAAGCCGGCGTGCGGGCAAGCAGCTCGCTCCAGATGCGCGCCGCATCCTGCGCGCGACCGTCCTGCTCGGCGGCGAGGCCGAGGAAATAGGCGGCGCGCGGCTCGTCCGGGTTCAGCGCGAGCGCGGCGGCGAAGGCCTTGGCGGCGTCTGCGGTGACGAGGCCGTCCGCCGCCACGACAAGCGCGTCGCCGCGTGCCGACAGGCGCTCGGCGGTGGGGCCGAGGATGCGGATGGCTTCACCGTAGGCGCGGGCGGAATCCTCCGGCCGGCCAAGGCGCAGATAGATGGGGGCGAGGATTTCATAGCCCTGCCCGTCATTGGGGTTCTTCTGGAGGTGTTCCTCCACGCGGCGCACCAGGATCGCGACGTCGCTGCGATCCGGCGCCGCCGACAGGCGCTCGGCGAGGGGCGCGCCGGGGATGCCGGGTGAGCCCATGAAAGCATAGAGCGCGGCGGCACAGACGGGCACGAAGACCAGCGCCACGATGGCTGCCGCGCGCCGGCGCCGGCCGGCGACCGCAGGGTCGGCGGAGGCGGCATCGGCCGCTGCGTCGGCGGCCAGCATCCGCCGGGCCACCTCGATGCGCGCGGCCTCCGCCTCGGCGGCGGGCAGGCGGCCGGACTTGGCATCGCGGGCAAGCTCGGCCAGCTGGTCGCGATAAACCGCGAGGTCCGCCTCCCGTGTCGCCTTCATGGTGCGGGCGCGCGACAGCGGCCACAGCACGGCGAGGGCCGCGACGGCGGTCATGAGGGCGAGGGCCGTGAACAGAGGGAGTGGGATCATCACCTGCGAGCCGTTAGCGGCTGACGATCGTCGTGCATAGGTCACACGCCGTCCCAGCGGCGCGGAGCCGCAGGCGATCAGGCATTCGTGACCGATCCACGCCAGATCGACACCGCTCGGGCGATCCGGTACACCAACCCGAAGTGCGCCGCATCGTGCAGCGCAGCAGGAGGAGATGGGGATGGGCCTGTTCGATCAGATGGCGGGCAGCATGCTCTCCAACATGCTCGGACGCGCCGGTCCGGAGGGCGCCGGCGCCCTCATCGACACGCTGCTCAGCGGCCCCATGGCCTCGGCGCTGCCCGGCATCCTCGACGGCGCACTGGCGAAGACGCCTTATGGCAGCATCGAGGGCGTGCTGGCGCAACTGCACGAGGCAGGGCTTGCCCACGAGGTGGAGAGCTGGCTGTCCACCGGCCCCAACGTGCCGGTGAGCGCGGACGAGATCGTCAACGCGCTTGGCGCCGAACCTCTCACCGCCATCGCGAACGGGCTGGGCCTCCAGCCGGAGATGCTGCCGGAACTGCTGGCCAAGCACCTGCCGGCCATCATCGACCGCTTCAGCCCCAACGGCGTGCTGGAACTTCCCGGGCGGTGATTGCCCGGCCGGTGACGATTGGGACGGTGATTTCCGGGACGGGCTTGGCCCGTCCCTTCCGCATCACCTGAACGCGCTCAGCGGCATCCGCTCAGCCGACGTCGTTCAAACGACGTCGTTCACTTGCACTCCTGCGCCACCCGATCGATGGCCTGGCCGAGGCCGACCAGCGAATATTTGTCGGTGGTCACGTTGCCGCGCAGGGAGGTGGAGGCGACCGTGAGGTCCTTGCCGCGCTTCATGGCTTCCACGAGCTTGGATTCGTCCGCCACGTTGCGCACCCAGGCGCCCTGATCCTTGGTGTAGAGCTGGAGCGTCGCGTTGCCGACCGTCAGGGTGGCGTCCGAGCCCTCCTTCAGGGGGAAGCCCATGGTGACGGTCACTTCGTTCTTCACGTTCTCACCGGGACGGGTGGAGATGAAGAAATAGGCCGGATCGCGCTTCAGGCCCTCGGGCGCGCGGGTCTTCGGCTGGGAGATGGCGTAGCAGACCTTCGGACTGGAGGTGGAGACGTAGACGCTCCAGTCGCCGAACTGCGCCACCGCTTTCGACTGAGGCTGACCCTGCGCGACGGCCGGGACGGCTGCGGCGCAGGCGAGGAACACGCCCAGGAGTGCAGGATGGACACGAGGAAGCGTCATGGCTTCTCCTAAATCGCTGGGGCCCTTTAAGGCAATCGGACTTCAGGCTGGCCGCCGGCTGTCGGGTAGCGAGGCAGGCGGTCAAAAAAATGGCGGGGTGGTCTTGCGTTTTCCTAACCCAAAGGCTCGGCTCCGCTCAATGCGCCGGACGTGCGAAGTCGCCCGATTCGTTGCGCCATGGGACTTTGCGAGACTGTCCGGCCGCTCGGTGAAGCGCAAGGCGCAGGGATCGTAAGGGGCCGGTGCCGTCGCGGAAGGGCGTGTTTACCCCGTGCTTCCGCCCGTTTGGGTTAATTTTTGGTAATCCGATCCCGTCACGCGGGAGAGAAGGAGCGTTCATGAAAGCGGTGGTGTGCGCGCGCCATGGTGCCCCCGAAACCCTCGAGATTCGCGACCTGCCGCTGCCGGTGCCCGGTCCCGGCGAGGTTCTGGTGAAGGTCGCGGCCATCGGCCTCAATTTCTTCGACACGCTCATCATCCGCGATCTCTACCAGGTGAAGCCCGAGCTGCCCTTCTCCCCCGGCGCGGAATATGCCGGCCATGTGGCGGCCCTGGGCGCGGGCGTGACCGGCTTTGCCGTGGGCGACCGGGTGTGCGGCTATCAGACCTACGGCGCGGCGCGCGCGTATGTCGCGGCACCGGCCCAGTTCCTGGCCAAGGTTCCGGACGACGTCGACCTCGTGAAGGCCGCCGGCCTCATCGTCACCTACGGCACGGCGCTCTATGCCCTCAGGGACCGCGGCGAACTGAAGGCGGGTGAGCGGCTCGCCGTGCTCGGCGCCTCGGGCGGCGTCGGGCTTGCGGCGGTGGAGCTCGGCCGGGTGCTCGGGGCGCGCATCATCGCCTGCGCCTCCTCGCCGGAGAAGGTGCGCTTCGCCCAGGAGCATGGCGCGGACGAAGGCTTCGACTATGCCTCCGGCGACCTCAAGGCCGCGCTCAAGGCGTTCGGCGGCGAGAAGGGGCTGGACGTGATCTACGACCCCGTGGGCGGCGACATGGCGGAGCAGGCCCTGCGCGCGCTGGGCTCGCTCGGCCGCTTCCTGGTGGTGGGCTTCGCCGCGGGTGAAATCCCGAAGATCCCGCTCAACCTGCTGCTGGTGAAGAATTGCGACATGCGCGGCGTCGCCTTCGGTGCCCATGCCCGGGCCAATCCCGGCTGGCTCCGCGACGCGGTGGCCGAGCTGATGGGCTATGCCCGTGACGGGCGCATCTCCGCGCACGTGGACAAGACCTTCCCGCTGGAACACTGCGCCGAGGCCCTCGGCGAAATTTCCGGGCGCCGGGTGAAGGGCAAGGTGGTGCTGACCGTGGCGGACTGAAGCTCAGGCCGGGCGGCCTTCCTCCCCGCTCGCCTGATGGTCGGGATCGAGGGCTGCCTTGGCCGCTTCATAATGCTCGGGCTTCACGTGGCCGGAGAGCAGCTTCAGCGCGCCCATGAGCACGGCGGCATCGTCGCCGAAGCCCACGAGCGGCAGGAAATCCGGCGCGATGTCGAACGGCAGGACGAAATAGGCCAGCGCGCCGAGCAGCGTCGCCCGCACGCGCAGCGGCGTCTCGCGGTCGAAGGCGGCGTAATAGCTCGCCACCGCGTCCTCGGCGAAGGGGACGTGGCGGGCGGCGCCGCGCATCTTCTTCCAGAAGCCCTTGCGGACGCTGGCCTCGTCTTGCGCGGCCTTGTCCCGCTCGGCGCCCGAGAGGCGGTCGAAATCGTCGGAGTTCAGCGTGTGCGTGGTCATGCCAATGAAATGGGGACCGCGCACAGCGCTGCAAGAGGCGGGTCGTCCTACAGAGGGGCGCCCTACAGGAGAGGGTAGGCCGCTTCGACGAGGTAGGGGCCGCCGCCCACCGAATCCCGCGAGGAGAACAGCACGAAGCGCGGCACGTGGAACGGCGGGGTGCGGAAGGAGCCGCGCGCGGCAAGGTAATCTGCCACCTGCCGCGAGGACGCATCCCGGAGCCGGGCGAGGGTGACGTGGGGCTTGTAGTTGCGCTCGGCACCGAGGCCGAGCCGCTGCATGATGCGCTCCTGCTCGGCCTGCAGCTCCATAAGCGCCGCATTGGCCTTCACGGCCGCGAACACGGCGCGCGGCTTGTGGCCGCCGAACTGGTCCAGCCCGTCCAGCGCGATATCGAAGGCGGGGCGGCGCACCTGCCCGAGCATCAGCATGATGTCGCGGCCTGTGGCGTCGTCCACGTCGCCGATGAAGCGCAGGGTGACGTGATAGTTCTCGGAATCGATCCAGCGCGCGCCGGACAGCCCGCCTCGCAGCATGGAGAGGTCGAGCCCCACCTCGGGGGGGATCTCGATGGCGGTGAACAGTCGCGGCATTGAACCCTCCGCGATGGCCGGCGGAACGGGGCCGGTCTCACGAGGAACCGCGGCGCAACCGCGGGCCCAACGCTTCCAGTGAAGGAGATTCGCGCGCCGAAGGAAAGGGCTCTGCCCCGTCTTCGGCGGCGCTGAAACAAACCGCCCGGCCGAAGCCGGGCGGAATGTCTAGGGCTCAGCGCTGGCCGGGCCGCGGGCGGTTCTGCGGCGCCGCCCGCTGCTGCGGCATGGCCCGCGGCTGCGGACGCATCTGCTGGGGCCTCATCTGCTGCGGCCGTTGCTGAGGCCGCATCTGCTGGGGCCGCTGTTGCGGGCGCATCTGCTGCGGCCTTTGCTGGGGTCGCATCTGCTGGGGCCGCTGCTGCGGGCGAACCTGTTGCGGCCGGTTCTGCGGCCGCACGTTGGCGGGACGGTTGGCCGGCCGGTTCGGCTGGACCGACGGCCGGTTGGGCCGGTTGGGACCCGCGTTCGGATAGCCGGGCCGGTTCGGGCCGGCATTCGGATAACCGGGACGGTTCGGTCCAGCGCCCGGAACACCGGGCTGGCCGGGACGGCCGGGCCGACCGGGGCCGACACCTGGGGTGCCGGGATATCCGGGACGGCCCGGACCCACACCGGGGCCGCCGGGCTGGCCGGGGATATTGCCGGGCATGCCGGGGCGACCGGGACGGCCGGGGCCGACGCCGGGTGTGCCGGGATAGCCGGGACGACCCGGTCCCGCCCCGGGATAGCCCGGACGGCCAGGCGTGCCGGGAACGACGGGCATACCGGGACGGCCGGGACCAACGCCGGGTCCACCGGGATAGCCGGGCGTGCCGGGACGGCCCGGACCACCGGGATAGCCCGGACGGCCGGGGGCTCCGGGAACAAGCGGCATTCCGGGACGGCCGGGTCCGACGCCGGGTCCGCCGGGATAGCCGGGCGTGCCGGGACGGCCGGGACCCCCGGGATAGCCCGGACGGCCGGGGGCTCCGGGAACAAGCGGCATACCGGGCCGGCCGGGACCGACGCCCGGTCCACCCGGATATCCGGGCATTCCGGGACGGCCGGGTCCACCGGGTCCACCGGGACCACCAGGTCCTCCGGGCCAGCCAGGACGACCGGGTACACCCGGTCCACCCGGCCAACCGGGACCGCCGGGGCCACCAGGACCACCGGGCCAGCCCGGACGACCGGGACCTCCGGGGCCACCCGGCCAGCCGGGACGGACCGGCGGCGGGAAGCCGGGACGGCCGGGAACCCACGGTCCCGGACCCCATGCCGGCGGACGGCCACCCCAGCCCGGACCCCAGTAGGGCGGGCGCACCCAGCGCGGCGGCACGACCCACACCGAATTCCAAGGCCGGTTGTTCCAGCCCCAGTTGTTGTTCCAGTAGGAGCCGACCAGCACGCCGGCGCCGAACGCGAGCGCACCTGTGGCGAAGGTGGTGAAGACCTCCGAGCTGTCATAGGCCGGCACGTAGATCCGCTCGGGATCGGCCGGCTGGATGTAGATGGTGCGCGCGGGGCCGCTGCCGCCGCTGCTGGCGGGGACTTCCTGCGTCGTCACCACCTGCTGCGGCGTCGTCTGCAGGTTGCCGACGGCCTGCGCCTTGGCGCGCAGCATCTGGATGGTGTTGGAGACGTCCTGCGGCTGGGTCGAGAAGGCGAGGCCGAGGGATTCCGACCATTCCATGTGCTCATGGAGGAGCGTGACCACGTCCGGAAAGCGGACCAGCGCCTTCACCGAGGAATCCCAGTTGAAGGCATCCACAGCTGTGAAGTTGCGCTCCTGCACGAGGCCGGGATTGGCGACGATCCAGTTGTAGGCTTCCACCAATTGTTCCGGGAACAGGGTCGCCGGGAACAGGATGGCGAGCAGCGGGTCCGGATAGAGCGCCACCGGGCCGAGCAGGTACTCGAGCTCGCTGAGCGAATAGGCCGGCTGCACCTGATCGCCCGGCTGGGGCGGCGGCAGCGGCTGGCCCTGCGGCGGCGGGACGGCGCCGGGCTGGACGGCCGGAGGCCCTCCCTGCGGATAGCCCTGTGCGCCCTGCGGGCCGGGAGGCGGGTTCTGGGCGAGGGCGGGATAGATGGTGGACCAGCCGAACACCGCCGCGAGTGCGATGCGCGAGAGGTTTCCCGTCCGCCCCTTGACGCAGTTTCTTACGGATATGCCACCCATGCGGCCCTCCTTGTGGCGGCGCTTTGACCCTAGGTTAGATCCGCGGGCGCCGTCGTTCCTTGATGTTGCTCTATTTTCTCGGGGTGTCTGCTCAGGGCAGGGGCACGAGGATTTCGATCTCAAGGGCCTCCGGGGAGGCGGTCAGGAGGTCGGTGCGGTAACGCTCGATATAGAGGTCGTTCTGCTCGACGTTCTTTTCGTCGAGATAATTGGCGATCTGCTCGTAGGTATTGTCCATGTCGCCGAACGAGCCGGTATGGACGAACCGCAGCACCTTGCCCGCGAAGGAGCCGCCGAGCTTCATGGGCTCCGCCGGCTTCTGCGTGGTGGTGCCCGAGAACGGCACCTGCACCTCATAGTCGAAGCCGCGGTCGTCGCTGGTGGTGTACATGACGAACACTTGGCCGGCCCGCGTCAGGCCCAGCCGCTTCAGCTCGGTGTCGGCCTTGCGGACGGCCTCCACCAGCTTGTCATAGGCGTCTTCCCACGAGGACGAGCCCGAGAGCGTCAGCACCGGCACGGGCGACAGCGTCAGTTCGTCCGGCGCAAAGGTGGATGCGGCGGGCGCGCCGGGTGTGACGGGCGTCGTTTCCACCTTCTTCGGGTCCACCACCGGCGGCGGGGTCAGCGTGTCCTGCCCCTTCTGCGGAGCATCCTTCTGCGGGGCATCCTTGGGCGCCTGCGCGACCGCGGGAGCCGCCAGCGCCATCATGAGCCCGAAAACAACCGCCGCCCGTCCGAGCCTCGTCCCCCAAACGCCCGTCATCGTCCATCCTCCCGCGGGCCGAAGGGCCGCGACGCACTCTGTCTAGCATGTTCTCATGGCGCAGTTCGGCGTGATTGCGGCGCCTTGCGGGCGGCGCGGGGGTGGTGTGATGGACGGAACGGCGCCATATAGGGCAAAGACCTTGTCGGACAGCCCGGACGCCCGTGAACCCGCTCAGCCACCGCCCCTTCGTGAAGATGAACGGTCTCGGCAACGAGATCCTCGTCCTCGACCTGCGCGCCGATCCGGTGGAGGTGCCGCCCGCCGCCGCGCGGGCGCTGGCGCGGCCCTCGGTCCTGCCGTTCGACCAGGCCATGGTGCTCTATCCCCCGCGCCGCGCCGACACCGCCGCCTTCGTACGCATCCTCAACAATGACGGCTCGCTTTCCGCCGCCTGCGGCAACGGCACCCGCTGCATCGCCGCGCTGGAGGCCGAGCGCACCGGCACGCCCCACGTTCTGTTCGAGAGCGAGGCGGGGCTGCTCGACTGCACCGTGCGCCCGGACGGGCAGGTGAAGGTGGACATGGGCGCCCCCCGCCTCGGCTGGCGCGACATTCCGCTGGCTCAAGACGTGGGCGATACCGCTTCCATTCTCGTGCCCGGCTTCGAGACTCTCGGGCCGGCGGTGATGGTGAGCATGGGCAACCCCCACGCCATTTTCTTCGTCCCCGACGCGGACGCCATGGATGTGGAAGGCCTCGGCGCCGCGCTGGAGCACCATCCGCTCTTCCCCGAGCGCGCCAACATCTCCTTCGCCAGCCTCACCGCGCCGGATCGCATCCTGCTGCATGTGTGGGAACGCGGCGCCGGCCGCACGCGGGCCTGCGGCACCGCCGCCTGCGCCACCGGCGTCGCCGCCGTTCGCACCGGCCGCACCGGCCGGGCCGTCACGGTGACGCTGCCCGGCGGGCCGCTGGAGATCGAATGGCGCGAGAGCGACGGCCACGTGCTGATGACCGGCCCCGTGGAGCACGAGTTCGCCGGCACCCTCACCCCTGCCATGCTGGGGGAGGCCGCCTGATGGCGGAGGGGCCGGGCGTGCAAGCCAGCGTGGAAGTGGTCAATTTCGGCTGTCGCCTGAACGCGCTGGAAGGTGACGGTATCGCCCGCGCCGCTGCGGCCGCGGGGCTGGAGCGCGCCTTCGTGGTGAACACCTGCGCCGTGACGGCCGAGGCCGTGCGGCAGGCGCGGCAGGCCATCCGCCGTGCCCGTCGGCGCGATCCGTCCCTCCGCATCGTCGTCACCGGATGCGCCGCCCAGACCGAGCCCGCCACCTTCGCCGGCATGGACGAGGTGGACCTCGTGCTCGGCAATGCGGCCAAGACCGGCGTCGAGACGTGGGCGGGCGCCCGCCAGATGCTCGCTTCCCGCCTCGATTTCGGCATCAGCGCCGAGCAGAAGGTGCAGGTCCAGGACATTTCCGCCGTGCGCGAGGCGACGCCCCATCTCGCCGACCGGTTCGAGGGGCATACCCGTGCCTTCGTGGAGGTGCAGAACGGCTGCGACCACCGCTGCACTTTCTGCATCATCCCGTTCGGGCGCGGCCCCTCGCGCAGCGTGCCCATGGGCGCGGTGGTGGCGCAGGTGGCGCGGCTCGTCGCAAGCGGCCATGGCGAGGTGGTGCTGACCGGCGTCGATCTCACCGCTTACGGCGCCGACCTTCCGGGCGCGCCGACCCTCGGGCGGTTGGTGCGGGCGGTGCTCGCCGGCGTGCCGGAGCTGAAGCGGCTGCGCCTCTCCTCCATCGACGCGGTGGAGGCGGATGCCGAACTGATGCGCGCCCTCGCCGAGGAAGAGCGGCTGATGCCGCATCTGCACCTCTCGCTCCAGTCCGGCGACGACCTCATCTTGAAGCGCATGAAGCGCCGCCACAGCCGGGCCGAGGCGCTGGCCTTCATCGCCGCGCTGCGGCAGGCGCGGCCGGACGTGGTGCTGGGCGCCGACATCATCGCCGGCTTTCCCACCGAGACCGAGGCGCAGGCCCGCGCCACGCGCGACTTCGCGGAGGAGGCGGGCCTCGCCTTCCTCCACGCCTTCCCCTTTTCCGCCCGGCCGGGCACGGCGGCGGCCCGCATGCCCCAACTCGCCCCGGCGCTGGTGGCCGAGCGCGCGGCGCGGCTGCGCGAGACCGGGGCAGGGCTGCTGCGCCGGCACCTGTCGGCCGAAGTCGGCCGCCGCCGCACGGTGCTGGTGGAGGCCGGCGGGCGCGGACATACCGAACATTTCACCCCGGTGCGCCTCTCGGGCGCGGCCGTGCGCGGCAGCCTCGCCGATCTCAGGATCGCCGGGCACGACGGCGCGCGGCTCATCGCGGCGTGACACATTTCATGGGATCTCGGGCATGAGCCAGCAGGACGGCGGAAACGACAAGAAGAAGCGTGGCTTCTGGGGCTGGCTGAAGGGCGAGCCGGCGGCCGAAACGCCGGTTGCGCCGCCGCCCGACGCGCCTGTTCCCGATACGGCGGAAGCCGTGCCCGCGCCTGTTGCGCCGGACGTGCCGCTGCCGACCTCGGTGGAGAACGCTGCGGCGGAGCCTACCGCGCCGCCGGCGGAGCCCGTCGCCGCGTCGCCCGTCGAAGCCCCCGCGCTTGAGCCCGCCGAACCCGAGCCGGTCGCCGAGGCTGCGCCGGAGCCCGTCGCCGAGGCGGAGCCTGAGCCGGTCGAAATTCCCGCTCCTGAGCCGACCCCGGCCGTCGCGCCCGAAGCCCCCGCGCCCGAGCGTCCCACGCCGTCGCCCGAGCCCGCCGCCACAGCCGCCCCGGCCCCGGAGCCGCGCAAGGGGTTCTGGAGCCGGCTCGCCTCGGGCCTTGCCCGCACCGCCTCCAGCCTTGGGCAGGGCATCACCGACCTTGTTTCCAAGCGCAAGCTCGATGCGGCGACGCTGGAGGAGCTGGAGGAGGTGCTGATCCGCGCCGATCTCGGCGTCGAGACCTCCATGCGCATCGTCGAGGACGTGGGGCGCGGCCGGCACGACAAGATGATCTCGGCCGAGGAGGTGAAGAGCCTCATCGCGGCCGAGGTGGAGCGCATCCTCGCCCCGGTGGCGACGCCGCTGGTGGTGGACACCGCGCACAAGCCGTTCATCCTGCTGATGGTGGGCGTCAACGGATCGGGCAAGACCACCACCATCGGCAAGCTCGCCTCCCAGTGGCGCGCCGAGGGCCGCAAGGTTGTGCTCGCCGCCGGCGACACCTTCCGCGCTGCCGCCATCGAGCAACTGAAAGTGTGGGGCGAACGCACCGGCGCCACCGTCATCGCCCGCGAGCAGGGGGCGGACGCGGCGGGTGTTGCCCACGACGCCATCACCGAGGCGCGCGCCCAGAACGCCGACATATTGATGATCGACACCGCCGGCCGCCTGCAAAACCGCGCCGAGCTGATGGCCGAGCTGGAAAAGGTGGTGCGGGTCATCAGGAAGCAGGAGCCCACCGCCCCGCACGCGGTGCTCCTCGTGCTCGACGCCACCGTGGGCCAGAACGCGCTCTCGCAGGTGGAGGCTTTCGCGCGCATCGCCGGTGTCACCGGCCTCGTCATGACCAAGCTCGACGGCACGGCGCGCGGCGGCATCCTTGTGGCCATCGCGGCGAAGCACAAGCTGCCCATCCATCTCATCGGCGTGGGCGAGGGGCAGGACGACCTCCAGCCGTTCGCGGCGCGGGATTTCGCGCGGGCCATCGCCGGGCTGGAATGAGGTCTTTCGCGCCTGTGCGGTAGCGCTCTGCCGCCCTGCTGCCGTTTCGGCACGCGGCGGTTGCGAATCCGCCGTTCCTCGGGAAATGTCGGCCTTGAGCGCCGCCGTGCGCCATCCCGAGGATCGCCGCAATGACCCTGTCTTCCCGACGCCTCTTCTCCCTCTCGCTGGCCACAGGGACGCTTCTGGCCCTCTCCGGAGCGGCTTTTGCTGCGGAAACGACGCCGCTGTTCAAGATCGTCACGGTGAAGGACGAGATCGTCGTCGGCCTCTCGCCGCAGGATGTGGCGGCCCTCGGCGGCAGCGATGTCACCGCCATCGGCAAGGCGCTGAAGGGGAAGGGTGAGGTGACGCTCTGGCGCTATGCGGTGCGCAAGGCCGCCGACGGGGCGCTGGAGCAGGCGCCGGTGGCGCGCGTGAGCATCCTCGGCAATGACAGCCTGCGGGTCGAGCCCTACACCACCCCGCTGAAGATCATCGCGCCCCAATGAGGCGCCTCGTCCTCCTCGCGCTTGCCGTGCCTGTGCTGGCGGGCGAGGCCCGCGCGGAAGACCCGGCGTGGGTCGCCGCCGCCACGGCGCAGCTGCCGAAGACGCTGGTGGCCGGCCGCGTTCTGCGCGCGGGGGAGCTGGGGCAGACGGCGCTGATCGCCGTCTTTCCCGCTGGCGCGGACGATCCCAGGACGCCGGGCAGCGCCTTCCCGCCCGGGCAGGTGCTGGAGGTGACGCTGACGCCTGAGGGCGATGCCCGGAAGGTCGTCTCCGCCACCGTGCGCCCGCGCACCCCACAGGACCCGGCCGGGGACGATCCCTTTGTGGAGGAGCAGGCGGAGATCCTTGCCGGTCTGGCGAAGCAGAAGGCGGAGCCGGGTGTCGAGCCCTGCCAGATCAAGGCATGGTCCATCGACACCAGCCGCAAGGGCCTTGCTGTGCGCGCCGCGCCTTCGGCCACGGCGAAGGTGGTCGGCACCCTTGCCCCGCCGCGCCATACGCCCGAGTCGGGACAGGGCGAGGACGACAGCTGGCACGCGGAGTTCGAGGTCACCGGCTACAAGGACGGCTGGTTCCGCATCCGCAACGCCACCCCGCCCGGCGCGCCTTACGATGATCCGCCGCCGCGCTCCTACCCGAAGACCTACAAGGGCGCCGGCTGGATTCCGGCGGACAAGGCGGGCGGTGCCTATGCCAACACGCAGATGCCTGTCATGCGCCTGCATCAGGCGCCGAGCGTCGATTCCAAAGACATCCCGCCCGGCGACGACGCGGCCGACCCCTCCGGCAATCTGCCCATCGACGGCACGCTGGAGCGCCTTTACGCCTGCTCCGCCAACTGGGCGCTGACCAAGAGCCGGGATGGCAAACGCGGCTGGTGGCGCGGCATCTGCTCCAACCAGGTCACGAACTGCAGCTGAGGACTAGTCGCGGGGCAGGGCCAGCAGGTCCACATGGCCGATGACGCTGCCCTGCGCCATCGCCCGCGCCTGATGCCAATCGGCTGCGACCTCAGCCGGTACGTGCCCGCTCTCCACCGCCGCCTGCGCGGTGCCTTTCGCAAGCTCGGCGATCAGCTGACTGTCGCCGGCGTCGAGCCGCCACGGGCTGTCTGCCGTCTCGATGACATAGCCCGCCGCCCCAAGGGCCTCGCCCAGGATGGTGCCCGCATCCGCGCCGGCGGCGCGACCGAAGCCCTTGTCGGTGCCCTGATGAGCGCGGAAGGCATCCGCGATTTCCACGTCCGCCGGATGCGGTGGCGACCACGCATCCCGGCCGTCGCACGTCAGCGCCGCATGGAGCACCACGCCGGTGCCGGCGAACGCTGCCGCGAAGCGTTGGCACCAGTCCGCCGACACGAGATCGTAGAAGGCCGAGGCGGTGACGAGGTGGGGCTGGAAGGCCAGCGGCGCGGCGGGATCGGCGGCGATGTCGCGCAAAGCGAATTCCACCGTCACCTCCTTGCCCGCGAGATCGAGCACCAACGTTCCGCCGACCTCCCGCCAGCCGTCCGCGAAGGCACGAAAAGCGGTGCGGGCGGCCTCGGCGAGGGTGTTGTCGTGGTCCACCAATATCCAGTGCTGGCGCGGTCCGAGCTTCGGCGCGAGGGCGCGGAGGTTGGAGCCGGAACCGGCGCCGAGATCGACGATGCGTTGCTCTACCAGGGACGACAGCCGGGCGGCGAGCTTCGCCTCCAGCGCCGCCGATCGGGCGCGATGGTCGGCGGCCTCCCGCAAGGCGAGCCATCCGGCGGAGAAGGTCGCGGCAGGGGCGGGAGCCAATTCGCTCATCGGTCGGCGACCTCCATCAGCACCCGGCCGATGACGGCCACGGTGTCCGACCAGTCGGGCAGGGCGGTGCCGGCGGCGAAGGCGGCATCGGCCATCGCCCGCCGCCGCACGGGATCGATTAGCAGCGGGCGCAGCGCCGCGGCGAGGGCGTCCGCATCGCCGGGCGGCACCTTCAGGCCGGCCCCGTCCGGGACCGTCTCGCCGGCCGCACCGCCGGTGGTGCAGATGACCGGCAAGCCGCGCCGCAGCGCCTCGGCCAGCACCATGCCGTAGCCCTCATAGAAGGAGGGATGGACGAAGATGTCGGCGGCGGCATAGGCCTCGTCCAGCGCCGTCACATGGAGCGCGCCGGCGAGGCGGATGCGGGGGCCGAACCCGGCCGCGCGCGCGGCGATCTCCCGCGCCGTCTCCGGCTCGAAATCCGGGCTGCCGACGATGGTCAGCGTCCAGTCGAGATCCGTGAGGCCGTCGAGGGCGTCGAGCAGCACGCCATAGCCCTTGCGGGGCGTCAGCGACCCCACTGCGATGAGTCGGGGCGGCTGGCCGTCCGCCGGCACGCGGGCCGCCGGGGCGGTGCCGGGCAAGGCGAGGGTGATCTTTTCCGGCGGCACGCCATAGCGCTCCACCAGCATCCGCCGCGTCTCCGGGCTGACGGCGATGACGGCGGCGGCGGCGGCAAGCGCGGCGGCCTCGCTTTCCAGCAGGCGGGCCGCGACCTCCTGCGAGAGGCCGGTCTCCAGCGCGAGGGGATGATGCACCAGCGCCACCACGGGCCGTCCGAGCTGCCGCAGGCCCTCGCCCGGCAGGGCGCCGAGGGCGAGGCCATCCGCCAGCAGCACGGTGCCGGGAAGTGTCGCAGCAAGAGCGGCGAGAGCCGCCTCGATCTCGTCCGCCGTGGGACAGGGGAAGCCGCCTTCGAGGGAGAGTGGCGTCGCATCGAAACCCTGCGCCTTGAGACCTGCGAGGATGCGCCGGTCATAGGCATAGCCGCCGCTGGGGGTGTCGATGGCGCCGGGATGGACCAGCGCCACCGCCGGCCGCACGGGGGTGCTCACGCGGCGGGGCCGATATCGGCCTCGTACCAGGCGCGGGCGACGTGGGATTCGTGCAGCGACACCCGGATGCGCACGATGCCGTCGCCCCCGGTGCCGAGATCGCCGGAGCGGGCAGCGGCCGCCATGTGGTCGAACACGTGGCGGGCCAGCACCTCGGTGGTGGTGTTGCGGCCGGCGAAGGCGGGCACCTCGTCGAGGTTCTTGTAGTTGAGCGGGCCGAGCACGCCTTTCAGCGCCTCATGGGCGCGGGCGATGTCCACCACCACGCCCTCTTCGGTGAGGTCCTCGCGATAGAAGGCCACATCCACCACGAAGGTCGCCCCGTGCAGCGCCTGCGCCGGGCCGAACAGGTCGCCCCGGAAGGAATGGGCGATCATGATGTGGTCCCGCACCTCTACCGCGTACATGGAATGTCCTTTCTGTCCGGTGGTCCGGCTTCAGCCGTATTTGACGACGGTGGCGATCCCTTCCGAACCGGCTGCGAGAATACGCGGCATCCGGGCCGGCAGATCATTGAAGGCGACCTCCTCGGTGATGAGGGCATCGAGCCGGTCGTCGGCGAGGAGGTCCAGCGCCTTGAGCAGGCGGCGGCGACGGCTCCAGCGCGGGCGGCGGGCGGGGCTGACCGCGCCCACCTGCGAGGAGAGGATGGCGAGGCGCTTGTGATGGAAGCCGCCGCCCAGCGCCACATCCACCGGACGGTCGCCGTACCAGCTCATCTCGATCACGCGGCCCTCGTCGCCGCAGCAGGCGAGGCAGGTGTTGAGGCCCGCCGAGGAGCCGGAGGTGTGGAAGACGAGATCGGCATCAAGATCGGTCGGGCCGGGCTCGGCGGGCAGGAAACCGGCGCCGAACGTCGCGGCCACCGCCGCGCGGGCGGGATCGGTGTCCACCACCGTCACCTCGGCACCGGGCAGGCGGCCGCAGAGATAGGCGACCAGCAGGCCGACGAGCCCCGCGCCCACCACCACGATGCGGTCTCCGGGGCCGGCGCCGCCGTCCCACACCGCATTGAGGGCCGTCTCCATGTTGGCGGCGAGGGTGGCGCGCCGCGCCGGCACGGCATCGGGCACCGGGGCCAGCATCTCGGTGAGCGCGACGAAGCGCTCCTGATGAGGCGCAAGGGAGAACACGCGGCGGCCGAGAAGTTCGGGCGGCCCCACTTCCACCGCGCCGACGGCGCAATAGCCGTACTTCACCGGAAACGGGAACTCGCCCTCCTGCAACGGTGCGCGCATGCGCTTGCGGTGGACGGGATCGGCGAGCCCGGCGGCCACCAGCCGCTCGGTGCCGCGGCTGATCGCGCTGTATTCGGTGCGGACCTGCGCGGTCGCCTCGTCCACTGCCGGCAACACGCCGGGCCTCAGCTCGCTGACGCCGGGCGCGACGTACCAGAGGGCGCGGGCAAAAACCGAAGCGTGGCAAGTTGACGCAGGATGAACGGCCATGCTTTGGCTCTCGTATACGCTTGGGGTTTCGTCGCCGCGGGCCGCCGGCACCCAGGGAGCTATGCATGTCTTCAAGGTCCGGTCCACTGTCCACGCTTCCGGAAAAACCCGCACACGCGTCGGCCACGCTGACGCCGGCCCTGATCCAGCCGCTCTCAACGCTCCGGCGGCGCCGTCTGTTCATGCTGGTCGCAAATCTGGCGACGGTGGCCCTCGTCCTCGCGGGCATGGTGGCGCTGGGCGCCCATGACGGCTTCTCGCTGGTGGATGGGCTGCTGCTGGTCTGCGCGCTCGCCATCACGCCGTGGAATTCCATCGGCTTCTGGAATGCGGCGGTGGGTCTCTATCTGCTGCACGGGCGGCGCCGGGGCGTGGAGGCGGCCGCGCCGTTTCTGGCCCCGCCTCTGCCCGAGGGGCAGATCACCGCACGCACCGCCATCCTCCTCACCGTGCGCAATGAGGACCCGTCGCGGGCGCTGGCGCGGCTGAAGGCGGTGAAGGCCGACCTCGACCTCACCGGCCACGGCGGCGCCTTCGATTTCCATGTGCTCAGCGACACCTCGCGGCCGGAGATCGCCGCCGCCGAGGAGGCGCTGGTGGCGGCGTGGCGGGCGCAGGAGGGACCATCCCGCATCTTCTACCGCCGCCGCGCCGACAATGCCGGGTTCAAGGCCGGCAACATCCGCGCCTTCTGCACGGATGCGGGCGAGCGCTACGACTTCATGCTGCCGCTCGATGCCGACAGCCTGATGGGGGCGGACACCATCCTCTCCATGGTGCGCTTGATGGCGGCCTATCCGCGCCTCGGCATCCTGCAGAGCCTCGTGGTGGGGCTCCCCTCGCAGAGCGCGTTCGGGCGCATCTTCCAGTTCGGCATGCGGCACGGCATGCGCAGCTACACCCTCGGCGCGAGCTGGTGGGCGGGGGATTGCGGGCCGTTCTGGGGGCACAATGCAGTGATCCGCGTCGCCCCCTTCCGCGACGCCTGCCATCTGCCCGAGCTTCCCGGTGGCGCGCCGTTCGGCGGACCGGTGCTCTCCCACGATCAGGTGGAAGCGGTGCTCATGCGCCGCGCCGGCTACGAGGTGCGGGTGCTGCCGGTGGAGAGCGAGAGCTATGAGGAGAACCCGCCGGCCGCCACCGATTTCGTCGGCCGCGACCTGCGCTGGTGCCTCGGCAATCTCCAGTATCTGCGCCTGCTGACCGTTCCGGGCTTCGCAAGGAGCCTCCAGCCCATGAGCCGGTTCCAGCTCGTCTGGGCCATCCTGATGTTCGTGACGGTGCCGGCCCATCCGGCGCTGCTGGCGCTGCTGCCGCTGGCGGCGGCGGATGCGGGGCCGGCCTATCCCGCCGCGCTCGCTCTGGCGCTCTACGCCGGCATGATGGCGATGGCGCTCCTGCCCAAGCTCGCCGGCGTCGCCGACGTTTTGCTGACCTCGGGCGGCGTCGCCCGTTATGGCGGCGCACTGCGATTTGCGGCGTCCGTGGCGGTGGAGCTGGTGTTCTCCTTCCTGCTCAGCGCCATCACCGCCATGGCGGTGACGCTGGAGATGGTCCGCCTGCTGCTGGGCCGGGTGCGGGCCTCGTGGCGCGCGCAGGCGCGCGATGGCCACGGGGTGGACTTCGCCCATGCGGCCCGGGCGTTCTGGCCGCAGACGGTGTTCGGTCTCGCCGTTCTTGCCGCGCTGCTGGCGGTGCAGCCGGTGCTGGCGCTGTGGGCGTCGCCGGTTCTGGCGGGCTACGTGCTCGCCATTCCCTTCACCATGGCCACCGCCGATCCGCGTCTCGGCCGGCTGTGCGTGCGCCTCGGCCTGTGCGCTGTGCCGGAGGAGTTCCGCCCGAGCCGGGTGCAGCGCCTGCTCGCGGGCGAGAGCTTCGAGGCCCGCCGGGCGGCCTGATCTGAGACGGTGCAGAAACGAAAAGGCCGGGCGCGAGCCCGGCCTTTCCTGTTCCGTGCGATAGGGTGCGATCAGCGCCGGCCGAAGCCGCCGCCAAACCCGCCGCCGAAGCCACGACCACCGCCGAAGCCTCCGCCAAAGTGGTCTCCACCGCCCCAGCTGCCGCCGCCGCCGAAGCGATCGCCGCCGCCGAAGCCGCCGAAGTCGCGGTCGAAGCCGCCGGAGCCGAAGCTGTCGCCACGGCCATAGGCGTCGCCGCCGAAGCCGTCGCCGCCATAGCTCGACACCCGCTGGTTGCCCCAGGAGCGGGCCTGCTCCTCGTGATCGAGGCTGGAGGTGTCGCGGGTGGTGTTCTGCCAGCCGGAGGTGGTGTGCTGGCTCCAGCTGCCGTTGTCGTTGTGCTGGTAGACGTTGCCGTCGTGGTCCACCGCCACATGGCCGTTGTCCCAGGCCACCGCGTTACCGGTCTTGGCATTGCCGGCGACGCCGCGGCTGTTGACGTTCACGTTGCCGTGGTTGTCGGTCACGCCGGTCTGGGAGGCGTGATAGGTGCCGGTGGTGGGGTTGGCGCCGGCGGACTCACGCCCGGCGGCGGCATTGCCGGTATAGGCGTTGCCTTCCACCCCGGCGCGGCTTTCGCCGCGGGCGCCGGTGGTGGGGTTGTAGCGGGCGTTCTCCCGGCCGGCGGCATAATTGCCGGAATAGGGATTGAACGCGGCGGCCGAGCGACCGGCGAAGTTGGTGCCGTTGGCCGTGGTGCCGTGCCAGTCGCGGCCCGACCAGTCGGTGCCGTTCCAGGTGGTGCCCCAGGCGTGGTTGACGGTCGCGGCGCCGCCCCAGCGGCCATAGAGGTTGGTCTGGTTCAGGTTGGTGTAGCCCCAGTGGCCGCCCCACGGGCCGTAGGGTCCATAAGGTCCATAGGGGCCATAGGGATGCCAGTAGGGACCCCAATAGGGGTAGACCGCAGCGCCCCAGCCCCAGCCGGCGGCGAAGCCGAAGGCGAAGCCGGTGTCGAGGCCCAGCGCGAAGCCGGCGCCGACGCCGTAGGTGACCGGGCAGGAATACCAGTCGGCAAAGCCCACATAGCCGACGCAATTGTAGCCGGTGCCGTAGACCACCGTGCCGCCGGGCGCGACCACGACGCCCATGTAGCCGGGGGTATAGCCCACCACCACCGCGTCCGGCGTCGAGCCGTAGATGCGGACGTAGGTGACGTAGTGCATCGGCGAGGACACCGGGATGGTGTAGATCACGTCCGGCACCACGTCGGCGACCCGCCAGGGGCCGGCGGGATCGACGGCCACGAACCAGGCGCCGTTGTTGACCGCATAGAAGCGGTCGGGGGCGAGGCGGATCACCGGCGTTGCGGTGTTCACCGCATAGGCGAGTGCCGTGCCGCTGATGGGCTCGAACTTCGGCGCGCCCTCATAGGCGACCTTCAGCTCCACGCTGCGCTTCACGGTTGCCGTCTGCGGGATGGTGGCGGCGATGGCCGCTTCCTTCGCCTGCGGCGTGCCCGCGACCGAGACCAGCACGTTGGCCTTCGGATCGTTCGGCGAGATTTTCGAGAAGTCCTTGGGCAACGCGTTGCTGGCGACGAAGGCCCACGGCCCCTTGAGGTCGGGCGCCTTGAACCAGCGGCCCGAGATCAGGACGAAATAGGAATTGGAGGTGGTCTCCATGAACACCGCATGGTCGGCATTGTTCATGGTGAGCAGGTTGGTGCCCGCGACCGGGAGCATCTGCGGCTGGCCGTCGGTCTGGATCAGCTCGGACGGCTTGGTGACGGCGATGATGGCCGGGGCCGGGTTGATGGGCTTCTTGTCGTTGTTGAGCAGCGGATCGGCCGGGGTCTCGGCGATGGCGGCCTTGCCGGCGGAGGCGAGGGCATCGGAGACCTGGGGGGTGACGATCCACGTGCCGCCGAGGTTCGGCGTCTCATACCAGTGGCCGGCGGCTTCCAGATGATAGGTGCCGGCATCGTCCTTCAGCAGCAGCGGGCGGGTGTTGACGACCCGCTGGAAGCCGCTGACGCTCTTGATCGGGCGCAGCACCGGCTCGCCGGCGACCGGAACGAGGATCGTGGTCGTGGTGGCGAACAGGATCTGCGGCGGGGTGTTGTCCACCGGCTGGGTCTGGACCTTGGCCAGTTCCTGGTTCACCGCATAGCTCGCCTGGAGCTGGTCGAGCGGCACGGTCATGCCGTCGGGCGGCAGGCGGGTCTGGAGCGCCGAGCGGATTTCCCCCGCCTTGGCCGGCTCGGTGGGTACCTGCACGCCATCGATGGTGAAGGTGGCGAAATGGACGAGGCCGGCCGGCTTGTCGATGGCGACGCGGGTGGTGAACTTCACCATGCCGTAGGTGGGCGTCCCCGTCTTGACGCCGATGGCGACGGCGGCGCGGCCGGACATGGTGTCGCCGGTCCACACGTCGATCTGCGGCTGATAGAGCTGGAGGACCTGATTGTCGGGCAGGTCATAGACGCGCGGCCAGGTAGGCGGCGCGGAGGGCGTGGCTCCGGGCTGGGCCTGCGCCTGAGGTGTCGACTGGGGTTGCTGGGCGTCGGCCGTCGCGGTCCACAGCATCGCCGCTGCAACCAGCGCGGCGGCTGAGGCGCCGCTCCAAAGTCGCTTCATGAACTCCCTCCCTCCCGAAACACCGGGGCGCGCACACCTACCATGTTCGCAGTCGAACGTCAGCGTGGCCGCGCGGCACCTTCGGGTTGCGACGCGGGGCCGTGGCGCGTGAGGCATGAAGCTCAGCCAGCCCGGGCGCAGCTGCGCTGCCAGGAGAGGCGCGGTCCCTGCCACGACAGGCTGATGGCCTTGCGCGCCGGGCAGGCCCGCGTCGTAGCGTCTGCCCCGCCGCGATCCCAATAGTCGCGCCACTGGTAGGCGACGTTGCGTGCCACGGGCTGGTCCGCCTTCGCCATGGCGGGAGCGGCATCGCCGGGGAAGGCACGCACGAGGTCGCCGCCACCCCAGGCAGCGATGGCGATGAAGGTGGTGGCGGCAGCCGCGATCAGGGATGAGGTCTTCATGGCAGGGTCCGGGGCAGCTCTTTGTTCGACGTCGCGTGGCCGGCTTAGAACGCCGGACCGAGGCAGGTCGTCCCCTCAATGGAGGATGTTTTCATCCTGCTTGTACGACGCCGGGGCTGAACCCGTGCCGACACGGGCCTTTACCTTCTGTTCATCTTTTCGCGAGCGCGGCACGCGATGCTGCGTCGCCGCACGTCAAAAAGGTGGGCGGGAGCGGCTCCGATTTGAAATTCCAGTCTTGATCTCTGCCGTTAGCCGGAGTTCGCTTGGGCTGCGGCGCGCCTTCAATGCGCCGCGGGGGAGCCGGATCCGCCCGGTTTCGATCGGCCTTGGCGGTGAATTCGGCCCCTGAACCTGTGCTGGATGCGTGCCAACTGCCCGGTCGCGACGGGCGGAGGCGCGCGGGGGGAGACTGGGCAATGAACAAATACGTCGCCGAGTTCATCGGAACCGCGGTACTCGTCCTTTTCGGCTGCGGCTCCGCCGTGCTCACCGGCTACGGCTCCGCGCCCATCGGGATGCTCGCCATCGCCTTCGCCTTCGGCCTTGCCGTGACCTCCATGGCCTACGGCATCGGCCATGTATCCGGCTGCCACATCAATCCCGCCGTCACCATCGGCGTCTGGGCCGCCGGCCGCATCCCCACCTCCGAAGTGCCGAAATACTGGATCGCCCAGATCCTGGGCGGCATCGCCGGCGCCGCCATCCTGTTCATGATCGCTTCCGGCAAGCTGGCCGGCTTCGATGTGAAGACCGCGGGTCTCGGCCAGAACGGCTGGGGTGAGGGCTATATCGGCGGCTACGGCCTCGGCGCCGCGATCCTCGCCGAACTGGTGGGCACCTTCGTGTTCCTGGTGGTGATCCTCGGCTCCACCTCCAAGGCCGGCATCACCCAGGCGGCGGGTCTCGCCATCGGCCTGTCGTTGGTGATGATCCACATCGTCTTCATCCCCGTCACCGGCGTGTCGGTGAACCCCGCCCGCTCCATCGGCCCGGCCCTGTTCGCGGGCGGCAAGGCCATCTCGCAGCTCTGGCTGTTCATCGTGGTGCCGCTGGTGGGCGCCTATCTCGCCGGCCTTCTGTTCAAGCTGAAGGTGCTCGAGGACTGAGGCTCCGTCGGCAGGACGCATAAAAAGGGGGCGCGCCGGCAAGGCGCGCCCCCTTTCCGTTTGCCGGGTCGGGGCTCCCGGCAAACCCCCGCTCCGGGATCACGTCACTCGGCGGCGACAGGGCCCGCCGGGTTCTTCTGCTGCTGCGCCGTCTCCGCCGCCTTGGTCCGGGTCTCGTGCTCCAGCGCCGCCTTCACGCCCGCCCCGTACTCCGGGTGGACCTTGGTGAAGAGGGCGATCTGCCGGTCGGCGATCTCCTGCGGAATGCCGTACATGGCCGCCGCGAGGTTGCTGAAGAGCCGCTGGCGCTGGCCGGCGTCGAACAGCTCGAACAGGGCGCGCGGCTGGGAGAAGTCGTCATTGCCGATGCGGTGGCTGTAGCGCTCGGCATCGCCCGAGATCTTCAGCGGCGGCTCGGCATATTTGGCGTCCTCGGCGGCGCCGTTGAACGAGTTGGGCTCGTAATAGGCGTCGGTATTCCCGGTCATCTGCGGGAAGAACCGCATGGCGCCGTCCTTGTGGTAGTGGTGCACCGGGCACTTGGCGGCGTTCACCGGCAGGTGCTCGTAATGCGTGCCCAGGCGATAACGGTGGGCATCCGCATAGGAGAAGATGCGGGCCTGCAGCATCTTGTCCGGCGAGAAGGAGATGCCGGGCACGATGTTGGACGGCGAGAAGGCCGCCTGCTCGATCTCGTTGAAATAGTTCTCCGGATTGCGATTCAGCTCCATGACGCCGATGTCGATGGGCGGATACTCGCCGTGCGGCCACACCTTGGTGAGGTCGAACGGATTGTAGGAGGTCTTCTCCGCATCCAGCTCCGGCATCACCTGCACCTGCACTTTCCACTTGGGGAATTCGCCGCGCTCGATGGCGGTGAACAGGTCCTCCTGCGTGGATTCGCGGGTGCGGCCGACCACCTCGGTGGCCTCGCCATTGGTCCAGTGCTTGTGGCCCTGCAGGGTCTTGAAGTGGAACTTCACCCAGAAGCGCTCGCCCGCCTCGTTGATGAAGGAATAGGTGTGCGAGCCGTAGCCGTTCATGTTCCTGACGCCCACGGGCAGGCCGCGGTCGGAGAACAGGATCGTCACCTGGTGCAGGCTCTCCGGGGAGAGGGACCAGAAGTCCCACATGGCGGTGGGCGAGCGCAGATTGGTCTTGGGGTGGCGCTTCTGGGTGTGGATGAAGTCCGGGAACTTGTAGGCGTCGCGGACGAAGAAGACCGGTGTGTTGTTCCCCACGAGGTCCCAGTTGCCCTCGGGCGTGTAGAACTTAAGCGCGAAGCCGCGCACGTCGCGCTCGGCATCCGCCGCGCCGAGTTCGCCGGCCACCGTGGAGAAGCGGGCGATCATCGGCGTCTGCGCGCCGGGCTGGAGGGCCTTCGCCTTGGTGTATTTCGAGATGTCGCCGGTGATGGTCAACGTGCCGTGGGCGCCCCAGCCCTTGGCGTGCACCACGCGCTCGGGAATGCGCTCGCGGTTCTGGTGGGCGAGCTTCTCCAGGAGCTGGTAGTCCTGCATCAGCACCGGACCGTGCGGACCGGCGGTGAGCGAATTCTGGTTGTCGGCGATGGGATTGCCGGCGGTGGTGGTGAGGGTGGGTCGCGTCATGAAGGGCTCCCTGCTTGGATTCGCGCCGTGACGGCTGCGGGTCATCCGGGGCGCAGGATGGCCGTGAGTTGGAATAAGCACAAATCAGATTGCATTGAGTTTTCGATAAGGTAATCTTATCACGTGCTCTCCACCCGTCAGCTCCGCTACTTCGATGCCCTCGCCCGCCACCGCCATTTCGGCCGTGCGGCGGAGGAATGCGCCGTCACCCAGCCGGCCCTCTCCATGCAGATTCGCGAGATGGAGGAGGCGCTCGGCGTGCGCCTTGTCGAGCGGGGGCGCAGCGGTGTGCGGCTGACGCCGGTGGGCGAGGAGGCGGCCTCCCGCGCCCGCGGCGTGCTCGCGGCCCTTGCCGACATGGAGCGCACCATCCGCGATCGCGGGCGCCTGCTGGAAGGGCGGATGCGGCTCGGCGTCATCCCGTCCATCGCGCCCTATCTCCTACCGCGCCTGTTGCCGGAGATGGCGGGGCGCTGGCCGGGCGTCGAGATCGCGCTCCGGGAGAGCCAGACCGAGCAATTGGTGAACGACCTCGCCCATGGCGACCTCGACCTCGTCATCCTTTCCCTGCCGGTGGAGCACCCGGCGCTGGAGACCAAGGCGCTGTTCGAGGACCCGTTCCTGCTCGCCGTTCCCGAAAGCTCGGCGGATTTTCCGGGCGAGACCGCCGCCGCCGAGGACATCCTCGCCGCCGACCTCCTGCTGCTGGAGGACGGCCACTGCTTCCGCGACCAGGCGCTCAACGTCTGCCGCAAGGTGGATGCGCGCCAGCTGCGGCGCTTCGGCGCCTCCAGCCTGTCCACGCTGGCCCAGCTGGTCGCCAACGGGCAGGGCGTGACGCTGCTGCCGCAGATGTTCGTTGCATCCGAGGGCGGGCGCATCCCGCGCGTGCGGCTGCTGCGCTTTCCCGATCCCGCTCCGTCGCGCACCATCGGCCTCGTCTGGCGGCGCACTTTGCCGTTCCGGGACGACGTGGAGCAGGTCGCCGCCATGGTCCGGGCCTGCCGCCCGGCTGTGCAAGACGGCGAAGACCGGCGCTCTGCCTTGCTTTGACCCGCGTTCGCGGCTAAGCCCCGCGCAAAGACGGGGATCCTATGGCTCAGGACGGACTTTCCTACCGCGACGCGGGCGTGGACATCGATGCGGGCAACCGGCTCGTCGATCTCATCAAGCCGCTGGTGAAGGCCACCGCCCGGCCGGGCGCCGACGCGGACATCGGCGGCTTCGGCGGCGTGTTCGACCTGAAGGCGGCGGGATTCGCCGATCCCCTCCTCATCGCCACCACCGACGGCGTGGGCACCAAGCTCAAGATCGCCATCGATACCGGCGTGCACGACACCATCGGCATCGACCTCGTGGCCATGTGCGTTAACGATCTCGTGGTGCAGGGCGCCGAGCCGCTGCTGTTCCTCGATTATTTCGCCACCGGCCGCCTCGCGCCGGATGTGGGCGCCCATATCGTCGCGGGCATCGCGCGGGCATGCAAGGCAGCCGGCTGCGCCCTCATCGGCGGCGAGACGGCCGAGATGCCGGGCATGTACCGCGACGGCGACTATGACCTCGCCGGCTTCTCCCTCGGTGCCGTCGAGCGCACCGAGCTGCTGCCGCGCAAGGATGTGGGGCCGGGCGACGTGATCCTCGGCCTCGCCTCGGACGGCGTGCATTCCAACGGCTATTCGCTGGTGCGCCGCATCGTCGAGCGTTCCGGCCTCGCGTGGACCGACGAGGCCCCCTTCCACAAGGGTCAGAACCTCGGCACCGCGCTCCTCACGCCGACCCGGCTCTATGTGAAGAGCGTGCTCTCCGTCATCCGCGCGACCGGCGCGGTGAAGGCCCTCGCCCATGTCACCGGCGGCGGCATCACCGAGAACCTGCCGCGCGTGCTGCCGGCCGGGACCATCGCCCGCATCGACCTTTCCAACCTCATCGTTCCTCCGGTCTTCCGCTGGCTGGCCAGCGTCGGCGCGGTGGCGCCGGAAGAGATGCTGCGCGCCTTCAACTGCGGCGTCGGCATGGCCGTGGTGGTGCCGGTGGAGCGCGAGGAAGAGGTGGCCGACGCCTTCGCCGCCGCGGGCGAGACGGTGATCCGCCTCGGCGTCATCGAGCCCGGCGCCGGCGCGGCCCATGTGGTCTACGACGGGGCCGCCGACTTCGGGTTCGCGTCATGAGCGAGGCGGCGCCGAAACGCACCGCGATCCTCATCTCCGGTCGCGGCTCCAACATGGCGGCTTTGGTGACGGCCGCCGAGGCGCCGGATTTTCCGGCCGAGATCGCGCTGGTCCTTTCCAACCGCGAGGACGCCGCCGGCCTCGACTTCGCCAAGGAGCACGGCGTGCCGACCCTCGTGCTGTCGCACAAGGGCTATTCCGACCGCCTCGCCTTCGACGCCGCCCTTGACGCCTATCTGAAGGCAGAGGGCATCGAGATCGTCTGCCTCGCCGGCTTCATGCGCCTGCTCACGCCCTGGCTGGTGGAGCGCTGGCGCAACCGGATGATCAACGTCCACCCCTCGCTCTTGCCGAGCTTCAAGGGCCTGCACACCCATGAGCGGGCGCTGGAGGCGGGGGTGCGGTTCCACGGCTGCACCGTCCATTTCGTGCGCGCCGAGATGGATGAGGGGCCGATCATTCTCCAGGCCGCCGTGCCGGTGGAAGCCGACGACACGCCGGACGTCCTCGCCGCCCGCGTGCTGGCGCAGGAGCACGTGATCTATCCCAAGGGGCTGGAGCTTCTGGCCGCCGGCCGGCTGAAGGTCGCCGACGAGCGGGTGGAGATCACCGGCGCCAAAGGCGGGCTGCCGCCGCTGGTTTCGCCGGGGGTGTGAGGGCAGCCCTCGTGCTCCGGACGCATGGAGCGTCAGCGGAATGCGAGCCGGAGCCCAGCGCAAAAGACCGCCGCAGGCGCTTCCTGATGTGCGATACCCAGGCATTGCCCCGCTGCGCGGGAGTGTTGCGCTAGCCCCCGGATCAGCAGCTCCGGCTGCGCCGTCGCTTGTCCGGGGAACTGACCTCGTGCCTGTTCTCGCTCCACGGCGCTGGCGTTTCGTTGCAGTCGGCCGGGCGTGAGAGTCTCACGCCCCGACCTTCACCACCCGCACCTTGTTGTCATGAAACGCCGCGCCGCCCACCGGCGCCACCGGGTCGGCGCCTGTCAGCGTGTTGATGCCGTGCCCGCCGCGATGGGCGCCGGCCGGCTGGATCTGCTCGGAGACGACGACCCCGCGCCGCAGCCCGTCGAACAGGCGGACGCGCAGTTCCACCCGCCCGCGCGGGTTCTCCACTGCCACGAGATCGTCCTCGGCCACACCCAGCGCCGCTGCGTCCTCGGGATGGACCAGCAAAGAGGGCGCGCCCTCCTTCTCCTGCGAGGTGGGGGTCTCGGTGAAGGAGGAGTTGAGGAAGTTGCGGGCCGGCGCGGTGACGAGCCGGAAGGGATGGTCTGCATCCGCCTCCTCGATCACCGCCCAATGGTCGGGCAAAGCCGGCATGTCCGCCACCGGGCCGAACTTGCCGGGCGCGGGGAATGCGAGGTTCGCCCAGTCCACCGCCAGGTGGAAGCGCTTGTCGCGGTGGGCGAAGCCGTCGAGGAAATGGGCGGCGCGGAAGTCTTGGCCCACGTCCATGAAGCGGGCGTCTTCCAGCGCTTCTACCGGGCCACGACCGCTCTCGCGCAGGGTCCAGTCGATCAGCTCGCGGGCGGTCATGGTGAAGCCGGGGTGCTCGGCGCCGAGGCGTGAGGCCAGGGCGCAGATCACGTCATGGTTGGTTCGGCATTCACCCGGCGGCTCGACGATCTTGGTGCCGATCTGGATGTGGGGATGCCCGCCCGCGCCATAGATGTCGTCATGCTCGGTGAACATGGTGGCGGGCAGCACGATGTCGGCCATCTTCGCCGTGTCGGTCATGAACTGCTCGTGGACCGCGACGAACAGGTCGTCCCGCGCGAAGCCGCGCTTCACCTTCTCCTGCTCGGGGGCGACGGCGACCGGATTGGTGTTCTGGATGAACAGCGCCGCCACCTTGCCGCCGCCCGCCAGCGCATCTTCCTCGCCCATCAGGATGGGGCCGATGCGGGACTGGTCGAGGGCGCGCACGGTGGGATCGAGTCGGTCCAGCCCCTCGATCATCTTCTTGCGCCAGCCATAGGTGCCGGACATGGAGTGCAGCGCGCCGCCGCCCAGATGCTGCCAGCTTCCGGCCACCACCGGGATGGACGCCACGGAGTGCATGTTCACCGCGCCGTTGCGGCTGCGGGAGAAGCCATAGCCGATGCGGAAATAGGAGGCCGGCGTCGTGCCCACGAGCCGCGCATAGGCCTCGATCTCGTCCACCGGCAGGCCGCAGAGCGCGGAGGCCCATTCGGGCGTGCGGGTGGCGAGATGCGCCTCCAGCGCGGCGGCGTCGCGGGCGTAGGCGTCCATATAGGCACGATCCGCGAGGCCGTCGCGGAACAGCACGTGCATCACCGCGCAGGCCAGCGCGCCATCGGTGCCGGGGCGGATGAGGAGGGGGATGTCCGCCTGCTCCATGGTGGGGGTGCGATAGACATCCACCACCGCGATCTTGGCGCCGTGCTTCTTCCGGGCGTGGATGGCGTGGGTCATCACGTTGACCTGCGTGGACACCGCATTGGTGCCCCACAGGGTGATGAGGCCGGAAGAGGCCATCTCGCTCGGGTCCACGCCGGAGATCTGACCGGCGCCGGCCATGTAGCCGCTCCAGGCGGGATTGACGCAGATGGACGCGAAGAAGCGCGAATAGCGCTTCACATGGGTCAACCGGTTGATGCCGTCGCGCATCACGAGGCCCATGGTGCCAGCGTAATAGTACGGCCAGACGGACTCCGCCCCGTGCTCGCGCTCGGCCTTCAGCAGGCCTTCGGCCACCCGGTCCAGCGCCTCGTCCCACGAAATGCGGGTGAACTGGCCGGAGCCCTTGGGGCCGGTGCGCAGCAGGGGATGGGTCAGCCGGTCCGGATGGTTCGCCCGCTCGGCGTAGCGGGCGACCTTCGCGCAGATGACGCCGGCGGTATAGCGCTGGTCCTTGGAGCCATGCACCCGGCCAATGCGGCCGTCGGCCATCACGTCCACCTTCAGGGCGCAGACGGACGGGCAGTCATGGGGACAGACGGACGGGTGGGTCGCAACCGGGCTGTGGGCGGCATGCGAAACGGTCGGGGCATGGACGTTCATGGCCCCGAGACAATAAAGGGGGCGACGCGTTCCGTCGCCCCCCTTTTCAGGTCTTACGTTAGGAGAGGCTCAGGCGCCGTGCCCGGCCTCGGCGGCGCGCTCACGCTCCCGGTTGCGCAGGACGTAGCCGAGCCCCAGCACGAAGAGGGCTCCGATGGTGCTGGCCACGTAGTGGGGCAGGGCGGCCGGGTGGAGCCCGTTCTCCGCCACCTTCACCAGCGCCGGGTTGATGTGCTGCAGGTAGCTGAGCGCCATCACGTCGCCCACCAGCATCTCCCCCGCGATCCAGCCGAGCAGCGCCGCGCCGGCCCAGATGAGGATGGGGAAGCGCGTGAGCAGCGAGAGAAGCAGCTGGGAGCCGAAGACGATGAGCGGAATGGTCAGCAGCAGGCCGAACACGAACAATTCCCAGTGCCCGCGTGCGGCGGCGGCGATGGCCACCACATTGTCGAGGCTCATGACCGCGTCGGCGATGGCGATGGTGCGCACCGCCTTCCACAGGCTGTCCGAAGCGGCCACCTCGTGGGCATCGCCGCCATTGTCGGTGACGAGCTTGATGGCGATCCAGAACAGCAGGAGGCCGCCCACCACCTTCAGGAACGGCACGCCGAGCAAGTAGGACACCGCCAGCGCGAACAGGATGCGCAGGCCAACCGCCGCGCCAGCCCCGAGCAGGATGCCCCATTTGCGCTGTTTCGCCGGCAGCGAGCGGCAGGCCAGCGCGATCACCACCGCATTGTCGCCGGACAGGAGCAGGTCGATCCAGATGATCTGCAGGAGGGCGACCCAGAAGGTCGGCGCGGTGAAATCCATCGTCCACTCCATGGGGTGCAGGCGGGTGATGCGGGCGGGGCCCTCGGGTTTGGGCACGCCGCAGTTATTATTACGTTACGTCATGTTGATGACGCAGCAGAACTTCCGTTACGTCAATTAAGGGGCAGAAAAAAGGGGCCGGATGCGGCCCCTTTCGTCTCGATCGTCTCAGGCTGCGAGGTCGTCGTGGGCGTGCGCGCGCCGACCCTTGTACCAGCGCAGGGCCAGCGCGAGACCGACCACAAGCGCGGCGCCTCCAGCCGAAACGATGCGGTGGAGGTGATGGGTGGTCTCTTCGCCCAGGCGCTCGATGATGGCCACATCGCCGAGCAGCATGTCGCCGGCGACCCAGCCGAGCAGCGCCGCGCCGGCCCAGACCAGCAGCGGGAAGCGGTTGATGAGGGCCATCACCAGCGAGGAGCCGGCGATGATGAGCGGAATGGAGATGGCGAGGCCGAAGACCAGCAGGAACCAGTTGCCGTCGGCGATGGCGGCCACGGCCACCACGTTGTCGAGGCTCATGACGATGTCGGCCACCGCCACCGTGCCCACGGCCTTCCAGAGGTTGTCGCTGGATTGAATGGCCTCTTCGCCGCCTTCGTCAGGACTGGCGAGATCCACCGCGATCCACATGAGGGCGAGGGAGCCCACGAGCTTCAGCCACGGCAGGGCCAGAAGTGTCGCGACGATGCCGGTGAAGATGATGCGCAGGCCGACGGCCACGCCAGCACCGAGGATGATGCCCGTACGGCGCACCTTCTCCGGCAATGAGCGGCAGGCGAGGGCGATCACCACCGCGTTGTCGCCGGACAACAGGACGTTGATCCATATGATCTGCAGCAGTGCCAGCCAGAGCACTGGTGAATCGAGCGACATGATCCCTACCCCGGGCCATTAGAGCGTCAGCGTCACCGCCAGATTGTATTCTGCGTCTGGTGCGCCGTATTTTGGATTTTGACGCTACGTTATTCTGCCGGAAGGGAACGCTCAACAAAAACCGGACGCCGCGGCGCACAAATTCGATCGCGCGCCGCGGAATCCTAATCAAATACCAGTTCAGCCGACGATTTCATTGCCGGAGAAGAACTGGGCGATCTCCACCTTCGCATTGTCGGTGCTGTCGGAGCCGTGGGCGGAATTCGCCTCGATGGACTCGGCGAACAGCTTGCGGATGGTGCCCTCGGCGGCGTTCGCCGGGTTGGTGGCGCCCATCACTTCGCGGTACTTGGCGACGGCGTTCTCGCCTTCGAGAACCTGCACCACCACCGGGCCGGAGGTCATGAAGGCCACGAGGTCGCCGAAGAAGGGGCGCTCCTTGTGGACGGCGTAGAAGGTCTCGGCCTCCTCGCGCGTCATGCGGATGCGCTTCTGGGCCACGATCTTGAGGCCTGCATTCTCGATGACGGCATTGATGGCGCCGGTGAGGTTCCGACGCGTGGCGTCGGGCTTGATGATCGAGAAAGTGCGCTCGATCGCCATGGGGGACCGTCCTGTCTGTTCATGGAAAAGGAATGCCGCGAGCATCCCGCGGATGGCGCGGCTCTTAGCAGGGGGGCGCCCAAGGGGCAAGGGAAGGGGCGAAATGCCCCGCCCTCAGCGGTCCTTCAGCACCCCGTCGATGGCCCGCTCCACCGCGGCGGAGGCATCGAACGCCACCGGCACGCCGAGCACCCGCGGCCAGAACAACGGCTCCTTGATGGCCCCCAGGAATTGCGCCGCCGCCAGCTGCGGATCGCTGGTGGCGAGGCGGCCTTCCCCGGCGAGGGTGGCGAAATAGGCGCCGAGGCCCTTCAGCGCCGGCTCCTTGCCCACGGCGAAATAGGCTTGCGACAGTTCGGGAAAGCGCGGCGCCTCGGCGATCACCAGCCGCAGCAGCGGCACGACGTCCGGCCGCTCCCAATGCTCGGTGAGGCGCCCCACATACGCGCGCAATACCGCTCGGGGATCGCCGGCGGTGTCGCCGGGCAGCATGGGCGCGCGGGTGAAGTGGGACCAGGCGTCGTCGATGACCGCGGCAAACAGCTCGGCCTTGCCGGGAAAGTGCTGGTAGAGCGTGCGCTTGGAAACGGGGGCGGCCGCTGCGACGGCGTCCATGGAGGTGCCCTCATAGCCGCGCTCCAGAAACAGCCGGCGCGCGGCGGCGCGGATGCGCGGCACGGTGGTGCGGCGGTCGCGCCCCGTGCGGGCGTCAGCCGGTGCGAAATCGGTCGCGGCGCCCGGCACGGGCGGAGGGGAGGGACTGTCGCTTGACATAAGTACACTATACGGTGTAGTTTACATTCATGGCCAGCGCGGGTCCGCCTGGCTGTACCCTTCTTTCCCCTTCATATGAGGTCCCCCATGGACCATCGCTCCCTCGGTCGCTCGGGTCTGTCCGTGTCCGCCATCGGTCTCGGCTGCATGGGCATGTCTGAATTCTATGGGCCGAGCGACGACGAACAGTCGCTCGCGACCCTAGCAGCCGCTCTCGACCTCGGCATAAATTTCTTCGACACGGCCGACATGTACGGCGTCGGCCACAACGAGCGCCTGCTCGGCCGCTTCCTGAAAGGGCGGCGCGACAGGATCATCCTCGCCACCAAGTTCGGCAATGTGCGCGGCCCCAATGGCGAGCGCCTCGGCGTCTCCGGCACGCCGGACTATGTGCGCTCCGCCTGCGACGCCAGCCTCGAACGGCTCGGCATCGACACCATCGACCTCTATTACCAGCATCGCGTGGACCCCAAGACACCCATCGAGGAGACGGTGGGCGCCATGAAGGGGCTGGTGGAGGCCGGCAAGGTGCGCTTCCTCGGCCTCTCCGAATGCTCGGTGGCGACGCTGCGCAAGGCACACGCGGTGCATCCCATCTCCGCGGTGCAGATCGAATACTCCCTGTGGAGCCGTGATCCCGAAGAGGACATGCTGGCGGCCTGCCGCGAGCTTGGCGTCGCCTTCGTCGCCTATTCCCCGCTCGGCCGCTCCTTCCTGACCGGTGCGGTGACGAGCCCCGACACGCTCGCCGCCGACGATTTCCGCCGCGCCAATCCCCGCTTCAGCGGCGATGCGCTCAAGGCCAACCTCACGCTGGTGGAGGCGCTCAAGGACTTCGCCGCAGGGAAGGGGGCGACCAGTGCGCAGATCGCTTTGGCCTGGATCCTCAACAAGCAGGACAACGTGATCCCGATCCCCGGGACGCGGCGGCAGAAGTATCTGGAGGAGAACGTGGCTGCGACCCGCATCCGCCTCTCGCCGGAGGAGGTCGCCACCCTCGACGCGCTCTTCGCACCCGAGGCCGTGGCCGGCACCCGCTATCCCGAGGCCGCCATGGCGATGCTGAATCTCTGACGCCGGACGTCTGATCCGCCCGCGATTTCTGAAGGCCCGCGACCTGTTCGCGGGCCTTTCCTATTCCCATGGGGAAAGTTTCTGGGCGGCGGGCGCGCCGGGAGGTTCACAGTCCCGATTTCACATGCTAGACATGGTGCATGTGAATATAACATTTCATCATTTGTGAAATGTGAAATCGGGAGCACGTTCCATGATCACCCGCCGCGCCCTCCTCGCCACCGCGCTCGCCGGCGCGGCCGCGGCCCCGTTCGGCGCCGCGCCGTCGCTGGCCCAGCAGGGGCCGAACACGCTGCTGAACGTCTCCTACGACATCTCCCGTGAGCTGTTCACGGCCATCAATGCCGAGTTCATCCCGTTCTGGAAGGAGAAGACCGGCCAGCAGCTGACGGTGAACCAGAGCCACGCCGGCTCCTCGCGGCAGGCCCGCGCGGTCATCGAGGGGCTGGAGGCGGATGTGGTCACCTTCAACCAGGTGATCGACGTGGATACGCTCGCCAAGGCCGGCTATGTGGCCAAGGACTGGGCGAAGAAATTCCCCAATTCCGCCTCGCCCTATTATTCCTTCCCGGCCTTCCTCGTGCGCGCGGGCAACCCGAAGAACATCAAGGACTGGTCCGACCTCGTCCGCGACGACGTGAAGGTGATCTTCCCGAACCCCAAGACCTCGGGCAATGCGCGCTACACCTATCTCGCCGCCTATGCCTATGCGCTGGAGCAGAACAAGGGCGACGCCGCCAAGGCGGACGCCTTCGTGAAGAAGCTGCTCGCCAACGTCCCGGTGTTCGACACCGGCGGCCGCGCGGCCACCACCACCTTCGTGGAGCGTGACACCGGCGACGTGCTGGTGACCTTCGAGGCCGAGACCCGCACCATCGAGGGGCTCTATCCCGACAAGAAGCTCCTCACGGTCGTGCCATCCGTGAGCCTTCTCGCCGAGTTCCCGGTGGCGGTGGTGGACAAGGTGGTGGACAAGCGCGGCTCCCGCGCCTCCGCCACGGCCTATCTCGAGTTCCTCTATTCTCCGGCCGGGCAGACGGTGGCGGCCAAGGCCTTCCACCGGGTGGTGGACCCCAAGGTGGTCGAGGAATTCAAGGGCCAGTTCCCGCCCATCCGCCTCGTGAAGGTGGAGGACGTGTTCGGCGGGTGGGAGAAGGTGCAGGCCACCCATTTCGCTTCCGGCGGCAAGCTCGACAGCCTGTTCGTGGGCAAATGACCGTGTGACGCGTCGGGCGCGGGGCGCGGGGCGCGGGGCGCGGGGCTCGGGGCGTGTCGCATTCCCGCCAGTCCGGCAATTCGCGCCGGCGTCCCTCGGGGGCGCCGGCGTTTCTGCATCTGCTATTCCCTTGAACGGCCGAAGCTTTCCGATGGCTTTGATGGGACGGCATGCAATTTGAATGGCTCCAGGGAACGCCCACCGAGCCGCGAGCCGTCATGTCCGAAGCCGCCGAAGTCGAAGTCCTCGATATCCCGCAGGTCTACACCCACCACGTCTTCTGCTGCTTCACCCAGCGGCCGCCGATGCATCCGCGCGGCTCCTGCGGGGCCAACGGTGCGCAGCCCTTGTGGGAGCGTCTGGGCAAGAAGCTGGAAGCCTCCGGCCGCCGCGACATCGCCATGACCTCCGCCGGCTGCCTGAGCTTCTGTCAGGCGGGGCCGATCATGGTCGTCTATCCCCAGGGCATCTGGTACACGCCCAAGACCCCCGAGGACATCGACGAGATCGTCACCGAGCATCTCCTCGGCGGCAAGCCGGTGGAGCGGCTCATCATCGTTCCCCGCATCTGAAAAGTCTGCGGGCAACGTCCTCACTGCTGTCATCGCCCGCCTTGTGCGGGCGATCCACGGTCGGGCCGGGACGGCTTTCCGGCAATCCGGACAAGCGGAGAGGTGGATCCCCCGGACGAGCCGGGGGATGACGGCTAATCACATCGAAGGCCGCGCCTCACGCCTTGGCGGGATCGGCGAGGCGGAAGGTGAGGCGCACGCAGGTGCCGCGATCGCGCGGGTCGAATGTCGGCTCGCAGCCGAGCTTCATGGACATGGCCTTGACGATGCGGTTGCCGAGGCCCGTGGACTTCGCGGGCTTTTCCGGGGAGATACCGGCGCCGTCGTCTTCCACGGTGAAGTCGAGCCGGTCGCCCATGCGCTTCAGCTTCACCCGCACCGGCCCCTCGCCGTCGGGATAGGCGTATTTCATGGCATTGATGACGAGTTCGGTGGCGATGATGCCCAGGGCCACGCCACGATCGGGGTCAATGTGGATGGGGTCCGCATCATAGGTGAGGGTGATGCCGCCGTGCTCGCGGTGCGCCGACACCTGAAGGTCGTCCAGCAGCGAGCCGATATACTGGTCGAGGGCGACGGTGGCGATCTGGTCGGAGGTGTAGAGGCGCCGGTGCACCTGCGCGACGGCGGAGACGCGGTTGCGGGCGGAATTCAGCGCTTCCTTCACCCGCGGCTCATCGGTGGCGCCGGCCTGCACGTTGAGCAGCGAGACGATGATCTGCAGCGAGTTGCCGACGCGGTGGTTCATCTCGCGCAGCAGCAGCGCCCGCTCGGCAGCCAGAGCCTCGAACCGGTCGCGGGCGGCGCGGATCTCGGCCTCCGCCGCCTCGTGGGCGCGGCGCATGCGCACCTGCTCCACCGCCAGCACGAACGCGGCGCGCAGCAGTTCGATGAAGTCGGCCTGCACCTCCTTCACCACATAGTCGGCCGCGCCCGCCTTGAGGGCGGCGACGGCGAGGCGCCCGTCCTGCGCGCCGGTGACGTAGACCACCGGCGGGGCGTTCTCGAGGGCGCGGATGGCGCGCAGGGTGGTCATGCCGTCCTGGCCGGGCATGTAGTGGTCGAGGGCGACCACGTCGAACCGCTCGGTGCCGAGCCGGGCCAGCCCGTCTTCGCCCGAGAAGGCCGGAACCACCTCGAACCCGAGCCGGCCGAGCTGGCGCTGCACCAGCCGCCCGAGGGCGGGGTCGTCGTCCACATAGAGCACGCGCAGCGGCGGCGGCGGAGCGGATGCCGCGTCCAGTTGGGTTGCCAGAGGGTCGGACACGGCGCATTCCATCAGTCGGTCTCCGGCACCTGGATGACGGAAAAGAACAGGCCAAGCTGCCGGATCGCGTTGGCGAAATTCTCGTAATTGACCGGCTTCGTCACATAGACATTGGCGCCGAGGTCATAGCAGCGCTGGATTTCCACCTTGTCGTCGGTGGTGGTGAGCACCACCACGGGCGAGCGCTTGAGATGCTCGTTCTGCTTGATGCGGCCGAGGATCTCCACGCCGGTCATGTCGGGCAGATTGAGGTCGAGCAGCACGAGGAGCGCGCGACCGCTGCTCTCCCGCCCGCTGCCATCGGCGCCGAACAGGAAATTGACGGCGCTGGTGCCATCCCTGAAGGCGACGATCTCGTTGTTCACGCCGGCGCGCCGGATGTTCTTCTCGATGAGGCGCGCATGGCCCTCGTCGTCCTCGATCATGATGATGGTGACGTGCTCAACCATGGTCCTTCTTTCCGGTCTCCGTGGGCAGGCGGCGCGGCACCGTCACCTTGAAGGTGGAGCCTTCGCCCAGCTTGGAATCGAGGGATATGAGGCCACCCATGCGTCGCACCAGCGCGCGGACATGGGCAAGGCCGATGCCTTCGCCGGGGCGGTCCTGCCGGCCCGAGCGGCGGAACAGCTCGAACACCCGGCCGCGATCTTTGGGATCGATGCCTCGTCCGTTGTCCTGAATGACGAAGGTGACGAAGCCGGGCGTATCCACCGCGCTCACCTCCACCCGGAGCGGCACGTCGTCCCGCCGGTATTTGAAGGCGTTGTCGAGGAGGTTGGTGAAGATCTGCTCCAGCGCCAGCCGGTCGGACTGGATCACCGGCAGGCGCTTGATGGCGATCTCGCCGCCGGCCTCGTGAAGCTGGTGGGTCATGCTGTCCCGCAGGTTCGCGAAAAGCTGGCCCATGTCCACGTCCACCGGCACGAATTCCTTCCGGCCTTCCCGCGACAAGGCGAGGATGGCGTGGATGAGCCGATCCATCCGGGTGATGGACGTCTTGATGAAGCCGAGCGCCTCCTCGAAGTCGGCGGCGATCTGCGCATCGGCCTCCGGCGCCTCGCCCGCCTGCGCCCTCAGCTGGGCGAGGCGCTCGAACAGGTCGCCGCGCATGGCCTCGATCTCGCTGGTGAAGCCCATGATGTTGACGAGGGGCGAGCGCAGATCGTGACTGACGATGTAGGCGAAGCTCTGGATCTCGTCGTTGGCTTCCTTGAGGTCGGCGGTGCGCTCGGCGACGCGCTTCTCCAACCCCTGGTTGGCGGCCTCCAGCTCGCGCTGCGCCGCCTGCAAGGCGCCGACCTGCCGGCGATTGAGGGTGAGGGCGAGGGCGCCGAGGACCAGCACCACCGCGAGGCCGGCGAGGCTCACCACGGTGAGCCAGACCGTGCTGTCGTGGGAGGCATCGGTCCGCTCGTCGAGCAGCTCGGTCTCCGCCGCCTTCATCTCCACCAGCAGCGTACCGAGGCGGGTCATGGCGCCCTCGGTGCGATCGGCCCGAAGGTCGGCGGTGGCGCCCTCCAGATCGCCCGCGGTCCTGAGCGCCATGGACCGCTCGTAGGACGCAAGGCGTTCGGCGATCAGGGTGCGGGCCTCCGCGACGCGCTGCTGCTGCGCGGGATTATCGGCGGTGAGGGCGCCGATCTGTTCGAGCGTCGGCCCGGTCTGGGCCTTTGATTGCTCATAGAAGCGGGCGAAACCCTCGCGTCCGGTGATCAGGTAGCCGCGTTCGGCACTTTCCGTGCGGCGGATGAGGACCTGCAATTGGGAAACGGCGTTCATCACCTGAAGCGTATGGGCGACGCTCTCCGCATCCGACCGCGCACGGTGGATGAGGGAGATCGACGACGCGCTGATGGCGACGAGGATGGCGAAGCCGAGCAGCAGGAGCAGCGTCGGGCCCGGTGTCGCGAAGCGGCGTTGCCAGGGGCGCGGGGCGGTTTCGCTGAGGGTGGCCGTCATGACGGGGTACCAACGGGCGGAATGGGAAGGCGCGCGCGCCAATGCGCCCGCCCGCCGAACGTGGCCGAGCGGGCCTCAACCGTGCCGCGCGCGGAAGCCGCCTCACCGAGGGCGCGAGCCGCCCATTGTCCCATTTCGTCCCGCCTCTCCGGCGGCGCGGTAACAAGAAACCTCTGCAGGATCAATCCGCGCCCGCTCAAGGTGTGATAAGTGCGGACTCGCTTGAAGGTTCCCCGCGTTAGCGCTTGGATGCGGCTTGAACGTCGCTTTTTTGAAGACGGAGTATCATGCCGGTCACACTCCCCGGCCGCCGACCCGACGAGGCCTCTGCCACAGCAGAGCCTGCCGACGAGGTCGCGGCCTATCTTTCCACCTACGGCGAGCCGGAGGTGGTGGAAGTGCTTCTGCCCGACACGTCCGCGGTGCTGCGCGGCAAATGGATCCCCGGCCGGTCCATCACCAAGATCTGGAAGGACGGGGTGGCCATCCCGCTCTCCATCTTCGGCCTCGACATCTGGGGTTGCGAGGTGGAGGCCACCGAGATCCACCTGGAGACCGGCGACAAGGACGGCCTGTGCTGGCCGGTGGCGGGCACGCTGAAGCCGGTGCCCTGGGCGCCGCGGCCCACCGCGCAGGTGCTCATCACCATGCATGAGCCCGATGGCTCGGCCAAGGGCGCGCCGTGGAAGCTCGATCCGCGCCAGCAGCTCGCCGGCATCGTGGACCGCTTCACCGCGCGGGGCCTTGCCCCCTGCGTCGCCTTTGAGTTGGAATTCTATCTGCTGAAGCCGTCCGACGTACCCGGCGCGCCGCCGGAGCCGGTGTTCCCCGCCACCGGACAGGCGCGGCAGAACATGTATTCCATGTCGGACCTCGACGCCTTCGCGCCAGTGCTGCACGACATGCGCGCCGCCTGCGAGCAGCAGGGCCTGCCGGCGGATACGGTGATCTCCGAGGCGGCGCCCGGCCAGTTCGAGGTCAATCTCTACCATCGCGTGGATGCGCTGGCGGCAGCGGACGACGCCATTTTGCTGCGCCGGCTCATCGACGGCGTGGCGCGGCGCCACGGCCTGCGCGCCAGCTTCATGGCCAAACCCCTCGTGGATTTTGCCGGCAACGGCATGCATGTCCATGTGAGCCTGATGGAGACGGGCGGCGGCAATCTCTTCGCCAAGCCCGATGGTGTGGGCGACCGGGCGCTGCGCCACGCGGCGGGCGGCCTGCTCGCCACCATGGCGGACTCAACGCTGTTGTTCGTGCCCAGCTACAACGGCTATCGCCGCCTCGTGCCGGGCTCCTATGCGCCGGTGTCCATCAGCTGGGGCTATGACAACCGCTCGGTGGCCGTGCGCGTGCCCAACGGACCGCCCGCCGCCCGCCGGCTGGAGCATCGCATCGCCGGGGCGGAAGCCCATCCCCATCTCGTCCTCGCCGGCATTCTCGCCGGCATGCTGGAGGGGCTGGAACGGGAGATCGAGCCGCCTGCGCCGCTCTCGGGCAATGCCTACGAGCACGCGGCCGAGCGCCTTTCCCCCTCCATGGAGGAGGCGGTGCGGCGGTTCTTTGCGTCCGACTTCATCGCCCGCGCCTTCGGTGAGGACTATCGCCGCATCTATGGCGTGATGAAGCGGGAGGAACTCGCCGCCTTCACCCGGCAGATTCTACCGCTGGAATACGACACCTACCTCTGAGCGCTGCGGCGTGGCCGTTTCCTGTTGAGCGTTGTGCCGCAACGCAATAGCCTTCCACCACCGGGGACGGCAGGATAAGCCCGCCCCGCGCAAGAGGAGAACGGCGGATGCTTCGCCAAACGCTAGCTGCAGTCGTCGTGGCCACGCTCGGCCTTACCGGCGTGGCGACGGCCCAGGAAAAGGTCGTCAACGTCTTCAACTGGTCGGACTATATCGATCCGACCGTGCTGGAAGATTTCACCAAGGAAACCGGCATCAAGGTCCGCTACGACGTCTTCGACAGCAACGAGGTGCTGGAGACGAAGCTGCTGGCGGGCAAGACCGGCTACGACGTTGTGGTGCCGTCCGGCTCCTTCCTGCAGCGGCAGATCAAGGCGGGCGTGTTCATCCCCCTCGACAAGTCCAAGATCCCGAACCTGCAGTACGCCTGGCCCGAGGTCACCAAGCGCCTCGCCGTGTATGACCCCGGCAACGATCACGCCGTCAACTACATGTGGGGCACCACCGGCATCGGCTACAACGTGGACAAGGTGAAGGAGCGCCTCGGCGACATCCCGCTCAACACCTGGGACATCATGTTCAAGCCGGAGATCCTCTCCAAGCTGAAGGATTGCGGCGTCTATTTCCTCGACGGCCCGGAGGAGGTGATCCCCACCGCGATGAAGTATCTGGGTCTTGATCCCAATTCCAAGAACCCGGACGACATCGCCAAGGCCGGCACTCTGCTCATGACGGTCCGGCCCTACATCAAGAAGTTCGATTCCTCGGGCTACATCAACGCCCTCGCCCGCGGCGACATCTGTATCGCCCTCGGCTGGTCCGGCGATATCTACCAGGCCAGGACCCGCGCCCAGGAGGCGGCGAAGAAGACCAAGAAGAAGCTGGTGAACGTGGACTATGCGCTGCCGAAGGAAGGCGCGCTCATGTGGTTCGACAACTTCGCCATCCCCAAGGATGCGAAGAACATCGACAATGCCCTCACCTTCATCAACTACATGATGAGGCCTGAGGTGGCGGCGAAGAATTCGAACTTCATTTCCTACGCGAACGGCAACCTCGCCTCGCAGAAGTTCATCGACAAGGATATCATGGACAACCCGTCCATCTATCCGACGAAGGAGGTGTTCGACCGCCTCTTCATCGTCACCACCAACGAGCCGCCGGTGCAGCGGGTCATCACCAAGACCTGGAACACCTTCAAGCGCGGGAAGTGAGGCGCGGCCGGTTCATTCCGGCCTGAAAAAGAAAGGGCCGCGGGAGATCGTCTCCCGCGGCCCTTTTTATGGGTCCGTGCTGCGTTTTCAGGCCGCCAGTGCCCGCTTCACCGCGTCGACGACGCGGTCCTGCGTCGCCTCGTCCAGATAGGCGTGCATGGGCAGGGAGATGACCTCCTCCGCCAGCGCCTCGCACACCGGCAGGATGGCGCCGGCGGAGGGGTAGTGGCGATAGGCGGGCTGGAGGTGCATGGGCAGGCGGTAGTAGACGGCGGTGGGCACGCCCTCCGCCTTCAGCTTCTCGGCGAGGCCGTCGCGCACGCCGGGGGCGAGCCTGATGGTGTACTGCGCCCACACCGACGTCGCACGCGGATCGACCACCGGCACGCCGGCCACGTCCTTGAGCAGTTCATTGTAGCGCCGGGCCACCTTCTCGCGCGCCGCGATCTCCTCCTCGAAGATGGCGAGCTTTTCGAGCAGCACGGCGGCCTGGATGGTGTCGAGGCGCGCCGTCATGCCGATGCGCACGTTCTGGTACTTGTCCACGCCCTGGCCGTGCTCGCGCAGGCTCTTGAGGATCGTCACCAGTTCCTCGTTGTCGGTGAGGATCGCGCCACCGTCGCCATAGGCGCCGAGCGGCTTGGCGGGGAAGAAGGAGGTGGCGGTGGCATCGCCGATGGAGCCGGTGCGCCGGTTGTTCCAGGTGCCGCCGAAGCCCTGCGCGGTGTCGCACAGCACTTTCAGGCCGTACTTCTCGGCGATCGGCAGGATGGCGTCATAGTCCGCCGGCTGGCCGAACAGGTCCACCGGGATCACCACGCGCGGGTCGAGGCCCTGCTCGATGGCCACCTGGATCGCCTGCTCCAGGCTCTCCGGGTCCATGTTGAAGGTGTCTTCCTTCACGTCCACGAAGACAGGGGTTGCGCCCACCCACGGCACCACCTCGGCGGTGGCGCAGAAGGTGAAGGCCGGGCAGAACACGGCGTCGCCCGCCTTCACGCCCCAGGCCATCAGCAGCAGGGCCAGCGCATCCGTGCCGCTGGAGCAGGAGACGGCGTATTTCGCCCCGGCGAAGGCGGCGAGCTTCTGCTCGAATTCCGTCACTTCCGGGCCGTTGATGAAGCGGCAGGAGGCGAGCACCGCCTGCACCGCATCATCCACGCGCCCGCCGATGCGGGCGCGCTGGGCGGCAAGGTCGATGAAGGCGATGGGGGCGCTGGCGCCCGACGCGGGAGAGGTCATCTCTGGTCCGTTTCAGAAGGCCCGGTCGTCGGGCGTTTCGCAGGCGCGCACCCGCCCGCCGGCCAGGGGCCGGCGCGGCGCGCGTTCAGCAGCAGGCTCAGCCTACCGCGCGGCGCTTGGTGGAGGAGCCTCGCGACGAGGCGGCGGCACCGGGCAGGCACGCCATGGCGATCTCCAGGCTCGCCACGCCCTCCTCGCCGGTCACTTCCGGCGGACGGCCGGTGCGTACGGCGGAGAGGAAGTTCTCCAGCTCCGCGCGCAGCGGTTCGGCATAGGCCACCGGCAGGTGCCGGGTGGAATAGGAGCCGTCGGGGCGATAGTCGAAATGCTCGGTCACCTGACGGGTGAGCAGATCGCCGATGACGTATTTCTTGGAGGTGGCGACGTGGACCGTGCGCGCCTTGAAGGGCGTCAGCCAGTTGGTGTTGATGTGCGCCAGCGCCCCGGTGGCGGTGCGGAACTGGAGCAAAGCGATGTCCTCGCGCTCGGCGATGGCGGCGCGGGTCTGCGGCTGCACTTCCAGGATGTCCGAGCCGGTGAACCAGCGGATCAGGTCGATGTCATGCACCGCGAGGTCGATCACCACGCCCACATTGGACATGCGCGGCGGGAAGGGGCCGACGCGGGTGATGGCGATGGAGAGCAGGTTCTCGTCGCGGATGGCGTCCTTGATGGCGCGCACCGCCGGGTTGAACCGCTCCACGTGGCCGATCATGAGGGTGACGCCCTTGTCGCGGGCGGCGGCCACGATTTCGCGGCCTTCCTCGGTTGTGGACGCGACGGGCTTCTCCACCAGCACCGAGCAGCCGGCGGCGATCACGTCGAGGGCAATGGAGTGGTGCAGGTGGGTGGGCGCTGCCACCACGACGGCGTCGAGGCCGAGGGCGAGGAGTTCGCGGTGGTCGCCCACCGCCTTGCAGCCGAGAAAATTGGCGACCCGCTGTGCCTGTGCCTGGTCGGGATCCGCCACCGCCACCAGTTCCGCGCCGGGGAGTTCGGCCAGCACGCGGGCGTGATTCGATCCCATGATGCCGATGCCCGTGACGCCGATGCGTACCGGACGGTTCGAGGCGCGCTCCTGATCGGGCGCTGCCGGATGAGCCATTTCAGCCCTCTTCTGCCGTTCAACGATTGCGCGCTCTAGCACGATCATAGTTGAGAAGGCGAGGCAGTGGGTCAAATCCGGCCCCTGGCCCCGTTCAAGAATTGCATCCCCGTGTTACCGCGCGGTCCGGCGCGGGGGCATGGCCGCGTCCTATTCCCTCCGGCGATGGGCCGGCCTATCACCCGCCGGGACCAGACTGCGGGAGGAGGGGACAGGGGCATGCGCAAGATCGTCGCCGGCAAGCTGCACGGACTGACCGTGACCGGGGCCGACCTCAATTATCACGGCTCCATCACGCTCGATCCCGAGCATTGCGAGGAAGCCGGCATCCTGCCGCTGGAGTTCGTGGAGATCTGGAACCGCAATTCCGGCGCCCGCATCTCCACTTACGTCATCCTCGGCGAGCGCGGGTCACGGTGCTGCATCCTCAATGGCGCGGCGGCGCGCACCTGCCAGCCGGGCGACGAGGTCATCATCTGCAATTCGGTCTATGTGCCGGAAGGGGAGATCGTGGCGCTGCGGCCGAAGGTGCTGACCTTCGACAGGGAGAACCGCATCACCGGCCGGCTCACCTACGAGGTCACCCGCGACAGCGCGGGCACCTACCGATTCGCGGTCCGCGACGAAAGCGGCTGCGAGAAGAAGGTACCGCTGCGGACGGATGTCTGACTGGGCCGCCCAAAGCAAAAGGCCCCCGGCGATGCCGGGGGCCCAATGCAAGGGGGTGCTTCGGATCAGAACTTGTAGTTCACACCGAGGCGGGCGGTCTGGATGTTGCTGCCGACGGACAGCTGATCGCCGTTGATGTAGTTGGTCTTGCTGTTGTCGAAGCCGAGGTACAGGTACTCGGCCTTGATCGTCCAGTTGTTGGTGATGGCGTACTCGACGCCGGCACCGGCGGTCCAGCCCCACTTCAGGTTGCTGTCGGACAGACCATAGGGGTCGGTGTACTTGGTGTTGGCATAAGCCACGCCGCCGGTGATGTACGGCAGGAAGCGGTCCATCGCGTAGCCGAGGCGGGCGCGGATGGTGCCGAAGTAGTCAACCTTCTGGTCGATCACGCCGCCGCCGAGCGGGCCGCCGAACAGCACGCCGCTGGTGTTGATGTCGGCCCAGTTGAAGTCCGTCTCGACGCCGAGCACGACGTTGTTGGCGAACTGGTAGTTGTAGCCGATCTGCAGACCGCCGGTGAAGCCGTTGGAGGTGCCGGGGCTGTAGCTGTAGGTGGGCGAAGCGAAGGGGGTGTAGTCGTAGGTGTTGTCAGCCCAGCCCCAGCCCACGTTGCCGCCGATGTAGAAGCCGGTCCAGGAGAAGACCTGCACGGGGATCGGGGCGGCCTTCACCGGATAGCGGGTGGCCAGGTCGGCCGCAGAGGCGGTGCCGGCGAGGAGAACCAGGGCGGTGGCGCCCAGAAGTGCACGCTTCAACATGAGTATCTACCTTTGTGGTTTCGCCGGCTGCTCCCTGAGGAGGTCGCCGTCGGGTGGTTCTTTCTTACAGCTCCTGACCGGTGCAGTCTGTAGCGATCGGGCCACACCCGAAAAATCAAACCGGGCAGAGATGTGGCCTTTTCCTAACTTTCTTTAATCTCCGCGACACATTGGCGCGTAAACGCGGCAGATTTGGGATTGTTCCCATGTTTTGCCGCATTTCTTTTCGTTGCGTTATGTCTCTCCTCAGAATCGATAATTCACACCGGCTCTAAGAATATTTGCGTCGAAGCCAGTAGTGACCGGACCGACTGCAGTGGGGAACGTGGCGCTCCCCAAGTCTACATAAAGGTATTCAAGCTTCGCGGACCAGTTTCGGTCAAATCCTACCTCCGCACCAAGGCCCAGCGTCCAGCCGGTCTGGGTCGAGGAGGAGGTCAGGCTGAAGAAATTCGCGCTGCCCTGCCCATAAGCGAAGCCGCCGGTGCCATAGATGAGCACGCGGTCGAACGAATAGCCGAGGCGGGCGCGCACGGTGCCGAGATTGTTGAGGCTGTAAGCGCCGGCCGACATGCCCGCGAAGTCGAAATCCGTCTCGATGCCGAGCACGAAGGGGCTACCGAACTGGAAATTGTAGCCGGCCTGGAAGCCGCCGAGGAAGCCGCTGGGGCTGCTGAAGGACGAGGAGCCCCAGCCGTAGCCGGCGTTGGCGCCCAGGTAGAAGCCGGTCCATGTGAAGGCTGCCACCGGCTGCACGTAGGGCGCGGGATAGCCGAGGTCGGCCGCTTCAACCGGCGCGGCGAGAGCGAAGCCCGCCAGCGCAGCGGCGGAAGCAAGCAGACGGATACGCATGGATCATCCTCCGAGAGGGGGCGGCCGGTTTGCATCCGGCCTTCCGCGCACCCTCGCAGGTGAAACTTGCCTATTTCTCTGCGGTTGCTGTCGTTCGCGCACATGGTTGATGACGTAGTAACTATCTATGACTTTGCGTTGAATGTGGATTTTTGGCCTTGTGCGGAGCTGGCGCGCGGCCCGGCAAAAGAAGCGAATGCCGCTATGGTTGACGCCCGGTGAAAACGGGCGGCCGGGTGCGCCGTTCCCTCCGGGCGTCGGGCGCATTACATACGCATCCATGACCCGCCGCCGCCCCGCCGACCCACCCGAGATTGCCCTTGCCCGCGCCGATGGCGACGCGCCGGGCGAAGCCTTGCCGCCGGGAGCGGGTGAGGGGACGGCGGAAGAGACGGAAGAGGCCGTCCTTCTCGAGCTCGAGCCCGCGGACGACACCCTGCCGGGCGAGGAAAGCCTGGCCACGGGCCGCGCCGCCATCATCCGCGCGGTAAAGCACGCGCCCAACGGGCCGGGCGTCTACCGCATGATCGCGGCGGACGGCACCGTGCTCTATGTGGGCAAGGCCAAGAGCATCAAGAAGCGCGTGCTCAGCTATACGCGCCCTGTCGGCCACACCAACCGCATCGCCCGCATGATCGCCGGGACGGCGCAGATGGAGTTCGTCTCCACCCGCACCGAGCCCGAGGCTCTGCTGCTGGAAGCCAACCTCATCAAGCAGCTGAAGCCGCGCTTCAACGTGCTGCTGAGGGACGACAAGTCCTTCCCCTACATCCTCATCACCGCCGACCATGCCTCGCCGCAGATCGCCAAGCATCGCGGCGCACGCAACCGGCCGGGGGACTATTACGGCCCGTTCGCCAGTGTCTGGGCGGTGGATCGCACCATCAACGCGCTGGAGCGGGCCTTCCTGCTGCGCTCGTGCTCCGACAGCTATTACGAGAATCGCACGCGGCCCTGCCTTCTCTTCCAGATCAAGCGCTGCGCCGGCCCCTGCACCGGCGAGGTGAGCCATCAGGACTATGCCGAGCTGGTGCGCGAGGCCCGCGCCTTCCTCTCCGGCCGCTCGCGCGCCATCAAGGAAGAGCTGGCGAAGGAGATGGAGCAGGCGGCCGAGGAACTGGAATTCGAGCGCGCCGCGCGCCTGCGGGATCGTCTTGCCGCGCTCTCCGCCGTGCAGGGGTCGCAGGGCATCAATCCGCGCGGGGTGGAGGAGGCGGACGTGTTCGCCTGCCACCAGCAGGGCGGCGCCACCTGCGTGGAGGTGTTCTTCTTCCGCACCGGCCAGAATTGGGGCAACCGCGCCTATTATCCCCGCGCCGACCGCTCGCTTACCGAAGCCGAGGTGCTCGGCGCCTTCCTCGCCCAGTTCTACGAGGACAAGCCCTGTCCGCGCCTTCTCCTGCTGTCCCACAAGGTGGAGGAGCAGGAGCTTCTGGCCGAGGCCTTGTCCGAGAAGGCCGGCTACAAGGTCGAGATCGCCGTGCCCCAGCGGGGGGAGAAGCGCGACCTCGTCGACCACGCCTTGCAGAACGCCCGTGAGGCGCTGGCCCGCACGCTCGCCGAAAGCGCGACGCAGGCGAAGCTGCTGGAGGGTGTCGCCGCCACCTTCGGCCTCAAGGCGCCGCCGCAGCGCATCGAGGTCTACGACAATTCCCACATCATGGGCACCAACGCGGTCGGCGGCATGATCGTGGCCGGGCCGGAGGGGTTCCGGAAGTCGCAATACCGCAAGTTCAACATCAAGTCGGCCGATCTCGTGCCGGGCGACGACTTCGGCATGATGCGCGAGGTGCTGACGCGCCGTTTCGCTCGCCTGCTGAAGGAGGCGCCGCGGGAGGTGACGCCGGTGGCCGAGGCCGCGCCCCCCTCACCCCCGCATTCTCCCGCTAGGGGAGAGGGCGTTCCGGCGGTGTCGGTTGATGCGACTGTCTCTGAAGCCGAGCAGCCTGTGCCCCCTCTCCCCCTGAAGTCGGCTGTTGCCGACTTCAGCTTTCACGAACCGAACTCGGCAAGAGCCGAGTTCGGGCGGGAGAGCGATGGGGTGAGGGGTGACACTCCATCCACAGCCCCACCGGTTGAGGCCGAGATCGAAGACGAGCCCGACGCCCTGCCGGACGCCACTGGCGCCTCGCCGTGGCCCGACCTCGTGCTGATCGACGGCGGCCTCGGCCAGCTCAATGCGGCGCGGAAGGTTCTGGAGGAACTGGGCATCACCGACGTGCCAATGGTGGGCATCGCCAAGGGCCTCGACCGTGAGGCGGGGCGCGAGCAGTTCTTCCTGCCCGGCCGCACGCCGTTCCGCATGGAGCCGCGCGATCCGGTGCTCTATTATATCCAGCGGCTGCGGGACGAGGCGCACCGCTTCGCCATCGGCTCGCACCGGGCGCGGCGCAAGAAGGACATCACGGAAGCCGGGCTTCAGGCCATTCCGGGGGTGGGGCCGACACGCAAGCGCGCCCTGCTGCGCCATTTCGGCACGCTGAAGGCCATCGAGCGCGCCTCGCTGGCCGATCTGGAGCAGGTGGCGGGCATCAATGCCGGTACGGCCAAGGCGGTGTATGATTATTTCCACGAGCGGCCTTCATCATGAAAAGCCCTCAAGGCTTTCGCCGGCCGCCCGCCCGGCCTAAATAGGAACGACGGCCGGCGCGATGGCCACCATCGCGGCCGTGCTTTCTGAAGTGGTGCCCATGTCCGACGCAGCGACACGATCCGATGCCCCGCCCGCGACCGAGCGGCGTTCCCGCGGGCATGCCCTGTCGCTGCCGAACATCCTCACCTATTCGCGCTGCGTGGCGGTGCCGCTGGTGGCCGCGAGCCTGTTCTGGTCGGACATCCTGGCCGGCGGCGTGTGGCTGCGCTGGGTCGCCTTGTTCATCTATGTGGCGGCAGCCATCACCGACTTCTTCGACGGCTACCTCGCCCGCGCCTGGTCCCAGCAATCGGCCATCGGGCGGATGCTCGATCCCATCGCCGACAAGCTGCTCGTCTCCACCTGCCTGCTGATGCTGGCGTCGGATGGCACCATCCGCGGCTGGTCGCTCTGGGCGGCCATTGTCATCCTGTGCCGGGAGATCCTCGTCTCCGGCCTGCGCGAGTTCCTGGCCGAGCTTCGGGTGTCGGTCCCGGTCTCCCGCCTCGCCAAGTGGAAGACGACCCTGCAACTCGTCGCCGTGGGCGTGCTCATCACCGGCACGGCCGGCGAGGCTGTTCTGCCGGGCGTTATGCTCGTCGGCCTGACGCTGCTGTGGATCTCGGCCGTGCTCACGCTCTACACCGGCTATGATTATTTCCGCGCCGGCGCCCGCCATCTGGTGGAGGACGAGCGGTGAAGGTGCTCTATTTCGCCTGGCTGCGCGAGCGCGTCGGCCTTGCGGAGGAGGAGGTTGCCCCTCCTGCCGAGGTTGTGACCGTCGCCGACCTCGCCCGCTGGCTGGCATCGCAGGACGAGGCCCACGCGCACGCCTTCGACAACCCCGCCGTGGTGCGCGCCGCCATCGACCGCCGCCATGTGAAGCCGGATTCCGCCATCTCCGGCGCGCGGGAAGTGGCGTTCTTTCCGCCCATGACCGGGGGCTGAGGCTCATGTTCGCCGTCCGCATCCAGCGCGAGCCGTTCGACGCCGTGGCGGAAAGCGCCGCGCTCGCCGTCGGACGCACGGATGTGGGTGCCATCGTGACCTTCACCGGCCTCTGCCGCGCCGATGCCGGCCCGGATGGCGCAGGTCTCGCCGCGCTAACGCTGGAGCATTATCCCGGCATGGCGGAAGAGGAGATCGAGCGCCACGTGGAGGAAGCCCGCCACCGCTGGCCGCTCACCGGCGCCATCGTGGTCCATCGGCACGGGCGTCTGGAGCCGGGCGACCCCATCGTGTTCGTCGCCACCGCCTCCTCCCACCGCGCCGCCGCCTTCGCCGCCGCCGAATTCCTGATGGACTGGCTGAAGACCAGCGCCCCCTTCTGGAAGAAGGAGGAGCCGATCGGTGCCGCCCATCCCGGGGGGTGGGTCGAGGCCAAGGCCAGCGATGACGCGGCCGCGGACCGCTGGCGGGAGTAGGTCCCGCAGCCCTCCCTGCGCACGTTCTGCACTGCGACACTTGCGCCGCAGCACGGGCCGCGTCTATGAAAACGGACGCTCGCTTTTCAAGAACCGGCAAACGGTCCCTGCGCAGGTGAGAGAAACGCTACCGGGAAGAATTTCATGGATTTCCGCGTCTCGCTGGACGGGCGCTCCGCGTTGGTGACGGGGGCGTCCGGTGGTCTTGGAGCGTATTTTGCCGGCCGGCTGGCGGCCTCTGGCGCCAAGGTCGCGCTCGCGGCGCGCCGGGCCGAGGCCTGTGCCGCCCTCGCCGATGAGATCAAGGCTGCCGGCGGCACGGCCATCGCCGTCGCCCTGGACGTGACCGATCCGGCGTCCGCCGCCGCGGCGGTTGCTGCAACCGTCGAGGCTTTCGGCGGGCTCGACATCCTCGTGAACAACGCCGGCGTCACCGGCACCACGCCGCTGATGGATGAGACGGCCGAGGATTTCGGCCGCATCATCGACACCAACCTCAAGGGCTCCTTCCTCGTCGCCCAGGCGGCGGCACGGGCCATGGCCAAGGCGAAGACCGGCGGCTCCATCATCAATGTCGCCTCCATTCTCGGGCTGCGCGTCGCCGGGCAGGTGGCGGCCTATGCGGCGTCCAAGGCGGCGCTGGTGCAGCTCACGAAGTCCATGGCGCTGGAGTGGGCGCGCCACTCCATCCGCGCCAACGCCCTGTGTCCGGGCTATGTGGAGACCGACCTCAACCGCGACTTCTTCGCCACCGAGGCGGGGCAGGCGCTGGTGCGGCGCATTCCCACCCGGCGGCTCGGCGCCCTCGCCGATCTGGAGGGCCCGCTCCTGTTCCTGAGTTCCGATGCCTCCGCCTACGTGACGGGCACGACGCTGGCGGTCGATGGCGGCCACCTGGTGTCTTCGCTCTGATTCCGCAGGTGCTCATGATTGCGCAGCGGACCCGCTTCCGCTTCGCCCCATGTCCCAATAAGTTCATCTCGGTGCCAGCGCCCCAGGGAGCGCCCAGGAGGAAGTGATGCGACACAAGGTGTATCCGGACGCGAAGAGTGCCCTTGAGGGCATCGTTTCCGACGGCATGACGATCATGGCGGGCGGCTTCGGCCTGTGCGGCATCGCCGAAAACCTGATCGCGGCCATCCGCGACCTCGGCCCGAAGCACCTGACCGTGGTGTCCAACAATTGCGGCGTGGACGATTTCGGCCTCGGCATCCTGCTCGCCAACGGCCAGATCAAGAAGATGATCTCGTCCTACGTGGGTGAGAACAAGCTGTTCGAGCAGCTCTATCTCGCTGGCGACCTCGAGCTGGAATTCAACCCGCAGGGCACGCTGGCCGAGCGCATCCGCGCCGGCGGCGCCGGCATCGCCGGCTTCTACACCAAGACCGGCTACGGCACGATCATCGCCGAGGGCAAGCCGACCCGCGAGTTCAACGGCCAGCATTACGTGCTCGAGACCGGCCTCGTCGCAGACCTCTCCATCATCAAGGCGTGGAAGGCCGACAAGGAAGGCAACCTGATCTACCGGAAGACCGCGCGGAACTTCAATCCGATGATGGCCACCGCCGGCAAGATCACCGTGGTCGAGGTGGAGGAACTGGTGGAGGTCGGCGAGCTCGATCCCGAGAACATCCACACCCCCGGCATCTATGTGGACCGCATCGTGGTCGAGGTCGGCGCCGAGAAGCGCATCGAGAAGGTGACCACCCGCAAGCGCGAAGAGGTGAAGTGATGGCCTGGACCCGTGAGCAGATGGCGGCCCGCGCCGCCCAGCAGATCCGCGACGGCTTCTACGTGAACCTGGGCATCGGCATCCCCACCCTGGTCGCCAACGCCCTGCCGCCCGGCATGACCGTGAGCTTCCAGAGCGAGAACGGCATGCTCGGCATCGGCCCCTTCCCCTATGAGGGCGAGGAAGACCCGGACCTCATCAACGCCGGCAAGCAGACCGTGACCGAGGTGCCCGACACCTCCTATTTCTCCAGCGCCGATTCGTTCGCCATGATCCGCGGCGGGCACATGGACCTCTCCATCCTCGGTTCCATGCAGGTGTCCGAGGAAGGCGACATCGCCAACTGGATGGTGCCCGGCAAGATGGTGAAGGGCATGGGCGGCGCCATGGACCTCGTGGCCGGCGCCAAGGAAGTCATCGTGCTCATGGAGCACGTGGAGAAGTCCGGCGCGCCCAAGCTGGTGACGCGCTGCACGCTGCCCCTCACGGGCACCCACGTGACCGACTTCGTGATCACCGACCTCGCGGTGTTCGAGTTCACCAAGCGCGGCGGCACGCTGGTGCTGAAGGAACTGGCGCCGGGCGTGACTCTCGACGAGGTGAAGGCCAAGACCGAGGCGAAGTTCGAGGTCGGCCTCGCCTGATCGCTGTGCGCAAAAGCCGGTTCGGAAAGGCGCCCCTCGCGGGCGCCTTTTTCGTTCAGGCGGCTTTTCGAGTGGCAAGGTCCGGCAAGGCGAGGCTCACGTCGGCACCGTCAAGGATGTCGCGCCATTGCGGCCCGCGCAGCACGCCGTATTCCACTTCCCGCTGATGGGTGAGGGGATCGCGGGCGACGAGCGGGTCATCCACCCGGCCGGGATGCACCATCACCAGTCCCCCATCCGGCACGCCGGCGAGGAAATGGCCGAGCAGCGTCGCGAAATCATGGTCGCCGGAAAAGTCGTAGGCGCCGCCGAAGCCGCGGTTGGTGGCAAGCCCCGCCCGCGCCGCGTCCCGGGCGAAGCCGGTGGAGAAGGCGCCGATCAGCCGGCCCTTGAGGTCGAGGCCGTTGAGGGCGCCGCGCGCCGGGGTCACATCCCGCAGGAAGGCGCGGGGGGCATGGCGGGCGGTGGCGGCGATCACCGCCGTGCGGATCACCGGCAGCACATGGACGTGCTGGTGGCCGTCCACATGGTCGGGCGGGCGGCCAAAGGCGTCGTGGAAGGCGGCAAACTGCGCCTCCACCTCCGCCGCGACGGCCTTCGCGTCGAGCCGGCGCGACAGGGCCGAGAGCAGCAGGCGGGGCAAGGCGGGGAGGGTGCCTGACGGCTCGGCCATGCCGGGGGTCAAAGGCGCGAAGGCACCGGTGAGGGTGACATGCAGGCCGATGCTGGCGCCGGTGTCGGCCGCCGCATCGTCCAGCGCCCGCGCGGCGGGGCCGAGGCCGTCGAACACGGTCATCACCGAGGTGGCGTTGATGCGCCGGTCGGCGATCAGCGCCGCGATGGCCTCGGATACGCCGGGAGAGATGGCGTAGTCGTCGGCGCAGAGGATGACGCGCTTCACTGGTCGCCCCGCGAGGCGAGCACCGCCGGATGGGAGATCACCTGGGCGTGTCCGTGCGCCGGCACGTTCAGTTCCGCCTCGGGCGCCCGGTTGAAGACGTGGTCGGCCACGTAATAGACCGGTCGCGCCTTGATCTCCGACAGGATGCGGGCGATGTACTCGCCCATCAGCCCCATCACCAGCAATTGCGTGCCGCCGATCACCATCAGGCCCACGACGATGGAGGGATAGCCGGGCAGGGGGATGCCCCAGACGAGGCGCTCCACCACGATCCAGCTGCCATAGAGCAAGGCAAGGCCCGCGAGCGAGGCGCCGAACAAGGCGGCCAGCCGGAGCGGGGCCGGCGAAAAGGAGGTCAGCGCCTCCATGGACAGGCCGAGCAGCCGCAGGAAGTTGAACGAGGTGGAGCCGTGGGCCCGGGGCGCCGGGCGATAGGGCACGGCCACCTGCCGGAACCCGATCCAGCTCGTCAGGCCCTTGAAGAAGCGGTTGCGCTCGGGCATCCGCCGCAGGGCCGCCGCGGCGCGCGGCGAGAGGATGCGGAAATCGGCCGCGTCCTCGGGAATGCGGGCGGTGGCCCCGAAATTCAGCAGCTTGTAGAAGGTGCGCACGAAGATGCGCCGGCTCGCCGCCTCGTCGGACCGATCGGCCTTCACCGCATAGGCCACGTCCCAGCCCTCGTCCTTCCACAGGCCGATGAAGGTCGGGATCATCTCGGGCGGGTGCTGGCCGTCGCCGTCCATGAACATCACCGCATCGCCGCGGGCGTGGTCGTGGCCCGCCATGAGGGCGGCTTCCTTGCCGTAGTTGCGGCTCAGCGCCACCACCTGCACGTCCGCCCGATCCGCCGGGAGGGAGGCCGCCACGGCCGCGGAGCCGTCGCGGCTGCCGTCGTCCACATAGACGATCTCCACCCGCATCCCGCGCCGCGCCGCCTCAGCCGAGGCGATGGCCGTCACGCGATCGTGGAAACCGGGAAGGCCGGCGGCCTCGTTGTATAGCGGTATGACGATGCTTAAGTCTGGTGTCATGATACTACCGTCGATCCCGCGCCGGGGATGGAGACCGCATCTAGCCGGGGCTGCGGACAATTGCGCATAATTTTTTTGGAATGCATGGAACCCAACGGCAGAACCAGCGTTTTCAAGTCAGCGCGATCATCCCCCCCAATTGATCGTGCCATTGGCGCGGCCGCCTTCCCCCAGGGCGGCCGCGTCGTCATTTCAGGGGGGTGTTCGGCTGTTCCGGTCATTTTCCGCCGCATGCGTGCGACCCCGAAGACCGGAGCCGATTGCTCCACATCAAGACCCGAGACTTTGGGCGAGTTTAGGGTAAGGTCGCGTCGTTCAAACGGCCGAACGGGGGCCTTCCCATATGATTCGCGACATTCTGGTCAATCTCGCCCAAGGGGTCGAGACGGACGTCGCCTGCGACTACGCGGCGAGCCTTGCCGCCAGCTTCGGTGCCCATCTTACGGGCCTGTCGGTGGCGTATGAGATCGACGTTCCGCCCTTCTACATGGGCGCCCTGCCGACCGACTTCATCGATGCCCAGGTGCTGGAGAATCAGGCTGCCGCCGAAAAGGCTGCCGCCCGCTTCTCCGCCTCTGCCGCGGCCGCGGGGCTGTCGCACGAGGTGCGCAGCCTCTCCGCCTCGCTCGGCGTCGCGGCCAACAGCTTCGCCGAGCTGGCGCGGCTTTATGACCTCACGGTCGTCGCCCAGCCCGATCCGGACCGGCCCGGACCGGAGGAGGTGATCTCCGAGACGGTGCTGATGGAGTCCGGCCGCGCCGTTCTCATCGTGCCCTACGTGCAGACCAAGCCCTTCACCGCCGAGCGGGCCGTGGTGGCCTGGGACGGCAGCCGGCCGGCCGCCCGTGCCCTCGCCGAGGCGCTGCCTCTGCTGCACCGGACCAAGGTGGTGGAGATCTTCCGGGTCGTCACCCATGCGGACGACGATGACACCGCCGGCGTCGAGGTGGCGCGCCATCTGTCGCGCCATGGCCTTTCCGCCACCGTGCGCAAGCTGCCGGTGGGCTCGGGCGAGTCCGTGGCCTCGGCGATCCTCAACGAGGTTTCCGATCAGGGCGCCGACCTCGTGGTGATGGGCGGCTACAACCATTCGCGCCTGCGCGAGATGATCGTCGGCGGCGTGACCCGGGAAATCCTCAACACCATGACCGTGCCGGTGCTGATGGCCCACTGAGGGCGCTCCAGCCCGGACGGTCCTGAAACAAAAATGCCCCGGCGATAGCCGGGGCATTTTCATTTGCAGCGATGGGCCGTGCAGCAATGGGCCGGCGACCGGAGGTCAGTCCTCGTCGTCCTCGGCCTCGTTCTTCTTGGAGCCGCCGAGCTTGGCGAACACGGTCTCGAGGTCGAGGCTCGTGCGGCCCTTCGGCGGCTCGTCCTCATGCTCGTCGTGACCGGTGGTGACGTCCGCCGGCAGCAGGGTGGCGCCGCGGTCCTCATGGCCGGCGGTGGCCGGACGGTCCTTGGCGGCGCGCTGCACTTCCAGGTCGAGATCGATCTGGCTGCACAGGCCGAGCGTCACCGGGTCCATGGGGGAAAGCTGGGGCGAGTTCCAGTGCGTGCGGTCGCGGATGGACTGGATCGTCGACTTGGTGGTGCCGACGAGGCGGATGATCTGCGCGTCCTTCAGCTCGGCATGGTTGCGCAGCAGCCAGAGGATGGCGTTGGGCCGGTCGTGACGGCGCGACACCGGGGTGTAGCGCGGACCGCGGCGCTTCTTCTGCTCGGGCAGGCGCACCTTGGGGTCGAGCAGGCGCAGGCGGCGGTTGGCGTCCTTCTCGGCGAGGGTGATCTCGTCGCGGGAGAGCTGGCCGGTGGAGATGGGGTCGAGCCCCTTGATTCCCTGCGCCACCTCGCCGTCGGCGATGCCCTTCACCTCAAGCGGGTGCAGCTTGCAGAAGTCGCCGATCTGCTCGAAGGAGAGCGCCGTATTGTCCACGAGCCAGACGGCTGTGGCCTTGGGCATCAAAGGTACGTTCGACATGACGGCCTCTTCGGCTTGTTGGTCTATCGGGCCCGTCGGGGTGAGACGCGCCGGTCATGAAAAGAATGGGTCGGGCATATGCGTCTTCGCCTGGCCACCCCACCTTTCGGGGCGGACCGCGGAATGCATCGCATATGTCCGGGATGGCACCAACATAAGCGGGCCGGGCACAAGTTGCAATTCCCGCAGCGCCGTCGGGCCCGAAATCGCCGCTGAAGCTTGACACCGGCCCAAGGAGGTCGCCAATTCGCGCCATGTCCGACACTCCGATCGTGCCCGACCGTGCCGCGCCCGCCGAAAGGCCCGCGCTGAAAATCCTGCTCGCGGCGCCGCGCGGCTTCTGCGCCGGCGTCGTGCGCGCCATCGATGCCGTGGAGCAGGCGCTCAAGCTCTACGGTGCGCCGGTCTATGTGCGGCACGAGATCGTGCACAACAAGTATGTGGTGGAAGACCTGAAGCGGAAGGGCGCCATCTTCGTCGAGGAGCTGGACGAGGTGCCGGATACCACCGCGCCGGTCATCTTCTCCGCCCATGGCGTGCCGAAATCGGTCCCCGAGGCGGCCGCCGGCCGCAACCTCTTCGCCATCGACGCCACCTGTCCGCTCGTCACCAAGGTGCATCGCGAGGCGCAGGTCCATTTCAAGCGTGGCCGGCACATCCTCCTCATCGGCCACAAGGGCCATCCCGAGGTGGTCGGAACCATCGGCCAGCTGCCGGACGGCGCCTTCACCCTGATCGAGACGGCCGAGGAGGCCGAGCGGGTATCGCCGCCGGATGCGGAAAATCTCGCCTATGTGACGCAGACCACCCTGTCGCTGGACGACACGGCGGAGATGGTGGCCATCCTGCGCCGGCGCTTCCCCAAGCTCTCCGAGCCGCACAAGGAAGACATCTGCTACGCCACCACCAACCGGCAGGAGGCCGTGAAGGCCATCGCGCCGAAGGTGGACGCGCTGATCGTGGTGGGTGCACCCAATTCCTCCAATTCCCAGCGCCTGCGCGAGGCGGCGGAGCGGGCGGGCTGCCCGCGTGCCGCTCTGGTGCAGCGGGCGGCCGACATCGACTGGTCGGTATTCTCAGGGCTGTCCAGCCTCGGCGTCACCGCAGGGGCCTCGGCCCCGGAAGTGCTGGTGGAGGAGATCATCGACGCCTTCGCCGCGCGCTACGACGTGCGCGTGGAGACCGTGACCTCCACCGAAGAGGACGTGTTTTTCCCCTTGCCGCGCGTGCTGCGGCCGGATGCGGCGGCGGAGTAGAGCGTGGCGGTCTATACGGATGTGGCGCCGGCCGAGCTCGAGGCTTTCCTCTCGGGCTACGACATCGGCTCCCTCACTTCCTTCCACGGCATCGCCGAAGGGGTGGAAAACTCCAACTTCCTGGTCCAGACGACGACCGGCAGCTTCATCCTCACCCTCTACGAGAAGCGGGTGAAGCGGGAAGACCTGCCCTTCTTCGTCGGCCTCATGCAGCACCTCGCCGCGCGCGGCCTGTCCTGCCCCGAGCCGGTGGCGGCGCGCTCCGGCGCCATCCTCGCGGAAGTGGCGGGCCGGCCGGCGGCGATGGTGACCTTCCTGCCGGGTGTCTCGGTGCGCAGGCCCACGGCCCACCATTGCGCCGAGCTTGGCCGTGGCCTTGCCCAGCTGCATCTCGCCGGAGCGGATTTTGCGCTGAAGCGGACCAATGCGCTCTCCGTCGCCGGCTGGCGGCCGCTGTTCGAGGCGGCCGGCGCCGCGGCCGATACGGTGGCTCCGGGCTTGTCCGATGCGGTCGCGGCCGAGCTTGCCGTGCTGGAGGCGAACTGGCCGCAGGACCTGCCTTCGGGCGTGATCCATGCCGATCTCTTCCCCGACAACGCCTTCTTCCTAGACGACCAGCTCTCGGGGATCATCGACTTCTATTTCGCCTGCACGGACTTCCTCGCCTACGACGTAGCCATCTGCCTGAATGCCTGGTGCTTCGAGGCGGACGGGGCCTACAACGTCACGAAGGGGCGGGCGTTGCTGGCGGGCTACGAGGCTGTGCGGCCTCTCTCGGAGGGCGAAAAGGCGGCCCTGCCGCGCCTTGCGCGCGGTGCGGCGCTGCGGTTCCTGCTGACCCGCCTCGTGGACTGGCTGAACGTGCCGGAGGGGGCGCTGGTGCGGCCCAAGGACCCGCTGGAATATCTGAAGAAGCTGCGCTTTCACCAGGCGGTGGAGCGGGCGCAGGATTATGGTCTCGCCGCATGAAGTCCGTGGAGATCTTCACCGACGGGGCCTGCTCCGGCAATCCCGGCCCCGGCGGCTGGGGTGCGCTTTTGCGCTTCGGCGCCCACGAGAAGCCGCTCTGCGGCGGCGAGGGGCTGACCACCAACAACCGCATGGAGCTGATGGGCGCCATTTCCGCCCTTGAGGCGCTGAAGGAGCCGTGCACCGTCGATCTGCACACGGACAGCGAATATCTGAAGAACGGCGTCACCAAGTGGATGCACGGCTGGAAGCGCAACGGCTGGCGCACCGCCGACAAGAAGCCGGTGAAGAACCAGGACCTGTGGGAGCGCCTCGACGAGGCGCTCAAGCGCCACGAGATCCGCTGGCACTGGGTGAAGGGCCACGCCGGCCACGCCGAGAACGAGCGCGCCGATGAACTTGCCCGCGAGGGCATGGCCCCGTTCAAGCTGAAGGCCCGCCTCGGCGGGTGAGGGGCGGGCGCTTTCGTGCTAGGCTTGGCGCGGGAGCTTCTCATGTCGAACCGAGCCCGCGCCTTCCCGCCCATGAGCATCGCCGAATTCTTCGCCTATCGCGGCGAGGAAGGCGTGCGCTACGAACTGGTGGACGGGATTCTGGTGCGCGCGATGACGGGGGCGAGCCAGCGGCACGACCTCGTGCTGGTCAACATCCTCGCAACGTTGCATGCGAAATTGAGGGGCTCGCCCTGCCGCGCCTCCACCGATGACCTCGCCGTCGTGGTGCCTAATGGGAATGTGCGGCGGCCGGACGTCAGCGTCAGCTGTGGAAAGCTGGATGATCGTTCACAGCAACTCGCCGACCCTCGCATGGTGGTGGAAGTCCTCTCCCCCTCCACGCGCGGCATCGACCTCGTGCGCAAGCTCGAGGAATACAAATCTGTTCCCGGCCTCTCCTACATCCTGCTCGTGGAACCGGACGTGCCCCACGCTTTGCTCTGGCGGCGCGGAGCCGCAGGCTGGGAGCTTGAGGAGGTCCAGGGGCTCGACGGCGGCTTCGACCTGCCGGACATCGAGGCGGGCCTCGCCATGGCCGAGCTTTACGACCGGCTCACCTTTCCGGCCGGGGGCGAGGCGAAGGCGGACGGCTGAGGCTTTCCTTGCCGCGCTGGGGCGCGGCGGCGGTGTAAGGCTTTCCTTGCCGCGCGCGGGCCATTAGGGTCCGGCCACCCTTTCGCCAGACCGCCGGCCGCCCGCACCCCATGTTCCGCAACATCCTCTCCGTCGGCGGCCTGACGCTGCTCTCCCGCCTCGCCGGCTTCATCCGTGACGTGGTGATGGCGGCGGTGCTCGGCGCCGGGCCGGTGGCAGACGCCTTTCTCATCGCCTTCCGCCTGCCGAACCATTTCCGCGCGATCTTCGCCGAGGGGGCCTTCAACGCCGCCTTCGTGCCCACCTATGCCCGGCTCCGGGAGCAGGACGGGGTGCCGGTGGCGCGGGATTTCGCCGATGAAATCCTCACCGCCATGACGCTGGTGCACATCGTGCTGCTGGCGCTGGCGCTGGGCTTCACGCCGCAATTCGTCTCGCTGCTGGCACCGGGCCTCGCGGAGGACGGCCAACGTTTCGACCTCGCGGTCACGCTCACCCGCATCACCTTTCCCTATCTGGCGCTCATCTCCATCGCGACGCTGGTGACGGGCGCACTCAATGCCTCCGACCGCTTCGCCGTGGCGGCCGCCGCTCCCATCCTGCTCAATGTGTGCATGGTGAGCACCCTGCTCTGCGCCGCCCTGTTCCCCACGGCCGGCCATGCGGCGGCGTGGGGCGTGCTGATTTCGGGCGTGGCGCAGCTGTTCGTCGTCGGGGTGGACGCGGAGCGGCACGGCATCGGGCTGCGCTTCGCCAAGCCGAAGCTCGATCCGGGCACGCGGCAGTTCCTCAAGGCGCTGGGGCCGGCCATCATCGGCTCGGCCGGGGTGCAGATCGCCCTCTTCGCCGACACCATCATCGCCACCTTCCTGCCGGTTGGCGCGCTCTCGGCGCTCTATTATGCGGACCGGATCAACCAGCTGCCCATCGGCGTGGTCGGCATCGCCGTCGGCACCGTGCTGCTGCCGGAAATGTCCCGGCGCCTCGCGGCGAAGGACGATGCCGGGGCGGCCCATGCCCAGGCGCGCTCCATCGAGCTGGCGGCGCTTTTGGCCATCCCCTTTGTCGCCGCCGCGCTTCTCGTGCCGGACCTGACCATGCGGGCGCTGTTCGCCCGCGGCGCCTTCACGGCGGCGGATGCGGCCGATGCCGCGGCGACCTTGCGGGCCTATGGCGTCGGCCTTCTCGCCTTCGTGGTGGTGCGCGCCTTCATCGCCCCGTTCAATGCCCGCGGCGACACCAAGACGCCGATGATCGCCTCCCTCAGCGCGGTGACGCTCAATGTGGCGCTCAAGTTCGCGCTCATGGGCAGCTTCGCCCAGGTGGGCCTCGCCTTCGCCACGGCGGTGGGGGGCTGGATCAATGTGGGCCTGCTCGTGCTGTTCGCCGTGCGGCGGGGCTATCCGGTGGGCGATGCGGCCCTCGGCGGGCATCTGGTTCGGCTGGCGGGACTGCTTGTGGTGGTGGGCGCCGCGCTCGTCGGGGCGCAGGCCGCGGCATCGGCGATCCTTCCCGTCGGCATGGGCGCGCGCGACGAGCTGATGCTGGCGCTGGTGGTGCTGGGGGGAGGTGCCGCCTACCTCGCCGGGCTGTGGCTGTTGCTCGGGCGCAGTTTCATCGCCGGTGTGATCGGACGGCGGGCACCTCCGCCCCTGCCGCCCGTGATCTGAAGCCCGGAAGCGCTCCAAAATCGACGTTCGGGAAATCTGCCCTTTTGCATCGCACCCGCGCTGTGCTATCGATCCGCCGATTTTCCGGTCTCGGCTCATCGGTTGCGGGAGGTGCCGAACCTTCTCCGAAAAGAACAAGTGCGGACACCCGTCCGTCCAGGAGCCGGATGCCCATGTCGCCTGCCCCGCGTCTTGCCCTCCCCAGCCCTCTCGTTTCGGCCGCTGCGGCCGTTCCGGTGCTCGCACTTGCGCTGGCGCTCGCCGGCTGCGGCCAGCCTACCGCGCAGCAGCAGGGTGCGCCCCCGCCGCCCCAGGTGACGGTGGCTTCCCCGACGTCCGCGAACGTCACCGACACCGATGAATATGTCGGCCGCTTCGTCGCCATCGACGAGGTGAACGTGCGCGCCCGCGTCTCCGGCTATCTGGACAAGATCGGCTTCACCGACGGCCAGATGGTGAAGGAGGGCGACGTGCTCTTCACCATCGACCAGCGCCCGTTCAAGATCGCGGTGGATCAGGCCCAGGCCAATCTCGCCCAGGCCAAGGCGAACCTAGACTTTACCAAGGCGGACCTCGAGCGCGCCCGCACGCTGCTGGAGGACAAGACCTCCAACGCCATTTCCAAGCAGGCCTTCGACCAGCGCACCCAGGCTGAGCGCACCGCCGCCGCCATCGTGCAGTCGCAGGAAGCGCAGGTGCGCTCCGCCCAGCTCGATCTCGGCTTCACCGAGGTGAAGGCGCCGGTGTCGGGCCAGATCGGCGACCGCCGGGTGTCGGTCGGCAACTACGTCACCGGCGGCACGGGCGCCACGCCCACGCTTCTGGCCGTGATCGTCTCCACCGATCCGATCCGCTTCGAGTTCACCATCGACGAAGCCTCGCTGCTGCGCCTAACGCGCCGCAAGGGCGGTACCGACTTCAAGGGCGAGCCGGTCTTCCTCAAGCTGATCGACGACAAGGACTTCGTCCACAAGGGCAAGCTCGACTTCCTCAACAATGTCGTCGACCGCGAGACCGGCACCATCCGGGGCCGCGCCGTGTTCGACAACAAGGATGGCCTATTCCGCCCCGGCATGTTCGCGCGCCTCAGGCTCCAGTCCTCGGACCCCTACCAGGCGCTGGTGGTGCCGGATGTGGCCATCGGCACCGAGCAGGTGAAGAAGTTCGTCTACGTGGTCGGCCCCGAGAACAAGGTCAGCCAGAAATTCGTCACCCTCGGTCCGCTGCAGGGTGACATGCGGGTGATCCGCGAGGGCCTTTCCCCCGACGACAAGGTGGTGGTGAACGGCCTGATGCGCGTGCGGCCCGGCGTGACGGTGACGCCGCAGGTTGCCGGTGCTGCGCCGGCCGCCGGGGCCCCGGGCGCGCCTGCCGGTTCCTCCTCCGCCGCCTCCAAGTGAGGAGGCGGAATCATGCGCTTTTCCCACTTCTTCATTGACCGACCCATCTTTGCCTCGGTGGTGTCGGTGGTGGTCATCATCCTCGGCGCGGTCTCCTATCTGCGCCTGCCGGTGGCCCAGTATCCGGACATCGCCCCGCCGGTCATCACGGTGACGGGCCAGTATCCCGGCGCCTCGGCCGAGATCGTCGCGGAGACCGTGGTCGCGCCCATCGAGCAGCAGATCAACGGCGTCGAGAAGATGATCTATCTGTCGTCGAACTCGACGGCGGACGGTCGTTTCTCTATCTCCGTCACCTTCGACATCGGCACCAATCTCGACATCGCCCAGGTGCAGGTGCAGAACCGCGTCGCCATCGCCGCCCCCCGCCTTCCGGCCGAGGTGCAGCAGGTGGGCGTGGTGACGGCGAAGGCCTCGCCCGACCTCCTGCTGGTGGTCAGCCTCTACTCGCCCGATGGCTCGCGCGATCCGCTGTTCATCTCGAACTTCGCCAATATCGAGGTGAAGGACGTGCTGTCGCGCATCGACGGCGTCGGCTCCATCACCGTGTTCGGCTCGCGAGAATATGCGATGCAGATCTGGCTCGATCCGGATCGCCTGTCCGCGCTGAACCTCACCACCACCGACGTGGTGCAGGCGCTGAAGGCGCAGAACGTCCAGGTGGCCTCGGGCATCCTGAACCAGCCGCCAGTGCCCAACCAGCGGGCGTTCCAGATCGCCGTGCGGACCCTCGGCCGACTGACCGATCCGCAGGCGTTCGCCGACATCGTCATCAAGCAGACCGATCAGGCGCTGGTGCGGCTGAAGGATGTGGGCCGGGTCGAGATCGCGGCGCAGGACTATGCGTCCACGTCGTTTCTTGACAAGGACATCTCCATCAACCTGGGCATCTTCCAGCGGCCGGGCTCGAACGCGCTCGCCACCGGCAATGCCGTCGTGGCGGAGATGGCCCGCATCGGCAAGAGCTTCCCGGCGGGGCTCAAGTACGCGATCTATTACAACCCGACCGAGTTCATCCAGCAGTCGGTGGACGCCGTGGTGCACACCATCGGCGAGGCCATCGTGCTGGTGGTGCTGGTGGTGATCCTGTTCCTGCAGACGTGGCGGGCGGCGATCATCCCCATCCTCGCCATCCCGATCTCGCTCATCGGCACCTTCTTCGTCATGGCCCTGTTCGGCTTCTCGCTGAACAACCTGTCCCTGTTCGGACTGGTGCTCGCCATCGGCATCGTGGTCGACGACGCCATCGTCGTGGTGGAGAACGTGGAGCGCAACATCGAGGCGGGGCTCTCCCCGCGCGATGCCGCCTACAAGACCATGGACGAGGTGGGCGGGGCGCTGGTCGCCATCTCCCTCGTGCTGTCGTCGGTGTTCGTGCCGACCGCCTTCATCACTGGCATCTCGGGCGAGTTCTACCGGCAGTTCGCGCTGACCATCGCCGGCTCGACGCTGATCTCGCTGCTCGTGTCGCTGACGCTCTCGCCGGCCATGTGCGCGCTGCTGCTGAAGCCGCACCGCTCCAAGCACGAGAAGCCGGCCTGGTATGCCCGGCCCATCGTCGGCTTCTTCGGCCTGTTCAATCGCGGCTTCGAGAAGGTCGGCAACGGCTATGCCTGGATGACGGCCCGCCTCGTGCGGTTCGTCGCGCTGGTGCTCATCGTCTATGCCGGCATCGTCGGCTTCGGCGGCTGGCTGTTCGCGACCACGCCGCAGGGCTTCATCCCGCAGCAGGACCGCGGCTATCTCATCGTCGTCGCCCAGTTGCCGCCCGGCGCCTCCATGCAGCGCACGGAAGATGTGATGAAGCGCGCCGGCAACCTCGTGCTGGGCACGCCCGGCGTCGGCCACATCGTCAACATCGCCGGCTTCTCCGGCGCCACCTTCACCAATGCGCCCAACGCCGGCGCCATGTTCGTGATCCTCGATCCGTTCACCTCGCGCGCGGGGCACCCCGAGCAGACAGCGGCAGCCATCCAGAAGGTGCTGTTCGGCAAGGTGGCGTCCATCCAGGAAGCGCAGATGATCGTGGTGCAGCCGCCGCCCGTCCAGGGCATCGGCAATGCCGGCGGCTTCCGCATGATGCTGGAGGACCGCTCCGGCGCCGGCCTCCTCGCCTTGCGCAATGCCACCTATGCCATGATGGGCGCGGCGGCGCAGACGCCGGGGCTGATGCAGGTCTACTCTTTGTTCGAGACCTCGACGCCCCAGCTCTTCCTCGACATCGACCGGCAGAAGGCCCAGCTGCTGAAGATCAACATCGCCGACGTGTTCTCGGCGCTGCAGACCTATATCGGCTCGTCTTACGTCAACGACTTCAACCTGTTCGGCCGCACCTTCCGGGTGCAGGTGCAAGCCGATGCGCCGTTCCGGCTCGATCCCAAGGACGTGCTCTCCATCCGGGTGCGCGCCGCCAACGGGGAGACCGTGCCGCTCGGCTCCTTCACCACCGTGCGCGACATTTCCGGCCCCTACCGCGTGCCGCGCTACAATCTCTACCCCACCGCCGAGCTCGACGGCTCTCCGGCCCCCGGCTACTCGCAGGGCCAGGCCATCCAGATCATGCAGGAGCTGGCCGCCAAGGTGCTGCCGCAGGGCTTCTCCTATGAGTGGACGGCGCTTGCGTACCAGCAGCAGCGGGCCGGAAACACGGCCATCTTCGCCTTTGCTCTGGGCGTGGTGTTCGTGTTCCTGGTGCTGGCGGCGCAGTATGAGAGCCTGACACTGCCTCTGGCGGTCATCCTCATCGTGCCCATGTGCCTTGTCGCGGCGCTGATCGGCGTGATCCTGAGGGGGCAGGACAACAACATCCTGACCCAGGTGGGTTTCATCGTGCTCATCGGCCTTGCGGCGAAGAACGCGATCCTCATCGTGGAATTCGCCAAGCAGTTGCAGGATCAGGGGCACGGCCGGCGCGAGGCGGCGGTGGAGGCGGCACGGCTGCGTCTGCGCCCCATCATCATGACCTCGCTCGCCTTCATCCTCGGCGTCGTGCCGCTGGTGTGGGCCACCGGCGCCGGCGCGGAGCTGCGCCAGGCGCTGGGCACGGCGGTGTTCTCGGGCATGATCGGCGTGACGCTGTTCGGCCTCGTCTTCACCCCGGTGTTCTACGTCTTCGCTCAGTGGATCGCGTCCCTCGGCCGCCGCCGCGAGGCGGAAGCGCCGCCGCCGTCCCATCCCGCTCCGGCGGAGTGAGGCAGGACACAAAAGAAAACGGGCGGCCCTGGGCCGCCCGTTTTCGTTTCACCACTGTGGCCGGCTGGATCAGCGCGCCTTGTCGCGGCGTGACTTCAGCCACTTGATGCGGTTGACGATCTGCTGGGGCTGGTAGGGCTTGTCGACCCCCGGCCCGTCTTCGCAGAGATTGGTGGCGTGGGCGGCCGCCATGGCGGTGGAGCCGGCGAGGATCACGTCGATCTTCGGGTGCGCCTCGCGCAGCCACTGGGACAGGCCGAAGCCCTCGCGATCACCGGTGGCGGACGCATCGGCCAGCACCACTTCGACCCGCTCGGCCTCGACTTCCAGGATGATCTCGGCCTCGGCACCCGTCGCGGCTTCCAGCACCTCGTAGCCGCAGGTGCGCAGATACTCCGCGATCACGTGGCGCACGAGAATGTCGGACTCGACCACGAGCACGACGGGCGGGAGTTCGCTCGGACGGTTGTCGTTCATCGGTCGCCTTTCCTCGATCGTGTTTTACGAACCTGCTTTCCCCTGAAGCTGGGCCTGGATGATCTGCAGCACGCTCTCGACCCGGTAGGGCTTGGCGAGGAAGGGCGCGACCACCGCGGCAACGGAACGGTCGAACTGGCCCGAGGTGAGGATCACCGGCAGATGCGGACGCTCGGTCTTGAGCAGCAGGGCGAATTGGTAGCCGTCCAGCGCGCCCTCGGTGTGCACGTCGGAGAACACGACATCCACATGCAGGCCGGCGATGATGGCCTCATGCGCCTCCTCGGCCGAGACGGCCTCGATCACCAGCAATCCGGCGGAACGCAACTCCGAGGCCGTCACCATGCGCACGAGCGCGTCGTCCTCGACCAGCAGCACGGTGAGAGGAACCGGCTCCGCCATCGGCTGGGCTTCCCCAAATGTCATTTTTGTTGCCCATTCCAAGGTGCAGCCTGAAAACGCCGTAGCCGCGCTTCGGTTCCCGAATACGGTCCATCAAAAAAGCCGATCCCGCTCATTTCATCTTCCGATTGGCAGGATGCCCCCTCCGGCGCGACGGTTGCGGCCTCCTTCTCGCAGCAGGACGACCCCCTTGGCCCTGACGATCTTCTTTCTCAACGGACCCAACGCCAACCTCTACGGCCTCGATCCCTCCGGCACGTACGGGCGCGAGAGCTTCCCGGCCATCCGCGAGCGCTGCCTCGCCCATGCCGCCGGGCTTGGCGTGGCGCTGGACTTCCGGCAGTCGAACCACGAGGGCGAGATCGTGGACTGGATCCAGGAGGCCCGGCTGAAGGCGGATGCCATCGTCATCAACGCGGCCGGCCTCACCTACACGTCCATCGCCATCCTCGATGCTTTGCTCGCCTTCGACGGGCCGATCATCGAGACCCACATGAGCAACATCTGGAAGCGCGAACCCTTCCGGCACCACTCCTTCGTGTCGAAGGCCGCCACCGGCGTGGTGGCAGGGCTCGGCGCGCTGGGCTACGAGCTTGCCATCGGCGCCGCGGCGAAGCTCGCCGGCGAGCGCAAGGAGGGTGGCAAGTGACAGCGACTTCGCGCGGGGCGTTGGTGTTCTACAGCGCCTTCGATGATCCCGTGGAATGGAAGGCCGCGCTTCAGGCGGCGGTGCCGGGCCTCGATGTGCGGATCGCAGATGTGGCGACCGGTGCCGTGGACGGCGATTCCGCGGATGTGCGCTACGCCCTCGTCTGGAAGCCGCCGCAGGGGTTCTTCGCGCGCTTTCCCAACCTCGGGCTGGTCATCAATCTCGGCGCGGGCGTGGATGCGCTGGTCGCCCGGGATGATCTTCCCGACGTGCCCATCACCCGCCTCTCCGACCCGAACATGTCGCAGATGATGGCGTCCTTCGTGCTGTTCTGCGTGCTGCGCCATGCCCGCGAGATCCCGACCTTCGAGCGGGCGCAGCGGGAGGGGCGCTGGCATTATGTGCATCCGCGCACGGCGGGGGAGATCCGCGTCGGCGTGCTCGGGCTCGGCGAACTCGGGTCCACGGCCGCGCTGGAGCTGGTGCGGCACGGCTTCGACGTGCGCGGCTGGTCCCGCTCGCCGAAGCAGCTCGAAGGCGTGAAGACCTGCCATGGGGCCGGCGCACTGCCGGGTTTCCTCGCCGAGGCCGACATCCTCGTGGTCATGCTGCCGCTCACCGGCGAGACGCGCCATCTCCTCGACGCCGGGCGCCTCGCTCTGCTGCCGAAGGGGGCGAAGTTCATCAACGTCGCCCGCGGGCCGGTGGTGGATGAGGCGGCGTTGATCGCGGCGCTGCGCTCCGGCGCCATTTCCGAGGCCACGCTCGACGTGTTCGAGGTGGAGCCGCTGCCGGCCGAAAGCCCGCTCTGGGGCATGGAGAATGTGCTGGTGACGCCGCACCTCGCCTCCATCGCCATCCCCGCCAGCGCTTCCGCCCAGATCGCGGAGAACATCCGGCGGGTGGAGGCGGGCGAAGAGGTGCAGAACCGGGTGGACCCGGCGCGGGGCTACTGAGCCCCGTCCCGTCCCGCGAGAATCTCCCGCGCCCGCTCGTGCGGCGCCAGTGACTGCTCGGTCGCGGCGTCACCGAAATCCTCCATTTCGTAGAGCGGGCGGATCTCGATCTCGCTTGGGCCGGGCATGGGGTTGGGGCAGCGCTTCACCCAGGCGACGGCCTCCTCCATGTCCTTGACCTCCCACAGCCAGTAGCCGGCGATCAGCTCCTTGGTCTCGGCGAACGGCCCGTCCATGACGATGCGGGAGGCCCCGTCGAAGCCGATGCGCTTGCCGAGCTTGGAGGGCTTGAGCCCGGCGCCGTCGCGCATGATGCTGGCCTTGGCCAGTTCCTCGTTGAACCGGCCCATGGCCTCCAGCAGGTCCGGGGAGGGCATCAGCCCGGCTTCACTGTCCGCGGTCGCCTTCACGATCACCATCACACGCATGTCACTCTCCCTGGGGCGGATCGGCTCGATGCTGTAAGGACGTCGGACGAACGCCGCCCCCGACACGATGCGGGCAAATTTAGCGGGTGAATTGCACCGGGTCTGGCTGCGGCCAGGCTCCGGCGTGCCGGTTTGGCGTGGCGGGCAGATGCTCAGGGGAATGACATGCGTTTCTGGGGAATCGCGATCGTGGCGGCGGCGGTCATGGCCGCAGGGGCAGCCGAGGCGGGCAAGCAGACCAACACCCAGTTCCGCGCGTTCGGCCAGTGGAAGGTCGAGACCGTGCTGGACGACGGCAAGTTCTTCCTGTGCCGGGGCGTCACCAAGACCAACGGCGGCATCGTCGGTCTGCTCTATTATCCCAACGGCAAGTGGGCCATCGCCTTCCCGGACCTCAGCCTGAAGCCGGGCAGCAAGGTCTCGGGATCGCTGGAGATCGGCAAGGCGTCGCAGCCGGTGGAACTGGTGGCCAGCCAGGCGGGCGTGCGCGAGCGGGTGTTCATCACGGACGACGTGCTCAATGCCCTGCGGCAGGGGGGCCGTGTCTCGCTCAAGATCGCCGGCAAGTCCTTCGACTGGGACATGACCGATGCCGGCCAGGCCATCGGCGCGGTGCAGGATTGCTGGACCGCCGGCAAGAAGATCGGCGGCTGACGGCCTCTAGTCCATATCTGGCGCGATCGAGCCCGGCGCGAACATGCCGCCGGGCGAGAAGGCGTCGGCGAGGAAGCGGGCGAACACCTCCACCGCCGGCCGCATGGGCTGGCGGCGGAGCGACAGCCGCATGACGCGCACCGGCGCCAGCTGCTCCTTCAGCGGCCGCACGGCAACCCGGCTGCCGTCATAGGCCATGGTCGTGCGCGGCGAGGCATTGTGCAGCGTGTACCCGCGCTTCTGGCCGACGAGGCCGCGGATCAGCTCGTAGGAGCGTGAGCGGTAGGCGATGCGCGGGGTGATGCCGCAGGAATCGAACAGCGAGAAGAAATAGTCGCGCGTGTGGGGCAGGTCGTAGAGCAGGAAGGGCTCGTCGGCCACGTCCTTCAGCGAAACCACGGGCTTGCGCGCCAAGGGATGGTCGGCGGCGAGCACGAGCAGCGGCGGCAGGTCGATGAGGAGTTCGCCGGAAAAATCCTCCGGCACCGCATAGCCATAGGACACGGCGATCTCCAGCCGGCCGGAGAGGATGCCGTCGAAGATCTCCTTCTGGTCGCCTTCCTCCAGCTTCACCGTGATGCCCGGCTGCACCTCCGCGAAACGGGCCAGCAGGGCTGGCATGAACCGCGGCGCGATCGTGAGGAAGCAGCCCAGCGAAATCTCGCCCCGCAGCGTATCGCCCAGCGCCTGCGCGCTCTGGGCAAAATCACGCGCGTGGGCAAGGAGATGCCGGGCCTCGTTCACATAACGCTGGCCGGCGGGTGTCAGCGAGATGCCGCGCGCATGATGGCGGATGAAAAGCGGGATGCGCAGCTCCGCCTCGGTCTGGGCGATGGCGGCGGAAATCGACGGCTGGGAGACGTTGAGCTGGCGCGCGGCTTCCGTGACGTTGCCGAGATCCGCGGCGGCCACGACATATTTGAGCGCCCTGAGCGACACGTTCATTTCGCCCGTTCCCCGTAGGCGAGGGCGTGGCAATGGCACGGGCGCGGGGGCGCGCCGGCAGGGTTCGGCTTGGTCACGGGCGGGGCTCCAGTGAGCCGTCAGTGTCGCGCATTGATCTGGATCAGAAAAGCCAATCTTTTCGCCAAAGATAAAATATTTTATCGATCCCGCGGCCTCGCCCACTCTTGCTCCAATCGTGGGCATGACCAATTCGGGAGCAGGCGTGATGATCAGGACCGGTGCCGCGTACAAGGAAGGCCTGCGCGACGGCCGCGAGATCTGGATCGACGGCGAGCGCGTGGCCGACGTCACCACCCATCCCGCATTCAAGCCCATCGTCGACATCAAGGCGCGCATGTACGACCTCCACCACGAGGAGGCGACCGCCCCGGCGCTGACCTATGTGGAGGAGAATGCGGTGCATTCCGTCTTCCACCAGCCTCCGACGGAGACCGCGCACTGGGACGCCAAGCGCAAGGGCGTCGACATCCTGCTGAAGGACGTGGGTGGTGTTGTCACCCGCGTCGGCGACGAGACCATCGGCGAGATGTGGTCGCTGCAGGACGGGCGCGACATGCTGGCGGAGATCGATCCCCGCTTCGCCGCCAACATCGACAACCACATCAAGCGCGTCGTGGAGGAAGACCCCTTCCACGTCTCCGCCAACACCGACCCCAAGGGCGACCGCTCCCGCCACATCTCCGAGCGCGATCCGGACATGATGGTGCATGTCACCAAGGAGACGGACGCGGGCATCATCATCCGCGGCGCCAAGTACGAGACCGCCGCCGCCTATGCGGACCAGGCCTATCTCAAGCCCACCGTGGGCGCCTGGACGGACGAGAAGGAAAGCGACTACGCGCTGGGCTGCATCGTGAAGATGGGCGCGCCGGGCGTGAAGCACATCTGCCGCTCCTCCTTCGCCGGCCGCTCCAACCCGAAGGATTATCCCCTCGCCAACCGCTATGACGAGGTGGATACGCTGGTGGTGTTCGATGACGTGCTGATCCCCTGGGAAGACGTCTTCTTCTATCGCTACACCAAGGCGGCCCAGTTCGTGCGCGGCACGCTGCACCGCTACTCGGCCTATCCTTATGTGCTGCGCCTGCTTTACGTGGCCGACATGATGATCGGCGCGGCCTTGTGGAACGCCAAGCAGACCGGCCTCGACAAGCTTCAGTCGGTGCAGGAGAAGCTGGCGGATCTCGCGGTCTATCGCGAGGGCATCAACGCTCACCTCACCGCTTCCATCGCCCTAGCCGAGAAGAGCCCTGCGGGCCTGCTGATGCCCAACCAGTCCATCCTCTATGCCGGCCGCGTGCTCGCGTGCTCGCAGCTGCCGACCATGATGCACGCCACGCGCGAGCTGATCGGCGGGCAGATCTGCGTGACGCCCAACGTCGCCGCCTTCGAGGCCGAGGGCACCGCCGAGTGGCTGAAGAAGTTCTATACGCTCAACGACAATTGGGAGTCCGAGGACCGGCGCAAGCTGCTTGCCTTCGCCCGCGATCTCGTGTCCTCCGACTATGCCGGCCACCGCCTCGCCTTCGTGCAGTTCGCGCAGGCGCCGCACTTCAACCACCTCGCGGCGGTCTACAAGAGCTTCGATTTCTCCGGACCCCTCGACTTCGTGCGCAAGACCGCGGGCCTTTCGGACAATGTCAAAGGCTCGCTGAAATGAGCGCGGCCGCCGACATCTCCCCCGTGGATGCGGGCCTGTTTCGTGACGCCATGCGGCGCATGGCGTCGGGTGTCGCGGTGATCGCCACCGACGGCCCGGCCGGGCGGGCGGGGCTCACGGTCTCCTCGCTGGCCTCGCTGTGCATGGAGCCGCCTTCGGTCATCCTCTGCATCCACGAGCAGAGCAACGCGCTGAAGGTCATCGAGGCCAACGGCGTGTTCGTCGCCAACGTGCTGGCGCACCATCAGTCGCACGTCTCCGACACCTTCGCCGGGCAGGTGCCGCAGTTTCGCGACGACAAGTTCGCCTGCGCGGACTGGCGGGCGGCGCGGAGCGGCGCGCCGGTGCTCGATGGCGCGCTCATGAGCTTCGACTGCCGGCTCGCCACCCATCACGCCTACGGCACGCACCGCATCGTCGTCGGCGCCGTGACCGCCGTCCATGGTCTCGAGGACGAGGCCGAGCCGCTGCTTTACGCCAACCGCGCCTACCGGCGCCTGACCGCTGCATGAGGCAAAGAACCGTGCCGACCCATACCCGCATCCGCCCCTTCAACACGAAGGAAGCCTATCCCGAGCAGAAGCTCGACAACGACGTGTGCATGGCGGTCCGCGCCGGCAACACCGTCTATCTCCGCGGCCAGACGGCCATGGACCTCGACGGCAACATCGTCGGCGTGGGCGATGCCGCGGCGCAGTCCGAGAATGCCATGGCCTGCGCCAAGGTGCTGCTGGAAGAGGCCGGCGCCAAGCTCGAGGACGTGGTGAAGATCGTCATCTACATCACGGACCGGGCCTATCGCGAGCCGGTCTATCGCGTGGTGGGTCAGTGGCTGAAGGGCGTCTTCCCGGTCTCCACCGGCATCATCGTGCAGGGGCTCGCCAAGCCTGAGTATCTGATGGAAATCGACATCATCGCCGAGATCCCGTCCGAGCGCGCCTGAGGCGTCGCCACGCGTTGCAGCGGCACGCCGCGTCCCGTTTTCCTCGCGCCGCAAATGGCGCGGGGAATATTTGCGTTGTTTCGATAAAATATTGATTTTCAAAATAAAAATCGCCGCGCACAGGCATTTTTTGCTTCCATCGTCATCCGAATTACGTAGATTTACGTATCGGCGACCTTCGCGGTCACACGAAAAGAAACCGCCAGAAGGCGGATCCAGAGGAGAGACGGATGAACGGCAAGATCGTTGCCCTCGGGCTCGCGCTGGCCGCCTTCGCGGCGGGCCCGGCGAGCGCGGCGGAAAAACTGGTGGTGAGCACGTGGGGCGGCAGCTTCCGCGACCTCATCGCCGAGGCCATCGCCTCAAAGTTCACGAAAGATACCGGCGTCGAGGTGGAATACATCACCGGCGGCACCATCGACCGGCTGAACAAGGCGAAGCTCGCCAAGGGCTCGCCAGAGAGCGACATCACCTTCACCACCGCCCATGTGGGCTGGCTCTACGCCAATGACGATCTGTTCGAGACCCTCGACCTCTCGAAGATCCCGAATGCGTCGAAGCTGGTGCCGCAGGCGAAGGTGAGCCCCTATCACATCGGCGCCTGGGCCTATGTCTACACCATCGGCTACCGGCCGGACCTGACCCCGAAGAACATCACCTTCTCCTCCTGGGGAGACCTCTGGAATCCCGAGCTGAAGGGGATGCTGGCGGCGCCTGATTTCGACCCGAGCCACATCATCGCCGTTTCGGCCCTGCTGGCGGGCGGCTCGCCGGCGGACTGGCAGAAGGGTGAGCAGAAGCTCCTGGCGCTGAAGCCCAATTTCAAGGCCTTCTACACCAACGACGCGAACTCCCAGCAGCTCATCGCCACCGGCGAGACGCCAGTGCAGATCATGCTGTCCATGAACGCCTATTACATGATCGCGCAGGGCGTCCCGATCAAGCTCGTCATCCCGAAGGAGGGCGGCGTGCTGGGCATCGACACCATGGCCATCATGAAGGGCTCCAAGAACCGCGAGCTGGCGGAGAAGTTCATCAACACCGCGCTTGATCCCGAGGTGCAGGGCAAGATCGCGGAGCTGAAGAAGGGCTCGCCCACCGTGCTCGGCGCCAAGGTGAGCCCCGAGACCGCGAAGCTTCCCGGCGTCTTCACCACTGCCGAGCAGTGGGACAAGGAGACCATCATCATCGACCACAAGCTCCGCGCGGAGAAGACCGCCGAGTGGCGCAAGTGGTTCTCGGAAAACATGATCGCCAAATGATCGGCGGGTGAGGCGGACAGCCGCTCCCGTTAGACTGCCCTGACCCGGAAGCGGCTCCGTAGCGCGGCGGGCAGGGAAGATGGATCCCCTGTCATCTTCCCTGCCTCCGCCGGGGCTTCCCACAGAACCAAGAGCGAGAGCCGTGAACAAGCGCCCCTTCCTCGCCCTGTTCGTCGCCCCCGCGACGCTGGCGGCCATCGCCTCCGCGGCGGCGCTCGCGGCGATCCTGCAATATGCCTTCCGTGCCTATGTACCGGGCTCGCTCAATCCGGGCGGGCTTACGCTGGACAATTTCTTCGCGCTGCTGCGCCCGCTCTATGCGCAGGTGTTCATCCAGACCGTGTGGATCTGCCTCCTCACCGCGCTCATTACTTTGGTGGTGGCGTATCCGCTCGCCTTCGCGCTGGTGCGGACGCGGAACGTGGCGCTGAAATCCTTCCTGCTCATCACCGCAGTCACGCCCCTCTTCCTTGGCGAGGTGGTGCGCACCTATTCCTGGATCATCGTGCTGGGCAACACCGGCTTCATCAATTCGGTGCTGAAGGGTCTCGGGATCATCGACCGGCCGATACAAATGATGTTCACCACCTTCGGCGTCGTCACCGCCCTCGTTCATGTGACACTGCCGGTGATGGTCATCATGCTCTCGGCCGCGCTCTCGCACATCGACCGCGATTACGAGAAGGCCGCCACCTCCCTCGGCGCGGGGCCGGTGAAGGCCTTTCTCACCGTGACGCTGCCTCTTTCCATGCCCGGCGTGGTGGCGGGCGTCTCGACCGCCTTCGCCTGGACGTTTTCCGCCTTCGCCACGCCGCAGATGATCGGTGGCGGCAAGGTGAGCATGATCTCGACGCTGGTCTACCAGCTCGGCTTCGCCTCCTTCAATTTCCCCTTCGCGGCGGCTCTCTCCGTCACCGGCCTCGCGCTCACCTTCGCGGTGCTCGCCATGGCGAAGCAGGCCATCAAGCCGCTGGAAAAGATCGGAGCCCACTGATGTCCGATCCGCGCAAGCGTCTCATCTCCGCCAAGGCCGGCGAGCGGCTTCTAGCCATCGCCGGCTGGACCGTGGTGTGGCTGGTGGTGGCCTTCATCATCCTGCCGGCGGTGGTGGTGGGCATCTCGGCCTTCAACGATCGCGCCATCCTCTCCTTCCCGCCGCAGGCCTGGTCTACGCGGTGGTTCGCGCGGGCTTTCTCCTATCGGGACTTCTCCGAGGGCTTTCGCAACGGCCTCATCATCACCGCCTTCGCCTCATCCATCGCGCTCGTGGTGGGAGCCGGTTTCGCCTTCGCCCTCGATCGCTACAGCTTCCGGGGCAAGATGGCGCTGGAGGCGGTGCTGACCTCGCCGCTTGTGATCCCGCATTTCACCATCGGCCTCGGTTTCCTCATCCTCGCGGCGCAGATCCACGCCACGCGCACTTTCGCCCTCGTCATCGTCTGCCATGTGGTGCTGGTGCTGCCCTTCGTGATGCGCTCGGTATATGTGTCGCTGCGCAATCTCGACAGCCGGCTGGAACTCGCCGCCGCGAGCCTCGGGGCGCGGCCCGGACGGGCGCTGTTCACCGTGACGCTGCCTCTGCTGATCCCCGGCCTGTTCTCGGGCTGGCTGTTCGCGGCGATCCTCTCCTTCAACGAGTTCACCGCCTCGCTGTTCGTCACCGCCCAGGCGACGCAGACGTTGCCGGTCGCCATGTACAATTACGTCCGCGAGTATGCCGATCCGACGCTCGCGGCGCTGTCCGTCATCTACATCGTGGTCACGGCGCTGCTTCTCACCATCGCCAACGCCTTCCTTGGCCTCGGAAAGGTTCTGAACGTTGAGCATGTCCGCTGAACGCATCGATCCCCGGGAGCCAGTCTCCCCCGCCGTCTCCGCGCCTGTCGCGGACGCTGCCGCGCGCGTCGCCGGCGTCCAGATCGACGGCGTCACCAAGCGCTTCGGCGATGCCACTGCTCTGCACGAGGCGTGGCTGAAGATCGCCGATGGCGAGTTCATGACGCTGCTCGGACCGTCCGGCTGCGGCAAGACCACCCTGCTCAACCTCATCGCCGGGTTTCTCGAGGCGGACGGCGGCGAGATCTTCGTTGGCGGACGGCTGATGACCGAGACCGCGCCCTATGATCGCGAGATCGGCGTCGTCTTCCAGAACTACGCTTTGTTCCCGCACATGAATGTCGCGAAGAACGTGGGCTATGGCCTCCGGATGCGCGGCGTGGCGAAGCGCGAGATCGAGACGCGCGTCGCGGAGGCGCTGGCGCTCGTCAAGCTCGACGGCTTCGGCGAGCGCAAGCCGCGCCAGCTCTCCGGCGGACAGCAGCAGCGCGTGGCGCTGGCCCGCGCGCTGGTGATCCGGCCCAAGGTGCTGCTGCTGGACGAGCCGTTCTCCGCCCTCGACAAGAACTTGCGTGGCGCCATGCAGGTGGAGCTGAAGGAGATCCAGCGCCGGCTCGGCGTCACCACCATCTTCGTCACCCACGACCAGAGCGAGGCGCTGTCCATGTCGGACCGCATCGCGGTCATGTCGCAGGGGCGCATCCGCCAGGTGGGCACGCCGGACGAGATCTATCGCCGGCCGCTGGACCCGTTCGTCGCGTCCTTCGTCGGCGATGTGAACGTGCTGCCGGGCCGGCTGGAGCGGCGCATCGGCGAGACCGCGACCGTGCTGATCGCCGAAGGGCGGCTCAGCGTCAGTGCGGATACGCTGGAAGGGATTGCCCCCGGTGCGGCCGCGGACCTCTACGTGCGGCCCGATGCGGTGCGCATCGCGGAAGGGGAGGGGCTGGTTTCCGGCACGGTGGCGACCCACGTCTATCAAGGCTCGCACGTGGACGTGCTGGTGGATGTCGCTGCCGCGCGCGGTGGCCGCGTCACGGTGCGCGTGCCGGGGCATGACGCCTCCACGCGCTGGCCGGCGGGCACCCGCGTCTCGCTCGATTTTTCGCCCGCCGATGCGGTGGCGTTCGCGTCCGATGTCGCCTGACGCTGCGGCGCGCCGGTTCTGGTCCGGCGCGCCGGGTTCGCCGTCAGAAGGCCGGGGCGGAGGAGGGGTTGCGCGCGCGGCTTTCGAAGGCCGGCTGCTCCAGCGCATAGCGATCCCACAGGCTGCGCAGCGCGCCGATGGGGTCCTCCTGCCAGTCCACGCGCAGGTCCACCACGGGCCAGTCATAGGTGCGTGCCACATGGAGGCCCGCCGCGTGCTCGTCCCCCGTCTCGCCACCGGCGGCCAATCCGGCCTCCAGCCCGCGCACGAGGCGCTCGGCCAGCGGCAACCCCTCGGCCGCGAGGAAGGCATCGCGCATGGCGGCGGGGACGCCGTCGTTCACCAAGAGATTTCCGAGCGCGATGCAGCCGGGGCCTTGCGCCGCCGCGGCGATGGGCAGGGCCTCGGCCCCCGAGTGCCACGCGACCTGCCCGTAGCGGTCGATGACACTGGCCTGCCGGAAGGCAGGCTCCGGCGTGCCGGCGAGCAGCGTGGACAGCACGCCCCCGGCGCCGAGCCCCTGTCGCAGCAGGGCGAGCCCAGCCGGGCCGAGGGCGGGGTCGGTGACGTTCTGCGTGGTGACGAGCCCAAGCGGGCTCACCCACGCGCAGCGGCTGGCGACGCAGATGCTGGACGAGGTGATGGCGATGCCGAAGGCGCCCGTCTCGGGGCAGCGGGCGGCGATGGAATAGGTCATTCCCGTCTCCTTTTCGGTGGTTTTCTAGAGATGATGGCCTGAAGATGCAAGTATCGACGGAAGAAATACTTGAAAAAATCATTTCCGTTCCTTCGGTAACGGATACGGAAAACTCCGAAGTCGTCGCGCGCATCGCCGAAGTCGCCGCGCCGTTCGCCCGCGTGCGCCATCTGCCCAATGCGGCGGGGGACCGCACCGCGCTGCTCCTCTCCATCGGCCCCGAGGCGCGGCCGGGCGTAGTGCTCTCCGCCCATACGGACGTGGTGGCCGTCGAGGGCCAGCCCTGGACCAGCGATCCCTTCGCCTTGACTGCACGGGGAGATCGCCTCTACGGGCGCGGCACCTCGGACATGAAGGGCTTCGTCGCCTGCGTGCTCGCCGCGCTGCCCGCCTTCGCCGCCGCTGCGCTGGAGACGCCGGTGCATGTGGCGCTGTCCTATGACGAGGAGATCGGCTGCAAGGGCGCGGGCGATCTGGTGGCGCTGCTGGCCGCCCTTCCGGCGCCGCCGCTCCTGTGCATCGTCGGCGAGCCGACAGGCATGAAGGTGAAGCGTGCCCACAAGGGCAAGACGGGCTGGCGTATCACCGCCACCGGCCGCACGGGGCATTCCGCCCTGCCGCACCGCGCGGCCAATGCGGTGACCGCACTCGCCCGTCTCGCCGCCCGCCTCGCCGACCTTGCCGATGAGCTGCGCCACGGCGCACGGGACCAGGCTTTCGATCCGCCCTATGCGACGCTGCACATCGGCTCGCTGCATGGCGGCGGGGCGCTGAACGTGGTGCCGGACAAGGCGGTGATGGAATTCGAGCTGCGCGGCATCCCGGGTGCCGACACCCCTGCCATCCTGCGCCGCATCGAGGCGCTGGTGGCGGAGGCACGCGCCGCCCTCAAGGCCGAGGCGGAGGAGGCGGAGCTGGCGGTGGAGGAGCTCTCCTCCTATCCTGCCCTCGCCACTGCGGCCGGCAGTGCGGAGGCCGCCGCGGTGGCGCGCCTGTGCGGCGACAATGGTCCGCCCGGCACCATCGCCTTCGGCACCGAGGCGGGGCTCTATTCCGAAGCCGGTATTCCCACCCTCGTCTGCGGCCCCGGCGACATCGCCCGGGCCCACAAGGCCGACGAGTGGGTGGCGCGGGATGAGCTGGCCCAATGCGACGCCATGCTGGCTCGCCTCGCCGAACTGCTGCGCCGCCCCGCCGCCGACTGGATCACCCGCTGAAAGGAGCCATGATGACCGAGCAGAAGCCGCTGACCCGCCCCGCCGCGAAGCTCACCCATGCGGGCGCTTTGGTCGCGCTCGCCGCCGCCGTGGCGCGGGCGGAGGAGATGGGCGTGCCGCAGAACATCACCATCGTGGATGACGGGGGCAACCTCCTCGCCTTCGTGCGCATGGACGGGGCGAAGCTGCTGTCGCGCGAGACCTCCCTCTCCAAGGCCATCAGCGCGGCCTCCCACCGCCAGCCCACGAGCCGGCTCGATCCGGCGCTGGAGCTGAAGCTCGCCATCGCCTCCGGTGGCCGGCTCACCAATCTGGAAGGCGGCTTCCCCATCATCATCGACGGCGTGTGCGTCGGCGGCATCGGTGTGGGGTCCGGCAAGGGCAGCGAGGACGTGGAGGTGGCCAAGGCGGCGCTTGCGGCCCTCGGCGCCCAGATCTGAGGCGGCGAAAGTCTCGGCCGGTGCCGGCTTGTTTGCCGGCACCGTTGCGGATGCGGCCGCCAGCGCCCTTGCCTATCGGCTGAAGCTGCGGCACAGGTTGCGCGCCATCAACGGGGACTGCCCATGTCGACCACCGTGTCTCCCCTCGCGCCGAAGTCCGTGCCCGAGCTCAAGCCTGTGCCGGGCGTCACCTTCACCACGGTGGCGGCGGGCATCCGATACAAGGGCCGTACCGACGTTCTGGCCATGGCGTTCGAGCCGGGCACGACGGTGGCCGGCGTCACCACACGCTCGCTCTGCCCCTCCGCCCCGGTGGAATGGTGCCGCGAGCTGCTGAAGAAGGGCAAGGCGCGGGCGCTGGTGGTGAATTCCGGCAACGCCAACGCCTTCACCGGCATGAAGGGCCGGGAGGCGACCAGCCTGACCGCCGACCTCGCCGCCCAGGCGTTCGACTGCAAACCCACGGAAGTGTTCCTCGCCTCCACCGGCGTCATCGGCGAGCCGCTGGACGCCACCAAGTTCGAAGCGGCGCTCACCGAGGCCGCCGGTCAATTGGTGGATTGGCCGTGGCTTGATGCCGCGCGCGCCATCATGACCACCGACACCTTCCCCAAGCTCGCCACCGCCACCGTGCTGCTGGGCGACGTACCGGTGACCATCAACGGCATCGCCAAGGGCGCGGGCATGATCGCGCCCGACATGGCGACCATGCTCTCCTTCGTCTTCACCGATGCGCCGATCGCCTCCGACGTGCTGCAGAAGCTGCTCTCCAAGGGCGTGAAGACCACCTTCAACGCCGTCACCATCGACGGCGACACCTCCACCTCCGACACGCTCCTCCTGTTCGCCACCGGCGCCGCCAAGGAGCGTGGCGCGAAGACGGTGAAGAACATCGACGATCCCGCGCTGAAGGCGTTCAAGCGCGCGCTCACCGAGCTGCTCGCCGACCTCGCCGAACAGGTGGCCCGCGACGGCGAGGGCGCCCGCAAGCTGGTGCGCATCACCGTGACGGGCGCGGTCTCCAACAAGTCGGCCCGGCGCATCGCCATGTCGATCGCCAATTCGCCGCTGGTGAAGACGGCGGTGGCCGGCGAGGACGCCAACTGGGGCCGTGTGGTGATGGCCGTGGGCAAGGCCGGCGAGCCCGCCGACCGCGACCTCCTCTCCATCTCCTTCGGCGACATCCGCGTCGCCCACGAGGGCGCCCGCGATCCCGACTATGACGAGGCCGAGGTCTCGGCCTACATGAAGAACGACGTGATCGACCTCACCGTCGACCTCGGCCTCGGCCGCGGCACAGACCGGGTGCTCACCTGCGACCTCACCAAGGAATACGTGGCGATCAACGGGGATTATCGCTCGTGAGGGCGGCTGCCCTCGCGATGGTTCTGGCCGCTCTCGGCGCTGGGGAGGCGATGGCCGAACCGCCTGCGCGGGAGCCGGTGCTGATCGAAGTGAACGGGGCCGCCGTCGTTTCCGTCGCGCCGGACGAGGCGACGGTTGTGGTTACTGTCTCCGGCACGGAAGAGACGTCAGCGGTGGCGACGGAGCGCAACGCCCATGACGTTGCGCGGGTCGGTGCGTTCCTGAAGGGCCTAGGGGTGGCGGACAAGGATATTCAGTCCGAGGCCGTCCGCGTCACGCCGAGGAGGGGACCGACCACTTATCCGCTTCCCGGCGACGTGCGGACCGAGCAGGGCACGCCGTCTCCCACTGTGACCGGCTTTCTTGCGACGACCAGAATCGAGGTCCGCTTCACCGATCTCGCCAAGGCGGCCCAGTTCGCGGAACAGGCCCGCGCCAACGGCGCGAGTGCGGTCAATCCCATACAGTATCGCGTGCTCGATCCCGCCGCCGGCGCCGAACTGGCCCGCCGCGCCGCCCTCGACGCTGCCCGGCGGAAGGCCGAGGGGCTGGCGGCCATGGCGGGCCTGAAGCTTGGCCGCATGGTTCGCATTTCCATTCCCAGCCGCGACCTGTTTGCGCTGCTCGCGGGCTCGAGCAGCGCCATCGCCAGCGGCCCCCAGTCCGACGACGTTGTTCGCATCCGGACCGAAATGCCCCCGGGCATCAAGCCCGTGGATGTCCGCGCTTCTCTCGATGTCTCGTGGAATGCCGAATGACCACCCCCCTGAAGATCACCCTCGTCGCCGCCTGCGCCCTCATTGACGGCGACGGCCGCGTGCTGGTGGCGCAGCGGCCGGAGGGCAAGGCGCTGGCGGGGCTCTGGGAGTTTCCCGGCGGCAAGGTCGAGCCCGGCGAGCGGCCGGAGCAGACGCTCATCCGCGAGCTCGATGAGGAATTGGGCATCACGGTGAAGGAGGCGTGCCTCGCGCCTCTCACTTTCGCCAGCTATCCCTACGAGACCTTCCACCTCCTGATGCCGCTCTGGATCTGCCGCCGCTGGGAGGGCGTGATCCAGAAGAAGGAACATCAGGCGCTGCAATGGCTCCGGCCCGGTCGGCTGCGCGACATTCCCATGCCGCCGGCCGACGAGCCGCTCATTCCCGCGCTGATCGACCTCCTCGGGCCCTGAGCGCCCCATGTCCTCCGGTGTGACGTCTTCCGGCATGATGTCTTCCGCTACGGCGACCCGCATCGGCTTCCTCGCCATCCTGCTGTGGGCGACGCTCGCCTTCTTCACGGCGGCGACGGGGAAGGTGCCGCCCTTCCTGCTGACAGCGCTCACCTTCGGCATCGGCGGTGCGGTGGGGCTGGGGGCGGCGCTGGCCGGGCCGGGGCTCGGTGTGCTGAAGCAGCGGCCGCTCGCCTATCTGCATGGCGTGGGCGGGCTGTTCGGCTACCACTTCCTCTATTTCACCGCCCTGAAGCTGGCCCCGGCGGCAGAGGCGGGGCTGATCGCCTATCTCTGGCCGCTGCTGATCGTGCTGCTCTCCGCCTTCCTGCCCGGCGGCGGGCTGCGGCGGGTGCATGTGGTCGGCGCGCTGATGGGCTTTGCCGGCACCGTGGTGCTGCTCGCCGGCAAGGGCGGCTTCTCCGGTATCGAGATGCGCTTTCTGCCCGGCTATCTCGCGGCGTTCGCCTGTGCCTTCATCTGGTCGTCCTATTCGGTGGCCTCCCGCCATTTCGCCGATGTGCCGACGCAGGCGGTGGCCGGCTTCTGCCTCGCCACGGCGGTGCTCGCCGGCCTCTGCCACCTCGCGTGGGAGGAGACCGTGTGGCCCGCCTCGACCGGGGAGTGGACGGCGGTGGTGCTGCTCGGCATCGGGCCGGTGGGGCTCGCCTTCTACACCTGGGACATCGGCATGAAGCGCGGCGACGTGCGCCTTCTGGGCGTCGCTTCCTATGCGGCGCCGGTGCTCTCTACGCTGCTGCTGGTTGCGACCGGCTTCTCGGCGCCGTCCCTCTCGCTGGCGGTGGCCTGCGCGCTCATCGTCGGCGGAGCCTTTGTCGCCACACGGCGTTGACCGCGCGAACCTGAACGGAGACCCGCCATGACCCATCCCGCGCTGTCCTCCGGCGCCGTCGCCGTCATCACCGGCGGCGCGTCCGGCATCGGCCTCGCCGCCGCGGAAAAGCTCGCCGCCCGCGGGCTGAAGGTGGCCATCGCCGATCTGCCGGGCGAAAAGCTCGATGCGGCTGCCGCGCAGGTGGCGTCCGTGGCGATGGGCGGGGCCGCCGATGTGCTCGCCGTCGCTACCGATGTCAGTCGGCCCGAGGATCTGGAGCGGCTGGAGGAGATCGTCGCCGGGCGCTTCGGCGGCACGGACCTCCTCATGAACAATGCCGGCGTGCAGCCGGGCGGCGCCATTTTCGGCCCCTTCGCCAATTGGGAAAAGGTGCTGGGCGTCAACCTCATGGGCATCATCCACGGCTGCCGCGCGTTCGGGCCGAAGATGATCGCGCGGGGCCGGCCGGGGCTGATCGTCAACACCGGCTCCAAGCAGGGCATCACCACCCCGCCGGGCGATCCCGCCTACAACGTGTCCAAGGCCGGCGTGAAGGCCTTCACCGAGGCGCTGGAGCACGAACTGCGCAACACGCCGGACTGCCGGATCTCGGCGCGGCTGTTCATTCCGGGCTTCGTCTTCACCCCGCTGGCGGCAGGCGGGCGGACCGAGAAGCCGGCAGGCGCCTGGACCGCTCAGCAGACCGTGGACTTCCTGCTGGAGAAGCTGGAGGCCGGCGATTTCTACATCCTCTGCCCGGACAATGACGTACCCCGCGCGCTCGACGAGAAGCGCATCGCCTGGGCGGCCGGCGACATCATCGAGAACCGCCCGCCGCTGTCGCGCTGGCACAAGGATTATGCGGCGGCCTTCGCGGCCTTCGTGAAAGGGGCCTGAATACCGCAGGCCGGCGTGTTCCTCCTTGCCATCGGCCCTTTGAGGCCCTAGCACTCCGCGCCGAGCCGCCGCCCTCAGGGCGACCCAAAAACGGCGCGATGCCGCAGCGTAAATCAAGACCCGAGGAATCCACCCATGGCCACCCACAAGCTCCTTCTTCTCGCCGGCGACGGCATCGGCCCTGAAGTCATGGCCGAGGTGAAACGGGTGGCGAAGTGGCTGGAGCAGGCGGGCCTCGCCTCCTTCGCCATCGAGGAGGATCTGGTCGGCGGCTGCGCCTATGACGCGCACGGCGTCGCCATCTCCGAGGACGCCATGGTGCGCGCCAAGGGCGCCGACGCCATCCTGCTCGGCGCGGTCGGCGGCCCCAAGTGGGCGGACGTGCCCTATGAGGCGCGCCCCGAGGCGGGCCTGCTGCGGCTGCGCAAGGATCTCCAGCTGTTCGCCAACCTGCGCCCGGCCATCTGCTACCCGGCGCTGGCGGATGCCTCCTCGCTCAAGCGCGAGGTGGTGGAGGGGCTCGACCTCCTCATCGTGCGCGAGCTGACCGGCGGCGTCTATTTCGGCGAGCCCAAGACCATCACCGATCTCGGCAACGGCCAGAAGCGCGCCATCGATACGCAGGTCTATGACACCTACGAGATCGAGCGCATCGCCGCCGTGGCCTTCGAGCTGGCCCGCACCCGCCGCAACAAGGTGACCTCCGCCGAGAAGCACAACGTGATGCGCTCCGGCGTGCTCTGGAAGCAGGTGGTGACCGAACTCCACGCCCGCGCCTACAAGGATGTGGAGCTGGAGCATGCGCTGGCGGATTCGCTGGCCATGCAGCTGGTGCGCTGGCCCAAGCAGTATGACGTGATCGTCACCGACAATCTGTTCGGCGACATCCTCTCCGATCTCGCGGCCATGGCGACCGGCTCGCTCGGCATGCTGCCCTCCGCCTCGCTCGGCGCTGTGGATGCGGCCACCGGCAAGCGCGCGGCGCTCTACGAGCCCGTGCACGGCTCCGCCCCCGACATCGCCGGTAAGGGCATCGCCAACCCCATCGCCATGATCGGCTCGCTGGCCATGGCGCTGCGCTATTCGTTCAACGAGGGCGCGGTGGCGGATCGCATCGAGCAGGCCATTGCAGGCGTGCTCGCTTCCGGCAAGCGCACCGGCGACATCGCCGCGCCGGGCATGGAGACCATCGGCACCGAGGCGATGGGCAAGGCCATCATCGCCGAACTCGACGCCGCGACCGCCTGAGCGGCCGTTCTGACCATTGGCCCCTCCGGCTCGCCCGGAGGGGGATCGGCGAAAGCGGGCGTCATGCGCCACGCCGACACAAAGGTGCCCCGGTCTGGCCGGAGCACCGCCTCGGGCGCCCGCGCTTCAGCCGCGCTCGACGTCGAAGCCGGCTTCGCGCCAGCCCATGATGCCGCCCTTCATGTGCTCCTCATAGGCAAGGCCTGCCTTCTGCGCCGCCGCGGCGGCCTGCTGCGAGCGCTGGCCCGAGCGGCAGGAGAAGACGAGGCGCTTGCCGGCCGGGTCCGGCAGGGCAGCGGGATTCCACGTGCTCAGCGGGAAATTGACCGCGCCGGGAATGCGCTCGGCCTGAATCTCGTTCGGCTCCCGCACGTCCACGAGAAGGATGCTGCCATCGGCGAGTCCCTGACGGACCTCCGACGGGGAGAGGTGGCTGATGGTCCCGCCGAAGGGGTTGCGTTCACTCATTGACCTGTCCTGAACACGAAGCTGTGAGCCGGTTTGTCCCGGGGGCGCGAGCCTGCACCGGAGCGCCTTGCTGATGCAAGAGGTGTTCCCTTGTCGTGGAAGGGACACGCAACGGAAGTGGGTCTTTACGGCGCAGCTTGCCCGGTCCAGAACCATGAACGAAGCTGCACGATGCCCGAACGCTCCGCTCATCTGGCGTTCATGTGGCCTTTGCTAGATCAGGTGCCATCGCAGCACGCCGCGGGTTGATGCCCGGCGGATGCGGAAAGGATCAAGATGTCGACCCGTAATGCCGCGCTCGGCGCTTTCACTGCCTTCACCCTGGCCGCCGCCGTCCTCGCCGGCTCGGCTGTCACCGCCAGCGCCCAGAACAACACGGTGGGCGGTGCGCTCATCGGCGGCACGGCCGGCGCGCTGATCGGCGGCGCTGTCACGGGCAATGCCGGTGGCGTCGCGGCCGGTGCGCTCATCGGCGGCACCACCGGCGCCATCATCGGCAACCAGCAGGACCAGCGCCGCGCCTACTATTTCTGGGGCAACAACGGCCGCTGCTACCTGCGCCAGACCAACGGCAACGTGGTCAAGGTGTCGCGCGGCTACTGCGGCTGACCCTTGTTTTCAGGGCTGTTGATCGGTTCCGTTCCCCCGCACGGATCCGATCAGTGGGAGAGGCGCCGGCTTTTGCCGGCGCCTTTTTCCGTTGGCGCGGAAACGCGGTGAGTTGCCTCCCGCACTGCGGCAGCTAGATTGGCGCCATGCCGCCTGAGCCCGCTTCCGCCGACGCCCCAGACCGCCCGCGCACCTCCGCCGTGCCTGATCTCGCCACCGTGGCCGCCGGCGGCAAACGCGCCGTCGCGCGCGCGCTGGCGCTGGTGGAGACGGCGCGCGGACAGCCCGACCTCGTGGCGCTGCTCGATGCCGCGGCCCGCTCCGGCAAAGCCGAGGTGCTGGGCCTCACCGGCCCGCCCGGCGTGGGCAAATCGACCCTGACCAACGCGCTGGTCCGCCGCGCCCGTGCGGCCGGGCGCACCGTGGCCGTGCTCGCGGTGGACCCCTCGTCGCGGCGCACGGGTGGCGCACTGCTCGGCGACCGGGCCCGGATGAAGACCGATCCCGACGACCGCGGCGTGTTCGTGCGCTCCATGGCGGCGCGCGACCGGCTCGGCGGGCTTTCGGATGATTCGGTCGCCGCCGTCGTGCTGCTGCGCGCGGTCTATGATCTGGTGATCGTCGAGACCGTGGGCGTCGGCCAGTCGGAGGCCGACATCTCCCTTGTCGCCGACACGGTGGTGCTGTGCATCCAGCCGGCGTCGGGCGACAGCCTTCAGTTCATGAAGGCGGGCGTGATGGAACTGCCCGACATCATCGTCGTCACCAAGGCCGACATGACCGAGGTCGCCCGCCGCGCCGCCTCCGAGGTGGCGGGAGCGCTGTCGCTGGCGGGCTCCGCCTCCGCCGGGTGGACGGTTCCTGTGATCCGCCTGTCGGCGGCGACCGGGGAGGGGCTCGACTTGTTCGAGGCGGCGGTCGCGGCGCACGGCGCGTTTCTCGACGCGGGAGACCGGCGCGCAGCCCAGCGCGCGACGCAGGAGGACAAGTGGGTGGAGGAGGCGGTGCGTGTCCGCTTCGGCACCCATGGCCTTGCGCGGGCGCGCAAATTCCAGCTGCGGGGGCAGGGCCCGTTCGCCCGCGAAGCGGAGCTGGCGCTGAAATTAACCTCCAGGCAAGACTGATCGGACAATGCTCTTGCGTGTCGCCGGCCGGCAACGGTCCGGCGCCCTATTGGGGACATGAAGTCTCGGCAAGGGCTGGCGTATGGGAATTTGTCGGGATCGATGGCCGAGGGCCGGTCGGGCTTTATCGCCGCTTCTCGTCGCCACCGCCTTCATCGTCGCAACGCCTTGCGGGGCGGGGGCTGACGACGTCTCGGGCCGGGCGCCGAAAGGCGTGGCATCGGGTTCAGGTCTCGGCCTCTGGCCGGGCTCCGCGCGGGCGCTGAAGCTCGCCACGCTCGATCTGCCGCAGCCGGTCGGTACCGGCCTGCCGGAGATTCCGAAGGAGGCCATCGCCGAGGTCGTGAAGCCGGCGCGCCGTGTTGTCGCACCCGGCACCATCGTCACCGCCTCCCTCGCGCCGGTCTCTGAAGACAGTGCGCGCGCTGCCGCGGTTGCCGCAATCGCGGGCCAGCCGGTGCTGAATGGGACGCGGGACGAGATCGGCACCGGGCCGGAGCCGTCGGACCTCGTCTCGCCCGCCCTCGCGTCTTCCACCCAGTCTTCCTCCGATACGACGGATGACGACGCCTTCGCCTTTCCCCCGCCGCTGGTGCTCTCGGATCGCGAGACGGTCGAGCCGCCGCGCCACCTCGACCTGTCGGGCGCCTATCTGGAATTGGCCCTCGACATCCTTCTGGAACTGCCGCTGATTCAGGACGCCGCACGCGTTGCCGCAGCGGAGGACGTTCCCGCCGGTCTGGAGCAGGCCCGCCGTGCGGCCGAGACGCTGGCGCGCGAGGACGCGCCGGAGGAGGCTCTCGGGGAGTTCGGCGGCGGCACCACGCTCGTCGGCCCGATGCCGCATCAGGACCCGGTGGCGGTGTTCAGCCGCGATCCGGTGCTGTTTCCGGCCCTTGCCTTCCAGTATGCCGCCCTCGCCGAGCACGGCTATGTGCCTCATCCGGCGCCGCACGCCGAGGGCGAGGCGACCCTGGTCTCACCGGACAGCACCGTGGAGCTGGAGACACCGCCCAGCGACGGCATCTGGCCCTCGCCCGCGCAGCGGCTGGAGCTCGGCGGCGAGAAGCTGGCGCGGGCCCAGAAGTGCCTGGCGGAAGCCATCTATTTCGAAAGCCGCGGCGAGCCCAAGCGCGGCCAGATCGCGGTGGCGCAGGTCATCGTGAACCGTGTGTTCTCCGGCTACTACCCCGCGGATGTGTGCGGCGCGGTCTACCAGAACGCCCACAGGCACCTTGCCTGCCAGTTCACCTTCGCCTGCGACGATGTGCCGGACGTGGTGCGCGAGCCGGACATGTGGGTGCAGGCCAAGGAAATCGCCGCCGAGATGCTGGACGGAAAGCTGTGGCTCGCCTCCATCGGCCGCGCGACCCACTATCACGCCTACTGGGTGCATCCGAGCTGGGTGCGGGAGATGCGCAAGCTGGACAAGATCGGCGTGCACACCTTCTACCGCCCGCGTCGCTGGGGCGACAGCTACTGAGTCTTTCGCCGCCTTACGGCGCCTGAGCGAAGCAACATCCCAAGCCCGCGCGGCGCCTGAGAGAAGCGACGCTCAGGCGTGGCCGGCGTCGCTGGAGAGCATGCCGGGCACGATGCCGAGCTTGCGCAGGGCACTATCGTATTTCGTCTCCACCCCAGCGCCGAAGATGAGGTCCGGGTCGGCCGGGCAGTTCAGCCAGCCGTTGGCCTGGATCTCCGTCTCGAGCTGGCCCGGCGCCCAGCCGGCATAGCCCAGTGCCAGCACCGCGCTGCGCGGTCCGCGCCCGCCGGCGATGGCCTTCAGGATATCCAGCGTGGCGGTGAGGCAGATGCCGTCATCGATGGTCAGCGTGGAATTCTCGACGAAATAATCCGCCGAATGCAGCACGAAACCGCGTCCCGTCTCCACCGGTCCGCCGCGCAGCACTTTGACGGTGCCGGCGCTTTTCGGCAGCAGGATGCGCTCGGCGGCGGGAACCACATCCAGCTGCACGAGGAGGTCGGTGAAGTCGATGTGGCTCGCCGGCTGGTTCACCACGATGCCCATGGCTCCTTCCGGAGAGTGGGCGCACATGTAGACGAGGGTGCGGGCGAACTGCTCGTCGCGCATGGTCGGCATGGCGATGAGCATCTGCCCATCGAGGAAACCCGACCCTCCGCCTTCGATCGTATGGTTCTGGCTCGCAGTCATGGAGAAAGGGTACCGCCGTTCGGGCGTCTTGGAAATGCGGATTGCATCGCAGGTCGCCGCGAAGCCTCGTCGCAAGGCTGCGAGTTCCGCGGCGGGTCACACGCTTGTGCACGCGATTGGTGAGCGGAAGGGCTTTGCGGCGAAGCCGCGAGCGGGTACCCGCTAGGCCCATGACATCGACCCCTCAGCGCGCCCTGGGCGCTTGGCCGGCGGTCCGGCCCGCCTTCCTGTTGTCGTCTCGTGGCGTGTTCGCCCGCGCACTTCTCGCCGGCGCCATGCTTGCCGCTCTCTCGCCGGCCGCATGGGCTGCGAGCGCGCCTCCGGTGAAGGTGCCGGGCGCGGATGTGGTCCTGATGGCGGGTGCCGTCTCCGGCACGACGGCGGATGCGGGCATCGAGCTGAAGCTCGCCCCCGGCTGGAAGACCTACTGGCGCTATCCCGGCGACAGTGGCGTGCCGCCGACGCTGGACTGGAGCGGTTCGGAGAACATCGCCCGGGTGGAGATGGAATGGCCCGCGCCCAAGCGCTTCGCTGACGGGGGCGGGGGCTTTTCCATCGGCTACAAGGGGGCGGTCCTGTTCCCCCTGAAGGTGGAGCTGAAGGACAAGGACAAGCCGGCGCGGCTCGCCCTCGCGTTCGATTTCGCCGTGTGCGAGGCCCTGTGCATGCCCGCCCGCGCCGACCTCTCCATCGCGCTTGGCGGCGACGCGGGCGCCGAGGCGTCCCGCATTTCGGCGGCCCGCGCGGCACTGCCGGTGGAACGTCCGCTGGGCGTTGCCGAGCCGACCTCGGTGCAGAAGGTCGAACTGGACGCGAGCGCCGAACCGCCGCGTCTCGTGATCGAGGTCAGGGCGCAGAATCCCAAGGCGGATCTGTTCGCCGAGGGGCCGGACCGCTGGGCCTTGCCACTGCCGCAGAAGACCATGCTGCCGGACGGCACCGGACGGTTCGAGCTGCCCCTCGACGGCGTACCCGCCGGCACCGATCCGTCCGGCACGCCGCTGACCCTGACGCTCGTGGACGGCACGAAGGCGATCGTGACAACGGTGCCTGTTCCGAAGCTGCCGCCACGCTGAGCTGGGCCGCTCCGGCCCGCAGCCAGCGCTTTTCTCCCCGTCAAAAGCCCGTATTGTCGGCGCGGGCGCAAACGCCCAAGACTGTGGAGAAGACGATGCCCATTTCGGTCGGCGACAAACTGCCCAACGCCACCTTCCGTGTTCCCACCGAGGACGGCCCCGTGCCGAAGACCACCGACGAAATCTTCAAGGGCAAGAAGGTGGTGCTGTTCGCGGTGCCGGGTGCCTTCACCCCCACCTGCCACAAGAACCACCTGCCGGGCTATGTGCATGAGGCCGACGCCATCAAGGCGAAGGGCGTGGATGCCATCGCCGTGGTGTCGGTGAACGATCCCTTCGTCATGGGCGCCTGGGAAAAGGCCTCCGGTTCCGACGGCAAGATCGTATTCCTGGCGGACCCTGACGCGTCCTTCGCGGCCGCACTCGACCTCACCTTCGACGGCTCGGCCGCCGGCCTCGGCGTGCGCTCCAAGCGCTATTCGATGGTGGTCGAGGACGGCGTGGTCAAGACGCTCAACGTGGAGGACGTGCCCTCCAAGGCCGACGCCTCCGGCGCCACCGCGCTGCTCGCCCAGCTCTGATCCTTCTTACCGACTGACGGATGCCGGGCACGCCCGGCCTCCGCGCCCCGGACCCCTCCTCAGGAGGGCCGGCCTCGCGCGGTTCTCGCGCGCTCTCAGGCGATGATGTCGGGGAACAATTCGTCCTCGATCTGGCCGATGCGGTCCTTCAGCTGCAGCTTGCGCTTCTTGAGCCGCTGGATCTGCAGGATGTCCGATCCCGACACGCTGGTCAGCGCCTCGATCGCCGCATCGAGATCCCGATGCTCCTGCTTCAGGCGTTCCAGGTGGACCTTGAGATCCCGTTCCTCGTCGCTCGTCATGCCCGGTCCTGTCACCGGCGCGCAGGTCCGCCGCCCGCTCGCCCCATTTGGAATGACTATGGCACGGGTATGCCGCGCCGCAAGATGGGAGGTCGCCGGAGGTGGCGGAAAGGCGGTCGACTCTTCGCCGGCTCCGTGACAGACTGATGTCGTGTTGCAGACAGGGAGTGGCTAAGAATGTCCATCCAGTCGCACCTTCAGGAACTGAAGCGGCGTCACGCGGCCATCGAGCAGGAGCTCAACCGCGAAATGAATAGCCCCGCATCGGATCCTCTTCGTGTCGCAGAGCTGAAGCGCAAGAAGCTGGTTCTCAAGGACCAGATGTCGAAGCTGAATCCGACTTCCACCGTACATTGATGGCTTGCGAGATGTGTGCGTCGCCCGCGTGAGGTGTGGCGCCGCGCACATCTCTTTGTCCTGTGAGACGGGCGGCGCAAAGCGGCGTTCCGCGCGAACGGCCTTTGCGTTCCGGACCCAAGGGCTTTAATCCGGCCCCATGGCTCCTCCGCTCGTTCTCCTCCAGGACATCCATCTGCGCTTCGGCGCCACCCCTCTGCTCGACGGCGCGGAGCTTTCCGTGTCGGCGGGCGAGCGGGTGTGCCTTGTCGGTCGCAACGGCTCGGGCAAGTCCACGCTGCTGAAGGTGGCGGCGGGGCTCATCGAGCCGGACTCCGGTACGCGCTTCTTCCAGCCCGGAACCACCGTGCGCTACCTGCCGCAGGAGCCGGACTTTTCCGGCTATGCGACGACGCTCGCCTATGTGGAAGCCGGTCTCGGACCGGGCGACGATGCCTATCGCGCCCAATATCTCCTCACCGAGCTGGGCCTGACAGGACAGGAAGACCCCGCTCACCTCTCCGGCGGCGAGGCCCGCCGGGCCGCTCTGGCGCGCGTGATCGCGCCGGAGCCGGACGTGCTGATGCTGGACGAGCCCACCAACCATCTCGATCTGCCGGCCATCGAATGGCTGGAAAGCGAGCTGAAGGGGCTGAAGTCGGCCATGGTGCTCATCAGCCATGACCGGCGCTTCCTCGAAACCCTCTCGCGCGCCACCGTCTGGCTCGACCGCGGCCAGACCCGGCGGCTGGAGCAGGGCTTCGGCGCGTTCGAAGCCTGGCGCGACGAGGTGCTGGAACAGGAAGAGACCGAGCGCCACAAGCTCGACCGCAAGATCGTCGCGGAGCTGGACTGGCTGCGCTACGGCGTCACCGCCCGTCGCAAGCGCAATGTGCGCCGGCTGGGCCTGCTGCATTCCATGCGCAAGGACCGCCGCGATGAGCGCCGCGCGGTCGGCAACGTCAAGCTGGCGGTGAGCGAGGCGGAGGCGTCCGGCAAGCTCGTCATCGAGGCGAAGCACATCGCCAAGGCCTTCGGCGCGCGGGAGGTGGTGAAGGATTTCTCCACCCGCGTCCTGCGTGGCGACCGCATCGGCATCATCGGCCCCAACGGCGCCGGCAAGACCACGCTCATCAAGCTGCTCACCGGCGAGCTTGCCCCCGATTCGGGCACGGTGAAGCTCGGCACCAATCTGGAAGTCGCCAGCCTCGACCAGAAGCGCGCCGCGCTCGACCCCGGCACCACCCTGCGCGATGCGTTGACCGGCGGCGGCTCGGACCAGGTGCAGGTGGGCGGCGTGCCCAAGCATGTGATGGGCTATCTGAAGGACTTCCTCTTCACCCCCGAGCAGGCCAACGCGCCGCTCTCGGTGCTCTCCGGCGGCGAGCGCGGCCGGCTGATGCTGGCGCGGGCGCTGGCGCTGCCCTCCAACGTGCTGGTGCTGGACGAGCCCACCAACGACCTCGACCTCGAAACCCTCGATCTTCTGCAGGAGATGGTGGCCGACTATCCCGGCACCGTCATCCTTGTCAGCCACGATCGTGACTTCCTGGACCGTACCGTCTCCAGCGTCATCATGGCGGAGGGGGACGGGATGTTCCGCGAATATGCCGGCGGCTATTCGGACATGCTGTCCCAGCGCGGCCGCGGTGTGGAGGCACGGGACAAGGGCGCGCCCGCGTCGAAGGCAAAGGGGGGCGAGCCGAAGCCGGACGCCGGCAAGGGAGCTAGCGGCGCCGCAGCCGCGGCGAAGCGACGGCTCTCCTTCCATGAACAGCACGCGCTGAAGACGCTGCCCAAGACCATGGACGACCTGCGCGCCAAGCTGGAGAAGCTCGCCGCCGAAATCGCCGACCCTGCGCTCTATGCCCGCGACCCGGCGCGCTTCGACAAGGCCTCGGCGGCGCTGGCGGAGACGCAGGCGGCCCTCGACGCGGCGGAAGAGGAATGGCTGCGCCTCGAAATCCTGAAAGAGGAACTCGAAGGGTAGGGCGGCTCAGGGGCGGCGCCGCATCAGCACGGTGCTCTCGAAATCGATGACCAGATCCCCGTGCTGGTTCGTTCCGGTATTGTAGGTGCGCAGGAAGCCCCATTGGGGGCGGGACTTGATGTTGATCTTGTCCCGCACCTCGGTGGCGAACGAGATGGTATCTCCCGCATAGACCGGCTTCAGCCAGCGCAGCTTGGTGAAGCCGGAGGCTGGGCCGAAGGAGCCGCCGCCCGGCACGCCTTCCTCGCCGGGCTTCGAGGCTTCCTTGGGCAGCGCCATGTTGGAGGCGACGAAGCACTTCATCCACATGGCGGCCGTGTGCCAGCCGGACGCGACCAGCGCGCCGAACGGACTGCGGCGCGCCGCCTCCGGATCCACATGGAACGGCTGGGGATCATAGAGACGGGCGAAGGCCAGCATCTCCGCCTCGGTGAAGGTGTGGTTGCCCAGCGCGGCGGTGGCGCCCGCCTCGACCTCCTCGAAATACATCATGCGAGGCGCGCTCCCGGGTTGCGGCGGCCGACCATGACCACGCAGGTCTGATCCAACGCCGCGCTCTTGTCGGCCTTCAGAAGCTCGAAGCGGAAGGTCACGAGCCCCATGTCCGGATTGCTCCTGGAGGTGCGGCTCTCCAGCACCGTGCGGCGGAGCGTGAGCACATCGTCGGGGAAGACGGGGGCGAGCCACTTGTTCTCGGGAACGCCGGGCGAGCCCATGCTGGCGGTGCGCAGGAGGAAGCCGTCGCAGACGAGCCGCATCATGATGGCGCACGAATGCCAGCCGGAAGCCGCCAGCCCGCCGAGCAGGGACACCTTGCCCGCCGCCGCATCGAGATGCATGGGCTGGGGATCGAACTCGCGGGCGAAGGCGAGGATCTCCTCCTCCGTCACCTTGTGCGAGCCGAACGTCTTCACCTCACCGATGATGAAATCTTCGAAGAAGATGTCGGGCAAGGCGGCCTCCCTGTCGTTGGAGGCCGATGGAAGGCGAGGATGACGCAAACGTCAAGCTGGGCGTGGGGATATCGGCGCATCAGGCCAGAGCACGATCCGATTAAATTGAATCAATTTGATCGGTGAATCGCCCTCTAATTTAAGGAGTGAGAACGCGTTGTCCGATCAGCTTGCGACGCAAGCTGATCGGCGCGTGCTCTAGAAGGTGGCCTTGTCGCTCCCCACCAGAACGTCACGGATATTCTGGGTGACCGGAAACCCATAACCGCCTTCGCGACCGGGTGAATAGAGCACGCCGTCGTCGTGATACTCGGACACATAAAGGTGCACGCCGACGCACTTCATGGCCAGAATGAGCGCCTGCAAAGCATCCACCCCGTGAACCACCATGCTTTTGGTGCGGTCCGGCCAGTCGATCTCGAAGCGGCAGCCCCAGGACTCGCCGAAGTCCTCCACGAGGTGTTCGGGCTGGTGAAGGCGAATCTCCACCGGCGTGTCGCCGGTCTCTCCCCTGATGAAAAGGGTGTGCGTGAGGATCACCATGGCGGGGCTCCGCGAGGGACTGAAATCAGAAGCTTATCTTGTCGACGCCGATGAGCAGGTCACGCAGGTTGTTCGGGACCGGGAAACCGTAGCCGTCCTCCTTGTCGTAGGCTCGCAAACTGCCGTCCTCATGATACGGGCTTGTGTAGATCTGGGCGCCGATCATCTGCAGCGTGATGACCAGCGCCTGCAGCGCATCTTCGCCCACGCCATAGCGAACCATTCGGCTCTCGGGCCAGTCGATTTCGAAACTGCATGTCCATGACCCATCCGTCAGGTGAGGCTGATACAGGCGGATTTCGATGGGAACATTGTCCGATGGCCCATTAAGATGTAGAATATGGGTCATAATAAGCATTATTAGATTTCAAAAAATTGTCCCTTGCATCTAAACGCGGTTTCGTACGCGGGTATATCAATCGGGATTATAAATAAATCTTGTCAGCGCCGACCAATAGGTCGCGGACGTTTCGGGCGATGGGAAAGCCATAGCCCTCTTCGTTGTCATAGGCGCGAAGGGCTCCATCGTGATGATAGGTGCTCGTATAGATCTGGATTCCGATCATCTGCAAAGATATCACCAGCGCCTGCAATGCATCTAGGCCGGCGCCGGACATGGTCTTGGTGCCCTCCGGCCAGTCGATTTCGAAAGTGCAGGCCCAGCAGCCGTCCTTGGGTTCTGGCCTGTAAATACGGATTGCGATCGGAATTTCGCCTTCAGGGCGATTGAGATAAAGCGTGTGAGTCAGAATTAACATTTTTATTCTCTCAGAATGGGAGAGGAGGAATCGGTTTTCCGGCTAAACAGAAAGCATATCGCAGGGATGCTTGACCGTGGCATGCTGGATTCTTGATGGCCGTGCAGTACGCCATGTCTCTCTTGTTCAAGCGTTCGCATTCCGCTTCTGCCGCGGGCGAAATGCGCCGCGCCGCCATCGACACACGTCGCTCCGCACCGGTGGGTTTGGGCCCGGTGCTGCCGTCGCTGCCTCCGGCCCATCGCCCGCCACCCGGCTGGCCGCTGGGGATACGCGGCTGGCTGGGATCATAGCTGCCCTTCAATGCGAGCTTGAGTCGCCATGCTGCGACGTCGAGGTTCAGCCGCCGCGTGAGGCGGCGCAATCGGTCGAGGGCATCCAATTCTGCATCTGTCTGCGACACAGCCGCTCTCCTCCGTCAATCCGAAGGAGACGATATAGGAATATATTCCGATGTGCAACTGCAGCATGCTAACAGTGGCGCGACTCTCGCGCGTCCGGCGCCAGATGCCTCAGCTCGAAGCGCATCACCTCGGTCCCATCCTCCCGCCGGGCGCTGCCGGTGCGGTGGTAGATGGTCCAGCCGGGGCGGCTGGTGCTGGGGCGGGCGTCGAGGATTTCGGTGAAGAAGGTAATGGTGTCGCCGACGCGGACCGGGGCGAGCCATTTGAGGTCGATGAGACCGAAGCCGACGCCGACAGGTGCGATCACCGCCGCGTGGTCGGGGGGCAGGGCTTCAACCGCCGCGCCATGGGCGCGCACGAACAGGCCCATCCATGTTGAGACCGTGTGCCAGCCCGAGGCGATGAGGGTGCCGAAGGGGGAGGCGGCGGCCGCCTCCGCATCCACATGGAAGGGCTGGGGATCGTAGGCGCGGGCGAAGCGCACGATCTCCTCCGCCGTGAAGGTGAAGCGGCCGAGTAACTGCGGCCCGGCCCCGACCATCACGGAGCCTCAGTTGGCGAAGCGGAAGTGCAGCACGTCGCCGTCGGCGACCACGTAGTCCTTGCCTTCCAGGCGGAAGCGGCCGCCCTCGCGGGCGCCGGCCTCGCCCTTGAACTTCACGTAGTCATCGAAGGCGACGGTCTCGGCGCGGATGAAGCCCTTTTCGAAATCCGTATGGATCACGCCCGCCGCCGCGGGGGCCTTGGTGCCCGCGGTGATGGTCCAGGCGCGCGCCTCCTTCGGACCCACGGTGAAGTAGGTGAGGAGCTGGAGCAACTCGTAGCCGGCGCGGATGACGCGGTTGAGGCCCGGTTCGTCGAGATCGATGGCCTCCAGATATTCCTTCTGCTCGTCCGGGGGCAGCACCGCGATCTCGCTCTCGATCTTGGCCGAGACGACAACGGCCTTGGCGCCTTCCTCGGCGGCGCGCTTGAAGACTTCCGCCGAGAGGGCATTGCCCTCCTTGGCCGAGCCTTCCTCGACGTTGCACACGTAAAGCACGGGCTTGGCGGAGAGCAGGCCCAGCTGGTTGAAGAGCTTGCGCTCCTCCGGCTTCACCTCGGCGAGGCGGGCGGGCTTGCCCTCGCGCAGCAGGACCAGGGCGCGCATGACGAGGTCGAGGGTTTCCTTGGCCTCCTTGTCGGTGCCGCCCTTGGCCTTCTTCTCCAGCGCCGTGACGCGCTTTTCCAGGCTCTCGAGATCGGCGAGCATCAGCTCGGTCTCGATGGTCTCGATGTCGTTGACCGGGGCGATCTTGCCTTCCACATGGGTCACGTCCCCATCCTCGAAGCAGCGCACCACATGGGCGATGGCATCGCACTCGCGGATGTTGGCGAGGAACTGGTTGCCGAGCCCCTCGCCCTTGGAGGCGCCGCGCACGAGGCCGGCGATGTCCACGAAGGTGAGGCGGGTGGGGATGATGGCGCCCGAGCCGGCGATCTCCGCCAGCGTGTCGAGGCGCGGATCGGGCACCGCCACGTCACCCACGTTCGGCTCGATGGTGCAGAACGGATAGTTCGCCGCCTGCGCCGCCGCCGTCTGGGTGAGCGCGTTGAAGAGGGTGGACTTGCCCACGTTGGGAAGCCCGACGATGCCGCATTTGAAGCCCATGGACCGCTCAGGAGTTGCACCCGCCCGCCGGTGCGGCTGCAGGATGGAGATAAGGATCAGGCCGCGCTGCGGCCGTTGGGATCGCATAGCCCCTCGGGCCTCGGGTGCGCAACCCGCCCGGCCAGGGGCGCATGGGCCTAGGCGCGGCCTCAGCCCTTCTCGCCGACCCTTTTCTGCTCGCCGAAGCCCTGGGCTTCGAGAAAGAGGTGGGTGCGGTTCTGGAATTCGTCGGGGCGCTGCTTCACCAGCAGTTCGGCGAAATCGGCGCAGGCGTCGCTCACGGCATCCACCCAGCCCTTTTCGGACTTGGCGAAGTCGTTGAGCACATAGGCATGCACCAGAGCCTTGTCGCCGGGATGGCCGATGCCGAGGCGGATGCGCCAGTAATCGTTGCCGCACTGGGCGGTGATGGACCGCAGCCCGTTGTGGCCGGCATTGCCGCCGCCCTTCTTGATCCGCACCTTGGCGGGGGGCAGGTCCAGCTCGTCGTGGAAAACGAAGATGTGGTCGAGGGGAATCTTGTAGAAGCGCTGGGCCTCGGCGACGGCCCGGCCGCTCTCGTTCATGAAGGTCTCGGGAAAGAGCGCGATGACCTTCTCACCGGCAATCTCGCCTTCGGCGGCCGCGGACTGGAAGCGGCGGCGCAGCGGGCCGAGGCGATGGCGGCGGCAGATGGCGTCGAGTGCCATGAAGCCGACATTGTGCCGGTTGCCGGCATATTTCGGGCCGGGATTGCCGAGCCCTGCGAACAGGAACATGAGGCGGATCTCCGGCCCGAAAAACGGGGCGCCGCGGCTTTAAACAAGCGCGGCGCCCGGTACTGGTCAGCGATCAGCTCAGGCCTTGGGCTCTTCCGCCGCCGGCTCCTCTTCGCCACCCACGGGGGCGACGATGGTGGCGAGGGTGTCGTCGCCCTGGCCGACCCAGGTCACGCCCGCGGGGAGCTTCTGGGAGGACAGGTGGAACGCGTCACCATAGGCGGCGCCGGTGAGGTCGACCTCGATGGCTTCCGGGATGGATTCGGCCGGGCATTCCAGCTCGACGGTGTGGGCGACCACGTTCAGGGTGCCGCCGGACTTGAGCGCCGGGGAAGCCTCCTGCTTCACGAAGTGCACAGGCACTTCCACCGTCACGGTCGCGCCCTTGGAGACGCGCAGGAAGTCCACGTGAACGGGGAAGTCCTTCACCACGTCCAGCTGGTAGTCACGCGGGATGACGCGGTGCTTGGTGCCGTCCACGTCCACCTCGAACAGGGTGGTGAGGAAGTGGCCGGCATAGATGATCTTGTTGATCTCGATGAAGTCGAGCGAGATCGTGATGGGGTCCTGCTTCTCGCCGTAGATCACGGCGGGCACACGCCCGGCGCGGCGCTCGGCACGGGCGGCCCCCTTGCCGGCCCGCGGGCGCGCCACAGCCTTCAGTTCCTTGATGGCAGTCATGGCACTTGTCCTGATTTTGAGTTTCCATCGCCGCATCCGTATGGACGCGCGATTTCGCCCTGCGGCACGCCTCCAGGGGGGCGCATGCCGAAAGCGAAGGCGCGCTTATAGCGGCGGAGCCCCGCCGATGCAAGGAAGCGGCGCGGTAAAAGGGGGTATCAGCGCGGCGTCGCGGACTGGCAGGCGCCGGGCTTGCCCACCGGCGTACCCTGGCCGAACCAGTTGCCGCACTTGTCGCAGCCGGAAACGGCGATGGCCAGCGCGGCGACGGCGGCGAGACGGATGGCGACGCGCATGACTTCTCCTCGGGAACCCGCGGCAGATTAGGCGATCCACCGGGGAAGGGAAGGGGCCGCGCCGCCGCGGCCCCGGCGCGCGTCCTTTCCGGCCTCAGTAGACGATGACGTGCCGCACCACTTCGCCACGGTCGAGGCGGTCGAAATTCTCGTTGATGGTGTCGAGCGGCCCGGTGGAGGAGAGCAGGCGGTTCACCGGCAGCTTGCCGCGCTTGTAGAGCGCCATGAAGCGCGGGATGTCGCGCGGCGGCACGCAGCTGCCCATGTAGCTGCCCTTGATGGTGCGCTCCTCGGCGACGAGATGCACCGGCGGCAGGGAGATGCGGGCGTTGGGATTGGCGAGGCCGCCCGTGGTGGTGGTGCCGCCCCGGCGGGTGATCTTGTAGGCCAGCTCAAAGGCGGGGGCGGAGCCGGCCATCTCGATGGCATGGTCCACGCCGCCGCGGGTGGCCTCCTTCACCGCCTCCACGATGTCCGGATCGCTGGCGAGGAAGGTGTCGGTCGCGCCGATCTGGCGGGCGAGGTCGAGCTTCTGGGGAGACAAGTCCAGAGCGACGATCTGGTCGGCACCCGCCGCCACTGCGCCCATCAGCGCGGAGAGGCCGACGCCGCCGAGGCCGACCACGGCGACACTCTGGCCCGGCCGCACGCCGGCGGTGTTCACCACCGTGCCGACGCCGGTCATCACCGCGCAGCCGAACAGGGCGGCGTCGATGAGCGACATCTCCTTGTCGATCTTGATGATGGAGCGGCGCGAGACCACCGCATACTCGCCGTAACCGGCGATCCCGCACAGGTGGTAGATATCGGTGCCGTCATCGCACTTCAGCCGCCGCCCGCCGCCGAGCAGGGTTCCGGCGCCGTTGGAGGCCTGGCCCGGCCCGCACAATTGGGCGCGGCCTTCCATGCAGGACGGGCAGGTGCCGCAGGTGGGCACGAAGCTCATCACCACATGGTCGCCGGCGCTGAGATCGTCCACGCCCGGACCGGTCTCCACCACCACGCCCGCCGCCTCGTGGCCGAGCACCATGGGAAGCTGACGCGGCCGGTCGCCGTTGATGACGGACAGATCGGAATGGCACAGCCCCGCCGCCGCCACCTTGATGAGCACCTCGCCGGCCTGGGGCGGCGCGAGCTGAACCGTTTCAATGGAGAGCGGGCGCGTGTCCGCATAGGGCTTGTTGACCGGAGACGTGCGCAGGACGGCGGCGCGGATCTGCATCTTTTCCTCCCGATGCTGTTACCGCGTTTTCGGACGCCGCGGGGCGGAGCGTCAAGCGCGGGAGACTGCGCATTTCGCAGGGGGAGCGAGCCGTCTCCCGCTCTGGACGCATGGAGCGTGAGCGGGAAGGCGGAGGGGCGTCCGTCAGGCCGCTTCGGCCGCCATGCCGGACAGCAGCAGATCGGCGGTTTGACCCGCCAGCAGGGCGACGTTGGCGTCCTTGGTGATCATGGCGGCGACGATGGCGCCGTCGATCAGGACACCCAACTGGTGGGCCGCCCCGTTGGGATCGCGCGCTCCGGCCTCGGCGGCGAGGCGGGTGATGGTTTCCAGCACCACCTTCTTGTGGGCGAGGGCGATCTGGCGCATGCGGTCGTCCGCCTTGTCGTGCTCGGCCACCGCATTGATGAAGGGGCAGCCGAAGAAGCGGGCGTCGCCGAACCATTCGCGCAGCACGGGGAAGATGCGGCGCAGGCGCACCTGTGCGGTTGCCTCGCCTTTCAGCAGTTCGCCGAGAAACCAGTCGCGCCATGCCGCGCCCTCGCGCTCCAGCACCGCCTCCACCAGCCGTTCCTTGGAGCCGAACGACTTGTAGAGGGTCGCCTTAGCCGTTGCCGCCTCGGCAACCACGGCGTCCACGCCCACCGCATTGATGCCGTGCTGGCAGAACAGGCGCGTCGCGGCCTGAAGGATGCGCTCGCGAGCCTTCGGCTCCGCCTCGCCCGCGTCCGGGGCGGCGTGGGGATTAGCCTTGGGGCGGCTTGCCTTCGTTTGCTGCATCGCTTCTCACCAGTGTGCTGCTTTCGCGTGCACTCAGACAGACCTGTCTGTTTTCTACAGGCACGAACCGTGCCGGACAAGCCGCGTCCACTTTTCCCACAGTTCCTTATTTCTCATAAGGAAACGCAGGTATCCTTCAGTCCGTCGCTGCCTTTGGCGGATCTGGCATGGCGCGTGCATAAGACAGACCGGTCTGTCTACACGACCCAAGGAGATCCTGATGACTGCGCCCCAGACCGCACTGACCGGCTGCCTCGCGCCAGAAGCGACCACGGGCTGCCTTGCGCCCATCGACAAGGAAGGCCTCGCCAAGCTGATCGCGGCCGGCAAGGCGGACCCCAAGGTCATCAAAACCCTGAAGTGCAAGACCGTCGCCGAAGGCCGCTTCCGTCACGCGAACTACATCCGCAATCTCGAGCCCTACATCGTCGACGAGCCCCCGGGCCTGCTCGGCGACGACACGGCGCCGAACCCTTCCGAAGCGTCGCTTGCCGCGCTCGGCTCCTGCCTCGCCGTCGGCCTCCACGCCAATGCGGTGCATCGCGGCTGGACCGTCCGCAAGCTGGAACTCCAGCTGGAAGGCGACCTCAACATCACCGCCGTGTGGGGTACGGGCGACGTCAGCGAGAAGCCGGTCGGCTTCACCGACGTGCGCGTGAAGGTCGACATGGAGTGCGACGGCGTGCCGAAGGAGGAGGTCGAGGCGCTCATCTCCCACGTCACCAAGTGGTCGCCCGTGGCCAACACCTTCGTGCGTCCGGTGAACCTGGAGGTGGCGCTGGGCTGACCGGCGCCGACCAGCCGGCCGCCTTCGGACGCATCCCTGCCCGGCAACGGCCGGGCAGGCTCCCGCCCTCTTCCCGTTGAGGATCGCCATGTCGCTGCCTGTGTCGCATGTCGCCGTCACTGCCTTGTCGCCGCATGACCCTGCTGCGGTCGATCTCGATGCCGGCATCGCCCTCGACGAGATCGGCAAGATCGCGCGGACCGATCTGTCCGCCTGGGCGCGGGCCATCGACGAGGGCACCTATCCCGCAACGCTGCTGCATCGCTTCGCCGACGCCGGAGCCTTCCGCCTGCATCTGTTTCAAGGCCACCGGCTGGGCAATGCCATCGAGGGCATGTCGCGCATGTCCGAGGTCTGCGCCGCCACGGGCTTCATGGCCTGGTGTCAGAACACGCTGGTCTGGTACCTCATCAATTCCGAGAACGAGGCGCCCCGCGCCAAATATCTCGCCGCCGTCGCCACCGGACATGTGCTCGGCGGTACCGCTTTGTCCAACCCCATGAAGTCCTTCTTCGGCATCGAGGCCCTGAAGCTGAAGGGCACGCGGGTGGAGGGCGGCTACAAGGTGAAGGGCATCCTGCCCTGGGTCTCCAACCTCGGCCCCGACCATTTCTTCGGCTGCATCTTCGCCGTGGACGGCGCCGCGCCTGTCATGGCCATCATCGACTGCGCCGAGCCGGCCGTGACGCTGAAGCCCTGCGAGCCGTTCCTCGGCATGGACGGCACCGGCACCTACGCCGTGCAGGTGCGCGACCTGTTCATTCCCGACGAGATGGTGCTGGCCCACGACGCCATGTCGTTCGTGAAGAAGATGCGGGCCGGGTTCATCCTGCTCCAGGCCGGCATGGCCTTCGGCCTTATCCGTGACTGCATCGCCATGATGCGCGAGGTGGAGGAGCCCCTCGGTCACGTGAACCACTATCTCGACGTCCAGCCCGACCAGCTTTGCGAGACGCTGGCGGCCATGGAAGCGGAGGTGAACACCCTCGCCGAAACGCCGTTCGACGAGAGCCCGGACTACTGGCGCCGCGTCGTCTCCGCCCGCCTGCTCGCCGGCGAGAAGAGCGTCGAAGCCGCCCACAACGCCATGCTCCATTGCGGCGCCCGCGGCTATGTGCGCGCCTCCCGCTGCCAGCGGCGCCTGCGCGAGGCCTATTTCGTCGCCATCGTCACGCCCGCCACCAAGCAGCTGAAGCTGATGCTGGACCAGATGCCGGCCTGAGGCCGGCCGCCCGTTTCAAAACATGAGGGGCAAAAGCCCCCGGTGCCTTCCGAAAGAGTGTCCTCCCGACCCGCAAGAGGGGATCACCATGAGCGCAATCCTGATTTCGCCGTCCGATCTTTCGACCCTCATCCTGTCTGAACCCACCGTCGTCATCGACACCCGTGACCCCGCGAGCTACGCCGCCGGGCACATTCCCGGTGCGGTGAACCTGCATGAGATCTTCACCTTCCTCGCCACCTCGACCCCCGAAGGCTATGCCGAGCTGACGGAAAAATTCGCCGACGCCTTCGGCAAGGCCGGCCTCTCCGGCACCGAGACGGCGGTGATCTACGAGCAGTCCATGAATTCCGGCTTCGGCCAGTCCTGCCGCGGCTATTTCCTGCTCACCTTCCTCGGCTATCCCAAGGTGAAGGTGCTGCATGGCGGGTTTGCCGCCTGGACGGCCGCGGGCCTTCCTGTCTCCACCGACGTGCCCGAGCCCAAGGCCACCACTTTCCCGGTGGACCCGGCGGCCGGCGAGCTGATCATCGATGCTGCGGCCATGCTGAAGGCGGTGGAAGACCCGGCCGTCGCCAAGCTCGACGTGCGCGACGTGGATGAGTGGATCGGCGAAAGCTCGTCGCCCTATGGCAAGGACTTCTGCCCCCGCAAGGGGCGGATCCCCGGCGCCAAGTGGATCGAGTGGTACCGCATGATGAAGCCGACCGCCGAGGGGCCGCGCTTCAAGTCCTCCGCCGAGATCCTCGCCGAGTGCGCCACCGTGGGCATTTCGCCCGAGACCCCCGTCTATCTCTACTGCTTCAAAGGGGCGCGGGCCTCCAACACCTTCCTCGCGCTGAAAGAGGCGGGGGTGAAGGACGTGAAGATGTATTTTGGCTCCTGGAACGAGTGGTCGCGCGATCCGTCCCTGCCCATCGAGGAGGGGCACCCGGCTGCGGCCCTCGGCTGACCGAGCCAAAGGAGCCCCGCCGTGCCCGAGATCATCTGCTATTTCAGCCCCCAGTCCGGCTATGCCTATCTGGGGCACGGCCGCCTGCGCGAGATCGCGCGTGCGGCGGGCGCCGACATCCTCTGGCGTCCCGTCGACATCCTGAAGGTCTTCGCCGAGGGCGGGTCCACCGCCCCGGCGAAGCAGTCGCCCCAGCGCAACGCCTATCGCAAGCAGGACATCGTGCGCTGGGCCAAGGTGCGCGGCATCTCCATCAATGCCGAGCCGAAGTTCTGGCCCACGGATACGCTTCCCGCGTGTCGTCTCATCGCGGCGGCGCAGCTTGAGGGCATCGACCCCGCCGACCTCATCGGCGCCTGCCTTTCCGCCGTATGGGCGCGGGACATCCAGATTTCCGAGCGGGACAACCTCGTCCGCCTCGCCAATGGGGTGGGGCTGGATGGCGAGAAGCTTGCCACCCTCTCCGACAGCGTGGAGGCGGCCGACAAGATCGCGCGCAACACCGCGGCCGCCATCGAGGCCGGCGTGTTCGGTTCGCCCACCTATTTCGTGAACGGCGAGATGTATTTCGGCCAGGACCGGCTGCTGTTCGTCGCCGCCGCGCTGGGTGTGGCGCAGGAGCCGGTGGCGCAGGAGCATCTGTCGTGAGCGCGCCGCTGGTCATCATCGGGGCCGGGCAGGCGGCGGCACAGGCCGTCACCTCCCTCAAGGCGGAGGGCTATGGCAAGCCCATCATCGTCATCGGCGACGAGCCCTATCTGCCCTATCAGCGGCCGCCGCTCTCGAAGGCCTATCTCGGCGGCGAGATGACCGAGGACCGGCTGGAGCTGAAGGCGCCCGCCTTCTATGCCGAGGCTGGCGCCGACATGCGCCTCTCCACCCGCGTCGCCCGCATCTTGCCCGTGGGCAAGGAGGTGGAGCTTTCCGACGGCACTCGCCTCACCTACGGCGCGCTGCTGATCGCCACCGGCACCCGCGCCCGCACGCTGCCCGTGCCGGGGGCGGAACTGCCGGGCGTGTTTTCCATCCGCAGCATCGACGATGTGAAGCACTTCCGCTCTGCTGCGCTTGCTGGCGCGCGGCTGGTCATCATCGGGGGCGGCTATATCGGGCTGGAGACGGCGGCCAAGGCGAAGACGCTGGGGCTCGATGTCACCGTGGTGGAAGGCGCCCCGCGTCTTCTCGCCCGCGTCGCCTGCACCACCATCTCCGATTTCGCCCGCGTGCTGCACGAGGGGCATGGCGTCACCATCCTCACCGGCACCGGCGTCGCCCGCATTCTGGGCACGGATGGCGTGACGGGCGTGGAACTCGCCGACGGACGGGTGCTGCCGGCCGATCTCGTGCTCTCCGCCGTGGGCGCTGTGCCCAATGGCGAAGTCGGCGCCGATGCCGGCCTCGTCATGGAGAACGGCATCCGGGTGGATGAGGCGACCCGCACCAGCGTGCCCGACATCTATGCTGCCGGAGATGTGGCCAACTTCCCGAGCAAGCTCTACGGCCGGCGGGTTCGCCTCGAATCCGTGCAGAATGCGATCGATCAGGCCAAGGCTGCCGCAAAAGCAATCAGCGGCGGGGCAGTTGCATACGATCCGGTCCCCTGGTTCTGGTCCGATCAGTATGATGTGAAGCTGCAGATCGCCGGCCTTCTCGACGGGCACGCCCGCACCGAATGCGAGGGCGACGTCGCCGCCGGACGCTTCTGCGTCAGGTACTTCGCGGGGGATCGCCTCGTCGCGGTCGCCTCCGTCAACGATCCGAAAAGCCACATGCTGGCGCGCAAGGCGCTCGCCACCCCGCCGCCCATCCCCGTTCCTGGGTGAGCGTGGCACGGGCATTGCCCTATCCCAGCGTCACGTTTGTCCGGTCCATCGCAAGCCCTCACGGAGAGCCCTGATGTCGATGTTTTCCAACCCGTTCTCGCTGAAGTCCACGCTGCGCCGCTGCCTGTGCGGGCGGCACGCGAGCGCGCAGGAACATGCGGCGGCGGAGCGGGCGGCGACGCTCTCCGATGAGGCGCGCTACAAGGAGGTGGTCGCCTCCGGCCTCATGCGGGCGCTGTTTCCCAACGACCTGAAGCGCCGCGCGTTCCTCAAGGCCGTGGGCACCTCCACCGCGGCGGCGGCCCTCGCCACCTTCTTCCCGCTGGATGTCGCCACCGAAGCCTTCGCCCAGACCGGCAAGCCGGAGAAGACCGACCTCAAGGTCGGCTTCATCCCCATCACCTGCGCCACGCCCATCATCATGGCCCATCCCATGGGCTTCTATACCAAGCACGGCCTCAACGTGGAGGTGGTGAAGACGGCCGGCTGGGCGGTGGTGCGCGACAAGACCATCAACAAGGAATACGACGCCGCGCACATGCTGGCGCCCATGCCGCTCGCCATCTCGCAGGGGCTGGGCTCGAACCCGATCCCGTTCGTCGCGGCGGCCATCGAGAACATCAACGGCCAGTCCTTCACGCTCGGCATCAAGCACAAGGACAAGATGGATGTGAAGTCGTGGAAGGGGATGAAGCTTGCCATTCCCTACGACTTCTCCATGCACAACTATCTGCTGCGCTACCTGCTGGCCGAGAACGGCATCGATCCGGATACCGACGTTCAGCTGCGGGTGGTGCCGCCGCCGGAGATGGTGGCGAACCTCAGGGCCGAGAACATCGACGGCTTCCTCGCCCCGGACAACGTGGCCCAGCGCGCGGTGTTCGACGGCGTCGGCTTCATCCACTCCTTGTCCAAGACCATGTGGGACGGGCACCCCTGCTGTTCCTTCGCGGCCAGCAAGGAATTCATCTCCACCATGCCGAATACTTACGCGGCACTGCTGCGGGCCATCGTGGATGCCACCGGCTATGCCTCCAAGGCCGAGAACCGCAAGGCCATCGCCGAGGCCATCGCGCCGGCCGCCTATCTCAACGCGCCGCCGATCGTGCTGGAGCAGGTGCTGGTGGGCAAGTACGCCGACGGGCTCGGCAACATCAAGGACGACCCCAAGCGCGTCGATTTCGATCCCTTCCCGTGGGATTCCTTCGCGGTGTGGATGCTGACCCAGATGAAGCGCTGGGGGCAGGTGAAGGGTGACGTGGACTACACCAAGGTCGCCAACGAGGTCTTCCTCGCCACCGACGCCGCGAAGGTGATGAAGGAGATGGGCCTCACCCCGCCCGCCACCACGATGAAGTCGTTCTCGGTGATGGGGAAGGTGTTCGATCCGGCAAAGCCCGCCGAATACGTCAATTCCTTCGCCATCAAGCGGAGCTGAGGGGATGAAGAGCCTCGGCGTGCGCGCCGGCCTCCTCTCGGTGCTGATGTTCGTCGCCTTCTGCGCGCTATGGCAGATCGCCGTCACCCCGAGCGCGAGCTCTGGGCCGGCGCTCGATCCCGAATATGCCAAGCTGATGGGCATCGCCACGGAGGGCGCCAAGTCCGCCATGCCGGGGCCGCTCGATGTGGCGGGCAAGCTCTGGGACAACCTGAAACGGCCGTTCTACGACAACGGCCCCAACGATAAGGGCCTCGGCCTCCAACTCCTCTATTCCATCGGCCGCGTGTTCATCGGCTACGGGCTGGCGGTGCTGGTGGCGGTGCCCATCGGCTTCCTCATCGGCATGTCGCCGCTGGCCTACCGGGCGCTCGATCCCTTCATCCAGGTGCTCAAGCCCATCTCGCCTTTGGCCTGGATGCCGCTCGCCCTCTACACCATCAAGGATTCCTCCCTCTCGGCCATCTTCGTCATCTTCATCTGCTCGGTCTGGCCCATGCTCATCAACACCGCCTTCGGTGTCGGGGCGGTGCGCAAGGAGTGGCTGAACGTGGCGCGCACGCTGGAGGTGGGGCCGTGGCGGCGCGCCTTCACCGTGATCCTGCCGGCGGCAGCGCCCACCATTCTCACCGGCATGCGCATCTCCATCGGCATCGCCTGGCTGGTTATCGTGGCGGCGGAGATGCTCGTGGGCGGAACCGGCATCGGCTACTTCGTCTGGAACGAGTGGAACAACCTCTCCATCGCCAATGTGATCGTGGGGATCCTGCTCATCGGCGTCGTCGGCATGGCGCTCGACCTCATTCTCGCGCGCCTGCAGAAGCGCGTGACGTTTCCGGAGTGAGGGCCATGGCGAACCCCAGGACCGAGAGCGATCCCAAATTCATCTCCATCGAGGGCATCGCCCGGCGCTATCCGGCGGCGGGTGGCGGCTCCACCACCATCTTCGAGGATCTCTGGCTTCCCGTGGCGCAGGGCGAGTTCGTCTGCATCATCGGCCATTCCGGCTGCGGCAAGACGAGCGTGCTCAATATCCTCGCCGGGCTTGAGGAGCCTTCGGACGGCGTGGTGGTGGTGGACGGGCAGGCCATTTCCGGCCCGAGCCTCGACCGCGCGGTGATCTTCCAGGGCCATGCGCTGCTCCCCTGGAAGAGCGTCATCGGCAATGTGGGCTATGCCGTCTCTTCCCGCTGGCGCAAGGCGGGTCGGGCGGAGGTGGAGGCGCGGGCGCGCCGCTTCATCGATCTCGTCGGCCTCAAGGGCAACGAGCTGAAGCGACCGGCCGAACTCTCCGGCGGCATGCGCCAGCGCGTGGGCATCGCCCGCGCGCTCTCCATCGAGCCGAAGATCCTGCTCATGGACGAGCCCTTCTCCGCGCTCGACGCGCTCACCCGCGGCACGTTGCAGGACGAGGTGCGGCGCATCTGCAAGTCCACCGGCCAGACCGTCGTCATGATTACCCACGACGTGGACGAGGCCATCTACCTCGCCGACAAGATCGTGCTGATGACCAATGGTCCGGAGGCGATGATCGCCGAGGTGGTCGAGAACCCGCTGCCCATGGAGCGCGCCCGCGACAGCATCCATCGCGAAGAGGATTACTACGCGGTGCGCAACCATCTGGTGGACTTCCTCGTCTCCCGCAGCCGGACCTTCAAGACGGAGATGCCGGCTGGCTACGACCGCCGCCACCCGCCCGTGGTGCGTCTCGGCCGCCAGCCGAAGCCCGAGCCGGCGCCGGCCAATACCATTCCCTTCCCCGCCGTCGCCCATGCGCGGGACTGACGGACCTTCGACCGAACTCAAGCGGAGACCATAAGAAGATGAAGCGCGAGCAACTGACCGAGAAGCTTCTCGACATCAAGCGCGAGAAGGGGTGGACCTGGAAATACATCTGCGACGAGATCGGCGGCATGTCGCCGGTGCTCGTCGTCGGCGCGCTGCTGGGCCAGATGAAGCTGGTGAAGCCGCTGGCGAAGAAGGCCGCCGAGCTGTTCGGTCTTTCCGAGGTGGAAGAGCGGATGCTGAACGAGGTGCCCATGCGCGGCGCTGGCACGCCCATGCCGCCCACCGATCCGCTGATCTACCGCTTCTACGAGCTGGTGATGGTCAACGGCCCGGCCTGGAAGGCGCTGATCGAGGAGGAGTTCGGCGACGGCATCATGTCCGCCATCGACTTCAACATGGAGATGGTGCGCGAGCCGAACCCCAAGGGCGACCGGGTGCAGATCACCATGTCCGGCAAATTCCTGCCCTACAAATATTACGGCAACGAGCAGGGCATCCCCGACTACGGTTTCAAGGAAAGCTGAGCCGGCCTTCCGCCGCGCGGCCAAACAAAAACCCCGCCGGGTGACCGGCGGGGTTTTTGTTTCGGTCGAGGAATGCAGGCCTATTCGTTGAACAGTGCCGGCTGCTCGGGCGCAGGGGCCTCTGCGGCAGCCTCGGCTCCCTCGCCGGCCCGGGTGCGGAAGCGGCGGCGACGCGGACGCGGGGCGTCTGCGCCCTCGGCGACCTCTGCACCCTCCTCGCGGGGCGTTTCCGCAGCCGCCTTGGGCTCAGCCTTCTCCGCCTTGGCCACGACCTTCGGTTCGGCCTTCGGCTCCGCCTTGGGTTCGCGGGGCTCCGCCTTCGGCTCGCTCTTCACCTCGGCCTTGGGCTCGGGGCGCTCCTTGGGAACGGCCGGTGCGCCGGTGATGAAGGACGGCAGGCCGAGATCCTGCTCCTCGACGCGGGGGGCGCGGGGCGGACGGGGCTGCTCGACCTCCTCATTGCGCGGCGCGCGATGCGGACGCGGCTGATCGCCATCGTCGCTGCGGGGCGCGCGGGCCGCGCGGGGCACGAAGCCTTCGCCATTGTCGTCGCGGTTGCGGCGGCGGAACTCGCGCGGCTCGCGCTGTTCTCTCGGCTCGCGCTGTTCCCGCGGGTCCCGTTGTTCCCGCTGGTCGCGGGGCTCGCGCTGCTCCCGGGGCTCGCGCTGTTCGCGGGGGTCCCGATTCTCGCGGTTGTCGCGGGCCTCGCGCGGCTGGTAGCTCTCGTCGTCATCCCGATTGCGACGGAAATTGCCCTGCCGATTGTCGCGCTGGCCACGGTCATCCCGCTGACCACGATCATCCCGCTGACCCCGGTCATCCCGGTAGCCCCGATCTTCACGTTGGCCGCGATCTTCGCGCTGACCCCGATCATCCCGATTTTCGCGCGACTGGTAGGGTTGCTCGCCGCGGCCATAGGGCTGCTCGTTGCGGCCGTAGGGCTGGGGCGCGTCGAGGGAGGACATGTCGTCCATGTCCTCGTCGTCGCCTTCCTCGTCGCGGCCGAAGCCGTTCACCGGGGCAAACTGGCCCTGCAGCGAGGCGATGAGGCGAAGATAGTGTTCCGCATGCTGGAAATAGTTCTCAGCCGCCACGTGGTCGCCGGAGGACTGGGCGTCGCGGGCGAGCTGCTGATACTTTTCCGCAATGTGGTGGGCTGTCCCGCGCACCTTCACATCCGGGCCGTTCGACTCATACACCCGCGTCAAAGGGTTTGAGCTGCGCCGGTTGTTGTTGCGGCCGCGCATGCGCTTCTGCTGACCATTTCTCATATGGATCGATCTCTACTCGCCCGGCGTTCACGCCGCCGTCTGCGCCCGGCCGCATCGCGCCGGTACAATCCGCATATCCCGCCGGGCTTCCCGCTCCGGCGGCGCGCGTCTCATGAAACGAACCTTCGGAACTCCACCCCATTGGAATGGGTGCCGTGGAACGCTGCTCCGTCCGCAGGACAAGACCGTCAGATCCGCGGAAGCCGCCTGCGCCGGCGTCCGCGCTGGACCAAAGCGAAAGTCGTCAAGAAGTCAGGATCAGTCCGATCATCGAGCCCCGTTCCGTGCCCCCCAGCACGGGCGCCAATACACGAGATGCCGCAACCCCAAGACGACATCGCCGAAGACGACATCACCCAAGATGCCACCGCCTAAGATGTCACCGACATTCCGTGGGCCGCGCGTATTCAGCACCGTGAAACGATCCAACCGCAGGACGCTCGCATGAGCAGCGCCATCGCGCGCTCCACGCTCTCGCATCCCCAGCGACCGAAACATCCGTTTGAGATTTCGGAAGCCCGCATCAGCCCTCTGGACCAATGCTCCGGTTCGATTCCTGCGACTGACACTAGCCATTTCCCTCAAAGGTTCCAAGCCTTTTTTCATCGGCCGGTGGGTGTGCGGCGCCGGGCCACCGGGCGCAAAGGGCGCGCGGGATGCCTCCGAGGTCGGCGCGCGCCGGGCCGAGAAGCCCCAGCCCTGCCGCTTGAACGAGGGCGGCGACGGCGGGTTCCTGCCCCGCGCCGAGTTCGAGAACAGCCGCGCCGCCGGGCTTCAGCAGGCGCGGCAGATCGGCGGCGATGATGCGATAGGCCGCCAGCCCGTCGGCCCCCGCAACCAGCGCCAGCCGGGGATCGTGGAGGCGTACGTCGACGGCAAGTCCCGCCATCTCATCCTCGGTGATGTAGGGCGGGTTGGAGACGACGAGGTCGAAGCCGCCGGCAAGTGCGGTGCCCCAGTCGGCGACAAGAACAGACGCGCGGCCGGCGAGGCCGTTCGCTTCGAGGTTGTCCCGGGCCGTCCGGGCCGCGTTCTCCGAGCGGTCCACGGCGATGCCCGTTGCGGCCGGCCGCTCCGAAAGCAGGGCCGCGAGGATGGCGCCCGTGCCCGTGCCGAGGTCGAGGATGCGCAGCGGCGCGGCACGGTCGGGAAAGAGGGACAGCGCCGCCTCCACCAAAGTTTCCGTGTCCGGTCGCGGCACCAGCGTGTCCGGGGAAAGGCGGAAGGTGAGGCTCCAGAACTCCTTGTGGCCGAAGATGCGGGCCACAGGCTCCCCCGCGAGCCGCCGGGCGAGGAGCGCCTCGGTGGCGGCGAGGATATCGGGCGCGGCGGGGGCGGCGCCGTGGCTGAGAAGCTCGCCCGGCGGGCATCCGAGGGCATGGGCCAGCAGCAGCCGTGCATCCAGCTCCGGCGTCTCCATGCCACCGGCGGCGAGGCGCGCGGTCATCAGCCGGCGCAACTGGGCGATGGTCAGGTCGGCCGCGGGCGTGTCGCCGGGGCCAGGCACGGCTCAGGCCTCCTCGGCGGCTGCGAGGAGGGCGGCCTGGTGCTCGGTCAGCAGTGGTTCGATGATGTCGTCGAGCGCGGTGCCGGCGATCACCTCCTCCAGCTTGTAGAGGGTGAGGTTGATGCGATGGTCGGTCACGCGCCCCTGCGGGAAATTGTAGGTGCGGATCCGCTCGGAACGGTCGCCGGAGCCGACCTGCCCCTTGCGGTCAGCGGCGCGGCCGGCCTCCTTGCGCTGGCGCTCCTCGTCCAGCAGGCGGGACCGCAGCAGCGCCATGGCGCGGGCCTTGTTGCGATGCTGGGAGCGCTCGTCCTGCACCGCCACCACCGTGTTGGTGGGGATGTGGGTGATGCGCACCGCCGATTCGGTCTTGTTCACATGCTGGCCGCCGGCGCCCTGGGCCCGGAACACGTCGATCCGGAGGTCGGATTCATTGATGTCCACGTCCACATCCTCCGCCTCCGGCAGGACGGCGACGGTGGCGGCGGAGGTATGGATGCGCCCGCCCGCCTCGGTGGCCGGCACCCTTTGGACCCGGTGGACGCCGCTCTCGAACTTCAGCCGGGCATAGGCGCCCTTGCCGTGGACGGCGGCGACGATTTCCTTGTAGCCGCCCATGGTGCCCTCGCTCTCGGACAGCACCTCCACGCTCCAGCCTTTGTCGGCGGCGTAGCGCGTATACATGCGGTAAAGGTCGCCTGCGAACAGCGCCGCCTCGTCGCCACCGGTGCCGGCGCGCACCTCCAGAATGATGCCGCGCTCGTCCATGGCGTCCTTGGGCAGGAGCGCGAGGCGCACGGCGGTGGTCAGCTCGGTAATCCGCGTATCCAGCCGCTCCACCTCGGCCTCGGCCAAGGTGCGCATCTCCGGGTCGCCGGCCGAATCGGCAAGCAGCTCCCGGGCGCCCTCCAGGTCGCGTTCCGCGCCACGCAGGGCCAGCACCTGCTCCACCACGGGCGAGAGATCCGAGAACTCACGGCCGAGGCGGACAAACTCCTCCCCCTCCGCCCCATGCGACAGGGCGGCCTCGATCTCGGCATGCCGGGCGACCAGCTGGTCGAGTTTGGCGAGGGGCAGGGTGTTCATAAGGGGCTGACGGATCCGGACGGTTTGGGGAAAAGGGGCAAGAGAAAAGGGCAAGAGCAGAGGCGCGGCAGCGCGCCCGCTAGAGCGGCAGGCCGCAGTCCCGCGCGAACTTGGTCAGCATGGCACGCGGATCGGCAGTGCCGGTACGGTCCTCGAGCAAGGGCAGCAGCACCTTGCGGGCGGCGGAGACGTCGGTCTCAAGGAGCATCGCCTTGACCGGCCCCATGGCCGCCGGGGAGACCGACAGAGAGCGGTAGCCCAAGGCGGCGAGGGCCACCGCCTCCAGCGGCCGGGAGGCCAGTTCGCCGCACAACGTCACGGGCTTGCCGTGGCGGAGGCCCGCCTCCGCCACCAGCCGGAAGGCCCGCAGGGCCGGGGGGGAGAGCGGATCGAAGCGGTCGGCGACCCGCACGTTGGCGCGGTCGGCCGCATAGAGGAACTGCACGAGGTCGTTGGAGCCCACCGAGAGGAAATCGGCGCGCGACAGGATCTCGTCCAGCTGGAAGAGCAGGGACGGCACTTCCACCATGGCGCCCACCTGGACCCGATCCGGCAGGGCGTGGCCGTGACGGCGCAGGTGAGTCAGCTCCCGCTCCACCATGGCCCGGGCCCGGTCGAATTCATCCACCGCGGCGACCATGGGGAACATCACGCGCAGCTCCCGCCCCGCGCCGGCGCGCAGCAGGGCACGCATCTGGCTGCGCAGCAGGCCCGGCCGATCCAGCCCGAGGCGGATGGCACGCCAGCCGAGGGCCGGATTCTCCTCCTCCACCGTGCGCATGTAGGGCAGCACCTTGTCGCCGCCGATATCGAGGGTGCGGAAGGTGACCGGGCGGTCGCCTGCGGCGTCCAGCACGGCGCGGTAGAGCTTCAGCTGTTCGGAGATGCGCGGGAAGGCCGACGCGATCATGAACTGTAGCTCGGTGCGGAACAGGCCGATGCCCGCCGCGCCGGTCTCGGCGATGTGGGGCAGGTCCACCAGCAGGCCGGCATTGAGGTTCAGGTCCACATGCACGCCGTCCTTCGTCACGGAGGGCCGGGTGCGCAGCGCGGCATACTGGGCCTGCCGGCGGGCGCGGAAGCGCACCTTCTCGGCATAGGCCTCCTCGACGTCGCCGGGCGGGCGCAGATGGACCTCGCCGTTCTGGCCGTCGACGATGACCGGATCGCCCTGGTCGGCGAGGCCGGCGGCATTCTCCACCTGTCCCACGGCGGCGATGCCGAGGGCGCGGGCGACGATGGTGACGTGGCTGGTGGTTCCGCCTTCCTCCAGCACGAGGCCGCGAATGCTGGTGCGATCGTAATCCAGCAGCGCCGCCGGGCTCATGTTGCGGGCGACGAGGATGGCGTTCTCGGGCAGCGCCTCCCGCTCCATGCCGCGGGACCGTCCGGTCAGCTCGCGCAGGAGCCGGTTGGCGAGGTCGTCGAGGTCGTGCAGGCGCTCGCGCAGATAGGGGTCGGAGGCGCGCATCATGCGGGCGCGGGTATCCGACTGCACCCGCTCCACTGCGCCCTCGGCGGTGAGGCCGGAGAGGACGGCCTCGCGCATCTTGTGCATCCAGCCCCGGTCGTGGGCGAACATGCGGTAGGCTTCGAGGATGTCGCGATGCTCGCCGGCCTTGGAGAGGCCGTCGTCCTCCAGCATCAGGTCGATGGAGTGGCGCAGCTTGCCGATGGCGGCATCGAGCCTGGCGGTTTCCTTCACCACGTCGTCGGCGATGACGTTGGTCACCCGGATGCGCGGCTCGTGCAGCACCACATGGCCAAGGCCAAGCCCGTCGGCGAGGGCGACGCCCTTGAGATGCAGCGGCCGGCGCACGGCGGGTTCGGCGCCCGGCTTGGCCAGCGCCGTCAGTTCGCCCGAGGCGATCATCTCCGCCAGCACCATGGCGGTGGTCTGAAGGGCCTCGATCTCCTCTTCCGTATAGGTGCGGCGGGCGCGGTTCTGCACCACCAGAACGCCCAGCGTGTTGCCGCCGCGCAGGATAGGCACGCCGAGGAAGGAGTTGTAAATCTCTTCGCCCGTCTCCGGACGGTACGAGAATTCGGGATGGGACTGGGCGTCCAGCAAGGCGAGCGATTCGGCCTCGCGCGCCACGTGGCCGACGAGGCCCTCATCCACGCTCATGACGGTCAGATGAACCGCATCCCGGTTCAGGCCTTCCGTAGCGTACAGCTCAAGGGTCTGATCGACGCGCAGCACGTAGACCGAGCAGACTTCCGCCACCATGTTGGCGGCGATCAGCACAACGATCTTGTCGAGGCGGTCCTGCGCGCTGACCGGCTCCGCCATCACCTCACGGAGACGCCGGAGCAGCACGCGCGGACCGCCGAGCGCGCCACGCATCGGCCGCATCCTTAAAAATGAGCGGGTTCAGTAACCCCGCGAGGCTATCCAACGGATGGCGCGCCCCCGCAGGGCTACCGTCAACGGTTCCGCCCTCAGCTGTCCAGCCCGTATAGCGAATGGAGAGTCCGGACCGCAAGTTCGGTATAGGCCGCATCTATCAGGAAGGAGATCTTGATCTCCGACGTGGTGATGGCGCGGATGTTGATACCACGGCCCGCCAGCGCCTCGAACGCCTTGGCGGCGACGCCGGCGTGGGAGCGCATGCCGATGCCGATGACCGACACCTTCGTCACGTCCCCGGCGCCTTCGATCGCCTGGAAGGCGATGGAATCGCGGGCCCGCTCGATCACCGCCTTGGCGCGCTCGAAATCGGCCGTGGGGACGGTGAAGGTGATGTCGGTATAGCCGTCCGCGGACACGTTCTGGACGATCATGTCCACATTGATGTGCGCGTCCGCCAGCGGACCGAACACGGCGGCGGCGATGCCGGGCTTGTCGGCGACGCGACGGATGGAGACCTGGGCCTCGTCCTTGGAGAAGGCGATGCCCGTGACCACCTGCGATTCCATCTGGCTTGCCACGATTTCCTCCTCGTCGCAGATGAGCGTTCCGGCCTTCTCGACCTCGCGCATCTCCGGCGCGTCGGGGTCCACAAGGCTCGAGCGCACAAAGGTGCGCACATTATGCACCATGGCGAGCTCCACCGAGCGCACCTGCAGCACCTTCGCGCCGAGCGAGGCCATTTCCAGCATTTCCTCGAAGGCAATGCGGTCGAGGCGGCGGGCCTTGGGCACCACGCGCGGGTCGGTCGTGTAGACGCCGTCCACGTCGGTATAGATGTCGCACCGCTCGGCCTTCAATGCCGCGGCCACCGCCACCGCCGAGGTGTCCGAGCCGCCGCGGCCGAGCGTCGTGATCCGCCCCGTGGGCAGGTGGATGCCCTGGAAGCCGGCGATCACCGCCACCTCGTCGCCCTCGATGGAGGTGGCCAGACGGTCGGCGTCGATGTCCATGATGCGGGCGGAGCCGTGCGCATCGTCGGTGGAGATCGGGATCTGCCACCCCTGCCAGGACCGGGCGGAAACGCCCATTTCCTGCAGCGCGATGGCGAGCAGCCCGCTCGTCACCTGCTCGCCGGAGGCGACCACCGCGTCATATTCACGCGCGTCGTAGAGCGAGGAGGCATCCTTGCACCAGGCGACCAGTTCGTTGGTCTTGCCGGACATGGCGGAGACCACGACGGCCACCTTGTAGCCGGCCTCCACCTCGCGCTTGACGTGGCGCGCCACGTTGCGGATGCGCTCGATATTGGCGACCGATGTGCCGCCGAACTTCATGACAAGCCGAGCCATCGCTCGTGCCTTTCTTCGCCAGATATCCTTGGGGTTGCACGCGTGCGGCGCCGATCACGGCGGCCGGCTTCAGCTCCGCATCATTTTCGCCGGCTGAGCCGGGCACGCGATGCCTGGGGTGCGGAGGTGGCCGAGCGGAACATCCCTTAAGTCCTTGCGCGCGGGGTTTTCGAGGTCGCGCAGCTGTTGGGGCGCCTCCATAGCGGCAACGGCGGGCCGGGGCAACCGCTCTGCGCAAAGCCGGAAAACCTGCTTGCGGCGCGGGGAGCGCACAGGCATCAACCGTCTGTCCCACCGGAGCCCCGCCCATGACCGAAGATGCCTTCGCGCTCGACCCCCGCCTCGCCGCGGACGGACCGGCCGTGGGGGACCTGCCGTTGTGTCATGTGCGGCTGGTGGAGGACCGGCGCTTCTTCTGGGTTTCCCTCACGCCACGCCGGGCGGCCATGTCTGAGGTTTTCGACCTCGATGCCGACGACCGCCTGACGCTCATGGAGGAGGTCGCCCTCGTCTCGCGGGCGCTGAAGGACATTACGGGCTGCGCCAAGCTGAACATCGCGGCGCTGGGCAATATGGTACCGCAACTCCATGTGCATATCATCGCCCGCAATCCCGGCGACGCGGCCTGGCCGGGCGTGGTGTTCGGTGCCGGCGCCCGCGAGCCGATGGGCGATCTGGAGCGCCAATCCCGCCTCGATGCCCTGCGCGGGCGGCTCAGTGTGCACAGCCCAGCCTTGCCGGTGGGATAGCCTTGCCTCGGCTCCGGCTGCGTGCGACGGTCGCCATCAATTCGCAGCCTGCCGCCTGCCGGGGTCGTCTGGTCCATGTCCTTCATTTCCCGCCCCGATCTCGGCGTCTGGCCGACCCTTGGTTATGTGGACAGCCCGCTTGACCGCGCCTGCCACCTGCGTGCCGGCGCCGCCGATCTCCTGGATCATCCGGCCGCCCGCTTCTACCTGCTCGGCGGGGAACTGGTCGCGCTGAAGGGCGCGGGGCCGGTCTTCGATCCCCTGTTCGACCGGGCGGAAGCCGAGGCGCGCGGGCGCGGCGAGCCCCTGTTTCTGGGCATCGAGAGCGACGGCGCGCCGCGCTTCGCCAAGGGGTTCGATCCTGCCCTGAGGGAGGCGCTGGAGGGCGATGGGCTTACGGTCCCCGACCTGCGCACCATCGCCGTCAGCGGCCTGATCGCACCGCATCACCTCGGGCCCGTCGCCTGCGGCAAGGCGTTGCGCGCATGGCATACACGGCACGGTTTCTGCGCCAATTGCGGCGCCGCCTCGCGCATCGTGGACGCTGGCTGGCGGCGGGATTGCCCCTCCTGCGGCGCCCAGCATTTCCCGCGCACCGATCCTGTCGTCATCATGCTCACCGCCCGCGGGGACCGCTGCCTGCTCGGCCGGCAACCCCATTTCGCCCCCGGCATGTGGTCAACCCTCGCCGGCTTCGTGGAACCCGGCGAGACCATCGAGGACGCCGTGCGCCGCGAGACTTTGGAGGAGGCGGGCGTCCGGACGGGGGAGGTTCGCTACTTCGCGACCCAGCCGTGGCCCTTTCCCATGTCGCTGATGATCGGCTGTATCGCGCAGGCGACGAGCGAGGACCTCGTCATCGACCGCAACGAACTGGAGGATGCCCGCTGGTTCGGCCGGGACGAGGTGATGCTGATGCTCACCCGCACCCATCCCGACGGGCTGTTCGTGCCGCCGCCCATCGCCATCGCGCACCATCTGATCCGCAGTTTCATCGAGGGCGGGCATGCTTGAACCGGCGGCGCCCGATGGTGCTCCACGCCCGGCGCGCCTTGCCCGTCTGACGCATCTGCTCGACCGTTTCTTTCCTGATTCCCGCCGCGGCACGCGGACCGGGCGCCGGCCGCCCTCCCTCGTCTACGGGCTGGATGACCATGTGCCGCCTGCTGCGCTGATCCCGCTCGCCGCCCAGCACGCCATGCTGGCCGTGACCTTCCTGATCTACCCGGTGCTCGCCGCCACCGAGGCCAAGCTGCCCGCCGACCAGATCTCGGCCATGGTCTCGGCCTGCGCCATGAGCATCGGGGTCGCCACCATCATCCAGTGCATGCGCACCCGCTTCGGCTCGGGCTATCTCGCCGTGCACATCCCCGCGCCCGGAGCGATCCCGCTGGCGGTGCAGGCGCTGGCGCTGGGCGGGCTGGGGCTGATGGCGACGACGACGCTCCTCGTCGGCATCGCGCAATTGTTCATCGCCCGGCTGGTGCGACCGCTGCGCGTGCTGCTGCCGCCGGAAGTCTGCGGCGTCGCGGTGAGCATGCTCGGCGTGTCGCTCGCAAGCCCGGCGCTCAGGCGGGCGCTCGGGCTCGACCATGGCCCCATGGTGGAGGAGAATGCCGTTCTCTCCAGCCTCGCGACGGTGGGCATCATCGTCGCCATCACCGTGTTCGCGCCGCGGCGGCTGAAGCTTTTCGCGGTGTTCGCGGGGGCAAGCATCGGCTGGATCGTCGCCCTCTCGCTCGGGGCCGGACGCCCTGAAGCACCTGAAGCCATTGCCGCGGCGCCGCTCCTCGCCTTGCCGACCCTGACGTTGCCGTCCTTCCAGTTCGCCCCGGCGCTGTTTCCGCTGATGGCGTTGCTGGTGGTGATGAACCTCGTGGACGTGCTCTCCGTCACCGTGTCGCTGGAAAAGATGAACGATGCCGACTGGCGCCGCGCCCACATGCCGGCGGCGCAACGGGCGGTGACGGCCTGCGGCATCGGCAACATCCTGAACGGGCTCACCTCGGGCTTCCAGTCGGGGCTCTCGTCTTCCTCGGTGGGTCTCGCATTCGCCACCCAGTCCACGGCGCGCGTCATCGGCTTCACCGCCGGCATCATGATCTTCGCCATCGCCTTCGTGCCCAAGGCGATCGTGGCGCTCACCCTCATTCCCTCGCCGGTGATCGGCGGAATCCTGCTCTACACCTCCGCCTATCTGGTGGTGGCGGGCATGGACCTCGTGACCTCGCGCCGCCTCAGCGAGCGGCGGGTGTTCGTGGTCGGGCTCTCGGTTCTGGCCGGGCTTTCGGTGGCGCTTTTGCCCATCACCCGCCAGCTTCCGCTGATGCTGCAGCCCTTGTTCTCGACGCCGCTGACGGTCGGCGCGCTCAGCGCCATCATGCTCAACCTGCTGTTCCGCATCGGCATCGCGCAGGAGGCGGTGGAGCAAGTGCCGGAGGGCGCGCACGCCTTCCCCTTCGTGCGGGATTTCCTTGAAAATCAGGGCGATAACTGGGGCGCCCGGCGCGATGTGATCGCCGCCGCCATCCCCACGGTGGCCCAGGCGCTGGAATTGGTGGCCGACAGCGGCATCGCCGAAGGTCCCATCGAGCTGCGCGCGCGGTTCGACGAAAGCCACCTCGATGTCTCGGTCGTCTATGACGGTATCGTCATGGAGGCCCCGAAGGAGCGACCCTCACCAGAAGCGCTTCTGGGCGACGCCCAGGAGCAGGCTTCCTTCGCGGCCTATATGCTCACCCATCTGTCCGACCACGTGAGCTTCGGCCGCACCGCCGGTCGCGCCCGCATCATGGTGCGGTTCGATCATTAGGCGTTGCTTTCGCTCAAGCGCCGCGCGGGCTGGGATGCTGCGTTCGCTCAGGCGTCGTGCGGGCTTACGGGCGGGACTCAGATCGCCGGATCTGAGTCCCCGAATCGCGCCCGGTAGGGATGCGCGGGATAGACGCCCAGGATGCGCATCTCTCTGGAGAAAAAGGCCAATTCTTCCAGCGCCAGCTTCACGGACCGGTCGTCCGGATGGCCTTCCACGTCGGCATAGAACTGGGTGGCGGTGAACTGGCCGTCGAGCTGGTAGGACTCCAGCTTGGTCATGTTCACCCCGTTGGTGGCGAAGCCGCCCATGGCCTTGTAGAGCGCCGCCGGGACGTTCCGCACGCGAAAGACGAAGGTGGTGATGACCGGCCCGCGCCCCGCCGGAGCCCAGTCGGCGCCACGGGTGAGGATGATGAAGCGGGTGGTGTTGTGGGCCTCGTCCTCGATGTTCTCGGCGAGGATGTCGAGGCCGTAGATGTCCGCCGCTAGGCGGGAGGCGATGGCGGCGCGGGTCGCGTCGTTCGCCTCGGCGATCTCGCGGGCGGAACCTGCTGTATCTGCACCGATAATCGGCGTGAGGGAAAGGGTGCGGATGGCCTTGCGGCACTGGCCCAGCGCCATCACGTGGCTCTGCACGGTCTTCAGCGTGGAGAGGGTCGCGCCCTTCACCGCCATGAGCTGGTGGGAGAGCGGCAGGAAGTACTCGCCGACGATGGAAAGGCTCGACTGCGGCATCAGATGATGGATGTCCGCGACCCGCCCCGCCACCGAATTCTCTATGGGAATCATGGCGTAAGCCGCCGCCCCATTCTCCACGGCGGCGAACGCGTCCTCGAAGGTGGGGCAGGGCACGGCTTCGAAGTCGGGGAAGACCTCGCGGCAGGCGATGTGGGAGTTGGCGCCGGGCTCGCCCTGGAACGTGATACGTCGGCTCATGGGCATGCTCATTTTTCCTGCGCGAGAAGGGCCCGTGCCCTTTCCAGATGGGACGGGGTATCGACCCCCAGCGGCACCGCGTCAACCACCGCCACGTCGATCCGCATGCCGGCCTCAAGTGCCCGCAATTGTTCGAGTTTTTCCCGTTTCTCCAGGGGAGAAGGCGGCAGGGAGACGAAGCGCTCCAGAGCCGCCCGGCGATAGGCGTAGAGGCCGATGTGGTGGTATAATGGCCCCTCTCCATAGGGGGCGGTGGCGCGGGTGAAATAGAGCGCGCGCAGCAGTCCCGGCGCCAGCGGCGAGCCCACCACCTTCACCACGTTCGGGTCGGTACGCTCCTCGGCAAGGGTGATTTCGGCGGCCAATGTCGCGATGTCAGCCGAGGTTGCCAGTAGGGGAATCAGTGCCGTTCGGATGGTGTTCGGTAGAATCGTCGGCAGGTCGCCCTGCACATTGACCACGATCTCCACCTCGCCCGCCGGATCGAGGGCGGTGAGCGCCTCGAAAATGCGATCCGAGCCGGAGGGGTGGTCCGCCCGCGTCATCACCGCCTCGAGGCCGGCGGCAGTCACGGCGGCGGCGATCTCGGGGGCGTCGGTGGCGACCGCCACCCGGCCGATGCCGGCTGCGACCGCGCGCCGCGCCACCTCGACGATCATGGGGCGGCCGCCCACGTCGGCGAGCGGCTTGCCGGGCAGGCGCGTCGCGGCCATGCGGGCGGGGATGAGCACGAGCACGCGCCCGGCCGGATGCCCGGTGGGGGCTGGGGCGGGGGAAGGGGTGTCGGCCGGCATGGGCGGGGGTCCTCGGCGGGGTCCGGAAGGCCGCTCCGGGACAGACGCGGGGAGTGGCATTGGGGCGCGCCTTATACGGGTTGCTTCGACCGGTTCAAAGTGCTTAGTGTCGCCGACGGTTCGTGGGGCTCCCCCGCGCGCCATTCATCGACATGCTTGGGGCCGGGCAGCGCGCCGTTTCGGTGCAGCGCCCGGTGGGACACAGGACCTCCGAGGGGCGTAGCGCCGATGGACAGTTTTGAATTGAACAAGATCGCGGGTGCAGTTCTGGGCACGCTCACGCTGACCCTCGGCCTCGGGATCGTGTCCGAAATCCTGTTCACCCCCGAGGCGCCGGCCAAGCCCGGCTTCGAGATCGCGGTGCAGGAAGGCGCAGCCGCTGCCGGCGCGCCCAAGGCGGCGGCCGAGGTTCCGATCGAGCAGCTCTTCGCCACCGCGTCCATCGAGAAGGGTGCGGCCGCGGCCAAGAAGTGCGCCGCCTGCCATAACTTCCAGGAAGGCGCCGGCGCCAAGGTCGGCCCCGACCTCTACGGCATCGTCGGTCGTCCGGTGGCTTCCGCCTCGGGCTTCGCCTATTCCGCGGCCATGAAGGCCAAGGGCGGCGACTGGACCCCGCTGGCGCTCAACACCTTCCTCACCAATCCCAAGGCCGCCGTGCCCGGCACTGCCATGGCCTTCGCCGGCATCGGCAAGGAAGCCGAGCGCGCCGACCTGATCGCGTACCTGAACTCGCTGTCCCACGATCCCAAGCCCCTGCCCACCGCAGCGGCTGCGGCCCCGGCAGCGGCTCCTGCCGCCGCCCCCGCTGCGGCGCCCGCCGGGCACAAGTGATCTGAGGGCGGTGCTCGGGGCGTCCGCTCCGGCCTGATCCTGCTCTGACGAATGAAGCCCTCTCCCGCCTGCGGGGGAGGGCTTTTTCTTTTGGGGCGTGACGCTCTCCCTCCTGCTGTTACCCCGTCATGCCCGGCCTTGTGCCGGGCATCCACGTCGGGCCGCTGGGACGATGCCCGAAAGGTGTTCCCGGCCGAGCCACGTGGATGGCCGGGACAAGCCCGGCCATGACGGCGGTGAGGGGTGGGTGGGTCAGACGAGCGGCCGACAGGCGTCCCCCGCATGGCCCATTCGGCGCGCTACCGTCCGCTATCGCGCCGTCGCCCGGCCATGACGGCGGTGACGGCAGCAGGGCTTGCCGAAGCTTAAGGTCCGATCCAACTTCTGCCGATGCGCGGGGGCTGGGTCTATATCCTCACCAACCGTCCGAACGGCACGCTCTATGTCGGCGTGACGAACGACCTGGTGCGTCGCATTTTCGAACATCGTGAGGGGGAGATCGACGGCTTCACCAAGCGTCACCGCCTGACCCAGCTGATCTACTTCGAGCGCCACGACGAGATTGCGCGGGCCATCCAGCGCGAGAAGACGATGAAGCATTGGCCGCGCGCCTGGAAGGTCGGCCTCGTGCTGGAGATGAACCCGGAATGGCGAGACCTGTACGACGAGATCGCGTCCTGAGTTGTCGCCGTCATGCCGGGACAAGCCCGGCCATGACGGAGGGGGGATAGCTGCGCCGGCCGAACGCGGACAGGTGCATGCCCGCCTTCCGCTTTCCGTTGCGGCGCCTTCCGTTATCGCACCGTCATGCCCGGGCTTGTCCCGGGCATCCACGTCGTGCCGATGGGACGGCGCTCGGAAAGTCTTCCCGGCCGGGCCACGTGGATGGCCGGGACGAGCCCGGCCATGACGGAGGCGAGAGGGTGGACTTGGCAGTGACCTCGGCGGAGGGAGGCCCGCCATTTCACGCCATTGTCATCCCCGGCGCTTTCGCCCGGGCCGGAAGCCTTCCGCATGGGGAGCGCTCCAAGGAGCCGCTTTCCGGCTGCCCACAAGGCTTCCCCAGCGTTCGATGCGCAGGTCGCCCCGTCCTCGCGCCTGCCTCTCCCCCTTGTCGCCGCCATGTTTCTGCCGTCGCGGCGGGTGCCATAATCGGCTATTCCCGGATCGAAGCGCGATCCAACCGGAGTTGCCGATGCTTGCGTCCCTCGCCCGCCGCCTTGCCCTCGCCGCCGCGCTGAGCCTTGCCTTCGCGGCGCCCGGCCGCAGCGCGGAGGACGCGAAACCGGCGCCGGACCCGGCCGCACCCTCTTCCTCCACCGCCGCCGCGCCGGCGGCCACGCCCGCAGCACCCGTGTTCAGGCACGGTCTGTCGCTGATGGGCGAGCCCGCCTATCCCGCCGGCTTTCCCCATTTCAAATATGTGAATCCCGCCGCACCCAAGGGCGGCCTGCTGCGCCTCGCCGAGGACGGCACATTCGACACCTTCAATTTCGTGGTGCCGCGCGGCACGCCCGCGGCGGGCATCAATCTGATCTACGACACGCTCATGGTCGCCGCCTCCGACGAGGTGGCGAGCGAGTACGGGCTGATCGCGGAAGGGGTGAGCTACCCGGCGGACTTCTCCTCCGTCACCTATCGCATCCGCGCCGACGCGCGCTGGTATGACGGCAAGCCGATCACCCCCGAGGACGTGGTGTTCTCCTTCGAGGCGCTGACGAAGAACAACCCCAACCAGCGCTTCTATTACAGCCACGTCACCAAGGCCGAGAAGACCGGCGACCGGGATGTGACCTTCACCTTCGACCAGGCCGGCAACCGCGAGCTGCCGCAGATCGTCGGCCAGCTCACCATCCTGCCGAAGCACTGGTGGACCGGCACGGACGCCAACGGCAAGCCGCGCGACATCGCGCAGGGCACGCTGGAGGTGCCGCTGGGCTCGGGCGCCTATCGCATCAAGAGCTTCATCGCCGGCCGCTCCATCACCTACGAGCGGGTGAAGGACTATTGGGCGAAGGACCTCAATGTGAACGTCGGAAAGGATAATTTCGACGAGATGCGCTACGAGTATTTCCGCGACGACACGGTGATGCTCGAAGCCTTCAAGGCCGACCAGTATGATTTCCGCGTGGAATCCTCGGCCAAGAACTGGGCGACCGCCTATGATTTTCCCGCCCGCGCCGATGGCCGCGTGGTGCTGGAGATGTTCGAGAACCGCTCGTCCGGCGTCATGCAGGCCTTCATTCCCAACCTGCGCCGCGACAAGTTCAAGGACCCGCGCGTGCGCCGCGCGCTGAATTACGCGCTCGATTTCGAGGGCATGAACCACACCCTGTTCTTCGGCCAGTACAAGCGCACCAGTTCCTTCTTCTCCGGCACCGAGCTTGCCTCCTCCGGCCTGCCGCAGGGCCGCGAGCTGGAGATCCTCAACTCGTTGAAGGACAAGGTGCCGCCGCAGGTGTTCACCACCGCCTACACCAATCCCGAAAGCGGATCGGAGGAGGCGCGGCGGGCGAACCTGCGCGAGGCGGCACGCCTGTTCAAGGAGGCCGGCTACGAGGTGAAGAACCGCAAGCTGGTGAACGCCAAGGGCGAGCCCTTCACCATCGAGTTCCTGCTCTCCAGCCCCGCCATGGAGCGGGTGGCGGTGTTCTACCGCCCGGCGCTGGAACGCCTCGGCATCGAGGTGTCGATCCGCATGGTGGACACCTCGCAATACATCAACCGCGTGCGCTCGCGCGATTACGACATCATCGTCTCCGGCTGGGGCCAGTCGCTGTCGCCGGGCAACGAGCAGCGCGAGTTCTGGGGCTCGGAGGCCGCCGACCGGGAAGGCTCGCGCAACCTCGCCGGCATCAAGGACCCGGCGGTGGATGCGCTCATCGAGAAGGTCATCTACGCCACCGACCGCGCCGACCTCGTCGCCGCCACCCACGCGCTGGACCGCGTGCTGCTGTGGAACGAATATGTCATCCCCGCCTGGGGGCTGAACTATACCCGCACCGCGCGCTGGGACCGCTTCGCCCATCCGGCGCAGCTGCCCGCCTATTCCTTCGCCTTCCCCGACATCTGGTGGTTCGACCCGGCCAAGGCGTCGAAGACCGGCGCGGGAGCCGGCAAATGAGCCTCACGCGCCGCGCGCTGCTGGCGTCGTCCTGCGCGCTCCTTGTGCCCGCTCTGGCGAGGGCGCAAGGCGCTTCGCCCGCCCCCTCGGCGGCGGAGTCCGCGGCAGGGGAGGGCGGCACGTCCGCCGCCGCGGTGGAGCGGCACGGCCTCTCCTTCTTCGGCGACCTCAGGTATCCGGCGACCTTCACCCATTTCGACTATGTGAACCCGGACGCGCCCAAGGGCGGGCCCTTCTCCCAGCTCGGCCGCGCGACGTATTACAACCAGTCGCTCACCACCTTCGACACGCTGAACCCCTACAACCAGCGGGGCAACGGCGCACAGGGCATCGAGCTGATCTACGACACCCTGATGGCCGCCGCCGGCGACGAGAAGAGCGCCATGTATGGGCGACTGGCCTCGTCCGTGGTGATTTCGGACGAGGGGCTCACCTACCGCTTCAAGCTCAGGCGCGAGGCGCGTTTCCACGACGGCACGCCGCTCACTTCGGCGGACGTGGTGGCCACCTTCGAGGCCTTCAAGGCGGAGGGCTACGAGACCATCCGCATGGCCCTGCGCGACGTCACCGCCATCGAGGCGGACGGGCCGAACGAGGTGGTGTTCCGCTTCAAGCCGGGCCGCGCGCGCGACGTGCCGCTGACGGTGGCGGGCCTGCCCATCTTCTCCAAGGCGTTTCTGGCCAAGCACCCGTTCGGCCAGTCGTCGCTGGAGGTGCCCATGGGCTCGGGGCCGTACCGCATCGGCCGCTTCGAGCAGGGGCGCTACATCGAGTACAATCGCGTGCCCACCTATTGGGGCCGCGACCTGCCTGTCATGAAGGGGCGCTTCAACTTCGATCAGGTGCGCTACGAATATTTCCGCGACCGGGTGGCCGGCCTCGAAGGCTTCAAGGCCAAGGTCTATCTCTTCCGCGAGGAGTTCACCGCGCGCGAATGGGCCACCGGCTACGATTTCCCCGCCGTGCGCGAGGGACGGGTGAAGGTGGAGACGCTGCCGGACGAGAGCTTCTCCGGCGTGCAGGGCTGGTTTCTCAACACCCGCCGTCCGAAATTCTTCGACCGCCGCGTGCGCGAGGCCGTCGGGCTCCTGTTCGATTTCGACTGGACCCGCAAGAACCTGATGTACGACAGCTACACCCGCACCGTCTCCTTCTTCCAGAATTCGGAGATGATGGCGCAGGGCCTGCCCTCGCCGGCGGAGCTGAAGCTGCTCGACCCCTACCGCGACCGCCTGCCCGAGGAAGTGTTCGGCGAACCCTACGTGCCGCCCCAGTCCGACGGCTCCGGCGAGGACCGCAACCTGCGCCGGCAGGCCCTCAACCTCCTCAAGGAGGCGGGCTATACCGTGCAGCAGGGCAAACTGGTGGATGCCAAGGGCGAGGCCTTCACCATGGAGTTCCTGGACGATGACGGCGGCCTGGAGCGCCACACCGCCCGCTTCATCGGCCATCTGAAGAAGGTGGGCATCGAGGCCACCTTCCGCATCGTGGACCCGGCCCAGTTCCAGCAGCGGCTGCAGAATTTCGACTTCGACCTCGTGGTGCGCCGCTACAGTTTCGCGCCCTATCCCGGCGACGAGCTGCGCGCCTATTTCTCCACCGAGGCGGCGCGCACGCGCGGCTCCTACAATGTGGCTGGTATCGCCGACCCGGCGGTGGACGGCCTCATCAACGCGGCGCTGGCCGCCCCCGACGCGGCCGCCCTCGTCACCGCCTGCCGGGCGCTGGACCGGGTGCTCCGGTCCGGCCGCTACTGGATTCCCCAGTGGTATTCCGGCCAGAACCGCATCGCCTACTGGAACCAGTTCGCCCGCCCGGCGGTGAAGCCGCGCTACGAGTTGGGCGTGCTCGACACTTGGTGGAGCACCGGCCTTGATCCCGCCCGGGGCGGCTGAGGGGCGGCGCCATATGGATGAATCTTCATGTGAAGCGGCAACCTTTTCCCGCCAATATGGTCTAGCCTGAACCGAAGTGCCGCAACGGGACACCTGATGCTCGCTTACATCGTCCGCCGCATCGCCCTCATGGTGCCGACCATTCTCGGCATCATGCTGGTGTCGTTCGTGGTCATCCAGTTCGCCCCCGGCGGGCCGGTGGAGCGCGTGATCGCGCAATTGACCGGCGAGGACGTCTCCGCCACCTCGCGCGTCTCCGGCGGCGGCAGCGACTTCAGCGGGGCGGGCGCGGCGGCGCAGGCCGGGGCGGCGGCGGAGATGTCGTCCAAGTATCGCGGCGCGCAGGGCCTCGACCCGGCCTTCATCAAGGAGCTGGAAAAGCAGTTCGGCTTCGATAAGCCGCCCCACGAGCGCTTCCTGAAGATGATCACGGACTATGCCACCTTCAACTTCGGCAAGTCCTACTTCCGCGACATCTCGGTGCTGGAGCTGATCGGCGAGAAGATGCCCGTCTCCATCTCGCTCGGCCTGTGGATGACGCTCATCACCTACCTCATCTCCATCCCGCTCGGCATCGGCAAGGCCATGCGCGACGGCTCGCGCTTCGACGTGTGGACCTCGGCGGTCATCATCGTCGGCTATGCCATCCCGTCCTTCTTGTTCGCCATCCTGCTCATCATCCTGTTCGCGGGCGGCTCCTTCCTCGATCTGTTCCCGCTGCGCGGCCTCACCTCCGAGAATTTCTGGCAGATGAGCTGGCCCGAGCGCATCGCCGACTACGCCTGGCACCTGGTGCTGCCGCTCACCTCCATGGTGCTCGGCGCCTTCGCAACCATGACGCTGCTCACCAAGAACTCGTTCCTGGAAGAGATCCGCAAGCAGTACGTGACCACGGCGCGCATGAAGGGGCTGTCCGAGAGCCGGGTGCTCTACGGCCATGTGTTCAGGAATGCCATGCTGATCGTCATCGCCGGCTTCCCCAGCGCCTTCATCGCCGCCTTCTTCTCCGGCTCGCTCTTGATCGAGACCATCTTCTCGTTGGACGGTCTCGGCCTGCTGGGCTTCGAGAGCGTGCTCAACCGCGATTATCCCGTCGTATTCGCCACCCTCTACATCTTCTCGCTGGCGGGGCTCATCGTCGGCCTCATCTCGGACCTCACCTACATGCTGGTCGATCCCCGGATCGACTTCGAGACACGGGAGGTCTGAGCCATGGATGCCGTTCCCGTGCTCCAGCCCGGCGCGCCCACCGATGTGCCCGCCGCCCGCGACACCGCCCACGGCCCGCTGCCGCCCCCGGGCGAGACCAAGCCCAAGAGCCGTTTCGCCCTCTCGCCGCTGAACCGGCGGCGGCTGGCGAACTTCCGCGGCAACGGGCGCGGCTACTGGTCGTTCGTGGTCTTCATGGTGCTGTTCGTGCTCAGCCTCGGCGCCGAGTTCATCGCCAACGACAAGCCCATCCTCGTCTCCTATGACGGCGGCTATTACTTCCCCGTCGTGAAGGCCTATCCCGAGACCGCGTTCGGCGGCGACTTCGAGACGGATGCGGACTATCGCGATCCCTTCCTGCAGAAGCTGATCGCCGAGAAGGGCGGCTGGATGGTGTGGCCCTTCATCCGCTTCTCCTACTCCACCCACAATCTGGACCTGCCCACCCCCGCGCCCTCGCCGCCCACCTGGATGCTCACCGAGGCCCAGTGCAAGGCGGCAGCCGAGAAGAAGGGCGTGTCCGGCTGCGCCGGCCTCGAGATGAACTGGCTCGGCACGGACGATCAGGGCCGCGACGTGGTGGCCCGCCTCATCTACGGCTTCCGAATCTCCGTGCTGTTCGGCCTCGCGCTGACCATCGTCTCGTCTGTGGTGGGCGTGGGGGCGGGCGCGGTGCAGGGCTATTTCGGCGGCTGGGTGGACCTCCTGTTCCAGCGCTTCATCGAGATCTGGACGGCCATTCCCTCGCTCTACCTGCTGCTCATCATCTCCTCGGTGCTGGTGCCGGGCTTCTGGGTGCTGCTCGGCATCCTCTTGCTCTTCTCATGGGTGTCGCTGGTGGGGCTGGTGCGCGCCGAATTCCTGCGCGCACGCAATTTCGAATATGTGCAGGCGGCGCGGGCTCTCGGGGTCGGCAACCTCACCATCATGACGCGGCATATGCTGCCCAACGCCATGGTGGCGACGCTGACCATGCTGCCCTTCATCCTGTCGTCTTCGGTGATGACGCTGACGGCGCTGGACTTCCTCGGCTTCGGCCTGCCCCCCGGCTCGCCCTCGCTGGGCGAACTGCTCTCCCAGGGCAAGAACAACATCCAGGCGCCCTGGCTCGGCCTCACCGGCTTCTTCACCGTGGCGGTGATGCTGAGCCTCCTCATCTTCATCGGCGAGGCGGTGCGCGACGCCTTCGATCCGCGCAAGACGTTCGGGTGAGGGGGAAACCATGACCGCTGAACCCCTCCTTTCCGTCCGCGACCTCTCCGTCGCCTTCCGCCGTGGCGATGGCGCGCCGCCGGCGCTGGCGGTGAAGACTGTGTCGTTCGATCTCGCCAAGGGCGAGACGCTGGCGCTGGTCGGCGAATCCGGCTCCGGCAAGTCGGTCACGGCGCTGTCGGTGCTGAAGCTGCTGCCCTATCCCACGGCGAGCCACCCCTCGGGCGAGATCCTGTTCAAAGGGCGCGACCTGCTCACGGTGTCGGAGCGGGAATTGCGCGGCATCCGCGGCAACAACATCACCATGGTGTTCCAGGAGCCCATGAGCTCGCTGAACCCGCTCCACAGCATCGAGCGGCAGGTGGGGGAGATGCTGATCCTCCATCGCGGCATGTCCGCCCATGCCGCCCGCGCCCGCACGCTGGAACTGCTCGCCGAGGTGGGCATCCCCCAGCCCGAGGAGCGGCTTTCCGCCTATCCGCACCAATTGTCCGGCGGCCAGCGCCAGCGCGTGATGATCGCCATGGCGCTCGCCAACGAGCCGGACCTGCTGATTGCCGACGAGCCCACCACGGCGCTCGACGTGACCGTGCAGGCGCAGATCCTGAAGCTGCTCAAGGAGCTTCAGGCGCGGCTCGGCATGGCCATGCTGTTCATCACCCATGACCTCGGCATCGTGCGCAAGATCGCCGGCCGGGTGTGCGTGATGCAGAAAGGCGAGATCGTGGAACAGGGCGGGGCGGAGGAGACCTTCCTCCACCCGAAGCACGCCTACACCCAGGCACTGCTGAAGGCCGAGCCGAAGCCGGACCCGGCCCCCATCGCCCCCGATGCCCCCTTGGTGGTGGAGGCGAGCGACCTCAAGGTCTATTTCCCCATCAAGCGCGGCATCATGCGCAAGACGGTGGGGCATGTGAAGGCGGTGGACGGGGTGTCCGTCGCCATCCGCCGGGGCGAGACTTTGGGCGTGGTGGGGGAGAGCGGCTCGGGCAAGACCACGCTCGGCCTCGCGCTGCTGCGGCTCATCTCCAGCACCGGACCCATCGCCTTCCTCGGCAAGCCCATCGATGGGCTCAGCTTCAAGGCCATGCGGCCGCTGCGCTCGGACCTCCAGATCGTGTTCCAGGACCCCTTCGGCGCGCTCTCGCCGCGCATGTCGGTGGCGGAAATCGTGGAGGAGGGGCTGCTGGTGCACCAGCGCCAGCTCTCAGCCGATCAGCGCGAGGCGCGGGTGGTGGCGGCGCTCGCCGACGTGGGGCTCGATCCCGAGACGCGGCACCGCTATCCCCACGAATTCTCCGGCGGCCAGCGCCAGCGCATCTCCATCGCCCGCGCCATGGCGCTGGAGCCCTCCTTCGTGGTGCTGGACGAGCCGACCAGCGCGCTCGACATGATCGTGCAGGCGCAGATCGTCGATCTGCTGCGCGCGCTCCAGAAGAAGCGCGACCTCACCTTCATGTTCATCTCCCACGATCTGCGCGTGGTCTCGGCGCTGGCGAGCCGCATCCTCGTCATGCGCAACGGCAAGATGGTGGAGGAGGGGCCGGCGCACGACGTGTTCGAACACCCGAAGGAGGACTACACCCGCGCCTTGTTCGCGGCCGCCTTCAATCTCGACGCCACCGGCCACGGCGTGGTGCGCCAGTGACGGTGATGGAAGATCGACCCGCGCGCGTGGACGTGGAAGGCCCGGAGCTGCTGGCCAAGGGCTTCCGCCCCTATGAGCGCTACCGCCTCGTGCTGCACCATGCGGACGGCACCAGCGACCATCAGGTGCGCGACATCGTGCGCGGTGGGCAGGTGATTGCCGTGCTGGGTTACGATCCCGAGCGCGACCTCGTGGTGATGATCCGCCAATTCCGCCTGTCCGCGCACCTCTCCAGCAACCGGGGCGATCTGGTGGAGATCGTCGCCGGCATGGTGGAGCCGGGCGAGGCGCTGGAGGACGCGGCCCGGCGCGAGTGCGTGGAGGAGGCGGGCGTCGCACCCCGCGCTCTGCTCCCCATCCTGACCTTTACGCCCAGCCCCGGCATCACGGACGAGCTGGCCTCCATCTTTCTCGGCGTCCTCGATGCCTCCCGCCTGCCGGAGCGGGCGGGGTCGCGGGAGGAGACGGAGATGACGCAGCCCTTCGCGCTACCAGTGGACGAGGCCCTCGCCGCCATTGCCGAGGGGCGCTGCCTCAATGGCGTGCTGATCCTCGCCCTCCAATGGCTCGCGCTCAACCGCGCGCGGCTGCCGGAGCTGATCGCGGCGGCGGAGCGGGGGTAGGGGGGCGCTGAGACCCGCACCCCCGTTGCCGTCCCTCACCGCCGTCATGGCCGGGCTTGTCCCGGCCATCCACGTGGTTGGGCCGGGGACCCGTCTCACAGCGATGTAAATTCGGCCTGACGTGGATGCCCGTCACAAGGCCGGGCATGACGGCGAAGCAAGCGCGCCGACTGCCGACCTATCCCACCCTCACGCATGCGGCTCCAGCCGGGCCAGATCGAACGCCGCCACGTCCCTCAGCAGCTCCACGAAGGCGCGGGAGCCGTATTCGAAGGCGGCTTCGCCCTTCAGCGCGGTGGCGTGGGTGGCGTCGCCCATGGCGCCGTCGGGGCTCAAATCCTCCGCCAGCCAGCCGAAGCCGACGGGGTGGTTGGCGCGCAGGCGCTGGAACTCGCTTTCCATGGCGATGGAATAGGGCGGGAACGGCCCGGCGTGGCTCATGTCCACCAGCTCGGGGCGGAAGGCGAGCATCAGCGAGGTCTCGATCTCCCCGCCATGGATGCCGTGCGCCCGCTCGTGGTCGGTGAACAGGCCCACGGGGTAGCCGAAGCGGTGCATGGAGCAGGTGACGGCCAGCATCTTGTGGTCCACCCGCAGCGTGCGGGCGACGAGGTCGATCACCGGCACGTTGCCGCCATGGGTGTTCATGAGCACGAGGCGGCGCACGCCGGCGCGGGCGAGGCTGCGGCCCAGCTCCACCCAGGCGGCGATGGCGGTGGCGGGCGAAAGCGTGAGCGTGCCGGCGAACGAGATGTGCTCGTCGGACTTGCCCACCGCCTGCACCGGCAGGAACACCGCGTCCACCTCGCGCGGCACCATGAAGGCGATGCGCTCCACATAGCCCTCGGCGATAAACAGGTCGGTGCCCAGCGGCAGATGCGGGCCATGCTGCTCCACGGCGGCGACGGGCAGGACGGCGACCATGCGGGTCTTGTCCAGCGCTGCGAGTGCCGGTGAGGAAAGTTCAGCCCATTTCAGAAACACCGTCCGCCTCCCGCCCCCTAGCGCGCCAGCCCGCGCCGCCCTACCTCCATGGGAAGGAAAAGCCGCATGATGTCAAGGGTCTGGGGTCCGCAGGACATACCTCGGCCCAGGGGCTTCCCCTCTCCCCTTGCGGGAGAGGGTGGATCGCGGCTCCGCCTCGAGACGGGTGAGGGGAGGACGTCTGCTCGCGGCACCGAGAACACCCCGTGAACCTCGCCTGGACACTGATTCGACCCCCTCCCGTTCCGCGAATGTCCGCCGGCCCCCTTTCGCCATGGCCGTCGCGTCCCGATATGATACAGGACACCCCTCCTTTACGTGGATTGCGCCTGAGCCGATGGACGACGTCACCCGATGGGCCGTGCTGCCGCGCAATCTGAGGGCGCGGGGGGTGAGCGCGGTCCTTGGCCCGACCAATACGGGCAAGACCCACCTCGCCATCGAGCGGATGCTCGGCCATGAGAGCGGCATCATCGGCCTGCCGCTGCGCCTGCTCGCGCGCGAGGTCTACCAGCGCATCGTCGATCGGGTGGGCGCGGAGAACGTCGCCCTCATCACCGGCGAGGAGAAGATCAAGCCGAAAGGCCGCCACGGGACGGGCCCGCGCTACTGGGTCTCCACCGTGGAGGCCATGCCGCGCGATCTCGACGTGGCCTTCGTCGCCATCGACGAGATCCAGCTCGCCACCGACCTCGATCGCGGCCACGTCTTCACCGACCGCATCCTGAACCGGCGCGGCCGGCACGAGACGCTGCTGCTGGGCTCGGCCACCATGCGCCCGCTTGTGGAAAAGCTCATTCCCGGCGTGAACGTGGTGGTGCGCCCGCGCCTCTCCACCCTCACCTTCGCCGGTGAGCGCAAGATTTCCCGCCTGCCGCGCCGCTCGGCCATCGTCGCCTTCTCGGCGGACGAGGTCTATTCCATCGCCGAATTCATCCGCCGCCAGCGGGGCGGGGCGGCGGTGGTGATGGGCGCGCTCTCGCCGCGCACCCGCAACGCCCAGGTGGAGCTCTACCAGTCCGGCGACGTGGACTATCTGGTCGCCACCGATGCCATCGGCATGGGCCTCAATCTCGACGTGGACCATGTGGCCTTCGCCTCGGACCGCAAGTTCGACGGCTGGCAGTATCGCAAGCTCAACCCCTCCGAGATGGCGCAGATCGCCGGGCGCGCAGGCCGCGCGACGCGGGACGGCACGTTCGGCACGACGGGACGTTGTCCACCGCTTGAGGAGGAACTGGTCTCCCGGCTGGAGGAGCATGTGTTCGACACTGCGAAGGTGTTGCAATGGCGCAACGCCGTCGCGGATTTCCAGTCGCCCACCGCGCTCCTCACCTCCCTTTCGCGCCTGCCGAAGGAGGAGGGGCTGGCCCGCGCGCCCACCGCCGATGACGTTGCGGTGCTTGAAATCATGAGCCGGGACATGGAGGTGACGGGCCGTCTCGACGGCGCCGCCGACGTGGAACGGCTGTGGGATGCCTGCCAGGTGCCGGACTATCGCAAGGTCTCCCCGGGGGCCCATGCGGAGCTGGTGGGCACCCTTTTCGGGCACATAAAGGGGGGTGGTCGCATCCCCGATGAGTGGTTCGCGCGTCAAATCGCCTTGACCGATCGCGCAGAAGGCGACATCGACACGTTGTCGAACCGGATTGCGCAGGTGAGGACCCTCACCTTCGTTGCGAACCGGCCCGACTGGCTCAGGGATCCGGAGCACTGGCAAGGCGTCACGAGAGGGGTCGAGGACAAGCTGTCGGATGCGTTGCACGAAAGGCTAGCCCAGCGTTTCGTGGATCGGCGGACCAGCGTGCTCATGCGGCGCCTGCGAGAGAACACGATGCTCGAAACTGAAATCAGCAAGACCGGTGACGTTACCGTCGAAGGCCACGTCATCGGCCACCTCCACGGCTTCCAGTTCGCCCCCGACCCCGCAGCCGCGGCCGGTGGCGAGGAGGCGAAGGCATTGCGCGCCGCCGCCCAGCAGGCTCTGGCCGGCGAAATCGAGCAGCGCGCCCAGCGCCTGTCGCAGGCGGTGGACGAGGCGTTCGTCCTCACCTTCGACGGCACCATCCGCTGGACGGGCGAGGCGGTGGCCAAGCTCATCCCCGGCGACGAGGTGCTGAAGCCGCGCTTCAAGATCATCGCCGACGAGCATCTCACCGGCCCGGCCCGCGATCAGGTGGAGGCGCGCCTCACCCTGTGGGTGGCCGCCCATATCGAGAAGCTGCTCGGCGCGCTCACCAAGCTCGGCACCGCCGAGGACATCACCGGCATCGCCCGCGGCATCGCCTTCCAGATCGTCGAGAGCCTCGGCGTGCTGGAGCGCGCCCGTGTCGCCGACGAGGTGAAGGGGCTGGATCAGGCCGCCCGCGCCACGCTGCGCGGCCATGGCGTGCGCTTCGGTGCCCATCACATCTATCTGCCGGCCCTGCTGAAGCCCGCCCCGCGCGCGCTGGCGGCGGAGCTTTATGCGCTGAAGCACGGCGGCCTCGCCCAGAAGGGCCTCGACGAGCTGCCGCACCTCGCCGCCTCCGGTCGCACCTCCATTCCCGTGGACCACGAGGTGCAGAAGGGGCTCTATCGCGCCGTCGGCTTCCGCGTGTGCGGCGAGCGCGCCGTGCGCGTGGACATTCTGGAGCGCCTCGCCGACCTCATCCGTCCGGCGCTGGCGTGGCGGCCCAACTCCCCCGGCCCCAAGCCGGCCGGGGCAGTGGACGGCCGTGGCTTCACCGTCACCGTGGGCATGACCTCGCTGGCCGGCTGCTCGGGGGAGGATTTCGCCTCCATCCTGAAGTCGCTGGGCTATCGCATGGAGCGCCGCCCCCCGCCGCCGCCGGAGGCCGAGGCCCCCGCCGCTGCGCCGGAAGCGGCCCCCGCGGAACTCGCCCCGCTGCCGGAAGGCGCCATCGAGGCGGATCTCCTGTTCGACGCCCCGGCGGAAGCGCCCGCGCCTGCGGACGAGCCTGTCGGCGAGGATGCCGATGCGCCGGCCGAATCGGCGGACGAGGCGCTCATTGAGGCCCCCGCCGAGGATGTGCCCGCCGAAGAAACCCCCGCTGACGTGGTTCTGGCCGATGCGGCCGAGGCTGAGGCTGCCGCCGAGGCGGTCGAAGTGTCCGGCGATCCCACCGCTGCCGAAGTCGCGGCCGAGGTGGAGGCGCCTGCCGCCCCCGGTGGTCCCGAGGCGGTGGAAGGTGCCGCCGAGGTGGCCGAGGCTGCTGCTGCCGATGCCGCTCCCGCCGAGCCCGAGATGATCGAGGTGTGGCGTCCCGGCCGTCCGCCCGGCGCGCCGCGTCGCGAGCGTCCGGCCGGCGAAGGCCGCCGCTTCGGCGATCGTCCCGGCGGGGATCGCGGCGAGCGCGGTGGCGAGAAGGGTGGCGGACGCGGCGAGCGCCGCGATGGCCGTCCGCCCCACCGCCGTCCCGAGCATGCCCCCGCCGAGGCCGGTGCGCCCGAGGGCGAGCGCGCGCCGCGTCCGCCGCGCGGCGACCGTCCGCCGTTCCGTGGCCCGCGCGAGAACGAGGGCAACCGCGAGCATCGCGGCCCGCGTCCCGAGCAGCGGGCGGACAACCGTCCCGCCCATCAGGAGCGCCGCCGCGAGAAGCCGGCGGACCCCGACAGCCCGTTTGCCGCCCTCGCCGCGCTCAAGGCACGGCTGGAGGCGGAGAAGAAGGGCAGCTGATCCGTGGCGGATCCAGCGGAGCGGCAGAGGCTCGACCGCTGGATCTGGCATGCCCGCGTGGTGCGCGCCCGCGAGGACGCCGCCGATCTGGTGCGCTCGGGCCATGTGCGGCTCGACGGCGCGCGGGTGACCAGCCCCGGCCACATGGTGCGGGCGGGGCAGGTACTCACCATCGCCCTCGACCGGCAGGTGCGGGTGTTGCGCGTGGTCGCCTTTGCGGAACGCCGGGGAGATGCTACATCCGCCCTCGCGCTTTTCGAAGAAATAACAGAAGCGTGACGGGATTTAGGGGCTGCGGCACGCGCAGTTTTAACGGCCTGCGTCCTGCCGCCGCTTGCGTGGCGCGTGCGCCTGCGCTACCCGAGCCCCTCGAAAGGGATTGCCCATGACCTATGTCGTCACCGAGAACTGCATCCGCTGCAAATACATGGATTGCGTGTCCGTGTGCCCGGTGGACTGTTTCTACGAGGGCGAGAACATGCTCGTCATCCACCCCGACGAGTGCATCGACTGCGGCGTCTGCGAGCCGGAATGCCCGGCCGAGGCCATCAAGCCCGATGCCGAGCCGGGGCTGGAGAAGTGGCTCGCGCTCAACGCCGAATACGCCAAGACCTGGCCCAACATCACCCTGAAGCGCGACGCCCCCGCCGACGCCAAGGAATGGGACGGCAAGCCCGGCAAGGAAGAGCTGTTCTCCCCGGAGCCCGGCCAGGGCGACTGAGCGGGCGCGAGGCGGGACGGCCAGAGTGCGTCCCGATCCTGTCCGGTCGACAGACAATGGGAGCGATACCCGGCCGCGGCCACCACGGTGGTCGCCACGAGTATCGGCCATTGCGGGCGCGCTCTGCGTTGCGATGGTGCTCGTTGTCTTTTTCGAGCTGAACGCCGCTGCGATCCTGCTAGCGTTCCCCGTCCTCGGCTTCCTGGTCGTTGCGACGATCGCGGTTCCGATCCTCTCGTGGAGACGACGCCCCCGTCAGGCGCTGGCCTGCATCCTTGGCGTCTCGGCCGTGCTCGCCACCCTGTTCAGCCTGCCCGCCGTTGGTGCGTCCGCCCAGGCCTTCTGGTTCCGCGCGCACCTACCCCGCTATGAGCGGATGATTGACGAGGCGCGCGCCCGGAACCCGGCATCGCCCGTCCGGCTGGTTCTGGAATGGCGCGACCTGTCCCTGTTCGTGACGGCAACGCTCATTGAAGCGGTCGTCTATGACGAGACCGACGGTGTCCGCACGGACCCCTGCCCCGTGCTTGATCGCGACCATTGCCCTGTCGCGCCGGGCGGTCACGTCAAGGCCCCCAGTATGGACTTGTCCGTCGAGCCCATCGAAGGGCACTTCTATAGGGTCATAATGAGCTGAGCCCCCTCAGGGCAGCGCCTCCAGCCGCTCATATTGCGAGAGCACCAGCTTGCCGTCGGCGTCGAGATAGGCGCGGCCGAATTTGGAGGCCTGCAGCCTGTCGGTCTCCTGGTAGATGGTGCCGCCCAGCGGCGGCAAAGCGTTGGGGCGGGCGCAGGGAATGTCGAGCGTCACCTTCTGCCCGACCGAGTAGGCCGCGCCGCGCTCCACCAGCTTCACCGTTCCCGTCACCCCGCAGGTGCCGAACGCGCGCGGCGTGATGGTGACCGCTTCTACCTCCAGCACGATGACGCTCTTCGCCCCGTCGCGGGCGGACGCGTAGACCTGCGGCGACATCAACGCCAGCGCCGGCGCCGCTCCGGCCAGGAGCAGCACCGCCGCGAGGGCGGCCTTGCGGAGGGGGCGGCGGAGCGCTTGCGGCGCGGACCCCGCGCCGCGTCTGTGGTCCATCCTGTGATCCATGCGCTCCTCCCGCCCTTGTCGCTCGCGCCGCCACCGTCCGATGCGATGCCCGGCTGTTCTTGCAGTCCGTTCTGGAGCGATTTCCGCCCTTTTGCAAAGGCGCCTTTCGCAGGGGAGGGAGCCGGCCGCTCAGCCCGGCGTTGCCGCGTCCACCGCCGCCTGATGCTCGGCGGCAAGCCGTGCGTCCAGCTCCGCCACCTTCAGCGCCGCCGGCCGGCCGGTGATGCGCCTGACATAATCGGCGATCACGGGCGTCTCCGGCACCAGCTTGAACATCACGCCCCAGTGGAAGGCATTGCCCCAGAGAATGTCGGCCGCCGTGCAGCGGTCGCCCAGCAGATAGGGCTTCGAGGCCAGCTCGCGCGACACGGTGTCGAGCATGGTGTCGAAGTCGCCATAGGGCGACATGGAGGCAGGGCCGGGGTCGCGCTTCAGCGCGCGGTCCGCGAGGGCGGGTTCGTAGCAGGCCGCGTAATAGACCAGCCAGCGCAGGTACGGCCCACGACCCGGCGCGCCCAAGGCCGGCGCGAAACCGGCCTCGGGGAAGGCGTCGGCGAGATGGATGAAGATCGCCACCTGCTCGGTGACCAGCTCGCCCCGGTGCAGGATGGCCGGCACCTTCCCCATGGGGTTGATGGCGAGATAGGGCGGCTGGCGCTGCTCGCCGGCCTTCATGTTCAGCACATGGAGGCGATAGGGCGCGCCCAGCTCCTCCAGCAGGGTGAGCGCGCAGGAGGCGCGTGTGTTGGGCGAGAAGAACAGGGTGACGGGGTCGTCGGCGGTCATGGAGGCTCCTGTCGTCAGCACGTGTGACGACACCCCTCTAACCGGCCAAGGCTGACACCTTCTGTCAGGTTTGCTAGCACTCTTTCCATGCGCGCCAGCCGCCTCCTGTCGATCCTCATGGTGCTCCAGGCCCGCGGGGCGGTCACCGCCCAGGCCCTCGCGGAGGAATGCGAGGTGTCGCTGCGCACCATCTATCGCGACATCGACGCCTTGAGCGCGGCAGGCGTGCCGGTCTATGCCGAGCGCGGCGCGGGCGGCGGCTACCGGCTGCTGGAAGGCTATCGCACGCGGCTGAACGGCCTTTCCGCGCAGGAGGCGCAGGCCCTGTTCCTCTCCGGCCTTGGCGGGGCGGCCACTGCGCTGGGCCTCGGCGCCGTGCTCGCGGCGGCGCAGACCAAGGTGACGGCGGGCCTGCCCGCCAACCTGCGCAGCGCCGCCGCCCTGATGCGCACGCGCTTCCACCTCGATGCGCCCGGCTGGTTCCATGCGGCGGAAGAACCGCCCTTCCTCCAGGCCGTCGCGGCGGCGGCGTGGGAGCAGCATGTCATCGAGATTCGCTACCAGTCGTGGCGGGCCGAGAAGCGCCGGCGCGTCGCGCCCTTGGGCATGGTGCTGAAAAGCGGCGCCTGGTACCTCGTCGGCGCGGTGGACGCCAGCGTGCGGACCTATCGCATCAGCCGCATCCGGGAGCTGGAGCCGCTGGCCGAGCGATTCGAGCCGCCGCCCGGCTTTGACCTCGCCGCCTGGTGGGGCGAGAGCACGCGGCGGCTGGAAGAGGAGATGTATCCGAACCGGGCGACGGTGCGCCTCTCGCCCCTCGGCCTGCGCCTGCTGGAGCATGTCACCTCCGCCGTCTCGCGGGCCGGCATGGTGGTGGGAGAGCCGGACGCCGACGGCCATCGGGTGGTCACCCTGCGCGTCGGCTCGCTGTGGGAAGCATCCAGCGAGCTGATGCGCTTCGGCACCGAGGCGGAGGTGCTGGGGCCGCCGGAGCTGCGGGCGCGCATCCGGGAGACGGTGGAGAAGATGGGGCGGCTCTACCCGCCCTGAGCGCGGCGCAGGCTTTCGCCGGCCGGGCCTGCGCGTCCGCGCGCGTCGACGGCCTTCCGATGGGGGAGGTGTGTCGGTACGGCATCACATCGCCGAAATTGAACAAGCGGAAGCTCTGCCCGGTGGAAACACGATCTTGGCCGTGGTCCTTTTGCGGCGGGATCGGGCGGTATCCTCTCACAGTCTGGCAGGGGACCATCGCCCTTCCAAGGGGCTGCCTTGGGGGGAAACAGCATGATTTCGCGTTCGTCGATTGCGCTTGCCGCTTTGCTTTCATCCGTCTCGTTCGGTGCCCTGGAAACCGCCCAGGCGCACGAATTCTCGAACTTCTATGTGTTCGGGGACAGCCTGAGCGACGCGGGAACCTATTACGTGGTCGTCGACGGCCAGCTCCAGTCGGTGCGGTTCACGGTGAACCCCGGCCAAGTCTGGGACATGCGGGTGGGCGAGCATTACGGGATCGACGTCTCCCCCTATCTCGCCATCGACACGGTGAGTGGCACCAGCACGGTGGTGGGCGGCACCAATTACGCCCAGGGCGGCGCCTGCGTGGATTCGGGCTACAATATTCCCAAGTGCTTCGTCTACCCGAGCAATACCTTGGGCGAGACGCAGCAGCTTGAGACCTATCTCGATTCCACCGGCGGCGTCGCCCGGCCGAACGCGCTCTACTCCATGTGGGCCGGCGCCAACGACATCTTCACCCAGGCCATTCTGCTCAACCTCGGCGCCATCAGCGAGGAAAAGGCCATCGAGCACGTGGTGGCGGCCGCCAACCAGCACGTGGACAACATCCACACGCTCTCGAAGGCCGGCGCGCGGTACATCATCGTGCCGAACCTGCCGGACATCTCCAAGGCGCCCGTTACCAGCGTACTGCCCGAGGGCCAGTTCTTCAGCGCGGCTGTCACCGCCTACAACGCGACCCTCTACAAGGACCTGCGCCATCTCGGCGGCTCGAACATCATCTTCGTGGATGACTATGCGCTGGTGAACGAGGTGATCGCGAACCCGCACATGTACGGCTTCACCAACGTGACCGACAAGGCGTGCCAGCAGGAGTTCTCGCTCACCTGCACCGCCAACACCCTCGTGGCGCCGAATGCCCAGAACGACTACCTCTTCGCGGACATCGTGCACCCGACACCGGCCGGCCACGCCCTGCTGGCGGAGTACATCGAGTCCATCATCGATGCGCCCGGCCTCATCGGCATGCTGGCGGAAAGCCCGATCTATGTGGGCCGCGGTATCTACCGCACCCTCGACACCCGCATCGGCACGGGCACACCCAAGGGCTTCCAGCTCTATACCAACATCGATTACAGCACCTACAGTCTCGACCCGACCCGCGACCATTCGGGCTCGGACGGCAGCGCCACGGCCGGCTATGTGGGCCTGGAATACGGCTTCGGCAACGGCATCAGCGTCGGCGCCCTGCTGAGCTATGCCAGCGGCAGCTACAACTTCAGCGCGCTGAGCGGCGGCTACGACGCCGACATGTTCAACGGCACGATCTACGCCAACGCCCGCTTCGGCGGCGCCTTCGCCCAGCTCTCCGGCACCATGGGCTCCATCGACTACAACTCGATCCAGCGCCAGTTCGCGCTCGGCGCGGCGCTGCGCACCGACATGGGCAATACCAGCGGTATCTATTCCGGCGCCCGCCTCGCCACCGGCTACGATTTCACCTTCGGCCAGGCGACGCTCACGCCGCTGGCGCAGCTCACCTACCAGCAGGCGACGGTGGACGGCTATGCGGAGACCGCCGGCAATTCCAGCGCCATGTCGTTCGGCAACCAGCTGCGCGAACTGTTCTATGTGACCCTCGGCGGGCAGGCGAGCTATGCCTTCGTGGTGTCCGGCGTCACCATCCGCCCCAATGTGCAGGCGAGCTGGAACTACGACTTCCTGAACCAGGACCGCTCCGTCACCGCCGGCCTGCTTACCGCCCCCGTCACCTTCGCCATGCCGGTCTACCAGCCCGGCCGCGCGTGGACCAACCTCGCGGCGGGCCTCACGGTGGAGGCGGCCAACGGCCTGTCGTGCAATTTCACCGTGGGTGAACAGCTGGGCCAGGATCAGGTGTCCAGCGCCTATGTGAACGGCGGCATCGTCTACAAGTTCTGAGGTGCCGGCCCCGCCGGGGCCATCCTTGCGGGATCGGGGTGCGGTGTGCGGCGCCGCGCCCCGATGCCGTTTCAACACGGCATTTCATGGCGCGCGATTTGCCCTTATAAGGCGCCCATGCTCGACCAGACGCCCAACGCCGCCCTCGCGGACCTGCCCGATTTTGCCCGCCGGCGCACCTTCGCCATCATCTCCCATCCGGACGCCGGCAAGACCACGCTGACGGAAAAGCTCCTGCTTGCCTCCGGCGCCATCCGCATGGCCGGCCACGTGAAGGCGCGCGGCGAGCGCCGCCGCACCCGGTCCGACTGGATGGAGATCGAGCAGCAGCGCGGCATTTCCGTCACCTCCTCGGTGATGACGTTCGAGCGCGACGGCATCGTCTTCAACCTGCTCGACACGCCCGGCCACTCGGACTTCTCCGAAGACACATACCGCACCCTCTCGGCCGTGGACGCGGCGGTGATGGTGATCGACGCCGCCAAGGGCATCGAGAGCCAGACCCGCAAGCTGTTCGAGGTCTGCCGCCTGCGCGACATTCCCATCTTCACCTTCGTCAACAAGGTGGACCGGGAAAGCCTCGACCCCATCGCGCTGATGGATGAGGTCTCCTCCACCCTCGCCCTCGATCTCACCCCGCTCACCTGGCCCATCGGCATGGGCGTGGATTTCCGCGGCCTCATCGACATCGCCAACAAGCGCGCCCTGCTCGCCACCGAGCGCGGCGGCCCGCTGGTGCGCGAGGTGCCGTTCGAGACGCCGGAGGATCTGATCGGCCTCGACGGCGTGGAGGAGCGCATCCTCAACGAGGCGGTGGAGAGCCTGACGCTGGCGCTGGGCGTGCTGCCGCCGTTCGATCTCGCCGCCTTCCGCGAGGGTCATCTCTCGCCGGTCTATTTCGGTTCCGCGCTGAAGGAGGCGGGCGTCGCCGAACTGCTGTTCGGCCTCGGCTCCGTTGGCCCCAGCCCGCTGCCGCGCTCCGCCGCCGGCGACCGCACCGTGGAGCCGGCGGAGGATCTCGTCTCCGGCTTCGTCTTCAAGGTGCAGGCCAACATGGACCCGAACCATCGGGACCGCGTGGCCTTCGTGCGCCTGTGCTCCGGCCGCTTCAAGCGCGGCATGAAGCTGTTCAACCCGCGCGAGAAGCGCAACATGGCCATCGCCAACCCCATCTTCTTCTTCGCCCAGGAGCGCGAGACGGTGGACGAGGCGGTGGCCGGCGACATCATCGGCATTCCCAACCACGGCATGCTGCGGGTGGGCGACACCCTCTCCGAAGGCGAGAGCATCAAGTTCGAGGGCCTGCCGGACTTCGCCCCGGAAATCCTGCGCCGTGTGCTGCTCTCCGATCCCATGAAGGCCAAGCAGCTGCAGAAGGCGCTGCAGGACATGGCGGAAGAGGGCGTGGTGCAGGTCTTGAAGCCAGTCTCCGATCCCGCGCCCATCGTCGGCGTGGTGGGCACCCTCCAGCTCGACGTGCTCGCCGCGCGGCTGGAGAAGGAATACGGCGTGCCCATCCGCTACGAGACCACCTCGTTCGTCACCGCCCGCTGGATCGTCGGCGAGCGGGCCGAGGTGGAGCGTTTCCTGGAACTCAACCGCTCCTCCACCGCGCGCGACCGCGACGAGGCGCCGGTCTATCTCGCCCGCAGCCAGTGGGTGCTGGACCGCGCCATCGAGGAATACCCCAAGCTGAAGTTCGTGGCCGTCAAGGAACGCGCCTGACCCCTTTTTCCTGACCTGAGCCGGGGCGCGCTGGACGCGGCCCCTGATGCCGCCCAACTGGAGGACCCGATGGCCGACGCCGCCCGCCTTGCCGAGCTTTCCACCATCATCGACGACGCCTTCGAGAAGCGCGCCGAGATCGGCTTTTCCACCACCGGCACCGTGCGCGACGCGGTGAACGAGGCCCTGATCCTCCTCGACAGCGGCGCCGCCCGCGTGGCCGAGCAGGGCGCCAACGGCGCCTGGACGGTGAACCAGTGGCTCAAGAAGGCGGTGCTGCTCTCCTTCCGCCTCAACGACATGGAGGCCATCCCCGGCGGTCCCGGCGGCGCCCACTGGTGGGACAAGGTGCCCTCCAAGTTTGCCAGCTGGGGCGAGGCCGAGTTCCGCGCCGCCGGCTTCCGCGCCGTGCCCGGCGCCATCGTGCGCCGCTCCGCCTTCATCGCCCCCAACGTGGTGCTGATGCCCTCCTTCGTGAATCTCGGCGCCCATGTAGGCGAGGGCACCATGGTGGACACCTGGGCCACCGTCGGCTCCTGCGCGCAGATCGGCAGGAACGTGCATCTCTCCGGCGGCGTCGGCATCGGCGGCGTGCTGGAGCCGCTCCAGGCCGGCCCTGTCATCATCGAGGACGACTGCTTCATCGGTGCCCGCTCCGAAGTGGTGGAGGGCGTGGTGGTGCGCCGCGGCTCCGTGCTCTCCATGGGTGTGTTCATCTCCGCCTCCACCAAGATCATCGACCGGCAGACGGGCGAAGTGTTCATCGGCGAAGTGCCGGCCTATTCGGTGGTGGTGCCCGGCGCGCTCCCCGGCAAGCCGCTGCCCGACGGCACGCCCGGCCCCTCGCTTTATTGCGCGGTGATCGTGAAGCGGGTGGACGCGCAGACCCGCTCCAAGACCTCCATCAACGACCTCCTGCGCGACTGAGGCGGGGCTGGCCGGGGAGGGGCTGCGGAGGGGTTTCCCCGGTGGCGTACCGGCGCCGCGGGGCGAGGAATGCGACCTGTTGGCAAGGCGGAGATTCCGGCTTGCCAACCAAGGCCGAGCCGCTATATTCCGCCGCCTCGCCTGGATGCGACGCCCTCGCGGCACGCTCCCTTCCCCGAGCCATCTTGGAGACGACCGGCGAGACCCGGCCCCGCCCCTGCGGCGATGGCTGGAAACAGGGGCGACAGGATTGCGGGCCTTCAACCAGCCCGCCACAAGATCGTAACCCCCGTGTTCCGCGTGCGCCTCGGTGCATGTGGCTGAAGAGGTGGCCGAGGGATTGAAGGCGCACAGATCGCCTTCGGCGGCCATCCCTGAGTGAAGTTCTGCGTGCGCCCGGCGCATGCGGCTGGAGAGGTGGCCGAGTGGTTGAAGGCGCACGCCTGGAACGCGTGTATACGGGAAACCGTATCGAGGGTTCGAATCCCTCTCTCTCCGCCAGTTTCCGCTAACGCATTGAAAATCCTGTTTGATGCGCAATATCAAGAGCTTACGTACTCGCTTGCTACACACGCCTGCTACACAAGGCGGCGAAATGGCAAGGGAAAGCAGGCTCTTCAAACGGGCGGGAAAGTGGACGTTTCGCGTTCGGGTTCCGGCGGACGTCCAAGGCAAAATCGGGAAGAAGGAAATTTGGAAGGCGCTCGGCGACGTCTCCCACGCTGAGGCACGCCGCCTCGCCCGCGTCGAGAGCATTAAAGCGGATGCCTTGTTCGCCGAGGCACGTTCGCCCGCTTCGAAGCTCGGTCTCAGCCAAATCTCCGATGCGGATCTCCAGCATCTGGCGTTGACCTATCTCCACAGACTGGAGGCGGGTGCCGAGCCGATGCCTTTGGATGCGTCCCTCCGAGGCGACCTAGCCTCCGAAGCGTCCGAAAAAATCATGCTCGTCGGTCAGTCGCCAGAGGACGCTTCGTTGCAACTGGTTGCAACGCAGTTGGCCGAGGAGGCTCGCGTCGATGTGGGACGAGATGCGACGATCATCCCGCAGCTGGCGGAGTACGTGCAGAGGGCGCTGATCGAGCACTACTCGCGTGAGATAGATCGGGCCGACCTCGTGCAGGAGCGGTCGTATGACCCACTTTTCGCCAACGTCGATCGCATGTCGCCGCCACCGGCTTCGCGCCTGACTCTTGCGCGAGCGGTCGAGCTGTACAAGGCGGAACCTGACCGGGCAGGGGTGTCTCCCAAAACCCGCGCGGCCTATGAGTTTCGGTTTGCGATGCTCTTGGACCTGCTCGGGCATCAGAAGGTGGTCGACGAAATCAGCAGGGTCATGAGCCGCAATCAGCTGGCCAACTGCGTTACCCCCCGCGGTGGCCGCGCGCTGCCATTGGACATTCCAAAGGATGACCTTGATCGTTTGCATCGCCTGTCCAGCCTGACCCACCGCGGTGATAGGCGAGCGATGCTTCCGCGACAACTTCCATGATTAGCCGATGGCGGCAGCCACAATCATTCGCCGTTCGGTCCGTCTACGCTTCTGGTGCGACGGCGTGCCTCTCAGTTCCACTTCTCAGAACGAGGGGCTCCGGAGCGGCCGGGGAGGGGGCCTGACGGGCGCTCCTCGGCGATGAAGTGGTTGGGATCCACCTGCTGGAAAGCAGTGCGCGCACCCTGCCGGCAGAGCACCTTGATCAGGGAGAGGCCTGTGCTCATTTCGGCTCCACCAGCGTTTCGGTCACCAGTGCAACCCGTTTCACCAAATCGCCCGAGAACCAGGTCACGCTCCGCAGAGGCACCGAGGTGTGCAAGAGCAGGCGCCGGCCGTCGGAGATCCAGTTGTCGAGGACGTTGTCGATCCGGCGCGCCTCGCGGGGGGTCAGGAAGTCGTCGCCCTGTCGGATGGGTCCGCACTTCGTCAGGAGCAGCACCGAGGCGGCACCCATCCGACCTCAAGCCTCTCGCGCTCCTCCCGCTCCCCGCTCATGGCGAGGTGGAACGTGGTGAGCGACAGCGCGAGCGTCTTCTGGCCCTGCAGATGGAGCGCCCGGGCCGTCACCATGGCGAAGTCCTCCATGCCGGTCCCGCCGACAAAGACGAAGCCTCGCCCGGGGCTCTGGCTCAAAGCCGTCCGGCTGGACACCCACTCCTTGATCCGCGACGCCTCCGGGTGCTCCACGGCGTCGAGGGTCATGTGGTGGTAGCGCTTGCGGAACCCGCTCTCCTGAAGGGAGCGGATCACCGCGGCCTCTTTCTGCTGCGCGTGTGATGCGGGCTGGGCCATCTCAGTTCCACTTGCTCAGGTCGAGGGGCGGCAGCTCGATGAGTTCCAGCTCGGGGAGTCCCTGAAGCTCCTCGAAGGGCTCCGGCGCGGCCTGGGAGGGCGCCTGACGGGCGGCCTCGGCCCGGCGGCGCATCTCCGCCCTCTGGGCCTCCTCGCGGGCCTTGCGGGCGTCCCCTGCGGCCAGAAGGGTCTCGCGGTTGATCTGCCGGACCTCCCTCTCCTTGTCCGCGACCTTGGACAGCGCGCGCCGCTCGCCGATCTTCAGCAGGGCCTTCTCGCGGGTCATACCGCCGGCCTCCAGCGTCGCCAGCTCGCGCTCCTCGGCGGGGAGGAGCTGCAACGCCTGATCCCTGCCGCTCGCGGCGAAGGCATCGAGGAAGTGGCTGATGAACTGTTCGCGGACGAGGAAGTTGAGGGCCGGCATCTCCGGCGGCCTCGACTGGCGCATCCAGCCGAAATAGCTCGACATAATCATGGACCAGTTCTTGACCACGTAGCTCAGGAACTCGTGGCGCCGGACGACATTGTCGCGGAACCGCGCCTTGAGCACGTTCTTGAGGATGTAGCAGTCCTTCTGCGTCCACCCGGGCACCGACTGGCCGGGGTAGGTCTCCAGCCAGGCGTCGCGGAAGGTCATCTCGTAGTCGCGGGGGTGGTCGCCGTGGCGGACCTTCTCCGTCCGCTGGGCGCGGGCCTCAGCGTGCTCGGTGCGGACCCGCTGGACGATCTCGGCCGGCGACTCGACCGCGACGGCGCGGGCCGGCGGCGCGGCGGGCGAAAGGCATTCAGAGATTTCCTCTCTGCGGGGTGAGTGGTTCACCTTCCCCGCCTCTGTCTTCCTCTTCGGAATAGCCAAGGTCGCCCCCGTCGAGCCGCGAAGCGGGGAGAGGTTGTTTTCTTTTTTAAGATCTTTCTTTTTATAGGAGTCCGTATTCTGAACTACCTCAGTCCGCATTCCGGACTTATTCGGATCCTCCGCAAGGTCCAAAGCCCCGTCGGTAGTCCGGTTTCCGAACTTATTCGGCTCGGGCGGCGGAGCGGTTTCGGTAGTCCGCATTCCGGACAACCCACCAAGCTCCTGCTCGAACTCATCTTTCTCGGCCGCGGGTTCGAGATTGAGTTTCCGGCGGCCCTTCGCAACGGCAAGTGTGGGCGACATCACTCCCTCCACAGGGGTCCAGTTGAGGTTGATCTCGATCCGCGTGCATTTCCGCTTCACGGCCTCGACGATCAGTATTCCTCGCTCCTTCAGAGAGGAGAGGAGAGCATAGAATTGGGTCCGCTTGATGCGGATGGGGGGCACGAGATACTCGTAGCCAGAGCCCTCGGTGGACTTGATGCCCTCCGCAAGCTGCTCATAGGTCGCACTGACGAACTGCCTGCCCCATTCAACGGTGCAGGACAGCAGATATGACAAAAGGTCTCTCTCGTCCGCAGCGAGGTGCGCACGCCACTGTCTTTCCACGATATTGCGGATAGAGGTCCTCTCCATCAGGGACATGCCGGGCGCAAGGTTTATTTCTGGGGCCGGTGGCCGGCATATGATCTGGCTACACATCTAGACACTCACCCTTTTCTTGCAGCGCAGCAGTGAATGGCAGGCGAGCCATTGGGGTCTGCAGGCAATTTGCAGCGGACTGCGACTCCATCGCGGTTCGCGCGCGCTGCGCGGTGATGAACTCGGTTCTATGAGCATTTGGGACTCGCCTTAGGGGGCGCGGCCGGACCACTGCCAGGCTAGAAAAACAGGGTCAGGCTGCGCCGGTCGGGGGATCAGTCCCGACCGCGAAACGGTGCCATGAGATGGGGAGAGAATCAAATATAAAATACAAAACGGAGTAGTTTGACGAACACTCGTACAGTAGAGTGTCCGGCGAGGAGCCAAAATTTCCTGAAAAGGTATCCTCTGGCCGAATGGTGTCGAGTTGGTGTATGTTTGAGGGCTGATGTAGTGATCAGTGATGTTCTGTGGAGGTTGCGTGTGTCGGGCGATCTGGACAGGCTGGCGAAGATCGCCAGGGACATTAAAATTCTGAAGTGGATTATGTTTGCACTCCTCTTCCTTGTCGTCCTGTTAGCCGTTTCGATCTGCCGTGCGGCTACGCTAACGACGTCGTCCGGGTTGGTCGTAGCGCGGTCGGCGAACGTGGACGGTCAGCGACAGTAGGTGCGCCGACCCCTTTTGAGCATCGGATAGGAATTCACTGGTGCAACAGTTGCCGCGCGACGGGGCGGCACGCAGTTTGCTCAAACTCAGCGGCGGCGCAAACCAAGTCTGACCTGTGCTCTCGTTCGCCGCCGGACCTCAACTGACCATGCTCCGGCGGCTGCAAAAATGGAGAGGCCGAATACCTGGGCCTGTTGCAACAAGTTGCACGGGAAAGTGGGAAGTGTGTGTGGGTCGTCTCCGCCTAGGGAGACAACGGCAGCAATGTCCGTCGACAGCGCCGCGCATCACATTCAGCGCAGAGTGCTCGGGCCGGTGCACCCGGTTGCAGCACGCCGATCATCCCCTGCATCGGGGGAGGGATTGGTGGGCGGCGTGAAAGGCGATGAACTCCAGCTCTTGGTAGCGCCCTTCGCGGCCGATTTTGGAAATCGACTGGTTCGCCGACCGATTGAGGCTACCCCGATCAGCATCGTCGCTGAAATCTGCGCTTTCGACGATCGTTGCGCTCTCACGACGTGTGTCGCATCTTCTCCGGTGGCCGAGGGAGCAATTGACCAAAGGCGTGGCAACTCCCCGACGACCGGGCACATGCGGCGCTGACGATGTCGCGGTGGGCTCATTTGCCCTTCTGCTCCGGTGCAACCGGGTGCACCAAAGATGGCGAGGCCCGCCTCGGAGCCGTGACGTCTGGAGGCAACTGGCCGTCTCGCGGTTGAGCGGGCGGACGGTCTTCTCCTAGCTTGACGCACTCGCGGCGGGCAGGCCAAAGGGGCTTCTCATAACCACATATCGTGGTATTACTCCACGTAACGTTGATGGACGGGTTGGGCGGCTGCGGCTCTTTCTGGGGCATGCAGTCATTCGCCAACATGCTCCGGAAGCGAACCGAGGAACTGGGCCTTTCCTATGCAGAGGCTGCCAGGCGTGCGGGCCTGAGCGAGCGTCGGTTTGGGAATTACCTGGCCGGGATCAGGGAGCCGGACTTGGCGACGTTCTGCCGAATTGCTGAGGCGTTATCTGTGACGCCAAACGACCTTCTCGACTTCCCTGTTGCTGAGGGACCGGGGAGGCGGGCCGATCGCGAGCGGCTGCACGCTGCTGTTGAGGCGCTCCCCGAGGATGCGCTGGAGCTGATCCTGATCCAGCTCAACGCTGTCGCGGCAGAAGGCCGGAAATCCTCCGCCGAGGACTGAGATCGGTCCTGCCCGATCTATTGCAACCGGTTGCACCGGATGCACTGCAGTGCCTTCTCGTGGGCACGCGGTCGACCGCCCACGTGCGGATGCCGTGCCCATTTCAGCAATCGTGAAACTGAGGTCGGTGAAATGATCGTCGCGGGGCTGCGCTGGTTCCTCGGGCTGAATGTACTGTTGCTTTTGGGGGCAGCGCTGTTCGAAGGATGGCCGGCGGCCGCCGCTGCGTTGTATGTTCTCGCAACAGCAATCTTGCTCCCGCCGATTGGTGCACGCCTGAGCACATACCTCAGGCCATTGGAGCGACCATGGATCGCTCTGGCCGCAGGCTTCGTACTCTGCATCGTTGGTGCCGCCATGACGCCGGCGTCAACGAAAACCGAGGGCCAGGTGGTCGCAACCACACCCTCGGTCCCTTCGGGCAAACCCACGGACGTCGCATCACAGGCGCAACCTGCTCCGGCCCCCCCTCCAAAGCAGGTCGCCCAGCCGGCGAAAAAGCCGGAGGTCGTCGATATCCGCACCAAAATTCACCCGGATGCGGCGGCGCCCATCCAGGGGCCGTCGTGGGCTAAGACAATCCAGGCCTGGGGGGACGATTGGATCCGGAGGATAAACGCAGCCTTGCCGAAGGTGGCCGAAAAGATCGCGCGCTCTCCGGAATGCGATTACGTCGAGGTGATCGGGATCTCCAACCGGAGCGCGGTCCGGCAGAATGCGGTCTTTTACGTCGATTGCCGCAACCACGAGCGCTTCTACGTCTCAGAGGCAGAACTCGGGTCCATCGCCGCGCCGGCTTCGAAGAACGCGAAGACGGCCGGCATCATCGACGCAGTGGCAATAACAGCGTGCGTGGAGCAGGTGAAAGACCAGCTCAAACTGCCCCTTTCGTTCGACCGCCACGTACTCTCGACCAAGGTGTACCGCAGCCCATACGGCAATATCTCCGTCGACTTCGATTTCACGGCCAAGAATGCGCTCGGTGGGAGCATTCCGCAGCACGCGCGCTGCGCCATCGACGACACCGGAATTTACCCCGCTGAGATATCGGCTCGATAGAAGCACCGGACGACGGCAGCGCCACCGCGCGAAATATTGCAACCGGGTGCACCGCTCGGAATGCAGTCAGCGGTGGGAATGGCGCTGCGGGGAGAGGCTCGAAGCTCGTGCTACGCCTATCGCCATTGGCCGCCGAGGATAGTGGTAAGCTCCTGTCCCGCAGCCAGCAGCACGGGGGACATGATGGCGATCTGAGAGGGGGTGAAACGTGTGCGCGGGCCCGAGATGGTCAGCGCGCCCGCCAAGGAGATACCGCCGGAAAAGACCGGCACCGAGATGGCCGCTGTTTCCGTGTCCCGCTCCCCCTGGGACACCCAGGGCAGATTGGCCAGCAGCTTCCGGCGCTCCGCCGCGTCCCGGGTGCGTGAGAAGGCCGTCAGCACGTGCCCGGCGGCGCCCTTGTCGAGGGCAAGCACATCGCCCTCGCGGATGTGGTCGCGGATGGGATGATTGGAATCTTCCCGGAACAGGCAGACCCGCACCGGGCCGTCGCGATGGAAGAACGAGGCGCTCTCCCCGGTCTCCCGCACCAGCTCGCGCAGGATGGGGCGGACGTGCCGGTCGAGCCTGAAGCTACGCTGATAGAGGCTGCCGAGCCGCATCACCTCAAAGCCCAGCGCGTAGGTCTTGTCCGGCATCCGCACCAGGCATCCGGCGCGCTCCAGCGACACGGCAAGGCGCAAGAGGGTGCTCTTGTAGAAGCCTGTGCGCTCGGAGAGCTCGTGCAGGCTGAGGGCGGTGTCGCCGTCGCGGAACGCCCCCAGGATGCGGAAGGCGCGGTCCACCGCCTCCACTCCGCCCGCGGACTTCACGTCCTTCTCCCCGTCTAAAGACATACCGCCCCCGTCCATGCCGACGCACGCCTGGGCCGCGGTTGACACGCCCGGCTCATGGCGATAGTTCTACTAGAAAGAAATTAGTTCTGTCTAGCAGAATTTTGGGAGGCGAGAGTGGAGCGCTACCAGCTCTTTATCAACGGCACGTGGTGCGATCCGGCATCGGGCGCGTGGTTTGAGACCAGCGAGCCCTTCTCGGGAGAGGCCTGGGCGCTGATCCCCCGCGGCACAGCCGCCGACGCCGACCGCGCGGTCGAGGCCGCCCACCGCGCCTTCCTCTCGCCGGAATGGTCCGCGCTCACCGCCACCCAGCGCGGCGCGCTGCTGCGCAAGCTCGCCGGTCTGATCGAGGAGAACGTGGACCTGCTCGGCAGGGTCGAGCAGCGCGACAACGGCAAGCTCATGGCCGAGGTCGCGGGGCAGGTCCGCAACGTGGCGCAGTGGTTCCATTATTATGCGGGGCTCGCCGACAAGGTCGGCGGCGACGTGGTGCCAATCAACAAGGCGGACGTCTTCAACTATACGAAGCTTGAGCCGCTGGGCGTGGTGGTGGCCATCACCCCGTGGAACTCGCCCCTCGCGCTCACGACCTGGAAGATGGCACCCGCGCTGGCGGCCGGAAACACCATCGTCATCAAGCCCTCGGAATACACCTCCGCCTCGCTGCTGGAGCTGGCGAAGCTGGCTGAGCAGGCGGGCTTTCCGAAGGGCGTCGTGAACGTGGTGACAGGCTTCGGCCCCGAAGTGGGCGAGCCTCTGGTCCGCCACCCGCTCACCGCCAAGGTCGCCTTCACCGGCGGCGATATCGGCGGGCAGAAGGTGAACGAGGCGGCCGCCCCCGGCCTCAAGAAGGTGACGCTCGAACTCGGCGGCAAGTCCCCGAACATCGTGTTCGACGATGCCGACCTGGAGCAGGCGGTGAAGGGCGCGGTGGCCGGCGTGTTCGGGGCCTCAGGCCAGACCTGCATGGCAGGCTCCCGCCTGCTGCTGCAGGAGAGCATCCACGACGCTTTCCTCGCCCGCCTGATCGAGGTGGTGAAGGACGCGAAGATCGGCGATCCCGCGCTCATGGAGACGCAGGTCGGCCCCATCGCCACCCGCGCCCAGTTCGAGAAGATCCTGCGCATGATCGAGATGGGCAAGGAGGACGGCGCCACCCTCGCGCTCGGCGGCCATGTCCTGTCCGGCCCGGGCTACGGCCAGGGGCAGTTCGTAGCGCCCACCATCTTCACCGGCGTGCGCAACGACATGCGCATCGCCCAGCAGGAGGTCTTCGGGCCCGTAGTCTGCGTGCTGAAGTTCAAGGACGAGGACGAGGCGCTGGCCATCGCCAATGACGTGCCCTTCGGCCTCGCCGCCGGCGTGTGGACGAAGGACCTGCACCGGGCCCTGTGGTGCGTCGACCGCCTGAAGGCAGGCACGGTCTGGGTGAACAACTAACGCTCCACCAGCTTCGCCACCCCCTTCGGCGGCTACAAGCGCTCCGGCCTCGGCCGCGAGGGCGGCGTGGAGGCGATCAAGGAATATCTGCAGACCAAGAGCGTGTGGATCACCACCAAGCCCAACCGCTCCAATCCCTTCATCCTGGGCTGAGGGCGCGCCGTGACCCCCTCTCCCGATCCCGGCCAGTGGTGGCGCACCGCCATCATCGACATCGCGCCCGGCGCCATCCGCGTGCGTGGCTATGCCATTGAGGACCTCATCGGCGCCATCTCTTTTCCGCAGATGATCTGGCTGATGCTGCGCGGCGACCTGCCGAATGCCGATCAAGCGGCGCTGCTCGGCGCGGTGCTGGTGGCGGCGGTGGACCATGGCCCGCAGGCGCCCTCCATCGCCATCGCCCGCATGGCCATGACCTGCGGCGTCGGGGTGAACAACGCCATGGCATCGGCCGTGAACGCGCTCGGCGATATCCATGGCGGCGCCGGCCAGCAATGCATGGAGCTTTACGCCGCCGTCGATGACCGGGCCGGACACGGCATCACCCTCGATGCCGCCGCCGGTGCCGAGATCGGTACCCGCCTGTTGCGGCGAGAGCATGTGCCGGGCTTCGGCCACCGCTTCCATCCGGTAGACCCGCGGGCGGGGCGGCTGCTCTCGCTGGTGGACGACGCGGTGGCGCGGGGCGCTATCACGGGCCGTTTCGCCGCCATCGGCCGCGCGGTGGAGGATGCGCTCGCGACGGCCAAGGGCAAGCGCCTGCCCATGAACATCGATGGTGCGACCGCCGTGGTCCTGTCCGAGCTCGGCTTCGCGCCAGAGGAGGGCCGCGGGCTGTTCATCCTCTCCCGCTCGGTGGGCATCCTCGCCCACGCCATGGAGCAGAAGGCGCAGGGCGGCCGCATCAAGGGGCCGATGCCGCCCGCGGTGCCTTACGCCTACGACGGCGCGGGGCCGCGCGCCCTCCCCCGCACCACCACCAAGGCGGGAGGGACCATGCCATGATCCATGACAAGCACCTGCCCCTTGCCGGCATTCGCGTGCTCGACTTCGGGCATACGGTCATGGGCCCGTCCTGCGCCATGATCCTCGCCGATCTCGGCGCAGACGTGCTGAAGATCGAGCCGGCTCCGGGCGGTGACCCCACCCGCCAGCTCCAGGGCTTCGGCATGGGTTATTTCGGTTATTTCAATCGCAACAAGCGCTCCCTGGCGGTGGATCTGAAGAGCGATGCGGGCCGCGAGATCGCCCGCCGCCTGATCAAGGGCGCCGACGTGCTGGTGGAGAACTTCGCCCCCGGCACCATGGGTCGCCTCGGGCTCGATGCGGATACCGCCACTGCCCTCAATCCCCGGCTCGTCTATGCCAGCCTGAAGGGGTTCCTGGATGGCCCCTATGCCCATCGCCTCGCCCTCGACGAGGTGGTGCAGATGATGTCCGGCCTCGCCTACATGACCGGGCCGAGCGGCCGGCCTCTGCGTGCCGGGACATCGGTGGTGGACATTGCGGGCGGCATGTTCGCCGTCATCGCCATCCTCGCCGCGCTGCGCGAGCGCGAGGCGACCGGTGAGGGACAGGTGGTGGAGGCGGCGCTGTTCGAGACCACCGTCTTCCTCATGGGCCAGCACCTCGCCTACGCCGCGCAGACCAATGAGCCCATCCCGCCCATGCCCGAGCGCGTCTCGGCCTGGGCGGTCTACGAGCCATTTGCTCTCAGGGACGGGCGACAGATCTTCGTCGGCATCACCACCGACGGGCACTGGCAGCGCTTCTGCGCGCTGGTCGGCTGGCAGGACATGCTCGCCGACGCCAGCCTCGCCACCAATAACGGTCGTGTCGCTGCGCGCGGACGCATCCTGCCCTGCTTCACCTGCCTGTTCGGCTCGCTGTCTCAGGACGAGGCCGTGGCGCTCTGCGAGAAGGCCCGCATTCCCTTCGCGCCCATCGCCCGGCCGGAGGACCTGTTCCACGATCCCCACCTCACCGCCACCGGCGGCCTGATGCCGACGCGCCTGCCCAACGGCGTGGAAACGCGCCTGCCACGCCTGCCCATCCACATGGGCGAGGCGGACCTCTCGCTGCGCAGCGACCCGCCGGAGGTGGGAGCCGATACGGCCGATGTCCTCGAGGCCCTCGGCTATGCGCCTGACGCCATCGCCGCGCTGGCACGGGAAGGCGTGGTGGCCACGGGCACCGCCGCGTCCCGCTGAAGCCGAACAAAGACAATCAAACTCCGGGAGGAGACCATGCCAATGACAGCAAAAGGCCCGGACCTGCTCGTGGTGGGCTGCGGCATCGCCGGGCTCAGCGCGGCAGTGTCCGCCCTCGAGGGCGGGCTTTCGGTGACGCTGCTCGAGCGTGCGCCGGAAGAGGAATTCGGCGGCAACACGCGCTGGACCGAAGCCTACATGCGCATGAAGAACGACAGCGAGATATCCGACGACTTCGAGGAGCATTTCGCCGCCAATGCCGGCCCCAATCTCGATCCCAATGTCCTGACCGAGGTGGCGCGCCCCTATGCGGACTGGCCGGCGGTGGTGAAGGCCCATCCCTTCCCGGACCCCGAGGTCATCTCCACCTTCGCTGCCGAGGTCCCGCCAACCATCGCCTGGCTGAAGGGCTTCGGCCTGAAGTTCGGCCCCCAGCCCATCTATCTCCTCACCCAGAACACCACGCGCATCGCCGCGCAGGGCGGCGGCCTCGCGCTCATCGAGCGATTGATGGCCGAGGCGAAGCGCCTCGGCGCCGAGGTGCGCTTCCGCACCACCGCCACCGCTTTGCTGCGCGATGCGGACGGGCGCGTGGCGGGCGTCGCCGTCACCGGTCCGGACGGGCGGCGCGAGGAGATTCGCTCGGGCGCCACCGTATTCGCCTCGGGCGGCTTCCAGGGCAACCCGGAGATGATGACGCGCTACATCGGCCAGAAGGCGACCAACATCCGCCCCGTGGCCCGGGGCGGCTACTACAATCGTGGCGAAGGCATTAGCATGATGCTGGAGGCCGGGGCCGCGGCTGCCGGCGAGTTCGGCTCCTACCACGCCGAGCCGGTGGATCCCCGCTCGCTCCAGGCCGAGGCGGTGGTGTTCATCTATCCCTATGGCGTGCTCGTGAACCGCGACGGACGGCGCTTCCTCGATGAGGCGCCCGGCACGGTGGATGCCCACTACGACAATATCGGCCGGGCCATCGCCGACCAGCCGGGCGGCATCTCCTGGGTCATCTTCGACGCCAAGGTGGAGGACATCCCGCGCTGGCGCACCTCCATCCGCTCGGATGTCGCGGCGGTGGAGGCACCGACGCTGGAAGCACTGGTGGAAAAGCTCGGGCTGCCAGCCGAGACCCTCGACACCATCGCCGCCTTCAATGGCGCTTGTCCCGACGAGGGCGGCGACTTCACGCCCTTCGCCATCGACCACCGGGCGACCACGGGGCTTGAGCCCCGCAAGTCGCACTGGTGCCGGCGGATCGAGACGGCGCCGTTCCGCGCCTATCCCATCATCTCCACCGCCTGCTTCACCTTCGGCGGCGTGAAAGTGAATGCCTCGGCCCAGGTACTGGATGGCGATGGCAAGGTCATCCCCGGCCTCTACGCCGCGGGGGAGACGGTCGGTCTGTATCACCAGGTCTATACGGGCTCGACCTCCGTGCTGCGCGGCGCCGTGTTCGGCCGTCTCGCCGGCCTCGATGCCGCGGCCCGCCTCGCACCACGCCTGAAGACGGCGCTCTGAACCAGATACAAGAGGGAGGACAACAATGAAAAAGACGATGCTGGCGGCCGCATGCGCGGTGGCCATCGCTCTGCCGCTCGCCGGCGCCCGGGCCCAGTCCTATTCGGACGGGGTGGTGAAAATCGGCATCCTGACGGACTTGTCCGGCCAGCTGTCCGATTCCACCGGCGCCGGCTCCATACTCGCGGCGGAAATGGCGGTGGCGGACTTTGGCCCCATCGAGGGCGCGAAGGTGGAGATCATCTCCGCCGATCACCAGAACAAGGCCGACATCGGCGCCGCAACGGCCCGCAAATGGTACGAGGTGGATGGCGTCGACGCCATCATGGACGTGCCCAATTCCGCGGTGGCGCTGGCGGTGCAGCAGATCACGCGGGAGAAGGATCGCATCGCGATCTTCTCTTCTCCCGCCTCCTCGGACCTGACCGGCAAGGCCTGCTCACCGAATGGCATCCACTGGACCTACGACACCTACGCGCTGGCCCATGTGACCGGGGATGCGGTGGTGGCCTCCGGCCTGAAGAACTGGTTTTTCCTGACCTCCGACTATGCCTTCGGCCACGCGCTGGAGCGCGACACCAGCGCGGTGGTCCAGACGGCCGGCGGCAAGGTCTTCGGTTCGGTGCGGATGCCGGCCAATGCGCCGGATTTCTCATCCTTCCTGCTCCAGGCCCAAAGCTCGAAGGCCGAGGTCGTCGCCCTCGCCACGGCCGGCCTCGACACGCAGAACGCCATCAAGCAGGCAGCCGAATTCGGGCTGGCTGAATCCGGCAAGACCATCGCGGCGCTGCTGCTCGCCGAAACCGAGGTCAACGCCCTCGGGCTGAAGGCGACGCAGGGCATTCGCCTGACCGCGCCATTCTACTGGGACATGAATGACGGCACCCGCGCCTTTGCCAAACGCTTCTACGAGAAGCGCAAGGCCATGCCCACCTTCTACCAGGCGGGGGTTTACGGCGCCGTGACGCACTATCTGAAGGCGGTGAAGGCGGCGAAGACCGATTCCGCGGGTCCGGTGATGGCGAAGATGAAGGACACGCCCGTCAACGATTTCATGACGAAGGACGGCAAGGTGCGCGAGGATGGCCGCGTCATCCGCGACATGTACCTGTTCCAGGTGAAGACTCCGGCGGAGTCCAAGGCGCCGTGGGACTATTACAAACTCGCCGCCACCGTGCCAGGAGACCAGGCCTTCCGCCCCCTCGTCGAGAGTGATTGTCCGCTGGTGAAGAAGATGTAGCGCGCCGGCTTTCAAGGACCCGTTCTGCGCTGGCCCAATCCGGGCGTTCGGAGGAAATGCGCCCCGTCTATGGCGATGGGGCGCTAGCAACTGCCAACCGAGAGCGTACCCGCTGGGATGTCATGTCACTGCTCACGTGCACCAGTATGACATTTGATGACATGGTGCGGCGGCGGTCGCCCAAAGCACGAGCCGGAGCATTTTCGCTACGGGGTCCGGGCGCGGTGCAACCGGGTGCACGGCTTTTGGCCCTGAAGGGGCGGGGATGTCATTGATCACCTCCACCTGCCTGCCATTTCGTGCGAGTGGCCATAGAAGGGGCGCGGTGGGTTTGAATAGGTGCGCATTTCGAGATGCCCAGCGATCTGGTGCAACCGGGTGCAGCGGTGGGAAGACGATGGACCACGTCGCCACTGGCCTTTCGAGGTGCTCCTCACGTCGGCAGTGTTCGCCACAGTGGCGGAGTGAATGTGATCCAGGTCGGGGGCCGAGGCAGGTCGAGCTGGCGGCGGACTGATTTTGGGCCGATCGCTGCAACCGGGTGCACCGGGCAGCAATAAGGGCGACCCACGGGCCGCCCTTTGGGTACTTTCTGTAGGGTAGGGGGATCAGTTCGCCTCGTCTTCGCTGGCGCCGTCGAGGTCGTCGGCAAGAGCTTCGACGTCATCCTGCCTATCCTCGATTACAGTCAGGCGAACACCGAAGCGCACCCGAATCAGCTCGAGGGTCTCTTCCAGGGTGAGCGATAGGTTCTCGCACATAAGCGAGTATTCCGCGCAGGCGAAGGTCAGGGCCACGTTCAGGTCATCTGTGCCGGCCTGCTGCTTGGCCGCTTCGAGGGCGCGGGTGACCGTGGTGGCCTGGTCGTTGTGGAGGGAGAGGACGAGCTTGGTTTTTTTCGGCCTCGCCGAGGCGCTGCGGGTGTCGTCATTGCTTTCCATATAGTTCGCGCGGAGGTGCTCGATAAGCTCCCGGCGCGAGTGGGATTGCGCAAAGTCGGCCAGGGCGTCGAAGTTGTCCTTGTTGACGACGCGGACCAGCTCCTTGGCCTTGGACCAGCCCATGGCGGAGAGGCGCGCCTCGTCGAGGCCGAGCTTGGAGAAGCACTCGTAGATGCTGATCAGGTACCGCGCCTTGCGGTATTTCACGCCCAGCTCCTGCTCGATGTACTGCTGGAAGTCGCTCGTTCCAGAGTACCCAAGCGTGCAATGCAGATTGTAGCGCTGTATGTGCGAGAGAACGCCGCCGAGCGTGAAGTCGTCTCGGTCCTGGCGCTCAACCAACCTCGCCGCAGCCTTGAGCGGGTCCTCCCCGCGAAGCAAGGTGTCGATCGTCGACAATTGGCTTTCATCAGCAAGAGGCTTGTCGGAGTTGTGCTTGGGTGCCGCAATGTCGGCGTCTGCCACCTCTTCGAAGGGCGTGAAGAGAGCTGACGTGTTGTTATCGGCGGTGCTCGGCGTGATGAAGATGTCGTAGTTCATGGGTTCTATCCCTTTCCAAAGCACCTTGAGCGAGATCATCTTCCGCACGGAAAGCCGTTTGGGCTTCGTCAGCTGGCAATGATCGTGGGCGAGCCACGGACGCTTGCGGTGCGAGTTTGTCCTCGGTCTCCCTTGGTCGATGGATCATGCTGCTCAGCTTCGGCCGGGGGACATTGGTGGTCGTTCACTCTGGTGCAACCGGTTGCACCAGAGCGACGGCGGTCATCCTGAAACCATCACACGACAAAATCGGTCGTATGAAAATCAAGGCATCAAAAGAGGTGAGTAGTCGTACAGGTGGTCGGGGATTGCACCGCCCGCGTAGCCAAAGAGCTTGTCAGAGGCATAGAGCGTACGGGGCCGGAACGGTTTGATCTGCAGCGTGATGGCGACCGCGTCGCCGGAGCCGTGGTCCTCGATGTCGATGCCGGTCACGCCCTCGGCGTCCTGAAGGTAGGGTAGGGCCTCCTCGTGGCCGACGCCCTCGGGGAGGACGAACTTCACCCGGGCCGGCCCTTCGGTCCAGCGGCGGAGGAGGGCGGTCTCCTTGTCGTAGATCTTGGCCAGCGCCGGGGGCACCAGCCCTTCGACGACGGCAAGGCGCCCGACGGCCGCGGTCAGAGGGTCAAGGACGTCAGCGAACATGCGAGCGTAGATGATCTGACGCTTCGAGACCTCCGGAACGACGACCCGCGGAAGGCCGCGCTCGATGCCGAACTCGTCCCTGCAGAAGTCCAGCAGGGTGAAGTACCGGCCTACGCGGACGTGCTGGGGCCTGATCTGACCGTTGGCGTGGTACATGTTCTCGTTCGGGCCGCGGCGCCAATCGACGAAGTCCTGGAAGCCCAAAGGATGCTTGCTATGATCGCTTTTGCATGTGCAGTGCACGATCCGCTTAGGCTTCTCCTGAGTTCTGTTACGATGGCGGCGGTTCTCGATGATCGCGAAGCGAGGGTTGTTCCGCTTGACGGCTAGGCAAACCACTTCGGAGCCAGCATAGGTAATGATCCGCTCGAATGCGAGATCGCTGAACATTAACTCCTCGGCGAGCTTGATCGGTGAGCGCTCATGGTTGACCCAGTCGCGGAAGATGAAGTCGGCGGCCGCGCCATTCTCTTCGTTCCACCGGTGCGGACCCGCTGCACCGAGGCAATGAGGGCGATAGCCGGCGCTTATTGAGGCAACGCCCCAGGTCGCCATCATGGGCTCGATCAGTTCGGTGCAGAGCTGAATGCCATGATCTACGGCCTCTTCGGTCACCCCCTTCTCGAATGGCAACGGCTTGTAGGCTTCATACACGGCTGGGTCGTGCATGAAATCCATCATCAGCCAGTGCTTGGACAGGCGCAGGTTCTGATACATCGCTTTGCTCTACCGTTGCTTTCAGGTCTTGATGATCCAGTGTCCGGAGAGGTTGCGGGGGCGAGTTTCCGCGCCCCCACGCGCCTCGGTCTCGCTGGACACCAACCCCCAGCCGAGAGCCGCGGCGGGCTGAATGCCTGTGCCAGAGGCCACGCGGGAATAAGCATGAGTGTGGGACCTGATCTCGTCGGCCTGCCAGGAGCCGAACACGCGGAGGTCGTCAACGCTGGCGCGGCCACCGTGGTGGCCTCGGAAGAACTCACCACGACCTTCGGGGACGTTGAATGAGAGGAGGTCGTTCGCGCAGCCGAAGGGGGCGCAGATTGCCTTGTGGGTGCCGGACTGGGTGCCGGAGGTGGTGATCGGCGTGCCTCCCGGCGCGGTGGCGATGCGGAAGGAGTTGGTCGAGAGGCTGTCCGCGAGGACGTAATAGGTGGTGCCGGCGGTGATGCCCGTGGGCAGGGTGCCGGTCGTGGTGAACTTGACCGGGAAGTCGGCACCGAGGCCGTGGTTCGCCCAACTGACGGTCGCGTTGGTGCCGATGGTGATGGTCGCGGTCGCGCTCACCACCAGAGCCGCGAAGAGGGCGGGCTGGGCTGTGGCCAGATAGGAGGCGCCATTGCAGCGCAGCCACCCCGACGGGGGGCGCACGCCGGAGTACGGCGCCATGGTGCCGGCCGGGGTCGTGGCAGCGGCAAGGGCCGACGCGTCCGCCTTTTCGTTGAGGTCGTTGAAGAGGGCAGCCAGGTTCCCATTGATTATCGCGACGAGCGCGTCAATCTGCGTCGACGTATATACGCCGGCAACCTTGGCCGCCGCGAAGGCGTTGGTCGCGGGATTGAGCGTTCCGATCAGCGCGTCGTTCGAGCCGTTTGCGAGGTACAGCTCCCACGTGCTGGCGGACACGCTCTTTATCCAGACCATGCCATCGCGGACATAGGCCGGTCGACTGGTGCCGAGATGGCTCGAATAGGCCGCGTCTCGAACGCCCTGCAGGTAGTTGGCGAGGTCCGGCCCGCTGGTGACGGCTGGGTTGATCGGGTTCATGTTGAACTGTGTCATTGGCCTCTCCGTGCAACCGGTTGCAGCGCTTCCGGTCTTCCGCGGCGCCCAGTGCCCCGCGGGTGTGGGTTGTTGATGTCGCTTTGCCGGAACGAGCGGCCGATACAGCTGCCGGCGACGGTCGGATAGGTTTTCAGCCGTGGCGAGCAGTAGACGAAGACCCGAAGCGCATCGGCGTCCGGGCAACTGCACAGCCGAGGTTGGCAAGTTCAAAAAATGCAGCCGCCGCCAGAGTATTCAGCTGCGAACTGACATCCTCAAACTCTTCCAGGCTCATTCTGCCCGCCTCGCGAGATACATGGTCGAGCATTCCGGCCAGGCGGCTCAGGAGGCAGGCCACATCGTCGCGATAGGTCAGAAGAAAATCTGGGTCATCCACCGCCTCCTTGTCTCCCCGGCGCTTCGGCCGTGCCCGACCGTCGTGAAAGATCGAGAATTCGGAGAGGAATTCGTCAATAAGCTCGCGGCTTTTGGGAATTGCGAGAAGGTGATTGAGTTTCAGGCCGCCGAAGATCTGCGAAAGGCTTTGATCGAAGTGCAAGAGGTCGTTCACGCGCTCGATGCGGTCTGAGGTCTTGGTCATCATGATCTCCATCGTTGGGGGTGAGTTCTTTCGATAGCCGCCCCTGAGAGGGACGTCTGGACGCGGGCTTAACGGCTGGTGGGCGTCTGTTGTTTGTGGACGTATTAGGTTCTGGCTTCAGTCCTGGGCAGGAGCGGACGCGGTGGTGCAACGGGTTGCAGCACGCCGGCTCTCGATCGCGGCAACGACTGCGAGGCGTACGAACAATGATCGGTTGAGGCGCTGGCGGGGGTTCTTGGACTTCTCTATGGCGATAAGTTGGTCGATGTCGTCGATCATGTCAGGAGAGAATGAAATTCCGACAGTAATTTTGCGCTCCATCATGCTCTCCATTGACTATATAGTGCATTATTACTTTCAGATTTTCAAGAAAAAAGTCTTGATTGGGTTGACTTTTTTGCCCGCGGAAGGCGGCTGCTCGTGATTCGAGGCTGCGGCGTTCGGCCCTGGCTTTCTGCGCTCGACGGGAGGGGCTCACTTGTTGGTCCTCCCCTTGTAGAGCAGGCCGCCGGGCCTCTGCTGGTTCATGAGGATGCCGAGCACCTGCTTCTCGGTGGCCAGGGACACCTTCTCGGCGATCTGGTTGGCGAACTCCGCGTCCTTCTTGCGGTCGCCCGAGCTGCCGCCCTCGACCTTCACGCTGATGCCGCCGAGCGCCACGTTGAGGCGGTCTGCACCCGGTTGCAACGCGGAGCTGAGGGCGCCGATGCCGTCCGCCGCCCGGGCGCGCAGGGTGTCATAGCGCTTGCTCTCCGCCTCGGTCAGGACGCGCTCGCGTCGCTGCAGGATGGCCGGCACCTCGTTCGGCTTGAAGCCGGCGAAGCCGCCATTGTGGTAGCGCTGGGCGAAGGCGAACGCGGCCGCCGGCACCTTGCGATAGGCTGAGGCTGGGCCGCCCACCACGCCGCCGGTGTGGAACAGGCCGATGGATCCGCCCCCGCCAAGGCTTCCGAGCCCCTTCAGGATGAAGCTCATGACCTGCTGCAGGGCGCCGGAGAACTGGCCGAGCCCAGGCACCACGTTGGCGAGGGGGCCGACGAGCTGCGCCAGGTTCTGGCCCATCTGGCCGAACTGGGGGGTGATGGTCTGGGCCTGCTGCGCCGTCTGCTGGTAGCTTGTCGTGATCTGCTGCTGCGCCTGCTGGGCCTGCTGCACCTGCTGCTGGGTGCCGGTCTGGCTGATCTGCGTGAGCTGCTGCTGGGCCTGCTGCGCCTGGGCGATCTGCTGCTCCGATCCCGTCTGCTGGACGCGGGTCATCTCCTGCATCTGCTGCGCCCACGCCTTGTCCGGACCCTCGATGCCGAAGCGCTCGCCGCCGGAGGCAAAGGTCATCGGCCCGCCGGCGAAGCCCACTGTGCCCGACGCGTTGCCGGTCGCGAAGCCGGAGATGTTCGAGCCCTCGCGCACCTTGTTGAGCAGCTCGTCGTAGGCGACAGGGTTGGACTGGGAGACGTACTTGTTCGCCGCGTCGAAGGTCGACTGCGGGAAGTAGTTCTTGTCGCTGACCCACTCCCATGCCTGTTTGATGCCGTCGGAGAAGGTCGAGGTCCACCCGACGAGCTTTTCCCAGGCCGCGGAGGCAAGGTCCCCAACGCGCACGGTGTCGTCGCCCCATTGAATGGTCGCATTGCGGAGCTGATAGAGCGTCGCGACGAGCGCCACGGCCGCTCCCGCGAGCAGCACGACGGGATTGACCGACAGGGCCGCGTTTACCACGGCGCTGGCTGCCGCGATGGCGACGAGAGAAATGCCGACGCCATCTAAGGCCGCACTCGCAAGCTCCGCCGAGGTGGATCCAGATCTCAGGAAGGTCGAGATCGAGCTGATGGCGCCGATGGCGTCCTTGGCAATCTTGGTGAGTGCCAGGAGGCCTTGGCCGAAGAGGTCAACGGCCACCGCGCCAGCCTTCATGAAGGCCTGATCGCGCAGCATGTCCGAGACCTTGATGATGTTTTCGGCGAAGTTGGTGGACGCGCCGGTGGCCTTGTCCGCTTTGCCGATGAAGTCGAGCACGGCATTGCCCACCACCGCCCAGGCGCTGGACACCGTCTTGTTCATGGCGAGGAACTCGCGGTCGAGGGCGTCCTTCTGCGAGAGGAGGGCCTTCGCCACCTGCTCGGACGTGACCTTGCCCTGCTCGGCGAGGCTCTTCAGGGAGCCGACCGGCACCTTGAGTCCGTCGGCGATGGCCTGCGCGAGGCGCGGCGTCTGTTCGAGGACCGAGTTCAGTTCGTCGCCGCGGAGCGCGCCGGCGCCGAAGGCCTGGCCGAGCTGGAGGAGGGTGGCCGCATTCGCCCGGGCGTTGCCGCCACCGACCGTCAGCGCCTTCGAGACGCTGTCCGTGATCAGCAGGAGCTGGCCCTGGTTGAGGTTCAGGTCCGCTGCGGAGTTGGCGAGGCGCGCGTACAGCTCCACGGTGGAGCCGACGGCCACGCGGTTGCTCTGCGCCGACTGGAAGAGCTTCTCGTAGGTGTCGTTGAGCTGCTCCTGGCTGTCCGTCACGAGGCGCAGCCGGCTGATGAGGGTGTTGTAGTCGTCCGCCTGCTCGATAGCCTTGCCGCCGGCAAAGGCCGAGGCCGCGACGCCAGCCAGGCGCATGAGGGTCTGGGAGAGGCCGTTGGCCTGGTCGTTGGCGTGGCGGAGCGCACGGGCCATGCTGCTGAAGCCGCCCCCGTTCACGGCGCGTGTGTTGCGCACGACGTTGTTGACCGCAGCCGCAGCGTTGCGCGCGTTCTGCTGGAGGTTGGCAGCGGCGGAGGCGGCGGCATTGGTGCCGGTCGCCCCCGCTCGCATGCTGGCGCCGAACTGCAGGATAGCCTGCCGGGCAAGGTTCCTGAATTTCAGGACGAAGAGGATCTCGCGATTGGTCGGGGCCATGACAAGGCTCCCCAGCAGAAGCCTGCTGGTTTGAGGGGTTGATCCCTCCCGCGACTGCCAATCCGGCGAGCGAGTGCCTGGTTAGCGCTTGATGATGCCGCCGACCGCCGAGCCCGCATTGTTGCAACCGGTTGCAATGGGCGCAGCTCGCCGGGCGATAGCGCATAGCGCGACCCAGAAGCGAATATTGGCACCCCTGCTGAAAATTTTCAATTTAGAAAATGGGAATCAGCTGACTATCCGGAAGTCGCATGTTTCTGAGATGACATCTAAGTAAGCGATTTAGGGCTTGATTGATTTTGACCGTCGCCCCGGTGCTGGATTATTGGCCTGCATTCGGCGGCAATTTCAAGAAAGGGACCCTTTCGGCTTATGGCAGTGTGTTTTTGCGAAGCCTTCATGTCGTAGACGCCAATGTGCAAAAATGAGCCTAAGCGGACATCCAGCGGGTCCGCTATGGAGGCCCCGCCCTCCATAGCCTATACGTGCGCCGAGAGGGGTGTCAGCCCAGGAAACCCCTAAGCTGGCCGAGCAGTTCGGCCGGCGCTTCCTCCGGAAGGTAATGGCCGCAGGGCAGGCTGCCGCCGCGCACGTCCCGAGCTTTCTCGCGCCAGGTGGCAAGCACGTCGTAGGTGGAACCCACCACCCCCTTGGCGCCCCACAGCGCGAGGAGGGGAACGGCAATCCTGGCGTCGGCGTCCGCCGCATCGTGCACAAGGTCGATGCCGGCCGATGCGCGATAGTCCTCGCAGACGGCGTGCAGCGTCTCGCGCGTGTAGCACCGCCGATACTCGGCAAAGGCGGCGGGATCGATGGCGCCGGACGTCTTGTTTTGCTTGGCGATGTGGGTCTCGACATAGAAATCGAGATTGTTGCCGATCAGCGTCTCCGGCAGTGGCGCCGGCTGGATGAGGAAGAACCACCACATATAGCGGGTGGCGAAATCCTTCGTCACCTTGGCGTACATGGTGGCCGTCGGGGCGATGTCGAGCACCGCCGCCTTCGTCACCGCATCGGGATGGTCGAGCAGCAGGCGGTGCAGCACGCGCCCTCCGCGGTCGTGGCCCACTGCGGCGAAGCGGGCAAAGCCGAGCTGTTGCATCACCTCCACCTGGTCCTTCGCCATCTCGCGCTTGGAATAGGCGATGTGATCCGGTCCTCCGTCGGGCTTGGAGCTGTCGCCGTAGCCGCGCAGGTCGGTGACGACGACGGTGAAATTCCCCGCGAGTGCCGGCGCCACCTTGTGCCAGCAGACCATCGTCTGCGGGTGGCCGTGCAGCAGCAGGAGTGGCGGTCCGCTGCCGCCGACCACGGTGTTGATCTCGGCGCCCGAGGTCTTGATGCGCTGCTGGCGGAAGCCGGGAAGGAGCCTGGCAATGCCGGTGTCGTCCATGGGTCTGGTCTCCGTGGAGAAGGCTGTCCGCGGCAGGAGGCCGGCGCCCACCATGCCGGCAATCGAGGCGCCGGTGGAGAGGAGATTTCGGCGCGACAGGCTGTCCGGCCGGGTTTCAGGCAAGTTGGTGCGTTGGGTCATGGGCATTTGCTCCCTGATTTTTTTGTGGACCGGCGGTCAGTAGAAGACCTTCATCAGCAGCGTCGCGACGACGATCATGATGGCCCCGCCCACCCGCGTGGCGATCTGGGCGAAGGCCATCAGTCCCATGCGGTTGGAGGCGCCGAGAATGGCCACATCGCCGGTGCCGCCGAGGCCCGAGTGGCAGGCCGTGACGATGGCCGCCTCCACCGGGAACATGTTGAGCCAGCGGCCCACGACGAAGCCGGAGGTGATCATCGCCACCACCGAGGCAGCGCAGATGAGGATGTATCCGGGGGTGAATGAGGCGACCAGCTGCTGCCAGGAGACCAGCATGGCGCCCATGGCGACGAGAATGGCGAAGGTGAGGTTCGTCGACATGAAGCGGTTGATCTGGTAGGCGCCGCGCTCCATCTCCACCGGAAGCAGCCGCGACAGCTTGAGCGCGGTGGCCGCGAGGATCATCAGGATCGGCCCGGGAATGCCGGTGTGCGGCGCGAGCACCGTGCCGAGGATGAAGAGCGCGCAGGACAGGACGATCCCGCAGCCGAGCAGCGGCAGCTCAATGGCGCCGGCGGGCCCCTCCTGCTGCAAGAGGTCATCGTCTCCCGTGCGCACCAGAATGCCGTTACCGCTAAGCCCCGGCCGCGCGTCACCCAGCCGCGCCAGAAGGCCGGCGCCGACGATGGCCACCACATTGCCCATGAGCGCCGCCGGCACCATCTGCGCGACGAGTTCGCCCTGGGCACGGCCGAGCATTTCCGAATAGCCGATGGAGAGCGGCAGCACCCCTTCGGCCAGACCACCGCCGACGATGGGAACGATGATGAAGAAGAAGGTCTCCCTCGGGCTGTGGCCGAAGGCGAGGCCGACGAGGATGCCCGTCGCGATCGCGGCAAGTGTGCCCACCGTAAGCGGCACGAACATGCGTATGAAGCCTTGCACCAGCACCTTGTGGGGCATGCCGAGGATGGAGCCGGCGACCAGGCAGGCGATGAAGAAATACTGGAAATTTGCGGTTTTGAAGGTGGTGGCAATGGCCTTCATCGCCGCCTCGGGCATCAGCCCGTAGCCGACGATGGCCGAGGGCACAAACAGGCACAGGATGGCGGTTCCGCCGATCTGCTTCAGCACCGGGATCGTCTGGCCGAGTTTGCCGAGCAGGAAGCCGAGCAGCATTAGGACGGAAAGGCCACCGATGACGTCATTGGGCAGGCGCCCGCTCCACACCGCGCATGCTGTCACGACGGCGGCGCCCACATAGACCGGCCAAGGTAGTGGGCCGATGGAAAGGCCGCGCCGCAAGGGGGGAGCTCCCTCGGGGGCGCGGATTTCGGCGGCGGCAATAGCGTCAGACATGGTTCCCTCCGGGGATCGGCGTGTTTTCTCGTTCGGGCCACGCGGGTGGCCCGTTGGGCAGGCGGCAACGGATGGGACGGTTTAGGCGAGCCAGGGGTTCTCGGCGCGATGGCGGGCCTCGAACGCGCGTATGGAGTCGGCCTCCGCCAGCGTCGTTCCCACCGCATCGAGGCCGCGCAGAAGCGCCTCCTTGCGCAGCGGCTCGATCTCGAACGGGATCTCCTCGCCGGTTGCCACGATGGTCACGCGTTCGGCGGGCAGATCGATGCGCAGGCGGCTGGTCTCCGGCCGCGCCACCACCACGGCAATGCGCGCCACCACGGCCGGATCGAGGTTGATGGTGAGTAGGCCGTTGTTGCGGCAATTGTCATCGAAGATACCGGCAAACGAAGTGCCGATGAGCGCGCGAATGCCGAGCTGCGCAAGGCCCCAGACCGCATGTTCACGGCTGGAGCCGCAGCCGAAATTGGGGCCGACCACAAGAAAGCGCGCCCCCTCGTAACCCGGCCGGTTGAGGATGAACTCGGGCTCCGGCGCGCCGTCCGCCCTGAAGCGCAGCAGGTTGAAAACGCCCCGGTCGAGCCCGGCGCGGTCGATCCCCTTCAGGAACGTCTTCGGCATGATGACGTCCGTGTCCACATTGGGCAGAAGGAAGGGCGCGGCGGCGCCTTCCACGGTCACGAAAGGGAGCATGGCTCGGGCTTTCTGGCGGGTGCCGCGAGGCTGCGGACGTCGGTGATGCGGCCGGTGACTGCGGCCGCCGCCACCATGGCGGGGCTCATGAGATGGGTGCGCGCGCCCGCGCCCTGGCGACCTTCGAAATTGCGGTTGGTGGAGGAGGCGCAGCGGTCTCCGGGGGCCAGAACGTCGTCGTTCATGGCGAGGCACATGGAGCAGCCGGACTGCCGCCATTCGAAGCCCGCCTGCCGGAAGATTTCGGCCACGCCCTCCGCCTCCGCCTGCACCCGCACGGCGGTGGAGCCCGGCACGACGATAGCGCGCACGCCCGGCGCCACCGTGCGGCCGGCGAGCACCCGCGCGGCGTCGCGCAGGTCCTCGATGCGGGCATTGGTGCACGAGCCGATGAAGGCGTGGCTGATGGGAATGGCATCGAGCGGCGTACCCGGCCGAAGGTCCATGTAGGCCAGCGCCCGCTCGGCCGCCCGTCGCCGCGCGGGATCGCCCTCGGCCTCGGGCGCCGGGACACGCCCGGCCACCGGCGCCGCCTGGTCCGGGCTCGTGCCCCAGGTGACCATGGGCGCGACCTCCGCCACATCGAGGGTGAAGCTCTTGTCGAAGCGCGCGCAGGGGTCGGAGGCAAGGCCGGCCCACGCGGCCAGCGCCCGCTGCCACAGCGCCCCGCGGGGCGCGCGGGGGCGCCCATCCATGTAGCGGAACACCTTGTCGTCGGGCGCCATGACCGCGCCCCGCGCGCTGGCCTCAACGATCATGTTGGCGAGCGTCATGCGCTCCTCCACCGAGAGCGCGACAAGCGCCGGTCCGTCGAATTCCACCGCATGGCCCACCGCTCCGTCGGCGCCGATGCGGCGGATCAACTCCATCACCATGTCCTTAGCGGTGACGCCGAGACCTGCCGCGCCATGAAGGGTGATGCGCATGGTCTTCAGGCGGCGGTAGACCAGGGTCTGCGTCGCCAGATAGTGCTCGATGTCCGAGGTGCCGATGCCGAAGCCGAGCGCGCCCAGCGCGGCATAGGAGGTGGTGTGGCTGTCGCCGGCCGCCACCACCATGCCCGGCAGCACCAGCCCCTGCTCGGGTGCTACCACGTGCTCGATGCCCTGGCGAGGGTCCAGCACGTCGATCAGCTCGATGCCGAAGTCGCGGGCGTTCTGCGCGAAATAGGCGGCCTGCCGCGCCGCGCCGGCATCGGGCATCACCGCCGTGCGATGCGGGGTCGTGGGGTTGACGTGGTCCACCACCATCAGCGCAGCGGCCGGGTTCCACACCTTTCGGCCCGCCTCACGCAGGCCGGTGAAGGCCTGCGGGCTGGTGTATTCGTTGAGGATGGTGCGATCCACATAGAGCAGCACCCGCCCCTTGTCGTCGAGCGCCCGCACCGTGTGGGCGTCCACGATCTTGTCATACAGCGTGCGGGGCCCTGCCATGCTCGCTCCCTTTGTGACGGTTGTGGCGTGGAGCATGGCGAAGGAGGCGGGGTCACATCCAATGCCGGCTGGCTATATCGTTATGCGCCCCGCGCATCACGAACCGGGATATGACGGCGGCAACGCCGCGATGATGGCGAAAACCGGAGGTGGCCCCATGGAGATCGCGTGGCTGGAGGACTTCCTTGCCGTGTCGGGGTCGGGCAGCTTCTCCCGCGCCGCGGAGGAGCGGCACATCACCCAGCCGGCGCTGAGCCGGCGGATCCGCGCGCTGGAGGAATGGGTGGGCACGCCGCTGTTCTTCCGCACCACCCACAAGGTGGAACTGACGCCGGCCGGGGACAGCTTCCGGCAGTCGGCGGAAGATGTCTTGCGGCGCCTCGCGGTCGGCCGCTCCATCGCCCGAGAGCAGGCGAGCGGGAGCATCGAGCAGTTGCAATTCGCCGCCACCAATGCGCTGGCGCTGACCTTCTTTCCCGGCTGGCTGCGCACCGTCGAGCACCGGCTGCCATTCGTCGCCAACATTCATCTCGTGGCCAATCACATGGTGGCCTGCGAGCGCCTGATGCTGCAGGGGCAGGCGCAGTTCCTGCTCGCCCACCACCACCCGGCCGCCGATACGCTGCTGACCCCGCGCCAGTTCCTGTCCCATCCCGTGGGTGTTGACGTGCTCATCCCCGTCTCGGCTCCCACGGAAGCGGGCGACGGCCCGTCTTTCCCCTTGCCAGGCACGGAGGAGCACGCTCTGCCCTATCTCTCCTACCGGCCGGAATCCGGCATGGGTCGCATCATCGCAGCGGTGCACGAAGCTGCGCCGGAAAAGGCTTTCCTCCGGCCCTGTTTCGAGTCTCATGTGGCCAAGCTGCTGGTAACCATGGCGGTGGAGGGGCGAGGGTTCGCTTTTCTCCCGAAGAGCCTCATCGGCGAGGAACTGGCGCAGGGCACGCTGGTCCGCGCCGGCGACACCACATGGGACATCACCATAGAGATCCAGCTCTTCCGACCGCGCACGCGTCTTTCGAGCACCGCCGAGGCCTTCTGGACCGCCGTTGCCGGTGGTGGAACTGCGGACCGCCGATAGTGGCCCTGCGAGTCGCCGCCGACCGGTCGCGCACTTGCGAGCAGAGTATTCACTGACGTGTTTCCTCATGGGGCGGTCTGGCTAGGCCGCGGCTCGGTTCGTCCGCGGCGTTCGTCGAATGGCAGGCCGTTCAATGCGACTTCCGAGCAACCAAAGGCGGCGGGCCGGATCTCAGTTTTCGGAAGCTGAAGGTCATGCGAGCGCAATAGCCATCGAGCGGCGACCCCGAGGTCCGGAGACTCCGGTGCCGTCCCAGAACACCAGCTTCACCCGGTCCGCCCGCTTGGCCCGGAACACGTACACCGTGCCGGAGAACGGATCCTCGGCACTCGATTTAAGCGTAAGCTCTGAAATCGTCATATGTCCAAGCCCTCCAGGCTCGGAACATCACCCCCTCAACCTCGCCGGCGAAAGGTGGGGTCAGGGCTCTGCTTACAAGAAGGGGGCGCTGATGATCGTTGCATGGGACGCTCCCGGGGCGGGCTGACCACCGAAATCCATGCTCTGGTTGATGCCGAAGGGAGGCCGATCCATCTCATGCTGACCGCCGGACAGGCCGGCGACGCACCGGTCGGGCGCGAGTTGCTGGCCCGTCTCGCACCCGGTGGTATCCTTCTCGCCGACAAGGCCTACGACACCGATGCCATCCGAGTTGAGACGGCGGAGCGCGGCGGATTTGCCAATGTGCCGCCCCGCACGATCCGCAAGCGCACCTTCGCCTTCAGTCCGTGGCTCTACCGCCAAAGGAACCTTGTCGAGCGCTTCTTCAACAGGATCAAGCAAATGCGAGGCCTCGCCAGCCGCTACGACCGGCGCCCCGACAACTTCCTCGCAGCACTCAAGCTCGCCGCCGTCCGCATCTGGATCAATGCATTATGAGTCCGCTGCCTAGGCCGATCCGAAAAGCTGCTCTCCGCTCACCCAGGTCTGCGAAATCTTGATCTTCATGATTGCGTCGGGCGAAACCTTGAACGGGTCCTGCTCCAGCACCACCAGATCCGCTTCCTTTCCGGCCTCCAAACTCCCGATGCGGTCGCCTTGGCCGATCTGCGCGGCGGCCGAGGCGGTGACCGCGCGGATCGCCTCCTCGACACTGATCGCCTGATCCGGACCGATGACCGAATTGTCCACCTCGCAGCGCCGCGTCACCGCGGTCTGGATGAGCCGCAGCGGGCCGGCCGGCGAGCATGGATGGTCGGTGTGCAGCGTGAAGCGCAGCCCCTCTCTCAGGCAGGCCCCAGCGGGATCCATGAACGCGGTCCGCTCCGGCCCGACGAGCAGGTCGCGATAGGCCGCGCCGTAGAGGAAGACATGGTTCATGAGGAAGGTCGGCTCGACCCCGAGCGCTTTCATGCGCCTCAGCTGGTCCGGCCGGGCGAGGGTTGAGTGTTCGATGCGATTGAGGCCGCTCGGCGGGTTGGCGCCATAGGCCGCCTCGATCGCGTCGAGAGAATAATCGACGATGGCGTCGCCGTTGCAGTGAATCTGGATCGGCCAGCCGGACGCCTTGGCCGAGGCGACCATGGATTTCAGCTCTTGTGGCGTGTAGTTGGGCGCACCTTTCCAGTCGCCGCCGAGATAGGGGATTGTCTGGGCCCCGGTCTTGGTCTGGTTGGAGCCGTCGCCGATGATCTTGATGCCGAAGAGCGAGAAGCGCGAGTTGGGAAACAACGTCGCGGCGGCGCCGTGGCCGAGGTTCCGATAGGTATTGGCGGCATCAAGGTCGTTGATCATCAGGCTGGCGCTCAGCCGGCCGGTTCCGCTCCCCGTCAGCTTGACGAGCCCTTCGATCCAATGGGGCTGCACGGTGCCCGGCTCATGGGTCGTGGTGTTGCCGAGCGCTGCGCTCGCCTTGAAATAATCCGTCATGGCCTTGGCGAAGAGCGCCGGCGTGACCGTCGGCAGGCCATGGGGCACGAACTTCATCAGGGCGCTCTCTTCGTAGATGAGCCCATTCAATTTGCCGTCCGGCCCTCGGCCGAAGCTTCCGCCCCCCGGCAGGGGGCCGATATCCTCGGGGATCTGCGCGATCCTGAAAGCGGCCGAGTTGGCGGCCGCGTCATGCATGTTGATGTACCAGACCAGGATCGGCCGATCCTTCGAGACGCCGTCCAGTTCTGTCATGGACAGGCCGCCGCCCTGCAGCAGGTTGTCGAAATTGTAGGCCATCAGCCACTTGCCGGGCGGCAGCTTGGCGTCGAGCGCCTTGAGGCCGGCGATCAGGTCAGCCCGCGTCGGATAGATGTCATAGCCCACATCGACGAGCAGTTCGGCAAACAGCGCCGCAAAGCATGTGTGCTGGTGCGGATCGATGAATCCCGGCAAAAGGGTACGCCCATCGAGGTCAATGATCCTGGTGGCGGACGTCTTGAGACCCGCAATATCGGACTGCGAACCGAGTGCGACGATGCGTCCGGCCCGGATGGCGATCGCCTCGGCGCGCTTGGGGCCGGTGGATGCCATGGGAATGATCGTGCCGCCCTGAAAGATCATGTCCGCGCCGGCTGGTGCTTCGGCATGGGCGCCCCCGGCCGATACGCCGAACCCCGCCGTGCCGGCTACCGCTCCGGCGAAGGCCATGAACGCCCGGCGTGAGGGGCCGTCGCGTCCGTCCGTGCCGGCTCCAGATTGGGCCCAGCCCGTGAAGAGGCTCTTGTTGGTAAAGAGTGTTCCGACACAGAAGCGGCACATGATCTGCCTCGACCCTTTTGCTGGCGCGGATGCGCGCCCATTTCTTCTGAAGCCGGATATGGCTTCGCCTTTCGGGTCTGTCGAAAGGCTCCGGACGGGCTGATCTCGGCCGGGCCTGCCGACCGGCGTGACCGGCGCGTGCCCTAGCCGAGAAGCCCTCGCAAAGCGCGTGTGATCGGCACGACGATGACGCTGGTGCCATGGTGGTCCAGGGCTCCTTTGAAGGCGCCGGCAAGCTCTTCGGTGGTCTCGGCCTTGCTGGTGTTGGCGCCATAGGCCTTGCCGAGCGAGACGATGTCGAGGCCGGGGAGGTCGAGGCCGGGCACGTTCGGCGTGTTCTCGAGCTCGGCGAACTCCTTCAGGATCCCGTACTCTTCATTCTGGAGAACGACGTAGATCAGATGCGCCTTCTGCTGGACACCGGTGTAGACGCCCTGGATCGAATACTGGAACGACCCATCGCCCATGACACAGAGCACCGGACGGTTGCGGCCGCTCTGGCGCTCGGCCAGGGCAAGGCCGACGGCGGCCGGCGTGGTCCAGCCCAGGGCGCCGGACGCGAAGGCGTAGGAGACGTCGGGCTTGCGGACGCGAATCTGGTCCTGCAGTTGAGGGATGTTCGAAGGCGATTCTTGGGTCAGCACGAAATCATCCGGCAGCAGCGCATTCAGCGTCGCATAGACGGCGGCTGGTGTGAGCGGCAGTTCCCCGGTTGGAGTCTGCGGCGGCTTGCGCAAAGGCCCGCCCGCGAAGGCCACGCGAGCATTCACCTGCGGCAGCAGCGCCTTCAGGAACAGGCCGGCGTCGCTGACCAGACTGTCGCCGATCGCCGCCTTGGATGCGGCATCGGGGTCGTCCGTCACCTGGAGAAGTTCCGCCCCTTCCGGAAGGTATGAACCGGGGACATAAGGGTAATAACGGAATACGGGAGCGCCGATCACGACGATCAGGTCATGCCCTTTCAGCAGGGCGCTAAGGGGAGCGATGGCCGGCGGCAGCGGACCGGCAAACTGCGGATGTGTCTCCGGGAAGGGCGGTCGTTCGCAGAAGGGGGAGGCCCAGACCGGAACGCCGAGTCGCTCGGCAAGCGCGATGCCGTCCGCCCAGACATCGGCACCGCCACGGGCCATGTCGGCGCCGTAGACGAGGACCGGTGCCATGGCCGCGTTGATGCGTGCGCCGAATTCGGTGACACGTGCGGGATCAGGACCGACGCGGGTCGAGACCGTGCGCAGGACGTCGGTCGCGTCCATGGGCTGGTCCCAGTCGTCGAGAGGTAGGGAGAGGTAGACCGGGCCGGCTGGCTGCTGGACGGCGGTGGCGTAGGCCCGCATGAAGGCTGCCGGAATGTCCTGGGCACGGGCCGGCTCATAGGCCCATTTCACCCAAGGGCGTGGAAGGCTCGTGGCGTCGATATTGGTCAGCATCGGCTCGATCAGCAGCATGTCGCGGGTCTGCTGCCCCGCCGTGATGATGAGCGGGGTCTTGTTCAGATAGGCGGTGAGGATCGCGCACATGGCATTGCCCGTGCCGGCGCCGGTGTGAAGATTCACGATCACTGGCTTGCGCAGCCCCTGCGACAGGCCGTCAGCGAGGCTGACAACGCTCGCCTCCTGCAGGGCCATCACGTAGTCGAAATCCTTGGGAAAGTCCTTGAGGAACGGTTCCTCGGTGGAGCCGGGATTTCCAACGATCGTGGTCAGACCCAACCTGCGCAGGAGATCGAATGTGACATCCTTCACCGTCGACATGGCTTCCCCCAGGTCATGAGCGTTCGCTTGTGAATCGGCAGACCAGCTATAGCTAGACTATGGCACACGTTCCCGGCATCCCGGAAGCGCCCGGAGAGTTGGACAGGATACGATGACGATGGGCGCGACAGCAGAATTCCTGCGCATCGATGGCATCACCACGCCGCGTTTCACCAGTGGCGATCTCGTCGCGGTGCTCGGCCTCAACGGATCGGGCAAGTCGAAGCTGCTCAAGCGGATGGCCGGCCTTCTCGAAGGCCCCGAGCGGGTGGAAATTTCCGGCGCGGGCCGCGCCGATATCGGCTACCTGCCCCAAGACCTCCCGTCACCTGCGGGCCTCACCGTCTACGAATCCGTTCTCCTCTCCGCGCGGCGCGATGCGGGCTGGAGTGTCCCAGCCGCGGAGCTGTCCCGCGTGGAGGCGACGCTGGCGATGCTCGCCTGACGCTGCTCGATTGCCGGTGCAACTGGTTGCAATTTGTTGACGGAAGGGGAGCGCCCCTGCCTCAACCGGTCGCCCCCATGTTTGTCGAGGCTCATGGCTCAGATTGCGGTTTTAGCCCTCTGTTGGTGAGGGAGGTCTGAGGCATTTCCGTGGGTGCGAACTGCATAGAGTGTCATGCGCAGCCATTCTCAACGCAGCTGCAATCTGCTACACAAAATGACTACATCGGCGTGGAGCAGGCGACACTAAAGGTCTTGAAATAAAAGGAAATCGGCGATCTGGGTCACAGTCCCTCTCTCTCCGCCAGTTTCCCCTTAGGTGCCTGATTTTCCTGGCGCCAATCGGCCAGCACGTTCGCGCAGCCCGTCTTTGGTACAGCAAGACGGTACAGCACGGTGGCCAACTACAAGCTTCCCCATCTTGTGAGAGGGCGTGCCGCCTATCCCAGCATCACCTTCGCGAAGGAGCGCTCTTGGAGAGAGTTCCTGGTGCTCCCCGGCGATCACCTGAAAGAGCGCGAACATTTGGAATATCCAGACCTGGAGTTCGTTCGCTTCTGCATTGTCAGGCGCTGGCCGAGCGCATCGACACGGGAATTCGATGTCCTCCTTCCCCGGCTCACCCTGCTGCGCTCGTTCTATCGGGCGTGGCTTGCCTGCCACGATGATGACCCGCAGCGTCTCCGTGAGGAATGGACCACATTTGGTGAAGGCGAGTTGACGCCGTTTCGACGCTCGGACTTTCTTTCTTGCTTGGTGCACGGCGAAGGCTACGCTGGCCAATAAATCCGCTTCAACGGCAACAGTTGTTGTGTCTCGATGTCCAGGCGATCGAAATTTTGGATCACCGCTTCGACCAAGTCATCAATCGTCATCAATGAGAGGGGGATGCTCGCGCGCTCGGCTTCGTAGAGAGCGTCCTTGGAGAAGCCCCCGGTCGAGACATAGAGTCCCTTGTCTTGCGGATGGCGGCCGCCAAGGAAGCTGCGGATGGCCTGTGCTCCTATTGCGCCCTGACGATGCTTCACTTCTACGACGATGCGCGGTGCTTCGAAGCCGAACCCGTCTGGCGAGGCGACGATATCCTTGCCCCGATCAGCTCCGGCCGGCGACACTCGCGTCTTGTAACCCATGGCGCGCAGCAGGCCGGCTACGAGTTCCTGAAGGTCCGACCAGTCCAGCGCGTGGACGCGGTCCTTGGTGAACTCGATCGCTTTTTCCAGAATGTTCTTGAAAACATCATCTTCGGCAATCTCTGCCGCTGCGTCCTTGATTGCGGGCTTTTGCGATTGCAGTGCCCGCAGAAGGTCTTCGATTACCTCGACCGACAATTGGAACAGCGTCGAGATCGCTCCCAGGCTGTTGCGGCTGCGCGCGGAGAGAAGGTCGCGGGAAACCTCGCCCTGCCACTTCACCGATCGCACATTCGGATCATCGACATCGACGCTTGGATCCCAGCGATAGTCCCCTGCGACCTCCCCGACGAGGTAGACCCGCCGACCGGGATCATAGGTGACCACCCGATCCCCCACCTTCATTTCGCTGCGAAAGCGATGGAGCTGTCCGGTCGCCATGGCGATGGCCTGCGGCTTCCACTCAGGCCAGGTTGCAGCCACGCGGGTGGCGATCTTGTCGCGTGTCTTGAGGTCCGCGAGCGAACCGATCTCGCCCCAGCCGATGGCGATCGCGGACTTTTCCTTAAACGCGTCGTAGAGACGGCCCCCGCGCTCGGCGCGCACCACCCAAGCCTGCTTCATCAAATCACCTGATACCAACCACCGCGCCATGTTAGGCGGCGGCATTCGGGCACGACAAGACGTGCGGCGCCGCGAACGGCTTTGCCGCTGCGGTTCCGCTCGTTAATGTCACCGGCCGAAATATTGAATCCGCAGGGGCGTGCCGCGTGCTGACAGGCGAATTAAGAAGCAAGATCGACGCCATCTGGAACGCATTCTGGGCGGGGGGCATCGCGAATCCGATCGAGGTGATCGAGCAGATCACCTATCTCCTGTTCATCCGCGGCCTGGACGAGCTCCAGACCCGCGAGGAGAACAAGGCCGCCATGACGCGCAAGCCCATGGGCCGCGTCATTTTCCCGGCGGGGGTCTATCGCAAGGACCGCGACGGGTCCGACGTCACCTATGACGAGCTGCGCTGGTCGCGGCTGAAGAATGCCGAGCCGGCGCGCATGTTCACGCTGATGGCGGATTTCGTCTTCCACCAGCACGTCATCGCTCGACATCGCGGCGATGAGTTGGGTTCCAGCCTGATAGATCTTGCCTTCAAAGCAACCCATCGAAGCGAGTGCAGGCCGGTAAGGCAAAGGCTCGTTCATGATGGCCTCCGGACGCGCCATGCAGATCGGGGCAGAGTCTTGAGAGCAGATCGCCCTTGACTCCTTACCGACCGGTAAGTAATTAAGTTGCGTCTGCAGGGCGGCAGACCGTGCCCTCAGGAAGCGCCATGAGCCGTTCCATTCCGATCAAGCAACTGCCGCGGGCCAGCGACGGCGAGCGCCGTGCGGAGAATGTGCGGCGCATCGTTTATGAGCGCGCGCTCCATCTCTTCGACAGCAAGGGATTTCGCGCCACGTCCATGAACGACATTGCCGAGGCGTGCGGCGTCAGCAAACCCGCGATCTACCATTACTATCGCAATAAATCGCATTTGCTGGAGACCCTCTACGAGGATGTCACCGCCGAATTCTTCATGACCATGGAAAAACTTGCCCGTTCACCGGATGACGCAGCGACGCGTCTTTACCGGTTGATCGAGCTACAGACACTCTACAACATCGAAAATCGACGCTTCCTCATCATTTTCTGGCGCGAGCGCCACGAGTTCGATCCCGCATCCCGCAGGTCACTGGCGGCGCGAGAGCGCGAGTTCGAGGCGTGGGTCCAGCATGTGATCGAGGAAGGGCAGGCAGCCGGCGAGTTCCGTCGGCAAGACCCAAAGATCGCAATGATGGGCATCCTCGGCCTGCTCTCCACCGTTCATCGCTGGGCGCCTCACGCCGGCGCCGCACCGGCGGCCATCGCCGACGAACTCGGTCGCCTTGTTCTCGATGGACTGGCCGCGGTGCCGGATGCTGCCGGGCGGGCGGCAGCGCAACACGAAAAAACGACATCGCGCGCGCCGACACGGCGGAGACGCACAACAAAAAACATTGCGGAGGACGACCACGGTGGCAACCAGGATGTTGGAAGCTAAGCGGATACTCGTCACGGGTGGTGGAAGCGGGATCGGGGCGAGCGTGGCGGCCGTTTGCGCCGAGGCCGGTGCGAGGGTCGCTGTTCTCGATATCGACCCTGCGAAGGCCGAAGCGGTGGCCGCCACGCTTGCGGGCGCGGGCCATGCCGGGCTTGCCTGCGACGTGTCCGTCGCTCGCTCGGTGGAGAAGGCGTTCTCTAGGGTGACGGAGGCGTTCGGCGGCATCGATGGCGTCGTCAATTGCGCCGGCATTTGGCGCCCCGCGTCCGACGGCCCGATCACCCGCGTATCCGACGAGACCTGGGATCGGATCATCGCGGTCAATCTCACCGGCACCTTCTATGTGTGCCGGGCAGCGGTAGGAGCCATGGAGCCAAATGGCTCCGGCAGCATCGTGACCATCGCCTCGGTCGTAGCCGTTACCGGTTGGGACAAGCTCAACGCATATTCCGCGTCCAAGGGCGGCGTGCTGGCCCTCTCTCGTGCGCTCGCCATCGAATGCGGGCCCAAGAATATCCGCGTGAACTGCATCTGTCCGGGGGTGATCGAGACCCCGATGACCGAAAAGACCTTGGCCCATTCCAAGCCCACTGTGCTGCCGATCGGCCGGCTCGGACGTCCGGAGGACATCGCGCGCACGGCGGCGTTCCTTTGCTCGGACTGGTCCTCTTTCACGACCGCGTCCACGGTGATGGTCGACGGAGGCTTCAGTGCAGCATGAGCATGGCGGCTTGCCATATCTCTTGTCCGACGTGGTCGCGGACAACGTGCGCTGGGTTCCCGACGAGCCAGCGCTGATCTTCAACGGCCGGACGCGGACCTGGCGCGACTTCGCCCGAGACATGGCTGCGATCCAGAACGGCCTTGCGTCCCTCGGTGTCAAGCACGGCAGCCGCGTCGCCGTGCTCGACCGCAACAGTGACGACTACGTCCTGCTCGGCTATGCCCTTGCGGGCATGGGAGCGGTCCTCGTCCCCGTCAACATGTGGCTGCGGGCGCAGGAAGTCTCCTACATCCTCAACAACGCCCAGCCCGTCCTGGTCGTGACCAGCGAGGAGTTCGCCGACCTCGCGCTGGAAGCGATCGAGCCGTTGTTCGACAAGCCGCGGATGGTCTTGCGGGGTGCGGAGCGCTCGGGGGTAGTGACCTTTGCGCAGATGTGCACCATGATTCCGGATGGTCCGGTGTCGCGCGCCCGCACCTGGGACGATCCCCATCTCGTGCTCTACACGTCCGGTACGACCGGCCGGCCCAAGGGCGCCATCATCTCTCACCGCCGCACGATCCTGGATGCGCTCAATGCGCTTCCAGTCTTCGGCATCCGGCAGAGCGAGCGGTTTTTCTGCTACATGCCGCTCTTCCACACGGGTGCATGGGATTATCTCAAGCTCTACTTCATGCAGCGCGGGGCCGCCGTAATCGCGGAACGGTTCGAACCCGAGAGCGCGGTCAAGCAGATCGAGACCCACCGCTGCAACGGCATGTTTGGGGTGCCTCTGGTGCTTCGCCAGATGACGGAAGCCAAGGCATGGGCGACCAGCGACATGAGCTCCATGCGGCTGATCGCCTATGCCAACTACGATCCGTCGACACTCATCCTGAAGATCGTGGACGCCTTCCGTGCGCGTGGGGCCGAGAACATCGGCATTGCGAACGCGTATGGCCTGACGGAGGGCGGCCCCTACATTTGCATCAACCGTCCGGAAGAGGCGCTGCGGCAGCCCCTTTCCATCGGCCGCCCCGTTCCGGGCGCGCAGGTCGCGTTGCTCGATGAGGCGATGAACGAGGTGCCTTCGGGGGAGTTGGGTGAAATCTGCATCCGCTCGCCCGCGCTCATGAGCGGCTATCTCAATCGCCCCGAAGCGACAGCGGAGGCCTTCGCCGGCGGATGGCTTCACACCGGCGACCTGGGGCGGGCGGATGCTGAAGGGCTCATCCATCTCGTGGATCGCAAGAAGGACATGATCCGTTCGGGCGGCGAGAACGTCTTCGCCAAGGAAGTGGAACTGACTCTCATCTCCCATCCGCGGGTCCGGGACTGCGCCGTATTCGGTCTTCCGGACGACGATTATGGCGAGCGCGTCGTTGCCGCCATCGTGGCCGATGCGGGTGAGGAGCTGACCGCGCAGGAGCTTATCGACTTTGTGCGGGCCCGCATCGCGGGCTTCAAGGCGCCCCGGCAGGTTGTGTTCATGGCGGAGCTGCCGAAGACGCCAGCTGGAAAAATAAAGAAGCACGAAATCAAGAAGAAGCTCTCGGAAGTCGCGGCCTGACCGCTACCCGAAAGAGCTTTCCATAATAACCGGGAGGAAATCATGCGAAAGATAATCGCCACGCTATCGTTGTGCGCCTTGGCGTCCGCCCCTGCCTTCGCACAGGAAATCGCCATTGGCGATCTCCACCCGATCACCGGGCCGGCCACCTTCTACGGCCTTCCGGAAAGCCGTGCCATCCAGCTCGCCGCGGAACAGATTAACGCCGCCGGCGGCGTGAAGGTCGGCGACAAGGCCTACAAGCTGAAGGTCGTCACGGAAGACGATCAGGCCAGCCCGACCGTCGGCGTTGCCGCGCTGCGCAAGCTGATCTCCGCCGATGTCCGCTACATCATCGGTCCGCTCGCGAGCGGCGTCGCTCCTGCGCTCAAGCCCATCATTGAGCGCAATGAGAATGTCACGCAGCTCATCGACGGCTCGATTGCCGACGATTTGACCAACGGCAAGAATATCTTCCGGAACCAGGCCACGGTGAGCGGCTACAATTTTGCCGTCACCGAGTTGTTCAAGGATCGGAAGTTTCCCTCCCTGGCGGTGATGACCGACCGCTTCCACGCCGGCTTCATGGGTTCGCAGCCCAAGCTCACGGCTGACCTCAAGGCGCTGGGCGCCAACGTGCTGGGCGAAGAGTTTTACAAGCTCGGCGACACCGACTTCTCGGCCGCGCTCACCAACCTCAAGGGCAAGAACCCGGCGGTGCTGCTGATCCGCGGCTACCCTGCGGAAGGTGCGCTCATCACCAAGCAGGCCCGCCAGCTGGGCTTCAGCGGCCAGATCATCTGGGAGATGGTCTCGCCACCATCGACGGTGCTGAAGAACATTCCGGCTGCGGAGATGGAAGGCGTGTTCAATGCCATCCCACCTACCACGGAAGACTACATCAAGCTTGAAGACCCCAAGGCAATCGCGCTCGCTGCAGCCTACAAGGCCAAGTTTGGCGACGCACCGGGCGAACTCACCATCCTCAGCTATGACGCCGTTCACATCCTGAAGGCGGCGTTCGAGAAGGCCGGTTCGATAGACAATGCCGCTGTCAACGCCGCCCTGCGCAAGCTCAAGGTGGCGGACATTCCCGCTCTCGTGACCCGCTACACCCCCCAGCCTGACGGGCGCCTGTTCGACGACAAGGGACAGGTCGACCTGCGCGGCGTGGTCAGCGTTTGGAAGGGCAACGGGTGGCAGCCACTCCTCAAGGCCTCGCAGTGACCGGCTGATTCAACGGAGGCGCCTGTCATGCTTGAACTGCTGCCGCAGCAGCTCGTGAACGGAATCGCGCTAGGCTCGACCTACGCGTTGGTCGCGCTCGGGCTGACGCTGATCTTCGGGGTGCTTTTGATCCCGAACTTTGCCCACGGCGAATTCTATATGCTGGGCGCCTTCATCACCTATTCTCTCGTTGCGGCGGGCTTCAATTTCTGGCTCGCCATGGCGACGTCGGTGATCTGCGTCATGGCGCTCGGCTGCCTGGTCGATCGGCTGGTGTTCCGGCCGATCGAGGATGCGCCGGCGCTGTCCTTGATGATTTCTGCGCTCGCCGCCTCCATCATCCTCCAGCAGATCGCGACGCTGGTGTGGGGCACCGAAGCCCGCACCATTCCCGCTCCGCTCGCCGGCGTCGTCCGCACCCCTCTGTTTTCCATCACCCACATGCAGCTCGTCGTGCTGGGTGGCGTCGCATCAGCCTTCGCCGCGGTCTGGCTGGTGCTGCATCGCTCGCGCCTCGGCCTGGCGATCCGTGCCACCGCTCAGAACCGGGATGCGGCGCTGCTTATGGGTATAAGCATGTGGCAGGTTCGATACGCCACATTTGCGATGGGTGCCGCGCTCGGCGCGATCGCCGGTGCACTGCTCGGCGCCACGTTCCCGATCTATCCCACCATGGGGGTCAATCCGGTTCTCAAGGCCTTCGTGGTGCTCGTCATCGGCGGCATCGGCAGCCTTTGGGGAGCGGTCGCGGGCGGGCTCTTCCTCGGCGTCGCCGAAGTTTTGGTGGCGGGCTACGTGTCGAGCGAGCTGCAGGACATCGGTGCCTTCGCGATCCTGGTCCTGGTGTTGATGCTGCGCCCGCAGGGCCTGTTCGGCCGCGCGCAGATGGAGCGCTGATATGACCGGACACAAACTTCCTCTCGTGCTCGCCGTCGCTTCCATCGTCTTCGCCGCCGCGGCTGCCGCCTGCCTCGTCCTCGATGACTACCTGCTGTATGTCGTCACCATCGGCGCGATATTCGCGTCGCTCGCCGTTGCCTTCGATGTGCTGCTCGGCTTCACCGGCTATCTGTCCCTTGCGCACGGTGCACTTTATGGGCTCGGGGCCTATACCTGCGCGCTGTTGACCGCCCGCTACGGACTGCCGTTCTGGGTGGCGCTGCCGCTCTGCGGAATCGTCGCCGGGGCGGCCGGCGCCCTCATCGCTCTCGTCGCCTTCCGCACCAAGGGACTGTACTTCGCGGTCCTCACGCTGGGCATCGGCCTCATCGGTCATCAGCTGTTTCTGGTGCTGTCCCCCTGGACGGGAGGCATCGGCGGCTTCGTGGGCATTCCCGGACCGGAGCAGCCGGCATGGCTGGCGGTGCGCAGCACCAGCTATTTTGCGCTGCTGGCCCTCCTGCTGCTGCTGGTCACCTTCGTGTGCGCCCAGTTTTTCGTGCGCTCGCGTCTCGGGGCAGAGTGCCTGGCGGTCCGCGAGGATCTCACCCTGGCCCAGGCGCTGGGCATCCGCGTCGGCGCGGCGCGGCTTGCAGCCTTCACCTTCAGCGCGGTGTTTGCGGGGTTCGCAGGCGCACTTTTCGCCGCCATCTCCTCGTTCGTCGCGCCGGAGAGCTTCACGGTTCTGGGCACCGGCTTCCAGCTTGTCGCGCTGGTGGTGGTGGGCGGAATGGGCACGCTGTGGGGGCCGATCCTCGGGGCGGTTCTGTTAACCGCGCTGCCCGAGGCCCTGCGCGTCGCCGCCACCATGAGCTTGCTCGCCTACGGGCTGCTGCTGCTCGGCTTCATCATCTTCGCCCCGAAGGGCATCGCCAGTATCGCGACCCGCCTCGTGGCCGCCATGCGCCGCCCGGGGAGCACGCCATGAGCCTGCTTCAGATCCGCAACATCGAAGCCCGCTTCGGCGGTGTGGTCGCCCTGGGCGGGGTAACGCTCGACGTACCGCAAGGCCTCGTCTACGGCCTGATTGGCCCGAACGGCGCCGGCAAGACCACGCTCATCAACATGGTATCCGGCCTCATCGCCCCCACGAGCGGCGACATCGTCTTCGACGGCGCGCACGGACCCTGGCCAATCGCCCAGGCCGTGCGACGCGGCATCGTGCGGACGTTCCAGCAGACACGGGCTTTTCTGGGCCTGACAGTCCGTGAGAATCTGCGCATCTCCAGCGTCCACGCCCCGGACACGATGCATATCGACGAACTGGTTGAGGCATGCGGCCTCGGCGACGTGCTGGACCGTACCGCGCGAGACCTTCCGTACGCCACGCTGCGCCATCTCGGCATCGCGCTCGCGCTGTCGCTGAGGCCGCGCCTGCTTCTGCTCGACGAGCCGGCGGTCGGCCTCACGCCCGGGGAGGTGGACCGCCTTGGCGAGCTGGTCCGGCGCTGGAACGCGGCGGGGATCACCATCCTGCTGGTCGAGCACAACGTGCGCTTCCTCATGGACGTGTCTGATCACGTCGCAGTGCTCGACCGCGGCCGCGTGCTGTTCGAGGGCTCGCCGGAGGCGTGCCAGCGAGAAAGCCGGGTGATCGACGTCTATCTCGGACGCAGGAGCGGCCATGCTGAGGATTGAAGGCCTCACCGCCGGCTATGGCCGTCTCGAGGTGCTACACGACGTGAGCCTCGCCGTGCCTCTCGGTATCCCCACGGTGGTCATGGGGGCCAATGCGGCCGGCAAGACCACCTTATGCCGCACGATCACCGGCCTCATCCCCGCGCGCGGCGGCGTCGTCGGCTTCGATGGCGAGGACATCACCCGCCTCGGCTGCGCCGAGCGCGTGCGCCGGGGCGTCGCTCTGGTGCCCGAGGGCCGGCAGGTGTTCGGCGAGATGACGGTGCGGGAAAATCTTCGACTGGGCGCCTACATCCATGGCGAGCCCCGCCCTGCGGACTACGAAACGGTGTTTGGCCTGTTCCCCATCCTGCAGGAGCGGGAGAACCAGCGCGCGGGCCTGATGTCCGGTGGCGAACAGCAGATGCTGGCGTTGGCGCGCGCGCTGATGTCGCGCCCGCGCATGCTGCTGCTCGACGAGCCGAGCCAGGGCCTCGCCCCGAAGGCAGTGGAGCAGGTGGGACTTGCGGTCAATGCCATCGCGCGCACGGGCGTCGCCATCCTTCTTGTCGAACAGAATCTCGCCCTCGCGCAGATGATCGCCCGCCATGCCGTTGTGCTGGAGAACGGACGGTGCGTCGCCGAGGGCCCGGCCGACCAAATCATGTCGTCCAGCGCGATCCAGGACAGCTATCTGGGCAGAAGGGGAAACTGAGCCATGCCATACGAGAACAAGTTCGTGAAAGTGGAGGTCGATCGTGGTCTGGCGCGCGTGACGCTCGACCGCCCCTCGGCAAACGCGGTCAGCCTTGAGGTCTATGACGAACTGCGCCGAACCTTCCACCGCCTCGGCGAAGATCCGACCATGCGGGTCGCCGTCTTCACCGGCGCCGGCAAGGTCTTCTGTGGCGGCAATGACGTGAACGACTTCGTGGACCTCGACTTCGACCAGGCCTCCGAGTATCTCGCCCATGTCCGTTTGACCTTCAACGCCATGTACGACTGCCCCGTCCCGATCATCGGGGCCATCAACGGCGGCGCCGTCGGCACGGGCATCGTCCTCGCCTCGCTGTGCGACGTGCGCATCGCCTCCGAGAAGGCGAAGTTCGCATTGCCTGAGATCGACGTCGGCGTCCTCGGCGGTTCGCGCCACGTGATGCGCCTCGCCGGGCAGGGCATGACGCGTATGATGATGTATACTGGCCGGCGCGTTTCGGCCGACGAGGCGCTTCAAGCGCATATCGTCGATCAAGTGGTGCCCCCCGAGGACCTGATGTCGACCGCCATGGCGCTCGCCGAAGAGATCGCCAGCAAGAGCCCGCCGGCAATCCGCCTCGCCAAGCTGGGACTCAACCGCACTGAGTTCATGACCCTGAAGGAAGGCTATGAATTCGAATGCACCCTCACGGCGGCAGTGCGCCGCACGCCCGAGGCCAAGGAAGGCGCAGTTGCCTTTCTCGAGAAGCGGACCCCGTCCTATGCGATGAGGGGCTGAGCGACATGTTCGAGATCGAGCGTGATGGCGACGTCGCCATTGTCCGTTTCGCGAACCCGCCGGTGAATGCCGTGAGCTTTGCCGCGTGGCGCGAACTGCCGGGCCTTGTGGGAGGGTTGGAGCGTGCGGAAGTGGCCGCGATGGTCTTCACCGGCCTGCCAGGCCGCCACTTCTGTGGCGGCAACGATTTCCGCGAATTCTCGACCTTGACGCCGGAGGAGACGCTCTCAGGTACAGGAGCCGTGCGCGACGCCATTCGCGCGGTGCGCGAATCGTCGATTCCCGCCATCGCCGCCATCCATGGGGCGGCGATGGGCTCAGGGCTGATGCTCGCCTGCGGATGCGACATCCGCATCGCAACCGCGGATGCGCGCCTCGCGCTTCCAGAGGTGAAGGTAGGCGCATTCGGCGGCTACAGGATCGTGCGTGAGGTTCTGGCGCAGGGCGAGGCGCGCCTGTTGACCTATACTGGGCGGCCGCTCACCGGGGCGCGGGCCCATCAGATCGGCCTCGTCCAGGAACTCGCGGATACCCCCGAGGCAGCTCTGTCACTTGCTGTCGAACTCGGCCGGGAAATGGCGGCGCTGCTGAAGGGCCGCCTTCGCGCCGGGATCAAGGACTGCCTGAACCGGGAGGATGCTGCCGACCTGTGGACGGCGTATGACTTTGAGCGGGACCTGGCAGCCGAGGTGATGGGCCGCGCAAGCGGATGACCTGGAAACAAGGCGCCCATCTCTAATCGCACAACCAACCAGCGCCACGCGCCGACGTTCTCGTAGCGCCCCCGCATGGCCTGCCCGCAGGTCGGATCGGACCGGCGCCGTGGTTCCCGTGCCACGGTGCAGTCTTCCCAGCTTTCCCCCGAGGCTGATCGGCTCCAGGCCGGCCACGATCCTGGCGTTCAGGACATTGGGGTCAATGGGATCAATCTGAGCTGGCGGGGCATAGACATCAAAGTGGCGAAGGCCACCAACGCGAAGAGGACGCGGCGCGCTTGATGATCGTGGCCCCTGAAGCTTTTCGGGTTCGGCTGCCTGCGGACCCTTCCGAGTGCAATGCTCCCCGCATCGCGGCCTATGACAACAGCCACGGCAGAAGCGTCGCGATCTGGGGAAAGAAGATCAGCAGCAGGATATCGAAAACGAGCACGGCGATGAACGGCAGGATGGCGATGGCCACCCGCTCGACGGACACGCCGCTGATGGACGAGATCACGTAGAGGTTGAACCCCAGCGGAGGGAACAGCAGGCCGAGCGCGGAATTCTGGGCCAGGATGATGCCGAAGACGATCGGATCGATGTGGAGCTGCTGCATCACAGGCAGGAATACGGGGACCACCACGAGGATGGTCGAGATGCCCTCGAGCATGATGTGCAGCACCGTCATCAATATGTTCATCAGGATCAGGACGACGTAGGGGTTGCGGGACCATTCGAGGATGATCGCGCTGATCTGCTGTGGCCCCTGGAACATGGCGATGACCCAGCTCAGGAGCGTGGCGGCGGCAATGATCAGCGTCACCCGCGAGGCGCTTAGGGCGGCCTCCAGCAGCACCTTGTAAACGTCGCGTGGGCGCAGGCTGCGATAGATAAAGAGAGACACGATCAGCGTGTACATGACGGCGATCACGCCGGATTCCGAAGGCGTCGTGATGCCGCCGAGAATGGTCGAGAGGATGAGGACCGGAATGACGAGGGCCGGCAGGCTCTCCCAGAGCGAAGCGAGGAAGGCGCGCCGGCCGACCCAGTCCTCCTTGGGATAGCCCCGCCGAACCGCCGTGACGTAGATGATGAGGCTGAACGAGGCCGCCACCAGCAGGCCTGGCAGGAAGCTGTGCAGGAACAGGCTTCCCACCGAGATGCCGGTGACCCACGCATAGACGATCATGGTGGAGCTGGGCGGGAACATGAGGCCGAGCGAACCGGCCGCGGCCTGCAGGGCCGATGCGAACTCCAGCGAATAGCCGCGCCGTGTCATCTGCGGGATCATGATCGAGCCCAAGGCGGCGCTGTCGGCCACCGCCGACCCGGAGATGTCGGCGAAGATCACGCTGGCGCCGACATCGGCAATGCCGAGGCCGCCTCGCATCTGGCCGAAGATCGCCGTCACGAATGTCGCCAGCCGCGCGGCCATGCCGCCCCAGACCATGATGGCGCCGGTCAGCATGAACATGGGGATCGCCACCAGGACGACGCTGGAGGTGCCGTCGAAGATGCGCTGAGGCACGATATCCAGCGGGATCCCCGTCGAATTGAGGACGAGCACCGAGGTGAAGACGAGCGAGAAGGCGATCGGCACGCCGATGGCCATGGCGGCGAGCATGGCGACGACAAGCACCAGGTACACAAACGGCCCATCCATCGTCAGGTAGGCCAGCCCGTAGAAGACCGCGCAGGTGAGCAGGACGAGGGCGAGATCCAGCAGCCGCGGCCGCCGGACCAGGAAGTTGCGCAGGGCGAAGATGATCATGAGGCCGGCGGAAAGCGGGATCGTCGCATATGCCCACCCCTGGGAGATCGGCAGGGAGGTCATGTCGAGCGCCGCAGAATTCTGCGCAGCGGTCCAGCCATAGATCAGCAATATGAAAAAGATGCTCAGCAGGCCACCGAGCCCGATGGCGCCCAGCCGCCAGCGCATCGTCGGACCGACGCGGTCCAGCAGCATCTCAATGCGCGCGTGGTTGTCATGCCAGATGCCGGAGGCGGCGCCGAGGAAGGTGAGCGCCGCGAAGAGATAGCTTGCGATCTCGTCGGTCCATGGCAGCGCGGCGTCCATGGCATAGCGTGAGAAGACGCCGGTCGCCATGCAGCCGCCCAGCAGGACGAGCGCGGCCACCAGGGCCGCGTCGCACAGCCGGCCCAGCAGGCAGCATCCCCGATCCAGCAAGGCGCCGATGGCGTGCGCAGGAACAGGGACCGCAGCGGCATTCGAGGCGATATTTTCGGTCATGGCGTCTCATCCTTCGCTTCGATGGCCGCTGCCCGCTGGATCGGCCGGCGCGGGACAGGCCGGCGCGCGGCCTGCTACTTGTCGGCGAGCGCCGCCTTGAGATTGTCTTCGCCGACCACGGGCGCCCACTTGTCCCAGACCGGCTTGACGGCCGCGATCCAGGGCTCCAGAGGCGGCTCGGTCACCTTGACGCCGCGCGACGTCAGGTCCGAGAAAGCGGCATTGTCCGTGGCCTGGTAGGCATTGCGTTCGGCGGTGACGGCGGCCGCAGCGGCCGCGCGGACCTTGGCCTGCTGCTCCGGCGTCAGCCGGTCGAAGACCTTCTTCGAGATCACCACCGGCGACATCAGCACCTGCCAGCGGACGAGCGCGTAGTAGGGCGCCACTTCGTAGAATTTGGATGCGAGATAGTTGGTGTTCGCGGCCTCGGCGCCGTCCACCACATGGGTCTGCAGGGAGGTGTAGAGCTGGCCATAGGGCAGCGGCACCGGATTGGCGCCCAGCGCGCGGAAGGTGTCGATGTTCATCGGGCTCGGCACGACGCGGACCTTCATGCCCTTGAAGTCGGCCAGGGTGGTGATGGGGCGCTGATTGTTGAGCACGTTGCGCACGCCGGCCTCAAAATAGCCGAGGAGCACCAACCCCTTCTCGGCCAGCTTTTCGTCCGCGCTCTTGCCGATGGGGCCATCGGCGACCTTGTAGGCCTGCTCGCGGCTCGCGAAGAGAAACGGCAGGTCGAAGATGCGGATCACCGGGGCGTAGTCGGCAATGGTCGCGCCGGCGACGACCGCCATCGAGATGGTGCCGGCCTGCACGCCCTTGACCGAACTGGCCTCATCACCCAACTGCCCGCTCGGGAAGATCTGCACCTTGATGGCGCCGTCGGTGCTCTTCTCGATTTCGTCGCGGAACTTCTCCAAGCCGATCTGATAGGGCTCGCTCGGAGCGGCACCGTGAGACAGGCGCAGAGTGATGGGCGCCTCGGCGGCGTGGGCCGCGATGCCCGTGGAGACTGGCATGGCCAGCAGCGTCAGTGCGAACAAGGCGGCGCCGCGTCTGGAAAGATGAAGGTCCATTATCGTTTCTCCTGTGGGACGAGCAGTCATGGACTCAACGGGCGGGGTCGTGCTCCAGGCCGACCGACCGCGCCGCAGCAAGAATCTGGTTCCATGTGACGCGATCGATGGGCAGGCCGGCAACGCGGCGGTCCTCCCGGTATTTCCGCTCCGGGTCGCCCGGCAGCTTCACCCGCGAAGGTTGGCCATTCTCGTCCGACTGCACCCAGGCGACCAGCGCGTCGGTCTCGCGCGCGAAATGCTCCACGGTGCCCAGGCGCTCGGGGGAGATCAGGATGGTCAGCATCGAGTTGATCAGTTCCGGCCGCGTCTTCGGGCGGGACTGCGTGATGCCGCCCACCAGCGCCGCGCCCAGAAGCTCGGCCGCGAGGGCAAAGCACCACCCCTTGTGTTCGCCAAAGGTGGTCAGCGCGCCCTTCGGTACGCCGAAGATGTCGCCGGGATCGAGGCTGGTCTCGCCCTGGCTGTCGAGCAGGATGCCGGGGGGGAGCTTTTCGCCCTTGTTGTGGGCCACGCGTACCTTGCCGATGGCCCATCGGCTGGTCGCCATGTCGATGATGATGGGCTCGGCGCCGGCACGGGGAATGCCGATTGCGATGGGATTGGTGCCGAGACGGGCGACCTTGCCGCCGAACGGGGCCACCTGTGGCTCGCTCAGCACGTTGACGAAGTGCAGCGAGACCAGGCCGGCTGCGACGGCCTGCTCGGCATAGGCCCCGATCCGCCCGATATGGAAGGCGTCGCTCAGGCCCACCAGGGCCAGTCCTGCCACCCTCGCCCGCTCGATGCCAAGGCACATGGCGTCGTGGGCCATGACCTGTCCGACACCGCGTTGGCCATCCGTCATCAGGATGGCCCCCAGGTCACTGACGGTGCGGAGGGACTGATTGAGCTTCAGCTCCCCGTTCTGCGCGCTGTCCACATAGGTGGGGAGCATGCCAATGCCGTGGGAATCGTGACCGGCCAGACTTGCCTCGACGAGGTGCGACGCCAGCAGGGAGGCCTCGCGGGGAGACGATCCCGCGGCGGCAAATATCTCGGCGACGAAGGCCTGCACGGTCGGTGCGGCCAACTGAAGGGATTTGGTCATCGGTCCCCCGAATGGTGCTCGGATCTGGAGGGCGCTTTGCACGCTCTGTCTGGCCGCAGCTGTCGATTTAGATCAGATCACAACGTCGCCACTTACATTGACATATGATCAAATATACGGTCAACTGAGCTGAGATTGGTTTCTGATTAAAAAGTAGACACGACATAGGCGATCGACATGCCGTTCTTGGAAATCAACGACTTCAGCAAAGATCTATCCGTACGAAGCAGGGTGGTTGCGAAAGCAACTGCGGCCGTATGCGACGTATATGCCGTTTCAGAGGAGATCGTGTCCGTCTACTTCATCGGATTTGATCAAAATTCATACGGACATGCGGGGAAATTTCCCGCAGATGCCGATAAAATGCGCATTTTCATAAAGCTTCATGCCTACCCGCGCGGGTGGGATCTCAGGAAAGAGCTGGCTCAGCGCCTGACCACGGAGGTCTCAGTCCTTTATGGGGTGCCCGCATCCAAGGTCGCCATCTACTTTTTTGATCGAAACCCGAATGAAGTCTCCCATGGGGGCACCCTTCAGGGCGGTGCGTAATTTGATCAAAAATAGAGCCTCCCTCCTGCCGGATAGATAAGATGGATTCCTTCCTGACAGCGGAGCAGCGCGAGCTGCTTGACGTCGTGCGTCGCTTCGCACGATCGGAGATCGAGCCCCGCGCGGCCGAGATCGATCGCTCCGACCGTTTCCCGCGCGCGCTTTACACCCAGCTCGCCGAGCTCGGCCTGTTCGGCATCTGCCTGGCCCCGGAGGCGGGTGGGAGCGGCCTCGATACGCCCACGGCCTGCCTGGTGATGGAGGAGATCGCGCGCGCCTCGGGCAGCATGGGCAATGCCTATGCGATCCCTATGGAAGCGGTCACCTTCCTTCAGGAGCACGGCGGCGAGGTGCACCGCCGGCTGATCCCCGACATCCTCTCGGGAAAGATCGTTTCCGCCACCGCCGCCACCGAAGCGGACTACGGCTCCGACGTGGCAGGCCTACGCACCATGGCCGTGCGGGACGGCGACGAATATGTGATCTCGGGCACCAAGGCCTGGGTCACGTTCGGCGCTGTGGCCGACGTCTTCGTGGTCTTCGCCCGCACGCGCCCCGAGGGTGGCCATCGCGGCATCAGTTGCATCCTGGTGGAGGGAGATCGCCCCGGCCTGCACCGCGGCAAGCATGAAGACCTGATGGGCATGCACGGCCTCGAGGATTGCGCGCTCGCGTTCGACGAGGTGCGGGTTCCGGTCACGAACCGCATCGGGCCGGAGCACGAGGCCTTCAAGATGGCGATGGGGAATTTCAACTTCTCCCGCCTGATGGTGTCCTCCATGGCGCTCGGCATGGCCCAGGCGGCATTCGACGACGCGGTGGCCTACGCAGGAGCCCGCAAGCAGTTCGGTGCGCCCATCAACTCCTTCCAGGCGGTGCAGTTCATGCTGGCGGACATGTCCACCGACATCTCCGCTGCCCGCCTCCTCATCCACCACGCCGGACGGCTGTTCGACGCCGGCCATTCCATCGCGAAGGAAGCGGCGCAGGCCAAGCTGTTCACCACCGACATGGCCAATCGTGCCGCATCGAGCGCGGTGCAGATCCATGGCGGCAACGGCTATTCGAAGCACTACCGGGTGGAGCGCATCTACCGCGACGTGCGTCTGTCGCAGATCTACGAGGGCACCAACCAGATCCAGCGGCTGATCATCGCGCGCCAGATCGAGAAGGAAGCCAGGGCGGTGAACGCATGATCAGTCTCATCACGGCCGAGGCGGCTGCGGCGCTGGTGCGCGACGGCGATTGCCTCATCGTCGGCGGGAACGGCGGAACGGGCGTGGCCGAGCCGGTCATCGAGGCGCTGGAGCACCGCTTCGTCACGGCCGGGGCACCCCGCGGCCTCACCCTGTTCCACACCACGGGGATCGGCGCAGTGACCGAGCATGGTCTGTGCCACCTGGCTCACGAAGGGCTCATCGGGCGTGTCATCGGCGGCAATTTCGGCCTGCAGCTGCCCTTCATGCGGCTCATCCGGGAGAACCGGATCGAGGCCTACAATTTCCCCCAGGGCGTCATGGCGCAGATGTGCCGGGCGATGGCGGCGAAACATCCCGGTGTTGTCACCCATGTGGGGCTCGAGACCTACATGGATCCGCGCCTGGAAGGCGGCAGGATGAATGCCCGCACCACCGAGCAGATGGTGGAGGTGGTGGAACTGAGCGGTCGCGAGTGGCTCTTCTACAAGGCGCCCGTCCCCACCATCGCCTTCCTGCGCGGCACCAGCGCCGACGAGGACGGCTTCGTGTCCATGGAGCACGAGGCGACGACGCGCGAGGACCTGTCCATCGCCCAGGCGGTCCACAATGCCGGCGGCATCGTGATCTGCCAGGTGAAGCGGCTCGTCAAGCGCGGCTCCCTCAATCCGCACATGGTCAAGATTCCCGGCTTCCTCATCGACCACATCGTGCTTCAGCCGGATCAGATGCAGACCTACAGCACGGCCTATGACCCGAGCCGGAGCGGCGAAACCCGTATTCCGATCTCGACGCTGCGCCCCGATCCGCTGACCGATCGGCGGGTCATCGCCCGCCGGGCCGCGATGGAGTTGCGCCGCGGTGACGTGGTCAATCTTGGCGTCGGCATTTCGGCGATGATTCCCAACGTTGCCGCCGAGGAGGGCATCGAGGATCTCATGACCCTCACCGTCGAGTCCGGGGTGATCGGCGGGGTGCCCGGCTATGCGCGCGAGTTCGGCACGGCCTACAATCCTCGCGCCATCGTCGATCAGCCCTATCAGTTTGACTTCTACGATGGCGGCGGCCTGACCTGCGCCTTCCTGTCCTTCGCCGAGGTGGACCGGCACGGCAACGTCAACGTGACCCGCTTCGGCGACCGCTTCGACGGCTCGGGCGGCTTTATCGACATCAGCCAGAATGCGAAGCGGCTCGTCTTCAACGGCACCCTGACCGGCGGGGGACTGCGGACCGAGGTCGGCGCCGGTCGCCTCTCGATCCACCAAGAGGGCCAGTTCCGGAAGTTCGTCCCCGCGGTGGGCCAGATCAGCTTCAACGGCCATCTGGCCAGCCAGCGCGGACAGGACGTCAGCTACATTTCCGAGCGCGCGGTGTTCAAGCTCAGCCGAGAGGGGCTCGTGCTCACCGAGATCGCACCCGGCGTGTCCCTCGATGATGACATCAAGGCGCAGATCGACTTCGCGTTCCAGGTTTCACCAGATCTCAAGCTGATGGACGAGCGCATCTTCCGCGTCGGGCCCATGCGGATCGGCGCCGATCTGGAGCATGCCAGCGGCCAGCGTATCGGAGAATTCGCGTGATTGACCTCTCGGGCGTTACCGTCGCCACCGTCCTGCCGTTCCGGGACGATTTCTCCATCGACTGGCACAGCTACGATCGCCTGGTCGCATTCTGTACGGCTCCGAAGAACATCCGCGCGGTCTTCGTGAATGGCCACGCGGGCGAGGGCGCAACGCTTTCGCCGGAGGAGCGGACGCAGGTCATCCAGCATACCCGGCGCCTCATCGGCAAGGATGTTCCACTTGTTTCCGGCATCATCGCCTACGGCACCGCCGACGCGATCCGGCAGGCCCAGGAGGCTGAGCAGGCCGGGGCCGATGCTATCGTGCTGTTCCCGTTCCCCCAGTATGCGGGCGGCGCCTCGGCGGACGGCCGCTATGTGATCGACTTCGTTGACAGCATGCTTGCGAGCCAGGGCTTGCCCATCTCGCTCTTCCAGCAGTCCGTCGCTGCGGGTGTGGGATTCACCACGCCGGTTCTGCGGGAGCTGGCGCAACGGCCCCGTCTTGTGGCCATCAAGGAGGGGAGCGGCGATCTGGCTCTGTATGAGGACAATGTGCGCATGGTCCGCGCACACGCCCCTCACGTGCAGATCCTCGCCTCGAACTACCACTGGCTCCTGGCACAGCTGGCGACCGGCGCGGACGGCATCCTGTCCGGGCTGGCGAGCCTCGTGCCGGGGCTGCTGTCGGACATGTGGCAGGCGCGCGATGACCTGCCGGCGCTGAGGGCGCTCAACGACACCATCTATCCCGTGGTGCGAACCATATACGGGGCGCCGCCGCTCATCGACATGCACACGCGGATCAAGGCGGCGCTCCATCAATTGGGCATCATCGCATGCGCGGTGCCCCGGGCGCCCCTGCTGTCGGTCTCCCCCGAGATCACTGGCCGGGTGACGGCCGCGGCGCAGGCCTCCGGCGAAGCCTTCCCCCGCCATCCCAAGTCCTGAGAGGCAGAGGTCATGGAAGACAGGCGTTCCGAGTACCAGACGGATCTCTATTACGAGGATGTCCGCGTCGGCGACGAGATCCGCTCCGACTCCCACGTGGTGACGATCGCGGATATCCGGGCCTTCGGCGAGGTGACGCGCGACCGCCACCCGCTGCATACGGACGAGGACTATTGCCGTAAGACGCCCTTCGGCCGGATCATCGCCCATGGCCTGTTCAGCCTTTCGCTGATGGAGGGCCTCAAGGCTGAGCTGGAGCTTTACCAGAATACGTCCGTCGCATCGCTGGGATGGGACAAGGTCCGGTTTCGGGCTCCGGTCTTCGCCGGGGACAAGGTCCATGCCCGGGTGAAGTTCCTGTCGAAACGCGAGAGCAAGAGCGGACCACATGGTATAGCAATCGAACTGCTCGAATTGATCAATCAGGATGGCGTCGTGGTCACCGAGGGCGAGCACGCCACACTCGTCATCAAGCGGCCAGCGGCGGCCTGACACGCGCTGAGGGTTCGAGCTTTGCGAGGCGCAGCCCTTGAACTGCACGCGCGATGATCCGGGGCCGCCGATGCGGCCCGTTTGGGAGTGGACGATGGGGCAAGTGGGCGAGAGCATTGTGCGGGACGGTGTCGATGTCGCGGCGTATGCGGCGTCCCGGACCGGGACCAATTCCGTCGAGCACGCGGCTTCGGTCATCCGCCAGGCCATCCTGACCGGCCAGTTCGGCCCCGGACAGCGCATCAAGGTCGCCGACGTGGCCGAGCGCTTCGACCTAGGCTCAATGCCCATCCGGGAAGCCCTCCGCAAACTCGAAGGCGAAGGGCTGGTGGAGATCGAGCCCAACCGCGGCGCCACGGTGATCAAGATCGACCGCAAGTTCGTGACGGATCTCTATGAGGTCCGGTCCGAATTGCAGCTCCTGGCCGTGCGACGCTGCATCCGCACGCTCACGCTCGCGAAGCTCGAGCATCTCGAGGCGCTGATCGGGTCCCTCGAACGCGCCATCGCAGAGGATGAGCGGGACCAGATCTTCGTGCAGACGCGCCGCTTCCACCTCGCCATCATGGAATTCGGCGGCAATGCGGAGGCGATGCGGATCTTCCAGCGGGGATGGGATCTGATCGACGGCCTTAGGCGGTGGGTCGGATACCGAAGCGGTCGGCTGCCGATGGTGATCAAGGAAAGCAGGATCCTGATCGACGCCATGCGACGCCAGGATGTGGCGGCCGCCGAGGCGATCATCCGGCTGCACCACAATGCCGGGCTGGAGGATCTACTCTCCGGCCTCGACGAGTCCCATGCGCCCGTGCCCGGATACTGGGCCGCGCAAGAGACCGGAACCTGACGGGACGCCGCGTCGTATCCGTCGCCGTGAGGGGAAGTTTCGCATGAGCATCGTTGATACGGTCGGCGCCTTCTGCGCCCACGGGCGCGTCGTGCGTCAGACACGCGAGGAAGGTCCGCTCGCCGGTCTCAGCTTCGGCCTCAAGGATTTTTTCGATCTGGCCGGTGTACCGACCGGCGCGGGCTCGCCGGAGTGGCTGGCGACTCATCCGGTTCCGACGCGCACGGCACCGGCCATCGAACGCCTCCTCGACGCAGGCGCGCGGTGCGTGGGCAAGACGCACACGGACGAACTGGCCTGGAGCTTGAACGGCGAGAATGCCCATTATGGCACACCGCGCAACGTCGCCGCGCCGGGCCGCATTCCCGGCGGCTCCTCCTCCGGCTCCGCCGCCGCGGCTGCGGCCGGACTGGTGGATTTCGGCATCGGTTCCGATACCGGCGGCTCCGTGCGCCTGCCCGCGTCCTATTGTGGCGTCTATGGCATCCGCACCACCCACGGTCTGATCCCGCTCGAAGGGGCCGTGCCGCTGGCGCCCAGCTACGACACGTTGGGATGGCTCGCGCGCGATCCGGCAATCTTCCGCAAGGTGGGCGAGGTGCTGATCGATGCCGGGCCGCGCAAGCGGCCGGACCGCCTTCTGCTGGCGCGCGACCTGTTCGACAAAGCTGGAAGCGAGGTTGCGGCTGCGCTCGCGCCAGCGGTCGCGGCTATCGCCCGCCATTTCGGGGCCTGTGAGGACGTCGATGTGACGCAGGGTGCGGGCGCCGATTGGCTGCGCGTCTTCCAGCTGGTCCAGGCCTCGGAAATCTGGAGCGTACATGGCGATTGGGTATCGCGGACAAAGCCGGCCTTCGGCCCCGGAATCCGCGAGCGCTTTGCCGCGGCGCCGCACGTGGATCCCCGGGATCGCGCAGCGGCGCAGGAGCGGCGGCAGGCGATACGGGTGCGGATGCGGGAGCTGGTTGCTCCGGGTTCGGTCCTGCTACTGCCGAGCGCGCCCGGCCCCGCGCCGCTTCTCAATACGCCCGAGGCGGAATTGAACGCTTTTCGGGGCAAGGCGTTAGAAATGCTGTGCCCCGCCGGCCATGCCGGCCTTCCACAAGTCTCGCTCCCCGTTGCCAAGATCGCGGGCTGCCCCATCGGCCTTTCAATCCTGGGGCCCGCAGGCAGCGATATGCAGCTGCTGGACCTGGCCGAAGCACTCAGCACGGTACTTCCACAAGACGCATGACGGGCTGCCCTGTTCTTTGGGAAGAGCACGCGTCAGCCTCGGCATGACGCCTGAGACTGTTTGGGTGCGCCGGAGGCGTGCCGACCGAGGCCTGGTCCGGTCCGCTGGCAGACTTGGAATGCACGCGAGTCAGCGCCTGCCCTCGCGGAGATCGAGCGCCTGCCGTGTGTGTCGATCCGCGTCGCGCGGATCTTGTGTTTCGGCATGGGGCGCTCAAGTCGCGAGCCATCGGGCGACGTCGTCCGGCTTCGGCAGGCCACCGGCATGCACCACCTTGCCGTCGATGACGATGCCGGGGGTCGAAGCGATGCCGTAACCGGCGATCGCCGCATAGTCGGTGACCTTTTCCACCGTGACATCGAGCCCGAGTTTGGCCGCCGCGTCCCGCACCATCTGCGCCGTCGCCTCACAGCGGGAGCAGCCGGGGCCGAGCACTTTCACGTCTTTCATGACTTCAGCCTTTCCGGTTTCAGGAAAACAGCGCGTTGAACAGGAAACCCACGGCGAGGATGCCGGTGGCGACCACGCCGATGAACACGGCGATCAGCTTCAGGCTCAGGACTTTGCGCAGGATGATCATCTCCGGCAGGGACAAGGCGATCACCGCCATCATGAAGGCGAGCACGGTGCCCAGCGCAGCGCCCTTGGCCAGCAGGGCCTCCACCACCGGGATGATGCCCGCGGCATTGGAATACATGGGAATGCCCAGCAGGACCGCGGCCGGCACCGACCACCACGCATCCCGCCCCATGATGGAGGCGAGCAGGTCCGCCGGGACATAGCCGTGGATGAAGGCGCCCGCCGCGATGCCGGCGATGATCCACATCCACACCTTGCCGACGATGTCGCGCACCGCCTCAAGGCCGGCCCTGATGCGATCCACCAGCGTCATGCCGTTCGGCGGCAGATCGACGGGAGCGGCGCGCACGTTGCGGACCCAGTCTTCCAGCCAACCCTCCAGATGCAGCCGGCCGATGACCCAGCCGGCAACGATGGCCACCCCAAGGCCGAAGGCCAGGTAAGTGAGCGCCACCTTCCAGCCCACGAGCGCGAACAGCAGGCCGAGTGCCACTTCGTTGACCATGGGCGCGGCGATAAGGAAGGAAAAGGTGACACCGAGGGGGACGCCGGCGGAGACGAAGCCGACGAAGAGGGGCACCGCCGAGCAGGAGCAGAAGGGCGTGACGATGCCGAGACCGGCGGCGGCGACATTGCCGAGCCCCTCGCGCCGTCCGGCGAGCAGCGCACGCGTGCGCTCGGCGGAGAAGAAGCTGCGCACCACGCCCATGGCGAACACCACCAGCGTCAGCAGCATCAGCACCTTGGGCGTATCGTAGATGAAGAACGCGACCGCTTCGGCCAGATGGCTGCCGGTTTCAACCGGCAGACGGGCCACCAGCCATTGGGAGAACGGCGCGAGCTGGGCATAGACCACGAACCACAGGGCGATCGCCGCGACCGTTGCCGCCGCCCAGGCCAAAGGCGATGCCTCCCGCGGCGGCTTGCGCTCGGTCAATGACAGGTCAGCGCTCATGCGGCTCTCCTATCGGACGAAGCATTCAGGCTGTTGAGAACAGCATCGACGATGGCGGCCTGCTCGGCCGGTAGTTCAGGGTTGCGACGGTAGCGCACCCATTGGGCATCCCGCCGGTCGATCACCATGCCGGCCTGCTTGAGCACCGCCATATGGCGCGACATGCGGGATTGGGTGACGCCCAGGACGCGCACAAGCTCGCAGACGCAATGCTCGCGCCCGTCCCACAGGAGGCGGACCGCCGCGAGGCGGGTGGGTTCGGCCAGGGCCGACAGAAGGGTGAGCGTGGAGTCCATGGCTTCAATTTACGCTCATGCGCATATGCGCGCAAGCGCATAAACAATATCATTGTCGGTGGCGCGGAGGTTTCGGCCATCGAGGACGACCGTTTCGGGTCTGACGGCTCGCCGCTCTGGTTCGCGCGGGAGGACGGGGAAGCCATTCGCCGTGCATCGCGAGCGTGGTGCCACGCCTGATCGACCCGGCAGGAAGGCGCAGGCGCGGCCTAAGATGTTCGGGCTCGCCCCCGGCGCAGTCCGGAGGGGCGGACCTGTCCGCCCAAAGGCAGGGAGAGCGTCATGAAGATCAAATCCGTTTCCGTTGCGCGGTTCGCAGCGCTCGCGCTGGCCGCGGCATTGTCTGCTGTGCCGGCGAGCGCCCAGATGGGCGGTGGGCCCGGCTATGGTCCGGGCATGATGGGGCAGGGTGAGGGCTATATGGGGCCCGGCCAGGGAGGGTGGGGCCCCGGATTCCATCGCTCGGCTCGGAGCATGATGGGTGGCTGCGGAGGCTGGATGACGGGTGATGCCGACGGCCAGTTGCCCGCCTTCATCGAGGGGCGTGTCGCCTTCCTGAAGGCCGAGCTCGGCGTCACCGATGCGCAGGCCAAGGTGTGGGACGCCTATGTGGCGGCGATGAAGAACAATTTCATCAGCATGCAGGGCCTGCGCCAGGCCATGCGCGCCAGCTTTGACGCGGACACGCCGATGGATCGTCTTGAATCCCGCATTTCGGTGATGGAAGCCCGCGCCGCTGCTCTCAAGGATATGAAGCAGCCGCTAAGCAACCTCTACGCCGCACTCAGCGATGACCAGAAGAAGAAGGCCAACGACCTGCTCACCGGCATGGGATGCATGATGTGAACCTGACGGGACGAGGACGCGACGCTGGCCCGGGCGGGTGCCCGCCCGGGCCACAAAACAACCGGCGGTCTCGCTCCTGAATCGGAGGAGAAAACGGGCTCACGTCAGAGTTTCTGAATGCGGGCGAGGTCTTTGTCGTCAGGGCACAGGCGCATGAGCTTTGACGCAGCACCGCGCACGCGGTCTGTGTCGCCCGATTGCAGCGCTTCATGCCGTGCGAGACTGAGGAGGTCGGCGTCTAAAGGGGCGCGGTCGAGAGCTTCGCGGATCACGGTCGCGCGCTCGCGCGGCGTCTCGACGGCCACAGCGACATCGAAGGCGCCGTTAATCTCGTCGGGCGGGCCGAACGCGCCGTCCGCGCGTCTACAGGGCGGCTTCGTAAATGGCGAGAGCGTCCGCCTCGGTGACGGGGCGCGGGTTGTTGACCAGCAAGCGCGTCTGCTTCATCGCCTCCGCAGCCAGAAGCGGCAGGTCGTTGCGGGTGATGCCGACGGCGCCGAGCCCCGGGGGCAGGCCGAGGGCGTGGCTCAGCTCTGCCAATGCCGTGGCAAACGCGGCGGCCCGTTCCGTCGCAGGCACGTCGGCCAGCTCGGGGAAGGCGTCCGCGGCGATCTCGCCGTAGAGCGTGGCGGCGGCGGGCATGTTGAAGCGCAGCACCGGGGCCAGCACCAGCGCATTGGACAATCCATGCGGCACATGGAAATGCCCGCCGATGGGATAGGCGAGCGCATGCACCGCGGCGACCGGGGAATTGGCGAACGCCTGCCCGGCGAGAAGCGAGCCGAGCAGCATGTCGCTGCGCGCCGCGATATTCGCGCCGTCGAAGGTGGCGGTGCGGATGGCGCCGCCAAGCAGCCCCAAGGCCTGCCGGGCGAGTGTGCGCGACAGCGGATTGTTGTTCGGTGAGGCGGAAGTGTAGGCCTCGATGGCGTGAACCATGGCGTCGATGCCGGTGGCGGCCGTCACCGCCGGAGGCAGGCTCAGGGTCAACTCGGCGTCGAGGATCGCCATGTCGGGCAGCAGATGCGGCGTCACGACGCCCATCTTCGTGGCGGCGCCCGTGGTGATGATGGAAATGGGCGTGACTTCCGAGCCGGTTCCGGCGGTGGTGGGCACCAGCACCAGCGGCAAGCGCGGCCCGCGGGCGCGGTTGACGCCATAGATGTCCGCGAGCGCTTCGCCGCTGCCGGCGATCAGTGCCGCCACCTTCGCCACGTCCATCGGCGATCCGCCGCCGATGGCAAGGAGGCCGCTCGCCCGGTGCGCTGCGACGAGGTTGGTCAGGGCGGCGACGATCGCCTCCGGCGGGTCCGCCACCACGTCGTCGAAAATGGCGACCGCGATCCCGGCGGCAGCGAGGGAGGCGAGGGCGGGAGCGACAAGCCCGGCCGTGCGCAGGCTCTTGTCGGTGACGAGAACGACGCGCGGGCCGAGCAGCGGGCCGGCCAGATCTGCGATCCGGCGCGCGGCGCCGGGCTCGAGCACGATGGAGCGCGTGGTGTTGAAGACGAAACCTGCCATGGTCTGCCTTTCCGCCGTCAGGAGCCGCGACCGATGCGGATGCCCGCGGCTTCCCGGTCGAAGGTGTCGGAGGTGACGCCGGCGGCGCGCAACTCGTGCTTCTGCACCTTGCCGCTTGCGGTCTTGGGCAGCGCTTCCACCTGCCTGACATAGCGCGGCACCATGTAGTGCGGGATGCCGGCGGCCAGGAAGCGGATGAGGTCCTCGGCGTCGAGAGTCGCACCGTCCACCGGCGTCACCACCACCAGAACCTCGTCCTCGCTGAGGGCGCTGGGCACGGCCACTGCGGCGCATTCCTTCACGGCTGGATGGGTGCGCACCTCGGCTTCCAGCGCGAAGGAGGAGATGTTCTCGCCGCGGCGGCGGATGACGTCCTTCAGCCGGTCGACGAAGAAGAAGTTGCCGTCGGCGGTTCGGCGGAAGCCGTCGCCGGTGTGGAACCAGCCGTTGCGCATCGCCTCGGCGGTGGCCGTGGGATTGTTGTAGTAGCCCTTCATCAGGGCCCACGGCCGGTGGGCCCTGATGACGAGCTCGCCGGTCGCCCCCTCCGGCACTTCAAGGTCGTGCTCGTCGACGATGCGCAGTTCGAACCAGGGGCGGGGCTGGCCGGCGATGCCCTTTTCGGTGATGCCGGGGCCGGCGTGAAGGGGGCTCGCGATCTCGGTCATGTTGTAGATGGTCCAGGCCTCGACGCCGAAGCGTTCGGCGAAGGCAGGACCATCCTCGCCGAAGGGCGTGATGAAGGCGCGGCGCAGGGGATGGTCACGGTCGGTCGCGGCCGGCGGCGCCTTCAGGAGGAAGCTCGCCATCACGCCAAGCAGCAGCACGTAGGTGGATCCGGTCTCGCGTACGGCGGGCCAGAAGTCCTGGGTGCGGAACTCCCGCATCATGCCGATCGAAAGGCCGCGCGCGAGCTGGGCGTAGACGTAGAGCGTCGATCCGCAGTGGAAGATGGGGCCGCAGATCAGGCAGCGCTCGTCGTCCGCGACGGCGAACGCGTCGGGGCCCATGGTGTAGAGCTGGGTGTAGGACGAGATCACGCCCTTGGGGCTCCCCGTCGTGCCCGAGGTGTACATGATGGCCTGGGTGTCCCACGGCTCGATGGGGCGGTCGAGGTCGAGATCGGCGGGCGCGAAATCGTCCCGGTCCTCCAGCGCCACGACATCGAGGCCCGGCACCGGCTCAGGCGCGCCCGCCACCGTGAGGACGACGGAGAGCTTGCCCGGCGCCACCTCCCGCAGGCGGGGCAGAAGACTTGCCTCCGCGATCATCAGCGGGGCGTCGGCATCGTTCAGGATATGCTCCAGTGGCCGGCCGCGGCTCGCAGTATTGAGGGGCACATAGACGGCGCCGAGGTAGTTGATGGCGAACCAGGTGGCCAGCAGCTCGGGCCCGTTGCCCATGAAGCAGAGCACATGGTCGCCCCGCCGGACGCCATGGCGGACGAGCGTGGCCGCGCGCCGACGCACGCGGGCGAGCGTCTCCGCATAGCTCCAGGTGCAGGTTTCGGCAGGCCCCGGCCAGAATTGCACGAAGGGCGCCTGCGGCCGCTCCGCCGCGCGGCGCTCAAGCATGGCGCGCAGCACCGCATGGTCGCGCGACAGCGCTGCTTCCCGCTCGCTCATCCTCGTTCTCTCCCTTGGCCGGCGTATTCGTGACGCCCTTGGAGCCTGTTGCAAAGGCTCATTCCTTATGCAACATACTCAGTAGTATGTAAAGGATGGGCTGTTCGGAGGGCCTGCGGCGCCATGAAAATCGTGGAGATCGAGCGGGCCGGCACCATCGCCGTCGTGCGCTACGACCGCGGCGGCAAGGCCAATGCGCTGAGCCTTGCCGCCATCGAGGCGCTCACGGCCGCCGCGGCGGAGCTGGAGGCGGACACCACGGTGCGGGTCGTGGTGCTTGCCGGCACGTCCACCCGGTTCTCCGCCGGGGTGGACCTCAAGGACGAGGCCCTTTGGCGGCCGGATGACGACATCTCAGCGCGCCATCATGCCATGGCCGCAGGCGGACGCATGTCCGAGCGCTGGCGCCGCCTGCCGCAGGCGGTGATCGCCGCGGTGGAGGGGCCGGCCATCGGCGGCGGCGCGATCCTGGCGCTGGCGGCCGACTTCCGGGTTCTGGCGGACGGCGCCTTCTTCCGTTTTCCGGAGGTGCGCCTCGGCATGACGCTCGGCTGGGGCGGCCTGCCGCTGCTCTCCGCTCTGGTGGGGCCGGCCCGCGCCAAGCGGCTCCTCTTCTGCGACGAGACCGTCTCCGCCGCCGAGGCGGTGGCGATGGGACTTGCCGACAGGAGCGCACCGCAGGGCGGCGCACTCGACGCCGCGCGGGCGTGGGCCGGCGAGATCGCGGCCTGCCCACCCCTCGCCCTCGCCATGACCAAGCGCGCGCTTGATGGCTCGGCGGGTGGCAACTGGGCCGCGGCCTACGAGGCCGACCAGTTCCTGCTGTCCAGGCTGGTTTCGGAGGCGACCCGCTAACGGGTCGTCCCGTCAAGCAACGACGGCGGGCTCAAACCGCCGCGTCCCCAAAAGCACCCAAGGGAGGATATCTGATGACGCGCGGATTTTTCGGCCGCGCCGCTCTGGCGGCGCTCGTCCTGTCCGGCGGTCCGGCGGCTGCGGAGACCTGGCGTCTCGGCGTGCTCACGGACATGTCCGGCATGAACGCGGACCTCGCCGGTCCCGGTTCCGTCGCTGCGGCAAAGATGGCGGTGGAGGATTTCGGCGGCAAGCTGCTCGGCCGTGACGTAGAGGTCATCGTCGGCGACCACCAGAACAAGCCGGACGTGGGCGCCAGCCTGGCGCGCGGCTGGATCGACCAGCAGAACGTGAAGGCCATCATCGATGTGCCGACGTCTTCGGTCGCCATGGCGGTGCAGGAGGTGACGCGCAACACCGACACCGCATTCCTCGTCTCCACCGCGGGTTCCTCTGAACTCACGGGCAAGGCGTGCTCGCCCTCCACCGCCCACTGGACGTGGGACACCTATGCCCTCGCCAACGGCACCGGCCGCGCCATGACGCAGGACGGCGGCAAGAGCTGGTTCTTCATCACCGTGGACTACACCTTCGGCCACGCGCTGGAGAAGGACACGAGCGAGGCCGTGAAGGCGGCGGGCGGCACCGTGGTGGGCAGCGTGCGGCACCCGCGCGAGACCTCGGATTTTTCCTCCTACCTGCTGAAGGCGCAGGCCTCCGGCGCCAAGGTGGTGGCGCTGGCCAACTCCTCCGGCGACACCATGACGGCGCTGAAGCAGGCGCAGGAATTCGGCATCACCCAGGGTGGCCAGCGCATCGCCGGGATGCTGCTGTTCCTCACTGACGTGCATGCGGTCGGGCTCGACATCGCCAAGGGCCTGACGCTGACCACCGGCTTCTACTGGGACTATGACGACGCGACGCGTGCCTGGTCGAAGCGGTATGCGCAGCGCATGAACGGCCGGATGCCGACCATGGTGCATGCGGGCGTCTATTCGGCGGTGACGAATTTCCTGAAGGCCGCCGAGGGGGCCGGCACCGTCTCCGGATCGCAGGTGATGGCCAAGCTGCGCGAGGCCCCCATCAACGATTTCTTCGCCCGCAACGCCTATCTGCGCAAGGACGGTCGCCTCGTGCACGACATGTACCTCGTGGAGGTGAAGGCTCCGAAGGACTCCAAGGGGCCGTGGGACTATTACAAGGTTCTGCGCACCATCCCCGGAAAGGAAGCGTTCCGCCCCATCGAGGAGAGCGCCTGCCCGCTGGTGAAGGGCTGAGGGGCTCTCCGGACGGAACGGGTCGGGCGCCCGCAGCCCCTGGATGCCGGCGCAGGAGAAATGGGCTTCGTGCAGGACCGGGGAGGCCGTCGCGGCCTCCCCGTCTTCAGTGAGGGAGGGAGCTGTCGTGGACCATTCGCAGCAGAAGGCTGCCGTTTCCGGCATCGTCATTCTGGCTGACCGCGTCCGCCCGGAATGGGTGGATTACAACGGCCATATGGGCGATTTCGCCTATGGCATCGTCTTTTCCGACGCCGCCACGGCCTACATGGAGCGCCTGGGGCTGGACGCCGACTATCGCACCACGCAGGCCGCAACTCTCTACACGCTCGACAGCCGGATCGGATACCTTCACGAATGCCATGAGGGCACGGCACTTTCGGTCGAGCTGGTGGTGCTGGCGGCGGATGCCAAGCGCATGCACATCCTCATGCGGCTCATCGATGCCGAGGGCGTGGCGCTCGCCTTGTGCGAACAGGTGCTGATGCATGTCTCCCGTGCCGCGGGCGCGCCACGGGCCGCGCCCTTTCCTGCCCACGTGCAGATGCGCCTTGATGCCGATGCGGCGGCCCACGCCCCCCTCCCGCGCCCGGCCTGGCTCGACAGGCGCATCGGCCTTTCGGCACGGGGCTGATCCTGGGACGCCAAAAACCGGCCCCGGATTGCTCCGGGGCCTTCAGGCTGCTCGGGAGAAACTCACGCCACCTCGAACAGGCCGGCCGCGCCCATGCCGCCGCCCACGCACATGGTGACCACCACGTAGCGTGCGCCCCGACGGCGGCCCTCGATGAGGGCATGGCCTGTCATGCGGGCGCCGGACATGCCGTAGGGATGGCCGATGGAGATGGCGCCGCCGTTCACATTCAGCCGTTCGTCGGGAATGCCGAGCCGGTCGCGGCAATAGAGGAGCTGGGCAGCGAAGGCCTCGTTCAGCTCCCACAGGCCGATGTCATCCACCGTCAGGCCGTGACGGGCCAGCAGCTTCGGCACGGCGAAGACCGGGCCGATCCCCATTTCTTCCGGCGCGCAGCCCGCCACCGCCATGCCGCGGTAGATGCCCAGCGGAGAAAGTCCGCGCCGCTCGGCCGCCCTGGCCTCCATCAGCACGCAGGCGGAGGCACCGTCAGAGAGCTGAGAGGCGTTGCCCGCGGTCACGCATCGGCCTTCCGCCACCTCGATGCCGCCCTTGAACACCGGCTTCAGCGCCGCGAGGCCTTCCGCGGTCGTGTCGGCGCGGTTCCCCTCGTCCCGCGTGAGGCGCACCGCCTCGCGGCGGATCTCGCCCGTGGCCTTGTCGGTGACGACCTTTACGGTGTCGAGGGGCACGATCTCGTCGTCGAAAGCGCCGCGGGCCTGCGCCTGCGCCGTGCGCTGCTGGGACTGGAGGGCATAGGCATCCTGCGCCGCGCGGGAGACGCCGTAGCGCGCGGCCACGATCTCGGCGGTCTCGATCATGCTCATGTAGGTCGAGGGCACGTGAGCATCCAGCCAGGTGTCGTGCCAGCCAAAGACGTTCATGCGCTCGTTCTGCACCAGCGAGACCTGCTCGACACCGCCGCCGACCGCGATCTCCATGCCCTCGCCGACAATCTGCCGGGCAGCGATGGAGATGGCCATGAGACCCGAGGCGCACTGGCGGTCGACGCTCTGGCCGGGCACATGGACGGGCAGGCCGGCGCGCAGCGCGGCGGTACGGCCGATGTTCATGTGCGTCGTGCCCTGCTGCAGGGCGGCACCCATGATGACATCCTCCACCTCGCCGCCGTCGATGCCGGCGCGGGCGATCGCGCTCGCAATGGCGTGGCCGGCGAGCTGAGGGGCGCTGGTGTCGTTGAAGGCACCGCGATAGGCCTTGGCGATGGGCGTGCGGGCGGTGGAGACGACGACGGCTTCCCTCATGATGCGGGATCCTTCCGGGGAACGTGGAGCGTTGCTGCGAGGGCCCTCAGCTCCGGGCTGAGCGGCTGCGGGCGGCGGCTGGCGCGGTCCACATAGACATGGATGGTGCGCCCCACCGCGGCTGTGAGGGGAGCGCCGGACCGGAACAGGCCGAAGCCCCAGGTGAGGCTGGAGCTGCCGATGCGCTCGATGCGCACGCCAACCTCCACTTCGTCCGGGTAGCTCACCTCGGAGAAGTAGTCGCAGCCGACCTTGGCGACGATGCCGATGGGCCCGGTGCCGGCGAAGTCGAGCGCACCCGCCCCGATCAGCGCCCGGTTGAGGGCGCTGTCGAAATATTCGAGATAGACCACGTTGTTCATGTGGCCGTAGCGGTCCACGTCGTTCCAGCGCGTCTGCATGGCATAGAGGCGCGGGAACGCCGTCCGCCCTTCGGGGGCGGGGCGAGGCTCGCTCATGGAAGCTCCCTTCAGGCCGCCGCGATGGCTGCGGCCTTGGCGCGCGCGATGATGCGCTCCACATGGGCAAGGCCGGCCTCGGTCTCGATCGCATTGTCCAGCCGGGCGAGATCGGCAAAGGCGGCCGCCACCGCTTCGGGGGTGCGCTGGCTCTGCGGCAGGAACACGCCTTCCGTCTCCACGATCGCCATGCGTGACACGGTGCCCGCGCCGGCGAGCAAAGCGGTGCGGCTCGGCGCCTCCTCGCTCACGAGGTAGAGGGCGGCGGGCGTGACATTCTCGGGGGCGAGATGGGCGAGGGTTTGCTCGTCCATCATGTCGCCGGTCATGCGGGTGGCGGCCGTGGGCAGAACGGCGTTGACGCGTATGCCGTACTTTTCGCCCTCGAAATGCAGCACGTTCATCAGGCCGATGAGCCCGGCCTTGGCGGCGCCGTAGTTGGACTGGCCGAAATTGCCGTAGACGCCGGAGGTGGAGGAGGTCATCAGCACGCGGCCGTATTTCTGCGCGCGCATGGTCTCCCACACCGCCTTGGTGGCGTTGGCCGAGCCCAGCAGATGCACCGCGACCACGGCCGCGAAATCCGCCATATCCATCTTGGCGAAGGTGCGGTCGCGCAGGATGCCGGCGTTGTTGATGAGGATGTCGATGCGGCCGAACGCCTGCAGGGCCGCCGCTGCCATCGCTTCCATGTCCGAAGCGGAGGTGACGTTGCCGCCGTCCGCAAGTGCCTCGCCGCCGCCGGAGCGGATCTCGTCCACCACTGCCTGCGCCGCGGCGGTAGAGCCGCCGGTGCCGTCGCGGGCGCCGCCGAAATCGTTCACCACCACCTTGGCGCCGCGGCGGGCGAGCTCCAGCGCATGCGCGCGGCCGAGCCCGCCGCCGGCGCCCGTGACGATGGCCACCCGCCCCTCGAACGAGATGCTCATGCCTTGTCTCCCTTGAGAATCAGAACCAGCCATTCCGCCGCGAGGGCCGGCTTGGCGGCGTGTTCGAGCTCGACGGTCACGTCGAAGCGATTGAGGATGCCGCCGCCCTTGGGCTCCTGCGCCGCGACGCGGAACACGCCGCGGATGCGCTGGCCCACCGGCACCGGCATGAGGAAGCGCACCTTGTCGAAGCCGTAGTTGATGCCCACCTCGCCCGGTCCGGGCAGCTCCATCACCTCGGCGCCGAGCTTCGACAGCAGGGACAGCACCAGGAAGCCGTGGGCGATGGTGCCGCCAAAGGCGCTCTCCCGCGCTGCGCGCTCGGGGTCCACATGGATGAACTGATGGTCGGAAATGGCGTCCGCAAACAGATCGACGAGAGGTTGGGTCACGTCGAGCCAGCCGCTCACGAGAGGCGGAGCGCCGGGGGAGGGGATGGGAAGGGACATCGGGACCTGTTCCGGCTTGTCCTGCGGCGGCATCGCGCACGGGCGGGACGTTGGCTTACAACATACTCGGTAGTATGCATTTGAGAGGGGCTTTGTCCAGCCACCTCATCCGGGTGAAGGATTTGCAATCGTTCGCTAGGCTGCGGGCGCGCGGCAGCCTAGCGTGCAGGCGCACTTAGCAAGGGTCTGGGCAGGACATGGCAGGAAAAGGCAACGCTGGCAAAGCCAAGACGGTCTCGGGCACGACGGTCTCGGGCAAGACGGCCACGACTAAGACGGCCACGACTAAGCCGGCCACGGGCAAGACGGGCGCCGGCACGGCGGGCGAAGTGATGGCGGGCGGGAGCACGCTGGAGATCCGGAGCGACGGCACCGGCAATGCCGACATCCTCGAGGCGGCGGCCGCGAGCTTCATGGAGCAGGGCTTCTCCGCCACGAGCATCGACGACGTGGCGCGCCGCCTCGGCGCCACCAAGGGCCGTATCTATCATTACTACGCCTCGAAGACGGACCTCTTCTTCGACGTGCACCGCGAGGGCATGGATCGCCTGTTCGCCGCGGTGGAAACGGCGTCGGCGATGCCGGGCACGGCTGGCTCGCGCCTTGCTCGAATGCTGAAGGCACACGCGCTGGCGTCGATGGAGAACCATACCTACATCGCGGTTGTGGTGCAGGGCGTGCACATGCACCGGCTGGCGGCCACCACCCCGGCCCAGCGGCGCACCCTGGATGCCGTGATGGACATGCGCCGTCGTTACGAACGCTTGTTTCGTTCCATGCTCGACACGGCTCTGGAAGACGGCAGCGCGATAAGTGAATCTCCCTCACTCACCATCAAGGCTGCCCTCGGCGCCATCAACTGGATGTCGATCTGGTACCGCCCCAAGACCGGCGAGACGGCTGCGGACCGCGAGGCGCTGGCGGAGCAGATCGTGCGCCCGCTACGCTTCGGCTTCGAGCCTCGACAAGGCTGACTGCAACCGGTTCGGGGCGACTTGGTGCCCCGCCTCCGCCTCTGCATGAATTTCGATCGAGCAGCGCGGGGGCATCATGTCGGCGCTGGAAGTACGCGACAAACCGTGGCTTGCGCGGGGATTGCTCCGGCGAAACAAGATCGAAATGTGAAATAGCTATTCCAGTTACCCTGGGATAGCCTGACATTGCCCTGAGCCGGGGCGGCGGGGCATTTCATGACAATTCGATCGTTTTTTTGCGACGTGTCGCGCACACGCGCACTCGGGCTCGTCGCCATGGGCCTGGGTGCCGGCAGCCTTGCGCAGAGCGCGCTGGCCGAACCCCTGCCGTCTTCGCCGACGACCTATGAGACGCTGAATTACGGGACGAACGGGACGTTCCTCACCGGTATTCGCGGCGACAACATCGTCGGCAACTACACCATTCCCGGCAGCACCGAGACCGGCGGCCTCTACTACAACATGACCAGCCGCACCTGGTCGCCTATGCCGGAAGCCACCAACAACGGGGTCAACTATCCCGGCGCCATCGGTTCGTCGCCCTATGGGCCGAGCTTCGGAACCCCCGGCGGCATCCTGCGTGTGGTGGGCAGCTATCAGACCGAAACGTCGGCCCCTTATGACCTCAGCTATCTCTACGACGCCGCCGCGGCGCCGGGGCAGACGCTGACGCCGCTGGCCTATCCGGGCGCCGACACGCTCTACACCATTGCCCACAGCAACTTTGGCAACCAGGTGGTCGGCGACTACGACACCCGGCTCGCGACCGGTAACGCCTTCATCTACAATATCGACACAAAAACCTATACCACCAACAACATACCAGGCGCGGTCAGCACCACCGCCTATGGCATCTACGGCGACAAGATCGCCGGCGGCTATGGCGAGGTCGAGGTCGGCGGCGGGCTGCACGCCGAGCACGGCTACATCTACGACCAGACCACCGGCACCTATCAGACCTACGACCACCCCGGCGCCGTCGCGACCCATTTCGAGGGCATCACCGGAGCCGGCCGCTCCGGCGAGTACAACCTCGTCACCAACTGGGTGACGGCGGACGGCGTGGTGCATCCCGCGGTCATGCACATCGACGCCCTCGGCGTCGTGACCTGGTACGAGATCGACATCCCCGGGGCCGTCGTGTCGTCCAACTCGGCCTATGGCGACAATGTCGTGGGCATCTATGTCTCGACCGCGGGCGGCACGACCACCATAAACGGCTTCATCGCCACCATTCCCGGCATGTACAACCCGATCCGCAACATCGGGACCCTGAACTTCGCGGGCGAAAATGCCGCCGCTCTGTCGGGCATGAAGGGCGACGACATCATCAACAGCGGCACCATCAATGTCACCGGCAACGGCGGCATCGGCATGCGTGGCGAGACCTATGGCGTGCTGACCAACAAGGGCACCATCACCGCCACCGGCATCGCCGGGGCGGCGGTGGACTTGCATGGCGATTACGGCACCTTCCTGAACTACGGGATCCTGAAGACCACGGTCGAGGCCGATGCCCTGCGCACGGGCCCGGACAGCCATGGCACCGTGATCGTGAACGCGGGCATCATCGATGGCCGGCTGGCTGCGACGGCGGGGCCGGACAAGAGATTCGAGAACGCCGGCTGGCTCGGCGTCAGCGGCACCGGCCCGACCATCACCCACCTCCTCAGCGGCACCTTCGTGCAGACCGCGACGGGCACCTACGCCGCGCGCGTGACGGACAAGGGCAGCGACTTCCTGGAGGTGACGGGCACCATACGGCTCGACGGCACGCTGCAGGCGTCCTTCCTCGACACCAGCTTCGCCCCGACCACGACGCTCATCGTCGCCACCGACGGCATCACCGGCACCTTCGATCATGTGGTCACCCCCGGCCTGCCGGCGCTGTTCGACGCGAGCGTGGCCTATGCCCCGAACGCGGTGACCATGACGGTCGCGGCCGATCTCGCCGGCAAGGCGGGCAACACGCCGAACCAGCGCGCGGTCGGCGGTGCCCTCGATCGCGTCATCAACACCACCACCAACGGCCTGCTGACGACTCTTCCCACGGCGCTCAGCCCGCTCTACGGCCTCACCGTGGCCGAACTGCCCGGCGCGCTTACCGCCCTCTCCGGCGAGGCCTATGCCAGCACGAAGACCGTTCTCTTGGGCGACAGCGCGTACAGCCGCGACGCATTGCTGGGACGCCTGCGCCAGGGCTCCTATGCCGGCCAGGGCGGCCCGACGGCCGCGCTCGGCTTTGGCGGGCCGGCGCTCGCCTATGCCGCGCCGACCACGTCCGGCGTGCCATTCCCCGCCAAAGCGCAGCCTTCCGCCGAACCCGCGTTCAACGGCACCATCTGGGCGCAGGCCTTCGGCGGGTGGAGCGCCTATGGCGGCGGCCGCGACACCGCCGACGTCGATGCCAACATCGGCGGGATCATTTCCGGCGCTGACGTGAAGGTCGAGAACTGGATGCTCGGCGCTGCGATCGGCTACACGCATTCCAATGCGCAGATGGATGCGCTGGCGAGCCAGTCCAACACCGACAGCATGCTGGTCGCGCTTTATGCGGGCACCAGCTCCGGGCCATGGAAGCTGCGCCTTGCCGCCAGCTACGCCTTCAACCAGATCGACGCTTCGCGCACCATCGCCTATCCCGGCTTCTTCCAGCGGGCGAACGCCGATTATTCCGGCGGGACCGGGCAGGTGTTCGCAGAGGTCGGCTACGGCTTCGCCGTCCAGCAGCTGGCGCTGGAGCCCTTCGCGGGCCTTGCCTACGTCCATTTGAACACCGACGGCTTCACCGAGACGGGCGCCTCGGCCGGCCTGTTCGGTGCGTCCAGCTCGATGGGCGTCGGCTACTCCTCGCTCGGCCTGCGGCTGGCGAGCACCGTGGAGCTGTCACGCGGCATGGCGCTGGAGCCCCATGCCTCGCTCGCCTGGCAATATGCCTTCGGCGACCTCACCCCCGATGCCCGGCTCGCCTTCCTCAGCGTCCCGAGCGCGAACTTCACCGTCGCCGGCGTGCCGCTCGCGCAGAACACCGCGCTGGTGAAAGTGGGCGCCGACCTGCGCATCGGCGAACAGGTCCGCTTCGGCATGGCCTATGTCGGCCAGTTCGCAGACAGCGTGACGGTCAATGCCGTCCAGGCCAATCTGGCTTGGCGCTTCTAGCGGCGGGATGCGGAGCTCCCCTGCCACGGAACCCGCGGCGTCGACCTGCTCCGCCGCCTAGGGCTGTGGTCGCGTAGATTGATCTCCGTTGAGCAACTTAACTCCCATTCGATGGTCGATGGGGGTGGCGGAACATTGTAATTCTTGATATTTCCGCGTGTGCTTCAAGCATGTATCAAGTCAGATATCATCAATTTATGGGCAGTATATTTGCGAATCCGATATGCTGGTCCTGCTCGCCATAAAAGTGAGCGCACCATAAACGAGGTTCACGAGAAGGCAGGCCCCATGGGGGACAGCTCAACACCTGATCGCCGTTGATGCAGATCCGCACCTCGATTGTGCGGATCTGCATCTAGCTTGATCTGTTCGGCCTCGGTGGCGCCGATGGTCGCGGCTGTTTTGATGCCGGAGCGCTGAGAGACGACGAGGCGCATCACCAGTTCTGTCGATGCGCCGTGAGCGCGGTGGAGATAATTCCCTGGCACCGGGTCCGCAAAGGGGCCCCTTGGTGCGGGCTGCGATCTTCGAGGCCCGGGACGTCTCACTGCGAGTGATCCCATGCGAAACACCTTCGGACTGATTTCCGGCCTGTGGCTCGGTACGCTGGCGGTGCTGCCGGCTTCGGCGATGCCTCTGGCGCGCCCTCCCGTGCCAGAGTCCGCCGTCGTGACCCCCATCGCCCAAGGTTGCGGTCCGGGCTGGTGGCGTGGGCCGTGGGGGCATTGTCGTGACACCCCCTATAGCGGCCGCGTGCCGGGCGGCGGGTGGGTCTACGACCTGCCTCCCGCCTACGGCTATTTCGGCAACGGCTGCCCTCCCGGCTATTGGCACGGGCCGTGGGGCCATTGCCGCGACACCCCCTATCACGGCCGGCTGCCCGGTGGCGGATGGCAGTGACGGCAACGGCCGTCTCCTCTCAAATCCAGCGACACGGAAGATCCTGACCATGAACTGCACTCTTGTGGCCGCCCTGACGGGCGCTCTTCTCATCGCCATGCCCGCAGCGCAGGCCCAGACGGCACCGCCGGCCGTGGAACTCTACAGCGCGGCGGATGCCCAGGCCGTGCTCGAGGCGCGCCTTCTCGCGCTGAAGACGGTGATGACCCTCAGTCCCGAACAGCAGAAGCTCTGGCCGCCGGTGGAGGCCGCCATCCGCGCGGTGGCGAAGCTGTCCGCCGAGCGCCGGGCCGAGCGGGCAAAGGCGCCTCCGCCGGCTGATTTCGTCGAGATCCTGGACCGCATCGCCGATGCCGAGGCGCTGCGGGCGCGGGACCTCAAGACCGTGACAGCCGCGCTGAAGCCTCTCATCGCGTCTCTCACGCCGGAGCAGCAGCGGCGCATCCCCGCCTTCCTCGGACTGCGCGAAGGCACCGGCGGCCTGCCCCAGCCCACCGCCGAGATCTGGCTGTTCGAGGAAGAAAACTAGGATCAAATCGATATCATCCCATCACCTGCGGTCTCACGGAGGCTCCCATGCCCATCTCGTTCCTGCATTCGAAAGGAACCGAAGCGCCCATCAAGATCCCCGCCATCGGGCTCGACCTGTTCGTGCGCATGCCGCCGGCGGCGAGTTCGGGCGAGTTCTGCTTCATCGAGACCATCAATGCCCCCGGCGCGGGTCCGCCCCGGCATCGCCACCGCGAGGCGGAGATCTTCCGCGTCATCGAGGGCCGGTATCTCTATGAGGCGGACGGCCAGCGCTTCTATGCCGAGGCCGGTGACGTGGTGAGCATTCCCGGTGGGGTCGAGCACGGCTTCTGCAACGTGACCGACAAGCCCGCGCGCCAGTACATCCTCATGGCTCCGGCGCTTGATGCGGCAGCCTTCTTCACCGAGCTGGCCGGCGTGATGCACGATGGCATCCCCGACCAGGCCGCGCTCAATGCCTTCGGGCTGAAATGGCACGTGGAATTCCTGGGGCCGCCCGTCAACAGGAACGATCAGCCCACGGAATAATGCGCCGCCGCGCAGCCACCATCGACGCAAGATCGAGGTTCGCCCCGCTAGGCGGGCCGAAGCACAACATCAGGGGGAGGACAGGATGAAGGATCCGGTGCTCATCGCCGGCGCGGGGCCGGTCGGCCTGACAATGGCCCTGGAACTGGCCCGATACGGCGTCCCGGTACGGATCATCGACAAGGTCCCCGAGGCGACCCACACGTCCCGGGCCGTCGCGGTGTGGCCACGAACGCTGGAACTGCTCGACCGCTCCGGGGCGGCGGCGGACATCATCGCCATGGGCAACAAGGTCACCGTTGCCAACATCCTGTCGGGTGGCCGTCCGGTGGCCTCGCTGTCGCTCGACCAGATTCCTTCACCCTATCCGTTTGCGCTGATGGTGCCGCAGTACGACACCGAAGCCGTGTTGCGGCGTCACCTCGCAGCTCACGGCGTCACGCCCGACCTCGGCGTCGAGCTCCTCGGTTTCGAGCAGGACGAGGATGGCCTCTCCGCCCGCATGAGGGAGCCCGACGGCACGGAGCGCACCGAGCCATATGCCTATCTGGTGGCCTGCGACGGCGCGCACAGCGTCGTGCGCCATCACCTCGGCCTCGACTTCCTGGGCGATACCCTCGGCCTCGACTGGACGCAGGGTGACTTTCACCTGAGCGGATATCCCTTTCCCTCCTCGCAGATGGCCATCTTGTGGCACGAGGACGGCCCGCTGCTGTTCTTCCCAATGGCGCCCGACCGCGCGCGCATCATCACCAGTCTCGGCCCCTCGACCGCAACGCCGCCCGTCGCGCTGGACCAGGAGGCGTTCCAGAAGATGATCGACGCCCGTGGCCCCGGGGGCATCACACTCACTGGTACGGAATGGGTCAGCGCCTTCCGCATCAACGAGCGGCAGGTGGAGAACTATCGGTCCGGGCGAGTCTTCCTCGCCGGCGATGCGGCTCACATCCACAGCCCGGCGGGCGGGCAGGGCATGAACACCGGCATGCAGGACGCCATCAATCTGGCGTGGAAGCTGGCCCTTGTGATCCGCGGCCTCGCCAGCGCGCCGGCGCTTTTGGAGAGCTATGATCTGGAACGCCGCCCGGTCGGCGCGCTGGTGATCGCGGCCTCGGGGCGCATGACCCGGATCGGCACGCTGGCCGACCACACGCTGCAGCATGTGCGCGACTTCGTCGCCCATATCCTGATGGGGCTGTCGCCGGTGCAGCGGGCCATCACGGGGCTGATGGCGGAAGTCTCCATCGGCTATCCGGACAGCCCGCTCAACGGACCCTGCCAAGGCGAAGCGAAGGCCGGCGCGCGGGTGCCTCCGGTGGCGGGCGAAACGCCGTTCGGCGCGGGCGACGCGCCGATGTTCACCGCGTGCGGCGGAAGCGGGGCGGCCGAACTCGCCGCGCGCTTTCCCCGGCTCGTGGCCGCTGCGTCGCCTCGATCTGACGGTGGAGCTTTCATCTCGCTGGTCCGGCCGGACGGCTACCTCGCAGCCCAGGTCGAGGCTGCGGATTGGCAGGACCTCGTGCCCTATCTCAAGCAGATCGGGGCGGAGCGGTGACTGCCCCTCGCGTGAAACCATCCCCGAATGGCCCCGGTGGGCGAAACCACCGCCCGCTTCACAGCTGAAGGACCTGCGATGCCTCGCCTCCTCGATGCGGAAGAGCTTGACCTGCTGGCCATTGGCGCCTGGATTCTCGGGACCGGAGGCGGCGGGTCGCCCTATGCCTCCCACCTCGTCGCCCGGCAATTCTATGAGGACGGCGGCCGGATTGCCCTTCTCGATCCCGACGAACTCGCCGACGACGATGTTGTGGCCGTGGTCTCGACCATGGGCGCGCCGCTGGTGTTCCAGGAGCGGATGACCGATGCCGCCTTCGCCTTGAAGCCGGTTCGGATCATGGAGGCTTTCCTGGGCCGGCCGTTCCGGGCGGTGATGACGGTGGAGATCGGCGGCTGCAACGCCTTCCAGCCGCTGCTCGTCGCCGCAGCATCGGGCCTGCCGGTGGTGGATGCGGACGCCATGGGGCGGGCCTACCCCGAGGCCCAGATGCAGACCTTCTCCATTGCCGGACTGCAGATGGTCCCGCACGTCGTTTCCGACATCCGTGACAATGACGTCATCATCCCCACCGCGTCGGGCTGGCATGAGATGGAGCGCGTGCGGCGCAGGGTCTGCACGGAATACGGATCGGTCGCGACCACCTGCCAGGCCCCGCGCACCGGCGCGGAGGTGAAGCGTCACGCGGTCCTGCGCAGCCTGTCGCACGCCATCGCCCTGGGGCGCGAGGTGCGCCGGGCGAAGACGGCGCATGAGGACCCGGTCGAGGCGACCGTGGCCGCCGCCGGCGGAAAGCGGCTGTTCACCGGCAAGGTGATGGATGTGCAGCGGCGCACCACCGAGGGGTTCCTGCGCGGCTCCCTCATCCTCGCGGGCCTCGGCGAAGATGCCGGCGCGTCCTTCGACATCGCCTTCCAGAACGAGTTCACCATTGGGCGGCGCGATGGCACGGTGATCGTGACGACGCCCGACCTGATCTGCGTGCTCGACACTATCTCCGGCGAGGCCATCGGCACGGAGAGCCTGCGCTACGGCCAGAGGGTCACGGTCATCGCCCTGCCGTCGCAGCCGATCCATCGCAGCGCGGAGGGGCTGCGGCATGTCGGCCCGCGCGCCTTCGGCCATGACGTGGACTTCCACAGCGTCTTCGGGGAGGAGCCGGCATGAGCCGCATCGGAATAGACGTCGGCGGGACCAATACCGATGCCGTCCTGCTCGAAGGCGGCAAGGTGCTCGCCGCGCTGAAGCGACCGACCACCGTCGATGTCGCGGACGGCGTGCGCCGGGCGCTGGTGGATCTGGTGGCCGCGGCTGCAGGCCATCCGGCCCTGGAGCGGATCGAAGCGGTGATGATCGGCACCACGCATTTCACCAATGCCGTGGTGGAGCGCCGCCATCTGGACCGGGTCGCGGCGCTGCGCATCGGCCTGCCCGCCAATGCCGGCCTGCCGCCCTTCATCGGCTGGCCGAAGGACCTTGCGGCGGCCATGCGGGGCAGCATCCACATGGTGGGCGGCGGGCACGAGTATGACGGACGGGTCCTGGTGCCGCTGGATCGCGCTGCCGTGCGGCGCGAGGCGGAGCGCATCGCGGGGAGCGGCATCAGTTCGGTCGCCATCACCAGCGTGTTCTCGCCGCTCACCGATGCATGCGAGCGCGAGGCCGCGGACATCGTGCGGGAGGTGATGCCTGCGGCGCGCATCACGCTGTCCCACGAAATCGGCCGCATCGGCCTGCTCGAACGGGAGAATGCGGCGCTGTTGAATGCCGGCCTGCAGGGCCTTGCGCAGCGCACCACCGCCGCCTTCGTGCGGGCGCTGCGCGAGAGCGGCATCACGGCGCCGCTTTATCTCACGCAGAATGACGGCACCATCGTGCAGGGGGCGGTGGCGGAGCGCCATCCCGTCTATTGCTTCGCCTCCGGTCCTACCAACAGCATGCGCGGCGCCGCCTTCCTTTCGGGCCTGACTGACGCGCTGGTGGTGGATGTGGGCGGCACGACCACTGACGTGGGCTGCCTCAAGGGTGGGTTTCCGCGCCAGGCCAATGCGATGGTCGAAATCGGCGGCGTGCGCACGCTGTTTCGCATGCCGGACCTGATCTCCATCGGCCTCGGCGGCGGCACGGAGATCGCCGATGACGGGCGCCGGATCGGTCCGGGCAGCGTCGGCTTCCGGCTGCCGGAAAAGGCGCTGTGCTTCGGCGGCGATACGCTGACCGCCACGGACATCGCCGTCGCGGCGGGACGGATCGCGCTGGGAGAACCGGGACGGGTGGGCACGCTGCCCCGCCCCCTGGTGGCCGACAGCCTCCGACACATGGAACACATGGTTGCGGAGGTGGTGGACCGCATGAAGACCGATGCCGCGCCGATACCCCTCATCGCGGTGGGCGGCGGGAGCTTTCTGGTGCCCGATCACATGGAGGGGGTCTCTGAGGTGGTGCGTATCGAGCACCATGCCGTGGCCAATGCGGTGGGCGCCGCCATTGCGCAGGTGAGCGGCGAGGTGGACCGCATCTTCTCCGGTGTCGAGCGCAACGCGGCGCTCGATGAAGCGCGGCGGGAGGCGACGCGGCGGGCGGTCGAGGCGGGCGCCGAAGCGGGCAGCGTTCAGACGCTCGACGTGGAGGACATTCCGATCGCCTATCTCCCCGGCAATGCGCGCCGCGTGCGCGTGCGTGTCATCGGCGAGATCGCGCGGCTCGCCGGGTAGCGCAGGGGGACGGATGGCCAGCGGGCGCCGATCTGACCTGCTTAAAGGAGCCGCACATGCACAATGATCTCGATGAAGCGACGCCGGCCGGACAGGGCCCGGCGGATCGGCGCGTGTATCGCGAAGCCTCGCCAACGGAATTGATCTACATCGCCACGCGCATGATCGTGGTGAGCCGCAGCAGCATCTCCGGAACGATCGGCAGGGCGCAGTTCGAGGCGGCCGTCGCGCATCTCGAAGCGCGGTATGGAATCCTGCGCTCGGTGGTCGAGGACGGGTATTTCCTGAAGCGGTCCGATGACCGATCGGCGATCGAGGGCTGGACGCCCGCCGATAGCTGCTTCGCCGAGACCCTCTACGCCCAGCTGCTGAACGCCGACCTCGACACTTCGAAGACGCTCTATGCGATCCACGTCATCGCCGCCGATGACGCGCTCGATGTCTTCATGCTCACATCCCATGCGATCACGGACGCAATCTCGCTGATCGAGCTGCATTCCTGTCTCGCCCACATGTGCGATTGCGTCGTGCGCGGCGAGGCCCCGGCCCTCGGCGTGCAGCCGTTCCCGACCCCGGTCGATGAAGCTGTGAGCCGCAGCCTGGCGGCGCTTGGAACGGATGCGCCGCCGTCTTCCTATTCCGGAGTGTTCGCCGAGATTCCCATGGCCGCGCCCCATGATGGCGGCCCCGTGACCCATCGGCTCGAGCGGGTCGTGATCGGGGCGGACGCGGTGCATCGGATCAAGGAGGCGAGCCATGCCACCGGCTCTTCCGTGCACGCGCTGCTGCTGGCCGCGTTCGCGCTCGCCATAGGTGATATCGCGGACGGACACCCGCGTCAGATTCTCATGCGATCATCGGTGGACATGCGCCGGCGGCTCGAGCCCCACGTTTCCCCCGAACTGGTCTTCACCGCCATCACCGGGCACATCACGCCCGTCCCCGACCTCGACCGGCCCATGATCGAGATCGCCCGCTTCATCTTTGACGATGTCCATCAGGGACTGGCCAACGGCAGCATTTTTCACGACTACATCAATTATCCCAAGGCATTCGGCAGCCCACAGCAGGCGCCGGTCGCCATCAATGTTTCCGATATCCAGACGGTGCAGTTTCACTGGCCTCTCGAGCGGTTGGCCGTGACCGGATTCGAGTATGCCTTGGGCTGGATGAAGAAATTCCCGAATGTCTCCGTGTCCGTCTATGACGGTACGCTGATCGCCAACATCGTCTATGTGGAAGCGTTCGCCACTCCTGCAACGATCCGCGCCATCTCGGACGGCTTCGTCAGGAGGCTCGATTCGGTCTGCGAACAATAAAGGCGCGGCGTCGACGCGCGCGGCGCGGCTGCGGCGGTCATGCCCCCTTTGCGGTGAGCAGTACGTAACGCGGTGTCCAGATTTTGGCGCGCAGGCGCTGTTGGATCTGATCGACCGGAACGTCGGGGGCTGCGCCTTCCCGGTGCGCCTGCATCGCGACCGCGAGGGCGACCTTGGCCGCGACCTCGCGCAGGGCGCTTACCGGGGGCAGAAGATTGTGCTTCGGGTTGCCGCGCGCCGGCGAGGCATCTGCCAGCGCCTTCGCCGCCGCCATGAACATGCCATCCGTCACGCGGCTGGCGCCGACCGCCAGAACGCCGAGGCCAACCCCGGGAAAGATGTAGGAATTGTTGGTCTGGTCCACCTTGAAGCGGGTGCCGTCGCGCAGGAGCGGGGGAAACGGGCTGCCGACGCCCACCAGAGCCCGCCCGTCGGTCCACGCCTCGATATCCGCCGGCGTCGCTTCCGCGCGCGAGGTGGGGTTCGACAGAGGAAAGATGACCGGCCGCGGGTTGCACGCGGCCATGGCGCGCACCACCGGCTCGCCGAAGGCGCCCGCTTGGCCGGAGACGCCGATCAGCACGGTCGGCCGTGCATTGCGCACCACGTCGAGGAGCGCAATCGTGTCGGGATGGTCGAGCGTCCAGCCTTCGATTGCCGCCCGGTTCTGGGCGAAGGGCGCCTGGAAGGACGCGAGGCCGGGCATGTCTTCGGTCAGAAGCCCATCACGGTCCACCATGAAGAAGCGCGCCGCCGCCTCGCTTTCCGACAAGCCGGCATCGCACATGGCAGAGCGGATCAGGCCGGCGATGCCGCAGCCGGCCGAACCGGCGCCGAACACTGCCACCCGCTGCTCGGTCAGTGGCACGCCGGTGACGTTGATGGCCGCCAGCAAGGTGCCGGTCGCCACCGCCGCCGTGCCCTGGACATCATCGTTGAAGGTGCAGAGCCGGTCGCGATAGCGCTCCAGCATGCGCGTCGCATTGCCCTTGGCGAAATCCTCCCATTGCAGGAGAACCTTGGGCCAGCGCCGGATGACGGCTGAGACGAATGCCTCGATGAAGTCGTCATACGCCTGCCCCCGCACCCGCTCGTGGCGCCAGCCCACATAGAGCGGATCGGCGAGGCAGTCGGCATTGTCGGTCCCGACATCGAGCAGGATCGGCAGGGTGGTCGCCGGATGCAGGCCGCCGCAGCCCGAATAGAGTGCGAGCTTGCCGATGGGGATGCCCATGCCGCCCGCCCCCTGGTCTCCCAGCCCCAGGATGCGCTCGCCATCGGTCACGACGATCGCCTCCACCGCGTCGAAGCGCGGCTGAGCGAAGATCTGGTCGAGCCTTGACTGGTGCGGAATGCTGAGGAACAGGCCCCGCGGCTTGTGGTAGAGGCGGCTGAACTGCTGGCAGCCGGCGCCGACGGTCGGCGTGTAGACGATGGGCAGCAGCTCTTCCAGGTTCCCGACCAGCGTCGCGTAGAACAGGGTCTCGTTGATGTCCTGCAACTCGCGCAGGAAGGCATAGCGTTCGAGATCGGTCTCGAACTGGCGCAGCGACTGGAGGGCGCGGTAGATCTGCTCGTCCAGGGTCGAGACATGCGGCGGCAGCAATCCGTGCAGATGGAAGGCGTCGCGCTCTTCCTCGGAGAAGGCCGTGCCCTTGTTGAGCTGGGGGTCGGCCAGCAGTTCGTACCCGCTCAACGCGGTGGATACGAGCGCGGGGGTCGCTTCAGACATAAAGATCGCTCCTGCACTCGCCGGCCCGGGCGAGTTCGATGTAGGTGTCAGGTCCGTAATGGAGGGTGTTGCGCGCGTAATAGGGCGGCACCTGCATGTCGAACTGCGCGTGCCCGTGGCTGACGTCGCTGCGCAGGAGATCGGTGCGGCTGGCGATGTCGAGGCGCAGCCGCTCGCCTGGCTTCAGCACCACGGGCTGCGGCGTGAGGCTGAAGCGCAGCGTCACCGGGACGCCGGGGGTGAGCGGCTCGGGCTGGTCGATGTCGATGGCGATCTCGGTCGCAGTAGAGCGCGCCGCGTCGATCCTGCGGCAGGCAGGGCGGATCGCGCCCATGGACAGGATCTGGTAGCCGCCGTCGGCCGAGACGATGCCGGTGCGGGCCACCACGTAGGAATCGATCTCGTTGGAGCTGAAGGAGAGGCTCAGCGTCACCGGGCCGGTCAGCTCCGTCTCCTCCTCTATCGGCAGCTCGAAGGTGAGGCGCTGGGTCTCCACCTCGTCGAAACCCGCCGTCACGATGGCGCCGAGGGGCACCGCCGCCCATCGGTTCGTCCCGCCCCCGCCCGGCGCGTTGTCGAGGCGGTGGGTTGCGGCGTCGGCGCCATTGGAGGCTGGGTAGAGGCGGAGCGCCGTGCTGCCGGGCAGCGGCCAGTCGGGCGCGCTGCGATACTCCTTGGCGCCTTCCGTCCAGTATCGCACCCGCGGCTGGGCGGCATAGCCGTTGTCCGCGCCGTAGACGAGATGGTCGAAGAAGGCGAGCGCCTCCAACTGCCAGGCATAGACCGGCAGGTCATAGGTCGCGGGGCCGATGATGAGCCAGCGGTGATCTTTCGGCGTGCCGGCATTCTCGAACAGGTCGTAGGCGCCGAACTGGTGCAGGTTGAGGTAACCGGCATTCTGCACCACCACGAACGGCATCTCGATGTCCCCCAGCGCGCCGGACGGACCGGACGGCAGCACGCTCGTCGCCCGGGTCTTGCCGTCGAGCATGAGGGCGGCGAACAGGCGGCGCGTCTGGAGCGCCGGCACCTCCCGCTGGAAGGTCCTCATGATCCGCGTCATGCGCTTCTTCAGCTGTGGCCACCACACGTGCTTGAGGGGCGAGTTGGTGATGTGGCTCATCACCGCGCGCAGCAGTGGTGGCAGATACAGCCTGAACTGCAGGGGCGTGAAGTTCGCGCCCATCCAGAGCGAGAAGAAATCCGGCTGCGGCGCGCCGCCAAACATGGCGATGTGGCGGAAGTAATCCGTGCACATCTCGTTGGTGAAGAAGCCCTTCAGGGCCAGCGGGCGCAGCCGCGCCACCTGCGGCTGGGTCAGCCCGTAATAGGAGGTGCCGAACAGCACCACCTGCCCGTCGCACCAGGGCTGGGCGGCGGCCCAGGCGATGACCTTGGCGTGGTCTTCCACGTCCGTGTCGTTGAGATAGACGGCATCGGCGCCGCCCGAGCGGCCCATGCCGCGGCGGGTGACGATGACATGGGCATAGCCGCGATCGGTGAAGATCGGCGGGCTGCCGGTCTCGTTGTTGCCGGCCGGCACGCCGGCTGCCTGCAACTCCTTGGAATAGGCCGCGAAGCAGATGACCGCCGGATAGCGGCCCGGTGCCTTGGGCACGTAGACATCGGCCGCAAGGCTGACGGATGGGGCGACCTCGACCATCTGGTCCGCGAGGACGCGGCAGCCGAGGCCCGACTTCGCGGCGCGTCCCGGCGTCCAGCCGGCGAGCTGCGGGCCGAACAGGCCGCCCTTCGGCGCGATGAGATTATCCCAGAAGCCCGGCTTCCCGTTCTTGGCCGTCATGTGCGTTCTCCCCCGGTTTCCAAGCCCGCCGCGTCAGGCCGCGGCACGGGGCGCCCTACAATTGAGAGATGTCGAGGCCGGTCTTCTTCTGCGCGGCCAGGCGCATTTCGCGCACCATCCATTTCTGCCTATCGTCCGGGATGAAGAAGCCGCCGATGCCGGACGAAAAGAGCAGGTCGAAGACCCGTTCCGTCACCGCGGTGAGCGCCTGCTCCAGGTCCGCTCCGGCCTCCGGCTTCGGGGGCACCATGATGACGATGGTGTCTTCCACCTGCTCGACGATCTCGATCCTGAAATCCGGGCCCGGCGTGTAGCCGAACTCCGCGCAGACCACACCGACGGGGTCGGCGAGGAGCTTTGCGCGGTAATCGGGATCGGTGGCGATGCGCTCGTAATTCTTCTCGACGAAATCGGCATTGCTCACGGCTGATCTCCCTCGGTGCGGGCCGCATTGCGCAGAGCCAGCAGCTTGAATTTCGCGGCCACGGGCACGAGCCAGATGAACAGGCCCTGGCTGGACCACAGGTCCATCTGGTTGAGCGGCGTCGCCGCCGGCGGCGCATGGGGCGCGCGCGCGGGCGGGATGGTGAAATAGACACGGTCGCGCCGCTGCACCACCACCTTCACCTTGACGCCGGCCGGCACCGCGACGCCCATGGACTTGAGCGCCCCGACCGGGTCGCTCTCCACCTGCGCGGCGAACGCGTCGTCGGTCCACACGCGCCGCGTCAGTTCTTTCTCGAAATCTCCGGACACGGATGTCTCCCAATTTCGCTTCGATGGGATGCGGCGGGCGGCGCCGCGCCGCCGCCAGCTCACGGCTCGCGATTGATGATCAGGAAACTCGGACCTTGATGCGCGAGCGCGCGGGCGAGCACGTCGCTGACGCTCTCGACAACGTCGATCGTCTCCACGCGCGCGCCGAACCCCTCGGCGATCTTGCGCATGTCTACATCGGGATCGCTGAAGTCCAGGCCGACGAAGTGCGTGGTCGCGATGGTCGTGCCCATCACGTTGCACCACAGGTCCTTCAGCAGCCGGTATTCGTTGTTCACGAAACAGATGAAGATGGACGGGATGGAATACTTCGCCGCCGTCCACAGGGCGTGGATGGAGAACAGGCTGCCCCCATCGCCGACGAAGCAGGCGGCATGCTGGCCGCTCGCCAGGCCGATGCCGACGCCCAGCGGCAGGGCCCAGCCCAGACCGCCGCCACGCGGCGAGAAATGCACGTTCCGGAAGCCGAGGCTCACCGCCATGTCCTGCACGATGGCGTCCTCGGACGAGCCTTCCGTGATGACGTGGGTGGACCGGTCGAGATGGCGCAGCACCGCCAGGATCAGCGCATCGCTCGCGTGCGCTCCCGAAGCGGGATATTTCGCGTCCAGAGCTGCCTCGTCGACCGTCCGCGCGGCGGCTTGCGCCGTGTCGGCGCCGAGTGCGGTCGCCAGTGCATCGAGTGTCGCGCGGATGTCGCCGAGCACCGCCATGTCGCAGGGAAAGTCGAAGCCCAGCTGGCTGGCCGCCGGCGCGATCTGGATGACCTGCAATTCAGGCGGCAGGGCCTGGAGGCCATCATAGGTGAAGCTGTCGACCTTCTCGCCGACCAGCAGCATGGTGTGGTAGCGACCGAGCGTCTCGTTGATCGCCTTCGTGGTGGGAGGAAGCTGGCCGCGGAAGTTCGGATGCAGCGGATCGACCGTGCCCTGCACATGGAAGGGCGCGGCATAGATATCGGCGCCGAGGGCGCTCGCGATGCGGCTGATGGCATCGATGCCATGCGCCGCGCCCACCGCATAATCGGCGACAATGGCGAGCTTGCCCACCGGCAACGCCTTGAGCGTGTCCGCCACCTCGCCGATGGAGCGTGGCACCACATCCTCGATGATGCGCGTCTTCTTGAACGTCGTATGCTCGGTCTCCTCCAGCATGAAGTTCATGGGAATGGAGAGGAAGACGGGGCCGGTCGGCTGGAGCCGTGCATGCAGGTAGCAGCGCTGCAGGGCGACGGCGAGATCGTCCGTGCGCGTCACCTCATAGGCATATTTGGTGGCGGTCTCCGCCAACTGGACATTGGGCGCGCCGAGCACCGGATTGTGGATGAGGAACCGGGAATCCTGCTGCCCGTTGATGACCAGCAGCGGCACGCCGGACATGAGCGCGTTGCGCATGTTGAACATGCCGTTGGCGAGGCCCGGATAGGTGTGCAGGCTGACGATGGACGGCTTGCCGGTGATCAGCGCATAGCCGGCGGCGATGCCCACCGCGCTCGATTCATGCAGCGACAGCACATAGGTGGCCTTCGAGGCCGCCACCGCCGCGAGAAAGGTCGTCTCCGTGGTTCCGGGATTGCCGAAAACAAACGGAATTTCATAAGTCTCAAGGAAATCCTGGATGAGCTCGCCACCGGTCCGGGTCGTCATGTTCGCTCCAATGATCTTGCCGGAGCTTGCCGAGTGGCGTGCGCCGTACTTGGTATTTCAAATGGTCAGCCGTCGCACCGGAAGGTGCCGGGTGCACCGGCCTGTCCGCGCGGCATCCAGTGCGCGCATTTGGTGGTGCGACCGATCCCCGGATTGAACGTGTTGCAGGGATCGAGCGCCTTGAAATGGTCGACCATTGCGGACTTTGCGAAGTAGAGATGCCCCACATTGTGCTCGGCGGGATATTCCGCGCCGCGCTCATCGAGCAGCTTCCACATGGCGTGCTCGATCTCCTCGCAATTGCTGCCCTTGGCCACGATGTAATCCTGATGGAAGACGTGGCAGAAGAAGTGGCCGCAATAGAGCTTGCGGATCAGGTGCTTCTCGATGTCCGCGGGCAGCGTCTCGAACCAGTTTTCGTCGTTGCGGCGCAGCGCGATGTCGAGCGCCACGATATCCTCCACCTCGCGGTCGTGCACCGCGCGGTAGCGGATCGCCGCGCCGGCAGCGGCAAAGCGGTGCAGGAAGGCCTTGTCGCCTTCATCGGGCGTGCACTCGAAATAGTCGCCGGACTTCGACGGGAAGATCGACTTGAGGTAAGCGCGCGCCTCCGCGATCCCGTCGTCCCCCATTTTCAACAGCAGATAGTGCTCGAAGCGGTCGCGATAGTCGGTCATGCGCCGGGGCAGATGCTTCGGGAAGAGATGGCTCAGGGCCTGCAGTATCTTGGCGCTGAGGTTCTTCGGCAGGAAGCTGAAGCGCCGGCAGATATTGTCGAACGCCGCCTCAAGGGCGTACAGCCTCGGGATCATGTCCGTGCCAAGCGTGTTGATCACCACGAAGGTGTCCTTGCCATAGACCTCCGCGCAATTGAAGGAGTCCCGGTGCATGTACTCGCCTTCGATCGGCAGATTCTTGAAGCGTCCGAGGATATGGCGGCGGATGCCTTCGAGCTCGCCGGTATGGTTCGAGCCAATGTAGAAGACGACCTGTTCCTTCTCCTTCGGGAAGGTGTCGAGCCGCACCGCCATGAGCATCACCTTGCCGGCGCTGCCGGAGGCCTCGAACAGGCGGCGCGGATCGGCATTGAAGCGGGACGGGGTTGGCGCCGCGATGTCGCGCACATGGTCCGCATAGTCATAGTCTGAGGCGGCACGGGCGGGGTCGTTGACAATGTCGGCGGGGGTGAAATCGCCGCTCTCGACCCGCCGGAGGATCGTCTCCGGATCATTGCCCAGTGCGATGCCGAGATGATTGACGAGATGCAGGCTGCCCGCCTCATCCAGCCGTGCGAACAGAGCGAGCTGGGTGAAGGCCGGGCCACGATGGATCAGGGCGCCGCCGGAATTGTTGCAGACGCCGCCGAACACCGACGCGCCGATGCACGACGAGCCGATCACCGAGTGGGGCGCGCGGCCGATCTTGTCCAGGGCCTTTTCCAGATGGAACAGGGTCGTGCCCGGCAGGCAAACCACCTGCGTCCCGTCGTTGATCAAGTGCAGGCCCTCGATACGCATGGTGTTGATGAGCACGACGCCACGGTCGTAATCGTCCCCGTCGGGGGTCGAGCCGCCGGTGACCCCGGTGTTGGCCGACTGCATGATGACGATCTTGTTTGCTGCGATAGAGGCCTCCAGCACGCGCCATTGCTCCACCAGCGAGCCGGGCCGCACCACGGCGACCACCGGGCCGGAACCGAACCTTATGCCGGTGCGAAAGCGCCGCGTCGTCTCCGGACTCGTCAGGACGTGCGATCGACCGACGATCTCTTGCAGGACCGCAATGAGGTCCGCTTCATCCGCGACCGTCGTGTGTCCGGCCGCGTCGCGCGTTGGGACGCTCAAATCGAGGAATGCAGCGTCCATGACGACAGGTCTCCCTCACGTCACCTCTGGCTATCAGCCGGATGCGGTAAACGGCCTGATCTGGTGATCGTCCCTGAAACAGATCCGTCGGTGGCCAATGGGCCGCCCGGCGTGGGCTTATGGGACGTCAGCCTATCGCTACGGCATTGGAACGCACATCAACAGAAGTGGTGAGGTACCCAAGATTGGTGTTCGACTTGAAAGAAGAGCGGAGGACCCGGGTAACGCCGCCTTAGCCGCACTCCCTCCTCTAGGTCAGGATGCGTTGTAAGGCTTGCAATTCTCTGGCATCTTCCGGCTACCTTCAAGGTTGCCCCAGCGTGAAAGACACGGAGCGCGAGCTCGCCGATTGCGTCGGCGCTATCTACCAGGCCGGCGCCGGGGACGGCAGTTGGTTCGACGTCGGCGACCGGATTTGCCGGATCATGGATGCCCGGCGCGCCCTGCTGGTCCTCGGAGGTCCCGGAGGGGCTCGCAACTTGCTGATGCCTGCCGACGGCAGCGAGACCGCATATTCGGCCTATTTCCACGCCAGAGACCCCTATGCTGCCAAGGCCCGCTACGACTTTGCGACAGCGCGGGCTCACCACCTCGGCAACGCGAAGCTCGGCGCCGAGCTGGTCGCCGAAACCGAACTCCTCCGCAGCGAATATTACTTCGACTTTGCGCGACATCACGAGCGTCGTCATGTGATCGGCGGCATGGCCGGCCTCACGGAGGCGACTCCGATATTGGTGTCCCGCGGCGACGACACGGGAGCATTCGACGAAACCCATGTCCGCCTGCTCAAGACGCTCATGCCGCACGTGCAGCGCGCCATCGAGCTGCGCGCGCGGCTGGGGCGGGACGACGAGGCGGTGGCCCTGACACGGGCCGCCCTGGACGCGCTTCCCGTGGGCGTGGGCGTCGTCGATGCGGGGTTGAAGATCCGCTTCATCAACGATCTCGCCCGCAGGTATCTGGCCGGTCCCGATTCCGGTCTGTTCTCCATGCGCTCGGGCCCTTATGCCGGCAGTGGCGTGTACCTCGCGGCCATGTCCCGCGAAGAGGCCGGCATGCTCCGTAAGCTCGTTGCCTCCTCCACTTCAGGGGGCTCCGGGGGTGCTATGCGTGTCACCTCGCGCAACGGCGCCATCGCCGCGCTGACGGTCGCCCCGGCGCCGCGGGGCCTTGCCAATGACGTGAGCGGGCGGGACGAAGGCGATGCCAGGGAGCCCTTGGCCCTCATCCTCCTGCGGCCGCTCAATCGCAAGGTGGTACCGCAGGCGGACATGCTGTGCGAGATGTTCGGCTTCAGCCGCGCCGAGGCGGAGGTCGCCGTCGCGCTCACCGGCGGTGCCAGCGCCGAGGATGTGGCGCGCGGACGCGGTGTCTCGCTCATGACCGTCCGCAGCCAGATCCGATCGATCCTGGGCAAGTCGGATGCAGAGAATCTGCGCGACTTCGAGCGCACCATGGCGACCCTCGGCGCACTCGTTCCGCAACGGCGTTGAAGGGTGTTCGGTCGGCCCGCGTCCCGCATAGACAGTTCTGACGATGAGGCCTCTGGCCCGGCTGGCTAGGCTCCGTTCTATCGAACCGGGACCGGACGCACGCCATGCAACAGCACGTCATTCCTGCGCCACGCCGGCGCATGATCGTCGGGATCAGCGGCGCCACTGGGATCATCTACGGGCTGCGCGCCCTCGAGGTGCTGCGGAGCCTCGACATCGAGACACATCTCGTCATGTCGAAGCCGGGTGAGCGCACCCTTGCCCACGAAACCGAGCTGAAGGTGCACGACGTCCGCGCCATGGCGGACTTCAGCTATCTGGATGCCGACATCGGCGCCGCCATCGCCTCCGGCTCGTTCCGCACCATGGGCATGATCGTCGCCCCCTGTTCGGTGCGGAGCCTGTCCGCCATCGCCACCGGCAACACCGACGGCCTGCTCACCCGTGCAGCGGACGTTTGCCTGAAGGAGCGCCGCCGGGTGGTCCTCATGTTCCGCGAGACGCCCCTGCATGCCGGCCACATCCGCGCCATGGCGCAGGCCACCGAGAACGGCGCCATCGTCTTCCCGCCGGTGCCGGCCTTCTATGACCGACCCGCCTCGTTGGAGGAGATGGTGAACCATACCGTCGGGCGCGTGCTCGATCTGTACGACCTCGACGCAGGCCTGTTCAATCGATGGGGTAGCCAGCCGGACGCAGTTCCTCCCGCCGCCGCGCGCGCTGGGGGAGACGCCTGATGCCCCTCACCGATCTGCGCCTCTATATCGAGGCCCTGCGCAGCCTCGGTGAAATCCAGGAGATCGACGCACCGGTGTCCCTCGACCTGGAGCTTGGTGCCATCATCCGGCTCTGCATCGAGACAGGGGCGCCGGCGCCCCTGTTCAACCTTCTCTCCGACCACCCCGGTCGCTTCCGCATCCTTGGTGCTCCAGGCGGCACCAGCGCGCAGCCCGGCATGGAACTCGTTCGCGTTGCCGTCGCGCTGGAGCTGCCGCCGACCACCGGCGGCCTTGCGATCGCCGAGGCCATTGCCGCGAGCCTCGACAAGCCGCCCATCGACCCGGTGGTCGTAGACGATGCGCCGGTGTTCGAGAACATGCTCACCGGGGACGCGGTGGATCTCGCCGCGCTTCCCGCGCCGCTGCTGCACTATGGGGACGGCGGGCGCTATCTCAACACCTTCGGCTGCATCGTCGCACGCACGCCAGACGCCGCCTGGACCAACTGGTCCATCGCCCGGATGATGGTTGTCGACGGCACGCGCCTCTCGGGCATCGTGGCGCCGGAGCAGCACCTCGGCATGGTGGCGAAGGCCTGGGCGGACATGGGCAAGCCGATGCCGTTCGCGCTGGCGCTCGGGGTGGAGCCCTCCATTCCCTTCATTTGCGGCATGCCGCTGCCGGCCCATGTCAACGAGAGCGGGCGCCTCGGTGCGCTGATGGGGCGCGCGATCAGGACCGTGCGGTGCAGGACGGTCGAGCTTGACGCTCCCGCCAGCGCGGAGATCCTGATCGAGGGACACCTCCATCTCGACGAACTCGTCGAGGAAGGCCCCATGGGCGAGTTCGCCGGCTACATCCCTCTCGATACGCCAGCGCGCCGGCCCACCTACCGGGTTTCCGCCATCAGCCATCGCGACAACGCCATCCTGCCGGTGGTGGTCGCCGGCGAACCGGTGGAGGAGAACCACACCGCCTGGGGCCTGCCCAGTTCGGCTCAGCTCCTCCACGACCTACGCCAAAGCGGCATCCCGGCCACCACGGCCTGGATCCCGCTGCAGTCGGCGCTGCACTGGCTGGTGGTCACCGTTCCGCGCGACTGGCGCCGCCGGAGCGGCGTCGGCGAGAGCGAGGCGTTGTGCCGGCGGATCGGCCAGACGGTGTTCGCGAGCAAGGCGGGGGCGGTGATCCCCAAGGTGATCGTGCTCAATGACGACGTCGATCCGACGGACCTGAAGGAACTGGTCTGGGCCTTCGCGACCCGCTGCCACCCGTTGCTGGGCCATGCCGTGTTCGACGACATCGAGGCCGCGCCGCTTCTCGCCTATCTCCGCAGGAGCGAGAAGGCCTCGGGGCATACGGGCAAGATCGTCTACAACTGCCTGCCGCCCGACGAATGGGGCGAAGCCCTGCCGATGCGGGCCTCGTTCCGCCACGGCTATCCGGCGGAGATCGTCGACCGCGTGCGGCGGCGCTGGAGCGAGTACGGGTTCACGTAAGCGTCCCCATCCATCCCACGTCAACAGCATCTGGTCCGGGCATCAGCCCGGCGCCGGAGAGAGGACAGCCATGACCGACGCATTCGACTCCACCCATACGGCGGAGATCGCCGCCTTCGTGGGCAAGCACATCATCTATACTTATGCCAATGGCTGGCAGTATGAGATGTACTTCAAGAACGACCGCACCATCGACTACCGCGTGCATGGCGGCATGGTCGGCGGGCGCTGGGTGAAGGGCCAGGAGGTCCACATCGTCCGCCTCGCCGACGGCGTGTACAAGGTCTCCTGGCACGAGCCGACCGGCACCTGCGTGAGCGTCGCCTACAATCTCAATGAGAACCGCGCCCACGGCGCCACCTTCTTTCCGCGCTGGATCGAGGAGGAACCGAAGAAGATCATCGGCTTCCAGAACGAAAAGATCGACCTGATGCGCCAGTATCGCGATGCGGGGCCGACCTATCCGACCATGCTCGTCGACGAGTTCGCCGACATCACCTTCGTGGAGGAGTGCGGCCGCGACGACGAAAGCGTCATCGCCTGCGCGCCCGAGGATCTGCCCGCGGGCTATGCGACGCGCCGCAACGTGGGCTGATGGGCCCCGGCGACCGGTGGGACATGGAGCGTTCGACAATGGCGGTATTGGACCTCAATCGTCGTCAAGTCGCGACGCTCGGTATAGCCTTGGGCGCGACATGGCGCGCTCCGGCGGAAGCACAGACGAGATCCCCAATGCTCTATCCGGGCGAGGAGTTGACCGAGGCGGCCGGCTACCCGGCTCTGGTGCGGTTCGAGCCGGGGCGGAAGGGCCTTCCCCTCGTAGTGTTCGTCACAGGAGGCGGGGTGCTCGGCCGCATCGCCTATGGACCGCCCGGAGGAAGGGCCGCCGATTTCCTTTGCCACTGGCTGCATGAGGACGGATTTCCCTCGCTGGTCCTGTCCTATCCCATCGACAGCAGGGGGGTGTTCGACGCCGCATTCCCGCAGTTCTCGGTCACCGACTGGGCTGAGCAGAGCGCCGAGATCATCGCCCGCTACATCAACCGCAGTGGCCTGCCGGCCAACGCCATCGTCCTCGGCTGGAGCATGGCGGGGCGAATTGCCGAGCCGCTTCATGCCGCGCTGCGCGGCCGGGGAAAGGGCATCCAGCTTTTCATCGCGATGGCCGCCGCAACGGCGCTTCCCAATACCCTGCCCGGCCTCGACCACCTGAAGCCAGCCAAAAGCGGCCTCGCCGCGATCAGGGGCGCCTACCTCGACTGGCTGCTCCATTGCCTTGCGGATCAGAACGCGGCGGCGGGCCACGTGGTGCTCGATGCCGACGTGTTCGCCCGCGAGATGACCGGCGATTTCCCGGTCGGGCTTGCGGCATCGGCCATGCGCTACCGGGACGAAGCGTTCGTTCCCGACCCGGCCGCAGACGCGCGCGAGGTCGGCACCGCGCAGTATCGCGCCTTTCCGCCGCTCGCCTTAATGACGCATGCCTCTGCGATCGACGCCCGCCACGCGCTCACGGACCGCTCCACATGGGGCGTCTACATCACCCAGCAGCTTTGCGAAGGTTTCGTTTTCTCGCAACCGGACAAGCTCGCCGCGCTCTCCGCCGAGACATGGGCGGCGCTGGTCGAGCACGTCAGGACCGTCGCCGCGCGGCTGAGCGCGACGCTGCCGGGCAACCACATGTTCTTCCTTGGAGAGACTGGTGCGCGCAGAACCGTGCAGACGTTGAAGCTGCTCAGGCAGACCGCTGCAGACGTTGCAGGTGAGATTTCACATCTTATGGACTGAAAAAACGCTCATCCCGCTCACCGATTGCCCGAGCGGCACTGTGACATGCAGCGATACGGGACAAGAAAAATAACCCTCACCAATCAGTGGGAGGCGGGCGATCTCCGGCACGGCGCGGGATGGTCTGAAACCACCCTAGTTCATTCCCACTCGATGATCAATCAAGGCGGTAAATATTTGAAATTCATATCGTTGTAATGACAAGAAATTGACGATTACCGTCAAATATACCGTCAGATTCATACGCAATTGATTTTCCACAATAAATGTGGCGCGGTGCGCGGCATCAATCTCTTCGTTCGTATTATATACGAAGTGCGGGAGAAATGGCCAGATCCAATCTCAAAAGTCCGCGATTGACTACGAAACACCACGCGACGACGTCTGGGCGCGACAGGTGCCCAATTCAGGCATCAGAAGGCCGCGCCGTCCGGGTCGACGATGTCCTTTTGCCCGACCCTCTCCTCAGGGGCGCGCGCAATCTGTTTGCGCAGCTTCGCCGCATACGTCCTTCCGCGCTGTGGCAACTGTTCAGAGGCGAGCGCCAGACCCAAATCGTCCTTACGGATATCGATGAGGTCGGCCAAGCGCTCGACAAGCCCCAGAACTACGAGAATGCCGGCGAGTACACCGATACCAACACCAGGATCACCTTTTTCGAGCCGCGCGATCGTGCTGGGCGAGGTACCGGCACGCGCCGCCAGATCGGCTACGGCGATGCCCCGGCGCAGGCGCGCGCCGCGAACGTCGTTTCCAAGCCTTTTAAGGGCGGTCCTCGCCTTTGGGGAGCTCACGCAATCCTCCATATATGAATGATATATCCAGATTGTCGTTCATATATGACCAATTATCGTAGTTCGGAAATGTAGGTGGCACTGTGAGGTTTCCTCGGCAAACTCCGCATATGGCAGAGGTTTCATCACTCCATCCACGTAAGGAAACCCGGAGTGCGAGCAACACGAATCCGGAGCAAAATGTCGGCCTCCATAGGGCTCGGATTCGAATCAGCTGGGCGCGAGCGAATAGCTCGTGCTGCGCCCGCCGCCGTCATCCCTGACCAAAACCCCCCGTAGCACGAGATCGTTGATGTCACGCAGGGCCGTGTCCGGCGACACCTTCGTGAGCTTGGCCCATTTCGATGACGTCAGCTTGCCCTCGAAGCCGTCGAGGAGTCGGTTAATCATCGCACGCTGCCGATCGCTCAACGACTGCCCCTCCAATCGGCCCCAGAAGCTGGCCTTGTGTAGAACCTTGCCAAGAACCGCCTCGGCTCCGTCAATAGCCCGATCGAGGCAGGCCAGGAACCAAGTGATCCACTCCGTGATATCCAGATCACCCTTCTGCGTGCGCTCAAGCGCGGTGTAGTAATTCTTCCGTTCCAATTGGATCTCGGCCGACATGCTGTAGAAGCGCTGCGGACTGCCCTCGGAGCGAGCGAGTGCCATGTCGGCGATCGCCCGGGCGATCCGTCCATTGCCATCCTCGAAGGGATGGATCGTGACAAACCAGAGATGGGCAATGGCCGCCTTCAGCACAGGATCGATGCTTTTTCCGCTCTCGAACCAGGCGAGGAAGGCCGCCATCTCCTCAGGCAATCGTCCCGCATTCGGTGCCTCGAAATGCACGCGCTCGCGGCCATAGGGACCAGAGACCACTTGCATGGGACCCGAAATTTCGTCGCGCCAGGCACCGACGGCGATTCTGGTCATGCCGCTTCGCCCTGTCGGAAAGAGTGAGGCATGCCAGTCGAATAGCCGCGTCTCGGTCAGTGCCCGGGCATAATTCTGCGTGGCGTCGAGCATCATCTCGACCACGCCTTCGACATTTCGATCGACCGGAGTGAGCGCGCCGATGTCCAGGCCGAGGCGCCGGGCGATCGACGAGCGCACCTGCTCCTTGTCGAGCTTTTCGCCCTCTATCTCGCTCGACTTGACCACGTCCTCGGTCAGAGTGACGAGAACTGCTTCGGTCCGGAGATCGAAGCCGAGCGCCTCCATGCGACCAATCAGCCGGCCCTGGCGATGACGAACGGCTGCCAGCGGGCCGCTGATCACTGCCTCCGCCCACCTGAACCGTGGCCAATCTTCCAACTCGTGGATATAGACCATATTCACCGCACCTTTCGCGGTGAATATGGTCTTCTTTCTCCGCATGGACAAGGACAATCACCGCGAAATTTGCGGCGTATGATGCGAGCAATCTCCGCATATCCATCCCAGGCAGCTTGAAGCGGGCATCTCAGGCGGTTTCCCAGACCTTGTCGAGAATGCGCGGCATCTGAACAGGCCCGTTGAGTGGCCTTTCCGTCTGTGAGCGGCCGAGGTGGTTGAACGAACAGGAGAGAGAATTTATCGAGACCGCGCCGCGGCGGCGGCCAGCGTTCTCTTTGCTCATCGAGAGAGGGAGATCGAAGGCACTGGGCATGAACGCAAGACCTCGAAATGCGGCAACCGTGCCGGTCATTCCTCGGCAAAAAAGTCCTCGTCGATACGCTTGAACTCCAGCACGCGGCTCGATCGGACGCCGACGCCGTGCTCGATCATGAGTTCGGTGAGCCTCTTCCCGTCAATCAGGATGATGCGTTGTGGGATGCGTGCGGCGAATTCGACTGCCTGCGGAGAAAACGTCGAGGTCGTGACGAAGACGCCCTTCGTCGCACCGAGCCCGACCAAGCTACCTGTGAACGCCTGGACGTCAGGACGACCAACGGATGTGCCGGGGGTGTAGCGTTTGGCCTGCACATAAACGCGGTCAAGGCCCAGAATATCCTCGTTGATGATGCCGTCGACACCGCCATCGCCGGTTCGACCGAGTTGGGCCGCCGCATTTCGATGCGAACCGCCGTAGCCCATGGCAACGAGAAGATCGACAATCAGCCCCTCGAAGAAGCCCGGCCCATTCTGGAGGATGCGTTCCAAAAGCTCTGTTCGGAGCGCGGCCTGCGTGGCGTTGAACGCTGCCTCGATCACTTCCTCGGGTGTCGCACTGGGCGCTGCACCTTGCGTCGTCGCGCCGACTGTCTCCTCAGTTTGATCGGCCCGGTAGAACTCGCGGAACGCCGGCACGGAAAGCAGGTGTTGGGTATCCAGCTTGGTGGGCGGGTTCGCGAGCAAAGCTGTTCCCGAGGGAGTGATGGCAAACCGGCCACGCTTGGGGGATTCCAGATACCCCGCCTTCGTCAGGTAGAACTTGGCCCAATGGATCCGGTTGTGCAGAACGCGCTGCTTGCCGCTCGGGAGCATCTGGTCGCGCTCCTCCTGGGGGAGCGCAAACATCGCGGCGATCTCCACTTCCGCAAGCGGCACGGAGGTCTCCCCCTTCGCCGCAATCTGGAGAACCGGGAGCATGAGCGACTGGTAGTCGGGGATGCTCATCTCGTCTCTCCAAACTGCTTTAGAAGACCGACGAGCGTCATGTTCTCCGCGATCGCGTCATGCGGGATCAAGGCATAGTGCCAGGACTTGCCACCATAACTCGCTGCATGGTTGCTGGCGTGCCGGCACCATTCGAGCGCTGAGTCACGTTTTGCCAGCACGTCCGGATCGGTCATCTGGTTTGAAGCCTTCGGCTCAAGCATCAAGATGCAGTCATCCATCTCGGCCACGAAGTCCGGCTGATATTCCTGAAGGTCGGTACCGCTGCGATAGAACAACTGGAACTGCCCGCGCGCTGGCTTGAACCACTTTTGCGCTTCCCGATCGAGGATGACCGATAGCTTTCGCTCGGCATCCGATTGGAATTTCTGGGTGGGGTAGAGGCACTTCTGGAAGCCGCCGAACAGGTATCGCGCCATATTGGTCTTGTCTGCGGGGGACTGACGAAAATCGAGCGGCGCTTCGCCCGCTGCGGCGGTGTAGGCGCTCTTCCGCAGTTCGGTGAACCCGCGCGTAACGACGACCTCGTACTCCACCACGGTGTCCTGCCAGAAGTGACTCTGCATCTGGGCATGAACAAAACGAGCGATCTCCTGTCTGTGGAGACGCAGGATCTTGCGAACGCCGTCCTCTGGATGTGTTGCCAACAGATGGTTCGCCACCTGGGTCGCAAGATCGTAAAGCAGATCGGCATGCTCGTCGTAGGCCACGTCATCGAAGTCGATCAAGCCGCTGACGACATAGTCCTCCAACCGCTGCTCATCGATATTGCCGGCGCCGAGGCCGATGCGGTCGACTTGCCCGGTCCGCAAATGCGCTGCCCATAGCGTTTCATTGGGCACTTCGTACCGCATGCGGGACAGGTCGAGCGTGAAGTGATGGAAGCCGGATTTCACTTCGCCCTTCGGCGTGACGAGAATACGGGGAATATCGATCGTCTGCTGCACGACCAGCTCGACGGTTTTGGCGACGATGGCGGTGAGATCGGGTTGCTGGGCGATCCCATCCAGCTCCAACTGGGCAGGCCGATACTGGCTTTGGACCTCGCGCAGAACCGCTGCCTGCACCTCGGGCTTCTGTAGGTGTGCGACGCTGGGCAGGCGCGATGGCTCGGTCTCCATCTTGCGGATCACATCATAGGCGATCCGAACGACCTGCTGCTCTTCGTGCGTGAATTCGGCCGGCGCCTCCTCGAAACCAGACACCCCGGTGGCCGGCGCGTCGGAGCGCAGGCCTAGCTTGGCGGCGAGCTGAGGCCTGGACTCGACGGTGACTGTCTTCTGCTGCAACTCGCCTTCGGTCAGGACGACCTGCTGGAGGCGAATGGCCGAATCCGGCTTGCGCGCCTCGTCGACGATTTCCTGGAAGCGGTCATGCGCCACAATGTTCAACCGGTCGACGGCGGTGACACCCGTCCGCCGGCCATAGGGCAGACGCAAGCCGCGCCCGATCGACTGCTCGATCAGTGTTCGGGCATTGGCGGCGCGCAGCGGCACGATCGTGTAGAGGTTGGTGACGTCCCAGCCTTCCTTCAGCATGTTGACGTGGATGACGATCTCGGTCGGCTCATCGGGGCTTTCGACCTTCAGCAGCCTTTCGATCGTCTCTTCTTCCTTCACGCTGGAATCGACCTGGATGACCTTGTCCGCATAGCGCCCGTCGAAGAAGGCGTTGGACTTGACCAGCGTCATCAGCTCAGCGGCGTGCGTGGTGTCGCGCGCGATCACCAGCATGAAGGGCTTGACGATCCGCTCGCCGACCTGTCGCGCATAGGTCTCCAATTCGACCTTGACGCTTTCGTGCAGGCGCACGCCGTCTTCCAGTTTGATCTGCTGCAATTGCTCTGGCGATTTGCCGGTCGCGACGAAGTTCTCGCGGGTGACGACGGCGGGCTCTTTCACAAAGCCATCAGTCATGGCGCGGCCGAGCGGATAGTCGAAGATCACGTTTTGGAACGGCGCTGGTCCGCGTGTCGTCTCTACGAACGGGGTCGCGGTCAGCTCGAGCCCCATGACCGGCTTCAACTCGTTGATGGCGCGTACGCCCGCGGTCGCCCGGTAGCGGTGGGACTCGTCCATGATCAGGACGAGGTCCTTCTGTGCGGCGAGGTAATCGAAATAGCTGTTCCCGATTTCCTCGCGGAAGCTGCGCATGCGTGGGCTGCGGCCGCCGCGCACTTCGGAATTGATCTTGGAGATGTTGAAGATGTTGATGGTGACCGGGAACAGATTGCCGCCGCTGGCGATCTGCCGCTCAAAATTGTCGCCCGTTGTGATGACCGGGGGCGAGATTGCGAACTCGGCGATGCCCTTCAGGACGTATTTCGGCGTGTTGGGCGTGAAATCGGCGATCAGCTTGTTGTAGATCGTCAGGTTCGGCGCGAGCACAAAGAAATTGTTGAGGCCGTGCGCCAGGTGCAGATAGGCGATGAACGCGCCCATGAGCCGGGTCTTGCCGACGCCCGTCGCCAGCGCGAAACACAGGCTCGGGAAGTCGCGTTCGAAATCCGTGACGCTCGGAAACTCAGCTCGAATCGCCGCGAGCGCCGCCTCCAGATCGGAATCCTTTCGCGACGGCACCAGTTCGGTGACGCGATCGAGAATTTCGAGGGATTGCCGCTGCGGGGCGCGCAAGCTGAGACGGCCGGCGATGGCGTTGACCTGACGGTTCATTGGTCGTCTCCCCCGAGATCGAACAGGCCCGGCTGGGAGGCGGAGCGGGACAGCGCCTTCTCGGTCGTTTTCAGCGCGGATCGCTTAGCTTCTCGCGTTGGCGGTGCCTTGGGCAGGTTCTCGACATTGAGGCTGTAGTCGTCATGGCCCCATTCGCAGCGCTCGCGAATGTGGTTCGGGATCTTCTTCACCGTCAGGTTCGGCCAGGCAGACATATTGCCGCGGAAGGCCGCACAGAGCACGAGCAGCGTGCGTTCCTCGCCGACCTCTTCGCTCAGGGCGTCGAGCTGGTCCGGCGAAAGCGTCTGTGTCGTCACATAGATGAAGTCACGCTCGGTCGAGGTGCCGTGCTGCCAATAGACGCTGTCGTTCGGGGCATAGGTGAAGCCCTCGATCTTGCACAGCGCCTCGGCTAGCATCTCGCCATTGTAGGCCTTGCTGATGACTTCGCGGCCCCATTTGTCCTTTTCGAGAAGCGACGGGGCGAGCTTGAAATAGCGAAACCCGCCGCCGCCCTGCCAGCCGATGGCCTCCGTCACGCCGCCCTTGTCATCGCCGTCGATCACTTTCCTCATGCGAGGAATGATGTGGGTGTGTGCGTGCTCCCCCAATTCTACCGCGATCCACCGCCGGCCCATCTTGTGGGCGACGGCACCGGTCGTACCGGAGCCAGCGAAAGAATCCAAAACAATGTCACCTTGATTAGTGGCTATCTCGATTACACGTTTGGCAAGCCGTTCTGGTTTGGGGGTCTGGAAGGTAGGCTCCGCTAGGGTTTTCGCTTCTCTCTTTGCTTCTTCATTGTCCCCCACTTCGCCTCTAGTCCAAATTGTTCGACTGACTGTTCCTTGCTGCACTTCTGAGAGAAATCTCTTAAGACGCGGACCGGAATCGCCTTTCGGGCCAAACCAAAGTCGGCCATCATTTCTTAAACGTTCGATTTCTTCCGGAGGTCTGCTCCAGCTCCTTCCCGATGCGGGGTAGACTGATTTGCCAGACGGGGTCGAAATTGGATAAAAATCACGTTCGCGAAATTCCGCTCTCGTTAGATTGTCCGACATCCACGGTCCGCGTGCATCATTATCCAAGTTTTTGTACAGCTTATCCTGCTTCTCCGTGCGCCCAAGAAGGTTCCAATTCCATTTTTGCTTGTCCTTTGCCCAGCAAAAAATGTAATCATGGGTAGCGGATATTCCTTTTTCGTTGTTGCCTGGTGAATATTTTTTTTCCCATATAACTGTTGCGACGAAATTTCTGCGCCCAAAAACTTCATCCCCCATCACTTTGAAATAATGCGCTTCGTTGTCATCCAGTGACACCCAAATAGAACCATCGTCCGATAGCAGCCGCCGAATTATTTCCAGCCGATCCCGCATCAATCCAAGCCAGATCGAGTGCTCCAGGCCATCGTCATAATGCTCAAACGCGCTGCCGGTGTTGTAAGGCGGGTCAATGAAAACGCATTTCACCTTGCCGGCGAATTCCTGCTCCAGCGCCTTCAGCGCGAGCAAATTGTCGCCGAAGATCAGCCGATTGTCGAAGATGTCCGCATCCGTCACGCGATGCTTCGCGTGATACGACTTCTCCGGATCCTCCAGCAGAATGCGCGGCTCCAGCCGCGGCCGGTTCTCCTTTCCCACCCAGGTCAGTTCGAGTTTTTGTTTTTTGGTCATGCTTGATCCGTGGCGGCTGCGGCGATTACCGGCGCAGCCGCGCTGGCAGGAGCCTGTTGGTTCTGAGCGGCATCCAGCTCCGCCAGACGAAGGAGGACCTTCTCGGCAAGCGGCTGCGCGTCGGTGAGATTTCGGAAGATGGCGAGAAAGCCACGATCAACCTGCATCGCTCGGGAAGTCGCGAAGATCACCTCCGACAGATGATTGGTCTCCTGCGATATCTCGCGCTCCTCTTCGGCGGTTAGGCCGGGGGCAGCTTTCGCAATGAGCCTTGGCAGACGATGGGCGACGAAGGCCATGATGAAGTAACGGCCGTGTCGGAAAAACATCCGGCGGTCATAGGCCGTCTCGGCCCGCTCACTCCCGGCCAGAATGCGGTCGATGAACTGATAGATGCGGACGAGCCGGCAGATCCGAATGCCGGATATCGATGCCGGGAAAAGATTGGAATAGATCGCACCTTCCTGTTCCCATATGCGACCGATCTCGCGCTTGGCTATGACGACGAAGTCGACCGCATTCTGCCCACGATGGCCTCTCCGCTGCCCGTCCGTAACGACGAATGCAAGACATGCCAGCGCGAGTGCCGCTTCTTCGAGCGTGAACGCATCGTCCTGCCGAATCCGGGATTCCGCAGACGGTCGATAATGGTAGCGAATACCGACCGCCGCGAGTTCCTGTCGTATTCGCTCCTGGTTAGGGTCGAGAGCGGCGAAATCGACGCCCCGCACCTGATTCTGGTAGTTGCGGGCTCGCGTCACGCGCACGGCGAAATCATCGGTCGGATCCGGAACCTCGATGATCGTAATATGCAGCTTCGCGTTTTCAGAGATAGCCGCCGCGAGCGACGCTGTCGTGATCGAGCCGGCCGTCTGAGCACCATTTACGATGGAGAATGCCGCCAGCCCAAAGACGCAACGATCGGCGGAGCCAGGCGCTTGCGTGATAGCGGCCGTGACAGCCGTGATGCCGTTGTTCAGGTAGAAGAAGTCTTCCGGCCGCCGTCGCACCGTTTCCTCAATCGCGACATTCACACCGACCGAACCGAGATAGTGCCGGATGTTGCGTTCGAAGAGCGCGGTTCCATGCTCGGTCACGAGCGCCGCAAGGTCCTGGCCTTTCACCAGCCCATAGACCGCCTTCCGCGGCGCGGTCACACTCGACCATTTCTCCAGGGTGAGACGGACGTCGACGGCTTGGTTTGCCTGCTCGGCGACCATCCAGTCATAGGTCTGCGCGATGCCGACAACGGCGGCGCTCATGCAGTCCGAAAGGTTGTTCCATTGAGCAACGAAAGCGTCGAGATCCGCCTTCGCATGAACGTCCAACGCCTCGCCGAGGAATGGCAGAATGAGGCAGATCTTCACGCCCGGCGTGTCGAGGGCTTCCTCTATTTCGTCCAGGCGGTTCCTGACCGCCGCATTGAACCCGTCGAAGCGCCGCTCCATGAGCGCCTTGGTGCCATTTATGAACTTGAGTGTCTCGGCCTGATTTGGGCCTGTTCCCTGCGGATTATCGGCGTTGTTGGGGCGCTTGTACTTTGATTGGACAACGATGAGCCGTTGCCGCGCGCGATCGAAATAAAGCGCGTCGATCCCGCCATCATCACTTCCGTCGACCAGTGCGCCAGCGGCGGTCGCATCCGCGATCCCGCACATTCCGCACAATGCATAGGCCGCGAGCGAACGTGAACAACGATCAACTTCGTGCTGTTCAACCGTCCATCGCTGAGCGCGTTCCGGCACCAGCGGAAAGAAGCGGTGCCGGAGCGCAGCTTCAATGTGAGCAATTTTCTCCGCAGCATTGGGCATGATTCAATCCAACGTCCAGCGGATGGTGAAAAGGGACGCGACATCGACCTTCTGTTCGAGCTTGGACTCGATCTGGGCGATAAGTTCGGCGCGCTGCCGGTCAATCTGGTCCTGCGCATCGAAGAGGGACCGGCGCTTCTGATTGCGTGTCGCTTCGAGCGTCTTGATCTGCTTCTGCCCCGCGAGCTTCTCTTCAAGGGTCAGGGCGGTCGTGGCAGCACGACGGGCCTCCTTGATGAGCCGATCGATTTCCCTGATCTCTCGCTCCAGCCCCACTTTGAGGTCATCTGCCCAGCCATCGAGCTTGTCAGCTTCGGCTTCGAAAAACCGCGCGTTCCGTTCCGACACACCTCTGCGGATCAGAGCCTGGCTTTCGCTCAGGGACCGATCGAGACGCATCATGGCCCCGCCGTCGGGAGCGACATCCTGTCCGCGCGTGCCATGAATTGTCAGAAGGCGGTCACAGACCTCACTGCTGAGCATACCGCCGTCATCCGCGATGCCGGCGAGGAGGATGTGATCCTCCGCTTCGTCGAGCGCTTCAACCGTCATCAGGGATGCGACCAGCCAGCCAGCCTTGCCGATATAGGGTTCGAGAATGCTGATCTTGCCGGAATGATTGGCGTAGTCGAAATGCACCTCGGCCGGGACGAGCGGACGTTCCTTTGCACGCGCCAAAACGGCTTCGCCCAGAGGATGGTTGAGACGATAGGTATGCGCCTCTCCGGATCGCCTCGGCAACTCGTAAAGCCCGGGCGGAATGGCGGCGCCATTCGCCCAATCAGGTCGGCCAGGCAAAGTGAACGATGAACTGTTGTGAAACGTCGCCAATCCGTCGAGCTCGTGGCGGGTCAGGCGCATCAGCCATTGCTCATAGCGATCGAGATAGACCTTCGCATCCTCATCTCGGATACGGAGTTTCTCTCGAACCTCGTCATCGAATTTTTCGAGAAGCTTCTGTCGCGTCTGGCTCATGGCTGCGCCAATTTCGACACTCAGTTCCAATTGCAATTGATCGAAGGCCGCCCGAATGTGTTCGGGTTGGCGGCACTCCTGGTAAATGCTTGCAATTCTCTTCTCGAAATCCACGCCAGACTCGATCGCGCCCAGGACCTCATCGCTCGCGCCGAACACACCTTCGAAGAGCCGAAACTTCTCTGAGAGAAGCTGATAGACGCGCTGGTCCGCCTCGTTCTTGCGATTGATGAAGTTCACGACGACGACGTCGTGTTTCTGGCCGTACCGGTGACACCTGCCAATCCGCTGCTCCACCCGCTGCGGATTCCACGGAAGGTCATAGTTCACGACGAGCGAACAGAATTGCAGGTTGATGCCCTCGGCTCCGGCCTCCGTCGCAATCATGATCTGGCCTTCGTCGCGGAAATAGTCGACCAAAGCGGATCTCATGTCGGCGGTTCTCGATCCCGTGACACGATCCGATCCGGCGTGTCGCTCGATCCAACGCGCGTAGATCCCGCGCGAGAGCGGATCGGTGTTCGTTCCATTGAACAGGACGACGCCATCCGCATAGGGGCTGTTGGAGAGGATTCGTTGAAGGTATTCCTGCGTTTTTCGTGACTCGGTGAAGATGATCGCCTTCTCCGCACCGCCAAGTTCGCGCGCCTTCGCGAATGCCACGTCCAATGCCTTGAGGAGCGCCTTGCCCTTGGCGTTATGCTCGATCGACGTCGCCAATTGGGCAAAAGACTTGAGGTCTGCAATTTCAGACTCGATGGCTCTGCGATCGGCATCGGTCAGCGCTTCGTCTTCCGGTTCCTCTGGCCATTCGTCGGCCGTCGCATCGAGAGCTTCGAAATCCTCGGAAAGCTCATCCTCCAAAGGTTTCGCGACCGGGTGCGAATCCAGCTTCGCCTGCAGACGCTGCGAAATCGAACTCAGGGCTCCAGCGATCGCGAATGTGGACGACGCCAGCAGCTTGCGTAGGACAAGCGTCATCAGCGATCGCTGCCCAGAGGGTAGCGCCTGCAGATTGTCACGCTGCAGATAGTCGGAAACAAGTTGATAGAGGCGGTCTTCACCGTCTGCGGGTGTAAACTCCTCGACCAGAGGCAGGCGACGCGTATAGGGGATGTATGCCGTCACCTGGCGCCGAAGTGTCCGGTGGCAGATCGGCTTCAGGCGCTCCTTCAGCGCCTCAAAGTTCCGTTTGTCACCCGGATTCGCGAACTGCTCGCGGAAGCTTTTGACGTCACCAAAGGCATGCTCGTCGATGAAACTGACGAGACCGTACAATTCGAGCAACGAATTCTGGAGTGGCGTGGCAGTCAGAAGTAGCTTGTTCTTCTGAGAAAGCGCATTCTTGAGTGTGTTGGCAATGACATTTGAAGGTTTATAGACGTTTCTGAGCCGATGGGCCTCATCAATCACGACAAGATCCCAAGGCACCCGTTGCACGTCCGATGCCTTGGAGCGCGCAAACTGATAAGAGCAGATCACAATGGCATTTTTGACTTCGAAAGGCTGAAGAGATCCATCTCGAATGGACTGGTTGTATGACTTTGACTCCAGGATCACGCCGGGGAGTAGAAATTTCTCACTCAGTTCTTGGTGCCATTGTTTGCGCAAGTTTGAGGGCGCAATGACCAAGATACGCCGCTTTCGCTCGGCCCATCTCTGAGAGATGACCAATCCGGCTTCAATTGTCTTCCCGAGGCCAACTTCATCGGCGAGCAACGCACCCTTTGAAAGGGGCGACGCGAAGGCAAACAGCGCAGCGTCGACCTGATGCGGGTTAAGATCGACCTGAGCGCCGGCCACCGCACCCGCTAGACGTTCCGAGCTATCGGGTGCGCACCGTTTTGTCAGCTCGTGAGCCAGGTATTTTGCGTGGAAGTCAGTGATCATCCCGACTCCCACGATCCGTCGCCTCATCGTCTGAAGGCTTGGGGTCATTCTTCGGCGTCGACGGGTTCTGGACAACCTTCTGCGCCTCTATCCAACCATCGAGATCAACCCGCTTGAACCGCCACTGCCCCCTTACCTTGAATGCCGGGATCTCGGCGCGTTGAGCCATCGTATAGACGGTCTTCTCCGCCACCTTCAGCAGGCCTGCCACTTCCAGCAACGTAAGAATCTCATCGGGCATCGGCCACGCCTCTGGTTAAAGGTTGGCAAAAGATGCCAGAGTCCACCTGTAAAAGCTAGCTTCCACCACGAACTTGAGAGGAGACTGATTGGAAGCGCCCCATTCGATCAGAAACGGTGCCGGTGGGGCATCCAGCTGCGATCGAGCGGGGCAGCTGGTCAGTCGAGAGTCGGCCCCAGACGATGATGGGGAGCGGGCGGGGTCGTTCCGATTGCTCCTGCCGACGGTCTTGACGAGGACGTCCTCCGGCCGCGCGGGGCCCTTCCAGTAGCCGGGCCTCAACTGGCTGGCGACGAAGCCACCAATCGGGAACGCTCGGCCCTTGCACCCGGTCTCGCTCTGCCGCGCTTTGATTGAGGAGTCACCGTATCGATGCCGCCCCATGATCCTGTAACGCTCAATGTTGAAGTGAAGCCGTCATATCAGACCTTGATTGCTTCATGCGATCAGTGCGCGTCTGGCTTGATCCGGTGGGACGGTGCGCTTGTCGGGTGCCTGGTTCAGAAACGCGAGCTGGCGGTCCTGCGCGGATGGCGTCGCGGGCTGTGGTGCGAGCCCGAGACTGGCGAGGTCCATCTGCGGCGAGACCGTCGCTTGCGGCTGGGCACGACGAAGCGCCCCGCTCGAAGGCGGGGCGCGGTTGCGATCGTCAGTCGGTGACGATCCTGCCGGATTGACGGGCGCGCTGAGTGTACCAGCTCAAGGAATGCTCGGCCGTGAAGAAGAGGTCACGCTCGACCGGAAGCCGGAGCCGTCCGCGAACCGAGCGGATTTCGGCAAGGCTGACATAGCCGAGCTCAGGTTCGCCAAGGCCGAGATCGCAGAGGCCAAATAGGCGGTCGGGGTCTTCGGGATCGGCTTCGGTAAGAAGCCACGTGGCGCCGGCGTCCGGTGTGAAGAGCTTGACGACGGGACGCGGATCGATGTCCTCGCCTGCGGCGCTGCGCGCGCCATTGGTGAGAAGCCGGGCGTAGAGTTCGTTGGTGATGAGCGCTGCGGCCATGTCGGCCTCCATTCGATGTTACCCTCCGATCGAGGGCGAGGAGGCGTTCGGACGGCGCAGTCGAGCGGCGCGGTCAGGCCCTACTCGGTCAGGTGCGGGCCGGGCTTGACCGCGCCGCGGCGGCGGCCAGCGTTACCGAAGCTTTTCGAGAGGGGATGATCGAAGGCCGCAGGCACAGTGCGCTCAGGAAAGGATCCGCCGGGCTTTAGGGAAGAAGGCGTCTAGCGTCGCTCGCGATTGCCTTCCGATTCCCGCGCGATGGCCACCGTTTCCCGCACGCCAACGCCCGATGTCTTCAATGAGCGAGCGACATGCATCACCTTGGTCACAGTCATTCCACTGCGATCGAAGGCGATCGACATGAAACGCGAACAGACGTTTTCTCAAGAAGATCGGGCCTTGGCCTCCGACGCGGAGCAACCACCCGCCAACGAGCCTGTCCAGAGCACCTCCAGGCGGTTTCAGCCGCCCGCCAATCTACTCAAGCGCGCGATCCGCCGTCCGGAGCTCCGCAAGATCGTGCCGCTCGCCGATACGACGATCTACGAGATGGAACAGCGCGGCGAGTTTCCCAAGCGCTTCTTCCTGACGCCACGCTGCGTGGTGTGGGATTTGGCAGAGGTCGAGATCTGGCTCGACGAACGGCGTCGCGCATCGGAGACAGACGCCTTGCGCAGAGCACCGGCGCCGGATGTTCGTCAACGCCGCACCCGACCGGTCAAGCCCCCAATTCAGCTTGGCTGAACGGAACTACATTTTCCCGCCGGTCATTCGAAAGGAGTGGCCAGCCAGATCGAAGTTCAGCTGGCGCCAGAGTGGGCCTTGGTCGGCGCTTTGATAGCGGGCGTTTCGGCTTTGCAACTCAATCCCTGTCGTTCACTTTGACCGTCGATACTAAAAGTGGTCGTGAGTCCAGGTCATCGGCCTGGATGTCGCCAACCCGCGCCCCCGTAGCGTCATTGTGCTCAGTCCACCAGCCGGTGCGGACGGCCAGAAGAGGTAGTCCGATGAGTTTCCCGAAGACCGTCGGCAGTCTGTTCGTAAGAGTGCTTGGCCACTGCGCAGCGACCGACTACAGATTATTACCATGACGCCGTCCGAAATCGCTTTTCTCCGCAAGGCCCACCTGGAGTTCAAGAACCTGAAGCTGCCATCCAAGCGGCCGATGGACGATCGTGACCTGCACGACTTCCTCCACGGAGAGGGATTGGTCGAGGCGTCGATCAATCTCCGCCTGGAAGCCGCATCCGGATTCACGCGGGCCGGAATGCTTGCACTCTCGCAGCTCGCCGGTGACCTGCGGTCTCGAAGCGAACACGGAGCCCGGTCTGTCAGCCGACAGTCGCTAGCGAAGGCGCTCGCCCAACTCGCCATCGCCATATGGGCGGAACGACCCGCTGGCCCACTCGCCGACCGCGAGATCGCCGAGTTCGATGGAAGGATCAGTGCGTGGTTCGCCTCGCAGGATCTCGTTCGGACTCACTACATTCCATGCACCGTGAACGCGTGGCCGACCGAGGCATTCTCAATCGGACCCGTGCGCTTCTATCCTTTCAACGAGATCCCCGTCGAAGACTTGGGCCTCAAGAGAGAGGACGTCTGGCCGGTCGGCGAGGGTGCGATGTCCAGCCTTACGGAAATCCACATCGGCGGCCTCCTTAGGATCGCGGGGATGCGGAACGCGGGGACCATCGCTGAGGTCTCCATCCCTGGGCGGGAGAAAACCCAGTCCAACCTGACCGCGGACATCGCCGTCGACGTGGCGCTCGCGATCGTCCAACTCCTCACTCCGCCGGGGATGTTCAAGCGCGCATCGCGCGCCACGTCGCGGGCGGCGCCAGTCTGGTGGGCACGGCTCTCAACCACCGACGGCACCGTGTCGCCGGATACTCAGAATGACGAGCCCGGTCGCGCATTCGGTCCAGGTGCGCTGGAGATAGCACTGACGCAGTGTGCTCCCGCAGTGGAATCGATGGGCAGCCGCCTGCAAAGCTACGTCGACGGAAGTGGCGTCCGACCCGCACTCGACGAGACGTGGTGCAATGCCGCCTACTGGTATCATGAGGCGGTAGCGGAGCCGCTAGACACCGTAGCCATCGCCAAGTTCGAGACGACCATCGAGGTGCTCTTCCGCTCCGAGAACTCGAGCGGCAGCAAGAAGCGGTTGCTTCAGGGCCTGGAGGCGTTCTTCGGAAAGAAGAGGGACGACGACATCGGTGGCATCACGGCGGACCAGTTGGCGGCATCAATCGTCACGTCGCGCAGCCGCGTGCTGCACGGCACTTGGCCGACGCTACATACTGAACTTCCAGACGGTAAGGGTGGTGTCGAGGTCAACATCGCGACTGCGGAACAGCTAGCACGGTTCCTTCTCATAGCCTTCTCGGAAGCGGTCGACGTCTATGGGGCTGCTGGCGCAGGGGATGATACCGTGGAAGCTCTGCTCGCTTGGAGGCTTCAGCAGTCGGCGCCGCCAGTCGTCCCACGGTCACCTTAGCGATCCATCCGAAAGTTGCCAGTCCGCCACCGGTCCCATCCCGGACGTAACAGTCTAGCTGAGGAAATGCCCAAAAGTCCGGCGCTTCGAGTTTTGCCCGATTCTCAATCGCCGCCCATAAACACCATCGATGCCAGCAACAGCGTCGGCACGCGCTTCTGGCCGTTGACCCAGGCATCGATCATGTCGGCCCATTCCTGGAGCATGTGGCGGCGCTGCGGTTCGTACTCCGCTTTGTTGTAGACGCCGCGTGATGAGCGCCCGTCCTCGTGGGCGAGGCATTTCTCGATCCAGTCGCTGTTGAAGCCCATCTCGTTCAGGAGCGTCGAGCCGGTCCGGCGCAGATCGTGGACCGTGAACGGCTCCAGCAGCAGCCCCTCCTTCTTCGCCCGTGTCACAACAGCCGTGGTCACGCGATTGAAGGTCGCCCGCGACATGGGGGCGTCGGCGTCGTAGCGGGAGGGCAGCAGATAGCGCGAGTTACCGGCGCAGGTCTTGAGGGCGATCAGGATGTCGAGCGACTGTTGCGACAGGTAGACGTTGTGCGCCTTCGACCGCTTCATGCGCTCCTTCGGAATGGTCCAGACGGCGTTCTCAAAATCGACCTCGTCCCAGACTGCGTCCTGCAGTTCGCTCTTGCGCACCATGGTGAGCAGGATCAGGCGCAAGCCGAGACGGATGGTCGGCAGAGTCGGCACGTGCTCGATCTGCTGCAGCATGATCTTGATCTCGGACGGGGACAGCGCCCGGTCCTTCGGCTGGAAAGTCGCGATCGAGGCAGGACCGACCTCGTCGGCCGGGTTCGGTACCTTCTCGCCGTGCAGGATGGCGAAGGCGAAGATCTGTTTGACGATATCGCGGGCGTGGATGGCGGTCGCCGGGGCGCCACGCTCCTTCACCTTGGCACAGAGCTGGCGCAGATCGTCCGGCGTCACCTCGGTCAGCAGGCGGCTCTTCCAGGCGGGGAGAATGTCGCGATCGAGGATGGCCTTGCGCATCGAGCGGGTGCTTTCCGCCATCCGCGCTTCCTTGATCCATAAGGCGCTCACCGCACCGAAGCTGCGCTCCATGGCCTTGCGCCGTTTGTCGCGCTGTTTTTCGTGCGCGGGGGAAAGCCCCTCCGCCACCTGCTTGCGGGCCGCGATGCAGCGCTCGCGGGCTTCGGCAAGCGTGAGGCCGTCGGTGCCATAGCGGCCGATCGTCAGCGTCTCCCGGCGACCGTTCAAACGGTAGTCGTACCGGAAGGTGATTTGGCCTGTCGTGGCGACAGAAACGTACATACCGTCACGATCGGCCACCTTGTATAATTTATCTTTTGGTTTCAGCCTCTTGATGGCCATGTCGGTGAGCATGGGGACGGCCTCGTTGACGATCCAAAGCGCCTTTTCGAGCCCCAATTTTACCGTCAAATCCGATACCGTCAATCAACGTGAATAATCGTTATAAAACAGCGTACTAACTTTGATTTCCGCGGGCTGCTTCCATTTCTGGCCTGACGGTAGGGCAAAAATCCGGCTGACGGCGAAAAACGTATACCGTCGCGCGCACCGTCAGAGCCCATCGCTTCAAGGCGATAGGCTCCGATAGTGAACACTTGACTTTTTGTTTTATTTCAGCTAGTTATGATGATGTTGCGATTGTTCGCGAAACGCCGCGAACCACGTCAGATCATTCCCACTCGATGGTCCCCGGGGGCTTCGACGTCACGTCGTAGACCACGCGGTTGACGCCCTTCACCTCGTTGATGATGCGGGTGGCGGTGCGGCCGAGGAAGGTCATGTCGAAGGGGTAGAAATCGGCGGTCATGCCATCCACCGAGGTGACGGCGCGCAGGGCCAGGACGTGGTCGTACGTGCGGCCGTCGCCCATCACGCCCACGGTGCGCACGGGCAGGAGCACGGCGAAGGCCTGCCAGATCACGTCGTAGAGGCCGGCGTAACGGATTTCTTCGAGATAGATGGCGTCGGCCTTGCGCAGGATGTCGAGCTTCTCCTGCGTGACCGCGCCGGGGCAGCGGATGGCGAGGCCGGGGCCGGGGAAGGGGTGGCGGCCGACGAAGCTCTCCGGCAGGCCGAGCTCGCGGCCGAGCGCGCGCACCTCGTCCTTGAACAGGTCGCGCAGGGGCTCCACCAGCTTCATGTTCATGCGGTCGGGCAGCCCGCCCACATTGTGGTGGCTCTTGATGGTGACGGACGGGCCGCCGGCGAAGGAAACGCTTTCGATCACATCCGGATAGAGCGTGCCCTGGGCGAGGAAATCGGCGCCGCCCACCTTCTTGGCTTCGGCGTCGAACACGTCGATGAAGAGCCGGCCGATGGTCTTGCGCTTCACTTCCGGGTCTTCAACGCCCTCCAGTTCCTTCAGGAACAGGTCGGCGGCGTTCACATGGACGAGGGGGATGTTGTAGTGGCCGCGGAAGAGGGAGACCACCTCGTCCGCCTCGGCCTGGCGCATCAGGCCGTGGTCCACGAACACGCAGGTGAGCTGGTCGCCGATGGCCTCGTGGATCAGCACGGCCGCGACGGAGGAATCCACCCCACCGGAGAGGCCGCAGATGACCCGGCCCGTGCCCACCTGCTCGCGGATGCGGGCGATGGCGCGCTCGCGGAAGGCGCCCATGGTCCAGGTGCCTTCGAGGCCCGCCACCTTGCGCACGAAATTGGAGAGAAGGCGCGCGCCGTCCGGCGTATGCACGACCTCGGGATGGAACTGCACGCCGTAATAATTGCGCGACACGTCGGCGATGGCGGCGAAGGGGGCGTTCTCGGAGGTGGCCACCACCTCGAAGCCCTCGGGCAGGCGGGTCACGCGGTCGCCGTGGCTCATCCACACGGTGTGGCGCTCGCCGGGGCGCCAGACGCCGTCGAACAGGGGCACGGACTTCTGGACCGTCACCTCGGCACGGCCGAACTCGCGGTGGTGGCCCGCCTCCACCGCGCCGCCGAGCTGCGCCGCCATGCACTGCTCGCCGTAGCAGATGCCCAGAACCGGCACGCCCGCCGCGAACGCCGCATCCGGCGCCTTGGGGCTCTGCCCCTCGATCACCGAGGCCGGGCCGCCGGAGAGGATGATGGCCTTGGGCTTGAGGCGGGCAACGGCCTCCTCCGCCTTCTGGAACGGCACCACCTCGGAATAGACCCCGTCCTCGCGGACCCGGCGGGCGATGAGCTGCGTCACCTGGCTGCCGAAATCGATGATGAGGACGGTGTCCTGGGAGGTGGCGGGCGCGGCGGGCGCTGCATTCATTGGGGCAAGCCTTGGGCCAGAGGGCGAGTTTCGCACCTCCTTTAACCGCAAAGCGCCGATTCCAAAAGTCAAGCGCCGCGCAGGGCTCGTATGAGCGCGCGGCGCGGGTCAGATGCGCGTCCAGAACGGCTCGCAACCGGTGGGCGGGTTCACGGCGCCGGAATGCCGGCGCTTCAGCTCGGCACAGCCGAATGAACGGGCCTGTTCGGGGAGGCGGGAATTGATGGCGGTGCCGATCTCGTCATAGGGCTCGCCGGAGGCATAGACATAATAGGCCCAGTAGCCGCCGACGAGGACGACCACGAGGAGCAGCAGGCGGATGAGACCCATGGCCTGTCCTTTCAGCGCAGTGGCATACGCGCGGACAACGCCCCGCTTGCGCTGAAAGTTCACCCCGCCTTCGACTGTCTTGACGTTATACGGCGTATGGCTTATGCGTGAATTACAGAGGGATGGGCTGCAAGCGATGCCGGTTTCGATTTCGATCTCAGACGAAACATACCGTCGGCTACAGGCTGTTGCCGAGCCATTTGTCGACACCACGCCCGAAACTGTGATCGTCAAGCTACTTCTGGCTTGGGAAAGAGGCGGCACTGGCCCCTCCAGCGTAACCCATTCTAATGAAGCCGGAGCTTCCGCTCGTAGGAGGTTTGATCCCAGGAATCCGCCCAGCCTAACGCACACGAAGATGACAGCAGCAAGTACCCATAACCTGCCGATTCCAAACCCTACATGGAACGGTCTTATGGAGTTTGTCCTACGTCTGGCGTTAACGCGCTTAGGGGCACTTTCCGAACTCCGACGGATCGTAAACGTTAACCTGATCGAAGGAGCAAAGAGTGATGAAGGTTATCGCTACGTTCCGGGAGGTAATTTTTCGGTTCAAGGCCAAGATGCCAATGCGGCTTGGCGAGCTATCGTACAAGTCGCGGATCACCTACAGATCGGAGTTTCAGTCGAGTTTGAATGGAGAGCTAAGCCAGAAGCGCAGTATCCGGGCGTTGAGGGTCAAATGATCCTGGAATTCTAATGCCCCCGCCTCACCCCGCCCGCTTCATCACGCTCACGAAGAAGCCGTCCGTGCCGGTACGGCGCGGGGTCATCAGCAGGCCCTCGCGGCTGGCCAGTGCCGCTTCCGCCAGCGCGGGGCCGGAGGCGCCCAGCGCCAGAACGGCCTCGGTGGGGGCGACGGGGGAGAAATCCTCCCGCTTGTTGAGGAGGGCGCGCACCTGGGCGCCGTTCTCCTCGTCCAGAAGCGAGCAGGTGACGTAGGCCAGGCGGCCGCCGGGGCGGACATAATGGGCGGCCTGTTCCAGGATCTTGGCCTGTTCGGCGGTGCGCTGGGCCAGCGCGCCGGGGCGCACGCGCCATTTGGCGTCGGGGTTGCGCCGCCAGGTGCCGGTGCCGGTGCAGGGGGCGTCCACAAGGACGAGGTCCATCTTGCCTTCGAGGTCGTGCAGCACGTCCTCGGCGCCGCGCGGGCTCCGCACCTGCACATTGCGCACGCCGGCGCGGGCGAGGCGTTCGTGCATGGGCTTCAGGCGGCGGATGTCGCTGTCGTGGGCGTAGATCTGGCCCTTGTTGTCCATCAGCGCGGCGAATTCCAGCGTCTTGCCGCCGGCGCCGGCGCACAGGTCCAGCACCTGGCTTCCGGGGATGGGGCGGGCGAGGATGGCGGCGAGCTGGGAGCCCTCATCCTGCACTTCCACCTCGCCGCGCAGGAAGGCGGGCTCGGCGGAAACCGGCGGCGCCTTGCCCTCGGAATCAAGCCTGATGCGCAGGGCAAGGGGCGAGAAGCGGCAGGGCTCGGGGTGAAGGTGGGAGAGTTCCGCCTTCACCGCCTCGGGCTCGCCCTTCAGCGTGTTGATGCGCAAATCCAGCGGGGCGCGTGCGGCCAGCGCCGCGCCTTCCTCGATCACGCTCTCGCCGAACACATGCCGCAGCGAGGCGTGCAGCCACTGGGGATAGTCGCCGCGCACGAAGGGCGCCGCGCCCTCGAGGCTTGGGTCCGCGAGGCGGGCGCGCTCGGCCTCCGAGAGGGGGGCCGGGGCGAAGCGTCCGCCATCGGCGAGCGCCGCGATATCGTCCACCGAAAGGCCGCGCATGAGCGCCAGCATGCCGAGCACCAGGGCGCGCGGCTCCTCCGATCCCATCACATGGGCGGCGGAGGCGCGCCGGCGCAGGGTGTCGTAGAGGATGCCGGCGATGGCCGCGCGGTCGCCCGATCCGGCGAAGCGGTGGGAGAGGCCCCAGTCCTTCAGCGCATCGGCGGCGGGGCGGCGGCGCGCGGAGAGGTCGGCGAGGATCTCGATGGCGGCGGAAAGGCGGGCGGCAGGGGTCACGGTGGCTCTTCTGGTTGTCGGGTCAGGCCTGCTTCACGGCGGGGGCGAGCCCCTCCGCGGTCAGCTGGCGGGAGAAAAGGTCCAGGGCGCGGGCCAGTTTCTCGTCGATGATGTGGAGATATTCGGTCCAGTCGGCATAGCCGGTCAGCTCAGCCTTGCCGTCGCTGATGCCGCGCAGGCCGAGGAGGGGCACGCCGTGGCGGCGGGCGGCGCGCAGCACGGCGAAGGTTTCCATGTCCACCATGTCCTCGGCGATGGCATCATAGGCCGCGCCCGAGATGATGGCCCCGCCGGTGGAGAGGGAGGCTTCCGGCACGCCGGCGATGCGGTGGGGCAGCTCCACCACCACCGGCTCGTCGAGGAAGGGCGTCTTGCCGCGTTCGAAGCCGAGCGCCGAGGCATCCATGTCGCGATAGGCGACCCGGGCGACCTGATAGACTTCCGCGTGATCGAGCCGCCGCGAGCCGGCCGACCCCAGCGTCACCACCAGGTCCGGATGGCGGCCCTGATGGTGCAGGATGGCGAGCGCCCGCGCCGTCTCCACCGCCGCCTCCACCGGGCCGACGCCGGTGATGAGCGGGTCGATGCGGGCCTTCAGGTGCTCTCCGTATTCCTGGCTGGTCGCCATGACGAAGAGGACGTCATGGCCGCCGAAGGCGAGGACGTGGCGGGCGGGATCGGTCATCGCAAGTTCCAGTGCGAGCACCCGTGCGGGCGCCCCGGGCGCAAGGACGAGACTCCTCGGACGCCACGGCGCGCCTGTCAACCGCCCCGCTGTCAGATGGCGAGGAGGATGGCGAACGCAAACAGCACCCACATCAGGGTCAGCACGGCAAGGCTCGCAAGATCGAGGCTGACGCCGCCGATGCCGCGCTCGGCCCGCAGCTTGGGGGAGAGCATCTGGGGGAAGGCGGCGGCGAGGCGCAGCAGCACGAAGATCCAGGCCAGCACCACGAACGCCACGTCCGCCTTGCGGGTGAACAGGGCGAGGCAGGTCAGGGTGTAGAACAGCACGGCGGCAAGGCCGGCGCGCAGCCCGTCCGCCGTCACCTCGGTGGAGCGCACGGCGCGCAGCAGCACGGCGAGCACCAGGGCCACGTGGACGAAAAGCGGCAGCAGGATCATCTGAACGGTCATGGAAGCCTCCGGGCGGCGCGCGTGTCCATCAAGCGCCAGCGCAGCCATGAGCGGAACCGCCGGCGCGGCCGTTCGTTCCCTCGCTGCGTTCTTTCCATGACGAACGCATCCGGTGCGCGGCGTCCCGTTTTTGCACGGCCCCGCGGAGGCATCACACATGAGCAATCAGGACGACATCCGCGAACTGCGGCGCAAGGTCGAATCCGGCCGCGCCCCGCGCCCGTTCTTCACCCGCGTGTCGCAGGCCGTGTCGCGGTGGGCGGGCAAGCCCGTCACCTTCATCATCGCGGTGCTGGTTCTGGTGGTCTGGGGGCTCACCGGGCCGATCTTCGGCTTCAACGACACCTGGCAACTGGTCATCAACACCTCCACCAGCATCGTCACCTTCCTGATGGTGTTCCTGATCCAGAACAGCCAGAACCGCGACACGGCCGCGCTCCAGATCAAGCTGGACGAGCTGATCGCCCGCCTCGATGGCCCGCGCGAGAGCCTGCTCGACCTGGAAGACCTGGACGAGGAGGTGCTGGAGCGCCTCCGGCTGGAATATGCGCTGCTCGCCGACAAGGCGCGGGAGGAGGGAGACAGCCGGGGCCGGGTGCCCCTCTCCGAGGCGCCGGAGTGCGATCCGGGCCAGGGGAAGGCCGAAGGCGCGCCGGTCGCCGGCTGAGCTTTCTGTTCAGAGCGCCGCGACGGCAAACGCCTCGGGCGGCGCTCCGGCGCGCATCCGCGCCGCCATGGTCTCGTAGGCGCTCTCGATGTGGCGCGCATAAAGGTCCACGGCGAACAGCGGCGAGGCGGGCAGTCCCGCCTGGAGGCGGGCGCGCACCTCGGCAAGCGCCGCGGGATCGCGGGCGAGCGAAATGGCGAGCGCCTCGAACGCCGCAGGCGTGGTCGTCGCGAGATCACCCAGGCCCACCTGACGCATGAGGCAGTCCGCCACCCGCGAGGCGAAGGAGCGGCCGGTGCGGGTCACGATGGGCACCCCGCGCCGCAGCGCATCGCTGGCGGTGGTGTGGGCGGTGTAGGGGAAGGTGTCGAGGAAGAGGTCCGCATGGCCGATGCGGGCGAGATGCTCCTTCAGCGGCACGCGCGGCGCGAAGACGAGCCGCGACGGGTCGAGCCCGCGCCGCTCGGCTTCCCGGCGCAGATTGTCGTCTGTGCCGGCCCGCCCCTCCAGCAGCCAGAGCACCGATCCCGGCACGGCGGCGAGGATGCGGGCGAAGCTGGAGAAGGCTTCCGGATCAAGCTTCCAGGCAGCATTGAAGGAGACGAACACGAAGGCGTCTTCGGGCAGACCGCAGGCGGCGCGTCCCGGCGGCTCGGCGACGGGCAGGTCGGGATCGTTCGGCTGGTAGCAGTGCGGCAGCTGGACGATCTTTTCGCTGTAGAAGGGCGCATCCGCGAAGGGCAGCACCACCGGATCGGCGATCACGTAGTCGAAGAAGCTGGCTCCGCTGGTGCCGGGATAGCCCAGGAAGGCCACCTGCACCGGTGCCGGGCGATGGGCGAACAGGGCCATGCGCTCGCCCTGGGTGTGGCCCATGAGGTCGACGGCGATGTCGATGCCGAGCCCGGCCATCTGCCGGGCGATGTCCTCGGTGCTCGCCTTCTCCACATCGAGGAAGCGGTCCACCGCCCCCTTCACCCGCGCCCGCTCGGGCGAGCCGTCGTCCGGGCCGATGGAGACGGCGGTGATCTCGAACCGGCTGCGGTCGTGCCGGTCCAGCAGGCCGGCGATGAGGTGGGTGGTGGGATGGATGCGGAAGTCGGCCGAGACGTAGGCGACGCGGATCGGGCCCGTGGCGGCGCGCCGGGCGGAGTGATCGAAAACGAGCGGCCGCGCGGGCGTCTTCTCCGCCTCGACCCAGCGCCGTGCCCCGGCGAGATGCATCGCGGGGTCGTCCAGATAGAGCGTGAGGAAGGGAATGGAGGGCGCGCTCTGGCCGATGGCGCCGAGCCGCAGGTTTTCCAGAAGCCGCGCGTGGCCGCGCCAGTCGCAGGTGGCGCGGCGGGCGGGAAACAGCACGTTGGCGGCGAGCGGCAGGGTCGGGTCGCGTGCGAAGGCCTCGCCCATGGCGGCGACTTCCTCGGCCGTGCGCTTCAGCGCGCCGTAAGCGAGGGCGAGATTGTAATGGAGCTTGGGATCGTCCGGCCGCCGCGCCAGCGCCTTGCGATAGAGCTCGATGGCCTCCGCCTCGCGGCCCTGCCGGGCGCGGCAGATGCCGAGCAGCTGGATGACGTCGGCATGGTCCGGGACGGACTTCAGGATCTTGCGATAGGCCCGCGCCGCGTCCTCATACTGCTCGCGCAACTGGAGCTGGTAGCCGTCATAGAGCAGCTTCGCGAGGGGCGGGGGGAGCGGAGGGGGCTGGGACATGGTCTCGGTCGGCTGGGCTCTGCAAGTCGGCTGGGCGCGGCCAGCGCGAAGGGGAGGCGTTGGGCGCCTCTAGCATGCGGGCGCCGATGGCGATAGGCAGGGGCTGGCGCGCCCGGCCGCCACGCCGGCCACCGACCGATCTTCTGGAGGAACCCCATGCCGCTTTATGCCCTCGACGGCATCGCCCCGGAGCTGCCCGCCTCCGGCAATTTCTGGATCGCCCCCACCGCCGTCCTCATCGGCCGGGTGATCGTGAAGGAGGGCGCGAGCATCTGGTTCGGCGCGGTGCTGCGCGGCGACAATGAGCCCATCGTCGTTGGCGAGGGCACGAACATCCAGGAGAACTGCGTTCTCCACACCGACCCCGGCTATCCCATGACGCTCGGCCCCAAGGCCACCATTGGCCATAATGTGACGCTGCATGGCTGCACGGTGGGGGAGGGGGCGCTGGTGGGCATGGGCGCGACCGTGCTCAACGGCGCGGTCATCGGCGATCACTGCCTCGTCGGCTCCATGGCGCTGGTCACCGAGGGCAAGACCTTCGAGCCCTATTCGCTCATTGTCGGCGCTCCGGCCAAGGTCGCCCGCACGCTGGATGAGGCGGCGGCCGAGCGGCTGATCGCGACGGCGGCCGGCTACCAGCACCGCTGGCCCCAGTATGCGGCCGGCCTCAAGCGCATCGACTGAGGGTCCGCCGTATTTCAATGCAAAACGGGCCGGAACCGCGGCGTCGGTTCCGGCCCGTTTTCGTCTCGCTGAGGCAGAAGCCGGCGAGGCGACCCTTTGAAGGTCAGGCTGTCAGCGGCCGGTGCCCACCACCGGCGGCACCCGGGTTTCGCCGAGGGACACCCACTGGGAGGGATCTTCCTTCGACTGACGCTTGACGAAGCGATAGCCGGTGTCGGTCCAGGTGTGGATCTCGGCTTCCTGATTGTCGAGGATGAGGTCGCCCTTGTCGGTGACGACGGTGAGCACGGCATGGCCGTCGCCCTCGTGGTCGCGCACCACCGTGATGAGCAGAACAGAAGTCGGCCAGCCGGCGTTGATGAGGCGGCGGCGCTTTTCGAGCACATAGTCCTCGCAATCGCCGCGACCGTCGTCGGGATAGGCCCAGCGCTCGGTCTCGCCGTAATGGTCGAGGTCGGTTTCGGGCTGGACCACCTCGTTGACGGTGCGGTTGACGCGCTCAAGCTCGGCCTTGTGCTCGGCATCGAGCCGGATCGCGGGCATGAGGGGACCGGCGGCGCGGCAGTCGGTGCCGTTCTCCGCGCAGAAACGGACATAGCCCGACGGGGCGGAGGTGTAGCGCCCATCCGCGAGGTGGCGCGGCGCGAAGGCGGCGGCGAGGTTTGCGAGACGGAGCTGCCCGCGGGCGTCCTGCGCGCGATTTTCCTGCGCGGCGGCGGGGACGCTTGCGCCCAGAAGCGCGACCCATGCGGCCAGCGCCAGAGGAAGGCTGAGGAGCGAAACGCGCTTCGACATTGCCGGGGGTCCGAGCGGAGTTAACAAAAAGATAATGCCTCAAGCCGCCGGGCTTGGCTCCGTCAACCTTCTGTTAACCTTAACGGCCCGGTTTCAAAATACCTCCCGATTTTGCGATCCTTTTGGGCTGTTGCGCCGCCGCCACCCCGGCACGCGCGACGCGACACTGTCGCGCTTGGCGGGTCCCTCGACCGATGCTAATGACTGACGCGTCAGTCATAGCGAGGCGCCCATGGCGCGAAGCCCTTCGGACCCACGCGAGACCGCGCCCGAGCCACAGGCCCGGCGGCGCCGCGCGCCGGTCATGGACAAGGGCGAGCGGCGCCGCTCCATCCTCGATGCGGCGCTGGCGGAGTTCGCGGCCCACGGCTTCGCCGGCACGCGGCTGGATGACGTGGCGCGCCGGGCAGGCGTCGCCAAAGGCACGCTCTATCTCTACTTCTCCGACAAGGAGGCGCTGTTCCGCGGGCTGGTGCAGGAGACTCTGACGCCGGTCCTCGCCGATGCCGGCGGCATGGTGGCGCTGTTTCCGGGGACGACCCGCGAGCTTCTGGACCTGCTCATCGAGCTGCTGGCCCAGCGGGTGCTGGAAACGCCGGCGCAGGCGCTGGTGCGCCTGATGATCGCTGAAGGGCCGCGCTTTCCGGAGCTGGCCGCCTATTATCACCGGGAAGTGGTTGTGCGCGGCCTCGCGCTCATTCGCGCCATCGTCGCGCGGGGCATCGCCCGCGGTGAGATCGACAGCGACATTCCCGCCCGCTTCCCCCAGCTCGTCATCGCCCCCGCCATCGTCGCGGTGGTGTGGAACAGCATGTTCGGCGCGTTCGACCCGCTCGACGTGCGCCAGTTCCTCGCCGCCCATCGCGACATGATCCTGCGTGGCCTTGGATGGAGAGAGACGTGACACGCGCTCCCGCATTGTGCGCCATGCTCGCACGTACCCTCGCTCTCGCCGCCGCGCTCGGCCTTGCTGGCTGCAACGGCGACGGGGCAGGGGGCTTCTCCGGCTATGTGGAAGGGGATCTGGTGTTCATCGGTCCCACCGAGGCCGGGCGCGTCACCGCGCTCCTGGTGGAGGAGGGGACGCAGGTGAAGGCCGGGCAGGTGCTGGCGAAGGTGGAGGACGATCTCCAGACCGCCGACCGGGACGCGGCCGCCGCCCAGCTCAAGGAGGCCGAGGCCCGCCTCGCCAACGCCCGCTCGCCGCTCCAGCGGCCGGAGGAGGTGGCGGTGCTGGAAGCGTCCGAGCGGCGCGCCGCCGCGGCCCTCGACCTCTCCCGCATCGATCTGGATCGCCAGAAGACGCTGGTGCCCAAGGGCGCCTCCTCCCAGGCGAACCTCGATTCCGCCCAGCACCTGTATGACCAGAACCAGGCCGCCCTCGACGAGGCGCAGCGCCGCATCGCGGCCGCCCGCATCGCCGCGCGCACCCAGGACATCGAGGCGGCCGAGCAGGCCACCCAGACGGCGAAGGCGAACCTCGCGGCGGCCCAGATCCGGCTTGACCGTCGCAGCGTGAAGGCTCCGGCGGACGGCCCGGTGCAGACCGTCTATTACCGGCCGGGCGAGATGGTGCCGGAGGGCCGGCCCATCGTCTCCGTGCTGCCGCCGGGGCTGGTGAAGGTGCGCTTCTTCGTGCCCGAGGCGCAATTGCCGAAGGTCAAGGCCGGTGCCCCGGTCACCGTCACCTGCGACGGCTGCGCGCCGTTCACCGCAAAGGTGTCCTTCATCGCGGCGCAGGCTGAATATACCCCGCCGGTGATCTACAGCCGCGAGGAGCGCTCCAAGCTCGTCTACATGGTGGAAGCGCGGCCCGACGATCCCGCCAAAGCGAAGCCCGGCCAGCCGGTGAACGTGACGCTCGGAGCCGCGCCGTGAGCACGGCGGCGGCGCCGGTGCTCGATCCGGATGTGGTGATCGAGGTGGAGGGCCTCTCCAAGAGCTTCGGCGGGCATCGTGTGGTGGACAATCTCACCATGCGGGTGCGGCGCGGGCAGATCTACGGCTTCCTCGGCCCCAACGGCTCCGGCAAGACCACCACCATCCGCATGCTGTGCGGGCTGCTGACGCCGGACGCGGGGCGGGGCACCTGCCTCGGCATGGACATCCTCACCGAGTCCCGCACCATCCGCGAGCACGTGGGCTACATGACCCAGCGCTTCTCGCTCTATCAGGACCTCTCGGTGCGGGAGAATCTGGAGTTCGTCGCCCGCCTCTATGGCGTGCCGCAGCCCGAGGCGGCGGCGAGCGCGGCCTTGCAGCGGCTGGGGCTTGAGGGGCGTGGCAAGCAGCTTGCCGGCGCGCTCTCCGGCGGATGGAAGCAGCGCCTCGCGCTCGGCGCCTGCATCCTGCCCGGTCCGGACCTTCTCCTCTTGGACGAGCCCACGGCCGGCGTCGATCCCCAGGCGCGGCGCGAGTTCTGGGAGCAGATCCACGACCTTGCGGCCGAAGGGCTGACCGTCCTCGTCTCCACCCACTACATGGATGAGGCGGAGCGCTGCCACGAGATTGCGTACATCGCCTATGGCAAGCTCCTCGCCCAGGGCACGGTGCAGAGCGTCATCGCTGCCGCCGGCCTCACCACCGTGACGGTGGAGGTGAAGGGCGAGGCGGGGCAGGAGGCCGGGCGCATCGCCCGTGACCTCGCCCGCGACCTGTCCCAGCGTGCGGGGGTGGACATGGTGGCGCCCTTCGGCACGGCCCTGCACATCTCCGGCCGTGACGGCGCGGCGCTGGAGGCGGCCCTCGCGCCCTTCCGCGCGGACGAGCGCCTCGCGTTCCGAGCCGATGCGCCGACGCTGGAGGACGTGTTCATCGACCTGATGCGCCGCTCCAAGGACGAGCTGCGATGAGCGCCCGCGCCGCGCGGGGCGGCTTCCTGACGCGCGTCGGCGCCATGATCGTGAAGGAGTTCATCCAGCTCCGCCGCGACCGGGTGACGTTCGCGACGATGATCATGATCCCGCTGCTGCAGCTGATCCTGTTCGGCTATGCCATCAACACCACGCCGCGCAACCTGCCCACGGCGGTCTTCACCCACGAGAACAACGAGGTGAGCCGCGCCATCCTCGCAGCCCTGCGCAACACCGCCTTCTTCGCCTTCGTGCGCGAGGTGAAGAGCGCGGAGGATGCCGAGCACATGATCCGCTCGGGCGAGGTGCTGTTCTTCGTGGAGATCCCGGCCGGGTTCGAGCGGTCGCTGCGTCGGGGGGAGACGCCCCAGCTTCTCGTGGCGGCGGACGCCACCGATCCCGTCGGCTCGGCGAACGCGCTGGCCGCGCTTGCCGGCGTCGTCAATTCGGCCCTCGTGCGCGAGCGATTCGTGGATGCGCCGGGCAGCGCGGCGTTCGAGATTGTGCAACACCGGCGCTACAACCCCGCCGGCACCAGCCAGCTCAACATTGTGCCGGGCCTGCTCGGCACCATCCTCACCATGACCATGCTGATCTTCACCGCCCTGTCGGTGACGCGCGAGATCGAGCGCGGGACCATGGAGAGCCTGCTCTCCATGCCCATCCACCCGGTGGAGATCATGCTGGGCAAGATCACGCCCTACGTGCTGGTGGGCATCCTGCAGGCCCTCCTCATCATGGGCGCGGGGATGATTCTCTTCGGCGTGCCGCTGGAGGGCAGCGCGATCCTGCTGGCAGTGGCGACGCTGCTGTTCATCATCGTCAACCTGTCCATCGGCTACACCTTCTCCACCCTGGCGCAGAACCAGCTCCAGGCGGTGCAGATGTCGTTCATGTTCTTCCTGCCCTCCATCCTGCTGTCGGGCTTCATGTTTCCGTTCTCGGGCATGCCGCTCTGGGCGCAATGGATCGGCGAGGGGCTGCCGCTTACCCATTATCTCAGGATGGTGCGCGGCATCCTTCTGAAAGGGTCCGGCTTCTCCGACCTGACCACCGATGCGGGCGCGCTGGTGGTGCTGATGCTGGTCGCAATGGCCATAGCCGTGGCGAGATTCCGGCAAACTCTGGACTAAAAGCCGTGCGGCATGTGGCCGCGAAGTTTTGGCGCTTGCCGGAAATCGGGCTGTGGAAAATAGTGGCCCTTCTGGTGGAGCCTGGAGGCGTTCCAGGCTCGCGCGTCCAGCGTTTGCACGATGGCTATGCGACCTGATGTCCGCTGCACTGCGGCAATAGGCTTGCCGACTTGCGACGGCCCGCCACAGCGCACATCCGTATTTCGACGGGCATAGCCTTTGACCTGCGTCAAGGTGAAAAACGGTCCTAGGGCGTTGTTCTGCGTCCTAGTCCCCCGGGTGTAGTTCTGCGCTCCGGCGTGAAGGGTCCACAGATGACAACATTGCAAGCTCCAATCCAGCCCCCGGCGAAGTCGTTGAGGTGGGGTGAGGGCGCTCTCATCGGGGTGTTCTCCCTCTTCGCCCTTTTCTCGATCGTCGTGGCGGCGAAGGCCTACACGCCGGAATTTGCGTTCCATGCCTACCTGTTCGCCGCGGCGAGCATCGCGGCGGTGTTCGCCATCGGCAACCGCTACATGAACCGCCCGGCCGGTCCGGTGCCGCAGTTCATCGACGGCAAGCCCAACTACAACATGGGCGTGGTGAAGTTCGCGACCATCGCCGCCGTGGTATGGGGCATCGCCGGCTTCCTGGTGGGTGTCATCGCCGCGCTGCAGCTGGCCTTCCCGCTGTTCAACTTCGATCTGCCCTGGATTTCATTCGGCCGGTTGCGGCCGCTGCACACCTCGGCGGTGATCTTCGCCTTCGGCGGCAACGTGCTCCTCGCCACGTCCTTCTACGTGGTGCAGCGGACCTCGCGCGCCCGCCTCGCCGGCGACCTCGCCCCGTGGTTCGTGATCCTCGGCTACAACTTCTTCATCGTCATTGCCGGTACGGGCTATCTGCTCGGCATCACCCAGGGCAAGGAATACGCCGAGCCCGAGTGGTATTCCGACCTGTGGCTCACCGTGGTCTGGGTCACCTACCTGCTGGTGTTCCTGGTGACGCTGCTGAAGCGCAACGAGCCGCACATCTATGTGGCCAACTGGTTCTACCTTGCCTTCATCATCACCATCGCGGTCCTGCATCTCGGCAACAACGCCACCATCCCGGTGTCGGTCTTCTCGCCGAAGTCCTACATCCTGTGGTCCGGCGTGCAGGACGCCATGTTCCAGTGGTGGTACGGCCACAACGCGGTGGGCTTCTTCCTGACCGCCGGCTTCCTCGCCCTGATGTACTACTTCATCCCGAAGCGCGCCGAGCGGCCGGTCTATTCCTACCGCCTGTCCATCGTGCACTTCTGGGCGCTGATCTTCATCTACATCTGGGCCGGCCCGCACCACCTGCACTACACGGCGCTGCCGGACTGGGCGCAGACGCTGGGCATGACCTTCTCGGTGATCCTGTGGATGCCCTCCTGGGGCGGCATGATCAACGGCCTCATGACGCTCTCCGGCGCCTGGGACAAGCTGCGCACCGATCCCGTCATCCGCATGATGGTGGTGGCCGTCGCCTTCTACGGCATGTCCACCTTCGAAGGTCCGATGATGTCGGTGAAGGCGGTGAACTCGCTCAGCCACTACACCGAATGGACCATCGGCCACGTGCACTCCGGCGCGCTGGGCTGGGTGGCCTACATCTCCTTCGGCGCCATCTACTGCCTGGTGCCCTGGCTCTGGAACAAGCGCGAAATGTATTCGGTCAAGGCCATCAACTGGCACTTCTGGGTCTCGACCCTGGGCATCGTGCTCTACATCTCCTCGATGTGGGTCGCGGGCATCCTGCAGGGCCTCATGTGGCGCGCCTACACGCAGCTGGGCTTCCTCGAATACTCGTTCATCGAGACGGTCGAGGCGATGCATCCGCTCTACGTGATCCGTGCCCTGGGCGGCATCCTCTTCCTCACGGGCGCTCTCATCATGGCCTGGAACATCTGGAAGACCATCACCACGCCCCAGACCGCAGCCGAGCGCGAGCTCGCCCTGCAGGCGGCCGAGTGAGGAGGCGAGCATGGCAACCCAAGGCACCTCCATCTGGTCCAAGCACCAGATCTTCGAGAAGCACTCCTACTGGCTGATGCTGGGCATCCTGGTGATGATCTCCATCGGCGGCCTCGTCGAGATCGCGCCGCTCTTCTACCTGAAGAGCACCATCGAGAAGGTGGAGGGCATGCGTCCCTACACCCCGCTCGAGCTGGCCGGTCGCAACATCTACGTCCGCGAGGGCTGCTACAACTGCCACTCGCAGATGATCCGCCCGCTGCGCGACGAGGTGGAGCGCTACGGCCACTACTCGCTGGCGGCCGAGAGCATGTACGACCGCCCGTTCCAGTGGGGCTCCAAGCGCACCGGTCCCGACCTTGCCCGCGTCGGCGGCAAGTATTCGGACCTGTGGCAGGTGGAGCATCTGAACAACCCGCGCTCCGTGGTGCCGGCCTCCATCATGCCGAGCTACCCCTGGCTGGCGAAGACCAAGCTCAACGCCAAGCACATCGGCGAGGAAATGCGGGTCCAGCAGGTCCTCGGCGTGCCCTACACCGACGAGATGATCGCCAAGGCGCAGGATGACCTGAAGACCCAGGCGACCACCGACGCGGCCGACTCCGACGGCCTGCAGAAGCGCTATCCCAAGGCGCAGGGCCGCGACTACGACGGCAATCCCGGCGAACTCACCGAGGCCGACGCGCTCATCGCCTATCTGCAGATGCTGGGCACGCTCGTCGACTTCAAGCTCTACGACAACCAGGCGAATGTGAGGTGATCGATGCACGACACCTATCTCGGTCTCGCGGCCTTCGCCCAGACGGGGGGCCTGATCCTCTTCGTCGTCGCCTTCCTGCTGGTGGTCGCTTACGCCTTCTGGCCCTCTAAAGCGAGGAAGAAGGAATTCGACGACGCCGCCAACATTCCGCTCAAAGAGGATTGATCCCGTGAGCACGACCAACGACACCCACGGCAAGGTCGACCAGGCAACCGGCGTCTCGACCACCGGTCATGAATGGGATGGCATCTCCGAACTGAACAACCCGCTGCCGCGCTGGTGGCTGTGGGTGTGGTACGCCTGCATCGTCTGGGCGATCGGCTACTGGATACTGTATCCGGCGTGGCCGCTCGTTTCCTCGGCGACGCCGGGCCTCCTCGGCTGGCATTCGCGCTCGGCGGTGGCGATGCAGATCGCCGATCTCAACGCCATCCGGTCGGAGAGCGCGGCCAAGCTCGCCAACGCCTCGCTCGAGCAGATCGAGCAGACGCCGACGCTGCTCTCCCTCGCCCGGGCCCAGGGCCGCGTGGCCTTCGCCGACAATTGCGCGCCCTGCCACGGCGCGGGCGGCGGCGGCGCCACCGGCTTCCCCAACCTCAATGACGATGACTGGCTGTGGGGCGGTTCGCTGGAGCAGATTCAGACGACCATCGAGCACGGCATCCGCGCCAACGATCCCGACACCCGCCAGGGCAGCATGCCGGCCTTCGGCAAGGACGGCATCCTGCAGAAGCCGGAAATCTCGGCGGTGGCGGACTACGTGCGGACCCTCTCCGGCATCGCCAAGCCCGGCGCAGATTTCGCCAAGGGCAAGGAAGTGTTCGAGGGCAATTGCGCCGCGTGCCACGGCGAGGATGGCAAGGGCAACCAGGAGATGGGCGCCCCCAACCTCACCGACGGCATCTGGCTCTACGGCTCCGACAAGGCCACCATCGAGTATGGTGTCACCAACGGACGCGGCAACGTGATGCCGGCTTGGCACGCGCGCCTCGACCCGACCACGATCAAGGCGCTCACCGTCTACGTCCACTCGCTGGGCGGCGGACGCTGAGCCTGAAGTCCGGGGCTTTCCGCCCCGGACGCGCCCACCGGCCAGTCTTCCGGGCGGACACGCGCACCGCCCGGATTGGCCGAGAGGCGCAGATGCCAAAAGGTCGCGCGACCAAACGTCGGCGCGACCTTTTGCTTTGGGGATCACATCTACATTCTAAGATATGAATGTAGTGCAGCAGAACGGAGACGGGGGTCTTCGCGTCTGCGCCCGAGGGGCTCGGCCCCGACACGTATGGCCGGTCCGTCTTGACCGGCGAACCGCGGTGAAGATGATGACTGCCCTGTCCACCAAGTCCGAGGACAAGAAGGCCCCCGTGGTCGTGAGCGGCGACGACGACATCCCGCTCTACGAAGCCCGGCGCCAGATCTATCCCCAGAGCGTCCACGGTCGCTTCCGCACCATCAAGTGGGTTTTGCTCGGGATCACCCTCGGCATCTACTATCTGCTGCCGTTCGTGCGCTGGGACCGCGGGCCGGATGCGCCCAATCAGGCGGTGCTCATCGATTTCCCGGCCCGCCGCTTCTACTTCTTCTTCCTCGAGATCTGGCCCCAGGAATTCTATTACGTCGCCGGCCTGCTCATCCTTTCCGCGCTCATCCTGTTCCTGATGAACGCGGTGGCCGGCCGCGTCTGGTGCGGCTATCTCTGCCCGCAGACGGTGTGGACCGACCTGTTCATGGCCGTGGAGCGCCTGATCGAGGGTGATCGCCGCGAGCGGATGATCTCCGATGCCGGGCCGTGGACCATGGAGAAGGTCGCCCACAAGACGCTCAAGCACTCCGTCTGGCTGCTGATCGCCTGGTGGACTGGCGGCGCCTGGGTGCTCTATTTCGCCGATGCGCCCACTCTGGTGGTGGAGCTGGCCACGTTCCAGGCGTCTGCCGTGGCCTACATGTCCATCGGGGTGCTGACCTTCACCACCTACGCCCTCGCCGGCCACATGCGCGAGCAGGTCTGCACCTATATGTGCCCCTGGCCGCGCATCCAGGCCGCGCTGACCGACGAATACGCGCTCAACGTCACCTATCTCTACGATCGCGGCGAACCCCGCGGCTCGGTGAAGAAGGCGGCCGTGCTGCGCGAGAAGGGGCTGCCTGCGGGCGATTGCGTGGACTGCGGCCAGTGCGTCGCGGTGTGTCCCACGGGCGTCGACATCCGCCACGGTCTCCAGCTGCCCTGCATCCAGTGCGGCCTGTGCATCGATGCCTGCAACACGGTGATGCACAAGATCGGCCGTCCGGGGAACCTCATCACCTATGAGAGCGAGGCGAACCTTGAGGCGCGGGCCGCCGGCAAGCCCTTCGTCCAGCGCATCCTGCGCCCGCGCACCATCCTCTACGGCGTGCTGATCGCCCTCGTCTCCGGCCTCATGCTCACCGCGCTGATCGGGCGCTCGACGGAAGGCGTCGCCGCCATCCACGACCGCAACCCGCTGTTCGTGCGGCTCTCCAGCGGTGCGATCCGCAATGCCTACACCATCCGCCTCATCAACAAGAAGCTGGAGGAGCGGACCTTCATCCTCTCCGTCGAGGGCGTTCCCGACGCCAGCCTCGAAGTGATCGGCGACAATGCGGACGGCCTCACCATCGGCCCGGACCAGACGCGGGAGGTGCGCGTGCTCGTCACCACCGGCGACAAGCTTCCGCCCGCGGCTTCCCTGCCGGTGACGTTCCGCATCCGCGACAAGGCCTCCGGCCTGTCGGCCTCCGTCACCGACCATTTCATCGGCCCCTGAGCGGGCCGCACGAAGGGAAACACACCATGGCTCGAGCCTCTGCCCCGGCCGCCACCCCCCCGAAGGCACCGCGCGAACTGACCGGCCGCGCGGTGCTCGCCATCCTCCTCGCCTTCTTCGGCGTGGTCATCGGCGTCAACGTCATCATGGCGCGCTTCGCCGTCACCACCTTCGCGGGGGTGGAGACCGAAAGCTCCTACAAGGCCGGCCTTGCCTTCACCGCCGAGCATCAGGCGGCCGAGCGGCAGGCGGCCATGCACTGGAAGGTGGATGTGTCGCTCGGCTCGCCCGGCGGCGGCGCCCGCGAGGTCAACATCGTGGTGCGCGACGCCAACGGAAAGCCGCTCACCAACCTCGTCGCCGACGGCGAGCTGGCCCATCCCACCGACGCCCGCCGCGATGTGGCGCTGGACCTCGAACCGCTGGGCGACGGCCGCTACCGCGCTCGGACCCAGGCCGGAGCCGGCCAGTGGGATCTGGTGATTGATTTTGCGCAAGGCGGCGAGCGGGTCTTCCGGTCCAAGAATCGTGTGCAGCTTCCGTAAGCCGCTTAAACGGGCAACCGGCATCCTCCGGGCCTCCCGAGGCGGCATCGAGACTGCCGGGCGGCTACCGTCCAGTGCCGTCCGTGCCTTGGGTACGAGAGGCTGGGCGGCTCGTCGCGCCGCCGGCCTGTCGTACTCTTTTTATTTCATGGCACGGTGCTGATCCGGCGGGCTGAGCCCGCACCCCTCCCTGCAGCCCCCGGGGACCTGAAGATGTCTGAGGCGATCGACTATTCCATCTTCGTCGGCACGTCCGAGGACGGTCTGGCGCAGATGAGTCTCGCCATCGACGGCATCGATTGCGCCGCCTGCATCGGCGAGATCGAGAACGGGGTGAAGGCGCTGCCCGGCGTGGTGCGCGCCCGCCTCAACTACTCGACCCACCGCCTCACCGTCGCCTGGTCGGAGGGCACCTCGCCGGACCGGGTGGTGGGGCAGCTGGAGGCGCTCGGCTACCGCGCCCATCCCTTCGCCGGCCGGGCGGAGGAGAGCGAGGCGCGCCACGCCCGCTGGCTGCTGCGCTGCCTCGGCGTCGCGGGCTTCGCGGCCATGAACATCATGCTGCTGTCGGTCTCGGTGTGGTCGGGCAACGTCACCGACATCACCCCCGAGACGCGCGATTTCTTCCACTGGATCTCCGCGCTCATCGCGCTGCCGGCGGCGGCCTATGCCGGCCAGCCCTTCTTCCAGAGCGCGGTGCGGGCCATTCGCTCCGGCCGGCTGAACATGGATGTGCCGATCACCATCGGCGTCACGCTGGCGCTGGGCATGAGCGTGCTGGAAACGGCCATGAGCCAGCCCCACGCCTATTTCGACAGCGCCATCATGCTGCTGTTCTTCCTCCTCGCCGGCCGCTACCTCGACCACGAGGCGCGTCGGCGCACCCGCGCCACGGCCGGTAACATCGCCGCGCTTCGGGGCGAGATGGCCCACCGCATCGGCGCCGACGGGGTGCCCGTGCTGGTGCCGGTGCAGGCGCTCCAGCCGGGCGACACCATCCTCGTTCATCCCGGCGAGCGGGTGGCGGCGGATGGCGTCGTCGCCTCCGGCCTCTCGGCGGTGGACGAAAGCCTCGTCACCGGCGAGACGCTGCCCCGCGCCCTCAAGGCGGGAGATCACGTCTATGCCGGCAGCCTGAACGGCGAGGGCGCGCTGCACCTCACGGTCACCGCCGGCGGCGAGAACACTTTGGTGGACGACGTGCAGCGGCTGCTCGACGGCGCTCTGGCCGAGAAGGGCGCCTATGTGCGCCTCGCCGACCGGGTGGCGCGGCTCTATGCGCCGATGGTGCATCTCACCGCCCTGGTCTCGGCCATCGGCTGGCTCTTGGCCGGCTCCGGGCTGCACGATGCGGTGATGATCGCGGTGGCCGTGCTCATCATCACCTGCCCCTGCGCGCTGGCGCTCGCCGTGCCGGCGGTGCAGGTGACGGCGACGGGCCGGCTGTTCCGCGCCGGGATGCTCATCAATGCCGGCGACATGCTGGAGCGCCTCGCCGCCGTGGACACGGTGGTGTTCGACAAGACCGGCACCCTGACCCTGCCCGAGCCGGCGCTGGCCTTGCCGCGCGGCGCCGATCCGGACCTGGTGGCGCTGGCCGGCCGGCTGGCCCTGTCGAGCCGTCATCCCCTCGCCGGCGTCATCGCCGCCCGGGCGAAGGGGCCGGCGCTGGAGCATGTCACCGAGGTGAGCGGGCAGGGCATCGAGGCGATCATCGACGGCCGCCGCGCCCGCCTCGGCAGCCTCTCCTTCTGCGGCGCCGTGGCTCCTGCCGATCTGCCCGCCGACGCCTCCCTCATCGCCTTCCGCCATGGCGAGAAAGTGCTTGTCATGGGCGTCGCCCAGGCGCTGCGGCCCGATGCGTGCGAGGTGGTGGCCGAGCTGAAGGCGCGTGGCCTCGACGTGCGCATCCTCTCGGGTGATCGTTCCGCCGCCGTGGCCCCGGTCGCCGCGGCGCTCGGCATTGCGCAGGCCGAGGCCGGCCTCAAGCCCGCCGACAAGATCGCCGCGCTGGACGCCCTCAAGGCCGGGGGCCGCCGCGTGCTCATGGTGGGCGACGGCCTGAACGACGCGCCGGCCCTTGCGGCGGCGGCCGTGTCCCTCTCGCCTGCGACCGGTGCGGCCGTCACCCAGGCCCATGCGGACGCTGTGTTCCTCGGCCGCCGGCTGTGGCCGGTGCTTGCCGCGGTGGACGGTGCCCGCACGGCGGCGCGGCTCATGCGGCAGAACCTCGCCATTGCCGTGGGCTACAACATCATCGCGGTGCCGCTCGCCATCGCCGGCTTCGTGACGCCGCTGGTGGCGGCGCTCGCCATGTCCGGCTCTTCCATCCTTGTGACCGTCAACGCCTTGCGCGCGGCCCGTCCCGGGCGCAAGGAAGAGGCGGTGGGGGATGACAGCGCGACGGGCGAAGCCGGTGCGCTCACGGAGGTGGCGGCGTGAACGTCCTCGTCTATCTCGTGCCCCTCGCGCTGCTGCTCGGCCTCGGCGGCCTGTTCGCCTTCCTGTGGAGCCTCAAGAGCGGGCAGTATGACGACCTCGACGGCGCGGCCGTTCGCGTGCTGTCCGACGACGACCTGCCGGACAGTGCAAGACCCGCGTCCAGCGCCGCACCGGAAAGGCACCACTCGTGAGGCGCGCCGCACCCGCTCCCGAGCCCCGCGCGGGGATGCTGGTCTGCGTCTGCGACCCGCAGCTCGACGCTCCGGCCAATGACAACGGCCCCCGTGCCGTCTCCACCTTCGGTCTCGCGGTGGGCTTCGCCTTCGCCGTGCTGGCGCAGACGGTGGCCTCCGCCGCCTTGCCGCTGGCCGGCGCGCAGCTGGCCCCCCGGCCGGAACTGGTGACATGGCCGTTCGCCGCTTTGCTGCTCGGCGCGGCGCTCGCCTCTTTCCCCGCCTCCTTCCTGCGCGATGCCTTCGGCCGGCGCACCGGCTTTGCGCTCGGCGCCTCGGTGGGCATCGCCGGCGGGGCGCTGCTGGTGGCGGCGCTGATCCAGCGGCAGTTCGCCTGGGCCTGCCTTGGTGCCCTCTGGCTCGGCATGGCGCAGGGCTTCTCCTTCTTCTACCGGCACGAGGCGGCCGCCGCGAGCGGGCGGCCCGCCGCCGCCACGGCCGGGGTGCTGGCCGGCGGCCTCCTCGCGGCTGTGGCCGGGCCGACGCTGGCGGGCTTCGCCGAAAGCCTCGCCGCCCCCTTCTTCCTCGTCGGTGCGGCGGCGCTGGCGGCGCTGGCGCACACCTGCTCGCTGGGCGTCGCGGTGATGCTGGCGGACGATCCCACTTCCACCTTCCGCCCCAAGGTGACGGCCCCCCTCTCGGCCATCGTGTGGCCGACGCTGGTGGCGGGCATCGCGTGGTTCGGCATGAACGCCGTCATGTCCGGGGCGCCGCTGGCGCTGGTGGGCTGCGGCATCGGCGGGGCGGCGGTGTTCGGCTTCATCGCTTTGCACGTCGCGGCCATGTATGCGCCGGCCGTGCCGCTGGCCCTTGCGGGCGACCGCCTGCCGCCGCTGGCCATCGCGCTGACGGGCGTCGTGCTCGTCGCCATCGGCGTGCCGCTCCAGCGGCTCGCGACGCCGGAGAGCATCACGGCGGCGCTGATCTGCGTCGGCGCCGGCTGGTCCGTCGCCACGGTGGGGGCGACCGCCTGGATCTACCAGTCCGGCCAGCCGAGCCGCCTCGCTCTGGCGCTCCATGACGGCGGCCTGTTTGCCCTCGCCATCTGCGGCGCGCTCACCGGCTACCTGCTGGCCTGAATCGTCCGGGAGCGGTAGGCAGGGGAGACGAACCCCGGAGCCCCGCCGTGACCCACCCCTTCGCCCTCGATGGACAGACCGCCCTCGTCACCGGTTCGGCCTCCGGCCTCGGTTTCGAGATGGCGCTGGCGCTGGCGCAGGCCGGTGCCCATGTGCTGGTGAACGGGCGCCATGCCGAGCGGCTCGGCGCCGCCGTCACCGCCATCATCCGCAAGGGCGGCAAGGCGGAACCCTTCCTGCTCGACGTGTTCGACGCGGCGGCGGTGGATGCGGTCCTGGCCAAGGCCCCGCCCATCCACATCCTCGTCAACAATGCCGGCGCCCGCGACCGCCGCGCCTTCCTCGACATGGAGGATGCCGACTTCCGCCGGCTGGTGGAGATGGACCTCCTCGCCCCCGCCCATCTCACCCGGCAGGTGGCGCGGGGCATGGTGGCGCGCAAGGCGGGCGGACGCATCATCAACATCACCTCCATCGCCGGCCCGCTCTCCCGCGCCGGGGATGCCGCCTACACCACGGCCAAGGGCGGGCTGGAGGCGCTGACCCGCGCGCTCGCCGCCGATCTCGGCCCGCACGGCATCACGGTGAACGCCATCGCCCCCGGCTACATGCTCACGGCCGCCAACGAGGCGCAGTCGCGCGACCAGACGCTCAGGGAATGGCTCTCCCGCCGCACCTCGCTCGGCCGCTGGGGGCACCCGGAGGAGGTGGCGGGGGCGGCGGTGTTCCTCGCCTCGCCGGCGGCCTCCTACATCACCGGCCAGATCCTGGCGGTGGACGGGGGCTATATGGCCCACTTCTGACGCGCGCCTCAGCGCACCCAGAAGCGCGGCATGAACAGCACCAGCACGGTGAGGATTTCGAGCCGCCCCAGCATCATGGCGGCAGTGAGCAGCCACAAGGCGGGATCGGGCAGGCCGCCGAAATTGGAGGCCGGACCCACCACCGGACCGAGGCCCGGCCCCACATTGGCGAGGCAGGCGATGGCCGCCGAGAAGGCGGTGCGCAGATCGAGCCCCATCGCGTTCAGCGCCACGCCCACCAGGAAGAAGGTGAGGAGATAGAGGAAGACGAAGGAGAGCACCGAGCCCACAACGTCGTCAGACACCGGCGCCCCGCCATAGCGGATGGGGAAGATGCCGGCCCGGAACGAGATGCGCTTCAGGTGCTGGCGGATGGCCTTGGCGGTGATGGCGAGCCGGAGCGCCTTCAGCCCGCCCGAGGTGGAGCCGGTGCAGCCGCCGAGGAACATCAGAACGAAGAAGAGGGCATCCGAGAACGGGCCCCAGTTCGTGTAGTCCACCGACATGAAGCCGGTGGTGGAAATGAGCGAGCTCACAGTGAACAGCGCACTGCGCAGCGCCATCTCGCCGCTGGCGATGCCCTGTAGGCTCTGCTGGGCGAAGGACAGCAGCGTGAACACGCCGACGATGGCGAGGAAGACCCGCACCTCGGGATTGGTGAACAGCCGGCTCGCATCCCCCGACAGCGCCCGCACATAGAGCGGGAAGGGCAGGGCGGCGGCCAGCATGAAGACGATGGCCACATAGTCCACCGCCGGGCTCGCGAACACCGAGAGCGAGGCGTCCGAATTGGCGAAGCCGCCGCTCGACAGGGTGGACATGGCGAGCGTCACCGCATCGAACGGCTTGAGGCCCGCCGCCAGATAGCACCCGGCGCAGATGACGGTGAGCAGCACATAGGCCTGGAGCAGGCGCTTGGCGATGCTGCCCGCGCGCGGCAGGAACTTGTCGGACTTGTCGGAGGATTCGGTGCGGAACAGCTGCATCCCGCCGATGGAGAGCACCGGCATCACGGCGATGGCGATGGCGATGATGCCGATGCCGCCGAACCAGTGCAGCAGCGCCCGCCACAGGAGGATGCCCGGCGACATGGCGTCGAGCCCCGACATGACGCTGGCGCCGGTTGTGGTGAGGCCGGACATGCTCTCGAACATAGCCCGCGTGAAGGAGAGGCGCGAAGACCCCCACATCAGCGGCAGAGCGGCGAACACCGAGAGCACCACCCAGACCGAGGTGGTGAGCACGAAGGCCTGGCGCAGATCGAGCTTGCGGGTGAGCTGGCCGCGCCCGGTCATCCACAGGAGCACGCCGACGAAGATGGTGACGGCGGCCGAGCCGACGAAGGCCGCGCCGGCGAACGTCTCCCGGCTGTTGGCGCGGGCGGCGAAATCGGCTACGGCGGGTGCCAGCATGGCGGCGCCGAGGATGGCGAGCAGGATGCCGAGCGTGGCCGCGACCGGGCGCAGGCTGAGGACCGATACGGCCTCGGCCTCCACGGTGGGAATGCCCGCGTGCATGATCTCCCCTCTCGCCCGGTTCGCTGCAACGTCAATAAAGGACAGGGGACAAAAAAAGCTAAAGCCGAAAAGGCCAAGGCTGAAAAAGGTTAAAGCTGAACAGGTTTCCCCGCCCGGCCTGCGCCGGGCGGATGGGTGGGGTCAGTTGAGGACGCGGCGCACGTCCGGCACGTCCAGCGAGAAGGCCGGGATCTCGATGGAGAAGGCCTCCCCGGTGTCGGTGACCATCTCGTAGCGTCCGCGGATGATGCCGGTGGCCGTGTTGAGTGGCACCCCGCTCGTGTATTCGAACCGGCCGCCGGGCGGCAGGGTCGGCTCTTCGCCGACGACACCGGCCCCGTGCACCTCCTCGGTGCGGCCGTTGGCGTCGGTGATGATCCAGTGGCGCGCCTTGAGCTGCACCGTCTCCTGGCCCAAATTGGCCACCTCGATCGTATAGGCCCAAAAATGACGGCCCTGGTCGGGCTCCGACCGCTCGGCCACATAACGCGGCGTCGCGGTCACCTGAATATTCCGAGTGATGGCGCGGTACATACCCGCTCGACCTCCTCACACCGCGGGAGAAAATGCCCCCGCGGTGCATAGTGAACCTGCGTTGTCGCCCGCGCGCAACAGGACATGGTGCGGCGCGGCAGTCCGCGCAGCACGACGCCTGCAATCACAAGGCTTCGGCGGCTCCAGTCAGGTCGGCGATCAGGTCGTCTGCATGCTCGAGGCCCACGGAGAGGCGCAGGAGGCCGTCGGAAATGCCCATCTCCGCCCGCGTCTCCGGCGTGAATCGCTGGTGCGTGGTGGTGGCGGGGTGGGTGATGAGGCTCTTCGCATCGCCCAGATTGTTGGAGATGCGGATGAGCCGCAGGGCGTTGGCGAAGCGGAAGGCACCGGCCTTGCCGTCCTTCACCACGAAGGTGACGAGGGTGCCGCCGCCCTTCATCTGCCGTTTCGCCAGCTCTGCCTGCGGGTGATCGGCGCGGCCGGGATAGATCACCTTTTCCACGCCCGGCAGGGCGGCGAGGGCGTCGGCCACCTTGCCGGCGCTCGCCTGCATGCGCTCCACGCGCAGGGCCAGAGTCTCCAGCCCCTTCAGCATGATCCACGCATTGAAGGGGGAGATGGAGGGGCCGGTCTGGCGCAGGAAGGTCTGGAGGTGGTCGGTGACGAACTGCTTGGAGGAGAGGATCACCCCGCCGAGGCAGCGGCCCTGGCCGTCCACATGCTTGGTGGTGGAATAGACCACCACATCCGCTCCCAGCTCGAACGGATGCTGGAGGAGGGGGGTGGCGAACACGTTGTCCACCACGAGGCGCGCCCCCGCCGCGTGGGCGATCTCCGCCACCGCGGCGATGTCGATCAGGTCCAGCGTCGGGTTGGTGGGGCTTTCGAGGAACAGGATCTTGGTGTTGGGCTTCACGCCCGCCTTCCAGGCGTCGAGGTCGCCCCCGTCGATCAGCGTGGTCTCGACGCCGAAGCGGGGGAGGAAATCCTCCAGAATCCAGCGGCAGGAGCCGAACAAAGCGCGGGCGGCGAGCACGTGGTCGCCGGCGGAGAGCTGGCACAGCAGCGCGGCATTCACCGCCGCCATGCCGGACGCTGTGGCGCGCGCCGCTTCCGCCCCTTCGAGCAGCGCCATGCGCTCCTCGAACATGGCGGTGGTGGGGTTGGAATAGCGGGAATAGACGAAGCCGGGGTCCTCGCCCTTGAAGCGCGCCTCGCAGCTTTCGGCATCGTCATAGACGAAGCCCTGCGTCAGGAAGAGCGCCTCGGAGGTTTCGCCGAAGGGGGAGCGCGTCGTCCCGCCATGGACTAGCCGTGTTTCCGGGTGGAGTGTAAGGGGATCGCGGGGGACGAACCGGGGGGGCTTTGGCGCCACGGACATGACGGTCTCCGAGGGGAGGCCGAGGGGACCGGACCGGGCGTTCGCCATATGCGCAGACGGAGCTGCTGCACAGACGGACCGACCTTGTCGTCTCCCCGGCCTTTTAGCATGGTTGTTTAACGTGGCTGCAAGCCGGCCGGCTCAAATTCTCCACGGCCGCACTAAAGAGCGGGGCCCCCTTGGCGTCAAGGGCTCCGTCCGGTAAATCGAACAAAAAGGACGGGAAAGCGGATATGACGATGCGTGCCACGGAGCATCTGAAGCCCGGCATCCTGCCTGCAGAGGCAATCGGGGCGCTGAAGGCGTCCGGCGCCATCGCCTGCCGCAAGGCGCTGGACGACGACCAGATCCAGCCGGCGAGCCTGGACCTGCGCCTCGGCCGCACCGCATGGCGGGTGCGCGCGAGCTTCCTGCCGGGCGCCGGCGTCTCGGTGAAGGAACGGCTCGGCGACCTCGCCCTGCACGATTTCGATCTCACCAAGGGCGCGGTGCTGGAAACCGGCTGCGTCTATCTGGTGGAACTGTTCGAGCGGCTGAAGCTGCCGGCGGATCTGGCTGCCGCCGCCAACCCCAAAAGCTCCACCGGGCGGCTCGACGTGTTCGTGCGTGTCATCACCGATGGCGCCCGCGCGTTCGACACCATCCCGGCCGGCTATAATGGCCCGCTCTATCTCGAAATTTCCCCGCGCACCTTCCCCATTCTCGTGCGCACCGGCTCGCGCCTGTCGCAGGTGCGCTTCCGCCGGGGTGTGTCGCGCCTGTCCGATCTGGAGCTTCTGAACCTCCAGACCGCCGAATGCCTCGTGGATGCGACGAGCCCGGATGTGGCGGCGGGCGGCATCGCATTGGGGGTGGACCTCGCGGGCGATGCGCTGGGCGGGCTCATGGGCTTCCGCGCCAAGAAGCATACGGGCGTGATCGACGTGGATCAGGCGGGCGTGCTGGACGTGGCGGACTTCTGGGAGCCCATCCATGTGCGGCCGGACCGGCCGGCCAGCCTCGTGCTCGACCCGGACGCCTTCTACATCCTCGCCTCCCGCGAGGCGGTGCATGTGCCGCCGGACTATGCGGCGGAGATGGTGCCGTTCGATCCGCTGGTGGGCGAGTTCCGGGTGCATTATGCCGGCTTCTTCGATCCCGGTTTCGGCAATCCGGCGGCCGGCGGGCGCGGTGCGCGAGCGGTGCTGGAGGTGCGCTCCCGTGAGGTGCCGTTCATCCTGGAGCACGGGCAGACCGTGGGCCGCCTCGTCTACGAGCGCATGGCCGCGCGCCCCCACACGCTCTATGGCGCCGACATGCGCTCCCACTATCAGGGCCAGGGGCTGAAGCTCTCCAAGCACTTCAAGCCGGTCGCGCTCTAGAGCGCGACCCGAGCGGATTAGAATCAACCCGCTCAGTGAGTGGCCTCTGAACCCAGAGTGGAGAACGCGCCGGCTCGTCCTTGGAGCGCTCCGTTGCGCGTGTCGAGGGGGCCGCCGCTAAAGAAAGCCGCTGCGGGCGCCAGACACGGCTTGCGTATGACGGGTCAACGCGAAATGGTCGCCTTCCACTTTCCGGCAGCTTTCGACCAGGCGCAATTGTAATCGCCGGCGATCATATTGCCCTTTACGGTTCCGGTATATTCGCAGCCGGCCTTGCCGACGCCGGGCCCGGACGTGTCATCCCGCGTGATCGAAACGACATTTCCACTCACGGTCATCTGAAGACTGGCGCGGACAACGCGATTGTCTTTGGTCCAGACGGCCTGAAATGTGTTGGACCGGCCGACGCGCGTCCACACGCCCTGCCATCCGGCTTCCTGCTCGTTCCAGATTGTGCCCAGATCGACGGGCGTCTGGGCGTTGGCCAGATGCATTCCCGCAGTCGTAAGCGCCATCACGGCGACCAAATTGCAAACGCCAGCCCGCGTCATCGTCTCCCCCCATGGGTGATGGTCGTGGCCCCCAATTTTGCCCGGCCGTCACCCCGATTTCGACTGTACAGCCACGTGGACTGCGGGCAAGGCGGGATCTAAGGCGCTGGCGTGGCCGGGGCGGCACCCGCAGCGATCATGTCTTCCTTGCGCCATGGCTTGTCGCGCAGGCCCGCATTGAGTTCGCGCAGGGGGCGCAGCAGCGCTTCCGAATAGGCGAGATAGTCCGCCACCAGCGGCAACGTTTCCCTGAGCTTGGCGTCGTCGGCGAGGCCGAGCACGGTGGAAACGGCGGCGGCCACAGCGGGATTGGCGGCATCGGCGCTGCCGGCGCCGGCCTCCCCCAGCACCACCTCGAAGGCGGTGAGGGTGCGCGAGCGGGCGGCCTCCACCACGGTCACGAGTTGCTCCGAGGGGTTCGCGGCGGCGAGGCGGTGGGCCACGTCCTCCATGAGGGCGAGATAGGTGATGAGCACGTCGAGGGTGGAGACGATGTTGGCCACGTCTCCCGCCGAATGGCCGAACACCTGCTCGGCGCCGAGATTGGGCAGGCGCAGGCCGAGGGAGCGGACATCCCGCACCAGCGCCGCGACACTGGTCGTCTCGCCGGGGTGCGGCCACCACGATGCAAAGGCCGCCCGGCAGCGCCGGAGCAGCGCGCGCACCTCGGGCCGCACCTGATCGGTGAGGTAGACCGGCAGCACGATGAACGACACCGCCAGCGCCACCGCCGCGCCGATGGCCGTCTCGTAGACGCGGGCGACCATGCCCTCCGGCCCGAGCCCGGAGATGATGTGAAGGCCCAGCACCACCGAGAGGCCGACCGCGGCGGAGGCGATATCGTAACGGTCCTTCTGGGTCACCACGGCGATCATCTGCGCCAGCATGCAGAAGCCGGCCATGACCCAGATCTGCCCTTCCAGCGCGAGGAACAGGCCGAAGCCCAGCGCCACGCCGATGAGCGTGCCCACCGTGCGATAGCGCACCCGCATGTAGGTCTCGCCCACGCTGTTGCCGATGACGAACATGACCGTCATCGTCGCCCAATAGGCGTGATCGAGATGGACGAGGAGGTCGAAGGCGGTGGTGATGGCGGTCGCCATGGCGCCCTGGCAGGCGACCCGGTAGGGCGCGGAGAGGATCTGGCGGCCGTCCGGCCCCTTGACGAAGAGGGGGATCGCCCTGGGCGGCGGGGGCAGGGCGTCCTGCTCGTCATCGGGATGGGGCGGCGGGAAGGGCGCCATCTCGGCCGCCGCGATGCCGGTGACCACCATGGAGAGGCGATCGAAGGCGGTGAGCGCCCGCAGAAGCGCGAAGCGCGCCTCGCCGGGCAGGTCCGGCGAGAAGGCAACGAGACGCAATTGCGCCACCGCGCGCTCGAACCGTTCTTCCGCATGGACATCGGAGACATCCACCGCCTCCAGCCGGCGGGCGATGTGGTCGGCTGCGGCGGCGAAGGGCTGGCGCCAGTCCACGGTGTCGGGCGTCTTCTGCGGCACGCAGCCGGCGAGAAGCTGCACCGCCACGCGCAGGCGATAGAAGCGCACGCGCAGCTGCTCGAAATCGGGCTGGGCGGCGGGATCTTCCGCGATGGCGTTGGCGAGGGCGTTCCAGACGCGCCCGCGCAGGTGCTCCAGAACCTCGGACGCGTCCGGCGGGAAGGGATGATTGTCGCGCACCGCCGCCGACAGCTCGCGCAGGTAGGTGGCGACGGCGCTCTGCATGTCGAGGGTGGTGTCCACGAAGGCGTTCACCGCCGACGGCCGCCACGGCGAGAGCCGCACCGCCGCCGCCACCAGCGCCCCCTGGCAGAAGGCGAGGAGCAGCATGGCCGCCTCCATCCGCGTCGGGCGGATGATGGTGCCCACCGTCGCCACCACGATCAGCGCGAGGCCGAGGCGCTGGCCGTCCATGCCGGAGCGCCTGAGCGCCAGCGCGATGAAGGACAGCGGGATCAGCAGCAGCTTCTGCACCATGTCGTTGGCCGTGCCGTTGCCGGGGCCGATGGCGGTGAGCAGCACGAGGAAGGCGACGGAGACGCCGAACAGGCGCAGCATGGTGCGCCCCTCGGCGGCGGCGCTGGCGCCGGGATTGAACGAGATCATCACCAGCGCGGCGCAGCCGGCCATCATCGGAAAGGTGGTGTCCATTCCCAAGCGGAACCCCACCGAGGTGGCGTAGCCGGTGGCGATGACGATGACGAAAGAGATGCCCAGCGCGAGCGCGCGCGTGGTGTCGATGCCGCCGGGATCGTGGTCGGCCAGCCAGTGCTTCACGCGGCGGGCGAACGGCTCGCGCGGACGGTGGCGGGGCGGGGCAAGGGGTTCCATCGTGCGGGCTCGGCTGTTCCTGTCGGGCGGGACGGTGGATGACGAAAGAATTTGGCCTAAGCGCGGTCGCCTTTTCGCAGGCGGGCCTGACGGGGGCGGGTCTGATGGGGATAGTGTGCTCTGGTGGTCAACACGGAGACCGGTCGGCGTGTCACCCTTCAAACTCTACTGCTTCGCCCAGTCGGGCAATGCCTATCGTGTCGCCCTCATGCTGGAGCTGTGCGGGCTCGCCTGGGAGGCCCGGTTCGTCGACTATTTCAACGGCGAGACCCGCACCGAGGCCTACAAGCGCGATGTGAACGAGATGGGCGAGGTGCCGGTGCTGGTGGATGGCGCGCTGAAGCTGTCCCAGTCGGGCGTGATCCTCGACTATCTCGCGAAGAAGACCGGCCACTTCCTGCCCGACGACGAGGAAGGCCGGCGCGAGGTGTTGCGCTGGATTCTCTTCGACAACCACAAGTTCACATCCTACTTCGCCACCCTGCGCTTCATGGTCGAGCTGCGGGGCGAGGGCGAGAACGAGCTGAGCGCCTTCCTCAGGACGCGCGCGAGGGCGGCCTATGCCGTCGCGGACAAGCACCTGCAGGCTTCCGACTTCCTCGTGGGCGACCGGCCCACCATCGCCGACATCTCGCTTGCCGGATACATCTACTATCCCGAGCGGGCGGGTGTGGTGGTGGAGGATTATCCCGCCCTGGCCCGCTGGGCCGGCCGCATCTCCGCTTTGCCGGGGTGGAAGGCGCCCTATGAGCTCATGCCCGGCCATCCTCTGGTCATCGCCGAGACGCTCTGAGCTTCAACTTTCCGCCGATCTGCTCTAAGCGGATGCGGCAGTGCACAAGCGCCGAACCGCGGCGCGGCAGGTGAAGGCGCCGGGAACGGCGGGTGAACGGGAACACGTTCATGGCGGGTGAGACGACGGCGCGGGTCACGGAGCTTTATGCGGCGAAACTTGCCGCTGGGGAAATCTCGGAAGATCCGGCCCAGGCCGAAGTGGTGAACGAGTTCGCCCGGCTGGAGCTGGAATTGCGGCAGCGGGCGCTGGCGCAGAAATCTTCGGCGCTCGGCTGGCTGTTCCAGCGCCGAGCCCCGGTCCAGCCCAAGGGCATGTACGTCTATGGCAAGGTCGGCCGCGGCAAGACCATGCTCATGGACCTGTTTCTCGACGCACTGCCGGCCAAGGGCAAGCGCCGGGCGCATTTCCACGAATTCATGGGCGACGTGCACGAGCGCATCTTCCGCGAGCGGCAGGCGCAGAAGCAGGGCGAGCGCAAGAGCGCCGATCCCATCGCCCCGGTGGCGCAGGCTTTGGCCGACGAGGCCAAGGTGCTGTGCTTCGACGAATTCCACGTCACCGATATCGCCGACGCCATGATTCTCGGCCGGCTGTTCGAGAAGCTGTTCGCCGACGGGGTGGTGGTGGTGGCCACCTCCAACGTCGCGCCGAAGGACCTCTATGCCGGGGGCCTCAACCGCGCGTTGTTCCTGCCCTTCATCGGCGAGATCGAGCAGCGCATGCGTGTCATGTCCCTCGATTCCCGCACCGATTACCGTATGGAGAAGCTGGAGGGCGTGAGCACCTGGCACACGCCGCTCGGCCCGGCGGCCGACGCGGCGGTGGCGGCGGCCTGGCGGCGTCTCGCCGGCCCCACCGGCGGCAAGCCGGGGGAGATGCTGCTGAAGGGGCGCAAGCTCGCCATCCCCGCCATGGGGCAGGGCGCGGCGCGCTTTTCCTTCGCTGATCTGTGCGAGGCGGCGCTGGGACCGAACCCGGACTATCTCAGCCTCGCCCGCCAGTTCCACACCATCGTGCTGGAGCACATCCCCATTCTCGGGCCGGACCAGCGCAACGAGGCGAAGCGCTTCATCTCGCTCATCGACACGCTCTACGACGCCAACGTGAAGCTCATCGCCTCGGCCGCCGCCGAGCCGGAGCAGCTCTATCTCGGCACCGAGGGGGCGGAGGCGTTCGAGTTCGCCCGCACCATCTCGCGCCTGCACGAGATGCGCTCGGACGAATATCTGGCCAAGCCCCACGGCCGCACGGATTCGGTGGCCTCCGGCAACACCACGGGTCTGGTCGAGACCTGAGGCTTATCGTTCGGTGAAGAAGGTCATCACCACCTTGTCCTTCTCGCCCACGAGGCAGAGGAAGCGGTGGGCCTTGTCCGAGCGGTCGCGCTTGATATAGGCCTCGCCCATCAGCACGGCGGTGATCTTCTCCTGCCCCACGGTCGCGTCGGCCTTGGCGATGGTGAGGCCGTCCATGTCGATGAAGATGTCGTCGACGGAGGGCGAGCGGGCCTTGAGCCGCGCCATCGCATGGGCCTTGCAGGCGGCGGCGCGCTCGGCATCCTCGGGCGCCTCGGCTTCGGCGTCCTTGAGCGCCTCCTCGGTGACGGTCTGTTCCGCCCGCGCCTTCAGCGCATCCCCCGGTTTTGGCGCGGCCAGCGGCGGCGCGATCTCGGGCGAGACGACAGGCGATGTCGCCGGTGCGGGCGCGGCCGTGGCGGGCGCGGGGCGCGAGGGGAGGGGATCGGCCGGGGCGGCCTGCTGCGCCAGCGCGGGGCCGCTCAGCAGCGCACCCGCGAGGAAGGCTCCCGCAAGGACGGGACGAAAGAGGCGGATCGGGCGGGCAGACGGCATTGTGTCCTCCGGATGGTTTCGGAGGACAACGCAGGCGCGGCCATATGGTGCCGCCGCGCCTCTGCTTTCGGTGAACCCTATCTTACGTGCCGGCCGGTGAGGGCATAGCAGAAGGCGTCGAGCATCTCGGCCTCGGCTTCCTTGAGCGAGCCGTCGGCGTTGATGACGCGCATGCCGGCCTTCAGCAGGGTAGCGATGGCCTCGGTGCCGCTCTCGAACAGGGTGTCGAGGGAGGTTTCCACGGATTCGGGCGTCGGCCGCAGGCGGGCGACCCAGGCGGCAAGGCGCTCGCGCTCGGCGCCGGTGAGGTCGATCTCCTCGGCGGCGCAGGCGCGCTCGCAGAAGAAGACCATCTCCTCCACCTCGGCGGCACCGATCTCCCGGTCCGCCCGCGCCAAGGCGGCGAGGAGCGCGATGCCGGCCTTGCGGATGACCATGCGGATGCGGTCCCAGCGCTGGTCCTCGGGCTCCTCGGGGGCGACCACCTCGGCGTCCTTGGGCCAGATGAAACCGAAGGTCTCGTAAAAGAAGCGCGACAGCGGCTCGCGCTTCGCCCCGTCGAGGTCGGTCACACCGGTAATGCGGTCCACCCGGAACGCGCGCGCCGCCTGCCGCTCGTGGCACTTGGCGATGAGGATGGGCACGCCCTCCACATTGCGCTGCACCGCCCACACCGAGATGCGGCGGTGGCTGATATTGCCCGCATGGTCCACATAATCGATGGCGAAGGACTGCCCGTCGGCGGGGTCATGGTCCTCCGCCGCGCCAGCGGCGAGGGTGTCGTGGGGGTCGTCCTCGGGCACCGAAAGGCGGTGGGCGTCGGTATAGAAGGGGGCGCCGATCATCTCGACCCGGTCGAGGATGAAGGACTTCAGCGAGGTGATGGCGTTCATGGGGGCGCTCGCATTGAGGCCGACGGTTCACGCATCGGGCCGACGACGGTTCTCCCATAGATAGCTGGCGCAGCGTCGCCGATAAAGCTTTTCCCCGTGGCGCCTACCCCTGTGCCTCAGTCCCGGTCCAGCGCATCCCGGATCAGGAGCGCGATGTGGCGCGCCTTGCGGCCCGAACCGTGCTCGATCTGGTGGCGGCAGGAGAAGCCGTTGGCGATCAGGGGCGCGTCGTCCGGTGCGGCGCGCATGGCGGGCAGCAGGGCGATCTCGGCCATCTGCATGGAGGCATCATAATGCTCGGCCTCCAGCCCGAAGCTGCCGGCCATGCCGCAGCAGCTCGTTTCCACGATGTCGTAGGAGAAGCCGGGAATGAAGGAGAGCACCTTGCGCGTCGCCTTCATCACGCCGAACGCCTTCTGGTGACAGTGGCCGTGCAGCACCGCCTTCGCACCGGGAAGCGCCTTGAGCTTCAGCCGCAGGCCCCGGTTCTGGTGCTCGCGGGCGAGGAATTCCTCGAACAGGTAGAGCTGCTTGCCCAGCGCGCCGATCTTCGGGCCGAGGCCGAGGCTGTAGAGCTCGTCCCGCAGCGAGAGCAGGCAGGAAGGCTCGAGGCCGATGATGGGCGTGCCGGTGGCGATCTCGCTTTCGAAGGCGGCGAGTACGCGCTTTCCCTCGCTGCGCGCCTTTTCCACCATGCCGGTGGTGAGATAGGTGCGGCCACAGCACAAAGGCCGGTCGGGCTCGGCGTCTGATGGGTCGGGCTTGGCGATGCGCACACGATAGCCGGCGAAGGTCAGCACCTCGCGGGCGGCCTCAGCCACCTCCGGCTCGAAATGGTGGCAGAAGGTATCCACGAACAGGATCACGTCGCCCCGTTCCGCCAGATGCGGCGCGGCGGGCGGCGCCACATAGGCCGCTGGTGCCGGCTCCGGGATCGGCCGGCGGGCGGTGATGCCGAGGAACCACTCGGCGAGCCGGGCCATCAGCGGCACGCGGTTGCGCAGCAGAATGGCGCGGCGCAGCAGGCGGCGATGGCGGCCGGTCCATTCCGGCACCCCGCCGAACAGGCGGGTGCGCAGGGGCACGCCCTTGATCTCGTGCCGTTGCGCCAGATACTCGGTCTTGATGAGCGTCATGTCGACGGCGCTCGGGCATTCCTTCTTGCAGGCCTTGCAGGACACGCACAGGTCCATGGCGGCGTCGAGCCGGGGATCGGCGAACGCGGCCGCGTCGCCGCCGTCGTTCAAAGCCGCCTTGAAGGCGGCGACGCGGGCCTCGGTGGAGTGGGCGCGGTCGCCGGTGATGCGGTAGCTCGGGCACATCACGCCCTTGCCGGTATTCTGACAATCGCGGCTGTGCATGCACACGGCCACGGCCTTGGCGTAGTTCCCGCCCGTGGCGGGAATGCCGGAATAGGCGTCGCCGATGCCGTAGGTGTCGTAAGCCGACCAATCCAGAAAGGTTTTCATGCCGCGCGGGTCCTTTTCACCCGCGCCCATGCAAGAGGCATACCCCCGCACACACGAAGAGCCCGGCGGCGCACGTGGGATAGGCGTGCGCCACCGGGCGCCGGCCACAGCCTGCGGGACGAGCAGGACACCTGCGGCCGGAGGGAGACGGCCCCTGTTCGGCCCGTCTCTGGATCGAAGCGGAGACGACCTGCGGGAGGTCAGAACCGCGTCGTCAGCGTGGTGAGCCAGGCCGGGGAGACCTGAACCAGCGCCGCTTCGATCCGCTTGTCGGCGCCGGTGGCGATCAAAAGGCCGACCACCACCAGCACGAGACCCATGAGCGCCTTCGCCCCCTTGCCGCCGGAGATCATCCGCGAGCGCCAGCGCATCAGCGTGGGGCGCGAGAGGGTTCCGGCAAGCGCCAGCGGCAGGCCGGCGCCGAGGCCGAACAGGCCCATCACCGCCGCCACCTCGCCGAGGTTGCGGCCCTGCGCGGCGAGCACCGAGGCGGCGCCGAGCGTCGGGCCGACGCAGGGGCTCCACACCGCGCCGAGCAGCAGCCCGACGGCGAACTGGCCGCCCACCCCCTCGGTCGCGAAGCCGGAGAGGTGCCGGCTGGCGAGGTCGCTCACCGGCCCGCCCGCGGTGGCGAGCCGCGTCTGCAAGGGCGGCACGGCGAGGACCGCGCCGATGCCGATCATCAGCACCGCCCCGACCATGCGGAAAGCGTCGCCCTCCAGCCCGATGGCGTAGCCGACGGTGGCGACGAACAGGCCGATGACGGTGAAGGAGAGCGTCACCCCCACCGCCAGCGCCAATGGGGCGAGGCGGTGCTCGGCCGCTGCCGCGCCGAGCACCAAAGGCAGCAGCGGCACCACGCAGGGCGACAGGATGGAGAGGACGCCCGCGAGAAACGCGAGGCCGAGGCTGCCGAGGGCCATGGTCGCCTCAGACGCCCTTGGCCAGCAGTGCCTCGATGGAGGGCTTCGCGGTATCACCCACGGAACGGCCTTCCTCGGTCTTGCCCTTGTAGACGATGAGGGTGCTCTGCGAGCGGGCGCCGAACGCCTTCACCGCATCCTTCTGGCTGTCGAAATCCACGCGGAACACCACCACGTCCTTGAACTTGGGGGTGGCCAGCAACTCGCCGAGGATGGGGGCCTGGGCCGCGCACACCGGGCACCAGCTGGCGTGGATCTCCACGAGGATGGGCTTGCCCGCCTTCTGCGCGTCGGCAAAGGCGGCGGGCGTGTAGGCGGCGTGTTCGGTTGCGGCGTGTGTGGTGGCGCCGTGTTCGGTGCCGGCTAGGGCGGATGCGCCGGCGAAGGCGGCTGCGGCGAGGGGGAGGGCGATCGCGAAGGCGAGGGTGAAACGGCGGGTGAACATGGATGGCGTCCTTCTTCCCTGGATCGGCTGCGCTTGGCCGACATCCGGCTTTTCGGGGAGCGGGCCCGAGCGGTTACAGGCCGGCGGAGCCATCACGGGCAGTTGAAGGCGTTCACAGGCCCGGCCAATTCCGCTAGACCACGACCAGACAGGGGCCGACGCGGGTCGGCCCGGGAGGATTTTGCTCCGTGAACGATCAGGTGAAGCTCGTCCTTGCCTCCGGCTCTCCCCGCCGCCTCGCGCTGCTGAACCAGGCCGGCATCGAGCCGGACCTTCTCATGCCCGCCGACGTGGACGAGACGCCCGAGCGCGGCGAGCTGCCCCGCCGCCTCGCCCAGCGCCTGTCGCAGGAGAAGGCGAAGCTGGTGGCCGGCCGGGCCAAGGACGCCGAGATGAACGCGCTGGTGCTCGCCGCCGACACCGTGGTGGCGGTGGGCCGGCGCATCCTGCCCAAGCCGGACCTGGTGGACGAGGCGGAGGCGTGCCTGCGCCTGCTCTCCGGCCGCACCCACCGCGTCTATACCGGCGTCTGCCTCATCGATCCGCGCGGCCGTACCGCCACCCGCCTCGTGGAGACGCGGGTGCGCTTCAAGCGGCTGTCGCGCGACGAGATCAACGATTACCTCGCCTGCGGCGAGTGGCGCGGCAAGGCCGGTGGATATGCCATCCAGGGCATCGCCGGCGGCTTCGTGGTGAAGCTCGTGGGTTCCTACACCAACGTGGTCGGGCTGCCGCTTTCGGAAACCCTCGGCCTGCTGACCGGCCAGGGCTACGACGTGCGCGCTGGCTGGGTGGAGCGCGCGGCGTGAGCGCGGATACCCCCGCCAAGCCCATCCCCGCCGCCCGGCCGTGCCCCATCTGCGGCAAGCCGCCGGTGGAGCGCTACAAGCCCTTCTGCTCCAAGCGCTGCGCCGACGTGGACCTCAACCGCTGGCTGTCCGGCAGCTACGCCATCCCCGGCCGTCCCGAAGAGGACGAGGACGGGGAGAGCGGCCCGCCCGAGCGCGAATAGGCGCCCGCCGCCCCACCTTGACGGCTCCCGTTACGGCGCGCGAGGGTGCCGCAGGTCTGGCACGGGCCGGGTCTGGCAGCGGAGCGCACATCATGGCGGCGGTGGAACGGGCGGCGGCGGACATTCCTTCCTTCCGGACCCACGCCTTCATCGACGGGGCCTTCGTGCCGGCCGCCTCCGGCCGCACCTTCAGCGCCGTCAATCCCGCCACCGGCCACGCCATCGCCGAGGTCGCGGCCTGCGATGCGGAGGATGTGGACCGGGCCGTGAAGGCCGCGCGCCGCGCCTTCGAGGATCGTCGCTGGGCCGGCCAGCGCCCGCTGGAGCGCAAGCGCGCCCTGCTGCGCTTCGCCGAGCTCATCCGCACCCACCGGGATGAACTGGCCCTCACCGAGACGCTGAACATGGGCAAGCCCATCTCGGACGCCCGCGCCATCGACGTGCGCGCGGCGGCCGACTGCTTCGCCTATTACGGGGAGTGCTGCGACAAGGTCTATGGCGAGGTCGCGCCCACCACCGACGACAACCTCGCCCTCGTGCTGCGCGAGCCGCTGGGCATCGTCGGCTGCGTGACGCCGTGGAATTTCCCCATGATCATGGCCGCCTGGAAGGTGGCGCCGGCCCTCGCCATGGGCAATTCCGTGGTGCTGAAGCCGGCGGAGGAAAGCCCGCTCACCGCGCTGCGCCTCGCCGAGCTGGCGGCGGAGGCCGGCATTCCCGCCGGGGTGTTCAACGTGGTGCCGGGGCTCGGCGTCGAGGCCGGCAAGGCGCTGGGGCTCCACATGGATGTGGACGCCATCGCCTTTACCGGTTCCACCGAGGTGGGCCGCTATTTCCTGCGCTATTCCGCCGAGAGCAACATCAAGCGCGTGGCGCTCGAACTGGGCGGCAAGACCGCCTTCGTGGTGGCCCACGACGTGAAGGACCTCGGCGCCGTGGCTGAGGCGGTGGCCGGCGGCATCTTCTTCAATCAAGGCGAGATGTGCACGGCGGCCTCGCGGCTGCTCGTGGACAACCGCATCCGCGCCGAGCTGGTGGAGCGTGTCGCCGCGCTCGCCCCGCGCTGGATGCCGGGTGATCCGCTCGATCCCGACGCGCCGGCCGGTGCCGTGGTGAGCCGCGAGCATCAGGGCCGCATCCTCTCCGCCATCCAGGCCGGCGGCGAGAGCGGTGCACGGCTGGTGACGGGCGGCACGGCGGTGCGCACCGAGACCGGCGGCGCCTTCGTGGCGCCCACCGTGTTCGACGACGTGGCGCCGTCCTCCGCGCTGGCGCAGAACGAGATCTTCGGGCCGGTGCTGTCGGTGATCGGGTTCGACGGGCTGGACGAGGCGGTGGAGATCGCCAACGGCACCGTTTACGGCCTCGGCGCCTCGGTGTGGAGCGCCGACCTTGCCGCCGCGCACAAGGTGGCGCGGCGCTTCAAGGCCGGCATCGTCTATGTGAACTGCTTCGACGCCGACGACATCACCACCCCCTTCGGCGGCGTGAAGCAGTCCGGCTTCGGGCGCGACAAGTCCCTCCACGCGCTGGAGAAGTATTCCGACCTCAAGACGGTGTGGACGCGGCTCTGAGACTGGAGCGGCCCGGCTCCCCGGACAAGCGACACCGGAGGTGGAGCGCCGATCCGGGGGCCAGCGCAAAAGTCCGCCGCAGGCGCTTTAAAATCCGGCGGTTGCAGGAATTGTCCGCTGCGCGGTCGTCCTTGCGCTGGATCCCGGCTCTCCTTCCGCTGCGCTCCAGTCGGCCGGGATGCGAGACCCCTCACCGCCGCTCTAGCAGATGCACCTCTTCGGTCGCTTCCCACTGGCCCTTGAGGGCGTCGGGACGGGTGACGGCATCGAGGTGCGTCACCTGATAGCCGGCGTCGTGCAGCGCATGGACCTCCACCGAAGGCACGGAGAAGGGCGGGCCGCCGACGAGGGACTGGTCATAGACGAGCGTCACCACCAGCTGCGGCACCGCCCCGGTGATGGCCGTGACATGGGCCGCATAGCGCGGGCGCATGTCGGGCGGCAGAGCGATCAAGGCGGCGCGGTCGTAGACCGCATCCACCGGGCCGAGGGTCTCGGCTTCGAGCGCGAAGATGTCGCCCTGGAAGATGTCGAGGCCGGGGGCGCTGAAGCGCAGGAGGTCGCCGGCCGCGGTGATCTCGGGCACCACCTCCAGCTCGGCGAACAGCTCCTCCACCGCGATGCGGCTCAGTTCCGCGCCGGCCACGGCGAAGCCTTGCCCCAGCAGATAGGCGATGTCCCGTGTCTTGCCGCACAGGGGCAGGAAGATGCGCGCGCCGGGCGCGAGGCCGAGGCGGTCGAGGTGCTTCACCAGATAGGCGTTGGGCTTTCCCTCGTGAAAGCCGATCTGCTTCGTCTCCCACCGCGCCTGCCAGAACCCCGGTTCCATGCCCTCGCCTCCGCACGCTCGATCACCGCCGCAGCTTTAGCAGATCAGGCGGGCGGCGACAGCGCGGGGGTGGCCCACGGTCCCGCTTTCGCGCTGGAGCATGACCGGCGAACTCCGGTTCGCCGGAGATTTTTGGCGAAACGCATTTTCTTCACGCGAACCGGAATCCACTTCGCTCGAAAATGCTCTAGAACCGCAGAGGTTCAACACGGAGCATCGCCATCGTGACGTCCGCCCCCCTGTCCAACTCCACCGCCCACTGGCGCGCGCTGGATGCGGCGCACCACCTGCATCCGTTCTCCGACACGAAGGCGCTGAACGCCGAAGGGGTGCGGGTCATCACGCGGGCCGAGGGGGTCTATGTCTTTGACAGCGACGGCAACAGGATCCTCGACGGCATGTCGGGCCTGTGGTGCTCGCAGGTGGGGCACGGGCGGCACGCCATCGTCGATGCCATGGCGCAGCAGCTCTACCAGCTCGATTATTACAACACCTTCTTCAAGACCACCCACCCCGCCGCGGCGGAGCTGGCGGCGGCCATCTCCGAGGTGGCGCCGGCCCATATGAACCATGTGTTCTTCACCTCCGGCGGCTCGGAGGCGGTGGACACGGTGCTGCGCATGGTGCGCCACTATTGGGCAGCGCTGGGCAAGCCCGAGAAGCATATCTTCATCTCCCGCCGCAACGGCTATCACGGCTCCACCATGGGCGGCGCCTCGCTCGGCGGCATGAAGCCCATGCATGCGCAGGGCGGGCTGCCCATTCCCGGCATCATCCACGTGGCCCAGCCCTATTGGTGGGCCGAGGGTGGCGAGATGAGCCGCGAGGACTTCGGCCTCTATGCCGCGCGCGAGGTGGCCCGCGCCATCGACGAGGCGGGGCCGGAGAATGTGGCCGCCTTCATCGGCGAGCCCATCCAGGGCGCCGGCGGCGTCATCATCCCGCCCGCCAATTACTGGCCCGAGGTGGAGAAGATCTGCCGCGATCGCGACGTGCTCCTCATCTGCGACGAGGTGATCTGCGGGTTCGGGCGCACGGGCCGCTGGTTCGGCTCCGAATACATGGGCGTGAAGCCGGACCTCATCACCTTCGCCAAGGGCGTGACCTCGGGATACTTCCCGCTGGGCGGGGTCATCGTCGGCGATCATTTCGCCGAAGGCTTCATCGAGCATGGCGGCGACTTCAACCACGGCTACACCTATTCCGGCCATCCCGGCGGCTGCGCCGCGGCGCTCGCCAACCTCAAGATCATGCACGAGGAAAAGCTGGTGGACCGGGTGCGGACCGATATCGGCCCCTACCTGCAGGAACGCTGGCTGAAGCTGGCCGAGCATCCGCTGGTGGGCGAGGCGCGCATGGTGGGGCTGATCGGCGCCATGGAGCTGACCCCCGACAAGTCCACCCGCGCCGCCTTCGCGGCCGAGGAGGGCACGGTGGGCCTCATCTGCCGCGATTTCTCCTTCAAGGAGGGGCTGGTGATGCGCGCGGTGCGCGACGGCATGATCCTCGCCCCGCCCTTCACCCTGTCGCACGAGGAGGCGGACGAACTGGTCGCCACCGCCTGGCGGGTGCTGGACCTCACCCATGCGGAGCTGATCAAGCGCGGGATGATGGTTCCCGTCCCGCGCGTGCCTGCGAAGGCCGTGGCGAGCGCCTGAGCGCACCGCGCACGGCAAAGCCGAAGTCAAAGATGACGGCATTGGGGCGAAGGCCAAGGTTTTCGCCCCCGGTTTTCCCCAAGTCAGTCCCAGGTATCTGCAGCTCTTGGATGCTGCCGGGAACGTTTTTGCCTCGACCACTGTTTCTGATGCGATCTGAACGCAGCAGGAGAGGTAAGATGCGAAAGACGTTGCTGATGAGTACCGTGATCGCCGCCCTTGCGGCTCCCGTGATCGCTCCCGCCGCCGCCTTCGCGCAGGCCTCCACCGCCACGGGCGCGGTCGGCGGTGCCGCCGTCGGCGCGGTGGTGGGTGGCCCCGTGGGCGCGGTGGTGGGCGGCGTGGTCGGTGCCGGTGTCGGCGCGGCCGCCGAGCCCCCGCAGGAGGTGCGCACCTACGTGATGAAGGAGCGCCGTCCCTCCGTCCGCATGGAGCAGGAGGTGGTGGTGGGCCGCCAGCTTCCGCCCAGCGTGACGCTCTACGATATCCCGCAGAACAGCGAGTATGAATACACGGTGGTGAACGACCGCCGCGTCATCGTCGAGCCCAAGACCCGCAAGGTGGTCTACATCGTCGAGTGACGAAAGCGCTGGTACCGCGTCGAAGGCGCCACCCCTCGGGGTGGCGCCTTTGGCGTGTCAGGCCACCGGCGCGGAGCCCGCAAACTCAGGATGCGCGGCGCTGAAGGCGTCGAACCAGGCGACGAGCTTGGGATGCTCGGCCCTCCAGTCGCCGCCGAAACGGAAATCGAACCAGCCCAGCGCGCAGGCAAGGGCGATGTCGCCCACGTTCGGCGTGCCGGAATAGGGCTCCACCTCCATCTCCAGCGCATCGGTCGCGCGCAGGCGCTTGCCGGCCTGATGCTCCAGCCAGCGCGGCTCGTGCTTCTCCTGCGGCCGGAAGCGCGCCTCATAGAGAATGAGGATGCCAGCATCCATCATCCCGTCCACGAGGGCCTCGCGGCGCAGCACCTTGATGCGCGCAGCCGGCGCGGTGGGCAGGATGCGCCCGTCGCCGGCCAGATGGTCCAGATAGGCGAGGATCACCGACGAATCGAACAGCACCTGCCCGTCGTCGGCCAGCAGCGCGGGGATCTTCCCCAGCGGGTTCTGCTGGCGCAGCGTGTCGTTGGGGTCGAGCGTGTCGGCCGGCTCCAGCTGGAGCGGAATGCCGAGGATGGCAGCGGCGACGCGCACCTTGCGCACGAAGGGAGAGGTGGGGGAGTGGCGGAGCAGCATGGGCGGGGGTCCGTGGGGACGGGAGGAGGGACCTTCTGGATAGCCCGGCCGTGGCCATGCTGCCACGCAAAAACAACGGGATTCGGCGCAGCGTCGTCGCTACCCCGTTCTTCCGGCGCCTCAGCCGGCTTCCGTCAGCCACGACACCCGCGCCCGCCCCTTGCCGTCCCGCGCCAGCAGCGGGGCGAGGGCGTTGAGCACGGTTTTCATCTCGTCCGCCAGCGTGAAGGGCGGATTGACGATGATGAGACCCGAGCCGGAGAGGGTGTCGAGGGCGCGCACCTGCGCGAAATCCAGTTCCACCCGCAGGGTCTTGGGGAGCCTCAGGCTGGCCACGTCTCGGCGGAAGGCGTCGACCGCGCGTAAATCCTTGATGGGATACCAGAGCATGAAGATGCCGGTGGCGAACCGCCGGTGCGCCGCCTCCAGCCCCGCCACCATGCGCTGGAATTCGCCGGGCTCCTCGAACGGCGGATCCACCAGCACCACGCCGCGCCGCTCGCGCGGGGGGAGATGCGCGGCAAGCGCCTGCCAGCCGTCCTGGGCGAGGATCTTCACCCGGCCCTCGGCGCGCGGGTCCTCGCCCACGCGCTTCTCCAGCTTCACGCGCTCTTCCTTGTTCAGCTCGCAGAACAGGAACTTGTCCTGCGGCCGCGACAGGGCGAGGGCGAGGGCCGGCGAGCCGGGATAGAGCTTGCGCCCGCCCTCGCGCAGGCCGCGCACGCAATCGAGATAGGGCGCGAGCAACGCCGCGGCGGGGGCGGGGAGGGTGCCGGCGTCCTGCGCCGCCAGCACCGCCTCGATGCCGGCATCCGCCTCGCCGGTCTTGCGGGCGTTGATGCCGTCGAGATCATACAGCCCGGTGCCGGCATGGGTGTCGAGCACGCGATAGGGCGCATCCTTCTTGCCGAGATAGGCGAGCACGCGGGCAAGCGCGGCGTGCTTCATGACATCGGCCGGGTTTCCGGCGTGGAAGGCGTGGCGATAATTCATCTCGGCTCGGCGATGGCGCGGAAGGGAGGGTGTGGATGGCGCGGGCAGCTGTGACGTAGCGGTATTGTGGCCCTCGTGACGCCGTGCGACCGTTCCGGCGTGACGCATGGACGCCGGGACGTCAAGCGGCAGTGCTCCACCCGCGCCCCCCGCGTCCGCAGGAGGGAAACATGAAGCCTCTCGTTTTCGCGCTGTCCCTTGTTGCCACGCTCGCGGTCGCGGTGCCCGCTTCGGCGCAGCAGGCGCCCTCCCTCGTCGGGACCTGGAAGGGGCCGAGCGACGGTGTGGGCATGGAAATGGGCTATGTGAACGCCGACTACGGCCTCGTCGTCGAGGAGCAGCGCGGCCGCTCCTTCAAGGCCAAGGTGGTCTATCCGGTGCGCGGCGGCACCAAGTCCGAGCCGGTCTTCGGCACGCTCACGCCCGATCTGAAAACCCTCTATCTCTCGGGTGACGACGGCATCCACATCGGGACGATCCAGCCCGACGGCGTGATCGACCTCTGCTATCTCGAAGCGGACGATGACGACGCGCTGGCGCTCTGCGCGCGCCTCACCAAGCAGCCGTAAGGCAGGTTCGCAAACCGGCCGGCGGGTGCCCTCAGCGCCCGCCGCGCACCGGCGGCATCACCATGCGCGAGAGGCGGCAGGCGCGGCGCTCCACCTCCGGGCAGGGCTGGAAGGCGAGGTCGCGGCTGAGGCACACCCGCACTTCCCTGAGGCGCCGCCGGTCGCAGTCCACCGAGATCATGCCAGCCTCCAGGCCGGGATTGGCGGCGCGGAAGGCATTTTCCACCTCCTGCGGCGCGACCATCTTGTAGTCGTCGAGGCGGGAGAACTCTGCCGGGATGACCACCTTCGCCTTCGCCGCGCGCACCTGATCGAAATAGGCCTGCGGCGACAGGCCGGAGCAGGTGCCGTGCTTCTTCCATTCATAGATGACGAGGCGCCGGCTCGGCATCACGTCCAGCATGGAATTGACGAGCGGGTTGGGCACGTAGGGCGGCGGGTTCTGGCAATATTGCGGGAAGCCGCGCTCATATTGCGGCCACAGGCCGTGCACCACGAAGGCGTAGGGGCGGGTGAGCGAGCATTGCGGCTCGCTGTCCGCGCGCTTGCCCTGGTCCTCGCAATAGGTCGGCGACCAGGACAAGGAGAGCACATAGAAATCGAACTGGCCGGGCTGGCCCTCGGCCCGCGCCGGGCCGAAAGCCGCGAGCGCCAGCAGCAGCGCGAGACCGGCGGCGAGCCGGCCTGCGGTCGTCCGCAGGGCCTGTGCGAAAGAGGCCTGCGCGAAAGAGGCCTGCGCCAAAGGCCGCGTCACGGACCCGCCATCTTGCAGGACGGAGCATAGGCGTAGTTGCGGTCGAGCCCGACCACGCACCATTCCACGCCCCAAGTGGCGCCGGTCCAGCCGCCGTCCTCGATGATGGAATAATAGATGACGCGCTTCTTGAGGTCGTTGGTGAAGACCGTGCCGCGGCAGTAGCGGCGCGGCTGGTATTCCTGCCCCCACGGCCGGAAGGCGATCTCGTGCACCTTCTCGAAGTCGGTGATGGAGAGGCTGGAGGCCCAGAAGCGCCGCTCGGTCTCGGCGAAGCGGGTGGCGATGAGGTCGAGCGCCTCCTGGCTGTCGCAGGCCGGGACGACGCCGGAATAGTTCGGGCCGGAGAGCCAGAAATTCAGCTCCAGCAGGTTCGCCGCCTTGGCCGGGGCGACGGACACGGGCGCGAACGCAAGAGCAGCCACGGCCGCCGTCGCGGCGATCCGGCCGATGGAGGCTCCCAAGGCCGCGCGCACGCGCTTCATCTTGCCGCCAGCCTTTTCGCCAACGGCCTTCGCGCCCAGCGCCCGCTCACCCATGGTCGTCTCCACTTCGGCCTTCCGCCCCTCCGGGCGTACCTCGGCGGGACGATGCGGCCGGGTTCGGCCGCGGTCAAGGACGCGGCGGCAACACCTTAAGAGAAAATGAACGAGCGGTTCGATGGCGCCTGTCGTGCTCTCGCCGGAAAAGAACGGCAAGCTGCCTGGGTCCGACTCGCGGGAGGAGCCCCGAATGCCGCAAACGACGCCCCACCTCGTGACCGCCGGCCGGAGCGCACCTGTGCCTTCGGGCCTGCCGCGCTTCTCCACCGGGCGGGAGGCGGCGCTGGAGATGCGGCCAGACCAGCCGGTCTATTGCTTCCGCCCGGAGGTGCTGGCGGCGGACGCCGCGGCCTTCCTCAAGGCCTTTCCCGGCAAGACCGCCTATGCGGTGAAGACCAATGGCGAGCCCATGGTGCTCGACGTGCTGGCGCGCGCGGGCATCAACGCCTTCGATGTCGCCTCTCCCGCCGAGTTCGCGGCGGCGCGCGCCGCGGCGCCGGGGGCGGAGCTGTTCTACATGCACCCGGTGAAGGCGCAGTCGGACATCCGCCTCGCGCTGGAACATTACCGCATCCGCGCCACCGCCCTCGACCATGAGGACGAGGTGGCGAAGATCCTGCGCATCGTTCGCGCGCTCGATCTCGATCCGGAAGACCTCACCTTGTTCGTGCGCATCGCCTCCAAGGGGGAGGCGGCCTACGAGCTGTCGCGCAAGTTCGGTGCGGCGCCGGGCCATGCGGCGGAGCTGCTCCAGCGCATCCATGGCCTCGGCATCCGCTGCGGCCTGTGCTTCCACGTGGGCAGCCAGGTGGAGGATGTGGACACCTATGCCCGCGCCGTCGCCACCGCCGCCGAGGTGCGCGACGCGGCGAAGGTGCCCATCTCGGTGCTCGACGTGGGCGGGGGCTTTCCGGCGACCTATGCGGTAGACCCGCGCCGGCCGGTGCCGCCCATGCCGCCGCTGGGCGAGATTGTCGGCGGGCTGATGGGGGCGGTGGAGCGGCACGGCTTTTCCGGCATCCCCCTGGTGGCGGAGCCGGGGCGGGTCATCGTCGCCCGCGCCTTCTCGGTCATCGTGCGGGTGCTGCTGAAGAAGGGGCAGCGGCTCTACATCAATGACGGGGTGTGGTCGTCCTTGTCGGATTCGTGGACGGGGAAAATCCTTCTTCCGGTGCGTCACATCCCCGATCCCGCCCGCCGCCGCCGGCCGGGGCGGGCGGACGTGATGGCGCCGTTCCGCATCTACGGCGCCACCTGCGACAGCGTGGACGTGCTCTCGCGCCCCTTCTATCTGCCGGAGAGCGTGGATACGGGCGACTGGATCGAGATCGGCCACATCGGGGCCTATTCCCTCTCTTTGCGCACCCGCTTCAACGGCTTCTACCCCGACACCTTCGTGGAGGTGACGACGCCGTTCGACGCCGGTGAGGCGCCGGACGGCTTCGCCGAGCCCGAGCGGCGGGGTGGTGTGGAGGGGTAAGGAAAGGCTGAGCCTTCAACCTGAGATGTCATGCCCCGGCTTGTCCGGGGCATCCACCGTGCCGACAGAGCGATGTTTTGTTTCCCGATAGGCCGCCCGGCCGCTGAGTGGATCCCCCGGACAAGCCGGGGGATGACGGTCGAAAGGGATGGTGAGGTCCCGGCCCTAGAACCAGATCTTCTGGGTCTCGCGGCCCTTGTAGAGGTCGGCCACATACGCGCCGTAGCCGTTGAAGAGCTCGGTCGGCACGCGCTGGCCGGTGGCGATGTCCTCTTCGCTCGCCTGGCTCCAGCGCGGGTGCGGCACCTTAGGGTTCACATTGGCCCAGAAGCCGTATTCGGACCCCTGGAGCTGCTCCCAGAAGCTCACCGGCTGCTTGTCGGTGAAGGTGAAGCGGACGATGCCCTTGATGGATTTGAAGCCGTATTTCCACGGCAGCACCAGCCGGAGCGGCGCGCCGAACTGGTTGGGCGCGGGCTTGCCGTAGACACCGGTGACGAGGAAGGCGAGTTCGTTGGTCGCCTCTTCCAGCGTCAGGCCTTCCACGTAGGGCCACGTATAGCGGAAGTCCCGCTGGTTGGGCGCCACCTTGGGATCGAGGAAGGTCTCCATCTTGATGTATTTCGCGCCCGAGGTGGGGGCCGCGAGGGCCACGAGGTCCTTCATGGGAAAGCCCGTCCACGGCACCGCCATGGACCACGCCTCGACGCAGCGGTGGCGATAGAGGCGCTCCTCGAACTTCACTTTCTTGAAGAGGTCATCGATGCCCATCTCCTGGGGCTTCTCCACCAGCCCGTCGATCTTCACCAGCCACGGCCGGCGCTGGAAGCGCGTCATGGAGGGGCCGACGACCTTGCCGTAGCTGAACTCGTAATAATTGTTCACGAGGCTCGACTTCGCCTCCGGCGTCACCGGCCGTTCAAGTGTGTAGCGGGGGTTGCGGGGGGCGGGGTAAAGGCTGGCCGAGGGGTCGGGAATGTCGCCGACGCGCTGGGCTGCGGCAGGGCTGGAGAGCGTCCCGGCGCCGAGGCCGGCGAGGAGCATGGCCCCCGCACCCATGGCCTGGCGGCGGTTGAGATAGACGTCCTCCGGCGTTGCCGCCGATTCGGGAAGTTCCCAGCCGCGCCTTGATCTGATGAGCATTCAGTGTCCTCCGTCGCGGCGCCAAGATCGGGGCGGGGGGACGAAGGGGCAAGTCACACAGGCGTGTCTCACACGGGCGTGTCTTATGCGCCGGTGTGAGTCCTCTCCGGTGGGCTCACTGGGGGGCGGCGGCGGATTGCTCGAGGGTCAGCGTCGCGCCGGCGATGGAAACGCTGAGGCCGCTGTCGGACGATACGCTGAGGGGCTGCAGCGTCACCTGCTTGGTGGCGTCGTCGGAGGCGAGCATGTTGGCGGAGAAACCCGGGCCGAGGGAGAAGCCGGTGGAGATGCCGACATATTTCCCCGCCAGCGCGCCGGGCGCCACGGCCGGCGAGGTGGCGATCACCGCCCACAGCATGCTGGCCTGATCGGACACGCCGAAGTCGAGCCCGATCCGCTCCATGGTGCCGCTGTAATAGTGATTGACCCCCATGGAGGGCCGGTATTCGCATTTCACGGAGCGCGAGGAGCCGAAGCCGTAGCCGGTGGCGAAGGCGCTGCGGCATTCCAGCAAGCCGGCCGCCACCTGGGGCATCGCCGGGCCGCCGAAGGCCGGCGCCAGCATGGCGGCGAGGCCGGCGCCGCAAAGCGCGACCGCCACCGAACGAGACACAAACCTGAACATGCCGAACCCCTCCGCACAGGGATGGCGCCTCGGCGGGAACATGTCGTCCGGCCGAGGCAAAGCTCAATCTGCCACGAAGGCTGCGGCCCTTTTATGGTGGGTCGCGAAATACCTTCAGTTCGGCAGCAGAATCAGGGTGAGGTCGGCGATGCCGGCCGCGACGTCGGCACCCACCATGCCCTCCACCGAAATGGTCTGCAGGGCGATCTGGTTGCTGGAGCCGCCGAGCAGCACGTTGGCGCCCGCGCCGATGGTCCAGGCGGCATCCGCCGAGACGCCGATATAGCTGCCGGCGATGTCGCTCGGGTTGGGCCGGGCGGTGGGGGCGAACACGGCCCAGGCGAGGGTGTCGGCGGCGAGCACGCCGAGATCGATGCCGAAGCGGGAGATGGTGCCCTTGTAGCGCGACAGCACCACATAGGGCTGCGCCGCGTTGTCCCGGAATTCGCAGGCCGCCTCGCGCATGGAGCCGAGCACGAAGCCGATGGACGGCGCCACCTTGCACACCAGCATGCCGGACTGGACCAGCGGTCCCGTCGGGGGCGGGGGAAGCTGCACCGGCGGGAGGGGCTGGGCGGCAGCCGGAATCGCGGCGGCGAGGACGGTCGAGGCAACAAGAAGGGCGGCGGCGATGGTGGCGCGCATGGACAATCCCCCGGATGGCGACGCTCGAGAGGTACGTCGTCGGGGAGTCCCGTGCAATCTCCGCCCCGGGTGGCTTGGCGCGCGCGGAATCATCCGGCGCAGCGGGCGGAGACAGAGGCTTGAAAATGCTCGCGCCCCCGGTTGGGCCGGGGGCGCGGGGCAGGCTTGCAGATGGGGCAGATGCCGTTGCGGCAGGAGGCGTTTGGGCCGTCCTGCCGCCGGGCAGGGCCGAATCAGCGCAGGGTGAGGTCCGACACGCCGAGGGCGAGGTTGAGCCCGGTCTGGCCTTCGAGCGACAGCGGCTGCAGCGCGAAGGTGTTCTGGGAGCCGCCCACGAGGACGTTGGCGCCGAGGCCCACGCCGATGGAGGCGGAGCCGGCCGCACCCACGTAGGTGCCGCGCAGGGCGCCGGCGGGAACCTTGGCGGACGGGGCGAACACGCCCCACACCAGCGTGCCGCGGCCGTTCACGCCGATGTCGAGGCCGAAGCGGCGCACGGTGCCCTGATAGGTGCCGCGCTTGGCGCCGTGGACGGCCGGGCGGAACGCGCAGCTCATCTCGCGGACCGAGCCGATCACGAACGCCACGTTGGGCGCCATGTTGCAGGTCAGCGTGCCCACCTGGACGCGGGACTGGGCCGAAGCGGGAAGCGCGCCGGCGACGAGCACGGCGGCAGCAGCGAGGCCGGCCTTGAGAACAGTCTTCATGATGTCGTTCCTCCTGTGGGAAGCGGGCGGGTCGAATCCGGCGCCCGACGACCGCGCAGCCTTAGCCCAGACTTCACCGCGGCGCCAACGCTCCAGTTGGCGCAGGGTTCCGTTTTCCCGTCGCTGTTGCAATTCCCACCCTCCCGGAAGGTAAATTTCACGGGAGGCCGGGCGGACGCGGGGCCGGCGCGGCGGCCGGGTCGAGAGCGAGCGACGGGTGCCGCTCGCTCTCGCAGGGTCAGCCCAGGGAGCCGCAGAAGCGCTGGATGCGCCGGCAGGCTTCCTCGAGGTCCGTGGTGGCCGTGGCGTAGGAGATGCGGAAGGCCGGGCCGAGGCCGAAGGCCGAACCGTGCACCACCGCGACGCCTTCTGCATTGAGCAGCTCGGTGGCGAACACCTCGTCGTTGGTGATCTTCACGCCCGTGGGCGTGGTCTTGCCGATGGTGCCGGCGCAGGACGGGAACACGTAGAAGGCGCCTTCCGGCTTCGGGCAGGTGAGGCCCTTGGTCTGGTTCAGCATGGAGACCACGAGGTCGCGGCGCTCCTTGAACACCTTGTTGTTCTCGGCGATGAAGTCCTGCGGCCCGTCCAGCGCCTCGAGCGCCGCCCACTGGGCGATGGAGGAGGGGTTGGAGGTGGACTGGGACTGCAGCGTCCCGATGGCCTTGATGAGCGCCTCCGGGCCGGCGGCGTAGCCGATGCGCCAGCCGGTCATGCAATAGGCCTTGGAGACGCCGTTCATGGTCAGCGTGCGGTCGTAGAGCGCGGGCTCCACCTGCGCCGGGGTGACGAACTTGAAGTCGTCATAGACGAGGTGCTCGTACATGTCGTCGGTGAGGATCCACACGTGGGGATGCTTCACCAGCACGTCGGTGAGCGCCTTCAGCTCGTCGAAGCTGTAGGCGGCGCCCGAGGGGTTCGAGGGCGAGTTGAAGATCAGCCACTTGGTCTTCGGCGTGATGGCGGCTTCCAGCACCTCGGGACGCAGCTTGAAATTGTCTTCCAGCGTGGTCATCGCCGGCACCGGGGTGCCGCCGCAGAATTCCACGATGTCCGGGTAGCTCACCCAGAAGGGCGCCGGGATGATGACCTCGTCACCGGCGTCGACTGTGGCGACCAGCGCGTTGAACAGCACCTGCTTGCCGCCGGTGCCGACAGTCACCTGCGAGGGCTTGTAGTCGAGCCCGTTCTCGCGCTTGAACTTGCGGCAGATGGCGGCCTTCAGCTCGGGAATGCCGTCCACGGCGGTGTACTTGGTCTCGCCGCGACGGATGGCCGCGATGGCGGCTTCCTTGATGTTCTCGGGGGTGTCGAAGTCCGGCTCGCCGGCCGAGAGCGCGATGATGTCCCGCCCCGACGCTTTCAGCTCCCGCGCCTTGTTGGAGATGGCGATGGTGGGGGAGGGCTTGATGCGCTTGAGGGCGGACGAAAGGAGGCTCATGGCCTTTGGGCTCCGGGACGCGCGATCGTGGGCGGAGCGGATGCCGCGGCACGGGCGCAACGATGACAGGTCGAGGGCCGGCCGGATGCCGGCGGGGCGGACACTAGTTCAGAGCTTTGCCGCGAACAAGCAAGGATCGTGAATGTCGCGCCACGCCGGATTGATGGGTCGGGGCGCGGTGCCGACCGGCCCTCTGCGCTACCTACGCTCAGGCGCCGCGCGGGCTTTGATCCGGGGCTTGCGGCCTCCCCGGCCTGCCGCCACATGCTGGGCGTTCGGGGGCGGGGAGGACGGTTGAGGTGCTGACGCTCTATTCCACGCAGTCGTCGGGCAATTCCTACAAGGCGCGCCTGATGCTGGCGAAGCTCGGCTGGCCGTTCCGCCTCGTGGAGGTGGATATCTTCGCCGGCGAGCATCGCACGCCGGAATTCCTCGCCATGAATCTGGAGGGGCGGGTGCCGCTCCTGGATGTGGACGGGCGCTTCCTCGCCGAGTCCAACGCCATCCTCTTCTATCTCGCCGAGGGCACGCCGCTTCTGCCCGCCGACGCCTTCGCCCGCGCCGAGGTGCTGCGCTGGATGTTCTTCGAGCAGAACAGCCACGAGCCGGGCATCGCCACAGCCCGCTTCTGGCTGCGGCAGGTGCGCGGTGGGCGTGAGTTGCGCGCCCACGACGTGGATCGCTGGATGGAGGAGGGCTATGCGGCGCTCAAGGTGATGGAGCGGCACCTGTCCGCCCGCCGCTATTTCGTTGGCGATGGGCTCACCATCGCCGACATCGCTTTGTTCGCCCACACCCATGTGGCGGAGGAGGGCGACTTCTCCCTCGCCGCTTTCCCTGCCGTGCGCGACTGGCTCGCCCGCGTGGCGGCGGAGCCGGGGCATGTGGACATGGACTGGCGGCCCGGAAACGCGGCGGCCGACCCGGCGCACGCCTGAGCGACGCGATCCTGAGCGACGCCATCCTGAGCGACGCAATGGCGCGCCAAAACAGCGGGGACGGCTCGCGCGTCCGTGAGCGATCGACATCATCTTGCCATCATCCGTGAAGGCTAAGCCGCCGTCGCGCCACGATTCTTTTCCACCCTGCCTTATGTCGGCGGAACTGATTCGCCCCTTTTCACGTTGCTGGAGAGCGCGCGGATCAGGGGATGAGGAGGCTGCCCCAATGAGCGAGACCATCATGTCCGGACGTTGTGACGTCGGCGGTTACATGGAAGCAGGGCACTTTTCCCTCACCCGCCGGGCCGTGCGCCAGTCGCCGGCGGATCCCGAGCTGCTGGCCCGTGCGGTGCGCGCCCACAAGGAGGGCGACGCGCTGGCCCAGGCGGTTCTCACCTTTGCCCTCATGGTCGCCATCGGCGCCGTGGCGCTGGTGCTCGGCGGTCATGCGGCCATGGCGGGGGATCTGATCGCCGGTGGCGTCAAGGAATCCTCCGGTTTCCTCCTGTCGCTCGGCGTGGTCGGCGGCGCGGTTCTCCTGTCGGCCCTTGCGGCGCGGCGTTTTGCGACGTCGCGCATTGAAACCCGCGCGCGTGCGCGGTCTCGTTGATCCGGCCGCGCGGCATACGCCTTCGCCGCTGAACGACGCGCTGCCCGAGGCGCAGCGTGCGGCCGGGCCGCGCACGAAGCGGCGGCGCGGCACAGGCGGTGCGGCGCTCGGCTCTATCCTTCTCCTCATTCTCCTTGCGGTCGCGACCTACGCGTTCGCCCAGCCCGTGGAGGCCCGGCTCGGCGGCGCGCAGGTGCGCGTCGTGCCCTTCGCCAGCGGCCTCGACACGCCCTGGAGCATCGCCTTCCTCCCCGATGGCCGCCTCCTTGTCACCGAGCGCGACGGCCGGCTGCGCCCCATCGATGCGACGGGCAAGGTGGGCGCCCCCGTCTCCGGCGTGCCGCAGGTAGCCGCGCGTGGGCAGGGCGGCCTGCTGGATGTGGTGCTGGACCCCAAATTCGCGCAGAACCGCCTGATCTATCTCAGCTATGCCGAGCCGCGCCCGGAAGGCGCCGCCACCGCCGTCGCCCGCGGCAGGCTCTCCGAAGACCTCACACGCCTGACCGACCTGGACGTGATCTTCCGCCAGCAGCCGGCGGTCTCCGGCGGCAACCATTTCGGCTCCCGCCTCGTGTTCGCGCCCGATGGCATGCTGTTCGTCACCCTCGGTGAGCGGTTCAACTACATGGACAAGGCGCAGGACCTCTCCACGACCCTGGGCAAGGTCGTCCGCATCGCGCCCGACGGCTCAATTCCGGCCGATAATCCCTTCGTCGAAAGGGTCGGCGCCCGGCCTGAGATCTGGAGCTATGGCCACCGCAATGTGCAGGCCGCGGCCATCGAGCCGGGCACCGGCGCGCTGTGGACCGTCGAACATGGCCCGCGCGGTGGCGACGAGGTGAACCGGCCGGAGGCGGGCGAGAATTACGGCTGGCCGGTGATCGGCTATGGCCGGCACTATTCCGGTGCCCAGATCGGCGTCGGCACCGCCAAGGAGGGCATGGAGCAGCCCCTGTTCTACTGGGACCCCTCCATCGCCCCGTCCGGCGCCGCCTTCTACACCGGCGATGCGCTGCCGGGCTGGCGCGGCCAGCTCTTCGTCGGCGCGCTGGCGGGTCAGGCGCTGGTGATGGTGAAGGTGCGCGACGGCGCCGTCATCGGCGAGGAGCGCCTGCCGCTGGGCAAGCGCATCCGCGACGTGCGCATGGGGCCGGACGGCGCGCTCTGGCTCGCCGCCGAGAGCACGGGCGAGATCCTGCGCGTGGTGCCGGCCGGGCGCTGAGCGGATTCCCTCCTCCCCTGAAGCTCCCTAAGATCGGACCGCCGCAGCCGCGCGGCGTCCGACCCGGAGTTCCCATGGCCTCGACCCTGCTCGCCCGCAACGCCCTCGTGCTCGTGACCATGGACGGCGAACGGCGGGAGATCGCGGGCGGCGGGCTCTATGTGGAGGATGGCCGCATCGTCGCCCTGGGCCGGCCGCAGGACCTGCCGGCGAGCGCCGACGAGGTGATCGACCTCTCCGGCCATGTGGTGATGCCGGGCATGGTGAACACCCACCATCACATGGTGCAGAGCCTGACCCGGGCGGTGCCCGCGGCGCAGGATGGCGAACTCTTCACCTGGCTGCGCGCGCTCTATCCGCTGTGGGCGGGCCTCACCGGCGAGATGGTGGAGGCGGCGACGGAAACCGCCATGGCGGAGCTGATCCTCTCCGGCTGCACCACCTCCTCGGACCATCTCTACATCTACCCCAACGGCGCGCGGCTCGATGATTCCATCCGCGCGGCGCGGCGCATCGGCATGCGTTTCCATGCGGCGCGGGGCGCCATGACCATTGGCGAGAGCAAGGGCGGCCTGCCGCCCGACCGGGTGGTGGAGGACGAGGGCTTCGTGATGAAGGACACCGAGCGGCTGATCGGCGCCTATCATGACCCCGCCCGCTACTCCATGCTGCGCATCGTGCTCGCGCCCTGCTCGCCTTTCACGGTGAGCCGTGACTTCATGCTGGAGACGCTGAAGCTCGGCCGCGACAACAACCTGACGCTCCACACCCACCTCGCCGAGAACGACAGCGACGTCGCCTTCTCCGAGAAGACCTTCGGCATGGGGCCCACCGAATATGTGCGCTCGCTCGGCTGGGTGGGGCCGGATGTCTGGCACGCCCACTGCGTGAAGCTGGACGACGACGGCATCGCCCTGTTTGCCAAGACCGGGACGGGCATCGCCCATTGCCCGTGCTCCAACATGCGCCTCGCCTCGGGCATCGCGCCGGTGAAGCGCTTCCTCGCCGAGGGCATCCGGGTGGGGCTCGGGGTGGACGGCTCCGCCTCCAACGACAGCGGCCACATTCTGGGGGAGGCGCGGCAGGCCATGCTGCTGCAGCGGGTCGCCCATGGTCCCGATGCCATGAGCGCGCGCACGGCGCTGGAAATGGCGACGCTGGGCGGCGCCCGGGTGCTCGGGCGTGACGACATCGGCGCGCTGGTGCCGGGCATGGCGGCGGATTTCATTGCCTTCGACATGTCGCGCCTCGCTTACGCAGGGGCGCTGCACGATCCGGTGGCGGCACTCATCTTCTGCCAGTCGCAGGATGTCTCCCTCAGCGTCATCAACGGGCGGGTGGTGGTGCGCGACGGGCGGCTCCTCACCATCGACCTTGCCGCCACGGTGGCGCGGCACAACGCCATGGCCGCCGAACTGGCGCGCTTGGCTTCAGCTTGATAAGACGACCGCGGCGGCTGGCGGCCCGCCCTCCCGGTGCCGGAAACGGCGCTGCTTTTTTGAAGACGACCGTCCGGAGTTGACGATGGGCAAACGCATCGTCGCGGTGCGCTACAGTCCCGACTGGCTCGCCCTGACCGACGACGACACCCGCCGCTTCCTGCGCCGCCACCACATCGACGAGAATTTGCTCGTGGATTTCATGGCGCTGTGGGATGGCAACCTGAAGGTGGATTACCGCAGCTTCCGCGACGAGATCGCCAAGCTCTCCCGCGCGAGCTTCGCCGCCGTGCGGGGCGCCGAGGTGATCTCCCACGAGGTGCTGCGCGAGACCAAGCGCGCGAGCGATGATCTCATCGCCTTCGTGGATGACGACGACTGGCTCTCCCCCGGCCTGTTCGAGGAACTGGACAAGGCCTGCCCGCGCCCGCTCAACGGCATCTGGTGGGGCTCGATCCTGGTCGGCCCGCAGCTGACCACCTACGAGGAATCCCAGACCGTCCCGCTGATCGAGCTGCGGCCGCTGAAGCGGGTGATCTACACCAACAATTATGCCGTCACCGGCCGCGCGCTGAACCACCACGGCTATCCGCGCCTGTTCGAGCACTATCACGCGGACCGGCGCTTCGGAAAATTCTGGTGGCCGCCCAAGAAGGTGCCGCTCTATCTCTCGGCCGCCTCCAAGCACCCGTGCTCCACGGTGTCGGTGCAGTTCTTCATGGCCCAGCCCCAGTTCCGGGCCGACCCGCGCCGCCACGTGGAGCGCTTCGCCGACCAGCTGGCCGAGGCGGTGATCCCGGCCGAATACGGCTGGCTGAAGCAGCCCGTGAACGCCGTCGAGGCGCTGGTGCGCCGCGCGCTGGCCTGAGCGGTTCTCGGCTTTGCCGTCGGTCAGGCGCCGCGCGGGCTGAACGCGCGGCGCCGATGCCGCGCCGCGTTGCTCAGAACTTGTGGAAGATGAAGAAGGCGCCGGCCGAGATGAAGGCGAAGCCGACGAGGTGGTTCCAGCCCAGCGGCTCCTTCAGATAGAGCACCGAGAAGCCGGCGAAGACGATGAGGGTGATGACCTCCTGCATCGTCTTGAGCTGGGCCGTGGAATAGACCTCGGAGCCGAAGCGGTTGGCCGGCACGGCGAGGCAATATTCAAAAAAGGCGATGCCCCAGCTCGCGATGATGGCGAGAACGAGCGGCGCCGACTTGTGCTTGAGGTGGCCGTACCAGGCGAACGTCATGAAGACGTTCGAGGCCACGAGCATGACGATGGGCAGGATTTGGGGGGGCAGAAGGTTCGTCAGGGGGGGCATAAGGCAGTGTTCCGGCGGATCTGAACCGATCCGCCGTCTAGCACGGAATGCGCGGCGGTGGGCCTCGCCTATTTTAGCTTTTCAGCCGCCTTGGCCTGCGGCGTCACCGAGGCAGCGTTGGCGGCCTGCGCGTCAGGCTTGTTGGAGGTTACGGCGAGGCTGGTCACGCCGGACATGAAAGAGCAGGCCTGATGGTATGACTGTGCATCACGTAGCGCGAGGGCGACCGAATAGTCCGCCAGTGTCGCGGTTTTGCGATTGGCGATGATCTGGTCGCGAATGCGGGTGCGATTGGCCTGAATCTGGTTGGCGATCAGCGAAACCAATTGGTTCTGCATCAACGTGCTGTCGCTGAGCGTGTCGGTGCCTTGGGCCAGAGCGGAGACGAGATTGAGCGCCTGCGCCGCTTGTCCGCCAGCAAATGCGCCAACGGTGGAGGCGACCATCGCGATTTCGCCGAGGAAGAGCTTGCGGTGCGATACGCGGACATAGAGATCGTCGATAAAAGCTTCGCACAGCACGTCCGACCGCTGCATCAGCGCGTCCTGGACGAAATCACGGTTGGCTGTGCTGCGCTGGGCGAAGTCAAGGATATCCCAATCGATCAGCGGCACGTAACGGCCGGAAAAGGCCGACGGCTGCGGCGTGGCAGTTTCACCGGCGGCCGACGCGGCAGGTAGCGCAGTGACGGTACGCCCATTCTGCTGGTCCACGTAGGACAGTCGCAGGTTGTAGTCGACGAGGGTTGTGGGGCGCATGGGTGCCCGCATCCCGGCTGGCAGTGATTCGCATCCCGTCAGGGCGAAGCCCGTGACGAACATCAGAATTGTGGTGCCCCGACGCCCGAATTTCATCTGCATGATTGCCTCCCCCTCCACCCATGATGGTGGGGTGGGTGGCGTCTGCAATTAAAAGTAGTTGTTTATTAATCATTCTATCATAGCGTGTCTTTTTTGCATCAGGAGTCCAGTGCTGCGGAGCCGGCACTTCGGCTGTCGGTACCGCCTTTTCATGGTCGGTGATCGCCCCCATATTCCCCCCATGGCCAAAGCATCCCGTCCCGGAAAGCTCGGTGAGCGCTCCCAGCGTCATTTCGAGCCGGCGCCCCAGCAGGCGCTTGATCCCGCCGTTGCGAAATCCCTCGGGCTGGAGCCGGGGGCGCTTTCGCTCGACTTCGAATCGGCCGGGGCTTCGGCCACGGTGCAGGCGCTGTCGCGGCTGATCGAGACCGGGCGGCCGGAGGTGAACGGCCAGACCTGGGTGCCGCACCGTCCGCCGCGGCCTGAGAAGTCGGAAGGCGGCGTCGCCTTCACCATGAAGAGCGACTTCCAGCCCGCCGGCGACCAGCCGCAGGCCATCAAGGAGCTGTGCGCGCAGGCGGAGGCGGGGGACCGCGACCAGGTGCTGCTGGGCGTCACCGGCTCGGGCAAGACCTTCACCATGGCCAAGGTGATCGAGCAGTTGCAGCGCCCGGCCATCGTGCTGGCGCCCAACAAGACGCTCGCGGCGCAGCTCTACGGGGAGTTCAAGAGCTTCTTCCCCGACAATGCGGTGGAATATTTCGTCTCCTACTACGATTACTACCAGCCAGAGGCCTACGTGCCCCGGACGGATACGTACATCGAGAAGGAATCCTCCATCAACGAGCAGATCGACCGCATGCGCCATGCGGCGACCCGCGCGCTGCTGGAGCGGGACGACGTGATCATCGTCGCCTCGGTGTCGTGCATCTACGGCATCGGCTCGGTCGAGACCTATTCGGCCATGACCTTCGACATCAAGGTGGGCGAGCGCATCGACCAGCGCGGCCTGATCGCCGATCTCGTGGCCCTGCAATACAAGCGCATCCAGTCGGACTTCGCCCGCGGCACCTTCCGGGTGCGCGGCGACAGCGTGGAGATCTTCCCCGCCCACTATGAGGACCGCGCGTGGCGCGTCTCCCTGTTCGGCGACGAGGTGGAGAGCATCGCCGAGTTCGATCCGCTCACCGGCCAGAAGAGCGGCGACATGAAGAGCGTGCGCGTCTACGCCGCCTCGCACTATGTCACCCCGCGCCCGACGCTGATCCAGGCCATCTCCGGCATCAAGGCCGAGCTGAAGATGCGGCTTGACGAGCTGTACAAGATGGGCCGCCTGCTGGAGGCCCAGCGGCTGGAGCAGCGCACCCGCTACGATCTGGAGATGATGGAGGCCACCGGCTCCTGTGCCGGCATCGAGAACTATTCGCGCTGGCTCACCGGCCGCAAGCCGGGCGAGCCGCCGCCCACCCTGTTCGAATACGTGCCCGACAACGCCCTCGTCTTCATCGATGAGAGCCACGTGACCGTGCCGCAGATCGGCGCCATGTATCGCGGCGACTTCCGCCGCAAGGCGACGCTGGCGGAATACGGTTTCCGCCTGCCGAGCTGCATGGACAACCGCCCGCTCCGCTTCGAGGAGTGGGAGGCCATGCGGCCGCAGACGGTCCACGTCTCCGCCACCCCCGGCTCATGGGAGATGAACCAGACCGGCGGCGTGTTCGTGGAGCAGGTCATCCGCCCCACCGGCCTCATCGACCCACCGGTGGAGGTGCGCCCGGCGCGCACGCAGGTGGACGACCTCCTCGGCGAGGTGCGGGCGGTGGCGGCCAAGGGCTATCGCACCCTCGTCACCGTGCTGACCAAGCGCATGGCGGAGGACCTCACCGAATATCTGCACGAGAACGGCATCCGCGTGCGCTACATGCACTCGGACATCGACACCATCGAGCGCATCGAGATCATCCGCGATCTGCGCCTCGGGGCGTTCGACGTGCTCATCGGCATCAACCTGCTGCGCGAGGGCCTCGACATTCCCGAGTGCGGCCTCGTCGCCATCCTCGATGCGGACAAGGAAGGCTTCCTCAGGTCCGAAACCTCGCTGGTGCAGACCATCGGCCGCGCCGCGCGCAACGTGGACGGCCGGGTGGTGCTCTATGCCGACCACATCACCGGCTCCATGGAGCGGGCCATGGCGGAGACCTCCCGCCGCCGCGAGAAGCAGGTGGCCTACAACACCGAGCACGGCATCACGCCCGAGAGCGTGAAGAAGGCCATCGGCGACATCCTCAATTCCGTCTACGAGCGCGACCACGTGCAGGTGGATGCGGGCCTCGCGGAGGAGGGGGCGGCCTTCGGGCACAATCTCAAGGCGGTCATGGCGGACCTGGAAAAGCGCATGCGCGCCGCCGCCGCCGATCTCGATTTCGAGACCGCCGCCCGCCTGCGCGACGAGATCCGCCGGCTGGAGGCCACGGAGCTGGCCGTCTCCGACGATCCGCTGGCGCGGCAGGAGGCGGTGGACGACCGCACCGGCGGCTATAAGGGGGCGCGCAAATACGGCAAGGCGGCAAACCTGCCGCCGAAGGAGGAGGCCGGGCGCCTCTTGCCGCGCGGCCGGGGGAAGCCCTCAGCCAAGGGGCGCGGCGCGGCCGCCGATGATGAGGGCATGGGGGAGGCGCAGGCGCCCTACATCCCGCCGGGCGCGGCCACGCCGAAGGCCGCCCGCACTCCCGCCGAGACGCCGCTGGCCGCGCCTCTATCCACGCGCGCCCACAAGCCGTCCCTCGACGACATGGGCCCCGGCTCCGACCGCGTGGTGCCGCTGGCCGAAGACACCTTCCGCCCCGGCCCGCGGCCCGATCCCGGCACCAAGGGCTATCGCAAGGGTGGCAGGCGGAAGGGGTGATTCGGTGGATCTGATTTTAAGGGCTATTGCGGTATTTCGAGAATTTGATAGTGCATATATGAATATAATAAAGCACAAACAAAATATAATATGAAAACGACATATGGTAGCATGCACGGGAATCGAATCATTTCTAGGAGCATGAGGCGGAAATTTGTTCGGCTTATTCCGTCTGGCTGATATTGTGCCTTCCAAAACTCCGTTACCTGAAACGGATAAAAGTCTCCTCCATTTTTGAGATATTTTTCAATATAATGAATTCTTGGTTCGAATGAGTGCTGCCAAGATTTCCAAATTCCCTCCATAGCCCATATCGACAAGAAAAGAATAATTAGAAATGTTATTGAGAGTAAATTTTGCTTATTTGATATTGCTGCAACAAGTGCGAAGCCTGCCGTGCTCCAGCCCTTCATGGTTAGTGCTCTTCGGTCGATGTCGTCCCATCTCTGGAAAAGAAGTTTGTATTCCTCAATCGCTTCCGATCTTAGGGCTTTCTGATCTGGCAGTGGCTCGCTCAAGTGCGTCGCTCCCACTAAACAATTTTTGAATGTTAGAGAGTCGCCCTCTGGTTGCAAATAGGGGTCGGATGAGGTGGTCTAAAATGAACCGTCACCCTCCGGCTTGTCCGGAGGGTCCACGGAGCGGCCGGGCTGGCGCTTTGCTTTTTGGCACCCGGCGAGGGGCGCAGTGGATGCCCCGGACGAGCCGGGGCATGGCGGCTACCCGCGCCGGCTGATGCGCCCGATGACCAGTTCGTCGATCTCCAGCCGGCGGATGCGGGCGCGGCCGATGGCGAGGCGGCCGATGGCGACGGCGCCCACCGCGAGCGCCCCGAAAGCCAGCGCGCCGATGGCGATGGCGCCGATGGACCCGGCGCCCAGAGATCCCGCACCCACGGTGCCCGCGCCGACTGCCCCGGCCCCCACGGCCGCCTTGCGGATGTGGCGCCTGCGGGCGGGCGTTGCGGCGGGAGCCTCGGCCTCGGTCTCTGGATCGGCGGTCATCGCATGTTCTCGGATCGGGGGGCTGGGATCGGGCGGCTTGGGATCTGGGAAGGCGGGTCAGGGCACGAGGCTGTGGGCGTCCCAGTCGTGCCGCGGCACCTCGGCGCCCAAGGTGTAGCTGAAGGCTACCACATCCATGCCGTCCGGGCTGGTCTTGCAGCGATAGGAGAGGTGATACCAGTGCTGCCGGCTGCGGATGGCCGCGCCGGGGGCGGAGATGGCGGCGTCGCCGTGCCGGAAGTCGCCGAGCTTGGGATCGGCGAAGGCATAGGCCACCACCTCTTCCGGCCGCATGTCCTTGTGCTCGCGCCCGATCTCGCCCATGGCGCGGGCGTTGCAGCGCTGCTCGATGCGGGTGCCGGGGTCCACATGGAGCATCATGTCGTCGTGCCGGCCGGGACCGGCGAGCGCCGGAGCGGCCGTTGCGGCAGTGAGGAGGACGAGGGGCAGCACGAGCGGGCGAATCACGGCGGGAGCATCTCCGCAGACAGGGAAGCGTGCCGCCTCTAGGCCGAATCTGTGGCAGGGATGGGACGGGACGGTGGCGTGGTAGGGAAGAGGGGTCTCGCCCGCCGGAGCCCCTGCGTGTTATGGTATTCACGATACAGCTTCGGCTGTCGGGGGCGACGGGCGGATCGGCCGGCAACGGCGCAGAGGACGGATGTTCGGAATGACGGGGGACGAACGGCCGATGATCCTCGCCCTTCAGGGCGGCGACCGGGAAGCGATCCAGTCCTTGCTGGCGGAAGCGGCGCGGCGGCTTGCCGCGCAGGGCGTGCGCGTGCTCGGCGTGGTGGAGCACCTCACCCCCGGCTGCGCCCATGAGGACGTACTGCTGCTCGATCTCGTCTCCGGCGAGACCAACCGCCTGCATCAGGACCTCGGCCCCGGCGCGGCCGGGTGCAGCCTCGATCCGGCGGGCCTCGCCGCCGCCTCGGCGGGGGTGGAGCGGGCCATCGCCGATCGCCTCGCCGAGGGCGGCGACCTGTCCGACACGGTGGTGGTGCTCTCCAAGTTCGGCCGGCAGGAGGCCGAGGGCCGCGGCCTCACCTCTGCCTTCCATGCGGCGGTGGCGGCCGAGCTGTGCGTCCTCACCTCGGTCTCGCCCAGCATCACCGCCGAATGGGCGGGCTTCGCCGGCGACCTCGCCGAGCTGCGCCCGGCGGTGCCGGCTTCCATCGATGCGTGGTGGGGCGTGCCCGTTCCCGAACCGGCGGAATAATCAAACCCCGATATCGTCCAGGCTGCGCCCGCGCGTCTCGATGCGGTAGTGCCAGGTCACGACCGCGCCAAGCAGCGAGGCGGCGATCAGCACGAACAGCAGCGTGCGTGTGCCGAGGTCCGCCAGCAGGATCGGGAACAGGAAGGCGGTGAGCACCGCCCCGATCTTGGCGAAGGCCGCGGCGAAGCCAGCCCCCATGCCGCGGATGCGGGTGGGGAAGACCTCGCCGGCGATCAGGTAGGTCTGCGCGTTGGGGCCGAGATTGGTCATGAAGTTGAACAGCATGAAGCCGATGACCACCATCGTGACGGCGCGGTCGCCGCTGTAATAGGTGGAGAGCGCGGCCACCAGCAGGCCCGCCGCGCAGCCGACGAAGCCGGCGATCTGCAGCGGGATGCGGCCGATGCGGTCGGACAGCGCCACCGCCGCGCCGATGCCCACGAGCAGCAGCAGGTCGATCAGCGCCGCCCCCTCCGAGGCGAGCAGGTCCGCCGAGACGAGATCGCTCAAATTGCGCCCGACATCCGCCTGATGGCCGAAGGCGGCTGCGAGGATGGTCGGCGTGAAGATGCCGATGCCGTAGGTGGACAGGTCCTGCAGGAACCAGGGCACCGCGGCGAGGACGGTCGCGCGCCGGTTGTGCGGAGTCCTGAACAGGGCGGCCGGGGTGCGATCGTGGCCCTGATCGTGCGCTGCCCCTCCGGCATGGCCGTGGTGGCGATGGCTGAGCGCGATGGATTTCGGATATTGCGGCGAGCGGGCGAGCAGGCGCTGCGCCGCCTGCTGGGCCTCCTCCACGCGGCCGTGGGCGAGCAGCCAGCTCGCGCTTTCCGGCACGAACAGCCGGGCCACCGCCACCGCCACGGCGGGCAGGATGGCCGCCGCATACATGAGGCGCCAGGCGGAGACGGCCTCGATGTTGGACAGGACGAGATAGCCCAGCAGGGTGCCCGTGAGCGCCCCCACCGCCTGGAAGCCGAAGGCGCTGAGCACCAGCCGCCCGCGCGCCACGGAGGGGATGCTCTCGGAGATCACGAGATGGGCGGTGGGATAGTCGCAGCCGAGCGCGATGCCGATGCCGAACAGGAACACCACGGTCCAGCCGAAGGAGGGGCTGACCGCCAGCAGCGCGAGGAAGATGATGAAGATCACCATCTCCGCCACGAACATGAGCTTGCGGCCGAACTGGTCGGCGAGGCCACCCAGCAGCAGCGCGCCGAAGAGGATGCCGGCGAGGCTCGCCGCGCCGACAAGGCCGTGCTGGAAGGCGTCCATGCCGAATTCGCGGGACATGAGGGGCAGCGTCACGCCCGTCATGAACACCACGAGGCCCTCGAAGAACTTGCCCGCAGCGGCCAGCCACCAGATGCGCCACTGCATGGCGGTCATGGGGGTGGCCGCCACCCGCGTGCCGTCGCGCCAGATCGGGGTCTCGTCGATATAATCCTGCACCGAGCGCTTGTGGTCGAACCCGCGCAGGTCCCGCATCTCGTTCATGGCCTTCCCCCACGCTCCAGCGTGACAGAAAGAGCGCGAGCCGTGAATTGCCTATGACGGTCGCGGGGCCGGCTACCGTCCCGGGGGCTGGCGGGCCGAAAGGGGAGCGGCTAAGAAAGGCGTTCACCGGCGTGCTGCCCGGCCGTTTCCGCGGCCTCTCAGCGCAAGGCGCGCCCCCTCCCGTCCGGCGCCGCAGGTTCCCATGGTCTTTTCCCGCGTCTCTGCCCTGTCCCTCGCGGCCCTCGCCGCGAGCCTCGCCCTCGCCGCCTGCCAGGGCAATCCGGATAGCTGGGGCACCGGCGTGGTGAAGCAGACGGACGCCTTCGGCGACTATTCGGAGACGGTGGTCTCCGTCCCCAAGCCCACCGCCGGGCCGCGCCAGTTCGAATGCACGGGCCCCTTCGCGCCCAACACCACCGCCATCAACATCGCCGCCGACTTCGGGCAGGCGAACGTCATCACCGGCAACATCATGTCGCCGGACGGCAGCACCGCGCCGGGCATCATCCTCCTGCCCAACGATCCCGCCCTGAGCCTGGAGATCGCCTGGAAGGACCCGGCCAACATGGCCGCCCCGCGCCGGGTGGCCTTCACCGAAAGCTCGGCCTGGACCGTGAACGGCATCGGCATCGGCACCAGCCTCGCAGACCTTGAACGGGCCAACGGCAAGCCGTTCCGCATCCAGGGCTTCGGCGGCAATGCCGGCGGCGTGGTGGCCGACTGGCGCGGCGGCCGGCTGGGCAATCTGGGCGGCGGCTGCGTGCTCGGGGCGCAGCTGGCGCTTTCGGCCGGAGCCTCGGACGGCGCGCAGGCGCGCGTTTCCGGCCCCAAGGTCTACACCTCGAACGATCCCGCCATCCGCGCCGCCAACCCGAGCGTGGGCGTGTTCTGGGTGAATTACCGGTAGGGGGAAGGGCGCCGGTCGTCGCGAATTGCGAAACCAGCGCCGACGTTAAGATTAACGCTCTCTAAATACCGCTGAGCCCGCGCCGTCGCCTTTCCAAGAAGCGTGGCGGTTGTAGAGTGCCACTGCGCGCCGCGAACCTTGCTGCGCGTAGGAGACTTTCCCAATGAAACGCCTGATCCTTGGAGCGCTGCTGGGGGCCGTTTGCGCCGTCGGCGGGGCTTTCGCACAGGGGGCGCCCGCCAACGCCCCCATGGCCGGCGGACCCGCCGGCGGCATGAACGGTCCGCCCGCAAACATCGAAGAGTTGAAGGGCGTCCAGTGGCTGTTCGTGCAGGTGGCGGATTCCATTTCCGTCACCGACAAGACCATCACGCTGAAGGGCGTCGCGCCGCAGGTCATCATGTTCGCCGACCGCCCGGAGCGGATCACCGGCGACGCCTCGACGGCGACCTTCATCAAGATCTGGAACGAGGGCAAGGACAGCTTCCAGAAGGACCCGCCCAACGCCACCCTCTCGGTGACGGTGAACGGCGAGCCCAACCTGTCGGTGATCGAGCTGTCGAACCCGGTGCTCTCCGGCGACACGCTGACCTACGACTACAAACTCCTCAGCGAGGACAAGCCCCTCTCCGGCGCCAATGCCAGCCTGTTCATCGACTGGTGGCATTATCACCGCTGGTGGGGTCCCGGACCCGGCCGCTGGGGTGGCGGCGGCTGCTGGCGCGGCCCCTATGGCGGCCTGCACTGCCGCTGGTGAGCCTGATCTTCCGCCGTTAGACGCGCGCCCCGCCCGCACCCCGCGGCGGGGCGTTCGCGTCTGTGGCCGTCTGCCATGATGGTGCCGTCTTGATGGTGCCGTTTCACCCCTGCGTGCCAGCACCCCGCTGCCGCCGGACGTCGCTCCTCGAAACCGTGAGAGACATCATGATCCGCCCCAGGGCCGCCCTGCGCCCGCTGACCCTCGCGCTGACCTTCGCCGCGGGCCTTGCGACCGCCGGGCTCGTGCAGTCGGCCTTCGCCGACCAGCCCAACATGCAGCGCGCGCTCGAGGCGCTGCGCACCGCGCGCGCCTTCCTGCAGCAGGCGGAGCCCAACAAGGGCGGCCATCGCGAGCGCGCCATCGACCTCGTGGACCGGGCCATCGGCGAGACCGAGGCCGGCATCCAGTTCGCGCGCTGACCCCGGCGCCGCCTTGTTTTCGGAAAGTTGCTGATGGCTGATTGGATCTCGTTCTGGAATGGTAGTCACGCCATCTATGTGAATGACCGGCACAAGGCGGTGCATTATGCGGCCATCGCGACCGATCTCGTCGGCTTCCTGCCGGGGCCGCACGCGCGGGTTCTGGATTTCGGCTGCGGCGAAGCCCTCGCCTCGGCCGAGCTGGCGCTGCGCTGCGCCCACCTCGTGCTCACCGATGCCGCACCCGAAGTCCGGCGCCGCCTGAAGGGGCGCTTCGTCGCCGCCCCCAGCATCGACGTGCTGGCCCCCGAGGAGGTCTCGGCCCTGCCGGACGGCAGCTTCGACCTCATCATCTGCAATTCGGTGGCGCAGTATCTCTCGCGCGACCTGCTCGCCAGCCTCGTGCTGGAATGGCGGCGACTGCTGGCGCCGGGGGGACGGCTGCTGATTGCCGACGTCATCCCGCCCCATGTGAGCGCGCTGGCCGACGCCCAGGCGCTGCTCCGGCTCGCCGCGCGGGAAAAATTTCTGCTGGCCGCGGTCGCCGGCCTCGCCCGCACCGCCATCTCCCCCTATCGCAAGCTGCGCGCGGAACTCGGGCTGACGACCTACGAGGAGGCGGAGGTGCTCGCCTTGCTCACCAAGGCCGGCCTCGCGGCGCGGCGGGTCGAGCCCAATGTCGGCCACAACCAGCAGCGCATGGCCTTCATCGGCGAACGCGGCGCCTGAAGCCCGCGCGGCGCCTGAGCGTAGACAGCGCAGCAAGCCCGCGCGGCGCCTGAGCGTAGACAGCGCAGCAAGCCCGCGCGGCGCTTGAGCGTAGACAGCGCAGCGAGAGCCCGCGCGGCGCCTGAGCGGCGAAAGCACAAAAAGCCCCTGCGGCGCCTCAGCCGCGCACAGTGCTCCGGTGGGCGAAGGCCCAGACGCGGTAGCCGGTGAAGGTCCACATCATGGTGATGCCCGTGGTGAGGAACTGGGCGAGCAGATAGAACAGCCCCACCTCGTGCACGAACAGCCACATGAGCGTTTCGTTGAGCACGAACGCCACTCCCGCCACCACGATGAAGCGCGGCACCGCCCCGGCGTGGGAGCGCGTGGCGTCGAAGGTGAAGCGGCGGTTGAGGACGTAGGACACGATGCCGCCCATGACGAATCCCACCGCCGAGCCCAGCACGGGGCCGACGGCATCCATCTCCACCAGAATGGCGAGCGTGGAGAAATGGGCCACGGCGGCGGTGAGGCCCACACCGACGAATCGGGCGAACTGGCGGATCAGGTCGCCATGGCGCGCGCGGTATTCATTGACCGTCCGGGCGAGGGAAGGCGGCAGCACAGGCGTCTCCGGCAGGAAAACGAACAGGAATCCTTCAGGCCGAGGCAGCGCGGGCGGGCGCCGGACACCCCGCGAGGATGTGTATTCCGGGCGCGGCGTCATCTCGGTGACATGGCTTCCGTCGCCGCAAATTATGGTCTAAGGAAGCCCATCAGCGCCAAGGGCCCGGGAAATTGCGCAGGTGTGACATCCGTGAGGTGTGACATCCGCGCCGCGTCCCGCCCGCGCGCAAGTCTGGGAGCAGGCCCCGGCCAAGCTCGTACCTTTCTGGGGCGCGTGACCCGCGGCCCTTTTTTTGCGCCCGGCGGGCGCTAGGAAGGGGCGGGCGCTGCGACGGGGCGGCTCCTGATGGAAACGGATCCCGTTGTCTTCGCCGGCTCAGCGGCGCGGGTGGCGGCGGTCGAGAGCTCAAAGACGGATATGCCGAAACGCACCGATATCGAAACCATCCTCATCATCGGCGCCGGTCCCATCGTGATCGGGCAGGCCTGCGAATTCGACTATTCCGGAACGCAGGCGGTCAAGGCGCTCAAGGAGGAGGGATACCGGGTCGTCCTCGTGAACTCGAATCCCGCGACCATCATGACCGACCCGGACATGGCGGACGCGACCTATATCGAGCCCATCACCGCCGAGATCGTCACCAAGATCATCGAGAAGGAGCGCGGCGACCGCTCCAAGGGCTTCGCGCTGCTGCCCACCATGGGCGGCCAGACCGCGCTCAACTGCGCGCTGTCGCTCAAGAAGATGGGCACGCTCGAAAAGTATGACGTCGAGATGATCGGCGCCACCGCCGAGGCCATCGACAAGGCCGAGGACCGCGAGCTGTTCCGCGAGGCCATGACCAAGATCGGCCTCTCGACGCCCAAGTCCCGCCAGATCAAGACCCTGCCCCAGGCGCTCGAGGCGCTGGACGAGGTGGGCCTGCCCGCCATCATCCGCCCGTCCTTCACCATGGGCGGCACCGGCGGCGGCATCGCCTACAACAAGGCCGAGTTCATCGAGATCATCGAGCGCGGCATCGATGCCTCCCCCACCAACGAGGTGCTGGTGGAGGAGAGCGTGCTGGGCTGGAAGGAGTATGAGATGGAGGTCGTCCGCGACAAGGCGGACAACTGCATCATCATCTGCTCCATCGAGAACATCGACCCGATGGGCGTCCACACCGGCGATTCCATCACGGTGGCGCCGGCGCTGACGCTCACCGACAAGGAATACCAGATCATGCGCGACGCATCGCTTGCGGTGCTGCGCGAGATCGGCGTGGAGACCGGCGGCTCCAACGTGCAGTTCGCGGTGAACCCCGAGGACGGCCGCCTCATCGTCATCGAGATGAACCCGCGCGTGTCGCGCTCCTCGGCGCTGGCGTCGAAGGCCACGGGCTTCCCCATCGCCAAGGTCGCCGCGCGCCTCGCGGTGGGCTACACGCTCGACGAGATCGAGAACGACATCACCGGCGGCGCCACCCCGGCCTCCTTCGAGCCCACCATTGACTACGTGGTCACGAAGATCCCGCGCTTCGCCTTCGAGAAGTTCCCCGGTGCCGAGCCGACGCTGACCACCGCCATGAAGTCGGTGGGCGAGGCTATGGCCATCGGCCGCACGTTCCAGGAATCCCTGCAGAAGGCGCTGCGCTCGCTGGAAACCGGCCTGTCCGGCCTCGACGACATCGAGATCGAGGGCCTCGGCCAGGGCGACGACAAGAACGCCGTGCGCGCGGCGCTCGGCACCCCCACGCCCGACCGCCTGCTCTACGTGGCCCAGGCCATGCGCCTCGGCCTCTCCGACGAGCAGATCCACGCCGCCTGCAAGATCGATCCGTGGTTCCTCGCGGAGATCCGCGGCATCGTGGAGATGGAGCAGAAGGTGCGCCGGCTCGGCCTGCCGGAGACGGCCGGCCAGTTCCGCCGCCTCAAGGCCATGGGCTTCTCCGACGCCCGCCTCGCCGCCCTTGCCGGCCTCCACGAGGGCGAGGTGCGCGCGCGGCGCCACGCGCTGGACGTGCGCCCCGCCTACAAGCGCATCGACACCTGCGCGGCCGAGTTCGCCTCGCCCACCGCCTACATGTACTCGACCTACGAGACGCCCTTCGCCGGCAAACTCGCCGACGAGGCACAGCCCTCGGAGCGCGAGAAGGTCATCATCCTCGGCGGCGGTCCCAACCGCATCGGCCAGGGCATCGAGTTCGACTATTGCTGCTGCCATGCCGCCTTCGCCCTGAAGGACGCCGGCTATGAAGCCATCATGGTCAACTGCAACCCGGAGACGGTCTCCACCGACTACGACACCTCGGACCGGCTCTATTTCGAGCCGCTGACCGCCGAGGACGTGCTGGAGCTGATCGCCCGCGAGAAGACCCGGGGCACGCTGAAGGGCGTCATCGTGCAGTTCGGCGGCCAGACGCCGCTCAAGCTCGCCAAGGCGCTGGAGGATGCGGACGTGCCGATCCTTGGCACCTCGCCCGACGCCATCGACCTCGCCGAGGACCGCGACCGGTTCAAGACGCTGCTCGACCGGCTCAAGATCCGCCAGCCGGCCAACGGCATCTCCTACAGCGTGGAGCAGGCCCGCCTCGTCGCGGCGGAGCTGGGCTATCCCATGGTGGTGCGCCCCTCCTACGTGCTGGGCGGCCGGGCCATGCAGATCATCCGCGAGGAGCGCGAGCTGGGCGACTACCTGCTGGAGACCCTGCCGGGCCTCGTGCCGCAGGAGATCAAGGCGCGCTATCCCAACGACAAGACGGGCCAGATCAACACCGTCCTCGGCAAGAACCCGCTGCTGTTCGACCGCTACCTCTCCGACGCCATCGAGGTGGACGTGGACGCGCTGTGCGACGGCAAGGACGTGTTCATCGCCGGCATCATGGAGCACATCGAGGAGGCGGGCATCCATTCGGGTGACAGCGCCTGCACCCTGCCGCCCTATTCGCTCTCGCCCGATACCCTCGCGGCGCTGGAGAAGCAGACCGCGGCCATGGCGCTGGCGCTCGGCGTCGGCGGCCTGATGAACGTGCAGTACGCCATCAAGGGCGACGAGATCTACGTGCTCGAAGTGAACCCGCGTGCCTCGCGCACGGTGCCCTTCGTCGCCAAGGTCATCGGCCTGCCCATCGCCAAGATCGCGGCGCGGGTGATGGCCGGCGAGAAGCTGGCGAGCTTCAACCTCGTGCAGCCCAAGCTCGGCCACATCGCGGTGAAGGAGGCGGTGTTCCCCTTCGCCCGCTTCCCGGGCGTCGACACGGTGCTCGGCCCGGAGATGCGCTCCACCGGCGAGGTGATGGGCCTCGACACCGATTTCGGCGTCGCCTTCGCCAAGAGCCAGCTCGGCGGCGGCACCAAGGTGCCGCAGTCCGGCACGGTGTTCGTCTCGCTGAAGGATGGGGACAAGATCCGCATCCTGCCCACCATGAAGATGCTGGTGGACCTCGGCTTCAAGATCATCGCCACGTCAGGCACCCAGCGCTTCCTGGAGGAGCACGGCGTGTCGGCGGCGAAGATCAACAAGGTGCTGGAGGGCCGCCCCCACATCGTGGATGCCATCAAGAACGGCGGGGTCCAGCTGGTGTTCAACACCACCGAGGGCGCGCAGGCCCTTGCGGACAGCCGTTCGCTGCGCCGCGCCGCCCTCTTGCAGAAAGTGCCGTATTACACCACGCTGTCCGGAGCCATCGCTGCGGCGCAGGGGATCAAGGCCTATGTGGGCGGCGACCTGACGGTGCGTCCGCTGCAGGGCTATTTCGGTGCCGGGGGCGACAGCGCTCCCGTCAGCCCGCGGGGCGAAGCCTCCGTCGCCTGATCCCGCAAGGGAACACCAGAACGCGCAGGCTGCGGGAGCCTGCGCGCAGTCGTCGCGGCCGTCCGGCGTCTCAAGGCGCGGGGCGGGTGCATTGCCCGGGGGCCGCAGAGCGCCCGAACCGGGACAGTCGCCGCAGCCGGGGCGCCGAAAGGCACCGCGGGGCGGCTTTCTTTTCGGCGCCGGCACCACCTGAGGTGGGGCTCCGGCGCACCGAACCGTTTCAGGAGGTCTGACAAGGACCCATGGAGAAGATTCCGATGACGGCGGGCGGCTTTGTCGCCCTCGAGCAAGAGTTGAAGCAGCGTCAGCAGGTGGAGCGTCCGCGCATCATCAATGCCATCTCGGAGGCGCGCGCCCATGGCGACCTGTCCGAGAACGCGGAATATCACGCCGCCAAGGAGCAGCAGTCGCTGAACGAGGGCCGCATCGCCGAGCTGGAGGACAAGATCTCCCGCGCCGAGGTGATCGACGTCTCGAAACTCTCCGGCGACATCGTCAAGTTCGGCGCCACGGTGACGCTGGTGGACGAGGACACCGAGGAAGAGAAGGTCTGGCAGATCGTCGGCGACAGCGAAGCCGACGCCAAGGCCGGCCGCATCTCCATCTCCTCGCCGGTGGCCCGCGCGCTCATCGGCAAGAAGAAGGGCGCCTCCGTGGAGGTCGTCACCCCCAAGGGCGCCCGCTCGTTCGAGATCGCGGACGTGCGCTGGGCCTGAGCGGGGTTGGGAGTTTCGCGCCGCCCTCGTGCCTCGGCCGACTGGAGCGGAGCGGAAGGAGAGCCGTGGCCCAGCGCAACATGTCGCCGAAGGCGGCTTTATTCCGCGGCCTGGGGGCAATTGCCGGCTTCGCCGACCTTTCCCCTGGGCCCCGGATCGGCGCTCCACCTGTGGTGGAGCTTGTCCGGGGAGCGGCGGAGATTCCTCACGCCTTCGGCAATCCGGCTTCCAGCGGCACGATCGGCGCGTCCTTGGACTGCTTGAGGGTGAGGGCCGTCTTCACGTTGCGCACGTTGGGCGCGGCGGTGATATCCAGCACGAAGGTCTGGAAGGTGCGCAGGTCCGGCGCCACGCACAGCATCAGGAAATCCACGTCGCCCGAGAGCATCCAGGCGCTGCGCACCAGCGGCCAGCCGGCGATGCGCTCCTGGAAGGCATCAAGGTCGACCTCCGCCTGGCTGATGAGATGCACCATGGCGAAGGCCATGAGGTCGTAGCCGAGCCGCTTCTCGTCCAGCAGCGCGCGATAGCCCTCGATGATGCCTTCCTCCTCCAGCGCGCGCACGCGCCTGAGGCAGGGCGGGGCGGAGATGCCGACGCGCCGGGATAATTCCACATTGGTCATGCGACCGTCCCGCTGCAGCTCGTCGAGGATTTTCCAGTCGACAGCATCGAGGCGAACGGTCAAGGCACGGCTCCTTGGGGGCAAGGCTTGGGGGCAGGGTCGAGGGTGCCGCCGCCCGCGCGGCGAACAGGGGCATTACGTCCGCGCACCTTAGTCTCCGTATGCGGCAACGCAACGAAATAATATTGCGTCGGTTGCGCTGCGAAGGGACAGAAGCTGCCGCCTTGTGGGCGGGGGAGGGAGCCCCTACATTCGGGCATAGCTCACGCTGCGGCCATCGGGCGGCCTGCCACACGGCCCGTTCCTTCTCTTGTCGCGGTTTCCAGCCTTTCGAGCTTCTGGTTTTCGAGGACGTCATGACCACCCACAGCGCCAAGGTCGTCATCATCGGGTCGGGTCCGGCCGGCTATACCGCGGCCATCTATGCGGCCCGCGCAATGCTGGAGCCGGTCCTGTTCGAGGGCATCCAGCCCGGCGGCCAGCTCACCATCACCACGGATGTGGAGAATTATCCCGGCTTCGCCGATCCCATCCAGGGCCCATGGCTGATGGAGCAGATGCGCGCCCAGGCCGAGCACGTGGGCACGAAGATCATCGCCGACCATGTGAACACGCTCGATCTGTCCAAGCGGCCGTTCCGCCTGGAGACCGAATCGGGCGACACGTGGCTCGCCGACGTGGTGATCCTCGCCACCGGCGCCCAGGCGCGCTGGCTCGGCCTCGAATCGGAGGCGGCGTTCCGCGGCTTCGGCGTCTCGGCCTGCGCCACCTGCGACGGCTTCTTCTATCGCGGCAAGGAAGTCGTGGTGGTGGGCGGCGGCAACACGGCGGTGGAAGAGGCGCTGTTCCTCACCAATTTCGCCTCCAAGGTCACGCTGGTGCACCGCCGCGACGCCTTCCGCGCCGAGCGCATCCTGCAGGATCGCCTGTTCGCCAATCCCAAGGTGAGCGTGGTGTGGCATTCCGAGGTCGCCGACGTGGTGGGCCAGAGCGGCGACATCTCCAAGGTCACCGGCGCGCGCCTGCGCGACGTTCGGACTGGAGCCCTCACCGAGCTGCCCGCTGACGGCATATTCATCGCCATCGGTCATGCGCCTGCCACAGAGCTGGTCAAAGACCAGTTGAAGCTCAAAGAGAGCGGATACGTGTGGACTGCGCCGGATTCGACGGCAACGTCGGTGCCGGGCGTGTTCGCGGCCGGCGATGTGGCCGATGATGTCTATCGCCAGGCGGTCACGGCCGCCGGGCGGGGCTGCATGGCGGCGCTGGAGGCGGAGCGGTTCCTCGCCCACCACAGCGTGGCGCAGGCGGCGGAGTAGATCACCCGGGCGCGGCAGCCGCCCGGAACGGATCTAAATGGGTTCAAGGAAGGCCGCGGGGCTGGGGAGCCCGCGGCTTCTCCCGAGACAAGCGAAAAACAGCACCACCTCGCCGGCCGGACGCCGGTGATGCTCAAGGGGCTCGGGCCGGATGGATTGGGACAAGCTGAAGGTCTTCCACGTCGCCGCGGAGGCGGGCTCCTTTACCCACGCCGGCGAGACGCTGGGGCTCTCCCAGTCGGCGGTGAGCCGGCAGGTCTCGGCGCTGGAGGCGGAACTGAAGGTTCCGCTGTTCCACCGCCACGCCCGCGGCCTCATCCTCACCGAGCAGGGCGAACTGCTCTACCGCACCGCCCATGAGGTGTTCCTCAAGCTGGAATCGGCGCGCGCCCAGCTCACCGACAGCCGTGAGAAGCCCAACGGCGACCTGCGCGTCACCACCACCATGGGCCTCGGCACCCACTGGCTCACTGCGCGGGTGGGCGAGTTCGTGGAGCTGTTCCCGGACATCCGCATCCAGCTCATCCTCACAGACGAGGAGCTGGACCTTGCCATGCGCGAGGCGGATGTCGCCATCCGCATGCGCCAGCCGGTGCAGCCGGACCTGGTGCAGCGCAAGCTCTTCACCGTGCATTTCCACGCCTATGCCTCGGCCGACTATCTCAAGCGCCACGGCCATCCGCGCACGCTGGACGAGCTGGACAAGCACCGCATCCTGCTGCTCGGCGGGCCGATCCCTTCCTATTTCCAGGGGCTGAACTGGCTGGAGCATGCCGGCCGCGACGGCTCCACCCCGCGCATTCCCGCTTTCGAGGTCAACAACGTGCTCGGCCTCAAGCGGGCGGTGGAGCGGGGCGTGGGCATCGGCACCCTGCCGGATTATCTCTCGGACGATTCGACCTCGCTGGTGCAGCTCTTCACCGATCGCGAAACGCCCAAGCTGGAGGCATACTTCACATATGCTCAGGAAATGCGCTCGGTGGCCCGGATTCAGGTCTTCCGCGACTTCCTGATTTCCAAGGCGCAGCGCTGGAATTACTGATTTATGACGTTCACTGGTGCCATGGTAGGGCGAACGTTGCCTAGCCAAGCGCTGGGCACATGCCTGATATGCGGTCAGTATACATTGCATTCTGCCTATTCAGGGAGCATCTTTCCCTTGCGCTGATTGCACCTTGTGCGGTGCATCAGCTGTTCCCCTCTGGAAGGTTCGCTGCTCTGCAGCGATACTTGCCGGGTCCCCTCCAGGACCCGGCATTTTTCTTTTGGGCGGTTCATTTTTGAGGGTGCCGCAGCGGCTCTTTTCCCCCAATGTCGGTTGCCGGCCTCAAGGCCGGGGCAACTGGACCGGGGTGTGTCATGGCACTTCTCAAGCGTGGGCTCGCGGGCGAGCCGGTGAAGATCCTTCAGGCCAAGCTCGGGGTGACTGCGGACGGTCAGTTCGGCCCGGGCACCGAGGCGGCCCTCAAGGCCTACCAGACCCAGCACGGCCTTTCGGCGGACGGCATCGCCGGCCCGGACACCTTCACGGCGCTCGGCCTGCCGGAGCTGGTGCTGCTCACGGTGGGCACCAAGGGCGAGGCGGTGAAGAAGCTGCAGACGGCGCTCGGCATTCCCGCCGACGGCGCCTTCGGCCCCGCCACCGCCAAGGCGGTGAAGGAGTTCCAGGAAAAGAACGGGCTGGACGCGGACGGCATGGCCGGCCCCGACACCCTCGCCAAGCTCCCGGCCTTCGCCGGCGTGTTCTCGCCGGAGGCGGTGGCCAAGTCCCAGACCGCGCCGGGCACCATTTCCATCGATGCCAAGCCCGCCGAGGCCGGCGCCACCGCCGCGCCGAAGAAGAGCATCTGGCAGACCATCACCTCCTTCTTCTCCTGATCTGCGGAGAAGACGCGCGGGGAACAGGGGCAAGTCCCGGGCGTTGGCCCGGGATGAACCTTGCCCCTCTCCACCCCATGCGCTCCGGCGTTGAACCCGATACGGCCGCCCCTACGGGCGGCCGGTCCTCCTCTTCAGGCTTGGCCGCCCTCGCGGGCGGCCCGTTCCCCCCGACCGAGCCCGGCCGTCCGCCGGAGCCGCCCATCCTGCCGCCGGACCCGGTGGAGGACCCGCCGGATTTTCCCGAGCCCGGCCCGGACCTGCCCCCGCTTCCCGAGGGCGATCCCTCCCGCGAGCCGCGCCGCGATCCCGACCCGGAGCCGCCGCCGCTGCGCGATCCCGTCGATCTGCCGGAGCCGCCCGCGCGCATGGCGTGAGGCCCGCTCTGGCGGGCGTCCGCGGCGGGGCCTATGCTTGGGCCTCACCACCCGACGCGAACGCGACATGCTCAGAGCCCTGATGGATCGACTGGTGAAGCCCGCCGCCCAAGCCCTCACACTCACCCTCACCATTGCCGGCCTGCCGCTCGCCGCGGATGCGCGGACCGATCGGCCGGACCTGTTCGTGGACGTGTCGGGCGTGGTGCCGGACGCGGTGTTCGACGTGCGCTATTTCTCCACCGACAATTTCGTCGGCACGCGGGTGGACGGCTATGGCGCCGCCCGCTGCTTCCTCACCCGCCCGGCCGCCGAGGCGCTGGCGAGGGTGGCGGCGGAGGCGAAGAAGAAGGGCCTCGGCCTGCGTATCTTCGATTGCTACCGTCCGGCCCGCGCCGTCGCCCATTTCGCCCGCTGGGCCAGCGACCTCGCGGACGAGAAGACCAAGCCCACCTATTATCCCGATGTCGTCAAGAAGGACCTGTTCGCGGAGGGCTATATCGCCGCCCGCTCCGGCCACTCGCGCGGCTCGACGCTGGACCTGACGCTGTTCGATCTCGCAACCCGGCGCGACCTCGACATGGGTACGCCCTTCGACCTGTTCAGCCCGCGCTCCTGGCCCGATTCCCCCACCGCCTCCGCCACCCAGCGCGCCAACCGCCGGCTGCTCGCGGGCCTCATGGCGCAGAACGGCTTCAAGCCGTTCGACAAGGAATGGTGGCACTTCACCCTGAAGGACGAGCCCTTCCCGGACACCTATTTCGATTTCCCCATCGAGTAGGGGCGGGGGAGCGAGCCAAGCGGTCGTCATGCCCGGCCTTGTGCCGGGCATCCACGTCAGGCCGACGGGACGATGGCCGACGACGGATACCCGGCCGGTCCACGTGGATGGCCGGGACAGGCCCGGCCATGACGGCGGTTCGTGACCCGTCGAGGGCCGGCAGGGCGAGCGCCAAAGGGCGGGCCATGACCGCCGCCGCGTCCACCCCCCTCAGTGCGACGCGATCTCCTCCACCTTCAGCCGGCGGCCGAGGGTGTCGAAGAAATCGCCTTCGTTCAGCACCAGCCGGTTCTCGCGGATGCGCTGTTCCAGCGCGCGCAGGCGGCCGCGCGCCTCGGCGTTTTCCAGGGGACCAGTGTCCTCCACCTGCGCGAAGAAGGCGGCGCCGTCCCAGGCCTGCCGGGAGCCGGCGAACAGGGCGATCATGCCGGCCCAGTCCACCTCGTCGCCGATGATGTTGAGGAAGGTGGAGGCGAGGGGCTTCACCTCCGGCTCGGCGATGCGCACCAGCACCACTAGCGCGGTGAAGCCGCCATGGTCGGCGAAGGTGGCGGCGAGCCAGTCGTCGAAATCGGTGGCCATCGGCGTTCAGAAATCCACGAGGGGCGTGTCGGGAAGATAATGCTCGAACAGGTACCAGAAGGCGCTCTGCCGGGTCGTGGCGTACCAGTCCTCGAACGCTGCGAGGGCGGCCTCGGGCGCCGCCTCGCTCTCCATCTCGAACAGCGCCACGGCGACCGGGGCAAAGCGCGCGAGCACCTCGGCGCGGGCCTCGCTGTCGTCGGACCAGCCGAGCCGCGCGCGCAGCAGCGCCTGTCCGGCGGCAACCGCCATCTCGGCGTCACCGATGCCATCGAGGGCGGCGGCCAGCGACCGCATCAGATCGGCCCGGCGCCAGGCATGGGCGCGCTCCCGCGCCAGTTCCTCGGTGCGGCGGGCGGCCTCGGCGCGATAGGCGGTCTCGGCCACATCGGCCGCGACCTTCGCGGCGTCGAGGCGCGCCAGCACGACGGCGCGGGCTTCGATGCGGGCCACGGCGGCGGGATCGGGCGCGGCTTCGGGCGCCGGGGCGGGGAGGTCGGTCTCGGGGCTCATCGTCCCTTCCCGTAGCTGCGGGGGCGCGCCTCGGGCGCGGGGGGCTTCGGATTTGGCGCAGTGGAATTTGGCGCAAGAGGATTTGGCGGAAGAGAGTGGGAGTCGAACCCACCAAGGACCGGCTCGCGGCCCCTCCCGGATTTGAAGTCCGGACGCCCCACCAGGGACGCTTCTCTTCCCCGCGACGGCGCCGCCGCGGTCGTCTCCGGCGCATCGTCCGCCGCTCCGGCGAACAGGTCCAGCCGGAACGGATTGATGCGCCTCAGATCGCCGCGACGCAAGGTGAGGCCGTGGCGGTCGAAGAATTCGAGGATCTGGATCGCCACCTTGCGCCCGTTGGCGACCTCGTCGCGGAAGGCGGCGGCGGTGAACTCGTCCTTCATGCGTTCGCCGGAGAGGCGGGTGATGATCTCCACCATCTCCGACACCACCGGGCGCAGGAAGAAGTGGTCGTGGGCCACCTCGTCCACCCGGCCCATGCGGCCGAGCAGCTTCATCAGGCGGCGCACCTCCGGCTCGGGCACGGCGAGGAGGCCGGCCATGTCGCGCACGCGGGGCGGGCGGAAGCGCTCCTCGCCGCTGAGCAGCGGCCTGATGCGCGCCCACAGCGCCTCGTCGGCGGCGGCGAGCTTCACCGAGAAATCCGCCCGGCGCACCCAGGCGCCCTCCTGCCGGATGGTGCCGGCGGGCAAGGCGGCGAGCGCGGCGAGGAAGGCGGCTGCCGGCAGGCGCGGCTCCAGCATCATGCGCAGCCGCTCGCGGCCGAGGCCCGGCAGGTCCGGGTTGTCCGCATGGAAAGCGTCGAGCGCGGCCATCACGCTGGTGGAGAAGGTGGACAGCGTTGCCTGCGTCAGCGCCAGCGTGGTGTTGCCGGCGGACAGCAGGGCCAGATCCAGCCGCGCCGCCAGCGCCTCGGTCTCCTCGGTGGAAAGCGCCCGGTCGCGGCCGAAAGCGTCGAGGTCCACGAAATGCGGCGGCACGGCCAGAAGCCCGGCCAAAGCCTCGGCCGGGTCGCGGTGCGCCAGCGCATCAAGCTGGGCGATGCGCTCGGGCGTGCGGCGCTTGCGGCGCGGCCCGCGCAGATCAAGGAAGCGGCCGCCGCCGATGGTGCGCTGGGCGGAGGTGTCGCGGATGACGAAGCGGTCGCCCGCCGCCGCCGCGATGGGGGCCTCCAGCACCAGTTGCACCTTGCCGGTGCCGCCGGGGGGGATGGCATCGCCGAGCAGCACGAGGCGCGCCCCCACCTCGCGCGCGGCATGGTGCAGGCGCACCGGCAGCCACTGGGCGATGGGGCGGGGCTCGCTGGCGAGTACCTTCAGCTCGGCGTCGATATGGTCGGCGGGGGCGTGCAGGGCGGGGTCCAGCACCACGTCGCCGCGGGAAATGGCGTCCTTGGAGATGGCCTCGCCGGCGAGGTTGATGCCGCAGCGGTCGCCGGCGACGCCGGTCTCGGAGACGCGATCCTGCGCGCGGATGGAGCGCACGCGGGCGGAAAGGCCGGAGGGGCTCACCGTCACCCGGTCGCCCACCTTCACCGCGCCGGACAGCACCGTGCCCGTCACCACCGTTCCGGCGCCGGACAGGGTGAAGCTGCGGTCCACGGCGAGGCGGAAGCGCCCGCCGCCCGCCCGCCGGCCCAGGGTCCGCGCGGCGTCCACCAGCATCTCGCGCAGCGCATCCACCCCGTCGCCCCGCGCCGCCGCCACGGGCAGGACGGGCGCGCCGGCCAAGCCGGTGGGGGCGAGGAGGGCAGTGATCTCGGCTTCCACCGCGGCGAGGCGGTCGGCGTCGGCAAGGTCGGCCTTGGTGAGGGCGACCACGCCCTTGTCGATGCCCAGCAGGTCCAGGATGGCGAGATGCTCGCGGGTCTGCGGCATCACGCCATCGTCGGCGGCCACCACCAGCAGCGCGAAATCGATGCCCCCCGCGCCGGAGAGCATGGTGTGCACGAACTTCTCGTGCCCGGGCACATCCACGAACCCAAGGACCTCGGGGTTCGCCTCGTCTCCCACCGGGAGATAGGCGAAGCCGAGGTCGATGGAGATGCCGCGGGCCTTCTCTTCCTTCAGACGGTCGGTGTCGACACCGGTGAGCGCACGCACCAGCGTGGTCTTGCCATGGTCGATATGTCCGGCCGTGCCGATGATCACCTAGGGCAGCTCCCCCAGCGGAATGGCGGCGCGGCGTTGGGCGGCGGCGGTTTCTTCCGGGCTCAGCGTGGCGCTGACCGCGTCGAAAAAGCGGTCGGCGAGGGCGCTGTGGCCTGCGCGGGCGCGCAGCAGCCAGGCGAAGGCGGCGATCTTGTCGTGGGGCACGCCGGCGCCGAGATGGTAGGCGGCGCCGAGCATGGCCTGCCCGTCCGCGTCGCCCGCCTCGGCCCCCTTGCGCCACCAGCGGGCGGCTTCCACCGGGTCGCGATCCGTGTCCAGCGCGTTGTGGGCGATCATGCCGAGGCGCGTCATGGAGGAGGCGACGCCCTGCTCGGCTGCGGCCAGCGCCCAGCGGCGGGCCTCGGTGGCGTCGGCGGGCATCACCTCGCCCTCCAGCAGCATCCAGCTCAGCATGTCCTGCGCGGGGGCGTCGCCATCCTCGGCCGCCGCGCGGTACAGCTCGGCGGCGCGGGCATAGTCCTGCGCCACGCCCTGGCCCTTGAAATAGAGGGTCGCGAGGTTGCGCCGGCCCACCGGATCGCCACCCTCGGCGGCCAGTTCCAGCCAGCGGCGGGCGAGGTCGAGGTCCTGGTCGACGCCGAGGCCGTCCACGAAGCAGGCGCCGATATTGTTCTGGGCGCGGGCATTGCCGGCGCGGGCCAGCGGCTCCCAGATGTTGAGCGCGGCCTCGTACTGGCCGGCGGTGGCCGCCGCCAGCGCCTCGGCCATCAGTTCCTCGGGGGAGCGGGGGTCGGCGACCGGCTCTTCCGGCGCAGCCTCTTCCGTGAAGGCGGGCTCGGTGTAGGAAACCTCGGCATAGCTCGCCTCGGCGGAGTAGGTCTCGACGAAATCGGGCACCGCGACCTCGGGCGCCGCGACATGCGGCTCAGGTTCGGGCGCGGGGGCCTCGACGGGGGGCGCCGCCGGCGCGTCCGACGCGCTGGGCGCGCGCGCGAACACGATCTCCTCGAAATTCAGCTCGATCGCGGGGGCTTCCGGCTCGCGCGGGTGCGGCTCATGGGGGTGCGTCTCGTGCGCGTGCGGCTCGTGAGCGACCGGCTCCGGCTCGGAGACGGGGGCGAAGGGGTTGTCCCCCCGCATCCGATCTTCAAGGCGGGGCCGGCGCGGCGCGGGGGCGACGGGACGATCCTCGGGCGCGGCGGGGCGCGTGGGGGCAAGGCCGCTGGCAATGTCGCCGAGCAGCGCGTCGAGATCCACCTCGGCCTCGCTCACCGGGCGGCGCTCGGTGGCGCGCTGCAGGCGGGGCATGGGCGGATGGACGTGCGGGGGCCGGGGCTGTGCGCGATCCTGAACAGAACGATCCTGGGGCGCATCGGTCGGCGTATCCGGGTCGTCCGGTCCCCCACCCTTGCCCTTCAGTCGGTCAAGCCAGCTCATGTGCCCCCTCCAAAGCGGTCACGGACGCGACAAGCGCCGCTTCGTCCTCAAGGCATCTCACATCCAGCACCAGCGCCTGATCGTCAATCCGTCCGATGACCGGAACCGGCAACCGTCGCATGGCGTCGGCCAGCCGGCCGATGGCGCCGCCACTGCCGTCGCGGGCGCGGATGGCGAGGCCGACGCCCTCCAGCGTCTCCAGCGGCAGCGCGCCGGAGCCGATCTGGCTGCGGCACGGCGCGGCCTCCACGGTGAAGCGTTCGCCGAGGATGCGCTGAAGATGCGGCGCCAGTCGGGCCGCCTGGGCGGCCAGATCCTCGCGCGTGCGAGTGAGGTAACGAAGTGTGGGAAGGCGGGACGCGAGGCGGTCCGGGTCGCGGTAGAGCCGCAGCGTCGCCTCGATGGCGGCGAGGCGCACCTTGTCCACGCGCAGCGCCCTTTTCATGGGGTTCTTGTTGATGCGGGCGATGAGATCGCGCCGCCCGACGATGAAGCCGGCCTGCGGGCCGCCGAGCAGCTTGTCGCCGGAGAAGGTCACGATATCCGCCCCTTCCGCCAGCGCCTCCCGCACGGTCGGCTCATGCACGAGGCCGTAGCGGGAGAGGTCGGCCAGCGTGCCCGAACCGAGGTCGTTGACCAAAGGCACACCGCCGGCGCGGGCGATTTCGGCGAGGTCGCGGGGCGGCACCTCGGCGGTGAAGCCCTCGATGCGGTAATTGGAGGTGTGGACCTTGAGGATCACCCCGGTCTCGGGGGCGATGGCGTCGCGATAGTCGCGCGGATGGGTGCGATTGGTGGTGCCCACCTCCGCCAGTTCCGCGCCGGCGCGGCGCATGATCTCCGGCATGCGGAAGGCGCCGCCGATCTCGATCAGCTCGCCGCGCGAAACCAGCGCCGGCTTTCCCGGCGACAGGGTGTTCAGCACGATGAGGACGGCGGCGGCGTTGTTGTTGACCAGCGTCGCGTCCTCGGCTCCGGTCAGTTCGCAGATGAGGCCGCGCACATGGTCGTCGCGCTCGCCGCGGCGGCCGCCGTCGAGGTCGTATTCCAGCGACACGGCGTTGCGCATGGCGCTTGTGGCGGCCTCGATGGCCTCCTCGGCGAAGATGGCGCGGCCGAGATTGGTGTGCAGCACCGTGCCGGTGAGGTTGAACACGGGCTTCAGGCTGGGTGCGGCGGCGGCATCGAGGCGGGCGAGGGCGGCGGCGGCGATCTCCTCGGGCGTCGCGGGGGCGCCGGCACCGGCCTTGAGCGCGGCGCGGCGCTCGTCGAGGGCGTCGCGCACCGCCTGCGTCGCCGCCTGCCGGCCATGGCGCTCCACGGCGGCGCGGGCGGCCTCGGCCTTCAGCACCTGATCCACCGAGGGGAGCAGGCGCAAGGGCGGAGCGGGGGAGAGGGCCAAGGCGGCTGGTGCGTTCGCCATCGTGCCGCCCTCAATAGCCGAGGAGGAAGGGGTTGAAGGCGGCGCGCCGGTAGGGGCCTTCCTTCTGCTTGATGTCGAGGCCAAGGCTCGCCACGTCGTCGGCGACCGGATCGAGCCCGTCGTCCTGGGCGAGGTAGAACACCTTGGAATAAGCGTGGCAGGTGTCGCAGGTCTCGGCCTTCACCGCGCCATTGCCGCCCTCCACCTCCTGATAGCCGATGCCGGCGGTGGAGCCGCAGGCGGTGCAGCGCACCCGCACGAAGTTCCAGAGCGTGCCGCACAAAGCGCAGGCGCAATAGCGGGCGCCGTGGGAGGTGGGCCAGTTGACGATGAGGCTGCCCACCGGCGGCCCGCCGCAGGTGGGGCACACGCCGTCGCCCACCGGCACGAGGCGGGAGGCGTCGAGCTGGGACGCGAGGCGGGCGAAATGGGCTTCCAGCGCCGCCGCCACATAGAGGTGCTCGGCCAAAGCTTCCTCGGGGAGGGAGGAGGCGAGCACGTTGCGGATCATCTCGCCGCGCGCCACGTCGGAGGCCATGCGCACCCGCTCCAGCGCGGTGCGGGCGGCTTCGGGCTGCTCGATCTTGGTCGCTTCCGCCAGCGCCCGCTCGAACAGGGTGTCGAAGGCGGCATCGCTGGTGAAATGGCTGCGGTCGAGGGGCGGCATCTCGTTGGCGCGGGCGCGCTCGACCTGGGCGGCGTCCACCGGCTCGGGCGCGGGCGTCGCGGCGATGGCGGCGTGCTGCGCCTCGCAGAGCCCGGCGAGGAAGGTGAGGTAGGGCGCAAGGGGATGGCTGTGCGCCAGATGCCGGAACCGGGCCGCGCGGCGCGCGAACAGGGTCGAGGGGTCCGGCAGATACGCGAAGGTCGGGGCCGTCACGCCCTCCAGCACGGAGGGATCGGGAATGGGCGCCGACGCGGGGCCGAAGGTACGCGACATGATGACCTCACGAACCTCACGGGTCACGTGCACCGGACAAGAACCCCCCGGTCGCTCGCGGCGGCCGGGAGGCCATTATAGGGGTAAGCGCTATTCCGCGGGAGTCCCGCGGGTGCCCGACTTGCGGGAGCTGACCAGCTCGCGGAACCACTTCCGGTGGTGCCGCCATGCCCAGCCGCCCGTCACCTGCCCCTTGGTCATGGCGCTGATGGTGCCCTTGACCCAGATGGCAGCGTAGACGTGCACGATCCACACGCAGATGATCGCCACCGCCGCCACCGAATGGACCAGAAGCGCGATGCGCTGCTGCTCGATGGTGGTGTAGGTGGCGAAATAGGCCTGCCAGATCACCACGCCCGAGGTGATGAGCACCATGATGAGCAGGCTCATGCCCCAGAACACCAGCTTCTGCCCGGCATTGTACTTGCCGAGTTCGGGCAGCTTCTCCTCATGGCCGGCGATGACGTCGCGCAGGCGGCGCATCCAGGTGCCGTCCTCGCTCTTCCAGAGATTGGCTTTCCAGAAGCGCAGGAACATGCCGGCGAAGGAGAAGAAGAGCACCACGCCGATCCAGGGATGGATGGTGCGCGTCAGCTGCCCGCCGCCGAACAGGCCGGTGAGGAAATAGAGGCTGGGGTGGAACAAGGCGAGGCCCGAAATCGCCAGCAGGATCAGGCTGATGGCTGTCACCCAGTGGTTGATGCGGGCGCCCACCGTGTAGCGGTCCACCTGCACGGGGCGACCCGGATGAACCGCGTCGCCTGTCTCCAGATCGTAGGGTGCGCTCATGAGCGGCCTCCGGACGACAGCTTCTCAGCCGCCAGCTTCTCGGCGTTCGCCTCGTCTTCCGGCGACACCTTGTTGGCGCCGTTGACGAGGTAGTGCAGCGCGCCGGCGAGGGCGGCGAAGCCCATGACGCCGAGGCCCACATATTTGGTCACGCCCTTCCACGCCTCGACGATGGGGCTGATGCGCGGATTGTCCGGCAGGCCCGCATAGATCGAAGGCTTGTCGGCGTGCTGCAGCACGTACATGACGTGCGTGCCGCCCACGCCGGGCGGATCATACAGGCCCGCATTCTTGTAGCCGCGGGACTTCAGATCCTTGATGCGGCCCTCGGCCCACTGCTTCATCTGCGTCTTGGTGCCGAAGACGATGGCCTGGGTGGGGCATGCCTTCTGGCAGGCGGGACCCTGGCCGACCGCCACGCGGTCCGAGCACAAAGTGCACTTGTAGGCCTTGTGATCGACCTGCGAGATGCGCGGGATGTTGAAGGGGCAGCCCTTCACGCAATAGCCGCAGCCGATGCACTTGGCGTGGTCGAAGTCCACGATGCCGTTGGAATACTGCACGATGGCGCCGGGCGCCGGGCAGGCCTTCAGGCAGCCCGGATCGGCGCAATGCATGCAGCCGTCCTTGCGGATGAGCCATTCGAGATTGTCCGTCTCGGGGTTCACCCATTCGGTGAAGCGCATGAGCGTGAGCGAGGCGGGCGTCAGGTCCGGCGGGTTGGTGTAGGTGCCGTTGAAGGTGCCGATCTCCTCATGGAGCTCGTTCCATTCGAGGCACGCCGCTTGGCAGGCCTTGCAGCCGATGCACTTCGACACGTCGATGAGCTTGGCCACCGGCTCCTTGAACTCGACCTGCGAGGGGGAACCGGAGGCCGAGCGGCGGACGAGGTCCGCATCGCTCAGCTTGGGCGCCACGGGGGCGGTGGTGGGGTTCGGAATCGGAGGAAACATGCTGGTTCTCCTTTTCCTTACGCCACCGGCCCGGTGGAGGGCTCGATGTTGACCAGGAACGCCTTGAACTCCGGCGTCTCGATGTTCGCGTCACCCACGAAGGGGGTCAGCACGTTGGCCGGGAAGCCCTTCTTGGCGGCACCGACGAAGCCCCAGTGGATGGGGATGCCGACGATGTGCACGGGCTTTCCGTCCACCATCAGCGGACGGATGCGCTTGGTCACGTAGGCCTTGGCGAAGACCGAGCCCCGCTTCGACCACACGCGGACCCAGCCGGCGTTCTGGATGGACTTCTCCTTCGCCAGTTGCTCGGAGATTTCCACGAAGAACTCGGGCTGGAGCACCGAATTCACGTGGTTGTTCTTCGTCCAGTAATGGAAGTGCTCGGTGAGCCGGTAGGAGGTCGCCGCATAGGGGAACTCCTTCGACGCCACGTCCGCGAACTGGGCGAAGTCGTCCTTGAACACGCGCGCCACCGGGTTGCCCCGCACCTTGGGGGCGATCAGGTTGGCGACCGGGCTCTCGAACGGCTCGTAATGCACCGGGAACGGTCCGTCCCGCATCATGCCCCGTGTGAACAGGCGGGAGACGCCTTCCGGGTTCATGATGAAGGGGCCGACATCCTGCGGCTTGGCGGTGGGGGCGATGTCGGGCACGTCGTAGCCCGTCCACTTGGCCCCGTCCCACCAGATCAGCTTGCGGGTGTCGTCCCACGGCTTGCCGTCGATGTTGCACGACGCGCGGTTGTAGATGATGCGCCGGTTCGCCGGCCAGGCGAACGACCACTTCAGATACGAGCCGGTGTCGTCGGGATCGGAATTGTCCCGCCGCGCCATCATGTTGCCCGCCTCGGTGTAGCAGCCGGAATAGATCCAGCAGCCCGCCGCGGTGGAGCCGTCGTCGCGCAGCACGCCGAATGTCGGCACCTGCTTGCCCGCCTCCAGGACCTTCTTGGTGGGGTCGTTGGGGTCGAGCACGTCCGAGACCACGTAGCCGTTCAGCTCTTTTGCAAGCTCTTCGGGCGAGGGCTCGTGCGGGTCCTTGTAGTTCCACGTCAGGTTGACGATGGGATCGGGGAAGGCGCCGCCGTCCTTCTTGTACATCTCCTTCAGGCGCAGATGGAGCTGCGCCATGATGTAGATGTCCGTCTTCGCCTCGCCCGGAGGGGTGCCGGCGGCCCAGTGCCATTGCAGCCAGCGGCCCGAATTCACCAGCGAGCCGTTGTCCTCGGCGAAGCAGGTGGTGGGCAGCTGGATGACTTCCGTCTGGATCTTCGACGGATCGGCCTGGTTGTAGACGCCGTGGTTCTCCCAGAAGCGCGCGGTCTCGGTCTCCAGCGGATCCATGATCACGAGGAGCTTGAGCTTGCCGAGCGCCTCCGCGAGCTTGGCCTTGTTGGGGAAGGCCTGCAGCGGGTTGAAGCCCTGGCAGAAGTAGATGTTCATCTTCCCCTGCTTCATCAGCTCGAACGCGCGCAGGATGTCGTAAGACGGCACGTCGAGCTTCGGCAGGTAGTCGTAGGCCCAGTTGTTGTCCGCCGTCGCCGACGCACCCCACATGGCCTTCTGGAACGACACGAAGAACTTCTTGTAGTTCTGCCAGTAGCTCATCTGATTGGGACGCAACGGCTTGAAACCGCGCGTCGACATGTAGGCGTTGAAGTCCGGCTCCTTCTCCGTCGGGATCGTGAGATAGCCCGGGATCAGGTTGGACATCAGGCCGATGTCGGTGAGGCCCTGGATGTTGGAATGCCCGCGCAGGGCGTTCATGCCGCCGCCGCGCACGCCGATATTGCCCAGGAGCAGCTGAACCATCGCCATGCAGCGGATGTTCTGCGAGCCCTTGGAATGCTGGGTCCAGCCGAGCGCGTACATGGAGGTCATCGTCTTGGTGGGCGACGAACACTCCGCCATCATGGACGCCACCTTCAGGAACTTGTCCTTGGGCGTGCCCGTGATGCGCTCGACCATCTCCGGCGTGTAGACGGAGACGTGCTGCTTCAGAAGATTGAAGACGCAGCGGGGATGCTGGAGGGTCGCGTCCACGACCGCATAGCCGTCGGGGCCGATCTCGTAATCCCAGGAGGAGCGGTTGTAGTCCCGCTTCATCTCGTCATAGCCCGTGAACAGGCCGTCCTGGTACCCGAAGCCTTCCTTGACGATGTAGCCGACGTTGGTGAACGCCTTCACATAGTCCCACTGAATCTTGTCGTTCTGGATCAGGTAGTTGATGACGCCCAGCAGGAAGGCGATGTCGGTGCCTTGCCGGATCGGGGCGTAATAGTCCGCCACCGCGGCCGAGCGCGTGAAGCGCGGGTCCACGACAACGAGCTTGGCGCCACGGGTGGCCTTCGCCTCCGTGACCCACTTGAATCCACACGGGTGTGCTTCAGCGGCATTGCCGCCCATGATGACGACCAGATCCGTGTTCTTGATATCGGTCCACGAATTGGTCATCGCGCCACGGCCAAAAGTTGGGCCCAAACTGGACACCGTGGGGCCGTGTCAGACGCGCGCCTGATTGTCGAAAGTCAGAATTCCGGTTGAGCGCACCACCTTGTAGGTGGCGAACGCGGTTTCGTTGGTGGTGGCGGAGGCGGCGAGGAAGCCGGTGGTGAGCCAGCGGTTCACCGTCACGCCGTCCTGGTTCTTGGCGATGAAGTTGGCGTCGCGGTCCGCCTTCATGGCCTTGGCGATCTTGTCGAGCGCCTCGTCCCAGGAAATCTTCTCGAACTTGTCGGAGCCCGCGCGCCGGATCATGGGCTGCTTGAGGCGCTGCTCGGACTTCACGATGTCGAGCAGGGCCGCGCCCTTCGGGCAGAGCGTGCCGCGATTGGTGGGGTGGTCGGTGTCACCCTCGATATGGGTGATGTCCGCCTTCTCGCCCTTGGCAAGATTGCCCTTGGAGAAGATGAGGATGCCGCAGGCCACCGAGCAGTAGGTGCAGGTGTTGCGCACCTCGGTGGTGTTGACGAGGCGGAACGGCTTGATGGTGGAGGCCAGGGCCTCCTCGATGGGACCGAATCCCAACGCGCCCAACGTCGTTCCCGCCACGCCCGCGCCCGCCGTTTTCAAAAACTGGCGCCGCGAGAGCTCCATGTTCATCGAAGGAAGCCTCCGACCTTGCGTGCCCCGACCGGGGACGGTTTCGGACGGCCTTGGGGCCGCTCCGGGAGCTGGATCACCCAGCGTGAGCGGACGGTATTTTGGAACTGGAATGATGTCAATTTGGGTCGGCGCAACTCCGCGTGTTTGAACGAAAATCGCCTTCTTGTCGCATGTTGCGATGCGGCACGCCGGCGGTTGCCGGCTGCCTCTAGTGACGCAGCGGAAGGCGGTTTTGCGGCGCGGCCTGATTGTGCGCTGCCGAAGCATGGCCGACATCACGGAAAGGAGCGTTGACCGCGCTTGCAACCCTGACGCAGAGTGCCCGCGTGAAGGTCGGTTTGGCTCCCGCGGGTCGGGGCGCACACTCCATCCAACCGGATACAACATATCCCGGACCGCAGCGTCGCTGGCGGGGCCGCGGGAGCATATCCGCGCGTCTAGGGACGGTCGGGTCTCTGCCTGTGCGCGACGTGCCGGGCGCGCTCGCGTTCGCCCTCCTGCTCGCGGCTGGACCCGTCTTCGCCGCGCCAGCCGCCACGGCGGAGGCGGAGCGCGCTGCGCCGGGCCTCCTCGCGGCTGTCGAAGGCCACCCGCCTGCCCCCGCGCTCTCGCTCGGCGCCCTCGACGGCGCGCCGGTGACTCTCGCCGCGGGCGATCCTCCGACCATCGTCCATTTCTTCGCCACCTGGTGCGCGCCCTGCCGCACCGAGCTTCCGGCCCTCACCGATTTCGCCCGCTTGAGCGGCGTCCGGGTGCTGCTGGTGGATGTGGCCGAGCCCGCCGACCGCATCCGTCGCTTCTTCGCCGAGGGGACGGCGGGCGCCGCGCCCGGACCGGTTCTCCTCGACCAGAACCGCGCGGCGGCGCGGGGGTGGGGCGTAAGCCTGCTGCCGGCGAGCTTCGTGGTGATCTCGGGCCGTCTCGTTCTCGCCCGCGAGGGTGAGGTGGACTGGGCCGATCCTGAAACCCGCGCCGCGATCCGCGTCGCGGCGGCGCCCCCGCAAAAAAACCAACCAAAAGAAGCCCAGGGAGAACAGACCCGATGACCACCCGTCGCGACTTTCTGAAAGCCGGCGCCCTCGCAGGCGCCTCCGCCGGTGCCGCCGCGTTGCTGCCCCGCGCCGCCTTCGCGCAGGCCGCCGCGCAGACGGCCCCCGCGGCGCGCGTGTTCGCGCCCACCGTGGGCAACTGGCGCAGCTTCCAGATCACCACCACGGTCGAGATCCTGAAGCCGGCCGGCAAGGTGCAGGCCTGGCTGCCGGTGGCCTCCTTCAGCAATCCGGACTGGTTCAAGCCCGGCGAGAACACCTGGACCACCAACGCGAAGACCGCGAAGATGGTGCGCGACGCCCGCTCCGGCGCCGACATGCTGCACCTCGCCTGGGCCGAGGGCGAGCCGGCGCCGAAGGTGGAGCTCGTCAGCCGCGCCACCAGCCGCGATTTCGCCGTGGACCTGACCAAGCCCGGCAAGCCCGCCCCGCTCACCGCCGAGGAGCGCCGCCGCAACACTGCCGCCACCGACCTCATCCCCACCGACGGCATCGTGAAGGCGACCTCCGACAAGATCGTCGCCGGCAAGGCGTCCGAGCTGGAGAAGGTCCACGCCATCTTCGAGTGGATCGTCGAGAACACCTATCGCAACGCCGCCACCCGTGGCTGCGGCATCGGCGATATCGCGGCGCTGCTGAAGAGCGGCGATCTCGGCGGCAAGTGCGCCGACCTCAACGCCTTGTTCGTCGGCCTCGTGCGGGCGCAGGGCATTGCGGCGCGCGATGTCTACGGCCTGCGCGTGGTACCCTCGCGCTTCGGCTACAAGAGCCTCGGCGCCAATTCCGAGATCGTCACCAAGGCGCAGCACTGCCGGGCCGAGGTGTTCCTCTCCGAATTCGGCTGGACCCCCATGGACCCCGCCGACGTGCGCAAGGTGGTGCTGGAGGAGCCCCCGGGCAAGCTCGCGCTCGACGACCCCAAGGTGGTCGCCGCGCGCAAGGCGCTGTTCGGCGCGTGGGAGGGCAACTGGTTCGCCTACAACACGGCGCACGACGTGGCGCTGCCCGGCTTCGACGGGCCGCACCTCGGCTTCCTGATGTATCCGCAGGCGGTCAGCGCCGGCAGCCTGCTCGACTGCCTCGATCCGGACAATTTCAAATATACCATTCGCGCCGCTGAAATCGCGGTGTGATCCAGACGCCGGTCAGGGCGTGATCCTCGCCGTGGTGGCGCTCAGCGTCGCCCGGCGAGGACATTCTTTCCAAACATGTCCCTGCGCGGCGTGATCGGCCGCGCGGCTGCTCCCTTCATGGAACCCGCGCCATGCTCGATGTGCCCAACCCGCCCGTCCGCCTCACCAGCCTCGCCCATGGCGGCGGCTGCGGTTGCAAGCTCGCGCCCTCGGTGCTGCAGGAGCTGCTGGCGGGGCAGGCGAGCGGCGGGCCGTTCGAGCGGCTGCTGGTGGGCACCGAGACGGGGGACGACGCGGCCGCCTACGATCTCGACGGCGAGACCGCCATCATCGCCACCACGGACTTCTTTATGCCCATGGTGGACGACCCCGACCATTTCGGCCGCATCGCCGCGACCAACGCCATTTCGGATGTCTACGCCATGGGCGGCGAGCCGCTGATGGCCCTCGCCATCCTCGGCATGCCTTTGGGCAAGATCGACACCGCGACCGTGCGCGCCATCCTCGCCGGTGGGCAGGCCATCTGCGCCGAGGCGGGCATTCCGGTGGCGGGCGGCCATTCCATCGATTGCCCGGAGCCGGTCTATGGCCTCGCCGTCATCGGCCGGGCGCCCAAGGCGCGGCTGCGCCGCAATTCCACGGCGCGGGCGGGGGATGCGCTGATCCTCACCAAGGCGCTGGGCGTCGGCGTCTATTCCGCCGCCTTCAAGAAGGATGCGCTCTCCCCCGCCGCCTATGACGAGATGATCGCCTCCGTGACCAAGCTGAACCGCGTGGGCGCGGCGCTCGGCAAGGAGGCGGCGGTGAGCGCCATCACCGACGTGACTGGCTTCGGCATCCTCGGCCACGGGCTGGAGATGGCGCGCGGCTCGGGCGCGACGCTGGTCATCGAGCGCGCCGCGCTGCCCTGGCTTTCGGACGCGGAAACGCTGGTGCAGCAGGGCTTCGTCACCGGCGCCTCGCACCGCAACTGGGCGAGCTACGGCGCCGAGGTGGATCTGCCCGAAGGCACGCCCGACTGGCAGCGCCACCTCTTCACCGACCCCCAGACCTCCGGCGGACTGCTCGTCGCCTGTGCGCCCGAGGAGGCCGACCGTCTGCTGGCTGAAATCCGCGCGGCGGGCTATCCGGCGGCGGTACGCATCGGCCGCGTGGAGGCCGGGCCGGGGCGGGTGCGCATCGCCGGCTGAGGCGACAAGCGGGGGCTCTGGCGGGACGCCGGCGCAGGAATCAAGGAACCATGCGGCGTGGCAAGTCGTTCTCCCGACGAAAGGAGAACGGACATGCCCTTCACCGACGCCTTGAACATCTATTCGACGGCGCCCCGGCGCCCGTCTCCCGTGGTGCTGCCTTCGCCCAACGCGGCGCGTATCTGCGCAACCGCCATCGTCGGCGGCATCATGTTTCTTCTCGCGTCCGGCGTGCCTGCGCCGGCCTCCGCCCAGACAGCCGCGCCTGCGGCGAAGACCGGCGCCTGCGAGGAGCCGCCCCACGCCGCCGCGACGCCCCCCGCGCGCGGTGCCGATTCCGGCACCAAGCCGGGCAGCGAGGGGTCCACTGGCTGGACTGGCGGCACCGGCGGCTCCCACACCGGCCTCACGCCCCAAGCGGGTACGCCGGCCTCGCCCACCCGCCAGCCGGATACGGTCTCGGGCGTCAATCCCAAGCCGGAGACGCAGGGCAAGTGCTAAGGGGGGCTAGGGGGAAGTGCTGAGGGGGCGCGTGCTGCGCGTCCAGCGGATGACGCCAAGGTCGTAGCCGAGCTGGTGGCGCACCACGGCCGCGTCCGCGTCTGACGCATCGCCCCTGCGTGCCTCCACCCGCCGGACGAGTTCCTCCGCTGGAACGTCCAGCCAGAGGCCGGCGAACGGCACGCCGGCCTCCCGAGCGACGCTCTCGATGGCGTCGCGCTCCTCGGGGCGGGCATGCACGGCATCCACGATCACCGTGTAGTCGCTGGCGAGAACGCGGCGCGCCAGTCTCCGCAGCCGCTCATAGACGCGCGGGCTCACCTCGGCCGCATAGGCTTCCGGGGGCAGCTTTTCCGTTTCCGCCACGTGGAAGAGGCGCTTGCGCTCGATATCCGAGCGCAGGATCACCGCGCCGGGCGCCCGCGTGCCGAGGGCGGGGGCCATCTTGGCCGCCCATGTGCTCTTGCCGCTGCCGGACAGCCCGCCGACCGCCCAGAGGGTGGGTCCGGAGGGGGCGGCCGTCTCCACTGTCCCATCGCCGAACCGGACCGGTCCCGGCTGCGTGGTGCCGAGGAGGGCGATGGTCTGCCGGAAGAAATGGGCGACCCGCGCCTCCGCCTCCGCCCGCTGTTCCCCCTCCAGATGCGCCAGCCCCGCCGCCTCCACCTTCGCCCGGATTCCGGCGCGCAGGCTGAGGAAGAGCGGCAGCGCCGCGAGCCCATCGAGCTGCGCGTCGTTGCTGGCCCAGAGATAGCGGTTGAAGATCGCGTTGGCGGCGTCGCGCAGGCCCCTCTGCCACAGGTCCATGAGCAGGAAGGCGAGGTCGTAGAGGACATCGCAGGTGGCGATCTCGTCGTTGAACTCGATGGCATCGAACAGCACCGGCCTTCCATCGAGGAGCACGATGTTGCGCAGGTGCATGTCGCCATGGCAGCGGCGCACGAAGCCGGCTTCCGAACGCGCCGCCAGCAGCGGACGCACGCGCGCCAGCGCCGCGCGTGAGACTTCGGCGAGCCGCGCCACGTCTTCCGCCGGGAACAGGTCCGGGCGGGCGGCAAATTCGGCGATGGTGTCTTCCAGATAGGTGGAGAGCGCGCCGGCGCTGTCGAAGCCCCGGCGCTCGGGCGCGGCGGCGTGGGCGTTCACCACCATGGCCGCGACGGCTTTCACGAGATCAGGCGTGAGGTCGCCGCGTTCGGCGATGCGATCGAGGGTGAGATCGGTGTCGAAGCGGCGCATCTTCACCGCATACTCCACTGCCTCACCGTCCCCGCCCAGCGCGAGGCCATGGGGCGTGCGCACGATGGGCACCACGCCGAGATAGAGTCCGGGGGCCCCCGCGCCCGATATCTCCACCTCGGCGGCGCAGGCGGCGCGGCGCTTCTCCAGCGTGGAGAAATCCATGAAGGGGAAATAGACCGCGCGCTTCACCTTGTAGGCGAACGGCCCGGCGAGGAAGACGGCGGCGCCGTGGGTGTCGATGCGGATGACTTTCTCCGCAAGCCCATGGGTCGCGGGATCGGCGAGGAGGGCGAAAACGGCGCCCTGATCGGCGACCACATGGTCGCCGGCGGTCTTTTGGGGCGGTTGCGCAGGTGCTGTCATGGGGGCCTCGCCACGCGCGCAGTCCCGAACCGGAGGGGTCGGTCCTTATACACCCCGGCCGGCAATTGCTCATGCCCTCGGGCTGTCATCCCCCGGCCCATCCGTGGATCGCCCGGACGAGCCGGGCGATGACGACGGTTTGGTGTTTCTCCCACGAGAGGAGAAGACACCCCTACGGCGTGATGGCCACCTTGAGGACGCCGTCGCGCTGGTTGGCGAAGAGGTCGTAGGCGGCCTCGATCTCGTCCAGCTTGAAGCGGTGGGTGACGAGGGCCCGGGCGTCCACGCGGCCGGAGGCGACCACGTCCATCAGCCGGCGCATGCGCTCCTTCCCGCCCGGGCAGAGCGAGGTGATGATGGCATTGTCGCCGAGGCCCGCCGCGAAGGCGTCGAGCGGGATCTTCAGGTCGCCCGAATAGACGCCGAGGGAGGAAAGCGTGCCGCCGGGGCGAAGCACCCGGAGTGCCGCCTCGAACGTCTCCTGCCGGCCGAGCGCCTCGATGGCGACATCCACGCCGCGCCCGTCGGTGAGGCGCAGGATTTCCTCCACCGGATCGACCTTGGAGAAGTCCACCACGAGGTCGGCGCCCATGGCGCGGGACATCTCCAGCCGCGCGGCGACGCGATCCACGGCGATGATGCGCGTCGCGCCCATGAGCTTGGCGCCGGCCGTGGCGCACAGGCCGATGGGGCCTTGCGCGAACACGGCCACCGTGTCGCCGATCTTCACCTTGCCGCTCTCGGCGCCGGCAAAACCCGTGGACATGATGTCCGGGCACATGAGGACCTGTTCGTCGGAGAGCGCCTCCGGCACCGGGGACAAATTGGTCATGGCGTCGGGCACGACGAGATATTCCGCCTGCGCGCCGTCGATGGTGTTGCCGAAGCGCCAGCCGCCCATGGCCTTGAAGCCGTGCTTCGTGCGCGGGCCGTCCTGCGAGCACTGGCCGCACAGGCAGGCGTTGGAATAGCCCGAGGGGGTGATGGCCCCGGCGATGACGCGCTGGCCTTCCTCGAAGCCCTCCACCGCCGAACCGAGCTTCTCGATGATGCCCACCGGCTCGTGGCCGATGGTGAGGCCCTTCTGCACCGGATACTCACCCTTCAGGATGTGCACGTCGGTGCCGCAGATGGTGGTGGTGGTGATGCGGATGAGCGCGTCGAGCGGGCCGACATCGGGGATGGGCTTTTCATCCAGCACGATGCGGTTCTTCTCGACGAAGATGGCCGCCTTCATCTTCGAGCGGCCGGGGCGCTGGCGTTCCACATAGGCGGCGGGGGAGAGCATATCCGTCATGGCGTTCCTGCCTTTCCGTCGGGCCGCGTGCACGGCTGCCTTGCGGTACGTTGATATTGGTCCGGTGGCGGCGGGGCATTGATGCCCGTCAACGCGGGCGCGGCTTCGGGACCGGAGCCGCGCAGTGTAGACTGGAAGAAGCGGCCCTTTTCGGGCCGGCCGATCATTTCAGCCGGGGATTTTCATGACCGAAGTCAGCGAGGCGGCGCAGATCGCGCCTCAGGCCATTGCGCGCTGGACAGGGCTGCCGGAGGACGCGCCGCTGCGCATCTCCCTCACGCGGGCCGATCTCGACAATCTGCTGCTCGGCCTGCGCACGCTCGCCATCGGCCAGAGCGAGCTGGCGGCGGCGCTGGTGGCGCATATCAACCAGGACCCCGGCGAATGCCACGAGGCGGTGCTGCGGGCGGGAGACCTCTCCCGCGCCGCCTTCGGCCGCATCAACGGCTTCGCCGGCGCCATCATGGCCGGCGCCGTGCCGGAGGGATGAGCCCGCGCGGCCCAAGCCCGCGCGGCGTATGAGCGTGCCAGCTTAAACTTCAGGCCAGAGCGCGCTCGCCCTGAACCGTCGCGCCGGTGCGCACCTTCTCCACCAGATGGCCGGCGAGGCGGTGGGCCAGCGCCATGATGGTCAGAGTCAAGTGCTTGTCCGGGAGCACGGGAATGACGCCGCCGTCGCAGACATAGACGTTGTCCAGGTCGTGCAGCTTCAGGTCCGCATCCACCACGCCCTTGTCCGGATCGGCGGTGGTGGCGGTGGTGCCGGCATAGTGGATGCCGGTGCCGGTATTGTCGCGCGAGGGATAGATGGAGGTCGCCCCGGCATGGCGCAGCACCTGGCGGCCCCAGCCGTTCATGGCCTCCATCATGGCTTCCGCGCGCGGGGTGGCGGAGAAGTCCACGGCCACGTGGCGCACGCCGAAGCGGTCGCGGGTCGTGCCCGGCCGCACCCGGTTGGCGGGGGTGGGCTCGCCGGCGCAGAACAGGCCGAGCGTCACGTAGGAATGGAACATGAAGCGGGCGAGCCGCTCCTTCATGAAGGGCGGGAAGCGCTTCATGCCGGCGAGATAGTGCGGAATGTCCGGCACGCCGTGGATGGCGTGGCCGATGAAGGGGAATTCCTCCCCGTCCGGCAGCCAGCCGCGCGACATGAGGATGAGCAGGTCGCCGTAGCCGATGTCGAAGTCGCGGCCCTTGCCCCACAGCTTCCACAGCGAGGTGGACAGCACGGCCTTGGGATTGTCCTGCAGGCGCAGGCCGAGCTGGCCGGCGGCGTTGCCCATGCCCTCGGGCGCGGCCTCGTCGGCGGAATTGAACAGGATGCGCGGGCTCTCGAGGGCGCCCGCCGCGAGCACCACAGCATCGGCGGTGAGCACGCGGGCCTCGCCGGTGGCCATGTCGCGATATTCGACGCCCATCACCCGCGTCGTGCCCGGCTCGCGCAGCAGCCGCACCACCTTGGCGCCCTGGCGCAGCTCGTAATTGGGCAGGTTCTCGATCTCGGGCAGCAGCCGGGCGGTGAATTTGTAGACCGCGCCGGTGGGGCAGCCGGAGGTGCAGATGCCGGTGGAGACGCAGGCGTTGGGGCTGTCGGGCCGGGTGTCGATGGCCTTGCGGTTGGGGATGGCGTGCGAATAGGGCTCGTCCATCGCGTTGACCGCATCGACGATCATCATGTCGGCGGGGCGCAGGGGCTTGGGCGGCACATAGATGCCGTCCGGCAACTCCTCCAGATGCTCCTCGGTGCCGCAGACGATGATGCGCCGCTCCACCGCCTCGTAATGGGGGGCGAGGTCGGAATAGGAAATCGGCCAGTCCCGGAAATCGCGCGCGGAGAAGCGCACGCTCACGCCGTTCCAGAGGTTCTGGAGGCCGTTGACGGCGAGGATCTGGTAGTGGTGGAAGTTATTGTCGGGCCAGCCCGTGGAGCCGTCCGCGCCCTTCTCGAACAGGGGATGGACGAACAGGCTGTCGTGCGGCTCGGCCGGCCACACCGTGTTGGCGCGGATGCCGAAATCGAGCTGGGTGCCCGGCGGGTCCACGCGCTTGAAATGGTCGTCGGCGAGGCGTCCGCCCTGCTCCAGCGAGACCACGTTGAGCCCGGCCTTCGCCAGCTCGTAGGCCAGCATGCCGCCGCCGGCCCCGGTGCCGACGACGATCACGTCGCAATGGGTTGCCTCAGTCACGCGCGCCTCCCGAAGCCGTCCCGGCCAGCGGTCGCTCGCCGACCAGCGGCCATTCTCCCACCGAGCCCAGGAAGCTGGGCGAGGCGAAATGCACGTATTCGAAGAAGGTGCCCACCGCCTCCGCATCCTCGGCGAGGTGCTCGCGATGCACCGCGCCTTCGGGGAAGCCGGAGCGTTCGGCGATGCGCCGGAAGGCGGCGTTGAGCTGGGTGTTCAGCGCCGCGATGCGGGCAAGGTCCGCCACCATCGGCTCCAGCGCCGCGTGGTAGGGGCCGAGCGGCAGGAGGGCGACGACCAGCGCCTCGAAATCGAGGGGGGCGTCGGGAGAGGTCTCGCTCATGGGGTCTCCTCAGGCCGCGTGCAGGCGGCCGAGCTCGCGCAGCGGACGGCCGCTTCTGAGGTGGCGCTCGATCTCTTCCAGGCTCACGCCGTTGGTTTCCGGCACCAGCCACTGGGTGAAGGCGAGGCCGGCGACGCACACCACGGCATAGAGGCCGAACACGCCGGCAAGGCCGAACTCGGCCACCAGCACGGGGAAGCTGAACACCACGATGAAGTTGAAGCCCCAGTTCACCAGCGAGGCGATGCTCATGCCCAGCGCCCGGCAATCCAGCGGGAACACCTCGGACATCATCACCCACGGCAGCGGGCCGATGGCGATGGCGAAGGAGGCGATGTAGAGCACGAGGCCGGCGAGGGCGAGCACGCCCAGCGAGGGGCTGCCCGTGGCGGCGGCGATGGCGATGGCGCCCAGCGACACCGCGGTGCCGGCGAAGCCGATGAGCAGCAGCAGGCGCCGGCCGAGCCGGTCGATGAGCATCATGCCCACCACCGTCATCAGCACGTTCACCACGCCGATGCCGGCGGTGGCGAGGATCTGGGTGGTGGTGGAGCTGAAGCCCGACAGCTCGAACACGGTGGGCGCGTAATAGATCACCGCGTTGATGCCGGAGAGCTGCTGCAAGAGGAACAGGCCCATGGCGACGATGAGCGCGGGGCGCACGCGGGGCGAGAGCAGGTCCGCGAAGGTGGCCTTGCGGCCCTCGTCGGCGGCCGCGGCGGCGCGAATCTCCTCATATTCGGCGGCGACCGCGGGGTCATTCTCCGGCCGCTCGCGCATGCGGGCAAGCGCCGCCTTCGCCTCGGCGCTGCGGCCGCGCATGGCGAGCCAGCGGGGCGTGTCGGACAGAGCGAAGATGCCGCCGAACAGCAGCACCGCCGGCACCGCGCCCATGGCGAACATCCAGCGCCAGTTCTCGTCGAAGGCGTAGCCCACCACATAGGCGCCGAGGATGCCGAGGGTGATGGCGAGCTGGTAGATGGAGACCAGCATGCCGCGCTCCTTGGCCGGCGCGCTCTCGGAGATGTAGAGCGGGGCCATCATGGCGGCGACGCCCACCGCGAGGCCGATGACGAGGCGCGCGAGGGTGAGGGTGATGAGCCCGCCGGCCAGCGCGCTCAAGAGCGCGCCGCCGATGAACAGGATGGCGGACCACAACAGCAGCTTGCGGCGCCCCGCGGCGGCGGCGAGCCGGCCGCCCACGATGGCGCCGATGAAGGCGCCGAAGGGCACCGCCGCCGTCATCATGCCTTCCGCAACGGGATCGATGCCGAGATCCCTGCGCAGCGGTGCCAGCGCCCCGGCGATGACGCCCTCGTCGAAGCCGAACAGCGCCCCGGCGAGGCCGGCGATGGCGGCGATCAAATAGATCATGGCGCTTCCCTTCGCGCTTGTCCGCCCGCCGGACAGCCCGGCGGCGCGGCCCCCTGTGTCGTGAAGGCCCGATATCCGGGCGTCAGGCCAGCACCACCCGCGCCACCTTGCGGACGGCGGCGATGATGTCGTCCTCGTCCTTGGTGGTCAGGGTCGAAGCGATGGTGAGCAGCGCGCCGCGGGCGTGCAGGTTGTCGCAATGGGGCAGGGCGCCAGCGGCGTAGCTGTAGCTCTCGCCGAAGGCGTTGGACGGATGGGTCCAGGGGAAGCCGTCGCGGCTGTCCGAGCGCTTGTGCACGAGGCTCGGGATGTTGGAATACCAGTGCATCCCCCACTCGCGCATGGCGAGGCAGGCGAGCGAGCCGGCCGGACCGGCGATGCCTTCCGCGCGCAGGGCGTCGACGAAGCGGCGGGCGGTGGCCTCGTCCTTCAGCGTCATCAGCAGGAACGGGCCGGTGTCGCCGGAGGGATCGGGCACGGTGCGGAAGCCGAGGCCGGGGATGTCGGAGATCGCATTGCGGATACGCCACTTGGACGCGCGCATGGCCCCGGTGATCTGCGGCAGCTTGCGCATCTGGGCGAGGCACATGGCGCCTGTCAGCTCGGACATGCGGGCGCCGACGCCCCAGAGCTGGCAGCTCTCGTCCGAGGTGTCGAGCCGGCCCTTCTCGTTGCGGGGATAGCCGAGATCGTGCAGCGCGACGATGCGGCGGAACAGGTCGTCCCGCTCCGTCACCACCATGCCGCCGTCGCCGGAGGTCATGTTCTTGTTGAGCTGGAATGAGAAGATGCCGATATCGCCGAAGGTGCCCACGGCCTTGCCGTTCTGGCTGGAGCCGGCGGTCTGGGCGCAGTCCTCGATCAAAGCGATGCCCCGCTCGCGGCAGATGCGGGCGACGTCGGCGACGCGGCCGGGCGCGCCGCTCATGTGCACCATCAGCGCGGCGCGGGTGTTGGGGCCGATCTTGCGCGCCACGTCCGCCGGATCGAGGGTGAAGCAGTCGTCCACGTCCACGAGCTTCGGGATGGCGCCGGCGCGCACCACGGCGGCCACGCAGCTCACCCAGAGATAGCCGGGCACCAGCACCTCGTCGCCGGGGCCGATGTCGAGGGCCGACATGGCGATGGTCAGCGCGGCGGTGCCGGAGGAGACGCCCAGCGCGTGCTTGTGGCCGAAGGCGGCGCACCATTCCTTCTCCAGCGTGTCCACCATGTGCTGGAGGTCGGGGCCGTAGAAGCGGAAGGGGCTGCGGGCACGCACCACGCGCGAGACCAGCTCCAGCTCTTCCTCGCCGATCCAGTGGGCGCCGGGCAGCTCCCACGGCAGGGGCGCGGTGCGGACCGGTTCGCCGCCCTCGATGGCCAAGCGGTTGGCGTGTTCGTGTGTCGCCGCGGAAACGGTCACGGGGTACCCTCCCTGACGGCAGCTCCGGCGAGATGCCGGGCCTATCGCCGCTCGATTTTTTGTACTTATGCTCTACTGTAGGTCGCGCTTACAAGTCCCGCAGGCCTCTCCATCTCGCGCACGTTATCAGTGCGCTACCCCCATACCCGTCGGATCACATGGCAACCTTGTTCCTCACGGCGGGCCTCGTGCTCCTCAACGGCATGCTGTTCGGCTTCAGCACGGCCTCCATCGCCGGCGTGGTCGGGACCATTTCCGAGGCGTTCGCCCTTTCCACCCGCGCCACCGAGATGATGGTGACGTCGCTGCTGGCGGGCTGCTTCGTCGGCGCGGTGCTCGCCGCCCCCATCTCCCAGCGCATCGGCCGGCGCCCCTCCTGCCTGCTCGCCGCGACCCTGGCCTTCGCCGGCTACGCGCTGGTGCCGCTGGGACAGGCGATGGCGCCGGGGGTGGGGATGCTGGTGGCGGCGCGCGTCCTCATCGGCCTCGGCGTCGGCCTCTCCTCCATGGTGGTCCCCATGTATGCGGCGGAGGTGACGCCGGCGCGCCATCGCGGCGCGGTGGTGTCCCTGTTCCAGCTGGCCGTCACCATCGGCATCCTGCTCGGCTATGCAGTGCCCCTCGCGCTCACCGGCCGCGCCTCGTGGGATCAGATGCTGGGCGGCGGCGTGCTCATCGCGGCGGCCTGCGCGGGCGCCGTGCTGCTGCTGCCGGAAAGCCCGCGCTGGCTCCTCTCCCGCGGGCGGATGGCGGAGGGCGAGGCGGCCGCGCGGCGGCTGGGCCTTGCCGGCGAGATATCCATGGGCGAGGGCGAGAGCGCGCCGGCCGGCAACTGGCGCGCCGTGCTGGGCCGGGGCAGCACCAGAGCGGTGCTCATCCTGTGCAGCGTGCTGTTCGTGCTGCAGAACTTCTCCGGCATCGACGGCATCCTCTATTACGCCCCGCACATCTTCACCGAGCTCGGCTTCCCGGCCGGCGTCGCCGCGCTCGCCGCCACCTTTGGCCTCGGCCTCGTCAACGTGTTGGCGACCATGGGGGCCATGATGCTGGTGGATCGTCTCGGCCGCCGCCCGCTGCTGATCGCCGGCTCGGCGGCCATGGCGGTGAGCCTCGCCGTGGTGATCGGCGCCGCTCTGGCGGACTGGCCCTATGTGGCACTCGCGGGTCTCTGCGCCTACATCGTCGCCTTCGCCCTGAGCCTCGGGCCGCTGCCCTATGTGCTCATGTCCGAGCTGTTCCCCTCGGCCATCCGCGAGCGGGGCATCGCCGCCGCCTCGGCGACGAGCTGGCTGTTCAACGCCATCGTGGCGGCGAGCTTCCTCTCGGTGGTGGAGGGTATCGGCCTTGCCGCCACCATCGGCATCTTCCTCGTGGTGTGCGTCGCCTCGCTCTTCATCTCCCTCGCCTATGTGCCGGAAACCCGACAGAAGGAACTGGAGGACATCGAGACCGACGTGCTCGCCGGCAAGGCCCTGCGCCGGCTCGGCGCCTGACCGTTTGAGCCTCGCCCGGAATGGGCTAGAGGAGGGGCGGAGCAAGGCCGCGCAGGGGGAGCCAGATGCCAGCGACGTACGAGGTTTCGGGGCTGCTGAGCTTCACCATCGCCATCCTCGTCTATTTCCTCGGCGCCGGCCTCAACGAGATCATCGCCCCGCTCAAGCGCTGGAACATCCCGGAGGCCGTCACCGGCGGCATCCTCGCGGCGCTCGCCACGCTTTTCGCCTACAAGGTGGTGGGCCTCGCGGTGAGCTTCGACCTCGACGCCCGCGACCTGCTGCTGCTGTATTTCTTCACCGGCATCGGCCTCAATGCCCGCGTCTCCGACCTTTCCACCGGCGGCAAGCCGCTGGTGATCCTGCTGCTGCTGACGGTCACCTATCTGGTGCTCCAGAACGTGGTCGCCGTCGGCGGGGCGGCGGTGCTCGGCCTGCCTTATGGTGTGGGGCCGCTTCTGGGTTCGGTGTCGCTGGTGGGCGGCCATGGCACCACCATCGCCTGGGCGCCGCTGATCTCGCAAAGGTTCGACCTGCCCAACGCGCTGGAAATCGGCATCGCCAGCGCCACCCTCGGCCTCGTCATCGCCAGCCTCGTGGGTGGCCCGGTGGCGGGCCTGCTCATCGCCCGCTTCAACCTGCGCGGCACCGGCGACGACGCCCCCATGGTGGGCCTGCCTGATACCCCGGCCGAGCCCGAGGGCGGTTCGGTGAACTACAAGAACATCCTCGTCACCATCCTCGCGCTCAACCTCGTCATCATCATCGGCTATGCGCTGGAAGGCGTGGTGGAGAAGACCGGCCTCAAGCTGCCCATGTTCGTGGTGTGCATGCTGGTGGCCATCGTCATCACCAACATCCTGCCCAAGCTCGCGCCCCGCCTGCCGTGGCCGGCCCGCACCCCGGCGCTGGCGCTGGTCTCCGACCTGTCGCTGAAGATCTTCCTCGCCATGTCGCTGATGAGCATGCAGCTGTGGACGCTGGGCGGCCTCGGCCCGGCGCTGGCGACCGTGCTCGGATTGCAGACGCTGGTGGCGGTGGCCTACATCCTGTTCGTGGTGTTTCCAGCCATGGGCCGGGACTATCAGGCGGCGGTGCTGGCGGCGGGCTTCACCGGCATCAGCCTCGGCGCCACCCCCACCGCCATCGCCAACATGACCGCCGTGACCCGCACCCACGGCCCGGCGCCCATCGCCTTCATCATCCTGCCGCTGGTCTCGGCCTTCTTCATCGACATCGCCAATGCGCTGGCGATCGGCTTCATGCTGAGGTGAGGGGGCGGCCCCATCGCCGACGGGACGGTGCGCCGCAGGTGCCCCCGGCCAAAAGGGGGACAGGACCTACCGTTGCGAGCGGCAAGTGTTCGTTCGACTATTCGCGCATGAGCGGCGGCTGGGTCTACATCCTCACGAACAGGCCGAATGGCACGCTGTATGTCGGCGTGACAAACGATCTGGTGCGACGGACCTTCGAGCATCGTGAGGGTGACGGCGAGGGCTTCACAAAGCGTCACGGCCTCACGCGCCTCGTCTACTTTGAGCGATACGACGACATCGCGCTCGCGATCCAGCGCGAGAAGACGATGAAGCACTGGTCACGGGCCTGGAAAGTTGGCCTCATTCTTGAGACGAACCCGGAATGGCGCGATCTCTACGACGAGATCGCGACCTGATCTGCTGCGACTCCTGCCGCGTCATGCCCGGGCTTGTCCCGGGCATCCACGTCGGGCCGCCGGGACGGTGTCCCCGAGCTGTTCCCAGCCACACCACGTGGATGGCCGGGACAAGCCCGGCCATGACGGCGGTGTGGGGCCGGAGGGGGGGGCGTCACTCTTCGACGTCGTCGCCCCGCTCGTCATGCCCGGTCGGCCTGGGACGACGATAGTCAAAGTCCACCATCGAGACATTCCAATGTCTCCGGCCCCCATTGTCTTCATCAAAATCTTGATGCCATGATGTTCATGCGATGCATTTGCATCGTCGATGACTGTTTTAGAGGTGGCCGGAGCCTCGCATCATTCGCGAAGTCTGCGGCGCGTTATTTTGAATCATTCCATAAAGAGACGAGGACATGATCGTTAACGTGATCTTCGGCTCCGACGGCGGAGCCACCAAGGGCGTTGCGTCCCGGATTTCCAAGAAGTGCCAGGGCCGTGCGGTGGACATCAAGACGGCGAGCCCGGCCGATTTCGAGAATTGCGAACTGCTCATCCTCGGCTCGCCCACCTATGGCGACGGCACGCTCCAGACCGACTGGGAGGAGCATATCGACAAGCTCCGCGGCGCCCGGCTGAAGGGAAAGAAGGTGGCCCTGTTCGGCACCGGCGATCAGGAGAGCTATCCCGGCTCCTTCGTGGACGCCATGGGCATCCTCTATGACGAGGTGACGGCGCTGGAGGCGGTGGTGGTCGGCTTCACCGACACCAAGGGCTACGACTATCTCAATTCCACCGCCGAGCGCGACGGCAGGTTCGTCGGCCTCGCCCTCGACCAGGACACCCAGTCCGGTCTCACCGACAAGCGAGTGACCGCATGGCTCAGCACCATTCTTTAGAGGCCGCCTGCGATCCGCCGCACGAGGCGGAGGCCGGCTGGCCGCCCGCGCCGGTGCGCCTTGCGGTGCCGGAGGAGGCAGGCGCCATGCAGCGCCTGTTTCACCATCATCTCTACGAGCTGGGGCGGGGCGTGCGGCCGCTGTTCCTGATGACGCTGGCGACACGAGAGCTGCCGCCGCTTCTGGCGCGGCTGGAGCGGGCGGGCATCGACCATTTCGTGCAGCAGGTGAGCCCGGCCAAGGCCAATCTCTTCTTCGGCCGCGACGCCTTCGTGGCGGTGGCGCGGGCGTTCGTCACCCGGCCGCTCAACGCCCTGACGGCGGAAGAGGACTTCATGCTGGGGACCCTGCTCGGCTACGACCGCGAGCAGCAATGCCGCCGCTACCTCACCCGCTCCGGTCGCGGGATGGACCGGCCGGCGCTGGCGGCGGAATAAGTCTCTCTTCCTGTGTCATCGCCCGGCTGGTCCGGGCGATCCACGGTATGGCTGGTTCCCGTCTTCGGCCATCGCACAAGCGGAGCGATGGATCGCCCGGACAAGCCACGGGACATGACGGCTAAAGGCGATCGCGTTCCGGCCGGCGAAGGCCGCGCGCTCCCCTCAGACCGCGCCCTCGGCATGGCGGGTCGCGAGCGGCAGGGACGCGGTGGCGAGGAAGGAGCGGTAGCGCCGCCGGGCATCCATGGCGGTGCCGTTGTCGGAGATGGCCGCTTCCTGCAACTCCGCCAGCGCCCAGGGGGTCGGCTCCACAGGCACGGCGACGATGGCCGGCGCGGCGCGGGTGGTGATCTCGATCACGTCGTGGGGGGTGAGGGCCTGGAGGGCATGGGCGGCAAGCTGGCGCTGGTAGGCCCGCCGCTCGGGCGACAGCTCTTCCCACGGCTCCAGCAGCGGATAACGCTGCTGCGAATAGGCGTGCATCGCCCGCGCCATCCGCTCCACCATGTCCGTCGAGACCATGCCCGCCCCTCGATGCCCTGACCCTTTGTGTGTGACGGTATCAAGGTGCGCAACCCGGGCGCGTCCCCGTCCTTCCGTCACCGCGAGGATGACCCGGCGGTTCTTTCACGGAGGTTGCCGCCGGTCTGGCTGACACCGCGCATTCGACTCATGGTGAACACCCCCTTAACGTCACCGATACCCCTCCCGGCAACCTCGGGTGACACCCGGTTCGAATTGTGATTCCGGGCGGTGTCCAATTCGCCGCAAACGGCCTATAGGATGGCCGAAATCGTCAAGGGAGCCGAAGAGATGTCCGTGAAGCTGAGCGACCTGAAGGTGAAGCTGTTCACCGACGGCGCCGACAAGGCGCAGATCGTGGAAATGGCGAAGCAGCCCCACATCGCCGGCTTCACCACCAACCCCTCTCTGCTCCGCAAGGCCGGCGTAACCGATTATGAATCCTACGCCCGTGACCTCGTGGCGGCGGTGCCGGACCGGCATATCTCGTTCGAGGTCTTCTCCGACGACATCCCCGAAATCCGCGCCCAGGCCCGCGTCATCGCTACCTGGGGCGAGCATGTGCATGTGAAGCTCCCGGTCTCCACGACCCGCGGCGAAACCTTGTACGAGCTGGTGCGGGACCTCGTTCAGGACGGCGTGAAGGTGAACCTCACCGCCATCTTCGACGTGCCCCAGGTGGACGAGGGCGTGAAGGCCCTGGCCGGCGGCGCCCCTTCCATCATCTCGGTTTTCGCCGGCCGGCTGGCCGACCTCGGCATCGACTACAAGCCGGCGATTTCCCGCGCCGTCGAGCTGTCCCGGGCCACCCCGAACGTCGAGGTCATCTGGGCCTCCACCCGCGAGGTGTGGAACGTGATCGAGGCGGACGAGATGGGCTGCCACATCATCACCGCCCCCGCCGACGTGCTGAAGAAGCTGCCGGCGCTGGGATCGCGCACCGCTGCCGAGCTGTCCCTGGACGCCGTGAAGGCCTTCCGCGCCGACGCCCTCGCCGCCGGCCTGACCCTCGATCTCAAGGGCCGCGCCGCCGCCGAGTGAGTTTCACCCCCGCCTGATTACGAACAGGGCACGCCGCGGCATTGCGCAGCAGCGTCGCGCTGTTACACTGGCCGCAAGGCGCAGCCGGCCGCGGACCTTCGCGGCTGGCCTGAGCGCACGGGACCGCCTTGCGGCGAGGGACAGGACATGAGGGACGAGACGCACGGGCCCGCCGGGGGTCCGGAGCAGTCTTGCCGTAGCGGAAACGTTGCCGAGGCAACGGATTCTCCGTTGCGTGCGGGGACGGGTGATGGTCCCAAGGACCATCCTCCTGCCGCCCGCCCTTGCGCCACTTCCGTTCCGTCTCAGGATCGGCGGACCGAATCGCGGGTGCCGAGCCCGCACGGCATTTATGCCGCCATAGACCTCGGCACGAACAATTGCCGCCTCCTGATCGCCCGCCCGACGGCCCGCAGCTTCCGCGTGGTGGATGCCTTTTCGCGCATCGTCCGCCTCGGTGAAGGGCTTGGCGCCTCCGGCCGGCTGTGCGACGGCGCCATGGAGCGGGCGCTGGGCGCGCTTGAAATCTGCGCCACCAAGATGGATCTGCGCGGCGTTACCCGTGCCCGAATGGTCGCGACCGAAGCCTGCCGGTCCGCCGTCAACGGCGAAGATTTCTGCTCCCAGGTGGAAGCGCGCACCGGGCTGACGCTGGAGGTGGTGGACCGCCGCACCGAGGCGGGGCTCGCTGCCACCGGCTGTGCGCCGCTGGTGGACCCCTCCTGCGAGGGGGCTGTGCTGTTCGACATCGGCGGCGGGTCCACGGAAGTGGTCTGGCTCGGCCGCCGCTCGGCCGGCGATGACGGGCCGCCCCGCGCGCGCATTCGCTCCTGGGTGTCGCTGCCGGTGGGCGTCGTCTCCCTGTCGGAGCGCCATGGCGGCGTGAAAGTGTCGCCGGACGTATTCCACACCATGGTGGACGAGGTGTGCGCCATGCTCGATGGCGTGCGACAGAGCTGGGGCGTGCGCGCTCCCGCCCGGCTGCATCTTCTCGGCACCTCGGGCACGGTGACGACGGTCGCCGGCATCCATCTCGGCCTCGATCGCTATGATCGGGCGCGTGTGGACGGGGCTTGGCTCGGCGCCAGCCACATCGAGCAGGTGGTGGAGCGGCTGATGACCATGAGCTTCGAGGAGCGGGTCGCCAATCCCTGCATCGGCGCCCAGCGCGCGGATCTCGTGCTCGCCGGCTGCGCCATCATGGAGGCGGTGCGCCGTATTTTTCCCGCCGACCGGCTCCGGGTGGCCGATCGCGGGCTGAGGGAGGGGATGCTGGTGCAGATGATGCGGGCGGACGGCGTGTGGCGGAATGGCCGCTCGGCTGACGGATTCCACGCGAACGCGCCGAACGGAAGCCGCCCAGCGTGACCACCCCACCCCGCGGGCCGGACGGCCGGCCGTTGAAGGTGCGCGTCAAGACCTCGCGCGGCCGCACCACGTCCCAGCAGAAATGGCTTCAGCGCCAGCTGAACGACCCTTATGTGGCCCGCGCCAAGCGCGAGGGCTGGCGTTCGCGCGCCGCGTTCAAGCTGATCGAGATAGACGAGAAGGTGAAGCTTCTGAAGCGGGGCATGCGGATTGTCGATCTCGGCGCGGCGCCCGGCGGCTGGAGCCAGGTGGCGGCGCAGAAGATCGGCCTGGAGCAGGGGCAGGGCAAGATCGTCGCCATAGACTTGCTGGAAATGGACGCCATTCCCGGCGTCGCCTTCGCCCAGATGGACTTCCTCGCCCCCGACGCCCCGCAGCGGCTGATGGAGATGCTCGGCGGGCAGGCGGACTTCGTGATGTCCGACATGGCGGCCAACGCCACGGGCCACAAGAAAACCGACCATTTGCGGATCGTCGGACTCGTGGAACTGGCGGCGGACTTCGCCCGTCAGGTGCTCGCGCCCGGCGGTGGCTTCCTCGCCAAGGTGATCCAGGGCGGAACCGAGGGCACGCTGCTCGCCAACCTCAAGCGGGATTTCGCGCTGGTGCGCCACATCAAGCCCGCTGCCAGCCGCGCCGATTCGGCAGAACTGTATGTCCTCGCCACCGGCTTCCGGGGAAAAGCCGATGCCGGGGCGGAAGAATGCGACGAGGCGGAGGGTTAGTCTGGCGGCACTTCGCTGCGCGGGTCGTCCAGGTCCGGCTTGCGAGCGGTGAGTGAGGCGCCCGCATCCTTCGGCAGGGGGATGAAGTAGAAGATGCTGAGCGCGCTTACCGCCGCCACCACGAGGAAGGCGGCGGAGAAGTCGCCCTGCGTCACCGCCACCTCGCCACGGGACGCCCGCATGGTTTCCAGCACAAGGCCCGCTACGGCGACGCCGAAGGAGAGCGACACCTGCTGCGCCACGCTGGCGAACGAGGTGGCCCGGCTCATCTCATCCGGCTCGACATCGGCATAGCTCAGCGCGTTCAGCGCGGTGAACTGCAGCGAGCGCAGGAAGCCTCCCACCAGCAGGAGCGACGCGATGAGCCAGTGCGGCGTCAGCGGCGTGAAGGCGGCATTGATCGCGATGAAGCCGCTGCACAGGAACACGTTGGCGAGGAGAACCCGCTTGTAGCCGATCCGCCGCAGCAGTTTGGCGGCGGTGAACTTCATGGCCATCGCCCCGGCCGAGGCGGTGAAGGTGAGCAGGCCCGAGGCAAAGGGCGAAAGGCCGAATGAGAGCTGCAGCATTAGCGGCAGCAGGAAGGGCATGGCACCGATGCCCACGCGGAACAGGGAGCCGCCCACCACGCCGGCGCGGAAGGTGCCGTGGCGCAGCAGCTTCAAATCCAGCACGGCGTGTGGTGTGACCCGCGCATGGCGGACATAGAGAAACAGGAAGAACGCCCCCGTGGTGCCGATGGTGAGCGCCGCCCACTGCGGCACCAGCACCTCCTGCCCCAGCACGGCGAAGCCGAAGACGAGGCCGGCGAGACCGACGCCCGACAGGATCAGGCCCTTGAGGTCGAGCGGCGGTACGTCCTCCTCGCGCACGTTCTCGATGAAGCGGGTGGCGAGGAACACGCCCAGCACGCCGATCGGCACATTGATGAAGAAGATGAGGCGCCAGTCGAAATAGGTGGTGATGAAGCCGCCCAGCGGTGGGCCGAACACCGGGCCCAGCAGGGCCGGAATGGTGAGCCAGGCCAGCGAGGAGACCAGTTCGGACTTGGGCACCGAGCGCAGGATGACGAGCCGCCCCACCGGCACCATCATAGCTCCGCCCATGCCCTGGATGATCCGGTAGAGCACGAAGTCCGCCAGCGACGACGAGAGCCCGCACAGGATCGAGCCGATGGTGAAGATGACGATCGCGGAGCGGAAGACCGTGCGCGCGCCGTAGCGGTCGGCGGCCCAGCCGCTGGCCGGGATGAAGACGGCCAGTGAGAGCAGGTATGAGGTCAGCGCCAGCTTCAGCGCCACCGGGTCCTCGCCGAGGTCGGCGGCGATGGCGGGCAGGGAGGTGGCGATGACGGTCGAGTCCACCTGCTCCATGAAGAGCGCGCAGGCGACGATGAGCGGGATCAGGATCTGAGGCGGGAGCGCCTTGAGCTGCATCGGCTTACCCTTGGGCCGGCCCGTTCGGGCTGCGGCGTTTCCCCTTCCCCGCAATAGGCGGAGGAGACGCCCGGATCAACCAGCGTTCGGCGCATGGTCTCGCCCCGATCCTTGCAGCACGGGCAGGGCACACCATATGGACATCGGGCCTCAAGGAGGGCCCGGGAAGGCCATGATCTACATTCTCGCCGCTCTGCTGCCGCCCGTCGGTTTGCTGGTGAACGGGCAGCCCATCTCGGCCATCATCAATCTGGTGATGATCGTGCCCTGCATCCTGCTCGGGCTGATTTTCCCGTTGATGTTCCTCGTCCCCTCGGCCCATGCGGTGATTGCGGTGCACATGAAGCGCACCGATCGCCGCCAGCGGGAGGTTCTGGAGGCCATCCAGCGCTCGGGCGGCGTACCGCCGCGCGCCTGGCGCCCCTGAAGGCAGAGGCGGGGACGCCCCCGCCTCCTCTGGGACTATTCCACCACCAGAACGATCTTGCCCACGTGCGCGCTCGCATCCATGCGGGCGTGCGCTCCGGCAGCGTCCGTGAGGGGGAATGTCTCGTCCATCACCGGACGGTATTTTCCGGCGGCGATCAAGGGCAGCACATGCTCGACGATGGCTGCGGCGATGGCCGCTTTCTCGGCGACCGGGCGCGAGCGCAGGGTGGAGCCGGTGTGGGTGAGGCGCTTCAGCATGAGGCGCATGAAGTCCACCTCGGCCTTCGCACCCTGCTGGAAGGCGATCTGCACGATGCGGCCGTCCTGCGCTGCTGCTTCGTAATTCTTCTGGATGTAGGGACCGCCGATCATGTCGAGGATGACGTTCGCGCCCTTGCCGGCGGTGAAGCTTTTCACCTCGGCGACGAAATCCTGCGTCCGGTAGTTCACCGCGAGGTCCGCGCCAAGCTTCACGCAGGCGGCGCACTTTTCGTTCGATCCGGCGGTGACGACCACGCGGGCGCCGAGCGCCTTGGCCAGCTGGATCGCTGTGGTGCCAATGCCGCTCGCTCCGCCGTGCACCAGCAGCGTCTCTCCGGCTTTCAGCCCACCACGGTCGAACACGTTGCTCCAGACGGTGAAGACAGTCTCAGGCATGGCCGCTGCCTCGGCCATGGAGAGGCCTTCGGGAACCGGCAGGGTGGTGGCCTCATGGGCGGGGCAATATTCCGCATAGCCGCCGCCGGTGACGAGGGCGCACACCTTGTCGCCGATCTTGTAGGTGCTCGCACCCTCGCCCAGCGCCACCACGGTGCCTGCGATCTCCAGTCCCGGAATGTCGGAGGCGCCGGGCGGCGGCGGGTAGAGACCCTTGCGCTGCATCACGTCCGGCCGATTGATGCCTGCAGCCGCAACCTTCACCAGCACCTCGCCCGGCGCGGGCTTCGGCACCGGCCTGGGGCCGGGCACCAGCACCTCGGGGCCGCCGGGGGCGCTGACGGTGATGGCGGTCATGGTCTCGGGCAGGGGGACAGCGGCGCTGGACATGGAAAGCTCCGGTGGGGCACCCGGCACGAAGCTCTTCCCAGCCCGGCCACGGCGCGCAAAATAGGGCGATCATACAGGAGGCACCCGCGCCTGAGGCAGCGGCGGTCGCCGCGGAGAATAGGGAAGGGGAGGAGCAAAGCCAATGGATGAGGAGATCAAGCCGAAGCCCGTCGATCCCTTGGCGGTCGCCGACGTGTCGCGTCTGTCGGTAGACGAGATCGAGGCGCGCATTGTCACGCTGAAGGCGGAGATCGCGCGGCTGGAGGCGGCGCTCGCCTCAAAGCACGCCTCCCGCGCGGCGGCGGATGCGGCGTTCAAGCTGTAGGGACGGAAAAGGCAGTTGGACCTTGGGCTTGCGCCGGGTCGTTTAGTGCGGAATGGGCGCGGCTAGCCGGTTCGCATTAACGCGGCGTTAATATCCGGCGCGCATTCTGATGTTGTCCGTCGGAAAAAATCCTCCCCGGACTTCTGGCAACTCTCCCTGTCGGACTGCGAGCCGCCGCAAGGCGGCTCTTCTTTGGCCAGCCCCCGATATCCCCAGTCTGATCAATGCAGTTCCCCTTTACGGGGATGCCCGCGCTGCGCTTCATGCCGGTCCAGTCACAGGAGCGGCCGGTGGACGAGGCGCGGGACAAGAGAGACGGGATCGCGCGAGGCTTCGAACGCCTCGCCGCGGCTGAGACACGCCTCGCCGGGTCTGCTCTCTCCGCAGCCGACCGCGAAACCCTCGCACGCCTGCGCTCGGATATCGCGGCAGGTCTTGTGCTGCTGCTCAGCCGGGCAGATGGATGCATCTCCCGGGCCGAGATGGCGGCCGCGGCAGCGCCGCTGAAACTGGTCCTTCCCGCAAACGTGATCGGGCGCCTGCCGGCCGCCGCGCGTCTCGCTGCGCTGGAACTTGTCGCCCTCGCCGAGGCGGTCAGCGCCGGACTCGTGGTGGCACAGGCGGCCGCGCCCCAAAACGAAAAGCCGCGACGGCGGCAGGGCCGCCCGCGGCTTGAACTCGTCATTCCCTGAGCCGGTCCCCTTGCGCGAACCGGTTGTGCGCTTGCGTCGCTGCGGCGGAGGCGCGCAGCTTCGCAGCGGCAACGAGGGGCCTGAAGGCCCCTCCGGCCTCAGCCCTTGAGGAGCGCGCCGAACTTGTTCTTGAAGCGGGACACGCGGCCGCCGCGGTCCATCAGCTGCTGGCTGCCGCCGGTCCACGCGGGATGGGTGCGCGGATCGATGTCGAGCTGGAGGGTGTCCCCCTCCTTGCCGTAGGTCGACCGGGTCGTGTACTCGGAACCGTCCGTCATCACCACCTTGATGAAGTGGTAATCGGGGTGGATGTCGCTCTTCATTGGTTCAATCCTTTATCGCCACGCCCGCCCCGCCGGGGGAGGCAGCGTCAATTTCGGTTCCTGACGGAAGTGGCGGGTCTATAGCCGAGTGGATGCCTTGACACAAGCCGACACCTCATCTGCCCCTGTCGACAGCCCCGAAACCCGCGCCGCCGCTGAGAAGCGCAGACGCGACCTGAAGCCGCTGGCGGGCCTTGCACCCTATCTGAAGCGGTATCGCGGCCGGGTGGCGGGGGCGCTCTGTGCGCTGCTGGCCGCCGCGCTCGCCACGCTCGCGCTGCCCATCGCCGTGCGGCGCATGATCGATTTCGGCTTCGCCGAGGACCATGCGGGGCTCGTGGACCAGTATTTCGGCGTGCTGGTGGCGGTGGCCGCAGTGCTCGCGCTCGCGTCCGCTTGCCGATACTACCTCGTCACCACCCTCGGCGAGCGGATCGTTTCGGACCTGCGCACGGCGGTGTTCGCCCGCCTCGTGACGCTGGATGGCGCCTTCTACGATTCGGCCCGCTCGGGCGAGCTTACCTCCCGCCTCACCGCCGACACCACGCAATTGAAGTCCGCGGTCGGCGCCTCCGCCTCTACGGCCCTGCGCAATCTCATGATGTGCATCGGCTCGGTGGCGATGATGGTTGTGACGAGCCCCCGCCTGTCCGGCCTCGTGCTGGTGGCCATTCCCATCATCGTGCTGCCGTTGATGGCTTCAGGCCGCAAGGTGCGCCGTCTGACCCGGCAGGCGCAGGACACCCTCGCCGATGCGTCCGCCTATGCCGCCGAGGCGCTGAACAGCATGCGCGCGCTGCAGGCGGCGAGTGCCGAGGGTGTGGCGCGGCAGCGTTTCGACGGCGCTGTGGAAGAGGCCTTCGGTGCCGCCCGGCAGGCGACCCAGGCGCGCGGCTGGCTCACCGGCATCGCCATCTTTCTGGTGTTCGGCTCGGTGGTGGCGGTGCTGTGGGCGGGTGCCCAGTCGGTGCTGGCCGGCACCATGACGTCGGGCGCTCTGGGCCAGTTCGTGCTCTATGCGGTGCTCGCTGCTGCCTCCCTTGGCAACCTTTCCGAGACCTGGGGCGAGATGTCGGCCGCCGCCGGCGCTGCCGAGCGCATCGGCGAACTGCTCAAGGTCGAGCCTCAGGTGCGCCCGCCGGTCCGGCCGGTGCCGCTGCCGGGGCGGGTCAGCGGCGCCATCCGATTCGACGAGGTGTCCTTCTCCTATCCCACGCGGCCCGGTCAATCGGCGCTCGCAGCCATTGCATTCTCCATCAGGCCCGGGGAGCGCGTCGCCCTCGTCGGCCCGTCCGGGGCTGGCAAGAGCACCGTGTTCCAGCTGCTGGAGCGCTTCTACGACCCGCAGGCCGGGCGCATCCTCCTCGACGACATCGATATCCGCGAGGCGGATCCCGTCGCCGTGCGGCGGCAGATGGCGCTGGTGCCGCAAGAGGTGGCCATCTTCGCCGACAGCGTGCGGGCTAACATCCGCCTCGGCCGCCCCGAGGCCACCGACGCCGAGGTTGAGGAGGCCGGCCGAGCAGCGCTGGTGGACGAATTCGTCGCCCGGCTGCCGCAGGGCTGGGACACCATGGTGGGCGAGCGCGGCGTGATGCTTTCCGGTGGCCAGCGGCAACGCATCGTCATCGCCCGCGCCATCCTGCGCGGCGCGCCCATCCTGCTGCTCGACGAAGCGACGAGCGCCCTCGATGCGGAAAGCGAGACACTGGTGCAGACGGCGCTGGAGCGGTCGATGGAGGGGCGGACCACCTTGGTCATCGCCCATCGCCTTTCCACGGTTCTGTCGGCCGACCGCATCCTGGTGATGGAAGCCGGTCGCATCGTGGACGAGGGCACCCATGCGGAACTGGTCGCCAAGGGCGGCCTCTACGCGCGCCTCGCCCAGCTTCAGTTCCATGCGGCGGCGTAGGCCTCAGGCGCCACGCCACTCCATCCGGTACGTCAGGCGGCCGGACATGGGGTTGGCGCCTTCGGAGACGATGGCGAGCCCCATCTTCTCGTAGAAGCGCACGGCGCGTGGGTTGTCCTGATTTACGTCGAGGGCGACGAGGGCAGGGGAGAGCCGGCGCGCCTCCGCCATGAGCGCCTCGGCCGCGCCCTTGCCCCAGGCGCGCGGCGCCACTGCGAGCTGGTCGAGATAGCCCGTGCCGGGATGGATGACGACGAAGCCGGCGACGGGGCCGTCCTTGTGCCCCTCCCGTGCCACGCGGATCAGCGCGCCGCCGGCGGCTAGGCTATCCAGATGGCTTTCCAGCCAAGGCAGGCGTGCGGGAAAATCGATATCGGGCATCGTCTTCGCCCAGGTCTCCACCCACAATTGCGCCATGGCTGGCCGGTCCTGAGGCGTCGCCGCAGCGAGAGCGTAGGCGGGAAGGGGCTCTTGGGGCGGTTCTTGGGCGGTCTGGTCGGACATGGCGGCTCCGGCGGTTGCCCCACACTGCGCCTGTCCGGTTGCCGTCGCTTTAATGCCTCCGCGGTTCAGGCCGGCAGCAGTTTCTCGATCAAGGAAAGCAGGCGCGAATCGCCCAGCGTCGCCGTTCGGCGGTCAGCCTCCTGTGTGGGCCGCAGATGGGTGGTGACTGGCGCGGGGGTCAGTCCGCCTCCGGCTCGTTGACCGCGTCGAAGGCGAGGTGGATGGCGTGGTCGCGCACGTCGGGCGGCCAGCCGGCTGTCGTCTGCTCCAGCCCCGCCCGGTCATCGGCAAACAGGGCGCGAGTGGCCTCTTCGTAGCCGGGCAGGTCGCCGGCCAGTGCCTGCATGAAATGATAGGCTGCGGTCTGAGCGGAGCGCCGCTGCTGCTGCGGTGCGCCCCGCCGCCGGGCCTCATCCACCAGGCGGCGCAGGGTCGCTGAGGCGCCGCTCGGCTGGGCGGCGAGCCAGTCCCAGTGCCGGGGCAGCAGCGTCACCTCGCGTGCGACAACACCCAGCTTCGGGCGGCCGCGGCCCTTGCCGGGGGCCTTGGGCTCGGTGGCATCCGGTGTGGAGGGGGGATCGAGGCGGGCGAGGATTTCGGGATCGCTGCCGCGCAGGTCGAGATCAATGAGCCGCCCGGTGGCATCGTCGAAGACGAGCACGCTCTCTCCGGCCTCGGTTGCCGCCTTCGCCGCCAGCGCCACGTCGGCGAGGGGACCACGCCGGAGGAGGCGCGTTCCGGCAAAGGCGGTGCATGGTTTGGCGGGGGAGGGGGACACGGGAGGGCTCCTGCTTTGGGCAGGAAAATACCCGGATAAAAATATCTGTCCAGCCCGATCGTCCGGCGGCCAGCCGCTTATTCGCAGATGGTCAGAGTCACTGGATCAGCATCGGGCGGCACCAGTTCGGCCATGGAGTGGCAGGTGCCGGCAATGCAGACCTGCCAGTCCGCCGTGGCGCCGGAGCGGCGCAGGATCACCTCCCGCTGCGGCGCCAGTGTGGGATGGGCGACGTAGAAGCCGTCCTTCAGCACGGCGTCCTCCGGCGGTTCCATGCCGGCGCCCGAGCCTTGGACACGCACCTCGGCGAGCACGAGGCCGTCGGAGGTGGCGCGCCAGTCCTCCTGCCACGCGCTCTTCTGCACCGAATGGGCCCAGGCGAGGGTGATGGCGGCGGCGAGCCGCACCACCGTCGCGCCCGTCGCCAAACAGACAAGGGCCACCCCTCAGGCCACGGCCGGACGCGACCGGTTCTTCCAGTAGTGCCAGCCAATGAAGGCGGCGGAGGCGGCAAAGCCGATCTCGTCGGTCATGGGCAGGGCGAGGATGAGCAGCGCCGCAGCGGCGAAGGCGATGATGCGCTCGATGACGTTGAGCGGCGCCAGCAGATAGCCGGTGGCGGTTGCGGCCCACAGGATGATCGCGACGATCGCCTTCACGAACACATAGGCGACCGCCGGCCAGAAGCCGATGAGATCGGCCATGGGGTCTCCGTTCTGCAGCATCAGCGCGGGGGCATAGACGGCCATGAACGGCACCACATAGCCGGCCACCGCGATGCGCGTCGCGATCCAGCCGATGGTTTGCCCCGACGCCCCCGCGATGGGCGCCGCCGCGAAGGCGGCCAGCGCCACCGGCGGCGTGAGGTCGGCCATGATGCCGAAATAGAAGACGAACATGTGAGAGACGATGAGCGGCACCCCGAGCGCCAGCAGCGCCGGGCCGGCGATGGATGCGGTGATGATGTAGTTCGGGATGGTGGGCAGCCCCATGCCGAGGATGAGGCAGGCGATCATGGTCAGCACCAGCGACAGGAACAGCGAGTTCTTGCCCACCTCCACCACGAAGGTGGCGAAGGTGGTGGCGACGCCGGTCAGGGTGAAGACGCCGATCATGGTGCCCACCAGCGCGCAGGCGATGCCCACGGGCAGCGCGTTGCGGGCGCCGTCCGCCATGCTCTCGATGCTGATGCGCAGCGTCTCGCGCCCGCCCTTCACGAAGAACAGGATCGCCACCAGCACCGCGATGACCGTGGCGACGCCGTTGATGCCGTATTCGACGAAGCTCGCCGCCGACAGGCCGAGCACGATCCAGAACACCACCCGCAGCCCGTAGGGGCCGATGAGCCGCGCTACCGGCGCGCCCAGCACGATGAGGGCGGTCAGCGCGAGACCCACCGTGCCAGCGAACAGCGGCGTGTAGCCGGAGAACAGCAGCCATACCAGCGCTGCCAGCGGCAGGATGAGGTACCAGTTGTTCTTGAGCGCCAGCCAGGCATTGGGGCACTTGTCCTTGGGCAGGCCGGAGAGACCGTCCTTGCCGGCCTCCAGATGCACCATGGCGAAGACGGTGAAGAAATAGAGGAAGGCCGGGATCACCGCCGCCGTGGCGATGGTGGCATAGGGGACATCGATGGTCTCGGCCATGATGAAGGCGACGGCCCCCATCACCGGCGGCATGATCTGCCCGCCCATGGAGGCGGTGGCCTCCACCGCGCCGGCGAAGGCCGGCTTGTAACCGAAGCGCTTCATCAGCGGGATGGTGAACTGTCCCGTGGTGACCACGTTGGCCACGCCCGAGCCGTTGATGGTGCCCATCAGTGCCGAGGAGATCACCGCCACCTTGGCCGGGCCACCCTTGGCGTGGCCCACCGTGCCCATGGCGAGGTCGTTGAACAGCTGGATCATCCCGGCGCGCTCGAGAAAGGCGCCGAACAGGATGAACAGGAAGATGAAGGAGGAGGAGACGTAGGTGGGCGTGCCGTAGATGCCCTCGGTGCCGAGAAACATCTGGTCCACCACCTGCACATAGTCGAACGGGCGGTGGTCGAGGGGCGCGGGCAGGTATTCGCCGAACAGGCCGTAGAGAATGAAGCCACCGCACATGATGGGCAGCGAGGCGCCCATGAGCCGGCGCGAACCCTCGAACACCAGCGCCACGGCAATTGTGCCGACCACGATGTCCAGGGTGGAGGGATCGCCCGCCCGCTGGATCAGCGCGGCGTAGAACACCCAGTGATAAAGCCCGACGATGAAGGAGAAGATGCCGAGGCCCCACAGCACGAGGCGCTCGGTGCCGGTCTTGTGGTTGGCGGCGATGGCGAAAACCACCAGAAGCAGGAAGCCCACGTGGATCGAGCGCACCACCTGGCTGGCGAGCGGGCTCCAGGCCGCCGTAATGACCTGGAAGGTGGAGAAGGCCACCGCGATCCAGAACACCGTGCGGCCCCACGTCCCCGGCCCCCAGGTGAGGTCGAGCAGCGCGTCGTCCACCACCACGGGCGCGCCGTGGTCGGGATTATTCACGTCGTGGCTCACCGGCGGGGCGGTCTGCGGGGTGTGGAGCGAGGAGGTCATGGATCAGGGCTCGCGGCGGCTGGCACGGTCTGGAACGGGAAACGGCGGCGCTGGAGCGCGCCGCCGGCAAGGCAATCGAGCGGGCGTCTGGCCCCTCGGATCAGGGCGTGACGCCCTTTTCCTTGAAGAACTTTTCCGCCCCGGGATGGAACGCCACCGGCGAACCCTTCATGGCATTCGCGAGGGTGATGGACTTCGCCGCGGAATGGGCGGCGGCCAGTTCCGGCAGGTTCTCGTAGATGGCCTTGGTGATGGCGTAGACCTCATCGTCCTTCAGATCGGACCGGGTGACGAGGAAATTCGGCACGGCGGCCGTCGCCACGTCCGCGCTCTGGCCCTCATACGTACCCGCTGGGATGGTGGTCTTGAGATAGGGTGCGCCGATCTTGTCGATCACCGCGCCGGGCACCTCCACCACCACGATCGGCACCGAGTTCGCGAGATCCTTGATGGAGGCAACGCCGAGGCCGGCGGACTGCAGGGTGGCGTCGAGCTGGCGGTTCTTCATCAGCTCCACGGATTCGGCGAAGGGCAGGTATTCGATCTTTCCGAGGTCCTCATACTTGAGGCCAGCCGCATTGAGAATGGCGCGGGCATTGAGTTCCGTGCCGGATTTGGGCGCGCCCACGGAGAGGCGCTTGCCCTTGAGATCGGCGATGGTCTTGATGCCGGAATCCTTGGAGGCCACGATCTGGATGTAGTTGGGATAGATGCCGCCCAGCGCCCGCACCTTGGTGAGCGGGGTCTTGAAGCCGGCCTCTTCCTTGCCGGCCGCGCCGTCGGCGAGGCTGTCGGCGAGGGTGAAGGCGACCTCGCCCTTGCCCTGCTGGATGAGGTTCAGATTCTCCACCGACGCCTTGGTCGCCTGCACCGAGGGGCGGGTGCCCGGCACCTTCTCGCCGATGACCTTCGAGATCGCGACGCCAAGCGGATAATAGACACCGGACGTCCCGCCGGTGAGGACGTTGACGAACTCGGCCCGTGCGGCCGCCGGGGCGAGGGCGAGCGCGCAGGAGAGGGCGGCTGCGGCGAGATGGGCGGGTCGAAAGGCTTTGGCTGCGGCGGACAGGCGCTGCATTGGCGTGCTCCCTTGTTATCGATCGTTGCAGGGAGGCTACCGTCTCGCACCGTAAAGGCCAGCGACTTTCTGACTCTTACGACTAAAGTCGTATGCGCGGTTGCAGGGTATGGCCAAGCTTCATCCGACCTCAGCTCCGTCGTACCAGCATCGGCCCGTAGATGATGACGAAGCCGGCGAACGCGGCGCACCAGAAGCCGGCCGCGGCCAGCATGAGCGGCGCCATCCATTGAGGGAGGCAAGCCATGGCGACGCGCGCCACAAGTGCTGCAACGACAAGGAGATAGACCGCGACGGTGCCGGGCGTTGCGGCAAGCGCCTGGCCGGAATGGCCGAGGGTCGCCCGTGTCATCATGGCCAAAGTCATGCCGCCGATGCCACCGATGGCCCACACGTGGAGCCCGACGGCGGGTGGCACATGATCCGGCGCCAGCGCCGTCGCTCCGGCCGCGAGGAAGCCCAGCGCCACCAGCAGGAAGGCGCCGTGCAGCACCAGAACCAGCGGGTCGGCGAAGGTCCGCCAGCCGCGCCAGCGGGCAAGCCGGGCCAGGGATGCAAGCCCGGCCGCGATCAGCGCGATGCCCGTCAAACCCTTGTCGGGAAAGGCGATCCAGCCAATGAGCGCCAGCGCGGAAATGCCGAGGGCATAGGCATCCCAGGGGTCGAACGGCGCGGGCCGTTGTTCATTCGGCCGCCGGGCCAGCCAGTTGCCGGTGAAGCTCGGCACCACCCGGCCGCCGAACAGAAGGATGAGAAAGAGGATCAGGGCCAAAGCCGCCCGCCCCGCATGGTCGGCATCGCCGGTGAAATGGGCTTCCAGATGGAAGGCGAGATTGGCGCCGGCGAGCAAGCCCACCACAGCTATAACCTTGAGATTTCGCCAGTTTTTACCCGCCGTGACCTCCCGCGCCACCACCAGCGCGAACACGGCGAGGAAGGCCACGTCGATCACCGCTGCCGTGGCCCAGCCAATCTTGGCGGAGACGAGCACGGCGGCGCGGCCCGCAAACCAAAGCAGGACAAGGCTTCCGAGAGCATTTCCCGCCACCGGCAGGCGGCCGGTCCAGTTGGGGATGGCGGTGAGAAGGAAGCCGGCGATGACGGCGGCGCCGTAGCCGAACAGCATCTCGTGGGCGTGCCATTCCACGGCGGAAAATGCAGTCGGAAGAATGACTTCGCCGAGGAATACCGCCGGCCAGACAGCGATGGCGACAAGGGCGAACAGGCCGGCGCCGAGGAAGAAGGGGCGGAAGCCCCGGCTCAGCAGGGCGAGGCCGGTGAAGGCGCGGAGAGTGGCGGCGGTGCGCATGGCTATAGTCCTGAAATATAGAAAGAATTTTTCTCAGCCACCCAGCGCCGACATATGCCGTGCCAGGGCCGGGGCGCCGCCGCGGGTGATGACGAAATCGTGCCCGCGGGGCTTCGCGCGGATGGCATCGGCGATGGCCTCCGCCATCGCTGCCTCGCCGCCAGTGCGCAGGCAAGTCTTTAGATCCACTGCATTTTCCTGGCCGAGGCAGGTGTAGAGAACACCCGTCGCGCTTACCCGGATACGGTTACAGCTCTCGCAAAAGGAGTGGCTCATGGGGGTGATGAAGCCGATGCGGCCTCCGGTCTCCGCGACGCGGGCGTAGCGGGCGGGGCCGCCGGTGCGTTCCGGCGTGTCGATCAGGGAAAAGTGCTGCTCGATCAAGGTCCTGAGCTTGTCGAGCGGCAGGTATTGATCGACCCGGTCCACCCCCACGTCGCCCAATGGCATGGTCTCGATGAAGGTGATGTCCATGCCGTGCCGGTGGGCGAATTCGATGAGTTTCACCACGTTGCCGGGTGTGGAATCGGCGAGTGCCACCACGTTCAGTTTCACAGTCAGTCCGGCATTCAGCGCCGCACGGATTCCGTCCATCACGACGGCCAGCGATCCGCGCCGGGTGACTCGCTTAAAGGTATCAGGGTCCAGCGTGTCGAGGGACACATTCACCCGCCGCACCCCGAGCCGCGCGAGGTCGTCCGCGTGGCGGGCGAGCTGGGTGCCGTTGGTGGTCAGCGTCAGCTCCTTCAGCGCGCCGGAGGCGAGGTGGCGGGAGAGGGAGGCGACGAGGTCCATGATGCCTCGGCGCACCAGCGGCTCGCCGCCGGTGAGGCGCAGCTTGGTGACGCCCTGGCGGATGAAGGCGGTGGCGAGGCGGTCCAGCTCCTCGATGGAGAGCACCTCGTTGCGCGGCAGGAAGGTCATGTCCTCCGCCATGCAATAGACGCAGCGCAGGTCGCAGCGGTCGGTCACGGAGAGGCGCAGATAGGTGATGCGGCGGCCGAACAGGTCGATGAGCGAGCAGGGCGACGCCGGTACGGGGCAGGGGGCGATCTGGGTGGGCATGGGTCAGGCCTCCTCCGCCCCGCGGGCGGATGGCGAGGGAAAGGCGCCGCAGGTACAGGCACCGACGCCACAGGCGCCGAGGGCGGGAAACACCTCCGCGTCCATCTCCAGGAAGGCGGCGATGGCGTGCCGCCGGGCGGCGGTCATGGGCTCCAGGGGGGCGGCGATGAGATCGTCGAGGGGCGGCAAAGCGGCGAAGTCTTCGGGCGAGGAAATGGTGGTGCCGAGGTCGCGCAGGAGGCCGTCGCCGATGCCGTAGATCCAGCCGTGCACCGTCACCTGATGGTCGCGCGCCCAGGCGGATTTCATGACCGGTGTGGCGGCGAGGCGGCGCATCTGCAGGGCGACGTTCAGCTCGCACATGCGGTCGATCTGCCGGGCAGCATCGCCGGCCGCCGCGATGTCCCGGCGGTGGCGGCAATAGAGATCGACGATGGGGGCGAGCCAGTGGTCCACCAGCGCGCTGCCGCCGGTGCCGGCGGCATTCTCCAGCGCGCGCCGCACGCCGCCGCAGCCATAGTGGCCGCAGACGATGACATGGCGCACGCCCAGCACTTCCACGGCGAATTCCAGCACCGCCAGCATGTTCATGTCGCTGGAATGGATGACGTTGGCGATGTTGCGGTGGACGAACAGCTCGCCGGGGTCGAGCCCCACCACATCGTTGGCCGGCACCCGGCTGTCGGAGCAGCCGACCCACAGGAAGCGCGGCGCCTGCTGCTCGGCGAGGCGGCGGAAGAAGGTGGGGTCCGCTTCCGTCTTGGCGCGCGCCCAGGCGAGATTGTTGTCGAACAATTCGTCGAGGATGCCGTCCGGGCGGGGGCGCTCAGCCGTGCCCATGGTGGCCCCCACCGTGACCCCCACCGTGCCCTCCACCCCCACACCCGCCCCCGCCGCCGCAGCCACAGCCGTCATGGCCTGCGCCTTCGGCTTCGCGGGCGGCAGAGGCCGCATCGTCCTTCAGGGCCCATTCGGTCATGGTCCTGAGGCAGGTGGCAGCCGGGTCGGTGCTGCGCTCCAGCGCGGTCATCAGCGCCAGCCAGTCCTCGTCGCCCGCCTGATCGCCGAAGCGGGCGCAGGCGGAGGCGGCATAGTCCGCCGCGCTCTCCCCATAAGGCGCCCCGGCCGCATCGGCGCGGGCGACGAGGGAGAGATCGCCAAGGCCGAGGAGGGTTTCCTGCGCAAAGCGTTCATCGCGCAGGCGCCGCAGCAGGCTTCCGAGCAGCATGGCGGCCCCCCTATTGCACGAGGGGCGATTGCGCCCCTTCCATGGAGATGCCGCGAATGTCGGCGCGGCCGATGAGCAGGCTCACATACTGGCGCATGGCGGCGTGCCAGGAGGACAGCTCCAGATGGCCGGCAATGGCCTCCCGCACCATCTCGAACGGCAGGTCTCGCCCCTCAACCCGATGAGCAAGACGCACGATGTGGAAGCCGTAGCGCGTCTCCACCGGCACGGGGTGGATGGCGCCCGGCGCCATGGCCGCCAGCGCCGCCTCGAACTCCGGCACGGTCTGGCCCTTGCCGATCTGGCCGAGGCTGCCGCCGACCTCGCGGGAGGGGCAGGCGGACGTTTCGCGCGCCGCGGTCTCGAACGCCACGGCGCCGGAGAGAAGGGCTGTGAGCAAGGCGTCGGCCTGCTCCCGCGCCACTTGCCGGGCGTCCGCGTCGGTCGGGTCGGCGGCGATGAGGATGTGCGCCACCTCATAGAGGTCGCCGGTGCGGAAGAGGGCGGGGTTGCGCGCGAAGTAGCGCCGGCAGGTGGCCTCGTCCGCCGTGGGCACCTTCACCTCTTCCTCGAGCAGGGCGCGGATGACCGCCTCTTCCTCGGTCTCGCGGCGGTCCTCGTCGTCCTCCTCCGGCGTGGCGGCGGTGCCGAGGCGGTCGGCCTCGGCGAGGAGCAGCTGCCGCACCACGAGGGCATGGGATGCGGCCTGCCATGCGGCGGCGGGGTCCGACGCCGCATGGTTCTGCGCCTCGCGGGCGATGTCGGCGCGGGCGATGGTGACGCCGTCCACGGAGAGTTCCTGCGGCCGGCGCCCGGCGGGGCGGGGTGCGGTGCGGCTGACGATCTCGACCATGGCTCTCACTCCGCCGGATTGCTGAGAGGACGGGCGGCGGGGCGCACGGCCGCCGTCGCCGGCTGCGGGCGCATGGCGACGGGCTTGCGGGCAGGCCGGCGCGAGCGCACCACCTGATAGCCGGGCCGGCCGAGGTACCAGACCGGCGCGCTCCACACATGCACGAGGCGGGTGAAGGGGAAGACGAGGAAGATCGTCATGCCCAGCACGAGGTGCGCCTTGAAGATGGGGCTCACGTCCGCCACATAGGCGGCCGCCGCCGGCTGGAGGGTGAGGATGCCCTGCGCCCAGTTCATGAACTTCACCATCTCGTGCCCGTCCATGTGGTGGAGCGAGACGAAGATGGTGGAGAGGCCGAGCGTGAGCTGCGCCCACAGGAGAAGCAGGATGGCGGTGTCGCCGAAGCTGGAGTTCGCCCGGATGCGCGGATCGAACAGCCGGCGGTGGGCCAAAAGCGCGATGCCGATGAAGCACATGACCCCGGCGATGCCGCCCACGGTGATGGCGAGACCCTGCTTGAAGCTGTGCGAGATGCCCAGCGCATCGAACACCCAGATGGGGGTGAGCAGGCCGCCGGCATGGCCGATGAAAATGACGAGGATGCCCACATGGAAGAGGTTCGATCCCCAGCGCAATTGCCGCTTGCGCAGCAGCTGCGAGGAGCCGGTCTTCCAGGTGTATTGCTCGCGGTCGAACCGGATGAGGCTGGCGACGAGAAACACCGTGAGGCAGAGGTAGGGATACCAGCCGAACAGGGCTGAATTGATGGCCTGCGACATGGTCGTCTCCTTCAGGCGGCAGGTTGAGGCGCCGGGTGGCGCACATCGCGCTGGGCGGCGCGGAGCTGGGTGCGGAAGCGATCGACGCCGCAGGAGGCGGCATCGCCGGGGCCGAAGGTGACCGCGGTCTCCTCCCACTCCTTGTCCAGCGCATTGAGGTCGAGGGCAGCGAGGTCTTCGGTGTGGGGCGCGGGCTCCTGAGTGGGCGCCAACACCGCTTCGGGGCCGGCAAGGTGGCGCACGGCGGTGAGCACGGCGGCATAGAGCGAGCCGCGCTCGTTCAGGCGCTCTTCCAGCGTGGCGAGGATGTGGTCCACGTCGGCGAGCAGCCCCTGCGCCTCCGCCTCCGGACGGGTGGCGAGGAACTCCAGGAACAGGGGCAGAAAATCCGGCAGCTCGTTGGCGTCGATGGCGAGGCCGCCCTGCGCGTAGAGCGCCGCGAGGTCCACCATGGCCTGCCCGCGGTCGCGGCTTTCCCCATGCACATGCTCGAACAGATGCAGGGACAGGCGCCGCGTGCGGTCGAAGAGGCTCACATAGGCCTCCTGCAGATCATAGAGGTCTTCGCCCGCCAGCGAGCGCAGCAGCGGCATGAGGCCGAGGCGGGTGGGGGCATCCAGCCGGCCGTCTTCGGTGAGCGCCTCGGCGAGGTGGGGCGCCGCATCCTGCAACGCCGCCTCGGGATAGAGGAGGAGGCGGGAGAGGGCCTTGAGGGTGAGGTTGTCGTCCATCACTCCACCTCCATCGGTGTCTTGGTGCGCCGGCCGGGCGTGTGGGTGGGGCTGCCGAACAGGTTCACATCGCTGTCCCCGCCCGAGCAGCCATTGCCGAAGGAGAAGCCGCACGAGCCGCGCAGATCGAACGGGTCTTCCCCCGCCTCGCGATGGGCGGTGGGGATGACGAAGCGGTCCTCGTAATTGGCGATGGCCATGGTCTGGTACATGTCCTCGATGTCCGCGCCGGTGAGGCCGACCCTGGTGGCGATGCCCCCTTCGAGGCGGCCGTCCACCGTCTTCGCCCGCATGTAGGCGCGCATGGCGAGCATGCGTTCCAGCGCCAGGGCGACCGGCTCCTCGTTGCCGGCGGTGAGCAGATTGGCGAGGTAGCGCAGCGGGATGCGCAGGGAGCGCACATCCGGCATCTCGCCATCCATGCCCATCTTGCCGGCGGTGGCGGCGGACTGGATGGGCGAGAGCGGCGGCACGTACCAGACCATGGGCAGGGTGCGGTATTCGGGATGGAGCGGGAAGGCGACCTTCCACTCCATGGCCATCTTCCAGATCGGCGAGACCTTCGCCGCCTCGATCCAGGCATCCGGCACGCCATCGGCGCGGGCCTGGGCGATGACGGCGGGGTCCTTCGGATCGAGGAAGAGGTCGAGCTGGGCCTGGTAGAGCTTCTTCTCGTCCTTCACGCTGGCCGCTTCCTCGATGCGGTCGGCGTCATAGAGCAGCACGCCGAGATAGCGGATGCGCCCGACGCAGGTCTCCGAGCACACGGTGGGCTGGCCCGCCTCGATGCGGGGATAGCAGAAGATGCATTTCTCCGACTTTCCCGAAGACCAGTTGTAATAGATCTTCTTGTAGGGGCAGCCCGAGACGCACATGCGCCAGCCCCGGCACTTGTCCTGATCGATGAGGACGATGCCGTCCTCCTCCCGCTTGTAGATGGCGCCGGAGGGGCAGGCGGCCGCGCAGGTGGGATTCAGGCAGTGCTCGCACAGGCGCGGCAGGTACATCATGAAGGTGTTTTCAAACTGGCCGTAGATCTCGGCCTGCATACCCTCGAAGTTCACGTCCTTACGCCGCTTGGCGAACTCGCCGCCCAGGATTTCCTCCCAGTTCGGCCCCCACTCGATCTTCTCCATCCGCTCGCCGGAAACGAGGGAGCGCGGGCGGGCGGTGGGGAAGGCCTTCGATTCCTTCGCGGTGTGCAGGTGCTCGTAATCGAAGGTGAAGGGCTCGTAATAATCATCGATCTCCGGCAGGTCCGGATTGGCGAAGATGTTGGCGAGCACCCGCCATTTCGCGCCGATGCGCGGCTCGATATTGCCGTTCTGCTTGCGGCGCCAGCCGCCGTTCCACTTCTTCTGGTTCTCCCACTCGCGGGGATAGCCGACGCCGGGCTTGGTCTCCACATTGTTGAACCAGGCGTATTCCACGCCCTGGCGGCTGGTCCACACGTTCTTGCAGGTGACGGAGCAGGTGTGACACCCGATGCACTTGTCGAGGTTCAGCACCATGGCGATCTGGGCGCGGATCTTCATTGGGCCATCTCCTTTTCGGAAGCGGCCGGCAGCTCGTCCTCGAGCCAATCGACCTTGTTCATCTTGCGCACCACCACGAACTCGTCGCGATTGGCGCCGACCGTGCCGTAATAGTTGAAGCCATAGGATTGCTGGGCGTAGCCGCCGATCATGTGGGTCGGCTTCAGCACCGTGCGCGTCACGGAATTATGGATGCCGCCGCGCTTGCCGGTCATTTCCGAGCCGGGGGTGTTAATGATCTTCTCCTGCGCGTGATACATCATGGCCATGCCCGGCATGACACGCTGGGAGACCACGGCGCGGGCGGTCAATGCGCCATTGGCGTTGAACACCTCCACCCAGTCATTGTCGGCAAGGCCGGCCGCGCGGGCGTCGTCCTCGCTGATCCAGATCACCGGCCCGCCCCGGTTGAGGGTGAGCATCAGTAGATTGTCAGTATAAGTTGAGTGGATGCCCCACTTTTGGTGCGGCGTGAGGAAGTTGAGCACGATCTCGGTATTGCCGTTGGGCTTGGCATTGCGATGGCCGGTGATGGTCTTCAGATCCACCGGCGGCTTCCAGGTGACGAGCTCCTCGCCGAAGGCTCGCATCCACAGATGGTCCTGATAGAGCTGCTGGCGGCCGGTGAGCGTGCGCCAGGGGATCAGCTCGTGGACGTTGGTGTAGCCGGCGTTGTAGCAGACCTTCTCGCTCTCGATGCCCGACCAGGTGGGCGAGGAGATGATCTTGCGCGGCTGCGCCTGCACGTCGCGGAAGCGGATCTTCTCGTCTTCCTTGGGCAGCGCGAGATGGGCGTGCTCGCGGCCGGTGTTCTGGGAAAGCGCCTCCCACGCCTTCACCGCCACCTCGCCATTGGTCTCCGGCGCCAGCATGAGGATGACCTCGGCGGCGTCGATGTCCGTTTCGATCTTCGCAAGGCCCTTGGCCGGACCGTCGCGATGGGTGCCGTTGAGGGCGCGCAGGGCGTCCACCTCATGCCCGGTCTTCCAGCTGATGCCCTTGCCGCCGTTGCCGATTTTCTCCATCAGCGGTCCGAGCGCGGTGAAGCGGGCGTAGGTCGCGGGATAGTCCCGCTCCACCACGGTCACGCTGGGCATGGTCTTGCCGGGAATGGGCTCCACCTCGCCCTTGCGCCAGTCCTTCACGTCCAGCGCCTGCGCGATCTCGGCGGGGGTGTCGTGGAGGATGGGGGTGAGCACCGTGTCGGTCTCCACCCCCAGCACCTCGGGTGCCACGGCGGAGAAGGTGCGGGCGAGGCCCTTGTAGATGTCCCAGTCGGAGCGCGCTTCCCACGCCGGGTCCACCGCCGCCGAGAGCGGATGGATGAAGGGGTGCATGTCCGAAGTATTCAGGTCATTCTTCTCGTACCAGGTGGCGGTGGGCAGCACGATGTCCGAGTAGACGCAGGTGGTGGACATGCGGAAGTCCAGCGTCACCAGAAGATCGAGCTTGCCGGTGGGCGCCTCCTCGTGCCACGCGACTTCCGTGTTGCGCACCGCGCCCTCGGCGCCGAGGTCCTTGCCCATCACGCCGTGCTGGGTGCCGAGCAGGTGCTTGAGGAAGTATTCGTGCCCCTTGCCCGAGGATCCCAGCAGGTTGGAGCGCCAGACGAAGAGGTTGCGCGGCCAGTTGTCCGGGTGGTCCGGGTCGTGGCAGGAGAGTTCCAGCTCGCCGCTCTTCAGCGCCGAGGCGACGTAGTCCTTCACCTCCTTGCCGGCGGCCTTGGCCTTGGCGGCGATGGCGAGGGGGTTCTGCTTCAATTGCGGGGCGGAGGGCAGCCAGCCCATGCGCTCGGCGCGGACGTTGTAGTCGATGAAGCTCTTGTCCCATTCGCCCTTGGGCGCGGTGGGGGAGAGGATTTCGCCGGCGGTCAGCGTCTCGTAGCGCCACTGGTCCGTGTGGGCATACCAGAAGGAGGTGGCGTTCTGGTGCCGGGGCGGGCGCGACCAGTCGAGGCCGAAGGCCAGCGGCTGCCAGCCGGTCTGCGGCCGCAGTTTCTCCTGCCCCACATAATGCGACCAGCCGCCGCCGGACTGGCCGATGGCGCCGCAGAACACCAGGAGGTTGATGACCCCCCGGTAGTTCATGTCCATGTGATACCAGTGGTTCATGGCCGCGCCGATGATGATCATCGAGCGCCCGTTGGTCTTCTCCGCATTGGTGGCGAACTCGCGCGCCACGGTGATGATGGCATCGCGCTTCACGCCGGTGATGCGCTCGGCCCAGGCGGGGGTGAAGGGCACGTCCGCGTCATAGGAGACGGCGACATTGCCGCCGCCGAAGCCCCGGTCGAGGCCGTAATTGGCCATCATGAGATCGTAGACGGTGGCGACCTTCATCACGCTGCCGTCCGCGCCCTGGATGAGGCGGACGGGCAGGTTGCGCGTCAGCACCTCGCCATGGTTCGTGGCCACGAAATGCTCGGTGGCGCGGCCGCCGAAATAGGGGAAGTCCACGGCCGCGATCTCATCCGCATGGTCCTCCAGCGAGAGGCGTAGGCGCAGGGCGCGGCCGGTGCCGTCCTTCTCCTCCAGATTCCATTTCGCCTGCTCGCCCCAGCGGTGGCCGATGGAGCCCACGGGGGCGACGAGATCGCCGCTCGCCTCATCGAAGGCGACGGTCTTCCACTCGGGATTGTTGGTCTCGCCGAGGCCGCCGGGGAGGTCCGACGCGCGCAGCATCCGCTCCGCCACGAGGCGGCCGTCGCGCTCCACGAGCCGCACGAGGAAGGGCATGTCCGAGTAACGACGCAGGTAATCGTCGAAGTAGGGCACCTGCCGGTCAAGGTGATATTCGCGCAGGATCACATGGCCCATGGCGAGCGCCAGCGCGGCGTCGGTGCCCTGCTTCGGGTTCAGCCAGATGTCGGCGAACTTGGTGGCCTCGGCATAGTCCGGCGTCACCACCGCGCTCTTGGTGCCCTTGTAGCGCACCTCGGTGTAGAAATGGGCGTCCGGCGTGCGCGTCTGCGGCACGTTGGAGCCCCAGACGATGATGAAGCCGGCATTGTACCAGTCGGCGCTTTCCGGCACGTCGGTCTGCTCGCCCCAGGTCTGGGGAGAGGCCGGCGGCAGGTCGCAATACCAGTCGTAGAAGGAGAGGCAGACGCCGCCGAGCAGCGAGAGATAGCGCGCGCCCGCCGCGTAGGACACCATGGACATGGCCGGGATGGGCGAGAAGCCCGCCACCCGGTCCGGGCCGTGGGTGCGGATGGTGTAGGCGTTGGCGGCGGCGATGATCTCGTTCACCTCGTCCCAGGTGGCGCGCACGAGCCCGCCATGGCCACGGATGGAGGTGTAGGAGGCGCGCTTTTCCGCATCGCCGACGATGGAGGCCCAGGCGGCGACCGGCGGCAGCTTCGCCCGCGCCTCGCGCCAGAGCTTGAGGAGGCGCCCGCGCACCATGGGGTGCTTCACCCGCGCGCCGGAATAGAGATACCAGCTGTAGGAGGCGCCACGGGCGCAGCCGCGCGGCTCGTGGTTCGGCAGGTCGGGCCGCGTGCGGGGATAGTCCGTCTGCTGGGTTTCCCAGGTGACGATGCCGCCCTTCACGTAGATCTTCCACGAGCAGGAGCCGGTGCAGTTCACGCCGTGGGTGGAGCGCACGATCTTGTCGTGCTGCCAGCGCTTCCTGTAGCCGTCCTCCCACGAGCGATCCTCGTGGGTGACGATGCCGTGGCCGTTGGAGAAGGGCTCGGTCTCGCGGCGGAAGAAGGTGAGCCGGTCGAGGAAATGGGACATGGGTAGAGCCTTCCGTGTGTTTTCGCTCAAGCGCCGCGCGGGCTTGACCAGCGGTTCGCGAGCCGGGCTCGCGAACCGCTGGTGCTACGCGGCCGCAGCCGGACGGTGGGTGGCGCGCGGGGCGATCCCGCGCTCGATGTCGTGGAGGAGGCCGCCCTTGCGGGTGTAGACGGCCCAGGTGATGACCAGGCAGCTCACATAGAAGCCGAGGAAGGCCCAGAGCGCCGCCTCAGGCCCGCCCGTCAGCGCGATGGAGGTGCCGTAGCCCTTGGGGATGAAGAAGGCCCCGAAGGCGGCAATCGCCGAGGTGAAGCCGGTGATGGCCGCCGCCTCCTTCTCCGCCTGCTTGCGGCGCGCCTCCGCATCGGCGGCGGGCATCAGGCGGTCCATCTCCTTCGCCATGATCGCGGGGATCATCTGGAAGGTGGAGGCGTTGCCGACGCCGGTGGCGAAGAACAGCACCAGGAAGGCCGCGAAGAAGGCCGAGAAGGCCCAGGGCTCGGCGCGCATGCCGATGGCCCACAGCACGCCCGACACGCCCGCCATCATCAGCACGAAGACGAAGAGCGTTACCCGTCCGCCGCCGTAGCGGTCCGCCAGCCACCCCGTGCCGGAGCGGGCGAGGGCGCCGACCAGCGGGCCGAGGAAGGCGTAGGAGAGCGCGTTCACCTCCGGGAAGAGGATGTTGGTGAGCAGCGGAAAGCCCGCCGAATAGCCGATGAAGGAGCCGAATGTCCCCGTATAGAGCCAGCACATGATCCAGTTGTGCTTGCGCTGGAAGATCACCGACTGCTCGCGGAACGAGGCGCGGGCGTCGGCGATGTCGTTCATGCCGAACCACGCGCCGAAGGCCGAGAGGACGATGAAGGGCACGAAGATGAAGCCGGCATTCTGCAGCCACATGGGCGCCGGCCCCGCCGCCGCCTTCACCATGGCCGGATCGCCGCCGAACTTGCCGAACAGGCCCATGGTGATGACCAGCGGCACCACGAACTGCACCACGCTGACCCCGAGGTTGCCGAGGCCGGCGTTCAGCGCCAGCGCGTTGCCCTTCTCCGCCTTGGGGAAGAAGAAGGAGATGTTGGCCATGGAGGAGGCGAAGTTGCCGCCGCCGAAGCCGCACAGCAGCGCGAGGATGAGCAGCACCACATAGGGCGTGTCCGGGTTCTGCACCGCATAGCCGATGCCGAGCGCGGGGATGATGAGCGACCAGGTGGTGAGCGTCGTCCAGAGCCGCCCGCCGAAGATCGGCACCATGAAGGAATAGAAGATGCGCAGCGTCGCGCCCGTGAGGCCGGGGAGCGCGGCGAGCCAGAACAGCTGGTCGGTGGTGAACTTGAAGCCCACCAGTGGCAGCTTCGCCACCACCACCGACCACACCTGCCAGATGGCGAAGGACAGGAGCAGCGCCGGGATGGAGAGCCACAAATTGCGCCGGGCGATGGCGCGGCCGGTGGAGGCCCAGAAGGCCTTGTCCTCGGGCCGCCAGTCGGTCAGCACCGCGCCGGCCTTGCGGGCGGGCAGCGCGGAGGCGGGCATGCCCTGCATTTCCGGCAGCTCGGGCAGGGTGGCCAGCGCCGGAGCAGAGGCTTCCTTTTCCATGTGCCGGATGGCGAGGTGCATCCAGGCCAGCGCCCCGACCGCGATGACGAACAGCAGCATGAAGCAGCTGGTCCACAGGCCGGTGAGGTCGTTGAGCACGCCGAAGGCGAGGGGCAGCACGAAGCCGCCGAGGCCGCCGATCATCCCCACGAGGCCGCCCACGGCGCCCACATTGTTGGGGTAATAGACCGGGATGTGCTTGTAGACCGCCGCCTTGCCCAGGGCCATGAAGAAGCCGAGCACGAACACCGTGACGGTGAAGCCGGCGACGCCCATTTCCATATGGAAGGTGATGGGGCCGTTGATGCCGCGCACCACATAGTCCGTGGGCGGATAGGACAGCACGAAGGTGGCGGCCACCGAGACGAGGAAGGTCCAGTACATCACCCGCCGCGCGCCGTAGACGTCGGAGAGATGCCCGCCATAGGCGCGGAACAGGCTCGCCGGCACGGAGAAGGCGGCGGCGATCATGCCCGCCTGCTTGATGTCGAGGCCGTAGACCTTCACCAGATACTGGGGCAGCCACAGCGCCAGCGCGACGAAGGCGCCGAAGACGAAGAAATAATAGAGAGAGAAGCGCCACACCTGGACGTTCTTCAGCGGCTCCAGCTCCAGCCACGCGCTCTTCGGCTTGATGCCGAGGCGGCGGCGCTCCACCAGCACCGGATCATCCTTGGTGGTGACGAAGAAAAGCACCGCCATCACCACGAGGGCGGCGGCCCACACCTGCGCCACCATCTGCCAGCCGAAGGCGACCAGCACGAAGGGGGCCAGGAACTTCGTCACCGCCGCGCCCACATTGCCGGCACCGAAAATACCGAGGGCGGTGCCCTGCTTGCCTGCCGGATACCAGCGCGAGACATAGGCGACGCCCACGGAGAAGGAGCCGCCGGCGATGCCGACGCCCAGCGCCGCCAGCAGGAACTGCGGATAGGTCGCGGCATAGGTGAGGAGGAAGGTGGCCACTGCCGCCGCCAGCATGGTCAGCGCGAACACGACGCGCCCGCCATACACATCCGCCCACACGCCCAGCGCCACGCGGATGAGCGAGCCGGTGAGGATGGGCGTGCCGATGAGGAGGCCGAACTCGGTGTCCGAGAGGCCGAGATCCTGCCTGATGCGGATGCCGATGATGGAGAAGATCGTCCACACCGCGAAACACACGGTGAAGGCGAGGGTGCTCATGGAAAGGGCGCGCCGCTGGTCGCTTTGGCTCGCCTCGAAAGGGGTGTGCATGGCTTCAACCCGCCAGTTGCAAAGTCGCGGCTGGACCGCGCGTCGCAACCTGCGGCGGGGGCGCCGTGGCTTCTTTGATCTGTATCAGTAATAGACTTCGGTCATCAGAAAACAGCGGAGACTTATTGGATGACCCGAAACGAAATATCTTTATTACTGTCTAGACTTTACAAGTTTTGACGCGGCAATTGACATTTGTCAAGCGACGGAGGCGATGGCATGGTAGGGGTGACGAAACGAGGTGCGCATGAGGCCTGACGACGCCGCCGTGATCCGAAGCCTGCCGCTGTTCGCCGATGCCCGCGAGGAGACCTTCGCGGAGCTGGTGCGCACGGCGTTTCTCCAGCGATTCCCGCCGGGGGTGACGCTCATCAACGAGAATGACGAGGCGGACTTCCTCCATGTGGTGGTGGAGGGGCAGGTGGAGCTTTTCGCCACCTTCGGCGAGCGTGAAACCACCATGAGCATCGTGGAGCCGGTGGGCACCTTCATCCTCGCGGCGGTGCTCAATGCGCGCATCTATCTCCAGTCCGCCCGCACCCTGCAGAAATCGCAGGTGCTGATGATCCCGGCCGAGAAGGTGCGCGATGCGATGGGCACGGACGCGGCCTTCACCCGTGCCGTCGTCACCGAGCTGGCCCGCGGCTATCGCCGGGCGGTGAAGGAGGTGAAGGGGCAGAAGCTGCGCACGGGGGCCGAGCGCCTCGCCAACTGGCTGCTCCAGCGCGCCGAGGCGGAGGGGGCAGGGCGCATCACTCTGCCGTTCGAGAAACGGGTGCTCTCCTCGCTGCTGGGCATGACGCCGGAAAATCTCTCCCGCGCCTTCGCCGTGCTGAAGACCCACGGCGTGACGAGCCGGGGCGCCGTCATCACCCTCGCCGACCGCGCGGCGCTCGCCGCCTTCGCGCGGCCCGATCCGCTCATCGACGGGCCGGAGTGAGGGGCACTCACTGTCGGCATGCCCCGGCTTGTCCGGGCGTCCACGGTGCCGCGCGCGGGGTGCAGGAGGCCGGGCACCGTTCCCGCGGAGGCGTGGATCCCCCGGATGAACCGGGGGATGACGGTTGTGGCGGATCGCTCTTGATTAAGACCGCCTGTCTTGCCCATGGTGCTCCCGGCCGGTGACTCACCGCGCACGGGCAGGGGGCGATCCATGGCGGCGACGCGGTTCCACAGGGTGGTGATCTTCCTGCTGTTCGCCATCACGGTGGTGAACTACATCGACCGCGCCGCCATCTCCTATGCCATCCCGGCCATCGAGCAGCAGCTCGGCCTCTCCAAGGCCGCCGCCGGCACCATCCTCGGCGCGTTCGGGCTGGGCTATGCGGTGACGACGCTTATCGGCGGCTTCGCGGTGGATCGCTACGGCGCGCGCATCGTGCTGAGCATCGCGGCGGTGCTGTGGAGCCTGTCCATCGGCCTCACCGGCCTCGCCTCCGGCTTCCTCACCCTCTATCTCGCGCGCACGCTGCTGGGCATGGCCGAGGGGCCGAACTTCTCCGCCGTCACCGGCGCGGTGGAGCGCTGGCTGCCGCCGGCCCGGCAGGCGAGCGCGCTCTCCTATGCGCTGGTGGCAGTGCCGGTGGCCCTCGCCTGCGGCGGGCCGATCGTGACGCAGCTTCTGGCGGCGCTGGGCTGGCGCGGCACATTCGCCGTGCTGTTCGCGCTCTCGCTGGTCTGGGTGCCGCTCTGGTACGTCCTGTTCCGCGACGACCCGGCCCAGTCGCGCCATGTGAATGCGCAGGAACTCGCCTTCATCCGCGAAGGCCAGACGGCGGAGGCCGCGCCGCTCCGCCGCTGGCCGCGCATGAGCGAGGTGCGGGTGCTGCTCACCAACCGCACGCTGCTGGTGAACTACTGGGCCTTCTTCGTCTTCGGCTATTTCCTGTTCTTCTTCATGGCCTGGCTGCCGAGCTATCTCCAGCAGTCCTACGGGCTGAACCTTGCCGCCGTGGGCGCCTTCACCGTGCTGCCGTGGCTGTGTGCCGCCGTGGCGCTCTGGGCGCTGGGGCGCTGGTCGGATCACCTCCTGAAGACCACCGGCCGGTTGCGCGTGTCGCGCTCCTACCTCATCGCCGGGACGCAACTGGTGGCGGCGCTCGCGGTGGTGCCGGTGGCGTTCAGCGCCAGCCTGCCGGTGGCCATCGCCTGCATCTCGCTGGCGGTCGCCGCCTCCATGGGGGCGAACGCGGCCTATTTCGCGGTGAACGTGGACATCGTGCCGGAGAAGGCGGCGACCGCGCTCGGCATCATGGATTTCTGCTTCGCGCTGGCCGGCTTCGTCGCCCCTGTCATCACCGGCTTCGTGCTGTCGCTGCGCGGCTCGTTCGCCGACGGCTTCGGCCTGATGGCGGTGCTGGCGCTCTCGTCCGTGGTCCTCGTCCTCGCCTTCCACCGGCCGGACGAGGACCGCGCCATCCCCTGAGCCTCAGCGCCCGGCATTCATGGCGTTCAGCACCGCCTCGCTCGGCCAGCAGTCCACCTTGAGGCCGGCAGACTTCTGGTAGGCGCCGAGCGCCGCGCGCGTCTGCATGCCGGCCTTGCCGTCGATCTTGTCGGAATAGAGCCCCAGCCGCGCCAGATGCTTCTGCATGGCCTCCACCGATTTCGTCTTGAGCTGGGAGGAGGCCGACCATGGCGTGCGGAAGGGCGAGGGGTCGGTCATGCGGTCGGAGAGGTGGCCGACGAACAGCACGTAGAGGTCGGAGAAATTGTACTGCTTGATGACGAAGTAGTTCGCCGTGGTGAGGAAGGACGGGCCGTAGGTGCCCTCCGGCTGAAGCAGCGATGCGGGCTGCGCCACCTCGGTGGCGGAGAGGCGGCGGACGGGGGCGTAGCGGGCGCGGATCCATTCGCTGATGGGCTGCTTCACCTCCGGTACGCCCATGGTGCAGTCGGCATTCACCGGCGCCAGCACCTCATAGGCCCAGCGCACGCCCGGCTGCCATCCCTTGTCGGCGAGCTGCTTGGCGGCGGAGGCGAGCGCGTCCGGCACCGAATGCCAGATGTCGGCATGGCCGGTGCCGTCGAGATCGACGCCGTGCTTCACATAGTCCGAGGGCAGGAACTGGGTGAGGCCCGTCGCCCCGGCCCAGGAGGCGCGGAAATCCTTCCGGGTTACGTCGCCGTCGTTCAGCATCTTCAGGGCGAGGATGAACTCGGTGCGGTACTGGTCCTTGCGTCGGCCGGCATAGGCCTGCGTCGCCAGTACCTTGAGCGCGTCGTGGGGCGAGGTGTAGCGGCCGAAATCGGTCTCGCGGCCCCAGATGGCCAGCACCACGGGGGCGGGCACGCCGAACATGGCCTCGATGCGGTCGAGGGGCGCCTTGTATTTCTGCATCAGCCGCTGCCCCTCGGCGGCGAGGCGGGCGATGGTGGCCTCCTTCACATAGGCGGCCGGCACCTGCACGAACTCGGCCTGTCCGCCGGCACCGGTGGAGGGGCGGCCGGGCAAAGCGAGGTCGGGCAGCTTGTAGTCGGGCTCGAGGCCGGCCGTCTCCCGCTCGAAGGTGGCGCGCGACACGCCCGCCGCCTGCGCCTCCGGCCACAGGGAGGCGATGAATTGCGTGAAGGCGGCATCCGCCGCCTGCGCCGGCGCGGCAGCGGCGATGGAAAGGGCCAGGGTCCAGGCGATCAGCCCGGCAAGGAGGCAACGGCAACCGGCAGGCAAGGGACCGCTCATCAATCAGGGGAAAGGAGCGCCGGAGGGTAGCATGGCCCCCAGCCGCCGCCAAAGCCGGCGGCTGGCACGGCGGGTGCTTGCCTTCCCTTCAAACCCGATCGGCGTGCCGGGGAAGGGCCGCATTGGCGCGTTCCCGACACGGGCGCATTCCGGGGGTAAGGCAGAGGCGGTGTCATGGCCATAGAGGCGGTGCTGATGGACATCGAGGGCGTTCTCGGCCCCCAGTCCTTCCTCGATGAGACGCTGGTGCCCCATGCCCGCGAGCGCCTCGGCGCCTTCATCGCCGAGCACGGCGAGGAGAACGAGGAGATCGAGGAGGCGCTGGACGAGGCCGGCCGCCTCATGGGCGGCTTCTCCCTCAAGCCCCGCGAGGCGGAGGCGCTGCTGCTGCGGTGGATGAAGCAGGGCCGCAATCCGACGCCGCTCAAGATCATCCAGGGCCGCATCTGGCAGGAGGGGTATGCGGCCGGCGCCTTCAGCGCGGAGGTCCATGGCGATGCCGGGCCGAGCCTTGCCGCCTGGAAGGGGCAGGGGCTGAAGCTCTTCACCTTCTCCTCCTCGTCGGAACTGGCGCAGAAGCTCTGGCTCTCCTCCGCCGGCTCGGATGCGGAGCGCCTGCTGGACGGCTTCTTCGACACCCGCATGGGCCAGAAAATGGAGGAGGAGGCCTACAAGGCCATCGCCCAGGAGATCGGCCTCGCCCCGTCGCAGATTCTCGTGCTCTCCGGCAGTGTGGACGAGCTGGACGCCGCCGCGTCCGCCGGCCTCGCCACGGTGCGGATCGCGCGCGATGGCGGCGACAGCGGAAGGCACCCGGCGGCGGCGGACCTTGCGTCCGTCATCCTGCCGTGAGCCGGCGTTCGGACGTTTGGGCGGGGGGCTGACTCTTGGCGCGCTTCACCGTGGAAACCCGCAGCGGCGCCCGTCATGAGGTGACGGGGCGCGACGGCACGACGCTGCTGAAGGCCATCCGCAAGGCCGGCATCGAGGAACTCGCCGCCCAGTGCGGCGGCGGCTGCGCCTGCGCCACCTGCCATGTCTTCGTCACCCTGCCGGAGGGCGTCACGGCGCCCCCGATCAGCCCCGGCGAAAGCCGCATGCTCACCACCAGCCAGAACCGCACCCTCGCCTCCCGCCTCGCCTGCCAATTGAAGCTGGAGCCCGCGCTGGACGGCATGGCGGTGGTGATCGCGCCGGAGGAGGCGGGGGATTTCTAAAGCATTTTCGAGCGAAGTGGATACCGGTTCGCGTGAAGAAAATGCGTCAATTCAACAACTAGCGAGTCAGCCGAGGGTGAAGGCCGGAAGGTCCGGCCGCACGATCATCAGCCAGAAGATGCCCAGCACGGCCGCGAAGGCGGGGAAGCCGAAGGCGAACCAGGTCCAGAACAGGCGATGATAGGCGGCTGGCAGTGCCGTGCCCGCCGTGGCGGCGGCCTCTGCGAGCTTCCGCATGCGCATCTGCATTCCCACCACCGGCAGCCAGAACGCGCCGGTGAGGAGATAGAGGGCGATGGACAGCACGATCCACCCCTCGGTGAGCGGATAGCCGGCCGTCTGCGCCAGCAGCGCGCCCGTGACCGGTTGCAGCACCACGGCGGTGGCAGTGAAGAGGAAATCCGCGAGGACCACGATGCGCGCCACCGCCGCCACCTTCACGGCGCTGCCGGTGACATGGGCCATCACCATGAAGAAGGCGATCCCCGCCCCGGTGCCGAGCAGCACCGTCGCGCCGATGACATGCAGGAATTTCAGGACGAAATAGGCCATCACCGGTCCCTCAGGATGGCGAGGGCGACGAGGTTCAGCATCACCACGGGTGCGATCTTCACCAGCGGGCCGAGCGGATCGAGCCACAGGCGCGGCAGGAGCGCCGTGCCGGCGATCACATACAGCAGCGAGACGGCGAGCGCCGCCCACAGGGCCACCCGCGTGGTGCGGCGGACGGCGATGCCGAGGCCGATAGCGAGGTCCGCCAAAGCGCCGCCGATCGCGAGCGGAGCAGCGAGGGCGCCGGCGCCGCCCTCCTTCAGGAGCGCGATGCCCGCATCATAGGCGGGGCCGAGGGAGAGGAGCCCGGTCACCATCCAGAACATGGCGAACAGGACGAAGATTGCCGGCTTCAGCGTGTAGAGGGCAGCGAACCAGCGTTCCTGCACGCCCGCAGGCTCGGCGGCGAGGGCGTCGGAGAGGGATTGCGGCCGGATGCCGGTCATCCGCATCCACGGGCCGGGATCGCCCGTGGCGCCGCGAGCGATCTCCCGCGCAACCGTACTGCGCAGAGGCGGGCGCCAGCCGAGGCGGCCGATGCCGTCGCCGAGCCGGTACATCAGGCGGGCGATCCAGCCGGGCACCGGAATTCGTCGCGCAGGAGCAAAGCCCAGCCACCGGCGATAGGTCGCGATCACCTCTTCGAGGGACAACCGTTCCGGCCCGGCAAGATCCATCTCCACGCCGGCCGGAGCCTCGGGCGCGACGAAGACGGCGACGGCCTCCGCCACATCGTCGAGCTGCACGATCTGAAGATCGGCCGTGTCCGGGAACAGCGGGAACACGGGCAGGGCGGCGAGCCCACGGAACATGGCGCTGCCGCCATAGGCCCGGCGCCCCACCACCACGGACGGGCGCAGGATGACATGGTCGAGCCCACTCGTGGCCAGCAGGGCATCGCCCTCCTGCTTGGTGCGGGAGAAGTCCGAGGACGCGCCCGTATCGACGCCGATGGCGGAGATGTGGACCACGCGCCGCACGCCGGTGAGGCGGCAGGCCGCGATCAGCGTCGCCATCCCTGAGACATGCACACGCGCGACGCTCTCGCCCGGCCCGTCCTGAAGCAGGCCGGCGGCGTTCACCACAGCGTCGGCGCCGTCCAGTTCACGGGCCAGTTGTTCGGGCGTCGCGGTGCCGAGGTCGAGCGCCACGAAGCGTCCCTTGGGCAGGGTGCGGGCCGCCGTCTCGATGTTCCGCGCAAGGCCGACCACTTCATGCCCCGCAGACGCCAGCCGCGCCAGCACGGCGGAGCCGATGAGGCCGGTGGCGCCGAGGACGATGATCCGCATGGCGCTGCTCCCGGGCGCGATCCGACACACTCCCTCTCTCGGCCAATCGCGCCCGCGCCGCAAGGCGAAGGCCCGGACCGCCCCCCCGCGACATGCGGCGGCACCCGTTCCACGGGCGCGCCGGGCGGCCACTGTGATCACCGGCAAGGCGCGGGCGGCCTTCATCGCCGGCTTCCAGGGTGAGGTGGAGCGCGGTGGCGCGCCCTCACTCCGTCGCGAGGCGTTCGGCGAGTTCGCGTACGTCGTCCCAGCTCAGGTGATGGGGGGCGGCGCCGGTGTCCACGTCCACCCCTTCCGCATGGACGGCGGCGGAGAAGTCGCCGTCCATGCCCACGGGGCTGAGATAGAGGAAATCCGTGCGCCGCCAGTCGTGCGCGACGGCGGTGAAGGCGCGCGACAGGGTGCGGCCCTCCTCCAGCGTCAGGTCGTAATGCAGCGCCGCGCTCAGCGTCATGCGCAGCATGTCGCCGAGGAGGCGGTGGGACACGCGCCGGACGAAGGGATAGGGGACGCCGGGATCGGGGACGAGCGGGGCGGGAACGAGGGGATCGGGCATGGCGAAATCCTCACCGCTCAGAGCGACCGGACCTCTTCCGCCTTGGCGACGAACTCCAGCCTGTCCGCCGCGTCGAAGTCCGCCACGGGCACCGCGAAGGCGAAGCGGTTCGCGTACCAGAAATTGCCGAAGGGCAGGAACAGGCTGCCGGAGGCGAAGGTGGCGAGCGGCGTGTCGCCCGCCTTCAGCACCGCCTCGAAGCCGGGGCCGGCTTCAGCTGCGGCGGTGTTGTCGCCGAACACCTCGAACTGCACGACAAGCCGCACCAGCGGCACGCCGGCCTCCTCCGTCCTGATGGCGATGACCTTCAGGTCCTGGAAGCGCCGGCCGATGGTGCCGTCCGCCAGCAATTGCGGGAATTCGTGCACGCGCCCCTTCTTCACCGCGAGGCCTTCGGCCGGCAGCGCGCCGAGGTCGGCGAGCCCGGTGGGCTTGGCGGGGGCCAGTGTCACGCTGGTGCGGGTTTCCTGCAATGCCGGCAAAATACGCTCCTGTCGGGCGGGTCGTTGGAAATGCGACAAAAATCGACATTGCCGGCCCAGAAGCACATTGCGCGCCAGATCGCCGTCATCCGCCCGGAGGGGCGGCCGCGCGGGCGACGCAGGCCGTGCTCCACAGCCGGGCCGCGGCGCGGGCGGCCGCCACCTTCTCCGGGCCGCGGTTCATCTCCTCCAAGCACAGGATGTCGAGGCTCGACAGGCCGATGGTCGCCAAGACATAGCGCAGATAGGGCGTGAGGAAGTCCACCTGCCCGGCCGGCGGGGCCCCCAGTCGCCCGCCGCAGGAGACGATGGCGAAGGCGGGCCGGTCGGCAAGGAGGCCCTGCTTGCCGGTTGGAGTGGAGCGGAAGGTGCGGCCGGGGCGGACCACATGGTCGATCCAGGCCTTGAGCGCCGATGGCACGGTGTAATTGTGCATGGGCGTCGAGATCACCAGCACATCGGCGGCCTCGACTTCCGCGATGAGCGCCTCGGACCGGGCCAGCGCCTCTTCCTCGGCCGGTCCGCGCATGTCCGGGGCCAGCGCGTTGGCGCGGGCGAAGTCGGGGCCGGGGTGGGGGAGCGGCGTGTGGGAGAGGTCGCGGCGGATCACCGTCCATCCGGGCGTGGCGGCCGTGACTGCGCCCGCGAGTTCTTCCCCCACGGTCCGGCTGAACGACGCCGCGCCGCGGGGACTGGCGGAGACGTGGAGCAGGCGCCGCATGTCATCCCGCCCCGGGAAGCGGGATGTTGAACCGCAGCGCCATGGCGAGCAGGCCCTGGCGATAATAGAAGCGGTGGCCCAGCGCGTTGTCGAGGCCGGTATCGAGCACCAGCTTGGCGCAGCCCAGCGCCGCCCCCCGCGCCTTCAGCTCGTCCATCAGCCGCGGCCCATGGCCCCGGCTGCGTTCAGCCGCCTCGGCAACGAGGTCGTCCACATAGAGGAAGCGGCCGTGGATCAGGCTCTCCGTCACGCGGTAGCCGGCGAGCGCGACGGGCGCGCTTCCCGCCCACAGCGCGAGGATGCGGTAGCCATCCGCCGACTGCCGCCGCCAGCGCCGGGCCAGTTCCTCGGCGGAGGCCAGATGCGGCCGCAGCTGGCGCATCAGCGGATAGCACAAGGCGATCTCGGCCTCGCCGACGTCGCGGAGTTCGGCGGGCATCACGCGGCCCTCGCCAGCGGCGGGGCGAAGCGCAGGGCGACGGCGATGCGGTTCCACTGGTTGATGGTGCCGATGGCGACGGTGAGGTGCATCGCCTCCTCGGCGCTGAACACTTCCAGCAGGTTCGCATAATCGGCATCCGAGGGCGGTCCCCCGGCGGTCAGCGTCAGGGCCTCGGTCCAGGCGAGGGCGGCGAGCTCGCGCGGGGTGAACACGCCGGCCTCGCGCCACGCGGCGACGAGATCGAGCTTTTCCGCCGGAACCGCGAGCCGGCGCGCCACGGTGAGGTGATACTGGATGCAGAAGGCGCAGCCGTTGATCTGGGAGGCGCGCACCTTGGCGATCTCGGTCAGCGGCTTCTCGAGGCCGGACTCGTCGACGCTCTTGCCCAGCGCCAGCAGCGCGGCATAGGCGGCGGTCTTGGCAAACGCTTCGTAGGACAGGCGGGGCTCGTGGGGGGTATGGGCGCTCATGCTGGTTCCCGGAGTGGCGACGTGATAATATCAAAGCTCGAACAATATATTCGAGTTCTGATATTATGCGCAAGCCCGTCTCCCCGACCCTTCCCGCGTCGGCCCGGAATTCCGTCGCGGCCGAAAGTCCCGCTCCGCGCAAACTCCCGGCTCCAGGGCATGGCAAGCGCGGGGAGGACGGGCACCTTGGCTACCTGCTGCGCCAGGCCAATGTGGCCTTCCGCACCCGTCTGGAGCGGGCGCTTGCCGACACCGGCGTCACCCAGCCGCAGTTCGTCGTGCTGACCATGATCGACGCCTATCCCGGATGCTCGGGCGCCGACCTCGCGCGGCTGTCGTTGCTGACGCCGCAGACCGTTTCCGTGATCGTTTCCAATCTCAAGCGGGACGGCCTGCTCCAGTCCGGCCCGCACCCGGTGCACGGGCGCATCCGCTGCCTGAGCCTGACCGTCCCCGGCAACGATGTGCTCGCCCGATGCAAGGACAGCGCGAATGCGCTGGAGGCGGAGATCGCCGCGCCCCTGTCGGCAGAGGAGGCGGCGGTGGTGCGCCGCTGGCTGGTCAGGGTCGCGACCGGGGCCGATGGGCTGCCGGAAGCCGGCGACGACTGAACTGGGTCTCCCCGAGGGATGCGATTTCCGGGGCGCGGTTCGACGAGGTGGTCTTTCGCACCGAGACCGGACTGGGCGATGATGCGCCGGCCGGCAAGAGCCTTCACCGACAGACACGCGCACACAGCGGGAGGAACGACATGATCAAGGCCGTCGTGTTCGACGCCTACGGCACGCTCTTCGACGTCCAGTCGGTGGCCGACGCCACCGAGCGGGCGTATCCCGGCCGGGGCGCGTACATCACGCAGGTCTGGCGGCAGAAGCAGCTGGAATACAGCTGGCTCCGGGCGCTGATGGGGCGCTATGCCGACTTCTGGAGCGTCACGCGGGAGGCGCTGGCCTACACCCTCGGAACGCTGGGACTGGAGCCGGACGAGGCCTTCCTCGCCGACATGGCGCAGGCCTACAACCGGCTCACGCCTTATCCCGACGCGGCCCGCTGCCTCGCGGAGCTGGCGCCTCTCAAGCGCGCCATCCTCTCCAACGGCGCGCCCGACATGCTGCGGGCGCTGGTGGCCAATGCGGGCCTCGCCGACAGCTTCGACGCCGTGATCAGCGTCGATGCCAAGCGCGTGTTCAAGCCCCATCCCGAGGCCTATGCGCTGGTGGAGGAGGTGCTGGGCGTGACGCCGGCGGAGGTGCTGTTCGTGTCCTCCAACGGCTTCGACGTGGGGGGCGCGAAGGCTTTCGGCTTCCGCGTCGCCCGTGTCGCCCGCCTGCCGCGGGAGGCGCTGGCGCGGGAACTGGCCTCGGGCACCATCGCGCCCCTGACCGTGTTCAAGGCGCTCAGGATGCAGGAGGAGACCTATGCGGAGGCGCCGGATTTCGTGGTGCCCGCCCTCGGCGACCTGCCGCGGCTGATCGCAGAGACGGCTGGCGGGATGCGGTGATGGACGGGCGGGACGGCGGACGCAGGCCGACCGAAGAGCGCAGCGCCGCCTTTGCCCTCAGCTGCCGCGATAGGTGGTGTAGGAGCCGGGCGAGAGGAGGAGCGGCACGTGGAAATGCTCCTCTGGATTCCACACGGTGAAGGCCACGCGCACCTTGCCGAGATAGGCGCGGGCAGTGGTGGAATAACCGTGCCGGGCGAAATAGGTGGGCGTGTCGTAGCGCCACTCATAGGTGCCGGCGGCAAGGTCGCCGCCGCCGAGGAGATGGTGGTCGCAGGCGCCATCCGCGTTGGTGACGAAGGAGGTGAGGCGCGTCATGCCGCCATCGCTCTCCCGCCGCCACAGCTCCACGCCGAGCCCGCCGGCCGGCGCCGCGCGCACTGTGTCGAGCACATGGGTGGAGACGCTGCCCGTGGGTGCGGCGCGCACGCGGTCGAGCAGCCGCATCCAGGAGATGGCCGCGACCTCCGCCAGCGCCTCGGAACGCTCCGCCTCCGGACTTGCCGCGAGGCGCCGCTCGAAGGTGGCGAACAGGGTCTCCAGCGAGGCCTTGCGCACGGCGAGGATGAAGGGATAGCCGAAGCGCGCCTCATAGGCGGCGTTCAAGAGGTCCAGCCGGGCGCTGATCTCGGCATCGAGGGCATCAAGGCCGAGGGCGGTCTGCTCGGCGGTGGATTCGGCCGTGGTGCCGCGCCTCAGGGTTTCGGGGGAGAGGCGGGGATGGCCGTTGAGGAAGTCCGCCAGCGCCGGCGCGGGCAGCGCTTCGATGCCGGCCAGCATCGCCTTGTGCAGGGCGGTGAGGGTGGCGAAGGGGCGCGCGGCGGCAGCATTCCGCGCCACCCACGGGGCATTCTCGAACACCGGGCCGAGGGCCGCCGCGAAATCGGCGGCGGTCATGGCATTCAGCGCGTCGAGGCGCAGGAGGTCGTTCGGCACGTCCCGTCTCCCGGTCATTTCATGAAGCGTGAGAAGCCGGCGACGCGCTCCATCAGCACCATCATCAGCACGGTGGCGATGATGATGACGCCGCAGGCGGAGGCGGCCCGGCTGTCGAGCTGGTTCTGGATGATGTCCCAGAGATAGATGGGCAGCACCTGCGTGCGGGCGTCCTGGAGGAACAGCGACACCGGCACGTTGTCGAACGAGGCCATGAAGGCGATGAAGGCGCCGGAGGCGACGCCCGGGCTGATGAGCGGCAGCGTCACCGTCCGGAAGGTGTGCAGGCGCGATGCGCCAAGGCTGCGCGAGGCATCGAGCAGGGCCGGATCGAGCTGGGCGAGGCTGGCCAGAGTGGTGCGCAGCACGAAGGGGACGCACACCACGATATGGCCGATGGCGAGCGTGAGCGTCGAGGGCCGCATCCCCAGCATGGAGAACAGCATCAGCGCCGCGAAGCCGAAGGCCAGCGCCGGCAGGATGAGCGGCGACATGAACAGCGTCTCCAGCCCCCGTGCCACCGGCCCCTCGCTGCGGGCGATGCCGAGCGCGGCGGCCACCCCCAGCACCACGCAGGCGGAAACGCTGATGACCGCCACCTTCAGGCTCACCCACAGGGCCGCCTGCAATTCGTTGGCGTCGATGAGCGCCGCGTACCAGCGCAGCGAATAGCTGGCGGGCGGGAAGTGCAGCGCCTCCTCCCCGGTGAAGGAGAGGATGAGGATGACCAGCGTCGGCCCCGCCAACGCGATGACGCAGATGAGGGAGAGGAGGCCGAACACGGTGTTGAAGGAGAGGGTCTGCCAGTCGCGCAGCATGGCGTTTCTCCTAGCCGTAGAGCCGGGCCGCGCGGCTGCGCGAGAGCGCCACCAGCATGGCGACGATGAGCAGCACCGAGACCATGAAGATGACGGACACGGCGGCGGCGAAGGGCCAGTTCTGCAAATCCATGGCCTGCTGGAAGATCATCATGGGCATGAACAGCAGCCGCGAGCCGCCGATGAGCGACTGGGTGACGAAGGCCGTCACGCAGGCCGTGTAGGTGAGGATCGTTCCGGCGATGATGCCGGGCAGCGACAAGGGCAGCGTGACCTTGAAGAAGGTCCGCCACGCCCCCGCCCCCAGCGCCTGCGAGGCGCTCTCCAGATTGGGATCGATGCGCTGGAGCGTGGTGATGAGCGGCAGCACCATGAGCGGCATCTGCACCTGCGCCAGCACGATGACGACGCCGGTCTCGCTGAACAATAGCTTGAGCGGCTGCGCCGAGAGGCCCAGCGCCAGGATCGCCTCGTTGACGATGCCGTGGCGGCCGAGAATGACGATCCACGCGAAGGTGCGCACCACCACGCTGGTGACGATGGGCAGCACCACGAGGAAGATCAGCACCGCCTGCCAGCGGGCCGAAACCCGTGTGCACAGCCACGCCAGCGGATAGCCGAACAGCAGGCACAGGAGCGTCGCCTTCGCCCCGACGAGCAGCGTGTCGCGCAGCACGGCGAGGTTGAGGCCGTCGGTGAGGAAGGCGGCATACTGGCCGAGGCCGAGCGTGCCGGTCATCTGCCGCTCGGTCTCGAAGCTGATGGCGACCAGCAGGCCGAGCGGCGCGACGAAGAACAGCGTGAAGAAGGCCGCAAGCGGCAGCGCGAGCGCCCAGTCCTTGGGTTTGGGATTAAGGGCGCCCGCCATGGTCACACCCGGATGTCGCGGTTGAACTGCTGGGTCCAGGCGGCGCGGTTCTGGTTCACCTTGGCCCAGTCGAAGAACACCATCTTGTCGAGGTCGGCGGGGGTCTTGGCGATCTGCTGGGCGACAAGCCCGGCATAGGGCACCTTGCTGGAGGTGGGGATCACGTTCCACGGCGACTTCTGCATCTCGCCCTGCACTTCGGGCGAGATCTGGCTGTCCACATAGGCATAGGCCAGCTCCGGCTTCAGCGCGCCGGCGACGATGTGCATGGTGGTCTTCCAGGCCGGCGTGCCGGTATCGACGCGGACGAACTCGATGGGCACGCCCTTGGCCTTCAGCTCCTCGGCGAAATTGAAGTTCTGCACGCCGATGTCGATCTCGCCCTGCTGGAACAGCGCGCCGTGGGCGCCGAAATTGGCGGAGACGGCGGCAAGGTTCGGCAGCAGCGTCTTCAGCTTCTTGAAGCCCGGCTCCATGTTCGCCTCGGTGCCGCCGGCCAGCCGGTTGATGTCGAGCAGGAAGGCGAGGCCGAGGGTGGAGGCGAGCGAGGTGATGCCGACGCGGCCCTTGTATTCCGGCTTCCAGAGGTCGTCCCACGAGGTGGGCGGGGTCTTCACGGTCTTCGGATTGTAGGCGATGCCGATGGCCTGCATGGTGATGGCCGGGCCGTATGCGCCCTGGAACTTGGGGTTCAGCGCCGCGAAGTTCGGCGACTTGGCCGGGTCGTACTTGGCGATCAGGCCGGCATCGATGGCCTCCAGCGCCGGGCCTTCGTCCAGCATGGCCACGTCGAAGGGAGGCTGGTTCCCCTTGGCGGCGGTGAGCTTGGCGATCTGCTCGGTGGCCAGCATGGGCGACTGCACCACGCTCGCCCCGGTGCGCTTGACGAAATAGGGCGCGAGGATCTGCTTCTGCACATTGGCCCAGGTGCCGCCGAAGGTGGCGGCCACCAGCTCGTCCGCGGCGAAGGCGCCGCGCGGGGCGAAGGCGAGGCCGGCAGCGGCCGCAGAGGCAAGGAACCCTCGCCGGGACATTTCGAACGTCATGCTCAATTCCCCTTCTTGTGGGTGTCGCCCGAATGGTCCGGGAACAGGCCGGTGATGCGGTTGGGCTTGAAATGGAGGAAGACGGAGCCTTCGAGCGGGGCATCCGCCTCGCGCTCCTGCACCACCTTCACCGACGAGCCGTCGATGAGCGCCACCTCGTAGATGAGGGCGGGGCCGATGGGCATGACGGCGGTGATCTCCGCGCCGATGGCCCCCGCGCCGCCGGTGGCGCTCACGCGCATCCCCTCGGGGCGCACCGCGACGAGAACCGCCGCGCCCACGGGCAGGGTTGTCTCCCGTCCGGTCTCGATGACCATGCCGTCGGCGAGCCGCACCGCCGCGCCCGTGGCCGAGGTGCCGGCCACCGTGGCCCTGAGCAGGTTGGCGGTGCCGACGAAGGTGTTCACGAACAGGGAGGCCGGCCGGTCGTAGATGTCCGAGGGCGGGGCGAACTGCTCCAGGTTGCCGCGCGAGAGCACGGCGATGCGGTCGGACATGCCGAGCGCTTCCTCCTGGTCGTGGGTCACCATGACCGTGGTGATGCCCGACTGGCGCTGGAGCCGCTTGATCTCGATCTGCATGTCGAGGCGCAGATTCTTGTCGAGGGCGCTGAACGGCTCGTCCAGCAGGAGAATGCGCGGGCGGATGGCGAGGCAGCGGGCGAGCGCCACGCGCTGCTGCTGGCCGCCGGAGAGTTCGCGCGGGAGGCGGTCGCGGAAGGCGGCCATCTGCACCACGTCCAGCATCTCGGAGACCACCGCGTCGGTCTCCGCCTTCGGCCGGCCGGCGGCGATGGGACCATAGGCGATGTTCTGCGCCACGCTCATGTGCGGGAACAGGGCATAGTTCTGGAACACGATGCCGATGCGCCGCCGGTTGGTGGGCAGATGGGAGATGGAGGCGCCGTCCACCAGCACGTCGCCGGAGGTCTGGCGCAGGAAGCCGGCGATGATCTTGAGCAGGGTGGTCTTGCCGCAGCCGGAAGGGCCGAGCAGCGAGACGAGTTCGCCGGGGCGGATGTCGAGATCGATGGCATTGGCGGCCACCACCTGCCCGAACGCATGGGAAATGCCCCTCAGCGTCAGCGCGTGCCCAGCGGACTGGCTCATGGTGGAAGCCTCAAGGTGCATCTGATCGGGACGCCCCATCGCCCCTACGGGGAAGATAGTCGTCCTCGCGGCCATTGCCGTCCATCGCAGATTTGATACTTTTCCATACGCAAAATGCGTATGGAGGCAGTGGTGCCGGCATCCCTCGTTCCCGCGGCCCTGCGTTATGCCGAGCAGGTGGCGCGCTCCGGCTCCATCCAGCGCGCCGCGAAGGACCTCAACGTCGCCGCCTCGGCCATCAACCGGCAGGTGCTGCAGCTGGAGGAGACGCTGGGCGTGCCCCTGTTCGAGCGGGTGGCGAAGGGCATGCGCCTCACCCCCGCCGGCGACGCCCTCGTCACCCTCGCGCGGCGCTGGATGGCCGACGAACGCCGCACCGCCGCCGAGCTGCGCCAGCTTCAGGGGGTGGATCAGGGCCATGTGCGGGTGGTGGCCATGGACAGCCACGTCAACGGCATCCTGCCCGCACTCATCGCCGATCTCGACGCCCGCCACCCGCGCATCTCGTTGGACGTGGAGGTGGCGAGCACGGACGCCGCCGTGGCCGCCCTCATGGCCGGAGACGCCGACATCGCCGCCATCTTCAACCTGTCGCCCCGGCGCGACATCCATGTGCTGTGGTCGGCGGAGCTGCCGTTCGGATGCGTCATCGCGCCGGACCATCCCCTGGCGAGCCGCGGCTCCATCAGTCTGCAGGAGGTGGTGGCCCATCCCATCGTGCTGCAGAGTCGGGCGCTGATGATCCGCCGCTATCTGGAGGCGCGGCATGGCTGGCTGTTCACGCAGGAGCGCAAGACGGTGGAGACCAATTCGCTCCAGCTGGTGAAGATCCTCGCCCGCGAGAAGGGCTATGTGGCCTTCACCTCCGAGCTCGATGCGGCGGCAGAGCTGATCGCCGGCACGCTGGTGTTCCGCCCTGTGCGCGACAAGGGCGCCGAGCCGCAGATGGTTTCCATCGCCATCGATGGGCGAAAGCCCCTGACGCGGGTGGGGCGCATCGTGGCGGAGGCGCTGGAACGCCTCACCGGCCGGATGATCGACGATGTCCGTCGCGCCGGCACCGCATCCGCGCCGGACTGATGCCGGCCGCGCATGCGGCCTCTCTCGCACGCTGGCGCGTCATGCGGCCAAGGTCGCACGAGAAATCGCCTGTCGCACGGGGTTCCAATCGGTATGTTGAGAGGGGGCGGTTGCTTTGCGGCCGTCGGGCAAGGCGGAGGGGTCATGTTTCGCGTCGTGCGGCGGGTCGTTGCGGTCCTGCTGGTGCTGGTGTGCGCCGCACTCCTCGCGCTGGTGCTGGCGGCCAACCTGCCACAGGCGGAGGGACTGCGCCGGTCGCTGGCGGAACAGGGGCTGACCCATCTGTGGGGCGAGCCCGTGAGCGTGCGCGGGGCGGTGACGGTCTCCCTGTGGCCCAATGCGGCGGTCGATATGGACGGCGTGGAGGCGCACGGCACCGATGGCGCCAACGCCCGGACCGATCGTCTGACCGTCGCCATCCCGCCTTATGTCGAACTGGTCAGCGGCGGCCTGCGCTACAGCCTCGCGGTCGAGGGGGGCGACTTCGACGTGCCTTTCGCCAGCGGCGAGGCGGCCCGCCCCGGATCGCTGCTCGAATCCCCCATCCACGTGCTGTCCCTGCTGCCGCACCTCACCATCCGCGACACGGTGGTGCGCTTTACGGACACCATGAACGGCTGGCTGTTCGATCTCAGGGTGAAGGATCTCAGGAGCGTGGCCGAGGCGGGGCGCAACGTGCTCGTCGCCGACGCGGCCCTGAACGGCCAGCCCCTCACCCTCGGTTTCGCCTTCGACCTCGAGGTGGAGAAGGAGGAGCGGGAACGCCCCTATGGCGCTCGTATCACCCTGGCCACCGCCGAAGGACCCGACGCCCCCGGCCTTTCGGCGCGCTTCGACGTGCGTGCGCCGACGAAAAGGTTCGACCATGGCCTCGTGATGAAGTTCGATGCCGACGCCAAGAGCCTCGCCAAGGGGCTCACCCTCGCCGGCATCGCCCCCTCCATCGACGGCACCGGCAAAGTCAGCGCCCGCTTCAAGGCCGAGCCGGACCGTTTCAGCTTCCACGATCTCGACCTCGTCCTCACCCTGGCGGACGGCGAGCGCATCTCCGTCACGGGCCAGGCCGACGACCTCGCCACCCTCGCCGGCGCCGACCTCAAGGTGGTGGCCGATCTCGCGACCGCCGCGCCCCCCGCCGTCTCCCTGCGCGAGATCGTCGTCACCCGTCTGACAGGGGACTTCCGAAGCCGCGCCGAAGGCATGATGCTGGAGGAGATCCTCATCTCCACCAACGCGTTCGACCAGAGCCTGAGGGAGATCGGCCCCATCAACGTGCGTTCGGTCACGCGCGACGCGGAGGGGCATGTGGCCTTCCGGGGCATCTCGGTGATCGCCGGCCCGCCCAGCCGCCCCATCGCCCGGCTGGAGGGCAATGTGGACGATATCCTCGGGTTTGCCGGCGTCGAGCTGGCGGGCGGTGTCGACATCCCGGTCGCCAGCGTCGTCGCGTTGCCGCCCGAGGCCCAGGACAAGCTCGGACGCATCGTCGGCAGCCTCTCCATGTCGGACGCCGGGGGCGGGCTGGGGGTGGATTCCTTTGCCGCCCGCATCGAGGGCAGCGCCCTGGTCTCGGCGACGCTTGCCCTCGTGCTGGACGATCTCGGCAAGCCCGGCGTCGCGGCCACCACCCAGGTGGATGCGCGGCTCAAGGTGCCGAACTATTCCGCCTTCACCGCCGCCTTCGGCGACACCTCCGATTTCCGCGGGCAGGTGACGTTCGAGGGGCGCCTGAGCGGCAACACCGATGCGCTGACCATGGAGGGGCGCACGGACATCGGCCGCACCCGCATCGACGGTACCCTCTCCAGCCTCGCCGCGCCCGGGGGCCGGTCGGTGGTGAAGGGCAGCATCACCTCGCCGCTGGTCTATGCCGACGAGCTTCTCGCCTTCATGCGTCCGGAAGGGCAGCGGCGGCGCAAGACGGTCAAGCTGATCGGCAGCCGGGAGCCGGAAGGCGGCAGCCAGATCGACCTGCTCGGCACGACGGATGCGGACGTGGCCATCTCCGCCACCCGCCTGCAGGGCGGCGGCGACAGCGCCACCGGCGTCAAGGCCCGTCTCGTGGTGAACAACGGCGCCCTGCGCGTGGACCCGCTGCGCATCGGCTATCGTGGCGGCGTCATCTCCGCCGTCATGGCGAGCGAGGGGCGCTCCGTGCTGCGCACCAAGGGGTCGGGGACGGGCTGGCCGCTGGCGACCCTGTTCGGGCATGGCTCGCCCATCTCGGTGTCCGGCACGCTGAGCGTCGTCTTCGATCTCACCACAAGGATGGATGCGGACAACCCGCTCGCCACCCTCGGGGGCACCCTCACCGGGCGCGTCGGCCGCGGCCGCATCGGCACCGGGCTTCTGGACCTCGCCGGCGTGGGCATTCTCGCGGGCATCTTCACCTCCTCCGTGCAGAAGGGCGAAAGCGTGCTGCGCTGTGCCAAGGTGCCGCTCCAGTTCCACAAGGGCGTCGGCCGCACCAATCCGGTGATCGTGGTGAATACCGAGCATGTGCAGGCCCTCGCCCGTGGCACGGTCGACCTGGTGCGCAACCGCATCGATCTGCGCGTGGCGCCGCGCCCGATCACGGCGCCCGATGGTCCGCCCGGGCACAGCTTCACCGTGAAGGGCGCGCTCAGCAGCCCCGCCATCGCGATGGCCTCCGCCGGCAATGAGCCCCACGGCCGCTACAGTTGCGAGTGAGGCGGCGGGCTCTCGGCTGAGGTCCTTCCGCTTGTCGTCTTGGAAATAATAAATCGATCGTTTAATCTTTGAATCGCCGGTAAGGCCCGGCGACACAGCCGCCGCACGCCATCCTCAGGAGCGACCCATGACCGACCAACCGCCCGCGGCCCCGCGCGGCGCGCCCCCGCATGCCGAAAGCGCGCCCGTGAGCATCACGCGCCATGGCACCGTCGCGGTTGTTCACATCGATCATGCGCCTGTGAACGCGCTGTCGCGTGGCGTGCGTCAGGGGTTGGTCGATGCGGTGCGGGCGCTGGATGCGGATGCGTCGGTCTCGGCGCTGGTGCTGAGCGGTGGGCCGGGGCGGTTCATCGCGGGGGCGGACCTCAAGGAGATGGCGCTGCCGCCGGATGCGCCTTTCCTGCCCGAGGTGGTGGGGGCGATCGATGCCTGCTCCAAGCCCGTGGTCGCCGCGCTGGATGGCGCGGCGCTGGGCGGTGGCTGCGAGATCGCGCTGGCGTGCGATCTCAGGCTCGGGTCAGCGAAGGCGCTGGTGGGGCTGACCGAGACGCGGCTCGGCATCATCCCCGGCGCGGGGGGAACCCAGCGGCTGGTGCGACTGGTGGGCGTGGCGCAGGCCATCGCCCTGGTCTGCGAGGGCCGGGTGCTGAAGGCCGGCGAGGCGCTGGCGCTGGGCCTCATGGATGCGGTGGTGGAGGGCGATCTCCTCACTGAGGCCATCGCCCGCGCACCGGCGGTGGCCAAGCGCCGGCTTGCGGCCCTGCCGGTGCCCGTGGGCGATCCGGCCGGGGAGGCGACGGCTGCGGCCAAGGCCCTCAAGGGCGCCAAGGGCGTGCCCGCCATCGCCGAGGCCATCCGCGTCATCCGGGCCTCGAAGGACGCCGACTTCGCCTCCGGCCTCGCCCTTGAGCGGGCCGCCTTTCTCGCCCTGCGCGAGAGCCCGGAAGCCAAAGCCCTGCGCCACCTCTTCCTCGCCGAGCGCGAGGCGGTGAAGGTGCCGGGGCTGGAGGGCGCCAAGGCGCGCTCCATCTCGTCCACCGCCGTCATCGGCGCCGGCACCATGGGCGCGGGCATTGCCGTGGCGCTGCTGGACGCGGGCTATCCCGTGATCCTCGTGGAGCGCGATGTGGAGGCCGCGCAGGCCGGTGTCGCGCGCATCGATGCCCTCTACAGCAGGCAGGTGAAGAGCGCCCGTATCGACGAGGCCCACAAGGCCGAGCGCCTCGCCCGCCTCCTCCCGGCGTCCGACTATGCGGCGCTGGCGCAGGCCGACCTCATCGTCGAGGCTGCGTTCGAGGACATGGCCGTGAAGATCGACATCTTCCGCCGCCTCGACAAGGTGGCCAAGCAAGGCGCGGTGCTGGCCACCAACACCTCCTATCTCGACCTCGACGCCATCGCTGCCGCGACCTCCCGACCTGAGGACGTGGTGGGCTTGCACTTCTTCGCCCCGGCCAACATCATGAAGCTGCTGGAGGTGGTCAAAGCCACCCACACCGCGCCGGATGTGCTGGCGACCGCCCTCGCTTTGGCGAAGCGCATGGGCAAGCAGCCGGTGGTGGCGGGCAATTGCGACGGCTTCATCGGCAACCGCATCTATGCGGTCTACCGCCGCCATGCGGAATATCTGGTGGAGGACGGTGCCGCGCCTGAACAGGTGGATGCGGCGCTGGAGGCGTTCGGCTTCGCCATGGGCATCTTCGCGGTGTCGGACATGTCCGGCCTCGACATCGCCTATGCCATGCGCAAGCGCCGGGCGGCGACGCGCGACCCCAACGAGCGCTACGTTTCCATCGCCGATACGCTGGTGGAGGCGGGGCGGCTGGGCCGCAAGACCAATGGCGGCTGGTACGCCTACGACGCAAACGGCACCCGCACGAGCGATCCGGCTGTCACGCAGATCATCGCGGAGGCCCGCGCCGCCAAGGGCATTCAGCCGCGATCCTTCACACCGGAAGAGATCCAGCTTCGGCTGCTCGCGGTGATGGCGAACGAAGGCGCGAAGGAACTCGCCGAGGGCATCGCGCTGCGGGCGTCCGACATCGACCTCGCCTTCGTCAACGGCTACGGCTTCCCGCGCCTCAAAGGCGGCCCCATGCACGCCGCCGAGGCCCTCGGCCTTGCCACCGTCCTCGCCGAGATCAAAGCCGCCCACACCACCGGCGGCGCCGGCTCCGAACCCGCAGAACTCCTCGCCCAGCTCGCGGCCGAGGGGAAGACTTTCGCAGACTGGCTGATGGCCTAAGCCACTCGCTGCCAATAAAAAACCCCGCCGCCGGCGCGAGCCGGGCGGCGGGGCAGTCAGCGGGCCGCCACGGTCGGATCAGGCGGCACCGACAATGGTGATGGAGCACACGTTCTGCGCCGGCGCGCCGCCCAGATTGTGGGTGAGGGCGAGGCTCGGGTTTGCGAGCTGGCGTTCGCCGGCCTGTCCGGTCAGCTGGAGCCAGCATTCGTAGAGCATGCGCAGGCCGGACGCGCCCACGGGATGGCCGAAGCATTTCAGCCCGCCATCCACCTGGCTGGGCATGGCCCCGTCCACGTCGAAAACCCCGTCCAGCATGCGCTTCCAGCCGGTGCCTTCGTCGGCGAGGCCGATGTCTTCCAGCGTCACCAGCTCGGTGATGGAGAAGCAGTCGTGCAGCTCGGTGAAGCTCAGCTGCGCGCGCGGATCGGCGATGCCCGCCTCGGCATAAGCGCGGCGGGCGGCGATGCGGGCGGTGTGGACATAAGAGCCGTTCCAGCCGCTCTGCTGCACCTCCCAGCCGTTGGAGGCGACGAGCTGGATGGCCTTCACCAGCACCGGCGCCTTTCCAAGGCTCCGCGCGATCTCCGGCGTGGTGACGATGGCGCAGGCGGCGCCGTCCGACACCGGGCAGCAGTCGAACAGGCCGAGCGGGTCGGCGACGAGCGGCGCATTCACCGCCTGCTCGACGGTGATGGCCTTGCGCAGATGGGCGTTCTTGTTTTTCACCGCATTGGCGTGGCTCTTCATGGAGGTGTGCCCCATGGCCCGCTTGAGGTCGCCGGCGGAGATTTTGTGGCGGGTGCCATAGGCCCGCGCCAGCTGGGCGAAGTTGCCGGGATTCGTGTGTGTCGGCAGATACATGGGCGCGAAGGTGCCGCGCGAGGCCGGGGGCAGGCCGGCAAAGCCGGTGTCCTTCAGCTTCTCGACGCCCACCGCCAGCGCGACATCCACCGCCCCCGACGCCACCGCATAGACGGCGCCGCGAAAGGCTTCCGTGCCGCCGGCGCAGAAGTTCTCCACGCGGGTGACGCCGATGTTCGGCAGGCGCAGGGCCTGGGCCATGGGGGTGCCGGCCTTGCCGGCGCCGATGTCGTCATAATGAGAGGAATACCAGGCCGCGCCGATCTGGTCGGGGGCGATGCCGGCATGGCCGAGCGCCTCCAGATAGGCTTCCGCCATCAGCTCTTCCTGTCCCACGTCCCAGCGCTCGCCGAAGCGCGAGCAGCCCATGCCGAGGATGGCGACCTTGTCCTTGATTCCGTTGGCCATTTTGTCGCCCTCCGGTCAGGCTGCGGCGGACGGCGCGGGGGCCGCGACCGCCTTCCAGAAATAGCGGCGGAAGCCGGCGCGCTCGTCCAGATCCTTGATGCGGAAGACGAAACGCACCGCGTCGCCGGGCGAGAGCCGCTCCGCGTCGGGGTCGGTGAAGTCCATCATCAGGCGGGCGCCGCCGGGGATGTCGATGAGGCCGTAGCAATTGGGCGGGCTGCGGGAGAAGGCGAGGCGGTCGGCGGTGGCGGTGGCGACCGTGCCACCGAGGTCCGCAAGGGGCCATGGCTGCTGGGTTTCCGCGAACAGACCCGTCTCCGCGACGGCGAGGCGGGAGGGGGGAAATTGCACCTGCCCGGTCTCGGGGCTGCGGCTGCCGACGAAGCCCAGCAGGGCCTCGGCATTGCGATAGGCCGTGGTCAGCGCCTCATTGACCGGGAAGCGTCCGCGCAGGCCGCGCTCCCACGGCATCAGGCCGCGAAAGATGGGGAGTTTCAGATAGTTGGGCTCGGCGATGCCATCCGCCAGAACGGCCGAGGCGGCGGCCGGGAAGGCGCTGATGGCTTCGGTCGCCTCCAGCACCAAAGCGGTCGCGCCCTGCCCGAACTGGGCGACCAGCACCCGCTCGCCGGGGCGGATGTCTTCCATCGCCCGCGCCAGCATGACGAGGGCGTGGGCGGCGCCGGTGTCTCCGCATTCCAGATCAAGGGGTTGCGCGAGTTTTGCGCGGGAGAGACCGGCCGCCTGCGCCACCGCCTTAGCTGCGCCGGGAATGACGCAGGGCAAGACGAAATGGTCGATATCGGCGGCGGAAAGCTGCGCCTTTCCAAGCGCTTCCGCGATGGCGCGGGGCACGAGGTCGAGGAAGCCCTCTTCCCGCACCCAGCGCTCCTCCCAATCGGTGGCGAGCGGTCGGTCGGCGGCGCGGTAGCGCTCGATGAAGGGGGCGGAGAGGCTGGCCCCGCCGCGATAGGTGAGGAGGTCCGGCCCGCACCCGACGAGGGCGCTGACACCCCCATCCGCATAGCGCATTTCGGCCGTGCCACCCGGGGTATTCAGCGGCATGTCGGCGGCTGTCAGCAATGCCGGTTCCGAGGATTCAAGAGCGGCGTGCAAAGCGAGCAGTCCGCACCGCATGGTACCTCCGACATCCTGCGCCCGGGTCGCCTCGGGGAGGCGAAGGGCGGCATGGACGAGGGACGCCTGCTGTGGCTCGGCAAACACAGGGGTGGTGGTGGCGAAGGTGAGGGCACGGACGGCCGTTCGCGCCTCAGGAACCTGCGCCAGGCAGGCGCGGGCGGCGGCGACGGCCATGGTGATGGGGTCTTCGTCCCAATAGGCCAAAGTGCGGGTGCCGCGGGTCTCGCCACGGGGGCAGAGCCATCCCATGGCGGCGGCCATGGCGGCGCGCTGGAGGCGCAGGCGCGGCAGATGGATTGCGAGTGCTGTGATGCCCGTCATGTGGTGCCCGTCTGTGCGGCCGGGGGAGGGGGGGCTTCACCGGCGTCCACGCGCCGAACGTCGGGGCCGACGGCGCGCGGGAAAGCCGATTGCCGCCCGCATTTCGGCAGTATAATAATCAGAACGTTCGGTCAATCAATATCCAGAAACGGGGGACGCCATGGACCAGGAACGCGCCGGTGAGGATCACATCTGCATCGTCGGGGCCGGGCAGGCCGCGGCCTCCCTCGCGCTGCGCCTGCGCCATGGCGGCTATTCCGGTGCGCTGACCCTCTTTGGCGACGAGCCGCACCCGCCCTATCAGCGCCCGCCGCTCTCCAAGGCCTATCTCAAGCGGGAGTGGACGGTGGACCGTCTCTATCTGCGTCCCGCCGAGTTCTGGAGCGGTATCGGCGTCGATGTGGTGACGGGTGCGCCTGTCACCGCGCTCGATCCGGTGGCCCGCACGCTGGAGGTGGGCGGGCGCAGTGTGGCGTGGACGAAGCTGGCGCTGGCCACCGGCACCCGCCCGCGTCCGCTGCCGCCGGAATTCTCAGGCCTGACAGGCATCTACGAGCTGCGCAGCCTTGCCGACGCGGACCGGCTGGAAGGCGAGATCCGCCCCGGACGGCGGCTGCTCGTGCTCGGCGGCGGCTATGTGGGGCTGGAGACGGCGGCGGTGGCGGCGAAGGCCGGGCTCACCGTGACCGTTGTGGAGCGGGCCGCGCGCATTCTGGAGCGCGTCGCCTGCGCCGAGACCTCCGACGCCATCCGCGCGCTCCACGCGGGCCATGGCGTGCGCATCCTCGAAGGCCGCAGCGTGGCCGGGGTGGAGGCGCGGGAGGGCGCCGTCGCCGCGGTGATGCTGGACGACGGGACGCGCGTGGAGGTGGATGCGGTGCTGGTGGGTATCGGCGTCCTGCCGCGCGATGAGCTCGCCCGCGCGGCCGGCCTCACCTGCGAGAACGGCATCGTGGTGGACGTGCATGGGCGTACATCGGCCCCCGGCATCTGGGCGGCGGGCGATTGCGCGGCCTTCCCGTTCCATGGCGTGCCGACGCGGCTGGAGAGCGTGCAGAATGCGGTGGACCAGGCCGAATGCGCCGCCGACGACATGCTCGGCCACACCCGCGCCTATGCGCCGGTGCCGTGGTTCTGGTCCGACCAGTACGACATGAAGCTCCAGATCGTCGGTCTCAATCGCGGCTACGATGCGGTGCTGCGCCGCCGCTCGGAGCGGGGCGAATCGCTCTGGTATTTCCGCGACGGGCGGATGATCGCCGTGGACGCCCTCAACGATGCGCGCACCTACATGGCGGCCAAGAAGCTGCTGGAGGCGGGGGCGGTTCTCACGCTCGACGAGGTGGCGGCGGAGGGGTTCGATCCGGTGGCGCGGATGAAGCGGCCGGCGGCATGAGGGGGTGACGCTCCGGACGGAAAACAGCGCGCGTTGCCGTCACCTCGTCATGGCCGGGCTTGTCCCGGAAGTCGGCTGTTGCCGACTTCCGCCTGTGAGAGCGGAACCCGCAAACATGCGGGTTCCGGCCATCCACGTGGAGCGGCTGGGAACGCTTTGCGGAAGTGGCTCCATCGGCCCGACGTGGATGCCCGGGACAAGCCCGGGCATGACGGCTCGTGCGAATCCCTCGGTCCCTTCGGCGAGCCTCACTCCTTGGCGCCGCGCCCCTCGTGCCGCGCCGCATGGCGGCCCTCCGGCTTGGCGTGCGCCGTGCCGCCGTTCGCCGGTGCGGGGGCGTTGGCGTAGCCCTTCACGAAGAGGTCCACCGTGCGGTCGGCCAGCTCGTTGGGCGTCACGGCGCCGTCGGCGTGGTACCACGTATAGGTCCAGTTGATCATGCCGAAGAACAGCATGGTGTCCACGTGGGCCGTGCTGGAATGGGCGAGGTCCGGCCGCAACTGCAACAGGATGTCCCGGACATAGGCGATCAGCTCGCGCTGCTTGGCCACCAGCACCTTGCGCGTCTCGGGGGCGAGGAACTCGGCACAGGTGAGCAGGGCCACATGCTGGTCGCGCGAGACCGAGTAGACATCGAGGAACAGGCGGGTGAGCTGGCGGAAGCGCTCCTCCGGATCCTGATAGCCGTAGAGGGTCTGCCGGCACTTCATGAGGAGGCTTTCCACATGCGAGGTCAGCATGTCGGAAAGGATCGCCTCCTTGGAGGTGAAATAGTGATAGAGCCGGGACTTGGAGCACTCGCAGGCCTCGGCGATGTCGCCGATGGAGGTGGCCGCATAGCCGCGCTGCGCGAACACGGACGCCGCCCGTTCGAGGATGGTGTCGTGAATGTTGTCGTATTCGGCTGAGCGCGTTCTCGCCACGGCGGCCACACCTGCAAGAATGTTCCGATCATTCGGTCTATAAGCGCATGGGGCGGCGGTGCCAAGGGCGGCGGGCGCGGGAGGGGTCTGTCTGAAGCCGTTCAAAAGCGCGCGACGGGCAGGGCGTGGCTTATCCTTCGGGTAGAATAAGCGTGCGGCCTCTTCCCGCCGTCATGGCCGGGCTTGTCCCGGCCATCCACGTCGAGCCGATTTCACGGGTGTTTCAGACCTGTTTCCGGCCCGACCACGTGGATGCCCGGGACAAGCCCGGGCATGACGGCTGCACAGGATCTCCGGGCCTTTCCCCACCCCGCTGCCGCAGGTGCCTTCCCCGCCTTCCCCATGGTAGCCTCGCCGGGCATCCGGGCATGGAGGTTGATGCAGATCAAAATCGCCGTTTACATAGACCATCCGTTCGGTCTATTAATTCGCCAACCGAGAGCGGCCACAAGAGCCGCGTGTTTCAACGGTCGGATGGGGGAGGAGCCACATGCAGCATCCTGAGGTGGAGTCGCTCGATCGCGACGGTATTCTGAAGCTCCAGCGCGAGGGCCTTGCCGGCCTCGGCGCGCGTCTGGCGCAGTGCGACACCTGGAAGGCGCATTTCGCGCAGGCCGGCATGACGCCGGAGGATCTCGCCTCCGAGGATGGCCTCGCCAACGCGCCCTTCATGGACAAGTCGCTGCTGCGCGACCTCTATCCCTTCCCCTTCCTCACCGTGCCCATGGACAAGGTGGAGCGCTTCGTCGCCACCTCAGGCACCACCGGCCTGCCGGTGACGTTCGGCATGACGAAGAACGACCTGCACAGCCTGCTGCCCTCCCAGATGGCGCGCCTGCTCACCGCCGCCGGCGTGAAGCCGGGCTTCCGCGCCTATCAGGGCTATGGCTACGGCCTGTGGATCGGCGGCCCGGCGCTGGATGCCGGCTTCTCCGCCGTGGGCTGCACCAATTTCCCCATCGGCCCCGGCCGCGGCGAGCTGGCCGCCCGCTGGCTGCGCGACCACGCCTATGACGTCGCCTCCATGTCGCCCTTGTGGCTAATGACTTTGGTACAGGCGGCCAAGCATCAGGGCATCAACCCGCGCACCGACTGGACGCTGAAGGTCGCCATCCTCGGCGGCCAGTCGGTCTCGGCCGAGTTCCGCGCGCAGCTGGAAGCCGAGATGCCGGAAGGCTTCATGAGCCACAACATCTACGGCACCACGGAAGCCGGCGGGCCCATCCTCGCCATCTCCACGCCCTTCACCCACGCCGACGACGAATTGCAGCTCCTCAACGAGGATACGGTGATCGTCGAGATCCTCGATCCCAAGACCATGAAGCCGGTGTCCGAGGGCGAGGTGGGCGAGATCGTCATCACCACCCTGCGCAAGGAAGCCTCCCCGGTGGTGCGCTGGCGCACCCGCGACCTCGTGCGGCTCTCCCCGCGCCCTTATGATTGCCCCTCGGGCCGGCGCGGCATGCGCAAGATCGGCCGGATCATCGGGCGCACCGACGACATGATCAAGTTCAAGGGCGTCATCGTCTTCCCGTCCCAGATCGAGGACGTGATCGCCGGCATTCCCGGCCTCGCCAAGGAAGCCTGGCAGATCTACGTGGACAAGGAAGCCACCACCATCGGCAAGATGACCGTGGCGGTGGAGGCGGTGGCCGCCTCGCAGCGTCCCGGCGAGGATGCGGCGGCCGACGTGCGGCGCGAGATCAAGGCCCGCCTCGGCATCAACGTGAACGTGGAATGCCATCGCGAGGGCGAGCTGCCGCGCTACGAGGCTAAGGCCACGCGCGTGCTGCACCGGCCCGAAGCGACCCACTGAGGCCGCCTTGACCGAGGCCCTTCCCATGGACTCACCCGCCTTCGCGCGGGTGCGTGCGCGCATCGCCGCCGCCACCTCCGCCTGGGCGGCGGGGATGACGCTGGCCGAGATCCGCGACAGCTTCGAGGCCTTCCTCGGGGCGGGCGAGGGTGCGCCGGAGGTGGTGCGCACGCCGCTCCCCCTCGCCGGCCTGCCCGCCTGCTCCTTCGATGCGCCGGGGGGCGATGCCGCCCGCGCGCTGCTCTATTGCCACGGCGGCGGCTTCCAGATCGGCTCCATCCGCTCCCATGCGGGGCTGATGGCGCGGCTCGCGGCGGCGAGTGGAATGCGGGTGATCGGCTTCGACTATCGCCTCGCCCCCGAGCACCGCTTTCCGGCGGCGCACGACGACGCCTTCGCCGTCTATGGCGCGCTGGTGGAGGCGGGGGAAACGCCGCTCGCACTCGTGGGGGATTCCGCCGGCGGGGCGCTGGCGCTGGGCACCGTCATGCGCGCGCGGGATGCGGGTCTCGCGCTGCCCAAGGCGCTGGTGCTGCTCTCGCCCTGGCTCGATCTCGCCATGAGCGGGGAGAGCTACACGGCGCTGGCGGAGAAGGACATCTTCTCCCGCCCCGAGCAGTTGAGGGCCATGGCGCGGACCTATCTCGGCCGCGACAACCGGCCGGACGACCCCGCCGCCTCGCCGGTCAAGGGCGATCTTGCCGGTCTTCCGCCGATGCTGGTGCATGCGGGCGGGCACGACATCACGCTCGACGACAGCCACCTTCTGGCGCAGCGCGCCGCTGAGACGGGTGGGCGGGTGGCGGTCGAGGTGTTCCCCGGCATGTGCCACCACTTCCAGGTGTTCGAGGAGCTGCCCGAGGCGGCCCAATCCCTCGCGCGCATCGGCGCCTTCCTGCGCGGCCTCTGACCCCCGGCCCTCCTCCCGACGGCTGGACCCTCGTCCGCGTCGCCAGAGCCGGGCCCACTCGCCGGCCTCCCGCCACCGCCGGGAGGCCGGTTTTTTCGTGGGTTTGACGCGTTGTGCGGGCTTTCCTCACCGCCCGTCATGGCCGGGCTTGTCCCGGCCATCCACGTGGCTCGGCCGGGAATAGCTGCCGGGCATCGTCCCATCGGCCCGACGTGGATGGCCGGGACAAGCCCGGCCATGACGGCTGGTGCGTGGGGGGCGCGTCAGCTCTCTGCCTCACCCCATTCAGCTCACCCCAGCCGCGCCGGATCGAGCCCCCAGTCGGCGAGGATGGCCCGCCCGTCCGCGCCCGGCGCCGAAGGGCCGTAAGCCACCTCCGAGGGCGTGGCGGAGAAGCGGGGGGCGGGGGCGGGCTGGGTCACGCCGTCCACGGTAACGAACGCTCCGCGCGCCTGCGCATGGGGATGAGACGCGGCCTCGTCCCAGTCGAGGATGGGGGTGACGCAGGCGTCCGTGCCGGCGAACAGGTCCGCCCAATGGTCGCGCGGCTCACTGAGGAACAGCGCGGCGAGGCGCGCCCGCAGCGCCCCCCAGCGGGCGGGATCGGCGGCGTGGGTGAAGTCGGCGGCGTCCAGACCCAGCCGCTCGAGGAGGATGCGGTGGAAGCGGCCCTCCACCGGCGCCACGGCGAGGAACTTCCCGTCCGCGCAGGCATAGGTGCCGTAGAAATAGGCCCCGCCATCCAGCAGGTTCGCCGCGCGCGCATTGCTCCACATCCCGCCGGCGCGGAAGCCCCAGAACAGCGCGGCGAGGAGGGAGGCGCCGTCCGTCATGGCCGCGTCCACCACCTGGCCCTGCCCGCTGGTCTTGGCGGCGAGCAGCGCGGCCACCATGCCGAACGCCATCAGCATGCCCCCGCCACCGAAATCGGCCACGAGGTTGAGCGGCACGGGCGGCGGCGCATCGGCCGGGCCCATGGCGGCCAGCGCCCCGGTCAAGCCGAGATAATTGAGGTCGTGCCCGGCCGCGTCCCTCAAGGGCCCTTCCTGCCCCCAGCCGGTCATGCGGCCGTAGACGAGGCGCGGATGGGCGGCAAGGCACGGCTCCGGCCCGAGGCCGAGGCGCTCCATGACACCGGGCCGGAAGCCCTCGATGAGGCCGTCCGCGCGGGCGATGAGATCGCGCATCACGCCGAGGTCGGCCTCGGCCTTGAGGTCGAGGGCGATGGAGCGGCGGCCCCGCGCCAGCACATCGAAGCGCGTGTTCATGAGCGGGATGTCCGCCCGCGCGCCCTTCTGGTGGATGCGGATGACCTCCGCCCCCGCATCCGCCAGCATCATGGCGGCAAACGGCGCGGGGCCGAGGCCCACCATCTCGACGATGCGCAGTCCCGCAAGCGGACCAGGCATCGCCCTCAGCCCTGGCCGGCGGGCAGGTGGACGACGAGGCCGTCCAGCGCCGGCGCCACCTTTACCTGGCAGGAGAGGCGGGAGGAGTCGCGCACGTCCTCGGCGAATTCGAGCATGTCGCGCTCCATGCCCGTCGCTTCGCCCACCTGGGCGGACCAAGCCGGGTCCACATGCACGTGGCAGGTGGCGCAGGAGCAGGCGCCGCCGCACTCGGCGACGATGCCGGGCACATTGGCGCGGCGGGCGCATTCCATGACGGAGAGCCCGTCATCCGCATCGATCTCGATGCGCTCAGCGGCGGGCGTGACGAAGACGATGCGGGTCATCGGGGGGCTTCCAGTGTATTGGTCTTGCTTGAAAGGTCAGGCGCCGCAGCCCATGCCGCCGGAGACGCCCAGCACTTCGCCGGTGACGAAGGAGGCGCCCGGCGAGGCGAGGAAGGCCACCGCCGCCGCCACTTCCTCCGGCTCGCCCATGCGGCGCAGGAGGGTGAGGGCGGCCATGTCGGCGAGGATCTTCTCGCCCACCTCCGCCACCGCCCGCTCCACCATGGGGGTGCGGATGGGGCCGGGCGCCACCGCATTGGCGGTGATGCCGTAGCGGGCGTTTTCGCGGGCGATGGAGCGGGTGAAGCCGATGAGCCCGGCCTTGGCGGCGGCATAGACCGCGCCGCCCTTGGAGCCCAGCCGCCCCGCTTCCGAGGCCACGTTCACCAGCCGCCCGTAGCGCGCCGCCTGCATGGCGGGCAAAGCGAGGCGGGTGAAGAGAAAGGCGGTTTCCAGATTCACCGAGAGCAGGAAGCGCCAGTCGTCCACGGTGGTGTCGGTGAAGAAGGCGTGCTGGTCGGCGCCGATATTGTTCACCAGCACGTCGAACGGGCCGTGGGCGGCGAACAGCGCCTGCGCGGCCGCCGCGTCCGTCCCGTCCATATGGACGAAGGTGGCGCCGGTTTCCGCCGCGAGCGCGGTGCCGGCGGTGGCATCGCGATCGCAGAAGGTCACGGCCATGCCGTCCGCGCCGAGCTGGCGGACGATGGCGGCGCCGATGCCGGCGCCCCCTCCGGTGACGAGCGCCCGGCGCGGGGTGGTCGGCGCGGTCATCGGCCGGTGAAGACGGGCTTGCGCTTCTCGATCACCGCCGCGAGGCCCTCGCGGCTGTCGGCGGTGAAGGAGAGTTCGGAGACGGTGCGCGCCTCCTCCGGCAAGGCGCGCTCCACGTCCAGCGCGTTCCACAACAGGCGCTTGGTGGCGGCCATGGCGAGGGGCGCGCCAGCGGCGTAGAAGCGCGCGGCCTTGCCGGCTTCCTCGGTGAGCGCGTCGTCCGGCACGCACTTGGTGATGAGGCCGATGGACTGCGCCTCCTCGGCGCTCACCACGCGGTTGGAGAGCATGATTTCCGCCGCGCGGCGGAAGCCCACGAGATGGGGCAGGATGACGGACGCACCGGCATCCGGCGCCATGCCCACCCGCGTCGCGCCGGCCATGAACTTGGCGCCCGCACCGGCGATCACGATGTCGGAGGCGCAGACGAGGCCGAGCCCGCCGCCGCCCGCCGCATAGCCGTGCACCTCGGTGACGACGATGGCCTTCAGGCGGATGAGGGCGCCGATGGCGACCTGGAGATAGGCCGTCACCTCGCGCAGGAAATCGCCCAGCGCCTCGCCCTTGGAGGCGAACTCGCGCACGTCGCCGCCGGCGCAGAAATTGGCGCCCGCGCCGCGCAGATGCACCACCCGCACATGGGCGGAGCGATGCACCACCATGATGGCCTTGTAGAGCGCCTGCATCAGCTCGATGTTCATGCCGTTGGCCGAGCCGGGGCGGTTGAGCGTGAGGGTGGCGACGCCATCGGCATAATCGAGCAGGACGGGGCCTTCGGCGATCCAGCTTTCGGGGGCAGTGGGGGTGCTGTGTGTCATGGGTGCCTCTGGGGCGGGAGGGGAGGGCGGAAGGGCGAGCGCTTTCGACGCCCCATCCGGTCGTCATGGCCGGGCTTGTCCCGGCCATCCACGTGGTGCGGCCGGGAACATCATTTCGAACGCTGCGCCAGCGGCCCGACGTGGATGCCCGGAACCCGCATGTTTGCGGGTTCCGGTCTCACGGGCGGAAGTCGGCAACAGCCGACTTCCGGCACAAGGCCGGGCATGACGGCTGGAGAGGGCTGGGAAGCTGCCGGGCGAATGGCGCGATTACTTGCCCGGACCCGTCCTCACACCAGGAACGACAGCGTGTAGATGGGCTTGTTGTTGTTCACGAGGCAGATCTTCTTGCGCACCAGACGGAAGCCGTCGTCCGTCATGCGCAGGCGGTAGGTGTTGCGCGCCGCCCAGAGGGTGTCGCCGCGCAGATTGTCCTCGTAGATGAGGACGTTGGCGCGCACGTCCACCTCGGGGCCGCGCACCTCGGCGATCTCGATGTTGGAGATCACGCGGGCCAGCTCCGAGCGCGGCGTCTGGGTGTGGCGGCGGCCGGTCTTGAGCTGGCGGATGCGCACGCCGATGCGCGAGCGGTTGTCGTAGAGCACCGACATTTCCTTCTCGGGGTCGGTGTCGTCGCCATTGGCCGGGACCCAGTAGATGGCGTCGTCGGTCCACAGCGCCTCCCACCCGTCGTAATCGTGGGTGTCGGCGAGGCGGGCCTCCAGATAGAGGAACTGCGCCACCTGATGGTGCAGCGTCGCCGGCTCCAGCTTGGCGAGGTCGGGGGCGGAGGCGTCCGCGAAGGAGTGGGCGAGGGCGGTCATCAGCGGGCCTCCGTCATCAGGTTCAGATAGTGGCGCCAGATGCCGCGCTGCGGCGTCTCGTCGGTGGAATGGGCGATGCGATAGCCGTTCTCGTCGAGGCGCTCGCGGTGCAGGCCGCGGGACAGCACCAGCCATTCGGGATCGAGGATCTGCGCGCCGCGATGGTTGCGCTCGTACATCTCGGTATCGTCGGCGAGCAGCAGGCCGGCGGGGCCCACCGAGCCCATGGTCTGCTGGCGCAGGCGGCGGTTGATGTCCGGCGCGCCCTTGAACTGCACGGCGGTGACATGCTGGATGGTCTCGTCCACCGCGACAGGCTGAAGCACGAAGATCTGGATCTCGGCGATGAAGAGGTTCGGGAAGATCATGACGTGGGGCGAGCCGTCGATCATGATCTCGCGCGCCCGCTCCTCGCCATAGGCCGCGTTCATGCTCTTCACGTATTCGGGCAGGCGCTCCGGCGTGGTGCCGAACCACTGGAGCGGCTTGTCGTGCTTGCGCCATTCGGGGCGCAGGTCGAACTCGGTGTGGCCGTTGCCATAGTCGCGGGTGAGGGCCGTGGAATCCGCGCCGTAGAGGCTGCCGATGCCGGAGGAGGTGACCTGGAACACCGAGCCGTGGACGAAGCCGGGGTGGTAGCCGTCCGTCTCGTTCTCGAGCATGAACTTCCAGTTGGCCTTGGTGCGGTGCTGGAGGAAGCCCGCCGTCAGCTCCAGTTCGCCGGTGGGCGAGTTGTCGAGCAACTGGTCGAGGGCCGCCTTGGCGCCGCCGAGATGCTCCTCCAGCGAGATGCCCTCGGCCGCCATGGAGCCGAAGACGAAGCCGCGATAGATGGCGATGCGCGGCACCTTGCCGAGGTTCAGCCCCGCCTTGCTCTGGCCCTCGTAGCCCTCCGGCAGGGCATAGCCCATGAGGTCGCCGGTGTTGGAGAAGGTCCAGGAGTGATAGGGGCAGGTGAAGCTGGTGCGGTTGCCCTTCTGGTAGGCGCACAGCTGGTTGCCGCGATGGGGGCACTTATTGAGGAGGAGGCGGACCTTGCCTTCCCGGTCCCGCACCATCAGCACCGGCATGGGGCCGATGGACTTGGTGACATAATCGTTCTTGTTGGGAATTTCGCTGGTATGGCCCACATAGACCCAGGTCTTGTACCAGATCTTCTCCAGCTCTTCCTGGAAGATGGCGGGATCATAATAAAGACGGCTGTTGATGCGCGCGGGCTCGATGAGTGCGCGATAGTCGTGGGCCTGTGCGGCCTCGGACACGGCGGCGTGCGGCATGGCGGTCCACCCCTGATGCGACGTTGGATTGTCGGATAATTCATCGAACGATCGATCTAAGTATTCTCGCGTTCCTTGAGCCATGTCAAGCGGCGTCCTGCGACCGGCCGACGCAAATTCTTTCCGCGCCCGCCGCCGGGAGACCGCCCAGCGGCGCGCTTAATGCCCTGAAAGACCCAAAAAATTCCGCCCGGCTGACGTTGCGTTGAAACGCTCAAGATTCTGGTGGAAATGCGAACCGATCTGAATTAAAAAGACCGAACGATCTAACGATAATAGATCGAAGCGTGATGCCCCCTCGCTTTCTCCCGCAGGCTTGTCTCCTCAGGCTTGTCCGCGGTGGCGACGGCTCGGCGGCGTCACCCATCAATTCTGGGGAGGACACATGAAGAGCATTGTCACGGGCGCCCTTGCGCTGGCCCTCATGGCCACCGCCGCCACCACCACCGCCACAACCCCCGCCCTCGCCGACATCAAGATCGGCGCCGTGGTCTCCGAGACGGGACCGGCCTCCTCCCTCGGCGATCCCGAGGCCAAGACCATCCGCATGATGGTGGAGGAGCTGAACGCCAAGGGCGGCATCAAGGGCGAGAAGGCCAAGCTCGTTCTCTATGACGACGGCGGCGACCCCTCCAAGGCCAAGACCTTCGCCACCCGCCTGGTGGAAGACGACGGCGTGGTCGCCATGGTCGGCGGCACCACCACCGGCACCTCGCTCGCCATCCTCGCGGTGGCGGAAGAGAGCAAGGTGCCCTTCATCTCGCTGGCCGGCGCCATCGAGATCATCGATCCGGTGAAGCCCTTCACCTTCAAGACCCCGCACACCGACCGCATGGCGTGCCAGAAGATCTTCGACGACATGAAGTCGCGCGGCCTGACGAAGATCGGCCTCATCTCCGGCACCGACGGCTTCGGCGCCTCCATGCGCACCCAGTGCATCGCGGTGGCCAAGACCTCCGGCATCGAGATCGTCGCCGACGAGACCTACGGGCCGAAGGATGCGGACATGACCCCGCAGCTCACCAACATCCGCAACAAGCCGGGCATCCAGGCGGTGCTCAACACCGGCTTCGGCCAGGGGCCGGCCACCATCACCCGGAACTATGCGCAGCTGGGCATCACTTTGCCGCTCTACCAGTCCCACGGTGTCGCTTCCAACGCCTTCATCGAGCTGTCCGGCGCCAAGAATGCCGAGGGCGTGCGCCTGCCCGGCACCGCGCTCCTCGCGGGCGAGCTGCTCGACCCGAAGGACCCGCAGAAAAACGTGGTGCTGGCCTACAAGGCGAGCTTCGAGAAGGCGGCCGGCGGCGCGCCGGTCTCCACCTTCGGCGGCTATGCCCATGACGCCATGCGCATCCTCACCGAGGCGCTGGCCAAGGCGCCGTCCGCCAAGCCTGCCGCCATCCGCGATGCCATTGAGGGCACCACGGGCCTCGTCGGCACCACCGGCACCTACAATTATTCGAAGACCGACCATCTCGGCCTCGATCTCTCCGCCTTCCGCATGCTGGAAATCAGCAACGGCGGCTGGAAGCTGGTGAAGTAGAGGGGCCCCACCGGCCCGTCTGTCCGCCGGGTCTTCCGCCATCGGCCCACGGCCGCCGTCAGGGGCGGCCGTGGGCGCCCCGACCTAAGACAAGCCGCCCCTGCCGGATGCGCCGCACCCGGCGGCACGGCGCGGCACCCCTTCCACACAGCGTGAGGCGGCCTGCCGGTATCCACCCGGCGCCGTCTCGAACCGCCCGCGGGGAGCGAGCGCATGTCCGATCTGCTGCAATTCCTGGTGTCCGGGGTCACGGTGGGCGCGGTCTATGCCCTCGTCGCCCTCGGCTTCACCATCATCTACAACGCCTCCGACGTGGTGAACTTCGCCCAGGGCGAGTTCGTGATGCTGGGCGGCATGATCAGCGTGGCCGGCGTCGCCGCCGGCCTGCCCTTGCCGCTCGCGGCGCTCATCGCCATCGCGCTCACGGCGGCCATCGGCGTGGCGCTGAACACCTTCGCCATCGAGCCGGCGCGCGGGGCGCCCGTGGTGTCGCTCATCATCATCACCATCGGCGCCTCCATCTTCATCCGGGGCGTCACCCAGATCGTGCTCGACAAGGGCACCCACCGGCTGCCCTCCTTCTCCGGCGATGATCCCATCCATGTGCTGGGCGCCACCGTGCTGCCGCAGAGCCTGTGGGTGGTGGCGGGGGCGGTGGCCATCTTCGTGGCGCTGTGGCTGTTCTTCACCCGCACGCTCACCGGCCGCGCGGTGCTCGCCACCTCCAACAATCGCCTCGCGGCGCAGCTCGTGGGCATCAACACGCGCTTCGTGATGACGCTCTCCTTCGCCTTGTCCGCCGCCATCGGCGCGCTGGCGGGCGTGCTCATCACCCCCATCCTGCCGACCAGCTTCGAGATCGGCATCTCGCTGGCGCTGAAGGGCTTCGCCGCCGCCATGCTGGGCGGCATGGGCAACCCCAAGGGGGCACTGGCGGGCGGGCTGCTGCTCGGCCTCATGGAAGCGCTGACGGCAGGCTACATCTCCTCCCACTACAAGGATGCGGTGGCCTTCTTCGTCATCCTCGCCGTGCTGTTCGCCTTCCCGCGCGGCCTCTACGGCAGCAATCCGGTGGAGCGCGTGTGACCATGCGGCTCTCTCCGAAGCAGTCCACTTTGCTGGTGCTGGCGGTGCTGATGATCGCCAGTCCCTTTTTCTTCCCGTCGAACTATTACTACCGCGTCGGATCGCTGGTCTTCGTCAATGCCATCGCGGTGGTGGGCATCGTCATCCTCACCGGCTATGCCGGCCAGATCAGCCTCGGCCATGCGGGCTTCCTCGGCATCGGCGGCTATGCCTGTGCGCTGCTGCCGGCGCATTTCGGCCTGCCTCCGGCGCTGGCGGTGGTGGCCGGCGCGGCGATTTCCAGCGCCATCGCCTATGTGGTGGGCCGGCCCATCCTGAAATTGAAGGGCTACTACCTCGCGGTGGCGACGCTCGGCTTCGGCGTGCTGGTCTCCATGGTGCTCGCTAATGAAGGCTGGCTCACCGGCGGGCCGGACGGCATCAAGGTGCCCGATCCCGGCATCCGCGCGCTGCTGGAACAGGTCGGCATCGAACTCACCAACCCGCAATTCTGGTACGCCTTCTGCGGCCTCGTGCTGTTCATCGGCGCCTGGCTCGCGCTGAACCTGCGCGAAAGCCCCACCGGCCGGGCGCTGCGGGCGCTGCACGGCTCGGAGGTGGCGGCGCGCACGGCGGGCATCGACATCGCGAAGGCGAAGCTGAACGCCTTCGTCATCTCCGCCGTCTACGCCTCCGTCGCCGGCTCCCTGCTGGCGTTGCAGAACCGCCTCATCACGCCCGATGTGGCGGGCTTCATGCACTCCATCGAGCTGGTCACCATGGCGGTGCTGGGCGGGGCGGGCTCGGTGCTGGGCGGCATCTTCGGCGCGGCGCTGCTCACTCTGCTGCCGCAGGTGCTCACCGTGCTGCAGGATTACGAGCACGTGGTGCTGGGCCTCGTGATGATGGGGGTGATGATCTTCCTGCCGGCGGGGCTCATCCCCAGCGCCCGGCGCCTGCTGCGGGGGAGGGGGGAATGAGCCTTTTGCAAGTGGAAGGCCTCGGCATCTCCTTCGGCGGCGTCACGGCGGTCAACGACGTGTCCTTCGCGCTGGATCAGGGCAAGATCGTCTCGGTCATCGGCCCCAACGGGGCGGGCAAGACCACGCTCTTCAACATGATCTCCGGCGTCTACCTGCCCAAATCCGGCAAGGTGCGCCTCGACGGCGAGGACGTGACCGGCCTGCGGCCGGACCTGCTGGCGGTGCGCGGCATGTCGCGCACCTTCCAGAACCTCCAGATCTTCCAGGAGATGAGCGTTCTGGAGAACGTCATCGTCGGCTTCCACATGCACGAGCGCGGGCCGGTGCTGGCCGATCTGTTCGCCCTTCCCGGCTCGCGCAAGCGGGCGCGGGCGGCGGCGGAGGGCGCGCGCGTGCTCTTGGAGCGGGTGGGGCTGGAGCGGGCGGCGGAGCGCGAGGCCGGCGCCCTCTCCTACGGCGCGCTGAAGCGCCTCGAGATCGCCCGGGCGCTGGCCGCCCGGCCCCGCGTGCTGCTGCTCGACGAGCCGGCGGCGGGCTGCAACGCGGTGGAGACGGAGGAGATCGACCGCCTCATCTGCGAGGTGGCGAAGACCGGCGTCGCCATCCTGCTGGTGGAGCACGACATGAAGCTGGTGATGCGCCTCTCCGACACCATCGTGGTGCTGGACCATGGCGAGAAGATCGCCGAGGGCGATCCGGCCGTGGTCAGCCGCGACCCCAGGGTGATCGAGGCCTATCTCGGCGCCGGCACGACGGAGGCGCTCCATGCTCACGGTTGAGGGCCTGCGCTCGCGCTACGGGCGCATCGAGGTGCTGCACGGGGTGGATCTGTTCGTCGGTTCCGGCGAGATCGTCACGGTGGTGGGGGCGAATGGGGCGGGCAAGACGACGCTTTTGCGCTGCCTCTCCGGCGTGCAGCCGGTGTCGGGCGGCACCATCACCTTCCGCGGCGAGGCTTTGACGGCTGTTCCCGCCTATCGCCGGGTCGCGCGGGGGCTGGCGCAATCGCCGGAGGGGCGGCAGATCTTCACCAACCTCAGCGTGGAGGAAAATCTGCGCCTCGGCGCCTTCGTCTTCGCCGACGACCGCGTGGAGCGCGACATGGCGGATGCCTTCGCCATGTTCCCCATCCTGAAGGAGAAGCGCAACCAGCTCGCCGGCGGCCTCTCCGGCGGGCAGCAGCAGATGCTGGCCATCGCCCGCGCCCTCATGGGCCGGCCCGCCTGCCTGCTGCTGGACGAGCCCTCCATGGGCCTCGCACCCATCCTCGTGGCGCAGATCTTCGAGGTGGTGAAGGGGCTGAAGGCGCTGGATGTGACCGTGCTGCTGGTGGAGCAGAACGCCTTCGGGGCGCTGTCGGTGGCGGATCGGGGCTATGTGATGGAAACCGGCCGCGTCACGATGGTGGGACCTGCGGCGGAGCTGATCGCCGACCCGCGCGTGCGCGAGGCGTATCTCGGCATCTGAGCGGCCGCCCCGCGAAAGGGGCGGCCGCCCAACTTTCTCAGTGTCCGCCGCCCGCCTCCGGCGCGGGTGGCGTCGTTACCTTGGGCGGCGCCGCCACCTTCGGCCGCGCGCCGGGGCGCAGCTTCTCGCGGATGCCCTGGAACAGCACGTAGAGCGGCGGGATGACGAAGATGCCGAGGAAGGAGGCGGCGATCATGCCGCCGAACACCGGCGTGCCCACATTCTGCCGCGCCATCTGCGCCGCGCCGGTGGCGACCACCAGCGGGTAGAGGCCGAGGATAAAGGCCAGCGACGTCATCATCACCGGACGGAACCGCAGCCGCGAGCCCTCGGTGGCGGCCTGGAGCAGGTCTTCCCCATGCTCGCGCCGCTCCTTGGCGAACTCGACGATGAGGATGCCGTTCTTCGCCGCAAGGCCGATGAGCACGATCATGCCGATCTGCCCGTAGAGATCCAGCGTGAGCTGGCCGATGACGATGGCCGCGAACGCTCCGAGCATGCCCACCGTGACGGAGAGCAGCACCGGCACCGGGATGGACCAGCTTTCATAGAGCGCCACCAGGAACAGGAAGGCGAACAGCACGGCGAAGGCGAGGATGATGCCCGTCTTGCCCTCCGCCCGCTTTTCCTGGAACGAGGTGTCGGTCCACGCGCCGGAGAAGCCCTGCGGCAGGGTCTTGGCGGCCACCGCGTCCATGGCGGCCAGCGCCTGACCGGAGGAGACGCCGGGAGCCGGCGAGCCCTGCACCGTCACCGCGCGCTTGTTGTTGTAGCGGATGAGCGCCGGCGGGCCGACCTCCACCCGCACCTCCACGATGGACCTGAGCGGGATCATCTCGCCTTTGTTGTTGCGGACATGGATGCGGTAGATGTCCTCCACATCCTTCCGGTCCTCGCCTTCCGCCTGGACCTGCACCTGCCAGGTGCGGCCGTAGAGGTTCATGTCGTTCACATAGAGCCCGCCCAGCGAGGTCTGGAGCGCGGTGAACACGCTGTCGAGCGGCACGCCCAGCACCTGCGCCTTGTCGCGGTCGATATCGAGCTGGAGCGAGGGGTTGGTGGCGGAATAGGTTGAGAACACGCGGGTGAGCTGCGGGTCCTGGTTGGCCGCGATGAGCAGCCCGCGCAGCACCTGCGCCAGCACCTTGGGATCGCCCGCGCGCAGGTCCTGCAGCACGAAGGAGAAGCCGCCGCCGGTGCCGAGGCCGACGATGGGCGGCGGGCCGAGCGGCACCACCGTTCCGCCGGGGATCATCCGCATCTTCGCCCCAAGGCGCGCGAGCACCGCGTTGGCGCTCTCGTCCTTGCCCTTGCGCTCCTCGAACGGCTTCATGGTGACGACGATGAAGGCGGCGTTGGGCTGGGAGTAATTGTCGATGAAGTTGAGGCCGATGACGGAGGTGTAGTCCTCCACCGTGTGCTCTTCCTTCAGGATCGCCTCGGCCTTGCGGATCACCTCCGTGGTGCGCCCCACCGAGGCGCCGCCGGGAAGCTGCACGACCACGAAGAAGGCGCCCTGGTCGTCCTCGGGCAGGAAGCCCGTGGGGGTGAGCTTCGACAAGGCGAAGATGCCGCCCGAGGCGACGAACACGCAGACGAGGCCGATGAGCGAGAAGCGCACGAGGCGCGCCACCACCGCTCCATAGGCGTCGCGCACCTTGTCGATGCCGCGCATGACGTAGCCGATGGGCCCCTTCTTCGGCCCATGGGAGGGCTTCAAGAGGATGCCGCACAAAGCGGGGGAGAGGGTGAGCGCGTTGATGGCCGAGAGGAACATGGCCACCGCCACCGTGATGGCGAACTGGCGGAACAGTTCGCCGGAGATGCCGGGGATGAAGGCCACCGGCACGAACACGGAGAGCAGCACGAGGGTGATGGCGATGATGGGGGCGGTGATTTCCGCCATGGCCCTCTTGGTGGCGTCGGCGGGGGAAAGCTCGGGATGCTCCTCCATCACCCGCTCGACATTCTCCACCACCACGATGGCGTCATCCACCACGATGCCGATGGCCAGCACGATGGCGAGCAGCGACACGGTGTTGGCGGAATAGCCGATGGCGTTCAGCACGATGAAGGTGCCGATGAGGCTCACCGGCACCGCGAGCGTCGGGATGAGGGTGGCGCGGAACGAGCCGAGGAAGAGGTAGACCACCAGCACCACGAGGATGAACGCCTCGATGAGCGTCTTCTGCACCTCGTGGATGGTGTCGGTGACGAAGACGGTGGGGTCGTATGTGACCTTCCAGGCGAGATCCTCGGGGAAGGCCTTCGCCAGCTCGTCCATGCGGGCGCGGATGGCGTTGATGGTGGTGATGGCGTTGGCGCCGGGCGACTGGTAGAGCGCCAGCACCGCCGAGGGGCCGCCGTTGAACAGGGTCTCGCGGTCGAGGTTGGAGGCCCCCATCTCGAGGCGCGCCACGTCGCCGAGGCGCAGCACCGAGCCGTCCGCATTGGTGCGCAGGACGATGTTCTCGAACTCCGCGACGCTGGAGAGGCGGCCCTTGGTGCGCAGGTTCAGCTGCAATTGCTGGTCGTCCGCCACCGGCCGGGCGCCGAGGCGACCCACCGCCGCCTGGATGTTCTGCGAGCGGATGGCGTTCACCACGTCCTCGGCGGTGAGGCCGAGGCCGGTGAGGCGGTCGGTCTTCACCCAGGCGCGCATGGCATAGTCCTGCGGCCCCCACAGGCCCGCGTCGCCGACGCCGGGGATGCTCTTCAATTCGTCGAGGATGTTGATGGTGACGTAGTTGGAGATGTAGAGCGGGTCCCAGGTCTTCTTGGGCGAATAGATCGCCAGCACGCCGAGCAGCGCGGACGACTTCTTCTTCACCGTCACGCCCTGGCGCTTCACGTCCTCCGGCAGCTTGGAGAGCGCGACCTGCACCCGGTTGTTCATGTTGACGGTGTTGATATCAGGGTCGGTGCCCAGCTCGAACGAGCCGGTGAGGGTGTAGGACCCGTCGTCGCCGGAGACGCTCTTCATGTAGATGAGCTTGTCCACGCCCACCACCTGCGCCTCGATGGGCTGGGCGACGGTGGAATCCACCACCTCGGCGGAAGCGCCGGGATAGAAGGTGGTCACCGACACCTGCGGCGGGATGATGTCGGGATATTGCGATACGGGGATCGCGAAGAGGGAGAGCAGGCCCGCGATCACCGTGACGATGGCGATGACGATGGCGAGCCGCGGGCGGTCGACGAAGACGGAGGAGAGCATGGCTCAGCCCTTCACGCCGACGACGGGGGTGGCGCGCACGGCGGCGCCGGGCCTGAGCGCCTCGAAGCCTTCGACCACCACAGGCTCGCCGGCCTTGATCCCCTCCACCACGATGCCGGCGCCCACGTTGCCGCCCGGCTTCACCCGCCGCACCACCGCCTTGCCGTCCTCCACCACGAAGACGTAGACGCCGGCCTGATCGGCGATGAGCGCCGCCTGCGGGATGACGATGCGTTCCTCCGGCTTGCCGGACTTCAGCTCCACCCGCACCAATTGGCCGTCCGTCAGCTGGCCCTTGGGGTTGGGCACGTCTGCGCGCATGACGATGGTGTCGGTGGTGCGGCTCACCGACACGTCGATGAAGTTGATGCGCCCCACCTCGCCATAGAAGCTGCCATCGGGAAACTTGATGCGGACTTCCACATTGGAGAGGTCGGCCTTGCCCTCTTCCTTCTGCGCTTCCTGATAGTCGCGCTGGCTGACGGGGAAGGTGACGTACATGGGGTTCTGGCTCACCACGGTGGCGAGCGGGCCGCTGTCCGGACCGATGATGTGGCCGCGGGTGAAGGCGGTGCGGCCGATGCGGCCGGTGATGGGGGAGACGATGTCGGTATAGCCGAGATTGATCTTGGCGGTATTCAGCGCCGCCTCGGCGGTGAGCAGCGCGCCCTTGGACGAATCCTCGTTGGCGATCGCCTGGTCGCGGGCCACCACCGTGCCGGCATTCTTGGCGAGCAGTTCCTCGGCGCGCTCGCGCTGGATCTTGGCGAGGGCGAGGGCGGCCTTCGCCCGTTCCACGTCACCCTGCGCCTGCTGCACGTCGGCCTCGAAGGGCGCCTTCTCGATGCGGTAGAGGGGCTGGCCCTCCTTCACGCTCTCGCCGTCCTTGAAGAGCACGGCCTCCAGCATGGCCTTGACGCGGGCGCGGATGTCCACCCGCTCGGGGGCCTCCACGCGGCCGACGAATTCCATGGCATCGGCGATGGGCTTCAGCTCGGCGGCCACCACACCCACGGGGATCGGGCCTTGCTGGGCGAGGGCGGGGCGCGCGCCGATCGGCAAGGCGCCGAGGAGCAGGGCGCCGAGCAGCGGGGCGGCAGCCCACACGGTCGGACGAACGGTTTCCCAACGCGCCGGCTTCCGACGAGCGACGATGCCCATGGCTCTTCCCCCTGATCGGCCGGGCAATGCCGCATGGCGGTGCCGCCCCGACCTCCGCAACTTGTTTCGCACCGCCGTTCCGCGACCCGGCAGCGCCACGCTTGCACGCACACTAGCACCGCGGTCGGGGCCGGCAACGTACCCGTCTCGCTCCAGCGCTTGGCACAGGCGGCGCGGCGGGCCAATTGCCTTTTGGCGCCAGCCGGCCGCCGGCTGTGCCGAAGCTTCAGGCCACGCTGAGCGGGAAGGGCACCACCTGTGCGCCCGCACCCTGCGGCAAGGCCGGGGCCACGCCCGGCGCGGCATCGGCCGCCGCCAGTACCCGGCGCACCTCTTCGACCACCGAGGCGGCTTCGGGGGCGATGTCCATGTTGGACAGAAGCCGGTCGAGCAGGGCCAGCAGGCGCGAGCGCTCCTGCGGCGTCTTCAGCAGCGCGGGCAGGGTGGCGATGGCCTCCGCCTCATTGCGGTCCACGATGATGGACTGGCGGCGGATGATGGCCTGGGCCACATCGGAGGGCATGGCCAGGAGCCCCAGCTCGTAGCCCACCAGTTCGCGGATCTGCTTCAGGGTGGACAGCCGGCGCTCGTTGCCGCCCCGCTTGAAGCCGATGAGCGCCACGCGCACGCCGGCATCGGTGAAGCCGCCCTCGCGGATGGCGGCGAGCGCGGCCGCCACTTCCGCCGGCGGCTGCTCCACCAGAGCGGCGGCGGTGGCCGGCGCGGTGAGGTCCGGGTCCAGCATGGCGAAGGTGCCGTAGAGGCGGAAGAATTCGGTCTCCACCGTCGCGTCGCGCAGGCGGCGGTAGAGGTCCAGACCGGCGGTGATGGCGGTGGCGGCGAAATGCTCGCCGGCCACATGCACGCCCTTTTCGTCGCGCGGCGTGCGCTGGCTGCGGGCGAAATCGGCCAGCGGCGCCATGGCCTTGAGCCACGGATTGAGATCGGACAGGCCCCAGCGCACCGCGCGCAGCGGATGCACCGCCCGCGTGACGCGCCCCATCTCCGGCGTCACCACGGCGGCGAGCGCGGGATGGACGAAGGTTTCGTACAGCCGCGAATTGGTCTGGGAGACGTTGGCCACCACCTCGAACGGGATCTCGTCGTTGCGGTCGTACTTCTGAAGAACCGCGAGATCCTCCACCCGGCGCTCGGTGAGGGTCACGTCATACTTCACCTCGGGACCGGAGCGGTCCTCCTCGATGGTCATGCCGTAGAGGCCGGGGGGCAGCGCCTCCACATAATCGAGCAGGTCCACGATCTGCGCATGCTCGCGCCGGGCGATGGCGCCGGAGACGAAGATGCCGAGATGGCCCACGCTCTCGTGCATGAGGCCGACGATGACCTGCCCGGCATCCTTCAGCGCCTGGGTGGTGGGGTAGAGGTCCGCCACCCAGTTGATGGCCTGCTGGGGCGGGGTGATGTTGTCGCCCAGCGAGGCGAAGACGATGATGGGCGAGCGCACGGCCTTGAGGTCGAAGGTCTTGCCCGGCGCCCATTCCGCCTTGCCGGCGGCCAGCCTGTTGCCGACGAACAGGTTTTCCACGATCCACTTGATCTCTTCCCGGTTCATCAGGAAGTAGCCGCCCCACCAGCGCTCGAATTCCAGGAAGCGCGCGGGCTCGGTGTCGATCTTGGAATAGAGCGAATAGTATTTGGTGAAATAGGTGTTGGCCGGGTTCAGATACTCGAAATTGTCCACGAGATAGGCGCCGTCGAAGACGCCGCCGCCGAGGTCCGAGGCGAGCGATGCGGTCCAGGCCCCGCCGAGCACGCCGCCGGCATAGCGCATGGGGTTCTCGGCATCGTTGCCGGCCCAGTAGGACATGGGCGCGCCGTTCACCACGATGGGGCCCACATTGTCCGGGTCCAGAGCCGCCACCAGCATGGCGGCCCAGCCGCCCTGGCAATTGCCCATCACCACCGGCCGCTCGCGGGTGGGGTGGCGATCGCGCACGATGCGCACGAATTCGGATTCCGCCAGCGACACGTCCGCCAGCGTCTGCCCCGGCACCGGCTCGGGGAAGAAGATGACCATGTAGACGGCGTGTCCCGCCTTCAGGGCGAAGCCGACCTCGGAATCCTTCTTGAAGCCGCCGATGCCCGGCCCGTGCCCGGCGCGCGGATCGATGATGAGGAAGGCGCGCTGCTCGGGATCGAGCGTCACGCCGTCCGGCGGCAGGATGCGCACGAGGGCGTAGTTGCAGGGCCGCGCGAAGGTGCGGGCGTCGGCTACCATCTCGTAATCGAAGGCGAGCAGCGGCGGCTTGCCGGCCTTCTCATGCGCGATCCAGTTGTTGCCGCGCTGGCGCATGGTGTCCCAGAAAATCAGCGAGCGCTGGGCGGCGTCGAAGGCGTAGGAGACGCTGTCGCGCCACGCCTGCGCCGGCGTCTGGGGGCGGCCCGCCCCGGCGAAGGCGGAGGCGGCTTCACGCATGGCCGCGCCATAGGCCGAGACCGCCTCGCCGATGCGCAGGCGGTAGATCTCCGCCACCCGGCCGTAGACGTTCATCATGTCGAGCGGATGCATGGAGGCCTCCTCAGGCCGAAGGAACCTGGGTGTGGGAGAGGACCTGCCGCATCTCGCGGACGATGGTCCATTCCTCGTCGGTGGGGATCACATAGGCCTGCGGGCCGGTGCCCTTGGTGATGCGGGTGGCGCCGGCGCGGTTGGCTTCCGGGTCCAGCTCGAAGCCGGCCCAGGCCACGGCGCGGAGCACCTCGGCGCGGGTCTCGGCATCGTTCTCGCCGATGCCGGCGGTGAAGACGAGGGCGTCGATGCCCCGCAGCGCCGCCACCAGCGAACCGAACTCGCGGTTGATGCGGTAGACAAACAGATCGATGGCCCGCCGCGCCCCCGCATCCGTCTCGCAGCGCTCGCGCAGCACGCGCATGTCGTTGGAGAGGCCGGAGACGCCGACGAGGCCGCACTTGGTGTAGAGGAAAAGCTCCGCCTCCTCCGCGCTCATGCCCATCTCGCGCTGGAGATAGAAGACCACGCCGGGATCGATGGTGCCGCTGCGCGTGCCCATCACCAGCCCGTCGAGGGCGGAGAAGCCCATGGTGGTGGCGATGGAGCGCGCGGCGTCATAGGCGCACAGGCTCGCCCCGTTGCCGAGATGCGCCGCCACCACCCGCCCCTTGGCGAGGCGCGGCTCCACCTTCGGGAACTGGGTGGCGAGATAGGCGTAGGAGAGGCCATGGAAGCCGTAGCGCTTCACCCCCGCGTCGGTCATGGACTGGGGAATGGCGAACATCTGCGCCAGTTCCGGCTGGGTGCGGTGGAAGGCGGTGTCGAACGCCGCCACCTGCGGCAGGCCCGGCACGCGGCGGGCGATGATGCGGATGGGCTCAAGGCTCTTCGGCTGGTGCAGAGGCGCGAGCGGGGAGAGGGTGTCCAGCTCGTTGATGATGGCGGGCGTCAGCTCCACCGCATGGGTGTAGTGCGGGCCGCCATGCACCACGCGGTGGCCCACGGCCGCCAGTTGGTGCCCGCCCCGGTGGGCGCCGAGCCAGTCGGAGAGATAGGCCAGCGCCTCCTCGAAACCGAAGGCCGCGTGGCCGTCCCAGCGCTGGTCGCCGACGGTGGCGCCGCCGTGGTCCTTCACCTTGAAGTGCGGATCGGTGCCCAGCCCCTCGAACAGGCCGCGATAGATGCGATTGGGCACGTCCGCCCCGTCGTCCAGGAACACCTGGAACTTGAGGCTGGAGGAGCCGGCATTGAGGACAAGATGCACGCGCGCCATGGTCAGACCTCCAGCGCCTTGGCCGCCGCGCGGGCCGTGGCCTGCTGGGCGGCGGCGAGCAGCGCCGCCACCGCGCAGGAGGCGAGGCGCGTCGGCGCGGAATCCGCCCGGCTGGTGAGGATGATGGGCACCCGGGCGCCCACCACGATGCCGGCCGCATCGGCCCCGGCGAGGAAGGAGAGGCTTTTGGCCAGCATGTTGCCGGCTTCAAGGTCCGGCACGACAAGCACGTTGGCCCGCCCCGCCACGGGCGAGGAGATGTGCTTGATGGCCGCCGAACCGAGGTCGATGGCATTGTCCAGCGCCAGCGGCCCGTCCACGATGGCGCCGGTGATCTGGCCGCGATCGGCCATCTTGCACAGGGCCGCCGCCTCGATGGTGGAGGGCACGGCGGGGTTCACCGTCTCCATGGCCGAGAGAATGGCCACCCGCACCTCGGGGAAGGAGAGCGCCTGCGCCAGCTCGATGGCGTTCTGGACGATGTGCGCCTTGTCCTCCAGCGAGGGGGCGATGTTGATGGCGGCATCCGTGATGATGAGCGCGTCCGGATGGCTCGGCACGTCCATGACGAAGCAATGGCTGATCCGCCGCGCGGTGCGCAGGCCGGTGTCGCGGGCGACCACCGCGCTCATCAGCTCGTCGGTGTGAAGGCTGCCCTTCATCAAGGCGTCGGCCTCGCCGCAGCGCACCAGCGCCACCGCCTTCTCCGCCGCCTCGTGGCTGTGCGCCGCGGCCACCTGCCGCACGCCGGAAATGTCGAGCTGGCCGGCGGCGGCCGCAGCCGCGATCTTGGCCGGGGGGCCGACGAGGATGGGCTCGATGAGCCCGAGGTCCGCCGCCTCCAGCGCGGCGCGGAGCGAAACGTCGTCGCAGGGGTGGGCCACCGCCACCTTGAGCTTCGGCAGCGCCTGGGCTGCCGAGATCAGGCGATCATACTTGGCATGTCGATTGTGCTGGGCGTCCTGGGCCGCCGCTGCGGCCAAATGAGCGGTCATGTGCGCTCTCCCTCGTGCCGCCGTCCGGGCCGGCCAGGGGGCAGGGCCTCCGGACGGATGCTCGCCCCAACCTGTCGGCCGGCAGCGTCCTGCCTTCCATGATGCAAATCAAGCGGACGGCGGTGACAGTCGCGTGTCTGTCCGGCGCAGCGGGAAAAGTCGCCACCAGGGAGGTGCCGAATGGGCGCTCGGCGGTATCCGGATAAAAATCCGGCCGGGCGCCTGCGGGGAAGCGGCGGCCCGGCCGGCGCTTTCCGGGAGGTCTCGGTTGAGCGCGTCGCCATCGTCCACGGAAGCTCCGGGCGCCGCATCCCCAAAATGGAGGAGGACGCAACGGGGCCGCGAAGGACCCTTACGGCTCGAAGGCGAACACCTTCTTCCAGTCGTCCTTCATGGAGATGACGTACCAGCCGCGCGCCTTCGCCTCGTCATAGAGCTTCTGCGTGAAGGTGCCGACCTCGGAGTATGGCAGGCCCTGCGCCGGGCCATAGGCGAATTCGCGCTTGCCGTCGTCGTGCAGCACCAGGGCCGCGAAGCGCAGGCCCTTGCCGGCCTTGGTATATTCCAGCATCTGCCGGTCGCCGGTGGAATTGCCGAAGGCGGCAATGGGGCGCTTGCCGATGACGAGGTGGATGCCCTCCGGCTTGCCGCCGTTCACGTCCTCGAACAGAACGGCAGGCTCCAGCCGCAGCACCGGGCGGCCCGCGGCGTCGTAGCCGAAGCGTACCGCGTCCGGCGTGCCCACCACCTGCTCGGGCGGGATGCCATAGAGCTTCTCGGAAAAGGCGCGCACGAAATCCTGCCCGCCGCCGGTGACGATATAGGTGCGGAAGCCGTTGGCCCGCAGCAGCTGCAGCACCTCCTGCATGGGCTGGTAGGTGAGCTCGGTGTGCGGGCGGTTGAGCACCGGATTGCGGGCGGTGGCCATCCAGTCCTGCGCCGCGGCGCGCAGCTCCTCCACCGTGAGGGATTCCAGCGTGAGCATGATGATTTTCATGAAATCGCCGGAGGAGAGCTTGCCCAGGGCCTCTTCGCTGGCCTTCTCGTCGCCGGAAATGGCCGTGCGAAACGGCTCCTCGGTCTTCAGCGCCGGATTGGCCTGCGCCATCGCGCGCACGCGGGCGGCGGCGAAGGCGACCTCGGTATAGACCGGCTGCTCCACCCAGAGCGTGCCGTCCTGGTCGAAGGTGGCGATGCGGTCGGCGGGGGGCACGAAATCCGGCCCGCCGGGGGTGGTGACGGCCTTCACGAAATCAAGAATGCCGGTCTTGGTCGCCCCCGCATTCCAGGAGGGGAGGGGATCGACCGCCTGCGCGAAGGCGGGGTGCGCGAGGCCGGCGCAGAGAAGACCCGCGGCGAGGACAGCGGCACGCGCGAACGGCCGCAGGCCGGCGGAAAATCTCAACGACACCATGGATCACGCCCCCTCGCGCACGGAACGCTGCGCCCCGCAGTTGCCCGATTCTGCGACGCCTGCGCGACGGCTTCAAGCGGTTGCCGCCGCATGGACCTCCTCTCCCGCCATGGCTCCCCCTTCACAGGCTGTCATGGCCGGGCTCGTCCCGGCCATCCACGTCGGGCCGATCGAGTCCCTGTCCAGAGATGTATTCCCGGCCACTCCACGTGGATACCCGGCACAAGGCCGGGCATGACGCTCGATAGGGATGTTCACACCGATCTGCGCTGGATCCCGGATCTGCGCTCCGGCGTTCGCCGTCGCTTGTCCGGGGAACATCCGCACAGCGAATAACTGACGTTCCGCAAACGTCCCTCTTGGCGAGCGGCCCTCCTTGCGCATAGATGGCGGTGCGGGGGCGGGCCACGTCGTTCCGGAATGGGGACGACGGGCACCGGTCGGTCATTTCTCGTGAGGGGGCCGGTCGAACGATCTGCGGGCAGGGGCCGCTCTGTGGAGCCATCCCGCCGCGTCGCACGCCTCGCCTCCCGCAACGGTGCTGCGCACCGAGGGAGCGGTCCATGGACCTTCGCCGTCGTCTCCTCAGCTTCCGTCCTATGGGCGCGCGCCTTGGTCTTGCCGTCGCCCTGACGGCCGGCGTGACCCTATCGCCCGTTTCGGCCCTCGCGCCCGCCTTCGCCCAGCAGGCCCGGCCCCAAACGCCCGCCGCCCAGCCCGCGCCGGCCCAGCCGGCGACCCCGCTGCCGCCCCGCGCGGCGAGCCAGAAGACGTTCCAGCGGCAGGATCTGATCGCCGGCGCCCGGCGCTATGAGCGGCTGCTGCGCCGCGAGGCCACCGCCCCGAGCGGTCCGCTGGACAAGGCCCGGCGCGACGCCGCCCAGGCCTTCCAGCGCAATGACGCCCGCGTCGCCGCCGAGCTTTACGCCGGCCTCGCGCTGGCGCAGGCGCAGGACCCGGGCATCTGGATGCGCCTCGCCCGCTCCCTCGCCGCCATCAAGCCCACCGACGACGAGGACGCCTCCACCTTCATCGACAATGCGCTGGCTGCCGCCTTCATCGCCTACCGCCGCGCCACGACGCGGGTGGAGGAGGGCGAGGCGCTCTCCTTCATCGGCCATGTCTATGCCGACCGGCGCCTGTGGCAGCCGGCCATCGACACCATGAAGCTGGCGCTCGACCTGCGCGACACCCCCGCCGACCGCGCCTTCTATGACAAGCTGAAGGACGAGCACGGCTTCCGGCTGGTGGACTATTCCGTCGAGTCCGACGTGGTGACGCCCCGCGCCTGCGTGCAATTCTCCGACGATATCGCGCCGGGCACCGACTTTTCCGCCTTCGTGCAGGTGGGCGGCATGGACAAGCCCGCCATCACCGGCGAGGCGCGGCAGATCTGCGTGGAGGGCCTCAAGCACGGCTCCCGCTACACCATCGCGGTGCGGCCCGGCGTGCCCTCGGCCAATGGCGAGAAGCTGAAGAAGGCCACCGAGCTTTCCATCTATGTGCGGGATCGCCAGCCCTCGGCTCATTTCTCCGGCCGCAACTATGTGCTGCCGCGCACCGGGCAGAAGGGCATCCCCGTCACCTCGGTCAATTCGCGCGAGCTGAAGATCAAGGTGCTGCGCATCGGCGACCGGGGCCTCGTGCCCACCGCCATCCAGGGCGAGTTCCGCCAGGGCCTCGACGGCTATGTGCGCGAGCGTCTCGCCGAGGGCGCCGGCATCGAGGTGTTCTCCGGCACGCTGGAGGTGGACGGCGCGCTGAATGCCGATGTGGTCACGGCCATCCCCGTCAACGAGGCGGTGGGCAAGCTGGAGGCCGGCGTCTACGCCATGACCGCCGAGCCGCGCGAGACCTCCGGCGACGACGATTACGGCAGCCTCGCCACCCAGTGGTTCATCGTCTCCGACCTCGGCATGACCGCCTTGGCCGGCCCGGACGGCGTGCATGTGCTGGTGCGCGCGCTGGGCAGCGCCGAGCCGGTGGCCGGGGCGGACGTTACCCTTGTTGCGCGTTCGAATGAGGTGCTGGGCACGGCGAAGACCGACGCCAACGGCTATGCCCGCTTCGATGCCGGCCTCTCGCGCGGCCCCGCCGGCATGGGGCCGGAGGTGGTGACGGCGCGCGCCGCCAATGGCGACTACGCCTTCCTCTCCATGAAGGAGAATGCCTTCGACCTCACCGACCGGGGCGTCTCTGGCCGCGAGGCGCCGGGCGCGCTGGATGCCTTCCTCGCCACCGAGCGCGGCGTCTACCGCTCCGGCGAGACGGTGCATGTCACCGTCCTGCTGCGCGACGCGGCGGGCAATGCGGCGCCCAACGTGCCCCTCACCGTGCAACTGGTGCGCCCGGACGGCGTCGCCGACCGCCGCGTGGTGGTGCAGGACCAGGGCGCGGGCGGGCGCACGCTCGATCTGCCCATCCTCAAGGGCGCCATGACCGGCACCTGGCGGGCCAAGGCGTTCACCGACCTGAAGGCCCCCCCCATCGGCGAGGTGACGTTCCTGGTCGAGGATTACGTCCCTGATCGGGTGGAGTTCGACCTCACGGCCCGCACGCCGCGCCTGCCGCGTGACAAGGCGGTGGAGGTGCTGGTGGACGGCCGCTTCCTGTTCGGCGCCCCCGCCTCCGGCCTCGACGTGGAGGCGGAGACCGAGCTGCGCGCCGCCGCCAACCGGCCCGGCTTCGCCGGCTATGCCTTCGGCAATGCGCAGGACGAGGTGCTGGCCGAGCGCCAGCCCACGGCCGACGCCCCCGTCACCGACGCCCGTGGCCGCGCCACGATCCGCCTGCTGGCGGGCCAGCTGCCCAAGACCGCCCGGCCGCTGGAGATGGAAGCCTTCGTGCGGCTCGTGGAGGCCGGCGGCCGCGCCGTCCAGCGCACCATCGTGCTCCCGCTCGCGCCGGCCGGCAGCCAGATCGGCGTGAAGCCGCTGTTCGCCGATCGCGTCCGCGAGGGCGAGACGGCGAATTTCGACGTGGTGGTGGCGGGCGTGGACGACAAGCTGCTCGCCTCGCCCGGCCTCACCTGGAAGCTCTCGCGCATCGAGACGCGCTACCAGTGGTACCGCGTGAGCGGCTCGTGGGACTACGAGCCGGTGAAGACCGTGACCCGCGTCGGCGAAGGCGTGATCGCCACCACCGCCGATGGCCCGGCCCGCCTCTCCGTGCCCACCCAATACGGCCGCTACCGCCTCGACCTCACCGGCGACGGCCTGCCGCTCACCTCCCTCACCTTCGAGGCCGGTTTCGGCGGCGACGGCAATGCCGACACGCCGGACCGTCTGGAACTGACCCTCGACAAGCCCGCCTACGCCGCCGGCGACACGCTGGAAGCCACCCTCACCGCGCGCACCGCCGGCACCGCCACGGTGATGGTGGTGAATGACGGCGTGCGCGCCTCAAAGGTGCTGCAGGTGCAGCCGGGCGCCGCCAAGGTCAGCTTCAAGGTGGAGGGCGGCTGGGGGCCGGGGGCCTATGTGGTGGCCTTCCTCCACCGCCCGCTGGATGTTCAGGCGAGCCGCATGCCTGGCCGCGCCATGGGGCTCTCGTGGTTCTCGGTGGACAAGGAGGCGCGCACCCTGAAGGTGGAGCTCTCCCCGCCTTCCGACATGCGCCCCAACACCACGCTCGCCATCCCGGTGAAGGTGTCGAATCTCCCGCCCGGTGAGAAAGCCTATGTGACGGTGGCGGCGGTGGATGTGGGCATCCTCAACCTCACCGGCTACAAGCCGCCCGCGCCGGACAATGTGGTGTTCGGCCAGCGCCGGCTCGCCGCCGAGATCCGCGACTTCTACGGCGCGCTCATCGACGGCATGCAGGGCGCTGCCGGCCGGCTGCGCTCCGGCGGCGACGGCAGCGAGACGGCGATGATGGCGAGCCCGCCGCAGGGCCCGCCCGTGGCGCTGTTCTCAGGCCTCGTGGACGTCGGGGCGGACGGCACCGCCACCGTCTCCTTCCCCGTGCCCGCCTTCGACGGCACGCTCCGCGTGATGGCCATCGCCTGGAGCCAGAACCGGCTCGGCCACGCTTCGGCCGATGTGGTGGTGCGCGACAAGGTGGTGATGCTCGCCACCTTGCCGCGCTTTCTCGCCTCCGGCGACCGTTCCAGCGTCAATCTGGACCTGACCAATGTGGAAGGCCCGGCGGGCGAGTATCGGCTGGATGTGACGGCCACCGGCGCCGCTGCCGTCACCGGCGCGGTGCCGCCCATCACGCTGGCCCAGAAGCAGCGCCAGTCCGTGCGCCTCGCGCTGGAGGGCCGGGGCGTCGGCCCCGCCACCCTCACCGCGCGGCTGACGGGGCAGGGCATCGACATCACCCGCTCGTTCCAGATGCAGGTGCGCCCGGCCTATCCGGACATCGAGCGGCGCACCGTGCGCAACCTCGCCCCCGGCGAGAGCATCAGCGTGTCGCGCGATCTCCTCGCCGATCTGCTGCCGGGCACCGGCAGCGTGGCGGTGAGCGTGTCGCCCTCCAGCGCCATCGACGTACCGGCGCTGCTGGCGGCGCTGGACCGCTACCCCTATGGCTGCACCGAGCAGGTGACGAGCCGCGCCCTGCCGCTGCTCTCCTACAACGACCTCTCGGTGCTCGTGGGCCGGGCGAAAGACCCGGAGGCCGACCAGCGCATCCGCGACGCCATCGTCCGCGTGTTCTCGCGGCAGGGGTCGGACGGCTCGTTCGGCCTGTGGTCGGCGGGTGGCAGCGACACCTGGCTCGACGCCTATGTGGTGGATTTCCTCACCCGCGCGAAGGAGAAGGGCTTCACCGTTCCCGATCAGGCCTTTTCGCTGGCCCTCGACCGGCTGCGCAACACGGTGAACCTCGCGGGGGCCGACATGCGATCCGCCAGCGAGGGCCTCGCCTATGCCCTCTACGTGCTGGCCCGCAACGGCCGCGCGCCTTTGGGCGACCTGCGCTACATCGCCGACACGCGGCTGAAGGATCTCTCTTCGCCGCTGGCCCGCGGGCAGGTGGGCGCGGCCCTCGCGCTGCTCGGCGATCGCACCCGTGCGGAACGGGCGTTCAACGTGGCGCTGGAGGGTATCCCCGCCAGCGCCACCGCGCCGGAGATCGGCCGTTCCGATTTCGGCTCGGTGCTGCGCGACGCCGCCGCTTTGACCGTGCTCGCCCGCGAGGCGGGGCTGGACAAGGTGGCCGCCGTGGCGCTCGCCCGCGTGGATGCGGCGCGGGTGCGCACGGAGCGCACCTCCACGCAGGAAAATGCGTGGATGCTGCTGGCCGCCCGAACGCTCGCCGCCAGCGCCGCCAACATGACGCTGGAGGTGGATGGCGGGCTCGTGCGCGGCCCGTTCGGCAGCAAGCTCTCGCGCGCCGATCTGGAGCGCGGGCCGCTCACGCTGCGCAATGCCGGCACCGAGGCGGTGAAGGTGGTGATCGGCGTCAACGGCGCGCCGGTCGCTCCCGAGCCGGCCATTGCCAAGGGCTTCTCGCTGGACCGCAAGTATTTCACCCTCGATGGCAAGCCGGCGGACCCCACCAAGGCGGTGCAGAACCAGCGCTTCGCGGTGGTGCTCACCTTCTCCGAGGAGAAGAGCGCGCTCGCCGACGTACTGCTGGTGGACTTCCTGCCGGCGGGCTTCGAAATCGAGAACCCCAACCTCATCAAGGGCGGCGACGGCGGCTTCACCTGGCTCGACGAGACCAGCGAGGCCGGCCATGTGGAGTTCCGCGACGACCGCTTCGTCGCCTCGGTGACGCGACAGGAGGGCGACGAGCCCTTCGTGGTCGCCTACACGGTGCGGGCGGTGTCGCCCGGCCGCTATGCCCATCCGCCGGCCATGGTGGAAGACATGTATCGCCCCGACCGCTTCGCCCGCACGGCGGCCGGCAGCATGGAGGTCGCGCCCGCCCGATGAGCGAGATGCCCGCGCCCCTCCCGCCTCCTGTCCCGCCTTCCGCTTTCTCGCGCCGCTGGCGCTGGATGGCGGGCGCGGCGGGGCTCGGCCTCGTGCTGGCGCTCGGGGCCGGCGTGGCGGGGCTTGCGGTGATCCGCGCCGATGCGCCGCCGCCGCCCGAGCCCAAGGTCTCGGCCGAGGTGGTGGACAAGGAGGGCCGCCTGCTGCGCCCCTTCGCCTTGCCGGACGGGCGGTGGCGGCTGGCGGCGTCGGCAACGGACGTGGACCCGCGCCTCGTCGCCATGATCCTCGCCTATGAGGACCGGCGCTTCCGCGACCACATGGGCATCGATTCCCTCGCCTTGCTGCGCGCGGCCGGGCAGGCGGCCGGGTCCCTACGGGTCGTCTCCGGCGGCTCGACGCTGACCATGCAGGTGGCGCGGCTCACCTTGCCGCCGCGCGCCCGCACGATGGGCGCCAAGCTCGCCCAGATGCGCCGCGCGCTGGAGCTGGAGGCGCGGCTCTCCAAGGACGAGATCCTCTCGCTCTATCTCACCCTCGCGCCCTATGGCGGCAACATCGAGGGGGTGCGCGCGGCCTCCCTCACCTATCTCGGCAAGGAGCCCCGCCGGCTCACTTTGGGCGAGGCGGCGCTGCTGGTGGCGCTGCCGCAATCGCCCGAGACGCGCCGGCCGGACCGCTATCCCGCTCGCGCCAAGGCGGCCCGCGACCGCGTGCTGGACCGCCTCGCCGCGCAGGGGATCATCGCGCCGGACGAGGTGCGCGTCGCCAAGGCGGAGGCCGTGCCCACGGCCCGCCGGCCGTTGCCGCAGATCGCGCCGCACCTCTCCGAGGAGATGGCGGCCGAGCGGCCGGACCTTCCCCGCCACCTCACCACCCTCGATGCCCCCCTGCAGGAGCGGCTGCAGGAACTGGTGCGCGAGCGCACCCGCACGCTGGGGCGCGGGCTCTCCGCCGCCATCGTGGTGATGGACAATGACAGTGCCGAGGTGCGCGCCTATGTGGCGGCCGCCGACTATTTCGACAAGGACCGCGCCGGCGCCGTGGACCTCGCCCGCGCCGTGCGCTCGCCGGGCTCCACGCTGAAGCCCTTCATCTATGCCCTCGCCTTCGAGGACGGCATCGCCCACCCCGAGACATTGATCGAGGATCGGCCCGCCCGTTTCGGCGCGTGGCGGCCGGAGAATTTCGACCGCACCTTTCAGGGCACCCTCTCCGTGCGCAAGGCGCTCCAGATGTCGCTGAACGTGCCGGCGGTACGGCTCTTGGAGGCGGTGGGGCCACAGCGCCTCGCCAGCCGTATGCAGCAGGCGGGCGGGCGGCTGGAGCTACCTCCCGGCGCCGCGCCTGCCCTGCCCATGGGGCTCGGCGGCGTGGGCATCCGCCTCATCGACCTTACCACCCTCTATGCCGCGCTGGCGCGGGGCGGGGAGGCCCATGCCCCGGTCTTCCGTCGCGGCGACGGGGCGGTGGCGGCGCCGCGCAAGGCCCGGCTCGTGGACGAGGTGGCCGCCTGGTATGTGGGCCAGTGCCTGCTCGGCACACCGGCGCCGGAGAATGCGTTGGGCGGGCGCATCGCCTTCAAGACCGGCACATCCTACGGCTATCGCGACAGCTGGGCGGTGGGCTTCGACGGGCGGCGCACGGTGGGCGTCTGGGTCGGCCGGCCGGACGGGCAGGCGGTGCCGGACCTCACCGGCCGCGCGGCGGCGGCGCCTTTGCTGTTCGACGCCTTCGCCCGCATCGTCCGCACCCCCGCGAGCCTCGCGGCCGCCCCGCGGGGGGCGGTGATGGCCGGCAACGCAAGGCTGCCCCCGCCCCAGCGGCATTTCGGCCGGGCGCGTCAGGAGCAGGCGCTGGAGGTGGTCTATCCCCCCGACGGCGCGCGCGTCGCGGCCGAGGGGGCGGAGACGCTGGCCCTCAAGGTGGACGGCGGCACCTTCCCCCTGACCCTGCTCATGGACGGCCGCCCGGTGGCGCGGGTGGAGGATCGCCGCACTTTGTTCTGGACCCCGCCCGGCCGCGGCTTCGCCCGCCTCACGGTCATCGATGCGGATGGCCGCAGCGACAGCGTGACGGTGAAGGTGGAGTGAGCAAAAGAAAACCCGCTGCCTTGCGGCAGCGGGTGGAGGGCACTGGGAGGAAACGCGGAAGACAGGAACTTGAGACCGGCCGCCGCGAAACCGCGCGGTCGGGCCTTCAGGAATTCTCAGAAGCCGCGGGCAACGGCCTGGGTGATGCGCTGACGGTCGAGGCCCATCTCGGCGAGCTCGCTGTTGGAGCGGCGCGAGAGGTACTCATAGCGCTCCGACATGGCGCGGGCTTCGGCGACGGCGTCGAGGAAGTCGCACACCGCATTGCCGATGCGACCGAAGAAGCCGGTTCCGCGGGGAGCATGTGCAGTGATCGTGACCATTTTCGCCTCCATTTGATGAAGGCAAGATAGGCCATTCGCGTGCGATGCAATATAGCGGATTGTGCATGGCACCATTGCGTATGTCGTATACCACGGAGCCGGCCGGTCGCAGGGGTGTCGTCCCACCCCGGATAGGCCCGACAGAAACGGGCCTGTGAATGGCGCGAAACGGGAGTTGAACCCGGCGATCGAATTGCGTATAGAGCCCACCTGCCTCGGCAGACCCACCCGCCCCGCTCCTGCGCCGGCCGGGTGTTGGGGGATAGTTCAACGGTAGAACCGCGGACTCTGACTCCGTTAATCCTGGTTCGAATCCAGGTCCCCCAGCCAATCTGAATTTTTTCAATAAAATCAATGGCTTAAGCTTTTGCGAGCGTAGCAGTTCGTAAGATTCTGGCGGGGCCATCGTCCGTAGCTCGCTGCGCCGTTTTTTCTGTGAGGTGTTGGAAATTGTGATGCACAACGAGTCTCTCCTCGCTTGGGGACTCGGTTCGGCTGCGCTACGGTTCATTAACGACTTCGGTGGCTAGATCGCTGGAAGCCACCATATGAAAACGGCGCCAACTTGCGTCGGCGCCGTCGGGGGCAGGCATAAGGCTAGTTGTCGAGACCGGGCCTTTCCTGTCGCACTGAGTGGGCTGCTTGGTCGCTAGCGGCGAGGCAGCCCGCGACAGTGAGCACACACATGTTCCCATTTCCCGAACCGGAACCGCGTGTAGTTGCGGACGGCGACGGACTTAGGGTACGTGCAGCGCAATAACCTCACCTCCTCATCTCCGGCAGCGGCCGGGAAACGCACACTTGCAGCGTGCAAAAACACGCTAGTGTGAGTCCGCGAGGCGGGTCAAACCCCAGTGTGCCACTACTTGGGGCCTTCGAACCCGGCTTGCTACTACATATGGTGCAGATGCCGAGGTTATCGAATTCCTAATGGGCGTTGCTGCGCTTAGATTTCCGTATGGCCGATACAAGCACCGAGCTTGGTGATTTAAGCGTTTATGTGTCGGGCGCTCATCACCGCCATGCCCGTCATCCACAGCTCGCGGAACGTTTGGGGAACGCTATCACACCGTGCCGCGAACCATCCCGCCTCGGCCATGTCGCGGGGAGCCGCCGTCCGAACGCGCCGGCTCCCGCATTCGCCGCAGCGTAGGCGTAGGGAGCAAATGGCGGTCAGCCGGCCCAAGTCCGACGCGAAGGGCGACAAAACGGGGCCCTGACGCGTTTAGGCCGCCGCCGGGCGCGCTTTTGCGAAGCGCGCCCGGAAGACCGTTCAGGGGAGCCTTGCTCACCCCGCCAGATGCGCGATCAGCAGCCGGGAGAGCGCTTCCGGCTGTTCCACGCAGGGGATGTGCGAGGCGTCGGCGATCACCTCCAGCCGTGCGCCGGGGATCGCTGCCGTCATGGCCTCGGCCGAGGCGGGGGAGGTGGCGGGGTCCTTGTCGCCCACCACGACCAGCGTCGGTGCGGAGATGGTGCCGGCGGAGGCGGTGAGGTCGGCGTCGCGCACGGCCATGGCGCAGCCCACGTAGCCCTCCAAAGTGGTGCGGGCCACCATGTTGACGTAGCCGCGGACGATGTGAGGTACCCGCTCGCGGAAGCCATCGGTGAACCAGCGGGCCATCACGCCGGGGGCGATGGCGGCGAGGCCGTCGCGGCGGATGCCGGCGAGGCGATCGTTCCACACCGAGGCGGGGCCGATCTGCATGGCGGTGTCGCACAGAACGAGCCGATCCACCCGCGCCGGCGCATGGGCCGCCAGATGCTGGGCCACCATGCCGCCGATGGAGAGGCCGCAGACATGCGCCTTCTCGATGCCCAGCGCGTCGAGCAGCCCCAGCGCATCTCCGGCGAGGGCGGCGATGGAATAGCCGGTGTTCTCGTCGGGCAGCGGTGCGGCGTCGGAGAGGCCGTGGCCGCGCATGTCGTAGCGCAGCACGCGAAAGCGGGCGGTAAGCGCCGGCATCACCGCGTCCCACACGAGGAAATTGGTGCCGAGCGAATTGGCGAGCAGCAGGACCGGCGCCCCCTCCGCCCCTTCGAGCGCGTAATGGGTGGTGCGGCCGTCGACGGCGATAAAGGGCATCCGGGTCTCCTGTGGAAGATCACACGGTGGCGATGGGGGTGACGGGAGAGCCCACGGCGCCGGGCAGGCGCAGGGGAGGGGCGGTGAGCAGGAAGCGGCTGCGCCCGGCGGCGCGCAGGTCAGCGGCGAGATCGGCGAGCCACCACAATTCGCCCAGCGGCACGCCGAGCCGGAACAGGCAGTGGTGGTGCAGCGGCATGGCCGCCTGGGTCGTGGCGGCGAGGCGCTTCGCCGGCAGATGCTCCACCGCGTAATTGTCGGCAACAAGGGCCGAGATGCGGCTGTCGGAGATCCATTGCAGCAGGCGCGCGTCGCGGCCGTCGAGGGCGGCGCAGCTCTTGCCGAGGACCGCGCCGTCAGGGGTGCCGTTCATCTCCATGACGACCTGCGTGAAGCCGGTATAGAGGCAGAGGATGTCTCCCTCTTCCACCGTCACGGCCTGCGCGTCCATGGCGCGCATGAGATCGTCATAGCCGACGAGGTGGCGCTCCCGGCCGAACAGGGAGAGCAGGTCCACCAGCACGCCGCGGCCCTGCACGCCGTGGACGGCGGCATTGTGGATGCCCAGCCGGTGCGCGCCGGAGGCAATGCCGCGCGCCTCGGCGTCGCGCGGGCCCACGATGTCGGCGCCGGCGCGGAAGCCGTTGTAATAGACCGGCTCGGGCCGGCCGTCCCCGCTCACGTCGAACAGCGCCCCCACGTGGGCGAAGCTGTCCCACTGGGTGGAGTATTGCAGGCAGATCTCCACCTTGTCGTCGCTCACCACGTCCACGAGGCTGGCGTCTTCCGCGCAGAGCGTGGCGTTGAAGCGCGGCGCCTCCGGGGTGCCGGTGGGCGTCAGCACGGGCGGGACACGGCGCGGGTTCAGCACGTTGCCGCCGGGCCGGTCGAGGGGCAGGCTGAGGCAGAAGGTGCGGCCCTCCTTCACCTCGGCCACGGCGGCGCGCACCTTGTCCGGGGTGATGAGGTTGAGGCGGCCAAGCTCGTCGTCCGGGCCGAAATCGCCCCAGGTGGAGCCTTCCGGCCGGCGGGCCCAGCGGGGATTGGACGGCATGGAAGTCTCCGTTGGGGTGAAGCCCGGGCGGCGCCGGAGCGAAGCTGCCGCTGCGCTCAGACCGCGCCCTTGCCCACCGTGATGCCGCCGCAGACCGGCAGCGTCTGGCCGGTGATAAAGCCGGCCTCGTCCGAGAGGAAGAACGAAACCGCCTGCGCCACATCCTTCGGCGTGCCCATGCGGCCGACGGGGATGGCCTCCACGATGGCGCGGGTGCGCGGCGCGTCGGGCGGATTGGCGGCGGTGAAGAGGGGGGTCGCGATGGGGCCGGGCGCGACCGCATTCACGGTGATGCCGTCCTTGCCCAGTTCCAGCGCCCAGGTGCGGGTGGCGCCGAGCAGCCCTGCCTTGCTGGCGGCATAGGCGGTGCGCAGCTCCTTGCCATAGGCGGCGCGGCTCGACACGTTGACGATGCGCCCGAAGCGCGCCGCCCGCATGCCTGCGAGAAGGGCCTGCGTGGCCTGGATGGCGACGCCGAGATTGAGCCGCATGACGGCGGCGAAATCCGCGCCGGTGGTGTCGTCGAGGCTGGCGGGCCGCACCATGCCGACGTTGTTCACGAGGCGGGTGACGGGGCCGTGCGCGAGGGCCTCCACAAGGGCGGCGGCGGTCGCCGCCTCGTCCATGAGATTGACGGGAACGAAGCGGGCGTCGAGGTCGGCGGGGGGCGGCTCACGGTCCAGCACCACCACGGCGCGGCCGGCGGCCAGCTCCTGCCGCACCACCGCGAGGCCGATGCCGCCTGCGCCGCCGGTGACGAGGGTGCGCGGGCTCATTTCGTCTCCGGCAGGTAGCAGACGCCGTCCACATAGGCCTTGCGCCAGCGCTGGATCTGGACGCGCTCGAACAGCCCGGCGGTGAAGAAGGGGTCCGATGCGATGAAGGCTTCCGCCTCCGCCCGCGTCTCCAGCGCCACCACGTAGAGCCCGCCGCCGGCGGCGTTGCCGTCGTCGTCCAGCTTGGCGCCGCAGGCGAGCAGCAGGTGCTTGTGCTCATCGAGGAAGGCGAGGTGCGTGTCACGCACCTGCGTGCGCAGATCCAGCGTGCCGGGCTTGTCGAAGGTCTCGATCATGTAGGGCATGCGGCGGTCCTTCGGGCGCGGCTTCAGATGGCGGAGGGATGGCGCGCCAGCGGCGTCACCTTGATGTCCATGAAGGGGAAGAGGGGGAGGGAGGAGAGGAGCGTGTGCAGTTCGTCCACGCTCTCAACGTCGAAGATGGAGACGTTGGCGTAGCGCCCGGCGATGCGCCAGAGGTGCACCCACTTGCCCTGCCGCTGGAGATCCTGCGCATAGGCCTTTTCCGCCGCCTTGATGGCATCCGCCTTCTCGGCCGGAAAGTCGTGGGGAATGTTCACCTGCATCTCGACATGGAACAGCATGGTCTTCGCCTTCTGGACGGCACGGAGCTGAGGAAAGACCTCGGGCGCCCGCGCTGCAAGTGCGCGCAGGCGCCCGAGGGCGCGCCGGAACCGGGGAGGAGACGGCCCGGCGCGCGCGAGACTTACTTCTTCACCAGCGGGCAGGTGCTCTCGCTGAGCGGCTGGAAGGCTTCGTCGCCCGGGATCACGCGGACGATCTCATAATAGTCCCAGGGGCCCTTGGACTCCTTCGGGGACTTCACCTTGGCGAGATACATGTCGTGGACCATGCGGCCATCGGGACGGATCTTGCCGTTCTTGGCGAACATGTCGTCGATGGGCAGCTCGCGCATCTTGGCGATCACCTTCTCGCCCTCGTCCGTGCCGGCGGCCTCGGCGGCCTTCAGATAGTGCAGCACGGAGGAATAGACGCCCGCATGCACCATGGTGGGCATCTTGCCCTTCATGCGTTCGGCGAAGCGCTTGGAGAAGGCGCGGGTCTTCTCGTCCGTGTCCCAGTAGAAGCCGGTGGTCAGCACCATGCCCTGGGCGGCGTCGAGGCCCACCGAGTGGATGTCGGTGAGGAACAGCAGCAGCGCCGCGAGCGTCTGGCCGCCCTGGGTGATGCCGAATTCGCGCGCCTGCTTGATGGTGTTGATGGTGTCGGAGCCGGCGTTCGCCATGGCGATGATCTTGGCGCCGGAGGCCTGCGCCTGGAGCAGATAGGACGAGACGTCGGAGGTGCCGAACGGATGGGCCACCGCGCCCTTCACCGTGCCGCCCTTCTCCTTCACGATCTTGGCCACCTGGTTTTCCAGGTCGTGGCCGAAGGTGTAGTCGGCGGTGATGAAGTACCAGGTCTTGAAGCCTTCGCTCACCAGCGCGTTGCCGGTGCCGGCGGCCAGCGAATAGACGTCATAGGTCCAGTGCAGGCCGGTGGGCGAGCAGGCCTTGTTGGTCAGCGACATGGATGCCGCGCCGGAATTGATGTCGACCTTGCCCTTCTCCTTGGCCACCTCGCGCACCGCGAGCGCCGCCACGGAGCCGTTGATGTCGAAGATGGCGTCCACGTCCTGCGTGTCATACCACTTGCGGGCGGTGGCGGAGGCGATGTCCGCCTTGTTCTGGTGGTCGGCGGAAACCAGCTCCACCGGCTTGCCGTTGATGGGCTTGCCGAAGTCCTCGATGGCCATCTTCGCGGCTTCCACCGAGCCCGCGCCGGCGAGGTCCGAATAGGCCCCCGACATGTCGGTCAGCACGCCGATCTTCACGCCGCCGCCGGCATACTGGGCGGCCGCGGGGGCGACCATCATGGCACTGGCGAGGAGCGCGGCTGCGAAGGGCGCCGCGAGGGCCTTGGTTTTCATGTTTCCTCCTGAGGGTGAAAGGGCGCGCCGGTCAGGGCGTCCGGATGGCGAGGCGCGACGGGGCTCCCACGGGATTTGGCGGGCCAAAGGAACCCGAAGTGCCGGATGGCAGGAGCTGGGCGTCATCGCGAATGAGGGCTTCCGCCACGGCGTGCATCCGGATCAGAATTTGTGCGAATAGCGAACTTTTATGCGGCAATTCGTACGGCGCGGGCGCCTCCAGCGTCAAGCAGATTCCATGCTGCACCTGCTAACGAAGGCTTGGATTTTGAATGATTCCTGTTCTGGTCTCTGGCGTCTCGGCGATCGCACCGATCGTTCCGGATTTGAGCCTGCCGAGCGTGCTTGCCTTCCAATTTTGTTCGCATTACGAACTAATGATGTCGTATACGCACGGAAGGGGCGCGTCATGACCGAAGGCCGGAGCGGTCCCGTCACCTTGGTGGGCGGCGGCAGCATGGGGGTGGGCTGGGCCATCGTGTTCGCCCGGTCGGGGCTCGATGTGCGGGTGCACGACGCCTCCGCGGATGTGCGCCGTGGGGTGCTGCCCGCCGTGGCCGAGCGCCTCGCCGCGCTCGCGGCCCATGGTCTCCTCGACGAAGCGCCACGGGCGGTGATGGCCCGGGTGAGGGTGGTCGATACCCTGGCCGATGCGCTCGACGGCGCCATCCATGTGCAGGAGAGCGTGCCGGAACGGCTCGACCTGAAGAGGGAGCTGTTCCGCGCGATGGACGAGATGGCGCCGCCCGATGCGGTGCTGGCCAGCTCCACCTCCTCGCTGCCGGCCTCCGAATTCGCGGAGGATCTTCCCGGGCGTGCGCGCTGCCTCGTCGCCCACCCGGCCAATCCGCCCCATCTGCTTCCCATCGTCGAGATCGTGCCGGCGCCCTTCACCGATCCTGCCGCCGCCGAACGCACCCGCGTGCTCATGGCGCGCGCCGGGCAGGTGCCGGTGGTGCTGAAGCGCGAGGTCAACGGCTTCATCTACAATCGCCTGCAGGGCGCCGTCTTGCGCGAAGCCTACTGGATGCTGGAGCAGGGCATCGCGGATGTGGCCGACATCGACCGGGTGATGACGTCCGGCCTGGGGCTCCGCTGGTCCATCGTCGGGCCGTTCGAGACGTCGGATCTCAACTATCGCGGCGGCCTCGCCGAGCACGCCCGCCGCATGGGCGAGCGCTACCGGCAGATGGGGGCCGAGCGCGGCCAGCCGGAAGGCTGGAGCGAGGCCCTCGTCGCCCGCGCCACGGCCGAGCGGCGGGCGCTGCTGCCGCTGGAGGACTGGGAGGCGCGCGTCGCCTGGCGCGACGAGCGCCTGATGGCGGCCCGCGGGGCGGAACACAAGGCGGCTGGGCAGGCCAACGTCGCCCCCTATAATGCGCCGGCTGGAGCGACCGCCGCCGGCGGGGAGGGCGCATGACGACGGGCGAGGTGCTGGAGCGCGCCGGAGCGGGCGAGGACAAGGACTATGTCCAGTCCCTCGTGCGCGGCCTCGAGGTGATCCGCGCCTTCAGCCAGTACAAGCCCCGCATGACGCTCAGCGAGGTGGCCCAGCACACCGGCCTGACCCGCGCCGCCGCCCGCCGCTTCCTGCTCACTCTGGTGCGCGAGGGCTATGCGGAGACGGACGGAAAGCTCTTCGCCTTGCGCCCCAAGGTGCTGGAGCTGGGCTTCGCCTATCTCTCCTCGCTGCCCATGTGGGAGGTGGCGCAGCCGGTCATGCGCGACGTGGTGAACACGCTGCAGGAATCCTGCTCCCTCTCGGTGCTGGACGGGGACGACATCGTCTATGTGGCCCGCGTGCCCACGGCGCGGGTGATGACCATCGGCCTGTCCATCGGCTCGCGCCTGCCGGCCTTCTGCAGTTCCATGGGCCGGGTGCTGCTCGCCGGCCTGCCGCCGGCCGAACTCGCGGTCTTCTACGACCGGGTGCGGATCGAGAAGCGCACGCCCCGTACGGTCGCCACCATGGTGGCCCTGAAGGAGGCGGTGGAGAATGCGCGCCGGCAGGGCTGGGCGCTGGTGGACCAGGAGCTGGAACTCGGCCTGCGCTCCATCGCCGTGCCCGTGCGCAACCGGCGCGGCGAGGTGCTGGCGGCGCTCAACGTCTCCACCCATGAGGGCCGCTCCTCCATCGAGGCGATGCGGAGCCAGTTCCTGCCGGTGCTGCTCGACGCCGCCCAGCGCATCTCGGCCGCCCTGTCGCAATAGCTGGCCCGGGGGCCTCAGCGCGCCCCGATGGACTGCATCACGTGCTTGACCAGCGCGCGCTCGGAGCCGACGCCGGTCTTGCGATACATGCGCAGCCGGCAGTTCTTGATGGTGCCCTTGCTGAGGCTGAGCTTCTGGGCGATCTCGCCGGTGGTCTGCCCGTTCATTAGAAGCAGCAGGATCTCGCGCTCGCGCGGCGTGAAGATGCCGAGGGCGTCCTCCAGCAGGCGGTCGGGATCGTCCTCGACCCCGCGCTGCGGCGCATCGAGCACATACATGCGTCCGCCCGGCGCGAGCGGGAAGTCGCGGTCGAAGACCTCCACCTTCACGGTCAGCGGGCCTGCCGCATGGATCGTCCCGCCCGGCGCCACGCGCAGGGCCTCCACCGCGTCGCCAAGGGCAGGCGCGCGCCGGACGGCGTCGCGCCAGGCGTCATTGGCGAAGACATCCACGCCGAAGCGGTCCTCGATGAGGGTGGGGCGGGTGATGAAGCCCTCCACCTGCGTCCCGCGCGGGTTGCGCAGGTCGTTGAACAGGGCGCCGAGGTGGGAGCGGTGGAAGCCCTCCAGCATGGGGAAGATCAGCCGCGCCCGCTCGATGTCGGTCGGTGAGAAGCGCCCGGTCTCCCGTTCCAGGAACAGGCCGAAGCAGCAATGGCCGACGGTGGAGAAGAACATGCCCAGCTCGTCCGAGATGCTGGCCAGCGTCTGGAATACCTTGTGGTACATGTCCCACGAGCGGCCGGGCGAGCCCACGTCGTTCAGCATCAGCACGCCGGGACTGCCGTTCTTTCTCCAGTATTCGGAGAAGGGGTCCACCGACGAATAGAGGTTGGTGTAGTAGGCGACCACGTCGCTCGCCACGTCCTTGGTGTAGAGCACATCCGGCGGCGCCACGCGCGAATAGCGGATGATCCAGCAGGCATCGTGGTTGATGGCGGCGCCGGCGAGTTCCACCAGTTCCCGGTGGAAGCGGTCCGAGCCGATCACGCGGGCCACCTCGCCCACGCGCGCGAACCATTCCGGGCTGTTCAGACGCACGGCGCTGTAGCGGGCAGGTTTGGCAGCGGGCCGGGGTTGATCGGCGTCGACCATCGCAACATGCCCCAACGGATTCGCCACGCGCGAAATTCTTGTTGCGGCGAATAAAGCCCAAGCTTCGGTGCTTGGCAATTCTGGGGGGCGCGCGAAGGGACCATCGTGGGACTCGCTTCAGAAAAATGGGGCCGGCCGAAGCCGGCCCCAAGGGGAAGGGCCGGAGAGCGCGATTGGGACGGAACGCTCTCCGGCGAGCGCCCAGGGGGAAGCTCCTCGGAGGAAGCCCGGAGAGAACCCTGGGGCACGACGGCCTGAGGTGGCTAAGGTTTCAGGCCGTACGTTCTTCAAGCGGATGGGTGCGCAGGCGCAGCGGGTCGTAGAAGGGCGTCTTCACCACCCGCGCCGCGAACGTGCCGTCGGCACCGCGGACCTCCAGCTCGGTGCCGACGGCGGCGAGGTCCGGCGTCACATGCGCGAGGGCGAGGGAGCGCATGAGGTAGCGGCTGTAGGCGGTGGAGTTCACGAGCCCCACTTCCTTGCCGTCCCGGAACAGCTTGGCGCCGGGTTCCACGGCGGCGTGGTGGTCGATCTCGACCCCCACCTGCGCCACCCGCTCCTGCCCCTTGCGGCGCACCAGCGCGTCGCGGCCGCGGAAGGCGGGCTTGGACAGGTCCACCGTCCAGCCGAGGCCGACTTCCCACGGGGTGGTGTCGCCCTGCGGCATGTCGTAGGGGAAGAACAGCAGGCCGCCCTCCACCCGCACCACGTCGAGGCAGGACCAGGAGACCGGCATGGCCCCGACCGGCTTTCCGGCGGCGAGGATGGCGTCCCACAGGGCGACCGCATCCGCCGCCGCGCAGAACACCTCATAGCCCCGCTCGGCGGAATAGCCGCCGCGGGCGATGGACACCGGACGGCCGAACAGCGTCGTCCGCTGGTGCCCGAAATAGGGCAGGGTCTCCAGCGCGAACGGGGTGTTCGGGTTGAGGATGTCGAGCGCCTTCGGCCCCTGCAGGGACATGATGTGGACGTCGTTGTCCTTGGTGAAGGTCACGTCCCGCCCCGCCGCGACGCCGGGCAGGATGTCCTCCAGCGAGCCGCCGCCGTGGGAGATGCGATAGGCATTCGGCCCGTCGCAATAGATCAGCACGTCGTCGATGAGCGAGCCGTTCTCGTCCACCACGCTGGTGAGCGAGGAGGCGCCGGGCGCGATCTTCGAGATGTCCGAGGTGCACATCTCGTTCAGCACGGCGAGCGCTTCCTTGCCCGCCACGTCGATCATGCGCAGCGCGGAGACGTCGAACAGGCCTGCGGCGGTGCGCACCGCGATGACCTCGTCATAGGTGTCGGTGGCGTAGTTCTGCGGCACCGGCATGTCGTTCCAGGAAGCCTCGAAGGCGGTGCCGAGCGCGCGGTGGCGGTCGGACAGCGCGGAGAGGCGCGAGAAGGCGGAAAGTCCCTGTGTCATCCTGCATGTTCCTTGCGGATCAGAGGTGGAAGAAGAGGTCGGAGAGGATCACCACCGCGATGCCGGCGATGAGCGCGAGGTAGGGCAGGATGCCGGCGCGCTTCTGGGTCTTCGTCCCGTCGCCGACCTGCAGGTCCTCGAAGGTCTCGTGCGGGAACTTGCCGCCGTCCTGCACATAGTGCCGGAAGATGAAGACCGGGATGATGAGGGCGGCGGTGATGAGACCCGCCCACAGCGCCACCGGGTTCCACACCTTGGCGCCCGCGCCCATGAAGACCGCATTGGCGAAGGCGAAGACGGTGCCGAGCACGAGCAGGAAGGTGGGGGCCTTGTAGGGCCGTGCCACATGCCCGGAATCGATGCGGTGGATCCAGCCCGAGTTGAGGTTCAGGAAGTTGAAGATGATGTAGCCGACGTTGGCCACCGCCAGCACGAAGAAGAAGCTGGTGGCATCGGCGCAGGCGATGGCGAGCAGCACGAGGTTGAACCACAGGTCCGTCCACATGGCCCGCGTGGGCGCGCCGTGCTCGTTCACATGGCCGAGGAAGCGCGGCAGCCAGCCGTCCACGGCGCCCTGGTAGAGGGTGCGCGAGGAGCCCGCCATGGCCGTCATGATGGACAGCATCAGCGCGAGGATCATGAGCATCACGAGGGCGCTCTCGACGATCTTGCCGCCGCCCACCATGTGCGCCAGCGCCTGGGCGACGCCCGAGCCGTCCACGATGGCGGGGTCCAGCATGCCGGTCAGTCCCAGCGCGCCCTGGAAGGTGAAGGGCACGAGGATGAACAGCGCGAGGCACAGGAGGCCCGAGTAGAAGATGGCCTTGAAGGTGTCCTTCTCGGGATTGCGGAACTCGCTGGTGTAGCAGACGGCTGTCTCGAAGCCGTAGGTGGACCAGGCGGCGATGAACAGGCCGCCGAGCACCAGCGTCCAGCCCGGGATGTTCCAACTGCCGGGATCGGCCGCGCCGGCGGCGGCGAGCGGCACCAGCGGCGAGAAATTCCCCCAGTCCACCTTGCCAGTGAGGATCGGCACAAGGCCGACGATGATCATGGGGATGATGACCGAGAGGCCGATCCACTTCTGCACGCTGGCGGTGCCCATGATGCCCCGGTGCTGGATGGCGAACACCACCAGCATCAGCGTCGCGCCCACGAAGAAGGAGGCATTCAGCGAGAAGGAGACGGGGCCGATGGCGTGGGAGAACAGCGTCCAGTCGCGCACCGCCGGCGTCAGCGCCGCGACGGCCGCCGCGGCCTTCTCGGCATCGGTGCCGGTGAGGGTCGTGGCATGGGCGGCGATCCACTGCGCCACCTCCGCGCTGTTCACCGCCGGGATGGGGGCGAAGGCGTTGAGGATGTAGGCGGCGGCGATGGTGCAGCCGAGCGAGAGCACCGGGCTCCAGGCGAACCAGTTGCACCACACCGAGAGTGGCGCCACCAGCTTCACGTAGCGCACCCAGGCGGCCGCGCCATAGATGGAGGCGCCGCCCGACTTGTTCGGGAACAGGCCGGCGATCTCGGCATAGATGAAGGACTGGATGAAGCCCATGCCGATGGAGATGGCCCAGACGAGGAAGGAGAGCGTGCCGGTGGTGCCGGCGATGCCGCCGATGGAGAAGAGCACGAGCGCGGGCACGCCGCTCGCCACCCAGAAGGCCCCGGTCCAGCTGATGGAGCGGTGCAGTTTCCCGTCACCCTCCGTTGTCGCGTGAATGTTGGTTATCGTCGTCACGGTGTCCTCCCTTGCCCGGTGCTTCGGGGCGATGGCATGCGTGCCCGGCCCGGATGGTGTCTGTCGTCACCCTTGCGGCGCTTCCGACGAAATCGGAGGTCGCTCTTCTTGCCTCTGGACGCGATCGTCATGGCCGGATGCCGGGACCGATTTGGCGCTCGGTCCCGGCCCGGATTTTCAGCTGTGCTCTACTGGATGCCCTTCTGCTTCCGCAGCTCCTCGGCGATCTCCAGCATGTCGCCGACGATGCCGTAGCGGGCGATGGTGAAGATGGAGGCCTCGGGGTCCTTGTTGATCGCCACGATGTTCTCCACGTGCTTCATGCCCCACTGGTGCTGCACCGAGCCGGAGATGCCCATGGCGATGTAGAGGTTGCACTTGGCCGCCAGCTGGCCGGACTGGCCCACCTGACGCGCCTTGGGCAGCCAGCCGTTGTCGGCGATGGGCCGCGAGCAGCCGAGCGTCGCGCCGAGGCCCTCCGCCAGCTCCAGGAACTGCGCCACGTTCGCCTCGTCCCCGACCCCGCGGCCGATGGAGAGGATGAAGGGCGAGCCGGGGATGTCGATGCCACCGGAAGCCGGCGGATCGCGCCAGTCGAGGTGCTTGCTGCGGGCCGCGCCCGCATCCGCGTCGAGCGCGGACACGGTGGGGCTGGCCGCCGCCGTCTCCGGCGCGAAGGCACCGCCGCGCAGGGTGAGGAGCACGCCGGAGCGACCGGGAAAGTCGATCTCCACGAAGACCTTCTCGTTGTAGCCGGCGCGCGTCGCCACCACCTGTCCGTCCTCGACCGCGACACCGAACACGTCGGTGGCAAAGCCGAGGCCCTCGCCGATGGCGACGGCGGGGGCGAGGGAGAAGCTGTCCACGCTGTGCGGCATCAGCACCAGCGCGGGCGAGCGCTGGGCGATGACGGCGCGCAGCACCGCCTCGTAGACGTGCGGCTCGTAGGTCGCCGCGTCGGGACGGGCGACGGTGATGACCTCGTCCACCGCACCGACGCTGACGGCCGCCACCAGGGGGGCGGGATCGGCCGCGATGACGAGGACCGTGACGGGACCGCCGAGGGCCGCCTTGAGCGTGCCGGCGGCGCCGATGGCCTCCAGCGTGGCGTCGCGCAGGGTGCCGCGCCGGTGCTCGGCCAGGATGAGAATTCCGGACATCAGCCGTTCACCTCCGAAATGATCTCCAGGAGACGGGCCACCTGCTGGGAAGGTGTGCCCGCGATGATCTCGCCGCGCCCGCGCTCGGGCACGAACACGCGCCGCACCCGGCTGAGCGCGCCGGCGCCGCCGATCTCGGCGTCGGCAAGGCCGACGTCGTGGGGCGTCAGGCACTCGATGGGCTTGGCGTTGGCCTGCTTGATGGAGCGCAGGGAGGCGTAGCGCGGCGTGTTGATGCCGAGCTGGATGGTGAGCACCGCGGGCGTCTCCACCTCGATGCGCTCCACCAGACCGCCTTCCAGTTCGCGCTCCACCTGCGCGGTGGCGGCACCGGGGGTGAAGTCGAGCTTCGAGACCACCGCCGTGCGCGCCCAGCCGAGCAGCGCCGCGACCGACATGCCGGTCTGGGCGTTGCCCTGGTCGGCGGATTGCGCGCCGCACAGCACGAGGCCGGGCTCCTCGTTCTCCGCCACCTTGGCGATGACGCGGGCGATGGCCACGCGGTCCGCCTCTTCAAGGCCGGCATCGTCCACGCGGATCGCGCGGTCGGCCCCCTTGGCGAGGGCCTTGCGCAGCACGTCGTCGGCATCGTCGGGGCCGATGGTCAGGACCACCACCTCGACCGAGCCCTCGGGCGCGGCTTCCTTGATCTGGACCGCTGCTTCCAGCGCGTATTCGTCGAATTCGTTGAGGTCGAACTCGCAGAAATCCGGGTCGACGTCGCGACCATCGTCGCGCAGCTCGAACTCGTCATCGAGCGAGGCGACGCGTTTCACCGGCACGAGTATTTTCATGGGTGCCCTCACGGCTGTGGGAAGGTTTCGAGGTGCCTGCGTGCGGCGCGCCCTGCGGCCGCGGCGTGGGTAACGGCGCGCTTGCCCACCGCGAAGCGCACCTGCGGCGCGTCGTCGTCGGCTGAGCCCCAGGCATCCGCCACCGGAAGGTTCGGATGGCGGACGGCAAAAGCGCGGTTGAGGGGATAGGGATCGTCCAGCAGCAGGCGCAGGGCCGTTGCCGGGGCATCGGGATTGAGCGCCACCGCACGGCGCACGTCCGCCTGTCCGTGCCGGGCGAGGCGGCGGAGCGCGGCGTCCCGCGCCTGCGGGTTGCGGGCGACGGCGGAGGCGACATCCACCGCGTCTTCCTGTTCGAGCGCGCGCAAGGCCTCGGCGGGAAGGTCGGGGCGGCAGGCCACGGCGGCGCGCACCCATTCGTCGCCATCGCGGGCGAGGGTCGCGAGCACGTCGGCCGGACAGGCCGGATTGCGGCCGGCGGCATGGCGCACCCGCGCCTCGGCATCGCCGCCCAGCCGCTGGATAAGGCCGGCGGGAAGCGCGGGATTGCGGGCAAGCCAGACCCGCACCCACACGTCGCCGTCGCGGGAGAGGGCTTCCGCCAGATCCTCCGGCAGGGCCACATGGCGGGCCTGGGCGCGGCGCACCCGGACGTCGCCGTCATCGGTCAAAGCCGGTTCCTGGCCTTCCGCATGAAGGCGCAGGGCCTCCGCGCGGACGGCCGGATCGGGATCACCCATCAGCGCCTGACGCAGGCTCGGCGGTAGCACGGGATTGGAGGCCGCCCGGCGGCGGATGGCGGCATCGGCATCGACGCACGCATCGGCGACTTGCGTGAGCGGGCAATGGGGATGAGCCACCGCCTCAGCGCGCACCACGGCGTCGCCGCCTGCGAGCAAAGTGCGCAGCAGGTCAGCGTCCGCCTGCGGATGGCGGGCGAGGGCGGCACGCTCCGCGGCATCCGCATGGTCCAGCAGGGCATGGAGGGCGACGGCCGGCGTTCCGGCATTGCGCAGCAGCGCGGCGCGCACGTCGGCGTCCGCATGCATGGCGAGGCCGATGAGCGCCACGGCCGGCGTGTGAGCATGGGCGGCCAGCGCCTTGCGGGTCTCCGCATCGTCCCTCTGCCGCGCCAGGCGCAGCAGCGTCGCGCCTGAGGTGGCCGGGTTGCGCACGATGCGCTGGAGGATGGCGGGCCGGTCCTCGCCGGCGAGGAGGGCGAGGAAGGCCGGAGGCGCGAAGGGCAGCGCGGCAAACACCAGCTTCAGCCGCGCGTTCGAGAGCAGCAGCCGCGCCAGCGCCGCCTGCGCCCACTCCGCGCCCTCCGCCCCGTAGGCCGGCAGCGCCAGATAGGCGTCGCCCCGGGCGATCAGCGCCCCCGTCAGCGCGGCGATGTTGGCGGGCGCGCGCATCGCTCAGCCGACCTCGGCGTGGGCGGGAAGGACGGCAGGCTCCTCGGGCTCCAGCGCCTCGGCGAGCAGCTCGGTCAGCTCCAGCACCCGGAAATTGCGCTCGTTGCCGGTGGTCTTCACCGCGTCCTCGAGCATGGTCATGCACTTGGGGCAGTTGACCACCAGAGCATCGAGGCCATGGATCTCGGCCGCTTCCCGCGCGCGGATCTCGCCCACCTTGGTGGTGCCGGGCGGATCGGGCACCCACACCCGGCCGCCGCCACCGCCGCAGCAGAAGGAATTGTCGCGGCTCTTGCCCATCTCCACCAGCTTCACGCCGGTGGCCGCGAGCACCTCGCGGGGCGCGTCATAGCCCTTGTTGAGGCGGCCCAGGTGGCAGGGGTCGTGATAGGTGACGGTGAAGTCCAGCTTGCGGGCGGGGGTGATGCGCCCGTCCGCCATCAGCTCCTTCAGGAAGGCGCTGGCGTGGCTGACGTCATAGGTGCCGCCGAGGTCGGGATACTCGTTCTTCAGCGTGTTGAAGGAGTGCGGATCGGTGGTGACGATGCGGTTGAAGCTGCAATCGCCGAGCGTCGAGATGTTGCCTTCCGCGAGCTGCTGGAACAGGCCCTCCTCGCCCACGCGCCGCACGTCGTTTCCGGCCGTGGTCTCGCCCTCGTAGAGGATGCCGAAGTCGATGCCTGCGGAATGGAGAATGCGGGCGAAGGCGCGGCTGACCTTCTGGTTGCGCGGGTCGAAGCTCGCATAGTCGCCCACGAACCAGAGCACATCCACGGGCTCCTTGCGCGCGTCCTTGATCTTGAACGGCAGGTCCTTGGTCCAGTTGGGGCGCTTGCGGCGGCTTTCGTTGAAACAGTTGCCGGTCTTGTTCACCGCCCCGAGGGTGCGCTGGAGGGCCGGGTCCATCTCGCCTTCGTCCACCAACGTGCGGCGGAGCATGTTGATGAGCGGCACGTGCTCCACCCCCACCGGGCAGATCTCCGTGCAGGCGCCGCACTGGCGGCAGGACCACAGGGTCTCCGGCCGGTATTCTCCGGTGGCGAGGCCGATGAGGGGCGTGGCGCAGCCGGCGGCGCGGGGCTTGGGCAGCACCTCGCCCAGATGGGTGTTGGCCTGCTCGCGCAGTGTCAGCACCACGTCGCGCGGGGAGAGCGGATAGCCGGCGGCGCGCGCCGGGCAGGCCTCGTGGCAGCGGCCGCACTTGGTGCAGGCATCCGCTTGGACGAGATAGCGGCTCGCGACATCGCCCAGCTCGCGATAGCCGATGCGGTCGGCATCGAGATCGCCCAGCGGCAGGTGGCGGATGGCGTCGGGATTGCGCAGCAGCCACGAGGCGGCGGCGGTGAAGATGTGCTTCGCCTTGGTGTAGGGAATGAGCGCGATGAAGGTGAGCGCCAGCACGCCGTGCAGCCACCACAGCCCCATGCGCAGGGCGCCCGCGCCGGCGCTGGTGAAGCCCACCGCCTTCAGGCCGGCGGCGATGGACGCGCCCACCGGGGCCCACCAGCGCGTGTCCCACACCGCCGGATCATTCTGGAGCCACACCATGCGGGCGCCGGAGAGCAGGAAGCCGGTGATGCCGATGAGCAGCAGGGTCCACAGGAAGGCCCAGTCCTCGATCCGGTAGCGCTCGCGGGAGAAGTCGGCGTCCTGCGGCGTGCGGTCGGGCCGCGCATAATCGAGCTTCGGCGGCTTCAGCCAGCCGCGCCGCCACATCATGTAGAGGAGGCCGCAGATGAAGCCGGTGCCGGCGAGCGTCATCGTGAGCTTGAACAGCAAATAGAAGTGGCCGTGCCAGAATTCGAGGCCGATGAGCGGGCCGAGAATGTCTTCCTGCAGGGTGATGGTCGCGGTGCCGATGAACAGCAGCGTGAAGCCGTAGAAGATGAAGGCATGGAGCCGCCCGGCGGTCGTGTCGCGCCGGCGCAGCGTGCGATGGGAGGCGATGGTCTTCGCGGTATCGAGAAGCCTGCGGCCGATGTCGCCCCAGGCGAGGCGCGCGCCCCGGCGTCCAGCGCGATACTTGTGCACCTGGGCATAGACGCCCCAGGCGAACGCCGCCATGCAGCCGATGGCATAAACATAGAAGATCGCGAGCATCCAGGGCGAAAAATCCTGGAACAGGATGCGCGTGACCTTGGATGGATCGATGCCGTTCGGAATCATGTGCTGCTCGCCCTCTGATTTTTTTCTTGGCTGTGCTCATGCGAATGCCCGTGCCGGCCGAGGGATTGGACCCCGACGACGGCGGGCATGCGGGGCGCGTGATCTGCCGCGCCCCGCCCGCTCTGACCAGGACGAGGGGAACTAGCCCTGGTAGCGGATCTCGTAGGAGCCGCCCGGCTGGTAGGGCGAGCCGTAGACGGCAGCTTCGCGCCGGTAGGGCTTGGGCTCCTGCGGGTTCGCCTCTTCGATCTCGCGGGCAAGACGCTGCCCGTCGAAAGTGGCATCGGCGATGAGCTTGGGCGCCCAGGCGTCGCCGATCACGTACACGCCCTTGATGCCGCGGGCGTCCCACTCGCCGGAGCGCGCCTTGAGGGCTCGGAACAGGGCATCCTCGGAGCGGCGGGCGGTGACCAGCACAAGGGTGTCGTACTCGTGCCAGGCGTGGGTGGTGTTGGCGCTGCGCGGCATCTTGCCGGGGCCGGTATAGACGCGCTTATGCCCGTCGCCCCAGAGGTTGTAGAGCTCGATCCGCCCGTCTTCCACGCGGCTCGCCCAGGTGCTGGAGAGCACGTTGATGTGCAGCTCGTGCAGCATGCGGTGCATGTTCGGCGCTTCCAGCGTGAAGTGCATGTAGCGGCCGAGTTCCACGCCCGATGCCACCGTCACCTGATGCCCTGCCTCCGCCAGCTTCTGCGCGAGGCTCGGCGCCATGTAGTAGGGGTCGGCATTGAGGATCATCACCCGCTTGCCGATGGGCTTGGTGCCGAGGATCACGTCTTCCGGCGTCAGCACATTGGCGCGCGGCGTGCCTTCCAGGCCCGGGATGGGCGCGTGGGTGAGGCAGTTGGTGCCGTCCGTGACCCAGTGGGCGCCGGTGGCGATCACCACCTTGTCGGCGCCGTAGGAGAGCACGTCCTCCACCGACAGCTTCTTGCCGCCGAGGGCGATCTGGCTGTCGCGGTTGCGCTTCACCAGCTTGCCGAGCTGCACCTCGCGATAGTCGCGGTGATAGCTCCACTCGCCGAGGCCCGGCAGGGTCGCGACTTCGTTCACATAGCCACCGACCTTCTCGGCGCTGTCCACGAGATGGACCACATAGCCGCGCTCCATGAGCACGCGGGCACACTCGGAGCCGGAGGGGCCGGCGCCCACCACCAGGATGGCATCGTCCGAGCCCTTCTTGGGGAAGCGCTCGGGATGCCAGCCGCGACGGAATTCCTCGCCGGCGGTGGCGTTCTGGGTGCAGATCATGGGCGGGCCGCCGATCTCCCAGCGGGAGATGCAGACGTTGCAGCCGATGCAGGTGCGGATGTCGTCGAGCCGACCGTCGCGGATCTTCTCCGGCAGGAAGGGATCGGCGATGGAGGGGCGGGCGGCGCCGATGACGTCGAGCTCGCCGTTGCGGATGACCTCGACCATCTTCTCCGGATCGGTGAAGCGGCCGACACCCAGCACGACCTTCTTCGAGGCCTGCTTCACGAACTTCTGCCAGGAGAGCTGGTGGCCCTGACGGTAGAAGCGGGACGGACCGGCGTCCTCGCCCCATTCGGCGATGTCGCCCACGTTCACGTCCCACAGGTCGACGAGGTCGTCGGCTAGCTCGACGAACTTGAGGCCGTCGCGCTCCACCTCGATGCCGTCCTCGCCGATCAGCGTGTCGACGGCGAAGCGGGTGGCGATGGCGCATTCGGAGCCCACGGCCGCCTTCATCTGCTCCAGGGTCTCGACCCAGAAGCGGGCGCGGTTCTCGAAGCTGCCGCCGTACTTGTCGGTACGCTTGTTGTAATACTTGGAGAGGAACTGCAGCGGCAGGTAGGAGTGCGCGCCGTAGCAATAGATGATGTCGAAGCCGGCATCGCGGGCGCGGCGCGCCGCCTCCACGTAGAAGCCCTGCACGCGACGGATGTCGTCGTAGTCCATCTCGTGGCAGTAGGTGAGGGATTCGAACTCGGAGGCATACTGGCTCGGGCCGCGCGCGGTCTGGCGCGTCTCCATGCACGGGGCGTGGGCGCCGCCGTACCACAGCTCGACGCCCGCGAGCGCGCCGTACTTATGGATTTCCGAGGTCATCGCGGCGAGGTTGCGCACGTCGCCCTCGTCCCAGATGCGGGCGGAGACGCGGTGCGTGTCGTCCGATTCCGGGTGGATGGAGCAGTATTCCGTGTTGAGGGCCGCCCAGCCGCCTTCGGCCTTGATGGAGCGGTGCGCGGCCTGGAAGCCGGGCTTGTCGGAACCGGCGCCGATGCAGTGCGGCACCTGGTAAAAGCGGTTCCGAAGGGTTTTCGGCCCGATTTTGATGGGCTCGAAAAGAATATCGTATTTGCTGACACCCAGCGTTTCGTGCGTCATCTCAACTCCCCGTAAATAATCCGGAAGGCAGGCGTGTGACGACCGGATCTCTTCGCCGAAAAAGACAAACAGAAGGCTCTGCGCGCACGGATGCGCACATCAAGACTGTCGCTTCTCGATGAAGAGCTTGCTTGTCTGTTCCCGGTCGTTTTCTTATTGGGATAACTCTAACGCGCCGGGCCATGTCTCCGGCAATAGTGCCAAATGGCACTATCGTGACATGCGGCACTGCAAAATCCGGCGGGTCTGCTATAGGGCGGCCGGGCTGACGCTAAGGCATATCGGGGTGCCGGGCGCGCGGGCGCGAGCCGAAACCCGGCCTTTGCCAAGGGTTCCGCGCTGCGGCTTTCATTCGTCGGGATGCTCTGGGGGGCGGCGCGCGTGGCCCTCAGGCGAAGAGCGTGAGCACGCCGGTATAGCCATAGAGATGGTGGCGGGCGATCTCGCCGCCGGCGAAGAAGCCGACGAGCGGCACCGGGCCGAGGGCCTCGCGCACCATGGCGAACTCCGCGTTGGGGGCACCGAAATGCGGGCCGCCGCGGCCGGAGCAGCTCACATAGAGCGCGCCACGGGCGCCGCCGGCGGCTTCGGCCTGGGCCTTCACCTCGGCGACGATGCGCAGGAGATCGTGGCGCGCAGCCTCCGCGTTGCGCTTGCAGAAGGCGAGCCTGGTGCCGGCCTCCAATTGCTCCGCCACCACCAGCACCCCGGCCTTGCGGCCGACGCCCAAGAGGTGGCGGACCTGCGTGTCGGTGCCGAAGCGGCCCGGCGCGGAGCTTGTGTCCTCACCCGGCGCGATCAGCCCGGCCAGCGTCTGGCCGAGTTCGAGGCGCAGCTGCTCGTCGGGGATGTCGGCGGGCAGGCCGAGGTCCTCCATCGCGCAGTCGAGGGCGCGTCCGCCATCGAGAGTGACGAGGTAACTGGCTTCGGCGCGGTCGATGGTCCGCTTGGGGCCGATGGGCTGGCAGCCCTGGGTGACGCGGGACAGCACCGGCACCTCGGGTCCGAAGGCGACGCCCGACACCCCGCCGAGCATCACGTCGTCGGCGAACAGCAGAGGCTGGTTGCGGGCGGAGGACAGGCCGCCGAACAGGTAGCCGGTGAGGGTCTGTCCGGCCAGGGACTTGAGCCGCTCGGGCAGGTCCGGCGTGCCGCCATCGGCATGGACGAGGGCGGTGAAGGGCTCGAACCCGTCCGTGCCGAGCGGTGCCAGATCGGAGAAGACGCGGAAGTCGTCGGGCGGAATGTCGGCCAGCATGAGCGCGATGCCGGGCGCGTCGAAATATTCCACATCGTCCGCCGCGACCCCCACGCCGATGGTGCCGACCCAGCGCACCGCCGGCAGGCCCGCCTTCAGCGCCTCCATGATGTTTCCGGCGGCACCGGTGTAGCGGTCGGAGAGATAGCACCAGCCGAGCGTCGGCGGCGGCTTGTCCGCCAGTTGAGCGTGCAGCTGGCTCCAGCAGGAGCCAAGGGCGGCCTGCCAGTCGGTATTGCCGGCGTGGGCGAAGGAGAACTGGCTCATGGGCGGGTTTCCGCGCAATGCGTCCGGATGCGGACACGGAACTGAGGATCGTGCGCCGAACGAAGCAATCGGCGTGCCGTGCCGTCCCGCTCAGACCACGGGGGAGCGCATCCCGTCGCCGAGCACCGCCTGCACGTCGGTCAGGATGCGGCGGAATTCCGCGTCCACCCGCCGCTCGAAGGCGAAGGCGGCATCGGCCTCGAGGCCGGCGTCCTCGTGGGAATCGTGGAAGGTCAGCGTCTGGCTGACGGCCTCCATAAGGGCGAGGCGGAGGGTTTCGTCCCCAGCCATCAGCTGCAGAGCCAGCACCAGCAGCTTGCGGTGGGCCGCCGTGGCGATGTCCAGTTCCAGCGGCGTTCGCGCCGGCAGGCCGTCCAAAGCCGCCGGGTGCGTGCTCTCTTCATGGGCCATGGCCGTCCTCCGCTCGCTCGGCCCCCTTTGGGCAACACGCAGGGCGGGGGCGAGGTTCCGCGATCAGCGCGGGCCGAGCGTCACCGCCAGCGCGGTCATGTCGTCGAACTGGGGGGCGGTGTCGGCCCAGCGGGTCGCGGTGTCGAGCAGGCCGGTGATGAAGGTCGCGGCCGGAAGATCGGGCGCTGCCACAAGGGCGGCCTGCGCGGCGGCTTCGAGCCTCGCCTCGCCGAATGCTTCTTCCGCCGGGTTGAACGCGTCGGTGAGGCCGTCCGAGAACAGGAACAGGCGATCCCCGGGGGCGAGGGACACGGTCGCGGCACGGGTGCGGGCACCCTCCATCATGGCAAGGGCCGGGCCGGTGGCGGCGGGCCGCTCCAGCCCTCCGTCGGCGCGCAGGATCATGCAGTCCGTATGGCCGCAATTGCAGTAGGTGAGGAGGCCCGTGTCGAGGTCGATGACGCCGCAGAACAGGGTGACGAACATGTCCTCGCCATTGGTGGCGCAGAGCAGCTCGTTCACCCGCGCCACCGCGACGGCCAGGTCCGGCTCGCTCCGCAGCACCATGCGCAGCGCGGTCTGGGTGGCGCTCATGAACAAAGCGGCGGGGGTGCCCTTGCCGGCGACATCGCCGAGCGTCACCACCAGCCGGCGGCCGTCGATGAGGAAGTAGTCGTAGAAATCGCCGCCCACGTCCTTCGCCGGACGCATGGCGGCGAAAATGTCCGCCTGTCCGGCGAGCGTCTCCGCCGGCAGGGGCGGGGGCAGCATGGCGCGCTGGATGGCGGCGGCGTTGGCCATCTCCCGCCGCTCGGCCGCCCGGCTCATGATCGCCTCGGCGAGACGGCGGAAGGAGTGGGAGAAATCCACCATCTCCGGCAGCGGATTGCGCAGGTCGTCGAGCAAAGCGAGGTCGAAGTTGCGCCGTTCCAGCGCATTCAGGGCGTTGGCGTAGAAGCCGAAGACCTGGTTGAAGGTCTCGAAGCGGCGGCCGAACTGGCGCATGACGGCGGAGAGGAGATCGGGATGCACCCGCCCCGCCGCCTCCAGGGCCTCGGCGGACAGCCGTACCGCGCGGATGGGGGTGAGGGCATCCACATGGGCGGTGCGGGCGACGCCGGTGAAGGCGGCGATCTCGCCGATCACCGCCGGCGCCTGCAATTGGGCGAGCTGGACGTGCTCGTAGGGCGTGTCGATGGTGACGACCGCCGTGCCCTCGAAGACGAGCAGGGCGAAGGTCCCGATGTCGCCCCGGCAGAGCAGGCGGGTGCCGGCCGCCACGTCCATCCATTCACCACCGGCGATGAGGGCGCTGAGCTCCTCCAGCGGAAAGCCGGCGAAATAGGGATGACGCGCCATCACCTGTGCGGCCGCCAGGGCGGCCGGCGCCGTTCCTGCCGGAACCGTCGGGTCCGGTCTCTGCTGCTGTGATGCTCCTGGTACCATGGTCCGCGTGCGCCCCTCACGATGAACCACTATAGCGCAGCCGGGGCGGGACGCTCTTACCTCAAACGCGGGACGGCGCTGGCGCTACTTGATGTGCAGCTGGGCGATGGCCCGCGACAGCACGGAGAACAGAACGGCGGTGGACCAGCCGAACAGCAGCATGCCGTTGGCCGCCGTCATCGGCCCGAGGATGCGCCAGGGCCGGGCCGGGATGAGGTCGCCGTAGCCGAGCGTCGTGAAATTGACGAAGGCGAAATAATAGATGTTGTCGGGCTCGGTGGCACCGGTGAGCGCGTAGAGCTGCGCCCACACCATCACCTCCACGAGGTGGAAGACGGTGAGCAGCGTTCCCGAGGCCGCCATGACGACGACGAGTGTCTCGATCTTGCGCCGTCCGCTGAGGTGCTGCGCAGCGATCCGCACCATCTTGATGACGACGACGGTACCCAGGGCCTGGATCGCGATGGTGATGATGCTCACCAGAAGGCCCGCAGCGAATGCTCCGTCCATCAACATCCCCATCGCTCTCCGCATCAGGTGGGTGCGCACCCGCCAACCTGCGTGATGGACCCGCGCGGACGTGGCAGCAAGGGGCGCCGAGGCGTTGCGTTCAAGGGCTTTGCGGCGTGGTGCCGGCGCGGTTCCTAGGGGGCCCGGTGACATGGCCGCAGCGCCGGCACATTGATCTTGATCGGTTTGTGTGTATTTTGCGCCGCAAAATACCCCTTTCCCGGCGGGCCCGAACCATTCGGACCCGCGTTTTCGTGCTGGACCCTCCATGAAGCTGCGGAACATCGCCATCATCGCCCACGTCGACCACGGCAAGACCACGCTGGTGGACGAGCTGCTGAAGCAGTCGGGGTCCTACCGCGAGAACCAGCGCGTGGCCGAGCGCGTGATGGATTCCAACGATCTGGAAAAGGAGCGCGGTATCACCATCCTCGCCAAGGCCACCTCGGTGGTCTGGAAGGACACGCGCATCAACATCGTGGACACCCCCGGCCACGCCGACTTCGGCGGCGAGGTGGAGCGTATCCTGAACATGGTGGACGGTGCCATCGTGCTCGTGGACGCAGCGGAAGGCCCCATGCCGCAGACCAAGTTCGTGGTCGGCAAGGCGCTGAAGATCGGCCTCAAGCCCATCGTCGCCATCAACAAGGTGGACCGCTCCGACGCCCGTCCCACCGAAGTCATCAACGAGGTGTTCGACCTGTTCGCGGCGCTCGACGCCACCGACGACCAGCTCGACTTCCCCATCCTCTACGGCTCCGGCCGCAGCGGCTGGATGGCCGACAGCCCGGAAGGTCCCATGGACCAGGGCATGGCGCCCCTGTTCGATCTCGTGCTGAAGCATGTGCCCGAGCCCACCGTGGACGACGGCCCGTTCCGCATGATCGGCACGCTGCTGGAGGCCAACCCCTTCCTCGGCCGCATGATCACCGGGCGCATCACCTCCGGCTCCATCAAGCCGAACCAGGCCATCAAGGTGCTGGCGCAGGACGGCTCGCTGGTCGAGCAGGGCCGCGTCTCCAAGATCCTCGCCTTCCGCGGCATTGAGCGTCAGCCCATCGAGGAAGGCGTGCAGGGCGACATCGTCGCCATCGCCGGCCTCTCCAAGGGCACGGTGGCCGACACCTTCTGCGCGCTCGAAGTGACCGAGGCCATGGCGGCCCAGCCCATCGATCCGCCCACCGTCACCATGTCGTTCATCGTGAACGATTCGCCCCTCGCAGGTACCGAGGGTGACAAGGTGACGAGCCGCGTCATCCGCGACCGCCTGTTCCGCGAGGCGGAAGGCAACGTGGCGCTGAAGATCGAGGAATCCACCGAGAAGGATTCCTTCTTCGTCTCCGGCCGTGGCGAACTGCAGCTCGCGGTGCTGATCGAGACCATGCGCCGCGAGGGCTTCGAGATCGCCGTGTCCCGTCCCCGCGTGGTGTTCCAGAAGGATGAGGCGACGGGCCAGGTGCTGGAGCCCATCGAGGAAGTCCTGATCGACGTGGACGAGGAATATTCCGGCACCGTCGTCCAGAAGATGAGCGAGCGCCGCGCCGAGATGATCGAGATGCGGCCTTCCGGCGGCAACCGCCAGCGCCTCGTTTTCTACGCGCCCACCCGCGGCCTTATCGGCTACCAGTCGGAACTGCTCACCGACACCCGCGGCACGGCCATCATGAACCGGCTGTTCCACGAGTACGCGCCCTACAAGGGCGAGATCGCCGGCCGCACCAACGGCGTGCTTATCGCCAATGCGGCGGGCGAGGCGGTGGCTTACGCTTTGTGGAACCTGGAAGACCGCGGCCCGATGATGATCGAGCCCGGCTGGAAGGTGTACCAGGGCATGCTCATCGGCGTGCACAACCGGGACAACGACCTGGAAGTGAACGTGCTGAAGGGCAAGCAGCTCACCAACATCCGCACCACCTCCAAGGACGAGGCGGTGCGCCTGACCCCGCCCATCCGCATGACGCTGGAGCGAGCGCTGGCGTGGATCCAGGACGACGAGCTGGTGGAGGTGACGCCTAAGTCCATCCGCCTGCGCAAGCGCCTGCTGGACCCTAACGACCGCAAGCGCGAGGAGCGCAAGAAGGAAACCGAGCTGGCCTGACGGCCGCCCGCCTTCGGATCTTGAAAAGGGCAGCGGTTCCGGCCGCTGCCCTTTTTGTTTGTGTTGTCGCCTTGCGTCCGGCGTCGCTCCCTCTCCCCTTGCGGGAGAGGGTTGGGGTGAGGGGTATGGCGCCTTTTGCCCGTTGGCTGGTGATGGGTTCGGGTAGCCCCCTCACCCCCGGCCCCTCTCCCGCAAGGGGAGAGGGGAGGTGCCCGCCGGCCGCCCTATCCCCGCGCCACCTCCACCACCCGCTCCGCGATGGCGAGGCAGCTCGTCAGCCCCGGCGATTCGATGCCGAACAGGTTCACCAGCCCCGGCGCGCCGTGCACCGCCGGCCCCTGGATGACGAAATCCGGCGCCCGCCCATCCACGCCGGGGATCTTCGGCCGGATGCCGGAATAGCCCGGCGCCAGATCCTCCTCGCGCACGTCCGGCCAGTAGCGGCGGATGGAGGCCATCATGGTGGTCTTGCGGGTGGGATCGACCTCGTAGCGCCGCTCGCGCACCCATTCCACATCCGGCCCGAAGCGGCCCTGCCCGCCGAGATCGAGGGTGAGGTGGGTGCCGAGCCCTCCCGCCTCCGGCACCGGATAGATCAGGCGGGAGAAGGGCACCTTCCGGAGGCAGGTGAAGTAATTGCCCTTGGCCATGGTCTCCTGCGGCACCAGATCGGGCGGCATTCCCGAGATGGCGCGGGCGAGCGCGGGGGCATCGAGCCCGGCCGCGTTGATGAACAGGCGGCAGGCGAGCGTCATGGGCTCCGGCCCGCCGGTGGTGAGCACGACGCCGTCCGCCCCCGCCTCGGCGGCCACGATGGGGGAGGAGAGGGCGAGCATCCCGCCGGCCGCCTCCATGTCGCCGAGCAGCGCCAGCATGAGGCCGTGGGAATCCACGATGCCGGTGGAGGGCGAATGCAGCGCCGCGTGGGCCGAGAGGGCCGGCTCCAGCGCCCGCGCTTCCGCGCCGCTCAACATCCTGAGGTCATCGACGCCGTTGGCTGCCCCGATCCTCGCCAGCTTCTCCAGATAGGCGACCTCTTCAGGCGCTGCGGCCACGATGAGCTTGCCGATGCGCCTGTGCCCCACCCCGTGGCTTTCGCAGAAGGCGTAGAGCAGCGCCCGGCCGCGCACGCACAGCTCGGCCTTGAGGCTTAAGGGCTCATAATAGATGCCGGCATGGATCACCTCGGAATTGCGCGAGGACGTGCCGGTGCCGATGGCGTCCGCCGCCTCCACCAGCACCACTTCCCGGCCCGCCAGCGCTAGCGCGCGGGCGACGGCGAGGCCGACCACGCCCGCTCCGGCGACGATGCACTCGACCTGATCCATGCCGCTCTTCCCGTGATCCGCGACCGGTACCATAGCGCAGGCCGGGCCTGCGGGGAGCGGCTTCCTGGAAGTGCTCCAGCCAGCAACTAGTTGCTATCGGCCGGAGGGCCCGCGAGGTCCAATCGGGGCCATGATGACGTCCGCCCCCGCACCCCTCCCCCTTGAAGTCGAGGAAATCCGCCTCGATCGGGACCGGCGCCGCCTGACCCTCGCCTATGGCGGGACGCGGGCGGAATTCTCCGCCGAGCGTCTGCGCTCCGCCTGCCGCTGCGCCGCCTGCACGGCGGACCGCGCCCGCGACCGCTTTCCCTCAGCCTTCCCCGGCGTGGCCCTCACCGGCGTGGAGCCGTTCGGCGCGCACGGCCTGAACCTCACCTTTTCCGACGGCCACAAGCGCGGGGTCTATCCCTTCGCCTATCTCGCGGCGCTGGCCGCCGAGGCCGCCAACGACCTTCCGGAGATGAACCCATGAGCGCGTTCGACAGCGAGATGAAGACCGAGATCGTCGAGACCGACATCCTTGTCATCGGCGGCGGCACCGGCGGCCCGATGGCGGCCATCAAGGCCAAGGAGAAAAATCCCGGCCTCAAGGTGGTCCTCATGGAGAAGGCCAATGTGAAGCGCTCCGGCGCGGTCTCCATGGGCATGGACGGGCTGAACAACGCCGTCATTCCCGGCTACGCCACGCCCGAGCAGTATGTGAAGGAGATCACCGTCGCCAATGACGGCATCGTCCACCAGAAGGCGGTGATGGCCTACGCGACCGGCTCCTACCCGATGATCCAGTATCTGGATTCCATCGGCGTGAAGTTCGAGAAGGACGGCTCCGGCGAATACAATGTGCGCAAGGTGCACCACATGGGCACCTATGTACTGCCCATGCCGGAAGGTCACCACGTCAAGAAGGCGCTCTACCGCCAGCTGCGCAAGCACCAGGTGCTGGTGACCAACCGCTACATGGCCACCCGCCTGCTGACCGGCACGGACGGCCGCATCGCCGGCGCCATCGGGGTGAACACCCGCACCGGCGAGTTCCTGGTGATCCGCGCCAAGGCCGTGGTGCTGGCCTGCGGCGCCGCCGGCCGCCTCGGCCTGCCGGCCTCCGGCTATCTCTTCGGCACCTACGAGAACCCGGCGAACTGCGGCGATGGCTATGCCATGGCCTACCATGCCGGCGCGGGCCTCGCGAACCTCGAGTGCTACCAGATCAACCCGCTCATCAAGGACTACAACGGCCCGGCCTGCGCCTACGTCACCGGCCCGTTCGGCGGCTACACCGCCAACAACAAGGGCGAGCGCTTCATCGAGTGCGACTACTGGTCGGGCCAGATGATGAAGGAGTTCTACGGCGAGCTCTTGAGCGGCAACGGCCCCGTCTTCCTCAACATGACCCACCTCGCCGAGGAGACCATCTCCGAGATCGAGACCATCCTGCACTCCAACGAGCGCCCCTCGCGCGGACGCTTCCACGAGAAGCGGGGCACGAACTACCGCGAGAAGATGGTGGAGATGCACATCTCCGAGATCGGCTTCTGCTCCGGCCACTCCGCCTCGGGCGTGTGGGTGGACGAGAATGCCCGCACCACCGTGCCCGGCCTCTATGCCGCCGGCGACATGGCGAGCGTGCCGCACAATTACATGCTGGGCGCCTTCGTGAACGGCGGCATCGCCGGTGAGGATGCGGCCGACTATTGCGCCTCCACCGACCTGCCGGCCTATGACGCCGCCGATATCTCCCGCGAGCAGGCCCGCGTGATGGCGCCCACCCGTCGCGACGATGGCCTCACCCCCTTCGAGATGGAATACAAGGCCCGCCGCCTCGTGAACGATTATCTCCAGCCGCCGAAGGTGACCGCCAAGTACAAGATCGGCCAGGCCCGCCTCGCCGAGGTGCGCGACGATCTTTCGGCCCTGTGCGTGAAGGATCCGCATGAATTGATGCGGGCGCTGGAGCTGCAATCCATCCTCGATTGCGCCGACATGGCCGCCGCCGCCTCGCTCTACCGCACCGAAAGCCGCTGGGGTCTCTACCACTGGCGCGTCGACCACCCCGCCACCGACAACGAGAACTGGTTCTGCCACACCCTCCTCTACAAGGACGAGATGGGCCGCATGGCGCACAAGAAGCGCGCGGTGGACCCCTATGTCGTCGAGATCGATGAGGACGAGATGGGCGCCTACCACCAGCTGCGCACCCCGGCCATCGCCGCCGAGTGAGCCCCTCACACGAAATTCCGGAGCTGCCCCCATGCCTTTCGCCAATCACACCACCTCCGTGCCCGTGACCGTCGATGACGACAAGTGCATCGCCGAGAAGGGCTGCCGCGTCTGCATCGACGTGTGCCCCCTCGACGTGCTCGCCATCAACCCGGCCTCGGGCAAGGCGCACATGAAGTATGACGAGTGCTGGTACTGCATGCCGTGCGAGGTGGATTGCCCCACCGGCGCGGTGAAGGTCGAAATCCCCTATCTGCTGCGGTGAGCGCCATGGCCATCTTCGACGATTTCGACGACGACCTCGATGCGGTCTCCGAGCGTGCCCGCGACGCCGATCCCGGCATCCGCCGCGTCGCCATGCTGGGCCTTGCCGAGAGCGTGGACCCGGGCGCCGTGGACCTGCTGCTCGCCGGCCTGAAGGATGAGGATGCCGGCGTGCGGGAAGCCGCCGCCAAGTCCCTGGACGAGCATTCCGGCCTGCCGGCCGCCCTCGGCCTCATCGATGCGCTGGACGACGCGGAGGAGGCGGTGCGCCTCGCTGCTGCCGAGAGCCTCGCCGACAAGAAGGAGCCGGCCTCCGCCCCCCGCCTCATCGAGCGGGCGCAGGAGACGGGCGATGCGTACTCGGCCTTCGTCCGCGCCTCAGCGCTCCGGGCGCTGCGCGACATGCAGGACCCCTCGGCCATGCCGGTGGCTCTCGCCGCCCTCACTGACCCGGAGATTGCCGTGCGGCGCGAGGCGCTGGGCGTGCTGGGCTATCTGAAGGCGGATGCCGCGCTGCCCGCGCTGCTGCTCGCCGCCACCGATCCGGAAGCGGCGGTGCGCCGGGCGGTGATGGCGGCCCTCGTGTTCGTGAAGAGCGGTACGGCTGGTGTCCCTGCGCTCATCGCCGGGCTCAAGGACGGCCACTGGCAGGTGCGCGAGGAAGCCGCCTATTCCATCGGCAAGGCGAAGATTCTCGAGGCGGTGGACCCGCTGATCGTCGCTGCCAATGACGATGCCTGGCAGGTGAAGGCCAAGGCGGTGAACGCGCTCGGCAAGCTGAAGGCCCGCGCGGCCGTCCCGGTGGTGTCGGAGGCGCTGGGCGACCAGTTGTCCAACGTGCGCAAGGAGGCCGCCGCGGCGCTGGGCGAGATCGCCGATCCCGCCGCCGTGCCCGCGCTCGAAGCCGTTTATGACGACCCGGACCCGGACGTGCGCAAGCTGGTGCGCTGGGCCATCGACCGTTGCCGCGCGGCCTGAGGGGAGGGCGTTCCAGCCCTCCCAAATGGCCGGTCATGAAACCGAACCGGGCCGGCCGTACTTCTCCAATCTGAGTCGGAGCGCCAGAGTGCTCCGGCAGAGCGGGAGAAGATGCCAATGGCGGAGCAGGAACGCGAGCGGCTGAAGACCGGGCCTTTGTGGTGGCAGTCCGGCGTGGTCTACCAGATCTATCCGCGCTCGTTTCAGGATTCGAACGGCGATGGCGTGGGCGACCTCAAGGGCATCATCTCCCGGCTCGCCTATCTCGCCGACCTCGGCATCGACGCCATCTGGATCTCCCCCATCTATCCCTCTCCCATGGCGGATTTCGGCTATGACGTGGCCGACTACACCGCCATCCATCCCCTGTTCGGCACGCTCGAAGATTTCGACCGGCTGGTTCAGGAGGCTCATGGGCTGGGGCTGAGGATCATCCTCGATTTCGTGCCCAACCACTCGTCGCAGGATCATCCCTGGTTCAAGGCCTCCCGCTCGGGCAAGGATGATCCCAAGCGCGACTGGTACATCTGGCGCGATCCCGGCCCGGATGGCGGCCCGCCCAACAACTGGCTCTCGGAATTCGGCGGCAGCGCCTGGGAATATGATGCGGCGAGCGGCCAGTATTACTACCACGCCTTTTTGAAGGAGCAGCCGGACCTCAACTGGCGCAATCCGGACGTGGTCGAAGCCATGCACGACGTCCTGCGCTTCTGGCTGGACAGGGGCGTGGACGGCTTCCGCATCGATGCGCTCTGGCACGTCATCAAGGATGCCGAGTTCCGGGACAATCCGCCGAACCCCGATTTCCACGAGGGCATGAACCCGCATTCCGCCCTGAGCCAGCTCTATACCGGCGACCGGCCGGAGGTGATGGAGGTGATCGCGGGCTTCCGTGACCTCGTCGAGTCCTATGAGGGCGACCGGGTGCTGATCGGCGAGGCCTATCTGCCGCTCCACCGCATCCCCGCCTATTACGGCGAGGACGGGCGCGGCGTGCATCTGCCGTTCAACTTCACGCTGCTCGCGGCGCCGTGGAATGCCGCGGACCTGGCGCCGCTGATCGCCGCCTATGAGGCCGCCATCCCCGAGGGCGGCTGGCCCAACTGGGTGCTCTCCAACCACGATCGCCCGCGCGTCGTCGGCCGCCTCGGTCCCGATCAGGCGCGGGTGGCGGCCATGCTGCTGCTGACGCTCCGGGGCACGCCGACGCTCTATTACGGCGACGAGATCGGCATGGCACAGGTGCCCATCCCGCCCGAGCGGGTGCAGGACCCGTTCGAGAAGAACGTGCCCGGCCTCGGCCTCGGCCGTGACGGCGCGCGCACGCCCATGCAGTGGGACGACGGCCCGTTCGCCGGCTTCTCCACGGTGGAGCCGTGGCTGCCGCTGGCGGATGATTTCACCGAGGTGAACGTGAAGCGGGAGCGCGGGGAGGCGGCCTCCCTGCTCACCCTCACCCGCGCGCTGCTGGCCCTGCGGCGGGCGCATCCGGCCCTGTCCGTGGGGCTGTGGTCCCCGGTGGCGGCGGTGGGCGATCTCGTCGCCTATCTCAGGCAGGGGGAGGGGGAGGGGCTGCTGGTGGCGCTGAATCTGGGCGGCAACCCGCTGTCGGCGACGCTGCCGGAAGCTACGGGGGGAGGACGCCTGCTCCTCTCCACCTTCTGCGATCGCGCGGGCGAACAGGTGGGCGACACCATCGACCTCAGGCCCAACGAGGGCATCGTGGTGCAACTGGCGCCCTGAACGAAAAGGGGCGGCCGAAGCCGCCCCTTGAACGTGAGGTGGATGGCCGGCTCAGGAGAGCTTGCCGGTATACTTCTCCAGCGTGGCCCAGGCCTCATCGCCGTACTTGCCCTTCCACTCGGCATAGAAGCCGGCCTTGCGCAGCTGGTCGCGGAAGCTGTCCACCTTCGGCTCGTTGAAGGCGAGGCCCTTTTCCGCCAGTTCCTTGCGCAGGGAGTTGTTGAGGGCGAACACGTCGTCGCGCTGCTTGAGGCCCGCCTCGTTGATGTTCTTCGCCACGATGGCGCGCAGGTCGTCGGGCAGCTTCTCGAAGGCGCGGCGGTTGGCGAGGAACCAGAAGCCGTCCCACATGTGATTGGTGAGGGAGCAGTATTTCTGCACCTCGTACAGCTTCGCCGTGGAGATGATGGCGAGGGGGTTCTCCTGCGCATCCACGGCGCGGGTCTGCAGCGCGGTGTAGACCTCGGCGAAGTTGAGCGAGGCGGGAGCGCTGTCGAACGCCTTGAACATGGAAGTCCACAGCGGCGACACCGGCACGCGGATCTTCAGGCCCTTGAGATCGGCCGCGGTCTCGATGGGCTTGGTGGAGGTGGTGATCTGGCGGAAGCCGTTGTCCCAGATCTTGTCCATGGCGACGATGCCGGCCTTGGAGATCTGCCCGCGCACGTAGGTGCCCAGATCCCCGTCCATGGCCTTCCACACGCTGGCATAGTCCGGGAAGGCAAAGCCGATGCCGCTGATGGAGGCGTTGGGCACCAGCGTCGAGAGGATCAGCGGCGAGAGGGTGAAGAACTCGATGGCCCCGGAGCGCAGCTGGCTCAGCATGTCGGTGTCGCCACCGAGCTGGCTGGAGGGGAAGATGCTGATCTCGACCTTGCCCTTGGTCTCGGCCTTGATCTTCGCCGCCATTTCCTGCGCGCGCACGTTCATGGGGTGCGTGACCGGCAGGTTGTTGGCGTATTTGTAGGAGAATTCGGCGCTCTGGGCCCGCGCGACGGTGGGGGCGAACAGGGCCGGCGCGATGGCGCCGGTCAGCGCCGTGGCGGCGCTCGCCTTGATGAGGGTGCGACGGGTCAGGGTCATCGGTGCTCCTCCTTGCGGCCGTTTCGCGCGGCGCCCCGACTGGCTCCGCTCCGGCCCGACTGGTTTCCTTGGGTCCAATATATGGACCTCTTTTCCCGCCGCCCATGCTGGCCCGCTTGTGGCGATTTCGCAAGCAGATTATGGTTCCAGAGGACGCCGCGCGACGGCAGTCCCAATTCGCCAGATAAATCAGGTCCATATTCTGGATCAAGGGAGCGCGCGTGGGACGGGGATCGGATGCGCCCGCCGCCCGAATGGGCGGGCCGGAGCCTGCGCGCGATGGCGCGTCGGAAGCCGGCGGCGGCACCCAGAGCATCGCGCGCGCGATGGCGCTGCTGATGCTGGTGGGCCGCGCGGGGACGGAGGGCGCCCGCCTCGCCGATCTCGTCGCCAGTTCCGGCCTCTCCAAGCCCACCGTGCGGCGCGTCCTGCTGGCGCTGGTGCGCGCCGGGCTGGTGGACCAGGACGAGACGAGCCGCCGCTATCATGTGGGGCCGGAGGCCTATGTGCTCGGCACGCTGGCCGCGCCGCGCTTCGGCATCCATGCCCTCGCCCTCGACGGTCTCTCCCGCATCGCCCGCCAGAGCGGCGACTGCGCCTTCCTCTCGGTGCCGCGCGGGATCTTCTCCGTGTGTCTGCATCGCGAAGAGGGCACCTGGCCCATCCGCACCCATGTGCTCCAGGCCGGCGACCGTCACCCCCTCGGCATCGGTGCCGGCGGCCTCGCCCTCCTCGCCGCGCTGCCCGAGGCCGACGCGGCGCGGATCATCGAGGCCAATGCGGCCGCGCTCGCGGCCTATCCCGGCTATTCCCCCGATCTGCTGCGCGCCGCCATGGGCGAAACCCGCGCGCGCGGCTATGCGCTCAATCCCGGCCTCTATGTCGCCGGCTCCTGGGGCATCGGCGTGCCGGTGCGGGGGGCGGACGGGCGCCCGCTCGGCGCCCTCTCGCTCGCCGCCATCGAGAGCCGGCTGGGCGCGGAGCGGCAGAAGGAGCTGGTGCCGCTGCTTCAGCGAGAAGCCGCCGCGCTGGAGGCGAAGCTCGGCGGCAGCGAGCGCGGGCCACCGCCGCGCTCGGCTCGTCCTTTGGCCCGCCCGGCCCCCTGATTGTTTCCGATCCCGGAGTGAAGTGAATGTCCGCACCTGCCCAGACCGTCGCCGAGGCCCCGCGAGGCGGCGTGGCCCGCACCAGCCGCCGGGTGATGAACCTCTCCCATTTCCTGCGCCAGGCGGCGCGGCGGCTGCCGGCCCATATCGCCTTCGTCGAGGGCGAGCGCACCGTGACGTGGGCCGAGATGGATGCCCGCGTGGATGCCATGGCGGCGGAGCTGGCCGCCCGCGGCGTCGTCAAGGGTGATCGCATCCTCGTGCAGTCGAAGAATTGCCTCGAAATGTTCGAGAGCATGTTCGCGGCCTTCCGGCTGGGCGCGGTGTGGGTGCCCACCAATTTCCGCCAGACGCCCGGGGAGGTCGCCTATCTCGCCTCCGCCTCGGGCGCGAGCCTCATGATCTGCCACCGCGACTTCCCCGAGCACGTGGAAGCCGCACGCGCCGAGGCGCCTGACATCCGCGAGGTCATCGCCATCGGCGCGGCGGACTTCGGAGCGGACTACGGCGAAATCGTCGCCGCCCGCCTCGGCGAAAAGGTGCCGGTGGCGGATGTGGACCATGACGACCCCTGCTGGTTCTTCTTCACCTCCGGCACCACCGGGCGGCCCAAGGCGGCGGTGCTGACCCACGGCCAGATGGCCTTCGTCATCACCAACCACCTCTGCGACCTGATGCCCGGCACCACCGAGCAGGACGCCTCCCTCGTGGTGGCGCCGCTCTCCCACGGCGCGGGCGTGCATCAGCTGGTGCAGGTGGCGCGCGGGGTGAAGACCATCCTCATGCCCTCCGAGCGGTTCGACGCCGCCGAGGCGTGGCGGCTGGTGGAGCAATGGCGCGTGACCAACATGTTCACCGTGCCGACCATCACCAAACTGCTCACCGAGCATCCCTCGGTGGACAAGTTCGACCACTCCTCCCTGCGCTACGTCATCTATGCCGGCGCGCCCATGTACCGGGAGGACCAGAAGTTCGCGCTGAGGAAGCTCGGCAAGGTGCTGGTGCAGTATTTCGGCCTCGGCGAGGTGACGGGCAACATCACCGTCCTGCCGCCCTACCTGCACGATCCCGAGGACGGCCCGCATGTGAAGCTTGGCACCTGCGGCTTCGAGCGCACCGGCATGCAGGTCCAGATCCAGGACGATGCGGGCGGCGAGGTCGCGCCCTTCGAGACCGGCGAGATCTGCGTCTGCGGCCCTGCGGTGCTGGCGGGCTATTACGACAATCCCGAGGCCAATGCGAAGGCGTTCCGCAACGGCTGGTTCCGCACCGGCGATCTCGGCCACATGGACAATGAGGGCTTCGTCTACATCACCGGGCGCGCCTCGGACATGTACATATCCGGCGGCTCCAACGTCTATCCGCGGGAGGTGGAGGAGAAGGTGCTCACCCATCCCGCCATCGCCGAGGTGGCCATCCTCGGCGTGCCGGACCCCATGTGGGGCGAGGTGGGCGTCGCCGTCTGCGTGCTGCGAGACGGGCAGAGCGTGAGCGAGGAGGACCTGGTCGCGTTCCTCGACGGCAAGGTTGCCCGCTACAAGCTGCCCCGGCGCGTGCATTTCTGGGATGCCCTGCCGAAATCCGCCTACGGCAAGATCACCAAGAAGATGGTGCGCGAGGCCCTGGCCGAGCGCGGGCTCATCTGAGCCGCCGACGGAAACCAACAATCACCCTCAGGGAGAGTGCCGTGTCGAGACCGGGAAGCGTGATCGTGACGGGTGGTGCCTCGGGCATCGGCCTTGCCGTGGTGGAGGAGCTTCTGGCCGAGGGCTGGCGCGTCGTCGCCGCCGACCTCGTGCCGGAGAGTATCGAGAAGGCGCGGGCCGCCCTCGCCGCCCATGGCGACACGGTGCGGGTCGTCCAGGCCGACATTTCCGACGAAGCGCAGGTGGTGAAGCTCGTCGCCGATACGGAGAGCGGGTTCGGGCCGCTGTGGGGCGTGGTGAACTCCGCCGGCATCGCCCGCGATATCCCCGCCCTCGACACGTCGGCGGACATCTTCCGCAAGATCCTCGACGTGAACGTCATCGGCACCTTCCTGGTGGCGCGCGAGGCGGCGAAGGTGATGCAGGCGCGCAGCGCCGGCTCCATCGTCAATATCGCGTCCGTCTCGGGCATCCAGGGCAATCTCGGCCGCGCCGCCTATGGCTCGTCCAAGGGTGCGGTGGTGGTGCTCACCAAGGTCCTCGCGGTGGAGTTCGCGGCCCTCGGCATCCGCGTCAACGCCATCGCGCCGGGGCCAGTGGATACCCCGCTGGTGCAGGCGGTGCATACCGATCAGGCCCGCACCGCGTGGCTCGCCCGCGTGCCGCTCAACCGCTATGCGCAGCCGAAGGAGATGGCCGGCACCATCGCCTTCCTGCTGGACCCCGAGAAATCCTCCTACGTGACCGGCCAGACCATCAACGTGGATGGCGGCTTCACCGCCGGCGGGCTGATCCGGCCGTGACGGGGCAGGAGATAAAGGGGCGCGAGATGAAGGGCAGCGTCATCGTCACCGGCGGTGCCTCCGGCATCGGTCTCGCCGTGGTGGAAAACCTGCTCGCCGAGGGCTGGCGCGTCGTCGCGCTGGACCTCGCCGCCGACAGCATCGCCACGGCGCGGGAGCACCTCGCTGTGCATGGTGCGCAGGTGCGGTTCGAGACGGTGGACATTACCGAGGAAAGCGCGGTGGTGGCGGCCGTCGCGCGCACGGCGGCGGACTTCGGCCCGCTCAAGGGGGTGGTGAACTCGGCCGGCATCGCCCGCGACATTCCGGCGTTCGACACGAGCGTGGAGCTGTTCCGCAAGGTGCTGGACATCAACCTCGTCGGCAGCTTCGTCGTGGCGCGGGAGGCGGCGAAGGCCATGCGGGAGACGGGCGGCGGCTCCATCGTCAACATCGCCTCGATCTCCGCTTTGCGCGGCAATCTCGGCCGCTCCGCCTATGGCGCCTCCAAGGGCGGCGTGGTGACGCTGACGAAGATCCTCGCGGTGGAATTCGCGCCGCTGGGCATCCGTGTGAATGCGGTGGCGCCCGGCCCCATCGAGACGCCGCTGGTGCGCGAACTGCTGACGGCCGAGACCCGCGCCGCGTGGCTGAAGACCCTGCCGCTCCGCCGCAACGGCACGCCGCAGGAGGTGTGCGGCGCCATCTCCTTCCTGCTGGATGAGCGGGCGTCGTCCTACGTCACCGGCGAGACCATCGCCGTGGACGGCGGCTTCTCGGCGGGTGGTCTCATCAACGTGTGAGGCGGTGGGGAACCGGCTCCTCCACATGGATCGGCGATGCTGCCGTTGACCTGCCGCAGGTCTCGGGCATCGTCTGGCGGAGCGAACCGATTCCCGGTGCCGGGAGGCCGAGATGGAGGAGAGCTGTCAGGTCTTCGACCTCGCCATCGTCGGCGGCGGCATCAATGGCTGCGGCATCGCCCGTGATGCCGTGGGGCGCGGCCTCAGCGTGGTGCTGTTCGAGAAGGGGGACCTTGCCTCCGGCACGTCTTCCGCCTCCACTAAGCTGATCCACGGCGGCCTGCGCTATCTCGAATATTACGAGTTCCGCCTGGTGCGGGAGGCGCTGGCCGAGCGGGAGGTGCTGTGGGGCATCGCCCCGCACATCGTCTGGCCCCTGCGCTTCGTGCTGCCGCACCATCCGGGCCTGCGCCCGGCGTGGATGCTGCGGCTCGGCCTGTGGCTCTACGACCATATCGGCGGCCGTCGCCTGCTGCCGCCCACCCGCACGCTGGATCTGCGGCACGATCCCGCCGGCCGGCCGCTGCGGCCGGGCTATGGGCGGGCCTTCGAATATTCCGACTGCTGGGTGGAGGATGCGCGCCTCGTGGTGCTCAACGCCCGCGACGCCGCGGACCGGGGCGCCGCCATCCGCCCGCGCACGCGCGTCACCAGCGCACGGCGGGAGGCGGAGCTGTGGGTGATCGAGAGCGAGCATGAGGGCAAGCCCGAGACGGTGAAGGCGCGGGCGCTGGTGGATGCGGCCGGCCCGTGGGCGGGCGAGGTGCTCGACGTGCTGAAGACCGGCCGGGGCGAGGCACACGCGCCGCTCCGCCTCGTGCAGGGCAGTCACATCGTGGTGCCGCGGCTTTATGCGCACGAGCGCTGCTACATCTTCCAGAATGCGGACGGCCGCATCATCTTCGCCATCCCCTATGAGGGCGATTTCACCCTCATCGGCACCACCGACCGGGATTTTTCAGGCCATCCCGAGGACGTGCATGCGACGCCGGAGGAGGTGGCCTATCTGTGCGCGGCGGCGAGCGAATATTTCGCCGCCACCATCGCCCCGGAGCAGGTGGTGTGGACCTATTCGGGCGTGCGTGCCCTCTATGACGACGGCGCCGGGGCCGCGCAGTCGGCGACGCGGGACTATGTGCTCGCCCTCAATGCGCCGGAGGAGGGGGCGCCGCTCCTCACCGTGTTCGGCGGCAAGATCACCACCTATCGCCGGCTGGCGGAGGCGGCGCTGGCGCGGCTGTCCCCGCATTTTCCCCATCTCGGCGTGCCTTTCACGGCCAGCGCACCGCTGCCTGGCGGCGATTTCCCACGGCAGGGCTATGACACTCTGGTGCGCGCCCTGCGCGGCGCCTTCCCGGCGCTCGATCCCGCCTTGCTGGCGCGGCTCGCGCGGGCCTATGGCACAGCGGCTTTCCAGGTGCTGGAGGGCGTCACCGAGGAGGACGACCTCGGCGACTGGTTCGGGGCACACCTGTGCGCCCGCGAGGTGGACTATCTGATGGACCGGGAATGGGCGTTGACCGCCGCCGACGTGCTGTGGCGGCGCTCCAAGCTCGGCCTGCGCACCGCGCCGCATGCGGTGGAGGCGCTCGACGCCTATATGGCGGCGCGGCGCGCCTGAAACAGAACAAGGGAGGACGCCGTGGCCGCCTACATTCTCGCCATCGACCAGGGCACCACCTCCTCGCGCGCGCTTCTGGTGCGGCAGGACGGCTCCGTCGCGGCGCTGGCGCAGGAGGAGCTGCCGCAGCATTTCCCCGCCTCTGGCCATGTGGAGCAGGAGGCGGAGGACATCTTCGGCACCGTGCTTAATTGCTGCCGCGCGGTGCTGGCGAAGGCCGGCGCCATGGCCTCGGACATTGCGGCCATCGGAATCACCAACCAGCGCGAGACGACCCTCGTGTGGGAGCGGGCGACCGGCCGCGCCATCCATCGCGCCATCGTCTGGCAGGACCGCCGCACGGCCGAGGCCTGCGCCCAGCTGGAGGCGGACGGCCACGGCGCGCTGGTGAACGCGCGCACCGGCCTTCTGCTCGATCCCTATTTCTCCGCCACCAAGATCGCCCACATCCTCGATGCCGTCCCCGGCGCGCGGGAGCGGGCGCAGAAAGGAGAGCTGGCCTTCGGCACGGTGGACAGCTTCCTGCTCCACCGCCTCACCGGCGGCCGCGTCCATGCCACCGACGCCACCAATGCCGCGCGCACGCTGCTCTTCGACATCCATCGCGGCGCGTGGGACGATGACCTCCTCGCTTTGTTCGGTGTGCCGCGCGCCCTGCTTCCCGAAGTGAATGACTGCGCGGCCGACTTCGGCACCACCGATCCGGCGCTGTTCGGCGGGCCCATCCCCATCCGCGGCGTGGCGGGGGACCAGCAGGCGGCCATGGTGGGGCAGGCGTGCTTTGCGCCGGGCATGGTGAAATCCACCTACGGCACCGGCTGCTTCGCTTTGCTCAATACCGGGGCGACGCCGGTCGCTTCCTCCAGCCGGCTGCTGACGACCATCGCCTACCAGATCGGCGGGCGGCGCACCTATGCGCTGGAAGGCTCCATCTTCGTCGCCGGAGCGGCGGTGCAATGGCTGCGCGACGGGCTGAAGATCATCTCCACCGCCAGCGAGAGCGACCGTCTCGCGGCGGAAGCGGACGCGGGGCAGGACGTGATCCTCGTCCCCGCCTTCGTCGGCCTCGGCGCGCCCTATTGGCGGCCGGAGGTGCGCGGCGCCCTGTTCGGCCTCACCCGCGCCACCGGACCGGCGGAACTGGCCCGGGCGGCGCTGGAGAGCGTGTGCTTCCAGACCGTGGACCTCATCGACGCCATGCGCGCCGACTGGCCGGACGGCGATACGGTGCTGCGCGTGGACGGCGGCATGACCGTCTCCGACTTCACCATGCAGCGCCTCGCCGACCTCCTCGGCGCCCCGGTGGATCGGCCTGTGCAGAAAGAGACGACCGTGCTCGGCGCCGCCTATCTCGCGGGCCTGGAGTGTGGCTTCTTCCCGCCGCCGGACGTCTTCGCCGGCCAGTGGCGGCTGGAGCGGCGGTTCACGCCGCAGATGCTGCCCGAGGTGCGCGCCGGCCGCATCGCCCAGTGGCGGGATGCGGTGGGGCGGCTAATCGGTGGGGTGTGAGGACGCGGGGTTCGGGATTGACCTTGCCGGCACGTCGGCGCCGAATTGACCGAATGAATACGGGGAGAGCGCCATGGTCCGGGACGACAGTTTCTCGGCGGACGAGCGCGCCGCCATCTACCGCTGCATCGCCGCGCGGCGGGACGTGCGCCGGAACTTCCTGCCCGATCCCGTGCCCGACGCGGTGCTCGCCCGCGTGCTGGCCGCCGGCCATGCGGCGCCCTCGGTGGGCTTTCTGCAGCCGTGGAACTTCATCGTGGTGCGTTCGGCCGAGACCAAGGCGGCGCTGCACGACGCCTTTTCGCGCGCCAATGCGGAAGCGGCCGAGATGTTCGAGAGCGAGCGGGCGCAGCTCTATCGCACGCTGAAGCTGGAGGGCCTGCGCGAGGCGCCGCTTCTGCTGTGCATCACCTGCGAGCGGGATCGCGCCGGGCCGGTGGTGCTGGGGCGCACCCACCAGAGCGAGATGGACATCTATTCCACCGTCTGCGCGGTGCAGAACATCTGGCTGGCGGCGCGGGCGGAAAATCTGGGCGTCGGCTGGGTGTCCATCCTGGACCTCGCCGATCTCCGCCGCATCCTCGCCATCCCGGATCACATCGTGCCCATCGCGCTGCTGTGCGTGGGCTATGTGGATGGGTTCGCGGCGACGCCCGACCTCGAGCGGGCCGGATGGCGACAGCGCCTGCCGCTGGAGGAACTGGTGTTCGCGGAGCGATTCGGGGCGCGGGAGAAGGCCGGGACGTAAGCGGCTGCCGCCTCAGCGGGACGTTGGGCTGGCCCGCCTCAGCGGGCGAGGGCGACCTGCTGGCCGGTCTCGGCGATGGTGCCGACGTAATGGTTGGGGCCATCCGGCTGGAGCCGGACGGTGACCTTGCCCTGATGGTTCTGCAGCACGATGTCCGAGCCCATCATGTCCCAGCCCTTGGTCATGAAGATCTCGCTGGGGCAGGAGACGTCGGCCTGGGCGGAAAGGCCACTGAGGCCGCGGTCGGTGCCGAGGCGCACCGGGCAGGAGGCCTTGCCGCCATCCCACGAGAAGCTCCAGGCGCCGGAGACCTGTTCCTTCGCCGCGCTGGGGGCGAAGGCGGTGGCGCCGGGATTGGCCGGAGGCGGGGTGAGGGGCACGTTGGAAGCGGTGGTGCGCGGCGTGATGGCGCCGGTGGCGGTATCGGCCGCAGCGGTGGACACGTTGCCGGGCACGGGCGAGGATTCGACCGCACCCGTCGGCGCCGTGAGCACGCGATTGGCCGCCATGGCGGACGGCTTCGCCCCGAAGCCGTCAAGCTCCGTGCTGCACCCGCCGAGGGCCAGCGCCAGAGCCGCCGAAACCAGAACCACCTTCATCCATTGTTCTCCGGACGTGTCCGCAACCTAGCGCCTTCACGCGAAAACCGCCACCCGCCCCTGAGTGGCTCGCACGGGACGCATCGACGTTCGGACCACAGCTGACAGGCGCGAACCCTAGCCGGCTGCGGGTAAACGCACCCTTTCGTGAGATCGTGGCAGCAGCAAGGCTGGTGATGTATCAAGATACCGTTTCGCGGCGGCGGATGGACGCGATGGTTAAGGCGGTTTAATCACCGGCGCACCTTGCGGCACGCTCTTCCGCGCCCTTTTCCCGTCCTTGCCTTGCTCGGAGCTTTCCATGGCCATGCTCGATCCCCGCACGCTGACCCTCGTCGTGACCGGCGCCACCTCGGGCATCGGCGCCGCCACCGTCCGCCGCTTTGCAAGCGCGGGATCGAAGGTGGTGGCCGTGGGCCGCCGGGCCGACCGGCTGGAAGGTCTCAAGGCCGAGTTCGGCGACCTGATCCTCCCGCTGGAGCTTGACGTGCGCGACGAGAAGGCGACGTTCGACGCCTTCTCCAGCCTGCCGGCGCCGTTCGCCGACTACAACATCGTCTTCGCGAATGCCGGCCTCGCGCTTGGGCTTGAGCCCGCGCAGAACGCGGACCTGGACGAGTGGAAGACCATGGTGGAGACCAACATCACGGGCATGCTCACCACCGTGCGCGCGAGCCTGCCGGCCATGGTGGCGCGCAAGGAGGGGCATGTGGTGTTCACCGGCTCCGTCGCCGGCGACTACCCCTATTTCGGCGGCAACGTCTACGGTGCCACCAAGGCCTTCGTGAAGCAGTTCTCCCTGAATTTGTGGGCGGATGTGGCCGGCACCGGGGTGCGTGTCACCAACATCGAGCCGGGCCTCGTGGAGACGGAATTCTCCGTGGTCCGCTTCTCCGGCGACAAGGGCAAGGCGGATCAGGTCTATGCCGGCTATACGCCCATGACCGGCGAGGACATTGCCGAGCAGGTGTATTTCGCCTGCACCATGCCCCGCCACGTCAACATCAACCGCATCCAGTGCATGGCCGGGCAGCAGACCTTCAACGGGCTCACCGTGCGGCGCGATCCGGCCTGAGGACGGTCGGCTCGGGGGAAATCGGGTGGCCGGCGCTTGCGGCGCCTGCTGAGATGGGCAACGCTCGATCAGAAGGAGACGTGCCGTGCTGGCGCTCGATGCCCCCGATCTCATCCTGTCCGCGGCGGCGCCGACGCTGACGGCGACGCCTGCCGCGCAGCTCGACATCGCCGCCCGCGACTATGACGTGGTGCGCCGGGCGGTGGAGTACATCTCCTGCAACGTGCGGCGGCAGCCCGAGGTGGAGGAAATCGCCGCCGCCACCGGCGTCTCCGCCCGCGCGCTCACCGACCTGTTCCGCCGCTGGTGTGGCCTTACGCCCAAGGCGTTCCTGCAGGCGGTGACGCTGGACCGGGCCCGGCGCATCGTCGCCGAATGCCCCAACGTGCTCGATGCCGCGTTGGAATTGGGACTGTCAGGCCCCGGCCGGCTGCACGACCTTTTCGTGGTGCACGAGGCCATGTCGCCCGGCGAGTGGAAGACCGGCGGCGCCGGCCTCGTCATCCGCTTCGGTTTCCACCCGTCCCCGTTCGGGCAGGCGCTGGCCATGTCCACCCCGCGCGGCCTGTGCGGCCTCGCTTTCGCGGATCTGGGGGAGGAGGCGGCCGCGCTCGCCGACATGCGCTCGCGCTGGCCCAACGCCACCTATGTGGAAGAGCCCGCCGCCACGGCCCCGCTGGTGGCGCAGATCTTCGATCCCGCCTCCTGCCGGGGCGACCAGCCCCTGCGCATCGTCTTCATCGGCACGGATTTTGAAATAAGGGTGTGGGAGACGCTGCTGCGCATCCCCATGGGCCGGGCCACCACCTATTCCACCATCGCCGAGCACGTGGGCCGGCCCAAGGCGGCGCGGGCGGTGGGCGCGGCCATCGGCAAGAACCCCATCTCCTTCGTGGTGCCCTGCCACCGCGTCATCGGCAAGAGCGGCGACCTTACGGGCTACCACTGGGGCCTGACGCGCAAGCGCGCCATACTCGGCTGGGAAGCGGCGAAGGTGGAGCCCAAGGCGGAGTGAAGGGCGGGGAGTGAAGGGCGGGGCTACCCCACCCAGCCCCGCAGCTCCCGCTCCACCACGCTCTTCAGCACCCGCATGCCCTCATCACCGGCATTGAGGCAAGGGATGGCGGCGAACTTCTCGCCGCCGGCGTGCTCGAAGATCTCGCGGTTCTCGACGCCGATCTCCTCCAGTGTCTCCAGGCAGTCGGCGACGAAGCCGGGGTTGAACACGGCGAGCCGCTTCACGCCACTCTCGGCCAAGGCCTTCACCGTCTCGTCCGTATAGGGCTTCAGCCATTCCTCGCGGCCGAAGCGGGACTGGAAGGTGAGGCGAAAGCGCTTCTCGTCCATGCCGAGGCGCGCGCGCAGCAGGCGGGCGGTCTTGGCGCACTGGCAGTGATAGGGGTCGCCCTTCATGAGGTAGGACTTCGGCACGCCGTGGAAAGAGGCGAGGATCACCTCCGGCTCGAAGTCCAGCGCCGCCAGATGCCGCTCCAGATCGCGGGCCACGGCATCGATATAGACCGGATCATCGTGCCAGGGCGGCGCGACGCGCAGCGTCGGCTGCCAGCGCATCTCCTTCAGCGCGTCGAAGGCCTTGTCGCAGACGGTGGCCGAGGTGGCGGCGGCATATTGCGGATAGAGCGGCACCAGCAGGATGCGCTCGCAGCCCTGCGCCTGGAGTGCGGCGAGGCGCTCGGCGATGGGTGGCTTGCCGTAGCGCATGGCGAAATCCACCACGATGCGCTCATCGATGCCGGCGAAATGGGCGGCGAGCTTTTCGGTCTGGTCGCGGGTGATGGTCTTGAGCGGGCCTTCGTTGCGCTCATTGTTCCAGATGCTGGCATAGTCGCGGCCCTTGGGGCCGGGGCGCTTGGTGAGGATGATGGCGTTGAGCACGAACCACCACAGCGCCCGGTTCACCTCGATCACCCGCCGGTCCCAGAGGAACTCCTTCAGATAGGCGCGCATGGACCAGTAGTCCGTCGCCTCCGGCGTGCCGAGATTGACGATGAGCACGCCGACGCGCCCGAACGCCACCTTGGGGTGGTCGGTGGGAAGATGGGCGGCATCGGGAGAGAAGGCGGGAGCGTCGATCATCAGGTCCTCGGCTGCTGCCGGTGAGATGGCGCCTTGGCCGGGGCGCGTCAATGCGCCTGCGGGCGCCGGGCTTTTACGCAACTGCGGCCGCGCCGGATGGCCGCCCGGCGGAAACGATGATGGTCCGGACGGCTGGTGCCGCCGGACGGATCGATCGCCGGATGATGAGGTGAGGGATGGTGGGCGCGACAGGGATCGAACCTGTGACCCCTACGATGTCAACGTAGTGCTCTCCCGCTGAGCTACGCGCCCCCTCGCAGGAGCCGCCTCTATATCGGCTCGAAACGCCGGAGGCAAGGCAGGACTGTCAGAGGATATTCCGGCCTGTGGATGACTGCTCAGGCGGCGGTCAGCATCTTGCCCACCTCGCTCACGAGGTCGCGCAGGTGAAAGGGCTTGGACAGCACCTTGGCCTCGCTCGGCGCCTCGCCATCGGCATTGAGGGCGACCGCGGCAAAGCCGGTGATGAACATCACCTTGAGGTCCGGGTCGAGCTCGGTGGCCCGGCGGGCCAGCTCGATGCCGTCCATCTCGGGCATCACGATATCGGTGAGCAGCAGTTCGAACGGCTCCTCCCGCATCCGTTCATAGGCGGAGCGGCCGTTGTCGCAGGAGGCGACGGAGTAGCCCGCATTCTGGAGCGCCTTCACAAGGAAGCGGCGCATGTCGTTGTCGTCTTCAGCGAGCAGGATCTTGGCCACGCCGCTTCCCCTGATGTCATGTTCTGTCCAGCCCCGGCCGGAGCAGGGGATTCATATGACGTGTCTGCCGCATTCGGGTAAATTCGAAGTGAAAGCCGCGCCACCTCTTTCCAAAAGGTGTCCCGCCGGGCCATCATTCCGCCGCCCGCCGGTGTGAATTCCGGAACTATTCCAAGGTGCTGGGTTCTTGATGACTGCCTGCCTCGCCGACACCATTGAACCCGCATTCGAGGTGCTCACTCCGGTCGAGGCGCGCGCGCCCTTCCTCTTCAACTCCCCGCATTCCGGGCGAATCTATCCCCGCAGCTTCGTCGAGCAGACGCGCTTGGACTTTTCGACCCTGCGCCGATCGGAAGATACGTTCGTCGATGAATTGTTCGGCGATTGCGTCGGGCTGGGCGCGCCGATGATGCGGGCGCTGTTCCCGCGCTCATTCCTCGACCTCAACCGCGAGCCCTACGAGCTTGACCCGCGCATGTTCGACGGCCGGCTGCCGCCGTTCGCCAACACGCGGTCGATTCGCGTGTCCGGTGGCCTCGGCACCATCGCGCGGGTGGTGGGCGACGCGCAGGAAATCTATCCCCGCCGCCTCGCGGTGAACGAGGCGCTGGAGCGCATCGAGACCTTTTACAAGCCCTACCACCAGACCCTGCGCCGCCTCGTGGGGCGCATCCAGCGCGAATGGGGGATGGCGGTGCTGGTGGATTGCCACTCGATGCCGTCCACTTCAGCGCGGGACGAGGTGGCGCGCGCCGATTTCGTCATCGGCGACCGTTACGGCACGAGCTGCAGCGAGCTGGTCACGGACGCCATCGAGCGGTCGCTGACCGCCCGCGGCTACCGGGTGGTGCGCAACAAGCCCTATGCCGGCGGCTATATTACTGAGCACTACGGAAACCCCTCCGCCGGCCTGCACGCCGTGCAGATCGAGCTCAACCGCAGCCTCTACATGGACGAGGCCGCCTATGAGCGGAATAGCGGATTTTCCAGCGCCCAGGCCGATCTTCGGGCCCTGATGGGGGATCTGTTCATCGCGGTGTCGGAGGGCCTCGCCCCGCTCCGTGCGGCAGCTGAATGACAAAGCCCTGCATTTTTGCATAAGGTGCCTTGCGTTTTTCGTATGGCAAGGCTACCAATTGCGCACGGTTGCCGAGGAATTACTCAGGCACCATCGAATTCCGGCCCGGGCAGGCTTCGCAACGCGAAGACGCCCGCGAGACACGGGATCGAATATGGCGGCGCAAGACCGCATCCAGGGATGGAACGAGAGGGGCCTAGACAGGGCGGCGGGTGACGGCGAATGCCGGATCGGCCAGCCCGAAAAAGAAAGGGGCCGTCCGCGTGAGCAGACGGCCCAAGTCTAGGGAGGAAACGCCCAAGGAGGGCAGCGACACAGCGACGCCAATCGCCGTGTCGCAATGCACAAATAGCCGAGTGCAGTGCCATAAATCAAGTGCGCGTTTGTCGCAGTCTGGTATACCACGGTAACTCATTGATTTTTATAGGGATTTATTTCTCCCGGCTAAGCCCGGGCTGTGGCCGCTAAGAGCAGGCCGCTCAAAAAAATCGATAGAAGCGTGCGCTTGGTCCGACTCGGCTGTGCCGGGGATGGCCAGGATGCGGCATGTCCGGGTGTTGCCCGGTGCCGGGACCCATCGTGGCGGCCAGTCGATCAGGCAGGGACAGGCGCCGGTCATCATCGGCCGCCAGATTCTCGTCAGGCGCCACGCGCGCGGAGAGTGGATCTGGCAGGGAATGGGCGCGGGCAGGGGGGCTAGGAGGCTGGCGCAGGCTCCGGGGCTTTGCCGGGCGGCGCGCATTTCCTGCCTCGGCATGAGGGGCCGAAAAAAGAAAGGGGCCGCTGAGAACAGCGGCCCAAGTCTAGGGAGGAAACGCCCAAGGAGGGCAGCGGCACCGCAACAAGCAATGCCGCGCTGCATCAATATGACGAATGCCCCCCTCTGCATCAAGTCCGTGACAGGCAGATAGTTTGTGCAACTGTCCAACATTTAAAACCATTTATTTTCAGCTCATTGCGGCCCATCTGCCCATTTTTTGCGCGTCCTGCCCGCCACGCCTGCCACAGGTGCGATCATCCCGCACCGCGGTTGTGCCGTAGGGATCGCGGCCTGGCGGATTCGGCCGGCCTTCCTGCACAGATTTCCCTCGCAGATTTTCCTTGGCAGGTGCCACCACCCGCGCTTTCTTGCCGGCGCGGGCATCGTCGGCCCGCCCGACCGTTCCGGAGTCTCCATGACCGCCGTCGATTTCGACGCCTTCGTCCATCAGCTTGCGACCGTCTCGGGCGAGGCCATCCTGCCCTTCTTCCGCACGGCGCTTGGCATCGAGGACAAGAGCGCGGGCCGCGCCTTCGATCCCGTCACCGAGGCGGACCGGGCGGCCGAGCAGGCCATGCGGCAGCTCATCCGCTCCACCTTCCCCGCCCACGGCATCATCGGCGAGGAGTTCGAGAATGTGGCGGCGAGCGCGCCCTATACGTGGGCGCTCGACCCCATCGACGGCACCAAGTCATTCATCGCCGGCCTGCCCGCCTGGGGGACGCTGATCGGCCTTCTGAAGGAGGGCGATCCGGTCTACGGCATGATGCACCAACCGTTCATCGGCGAGCGCTTCTTCGGCGACGGCGGCGCGGCGCGCTATCGCGGCCCGGCGGGCGAGCGCACCCTCGCCACCCGCGACTGCGGGCGGCTGGAGGACGCGGTGCTCTACACCACCAGCCCCCGCCTCATGAACGACGAAGACCGCGCCGCCTTCGGCACGGTGGAGGAGCGCGTGCGGCTCTCGCGCTACGGCGGCGATTGCTACGCCTATTGCATGGTGGCGGCCGGTCTTATCGATCTCGTCATCGAGACCGGCCTGCAGGATCACGACGTGATCGCCCTCGTGCCCATCATCGAGGGCGCGGGGGGCGTCGTCACCAGCTGGGAAGGCGGTTCGCCGGTTGCGGGGGGGCGCGTGGTCGCCGCCGGCAGCCGCAAGGTGCACGAGGCGGCGCTGCGCCAGCTCTCCGGCGGCTAAGCCCACGCGGCGCTTGAGCGTAGCAACGTAAAACTTCTCAGATTGGCGTCCCGGGGATGAAGGCGTCGAACGCGGCCCAGAACTGGGCGCGGAAGATGTCGCGCTCCATCAGCAGCTCGTGCCGGCTGGCCGGCACCACCACATGGGCGCCGGCGATGAGCCGCGCCGAGAAGTGCTCGATGGCCTTGTTGGAGACGAGCCGGTCTCCTCCGGCCGCGATGATGAGCAGCGGCTGGCGGATGCGCGGGATCACGTCGGGATGGGTCAACTCTCCCATGGTGGCATAGGCGCCAGCCAGCCAGCCGATGGTGGGTGCCCCGAGGTCCAGCTGCGGATGGGCGGAGACCATCGCCTGCGTGCGGTCGAATCGGGCCCGGTCCGAGGTGAGCGGATTGCCCTCGAATCTCAGCCGCGCCAGCGTGCGCCCGCGTCCGCCCGGCACGAAGGCGCGGGCGAAGCCGATGTGGGAGAGCACGGTGGCGGTCGGCCGCATGATGCCCTCGAACGGCACCGAATCAAGCCCCAGCATGGGGGCGCTGAGCACCATGCGATCGAACCAGCGATGCCCCTCCAGCACCGAGGACAGCAGGATCGACCCGCCCATGGAATGGGCCAGCGCGAAATGGGGCGGAGGACAGTCCGGCAGCAGCACCTCGCGCGCGAAGGCCTCGAGGTCGAGCAGATAGTCCGAAAAGCGGGTGACATGCCCCTTCAGGCGGTTGCGCAGCAGGCGCTGGGAGCCGCCCTGGCCCCGCCAGTCGAGCAGCGCCACGGCGAAGCCGCGGGATCTCAGCTCGCGCACCACCTCGAAATATTTCTCGATGAACTCGCAGCGGCCGCTGAACAGCGCGACGGTGCCCTTCGCCTTGCCCTCGGGCATGAAGCGGGCGAAGCGCAGGCGCACGCCGTCGCGGGCGATGATCTCGCCTTCGATCGCGCCTTCGGGCACCGGATTATTCGGCAGGGAATAGAGCGTCATGAGGCTCGCAGCGATGGAAGGCGGGCAGCCTGAGGGTTACACGCCGGGCGCCCGCTTCACAATCGCCGTCTCGCGCGGGACCAGCGCTCAGCGCGGCGCCCCGGAGCCGATGACCTGCATGCCGCTGATGTCGCCGCTGGCGGCGTCCAGCACGAGGCGCACCCGCTCGCCGCGCGGCCCTGTGGCTTCGGCGAGGAAGCTCTGGCCGCGCTGGCGCACGGCGTCGATCTGGCGGAAGCCGCGGGCTTCGAGGCTCGGCGCGACGGTCTCGGCGGTGAGCGGAAGGGGGCCGGCGGGGGCGATCTGGTAGGGTCGGTAGGCACGGGGCGCGATGGCGCCTGGCAGCGCTGCGGTCTCGTCCGGCATCTGGGTCGCGGTGACGGAGGCGGCGCGGGCGAGTGGCAGGCCAGGCAGGGCGATCGTCCCGGCTTCGCTCGGCGGATGATACGTGTGCAGGGGCGGGGGCTTGGCCGGAACGGCCGGCTGGACACCCGCCGGGGCCGGCGCCTCGGCGCCGCACTGGGCGAGGGCCCGCGTCGCCGGAGGCGCGAGTGCCATCAGGAAGAAGGCCGCACAGGCGGCCGCACAGGCCCGCATCGCCCGACCTCCCCTTGCCCCCCGCCTCCTCACCGGATCACGCCGCGGACGGAGCAGATGTCGTTGGGGAAAAGTCTAGCCGCGGCGGGTGAACGCCGACCGGCAAAGGCGTTCATCGCCCGTTCAGATTGGCGGCGTGGCTCCCCCTTGACGCCAGAAACGGGCCTACCCACATCCAAAACGGCGCCGGGCAGAGACCTGACGGCGCCCTGAGCGGACCCGGCTTTATGCGGGTCCCGCATGTCGCTTCAAAGGAGGATATGCCATGCGTACGTTTGACCTTGCTCCGCTGTACCGCAACACCGTCGGCTTCGACCGGCTGTTCTCGCTGCTCGATTCCGTCGGCGGCGTCGATGCGGCGCCCACCTACCCGCCCTACAACATCGAGCGCACGGGCGAGAACGCCTATCGCATCACGGTGGCCGTGGCGGGCTTCACCGATGCCGAACTGAGCATCGAGGTGAAGGAAAACACCCTCACCCTCAAGGGCGAAAAGAAGTCGTCCGAGGCCTCCGAGAGCGCACAGGTGCTCTATCGCGGCATCGCCGCCCGCGCCTTCGAGCGTCGCTTCCAGCTCGCCGACCATATGGAGGTGAAGGGCGCGGTGCTTGAGAATGGCCTGCTGCACGTGGATCTCGTGCGCAACATTCCCGAGGCCAAGAAGCCCCGCATCATCCCCATAGCGGGTGCGACGTCGACCCCGAAAACCATCGAGGGCTCGACCGTAGAGGGCGCCGCCCAGGCGGCCTGACCGGCGGGAATGAGGGGCGGGCCGAGGCCCGCCCTGCCTTTCGACGCGGGGGCGGGCTTCCGCCCCTCGGACTTGAGGGCGGTGCGCACGCGCCGCCCTTTTGCATGGTGGATTTGTACGGCGCTTTTGCATGGCGCCGATGTCGCGTGCGGGCTTGATCTCGGCGCGCGGCCGGGAGAGGAGGGGGACGCACCCGTTCGCTCCCTCCGGAAAAGGTCGCCCGCCGTGTCCGCCCCCCGCAAGGTTCTCATCACCACCCGCCTGTTCGATGCCGCGGCTGCCGAATATCTCGCCGAGCACGGCTGCGTTGCGGTGCCGTCCGGCCTGCCGGGCGATGCGCTCGATGCCGACATTTCCGACGCCGCCCTGAGCGCGCTGCTTGAAGGCGTCGAGGGCTGGATCGTCGGCATGCGCGCGGTGACGCGGGAGATTCTCGCCGCCCATCCCGATCTCAAGGTCATCGCCCGTCGCGGCGTGGGCTATGAGCGGGTGGACGTGCCTGCCGCCAAGGCACTCGGCCGGGTTGTCACCATCGCGGCGGGGGCCAATGACGATGCGGTGGCGGATCACACGCTGGCGATGATCCTCGCGCTTTTGCGACGTCTGAAGGAGAGTGACCGCGCCATCGCCGCCGGCAATTGGCGGGTGCTGAGCGGGTTCGACCTCACGGGCAAGACGGTGGGCCTCGTCGGGCTCGGCCGCATCGGCAAGGCGGTGGCGCGGCGCCTGCACGGCTTCGGGACCAGGGTTCTGGTCGCGACCCGCACCCCCGACCCGGATTTCCCCTTCGTGGATTATGTGCCGCTCGACGACCTGATCGCGCAGAGCGACATCATCAGCGTCCATGCGCCGCTCACCCCCGAGACCCGCCACCTGATCGGCGCCGACGCGCTGGCCGCCATGAAGCCCCATGCGCTGGTCATCAACACCTCCCGCGGCGGCCTCGTGGACGACCGCGCGCTGCTGGCCGCGCTGGAGGCGGGACGCATCGGCGGCACCGGCCTCGACGTGTTCGAGGCAGAGGCGGACGCCGCGATGCTGCCGGTCGCCGCCGCGCTGGCCGCGCGCCCGGATGTGGTGGCCACCGCCCACGCCTCCGGCTCCAGCGCCGAGGCGCTGGCCCGCGGCAACCTGATCTCCGCCCAATGCGTGGTGGCGGCGCTGGACGGAACGGACTTCCCGCCCGGCTGCCTCATCGCCGACGGGCGCTGAGGTTCCCATTGCAAGGCGTTTTCTTCACGCGAACCGGTACCCGCTTCGCTCGAAAACGCTTCACCCGCCGCTGATGGCGGTGAGCAGGAACACGTCCGCGCCGGGCGGGAGCGGCGTTTCCAGCCGCGCCCGGCGCCCGTCCACGAACACGTTGATGTGGCGGCGGATGGCGGGGCGCTCGTCGCACAGCCGGTCGCGCATGCCGGGCCAGCGCGTCTCCAGCGCATCCATCAGCTCGCGCACCGTGGCGGCGCGAAGCTCCAGATAGGTCTGCCCGTCGGGGAACAGCCGGACGAGGTGGGCCGGCAGGCGCACCTTCACCGGCGCGGCTTCCTCCGTCACCGGTCAGGCCTCCACCACCAGCGTCTCCACGGAGGAGATGGTGGGCAGGTGCTCGGCAAGGCGCGTCCAGTTCTCCCCCTCGTCGGCGCTGGCGTAGATCTCGCCGGAGCCGGTGCCGAAATAGACGCCGGCCGGCTCCAGCGTGTCGGTGGCCATGGCCTGCCGCAGCACGTTGAAATAGGCGTCCTTCTGCGGCAGGCCGGACCGCATCGCCTGCCATGAGGCGCCGCCGTCGCGGGTGCGCCAGACGGCGGCCTTCGCCTCCGGCATGAAGCGTCCGGCCGTGTCGCCGTTGAGCGGCACGAGGAACAGCGTCTCCGCATCGCGCGGATGGGCGGCGGCGGGAAAGCCGAAGCTGGAGGGCAGGCCCTTTTCGATGCTCTGCCACGACACGCCGCCATCGTCGGAGCGGTACATGCCGCAATGGTTCTGCTGGTAGAGGCGGTGGCGCAGGCCCGGCGCCTTGACCACGCAATGCACGCACTGGCCATGCTCGGGATAACGCAGGTCCTCCGGCATGTAGTCCGCCCGGGTGCCGCGGTTGCGCGCGCTCCAGGTGCGCCCGCCGTCGGCGCTGTGAAAGACGCCGGCGGCGGAGATGCCGACCCACAGGGCATCCGGATCGTCCGGGTCAAGCACGAGGGAGTGCAGGATCAGGCCCGCTCCGCCGGGATTCCATTCGGACCGGGAGGGGTGCTTCTGCAGGCCGTCGAGGGCGGTGAAGCTCTGCCCGCCATCATCCGAGCGGAACAGGCCGGCCGGCTCGACGCCGGCATAGAGCACGCCGTCCGCCCCCGGCGCGAGGCTCCAGACGGATTTCACCGGTGCCTCGCCTTCGGCATGGGCAAGGCCACGGGAGGAATGGGTCCACGTGGCGCCGAGATCGTCCGACTGCCACACGGCAGGCCCGAACCATTCATTCCCGCCGCCGGCATAGATGCGGCCGGAGGCGCGGTCGCCCACCACGTGGTTGGTGGGCCACGTGTCGCAGAACGGTCCGCGCAGCGACCAGCTTTTCCGGGCGGGATCGCTGTCCAGGATGAACGCGCCTTTCTTCGTTCCGATCAGGATGAGCACCTTCTGCGCCATCTTTTCCTCCCACGGCCCCGGGGCTTCGGGCCGCAACGAGGACGCGGACGCAGGCGACGCGCCGACACGGCAGGGATAAGATTTTGCGCAGCGGGCGAATCGCAGGCTTGGAAATTTAGAACTGACGATTTATGATAATCGTCAGTCTGTAGGAGTGCATGGTGAACGTCAGGGTGAAGGAGACGGCGGACGAGACCCGGGAGCGCATCGCGCGCACGGCGGAGGAATTGTTCCGCCGCATGGGTTTCGCCAAGACGGCGGTGGCCGACATCGCCGCCGAGCTCGGCATGTCGCCGGCCAATGTCTACCGCTTCTTCCCGTCCAAGACCGCCATCGTCGCCACCATCTGCGGCCGCTGTCTGTGCGAGAGCGAGGCCGAATTCGCCGAAGCGGCTGCGGGGGAGGGCTCCCCGCAGGAGCGCATCTTCACCGCCTATCTCTCCATCATGCGCTACCACAAGGATAATTTCCTTGAGGAGCGGCGTGTGCACGACATGGTGCTGGTGGCCATCGAGAACAATTGGGAAGCCATCGAGGCCCACAAGGCACGCCTGTGCGACCTGACCGCGCGCGTGCTGGCAGAGGGCATCGCGCAGGGGGTGTTTGTGGCCCACGACCCCTCGAAGGTCAGCCGCTACATCCAGAGCGCGCTTATCCGCTTCTGCCATCCGGTCCTGGTGGCGCAGCACATCGACGAGGACCAGGAGGGCGCTCTGCGTGAGAGCCTCCAGTTCATTCTGAGAAGTATCGAGGTCGAGCGTTCGCCTCTCCCCTGATCGGAGTGAGCGAAACGCTTCCGTGCGCCGTAAAAGTGATGATCGACGAAAATCGTCAGTGTTAAGTTCGTATTCCGCAGGCCCGAGCCACAGGATCGTCCCATGCCCCGCCTCGCCGTTCCGATCCGATCCGGCCGCCACCTGAAGGGGATGGCCGCGCTGCTCCTTGCCGGGTCCGCCTTGCTGATTGCCGGCTGCGGGCAGGAAAACCCCGCCAACGCCGGCGAGGCTCCCGCCTCCCGGGAAGCCACGCTCGCCCGGCCGGTGCAGGTCACGACCGTGAGCTTCCGGCCGCGGCAGACGCAGAAGAGCTTCGTCGGCGTGGTCCGCGCCCGCCGCGAGATCGACCTCGCCTTCCGGGTGGGCGGCAAGGTGGTGCAGCGGCTGGTGGAGGTGGGCGACCGCATCGAGCCCGGCACCGTGGTGGCGCGCCTCGACAGGGAAGACCTCAAGCTGGAACTGGAAAGCGCCAAGGCGGAGATGCAGGCGGCCACCGCCAACCTCGCCCAGACCACCACCGAGGACACCCGCTATCGCGCGCTCACCGCCAAGGGCGCCGCCTCCAACGCCGACCTCGACCGCAAGTCGCTCGCCAAGGACGAGGCCGTCGGCCGCCTCGAACGGGCCAAGCGCTCGCTGGAGCTGGCGGAGAACCGCCTGTCCTATGCCGACCTCGTCACCGATGCGGCCGGCGTCGTCGTCGCGACCTCGGCTGAGCCGGGTCAGGTGGTGGCCTCCGGCCAGACCATCGTGCGTGTCGCCCGCCTCGATGAGAAGGAGGCGCTGGTCTCCCTTCCCGAGACTGCCCTTGCCGACGCCCGCACGGCTGATGCGGTCGTCTCCCTCTGGGCCGATCCCGGCCGGCGCATTCCCGCCCGCTTGCGGGAGCTGTCGCCGCAGGCCGACGCCACCTCCCGCACCTATCCTGCCCGCTTCACGCTGGACGGGGCGGACGAGACCGTGGCGCTGGGCATGACCGCCACCGTGACGCTCCGCCCCAAGGACCAGCAGCAGGTGGCGCGCCTGCCGCTCTCCGCGCTCATCGATCGCGGCCACGGCCCGCAGGTGTTCGTGGTGGATGGCGCGACCCATGCCATCGTCGCCCGCCCGGTGGAGATCGCGGCCTATACGGGCGACGAGGTGCTGCTCTCCGGCGGTGTCGCGCCGGGGGATGCGGTGGTCATCCTCGGCGTCCAGACGCTGCTGCCCGGCCAGAAGGTGCGCACCGTTCAGGCCCCCTCCGTGACCGAGGTCGCCGAGCGCCTGCCATCGGTCGAAACCCGCCGCGCACAGGCGCCGGCCGGCGCTTCCACCCTGGCGGAGCAGCGGCCGTGAGCACCGCCGGCTCTTCCCCGGACGGCGCCTCGCGCTTCAATCTTTCGCGCTGGGCCATCACCCATCGCGCGCTGACCCTGTTCGCCATCCTGCTGCTCGGCGCGGCGGGGGCCTATTCCTATTTCAATCTCGGCCGGGCCGAGGACCCGTCCTTCACCATCAAGGTCATGGTGGTGCAGGCCGCGTGGCCCGGCGCCACCGCCTCCGAGATGCAGGCGCAGGTGGCCGATCCCATCGAGAAGAAGCTGCAATCCCTGCCGCACCTCGACCGGGTGGAGAGCTATTCGCGCCCCGGCGTCTCCTTCGTGCAGGTGTTCCTCCGGGACAACACGCCGGCGAAGGAGGTGAAGGACCTCTGGTACCAGGTGCGCAAGAAGGTCTCCGACGTGCGCGGCGACCTTCCCGCCGGTGTCATCGGGCCGGGCTTCGACGACGAATATGGCGACGTCTATTCCGCCCTCTACATCCTGAGCGGGCAGGGCGCGGCGCCGGCCGAGCTGAAGCGGCAGGCGGAACTCATCCGCCAGCGCCTGCTCCGCGTGCCCAACGTGGAGAAGGTGGACCTCATCGGCGAGCGGCCGGAGAAGATCTACATCGAGTTCTCCCACGCCCGCCTCGCCAATCTCGGCATCACCCCGCAGCAGCTGTTCGACAGCGTGGCCCGGCAGAATGCCGTGGTGGCGGGCGGCGCGGTGGACACCCGTTCCGACCGCATCAATTTGCGCGTCACCGGTGCCTTCACCGGCGTCGAGGCTATCGCCGAGGTGCCGGTGGCGGTGAACGGCGCGCTGCTGCGCCTCGGTGACATCGCCACCGTCCGGCGCGGCTATGAGGACCCGCCCGCCTTCCTCATGCGCCAGCACGGGCTGCCGGCGCTGGGCATCGGTGTGTCCATGGCGCAGGGCGCCAACATCCTCACGCTGGGCGAGGGGCTTAAGGCCGCCATGGCCGAGGCCACCGCCGAGCTGCCCCACGGCATCGACGTGACGCAGGTGGCCGATCAGCCGCACATCGTCGGCGAATCGGTGGGCGAGTTCCTGAAGACCTTCCTCGAAGCCCTCGTCATCGTGCTGGTGGTGAGCTTCCTGTCTCTGGGCTTCCGCACCGGCATCGTGGTGGCGCTCTCGGTGCCGCTGGTGCTCGCCATCGTCTTCCTCATCATGTTCTCGGCGGGCATGGACCTGCACCGCATCACGCTGGGCGCGCTCATCATCGCCCTCGGCCTGCTGGTGGACGACGCCATCATCGCCATCGAGATGATGGTGGTGAAGATGGAGGAGGGCTGGGACCGGATGTCGGCCGCCACCTTCGCCTGGACCTCCACCGCCTTTCCCATGCTCACCGGCACGCTGGTGACGGCGGCGGGCTTCCTCCCCGTTGGCTTCGCCAAGTCGTCCTCGGGCGAATATGCCGGCGGCATCTTCTGGGTGGTGGGCATCGCGCTCATCGCCTCGTGGTTCGTGGCGGTGATCTTCACGCCCTATCTTGGCACCGTGCTGCTGCCGGACATGAAGAAGGCGGGCGGGCATCACGAGATGCACGACGGCCGGCTCTACCGCATGCTGCGCGGGACGCTGGAATTCTGCCTGCGCCACCGCTTCATGGTGATCGGCACGACCGTCGTGATGTTCGCCGGGTCCGTGGTGGCCTTCGGCTTCGTGCAGCAGCAGTTCTTCCCCACCTCCACACGGCCGGAGCTGTTCCTGGAGATCCGCCTGCCCGAAGGCACCTCCATCACCGTCACCGAGGCGACGGCGAAGAAGGCGGAGGCTCTCGTGGGCGAGGACCCCGACGTGGCCACCAGCACCACCTATGTGGGCCGCGGCGCGCCCCGCTTCTGGCTCGGCCTCAATCCGGTGCTGCCCAATCCGAACTTCGCGCAGATCGTCATCGTGGCGAAGGACGTGGCGGCCCGCGAGCGGCTGAAGGCCCGGCTCGACGCGGAGCTGGCCGAAGGCGCGCTGTCGGAAGCGCGGGTGCGCGTGGACCGCTTCGTGTTCGGCCCGCCGGTGGGCTTCCCGGTGCAGTTCCGCGTGGTGGGGCCGGACCCCATCGCGGTGCGCGACATCGCCGAGAAGGTGCGCCTCGTGATGGCCTCCGATACGGACATGATCGACCCGCACCTCAATTGGGGCGAGCAGGTCAAGTCCATCACCTTGACCGTCGATCAGGACCGCGCCCGTGCGCTCGGCACCTCGCCGCGCGATATCGCCGAGACGCTGCAGACGCTGCTTCAGGGCTATGCCATCACCCAGCTGCGCGAGGGCAACCTGCTCATCGACGTGATGGCACGTGCCGTGCCGGAGGAGCGGGTGGACCTGGAACACCTCGCAGCGCTCACCGTCACCACCCGCAACGGGCTGGCCGTGCCGCTCGGACAGGTGGCGCGCATCGGCTATGCCCATGAGGAGCCGATCCTCTGGCGGCGCGACCGCGACCTCGTGCTCACCGTGCGCGGCGATGTGCGGGACGGCGTGCAGCCGCCTGACGTGACCACCCGCCTCCTGCCCAAGCTGGCGCAGCTCAAGGCCGAGCTGCCGCCCGGCTATCGCATCGAGACCGGCGGCTCCATCGAGGAAAGCGCCAAGGCCAATGCCTCGCTGGCGGCGGTGTTTCCGGTGATGATCATCGTCATGCTCACGCTGCTGATGATCCAGCTGCAGAGCTTCTCGCGCCTTGCCCTCGTGCTGGCGACGGCGCCCCTCGGCCTCATCGGCGCGGCGGCGGCGCTGCTCATCGCGCACCGGCCGTTCGGCTTCGTGGCGCTGCTCGGGCTCATCGCGCTCGCCGGCATGATCATGCGCAACACGGTGATCCTGGTGGACCAGATCGACCACGACATCCGCGACGGCGCGACGCCCCACCGCGCCATCGTTGAGGCGACCCTGCGCCGGGCACGGCCCGTTGTGCTCACGGCGCTGGCCGCCGTGCTCGGCATGATCCCGCTGGCGGAGAGTGTGTTCTGGGGGCCGATGGCCGTCACCATCATGGGCGGCCTGCTGGTGGCGACCGTGCTCACATTGCTGGTGGTGCCGGCGCTGTACGCCACCTGGTTCCGCGTGAAGGTGATGGACGGGGAGACCGCGCCGTCCGCCCTGCCGCAGCCGGCGGAATGATGCCCTTCGACTGAATCAAGACGCGCCCCGACGCCCCCCGGGGCCGTCCGCCTCGCCCGTTCCCGGCAACGCCCCCGCCGCGGACGGGCGGGGCGGTTTTTCGTCTCGGACGGTGTGCCGCGACTCAGTTCTTCTTGTCGCGCAGGGCGAGGCCGAACATCAGCGTGCCGACGCCGTTGACGATGAGGTCCACGCCGAGGAACAGGCCGAGGATATAGACGGAGTTCACCGGCCAGCGGGCGATGATGATGAGGCCCAAAAGCAGGGTGACGATGCCGGACACCACGATCCAGCCCCAGCCCTTGCCGTGCTGGGAGCCGAAACCGGCGAAGACGCGGAAGATGCCTTCGACGGCGAGCGCCACGCCGATCATCAGCGTGAGCACGCCGGCGCCGAGCAGCGGGTTGTACATCATCAGGCCGCCGGCCACGACGTAGAGCAGGCCCGCCAGCAGCCAGTAGAAGAAGCGTCCCCAGCCCTGCACCCGGAAGGCGTGGATGACCTGCACCACGCCGCCCACCAGAATCAGCGCGCCCACATACAGGACGGTGACGACCGTGGAGGCGAGCACATGGGCGAGGGCGACGAAGCCGAGCACGATGAAGGCGATGCCGAGCACCGCGAACCAGCCCCAGCTCGCGCGGATGGCGTGCAGCTGGTCGGCGACGGCGGAAGCGGGGGTGGGCGCAGATGCAGGCGTGGACATGGGCCTCTCCTGTCAGCTTGATCGCTGCGGGGCCATCATATCGAAGCGGAACGTCACGCACAGTGGTCTTGGGCTCCGGCAGATTGCGGAGCCCAAGACCGAGGACGAACGGCCCTCAAACGCAAAACGGCCCGGCGTGGGCCGGGCCGTTGCGGTCAGGTCTTTTCCCTGTGGGGACGCTCTGCGCTCAGCGCTGGGCTGCGGGCTTGCCGGCCGAGGCGGTGGAAACCGGTGCCGGAGCGGCATTGGCCTGGGGGGCCGAGCTGCCCTTGGGGAGAATCACCACCTTGGTGCCCACCTTGGCGCGGTCGTAGAGGTCTTCCACGTCCGCGTTCAGCATGCGGAAGCAGCCGGACGACACGAACTTGCCGATGGTCTGCGGCTCGTTGGTGCCGTGAATGCGGTAGACGGTGCCGCCGAGATACATGGTGCGGGCGCCGAGCGGATTGCCCGGGCCACCGGCCATGAAGCGCGGTAGGTAGGGCTGGCGCTGGATCATCTCGGACGGCGGGCGCCAGTCGGCCCATTCCTTCTTCGCCGTGATCTTCTCGGTACCGGCCCAGGTGAAGCCTTCGCGGCCCACGCCAATGCCGTAGCGGACGGCCTTGCCGCCGCCGAGGACGAAGTAGAGGTAGGTGTTCGGCGTATCGATGACGATGGTGCCGGCCGGCTGGGTGGTCACGTAATCCACCGTCTGGCGGCGGAAGCGCTCGGGTACGGGCTCGGTCGGATCGACATTCTCGATGCGGGGGCCGGACGGCGCCTCGGTGGTGCCGGGCACCACGGCGGAGTTGGGGCCGTAGGTGCCCGCGGGGGCCGGTGCATTGTTCAGGCTGGCATAGAGCGCATCCTGATCCACCGCGCCGCGGCCGGAGCCGGAATAGCCGGGCTGCTGCTGGCCATAGGCCGGCTGCTGGGGCTCATAGGCGGTGGGGGTCGCCTGGCGGCCGTAGAGGTCGGGCGCAGAATTGTAGACCGGCTGGCCGCCATAGGCCTGCTGACCCTGCGCCGGAACGGCGGTCGGGTAGGGACCGGAATCGGGGGCCACCGCAACAGGGCCGCCGGGCGCGGGCTGCGGATAGCCCTGCTGCGCCGGCTGGGGATAGGCCTGCAGGGGATAGGCCTGACCCGGCGCGGGAAGCTCCGTGCGCTCCACCTGGTCGCGGCGCACCGGCGCCTGCTGGCGCGCATAGGGGTCCGAATAGCCGGGAGGCGCCTCGCCATAGCCACCGACAGGCGCGGGCGGGAGCGTGCCGGTAGCATCGTCCTGCTGCCCGCCGGGCAGGCTGTAGTTCGGGCCACCGTACGGCCCCTGGGCGAAGGCCGGAGCGGCAAGAACGCACGCGCCGACGGCGGCGAGGAGGGTGTTGCGAAGGGTCATGCTTGAGGTGTTAACCGTGAAACGTGACGAAATTGGAAACGGGTCGCGGAAAAATTTGGCCCGTCCGGCGGTAACTTGTTCCAGCTTTGCAGCTCTTGTCCTGAAACGCCTTTAGGCCTGCAAGAGATCCCCGGCAATGCGAGATTCCCGGTGGCTCGCGATCGTGATCGCACTGTGGCGCGCGGGGCATAGGTCGCGGGCTTGAATGCCTGTCGGTAAGGATATAAAGATATCTTTATGTCAGATCGGCCTGCGCCCGCAGCTTCCTCCTTCGCCGCCGTCCTCGAGGGCCTCAAGGCCGCCGGGGAGGATACGCGCCTGCGTCTTGTCGCGGTGCTGGGGGAGGCTGAGCTCACCGTCTCCGATCTCACTGAAATCCTTGGCCAGTCGCAGCCGCGCATTTCCCGCCACCTCAAGCTCCTGGCCGATGCCGGGCTGGTGGATCGTCACCGGGAGGCCAGTTGGGTCTTCTACCGCCGCGCGTCGGAGGGGCCGGGCGGGCGAATCGCCCGGAGCCTGCTCGACCTGCTCGACCGGGACGATCCGGTTCTCGTCGGCGATCGGGCGCGGCTGGAGGCGGTGCGCGCCGCCCGCGCCGCGGCCGCGCAGGGCTATTTCGCGGCCCATGCCCGCCAGTGGGACGAGATTCGCCGCCTGCATGTGCCCGAGGCGGCGGTGGAAGCCGCCGTGCGCCGTGCGTTTGCGGGTATGCCCGTCCGCGCGCTGCTCGATCTTGGGACCGGCACGGGGCGGATGCTGGAGCTGTTCGCGCCCGACATCGAGCGCGGCATGGGCGTCGATCTCTCCCCGGACATGCTGGGCGTCGCCCGTGCCAATCTGGAGCGCGCGGGCGTCCGCAACTGCCTGCTGCGCCAGAGCGACATCTATGCCGTCCCGGTCCCGCGCGACGCGTTCGACGCCGTGATCGTCCATCAGGTGCTGCACTATCTCGACGACGGCAGCCGCGCGCTGAAAGAAGCGGCGCGGGTGCTGGCGCCAGGCGGCCGGTTGCTGGTGGTGGACTTCGCCCCCCACGGCCTCGAATTCCTGCGCGAGGCCCATGCCCATCGCCACCTCGGCTTCGACCGGGCGACGGTGGAGGGCTGGCTCGCCGCCGCGGGCCTTGAGCTCGTTTCCTTCGATACCCTCACCCCCGATGGTGGCGCCGGCGACGGCCTCACCGTCTCGCTCTGGCTCGCCCGCGATCCGCGCTACGTGGTGGCCGACGCCGACCTCGCCCACAGGGAGATTGCCTGATGACCACCCCCGCTCCCAGTCCCGCCGCGGCGCCCGTGCGGGCCAGCCGGGAGATGGACCGGCCGCCGGTGAATGTCTCCTTCGAGTTCTTCCCGCCCAAAACGGAGGAGATGGAAAAGACCCTCTGGGCCTCCATCCACCGGCTGGCGCCCCTGTCCCCGAGCTTCGTCTCCGTCACCTATGGCGCGGGCGGCTCCACGCGTGAGCGCACCCATGCGACGGTCGCGCGCATCGTGAAGGAGACGGACCTTCATCCGGCGGCGCACCTCACCTGCGTCGGGGCCAGCCGGGCCGAGATCGACGACGTGGTGCGCGCCTACAAGGATGCCGGCGTCAAGCACATCGTCGCCCTGCGCGGCGATCCGGCGACCGGCGTCGGGACGAAGTACGAGCCGCATCCGGACGGCTATCCATATGCCTGTGACCTCGTGGAAGGCATCCGCCGCATCGGCGATTTCGAGGTGTCGGTCTCCGCCTATCCCGAGAAGCACCCGGAAAGCGCCAGCCTCGATGCGGACATCGACTATCTGAAGGCCAAGGTGGACGCCGGCGCCACCCGCGCCATCACCCAGTTCTTCTTCGAGAACGACGTCTATTTCCGCTACCTCGACAAGGTGCGCGCCAGGGGCATCGACATCCCCATCCTGCCCGGCCTGCTGCCGGTGACGAACTTCAAGCAGGCGTCGAACTTCGCCACCCGCACCGGAGCGAGCGTGCCCGCGTGGCTGCTGAAGCGGTTCGAGGGGCTGGACGACGATCCCGAGACCCGCAAGCTCATCGCCGCGGCCGTGGCGGCGGAGCAGGTGACGGACCTCGTTGATCGCGGTGTCACCGATATCCATTTCTATACCCTGAACCGCGCCGACCTCGTCTACGCCATCTGCCACCTGCTCGGGCTGCGCCCGGACGCAGCGCCGGCGGTGCAGGCGATGGCGGTCTGAGCGCGCCGCCATTCCCGCCGGCGCGGTGCGCCGGCCTGTCCTTCACGGAGGCGCGCGCGTGCGTCGCCCCGAGCCTTGAGACCGCCCCATGACCGCGCCCACGACCACCCCGAACACCGCCTCTTCAACCCACGCCGACACCATCTTCGCCGATCTCGCCAAGGCCGCCGCCGAGCGCATCCTGGTGCTCGACGGGGCCATGGGCACCATGATCCAGCAGTTGAAGCTGGACGAGGCAGGCTATCGGGGCGAGCGGTTCAAGGACTGGCCGCGGGACGTGAAGGGCAACAACGACCTTCTCAGCCTCACCCAGCCGGACGCAGTTCGGGCCATCCACCTCGAATATTTCCGCGCCGGCGCGGACATGGTGGAGACCAACACCTTCTCCGGCACCTCCATCGCCCAGGCCGACTACGGCATGGAGGAGATCGTCTACGAGCTGAACTTCGAGAGCGCGAAGCTCGCCCGCGAGGCGGCCGACATCGCCCAGAAGGAGGATGGCCGCCGCCGCTTCGTCGCCGGCGCCTTCGGCCCGACGAACCGCACCGCCTCCATCTCGCCGGATGTGAACGACCCCGGCTTCCGCGCGGTGACCTTCGACGAACTGGCCGACGCCTATTTCGAGCAGGCGCGCGGCCTCGTGGACGGCGGCGCCGACATCCTTCTCGTCGAGACCATCTTCGACACGCTGAACGCCAAGGCGGCCATCTTCGCCATCGAAAAGCTGTACGCGGAGCGGGGCTTCCGGCTGCCGGTGATGATCTCCGGCACCATCACCGATCTCTCCGGCCGCACGCTTTCGGGCCAGACGCCGAGCGCCTTCTGGTATTCGCTGCGCCACGCCAAGCCCTTCTCCATCGGCCTCAACTGCGCTCTGGGCGCCCGCGAGATGCGCGCCCACATCGCCGAGATCGGCCGGGTGGCGGACACCCTCGTCTGCGCCTATCCCAATGCGGGGCTGCCCAACGAATTCGGCATGTATGACGAGAGCCCGGAGGCCATGGCGGCCCTCGTGGGCGAGTTCGCCGCCTCCGGCCTCGTGAACGTGGTGGGTGGCTGCTGCGGCACCACGCCCGCCCACATCCGCGCCATCGCCGAGGTGGTGAAGGGCAAGGCCCCGCGCGAGGTTCCGGAGCTGGAGCCGCGCCTGCGCCTCTCCGGCCTCGAGCCGTTCGAGCTGACGCCGCAGATCCCCTTCGTGAACGTGGGCGAGCGCACCAACGTCACCGGCTCCGCCCGCTTCCGCAAGCTCGTCACCACCGGCGACTTCCCCGCCGCCCTCGCGGTGGCCCGCGATCAGGTGGAGAGCGGCGCGCAGGTGATCGACATCAACATGGACGAAGGCCTCCTCGACAGCGAGGCCGCCATGATCACCTTCCTCAACCTCGTCGCCGCCGAGCCGGACATCGCCAAGGTGCCGGTGATGGTCGACTCGTCCAAGTGGGAGATCATCGAGCAGGGGCTGAAGCGACTGCAGGGCAAGGGCATTGTCAATTCCATCTCCCTCAAGGAGGGCGAGGAAGCCTTCCTGGAAAAGGCCCGGCTGGTGCGCGCCTATGGCGCCGCGGTGGTGGTGATGGCCTTCGACGAGGAGGGGCAGGCCGACAGCTATGCCCGCAAGACCTCCATCTGCGAGCGCGCCTACCGCATCCTGACCGAACAGGTGGGCTTCCCGCCGGAAGACATCATCTTCGATCCCAACATCTTCGCGGTGGCCACCGGCATCGAGGAGCATTCGGGCTATGGCGTCGCCTTCATCGAGGCGACCCGCTTCATCCGCCAGAGCCTGCCCTATGCCCATGTTTCGGGCGGCGTCTCCAACCTCTCCTTCTCGTTCCGCGGCAACGAGCCGGTGCGCGAGGCGATGCACGCCGTGTTCCTCTATCACGCCATCAAGGCGGGCATGGACATGGGCATCGTCAATGCCGGCCAGCTCGCCGTCTATGACGAGATCGAGCCCAAGCTGCGCGAGGCGTGCGAGGACGTGGTGCTGAACCGCCGTCCCGACGCCACCGAGCGCCTGCTGGAGATCGCCGAGGGCTTCAGGGGAGCCGCCGGCAAGGAGAAGAAGGAGGCCGACCTCGCCTGGCGCACCTGGCCGGTGGACAAGCGCCTCGCCCATGCCCTGGTCAACGGCATCACCGATTTCGTCGAGGCCGACACGGAGGAGGCCCGCCAGCAGGTGGCGCGCCCGCTGCACGTCATCGAAGGCCCGCTGATGTCCGGCATGAACGTGGTGGGCGACCTGTTCGGCGCCGGCAAGATGTTCCTGCCCCAGGTGGTGAAGTCCGCCCGCGTGATGAAGCAGGCGGTGGCCTATCTCATGCCCTTCATGGAGAAGGAAAAGGAGGAGATGGGCATCACCTCCGCCTCGGCCGCCGGCAAGGTGCTGATGGCGACGGTGAAGGGCGATGTCCACGACATCGGCAAGAACATCGTGGGCGTCGTGCTCCAGTGCAACAATTACGAGGTCATCGACCTCGGCGTGATGGTGCCCACGCAGAAGATCCTGCAGGTGGCCAAGGACGAGAAGGTGGACGTGATCGGCCTTTCCGGCCTCATCACCCCTTCGCTGGACGAGATGGTGAACGTCGCCTCCGAGATGGAGCGCGAGGGATTTTCGGTGCCGCTCCTCATCGGCGGCGCCACGACCTCGCGGGTCCACACGGCGGTGAAGATCGCGCCGCGCTATGACCGCGGTCAGGCGGTCTATGTCACCGACGCGAGCCGCGCGGTGGGCGTCGTCTCCAACCTGCTCAACGCCGAGACGCGCGGCGCCTATGTGGCCGACGTGCGCGCGGAATATGCCAAGCTCGCCGAGGCCCACGCCCGCGCCGACGCCAACAAGCAGCGGCTCACGCTCGCCAAGGCGCGCGAGAACGCCCTGAAGCTGGATTTCTCGGCCCACGCGCCGGAAAAGCCCTCCTTCCTCGGCACCCATGTGATCGAGGACCACGACCTCGCCGACCTCGTGCCCTATATCGACTGGACGCCCTTCTTCCAGTCCTGGGAGCTGACCGGGCGCTATCCCTCGATCCTGGAGGACGCGGTGGTGGGCGAGCCGGCGCGCGCGCTGTTCGCCGACGCGCAAGCCATGCTGCAGAAGATGGTCTCGGAGAAGTGGGTGACGGCCCGCGCCGTGGTGGGCTTCTGGCCGGCCAACGCCGTGGGCGACGACATCCTCCTGTTCCGCGACGACAGCCGCAAGACCCCGCTCGCCACCCTGCACACCCTGCGCCAGCAGCTTGCGCGGCGGGAAGGGCGGCACAATCTGGCACTGGCGGATTTCGTGGCCCCGCTGGAGAGCGGCGTCTCCGACTATGTGGGCGGCTTCGCGGTGACGGCGGGCATCGGCGAGGAGGACCGGGTGGCGGCCTTCAAGACGGCCAACGACGATTATTCCGCCATCCTGCTCAAGGCCCTGTGCGACCGCCTCGCCGAGGCCTTCGCCGAGCGGCTGCACCATCTGGTGCGCACCAGGCTGTGGGGCTATGCGGCCGACGAGGCGCTCCCCAACGACGACCTCATCGCCGAGCGCTACCGCGGCATCCGTCCGGCGCCGGGCTATCCGGCCCAGCCCGACCATACGGAAAAGGCGACGATCTTCGAGCTGCTGGACGCCACCCACAAGGCGGGCATCCACCTCACCGAGAGCTTCGCCATGTGGCCCGGCGCGGCGGTGTCCGGCCTCTATTTCGCTCATCCGCAGAGCGCCTATTTCGGCGTCGGCCGCATCGAGCGCGATCAGGTGGAGGACTACGCGAAGCGCAAGGGCTGGACCGTGGCGGAGGCCGAGCGCTGGCTCGCCCCCATCCTCAACTATGATCCGGCGCGGGTGGAGGCGGCGGAGTAGCGCCGCCGCATCATCTCACTTGAGCGCGGACAGCGCGCCGAACGGACGGCCGATGCCTTCGGAGAAGGCGTTGGCCAGCCGGACGAAGCCGGCGACGTCGATTTCCTCGGCGCGGGCGGTTTCCTCCACGCCGGCGGCGGCGAGCAGGGCCATCGCATCGACGCCAAGGGTCTTCAGGCTCTGGCGCAGCATCTTGCGGCGCTGGCCGAAGGCGGCTTCCGTCACCTTCTCCAGAGCGGACAGCGCGCAGGGCAGGGGCTCCGCGCGCGGCACGAGGTGGATCACCGAGGACGTCACCTTGGGCGGCGGCACGAAGGCCGAGGGGGCGACGTCGAAGGCGATCCGTCCCTTGGTGCGCCAGCCGGCCAGCACCGCGAGGCGGCCGTAGGCCTTCGAGCCGGGCTCCGCCACGATGCGCTCCGCCACTTCCTTCTGGAACATGAGGGTGAGGGAGGAGAACCACGGCGGCCATGGGTCCGTGGAGAGCCAGCCCACCAGCAGCACGGTGGCGATGTTGTAGGGCAGGTTCGCCACCACCCGCGCCTCACCCTCGCCGAGGAGGGGGCGCACGTCTACCTTCAGCGCATCGCCCTCGATGACCTCCAGCCGGCCCGGATAGTGATCCGCGACCTCGGCCAGCGCATCCATGCACCGCCGGTCGCGCTCGATGGCGATGACGCGCTTCGCACCCAGAGCCAGCAGCGCGCGGGTGAGGCCGCCCGGACCGGGGCCGACCTCCACAATCGTCACATCTTCCAGCGGCCCGGAGGCGCGGGCGATGCGGCCGGTGAGGTTGAGATCCAGCAGGAAGTTCTGCCCCAGCGACTTCTGCGCGGAGAGGCCGTGCTTGCGGATGACGTCGCGCAGCGGCGGCAGATCGTCGAGCGCGCTCATGCGCGCGCCAGTGCAGGAGCCGGGGCTTGGCTCGTCGCCCTCTCGGCGTCGGCGAGGCGGCGGGCGAGCCTCAGGGCGGCGATCAGGCTGGAGGGATCGGCCCGGCCCGTGCCGGCGATGTCGAAGGCCGTGCCGTGGTCCGGCGAGGTACGGATGAAGGGCAGGCCGAGGGTCACATTCACCCCATCGTGGAAGGCGAGGGTCTTGGCCGGGATCAGAACCTGATCGTGATACATGCCCACCGCCACGTCATAGCGCGCCCGCGCTTCGGGATGGAACATGGTGTCGGCGGGCAGGGGGCCGGTGGCGAGGATGCCCTCGCGCTTCAGCGCCTCCACAGCCGGCCGCACGATGGCCTCGTCCTCGCCGCCCAGCGTTCCCTCTTCGCCTGCGTGGGGATTGAGGCCGCAGAAGGCGAGGCGGGGGCGGGCGATGCCGAAGCGCCGTGCCATGTCGCGGGCGACGATGCGACCGGTCTTCACCAGCAGGTCAACGGTGAGAAGGCCGGGCACCTCGGCATAGGGCACGTGGATCGTGGCCGGCACCACCGCGAGCTGCTCCGACCAGATCATCATCACCGGATGCGGCGCTGCCCGGCCCGGCGCGGCGGCGCGGTCGGCGAGCCATTCAGTATGGCCGGGAAAGGGAAAGCCCGCCTCGTACATGACAGACTTGGCGAGCGGATTGGTGACGAGGGCCGCGGCGCGCCCGGCTGTCACAAGGCCGAGGGCGGCCTCAAGGCTTGCCTCCACGCAGGCGGCGGAGGAGGCGTCAGGCCGGCCGGGCCGGCCGGTGAAGGCAGGGCCGGCGGGGAGCACCGGCAGGGCATTGGCAAAGTGCGCGACTGCGCCCTCGGGTGTCGTCTCGACAAGCGGAACGTCGAGGCCGAGGAGGTCGGCGCGGGCGGCGAGCGCGGCGGGATCACCGGCGACGATGAAGGCCGGGACGGCCGCGGTGCCACCTGCCAGGCCACCTGTCGCGCCACCTGCCGCGCGACGGCGCAGGAAGGCGGCGAGCGTGACGTCGGGGCCGATGCCGGCCGGATCGCCGAGGGCGAGAACAAGGGGGGAGACGGCGGGCATCAGCGATTCGTCAGCAGTACGGTTCTGCGCCGGGTGCGAGCGCGGGCCGACCATAGCACGCGGGAACTGGCGCGAAGTCCCGCCGCGCGGATCAGCGACGGTATTGGATCAGGGCCTGCTTGCGCAGCTCGGCGATGAACTTCTTCGATTCGGCGGTGAACTGGCTGGTGGTCAGCTCGTCCTTGATCTCGCGCTTCTGCGAGCTCTCACCGCGCACCTCCCGCTTGCCGCACATGGCAAAGGTCTCGACTCCGGCCTGGGCGACCTCCGGCGGCGTGAGCCGGCCAATCTCGGTCTTGTCCAGGATCTGCTTGAGCTGGGCGGGGACTTCGGAGGACAGGCGCGTCACCTTGGGGCGCACCACCACCTCCTTCATGGACTTCACCATCTGGGCGCCGCTGTCGCAATCGGTGAAGCGGGCACGCAGGGCGTTGGCTTCGGCCAGTCGCGCCTGATGCGTGCTGGCGTTGCGCGGCACCACGAAGACGATGGGCATGAGGGTGTATTCGGTGGCGACCAATTGGGTCTCGCCACGCTTCTGCAAGGCGGCGATCACGTCGGCATCGCGGATGTTCACCGTGCCGGAACGGGCGCGGACATACTGGCCCCAGACATAATCGGCGAGCAGCTTCTGCTTGAAGGTGCGGTCGTCGAGGCCCTGCTGCTTGAAGCCGGAGGACAATTGCTCGGGCGTGCGGCCCGACCGCTCGGCCACCGAGGCGAACATGCGGTCCACGTCCTTCTGATCCACGTCGAGCTTCAGGCGGCTGGCCTGCTGGATCTTGAGCCGCTCGTCGATCAGCTCTTCCAGCGCTTCCTTTGCGCCGATGGGCTTGCGCTCGATGAGGCTGTGGAGGAGCTGGCGCTGCGAGACGTCGTAGTTCGTGATCGGATCGCCGTTGACGATGACCACGACCTGCTGCGCGAGCGCCGGCGTACCCAAGGTGAGCACGGGCACGAGGAGGGCGATGGCGAGGAGAAGAAGGCGTACGAGCGGCATGGTCCTGTCCGGGGGCTGCCTGCGACTTTTGTCTTCATCCTGTGGCGGCAATGCGGCTTCGCGAGCGTGGCCGTAACGTTCGCCGCCGCAGCCGGCATCAATTCGAGGATTCGGAGCCGAAGCTGGTGGAGAAGCCGCCTTCGCCGAGGGTGCGCAGGCCGATGCGGAACATCACCTTTGTCACCGGCGGCGCGTTGGGGCCGTTGAGGGTGTAGTCGGAGATGTAGTTCAGGGCGAGGGTGAAGCAGTCGTCGATGTAGCTGAGGCCGACGAGGGTATAGTCCACCTCGCCCGCGGCGAAGTCGTAGCGCAGGGCACCGCGGATGGCCCAGTTGTCGTTCAGCTTGTAGGAGGCGTTGGTGTAGATGCCCTCGCGCGGGTCGTAATAGCCGAGCAGCGGCTGGGCCTCGTAGCGGCCGTAGGTGACGGCGATATTGAACCTGTCGATCTCGGCCCGCGCCTGCAGCTCGAAGCGCTGCATGGAGAAGTTCTGCTCGTCGAAGCGGAAGCGGGTCACGAATTCGAGATACTTGGTGGGCGAGTAGCCGAACTTGGCGATGTAGTCCGAGGCCGAGGTCTCGAGGCCCGATTCGAGGCCGGTGTTGGCCATGTCGCCGTAGGCGTAGGAGTTCTTGCCGAACAGGTTGTAGGACTGGCCGACCACGGCGGTGAACAGGCCCGCGCCGTTGATGGCAGCGGTGTAGGTCACGCCGAGGTTCAGGCGGCTGCCGCCCTCGACCCGGTCGTAACCGGAATACTTGTTCACCTCGAACAGGTTGGTGTCGTCGAACACCAGGCTCTGGGCGTCCTCGTTCGGGAACTTGCCGATGTTGCTCTCGTTCGGGCGGATGATGACCTGCGCCCTGGGCTCGATGGTCTGGGTGCCCCAGCTCTCGGCCGAGATGAAGGGATATTTGTAGTCGAGACCGACCGCAGGCATGGCGCGGATGAGGTCGTCGCTGCCGGACTGGAGCGGGTTCTGCCCGGGGAAGGTGGGGCCGAACTGGTAGCTGGCGGGCAGGTAGGAGGTGTTGACCGAGGCCACGTCCACCCGCGCCGTGACGAACGGCGTCCACTGCTGGCCGAGGGGATCGGTGATGGTCTTCTTCCAGTAGACGTCGCCGGACAGGCGCGTGTAGTCGCCCGGCGCGCCGCGCAGCAGGCATTCCTTGGCGTTCGGGCTCCACAGGGTGCACGCGCCGGTGGGCACGCCGACGCTGCCGATGGCGGAGGTGAGTTCGGAGGTGCCGATGAAGTCGGCCTGCTGGCGGGTCAGGCTGGTGAGGTTCACCTTGAAGCCGGCCTCGCCGCCCCACAGGGCGTTGTTGAACACCTTGTCGTAGTTGAGCGTGCCGACGATGGGCTGGCGGGCCTGATCGTCCGTCACGCCAAGGCCGAGGAAGTAGAGGCCGCGCAGGTCGAAATAGGACCGGTCGCCCTGGCCCGTCAGGTAGACGGTGGAGGTCTTGGTGGTGGTGGTGTCCGGGATCAGGTTGTAGTCGCGCAGGAAGGTGCGGTCGGAGACGATGGTGCCGTCCCAGCCGAAGGTCCAGAACTTGTTCAGAGCGAAGGCGCCGGAGCTGTCCACCGAGCCGCGGTCCTGGCGATAGCCGGGCAGGATCTCGGTGATGCCGTTGGACGTGGTGATGAAGTCCTGCGGGTTTTGCTGCACGATGCCGGCGGCGCGGATGGTGTAGCTGCCGTTGATCAGGCGCTGGCGCCACTCGCCCTGCATCAGCACGCCCTGCTGGGTCAGGAAGGCGGGGGTCAGGGTCAGGTCGCGGTCGGGCGCGATGTTCCAGAAGAAGGGAACGGCGACGCCGTAGCCGATCTGGCTGGAGGAGAAGAACTCCGGCATGAGGAAGCCGGTCTTGCGCTTCACCGTCGGGTCCGGCGACGACATGTACGGGAAATAGGCCACCGGCAGGCCGAAAAACTCGACCCAGGCGTCCTCGTAATAGACCATCTTCTCGTCGTCGTTGTGGATGATCTTCTTGGCTTTGATCTGCCACAGCGGCGGCTTGGAAGGGTCGTCCTTGCACGGCTCGCAGGCCGTGTAGATGCCGTTCTGGAACACCGTGATGTTGCCATCGGTCCGGTCGGCGCGGATGGCGGCGAAGTGGGTGTTGTCCGGCGTGTCGAGGCGCAGGGAATCGATGAAGCCCTGCTTGAAGTCCTGCGTCAGCTGCAGGGTGTCGGCGGTGATGATCTTGCCATCTTTGTCCTTGAGGCGGGCATTGCCTTCCGCGCGCAGGGTGTTGGCCTTGCGGTCCAGCACCACGCGGTGCGCCTCGAGGGAGGAGCCGTCGTAATAGATCTGGACGTTGCCGACCGCCGCGACGGTGTCCTTCTGGTAGTCGTATTCAAGCTGGTCGGCCGTCACCAGCATCTTCTGGTTCGGGTCGAGCTGGCGCGCGGCGAGGAGATTGCTGCCCGGCGCCGTGTTCTGGCTGGCGGCAGGCTGAGCGGTCTGCGCACGGGCGCTCCCCATCGGCGCGAGGAGGGCGACGAGGCCGGCAAAGATCAAGCTGAAGGCGGCAGCCGAGGAGGCGCGTCGAGACGCGCGACCACCCGTTCCCCGCGCAGCTGCGCGAAGGCCCTTGGCAGTCATCCCTACGGCGGGGGGATGCCCGACCGTCATCCGTCCTCCCGGTGCAACAGAATGAGCGCCCCCAACAAAATCCCGGTCACTGCAGGAAACCACGCAGCAGCAACGGGATGAACGATTCCAGCCTCACCAAGATCCTCGGCGAGCTTGGTCCCAACATAAAGCAGAAAGCCCGCAAGCACGCCACCGAGAATCGTCTGGCCCACCCCGCCGAAGCGGAACACGCGGAGGCCCACGACCGCGGCAATGAGGACCATTGCCACCAGCAGAAACGGCTTTGCGAGAAGGCTCTGGAGCTGCAAGCGGTATTTTTCCGCGCCGAAGCCGGATTGTTCTGCACTGCGAATAGCCGACGGGAGTTGCCAGAACGACACGGTTTCCGGGGCGATCAGCGAATCCTGGATCTGCTTCGGGTCCAGCTTCGTGGCGATCAGGTAGGTATCATAGGAAGCAAGGTCGAGGCCCGGAACGAGCACCTTGGCGCCGGTAAGAATCCATGCACCATCTCCCAAGGTTGCAGATTTCGCCTCCACACGCTCCATGAAGTTCCCGGCCGGATCGAACTCGAAAATCACCACGCCCGACAGCACGCGGCCGCCCTGGCGGGAGGACTGCGCCTGGATGATGGATTGGCCGTCCACGCTCTGCTGGCGAATCCAGAAGTCTTTCTTCCCCTGGGTAAAGCCGGGGGTGCCGCCGCCGCTGGCGAAGATGTCGCCCTCGATCTGGTTGGCCCGCTCCTTGAAGTCGGCAGAGATGGGGTTGAACACGCAGGTGGCGAAGACGCCCACCAGGAAGGCCACCAGAACCGGCGGGGTGATGAACTGCCAGACCGAAAGCCCCACCGCCCGCGCCACCACCAGTTCGAGCCGGCGGGACAGGATGACGAAGGTGACCATGCCGCCGAACAGCACGGCGAAGGGCAGGAGTTGCTCGGTGAAGGCGGGGGCGCGGTAGAGGGTGAGCAGGGCGAGAAGACTCACCGTCACCTGCTCGCGGTCCGCCGTGCGCCGGGCCATCTCCAGGAAGTCCACGAGCACGATCAGCGTGACGCAGGACAGGAAGATGACCGCCACTGCGTGCGCGAAGCGCCGCGCGAAATAGAAGCCGAGGATGCGTCCGATCATCGTCAGGCCGCTGCCCGCCGCGAGAATCGCGCGCGGATGGAGGCGCCGAGCGCCGTCAGCGCCGCCGGCGGGGCGAGGCGGATCCAGCCCTGGAGCACCATGGCGCAGATGATGACGGTGACGATGGGCAGCGCATAGATCAGCGGCACCGCGGCGGCGTTGGCCTTCAACTGACCGGCGATGGCGAAATTGCCGATCTGCACCAGCCCCATGGCGGGGATGATGGAGGTGAGCGCCGCGCCCCGGCTCTGGCGGGTGGTGCGCGGCTGGGCCAGCGCCGCGGCGGCGATGGCGAAGAAGGCCATGGGATAGAGCCCCGCCGAGAGGCGCTTGTGCAGCTCCTCCCGATATCGTCCGGGGAAAAAGCGGACATACATGTCCTCGGCCGGCGGGTTCATCACATAGGACAGCGGCCGCTCCATGGGCTTGATGTCCACGCCCTTGTTGTCCGGCGCCAGCGACGACAGATCGAAGGCGTAGCGCTGGAACTCCACCACCGAGGAATTGGCGGCCTTGCTGTCGGAGCGTCCCTGCTTCTGGTCACCGGCCGGGGTTGCGGGAGCCGCCGGGGCGGGCGCGGACGAATCGGCGGGTTTGGTGGCCTGTCCCCCCCCGTTCCGGGCGGCGAGCTTGGCACGGGCGGCGGCGCGGGCCTCCTCGGGCGTCGGCTGGGGCGTCGCCTCGGTCTTCCAGAGGTCGCCGCCACGCCGGTGAATGGAGCCGTTCTCCAGCACCAGGAAGATGCCGGCCTTGCTCTCGACGATCTGGCCGCGATCCGCGAGGTATGTGGAAACCTCCTTCTCGCGGGCGTCATTGATGAAGATGCCGCGCATCACGCCGTTGGCGGAGCGCTCGCGCACGTGAAAGACGAGGCCCTGCGTCAGGTTCACGAAGCGGCCGGGCTGGGCGACGAAGGACACCACGTCCGCGCGCACCTTCGTCACCTGCTCGCGGAAGCTGGTGAGGCTGGCCGGCACCACATGGACGGCGAGGGAGGAGCAGAACAGGGAGACGAGAATCGCCAGCAGGATGAGCGGGCGTAGCAGGCGCCACGGCCCCATGCCGGCGGCCGCCATCACCACGATCTCGCTGTCGCCGTTGAGCTTCAGCAGCGTGTAGGCGGTGGCGATGAACAGAGCGGCGGGTGCGATCACCAGCACCAGGGTCGGCATGGTGAGGCTGGTGATGGCGATGAAGGCGATGATGGTCTGGCCCTGGCTGGTCACCAGGTCGAGCTGGCGCAGCGCCTGCGTCGCCCAGATCATCCCGGCGAGCACGACCACGACCCCCAGGAAGGCGACAGCCGCCGTGGAGAAGATGTAGCGATCCAGACGGCCCATCACAGCATGCCTTTAAATGCGCGGAGCCGCCCCCTCACTCGCATGTCGATCGACAGCGCGCTCTGGATAGCCGGAAGCCGTCCGCCGCGCAAATGTCCTTGGGGAAAGGCTCGCTCTTCCCCTGTGAATGGCCACGCCTCAGCCGGCGCGGCCAACCGTTCTCAGGGCAAAGAGGTAGACGAGGGCGACCTCGTCCAGCCGGTCGAACCGCCCGGCGGCGCCGCCATGGCCTGCATCCATGTTGGTCCGCAGCAGGATCGGCCGGGCTCCGGTATCCGCCGCCCGCAGCCGCGCCACCCATTTCGCCGGCTCCCAATAGGTGACGCGCGGATCGGTGAGCCCGGCGAGGGCGAAGATGGAGGGGTAAGCCTGCGCCTTCACATTATCGACCGGCGAATAGCCCCGGATTCGGTGAAAGGCCGCTTCGTCGGCGATGGGATTGCCCCACTCCGGCCATTCCGGCGGGGTGAGGGGCAGGGTGTCGTCCAGCATGGTCGCGAGAACGTCCACGAACGGCACCTCGGCGACGATGCCGGCGAACAGGTCGGGCCGGAGATTCGCCACCGCCCCCATCAGCATTCCGCCTGCCGAGCCACCCTGGGCGACGATGCGCTCGGGCCGGGTGAAGCCCTCGGCGACCAGATGCTCGGCCGCGGCGACGAAGTCGGTGAAGGTGTTGGTCTTCTTCGCCAGCTTGCCGTCGGCATACCAGCGCCAGCCCTTGTCCGTGCCGCCGCGGATATGGGCGATGGCATAGATGAAGCCGCGATCCACCAGCGACAGCCGGTTGGTGGCGAAGCCGGCGGGAATGGTGATTCCGTAGGCGCCATAACCGTAGAGCAGCAACGGGGCGGAGCCGTCGAGCGGCGTGTCCTTGTGGTAGAGCAGGGAGACCGGCACGGTTTCGCCGTCCGGCGCCGGGGCCATCAGGCGGCGCGTCACATAATGCGCCGGGTCGTGGCCGGAGGGCACTTCCTGCCGCTTCAGCATCTCCCGCCGGCGGCTCGCCATGTCATAGTCCCACACCTCGGACGGGGTGGTCATGGACGCATAGGTGAAGCGCAACTGCGTCGTGTCGAAGGCGTATCCCGCCGACATGCCCAGCGCATAGGCCTCCTCGTCGAAGGCGATGGCGTGTTCCGCGCCGTCGGCCAGCGCCCGGATGACGATGCGCGGCAGTCCGCCTTCGCGCTCAAGGCGCGCCATGTGGCCGCTGAACACCGTGTGGCTCAGGATCATGCAGCCCGAGCGATGCGGGACGAGATCGCTCCAGTGCTCCCGCCCCGGCGTGGCGACGGGGGCCGTGGTGATCTTGAAATCCTCGGCGCCGTCCGCATTGGTCAGGAAGATCAGGGTATCGACGCCGCCAAGGTCGGGGTGGTGCTCCACCTCGTAGCGCACGCCCTCGGTGCGCGGCGCGATGCAGCGCGGGGCGGCGTTCGGGTCCTGAAGGTCCAGAAGGTGGACCTCGGACGTCTCGTGGTCGCCGCACGCGATCAGCCCGTAGCGGCGGGACTGGGTTTCCCCCAGCGAGACGAAGAAGCCCTTGTCCGGCTCCTCGTAGATCAGCGTGTCCGTCTCCGGCGCAGTGCCGATGACATGGCGGAAGACGAGGGACGGGCGGTGCTCGGCATCCCGGCGGATGTAATAGAGCACGCTGCCGTCGGCGCTCCACAGCAGGTCGCCGGTGGTCTCCTCGATGGCGTCGGGAAGGTCGGCGCCGGTCGCGAGATCGCGGACGCGAAGGGAATAGAGTTCGGAGCCGGAGGTGTCGGCGGAATAGGCGAGGCGGCGGTGATCGGCGCTGTGCCGCCAGTGGCCAAAGTGAAAATAGGCCTTGCCCGCGGCTTCCCTGTCGCCGTCGAGGAGGATGGCCTCCGCCCCGTCCGGCAGCGCCTTGCGGCAGGCGAGGGGATGCTGGCCCCCCTCCCGGTGGCGGGAATAATAGGCGAAGGGGCCGTCCGGCGCGGGCACGGAGGAATCATCCTCCTTGATGCGCCCGCGCATCTCGGCGACCAGCTTTCCCTTGAGGTCGCCAAGCGGAGCGAACCAGGCGTCCGCATAGGCATTCTCGGCCTCGAGATAGGCCCGGATGTCGCCGTCGAGCACGGACGGGTCGCGCATGACGGCGCGCCAGTTGTCGGCGCGCAGCCAGGCGTAGTCATCGGTGAGGGAAAGGCCGTGGACGGTGCGGGTCGACGGACGGCGAGGGGCGCGCGGGGGCTCAGACGCCACGGTCTGCCTCGTCCGGCTTCAGGGAGAGGGCGGTGCCGTTCATGCAGAAACGCAGGCCGGTCGGCGCCGGGCCATCCGGAAAGACATGGCCGAGATGGCTGTCGCAGGATGCGCAGCGCACCTCGATGCGGCGCATGCCGTGGGAGACGTCCTCATGGGTCACGACCGCCTCAGGCGACACCGGCTGGAAGAAGCTCGGCCAGCCCGTACCGGAATTGTACTTGCTTTCGGAGCGGAACAGCGGCGTGCCGCAGGCGACACAGGAATAAAGGCCGGCGCGCTTCTCGTCCCAGTAGGGGCCGGTGAAGGCGCGCTCGGTGCCAGCCTGACGGGCGATTCGGAACTGCTCGGGCGTGAGGCAGGAGCGCCATTCGCTTTCGCTCTTCACGACCTTGGTGTGGTCCGCGTCGGAAGGGGCAGAGGTGGACATGGAAGAACCCCAGTCTGATTTGTCGCAGAGGTAGGCATTCCATATGGCGACGGCAAGGCTGCATGCGATCACACATGCGCGCGGCTGGATCGAGGGACGGGATGGCCCGGGCGGCAGCACGCCGGGCCGGTAGTGCAGATTTGCGATATTGCGACAAATCAAGAAGACGAGCCGTATTGCGGAAATATCGGTTGCAAAGTTGAAAACACGAAACTAACACGGACTTATAGCCGTCTTCGCAGCATCCGTGCGCGGGCGACTGTTCAGGGTACGTACACTGTCCGAGGTTCGTACACTGTGTGTCTGCGGACGAGCGCAGCGGGGCGCGGCGAAAGCGTCCTGGTGGTGCCTTGCGTCTTGGTGACGCCTTGGCAGCACTGGACCCCACCTTGATCGCATACGCCGAGTTCTCCCGATCCGCCCGCCGATTGCATGTCCTGATTGTTCGGAAGCGCGAAACCTGACCGACCGCGCATTCGTCATCTCACGCCATCTCAACGCGAAGCAGGTCCCATGAGCGACACCACGGAACAGACGGCCTTCATCGAGCTCGCGACGGATATCATCTCCGCCTACGTCGGCAACAACACGGTTGCCGCGGCCGAGCTGCCGGCCCTCATCAACGACGTTTTCAACGCGCTCACGCGCCTCGGCACCGGCGAGGCGCCGGCCGACGCCGAGCCGCTCAAGCCGGCGGTGGCGGTGAAGCGTTCCGTGAACGCGGACTTCATCATCTGCCTGGAGGACGGCAAGAAGTTCAAGTCGCTGAAGCGCCACCTGCGCACGCGCTACGACATGACCCCCGAGCAGTATCGCGAGAAGTGGGGCCTGCCGGCCGACTATCCCATGGTCGCCCCCAACTATGCCGCCGCCCGCTCGGAGCTCGCCAAGCAGATGGGCCTCGGCCAGCAGCGCCGTCGCGGCTGAAACATTTCCCTCTCAAACGGAAAGGCCCGGCGCAGCGCGCCGGGCCTTTTTGCGTCTGGAGCCTGCGAAGACCGCCGCTCACTCGGCGGCGATGCGCACCTGGGGCTGGGCGTCGCGCACGGCGGCATCCACATGGGTCTCGAAGCGGGCGAAGTTCTCGCGGAACATGTTCACCAGCCGCCGCGCGGTGGCGTCGAAGTCCGCTTTATCGGCCCAGGTCTTGGACGGATAAAGGATGTGCGGCTCGATGCCCGGCACGGAAGTGGGCACCTCGAAGCCGAAATAAGGATCGGTGCGGAACGAGGCGCCCTTGAGCGAACCGTCCAGCACGGCGGTGAGGAGCGTGCGCGTGACCTTGATGGGCATGCGCCGCCCGGTGCCGAACTTGCCGCCGGTCCAGCCGGTGTTCACCAGCCAGCAGTCCACGCCATGTTCCGCGATGAGATCGCGCAGCAGATTGCCATACACGGAGGGATGGCGCGGCATGAAGGGCGCGCCGAAGCAGGTGGAGAAGGTGGCTTCCGGGTCCTTCACCCCCTTCTCGGTGCCCGCGACCTTCGCGGTGTAGCCGGAGAGGAAGTGATACATGGCCTGCGCCGGGCTCAGCCGCGCGATGGGCGGCAGCACGCCGAAGGCGTCGCACGTGAGCATCACCACATTCTTCGGCTGGCCCGCGCGGCCGGTGGGGCTGGCATTGGGGATGAAGGCGAGGGGATAGCAGGAGCGGGTGTTTTCGGTGAGGCTGCCGTCGTCGAAGTCCGGCACCCGCGTCACCTTGTCCAGCACCACATTCTCCAGCACCGTGCCGAAGCGGTTGGAGGCGGCGAAGATTTCGGGCTCGGCCTCGGCGGAGAGGCGGATGGTCTTGGCGTAGCAGCCGCCCTCGAAATTGAACACGCCGTCCTGGCTCCATCCGTGCTCGTCGTCGCCGATGAGCGTGCGGTTGGGATCGGCGGACAGCGTGGTCTTGCCGGTGCCCGACAGGCCGAAGAACAGGCAGACATCGCCCGCGTCGCCTACGTTCGCCGAGCAGTGCATGGGCATGATGCCCTTTTTCGGCAGGATGTAGTTGAGGGCGGTGAACACCGACTTCTTCATTTCGCCCGCATAGGACGAGTTGCCGATGAGCACGATGCCGCGGGTGAAGTCCACCGCGATCACCGTCTCCGAGCGAACCCCGTGGCGCGCCGGGTCGGCCTTGAAGGACGGCAGGTCGATGATGGTCATCTCCGGCACGAAGCCGTCCAGCTCGGCCCGTTCGGGGCGGCGCAGCATGGTGCGGATGAACAGGGAGTGCCACGCGAACTCGGTATAGACGCGCACTTTGATGCGGGAGGCCGGATCTGCGCCGCCATAGAGGTCCTGCGCGAACAGGGTCTTGTCCTCGGCCTCCTTCAGGAAGTCCTGATAGAGCGTCTCGAACTGCTCCGGCGTGATGGCGCCGTTATTGTCCCACCAGACCTCGCCCTCGGTCGTGGCGTCGCGCACCACGAACTTGTCCTTGGGGCTGCGGCCGGTGTGGGCGCCGGTCTCGGCCATCAGCGCGCCGCCGGAGGACAGGTGCCCTTCCTTGTGCGCGAGCGCATGCTCGTAGAGCTCGGGCTCGAGCAGATTCCAGTGGACCGCCGTAAGATGCTTGAGGCCGAAAGTGTCCGCGCCGCAGGCGCTGTTCCGGTGACCGGTTTCGAGCACGGAAGATTCCTCCACAGTTCCCGCCGGCGTGACGCCGGCATTCATCCGCCGTCCCGCTCTCGTAGAGTTATGCGGGCGGTGTCGGGCCGGGGACGTCTTTGCGCATCCCTCGAAGCCGCGTCGCGCACGCTAGAGGGAGTTGAGCGCCAAGGAAACTCCGACAAACGGAGGCTAAACGTTTAAATTCAGGCCGCAGTTCCACGCCGTGCGTCGTTCACCAGCTTCACCAGTTCTTGCCGCACTGCAGCAAGGTCTTCCACCCGTCTGGTAAAGTCGAGCCGGCGCACGAGATCGCCGCAGATCAGTTCGCACCCCTCGGGATCGAGGGAGAGCAGGCGCCAGTCGCCCTCCGGCGCGCCGAGGAGCACGGTGGCGTAGAGGCGGACGGCATCGGCATGGTCCGCATTCATGTGCGCGATCACGCCGTCCACCCCTTCGGCCAGTGCCTCCGCCCCCTGCCAGCCGGTGAGCAGCTTTTCCCCCGGCACGTCCACGATGCGGCCGAAGCCCTCGACCAGGTGCGCCTCGGTGATGTCGATGGCGTAAAAGGCGAAATCCGTGAAATCCGCATATCCCGCCGCGGCTTCGTGCCGGGCGAGATAGCGCGCGCGGACCTCCGGGGCAGGGGCGGGGACGATGCGGCCGATGAGGCTGGCGCGGGGCGCGTTCAGCGGGTCCTCGGCGCCGGCCGCCGAGACAAGGAGGGAGACGCGGGCATCGCCCGCGATGTTGCGGGTGTGCCGGGCGAGGCGGGAGATGAGCAGGGTCGGGCGGCCCTCCGGGTCCGTGGAGATTGCCACCAGGGAGGCGTAGGGCGCGTCGTCACCCTCCAGCGTTGCAAGGGCGCCGAAGCGGGCCTCGCGCACGAGGTGGCGGACGGCGGTCGCGGACGGCTTGGTCATGGGGCTCCTCCTGCGGGGCGGTGCCACGATGCTCCGGGGCGGCGGGCGGGCGCAAGGGGAGGGGCGCAACCGGACGCCCGAACCTTCCGTAAGGGACACACGGAAAGGGAAAGCTTGATTAAGGGTATTCGGCGGCCGCCATTTGGTGTCGGTGGAGAATCCCGCTATTTTGCATCGATCGAGTCTTGTGTGTCACATTTCGGCCACGCGAACGCGGTTCACCGCAGTGAGAGGCCGCAACAGATGGCTGGCTTGAAGGCCCGTGTTCAACGGTCCGCTTTCCGGACGGCTTTAAAGAGGTGTCATGCCCACGATCGCCCTCGTCGACGACGACCGCAACATCCTGACCTCGGTCTCCATCGCTCTGGAGGCGGAGGGCTACCGCATCGACACCTACACGGACGGCGCCTCGGCCCTGGACGGGTTCAAGACCAACCCGCCGGACCTCGCCATCCTCGACATCAAGATGCCTCGCATGGACGGCATGGAGCTGCTCCGCCGCCTGCGCCAGAAGACCGACATGCCGGTGATCTTCCTCACCTCCAAGGACGAGGAGATCGACGAGCTGTTCGGCCTCAAGATGGGCGCCGACGATTTCATCAAGAAGCCCTTCTCCCAGCGCCTGCTGGTGGAGCGGGTGAAGGCGGTGCTGCGCCGCGCCGGCGCCAAGGACGGTGCCGCCCCGCGCGAGGTGGACAGCGCCAAGGTGCTGGAGCGCGGCAACCTGCGCATGGACCCCGAGCGCCACACCTGCACCTGGAAGGCCGAGCCGGTGACGCTCACCGTCACCGAGTTCCTGATCCTCCAGGCGCTCGCCCAGCGTCCCGGCGTGGTCAAGAGCCGCAACGCCCTCATGGACGCGGCCTATGACGATCAGGTCTATGTGGACGACCGCACCATCGACAGCCACATCAAGCGGCTGCGCAAGAAGTTCAAGTCGGTGGACGATTCGTTCGAGATGATCGAGACCCTGTACGGCGTCGGCTACCGGTTCAAGGAGTGATCCGGGCCGCGCGCGGCAGGTTCGGCACCACATGACGGTCGAGACCAACGAGGCGCCGCTGGAGCGTCCGAGCGAGCCGGCGGGCATTCTCGCCACCGTTCGGCGCGTGCGCCGCTTCGTGGCGTTCAAGGGCTTCTCGTCGCTCACGCGGCGCATCGTGCTCCTGAACCTTGCGGGCCTGTGCGCGCTGGTGTCGGGCATCCTGTATCTGTCGGAATTCCGCTCCGGCCTCATCGACGCGCGCATCCAGAGCCTTCTGGTGCAGGGCGAGATCATCGCCGCCGCCATCGCTTCCTCCGCGCAGGTCGAGACCAACGCCATCACGCTCGACCCCGACCGCCTGCTGGAATTGCAGGCGGGCGAGAGCTACGGCCCCGAGGACGGCTTCGCGCCGCTGGAATTCCCCATCAATCCCGAGCGCGTGGCCCCAGTGCTGCGCCGCCTCGTCGGCCCGACCCGCACCCGCGCCCGCATCTATGACCGGGAAGGCCAACTGCTGCTGGATTCGCGCTCGCTCTATTCCCGCGGCGAGATCCTGCGCTTCGACCTGCCCTCGCCCAATGAGCCCAAGCCCGGCTTCCTGGAGCGCGCGTGGCTCGGCATCCAGCTCTGGCTCGGCCGTGGCGACCTGCCGCTTTACCGCGAGATGGGGCCGCAGGCCGGCAAGAACTATCCGGAGGTCGCCTCCGCCGCGCTCGGCACCAAGGCCAGCGAGGTGCGGGTGGACGAGCGCGGGCAGGTGGTGGTCTCGGTTGCCGTGCCCATCCAGCGCTTCCGCGCCATCCTGGGCGTGCTGCTGCTCTCCACCCAGAGCGGCGAGATCGATGCGGCGGTGAAGGCCGAGCGCTTCGTCATCGTCCGCGTCTTCCTGGTGGCGGCGGCGGTGATGGTACTGCTCTCCGTGCTGCTGGCCGGCACCATCGCCGATCCGGTGCGCAAGCTCGCCGCCGCGGCGGAGCGGGTGCGCCGGCGCATCAAGACCCGGGTGGAAATTCCCGATTTCACCGCCCGCGCCGACGAGATCGGCCACCTCTCCGGCGCCCTGCGCGACATGACGAGCGCGCTCTACAACCGCATCGAGGCCATCGAGAGCTTCGCGGCGGATGTGGCGCACGAATTGAAGAATCCGCTCACCTCCCTGCGCAGCGCGGTGGAGACGTTGCCCCTCGCGAAGACCGATTCCTCCCGCTCGCGCCTGCTGGAGGTGATCCAGCATGACGTGAAGCGTCTCGACCGCCTCATCTCCGACATCTCCGACGCCAGCCGCCTGGACGCGGAGCTGCAACGGCAGGAAGCGGTTACGGTGGACCTGAAGCAGCTTCTGGAGATGGTGGTGGGCCTCGCCCAGGACGTGCGCAAGGATGACGGGGTCAGCGTTTCCCTCGCCTTCGATCGCGCGGCGGGGGCGCCGCAGGACTACAACATCGCCGGCCACTCCTCGCGCCTCGGCCAGGTGGTGGACAATCTCGTCTCCAACGCCCGCTCCTTCTCGCCGCAGGGCGGTTCGGTGCGCGTCACCTGCCGCCGCCTCAAGGACGGGGCGGAGATCACCGTGGACGACGACGGGCCGGGCATTCGCCCAGATGCGCTCTCGCGCATCTTCGAGCGCTTCTACACGGATCGCCCGCACCAGGGCTTCGGCCAGAATTCCGGCCTCGGCCTCTCCATCTCGCGGCAGATCGTGGAAGCCCACGGCGGGCGCATCTGGGCCGAGAACCGCACCGCCACCGATCCCGATGGCACCCCCCACGTCACCGGCGCGCGCTTCGTCGTGCGCCTGCCCACCAGCTGACCGTGACCGGGGCCGCGCCACCCACCATCCACGCAAGCTGCGTCGCCGTGGGGGACGTGGGGCTTCTCATCCGCGGCCCCTCGGGCTCCGGCAAGTCCATGCTGGCGCTGAGGCTCATCCTCGATGCCCCCCGCGCCCTGCCGCCGGCCGAGCTGGTGGCGGACGACCGGGTGGTGCTTGCGGTGGAGGATGGTATGCTGATCGCCCGACCGCCTCCTTTACTTGCAGGCCTGATCGAGTTGCGCGGTATTGGTGTGAGGCGGATGGAACACCGTCCCTCCGTCGCAGTGCGGCATGTGGTCGATCTGGCGGCATCGGAAATGGTCCGCATGCCCGACCCGGCCGAGCTTCGGGAACAGATTCAAGGCATTGAAATCCCTAGAACTCCGATCTTCAGCCTGGACCTGGCGCCTGTCGTAATCGCTTGCATTCTCAAGACGCGAGCTTACGAAAACTAAATGTGCTTTTGTGCGTTGCACCCCTTGCGTAATTTTTGAGCCGCTCTGAATATGGCCGTCCCGCAGCGCGGGAGGCCTTCATCAGGGGGAAGATGAGGGCGGAGGAAGCATGATCGGTCTCGTCCTCGTCACACACGGCCGTCTGGCAGACGAATTCTGCTCCGCTCTGGAGCACGTGATGGGCCCGCAGGCCCAGATCGCCGCTGTCACCATTGGTCCCGAAGACGACATGGAGCGGCGGCGCCAGGACATCATCGAGGCGGTGGATCGCGTGCGCACCGGCGACGGGGTGGTGATCCTCACCGACATGTTCGGCGGAACCCCCTCGAACCTCGCGATTTCGGTGATGAACACGCCGGATGTCGAGGTGGTCGCGGGCATCAACCTGCCCATGCTGGTCAAGCTCGCCAAGGTGCGTGGGGAGATGCCGCTGGCCCAGGCCGTGGACGTCGCCCAGGAAGCCGGTAGGAAATACATCAATGTCGCAAGCCGCGTCCTCTCCGGTAACTGAGCTTTTCGCCGACGCCGGTTGCGCGGCGGGCGGCTGTTCCGACGATCCGGCCATCGCCTGCGGCCGGCCTATCGCGCCCGAGGCGCTGGTGCGCGTGCTTCCCATCATCAACAAACGCGGCCTCCACGCCCGCGCCTCCGCCAAGTTCGTACAGACCGTGGAGCGCTTCGACGCCATGGTCACGGTGTGCCGCAGCGGCGAGGCGGTGGGCGGCAATTCCATCATGGGCCTGATGATGCTGGCCGCCGGGCCCGGCACCTGCGTCACCGTCACCGCCACCGGCCGGGAGGCGTCCGACGTGCTCGACGCCCTCGGCACCCTCGTCGGCGACCGGTTCGGCGAGGAAGAGTAGGGCGAAAGCCTCGCGCCCGTATGCTGACGGGCTGGCAAGCGAAAGCGCTGCCGTTTCGGCCGTTTACCTCAAATTGAGGTTGCTCTGGCCCGTTCCCCGATGGTTGCCTATGTCTTAACGCTGATCCCTTCGTGCAATGGGCCCGAGGGATCCGGGACGGGCCTTCCCCCCGTATCAGATACGATGTTCGAGCCGAGGAGCCATAAGCCCGAGGAGGCACCGGCGCCCAAGCGCCGCCGGTGGAGCCTCGGCTTGTCGGCAAAACTGCTCGCCTTGACGGTGGCCGTGGTGGCCACGGCGGAAATCGCCGTGCTGGTGCCCACCATCGCCAATTACCGCATCGCCTGGCTGTCCGACCGCCTCGCCGCCGCCCGCACCGCCGCCCTCGTGCTCGACGCCGCGCCACAGGACGGCGTGACGGTGGACATGACCCGCGAGCTTCTCGACAGCGTGGGCGCCAAGGTGATCGTGGTGAAGCGGGAGGGCACCCGGCGCCTCCTTGCTGCCTCCGACATGCCGCCCGAGGCGGACGTGCACATCGACATGCGCGAGACCACGCTCTGGGGCGCGGTGCATGATGCCTTCGACACGCTCGTCGCCGACAACGGCCGCATCCTGCGCATCGTCGGCGAACCGCCGCGGGGGGCCGACTTCATCGAGATCGTGCTCAGCGAGACCCCGCTGCGCGTGGCGCTGCTGCGCTTCGCAGCGACCGTACTGCTCATCTCGCTCGCCGTGGCTGTCGTGGCGGGCGTGCTGGTCTATGTGAGCCTCAACTGGCTGTTCGTGCGGCCCATGCGCCGCCTCACCGAGCGCATGTCCGCCTTCCGCGAGGATCCGGAGGACGCCTCGCGCATCATCGTGCCCTCCGGCCGCTCCGACGAGATCGGCACCGCCGAGGAGGCGCTCGAGGAATTGCAGCGCGAGCTCTCCCACACCCTGCACCAGAAGAGCCACCTCGCGGCGCTGGGCCTTGCCGTGTCCAAGATCAACCACGATCTGCGCAATCTGCTGTCCTCGGCGCAGCTGCTCTCGGACCGCCTTGCATCGGTGCCGGATCCGACCGTGCAGCGCTTCGCGCCGAAGCTGCTCGCTGCCCTCGACCGCGCCATCCATTATTGCGAGCAGACCCTGTCCTACGGTCGCGCCAAGGAGCCCCTGCCGGAGCGGCGCGACGTGGAACTCGCCCATCTGTTCGAGGAGGTGCGCGAAACCCTCGGCCTCTCGCCCGGTGGCAGCGCGGGGGTCGGCTGGGTGGCAGACGTGGAGCGCGGACTCACCGCCGATGCCGATCCTGATCAACTGTTCCGGGTCATCCTCAACATCACCCGCAACGCCCTCCAGGCGCTCGAGGCGCGCGCCCCGCTCGATCCCGAGCGCGACCAGATCCGCGTCCGCGCCCGCCGCAAGGGGCCGGTGGTGGAGATCGAGCTCAGCGACACCGGGCCGGGCATTCCCGCGGCGCGGCGAGAGCATCTGTTCGAGGCCTTCGTCTCCTCTGCCCGGCGCGGCGGCACGGGGCTCGGCCTGCCCATCGCCGACGAACTGGTGCGGGCCCACGGCGGCCACATCCGCCTGCTCGACACCAAGATCGGCACCGCCTTCCGCATCACCATCCCCGACCAGCCGGAGAGCCGGCATCACCGACGGGAACGCATCCGGGCGTGAGCGGGCCGAGTTTTCCACAAGGCGCGCTCTTTCCGGCCGGTCTCATGAGCGATGCGGGCCGGGGGCCTTGCACCCTCCCATAAAAAGGGGTAGCAGACGGGCCTCGCGGAATTCCAAGCCGCGAACGCCCCGGAAAGCTCCTCGCTTTCCCGACCGGTCCGCCGGTCACGGGCACAGGCGCCGGTAGCTCAGCTGGATAGAGCACCAGACTACGAATCTGGGGGTCGGGAGTTCGAATCTTCCCCGGCGCGCCACCTAAATCCAAGAAAACACACGATAATCGGCCGTCCGTCGAGTCGCGGAAAGCATATTCGTGATGTCGGGTCATCACCAGAACCAGCGTGCGCGCGGGCGGGCTGTCGGCTTCTCCTGGATGACACTGGGCGTGCAGACGCCAACAGATTCTCGCTTCTCCTCCCGCGCTCGATCGGGAGGCAGGGCGGGGCGAGCGTGACCTCTCCTGCGGACGCCGCCGCCGTGCCAATCGGGCGCGGCCTCAGCCCAATATCGAAAGCACCACCTCCGCCGGCCCGCAAGCCAAAGGCCGCGAGCGTGGTGAGCATCCCGAGCCCGAGCCTGAACATGGCCAGCCGCGTCATCGCCGAGAGCGCGGCCGCACGCCAGTCGGTGGAGGAGAGCAGAGGCAGGTCCGGCCCGATGCCGTGCCCAGTCCAGGCTCACCACCTGCCGAAAGGCGACATGGATCACGCGCCCAGAAGGAGGCGCCTGTCCACATTCTCGCGGAAGGCGAGCCAGGCGATGGCCATGGTCGCCACACCTTCCAGTTTGAGGAGAAGGGATGCGCTCGCGCCGTCGGTCCGGGCGAGGCCGAACATGAGCAGCAGCGGGCCGAGGACGCCGCCGGTGAGGATCACCAGCGCGAGCCACGGCACGTCGGTCCGCCGCAGCGGCGCTTCCACCGCCGGCAGCCGGAGCGCGGTCCGGGACAGATGCACGGCGGCGAGGCCAGCACCTGCCCCGAGGTAGAGCAGGCCGGCCATCATCCACGGATCGATGGCGCCAAGGAGCAGCATGGCGAGCTGCGTGCTGGCGCCAAAATGACCCGGCCGAGACGAGTGCGAAGGTAAGCGGAGCCCTGAGCCCACCTTTCGCCGTCGAGGCTGAGGGGGCGATGTTCCGAGCCTGGAGGGCTTGGACATATGACGATTTCAGAGCTTACGCTTAAATCGAGTGCCGAGGAGCCGGTGCGGCGATTCGAGGTTTTCACCGGAGCGGGGCGTCGCCGGGAGTGGGCTCTCGAGGAGAAGGCGCGGATTGTCGCCGAGAGCTTCGAGGCTGGAGCGACGGTGAGTGACGTGGCGCGGCGCCATGCCTTGTCGCCACAGCAGCTGTTCACCTGGCGTCGTGAGGTGCGCAAGGCGAGCGAGAGGATCCCGGCGTTCGTGCCGGCCGTTGTCACGCCGGAACCGGCTCCCGCATCTGAGCCGTCCGCCCCACCGTCACGGCCGAAGCGGCGAGGCCGGCAACGTCGCGCGGCGACGATCGAGGTCGGCGTCGCCGGGGTCCGGGTGATGATCGAGAACGGGGCCTCGCCGGCCACCATAGCGGCGGTGATCGGCACGCAGAAGGCCGGGTCGTGATCGGCTCGAGCGGCGCGGTCCGCGTCATGGTGGCGACGCGGCCGGTGGACTTCCGCAAAGGGGCGGAGGGGCTCGCGGCCTTGGTGCGTGAGACCATGGGCGCCGATCCGTTCTCCGGCACGGTGTACGTCTTCCGGGCCAAGCGCGCCGACAGGGTGAAGCTGGTGTTCTGGGACGGCACCGGTGTCGTGCTGGTGGCGAAGCGGCTGGAGGACGGTGAGTTCCGCTGGCCCAAGGTAGAGGACGGCATCCTGCAGCTGACATCGGCCCAGCTCCAGGCTTTGCTCGAGGGCCTCGACTGGCGGCGGGTGCATGAGGCACAGCGTACGACGACACCGGTCGCCGCCAGTTGAAGAGGCTCGCAGGGGCCTGGCGAATATGATTCATTGCGGGTCATGGCTTCGCTCTCCACCGAGCTTCCCCGTGATCCCGAGACGCTCCAGGCGATGCTGATCGCGCGGGATGCGGAGATCGAGCGCCTGCGCCAGATCATCAAGGAGCTGCAGAGGCACCGCTTCGGACGGCGGGCGGAGAGCCTCCCTGAGGACCAGCTGCTGCTGGCGTTGGAAGAGGCCGAACAGATCGAGGCCGCCGGCTTCGCTGCGTCCGAGGCGCAGGTGCCGGCCGAGAAGGCCGAGCGGGTCGCCAAACGCCGTGCGAACCGCGGAGCGCTGCCCGCCCATCTGCCGCGGATCGAGACCGTGGTCGATATCGAGAGCGACCTCTGCCCGTGCTGTTCCGGCAAGCTGCACCGCATCGGCGAGGATGTGGCCGAGCGGCTCGACATGGTGCCGGCCCAGTTCCGCGTCCTGGTGGTGCGCCGGCCGAAATATGCCTGCCGGTCCTGCGCGGATGTGGTGGTGCAGGCCCCGGCGCCGGCACGGCTGATCGAGGGCGGACTGCCGACCGAGGCAACCGTTGCCCATGTGCTCGTCTCCAAATATGCCGACCATCTGCCCCTGTACCGCCAGGCCCAGATCTACGGGCGCCAGGGCATCGCGCTCGACCGCTCGACGCTGGCGGACTGGGTCGGGCGCGCGGCCTTCCTGCTGCGGCCCGTGCATGACCGGCTGCTGGCGGTGCTCAAGACCTCGCCCAAGCTGTTCGCCGACGAGACCACGGCGCCGGTGCTCGATCCCGGACGCGGCCGGACCAAGACCGGGCAGCTCTTCGCCTATGCCCGCGACGACCGGCCCTGGGGCGGCACCGATCCGCCCGCCGTCGCCTATGTCTATGCCCCTGACCGCAAGGGCGAGCGGCCCGTCGCCCACCTCGACGGCTTCAGCGGCATCCTCCAGGTCGATGGCTATGGCGGGTACAAGGCGCTGGCCGGACGCAACGCCGTGAGCCTGGCGTTCTGCTGGGCGCATGTTCGGCGCCGCTTCTACGAGCTCGCCCAGAGCGGTCCCGCGCCGATCGCCAGCGAGGCCCTGCAGCGCATTGCGGAACTCTACCACGTCGAGGTCGGGATCAGTGGCCGAACCTCGGATGAGCGCCGGGCCACGCGCCAGGAGAAGAGCAAGCCGATCATCGAGGCTCTCGAGCCGTGGCTGCGGGCGAAGCTGGCGCTGATCAGCCAGAAGACCAAGCTCGCGGAGGCGATCCGCTACGCGCTCTCGCGCTGGGAGGGCCTCACCTTGTTCCTCGACGACGGCCGCGTCGAACTGGACAACAACATCGTCGAGCGCTCCATCCGCCCTCTGGCTCTGACCCGGAAGAATGCGCTCTTCGCCGGCTCCGACGGCGGCGCCGAACACTGGGCCGTCATCGCCTCGCTCGTCGAGACCTGCAAGCTCAACGGAATCGACCCCCAAGCCTACCTCGCGGACGTTATCACCCGCATCCTCAACGGCCACCCCAACAGCCGCATCGACGACCTCATGCCATGGGCCTACCCAGCACAGCCCGCCCTCAGCAACGTGGCCTGAAAACGACGGTTACGTGCGAAGACAATTCCGAGCTTCACAATTCGACCCTGCCCTTTCCGGGCAGCGCTTCGCGTTCAGCGCCCGAGATACTTGATGAGCGCGGCGATGCCGAGCACGACAAGCGCCAGAACGAGAAGGCCGAAGAGCCACATCCCCCACATGCCGCCGCTCATCATCTGATCGTAGTGCATGACGGTCTCTCCTCTGCGGGATCAGGCCACCTTCACTACCGCCATCATTCCGGTGGCCATGTGGTAGAGGTGGTGGCAATGGAGGAACCATTCGCCCTTCGGCCCGGCGTCGAAGGCGATCGTGACGGACATTTGCGGGGGCACCATCACTGTGTCGCGGACCGCCCCGGGGAAGCGCCTCCCACCAATGCCGACCACCTGGAAATGATGGCCGTGCAGGTGCATGGGATGGCTCATGGTGGTGGGATTCATGAACGTCAGTTCCACCCGCTTGCCGGAGCTCACCTGGAATGGTTTGGCCTCGCCGTAGATGTGGCCGTTGATGGTCCAGCGGTAGCCGGCCTCCTCTCCGAGCATGATGGGAATGACCCGGTCCGCTGTGCGCGGCACGAGCGGCTTCGCAGCCGCGAGGCGCGCCTCGAATGCGAGATCGACAAGGCCCTGCGGCCGGTCCGCGCTCTCGGCGATACGCGCCACGGAGGCCCCGGCGGTCGCCAGGACGAGGCCGGTGCGGCGCGGCGAAGACTCCACATGGGCCAGTACGGGAAAAGCGCCGCCGCCCGCGGGTATATCCACGATGAGATCGATCCGCTGGCCCTGGGCCAGGGGAAAGACATCCGCCTCAACGGGTAGGCACGGCGAGCCATCCACCGCGATGCATCTGGGCCTGAGGCCGGGCACGGTGATGAAGAAGACGGTGGCTGTGCCGCCGTTGATGATGCGCAGGCGCACCCGGCTGCCCTTCTCCACCTGCGCAATCTCCGGATCGGCGAGGGTGCGCCGGTTGGCGAGGAAGGCATCGTAATCGACATCGTTGGCGTGGGCCATCATGCCGCCGGCCATTCCTCCGGGCATCCCGCCACCCATGCCGTGGCTCATCTGGCCGGCGGGCGGTGACGCGGATATCCCGCCGCCCATAGCTCCCCCGCCCATAGCTCCCATGCCGCCCATTCCATGGCCTGAATGGCCCATTCCCGGCATGGCCATTCCCTGCATTGCGCCACCCATGCCGTGGCCGCCATGGGTGCTGCTCCCGCCGAGATCGGCGAGGATCTCTTCCGGGCTCCGGAAGGAGAAGTCATGCAGCATCACCACCACATCCTGCACATCCCCGGCATCGGCTTCCCGGGTCACGAGGGGGGCGGCGAGAAGCAGCTGTTCGCTGAGCGTGTGGGAGTGCATCCAGTGGGTGCCGGGCGTCAGGAGGAAGTCCACCTGATCCGTTTCACCGGGCGCCAGTTCGCCGCCGCCGGGACGGGCGCGATCCTGGTCCGCCGGAGCGAAGAGCTGGCCGTGCCAATGCATCACTGCGGGCGTGTCAGAGGCGTTGAGGACCGCTCCGGTCAGGCGCTCGCCCTCCTTCGCGAAGATCCCTTCGCCAGCCGGGCCTTTCACCGTGAACACCTTGGCCGCCTTGCCGTTCACGTCGAGCGTCACGCTCTCGACGCTGAGAAGGGGAGCCGCGAGAGCGCGGTTCCACCCGCCGGAAACGGCGAGCGCGCCCATTGCCGCGCTGCCCGCAAGGAAGGAGCGGCGAGTGAGAGAGGAGGCAATCGGTCGGGTCATGGTCAGCCTCTGGATCAGCTTCCTAGGCGCGTCGCCGGGCAGACAAGGCGGGCCGGGAGATACGGTGTCTTCAGTATTTGGCCTGGGCGGAGGAGCCGTCCGGAGCGGTGATCTGGACGGCGCCCTTCACCCCCTTGGGAACGGCAACGGCGGCGGTGCCGGACAGCCGGTTGCCGCCAGCAGGAGCGAGCGGAAAGCGCTGGGCCTTGCCGTCCACCACGAGGATGGCATTGGCCTTGAAGCCGTCGGCCGCGACGGGCTTGTCGGACCCGTCGCTGAGATAGAGCGCGACGGTGGCGGTACCGTCTGACACCAGTTCGGCGTGATAGCGCCCGGCATCCACCCGCACCCCGCCATTGGCTCCGGCACCGGGCTCGTGCGCGAACACAGGGGTGGCAAGCAAGGGAAGGGCGAGAAGAGGAAGGGCGAGGGCTGCGGGAACGAGGCGGCGGAAAATCATGGCAGGCTCCGTCAGAAGGCGTCCGCACGGGCGGCGTCGGGGATGGGGGAAGTCTCGCCTGCGCCCGTCACCAGCCGTTCGAGCGGACGGCTGCCGTATCGCAGGACGAGCACGGGGGTGAGCACCGCATCGAGCAGCGTGGCGCTGACGAGGCCGCCGAAGATCGTGATGGCGACAGGGTGGAGGATCTCCTTGCCCGGCACCTCGGCCCCGCTCATGAGCGGCAGCAGCGCGATTCCGGCGGACACCGCGGTCATCAGCACCGGGGTCAGCCGCTCGAGGCTCCCGCGCATGACGAGCGCGGGGCCGAAGGGCTGGCGCTCCGCTATGGCCAGATTGATGACGTGGCTGATCTTCAGGATGCCGTTGCGCGCAGCGATGCCGGTGAGCGTGACGAAACCGATCATGCTCGCCACCGAGAGCGGCTGACCCGCCAGCCACAGGGCGAGGACCGCGCCGATGAGCGCCAGCGGCACGCTGCCCATGATGACCAGCGCGAACAGCGCCGAGCGATAGCGGCTGTAGAGGATGGCGAAGACCAGCAGCAAGGACACAGCGGCAAGGCCGCCGATCGTGCGCATGGATTCCTCCTGCGCGGCGAAGGTGCCTTCAAGGCTGGCCGAAGTTCCGGTCGGAAGGGCCGTCTCCCCGATGACGCGGCGCATGTCGGCGATGATGGCGGCCGTGTCCCGTGCGCCGGAGGTGTTGGCCAGTACCACGATGCGCCGCCGACCGCCTTCACGCAGGATCTGGTTCGGCCCGTCCGTCTCCTTCACTTCGGCCACCTGCGAGAGGGGGATCCAGCCTGAAGGCGTCTCGATGAGGAGGCCGGCCAGTCCGTCGGCGCTGCGTGTCGCGTCGGGCAGGCGGATGATCAGGTCGAAGCGCCGGTTGCCGTCCACGAGGATCGAGACCACGCGACCGTTCGAGAGCCGCGCCAGTGCGTCCGTCACCTGGGCGGGCTGGAGGCCGTAGAGGGCGGCGCGCCCATAATCCACGCGCACCGTCACCTCCGGCACGCGCACTTGCCGCTCCACCTGCAGGTCGACGAGGCCGGGAATGGCGGCGAGGCGCTGGCGCAGAGTGTCCGCTGTGGCGCGCAGGGTGTCGAGGTCTTCGCCGAACAGCTTCAGGGCGATCTCGGCCCGCACGCCGGAGAGCATGTGGTCGAGCCGGTGCGAGATGGGTTGGCCGATGTTGAAGGATGCTGGCAGGACCGCGAGCTGGTCGCGGATGTCGGCGGTGATCTCGGCGCGGCTGCGGGCGGAGGGGGAAAGGTCCACCTCGATCTCGGAGGCGTGCACGCCCTCGGCGTGCTCGTCCAGCTCCGCCCGCCCGGTGCGCCGGCCGACAGCCTTCACCTCCGGAACCTCCAGGATGAGGCCCTCGGCGATGAACCCCATGCGGTGGCTCTCGGCGAGCGAGAGCCCCGGACGGAACGACATGGAGATGGTCAGCGAACCCTCGTTGAACGGCGGCAGGAAGGCGCGCGGCAGGCCGGCGGCAGCGGCGAGAGCTGCGACGAAGAGCAGGCTCGTCGTTCCCATCACGAGGCGCTGGTGGCGGAAAGCGCTTGCGAGCACCCCTGCGTACCCACCCTTCAGCATGCGCACCAGCGCGCCGTCCCGCTCGGCCTGCCGGCTGATCGCCGGGAGCAGGTAGAAGGCGAGCACCGGCGTCAGCGTGATGGAGGTGGCGAGGCTCGCGAGGATGGAGACGATGTAGGCCTGCCCCAGCGGGGCGAACAGCCGTCCCTCGATGCCGGGCAGCGCAAACAGAGGCACGAACACCAGCACGATGATGAGCGTTGCGTAGACGATGCCCGAGCGCACCTCCCGGCTCGCCGCCACCACCACATCGAAGACGGGGCGGGGCGCGACCGCGGCGGCATTCTCGCGCAAACGCCGGAAGATGTTCTCCACGTCCACCACGGCGTCGTCCACCAACTCGCCGATGGCGATGGCGAGGCCGCCTAGCGTCATCGTGTTGATGGAGAGGCCGAAGGCGTGAAACACGATGGCGGTGGTGAGGATCGACACCGGGATGGCGGTGAGCGAAATGAGCGTGGTGCGCCAGTTGAGCAGGAACGCGAACAGCACCACGGCGACCACCGCCATGGCTTCCATCAGCACCTTCTCCACATTGCCGATGGAGGCTGCGATGAAGTCCGCCTGCCGGAACACGGGCGGGGAGATGCGGATGCCGTCGGGCAGCGTGCGGTTGAGATCGGCTACCGCCTCCTCCACCGCATGCGTGAGGGCGAGGGTGTCCGCCTCCGGCTGCTTCTCCACCGAAAGGATCAGGGCCGGCCGCCCCATGTAGCCGGCATCGCCGCGCTTCAGCCGCGCGGCGTAGTCCACCTGCGCGATCTGGTGGAGGAAGACGTTCCCTCCCGAGGGGCGGGGCAGCACGAGGGTCTTCAGGTCGTCGAGGCTGAGCGTGCGGGCGATGTTCCGGATCAGGAACTCACGTCCGCTCTGGTCGGCGAAGCCGCCGCCCGAATTGGTGCCGAACTGGGCGAGTGCCTTTTCCAGCGCATCGAGCGTGATGCCGTTGGCCCGCATGGCGGCGAGGTCCGGAGAGACGCGGAACTGCCGCACGTCGCCGCCCATGGGAATGACCTGGGCGATACCCGAAATGGCGAGGAGCCGGGGCCTGATGACGAAATCAGCCGCCTCCCGCACCGCCATGGGGGAGGCCGTGTCGCTGGTCACGGCGAACATCAGGATCTGCCCCATGATGGAGCTGATCGGCCCCATCTGCGGCGAGACGTTCGCGGGCAGGCGGTCCCGCACCAGCGCAAGGCGTTCGGCGATCTGCTGGCGGTCGCGGAAGATGTCGGTGCCGAAGTCGAATTCCACATAGAGGACGGAGAGGCCGACGCCCGACACCGAGCGCAGGCGGATGAGGCCCGGCAGCCCGTTCATCGCCGTCTCGAGCGGGAAGGTGACGAGTTGCTCGACTTCGGCCGGGGCGAGCCCATCCGCCTCGGTCATAATGGTCACGGTGGGACGATTGAGGTCGGGCAGCACGTCCACCGGCAAGCGCGTCACTGCATAGGCGCCGTAGACCACCAGAACGGCGGCGAGCGCCAGCACCAGCAGGCGGTGGCGCAGGGACTGGGTGACGAGGACGGTGAACATCGGCCGGCCTCAGCGGATCTGGTCGATGAGTTCGGCGCCATCGGTGACGATGCGCTGGCCGGGGGAGAGACCCGCCACCACCAGCACGCGGGAGGCGTCGAGGGGCAGGGTCTTCACCTCGAGCGAGGCGAAGCGCTCGGCACTGATGTGCGCATAGACGATCGATTGGCCGTTCGCCCCGCGCACCACCGCAGAGCGGGGGATCGCGATGCCAATGCGCGGGGCGCCGGCCTCGGCGAATACCGTCAGGAACTGGCCTGGGCGCAGCTCCCCGGTATCCGAGGCGACCGAGAACAGGAGGGGAAGCGCCTGCGCGCGTTCGGATATGCCCGCCCCCAGAAAACTGAGGTCCACCGTGCGTCCGTTCGGCAGCCGGCCGGTGGCGCCCGATCGCCCTGCGTCCGGCGAGAAGCCGAGCGCCTCCACCCAGAGCCGGGCGGGGTCGACGATGCGGAACACCACCGTGTTCGGGTCCGCCATCTGCCCCGCCACGGCATCGGCGGTGGCGATGATCCCAGCGACCGGCGTGCGGAGGGCCTCCGGCTCACGCTGCACCCGCTCCAGCTTGGCCCGGCGGGTCTTGAGGCCGTTCAGCTCGATCTCGGCCTCCTCCACCTCGCGGCGGGTCACGGCATTGGGAATGGCCGAGAGCCGCTCGTAGCGGCGCTTCACAAGGGCGATCTGCTGGTCCAGCTCGTAACCCTGCTGCTCCAGGTCCTTGAGGTCGGAGGCGCCGATGGGCGGATGCACGTAGGCGAGGATTTCGCCTGCCGCGACCTTCGTTCCGAGCGGCTTGAAGCCGCCCTCGGGCGGCGCGAGGCGGCCGCCCACTGCGCTTTGCACCAGGCCGCTCGCATTGGCGTCCGGCACCACGCGGCCGGGTAATTCCACCGTGCCGGCGAAGGCGCCCGAAGCCGTGACGAGCGTGCGCACACCGAGGATGCGCTGGGTCGGCTTGGGCACGATCACCAAACCGTCGGGGAGGCGCTGTGCCATGTCGCGCGGAGCGGGCTTCGGCGCGTCCGCCCGGGCGTCGCGTGGGCCGGCAAGCGCGAGGCCGACCGCTCCAAGGAGGAGGAGGAGGAGCCTCCCCGCCCGCCGCCGCGATACGACAAGCGCCCCGGCGAGAAAACCGATGAGGAGGCCCACGGCAACGCCCGCGAGCGCGCCGGACGGTGTCCCGCCGATCAGCGCCAGCGTCGCCGGCGCGGGCGGCCTCGCATCGGATGAAGGTGCGGCCGGCCCAATGGTCAGAGTGCCGGCAAGCACGTCCACCGTGTCGCCAGCCGTGACGGTGAAGGCGATATCGTGCGCGCCCGGCGTCGCCGCGAACGGCGCGGGCAACACATAGGTGCCCGGGCCGTCGGGTTTTGCGGGCTGTGAGCCCTCCGGCGTGTCCACTTCGACGGCAGCGCCCTCCACCGGAGCATTGTCGGCGAAGCGGTCGAGATAGATCGTCAGGAGTCCGTCGCGCAGCACCGCCACCAGCTCGAAATCGGCGGAGGCGGCCTCGACGCGGGGAGCGAGCGTCGTCACCTGAGGGGGCGGTGGCGTCCCATGGTCGTGGCCTCCATGGGCCGCAGCGGAGCCGGACAGCGCCGCGCAGGCGAGAAGCCCGCGCAGGCCAGACACGACGTTCCGCAAGAAATGGGACCCCATGCCTCAACCCGTCCGCTCGTGATGCCGGTACGGGTGAGCGATAGCGGGCGGCGCGTCACGCCGCGTATCGCTTCTGTATCAGTTTGTTTCAGCCTGGACCTTGGGCAGGCGCACCGTCGCGATCAGGCCGCCATCGGGAGCGTTGGCGAGGGTCAGAGTGCCGCCGTGCGCCTCGGCCACGGTACGCGCGATGGTGAGGCCCAGCCCGACGCCGCCGGTCGCGCGGCTGCGCGAGGCCTCGAGCCGGACGAACGGCTCAAGCACGGCGGCCAGTTGGTCTTCGGGAATGCCGGGGCCGTGGTCGCGGACCCCCAGCACGGCGGCGGCGCCCTCGTCCGTGAGCGTCACATGGGCGGAGCCGCCATAGGTGAGGGCATTCTCGACGAGGTTGGACACCATCCGCTTCAGGCTGACGAGCCGTCCCGCCACCACGAAGCGCGGCGGGGCGGAGAGATCAGCGCAAAGGCCGCGGTCCCGCGCCCCGTCCACGATTGTCTCCACCAGCGCCACCAGATCGAGCGGCCGCACCGGCTCGTCGCTGGCCTCGCCGCGCAGGTAGGAGAGGGTGGCATCCACCATCTGCTCCATCTCCGCGATGTCCTCGGCCATGGCGTGGCGCAGCGCCGGATCGCTCACATCCTCCAGTCGGAAGCGCAGCCGCGTCATGGGCGTGCGCAGATCGTGGGAGACGGCGGCCAGGGCCTGCGTGCGCCGCTCCACCAGCCCGGCGATGCGCGCCTGCATCCCGTTGAACGCGTGGGCCAGCTCGCGAACCTCCTTGGGGCCGGTCTCGGGCAGTCGCACGAGGGGGGCGGCGGGCGGCAAGGCCGCAACCGTACGCGCCATGGCCCGGAGCGGGCGGGTGAGCCACGCGGCGATGGCGAGCGAGAGCAGCAGCACGCCCGCCGCCATGAGCGTGGTGGAGAGCAGGGATCCATGCGCCCCCGGCGCCTGCGGGGCGGAGGCGAACAGGCGGGCGTTCAGCCAGCTGCCGTCCGGCAGGCGCACCGCCACGAGACTGAGATGCGGATCGGTCCCGGCGCTCACCAGCACATCGCCGGCCTGAAGCTCGGGCGCCAGGGTGCGAACCTCCTCGGCGAGGCGCTGGGCCGCTTCGGTCGCGCGGGCACCGGCGGCAGCCATCGCCTCCCGGCTCCAATGCGCGTCGATGGCGCCGCCCGACAGATCGTGGGCCACATCCTCGCGGCTTTCCGGTGCCACGGCAGCGAGCGACCGGCGCAGAGAGATCAACTGGTCGGCGAGGCGCACCGCATGGGCGGCGTGGCGCTGGCGCTCCATGGCGTGCTCGTAGGTCCACAGGCTGAGCACATGCACCACGACGATGCCCACCACCGCCACCACGGCGGTGCGCATGGCGAGGCTGTCGAGGGCGCGGATCACGAGCGCTCCACCTCCGGGGCGAAGAAATAGCCCGCGCCGCGGACCGTCTTCACCATCTCCAGACCGCCGTGGGACTCGAGCTTCTTGCGCAGCCGGCTCACCTGGATGTCGATGGCGCGGTCGAAGCCCGTGGCGGTTCGGTTCTTGGCGGCGTCCATCAGTTGGTCGCGGTTCAGCACGCGTTGGGGGTGCTCGAGGAAGGTCAGCAGCAAGTCGTATTCCCCGGTGGAAAGGTCCACCACCGCGCCTTCTGGATTGGTCAGTTCCCGCCGCCGGGTATCGAGCGTCCAGCCGGAGAACTTCAGGCTGGAACCGCCCACTGTCGGGACGGCGTCCGAGGGCCGCGTCCGCCGCAGGACGGCGTGGATGCGGGCGAGCAGCTCACGCGGGTTGAAGGGCTTCGCGAGATAGTCGTCGGCGCCCAGCTCCAGCCCGACGATCCGGTCCACGTCGCTCCCGCGCGCGGTGAGCATGATGATGGGGACGTTGGAGCTACGGCGCAGGTCGCGGCACAGATCGAGGCCGCTGACGCCCGGCAGCATGATGTCGAGGATGATGAGGTCCACGGGGCCGGCGGCCATGGCCTCCCGCATCTCGCGGGCATCCTGCGCCGACGTCACCTTGTGCCCGTGCTCGCGCAGGAACTTGCCGGCGAGCCGGCGGATCTCGGCGTCGTCGTCGACAATCAGGATGTGGCCTTCAGGAGACACGGTCGCTCGCTCCTCGGAGCCGCATTTCTATAGTTTCGACGATGCCGCGCAACCGCCATCAGGCCGGCGATCAGCGAGGGCGTCCGCGGGTATGACGGGTGAGCCGGGCGACCTATGGGGCCGGCCGCCCGGCTCCTGTCTGCCCCCCATCGTGCGTGGACAGGCTAGACGGGCATCCAGAGCTCAGGCCGTTTCCAGTCACAATCCAGTTGTCGGCTCCCGCGAACTAGGCTAGTCAATATCTCAATAAATCTTGAGATATTGACTCATGGATGAATCCGATGCCCTCTCTGCCTTCGCCGCGCTTTCTCAGGAAACCCGTCTCCGCGTGGTGCGCCTTCTCGTGCAGGCCGGTCCGGAGGGGCTGCCTGCGGGCGCCATCGGCGAGGCCATGGGCGGCGCTTCCTCCTCCCGCATGTCCTTCCACCTGAACCATCTGGAGCAGGCCGGGCTGGTGCGCTCGCGGCGGGACGGGCGGTCCATCATCTACAGCGCCGTCTACCCCGCCCTCTCCGACCTCGTGGCCTTCCTGATGCGCGATTGCTGCAACGGGCATCCTGAGGTCTGCGCCCCCGCCGTTGCTGCCTTGTCCTGCGCCTGCGAACCCAAGACCGAGGACACCCATGCCTGACACGAGCTCCGATCACGTGTTCAACGTGCTGTTCCTGTGCACCGGCAATTCCGCCCGCTCGATCCTCGCGGAAAGCATCCTGTCGAAGGACGGGGCCGGTCGGTTCCGCGCCTTCTCGGCCGGGAGCGCCCCCAAGGGCGAGGTGAACCCGCTCGCCATCCGCACGCTGAATGCTTTCGGCTACCCGACCTATGGCTTTCGCTCCAAGAGCTGGCTCGAATTCGCCGAGCCGAACGCGCCGGTGATGGATTTCGTCTTCACCGTCTGTGACAACGCGGCCGGCGAAGCCTGCCCCATCTGGCCGGGGCAACCGATGACGGCCCATTGGGGCATCGAGGACCCCGCCGCGGTGGAGGGCAGCGACATCGCTAGGGAAGCGGCCTTCAACGCCGCCTTCCGCTATCTCAAGAACCGCATCTCGGTGTTCACAGCGTTGCCGATCACCAAGCTCGACCGCCTCGCCCTCGGCACCCGGCTGCGCGAGATCGGCCGCCTCGAAGGTGGCACCGATCCGCGTTCTGACGTGGCCTGAGGCGGCTGAGTACGGAGATCGGAAATGTCCCTGTTTGAACGGTATCTCACCGTGTGGGTCGGATTGTGCATCGTCGCTGGCGTGCTTCTCGGCCATCTGGCGCCGTCGGTCTTCCACGCCATCGGCGCCGTGGAGATCGCGCAGGTGAACCTGCCGGTGGCCGTGCTGATCTGGCTGATGATCGTTCCTATGCTGCTCAAGATCGATTTTGCCGCCCTCGGCGAGGTGGGCCGGCACTGGCGCGGCATCGGCGTGACGCTGTTCGTCAACTGGGCGGTGAAGCCCTTCTCCATGGCGCTGCTGGGCTGGCTATTCATCGGCTGGCTGTTCCGGCCCCTGCTGCCGGCGGACCAGATCGACAGCTACATCGCCGGCCTGATCATCCTCGCCGCGGCGCCCTGCACCGCGATGGTTTTCGTGTGGTCGAACCTCACCAAGGGCGAGCCCCATTTCACCCTGTCGCAGGTGGCGCTGAACGACGCCATCATGGTGGTCGCCTTCGCGCCCATCGTCGCCTTGCTGCTGGGCCTGTCCGCCATCACGGTGCCGTGGGGCACGCTGGTGCTGTCCGTGGTGCTCTACATCGTCATTCCGGTCATCGTCGCCCAACTGCTGCGCGGCCGGCTGCTGGCGCACGGCGGGCAGGCGGCGCTGGACGGCCTGCTGGCCCGTCTCGGACCGCTCTCCCTCGTGGCGCTGCTGGCGACGCTGGTGCTGCTCTTCGGCTTCCAAGGCGAGGCGATCATCGCGCAGCCGCTCGTCATCGCGCTGCTTGCGGTGCCGATCCTGATCCAGGTCTATTTCAACGCCGGCCTCGCCTATCTGCTGAACCGCGCAACCGGGGAGGCGCACTGCGTCGCCGGGCCCTCGGCTCTGATCGGTGCGTCGAACTTCTTCGAGCTGGCCGTGGCCGCAGCCATCTCCCTGTTCGGCTTCACCTCGGGGGCGGCGCTCGCCACGGTGGTGGGCGTGCTGATCGAGGTGCCCGTGATGCTCTCGGTGGTGTGGATCGTGAACCGCTCCAAGGGCTGGTACGAGCGAACGGCCGCGACCGGAAAAATCCGTCCCGCCGACTAATTCGACAATTGCCGAAATAACCCTTGACCCGCAGTGGGGCGGGCCATAGGTTAATTCCATGAATATCGAATTAGCCGCCAAGCAGCTTGAGGCGCTTGGAAATCCGACGAGGCTCAAGGTCTATCGGACGGTCGTCCGCGCAGGGCGTGGCGGCCTCCCGGTCAATCAGGTGCAGGAGCACCTTGGCATCCCCGCATCGACTCTCTCGCACCACCTGCAACGGCTGGTTCAGAATGGTCTGGTGTCACAGGAGCGGCACGGGACGATTCTGATCTGCCGGGCCGTCTACCCGGCCATGAATGCCTTGATCGGGTTCCTCGCAGACGAGTGCTGCGCTGATGAAGGCTGCGCTGCCGAAGCATCCGAAAGGGCCGTCTGAACGGCCTTTTTCTGCCCAATTATTCGAAAATTCTAGAATAATCGGAGGAATGAAATGGAGAACATGCCAGTTGCCGTCATTGGCGGAGGCCCCATTGGGCTCGCTGCAGCGGCCCATCTCATCGATCGGGGCATCGCGGTCAGGGTCTACGAGGCCGGCGATGCGGTTGCGACCAACATCCGCGATTGGGGCCATGTGCATCTGTTCTCGCCGTGGCGCTACAATATCGATCCGGTGAGCCGGATGCTCCTGGTGGGCACAGGCTGGCGCGAACCGAACGCGGATATGTGCCCGACGGGCGCCGACCTCGTGGCGGACTATCTGGAGCCCCTGTCGCAGGTGCCCGCCATGGCGTCCGCCATCGAGTTCGGCGCCCGGGTGACCGCAATCGGTCGGAGCGGCATCGACAAGATTTCCAGCCGAGACCGCAGCGGGAACCCTTTCCTGCTCAGTGTTGCCAGCCGTGCGGGTGTGGTTCGGCGTGATCTCGCACGCGCCATCATTGATGCCTCGGGGACCTGGACGTCGCCCAACCCTCTCGGCGGAAGCGGGCTGCCTGCGGATGGAGAGGCCACGCACGCCAAGCGAATTGCCTACGGGATACCGGATGTGCTGGGGCGGAACCGCTCCGACTATGCGGGGCGCACGACACTGGTCTTCGGCGCCGGCCATTCGGCCGCCAATGTTCTCCTGGACCTCCAAGCGTTGTCTCTGGAAGCGACGGGCACCCAGGCCATCTGGGTCACGCGCGGGTCGGACCTCTCTCGTGTCTACGGAGGCGGTTCAAACGATCAGCTCTCCGGCCGGGCGGATCTCGGGCAGTGCCTGAAGGAGCAGGTTGAAGGCGGCCAGATTCCGCTCATCACGGGCTTTGCTGCCGAGACCATCCGCGAGGAAGGCGGCCGGCTCCACGTGGAGGGCACTACGCCGTATGGCCGGCAGACGATTGGCCCGGCCGACCGCATCGTCGTCTGCACCGGCCAGCGGCCAGACCTTGCTCTCACCCGCGAGATTCGCGTTGATCTGGACCCCTGGCTGGAAAGCGTGCGGGTACTGGGCCCGATGATCGACCCGAACCTTCATTCATGCGGGTCCGTGCCCCCTCATGGGCACCGCGAGGTCTCTCATCCGGAGCCCGGCTTTTACACCATCGGGATCAAAAGCTATGGCCGTGCCCCGACCTTCCTCATGCTGACGGGCTATGAGCAGGTGCGCTCGGTCGTGGCCGCCATAGCCGGAGACATGGACGCTGCCGACGATGTTCGGCTCGTCCTTCCGGAAACCGGCGTATGTCGGGCCAACCCTTCCGCTGCAGCCGCCTGTTGCGACAGCGCCTCTTCGCTGCCGCCTCCCGCCGTCAGCGAAGTCGGAGCAGTACCTGACCAAAAGAGCGGGTGCTGCCGAGTTACTGCTGCGGAACCAATGCCGGCACCTGCGCGCACTTGCTGCGCAAGCGCGACGTGAAGGATCAGGCGTCTCCGGTGGTCATCGCCGCGCTGGGCGTGGTGCAGATCCTCACCTCGGGCTCGTCCTTCTATCTGCTCACGGTGCTGGCTGGGCCGACTTCTAGGGATACGGGCTGGCCGCCGCAATGGATCGTCGGCAGCCTCTCCGTCGGGCTTCTGGTGGCCGGGCTGGTCTCGCCGAAGGTGGGCGCGCTGATCGACGCCCGCGGCGGGCGGCCGGTGCTGGCGGGTGGATGCGCGCTGCTGGCTTGCGGTCTGGCAAGGACGGTGAACGTCGGTCCCGGCGGCATTGCCTAACGATCTCGCCGGGCGGAGTTGGTCGCGAGGGAGCAAAAGAGATGCTTGCAGTCACTCATCAACGCGCAAAGCCGAACTGAAGTGAGCAGCGACCGGCGTTGGGCATGCTGTGTATTCTCTTTCAGTGAGGCGATGACGGTAAGTGTCCTTCGGGAGAGCGACGCGATTGCCGTTGGTCATCGATACCCGGGCGGGCGACAATCGCGCCATTCATCTTTGAGGTCGCCCGAAGGCGACTGCGCCAACGGGCGCGTGCTCTCAGGCGTCTCGCCCTCAGCAGATGAGCCCTGCAAGCTGGGCCGGAGCCTCCCTCTCCTTGCTCTCCTCCGCCAAGGGGGCAAGCATGAGGGAAACTAATCCATACAAAATCACAAATCGTTTGTCATGCAATAGCGTGCATGAAACCATAATTTAGAGAATAAAATGAGATTTTTCGGGATGAAGACGGTTGGTCGAGGAAAAACAATAGGTCACATATTAGCCAGAAGGGCATTGAATTCAGCTGTTGTTGAACTGGAAATCGACGTAGATGATGCGGGTTTTCTCGCTCCATATGAAGCTGGCGCGCATATAGACATTCACATTCCCGAAGTTGGCGTGCGGCAATACTCGCTCGTCCGGCCGTATAGTCCGGGGGAGCCCTATGTTGTGGCGGTGCAGGCTGCACTGGACGGGCGCGGAGGGTCGAGCTGGGTCCACCAGCATCTTCATGTCGGCGCCACGGTCGAGATCGGTGGCCCCCGCAATCATTTCCCGCTTCGCCCGGCGGAGCGGACCTTGCTCATTGCCGGCGGGATCGGCCTGACCCCGCTCATCTGCATGGCAGATACCTGCGAGCGCGAAGGGCGCTCCTATGATCTGATCGTGTGCAGCCGGCGCGAGGAGAACGTTGTCTATTTTGAGGAGCTCCTGGCGCCACGCCGCCATGGCCAAGTGAAGTTTGTGCTGGATGACGGAGATCCCTCCCGCGGTCTCGACGTCGCGTCTCTGCTACGTGCGCAACCCGCGGGGACTCGCGTCTATTGTTGCGGGCCAGCCGGCCTGATGACGGCCGTGAGCCGGGTCGGCACGGAGATCGGAGGGTTGAGCCTTCACTTCGAGGCATTCGGTGCGGCGCCGCTTGCTGCATCCGAAGCGCAGGATGCGCCGTTCAGCGTCTCGTGCGCGCAAAGCGGGGTCACCCTCGAAATCCCGCCGGGCGATACGATCCTCGACGGGCTCCTGGTGGCGGGCCTCGACGTCGACCACTCCTGCCGGGAGGGCTATTGCGGCACCTGCTTGACGCGCTGGCTTTCCGGCGAACCGATCCACCGCGACACCTGCCTTGGAGAGGTGGAGCGCAGCCGCTACGTGGCAGTGTGCACGGCCCGCGCCGAGGCCGGATCGGTTCTCGTTCTCGATATCTGAAACCTTCCGGGCGACATGACATGACGAAGAAAATCACCTGTGCATTCGGCGTCGATGTAGATGCGGTTGCCGCGTGGATAGGCACGTTCGGCGGTGCGGATTCCCCGCACGACATTTCTCGCGGCCTCTTTGCGGGCGAGGTGGGAAGCCTCCGGCTTCTCGACCTGTTCGATCGCTACGGCCTGAAGACCACCTGGTTCATCCCCGGCCATTCGGTCGAGACGTTTCCGGCCGAGATGGCGCAGGTCGCGGCACGCGGACACGAGATCGCGCTGCATGGCTACACCCATGAGAACCCGCTCGCCATGTCGCCGGCTCAGGAGGCAGACGTCCTGGATCGTTGCATCGAGCTTTTGACCGGCCTCGCGGGGCGGCGGCCCGTGGGCTATGCCGCGCCATGGTGGGAGCTGAGCCCCAACACCCCCGGCCTTCTGATGGAACGTGGCATTCTCTACGACCACTCCATGATGCATCGCGACTTCTCCTGCTATCGCCTGCGCGTGGGGGACAGCTGGACTGCCATCGACTATGGCCAGCCGGCATCGGGCTGGATGAAGCCCCTGTCACGGGGCAAGGAGACGCCGCTGATCGAGATTCCGGTGAGCTGGTATCTCGACGACCTGCCGCCCATGATGTTCATCAAGAAGTCGCCGAACAGCCACGGCTTCATGAACCCGAAGGACATCGAGGAGCTGTGGCGCGAGCAGTTCGACTGGGTCTACGAGGAGTTGGACGAGGCGGTTTTCTGCTTCTGCCTGCACCCGGACGTGGCCGGCCGGCCGCAGGTGTTGCGGATGCTCTCACGACTAGTCGAGCACATGGCACGGCTTCCGGGCGTCGAATTCAAGACGCTGGAGACCATTGCCCGCGAATTCGACCGCGCCCACCCATTCGCGGGCTGAACCCGTGTGCGGCATGTGCGGCATTTGGAGTGGCATGGGCCACTGGTCGAGCCCCGGTCGGTACCCCGCAGGCGAAGGGCGCGATCCGCTTCCGGCCGCCGCGCGCATGGCCCAGGCGCGCGCGCTTGCGATGATCTGCGCCCACGCCGGCATCGCGGTGCGGGACTGGATGCTCACCTCGTGGATCCTTGAGGACAGGGCCGGCGGCACATTGATCGTCGAGACATTGCCTGAGGTTTGGGAGGGCGTCGCGCGCCTGTCGGGTCGTCCCGTCGACCCGCTGGACGACGCCTTCATCGCCCGCATGGAGGCCGGCACCGCCGGCGCACGGTGAAAGGACCGACGGGCGATCTCCGCCTTCCCGTGTTCATCGTCACCGGCTACCTCGGCAGCGGCAAGACAACCTTCCTGCGTAGGGCGCTCGATGAGGCTGCCTTCACGCGTACGTTGCTGCTCGTGAACGAGGCAGCGGCTCTCGGCGTTGACGACCATCTGCTGCGCAATGATACCGGCGCGGTCGCGCTCCTCGCCAATGGGTGCCTGTGCTGCCGTATCGACCGCGGGGTCAAGGAAGAGTTGCATGGGGTGCTTGCCCTGCATCGTACGCGGAAGGACTTCGATCGTGTGATCCTCGAGTTGAGCGGGCTCGCGGATTCGCTCGCGGTGATTGCGACCATCACGTCGGATCCCTATCTCAATGGCCAGCTGCGGATCGCCCTCGTCGTCACGCTCGTCGATGGGGTCCACGCTCTGGAGAGTCTCGATGCCGCAGAGCACCGGCGCCAGATCGAGGCCTCCGACGTTGTCCTGATCACCAAGACCGATATGGCCGCCCCCGACTCCTTGGCGGCGGTGGATGCCCATGTGGTCCGCGTGCAGCCGCTCGCGCCCCGCCGTCCGGCCGTCGAGACACAGTTCGGCTGGCTGGTCGAGCAGGCCACGGACTTAAGGGCCGACCGCATCGCCCGCAGTGCCGTCGCAGGACGCTGGCGGCGGGAAAGCCTCCGGCCGGCCCTGCGGCCGCCTGCCGGCGCCTTCGCATGTCTGCCGGCGGGACCCGAGACCTTCTGCCTCCGTGTGGGGCAGCCGCTGGACTGGAGCCGCCTCGCCCTGTGGCTATCGCTGCTGCTGCACCGTCATGGCGACCGCATCTTGCGCATCAAGGGCTTCCTGACCCTAAAGGGAGCGGATGCGCCGGTGCTCATTAATTGCGTCCGGCACATCGCCTATTTCCCCGAGCACATGGAGCGGGAGGGCGATGCGGGCATGCCATCCTTCCTCGTGTTCATCGTGGACGGCCTGCCTAAGGAGCGGATCGTCCGTTCGTTCGCAGCCTGCGTCGGCGAGGGGGTTGCTGCATGGGAAACGATGCCCCATCAGCCAGAGGACACGTTGAAATCCGCTGATCCGGAGGGTTAGAGTTCCGCCATGCTGACGCTTCATATTCGACGTGGCATTTCAGGACGTGACGCCGACGCGGGCCGCCGATGAAGCGCCGTCTGCCGCCGCTGCTGGCTCTGCGCGCATTCGAGGCCGCCGGTCGCCATCTGAGCTTCTCCAAGGCTGCCGACGAACTCAACGTAACCCAGGGCGCCATCAGCCGTCAGATCAAGCTGCTCGAGGACTTCCTCCACGCGCCGCTCTTCCGGCGCCTCACTCGGCAGGTGGAACTGACCCCCTTCGGCCAGAGCTATCTCGCAGCCGCCATCTCGGCGCTCGATGAGATTGAGCGCGCCACCGTGCAGAGTCTGCAGGAAGCGCGCTCTCTTTCGGTCAGCGTCCTGCCCACCATCGGCGTCCTGTGGCTGATGCAGCGGCTGACTACCTTCATGATGACCTATCCTGAGATCCGCCTGCAGGTCTCGTCCTCACTGGAGCCCGTGAATTTCAAGAGGGAAGGCGTCGATGTGGCCCTACGCGTCGGCAAGCTTCCGGGCGCAACCTTCGATCCCAACGCCCCGCAGATCGATTTCCGGATGACGGACACGTGGGACGATGTATCGGTCACGCCCCTTTGGGAGGATCGCATCACGCCGGTGATGAGCCGCCGTCTGTTCGAGCGGCACGGCCCGCTCACCTCGCTGGACGACCTCGGGCGGTTCCGCCTGATCCACAACCAGAAGCGGCCTGACTGCTGGGCTGCCTGGCTCCACGCTGCCGGTGCCGCTCCCACGCAAGGCGCAGGGCGCGTGGATGTCGGCCATTCCTTCATGGCGGTTATGGCGGCGCGCGACGGGGAGGGCATCGCCTGTGTGCCCACCATCGAGATCGACAATGTGGACTGGCGCGATGAGCTGGTTAAGCCGTTCGAACTCAGCGTCCGCAGCGCTGGCGGATACTACCTGCTCTGCCCGAGGGACAAGGCCCTGACGAGCGAGGTGAAGCTCTTTTCAGGCTGGCTGGTGGGCCAGTGCTGAGTGCGTGCGGCCCCCGGAGCCGCGCGCTCGCGCCTCAGTCGAGCAGCTCGATACGATCGCCGGCCGCGATCCTGCCTCCGGCCTCGACCTCTGCGTAGATCCCGAGGTCGCCATGGCCCTGATACTCGCGGATGGCGATGGGCAGGTTGATGTCGCGCACCGCCCGATCTGGATCGACGCTGGTCGCGGCGCATCTTTTGGTGCGCCGGACGACCTTCAGCGCCACTTCGCCAATGCCGAGGCGCCGCCCCACCCAATCCAGTTCGCTCCAGGCGGCCGGACCTTCGAAATAGAGGTTGGCGCGGAAACGGATGGGGTCGAGTGGCAAGGCGAGATGGGCCGACAGGTCCCCTACAGTGGTCAGGTTGATCAGGGAAATGGAGCGCATAAGCGCGACCGAGTGGACGCTGACATCGGTGAACTGATGGCCGGGGGCATGGACGACCTCCGGCTCGCCAGGCAGTGGCACATCCACCACGCCGGCGAGTAAGCGTGCCAGGGCGCTCCGCTCCGCGGCATCGTCAAGCGCGAAGGTGCGCACGTCAGCCCCGTTGCGGAGCTCCAGCCGGTTATCGGCCTCAATGAGACGTGACTTCAGCCGGGCGAGGTTCTCATGCTTGGCCAGCATGAGGAATTGCGTCTTGGGTGCCGGCTTCGGCGCGGCAGGGTCGAACTGCAATGACCCGTCCGTTACCGCATACTTGCGATCCAGGGGAAAGCCGAAACCGGCCTCCAGCACCACCTCGCCCATGGCTTCGGCAGACAGGCCCTTCACCGGATAGCGGAACAGATTGACGATGCGCATTCTGACCTCGATTAGAAAATGGGCGCGGCGGCAGGGTTGGCCGCCGCACCCATACGTCACTTGATGGCGGCGCAGGCGCCCGGAACCATCGGCGAGAAGGCATCCGCAGCAGTAACGGTGAACAGCGGAGCGTAGTAATCCCACGGCCCCTTGGATTCCGCAGGAATCTTCACCCGCATCAGCTGCATCTCGTGCTCATGAAGGCCATCTGGCCGGATGTGGCCGCCCCTTGAGAAGAAATCGTTGATAGGCTCGGCTTTCATCCGGGCGACGACTTCCGTACCGGCATCGGTCCCCGCCTTTTCGGCACTCCTGAGATAGTGCATGGCAGCCGAATACATGCCTGCCTGCACCATGGTTGGCATTTTTCCCATGCGCTCCTGAAAGCGCTTTGCAAACTTGCGCGCCTCTTCATCCCGGTCCCAGTAGAAGGCGGTGGCAAGCAGCAGATTCTGCGCCTGGGTCAGCCCCATGCTGTGCACGTCAGTGATGAAGGTGAGCAGCGTCGCCACCCGCTGGCGGCCGGCGTTGGAGATGCCGAACTCGTTTGCTCCCTTGATCGCGTTGGTCGTGTCAGAGCCGGCGCTGGCGAGGGCGATGACCTTCGCGTTGGAGGCCTGCGCCTGAAGCAGGAAGGAGGAGAAATCCGCCGTATTCAGGGGGAAACGAACACTGCCAAGCACCTTGCCGCCGCTCGCCTTGACCACGTCGGCAGTGGTTTTCTCAAGCCCGTGCCCGAAGGCGAAGTCCACCGTGAGAAAGAACCAGGTGTCGCCGCCGTCGCGCACGATCGCCTTTCCGACGACGTTGGAGAGCGCGTTCGCGTCGTAAATGTACTGGACGCTATTGGGCGTGCAGGTGTCGGTGGTGATTTTTGGGGTGCTGACGCCGCCCAGAATGACCACCTTGTTCTTTTCCTTCGTCACCCCTGTAACGGCGAGGGCGACCGCGGAGTTCGAGATGTCGAAGATGGCGTCCACCTTGTCCACGTCGTACCAGGCCCGCGCGATGGAGACCCCGACGTCGCTCTTGTTCTGATGGTCCGCGACGATCACTTCGATGGGCTTTCCGCCGAGCTTTCCGCCAAAATCTTCCACCGCCATCTTCACAGCCGTGAAGGAGCCGTTACCAGCGTAATCGGCATAGGGCCCTGACATATCGGTGAGGACCCCGAGCTTGATCACCCCGTCGGAGAACGCCGGATTGCCGCCACTCTGCGCATTTGCCTGCAGAAAGGACGCCAAGCTAACGAATACGGCTGCTGTATAGGTAATCGACCTCGATTTAGTCATCTGCGATTCCCCGTTCCACGGTCTCTGGGGGATTTTTCCTTCTCGTTGATGACTGAATCCCACCGGATGCTTGCAGGTTACAAGCCATTTTTTGGCGCCAATGAATGAGCTAAGCTCATCGGTCGCTTCGACGGCCTGCTTTTGCTGCGGAGGTGAACTCTGTTTTCACATCGAGGTTGGGTGCCCGATTATCGGATTGGCTTTCCGATAACGCGAGGCGATAATTGTGCAATTGATGATATGTATATAATCACAAAATATTCTATGCGCGAGACGAAATATCAAAATATAATATGTTTGGTGCATAGAATTGTAGTTAATAATGCATTCGTGATCGGTGTCTGTGCGCTCTATCTACTGGAGGAAGATGGTGGATAGACAGATCGAGCACCTCAGGGCATCTGGCTGCCAGAATGTCTTTTCTGAGGCGGCAAGCGGCGCCAAAGTTGCGACGTTGCATCACCTCGCTGAAGGCCGGATATGTGCTCATTGTCGTGCGGCTCGACCGCCTTGCGCGCTCCACGCGCGATCTGCTCAATGTGCTGGCCGAGGTGAGTGAGCGAGGCGCCGTCTCAGGTCACTTTCCGATGCATGGGCTTTCAATCGGCGTGGAACCTGCCCCTATTGGAGTGGGCCCTTTGAGCTGGACAGTGGTCAAGCTTCGGTTTGGACCGTCTGCCGGGCGTGATGATCCTCGAACTGGCGGGCTGAGATAGCCGAGCGCCGAGTGACGCCTCTTGGTGTTGTAGACGTCGTCGATGAATGTCGGAAGGCTCTCGGCGACGTCGGCGAATGTCTCGTAGGCCATCTGGTATTCCTGCATCCGGTCCGCAGCCTCGGCGTCCTCATCGAAGGCGCCGGTCTCGTGTTTCTGCACCCACAAACGGATCAGGTTGCACGACAGGTCGTGCCGCTTAGCAAGGCCATGCAGCGTCTCGCCGGAGATGAACTCCTGCGCGACCTGACGTTTGAACGCGATGCTGTGAGATCGATGCGTGTCATGGGCTCTCATCCTCTGAAAGCCCGGCCCACGGTCAATTCCTAAAGTTCAATCCGTCTACCGGAAGGGCCCACTCCAGGTCAAGCTGGACCCCGCGGTGAAATGCGGGCTGAAGGCCTGCAGCACGCCGACACGGACATCCGGCTCATCCTCCATGACCTGGTAGGCGTCGGCGAGGGCAGTCACCATCCTGCCTGAGAAGCCGTTGAGCTTCCGCCGCCGGTCGATCCCGATCAGCATCAGCGCGCCGCGCCTTTCGGTTCTGATCGTACCTTCGCCACTCTCGTCCTTCATGCGGTCGTTTTCTGGTCGGCGTGCATGCGATGTTTCATGGCGATTCCCGTTCCGCGTTGCTCCTGGCAACGGACTTGCCGGCGACTGCGAAGTCGCCGTCGGACATGTCCTCAACCCTGATGCGGACCTGCTCCGGCTGGCAGTCCAGTGTCGCGCACAGCGCTTCTGTCACGCGTGCGAACATTGCGTCCTTCTGCTCCTGCGTACGCCCTTCCATGAGAGCCACAGTAACGATCGGCATGATCTTTCCATTCGCTGGCGATACAGCTCACCGCCGCGGGCGCGGGGTGGCAAGGTGAGACCTGGTCCGGGCGCCAGACCAGTCATGGGTCAGGGCCCGGAGCGCGTCCCGTACCGTATCGGGCCTGAGGCTCGGCAGATCGCGGCGATGAGCTCGTCTCGAGGCAAACGGCCGAGGGGACGATCGCAGAGAGGCGCGTCGAGATCGTCCGGTTCTAGCCCGACATGCGCGCGGAACTTCGCCGCGACGATGTCCTCCCAGCCTGGATCGCCGGCGTCGCCGTCGGCGGTGACCGGGTCGGAGTTGAAGAGTTCGCCGCTATCGGTTTCGATGGAGACATCGGACACGCGCTTCGCCGGATAGAGAGCGTCGTATTCGGCCAGGATGGAGACCTCGATCCTGGCCATGAGTGTCGCCGCGTCAGGATCGGAGAGGCCGTCGATGACGTCCTGTACGTCGAAGCGACCATGCACGAGGGCGTAGGCCACGGGCCATGGCAGGCCGTACTGCGCCTCCTCCGTCACGGTGGGGATGAGGCGCGGCAGATTTGCTGAGTTGGCGAAGGTACGGATGGCAACGCGCGCGATGCGGTGGTGATCGAGCGCGTGCCGGTCGCGCAGGTCGAGTGCCGCCTTGATCGCCGGCTGCGAGAGCCGGATCACGGGGAATGGCTTGACGTAGCCGTCGAGGCATCGCCAGGTCCGGCCGATATCTTCGAAAGGGTCCGCATCGAAGAACTCGGAATCATGCGCGGTGAAGCCCGCCTCGGCGAGTTCTGCCGCCGTCGCGCCAAGGAACGCGCCCCAGCCGATGGCGTCCTTCGTCATCGCCGGCTGCGAGAGCGAGGGCAGAAGCGGCGCATGCGGCGCGTGGAACTCGGCGAAGCCGATCGCGTGCCGGATGATATTGTCCGACAGGCGCCGCAGATGGCAGATGGCGGCGGCGGATGCCATCGGGCCCCAGGCGCCCGCTGCGCGATAAACTGGGCTGCGGGCGTGCAAATCCATCGCCGCGCGCACCGCGAGCTCATAGCCGAAAACGACTGAAGCCAGGAACTCGCTGAGCGTTGCGTCGGCCTCCTCCGCCGCAGCGAGCACCGCGGGAATAATGTTCGCGCCCGGATGGCCCTTGGCGAGGACATGGCCGTCATTGAGGCTCAGCGCATCCGAGAGCATGCCGTTGGCCAGCGCCGCGCCTGACACCGTCGAGCGCGCGCCCGAGGCGAGGATGGTCGCGCCACCCGATCTGAAATTGCGCTCCACATGTGCCGCGGTGATCGCTGCCGAAGCCACGCCTGCACCTGGCAGAGAGGCGGCGACGAGATCCCGCACGAGCCAGACGGCACGGCGCTGGACCGCAGGTGGCAGGTCCGCCCAGACGAGGCGCGGGATAGGCTTGGGCATTGTGTCCATCGCTCCGTTGGGCATGGCGCCGGCAGACAGGATCACTCCGGCCTTGCCCCCATTCATGATTGCAGGGCCTCGGCGAAGGAGCGGATCTCGTGCGCCAGCAGTTCGGGTTGCTCGAGCGCCGCGAAATGCCCACCCTGGGGCATTGAGTTCCACTGACGGATGTCGGCGAACATCGCGCTGGCGAGCGTGCGGGGCGGCCGTACCATCTCGTGGGGAAATTGCGCATAGCCCATGGGTACGGCGATGCGGGTACCGCGCGGTATCGGCCAGTCCCGGTGCATGCGCGCGTAGTAAGGATGGAAGGAGGAGCCGATCGCGCCGGTGAACCAGTAGAAGGCAATGTTCGCCAGCAGTCTGTCGCGCGGGATGGCGTTCTCGATTGTCCCGTGGCAATCCGACCAGGAGCGGAATTTTTCGACCTGCCAGGCGGCGAGGCCGGCCGGAGAATCCGTCATGGCGAAGGCGAGGGTCTGCGGCTTCGTGCCCTGGATCCACTGATAGCCGGTCTCTTCCCGCAGCCAGACGCGCAGCCGGTCAAAATGGGCAATTTCCTCCGGCGAAGCGTCTGGGGATGGGCCGCCATCGCGTGGCAGCGGCAGCAGGTTGAGGTGCAGGCCGACGATCCGGTTGGGATGGGCGTGGGCCATTCGGGCAGCGACGAAGGCGCCCCAGTCCCCGCCTTGGACCAGGAAGCGCTCGTGACCGAAGGCGCCCATGAGATCGACGAGCCTGTCGGCCATTTCCTCGACGCCGAAACGCGCCTGACCGGGTTCGAAGGAAAGGCCGTAGCCCGGCAGCGAGGGGGCAACGACCGTGAAGGAGAGCCGTGGGTCGAGCCCGAAGCGCTCCGGATCGGTCAGGCGCGGGATCAGCTCCAGGAATTCGAAGACCGATCCCGGCCAGCCATGGCAGAGCAGCAGTGGAACGGGATCGGGGCCACGCCCCTCGACACGCAGGCAATGCAGATCGACGTCCGGGAGACGCAGCCGGAATTGCGGGAAGCCGTTCATCAGGCTTTCCTGCGCGCGCCAGTCGAATTGGTCCCGCCAATAGGCAAGAAGGTCGGCCAGATAATCGTTGTCGGTTCCAAGCTCCCACGCGGCGCAGGGGGGGCGATCCGGCAGCCGCGTGCGGGCAAGCCGCTCGTGCAGATCGGCGATGGCCACGTCCGGGACGTGATAGGTGAAGGGGCGGGGTTCCGTCATGGCGCCGACGCGGCTCAGCCCGCCGCCAGCCGCTCGATCCGCCGCATGGCGGCAGCGATCCCGGCTTGGTCGAGCTCGATGGCCAAATTGGGAATGTGCGGGGCGGTCATGGTGCGGCGCGCGATCTCGTCGATCTCCTCGTTCGTGACGTTCTTCATGCCGAGATCGGCCAGCCGCACCGGCAGGCCGATCTCGCGATTGAAGCCCATGAGATCGAGGACCTCCGCATCGGGGCGGTTTTCCGCGGCGAGTTGCACGAGAGTGCCGTAGGCGACCTGCTCTCCGTGGGGAGCCTTCATGGCGTCGCGCGCCTTGACCAGGCCGCGCGTCATCGAATGGGCGAGCGACAGCCCGCCGTTCTCGAAACCGAGCCCGCTCATCAGGATGCAGGCCTCCACAGTCGCCTCGACATCGTCGGTCACCTCCCGACGCTCGACCGCGGCGAGCGCTGCGGCCGCATGGGCACGCAGGGTTCGATAGCCAGCATCCGCGATCACCATGCCGGTCCGCAGCGGACGGGTGCCGAAGGGCGTCTTGCCCCGCCCCGCCCAGCAGCCGTCCGCCTCGAACTTCTTGGTCAGCGCGTCGCCGATGCCCCAGCGCAGGAATTTCGCGGGCGCGTTGGCGATCAGTCGGGTGTCGACCAGCACGGTGTGCGGGTTGCCGATCATGCGATCGGTCGCGATCATCGTATGGCTGTCGTCGTAGACGGCATAGGTCGCGCTGGTCGGCGCGTCGTTGGAGGCAATGGTCGGCACGGTCACGGTCGGCACGCCAAGGCGCTCGCCGACGCCCTTGCCGACGTCCAGCCCCTTGCCACCGCCGGCGGCGATGATGAGGGCGGGCGAGACGGGACGCGCGCGCTCCGTCAAAGCCTCGATCCGGGCATAGGTGATCTCGCTGGAGAAGGGCAGGACGAGGGCCGCGACACCCGCCTCCCTCAGGCTACGCTCGATCGGCGCGCCGACCAGATCCCTTACGCCGTCGTCGACGATCACGCAGGCGCTTGCGCCGATTGTCCTGGCGATCCGGCCGATGTCCGCGAGCACGCCCGGCCCCTGGATATAGCGCCCCGGCGATCCGAATATCCTCATGATGCGCGTTCCGTGGTTCAGCCGATGGCGACGGTCAGCTCGCCTGTATAGGCGTCGCTCGGGGCACCCCAGGCGCAGTAGCCGCCGTCGACAGGGATGATGACGGTGGTGATGAAGCGGGCGCGGTCGGAGCAGAGGAAGATCATCGCTTCGGCGATGTCTTCGGGCCGCCCGAGCTTGCCCATCGGCGTGCGCCGCCGGACGCGATCGGAGTCGATCTTGCCCTCGCGGATCAGCTCCTCCGTCATCGGCGTCAGGATGTAGCCCGGCGCGATCGCATTGACGCGGACGTTGTGGGGGCCCCATTCGCAGCCGAGCACGCGCGTCAGCATGCTGATGCCGGCCTTCGCGGCACTGTAGGCCGTGCGCACCGGCAGGCCGAGCACGCCGGCGATCGACGACAGGTTGACGATTGAGCCGCTGCCCTGCGCGATCATGTGCGGCGCGACCTTCTTGGAAACCAGGTAGGTCCCGGTGAGATGGATGTCGATCAGCCGCTGCCAGTGCTCCAGCGGCTGATCGACCGTCGGCACGAAGCTGTCGGGCACGCCGGCGTTGTTGATGAGAATGTCGATCCGGCCGTAGCGCTCAAGAGTCGCCCGGACCATGGCGTCGACATCGGCTTCCCGCGAGACATCGCCGCCGATGGAGGCATGTCCCCCTCCCAGCGCAGACGCGGCGTTGCGCGCAACCTCCTCGCGGAGGTCGTTGATCATCATGCACGCGCCCTCTCGCGCGAAGGCCTGCGCTGTCGCGAGACCGAGCCCCGAGCCGGCACCGGTGATCAGAGCGACCTTGTTCTCGAGTTGCATCGGCACCTACCTCCCCTCGACAATCGCCTGGACCAAGCGCGGCAGGTCGATGCCGTATTTGTGCTCAAGCCAGGCTTGAGCACCGCATTCGAAGAAGCTGTCAGCAAGCGCGACCTTGACCATCGGCTTCATCAGGCCGGCCTCGTAGAGCGCCTCCACCACCAGCGTGCAAAGACCGCCCGAGATCTTGTGGTTCTCGGTGACGACCAGCCTGTCAAAGCGCTTGGCGAAAGCGATGACACCGTCCTTGTCGAAGGGCTTGAGGGTGGAGACATGGAGGACGGCGGCACTCACGCCGCGTTCGGCCGCGACCTTGGCCGCGTCGCGCGCCCGGGCCGACATGAAGCCCGTCCCGATCACGCCGACACTCTCGCCCTCGTGGATCACCTGCGCCTTGCCGGGAATGAAGCGATAATCCGCGCCGAGTTCCACCGGCACCTTGCCGCGCAGGTTGCGGACATACACGGTGCCGGGAATGTCGGCGACGGCCCGGACGACCTGCTTGAGTTCGGTCGCGTCGCATGGGTCGATCACGGTCAGGTCCGCGATGCCCCGCATCATCGAGATGTCCTCGGTCGCCTGATGGGTGGCGCCGTAGCCGTTCATGAAGCCAGGCATGCCGGCGAAGATCTTGACCTCCGCCAGGGCGTGCGCACAAGCGATGGCCACGAAGTCATAGGCGCGCCGCGTGATGAAGGCCGAATAGCTGGTGCAGTATGAGATCTTGCCCGCCTTCGCGAGGCCGGCTGCGGTCATGATCAGGGACTGCTCGGCGACGCCGACGTTGAAGAAGCGCTCGGGATGCGCGTCGCGGAACGGCAGGATGTCGCTGTAGCGTCCCATGTCGGCGGTCAATCCGACGATTTCGGTGCGTTCCTTCCCGAGCTGCGCGAGCTCCGTGCCGAAGGGGGCGAGCTCGAAGGGCTTCGCACCGGTGTCGACGATCTCGCCCATGCCGAGCGTGCGCCCGGAAACTTGCTCAGCCATGATAGTGAGCCTCCATCTCGGCGGTGAGGTCATCCCATTCGTCGTTGCCGACGCGGACGAAATGCGCCCGCTCGCGCTTTTCCAGTGTCGGAATGCCCTTGCCCGGAACGGTCCGCATGACGATCGCCTTGGGAGCGCCGTCCGGCTCTCGGGAGGCGGCGAGCGCCGCCGTCAATGCGGCCATATCGTTGCCGTCAACCTCGCGCGTGTCCCAGCCGAAGCTGCGCCATTTCTCCGCGACCGACTCGATCGCGACGTGGACCGCGCCGTCGGCCTGGATACCGTTGCAGTCGATGAGCGCGACGAGATTGTCGAGCTTGAAGGTCGTCGCCGACATGGCCGCCTCCCACGTCGAGCCTTCCTGGAGCTCCCCGTCCGAGAGCTCGCTGAAGACGCGGGCGCCGTTGCGGTCCAGCCGGGCTGCCAGTGCCATGCCGACCGATTGCCCCAGTCCCTGCCCCAGCGAGCCGCCGCAAACCTCGATGCCCGGCACGTTCTCGAAGGTGCTCATCGGCAGGCGCGAGCCGTTCAAGCCGTAGGTCGGCAGTTCCTCGACCTGCAACATGCCCGCCTCGGCGAGGCAGGCGTAGAAGGCGATCGAGTAGTGCCCCGTGGAGAGCACGAACCGGTCGCGACCCGGCCAGTGCGGATCGGCGGGGTCGTAGCGAAGCTCGTGGAAATACATCGCCGAGAGAAAGTCGGCGATCGCCAGGCCCTGGGCGATGTAGCCCTCGCCTTTGCCGCTCGCCATCCGCATCATCAGGCGGCGCATATTGTGGGCCCGCTCCGCCAAGGCCTTTAGGTCGGGCTCCGTCGGAGGATGGTTTGTGTGCGTCATGGCAGGAGGGTCCGCGATCGTGACGGTGAAGGAGGAGGTGCTGATGGCCGTGCCATCTCAGATGCCCAGATAGGTCGAGCGCAGATGCTCGTTCTCGAGCAGTTCGCGACCCGTGCCGGAGAGCATGACCTTGCCGCGCTCCAGCACGTAGCCGCGGTCAGCCATCGACAGCACTTGAAAGACGTTCTGCTCGATGATGAGGATCGAGATGTCGAGCTTCCGGACCTCGCCGATCGCCTCGAACAGCCGGTCCACCATCAAGGGCGCGAGGCCAAGCGAGGGTTCGTCGAGCGCCAGCACCTTCGGTCGGGCCATCAGCGCGCGCCCGACGGCCAGCATCTGCTGCTGGCCGCCCGACAGCGTCGAGGCCAGCTTGTGCCGGCGTTCCGCCAGGATGGGGAAAAGCTGGTAGACCTCCTCCATCGTCGTCTTTATGCGCGGGTAGGCGCGGTCATTATGGGCACCGACCATCAGGTTCTCCTCGATGGTCATGCCCGTGAAAAGCTGCTTGCCCTCGGGGGACTGGACGAAGCCGGCGGCCGTGATCCTATGCGCCGGCAGCTTGTCGATGCGCTCGCCATAAAGCGTAACCGTTCCCGCCGTCGCGCGGACGAGGCCGGATACCGTGCGCAGCAGCGTCGTCTTGCCGACGCCGTTGGCCCCGATCAGGGCGACGATCTCGCCGGGCATCAGCGCGAGCGACACGCCGTCCAGAACCTGGACGTCGCCATAGCCCGAGCGGAGTTCATCGAGTTCAAGCGCGGGCTGCATATCCCTCACCGAAATAGGCTTTGAGGACCTCGGGCTGACGGACGACGTCCTTGGGCTTCCCGTTGGCGATGAGCCGGCCCGACTCCATCACGATGACGCGTTCCGAGAGCGCCATGATTACTTTCATCACGTGCTCGACGATCAGGATCGTCACGCCCCGGTCGCGAATCCGGCGGACCAGCTCGACCATCTCCTGCGCTTCCGAGGGGGTGGCGCCTGCCACGACCTCGTCCATGAGCAGCAGCTTCGGTTCGGTTGAGAGGGCTCGGCCGAGTTCAAGCTTGCGCCGATCGAAGGCCGTCAGGTGCTGAACCTCCATCGCAGCCTGATGCCCCATCCCGAGAAAGTCCGCGATCTCCAGCGCTTTTGCCCGGATCTCGTCGATCTCGCTTCTGCGGACGAAACCGCCGACCATCAAGTTCTCGGCGACGGTCAGGTCGCTGAAGGGCTTCGACAGCTGAAAGGTGCGCGCGATGCCGATCCGGCAGATGTCCCAGGGCTTGCGCCCGGCGATGTCGCGCCCCTCGAACAGGATGCGGCCCTGATCGGTGCGGAAATAGCCGGCGATCATGTTGAAGGCGGTCGTCTTGCCGGCACCGTTGGGGCCGAGCAGCGCCAGGATCTCGCCCCGGCGCAGGTCGAAAGAAAGATCATGGACGGCCTGCAATCCGCCGAAGCGCTTGGAGATGCCGCGCACCTGGAGCAGGGGCGTGCCGTCGCCACTCATGCCGACCTCCCGTTCTTCGACAGGCGCGACAGGATGCTCCTGAGAGGTTCGATCAGACCCTTCGGCAGGTAGAGTACGGCCAGGATCAGGATGATCCCGTAGATCACGATGTGCAGGCCGGGCAGCACGCCACCGAGATGACCGCGCGTGATCTCCGCGATCGGCGTGAGCAGTACCGCGCCAAGCAGCGGGCCGAAGACCGTGCCTTGGCCGCCGATAATGCTCATCAGTGCCAAGTCTATGGAGAATTCGACCCCGATCAGACGATCCGCGTTCACGTAGCGAAAGAACTGGGCGTAGAAGCCGCCGCCCACTCCGGTCATGAACGCGCTGATGGCCAACGCGACGAGCTGATAGCGCGCCGGGCTGATGCCGAGCGCTTCCGCCGCGTCGCGATCACCGCGGATCGCCTTGAGATAGAAGCCGAGCTTGGACCGTTCCAGCCGCCAGGTGGCGAGCAGGGCCAACACCAACATGACAAGGATGACATAGTAATAGGGCGTCTTGCCGTTGAACTGGAAGGCCACCCAGCTTTCGCCGACGAGCGGCACCGTGATGCCGGCCGCGCCGTTGAGCGGAATGCCGAGAAAGGTGTCGGTGTTCTCGACCCAGATCCGGATCATCTCGGCGAAGGCGATCGTGGTGAGGGCGAAGTACGGCCCCTTCAGCCGGAAGGTGGGGTAGCCCACAACGACCGACAGCATGGCCGCGAAGACGCCTCCCACCAGCATCCCGAGCCAGGGCGAAATGCCCAGGCGGGAAAAGATCAGCACCGTGGCATAGCCGCCAACGCCGGCGAACATCGCATGGCCGATCGAAAGCTGCCCGACATAGCCGCAGACGAAGTTCCAGGATGTCGCCATGTAGGCGAAGAGGAGAACGACGATGCAGGAATGGACGAAGTACGGATCGGGCATTGCGATCGGCAGCGCAAGCGCGACCACCCCTGCCGCGACCACGAGCAGAGTTGCCATGCGGCCATATCCCGACTTCGTCGCCAACTGTGGGGCGCCCATGTTTTTGCTGATCCTGAGCGCCATCACAATTTCCCCATGAGGCCACCGGGACGCACCAGCAGGATCAGGATGAAGAGACCAAGCGAGAGAATCGCGGCCGAGGTCGCGGGCACGAACTGAGAGGCGATGGCCTCGAACACGCCGATGACGAGACCGCCCAGGATCGAACCCGGTATCGAGCCGATGCCACCGAGCACCACGACGATGAAGGAGCGGATGCCGAAGGACAGGCCGACATTGGGCGTGATCGGGATGAAGGTCGCGAGCAGCGAGCCGAAGAGCCCGAGCAGTGCCGTGCCGACGCCGAAAGTCACCGCATAGATCATCGGCACGTCGATGCCGGAGAGCGCGGCGGCGTCACGGTTCTGTGCCGTCGCCCGGATGGCGCGGCCCATGCGGGTCTGGCGCAGCCAGACCACCAATCCGATCGCGGCCAGGATGGCGGCCGAAAAACCGATGAAACGCTGCATGTTGACCGGAATCGGCCCCAGCATGATCGGCGGCATGTCCAGGCTGGTCGAGGCCGAACGGACATCGGGCCCGAATGCCATCAGGGCGAGGTTATCGATGACGAGATAGACGCCGGCGGTTAGCAGCAGCGCCGACAGCGGCTCGACGACCAGCGCGCTCTCGCGCCAAATCAGCGGCGCGATGATGACGCGCTGGATGAAATAGCCCATGCAGAAGAGCAGTGGCACGGTGAATATCACGCTGGCATAGGGGTCGATGCCCGCCAGTGCTTGCAGCCAGTAGGCAGTATAGAGGCCGACCATCAGCAGCGATCCGTGCGCGAAGTTGACCACGCGCAGGACGCCGAAGATCAGGCTCAGGCCGAGAGCGACGCCTCCGTAGATGCCGCCAATCAGCAAACCGTTGACCACGGCGAAGCCAAGAATGAGTGGATCCATGAAATCGTCGGTTGCCTCTCGCTTTCCCGACAGCGCAGGAAAGCTGTCCTGCTCCAGCAGGAGGTTGAGGGTGACGACGGAGCGCAGTTGCGCTGCCGTCGTCGCGTGACGCGGCTGACCAGGTGGGGGCCTGGATCGGCTGCTCCGCTCAGGATCGCGCCCCGAAGGCAGGCACCGGCCAGATCGGCTTGATGTCCTTCGCCCTGCTCTCTGCCGGCCATACGGTGCGGCGCTGGCCATCGAGATTCTGTGAGATGGCGCCGTGCGCGAAGGTGTTCTGGCCGTGCTCGTCGAACTTGATGCGTTGGTAGCCGACATAGAGGGCTGGGCCCGAGGTGATGTCGGTCTTGGCGAGTGCGTCGCGCAGCTTGTCGCGATCGCTCGTCGCGGCACGCTCCAGCGCGTCCTTCAGCACGTACATCGTCGCGAAGCCCTGCGCGCCATAGGCGCTCATGTTGTATCCGAGCAATTCGCGGAATTTCTTCTCGAGATCGTCGTATTCAGGGTAGCGCACGCCCTGCAGGGCGTCGACCTGCCGGTCCTCCTGCACGAAATAATAGGCGACGGCCCTGGGTGAGATTGCCTTATAGAAGGCTGGATCTTCGGTGCCGCCGCCGACCGAATGGACGCCGTAGGGCAGATCCAGTCGCTGCTCCATCATCTGGCGCGAGAGCAGCAGCTGGTCCGGGGTGTAGAACGCGACGATGAGGGCGTCGGGCTTGGCGGCGCGAATCTTGAGGAGCTGGGAGGAAAAATCGACCTGGTTTGGCGGGGCGGCCTCGTCGAGCACCACGTCGTAGCCCCGCTCCTTGGCGAGCTTTCGGACATTGGCGGCGTGCGAGCGGCCCCAATCGGAGCCTTCGTAGAACATCGCGAGCGTCTTCGGCCCCTTGCCCGTCTCCTTCTTGAAGAAATCCATGGCGTCGAGCTGCTCGCGGGCGTCGTAGATTGCCTTGTTGTTGAGGCGGAACACGTATTCGAAGCCGCGCTCGGTGATCTCATCCTTGACTGCGCCCATGGTGAGCCAGGGCGTCTTGTAGCGCTGCGCCACTTCGCTGGCCGGGAAAGTGACGGCGCTGTTGAAGGCACCAGCCACGGCGGCGACGTTCTCGCGCTGAATCAGCCGCTCGGTTTCCGAGACGCCGATATCGGGTTTCGACTGGGAATCGCCGAAGACCAGCCTGATCCGGGCTCCACCGAGCGATTTGATGCCGCCTGCGGCATTGATCTGGTCCGTGGCGATCTGGGCCCCGACGCGCGTCTGCTGGCCGACCGAGGCCGAAACGCCCGTCAGAGGCAGAATCCAGCCGATCACGACCTCAGCCGGCTGCGCGAAAGCCTTCGAACCGAGCGCCATCGTCGCTGCTATGCCGAGCACGCCGCGCCGCGAGATCGAATGTGTCATCGTCTCCTCCCTGAGGTGAGCGTTTCCCGAGGGCTCTGTCGGCCCTTTGAGTGCTTCAGGTTCACCTGCTTCATCATGAGCGGCAAGGGGGACGCTGGCCCGCTGCGAAGACCATTCGGGCCTATGGGGCCGTCGCGGCGAGACGCTGGCGCAACTCCTTCTTCAAGACCTTGCCCATCGGGTTCTTCGGCAGTTCATCAATGACGAGCCAGCGGCGCGGCCGGGCATAGTCGGCGAGGCTGCGCGCGCAGAAGGCCGACAGGTCCTCGACATCGAGCGTCGCGCCCTCGCGTGCGACTACACAGGCCGCGACATCCTCCCCAAGCGCGGGATGCGGTATCGCCACCACCGCCGCTTCGCGGATGGCTGGATGGCGGTAGAGCACCTCTTCGACCGCGACGGAGGCGACCTTGAGTCCCCCGCGATTGATCACGTCCTTGCTACGGTCGGTGAAGAAGGGCGCGACGACGACGCCGGGCGTGGCCACCAGGATCGTGTAGCCGTCGGGTGCGGCCCTCGCCACGTATTCCGAGCCGATCATGGTGCCCGCGCCGGGCTTGTTGTCGACGATAACCGGCTGGCCCAGGCTCTCCCGCAGTGCTTCGGCCATGATACGGGCGAAGGCGTCGGTCTGGCCGCCGGGTGCATAGGGCACCACAACCGTTACGGGGCGGGTTGGGTAGTCGGCGGCGCGGGCCGCGCTGATCGGAGCGGCCGCCCCCAGAGCCAATGCGATCAGGGTCGCCAAGCTACGACGAAGTGGCTTCTGCAAGGAATCCTCCCTCTCTGTTCCGCCTCAAGCGATCGGCGATCTGAGGAATTTATGAATATATATTCATTTTTAACGCAGAACCCACGCGACAGTCAGGTGGCGTGGGGCGGCTGCTCCGCATCTCGCCAGAGAGCAAGATGGCGTTGAGTGGGTGCATAAAGTCAATGGTCGCCCCATCGATTGCACGATGGTGTCATTTTGAGGTTCGTGCGACCTGGAGACGGGCGTGGCATTGACATTCGCGACCCCGCAATAAATCACTGTTCATAAATCGGCCGCGACACGTCGTGGCACGAGGCATTCCGTGAAATGCAGGCAGGGAGACGCGAATGGCGGCGTATTTGATTTGCGAGGTGGATCAGATCGATGCGGAAGCCGCGTCGACCTATCTGCCCCAGGCCGCTGCAGCGATTTCCGCGTTCGGGGGGCGCTATCTGTCTCGTGGCGGCGAAACACGGCTTGTCGAAGGGGAAAAACAGCCCGGCCGCATCGTCGTTATCGAGTTCCCATCGATGGACGTCGCCATGCAGTTCTATGAATCGGATGCGTATCGGGCGCCGCGAGATCTTCGTCGCGCAACGACGAAATCCCGTCTCGTCCTCGCGGATGGTCTCTGAGGGGCGGAAAAGACGTGACGGCTATGTTGCTTCCAGACGACCAGATAGTCGATGACAGCGAATTGCGGTTGCTCGGGGATAGCGCGGAGGCCTTCCTTGCGGTGCGCGCATCCAGCGGGCGGCTACGCGCGGGCGGTCCGGTCCTTGATTCGGACATATGGGCCGCCATGGCCGAGCAGGGGTGGCTCGGCATGTGTCTGCCCGAGGCCCAGGGCGGGCTCGGGATGGACGCTTCCGCGGCTTGCGTGCTCACCGAGGCGTTCGGTGCCGCGCTCCTTCCCGAACCCTTCATCGCCATGGCGCTGATGCCGTCGCTTCTCCTCGCCGCCCTGCCGGGTGCCGGGGATGAGATCGCAGCCGGTATCGCCGCAGGGGAGCGCCTTGTGACCGTCGCCTGGCAGGAGGCCGCGGAGAACCTCGCTCCTCTTCCAAGGGATGCCGTGGTCGAGCGGAACGGTGATCACCTTGTGCTGCGCGGGCGCAAGGTCTGCGTTCCGGCCATTGCCAGCGCGGGCGAATGGCTCGTCACGGCCGTGCTCGACGGGGCGAGCGCGTTGCTGCGTGTGGATCCCGCGTTGCGGGGCGTGGAGGTGGAGCATGTCCAGCTCGTCGACGGCACCCGCATGGGCGCCGTGTCGTTTGCGCAAGTCCGCCTGGATGAGACTGCGGTTCTGGCTTGGGGTGAAGAGGTGGAGCGGGCAACCGCGCGGATGATCGCCGGCGGCCAGCTCGCTCTGGCGGCGCAGCTGTACGGCATCGCCAAGGCGAGCCTGCACATCTCATTGCGATACATGGAGACGCGGGTCCAGTTCGGCAGCGCGATCGCGCGCTTTCAATCCCTCAGGCATCGGGCGGTGGACCTGAAGATCGGTCTTGAACTGGCCCGGGCCGCGCTGCGGGACGCTCGTCGTCCCCATGGGGCCGGAGACGAAGCCATCAGCGCCGCCAAGGCGAGCGCATCGGAGGCGGCGGTGGCAACCAGCCGTGCCGGCATTCAGCTGCACGGCGCGATGGGCTTCTCCGATGAAGCCGACATCGGGCTCTACCACAAGGCCGCGTTGACCGGGGCCGCATGGCTCGGCAGCGCGCGCCTTCACCGGACCACCTCGACCCAGGGCAGAGGACGCGACCGTGAATCGGCTTGAAGAGATTTCCGCTTCCGTCGTGGCGCATCGGTCGGAACTGGCGGATGCCGAATTCCGGGCCGCGTGGCGCGCGTGGCTGGAAGAGCATTGCGATGTGCAGATGCTGCGTCCGGCGCGACGGCTGGCCGGAGCCCCCCTGAAGGCTTGGCTGCGCAAGCTCAATGTCCATGGCTGGCGCGCCCCGGGCTGGCCGCGAGAGCACGGCGGCATGGGCCTGTCCTTCGCCAAGCAGCTCATCTATCGCGAAGAGCTGGAACGGCTTGGTGTCACACGTTGGCTCGACCTTGGTGAAACCCTGCTCGGCCCCATGCTCATGCGTCATGGCACGCAGGAGCAGAAGGCCACTTTGCTGCCGCGCATTCTTGATTGCTCGAATTTCTGGTGTCAGGGCTATTCCGAGCCGAATGCAGGATCGGATCTCGCCAGCCTGCGGACTACAGCGGTGCGTGACGGGGACGACTTTATCGTCAATGGCCAGAAGATCTGGACCACGTTCGTTCAGGACGCAACGCACATCTTCACCCTGGTCCGCACCGGGCGCTACGAACGCAGGCAGCAGGGCATCAGCTTTCTTCTCATAGACATTGAAGCGCCTGGAATCACGCGGCGCGGCATCCGCAATATTGCAGGCGATAGCGAGTTCGGCGAAGTCTTCTTCGACGATGTCCGGGTGCCGTCTTCGCAGCTTCTTGGCACGCTCGACGAGGGGTGGTCCATCGCGAAGTCTCTTCTGGAGTTCGAGCGGACCAGCATCGGAAGCCCCTTCCTCGCGGATCTCGCGCTGAAGATGCTGAACAGCCTCGCGGAGCGCTGCAGCATCGCGGATGATCCCGTGTTTGCGGCCCGGATGAAGGGGTTCGCGTCCGAGCTTGACGTGGCGCGTTTGCTCTATGCCGACTTGTGCGGGCGGTTTGTCGCCGGAGAGAAGCTCGACAGCGAGTTCTCCATGATGAAGCTTGTATCCACCGAGCTTTTCCAGCGCACCGCGGAGTACGCGGTGGAGGTGCTGCCCCCCTACCAGGCCGGACATCACGACCAGTCCACGCGCGTGCTGTTTGAGGAGATCAACCATCTCTACCTGATCTCGCGACCGGTGACGATTTTCGGCGGCACCAGCGAGGTCCAGCGCGACATCATCAGCCGCTCCCTTCTCGCTGTCTGAGGCGGGTTCACCCCTTTTTTCTAGCAATCGCGACGGCCGAACAGGAGGCCTCATGGGATACATTCGTCCACTCCAGGACTACATGGAGTTTCTTTCGAAGGGGAAGCTGATGCTTCTCAGGTCACGGTCGACGGGTGGGTACGTCTTCTATCCCCGCGTCGCCGAGCCTCGGACGGGAGCCACCGACCTCGAGTGGGTGGAAGCCTCGGGCCGGGGATCGATCTATGCCTGCACCATCGTGCGCCAGCGCCCGCCCACGCCGAACTACAACGTCGTTCTGGTCGATCTCGCCGAGGGGCCTCGCATGATGTCCACCGTCGTCGAGATGGAGAACGAGGACATCCGCATCGGCATGCCTGTCCAGGCTGCCATCATCGAGCGCGACGGAGCGCCCCTCGTCGTGTTCAAGCCAGCCAATATCTGAGGATAGGATCGAGAGCGTGGACGACACCTTTCCCCGCGGTCGAACCGCAATTGTCAGCAATGCCACCTACGGGTTGGGCGAGGCGCCGGGCCTCAGCTCCATGGACCTCGCCGCGCACGCGAGCGTGGCCGCGCTCGCGCGCATCGGCCTGACGCCGGCTGACGTGGATGGCGTATTCATCGGCCTGCCCGACGATTATCTCTCCGGACTGACCCTGTCGGAGTATCTCGGCATCAAGCCGCGCATCTCGGACAACAACCGGACCGGCGGGTCGGCCTTCCAGACCCACGTCGCCTGGGCCGCGATGGCGCTGGCCGCCGGCCAGTGCGACGTGGCCCTCATCGCCTATGGGTCCAACCAGCGCACCGCCTCGGGAAAGCTGGTCCAGTCGAACCGCCCGTCCCCCTACGAGGGACCCTACCGGCAGCTCCTGCCGATCTCCTCCTATGCGCTTGCCGCCTCGCGCCACATGCATCTCTACGGCACCACGCGGCGGCAGCTCGCGGAGGTCGCCGTGGCCGCGCGCGGCTGGGCGAAGCTCAATCCGGAAGCATTCATGCGGGATGACCTCACCATTGAGGACTGCCTCGCGGCGCGCCTGGTTTCCGATCCGCTGGGGCTCAGGGATTGTTGCCTCGTTACGGACGGGGCCGGTGCCATCGTGATGGTGCGGGCGGACAGGGCGCGGGACTTCACGCCGAAGCCGGCCTACGTGCTCGGCGCGGCCTCCGCCGTCACGCACCGCGACATCACCAACATGCCCGACCTCACGGTGACGGGCGTGGCCGAGGCTGCGCCCCGCGCCTACGCGCAGGCTCGGGTGAAGCCGACGGATATCGACGTGGTCGAGCTCTATGACGCCTTCTCCATCAACACCATTCTCTTCCTGGAGGATGCCGGCTTCTGCCCGAAGGGCGAGGGCGGCCGCTTCGTGGAGGATGGCGCAATCGGACCTGGCGGCCGGCTGCCGGTCAACACCAATGGCGGCGGGCTCTCGTGTGTCCATCCCGGCATGTATGGGCTGTTCACGATCATCGAGGCGACCCGCCAGCTGGCCGGGGAGGCGGGTGCGCGGCAGCAGGCCGACGTGAACCTCGCGTTCGCTCAGGGGAATGGCGGGATGCTGTCCAGTCAGGCCGTGGTGATCCTCGGCAGCGAGGCGACCCTCTGACCCCCCGGCAGACCGATCACGCGGCCCAGCGCCAGGACCCGTTTCGGCTGGATGGCCGCACCGTCGTCGTGACCGGTGCGGGATCGCGCGGCGAGGGGATCGGCAACGGCCGCGCCATCGCGGTGCTGATGGCGCAGGCGGGCGCGCGCGTCGTGGCCGCGGATCGCGACGCTTCGGCGCTCGACGCCACGCTGGCGATGATCGCCGAGACCGGTGTTCCCGGCCTGGGGGTGGTCGCGGACGTGGGGGACCCGGCCGGCTGCGCGCAGATCGTGAATGGCGCGCTGGAGCGGTTCGGGCAGCTCGACGTGCTCGTGAACAATGTCGGGATCGTCGGCCCCGCCGGGACCGCCGAGGACGTCGATCCGGAGGCCTGGGACGACGCCTTCCGGATCAACGTGAAGTCGGTGATGCTGATGGCCCGCCATGCGGTTCCCGCGCTGCGGCGTTCGTCCGCCGCGGCGATCGTCAATGTCTCGTCCATCGTGGCGCAACGCGGCGGACATCCGAGCCTGTGTTACCCCGCCACGAAAAGCGCTGTGCTGGGAATGACCACCGCCATGGCATCGCACTATGGGCCGGCGGGCATTCGCGTGAACAGCGTGATGCCGGGCAACGTCTTCACGCCGATGGTCACAACCCGTGGCATGTCGGAGGAGATGCGGCTGCAGCGCCGGGAGAACAACCTCCTGAAGATCGAGGGGACGGGGTGGGACGTGGGTTATGCGACCCTGTTCCTGGCGAGCCAGGCGGCCCGCTGGATCACGGGTGTGATCCTCCCGGTCGATGGCGGCCTGACCTCGTCCGTTCCCCTTCCGACGCCTCCCGTCAGCCGCGGCTGAAGTGGGGGCCGTCGGCGTTGATGGCGCCTCCGGCCTCGCAGCCCAGTCTTCACGCAGGCCAAACTTTCGGAGGACATGCCAATGAATTCCCGCGCAGATCCAAAAGTCGCGGTGGTGACGGGAGCAGGGCGAGGCATCGGGTTTGCCTGCGCCCGGCGTTTCCTCGCCGATGGCTATTCCACCATCCTGCTTGACCGCGTCGAGCCCAAGGAGACCATCGGCTCGCTGGGACCCCGGGCCTCCTTCATGGCGTGCGACGTCGGCTCGGCCGTGGCGGTTGCCGCCGTCTTCGAGGCGGTCAGGGACCAACATGGCCGGCTCGACGTGCTGGTCAACAATGCCGCCATCAACATTCCCGCCCACTTCCTTGAGCTGACAGAGGCCGTCCTCGACGAGACGCTCCGGGTCAACGTCAAGTCCGTCCTTCTGTGCGGGCAGGCCGCGGCACGGCTGATGATGGGAAACGGCGGGGGCGCCATCGTCAACATCGCCTCCGTGAGCGCGACCATGTCGACGCCGACCAGCGTCCCCTATGCGACGTCCAAGGGGGCGGTCGTGTCGCTGACCAGATCCATGGCTCTCGGCCTTGCCGGCCACGGCATCCGCGTCAACGCCGTTGCGCCGGGCACGGTTGTGACGGAAATGACCCGGGAGCGGCTGCTGGGAGACGAAGCCGCGCGCCGCCGTATTCTGTCCCGCACGCCAATCGGCAGGGTGGGAACTCCCGAGGAGATCGCAGGCGTGGTAGCCTTCCTCGCCGGCCCGGACTCGAGCTTCATGACCGGCGAGGTGGTCAATGTGGAGGGCGGCCGCTTCTGCCTCAACTATGTCATGGACTGAGGCGCCCCGGATTGTGCTTCATTCCAGCGAAATCTTCGCCTTCGCCGTGACGAGCCGCCATTTTTCCAGATTGCTGGCGATGTAGTCTTTCGCGCTGACGGGGTTCGAATCCGCGATCGGGTCGATCAGCGAGGCGCGAATCTCGTCCTGGAAGGCGGTCTTGGACATGACGTCGTGCGTGATGTCCGCCAGCTTGCCGACGACCGCGGCCGGGGTGCCGGCCGGAGCGAGGACGGCATTGAAGGTGCTGGCCAGCATGCCGGGAAGGCCCGCCTCGCGGGTCGTCGGTATGGCGGGCGCGTATGAGGCCCGCTTGTCGCTGCAATAGGCGAGCAGGCGAAGGGGGCCGCTCTCCTGGGAATAGGGCAGCATGCTCGTCAGCGTTTCGATGAAGAGGTCCACCTCTCCCCTGATGAGACCCAAAAGGGCTGCCGCGCCTCCGGTGTAGGGCACGTGGACGAGGTCGAGGCCGCCCGCCTCCATCTTGAAAAGCTCGAGCGAATAGTGCGCGATGGCGCCGATGCCGGTGGACGCGGCAGAGTATTTCCCCGGATTGGCCTTGATCTCCCGGATGAGGGCTTCGAGATTCTCGGCCGGAAGTTTGGCCTTGTTGACGCCGATGACCATCGGCGTCTCCCCCACGATCGCGATGGGGCTAAAGCTCGAAACGGGGTCGTAACCGGCCTTGGAGTTCAGCAGGGCGTAGAGGATCAGGCTCGATGTCGCGAACGACAGCGTGTACCCATCCGGCGTAGACCGCGCCACCGACGCATTTGCGATGCTCGCCGAGGCTCCGGGCTTGTTGTCAATGACGACCGGGACGCCGAGGAGGGGGCTGACGCGTTCGGCGTAGCGGCGCGCGAAGATGTCGGACTGACCGCCCGGCGGAAATCCCACGACGAGGCGGATCGGACGGTTCGGGAAATCGTCCTTGGCCAGCACGGCACCCGGCGACATCACCGCAACACCGGCGCCGACCTTCAGAAATGTCCTGCGATCCATTTTGGTTCTCCTCCCATTCTTGTTTTGTCGGTTCGGGTTGTCCTGGCCGCGCGGTCTGACGCCGCCTTCGGGAGGCTCAGGCGCCGCCGCCGCGATGTTTCACGCGCGGCTGGGTCTCTTGCTGGGACTGGCCTTCGGTGGGGTTCGCCGGCCAGCCGAAATGGGCTGGGCGCTTCTCCCGGAAAGCCCGGACCGCCTCAATGGCGTCCGGCGTGCAGACCAGCGCGGCCTGAACGTCCCGTTCAAGGTCCAGCTGGTCGCCGAACGAGTTGAAGGGGGCGGCATCGAGAATCCGGGTCTGTTCGGCGAACGCCCGCGGCGGGCCTTCTCTGAGGCGATGCGCCAGTGCCGTCGCTTCGCCCTGTAACGCCTCGTCCTCGACGCACTTCCAGACGAGGCCCCACTGCTCCGCCTGTGCCGCCGGCAACCGATCGCCAAGCATGGCAAGGCCGAGGGCCCGGCTGCGGCCGAGAAGTCGCGGCAGGAACCAGGTCATCCCCATGTCAGGCACCCGCGCGAGACGCAGTGCGAACGGGAAAAGGAAGTAGGACGACCGGGCTGCAAGAACCATGTCGCAGACCAGGGCAAGCCCGCAGCCGCCCCCGACGGCGGCGCCGTTGACCGCCGCAATCTTCGGCCGGTCGAAGGCATAGAGGTCACGCATCAGGCCGTTGATGGCGTCATCCATCAGGGCCCGGAACCGCCGGCTCGGGTCCGCTTGGCCCTCCTCCTCCTGCATGAAAGGCGCGCCGAGGTCGATGCCGGCGCAGAAGGCGCGGCCCGCTCCGGTAAGCAGGAGCACCCGGGCATCGGGTTTGTGGCGCAGTTCGCTCAGGACAGCACGAAGCTGCACGATCATCTGAAGATTGACCGCGTTCAGGACGTGCGGGCGATTGAGCGTTATCCGCGCAACCCCGTCTTCCACCACGGTCTCGATCATCTTTTCCATTGAGCCCTCCATCGGCACTCGAACAAAAAATAAATGAGTAGTCAATTTTATTGTGTGAACAGTTCCTCGCTGATACCTTTCCCGCGGGGATTTGGCATGTGGATGCCTATTCATAATCGTGGGGAAAGATGGATCAGGATCTTGCGCCCGAGACGATCGCTGCCCGGCTGGGCGTCGTGCTTCAGTCCGAGCGGATCGCGCGCATGAAGCAGCAGGGCTTCTGGACGGACGAACGCCTCGTCGATTGCCTCGATCGCGCCGTCCTGGCCCACCCGGATGCCGAGGCGATCGTGTCCGCCCGGAAGGACGGGGGCTGCGTGACGCGCCTCACCTATCGCGAACTCGCCGGGGAAGTGGAGCGCATCGCCGCCGGCCTTGCCGCACTCGGCGCCCAACCGGGCACAATCGTGTCGGTGCAACTGCCGTGCTGGTGGCAGTTCGCAGCCATCGTGCTCGCCTGCACGCGGCTCGGCTGCATCGTCAATCCGCTCATGCCCACCGCCAGGGCCCATGAGCTGAAGGCGGCGCTCAGCCTGTGCGACACGCGGATTTTCTTCATTCCCCGCAGCTTCCGGCAGGTGGACTATCCGTGTCTCCTTGATGGAGTGCGGAAGGACCTTCCCGGGCTTCGCCATGTGGTCGTGGTCGACGAGGCGGCACCGGGCGGCTTCGAGGGGCTGCCGTCCGGTGTGGCCATCCCGAAGGCCTTCACCCATGCCGACGCCGTCACGGAAATCATGTTCACCTCGGGCACCACGGGCGCGCCCAAGGGTGTGATGCAGACCTCGAACACGCTTCTCGCCGCGACCCGTGCCTTTGCGGAGCGCAATGGTCTCGGCGCCGGCGACACGATCTTCATGGCGTCGCCCCTCGCGCACCAGACCGGCTATCTCTGGGGGATCTTCCTTCCGATCTTCCTTGGTGCCCGCGTCGTCTACCTGGACCAGTGGGTGCCGCAGCGTGCGGCGCAGCTGATTGCGGCGGAACGCGCCACGTTCAGCGTCGCCGCCCCCACCTTCCTGACGGATCTCCTCGGCGTTCAGGAGGCGGAAGGGGCAGATCTTGGGTCGCTGAACGCCTTTCTGCTCGCCGGAGCACCGGTGCCGAAAGTGCTTGTGGAACGGGCGGCGGAGCGCCTCGGCGTCCGCATCGGCTCGGCATGGGGCATGACTGAGGTGGCACTCGTCACCATCTCCCACCCCTCGGACAGCGCCGAGCGGGTTTCCGCCACCGACGGCGCGCCGCTCCCCGGCACGCAGATCCGCATCGTGAATTCCAGCGGCGTGCCAGTGCCACCCCGCGTGGAGGGGCGATTGCAGGCGCGGGGGGCGTTCAATTTCGTCGGCTATCTCAAGCGTCCCGACCTCAACGACACCGATGCGGACGGCTGGTTCGAGACCGGCGACCTCGGCTACGTGGATGACGCCGGCTATCTCAGAATCACCGGCCGCGCCAAGGACATCGTCATTCGCGGTGGCGAGAAGATCCCGGTCGCAGACGTGGAGAACGTGCTGTACCGCCACCCGGCGATCGCCGACGCGGCCATCGTGGCCGTGCCGGATCCGCGGCTCGGCGAACGCGCCTGTGCCTATGTCACCTTGCGGGGCACGGACGGCTTCGACATGGCCGAAATGACCCGCTTTCTCGCCACGTGCGGCGTGACCCGAACCTATTTCCCCGAGCGTCTCGAGATCATCGCGGAAATGCCCCGCACGGCCAGCGGGAAGATCCAGAAGTTCCTGTTGCGACAGCGGGCTGAGGTGGACACGGCCACCGCTTCGGCAGGGTAGGGACGGGCGGAATACCGCGCCGCCTCAAAAATGAATCAAGATTCAGGAGGAGGAAACATGCGAGCTGTTCTGCTGGCTGCGCTTGCGGCAGGGTTTATGGCGGTGTCCGGATTGCCGGCCGCATCGGCCGACGGATCGACCGGCCCGGTCCGCGTTGGCGTGCTTACCGACATTTCCGGCTATCTTTCGTCGGCCCTCGGTCCGCCGACGGTCGATGCCGCCCGCATGGCTGCGGAAGACTTCGGCGGCACCGTCCTCGGTCGGCCGATCGAGGTGCTCGGGGCCGATCACCAGAACAAGGCCGATATCGGCGCGGCCATCGCCCGCCGCTGGTTCGACGAGGATCAGGTGCAGGTGATGACGGGCATGGGGAATTCTGCGGTTGCCCTGAGCGTGCAGGGGCTGGCGGCGGAAAAGAACCGGATCGCGCTCTTCGCTTCGGCGGCGAGCACGGCCATCACCGGCAAGAGTTGCACCCGCAACGGCCTGCACTGGACCCACGACACTTACATGTTCGCCAACGCCTTGCCGAAGACGCTGCTGGCGCAGGGCGTGGACAGCTGGTTCCTGATCGCTTCCGACTATGCGTTCGGGCGCTCGCTGGCGGAGGAGACGCGCAAGGTCATCGAGGCCCGGGGCGGCAAGGTGGTCGGGGTCGTCTATCATCCGCAGGGCACCACGGACTTCTCTTCCTTCCTGCTCCAGGCGCAGGGCTCCGGGGCCAAGGCGGTCGCCATCCTGAATTCGGGCAACGACACGGTGAACGCCATCAAGCAGGCGTCCGAATTCCAGATCACCCTCCGCCAGCGCCTGGTGGTGGGCATGCTTCTGGTCTCCGATGCTTATGCCATCGGCACCCAGCTGGGGCAGGGGCTTGAATTCTCGACCATCTTCTACTGGAACCAGAACCCCGAGGCGGCGGCTTTCTCGCGCCGCTTCTTCGCCCGCAACAAGGTGATGCCGACCGAGGCGCACGCCGGCGTCTACAGCGCGGTGACCCATTATCTGAAAGCCGTGAAGGCGGCGGGGACCACGGATGTCACGACGGTGGTCGACAAGATGCGGGCGACGCCGGTGAATGATTTCTACAGCGACAACCTCGAAATCCGCGCCGACGGCCGGTTGATGCGCCCCGCGTATCTCGCGCGGATCAAGGCGCCGTCGCAGCAGAAAGAGCCCTGGGATCTCTACGAGATCGTCGCCCGCATCGATCCGCAGGATGCATTCCGTCCGCTCGCCGAGGGGGAGTGCCCTCTGCTCATGAAGAAGTAGGCCCGGGCGACCGGATGCCGGCTCATTGTCCGGCATCCGCCCTTCCGGCCGGGCCCTTGGCACAGGGGCGGTGGCGGAAATCAGAGCGGGCGGCCATCCAGCAGGTTGTGGCGTGAGAAATGCGCCTCGCCCGCGTCGTTCAACATGCCGCGGATGATGACGCCAAGGGTCTTGCGGGCATAGTCTTCGAAGCTGATGACCTTGCGCAGCCGCCAGTTCTTGAGCCCCCAGGCGTGGGCGGAGTTGATGATCCAGTAGGTGGCGAGTTCCGGATCGACGTCCATGCAGAAGCCGGCGCGTTCGCATTCCAGAACGCAGTCCACGATCAACTGGTTGGTCTGAAGCTCCTTGGACTTCAGGATCGCGATCTGCTCCTTCTCAAGGGAGGCGCTCTCGCGATAGGCGAACAGGGTGGCCTGAACGCGCTGATCGATCACCTTGTAATAGGCGATCGCCGCGGCCTGGAGCCGTTCCAGCGGGTCCTTGACGCCGATCAGCGCGCTCGGGACGTCGCGGTTGTAGGCTTCGAGGATTTCCAGGATCACCTGGAAAAGCAGGTCTCGCTTGTCGTTGAAATACTGGTAGATCAGGCCCGAGCTGACGCCCGCGGCGGCCGCGATATCGGCGACCGTGGTCTCATGGTAGCCCTTCTGCTCGAAGCAGCTGAGCGCCCCGGAGAAAATCTGCTGGCGCCGCTGCTCCGTCTTGCGGTGGCGGCGCGTCGGCGTCGTCCCGCTCTTGCGGGCGGGTCGACGCGTTGGCAGCACGGTCTGATCCATCCAGCCCCTTATCCCTTCCGTCTGGCCGCGAAGTCGGGGGCACGCTTCTCGGCGAAGGCGACCCGACCCTCCTGGCACTCCGGCGATTCCAGATACAGCTGGAGGCCGGCATCGGCGAACAGCGCCTGCGCGCCCAGTCCACCGGTCTCCAAATTGAACGCACATTTAAGAAATTTCAATGCCGTCGGGCTGAGTGCGACAGTCTCCCGCGCCCAGGCCGTGGCTTCGGCCATCAGGCTGTCCCCCGGCACCACCTTGTTGACAAGGCCCCAGCGCTCCACCTCCGTCGCCGTGTACTGGCGACAGAAGAACCACATCTCGCGTGCCCTGCGCTCGCCGATGAGCCGGGTGAGATGGGTGCCCCAGCCGGCATCGAACGATCCGACGCGCGGCCCGACCTGTCCGAAGCGGGCGTGCTCGGCGGCGATCGCCACGTCGCACACCGCTGCCAGCACGTTGCCTCCACCGATGGCGAAGCCGTTCACCGCGGCAATGACCGGCTTGGGAATGGAGCGGATGGCGACGTGCAGGTCCTCGATCTCCCAGCGCCCGTTCTGGCTCAGGCCATAGCTTCCGGTCTCGACGAATTCCTTCTGGTCTCCACCGACGCAGAACGCCTTGTTGCCCGCGCCGGTGAAGATCACCGCCCCCACATCGTCATCCGCCCAGGCGGCGCGGAAGGCGTGCAGCAACTCCTCCACCGTGCGTCCGCGAAAGGCATTGAGCCGCTTTTCGCGGTCGATGGTGATGGTGGCGATGCGGTCTGCCACCTCGTAGCGGATATCCGTGTAGTCCATGAAACGCGCTCCTCAGCGGGCACCGGCGAGAAAATCGGCGATGCGGGTTCGTGTGTCGGCCTGATCGAACAAGCGGCGATCCGCCTCGCGTTCCTCGGCGTATCCGTCTCGCGCCGGGTCGCCGGCTGCGGCGATGAGGGCCTTCGCCTCGCGAACGGCCGCCGGCGGGAGCCCGGCGATGCGGGTGACCACCGCCTCTACGGTCGCCTCCAGCGCCTCCGGGGGGCAGGACCATTGCACGAGGCCGAGCCGCTCCGCCGTCGCGCCGTCAAGCGTGTCTGCGGAGAGGATGATGCGGGAGGCGATTCCCCGTCCGCACAGGCGCGTCAGGCGCTGGGTGCCGCCGGCACCCGGGATGAGCCCGAGGCGCGCTTCGGGGAGGCCGAGCTTCGCCTTGTGCGATGCGATGCGGATGTCGCAGGCGAGCGCCAGTTCGAGGCCGCCGCCGAGTGCCGCGCCGCCGATCTCGCACACCACCACGGCCGGAAGGGCCTCGATGCGGGCGAACAGGCGCTGGAACTCGGACACGTCGCCCACCATGGCATCCGCGCCGTCGGCACGGGCGAAGAGGGCGCGGACGTGGTCGAGATCCATGCCGGCGCAGAAGATCTTCTGATCAGAGCGGATCAGGAGGGTCGACAATCCAGCCGCGCCCTCCAGCTGGTCCAGCAAGGCGTGGAAGCCTGTGAGCCATTCCGCGTTGATGGCATTGACCGGCGGGCGGCACAAAGTGAGGACGGCCTTCGCGCCGTCGGGCTTGAGGTCGAACATCAGCGGTTGCTCTTCTTCTGCGCGAACGATCGGCCGATCAGCTGGCGATGCACCTGGTTGGTGCCCTCCCAGATCTGGGTGATCTTGGCGTCGCGCATCAGGCGCTCCACCTCGTATTCCCGGCAGTAGCCGTAGCCGCCGAACAGCTGGACGGCCTCTTCGGTCACGCGCATGGCGACGTCCGTCGCCTTCATCTTCAGCATGGAGGATTCGATGCCGAAATCGTCCGTGCCGCTCTCCACCATGTCCGCCACGCGCCACAGCCAGCTCTCGGCCAGCACGATGTCCGTGGCGAGATCGGCGAGCAGGAACTGGATGCCCTGGTTGTCGATGATGCGCCGGCCGTTCTGCCTGCGCTCGTTGACGTAGGCGACAGCCCGCTCGAACGCGCTCCGCGCGATGCCCAGCGCATGGGCGGCGACGCTCGGGCGCGACCGGTTGAGAGAGCCGAAAAGGATGTCGAGCCCCTCACCGGGCGCGCCGATGAGGTTCGCACGGGGGACACGGCAGCCGTCAAAGGCGAGGACCGCCGTACTGGAGGCGCGGTGTCCCATCTTCTTCTCCGTGCCCAGCACGGAAAGGCCGGGAGTACCCTTTTCGAGCACCAGCACAGAGATCGCCGCCTTGGGGTCCTCGATCTCGGACCACTTGCCGAACAGGAGATAGAGATCCGCCACGTCGCCGTTGGTGATGAAGCACTTACCGCCATCGATGATGATGTCGTCCCCATCGGGGGTGAACCGGGTCTTCATGCCCGTGGCGTCGGACCCCGCGCCGGGCTCGGTGATGGCGAGGGCCGCGAGGCCGCCATCCGCGATGCGCGGCAGGAGACGCGCCTTCTGTTCCTCGCTGGCGAAGGCCACCACCGGCTTGATGGCGTGGAAGTTGGTCGCCCAGATGATGCCGGTGGACGCGCAGGCGCGGCTGATCTCCCGGACGCAGGCCAGATAGGCGCGATAGCTCAGCTCGGCGCCGCCATAGGCCTCCGGAATGAACATGGCATTGAGGCCGAGGGTGTTGATCGCCTGCACGTTTTCCCAGGGAAACGCGCTGGTTTCGTCGTAATGCGAAGCCTTCGGTGCGAACTGGTCCCGCGCGAGGGTGCAGACGCTGTCGAATAGCATGCGTTCGCTCTCGCTGAGGTCCAGCTGAGCATCGAGCCTGTCCAGTATGGTCATGGGGGTCAGATCACTCCTTGGCGACTCAGGCGATCGATTTCTGTGGCATCGAGTCCGATCCAGCCGGCGAGCACGTCGCGCGTATCGGCGCCCAGCACCGGCGGGGCGCGGCGTGGCCCGCAGGTGGACCCATCGATGCCGATGCCGAGCCCGACCTGGGGAATGGTGCGGCCGTTGTCCTCCATCCGGTAGAGGAAGCCGCGAGCCTGAAGTTCCGGGTCCTCCACCATCTGGTCGATCCGGTTGATGGGGCCGCAGGGGATGCCGGCGGCATCGAAGAGGTCCAGCCAGTGGGCGCGTGGCTTCGTGAGAAGGCGCGCCTGGATCTGCGCCACGATCTCCGCCCGCGACGCATGGCGGTCGGCGTTGCTCCCGAAACGCGGATAGGCGCCGAAGGCCGGGTCGCCGATCGCCTCCCAGAAGCGGCGCCACAAGCCGTCATTGCCGAGGCCGAGGGTGATCGGATCGTCGGCCGTGTCGAACGCCTGGTAGATGGCGATGACGCTGTCCTTGCCGCCGGAGCGGCGGGGCACCTCGCCGGAGCCGAGATAGGTGACCACACGTGGGGTGAGAAAGCGGCTCATGCTCTCGAACATGGAGACGTCGATGGTGTGGCCCCGTGCGTTCTTCGCGCGGTCGTACAGGGCGGCGAGGGTGCCGATGACGGCATCCATGCCCGAGAGAAGATCGGCTGCAGGGGTGCCCACCTTCTGCGGCGGGCTGTCCGGCTCGCCCGTGAGGTCCATGACCCCGCTGAAGCCCTCCGCCACGATATCGTAGGAGGTCTTGTCGGCCCGCACGCCATCGAGGCCAAAGCCGGTGATGGAGACGAACACGAGGTTCGGGTTGAGGGCGCGCAGCGTCTCCCGGTCCACTTTCAGCTTTTTCTGAACCCGCGGAACGAGGTTGAGCACCACCACGTCGCTGACCGCCACGAGGCGGTGCAGCACCGCGAGGCCCTCCGGCTGGGCATAGTCCAGCGTCACGCTCGCCTTGTTGCGGTTCACGCTCAGGTACCAGAGCGACTCGCCGTCGAGGAAAGGCGGTCCCCACGCCCGGGAGTCGTCGCCGCGCCCCGGTCGCTCGATCTTCGTGATCTCCGCGCCGAGGTCGGCGAGCAGCATGGTGGCATAGGGGGCGGCGATGGAGGTGGTGAGGTCAAGCACTCTGACGCCGGCGAGCAGCGTGCAGGGCGGTGCGTCAGGTGCTGGGGGAAGGCGATGCAGCGGCAGCATGGAGCGTCCGTCATAAAATAATTACTTGTTCAATCATTTTTGACTGAAGGCGCTTGGCGCTGTCAATAGCGGAACACGCGCGCCTGCCTTTGCGAGGCCGGCCCGGTGATGCGCCAGATCACGCATTCGCAAAGGCTACGGCGCACGATAACGCCGATCTGCGAAATGCCCGGTTTGGACGGAAGCCTGCCTTCAGGTCTTGACGAAGATCGGAGGGGCGCGATAAAAACTGAATATAAATTCAAAAAAGGCAGTTGCAGATGGCCTGGGAGTGGAGCGCCGCCGCGGTCGCCGGTGCGGGAACGATGGGCGCCGGCATCGCGATCACCATTGCGCGCTCGGGGCTGAACACCTTCGTGTTCGACGAGAGCCCCGATGCCCTCGACCGCGCAAAGCGGCAGGTGGAGGCGTTTTTCGAAAGCTCGGTGCGCAAGGGCAAGCTCGATGCCGCGGCCGCGGCCGCGGCGACCGCGCGCCTGTCCTACGTCAAGGACGTCTCAGCCCTCGCCGAGGCGGACGTGGTCGTCGAGGCGATCTACGAGGAACTGGCAGCCAAGCAGCGGCTGCTCTCGACCCTGAATGCGGTGTGCCGGGATGACACCCTTTTTCTCACCAACACCTCGACGCTTTCCATCACCGAACTCGCGGCGGGTTCGGGGCGGCCGGATCGGGTGGTCGGAGCGCACTATTGCCTCCCGGCGCAGCTGATGCGGCTGGTGGAGATGTCAACGGCGATCCAGACCTCGGCGGCGAGCTGGGATCAAGCCTGGGCCTTCCAGCGTGCCACCGGCCAGCATCCTGTCGAGACCAAGGACCGGCCGGGCTTCGTGCTCAATTTCTTTTGCGTGCCCTACCACAACGACGTGATCCGCATGGTGGAGGCCGGGGTCGCCGAGCCCGCCGACATCGACAAGGCGGTGAAGGCGGCCATGGGCTTCGCCATGGGGCCGTGCGAGCTGATCGATCTCATCGGGCTGGACACGCAGCTGCGCGCCTCGGAGGCGTTCTTCTCGGTCACCAACAATCCGCGGACGTTCCCCCCTCCGCTGCTGCGCCGGATGGTGGCGGCCGGGCAGCTCGGCCGCAAAACCCGGCGTGGGTTCTTTGATTACGGTTCCGACGCCCTGTTCGGCGCCTAAGACGAGAAAAACCAAGCGCTGGCGCCGGATGGGCAGCCGCGAACGTGGGGAGGTATGATGCCGGACCTGAGCTATTCGATCGCGCGGACAGGCGAAAGTCGCGCATTTCCGGGCGCACACGCTTTCATCGATGGTGCCACTGCCGAAGGTGCGGTGCTTGTGCTGCTCGGCCCCGCGACAGCCGCGCGCTGCAGCGCGCCGGAGCGGACGGCGGTGCTGGTGGAGCTTGGTACGGAATGCCTGGCGGCCTATGAGCGCGAGGAGGATCCGCCGGCGTCGTCGAACCTGGTCGGCTTCGCGCGCTGGCGGCTCGGCGCCAATCCTCCATCGGATCTGATCGAACTGGTGGCCGGCCGCACCACGCGCCCGGATGCGCTCGATGCCGCCCAGGCCGTCTTCGAAGCGGCGGGCTTCACCGTCAGCCGGTGCGCGGACCGCGCCGGCCGCATCGTCGACCGCCTCCTGCGACCGCAGTTCAACCTCGCCCTCACGGCCCTCGACGACGGCCTTGCGACGGCCGAGGACATGGATCTGTGCCTCAAGCTGGGGCTTGGATATCGGCAGGGCCTGCTCGCGCCGCTCCTCGGCTCCGGGCTCGCCGACCACTACGACGTGACGCGGGCGCTGTTCGAGGTGTACGGGCAGGCGCAGTACGCCCCGCCGCGTCTGGCGGTCGTGGCGCGCCAGAAGGCGGACAAGGCTGAACCCTCCCATGCCTCCCTATTGCGGGAGGCCGGGGAATGAGCATCTACGACGACCTGCCCCTGGACCGGGTATGCCATGCGCCGCTCACGCCCCTGCGCTTCCTCGATCGGGCGGAGCAGTATTTCGCCGACCGAACCAGCGTTGTCAGCGGCGAAATCGCGCTGACGTGGCGGGAGACCGCCGCGCGATGCCGGCGGCTGGCCTCGGCGCTGGCGCGACGCGGCGTCGGTCCCGGCGACACGGTGTCGGTACTGGCGCCCAACGGCTTGGCCATCTACGAGGCGCACTTCGGCGTGCCCATGACGGGGGCCGTGCTCAATGCCGTCAACACGCGCCTCGAGCCCGAGACCGTCGCCTACATCCTCGCCCATTGCGAAGCCAAGGTGCTTCTTGTCGATACCGAATTCTCCGAGCTTGCCCGACAGGCCCTCGCCACGCTCGCGCACCCGCCTCTGGTCGTCGACATCGCCGACCCCGGCGGTCCCGGAGGCGCGCGGATCGGCTCGATCGAGTACGAGGACTTGCTGGCGGAGGGCGACCCCGCCTTCCGCTCGGCCCAGCCGTCGAGCGAGCTGCAACCCATCACGCTCGGCTATACGTCCGGCACCACCGGAAAGCCGAAGGGCGTGGTCTATGACCACCGCAATGCCTTCGTCGAATCCCTCGGCAACATGCTCGCCCTCGGCGTCAGCGGGCGTCCCCGGCTGGTCTGGGTGGTCCCCATCTTCCACGCAAACGGCTGGTGCTATCTGTGGCCCATGGCTGGGGTGGGCGCCACCAACATTCTGGTTCGCAAACCCTCCGGCGGCGCGATCCTCGGACTGATCGCCCGCCACGGTGCCACCCATGTCTTCGGCGCGCCGGTCATCGCGCAGATGATCGCCCAGGTTCCGGCGGCGGAACGGCCCGTCCTGTCGCACAAGGTGCGCATGCTCACGGCGGGCGCTCCACCGACCGCGGCGCAGTTCCTCGCTTTGGAGCAGATGGGGATCGATCTCGATCAAGGCTACGGCCTGTCCGAAGTGTGGGGACCAGCCATTTTCCGCGAGCCGCAGGAGGAATGGGCTGCCATGGCGCCTGCCGAGCGGGCGGCATTGAAGGTGCGACAGGGCATTCCCAACCTTGTTCTGGACGGCGCCATCGTGGCCGATCCGCTGACCCTGGAGCCGGTTCCGCGCGATGGCACCACGCTGGGCGAGGTGATGTTCCGCGGCAATGTGGTGATGCGCGGCTATCTCAAAAATCCGGAAGCGACCCGCGAGGCCTTCGCCAGCGGCTACTTCCATTCCGGCGACCTCGCGGTCTGGCACCCGGATGGTTCGATGGAGCTGAAGGACCGGTCCAAGGACATCATCATCTCGGGCGGCGAGAACATCTCGTCCATCGAGATCGAGAATGCCATCTGCGCCCATCCCCATGTGCTCAGCGCTGCCGTTGTCGGGGTTTCGAGCGCGCGGTGGGGCGAAAGTCCGTTCGCATTCGTGGAGATCCGGGACGGTGTGGCGCTCGATGCTGCGGAACTTGAGGCGCACTGCCGGGCGCGGCTCGCCAGCTTCAAGGTTCCCTGCGGCTTCGCGTTCGGGCCGATCCCCAAAACGGCGACGGGAAAGGTTCAGAAATTCCTGCTGAGGCAGCAGGCTCGGGAGAATGCGGCATGAGCGACGCGCGGGAGCTGGCGGGCAAGACGGTTCTTGTCACAGGGGCATCCTCCGGGCTCGGACGGCATTTCGCGCTGATGCTGGCGCGCAAGGGCGCGCGCGTCGCCGCCGCGGCTCGGCGCACCAGCCTCCTCGAGGATCTCGCGCGCGAAGCGGACGTGCTGGGCTGCACCGTCGTGCCGGTCGCCATGGACGTGGCGTCCGTCGATGCCATCAAGGCCGGCGTCGCCGAGGTGGAGGCGTCGCTGGGGCCGATCCATATCCTCGTCAACAATGCGGGCATCGCGGTACAGGCCAAGGCGCTTTCCACCACCGAGGCGGAATTCGATCGGGTGTTCTCCACCAACGTCCGCGGCGCCTTCTTCGTGGCCCAGGTCTGCGGCCAGCGGATGATCGAGCGGGGCATTGCCGGCCGCATCGTCAACATCGCGTCCGTGGCGGGGCTCGTGCCCATGCCGCAACTCGGCGTCTACGGCATGTCCAAGGCGGCGGTGGTGCAGATGACGCGGGCGCTGGCCATCGAATGGGCGCGGCACGGCATCTCCGTCAATGCCATCTGCCCTGGCTATGTCGCCACCGACCTCAATGCCGCGTTCTTCGGTTCCGAGGCTGGGCAGAAGATCACGGCGGCCCTGCCGAAGCGCCGGATCGCGCAGCCGCATGATCTCGACGGAACCCTGCTGCTGCTCGCCTCGCCCGAAGCCGGCGCCGTCATCAACGGCGCCATCATCTCCGTAGACGACGGATACATGCATTCATGACGGCCACGCGCAATCTCAGGGACGACCTGTTCGTCGCCGGCCCGCCGCCGCGCCTTCTCGGCAGCCGCTGCCGCGAGACGGGGGAGCTGTTCTACCCGGTGCAGGTGATGAACCCGGTGACCCATCGGGCCGGGACCATGGAAACCTGCGAGCTGGAGGGGGCCGGGCGGCTCCTCAACTTCACCCGCATCCACCGCGGCATGCCCGGCTACGACTCTCCTCTCGTTCTGGGGATCGTGGAGCTGGACGCGGGCCCGACATTGACGGCCCAGATCACCGACTGGGCCGGAACCGACCTGCACATCGGCCAGCGGCTGGATCTCGTCATCGGCACCATTCGCACCGATCCCGACGGCACGCGAGTTCTCGGACCGAAATTCCGCCCGATCAAGGATGAGAACCTATGAGTGCGGTCCATGTGATTGGCGCCGGGATGACGCAGTTCAAGCCGCATCCCACGGTCGAGGTTCACGAACTGGCGCGGCAGGCCGCCTGGGCGGCCATCGAGAGTTCGGGCGTGCGCCCGGAGGATATCGAGCTCGCCTATGCCGGCCACGCCTATCAGGGGCAGTGTTTCGCCCAGAAGGTGCTGCTGAAGATCGGCATGACCGGCATGCCGGTGGTGAATTGCGAGAACGCCTGCGCGAGCGGTGCATCGGCGGTCTGGGGCGTCGTCAACGCCATCAAGGCCGGTCAGGCGGATATCGGCATTGCCATCGGTGCGGAAAAGCTCGCCTCGGCCAAGGGGGGCTTCACCCCGCTCGTCGCCGATGATCTCGAAAGCAGCATGGGCCGGGTCATGCCCTCCGTCTTCTCCATGATGGCGCGCAAGCACATGGACCGCTATGGCACCACGCTGGATCAGCTGGCCCGCATCGCGGTGAAGAACCGGCGCGGTGGGGTGCGCAATCCCTATTCCCCGTGGCGCGACGAGATCACGGTCGAGGACGTGCTCGCCGCGCCCATGATCGCCGAGCCCTTGACCCGCCTGTCCTGCTGCCCGGTGTCGGATGGCGCCGCCGCGGTCATCCTCGCGTCCGATCGGGTGGCGCGGCGCTACACCGCGCGGCCGGTGGAAGTTCGCGCCGCCATTCTCGCGTCCGGCATCCGCAACGGCGCCGGCATGGCGGACGACCATTCCGAGATGACCATCCGCGCGGCCCGCCGGGCCTATGAGGTCGCCGGGATCGGTCCGGAGGACGTGGACCTGTGCGAGCTGCATGATCCCTTCACCATCGCCGAGCTGGTGCACTACGAGGACCTCGGCTTCTGCGCACCGGGGGAGGGAGGGCGCGGCGTCGACGAAGGATGGTTCGACATCGGCGGGCGCGTCGCGGTGTCGCCCTCGGGCGGCCTGCTCGCCCGCGGTCATCCCCTGGGCGCGACCGGGGTCGCGCAGATCGCGGAAATGTTCTGGCAACTGCGCGGAGAAGCCGGCGAGCGGCAGGTGCCGGGCGCGCGGGTGGGTCTCGCGCACACGGTCGGCGGAGGCGTCACCCAGATCGAGGCGGGCGCCACTTCGGTTCATATTCTGGTGGGATGACGCGATGGAACTCGAACTCGAAGGGAAGGTGGCCCTCGTCACCGGCGGTGGCATGGGAGTCGGGCGCGCCATCTGCAAGCGCCTCGCGGCCGAAGGCGCGCGGGTCGCGGTCAACGACATCCTGCCGGAACGCTGTGCGGCGGTCGCGGCCGAGATCGCCGAGGCCGGCGGCACGGCGCTGGCGGTGCCGTTCGACATCATCGACCTTGACGCTGCCCGTGCGGGCGTGGCCGGGATCGCAGAAGCGCTCGGTCCGGTGGACATTCTCGTCAACAATGCCGGCGTGGTGCCGGAGCGGCGCACCGGAGAGATCGGCATGCCGACCTTCCGGGAGATGGCGCCGCATTTCTGGAAGAAGATCGTCGATCTCAACTATTACGGGGTCATGAACTGCGTGGCCGCCGTGGCGGATTCCATGGTGGAGCGGCGCACCGGCAAGATCGTGTCGATGGTGTCGGACGCTGGCCGTGTCGGCGAACCGCGCATGGCGGTCTATTCGGGGGCGAAGGCCGCCATCATCGGTTTCTCCCGCGCCATCGCCAAGGAGCTGGGGCCGCACGGCATCACGGTCAATGCCGTGTCCCTGTCGGCGGTCGCCCACGAAAATCCCATCGCCGGCTTCCAGAAGCTGACGGCGACGGTGGAGAGCGATGAAACCCTGCGCAAGGTGCTGCGCAACTACCCCATCGGCGAAGGCCTGGGCCGCCTGACCCGGCCGGAGGACGCGGCTGACGCGGTCGCCTTTCTGGCCTCTGCCCGCGCCGCCTACATCACCGGTCAGGTGCTGGGGGTGAATGGCGGCTTCGTCATGGTCTGAGCCGCGCGCGGCAACGCACGGCGAATGAGGAGGATCTCCAGGATGGATGCTCGCGAGGGGCAGGAGGCGTCGCGCCCGGAGGGGGGAGCTTTGCCCCTGCGTGGACTGAAGGTGGTCGATTTCTCGACCCTTCTGCCCGGCCCGTTCGCCACGCTGATGCTGGCAGAGGCCGGCGCGGACGTGGTCAAGATCGAGCGTCCGGGCAAGGGCGACGAGATGCGCGGCTACGAGCCGCGCGTCGGGCCGGACGGCGCCATATTCGCGCTGCTCAATCGCGGCAAGGCCAGCGTGGCGATGGACCTGAAGTCCCCGGACGGCCTTACGCAGGCAAAGGAGCTTGCGCGCGGCGCGGACATCCTCGTCGAGCAGTTCCGCCCTGGCGTCATGGCGCGGCTCGGCCTCTCCTACGAAGCGCTTTCGGCGGAAAATCCGCGTCTCATCTACTGCTCCATCACGGGCTACGGACAGGATGGGCCGAAGGCGTATGTCGCCGCGCACGACATGAACTACGGCGCCGACGCAGGGCTCCTCTCGCTGGTGTCCGACAGCGACGGCACCCCGTCGCTTCTGCCGATCCCGCTGGCCGATATCGGCGGGGGAACCTATCCCGCCATCATCAACATTCTGATGGCCGTGATCGAACGCAGCCGGACCGGGCGCGGGCGCCATCTCGACATCGCGATGACGGACAATCTGTTCCCGTTCCTCTACTGGGCGCTCGCCGGCGCCGTGGCTGGCCGATGGCCGTCGCCCAATGGCGAACTCATCACCGGCGGCTCGCCCCGCTATGCCATCTATCGAACCGCTGATGGCCGGCACCTGGCGGCGGCTCCCCTGGAGGATCAGTTCTGGCGGACCTTCTGCGCGGTGCTCGGCCTGAGCGAGAACGCGAGCAAGGCCGACGTGGCGACGGCCGTGGCGGCGCGCCTCTCGGGCGACCTCATGGCCGCATTCGCCGGCAAGGACGCCTGCGTGTCGCTCGTCGCCTCCATCGAGGAAGCCATGTCGGACCCCCATGTCGCCGCCCGCGACCTCTTTCGCCGCCGCATTGCGAGCAAGGCCGGAACGATCGCCGCGTTGCCGCTGCCGCTCGTGGAAGCCTACCGCGATCCTGAAGAGACGAAGCCGTTTCCCGATCTCGGGTGACGGCGCAAAGGGTTGAAGGGCGCGCAGTCGCCCGTGCCCGAGAAAAACGAAAAGAAAACAACGGTGGAGGAAACGCCATGTCCAGGAGCAAGCATCCCATAGGATTCACGCTGTTGACCCTCGGCGCGCTTATCGCCTGGGCCGACATCGCCCAGGCACAGGTCTCCGACGATATCGTCAAGATCGGGGTGCTCGACGGTCTTTCAGGCCCTTATGCCGACCTGCAGGGCCCGGGGGACGTGGTGGCCGCCCGGATGGCGGTGGAGGATTTCGGCGGCAAGGTGCTCGGCAAGCCGGTGGAAGTGGTTGCCGGTGATCTCCAGCACAAGGTGGACGTCGGCAGCACCATCGCGCGTCGCTGGTACGATCAGGAGAAGGTGGACGCCATCTTCGGCCTCGGCGATTCCGCCGTCGCTCTGGCGGTTCAGGACATCACCCGCGAGAAGGATCGGATCAACATCGTCATCGCGGCGGGGACCCCGGCGCTGACGGGCAAGAACTGTTCGCCGAACGGCATCCACTGGACTTACGACAATTACGCCATTCCGCGCGCCACGGCTCTGGCGACCCTGAAGGATGGCGGGAACACCTGGTTCTTCATCACTGCGGACTACGCCTTTGGCCAGTCGCTTGAGGAGAGCACGCGCCGGGTGGTGGAGGGCAGCGGCGGAAAGGTCGTGGGGGGCGTCCGCGCGCCCATCAATACTACGGACTTCTCATCCTTCATCCTTCAGGCGCAGGCATCGGGCGCGAAGGTGATCGGCCTTGCCAATGCCGGCGCCGATATGACCAACACGATGAAGCAGCTTGTGGAATTCGGTGTCGCGGCGAATCGGCAGCGGCCCGTCGGTCTGCTGGTGACCCTCACCGATGTGCACAGCCTCGGCCTCAAGGCCGCCCAGGGGCTGACCTTCACCGAGGCCTTCTACTGGGACCAGACGCCGGAGACGCGGGCCTTTTCCAAACGTTTCCAGGCCATTCACGGCAAGCCTCCAACCATGATGCAGGCGAGCATGTACGGCGCCGTCATGCACTATCTCAAGGCGGTCCAGGCGGCCGGAACGGACAGTGCAAAGCCAGTGATGGCAAAGATGAAGGCCACGCCCATCAATGATTTCATGACGAAGAACGGCGAAGTGCGGGCGGATGGGCGCGTCATCCGGGATCTTTATCTGTTCCGCGTGAAGAAGCCGGAGGATTCGAAGGGCGAATGGGACCTGCTGGAGCAGGTCGCGACCATTCCCGGCAAGGATGCGTTTCGTCCGATGAGCGAGGGGGGCTGCCCCCTGGTCTCTGGCCAGTGAGGATCTGAACGGCGGGGTGCGGCCCATCCACCAGTGCTTCAAACCGGTGGCGGCGCGCCGCCGGTCCTGTTCCGACGCCGGCGACCGACGCCGCCGGCGGTCTTCAGCGAGTCCTTTTCCGATGCCAGCCCACGCCAGCTTTCCCCATCTCTTCACACCGCTCCAGCTCAGGGCGAAAACGGCGCGCAACCGGTTGATCGTACCGGCCATGGCGACCCATTTCGCCGAGCCCGACGGTTCAGCGGGCGAGCGCCTTGCCGCCTATCTGGAGGCCCGCGCCGAGGGCGGCTTCGGGATCGTGGTGACGGAGAATATCGGTGTGCACCCGGGAGGGCGGGTGATGGCCCGGATGCTCATGGCGGAGGATGAGTCCCGGATCGCGGGTCTCGCGCGCCTCGCCACGGCGATCCGCGGCCACGGGACCCTCGCCATCGGGCAGATCAACCACGGCGGCCGGCAAACCTCCAGCCGTCTGACCGGGCAGGAGCTTGTCGCCCCCTCGGCAATCGCATGCCCGCTGATGCGTGAAATGCCCCGCGCTCTGTCGGCGGACGAGATCCCCGCGTTGCAGGAGGCCTATGTGGCGGCGGCGGAGAGGCTGGGGAAGGCGGGATTTGACGGCGTTGAGATCCACGCCGCCCATGGCTATCTGGCCGCCTCTTTCCTTTCCGCCTATTCGAACCGGCGCGAGGATGCCTATGGCGGCTCACCGGAGAACCGCCTGCGCTTCCTCGCGGGCATCGTCGGGGGCATTCGGGCCCGTTGCAGTCCCGACTTTCTTCTCTTCGTGCGCATGAGCGTGGAGGAATTCGTCCCGGATGGACTCGTTCCGGAGGACGTCGTGGCGATCTCCCGGCAGCTGGAGGCGCTGGGGTGCGACGTGATCTCCCTGTCCGTGGGCGTCTATGAATCCTACAACCAACTGACCATGTTGTCCGGCGAGCCGGAAGGCCCCTGGCTGGACCGCGCCGGCGTGGTGCGGCGGGCCATCGGCATTCCGGTGGTGGGGGTCGGTCGCATCAAGCGCCCGGAACGCGCCGAAGCGGCGCTGGCGGAAGGCAAGATCGACCTCGCGGCGATCGGGCGTGGATCGATCACCGACCCGGATTTTCCGAACCGTTTGTACCGAGGCGCGGGGCCGGCGGCGGTTGCCTGCATGTCGTGCAATCTCTGCCTCGGCCGCAGCGCACGACCGGAGATGATCTGCCCCGTCAATCCCTTCGTCGGCCGCGAGCGGGATCTGGCTCCGCCCGCCCAGAAACAGAGCATGCGGCTGCTGGTGCAGGGCGCCGGCTTCGCGGCCCTCACGGCCGCCTGGCTCGCGGCGCGCCGGGGCCTCGATGTCACTCTGGCCCATGGCGCGCAGCCGCTCGGAGGCATGCAGGCGTGGCGCAGCCGGGTGCCGGGTCAGGCGGAATATGCCGTCGCCGTGCGTGCGGTCGTGGAACGCGCCCGCGCCGGGGGCGTGGACATCCGGCCCGGCAGCGTGGCCCCCGCAGGTTTCGACCTGATCTGGCGCGAGCGCCGCCTTGAGCCGGCTCGCATCGATGCGGCATCGGCGTCAAAGACGGTTGTGACCGCCTACGCCGTGCTTGCCGACACAGCGGGCTCGATCAAGGGCCGCGTGCTGGTTGCCGGGGATGACCTTGCCGCCGTGGATGCGGCCCTGCTCTTGGCGGATCGAGGCCTCGCCGTCACGCTCCGCACTCCTGCGCGGGACATCGGGTTTGACGCTCATCCGGGCTTTCGCGTTCTCAACCGCCGACTGCTGCTGGAGCGCGGGGCGCAGATTGAGGTGTCGGTCGCTGATCCCTTCGATCACGTGCAGAACTTCGATGCTGTCGTTGTCGGCAGGCTCGACGCTGCATCTTCGGCCGATCCCCAGCTCTGGCACACCGACTGGGGAAATCCGGCCGATGCCCAGATCGACGATTGCTACGAACCGGGCGCCCTGGCTCAAGCCGTCTATCGGGCCGTAGAGCTGACGCAATCCTTTTGACATCCGTCGGTTTGCGACGGTGAGCTCTAGATCATAGGGCGGCAGAATGCGGTAGGGCCGGCCGTTCTCCCCCTCCCGTGAAGCCAAATTCGGCCAGCGGCCGATCTCAGGTTCAAGCGCCCTGACGTGATCGGCGGGAGCGCCATCGGCTCGCACCGCACCCTCCGCCGGTGTCCAGCCGAAGCGCGCCCCTTGGACAGGAAACCAGCGCCAGCGAGATCGACACTGCGACGTGCCGGCCGGACCGCACCGAGCTCCGGCCGGTTTGCGTTCGGGGGCACTTCCCCCTTGCGGTGCGCAGTTTGATCCGATACCCCTACTAAAAAGATATAAAACTTACTCACGAGTTTTGCAGTCGCCTTGAACTGCGGAACCGATGAGTTTTGATGGGGAGGAGCGGGTATGGTTCGGACGGGATCAGGAGGAGGCGCGCTGCTCGCGGGCGCCGCCATGGCGCTGTTGCTCGCGCCCGTTGGCGCCGCGCGGGCCCAGACGCCGGTCAAGATCGGTGTGGTGGAAGGCCTGAGCGGACCGCCGGCCATCGTCGACTTCGGCGAAAGCTACCTGCAAGGCGTCAAGCTGGCGCTGGAAGACTACAAGGCGAAGGGGGGCAAGACGCCCATCGAGCTTGTGGTCTATGACGACGAGGCCAATCCCCAACGCGCCGTTTCGGTGGTCCAGCGCCTGATCCAGAACGATGGCGTCGCCGGCGTCATCGGCACGGTGTCGAGCGGCAATGTCATGGCCTTTGCCCCCGTGCTCCAGCGCGCCGGCGTGCCGCTCATCGCCGGGCCGTCAGCCGCGACCGACATCACCACCAAGTTCATCGACCAGAAGCCGAGCTTCATCTTCCGCTGCTCGATGATCGAAAAGTACCAGATCGACGCGATCCTCGATTGGGCGGTGAAAAACTACAAGAAGATCGGCCTGCTGCACTCGACCACAGGCTACGGCAACTTCGCCGCACAGGAGGCGACCGCCGGCCTGAAGGCACGCGGCGTGGAGCTTGCGGCAGTCGAGGCGGCAGCGCCCGGCGTCAACGACCTGACGCCACAGATGATCAAGATGCGCGATGCCGGCGTCGATCTCATCCTGCACTTTCACGAGTCGTTCGAGCTGCCCTATCGGCCCCTGCCACGGCTCGACTATAAGCCGACCTTCGCCGGCAACTGGGGCCTCTCCTCGCTGAAGGTGAAGGATATCGTCGGCGTCGAAGCGATCCAGGGCACCGCCATGGGCCAGGCTCTCGACCTCTCCGATCCCAAGGCGCAGGCCTTCAACAAGCGCATGACCGAGAAATACGGCAAGGACTATCGCTGGCCGGTGGTCGCCGCGCTCGGCTATGACGCGGGCCAGATCATGTTCGCCGCCGTGGACAAGGTCGGCAAGTCGGACCCGGCGAAGCTGCGGGATGCCATCGAGAACATCGACGGCGTCCAGGCGGTCTCCGCCACGCCGGCGAAGCCGTTCGGGCCGAACGATCACGAATGCCTCGGCCAGGGCGACATCTTCCTCGGTATCTGGAAGGGCGACACGGTGGTGCCCGCGCCGAAGGTGATGCCCCAGAAGTAGCCGCGCCTTTCGGCCGCCGGGTCGATCACGGTCCGGCGGCGCGAGGGGAGGGGATCAGGCCTGTGACTTCGACCTCTTGCGCGGGGGCTTCGGCGACGCCGGGGCCGCAAGGCCGGAGATCAGGAGCGCCGCGAAGCTCTCCATGATCTCCTCCGGCGTGTTGGGGCCGGAGTCCCGGTACCAAGCTGGAATCCAGTTGACCACGCCGAGGGCGAACAGGCTCGCGAGCTTCGGGTCGCAGGGGCCGATGGAGCCGTCGCCGACGCCAAGGGCGATCAGTTCCTTCGTGGCGGCGCTGATGCGCTTTCGGCGCGCCACCACGTTCGCGCGATCTTCAGGTGCCAGCGAATCCACGTCGGTGAGCACCGGGCAGTTTCCAAGGTCGCCGAAGATGCCTTCCATGTAGCGACGCAGGTAGATGATCAGCTTTTCGAGGCCCGTCCCGTCATGGGCCGCGGCGAGGGCGAGGCCCGCCTCGCCATTGTCCATTGCCACCTGGTGGCAGGCGTAGAGCAGCTCCTGCTTGCTCTTGAAATACTGGTAGAGCGTCGGCTTCGACACGCCGAGAACCGACGCCACATCATCCATGGACGTGTTGGCGAAGCCGCGGCGGTTGAAGGCGGATGCCGCCACCCTCAGCACCGCCTCGCGCTTGCGGCGGCGCTGCTCGTCTCTGTCGAAGGCCGCACGCCCCGGCGCGGGAGCGCGGGTCGCCGCGCTGGGAGTGTCACTCATGAACTGGCAGGTCCTGCTTTCGGCGATAACGAGGAGCGGCTTCCCGGAGAACGCATCCGGCGCGCCGACCTCCGAACAAATACTGTGTCGCATGCTTGCATAAAACTCGCAAAACAGCTAGCCTGACTCATCAGTAAATATAACTACTAAATGGTAGGGAGGGCCGATGAGCATCGCCACGCTCATCCTGCAGACCGCGCGACGCCTGCCGGACAAACCCGCGATCACCGACGCCGACGGTACCCTTACCTACGCAGCCTTCGCCGAGCGGTCGGCCCGGATCGCCGGCGGTTTGCGCGCGATGGATCTCAAGCCGGGCGCGCGTGTCGTGCTGTTCATGGAGAACACCGGCGCTTTCTTCGAATGCCTCCTCGGCTGCTGGATCGCCGGCCTTTGCGCCGTGCCGGTCAACGCCAAGCTGCATCCGCGCGAGGTGATCGGCATCGCGGCAGATGCGGAGGCCGAAGCGCTCTTCACCACGCCCGGCCTGTCCGAGGCCCTCGCGGCCGAGATCGATGCCCTCGCCCAGCTCGCGGTCATAACGACCGGCTCCGAGGCCTATGCGCGCCTTGTCGCCGCCGAGCCCATCGCCTGCGAGGATGCGGCGCCGGAAGAACGCGCCTGGCTGTTCTACACCTCCGGCACCACCGGCAAGCCCAAGGGCGCGATGCTCAGCCATCGCAACCTCCTGGCCATGTCGCTCGCCTACTATGCCGATGTCGATTCCATCGACACCGATGACACCCACATCGCATGCGCGCCGGTCTCCCACGGCGCAGGTCTCTACGCCTTGCCCTTCCTGATGAAGGGCGCGCATCAGGTGGTGCTGTCGGGCTTCGATGTGGAGGAGGTGCTGGAGGCCATCGCGCGCTACAGCAAGGTCGCGCTTTTCGCAGCCCCCACCATGCTCACGCGCATGGTGAACCATCCGGCGACGCTCTGCGCGGATCTGTCCAACCTGAAGACCATCTACTATGGCGGCGCGCCCATGTACGTCGCCGACCTGAAGCAGGCCCTGCGCGTCATCGGCCCGAAGCTGTGCCAGATCTTCGGCCAGGGCGAATCCCCCATGACCATCACCTTGCTGCCGAAGGCGCTGCATGTGCGCGCCGATGGTGCCCCGGCCGATGACGCCGTACTGGGCTCCTGCGGCTTCCCGCGCTCCGGGCAGGAGGTGCGGGTGGTCGACGAGAACGGGCATGATCTCCCGCCCGGCGAGGTGGGCGAGGTCATCACCCGCAGCGACTGCGTGATGGAAGGCTACTGGAACAACCCCGCCGGCACGGCGGCCGCCCTGCGCGACGGCTGGCTCTACACCGGCGATGTCGGCAGTCTCGACGCGCGCGGCTACCTCACGCTGCGCGACCGCTCCAAGGACCTCATCATCTCCGGCGGCAGCAACATCTATCCCCGCGAAGTGGAGGAGGTGCTGCTGCGCCATGAAGGCGTGCTGGAGGTGTCCGTCATCGGCGCGCCGCATCCCGACTGGGGCGAGGAGGTGGTGGCGTTCGTCGCCGTCCGCCCGGGGGCGGAGGTCGATGCCGCGGAGCTTGACCAGCTCTGCCTCGACAACATCGCCCGCTTCAAGCGACCCAAGCGCTACCGCTTCGAGGCGACGCTGCCGAAGAACAACTACGGCAAGATCCTCAAGACGGAGCTGCGCCACCGGCTTGCCGAGGCCGATGCCGCAGCGGGTGTCCAGGACCAGGGAGCCACCTCATGAGGCCGGTCTTCGTCGCCGGCATCGGCTCCTCGGCCTTCGGCCGTCATCCGGAAACGTCCATCGAGGCCCTCGCCATCCGCGCGGCGGACGCGGCGATCCGCGAATCCGGGCTCGATCGTGGCGACGTCGGAGCCCTCTATCTCGGCAATTTCGTCGCGGGGCCGCTGCTCGGGCAGGAGGTACTGGCGGGGCTGGTGGCGGACGGGCTCGGCCTGCCGCAGATTCCCTGCACCAAGGTGGAGGGTGCCTGCGCCTCCGGCGGCATCGCCTTCCGCCACGCCTATCTCGCGGTGGCGACCGGCATGTGCGACATGGCGCTCGCCGTGGGCGCGGAGAAGATGACCCATGCCGACACGGCGGCCGTCACCTCGGCGCTCAACTGCGCCATGGATTTCCGCAGCGATGGCGTAAGCGGCCTCACGTTCCCCGGCCTGTTCGGCCTCGCCTGGCGCCTCTATGAGCAGCGTTACGGCGCGACGCGGGACGACATCTCTGCCGTCGTGCGCAAGAACAAGGGCAACGGCCTGCGGAACCCGCTCGCCCAGATGGGCGCGGAGCTCTCGGTCCAGGAGATCGGCAACGCCCGCCTCATCTGCGATCCGTTGCGACTTTACGATTGCTGCCCGGCCAGCGACGGCGCGGCTGCCGTGCTGCTCGTCGCCGGCGATCGCCTGCGCGATGTGATCCCGCAGCCGGTGCAAGTGCTGGCGTCGGCACAGGCGCGGGGCAGCGCACGCATCGCCGGCCATCCGGACCTCTGCACCTTCGAGGCAACCGTTGCTGCCGCACAGGCGGCCTATGCGCAGGCCGGCATCACCGCCGACGAGGTGAGCTGCGTGGAGCTGCACGATTGCTTCTCCATCGCGGAGATCATCGATGCCGAGGATCTCGGCCTGATGCCGCGTGGAGCGGGGGCCGCCTATGCCGCCGAGGGCCGCACCGCCGTCGACGGCGACAGGCCCATCAATGCCAGCGGCGGGTTGCTGGCCAAGGGCCATCCGGTGGGTGCGACCGGCCTCGGCCAGATCTATGAGAGCGTGCTCCAGCTGCGCGGGGCGCACCCCAACCAGGTGAAGGGGGCGAAGGTGGCCCTCACCCACAATCTCGGCGGCACGGGCGTCGCCTGCACCGTCAATATCCTGCGCGCCACCGACGCCTGAGCGCGCCCCCCGCAACAGCATCGGAACATCCCATGGGCGACATTCGCTGCGACCGCCACGGCAAGGTCTGGCTCATCACCATCGACCGCCCTGCGGTGATGAACTCCCTCGACTTCGCCGCCAATGACGAACTGGTTGAAGTCTTTCGTGACTTCGACCGCGACGACGGCGCCCACGTGGCGGTCGTCACGGGCGCGGGCGACAAGGCCTTCTGCGCCGGCGCCGACCTCAAGACCTACACGGTAAACTTCGCCCGCACGCCTGCCCCGGAGTTCCGCACCCGCTACACCAACGGCCCGGGATTCGGCGGCATCACCCGCTCGGTGGAGATCGACAAGCCCATCGTCGCTGCGGTGAACGGCTTCGCCATCTCCGGCGGGTTCGAGCTGGCGCTCGCCTGCGACCTCCGCTTCTGCGCGCCCAACGCGGAATTTGCCCTGCAGGACGCCAAGTGGGGCTTCCATGCCTGCGACGGCGGGCTCATCCGGCTGCCGCAGATCGTCGGGCTGGGCCATGCCATGGAGATCATCCTCTCCGGCGATCGCGTGAATGCCGAGCATGCGTTCCGCATCGGCCTCGTCAATCGCATCGTGCCGGCCGAAGAGCTGGTGGCCTTCACCCTCGACTATGCGCAGATGCTGGCGAAGCGCTCGCCCCTCTCCCACCGCTTCGCCAAGGAGGTGATGCGCCGTGCGGTCGGCATGCCCATGGGCGAGGCCCTGCGGCTCGAATCCCGCTCCTTCTACGATCTCGGCCAGAGCCAGGACATCGTCGAAGGCACCACCGCCTTCCGCGAGAAGCGCGAGGCCGATTTCCAGGGTCGCTGAGTTCTTCACCATCGATCACAGCCATTTGGATCACAACCCGCCCATGTCCTCCGTCCTCTCCGCCTCGCCTGTCATCGAGATCCTGCGGTGTGCCGACTGCGGCCAGCTCGATCCGGGCCCGCGCGAGCTTTGCGCCTCCTGCTACAGTCCCAGGATGGAACCGGTGACGGTCGATGGCGACGGTGTCCTCGTCTCCTGGACGCTGGTGCGCCGTCCGCCGACCCGCTTCCAGGCGGACGGGCCCTATGCGGTGGCGGTGGTGGACCTCGACTGCGGTGTGCGCCTGACCGGGCGCCTTGCAAGCGTGCCGTTCGAGGAGGCCGACGCGCCGCCGCTCGGTGCCCGCATGCGCGTCTGCGGCGGAACCGCTGGCATGGCGCTGTTCGCGCCGGCCGACGCCGGCCGCTGAGTTTTCGCACGACGAGGCCGGCGCAAGACCGGCCGGAGAAAGCCTCCGGGAGAACGCATGCACACGAGACCGCCCGAACCGCATCCGTCCTTTCCGCCCTGCCGGGGAGGGGCGTCATGACCCTCCTCAACTTCTTCCAGCTCCTCGTCAGCGGCATCGCGATGGGCGCCATCTACACGCTCACCGCCAAGGGCCTGTTCATTACCCATCTTGCCACCCACCGGCTGAATTTCGGCCAGGGTGATTTCCTCATGGTGGGCGCATTCGCCTCCATCGGCATGCTCACCGCGGGCGTTCCGGCGCCCCTCGCGGTGCTCGGCGTGCTCGTCATCATGGGCGTACTCGGCTATCTCTTGGAGCGCTTCGCCATCCGCCCCCTGGACCGGCTCGGCGACCGCGCCGGAGCCTATTCCTGGGTGCTCACCACAGCGGGATCGGCGCTGATCCTCCAGAACATCGTCGAGCTCGGTTTCGGCAAGTCCGCGCAATATGCGCCGCCCCTGTTCTCCAAGACCCGCGACAACGTCATCAACATCCTCGGTGTCGGAATCTTTTTCGAGGAGGCGGCGATCATCATCACCGCCTTCGTCGTCGTGGGCGCCTTCTACTGGTTCCTGTTCGGCTCGCGCTGGGGCAAGGCCGTCTATGCCGTGGCCTTCAATCCGGAGGCGGCTTCCCTCTTCGGCATCGACGTGCGCGGCGTGGTGGTGCTGGTGTTCGTGCTCGCCGCGCTGATGGCCGGCATCTCCGGCGTGCTGGTCGGGCCGCTGGTGTCGGTGCATCCGCACATGGGGCTGATCTTCACCATCAAGGCATTGGCGGTCGCGGCGGTGGGTGGCTTCACCAATCCCGTCGGGATCCTGGTCGGTGGCCTGCTGTTCGGGGTCGCGGAGGCATTTTCCAACTATTGGGACAGCGCCTTCGGCGACCTCTACCCGCTGCTCTTCGTCATGGCCCTCCTCGCTGTGCGCCCGTCCGGGCTGTTCGGCGAGCGACGTGCCGACGTGCGTTGAGGAGGCCCAGATGCCAAGCCTTATGCCACGCATTCCCCGCCTTGCCGTCTATGGCCTCGCCGCCGCCGCCATCGCGATATTCCCGCTGGTCGCTCCGAACCCCTTCTTCGTCCATGTGGGGCAGACCTTCGCCTACACCGCCATCGCGGTGATCGGCCTCAACATCCTGCTGGGGCTCTCCGGGCAGATGTCGCTCGGTCACGGCGGCTTCTATGCTGTGGGTGCCTACGTCTCCGCCATCCTTGCCACCACCTATGGCTGGCCGCTCACCGTCTCCATGGCGATGGCGCTCGCCGCCTGCCTCGTCGTGGGGCTGCTGGTGGGGGCGGTGGCGCTCCGCACGCGGGGGCTCTACCTCGCCATGGCGACGCTCGCTTTCGGTTTCATCGTCGAGATCGTGGCCCAGCGCTGGGTGAGCGTGACCGGTGGAACCATGGGCCTTATGGGCGTGCCGCAGGTCGACTTCGGCAATTTCCGCATGGGGCCAACCTATTTCTTCTGGTTCGCCGCCGGCCTGCTGCTGCTGGTGCAGATCGCCAGCGATTACGTGTTCGGATCCTCCATTGGCCGGCGTCTCAATGCGGTGAAGGAAAGCGAATCCTTCGCCGCGACGGTCGGGCTCAACGTGCCACTCTGGCGCATCGGTGTGTTTGCGGCCAGTGCGGCGCTGGCGGGGCTGGCGGGCGTGCTGTTTGCACACCAGAGCGGGTTCGTCTCCTCCGATGCCTTTAACATCCGTCTCACGATCTCGCTGCTGATCGCCACCGTCATCGGTGGGCTCGGGCGCTCGGCGGGGCCCCTGCTCGGAACAGCGATCCTGATCGGCATCGCCGAAGCCATCGCCGCCGTCCACGACATCGGGCTCATGCTCTATGGCGGCATCTTGCTGGTGGTGCTGCTCCTCTTCCCCGAAGGCGCCATCGGCCTGTTCGGCAGGCGGCGGGCGAAGAGCGGCGTCGCGGCGGATGCCGTTTCGGCCTTCCTTCCGGCCCTTGCCGCACGCGGCCGGGCCGCCGGGCGGCTCGACGTGGAGGGCGTGACCAAGAGCTATGCGGGCGTCGTGGCGCTGCGCGACGCAACGCTCTCGGTCGAGCCCGGTACGGTCCATGCGCTGATCGGCCCGAATGGGGCCGGCAAGTCCACCTTCATCAACGTGGTGGCGGGCCTCTATGCCCCCACGGCCGGCCGCATCCTGATCGGCGGCTCGGACGTGACCCAACTGCCGGCGCATCGCCGCGCGCGCCTCGGGCTGGTGCGCACCTTCCAGAACCTTCAGCTCATCCAGGGCGTGAGCGTGCTGGAGAACGTGATGCTGGGGATGGAGCGCCGCCGCGGCCTCCTTGCCGACGTGCTCGATTTTCTCGGTGGCAAGGGCCATGAGGCCCGCGAGCGGGCGGAGGCTGCCTCCATCCTCGCTTTCCTCGGCATCGGCACCCTTGCGGACATGAAGCCCAAGGACCTGTCCTATGGGCACCGCAAGCTGGTGGAGCTGGCCCGCGCCATCGCCCAGAAGCCCGCCATCCTGCTGCTGGACGAGCCGGTGGCGGGCGTGAACCCGCAGGAGGCGCGGGAGGTCGCGCGCATCGTCGGAAAGCTCCGGGACGCCGGCATCAGCGTGCTGCTGGTGGAGCACAACATGGAGTTTGTGATGGGCCTTGCCGATCGCGTCACCGTGCTCGATTTCGGCAACCGGATCGCCTGCGGCACGCCGGCTGAGGTGCAGAAGGACCCCAACGTCATTCGCGCCTATCTCGGCGCCGTGGAGGATGCGGCATGATCGAGGTCGATCACATCGATGTCGCCATCGGTCCGGTCGGGATCCTGCATGATGTCTCCCTGCGGCTGACGCCGGGGCGGCTGGTGACGGTGATCGGCGCCAATGGCGCGGGCAAGACTACGCTGTTGCGCACGCTCTCCAACATTGTCACCCCGCGCTCCGGGGCAATCCGCTTCGGCGGCATGCCGACCGCCGGCATCAAGCCTCATCTTCTGGCGCGCGCGGGACTGGTGCATGTGCCTCAGGGTCGCCAGATCGTTCCCGGCCTGACGGTGCGCGACAATCTGGTGATCGGCGCCGACCGCGTGGCCGGTCTCGACGCTGACACCATTGCGCAGGGGCTGGAGCGGGAGTTCGCGCGCTTCCCCGTGCTGAAGGAGCGCCAGCACATCCTCGGCGGCAACCTCTCCGGCGGCGAGCAGCAGATGCTCGCGGTGAGCCGGGCGCTGATGATGCGGCCGAAGGTGCTGCTGCTGGACGAGCCGTCCCTCGGGCTCGCGCCGCAGGTGGTGACGACCATCCTCAAGGCGCTGCGCAGCCTTGCCGACGATGGTCTCGCCGTGCTGCTGGTGGAGCAGCTCGCCCTGCTCGCGCTCGATACGGCAGACGAGGCCCATGTGCTGCAGCGCGGGCGCGTCGCCCTCAGCGGACCGGCCCACGAACTGCGCCGCGACCGGGCCGTGATCGAGAGTTATCTGGGATAGCTCCCGGTCGCCGCCTTTGCCGGTCACAGGACGCCGCCGCCGCGTCTCCGCCCTCGCCTGAGGGAGCTTTCACGCGGACCGGGGCGCCTGGCTGTCGATGCGCATGAAGAATTGGGTGCGCGGGACGAAGATGCGCTGGAACGAGCCGTAATGCGCCGGGCTCGCCGAGCTGAAGATTTCCACCACCATGCCGATGGTCTTGGCTTCCACTCCGATCTTGGAGCAGATGTCGCGCGGCAGCGGCTCGATGCGGATGTCATACGTCATGCGCTGGACCGTCAGGTTCAGCTCACGGCGCAGATTGACGCCTTCCAGTGCCGTCCGCTTGTCCTTGCGTGCCTGGTCATAAACCCGCGCATCAATGATGAACTGGCTGTAGACGAGGAATTCGTGGCCGATGTCGACGATGCGGTCAATCTCGACCACCTCGTCTTCCACCCACTGCATGTGCATGTTCCAGGACCCGCGGCTCCTGTGCCGGTGAATACGGTCCACCTGGGGGAAAACAGGAAAGAAGTTCTCGCGCCGCTCGTCGCTGAACAGGAAGTGCCAGACCGTGTCCACCTGGCGCGGCTCGCGATTGACGAAGCTGCCGGCCCGCCCCTGCTTGCGATCCACCGCCCCGTCCTGCACCAACTCGCGATAGGCCTTCTGCACCGTCCCGAGACTGAGCCCGGTGGCGAGCGCCAGATCCTTCTCCGGCGGCAGGCGGTCGCCAAGGCTCCAGTATCCCTCGCGAATTCCCGCCAGCACCGCGTCCCGCAGCTGGAGGTATTTGGGGGACTGGCCGGGGTCCTTCGGCGCAAAGCGGCGCCAGAAGTCGTGGCCCGCCTGGGACGCCGGAGCCTTGGTCACGGCATCTGCCTTGTCGTGCGTCGCACGCGGAACCCGAGGCTTTGTCATGGGAGATTCCGAACGCAGGTGAGAGGGCGGTGGTACTGACATTCCCCCAAGGAGGCAAGGCGCCGGCACGTGGCGTGTCCGGTGCCCGCCACGAGGGGTCAATCGCCGGGCAGATCGTGGACGTTGCTGAAAAATACGTCCTTCCAGGAGGTCGGCAGGTTCTTCAGCAGGCCGGTCTTGTGCATGTATTGCGCGAAGACCATCACCTTCCGAGGCGTCGGCGAAAAGGTCATCATGTTCGGATCGTTCAGGATCGCCACGATCTCGGACACCGACAACTTCGACTTGTCGAACCGCTTGAACGCCTCCGCCGCGGCGGTCTTGTCGGCGGCGATCAGGCCCATCGCCTCGGTCAGCGCCGCATAGGTGGCGGCGTAGAGCTTGGGATTGGCCGCCCGCCACTTGTCATTGGCATAGGCGGTGATCAGCGTGTTGGCGCCGCCGGTGACGTCATAGGAGCTGAGGATGGTGCGCACATTCGGATTGGCGAGCTCCATCTGGATGAAGGGCACAGTCGTCACATGCGTCCTGGCGACGGCCCCGCCCGAGAGCAGCGCGGCGACGCCGTCGGGATGGGACATGGTGATGGCCAGCGTGTCGAACTTGTTGCGCTGGTCGAAGCCGAAGGCCTGAGCGGTGGCCATCTCCAGGATCAGCGCATGCTGCGTGCCCTTGCCGGCGGCCATGGCGATCCGGTCGGTGGGCTTGAAGTCCTTGATGGATGCGATCGCGGGATCGATGGTGTTGAAATAGATCGGGGAATCGCAGATCGCCATCATCCCCTTCACGGGGGCGAACTTCACCGTCTTGTCCCACAGATTGAGCATCACCGACGTGCCGGCCATGGCGATGTCGGCATTGCCGGAGATCAGCGCATCGGTGATGGCCGGGCCGCTGGTCAGCTGCGTGTAGACCACCTTGGCATCGGGCAGGCCCAGGGCCGTCGCATGCTTTTCGATCAGCTTGTTTTCCGCTGCGACGATCATGGGCAAATAGCACAGGCCGAGGCCGCTCACGACACGCACCTCGGCCGCCGCGGCGGGCCTCGCGAGGGGCGGGGCGATGCTGGCGGCAAGAGCGACGGCCAATGCGGCCAGCCGGGCAAAATGTTTCATCTGGATCCCCTCATTGTCTGGAAGGTTCCGCGCCAGTTCGGCGTCTCGTTTGGTGATCGATGAAACGCGACGCCCGCAGGCGTCGCATTCCCATTTTCAACGCCTCAGAGCAGGCGGTCGTTCTGCGGTCCCTTGAGCGGGATTTCCATGAGATCCTCGCCGAAGAAGATGTTGCCGCCGTACACGCGAGAGATGTCGGCGACCACCCGCTCCCTGAGGCCGGGCCGGTCGAACTGCTCGGTGATGTGGGTGAGCACAAGGTTCTTCACCCGGGCATCGCGCGCCAGCTCGGCCAGCTCCATATGCCCCATGCAGCTGTGCGAGAAATCGGGGCTGTAATTGGTGCCCGAGAGGTAGTGGCACATGTGCACCAGCACGTCGCAATCCCTTGCCAGCACGTGCATGCTCTCCGCCGGCCCGCTGTCGCCGGAATAGACGAAGACGCCTTCGGGCGTCGTCAGGCGGAAGCCGAGGGTCACGAGGAAGGGCTGGAAGTGGTTCACCTGATCCGTCTCCAGCGTCCAGCCATCGCCCTTGATGACGTCGCCGGGCGACAGCGTCGTGACCTCGGGGGCAGGGCGCGGCCGGGGCAGGGTGCCGCCTCGGGCCTTGAACAGATCGAGGCTCGAACCGTGCGACGTGCGCGCCACCAGATCCGCATTGTACACGCCATCGAGCCCGAACAGGCGCTCGGTGATGTGGGCGATGGGCGCCGGCCCGAACACCTTCAGCTCGGGGATGCGGTCGGCGCCCTGGTCCCAGCGCGTCAGGAGCAGGCGGCCATAGTCGCCGCAATGGTCATAGTGCAGGTGGGAGAAGAAGAGGTGGGTCACCTTGGTCGCGGGGATACCCAGCTCCAGCAGGCGATGATGGGCGCCGAAGCCGTGGTCCATGACGATCACGTCGTTGCCGGTCTCGATCACATAGCCGGAGGACATGCGGCGCAGGGACGGCGTGGGCGTGCCTGTGCCGAGAAGGCGAATACGCATGGGACTGCTCTTTTCCTTGGGTTGTATGTGCAGGGTGAGGTCAGCCGCGGCTCATGCCCCAGCGGCGGATGGTGCGGGCCTCGATGGTGCGGAAGATCAGTCCTTCCACCAGCAGGCCGATGATGATGACGCAGGTGAGCCCGGCGAAGACCTGATCGGTCTCCAGCTGGTTGCGTTTCTCGAACAGGAACCAGCCGAGGCCACCGGAGCGCGAGGACACGCCGAACACCAGCTCCGCCGCGATCAGCGTGCGCCAGGCGAAGGCCCAGCCGATCTTCAATCCGGAGAGGATCGAGGGGAAAGCGGCCGGGATCAGGATCAGCGCCACGTAGCGCACGCCGCGCAGGCCGTAGTTCTGGCCGGCCAGCCTCTGGGTTTCGGAGACGCCCAGAAAGCCCGTCAGGGTGTTGAGGGCCACAGCCCAGAGCACGGAATGCACGATGACGAAGACGAGGCTCGGAATACCAAGTCCGAACCACAGCAGCGCCAGCGGTAGGAGGGCGATGGCGGGCAGGGGATTGAACATGGCGGTCAGGGTGGCCAGAAGGTCGGCGCCCAGCCGCGAAGAGACGGCGAAGGTGGTTAGCATGGCTGCAAGGGCGATGCCGATGGCATATCCCGTCATGAGCACCTGGAGCGTGGCGCCGATGCGCTGGAGCAGGACGCCATGGATGAGGCCATCCCACAAGGCGCGCAGGGTATCCGTCAGCGTGGGGAACATCAGCGGGTTGGAGAGCCAGATGGCATAGACCTGCCAGGCCACCATCAGCGCCACGACGATGGCACCGCGCCGCACCCCCTCCATGTTCGCGAGGTGTTCCCAGAGCGAGAGCGGGCGCTCGATCTCCGCCGCATCGCTCACGGGCGGCGTGGTCCGCTCGAATTCCGGCCGGATCGGCGGAGACAGCCGGGTGACCGGCAAGGGGGTGATTTCAGCCATGGTGCCCCTCGGCGAAAAGCATGGTGTTGATCTTCTGGGACAGGGCCATGAAATCGCTGCCGCCCTGGTGGTCGTGCCCGTATTGGTGGGCGTTCAGCTCCGCCTTCACCTGGCCGGGATGGGGCGAGAGCACGAGGATGCGCGAGCCGACCACGATCGCCTCCTCGATGGAGTGGGTGACGAACAGGACGGTGAAGCGGGTGTCGTCCCACAGCTGCAGCAGTTCGTCCTGCATCTGGCGACGCGTCAGGGCATCGAGGGCGGCGAACGGCTCGTCCATCAGCAGGATGGCGGGCTCCATGGCCATGGCACGGGCGATGGCCACGCGCTGCTTCATGCCGCCTGACAGCATGTGCGGATAGGCATCGGCGAACTTGCCGAGCTTGACCTTCGTGATGCTGGCCATGGCCCGCGCACGGGCTTCGGCGCGGGGAAAGCGGCGGCTCACCAGGATGGGGAACATCACGTTCTCCAGCACGGTCTTCCAGGGCATCAGCTGGTCGAAGTCCTGGAACACCATCATGCGGTCGGGGCCGGCGCCGTCGATCATCTGGCCGTTCAGCCGCATGAAGCCCGCTACCGGTTTCAGGAAGCCGGCGACACCTTTCAGCAGGGTGGACTTGCCACAGCCGGAAGGGCCGAGCAGCACGAAGCGGTCGGCCGGATAGACTTCGAAGCTCACGTCGCGGGTGGCCGTGACGAGCAGATCGCGGGTCTTGTACTGGAGCGTGACCCCGGACACCTCCAGCAATGGCCTCGTTTGTGAAGGCGGATACGTCTGGTCTTTCGGATGCATGGCGGCAGCGTTCATCGGCCCCCTCGTTGTTCCGGCTCTGGTTTCGCCTTCGACAGTGTCCGAACGGGACGCCGGCGCGGCGAATAGCATTTGTGATATGTAGTGAAAGATAAAACGCTATATAGTTTATTGTCAAGAGAGCCGTAGCGGCGCCCGAATGGCGCGGAACGGCCGTGGTGCCGGCGGATGTTTCCATTCGCCCGGGGCGTTAGCTGGCGTGGAAGCAGCGTCGGCAGGCCATCCCTTCTCGGGGTCCGAGATGCGCAGCCGGGCGGAGTTCGGGCGTATGGGGATCAAGTGGACTCCCGCGTCGCCGTGCCGGCAAAAGGCGGGCCATGTCCTCATTGTCGAGCGGCTTGAGGGACTTCGGCCTTGTCGCGGCCGTTGATCGTCTGGCGCAAGCAATGCCCTAGCTGTCACCGACGCTGCCGCCGGCGGGCGTGATGCCCGCCTTCGCAAGGCGCTGGGTGTCGGGGGCTCAGCTGTTGCGAGCTGCGGTTGCCATGACGCACCGGACCGCCGCGATGAAGCGGGGCGGTTCACACCGATGCATCCCGCCGACGATGGCGGGAAAAGCGGCGGGCTGGGACCAGCGCTGATGCCGCGCCGGCCACGCTGGCCTCCTGTCCGCTCGTGGACCGGACTACGCGTCCCTGAGGGCCCCGGTGGCATCCGCCGGAAGCCCGCTGAGCCGGCGCAGCGGGATGACCTTCGGGGCGTCCACGCCCGCGAGCGCGCCGAGGTCGAGGCGCGTGTAGTTCATGCCGGCGTAGTCGCGTACGAAGAACAGCCGCCGGCCGAGGTCCGAAAGGCTGGTCCAGCAGGTAAATTCCGTGGCGTAGGGGTGGGCCCCATCTTCCTGGAGGCCAGCCACCTCCATATGGCCGCCGCCGGAAGAATCGATCGAGATGCCACGAGGCCGATCGAAATTGTTCATCATGTGGGCGAGCGCGCAGACCGCCGCATCGGGCGTGTCGGACTTCTCGGCGAATTGGGCATAATAGACCGCCCGCACGAAGCGCCCGACCGAGGTGCTCGACGAGGGGAGGCCGGCCGTGGCGATGCCGGAATCCGGCTGGCGCGCCTCGTAACCGCCGAAGGTGGCGGCCGAGCGATCGACGTTGCTGAGGAAGGTGTAGTTGTCGAGATTGGTCAGGTGCCAGTCGAAGCGGGGACCGTTCGTCATCACCCCGACGGGGTTGTCGTAAAGCTGCATCTCGCCCTTGTGGAACTCGATCACGAGCGAGGCGCCCGAAGCATCGTTCACCACATAATGGAAGGGCGAGACCGCCCCCTGCAGAATGGACAGGGCCTCCAGGACGACCGGCTGCGTGCCGAGCGCCGCCTTCACCTCCGCCACGCACGCGAACCGGCCCAGCACCCAGCTGCCGAGGTCGGAGGCGGCGAGAACGGCGCGCGTCATCTCCACCGCCTGCCCTCGGCCCGCGGCGGACGGGTAGGACAGCACGCTGAAGGTAACGCCCTTGTCGTTCAACCCCTCGATGACCTTCAGGTCCGCGATGCCGAGCGGCGCCTCCGGCGTCGGCAACCGCCAGGGCATGGTGATGGCGACAAAGGCATGCTCAAGCGTATAGGCGAGAGACGGATGGCCGGAGACCTCCGAGCTCACCGAAAAGCCAGCCGGGAAGTAGGCCAGCTCGTACGGCAGCTCGACGGTCAGCTCGAGCGTACGGCCGAGGTACTTCCGCCCGGCTGAGTCGCTGTAGACGAGCGCTGTGCACATGCCGGCGTTTCCCCCGAAGCTGAAGCCTCGCACCGTGCGGGGCACGACATTTGGTGGCATATTTCGTGCCGCGCGCAAAGGCCGCGTACAACTGCGCTTCGCCGTCTTTGCCGTTTGATTTACCGTTAACCGTTTGTTAAGACTTGAAGATGGGACGACGCACGGGAATACCGCCTCGAGGCGATATCCATCCCTGTGCGGGTTCAGTGGCGGAGGATCGTCCCGAGTGTCCCATCGATTGATCCGCGATATCGGCAGGGGCATCGGCGGCATGAAAAGCCTCCCCGTCACCGTCGTCATGGCCATGGCGCTCGGCGGCTGCGTGCCGGCTGGCGCGCCGTCCATTCCCTTTTTCGGCGCCTACTTTCCGTCCTGGCTGCTGTGCGCCGTCATCGGAATCCTCGGGGCGCTGCTGGTGCGGGTGGTGCTGGTCCGCCTGGGCGTCGACGACGTCATTCCGGCGCGTCTGGCCGTCTATGTCTGCGTGGCGGCGGGCATCGGCTTCCTGGTCTCGATTGTCAGCTTCGGGCGGTAGGTCGTGGAAGAGTCGGAGCAGGCCCATCCCCGGCGCGCGGTCGGTGTCGTCGTCAGCCTCGTCGCGGTGGCGGCAGCCGTGGTGTTCGGCTGGCGCTATGTCCGCAATGCCGAACTCAATCCCCTCTCCCAGGACGCGGTCGTCACCGCCGATACGGTCAACGTCGCGCCCGCCGTTCCGGGACGCATCGCGCGGATCGAGGCGAAGGACAATGGCAGCGTAGGCAAGGACGCGCTCCTGTTCGCGCTCGATGCCACCTCCTACAAGCTGCAGGCCGAGCAGGCTGCCGCGGACCTCAGGATCGCCGAGGCGGCGCTGGCGGACCGGGAGCGCGCCGTGTCGGCCGCGCGCTCAAACGCCGTGATCGCGCAGGAGCAGGTGGCGCGCGCCCGCTCCAACCTGGATCTTGCCAGCCAGACCCTCTCGCGGCTGGAGGCGCTTAGGCCCAAGGGCTATGTGAGCGCCCAGCAGGTGGACGATGCCGCCACCGCCAAGCGAGACGCCGAAATCTCCCTCCGGCAGGCCCTGCACCAGCAGGCGGCGGCCGATGCCCTCGTGAGCGACGCGGCAGCCGCCGCGGCCCTGGTGGACGCGCGACGGGCGGCGCTGGGGCTGGCGCAGAGGGCGCTCGCCGATACCGAGGTCCGCGCACCGTTCGACGGCAAGGTGGTGGGCCTCGCCGTATCGCCGGGCGAGTTCGTCATCTCCGGCCAGTCGATCTTCACCCTCATCAACACCGGGGCATGGTACGTCTCCGCCGCCTTCCTCGAGACCGAGCTGCCACGGATCGCCCCCGGGGATTGCGCCACCGTCTATGCGCTGGCGGACCGCGACCGACCCATCAGCGGCCGGGTGGAGGGGATTGGCTGGGGCGTCGCGTCGGAGGAGCTCATCAAGCTGCCGCGGACGATGCCCATCGTGCCGAAGTCGCTGGACTGGGTGCGTGTCGCCCAGCGTTTCCCGGTGCGCATCCGCCTCATTGATCCGCCCGAAGGCCTCATGCGCATCGGAGCCTCCGCCACAGCGACGGTGCATCATGGCAGCCGCTGCTGACCGGCCGTGGCCGGCCATGGCGCGCCAGGCGTGGCGCGATCTGCTGCCCTTTCCGGGCCGCTTCGGACTGGCATGGCGCGTGGCGCTGCTGTGCGCGCTCGTGGCTGCCGTGGCGATGCTCTACAAGGTGCCGGAAGCCGCCATCGGCTGCTATCTCGTGATCTTCATCGCGCGGCCCGACGGAGCGGAGTGCGTCGGGCAGGGCATCGGCCTCATCATTCTCGCCGGCATTGTCGTGCTCGCCATGGCCCCCCTGATCGCGGCGACGGCTGACAATCCGATGCTGCGCATCGCGATTCTGGCGCTCCTCTCCTTCGTCTTCGTGTTCCTCGGCGCAGCCTCGCAGCTGGGCGAGATAGGCTCCATCATCGGCCTCGTCATCGCCTTCGTACTGACCCTTGTGGACCAGCTTCCGGCGGGCGAGATCGCGACGCGCGGCCTGCTCTATGCTTGGCAGATGGCAGCCATGCCGATGGCGCTGATGATCGTCTTCAACATCGTGCTCGGCACCCCGCCCCACCGGCTGCTGCGCAGGACGGTTGCTGAACGCCTGGTGGCGGCCGCCGATGCCCTGGCGCTGTCGCCGGCGGCCGCACCGGGACGGCTCGCGGCGCCCTTCGCCGAAGGCATAAGCGCCGACGGCCAGAAAGTGATGCTGGCCCGCCTGTTCCACACCGCTCCCTCCGCCGAGGTGACGTGGTTGTCGGGGGCCGCGCGCACCAGCTACCAGCTGCTGCTCGCCGTCGCCGCCCTGCCGGCCGGGATGATGGAAGAGACGCGCGCCCAGCTCGCCGATCACTGCCGCAAGGCCGCCGGGCACGTCAGCGCGGGCCGGCGACCCGAGGCGCCGCAGACGGATGCCGCGCCCGAGACCGAGACCCCGGTGGACCAGACGCCGGTGTCCGCCGCCCAAGCCGCCGTGACGGCGGCGCTCGCCGGCCTTGCCCGGGCGGACGGCGGCACCCGCGCGGTGGCGCCCAAGCCCCCCTTCCTCGCGGTCGACGCCTTCACCAATCCCGACTACCAGCGCTATGCCCTGAAGACGACGGCGGCGGCGATCATCTGCTACCTGACCTATTCGCTGATCGGCTGGCAGGGCATCCACACCGCGATGATCACCTGCTACGTGGCGGCCCTCGGAACGACGGCGGAGACTGTCCACAAGCTGGCGCTGCGCATCTCCGGATGCCTCCTCGGCGCCGGGTTGGGCTTCTTCTCCATCCTGTTCGTCATCCCCCACCTGGAATCGGTGGGTGGGCTGATGGTGCTGGTTTTCCTCGGCATCCTCCCGGCGGCCTGGATCTCGTCGGGCAACGAGCGCATCTCATACGCCGGCGTGCAGGTTGGGCTCGCCTTCCTGCTGACCATCCTCAACGGGTTCGCACCGAGCCTCGACATGTCGGCGGGGCGCGATCGCATCGTCGGCATCCTGCTCGGCAATCTCGTGGTCTATCTCATCTTCACCGGCATCTGGCCGAAGAGCGCCGTCCTCGACGTCCGGGCTCGGCTGTCGCGGGCTCTCGACGCGCTCGCGCGGCTCGCGGCACGGGAGCCTGGGGAGCGCGCGCAGGCGGTGGACGACGCGTCTCTCGTGGAGACCGAGGCGGAGAAGGCGCGGCAGCAACTGCTGCTGCTGCCGTTCGAGCCGGCGTGGCTGCGCCCGGCGCGGGTAAGGATCGCGCGTCTCGACGCACTGATCGCGGACGTGCGCGCGGCGCTGCCGGTTCTCCTCTTCGCCGGAGCGTCCTCGCCGGAGATCTCGGCGCACTTCGCCCGCGCCGCGGAAGAGGTCGCCCGGGGCAGCGGCGGGGACCTGCCCGACAGGAGCGAGGCAGAGGGCGATCCCGGCGTGCTCGCGGTGCTTGTGCGTCGCATCGAACGGCTGGCGGCAGGGTGACGGAATGATGCGTCAGCCACCTCGCCCACAGCCAACGGTCCTCAAGGATATCGCGCACCACGCGCTCCTGATGCTGGCGTGCATGCTGCTGGCGGCCTGCGCCCTCAACGCGCTCGACAGCGCGCCGGCCGATCCCGCGCAGCCCTGGACACCCAGGCAAGCCGAGGCGCCGGCTTCCGCGCCCGCGGCGGACGATAGGGCCGCGGCCACGGGCACGGGAGCGACTTCGGCATCCACAACACCGGCGCCGAATTTCGCCGTGCCCCCCGAGCCCGCCGCAGCGCTGCTGAAGCCGACGCCCGATATCTCGCCGGGCAGGACCTACGGCCTCGCCGAGCTGATCGATCTCGCCCAGAGCCAGAACGCCGCCACCCGCATCGCCTGGCAGCAGGCCCGGCAGGCGGCGCTGGCGGCGGGCATGGTGGAGGCGACCTATGTGCCGCTCATCACCGCCAACGTGATCGGCGGCTACCAGAGCTTCACCAATCCGCTGCCCCTCACCATAGGTAATGTCAATCAGGTGCAGAGCTCGGTTTCCGGGCTTTCGCCGCAGGTGGCGCTTCAGTGGCTCGTCTTCGACTTCGGCCAGCGCAGCGCGCTGCACCAGACGGCGAAGGAAAATTCCAACGCCGCCAACGTGCTGTTCAACGGCGTCCATCAGAAGATCATCTACGATGTCACGCGCAGCTATTTCCTCTACGGCGCCGCGCGCAGCCGGGTCGACGCCGCCACCCAGACCCTCGCCAACAGCCGCGACATTCTCGATGCGGCGGAGGCGCGGCTGAAGAACGGCATCGGGAACACGGTGGAGGTGGCGCAGGCGCGCCAGCAGATGGCGCAGTCGCGCTTTGCCCTCGTGCAGGCCGAGGGTGGCGAGCGCGATGCCTATCAGGTGCTGCTCGGCGCCGTGGGGGTGAGCCCGGTCACGCAGATCCGGGTGCGGCCGGCGACTGGGCGCAGCCTGCCCGAGAGCATCGGGACGCCGACGGAGAAAATGATCGAGGCCGCCCTTGCCCGCCGGCCGGACGTGCTCGCCTCCTTCTCAGCGATGAAGGCGAGCCAGTCGGGCATCGCCGCAGCGCAGGCGGAATTCCTGCCCAAGGTTTATCTCAGCGCCGTGGCCGCCACCGGCAATACCAGCCTGTCGGCGTCCGGGTTGCCGAACATCGGGCAGATCTCCTCGGCGTCGGGCGTGATGGTCGGGGCGACCGTGCCCATCTTCGACGGCGGGCTCAGGGCGGCGCAGGTGCAGAATGCGCAGTCCCTCGCCGCGGCGACCGAAGCGGGCTTCGAGAAGGTGCGGGACACGGCCGCCCGCGAGATCGTCGCCAGCGCCAATACGCTGCGCTCGGCGCTCGCCTCCTACCGCGCGGCAAGCGCCCTCGCGGACGCCGCAGCCGTCACCTACGACGCGGCGCTCTCCGCCTACAAGGCGGGGGTGGGCAACATATCGGTGGCCACGGCTGCGGACAGCGGTCTTCTCGTTGCCCGCCAGGCCCGCTCGGATGCCCACGCCGCCTCTCTGGCCGCGGCGGCCAACCTCGCCTTCGTCCTCGGCGCCATGACCTCGCGCGATGTTCCCATGGGATTGGTGGCGCGGTAACACCGCTCTGCCCCGATTGCGCCGTGAGATCCGGCCTGGACGAGCGGCGACATGCGCGCCTCCGCTCGCCACACCTGAGCGCGGGCGTTGTAGGGGCGTTCTCAGGCGGTTCCGCTGCGCCGAGGACGAGCGCGGGTGGCGAGCACGTTGCGGATGGCGAAGCTGGAATGGATGCGCAGCACGCCCGGCAGCGTGGAGAGAATATCCGTATGCACCCGCTCGAAATCCCCGGCGGTCTCCACTTCGACCCGCAGGCGATAATCGGCGCCTCCGGTCATCAGGTAACACTCCCGGATCTCCGGATATTTGCGGACGGCGCTCTCGAACCGGCGCAGGAAGTCTTCCGTCTGCCGTTCGAGGGTAATGTCCACCATCACCGACATGCCGGCGTCCGGGGAGGTGCGGTCGACGATGGCCGTGTAGCCCTTGATGGCGCCGCTGGTTTCCAGAAGGCGGATGCGCCGCAGGCAGGAGGACGGCGAGAGGCCGACCTCCGCCGCAAGGTCCGTGGTGCTGATGCGCGCGTTCAGCAGCAGCTGGCGGATGATGGCATGGTCGATGGCGTCCAGACTGCGCATGCGTGATTCTTCGAGTTCATGCCAAAATGTTGCGTTGATACGATCATATCGCAGCTATCGCGCACATAAAGCCCGGATTGTGCGCAGTCCTTGCGCTAGCCTTGTTGTCGGTCGCAAGAGGGCGGACGATGCACGGCACGATCTCACATTTCGACACGAGCGCAGCCGCCGGTGGCGTGCTGACCATCGATTGCCGAGCGCTGGCGGACAACTACCGCCGCCTGCGTGCGCAGGTGGCGCCCGCGCGGGCCGCCGCGGTGGTGAAGGCGAATGCCTATGGTCTCGGTGCGCTCGATGCGGTCCCCGAGTTGATCGCCGCCGGCTGCCGGGATTTCTTCGTCGCCCATCTGGGCGAAGCGCTGGAGCTGCTGCCCGCGGTGCGCGATAAGTATGGCGCGCGAGGCCTCGCGCCGCTCCGCCTTTACGTGCTGAACGGCCTCATGCCCGGTTCCGAGGGGACGTGCGCGGCGGCTGGCATCGTTCCGGTCATCAACAGCCTCGACCAGTTGGAGCGCTGGGCGCGGACAGCGGCGGCGCGGGGCGAAAAGCTGCCCGCCGTGCTGCAGTTCGACAGCGGCATGTCCCGCCTCGGCATGGCGCAGGAGGAGGCTGGTGTCGTTGTCCGCGAAGGCCTCGCGGAGGGCCTCGATATCCTTGCCATCATGAGCCATCTCGCCAGCGCGGACGAGCCCCACAATCCGCAGAATGACGACCAGCTGCGGGTTCTGCGGACCATCGCGGCGGCGTTTCCCGATGCGCTGGTGTCCTTTGCAAATTCCAGCGGCGCCTTCCTCGGCGCGGACTATCACGGAGCGCTGGCGCGGCCGGGCATCGCGCTCTATGGCGGGGCGCCCACGGCGGCCGGCAAGAATCCCATGCGTCCGGTGGTACGGCTCGATGTTCGGGTGATCCAGACCCGGACCGTGCCGGCCGGTGCCCGCATCGGCTATGGCGGCGCCTTCGTGGCACCGGCCACCATGCGCCTTGCCACTCTCGCGGTGGGCTATGCGGACGGCCTGCCGCGCTGCCTCGGCAACCGGGGCGCGGCGTGGTTCGAGGGGGTGCGCCTACCCATGGTCGGCCGCGTGTCCATGGACAGCCTCATCGTCGATGCGACCGCCTTGCCGGAAGGCGCGCTGGCCGAGGGCGCGCTGGTGGAGCTGATCGGCCCCCATCAGAGCCTTGAGGATCTCGCCGCCGCCGCAGGCACCATCTCCTACGAGCTGCTCACCCAGCTCGGCCGCCGCTATCACCGCCGCTATCGCTGACGGCGCGCCAACACATCGCAAAGAGAACTCACATGAACATCGTCGTGCTCGGAGCCGGCGTCATCGGCGTCACCTCTGCCTACTATCTCGCGAAGGCCGGCCATTCGGTCACGGTCATCGACCGCCAGCCCGGACCGGCGCTGGAGACGAGCTTCGCCAATGCCGGCGAGGTCTCACCCGGCTATTCCTCGCCTTGGGCCGCGCCCGGCGTGCCGGTGAAGGCGATGAAGTGGCTGTTCATGAAGCACGCGCCGCTGATCCTGCATCCCACCGCCGATGCCGCCACCTGGCGCTGGATGCTGGCCCTGCTCCGCAACTGCACCGCCGAACGCTACAAGGTGAACAAGGGCCGCATGGTGCGCCTCGCGGAATACAGCCGCGATCGCCTCGCCGACCTGCGGGCTGAGACCGGCATCCGCTATGACGAGCGCATGCAGGGCACCCTGCAGGTCTTCCGCACGCAAAAGCAGATCGATGCCATCGCCAAGGACATCGAGGTGCTGCGTGCCGACGGCGTGCCGTTCGAGGTGCTGGACCGTGCCGGCTGCATCGCCGCCGAGCCGGGGCTGGGTGAGGCGGCGGAGCGCATCGTCGGCGGCTTGCGCCTGCCGGGCGATGAGACCGGCGACTGCTTCAAGTTCACCGAGGCGCTGGCGGACCTGTGCCGGGGGCTCGGCGTCACGTTCCGCTTCGGCGTGGACATCCGCGGGCTGAAGCGCGCGTCGGGCAAGGTGACGGCGGTCGAGACCGGAACGGGTGACATTGCCGGCGATCTCTTCATCGCCGCGCTGGGCAGCTATACGCCGGCGCTGCTGGCGCCGCTCGGGCTCCGGCTGCCCATCTATCCCGTGAAGGGCTATTCCATCACCATGCCGGTCGTGGACGAGGCCCGCGCGCCCATCTCCACCGTGATGGACGAGACCTTCAAGGTGGCCATCACTCGCCTCGGCTCCCGCATCCGCGTGGGCGGCATGGCGGAGATCGCCGGCTTCAACCGCGACCTTCACGACGCGCGCCGCGGCACCCTGCTGCATTCGGTAGGCGACCTGTTCGCCGGGGCCGCGGATACGCGGGAGGTCAATTTCTGGACCGGTCTGCGGCCCATGACGCCGGACGGCACGCCGATCATCGGTGCCACCTCCTGCTCGAACCTTTACATCAACGCCGGCCACGGCACGCTGGGCTGGACCATGGCGTGCGGCTCGGGCGCGGTGCTGGCGGATCTCATCGACGGCCGCCGCCCCGCCATCGAGGCCGGCGACCTCGCCCTCTCCCGCTACGCCTGAACGGGGGGCGCGAGCCCCCTGTCGCCGCACCTGCCGGAGCGCCTCCGGGCCGGCTCCGCCCGGATGGGGTGGTACGCATGCAGAGTTGGTGGCATGGCCGGACCTGCTGCCTTACTGGTGGGCCGCCCCCTGATGATGGCCCAGATAGGCGCTCACCAGCTTCTCGTCGGCCATAAAGCGGGGCCAATCGCCTTCGCCGATCTCGTGGGCGACCCGCCCGATCGCCATCACATAGGCCCGGCTGGTTGCGCTCGACGCGATGGCGATGTTCTGCTCCACCAGAATGATGCTCATGCCGTCGGCGCGTAGCCGGCCGAGAACATCCAGGATGTCCTTGACCACCTTCGGGGCAAGGCCGGTGGAGGGCTCGTCCATCAACATGATGTCCGGCTGGAGGAGAAGCGCGCGGCCGATGGCGACCTGCTGTTGCTGGCCTCCGCTGAGCAGGTCGCATCGCACGTACAGCTTTTCGCCCACCGCAGGGAAAAGATCGACGATCCGCTCCAGGGTGAACACGCGCCGGCGTCCCCGGCCTGCCCGCTCGGCCAGGGCCAGATTTTCCCGCACCGTCAGCTCGCCGAAGAGGTTCCGGTTCTCAAGCACCACGGCGAGACCGAACCCACTGCGCAGATGCGGCGGGATACGGGTGATGTCCTTGCCGCCCAGGCGGATCTCGCCGTCCCGCGCGGGCAGGAGACCCGCCAGCGTGCGCACCAGCGTTGTCTTGCCGGCACCGTTGGCCCCCACGAGACCGACCACTTCTCCCTTGCCGATGCCGAGATCGATCCCTTTGAGGATTGTCAGCGCGCCGTAGCCGGCGCAGAGGCCCTTCACGCTCAACATCTCACACCCCCAGATAGGCTTCGCGCACGGCCGTATCCTCCTGGACGACCGCCATGGTGCCCGAGGCGATGATCCGCCCGAAATTCAGCACGTGGATGGCTTGCGCCACGCCCATCAGTTCCATGTCGTGCGAGACGAGCAGGATGGCGATCCCCTCGTCCGCAAGGAGCCTCAGCTTCGCGATGAGCACCTCGATCTCGGTGGTGGTGAGGCCCGAGGAGGGCTCGTCCAGCATCAGGAGGCGCGGCCGGCCCTGATAGGCCCGCGCCAGTTCCAGCAGACGGCGCTGGCCGGCGGTCAGCAGCGGCGAGGGCCGGTCGAAGACGGCGCCAAGATCGAAACGCTGCGCGGTCTCGTAAGCCTGCGCGCGCATGTCCGACATTTCGCGCCGCACCGAGGGGAGGCCGGCAAGGCCGGCGAAGAAACCCGAACGGCCGGACTTGAATGCGCCCACCATCACATTCTCAGCGACGGTCAGTCGCTCGAATATCTTCGGCGTCTGGAAGGTGCGCACCAGGCCGTCGAGGCTTCGCCGGCGCACGCTCTCGGCACGGATGTCCCGCCCATCGAACAGCACTGCGCCCGACGTGGGCGTCAGGAAGCCGGAGATGATGTTGAACAAGGTCGTCTTGCCGGAGCCGTTGGGGCCCATCAGTCCCGTAATGCCCACCGGCGGAGCCGTAAAGCTCACGTCGTGAAGCACCTGGAAGCCGCCGAAGCGGTGGGCGATGGCCTTCAGCTCCAGCAGCGGAGCTTCGGGCGCGTCGGGGGCAATGCGGGGAGCAAGGGTCATGGCATGGTCTCCCCGCGGTCAGCGGCGCCGGACCTGCGCCTCGTCAGCTCGATCAGGCCGCGTCCGAGACCCCACAGGCCATCCGGGAAGAACACCACGGATGCGACAAGCGCGAGCCCGAAGAGGACGCGGTGGATGTCGCCCAGAGCGCTGAGCAGTTCCGGCACGAGGCCGATGAACAGGGCACCGATGATCGCACCTGCCGGAACAGAGGCGCCGCCGATGACCGGGACGAGCAGGAACAGGATCGACTTGTCCACGCCGAAGCTGTCCACGTTCACGAACCCCACATAATGGGCGAACAGGCTGCCCGACAGCGCGCCGAGCCCGCTCGACAGCATGAAGATCCAGAGCTTCAGCCGGGCGTTGTCGATGGCCATCACCATGGCCGCATCCGGAGCGTCGCGCATGGCCTGCAGGGCAAGGCCGATGCGGCTGCCCATCAGATTGTGCATGGCAAGGATGATGGCGAAGGCGATCGGCCAGACCAGATAATAGTACCTTTCGGGCGTATCGAAGACGAAGCCGCCGATCGCCAGCTTCGGCACGCCTGGCACGCCGAGCGTGCCGCCGGTGATGAAGTCCGCCTCGAAATAGATGTTGGTGCAGATGATGCCGAGCGCGAGGGTCGCCAGCGCCAGGAAGTAACCCGACAGCCGCAGGATCGGCCGGCCGATGAGCGCGGCGATGGCCATCGAAAGCACGATGCCGATGGCGATCCCCGCTGGCGCCGGCCAGTTCAGCCGCGCCGAGCAATAGGCGCTGGCGTAGCCGCCGATACCATAGAACGCCGCCTGGCCGAGATTGACGATCCCGCCCTGCCCGAGGAGGAAGCCGACCCCTGCGCCGGCGATGGCATAGAGCCCGCAGAACACCAGGAGATCCACGGCGTGGCGTTCCAGAACCAGCGGCAGGATGAGGTACAGGCCGGCTCCGAATGCAAGAACGGACAAGGTGGCCGCCGACGGGCGGGCGGTCCGCAGCCGTTGCGCCGGCAGCTCGCCGGCAATTCCGGGCGGGGCCAGAGAGGTCTTGTTCGGCAGCATGGCTCAGCCTCCCTTGCGGCCGGCGCGGCCGAGGATTCCATCCGGAACGAAGATCATGATGACTATGAGCAAGGTGAGGGCGACCGCATCCTTCATCCCGGATGAGACGAAGACGATGGACATCGCCTCGAGGATGCCGATGACGAGGCCTCCCACCAGCGCCCCGAGCGGATTGGAAAGGCCGCCGAGGATGGCCGCGGCAAAGCCTTTCAGCGTGAGCAGCGGCCCCATCTGGTAGCCGACGCCGATGAGCGGGGCGACGAGGAGGCCAGCCAGCGCCGCCAGCAGGCCGCCCAGCGCGAAGGTGGCGGTGCGCATGGCGCGGACATTGATGCCGGTGGTGGCGGCGCCATCGGGGTCGATGGAGGCCGCCATCATCGAGAGACCCAGATGGGTGTGCCGGTAGAACAGGCGCAGCGCCAGGATCAGCGCGGCGGAGATGGCGATCACCCAGAGCGCATGTTCGCGGATGATGGCGCCGAAGACCTCGTAAACCTCGTCTCCCAGCGGTGGCAGAAGATGTTCCTCCCGTCCGAATAGATAGAGCACCCCGGCCGAGAAGGTGAAGCCGAGGCCCACCGTGAGCAGGAGGAAGGATTCCTCCCGCGCCCGCCGCGCGAACAGGGCGCGGATGGGGCCGAGCTCCACGAGGATGGCGAGGGCCATCCCCGTGAGCGCGCCGGCAACGACGGCCAGCCAGAGCGAAAGGCCCCATATGTCAGCCGCAAACACGGCCGTGGCTGCGCCGACCACGGCGAGCTCGCCCTGCATGGCGTTGATGACGTGGCTACCCTTGAAGATGACGGCGATGCCGAGCCCCACGAGGGCATAGACGAAGCCGTTGGTGACGCCGGCGAGCAGCGCCTGGGTGAAGAGCATCAAGGCCAAGGGATGTCCCCCTCTTTGGGTTCAGGAACCGGCCTTGAAAGGCAGGCGGACAAACTTGCCTTTGTCGAGCTTCGAGAAGACGTAACTTTTGAGCATGAGCCCGGTCATGTCCTCCTGGGAGAAATCGAACCGGGCCATGGCGCCGTCGAAGGGCCCGCGGATCGCCTCGCACAGGGCGCCAGGCTGGGCCTCCGGCCCGACCTTGGCGAGCCCGGCCGCCACCGCATTGAAGGCATCCCAGGCGCTCGCCTCCATGGTCTTGGGCAGCACCCCGTATTCCTTGCGGAAGGCATCCACGAACGCGGTCTGGCTGGGCAGAGGATCCTCGGCAACGAGGAATTCGGCGAAGACGATGTTGTCCGCCGCATCGCCCATGGCCTTCACATACTCATAGGTGGCAGTGCCGAGCGCCGAGAGGAGCGGCGCGGTGAGGCGGATCTGGCGGGCATTGCGGAAGGGCGTCGCCGAATTGCCGATGACGGCGATGGCGTCGGGAGCTGCGGCCTTCACCTTGGCGGCCTGCGTCGTGGCGTCTGTGGCGCCCACTTCCCACTTTTCCACCGCCACGATCTCCACCGGATAATCGGGGCTCACCTCACGGATCTTCGTCATCACGATGTTGCCGTAGGCGGAATCATGCAGGACGCCGAGTTTCTTCGCGCCCAGCGCCTTGGTCGCGACCTCGAGCAGTGCGCGGGCGTTGAGGTCCTGCGACGGCAGCATGTGGAACACGCAGCGCCGGGTCTTCTCCATGGGAACGCCAAGGCCGGTGAAGGCCATGACGGGGATCTTGGCCGGGTCGGCGACACCGCCCACGGCGAGGGTGGAGGCTGTCAGCGTCGGGCCGATGATGGCCTGCACCTTCTGCGAGAAGATCAGGTTGTTCGCTTTTGTGACCGCGACGTCCGGGCTCGATCCATCGTCCTCCACGATGAGCTGGACCGGTCGGCCGTCGATGCCGCCCTTTTCGTTCACCAGCTTCACGGCCAGTTGCAGCCCGTTGCGCTGCGGGATGCCGGCCCCCGCACCGGGCCCGGTGGTCGACAGGATGGCGCCGATGCGGATCGGTTCCGCGGCATCAACTGGCTTCCCCGTACCCGCAAGAGCGAGGACGAGCGCGGGCACGGCCAGGAGAGCCCGGCGCGACACTGATTGCTTCATGTTCTTCCTCCCAGATTTTATGATTGTTCGACACTTTAGAAACCGACGCGATCACCTCCCTTGAGGGCGAGCATCGACCGCGCGTCGCTTGGCGTCGCGATCTCGTGGCCGAGCTCTTCCAAGATCTTGCGGACTTTCCTCACTTGCTCGGCATTGTTTGCAGCGAGCCGTCCGCGGCCGATGAAAAGGCTGTCCTCCAGCCCCACCCGCACATTTCCCCCCAGCATGACCGCCTGGGTCGCGACCGGAATCTGGTGTCGCCCTGCTGCAAGCAAGGCACTCAATCTTCCAAAGTCTAAACTCAGCCGCAGGGTCGCGGAGCTGGAGATGAGGCTGGGAGTCCGATTGATACAGCGCTCCTCGCGCACGTTCCTTGTCACCGAATTGGGTCGCGAATTCTATCGCCACGCGCGCAACATGCTCGCCGAAGCGCAGGCGGCCGAATCCGCGGTCAGAAGCCGTCTCGGACCGCCGAGCGGCACATTGCGCCTCGCCTGTTCGCCGGTTGCTGCCGCGCTCTGCCTTGGCACCGTGTTGCCCGGCTTCCTGGCGCGCTTTCCCCAGGTGCGCGTCGAGCAGCGGATGCTGTCGCGGCTGGACGAAATGGGGGCGCGCACCGCCGATGTCTATCTCGTCGCCCACGACGGGCCGCTGGAGGATTCCAGCATGGTCCGACGGCGCCTCAAGGCGGAACCGCGCCACCTCTTTGCAAGCGCCGGCCATGCCGCCACCTACGCAGGAGTGACGAGGCCCGCCGATTTGACGGGCTGCCCGCTGTTCGTCTTCGCAGAGGCCCCGGGCCGATTGTTGCTGACCCCGGCGAGGGAGCGGCAGGACACTATCCTTGAGGGCGCCTGCATCGCGGATAGCGGCCTAGACCTGGGACCACGCCTCGTGAGCAGCGACCTCGGCGCGGTCCTGTCGTCGGTTCGCGCGGGCATGGGCGTGGCGTTGCTGCCGGCGTCTTGCGGCCAGGACGCGGTGCAGCGGGGCGATCTGGTGCGCGTCCTACCCGGCTGGACGGGCGGCACGTTCGAGGTGAGCGCACTCCTCGCCTCCAGCCACGGCGTGCTGCCTGCGGTCCGGGCTCTAATCGAGCTCATCGGCGATTGCTTTGCGGGTCGATTGGTGGACCTTCCCGGCATGCCGAGCGCACCGGAGCCGGAGCGCTATTCGCAGGAGGAGCCGGCATGATCTACGAGCTGAGGTGTTACGATTGCATGCCCGGTTGCCTGCCGCGTGTGCTGCGGAGGTTCGAGGACGATGCGCTGCCGCTCTGGCGTGAGGCGGGAATCCGGCCGGTTGGCTTCTGGACTACCCTGGTCGGCGAGAACGACCAGAGCCTTCATTACATGCTGGCGTGGCTCAGCCTCACGGAACGCGAGGAAAAATGGACGGCGTTCGCGGCCGATCCGCGCTGGATCGAAGCCCGCCGGCGAAGCGAGGCCGACGGTCCGCTGGTGGCGCGAATCCGCAATTCCCTGCTAAAGCCCGCCCTGGACCTCGCACCGGCCTGATGGGCACTTGCCGGGCTTGCGCCGACGCTCTTGTCACCACCCGATTGCAGAGTTCCCGGTGTCGCGGCTGATGACCCGCACCGCCCTCGATCTCGGCGCCATGGTGAATTTCGTGGAGTACCCAGCCGTCGCTCGCGACGGCGGCAGTCAGCGTTCGCAGGTCATCGGCGCCTGATCCGAGACCACGTGGGAGCGCCCGACGTTGGAGTCTCCGGCCTTGCTCACGGCGGTGGGCTGGAGGGCGCCAGAGTTCTGCAGCGTGATCGGAGGGATGCGGCCGATCCTCGTCGTAGTACCTGAACCAAGCCTCCATCGATGAGCCCTCGTGGCAACTGCCACGACAACGCCGTGGCCGAGAGCTTCTTCAACTTGCTCAAGCGCGAACGCATCCGCCGCAAGACCTACCGCACGCGCGACGAGGCACGCCAGGACGTGTTCGATTACATCGAAATATTCTACAACCCCACCCGCAAGCACGCAACGGGATGCTGTCACCCATCGAGTTCGAAGGGCAGCACAAAGTCAAAGCCGAGGGCGTCTAGGAGACTCGGGGCGGCCCAAGTAGGGCTAGGGATACTGCGCCTAGCGCCCCCAGATAACGTTCGGTTATATCTGGTTGATTGTGCAAGCCGTTGCGTGGCTACCGATCGCATCACAGTGTTCCCGTGAGCCGAAAGAGAGGCCGTTTCCAGCGGACTCCGACCCGGCCCGAGCCTCCCGAAAGCACCGCGCATCGCGCCGATCCGGTCAGCCGAGGTGGGAGCAATATCCAGGGGACGAGCATCCATGACCACGATATCGGACGTCGATAAAGGAAGAAGTGCAGCGGCGGCAGGGCCATCGCAATGGAGTTCTCGCCTCGCAGCCGCGAGCATGGTCGGGACGGCGCTCGAATGGTTCGAGTTCACGCTCTATAACACCATGGCGGCGCTGATCTTCAACCAGCTGTTCTTCCCGCAGTTCGACCCCATCGCGGGGACCATTCTCGCCTTCTCCACATATGCGGTCGGCTATCTCTCGCGTCCCATCGGAGGCTTCATCTTCGGCCGACTCGGCGACAAGCTTGGCCGCCGTGACGTGCTGATGCTCACTTTGGTGCTGATGGGGGCCTGCACCTTTGCCATCGGCCTCCTGCCCACCTATGCGACGCTTGGCGTCGGCGCCTCGCTGCTGCTGGTCGCGCTGCGCTTCATTCAGGGTGTCGCACTTGGCGGCGAATGGGCCGGCGCCGTGCTGCTGACCGCCGAGCAGGCGAGCATCCGCCACCGTGGCTTCCAGGCATCCTGGGCGCAGGTCGGCGCCATGGTCGGCATCTTCTCCGGAACGGCCATGTTGACCCTGTTCACGGCTTTCGTTTCCGACGAACGCTTTGTGGACTGGGGCTGGCGCGTGCCCTTCCTGCTCAGCTTCTTCGTGGTCGCGTTCGGCATCTGGCTCCGGCGCGGCGTCCCAGAAACCGGCGCGTTCGAACAGATGTCGAAGGACGGTGAAACCTCCGCGGCCCCCATCACCGAGGTGCTCACCGGCCATTTGCGCAACCTTCTGGTGGCGGCGGGATCGCGCATCGGTTCTGACGTGGTCTTCGGCTTCATGATCGCCTTTTCCCTCACCTACCTGACCCAGTCGCTGGGCGTGAACCGCACGGTGGCGATCAGCGCGGTGATGATCGGCGTCGCCGCCAACGGCTTTGGCTGTCTCGCCTTCTCGGCGCTGTCCGACCGCATCGGCCGGCGGCCGGTCTATGTGGCGGGGGCCATCGCGTCGGCGCTGTGGATCAACGTTCTGTTCGTGCTGTTCGAGACCCGCGATCCGCTCCTCATCATCATCGCGATCTCCGTCGCGCTGGTGATCCACTCGGCCATGTACGGCCCGCAGGCGTCCTTCGTGGCGGAGCAGTTTGTCACCCGCGTGCGTTATACCGGCTGCTCGCTCGCCTACACGCTGGCCGGTGCGGTAGGCGGCGGCCTGGCTCCCCTCGTCTTCACGACGCTTTACCGCGAGTTCCCCGGCACGCTGCCTCTGAAAGCCTACATCTGGGCGACGCTGGCCATCACCATCGTCTCGGTGCTCGCGGCACGGGAAACCGCCAGCCGTCCCCTGAAGGACTGACCGGTCATGCTCGACTTCAGGAAGACCCGCCGGACGGGCGAGGAAGACGTGCGCGTGACGCCGCGTGCGCTGGTGCTCGGCGGGCTGACGGGCACCCCGGATTCGGTGAAACGGCATTTGGAAGAATTGGAGGCCATCGGCGTGCGTCGCCCCAACAGGGCACCCGTGTTCTTCCAGCTGACGGCCAATCTCGCGACGCGGGCCGACACGATCCAGGTGATCGGCCCGCATACCTCCGGCGAGGTGGAGCCGGTGCTCCTGGCCCTGCCCGATGGTATCTGGCTCGGCGTCGGCTCGGACCATACGGACCGCAGCGCGGAAACCATCGACATCCCGTTGTCCAAGCAGCTCTGCCAGAAGCCCATCGGCGCGGGGCTGTGGCCGCTGGAAGAGGTCGCGGACCATTGGGACCGTCTGGTGGTGCGCAGCTTCATCGAGGAGGGCGGCCGGCGCGTCGTCTATCAGGAGGACAGCCTCGCGGAGATGCTCCATCCGCACATTCTTCTGGCCAGGCTGGCCGAGGCGGTCGCGCCGCTGCCGCAGAATGGACTGTTCATGTGCGGCACGCCGCCGGCGCTCGGGGGCATAAGGTCTTCCGCGCGCTTCGAGGTGGAGCTCGTCGATCCCGTTCTCGATCGCCGGCTCAGCCACGCCTATTGGACGGAGATGCTCGAAAACGTCCCCTTCTAGGTGCGGGCGCACCGGCTTCGGTGCTCACCTTGTATTGGCCGACCTCTTCGCGAGGTCGGCCAATATCGTTTTGGGACCTTCACTCCACCATGGCCCCGACCCAGCGCCGGCTGGATACAAGGTCGCGCACCAGCGCCTGGATTTCCCGCACCACGACCCGCGAGGAGAGCGAGAGGGGGTGCTGGGTGGAGGTCGCCAAGAGAAGCGTGCGCGACAGTTCCACATCGGCCACCGGCCGCGCATCGAGCTTGCCCTCCTCGACATCCCGCGCGACGGCGTGATGGGGAAGGATCGTGATGCCGACCCCTGCCTCCGTCAGTCCCTTCAGGGTGAGGAGGGCATCGATCTCCAGCGGCACTGTCAGCGTCAGGCCCTTGGCCTGCGCGACCCCGTCCACCAGCAGGCGCAGGCCGTGGGCGCGGCTCGGCAGGATGAAGTCGCGATCCACCACGTCCGCCAGCCCGAGCGCGGGTCCGTCACCGAGCGATCCGCGCGCCCCGACGAAATAGAGCCGCTCCGTGACGAGCTCGTCCGCTTCCAGATGCGTGGTGCGCGGCGCCCGGTAGAACAGCGCCACGTCGATGCGCCCGGCGGAGAGCCATTCGTTCACATGGCCGCTGAAGGCTTCAAGCACCTTGAGAGAGATGCCCGGGTGGCTGCGGCGCAGGCGCTGGACCAGCGGGGTGACGAGGAAGTAGCTCTCGGTTGGCGGCACGCCCAGCGTCACCTGTCCGTCGGCGACGCCGCGCAGGTCGCGCACATCGTTCTCCAGCTGCTGCAAATCGGTGAGGATGGTGGGGGCGCGGGCGGCAAGTAAGTGCCCCGCTTCGGTCAGCTCCATGCCGCGTCCGGTGCGGTAGAACAGGGCGACACCGAACTCATCCTCCAGCAACCGAATTTGCCGGCTGATGGCCGGTTGCGCAACCCCCAGCAGCACGGCGGCGCGGGAGACGCTGCCGATCTCCGCAAGCGTCACGAAATACCGCAGCTGCCGCAGTTCCATTGCCCACCGTCTCCCCCAAGGCGCTCGTTCGGGACGGGGCGCTGCTGCGTCCCGCTTAGGCCATGCCCTGCGCCGGGCACCCTTCAAGAAAACGTATAACTGGTTGAATGCCAATCCTTCTATCGGGCTGTGGTCGCGGCCGATACGCCTTTTCAAGGACCGTGACGCGCGTTCCCGCGACCTCAGCCGAAGCGTCGGCCAACGCAAATTGCTGTTCACCGCCAGCGCTTCTCCCCGAAGGAAGATCTGATGTATCGAACCGAAGCGGGTCTCATGGCGAACCCGCGCATCCCTTACGTGATGGCCCACCAACGTCCGCGCCTGACGGCGCCGAACGGCAGGCCGATCATCGTTCATTTCGTGGTGAATATCGAATACTGGCCCTTCGACAAAGCCATGCCGCGCAAAATCCTCACGCCTCCGCACGGGGTGGAGCAATTGCCGGATGTGCCGAACTTCTGCTGGGCCGAATACGGCCTTCGTGCCGGCATGTCGCGCATCCTCCGCCTGTTCCGGGCGCACGGCATCGCCGCCTCCGCTAGCCTCAATGCCAGTGTCGCCGATGCATATCCGGCCTGTGTCGAGGCCGTGCTCGAGGCCGGCTGGGAACTCATCGGCCACGGCATCCACCAGGCCAGCCTCCAGAGTGTCGAGCACGAGCGCGACGTGGTGGGCGGGTCGCTGGCCCGGCTTGAGGCAGTAAGCGGCCGCAAGGTGCGCGGCTGGCTCAGCCCGGGGCTGCGCGAGAGTGCGGAAACGCCTGACATCCTTGCGGAGATGGGCCTCGATTATGTCTGCGACTGGGGGGTGGACGACCTGCCATCCCTTATGGCGACGCGGGCCGGTGAACTCATCGCCATGCCCTACACGCTGGAGCTCAACGACAGCGTGATCTACGCGGTGGAGCGGCACCGCTCCGAGGAGATGTTCTCGCGTGTCAGCCTGACGCTCGAATGCCTCACACGTGAGGCAGGCCGCCATGCGCCGCGGGTGCTCGGCATCGGACTGCATCCTCACCTCATCGGCGTGCCCCATCGCTTCGTCTACCTGGAGCGGATCGTCGATCTGCTCGCGGGGAATCCGGACGTCTGCTTCATGTCGGGATCCGCAATCGCCGACTGGTTCTCGACACAGGTGCGCTCATGACGGCAGCTGAGCCTCTCATCCTTGCATCCTTTACCGAGCGCTTCGCACCGCCCCACACGGCGCTCGTCATCATCGACATGCAGAAGGATTTCTGCGTGGACGGATTCGCGGCAAGTGCCGCCGGTCGGCCGCTCGGAGCGGCGCAGGCCATCGTTCCGGTGATTGCGGAGCTGCGTGCGGCGGCGCGCAGGGCGGGCGTTCTCGTCTGCCATGTGGGCTTCTGGACGCTGCCCGGCCATCTCTCGGACTCCGGGCCGTGGCTCGCCCAGCGCCGAAGGTCCACTTACGCTTCGGACCGGATCGCCATCGCGGAAACCCGGGGGGCGGATTTCGTGCCGGAGCTGTCGCCCGCCGCCGGCGAGGTGGTGATCCACAAGCATCGCTACAGCGCGTTCAAGGGCACCGATCTCGACATGGTGTTGCGCGGGCGCGGCATCGCCTCGGTGGCGGTGTGCGGCGTGTCCACCAACGTGTGCGTGGAAAGCACCCTCAGGGATGCGTTCGAGCACGGCTACTACGTGAGCGCCGTGGGCGATGCCTGCGCCTCCTGGGACATGGACCTCCACCACGCCACGCTGCGCAATGTCGAGGCCCGTTTTGGAATCGTGGCCACAGCCACCGATCTCGCACGGTCATGGGACGACTCGTCCGGCCGTTGAAAGGAAATGCCATGAAGGAAACCCTCACCGCGGACGCATCGGCCTTCGCCGCCGACCTCTCTTATGCGGACCTGCCGCCGGACGCCGTGCGGATCGCCCGGCGCTGCATCGTCGATGGCCTCGGCGTGATGCTGGCCGGCACCACCCATGAGACGCTGCATGTGGCCCGCCGCTACCTGGAACGTCACGCCGGTCCCCCGGCGGCGCGCGTCGTCGGGGCGGACCTGCGCCTTTCGGCGCCTCAGGCAGCGTTCTGGAATGGCCTCGCCGGCCATGCCATGGACTGGGATGACACGCAGCTCGCCGAAGGTCCCGGCCGCCCCTATGGCCTTCTGACCCATCCCACCGTGCCGCCGCTCGCGGCCGCGCTGGCCGTTTCGGAAATCGCCGGGCCGGTCAGTGGGCGGGACTTCATCACCGCCTTCGCCGGTGGCGTGGAGGTGGAGTGCAAGGTGGCCGAGGCGATCAACCCGGACCACTACAACCTCGGCTTCCACACAAGCGGCACCATCGGCACGTTCGGCTCGGCGGTGGCGGCCTCGAAGCTCCTGAAGTTTGATGCGGTCGCGACGGCCCAGGCGATCGGTGGCGCTGCGTCCATGGCGGCGGGCATCCGGGCAAATTTCGGCACGATGGGCAAGCCGATGCACGTGGGCCGCTCCGCCGAAAACGGCGTCACAGCAGCGCTGCTCGTGCGTGAGGGCTTTGCGTTCAACACGGAGGCGCTCGATACGAAGTGGGGCTACCTCGCGGTGGCCGGCCGAGGCGGGGAGCCGAAACTGGTGATGGGACGCTTCGGCAAGCCCTTCTCGATGGTCTCGCCGGGCATCAGCATCAAGCCTTACCCCAGTGGCGTGCTCACCCATCCCTCCATGGACGCCATGAAAGCGCTGATGGCCGAGCACGGCCTCACGCCCGACGACATCGAAAGCGTGACGCTGTTCGCCGCCAACAACATCCTCCATCCGATCCGCTACGAGATCGCGACCTCGGAGCTGGAAGGCAAATTTTCCATGGCCTTCCTGCTGTCGGCCATCATCCTGCGGGGCACGGCTGGAAAGGCGGAGTTCACCGATGCCTTCGTGCGCTCGCCCGAGGTGCAGGCCATGCAGCGGCGCGTGCGCGCACAGTTCGATCCCGAGATCGACGCCATGGGCCATGATCGCATCCTCTCGCGGATCGAGGTCGTGACGAAATCTGGCGCGTTGATTTCCCGCATGTCGGACCATCGCTATCGCGGCGGGCCTGCCTATCCGCTTAGCGATGGCGAGCTGGAGGACAAGTTCCGGGACTGCACCGATGGTGTTCTCCCGGACGGCGCCGGACGCCGCCTGCTCGATGCCGTATGGCACCTGGAGGACCTGCCCGACGTGAGCATCCTGCTGGATATCGCACGGGAAGCCGGTGCCTCGCGTGAAGAAGCGCGGACCGTCTGACGACGGCGGGGGCGGCGCCTTGGCGACCGCCCCCGGGCTTTCAGGAGGACGCGGCCGCGAGGTCCATGAGAATCCCGACGTCGGGAACCCTTTCAAGCTCATCCACCGCCGCGATCATCTGCTCCGCCGCAACGGACGAAAGCGGCGTCGCACTCAAGCGGCAATTGCGCCGGAACTTCTCCAGGTGCGCCTCGCGCGGCAGCGGGTTCAGCGGGTGGCCGAGGATGTGCGCGACCGTCTGCGATAGCGTGCGACCATCCTTCAGCGCGATTTCCACCTCGGCCGGTGCAAAGGCGTCAGTGCTGGCGGTATCGAGCGCCTCGATCTTAACGCGCGACGCCAGATGCCGGCTCTTTCCGTCCGCCAGCACCTGCGCGGTGAAGTCCTCCATGTCGAGACGGCCGCCGCCCAGCATCCGCGCGGCGCAATAGGCCATGCACAGACGGGCGTAATTGGCCGCCATGTCGTCCCGTGGCGGCCGGCCGACGAGTGTGCGCGCCACCGGCGTCAGGCGGATGAGCACGGTTTCGACGTCATCGGCGCCGAAGGCATGGCGCGCCATGAGGCCGGCGATGGCTTCGAGGGCGCCGTGGGTGGCGCGGCCGCTGGGGAAGGGCTTCTGCGCCAGTTCGGCGATGCGCCAGACCTTGCCGAAGCTCTCCACTACGGGGCCGAGGTCGCTGCCGTCCTCGAACAAAGCGTAATAGCCGAAGCGACCTTCCAGCACCTCTTGGGGCGCCCGCAGACCCTTGGCCGCCAGCGCGCAGGCGTGCAACGCATTCCTCGTATTGAAGCCGACCTGCAGGGCCAGAAGCATGGTGCCTTCCTCATGCGCCTGCATGGATCCGCACGACTGGGCAAATGTGGTCCCGAAAGCGTTCTGCAGCGTCGCGGCATCAAAGTCGAGGAGCTTGCCGGCAGCCGCCGTGGCGCCGAAGCCGCCTGCGACACCCGGGCGGAAGAACTTCATAGGGCGCGTCCCGCCGAGGCCGATGGCGCAGGCGATATCGACGCCGGCGATCACGGCCTCCAGCAATTGCGGACCCGCCACCCCGCCCAAGCGCTCGGCCGTTGCGAGCGCCGCCGGCAGCACGGCCGTCATGGCATGGACCACCGCTTTTTCGTGCAGGCAGTCGAACTCGCAATTGTGGATCTGGTAGGCGTTCATGAGAGCCGCCAGCGCGTCCGGGTAGCGGCCGGCGCGCCCGAAGACGCGGGCGTCCTCGCCGGTTCCCCAGGCGGGGGCGCACGCCGCCAGTTCCGGCGCCCACTGGCCGGTGCTCCCGGCGATGCCGACGCCGATGCTGTCGAGCACGAACGTTTTGGCACTCGTGACGACGATGTCAGGCAGGTCCTTGAGGCGGACATCCAAGACGTGGTTTGAGAAGTGTCGTATCGCGTCCATGCTTTTTCCCCGCGGGCTGCGGCCGCCCGGCCAGCGATACATGAAGCGCCCGTCCGCCGCTTATGCCTGCCGCTTATATCGGGTTTAGGTCGTCGGCCCCTTGCCGATCGACCGCAGGCCGGCTCCTGTGGTTTCAAAGGGTGAGGCCGAGGGAGGAAAGAGGGACAATGCAGACCGTTGGCAGCGGCCAGTATCAGGAGATCCGGGACGCGGTGCGTGCCTTGTGCGCCGATTTCCCAGCCGAGTACCACCGCAAGGTGGACGAGGCGCGGGCCTATCCGGAAGCCTTCGTCGATGCCTTGACCAGGGCCGGCTGGATGGCGGCGCTGATCCCCGAGGAGTACGGCGGCTCCGGCCTCGGCCTCACGGAGGCGTCCGTGATCATGGAGGAGATCAACCGCGCGGGCGGCAATTCCGGCGCCTGCCACGGCCAGATGTACAACATGAACACGCTGGTACGGCACGGCTCGGAAGAACAGCGCAACCGCTACCTGCCGAAGATCGCAGCCGGCGAATTACGCCTCCAGTCCATGGGCGTCACCGAGCCCACCACCGGCACCGACACCACACGGATCAAGACCACGGCAGTGAAGAAGGGTGACCGCTACATCATCAACGGCCAGAAGGTCTGGATCTCCCGCGTCCAGCATTCCGACCTGATGATCCTGCTCGCCCGCACCACCCCCCTCGACCAGGTGAAGAAGAAGTCTGAAGGCCTCTCCATCTTCATCGTGGATATCAAGGAGGCTATGACCAAGGGGATGACGGTCCAACCCATCCTCAACATGGTGAACCACGAGACAAATGAGCTGTTCTTCGACAGTCTGGAGATTCCGGAAGAAAATCTCATCGGCGAGGAAGGCCAAGGCTTCAAATACATCCTCACCGGCCTCAATGCCGAGCGCACGTTGATCGCCGCCGAATGCATCGGCGACGGCTACTGGTTCGTCGACAAGGTGACTGCCTACGCGAACGAGCGGGTCGTGTTCGGCCGCCCCATCGGCCAGAACCAGGGCGTGCAATTCCCCATCGCGGAGGCCTTCATCGAGGTGGAGGCGGCCAATCTCATGCGCTTCGAGGCCTGCCGGCTCTATGACGCCCACCAGCCCTGCGGAACCCAGGCCAACATGGCGAAGTATCTCGCCGCCAAGGCCTCATGGGAAGCGGCCAACGCCTGCCTCCAGTTCCACGGCGGCTTCGGCTTCGCCTGCGAATACGACATCGAGCGCAAGTTCCGCGAGACGCGCCTCTACCAGGTCGCGCCCATCTCCACCAACCTCATCCTGAGCTATGTTGCCGAGCATGTGCTCGGCCTGCCGCGCTCGTTCTGACGAGGCCGAAATTGGAACAGGTTCCTCATCGTCCGGCGCCGTTGCCGCTGGCCGGCCTCGTGGTTGTCGCCATCGAGCAGGCGGTGGCCGCCCCCTTCTGCACCGCCCGCCTCGCCGATGCCGGCGCCCGGGTCATCAAGGTCGAGCGCCCGGAGGGAGACTTCGCCCGCGGCTATGACGACGTGGCCAATGGCCAGTCGAGCTATTTCGTCTGGCTCAACCGGGGCAAGGAGAGCTTCGCCATCGACCTCGCCTCGCCGGAGGGCCGGGCGGAAACGGAGGCGCTCATCGCCGGTGCCGACGTGCTGGTGCAGAATCTGAAGCCCGGCGCGCTGGAGCGCCTCGGCCTCGGTCGGGAAAAACTCAGGGCCGCCCACCCGCGCCTCATCATCTGCTCCATCTCCGGCTATGGCGACGAGGGCCCGCTGGCGGACCGCAAGGCCTATGACCTTCTGGTCCAGGCCGAAAGCGGGCTCGCCTCGCTCACCGGGGGACAGGAGGCACCGGCCCGCGTCGGCTTCTCGGTGGTGGACATCGCCACGGGCGCGAGCGCCCATGCCGCCATTCTCGAAGCCCTCATCTCCCGCGCTGCAACGGGCCAGGGGGCGGACATCCGCGTCTCCATGTTCGACGTGACGGCCGAATGGCTCACCGTCCCCCTGCTGCAGCACGAGGGCGGAAAGCCGCCGCGCCGTATGGGCCTCGCCCATCCTTCCATCGCCCCCTATGGGGTGTTCGATACGCGCGACGGGTCGCAGATCCTGATCTCCGTGCAAAGCGACCGCGAATGGGTGGCATTCGCGCGGCATGTGCTCGAAAGGCCCGAGTTCGCGCAGGACCCGCGCTTCGCCACCAACATCGCCCGCTGCGAGAACCGCACGCAGACCGACGCCGCCGTCGCGGACGCCTTCGCCGCGCTCGATGCGGCCCTTGCGGCGCAACGGGTGGAGGCGGCCGGCGTCGCCTTCGCCTTCATCAACGACATGGCCGGGCTCTCGGCCCATCCGCACCTGCGCCGGATCTGCGTGGAGACGCCGGCCGGTCCGGTCCGCCTGCCCGCGCCGGGGCCGATCTTTGTGGACGCGCCGCGCAGCTATGGGCCGGTGCCGGCCATTGGTGCCCACACGCCTGAAGAGGAGAAGGCGCGATGACGGATGCGGCGACCCTCGACATTGATGATCTGCGCCGGTGGATCGGCCGGCGCGAGGAGGCCTCGGAGCGCGCCACGGCGGATCTCGTGCGCCGCTTCCGCGCCACCTTCGACGACGACCCCGGCGACGTGGCGGTAGGCGCGGCGGCCCCTCGCATGCTGCACTGGTGTCTCGCCCTGCCGGCGGTGCAGACCCGTGCGCTGGGGTCGGATGGGCACCCGGCCCGCGGCGGGTTCCTGCCGCCAGTGCCGCTGCCCCGCCGCATGTGGGCGGGCGGGAGCCTCGCGTTCACCGGCGACATCGCGGTGGAGGACGAGGTGCGCCGCGTCTCCACGGTCACGGACGTGCAGGTGAAGCATGGCCGCAGCGGCTCCCTCTGCTTCGTGGCCGTCGGGCACGAGATCTGGTCGGGGGAACGCCTGGTGATCAGCGAAGTGCAGGACATCGTCTACCGCGCGGCCGGCCGCACGGCGACGTCCGCTCCGGGGATTGCGCCCGCGCCCGAGGGACGACATCGCCGGCCGGCCGACACCTCCGCGCCGATGCTGTTCCGCTATTCCGCTCTGACCTTCAACGGGCACCGCATCCACTACGACCATCCCTATGTGACGCAGGTGGAGGGCTATCCCGGCCTCGTGGTCCATGGTCCGCTCCAGGCCACCTGGCTCTTGCGGTTCGCGACCGACATCCACGGCACGCCGCCGGCGCGCTTCACGTTCCGGGGCCACTCCCCCGTGTTCGACGATGCGCCGCTGATGCTCCATGCGGAGGAAACGGCCGAAGGGCTCAGCCTCTGGACCGCCCGGCCCGGCGGCCCCGTCGCCATGAGCGCGGAGGCCGCGTGGTGATCGCCGACATCATCGTCCCCCTCTTCGTGCCGGCGCATCGGCCCGAGCGCTTCGCGAAGGCCGCCGCCGCGCACCCCGATGCGGTGATCCTCGATCTGGAGGACGCTGTGCCGGCCGAGGCGAAGGAGGCGGCGCGGGCCGCGATGAATTGCGCCTTCACCGACCTGCCGGTTCTGGTGCGCGTGAATGCGGCCGGAACCGCGTGGCATGCGGCGGACCTCGCCGCCGTGGCGCGGCTCCAGCCGGCCGCCGTCCTGCTGCCCAAGGCGGAGGATTTCAACGTCGTGAGCCGCGTGGCCGACGCTGTGGGTCCGGTGCCGGTGGTGGCCTTGATGGAAACAGCGCGCGGGCTTGCCGTCGCACGCGCGCTCGCCGCCCATCCGGCGGTGGCGCGGCTGGCCTTCGGCTCGGTGGACTATTGCGCGGATCTCGGTTGCGCCCATGTGCCCGAGGCCTTGCTCGCGGCCCGTTCAGAACTGGTGCTGGCATCCCGTCTCTCCGGCTTGCCGGCGCCGATCGACGGGGTCACGACCGCTCTCGACGATGCTGCGGCGGCTGCGGACGACGCGCGCCGCGCCCGCACGCTGGGGCTCGGCGGCAAGCTCGCCATCCATCCACGGCAGATCGCCCCCATTCGCACCGGCTTTGCGCCGGATGCGACGGAGATCGCCTGGGCGGAGCGGGTTCTGGCAAGCGGCGCTGGCGCCGTTTCCGTCGATGGCTCGATGGTGGACGAACCAGTCCGCATCCGCGCCCGCGCCATTCTCGCGCGGCGGGGCGGTGCCGCCGGCTAGAAGCCGGGCCGCACGTCGTCATGACGTTGTGCCGCGGCCCGCCCAGGCGGACGCCTTGCGACACGGGCTCCGACTGGAAGGACCGCCAGGGGCCGCTCGCCGTTCGCACAGGCAGCCCGCCTATCGCTACTGCCGGTGAAGAGTGTCTTCATTGGCCTTGCTCTAATATTTCGACGGCCGAGACCGAAATCAGATCTCGTGCCCCAGTGAAAGCGGGGCCCATGCGAGGATTTGATATGACATTCTTCAAGCAAGGCCTCATGGCCGTCGCCCTTCTCGGCACCGTCTTTGTGCCTTCAGCGCAAGCCGAGCCGCAGCCCGAGGGGACGAGATATGTTCGCATGTCGTTCAGTGATGGACGCCCGGATGCCATCGGTCTCGACGCGGTTAACGCGCATCTCTTGAAGGTCGGTGTCCGGGTCTCGGAAGTGCCGATCCCGGAAAGCGCCCGATCGCTTATCGAGACATCCAGGATGCGGAGCCTCGATGCGCAGGAGCAGGGGCGTCTGCTGTCCATTTTCGCGCTCGACCGCCAGGCTCTTCTCCGGGAGATCGATCAGGCGGGACGGCAGTCAGCGGTGAAGGACGGGGGATCTCTCACCACGTCGGAGGAAGGGGTGCCGCCCTATCCGAAGATCTACGACATGAAGGCTCTGGGCCCCGACACCGTGGCGTTCCTGATGAAAAAGTTCGGACGCTTGCACGTGAATCGCACGGATGCCGGTCAGGGTATCGACGAGGTTATGACGATCATCTCGGGCGGGCCCTACACCTGGTTCTTCGTTCTCGAAGACGGGAGCGTGGCGAAGGTTCGGTTCAGCGCGGTCGCCGAAGCCGACAAGGGGTGGCGGATCAGCTACCCGGGGCTGGTGCCGCACGGTGGCTACTTCGACGCGAAGCATGGTCTCGTGGTCGCCTACGCCCACGGCCCCGAGCAATTCGTCATGCGCTATGAGGATGTGAGCTCACGTGCCTCGGGGTGCTTGGGCGACAATCCGTGGATCGACTTCGAAGCCGCGCCTCCGAAGCTCCTTGAGCGCGCGAAGAACGGCACCCGTTAGCCGCATCAGAAGCACGCACGCGCCGATCATCTCAAGGGCGCGTGCGTGTCTGGGCGCTCCGCCACGCTAACGCGCCGCACAAAACTCAGAAAAAGGTTTTGTCCTCGGTGCGCGCCGCCAATTCTTCCGCTACGACATCGAGGATCGCCCGAAGCTTGGGCGCAATGTGGTGTCGTGACGGATAAATTGCATAAACGGATGCAGCGGGGAGCATCCAATCGTCGAGGACGATCCGCAGACGGTCTTCTTTTAGATCCCTGTCGACATAAAGGCGTGGCAGGAGGGCGATGCCGAGCCCTCCGAGGGCTGCGTCCCGAACCGCCAGGCTGGAATTCGTGAAGAAGCGACCGGGCACGGCCACGCCGATACTTTCTCCGGCCCTACTGAAACGCCATTCCGCCGCATGATCCGACAACACATAGGTGAGACACTCGTGTCGCCTTAGATCTTCCGGCCGGCCGGGCGCCCCACAGGCTTCGAGATAGGTCGGAGCCGCGCAGACGACATGCGGCAGGTCCATCAGCTTTCGCGCCATCAGACTGGAGTCCTCAAGCTGGCTGCTGCCGCGTATGGCAAGGTCGTGGCCCTCTTCAACGATGTTGGTCTTGCCATCGTCCAGGTCGAGCCGCATCGATAACCCAGGATAGGTCTGCAACAACCGAGCGGGTAGCCGGCCAAGACAATGGAGCGTGAGAGATTGGGGCGCGGTCACACGCAGAACACCTGTCGGCGAGGTGTTCAACGCGCCAACCATCTCATCGGCTTCTTCCAGACCATCCAGAAGCGGCGAGATGCGGTCAAAGTATGCGGTGCCGGCCTCGGTCAGGCTGAGGCGCCGGGTCGTGCGGTTGAACAGGCGCGCTTTAAGATGGTCTTCCAGCTCGGAGATGTTCTTGCTGATCGCAGCGGGCGACAGGCCTAGGCGCCGGCCTGCTTCGGCGAAACTCTCCAGCTGAGCAGCTGTTTTGAACACTTTCAGAGCAGTTAGTCGGTCCATTGTGTCAGTCGCTCCGAAAGAAGGCGTCCGGTGGCCGCCCGTCAGTCATTGATATGAGGCTCGGCCGCGGCGCGCCCGCTTAACCTTGCCGCACAGCGCCGCACCCGCCAGCCGTCAGCGAGGAATTCGCGGGTGATCTTCCCCCGAAAAAGTGGACGGGGTTATGCCGCTCTGCGTTCCATCTGGGCCGGGCTGATGTAGCCGAGCGCGGAGTGCAGGCGGCGGGAATTGTAGAAGCCCTCAATCTATCCGAGCAGGTCCCGTCTTGCCTCGGCGTTCGTGGCATAGAGTCGATGATGGACCCGCTCGGTTTTCAGCGTGTGGAAGAAGCTCTCCATGGGGGCATTGTCCCAGCAATCGCCCCTGCGGCTCATGGATGGGGTGATGCTCGCGGTAGCAAGCGCCCCGCGGTAGGCCTCGGCAGCATATTGGGCGGATTCAATCGGTCGACGCAACAGTTGTGTTCCATCCTATTCTAATCACTGGTCAAGTGCTTCGGCTGGGCTCTTCCAGCCGAGGGCTTTTTGGGGCCTTGCGTTGAGGGTTGCCGGAACGGCGGCGATCGTTTCTGCACTGTGTGCGCTCAGATCCGTACCCTTTGGAAAGTACTGGCGCAGCAATCCATTCGTGTTCTCATTGGTGCCATGCTGCCACGGACTCTGAGGATCGCAGAAGTAGATCTGGGTGCCGGCGCGGCGCATCAGCCGCTCGATCCGGGAACGGCCCACGCGCCGACCATGCCCTCGCAGCACTGCATGGATCCGGGGGGCACCATAGGTCCCGCTGCTCTCCGCGTGGATCAGCCGGATGTCATCGGTGAGCGCCCGGTTAGCCTGTGCGCGCAAGCTCTCCGGACGGGCACGCCAAGCACAATGGCCGCTGGCGGAGAGCCCCAAGGCCGCGCACATCACACGGACCGGCCACACAGCGCGATGCTCATCGTCGAACCCGAACTTCATCGGGAGGCTGCTCCGAAGATGAGCAAGGCCTTTTTTCGAGATGTCGCGCTCCATCCGTAGGCGTTCGTTCTCCCGCCTGAGCCGGGCGTTCTCGGCAGCCAGGTCTACCGGCGACGGGGCCGCCGCCTGCGGGATCGGGTGCCGCGCCGGCTCCGTCGCCTGGGGGGCGAGGTCTCTCACCCACCGGCGCAGCACCGTCTCGTGCGGCCCCAGTTCCTGCGCCACCTGTGAGGTGAAAAGGCCGCTGGAGGCCACCCGCTCAACCGCCTCCCGCTTGAACGCCCCTGGAAACACCCGACGCCGTGCGCCCATCGAACACTCCTGTGAAGCTCATAAAAGCTAACATGGGTGTCCACCAAAACGGGGGAGGATCATCGCCACGATGCAGGGCGATTGCGCAGTCAATAGCTGGATCAGTTTGGCGCAGGACACCGTCCGGTTGAACAGAACCGCCCCGCCCCGATCCGTGCCGCAGACCTGGAAGCTCCGCTTGGCCAGGTCGATCGCGAGGACATGAACATCGGCATGTGCTCCTCCCATGCAAGCGCCGCGAAAGCGCTGCGCAGACATCTACGACGCTGGCCGGAGGGGGAATCCAACCCATCAGTTTAGTGCGTTCTTGCGGCGGCGGATATGCCAGTTCAGCAGGTGTACCAGCGCGACAATGCTCACGCCGATGACGGTCAGGCCGGTTTCGAGCACTGGCACGGATTCGCTCAGGACACCGAAGGCCACAATACCTTGGCCGAGCACGCCGAGCACCACGAGCAATACCTTGCCATGATCCTTCAGGCCCTGTCGCAGGGCGATGAGGCTGAGGGGGATGGCCGCCGCCAGCAGCACGACGTGAATGTATTCCGGCAGCTCGATCTCATAAGCGAGAAGCGGAAACAGGAGGATGAGCAAAGGCGGGACGATGCAATGTAGCAGGCACAGCAGAGATACCGAGGTGGCGGCGATGTCCACCCACGGCCGACGCAGCCATGCGGTCAGCACCGAAAGCGGCGAGGAATTGGTCTGGGGCGTGTCCGTCATGTCCGTGTCTCGTCGGATTAGGGGCTATTGAGGGGTGCCGGCATCGCCCGCATCGTCGCTTCTCTCGTAGAGAAGATCGACCATGGCGGCTCGCAGTGCGAGGTAGCGCGGGCTCGACTGGATGGACTGACGCGAGCGGGGGCGCGCCACGTCGATATCGAGCACGCCGCGGATCCGTCCGGGATTGGCGCCGAGGACCACCACAGTGCTCGCGAGCAGGATCGCCTCGTCCACATCGTGGGTGACAAAGAACACCGTCTTCGCCGCCCCCGACGGGGTCTGCCACAGGGCGAGGAGATGTTCCTGCAGATGCGCCCGCGTCACCGCGTCCAGCGCGCCGAACGGCTCGTCCATGAGCAGCAGGGGCGGATCGGTGGCGAAGGCGCGGGCGATGGCCACGCGCTGGCGCATGCCGCCGGACAATTGCGAGGGCAGCTTGTCGAAGGCGCCTTCCAGGTGGACGCGGCCGAGCTGCGCGCGTGCGTCCTCCACGTGGTCCCGCCGGCGGCGGTCCGGGAAGGCCTGCTCCAGGGCGAAGACGAGGTTCTCGCCTGCTGTGAGCCAGGGAAAGAGCGAATAGTCCTGGAACACCACGCCGCGATCAAGGCCCGGCCCCGACACCGCCGCACCGCCGATAAGGATGCTGCCGGCATCCGGCCGCTCAAGCCCGGCGATGAGGCGCAGCAGCGGCCGCGCCGGCGCAGCTCGGGCACCACCAGCGCGCCGAAATCCGCATAGCCGCCGGGCGTCACCGCGTAGCTGAGATTGAGGCCGTCCACGTCGGTGGCCTCCACCCAGGCCTCGATCTGGTCCGCCACCTGGGCGGCCGAGCCGATGAAGACCGGGCCTCGCCCGCCGATGGCGTTGTGCTCGGCCAGTTCCCGCACCGTCCACACCCGGTTGGGATCGGCGATGGAGAAGGCTTCGAGCGCCGAGACGAGGCCCTGCGAGCGGTCGTCGAAGCGGATGGGGGCGTCGAGGTCGTGCTTGGAGAAGTCGATGCCGGTCCAGCCCGAGAACAGGATCAGCGCGGCCTCAGGATTGAGGAAGCGGCGGTAGCTCTCCAGCTTCTCCCGCGCCTCCTCTTCGGTGGCGCCGACGATGGTGGTGGCCATGGAGAAGAACAGGATTTCCTTCGGGTCGCGCCCCAGCGCCGCGGCACGGGCGCGGGTGTCGGCCACCACCGGGGCGATGACATTTGGCGTCGGCCCGCTCACGAAGATGCATTCGGCGTGGCGTGCGGCAAAGGCCCGGCCGCGGGTGGAAGCGCCGGCCTGGAACAGCACCGGCGTGCGCTGGGGAGACGGCTCGGAGAGGTGGATCCCCTCCACCTGGAAATGCTGGCCGCGATGGACGATGGGGCGCACCTTCGCCGGGTCGGCGAAAACGCGGTTCGCTCGGTCGCGCACCGCCGCGTCGTCATCCCAACTGCCTTCCCAAAGGGCGTAGACGGCATCGAGATATTCGTCGGCGATGTCATAGCGCGCGTCGTGGGGCGTCAGCGCCTTCTCGCCCACGGCGCGGGAGCCTGAGCTGGTGTGGCCGGTGACGATGTTCCAGCCGATGCGCCCCTTGGTGAGGTGGTCCAGCGTCGACATGCGGCGGGCGAAGGGGTAGGGCGGCTCGTAGAGCGCATTGCTGGTGATGCCGAAGCCGAGATGCCGCGTCACCCGGGCCATGGCCGACACCGCCACGATGGGGTCCAGCTTGGGGATCTGTGCGCCCACCTTCAGCGCCGCATGGTAGGAGCCGCCATAGACATCGTTGGAGGCCATGCTGTCGGCGACGAACAGCGCGTCGAAGCCGCCGTCCTCCAGCGTGCGGGCAAGGTCGGTCCAGTAGCCGAGCGTCGTGTAGTCGAGCGAGCGGTCTTCCGGATGCCGCCACAGGCCGGGCGAGTGATGCACCGGCGTCGCCATGGCGAAGGCGTTGACGCGGATTTCCTTCTTTGAACCGGCGGCGGGGCCGGTGCTGTCCGGGGCGGGCGTCTGCGTCATGGGTCGGTTTCCGGTTCCGTTCGGGCGGCGTGAGCGCAGAAAATCAACACCTCTTATGTTAGTCAATAAATTCAATTGAATTTATGGAGAAAGACAGGGAGGATGGCTGCCCACCCCTTCCCGGAGACCGCCCATGACCGCGACCGCCGCGCTCCAGATCCCGCCCGCCGCACCGGCGGAGCACTACCAACTCATCACCGTCGAGGACCTGCGAAACCGTCTGGCTGGCGGCGGAGAAGTCGCGCTGGTGGATGCCCGCGAGGAGGGCGTGCGCTCCCGCGACGGCCACATCCTCCAGTCCGTTCCACTGCCTTTGAGCCAGATCGAGCTGCGCGCCGCCGCCCTCCTGCCGCGCTTCGGCGCCCCGGTGGTGGTGACGGACGGCGGCGCCGGCGACCTTGCCACCCGCGCGGCCCGCCGGCTGTCCGAACTCGGCTATTCCGACGTGTCCGTGCTGGATGGTGGCGTCTCTGCCTGGGAGCGGGCGGGCGGCATCGCCTATACCGGCTCCAACGTGCTCTCCAAGGCGTTCGGCGAATTCGTGGAGCACGCCTATGGCACGCCCCGCCTGCCGGCCCGCGAGGTCAAGGAGCGGCTCGATCGTGGCGAGGACATCGTGATCCTCGACGGACGCACCTTCCAGGAGTTCGAGAATTTCCACATTCCCGGAGCCCATGCGGTGCCCAACGCGGAGTTGCCGTTCCGCGTCCATGGGCTCGTGCCCTCCGATGAGACGCTGGTGGTGGTGAACTGCGCGGGCCGCACCCGCTCCATCATCGGCGCGCAGGCGCTCATCAATGCCGGCATTCCCAACACCGTGGTGGCGCTGGAGAACGGCACCATGGCCTGGCTGTTCGAGGGCTACGACCTCGCCCATGGCGACCGCGCCGAAGTGCCCGCCCCAGGTCCCGCCGAGCTGGAGAAGGCGCGCGCCAGCGTCGCCCGCCTCACCCGGCGATTCGGCATCCGCACGCTGGACCGCGAGGGCCTTGCCCGCTTCGAGGCGGAGCGCGATGCGCGCACCCTCTATGTGCTGGATGTGCGCACCCGCGCCGAATACGAGGCTGGCCACCTGCCGGGATCGCTCTGGGCGGAAGGCGGCCAGCTGGTGCAGGCCACCGACCGCTGGGTCGGCACCCGCAACGCCCGCATCGTGCTGGTGGACGACGCCGACGGCGTGCGCGCCGCCATCACCGCCTCCTGGCTGATTCAACTCGGGGTCGGCGATGTTTATGTGCTCGGCCTCGATGCGGCGGATCGGCTGGAACAGGGGCCGGAGCCGCAGGTGCTGCTCGGCCGCGCACCCACGGTCGCGGTGACGCAGGTGGCGGGGCTCGAGCGGCTCATTGCCAAGGACGCGGTGGTGGTGCTCGATCTCGACACGAGTCTGGCCTATGCGGCCGGTCACATTCCCGGCGCCCGCTTCGCCGTCCGCGCCCGCCTGCCGGAGGGTCTGGACACGCTGCCGCCACGCCCGCTTGTGCTCACCTCGGCGGATGGCAAGCTCGCGGCGCTGGCGGCGGCGGAGCTGGCAGGGTCCGGACGGCAGGTCTCGGTGCTGGAAGGCGGAACGGCGGCCTGGAAGGCCATCGGTCTCCCGCTGGAGACCGGCGAGAGGGCTCTGCTCCATGCCGCCGATGACGTCTGGCGCTCGCCCTATCAGGAGGCCGGCGACCGCCATGCCGCCTTCCGCAGGTATCTGGACTGGGAGATCGACCTGATCCACCAGATCGAGCGCGACGACACCATCGCGTTCAAGGTCTATCCCTGACGCTAGAAGGCCGCCGGATCACGATCCGGCGGCCTTCTGCTTTGCAAGGGGATCAGGCAAGGGCGCGCCCGCCGCCGTCCACGAACAGGTTCGAGCCGGTGATGTAGCGCGCCTCGTCGGACAGCAGGAACGCCACCGCGTCGGCGACGTCGGTGGGAAGGCCCGGACCGGGAAGGGCAGTGTCGGGCGGCGCCCCCTTGCCGGCGGCGTTCAGCGCGTCGAGCCGGGGCGACTTGATGGGGCCGGGCGACACGGCATTCACCCGCACGCCCTGTGGCCCGTAGACCGTGCCGAGGCCCCGCACCAGCAGGATCAGCGCCGCATTCACGCTGGAGCCTGGCAGATGCTGCGGCGAGGGCTCGATGCCCCCGCGCCCGCTCAGCACCACCACGCTGCCCTTGCCGGAGGCGATGAGATGCGGCAGCGCCGCGCGCACCACGCGCACGGTGCCCAGCAACTTGGCGTCGATCACCTTCAGCCAGTCGGCGTCGTCGAGTTTCAGGAAGTCGCCGAAGACGGGCAGGTTGGTGGAGGTCACCACCCCGTCCAGCCGGCCGAAACGCCTGGCGATTTCGGCCCCGGCGGCCTCGACGGCGGCGGCATCGGTGATGTCCACGGCCAGCGGGATGATGCGATCGCCGGAAGGCAGCGTCTCCGCCCGCCGGCCGGAGGCGATGACGGTCGCGCCCTGCGCGGCCAGTGTCTCGGCACTGGCCCGGCCGAGGGCGCCGCCCGCGCCGGTGATCCAGATGACCCGGTCCTTGAAATCATGCGCCATGGAGGCCTCGTGCGAAGTGACTTGAAAAGGGTCGCCACTCACAGCACCTGGTCGAAGAGGGTGGAACTATCATCCACCCCCTCCAGGCGGTGGATGCGCTGCACCAACGCCTCGATGCGTGCGGCCGGCAGCGCGTTGCGGCCGTAGCCGAACGCGGCAACCAGCTTGGCGTTGATCTCGTCCTCGCCCCGCGGCGCCTCGGGGCTGCCGGGCACGGCTTCCACGCGATGGGAGAGGCGGCGGCCGTCGTGGGTCTCGATGGTGACGTCCGCCGGAGCGAAGGTGCCGGTGCGGCTCTCGTCCACCCGCACGGACAGGCGCTCCACCAGCGGCCGGATAGCGGGGTCGAGCACCGCCGCCGGCTCGATGTCGGCAAGGCCGAAGCCGCCGCGCGCGAGGACAGCGGCGACGCCGTAGCGCACGTTGAACTGGCCCGTCACCTGCGGATTGGCCTCGGGCGCGAAGGCGCCGCCGACGAGGCGCGCCATGTAGGGCGTGAGCACGATCTCGCCCCGCGCCACATCCGCGCCGGCAATGCCGTGGTGGGCGACGATCTCCAGTGCCGCGGCGAGCGCCGCATGGCTGCAGCCGCAGGCGGGAAAGCGCTTGAGCGCGGTCTCTTCCGCGAGGAAGCGCCGGCCGAGGCCATCCAGCACCTCTTCCGGCCGCCCCTCCTCAAACAAGGCGAACAGGCCGAACGGCCCCTCGAAAGCGGCGCGCGGGCCGGTGGTGCCGAGGGCGGCGAGATCGGCGGAAATGATGCCGTCGCGCGCGGCGAAGGCCGATTGCAGGCGCTTGGTGAGGCGCTGCTCCACGTGGCTCTGCTGGGTCCCGCCTGCGTGGCACAAGGCGATGCCGAGGGCATTGTGGGTGCGGTCGGCATCCAGCCCGCGCAGGCGGGCGGCGGCGAGCGCGGCGCCGAGCGCGGCGCCGAACACGCCGGCGATGGAGGTGTGGAAGAAGCCCCGGTTGGTGCGCGTCGCCGCCGCCAGCCGCACCACCAGTTCGTTGCCAAGGGTGAGGGCGGCGAGAAGCTCGCGCCCGTTGCGCCGCTGCTGCTCTGCGACGGCGAGCGCGGCGGGCGCCACGATGATGTCCGCATGGACGAATCCGGCGAGGCTGTCGAAATCGAGCGCCGCCGCGAGCGTGCCGTTGTAGAAGGCGGCGGCGGAGGGCTCCCGCCGCGTCTCACCCTCGCCCCACAGGCTGGCATGGCCCGGCGCGCCGCGCAGCGCGAGCGCCCGCGCCGCATTGACGCCGGCCGCATCCGCCGCCGCCCAGGCGACCGCCAGCGTATCGAGCAGCACGCGCTTGGCGGTGGCGATGGTGCGCGCGGGGATGTCGTCGAAGCGGATGCGCTGGGTCGCCTCCACCACGGCGGCGGTGACGTCGGCGCGCACCGCGGCCCCCTTCGGGCTGACGGAGACGTTCATGGTCCCTCCGGCGCCGTTCAGTTCACGGCGGCGTTGAAGGTGGTGTTGAACTCGGGCGAGACATCGATGGCGCGGGGAATGGCGCCGGCCTCCAGCAGCGCATCGGCGATCTTCTGCTCGCGGCGGATCAGTTCGGCATCGATGGGGCGCAGCCGCGCCTTGCCGAACTCCACGTAATAGCGGGCGCGCGCCGGGCTCTGCTTCACCCTGTCGATATAGATGCGCTCGGCCGTGTCGAGATTGTCGGCATACCAGGCGAAATAGCGTGCCAGCCGGCCGACGAAATCTAGCAGCACGGCGCGGCCGCCGGGATCGGCGATGGCGTCCGTGCGGGCGGCGAACACGCCGAGCGCGGGAATGTCGAGGTCGTCGCTGGTGAGAACGATGCGCGCCTGTCCCTTCTCCACCGCCTCGCCCACCAGCGCGCCGAGGCCGGAATAGACGTCCACATTGTCGGCATTGAAGGCGGTGGCGGCGGCATTGCCGTCGCCGAACTGGATGGGGTCGACGTCGGCGGTGGTGAGGCCGCCCGCCCGGCGGGCGAGGAGATACTGCACGTAATTGAGGCCGCCGAAATTGAAGCCCCATTTGAGGCCCTTCAGCTCGGCCGCCGTCTTCGCACCGGTGCGGCTGCGCACGGCGGTGACGATGCGCGGATAGCGCGCATCGAGATTGCGCCAGCCGGCGATGATCTGAAGCGGCGGGCCACCCGCCCAGCCATCGGCGGACTTGCCCTGCTCGATGATGAGCGAGGTGTCGCCGAGGTGGGCGAGGTCGATGGCCTTCGAATAGGCGGCGGTAAGCTGCGCGGCGGGGCCGGGCAGCACCACCCATTCCACCTTGTAGGGCGCCCCCTCGAACACCCCCGACGCCTGGGCAAGCTCGGGCAGGGTCGAGTCCTGATAGCCGACCTTGAGGCTGGCATCCGCCGCCCCCGCCCGACCGGCACCAAGGCCGGGGAGGAGGAGCGCGCCGGTGGCGGCCAGAAGGGTTCGCCGCGAGAGCCGGCTGACGGCGGGCGGAGGAGAGGCTGCCATGTGTCGTCTCCCGTTCCGCGCCGCTCAGTTTCCGCCGACGGTGGAGGAATTGAAGCCGCGGTAGAACTCAACGTTCACGTTGATCTTCTTGGGGATGCCGCCGGCTTCGGTGAGGATGTCGGCGATCTTCTGCTCGCGGGCGACCAGCTTGTCGTCGAGGGGCTGGAAGGTGGCCTTTTGGTAGAGGGTGGTGAGCTTCGCCCGCGCTGGGGTCTGCTTCACCTTCTCCTCGTAGAGCTTCTGCACCTCGTCGAGATGGTCGGCATACCAGGTCCAGTGGGTGCGCACGCGGGCAAGGAAATCGGCCAAGGCGGCGCGCTTGGCCGGATCCTTCAGCACGTCGCCGCGGGCGGTGAAGACGTTGAGGGCGGGGATCTCCAGCTCGTCGCTGGTGATGAGGACGCGGGCCGTGCCCTTTTCGATGGATTCACCCACGGGCGCGATGGAGCCGGAAAAGGCGTCCACCCGGCCGGAATTGAAGGCGGCGGCGCTGGCGTTCTGATCGCCGAGCTGCACCGCCTCGTAATCCTTCGGCGTGAGCCCGGCCTTTAGGCCGGTGAGCACGTATTGCAGATAGTTGAAGCCGCCGAAATTGTACGACCACTTCTTGCCGCGCAGGTCAGCCAGCGTGTCGATCTTCGCATCCGTGCGCACCACTGTGACGATGGGCGGATACTTGCCATCATTGGCGCGCCAGCCGGCGATGATCTGCAGCGGAGGATTGCCCTCCACCCACTCGTCCTTGGCCTTGCCCTGCTCGATGATGAGCGAGGTGTCGCCCATGTGGCCCACATCGATGTTCTTGGAATAGAGCGCCGAGAGCTGCGCCGCCGGGCCGGGCAGGATCACCCATTCCACGTCATAGGGCGCGCCCTCGAGTACCTTCGAAGCGGTGACGGTGGAGGGCACGGTGAGGTCCTGGTAGCCGATCAGCAGCTTCACGCGCTCCTCGGCGGACGCGGCGGAGGCGGCAAGGAAGGCGGCGAAGGCGGCGCCGGCGGCAAACAGATGGCGGCGGGTGGGACGCAGGGAAGAGGTCACTGGGAATGGCTCCAACTCTGAAACTGGGGAAGGGCACAGGCGTGGCCGCCGGCCTCGGGGGAGGCGACGCCCAGCTCGGCGAGGAGTCGGGCGCGCAGCGCGGCAAAGCCGGCATCGCCGCGCTTGCGGGGACGCTCCAGCGGCGAGCGGGCATCGAAGCGGATGCCGCCGCCGGACAGGACGATCACCCGGTCGGACATGAGGATGGCTTCGTCCACGTCGTGGGTCACGAGCACCACCGCCGGCAGGTGGCGCCGCCAGAGCTGGGCGACGAGATCATGCATGCGGATGCGGGTGAGCGCATCGAGCGCGGCGAAGGGCTCGTCCAGCAGCAGCAGGTTGGGCTCACCGGCCAGAGCGCGGGCGAGCGCCACCCGCTGCGCCTCACCGCCGGACAGCGTCTTGGGCCACACGTCCACGTGACGGCCCAGGCCCACCTCCTGCAGCGCGGCGGCGGCGAGGCTGCGGGTGACGCGGTTCTGCACATGGCCGAGCACCACGTTCTGCCAGACGCGCTTGGCCGGCACGAGCCGCGGCTCCTGGAATACAACGGAGCGGGCGGAGGCGACTTCCACGCGCCCGCCATCGGCCCGGTCGAGCCCGGCGAGGATGCGCAGGAGCGTCGTCTTGCCGGTGCCGGAGGGACCGAGCAAGGAGACGAACTCGCCGCGTCGGACCTCGAGGTCGATGCCGTCCAGCACCGCGCGGGAGCCGAACACCCGGCGCACGCCTTCGAGGCGCACGGCCACCGGCTGGACAGGCGCGGGCGGCGCGGCGAGGTCGAGGCCGGCGAGGGCGATGGCTTCGGCGGGAGCGGGAGAAGAGCTATGCAAGGACAAGGCTGGGCCTCCAGGGCAGTGCGAGGCGTTCCACCAAACGCATCACGAGGTCGATGACGATGCCGAGCAGGGCGTAGACGATGATGCCGGCGATGATGATGTCGGTGCGCTGGTTCTGGTTGGCGTTGATGAGGATGAAGCCGATGCCCGAGCGCGCGTTGATCTGCTCCGCCGCCACCAGCGCCAGCAGCGACACGCCGGCCGCGAACCGCAGCCCGACGAGGATGGACGGCAAAGCGGTTGGGATGATGACGCGGGTGGCGATGCGTCCGTGGGAGAGGCCGAACACCCGCGCCGCCTCGATCAGCTTCTGGTCCACCCCGCGCACGCCGGAGTAGGTGTTGAGATAGACCGGGAAGATGGTGGCGCCGAAGATGAGCGCGATCTTCGCCTGCTCGCCGATGCCGAACCAGATGATGAACAGCGGGATCATCGCGATGAACGGAATGGTGCGCAGCATCTGCAGCGGCGCGTCGAACAGTTCCTCGCCCACGCGCCACAGGCCGGCGAAGAGGCCCAGCACCAGCCCGACGCTCGCCCCCAGCGCCAGCCCCGTCAGCGCGCGGGCAAGGGAGGCGGGAATGGCGGACTGGAGTTCGCCGGTGCGGATCAATTCGGCATAGGCGGCGATGATCTCGGCGGGGGAGGGCAGCACCTCCGGGGCGACGAAGCCGAGGTTGGAGCTTGCCTGCCACACTGCGAGAAGCAGCGCCGGCACCAGCGCGCGGGAGGCGAAGCGTGCCGTCTTGCCGAAGCGCGAGCGGGCCGGGGTCTGCCCGGAGCGCGGGCTGAGGTCCACCAGATCCAGCGCCGCGGATGCGGGCGTCTGGCTGGCGCCGGAAGCGCCGAAGCTGGGCGGAGGCGGTTGAACGGTCATCTCGGCTTTCCGGAGCGAAGGGTTGTGGGCAGGCGGCGGCTCATTCGGCGGCCGCCAGCGTGTCGCCGGCGTCGATGGCGCCGGCATAGAGGTCGTGCGGCAGGTCGTCGGTGCCGACCGGCGCGAGGAAGCGGGCGAGGTGCTTGGCGCGGTCGGCGACGAACAGGTCGCGGCCGATGGCGGCCACCGCGCGGGGAATGTTGTGGCGCAGGCTCGCGATGTCGCCCACCGGGCGGCCGGTGCTGGTCATGGCCGAGAAGGCGAGGAAGTGAATATCTGCGAGGAAGGGCGCGGCGCCCTTCTCCGTCTCCACCAGCTCGAAAGCGGGGCCGAGATAGGGCGCGCTGGCGAGCGCGGCGTCTTCGGGCTCGACCGCCACCTTGTCCGACCATCGAGCGATCGCGGGAGCGAAATCGGCGAAGGGCGGGTAGAGCCGTGCGTCGGCCTGATAGCCGGTGCCGAGCAGGATGAAGTCGGCGTCGAAGACGGCACCCGAATTGAGGGTGATGCGCACGCCGTCCCCGTGCGGCTCCACCGCGCGCCAGCCGGCGTCGAGGTGGATGCGGAAGTTGGCATGGGCCACCGCCCGCTTCACCGCCGCCGGTGGCGGGAAGGAGGCGCGGCGGCGGAAATGGGCCATCACCGCCCAGCGGTCGGCATCGGGCAGTGCGTGGAAATGCTCCCAGGCGCCGAAGAAGCCGAACGGCTTCATGGCGGAGCCCCGGGCGAGGTCCGCGCCGCGCGAGAACAGGTCCACCGCCCCCGCGCCGGCCTCCAGCAGCGCACCTGCCGCATCGAAGGCGGAGGCCGCCGAGCCGAGGATGGCGACGCGCCGGCCGGCGAGGGCCTTCAGGTCGAAGGCGTGGGTGTGGGCGAACAGCTTGCCGGGTAGGTCCGCCACCACATCGGGAATGAACGGTCCGCCCGACCCGGCGATGCCGGTGGCGAGCACCAGCTTGCGGGTGGTCTCGGTGAAGGTCTTCCCCTCCGCCGTGAAGTGGAGCCGCAGCCCCCCTTCCTCTCGCCGCCCCTCCTGCGGCTCCACCCGCGTCAGGGTGACGCCATCGCGCACCTCGACGGCGGACGCCGAGCGGAACCACGCCACATAGTCCGCCCAGATCTCGCGCGGCACGGTCGGCAGCGCGGCATAGGCCTCGACTCCATAGGCCGCCTCGTACCAGGCTTGGAACGACAGGCTCGGCAACCCTAGTTCCGGGCCCGGTGGCACCTTGGGGGTGCGCAGGATGGTCATGCGCGCGGGGCCGCGCCAAATACCCTCTTGGCCTGCCGGGGCGGCATCGACGAGGCTCACGCGGCCAATGCCGGCGCGCCGGAGGCCGAAGGCGGCGGCAAGGCCGCTCTGGCCGGCGCCCACCACCACCACATTGTGCTCGATGCCCTCGGCCTCAGGCACCCAGTCCGTGCCGGTCTCGCCGATGCGGGAGAGGTCGGCCTGAGCCTGCGCGGCAAGACGGGCGAGGGCATTGATGTCGGGGGTGGCGGGCGTGGTCATGGGTCTTGTCCAGTGAAGGAGGAGGAGCGGTCAGCCGGCCTTGGCGATGCCGTCGCCGACGCGGTAGGGGCCGGGGGGCCAGGTGCCGTTCACCGCGAAGTCGCCGACGATGCGCTCGCGGTAGACGCGCGGATTGTGGGAGGAGAGGGTGCGGGCGTTGCGCCAATGGCGGTCGAGGCCCACCCCGCGCCGCGCCGAGGAGGCGCCCAGCGCGTCGAACAGATGGGAGGTGGCATCGAGGATGAGGGAGGTCACCACCGTGACGCCCTGGTTCACCTCGAGGTCCGCCACTGCCACCGAAAGGTCCTGCCCCGAGTTGTCTTGTCCCTCGGAGGTCTCCCGCTCGCGGGTGTCATAGGCCCGCTGGAGCGCCTCGGCCGCCTTGAGCACCACCGCGCCGGCCCCGTAGGCGCTGGCGCGCACCTTGCCGACGATCTGGAGGATCTGCGGATCGGCGCCCGCACGGTCGGCATTGCCATGGCTGAACACGCGCTTGCGCACCGAGACGAGCCGCGCCACGTCGCCCGCCGCTGCCCGGCCGATGCCGGCGAGGGTGGCGAGGTGGACGAGCTGGTAGAAGGCGACCGAATAGCGGAAGCGCTTCCGCTGTGGGTTGATGAGGTCGTCGGAGAGGGTGACGTTGTCGAACTTCGCGGTGCCCGAGGCGGTGAGCTGCTGGCCGAAGCCGTCCCAGTCGTCGACGATGCTCACGCCCGGCGCGCCGGTGGGCACCTGCGCGAGGATGAAGTTGCCCTCCTCATCCTCGGCTCCGAGATTGATCCAGTCGGCGAAGAGGGAGCCGGTGGTATAGAATTTATGCCCGTCGAGGCGCAGCCGGTCGCCGTCGCGCACGATGCGGGTGTTGAAGTGGCCGACCGCATTGTCCGCCCCCTCGGTGAAGCCGCTGCCCGAGGTCTCCCTGGCCGCGATGCGTTTCACCCAGCGGTCGCGATAGTCCTTGAAGGGCGAGTTCAGCACCTCCTCGGTGAAGCCGAAATGGGCGCGGAGCGCATTGGTGACGTTGCTGTCGGCCTCCGACAGCTCGATGAGCAGGTTGAACAGCTCGGGCAACGTGGCGCCGAAGCCGCCTTCGTCCTTGGGCAGGCGCAGGGTGGTGAAGCCGGCCTCCTTCAGGGCAGCGATCTCGGCGCGGGGCAGGCGGTGGGTCTGCTCGCGCTCCACCGCGCTGTCGCGGATGTCGCGGAAGATGGGGCGGAACCGGCTGGCGAGTTCTTCGTACCGGTCGGTGGGGCCGGCGCCCCAGGCGTCTTCGATCTGGCTCATGGACGGATGGATCCTCGGGATGAAGGGCAGCTCAGCCGCCGACGGCGACGCGCGGTGCGGAGACCGCCGTGCCGGGGGCGAAGCGGCTGGCGGGGCGGGGCAGGCCGAAATGCTCCCGCAGCGTCCGGCCGGAATAATGGGTGCGGAACAGCCCGCGTTGGCGCAGCAGCGGCACCACATGGTCGACGAAGACTTCGAGACCCTCGGGCAGCACGTCCGGCATCAGGTTGAAGCCGTCCACGGCGCCGGCGGTGAACCAGGCCTCGATGTCGTCGGCGATGGCCTCCGGCGTGCCGACGATGACCCGGTGGCCGGTGGAGCCGCCGAAGCGGCGGATGAGTTGGCGCACGGTCAGCTTCTCGCGATCCGCCGCGCCCACCAGAGCGTCGAAGAAGGTCTGCATCCCGTCCACCGGGCGCGCCACCTCAGGCAGCGGGCCATCGAGATCGAGGGAGGAGGGGTCCACCTTGAGAATGCCGGCGACGCGGCGCAGCCCGTAGTCGCCGGGGGTGAGCGCCCACAGCTCCTCCTCGCGGCGGCGCGCCTCAGCCTCGGTGGAGCCGATGATGGTGGCGAGGCCGGGCAGGATGACGATGTCGTCGCCGCGGCGGCCGAAGGTGTGGGCCTGGGTGCGGACCGAACCGGCGAAGGCGAGCGCCTCCTCCAGCGTGTGGGCGACGGAGAAGATGGCTTCCGCATGTCGCGCGGCGAGGCGGATGCCGTCCGTCGATCCGCCCGCCTGCACCAGAACCGGCCGGCCCTGCACCGAGCGCGGCACGTTGAGCGGCCCGCGCACCGAGAAGTGCCGGCCGCGATGCTCGATGGGGTGGACCTTGGCGGTGTCGATGAAGTGGCCGGACGCCTTGTCGCCGACGAAGGCGTCGTCCTCCCAGCTGTCCCACAGGGCTGTCACCACGTCGGCGAACTCGTCGGCGCGCTCGTAGCGATTGGCGTGGGCCTCAAGCTCGTCGGTGCCGAAATTGCGCGCGGCTGAGGCGTCGGCGGTGGTGACGATATTCCAGCCCACCCGGCCGTTGCTGGCGATGTCGAGGGAGGCGAAGCGGCGGGCGAGATTGTAGGGGTCGTTGAAGCTGGTGGAGGCGGTGCCGATCAGGCCCAGATGCTCGGTGGCGGCGGCGACGTGCGCCAGCACGATGGTCGGCTCCAGCGCCTGGAAGGGGCGCAGGTCCGGCCGGTCGGAGAAGGCCGGCACGTCGGCGAGGAAGATGGCGTCGAAGGTGCCGCGCTCGGCGATCTGGGCGACCTTCACATAATGGGCGATGTCGGCATAGGCGCCGGGATCGGACGACGGCGCACGCCAGGCCGAGCTGTAGAAGCCGGCATTGAGGGTGTTGACGTTCAGGTGCAGCTGGCGCGGGGCCATGGCGTCTCTCCCGAAGGGCGGAGACCGGCCGGTGACTCGCGTTGGAAACGGGTGCCGGCCAATCGGTGCCGGCTACTCTACGATCACAAATAAGTTTGTCTATAAATTTAATGGAAAATATCGCGCAAGTCGGGCCAGAGGCGCCGCCGGCCTTTGCCGGGCCGGCGGTGGGGGCCGTTCAGGGCGCGGGGGTTCCGTGCAACTGGTGCAGGGCGTCAGGGTCACGTCGAGCGCGCCGAGATCTTCCTCCAGCTGCGCGAGGGTGGTGGCGCCGATGATGTTGGAGGTCGCGAACGGCCGGCTGGTGACGAAGGCAGGGGCGAGCTGCGCGGGGCTCAGGCCGACCGCGCTGCTTCCATTCCGCTTCCACGGTGCACGGCCAATGTCAATGGAAGCAGAAAACGCCCCAAAAGGCGTCTGCCAACCATCTGATTTTCTTGAGAGAAACTGGAGCGGGCGAAGGGATTCGAACCCTCGACCCCAACCTTGGCAACTTCGAAATACTGCTACGCCGCGATACGCTATGGCTCTAAAATATGCTATTTGTCATGTAGTTATTGATTGTCGGCCTGCGACGCAATATCCTCCTTTAGCCAATGAAGCGCGTTCTGTTGGAGACATTTTGGAGACAAGACCGCGCTTTGCGGACCTTTGTCTCCACGGGGGAACGGCATGCCAACCACAAAGCTGACGAAGAGGGCTATCGACGCATTCGCCCTCCCCACGGAGAATCAAATCGTTCACTGGGACAGCGAAATCCGCGGCTTTGGAGTCCGGGTTCTGCCTTCGGGGCTCAAGACCTTCATCCTGCAATATCGAAACGCTGAGGGGATCAAGCGGCGGACCAATCTCGGCCGCTATGGAGTCATGACCGTCGAGCAGGCTCGGGACAAGGCCAAGATCAAGCTCGGCGCAGTCGCTGCCGGCGAGGATCCGGCGGACGAGGCTCGCCAGGCTCGCAGCGGAATGACTGTCGCTGAGATGTGCGACTGGTACCTCACCGAAGCGCGAGCGGGAAACATTCTCGGCCGCAAGAACCGGCCGATCAAGGCGTCTTCACTCGACATGGACGCAAGTCGGATCCGGACACACATAACGCCACTGCTTGGAAAGCGTGTCGTCCGCCACCTGACCATCGCAGATGTCGAGCAGATGCAGGCTGATATTAAGAATGGGAAGACCGCGAGGCCGCGCACCGGTGGGCGCGGTGGCAAGGCCTCAGGCGGCGCAGGTGTGGCCGGACGGTGCGTCGGGACGCTTCAGGCCATCATCGGCCACGCCAAGCACAAAGGACTTCTTTCCGAACACCCGACGAAGGGTGCGAAAAAGCTGACAGGCAACAAGAAGAACCGACGCTTGAGCGTTGCTGAGATCGAGGCGCTCGGTACGGCCATCGCATATGCCGAACGAAACGGAGAGAATCCGACAGCTCTCGGCGTCTTGCGCTTGCTTCTGCTGACGGGTTACCGACGTGAAGAAGCGCAAGCCATGTGCCGCGCGTGGGTCCATCCGAAGGGTGGCTACGTGGCTTTCCCCGACACCAAGGGTGACGCACAGGTTCGAGCTATAGGTCCGGCGGCAATCCGTATCGTCGACGCTCAGCCCACTGTTGCGGGTAACCCGCATGTGTTTCCGTCCGATATCACAGATGGACCATTCACAGCGGTCAGCTCATGCTTGGATCGTGTCTGCACGCTCGCGGGCATCAGTGGGGCGACACCACATACCCTTCGGCACACCTTTGGCAGCGTTGCCGGCGATCTCGGTTTCTCGGAGCTAACGATCCGCGCGATGCTTGGGCTCGCATCGCGCAGCGTCACGCAGGACTACATTCATATTGACGAAGCGCTGAAGCTTGCGGTGCGCATGACATCGGACGAGATCGAGAAGCTACTCGCCAGAGGCGCCCAAAGATCCTCCGCAATACCCGCAGCAGCAGAGTAGCTCCTGCCCCCTGATGCACAGTGGGCATGGACGGAGGCAGCGTCGGGGGCTGCCCTCTCCCCGACCACGTCGCGTAGCCTTCAGGCCATGCCCCCAATGGGTCGGAGCGGCTCGCTCTGCGCTCCCCGACGAAACGGTGGTCCGTCGGCACCCGAGCTCATAAACAAGGCAGTGGTCGCCCGAGATAGGCCCCTAGCTTCGGTACCCCATCGGCAATGTGGTCGATAACGGATGCCGAAACGGCAGCCTTAACAAGGGCGATGGTAAAAATGGTCCTGCCGGCGACGGCCTTCAGTCGCTAAAGGCCGTAGTGCAGATCAATCGCCTCCACCAACTCGACGAGCATCGTTCTGACGCTGATCCAGTGCGTACCGACGGACAATGCTGGGCGATGAGCGGCCCGCAAAAAGCACATCAACACGGAATCTGAATGCCGCGCTAGAGATGCCAGATGTGGCCCACTCGGCGCATGAGTTCCAGCAAACCAGTGCTTTACCGTTCGCTCGCTGGTTCCCGTCCAACGCATCGCGGTCTTGATGGCCTGGTGCGTCGTGCCCAGCTCTCCTCTTAGTGCGGCAGCGATGGTCTGTGCAAACTCACCGTCGCCGCCTGATCCACGCGGTCCGCGGGGTAATTTCTTGCCCTCTTTCGGAAACATGTTGCCCATCCTCCGCAGTTACTCTGTTTGGCAATGCGGGGCGGCTCGCTTGGCCCAAGCGAGCATATGCCCGCCGGTGCTTTGCCTCGGCGACAGGCGTGACCAGGGATGACGTATCGTGGTGGAGCGAAGCGACCAGCGTAATGGTGGCCAGGAAGGGGTCCGCAAAACTCCTCGCGCCGTTCAATACGTCCGCATGTCGACCGAGCATCAGAAATACTCGACCGAGAACCAGGCCGAAGCGATCCGCCAATACGCTGCCGCCCGAACAATCGACATTGTCAAAACATATGCAGACGAAGGTAAGAGCGGTCTTAGCATCGATGGGCGAGACGCCCTGAAGCAGCTTATCGACGATGTCGACGCCGGCCGCGCCGACTTCGAAATGATCCTGGTCTACGATGTCAGTCGGTGGGGACGCTTCCAGGATGCCGATGAAAGCGCCTATTACGAGTACATCTGCAAGCGCTCTGGCATCTCGGTGCAATATTGCGCCGAGCAATTCGAGAACGATGGCAGTCCCGTTTCGACCATCGTCAAGGGCGTCAAGCGAGCGATGGCCGGCGAATATAGCCGCGATCTTTCCGTGAAGGTGTTCGCAGGGCAATGCCGGCTGATTGAACTGGGATTTCGTCAAGGCGGTCCGCCAGGCTTTGGCTTACGCCGCGCGCTCATCGACCAATCGGGCACCCCTAAGGGAGAGTTGAACCGCGGCGAGCAGAAGAGCATTCAGACCGACCGCGTGGTGCTGACGTCTGGGCCTGATGGCGAAATCGCCGTGGTCCGCACGATCTACCGACGGTTCGTAGAAGACCTGGCATCCGAAAGACAGATCGCGGAGGAACTGAACAAACGGGGCTCGACGAGAGAAGCCGGCCGCCCCTGGACCCGCGGTACGGTCCATCAGGTTCTGATCAATGAAAAGTACATCGGCAACAACGTTTGGAATCGAGTTTCATTCAAACTGAAAAAGAAGCGCATTCGAAATCGACCCGAAATGTGGATCAGAGCCGAAGGGGTCTTTCCGGCGATCATCGATCGCCATGTCTTCGAGGCGGCTCAAACAATCATTCGAGCCCGGTCGTTTCGGATGTCGGATCAGGAAATGCTCGATGCGTTGAAAGACTTGCGTGGAAGCCTCGGCCTGCTTTCAGGCCTCATCATTGACGAAGCGGAGGGTCTGCCTTCGAGCAGCGCATATCGATCCCGCTTCGGCAGTCTCCTGCGCGCATACCACCTTGTGGGCTATACACCGCGACGGGATTATCGCTATGTCGAGATCAACCGCGGCTTGCGCGCGCTCCACCCAGGCGTTGTCTCTGAGATCCTCGGGAGGCTTCGCGATATAGGATGCCATCTGTCTACGGACGCGGGCACTGACCGGATCTCGGTGAACGGCGAGCTGGCGATTTCCGTCGTGATAGCCAGATGCCATCGCACGTCGGCGGGCTCCTTCCGATGGCGGCTGCGCTTCGACACAGGCCTTCAGCCGGACATCACCATCGCCGTGAGAATGGATGCCTCCAATGAACGCCCGCTCGACTATTATCTGTTTCCTGGCATCGATATCGCCACAGAAAAATTGAAGCTCGCCGAGGACAATGGCTTAGCCATTGACGGCTACAGGTTCGACTCGCTCGACCCTCTCTACGAGCTTCTGGAGCCTGTGATTGTTACGGAGGCCGCCTGATGCCCCGTTCGGTGGACCATAAGGTCGAGATGATCTCAATCGCAAGGATCAATATCCTTAACCCCCGCGCGCGTAATAAGCGAACGCATCGCGAGATCGTCGACAACATTGAAGCCATAGGCCTGAAGCGGCCGATTACTGTAAGCCGCCGCCCCGGACCCGGAACGGCGAGATACGATCTTGTGTGTGGGGAGGGACGGCTAGAGGCATTTCGCATGCTCGGCGAGACCAAGATCCCGGCAATCGTGATCGACGCACCTGAATCCGACTGCTTTGTCATGAGCCTCGTTGAGAACGTCGCGCGGCGCCAGCACCGACCTATCGACCTCATGCATGAGATCGGGAGTCTCCACAAGCGCGGTTATTCCGATGCCGAGGTGGCGCAGAAAATCGGTGTCACCCCGAGTTGGGTGAATATGATCGCCACCTTGCTTGAGAATGGAGAAGAACGTCTCGTCGCTGCCGTCGAGACAGGGCTCGTCCCGATCAGCTTCGCCGTCGACATTGCTCGAGCTGAACACACTGAAGTTCAAAACGTCCTTATGGATGCGTATGCCGCCGGCACGATAAAAGGCAAGAAGCTTAGCACCGTGCGTCGCATGCTTGACCAGAGGATGAAGCGCAGCAAGACGGTCAGAGATAACGGCCTAGGCATCAAGAATCCGCCAAGGAAGATTACCGCAGCGGACCTCATGCGCCTCTATCAGAGGGAGGCTGAAAAACAGCGCCTATTGGTCAAAAAGTCGGATTACGCGCAGGCAAAACTCCTGTTTATCGTCGAATCGCTCAAAGAACTCCTCCTGGACGACGGCTTCACAACGCTTTTGCGCGCCGAGAGGCTGGACACGATGCCTCGCGCTCTTACGGCGCGGATCAAGGGGAGGCAGTGAGATGACAGGCAGCGAGAGCGAAGACGGCAGACGCGTCAGGCTCGCATTCGAGCGTGAGGCGCGGCGTCTGAAAATCGGTCAGATCGTGCCGCTTAAGACCCTGCGGTCCGGAGCGAAGGAGAGTAAGAAATACGCCCAGATCCTCTCCTCGGTACGCGCCATCGGCCTCGTCGAAGCCCCGGTGGTGACGCCCGATCGCAAGCAGCCGGCCACCTATTTCCTGCTGGATGGCCTGATGCGCATCGAAGCGCTGAAGGACCTCGGCATCGACGAGGTCGAATGCCTGATCTCGACGGATGATGAAGCTTACACCTATAACAAGCGCGTCAATAGGTTGTCGGCGGTTCAAGAGCACCGGATGATCGTTCGAGCGGTGGATCGCGGTGTGCCTGCCGAGCGGATCGCCGAGGCGCTGGGTCTCGATATTCACACGATCCGACGCCGCTTCCGCATGCTCGATGGAATCTGCGCAGATGCTGTCGAGCAGCTGAAGGATACTTCCTGCCCGCTGTCCGTCTTCGACCTCCTTCGCCGCATGGTGCCCATCCGGCAAGTTGAGGCGGCAGAGCTGATGGTCGGCCAGAACAATTTCTCGACAATGTTTGCCAAAGCCCTGCTCGTCGCTACGCCGGAGAACCAACTCGTCGACCCGCGAAAGCGGAAGCCGGCAGGCGCGACAGCGGTCACATCGGAGCAGATCTCTCGCATGGAACGAGAGCTGGCGAGTCTTCAAAGCCAAGTGAAATCAGTTGAAGAGACGTATGGCGTCGACAATCTGCACCTGACGGTGGCCAAGGGTTATATTGCCAAGTTGCTGACAAATTCCCGCGTGGTGCGATGGCTGTCGCAACATCGACAGGAATACTTGCCCGAGTTCCAGGCGATAGCCGAAATTGGCAACATTGGTCCGGACAGGACTGCTGCGGAATGACAACAAAGGGGACCCGGACCCGATAAGCGCGGGGACCGCGGGAGACGCCGCACGATGGGGCGGATCAAGCGCGGCGGCGGGGATGGCGGCGAACCCGCTCGGAGCCCGCAAGGTCGCCGAGTTTTCGGCTGGCCGCGTGCCGGTTTGTCGCCGCGCACTAGGGACCGGGGGCGTGCCGGTAGAGTGCCGAGCGCTCACCGTGCGCCCCCTTCTGCTAGCATTTGCATCATTGCAATTGCTTGGGATGTTCCCCGCCCTGCATGGAGCGCGCCGGGGAATTGATGGCGGACAGGGAGGAGCATTCTCGTATAGCGCTCGAATGGGGCTACCGAGAGAAAGAGGTTGGACCGGATTTCCATGACGGATTGAGGGTTGGGAGAGAGGCTCCCAGCACCCGTCGTGGAGTTTGGTCGCATGACTGAGGTTCAGGTTCTGGATGTGAGCCAGGAAGCCGCCGGCGGTTACAAAGTGGATGCAAGACGTGGCGGGGTGATCGGGAGGGTATCTTCGGAGTGGTTCTCCCGGCCGGCGGACGAGCGCTATCTGTCCCTGTCGGAGCTCTATGGCGCAGTGCGCGGCCGGTCCGACCGGAGCAGGACCCGGACCGTGGAAAGTGTCGCCATCCGTGTGGAGGCGAGCCGCGACATGCCGGAGCGGTTGACGATCGCGCTGCCCGGGACGGAGGCGCCTGTGGCCCCGACCCACTGGAGCTTCGGCCAGCTCGCGAGCCTCATCGGCGCACCGGCATCTTATCTGCGGCAGCTTCCGGCGCCGCTCGCCGGCATCAACCTGCAGCACGGCCTCCTGATGCACCGCGCCGAGCAGGTGAAGACGCTGGAGGTGGAAGGCGGCCGCGTCGAGCTCCGGGCAGTGACCGGTCCCGACTATGGCCGCATCTACGACCATGAGCTGGTCGACGCCGTGCGCCGCATTGCCGGCAACGGCACCGGCGATACCCGTTGGAAGGTGCCGGGCGTGCTCGACTGGTCGACCGGCATCTATAATCCCCGCGTCGACATCACCAAGGACACCACCACGCTCTATGCCTCGGACCGGGACGTCTTCCTGTTCCTGGTGGACGACCTCAACCCCATCGAGGCCGGCCGGTTGCCGGATGGCTCACCCGACTTGTTCTTTCGGGGCTTCTATTGCTGGAACTCGGAGGTGGGCGCGAAGACGCTGGGCATTGCCAGCTTCTATCTCCGGGCCGTGTGCCAGAACCGCAACCTTTGGGGCGTGGAGGATTTCGAGGAGATCACCATCCGCCACTCCAAGTATGCCGCCTCCCGCTTCGCCCATCAGGCCGCGCCGGCCCTTGAGCGTTTCGCCAATTCCTCGCCCATGCCCTTCGTCAACGGAATCAGGGCGGCCCGCGAGCGCATCGTGGCGCGCACCGACGAGGACCGTACCGAGTTCCTGCGTCGCAAGGGCTTCTCCAAGGCGGAGACGCAGAAGGTCATCGACACCGTGCTCGCCGAGGAGGGCCGCAAGCCGGAGAGCATCTTCGACTTCGTGCAGGGCATTACGGCGGTGGCGCGCGACAAGCCGCACCAGGACGCCCGCCTCGATCTGGAGGCCCGGGCGAAGAAGCTCCTCGACCGGGCTGCCTGAGATCCGCAAAGCCGGAGATGCGGAATGTCGTGTCTCCGGCTTCGTGCGGTTCCAGCTTTCCGGATTGTCGGTTCTGCGGCGCTGCCCTCAGAGGAAGAGGGCGGCGCCGTGCTTCGTGACGGGTTGGAGGCCAGAGAGAGGTTCTCCGGCCGCCCGTCGCGGAGAAGCATCCCATGGCCACGGCTGTTCAGAAGATCACCCTTTCGTCCTCGCGGGACATCCCCTTCAACAAGCTGGTGCTCAGCCAGTCCAACGTCCGCCGGGTGAAGGCCGGCGTCTCCATTGAGGAACTCGCCGAGGACATCGCCCGACGGGGCCTGCTCCAGGGCCTCAATGTCCGCGCCGTGGTCGATGCGGATGGCGTCGAGACCGGCATGTACGAGATCCCGGCCGGCGGCCGGCGCTACCGGGCGCTGGAGCTGCTGGTGAAGCGCAAGCGCCTCGCCAGGACTGCGCCGGTGCCCTGCGTCGTGCGCGAGGGCGGCATCGCCGAGGAGGATTCCCTTGCCGAGAATGTCCAGCGCGCACCTCTCCATCCCCTCGACCAGTTCCGCGCCTTCCTCGCCTTGCGGGAGAACGGCCAGTCCGAGGAGGAGATCGCCGCCGCCTTCTTCCTCTCGGTCGCGGTGGTGAAGCAGCGGCTGAAGCTCGCCTCCCTCTCCCCAAAGCTGCTCGACACCTATGCCGAGGATGGCCTCACCCTCGACCAGCTCATGGCCTTCACGGTGTCCGGTGACCATGAGCGGCAGCAGCAGGTGCTGGAGCGTCTCGCCCAGGCTTACGACAAGCAGCCCCACGTCATCCGGCGCATGCTGACGGAAGGCGCTGTCCGGGCATCTGACAAGCGGGCCCGGTTCATCGGCATCGAGGTCTATGAGGCGGCCGGCGGCACAGTGCTGCGCGACCTGTTCCAGGGCGATGACGGCGGGTGGCTGCCGGACGTGACCCTCGTCGACCGGATGGTGGCGGAGAAGCTCGCCATTGAGGCGGACGGGATCCGGAGCGAAGGCTGGAAGTGGATCGAGGTGGCGCCGGACTTCGCTTATGGCCACACCTACGGCCTGCGCCAGCTGCGTGGCGAGCCCACGCCGCTCACGGAAGAGGAGGAGGCTGCGCGGGTGACCACCCAGACGGAATACGATCGCCTGTCGGAAGAGCACCCCGATGCCGACGAACTCCCCGAGGAGATCGATGCACGGCTCGGCGAACTCGAGGCGATGCTGGAGGCTTTCGAGACGCGCCCCCTTGAGTTCGATCCGGCTGAGGTCGTCCGTGCCGGCGCTTTCGTCAGCATCGCGCAGGACGGCAAGCTCCGGGTGGAACGGGGCTATGTCCGACCGGAGGACGAGGTGCCTGTCGAGGAGGACCAAGAGCGTTCCGCCGAGAGCCATGATGGGTCTGCCATGCCCTCGGCACCGCACAAGGAGGCGGCGGCGTGCGATGCACCTGCGGAGCCCGAGGAGGAAGACGGGCTCGCCCCGATCTCCGACCGGTTGCTCACGGAGCTGACCACCCATCGAACGCTCGGCCTGCGCCATGCGCTCGGTGAGCAGCCCGACATCGCCTTCCTCGCGGCGGTCCACGCTCTCACGCTGAAGGCCTTCTACGCCTATGGCTCGGATAGCTGCCTTGAGCTCGATCTGAAAAGCGTGTCCTTCAGCGTCCAGGCGCCGGGCCTCAATGACAGCGTCTCTGCCGAGGCGCTCCGTGTCCGTCACGAGAGCTGGGCCAAGGCGCTTCCGAAAGAGCCGGTCGCGCTCTGGGACACCCTGAGCGGGTGGGACCGTGATAGCCGGGCTGCCCTGTTCGCCCATGTGGTGAGCCTCTCGGTCAATGCGGTGCACGAGGCGTGGAACCGGCGTCCCCGCGCCTTCGCCCATGCCGAGCGCCTGGCCCAAGCGGTGTCGCTCAACATGGCTGCGGTCGGATGGAAGCCCACTGTCGACACCTTCCTGGGCCGGGTCACCAAGGCCCGCATCCTGCAGGCGGTGACCGAAGCTAAGGGCAAACGCGCGGCCGAGCGGATCGCCCACCTCAAGAAGGGCGATATGGCCCGGGAGGCTGAATCCCTTCTCGTCGACAGCGGTTGGCTCCCGGAGGTCCTGCGGACCCAGCCCTACGTTATCGCCGGCGAAGAGACGGCGGCGATCGACGGCGAAACGGCCATGGCCGACAGCGAGGACCTCGCCGACACTGAGGAGCCCGAAGCGATCTCTCCCCCGATCGCCGCCGAATAACCCTCCCGGGCAACCTGGCCCGCCGCCCGTGGCCCCGCGCTCCCCCTGTCGCGTGGTCCGGACGGCGGGCCTTTCTTTTGGAGCGTCCCCATGGCGGATGCGGCTCATGAGCTCAGTCGCCAGCTCGGCCGACAGGCGGAGGCGGTCTGTCGCCACTATCTCTCCGCAGGCCGGCGGCAGGGGCAATATTGGCAGGTGGGCGACGTTCGCAACACGCCCGGCCGCTCCATGTTCGTGCGGCTGTCGGACAGCTTGAAAGGCCCGGCCGGAAAATGGACCGATGCGGCGACCGGGGAATACGGTGATCTTCTCGACGTGATCCGGGAAAGCCGGAGCCTGTCCAACTTCACCGATGTGGTCGCCGAGGCTCAAGCATTTCTGCGCCTTCCGCCCACCTCCCCAGATGCGGAAGTCCCCCATCGCACGAAGCCGAGCTCCTCACGTGATCCGGTCATCTCGGCACGACGGCTATTCGCCGCCGCACAGCCGATTTCGGGCACAATCGTAGAGACGTATCTGCGGAACCGCGGCATCACGGCTTTGCACGAAACCGGAAGCCTGCGCTTTCATCCCCGCTGCTATTATCGCGCCGATGCACAGGGGCCCACTCACCCCCTGCCGGCCATGATCGCGGGTGTCACTGATCTCAGGGGACGGACCATGGGCGTCCACCGGACATGGCTCGCTCCGGATGGATCGGACAAGGCCGCCATCGCTACACCCCGGCGCGCCATGGGTCACCTGCTGGAGCACGCGGTTCGCTTCGGCAGGACTGACGACGCGATGGCCGCCGGCGAGGGCATCGAGACCATTCTGTCACTTCGCTCCGTGCTGCCCAACCTCCCCATGGCAGCGGCGCTCTCGGCCGCACACCTTGCCGCCATCGCCTTCCCGCCCCGGCTGCGGCGGCTCTACGTCGTCCGCGACATCGATCCGGCTGGCGACAGGGCGCGAGACAGCCTCATCGCACGAGCGAACTCCGCCGGAGTCGAGGCCATCGAGCTCTCGCCGACGCTCGGCGACTTCAACGAGGATCTGCGCGCCTTTGGTCTCGATGCGTTGCGGGCGGAACTGCGATGCCAGTTTGCTCCCGAGGATGTCAGCCGCTTCATGATGCTGAGCCCGTGACCTGAATGAGCCGGGAGCGGGGATGCGCTGACGCCACGCTCTGAAGCTCACCGCCGACAGAGGACCCGCAGCCAGGCCTTCCAGAGGGCGATCGGCCAGCAGTCGCGCCGTCCCGGCAATGGCTGCGGCCGACGATTTTCCGTCGGCGGTGTTCCCCACGACGCAGGCGTCGTGGGGGCCCCGACACGCGCCGTTTCATCGCGAAACAAAATCGCCGGCCTTCGCCATCCTCCGCTCACGCTCCGGCCCCGCGCTGCTCGCGGGGTGCAGGTCCGTCCCGCCCGCCGGCTTCGTCGCCATGAAGGCCGCAAGGCTGCGGTCCAACCGACAGAGCCTCCCATGAGCACCGAGCACGACGAACCCCGCCACGCTTCCTCACCGACTGATCACCTGCTGCAGGAGCTGCAACTCTACGGCTACCGTCCCGCAGCTGACGAAACTGATCCCCGGCCGCTTCCCGATACCGACCGCGTCACCGGTGCCATCGCCGACATCTTCGATGCGTTCATCGCGACGCTCCAGGACACTCGCCTCGAGCCGGACCTTCCCGATCTCCTGTGGTCGACGGTCCATCTCTTCCACCGTGCCGCCGGCCGCATCTCGGGCACCCTCGACGACAATGAGCAGGGACAGCGCCGCAGCCAGCAGGAGCAGGACGGCAGCGAGGTGCGCTCGGTGGAACTGGAACGCCTCATCACCGAGGGCCAGAGCCTCATCGAACGCCGCGACACCCTTGAGCAAATGCGGGATGAAGCCGCCGATGCCTTCGAACGCCACACCGGATCAGCCTGGCGCCCGCGCTCCGGATCGCTGGTGAACCACCGGCACCTCACTGCTGCCCTCATCGACAGCCGCGATTTCCTGGCCGCCCGCAGACGCGCGGAGACCGAGGTGCTGATGCCCGCAGGTCCGAAGATCGCCTTCTCCGGTGGTGACACGGCCGATCACAAGCTCATCTGGGCGAAGCTCGACCAGGTGCACGCCAAGCACCCCGACATGGTGCTGCTGCACGGCGGCTCACCCAAGGGCGCCGAGAGGATCGCCGCCTGCTGGGCCGATGCGCGAAAGGTGCCGCAGGTGGCCTTCAAGCCGGATTGGACGCGTCACGCCAAGGCCGCCCCCTTCAAGCGCAACGACCAGATGCTCTCGGTCATGCCGATCGGGGTCATCATCTTCCCCGGCACCGGCATCCAGGACAATCTCGCCGACAAGGCGCGCAAGCTCGGCATCCCGGTCCATCGCTTTGGGTCGGGCGGCGCGTGAGCGCTGCCCCTTCCTCGACCATCGGAATCGAATTTCACGGGGCCTTATCGCATTTCATTGGACTGCGGTTCTCGTCATCGATTTTCAGCGGACTGGCCAGCAGGACCAGCACTCATCGGTGTAGAGCCGAGCGAAACCTCCTGAGCAAGCGCATGCGAGGAGACGGCCACGCCTGCCGATCTTCAAGCGACGGCTCCCCCGCTTTGCTGCGCTGTTCCTTGGTCCGGCCGAGGGCCTGACGCCATCAACCCGCGAGGGGTCGGCTACGCCCAGCGTGCCGCCGCTCCCGCTTCGCCGTCGCGGTGATTGCGGCCCACGGCCGGACCCATCGGGCGCCTGTCAGCGGGGGATGGTCCTCCGCTTCGAGCAGGAGCCGGACCCCATGTCCTCCACCGATGCGCAGGCCTTCGCCCTCAGCCTCGCCAAGACCTTGATTGTTGTCATCGTGATCTTCCGCGCCGGCGACGGCAGCTTGTCGGTCGTGCCGGCAGACGAGTTCGACGGTGACGCTTCGCAGATCGTCCGCGAGATCGACCCCTTCGCCAGATAGAGAAGGTGTACGCATGACGTGCCGAGTATCTCCATTGCTGGGATTCCGGCATCCATCTTTCCTTGCTATGCTTGAGATCGCGCTGCGGTGGTGGTGGAAGGCGCGACCGTCAGAGCTGTCCTCACGGGGACACCACCATGATCTTCCTCGGCATCCCGCTTGGTCTCGCCGCCATCGCGTTATTCTGCTGGCTGCTGTTCACGCTCGCCGTCTTCGCGCTGCCGTTCTTCGTCGCCGTCAGCGCCGGCACCTGGGCCTACCATACCGGCGGGGGCTGGCTCGGTGCGATCATCGTTGGCCTGATCGCCGGGTGCGTCACGCTCGGCATCGGCCAGGTTCTGTTCGTGATCGTTCGTCCGATGTCGGCGCGGCTCCTCGTTGCGCTCGCCTTCGTCGCCCCGGCCGTCTTCGCCGGTTATCACGCCACGCGTGGTATCGCGCAGCTCGCCATGCCGTCAGAGACGTGGCAGATCGTTTTCTCGATCATCGGCGCTGTTGCCATCGGCGTCACGGCGCTGTTGCAGATCGCGGGCATGGCGCCCCGCGGTCAGTGGCGGACCAGTGCATGGTGGGGTGATCCTGCCCGGTTGTACCGGGTGCGGTGGAATCACGCGCAGTTGACCCGGAACGGGGGACGTGAAGCCGAAGAGGATCGGACCGGTCTTCCGTGAGGTTGCGGCGGGTCGCCATCATCCCCGTTCGGCCTCCGTCGGTCGACCGCTCCAAACGGCCTCTCCAATGGGCGGATCTGGCCGCAGGACGGCTGCGCCTCGACCGCCTCTGCCGCAACGGCGCATCATGACTTTCTTCCCCTGCCGGACCCCACCCCACGCGACAGGTCGCGTGGGGACCCCGAGGCGCCGTCATTCCTCGCGAGGCAAGAAAGTCCCTCTCGCGCCGTCCTCCGCTGTGCTCCGGTCGCAATCCTCACCCCATCGCGCCAGCGCGACGGGGACCCGGGGCGATGCGGCGTCGGTCGCCTCCGGCCTTCCGATCGCCATCGAGGCCGCATGGAGCGGGCTCGGAAACGGAAGACGGAGACTTACCATGGCCACCATCGGCACCTTCAAGAAGACCGGCGCGAACGAGTTCACCGGCGAGATCGTCACCCTCAGCGTCCAGGCCAAGGGCGTGCGCATCGTCCCCGACCTGCGGACCAACGGTGAGAACGCTCCCAGCCACCGGGTCCTGGTGGGCCGGATCGAGATCGGCGCCGCCTGGTCCAAGCGCTCCAGCGAGGGCCGCGACTATCTGGGCCTCAAGCTCGACGACCCGAGCTTCAACGCCCCGATCTACGCCAACCTCTTCGACGACGAGGACGGTGACACCTTCTCGCTGATCTGGTCCCGCCCGAGCGGGCGCCGCGGCGAGTGAGGCGATCAAGGCCCCGGTCGGTTCCGGCCGGGGCTTTCCTACCATCAGGTTCCCCGGTCAGTCCTTGCCGTCGGGCTGCACCAGCTCGACGTGGCTGACGCCTAGCGCCTGAGCCAGCTCGTAGAGGGTGATAACCGTCGGATTGCGCCGGCCACGCTCAAGGCCGCTGATATATTGCTGGCTGAATCCGGAGCGCGCCTCGACATCCTCCTGAGTCAGGCCTTTCTCCTGACGCAGGCGAGCGAAGTTCCGGCCGACCAGCTTGCGCATATCCATGCGCAGACGGATCGCAATTTACACACTTTGAGATTATCAACTATAATATGTAATCAAGTGACCGTAGCGGGTTAGACGGCGGCACTCCCGATGCCAAGCGATTGTCGAGCGCCCCCGGGAATGCCCCCAGCGCGCAGGCTCGCTTCGCCATCCGCTGTCGTCTAGAAGGGACCAAGGTTGCGTCAGGCATGGAAACAGGGGGGTGACATGACCGACGCGTTTGCAGACACCGTCCCAATCGCTCCCGAGCTCACCGACTACGACCGGGCGCACATCAAGCTCTACGCACGCCTGCTCGACGCCACCGCGGATGGCGCCGGCTGGGAGGAGATCGCCGCGGTGCTGTTCGGCATCGACGCGGCTCGGGAGCCCGACCGTGCCCGTCATGTCCATGACAGCCATCTGGCGCGGGCCCGTTGGGTGGCGTCCAGCGGCTACAAGGACCTCCTCCACCGTCCTGTCTGACGTTGCAGCCCGTTTGCGGGGGTGATGCTGCAGCCGCATCACGCGATGCTCTTTGGCAGACTTCCCCCAGCATTCTCAATCCCAGATTGTCCTCGCTCGACACGCACCCTTGATGCGGAGGCGAGTGATGAAGCCCGATACATCGCGCTGGCGAGAGGATGCCAGCTACGTCTATTTCGACACGCTGTCGGTGGAAGGCCTCGCCTGGGAATGCCTGCGCCGGGACGAGACTTACCAGGAACACTACCACTCCCTCGTAAAGACTGGCTCAGACGCCGACCCGCTCCCCCGGGAGGTGGAGCAGCGCTGGGGGCTGCGATTTCGCCGCGCGGCCATCTCTCTCCGCTGTGGAACAGAACGTCCCGTGGTCGCCGGTTGTCGATCCGGCCGTCGTGCTTCTCGCCCAGCAGCCCGCGTTTCTTCCGGGCGCGGCCAGCGTCTCCTTCGGCGACATGGTTGCGCCGCACGACAGCGCCGAGGGCCGATACCGGGTCCATGGTCCGGCGCCTCATGCCACGCAGGTGCTGCTGCTGACCGGGACTCGCCCCGATGCGCCGCTGGCGGCACTGATCCCGCTGGACGCGGACATGATAGGGCGGATGGAAGCGCTGAACCGCTTCTGGCGCTCTGTCGAGGGGCGGCCGGCGATCCCTGATACCCGCATCACCGCGCAGCAGCGTGGCCGGCTGCGCACCATGAATATTGCGGCCTCACGCTTCCCACCCACCGAGCGGACTGAGCGCGGCGATCGACGCGGCGCGCAGCGAACTGCGGCCAGGTCGCCTTCATCGCAGCGATCTGCTGGTCGATGGAGAGGGGCGCCGCCAGCATCAGATCTTGTGCCCGAAGAAAGTGTGAGGCCGCGCCGCCGAAACCGCCGGGTTGACGGTCGACGCGGCGACGGCGGCGATAGGCAACAGCACGCCGCCGCGCCGCGTGTAGAGCTGACGCGACTGCTGGATCCCGCCACCAACCTCGGTTGCGATCTGGTCCGCGGCACGGGTCACGACGCGATCTCCGAAGTTCCCGCGCAACGTGTCCATCATCGTGTTGGGAAACATCTCGCCCTTACGCATCGCCTCGAGCGAACGGACGAGCTCGTGCAGGTGTTCGGCGAATTCATCCTGCTGAGTAATGGATTCCGGCCAGCGGTCGGTGAACACATCGGTCGCGCACACCGGATTGGCGACATGCAGCAGCCGGCCGTAGAGCGAAGCCTGCTCGATGTCGCGGATGATCCAGCTCGCGAGGCGAACGAGCATGGCGCTGAGCGACATGTTCGGCTGCGCGGCAAGCCCGGCATAGTAAGAGAGCACCACCGACGGCGGGATGCGGCCGGAGTAGCTGGCATAGCGGATGTTGCGGAAGCGCTTGAGGAGCTGGAGGGCGAGTGTCGCCGTGTTCTTGACGATGAAGTCGCACTGATCCGGAACATCATCCACATCGGCGTCGGCGCGAGCGGCAAGGCCGGCATGGTCAAGCCATCGCCGGTGGAACTCCTTCGCCATGCGCAATTCGAGCGGCGTCCTGCTCGCATACCACTGCGCGAAGCCATAGGCGTTCATGTCGACGAGGCGATCGTCGTCCGAACGGCGCGGGCCCTTGGCGTGAGTGATCAGGCTTTCGCGATCGAGCGTGGCGTAGACGCGCAGCGACGGCGTGACGTCGAGATGCATCTTGTCGGCGTAGAACAGGGTGACGCAGCGCGTCTGCCGCAACACCCGCTGCACCGGATAGTCGGTAAGCGCGGCTTCGAGCGCGGTCAGGATTTCAAGAGGCGCCATGCCGCGAAAGCAGCCGCCGAGCTGCGAGACGATGTCGAGATCATACTCGTCGTCGGTGCCGCGCGTCGAAATCGTCGCATCAATCGCCATGGAGCCCTGCGGGTAGAAGTGCTCGATCTGGTCGAAGAAGGCGGTCGTGGCCTCGAGATGGCGCCGCACCGCCTCGTAACGCGACTTCGCCTTGTCATGGAGCGAGGGCGGCAGCTGAACGCTGAGCGCGATCTCGGCGAGGATACGGTCGAGAGGGTCGTCGAAAGGATTGAGGCCGGTCGGCGCAAGCTGGATGTTCACATCGATCTCCACGGCGGGCTGGACTGCATCTGTGCATCTCGCCACCGCCCGCGCGATGTTCGGGATGATATAAGACTATGTGCGTCTACTCCGAACAAGATGGGGAGCTTGAATGCGCCTGTCAAGGGACATAGAATATGGCTACTCCGAACACGCGTCGGAGGAGGAATTCTGGAAGGGCCGGTTATGAAATTTGGTGATCGGATCAAGGAGTTGCGAACGAAGAAAGGTCTGACCCTTGATCAGCTGGCCCAGGAGACCGGCTCCTCGAAGAGCTACATCTGGGAACTCGAAAACAAGAATCCCCCCAGACCGTCTGCGGAGAAGCTATCCTCAATCGCGAGTGCCCTGGGGGTCACCGTCGATTATTTGATCGGCGCCGACACGCAGACCCTAAGTGACGCGGAGGACACCGCGTTCTTCCGTCAATATAGCGGCCTACCGGAGGAGACACGCCGTCAGATCCGAGAGATGGCTCGCATCCTGGATACCAAGACGCGTAAATGAACGCGCCCCCCCGCCTCTGGCCGCTAAAGGAGGCGGCTCGCATCACTCAGATGCTGGATCTGGTCCTCGGAGCCGACCGTTTTGATCGCGCGCCGGTCGATATGATTGGTCTCGCGCTGGAATACTCTCAACAGATTGCGCCACAAAGTCCCATCCATCAGGTCGTCGAACGCGACATCCCCGGCTGCGTCGGCGCCTTGGTCTATGGAGAGGCGCGACCGCGCCAGTGGGCGATTATGTACCATGTCGGCCAGTCCAGCGGCCGCCGCGCGTTCACGGTCGGGCACGAGTTCGCCCATTATGTCCTCCACCGCCAACTGATCGAGGAAGACGGGTGTTTCGACGGCGGCATCTATTGCGACGAGAACGCTGTGGTCCGTCGCGGAGGCTCTGGCATTGAGCAGGAGGCCGACGAGTTCGCAGCGGCGCTGTTGATGCCGCTTCACGACTTCCGTCGGCAGCATCCCGCCACCAAGCGCGTCGATTTCGACATCCTCGGGCGCCTCGCGAAGCGCTATGGCGTCTCGATGACCGCCGCGATCCTGCGGTGGCTCGAGTACACCGAAACGCGAGCGATGATGGTGGTTTCGAACGAGGGCTTTGCCCACTGGGCAAAGCCGAGTGAGCCTGCGCTTAAGTCCGGGCGGTTCATCCGGACAAAAAACACGGTGTTCGAGTTGCCCGCGCAGGCATTCGCCGCGCGCGGCGACTATTCGGACGGTGCTCTCACGGGAATGACGCAGGCTGCAGGTGTGTGGTTTCACGAACCAGTGCATGAAATGTGCCTACGCTCGGATCGATACGATCAGGAAATCACCGTGCTGCAATTCGAGTCCGAGGGCCCGCGCTTCCAGGCGGAGGAGGAGGGGCCCGACGTCTTCGATCGATTCATCGGCAGGGGACAACTGCCAAGCCGATGATGCACCACCGCTCCGTAGGGAGCCGAACGCCCCTCCTATTGGGCGGAACTGTTGGCCGGGGACTAGGTAGGGGACTCACCCAAGCCATTGAGAGACTGTAGCTACGAGTGCGATTGCGGCCATGTAGTTGACCGCGAGGCGATCGTATCTGGTGGCGATACGCCGCCAGTTCTTTAGCCATCCGAACATGCGCTCAATGATGTTTCTACGTCGATAGGCCTTGCGGTTGAGCGGATAGACGATGCTTCGGGTGGCTCGCCCTGGAATGACGGCCTCGATGCGCCGCTCTCGGAGCCAATCGCGCAGCCGGTCAGCATCATATGCCTTTTCAGCGATCAGGCGTCGTGTTGGTGCGAGAGCGTCGAGAAGCAGTGGCGCCACGGTGATGTCCGCGATGTTGCCCGGTGTCAGTGCGACCGCGACGATCCGGTCACGAGCATCGGCCATACAATGGATTTTCGTCGTTCTGCCGCCGCGCGAGACGCCGATCGCCTGACTGAACTCCCCCCTTTTCCGCCAGCAGCGGAGCGGTGGGCTTTGACATGCGTGCTGTCCAGACAAAGCTCCTCGGGTGTCGATCCCGCTTCTGAGACTTTGGCGAATATCCTCTGCCAGACGCCGCGGCGGGCCCACCGGGCATAACGATTGTAGATGGTCTTGGCGGGACCATATTGAGGAGGAACATCGCGCCAGCGGCCGCCCGTCTTCAGGATATGGAGGATGCCGCTGATCACGAGCCGGTCATCGACCCGAGGCTTGCCCGGCTGGTTCTTGGGCAGATGCGGATCAAGCGCCGCCCATGCCTCATCCGAAAGCCAGAATAGATCGCTCATGACAACCTCCGTCACGGCAGAACTCAATCCCGGACGGAACCAGTCAAATGCGTCAGCTATTTGATTGGGTCCCCAACTTAGGCTCAGGACCTATTAATCGCGCTAAGGATGTGAATCACAGTCTCAGTTGAGGAGGCTGCAATGGGGTGACTTGTTCCTATTGAGCGCGCATCAGATGGCGCGAATCTCTCCGTTCTTCCCTTTGGCCCAAGGCGCGCCGCGGTCGATGACCGGCTGGTGGTGAGCGGCATCGTCTATGTAATCAACAACGGATTGCAGTGGAAGGATGCCCCCAAGGACTACGGCCTGCACAAAACGCGGGAGGGGCCGGATGCACGGCTCGACAACCGGTGAAGTTTGCTGCGGCTGGAATACAACTTCTACCTTGGCAGCCAACACGAACCGCGCGACAGTATGGTCGGGTTATGCAGGGGAGCCTGGGGCGACGGGTCAGCTCTGTCATCCTCGAGGGGATCAAAGGCTGCGCACATGTTGTTGCCGGCGCCGCAAACCGATCAGGGAACGGGGAGTGCAAGATGGCGGATACCTTGCTGTTCATTCACGGGACAGGTGTTCGCCAGGAGGGCTACGACCAGTCGATCGCCCTTCTGCGGAAGGGCTTTGCGAAGGCCGGCCTCGCAATCGACATCGATGGTGTTTGCTGGGGACCGAAACTTGGCGTCGATGTGGACGCAACGGCGGTCGAGCAGGTGCTCCCACCTACGCTGACGAAGGCGGACGAGATCGGTCCGGAAGACATCGGCTTGCGCGCCGCGCTTTGGGCAGAGCTGCTACGTGATCCGCTGCTGGAGCTGCGGATGGCATCCATGCGGCCACCGGCAGGGGGTAAGCAGAATGCCGCCTTGCCTGGAGTCGATCCGGCGGACATCGCACTTACAAACAGGCTTGTCGAGTTCGAGAGAACGGTGAATGACCCTCTTCCCGGCGAGGTCAAAGCTGAGGCGGTCCGACGGGCCGCCCAATGGCTGACCAAACAGCCTCTGCTGAAAAGCGCCGCGGCCGCCGCCGGCGATGCCTCTGACGCCGACCTCCTACAGGCGGTGGGGCGAGCCATTGTCGCAAAGGCCTTGATCGACTCCCGCGGCGAGATGGGCACCGGGCCCAGCGCTCTTTATGTTGCCGACGACCGCGAGGCCCTGGTCGAGGTGATTGTCGGATCATTTCCCCAGACCAAGGGGCTCGGATCTTGGCTGTGGGGCGGCGTCAAGGCCTTGGCCGAGGGCGCGGCGACCTATTATGGGCGAGACCGCCGCGACGGTCTCATGAGCGGCGTGTCGCCGGGCATTGGCGATATTCTTCTATACGAACGCCGGGGTGGTGCGATCCTCGTGATGATCGAGGAGAAAATCGCGGCCATATCAGCGCAGGGTAAGCGCGTGGTTGTGCTCGGGCATAGCCTCGGCGGCATCATGATGGTCGATTTGCTGTCACGCCCTCGGCAAGCGGGGCCGTTGCCGGTGACGATGCTAATTACGGTTGGATCGCAGGCGCCGATGCTTTTCAAGTTCGATGCGCTCGGCACGATGCGCCTGAAGGAAGCGCTGCCGCCCGGGACGCCCTATCGGCCTTGGCTCAACATCTACGATCGCAACGATTTCCTGTCCTTCTGCGCTGCGCGTGCGTTTCCGGGCGTGGTGGACGGCATCGACGACTTCGAGGTTGAATCGAACGTCTCGTTTCCGGAGGCGCACAGCGCGTATTTCCGTCAACCGTCCTTCTTCGCGAAGATCGCCGGGAGCTGGCCCAAGCCGTGACTTTGAACGCTGATGCGCTGATCATCGGGATCGACAAATATGATTCTGCCCAGATCCGGCCCTTGCCGGGTTGTGTAAACGATGCCGTCACCGCGGCGAACTGGTTGATCGCAATCGGCGTGCCGGTCGAACGCATCATCGTCCACGTGTCGCCTTTGGCTCAGGAGGCGTTCGCAGCTGGCATCAACGTGAAACCGGCGGATGACAGCGCTATCCGTGCCTCGTTCAAGAGGCTCTCGAAGGGCGCGGGGGGCGATCAGCTATTTGTTTTCATGTCGGGCCACGGCAAGCATGTACTGGGCGCTGGTCCAGTCTTCTTGTGCCAAGACTATTATGTCTACGAAAGCACACGCGAGAACCTGGCGATCATAGAGTACATCGAGTGGTTTCGCAGCTGGCGCTATCGCGATCAGTTCCTTTTCTATGACGCTTGCCAGGACGATACGGCGAGCATCGGGGAGATCAGTGCCGTCGAAGCCTCGGGCCCGGACGCGCCGGCCGGAACCTATTCGCCCGATCCGGCAGTCGCATTCACGGTCTGCTACGCCTGCTCACCGGGGGAGAGAGCGTGGGCCGGCGATGGGCGCGGCGTTCTTGTCCGCTACAGCCTTGCCGCACTCGATCCCACCTTTTGGAACGCCGTCGACGCCAATGCACCCGAGCAGGACGCGATTGTGTACGACTGGGGGACGGGCAAGCGCGTAGTCGATCTCGTCCGGCTTTTCACCAACACAATCGCCGCGAAGATCGAGGACGCCGCCAATGCCGGTGACCGATACCAGAGGCCGTTCTGCCAGTCACATGGCCGCGCATTGGCTGACGGCTATTCACCGATTTTGCAGCTGCCGCTGCTGGCCACAACAAATGTGACGGTCCTCGTCGATCCGGAAATTGCCTTCAGCGACGTCGTGTCGATCCGCCTGCAGTCGCAGCTGCTGCCCAGGCCGTTCTTTATGCCCTTCAAGGGCATACCGCTGAAAATCCCGACGACGATCAAGTTTCCCTCTCAATACCAGCTCAACGCCGGATGTCAGCTGACGCCCGGCAGCAGCTGGCGTGCGGTGAACGTGCCGCTCGTGGAAGAGCTCTCGAAGCCTGACGTCGATATCGTTCTCGAGCTCCGCCAACCGCCTCCAGCGTCCCCGCCGGCGGACGACGGCAAGGGCGACATCAATATCATGGTCGATGGCGGGAGAGGCTCGCTTCCGCCCGAGATCCTCGATCAACTGGCGCGGAGTACGGAGCAAGCTCGGTCCGTATCACCGCCGGGTGTCACCTTCGGGACCGAGGCGGGCGGACCGGTGATCAGGTTCAACCCCAGGATTCCGGGCTCGGCTTTTACGGCAAACAGGATCGGCGTCGATTGGCTGAAGGCGACGCGTCGATACAATCGAGCCTCCGGGAAGCAGGTGATTCTTTCGCCGGCGGGACAGCCTCGGTACCTTCAACCGAACATCCATTTCGATTTCGGCGAGGCCAGTGCTGCAGAGATCGCCGGATATTTGCAGGATGACGAATGCGTCACGCTCGACAGTCTTGCCGACGAACTGCCACCTCGGAAGCTCTCGCTCCGAGATCTGGAGGAACACCCGCTCGACTGGCTTGAGCCGGGGCAATGTCGGATTTCGGTCGATCTTCCGTGGGGACGGTGGACGACGCGTGTGCGTACGGGCGACAAGATCGTCAGCGTTCGGTTGCCGCCGCGCATCGGACTCGAACCGCTACGTAACCGTCATCGCCTCGATGACCCGTCCGGCCCACGACTGATCAATCCCGTCTGGGAGGACGGCACCTCCTCTCCGCCGTTCGAACTTCTGCTGCTTCAAGATGCCAAGCTTTGGGCCCTCGCAACGATGCCGGTCCCGCTCCTGGTGCAGGCGACCAAAGCCGGACTGCGTGTCGAACCGTTCTCCGAGACCACTCTGCGCGAATGGGATGAGCTTCTCACGGTGGGACGGCTCAACGTCGACGACGCCGCAGGCCTGATCAAGCGGCTCCGTGGAGAGCTCCCGGGCGGATCGGCGGATGACTTCGTTGTTCTTGCCTTAGCGGCCGCCTATGCGGAGTACGACAAGCAGAACTGGGCGGGCATGCAGACGATCCTTGAGATCATCGACGAGCGCAAGTTCAATGCACCTGACGTCGTGCTGCTAAAGACCGCGATGGAGCTTGCCGACGAGGCGTTGACCGGACAGGACCGTCTGGACGCGCTCAGAAATCGCCTGGCAAGCCAGCCACTCCGGCTCCCGATGCTGCGTTGGGGGGTGCGGCTCCTCCTTGACTTGATAGGTCAGGCCGAACTTGTTCCACCGGCTTGGATCACGATGGCCGATTCCGCGTCGGTCGTGACGCTGATCAACCAGAATGGGCTGGCCGCCCTTGGATATGATCCAGACGAACTGCTGATCCAAATTCACCACGACGCAGAACGGCGAAGCCGCGAAGAGCGCATTCCGGCCGAGATTCCCGTTTGGTTACAGGATCACATAGGCGGTGATTTCGAACAATTGGCAGCGCCAGAAGTGCCGCGAGCACTTTTGGAGGGGCCGACCACCAATAAGGTCGAGGCGGGCGAGGCGGAGCAAGAGCAGCAGATGCGGGAGGAGTAGGACCGGTCTGACTGAACTCCGAAAGGTCCCACCTTTTGGGCTGGGCCGTTGGATCGCGGTGGATCAGTCGCGGTTGGGTCGGGACCAGATGAGCTGCATGTCGCTCTCGCCTTCGACCTCGACCAGGGTAGCGTAGATCGGGGCCGGGAAGCTCGGGTCGTCCAGCTTCACCGCGAGGTAGTCGCGGCCCTCGTACGAGGTCTTCTGCCAGGCCGCGCCGAGCTCGACGGCGCCGGCTTAGATGCGGAATTGCGGGCCCTTTTCGGTGGGGTTCTCGAAGCGGATGAGTCGCCCAGCATCCGGTCGCCGAGCTTGGCCGACGCGAGGCGACAGGACGCGGGAGCTTCCGCGCCTGGAGAATCCTGTAGGATGTCCCATCCGCAGAAGCCATCGTCTACCGCAATGCCTCCTTCCATTCCTCCCGCAATGCTCAAGGAGCTTCGCCAGCTACTGGCGTCTGCGATTGCCGACGCCAGGGCCTATGACGTTCCCGCGCTTTGCCGGCGGCTCAACCTCGCGGACGGCGAGGATCAGGAGGCCTATGCGAGCAAGTTCAAATATGCCCACAAACGGCTGATGGAAGTGTCCGGGGAGCAGGTTGTGGCCAGCGCCCGCCAGTTGCTCTCCGAAGGGGAGCATTTCGAGCTCGCCGAGCACCTAGCGAAAATCGAGGAACTGGCCGGGTCCGCGGTCACGATGCTCACGCGGCGGCGCCTCATCGCTTTGTTCGATGCGCTTCCCCTCGCGCGCGACATCGAAGACGTCGAACTCCTGCGTGGTCTTTGGCCACTGGCATCCCTGCCTGCGCCGCAGCCGAGCGGGGAAACCACGCTCGACGATTATCTGCATCGTCATACCGTCCGAAACGACGACCTCTCAGCCCGCGACGTGCTTGAGACACTCGGTATCCTGACATGTTCGCGGGCTCAATTATTCAGGTTTCTCGCGGCGGTCACGGACCCTGAGGCCAGGTCGGGGCCAGAACAGGCTGCGCTGGCTGAGAAGATCGATGCCGTGCTACGCTATGACGGCTTCACCCTGGCCCTGGCGGGAAAAATCTCAGGCAGTCCATTCTACGCCGTGCGACCCGCGCCCACCGGATCCCCAGCGGATGAGAGCATATCCGCAACGCTGGCTGCGTTCGACCCGACTCAAGTGCACGCGCGCTGGACCACGGCGATGGCGCGCAGGGCGTCAGAACCGGAGGGCGCAATCACGCTCGCCCGCACGCTGCTCGAGGACGTCTGCAAATGGATACTCGATCAGGCCGGAGAAACCTGGCAGGAGACCGACGATCTGCCGGCTCTCTACCGCAAACTTGCCAAGGTTCTGGAACTTGCGCCCGACGACCACACCGAACAGGTCTTCAAGCAGATCCTAGGAAGCTGCCAATCAGTTGTCGAATCGCTGGGCGCGCTCCGCAACAAGTTGAGCGATGCGCACAGCCCAGGCCCGAAACGCGCCCGCCCTCAGCCGCGACACGCGGAGCTCGCCGTGAATCTCGCCGGCGCCATGGCAACATTCCTCGTTGCGACCTGGGAAGCGCGCCGGAGTGAAGTGGGCGACCGATCCACCTCGCCTAGTTCCAACAATGCTAGCGGACGAGCAAAGGGATGACCGCGATTGCGGCCTCTGGGCCGACAGCCGCGGGTATGCAAGTTGGCCGCTCCACAGGAGAAGGGGAGATGCGGCTCTATCATTTTCTGAATACCGAGTACGGGCTGCTCAACATCCGCAACCGGCGGCTGAAGATCGCCCGCATCAACGAGCTAAACGATCCATTCGAGTTCCTCGGCGCCGCAACGAAACATCCAGCCGTGCGACGGCGCTATCAGGCGCTTAAGGACGGCCTCAATGACCACATGGGTCTGGTCTGCTTCAGCGCGAACTGGAACAATCCCGTGCAGTGGGGCCATTACGCCGATCGTCATCGCGGGCTTTGCCTGGGATTCGACGTCCACGCGCAGGCGCACAAGGTCAGCTATGTCGAGGAGCGCTTGCTGGCGCGACCGTCCGCCCTGAAATCCGAAGGACCCGTAGCGCAGGCCCACGTGACCGAGATTCTGACGACCAAGTTCGAGCACTGGAGCTACGAGAACGAGTATCGCCTCTTTCCGCAGCTGCAGCACCAAGATCCGAGCGGACATTTTTTCCTCGATTTCAACGACCAGGTGGTTCTTCGCGAGGTGATCGTGGGCCATCATTCCACGATCAGCCGGGACGACATTGCCGAGGCACTGGGCCCCCTGGCACCAAAGGTCGCGAGCTACAAGGCGCGACTGGCGTTTCGAAGCTTCAACGTCGTCCGTCAGAAAAACGATCGCCTATGGGAGAAGCGCCTGTGACCTTGTTCGCCAACGCGGTCGAATCGATCCAGATCGGTGTCGAAGATTTGCTGAAGAATGACGATCGTCGCGTGCTGTCGGCGGTCCGCAACGTTCATGCCGGCGTGCTGCTCCTTTGCAAGGAAAAACTGCGGCGGCTGTCGCCAGATGACGAAATCCTGCTGGCCCAGCGCTTCGAGCCGCAGCCGAACGATCAGGGTGACGTCTCGATCGAAGGCGTCGGCCGCAACACCGTGGGCGTCGAAGACATCAAGAAGCGCTTCAAGTCTTTTCACGTTGCGCTGGACTGGAAGCGGTTCGACGCGATGGCCGACATTCGCCATCACATGGAGCATTCGTACTTCAAGGGTAGTCGAGAACGCGCACGTCAGGCTGTCGCAGACGCACTTCTTGTCATTCGCCAGCTCCTTGTCGAGGCCTTGCAGGAGGATCCTCTTAGTGCTCTCGGACCGGAGTGCTGGACAGCCTTGCTGGAGAACGCTGACCTCTTCGAGGTCGAACTGAAATCGTGCAGGATGACGCTGGAGGAGGTCGATTGGGATACTGCAGCCGCAGCGCGTGCGCTTCCGGATTTTGCCTGTCCCTCCTGCCACTCAGCGCTTATCCGCCAGCGCGATCCCGACAATAAGTCCCGGCAGAACGTCGTACTGATCTGCAGCGCCTGCGGCGAGGAGGCGGAACTCGGACCCGTCCTCAGCCTCGCGTTTGACGAGACATTCGGCATTGAAACGCATATCGCCGTGAAGGACGGCGGGGAGCCGCCGATCTCGACATGCCCGGAATGCAGTGAAGAGACCTACGTCGTCGAAGAGGCCCGCTGCGCGGCCTGCGACTTTGAGCTACCAGGGGATGCCCAATGTGCTGTTTGCGGGAATGGACTCAGTACCGAAGAGTATTATGAGCACGACGGATTGTGCAGCTATCACGCATACGTCGCCTCGAAAGACGACTGAACATCCCTTGCATTCCGGAGAGCTTCTTTGACGCAGCAGCGCGCGGCACTCGTTGTCGGGAACGGTGCCTATATTGGGCGAAACACCACAAAACTTCGCAATGCGGTGAACGATGCGACGGCCATCGCCAGGAAGTTGAAGAAATACGGATTCGGTGTGACCGCGGTGGCGGACGGCGCGCTTTCAGAGATGCGCGCCGCACTTTCCACATTCAAGGCAGCGATTCAGCCCAACGGTGTCGCCTTGGTTTTCTTCGCAGGCCATGGAATCCAGATTGACGGCGAGAACTACCTTCTTGCCTGCGACACCGACGCGCATGGCGAGAACGAGGCCAAATTTTCCTCGCTTTCTCTGGACCAGGTGATCGATGCCCTTGATCGCTCCAAGGCCGATACCAAAATCATCATACTGGACGCGTGCCGCGAGAACCCGTTTGAAAGTGCCTGGAACCGATCGGCGGCAACACGAGGCCTTGCCTCGGTTTTTGCCCCACGGGGAACCATTATCGCGTATGCGACTTCGCCGGGCCAGATCGCGCTCGATGGTAGCTCAAGCAACGGCGTGTACACAGGGGCCCTGCTCCAGCATATCGACACGCCTGATTGCCCGATCGAGACCATTTTCAAACGAGTTCGGAACGCTGTCGCGGCGGAAACGTCCGGCCGACAAATCACCTGGGAACACACGTCGCTCGCAGGAGATTTCTACTTCAACACGAGCGCGGGCAGCTTTGTGACCGCCTACCGGCCGTCGTCTCTCGCCGACAACCTGTTCGTTCTCGATGACGGAAAGAAGTCGCACCAAATTATCCGCGGCTTGAAGTCCTACGACTGGTATACACAGAATCCGGCCCTTGAGCGGTTGAAGCCTGGACTTGCTAACACGATCGAGGATGACAATCTCTTCGTTCTTGGCCGGAATATCTATCAAGCAGCGAATGGTGGCGCTCGGACAGCGGAAGCGTTCATCCGGGATTTCGTCGACAGGACGCGTGGCATAACGCCGGACAAGATCCGGGCGCTGCTGGATGGCATGCTTTTCGAGATCTTCTTCGACTCGAAAGGAGAGCTGCGGGAGACGATCAAGGGGAACATGTTTGATGAGCTATTCGAGCTTCAGAAGTTTCCCCAGTTCAAGGACAGTTTCGACTTTATTGCTGATACGCTCATCGGTGCACACGGCAGTTTCTATGCGGTTCCCGGCAAGGGGCACACGCTCTCTGTCTCCGTTGTGACGGAAAAGGACCCGCGGGGTCGGCGCATAACGGGCGTTTTCATCGACACGGTCAACGTTTTCGGATTGCTCGAGCCTGAGTACGCCGAGGATGACGACGACGAGGACGCGCCGGCGCCGACGCGAGCTATCTCCTCCGACGCACTCGAATCCGAACTCGCAAAGGATCTGGTCGTGCCCAGCCGCTTGCTCCAGGTGCGATATGCGCCACCACTCCAGCCCGGCGACAAGCTCCGATATCCACATGGATGGGGCGTCGGCAAGCGGTAGATCGATGATCACCTCGACCCCGTGAATCCGAGGCGCCGCGGTAGGCGCGGCGCCGGCAGGACCGGCTCAATGAGCCGGGTTGCGCTCATAAGGATCAAACTCATAGATCAGCTCGAGATCATCGCCGTAGTCGAGTTTGTTCGAGGGGAGAGCCGGCCGTCGCCGGCATGGATGCTGGTCAGGTCTGCCAGCCTGACCTGGTTCGGGGCCGAGGTCGTGAAGTTATGAGCGAGCCTTGGGGGCGATCGGATAGGAACGGCGGCTGTCGCTTGTCCGGGTGCGTTGTGGCCGGGCGGCCACGCCCCGGATGCCAGCGCGCCGCATCAGGCGCTGGATGTGCGAACGGCGACGCGCCGACCGCGCGCCCACAGGACCGCATGGATCTGCAGAGCACCATAGATCCTGTGGCTCTCCGAGTGGATCTGGAGCCGCCGCCTGCGAAACGGGCCGCGGCGCCGGCCTTGTGGCCTGTGGGCGACGTGTGTCTCACCACCCGGCGGAAAGGTCGCGGGAGGTCTCCTGGTCAATGGCCTCCCGCATGAACGCCTCTGGAAACATCCGATTCCGTGTGCCCATCGAACCCTCCTGTGAAGCTCGCAAAAGCTAACATGGCAGTCCAGAAAACCGGGGGAGGATCGGGGTAGGAACCGCTAGAATCGACGACCGACACGCGTTGGCGCCCTCTGGCGCCGTCAGGAAACCCAAACGCTAGGCTGACGCGCCAGGACCTGGCCCTGGCTCGAGAAGCGATCCGACACGTTGTGGATCATGGTGAGCCTACCGTCCGAGCTTCCGGATGAACGACTTTTGGGGACGGGTGCGCACCTGATCGGTCCAATTCAAGGCCTTGGCGGCGGGCCTTGGGCGGCCCTCCTCTGTGAAAATATCAATTTCATTGTAGGCGTCGCGCAGTTGGACAACCGCTTCGGAGACGAGCTCGAAGGTCAGCGGCGTCTCGTTGCAATGCGCGCGAAACAGGTCGCCGATCGTGACGGGCGTCGCCGCGTCTGGCGCATCATCGCGGACCAAACGCGGAAGCTGATCAATCGCCGCTGCAAGTGAGTCCTTACGGGCATCGACACCGAAATCAAATTCCAGCTTCGCTTGGTTTGAATTGATGCTAGGATTAAATCCGAGAGCGTTGAATCCAGCACCGCCAGGGTGAACGAAGGCATTGCTCATCGACCAGTGCAGGCGCGCCATCTCGTCCCGAGCACGGGTGTGCTTGGATAGATGCAGTAGCCAGTAGGACCGACGGCTGTCGGCGGAACGGATGAAGAAGGGCGTGTAGTAGTCCGCGCCTGTACTGCCGATGATATGCTTATAGAGCATGCCTTGGATCAATTGGCGTTGCCCCTGTTCAGTCTTGAGCGCCTTAATCGCTTCGCCCATGGCAGGGTCAAGTTCGATCGCCTGCCAACCCATAGTTTTCGCTGTTGCATCCGAGAAATAGTCAATCAGAGAGTCGACTGAGAAGGTGATCAAAACCTCGGGGTTACGAAGAGTAGCGAAAATTTGGCGGATTGTCGCGAATGACACTGCGCTCCATCCATACTGGTCTAAGAAGAACAACGCTCGGTGGCTTGGGCCACGGGCTTTGATCGCCTGGATGATTTCTGTCACCTTCTCCTCGAATAGACCTGTCGATATAAAAATCGATTTTCCAATGTTTCGTTTGAATTCTGAGTTCAACAGCTCATGAGAAAGAAACTCAGTGTGTTCGTGTCGCTTATCAATAAAGAAAAATTGCGATTTCGTGGCAAATCCATTCTGTCGTGTAATGGTAAGGCCTGCTTCAGCAGCCTTGACCGCCCTCAGAAGTCTCAGCGGCGATCCCGCGACAATCGTAGAGCCGTGCTGATAGGCGCCACCGCCGCAAAAGCCATCGACAACCGTCAGGTTCAGTTCCCGACGCCGCGGATTGGACGAGAGAATGTTGATGTAGCGTTCGATGTATCTGGCGAACACGTCGTGTTTAGCAATGCTGTGAGTCCCGATCTTCGGCAAAGGCTGGCCCAATTTCCAGTCGTAGTGCTTGATGGCCATATCGCGCGGAAACCTCCGATATCGGCGGCCCTGCAGACCACCTGTCCGTTCAGATCATCTCGGGCACAGCAGGCATCTCATTCCAGATTTGTCCGCGGTACTCGCGGCCGTTGGCCTTCTTGGAACGCTTCTTGTTATCCTTGCCCCAAGTTCCCCACTGTTTAAAGAAGAAAGCCGTGTTGTGGGTATCACAATACATGTAGATCTCGTCGATCCAGTCCTCGCGAATTGGGCGAGCGTTCAGGCCGCTTTCGCCGCCGACGATCGCCCAGTGAACGTCAGTTAGATCGATAGCGCCCACCGGCCCGATCAACGGCTCGAAGGAGATGAACCGAATGGCAGCAGGGACCGCACGTAAATGATCGATTCGACCGACGACGTCGGCGTTTTCAACGCTGGTACCGAGCCAGACATTCGGAAGTACGTCGGGAATGGCGCGGGCCACGATCTCAGCCATACGTTCGGGGCGCTTGGTCAGGATCTGATAGTTATGATACGGCGTCTCTCGCATAACACGCCAGACGTCGATTATAAAGTCCTCGCTAACGGCGTCGTGGAAGAGATCGCTCATCGAGTTGACGAAGATCTTTCTAGGCTTGCGCCAGCCATAGGGGATGTCAAGGGCGGCGCGATCTTCACGGACGACTCCATTCCAGATTGTGCGCTTGCCGCTCTTGCGGGTAAGGCCCTCGTACTTCGGAACCCCCATCGCCTCAAGACGGCGAGCCATCTGCATGGCGTAGCAATTGGTGCAGCCAGCGGTGACGATTGAGCAGCCTGCGACGGGATTCCAGGTGGCATCTGTCCACTCGATCTGTGTTTCAGCCATGGCCTCAACTCTTCCTTCACGCCGGGAATGGCGTTTCGTCTAGCGGACAGTCAACTCAAATTAAGAGAATATCGCGTTAACCATTGCTGGTTCGATCAAGCTTTGTAGCGGCGACATCGGGCAGAGATGCGTCAATTTTGGCCGCACACTCGCTGGACCTGAAAGGGAAATCGTCGGTGGCCGGGGCGAGCTTTGCAATGGAGGCGATCAGGCCGCGCATATCCTTCCTGCCCGAATGCAGACATTCCCGCACTCCGAGATAGGCCAACTGCCGCCAAGTGCCGAGGACGAACGTCACGCCGATTTCAGGCAATCGCACGCCAGGCTGCGATGCTCGCTTTCCATTGTTGAATCTCCCCCAATTCCCCCTTCTTTAATCATCCCCGTCCGGGATGCCCCTACATCGCTCCCGGCCTTGGCGGGGATGAGATGGCGGCTTCAGCTCACAATCCGGAGAGCCTGACACGGGGGGTGCGCATGCTGCGCACTGCGCTCGGCCCTGTGATCTCCCGCCTTCTCGAAGATCCGGCCGTCGTCGAGGTCATGCTCAACCCTGATGGCCGCCTATGGGCCGATCGGCTGTCCGAGGGGCTTGGCGCCACCGGTGAGCGACTGGCTCCCGGTGATGGCGAGCGCATCATCCGCCTCGTCGCGCACCATATCGGCGCCGAGGTCCATGCCGGCGCCCCGCGGCTCTCTGCCGAACTTCCAGGAACGGGGGAACGTTTCGAGGGCCTGCTCCCACCTGTCGTCGCCGCCCCGACCTTTGCCATCCGCAAATCCGCCGTCGCCGTGTTCACGCTCGACGACTATATCGCCACCGGCATCATGTCGGCACCACAGGCCGAGGCCATGCGCCAGAGCGTTGCCTCCCGCGCCAACATCCTGGTGGCCGGCGGAACCTCCACTGGCAAGACCACCCTCACCAATGCTCTCCTCGCCGAGGTGGCCAAAACCTCCGAGCGGGTCATCCTCATTGAGGACATCCGGGAGCTCCAGTGCGCCGCGCCTAATCTAGTCGCCTTACGCACCAAGGACGGCGTTGCCTCGCTGTCCGACCTCGTGCGCTCCTCGCTCCGCCTGCGTCCCGATCGAATCCCCATTGGCGAGGTGCGCGGAGCCGAGGCTCTGGATCTCCTGAAGGCGTGGGGGACGGGCCATCCCGGTGGCATCGGCACCATCCATGCGGGCAGCGCCATAGGCACCCTGCGACGGCTGGAGCAACTGATTCAGGAAGCCGTCGTCACCGTCCCGCGCGCCCTGATCGCAGAGACCATCGACCTCATCGCTGTGCTCTCCGGCCGTGGTGCGGCGCGCCGGCTCACCGAGCTCGTCCGCGTCGAAGGGCTCGGCCTCGACAGCGACTACCGGGTCTCTCCCGCTATCCCTCCTGCAGAAGAAGGAACCTCCCCGTGACCTCGATGCTCGTTGTCCGCCATCGCCGCTTGCTGCGAACCGCCGCTGCAGCTCTCGCCTTCGCCTGCGCGGTGTCGGCTGCCCACGCCTCCGGCTCCTCCATGCCCTGGGAGACGCCGCTGCAATCGATCCTGGAGTCCATCCAGGGGCCTGTCGCCAAGATCATCGCGGTGATCATCATCATATCGACCGGCCTCGCGCTCGCTTTCGGCGACACCTCGGGCGGTTTCCGGCGGCTGATCCAGATCGTGTTCGGCCTCTCCATCGCGTTCGCTGCCTCCAGCTTCTTCCTGTCCTTCTTCTCCTTCAGCGGCGGAGCGCTGGTCTGATGGCGGGCGATGCCGGCGAAGTGCCGGGCTTCTCCGTGCCGGTCCACCGGGCGCTCAGCGAGCCGATCCTGCTCGGCGGCGCGCCGCGGGCGATCGCCATCTTCAACGGCACGCTCGCCGGCGCCGTCGGGCTGGGGCTGAGGCTCTGGTTCGTGGGCCTCGCCCTCTGGGCCGTCGGCCATTTCGCCGCCGTCTGGGCCGCCAAGCGCGATCCGCTCTTCGTCGACGTGGTGCGCCGGCATCTGCGCATCCCCTCCCACCTGTCGGCCTGAGGGGCGCGCAATATGATGAACCTCGCCGAGTATCGCCGGCACGGGAGCCGTCTGGCGGACTTTCTGCCGTGGGCGGCCCTCGTCGGCCCGGGCGTCGTCCTCAACAAGGACGGCAGCTTCCAGCGCACGGCGCGCTTCCGCGGGCCGGATCTCGATTCTGCGGTGCCCGCCGAGCTGGTGGCGGTGACAGGTCGCCTCAACAGCGCCTTCCGTCGCCTCGGCTCCGGCTGGGCGTTGTTCGTGGAAGCCCAGCGGCATGAGGCAGGCGCCTATCTCGAGAGCCTCTTCCCCGATCCCGCCTCCGCATTGGTCGATGCCGAGCGCAAGGCCGGCTTCGCCGAGGCCGGAAGCCATTTCGAGTCGAGCTATTTCCTGACCTTCTGCTGGCTGCCTCCGGCGGAGGATGCCGCGCGGGCGGAGAGCTGGCTCTATGAGGGTCGTGGGCGCGAAGGTGTCGATCCCCGCGAAGCACAGAGCGCCTTCATCGACCGCACGGACCGGGTGCTGCGGCTGGTCGAAGCCTTAATGCCGGAGTGCCGCTGGCTCGATGATGCCGAGACCCTGACCTATCTCCATGGCTGCGTCTCGACGCGGCGCCAGCGGGTGCGCGTTCCCGAGACGCCCATCTATCTCGACGCACTCCTCGCCGACCAGCCGCTCACCGGCGGGCTGGAGACCATGCTCGGGAGCGATCACCTCCGCGTGCTCACCATCGTGGGTTTTCCTACGGCGACGACGCCGGGGATCCTCGACGACCTCAACCGACTGGCCTTTCCCTATCGCTGGTCCACCCGCGCCATCCTCCTCGACAAGACCGACGCCACCCGGCTCCTCACCAAGATCCGCCGGCAGTGGTTCGCCAAGCGCAAGTCCATCGCCGCCATCCTGAAGGAGGTGATGACCAACGAAGCTTCGGTGCTGGTGGATTCCGATACCGCCAACAAGGCGGAGGATGCCGATCTCGCTCTGCAGGAGCTCGGCGCCGACCACGCGGGCATCGCGTACGTGACCGCCACGGTAACCGTCTGGGATGCCGATCCGCGCATCGCCGACGAGAAGCTCCGGCTGGTGGAGAAGGTGATCCAGGGCCGGGACTTCACGGCCACTCTGGCATACCCGTATGGAAGCCGAGCCTGCGCATCGCTGGTTGCGCGAGACCGTCATAACGGCGTGCTGTCCGCATAGCGGCTGAGTTAAAGGAGGGCTATAGCGTCGATATAATTCTCGTATTCACCCGGGGTCCGTCAATTAAATAGAATACTTTTTCATAAAATCTGGATAGATCGAATATATTCGAATCATCGTTCCAGCCTTGGCAAAATCCCTGATTGTCATGCGACGCAAGACCCGAGTGCTCGCCAGGGCGTGATTGATGCCTTCACTCAGGCTTGCGCGTCCTGTTCTGTCCGGGCGACGTCATCCAGGGTCTTCAGGCTGAAATAGAAAACGCTTCCCTCTCCCACGGTCGAGCGCGCCCTGAGCATGCCGCCGTGCGCGTCGATGATGGAGCGGCAGATGGACAGCCCGATGCCCATGCCGGCGTGCTTGGTGGTGAAGAAGGGTTCGAAGATGCGGGCAAGAACATCCTCGCTCATGCCGCAGCCGGTGTCGGCGATGCTCAGGCGCACCATCCCCGCGTCCCGAGAAGTCTCGATGGTCAGGCGCCGCCGGCCGGGATCGACCGCCTCCATGGCGTGAATGGCGTTGGTGATGAGGTTGAAGACGACCTGCTGCAACTGGACGGGATCGGCCTCCACGGGGCGCCGGTCCACCGCCAGCAGGTCGACCAGCTCGACCCCGTTCGACTGGAGATCCTTGACCACCAGCCGCATCACGTCCTCGGTGAGATCTTCGAGGCGGATCGGCTCCAGCACCGGGGCGGTGCGCTTGGCCAGCGCGCGCAGGGACTTGACGATGCCCGCCGCGCGCATGCCCGAGGCCCGGATCTGCTCCACGCCCTGCAAGGCCTCGTCGACGTCCGGCTCGGCGCGCCGCAGCCAGCGCATCGCCGCATCGGCGCTCGCGACGATGCTGGTCAGGGGCTGGTTGATCTCGTGCGCGATGGAGGCCGCGTAATTGCCCATGGCCATCATGCGGGAGGCGCGACCGAGTTCCGCTCGCGTCTCCCTGAGATCGAACTCCGCGCTGGCCCGCCGTGTGTTCTCATCCACGAGATCGTTGTAGAGCCGGGCGGCATCGAGCGAGATGGCCGCCTGCGTCGCCAGCAGTTCCAGCAGCGCCGTGCGGTTCGGCGTGAAGACGTCCGCCGCGAGGTTGTTCTCGAGGTAGAGAACGCCCACGAGGCTGCCGCGCTTGATCAGCGGCATGAAGAGGAGGGAGCGCGCGGGCGCCCCCCCGTGGCCGGCGGCGCGCAGGCCCGGTTCCTCGCTGGCGGCATCGGCGAAGACCGCCGTCCTGCGCGTGCGCATGACCGTGTTGAGCATGGCCAGCGGCAGATCCCGTGCGGTGGGAACGGCGGAGTGGACGTCCACTTCCACCTGCTGGTTTTCCACGCGCGCCGAGGCCTCGATCACCGGATCGCCGTCGCGCATGAGGATCAGAAGGCCGTATTGGGCACCGGCATGGACGATCATCTCCCGCATCAAGGTGCGGATGACCTGATCGAGCCCGACTGTCTCGGCCAGCGTCTGCGCGGCCTTGGTCATCACCTCAAGGTTGAGGCCGCCCTGTCCCGCCGGGACGCCCGCGACATCCGCCGTCCCGTCGCCGGCCCGGTGATGGCGCGCGCCGGCGCCGCCGTCGAGCAGGAGGGGGAAGCTGCGCAGCAACTGGTCCGCCTTCCCCTGCGCGCCCCAGTGCCGGTAGTGGCTGATCGCCGCCTGGACGTATCCAGAGGTGGGAATGCCCAGCCCGGCCTCACGGCAGCAATAGGCTGCCAGCTCGTAGGCCAGCGCCTGCTCATGGACGAACCCGCTGGCCGCCGCCGCGTCTGCCGCCTGCTCGTACAGGCGCTGCGCGTCCGCAGGGATGCCGGACAGCCGCGCCGCCTCGGCCTCCAGAAGCAAATGCTTGCACTCGAAGGTGGATGGATTGAACCGGGCGCGATCGGCAAAGCGCCGCCGCAGCTCGTCGATCCTTCCCAGCGTCACCTTCCGGGCGGGCGCGCCTGCGCTGGTGCGGGCCAATGCGAGGGCGAGGAAGAGCGCGCATGAGGCGGTGTCGATGTGCGCTGGCGCCGCCCAGCTCAGCGCCGCCGCCTGTTCCAGCTGGAGGACGGCGCGCTCGAAATCGCCGAACAGGAAGGCGGTGACGCCTGCGTAATGGCGGACCCAGAAGAGGGTCGCCAGCGAGGTGATTTCCGCTTCCGGAACGCCCTGCGCGCCGTCATAGTCGCCGGATGCAAGCGTATCCACGAAGCGGGACTGTGCCGCCAGGATGAGCTCGATGTCGCGATACTTGAACTGGCGCGTCCACGCCAATCCTTCCTCGATGTCGTCCCGCACCGCAGAGAGGGGCGCGCCCAGCATGAGCATGTTGGACGCGATGTGGTTGCGGGCATAGCAGGCCCAGCCGAGATCGCCGGCCGTCAGGCCGATTTGCGCTGCCTCGCGTGCACGGTCGAGGGCGAAGCGCAGTGGCCGCGTCCACGCGCCCACCTGGTCGAGGGCCAGCAGAACCGCCGTCTGCTGCGCCTCGTAGCCGTCCCGCTGGACGATATCTTGCGCCATCATGGCGTAGGTCTCGCCATCCTCGTAGGCGCCGTAGAGATCCGCGCAGAACACGCCGAACCACGCAAATCCGTAGGCCGCCTCCGGCGTCATACCGTGATCGAGGGTGAGTTCGACGATCTTGATCAGATGCAGCACGCGCAGGCCGCCGCGCACGAAGAAGGCCGCGCTCAGGGCAGAGAGCAGGGCGAGCGCCGACCGCATTGCGGGGTCGGTGATCTCCGGCAGGTCGCGCAGGTGGGAGACGTCGAGGGCATTGAGGCGGGCGCTGCATGCCTGATAGGCCTGCGCGAGCTGTTCGTCCGTCACGAACCGCTCGAGTTCGACACCGAGGAGGGCGAGCCCTGCCAGGGCCTCGTCGATCGCCCCTTCGTAGTCCGACCGGATGGTCCGCGCGATGGCCTTCAGGCGGTAGAGGTCGGCCTGCTCCACCGGAGTGGCGGCGATGGCGAGCGATCTTTCGATGGCCGGCAGGGCCTCATCGATCCGTCCGAGGGCGATGAGGATTTCGCAATGGAGCCATTTCACCTCCGCGAACAAGGCGCGATGGCTCACCTGCCAGACGTCGGGCATGAGGCTGCGGGCCATCTCGATATGGCCGGCCGCCTGTTGAACGGCGCCGGAATTGCGGGCGTGGCGGGCCGCGGTCCGCAAGGCCCTCACGAAGCTCAGGCGCTCCGCCTCGTCCAGCGTGGTGCGATCTGCGCGCTCGATCTGCGCGGCCATGGCGAAGGCCCAGTCAGCGTCTCCGTCGCGCGCGATGGCGATCATGCGCCGGGCGATGGCCAGATGCTCGGCCGGGCGGTCCGGCTCGGGAATGGAGGCGTAGGCGGCTTCGAGCACGCGGTCATGGGCGACGACGTAGTCCGCATCCCGCCGCAGGAGCAGGCCGGCTTCCACGAGCTCGACCGCCACATGCCCTGCCTCGGCCTCGGACTGGCCGACGAGGTGCGCAAAGGTCTCGCCTGAAACCCGCCCGCCGACGCTCGCGAGCCGCTGCAGGACACCCCGCTGGCTCGGCGGCAAGGCGTCGAGCCGCTGCAGCATGAAGTCCGAGACCGAATTATACGCGCCGAAGCGCAGCGCATCCCAGCGCCAGCGCTGCGCCTCGGGATCGAAGGCGATCACCCGGTCATCGAAAAGCTTCTGCAGGAGCTGCCGGACGAAGAAGGCATTGCCCCCCGTCTTGCGATGGATGCTGTCCGCGAGCTCGCCGAGTTCGGCCGGCGCGCCGTTCAGCGCACTCGCGACGAATTCGAGGGTCTCCGCGCCCGAAAGCGGGCCGACGCGGATCTCCGTTGTCGGCAGCGGGCCGGTGCGCGCCTCCGCCAGCAGTCCGGCCAGCTCCGGATGCCGGGCGACCTCTTCCTCGCGATAGCTGCCGATCAGCAGCGCATGCGGCGGCGCTTCGCGCCACAGGGCCTGAAGGGCGCCGAGGCTCGCCGCATCCATCCATTGCAGGTCGTCGAGGAACAGGACGAGCGGCCGGGACGGCGTCGCGAAGGCTTTGAGGGTCTGGAGCACGATCCGCACCACGCGCGCCTGCGCCATGCTCGCGGCGACCTCGGGCAGGGCGCCCCCGTCCGAGAGAATGAACTCGGCCTCGGGCACGAGGTCGATCAGCAGGCTGCTGTAGCCCGAAAGCTGGGCGGCAAGGCGCTCCCGGATGCCGTCCAGCACGTCCGCGCTCTCGCCCAGCGCCCGCATGACCAGGGTGCGCAGCGCCTGGGCGAATGGGGCGTAGGGCATGCCCTCCTGCAGCAGGACGCTCTTGCCGGCCGCGAACTGGGCTTCTGCCGGCAGCCAAGCCTTCGACAATTGCTCGACGAGGGCGGACTTGCCCGCCCCCGCCTCGCCGCGCAGCAGGATCAGCTCGCTCCGGCCCGTTCGGGACACACGCCCGAAGGCCTCCACGAGCTGCGACAGCTCCAGCGCGCGGCCAAACAGCCCGCGTGCCTCAAGCCCCTTGCGCGCGAATTCGCCGCGGCCGAGGGCGAAAGTCGCCGCGCCGTCGCCGGCCGCCAGCGCGGCGCGGGCGAGGCGCAGGTCGATCTGGAGCGCTTCGGTGCTCTGGTAGCGCTGCTCCGGATCCTTGTCGATGAGCTTCATGAGAATGGCGTCGAGCATGGGCGGGATATCGCCGCGCACGGCGCCGGGCCGTACCGGTTCGACCGCCACATGGGCGTGCAGCCACTCCGCCATGCTGGTGGCCTGGAGCGGCAGCCGGCCGACGAGCAGCGCATAGAGCAGCACGCCCAGCGAATAGAGATCGCTGCGTGCGTCGCTGGTCGGGCGGTGGAGCCGCGCTTGTTCCGGCGCGGCGTAGGCGATGGCGTCGGCCGCCGTGAAGCCGGCCGCTTGCGGGGCATCGGTGCCTATGGGGCCGACGAGATGGCGGAAGCGGACCCGTCCCCGCTCCTCCAGAAGCACGCTCGGCGGCTTGAGGCCGCCATGGATGGTGCCGAGCGCGTGCAGCCGCGAGAGCGCGGCGGCGATGGCGATGCCGAGATCGAGGAGCGCCTCCGGGGCGAGCGTGCCGGGGGCGAGGTCGTCGAGGCTCGCCATCGGGCGATCCGGGTAGAGGAGGAGCACCCGGCTGCGATGCTCCAGCCGCTGGGGCGGGTCGATGAGGTCGGAAGGGAGACCCTGCGCCAGGGCTGCCTCCCGATCGAGCAGGGCCGCGGCCGGACTGCCCCGCAAAGCGGATTTCACCCGCCAGCGTTCACCGGTCAGCTCGTCCTCGGCGAGACAGGATTCGATGCCGTCAACGGCGCCCTCCGACGTCAGCGCGAGGCGGTCGAAGGATGCGGCGTCCATCCCGCTGCGGAGCGGGGCGCTGTTGCCGTCGATGTCTCGCACGCTGTCCACTGGCGATCTTTCATCCGTTCATTGCATAAATGTACGAAAAATAGGTGTTGTTTCTTATTTGTAGTGCGTTATTGCAAGAGCGTCCAGCGCGCCGTTGGCGCTTGCGGCTGGCGGTCGATGCGCCGGAGAGACCCGAAAACCGGCTATTTATCGTTCGATTAAATATTCTCGAACGGGCGCCCGCGTCAAGGTGGCTATGGTCGGCACCGACGCGACGGGGAGGGGGCGACGATCACATGTCAGGCATCGCCTGGGCGCGCCGCGCCTGCGGTCCGGTCGAAAGCGAGCGCGTGTGCCGCCCCCACCCCGGCCTCAAATTGCCGCCGAGGCGACGCGCAGGCGCCTGGCTCATGGTCATCGATCCTCGCATCTGATGCGTCCCGGAAAATCGTCGCCATGGTGCCGGTGTTCGGGATCGGTCTCTTGTCGAATATGCCGGTCGCTTTGAACGATTGCGTTATGGGAGACGATGACGGCGGCGGTGCTTCTGCTTTGGGCGCTGGGGGTATGAGATCACGGGCGGGCCCGGGACAGGAACAGCCCGCACTCACGCAATCGCTCGCCCCGTGCCATGTGGCTTCGGGGCGAGCGATCGCGAACCGGGCGGGCGGTCGTCAGCCGTAGCCGCCGTGCCCCCCTTCGTGCTGCACCTTCCCCCGGAAGATCCAGTAGGCGTGGGCCTGATAGGCCAGCACCACCGGGATGATGACCATGACGCCCACCCCGAGGAAGGCGAGGGATCGGGGATCCGAAAGCCCGTCCCACACCGTGACCTGACGGGGCACCACATAGGGCCACAGGCTCACCACGAGGCCGAACAGGCCGAGGGCGAACAGAACGAGGGACAGAACGAACGTCTGCGCCTCCCGGCCATTCCAGATGGCCCACCAGATCCCCGCGATCACCGCCACGGTGATGAGCGGCACGGGCGCGAGCCAGAACAGGTTGGGAAGGGCGAACCAGCGGGCCGCGACCTCGGGCACGCTCCAAGCACTCCACAGGCTCACCAGCAGCATCATCGCGGCGGTGAGGATGAGCGCGGCCCGGGCGATCTCCCGGCCGAACACCTGCGTCGGCCCCTCCGCCTTCCAGATCAGCCATCCGGCGCCGATGAGCGCATAGCCGCCCACGAGGCCGATGCCGCACAGCACGCCGAGCACGCTGAGGAAGCTGAAGGCGCTGCCGGCGAACATGCCGTTCTCCACCGGCACCCCTTCGATGAGCCCGCCGAGGATGAGCCCCTGGCAGAAGGTGGCGAGGAGGGAGCCGGCGAAGAAAGCGGCATCCCACACCGGCCGGAACCGGGTCGCCTGCAGGCGGAAGCCGAAGGCGACGCCCCGGAAGATCAGGGCGAACAGCATGAACATGATGGGCAGATAGAAGGCCGGCAGGAGGATGTAGTAGCCGGCGGGAAAGGCGGCGAAGAGCAGCGTGCCGCCCATCACCAGCCACGTCTCGTTGCCGTCCCAGACGGGCTCGATGGAGGCCATCATCACGTCGCGGTCCTGATCGCGCGGGGCGGGGAGGAAGAGGATGCCGACGCCCAGGTCCAGCCCGTCGGCGAGCACGTAGACCGTGACGCAGAAAAGAGCGGCGGCGGCAAAGAGGAGCGGCACATGGTCCGCCTGCATCAGCTCGGTCATGGTCAGGCCTTCGCTTGTCCGGCGCCGGGGACGGGCGACGGAAGGGTGGGGGAGTTGGTGAAGAGGCCGACGCTGGCGCGCTCCATGCCGGGGCGTTCCGCCACCTCGGGCGACGTTTCGGTCGGGCCCTTGAACGCCACCCGTCCGGCGAACCAGAGGAAGGCAAGGAGGAGCAGGTTGTAGACGGCGAAGAAGATGAGGAGGCTGGTGGTCACCGCCCCGGCGGCCACCGGGGCGACGGTATCGGCGGTGCGCAGCACGCCGTAGATGATCCAGGGCTGCCGGCCCGCCTCCGTCACCGTCCATCCGGCCAGCACGGCGACGAGGCCGAGGGGGGTGGTGGCCATGGCGAGGTACTGGAACCAGCGGGTGTCGTAGAGCCGTCCGCGCATCCGCAGCACCAGCCCCGTCAGCGCCGTCATCAGCAGCAGCATGCCGATGCCGGCCATGATGCGGAAGGCGAAGAACACGATCGGCACGTTGGGCTGGTCGGCGGGCGACACCGCTTTCAGGCCCTCAACCTCGCCGTTCCAGCTGTGGGTGAGGTAGAGGCTGGCGAGGTGGGGGATTTCCAGCGCATAGAGGTTCTTCTGCGCCGCCATATCCGGCCAGGCGATCACCGTCATGGCCGGGCCGCGGGTGGTGTCCCACAGGCCTTCCATGGCGGCGAGCTTGGTCGGCTGCTCCACCAGCGTGTTGCGGCCGTGCAGATCGCCGATGAAGATCTGGAGCGGGGCGAGCACCAGCGCCAGCCACAGCGCCATGGAGAAGGCGGTGCGGGAGGCGGCCACATGCTGGCCGCGCCACAGATGAAAGGCGGAGACGCCGGCAATCATGAAGGCGCAGGTGAGGAAGCTGGCGCACACCATGTGGGCGAGGCGATAGGGGAAGGAGGCGGTGAAGATCACCTGCCACCAGTCCACCACATGGAAGATGCCCCCGGCATCCGCGACCGCGCCGGCCGGGGTCTGCATCCAGCTGTTGGCGGCGATGATCCAGGTGGTGCTGATGAGCGCGCCGCCCGCCACCATGAGGCAGGCGAAGAAATGCGTCGCCTTCGACACGCGGGATTCGCCGAACAGCATGATGCCGATGAAGCCGGCCTCCAGGAAAAAGGCGGTCATGGTCTCATAGGCGAGGAGCGGGCCGAGCACGTTGGCGACGGAGCGCGAGAAGCCCGCCCAATTGGTGCCGATCTGGTAGCTCAGCACGATGCCGGTCACCACGCCCATGCCGAAGACCAGCGCGAACAGGCGCATCCAGAAGCGCATGAGGTCGCGGTAGACGGTCTTGCCCGTCCGCCACCACAGGAAGCTGAGCAGGGTGACGAACCAGGCGGTGCCGATGGTGAGCGTCGGCCACAGGATGTGAAAGCCGACGGTGAAGGCGAATTGCAGGCGCGAGAGCGCAAGGGCGTCCATGGTCATTTCGCTCCGGTGGCGGGGGCGGATTTCACGAGGCGCACGGGGACGCCCTTCGAGGCCGGGGTGAAGCTCTGCGGGTCGTGCGCGTAGAGCGGCACGAGGGGGTTGGTCTCGGGGTAGTAGGCCGCGCAGCTCGCCTCCGGGAACGGATGGAGCACCACGCGGAAGCCGCGGACCGCGCGCTCGATGCCGTCGGTGGAGAGGGTCACGATGTCCACGCGGTCGTCCGGCTTCAGCCCGCGCTTTTCCATCTCCTTCTCGCCGAGGAAGATCACATCGCGCGCGCCATGGACGCCGCGGTAGCGGTCGGAGAGCGAATAGAGCGTGGTGTTGTACTGGTCGTGGCTGCGCACGGTGGTGAGCCAGAGCGGGTGGCCGCTGACGCCGGGGTCCTCGCACAGGCCTTCGCAGACGATGAAGTTCGCCTTGCCCGAGGCCGTCGCCCAGATGCGCTCGCGGGCGGTGGAGGTGAGGTGAAAGCCGCCCGGCTCCTTGATCCGTGCGTTGTACCCCTGGAAGATCGGGAACACCGCCTCGATGTCCTCGCGGATCAGCGCATAGTCCGCCGTCAGCGCCTCCCAGTTCACCCTGGAGCGGCTGCCGAGCGTTGCCCGCGCCATGCCGGCGATGATCGCCGGCTCGCTCTTCAGATGCGCGGAGGCCGGCGGATTGTGGCCGGTGGAGGCGTGGACCATGGACATGGAATCCTCCACCGTCACCGACTGCGGCCCGCTCGCCTGCATGTCGATCTCGGTCCGGCCGAGGCAGGGCAGGATCAGCGCGTCCCGTCCGTGGACCAGGTGGCTGCGGTTGAGCTTGGTGGCGATGTGGACGGTGAGGTCCAGCCGGCGCATGGCCGCCTGGGTGAGCTGCCAGTCCGGGATCGCGGCGGCGAAATTGCCGCCGAGGCCGATGAACACCTTCGTCTCGCCGCGCAGCATGGCCTCCAGCGCGGTGACCACGTTGTGCCCGAAGGCGCGCGGTGGGGTGAAGCCGAAGCGCGCCGCGATGGCATCAAGCAGCGCAGCGGATGGCACCTCGGTTATGCCCACCGTGCGGTCGCCCTGCACGTTGGAATGGCCGCGCACCGGGCAGATGCCGGCGCCCTCGCGCCCCACATTGCCCTTGAGCAGCGCGAGATTGGCGATCTGCTGCACATTCTGCGTGCCGTGGCGATGCTGGGTGATGCCCATGCCGTAGACCAGGATCGCCCGCTCCGCCCGCATGTAGGCCTCGGCGGCCATCTCGATGTCGGCGCGGGCGATGCCGCTCTTGCGCTCGATGTCCTCCCAGGAGGTCGCGGCGAGGTCGGCGATGAGGGCATCGATGCCGGCGGTGTGGCCGCGGATGAAGTCCCAGTCGAGCACCGGCGCCAGTTCCTGCGCGCGGGCCGCTTCATCCGCCGCGACGAGATGCTTCATCATGCCCTTGAGGAGGGCCACGTCGCCGCCGACCCGCACCTGGAAGATGCGCGAGGAAATGGGCGTGGAGGTGAGCGTCGCCATCTCCACCGGGTTCTGCGGCGCCTGGAAGCGCTCCAGCGCCCGCTCGCGGAACGGGTTGAACGACATGATGGTGGCGCCGCGCCGCGAGGCGTTGCGCAGCTCGGTCATCATGCGCGGCGAGTTGGTGCCGGGGTTCTGGCCGAAGATGAAGATGCAGTCGGCGCGGGCGAAATCCTCCAGCAGCACCGTGCCCTTGCCGACGCCGATAGACTGGGGCAGCCCGACGCTGGTGGCCTCGTGGCACATGTTGGAGCAGTCGGGAAAGTTGTTGGTGCCGTATTCGCGAGCGAACAGCTGGTAGAGAAAGGCCGCTTCGTTGGAGGCGCGGCCCGAGGTGTAGAAATCCACCATGTTGGGGTCGGGCAGAGCATTGAGATGCTGTCCCACGAGGGCGAACGCCTCTTCCCAGCGCACCGGCAGGTAGCGGTCGCTCCCGGCGTCATAGCGCATGGGATGGGTGAGACGGCCCTCCATCTCCAGCTCGTAGTCGCCGAGGGCGGCAAGCTCCGTCACGGTGTGGGCGGCGAAGAATTCAGGCGTGCAGCGCTTCGCCGTCGCCTCCCAGGCCACCGCCTTGCCGCCGTTCTCGCAATATTCGAAGGGCGAGGTGTGCTTGGGGTCGCCCCATCCGCAGCCGGGACAGTCGAAGCCGCCGGGCTGGTTCATCCGCGACAGGGTGGCCATGCCGGACACGGCGACGTGCTGCTCCACCAGCGCGCTGCCCATGGCCTTCAGGGCGCCCCAGCCGCCGGCGGGCTCATGATAGGGACGAATGGTTTTCGCGATGCCCATGGGCGGCTCCCGCAGCAATGAGGGGGTGAGGCCGTCAAGCGAGGGGGCTCGTCTCGACTGCACAGGTCGCCGGACGTGAAAGTAACCGGAAGACGAGGATATGATTGCCGCAGGATCAGCCCGAATAAATGGGCTTCACATATGCCCGGCGCATACCTTTGTATGGCGCGGGACAGTCTTTGCGCAGGATGACGGGGCAGGGGACGAGGCAGGGATGAGGCGGCGCGAACGCATACGGCCCGCCCGTTTCGGGGCGGGCCGTCGGTCGGCTCGGGTCGGTCGCTACTTTCCGGAGATCGAGACCGTCGCGGTGAGCCCGGCGGAGAGGGTGACAGACGGTGGCACCGGATCGAGCGCGATGCGCACCGGCACGCGCTGGGCGAGGCGCACCCAGGTGAACACCGGGTTGACCGAGGCGAGGCCGGACACGTCCGGCGCCACATTGGGGATGGCGATGCCCCGGCCGATGCCACTCACATGCCCGGTGAGCGGCGCGCCATAGGCCATCAGCGCCACTTTCGCCGTGTCGCCCAGATGGATGCCGGAGAGGACGGTTTCCTCGAAATAGCCGTCCACCCAGAAGCTGTCGCTGTCCACCACGGAGAGCGCGCGCTGGCCGCTGATGCCGTAGTCGCCGACCTGGGTGAGGAGGTTCGTGACATAGCCGTTCACCGGCGAGACGATGCGCGTGCGGCTGAGGTTCAGCTTCGCCTGGTCGCGGTCGGCGAGCGCCTGCTGATAGGCCGCCACCGCCATGTCCGCCGAGGCCGCGAAGCTCTGCTTTTCCTCGTCCGACGCGGCGATGGCACTCAGCTTCGTCCGCCGTTCCGCCTCCGCCTTCTTGTTCTCGAGGTCGGCCTTCGCGCGGGCCACGGCGGCCTCGGCGTTGGCGAGCGCGTTCTGGTAGTCGGAGGGCTCGATCACCATCAGGAGGTCGCCCTTGTGGACGAACTGGTCGGCCTTCACCGGCAGCTCGATGATGCGTCCCGAGATCTGCGGCGCCACGGTGACCACGTAGGCCCGCACGGTGCCGTCGCGGGTCCAGGGCGTGGTCATGTAGGTCTCCCACATCCTCCATCCGAGGATGCCGGCGATGCCGACCACGGCGAGTGTCAGGAGCACGCCCATCACGCGACGCGAAACGGAGGTCCCCTTTTCGGCAGGGATGTCGATGGCGGTCATGAACCTGCTCCTATGCTCAGGACGGTGAGGGACAGCACGATCACGTAGATCGCGAGATTGAACAGGGCCGGGTGCCACACCGTTCGCGACAGGCCGGTGCGGTTGCCGAACATGATGAGCGGGATGGTCATCAACCACGCCGCCAGCATCATGGCTGCAAAGGGCGAGAACAGCACGCCGAGGAGATTGAGTTCCGAGAACATGGGATGGATCTCGTCTTTCCGGATCTAGCTGAGGTTGGCGCGCTGACCGTCCGCCCCTTCGAGGAGGTTTGAACAGGAACCGAGCGCATCCGTGATGAACTTGATCTGCACACGCGATGACATGACCGCTGGCGCCTCGGCGGGTTGGGAGGCCGCCCGCTCTGCCAGCGCGCGCTCCATGTCGCCGAAGGCGATGCGCGCCTGCGCCGCCCGCCCCTCCGCAAGCGCGGCACTGGCGTCCGACATCAGCCGGCGCTCGACTGCCTCCGCCGGCGTTTTGCGCAGGAGAATCAGGGCCCGACCGAGGACGAAGAGCGTCAGGAGGGAGTTCGCCTGTTCGTCCGTCGCCTGGGGCGGCAGATCCTCGACACGGCGTGTCATCACCGCCGTCCAGCGCGTGGCGTCCCGGGCCTGTGGCCGGCCCGCGAGCCGTCGCAGGTCGCGGATCGAGAGGGCGAGGAGGCGACACGCGCGCACCTCGGGCGACAGCCCCGGAATGATGATGAAGAACAGCGTTCCGATGATGTTGCCCAGGATGATCGTCAGCGCGATGTTGAAAAAAGTGGACGCGTCATAGGAAATCGGGTTCCCGACCCCGATCAGAGGCAGGAGATTGACGGACATCGCCAGGAACAGCGGCGTGTGCCAGCTGCCCGCCTGCATCCAGCCGACCGGCACCAGGAAGAGCGCCAGCATCACGGCGAGCTGCGGGAAGGTGGAGATGGACGGCATGACACCGAAATAGAGCCCGCAGGCGAGACCCACCACGAGGATGGAGCCGATGGTGTAGTCCGTGACGAGCACGCGGGCCTGATCGCCCGCCGGAGCGAAGATCAGGACGGAGATCGCGACGAAGGCAATGGCGAGGGGACCGTGCGGCCATTCGGTGGCGATGGTGAAGGCCGCCGCCGCGGCGACCGCCAAGAAGACACGGAAGCCGCTGAGCAGGGGAGGAAGCGGATCGCCGATGACGACGGTCCACGGTGCGGTCCGGCGTGCCGCTCTTGCACCCATGAGCAAGGCGATGGTTCCTGCTGTCGCTTGGAGGCAAAGGACGAGGTCGCGGGTCGCATCGGCCAGAACTGAGGCGCTGGCGTCATCGTGCGGAAGCGCCTCAAGGGCTCGCAAAGCCTCCGCGCAGGCGCTGCGGAGCCGCTCCGGGTCTCGCCCGAGATCGGCCGGATCGAGGCAGGACAGCAGGGTGTCCAGGCCCGCACGAACGTCGTGGTCCGGTTGGCCGGAGACCTCCTGCTCCAAGGCAATCCTCTGCCAGCCGAGCAACGCCTCCATGAGGCCCGCGCCGGCCTCACGCAGATGACCGCTGCGCGAGCGCAGATATGGGGAATCCGCCATGGCCGCATCGGCTGCGGCCTGAAACAGGCTCAGCTTCCGCAGGACTTCCCTGGGGCTCACGCCTGTCTCGCGCGCGTCTTGCGGCGCGGCGAGGGTCGAACGGAAGCCGCGGACCAACTGGCGGGCCATATCTTCCAGAAGGCTGGCGAAGGCCCTGCGCGCGGCGCCGAAGTCGGTGAGGAGGATGACGAAGAGCGTCGATCCGATGCCGATGCAGATTTCGCTGACACGGACGATGGAGAAAAAGAAGGCCGACGTCGGATCGGCGACGGTGTCGGCGAAGATCACGGCTGCGGTAAAGCCAGCCAGGGCCGCGGCGTAGGACGCAAAATTCCGGAGCACCACGACGGCGACCCCGCACAGGCCGCACCACGCGGCGAGGCAGAAGGCGAGGGTGTATCGGCTCTGGGCGAAGAGCCCGAGCACCGTCACCATGGCCAGCGCGCCCGCCACCGTTCCGATGATGCGCCAGCGTCCTTTCTGCAGGGATGTGCCGAGGTTCGGCTGGCACACGATGGCCGCTGTCGTCGCCGCCCAGAAAGAGTTCTGGAGTTCGAGCGCATAGGTGATGTAGAGCGCCAGACAAACCGACGCCGCAAGCCGGACGCCGAACAGGGCGCGCGGACCCCAGGAGCGAAGACGCGCGCGCAGGGCTCCGGAATTTGTCTCCGGATGACTGTCGAGAGTGCCTTGTACTGTGGAGCTCATTGATGCCGTGCCTTGCTGAACCCATCGAGGCTCTGTTGAGCATAGGTCCTGCCGGGCAGCGGCCAATTATACGCAAGGTAGTGGGGGCCTACCTTGGTTTGACTACACTATCGGGTTAGCCGAGCGAGCCGCCGAGGCGCTGGCCGTAGGCGACGATCGCCGCCCCCACCGGAGCACGTTCGGCGGCATAGGCCGAGAGGGCGGCGTCGATATCCGGGGTGTGGGTGAGCGCATCGCGGAGCGCGAAGGCATCGCCCGCCGCCTTCGCCACGCCCATGGCGGTGTGGGGGCGGGCGACGAAGGCCGCATCGCCCATGAGCGCGACGCGGCCGGAAACCATCTGCGGCGGCGCGTAGTCGAAGATGGCATGGAGAAAGGGGCGCGGCTCGGCCTCCACCACTGCGGCGAAGGCCGGGGGCAGCAGGCGCGCGGAATCGGATTTCATCGCGGCAGCAACGTCCGGGCGCACGCGGCCGGGCGCGAGGGAGGAGGGGCGGCGCACGCCGTCGATGTCGGTGAGAATGCTGTCGAGTTCGTCCGGGGTATAGCGCCGGTACCAGACCCAATTGTAGCGGCGGTGGCCGGCGACGGTGGAGCCGTCCGGGCCGGGCACGAGATAGCCCAGGATGTGCGAGCCCGGCATCTCGTAGAAGGCGAAGCGGTCGAAAAGATGCCCTGCGGCCGCCGACGGCACTTCTGCCTCGGGGACGAGGCCGCGCCAGGTGGCATAGCCCACATAAGTTGGCCGGGACTCCGGGCCCGCAACCGCGCTGCGCAGCGTCGAGCCCACCCCGTCGGCGCCGATGACGAGATCCGCCCGCTCCTCGGTGCCATCGGAATAGGTCACGCGGGCGCTGCCGGGCGCCTGCGTCACGGAAACCGCCTGCCGGTCGATGTGGTAGCGATCATCCGGCAGAAGGTGGCGGAAGGTGCGGAACAGCACGTCCCAGGAGAGCTGGGTCTGGGGCGTGCGCTGGCGATGGATGATGGCGTCAGCCCGGTCGAGATAGATGCGCTCGTGGGCCGTCACTCCCACGTGGGCGAGGTGCTCCACGCCGACTTCCCGCAGGATGTCGAACACCTCGCGCTGGGCGACGAGGCCGGCGCCCCGCCCCTCCAGCCCATGCACCGAGCGTTCCGTCACGCGCACGTCGAAGCCGGCGCGGTGCAGCAGCACGGCGGCGAACAGGCCGCCGATGGAGCCACCGACGATGAGGATGCGAGGGGGCATGGCCTGTCTCTCCTGAACGCTAGACGATGAAATCGATGACGCCGCCATCGACGCGCAGGGCGGCGCCGGTGGTGGCGGAGGCGAGCGGCGAGGCGATGTAGACCGCCATGTTGGCGACCTCCTCAACGCTCGCCGGCCGCTGGATGATGGAGCTTGGCCGGTGGGCCTTTACGAAGTCGGCGCCGGCCTCCTCCAGCGTCTTGCCCGCCGCCACCGCGTCCTTCAGCATGGCGGCGACGCCCTCCGACAGAGTGGGGCCGGGCAGGATGGAATTCACGGTCACGCCCGTGCCCGCCATGCGCTTGGCGAGGCCCCGCGCGAGGGAGACGTCGGCCGTCTTGCTGACGCCGTAGTGAATCATGTCCGCCGGGATGTTGAAGGCGGATTCCGAGCCGAGGAACAGCATGCGCCCCCAGCCGCGCTCCGCCATGCCCGGCAGGTAGGCGCGGGCGAGGCGCACGCCCGACATGACGTTGATCGCCCAATGCCGGTCCCACACCGCGTCGTCGGTCTCGAAGAAGTCGGACGGCTCAAAGATGCCGAGATTGTTCACGACGATATCGAACGCCGGCTCGGCCGCCACCAGCGCGGCGGCGCCGTCCGCGGTGCCGAGGTCGATGGCCTGCCCGCGCGCCGTGCCGCCGATGCGCGCCACGGCCTCTGCCACCTTCGCCTCCGAGCGCCCATTGACGACGACGCTCGCCCCGGCCTGCCAAAGCCCCTTGGCGATGGCGAAGCCGATGCCTTCGCTCGACCCGGTGACGAGGGCGGTCTTGCCCGAGAGATCGATCTTCATGGCTGTCTCCTGTGGGTGTGGCGATGCCGCGCCCGGCGCGGGATCGGGCTCCGTTCAGCGGAGCGGCGGTGGATCCATCATGGCATGGCGGATGCGGCTTGCATCGAGGGGGAGGGTGGCGAGGCGCTGGCCGCTGGCGTCGCGGATGGCATTGCCCAGCGCCGCCCCCATGGGCCCCTGCGCCGCCTCCCCCGCGCCGAGGAAGGGCAGGCCCGGCCGAGGCACGATGTGGACCTCCACGGCGCGGGGCACGCGGGAGAAGCGCAGGATGGGATAGGCCGCCCAGTCCACCGAGGTGATGCGCCGACGATCGAAGCGCACGCCCTCGAACAGCGTCCAGCTCGTCGCCTGCACGATGCCGCCCTCGATCTGGTTGCGCACCCCGTCCGGGTTCACCACCTGCCCGGTGTCCACCGCCGCCACCACGCGCGTGACGAGGAGCCGGCCGGTGTCCGCATCGATGGCGACCTCCAGCGCGATGGCGCAATAGGCCTCGAGGTTCTTGTAGCGCGCGAAGGCGAAGCCGTAGCCGCCTCCGGCGAGGGGCTTCGGCCGGTCCTTCCAGCCGAAGCGCTCAGTGGCGGTGGTGATGACCGCCTTTGCCCGCTCGTCCTGAAGATGGCGCAGGCGGAAATCCACCGGGTCCTGCCCCGCCCGGCGGGCGAGTTCGTCCATGGTGCTCTCGATGGCGAAGACGTTGAGGTAGCCGCCCAGCGAGCGCATGGAGGAGCCGCGCAGCGGCATCTCCGGCAGGAAGTGGTTCACCGCCCGCGCATTGGGCAGCACGTAGAGCGGCACGGCGTTGCGGTCCCCGCCGCCTTCCGGCATGGGCAGGTCCACCGGCGGCGCCGGAGGGAACGGCTCGGCCTTGTCGCGGGCGGCGAGCAAGGTGCCGGGCGGGCCGGGGCGCATCATGTGCGACTGGCTCCACACATCGTGCTGCCATGCGGTGATCGCGCCGTCCGGTCCCAGCGCCGCGCGCACGCGGGCCACCATGCCCGGCCCGAACGGCTCCCAGGCATGCTCCTGCTCGCGCATCCACTGCACGCGCACCGGACGGCCGGGAAGGGCGCGGGCGAGCATCGCCGCGTCGGCGCCGGCGTCGTCCGCGCCGTTCTGGCCATAGCAGCCGGCCCCCTCCGCATGGATGCAGCGCACCTTCTCCGGGGGCATGGCGAGGAGGCCCGCGAGGGCATCGCGCAGCGGATAGACGCCCTGGGTGTGGGTCCACACCGTCATGGCATCGCCCTCCAGATGCGCGATGGCGCAGGAGGGGCCGATGGAGCCATGGGAGAGATAGGGGCGGGTGAACAGGGTATCGAGGGTGAAGGCCGACGCATCCGGCTGCCCCACATCGAGGATGGTGGTGTCCCGCGTGGGCAGGGCCATGAGCGCCTCGGGTAGGCGGGCCTCGTCGGGAAGCTGCGCCGTTTCTTCCCAGCGGGCGAGGGTGGCGAGCCGGCGCATGGCCTGGATCGCCGTCCATTCCTGCTCAGCGATCACCCCCAGGAAGGCGCCGTCGCGCACCACTTTGAGCACGCCGGGCATGGCCTCCACCGGCCCGGCGTCGAGTGCGACCAGCCGGGCGCCGTAGCTCGGCGGGCGCACGATGCGGCCGTGGACCATGCCGGGCAGGCGCATGTCCTGCACATAGGCCGCACCGCCCGTGACCTTCGCCGGGATGTCGACGCGCGGCACGGGGCGATCCATCACCGTGAAGTCGCGCGGATCGGTGACGATCGAGGTGGGCGCGGCGTCCACGTGCAGCAAGGTGTCTGAGACCAGCTCGCCATAAGAGAGCCGAAGGCCGGCGGGGCCGGTGACGATGCCGTCCCGCGCCGTCAAACCCGTGCGGGCGACGCCAGCCCGACGCGCGGCCTCGCCGATGAGGATCTCGCGCACCTGCGCCGCCGCATTGCGGATGGCAGTGCCGGAATCCTGCACCGAGTGGCTGGCTGCCGTATAGCCCTCGTCGGGTGTGCGCCCGGTGTCGGCGGTGATGAGGTCGAGCCGCGAGATGGGCAGCTTCAGCTCTTCCGCCGCCACCTGCAGCAGAGCGGTGCGGATGCCCTGTCCCAGCTCCGCCTTGCCGGTGAAGATGGTGGCGTTGCCGTCCGGCGCGATGCGGATCCAGGCGTCCAGCAGGGGCGTGGCGTCGAGGCTGCCGGGCAGGCCCCGCAGGGGTGTCGCGCTGGCGCCGGTCTCGGTCTGGGCGAAGGCCCGGCCCGACACGCCGAAGGCGAGGATAAGGGCGCCGGTGCCCCGCAGCACGGCGCGGCGGGAGAGGGCCTGTGTCATCGCACGGCCTCCATTTTGTGAGCCATCGCGCGGGCGGCGCGCTTCACGGCGCGGACGATGCGCACATGGGTTCCGCACCGGCACAGGCTGGGTTCGAGGGCGGCGAGGATGGCGGCGTCGTCCGGGTCGCCATCGCGCTCCAGCAGGGCCTGCGCGCGCATGATCATGCCAGCGATGCAATAGCCGCACTGGGCCGCCTGCTCGGCGATGAAGGCGGCCTGCACCGGTCCCGGCGCCTCGGCGCTGCCGAGCCCCTCGAGCGTGCGCACCGCGCGCCCTTCCAGCAGCATCACCGGCGTGACGCAGGAGAAGACCGGTTCCCCGTCCACCAGCACCGTGCAGGCGCCGCACTGGCCGAGGCCGCAGCCGAATTTCGCGCCGTTCAGTTCGAGTTCGCCGCGCAGCACGTAGAGCAGGGGCGTGTCCGGCGCGGCGGCGATGGTGCGGCGCGTGCCGTTGACGGTGAACGTGGTCATGGGGCGCCTTTCGCGGGGTTCACGTTGGTCTGGGGAGCTGCGGCGTGGCGGGCCGCGGTGATGGCGGCGGCGAGGTCCGGCCAGGCCGGCCGCGCGGCGATGTCACGGCGCAGGTAGTCGAGAAGAGCCGTCAGCGCGGTGTCGTCCACCGCGGTGAAGGGCGGCATGACGGGCGCCGCCACGCCGTCCGCCGCCGGAACCCCGCGCAGGATGAGGTTGAGCAGGTTCTGCGGCGTCTCGGCCGCAAGCGCCGTGGAGAGGGCGAGGTCCACGCCGCCGAGCGGCAGCGGCCGGCCGGCCTGGTGGCAGGCCGCACAGGCGGCGGCGAAGACGCGACGGCCCGCGTCGGTATCCGCGGGCAGGGCCATGGCGGGCGCCTGCCAGCCCGCCGACTGCGGCCGCTGGCCGGAGGCATCGGGCGCTGGCGCCTTCGGCATCGCAGTCTTGTTGGCGGGCGTGCCGAGCGAAGCGAGATAGTCCGCCATCGCCTCGATGTCCTGCGCGGGGGCCTCGGCGAGGTTCTCCGTCACCGGCCCCATGGGGCCGAGCGCGACGCCGTGGTCCACCTGCCAGCCCTCGCGCAGATACTGGGCGAGGGCCGCCTTCGTCCACGGCACACGGGCGGGCGACTGCGCGCCCAGGGGATAGGCGGTCCAGCCCTCGGCCTCGCCACCGGCAAAGGCGTGGGAGCGGATTTCCGCGCCCATGAGGTTGCGCGGCGTGTGGCACGCGCCGCAATGGGCGAGGCCCTCCACCAGATAGCGGCCCCGGTTCCATGACGCATCGCGCGCGGGATCGTTCGCGAAGGGCTCGGGATGGAAGAACAGGAGCTTCCAGCCGGCGAGCACGAGGCGGATGTTGATGGGGAAGGGCAGCTGGTTCGCCGGTGCCGTGGCAACCACCGGCGTGCGGGTCATCAGGAAGGCGTAGAGCGCCGCGAGGTCTGCGTCTGTGGTCAGGCTGAAATGGTCGTAGGGAAAGGCCGGATAGAGGTGCCGGCCTTCGCGGTCCACGCCCTCGCGCATGGCCCGCACAAAGGCGGCGAGCGGCCAGCGCCCGATGCCGGTTTCCGGATCGGGGGTGATGTTGGTGGAATAGATCGTGCCGAACGGCGTCGGCATGGCGAGGCCGCCGGCGAAGGTCGTCCCGCCCGGCGCGGTGTGGCAGGTGCGGCAATCCCCGATGAGGGCGAGCGCCGCACCCCGCTCGACCTGCGGACGCTCGAACGCGTCGGCGGGCGGGGGCGAAACCGGGGCGATCTCACCATGCCAGGCGTAGGCCAGCGCGGCGAGCGCGCCGCAGCCGGCGGCAACGAGGGACAGGAGCAATACGCGCTTCATCATCATCCGCACCCTTTCTGGGGGTGCACCATGCGGCTGCCCGGCGCCCTCATCTTTCCGAAACGCACTAAAGGGGCACCCGCCAAACCCAAGTATGAGCAGGCCACGCCTATGGCCGATTTCCCCCGGCCTGTCCCCCCGACACTCTCGCAGCCGACATTGGACACCTGCGACGCAGAAAGGGACGAGGCACTCACATGACTGATCTGCACGACGCTTCCACACATGCCTTGCTGCAGCCGGGCCAGGCCGCGCCTGACTTCACCCTGCCGGCCACGCCCGACCAGAGGCTGTCCCTCTCCGACCTGAGGGGCGCGCCCGTCATTCTCGCCTTCTATCCGGCCGACTGGAGCCCGGTGTGCGGCGACCAGATGGGTCTCTACAACGAGATGCTGCCGGAGTTTCACCGCTCCGGCGCCCAGCTCGTGGGAATCTCCACGGACGGCGTGTGGTGCCACGCGGCCTTCGCGGAGGCGCGCAAGCTGCATTTCCCGTTGCTCGCGGATTTCGAGCCCAAGGGCGAGATCGCCCGACGCTATGGCGCCTACCGCGCGCAGGATGGCGTCGCCCAGCGGGCGCTGTTCGTGATCGATGCCGAGGGCGTCATCCGCTGGAGCTATCTCTCGCCGCTCGGCCTGAACCCCGGCGCGGACGGCATTCTCGATGCGCTCGACGCGCTTGTTCCCACCCCCAAGCCCCCGGCCTCGAACACCCCCGCCCCGAACACCCCCGCCTCGAACATCCATGGAGCGCAGGCATGACGCGACGTCTTCCCCCCGTGAGCGCCACCGACAAGGTGGCCGGGCCGGCCGATGCACCGGTGACCCTGATCGAGTACGGCGATTACGAATGCCCCTATTGCGGCGAGGCCTATCCGGCGCTCAAGGCCGTGCAGGAGGCGATGGGCGCGCGGCTGCGCTTCGTGTTCCGTAATTTCCCGCTGACGGAGATGCACGCCCATGCGCTGCGCGCCGCGCAGTTCGCCGAGGCCGCCGCGGCATCCGGAGTGTTCTGGGCCGCCCATGACATGCTCTACGAGCACCAGGACGCGCTCGATGTGGCGAGCCTCACGGCCTATGGCACGCAGCTCGGCATCGAGCGCCGCGTGCTGCAGGCGGCCTTCCAGGGTCGATACGACGCCATCATCCAGCAGGACTTCGTCGGTGGCGCGCGCGCCGGCGTGAACGGCACGCCGTGCCTCTTCATCAACGGTGTCCGCTACGACGGGCCGAGGGACAGGCAGAGCCTGATCGAGGTGCTCGATCGCGCTGCCGCCACCGCAGAGATCGACGTCCCGGCCTGAGCCCGGATGCACCCGCCCGAGGAGGCAATCATGATCTTCAAGCAGACTTCAACGCTGCGTCCCGGTGCGCCCGTGCTCGCCGACGCCACGCCTGAGCCCGGCACGCTGGGGTTCGGCGCCACGCTCGCCATGGCCACGGCAGCCGGCCTCGCGGTGGCGAACATCTATTACAACCAGCCCATGCTCGCGCTGATCGAGCAGGATCTGCCGGGCGCGCTCACGGGGGCCATTCCCACCGCCACCCAGCTCGGCTACGCCATCGGCCTCGTGCTGCTCGTTCCGCTCGGCGACCTCGTGGAACGCCGGCGCCTGATCGTGGTGCAGTTCGTGCTGCTGGCGGCGGCGCTGGTGCTGGCCGCGGTGGCGCCCACGGCGCTGCTGCTCGTGGCGGCCTCGCTGGCGGTGGGGCTCGCCTCCACGGTCGCCCAGCAGATCGTGCCCCTCGCCGCCCATTTCGCGGCGCCCGAGAAGCGGGGCGCGACGGTGGGCACGGTGATGGCGGGGCTGCTGACGGGCATCCTCCTCAGTCGCACCGTGGCCGGCTTCGTCGCCTCGCACGGCGGCTGGCGGGAGATGCTGTGGCTCGCGGCGCCCATGGCGCTGGGCGGCGCGGTGCTGATGGCGGTGACGCTGCCCAGCAGCAAGCCGGACTCGCGCCTGAGCTATCACCGGCTGCTCCATTCCGTGTGGCAGCAGTGGCTGGATTTTCCCGCGCTGCGGCTTGCGGCGATCACGCAGGCGGCGCTGTTTGCGGCCTTCACCGTGTTCTGGACCATCCTCGCCTTCCGGCTCGCCGAGCCGCGCTTCGGCCTCGGCGCCGAGGTGGCGGGATTGTTCGGCCTGGTGGGCGCCGTCGGCATTCTCGCCGCGCCGCTGGCCGGCCGGTTCGCGGACAAGCGCGGCCCGAGGCTGGCGGTGATGGTGGGCTCCATCGTCACGCTCGCCGCATGGGTCGTGTTCGGCGCGTGGGGATCGCTTGTCGGGCTGATCGTCGGCGTGATGCTGCTGGATTTCGGCATGCAGAGTGCCCTCGTCTCCAACCAGCACATCGTCTTTGCCCTGCGGCCGGAGGCGCGGGCGCGGATCAACACGGTGCTGATGAGCGCCATGTTCCTCGGCGGCTCCATCGGCTCGGCTACCGCGACGCTCGCCTGGGGGGCCGGCGGCTGGTTCCTCGTCACGGTGCTGGGGACGGCGTTCGCCGCCTTCGCCGTCGGCCTCCAGCTGCTCGCGGCCCGCAGCCGCCGGGCCGATCCCTCACACTGATCGGCCGTTGGCCGGAAGAAGGGTCAAGGAGGCTCCGCCATGCGCACGGCACGCTGTTTTGCCCTTCTTCTGGCCGTCGCCCTGTGGCCGTCGCGCGCCCTCTGCGCCGACAGCTTCTACGCCATCCCGGACGGCGCGAGGCAGGGACCGCCCGGCACGCTCCTGAAGGCGGAGCCCGTTCCGCCGCCGCCGGGCGCAGGCGCCGCCTATCGCATCATCTATCGCTCGCGCAATCACGCCGGTCGCCCGGTGGCGATTTCCGGCCTCGTCGCACTGCCGCCGATCGGCCGCACCGATGGCGGGCGACCGCTGGTGGCGTGGGGGCACGGCACGAGCGGGGTGGCGACGCGGTGCGCGCCCTCCCGCAATCCGCCGCAGGCCTTCGCCCGCATCGGCGGCCTCGCCGATCTGCTGGCGCGGGGCGTGATCGTCGCGGCGACCGACTATGGTGGGCTGGGCGAGGCAGGCCAGCATTCCTATTTGCTCGGCACGAGCGAGGCGCATGCCATGATCGACGCCGTGCGCGCGGCCCGCCGCCTTCCCGGTGCCGATGCGGGAGAGCGCTACGCGGCCTGGGGCTTCTCGCAGGGCGGCCATGCCGCGCTGTTCACCGCCGCCACCGCCCGCGCCTACGCGCCGGAGCTGCACCTCGCGGGTGTCGCCGCGGCGGCCGCGCCGACGGAGCTGCGTCGCCTGCTGCGCGACGATATCGGCACCCTGCCGGGGCAGGTCGTGGCCTCCTTCGCCGCGTGGTCCTGGGGACAGGCCTATGGATTGCCGCTCGACGGCATCGTTCGTCCGCAGGCGATCGGGACCGTGGACGGGATCGCCGCCGATTGCAGCCTCGACCCAGCCGGCGACGTGGTGCTCGGCCTCTCCGCGCTGGGCTATGCCCAGACGGGCTTCCTGCGCGGCGCCGCCGACCGGCGGCCCGGCTGGGATCAGCTGATCGCGCGCAATTCAAATCCGGACCCGAAGGGCGTGCCCGTCTTATTCGCGCAGGGGAGCCTCGATTCCCTCGTGGAGCCGGCCACCACGCGGGACTATGTGAGCCGCCTGTGCCGGGCCGGGACATCCGTCACCTATGTGGAAGTGCCGTGGGCGTCCCATGGCGGGGTGGTCAAGGCCGTGGCGCCCATGGCCGTGTCCTGGCTTCTCGCACGGCTTTCGGGCGCGCCCGTACCGAACGGCTGTTCGCGGGCTGGCCACTGAGCTGGCCGGGATGGGGGATGCTGAAAAACTGCCACTTATATTGATGTGCGATCCAATATACACGCGTATAAGCTCATTTATCCTATCCCTATTCTAGAGTAGTCTTGTGTCGGTGCTGGATCTCAGGCTGTGCCCTGCCTGCCGTCACGGACAGATTCATCCTGGAATACAGCGAGAGGAACAGGACCATGCCTTACGTCACCACCAAAGACGGCGTCGACATCTTCTACAAGGACTGGGGGTCGCAGGAGGCGCAGCCCATCGTCTTCCATCACGGCTGGCCGCTTTCCTCCGACGACTGGGATGCGCAGATCCTGTTCTTCCTGCAGCACGGCTTCCGGGTCGTCGCCCACGACCGGCGCGGACATGGCCGCTCGGCGCAGGTGAGTGACGGCCACGACATGGACCATTACGCCGCCGATGCCGCCGCGGTTATGGAGCATCTCGACCTGCGCAACGCCGTGCATATCGGCCATTCCACCGGCGGCGGCGAGGTGGCGCGCTATGTGGCGCGGCACGGCCAGCCGCAGGGGCGCGTGGCCAAGGCGGTGCTGGTGAGCGCCGTGCCGCCGCTGATGGTGAAGACTGCCACCAATCCCGGCGGCACCCCCATCGAGGTGTTCGACGGCTTCCGCTCCGCGCTCGCGGCCAACCGCTCCCAGTTCTTCATGGACGTGGCGTCCGGCCCCTTCTACGGCTTCAACCTGCCCGGCGCGACGCCGGTGCCGGGCGTGATCCAGAATTGGTGGCGTCAGGGCATGACCGGCGGCGCAAAGGCGCACTATGACGGCATCAAGGCCTTCTCCGAGACCGACCAGACCGAGGATCTCAAGCTTATCACCGTGCCGACCCTCGTCATGCACGGGGATGCCGACCAGGTGGTGCCCATCGATGATGCCGCCCGGCTGAGCGTGAAGCTGCTGAAGAACGGCACGCTGAAGGTCTATGCCGGCTATCCCCACGGCATGCTGACCGTCCACGCCGGCGTCATCAATCCCGATCTGCTCGCCTTCGTGAAGGCCTGACGGGCTGACGCGCGCAGCGCCGGTTGCGGTCGTCCCGCACCGGCGCTGCCGTCCGCTCCCGCGGGTGGACGAGACTTTCGACGAGATCTGAAACGTGAGCGCGCCCACGCACGCGCCGCGTGCGCACGGCGCCGAGACAGGGCGGTGGTGCGCATGACCGACATTCGCTACATCCTCGTGCTGCTTGCCGGCGTCGTCCTCACCAACTGGATGGGCCGCGTGCTGGGCGACCGCGTGGCGCTGCCTCTCATTCAGGTTGCGGTGGGCGCCGCCATCGGCTCCGTCACCAGCCTCGGCGCGCCGCTGAAGCCCGACCAGTTCTTCCTCATCTTCCTGCCGCCGCTCCTGTTCTTCGACGGGTGGCGCGTGTCCAAGACGGACCTTGCAGCGAACGCTCCGCTCATCCTGTCCATGGCGCTGGGGCTGGTGGTGGTCACGGTCGGCTGCGTGGGGCTGATGCTCCATTGGCTCATCCCGGCGATGCCGCTGGCCGTGTGCTTCGCGCTCGCCGCCGTGCTGTCCCCCACCGATGTGGTGGCGGCCGGCGCGGTGGCGCGGCACATTGCCATTCCGCGCGGCGTGCTGCGCCTGCTGGAGGGCGAGGCCCTCTTCAACGATGCCGCCGCGCTGATCTGCCTGCGCCTCGCCATCGCCGCGGTGGTGACGGGGACGGTGCCGGTGCTCGATTCCCTCGTCGGCTTTGTCTGGGCGGCCGGCGGCAGTATCGCCATCGGCATCGCCTTCAGCTGGATGGTGGCCACGGCCAAGGCCTTCATGGTGCGCCGGGTGGGCGAGGACACCTCCGGCCAGATCCTCATCAGCCTGCTCATTCCCTACGGCGCCTATCTGCTGGCCGAAGCCGCGGGCAGCTCCGCCGTGCTCGCCGCCGTGGCCGCCGGCATGATGATGAGCCGCATCGAGGTGTCCGGTCGCGCGCTGCCCCTCACGCGCCTTCGGCGCAACGCGGTGTGGGAGACGCTGCAGTTCACCCTCAACGGCGTCATGTTCCTGCTGCTGGGCGAGCAGATGCCGGGCATCCTCAGCGGTGCGGCGCGCAGCATCGCCGAGGGCGGGCACCACGCCGTGGGGTGGCTCGGGCTCTATGTGGCGGCCACGGTTCTCGCGCTCGCAGCTTTGCGCTTCGCGTGGGTGCTCGCCGCGCTCTGCTGCTGGCCCGCCAGCCGGGGGCAAAGCGGCGCGCCGCGCCCTATTCCGCGATGGCGCCTGGTGGCGGTGATGGCGTTCGGCGGGGTGCGCGGCGCGGTCACGCTCGCCGCCGCGCTCAGCCTGCCGCTGGTCTTGACGGGCGGCGTGCCTTTTCCCGCACGGGATCTTGCCGTGTTCATCGCCGCCGCGGTCATTCTCGTGTCTCTGGCGCTTGCCAACGTGGCGTTGCCCATCCTCCTGCGGGGCATTGATGTGCCGCCCGATGTCGCCGATGCGACGCAGGAGCGCGATGCCCGCGCCGAGGCGCTGCAGGCCGCCCTGGACGCGCTCGCGGAGACGGCCGAGACGCTGACGGCCGGGGCCGACGCGCCGACCGTCGCCGCCATCGTGGCCGACCATTACCGGCATCGCCTCGCCCAGCTTCAGGCCGAGGGTGTCGATGGCGGAACGGCCGCGTGGCCGGAAGAGCGGCGGATGCATCTCCTCGCCATCCAGGCTGAGCGCCGATCCATCGTCGGCCTCGTCCAGCGCCGGCGCATCCCCATCGATCTGGCGCACAAGCTGCTGCGGGAGACCGATGCCGAGGAGGTCGCCCTGCCCGTGGCGCCCGGCATGGCCGATGGTTGAGGGGGCGGAATGACGAAAAGTAAACTGACGTATAGTTCGGCGAAACATCGATATTCATGGAATGAATTTGAGTTCGATACCGGCGAAGGCCGCGGAATGTAAAACTAAATCATCGAAAACACAGGAGGTTCTCATGACTGCGAATTCTAAGTTCATCATGGCGTTCGGTGCTCTCGCCTTCGTGGTGGCCGGTGTTGCGGGCACCGCCCGCGCCGACACCAGCTTCCCCACCGAAGCGCGCGGCGAAGCCGCCTTTTTCGATGCCCAGTCGGGCGCCGTGGTCCAGCCGTTCGACATCTTCCAGCAGCCCTCCGCCGCCAAGCTGCGGGCCATGAATTCCGCCCGCCCGTTCATCGGCCAGCCGGCCCAGCCCGACTCCCACTGGGGCCCGGCCCAGGATGCCACTTCGCCGGGGGCATGAACCACCCGACATGCGCTGCAACGAAAAGGCCGGCGTCCCCTGAGGGCGCCGGCCTTCTCGCTTTGTGCGGGCGGATGCGCTGGAAGACCGGCTCTTCGCTCTATCCGGGGCGGCGCGCACAAAAAAAGCCCGCCGGGCTTGGCCGGCGGGTTCAGGCGGGGAGGAAGGGGAGGGAGAGGTCAGTGCGAGCGGGTGGCTTCGAAGAGGAACCACACGCGACGTTCGGCCTCGTCGATCCAAACCTCGATGAGGCTGGTGGTGGCGACGTCGTTGTAGTTCTCGCAGACGACATGGGCTTCCCGCAGGAAGGTGATGAGGCGCTTGTTGTCCTCGCCGAGCTCGGCCAGCATGTCCTCGGCGGTCACGAAGTCCGCGTCATTGTCGGGGAGACGCTGGAGGCGCGCGATGTGGCCCACCGACCGCAGCGTCGTGCCACCCACCTTGCGAGCCCGTTCGGCGATGGCGTCGGTGGTGGCGAAGATCTGGTCGCCATGGTCGTCCAGCAGAAGATGGTAGTCGCGGAAGTGCGGGCCGGACATGTGCCAGTGGAAATTCTTGGTCTTCAGATAAAGCGCGAACATGTCGGCGAGAAGAACGGTGAGGGCGCCGGCAATGTCGCGAGTGGCCTCTTCGCCGAGATCGGTAGGGGTCCGCAGGGGCGCCTGCTGGCGCAGTTTCGCAATGGTCTTGTCCATGGGTGTCGTCCTTATGGAAAGCTGTAGGGGGCGGTCGGGAGGTGGCTGAGATGCCGCGGCGACCGCTCTGTGAATGTCACGGTGGTCACCATAGGACCGGGACCAGGACGAGAGAATTGGGCGCTCGTTTGCCTGGATCATACGAGGGTATGGGGGCAGCGTCGGTGCCGGTGCGCAGGCTCGAAGGCGCGCAGGCGCGTGCGCGCGAACCCGTGAGGGTCGCCGCAGCGCAAATCCAGGGGCAGAGGGGGCAGGGCGCGAAAGGCCGCGAGCGCGTCGGCGCTTCAGCGGCGCGGGGAGGCCTGCAGCGCGCGATCGATGCAATCGATCATTTCGTTCCCGTCGAACGGCTTGGCCAGGAAGCCGAAGGCGCCGGCCGCGTCCACCTGCCGGCGGATGCGATCCTCGGGAAAGGCGGTGATGAAGATCAGCGGCACCGGGTCGCCTTCGGCGCGCAGCCGGCTCTGAAGCTCGACGCCGCTCATGCCCGGCATCTGGACGTCGGTGATGACGCACGCGGTCCTGCTGCGCTCCGTGGAGCCGAGGAAGTCCTCGGCGGACGCGAAGGATCGCGCGCCGAACCCAAGGGAGCGGACGAGACTTTCCGTAGCGACGCGAACGGATTCGTCGTCATCGATAATCGTTATGGTTGGCGCGCGTGACACTCGGGGCACCTCGACGTGCAATCATTCGGCACGCGATGACGCGCCGGTCTGACCCTATATAGCCTGCCGCCTGCCCAACCCGTAATCATACAGACGTTTGCAACTCTAGCTTTTCGCACTGAGCCCCAGGGCCTCCGCCATCCGGACCAGATCCGCGAGGGAGTGGGCCTCCATCTTGCGCATGACATTACCGCGATGAATTTTCACGGTAATTTCACTCAGTCCCACCTCGGCGGCGACCTGCTTGTTCATGAGGCCGGAGGTTACCAGCGCCATGATTTGCCGCTCGCGCTCGGTCAGCGTGTCGTAAAGCGCGCGCAGCTTCGAGGAGGAGGCGCGCTCGGCGCGGCGGCCCCGGTCGATCTCGATGGCGGCGGAGACCGCATCGAGCATGTCCTGATCGCGGAACGGCTTGGTGAGGAAGTCCACCGCGCCCGCCTTCATGGCGCGCACGCTCATGGGAATGTCGCCATGCCCGGTCATGAAGATGATAGGCAGCTCCATGTCGGAGCGTGCCAGCTGCGCCTGGAAGTCGAGCCCGCTCACGCCCGGCAGGCGGATATCCAGCACCAGGCAGCGCGGGGCATCCGGCAGCTTGGCGGCCAGAAGCTCGGCGGCGGAGGCGAAGAGCGCCACCTCGAGGCCGATGGAGCGGAACAGGCTGGACAGCGCGTCGCGCAGGCTGGCGTCATCGTCCACGACGATCACGACGGGGGCGCTCGGGGGCGGCGCCGGGCGGGTCAGCGGTCGACTGGTCACGGGCGGGTGTCCCTGGTGTTGGAAGAGGGGGGCGTGCTCGCAAGGGGCATGGTGAGGGTGAAGCACATTCCCCCCTCGGGGTGAGGCGCGGCGTCGATCCGGCCGCCATGGGCCTGCGCGATCGAGCGGGAGACGGAGAGGCCGAGGCCCATCCCGTCCTGCTTCGTGGAAACGAAGGGCGAGAACAGGGAGGCGAACACGTCCGGCGAGATCCCCGGTCCGGTATCGCGCACGAAAATGGTCAGCTCCGCAGCGCCGTCCATCGACCACGGCGGTGTTTCGATCGCGTTGCGGATAGTGAGGACACGCTGGCCCTCGGGCACCTCGTCCATGGCCTGGATGGCGTTGAGGACCAGATTGATGAGCACCTGCTGCAGTTGGATGCGGTCGCCTTCGATGCGCGGCAAATCGGTAGTGAGGGCGAGTTCGAGCCTGACGCGGTGGTTCGACAGCTCCCGCTCCAGCAGCAGCACGCAATCCTCCACCAGCTCGGCGCTGTCTAGCGCATCGCGCAGCGGTTCTCCGCGCCGGGCGAAGGCGCGCAGCCGCTCCACCACCTCGCTCGCGCGGCGGGCATTGGCGATCATGCGGGTGACGGAGGCTTCCGCCTCGCCGAGGTCGGCCACCGGACGGCGCAGCCAGCGCAGGCAGGCCTCGCCATTGGTTACCACCGCCGCGAGCGGCTGGTTGACCTCGTGGGCGATGGAGGCGGTGAGTTCGCCCATGGTGCTGACGCGGGTGACATGGGCAAGGTCGCTGCGGACCTGATTCAGCTCCTGCTCGGCCTTCTGCCGCTCGGTGATGTCGTGGTTGGTCTCCATCGTGCCCATGGGCCGCGCGCGCGCATCGCGCTGGAGCGACCAGCGGCTCGTGCAGACCAGCTTGCACCCGTCGCGGGTGGTCTGGACGATCTCGCCCTCCCATTGCCCGGTCTTGAGCAGGATGCCCATGATGTCCGCGCGGGAGGACGGAAAGATGGTCTTCAGCAGCGCGCCGGCCTGCTGCCCCAGGGCCTCGGCCCGGGTCCAGCCGTAAAGCTGCTCGGCACCGTGGTTCCAGTAGACGATCGTGTCGGCGAGGTTCCGCACGAAGATGGCATCGTGGGAGAGATCCAGCAGCGCGGCCTGTTCCCTCAGCGCGCCCGTGGCCTGCTGGTTGCGCAGCGAGAGAACGGTGGTGACTGTGATGGCGGCGACGCTGACGAAGCACCGCATGGTGGAGGAGATGTTGTAGTCGGTGGCGTGCATGATGACGAAGCTCAGCATCGTCAGCATGACGCAGGCCCCGGCGACGACCAGCAGCCCCGTGCGCCCGAACAGGCCCGCGCTCAAGAGCACAACGACCACGTAGAGCACGGCAATGGCCATATCGAGCGGCGAGAGCGTATCCACCAGGAAGATCGAAAGACACAGCAGTGCGACAAGGACCCAGCCGGTCCACCCCCGGGCGGGGGCATCCGCACTGTTGCTGGACAAGGGACCGGCCAGACCCGACATCATGCCCTCGAGAGTGTGGTTTGCGCCTGGCGATGTGCCGGAGCGCAGCGGTCGGACGTCTGTTGTGCGGCTGCCGGCTGCCCGGCGTCGTGCTTCGGTATCACCGACATATACCTCGATCTTGCCAGTTTGAACGGCGCGTTTGCCGGCTCGCGAGGCAGTAGTGCAGCAAAAACGGGCGGTCCGCTCAAGCCCGCTAAACGCAAAGTCTAGCCGCCTATACCAAGGTATGCCCGCGCGCACCCGATCATATGAGCGCCGAACCCCAAGTAGAATGGAGCAAAAGACGCCGGTCGCGGATGCTGGGTCTCCAATCGGCGAAGCGCAAGTCTTTCCGCCGGAATGGCTCGGCGCAGCAGCTCGTGCGCCGGTGCCGGTCCGGGCTGCACGGAGGAACTGCGCCGAACCGCCCTTCAGCATTCGGGGTCTCCAGCATGTCGTTCCATGCCGCGCCATCCGCCGCCGCCGTACTTCCGGCGCAGGCCCATGCGGACCTCAATGCCGAGGTCCGGCGCCTCGGGCTGCTCGCCCCGCACACCGCTCCCGATGAGCACCCCACGCCAGCGCAGGCGCCGAAGCCGGCGCGCGCCCGGTCCGGACTGGTGGCGTGGCGCCTCAAGCGGGTGCTGTCCTTCATGGAGGAGCACTATTGGGAGGCCCTAACGCTCGCCGAGATGGCCCGCGTTGCGGGGCTCAGCCGGATGCATTTCGCCGCGCAGTTCCGCATCTCGACGGGCGCCAAGCCGCACGAATACCTGCTGCGGCTGCGCGTGGAGCGCGCCCAGAAGCTCATGATGGAAAGCGATGAGCCGCTGGCGCAGGTCGCCTTCAGCGTCGGCTTCCAGACCCAGGCCCACTTCACCACCGTCTTCCGGCGTTTCGCCGCCACGACCCCGCATCGCTGGAGGTCGGAACAGATGGCCCGCGCGCCACTTAGCGGCGCGGCGCCTGCGCGTGCCCTCGGCTCGGCACATCAGGCCTAGCACTGCGCGCAGGCGCGACGCGCGCTCGTCTCCTTTCGATCCGAATGGCCAGAGGCCGGTGCGGCAACGCGCTGGCCTCTGGCCGTTGGCGCTCCGGCGACGGGCGCAGTCCGGTGTGGTTCTCTTTCCGAAAATCGGAGGCCATACCCATGTATACGGATCTATCGAAGCATATGGGAAGAATTAAATCACGGGATAATATTCGTGCTAGGCAGCATCTTCTAAATTCATTTCATCAACAACGGAGTGCTTGCCATGTCCATCAAGTCTACTGTCCTCTCCGCTGGCGTCGCCGTGGTGCTCGTCTCGTCCGTGGGTTCGGCCTTCGCCGACCCGACCATCCAGAAGGAGAACGTGGAGCAGTATGCGGTCTCCGCGCAGGGGAGCCTGTTCCCGACCTCCCCGGCGGCCGTGGCCCGCGAGGAGCGTCGCCTCGAGCGTCCCAGCGCCTTCGGCACCCCCGGCCCCTACTACGTCTCCGAGCGCCCCTTCGAGATCGGCAACGCCCAGTCCGGCCCCGCCCACGACGCCGACGACAACTGACGCGCGCCGTCCGCCATGCGAAAAAAAAAGGGGGCCGCTTCGGCGGCCCCTTTTCTATTTGTCCGGGTCTTTCCCGCTGCGGTCAGCGACCAGCCCGCGATTCAGTCGACCTTGAGCGGCGGGTTGTCGCTGTCCAGGAACTCGACGGTGGTGAACACCAGTTCGGTGTCCCCGATATTGGTGAGGTCATGCATCATGAACTCGCCCGGGCCGAAATGGTGGTGCTTGGTGTCGCCGGCCTCATACGTCACTTCGGCCACCCGCCCGTCCGCATAATGGGATCTGGCGCGCCCGCCGGTCACGGCCGTCCAGAAATAGTCGAGCACATGGGTGTGGAAGCCGATGCGCTCGCCGGGCTTCAGCGCGAGATGCCACACCCGCACGCGGTCGCTCTGCGAGACGAGGCGGCTGCCGACGCGGCCGTTGCCGCGGCTGGCATGCAGATCCGCCCGCAGGGCCTCGGGCCATGCAATAGGCGCCTCGATATTAGCGTAGGTGGCGTTGGTGTTGATGTTCATTAGGTGTCTCCCTGTCTGTCTGGCGTTTCAGTCCACCGCGAAGCCGGTCTGCGCCCGCACGTGCTGGGCGGTGAAGGCCGCGCGCACGCGCTGGGCCGCCGTGCTGCGATCCGCCAGCGAGACGACGATCGAGACCAGGAAGGCGAGCGGCACGGAAAACAGCGCGGGATTGTCATAGGGGAAGGGTGCGGGGCCGAGCTTCAGCGTGGTCGTCCACACGCTGGGGCTCAGCGCCACAAGCACGAGGGCGACCACGAGGCCGGTCACCGAGCCGGTGACGGCGCCGCGCGTGGTGAGGCCGGGCCAGGACACCGACAGCACGATGACGGGGAAGTTCGCGCTCGCCGCGATGGCGAAGACGAGGCCCACCATGAAGGCGATGTTCTGGTTCTCGAACAGGAGCCCGAGGGCCATGGCGAGCAGGCTGATGACCACCGCAGCCGCCTTGGAGACCCGCACCTCCTCCTGTTCCGAGGCCTTGCCGCGCCGGATGACGCGGGCATAAAGATCGTGGCTGGCCGCCGACGCCCCGGCGATGGTGAGGCCTGACACCACCGCAAGGATGGTGGCGAAGGCCACGGCCGAGATGAAGCCGAGCAGCACCGAGCCACCGAGCGCGTTGGCGAGGTGCAGGGCCACCATGTTGGTGCCGCCCACCACAGCGCCGGTCGCGTCCTTGAAGCTCGGATCCGACATCACGAAGGCGATGGCGCCAAAGCCGAGCACGAACAGCAGCGTGTAGAAGACGCTGATGAAGCCGGTCGCCACCAGCACGGAGGTGCGCGCCTGCCGGGCATCCGCCACGGTGAAGAAGCGCATCAGGATGTGCGGTAGCCCGGCGGTGCCGAACACGAGGGCCACGCCCAGCGAAATGGCCGAGATGGGATCCTTCACCAACCCGCCCGGCGCCATGATGGCCGCGCCCTTGGGGTGCAGCGCCGCGGCGCGGGCGAACAGTGCCTCCAGGCTGAAGCCGAAATGGCCGAGGATGAGCAGGGACATCACCACCGAGCCGGTAAGCAGCAGCACGGCCTTGATGATCTGCACCCAGGTGGTGGCGAGCATGCCGCCGAAGGTGACATAGGCCATCATCAGCAGGCCCACGAGGCCCACCGCCACCCAATAGGGCAGGCCGAACAGCAGCTCGATGAGCTTGCCCGCCCCCACCATCTGGGCGATGAGGTAGAGCAGCACAATCACCAGCGTGTTGGTGGCCGCCACCACCCGCACCGGCACTTCCGAGAGCCGATAGGCCGCCACGTCCGCGAAGGTGTAGCGCCCGAGATTGCGCAGCGGCTCGGCGATGAGGAACAGGATCATCGGGAAGCCCACGAGGAACCCGATGGCGTAGATCATCCCGTCATAGCCGGAGGTGTAGACCAGCGCCGTCACCCCGAGGAAGGTCGCGGCGGAGGTGTAGTCGCCGGCGATGGCGAGGCCGTTCTTGAAGCCGCTGAGGCCGCCGCCGGCGGCGTAATAATCCTGCGCGCCGCCGGTGCCCTTGCGGGCCGCCCACCAGGTGACGCCCAAGCTGACCGCCACGAACAGCAGGAAGAGGCTGATCGCCACGGAATTGATGGGCTGGCGGGTACCGCCTTCGATGGCGCCGGCGGCCCAGGCCGGGCTGGCGGCGCAGCCAGTCAAGATGGCGGCGAGGGCCGCACGGTTGAGCGTAGACAGTCTCATTGCACCTCCTCCCTGAGATTCCGGGTGAGGCGGTCGAAGGTGCGGTTGGCGACGGCGACGTAGATCGCGGTCAGCACGAAGCCGAGGCCGAGCAGGCCGACGCCTGCGACGATGCCCCAGGTGGAGACCGCATCCGGCAGCACCGGCGTGCCGAGAGCGCTGGGCTTCAGCGCCACGGTGAGGATGTAGGCGAAATAAAGCGTTGCCATCAGCGCGGCCATGGAGAGGCCAAGCCGGGCGCGGATAGAGGCGAGGCGGCGGAAGTTGGAGTTCTGCCGGATGGCCTCGATGCGGGCGGCCGCATCGCGGGGCCGCGCGTGCGGGCGAGGGGGGAAGGCGCCGTCGGGCTTCATGCGGCAAGCCCCGTGGCGACGGCGGTTTCGCTCATCACGGCGTCGGGGTGCCGGTGCCGCTCGGCGCGGGCGCGCTGCTCCTCGTCGAGAATCTGCGCTTGCATATAGGCCCCGAGATGCCGTGCCCGCTGCACCACGGCGCGGCCGAAGGCGAGGCGCTTGGCCTCGAAGGCGGCCAGCGCCGCTTCCACGTCCGTACTGTCGGCGAGGGCAGCGGCGAGAGCGGCGGCATCCGCGGCCGCCTTGGTCACGCCCATGCCCACGTGGGGGCGTGCGACGAAAGCGGCATCGCCCAGGATCACCACATGGGGCGACAGTCGCAGGCGCGGGCTTTCCAGATCCTGGATCGCCTGCAGGAAAGGCTGCTGCGTGCGCTCCACCACCTCGGCGAACTGCGGCGCGAGCAGCCGGTGAGCATCGGCGCGCATTCCCGCGACCACCTCGGGCCGGATGAGGTGCGGGGGAATGGAGAGGGGATGCCGGGTGCCATCCACGTCGGTCAGCAACTCGGCCAGCTGGCCGTCGCTGGCGGCGGGCCGGTACCAGACGAAATTGTAGCGGCGGTGGCCTTCGTCCAGCTGCTCATCCGCGCCCGCCACCGGATAGCCGAGCATCTGCTCGCCGGGGGGCAGGCTGAAGGAGAAGTGGCCGCACAGCGCGGCGCGGGTTTCCGGCGAGAGCGTGCTCTCATCCACCAGTCCGCGCCAGGCCACATAGCCCGCATAAGTGGGCTTGGCCTCCGGCAGGAAAGCGGCGCGCACGGTGGAGAACAGGCCGTCCGTGCCCACCAGCAGGTCCGCCTCCTCCACGGTACCGTCGGCGAAGTGCGCGCGCACGCGCTCGGCCCCGTCCTCGACGCTGACGAGGTTACGGCCGTGGTGATAGCTGTCGTCCGGCAGAGCGGAGCGCAGCAGGCGGTAGAGGTGGCCCCAGGAGGTGAGTACCTGCGGCAGGTCGAGCTGGCCGGTGATGCGTCCGTCCGGCCCGAACACGCGCCGCCCGCTGACACCCACACCCACCCGCGCCTCCGTGACGTCGAGGCCGGTCTTGCCGATCACGTCGAACAGCTCGGGATGGGTGACGATGCCGGCGCCGCGTCCGGCGAGCTCGCTGCCGATGCGCTCGAAGACGGCCACATCCCAGCCGGCCTTGCGCAGCAGGAGCGCGGCGAAGAGGCCGCAGATGGAGCCGCCGATGATGACGGCGCGCTTGGGCTTCGCGGCGCGCATGGTGGGGCGCTCCGCCGGACCTGCGGCGGGGGTGTTCGTTGGCATGGTGTCCTCCCTCGGCTCCTGAAAGGCGGCAGGCCGCTCGCCTGTGCGAGGGCCGGCCCGCGCGAGCCTGCGTGTGGTCGCGTCGGATCGCCGTTGGCCGGTCTGTGCCGGGCTGGGCGACGCCGTCCGATTATTTATCGGATGATAGATAGTGACGCGGAATTTGACCGCCGTCAAATTAATTTATCAATTGATTATTTCCGCACCGCCGCTTTCTTGCGCGCAGGCTTGGCCGGGCCGATGACCGAGGCGAAGGCCGCTGGGGCGCCGTTCAGGAAGGCGTTGACCTTCACGTCGATGTCGGCTTCGGGGTCGGCGGGAATGGGCATGCCGTAGATGAACTTGCGCACGCCGATGTAGAAGATTCCCGCGTGCAGCGACCAGATGAGCTCGATCTCTTCCTCGCTCACGGGGGCGGTCTCGTCGAGGCCGCTGGAGGCGCGGATCTCGATGACCATGCGCTCGAACAACCGGGCGCGCAGGAAGGCGAGATAGCGGCTGTTGAAGTCGAGGCCCTTGAGCCCGGCGAACATGAACAACCGCACCCATTCATAGGTCTGGATGACGGCGGCATACGCCCGGTAGAAGCGCTTCAGGCGCTCCTCGATGGGGATGGAGCGGTCGGCGATGGCGGTTTCCCATTCGCTCTGCCAGCGGCTCTGGTAAACCTCCTGGTAGACCCGATCGAGTAGTGCATCCTTGCCGGGAAAATAGCGGTAGAGCAGCGGCTGGGTGATGCCGAGCCGCTGCGCCAGATCCCGTGTCGCCCCGTCGAAACCGAATTCGGCGAAGAAGGCCACGGCCCCCGCCACGATATCCCGCTCCCGGTCCGCAGGGGAAAGGCGACGACGCTGGGGGGAGGGGGCTTTTGAGGACGGCAATGGGGGCACCCGGTCTTTATCGGACGATCAATCCTAGCACGGCTCGCGTGCGATTCATCACCCTGCGACGAGATGCCGGAAGGTCAGGGGCCGATTCTTCGCGCCCCTCAGTGAACCCCCAGATGCTCCTCCAGCCGGGCCGGATCGGCCTGGAAGGCCGAAGCCGGGGCCTTGTCCACCACCCGCCCGGTGCTGATGACCACCACCTCGTCGGCGAGCTTCAGCGCGAAGGCCATGTGCTGCTCCACCAGGATCACCGACAGCCCGGCGGCGCGCAGCCGGCCGACGATGCCGCCCACCTCGGCGACGATCTGCGGCGCGAGGCCCTCTGTCGGCTCGTCCATCAGCAGCACGCGCGGCGCGGTCACCAGCGCGCGGCCGATGGCCAGCATCTGCTGCTCGCCGCCGGACATGAGCCCGGCCGGATGCCGGCGCCGCTCCTTCAGGCGGGGGAAGAGGCCGTAGATGTCCTCGTCCGTCCACGCCACCCGCCCGTCCGGCGGCCGGGGGCAGCGGGCGACGGCGAGGTTCTCCTCCACGCTCAGGCTGCGGAAGATGCGCCGCCCCTGCGGCACCAGCGCGAGGCCCGCCCGACAGATGGCCTCCGGGGAGAAGCCGGAGATGTCCCGCCCGTTGAGCGCGATCCGCCCGGTGCGGGAGGTGAGCAGGCCGGCGAGGGCGTTCATGCAGGTGGTCTTGCCCGCGCCGTTGCGTCCAAGCAGGGCAAGGATGCGCCCCGGCGCCACCTCCAGCGAGACGTCGTGCAGGATGTGGCTATCGCCGTAATAGGCGTTGAGGGCCGAGAGCGAGAGCGCGGCGTCACTGGGCAAGATAGGCCTCCCTGGTCCTCGGATCGGCGATCACCTCCTCGCGCGTGCCGTCCACGATCAGGCGGCCATAGTGCAGGAGGGCGATCTTCTCGGCGAAGGCGAGCGCGACATCCATGTCGTGCTCGATCATCAGGATGGTGAGGTCGCGCGGCAGCTCGGCGAGAAGGGCGCTCACCGTCCCGCGCTCCTCCTTCGACAGGCCGGCGAGCGGCTCGTCCAGCAGGAGGATGCGCGGGGCCTGCGCCAGTGCCATGGCGATCTCCAGCCGGCGCTTCTCGCCATAGGAGGTTTCCGACACCGGCCGGTCGGCCAGCGTGTCGAGCCGCACCCGCGCCAGCACCTCCAGCGCCTCGCGCCTTAAGACGGGGTCCTTCGCCACCGCGCCATAGGGCTTCCAGCGCTGCGGGCGTCCACCCAGCAGGGCCATGATGACGTTGCCGATCACGCTCTCGCGGGCGAACAGGGTGAGGATCTGGAACGTGCGGCCGATGCCGCGCGCCGCGCGCCGGAAGGTGGGCAGGTCCGACACATCCTGGTCGGCGAGGCGGATCTGTCCGGCCGTGGGCCTGAGATCGCCGGCGATCAGGTTGAACAGCGTGGTCTTCCCCGCGCCGTTCGGGCCGAGCAGAAGGCGCCGCTCGCCCGGCTCGACGGTGAAGTTCACGCCCTGGATGACATGGAGGCCGCCGAAGCTCTTGTGCAGATCGTCGATCCGGAGTGCTGTCACGGGCGGGCCTCCTTGATGGGCGTGGCGGGAATGGGCGTCGGACCACGCCGCGTGGCCAGGCGGCTGCCGAAGGTCCGCATCAGCCGCCGCACGCCGGGCAGGAGGCCTTCGGGCACCACCACGATGATGAAGAGGAAGATGAGGCCGAGCAGCGTCGGCCAGCGATCCGTATAGGCGCTGGCGACATTCTTCAGCAGCACCACCAGCGCCGCGCCCACGATGGGGCCGAAGGTGGTGCCGAGCCCGCCGGCGATCACCATCAGCACCGCTTCCGACGAGACCGTCAGCGAGAGCGTGTGCGGGCTGATGAAGCGGAACAGCAGCATGTAGAGCACGCCGGCGACGCCCGCGATGCCGGCGGAGAGCACATAGGCCGCATAGCGGATGCGCCACACATCGTAGCCCAGCGTGCTCATCCGCCGGGGTTGGTCGCGCACGCCCTGCATGGAGGCGCCGAGCGGCGAGCCGGCGAGGATGGTGACGAGCGCGAGGCAGCCCGCCGTCACCGCGAGGCACAGGTAGTAAAGCCCCGTGCCGCTGGCCAGCAGCCCCTGGAAGCGGGGCATGGAGATGCCGTTCTCGCCATTGGTGAGATCCACATAGCGGAAGGCGATGCCCCACACGATCTGGCCCAGCGCGAGCGTGATCATGAGAAAGCTCAGGCCCGAGGTGCGCAGCGCCACGAGCCCGAACAGCGCGCCCGCCGCCACCGACAGCGCCACCGCCGCCGGGATCGCCGCCCAGAGCGGCCAGCCGGTGCTGGTCGTCAGCAGCGCGAAGGCATAGCCGGCGATGCCGAGGAAGGCCGCGTGGCCCAGCGAGACCATGCCGCAATAGCCGGCGATGAGGTTTACGCTCACCGCGAACAGGCCGTAGACGAGAACCTGCGTGGCGATGGAGAGATAGAAGGGACCGGGCAGCACAAGGGGAACCGCCGCCGCGCAGAGGAGGAGGATGCCGAGGGTCTTCATGCCGGGGCTTTTCATGCCGCTTGCCTCCCGAAGAAGCCCTGGGGCCGCACGGCGAGCACCACCACCATGGGCAGGAACAGAATGACGTAGGCGAGATCGGGCAGAAGCATCTGCCCGAAAGTGTAGACGAGGCCGATGACGAGGCTGCCCGCCAGCGCACCGGTGAGCGAGCCGCTGCCGCCAAGGATGACCACGAGGAGCGCCAGCGGCAGCATTTCGGAATCAAGGCCCGGATAGACCGACATGATGGGCGCCGCGAACGCCCCGCCGATGCCGGCGAGCCCGGCGCCGAGGCAGAAGACGGTGGTGAACAGGCGCGAGACGGGAATGCCCATGGCCCGCGCCATCTCCCGGTCATCCACCGCCGCGCGGATGCGGGCGCCCAGCGTGGTGCGCTCCACCAGTGCCCAGATGCCGACGAATGCCACCAGCGCCAACGCCACCAGAGCCAGCCGGTAGGCGGGGAAGACGATGCCGCCGAACCCGACCGCGCCGCGCAGCGCCTCCGGCGCTGGCTGGGCGATGGGGTCGCCCGACCACACGAGGAGACACTGGTCGGCGATGATGAAGGCGAGGCCGAGCGTGCCCAGCACCTGCGCCAGCTCGCGCCCTGCCAGCCGGCGGATGAGCGTGCGCTCGAGGATGCCGCCGAACACGGCGCATGCCGCCCCGGCCACCAGCACCGCCCCCGCGAAGCCCAGCCCCACCGCGGAGGTGGCGATATAGCCTCCCAGCATGAACAGGGCGCCGTGGGCGAGGTTCGCGACCCGCATGAGGCCGAAGATCAGGGAAAACCCGACCGCCAGCAGGAACAGGATCGCGCCGAACGCGAAGCTGTTCAGGAAACCGTTGATCCAGAACATGGAGGCCATCTCCAGGGGCCGCCGCGGGGGCGGGCGGTTTCAGTTCAGCCGTTGGGTGGGGGCGCTCATGTCGAACCAGTCGAATGGCTGGTCGCCCACGTTGACCATCACCGCCTTCACGTCGAAATAGGCGTCGAACGCCTCCTTCCCGAACTCGCGGCCGATGCCCGAGAGCTTGAAGCCGCCCCAGGGCGAGGCGGCGTCCACGCGGTGGTGGTCGTTGATCCAGACGATGCCGGCCTCGATGCGGTCGGCCACGCGATGGGCGCGGGCGATGTCGCGGGTGCGGACGGCGGCGGCGAGGCCGTAGGGGCTGTCGTTGGCGATGCGCACGGCATCGTCCTCGGTGTCGAACGGTGTCACCACCGTGAACGGGCCGAACACCTCTTCCTGGAAGATGCGCATGCGCGGGTCCACGTCGGCGAAAACGGTGGGCTCCACATAGAAGCCGTGGCTGCCTTCGAGCGCCGGCGGCACGCGCCCGCCCGCCACCAGCCGCGCGCCTTCCTCGAGACCGATGCGGGCAAAGTCCAGCACCCGCGCCCGCTGCCGCTCGGAGATCACCGGCCCCATCTGGGTCGTGGCATCGAAGGGGTCGCCGACGGCGATAGCCTTCGCCTTGGCGGCGAGCTTCTCGACGAACGCGTCGTAGATGGAGCGCTGCACGATGTGCCGGGCGGCGCAGACGCAGGTCTGGCCGGCGCCGACGAAGGCGCCGAAGGCGGCATAGTTCACCGCCTGGTCGAGGTCGAAATCGTCAAACACCACCACCGGCGTCTTGCCGCCCAGCTCCAGCGTCTGGCGCGCGAAATTGCCGGCGGCGGCCGCACCCGCCCGGCGTCCGGCTTCCGTGCCGCCCGTGAGCACCAGCTTGCGGATGCCGGGATGCTCCGACAGCGCCCGCCCGGTGACGGCGCCGGGGCCGGTCAGCACGTTGAACACGCCCGGCGGCAGGCCAGCTTCCGAGAAGATCTCGGCGAGGCGCAGCGTGGTGAGCGGCGTGTATTCGGAGGGCTTCACCACCGTGGTGCAGCCCGAGGCGAAGGTGGGCGCAAGATTCCGGCAGGCAATCAGCAGAGGATGGTTGAAGGGCGTGACATTGGCCACCACCCCCACCGGCAGGCGGCGGGCATAGGTGAGATAATCGCCCTCCACCGGGATCACGTCGTCGCGCCGCGCCATGGCGAGGCCGGCATTGTAGCGGAACAGGTCCGGCACGCGGGCGAGCTGTGCGCGGGTCTCCCGCACCGGCCGGCCGTTGTTCAGCGTCTCCAGCTCGAACAATTCGTCGAGATGGGCCTCCATCACATCGGCGAGCTTGTTGACGAGGCGCGCGCGGGTGCGCACCGACATGCCGCGCCACTCCTTCGAGCGGAACGCGGCATCGGCGCTGGCGACGGCGCGGTCCACATCCTCCGCGCTCGCCTCGATGACCTGCGCGATGGTGGTGCCGTCGCGCGGGGCGGTGATGTTCATGAGGGCCCGCGGGCCGGGATCGACGCTGCGGCCGTCGATGAACAGGCCCTTGACGAGGTCGTGACGGGGCGTTCCGGCCGAAGCCGGTTCCAGGGTGAGTGCCATGAGTGTCTCCGTTGGGTCGGGATGCGGCGGTCAGCCGCCGGTCAGTGCCCAGGCGTTGAGGCCGGTGATGCGGGCGCGCGCATCGGCGGAGAGGCCGGGCACGGCATCAAGCGTGTCCAGCGCGGTCTCGTCCGCCATGTCGAAGGGAATATCGGTGCCGAGCAGCACATGCTCCGGCCCGACGAGATCGATGAGATAGGCGAGCGCCCCGGCATCATGGGTGATGGTGTCGAAATAAAAGCGCCGGAACAGCTCCTTGGGCGAGGTCGCGATGGTCTGCGCCTCGCGCCGCACCTTCCAGCCGTGGACGAGGCGGCCGATCTGGTAGGGCAGGAAGCCGCCGCCGTGGGAGAGCGCGACCTTCAGGTCGGGAAGCTCCTCCATCACTCCGCCGAAAATCAGGTCCGCCGCCATGATGGCGGTGTCGAGCGGATTTCCGGCAAGGTTCGTGAGGTAGTATTTCTCGAAACCCGCCTTGGCTCCGAAGTAATAGGGATGGGTAAGGATGAGCACGCCGAGCTCCGCCGCGCGCCGCAGCACGGGCCTGAACTTCAGCTCGGAGAGCGCGGCGCCGTCGATGTGGCAGCCGATCATCACCGCGCGCATTCCGAGATCGGACACGATGCGCTCGATCTCGGCGACTGCGGCGTCTGGCGACTGCATGGGCACGGTGCCCATGGGCCGCAGTCGCTGCGGGGCGGCGGCGGCGAAGGTCGCGATCTCGTCGTTGAGGCGCCGCACAAACTCCGCCTCTGCCTGCGGCGGAACGCGGTAGAAGAACAGGGTGGGCGAGGGCGAGATGATTGCGGCATCAAGGCCGCGACGGTCCAGCGCCTCGATCTTCGCGGCGGGGGTGAGAAACTCCTCGAACAGGGGATAGGCGAAGCCTTCGCGGTGGGCGAGGCGCGTTGCGCCCTCCGTCCGGTCGACCCGGACGCCGAACAGATCCTCGCGGCTTTCGAGGTGCCGGATGATGGCCTCCGGCATGACGTGGTTATGGGCGTCGACGATCATGGAACCGTGCTCGCAAGGGTGTGGGCAGGGGGGCGCGGGGCGGCGCGCGCTCAGAGCCGGGTGGGCTCGCTGCGCGAGTAGACCGGCGCGGCGAGGAAGGCTTCCGGCTTGTAGGTCCAGAACTGCGAGACGTTCTCGTAGGTCTTGATCACCGTATTCATCAGCCGTCCGTCGCGACGTTCCGTCTTGCGGATGTAGATGTTCTCGATGGGGTTGCCGTAGCTGTCGAGCCGCCACGGCCCGCGCGGGTCGTCCTTGATGTCCACCTTGCGCAGGGCATTCATGAATGCCTGCTTGTCCTCGATCTTGCCGTCCACCGCCTTCAGCGCGGCCTCCAGCGCGAGGCCGGCCGAATAGGCGCCTTCTGAATAGAAGCCGGGATCGACGCCCGTCTGCTTGCGCAGCGCGTCGACGAAGCGCGCGTTGGCCTCGCCGGGCAGAGCGGCGGAATACCAGCCGGCGGAGATGATGCCGATGGCCTCATCACCCATGCTGTGCAGCACACCCTCATCCACCGTGGTCATGGAGCCGATGAGCGGGATTTTTCCCTTCAGGCCATATTCCGAATACTGCCGCAGGAAGCGCAGGCCGTTCGCCCCGGCGAAGGCGGCGAAAACGGCATCGGGCTCGCCGATCTGCGAGATGTAGGAGCCGTAGTCCGCCACATTCAGCGGCGCCCACAATTTCTTCACGAGGGAGCCGCCGGCCGCCTCGAACGTCCTCTGGAAACCTGAGGTCTGCTCCTGGCCGAAGGCGAAATCATCGGCGATGGCGACGATCTTCTTGTACTTCAGCTCCCGCGCCACATAGTCGCCAAGCGGATGGCACGGCTGGGCGGAGGTGGAGGAGGTGCGCACGAACCAGGGGTTCAGGCGGCGCTGGGTGAGATCTTCCGCAGCAGCCGAGCAGCACAGGAACGGAATCTCCGCCTCCTGCAAGTAATCGTTGATCGCCAGAGCCTCGAAGGCCGCGACCGGCCCCACCACCACCTGCACGCCCGACCGCTGCACCAGCTCCTGCGCCCGCGTCTTGGCAAGCGCCGGCTGGCCGCCCGTGTCGGCCACGATGAATTCCACCGGCCGCCCGGCGACGCGGTCTCCACGCTCCCGCAGGAACAGGCGGAAGCCGTCCTCCATCTGCCGGCCGCCGGCGGCCAGGGCGCCGGATTTGATCGTGAGCATGCCGATGCGAATGGGCTGTTGCTGGGCCATCGCGGGCAGCGCGCCATAGGAGACGGCAGCCGCCGTCGCTCCCAGGAATCCTCTCCTTGAGATCATGTAATCCTCCCGGACGATTTTTATTTATCGTTCGATCACTATTCGCATGGGAGGTGATCTGCGTCAAGGCGGTTCACGGCGAGATGTGACGCGGCGGCGCCGTGGCGCGGCGTGGAGCGTCTTCCGCCGGCAGCGCGGTGGAGCGTGCAAGCGACTTCAATAACAGAGGAAATCGGCGATCAGCAGCGCCACCAGAACGCCCGCCGCGAGCAGGAGGCAAGCGACGAGGCCGAGCGGCGCGATCAGGAGCGCCCCGCCGGCCGCGCCGGCGACGAAGGCCATCCAGCCCACAAAAAGGGTCGCCGTGCCGGACGGATCCGGCTCTCGCGAACGCAGCCGGGCGATGGATTGGCCGAGGCGCACCAGCGCGCCGCTGACGAAGCCCTTGCCGACTGAAGTCTTGCCCGACATCTGGTGCAGCACGTTCTGCAGGCCCATGGCCATCGCGACCGGCAGAAGGCAGAGCGTGGAATGCGTGACGCTGGACGCTGCGGCGGCGATGAGGAGAAGGCCGGCTTCGATGCCCAGTGCGAGCGGCAGGAGGCGCGGGCCTGCGTGATCCTGAAGCAGTGTCCCGGCCGCCGCGCCAAAGACGAATGCCGCGACGACCCCGCTGATGGCCGCGATATCAGAAACGCGCAATGTCGCGAGAGACATTCCAAGGTGAATGCTGTTCCCGCTCATGAAGGAAACGTAGAGATGGCTGAATGTCACATAGGCGACAACGTCGAGAAATCCGGCGATAGCCGTGAGGGCCGCCCCGAAAGCCGCCGGATGGGCGAGATCGAGCGGCACGGCAGCGGCCATTGCGGACGTCGGCAGCGCAGGAGTCGCCGGAAACGGCCTGACTGACGGGGATGGCGGATGAGCAGGAAACGTCATTGCGTCCTCGCGGATTTATTCGGACGGGTGGCCGAAGATCTGGCGGGATCGAGCCGTTACTGCCGGCCGTCTGTGCACGGCGGTCCCAAGGCACGGGGCGGCCGGCGGTCCGAAGACCGCCGGTCATCCTTTCGGGTCACGGAAGGAGGGGGTGGTGGCCGGTGGGAATCTTGCGGATGTCCTCGGCCGTGAGGTGGGTGTGGTCCATCACCACCTGCTCCGGCAGGGCGCGCAGCCATCGGTTCAGCGTGATGTCGCGGAACTCGGGGGCCACGAACAGTTCCAGGAACACGAGATCCTCGTCACCCGTATTCTCGATGTAATGGCCGGCCATGTTCTGGACAAAGCCCACGTCGTTGGAGCTGAAATCCATCGTGCGGGCGGCCTCCTGGCCGGGGAATACGGTCATGCGGCCGCGCCCCTTGATCCAGTATTGCCATTCGCTGCCGTTGGGGTGCCAGTGCAGCTCGCGCATGCAGCCCGGCTTCACGGTGACGATGGCGGATGCGATCTTCTGCGAGGCCGGGAAGTTGCGGGAATCGATCACCTTCACGGTGCCCGAAGCGCTCTCCCGCGTGGGCGTCATGGTGCTCGCCTTGAAGGTGTAGGACACCTTCGGCGTCTCCGCGTGGCGCGCCACTTCGGCAATGTCCTGCGCGAGCGTGTTGGTCGGTTCCTCGGCGGAGAAGATATAGAGGGGCTCGCCCTTGGGCAGGCGGGCGATCGCGTCAGCATCAAGGCCGAAGTTCTTCTCCAGTATCTCCGGCGGGGTATGCTTGAGCCAGTCGGACAGAAGCAGGGTGCTTTCTTCGGAGAAATCACCCTGGTTGAAGACGAGCAGGAATTCGCAGCCGTCCTCGCCCAGCGCCTGGATCGAATGCGGCGCGCCGGCAGGGAAGAGCCAGAGGTCGCCTTCGCCCACGTCGTCCACGAACATGGCGCCGTCCGGCGTGAACACCGTCACGCGCGCCCGGCCGGAGAGCATGATCGCCCACTCGTCCGCGAGGTGCCAGTGAAGCTCGCGGAAGCTGCCACGGGTCAGCCGCATGTTGACGCCTGCGATGTCCTTGGAGACCGGAAGCTCGCGGGAAGTGACCTGATGGGTCCAGCCGCCGTCCTGGATGCGGCGATGGGTGAGATCGAAGGAGTACCAGAAGGGCTCGACCACGCCATGATCGGTGGGCGGGGGCGTATCCGAATTGGGGTTGATCGCCATCAGGGCGCGGTTCTTCGGCCCGGGATTGCTCGCCGAGACATTGCGCTCGGCAGTGGCGGTTTCCTGGGCGAGGGCACTATAGAACCCAGTGGGCAGGTTGTCGGACGTGGTCATGACTGCTCCTTTATGGTTTGCCTGAGAAAAACGCGCGGCGTTGCTTCGCACCTCGAAGTGTGCCTTCGAATATCGCTGTAGACTGTCGTCTGATGCGCTGAGTTCGCCATAAGACGTGGGGAAGTTGCGGTGCGGACTTGGTATGGCGAGGTGATATGCTGGTATGGGAGCCCGCCACCGGGATCTTCACGCACCGACGCTTCGCGAGACCGTGGCGACGGCGCCCGGAAGCATGAAGCCCAGTGCCACCGCGGTCAGGCCGAGCGTTACTGACAGGCCCACGTTGAGCGCCGCGCGCCCGGGCTCGCCGGCCTGGAGCAGGTCGAGCGTCTGGAGGCTGAAGGACGAGAACGTGGTGAATCCGCCGCATAGGCCGGCCAGCAGGAACTGGCGGACTTCGATCGGCGCGGACGACCCGGCGCCCTGGAAGGTCGCCGCGAGCGCGCCGATGGTGAATGAGCCAGCGATGTTGATGAGAATGGTCCCCGACGGCAGGGCGCTGCCGAACAGGAGGGTGAACCAGCGGTTCAATCCGAAGCGCAGGATGGATCCGACCGCACCGCCAAGTGCAACGTAAGTATAAAGAAGCATGGTCCACCTCGCCGGGAAGCCGATCTGCGCGCTTCCGGCGCGATCGATGTGGAAAGCATTCCACGGGCGGGCGACGGCGGACATTCTACATCCGTGTCCGGCGCCTGAACCATCGACTGGTGGGACAACCCAAGTGTATGCGTCCTGGGGCGGACTATGAGGTCTCGTGGGAGAGGGCCTGGCTGGCGACGCTGAGCACGTGAGCGAGGATCGGGGACTGGGCGTGGGAGATGGCCGTCAAATCCTGGGCGGTGTTCGGACCCGCCCGTCAGCTTCGTAAGCGGTTCCAACCTGCATACGAATGCCGTCTTATCCAACATTCGACCGGGGATGAGATGCGCGGCTTGGCGCCCTTGGCTCCCACAGGTCTCTGCTCCCACGGGTCTCTTGCGTGCTACGAGGTCGGAAGGCTTCCGCGCGGTAGGCGCGGGAGCCTGTGGGCCTTTGGGCCTTCAGCCGGGAAGCTGGAAGTAGAAGTGCCCGAACAGCACCACCGCCGCGCCGGCCGCCAAGGTGAGATAGGGCAGGAGGCCCGCCCGCCGGGCGCCGAGGTCCTGTCCCTTCAGGTCGAGATCTACCAGCATGTGGTCGGGGAAGCGCCCCTTGTCCTGCACATAGTGCCGGTAGAGGAAGACCGGAATGATCACCAGGGCGAAGGCGAGCCCGTACCAGAGCGCGTTGGGATTGCCCCACACCTTGGCGCCCGCCCCCATGAGCAGCAGGTTGAAAAAGCCGAGCAGCGCATTGAAGGCCACCAGCCAGTTGGGCGCCCGGTAAGGGCGAGGAATGTCCGGGCTGTCGATGCGATGAATCCAGGTGGCCTGCAGGTTCAGGAAGATGAACAGCATGTAGCCCACGTTGGATATGGACAGGATGAGGTAATACGCGGTCGCATCCGACGCCGCGAAGGTGAGCAGGCCCAGGTTGAAGACGAGGTCGGTCCACATGGCGCGGGTCGGGGCGCCATGCGCGTTGGTGTGGGCGAGGAACTTGGGCAGCCAGCCGTCGACGCCGCCCTGGTAGAGGGTGCGGGAGGAGCCGGCCATGGCCATCATGATGGCGAGGATCAGCGCCAGGATCATCATCATCTCCAGCAGGTGGGTGATGATGGGCGAGCCGGAGCCGACCATGTTGCCCATGGCGGCGGCAACGCCGGTGCCGTCCACGATGTCGGGGGCGGTCATGCCGTCGAGCCCGAGATAGCCCTGGAACGTGGCGGCCACCAACGCGTAGAGCACCACGCACAGCAGGCCGGCGGAGATGATGGATTTCTTGGTGTCGCTGCCGGGGTTCTTGAACTCCCGCGTGTAGCAGACCGCGGTTTCGAAGGCGTAGGTGGACCAGCCGGCGATGAAGAGGGCGCCGAAGAATTGCGTCCAGCCGCCGTTGCTCCAGCTGCCGGCGGGCGGCAGCAAAGGCGAAAAGTTCGCGGCGTGGACCGAGCCGTTGAGGAAGGGCACCACGCCCACGATCAGCATGGGCACCACCACCAGGAGGCCGATCCACATCTGCACCCGCGCGGTGCCCAGAATGCCGCGATGCTGGATGGCGAAGGCCACCAGCATGAGTGCCGCGCCGATGAAGAAGGTGGCGCCGATCTCGATATTGGCGAGGCCGAAGAAGGAGAAGCTGACCAGCTTGAACGCGCGCAGCGCCGGGGTGCCGGCCTCGGTGAGGGCGGCGATGGCCACCTTGGCGGCCTCCTCTGCGCTCTTGCCGTCAATGGCCGCCGCATGCGCCGCCATCTTCAGCCAGGCGATCACCTCGGGCGATTCGGACGTGAAGACGGGAAGGGGCGCGACCGCGTTCAGGATATAGCCGGCCGCCACCGCGCAGCCCAGCGAGAGCACCGGCGACCAGGCATACCAGTTGCACCACACCGACAGGGGGGCCGTGAGCTTGGAATAGCGCAGCCACGCCGCCGCCCCGTAGACGGCCGCGCCGCCCGACTTGTTGGCGAACAGGCCGGCAATCTCCGCATAGCTATAGGCCTGGACAAAGCCCATCAGCACGGAGAGCGCCCAGACCAGGAAGGCGAGCTTGCCCGCCGTGGCGCCCATGCCGCCAATGGAGATAAGCACAAGGGCCGGAACGCCGCTGGCGATCCAGAACGCCCCTTTCCAGTCGATGGCCCGATGCAGGCCAGTCGCATCCTCGACGGAGGCGTGGCCGCTCCGCTCGGCATTGGACACAAGTGTCATGACTAATCCCCGTTGGAAGGTTCGGCTACGTTGGAGCCGTCTGTGATTGCATTATATGCAATTATATTTCATGCATTTGATGCATAATTTTTGCAGCCTGACAACAGGCAAATTCAGCATTCGCAAGTTCTTTCCTTAGCGGAAGGTCTTACAAATGGACCGTCACACGGCTATGCTTTCCCCTTGACGTAACGGCCTTGGGAGTTTGGTGATGGCCATGAAGGCGAAGGCGCCGGCGCGCGCATCCGCGCAGGCCGGATCGACGGAAAAGGTCCCAGCCTTGCCAACGGCCGGTGAGGCGACGAAGTCCGCGACGAAGGCGAAATCCCCCGGCCGCGCCAGATCCGCCGAGGCTGCCCTCGGCCCTTCCGAACAGTCCGCCGCCCGCGTGCCGCTGGAAAAGCGCATCGGCAACGTGCTGCGCAACCGCCGCGCATCCGCCAATCTGACGCTGGCGGAAGTGAGCGCGGGCGCCGGCATCTCCAGCGCCATGCTCAGCCGCATCGAGAACGGCGCGGCCGCCGCCAGCCTCGATTCCCTGGAACGGGTGTGCGAGGCGCTGGGCATCGGCATGGCCGAGCTGTTTCAGGAGACCGACCAGCAGAACGGCATGGCCCAGCTCATCAAGCGAGCGGACCAGATGGAAGTGGTCCGGGTGGGCACCAAGCACGGCCACACCTACAGGCTGCTCTCCTATGACCGGGGGCCGCGCAAGATCTTTGAACCCTTCTTCATTGAGATGGACAAGAAGAGCCTGTCCTGGCCGCGCTTCTCCCATCCCGGAACGGAATTCATCTACATGTTGCAGGGGCGGATGGAGTACCGCTTCGGCGAGCGGACCTATATCCTGGAGCCGGGCGACGCCTTCACCTTCTCCGGCAATGTGGTTCATGGCCCCGAGCGGCTGCTGGATGAGCGGGCGAAGTTCCTGTCCATCATCATCTACAATGAATGATCCTCAAGGCGGATCGCGCGGCGGCCCGGCGGGTGCCGCGCGATCCGGGGTGTTCAGAACCGCTGCCCGGGGATCCACTCGGTGCCGGCGAGCGGCACGCGGGCCATGGCGGCGGCCTCGATGGTGAGGGCGACGAGGTCCTCCGGCTCCAGATTGTGCAGGTGGTTCTTGCCGCAGGCGCGCGCCAGCGTCTGCGCCTCCAGCGTCATCACCTTCAGGTAGTTGGCAAGGCGGCGCCCCGCCTTCACCGGATCGAGGCGCGCCGCCAGTTCCGGTGTCTGGGTGGTGATGCCGGCGGGATCCTTGCCCTCGTGCCAATCGTCATAGGCCCCCGCGGTGGTGCCGAGCCGCTCGTATTCGGCTTCCCACTGGGGATCATTGTCGCCCAGCGCCGTCAACGCCGCCGTGCCGATGGCCACCGCGTCCGCCCCGAGCGCCAGGGCTTTTGCCACGTCCGCGCCATTGCGAATGCCGCCGGAGACAATGAGCTGCACCTTGCGATGCATCCCCAGGTCCTGGAGCGCCTGAACGGCGGGGCGGATGGCCGAGAGCAGGGGGATGCCCACATGCTCGATGAACACTTCCTGGGTGGCCGCGGTGCCGCCCTGCATGCCGTCCAGCACCACCACGTCAGCACCGGACTTCACCGCCAGTGCCGTATCGTAATAGGGCCGCGAGGCGCCCACCTTCAGGTAGATGGGCTTCTCCCAATTGGTGATCTCCCGCAACTCGTGGATCTTGATCTCCAGATCGTCGGCCCCGGTCCAGTCGGGATGGCGGCAGGCGGAGCGCTGGTCGATGCCCTTGGGCAGGTTGCGCATCTGCGCCACCCGGTCGGAGATCTTCTGGCCCAGCAGCATCCCGCCGCCGCCGGGCTTGGCGCCCTGGCCGATCACGATCTCGATCGCGTCCGCCCGCCGCAGGTCGTCGGGGTTCATGCCATAGCGGGACGGCAGGTACTGGTAGACCAGGTGCCTGGACTGGCCCCGCTCCTCCGGCGTCATGCCGCCATCGCCCGTCGTGGTGGACGTGTCCGCCAGGCTCGCCCCGCGCCCCAGCGCTTCCTTCGCCTGCGCCGATAGCGAGCCGAAGCTCATGCCGGCTATGGTGATCGGGATGGCAAGCTTCAGGGGCTTCTTGGCGAAGCGCGTGCCGAGCGTGACCTCGGTGCCGCATTTCTCCCGATAGCCCTCCAGCGGATAGCGCGTCATGGATGCGCCGAGCAGCAGGAGATCGTCGAAATTGGGCAGGCGGCGTTTGCTGCCGCCGCCGCGAATGTCATAGATGCCGGTGGCCGCCGCGCGGCGGATCTCAGAGAGCGCATAGTCGTCGAAAGTCGCGGACTTGCGCGGCGTGGTCGGAAGCCAGTCTCGCTCGCTCATCAGTAGGCATCCACATTGTCGATGTTGAAGTTGTAGAGCTTGCGGGCCGAGCCGTAGCGGCGGAACTCGCCCACATCCACCTTCCCGGCTTCGCCGGCGGCCTTGATGAGATCGAACAATTCCTGCCGGTGCTCGTCGCGCATCTCCTTTTCGATGCAGTCCGCTCCGAGCCCTGCCACAGGCCCGCGCACATAAAGGCGGGCCTCATAGAGGCTGTCGCCCAGCGCTTCGCCGGCCTCGCCGAACACCACGAGGCGCCCGCTCTGGCCCATGAAGGCGGAGAGGTGGCCGATGCCGCCCTTCACCACGATGTCGATGCCCTTCATGGAGATGCCGCAGCGGGCGGAGGCGTTGCCCTCCACGATGAGCAGGCCGCCGCGACCGGTGGCGCCCGCCGACTGGCTGGCATCGCCCTTCACATGGATGAGACCGCTCATCATGTTCTCGCCGACGCCCTGGCCGGCGCTGCCTTCCACCACCAGGGTGGCCTGCTTGTTCATGCCGCCGCAGAAATAGCCCACAGGGCCGGCAATGGTGACGGTGACGGGGGCATCCACCCCCGCTGCGATGGCGTGCTCGCCGGAGGGGTTCAGCACCGTCCAATCGGTTTCGTTTGTGGTGGGGCCGAGCTGTTGCAGGGCCGCGTTCAGCTCCCGGAGGGAGGATTTCGCGAGATCGACGACGGGCATGTCAGGAATGCTCCCAGAAATAGACGGTCGCGGGCTTGGGCTCCCACACCTTGGCGCTCGCGATGTCCGGCAGGACCGTGAGGCTCTTGAACTCGGAGGCGAAGGCGACGTAGCGGTCGGTCTCGGCCATCACCGCCGGCTTGCAGGCAATGGGATCGCGCAGCACCGAGAAGCCGTTCTCCGTGCCCACCACGAAGGTGAAGAAACCGTCCAGATCCTTCAGGCTGGAGGTCAGCGCCTCGTCCAGGCTCTCCCCATCACGCATCTTGCGAGTGAGATAGCCGGCGGCCACCTCGCTGTCGTTTTCGGTGCGGATGCGGATGCCGTCCTGGCGCAGCGCCCGGCGCAGCGAGGCGTGGTTGGAGAGCGAGCCGTTGTGGACCAGGCACTGGTCCGCGCCGGTGGAGAAGGGATGGGCGCCATCGGTGGTCACCGCCGATTCGGTGGCCATGCGGGTGTGGGAAATGCCATGGCTGCCAGCCATCCGGGAGATGGCGAAGGCGGCCGCCACATCGTCGGGATCACCCACGTCCTTGTAGATTTCCAGGCGGTTGCCGGTGCTCATGACGCTGGCCTCCGGCGCATCCTCCGAAAGCCAGGCCTCCGCGCGGACGACGTCCTCGGCGGGCAGCGTCACTACGGCGTGGGTATGGCGCACGGCGGCGATGCCGCCCACGCCCAGCGCCGCCAGGAGACGGGTGGCGAGGGCCTCCGCGTCCGTGCCCTCGGGGGCGGCGAAGGTGAGCTTCACGAGGCCGGGCGTGGCGTCGGCATAGATGGCGAAGCCCGCCGAATCCGGCCCGCGCCCGCGCAGGGTGGAGGTCATGCGCGCCAGGAGGCGCCCAAGGTCAGGTTCGAGCGTCGGGTCCTTGATGAACAGACCAGCTATTCCACACATGGAAGGGTTCCTGTTGCTGGAGAGATCGAAAGAAAGATCAGAAGAAGGTGAGGTATTGCTGGGTCTCCCAGTCGGAGACGTGGCGGTGGTATTCGCCCCATTCCTCGCGCTTCAGCGTCACGAACTCGTCGATGAAGTCGGCGCCGAGTGCCGTGCGGAAGAGGTCGCTCGCCTCCAGCTCCTCCACGGCCTCGCACAGGGTGCGCGGCAAGGTCTCGATGCCGCGGGCGCGCACCTCAGCCGGGGTGAGGGCGTAGAAATTCACGTTGTGCGGCGCGCCGGGATCGAGCGCGCGGTCCACCCCGTCGAGCCCGGCGGCAATGAGGGCGGCCTGGGCCAGATAGGGGTTCATGCCGGAATCCCCCACCCGGATCTCGATCCGCCCATAGGGCACGCGCACCATGGCGGTGCGGTTGTTGTCGCCATAGGCGATGAAGACCGGTGCCCAGGTCGTGCCGGAGGCGGTGCGCCCCACCACCAGGCGCTTGTAGGAATTCACCGAGGGGGCCAGCAGCGCGGTCAGCGCCTTGGCATGGTGCAGAATGCCGGCGGTGAAGGCGTAGGCGAGGGGGGACAGCCCCAGCCCGTTGGCATCGCCGGCATCGTGGAACACGTTCCGGCCGGAGGCGTCCGCCAGCGAGCAATGGATGTGCATGCCATTGCCGGTGAACGAGCTTTTCGGCTTGGGCATGAAGGAACAGATCGCGCCCAGTTCGTGCGCCACTTCCGCCGCCGCCATCTTGAAAAGGGTCACGGTGTCGGCCGAGGTCAGCGCGTCGGCGTAGCGGAAATTGATCTCGTACTGGCCGTTCGCGTCCTCATGGTCGATCTGGTAGACGTCGATGCCCAGCGCCTTGAGACTTTCCGTCACCCGCTCCAGGAACACCCGCACGCGGGACAGGCCGCGATAGTCATAGGCGGGCTTGCGCAAGGTATCCGTGCCGTCGAACGGCCGCACGGAACCGTCGGCGGTGCGCTCCAGCAGCGAAAATTCCGGCTCGATGCCGGTATTGAGGGTCCAGCCCCGCTCCGCGAGCCGCGCCACCTGCGCTTTCAGCATGTTGCGGGTGTCGATGGGATGCTCGCGCCCGCCCACGATGCCAGTGCCCATCATGCGCGCATAGCCGGGCGCCCAGGGCAGGAGCTTCAGCGTGTCGAGGTCGCCGCGCACGATGTACTCGGCCTCGTGCGGAGCGAGGCGCAGGCCGTTGACGCCGCCCCCGGCAAAGCCGACGCCCTCGGCCACCAGTTCGTCCAGGTGATCCACCGGCACCGCCTTGCTCTTGGCGGTTCCGTAGATGTCCACGAACTGGGCCAGCACGTAGCGCACCTTGTGCGCCTTGAGGAAGGCGCGCGCGGCCTCCAGGTCCAGCCCCGCCGGCGTGGCGAGGGCATCGGGCATAAAGCTCCATTGCTCGGTCATGAGCCGTCATTCCCTGCTTGGAAGGTCGTAAGTTTATGCGGGATCTATGCTTTTGCGGCCCGCCTGCGGGCCGTGGCGCGCTGGCACCGGCCGATGCCGCGCCCAATCTGGCTACAATGAACTTGCATGTGATGCAACATATTTGTATGAAGCATCGGCCGGAGCGCTTCGGGTGCGGTCCAAGGAAGGGGAGCCATTGGCATGAGCGGGACGGGGCGGCATCCCACGCTTCTGGAGCTGTCACGCGGCCATGTGCCGGAGGGAGCGAGCCTGTCCTTCGCGCCCTATTGGTGGGAGGCCGCACCGCGGCCGAACCTCGACGCGGCGCCGCTGCCAGAGGTGGCCGATGTGGTCATCATCGGCTCCGGCTTCACGGGCCTGTCCGCCGCTCTGACGCTGGCGCGCAACGGCCGAGTGCCGCTGGTTCTGGAGCGGGAGGTACCGGGTTTTGGCGCGTCCACGCGCAATGGCGGGCAGATCGGCAGCGGCAACCAGAAGTTCCGCGTCAGGCATCTCATCGCCCTGCGCGGCGAGGAGAAGGCACGGGCGATGCTGCGTGAGGGCGTGGCCATGCTCGATTACATCGCGGAGCTGGTGGAGCGCGAGGCGATCGCCTGCGACTTCGTTCGCTGCGGCCGCTTCCGGGGCGCCATTCGCCCCGCCCATTACGAGACCATGGCCCGCGATATGGAGGACCTTCGCGCGTTCGCGGGCGTGGAAAGCTACATGGTGCCGCGCGCCGAGCAGCATCAGGAAATCGGCTCGGACCTGTTCCATGGCGGCTCGGTTCTGCCGGGCGACGCGAGCCTGCATCCCGGCCGGTATCATGCGGGCCTGATGGCGCGGATCACCGCCGCCGGCGGGTCCGTCATCGGCGGGGCGGGGGTGACGGGCATCCGCGCGGAGCCCGGCGGCTTCAGCCTCGCCACCGTGCGCGGACAGGTGCGCTGCCGGGCGGTGATCGTGGCCACCAACGGCTATACAGACGGCATGCTGCCGGAGCTGAGGCGGCGCATCGTGCCGGTGGGCTCAGGGCTCATCGCCACGGGAGATATTCCGTCCGCTCTGTTCGACGCGCTGATGCCGAGGGGCCGCGTCTATGGCAACACGAACCGCGTCTTTTCCTATTTCCGCGCGGCGCCGGGCGCGCGGCGGATCGTCTGGGGGGGACGGGTCGGCCGGCTGGCCTCCGCCCGCGCGCCGGCCGCCTATGCCCATCTCGCACGCGATCTGCTCCAGACTTTCCCGGCGCTGTCCGAGGTGCCCGTGACCCATGGGTGGGACGGCCTCATCGGCTATACCTATGACGAGGTGCCCCATCTCGGGCGCACGCGGGCGGGGGTGCATTATGCCCTCGGTTATTGCGGCACCGGCGTTTCCCGCGCCACCTATTTCGGCCACAAGGTGGCCCTGCAGCTTCTGGAGGCGCCGGAGGGACGGACCGCCTTCGACGACCTCGCCTTCCCCGCCTTTCCTGTCCATCCCGTGGCGAAGCGGGCCGTGCCGGTCTTCGAGACCTGGTACCGGCTGCGCGATACCTATAACTTCTAGTGGAGCAAAGATGAGCCAAAGTGTGACCAGCGCCCGCCGTAATATTTCATCGGGCGGTGCCTATGAAAACGTGTTCGGCTATTCCCGCGCGGTGCGGGTGGGGGACGACATCCATGTGTCCGGCACCTGCGCCCCCGTGGGGCATGAGGACAGCGACGCCGAGACCCAGACCCGGGCCATCCTCGCCATCGTCGAGAAGGCGATTGCCGAGGCGGGTGGCAGCATGTCGGACGTGGTGCGCACGGTGGTCTATGTGCGCGACATGGCCGACGCGGACGGGGTCGCCCGCGGCCATCTGGAGCACTTCGACGCCATCCGTCCCGCCAGCACCCTGGTGCAGGTCTCCTCGATGCTGCGGCCCTGGCAGAAGGTGGAAATCGAGACCTATGCCAAGGTGGTGGCATAAGGTTCGCGCGGCCCCTGAAGGGGGGCACTTCGAAATGTTGTTCCCCGGGAGGGGACCGCATTCGGTGGCCGATCTGTGACCCCCTCCTCAGAGGGGCCTCGTTCGGACGCGGATATCCCGCTCAAACAGGGGCCTTGTTCCACGCCGATTCACAACCGAGGTCAGCACGCGGAACTTGCACACGGGTCTGGCAGATCTCCCTGATCCGAGGAGAACACCAGGCCACGCGATGGCGTCGCGCTACCGGGTTCCTTCCGTCCCGGGGGCTATCTATGGAGCTGCCCCGTTCGGCTGCGCGGAGATCGTTCGCGCGATGGCCCGCGCTATGCCCAGCAATGCGTCCGAATGCGCAGAAATCGCCTCGTCCAGTGACAGAGCGGTGCGAATCCAGATCATCGAGACCACCGCCTCCACCCGATCATCCACCATAACGGGTGCGGCGATGCTGGAGGTCTTCGGCCGGAACTCGCCCCCATCGCGCACTCCGATGGCGCGGCGGCGCGTCTCCTCGATCATGCGCTTCAGCCACGCCTCCTCAAGGAAGGGGCGATCCTCCGGGTCGGGGATGCGACGCAGATGGTCGAGGATCATCGCCCGCTCCTCGTCCCGGCAGAAGGCGAGGTAGGCGCGGCCCGCGGAGGTGCGCAGCATGGGCAGGCGATAGCCGATCATGCCCCTGTCGATGGAAAGCGGGCTGCGCGTGTGGGTGGTCTCGTGGATCACCATGGCGGCGTTCTCATACACCGTCAGGTCGAGAGGCCAGACGAGGCGCGGCCCGTGTTCGCCGAACACCGGCCCGGCCGCCTGGCACACGCGGGAATGCGATGCATAGCCGTCGCCGAGGCTGGCGGAGAGGCGCGTGACACGCACCTGCGACGAGGAGGCCGAGAAGGCCACATAGCCCTCCTCCTCCAGCGTCTGCAGCAGGCGGTAGACGGTGGGGCGGGGTATGTCGAGGGCGCGGGCGATGGCGGCTGCACTGGTGCTGCCCACCGCATTGATGTGGCGCAGCACGGCGAGCCCGCGGCGCAGCGCGCGCACGCTGTCGGTGCGGTCCTGCGTCCCCGCGCCATCGTCAGCCGGTCGTTGTCCCATGGTCCGGCGGCGCTCCCCCTCGGCCGGGCGAACCGGTCTTCCCACCATGCTACACGCGATGGGAGGGCGGTGCCCAGCCCGGCCGGCCCGGTTGGCGCCGGGCTGGCCGGGTCTGGCCTCAGGCCTTCTCGGCGACGACGGGGTTGCGCAGCACGCCGATGCCGCTCACTTCCACCTCCACCACGTCGCCGTCCTTCATGAAAAGCTTGGGGGTGCGCCGCGCGCCAACCCCGCCGGGCGTGCCGGAGACGATCACGTCGCCGGGCAACAGGGGCAGGATGGTGGAGGTGTAGGCAATCAGCGTGGGGATGGGCGTGATCATCAGGTCCACGGTGGTGCGCTGCACCTCAGTGCCGTTGAGACGGGTGGCGAGGGTGAGGCGGGTCGGATCGCCGATCTCGTCGGCGCTCACCATCCACGGGCCGAAGCCGCCGGTGGCGGCAAAGGTCTTGCCGGGCATGAACTGCGAGGTGTGGCGCTGCCAGTCGCGCACGCTGGCATCGTTGTAGCAGGCATAGCCCGCCACATGGGACAGCGCGTCGGCCTCCGAGATGCGCCGGCCGCCCTTGCCGATGATGACGGCAAGCTCGCCCTCATAGTCGAACTCGTCGGATTCCAGCGGCTTCACCAGCGCTTCGCCGTCTCCCACCTGGCTGCCCGCATAGCGCGCGAACAGCATGGGATTGGGGGTCACCGTGCGGCCCGTCTCCACCACATGGTCGTGGTAGTTGAGGCCGACGCACACGATCTTGTCCGGGTCGGGAATGACCGGCGCCAGCGTCACGTCGGCGAGGGCGAAATCCGCCGGCGCGCCGGCGTAAGCGGTTGCACGGTCGAGCCCGCCGGCGATGAAGGCGCGCAGCGTCGGCGCTTCGGGGAAGCGGCGGGCGAGATCGACGATCCCGCCATCGGTCACGAGGCCGTAGCCGGCCTTGCCGGCATGGGTGAAGGACGCGAACTTCATGGGGGCAAACCTTTTCCTTGAACGTTTCGGGATGAGAGAGAGAGATCAGGCGGCAGAGGCCTGTGCGGGGGCGGCGGGGGCCAGCGCATCGGCCATGGCGGCAAGGTCCGTCTCGTCGACCGCGCTTCCGGCCACGTAGCGATCCGGGCGGACGAGCACCGCCGCGGCGCCGGCCGCGTCCAGCAGCGGGCCGAGGTCGGGGCAGTCGGCCACGGTGACGACGGCGATGCCGGCCGCCTCGAAGCGCTGGCGCACCCGCTCGGAGGCGCTGCGCCAAAGCGCATCGCGGCACAGCAGGGCGAAGCCGAAGCCCACGGCGTCGTCCAGCCGGCGCCCGTCGGCGAGGCGGGGCTGGGCGAAGCGGCTGCCGGTGATGTCCACGCGGCCGATGGCGACGCCCGGTCCCAGCTGGGGCACGCGGCTGCGCAGGCGCGCCACGCCGTCGGCGTCGCGGAAGGCGGCGTTGAGGGCCGCCTCGGTGCCGCAGGTGTTGATGAGGCCGCCGAGCCGCACCGCGGTCTCGATATAGGCATGGGCGTCGGGCGCCCGCTCGCTCTGGTAGGTGTCGAGCAGGCTGTCCTCGGCCCGCCCCTTCACCACCGCCTCGAGCTTCCAGGCGAGGTTCGCCACGTCGCGGATGCCGGAGCACATGCCCTGGCCCATGAAGGGCGGGGTCTGGTGGGCGGCGTCGCCCGCCAGCAGCAGCCGGCCGGCACGCCAGCGCTGGGCCACCGCCGAATGGAAGGTATAGACCGCCGCCCGCTCCAGTTCCGCCTCATCCGGACGCAGCCACGGCGCCAGCAGCGACCAGACGGTCTCGGGATGCACCACGGCGCGGCCGTCCTCCTCGGGCAGGACGGTGATCTCCCAGCGGCGGCGGTCGCCGGGGCCGCGCACATAGGTGGCGGGGCGCGCGGGGTCGCAATACTGGATGGTGTGATCGCCCAGCTCGGGCTTCGGCCGCCGGAGAACAGCGTCCACCACCAGCCAGCGCTCGTGGAAGCCGAGGTCGTCCATGGAGGAGCCGATGACGCGGCGCACCAGCGAGCGGGCACCGTCGCAGCCCACCACATAGCGGGCGCGGGCCTGCTGCAGGCGGCCGGTGGAGAGGTCCTCATAGCGGACCGTCACCCCCTCGGCGTCCTCAACGAAGGCGAAGGCGTCACAGCGCGTGCGCACCCGGACGCTGGCGAAGCGCCTGAGGCCGTCACGCAGGGTCCGCTCCAGGTCCGGCTGGTGGAAGCGGTAGCTGGCGTGCCAGCCGAATTCGCTCACCTCCGGCGGGCGTGGCCAGTCCATCAGCAGCGCGCCGTTCACGTCGACGAAGCGCATGCCCGGATTGACCCGCAGAGACGGGACGATCTCGTCCGCGAGGCCGATGGTCTGGAACACGCGCATCACCTCGTCATCGAAGTGCACGGCGCGCGGCAGGTGATAGGCCTCTGTCTCGCGTTCCAGCACGAGGGTGGAGACGCCCTGAAGGCCGAGCAGGTTGGCGAGGGTCGCGCCCACCGGGCCGAGGCCGATGATAACGACGTCGAAAGGATCCGGCGTGCTGCCGTTTGCCTCGGGCATGGTTTTCCCCGTGTTTGGGCCGGACTGATCCCAGAGCGGGTCTCAGCCGGCAATGATGCCGGTCCCGGCGTCCGCCTGGCGGACATCGGCGCGATGAAGAGGGTCCGCGGGCGGGCGGAAGCGCGGTCCCGCGGGGGCTTGGAACGGAAAGGCGGCGGTCAGCCCGCCAGCCGGCTGTAGAGCCAGGGGCAGTCCACCACGTCCGGCGACCTGAGGCCGTTCGCGGCTGCCGCGAGGCGCATGTTGCGCAGGCGGGCGCGCGGCTCCTCGGGCAGATAGAGGCGCTCGTGCCCCCAGAAGCTCGGCCCGGTGAAGGTCTCGTGCGGCTCCCATGTGGCCGGATCGATCACCCGCCCGCCCCAGCCGTTCTCCACGAAGAAGCCGGAGGGCGAGTTGGCGTAGAAGGAGGTCATGAAATCGTTGGTGTGGCGCCCCAGCGTGTAGGCGAGGCGCCCCTCGTCCAGCTCGGCGAGGTCGTAGCCCTGGCCCACGTCGTCGAGATTGTTGAACTCGATCATGAAGTGATGAAAGCCGGTCTGCCCCGAGCCCACCATGGCGAGGCTGTGGTGGCGCCCGTTCACATGAAAGAAATAGAGCGGGTAGGGGGTGAGTCCGTAGTCGCTGATGTGGAAGTCGAGCAGGTCACGATAGAAGGGCAGGAGCGCGTCGATCCGCACTGCGTGCAGCACGGCGTGCCCCATGCCGAACGGGCCGGTGCGAAAGCCCGAGATGGGGCGGCCGGGCACGAACGGGTCGCTCGCCCGCATGGGGTTGAAGAACAGTTCGACACTGTTGCCGTCGGGATCGGCGAAGGTGATGAGGTCCTCGACGAAGCGCCGGTCGGCGAGCGACCGCGTGCCCCGCGCCACCGCGACGCCGGCGGCCTCGAGGCGCGCGGCGAAAAGGTCGAGGTCCGCCTTCTCCTCCACCTCCCAGCCGATGGCGGCGATCACCGCGCCCGGCTCGTTCACCACGAACAGGCGCTGGCGCTGGTCGTCCATGCGGAAGGTCGTCTGGGTGCGCGTCGCGTCCACCGCCTGCATGGCGAGGAGGCCCGAGGCGAAGGTGTTCCAGTCGTCCATCCTGTCCGAGCGGATGCCGAGATAACCGAGCGCGATGACGCCCATGACGGTGGTCCTCCGGGTGGGGTGGGTCGTGGTGGCGGTGGGGTCCGGCCTCAGGCCGGCGGCAGCGCCGAGGCCGAACGGGCGGGGATGAGGAAGCTGCACCAGAAGGTCAGCGCCGCGGACGCCGCGATGTAGAGCGCGGGGGCCGCATTCATCCCGGTCTGTGCGATGAGCGCGGTGGCGGCCAGCGGCGCGAAGCCGGACAGCAGCGTGACGCTCACATTGTAGGACAAGGCGATGCCGGTGAAGCGCACCTGCGTCGGGAAGAGCCCGGCGAGGATGCTCGGCCAGATGCCGCTCGCCAGCGAGAACACCAGCGACAGCAGGCTCAGTATCAGGACGATGCTGGCGCCGTGGTTCGCCATCAGCGCGAACAGCGGGACCACCACGACCACCATGCCCAGCGCGCCAGCCCGCAGGATGAGGCGTCCGGGCACGAAGTCCCCCGCCCAGCCGGCGAGGATGAGGCCGATGGAGCTGACCACCAGCGCCACCGTCATGGCCAGTGCCACGTCGGGGGCGGGATAATGCAGCGTCTTGACGAGGAAGGCGGGCACGAAGCCGTAGAGCATGCCGTTGAATCCGGCGATGATGGCGGCGACGCCAGCCGCCACCAGCACCGAGCGGCCGTGATGGCGCATCAGTTCGCGCAGGGGATGGCGCGTGGCCTTGCCGTGCAGGTTCACGAACTCCGGCGACTCTTCGAGCTTGCGGCGCAGCGCGAAGCTGATGAGGCCGATGACACCGCCGAGGAGGAAGGCGATGCGCCAGCCGTAGTCCGCCACATCCTGCGGCGGCAGCGCGTACTGGATGCCGAGATTGACCAGGGTCGCGATGAGCACGCCCACATTGACGCAGAAGATGATGAAGCCGCAGGCAAGGCCCGCGCGGGCGGGCGCCGCCTCCACCGCATAGGTCACCGCGCCCGGCAGCTCGCCGCCGAGGCAGATGCCCTGCACGAGGCGGAAGGCCACCAGCAGCAGCGGCGCCGCAATGCCCCAGGACTGGTAGTTCGGCAACAGGCCGATGGCGATGGTGGCGAGCGTGGTGAGGCCCAGCGAGCCGATGAAGACCGGCCGGCGGCCATAGCGGTCGCCCAGAATGCCCAGCACCGCCCCGCCGAACGGCCGGGCCAGGAAGCCGAGGGCCAGGACCGAGAAGGAGAGGATCAGCGAGACGTAGGGATCATCTGTCGGGAAGAACTGGGCGGAAATATACTGGACGAAGATGCCGTAGATGATGAAATCGTAGAATTCGAGCGACCCGCCGAGGCTCGCGAGGAAGATGATCCGCCACTGTCCCTTGTTGAGACTCGGTGCGGCTTGTCCTGAAAGGGGATAAGTGGCGTGTGTCATGGATCCTCGGGGCCTCTCTGTTTATTGGCTGTGTTCTTGAAAGCAGATACAGGCGTGCCGGGGCCGCCCGCGACTCGCGCGCAAGCGAACAAAGTCCCGGCGACGCCAAGATGCCAGCGTCTTGTTTTACTGATGAAGGCTGATTGTCCTGGGCCGTTCCGAGATGGAAAGCGCAAAGGATTGCTCGGCACGCGGTGGGGCAGGGGCGCCGTCAGTCATGTCATCCTCCCGGATATTATTCTTGCCTGAGGGGTAGGATGAGCGAGGGCCTTCCGACAGCGAATTGTCGCGGCTGTCCACGTGGCGGACATGCTGCATCGCGGTGCCGTCCGTAGCGTATTTTTCTTGCGGCGGGACAAGAACCGCCGCGCCGGCCGACCTCGTGCGAGATGGGGCAACGCTGTCGATCGAACGTGGCGGGCGCCTTCCTCGGTCTCCGTTGGACGATGTCAGGCGGGAAGTCGCGCCTCGGCCGCCTGTCGGCCGGCGGTGCGACCGCCGATGACGCATTCGGCGAGGTTGCCGCCGCTCATGTAGATGTGGCCGAACAGGCTGCCGAGCTCGCCTGCCGCATAAAGGCCGGGGATCGGCGCGCCGAAGGGGTCCAGCACGCGCTGGCGCACATCGTGGCGCGGACCACCCTGCGTGTTGATGACGACGGGGCGAACCCGCCCGAAATAGAAGGGGGGCTCACTGATCGGCGCCATGGTCTCCGGCAGCCGGCCGAAGGCCGCGTCGCGGCCCGCAGCGACGGCGGCGTTCCAGGCATCGACCGTGGCACGCAGCTCAGGCCCGGGCACGTCCATCAGCGCCGCAAGCTCTTCAAGGGTATCGGCGCGGTGGAAGATGCCAGCCTCGACCTCGCGCGCATTGTCTGCGCTCCAACCGAGGTTCGGCTGCGGGTCGTTGTGAACCGAGCGCCCCAGCGGATACATGCGCCGGCCGGCATCGTCGAACACGAGGAACGCCGGATCGCGCGGGAACCCCTGGCACTTCGGGTCGAAGGCATCGAACGGGCGCACGCCGGTATCGCCGGGATAGGGCGGATACTCGTCCATGAAACGCCGGCCGGCCTGATCGACGAGGATCCAGGCGAGGCGTGGCAGGACCTTCTCGGAGGCTCTTCCCGGCGCGGGATCGGTGCCGAGGGTCGCGGCGCCCAGTGTCTGCGTCCCGCTGGGGGCCGGCGTCCACATGGGCACCGCCTTGAGATAGAGGCCGAACGGGTAGTCCGGATCGGGATGCACGAGGCCGTAGGGGCCGTGATAGTGCCACATGTGCCAGAGGTCGGCGCCCACAGCCTGGGCCATGCGGATGCCGTCACCGGTGTTGCCGCGGAAGGATCCCGTCAGCACGGCCCCCTTCTGGAAGTACTGACGCTGCATCTCCGCATCGGCCTCGAACCCACCGCAGGCGAGGACCACGCCGCCATGCGCCCGGATTGCCAGCGGACGGCCGTCGTGCTCGGCCAGAAGGCCAATCACCGAACCGTCGGCGTCCGTCAGGAGCCGACGTGCCGGGGTCGACATAAGAACTTTGACCGCGCGTGCCGCGACATTGTCGGCAAGTACCTTGAAGAGGCGCGTGCCGTTCTTCACCGGCCCCGCCTGGGGAAAGCAGGTGCCGTCCTCCAGCGCCGGCACCGATTCGACTTCGCAATAGCCGAGCGCCTCGTATCCCGGCAGGGGATAGTTGCCGAGGGCCGACGTTACGCGAACCTTGGCGTCGCTGAGACGGGCGAGGTCGCGCATATAGCCTTCCACTTCCACCATGCCGTCGGCCAGCGCCTCCAGCAGGACCTGCGGCGTCCGCCCGCCGCAGGTGGCTTCGAGATAGGAGAGCGCCGCCGCGCGATCGCCGCTCACGCGGATCCCGCCGGCCGACACCACGGACAGCCCGCCGGGGAAGTCCATCTTCTCGATCAGCAGCGTGCGGGCCCCGCAATCAGACGCCTCGATGGCCGCGACGGCGCCGGCCGCGCCAAAGCCCACGACCAGCACGTCGGTTTCAATGTCCCAGGATGTAGGCAGCGGCTGCCTCGGGGTTTGCGGCCTCATCGCGTGCGCTTTCATGGATCGATGCGGTGCTTGAATGAGGGCTCGCGCCCCGGGCGGGTGCGGGCGAGCACGTCAAGGATCACAGCGCGGGTCTCGGCCGGCGCGATGACGTCGTCGATCAGGGCCATCTCGGCGGCGAGATAGGCGGAGGCCTGCGCCTCCGCGCTCGCCAGCAGCTCGCGGCGACGGGCGGCCGGATCTGCTGCCTTGGCGATCTCCTTGCCGTAGGTGAGTTCGACCCCGGCTGCGGGGCCCATCACGTCGAACTGCGCGGTCGGCCAGGCGACGATGGCGTCCGGCGCCATCACGCGACCACCCATGGCGAGATAGGCGAGGCCCACCGCCTTGCGCAGGACGATGGTCGCCTTCGGCACGCTCGCGCCGATGACGCTGTTCAGGAAGCGCGAGGCGAGCGAGACCATCCGCTGGTTCTCGATCTCCGGACCCACCATGAAGCCGGGGCAATCCACAAAGAACACCAGGGGGATATGAAAGGCGTTGCAGGTGTCGACGAACTTTCGCGCCTTCTGGATGCCCTTCTCGTCGATCGCCCCGGCCATCTTCATGGGGTTGTTCGCGAGAATGCCCACCGACTGGCCGTCCATGCGGGCAAAGGCGGTGATGAGGCTCGGCCCGTAGGTCTGCCGGTAATGGAGCAGCTCGCCGCCGTCGACGATCAGCCGGATCAGCTCCTCCATGTCGTAGGCGCGGCGATGGTTGTCGGAGACGATCTGCGTGAGCCGCAGCGCGCCCTCCGGCGTGTCGCAGGCGGCCGGGCGCGGCGCCACGGTCGGCGGAAGTTCATCGCAATTTGAGGGCAGGAAGGAGAGAAACGCGCGGATCGCCGCAAGCGCCTCCACATCACTCCGGGTCAGCATATCCGCCTGGCCGGTGATTGCGGCGCTCTTCTCGGCCCCGCCGATGTCCTCGGCGGAGACCACCTTGCCGATACCCACCTTCACAACGGGCGGCCCGGACATGCCCATATATCCGGAGCCGGCGACGATGGTGACAAAGTCGGATTGAAGCGCGGTGAAGGAGGGGCCGCCGAAGCATGCGCCCATGACCGCCGCCACCTGCGGGACCCGGCCGGAGAGCATGAAATGCTCCTTGAAGCGGGCCCCGAGACCGGCGGCGATGGCGCCGTTATTTTCTTGAAACCGGCCGGCGCCCGCCTCCATCAGCGCGATGAAGGGGCGGCGATGGCGCAAGGCAAGGTCGCGCACACGCTGGCTCTTCGCTTCAGCCACGCGGCCGCGCGTTCCGGCGATCACCGAGGCATCCTCGGAGGCCACATAGACCTCCCGCCCGTCGATGGTGCCCCATCCTGCGACGAGGCCGTCGGCCGGCGTGCGTGCCTTGAGCGCGCCGTGCTGGCTGCGGGCGAGAAGCCCGATTTCCCGGAATGAGCCGGGATCGAGCAGTCGCTCGATCCGCTCCCGTGCGTCGAGTTTGCCCGCGGCCTTGAGCTTGGCGAGCGCGGCGGCGCCCCCCATTGCGCGAGCGGATGTGCGACGCGATTCGAGTTCCTTCAGCGTGTCCTCGTCCATAGGGCCCGGCTTCGCTCCCGTATCGCTCGGCGGTCCATCACGGCCGCGTCGTCTCTTATGAGGACGTTGTAGATTGTTTCTTCCCATGTAAATGCATTTGCAGCATATTGTCACCATTGCACGTCGATATTCATCGGGCAGGCGCAATCCACACAGGCAGGGGGATAATGTTCATGGCGGAGCATGACGTGGTGTCGAGCGTCACCGGCGTGGTGTTCGAGGTGGCGGTGGCGGAAGGCGGTCTGGTGGCAGCCGGCGACACCCTTCTGGTGGTCGAATCGATGAAGATGGAGATTCCGGTTGCCGCCCCGAGCGCCGGCCGGATCGCGCGCATCCTGGTCGCCGCTGGCGACGGCGTGGACGAAGGCCAGCCGGTGGCGATCATTGAAGAGTGACTGCGCTCAGGCCGTCTCGCCATGGGCGATGTGCCTGTAGTCTCCCTCGAAATAGAGCAGGGGATTGGTGCTCTCGCGCTGCCGCATCGCCACCACTTGGCCCACCAGGATGTCGTGGGTTCCCGAGCTGAACTGGGACGACACCTCGCAGTCGAAATTGGTCATCGCCTCGTCGAGCGCGGGCGAGCCTGTGGCCAGGGTCGACCAGCGACAGCTGGAGAACCGTTCAGCCGGGTCGCGCGAGAGGAACTGGCGGGCGAAAGGCATCTGGTCCGCGGCGAGCACATTCACGCAGAACACGCCCGCCTCGATGATGAGGCCGTGGGTGCGCGTGCCGCGGTTGACGCACACCAGAATGCTGGGCGGCCCGGCGCTGACCGAACACACCGCGGTGGCGATGAGCCCGGCCGGGCGTCCCTGCTCAAGGGTCGAGACCACGTTCACAGCGGCCGCCAGACGGCGCATGCCGCGCTTGAAGTCATCCTCCGACACGGCGTCAAAGCGCGGCATGGGGCATTTCCTTTGTTTGTGGACGGGATGCGGCGGGTACAATCCCGCAATCCATACAAAATTGCCTTGATATAGGGTAACGTTCAAGACACAATGTGGCTATAAAAATAGATACATTGTGGTGCCGCTCCCACGGCTGCACCTGCAGGGCAGGAAGACATCCGGATGGATTTTCAACTGACCGATCGTCAGAAGGAGCTGATCGAGGCGGCGAAGGGTGCATACGAGCGCAAGCTTGCTCCGCTGGTGGCCGATTCCAGCGTCGCCGGCGTGCGCCGCTTGCGCAGCGCCATGGCGGAGCAAGGGCTTCTTGGGCTCAATCTGCCTCCCGAGCACGGCGGCCTCGGTCTTCCGCTTCTCGATACGCTGCTGATGATCCAGACCCTCCAGGCCTGCGCGCCCATCGTCGGTGGCTTGAGTCACCGCACCTCCACGGGAGCCGTTGGCGCCGTCGCGGAATACGGCACGCCCGAGCAGCGCGCCCGCTTCGTCGAGCCCCTGTGCCGCGGAGAGATCGGCATCTCCATCGGCATTACCGAGCCCGACGCCGGCTCGGCCGCCACCGCATTGAAGACCCGCGCCCGGATCGACGGCGACCACGTGGTGCTCAACGGCTCCAAGCAGTTCGTCAGCTTCGTGAACATCAACGAGTTCACGCTGGTCTATTGCCGGTTTGGCACGTCGGGGAAGGCGTCGGACATCGGTGCCGTCATCGTCCCGCATGATGCGCCGGGCTTCCGCCATTCGAACGGCACGCTCAATATGGCCGACGAGCTTCTGTTCGAGCTTTATTTCGACGACTGCCGGGTGCCGAAGGAGAATATTCTCCTTGATGGAGGGGCATTCGGAAAGCTCATCAGCGTCTACAATGCCGAGCGCCTCGGAAGCATGGCGCGAATGCTTGGTTCCGCGCGCGCGGCCTATGAATTCGCGCTCGCTTATTCCAAAGAAAGGCGGCAGTTCGGTCGCGAGATCTGCGATTTTCAAGGCATCCAGTGGATGCTGGCCGACATGCGCGTGAAGCTCGATGCGGCCCACCTGCTCGTCATGCGCGCCGCATCGACGGCCCAGGTCACGGGCCTGCCCGCGCCGCTTGAGACCTCCATTGCCAAGGTGTTCACCGCCAAGGCGGCGAAGGAGATCTGTGACGACGCCATCCAGGTGCTCGGCGCCAACGGCTACACCAAGGAATATCCCCTCGTTCACCGCTATGCCGAGGTGCGTGGCGGCTCGATCTATGGCGGCACCATGCAGATCCACAAGAACATGATCGCGGCTGCCATCCTCGAGCGTGAGAACAGCCAGTGGAAGAAGGCCTGAGGGAGGCCGCCGTGACCGTCGAGATCGACCGCTCGCTGATCGGCAGACGCAGCGCCCCCTACATCGTCGAGGTGGAGAAGGGGGCCGTGCGGCGCTTCGCCGACGCCATCGGCGACCCCAATCCCGTGTACCGCGATATCGAGGCGGCGCGGGCGCAGGGCTATGCCGGCATCATTGCGCCGCCCACCTTCCCGGTTTCCTTTCACTGCCCCGAAGAGCCCGAGTGGACCCGCAACCTCGACCGGCGGCGCGTGCTCGCCGGCGAGCAGGGCTTTCACTATGCGAGGCCGATCGTGGTGGGAGACATCCTCACCTGCTGCATCACCTTTGTCGGGGTGGAGGAGAAGCAGGCGCGCTCCGGCGCCATGGAGCTGCTGGTTCAGGAGATCGAGGGCCGAGATGCGGCCGGCGCGCCGGTCTACCGCCACCGGCGCGTCATGGTCTATCGCGCCGCCCCGGCGATCTAAGCGATGGATGCCATCGCCGCCACCCCCCTGATGACGGCGGACGCCTTTGCTGCGGCGCTTGCCGACCCACGGCACGCCTGGCCGAGCCGGCAATGGGCGCTTCTCGATGTCCGCGAGCACGGCGCTTACGAGCGAGGCCATATTCCCGGCGCCACATCGCTGCCGCGTCGCCGGCTCGAGTATCGCGTGGAGGAACTGGTGCCCGCTCGCGCGACCCCGGTGGTGCTGTACGACGACGGCGGGGACGATCGTCGCGCCGTGCTCGCGGCGGACGATCTTCGCGGGTACGGCTATAGTCGTGTCAGCGTGCTCGCCCACGGCCTCGCCGGCTGGCGCGCGCGTGGTGGGCGGCCGGCGACGGGCGTGAACGTGCCGTGCAAGACCTTTGGCGAGCGGGTTCTCGCCGAGGACCGGGTGAGCCATATCGATGCGGCGGGGCTCGACGCCCTCCGTGCCGCCGGTGTGCGCGTCGCGATCCGGGACGTTCGCACCGCGGAGGAGTTCGCTGACGCGCACATTCCGACGGCCCGATCTGCACCCGGCTTCGAGCTGGCGCTTCGCCTCATGGATCTGGAGGCGGACTGCGACACGGTGGTGGTGAATTGCGCCGGCCGCACGCGCTCTATCATCGGTACCGCCACTCTGGCGCGGCTCGGCGTGCGATCGGTCTTTGCGCTTGAGAATGGCACCATGGGCTGGCAGCTGGATGGCCGCGCGCTGGAGCGCGGGGAGGCAGGCTCGCCGCCTCCTTCGTCCGGCAGCTGGGCGCACGCCGTTGCCCGCGCCGAAGGCTTGGCGCGAACACACGGGGTCGGTTTCCTTTCTCCCCGAGACCTCTCAGCGCTCCTAGCCCGCCCATCCGCCGATGTGCGCCTCATCGACGTTCGGACGAAAGATGCCTTCGACGCCGGGCACATCGCTGGCGCTGCGTTCGCTCCGGGCGGACAGGCGGTGCAGCGGGCCGACGATTTCATCGCCGTACCCGGTGCCGACGTGGTGTTTGTGGACGATGGCGACGCGCGCGCCTTGCTTGCCGCCTATTGGTATCGGCGCATGGGTTTCCCGCGTGTCCATGTGCTCGCAGGGGGCGTGCCGGCCTGGCGCGACTCGGGCCGCAGGGTCGTGCAGGGCTACGCCCGCGCCACGCCGTTGGGCCTTGCCGCCGCGACCTCCGCTTGCGCCTTCCTGGACGCGGCGAACCTCTCCCGCCGCCTGGACGCGCCACCTGAGACGCGGCCCCTCGTGGTCGACGTGGGTTCGAGCCGCGATCTTGCTTCGGGCCACATACCGGGTGCGCTCTGGCTGCCGCGCGGCGCGCTGGAGCTTCGGGCGGCGGAACTCCCGCCGGGTCGGACGGTGGTGCTCGCATCGGCGGAGGAGGCTCAATCCATTCTCGCCGCACGCGCGCTGGCACGTCTCGGCCGCGAGGAAATCTATGTCCTTGAAGGCGGCATCGCCGCCTGGCGCGCCGCGGGATTTTCGCTCGCGGAAGGCCTGCCTGATGGAGCGGGCGCCGACGACATCGTGGATCCGCCCTATCAGCGTGGGCTGACCGGAATGCGGTCTTATCTCGAGTGGGAGATCGCGCTGCACGGCCAGTCGCCGACGCCGGAGGGCGGCGCATGAGCCGCCGGTTCCGAGGGCCGGCGTTCCGGCCGGGGGGCCGCGCTCTAGCCCTACACCACGGTCATGCGCGGCTGCGGGCGCTCGCGGGCAAGTCGGGTGAGGATGTCGATGCCCTTGGCGAGAACACTCGCCTTCTGCGCCGGATTGACCGAGATGCGGAACGCGCGGGGCGGCCTCGACCCGCCGATGGTGAAATTGTCCGACGGCACGACCGAGACGCCCTCCCGATAAGCTGCCTCGCAGAACTCCGCCGCGTTCCAGTGATCCGGGAGATGCAGCCACTGGAAGAATGCGGCCGGGTGACTGGAGACCTTCCAGCCCGCCAGCAGCTTGAGAGCCGCTTCGTGGCGGGCACGCAGCTCGGCCAGGTTGTGGCGGGCGATGGCGTCGGCGGAGCCGTCGGCGATCATCGTCCCGGCGATCTCCAGCGGCAGCGGCGCGTTGGCAAGCATCAGCGCATGAAGCGTGTGGACGAGGCGTTCGCAGAGCGTCGGCGGGCTCGCCATGTAGGCGACGCGCAGAGCCGGGGTGACGCTCTTGCCGAACGAGCTGAGATAGATCGTCCGCTCCGGCGCGAAGTGCGCGATGGGCAGGGGGCGCTCCGTCATGCCGCTGATGGCCGCGTCGTCCTCGATGAGGATCAGATCATGGCGGCGCGCAAGGTCGGCGATGCGCTGGCGACGCTTCTCGGACATCATTGCCGCGGTGGGATTGTGAACCGTGGGCTGAAGATAGAGGCAGCGCCCGCCGGTGGTGGCGACCGCCTCCTCCAGGGCCTCGGGAATGATGCCTTCGCTGTCGATGGCCACAGGCGCCAGACGGCGCCCGAGCAGCGCGCCGAGGGAATTGACGCCGGAATAGGTGAGCGCTTCGGACAAGAGGGTTTCGCCGGGGGCGACGGTGCCGCTGATGGCCACCAGCAGCGCCTGTTGGCCGCCTCCGCAGGCGATCACGCGGTCGGGCGTCACCTGGAGGCCGGAGCGGCGAATCCACTGGGCACCGGCGGTGCGGTGGCTCAGCAGGCCTTCGGCGGGCGGATACTTGTGCACCGGCATGAGGGCGGCGCGTGCCGCGGCGAGCGTCATGGCCTTCCCGAGTTCCTCGGAAAGGCCGGCCACGGGCGAACGGTAGCAGGCGAAATCGATGGTGCCGGGCATGCGCTCGGGCAGGTAGTTCGGGATGGTCGCCTCGATCCCACGGCAGACGAAGGTGCCACGCCCGACCTCGCCGGAGACCAGCTGGCGCTTCTTCATGATGTTGTACGCGCGTCCGACCGTCCCGACGGTGACGCCGAGCTGTTCGGCCAGATCGCGCTGCGGGGGCAATTGCGCGCCGAGCGGCAGCTCGCCGCTGTCGATGGCCTCTGCGATGGCGCCCGCGAGCGCGAGATAGCGCGGGCCTTCAAACTTCGAAATGTCGGGTGTCCATACCCCCGCGCCGGCGGCGTCAGTCATGGCGTTCGGGTTCTCCGGCCGAAGATCAATGTCCAGCATAATGTAACTTATCTGACGGCTACATTGATACAGGGATGTTACGGAGGCGGCCGGCCTCGCCGAGGCCGCCGGACAATTCCTCCCGCGCCCCGGCGGGCTGTGCCGTCGCATGTCGGACCTTCGGGTCGCCAGCCCCACGCCGCGGCGCTTTCTCCGGAAACGATCAACTGGCGCGCCTTCGCCTAGGGCGGGTCGAGCGCCGGGAGGGAAGGGAAACAACAATGAGCAATCCGTTCCGCAATGCGACCTACGCGCAGGCCCTGGCGATGCTTGCCGCGCGTCATGGGGAGCGAGACGCCCTGGTGTTCCGCGATCAGCGCTTCTCCTTCGCCGATCTCCGCCGCGAGGCCGACGCCGCGTCCCGGCGGTTCGCGGCGCTGGGGCTGAAGCCCGGCGACAAGGTCGGAATTCTGATGCCGAACCGGCCGGAATTCATCTGGTCGTGGCTCGGCGCCGCGCAGATGGGACTGGTCTGCGTGATGCTGAACACCCGTCTCCGACGCGACGAAATTGCCTACCAGCTCGGCCAGTCCGACTGCCGGGCGGTGATCGTGACCGATGCCGGCGACGGTCCCGATTTCCTCGTCGCGCTCGCGGAGCTGTGCCCCGGCCTCCGCGACAGAGCGCCGGGCGCAATAGCTGGCGAGGCCTTGCCGCAGCTCGATTTTGTGATCATCTGCGAGGACACGAACCGCGGCTATTCCGGGGCTCTCACCTGGGCCGGGCTCGACAGTCCCTCGGGTGCGATGCCGGACATGGCGGACGATCCCGCGTCCCCGGCCATTATCTCATACAGCTCCGGCACCACGGCCCTGCCGAAGGGGGCGATGATTTCCCATTGCCTGTGGCGCAAGGCGTGGGACATCGGCATCCGCGTGGATCTGACCGCGGACGATTGCCTCTATCTCGCCATCCCCATGTTCGGCTCCATGGCCACGATGAACGGCATCGCACCCTATTGGGTGCGTGGGGCCAAGGTCGTGCTGGGCGAGCAGTTCGATGCCGGTGCATGCCTTGCGGCGATCGCGCGCGAGAACGTCACGGGCATGCACGTGCTGCCGCCGATCCTGCGCCAGCTGCTCGCCCACGAGGACTTCCGCAGGACCGACACTTCGTCCCTGCGCCTCGCCTATACGCTGAGCATTGACCCCGAAATCCTCGCCCAGGTGGAGGATGAACTGGGCGTGCCCGGCACCATCACCGGCTACGGCATGACCGAGACCACCACTGTGGTGACCCGCAACCGCTGGGACGACCCGCGCGAGGTGCGCCACGCCACCCAGGGCTGGCCGCTGCCGGACCTCGAAGTGTCGATCATCGACCCCGCGACGCTCGCGCCCATGCCCGCCGGCGAGCCGGGCGAGATCTGGGTGCGCGGCTATTCCATCATGCTCGGCTACTACAAGAAGCCGGAGGAGACGGCCCGCGCCATCAACCCTGACGGCTGGCTGCGCACCGGCGACTGGGGACGGCAGGACGAGACCGGCCGTGTCACGCTGCTCGGCCGCCTTGGCGACACCTATAAGTCGCGCGGCTTCAACGTCTCTCCGGCGGAGGTGGAAGCGGTGCTGGATCGCCACCCGCGCGTGGAGGTGTGCGCCGTCGTCGGTGTGCCCGACGATCGATATGGCGAGGTGGGCATCGCCTTCGTGGTCCCCGCTACGGGGGAGGGGGCGCAGGAGGCGGAATTGCTCGGCTACCTGAAGCCGAAGATCGCCGCCTACAAGATGCCGGCCCGCGTGTTTTTCATCGAAGCGCTGCCGCTGACCTCCGGCACTGGGAAGGTCCAGAAATTCAAGCTTCGCGCCGAGGCGCTGCAACGCCTCGGTCTCGTGCCGCCGGAGCCGGGGCGCCCGGCTTCTCCGTGATCAAGACGGCCCCGCAGCCGCTGAAGCTGCAGATTGTGAGCATTCTTGTGCGTCAATGACATGTATTATTACCATATAAATGGTGACAATCTGATTTGAACGTGCTCAGAATGGCCTAACAATAGGAGTCCCGCCCGGTATCGGCAGATGCGGCGAGGGACCCGATGGGAGAGAGACGCGATGGGGGAGAAGCGCTTTTCCGGCCGGCGGGTGGTCGTCACTGGCTCTGCCCGAGGTATCGGCCGGGCAACGGCGGAGAGGTTTGCGGAGGACGGCGCCGCAGTGGCGGTGGTCGATCTCGATGCCGCCACCGCCGCGGCTACGGCAGCCGAAATCGCTGCGACCTACGAAACCCAGGCGGTGGGCATCGCCTGCGACGTCTCCGTGCGTGAGAGCGTCGAAGCGATGGCCGAAGAGGTGGCGCAGCGGCTCGGCGGGATAGATGTGCTCGTCAACAATGCCGGCGTCACCAGAGACAACCTCATTCACAAGATGGAAGATGAGGATTGGGATCTCGTGATGGGGGTTCATCTGCGTGGCGCATTCCTGTGTACGCGCGCCGCCCAACGTCACATGGTGCGCCAGAACTACGGCAAGATCTGCAACATCTCTTCCACCTCCGCGCTCGGAAATCGCGGGCAGGTCAACTATTCGACCGCCAAGGCCGGGCTGCAAGGTTTCACCCGCAGCCTCGCGCTCGAATTGGGGCGCTTCAACATCAATGTGAACGCAGTGGCGCCCGGCTTCATCGATACCGAGATGACGCAGCTCACGGCCCGTCGGCTTGGCCACGAGCCTGAGGCCTACCGCCAGATGCGTGCGAAGACCATCGCCATTGGTCGGGTTGGCGTGCCGCGCGACGTGGCGAACCTCGTCTGCTTCCTGTGCTCCGACGAGGCGGGATTCGTGAATGGGCAAGTCGTCTATGCGAGCGGCGGCCCGGAGACGCGGCGCGGCTGATCGCCGGGCGGTGCCACTCTCTCAAGAATAATCGGAAATGGAGGAGACGATGATCGATCCCGTCGATGCGCTGGAGCGCGACGACATCAAGGAGCTGGCAGCCCTGGCAATCGGCGAGTTTCGCCCGCGCGGCGCGAGCTATGACGCCAATTGCGATATGCCGCGCGAGAATATCGAGGCGCTCTTCTCCCGCGGCTGGCTGACCACGACGCTCCCCAAGGAGATGGGCGGCAAGGGCTCGAACCTCACCACGGACGATCCCGCCACCTATCTGCAGGCCCTGCGCGTGATCGCACGGGGGTGCAGTTCCACCGCCCATTGCTACCAGGTGCAGAACCACACCGCCTGGGCGGTGAACGATCTGGGCACGCCGGAGCAGCGCGAGCGCTTCATCCAGCCCATGTTCGAGCGTCCGTCGCTGTCCGGCTTCGTGGGCTCCGAGGCCAAACGCAAGCACATGTACATGATGAACACCTCCGCCAAGCGCGTGGATGGAGGGTTTATCCTCAACGGCGAGAAAAACTACGCCACGAACGGTCCGATGATGAGCTTTGCTATCATCTTCGCCGCCATCGATGGCGTGAACAACTATCTCGACAACCATCAGATGCTCATCGTCGAGCCCGGCATGAAGGGCGTGACGATCGACAATGACTGGTATCGGCCCAACGGCATGCGTGCCGCGGCAAGCCCGATCATCACCCTCGACAATGTTTTCATTCCGGACAGCCATGTCCTCGGCGAGCCCGGCGCCTATCCGCGCGGGCGCTGGCAGGGCCGGTTTCATCTCGGTTTCACCGCCAACTATCTCGGCACCACGGAGGGCATGTACGAGTGGTGCCGCCAATACCTGATCGAGCGCGGGCGCGGCAGGGCGGAGCTGATCCAGATGCGTATGGGCGAGATGCGCATCGCTCTCGATGCCGCCGGCTCGCTCTTCCACGACGCCATTCGCGCGTTCAAGACACGGTCGGTGGTTGAGGCGGAGCTGCTCTCCATGAGCGCCAAGTCCACGGCAGCGCACGTCGCCTTCGAACTGTCTCACAAGCTGATCCATGCGGTCGGCTCGACTGCACTTTTCGACGAGTATCCGCTCAGTCGCTATCTCCGCGATCTGGAGACGCATGTGCTCCATGCGGGGCACGACCGCACGGCGCAGATCGTCGGCCAGGCGGAGTTGAACGAGACATTCGATTCGACCCTCCAGCGCTGAGGCGCGGCGCGATGCAGAGGCGCTTCGACGAACTGGCCGTGGGAGACCGGGACACGTTTTCGAGCGATCCCGTTACGACCCGCCAACTGGTGATGTATGCGGGCGCCTCGGGCGACTTCAACCGTATCCATTACGATGATGCCTATGCCCGGGAGGCCGGGCTCGCCGGCGTGATAGCCCATGGCATGCTGACCATGGGTATCGCCGGGCGCAGCGCCTCTGCGTTCGGCGGTCCGGGCGCGTTCGTGCGCGACATCGAAGGGCGCTTCCTCAATCCGGTGCGCCCGGGTGACGTGGTGGTGATGACCGTTGAAGTGGTGGCGAAGGAGACGCGGCAGGGCGTCCCCTGCTGCGATCTCGCGGTGAGAGGCGAGGTCGAGCGGAGGCTCGTCTTTCAGGGCAACGCCACCCTCGCGTTTCAGCGATAGGCACGCATTCCAGCCGGGCCCAGGCCGCCGGCTCCACGCTCCAAACCGGGAAGGGATCGATGAAGAGTGTCCTCATCGCCAATCGCGGCGAGATCGCCTGCCGCATCGTGCGGGCCTGCCGCGACCTCGGGCTGAGAAGCATCGCAGTCTACTCCGACGCCGACCGCAACGCTCTTCACGTGGAGCTGGCGGACGAGGCGGTGCGCATCGGTCCCCCTCCGGCGCGGCAGAGCTATCTCGATGCCGACGCCATCCTGGAAGCCGCGCGCGCCACCGGCGCCATGGCCATCCATCCCGGCTACGGTTTCCTCTCGGAGAGCCCCTCTTTTGCACGGAAGGTCGTGGACGCCGGGCTCCTCTTCGTGGGGCCGGCTGACACCATCATTGCCGAGATGGGTGACAAGGGGCGCGCCCGCGCGCGGGCCGAGGATGCGGGCGTCCCTGTTTTGCCCGGCTCCGGACGGTTGCCCCGGGACATGGGGGAGAACCTGCCCGGCCTCGGCGCATCCGTGGGCTTCCCGCTGCTGGTGAAGGCGACAGGCGGGGGCGGGGGCATCGGCATGCGCCGTGTCGACACCGAAGCCGATCTCCCGGCCGCCGTCGAACGCGCGCGCGAGCAGGCGGCCCGCAGCTTCGGCGATGACGGCGTCTATCTCGAACATTTCGTCGCCGCCGCGCGCCATGTGGAAGTGCAGGTGTTTGGCGTTGCTCCCGGCCGGGTCATCGCCTTTCCCGAGCGAGACTGCTCGGTGCAACGCCGCTTCCAGAAGGTGATCGAGGAGAGCCCCGCCGCAAACCTGCCCGATGGGGTCTCCCATGGGCTGAGGACGGCGGCCGCCCGCCTCGCGGCGCGGGTCGGGTATCTCGGCGCGGGGACCGTCGAGTTCATCGTCGACGCCGCGACCGGGCGCTTCTATTTCCTGGAGATGAACACGCGCATCCAGGTAGAGCACCCCGTTACGGAAATGGTGACGGGCCTCGATCTGGTGGCGTTGCAGCTGCGCCAGGCGGCCGGCGAGGACCTCTCGGCGGCGATCCCAGATCCGCCGGTGGCGGTCGGCCATGCCATCGAAGCCCGCATCTATGCGGAGGCTCCGGACCGTGGGTTCCTGCCAACGCCGGGACGACTTGCACGGCTGGATCTTCCTGCACTGGGCGACGGCCTGCGCATCGATACAGGGGTTCGGGCGGGCGACGAGATCACCCCATTCTACGATCCCATGATTGCCAAGGTGATCGCCTGGGGCCCGGACAGGGAAACCGCGCGGCGGCGCCTTGATGATGCTTTGGCGGCGACGTGTATCAATGGCGTGGGGAGCAATCTCGCGTTCCTGCGGTCCGTGCTCGCGCATGCGGAATTTCGCACCGGTGCCGCCACGACCGACTTCGTGGCGAGGCATGGTTCCGCTTTGCTTTCTCCACGGACGGAAGAGCCCCGGGGATGACTGGGGGCTGCTGAGCGTGTGGCGACTGTGGCGAAACGCATCCGCCGATTAATACCAGAATTCAAAGTATCAATCTGGACGAATTGTGTTGATCTGTATCAAGGCTTTGTTATGGTTCGCGTTAACGACGATGCGTCCGGCATGACTGGCGCACACGGGAGGGACCCATGGGATTGGCGCGCAGGATCCTCGATCCGGTAGCGAATCTGCTGCTGCTTGCCGCGGGCTTGAGCATCGTGCTGATGATGGTGATCGTCGTCGCCGATGCGGTGGCGCGTAGCCTGTTCAATGGCACCGTGCCCGGCAGTCAGGAGCTGACCGCCAACTATTTCATGGTCGCGGTGACGTTCCTGCCGCTGGCCTGCGTGCAGCGGGACAAGGCCCACGTCATCATTGAGCTGTTCACCGGCTGGATGCCGCCACGCGCCGTGGCCTCGCTCGATGCGGTGGTCTGCCTCGCCTGCGCCGCCGGAACGCTCGTATTCTGCTATGCGACCTACTTGAAGGCCCTCGCCATGACGCGGGCCGGTGAATACGCGGTCGGCACGGTGATCGTCACGATCTGGCCGACCCGCTGGCTGGTGGTGGCCGGCGCGCTGGTGCTTGCGCTCTATCTCCTGCTCAACGCGGCGGAGGAAGCGCGCGCCGCCATCTTTGGAAAGCCGGCACCGGGCGGCGCCCGTCATGGCCATGCGCTCGACGTCGACTGACGCCGCGCCCCCTCCACCTTTCCCCGAACCGGCGTCTTCAAGGGCACATCATGTCATCGATCACCGTCGGCATTCTTGCGATCGCCATTCTGTTGCTGATGCTGGCCGTACGGGTGCCCATCGCCTTCGCGCTCGCCTCGGTTTCCGTGGTCGGGATGCTGGTCATACGTGGGCCGGCAGCGGCGATGAGCGTGCTGGCCGAGCAGCCCTACAATTTCATCGCCCATTGGTCGATGTCGGCGGTGCCCATGTTCATCCTCATGGGCACCCTGGCCTATCACGGCGGCCTCACCCAAAGTCTCTACAGGGCCGCGCGGTTGTGGCTGAGCGCGCTGCCCGGCGGGCTCGCAGTGGCCAGCACCGCCGCCTGCGCGATGTTTGCCGCGGCCTCTGGCTCCAGCGTCGCCACCGCGTCGGCCATGGGGCGCATCGCGATCCCGGAAATGCTGCGCTACCGCTACGATCCGGGCCTTGCCACCGGCGCGGTGGCTGCCGCCGGCACGCTCGGCTCGCTGATTCCGCCCAGCATTCTGATGGTGCTCTACGCCATCTTCGCCGAGGTCTCGGTGAGCCAGGCTCTTGTCGCGGGCGTCATCCCGGGAATTCTGTCGGCGGTCATGTTTGCGACCATGATCGCGATCCGCTGCAAGCTGAATCCCGCCTTGGCCCCGCCGGTGGAAGAGGCGGTGAGCTGGGCGGCCCGCTGGGCGGTGCTCGGGTCGGTGTGGCCGTTGCCGGTGCTGGTGCTGGCGGTGATCGGCAGCATGTATGTGGGCATCTTCACCGCCACCGAAGCCGCCGCGGGCGGTGCCTTGATGACGTTCGTCATCGTCGCGCTGCGGGGGGCGCTGAACTGGCGCGTGATCAAGGAATCGGTGGTGGAATCGGTGAATTCAACCGCCACCATACTCTTCATCGCGCTCGGCGGCTTCCTGCTTTCGCGCTTCATGGCTGTATCCGGCTTGCCGGCTTATGTTGCCCATGTGGTCGACGGGATGGAGCTGCACTGGCTCTACATCATCATCGGCGCGTCGGTGGTCTATATCATCCTCGGGATGTTCCTGGACTCCATCGGCATCATGCTTTTGACGTTGCCGATCATGCTGCCGGTGCTGGAGGCGGCCCATCTGAACCTGATCTGGTTTGGTGTCCTCGTCATCAAATACCTGGAGATCGGGCTTGTGACACCGCCGGTCGGCCTCAATGTCTTCGTTATCAAGAGCGTGGTCGGGAAGTCTGTGCCGCTGGAGACGATCTTCAAGGGCGTGATGTGGTTCATCGTCACCGACATCATCACGCTTATCATTCTCATTTCCTTCCCTGAGATCTCTCTTTTCTTGCCAAACATAATGAAGTGAAGAAGAAAAATCGGGAGGATACAAAGTGAAACACGTCCTTTTCGCAGCCGGTCTGGCTGCCATCAGCGGGGCGACGGCACTCATGCCGGCGTCCGCCCAAGCCGCCGACCCTGTCAAGATCGTCTATGCGAATTATCTTAACCCAAAGCACATCACCAACCCGGTGCTCCTGCGCTACTTTCAGGATGTGGAGCGGGACTCAAAGGGCACGCTGAAGTTCGAGTATCACTTCGGATCGTCTCTCCTGTCGGGTAAAGACATTCCGGGCGGCGTGCGGGACGGGATCGCCGATGCCGGGTACTTCGTCGGCGCCTACATTCCCACCGAAATGCCGGTCGACAACTTCCTCGCCGAGTTCAGTTTGCTCAACGATGAGCCGCTCGTGATGACGGCGGTGCTGAACGAACTGGAACTGTTCAACTGCCCGCAATGCACCGAGGAATACAAGAAGTTCAACACACGCTTTCTCGCCACCTATGCGCTGACGCCCTATGTCTACCACTGCCGCACCGAGATGAAGAAGCTCTCGGATTTCAAGGGCAAGCGCGTGCGCGGCATTTCCGCTTATGCCGACCTGGCGCGCGCCCTCGGTGCGGTGCCGGTCAACGTTAGCCCCGACGAAGGCTACGAGGCGCTGGATCGCGGCATCATCGATTGCGCGCTTCATTCTATCGCCGCCCAGAAGGCGCGCTCCTACGGCGAGGCGGCGAAGTTCGTGCTGCTCGACCCGCTCGGCGGCTTTCTTGGAGCGGCGCTGTTCGACCTGCGGATCGACAAGTGGAATGCCCTGACCGTCGATCAGCGCAAGGCGATCGTCACCAACCTTCCCCAACTGGTCACGGATTCGATCTTCAACTACATCCACGAGGATGAGGAAGTCGTGTCCGAGTACACCAAGAAGGGCACCAAGTTTTACAAGGGAGATGCCGAGTTCGGTGCCTTCATCAAGGATTTTGCCAAGAAGTACACGGCCACGGCGGTGGAGAAGGGCGCAAAGGTTGGCGTGAAGGATCCAGAGAAGATCGCTGCCGAACTGACCCGCCTTGCCGAAAAGTGGCGGGGGCTGCTGGAGAAGAACGGCCGCGACCAGGCGACGTTCAAGCGCCTCCTTTGGGAAGAGATCTACGCCAAGGTCGACGTGCAAAACCCCATCAAGTGAGAGGATGAGACGGTGCCGCAGGGCTGCATTCGGCCCTGCGGCGCGCCTCACCACAGCTCTCGTCCGGGCGCCTGGCTGGAGGAAATGATGTCCCGTGACCACAGGCTGCGCGTCGAGGACGCGGGCGGCGTAAGACGGCTCGTTCTCGACCGACCCGAGGCGCGCAACGCGCTCGACGGCACGCTCGTCGGTGCGCTCACCGAGGCGATCGCGGCGGCCGGTGCCGATCCCGCGGTTCGCGTGGTGGTGCTTGCCGGCACTGGCGGCGGATTCTCCGCCGGCGCCGACCTCAAGGAGACGGCGCGGATCACCGATGCAGCCGTGGCCGCTGCCCATGCGCACCGCATGCGACGTCTGCTTGAGGCGCCCGGCGAGATCGACAAGCCGGTGATCGCCGAGGTCCACGGCTTCGCCCTGGGCGCGGGCTTCGCCCTGGCGCTCGCGTGCGACGTGGCGGTGTGCGCCGCGGATGCGCGGCTCGGTTTCCCCGAGATGCGCCATGCGGTGGTGCCCGCGTTGGTCGTGCCCGGCATCGTGCGGCGTGCGGGACCTCTGGTGGCGTTCGACCTGCTCGCCAACGGGCGGATTTTCACGGCTGCCGAGGCGAGGATTCCAGGTCTCGTGGTGCTGCCCTCCGGTGCCGATGCGGCTCCGGACGTCGCGCGTCGTGCGACGGAACTCGCGGGCCATCCGACAGAGCTGGTGGCCGAGGTGAAGCGCATGGTTCGCACCAGCGATCGCTGCGACCTCGCGCACGCCCTGGACGCTGCAGAACAGGTGAATGTGGAAAACCGCCTCAGGCGGGCGCGTTTGACGCGGCAGGAGGAATGACGAGATGAAGTTTCACGAGGTCGGCGACCATGAACCGGTCATCATTGATGCCGTCCGCACGCCGGTCGGGCGCCGGGATGGTGCCCTCCGGGAATGGCATGCGGCGGCGTTGCTTGGCCACGTCTTCGCCCGCCTTCTGGAGCGCAGCCGACTCGATCCGGGACTGGTGGATGACGTGGTCGCCGGCTGCGCCACGCAGGTGGGCATGCAGGCCGGCAACGTGGCGCGCACGGCGCTCCTCATGGCGGGAATGCCGGTGACGGTTCCGGGCTCCACCGTGCAGCGCGCGTGCGGTTCGTCTCAGCAAGCGGTGCACTTCGCCGATACGCTGATCCGCTCCGGCGTCTGCGATGTGGTTGTGGCCGGCGGCGTCGAGATCATGTCGGCCACCCGTGGCGGCAATGACGATACGCGCTACGGCGCGCGTTATCCGAAGGATCTGGTCGAGCGCTTCTCCATGCCCAGCATGGGCGAGGCGGCCGAGCGGATCGCCGAGCGGTGGCATCTGGATCGGATCTATCTGGATGAGCTTTCCGTGGAAAGCCACCGCCGTGCCGCCGCGGCGCAGGAGGCGGGTCGGTTCGATGCCGACATGATCCCCATTGAGGGGGCCGGCGGTGTGATGCTCACGCGCGACGAGGGCGTGCGGCCCGGATCGAGCGTGGAGAAACTTGCGACCCTGAAGCCGCCCTTCCGTCCGGACGGCCGGGTGACGGCGGGCAATGCCAGCCAGGTCTCGGACGGGGCGGCGGCTCTCCTGCTCATGAGCGCTGGCAAGGCCCGTGCCCTGGGACTTACGCCCCGCGCCCGGGTCCATGCGCAGCTGGTTGTCGGTGTCGATCCCGAGATCATGCTCACGGGCCCGATCCCGGCGACCCGGGGCATCCTCGCCCGCGCCCGGCTGGCGCTCAGCGATATCGACTTGTTCGAGGTCAACGAGGCATTCGCTTCGGTGCTCGGGGCTTGGATCGATGAAATCCAGCCCGACCTCTCGCGGGTCAATGTCAATGGCGGTGCCATTGCAATGGGCCATCCGCTGGGCTCCTCCGGGGCGCGGCTGATGACGTTGCTACTGGGCGAATTGGAGCGACGCGGTGGGCGGTTCGGCCTGCAGTCCATGTGCTGTGGTGGTGGTCTGGGTACCGCGACCATCATTGAGCGGATCGAGCCCTGAGCGATCCGCTCTTCACGCCGAAGGCGTCGTATGAAGACGGGCTTCCGCGCCAGCCGACGTGGTTCTTCAGCTCGGCCTTCTCCCGCCCGGACGCGGGGGGAGGGGAGGCAAAGGGATCGCCGCGCTGGGGCGAGAGACTATTGCAAGGCCGTCAGCCCGGATTGCCGGCATCCGCCCGGCCTGCGCTTGCGTTGCGGCGCAGGGATCGCGGCGTTTCCCCGAATGCGGTCTTGAAGTCCCGTGATAGGTGGGCGCTGTCGGCGAAGCCCGCTCCCATCGCGATGTCTGTCAGCGATCGCTTGCTGTTGAGGATCAGCCATCGTGCATAGTCGAGCCGAAGGCCGCGCTGGAACGCGGCCGGGCTCTGACCGAGGGATACCGCGAACAGGCGCTCGAGCTGGCGTGGGCTGACACCCACATAGCGCGCGATGGCCGCGACCGGCGGAGGATTGTCCAGTCGCTGCTCGATGAACTGCGCGGCCTGTTGCACCCTGACGTCAAGGTGGGGGCCGATCTCCGCATAGAAATGCGGCTGGGGCATCTCGGCCGGCCGCATGTGCTGCAGCATCATGTGCCGCATGGCCTGCTGAGCCTTGTCCCGGCCGCAGTGGCGCGCGACCAGGTAAAGGCCGAGATCGATCGCCGCCGTGGAGCCGGCACAGGTGATCAGATCCCCCTCGTCGATGAAGAGACGCTCCACCCCCGCCTGCACCTTCGGGAAGCGCTGCTTGAAGGCATCGAGCACGTTCCAGTGAACGCAGACCCGCCGCGGCCCCACAAGGCCGGCCCTGGCGATGGCGAATGTGCCGGTGCAGATCCCGAGCAGCCGCACGCCTGACGCCGCCGCCCGCCGCAGGTAGGCGAGCAGGCTCTCAGGCAATGCATCGTTGAGATAGTCGTTGCCGCCGCACACGGCGAGGTAGTCGAAGTTGGCCGGATCCATCAGGTCGCCGTTCGGGGTGACCAATATCCCGCAGCTCGACCGCCGCGGCTGGCCGTCCAGACTCATCACGGTCCAGCTCGCATGGAGCTTGCGGCTGCGTCCGCCATGGTCGGCCGCCAGCCGCAGCACGTCGATCAGTCCGGAAAAGGCGGCCAGCGTGAACTTGTCGAGCAGCAGGAAGCCGATCCGCAGCCGGGCGGCGGGCGGCGCAGGGGGCGGCGGGTGATCGCTGGCACGGGGAGGACGCAGGGGGCGCATGTCGCGAATGTTCAAATTTTAGGCCGGCCCATTCTAGTGCGCTTTGCAGCCGGCGCGCCATCATGACCTCACAGAAGCGCGAAGACGCTCGGCAGAGGAGAACAACGATGACCCTTTCCATCCGGCTGGCCAAGGCATTGTTATCGACCACCATGATCGCCGCGACACTGCCCGCCGCTCCGACCATGGCGCAACAGCCCCCGTCCATCACCGTCGCCTGGTTCGGGGGCAATTGGGGGGATGCCTTCCGCGCCTGCATCGCGGACCCCTTCACCAAGGCGACCGGCGTCGCCGTCAAGGCGGAGATCGGCACCTCTACCGTCACCCTGTCGAAGTTGCAGCAGCAGAAGGGGGCGCCCACCATCGACGTGGCGTGGATGGATGGGGGCATCAGCGAACTCGCACTCGCCGCGGATGTGGTCGAAACGCTCGATCCGGCGGCGATCCCGAACCTTGCCAACGCCGTGCCGGAGGCAGTCTACCGCAGCGGCGCCACGACCTATGCGGTCGGCACCGGCTATTACTCGCTCGGGCTCGCTTACAACACGCAGAAGATCAAGACCGCCCCGACGTCCTGGAACGACCTCTGGAACCCCGCATTCGCCGATGCCGTGACCATTCCCTCGCCCGCCAACGCGTCCGGTGTGCCCTTCATCATCTTCCTGTCGAAGATTGGGGGCGTCCCCACCAGCGACCTCGCGACGACCTTCAAGAAGATCAAGGAACTCAAGGCCGCCCTGTTCTTCGATTCCTCGGGCGCTGCAACCAACGCCTTCCAGAGCGGAGAGGCGATCATCGGCGCGCATTTCAACGTGGGCGCCTGGGATCTGGCGGACAAAGGCCTGCCCATCGGCTTCGTCGTACCAAAGGAAGGGGCCTGGGCGGGGGATACCCGGCTGCACCTCGTGAAGGGGAGCGCGAAGAAGGAAGCCGCCGAAAAGTTCATCAACCAGGCGTTGACGCCCGAGGCGTCGGGATGCCTCGCGGAGAAGCTCTACCTCGGACCTTCGGTGAAGAACGTCTCGGTCAAGCCGGAAACCGCCCGCAAGCTCCCCTGGGGAGAGACGGGATCGGTCAAAAGCCTGATGCTCTTCAACTGGGCGGACATCAACGCGCTGCGCGCGGGCGTCGTCGATACGTGGAACCGCGAAATCGCCCGCAAGTAAGCTGGCCGACACCAGCAGCACGAGCCCCAGATCCGGAGCCGTCGGATGAGCACCTCCATCCTCACCCTCAGTGGGCTATCCAAGTCGTTCTGCGGACAGCCGGCGCTGACGGACATCGAGCTGGACGTCGAGCAGGGCGAGTTCATCGCCCTGCTCGGTCCGTCGGGCTGCGGCAAGACCACGCTGCTGCGCTGCATCGCCGGCTTCCTGACGCCCGACGCCGGCGCCATCCACCTGGCGGGCAAGGATGTGACGCGGCTGCCGCCCTACCGGCGCCCCCTGAACACCGTTTTCCAGAACTACGCACTGTTCCCGCACCTCACCGTCGTGGAAAACGTCGCCTACGGTCCGCGCCGGCAGGGGGCCGGCAAGGCGGAGGCCGCGCGACGCGCCACCGAGGCGCTGGACCTTGTGGGTCTGACCGGTTTCGACGATCGCCTGCCCGCGCAGCTGTCCGGCGGGCAGCAGCAGCGCGTTGCCCTGGCACGCGCCATCGTCAACCGTCCGCAATTGCTGCTGCTCGACGAGCCCCTGAGCGCGCTTGACCTGAAGCTCCGCAAGAAGGTCCAGACCGAACTTAAGCGGATCCAGCACCGGCTGGGCATCGCCTTCCTGTTCGTGACCCACGACCAGGAGGAGGCGATGGTGCTGGCCGACCGGATCGTGCTGATGAGGGGCGGACGCATCGAGCAGATCGGCCGCGGCCAGGACATCTATGCCCGCCCGGCGACCCGTTTCGCCGCCGATTTCATCGGCGATGCCAATCTGATCCCGGTCGAGAGGCACGGCGACGGCAGTCTGTCGCTGCTCGGCGGCACGATCACCCTGCCGGCCTCGTCGGAATATCCGCAGGCCGCGCTCACGGCCGTGCTGCGGCCCGAGGATGTCGTCGTCATGACGGAGCCGGCTCCGGGGCGTCTCGCTCTGCCGGTCGTCGTGTCCGACATCGCCCATGTCGGCAGCCATGCCATGGCCTCCCTCGCCCTGGGCGGCTCCACGCTGACCGCCCGGCTCGCCCCGTCGGCCCTGGCCGGGCTAACCACCGGCCAACTCGTCTTCGCGAACATCCGCGTCGCCGATCTGCGCCTTGTGACGGGGGATGCGTGATGCGCGGCACGCTGCGCCCGGTCCTCCTGCTCTGCATCCTGCCGGCGGGCTTTTTCATCGCCTTCTTCCTGGCGCCCATGGCGGTGGTCCTGATCGCGAGTCTGACGACCCCGAAAGGGCTGCCGACACTCTCGCACTACGTCCGCATCCTCGCCGACGCCTATCACTGGAACGTGCTGTGGGTGACATTCCGGATCAGCATCCTGACCACGTTCGCCTGCGTTCTGATCGGCTACCCGCTCGCCTGGTATCTCGTCCGCGTCATCCGGTGGCGGCCCTGGCGGCGCGCCTGCCTGATCTTGCTGGTCGTGCCGATGTTCACCAGCAACATCGTGCGCTCCTTCGGCTGGATGGTGCTGCTCGGCCGCAACGGCCTCGTCAATGACGGGCTGATCGCACTCGGCCTGATCGAGCGGCCCATGCGCTTCCTCGGCACCGAGCTCGGCATCCTGATCGGCCTCGTCTACATCCTCCTGCCGTTCATCGTCCTGACGGTCGGCAACGCCCTCGCGAAGGTGGGTGAGGCGGTGGAACTGGCCTCGGCCGATCTCGGCGCGACGCCCGCGGATACGTTTTGGCGGATCATCTTCCCGCTCAGCCTGCCCGGCCTCATGTCCGGAGCGGTCATGGTCTTCATGCTGGCGGCGAGCGCCTATGTCACGCCGGCCCTGCTCAGCGGCGGCCAGATCACGGTCTTCTCCATGCTGATCTTCCAGCAATACAGCTCGGTCTTCGACTTCAACTACGGCGGTGCCCTGAGCATGACGATGCTGGTGATGACGCTGGCGCTCGTCACCATTGCCGGCCGGCTCAGCGAGCCAAGGAGGACATGAGATGGTCTCGGCTCTCGTCCGCATTGTCTCGTTCGCCGCGCTCGCCTATCTCGCGCTGCCCCTTGTCGTCCTGGTCGGGGCATCACTGACCACGACCAGCTTTCTCGCCTTTCCGCCGCGGGGGCTGACCCTGTCCTGGTACGGCAAGATGCTGGGCGATCCGTCCTATGTCTCGGCCTTCCTGGTCAGCACGCAGCTGGCGGTGGCCGCGACCATTCTGGCGGTGTTTCTGGCCGTACCTGCGGCCATCGCCATCGCGCGTTATCGTTTCATCGGCCGCGGCCTGTTCACGGCAACGCTGATGTCTCCGCTCATCCTGCCGCATGTCGTGCTTGGCGCCGCGCTGTTGCAGTACGGCGGCGCCATCGGACTGGTGCGCAGCTTCCCGGCGCTGCTGGTCGGGCATGTGGTGATCATCATGCCCTTCGCGCTGCGGGCTGTGCTGCCGCAGCTCAGCGACGACCAGCTCGTCCTGGAGCAAGCCTCCGCCGATCTCGGTGCCCCGCCGCTGACGACCTTCTTCCTCGTGACCCTGCCGCAGATCCGCAGCGGGGTCGCCAGCGGCGCGACCTTCGCCTTCATCGCGTCGTGGATCAATGTCGAGCTCAGCATCTTCAACACCACCGCCGAGCTGACCACGATCCCGGTCCAGTTGTTCAACTACGTCCAGTACTCGATCGATCCGACGATTGCCGCCGTCTCCGGCCTGACGATCATCGTCGCCGCGGTCGTCATCGTGCTGCTCGACCTGACCATCGGCCTCGACCTGCTCTCGGAGCGGAGCCGCTAACTCATCCCGCCAATTGTTGTCCCGAGGAGTCCACAATGCGCCTGCAGAATGTCTTCGACGTCATCTATACGCACACCGAGGGCGAGCCCCTCTGCATCATCCACAGCGGCATCCCCTATCCCGCCGGATCGAGCATCCTGGAGAAGCGCCGTTACCTTCAGGAAAACTACGACTGGGTGCGCTGCGCGCTGATGCGCGAGCCCCGCGGGCACAAGGACATGTTCGGCGTCTTCCTCACGCCGCCGTCCAGCCCCGAGTACGATGCCGGCCTGATCTATATCGACGGCACGCAATATTCCCACATGTGCGGCCACGGGACCATCGCCATCGGCATGGCCATGGTCGCGCTCGGCCTCGCCCGGCGCGGCGAGAACGGCCGCACCACCATCCGCTTCGAAACCACCGCCGGGCTGGTGACGGCCGAGGTCGCCAACGACGGCCCGCAGGTGCTGTGGACGCGCTTCGAGAATGTCCCGGCCTACGTCGCGGCCCAGGACGTGCCGTTCGATCTGCCCGGCATCGGCGCTCTCAAGGCCGATATCGTCTGGGGCGGCAATTACTTCGGCATCATCGATTTGCGCGGCACCTCGCTCAGGATTTCGCCGGAAAACGGGTCCCAGTTGTCGCAGCTCGGCGTGATCGCGCGAGAGCAGTTGCGTCAGAAGGTGGGAATCCGGCACCCCGCTTCGAGCCATATCGACAATTTCAACTTCGTCACCTTCTGGCACGAGCCAACGATCGAGGGCGCCTTCTACAAGAACGTCCATGTCTTTTCCGCGGGACAGCTGGATCGCTCCCCCGGCGGCACCGGCACCAGCGCGATGATGGCGATGTTCGAGGCGCGCGGCGAGCTGAAGCTGCACCAGCCGATCCGCTCCGAGGGACTGATCGGGTCCGGGACCTTCGAGGGCTGCCTCATCGGCGAGGCCAACCTGAATGGCACCCGGGCGGTACGCCCGACCGTGAAAGGCACCGCGGGCCTGCTGGGCACGGCGCGCTGGACGATCAACCGCGAGGATCCTGTGGATGCCGGCTTCCTCGTCGCATGAGACGGCCCGCGTCGGCCGCAACACCCCGTGCGGCCCGCGGCGGTGCGATGACATCCGACCGCGCCCTGCCGCAGGGCGGTGTCGTCGCCCGCCTTGCCTGACGTGGACCGCCCTGCGTTCCGGCGGAAGAGCCGAAATCGGAGGTTGAACATGAAGGTATTCATCACCGGGATCACCGGCTATCTCGGCGGTTCGGTGGCCTCGCGCCTGAAGGCCGAGGGCGCGACTGTCACCGGTCTCGTCCGCCGCGCAGATCAGGCGGAGCTGATGGAAGCTGCCGGGTTCCGGAGCGTGATCGGGAGCCTCGATGACGGCCGGCTCCTGGCGTCCTCGGCCGCCCTCGCCGATGTGGTCGTCAATGCTGCCAGTTCGGATCATGCCATGGCTGTCGATGCCCTGATCGAGGGCCTCGCGGGCACCGGAAAGACCCTGGTTCATTCGAGCGGATCCAGCCTGATCGCGGATGATGCGCACGGTGAGTATGGCGACCGGATCCACGATGAGAGCACGCCGCTCATGCCGGTTCCGCAGAAAGCCCACCGGCTCGCCATCGACACGGCCGTGCGGCGCAGCGCCTTTCGGGGGCTTCGGCCGATGGTTCTTTGCAACAGCCTCATCTATGGCGAGGGGCTCGGCGCCAAGAAGGACAGCATCCAGATTCCATTTCTGGCCGCTCAGGCCAGCCGGTCCGGCGCCCGCTACATCGGGCCCGGACGGAACATCACCTCGTCCGTCCATATTGACGACGTCGTACGGGCCTATCATCTGGCCATCGAGCGCGGCCGGTCGGGCGCGTTCTACTTCGTGGAGAGCGGGGAGGTTTCGTTCGGCGACATGGTCCGTCTCCTCAACCGCCTGCACGGGCATCCGGCTGATGGCAGCTGGACCATCGACGAAGCGTCGGCGGTTCTAGGCAATGAGAAGGCCCGCTTCACTTTTGGATCGAACACCCGGATGAGAGGGATCGCGACCCGGCACGATCTCGATTGGACGCCGAAGGGGCCGACCGCCCTCGCGTTCCTGTCCGACCGGTATGCGAAGTAGAGCTGGCCCCTGGCGGTCCCGGCCGCAAAGCCCGTCCGCTGCCCCATCAAGGCGCTGCGAGATGCGCGCCGGGGCGGCACGTTCGACATCGGCGAGTAGACGAACCTCGTGAAGCACTTTCGGCCCTTTGCAATGCGGGCCATCCTTACGGTCGTCACCGTCGGACCGGAAAATCTGAACGGCCCAGCAAAGCACAAGATCCCGGATGCGCGGCAAGCATCCACATTTTTCGATGATCCCCTCTTCGCTGAGTGTGCTTGATGTCGAACACGATGACTTTCATGACCGACGGGGAAGCTCTCGCACCGTTCGCACGCTTCGCCCCCCCAATCCGCCCGCAGGGCGACCTGCGTCGCGCCATTTCTGCGGCCTGCCGCCGTCCGGAAATGGAGTGCGTGCCGCCTCTTCTGGCGGCAGCCACCTTTCCGCAGGAGACAAAGGACGCGATCGCCCGGACCGCGCGACATCTCATCAGCGCCGTGCGGGCCAAGCGCAGAGGAGGCGGCGTCGAGGGGCTGGTGCAGGAGTATTCGCTTTCCAGCCAGGAGGGCGTGGCCCTGATGTGCCTTGCGGAAGCGCTTTTGAGAATTCCCGACAGCGCCACGCGGGATGCGCTCATCCGCGACAAGATTTCCTCGGGCGATTGGAAATCCCACCTCGGAAGCGGCCGTCCGCTGTTCGTCAACGCCGCCACATGGGGGCTGCTCGTCACTGGAAAGCTGACGTCCACGGTCAACGACCGCGGCCTTTCCGCGGCGCTGGGCCGGGTGATCGCAAGATGCGGCGAGCCGGTCATCCGCCATGGCGTGGACATGGCCATGCGCATGATGGGCGAGCAGTTCGTCACCGGCGAAACCATCGGCGAGGCGCTCAAGCGGGCCCGTCCATTGGAGGCGCGCGGCTTCCGCTATTCCTATGACATGCTCGGCGAGGCCGCCATCACGGCGGACGACGCCCAGCGCTACCTTGCGGACTACGTGAACGCTATCCACGCCATCGGAACGGCGGCGGACGGGCGGGGCATCTACGACGGCCCGGGAATTTCCATCAAGCTCTCCGCGCTGCACCCCCGCTACAGCCGCGCCCAGGCGGAGCGCGTGATGGCCGAGCTGCTGCCACGGGTGCGTGGCCTCGCAGTCCTGGCGCGTCGATACGACATCGGTCTCAACATTGATGCGGAGGAAGCGGACCGCCTGGAGCTCTCGCTCGACATCCTCGAGGAACTCAGCCTCGACGAGAGCCTCAAGGGGTGGGACGGTCTGGGCTTCGTGGTCCAGGCCTATGGAAAGCGCTGCCCCTTCGTCCTCGATCACATCATCGATCTGGCGCGGCGCTCCGGACGCCGCATCATGGTGCGGCTGGTCAAGGGCGCCTATTGGGATGCCGAGATCAAGCGGGCACAGGTTGACGGGCTGAAGGACTTCCCGGTCTACACGCGCAAGGTCCACACCGACGTCGCCTATATCGCCTGCGCGCGGAAGCTGCTGGACGCGCGCGACGCGGTATTTCCGCAATTCGCCACCCACAACGCCCAGACGCTGGCGACGATCTATCATCTGGCGGGGCCGGATTTCCGCGTCGGCCAGTATGAGTTCCAGTGCCTCCACGGCATGGGTGAGTCGCTCTATGACGAGGTGGTCGGCGCGCAGAATCTCGATCGGCCATGCCGGATCTACGCGCCCGTCGGCACCCACGAGACGCTGTTGGCCTATCTCGTGCGGCGGCTGCTGGAAAACGGCGCGAACTCCTCGTTCGTCCACCGGATCTCGGACCCGAACGTCTCGCTCGACGACCTGGTGGTCGATCCCGCCGACCTTGTCCGGGGGATGCCGGTCATCGGGGCGCCGCACGATCAGATATCGCTTCCCGGCGCGCTCTTCGGGCACGAGCGGTTGAATTCCGAAGGCATCGACCTGTCCGACGAGCTGTCGCTTGCGCGGCTCTCCCGCGCGCTCGGTGCGGGCGCCCGCCTGGGCCTGCATGCGGTTCCGCTGCTTTCGGACGGCTCGGATGCGGGCGATGCGCGCGCGATCCTGAACCCGGCCGATCACACGGATACCGTGGGCATAGTGACGGAGCTGCCCCTTGAGGCCGCCGCGCACGTGGCGCGCCTTGCCGCCAATGGCGCACCGGACTGGGCGGCCGTGCCGCCCGATGCGCGCGCCGCGTGCCTGGAACGCGCCGCCGACATCATGCAGTCGCGCATGGACGCCCTCATGGGTATCCTCATGCGCGAGGCGGGCAAATCGGCGGCGAACGCCGTTGGGGAAGTGCGCGAGGCCATCGATTTCCTGCGCTACTACGCCGACCAGGCCCGCCGGACTCTGGGGCCGTCGCACGTGCCGCTCGGTCCGGTCGTCTGCGTCAGTCCGTGGAACTTCCCGCTGGCGATTTTCACCGGCCAGGTCGCGGCGGCGCTCGTCGCCGGCAATCCGGTCATGGCGAAGCCGGCCGGCGCCACCCCGCTGATCGCGTTCGAGAGCATCCGGATTCTCCATGAAGCCGGCGTGCCGCGCGGCGCCCTCCAGTTCGTGCCCGGCAGCGGGCGTTTCGCGTCCGCGCTCATCGCGGCGCCGGAAACGGCGGGCGTGATGTTCACGGGCTCGACCGAGGTGGCGCGCCTCATTCAGGCGCAGCTTGCCGAGCGCCTGTCCTCCACCGGCAAGCCGATCCCGCTGATCGCCGAGACCGGCGGGCAGAACGGCATGATCGTGGACTCCTCGGCGCTCGCCGAGCAGGTGGTCCCTGATGTCATCACCTCGGCGTTTGACAGCGCCGGTCAGCGCTGCTCCGCGCTTCGCGTCCTCTGCCTGCAGGAGGAGGTGGCCGACAGGACGCTGCGCCTGCTCAAAGGCGCGCTGACGGAGCTTGCGATCGGCCGCACCGACCGGCTGAGCGTGGACATCGGCCCCGTCATCTCGCAAGGCGCCAGAGACGAGATCACCGCGCACATCGCGCGCATGCGCGGGCTTCGATGCGGGGTGGAGCAACTCGACCTGCCCGCCGGCGCCGCACGCGGCACCTTCGTTCCCCCGACGATCATCGAGCTGCGAAGCCTCTCGGACCTCACGCGGGAGGTGTTCGGGCCGGTGCTGCATGTCATACGCTATCGCCGGGACGAGCTGGACCGGCTGATCGACGACATCAACGCTTCGGGCTACGGACTGACCTTCGGCCTCCATACGCGCCTCGACGAGACGATCGAGCACGTGACGAGCCGCATCAGGGCTGGAAATCTCTACATCAATCGCAACATCATCGGCGCCGTGGTCGGCGTCCAGCCGTTCGGCGGCCGGGGCCTGTCGGGAACCGGCCCGAAGGCCGGCGGGCCGCTTTATCTCGGACGGCTCGTTCGGAAAGCGCCGGTGCCGCTGCTGCAGGGCACGGTGCACACCGACCCGGCGGTGCTCGATTTCGCGAGCTGGCTCAGCCGCAAGGGATTGCGCACGGAGGCCAACGCGGCGCGGGAGTTCGCGGTGCGCTCCGCGCTCGGGGTGGAGAAGGAACTCGCCGGCCCGGAAGGCGAGCGCAACCTCTACGCGCTCCACCCGCGCGGCCTCATCCTCCTCGTGCCGCAGACGGAGCGGGGCCTCTACCGCCAGATCGCCGCGGCTCTCGCGACCGGGAATCTCGTTGCCATCGATGCCGCACCCGGACTGCACGGTGCGCTTTCCGACCTCCCGGCCGCTGTCGCCGCCCGGATTAGGCTGAGTTCGGATTGGCAGGCCGACGGCCCGTTCTCAGGTGCCCTCATCGAGGGCGAGGCTGAGCGCGTCCGTGCGGTGAACCTCAAGATCGCGACGCTCGACGGCCCCCTCGTGCTGGCTCAATCCGCGTCGACACAGGACCTGCTCAACGATCCCGATGCCTATTGCCTCAACTGGCTGATGGAGGAGGTCTCGACATCCATCAATACCGCCGCCGCGGGAGGAAACGCCAGCCTGATGAGTATCGGATTGTCATAAGGTACGCCTCGGACGCGGGTGTTGTATTTATGAAGGTGCATCGAGGCCGGCTCTACGATCAGACCCTGGTCATCGTCACCACTGGCTTCAAGGACGGCGTCGCGCTCGGCGGTCTCGGTGAAGTTCGCTTTGCCCATCGGGGCCTTCTTGCCTAAAAATTCAGGGCAGGAGGCGTGCAGGAAACCGGGGGCTGTTCGTTCCGGGGCGGGTCACAGCTTTACGAAAACGACGCCATGTGCCTTAGAAGCGCACCCAGGCGGCTGTGGCGTCTTGGCTCCCGGGGTATTAGGAAGGCGTTCCACATGCTTTCCGACGGCTACCCTTCGACGCCTGACGATACTGCGAGATAGGCGGACCCAGCCGTGCCCTTCCTGACGACAAATCCGGCGCTCGCCCGCTCCCTGGCGGAAAAAGATTACGACAATCCGACGCCGGTGCAGCTCGCCGTGCTTGCTCCCGAGGCGTCAGGTCGCGATCTTCTCGTGTCGGCCCAGACGGGTTCCGGCAAGACGGTTGCCTATGGCCTCGCCATGGCGGAGACGCTGCTGGGCACCGCGGAGCGCTTCGAGTTCGCGAGCGTGCCGCAGGCGCTGGTGGTTGCCCCCACACGGGAACTGGCGTTGCAGGTCCAGCGTGAGTTCGCCTGGCTTTACGCGGCGACCGGAGCCCGCATCGTTTCCTGCGTCGGCGGCATGGACCCGCGCCAGGAGCAGCGCCTGCTGGCGCGGGGCGCCCACATCGTCGTCGGCACGCCCGGCCGCCTGCGCGATCATCTGGAACGCGGCCGTCTCGATCTTTCGGCGCTGCGCGTGGCCGTGCTCGACGAGGCCGACGAGATGCTCGATCTCGGCTTTCGCGAGGATCTCGAGTTCATTCTCGACGCCACCCCGCCGGAGCGGCGCAGCCTGCTGTTTTCTGCAACCATGCCGCGCGGGATCATCGCGCTCGCCAAGCGCTACCAGCGCGATGCCTTGCGTATCGAGGTGGCGGGGGCCGAAGGCGGGCATGCCGACATCGAATACCGCACCATGCGCGTTGCGCCGACCGAGGTCGAGCATGCGATCGTCAACGTCTTGCGTTATTATGATACCCCTAGCGCCATCGTGTTCTGCAACACCCGGGAGGCCGTGCGGCGTCTGCACGCCATGCTTCAGGAACGCCAGTTCTCGGCCGTCGCGCTGTCCGGAGAACTGAGCCAGAACGAGCGCAACCACGCCTTGCAGGCGCTGCGGGACGGGCGCGCGCGGGTGTGTGTCGCCACCGACGTCGCTGCGCGGGGGATCGACCTGCCGAACCTCGGCCTCGTCATCCACGCCGACCTGCCCAACGATGCCGAAAGCCTGCAGCACCGCAGCGGCCGCACCGGCCGGGCGGGGCGCAAGGGCGTGAGCGTGCTGCTGGTGCCGCCGTTTCGCCGGCGCCGGGCCGAGGATCTCATGCGGGCGATCGGCATCCGGCCCTCATGGTCCGGCCCGCCCACCTCCGAGGACATCCGCAAGCTCGACCACGAACGGATGCTGAGCGATGCGGTCATCACCGATGAGCCGAATGAAGAGGATGCCAGCGCCGGCCTCGCGCTGCTCGCCGCGCATACGCCCGAGCATCTGGCCGCTGCGCTGGTGCGCCTCTACAGGGCCGGCCTGCCGGCCCCGGAGGAGGTCGCCGATCCGGGTGAGCCCCGTGCCGCGCGCGACCGGGCGGCCGGCCGGGATTTCGACGGCGGCTCGGGCGCCGGCAGTGTCTGGTTCCGCCTGAATGTCGGGCGCCGCAACAATGCCGATCCCAAATGGCTGCTGCCCCTGATCTGCCGGCGCGGGAACGTGACGCGCAAGGATATCGGCGTCATCCGCATATCCGATGAGGAGACGGCTTTCGAGGTCAGCCTCGCTGCCGCCGACCGCTTCAGCAAGGCGGCCCGCAGGGCGGATGGCGACGATGTCGTCATCGAAGTGTTGCCCGGCCAGCCTGCTGAGCCTTCGAAGCGGCCCGCCCGCGGGAAGCCGGCGCGCGGCTTTGTGCCATCCGGGGAGCCCCCCCGCGGCAAGACGTTTCGCAACAGGCCGGCGCAGGGGAAATCTGCCGATAGCCGGTCGGAGCACGGCAAGGCCGGGTTCGAGAAGCCGCGCGAGGCCAAGCCGTCTGGTCAAGGCAAAGGCGAGAACCAGCGTAGAAGCGGGCGTCCGAACGCATTCGAGGGAAAGCCAAAAGGAAAGCCGACACGACGCTCCTGATGGTGTCCCCGGCGCCATTCTCCGGCGTTGACGGTCAATGCGTGGGGAGGGGGCGCCGAAAGGGGGCCTGATCAGGACACCAGGACGGGTCGTGTCCGGGAGCTAGGCCTCGCGCCCAGACTGCCGATATGTGGAGAGGCGTCGAGGGCGCAACCCCGTGATGCGAGGTCCGCGGCGAAGAGACGGCTGCGGCTCGTGACACCGTCGAGGCTGTCAGCGGCCGTGCTCAGGGCAATGGCGCGGCCGGTGAACTTCCGGCCGCCGCTGGTCGCTTGGTGGCGCGAGCAACTGCGGTTGCGCCCGCGGCCTTGATCTTCGTCGCCGCCTTCGGCACGCTCGCCTTGTTCTGCTGTCCCGACACGACCATCCATGCCGTCACGATCCAACAGGCGGCCGCCTCGGCGATCGCTCCCCGCTTTGCTCTTCCGGGGCGCCGGTGTGTTCGTCCTCCCTTGACCTCTCGCCTGCAGCCAATTGTCCGCCCCGTCTTTCGCAGCCAGACGCCGGCCGAGGGCGGTTCTTCGTAGAGCTCCCGGAGAAGACCCATGCCCACCTTGTTCGATCCCATCCAGATGGGTGCCATCGCGGCGCCCAACCGCATGTTCATGGCGCCGCTGACCCGTGGTCGCGGCACACGCGAGCATGTGCCCACCGCACTCATGGCGGAATATTATGCCCAGCGCGCCAGCGCCGGCCTCATCATTTCCGAAGCCACCGGCATCAGCCGACAGGGCCTCGGCTGGCCCTTTGCGCCCGGTATCTGGAGCGACGAGCAGGTCGCCGCCTGGCGGCCGGTGACGGACGCGGTGAAGAGCGCCGGCGGGCGCATGGTGTGCCAGCTCTGGCACATGGGGCGGATCGTGCATCCGAGCTTCCTTGACGGCGCCAAGGCCGTTTCCGCATCGGCGACGACCGCGCCGGCCTACGCCCATACCTATGACGGCAAGCAACCCCATGCCGAGGCCCGTGCCCTCGATGCCGCCGAGATCCCCGGCCTGCTCAACGACTATCGCCGGGCGGCCCGCAACGCCCTCCTCGCCGGCTTCGACGGCGTGGAGATCCACGCCGCGAACGGCTATCTGATCGACCAGTTCCTGCGCGCCTCGGCCAATCACCGCACCGATGCCTACGGCGGCTCCATCGAGAACCGCGCCCGCCTGCTGCGCGAGGTGACGGAGGCCGTGGCCGGCGAGATCGGCGCCGACCGCACCGGCGTGCGCCTGTCGCCCAACGGGGAGAGCCAGGGCGTCAACGATCCAGATCCGGTGCCCCTGTTCCGCCACGCCGCGCAGATCCTGTCGGATATCGGCATCGCCTTCCTCGAACTGCGCGAGCCGCCTCCGGAGGGCACCCGCGGCACCCCGGACCATCCGCCGGTCCACCCGGAGATCCGGGCTGTGTTCGACGGACCGCTGGTGCTGAATTCCGATTTCGACGGCGCCCGTGCCATGGCCGCCCTGGAGAAGGGCGAGGCGGACGCCATCGCCTTCGGCCGCGGCTTCCTCGCCAATCCCGATCTGCCCGCCCGCATCCGGCACGCGATTCCGCTCGCGCCGGACCACATGGAGACCTGGTACACGCAGGGGCCGGAGGGCTACACCGATTATCCCACCGCCGACGCGGCGCTGCTCGACGAGGCGCTCGAGGAGACCTTCCCGGGTTCCGACCCCATCGCCACCGGCGATTTCCGCTAGTTGCGGCAAGCCAGGGCTCGGCGTTCTTCGCCGAGCCTTTCCTCCGAAGCAGGAGACGCCCGCCGCGGTGTCTGTTGCAGCGGGCATTCCGTTTCGCCGACCGTCGGGGTATGAGCCTCAGCAAGATCATTCCACGATGAAACGGTCATGCCCGAAACCTCCACCTTCCCAGATCCCAAGGTTGCTCTAGTCACGGGCGCGGCGCGCGGCATCGGACTTGCCGTGGCGCGCAAGTTCATTGCCGACGGCTGGCGGGTGGCGCTGCTCGATATCGAGCCCCTGCTGCTCCAGGAGGCCTTCGCCGCCCTGGCTGAGCCCGAGCGCACGCTCGCATTGGTCTGCGATGTGGCTGATCCGGCGGCGGTCGCTGCCGCGGTTCAGGCGATCGACGCCCGGTTCGGTCGGCTCGATGCGCTGGTCAACAATGCCGGTATCGCCGTGTTCAAGCCCATTCTCGAGACGACGGACGCGGAGTGGAGCCGCGTGCTCGATGTCAACTTGTCCGGCCCGTTCAACTGCACCAAAGCCACCGTGCCGCTGATCGCGCGTCAGGGCGGTGGGGCTGTCGTCAACATCACGTCCATCTCCGGGCTGCGGGCCTCGACCCTGCGGGCCGCCTACGGCACCAGCAAGGCTGCGCTCGCGCACCTCACGAAGCAGCTCGCGGTGGAACTCGCGGGCTTCGGCATCCGCGTCAACGCGGTGGCGCCGGGGCCGGTGGACACCGCCATGGCGAAAGAGGTGCATTCGCCCGCGATCCGCGCCGACTATCACGACGCCATCCCGCTCGCCCGCTATGGGCTGGAGGAGGAGCTCGCGGAGGCGGTCCTCTTCCTGTGCAGTGACAAGGCAAGCTACATCACCGGGCAGGAACTTGCCGTGGACGGCGGCTTCGACGCTGCGGGCATCGGACTGCCGACCCTGCGTGGAACCGTCCGCCGTGGTTAACCTCTCGCTCCAGGCCGCGGACTCCTGACGCATCGATCCCGCTGCGCGTTGCGACGCGCTTGAAAGCGGCAAGGGGGGAAGCCGCTACGGGGCCGTGCCGGACGCGCGGCCCCGTTGTTGCTCAGTTCGCCTTCTTCTCGCCGCGCGCGGCGATAATGGCCGGGCAGGCGCTTTCGGAGAGCGGGCGGAAGGCCTCGTCGCCGGGCAGGGTGGCGACCAGCTTGTAGAGGTCCCACTCGCCCTTGGAGGCGTCGGGGGACTTGACCTCGAACACGTAGAAATCGTGCACCATGCGTCCGTCAGGCCTCAGCTTGGCGTTGCGCACGACGTCGTCCTTGATGGGCAGCTCGCCCATCTTCTTCACCACGGTCTCGGCATCATCGCTCTTCGTCGCCGCCACCGACTTCAGATAGTGCAGAACGGAGGAATAGACGCCGGCGTGGATGGCGGACGGGATCTTGCCATTCTGCGCCTTGAACCGCTCCGAGAAGGCGCGGGTGCCGTCGTCGAGGTCCCAGTAGAAGCCTTCGGAGAGCAGCGTTCCCTGCGCCACCGGCAGGCCCACGCTCTTCACGTCCAGCGCGGTGAGGAAGAAGGCGACGAGCTTCTGCTTCGAGGTGGTGATGCCGAATTCGCGCGCGGTCTTGATGCCCGTCACCGTGTCGTTGCCGGCGTTGGCGAGGGCGATGATATCGGCCCCCGAGCCCTGCGCGGTGAGCAGGGGCGAGGAGAGATCCACCGCCGGGAAGGGGTGGCGCACGGAGCCGAGCACCCTGCCGCCCTTCTTGCCCACCACCGTCTTGGCGTCCGCCTCCAGCTGCTGGCCGAGGGCATAGTCCGCCGTCACCAGATACCAGGAGGTGCCGGGCTGGGTGAGGCGGTTGGCGATGCCGGCGACCTGCACATAGGTGTCCCACATCCACTGCACCACATGGCCGGGCTGGCAGGCATCGCCTGTGAGGCGCGCGGTGCCGCCCGGGAAGAGCGCGACGCGGTTCTTCTCCTTCACCAGCGGCGCGATGGCGAGCTGGATGGAGGCGTTGGACATGTCGGCGAGGACATCCACGCCGTCCTGATCGATCCACTTGCGCGCGGTAGCGGAGGCGATGTCCGCCTTGTTCTGGTGGTCGGCGGAGACCATCTCGATCTTCATGCCGGCGCATTCGGCCTTCAGGCAGTCGTCGATGGCCATCTGGGCGGCGATGAGTGAGCCCTTGCCGGTGATGTCGGAATAGACGCCGGACATGTCGGTGAGCACGCCCACCTTCACCGTGCCGCCGGAGATTTCCGCCGCCGCCGGAGCCGCGGCAAGTCCCGCCGCCAGGGCCAAGGCGAGGGGGCCGAATTTCGCTGTCATGAATGTCCTCCCGTTCGTGCTTTTTATTGGTCGGCCGTCACCAGTGGACCATGGGCAGGCCCGCCACCGGTGAGCGGAAGAAGGGAATGCGGGTGCCGCGCAGGCTGCCCACATAGACGGTCCTGAGGTCCGGCCCGCCGAAGGTCACGCTGGCGAACCACGGCGCGATGGTGCCGCCGCAGGCGAGCATCAGCTCCGGCGTCACGGCGTCTTTCTCCAGGGCGGCCATCAGCACCTTGCCGGCCGGGCTGCCGTGGTCGTCGTCGAGGATGATGCGCAGGTCGCCGTCCGGGGTGATGGCGAAGATGCGGTCCGTCATCACATGGGTGCCCCAGAGGTTGCCATGGGCGTCGAAGGCGATGCCGTCGATGAAGGCGCCATGGTCGGAGGGGCCGAAGGTCTCGCGGTCCACGAGATCGCCATTGGGCAGGGCCCTGAGGCGCGTCACCCGCTTGCCGCCCGTCTCCACCACATAGAGCCATTCTTCGTTGGCGTCGAAGCGGATCTCGTTGGTGAAGCAGAAGCCGTCCGCGACGATGCGCAGGTGGTCGTTCTCATAGAGCGCCACATAGCCGTCCGAGACGTTCGGGCTCATGGCCTGCATCCAGTTCCTGATGCGGGTGGAGATGGTGAGCCAGATGCGGTCGCGGCTGTCGCGCAGCACGAAATTGACCTTGCCGATGGGCGTGCCGTCGATGGTGTCGGCGAGCACGCGGGATTGGCCGTCGCGGGTCATGATCTCCAGCCGGTCAGTGCCGAAATTGGAGATCAGGATGTCGCCGTTGCTGGCGAAGGCGAGGCCGTTGGGCAATGTGCCGGAGACGAAGCGCGTCTCCTCGTCGGTGGCGGAGGCGAAATGCGTCGCCTCGCTCTGCGCGATCAGCTTCTGGGTGCCGTCCGGGCGGATATGGACCACACCGCCCCGCGCATCCGCGCTCCACAGGGAGCCGTCGCGTTCGGCAAGGATGCATTCGGGACGCTGCAGGCCCTCGCCCACATAGGCGATGGCGGCGGGGTCTACCGTAAAGCCGTCGATGGGGTTGGGCGTGGCCATGGCGTTCCTCAGGTTTTCAGAAGCTTACCTTGTCGGCGCCCTTCAGGCCGAGGGTGACGCGAGCCTCGTCCGGGGTGGCGATCTCGTGGCCAAGTTCTTCCAGGATGCGGCGGATCTTCGCCACCTGCTCGGCATTGCTGGAGGCGAGCTTGCCGCGGCCGATGAACAGGCTGTCCTCCAGCCCCACGCGCACGTTGCCACCCATCATCGCCGCCTGCGTCGCGAACGGCATCTGGTGGCGGCCGGCGGCGAGCACGGACCAGTGATAGTCCTTGCCGAAGAGCTTGTCGGCGGTGCGCTTCATGAACATCAGATTGTCCATGTCCGGCCCGATGCCGCCGAGAATGCCGAAGATCAGCTGCAGGAACACCGGCGGGCGGAACCAGCCCTGATCGAGGCAATGGGCGAGATTGTAGAGGTGGCCCACGTCGTAGCATTCATGCTCGAACTTGGTGCCGTGCTCCTCGCCCAGCATCTTGTAGATGCGTTCGATGTCGCCGAACGTGTTGCGGAAGATGAAGTCCTTCGTGCCGGTGAGGTAGGGCTCCTCCCACTCGTATTTCCAGTTGGAATAGCGCTTCGCCAGCGGGTGCAGGGCGAAGTTCATGGAGCCCATGTTCAGCGAGCACATTTCCGGCGCGGCCTTCAACGGGGCGGCGAGGCGGTCTTCCACCGTCATGTTCAGGCCGCCGCCGGTGGTGATGTTGATCACCGCGTCGGTTGCCTGCTTGATGCGCGGCAGGAATTCCATGAACACGGCGGGATCCGGCGTGGGCCGCCCGTCCTTGGGATCGCGGGCGTGCAGGTGCAGGATGGCGGCGCCGGCCTCGGCGGCCGCGATGGCCTGCTCGGCAATCTCGTTGGGCGTGATGGGCAGTGCGTCGGACATGGTGGGCGTGTGGATGCCGCCCGTCACCGCGCAGGTGATGATGACCTTGCTCAAGACATGTCTCCGCCAGGGAAGCGTTTTGGGAAGCGTTTGGGAAAGCATTCAATCGGGAAGGATGGCGACGGCCCGCGTCCAGCCGGCGGAGGCGGCGCGCACCTTCACCGGGAAGCAGCTGATGGTGAAGCCGGTGGCAGGCAGCGCCTCGAGATTGTGGAGCTTCTCGATCTGGCAGTAGCCCTTCTCGCGCCCGGCCTTGTGGCCTTCCCATATGAGGGAGGCATCGCCCGTCTCGGCGAAGCGGCGGGCGGTGAAGGAGAAGGGCGCGTCCCAGCTCCAGCCGTCCGTGCCCACCACGCGCACGCCCTGGTTCACGAGGTGGAGGGTGGCGTCCCGGCCGAAGCCGCAGCCTTTGTCTATATAGTCGGGCTGGCCGTAGGCGACGCCGGCCGAGGTGTTCACCACCACGATGTCGAGGGGGCTCAGCGTGTGGCCGATGCGGGCGAGTTCCGCGTCGATCTCGGCGGGTGTCACCACATGGCCGTTGGGCAGGTGGCGGAAGTCCAGCTTCACGCCGGGGCGGAAGCACCAGTCGAGCGGGATCTCGTCGATGGTGATCGCGCGGGCACCGCCGTCCATGGTGGGGTGATAATGCCAGGGCGCATCCACATGGGTGCCGTTGTGGGTGGAGATGTGGGCCGTCTCCACCGCCCAGCCCATGCCCTCGGGCAGTTGCTCGGGCTTCAATCCGGGGAAGGCGGCGCACAGGGTGGCGGCGGTTTCCGTGTGGACGGAATAGTCGATGCGGACCCGCTGGAAGGGCGGGTCGGCGGGTACGTCGTTTTCCAGCGGAATGGAGATATCGACGAATCTTGGCACGGCGTCTCGTCCTCCCGGCCCATCGCGCAGGCTTCGTTTTGTACAGTCGTATATGTTATTGTACAATTGTACAAGTCGGCGTGACGCCATGGCTGGTGCGGATGCACCGGTAACGCTAGAAAAGGTCCATGGAGACGACAAAGAAGCCATCTTCCGCCAGGCGCTCCGCCTCGCCGTCCGGACGGGGAAAGGGCGCGCGCCGCTCGGCAATCGCGCCCGGCGATCCGCAGCGGCCGGACCGCCGGCAGGACATTCTCGCCAGCGCGGAATTCCTCTTTGCCGAGCGGGGCTATGCCGCGGTCTCGGTGCGCGACATCGCCGCCCGCGCCGGCGTGCCGGTAGCGTTGGTGGGCTATTATTTCGGCCGCAAGCCGGAATTGCTCGCCACCGTCTTCGCCCACCGACAGGCCAATCTCGACGAGCGCATCTCCCGCATCCGCGAGATCGGGGCGCGTGGCCCCGGGGAAGGGCGGGTGGCGGAGATTGTCACCGCGTGGGCGGAGCCGGTGGTGCGGCTGCACGATTCGGCGAGCGGCGACAGCTTCTCCCTGCTGGTCGCCCGCACCGCCTGGGATCCCGGCCCGGAAGCCACCGAGACCATCGAGCGCTTCTATGATCCGCTGGTCCGCGCCTTCCTGGAGGCCATGGCCATCGCGCTTCCCGGTTGCCCGCACGACCGGCTGCTCTGGGCCTATGAATATGCCGTGGGCGCCCTGCTGATGTACGTGGCCGACAAGCGCATCGAACGCCTGTCCGGCGGGCGGGCGACGGCGGGCGATCCGGCGCTGTTCGAGGATTTCGTGCGGTTCGTCACCGCCGGCCTCAACGCCATGTGCGGTTGCGCGCCGCCGCGATAGAGGGGCCGCCGGGTGACGGGAGCGGCAGCAATTGGCCTGCCCCTTCGCGTTTGGCCGAACGCTTCAAACGTTACCGCGCCTGCATCCTCAGGCCGGCATCCAGCCGGAGCACAGAGCCGTTGATCATGGGGTTGGCGACGATGCTGAGGACCATGCGGGCGAATTCGTCCGGCCGGCCGGGACGCTTGGGGAACGGGATGACCTCGAAGACGCGGTCCTGCACCTCCTGAGTCATCGCCTCCACCATGGGCGTGCCGAACAGTCCGGGCGCGATGGCGGCGACACGGATGCCGTGGCGCGCCAGTTCGCGGGCAGCCGGCAGGGTCAGGGACGCAACGCCGCCCTTCGCCGCCGCATAGGCCGTCTGGCCGATCTGGCCTTCATAGGCCGCGACCGACGCGGTGTTGATGATGACGCCGCGCTGGCCCTCGTCATCCGGCGCGTTCTCGACCATGGCGGCGGCGGCGAGGCGGAGCCAGTTGTAGGTGCCCGTGAGATTGACGCGGACGATGCGCTCGAATTCGCCGAGGGAGCCCGGCCCGCCCTTTTCCACGATCCGGGCGCCTGGGGCGATGCCGGCGCAGTTCACCAGCAGGTGGGGACGGCCGCGCTCCGACAAGATCCGGGCAAAGGCGGCTTCGGATGCCGCGCCGTCGGCCACATCGCAGGCGAGGGCCAGCGCCCCGGTCTCTTGCGCGAGGGCCGACATGCCCGCCTCCTTCAGGTCCACCACCGCAAGGCGGGCGCCGAGGCCGGCGAGGCGGCGTGCGGTGGCGTTGCCGAGGCCGGAGGCGGCGCCGGTGACGATGGCAACCTTGTCCTTCAGATCCATGATGACCCCATTCATGTGACGGGCGCAGGTGACATGCGCAGGCGATCGCCCCGCGGCGGCGGGACGGGCGAAACGATCGGGGATGAAATTGCGCGTGCGGCTCAGGCGATCTGGTCGACGAAACGCACGAAGTGCTCCAGAGGCTCTCGCACCGTGGTGAAGGTGTTCTCCGGAGCCTCGGGATCGGCGACACCGAGCGCCATGCTGCAGACGATCATCTGCGTGTCGGGAATGGCGAGGCGACGCGCGATGACCGCGCCATAGGCGTTGAAGGCCGCCTGCGGGCAGGTGTCGAGGCCGACCCCCCGCGCGGCGATCATGATGTTCTGGAGGAACATGCCGTAGTCGAGCCAGGAGCCCCGCTCCAGGTCGCGGTCGATGGTGAAGATGAGGCCCACGGGCGCGTCAAAGAACAGGAAGTTGCGCGCGAGCTGCTGGCGCATCCGCTCGGTGTCGCCCTTGGCGATGCCAAGCGTGCCATAGAGATCCCACCCCACCTTGCGGCGACGGGAGAGATAGGGCTCGCGCCACTGCCGCGGGTAATAGGCAAATTCCTCCGTGCCGGGATCGCCGGCGAGGGAGAGGGCGTGGAGTTCGCGCGTCAGCGCCGCGAGCGGTTCGCCCCGCAGCACCAGCACCTGCCATGGCTGGATGTTGGTGCCGGAGGGCGCGCGGGCCGCAAGCTCCAGTATGGCCGCGACGGTCTCGTCGCCGACCGGCGTCGGCAGGAAGGCGCGGATGGAGCGGCGCGAACGGATGGCGTCCTCGGCCGAAAGCGCGCCGCGCGGGGCAGCAGCGGGGGAGGGGGCGGGCGCACTCATTTTTCGGGCATATCCACGGGCGTGGCCATGTCGAGATTGGCGAGCTCGTAGCCGCGCTTGAAGTCCAGGATGTGCTTCTCCATCCAGTCCCGTGCGCGCTTCTCGTCGTGATCGCGGACCGCCGCGAAGATCGCCTCATGGGCCACCAGCAGGCGCTCGCCGGCATTGAGGCGCGACATCACCTTCAGGAAGGGCGGATAGAACAGTTCGGAGATGGGCAGGCGCGCCATCTGGATGGCCCGGTTGCGGGTGGCGCGGGCAACCAGATCGTGGAACTCGATGTCGAGGGCGGTGAGGCTGGTGGAATCCTTCAGCGCCTTGCGCGTCTCCTCGAGATTGCGCTCCAGATCCTCAAGGTCGGCCGCATCGCTGCGCTGGGCGGCGGAGGCTGCGGCGGCGGGTTCTAGCGCGTACATGGCCTCCCACAATTCCTCGAACGTCACCTGATGCAGCACCATCGCCGCCGTGAGCCGGCGGGAAATGTCGCCGGACTGGGGGATAGAGGCATAGAGCTTCTTCCGGCCCGCCTCGCGCCGGACGAAGCCGTTCTGCTCCAGCACGCGGATGGCTTCGCGGATGGTGGAGCGGTTGACGCCCAGCTTCTCGGCGAGCCCGGCCTCGGAGGGCAGCAGATCCCCCGGCGCGATCTCGCCGGCCAGGATCTTGTCCTCGATGGTGCGGGCGACGAGACGGAAGGCGGGCTCCACCTGCACCGGATCAAGCGCGAGCGACATCAGGGACCATCCTCTCGGCGGCGCGGGCCTTCTCCAGGTCCCGCAGCACCTTGCGTTGCACCTTCCCGGTCATGGTCTTCGGCAGCTCGCCGAGAAACGCGATGGCGCGGGGATATTTGTAGGGAGCGGTGACACGCTTCACGTGATCCTGCAAGGCGGCCGCCAGCGCATCGTCGCCGGTGAAGCCGGGGCGGAGCACGACAAAGGCCTTCACGATCTCGCCACGCTCCGGATGGGGCGACGCCACCGCCGCGCATTCCTGCACCGCCGGATGGTCGAGCAAAGCGTTCTCCACCTCGGAGGGACCGATGCGGTATCCGGCGGAATTGATGACGTCGTCATTGCGGCCACGATGGTAGAAATAGCCGTCGGCATCCACCATGCCGAGGTCGCCGGTGACGAACCAGCGCCCCTCCGGCCCCTCCACATGGGCGCTGGCGGTGCGCTCGGGCTCGTCGAGATAGCCGAGCATCAACTGCGGGTTGGGGGTGAGAAGGGCGATGTCGCCTTCCACGCCGGGCGGCAGGCGGTTCCCCGCGCCGTCGATGATTGCGAGATCGAGGCCCGGCAACGGCTTGCCCATGGAGCCCTCGCGCGGGGCGACGCTGGGATAGTTGAGCAGCGTCATCAGCGTCTCGGTCTGGCCGTAGGCTTCGAGGATGGGGACCCCTGTCGCCGCCTGCCAGCGCGCCGCGACCGCCGGATTGAGCGTCTCGCCGGAGGAGACGGCGTGGCGCAGGCGCGAGAGGTCGTGCTCGGCGACGCCGGCATCCACCACGCGGAACAGCTCGGTGCCCGGCGCGCAATAGACGGTGATGCCGTAGCGCTCCAGCAGGCGCAGGCGCTCCTTGGGGTCGAACGGGCCGTCGTAGAAGAAGCTGGCGGCCCCGCAGCTCCACGGGCCGAACAGGATGGAGGTGCCGGCCTTGCTCCAGCCGGTGTCGGCCGTGCACCAGATGGTGTCGCCCGGGCGAAGGTCCAGCCAGCAAATGGCCGAGCCGCGCCAGGCGTAGAGTCCGCGCGACGCATGCAGCACGCCCTTCGGCTGCCCCGTGGAGCCGGAGGTGTAATAGAGGACGGCAGGGTCATCGACCCTGACGGTCACCGGCACGAAGGCCGCGTCGCCGGAGGCCAGCGCCTCCTCCAGCGGCTCGAAGCCGGGCGCGCCGCCAATGGGACCTGTCAGCGCGAGGCGCACCGGCACCTCGTCCATCACATCCGCGAACTTTCCCGCATGTTCGGCCCGGGCCACCACGGCCCGCACGCCGGCATGGCGCACGCGATATGCGATGTCCTTGGGGGTGAGCATCTCGATTGACGGAATGGGCACCGCCCCGAGCTTCAGGCAGCCCACCATGGCCACCTGCCATTCGGGAATGCGCGGCAGCATCACCAGCACCCGGTCCCCTTTCCGGATGCCCCTCGCCGCCAGCGCCGAAGCGAAGCGACTGGTGAGGCGCGCCATGTCCGAGAAGGAGAAGCGCCGTTCCTCCCCCGCCGCATTGGCCCAGATGAGGGCCGGTCCGTCGGCGGTACGGGCGAAATGATCCACCACGTCGGCACCGAAATTGAACGTCTCCGGCACCTGCCATCGGAAGGTGCGGACCATCTCGGCATAGTCGGTCATGTTGGGCGCCATTCTGGTCGGCGCCATCTGGCTGGGGGCCATGGTTTCCTCCCGGAGCATTGTGCTCTCTTGAGCGTTACTCAGATCGCCCGGCTGGCCTTGAGCGCGGCGATCTCCTCGGGCGCATAGCCGAGGCCCGCCAGCACCTCGCCATTGTGCTCACCGAGCAGGGGCGGCGGCGAACGCAGGGCGCAGGGGGTGCCGGAATACTTCACCGGAAAGCCGAGCTGGGGAATGGTGCCCTCCACCGGATGCTCCATGGACATCAGCATCTGCCGGTGGCGGGCGTGGGGATCGGCGAAGGCCTCCTCCATGGAGAAGACGGGGCCGAAGGGAATGTCGGCGGCTTCAAGTTCCGCCACCCATTCGTCGCGCGCCTTGCGGGCGAACAGGGCGGCAAGGGTGGCCTTCTGCGCCGCTTCCCGCTCGCCCTCGGGCCACTGCTCGTCCTTCAGCGCGGGAAGGCCCACGGCGTCGCAGAAGCGGTGCCAGAAATGCGTCTCGATGAGGCCCAGCGCCACATGCTTCCCGTCGGCGCAGGCGTAGACGTTGTAGCAGGGCGCCTGACCGATGAAGGGCCGCTCGCCGCCCTTCGGCTCGATGCCGGCAAAGAGATGATCGGCGCCGTGCAGGGACAGCCAGGACATGGCGCCGTCATGCATGGACACGTCCACGAACTGACCGCGCCCGGTGGTCGCCCGCGCCAGCAGCGCGGCGAGGATGCCCGTGGAGGCCATCAGCGAGCCGCCGCCCACGTCGGCGATGGAGAGCCCCGGCACGATGGGGCCTTCCCCCGCCTTGCCGAACAGTTGCAGCGCGCCGGCTTCGGCGAGGTAATTGAGGTCGTGCCCCGGCTTGAGCCGGCTCGGCCCGTCCTGCCCGTAGCCGGAGATGGCGCAATAGACGAGGCGCGGATTGATCTCGGCGAGCGTGTCATAGCCGAGGCCGAGGCGGTCCATGACGCCGGGGCGGAAGCCCTCCAGCAGCACGTCCACATCCTTCACCAGCTTGAGGAGGATGGCCCGGCCATCTTCCGACTTGAGGTTCAGCGTCAGGCTCTTCTTGTTGCGGTTGAGCAGCAGGAAGGAGCCGGATTCCGCCCGGTTCAGCGGCGGGAACGTGCGGTTGTAGTCGCCGCCCTCCGGCTGCTCGATCTTGAGCACGTCGGCGCCGAGGTCGGCCAGCATCAGCGAGCAGAAGGCGCCCGGCAGCAGGCGGGTGAGGTCCAGCACCTTGAGGCCGGCGAGCGCCAAGGGGGTGGAGCTCGGCGCGGATGTGGGCGTGAGGGCGTTCATCTGTGGTCTTTCGGATCAGGCGGCGGTCCAGCCGCCGTCCACCGCCAGCGAGGCGCCGGTGATGTAGGAGGCCGCAGGCGAGGCGAGGAACAGGCAGGCGCCGACCAGCTCCTGCGGATGGCCGAAGCGGCCCATGGGCGTGCGGCCGGTGACACGCTCAGAGAGCTTGGGGTTCTGGCGCATGCCCTCGGTGAGCTCGGTTTCGAAATAGCCGGGGCCGACGGCATTCACCCGCACGCCCTTCTTCGCCCATTCGAGCGCGAGCTGGCGGGTCATCAGCTCCACCCCGCCCTTGGCGGCGCAATAGGCAGTGGTGCGCGCCAGCCCCACCCGGCCGGCGACGGAGGTGATGTTGACGATGGCGCCTTCGCCCTGGGCCAGCATCACCCGGCCTGCCGCGCGGGCGGCGAGGAACACGCCGGTGAGGTTGGTGTCCACCACCTGCCGCCACTCGGCGAGGCTCGTGTCCTCGGCCGTCTTGTACCAGGGGTTGATGCCGGCATTGTTGACGAGCACGTCGATGCGGCCGTGGCGCTCCACCACCGCGCGGGCCAGCGCCTCCACGTCCGCCTCGCTGACCACGTCGGCGGCGATGCCTTCGGCCGATCCGCCCTGCGTGACGATCGCGGCGGCCGCCTCGGCCAGCGTCTCGGCGCTGCGGCCGGTGAGCACCACATGGGCGCCGGCGGCGGCAAAGCCCTCCGCGACGGCGCGGCCGAGGCCCCGCCCGCCGCCGGTGACGATGACGATCTTGCCGGCAAGGCCGGGCATGGGCGCGGGCTGGGGCAGGGGAAGGGCGAGGCCCATCACGCGGCCCTCCCTTCCGGCAGGGCTTTCACGGCCGCGCCACGGGCCAGCCGGCGCGCGATGTTCCAGCGGTGCACCTCGGACGGGCCGTCATAGATGCGGAAACCGCGCACGTCGCGGAAGATGCGCTCCACCTCCGTGTCGCGTGTCATGCCGAGGCCGCCCAGCACTTGGAGCGACCGGTCCACGATGCGGAAGATGGCCTCCGAGGCGAACACCTTCACCATGGAGCTTTCCACGTTCGCCTTTTCGCCCTGGTCCAGCAGCCAGGCGGCGTGGCGGATGGCGAGGCGGGTGGTGTGGAGATCGATCTCGTTGTCGGCCAGCATGAAGCCGACACCCTCATGGGACAGGAGTGTGCCGCCGAACGCCTCGCGCCGGCCGGCATATTCTGTGGCGATGTCGTGGGCGCGCCGCGCCGCGCCTAGCCAGCGCATGCAGTGTGTGAGCCGCGCCGGCACGAGCCGGGCCTGCGCGTGGCGGAAGCCCTCGCCCACGCCGCCGAGCACGTCGGACGTGGGAACGCGCAGATTTTCCAGCGCCACTTCCGCGTGGCCCCCGGTGAAGGAGCTGTCCAGCGTGTCGAGCGCGCGCACGATGCGCACGCCTTCCGCCGGCAGATCGGCGAGGAACATGGTGGCGCCCACGTCCCGCCCATCCACGATAGTGCGCGCCATGATGATGGCGAAGGCCGCGCCTTCGGCCCCGGTGATGAGCCATTTGAGGCCGTTGATGACGAAGTGGTCGCCGTCCTTCACCGCGGTTGTCTTGAGTAGAGACGGGTCCGCTCCGGCGCCGGGGTGCGGCTCGGTCATCAGGAAGCAGGAGCGTGTCTCGCCCGCCGCCATGGGCGCGAGGTAGCGGGCCTTCTGCGCTTCGCTCGCCACTTCGGCGAGAAGGTGCATGTTGCTCTCATCCGGCGCGGCGATGGCAAGCGCGATGGGGCCAAGCATGGAATAGCCCGCCGCCTCGAACACCACGGCCTTGCCGAGGTGGGAGAGGCCGAGCCCGCCCCAGGCCTTCGGCACATGCGGGCTCAGCAGCCCGGCCGCGCGCGCCTTCGCCACCAGATCACGGCGCAAATCGTCGGTGGGGCCGTGGGCGGTACGGCGCGGGTCGGCCTCGAAGGGCAGCACCTCCTCGCGCACGAAGGCCGCGGTGCGGGCCTCCAGCGCGGCGAGATCGGGGGGGAGCGCGAAATCCATGGGCCTCGCCTTCAGAAGGTCTTGTCGTTGATGATGTCGAGGGTGAAATCGAACAGCGCCTCGGCGAGTGTGCCGAAGCCGGCATAGCGCGGGTCCGCCGTCTCGCCGGCGAGGTGCCGCGCGTGGAGCTGGTGGAACACCACGCCGAGCTTCAGCATGGTGAGCACGCGGTAGACCTTGAGCTGGGACAGGTCGCGGCCGGTGGCGCGGGCATAGGCGTCCGCCGCCTCGGCCCGCGTCAGGAAGCCGGGGCGGGCCGTGGGCATCTGCGCCAGCTCGTGCATGCACGGCGGGTCGCCGGCCTCCGTCCAGTAGCTGAGCAGCGTCGCGAGGTCGAATAGCGGGTCGCCACGGGTGCCCATGTCCCAGTCCACCACGGCGACAGGGGCGCGGGTGGCGGGATCCAGCAGCACGTTGTCGAGCTTGAAATCATTGTGGAGAAGGGTCGGCGCCGATGCGTCCCGCACCTGTGCGGCGGCGAGCCAGCCGGCGACGGCGCGGGCGGCCGGGGAGAGCGCGCCCCGCGCCACCCGTTCGGCGCGGCCGATCCAGCCCGCGGCGGTGCGGGCGAAGAAGCCGGCGGGGCGGCCGAGATCGGACAGGCCGATCCGGGCCGGGTCCACCGCGTGGATGGCAGCCAACGTCTCGACCAGCTTGTGCGAGAGGTCCGCGCCGGTGGCGGCGGTTACCGGGAAGGGCGCCAGGCTGTCACCCCGCAGGGCGATGCCGGGGCGAAACTCCATCACCTGGAATGGTGCGCCTGCAATGCTTGCGTCGGCACACAGATGCAGGCTGCGCGGGGCGAGCGGCAGCTCCCGCCAGAGATGTGAAAGGATGCGGTGCTCGCGCGCCATGTCGTGCGCGCCCGGGGGCAGGGGGCCATCGGGCGGACGCCGCAGCACGGCCCAGCCGTCCGACACGCGCACGAGAAAGTTCAGGTTGGCGAGGCCGCCTGTGAACTGACGGGGCACGAAGGCGGGATCGAGACCAATGCCGTGGGCCTCCAGATGACGCCCGATCGCCGCCCAGTCGAGCCCCCGGCTCTCGGCCGCGCTGCGCAGGGCGACACCGGCGGGCGCAGCCAGGTCCAGCACGGACGCGCCGACGTCCCCCTCTGCGGTGCCCCCGCCTTCCAGCACATGAACAGCCTCGACCATGGACGCATTGCCTCTTTTTGTCGGACTAAAATTGTCCGACTGAAATCGTGCGGTCAAGCGGAAATTTTCCGTTAGCCGCGCACTCTAGGTGGTGGGAATTGCGATATTTTATATGATAATCAATGTTTTGATTAGAAATTCCGTCGTCTCCATCCGGAGATTGACGTCGCCGCGTTTTTGGTTTTATGGTCCGATCATCAGATAAAGATGCCGGACCAGAATTCCGGCCTGGAGGATGACGCCATGCCTCAATGCTTCAGCCCGCGGCGCCGGAAATCCGTCGCGCCGGCCTGTCTCCTTGCCCTCGTCGCGACGCTTGGTTTCGCCGTGCCGGCGGCCGCCCAGACGGCGGCACCTGCGGCCACAGGCGGTGCAGCGATGGAGCAGTTCGTGCCCATCGCCATCTATCGCACCGGCCCCTACGCGCCGGGCGGCTCGGGCATCTACGGTGCCTATGCGGACTATCTGGCGCTGGTGAACGCCCGCGACGGCGGCGTGAACGGCGTAAAGCTCGTCTATGAGGAGTGCGAGACCGGCTACCAGCCCGACCGCATGATCGAATGCTACGAGCGCCAGAAGGCGAAGGGGCCGACCGGCGCCGCGGCCTTCACGCCCTCCGGCACGGGCGGCGTCTATGCCCTCATCGACCGCATGACGGCGGACAAGATTCCCTCCGTCACCATCGGCTACGGCCGCACCGATTCCTCCGATGGCCGGGTCTTCCCCTATTTCTTCCCGCTCATCTCCAATTACTGGAGCGAAAACACCGCCACCATCCGCTACATCGCCGAGCGCGAGGGTGGGCTGGAGAAGCTGAAGGGCAAGAAGATCGCCAATGTGGTGATGGACTTCGCCGCCGGCCGCGAGACCCAGGCCATCCTCGACGCCCAGGCCAAGCGCTATGGCTTCGAGGTGACAACCTTCCCCATCACCCCGCCCGGTCTCGACCAGCGCGCCGTGTGGCTGCAGGTGCGCCAGTATCGCCCGGACTGGGTGCTGTTCCGCGGCTGGGGCGCAGCGACGCCCACCGGCATCAAGGAAGCCGCCCGCGCCGGCATCGCCCGCGACCGCATCATCGGCTGGTGGTGGTCGGGCTCGGAGGAGGACGTGACGCCTGCCGGCGACGCGGCCAAGGGCTTCATCACCGCCCAGTTCCACGCCACCGGGCCAAACTATCCGGTGTTCGAGGACATCAAGAAATACGTCTACGCCAAGGGCCAGGGCAATGTGGAGGAGAACCGCATCGGCTCGGTCTACTATGTCCGCGGCGTGCTTCACGGCGTGGCGGTGACGGAAGCCATGCGCACCGCCATGAAGAAGTTCGGCAACCGTCCGCTCACTGGTGACGAGGTGCGCTGGGGGCTCGAGCATCTGGTGATGACCAGCGAGCGCATCAAGCAGCTCGGCCTCGAGGGCCTGATGCCGGAGATCAAGGTCACCTGCGCCGACCACGAGGGCGACGGCGCCATCCGCTTCCAGCAATGGGACGGCGCCAAGTGGGTGATGATCTCCGACTGGATCAAGTCCGACCAGTCCATGGTCCGGCCGCTCATCGAGGCGTCCGCCGCCCAGTTCGCCAAGGAAAAGGGTATCACGCCCCGCGACTGCGCCGGCGAGACGAACTGACCTCGCAGGCCCCGTTCAGCCCTGATCCGTGACCTGCCGCGCGCCGGGCTGCCAAGCCCGCCCGGCGCCCGAGCCATCCCTTGGGAGAAGCACGCCATGAGCGCGCAAGGCCCCTTGCTGTCCGTCGCCGGCATCGAGGTGATGTATTCCCGTCTGGCCCTCGTGCTGCGCGGCCTCACGCTCAGCGTCCCGCGGGGCGGCATCGTCGCCCTGCTGGGCGCCAACGGGGCGGGCAAGACCACCACCATGAAGGCCATCGCCAACCTCCTGCGTTCCGAGCGCGGCGAGGTGACGAAGGGCGCCATCCACTATGACGGCGCGCGCATCGACGGGCTCGACCCATCCGACCTCGCCCGCCGTGGCCTTTCCCTGGTGATGGAGGGCCGCCATGCCTTCCCCACCCTGTCGGTCGAGTACAATCTGAAGGTCGGTGCCTACTCCCGCAGCGACGGGGCGGTCGCCGAGAGTCTCGAACGCGTCTACGCCACCTTCCCCCGCCTGAAGGAGCGGCGGCATCAGCCGGCCGGCCTCCTCTCCGGCGGCGAGCAGCAGATGTGCGTCATCGGCCGCGCCCTCATGGCCCGGCCGCGCATGATCCTGCTCGACGAGCCCTCCATGGGCCTCGCGCCGCTGCTGGTGGAGGAGATCTTCTCCATCATGCAGCAGCTGAATGCCGAAGCCGGGGTGACCTTCCTCCTCGCCGAGCAGAACGCCGCCGTGGCGCTGCGCTACGCCACCTACGGCTATCTCGTGGAGGGCGGCCGGGTGGTGCGCGAGGGGCCGGCGCGCGCGCTCGCCGCCGATCCCGAAATCCGTGCCTCCTATCTCGGGCTCGATGCCTCCGCCGAAGCGGATGGGGCGAGCCTTGCCGCCCGCCGTCGCCCGCGCTGGCTCTCCTGATCCTCCATGGACGAAGGGATTCCTCCTGCCATGAACCGCGCCTTCGACCATGCCTCCGGTGCCGCGGAACGGGCCGATCCTGGCGCCGCGGACACGCTGCCCGGCGCCCTGATCGCCACCGCCCGGCGCCATGCCGCGCGCCCGGCCTTGCGCCACAAGGTCGGCGGCATCTGGCGCACCTGGACGTTCGCCGATTATCTCGCCCGCACCGCCGCCATGGCCCGCCTGCTGGATGGCGCCGGCCTCGCCGGCGAAGGCCTGCTGGTGATCGTCGCCGAGAACCGGCCGGAGCTCTACGCCGCCGCCCTCGCCGCCCAAGGGCTCGGCGCAGCGGTGATGCCGGTGGGCCCGGAATTCCTGCGCCGCTTCGGCGCGCCGGCGGCCGACCCCACCCACGTCCTCTGCGAGAATGAGGAGGCCGCCCGCGCGTGGCGGGCTGCCAGCGGCTCGCCCGCCACCGTGCTGCGTCTCGACGAATGCGCGCCATCGCCGGAGGCCGCGCAGGACGAGGCCGTGGCCTGGTACACCTGGCGGGCCGCCACGGTCGAAGGGAACCGAACCGCTCTCATTCTCCACACCGCCGGCTTGGACGGAACGCCCCGCCCGCTGGCACTCACCCACCGGTGCCTCCTCGACGCCGGCGCGGCGGTCGTGTCCCGGCTGCAGCTTTCTTCCTCCGACCGGCTCATGGCGTTTCTGCCCGTTTCGGGCATTGCCGACGCCGCCGGCAGCCTTGTGCAGCCGCTTCTCTCGGGCTGCTCTGTCCATTGCGTGGAGGGGCCGGCGAGTTTCCCCAACGATCTGAGGGAAGTGGCGCCCACCGTGCTGGCCGCGCCGGCGCGCGTGTTCGAGCTTCTGGTGAGGGACGCCGGCGTTCGCCTGTCCGCCGGCGGGCCACTGGTGCGCGCCCTCGCGCGGGCAGGGGAGAGGGCCCTGCCGGGCACTGGGCTCGCCTTCGGAGCGCCGCTGCGCAACACCCTCGGCGTCGGCGCCTGTCGTCTGGCGTTTGTCACCTCCGGCATCCTGGACCCGACCACCGTCCGCCGCCTCGCGGCCTACGGTGTGCCGCTCGACGCGGACCTTGCCCTCGCCGATGACGGCAGCCCCCAGTCCCGCGCCGGCACCCCGGCCGACGATGCCCATCTGCTGAGGCACGTGGAAGCCGTGCTCCGGGGCGAGGCCGTCATTGATCGCGCCCGCGTCACCCGCGTTCCCGGCGGCCTCAGCGCCCGGATCGCGCTCGCGCCGTCTGCTGCTGACGCGGAGGACACCGCCACCGCAAAGAGCCGGGCATCGGCCGCGGTGGAGCGGGTGAATGCACGGCTGGCCGCGGAATTCCCTGGAACGTCCCTTGCCGTCCACGCCTTCGACCTCGCCGCCGATGGCTTCGGTCCGCAGGAGCTGACGCTGGAAGGCGAAGTGCGCGACGCCCCGTTCGCGCCGGTTGGACGCGAGACGCAGGCAAGGCCGAGTGAACGCTCAGCCCGCTCGCGCGGACCCGTGCTCATGCAAGTCAGCGGCGTCGCCGTCGCCTTCGGCGGGGTGAAGGCGCTCACCGACGTGTCCCTCGCCATCCATGAAGGAGAAATCCTCTCCATCATCGGGCCGAACGGGGCGGGGAAGACCTCGCTGCTCAACGTCATCAACGGCGTCTATCACCCGCGCTCGGGAACCATCACTTTTGCTGGCAAGGAACGCGCCCGCATGCGCCCGGCCTTTGCCGCACGCTCGGGCATCGGCCGCACCTTCCAGCACGTTTCCCTGTTCAAGGGCATGAACGTGATCGACAACGTGCTGGTGGGCCGCGCCGCGCTCTTCGAGGGCTCGCTGCTCGGCAAGCTTCTGCGCCTGCCCTCCACATCGGCGGAAGAGCGGCGCGAGCGGGAGGCGGCGGAGCGCATCCTCGCCTTCCTGGAGCTGGAGCATCTGCGCAAGGCGCCGGTGGCCAGCCTGCCCTACGGCATCCAGAAGCGGGTGGAACTGGCCCGCGCGCTCGCCACCGAGCCGAAGCTGCTGCTGCTCGACGAGCCCATGGCGGGCATGACCCACGAGGAGAAGCGCGACATGTGCGGCTTCATCCGCCGGGTCAACGAGAGCTTCGGCACCACCATCCTCATCATCGAGCACGACATCGGTGTGGTGATGGGCCTGTCCGACCGCGTCACGGTCCTCAATTACGGCCGCAAGATCGCCGATGGCACGCCCGACGAGGTTCGTGCCGATCCCCAAGTCATCGCCGCCTATCTCGGCTCCGCCGCCCTCGGCGAAGCCGCCTGAGGGAGAACACCATGGGCGACTTTTCCTTCTTTCTCGAAGTGGTGGTGGGCGGCCTCCTGTCGGGCGTGATGTACACGCTGGTGGCCTTGGGATTCGTGCTCATCTTCAAGGCCTCGGGCGTGTTCAACTTCGCCCAGGGCGCCATGGTGCTGTTCGCCGCGCTCACCTTCGTCGGCTTCCTGGAGTTCGGCCTGCCCATGTGGGCCGCCTTTCTCCTCGCGCTCGCCGCCATGCTGGCGCTGGCGGTGGCCATCGAGCGCACGGTGCTGCGCCCCCTCGTGGGGCAGGACCACATGATCCTGTTCATGGCCACCATCGGCCTCTCCATCTTCCTGGAGGGCTTCGCCCAGCTCATCTGGGGCACCAAGGTGCGCGGTCTCGACCTCGGCATCTCCGACGAGCCCATCGAGATCGGCGGCATCCTCATCTCGCAGTTCGACCTCTCCGCCGCGCTCATGGCCGCGGTGCTGGTGGCGGTGCTTTCCGCCTTCTTCTCCTACACCAAGGTCGGGCGCGCGCTGCGGGCGGTGGCCGACGACACCCAGGCGGCGCAGGTTGCGGGCGTGCCGCTGGGCTTCATCTGGGCCGTGGTGTGGGGCGCCGCTGGCTTCATCGCGCTCGTCGCGGGCCTCGTCTGGGGCGCGCGGCTCGGCGTGCAGTTCGCGCTGACACTGGTGGCGCTCAAGGCGCTGCCGGTGATGATCCTGGGCGGCTTCAACTCCATCGCCGGTGCCATCGTGGCGGGGCTCGTCATCGGCGTCAGCGAGAAGCTCGCCGAGATCTATCTCGGCCCCTTCGTCGGCGGCGGCATCGAGAACTGGTTTCCCTACGCCCTCGCCATCGCCGTCCTGCTCATCCGCCCCGCCGGCCTGTTCGGCGCGGCGCGCATCGCGAGGGTCTGAGCCATGTTCCACAGTGACGCCGGCGCGCTGAAGACGTCCTATGGCGAGGAGCAGGCCATCTTCCCCGTGGCCCTCGACCGCTGGTCTGTGGTGGCCCTGGTGGCCGCGGGGGCGCTCGTGGTGCCTTTCGTGGCCGGACCCTACTGGCTCGGCTCCATCCTTCTGCCCTGTCTCATTCTGTCGCTCGCGGCGATCGGGCTTAACATCCTCACCGGCTATGCGGGCCAGCTCTCGCTGGGCTCGGGCGCCTTCATGGCGGTCGGGGCCTATGCGGCGGTGAACCTCGTCATCCGCCTGCCGTGGCTGCCGTTCCCGGTTTCCTTCGTGCTGGCGGGGATGGTGGCGGGCGCCGTGGGGCTCGCCTTCGGCCTGTTGAGCCTGCGCATCCGCGGCTTCTACGTGGCGGTGGCGACGCTCGCCGCCCAGTTCTTCATCGAATGGATCTGCACCCACATTCCGTGGCTGGTGCTGAACACCCCCTCCGGCGTCGTCTCCACCCCGACGCTCTTTTTATTCGGCTTCGGCTTCTCGTCCGTGCCGTCGCGCTACCTCGTCGCCTTCGTGACGGTCGTCGCCCTTGCCGTCGTGGCGAAGAACCTCATCCGCTCCTCCGCCGGCCGCGCCCTGATGGCGGTGCGCGACCACGAGACGGCCGCGGAACTGACGGGGGTCGACACCACCCGCGCCAAGCTCACCGCGTTCGCGGTCTCCGGCTTCTATTGCGGGGTGGCCGGCGCGCTGTGGGCATTCCTCTATCTCGGCAACGTGGAGATCGAGGCCTTCTCGCTGCATCGCTCGTTCCAGATCCTGTTCATGGTCATCATCGGAGGCCTCGGCTCCATCCTCGGCTCCTTCCTGGGCGCGGCCTTCATCGTGCTCCTGCCCGTGGCCATCGCCAACGCCGCGAGCTTGTTCGGCGAGGCCCTGAAGCCGGACGTTCTGGCCAATCTGGAGCTGATGATCTTCGGCGCGCTCATCGTCGCCTTCCTCATCATCGAGCCGAACGGCCTCGCCCGCCTCGCCGTCAAGGCGAAGGACCGCCTGCGCCGCTGGCCGCTGCCCTACTGAAATCCGCGCCGCGGATGAACGACGCGCACCAACGCGCGCAAAGACCGGAGGAACACACCCATGACCACGACTGTCGGCCGCCTTGTCGGGGCGGCGATGATGACGCTCGCGCCCCTCGCCGCGCTTCCCGCCGTCGCCACGGCGGAGGAGCTGAGGCTCGTCTTCGACATCCCGACCAATCATCCGCGCGTGCCCTATTTCACGGCCATGGCGGAGGATGTGGCCCGGACGAGTTCGGGCCGGCTGACGATCGCCGCCAATCCCGGCGGCACCATCTATCCGGGGTTCGCCTCCATCGAGGCATTGAAGGCCGGAAAGGCGGAACTCACCTTCGTCAATGCGGCCAATCTGGAGCGCCTCGATCCGCGCTTCGGTTTCGTCAACCTGCCCTTCGCGCTCGACGACACCGCCATGGCCCAGCCGGCGGCGCGCCGCGGGGTGGTGGACCTCCTCGATACGCTCGCGCAGAAGCAGGACCTGCGGGTGATCGGCCTGATGCGCGGCGCCGACCAGCTCTTCGTCTTCCGCGACAAGCGCGCCGCGACCCCGGCGGACCTCAAGGGACTGAAGATCCGCGTGGCCGGGGCCGGCACCTACGAGGACATCATGCGGCGCCTCTCGGCGGACCCTGTGGTGCTGCCCATCCCCGAGATGAAGCCCGCATTCGAGCGTGGCGCCCTCGACGGGGTCTTCACCTCGCCCGGCGCCTGGACCTCGCAGCTCGGTATGACCGCGCCCAAGGCCACCCATGCGCCGGGGCTGATGATGATCACTTACGTGCTGGTGGCGCGGAAGGACGCGATCGATCGCCTCTCCACCGCCGATCGCGACGCGCTGCTCGCGGCGGCCCGCGCCAACATCACCGAAGGCTGGGCGCGCATGGAGGCGGACGACGCGGCCATCCTCAAGGACATGGCCGCCAAAGGCGCCGCCATCGTCACTGTGACCGATCTCAAGCCCTGGCGGGAGGCCGTCGCGCCGGTCGCCGCCAGCTTCTCTGACCGGTTCCCCGACATCTGGCGGGACTTCCGCGCGCAGATCGGGGCGGACCGCAAATGATGGAAAAACCGATGGCATACGACTTCATTCAGACCCGCGTCGCCGGCCGGGTGGGCTGGATCACGCTGGATCGGCCGGACGCGCTCAATGCCCTGAACGCGGCGATGGTGGGCGAGATTGTGCGCGCCCTCGCCGGGTTCGGTGCCGATCCCGGCATCGGCTGCGTGGTTCTCACCGGCTCGGACCGCGCCTTCGCCGCCGGAGCGGATATAAAGGAGGCGGCGGGGCGCAGTTATCCCGAGACCTTCCTCGAGGACTTCCTCGCCTCCTGGGATGCGATCGCGCACCTGCGCAAGCCTCTGGTCGCCGCTGTGGCCGGCTATGCCCTCGGCGGGGGCTGCGAGATCATGATGATGTGCGATGTCATCATCGCGGCCGAAACGGCGCGGTTCGCCCTGCCGGAGGTGAAGATCGGCGTGATGCCCGGTGCGGGCGGCACCCAGCGCCTCGCGCGCGCCATCGGCAAGGCAAAGACTATGGATCTCTGTTTGACCGGCCGGATGATGGACGCCGCGGAGGCGGAACGTCTGGGGCTTGTTTCACGCGTCGTCCCGGCATCGGCGCTGCTCGCCGAAGCCCAGGCCGTGGCGGAGGGGATCGCCACCAAATCCCGCATCAGCACGATGGCGATCAAGGAAGCCGTCAACCGTGCCTTCGAGACCTCGCTGTCCGAGGGGCTTCTGTTCGAGCGCCGGACCTTCCACGCCCTCTTCGCTACCCAGGATCAGAAGGAGGGCATGGCCGCATTCGTCGAGAAGCGCGCGCCGCAGTTTCGCGATGGATAGTGGGCGCGTGCGACTTCATCGAGGCTGCCCCGATCGGCGATGAGGTGGCGCCAAGGTCTGCCACCGCAACGTCGATCGCATGCTTCGCATCCAGTGGGGCGGGGGAGGGCGGGCGCCCCCGCCGCTGAGCCGCTTCACTCCCCCGTGGCGTGGGCTTCCTGCTGCCGCTCCTTGGCGTAGCGCACCAGCGCGGCGAAGCGGTAAAGGCCGTGGACGAACTTGCCGTAGGGCATGGTCAGGAAGAAGCCGAACACGAAGCCGAGGTGAATGGCCAGCATGATTCCCATGGCCGGCGTCGCACGCACGACAAGAAGCGCAAGGCCGGTGAGCGCGGTGCCGAAGAGCATGGCGAGGAAGGCCGCGTCCATGCCCCGGCGCGTGTCGTCCATCATCATGGGATCGCGCGCCTTCTTGGCCATGAACAGGCCGGCCGGTCCGATCACGAGGCCGATGCCGCCGACGGTGCCGAGCACCACCGGCAGATCCCACCACGGATAGGGCGACATGCGGCCGAGCAGGTAGTGATAGAGCGTCGCCACCGAGGTCGCGGCGAAGCACAAAGCGAAGCCGTAGAAGGTGAAATGGTGGAACAGCCGGCGGTTGTCGGTGGGCTTCTCGTCCGCATTCATGCAACCGACGCCGCCGCCATCGAGATAGCGCAGCTGGCCGGCGTCCTTCATGGCCTGCCAGAGGGAGGGCGCATCGGGCGGCAGGGGCTTGCCGTTCTCCATGTCCCGCCAGAAGGCGCGCAGCCCCATGAACAGGGCCAGAAGGGCATAGATGAACACGCCGCCGAACAGCGCCACCATGGCATTGTGCGGCATGAGGCGGAAGAAGGCGCCCGGCCCCGCATGGGCGCCGAACATCACGGCCGGGTCATTGAAGGCCATGAAGCCGCCGAGGAAGGCGGCCACCGATGCCGCCGTGATGAGGGCGATGACGAGTCCGTTGCGCCGGAACAGGCCGGCCAGCGGGCGCGGCCAGGCATAATGGGCGTAGGAATCGTTGCGCACCTCGGCGAGCGTGCGCGGCACGTTCACATTGAACTCGTGCGGCGGCGAGAACTGGCAGTCGAAATAGCACGCGCCGCAGGAGTGGCAGAGGTTGGACAGGTAGTTGAGATCCCCGGCCGAGAACGCGCGACGCATCTCCATGGCCGGAAACACGGCGCACAGGCCCTCGCAATAGCGGCACGAATTGCAGACCGTCATGAGCCGGGCCGCTTCTTCCAGCGGCGAGCTGTGCGCGTTCATCTGGAATTCTTCCTTGTTGTGTGAGTTGTCTTGCATACAGCTGCGCACAGCCGTACTCCCTTGAGGGACCAGCGCGCGGAGCGCGCCGGAAAGCGGGGAGGAGCGCAATGGCGGACGCGACGGCTGGAGGAGACGATGGCCTCTCCCGCGCACAGCGCGTCTACGAGCGCCTGAAGGAGGATATCCGGGCTGGTGCCCTCAGGCGCGGCGAGCGCGTGCGCGAGGAGCAGGTGGCGCGTGCGCTGGGCGTCAGCCGCACGCCGGTGCGCGAGGCGCTGGCGCGGCTCACCGCGCGCGGGCTGATCGAGGCGACGCCGGCCGGGCTCGTGGTGGCCACCATCTCCCGTCCCCAGACGCTCGAACTCTACGCCATGCGCGAGGTGCTGGAGGGCTCGGCCGCCCGCTTCGCCGCCCAGCATGCCGCACCGAGCGAAATCGCCATGCTCGATCGCCTCTCGTCCGCCTTCGAGACGGCGTTCGGTGATGCGAGCCGGCTGGCGGAGCTGAACCGCCGCTTCCATTCGGCCATCGTGGACGCCGCCCACAACCGCTACCTCGTGCGGATGCTGGATGAGCTGAGCGATGCCCTGGCCCTGCTGCCGGGCACCACCTTCCAGCTGGCCGAGCGCGGGCCGCTGGCGGTGAGCGAACATGCCGCCATCGTCGCCGCCATCGCCGCCCGAGATCCGGACGCGGCCGAGCGTGCGGCGCGGCTGCACATCCAGCGCGCGCAGGAGGCGCGGCTGTCGCTGTTGCAGCTCGACTGAGGCGCTCCGGCTAGTTGCGCACACTGCGGGCCGCTCCGGTGCCGGCGCAGCGGCCGAACACGCTGCCGATGGTCATGCCGATGCCGGCCGCATAGCCGCGGCCGAGCACGTTGCCGGCCATGATCTCGCCCGCGGCGAACATGTTGGCCGCCGCTGAGCCGTCCGCCATCTGCATCCGTGCCTCACGGTCCACGCGCACGCCGAGATAGGTGAAGGTGATGCCGGGGCGCACCGGATAGGCATAGAACGGCGCGGTATCGATGGGCCGCGCCCAGTGGGTCTTGGGCGGGGTAAGGCCTTCCGTGCGGCAGTCGTCCAGCACGGTGTGGTCGAAGCTGCCGCCGGGCACGATGGACGCATTGAAGTTCGCGACTGTGGCGGCGAATGCCTGCGGATCGAGCCCGAGCTTGCCCGCCAGCTCCTCCGGCGTCGCCGCGCTGATGGGCGGGTAGAGCGAGGGCATGAAGGAGGTGAGCGACTTGGCGTCGAACACGATGTAGGCGATCTGGTCCGGCTGCTGGGCCACGAGCCGGCCCCAGATGGCGTAGCGCTTGGGCCAGAAGTCCTCGCCCTCGTCGTAGAAGCGCTCGGCCTTGTTGTTCATCACGATGCCGAACACGACGCAGTCGAGCCGGGTGATGATGCCGCCGTCGAACTTGGGGGCGCGCGCATCGATGGCCACCGCGTGGCACTGGGTGGGATCGCCCACCGGCTTCACGCCCTTGTCCAGCAACATCCGCAGCATGGTGCCGCGGTTGTAGGGCGTGCCGCGGATGAGGAAGTTCTCCGCCGGCGGCCCCCAATATTCCTTGAGCCAGTCGATGTTGGCCTCGAACCCGCCGGCGGCCGCCACCAGAGCCCCCGCGCGCACCATGTGGCGCTGCCCGCCATGCTTCACCTGGGCGCCGAGGAAGAAGCCGTCGGCGATGTCGAGGTCCACCACCTCGGCGTCGTACAGCACCTCAACCCCCAGCCGCTCCGCGGTCTGGTAGAGGGCGTTCAGCATGGAGCGGCCGCCGCCGAGGAAGAAGGAATTGGTGCGCCCGAGGCTCAGCGTGCCGCCGAGGGAGGGCTGGAACCGCACGCCCTGCTCGGTGATCCAGCCCAGCATGTCCTTGGACTGGGCGATCATGAAGCGGGCCAGTTCCTCGTCCGTATGGCCCTGGGTGACGCGCTTGAGGTCGTCCCAGAACTCATCCTCGGTGTAGGGGCCGGTCAGGGTGTCGGTGGCGGTGTCGTGGGCGCAGCGCATGTTGCGGGTGTGGCGCGTGTTGCCGCCGCGGTAGAAGCGCGGCGCCATTTCCAGCACCAGAACCGACGCGCCGTCCCGCCGCGCGGCGATGGCGGCGCAGAGGGCCGCGTTGCCCCCGCCCACCACCAGCACATCCCAGCGCCGGCCCAGCACGGCGGAGGCTTCAGCTGCCGTCTGCGCCTCGGCTCCCTCTCGCGTCATCCGCTCCTCCACCCGTCTCGCCATACGCCCGGTCATGGCTGCATTCTATTGTATACAGTCGTGCGCAGATTTCTGCGCGCGTTTCCCGTCCACGTCAAGCGACCCCTTGACGTGCCGGCCCGAATTCGCGACGGTTATAAAAAAGAATAACTATTCTGTCTAACAGAACAAAAAGGCCGCGCAGAGCGGCTCAGGAGGAAACATGTCGTTCCGAAGCATGATGGCTGCCGTCGCCGGCTGCCTCGCCAGTTGCATCGCCCTCGCCGGCCCCGCATCGGCGGAGACCTACCCGACACGGCCGGTGACGATGATCGTGCCCTATGCTGCCGGCGGCGCCACTGACGTCGTGGCCCGTGCCGTGGCCGAAAAGCTCACCGGGGCGTGGGGCCAGGCGGTCGTGGTGGACAATCGCGCGGGTGCCGGCACCACCATCGCCGCCCGGACCGTGGCGCAGGCGCCGGGGGACGGCTACCTGCTGTACATGACGACCTCTGCCCACACGATTTCGGGGCACCTCTATCCCGGCCTGACCTTCGACGCGCTGAAGGACTTCGCGCCCATCACCCTCATCACCAAGGTGCCGCTGGTTCTGGTTGTCAGCCCGCAGGTGCCGGCTTCCAACATGGCCGAGTTCCTCGCCTGGCTGGCCAAGGAGGGGGACAAGGTGAACTATGCCTCCCCGGGCATCGGCACCGCGCAGCATCTCTCCGGCGAGCTGTTCAAGATCGCGACCAAGAGCGGCATCACCCACGTGCCCTACAAGGGCGATGCGCCGGCCCTCACCGATCTCATGGGCGGGCAGGTGCAGATGATGCTCGCCACCGCCACTGCCGTCATTCCGCTCATCGAGAGCGGCAAGGTGAAGGCGATCGCCGTCGCCCACAACCGTCGCCTCGGCGCGCTGCCGCAGGTGCCGACCTTCGCCGAGGCCGGCGTCAAGGACTTCGAGGCCGCCACCTGGTTCGGCCTGCTGGCGCCGGCGAAGATCAAGCCGGAGCTGGTGGAGAAGATCTACGCCGACGTGTCGAAGATCGTCGCGGAGCCGGACATGCGCCGCCGCATCGAGCAGCTCGGCGGCGACGTGGTCAACAGCACGCCCGCCGAATTCGCGACCTTCATGAAGGAGGAGAGCGGCAAGTGGGCCGCCGCGGTGAAGGCCTCCGGCGCTTCGCTCAAGTAGGGTTCCCTGTCCCGGTTCGCGTTCGGCGCGGGCCGGGATGCGGGTGTCGGGCGCGGTGTCGCCGTCCCTCAGGCGGCGCCGCGCTCGACCTTTCCGGTGGGACGCTGGAAATGGGGCCAGGTGCCGCCGAGCGTGCGTGTCAGCCGCTCCGCCTGCGGCAGAAGCTCGGCGCGCATGATGGCGACCTGCTCCGGCGAAAAACGCTCGCGTGGGCCTGACAAGGAGAGCGTGCCGAACAGCCCTGCGGGGCCGAATACGGGCGCGGCAACCGCCGCGCAGGCGGGATCGCGTTCGCCCAGGGACACCGCCAAGCCTTCGGTGCGGATTGCGTCGTAGCGCGGCCCCGCTTCACCATCGAAGGCCAGCAGGACATGCCCGCCGGCGCCGACCCGTATGGGATAGACATCGCCCGCCGCCACCCTGTCGAGGGTCGCATGGCGCGAATCCACTCGGAACAGGCACAGGCGGTGGCCGGCATCCTGCCGGACATGGAAGGACGAGCTTTCGGTCCCGCGCTCCACCAGATCCTGCAGAACCGGCATCACATGGCCGCGCAGCCCGTTGCGCCGCTCATAGGCGATGCCGAGGCGGAAGGCGGCCGGCCCGAGATCGTACCCGCCATCGCGCAGGCGCGTGACGTAGCCGTTGCCTTCCAGCGAGGCCATGAGGCGGAGGATGGTGCTTTTGTAGAACCCCGTCAGGCGGGAAAGATCCGCCAGGCTGACGGGACCGTTCGCGCGCTCCAGCGCGCTGACGATGGTGAGCGCCCGCTCCACGGCGGCGACACCGCCGCCGTCAGGCGCACTGAGGGTCTTGGACTCGGACACACGCATCTCCAGTACGCCCGCCGGCCTGAGCCGAACGGGCGATGGATGATCGCAGAAGCGGCCGGCAATTGGAACGCTTCCTGCAGTGCGAGACGGCCCGCAGGGGAGCTGTCTGGTCTCGGCCCCGGCTCGGGCCTCAGTTCGACTTGGCGACGATGCGGCTGACCACCGGCCAGTAGAGATCGCCAAACCCCTCGGCCTGCGTCTTCTCCAGCAACTGGTCGGCGAGTTCCGCGCCTTGCAGCCGCAGCCCCACGGACTGCGCGAGGGACAGCGCGTAGCCGATGTCCTTGCGGGCATAAGTGGTGGAGAAGGCGCGCTCCGGGAAGGTCTCCGCCACCACCGCCTTCATGCCATGGTTGCGCAGGGCGAAGCTGTCGGCCGATCCCTTCATCAGGGTCTCGAACAGCAGCTTGCCGTCGACCCCGGCGCGCGTGGCCGTGGCCATCGCCTCGCTCAGCGCGACCACCGTCTCCACCAGCACCATGTTGTTGAGGATCTTGACGATCTGCCCCGCCCCGATCGGCCCGCAATGGGTGATGTCGCTGGCGAAGGTGGCGAGCAACGGGCGGACGACGTCGAACGTCGGCTGGTCCGCGCCGACCATGATGGAGAGGGTGCCTTCCTCTGCCGCCTGACGGGTGCGCGCGATGGGCGCATCCGCATAGTGCGCGCCGGCCGCGACGAACTTCGCCGCGATGTCCCGCGTCAGCTCCACCGGCGAGGTGCCGAGGTCAACGATCACCTGCCCCGGGCGGGCATGGGCGAGAAGGCCGTCCGCGCCGAGGGTCACGGCCTCCACATGGGCGCCGCTCGGGAGGGCCATGAAGATCACGTCGCACGCCTCGGACAGCGCGGAGAGGCTGGCCGCGCGGGTCACCCCGAAAGCGGCGAGCCGCTCCAGCGGCGCGTCCGCCCGGTCGAAGCCGATGACCGGCCGCCCGCTCTTCTGTGCGAGGTTGCGGCACATGGGCTCGCCCATGACGCCGAGTCCGATGAAACCGACGCTGCCGCTCATTGTCCCATGCCTTCCTCGGGCACCAGCTTGCCCATGTCCCAATAGATGCCCTTCGCCTGCTGGTAGAGGCGGACGCCCGAGATGCCCTTCTCGCGGCCGATGCCGCTTTCCTTGAAGCCGCCGAACGGCGTCGCCACGGAGAGCTGCTTGTAGGTGTTGATCCAGATGGTGCCGGCCTCGATGGCCCGCGCGATGCGCCAGGCGCGGCGGTAGTCGGCCGTCCAGATGCCGCAGGCGAGGCCGTAGACGCTGTCGTTGGCCTGGGCGACGAGGTCCGCCTCGTCGGAGAAGGGCAGGATCACCAGCACGGGGCCGAAGATCTCTTCCTGTGCCACCCGCGCCGCATTGGTCAGCCCGCCGATGAGGGTGGGCAGATAGAAGGCGCCGTTGGCGAGCGCGGCCGCTTCGGGCCGGCGGCCGCCGGCGATGATGTCGCCGCCTTCCTTGCGGGCGATGTCCACCATGCTTTCCACCCGGTCGCGGTGGGGGAAGGAGGCGAGGGGCCCCATCTTCGAGGCCGGCTCTGTCGGCATTCCCACCGCCAGCGCCTCGGTCTTCGCCTTCAGGCGATCCACGAAGGCGTTGTAGACGGACTTCTGCACGAACAGGCGCGAGCCGGCGACGCAGGACTGGCCGGAGCCTTCGAAGATGCCGCCCATGACGCCGGCCACCGCCGCATCGAGATCGGCGTCCTCGAACACGATGTTCGGCGACTTGCCGCCGAGTTCCAGTGCGGCGGGAATGAGCCGGTCGGCGCAGATGCGGCCGATGGCGCGCCCGGTGCCGGTGCCGCCGGTGAACGACACCATGCGCACGCCCGGATGCTGCACCAGCGCGACGCCGGTATCGCCGCCGAGGCCGGTCACCACATTGAGGATGCCGGGGGGCAGGCCCGCTTCCGCGGCGATGCGGGCGACGAGAATGGCGGCGGTGGGCGTCACCTCGGACGGCTTCACGATGATGGCGTTGCCGGCGGCGAGCGCCGGGGCCACCTTCTGGGCCTCCATGGTGAGCGGCGAATTCCAGGGGGTGATGGCGGCGATGACGCCCATGGGCTCATAGACCGTCATGGACAGGTAGTCGCCGCGCGCCGGCGTCACCTCGGAGCCGAGCGTCTCGCAGACCGCCGCGAAATAGCGGAAGGTGGCGATGGCGCTCGCCACCTGGGTGCGGCACTCGGCGATGACCTTGCCGTTCTCGCGCATCTGGATGGCGGCAAGCTCATCGGCGTTGGCGGCCATGCCATCGGCGATGCGGGCGATGATGCGGGCGCGCTCGTGGGGCCGCATGTTGCGCCACGCGGCGGACCGCACGGCCTGCTGCGCCGAGGCGACGGCGGCGTCCACATCGGCGGCGGAGGCGGCGGAGAGTTCATAGTTCACCTCGCCGGTCGCCGGGTTGCGGGAGACGAAGGTGGGGCCGGTGCCCGTGACGGGCTTTCCGGAGACGAAGAAAGGCAATGGGCTCATGAGATCCTCGCAGGGGAGCCGGCCCGCGTCGTGCGCGGGCGCGGCAAGGCGGATCAGCGCTTGACGAGCGGGCACTCGCTCTCGCTCAGGGGGCGGAAGGATTCGGAGCCGGGGAAGCGCTCGACCGTCTTGTAATAGTCGAACTCGTACTTCGACTCCGCCGGCGTCTTCACCTGCATCAGGTACATGTCGTGCAGCACGCGGCCATCGGCGCGGATCACGACATCCTTGTTGTACATGTCGTTCACCTTCATCTCGTGCATCTTGGCGGCGACCTTTTCGCCGTCCTTGGTGCCGAGCGCCTTCACCGCCGCCAGATAGTGCTTCACGCCGCTATAGACGCCGGCATGGATCATGGAGGGGACACGCCCGCCCATCTGGGCCTGGAAGCGCTTGGTCCAGGCGCGGGTCTCGTCGGTGAGGTCCCAGTAGAAGGAGGTGGTCACCTTCAGGCCCTGTGCGGCCTTCACGCCCAGCGCCTTCACGTCGGTGATGAAGACGAGGAGGCCGGCGAGCTGCTGCCCGCCCTCGACGATGCCGAATTCGCCCGCCTGCTTGATGGCGGTCTGCACGTCGCGGCCCGAGGTGGCGAGGCCCACCACGTTCGCCTTCGAGGCCTGCGCCTGAAGGAGGAAGGAGGAGAAGTCGTTGGTGCCGAGCGGATGGGCCGCCTGGCCGACCACCTTGCCCCCCGCCGCCTCGATGAACTTGGTGGCGTCGCGCTGGAGCGCGTGGCCGAAGGCGTAGTCCGCCGTGATGAAATACCAGCTCTTGCCGCCGGCCTTGGTGATGGCCTGGCTGGTGATCTTGGCCAGAGCGTAGGTGTCGTAGGTGAAGTGGAAGGAGTAGGGCGAGCAGGCCTTGCCCGTGAAGTCCGACGAGGCCGGGCCGTTCACGATGAAGATCTTCTTGCGCTCCTTGGCCGCCTCCAGGATCGCGAAGCCGGCCGAGGAGGCCGCGCCGTCCGCGATCAGATCCACGCCCTGGGTATCGAACCACTTGCGGGCGGTGGCGGAGGCGATGTCCGCCTTGTTCTGGTGGTCGGCATCGATGATCTCGATGCGCTGGCCGATCACTTCGTTGGCGAAGTCTTCCGCCGCCAGCTTGGCGGCGATGACGGAACCGCGCCCGCCGTTGTCGGCGAACACGCCGGACTGGTCGTTCAGGATGCCGATGCGGATCACGTCATCGGCGGCCCGTACCGCGACGGGGGCGGTGGCGAGGGCCATGCCAAGGGCGGCCGCGGCGAGCCTCTTCGTTGTCTTCATTCTGGGTTTCCTCCTCGGTTTTCTTTCTTGGGTTATGGTTGGCTGGCGCGCCGCCGGACGTCGTCCAGCACGGGCGCGATGTAGCGGCGGAACTGCTCGGGGTTCTCGCTCATGGGGAAGTGGCCGAGACGCTCCATCACCGTCACCTGCGCCCCGGAGATGGAGCGGGCGGTGCGGAGCGTGTCGTCGGGCGAGCAGGAATAGTCGTATTCGCCCGTGAGCAGGTAGAGCGGGCAGACCTTGGTGTCGATGGCGGCGGTGCGACCACGCAGGTCGCCATCGACGCGGTAGAAATACAGGTCGCCCTTGAACACGCCCGGCCCGCTCTGCTTGTAGTGCCACAGCGTTTCCATGCGCCGCGCAGGGGGGAGGTCGGGCGACATCAGGCCGGAGACCAGCGCCGCGCAGGCTTCGCCGCCGTGGACATCGGGCCGGTTGAGCCATTCCGTGTCGTACCAGGGCTGCTGGAAATCCGCCGCCTCGAGGCCGATCAGCGCGGAAAACTCCGCGGCGTGATCAATGGCGAGGTTGAGCACGATGCGCCCGCCGATGGAGCAACCCATCACCACCGGCCGGGCCAGACCCAGCGCGCCGCAGAAGGCGCGGATGGTGGCGGTGTAGGCCGCCGTGGTGAGGCGATATTCGGTGCCGTCCCAGTCCTCGGGCGGATTGGACTTGCCGTGGAACGGCAGATCGAAGGCGATGACGCGGAAGTGCTGCGTGATCTCGGGATCGGTCAGAAGGTGGCGCCACTGGCGTCCGTCCGAGCCTGCGGTGTGCAGGCAGACGAGCGGGATGCCGCTGCCGGCTTCTTCGAAATAGACGCGATGCGGCCGGCCTTCGATGGGGAAGGTCACATAGCGGCCGATCATCGGCTCGATTTGGGGCTCGATGCGCGCGGGAACGGTCGTGCTCATGCCCGCACCTCCCGCGGCAGCGCCAGAAGGTCCTTGAAATACTGAAGGTTGGCGATGAAGGGGTGGAGGTCGCCCTCCAGCGTCGCCGCTCCCCGCTTGGTGAGGGCCAGAAGGTCGTGCCAGCCCGCCTTCGGCATGGGCTGCCAGAACTCCATCCACGCCTCGGGGCGCGCGCGATAGGCGAAACGCCAGTTCGCCATCACCTTCGGCGCCTCGTCCATGCGGACGATGCGTCCCTGCTCGATCCGGACTCGAAAGGGCCGGCTGGGGATGCCCACGAGCCAGTCAACCGAGAGGAAGCGGCCGCGCTCCTGAAGGGCCGGCGCGCGTTCGAGCAGGTCGGGCAGGCGGAGGAGCCGCGCCACCACGTCGTCTTCTGAGTCCACCGGCTTCCTCCCGACTATCGTTCTTCTAGACAGAACATCTGTTCTTTTTTCGAAGTCGAATATACAGAGGGGTAGACCGCTGGCAAGTGGCTTGAACGAGAGCGGGTCACAGGGAGGTAACGATGGAGTGGGAGGTCTACGCCCTGCGCTACGGCGACCAGCAGCGCACGCGCGGCATGAACTTCATCGGCGCGGGAGACCCGCACGACACGCCGATGCCGCTCGACTTCTACGTCTGGCTTCTGCGCAGCGGCAGCCGCCTGATCGCCGTGGACACCGGCTTTGCGAAGGTCGGCACGCCGCCGCGGGGGCGGCGCATCCTGCGCGATGTCGCGACGGCCTATGCCGATCTCGGCTGCGATCCGGCGGACGTCGGGGACGTCATCATCACCCACCTCCACTACGACCACGCCGGCAACCTCGATCTCTTCCCGAACGCCACCTTCCACCTGCAGGAACGGGAGATGGGCTTCGCCACGGGGCGGCATATGTGCGTGGCCTGCATGCGCCACGCCTTCGATGTGGAGGACGTGGTGAAGATGGTGCGCGCCCTCTATGCGGGCCGGGTGCGCTTCCACGCCGGCGACGGGGAGGTGGCGCCCGGCGTCAGTGTCCACCATGTGGGCGGCCACACGGACGGATTGCAGATGGTGCGTGTGGAGACCGCGCGCGGCCCCCTCGTCCTCGCCAGCGATGCCAGCCACTTCTACGCCAACATGCAGGAAGGCCTGCCCTTCCCGATCGTCTTCAACCTCGGCGACATGGCCGCCGGTTGGGGGGGCGCGCGCGTGCTGGCAGAGGGCCGGGAGGAGATGATCGTGCCCGGCCACGATCCACGGGTCCGCGTGCTCTATCCGGCAGTGGAAGGCAGTGGGGGAGAAACCCTCGCGCTGCATCTCCCGAGGATTGCCTGAGGTCGGACAGCTCGAATCTGTGTTGCGAAGCGATGTTCGGGCGATGTCCGGACATCGCCCGACGCCACGGTTGCCGTCGCCTGCGCTCTCAGATGCGGGGCGTGGGCAAATCGAGTTCCTGCGTGATCCAGCTGGCGAACATGCGCACCGCCCGACGTGCTTTCGCGGCGCGGGGGAAGACCAGATAGTGGCCGACATAAATGACGTCGTTCGCCTTGCCGGCGAGCGGCGCCACCAATTGCCCGCGCGCGATCTCGCGCTCGGCAAGGCGGGTGGATTCAAGCGCGATCCCGAGCCCGTCCACCGCCGCGGCGATGGCCATGAAGGAGCGGTCGAAGCGCGAGCCGCGCGGGCCAGGCGGGGCCACGCCGTTGGATTCGAACCAGTGGTTCCAGCGCACGCGCTTGTTGTCGCTCTCGATGAGGTCGTGTTCGAGCAGGTCCAGCGGTCCTGAAATGCGGGCGGCCATTTCCGGCGCGCACAGGGGCGTCACCGTCTCCTCGCCGAGGGGCACCACGATCAGCCCTTCCTGCCGCGGCGGGCCGTAGCAGATGTCGGCGTCGAACTCGTCATGCTCGAAGCGCGGGTAGTCCACGCCCGCCGCGAGCCGCACCTCCAACCCCGGCTGCTTGGCCAGCAGCGTGCGCAACCGGGGGAGCAGCCATTGCGCCGCCAGTGACGGCGCGCAATGCAGGCGCAGCAGGTTCACCGAGCGGGCGCCGACCATCTCGATGCCCTGCCGCATCTCGTCGAATCCCGCCGCCACATGGCGCATCAGCGCCTCGCCGGCGGGATTGAGCCGCACCGCCCGGCCTTCCCGCTCGAACAGGGCGGCGCCCATCAGGTCCTCCAGCTTGCGCACGGCGTGGCTGATGGCGCTGGGCGAGATGCCCAGCTCCTCCCCGGCGACGCGGAACGAGCCGCGGCGCGCGGCCGACTCGAAAGCCTGCAAGGCGGACAGGGGAAGGCGCTTCATGATGAGCCCTCATGACAGCGGCCGCCACGGCAGTCCGGACGGCCCACGGCTTTAGATGAACATGGTTCATCCATTCGCGCAATTTTTGCGTTTTTCAGCCGGGGAAAGAGGAGCCAGTATCATTCATACAAAAAGAGGCCCCTCGTGGAGGAAACCATGTTGCTTCAGAACAAGACCGCCGCCATTTCCGGCGCCGCCAGCGCCCGCGGCATTGGTCTTGCCACGGCGAAGCTGTTCGCCGCCCATGGCGCGCGCATCGCCATTCTCGACATCGACGAGGCCGCCGCCAAGGCCGCCGCCGCCGAGCTCGGCCCCCAGCACATCGGCGTCGGCTGCGACGTCGCCAACAAGGCTTCGTGCCAGGCGGCCGCCGATGCGGTGATCGCGGCGTTCGGCCATGTGGACATCCTCGTCAACAACGCCGGCGTGACCCAGCCGGTGAAGACCCTCGACATCGACGAGGCGAGCTGGGACCGCATCCAGGACATCAACTGCAAGGGCGTCCTGTTCCTCAGCCAGGTGTTCATCCCGCACATGCGTGAGCGCAAGTCCGGCTCCATCGCCTGCATGTCGTCGGTGTCCGCGCAGCGCGGCGGCGGCATCTTCGGTGGCCCGCATTATTCGTCCGCGAAGGCGGGCGTGCTCGGCCTCGCCAAGGCGATGGCCCGCGAGTTCGGCGTGGACGGCATCCGCGTGAACTGCGTCACCCCCGGCCTGATCCAGACCGACATCACCGGCGGCAAGCTGACCGACGAGATGCGCAAGGACATCCTGAAGGGCATCCCGCTCAACCGCCTCGGCGATGCGAGCGACGTGGCCGGCATCTATCTCTTCCTCGCCAGCGACCTGTCCGCCTACGTCACCGGCGCGGTGATCGACGTCAACGGCGGCATGCTGATCCACTAAGGCATTCCCGGCGAACTCAGGTCCGCCGGAAATACCCTAGGCTTTTGGCGCTACGCCTTTTCTTCACGCGAACCGGAAACCGCTTCGCTTGAAAATGCTCCAATCCCGGTCCGCCACGGCGCGTTGGGGACGGCTGGTCGCAGGGCGATCGGGGCCGTCCCGGCGCGGGCGCTCCTCTACAGGAACAGGGACATGACCATTTCACCTTCAAACGTCTCGCTGGAGCGGCGCGCCTGGAACATCCGGCGTCATGCCATCCGCATGGGCGAGGTGCAGGGGCAGGGCTATATCGCCCAGGCCCTCGACATCGCCGATGTGCTGGCCACCGCCTATTTCCACGCCATGCGCTACGAGCCCCAGAACCCCGAATGGGAGGGGCGCGACCGCTTCCTGCTCTCCAACGGCCATTATGCGATCGCGCTCTATGCGGCGCTGATCGAGGCCGGCATCGTCCCCGAGGACGAGCTGGAGACCTACGGCTTCGACGACAGCCGCCTGCCCATGTCGGGCATGGCGGCCTACACTCCGGGCATGGAAATGTCCGGCGGCTCGCTCGGTCTCGGCCTGTCAATCGCGGTGGGCAAGTGTCTCGGCCTCAAGCGCAAGGGTTCGGACAGCCGGGTCTACACCCTGTTCTCCGACGGCGAGCTGGACGAGGGCTCGGTGTGGGAGGCCATCATGTCGGCCGCCCACTACAAGCTCGACAACCTCATCGCCATCGTCGACGTGAACAACCAGCAGGCGGACGGCCCCTCCACCTCCATGCTCGGCTTCGAGCCGCTGCCGGAGAAACTCGCGGCCTTCAACTGGTTCGTTCAGCGGGTGGACGGCAACGACCTCGACGCCGTGCGCGCCGCCTTCGATGCCGCCAAGACCGCCAATGGCGGCCGGCCCAGCATGATCATCGCCGACACGCTCATGGGCAAGGGTATCCCCTTCCTCGAGGCGCGCGACAAGAACCATTTCATCCGTGTGGATGCCCATGAGTGGCAGCTGGCCCTGGCCGCCCTCGACGAGAGGAAGCCCGCATGAAACCCGCTTCGGCTCACCCCGCTCCCGCCGCCAAGACGGACGCCCCCGCCAAGCCGCGCCTGACCACCTCCGCCATGATCGCGTCCATCGCGGGCGAAGGGCAGCGCACCAAGCCGGCCCCCTTCGGCCACGCGCTGGTGACGGCCGCACAGAACGATCCCTCCATCGTCGGCATGACGGCGGATCTCGGCAAGTATACGGACCTGCACATCTTCCAGCAGGCCTTCCCGGATCGCTACTACCAGATGGGCATGGCCGAGCAGCTCCTGTTCGGCGCGGCCTCCGGCCTTGCGGCGGAAGGCTTCACACCCTTCGCCACCACCTATGCGGTGTTCGCCTCGCGCCGGGCCTATGACTTCATCCACCAGACGATCGCGGAAGAAGACCGCAACGTGAAGATCGTCTGCGCCCTGCCGGGCCTCACCTCCGGCTACGGCCCCTCGCATCAGGCGGCCGAGGATTTGGCGCTCATGCGCGCCATCCCGAACATGACCGTGATCGACCCGTGCGACGCGCATGAGATCGAGCAGGCGGTGCCGGCCATCGTCGCCCACAAGGGCCCGGTCTACATGCGCCTGCTGCGCGGCCAGGTGCCGCTCGTGCTCGACGAGTACGGCTACACCTTCGAGCTGGGCAAGGCGAAGATGCTGCGCGACGGCTACGAGGTGCTGTTCGTCTCGTCCGGCATCATGACCATGCGCGCGCTGGAAGCTGCCAAGGCGCTCGAGGCGGACCGCGTGGACGTGGGCGTGCTGCATGTGCCCACCATCAAGCCGCTCGACACCGCGACCATCCTGGAGGCCTGCGCCAAGCCCGGCCGCCTCGTGGTGGTGGTTGAGAACCACACCGTCATCGGCGGCCTCGGCGAGGCGGTGGCGGGGCTCCTGATGCGCGCGGGTGTCCACCCCGCGTTCCGCATGATCGGCCTGCCCGACGAATTCCTGGCGGCCGGCGCGCTGCCGACCCTGCACGATCGCTACGGCATCTCCACCGACGCGCTCTGCGCGCAGGTGAAGGGCTGGCTCAAGTAGTCGAAGGGTTCAAGTCATCCATACGGCTCCAGCCCCCGGCAAGAGGGGCGGGCCGAGCGGGAGGAAAAGATGAAGAAGATCGGCTTTGTGGGGCTCGGCTCCATGGGCCTGCCGATGGCGGTCAACCTCGCCCGCGCCGGCTTCGCCGTGACGGGTTTCGACATCCGGCCCGAAGCCGGGGCGAAGCTCGCCGCCGCCGGGGGCGCGGCCGCGGCCAGCCTCGCAGACGCCTTCGCCGGCCAGGATGCCGCGGTGCTGATGGTGGTGAATGCCACCCAGGCCGAGGACATCCTGTTCGGCGCGGGCGCATTGGCGCATCTGCCTGAAGGCGGCACGGTCATCCTGATGGCCACCTGCCCGCCGGCCGCCGTCGCGGCCCTTGCCAGACGTGTGGAGGCCGAAGGCCGCCGCCTCGTCGACGCCCCCGTCTCGGGCGGTGTGGTCGGGGCCGAGGCGGGCAGCCTCACCATCATGGTGGCGGCACCGTCCGACCTGTTCACGCAGGTGAAGCCGGTGCTGGACGCCATGGGCTCCAAGGTCGTCCTGCTGGGCGACAAGGCCGGGCAGGGCGCCACCGCCAAGGCGGTGAACCAGCTCCTGTGCGGCGTGCATCTGGCGGTCGCCGGCGAGGCCCTGTCGCTGGCCGAGACGCTCGGCCTCGACATGAACGCCATGCTCGACATCGTCTCCGGCTCCGCCGCCTCCAGCTGGATGCTGCGGGACCGCGGCCCGCGCATGCTGGAGAGCGAACCGCGCGTGACCAGCGCGGTGGACATCTTCGTGAAGGATCTCGGCATCGTGCTGGAAGCCGGTGCCGGTGCGAAGACCGCGCTGCCACTGGCCGCAACCGCCCACCAGATGTTCCTCGCCGTCTCCGGCCAGGGCAAGGGCACAAAGGACGACAGCAAGGTCATCGACGCCTACCGCGCCCTCCAGGGCCGGGCCTAGTCCCCTCTTTCCAAACGACCAAGCCGCCGAAAGCGGCACACTAGGGAGAAAACACCATGACACCGACCAAAACCGGCCTGACCCGCCGTCATGTGCTGGCCGCAGGCGCCGCGCTGCCGCTGTTCAGCATCCTCACCCGTCGGGGCGAGGCCGCCGAATTCACCTACAAGTACGCCACCGGCCAGGACCCCACCCACCCGGTGAACAAGCGCGCGCAGGAAGCCCTGGACCGCATCCGCGAGGCGACCTCCGGCCGCGTCGAGATCAAGCTGTTCCCGGCAAACCAGCTCGGCTCCGACACCGACCTGCTCGCCCAGGTGCGCTCGGGCGGCGTGGAGTTCTTCAACCTCTCCACCTCGATCCTCGCGACGCTGGTTCCCGTCTCGGGCATCGTCAACACCGGCTTCGCCTTCCCGGACTACGCGACCGTGTGGAAGGCGGTGGACGGCGATCTCGGCAAGTACATCCGGACGCAGATCGAGAAGACCGGCCTCGTCGCTCCCGCCAAGTTCTGGGACAACGGCTTCCGCCAGATCACCTCGTCCACCCGCGAGATCCGCACCCCGCAGGATCTGAACGGCTTCAAGATCCGCGTCCCGCCCGCGCCCATGCTGACCTCGGTGTTCAAGTCGCTGAACGCCGGTGCCACGCCCATCAACTTCAACGAGCTTTATTCCGCGCTCCAGACCAAGGTGGTCGAGGGCCAGGAGAACCCGCTCGCCATCATCGCTTCCACCCGTCTCTACGAGGTGCAGAAGTCCTGCTCCATGACCGGCCACGTGTGGGACGGCTACGTCATCCTCGGCAACCGCCGCGCCTGGGGCACGCTGCCGGAGGACGTCCGCGCCGTCGTCACCCGCGAACTGGACAAGTCTGCGGTCGACCAGCGCGCCGACATCGCCTCGCTCAACCAGAGCCTGCGCGCGGACCTCACCGCCAAGGGCATCACCTTCATCGACGTGGACCGCGAGCAGTTCCGCAAGGCGCTGGCCTCCACCCCCTTCTACGGCGAGTGGAAGGCCAAGTATGGCGATGAAGCGTGGGGCCTGCTCGAGGCCGCCGTCGGCAAGCTCGGGGGGTGAACATGTCCCAGCACGTATCCCACTCCATGCCCCCGCCGAAACACGCGCTGGGGGAAGCCCACGCTCTGGACGAGAGCCACGCGCTGCACGAAGCCTACGCCACAGAGGAAGCGCCGCCCCCGGCGCTTCCCACCGGCTGGCGCCGCGCCGTGTTCGGTGTGGAAACCGCCATCTGCCGCGTGGTGGAATATCTCGCCGCAGCCCTTGTGCTGGCGGAGATCACCGTGCTCTTCGTCGGTGTGGTGAAGCGCTATGCGCTGCACAGCCCCATCGTGTGGTCGGACGAGCTTGCGTCCGTCCTCTTCATCTGGCTTGCCATGTTCGGCGCCGTGCTGGCGCTCCAGCGCGATAGCCACATGCGCATGACCGCGCTGGTGAGCATGGCCTCGCCGCGCGTGAGATCGGTGCTGGAGACGCTGGCCCTCGCCGCGCCCCTGGTGTTCCTCGTGGCGGTGCTGCATCCCGCCATCGAGTATGCCGAAGACGAGATGTTCGTCACGCTGCCGGCCCTCGACGTGCCCAACACGTGGAAGGCGGCCGCATTGCCCATCGGCATCGGCCTCATGGCGCTGGTGAGCTTCCTGAAAGTCCTGCGTGCCGCCAATCCCAAGCAGGTGGCCGTGGTGTGCGTCTGCCTCCTGCTGGCGGTCGGTCTCGGCCATGTGGCCTCGCCCTGGCTGAAGACGCTGGGCAACTACAACCTGCTCATCTTCCTCGTCGGCCTCGTGGCGGCGTCGGTGTTCGCCGGCGTGCCCATCGCCTTCTCGTTCGGCCTCGCGACGGTGGGCTACCTCACTTTCACGACCACGACGCCGCTCGCGGTGGTGGTGGGGCGCATGGACGAGGGCATGAGCCACCTCATCCTGCTGTCGGTGCCGCTGTTCGTCTTCCTCGGTCTGCTCATCGAGATGACCGGCATGGCGCGGGCGCTGGTGGGCTTCCTCGCCAGCCTCCTCGGGCATGTGCGCGGCGGCCTCTCCTACGTGCTGATCGGCGCCATGTATCTCGTCTCGGGCATCTCCGGCTCGAAGGCGGCGGACATGGCGGCGGTGACGCCGGTGCTGTTCCCGGAAATGGTGAAGCGCGGCGCCAAGAAGGGCGATCTCGTGGCCCTGCTCGCCGCCACCGGCGCGCAGACGGAGACGATCCCGCCCTCCCTCGTGCTGCTCACCATCGGCTCGGTCACGGGCGTGTCCATCGCGGCGCTGTTCACCGGCGGACTTCTGCCCGCTCTGGTGCTCGGCCTCGCGCTGTGCCTCCTCGTGCGCTACCGCTACCGCAACGACGACCTCTCCAACGTCAAGCGCGTCTCGGCCAAGGACATCCTGTGGTCCGCTGGCATCGCGCTGCCGGCCATCGCCCTGCCGTTCGTCATCCGCGGCGCGGTGATGGAGGGCATCGCCACGGCGACCGAGGTCTCCACCATCGGCATCATCTATTCCGTGGTGGTGGGCCTGCTCGTCTACCGGCAGTTCGAGTGGAGCCGGGTCATCCCGATGATGATCAGCACGGCCGCGCTCTCCGGCGCGATCCTGCTCATCATCGGCGCGGCGACGGGCATGGCCTGGGCGCTCACCCAGTCCGGCTTTTCGCAGGCCCTCGCCCATGTGATGTCCGGCCTGCCGGGCGGCGCGGCCACCTTCATGGTGGTCTCCATCCTCGCCTTCATCATCCTCGGCTCGGTGCTGGAGGGCATCCCGTCCATCGTGCTGTTCGGGCCGCTGCTGTTCCCGATCGCGCGGCAGATGGGCATCCACGAGGTGCACTATGCCATGGTGGTCATCCTCGCCATGGGCATCGGCCTCTTCGCGCCGCCCTTCGGCGTCGGCTACTACTGCGCGACCGCCATTGGCAACGTGAACCCGGACGAGGGCATGAAACCCATCGTCGGCTACATGCTGGTGCTGCTCATCGGACTGGCGGTGGTGGCTGCCGTGCCGTGGATCTCCATCGGCTTCCTGCCCTGAAGAGCGAGCCCGGCGCAGACCGGGCCCCGCCTCGGGGTTACAAGCTCCCTAGCCTGAAGGCCCGCCGGTTCGCCGGTGGGCTTTTTTTGTCCTGTCCGTGCGGGCACAAGAAAACGCCGGCCGGAAAGGATTCCGGCCGGCGCATCGCGCGAGACTGAAACGTTGCGAGCCGCCTCAGTCCGGCGAAACCACGTTGGAGGGGCGGCCGGCGACGAAGTTCTCGATGTTGTCGATGAGCTGGTCGGCCAGCGCCTGCTGCGCCTCCAGCGAGGCCCAGGCGATGTGCGGGGTGCAGATGACGTTGCGCCGCCGTGCGAGCCGCATGAAGGCGCTGTCGGGGGCCGGGGGCTCCGGCAGGGTGACATCGAGGCCGGCGGCGCTCACCAGCCCTTCGTCGAGGGCGACCTCCAGGTCTTCCTCCATGATCAGCCCGCCGCGCGCGGTATTGATGATGATCGGCCGGTTCTTCATGCGCCGGAAGGCGGCCATGTCGAGCATGCCGCGCGTCTCGTCGGTGAGCGGGCAGTGCAGGGTGATGGCGTGGGAGGTCTCGATCAGCTCGTCGAGGCTCACGACGCCCGCCGTGCCCGGCTTCGCCATGGGATCGTAGAACACCACGTCCATGCCGAAGGCCCGCGCGATGCCGGCCACCTGCGAGCCCAGCACGCCGGCGCCGACGATGCCGAGCCGCCGGCCCGCCAGGTCCACGATGGGGTTGGTGAAGAAGCAGAATTGCTGCGCCGCCTGCCACGCTCCCTCCAGCACCTCGGCCCGGTAGGGCACGATGGAGCGGGCGAGGGAGAGCAGCAGCGCGAAGGTGTGCTCCGGCACGGTGGCCTTGGCATAGCCCCGGATGTTCACCGTGGGGATGCCCTGCGCGGCCGCCGCCTTCTTGTCCACGCAATCGGTGCCGGTGGCAGCAATGGCGATGAGCTTGAGGTTGGGCAGCTGGGCCAGCGTGTCGGCCCGCAGATCCACCTTGTTGTTGATGATGATGGTGGCATCCTTCGCCCGTTCCATCACCTCGCTTGCGCTGGTGCGGGCATGTTCCACCCATTCGTGGGGGAAGGACGGGCGGCGGACCTGAACCTCGGGCGCGATGGTGTCGCGGTCGAGAACGACGATCTTGTGCATGGTGTTGTTCTTTCTGATTGTCGCGACGGGCTCAGAGGCGCACGCGGGCTGCCTCGGACACGGCCTCTGCGGTGATGCCGAAGTGCCGGTACAACGCATCCGCCGGGCCGGAGGCTCCAAAGCCGGTCATGCCCACGAAGCCGCCGTCCTCGCCGATCCAGCGCTCCCAGCCGAACTTCACCGCCGCTTCCACGGCGACGCGCACCGTGCCTTCGCCCAGCACCGCCTTGCGATAGGCGGCATCCTGAGCCTCGAACAGGCTCCAGCAGGGCATGGAGACAACGGCGGTGGGAATGCCCTGCGCCTGGAGCAGCACACGGGCCTCCACGGCGATCTGCACCTCCGAGCCGGTGGAGATGAGCGTGACGCGGCGCGGGCCGCCCTCTGCCTCCTGAAGCACGTAGGCACCGCGGGCCGAGCGGTTCTCCGCGCCACCGTCGCGGCGCAGGGCCGGCAGGGACTGGCGCGCGAAGATGAGCGCCACCGGGCCGGTGCGGTGCTCCAGCGCGATCTCCCACGCTTCGGCCGCCTCGATGGCGTCGCAGGGGCGCAGCACCGTCATGTTGGGCATGGCCCGCAGCGAGGCGATGATCTCCACCGGCTGGTGGGTGGGGCCATTCTTGCCGATGCCGATGGAATCGTGGCTGAACACGAACTTCACCGGCAGCCCCATGAGCGCGGCCATGCGCAGCGCGGGCCGCTCATAGTCCGAGAAGGGCAGGTAGGTGACGGCCAGCGGGATGATGCCGCCGTGGGCCGCCATGCCGTTGGCCAGCGAGCCCATGGCATGCTCGCGCACGCCGCAATGGATGTAGCGGCCGGCCCGGTCCTTCGCCGTGAAGGCGGAAAGCTGGCGCTTGTGGTTGGTGGGCGCCTCCAGATCGGCACAGGCGGTCATGATGTCGGGCAGCACCTCATAGAGCGCCGCCGCGATGTCGCCCGACGTGGCGATGGAGAAGTCCGCCTTCTCCTCAGCTGCCGCCTTCGCCTTGTAGGCGTGGATGGCCTCGCGCGCGCTTTCGCTAAGGATGCCGGAAATGGTGCGCTGGAACTCGTCCTGCACCGCATTGCCGGCGGCGGCGAGCCGCTTGCGCCATGCGGCCCGCGTCTCGGCACCCGGCTTGCCCGTGGCGCGCCAGTCGGCGCCGATGTCCGCGGGAATGTCGAAGCTGCCGCCGGTCCAGCCGAAGCGCTCCGCCATGGCGAGGCGATCGTCCGGGAACAGCTTGCCGGAGTGGCCGCCGCGCTGGCCTTCGAGGCGCGGGATGCCGCGGGCGATGGTCGTCTTGCAGGCGATCATGGAGGGACGGGGATCGGCCTTGGCGGCGCGGATCGCGGCGTCCACGGCCTCGATGTCGTGGCCGTCGATCTCCACCACATGCCAACCGGCCACGCGGAAACGCTCGGCCACGTTCTCGGATATGGACAGCTCGGTGGAGCCATCGTCGGTGATGGCGTTGTCGTCCCAGAAGAAGGTGAGCTTGCCGAGCTTGAGGTGGCCGGCAAGCTGGATCACCTCCTGCCCCACGCCCTCCTGCAGGCAGCCGTCGCCGACGAAGGCCCAGGTGCGGTGATCGATAAGGCCATCGCCGAAGCGCGCGTTGAGATGGGCTTCGGCGATGGCCATGCCCAGCGCGTTGGCGATGCCCTGCCCGAGCGGGCCGGTGGTGGTCTCGATGCCGGCGGCGGGCTCGTATTCCGGATGGCCGGCGCAGGTTGAGCCGAGTTCACGGAAGCTCTTCACAGCGTCCAGCGAGATGTGGTGATAGCCGGTGAGGTGCAGCAGGGAATAGAGCAGGGTGGAGCCGTGACCGTTGGAGAGTACCACCCGGTCGCGGTCCGGCCAGGTGGGGTCGGCGGGATCGAACTTGAGGTGACGGCTGTAGAGCACCGTCGCGATCTCGGCCATGCCGAGGGGAACGCCCTGATGTCCTTCGCCCGCCGCGAGAATGGCATCCACCGCGAGGAAGCGGATGGCATGCGCCATGGGCTGGAGCGCCGCCGAATGGGTAGCTCCATGGTGGGCGGAAATGGCAATATCGCCATTGGTGGCAGGGGCTTGGGCGCTCAACGGTCGTCTCCTCATCGTGCCTTGGTCTTTTAGGGGCGCGATGATGCCGAAAGCCGCCGAAGGCCGGTAACGCGAAAAACACACCGATTGGTGAAGCTGGTTCATGGATGCGCCCGGCCGGCCGCGCGTTTGCCGGGGCTTGCGTTCATCGCGGATGAATCAAGGCCCACTCAAGCCGGTGCGCGCAGGTCGTTCCTGATGTCGCGAAGGCTCGCCTCGTGGGTGCGAAGGACGGCATCGAGGCGCGCGACGTCCGCCATCACCTGGCGGAGGCACGAGGTGCATTCTTCCCGTGCGTGGTCGCCCGCCAAGGCCACCCAATCCCCGATCTCCCGCTCCAGAGACGCGTGCAGGCGCGTGGCGTCCACGCCGACGGACTGGAGGGTCCCCTCCACCTCGATCACCATCTCCTCGAAGCCGATGTTTGGGGTGGGTTCGAATGGGGCAGGTTGCCCATCGCGGCCGAGCCGATAGTCGCGGAAGTGGGCGTCCCGCGCCTCGCCCCATGCCGATTGCAGCGCCTGCGATAGGCTGCGGCGGACGCCAGCTGCATCCCGCTCAGGAGCGTGGGCGTCGAGCAGGTCCGGCAGAAGGGGGGCGATGGCGCGCCATACATCGTCCTGCATCTGCGTGCCCCGGAGGTCGAGTTGGGCTGCCGCGTCGTCCAGCGCGGCATTCAGCTGTTCCAGCGCGGGCCGCAGCAGCACGTGCAGGCTGCCCAGGACGGTTTCGTCCAGATGGCGCAGCCGCACCTCGGCCGGCTTGCGGCGCCGATAGGCCAGTGCTGGCGAAACGAGGGCCCGCAGGGCGGCATAAAGACGATCCATACCCGCCGACGCCATGCCCGCGGGGCTTTCTCCCTCCGCCCGGGCCATATGGACGGAGACAGACAGGGGCGGCCGCAGCAGCGCGACGTCCAGCCCCAGCGCCGCGAGCTTGTCGCGCGCACGCTCCGCCACGTCCGCCTCCTGCCCGCTGCGGTCGACCGTCGTCTTGTTGCGCATGAGCTTCACCAGCGCGCCGTCGATCTCGTCTTCTTCATAGCGGTCGCTGCGGGTGATGACCGGCAGCAGGGGCTTGGCGCGGCGCAATTCGCCGGCAAGCTCCTCCAGTTCCTGCACCTGTCCCGGCGTCGAGGAACTGGTGAGCCACAGCACGGCATCGGCGCAGTCGACGAAGCGGCGGGTGAGCGCCGCGTGCTCGCCGGTGGCGGAATGGAGGCCGGGCGTATCGAGCAGCACCAGCCGCTGGCCCAGCCGGATGCCCTGGATGCGCGATGTGGTCTCGGTCGCGCCTTCCGTGAAGCGGGCGCTCGGCTCCAGGCGTCCGTCGGCATCGAGATGAAAGGAGTTCACTTCCAAGCCGTGGGCCGCGAAGCGGTCGGCCATGAGATTGCAGAGCGAACTCTTGCCCGCATTGAACTTGCCGAACACCAGCAGGACGACGGCCTGATCCAGGCTCCGCGCCAGCGCCTCGGCGGGGCGCAGCGCGTCGCGTTGCCGGGGCCAGTCCGAGATGCAGGTGTCGATCACGGCATTCGCCGCCGTGATGCGGCGGGCGATTTCGCTGTCGTCTTGCAATCCCGCGGCGGAGAGGCGGGCACCGGCGAGACCCGCGCCGAGACTTGAAAGCCAGTCGTCCAGACGTGCGAGCGCAGGTCGAAGGTCTTCCGAGCCGAGCGCGACCGCCTCGACCTCGGCCATGAAACGCTGTTCCTCGGACATCGCCGCGCGTGTGGCTGGAGCATGGAGCGCCGGCGAGGGGGCGCTGCGGTCCATCGTGTCGGCCGTCATGGCGCGGTGTCCGCCGGCAGGGCGGCGCGGGCACGGTCAGTCGCATCCAGTGCGACGGAGGCTTCGTTGATCCTGTCCCGCAGCGCCGCCCGGGATCGCGACAGCTCGAAATAGTGGGCGAAGGCCGCCTGCAGCCGCGCCCGCCCAGCTTCCTCGCAGAACATGCGGCGCAGGTCCGCCCGGAATTTCACCGAGACGCCCATGACCGCCACCATGACCGTGTTGAGGCTGCCGGCGGCGGTCTGCTGCTCCTGCGGCAGGCCGGAGACGCCGTGGCCCGCGAGGAAGCCGTCGAGGCGGATGCACGCCCTCGAATAGGCCACCTGGATGCGCGCACGCTCCAGCTTCGCCGCGGTCGTGGCGTAGCGCTCACGGCCGGTGTCCGCCACCAGCGCGAGGTCGGGGCCGGCGCGTGACACGACCTCCTCCATGTCCCAGCCGATCGCCGCAAGCAGGGTCTCAAGCCCGTCATCGAAGGCGCGCCGCTGGGCGATCTGTTGTTGCCGGAGGGACGCCAGCGTCTCGGCCTCGGCGCTCCGAACGGTTTCGAGTTCCGCCCGTATTTCGCCCAGCAACAGGCGCGCCTCATGAGCCCGCGCGGCCGGCACCCGCGCAAGCGCGTCCGCCAGAGCGCGCTCCAGCTCGGGAATCCCGCTGCGCTGAATAAGGAGGGTCTTGGCGCCTTCCAGTCCCCGGCGATGCCGGGTGGAGGAGACGACGTGAAGGCCTGCGCCCGGCACCTGATCCGCGATGGCGGACACCACGCGGCCGAGCGCGTCGTCGTCCTCCATCTGGTCCGCTTGCGTGACCACGATCAGCGTCTCGCGACGGGTGCGGTGGCTGTCGGCGCGCAGGGTTTCGACAAGCGCCTGTTCGGCGGCGTCCAGCTCGCCTTCGCGCGCGGCATGGACGAACAGGCGAATGTCGGACGCAAGCCAGACGGCCCGGAGCGCGTGCCGGTCGTCTTCCCCGGCCACGTCCGCATCCAGTCCCGGGGCGTCGAGCCAGCGCACGCCCGCGTGCCGGCACTCGGCCAGCTGGATGGTCTGACGCCGGTCGGCCACGGCGAAGGCGTCTCGGCGCATCAGCTCGTTGAGGAGCCGGCTCTTGCCGTGATTGTACTTGCCGATGACGGTGACGACGGGCGCATCCGCCGCCGCCAGTTCGTCGAGGCGCGCGAGGTCGCCGTCCCGATGCGGCAGCACGCGGAGCACGTCGCGCCACCGCGCCGAGCGGGCGTTTGTCGGCGGCTGTCGAAGAGAGGCGTCCTCGGGCATTCGTGGCTTCCCGTGCGTGTCCGGCGGCAGCATTCGCGCTGCCGCCGGTTCTTTCGCTCAGGCCGCGGCGCGGGCGCGCTCGACGATCTGGTTGTCCTTGCCGGCGACCTTCGGGGTGAGTTCGATGTTGAACTCGATGTCCCTATAGGTGTCCTCCTCGAAGCCGACCGCCGCGCCGCCGGTGCGCTCCACCACATGGGGGATGAGACCTTCACGGGTGGCGAAGGCGAAGTCGTCCCAGATCAGCGGGTCGCCTTCGATGTTGAACTGCGTCGTCAGCTTGCGGAAGGCATCCGTGGTGACGAAGAAGTGCACATGGGCCGGGCGGTTACCGTGGCGGTTGAGCTGGTTCAGCAGGGTCTGCGTCGCGCCCGAGGGCGGGCAGCCGTAGGAGGCCGGCATCCGGGTGAGCACCTCATAGTGCCCGTCCGCGCCGGTGCGGATCGCGCCGCGCAGGTTGAATTCGCTCTGCCGGCCCGTGGGGTCGAAATGCGAGTAGAAGCCCTTGGAATCCGAATGCCAGACTTCCACCAGGGCATCCGCCACCGGCGCGCCGTCAGGGCCGGTGACGATGCCGTGGATGCGCAGCGGGCCGGCGTCGGCATCGGGATTCTTGTCGAGGCGCGCCTTGCTCTTCTGCTCGGGGGCGCCGGCCACATAGAGCGGCCCCTCGATGGTGCGCGGCGTGCCTCCGGTGATGCCCAGCTCGGCATCCTCGGCATCGAGGCGCATGTCGATGTAGTGCTCAAGACCGATACCGGCCGCCAGCAGCGCCGCCTCGCCCTCCGAGCCGAGCTTGTTGAGATAGTTGATGCCGAGCCAGACCTCGTCCGGGGTCAGATCGAAATCCTCGATGGTCTTGAACAGGTCGGAGACGATGCGGTGCACCACCTGCTTGGCCCGCTCGTTGCCACCGGTCCCGTCCAGGTTGGCGATGACCCGCAGGAAGTCCTGCACATCCTTGCCGTTGAAAATCTTCACACCCATCCTTGTGTCCTCCACGTGTCTGGTGGCGAGGGCTTCAGTTCGCCCCTTGCGCCGGTTGATCTTGTTCAGGTGTCGTCATGCCCGATCGATGAGGGGCCGCGGAAGCGGGCCCCTAAGCCGTCGCGACCGCGGTGACCGTCGCGGTGCGGCGCGCGGCGTTCACCGCGAACACCAGCATGGCGAGGGCCGAAAGCGCCGCGGGCACCGCGAAGATCAGGAAGTTCTGTTGCAGCGGCAGCTCCTGGGCCAGCAGCACGCCCCCCAGCGTCGGCCCGACGATGGCGCCGATGCGGCCCACGCCCGAGGCCCAGCCGAGGCCGGTGGACCGGATAGATAGGTTGTAGAGCTGCGCCACGCTGGCATAGAGCAGGATCTGCGTGCCGATGGTGGTGGCGCCGGCGATGAAGACCATCACGAACAGCAGGGGCGTCGGCAGGCCGAAGCCGATGAGCGCGATGGACACCGCTGCGGCGGTGAAAAAGCCGACCACCACCCGCGGCAGGCCGAAGCGGTCGCCGAGCCGTCCGCCGAGGATCGCCCCCAGCATGCCGCCGAAATTGAGCGAGAAGAGGCTCAGGAGGCTGGCGGTCTCGGCATAGCCGACTTCCTGCAGAACCTTGGGCAGCCAGGACGACAGCAGATAGACCAGCAGCAGGCAGCAGAAGAAGGCGGCCCACAGCATCACGGTGCTCACCGCCCGCTGGTCGCGGAACAGCTCGATGACCGAGGCGGACGCGCTCTTGCTCTCGGTGAACACCAGCCTGTCGGAGGCATCGAGCCGGGCGGAGGGGGCGACCTTCGCCCAGATCGCGCGGGCTTCGGCCTCCTTGCCCTGGCGGAGGAGGAAGCCGAGGGATTCCGGCAGCTTCCACAGCACCAGCGGCAGCAGGAGCAGGGGCACGGCGGCGATGAAGAACATGGGTTTCCAGCCGAACTGCGGGATGAGCCCGATGCCGAAGCCGGCGGCTACCATTCCACCCACCGAATAGCCGGAGAACATCACGGCCACCATGGTGCTGCGCAGGCGCTTGGGCGCATATTCGTTCATCAGCGCGACCGTGTTCGGCATCAGGCCGCCGCAGCCGAGACCGGCGATGAACCGGAAGATGCCGAATTGGGTTGGCGAATTGGCAAAGCCGGCAAGCAGCGTGGACGTGGTGAACAGGAGGAAGCAGATGGCGATGCCCTTCTTGCGGCCGATCCTGTCCGCGAGGGGACCGAAGACAAGGGCGCCGAACATCATGCCGAACAGCGCCCAGGCCTGAAGGGTGCCGGCCTGCGGCTTGCTGAGGCCCCACTCCTTCATCAGCGCGGGCAGCACCGTGCCGGCCACGAAGACGTCATAGCCATCCACCACCAGCAGCAGCCCGCAGAGCGCGGCCACCGTCCATTGGAAGCGCCCGAACGGCGCCTTGTCGATGGCATCCGTGATATCGATGTTTCGCATGTGTTTCCTCCCCGGAGTGCTTTTGCACGTTTGATCTTGTTCGCTGGCGCGCGCCCTAGGCGCTCTCCTTCAGCGGCGCGTTGGGCGTGAATTTCTCGTAGTGGAAGCAGTTGGGCGTCACGCCCGTCGCCTCGAAATGCCGGCGTACGGCATCGACCATGGGCGGGGGGCCGCACAGATAGACGTCCGGCGCCGCGCGGAGCATGTCGTCGGGCATGTGCTGGGTGACCCATCCCTTGCGCGGATGGGCCGAAGCTTCGTCAGCCACCACGGTGGTGAAGCCGAACCCCGGCAGGCGCGCGGTATAGGCTGCGAGCGTCTCCACCTGCACGAGATCGAGATCGCGTGTCACGCCGTAGACGAGATGGATCTGCTGCTGCGCGCCGGCGCGGGCGAGCACTTCTAGCATGGAGAGGAAGGGCGCGAGGCCCGTGCCACCGGCAAGGAAGAGCAGCGGCGCGCTTGTCTCGCGCAGATAGAAGCTGCCCAGCGGACCGTTGAGAGTGAGCTTGTCGCCCGGCTTCGCCCGCGCCAGCCAGGAGCTCATGAGGCCGCCGGGAATCCTCTTGATGAGGAAGGAGATGCGCGTCTCGCCCGGCGCGGAGGAGAAGGAATAGGCGCGGCTGAGCCCCGTTCCGGGCACGTCGATGTTGACGTACTGACCCGGCAGGAAGGCGGGCGCCGGGCCGTCCACGTCCAGTTCCAGGACCACCGCGGCGTCGTTGTGGAGGCTCACCTGCGCCACCGTCGCGGTGAATTTCTGAAGCCCCGTCTTGCAGGAGAGCGAGCTGACCGGCACGGCGATGATGCAGTCGCTGGACGGCACCATCTGGCAGGTCAGCACCAGCCCCTGCGCCGCCTCGTCGGCGGTCAGTGCGTCCTCGATATAGTCCTCGCCGAGATCATACGCCCCGCTTTCGGCGCGGCACTTGCAGGTTCCGCAGACCCCGTCCGAGCAGTCCATGGGCAGGTTGATCTTGTTGCGGAACGCCGCGTCGAGCACCTTTTCGCCCGCCTTGCAGTCGATGATGCGCGTGACGCCATCCTCGAAATTGAGCGCGATGGTATGGCTGGACATGGAACCCTCCCTGGGCCGGATATCGATGCCTGTCAGACGTGATAGACGTCGATGACCTGGCGGATGTAGTCGTTCTTCAGAACGATCTTCTTGGCCGCGATGATGATCTGCCCCTCATCCTCGCGCAGGGTGACGAACATGGTTCCGAAGAACTGGTCCGTCACCTTGTAGCGGTGGCTGAGGGTGTGGAAATTGTACCTGACGTCGACCTCGCCCGGCCGCGTGGCCATGAGTTCGACATTGGTCACGTTGTGGCTCGTGCGCGGCTCCGGCGTGGAGGCGCCGGAGCGCTCGGTCTTGATGCGGAAGACGCGGTCTTCCAGCCCGTCGCGGTCGGGGTAGTAGATCAGCGAGATCTGCGACTGCGGGTCTTCGGTGAGCCGGTCGTCGTCATCCCAGGCGGGCATCCAGTAGGTGACATCGGGCGCGTAACAGGTGAGCCATTCGTCCCAGGCGCGGTCGTCCAGCAGGCGCGCCTCGCGATAGAGGAAGGCGCGGGCGGCTTCGAGGGAGATGCTCATGCCGCAACTCCCGTCTCGCGGGGCGACACGGCCTGGCGCATCACCTTCGCCCAGTATTCGTGCTGGCGCACGAACAGCCCTTCGTCCTCGCTGCGCTCGCCGGAGAGCAGCGGACGAATGCCCAGGCGCAGTGCGTTCTCGTCGGGACCTTCGATCCACAGGGGCGCGCCGCGCGACAGGTCGTTCCACAGGGCGGAGATGCCGGCGTAGCCGACCTGGCAGGCGCGGAACTCTTCCAGGTCGTCCGAGGTGCCCATGCCGGAGACGTTGAAGAAGTCCTCGTACTGGCGGATGCGCAGCGCCCGGTCCTCCGCGCTTTCGCCTTTGGGGGCGAAGCAGAAGATGCTGATCTCCGTCTTGTCCACGCTGATGGGCCGCGCGACGCGGATCTGCGTGCTGAACTGGTCCATCAGGAACACGTTGGGATAGAGGCAGAGATTGCGCGTCTGGTTGACGATGAGGTCCGCCCGCTCCTGGCCGACCCGGGCGGCGATCTCCTCGCGGTGGCCGTAGACCGGGCGCACCTCGGGGTTCATCGTGTTGGTCCACAGCAGGATGTGGCCGTTGTCGAAGCCGTAGACGCCGGCGACGGACCGGCTCCAGCCGTTGGCGTCGACCGCCTTGGTGCCTTCCACCTTGCGCCGGCCCATGGTCGCCGCGTAGTTCCAGTGAACGGAGCTGACGTGATAGCCGTCGCAGCCGTTCTCCATCTGGAGCTTCCAGTTGCCGTCATAGATGTAGGACGAGTTCCCCCGCAGCACTTCCAGCCCGTTCGGCGCCTGGTCCACGATCAGGTCGATGATGGCCTTGGTCTCGCCGAGATAGTCGGCGAGGGGCGCCACATCTTCCTTCAGGCTGCCGAACAGGAAGCCGCGGTAGCTCTCGAAACGCGGCACGCGCTTCAGATCGTGGGAGCCGTTCTTGGCGAACTGGGGCGGATACTGGGTGGTCTTCTCATCCTTGACCTTGAGCAGCTTGCCGGTGTTGGAGAAAGTCCAGCCGTGGAAGGGGCAGGTGAAGCTGCCCTTGTTGCCATGCTTGCGCCGGCACAGGAGCGCACCGCGATGGGCGCAGGCATTGATGACGGCGTGGAGTTCGCCCGCCTTGTCCCGCGTCACCACCACCGGCTGGCGGCCGATGGAGGTGGTGTAGTAATCATTGTTCTCGGGAATCTGGCTCTCATGGGCCAGATACACCCAGTTGCTCTCGAAGATATGCTTCATCTCCAGCTCGAAGAGCTCTTCGTTGGTGAAGATGTCGCGGCGGCAGCGGAAGACGCCGGCCTCCTTGTCGTCCTGCACCGCGGTCGCGAGCAGGAGATCGAGATCCGGGGTCCTTTCGGCAGTCGCTGGCATGGCTATCCTCCCTCGAGATGCTGCGCTTCGTCGGCGTCAGGGCGGAGTTCGCCCGGGGGCCGGCTGCGCGTTCGTGCAAATTGTTGAACCGAGTGTGGCGCGCCCTACACGGCGACGCTCGTGGTCTTGCGGGGCCTGCCCCGGGTGAAGAAGTCCACGCGATCCTCATCGAGCGCGATCCCGAGGCCCGGCCCGGCAGGCACGGCCAGCTCGAAATCGGCATAGGTGAGGGGCGTGGCGAGAATTTCCTCGGTCAGCAGCAGCGGCCCGAACAGTTCGGTGCCCCACTGGAGGTTGACGAATGTGGAGAACAGCTGGGCCGAGGCGATGGTACCCACCGCGCCTTCCAGCATGGTGCCCCCATAAAGGCCGATGCCGGCCGCATCGGCGATGGCGGCCACGCGTTGGGCCTGGAACAGGCCGCCGCTCTGCTCGATCTTGATGGCGAACACGTCGGCGCCAGCGTTTTTCGCGATCTCGAAGGCGCTCTCCGGCCCCTGCAGCGACTCGTCCGCCATCAGCGCCACCGGGAAGCGGCGCACCAGCCGCGCCAGTCCGGCGGCCGTGGCGACAGGCTGCTCGACCAGCTCGCAGCCGGCATCGGCGAGGGCGGCCATGCCGTAGGCCGCCTCGGTCTCGCTCCAGGCCATGTTGACGTCCACCCGCACCGCACCGCGGTCTCCGAGCGCGCGCTTGATGGTCGCGACATGGGCGACGTCGGCGGCCGGCGTCCGCGCGCCGATCTTCAGCTTGAAGATGCGGTGGCGCCGCAGCTCCAGCATCTTCTCCGCCTCGGCGATGTCCTTTGCGGTATCGCCCGATGCGAGGGTCCAGGCCACCGGCAGGCGGGAGCGCAGGCGACCGCCCAGGAGTTCGCTCACCGGCTGGCCCAGCCGCTTGCCCTGCGCGTCGAGAAGGGCGGTCTCGACCGCGCTCTTCGCAAAGCGGTTGTCCTTCACCATCTTGCCGATGCGCAGCATCAGCGCGCGCACGGCGGTGGGGTCCTGGCCCACCATCAGGGGCGCAAAATAGGTATCGACCGCGAGCTTCATGCTCTCCGGGCTCTCACCGCCATAGGCGAGGCCGCCGATTGTGGTTCCCTCGCCGATGCCCATCACCCCGTCGCTGCAGTGAACGCGCACCAGCATCAGCGTCTGGCCGTTCATGGTCGCGACCGAGAGCTTGTGCGGCCGGATGGTCGGAAGGTCGATCAGCGCCGTCTCCACCCGCTCGATGACGGCGCGGGCAGGAGCAGAGGTCGGGATGGGATGTGCAAAGGTCGCGTTCATGGCGACACCTTGCGGACGACGGGCGCCGCCGTCCAAAACCTTTTGTGTTTACAATTATACTCAGGGGGTATTATGTCGGAAAAAATGTAATGGAACGGCAGCTTGCCGCGCCGCAGCATACCGCAAATGACCATAAAAATTGTGCCCTCGGAGGGGGCGTGGGATGGATCTTCGCCAGCTTCGGTATTTCGTTGGGGTTGCGCGGGAGCGCAATTTCACCCGCGCTGCCGAGCAGCTCAACATCGCCCAGCCGCCCTTGAGCCGTCAGATTCAGGCGCTGGAGGACGAACTGGGCGTCGCCCTCCTCATCCGCAACAGCCGTCCGGTGCGGCTGACGGAGGCGGGCCGGCTGTTCTACGAGCAGGCCTTGCAGGTGCTGGGGCGGGTCGAACAGATGCGCGCGGCGACGCGGCGCGTGGGGCTGAACCAGAACAGCGTGCTGTCCATCGGCTTCGTGGCGTCGACCCTCTATGGCGGGCTGCCCTCGCTGGTGCGCAAGCTGCGCCACCGGACGCCGGATATCGAGATCCAGGTGCTGGAGATGATGTCCGTTCAGCAGATTCCGGCCCTGAAGGAAGGGCGCATCGACATCGGCTTCGGTCGCCTGCACCACAGCGATTCCGGTGTGGTGGAGATCGTTCTGCGCGAGGAGCGCCTGACCGTCGCCATCCCCAAGGATACGCCGCTGGCCCAGGACAGCGCGCCCCTGCCCATCGGTGCGCTGACGGGTCAGAAGCTCATCGTCTATCCGAAAGAGCCGCGCCCGGGCTATGCCGACCAGGTGCTCAATTTGCTGCACGGGCACGATGTCCGGCCGGCGGAGGTGCAGGAGGTGCGCGAAATCCAGACTGCGCTCGGTCTCGTCGCAGCCGAAACCGGTCTGTGCGTCATCCCCTCATCGGCGCGGCAGATGCGCAGCGACGTGCATTACCGTCTGCTCGAGGGGGAGCGCGCCACATCTCCCGTCATCCTCTATCACCGGGTGGGCGATACCTCGCCCTACATCGATCTGGTGAAGGAGGTCATCAAGGAGATGTATGCGGAGAACCCGCCCTGGCTCAGCGCCGAGCACAATCTGCCGACGCGGCCGTCCTTCGCCGAATAGGCTCGGGGCCGCCGCCTGTCAGCCCTGGTCGCCGCCGCCCGCGGGCAGCACGGTCCCGGTAATGTAGGAGGCCTCGTCGGAGGCGAGGAACAGGATCGCGGCGGCGATCTCCTGAAGCTCGCCATAGCGGCCGAGATGGGTGGCGCGCAGGGTCTGGTCCACCACCTCCTGCATCCACGCCTTGTCCTGCTCGGAGATGGGATCGGTGCCGCGCGGCACGCGGCGGGGCGGTGCCGAAACCCCGCCCGGCGCGACCGCGTTCACACGGATGCCGGTGCCCGCGAGTTCGAACGAAAGGGAGGCGGTGAGGGCGTTCACGCCGCCCTTGGCCGCCGAATAGGGAATGCGGTTGATGCCCTTGGTGGCGATGGACGACACGTTCACGATCGCCCCGCGCCCCTCGCGCAGCATGTAGGGCAAAGCGGTGCGGCAGCCCCACAGGGTGGGAAACAGGGAGCGGCTGATCTCGGCCGTGATCTGGCGCTCGTCGAACTCCTGGAACGGCCGCATCCAGATGGCGCCGCCCACATTGGTCACCAGCACGTCGATCTTGCCGAACGCGGCATCGGCCTTGGCCATCACCCGGTCGTTGCCCGCGTAGGTCTCAAGATCCTCCACCATCGCCACGGCGCGGCCCGCGCCATGGGCTGCCTCGATCTCGGCGGCCACCTCGGCGACGATGGGCGAGCGATCCACCACCAGCACGCGGCCTCCCTCGGCGGCGGCGTCCAGCGCGACCTGCTTGCCGACACCCTGGGCGGCGCCGGTGACGACAAGGCTCTTGCCTGCGAAGCGTTGAGGGCGGGTGGTCTGGTCCGACACGGGTTTTCCCTTCTGTGCGGCTGGATCTCGGGCGGAGACCCGCGGGGCCGCTGGAGGCCCCGCGGGAGCGCACTCAGTGCGAGGCGGCAGGTACGGCGGCGCCCTCGCTGGACGTCCGGCGCACCGTGAGGGTGGCGAACGCGGCGAGTGCGAGGGGGATCGCCAGCGCCATGAAGTATCCCGACGGACCGGCGCCGGACAGGAGCTGCCCGCCGACGGCCGAGCCGACGATGGCGCCGGAGCGACCGATGCCGATGCCCCAGCCGGTGGCCGTTGCCCGCAGCTGCGTCGGATAGGCGTTGGCGATCAGGTAGTTCAGCACGAGCTGCTGGCCGCCGATGCCGAAGCCCGCAAGGGCGATCAGGACGAAGACCACGGGCCAGCGGTCGCCCGCAAGGCCGAGGCCGATCGCCACGGCGATGCCGACCATGAACATCACAGTCAACAGCTTGCGCGGATCCACCTTGGGCAGGAGCGCCGACAGCGGCAGCGCCATGGCGATGAACGCGGCGTTGACCGTGACCGTGCCATACGCCGCCTGCGCCTTTTCGAGGCCCAGCGTGGTCAACGCGGTGGGCAGCCACTGCAGCAGCAGGAACCACGCAATCCAGTTGAACAGGTAGATCGCGGAAATCGCGAGCGTGACACTGCGATAGCGCGCCTCGAACAGGCCGGCGATGGATGCGCCGTTCTCCACCTTGACCGGGCTGATGATCTGCACGTCCGCGGGCACGATCTGGCCGGTCATTCGCGCCAGCAGGCGCCGCGCCTGATCCTGGTCGCCGGCCTTGTTGCGGGACACGAGGAAGGCAGGGGATTCCGGCAGGAGGGCGTAGATGACGACCAGCAGGGCGAGCGGAAGCGCGCCGCCGAGCAGGAAGATGCCCCGCCAGCCGAGCAAGGGCAGCCAGCTCGCCGCGATGAGGCCGCCCAGCATCGCACCGGCGGGCAGGCCGAGCAGCACGGCCGTGATCATGAGCCCGCGCTTCGGTGCGGTGCTGTACTCGCCGGTGAGTGCGAGCACGGAGGGCGTCGCCCCGCCCATGCCGAGGCCGATCAGGAAGCGCAGCACGATGATCTGGGTGGGAGAGGTCGCATAGGCGCCGGCCAGCGAGAAGGCGCCGAACAGGGCGATGGCGATCATGATCGCCTTGCGGCGGCCGAAACGGTCGCCGAAGCTGCCGAGCCCGATGGCGCCGATCGCCATGCCGATGATGCTGGCCGTGATGACCCAGGTCATGTCCGCAGGATTCATCTTGAAATCCTGCGCGATGGCCGGCCCGATGAAGGCGATCGACTGGGTGTCGAAGCCGTCGAGCAGGGCAATGACGAAACACAGTCCGACCACGGCCCACCGGGCGCCGGTCATTGACCCAGCGTCGATGATCTCCTTGACATCCCGCGTGAGCGGAAGGCGGTTTGGCATCGGGCTTTCCTCAATGGTTTTGCTTGTTGCTCATCGCCGTGGCGTCGTTCGTGAACGAGGCGCCGTCAGCGACAGGAGGATTTCCGGTCTCGGCATGCCGTCGCCCCGCCGACGCGGGAAGTGGCATGGTGCGGGCCCGGATGGAGACGAGGCACCGCCATAGTGTTCCGGGAGGGAGGTGAGCGCTTCCAGCCCGGGTATGGCCGCAGCGTGAAGCTATACGCGCGGAGGCGCATTCTCTAAGATCAACTGGGTATGTTTCGATACTTATTAAGTATGTAACAGGTGCGACACCGCATGGTTGTCCTGCGGGATTTATTCAATATTGCGCCGCAATATTTCTGGCATGACCGCCGGTTGTTCCGGTGCTTCCCGTCGAAGCTGTCCCGCGTGGTCTCTGTCCTGCGGCATCGGCGGAACGCCTCAACCTGCCTTCCGAGGGGACGATCCTCCGTTCCGGTTTCCAAACGATGGACTTCAGAGCCAGAATGTTTCACGCTCACTCCAACCCACCACATGCCGGGATTAAACACCTAGGGACGGTGGCATCCTGACTCGTCCGCCGCAGGGGGCTTGCGACGTGAACTTTGCCGGTATCGATCTGACGCTGTCCGCCAAGCTGTTCGCGGCGCTCTTCGCCATCATGAATCCGCTGACGATCATCCCGGTGTTCCTCAGCCTGACGGCGGACCGCTCGCCGGCCGAGCGGCGCAGCACCATGCTGGTGCTGAACGCGACGGTGGCGCTCGGCTGTCTTGTCTGCGCATTGGGCGGACGGTTCGTGCTGGGCATGTTCGGCATCGATGTCACCCACTTCCAGTTGGCGGGCGGCCTCATCGTGCTGCTCCTCGCGCTCTCCATGCTCAGCGGCGAGGAACACAGTGCGCACGCCGGTACGGAGGCGGAAAAGAAGACCTTCAGCTCCGCTTCCAGCCTCGGCGTCTACCCGCTGGGCATTCCCCTTTCCATCGGGCCGGGAACGATGACGACAATCATCATCTTCTCCGGCTCCAGCACCACCGCGGGCGGCGCGGCGGGGTTCTATCTCGGGCTCATCGGCTACGTGGTGTTCTTCGGCATCGCAATGGCCGCGGCACCCGCCCTCTCTTCCATCCTTTCTCCCACCGCGCTGAGCATTTCCAAGCGCCTGATGGGCATCGTGCTGGCCGCCATCGCCATGGAGATGCTGAGCGCCGCGCTGGGCCACCTCTTCCCGGCCTGGGTCGCGCACGCTGGATAGGGCGGCCGTCAGAAGCTCGGCGGGGTGCAGGCGCTGATGACCTCGCAGGGGCGCGGGCCGATGCAGCGGAAGCGGTGCGGGCGGCGGCTCTCGAAATAATAGGCGTCGCCGGGACCCAGGATGCGCCGCACGGCGTCGACCGTCACCTCCAGCCGGCCGGACAGAACAATGCCGCCTTCCTCGCCCTCGTGGACCAGCGGGACGACGCCGGTGTCGGCTCCCGGCTGATAGCACTCTTTCAGAATCTGCAGCTTGCGGCCGAACAGGCGCTCGCCCACCTGGCGATAGGAGATCGCGCCCTTGCCGATCTCGGTGAGTTCCTCGGCGGCATAGAACGTCTGCTTCGGTGCCTCCGGTTCGAACGCGAAGAATTCGGCGAGGCCGATGGGGATGCCCTCCAGAATCCGCTTCAAGGCGCCGACCGAGGGGTTCGAGGTGTTCGACTCGATCAGCGAGATGGTCGAGTTGGTCACGCCCGTCCGCTTCGCCAGCTCGCGCTGGGAGATGCCGTGCAGGAGCCGCAGCTGGCGCAGCCGGTCCCCGATGTCCATGGCGGAGGTCCCCGTTTCGGGTGTTGCGAATATCGAAAACAATGCCATCAGATGTACATAATTTCAATGAGATAGACGGCATCAGAAAACGACTTGTTCAGTCTCGCCAATTGGCCGATGTGAAGGCAGCCATGAGGAGAGCGGCATGACCCTTCACGTCCGGACCAACCAGCCCAATCTCGAAAATTTCTGGATGCCGTTCACGGCGAACCGCCAGTTCAAGGCCGCACCCCGGCTGCTGTCGGGCGCGCAGGGCATGTATTACACCGATATCGACGGCAACACGGTTCTGGACGGAACTGCCGGACTTTGGTGCGTCAATGCCGGCCATGGCCGCAAGGAGATTGCGGAGGCTGTTGCACGCCAGCTGGGCGAACTCGATTTCGCGCCCACTTTCCAGATGGGCCATCCCATCGTCTTCGCCTTCGCCGAGAAGCTCGCCGCCATCGCGCCGGGCGGGAAGGAGGGCGGTCTCGACCGCGTGTTCTTTACCGGCTCGGGTTCGGAATCGGTGGATACGGCGCTCAAGATCGCCATCGCCTATCAGAGGGCGATCGGGCAGGGCACCCGCACCCGAGTCATCGGCCGTGAGAAGGGCTATCACGGCGTCGGGTTCGGCGGCATCTCGGTGGGCGGCCTCGTCAACAACCGCCGGGTTTTCCCGCAGATTCCCGCCGACCACATGCGCCACACGCTCGACACCGAGCGCAACGCCTTCTCGAAGGGCCTGCCGGCCCATGGCATCGAACTGGCCGAGGATCTGGAGCGGCTCGTCGCCCTGCACGGCGCCGAGACCATCGCGGCCGTCATCGTCGAGCCCATGGCCGGTTCGGCCGGCGTCATCCTGCCGCCGAAGGGGTATCTGGAGCGCCTGCGGGCCATCGCCGACAAGTACGGCATCCTGCTGATTTTCGATGAGGTCATCACCGGCTTCGGCCGCCTCGGCACGCCGTTCGCGACGGACTATTTCGGCGTGACACCGGATATCGTGACCACCGCCAAGGGCCTGACCAACGGCGCCATTCCCATGGGCGCCGTCTTCGCCTCGCGGAAGGTCCATGATGGCCTCATGACCGGCCCGGAAAGCCAGATCGAGCTGTTCCACGGCTACACCTATTCCGGCCACCCGGTGGCGTGCGCGGCCGGGCTTGCGACGCTGGGCATCTATGCCGAGGAAGGGCTCCTGACCCGGGGTGCGGCGCTTGCGGACTATTGGCAGGAGGCCCTGCATTCCCTGAAGGGCCTGCCGCACGTGGCGGATATCCGCAACCTCGGCCTCGTCGGCGCCATCGAGCTTCGCTCGCGTGACGGCGCACCGGGCGCACGGGCCTATGACGTCTTCGTCGAGTGCTTCCGCAAGGGGCTCCTCATCCGCGTCACCGGCGACATCATCGCCTTGTCGCCGCCCCTGATCGTCGAGAAGGAGCAGATCGATACCATCGTCTCGATCATCGCCGACACGCTGAAGACCGCCGCCTGACGGTGAAACCCAGCCGCCGCAAGGACTTTGCGGCGGCTGGGCCGATCAGACGGCCTTCAAGGTCTCGGCCAGGGTGGTGAGGAGGTGATCGGCATCCGCCGCCGAGAACACGAGCGGCGGCCGGATCTTCAGCGTGTTCGCGTGATACCCGGTCGCCGAGATCAGCACCCGGCGCTGGCGCAGCCCGTCCACCACCGCGAGGGCGGTCGCGGAATCGGGTTCCTTGGTGGACCGGTCCTTCACGAATTCCACGCCGATATAGAGGCCCGCGCCCCTGATATCGCCGATCCGCTCGTCGGACTTGGCGATCTCCCGGATGCCCTCCCGGATCATCTGTCCGATGCGGGATGCATTCTCCTGCAGCCTCTCCGACTTCAGCACATCGAAGGTCGCCCGCGCGGCGGCGATGGCCACGGTATTGCCGCCGAAGGTGTTGAAATAGCGCATCTCGTTGCCGAAACGCTCGATGACGTGCGGCGCGACGGCTACCGCGGCGACGGGGAAGCCGTTGCCCATGGGCTTGCCCATGGTGACGATATCCGGCTGAAGGCCGTGGCGCTGGAAGCCCCAGAACGTGTCTCCGGAACGGCCGAAGCCCGCTTGCACCTCATCGGCGATCACCACGCCGCCGGCGGCGCGCACCACCTCCGCGATGGGTCCGAGAATGTCGGTCGGATCGGCATAGATGCCGTCCGACGAAAACAGGGAATCGGCGATGAAGGCGGCCAGCCCCTCGCCCCGCCGCTCCAGTTCCTCGATCTCGTATCTCAGCTGGCGGATGAGCGTCGCCGCGATCTCCGCGTGGCTCATGCGGTAGGAATCCGGCCCCGGAATGCGCCGGACCCACTCGCCGAGCGGCGACTTCTTCCCGAGCGACGGCGACAGGCCGGCTGTGAGGAAGGAATTGCCGGTATAGGCCTCGGACGTGATGACGATGCCCTTGCGCCCGGTGTGGTGCATGGCGATCCGCAGCGCGAGGTCGTTGGCCTCCGACCCGGTGCAGGTGAACATGATGTGGCGGATGGGGTCGCCGAAGGTCGGGACGATCTGGTCCGCGAAGTCCAGAATGCCGTCCTGCAGATATCGCGTGTGCGTGCACAGCGTCTGCATCTGCTCGTAGACCGCTTCAACCACCCGGGGATGGCAGTGGCCGACGGACACGACGTTGTTGTAGGCGTCGAGATATTCGTTGCCGGCGCTGTCCCAGAGAAGGGTGCCCTTCGCGCGCTTGATCTCCACCGGATGGGCATACATGAGGCGGTAGGCCGGGCCCAGCAGCGCCTGACGGCGCGCCACCATGTCCCGTGTCGCGGGATCGAGGGCGGAGATGTTGGACGGATCGAAGCCGTTCACCATCCCGACGTTGGTCTTGCGTTCCTTCACCTGGGTCATGTCGGAAACGCCTCCTTCACGTGGCGGACTGAATGCGGGGTCGAACGCTGAGAAAGGTCTCGCTGACCTCCTCGATGGAGCGGCTGAGGAAATGGTCCAGCTGCGACCAGCTCTGGTGCGTGTTGCGCAGGATGTAGGTCGCGTTGTCGGGAAACTGTTCCGCCCGCCAGGTGGTGATGAGCGCGCGGGCCACCACGCGGGCCATGATCATGTGCGGCAGAAGCCGCAGTTCGTCCGGCGTCAGGTCGGCCACGCCGAGGTAGCCGCGCAACAGGTCGCGGCCGGCGTCGAACATGCCATCCGATCCCACCGGGCTGAGCTGGTTGAGAAGCGCGGTCGAGAGGTCGATGACGATGGCGGTGCGCACGACGTCGCCGAAATCGATGATGCCGGAGATGAACTGCGGCCGTCCGCGATCCACCACCACGTTGGAGCGGCTGAAATCGTTGTGCAGGACCTGCGTGCGGCAGGCCTCGAGCCGGCCTTGCAGCGTGATGAAGCGATCGAGCCCGCGTTCGAGCTGGCGACGGCGGTCCCTGTCCTCCATCCGTTCCACCAGGAAGGCAAGCTTGGGCAGATGCTGCACGTCCCAGGCGATCTCGCGGGTGTCGTGGGGGTGGGAGAAGCGGGCCATGGCCAGACGCAGGCGGGCGAGGATGGCCCCCAGCTTCTCGCGCTCTTCTCCGGTCGCCTCGAGCCGGTCGAGCGGCGTGCCCTCGAGATAGGTCAGCACTCGCACCAGCCGAATCTGCCCGTGTCCGTCCTCGTGCGACAGGAACGCTTCGCCCTCCCGCGTCCGCACCACCCGCGGCACCGGCAGGAGAGGATCGGCCTTGGCCACGTGGTCGAGCAGTTCGGCTTGCAGCGAGATCTCGCGCGGGTCCTCGTCCGGATTGGAGAATTTGGCGATGTGGCGGCCCCGCGCGCCGTTCACGAGGAAGGTATCGTCCTTCTCGGTATCGAGCCGCGTCAAAGTCCCCGCCACGCCGAAGTGGCGGGTGAGGACAGCGACCGCCTCGTCCTGCGGTATGGAGCGGAAGGCGGTAGCCAGCCCTCCGGCCATGAGAAGGCTATCGGGCGCGGTGGAAGGCGGGGTCGGCATGTCGTGTCGTGCTTCCTCGGGGGCGGTGTCGCGCTGTTGCGTCGGCGGGCGGGCGTCAGACCTTGGCGATCACACGCTTCCTGCGGCCGGGCGCCGCGATTTCGGGTTGGGGCATCGCGTTCCCCGAAGCCCCTTGCGGCGCCGCGCTGCCGTCGGCCGGCGGGTTGGGGGCGCCCTCGGTGAGATAGGCGAGGGTCATGTCGATGATGGTCTTCCTGTGCTGCTCCAGAAAGTCGGGACGCATCAGGTCGCGGTCAAAGATCATGGACAAAGTGAAACGGTTCGAGATGTAGAAATAGCCCATCGCCGAGATCGAGATGTAGAGATCGATGGCGTCCACGCCCGGCCGGAACACCCCCTTGCGCTCGCCCTCCCGCAGGATGGCGTCCACCGCGCCGGCGAGGCGGCTGTAAAGCTGGCGGATGATCGGCGACTTGGCGACATGGCGCCCGCGATGGATGTTCTCCGAGTTCATCATCACGATGACCTCGGGCTCCTCGATGAAGGTCTGGAAGGTCGCATCGCACAGGCGGCGGATCGCCGCCACGGGCTCCAGACCAGTGAGGGGGATTTCCTCCTGCCGGCGGCGCATGGCCTCGTAGGTGCGCTCCAGCACCTTCACATACAGCTCCTCCTTGGAGCTGAAGTGATGATAGAGCAGGTTCTTGCTGATCTTGGCGCGGGCGATGATGGCGTCCACCCGCGCCCCGTCGTACCCCCGCCGGGCAAACTCCATCTGCGCAGCCGCGAGGATCTTGTCCTGCGTTCCGATGGAATCGCGCTTGCGGGGCTTCTCGCTCACGACCGAGCCTTCCTTTTCGACCATGATGTCATGAGGATGCGCGACGTCGGCTGCGTCAACCGCAAACTGCCGCGCGGGCGCGTGGTGCGACGAACGGCTCGCACCGTTCCAGGCTGATGCGCGTCGTTTCGGCGGCATCACGGGTCCACCAGTCGAGCTTCGAGAAGATCTCGATCTCGAACGGGCCATCGTATGCGAGTTCGTCCAGGAGACGGCGATAGAAGGCGATGTCGATGACGCCGTCGCCCACCATGCCGCGGTCCTGATAGACATCGCGGGTCGGCACCAGCCAGTCGCACAGGTGGAAGGTGAGGATGCGCGCGGCGCCGGCTGCCTTCAGGCCCGCCGCGAAGTCCGGATCCCACCAGCAATGGTACACGTCGGCCACGATGCCGGTGCCGGCGCCCATCGCATCCACCAGATCGAGGCAATGGCGGAAGGTGTTGAGGCAAGAGCGATCGGCCGCGAACATGGGATGCAGGGGTTCGAGGCCGAGGGCGACGCCAGCGGCGCGGGCGTGGGGCAGAAGCTCGGCCAGCGCATCCGCCACCCGGTCGCGGGCCGCGCCGATGTCCTTCTCGCCGGTGGCGAGGCCGCCGGGCACCACGACGAGGCACGCCGCACCGAGCGCATGCGCTGCATCGAGCCGCCTGCGGTTCTCGTCGATGGCCGCCGCACGGGCGAGGGGATCGGCCAGATTGACCCACGCCGTCGTGCACAGGCAGGGGACGAACAGCCCGGCATCGCGGATCAGCCGGCCGGCGGCGGCCGGGGCGATGCCGTCCAGATACTGGTTCCAGACCCCGATGCCGCGCGCGCCGTGGCGCGCGTAGGTGTCCACCGCCTCCGCGAGGGAGAGGGAGGGCGTGGTGATCTGGTTGATGGCGAAGCGGGAGAAATCGCCGGACACCGTGCTCATGATCCGTTCCCTGCCATGGCGCTGCGCAGCGCGGCTGTCGCGTGGGCATCGACGGCACCGTTCACCACCAGCACGCCGAAACCGTCGCGGGCATAAGCGGGGCTGATCTTGCCGTCCAGCACATCCTCCAGCACGGCTTCCGGCGGGCGCGTCAGGGGATCGCCATAGCCGCCGCCCCCGGCCTGCTCGTGGCGGATCACTGTGCCCTTGGTCACGTTGCGCGTGACCTTGCTGGCCAGCAGCTCGAAATTGCCGGCCTCGGACAGGAGGTTGCGCGAGAGCGCGCCCGGCTTGCCGCCGAACAGGCCGTAGGGCGCATGGGCATAGCGGTCTGCGCGCAGCTGCATCACCGCCTCATCGGCCAGCAAGCGATACTGACGGACCACGCCGAGACCGCCCCGCGTGCGGCCGGCGCCGCAGGAATCGTCGCGCAGGGCGTATTCCTCGATCATGAGCGGATAGGTCGCCTCCATGATCTCCACCGGCATGTTCGACATGTTTTGCGAGGGGTTCGTCACCGCGTCGATGCCGTCGCGTGTCGCTCGCGCTCCGAGCGCGCCGTTGATCATGTCCACCACGATGAAGGGCTCGCGGGTTTCGGTGTCGTAGCCGCCGAGGCAGACCACCGTGTTGCCGCCTTCGCCTGCGGCGCACACCCGCTCGGGCACGATGCCGGCCAGGGCGCCGAGCACCGTGTCCACCACCCGGTAGCCGGTGAGGGCGCGGGCGGCGACGGGCGCGGGAAATTCGGGGTTGAGCACGCTGCCCTTCGGTGCGCTCACGTCGATGCAGCGATAGAGGCCCGCATTGTTCGGCACATCGGGATCGAGCACGCAGCGCACGGCGAGGTAGGTGGCCGACTTCACGAAGGACAGTGTGGAATTGATCGCGCCCTTCACCTGCGGCGACGAGCCTTCGAAATCCACGCCGATGTGGTCGCCCTTGACCGTGATGGTCACATGGATCGGGATTTCGCTCTCGTCGAAGCCGTCGCCATCGATGTAGTCGGTGAAGGAATAGGCGCCATCGGGCCAGGCGGCGAAGGCCTTACGCACGAGGCGCTCGCCATAGTCCAGGAACTCCGCAAGGAATTTCTCCACCAGCGGAATGCCGTACTTCTCGGTGAGCCGCAGGAACTCCCGCTCACCCAGGGCGCAGGTCGCGAGCTGCGCCTCAAGGTCGCCGATGACGAGATCGGGCAGGCGCACATTCTTCGAGATGATGTCGAAGAGGGTCTTGTTGCGAACGCCCTTGTCGAACAGCTTCAAGGGCGGAATGCGCAGCCCTTCCTGGAAGATCTCGGTGGAATCCGAGGCGTTGGAACCCGGCACGCGGCCGCCCACGTCGCAATGGTGGCAGATCACGACGGCATAGCCGATGTGCTGCGCGCCGTCGAAGATGGGCTTGAACATGAAGATATCCGGCAGGTGCATCCCGCCGTCATAGGGGTCGTTCAGGATGATGACGTCGCCGGGATTGAGGTCGTCGCCATAGTGGCGCTGGATCGCCTCCATGGCGTCCGGCACGGCGCCGAGGTGCAGCGCCACGGTCTTCGCCTGGGCGAGGATGCGCCCCTTCGCGTCGCACATGGTGGCGGAATAGTCGAGCACGTCGCGCACGATAGGGGAGCGGGCGGTGCGCATGACCGTGTAGGCCATGTCGTCCACGATGGATTCGAACGCGCTCTTGAGCACCGCGAAGGTGACGGGATCGATGGTCTTGTCGGTCTGGTCGAGCATGGCGCGATCCCGTCAGGCGAGGGTGATCAGGAGATTGGCGTGGGCATCCGCCTCGGCGGTGGCGCCGGGGGGCACCACCACGGTGCTGTCCGCCCCCTCGATGACGGCGGGGCCGACGATGCGGGCGGGGCAGCGCGTGCGCACATAGACCGGCGTGTCGATGTGGCCCTGCTCCGCGCCGTAATAGACCTTGCGGATGCTCTCCGGTTCGCTCGAACCTTCCCCACGAGCCTGGGCGGCGCGGAAGTCGATCTTGCCGGGCCTGAGGCCTCGGCCGATCACCCGCAGACTCACCACCTCGATGGTGTCGGAGGAGGAGTAGCTGTAGATGGCCTCATAGGCCGCCTTGAAGGCCGCGTGCAGCGCATCCCGGTCCGCCAGATAGGGCACGGAGAGGGACATTTCCTGGCCACGGAAGCGCATGTCCACCTCGCGCGTCACACTAATCAGGTGCTCGGCCACGTCCTCGCTGGCGAGGGCGGCACGGGCATCCGCTTCCAGCGTAGCGAAGGCCGTCTCGGCCTCGGCCGGCTGGAAATCGGCGAGTTTCACGGCGAACGGGCGGATGAAATAGCGCTCCACATCCCCCGCCAGCATGCCCATGGCGGTGAACACGCCGGGCGAGGCGGGCACTAGCACGCGGGGCATGGACAAAAGGCGCGCGATGTCCGCCGCATGGACGGGGCCGGAGCCGCCGATGGCCACCAGCGTGAAGTCGCGCGGATCGACGCCGCGCTCCACCGTCACGGCGCGGATGGCGCGGGCCATGTTGGCGTTCACCACGTCGCGCACGCCGCAGGCGGCATCCTCCGGCGTGAGGCCGAACGGGTCGGCGAGATCGCGGGCGATGGCCGTGCGAGCCGCCTCCACTGACAGGGCGCGCGAGCCGCCGGCGAGCTGGGCGGGAAGGTATCCCAGCAGGAGATTGGCGTCCGTCACCGTGGGCCGCGAGCCGCCGATGCCGTAACAGGCGGGGCCGGGGTCGGCGCCGGCCGAGACGGGGCCCACGCGCATCAGCCCGCCCTGGTCCACATAGGCGATAGAGCCGGCGCCGGAACCGACCTCGGCCACGTCCACGGTGGGCACGCTCATCATGTAGCCGCCGGCCTTGATGAAGCGGCTGGGCGTGGAGATGCCAGCGCGGAATTCGTATTCGCTCACGCGCGTCAGCTCGCCGTTCTGCACCAGCGAGGCGGAGGCGGTGGTGCCGCCCATGTCGAAGACCACGAGATCCTTGATGTCCAGCGCCGCGCCGAGGCGCGAGCCCCCGACCACGCCGGCCGCCCGGCCGGACGAGATGAAGAACACCGGCTTTTCCCGCGCGGTGCCAGAGGAGGCGAGGGCGCCGTTGGAGTTGCACACCAGCAGGGGCGCATCGATGCCGGCATCGGCAAGGCCGCGCTCCAGGCGCGTGAGATAGGCCTCGAGCACCGGCCGCACGTAGGCGTTCACGACGGTGGTGCTGGTGCGCTCATATTCCTTGGCTTCGGGCAGCACCGAGATGGAACTCGAGACGCGCACCTGCGGGAAGTGCTCGGCGATCAGGGTGGCGGCGCGCTGCTCGTGGGCGGGATTGCGGTAGCTGTTGAGGAAGCAGACGGCAAAGGAGAAGATGCCCGCATCCACCAGCTCTTGCGCGGCTTCGAGCACGGCTGCCTCATCCAACGGCACGAGGATGGTGCCGTCGGCCGCGATGCGCTCGGACACCTCCTTGCGATGGCGGCGGGCAACCAGCGGAACCGGCTTTTCCCATTGAAGATCGAACATGGACGGCGTGCGCAGCCGGCCGATCTCCAGCACGTCGCGAAAGCCCTTGGTGGTAATGAGGCCGGTGGGGGCGCCGACCTTCTGCAGCAGGGTGTTGGAGCCCACGGTGGTGCCGTGCACCACCTCCGTCACCTCGCCGGGCGTCAGCCGGGCATCGGCGATGATGGCGGCGACGCCCTCCAGAACCGCTTCCTCGGGCGCCGCGGGGGTCGAGGCGACCTTGCGGTGGAACACTGCGCCGCGTCCATCCGCGAGCACGAGGTCCGTGAAGGTGCCGCCGATATCGACGCCGATGCGGGCGCCGGTCGAGGTGCGCTCCAGGCCGGTGAGTGTCCCCACGACATATCTCCTTCGTTATTGGACCAAATGGTTAGTTAGGATCCTCATTCGCGTCAAGAGACGAACTGCACAAACCATTTGCTGCGATTGGTGCATAAATCCTCTTGCAAGGCATATTGGACCATATAGTCTCATTTCGATGCCGAAGAGGGGATCGCAATAATGAAGATGACGTCCATCGCCGCCCGCCTCGTCCGGGCTGCCGCCGCCACCGCCCTGCTCGCCGGCCCGCTCGCCGCCGGCCCTGCCGCGGCGGAGGAGAAGATGACGATCCGTCTCGATTTCTCGCCCTGGGGCGTGCATGCGGGCATGCACCTCGCCAAGGAAAAGGGGTGGTTCAAGGATGCCGGCCTCGACGTGGACATTCAGGACGGTCGCGGCTCCGGCAACACGCTTCAGCTGGTGAATGCGGGGCAGGCGGATGTCGGCCAGATCCAGGTCGGCCTGCTGCCGCAGGCGCGGGAGAACGGCTCCACCGCCAAGGCCTTCGCCGGCTTCGACAAGCGGACCGACCTTGCGGTCCTCGTCGATCAGGATTCGCCGGTCGCCAAGGTCGCCGACTTCAAGGGCAAGAGCCTCGTGGTCTTCGCCGCCAGCCCCTGGGCGCCCTTCATCGACTACTGGCTCAAGCAGGGCGGCCTCGACCGCACCACCGTCAATGTGATGTTCGTCGATCCGTCTGCCGTGTGGGGCACCTACACCGCCAAGCGCGCCGACGGCCTGATGTCCACCGAGCCCTCCGCCATTCCCGTGGCCGCCGCCAACCGGCCCTCCAAGGCCATCCTTGCCGAAGACGTGGGCATCACCTTCCCGAGCTACGGCCTCATCGCCACCGAGAAGACCATCGACACCCGCAAGGATGCGCTGAAGAAGCTGGTCCAGGTGCAGCAGAAGGCGTGGGCCTACATCCGCGACGGCCATATCGACGAGGCGGCCGACGCCATCATCAAGCAGCGCCCCAACGCCAAGCTGGACAAGAAGGTGCTGGCCGACCAGATCAAGCTCACCATCGACTTCTTCGACACGCCCAACACCAAGGGCAAGCCCATCGGCTACCAGTCGCCGGACGATTGGGCGAAGGCGGCGAAGTCGGCGGTGGACGCGGGCGCGATCAAGCCCGGCACGGACCCCGCCACCTACTTCACCAACGAGTTCATCCAGTGAACGCGCACGTCGCCTCGATGACGGACGCCAATGCCATGGCCTATCTCTCCATCTCCGGCGTGCGCAAAACCTACGGCTCGCCGCGCGGCGCCGTCACCGCGCTGAAAGGCATCGACCTTGAGGTCAACGAGGGGGAGTTCGTCTCCATCCTCGGGCCGAGCGGCTGCGGGAAGTCCACGCTGCTCAAGTGTATCGCCGGACTTGAAGGCACGAGCGCCGGGACGATCCGCGTGGGCGGCGACGTCCTCACGGCCCCGCCCCGGGACATGGGCATCGTGTTCCAGCGGGACGTGCTGCTGGACTGGCGGACCATCCTGGACAACGTGCTCATCACCGCGGAATTCGCCGGCCTCAAGGGGCCGGCGGTGCGCGAGCGCGCGCTGGCGTTGCTGGGGCGCTTCGGGCTCGGCGGATTTGAGAGCCGCCATCCCTGGGAACTCTCCGGCGGCATGCGCCAGCGCGCCGCCATCTGCCGGGCCTTGCTCTGCGATCCCAAACTGCTGCTGATGGATGAGCCGTTCGGCGCCCTCGATGCCATGACGCGCGACGACCTCAACCTCGAACTCGCGCGCATCTGGCAGGACACGCGCAAGACCGTGGTGTTCGTGACCCATGGCATCACCGAGGCCATCTTCCTCTCCGACCGGGTGGTCATCATGGACCGCAATCCGGGCCGGATCGTCGAGGTCATCGACATCGACCTTCCCCGGCCCCGGCATCTCGCCATGCGGGAAAGCCCGGAGTTCGGCCGCTATGTCGCCCGTGTCCGCCACCTCTTCGCCAGCCTCGGCGTGCTGAAGGACGATGCCCCATGAGCGGTTCTGGAAACAGCGCCACCCAGAATAGCGCCACCGAGACTCTCGATCCGCCCATGCCCCAGCGCCTGCCCACCTCGCTGGTGGAAGTGGGCATGGTGGTGGGCCTGCTCATTGCCGTGCTCGTCCTGTGGGAGGCGGCGGTCTACGTCTTCAAGCCGGCGCCCATCATCCTGCCGGCGCCCAGCGTCATCTGGCAGGAATTCCTGCTGTCGCCGGGCTATTTCCTCCAGATGTCCGCCTTCACGCTCTACACCACCCTCGCGGGCTTCGGCCTCGCCGTGGTGCTGGGGCTCGCGCTGGCGGTGGGCATCGTCCATTCCAAATTCATCGAGCGCACGGTCTATACGCTGCTCGTCGCGCTCAACAGCGTGCCGAAGGTGGCGCTGGCCCCGCTGTTCGTGATCTGGATGGGCACGGGCGTGGAGCCCAAGATCGCCATCGCGCTCATGCTGGCGCTGTTCTCCGTCGTCATCGACGCGGTGCTGGGCCTGAGGTCGGTGGATCCGGACATGGTGAACCTCGCCCGCGCCAGCCGGGCCTCGTCCTTCGCCATCCTGCGCAAGATCCGCTTTCCGAATGCCTTGCCGAGCATCTTCGCGGGCCTGAAGGTGGCGATCTCCTTCGCGCTGGTGGGAGCCATCGTGGGCGAGTTCGTGGCGGGCTCCGAGGGCCTGGGCTTCGCCATCCTCACTGCGCAGGGGCAGTTCGACACGCCGCGCGTGTTCGTCTGCCTCATGCTGCTTGGCCTGCTCGGCACGGCGCTGTTCTTCGTGGTCGAGGCGTGCGAGCGCCTGCTGCTGCCGTGGCACGTGTCCCAGCGCGGTGGTGGCGGGTCCGGTCACTGAAGGTGGCGGCCGCGGCGAAGGCGCCCCTTTCCGCCATCCTCGCCTTGCTGGCCACGGCCCTTTTGTGGGGCAGCAACCACGCAGCGGCGCGGGCGATCCATGATGCCCTGCCGCTGCCTTCCCTCGTCTTCTGGCGCTGGGCGATCGCGCTCGTCCTGCTGTTGCCCATCGCTCTGCCTGGGCTGCTGCGCGAGCGTGCCGCGATCCGCCGCAACGCCGGGCGGATCGCGGTGCTGGGATTGGTGGGTGTCGGCCTCTTCTCGGTCAGCCTCTATGCCGGCGCCTATCTCAGCCCGGCGCTGGAAGTCGGCCTCCTGAATGCGACGACCCCCATCTGGGTGCTGCTGATCGCCACCTTCGTCGGGCGCATGCGCCCGCGGCTTGCGCAGATCGTCGGCATCCTCATCGCCATGGCCGGGGTCACACTGGTTTTGATGAAGGGGCTCCCGACGGGCCTCGCGGTCTTCCATTTCGGCGCGGGCAATCTCTGCTCGATCACCGCCGCCGTGCTGTTCGCCTTCTACACCTACAGCCTGGGGCAGAACCCCATCGGCATCTCGGCCCTGAGCCTGACGGCGCTGACGGCGCTCGCCGGCTTCGTGCTGGTCTTCTGTCCCGTCTACGCGGTGTTCCTCTGCCTCGGCGGGCAGGATCCTTTCACCAGCGGCCTAAGGGTGGAGCCCGTCACGCTGACGGTGCTCTACATCGCGGCGGGACCGACGCTGCTCGGCAACCTCTTCTGGATCTATGGCGCCGCGCGGGTGGGCGCGGCGCGCGCCGGCCCCTTCCTCTATTTCTCACCGCTGGCGACGGTCGCGCTCTCGGCGACGCTCCTGGGTGAGGCCATCGCGCCGATGCAGATGGTGGGCGGCGCGGCCATCCTCGCTGGCCTCTGGATATCGACCCAGGCGGGGGCGGGGCCTCGCAGGCCGGCGCCACACCCCTCGGCTCGGCCGTCTTAGGCGAGGCCCATGAGTCGTGCGCCGTTGGAGAGCACGCGGGCGCGCACCTCCTCGCTTTGCCGGTCCAGCGCGGCGAGGGCTTTTGCGCCTTCCGCATCACCGATCTCGAACGGGAAGTCGGTGCCGAAGACGACGCGCTCGGGTCCGACCAGCTTCAGCAGGAAGTCCAGCACGGTCGGGTGCGCCACCACCGTGTCGTAATAGAGCTGGCCGAGATAATGGGACGGTGGCCGGCTGATGTGGGCACGGCACGCCGGGTTCGCCTCATAGAGCGGTGCCTCATAGGCAAGGTCGAGCCGGCCGGCGAGCATGGGCAGCGTGCCGCCGCCATGGGCCAGCACGAGCTTCAGTCCCGGATGGCGCTCCAGCACTCCGGAGAAGATGAGGCGGGCCACGCACAGCGCGGTCTCGGACGGCCATCCGACGAGCTGGAGCATGGTGAAGCTGCCGAAGGCGGGCCGGTCCACGCCGGAGGTCGGGTGCATGAAGACGAGGCAGCCCTGCCGCGCGCACTCCGCCCACATGGGCTCAAACGCCGGATCATCAAGTGGACGCCCCGCCGCCGAGGTCGGGAGCGCGACGCCCATATGTCCCTCGTCCAGCGCGCGGCGAATGGCGTCCGCGCAGCGCTCCGGCTCCGCGATGGGCGGCACGGCCAGGCCGCCGAGCCGCTTCCCGCCCTCCTGTGCGGCGGCGAGCGTCTGCGCATTCAGACGCCGCGCGAACGCGCCGTCCGCCGCCCAGCCCGCATGGGAGACCACGCGCGGCGGAGGCGACACCAGCTGGAGGCCGATCTCGCGCCGCGTCAGGCTTTCGAGCCGCCCGGCCGTGTCGAACAGCAGCGGATCGAGGGGCCCGTAGCCGGCGAAGCGGAAGCCTTCGGGGCAGGTCTCGATGCCGAAGGCGCCCTCCCGCGCGAGTTCACCGAGGAAGTCGCGCGAGAGGGCATGGGCGTGAACGTCGACGATCACGGGAAGGGCTTGCGCGGATAGACCACCGGCGCCGCCGCGATGGCCGCGGGATAGACCGGCACCGCCTTGCCGCCCTGCACCTGCGCGACCACGGCGGAGGCCTTCACGTCCACGCCGGCATCGTTGTACTTTACCGGGCCGAAGAAGGTGTCGGTGTCGAGCTGGAGCATGGCCTCGCGCACCTTTACCGGGTCGATGCTGCCGGCCTTCTCGATGGCGAGCTGGAGCGAGAGCGCGCCCGCCGTGCCGGCGGCGGTGATGTAGGTGGGCACCTCGCCGCCGAACTGCTTCTTGAAGCCCTCCACATAGGCGGCGCTATCGGCGACCACCGGGCCCTTGTAGGTCAGCGCCGGGTCCCAGATCTGCACGCCGAACAGGTCTTCCGCCGCCGGGCCGAGAGCGTTGAGGAAGTCCGGGATGCCCACCGCGAAGGCGAAGCCGATGAGCTTCGGGTTCACCTTCAGCGTCTGCAGCGTCTTGATGAGCAGGATGGAATCCTGGACGTAGCCGGTGAGGATCAGCACGTCCGGATTGCTCTCCTTCAGCGCCGTGGCGACGGAGGAGAGGTCGGCCGAGCCCTTGGGATACTTGGTGGAATAGACCACCTTCAGGCCCTCGGCCTCCGCCTTCTTCTGCGCGGCGCCGGCGAACACGTTGGGGAAAAGGTCGTCGGGGCCGGCGATGGCGATGGTCTTAGGCGGGTCCTTCACCGTCTTCAGCAGCGCCAGCATGGGGTCGAGCGTGGTCGAGGCCAGCGGCGCAGGACAGAAGATATATTTGTAGCCGCGCTGGTAGAGGCTGTCGGCCGTCGCCATGGGGGTCATGGTGATGACCTTGTACTTCTCGCTGATCGCCGCCGTGGCGGTGGCGATGCCGGAGGAGTACGGGCCGAGGATGAAGCCCACGCCGTCCTCGGTGATGAGCTTCTCGGTGAGGCGGGCGGAGGTCTGCGGCTTGCTCTCGTCGTCGTAATAGATGACCTCGACGGGCATCTTCTTGTCGCCGACCTTGATGCCGCCGGCGTCATTCACCAGCTTTTCCCAATAGGCGTAGCCGTTCTTCAGCAGGTGGCCCTCGCGGGCGAAGTTGCCGGTGAGGCTGACGGCGGCGCCGATCTTGATCTTGTCTTGCGCGACGGCCGCGCCTGCGCCGAAAAGGGTGGCGAGGCCGAGGGCGGCCACGCTCTTCACCAGAGTTCGTCTGTGCATCATCTCGCTCGCTCCTGCTGGTCCCGGAAGGTCTGGTTTTCTTAAGTTTCTCAGGCGGATGCCGCGGTGCCGGGCACGAAGCGCCCGAAGCCCGGCGCGCCGACGAGCTTGCCGTCCTGCGCGACGATGGTGCCGCGCACGATGGTGTGGGTGGCCGCGCCCTTGGTGGCCATGCCCTCCCAGCTGGAGAAGCCGGTGCGCGAGAGCATGTCCTCGTTGCGGAACACGCCTTCGCGGCTCATGTCCACGATGGTGAAGTCGGCATCTGCGCCGGGCTGGATCACGCCCTTTCGCGGGAAGATGCCGAAGCGACGGGCCGGGGCCTCGGCGGCGAGGCGGGCCACGTCGTTGAGCGAGAGGCGCCCCTCGTTCACGGCGTTCATGAGCAGCGGGATGTATTCCTGCGCGCCGGTGACGCCGAGCGGCACGGAGAACAGGTCCTTCCAGCCCGGGTCCACGTCTTCCTTGGAATGGGGCGCGTGCTCCAGCACGATCATGTCCGCCGTGCCGTCCTTGATGGCGTCCCAGCCGGCCTCGGGATCATAGGCCCAGTTGTAGGTGCGCGGCCCGACCTTCTCCATCTGCGCCCGGTTCATGAACATGGTGCCGAGCTCCAGCTCGCACGACACGTCCTGGCCGAGGTCGAACTTGGCGTGGTGGATCATCTCATTGGCGCCTTTGGGCATGACGCCGAGATGCAGCACGTGCAGCTTCACCCCGCAGATGCGGGCGTAATAGAGCGAGGCCGCGAGGCCCGCGACCATGCCGTGGCCGTACATGTAGCCCTTCGAGAAGCTCTCGTGATAGGCCATGGCATCGCTGCGGCCCTTGTCGATGTAGTCGCGGAAGGTGAGCCGCTTGCACCACTCGGGATCGTCATGATGCACCGAGGCGACGAGACCCATGTCCCGCGTCGCCTCATACAGCTCGAACAGGATGCCGTGGTCGAGCACGCCGAGTTCCGAGATGTAGGGATAGACTTCCTTGATGTGGCGCGTGTTGAAGATCTTGATGCCGATGGCGCCCGCCTTGGCCAGAGCCTCCACGGTGCGGGGATAGAGCCCGCCGCCATAGAGTGCGTAGTCCACATGGGCCTTGGGCGCGACCAGCGCCTTCTTCATCTCGTAGTCTTCGAGCGTGGTCGGGTGCGGCGTGTTGTTGGTCATGTCGATGCACATGGTCACGCCGCCCACCGCCGCCGCCGCGGAGCCGGTCTGGAAGTCTTCCTTGTAGGTGTGGCCCGGCTCGCGGAAGTGGCAGTGGACGTGCCACAGGCCCGGCAGCACGGCGAGCCCCTCGGCATCCACGCGCTTCGCCGCCTCCGTGAAGGGGCCGCCGATGGCGGAGATCTTGCCGTCGAGCACGGCGATGTCAGCCTTGAAGGAGGACGACGGGGTGTGGATCGTGCCGTTTTCGATCACGAGGTCATAGGGTCGGGACACGTCACGCTCTCCGAACAGGTCAGTTAAGGCCGAGATAGGCGGCGCGGATGTCCTCGCGCCGCAGGAGGTCGTCCGCCGGGCCGTCGATGGTGATGCGCCCGGTGTCCAGCACGTAGCCGCGGGTGGCGATCTCCAGCGCGAGGCCCACGTCCTGCTCCACCAGCAGCACGGTGATGCCGCGCTCCCGGTTCACGAGGCGCACGGCCTCGGCGATGCGGTCGACGATCACCGGGGCGAGGCCCAGCGACATCTCGTCGATGAGCAGGAGGCTCGGCCGCGCCATCAGCGCCCGGCCGATGGCGCACATCTGCTGCTCGCCGCCGGACATGAGCCCGGCCAGCCGGCCTTCCAGCCGAACCAGTTCGGGGAAAAGCTTGAAGACGAACGCGAGGTCGTCGTCCTCGCCCGCGCGGTCCGGGCGCGCGGTGGCGCCGAGCTTCAAATTCTGGCGCACGGTGAGGCCGGCGAACAGGCGCCGGCCCTCCGGCACCATGGCGATGCCGCGCCGGGCGCGCTCGTAAGGTTTCAGCGGGCCGAGGTCCGCGCCGGCGAAGCGCATCGTCCCGCCGCGCACCGGGATGAGGCCGGTGAGGGCGCGCAGCAGCGTGGTCTTGCCCGCGCCGTTCGCGCCGACGAGGGCGACGATCTCGCCTTCCGCCATGTCGAAGCCTACGTCCCACAGGACGCGGCTGTCGCCATAGGCCACCGCGAGGCCTTCGACCGAGAGAAGGCTCATCGTGCTCCTCCCGCTGCGGCGTGCGCCTTGGCGAAGCGCTGGCCGAGATAGGCCTCCACCACCTTGGGGTCGGACACCACGTCGTCCGGCACGCCCTCGGCGAGCTTGGCGCCGAAATTCAGCACCATGATGCGGTCGCAGAGCGCCAGCACCGCCTTCATCACATGCTCGATGACGACCACGGTGAGGCCGGCCTGCTTGAGGCTCTTCACGAGGTCGATCATGCGTTCGATCTCCGTGTGGTTGAGGCCCGCCATCACCTCGTCGAACAGGATGATGCGCGGCCCCATGGCGAGCGCGCGGGCCACCTCCAGGCGCTTCCGGTCGGCAAGGGTGAGCTGCGGCGGCATGAAGGCGGCCTTGGGCGCGAGGCCCGTGCGCTCCAGCGCGGCATCGGCCGCGGCGAGCCAGGCGTCTCGCGTACGCAGCCGCGCATGGCCGAACATGGCGCCGATGGCGACATTCTCCCGCACGCTCATGGCCTTGAACGGCTGCACGATCTGGAAGGTGCGGGCGATGCCGAGGCGGGAGAGGCGATGCGGTGGCAGGCCGGTCACGTCCTCCCCGGCGAAGCGGATGGAGCCGCCATTGAGCTTGTAGACGGCGGAAATGGCGTTCAGCAGCGTGGTCTTGCCGGCACCGTTGGGGCCGATGACGCCGAACACTTCGCCCTCTTCCACCCGGAAGGAGACGCCGGCCAGCGCCTTCACGCCGCCGAAGCGGATTTCGAGGTCATTCGCCTCAAGCAGCGCCATGGCGCGACCTCCACCGCTGGATCAGGGAACGCCCGGCCACCAGCATCCCGTTGGGCGCGACGAGGCAGATGACGACGATGAGCACGCCGAACACGATCTGGTGCGCCTGCAGGAAGCCGCCCCACACCAGCGTGGAGAGGAATTCCAGCACGAAGGCGCCCAGCACCGGCCCGATCACCGTGCCCATGCCGCCGAGGATGAGCATCATGTAGGCCTTCACGCCGATGGCGGGATCGAACGCGCTGGCGGGTTCGATGAAGGTGATCCAATAGGCCCACACGCCGCCGGCAAAGCCGGTGATGCCAGCGGAGATGGCCCAGGCCGCGACCTTGGTGGCGGTGGTGTCGATGCCCATCACCCCCGCCGCACGCTCGCCATCTCGGATGGCCCGCAGCGCGTAGCCGAAGGGGCGGGTGAGGATGAACGCCACCAGCAAAGTGGAGACGACCATGCCGGCCAGCATCACCAGATAGATGGCGCGGTAGAGCGGCCCCGGTGGCAGGTCCGAGAGCGGCAGCGGCAGGCCTTCGGCACCGCCCGTCACGCCGCCCACCTGGATCACCAGCTGGATGGCGGCGAGGTTCAGCGCCACCGTGGCGATGGCGAAGTAATGCCCCCGCAGCCGCAGGATGGGCCAGCCGACGATGCCCGCCACCAGCGCCGAGAAGGCGACTGCCGCCACCAGCGCGACGGGAAAGGGTGCGCCCAGCGTCATGGCGACGCCGCAGGCATAGGCGCCGAAGCCGAAGAACACCGCATTGCCGAAGGCATGATAGCCGGTGAGGCCGACGATGACGTTCAGCCCCTGCGTGACCGTGGCGTACATGAACACCGTGGTCAGTACCCGCAGCCAGTAATTGTTGAGGGCGAGGGGCGCGAGCGCGAGGACGACCGCGCCGACGGCGAAGAAGGCCCAGAAGAGAAGCGCGCGGCGCCGTGCGCCCGCGGGAGAGGCTGGCGCGCTCATGCGTGCTCCCCGAAGAAAGCGCGGCCGAACAGGCCTTGCGGCCTCAGGGCCAGCACCAGCAGGAACAGGCCGAAGCCGACGATCTCCTGATAATTGGCACCGAGGAAGTAGCCGGCCCAGGCCTGCACGAGGCCGTAGATGAAGCCGGCGACGATGCAGCCTTCCACCGAGCCGATGCCGCCCAGAACGGTGATGACGAAGACCGCACTGAGGAAGGTGACGCCCATGCCCGGCATCACCGGAAACAGCATGGAGGCGAGCGAGCCGGTCGCCCCCGCCAGCGCCGCGCCGGCACCCGCCGTCAGCGCGTAGATGCGCTCGGGATTGATGCCCATGAGGGAGGAGACCTCCCGGTCGAGCGCGGTGGCGAGGATCATCTGCCCGGCGCGGGTGAAGCGCAGGAAGGCGAAGAAGGCGATGCCGAGGGTGACGGAGAAGCCCGCCGCGATGAGGCGCACCACCGGCACGAGGATGCCGAACACCTCGATGGAACTCGCCGCATAGGACGAGTTCACCGAGCGCACGTCGGAGGTGAAGGCGATGGAGACCGCATCCACCATCACCAGCTCGATGCCGAAGGTCACCACCAGTGACAGCAGCAGGCTGGTGCGGATGATGCGGTTCAGCACCAGCACCTGCAGCGCATAGCCCAGCGCGAACATGGCGATCATGGAGACCGGAATGGAGGCGATCGGATCAAGCCCCGCGAACCGGAACAGGCCGTAGGTGATGTAGGCGCCCAGCATGATGAAGCCGGTGTGGGCCAGGTTGATGACCCCCATGACGCCCCAGACCATCGAAAATCCGATGGTGGCGATGCCATAGAGGCCGCCGAGAAGCAGCCCGTTGGCGGTGGCTTGCCAAAGCACCTTTGCCCCTCCAAATCGTTGATATCACGATGTTATATGCTTGACGGAAGGCTTATTTATACATATCTTATGCAAAATAAATTGAGTCATGCAACAACGATGTCTGAACGAAACGCACAAAGAAGCCGCACCCGTGCCGCCGGACGCGGCACTCTCGAGGTGCCCACCGCACCCAAGGCCGGAATCTCCAAGGGGGGATCGAGCGAGTTCGCCTATCAGGTGATCCGCGCCGAGATCGTCTCGCTGGCCCTCGCGCCCGGCTCCGACCTCGACGAGGCGGCGCTGGTGAGCCGCCTCGGCCTGTCACGCACGCCGTTGCGCGAGGCCCTCGTCCGCCTTGCTGGCGAGGGGCTGGTGCAGATCCTGCCCAACCGGGGCACGCGGGTCGCGCCCATGGGCTGGAACGACATTCGCGAGCATCTGGAGGCGTTCGACCTCTCGCAGCGCCTCGTCACAAGGTGGGCGGCCCTGCGGCGGACGGAGGCGCAGATCGTCGCCATCGATGCCCAGCGGGAGGCCTTCGAGGCGGCGACGGCGCGGCGGGATTCCGAGGCCATGCTGGAGATCAACTGGCGCTTCCACGCCGCCATCGCCGCCTGCTGCCGCAATGGCGTGGTGGAGCGCTTCTATCTCCAGCTGCTCACCACCAATTTGCGCATCTCGCGCCTCGCCATGACCTACGACTGCTTCGCGACCGAGGAGGCGTATGACGCGCACATCGGCAACATCATCCGCGAGCATCGCGAGATGGTGGAGGCGATCCGCGCCCGCGACGCCGACCGGGCGGATGCCCTCGGCAGCTCCCACGCCGGGCTCGCCCGCAAGCGCGTTTCCGAATGCCTCACCCAGAGCATGCTGTCGGACATGGAACTGCCGCTCGGCGGCGCGCCCGACAGCCTCGCCTGATCTCGAGAAGGAAAACCGCTATGTGCGAGGTGTGCGCGATCTTCGGTGCGGGAGAGCATTGGAGCGATTTCGCCCGGCAGCGCGACGATCGCTTTCCGTTCGAGGATATCCTGCACTATCGCGCGGAGCGCCGGCGGCGCATCGCCATGCTGAATGCGCTAGTTCAGCCCCTCGGCCTCGTCTGCGAGGATTGGGACGGGGAGGCGCTTGCGCTCACCGACGCGCGCGGCCGCACCAAGATCGCGCCGACGCTGGGCGATGTCTGGCCCATCGCGGAAAGCCTCTCCGGTCGCGGCATCGATCCCTTGTCCGAGGATTTCATCGCGCCCATGCGGGAGGCCCCGGCCCATGGATGAGCGCCTGCCTCTGATCGTCGTGACCGGCTTCCTTGGCTCGGGCAAGACGACGCTCATCCGCCGCTTCATCGAGACCGCGGAGGGCGGCGATTCCGGCCTCATGGTCAATGAGTTCGGCGAGGCGGGCGTCGATCACCGCCTGCTGGTGCATGCCAGCGAGGCGGTGGAACTGATCGACGGCGGCTGCCTGTGCTGCGCGCGCCGCGCCGATGTCGCCAAGGCGATGCACGATCTGGTGCGCATGGCGAAGGACGGTTCCAGAGCCGGCAGGGGCCTGCGCCGCGCCATCCTCGAAACGTCGGGTCTGGCCGATCCCGCGCCCGTTATCGCGACCCTCGCCCGCGACCCCTGGCTGAAGGCGCATGTGCGCCTCGCCTCCGTCGTGGCGGTGGTGGATGCGGTGGCGGGCCTGCGCAATCTGGAGCATAGGCCTGAGGCGCGCCGGCAGGTGGCCATCGCCGATACGGTGGTCATCACCAAGGGCGACATGCGCGCCGCCGAGCCGACGGCCCGCCTCGCCGCAGCGGTGCGTGCCATCTCCCCCGACGCGCGCATCCTCGACATTCAGGACGAGACGTTCAGGCTGGGCGACGTGCTAGCGGGGCGCGAAAGCCTCCACGCCCCGCCGTCGCCGTTCCTGGCCGACGCCCCCGACCATGATTCCGAGGTTTCGTCCTTCACGCTGCCCATCGAGGGCGCGCTGGACTGGCCGGCCTTCACGCTCTGGCTGTCCGCGCTGCTCCACGCCCACGGCGACCGCATCCTGCGGGTGAAGGGGCTGCTGCGGACAACATCGTCGGACAGGCCGCTGGCCATCCACGGCGTGCAGCATGTGATGCATCCGCCGACGCATCTGAGCGCGGACGACGGCGGACCGTCCTTCCTCGTCTTCATCGCGCGCGGCATCCGCAAGGCCGAGATCGAGCGCAGCCTCGCCCGCGCGCTCGATCTGTGTCAGGCAGGGGCCGGCATGTCGGCCCCTGCGCGCCAGGCGGCGGCCTTCCGCGAGGACGCCGCCCCGGCGGCGTGAGCAACGGGCCGGAGGGTCAGGCCCGGTTGTCGGCGACCGCGCTCCTCACCTCATGCTCGATGAGGTGCCAGATCCGGTCCACGAGCGCGCCGAAGGCCTCGTGGCGCTTCACCTCCAGCGCGCGCGGACGCGGCAGGGGGATCGGGATTTCCTCGCGCACCGAGCCGGGCCGGGCGGAGAAGACGATCACGCGGTCGGAGAGAAACACCGCCTCGTCGATCTGGTGGGTGATGAGGAGCACGGTGGTGCCGCTCTTCTGCCAGATGTTGAGCAGCTCCGTCTGCATGATCTCCCGCGTCTGGGCATCGAGCGCGGCGAATGGCTCGTCCAGCAGCAGGATCTTCGGGTTCACCGCCAGGGCGCGGGCGACGTTCACCCGCTGGCGCATGCCGCCGGAGAGCTGGTGCGGATAGTGCTGCTCGAAGCCCTTCAATCCCGCCATGTCGATGAAGCGCTGGGCGGTGGCGTGGGCATCGCGCCTCGGCGTGCCGGCGATGGTGAGGCCGTAGGCGACATTGTCGATCACCGGCTTCCACGGCAGGAGCGCATCCTGCTGGAACACCATGGCGCGGTCGGCGCCCGGCCGTGTCACCGTGTGGCCAGAGACCTTCACCACGCCGGAGGAGGCCGGGAGCAGGCCGTCGATGATGCGCAGCAGCGTCGACTTGCCCGATCCGCTCGCCCCCACGATGGAGACGAACTCGCCTTCGCGGATGGTGAGGTTGATGTCGCGCAGCGCCTCCACGGAGGGCTTGCCCGTGCGCTCGAAGACCTTGTTGATGCCTTCGATGGAGAGAGCCTGTGCCATCCGGTTCACTCCTGTCGCCACGGCGCGAGCCGGCGTTCCAGCCACTCGAAGAAGATGCTGCCCATGAGGCCGAGCATGCCGAGCATGATGACGTAGGCGAGCAGTGTCGCGGTGTCGAAGCTCTGTCCAGCGGCCAGGATGGCGAAGCCGAAGCCGGCGAAGGAGCCGAAGAACTCGGCGATGATGATGGCCACCAGCGCCCGCGCCCAGGCGACGCGGATACCGGAGACGATGAACGGCAGCGCGAAGGGCAGCGATACGGTGGTGAACACCTGCCAGCGCGAGGCGTTGAAGGAGCGCGCCGCCTCGATGAGGACTTTGTCGGTGGCCTTGAGGCCGGTCTCCGTCGTCACCAGCACCGGGAAGATGGTGAAGATGGTGACGAGCACGAACTTGGAGGCGAAGCCCAGCCCCAGCCACGCGATGAACAGCGGCGCCAGCGCCACCAGCGGCACCGAGTTCAGCGCCGTCAGCATCGGCCCGGCGGTGAGCGCCAGCAGCCGGCTGGACGCCAGCGCGAGGCCGATGGCGACGCCGATCAGCACCGCCACCGGGAAGGACGCCGCCACCGCGCTCACGGTGGCGAGCGCGTTGGTCCACAGTGCGCCGTTGCCGCTCTCCTTGGCGAGCGCGCGGAACACCTCCGCCGGGGGCACCAGCAGGAGCTTGTTGGTGACCACATAGGTCGCCAGCACCTGCCAGATCACCAGCACGAAGGCGAGCGAGATCAGCATCCGCAGGAGACCTGCGGCGCGCGAGCGCCCTTCGAGGAAGTCGTAGACGCTGCGCCAGAAGGGAGCGGCTGCGGTCATTCCGCCGCCGCCTTGTGCGCGTGGCGGGCGGTGGAGACGGCCTGCCTGCCGTATCCCTTCTCGCCCACCACCTTGCCGTCCAGATAGATGGTGCGGCCGCGCAGGATGGTGCGCACCGGCTTGCCCTTGAAGCGGCGGCCGGCATAGGGGCTCCAGCCGACGAGGGAGAGCACGTCCTCGTCGCGCACCTCATATTCTGTCTCGAGGTCGACCAGCACGAGGTCGGCGTCGAAGCCGGGCTTGATCTCGCCCTTGCGATCGAGCCGGAACAGGCGCGCCGGGCGGGTGGAGGTGGCTTCCACCACGCGCTCCAGCGGCAGCTTGCCCTCGGTGGCGGCGGTGAGGAACATGGAGAGATAGAACTGGGTCGAGGGCGTGCCGGTGTGGGCCTTCCAGCCGTCGGTCCAGCCGATCTCCTTCTCCTCGCGGGTGTGCGGAGCGTGATCGGTGGCGATGATGTCGATGGTGCCGTCGCGCACGCCCTCCCACAGGCCGGGCACGTTCTTCTCCGGCACCCAGTAGGACAGGGCATAGGAGCCGAGGCGCTGGATCGCCGCCCATTCGCAGCCGAGGAAGAGCGCCCATGGGTTCAGCTCGCACGTCACCTTCTGCCCGCGCGCCTTGGCCTCGCGGATGAGCTGCACCGAGCCGGCGGTCTGGGTGTGCAGGATATGGAGATGGCAGCCCGCCGCCTTCTGCAGGCGCAGCAGGGTGGCGATGGCGGTCTCCCAGATCACGCCGTCATGGGCGGCGTAGGCCTTGGCGTAGGCGAGGGCGTCGCGCTCGCCGCGCGCCCAGAATTCCTGCTCGATCACGTCCATCAGCGCCTGATCGTGGGGATGGATCATGAGCGGCACGTCGTGCGCCGCCGCCGCCTGCATGATCTCCAGGATCTTGCCGTGGTCATGCACGCCGATGCCCGGCATGTGCGGATAGGAGCGGCCGGTGTCCACCACCATGAAGAACTTGAAGGCGGCGATGCCGGTCGCGGCCATCGCCGGCACTTCCTCCAGGATGGTGGGGGCGGGATTGAAGTTCCAGTCCACCACCGCGTCGCGCTCATAGATGGCGAACTGTTTCTCCAGCAGGTCCATGGTGTTGGGCGGCGGGGTCACGTTGGGCATGGCGACCGAGGTGGTCACGCCGCCGGCGGCGCACTGGAGCGTCGAGGTGTAGATGGTGTCCTTGTATTCGAAGCCCGGCAGCGAGCCCTCGCGGTGGTGCGAGTGCATGTCGATGACGCCGGGCAGGATGGCGAGGCCCTTGGCATCGATGACTTCGGCGGCAGCCGGCTCCAGCCCCGGCTCGAAGATGCCGGCGATGGCCCCGTCCTTGATGCCGATGGAGGCCTCGAAGCGGCCGTCCGCAGTCACGACGAGGCCGTTCTTGATGATGGTATCCAAGCTACTCTCCCGAGGACGAGGCCCGCACGGGCCAATATGAAAAGGATGCGGCCCGTGGCGCGTCAGGATGCGAGATCGAGCGCCACCGGGCGGGTGCGGATCACGTCCAGCACCTCGGTCACGTAGGCCTGCGACAGCCCGCGCGTGATGAAGACGATGCGCGAGCCCGCCATCCCCTCCGGCCAGGCGGACAGCTCCACCGGCGGCGAGAACAGGCGCTGCACCGCCTGCACCACCACCGGCTTGCTGCGGCCGGCGATGGCGAGAATGCCCTTTACCCGCAGCAGGTCATCGCCATGGGCGATGGCCAATGCATCGAGCCACGCCGAGACGTGTTCCCAATGGAGGGGCTCCTCGAAGGCGAGGCAGAAGGAGCCGATATCCTCGCGATGCTGGACGGGGTCCGCCGCCTCGAAAGCCTCCGCCCGCAGCCAGGCGCGCACTTCACTCGGGCGGGTGTTCGGGTCGGCGGGGTCGATGCCGTCGAGCAGGGTGGGCTGGGCGAGATGCGCGAGCGAGGACAGATGCAGCCGCGCGCCGGGCGAAAGGCCGGCGATGCGGGCCTCCAGCGGGGCTAAGTCGGCACCCGCGAGATCCGCCTTGGTCAGCACCACCTCGTCGGCGACGCCCACCTGCTTGCGCGCTTCCGCGTGGCGGTCGAGCGTGCCCATGCCCTGCATCGCATCCACCGCCGTCACCACCCGCCCGAGGCGATAGGTGCGCGCCACCGGAAAGGTGATGAGCGCCTGGATGACCGGGCCGGGATCGGCCATGCCGGTGGTCTCGATGATGACCCGCGCGAACGCCTTCACCTCGCCCCGCGCGCGCTTCTCGGTGAGGTCGCGCAGCGTCTCCACGAGGTCGCCCTTCACCGTGCAGCACAGGCAGCCGGTGGAGAGCTCGATGGTGTTGTCGGAGCTGGCGGCGATGAGCGCATGGTCGATGCCGATCTCGCCGAATTCGTTGACGATGACGGCCGCGTCGCTCAGCGCCGGGTCGCGCAGCCACCCGTTGAGCAGGGTGGTCTTGCCCGATCCGAGGAAGCCCGTGAGCAGCGTCACCGGCGTCCGCATGTCGCGAAAATGGGCCATGGTGTCGGCTCCTCTCGCTGCGCTCCGCTCACTTGCCGGCGATGTAGCTCGGGTCGTAGTAGCGCTTGAGGTCGAAGGCCTGGCTCTGGGGATCGCCACCCACCGCGGCGTCGATCTTGTAGAGGTTTTCAAGGCCGGCCGCGGGGACGGAGAGATCGGCCGGGATGGCCTTCTGCTCCTTCACGATGAAGGCATAGGAATCCTCCACCACGTCGCGCGGCGTCTTGGTGTAGGCGGCGAGCACGTCGATGGCCGCATCCTTGTTGGCCGGATTGTCGATGAAGGCGGCCGCCTCCTTCAGCGCCTGTGTCAGCGCGATGGCGGCGGGGCGCGTAGCGGGCGCTTCACCCCAGGACTTGTTCAGCACGAGGGGGGTCTGGACATAGGGCTCGCGATAGACATCGAGCAGCACGGCCCCCTCGCGCCCGGCGAGGGTGTCGAACGGGGCGATGAGCAGCGCGCCGGCCACCTGACCGTTGCCCATGGCGATGATGCGGTCGCGGGAATTGGCGATGGACACCATCTGCGCGCCGGCCGGGTCCACGCCCGCCTGCTTCAGCTGATACTTCAGGAGGTTGGCGGTGCCGCCCTTGACCGCGCCCGCGGTGAGCGGCTTGCCGGCAAGATCCTTCATCGAGCCGGTGCCCTTGGCGCCGTAGAGGCGCAGGATGGTCTTGTCGAGCACCGCGCCGGCGATGATGACCGGAGCGCCCTTGTCGATGGCCCGCACCGCGAGATCGCCGAGGGCGATGCCCGCATCCGCGCTGCCGGACGCGACCGCCTGCAGCAGCGCCGGGCTGTCCGATGCGCGCAGCTCGCGTACGGCGATGTTCCGCTTGTCGTAGAAGCCCTTGTCCACGGCGATGGCGTGCAGCCACAACAGTGCACTCGGGGCCAGAACGGCGAGCTTCACTTCGGTCTTGGGCGCCTGCGCATGAGCCCCGGCGAGCGGAACGCTGAGGGCGAGGGCGGCGGCAACGAGGCGGGGAAGGACGCGCTTCATCATCTCTCTCCGGAAGGGGGGACGCGTCTTGCCGCGCGTCATCTGCCGAAAGAGTGCTCGAACTTTCCATCTCCTTCAAGCATAATTCGCAACAGGTAGGAATTTTGCGAAATTCTTACTGAATGATATAAAGTATCATTCTTCGGGAGGGCGAGGTTGGCCAGCAGGATTCTTCAGGTCATGGGACTGTTTCGCGGACGCCCCTGGCCGCTGACGGTGGAGGAGATCGCCCAGGAAACGGGCGTGTCCCAGAGTTCCGCCTATCGCGACGTGCAGGAGCTTTGCCGGGCCGGCTTTCTCGATCCCGTCATCGGCGCCGGCTACGTGCTCGGCCCCGCCTTTATCGAGTATGACCGGCTGTTGCGGCAGGGGGACACGCTGATCCCCATCGCCTCGCGGGTGATGCACGAACTGCTCGACCAGACCACCCAGCGCGCGACGGCGATCCTCTGCCGGCGCTATCGTGACACGGTGATGTGCGTGCATCAGGAGCATGGCACCGCCCCCCATCCCATCACCACCTATGAGCGGGGCGTGGCCATGCCGCTCTTCGCCGGCGCCTCCTCGAAGGTGGTGCTGGCCCATCTCGACGACCGCTCACTGAAGCGCATCTATCTCGACAACGAAGACACCATCCGCGCCCGTCTCGGACATGGCGACTGGAAGGCCTTCAAGGCCGAGGTGCGCGCCATCCGCCGCGACGGCGTGGTGGAGACGGTTTCTGAGGTCGCCGAGGGGCGCGCGGGCATCGCGGCGCCGGTCCTCGTCAACAAGCAGGTCATCGCCGGGGTCAGCCTCGTGCTGGCGGCGGAGGATCTCGCCGGCGCCTCGCCGGCCATCCGCGCCGCCGTCATCGACGCGGGGCGGCGAATTTCCGAGGAGATCGCCGGCAGCGGCACGTGGGTGGCGCGGTAGATTGGGGGGCTTTGAAAACGAACCGCGGCGGCCCCGTCTGCCGGAGCCGCCGCGATCGAGAACGTCAGGCCTCGGCGCTCAGATCGCCGCGCGCGGATCGTGCCGGGCGAGGCGGGAGAGCAGGTAGTCCACTTCCGCCCGCGCGGTGGCGGAGAGAGCCGAGCCAGGCTTGCGCTGGGCGTCGGAGGCGATGAAGCCGCGCTTCATCATCACATATTTGCGCACCGCGAGGCCGACGCCCTGCTGCTGCTCGTAGCGCATGAGCGGGAGGTGGGCATCGAACAGGTCATGCGCCTTGTCCCGCTCGCCGGCCTTCTGCAGCTTCACCACCTCGCCCAGCATCTCGGGGAAGGCGTAGCCGGTCATGGCGCCGTCCGCCCCGCGCTCCATCTCGAAATCGAGGAACAGGCCGCCATTGCCGGTGAGGATGGAGATGGGGCGCATGGAGCCTTCCTTCTGGAAGGCGCGCAGCGCCGAGATCTTCTCCAGCCCCGGCCAGTCCTCGTGCTTCAGCATCACGCAGGAGGGGTTCTCCTCAACGATCTGGCGGATGACCTTGGGCGTCATCTGCACGGTGAGGGTGAGCGGATAGTCCTGGATGACGAAGGGGATGTCGGCACCGATGGCCTCGATGGCCTGCCGGTAATAGCCGGTGATCTGGTCGTCCGTGCGCAGGGCCGGGGGCGGGGCGATCATGACGCCCGCCGCGCCCTTGTCCATGGCGGCGCGCGCCAGCCAGCGCATGGCGGCGAGGCCCGGCGCTGAGACGCCGACGATGACCGGCAGCCGGCCGAAGCCGGCGATGAAGCGCGCGGTGATGGCGAGGGATTCCTCCGGCTCCAGCTTGGGCGCCTCGCCCATGATGCCGAGCACCGTCACGCCGGTGGCACCGGCCGCGAGATAGCGGGCGATCAGTGTGTCGAGGGAGCCCTCGTCGATCTTCCCGTCCGGCGTGAACGGGGTGGGGGCGATGGGGAACAGGCCGGAGGCGCTGGCGTCGAGAAGCATGATGAACCCGATCAGATGCTGGCGATGAGGCCGCCATCCACGCGGATGACCGAGCCGTTGACATAGGACGAGGGCGTGCCGGCGAGGAAGGCCACCACGTTGGCATATTCCTGCGGGTCGCCATAGCGGCCGACGGGGATGGAGGCCGTGCTTTCCGCAGCCACCTCTTCCACGGTGCGGTTCTCGCGCTCGGCCTTCTTGGCATCGAGGAACTTGATGCGGTCGGTGGCGATGCGGCCGGGCAGGATGATGTTGGCGGTGATGCCGTCGCGCGCCACCTCGCGGGAGAGCGTCTTCGACCAGCCCACCAGCGACAGGCGCAGCGCGTTGGAGATGGCAAGATTGGGAATGGGAGCCACCACGCCGGAGGAAGTGGAGGTGATAATGCGGCCCCATTTGCGTGCGCGCATGCCGGGCAGCACCCGATCGGCGATGGCGATCACCGAGAGCACCATGTCGTTGAAGCTCTTGGCCCACAGCGCCGGGTCCTGCCCGGCGGCCGGGGTGGGGGGCGGGCCGCCCGTGTTGTTCACCAGCACGTCCACCGGGCCGAGCTTCGCCTCGATCTCGGCGATGCGCGCATCGATGCCGGCGAGGGCGGAAAGGTCGAACTTGAGCGCCATCGCCTCGCCGCCCACGGCCGCGATGCGCTCCGCCACTGCACCGGCTGCGGCGAGGTCGATGTCGCCCAGCGCCACCTTCGCGCCCTCCGCCGCCAGCGTCGCCGCGATGGCGCTGCCGAGCCCGCCGCCCGCGCCGAGCACGAGGGCCGTCTTGCCTTTCAGTCCGAGATCCATGGTCCATCCTTCGTCATGTCGGCAGGGGGGAGGTCAGTCGGCGATCGCCAATCGACCCGAGGCCGCCGTGCCGGCGGTGCGCGCAAGGTAGTCTGCCTTGCTGTATTGCATGTGATCGACGCAGAGCTGCGCCAGCGCCCAGCTGTCCGTGCCTCCGAGCAGCTCGATCATGATATCGTGCTGGCGGCGGGAGAGCTGGAGCCCGGCGTGATCGGCGAGATTCTTGGCGCGCATGGGCAGGGTATAGCCCATGTAGTCCTGCAGCGTGCGCACCAGATAGGGGTTTCCGCAGCCCGAGAACAGGGTCAGGTGGAACAGGTCATTGGTCTCGTGGATGCCGCGCAGGTTGCCGGCATCGGCATGGCGGCAATAATCGGCCTGGATCTCCTTGAGGCGGACGATCAGCTCCGGCGGGGCGGGCAGGGGGATCATCAGTGCGGCCTGCCGGGTGAGCATCTCGCGCACCGCATAGATCTGCTGTACCTCCTCGGCGGAGTAAGAGCAGACGGTGGCGCCCACATTCTTCTCGCGCCGCACGACGCCGGTGCGCTCCAGCTGCACCAGCGCCTGCCGGATGTAGTGCCGTGAGGCGCCGTAGCGCGCCATCAGCGTGTCTTCCACCAGCCGGGAGCCGGGCGCGAAACGGCCGAAGATGATGTCATCCTCCAGCCGACGCTGCACCTCGGCCTGCTCGTCGGCCCGCGATGCGGGAAGGGACGCTTCGCTCATGCGGCGCTCCTGTTCGCCGTCTCGAATCCGGAAAGCCTGTAGCAGTCTTCCACCAGCCGCAAGGTCTCCAGATTGTCCTGCGGCGACGTCTCGAAAGGCGTACCGCTCGCAAGGCACGCGACGAAATGGGCGATCGTCGCGGCATAGGAGCCGAGATAGGTCGCCTCGGGATCATAGTCCAGCCGCTCCGGCTCGGGGCCGGCGAGGGAGAGGGTGGAGCCGTCGAGCTTGAGCGTGCCGGCGTCGCCGAGAATGGTCAGCCGGTCCGCCTGCTGCGCCGGCACGCCATAGGCTGCAAAGCTCGCGAAGATGGAGACGCCGGCGCCGTTCGCGGTGGAGAGCTGGATGACGGCGCCGTCCTCGCCCGCCATGGCATTGCAGGTGCGGCTGAGGGCGGCGGCCTCCACCTTAAGCGGGCCGAGCAGCATGCGCAGGGTGTCGAGGTGATGGATGAGCACCTCCGCCACCAGCATGCGCCGTTCCTCGCGCATGAAGGGCTGGCGCTCCAGCGCCTGGAAACGTCCCTCCGCATCCGGCACCGTGCCTGAGGTGACGAGGGAGAGGTGGGCGGCCTTGATCGCGCCGATGCGGCCGGCCCGCAGCCATGCGGCGGCCTGCCGGTAATAGGCGCGGAAACGCCAGTTCTCATGCACCATCAGCCGCACCCGTCCGCCGATGTCGGCCACCAGTTGCTCGGCCTCCGGCAGGGTGGGGGCGAGGGGCTTCTGGCACAGGATGGGCAGGCCGTGGCGCGCGGCAAGGCGGGCGAGTTCGGCATGAACGGCGCGGGGGGCGGCGATGTCCACTGCATCGAGGCCGCCGGCCGCCAGCATCGCCTCGGCGCTGGTGAACACCACCGGAATGCCGAAGGCGCTCGCCCGCTCGGTGGCGCGTTCGGCGGACGGGTCGGCGATGGCCACGACCTTCGCCGCCTCGCCCAGCGCGGCCCAGCCCTTCAGGTGATGCTGGGTGACCCAGCCGGCGCCGATGAGCCCGACGCGGAGCGGCGCGGCCATCAGTGCGTCCTCCGCTGAACGGCGGCGCGAACGGCGGCGGCGCCGGTCTCCAGCGGGGCGATGGCGTCGCCCGTCTCGGCGTCGAACAGATAGGCGGCGTCGGCGCGGAAGAAGAGCACCACCTCCTGATCGGGCGTCGCGGTGACGTGGCGGGGCAGGCGGGCGGTGATCTCGCCGCCGCCGGGCAGTTCCAGCAGAAGCAGCGTCTCGGCGCCCAGCGGCTCCACCGCGATGGTGCGCCCGGTGACGCGCCCGCTCGGCGCGCCGTCGAGGGCGGCAGGATCGATCGCCATGTCCTCGGCGCGCACGCCGAGCGTCACCTTGCGGCCGTCCCGCGCCTGAAGCACGCCGTCGCTCCAGCGGGCGAGCGGCGCATCGAGCGCGGGGCTCGTCGCACGGCGGGTGGCGGCGGAAAGCGTCGCGTCCATCAGATTCATGGGCGGCGAGCCGAGGAAGCGGGCGACGAAGGTGTTGGCCGGCTGCCAGTAGACGTCGAGCGGTGCGCCGATCTGCGCCACCTTGCCGGCGTTCATCACGCAGATGCGCGTGCCCATGGTCATCGCCTCCACCTGATCGTGGGTGACATAGATCATGGTGGAGCCGAGGCGGTGGTGCTGCTTGATGATCTCGCTGCGGGTGTTCACGCGCAGCGCCGCGTCGAGGTTCGACAGCGGCTCGTCGAACAGGAACACCTGCGGTTCGCGCACCATGGCCCGGCCCAGCGCCACGCGCTGGCGCTGGCCGCCGGAGAGGGCGCTGGGCTTGCGTGCCAGCAGCGGCGCGAGGCCGAGGAGCGCCGCCACCTCCTTCACCCGCCGTTCGATCTCGGCATTTGGAATGGCCCGGCGGCGCAGGCCGAAGGCGAGGTTGTCGGCAACGCTCATGTGCGGATAGAGCGCATAGGACTGGAACACCATGGCGATGTCCCGGTCCTTGGCTGGTACGTCGTTCACCACCCGCCCGTCGATGGAGAGGGTGCCACCGGAGATGGTCTCCAGCCCCGCGATCATGCGCAGCGTCGTGGACTTGCCGCAGCCGGAGGGGCCGAGCAGCACCATGAACTCCCCGTCGTCGACGGTGAGGTCCACGTCCTCCACCACAACGGGGCCGCCGCCGCCGTAGCGCTTCACGATCTTGTCGAGTTTCACCACTGCCATGGCAGCCTCACTTGATCGCGCCGGCGGTCATGCCGCGGATCAGCTTTTCGGAGAAGAAGACGTAGACGACGATGACTGGGATGACCGAGATCATGACGCCGGTGGCGATCATGCCGATGTCCTGGAAATGATCGCCCATGAAGGCGCGGATGCCGATGGGCAGGGTGCGCTTGTCCGGATCAGTGATGAGCACCACCGCGAACAGGAACTCGTTCCAGAGCTGGATGAAGTTCAGGATCAGCGTGGTGGCGATGGCCGGCATGCCTACCGGCAGCACGATGCGCCAGAAGATTTCGAGGTCGCCATATCCGTCCATCTTGGCGGCGTCGAACAAATCCTGCGGGATGCGGGCGAAGAAGCCTTCCAAGAGATACACAGTCAACGGCAGCTGGAGCGAGATATAGACCAGCGCCAGCCCGAACAGGCTGTTGTAGAGATTGTAGTCCACCAGGATCTGGTAGAGCGAGATCAGGGTAATCTGCGGTGGGAAGATGATGGACGAGAACAGGATGCCGTAGATCAGCCGGTTGCCGCGGAAGCGATAGCGCGCCAGCGCGTGGGCAGCCGCGGCGCCGATGAAGGTGAGCACCGCCACCGCGCCCACCACCACCAGGGTGGAGTTCCAGAAATAGGTAGCGAAGTCCGAGTCCACCCAGGCGGTGCGGAACTGGTCGAGGTGCAGGGGGCTCGGCCAGGCATAGGGATCGGCGCTGATCTCCGCCGTGGTGCGCACCGACATGGTGGCGAGCCACAGGAAGGGGCCGAGCTGGTAGATGGTGTAGACGCCCAGCACCAGCGCGAGGATGCCCCGCGAGAACAGGCGCGGCAGCGGCGCGCGGCCGGAGGCGGCGGCGAGGGTTGCGGCCATCTCAATACTCCAGCCGCTCGCGCGAGCCGAGCACGCGGTTGAGGATGATGACCGCGGCGCACACCACCAGGAACCACACGGTGGCGATGGCGGAGGGATAGCCGAGGTCGAAGGTGTTCCAGTTGAAGGCGCGCTTGTAGACGTAGGTGGAGACCGTCTCCGTCGCCCACAAAGGCCCGCCCTGGGTCATGATCCAGACGAGGTCGAACACCTTCATCTTGCCGATGAAGGACAGGATGTAGAGCGACAGCAGCGTCGGCCGCAGCATGGGGATGATGATGTAGCGCAGCTTGGCGCCCCAGCCGCAATTGTCGAGGTCGGAGGCTTCCAGCACTTCCTTGGGCAGCGAATGGATGGCGGCGAGGCACACCACCATGTTGAAGCCGGCCCATTTCCACGCATGGGTGACGATGACGGCGGCGAGCGCGAGGTTGGGATCGCCCAGCCAGGAGGAGGCGAGATCGCCGAGGCCCACGGCCCGCAGCATCACGTTCAGCACGCCCCAGTCGTAATTGTAGATCCACATCCACAGGATCGCGACGACCACGTAGGAGAGCAGCACCGGCGTGAACCATGCGACGCGCAGGAAGCGCGCGAACGGCACGCCGGCATAGAGCGCGAGGGCGAGCAGAAGGCCGGTGGCGACATCGATGACGGGGGCGACGAAGGACCAGATGAAGGTGTTGCGCACGGCGACCCAGAAGGTCTCGTCGCCCATCAGCTCGCGATAGTTCGCGAGGCCCACGAAGGTCGCGTCCATGCCCTCGATGGTGAAGAAGCTGTCAAAGATGGTGCGGAAGGCCGGATAGGCCGTCAGCCCGCAATAGACCAGCAAAGCCGGCCCGAGAAAGATGGCAAGGACCAGCCCCGTGGCGCGCCTGGGGTCGGCGAGGGTGGCCCGCGAGGAGGCTTTCGCCTCCCCGCTCTTGGCCGTGGTTCGAAGGGAAATGGCGTCGGGCATCGCTCACTTCTTCAGGCAGGCGGCGTCCATCTTCTCCGCCGCATCCGCAACGCTGATGAGGCCGGCGGGGAAGGCGTTGTTCATGACCTGGATATAGGTCTCGGCGCACTTGGCCCGGTAGTAAAGCAGGGGCGTGCCGAAGAAATAGGTCACGTCCTTGTTGCGGGCATTCAGTTCGTCGAAATAGGCCTTGTGCGGGCTGACGATCTTTGCCGGATCGGACTTGAGCCCGCTCTGCAGCGACACCTCGCTGATCCATTTGGTGCCGTTCTCGGCATTGGCCATGGATTTCAAGAGCGCGCCGGAGCAATCCTTGTTCTTGCCCTTGGAATACATGACGAAGCTGCCCGCCACCGCCAGCGTCTTGCAGTTCGGGCAGGCGCCCTTGTCCATGGCGGGGAACTTCATGATGCCGAGCGGGAAGTTCGCCGGCATGCCGCCCTTCTCCGGCGCGGCGAAGGCGCGGCCGGTGAACCAGCTGGGATCGGGGAAGGTGAGGGAGCCCGGAGAATTATAGAAGTAGAAGTGGGATTCGCCGAGCTTCAGGGTGGAGAAGCTCTTGGGATAGGCGCCGGCATCCACCAGCTCCTTCACCCAGGTCATCACCTCCTGCACGCGCGGATCCTTGAACGACAGTTCGCCGTTCAGAAGCTTCTTGTAGTCGTCCGGGCCGAGCTTGCGCAGCAGCGATTCAAACAGCAGCTGGCCGCCGGGGAAGGGCCGGTCGCCCACGCCCTGCGACACCGGCGTGATGCCGGCGGCGACGCCCTTCTTCACCAGATCGGTGAACTGCGCCTGCGTGAGCTGGAAGGAGGCCGGCACGTCCACGCCCACCTTCTTCACCAGATCCTTGTTGTAGTAGAGCTCGACCGTATAGGCCTCCACCGGCACGCCATAGACCTTGCCCTTGGAGGTCCAGGCGGGCTTGGCCCAGTCTTCAAGACCGTTGAGGTCGATGTAGCCGTCGAGGGGCTCAAGGAAGCCGCCGGCGAGGAATTCCGGCTGGTCGGGCTCCATGTAGAAGATGTCCGGGGCCTGCCCGGTGCGCACGGCGGACTTCGCCTGGGTGTAGATGTCGGCCTTAGGGATGAAGCTGAGCTTCACCGTGCACTGCTTGTTGGCGGCCTCGAAGTCCTTCACCCGGGCCGTCACCCATTCCTTCTTGGCGGGCTCGTCGGGCCAGTTGCTCCACATGGTGATTTCGGTCTGCGCGAAGGCGTGGCCCCCGCCCATGGCCGCGGCAACGGCAACCGCCGCGCACAGGCCTCGCCCCAATCCCCACCCCGAAGCTTTTCCAACGCCTCGAATGCTCGTCATCCGCGTTCCTCCCGCTTAGTCCCGTTATGCCCGGGGTTTGCGGGGAGACTGGGCGGAGGTCGGATTATTGTCAATAATGATTCCGAATGCCGGCGCATTTTTCGTCTTATGTCGCGTTTGTGGGCATATATTATTGACAATCAGATCGGGTGGGGAAATTCTCCGCCTTCAGGTCGGCGATGATCGGCACGGGGAAGGCGAGGATGGCGCGGGGACTGCGAAAAGGATTGACGAGCTACGGCGACGACGGGTTCGCGCTGTTCCTGCGCAAGGCCTTCATCAAGGCCATGGGCTATTCGGACGACGCGCTGGACCGGCCCATCGTCGGCATCACCAACACCTACAGCGATTACAATCCCTGCCACGGCAACGCGCCCCAGCTCATCGAGGCGGTGAAGCGCGGCGTGATGCTGGCCGGGGCCATGCCCATGGTGTTTCCCACCATCTCCATCCACGAGAGCTTCGCCCATCCCACCTCCATGTTCCTGCGCAATCTGATGGCCATGGACACGGAGGAGATGATCCGCGCCCAGCCCATGGACGCGGTGGTGGTGATCGGCGGCTGCGACAAGACCCTGCCGGCGCAGATCATGGCCGCGGCGAGCGTGGACCTGCCCACCGTGGTGGTCCCGGTGGGCCCCATGGTGGTGGGCCATCATCGCGGCGAGGTGCTGGGCGCCTGCACCGATTGCCGGCGGCTGTGGAGCGCGCACCGCGCCGGCGAGATCGACGAGGTCGAGATCGATACGGTGAACGGTCGTCTCGCGCCGTCCGTGGGCACCTGCATGGTCATGGGCACCGCCTCGACTATGGCCTGCATCACCGAGACGCTCGGCCTCTCTTTACCCATGAGCGCATCCATCCCCGCGCCCCATGCCGAGCGGGTGCGGCTGGCGGAACAGAGCGGCAAGGTCGCCGCGCGGCTCGCGGTGGAGGGTGGTCCGAAGCCGAGCGCGCTGCTCACCCCGGCAGCCTTCCACAATGCGCTGGTGGTGATGCAGGCCATCGGCGGCTCAACCAACGGCATCATCCACCTCACCGCCATCGCCAACCGCGCCGGCGTGCGGCTGGAGCTGGAGACGCTGGATGCCATCGGCCGCGACGTGCCGGTGCTGGTGGATCTGAAGCCCTCCGGCGCGCACTACATGGAGCATTTCCACCACGCCGGTGGCGTGCCCAAGCTGCTGAAGCAGCTCGGTGATCTCGTCGACCTCGATGCGCCCACCGTGGGCGGCGGCACCCTGCGCGAGGTGGTCGCGAACGCCGAGGAGGTGCCCGGGCAGGATGTCATCCGGCCGCGCTCCCATCCCATCAAGGCGCAGGGCTCCATGGTGGTGCTGCGCGGCAATCTCGCGCCAGGCGGCGCCGTGCTCAAGCAGGCGGCCGCAAGCGATCGGCTGTTGCAGCACACCGGCCGGGCGGTGGTGTTCGATTCTGTGGCCGACATGGCCGCGCGCATCGATGATCCCGACCTCGACGTCACCGCCGACGACGTGCTGGTGCTGCGCAACACCGGCCCCAAGGGCGCGCCGGGCATGCCCGAGGCGGGCTATCTGCCCATTCCGAAAAAGCTCGGACGGCAGGGGGTGAAGGACATGGTGCGCATCTCCGATGCCCGCATGAGCGGTACGGCCTTCGGCACCATCGTGCTGCACATCACGCCGGAATCGGCGGTGGGCGGGCCGCTGGCGCTGGTTGAGAGCGGCGACATGATCCGCCTCGACGTGGAAGGCCGGCGCATCGACCTTCTGGTGGCGGAAGACGAACTCGCCCGCCGCCGCGCCATCCTCGCGGACGTGCCCGAACGGCCGCTGCCGGAGCGCGGCTATGCCCGGCTGTTCCAGCAGACCGTGCTGCAGGCCGACGAGGGCTGCGATTTCGACTTCATGGTCCCGCGCTGAGGGGGAGCGCATGAGTGCCGACGCCCCGCTCTGCCTGCCGCCGCGCCCCTTCACGGAGGCGTCGGCCGCGCGCGTGCTGCCGCCCGGCACGTGCGACACGCACATGCACGTGTTTGGCCCGCCCGAGCACTATCCGCTGGTCGCCGGGCGCAACTACACGCCGCAGCCGGTGACGTTCGACACCTACCGGCCGGTGATGACGGCGCTGGGCATCGATCGCGCCGTGCTGGTGCAGCCGAGCGTCTACGGCACGGACAATTCGGCCCTGCTCGACACGCTGCGGCGTGATCCGAAGCGTCTGCGCGGGGTGGTCGTGGTGGCGCCGGAGGTGAGCGATACTGAACTCGCCGCGCTCCATGCGTCGGGCGTGCGCGGCATCCGCATCAACCGGCGCAATCCCGGCGGGCTTTCCCTTGCAGATCTGGCGCGCCTCGCCGCGCGGATCGGGGCGTTGGGCTGGCACATCCAGCTTCAGGCGGTGATCGGCGAAGGCTTCCGCCTCGCGCCCATCGTGCGCACCTGCCCGGTGCCGGTGGTGCTGGACCACATGGGCTTCCTCGCCCCCGGCCTGCCGCTGGAGGGCGGCCCCTTCGGCGAGGTGATGGAGCTTGTTGCCGAAGGCAATCTCTGGGTGAAGCTTTCCGCGCCCTACCGCCTGTGTCGCCGGGGGCCGAACGGCTACGGCGCGCTCGCGCCTTATGTGGCGGCACTCCTCGCCTGTCGCACCGACCGGCTGCTCTGGGCCAGCGACTGGCCGCACACGGAGCTGTTCGAGGCAATGCCCGACGATCGCGATCCCGCTCTCCTGCTCGGGCTCGACAGGGCAGATGCGGACACCCGCCGCCGCATTTTCATCGACAATCCCGCCGCGCTGTACGGCTTCGACTGAAATCAGGACCCGGCGAGGATTTCGCCCATGAATTTCTCGAAGCGCGGATCGTCCGCATAGGCCACGTTGATCCGCAGCGACGGCCTGCGGGGCTCCGCATCTGGATGAAACACCGCGCCCGGTGCCAGCAGGATGCCGCGCTCGGCTGCGCGGCGGGAGAGCGCGCTGTCGTCCAGCCCCTCCGGCAGTTCGCACCAGAGATAGAAGCCGCCTCCGGGCGGGCCGAAGATGGGCAGGCCGAGGCGGCCCAGCGTCGCCTGCGCCTGATCGGTCGCCGCCGAGACGCGGCCGCGCAGCCGCTTGAGGTGGCGGCGATATTGGCCGGACGTGATGAGATCGTGGACGATGCGCTCCACATAGCCGGAGGAGTTCACGCTCGTCACCATCTTGAGCGCCCCCAGCCGCTCGATGAGATCGGCGGAGGCCACCACATAGCCGCAGCGCAGGCTTGCCGAGAGGGTCTTTGCGAAGGTACCCACATGGATCACCCGCTCCAACTGGTCCAGCGAGGCGAGGCGGGGGTGGGAGGCGGGCAGGATATCGGCGAACGGGTCGCTCTCCACCACCAGCAGGCCGTGGCGGGTGGCCGCCTGCAACAGCCGGTAGGCGACCGCTGGCGTGAGCGAGGAGCCGGTGGGGTTGTGCGCCAGCGACTGGGTGAAGAACAGCTTGGCGCCGGACTGCACCGCCTTCTCGGCGAGGTCCGCCACGTCCGGCCCCTCCGGCGTGCGCCGGACGCCGAGGGTGCGCGCCTTGGCCAGGCGCAGCTTGCCGAAGAGGGGATAATAGCCGGGCGAATCCACCAGCACCGTATCGCCCGGCTCCACCAGCATGCGCACGATCAGGTCCAGCGCGTGGTTGGCGCCCTGCGTCAGCAGCACCCGCGCGGGATCGGCGGCGATGGCCCGCTCGGCGAGGAGGGCGGCGATGGCCTCGCGCAGCAGGGGGAAGCCGAAGGGGCTGCCGTAGCTCGCCGGAAAGGGGCGGCGGCCGGGGCGGTTGATGGGCTTGAGATAGCGCCCCACCTCCGAGCCTTCCATCCATGAGGGGGGCGGGCGCCCGTCGCCGACGCGCACGTCGTAGTGCTGCTCCAGCTGCTCGCGCAGCAGCCACACGCTGTCCACCGCCTCGATGACGGCGGGCGGGGCAGGCGGGCGCACCGGGGCGGCGCGGGTGCGCATCACATAGAAGCCGGAGCCCGGCCGTGCCTCGATCCGGCCGGAGGCGGCGAGCCGCTCATAGGCCTCCACCAGCGTGTTGCGCGAGACGCCGTAGGCCGCAAAGGCAGCACGGATGGAGGGGAGCTTCTCTCCCGACCGCAACTGGCCGGCATCGATGCGGCGTGACAGCAGGCGGACCACCGCGTCCACCCGCGTCAGGCTCTCGTCGTCCTCAAGAAGCTGCTCGATCGTACCCATGAATTGAAGGGTACGGCTGCATCGTTTCCAACGCAAAGTGTTCCTTGCCGTACCCCTCGCCTCAGCGGAAAGTCCGCCCCAACAGGCACGCCACGCGCGGCCGACAAGAGACAGGGACGGAACGCCGGAACCGCGCCACCCGAAAAGGGTGCGGCGGGCTTGCCTTCGCGCCTGCCTCGCGTCCGCCACCCGGCGATGTCGCGCGACCACAGGAAGGCCCCAAGATGACCAGCGCCGCCGGCTCCAACCGCTCCTCCCGCATTGCCGGCTTTCACAAGCTGAGCCCGCGCGACCGGCTCGATCTCGTCGCCGGTTTCGCCGGGCTGGATGAGGCGCAGGTCGCGCACCTCGCCAACATGGGCAATCTCGATCCGGTGCTCGCCGACAAGCTGATCGAGAACGTCATCGGCACCATGAACATTCCGGTGGGCGTCGCCACCAACATGAAGATCGATGGCGAGGACGTGCTGGTCCCCATGGCGACGGAGGAATCCTCCGTGGTCGCCGCCGTCTGCAACGCGGCGAAGCAGGTTTACGAAACCGGCTTCTTCACCTCGGTCTCCGGCAATCTGATGATCGCGCAGGTGCAGGCGGTGGACGTGGCCGATCCGGCCGGCGCGCGCATCCGCATTCTGGAGAAGCGCGACGAGATCAAGGCCGCGTGCGATGCCTGCGATCCGGTGCTGGTGTCGCTCGGCGGCGGATTCCGCGATCTTGAGGTGCGCCTGCTCGACACGCCGTCGGGCACCATGGTCGTCACCCATCTCATCGTCGATACCCGCGATGCCATGGGCGCCAATGCGGTGAACACCATGGCGGAGAAGCTCGCGCCGTCCATCGCCGCGTGGAGCGGCGGGCGGGTCTATCTGCGCATCCTCTCCAACCTCGCCGACCGCCGCCTCGCCCGCGCCCGGGCGGTGTGGAAGGCGGCCGACATCGGCGGCGAGGCGGTGCGCGACGGCATCGTTTCCGCCTATGAGTTCGCCGCCGCCGACCCCTATCGCGCCGCCACCCACAACAAGGGCATCATGAACGGCATCTCCGCCGTGGTGCTCGCCACCGGCAACGACACCCGCGCGGTGGAGGCCGGCGCCCATGCCTACGCCGCCCGCTCGGGCCGCTATACCTCGCTCACCACCTATGAGGTGGACAAGGACGGCAACCTTTCCGCCTCCATCGAGTTGCCGCTGGCGGTGGGGCTCATCGGCGGCGCCACCAAGGTGCATCCCACGGCACGCGCGTGCCTCGCCATTCTCGGCGTCACCACCGCCGAGCGGCTGGCGCGCATCATCGCGGCGGTGGGGCTGGCGCAGAATTTCTCGGCGCTCAAGGCGCTCGCCACCACCGGCATCCAGAAGGGCCACATGGCCCTTCATGCCCAGAACATCGCCATGATGGCGGGTGCCGTGGGCGAGGAGATCGACCGCGTGGCCCGCCTTCTCGTGGAGCGGGCCAGCGTGCGCATGGATGTGGCGCAGAAGGTGCTCGAAGAGGTGCGCGGCAACTGACCGCGCGGGTTTCAAGAACAGCCAGAAGAACACACAGGGAGAAAACCATGCTCAGGACAACCCGGCTCGCGCTCGTCGCGGGCGCCGCATTCCTCGCCGCGGCGCACTTCGCCGCGCCGACGCCCGCCCGCGCGGAAATCCCCGGCAACAAGATCCGCCTCGGCGTGCTCACCGACCTGAACGGAAACGGCGCCGATTCCACCGGTACCGGCTCCGTCGTGTCGGCGCGCCTTGCCGCGGAGGATTTCAAGAAGGCCCATCCCGGCATCGAGGTGGAGGTGATCTCCCTCGATCACCAGAACAAGCCGGATGTCGGCTCCGCCGCCGCCCGCAAGTGGGTGGCGGACGGCACCGTGGATGCCATCCTCGACGTGCCCTTCTCCTCGGTGGCGCTGGCGGTGCAGGAGGTGGTGCGCGGCACCAACGTCGCGTTCATCGCCTCCGGCCCCGGCACGGCGCTGCTCACCGGCGAGAAATGCTCGCCCAACACCGTCCACTGGACCTACGACACCTGGGCGCTCGCCCACGGCACGGCTGCCGCGCTCTTGAAGGCGAAGAAGGACACCTGGTTCTTCGTGACCGCCGACTACGCCTTCGGCCACGCGCTGGAGGCCGATGCCATGGCCGTGGTGAAGGCGTCGCCCGACGGCAAGGTGCTCGGCTCCGTCCGCCATCCGCCGAATGCGTCGGACTTCTCCTCCTTCATCCTGCAGGCGCAGGCCAGCGGCGCGCAGGTGGTGGCCCTCGCCAATGCGGTGGGCGACACCATCAATTCGGTGAAGGCGGCGGCCGAGTTCGGCCTCACCCAGAAGCAGAGCCTCGCCGCGCTGCTGATGCAGGTCACCGACGTGCATTCCCTCGGCCTGCCGGTGGCCAAGGGCCTGTTCCTCACGGAAGGCTTCTACTGGAACATGAATGACGGCACCCGCGCCTATGCCGACCGCTTCGCGGCGCAGATGAACGGCCGCCGCCCGACCGCTAACCAGGCGGGCGTCTATTCCGGCGCGCTCCACTATCTGCGCGCCGCCGCTGCGGCCAACACCACCGAGGGCCAGAAGGTGGTGTCGAAGATGAAGGAGATGCCCTCCGACGATCCGCTGTTCGGCAAGGGCGAGGTGCGTGCCGACGGCCGGCACATCCACAACATGTACCTGTTCCAGGTGAAGACGCCGGACCAGTCCAAGGGGCCGTGGGACTATTACAACCTTGTCGAGACCATCCCCGCCAAGGACGCCTTCCGCCCCATGGCCGATGGCAAGTGCCCGATGGTGAAGGGCTGACCTCCTAGAGCGCGATCCGATCAACTTGCGACGCAAGCTGATCGGACAACGCGTGCTCTAGCCTCTCATGAAAACCGGCCGGATCGCCCTGCGATCCGGCCGGTTTGCGTTTTGGGGCGTCGGTGGCTCAGCCCGTCCGGTCACAGGAAGCCGGTGGAGATCCACGGCACGGCGGCGACGATGATGAGGCCGATGAGCAGCGCGATCATGTAGCCCACGATGGGCTTCATGCCTGCGTCCGGGCTGATGCGGCTGATGGCGCAGGCCGCGTAGTAGCCGACGCCGAAGGGCGGCGCGAACAGGCCCATGCCCATGGCGAGGATCACCACCATGGAATAGTGCACCTCGTTCACCCCCACCTGCTTGGCGATGGGGAAGAGGAGCGGGCCGAACAGCACGATGGCGGGGATGCCCTCCAGCACCGAGCCCAGCACCACGAAGGCGACGATGGACACCGCGAGGAAGCTCGCCGACCCGCCCGGCAGGGCGCGCATGGCCTCGGCCAAGGCGTTGGAGAAGCCGGACTGGGTGAGCGCCCAGGCCATGCCGGTGGCGGCGCCGATGATGAACAGGATGGCGCCGGAGAGCGCCGCCGTATCCACCAGCATGGGGAACAGGCGGCGGAAATCGAACCGGCGATAGATGAGCAGGCCCGCCACCACCGAATAGACGATGCCGATGGTGGAGACCTCGGTGGCGGTGGCGACGCCCTCGATCACCGCCGCGCGGATGACGAACGGCAAGGCGATGGCCGGCACGGAGATGATGAAGGCGCGCCCCACCTCGCCCCAGCTCGCCTTGGTGACGCCGCTCAGATCCTCGTGGCGATAGCGCCACCACACCACCGAGCACAAGGCGATGGCGAGCACCAGCGCCGGCAGCAGGCCGCCGGTGAACAAAGCGGCGATGGACACGCCCGTGACCGAGCCGATGGTGATGAGCACGATGGAGGGCGGGATCGTCTCGGTCTGCGCGCCGGTGGCTGAGAGCAGCGCCACGAGGTCGCCAGGCTTGGCACCGCGCTTGGTCATTTCCGGAAACAGCACCGGGGCGACGGCCGCCATGTCCGCCGCCTTCGAGCCGGAGATGCCGGAGACGAGATACATGGCGCCCACGAGCACATAATGCAGGCCGCCGCGCACATGGCCGAGCAGGCTGGCGAGGAAGGCGACCATCGCCTTCGCCATGCCGGTCATCTCGATGAGCTGGCCGAGGAACACGAACAGCGGCACCGCGAGCAGGATCAGGTGGCCCATGCCCTCGTCGAAGCGGCCGATCACCACCATGCTCGGCGTGTGGGTGGAGAGGGAGATGTAGGCGAAGGTGGCAAGGCCGAAGGAGAAGGCGATGGGCACCGCCATCAGCACCATCACGCCCACGCCGAACAGGAAGAAGATCAAGAGATTGTAGTTGCCCAGCGTCCGGAACACCGGGCCGAGCGCATAGAAGCCGCCGACGATGGCGGCCACCACGAGGATGGCGACCAGCGCATCCCGCCCGGTGGCGTGCTGGGCGAGCTTCAGCAGCCCCACCATCAGCATCAGCGCCGTGCCCACCGGAATGGCGGCTGCGCGCCAGGTGTTGGGGATCTCCAGCGCCGGCATCACCACATAGGCTTCCTCCTGCGCATACTCGATGGCCGGGTGGAGGATCATCAGCAGGAAAGCGACGGCGGCGGCGATGGCGATCATGTCGAAGAAGGCGCGGGCGCGCGGCTTCATCATGCCGACGATGGCCGTCATGCGCATGTGCTCGCCGCGATTGAGCGCGATCACCGAGCCGAACAGGGACAGCCAGAGAAAGAGCATGGAAGCTAGCTCATCCGACCAGATGAGCGGCTTGTGCAGGGCATAGCGGAAGATGACGCCCGCCAGCAGCACGAGGATTTCGGCCACCACCAGCACCGCGGCGGGGATCTCCGTCAGCCATCCGAGGACGGCGCTGGCCTTGACCGCCCAGGCGCGTCCGATCACGTCCGAAGGGTCATGGGTGTGTAGTGACATGGAGACCTCTTGCCCTGATGCAGGCCAGCGCGTCGACTCGCTGGCGCGCTGAACGGTCTGCGAAACTCGCTCCGGGCTCAAGGGGAAAGGCAACCGATGGGGCGCGATCAGGCCCGCCGCGCGGGGCTTGCCCACGGCATTTTCGCTTTCGGACGCGCCGCACCATCGGGTCGGAGCGTTTTGTGCAGCGCATCAAGGGGTTCTGCCCCTGAGCCTCGGGTCAGTAGCGGTGCGCTCTCGACGGCTGTCGCAGCACCACCTGGTGGCGGGTGATGATCTCGTCCATCTCCGTCCGCTGGATCGACATGGTTTCGGACAGCCGCATGGCGATTTCCTGGATGGCCGCCTGGGCGGCATCCTCAAGTACCAGCTTCTTCGCCTTCTCGATGCAGTAGCCGGTGAACAGCGCATCCTGCTCCGGGCCGAGGGCGAGGCTGGACTTGAGCGTGAGGACTTCCGCAGCATCGCTGCGATGGGAATTCACCTTCGGCGAATAGAGCGAGGCGTGCCGCCGCCAGTATTCCGCCTCCGCGACCTGCCCGGCCATGAGCACGACGATGGCGTCGGCCGCCCGGCGCCGGTCGGCTTCCTGCGAGAGGTCGAGCGGGGCGCTTTCCCCATGGGCGAACCGCGTTTCCCCGCTCAATCCGTCCGGCGGACGCAGCAGCGCTTCGGTCACCTCCCGCTTGAGCAGGATGGCCACCAAAGCATGTCCGGCCTCGTGGACCGCGATGGCCTTGCGGCGGATGCCGAGGGGAATCTCATGGGCGGGCGTGACGGTCATGGTCGGCGTGACGATCTTGGGCGGGTTCGCGACAGCGGGACGTGAGCGAAGCATTTCCTGTACCAGTCGCGGCCCGTCCCGCCGTCTTCCTAGCGACCGGTCGTCACCACCTCGCCGTCCTCCTTGGTGAAGCTCCCCGGCGGCGTCTCCAGCAGGTCGAGCACCACCTCCGAAGGCCGGCACAGGCGGGTGCCCTTGGGCGTCACCACGATGGGCCGGTTCACCAGGATGGGGTGCTCGACCATGGCGTCGAGCAATTGCGCGTCCGTCACGCCCGGCTCGGCCAGCTTCAGCTCGGCGACGAGCGGCTCCTTGGCGCGCAGGAGATCGCGCAGGGGCGCGCCGGTGGCGGCGGCGAGGTCCGTGAGCTGCGCCTTGGTCCATCCGGTCTTCAGATACTCGACCACGGTGGGCTCCACGCCGGAGGCGCGGATCATCGCCAGGGTATTGCGCGACGTGCCGCAGCGCGGGTTGTGGTAGATGGTGACGGGAAAATCGCTCATGGGCGGGATCTCTCGCGGAAAAGCCAGCCGCACAGGGCTGCGGCGGCGAGGGCGCCCGCCGATTGGGCGAGCAGGAACAGGGGAACGGACTGGGGCGCGATGCCGGCGAAGGTATCGCTGAGGCTCCGCGCCAGCGTCACAGCAGGGTTGGCGAACGAGGTGGAGGCCGTGAACCAGTAGGCCGAGGTGATATAGAGGCCGACCACGGCCTGCACCATCTGCGGGCGCAGGCGCACGGTGGCGAGGATCGCCGTCACGAGGCCGAAGGTCGCCACCGCCTCCGAAAAGCCCTGCGCCGGCCCGTCCCGGAGCTTGCCGGAAATCTGCACCATGGGCTCGGCGAACATGGCGTGGGCGGCGAGCACACCCGCGACGGCCCCGGCAAGCTGGGCGGCCACATAGGCGCCGGCGGCGCGCCAGCCGATCTCCCGCCGCAGCGCGAACACCAGCGTCACCGCCGGATTGAAGTGTGCCCCGGACACCGGGCCGAAGGCGGCGATCAGCACGACCAGCCCCGCGCCGGTGGCCAGCGTGTTGCCCAGCAGGGCGATCGCGGTGTTTCCGCCCGCCAGCCGCTCGCCCATGATGCCCGAGCCGATGACGATGGCGAGCAGCAGCGCGGTTCCGAGGGTTTCGGCGGCGAGACGCCGGGACAGATCGAAAGCGGAAGACGCCGCGATGGGCCGGGCCTCCCCGAGTGCGGCGGCGGGCGGGCTGATCTGGTTCATGACGGCTGCCGTTCCTGCGCAGTCTTCGGGGCACACGCGCCGGCTTCCGGCCCTGCCGGAGCGCACAGCTCGGGCTGGCCCCCGCAGCACTTGTCGGTGAGAAAGGCGATGAGATCGCTCACCGTCTCGTACTGCGCGGCATAGATGATGGAGCGGCCATCGCGGCGCGATGTCACAAGCCCGGCGTGGGCGAGCACGGAGAGGCTGGCCGACAGCGTATTCGGGGGAATGCCGAGCCGCCGCGCCATCTCCCCGGCCGCAAGCCCTTCCGGCCCTGCTTCGACCAGAAGGCGCAGCGCACTCAGGCGCCCTTCATGGGCGAGGGCGGAGAAGACGGGGACGGCCTGATTCAATTCCATATTTCGTGAATAATGGAAGTATAGCCCTGCCGCAACAGCCGGACTAAAAGAATGCGCATGGGAGATCGGCGTCAGCTCTGCCTAGCGTTTAAGCAGCGCTCATATGTCGGGCTTTGCAGTCGCCGCCTCTCGTGCGAATCAGAAGATGATTTCAAATCATTCCAGCCCGGCCTCCGCGCCTGCCCCAGATGCGCGCCGCCCGGCCGGGGAGTTGAGTGACATGATGAGCCACACGGCCGAGCTTTCCGAGGATACCGTCCGTTCCACGCTCGCGAAGGTGCGCACGCCCGAAGGCGTGGCTCTTTCCGTCTCGCCGGCCTTGTCCGGCGTCGTGGTCACGTCGGGCAAGGTCTATCTCTCCATCAACATCGATCCGGCCCAGGCACGGGCGTGGGAGGATGTGCGCATCGCCGCTGAGAACGCGGTGAAGGCGCTGCCGGGCGTCGCCTCGGCCCTCGTCACCCTTACCGCCGAGCGCAAGCAGGCGCCTGCCGCCCCGGCCGCGCACAGTCATGGCCATGCCCATGGCGGTGCGCATGGAGGAGCCCCTGCGCCGCGCGGCATCGCCGTGCCGGGCGTCGCCTCCATCATCGCGGTGGCCTCGGGCAAGGGCGGCGTGGGCAAGTCCACCACCTCCATCAACCTCGCCATCGCGCTCCGGGACCTCGGCCTGAAGGTCGGCCTGCTCGATGCCGACATCTACGGCCCCTCGGTGCCGCGCCTCACCGGCGTCGCCCAGAAACCGGAGACCACGGCGGACGGCAAGACCATGCTGCCGCTGGAGAATTTCGGCCTGCAGCTGATGTCCATCGGCTTCCTCGTGGAGGAAGACACGCCGATGATCTGGCGCGGGCCCATGGTCATGTCCGCCATCTCGCAGATGCTGAAGGACGTGAAGTGGGGTCCCCTCGACGTGCTGGTGGTGGACATGCCCCCCGGCACGGGCGACGCCCAGCTCACCATGGCGCAGCAGGTGAACCTTGCCGGCGCGGTCATCGTCTCCACCCCGCAGGATCTCGCCTTGATCGATGCGCGGCGCGGCGTCGCCATGTTCGAGCGGGTGAACGTGCCGATCCTCGGCGTTGTGGAGAACATGTCCCACTTCATCTGCCCGCACTGCGGCGGCCGGTCCGACATCTTCGGCCACGGCGGCGCCCATGCGGAGGCGGACAAGCTGGGCGTGCCGTTCCTCGGCGAAATCCCGCTGCACATGCGCATCCGCGAGATGTCGGATGCCGGCCTGCCGATCCTGATCTCCGATCCCGACAGCCCGCAGGCGGCGGCCTACCGGCATGTGGCGACCGGCGTGAAGGCGGCCCTCGACAAGGCCACCGCCCAGACCCGGCAGGCGCCGCGCATCGTCATCGAGTGACGCACCGACGGCATCGGTCGATCTGGTGCCGCGAATTTGAGCCGCCGGGGCATTTTTTCCCCGGCGCGCGGCGATTCATACCTTCCTCCGCGTTGAGCCCGAACGGCGCGTGCTCTAAAAGCGGTACGACGGCCCGCCCATAGAAGCGGCGCTGCGATGTGAAAGAGCCCCAGGGAGTTCTCCATGAAACGCCGTGAGTTCCTCACCGCCGCCAGCGCGGGTGTCGCCGCTTCCGCAGCCGTGGCCATGCCGGCGATCGCCCAGACGGCGCCGGAAGTGAAGTGGCGCTGCACGTCGTCCTTCCCCAAGTCCCTCGACACCATCTACGGCGCCGCCGAGCTGATGGCGAAGCAGGTGGCCGACGCGACCGACGGCAAGTTCCAGATCCAGGTGTTCGCGGCGGGTGAAATCGTCCCCGGCCTGCAGGCGCTTGACGCCACCACGAACAAGACCGTCGAGATGTGCCACTCGGCGTCGTATTACTACGTGGGCAAGGATCCGACCTTCGGCCTCGGCACCGCCGTGCCGTTCGGCCTCAACGCCCGCCAGATCAACGCGTGGTTCCTGTTCGGCAACGGCATGAACCTGCTCAACGAATTCTACAAGAAGTACGGCGTCGTGATGTTCCCCGGTGGCAACACCGGCGGCCAGATGGGCGGCTGGTTCCGCAAGGAAATCAAGACCGTCGAGGACCTCAAGGGCCTCAAGATGCGCATCGCCGGCATCGGCGGCCAGGTGCTCGCCAAGCTCGGCGTGGTGCCGCAGCAGCTCGCCGGCGGCGACATCTATCCCGCGCTGGAGAAGGGCACCATCGACGCGGCCGAGTGGGTCGGCCCGTATGACGACGAGAAGCTCGGCCTCTACAAGGTCGCCCAGTATTACTACTTCCCGGGCTGGTGGGAGGGCTCCGCCGCCCTCAACTTCTTCGTCAACCAGGACAAGCTCGCCGAGCTGCCGAAGAACTACAAGTCCATCCTCACCGCCGCCATGGCGCAGGCCAACGAGAGCATGCTCGCAAGCTACGACGCCAAGAACCCGGTGTCGGTGCAGAGCCTCGTGAAGGCCGGCACCCAGCTGCGCCGCTATCCCAGCGACGTGATGGACGCCGCCTACAAGGCCTCGCAGCAGCTCTATGAGGAAATCGGCGGCAAGAACGAGGACTTCAAGAAGATCTACGAGGACATGAAGACGTTCCGCAACAACGCCTATCTCTGGTGGCAGATCGTCGAGTTCACCTACGACGACTTCATGGTCCGCGCCCGCAGCCGCGGCTGATCGAAGCCGCCGCGCGTCAAGTCAAAGCCCCGGAGCATGGCTCCGGGGCTTTTTCTTTGCTCAGTACGCTCAGCGCGTGCCGCCGGGGGTCGCCTGGGTGCGGCCGCCTTCCTGCGCCGGACCCTTGTGCTGGTCCTGGCCCGGCGTGGTGCCGGACCGCGGCGTCACCGTGCCGGTGGTGTCCATGGCCGGTGCGTTGCCGCTGGACGAGCCGCCGGGCGTCGCCTGCGTGCGGCCGGCCTCCTGCGCCGGTCCCTTGTGGGTATCCTGGCCCGCGGACATGCCGGAATGCGGAGTGGACGGCACGCCGGGGCCGGGCGCGGTCATGCCGCTGCCGCTGGGGCCGGGGGTGGCCTGGGTGCGTCCGCCTTCCTGCGCGGGGCCGCGCTGGGGGTTCTGGCCGGGCGCGGTGCCGGACTGGGCGCTGGCGGCGCCGGTCATGGCGATGAGGGCGGCGGCGGCGACGGGAATGGCATACTTTGCGATGTTCATGCGGGGTCTCCCTCCAATTGACTGCACGGCAGGACAACCGCGGAGACCGCATTTCGGTTCAGTGCCGATTTTCAGCCGGCCAAAGCGAAGTTGCCCCGCCCACATTGCAATCGCCCCAGCCACTGCCTAGTGTCCGCGCGCCTGAGGCCCCCCGTCCCGCGCTGCCGGGGAGGGCGCGCCGGGGTCACGTTGCTGCGAGCTGTTCCGAAATGATCGACGAGAGCCTTCCCGCCCACATGCGCCCAGACCGCTCGTTCCAGGCGCTGCTCCTGACCCTTCAGCGATTCTGGGCGGACCAGGGCTGCGTGGTGCTCCAGCCTTACGACATGGAAGTGGGCGCCGGCACCTTCCACCCGGCGACGACGCTCCGTGCGCTGGGGCCGAAGCACTGGAAGGCGGCCTATGTGCAGCCCTCGCGCCGCCCCAAGGACGGCCGCTATGGTGAGAACCCCAACCGGCTCCAGCACTATTACCAGTTCCAGGTCATCCTGAAGCCCTCGCCGGAGAACCTGCAGGAGCTGTACCTGCAATCGCTGGCGGCCATCGGCGTGGACCTGAAGCTGCACGACGTGCGCTTCGTGGAAGACGACTGGGAGAGCCCGACGCTGGGCGCCTGGGGCCTCGGCTGGGAATGCTGGTGCGACGGCATGGAGGTGTCGCAGTTCACTTACTTCCAGCAGGTCGCGGGCTTCGAGTGTTCGCCGGTCTCGGGTGAGCTCACCTACGGCCTGGAACGCCTCGCCATGTATGTGCAGGGCGTGGAAAACGTCTACGACCTCAATTTCAACGGCCGAGAGGGCGCCGAGAAGACCACCTACGGCGACGTCTTCCTCCAGGCCGAACGGGAATATTCCCGGCACAATTTCGAGGCCGCCGACACGGACATGCTGTTCGAGCAGTTCCGCATGGCCGAGGCCGCCTGCCACAAGTATCTGGCCTTCGGCGACAAGGGCGAAAAGCACGACATGGCCCTGCCGGCCTATGACCAGTGCATCAAGGCCTCCCACGTCTTCAACCTCTTGGACGCGCGCGGCGTGATCTCCGTCACCGAGCGGCAGAGCTACATTCTGCGGGTGCGGGAACTCGCCAAGGCCTGCGGCGCCGCATGGCTGAAGACAGAGGGCGGCGGCGCCGCCGCCTGAGGGCCAGCGGTAAGGGATTGCCCCGACCTCCATTCGGGTGGTAGCTGAAACGGAGCCGCACCCGCCCGCCGTCCGGACCCGCCATGACCGCCACCGATGTCGGCACCCGTGACCTGTCCGGCATCCGGCCGCCGGGCGCGTCCCATCCGGGCGGCGCGTCGCCGCGCCTGCTCGCGGCAGGCGCCATCGGCAATCTCTTGGAGTGGTACGACTTCGCCTCCTACGGCTTCCTCGCGCCCATCTTCGCCCGCACCTTCTTTCCGGCCGAGGATGCGCTGGTGGGGCTCATCTCCGCCTTCGGCCTGTTCGGCGCGGCCTTCCTGATGCGGCCCTTGGGGGCGATCCTGTTCGGCCATGTGGGCGACCGGTTCGGCCCCCGCATCGCGCTCATTGCTTCGGTCTCGGTCATGAGCTGCGCCACGGTGGGTATCGGCCTGTTGCCCACCTATGCGACCGCCGGCGTCCTCGCCCCCTTGCTGCTCCTCATCCTGCGGCTGTTGCAGGGGCTGTCCATCGGTGGGGAATACACCACCTCCTCCATCTATCTCGCCGAGCATGCCGTGCCCCGCCATCGCGGCCTCACCGCCGCCTTCTCCACGGCAGGAGGGCAGACCGGAACGCTCATCGGCTCCGGCGTTTGCGCGCTGCTGAGCGCGCTTCTGTCGGCGGAGGCGATGCAGGCCTTCGGCTGGCGGCTGCCGTTCCTGCTCGGCGCGGTGCTCGGCATCACGGCGCTGGTGCTGCGCCGGCGCCGACCCGGCGATCGCGGGGGCAGCAAGGCCAGGGGCCTGCCGCTGACGCGGGCCTTCCGGGAGGCGGGCGGCTCCATCGTCGCCGCGATGCTGGTGACCGTGTTCGTCGGCGCCGACACCTATCTCCTGTTTGTCTACCTGCCGACCTATATGGAGCAGGAGGCCGGCCTTGCCCCCGCGACCGCCCTTGCCTTCACCACTCTCGCGCTGATCGTGTCGGTGATCTGCTGCCTGCTGTTCGCCGCGCTGTCGGATCGCATCGGCCGGCGCCGGATCGTGGCGGCGGGGCTTTCCGGCTTCGTCCTTCTCTCCTGGCCGCTGTTCCTGCTGCTGCGCGGCGGAAGCCCGGCGGAAGTGCTGGCCGCGCAGCTGGTCTTCTCGGTGATGGCCGCGGCGGTCACGAGCCCGCTGCCGGCGCTGCTGGTGGAGCTGTTCGAGACGCCGGTGCGGTGCAGCGCCATGGGCTTTGCGTGGAATCTCGGCATCGGCGTCTCCGGCGGCTTCGCGCCCATGCTCGCCACCTATTTCGTGACCGGCCTCGGCCTCACCATGGCGCCGGCGGTCCACCTGATGGGGCTGGCGGCCGTCGCTCTGGTGGGCGTCGCGGTCCTCGCCGAACGCCGGGGCCGGGTGCTGGACGCACCTTCCCAATGGCCCTAACGCTTGAGCGGAGCAGGAACGGGATCGATGAGCAGCATTGCGCATAACGAGGCCGAAGACGTCCGCGGCGGGATGGCGCCCGACGGCGCACCCGTCCTCTCGCGCCGGCTGATGGCCGCCGGCATGCTCGGCAACGTGCTGGAATGGTACGATTTCGCCGTCTACGGGTTCCTCGCCAGCATCTTCGCCCGCAACTTCTTCCCCGAGTCGAGCCCGACAGCGGCCATGCTCTCGGTGTTCGGCGTGTTCGCTGCCTCCTTCCTCATGCGGCCTTTGGGCTCGATCCTGTTCGGCCATATCGGCGACCGGCTGGGCCGGCGCGCGGCGCTCATGTCCTCCGCGGCGCTCATGAGCATCTCCACCTTCTGCGTCGGCCTCCTGCCCACCTATGAGACGGCGGGCGTGCTCTCCGCCGTGCTGCTGCTGGTGCTGCGCCTCGCGCAGGGGCTTTCCGTGGGCGGGGAATACATGACCTCCGCCGTCTTCCTGGCGGAGAATGCGCAGCTGCGCTGGCGTGGGGCGGTGACGTCGCTGGTCATCGTCGGCTGCAATGGCGGGATGCTGCTGGGCTCGGCAGTGGGGGCGCTCGTCTCCGGCCTCATGTCAGCGGACGACCTTGCCGCCTGGGGCTGGCGCATTCCCTTCCTGCTCGGCTGCCTGCTCGGCGGCTTTGCCCTCATCCTGCGCCGGACGGTGGCGCGCGACGTGAAACCGGTGCACCGGCCGACCCTGCCGGTGGTGGAGGCCTTCCGCGAGAGTGGCGGCGGCATCCTCAGGGCGACGCTCATCAACATCGTGCTGGGCATCGCCTATTACCTCTCCTTCGTCTATCTCGCGACCTGGCTGCAGCAGCACGACCATTTCACCCCCCATGTGGCGCTGGAGCTGAACGCCGTGAGCATGGCGGTGGTGATGGCGGGGTGCTTCGGCTTCGCCGCGCTGTCCGATCGCATCGGCCGCAAGCCGCTCATCGTCGGCGGCTTCCTGTGCCTTGCCGTGTTCACCTGGCCGCTGTTCCTGCTGCTGGGTTCCGGCTCGGCCGGGCTGGCGCTGCTGGGGCAGCTGGGTTTTGCGGTGATCGTCTCCATCTATGGTGGCCCCATGGCGGTGGCGCTGGTGGAGATGTTTCCCCGCCACACCCGCTGCACGGCGGTGGGGCTGAGCTGGAATCTCGGCCTCGGCCTCGGCGGGGGCACGGCGCCCATGGTGGCGGTCTTGCTGGTGAGCCTCACCGGCGATGCCATGGCCCCGGCCTTCTTCATGATCGCCGGCGGCGTGGTAGCCTTCCTCGCCGCGCTGGGGCTCACGGAGATGCGCGGCCGCTCCCTCGACTGAGCCCGCCCCCTCGACGCGGCGGCCGAAAGGCACTAGAGCACGCGCCAATCAGATTGCATCGCAATCTGATTGGATCACGCGTTCTCTTCCCTGAGTTTAGAGCGCGATCCGGGCGGATTGTTTCAATCCGCCCGGATCGCGCTCTGGCACAGGCCGCGAAATTCACCCGCCGCGCGCAAGCGCCAGCCTCCCCGCATGGGGAGGACGAGCCCGAACCGATGCCCGATCTTCTGCTCGAACTCTTCTCCGAGGAAATCCCCGCCCGCATGCAGGCCCAGGCGGCCGACGCGCTGAAGAAGCTCGTCACCGACGCACTGGTGGAGCGCGGCCTGCTCTATGAGGGCGCGAAAGCCTTCGTGACGCCGCGCCGCCTCGCCCTTGCCGTGCATGGCCTGCCGGGCCGGCAGGCCGACCAGCGGGAGGAGAAGAAGGGGCCGCGCGTGGGCGCCCCCGAGCAGGCGGTGGCCGGCTTCCTTAAAAGCGCGGGCCTCGCCTCCCTCGATCAGGCGACCATCCAGTCTGACCCCAAGAAGGGCGATTTCTACGTGGCCGTGGTGGAAAAGCCCGGCCGCGCCACCACCGAGGTGGTGGCCGAGATCGTGCCGGACATCATCCGCAAGTTCCCCTGGCCGAAGTCCATGCGCTGGGGGTCCGGCACGCTGCGCTGGGTGCGCCCGCTCCATTCCATCGTCGCCACCTTCGGCGCCGAGGGGGACGAGCCGGAGGTGGTGCATTTCTCCGTGGACGGCATCGAGGCCTCCAACGTCACCCGCGGCCACCGCTTCATGGCGCCCGAGCCCTTCACCGTGAAGCGGCTGGACGACTGGATGGCGAAGCTGGAGGCCGCCAAGGTGGTGGCCGACCGCGACCGCCGCAAGGAAATCATCCTCAACGACGCCAAGGACCTCGCGCTCGCCGCCGGCCTGGAGCTGGTGGAGGACGAGGGGCTGCTCGACGAGGTATGCGGGCTGGTGGAATGGCCCGTGGTGCTGATGGGATCGTTCGAGGAACGCTTCCTCGACATCCCGGACGAGGTGATCCGCGCCACCATCCGCGCCAACCAGAAGTGCTTCGTGCTGAAGGACCCCAAGACCGGGCGCCTCGCCAACCGCTTCATCCTCATCTCGAACCTCGTTGCCTCGGACGGCGGCGCGGCCATCGTCGCCGGCAACGAGCGGGTCATCCGCGCCCGCCTGTCGGACGCGAAATTCTTCTGGGATACGGACCGGCTGAACGGCCTCGCCAGCCGCATGCCCAAGTTCCAGTCCATCACCTTCCACGAGAAGCTGGGCTCGCAGGCCGAGCGCATCGAGCGCATAGTGCGCCTCGCCAAGGAGCTGGCCCCCAAGGTGGGCGCGTCGGTGGCGCTGGCCGAGGAGGCCGCTTTGGTGGCCAAGGCGGACCTGCTGACCGAGGTGGTGGGCGAGTTCCCCGAGCTGCAGGGCCTCATGGGCCGCTACTACGCGCAGGGCGAGAACCTGCCCCCGGAAGTCGCCGCCGCCTGCGAGGACCACTACAAGCCGCAGGGCCCGAACGACCGCGTGCCCACCGCGCCGGTTTCGGTGGCCGTGGCGCTGGCGGACAAGATCGACACGCTGGTGGGTTTCTGGGCGATCGATGAGAAGCCGACCGGGAGCAAGGACCCTTATGCGCTGCGCCGGGCGGCGCTGGGGGTGATCCGGATTGTGCTGGAGAATGAGGTTCGGCTGGGGCTGCGATCGTATTCGGCCCTCGGCCTAGACGGCATTTTCAGTAGCTTCCAATCGCTTGAGATAGAGCGGACCTTGTCTCTTTCTGAAGAGGTTGCTGGAAGGACAGGACGCCCTGACCTGGCAGACGAAGTTGAAACCCGTCTGACGGGAAGAGTGGTACCCGATGATCCAGATGAGCCCGATGCGCCAAAGTTCCTGGAACATCCGCGGTATCGTAATCGCATCCAATCGATTGCGTCCGACCTCCTCGCCTTCTTCGCCGACCGCCTGAAAGTCTACCTCCGCGACCGCGGCGTCCGTCACGATCTCGTTGATGCCGTCTTCGCCCTGGAAGGGCAGGACGACCTCCTCCTCGTCGTCCGCCGCGTGGAGGCCCTCGCCGCCTTCCTCGCCACCGAGGACGGCAGGAACCTCCTTGCCGGCTATCGCCGCGCGGTGAACATCCTGCGCATCGAGGAGAAGAAGGACGGCCGCGCCTTCGCCGGCCCCACCTCCGCCGCGCTGCTGAAGGAGCCGGCCGAGGAGCACCTCGCCGCCGCCATCGAGGACGTGAAGGCCCGCGTCTCCAGGGCCGTCGCGGCCGAGGATTTCGAGGCCGCCATGACCGCGCTGTCGGACCTGCGCCAGCCGGTGGATGCCTTCTTCGACGCCGTGACGGTGAACGACGCCGATCCCGCGCTGCGCGAGAACCGCCTGAAGCTCCTCGACGAAATCCGCGCCGCCACCCGCGGCATCGCCGATTTCGACCGCATCGAGGGGTAGGGCGCCCCGGCCGACTGCAACGCAGCGCAGCGGAGTGGAAGGAGAGCCGGGGGCCAGCGCAAGGAGCCTCCGCGCAGCGGGCAAAGCCCGAGACCGCCGGATATTGAAGCGCCTGCGGCGGTGCCTTGCGCTGGGCCCCGGCTCGGCGTTCCGGCTTCGCCGTCGCTGGTCCGGGGTTCTACGCCCTCATTTGACAATCCCGCCCGCCACTGCCTTTAGTGGCGGCGTCGAAGGTCCCGTGGTCCCACACGGGCGTAAAAGGGAATGCGGTGCGGGGAGACCCCCCAATGCCGCGGCTGCCCCCGCAACTGTCGGCGGTGAGCCCCTGCCAGACGCCACTGGAGCAATCCGGGAAGGCGGCGGGGGCGGTGAACCGCGAGCCAGGAGACCTGCCTTCGACGAGGTCCGCGCCGGGCGGGGTGCTCCGGTATTGCGTCCCTTCGAGCCCGTGCGCGCGGGCGCTCGCACCCGTGGACGTTTCGGTGGAGCGCGGCGCGATTCCCGACAGCACAGCACCCGAGCCGGGCGGCGACAGCGCGGAAGCCGGCTGCGCGCCCCAAGCTGCGCCAGAAGCCGCGCGCGAAACCGCCCCCGCCGTCACCCTCCTCATCTGCACCACCTGCCGCGCCCCCGGCAATGACGCCCCACCCGACGCCCAGCGTGACGGCGCCCGCCTCCTCGCCTCCGCCTGCGCCGCATCCCTCCCCGAAGGCGTCGCGGTGGAAGGCGTCGCGGTCGAAGGCGTTTCCTGTCTCGCCAATTGCAAGCGCGCGCTCTCCGCCGCCATGGTTCGCCGCGATGGCTGGACCTATGTGTTCGGCGACCTCTCCCCCGACAGCGCCGCTGACCTTCTCACCGGCGCCGCGCTTCTCGCAGGCTCGCCAGACGGCCTGATGCCCTGGCGCGGCCGGCCGGATGCTCTCAAGCGCGGCATGGTCGCGCGCATTCCCCCGCTTTTCCCCAAGGAGACCCGATGACCTCCCTCGCCCGCGTGCCCTGCACCATCGTCACCGGCTTCCTCGGTGCCGGAAAGACGACGCTGATCCGCCATGTGCTGGAGAATGCCGGCGGCAAGCGCCTCGCGGTGATCGTCAACGAGTTTGGCGACGTGGGCATCGACGGCGAGATCCTGAAGGGCTGCGGCATCGAGAGCTGCGACGAGGGCTCCATCGTGGAACTGGCCAACGGCTGCCTGTGCTGCACCGTGGCGGATGATTTCGTGCCGGCGCTGGACCAGATCCTCGCCCGCGCGCCGAAGGTGGATCATATCCTCATCGAGACCTCCGGCCTCGCGCTGCCGAAGCCGCTGGTGCAGGCCTTCCAGTGGCCGGCCATCAAGGGCCGGGTGACGGTGGACGGCGTGATCGCGGTGGTGGACGGCCCGGCGCTGGCGGAAGGCCGCGTCGCCCCTGATCTCGCCGCGCTGGACGCGCAGCGGGCCGGGGACGAAAGCCTCGACCATGACGATCCCGTGGAAGAAGTGTTCGAGGACCAGATCGCCTGTGCCGATCTCGTCATCCTCTCCAAGTCCGATCTGCTCGATGCGGCCGGATTCATCGCCGCCGAGAAGGCGGTGGCCGGCGCCCTGCCGCGCGCGGTGAAGCTGGTGCGATCCTCCGGCGGCAAGGTGGATCTGGCCGTGCTGCTCGGCCTCGGCGTCGGCGCGGAAGACCTGATCGACACCCGCCGCACCCATCACGACGACGAGGAAGACCACGACCACGACGAGTTCGAGAGCATCGTCCTCGCCTTGCCCGAGATCGCCGATCCCGCCGCGCTGGCCGCCCGCGTGGTGAAGGCGGCGGAGACGCCGGACGTGCTGCGCGTGAAGGGCTTCGCCGCTGTGGAAGGCAAGCCGCTGCGCCTGCTGGTGCAGGGCGTCGGCCCGCGCGTGTCGCACCATTTCGATCGCGCGTGGGGCGCGGGCGAGGCGCGGCGCGGGGCGCTGGTGGTCATCGGCCTCAAGGGCTTCGACCGCGCGGCGGTGGAACAGGCCATCCTCGGCTAGCCCATGCACATCCTCGCCACCACATCGACGAGCCTGGAGGAGTTGGCCGAGCCGGTCGACCTCGCCCAGCCGCCCGGCGACATGGTGGCGCTCTCCTTCACCGACAGCGATCTCATCGCCCTCGCCGCCGCCTGGCGGGCGCGCGGCGGTGCGGTGCCTAGCCTGCGCCTCGCGCGGCTGAAGGATCTGCGCCACCCCATGTCCGTGGACCTGTGGGTGGAGAAGATCGCGGCCAAGGCGAAGGTGGTGCTGGTGCGCCAGCTCGGCGGGCTGGATTGGTGGCGTTACGGCGCCGAGCAATTGGCCGCCACGGCCCGCGCCCGTGGTATCGCCCTTGCGCTGCTGCCCGGCGAGGACCAGGACGACCCGCGCCTCGCCGCCCTCTCCACGCTGCCGCAGGATACGCTCGCCCGCTGGCTCGGCTATTTCCGTGCGGGTGGGCCGGCGAACATGGCGGCCCTGCTCGCCGCCATGGGCGAGGCGGCGGGCTTTCCCGCGCCCCATGCCATCCCCGTGCCGCACCCCGTGCCGGCCACCGCCTTCCACCGCCCCGGCGCCGGCCTCGCGACGCTGGAGGAGGTGCGTGGGCGGGACAAGGGCAGGGAAGGGGAGGGGCGGCCGAACGCGCTCATCCTCTTCTACCGCTCCCAATGGCTCGCCGCCGACACCGCCGCCGTGGATGCGCTGGCTGTAGCGCTGGAAGCGCGGGGCATCGCCGCCCATTGCCTGTTCGTCCCCAGCCTCAAGGCGCCGGAGGCCCGCGCGGCCGTGCGGGCGGCGACGGCGGCGCTGGACCCCGCCATCCTCCTCACCACCACCGCCTTCGCGGCCGGCGATGCGGCCGAGCTGTTCCCGGAAGGCGGCCCGCCGGTGCTACAGGCGGCGCCCGCCACCACGGCGCGGGAGGCGTGGGCGGGGAGCCCACGCGGCTTCTCGGCGGCGGACCTCGCCATGCACGTCGTGCTGCCGGAGTTGGACGGGCGCGTGCTGGCCGGCGCCCTCTCCTTCAAGGATTTCGCCCCGCCCGACGCCGACCTCGCCTTCACCGCCGCCATCAACCGGCCCGAGCCGGAGGCGGTGGCCCATGTGGCCGATCGCGCGGCGGCGCTGGTGCGCCTCGCCGCCACGCCCCGCGCGGAGCGGAGGCTGGCGCTGATCCTGCCGGACTATCCCGGCGCGGAAGGCCGCGCCGGCTATGCGGTGGGCCTCGACGTGCCCGAGAGCGCGCGGCGGATGCTTGGGACGCTCGCGGCGGCCGGCTACGGCGCCGGCCCCGTGCCCGACGATGCAAAGGCGCTCCTTGCCGCGTTCCAGCCCGAACCGGCGCTGACGCTGGACACCTACCGGGGCCTCTTCGCCACCCTGCCGGAGGCCGCGCAGGCCGCCGTCACCGCCGCCTGGCGCGCTCCGGAGGACGATGCGGATGTCGTCGATGGCGCCTTCCGCTTCCGCCACGCCCGTTCCGGCACTATCACGCTCGCCTTCGCCCCCGATCGTGGTGCGAGCCTCGATCGGCGGGCGGATTATCACGACGCCAGCCTGCCGCCCCGCCACGGGCTCCTCGCCTTCGGCCTGTGGCTGCGGGAAGGGCTGGATGCCCACGCCGTGGTCCATCTCGGCGCCCATGGCACGCTGGAATGGCTGCCGGGCAAGGCGGTGGCGCTCACCCCGGCCTGCTTTCCGCAGGTGGTGATGGGGGCGCTGCCGGTGGTCTATCCCTTCATCGTCTCCAATCCCGGCGAGGCGGCACAGGCCAAGCGCCGGCTCGCCGCCGTCACCATCGGCCACCTGCCACCGCCGCTGGCTGCCGCAGGCCTCAGCGAGGCCGAGCAGCGGCTGGAGCGGCTGGTGGATGAATATGCGCAGGCCGACGGCCTCGACCGCCGCCGCCGCGAGCGCCTCGCCGCCCTCATCGTCGAGACCGCCGCCGAGACCGGCCTTGCCGCCACCGCCGGCGTTTCCGCAGGCGCCGATCCGGACGAGGCGCTGCGCCGCATCGATGCGTGGCTGTGCGACCTGAAGGACCTCGCGGTGAAGGACGGCCTCCACATCTTCGGCGCCATGGCCGAGGGCGAGGCCGACCCGCTGCGCGCCGCCTCGGCGGAGGCGGAAACCCGCGCGCTGCTGACTGCCCTCGACGGCCGCTTCGTGCCCGCCGGCCCGGCCGGTGCTCCGGCGCGGGGGCGGCGGGATGTGCTGCCCACCGGGCGCAATCTCTTCACCGCTGATCCGCGCACGCTGCCCACCCCCACCGCCTGCGACCTCGCCCGCAAGGCGGCGGACGAGGCGGTGCGCCTCATTCTTCAGGAACAGGGCGACTGGCCCCGCGCGCTGGTGCTGGACTTGTGGGGCAGCGCCAGCCTGCGCACGGGGGGCGAGGAGATCGCCCAGGGCCTCGCCTTCCTCGGCTGCCGGCCGGTGTGGGAGGCCGCGACCGGCCGCGTCACGGGGGTGGAGGTGCTGCCGCCCGCCGTGCTCGGCCGCCCGCGCATCGACGTGACCTTCCGCATCTCCGGCCTGTTCCGAGACATCTTCCCCGCCCAGATCGCCTTGCTGGATGCCGCCGTGCGCGCGGTGGCGGAGCGCGACGAGGACGCTTCGGAAAACCCCCTCGCCGAGGCCCGCCGCAAGGGGGAGGACCTGTCCCGCCTGTTCGGCTCCGCGCCCGGCGCCTATGGCGCGGGCATCGAGGCGACCTTGCAGCGCGGGGCGTTCGAGACGCGGGAAGAGCTGGGCCACGCCTATCTCGCCGCCGCCTCCCATGCTTATGGCGGCGCGGACGGCACCGCGCGCCCGGCGCCCGGCCTGTTCGCGGCGCGGCTCGCCGAAGCGGATGCGCTGGTGCATGGCGCTGACGATGCCGCCCGCGACCTCCTCGACGGCAGCGAGGATGCCGCCTTCATGGGCGGCTTCGCGGCGGCCGGCGCGGCGCTGGGGCGCTCGGCCCATCTCGTCGTGCTCGACACGACCGATCCCGACCGCCCCCGCGCCCGACCGCTCAAGGAAGCGCTGGCGCGGCTGGTGCACGGGCGCGTCTCCGCCCGCTTCATCGCCGGGCAGATGCGACACGGCCCCCGCGGCGCATCGGAGCTGGCGGAGACGGTGGACCGCCTCGTCGCCTTCGCCGAGACCACGGAGCAGGTGCCCGCCGCGCTGCTGGACCGCCTCCACGCGGCCTATGTGATGGACCCTGAGGTGCGCGCCTTCCTGCTCGCGCAGAACCCCGCCGCCGCCCGCGCGATTGCCCGCCGCTTCGCCGATGCCCGGCGGCGGGGCCTGTGGCATGCGCGGCGCAACGACCTCGACAGCGATCTCGACGCGCTCCGCGCCGAAGCCGGCCGGGAGGCCGCGGAATGACGCCCATTCCTCCCACCCGTCGCGGCGCCTGCCCGGCCTTCCTCGCGCCCATGGAGACCGGCGACGGGCTCATCCTGCGCCTCGTCCCGGCCGATGGCCGGCTCTCCCCGGCGCAATTGCGCGGGCTGGCGGACGCTGCCCGCCGCCTCGGCAACGGGATGATGGAGGTGACGGCGCGCGGCAGCCTTCAGGTGCGCGGGCTGACGCAAGAGTCCGTGCCGCTGCTTCAGGATGCGGTGGTCGCGCTGGGCATCACGCCGCGTCTCGGCCTCGCGGTGGATGTCTCGCCGCTGGGCGGGATGGACCCGACCGAGATCGCGGATGGGCACAAGCTGGCCGCCGCGATCATCGCCGGGGCGCAGCCTCTGGCGGGGAAGCTGGGGCCGAAGGTGTCGGTGGTGGTGGAGGGCGGCGGCGCCGTCAGCCTCGCCGGACAGAAAGCGGATGTGCGCCTCGTCGCAGCTTGGCCGGGACACTGGGCGCTCACCATCGGCCATGGACCGGCCCGCGTGCTGTCCGAGGGCGACGCGGTGGCCGAGGCATTGGCCGCGCTCGCGTCCATCGCCGCCTTGGGTCGTGCGGCCCGCGCCACTGATCTGCCGGGATGTGGCGGCCGGGCGCGCGTGGCCGAAGCGGCGCCGCCGCTGGGGCGTATTCCGCTGGCCGATGGCACATTGGCCTTCGGCTTCGGCCTGCCCTTCGGGGCGGGGGATGCCGCGCAGTTCGAGGCCCTCGCCGATGCGGCGGAAGCGACCGGCGCGCGGGATCTGCGTCCGGCGCCCGAGCGCACGCTCCTCGCCACCGGGCTATCGCCAGCCGGTGTCGATGTCTTCGCCGCGCGCATCGCCGCCCTCGGCTGCATCACCGCCGCGAACGATCCCCGCGCCGCCATCGCCGCCTGTGCCGGGGCGCCGGCCTGCGCCTCCGCCCACATCCCGGCCCGTGCGCTCGCGCCCGTGCTGGCGCAGGCATTCGCGCCGCTGCTGGATGGGACGGTGTCTCTGCACCTCTCCGCCTGTACCAAGGGCTGCGCCCACCCCGCGCCGGCGACCCTCGCCTTCGTGGGCATGGACGGCGGCGCCGCACTGGTGCATGACGGCCCTGCCTCCGGCGCGGCGCGCCCGGTGCGGCTGGCGGCGGACCTTCCCGCCGCTGTCGCATCCCTCGCCGCGACGCTGGCGGCCCGGCGAAATCCGGGTGAAACGACACGTGCGCTCCTTGCCCGCCTGGATCTGGCGGGCCTGTGGGCGGGCACGGCGAGAACAGACGGGCCGGAAAAGACGACGTGACGAGCCGCGCAGAATGACCCTTCCCCTCGATTACGTGCGCGACGGCACGGCCATCTACGAGCGATCCTTCGCCATCATCCGCGCGGAAGCCGACCTCTCCCGCTTCTCGGCGGACGAGGAGGACGTGGCGGTGCGCATGATCCACGCCTGCGGCCTCGTGGAGGCGGCGCGGGACTTCGTGTTCGGCGCCGGCTCGATCGCCGCCGCGCGCGCGGCGCTCCAGGCCGGCGCACCCATCCTGTGCGATGCGCAGATGGTGGCCCATGGCATCACCCGCGCGCGGCTTCCGGCTGGCAACGACGTGATCTGCACCCTGCGCGATCCGGCGGTGCCGGCGCTGGCGGAAAAGCTCGGCACCACCCGTTCCGCCGCCGCGCTGGAATTGTGGGGCGATCACCTCGCCGGGGCGGTCGTCGCCATCGGCAATGCGCCGACCGCGCTCTTTCACCTGCTGGAAATGCTCGATCGCGGCGCGCCCAAGCCGGCGGCCATCCTCGGCATGCCGGTGGGCTTCGTGGGCGCGGCGGAATCCAAGGATGCGCTGGCGGACGATCCGCGCGGCGTGCCCTTCGCCATCGTGCGCGGGCGGCTGGGCGGCAGCGCCATCACCTCCGCCGCAGTGAATGCGCTTGCGAGGGCTGGGCTGTGAAGGGACATCTCATCGGCGTGGGCGTCGGCCCGGGCGATCCCGATCTGCTCACCCTCAAGGCGGTGAAGGCGCTGCAGAGCGCGGACGTGGTGGGCTATTTCGCCAAGGCCGGCAACGTCAGCCACGCCCGCACGGTGGCCGCCGCGCACTTCCCGCCGGGCGCGGTGGAGCTGCCGCTGCTCTATCCCGTCACCACCGAAATCCACCGGCACGACGCCGCCTATCGCACGGCCATCGGCGCCTTCTACGACGCCTCCGCCGCCGCGGTGGCCGAGCATCTCATGGCCGGCCGCACGGTGGCGGTGCTGAGCGAGGGCGATCCGCTCTTCTACGGCTCCTACATGCACATCCATGTGCGCCTCGCCGGGCGGTTCCAGACGCAGGTCATTCCCGGCGTCACCGGCATGTCCGGCTGCTGGTCGGAAGCCGGCGCTCCCATCGCCCAGGGCGACGATGTGCTCATGGTGCTGCCTGGCACGCTGGATGAGGCCGAACTCGCCCGCCGCCTCGCCGAGGCGGATGCGGCGGTCATCATGAAGGTGGGGCGCAACCTGCCGAAGATCCGCCGCGCGCTCGCCGCTGCCGGCCGGCTCGACCGGGCGGTCTATGTGGAGCGCGGCACCATGGCCGATTGCGCGCTCATTCCCCTCGCCGAGCGGGCCGACGAGCGCGCGCCCTATTTCGCCATCGTGCTGGTGCCCGGCTGGGAGCGCGCGGCGTGAGCGGGCGGCTGACGGTGGTCGGCCTCGGTCCGGGATCGGCGCGGCAGATGACGCCGGAGGCTTCCGAGGCCGTTGCGGCGGCGGACATCCTGTTCGGCTACGTGCCCTATCTCGCCCGCCTGCCGGAACGGCCGGGGCAGGAGCGGCGGCCTTCGGACAATCGCGAGGAGATCGCCCGCGCCTCTGCTGCCCTTGAGGCGGCCGTGGCCGGGGCGAAGGTGGTGATGGTGTCGGGCGGCGATCCCGGCGTGTTCGCCATGGCGGCGGCGGTGTGCGAGGCCATCGAGCACGGCCCGGCGGAGTGGCGGGCGCTGGACGTGGAGATCGTGCCCGGCGTCACCGCCATGCTGGCGGTGGCCGCCCGCTGCGGCGCGCCGTTGGGCCACGATTTCTGCGCCATCTCGCTCTCGGACAATCTCAAGCCCTGGCCGCTGGTGGAAAAGCGCCTCGCGCTCGCCGCCGAGGCCGGTTTCGTGATCGCCCTCTACAATCCCATCAGCAAGGCGCGCCCCTGGCAGCTCGGCCGCGCATTCGAGCTGCTGCGGGAAAAGCTGCCGGGAAGCGTACCGGTGGTGTTCGGCCGCGCGGCGGGGCGGGACGACGAGCGCATCGCGCTTGCGACGCTGGCCGAAGCCGATCCGGCGCGGGCGGACATGGCCACCTGCGTCCTCATCGGCACCACAGAGACGCGCATCGTGCCGCGCGAGGGGAAGTCGCCCCTCGTCTATGCGCCGCGCTCGGCCCCCGCGCCGTGAGAAAGGATGCCGTCGAGCCAGGCCTCGGCGTCGGCCGGGCGCTCCACGGCGGTGACGTCCGGCACCGGCGGGCGGGCGATCAGGATCACCTCGATGCCCAGCGCCCGCGCCGCCGCCATTTTGCCATAGGTGGCGCTGCCGCCGCTGTTTTTGGCGACGATGGTGTCGATGCCTTGGGCCTTGAGCAAAGCATGATCCTCCGCTTCACCGAACGGCCCGCGCCCGAGCACGTATTCGGCCTGCGGCACGTTGAGCGGCGGCGTGACAGGATCGACGCTGCGCACCAGATAGACATGCTGCGGCGCCGCTTCGAAGGCGCGCACCTCATTGCGGCCGAGGGCGAGGAACACCCGGCGGGGCACCTCCCCCAGCGCCCCCACGGCGGCCGGCACATCCGCCACCTCGCGCCAGCGGTCGCCTGGCTGGGGCTGCCATGGCGCCCGGCGCAGCGCGAGCAGGGGCACGCCCGCCGAAGCGCAGGCCAGCGCGGTGTTGAAGGACATGCGCGCCGCATAGGGGTGCGTCGCGTCGATGACGGCGGCGATGCCTTCCGCCTTGAGATAATCTTCCAGCCCGGCCGGCCCGCCGAAGCCGCCGACGCGCACCGGCACCGGCTGGGGCGCCGGATTTTCGGTGCGGCCGGCAAGCGAGAGCGTGACGCGGATGTCGGCGCGCGGCGCGAGGCGTGTTGCGAGCGCGCGGGCATCGCCGGTGCCGCCGAGGAGAAGGATGTGGGGTGTCATGGCTGAGGCAGGGGTTTCCATCGCCGCCGACACTGCCCCGGCGGGGCGCTGGCTGTCCATCGTCGGCATCGGCGAGGATGGGGCGCAGGGCCTTTCCCCCGCCGCCCGCGCCGCCGTTTCCGCCGCCGCCATCGTGTTCGGTGGTGCGCGCCATCTGGCGCTGGCCGGGGATCTGGTGAAAGGCGAGGCGCGGGTGTGGCCGAGCCCCTTCAGCGTCGATGGGGTCTTGGCCGCGCGCGGGCAGCGGGTGTGCGTGCTCGCCTCGGGCGATCCGTTTCTCTACGGCGTGGGCGCCAGCCTTGCCCGCCATGTGCCGGCGGCGGAGATGGCCGCCTTTCCCGCCCCCTCCGCCTTCGCGCTGGCCGCCGCGCGGCTCGGCTGGGCGCAGCAGGAGGTGGACATGGTCTCCCTCCACGGCCGCCCGCTGGCGCGGCTGCGGCCCTTCCTGCAGGACGGCGCGCGGCTGCTGCTGCTGACCTCGGATGGCGACGGCCCGGCGCAGTTGGCGGCTTTCGTAACGGCCCACGGCTGCGGCGCCTCCCGCCTCACCGTGCTGGAGGCGCTGGGGGACCGGCGGAGCGCATCCGCAGCGCCACGGCCGAGGGTTTTGATTTCGAAGACGTGGCCGCCCTCAACGTTGTGGCGCTGGAGGTGCGGGCCGCGCCCGATGCGCCCGTCCTGCCCCTTGCCGCCGGCCTCGCGGACGATCTGTTCGAGCATGATGGGCAGATCACCAAGCGCGAGGTGCGGGCGCTCACCCTCTCCTCTCTCGCGCCCCGGCGGGGGGAATTGCTGTGGGATATCGGCGCCGGGGCGGGCTCCATCGCCATCGAATGGCTGCTGGCGCATCCCTCGCTTGCCGCCATCGCCATCGAGGGGAATGCGGAACGCGCCGCCCGTATCGGTCGCAACGCCCATAAGCTCGGCGTGCCGCACCTGAAGGTGGTGGAGGGTGCGGCACCGAGCGCCCTTGCCGGATTGCCCACGCCGGATGTGATCTTCATCGGCGGCGGGGCCAGCGAGCCCGGCGTGTTCGACATGGCGCTTGAAGCGCTCAAGCCGGGCGGGCGGATGGTGGCCAATGCGGTGACGCTGGAGACCGAGGCCCTGCTGATCGCCGCCCAGGCCCGCCTCGGTGGCACGCTCACGCGCATCTCGCTGGCGCGGTCGGTGGCGGTGAAGGGCATGACCGGCTGGCGGCCGGCCATGCCGGTGACGCAATGGCGCTGGGTGAAGCCCAGAGAGACGACGGACGCGGGAGAGGGCGCATGATCGTGGCCGGGATCGGCTCGAAGCGGGGTGTGTCTGTGGAGGAGGTGATCGCCGCCTTCGACGCCGCCCTCGCGCGCGCCGAGCTTGGGCGGGACGACGTATCCCTCGTCGCCACTCCGGCGATAAAGGGCGGGGAGGCCGGCATCAGCGAGGCGGCGGCGCTGCTCGGCCTGCCCTTGGTGCTGGTGCCGCAGAGCCAGCTCGAGGCCGCCTCCAGCCGGGCCAAGACCCATTCGGAGCGGGTGGTGGCGCTGCTGCGCGTGCCCTCCGCCGCCGAGACGGCCGCCCTCGCAGCGGCGGGGGCTCATGGCCGTCTGCTCGGTCCGCGCCTCGCGCTGGGTCCTGTCACCTGCGCGCTGGCGCGGCGGGAGGGTGTGGTTTGACCGTCCATTTCATCGGCGCCGGCCCCGGCGCGGCGGATCTCATCACCGTGCGCGGGCGCGATCTCATCGCCCGCTGCCCGGTGTGCCTCTATGCCGGCTCCATCGTGCCGGCGGAAATGCTCTCCTGGTGCCCGCCGGGGGCACGCATCGTCGATACGGCGCCGCTCGATCTCGACCGGATCGAAGCGGAATATGTCCGCGCCTTCGAGGCCGGGGAGGACGTGGCGCGGTTGCATTCGGGAGACCTCTCCGTCTACAGCGCGGTGGCCGAGCAGGTGCGCCGGCTGGAGCGGCGAGGCATTCCCTATACGCTGACGCCCGGCGTGCCGGCCTTCGCGGCGGCGGCGTCCGTGCTCCGGCGGGAACTCACCGTGCCGGAGGTGGCGCAGAGCCTCGTCATCACCCGCGTCTCCGGCCGCGCCTCGGCCATGCCGGAGGCGGAGAAGCTCGCGACGTTCGCGCAGACCGGGGCGACGCTCGCCATCCATCTCGCCATCCATGCGCTGGATCAGGTGGTGGCGGAGCTGGTGCCCGTGCTGGGCGCCGACTGCCCGGTGGCTGTGGTGGCGCGGGCGACGTGGCCGAACGAGCGAGTGGTCACGGGCACGCTCGGCGATATCGCGGATAAGCTTGCCGCCGATCCCATTCCGCGTACGGCGCTGATCCTCGTGGGGCGGGCGCTGGCTGCGGAGGATTTCCGCGAGAGTGCGCTCTATGACACCGCCTATGTCCGCCGCTTTCGCGGGGGTGGTGAATGATCCGCCGCTCAGCGCCTTGCGGGTCCTTTGGCGGGCAGGAGCGGCGCGCGGCCCATGAGGGCGCCGTCGCGGTCGAAGACGGTGATTTCCAGCAGCACATCCGCCCGGTCGAGGGCGCGGGCGGCGGTGCCCCAGGCGGCGCGGGCGACGCAATCCCCCAGCGGGAAGCCGGCGGCGGCCGCGATCTGGAAGGCCTCCGCCACCATGTTCGCCCCGGCGATGCGGGCGCAGAGATCGGCGTCGGCACCGGCCTCGGCGGCGAGGCGGGCGAGGGCGGGAAGGTCGGCGCTGCCGCGCTTGGAATGCAGATCGAGGAAACCCTGCGCGAGCTTCGTCATCTTGGCGACGCCGCCGGCCACCGTCACCTTGGGCACGGGGTGGGCGTGAACGTATTTCAGCATTCCGCCGACGAAATCGCCCATGTCGATGAGCGCCACCTCATCGAGGGCGTGCAGCTTGGCCACCGCCGCCTCCGAGGCGGAGCCGGTGGCGCCGGCCACGTGGTCGAGCCCCATGGCGCGGGCGACATCGATGCCGCGATGGATGGAGTGGATCCACGCCGCGCAGGAATAGGGCACGACGATGCCCGTGGTGCCCAGCACCGACAGGCCGCCGACGATGCCGAGGCGCGGGTTGAGCGTCTTCAGCGCCAGCGTCGCGCCGTCTGCAATGGAAATTTCCACCTCCGCATCGCCCGCAACGCCATGGGCGGCGGCGACCTCTGCGATGCCGGCGGCGATCATACGGCGGGGCACGGGATTGATGGCGGGTTCGCCGGGCGGAATGGGCAGGCCCGGCCGCGTGACCGTGCCGACACCCGCGCCCGCCTTGAAGGTGATGCCCGCGCCCGCCGCGCCGCGCCGCACGGTGGCGCGGACGAGGGCGCCGTGGGTCACGTCCGGATCATCGCCCGCATCCTTCACGATGCCGGCGGTGGCCGTCTCACTGCCGCGATCATGCATGGCGAGGGCGAAGGCCGGGCGGGCGCCGGAGGGCAGCTCCACCTCCACCGGATCGGGAAAGTCGCCCGTGACCAGCGCCGCGAACGCCGCCTTGGCCGCGCCGGCCGCGCAGGTGCCGGTGGTCCAGCCGCGCTTCAGGGGCCTGTCGGGTGCGTCGTCGGCGGTGTCGCCTGTGCTCATGGGCTCCGTGATAGCCGGCCGGGAGCGGGCAAGGAAGGGTGCGCGTCATGAGTGATGCGCCCCGCGGCCTGCTCATCGCCGCCCCGCGCTCGGGCTCGGGCAAGACGACCGTGACCCTCGCCTTGCTGGCGGCGCTGCGTCGGCGGGGCAAGGCGGTGCGGGCCATCAAGTCCGGGCCGGATTACATCGACCCCGCCTTCCATGCCGCCGCCACCGGCCGGCCGGGGCTGAACCTCGACAGCTGGGCCATGCCCCCGGCGCTGCTCGACTATCTCGCTGGGCTGGCGGGGGAGGGGGCTCAGATCGTCATCGGCGAGGGGGCCATGGGCCTGTTCGACGGGGTGGCGGTGGAAAAGGGCCGCACCGGCGCGGGGGCGGATGTGGCGGCCCGGCTCGGCCTGCCGGTGCTGCTGGTGCTGGATGTCTCCGGCCAGTCGCAGACGGCGGCGGCGGTGCTGCGCGGCTTCATCGGGCATGATCCGGCGGTGCGCATCGCCGGGGTGGTGCTGAACAAATTGGGCAGCGAGCGGCACGAGCGGATGATCCGGGATGCGGTCGCCCCGCTCGGCGTGCCGGTGCTCGGCACGGTGCCGCGCGCGGCGGACATCGTGCTGCCCGAGCGCCATCTCGGCCTCGTGCAGGCGGGGGAGACGGACGACCTGCCGGCCCGCCTCGCGGCGCTGGCCGATCTCGCCGAGGCCCATCTCGACCTCGACGGCATCATCGCCGCCGCCGCGCCGCTTCAGGCCGGGGTGGGGGAGGGGCAGGGGGACGGCAAGGCGCTGCTGCCGCCGCCGGGCCAGCGGATCGCGCTGGCGCAGGATGCGGCCTTCGGCTTCGTCTATGCCCACATGCTCGCCGGCTGGCGCGGGCAGGGGGCGGAAATCGTGCCCTTCTCTCCGCTGGCGGACGAGGCGCCAGATGCCTCCTGCGACGCGCTCTGGCTGCCCGGCGGCTATCCCGAGCTGCATGCCGGACGGCTGGCGGCGGCGGAGTGCTTCCGCGCCGGCGTCCATGCCTTTGCGGCGGCGGGAAAGCCGGTGCATGGGGAGTGCGGGGGCTATATGGCGCTGGGCGCCGGCCTCGTGGATGCGGAGGGCGTGCGCCATGCCATGCTCGGCCTGCTGGAACTGGAAACCAGCTTCGCCAAGCGCCGCATGAATCTGGGCTACCGGCAGGCGCGCCTCATCGCCCCCTCGCCGCTGGGGCCGGAGGGAGCGTGGGTGCGCGGCCACGAATTCCATTATGCAACCGTGCTCTCGCGTGGAGAGGACCAACCCCTCGCCGACCTCTCGGACGCCGAAGGCCGCCCCCTCGGGCTGGCTGGCAGCCGCCGAGGCAGCGTCACCGGCAGCTTCTTCCACGCCATCGCGCGGGGGTGAGCCTCACGAATTGCCGCTGCGCACCGCCACGGTGGCGATCCCCGCGCCGATGAGCAGGGAGCCGCCCGCCTTGTTGATGGCGCCGAGCACGCGCGGGCTGCGCACCGCGCGGCGGGCGCGGGAGGCGGCGAGCGCATAGGCGAGCGCATTGAGGAAGGCGAGGGTGAGGAACGTCGCCTGGAACACCAGCAACTGCGGCAGGAAAGCCGCGTGCGGGTCGAGGAACTGGGGCAGGAAAGCCACGAAGAAGGTGATGCTCTTGGGGTTCAGCGCCGTCACCAGCCAAGCGTGGGCCATCATCTTCAGCGGCGCGGAGCGTTCCGTGCGCGGCGCCGCATCGAGCGTCCCGCCCGCGCGCCAGAGCTTGATGCCGAGATAGACGAGATAGGCCGCACCCGCCCATTTCACCGCGAGGAACACGCTCGCCGAGGCGGACAGCAGCGCGCCCACGCCGAGCATGGACAGGGTCATGGCCGTGAAATCGCCGAGCGCGACACCCACCGCCATGGGCAGCGCCGTCCGCCATCCCTGCCCGAGGGCATAGGACACCACCAGCAGCACGGTGGGGCCGGGAATGACGAGGAGGACGGCCGAGGCCCCGGCGAACGCCGCCCAGGTCTCAAGCGTCATCGAACCCAACATGACATCAAAACCCACGGCCGTTTCCTTTGCGCCCCTCACGGAAACGCAAAGAATGGCCGCGGCCGGAGGAGGCGGTCAACCGCCGCCTCCGCGGTGTGAATCGCCGCCCGGCGCCGCTCAGGCCTTTGTCGCCGTCAGCGCCAGGATGCGCTTGGCGATGATGAGCGCGAACGGAATGGCCACGACCGCGCCGACACCGGCCGCGATGGGGATGAGGCGCATGTCCTGCCCGGCCAGCGAAGGGATGGACAGGACGGCCAGCACCGCAGCACCCGCAAAAGTGGTGGCAAGCACGAGCCAAACGAGAATCGCGATCTTGAGCATGACAAAGCTCCCGCGGGCAGACGCTCAACTTCTAGCCCCTTCCCCAACGGCGCCCTTGACGCGGATCAACGGGAGATGGCCGCCGCATGTCGCATGCGTTTAGAGCATGACCGGATCGGCCGAAGCGGCGTTATAGTTCCCAGAGGCGCGCCGGTCCGCCGGGCCGCATGCACGCCCGGTTCCCCACGGGAGGGACGCGATGCAGTGCCAGAACAAGGAAGACGATTTCCGCCAGGCCGTGCTCGACATCGTCGGCCACAAGGAAGGTCAGGCCATCATCATCCAGGTGGTCGGCGGCAACACCATCACCGGCTTTGCCCCTTTGAGCGTCGGCAAGGATTATCTGCGCTGCCAGGTGGCTGTGGGGATCGGGCAGAAGGAGCAGATCGTGCCCTTCCACTCCATCACCTGCGTGCGCTGAACATCTGCGTGCGCTGATACCGACCCTCTGGTCCGGTCCCGGCTGATCGTATATCCCACGGGCGCCGCCGCGCCCGGTACGAGCGCGCGCCCTCCGGCATGCCACGGCCGGAGGCAGCAAGACCCAAGGAGCATGTCCATGGCCGCCACCCAGCCCGCCTTCACCTCCGAGCCCCACCATTTCACCCTGTTGCGCGACAAGATGCTGATCGGCGGGGCGTGGGTGGATGCCGATGGCGGCGAGACCATCGAGGTCAACAATCCGGCCACGGGCGCGATCATCGGCACCATTCCGAAGGCCGGCGCCGCCGAGACGCGCCGCGCCATCGAGGCCGCCGCCGAGGCCTTCAAGACCTGGCGCGCCACCACCGCCGCCGAGCGCGCGGCCAAGCTGCACAAGCTCGCCGACCTCATCACCCAGAATGCCGACGAGCTGGCGCTCATCCTCACCACCGAGCAGGGCAAGCCGCTGGCCGAGGCCAAGGGCGAGGTCGGTGGCTCCGCCGCCTATGTGCGCTGGTTCGCCGAGGAGGCCCGCCGCCTCTATGGCGACGTGATCCCCTCGCCGTGGCCCAACCGCCGCATCCTCGTCACCAAGGAGCCGGTGGGCGTGTGCGCGGCGGTGACGCCGTGGAATTTCCCCTCCTCCATGCTCTCGCGCAAGATCGGCGCGGCGCTGGCGGCCGGCTGCACCGTGGTGTGCAAGCCCTCCGAACTGACCCCCTATTCGGGCCTCGCCTGGGGCGTACTGGCGGAGATGGCCGGCATTCCGGCCGGCGTGGTCAACATCGTGGTGGGCGATGCCCCGGCCATCGGCGGCGAGATGACCTCCAACCCGGCGGTCAAGAAGGTGACGTTCACCGGCTCGACCCCCGTGGGCAAGCTGCTGATGAAGCAGTCCGCCGAGACCATGAAGAAGGTGTCGCTGGAGCTGGGCGGCAACGCGCCCTTCCTCGTGTTCGACGACGCCGACCTCGACCTCGCGGTGGAGCAGGCCATCGCCTCCAAGTATCGCAACGTGGGCCAGACCTGCGTCTGCGCCAACCGCTTCTATGTGCAGGCGGGCATCTATGACGCCTTCGCCGCGAAGTTCGCCGAGGCCTCGAAGCAGCTGAAGGTGGGTAATGGCGTGGACGCGGGCGTGGTCGCCGGCCCGCTGATCGACACGCGGGCGCTGGCCAAGGTGGAGCGGCTGCTGAAGGACGCGCTCGACAAGGGCGCCACCGTGCTCACCGGCGGCAAGCAGCCGGCGCTGGGCGGCACCTTCTTCGAGCCCACCGTGCTCGCCAATGCCACGCAGGACATGGCCTTCGCCCGCGACGAGATCTTCGGCCCGCTGGCGCCGCTGTTCAAGTTCGAGACGGAGGAACAGGCCGTCTCCTACGCCAACGACACCGAATACGGCCTCGCCTGCTACTTCTTCACCAAGGACCTCGGCCGCGCCTTCCGCGTCTCCGAGCAGTTGCAGTACGGGCAGGTGGGCGTGAATGCCGGCGTCATCACCACCGAGGTGGCGCCCTTCGGCGGCGTGAAGGAGAGCGGCGTCGGCCGCGAGGGCTCCAAGTACGGCTGCGACGATTACCTGAACATCAAGTACGTCTGCATGGGCGGGATGTGAGGGGAGAGCTTCTGAACAGCGCTCACGGCCCCAACAAGCGTCATGCCCGGCCTCGTGCCGGGCATCCACGTGGTCCGGCCGGGAGTGAATCGCTGACTTGGTCCCCTGCGGCCCGACGTGGATGGCCGGGACAAGCCCGGCCATGACGGAAGTGAGGGTATCGACCGGCGCTCTGTCAGCCCTGGCAGATTCTTCCCCTCACGCCTCGAAATTGAAGGCGATGCCGATCCGGTTCCAGGCGTTGATGGTGGCGATCGCAACGGTGAGGAACATGGCCTCGTCCGCCGAGAATTCCTCCAGCACCGCCTCCCAGGCGTCCTGCGAGGCGGCTCCGGTGCCGAGCAGCGTCAGCTCCTCGGTCCAGGCCAGCGCCGCCTTTTCACGGGCGGAGAAGGCGGAGGCCTCCTCCCACGCTGCGAGCAGGTCCAGCTTCTCCTGCGCGACGCCGGCCTTGCGGGCGACCCCGAGATGGAACTTCAGGCAGAAGGCGCAGCCGTTGAGCTGCGAGGCGCGCACTTTCACCAGCTCGGTCAGCCCCTTGTCGAGGCCGGTGGCGTCCACGCCCTTGGTTAGCGCGGCGAGGCCGGCATAGATATCCGGCGCGCGCTCGGTGAACGCCTTGTAGGTGGGGCGGGCAAAGTCTTCGGACATGGGGGCCTCTTGGGGATCAGCTCTTCAGCCGGTAGCCGGTGCGGAACATCCAGCGCACGATGAGGAGGCAGGCGATGAGGAAGGCGAGGGTCATGGCCGCGCTCACCTCCACCCGCACGTCGGACGTGCCGAAGAAGCTCCAGCGGAAGCCGGCGACCAGATAGACCACCGGGTTGAACAAGGTGATGGTGCGCCACACCGGCGGCAGCATTTCCAGCGAATAGAAGGTGCCGCCGAGGAAGGTGAGGGGCGTGATGACCAGCATGGGGATGAGCTGCAAGCGCTCGAACCCGTCCGCCCAGATGCCGATGATGAAGCCGAACAGCGAGAAGGTGACGGCGGTGAGCACCAGGAAGGTGAGCATCCAGAACGGGTGCCGCACCTCCATGGGCACGAACAGCGCGGCCGTGGCGAGGATGATGAGCCCGAGCAGCACGGATTTCGTCGCCGCCGCGCCCACATAGCCGGCCACGATCTCGAACGGCGAGACCGGGGCGGAGAGCAGCTCGTAGATGGTGCCGGTGAAGCGCGGGAAGTAGATGGCGAAGGCCGCGTTGCTGATGGATTGGGTCAGCAGCGTCAGCATCATCAGGCCGGGCACGATGAAGGCGCCGTAGGGCACGCCCCCCACCTCCGACATGCGCGAGCCGATGGCCGAGCCGAACACCACGAAATAGAGCGAGGTGGACAGCACGGGCGAGACGATGCTCTGGCCGATGGTGCGGCGCGTGCGGTTCATCTCGTAGGTGTAGATGGCGCGGATGGCTTGAAGATTCACGAGCGCCTCACCAGGCTGACGAAGATGTCCTCGAGCGAGCTTTGCTGGGTGTGGAGATCGCGGAAGGCGATGCCCTCGGCGGCCAGCGCCTCCAGCACGTCGGCGATGCCGTGGTCGCGGCCCTCGGCGCCGTCGGGGGTCGTGGCATAGGTGTAGGTCAGGCAGCCGCCGCCGTCGGAGAGCGTCAGGTTGAACGGGGCGAGGCGCGCCGGGACGGTGGCCAGCGGCGCGTTGAGCTCCACGGAGAGCTTCTTCTTGCCCAGCGTCTTCATCAGCGCGGCCTTCTCCTCCACGAGGATCAGCTCGCCGCGATTGATGACGCCTACCCGGTCGGCCATCTCCTCGGCCTCTTCCAGATAATGGGTGGTGAGGATGATGGTGACGCCGGAATCGCGCAGCTCGCGCACGAGGCGCCACATGTCGCGGCGCAGTTCCACATCCACGCCGGCGGAGGGTTCATCGAGGAACAGCACCTCCGGTTCATGGGCCAGCGCCTTGGCGATGAGCACGCGCCGCTTCATGCCGCCCGAGAGGGTCATGATGCGGGAGTCCCGCTTCTCCCAGAGGGAGAGGCTGCGGATGACCTTCTCCACATAGGCGGGGTCGGGCTTCTTGCCGAACAGGCCGCGCGAGAAGCTCACCGTCGCGAACACGCTCTCGAAGGCTTCGGCGGTCAGCTCCTGCGGCACGAGGCCGATGCGCGAGCGGGTCTCGCGATACTGGGAGACGATGTCGAAGCCGGACACCGTGACCGTGCCGGCGGTGGGCTTCACGAGGCCGCAGACGATGGAGATGAGGGTGGTCTTGCCCGCGCCGTTGGGGCCGAGAAGGGCGAAGATCTCGCCGCGCCGGATGTCCAGCGAGACATTGTTCAGGGCCGTGTGACCCGTGGCGTAGGTCTTACTGAGGCCTGAGACGGTGATGACGTTCGGCATGGGCGCCTTATAGCGCGTTCCGCCCGGGGGTGGACCCGGGCGGATGTAAATTCTGAATTCGCGGGGAGGGCGGAAGCGGCTCCGGTGAAGCGGCTCGGCTCAGGTCTCCTGAATGGCGCTGAGCAGCCACGGGCCGGCGCCGAAAGGACCGCGCTCGCGCACGAAGGTCCAGATCTCCGTGGTCTCGCCGACGCCGGGGTTGCCGGAGACGACGCGGCCGCTGGTGCGGTCCACCATCTGGTCCTTGATGGCGTAGCGCATGGCCACGGTGGCGTAGTCGCGCATGCCCTCGCGCCAGGCCTCGGCCACGTCGCCCTGCAGCAGCTTCACGTCGGAGACCTGGTTGCGCAGGCCCTTCTCCGCATTGGCGCGCAACTCGTCGCCCAAGAAGCCGAACATCTCCGGCGTGGTGTTGGCCTTCAGCTCGCCCTGGTCCTCGCGGGAGAAGGCGGTCTGGATGGTGGCGAGCAGGCGCTCGAACGTGTCGAGGTCCGCCGGCAGAACACCGATCTCGTCGGTCTTGCCGCCACGGGCCGGGGGCGCGGACGGCTGGGGCGGAACCGGGCCACCGGCCATTCCTCCGCCCATTCCGCCACCCACGCCGTAGCCCGGAATCGGGCCGCTGTTCATGGAGCCGTTGTTCATGGGGCCGTTGTTGGGCCCGCCGGGCATCGGTCCGCCCGCCATGGAACGGCCGTAGCCGGCGGCGGCGGGGGTGGGGTTCCGGCTGCGCAGGAAGCGCATCACGAGATAGATGGCGCCGCCGATGAGGGCCACCTGCAGCAGCAGGCCCAGAATGCCGGCCATGCCACCGAGGCCGCCGCCGAACAGCATGCCCACGAGGCCGCCGATGAGCAGGCCGCGCATGAGCGCGCCGCCGAAGCCGTTGCCGAACATGGAGGGGCGCGCCGCCGTCTGCGGCCGGGCACCGGGATTGGTGGCCTGCGGGCCGGGCTGGGGCGTGGTGGAGCGCTGGATGGGCGCCGCGGTGCTCGGCGCGGTCTGGGTCGGGGCCGGCGTCGTGTAGGTCCGGGTGCCGCGGCTGCCGAAGGAGCCCCCCTGCCGGGCGTCTGCCTGATCGGCGACGACGAGGCTCAGCCCCAGCGCCACGGCCACCGCCACCATCCCGGAAGCCTTGCGCGAACCCATCCACGAACCCTTGCGAAATCTAGACATCTGTCCTCGATCCTCCCGCGCGGTGACTTGCGCACCGCTGCGTGTGCCGACGGACATATGGGAGGGGCGGCGGGATTTGCGAGGGGTGGGCGCAATAGAATTTCCCTTACGTCATCTCGCGCCTGCGCCGCCGGCCAGAATGCTGCCGCGGGGAGAGGTCGCGCTTTCCCGCCGGTGGATCGCACTGCTAAGGTCCGCGCAGCCCCGGCCGACCGAGTTGCGGAGAACGTGATGCCTGCCTTCGATCCCAGCGTTTCGCGCGGCACCTCCATGCCCGCCCGCGCCAAGCTGGCCGCCGCGCTTCTTGCCGGCTTCGCCGCCACCGTTCTGGCGGTCGTATCGGCAGGCGCGGAACCCCTCGGCGTCACGGTGCGCAACGAGAGCGTGAACGCCACCTGCGCCGAGACCGACAACGTGACGCTGAAGCTGGTGTCGGACGACGTGCAGAAGTTCAACATCAGCGTCCGGCATCCCGCCTATGTGGGCATGCTCCTGGCCGACAACACCGCGCCGGACTGGGAAACCTGCGACATGTCCGGCGACCCGGTGGTGCCGGCCGATGCGAAGGCGCCGCTGCCGCCCTCCGCCGCTAACCCCGCCGCCAAGCCCGGTGCCAATCCCGCCGCCGCCTCCCCCGCCGCGCCGAAGCGAATCACCATCTTCGAGACGCCGGACATGTGGCTAACCGGCTTCATCTTTCCCTCCTTCTGGCGCGCCGCGACGGTGCCCGTCCGCATCGGCGGAGACGTGACGCAGGGCCTGCACATGGTGCAGCTCTGGATGCGCGTGGACGGCAAGGCCGAGGAGGTGCTGGTGATCTACCCGCCGGACGGCTACATGCGCGCCCGCCCCATGTCGCCGGCCCACATGCGCGATACCGCCTATGGCTCCTCCTTCCTCGTCGGGCCGGTGGAGCAGGCGGAACGGCCCATCGTGCGGCTGAAGGAGGTCGGCTTTACCCCGCAGACCCGCACCTTCACGCTCCATTACGCGGCCGGCGGCAAGGCGCGGATGCAGGTGGTCAAGGTGGGCTCGGATGAGCTGCGCCTCGAGGTCCAGCTCGACGGCACCCCGCCCGGCACCTTCGCCGCCCTGCGCTCCATGTACGTGACGGAAGGGAATGCGGATGTCGCCCGCGTCGCGTGGCGCAGCCTCGGCACCGGCAAGGGCGGAGCCGGCGGCCTCATGGGCGAGGCGCCGGTGCTCTCCTTCGCCGATGCGCAGAACGTTTCCATGCTGTGGGCCGGCCGCCTCGTGCCCTCGCGTCACAACACCAGCGCGCCGGATTTCATCTTCGACGGCTTCTCGGGCCGTTGAACCTACCGTATGATACCGCGGTTTGTTGCATTTTGCGATTCGTGCGAAACCCATAGGCCACGATGTCACTTGAAACGCAGGGTGGCCGACGCGTAAGTCGTGCACGCGACGGGGAGAGGAGGGATCCTCCGCCGTGATCCAGCGCCGGCTCGAAAGGCCGGCAGCCCTCATCAGGGTGAGATGCGCCCGTACATCATGCAGCCTGTGGGGCCGCCGACGATGAAGCCGCCGGTCCCCGAGGCCAAGGACAGCCCCACCGGAGCGGACGGCCTGCCGTCACCGCCGCAGGAAACGGCTGCCCCCCTGCATGCGGCGGCGCCCAACGGTCCGCCTGAGCCGCGCGGCTCCGTCGTCGATCTTCTCACCGACCTCGTCCTGTTCGCCCTGTTCTATGGCGGTCTCGTCATCGCCTTCACCGAGCTGGGGCGCCGGCTCGGCGTCTATCCGGCGGTCTGGCCCACCAATGCGCTGGCGGTGGGTGTCTATTTCCTCATGTTCCGGGATGCGGTGGGGCGGCTCGCGACGGTGGTCGCCCTCGTCTCCATGGTCGTCCACCTGTCGATGCAGGGGCAGGACATCGGCTCGGCGCTGGCCACCGGCTGCGCCAACGCGCTGACCTTCGCCCTGGTGGGCTGGGGCTGCGTGCGCGCGGGCATGGAGCGCGGCGCGCTGCGCAGCGTGCCCATGGTGGTGAGCCTCGGCGTGGTCGCCGTGGCCGGCACGCTGCCGGGCGCCATCATCACCGCCTTCGTCGAATTCCTCGAGACCAACGGCAAGTTCGGACCGCTGCTGCTGCGCTGGTGGATTCCCGAGATGGCGAGCGTGCTGCTGCTGCTGCCGCCCTTCCTGCTGTGGCACGGCCGCGCGGAGGACGAGGGGCTGCGGGGCTCCGAGGGCAACCGCCCGAAATTCTCCCGCGAGGAGGAACTGGCCTTCGCCAGCCTCACGCTGGCGGCGACGCTGGCCGCGAGCGCCTATTATGGCGAGTCGCTGCTGCGCGACCTCGGCGGCGCCATCCTCCTGTGGTTCGCCTTCCGCCTCGGCCTGTTCGCTACCGCGGTGGCCTCCAGCGCCTATGCCCTCGCGGTGCTCGGGCTGGGCATGGCCCAGGTGTGGCCGCAGCCGGTCTCGCCGCCGCAGGCCTCGGCCGATCTCGTTGTCACCATGCTGCGCCTGCAGGCGCGGCTCGTGCTGGTGATGCTGCCGGCGCTGCTGATTGCCGCCATCATGGCCCAGCGCAGCCGTCAGCAGCGCGAGGTGCAGGAGGATCGCCGCCGCCTCGCCTATGCGCTGGAAGGCGCCAATGACGGCATCTGGGACTGGCACCTGCCGTCCGACGCCGCATTCTTCAGCGCCCGCGCCCACCGGATGCTCGGCCTCGAGCCCGACCACGTGACGACGCGGCTATCGGACTACAGCCAGATGGTCCATCCGGAGGACCTGCCCGCCGTCGCCAAGTCGCTGAAGGACCATGCCGAGGGCCGACACCTCCTGTTCCAGGCGGAGATGCGGGCGCGGCACCGCAACGGCAGCTGGCTGTGGGTGCTGGTGCGCGGCAAGATCGTCGAGCGTGATCCGGCGGGACGGCCGACGCGGGCGGTGGGGACCGTCACCGACATCTCCCAGCGCAAGCACCTGGAAGCCGCGCTGGAGCACGCCGCCTCCCACGATCCGCTCACCGGCCTCTCCAACCGCGCCGGCTTCGACCGGGCGCTGGAGCAGGCGCGCCGCCGCCTCGTGCGCGACGGCGCGCTGTTCGCCGTGGTGCTCATCGACATCGATTATTTCAAGTCGGTCAACGACCAGCACGGCCACATGGCCGGCGACCTGCTGCTGACCACCGCGGCGCGGCGGCTGCAATCGGCCATTCGCGCCGGCGACCTCGTGGCCCGCTATGGCGGCGACGAGTTTGCCATCATCGCCGCGGGCAAGAGCCGGGAAGAGTTCGCCGCCATGGCGGACCGCCTCCACAAGCACCTCTCGCGCCCGGTGGAGGTGGAAGGGCTGGTGCTGCCCGCGTCCTTCTCCCTCGGCATGGCGGTGGCGGACGACCGCACGCTCGATGCCGCCGCCCTCATCGCCGAGGCCGACACGGCCCTCTATGCGGCGAAGGACGCGGGACGCGGCACCTGGCGTGCGGTGGGCATTGCCCCCCGCAATGCCGAGGACGCCGCCCACGAGACCCCGCGCCGCCAGATGCTGCCGCGCTCCGGCCTGCGCGCCGACCGCCGCCCGCCGGAGTAGAGACCGGGCTCAGCCGATCGCCAGAACCGCTTCCGCGTCCAGCACGCCGCCGGCGCCGCCGGTGACGGCCTCTTCCAGCCCCTTCGTCTCCACCGCCAGGTTCTCCGCGAAGAAGCGCGCCACCGCGATGCGGGCGGCGAGGCGGGGATCGGTGGCGCCGCCGGCGCGCTCGGCATAGGCGGCGAGGGCGGTGCGGGCGAGGAAGGCGCCGCCGGCCGCGCGGGCATAGAGCCTGAGATAGGGGGTCGCGGCGGCCAGCGCCTTCGCCGGCTCGTCGGCGACGCGATCCAGCATCACCCGCGTCGCCCGGCCGAGCGCATCCACCGCCTCGGCGAGGCGGGGGCCGGCATGGCCGAAGTCAGGCGCGTTGAGGGCGGAGACCTCCTCCGCCGTCTCGCGATAGTCGGCGATGAGCGCGTTCACCACGTCGCCGCCTTCCTGGGTCAGCTTGCGGGTGACGAGATCGATGGCCTGGATGCCGTTGGTGCCCTCGTAGATGGCGAAGATGCGGGCATCGCGCAGGTGCTGGGCGGCGCCCGTCTCCTCCACATAGCCCATGCCGCCATGCACCTGGATGCCCAGCGACGACACCTCGATGCCGGCATCGGTGGAGAAGGCCTTGGCCACCGGGGTCAGCAGGCTCGCCTCGGCCAGCGCGGCGGCGCGGGCGATGGGGTCTGGCAGGAGGCGCGAGCGGTCCAGCGCGTCGGCGGTCTTCAGGCACAGCGCGCGGGCGGCGTCGGTCTCGGCGCGCATGGTGAGCAGCATGCGCTTCACATCCGGATGGGCGATGATGGGGGCGGAGCCCTCCACGCCCGGGGCCTTGCCCTGCTTGCGATCCTTGGCATAGGCGAAGGCGCGCTGGGTGGCGCGCTCGGCCACCGCCACGCCCTGCACGCCCACCGCGAGGCGGGCGTTGTTCATCATGGTGAACATGCAAGCGAGGCCGCGGTTCTCCTCGCCCACGAGGTAGCCGATGGCGCCCTCGCCCTTCTCGCCGAAGGTCATGGTGCAGGTGGGCGAGCCGTGCAGGCCCAGCTTGTGCTCGATGCCGGCGCAGACCACGTCGTTGTGCGCGCCGAGGCTGCCGTCTTCGTTCACCAGGAACTTCGGCACCACGAACAGGGAGATGCCGCGCGTGCCGGCGGGCGCGTCCGGCAGGCGGGCGAGCACGAGGTGGACGATGTTCTCGGCGATGTCGTGCTCGCCGTAGGTGATGAAGATCTTGGTGCCGAAGATGCGGTAGGTGCCGTCCGCCTGCTTCACCGCCTTGCTGCGCAGGGCGGCGAGGTCCGAGCCCGCCTGCGGCTCGGTGAGGTTCATGGTGCCGGTCCAGGTGCCGGCCACCATCTTCGGCAGGAAGATGTGCTGAAGCGCCGGCGCGCCGTGGGCGGTGAGCGCCTCGATGGCGCCGAGGGTGAGTACCCCGCAGATGCCGAAGGCGGGGGAGGCGGCATTCCAGAATTCGGTGAGCGCGGAGGTGACGGAGGTGGGCAGGTTCTGGCCGCCGAACTCCTCCTCGGCCGCGACGCCGCACCAGCCGGCCTCGGTCCAGGCCTCATAGGCGGCGCGCATGCCTTCCGGCGTCGTCACGGCGCCGTCCTTGATGGTGCAACCCTGCTTGTCCGCCACGCGGTCGAAGGGGGCGACGACGGAGCCGGCGAACTTGCCGGCCTCGTCCAGCACGGCGTCCACCACGTCGAAGGAGAGGTCGACGACCCCCTGGGCCATCAGCTCGGGGAGCGAGGTGGAGGTCTTGAGGAAATAGGAGATCTCTTCCACCGGCGCGCGATAGCTCACGGAACCCTCCCTTGAGGTTTTGGGGCGCCGGCTTGACCGCTCCCGGCGGGCGCGCTCTAAGCACGGCGATTGCCGGTCTCCCACATCGCGGCGCCGGCCTCTTACGTCAAGAGGCGTGCCCTGACCCATTGGTCGGGGGGCGCGGGTTTCAAGCCATGGCCGTGACCGCTCCCGAAGGCTCCACCCGGCTCCTCGACGCCCATATGCCGGGCGACGTGGAGGCGGCCGCGCGGCTTTTGGCGGCGGGCGGGCTGGTGGCCTTCCCGACCGAGACGGTCTACGGCCTCGGCGCCGATGCCGCGAACCCGGATGCGGTGGCCGCCCTCTATGCCGCCAAGGGTCGCCCGGCCTTCAACCCGCTCATCGCCCACACCGCCGATGCCGAAGCCGCCCGCCGCCTCGGCGCCTTCAACGCGGATGCGGCGCTTCTGGCCGCGCGCTTCTGGCCCGGACCGCTGACTCTGGTGGTGCCGTTCGCCGGCGGGGCCGGCGTGTGCGACCTCGCCCGCGCCGGGCTCGACACGGTGGCGCTCCGTGTGCCGTCCCATCCCCATGCGCGGGCGCTGCTCGCGGCCTTCGGCGGTGCGGTGGTGGCCCCCAGCGCCAACCGCTCCGGCCATGTCTCCCCCACCGAGGCCGGCCATGTGATGGACGACCTCTCCGGCCGTATCCATGCGGTGCTGGATGGCGGGCCGACACCGGTGGGCGTCGAATCGACCATCGTGGACTGCACCGGCGCCGATCCCGTGCTGCTCCGCCCCGGCGGGCTCGCGCGGGAGGAGATCGAGGCGGCACTGGGCCGGCCCTTGCTGCTCCCCGTCTCGCACAGCGACGCCGCGCCCTCCGCCCCCGGCCGCCTCGCCTCCCATTACGCGCCGCGCGCCACCCTGCGGCTTGATGCCGGCGAGGTGATGGCCGGCGAAGCGCTCCTGACCTTCGCCGGCGCCCGTCCGCCGGGCATCGCGCGCGCGGCTGTTGTCCTCGACCTCAGCCCCTCGGGCAGCCTCACCGAGGCCGCCGCCCGGCTCTATGGCGCCCTGCGCAGCCTCGATGCGGCGGGCGTTCCCGCCATCGCCGTCGTTCCCCTGCCGCGGGAAGGTCTCGGCGAAGCCATCGCCGACCGCCTCGCCCGCGCCGCCGCCCCCGACCCTCCCAGAGCGAGTTGCCGCAATGACCACCCAGACGCTCGATGTCGACGGCCTCACCATCGCCATCGGCCATGCCTCCGACGCCGACACCGAGGCGCTGGCCGCGCTTTGGGAGCGGGCGGGCCTGACCCGGCCGTGGAACGATCCCCATGCCGACATCGCGCTCGCCCGGCGCGGGCCGCATTCCACCATCCTGGTGGCGCGGGACGGCGGTCGCATTCTCGGCTCCGCCATGGTGGGCCACGACGGACACCGGGGCTGGGTCTATTACCTCGCGGTGGAGCCGGACCTGCAGGGCCGGGGCCTCGGCCGGGCGCTGCTGCGCGCGGTGGAGGATTGGCTGCGCGCCCGCGCCGTCCCCAAGCTCATGCTCCTCGTGCGCCCGGACAACGAGAAGGTGCGCGGCTTCTATGCCGCCGAGGGCTATGTGGAGGAGCCGCGCATCGTGTTCTCGCGGCGCCTCGATGGGAATTGAGTTTTTCGCTGCTTTCGCTCAGGCGCCGCGCAGGCTTGGTGGGCCGTATTCGGCCCACGCCGCACCCAAAGGGATGAGGCCATTGGGGCGTGCGGCGGCAATAGTCTTGATCCGGCGCAACATCCTCCCGGTGCTGCTGGAATATGGTATGGCAAAATAAAGAACGTAAAGATTGCGCCAAGGGAGGGCGTTCCCATCCATGTCCACGCTGCTCGTCACCCATCCCGCTGGTCTCAGCCACGCAACGCCTGCCGGTCACCCCGAGCGCGCTGATCGGCTCCGCGTGCTGGATCGCATCTTCGAGCAGGAAAAGTTCGCCCATCTCGTGCGCGATCTCGCGCCGCGCGGCGAGCGGGAGGACATCATCCGCGTGCATCCGGCCGACTTCGTGGACGCCATGGGCGAGGCCGTGCCGCAGGACGGGCTGGTGCGCATCGATTCCGACACCATCCTCTCGCCCGGCAGCTGGGAAGCGGCCCTGCGCGCGGTGGGCGGCGCCTGCTTCGCGGTGGATGAGGTGATGGAAGGCAAGGTCACCAACGCCTTCGTCGCCATGCGCCCGCCGGGCCACCATTGCGAGACGCGCAAGCCCATGGGCTTCTGCCTGATGAACCAGGTGGCCATCGCGGCGCGGCACGCGCAGGCGAAATACGGCCTCCAGCGCGTCGCCATCGTGGATTTCGACGTCCACCACGGCAATGGCACGCAGGAGATCTTCTGGGCCGACGACAGCGTGCTCTATTGCTCCACCCACGAGATGCCGCTCTATCCCGGCACCGGGGCGCAGGGCGAGACGGGCGCGGTGAACACCATCGTCAACGCCCCGCTGCGCTCGGGCGACGACGGCGCGGTGTTCAAGGAGGCCATGGAGACGCGCATCCTGCCGCGCATCACCTCGTTCGCGCCGGACCTGATCCTGATCTCGGCCGGCTTCGACGCGCACGTGCGCGATCCGCTCGCCTCTCTGCGCCTCGTGGACACCGATTTCGGCTGGATCACGCGCCGGCTGATGGAGATCGCCGACAAGAAGTGCGAGGGCCGCGTGGTCTCGCTGCTGGAAGGCGGCTACGACCTGGAAGGCCTCGCCACCTCCGCAGCCGCCCACGTCACCGCGCTGATGCACGGCTGAGGCAGGGCGTCCCCGTCGCGGGAGCGCGCAACAAAGGCCCGGGAGCCGCGCTCACGGGCCTCTGGTCAAAGCGGGCAACTACTGCCGGTAGTGCTGGATGCGCGTGGTGCGCAGGCCGGGCAGGCCGTGGCGGTCGATGGAGGCCTGCCACGAGAGGAATTCGTCCACGGTGAGGGTGTAGCGCTTGCAGGCTTCCTCGAGAGAGAGAAGCCCGCCGCGCACGGCGGCCACCACCTCCGCCTTGCGGCGGATGACCCAGCGCCGCGTATCCGGCGGCGGCAGGTCGGCGATGGTCAGGGGTCCCCCGTCCGGCCCGATCACATATTTGACCCTCGGCCGATAGGCATCGGTCATATCTACGCACCTGCTACTCAAACCAACTTCGATGAAGATGGCAGGTGCCAATGAAGACTTTGCTAAAGCACGGAAATAAAAGGATTTTTACTTGTCTTAATGGGGGCTGAACAAGACGTTCCCGAAGCGTAAACATGCGGCCACGCTTTCGCAATTTGCGAGGCGGGCAGGTTTTCGGGGCATGATGTTGAAAAGAAAGGCGGCTCGGGCGTGGCCGCAGTGCATCGCCGGTGTGGGGAGACGCCGGGGATTCAGCACTTGTTCAGCTGTCTTAATGGATCACGAAGTAATGATTGGGCGTCGGCGGGGGCGGTGCGTGCGCCGCAGCACGGATTTTCTCACCTTCGGGGAACGGGCCTTAAGCTCCCCGGACAAGCGACACCGAAGGTGGAGCGCCGATCCGGGGTCCAGCGCAGGACTCCCGCGTAGCGGGGCAAAGCCTGAGAGCGGTGGGGGGCAGGAAGCGCCTTCGGCGGACCCTTGCGCTGGGCCCCGGCCCGCATTCCGCTTTCGCTGCATGCGTCCGGGGGCGCGAGGGCGGTGAGGGCCGCCCTGTCGGTCCTATGCCTGGGACAGACCCTTCCCTCCGCTCACATACGCGCGCCAGCCGCCCAGCGCGGTGATCTCCTCGGCCTCTTCCACCGCATGGGCCTCGCACAGGAAGCCGGGCACCTCGGAGCCGTCCTCCAGCCGCAGCTTGCCCACCCCCAGCGGGGCGGGGATGGCGGCGACGAAGCGGCCGAAGGCGGCGGGCGCGAGTGCCCACACCTCCACCTCCAGCCCCGGCCCGGTGAAGCCGGGGGCGCGCACCACGCCGGGCTTGCGGGGCGTGGTGTCGGGCAGGACGAAGAGCCGATAGTCCGGCGCGGTGCGGCAGCTCTTCACCAGCACGCCGCCGGCGCCGGTCAATTCGCCGTTGAGGGGCATGCCCGAAAGATGCGCGCCCACCACGGCGATGGGCACCACATCCGGCGGGAGAGAGGCGCGAGCGCCGCTGAGCGGGGTCTCGTTGGTCATCTTGGTCCTCACACGGTTTCGAGCACGCAAACCACATCGCCCGAGCGGACGGTGCGGCCCGGCGCGGCGCGGATCTCGCGGACGCGGCCGGCGGCGTGGGCGGTGATGGAAATCTCCATCTTCATGCTCTCGATGATGGCGATGGTGTCGCCCGCAGCGACCACCGCCTCCTCCTCCACCAGCACCTTCCAGACATTGCCCGGCACGTTGGCGGAAACCCCGAAGCAGCCGTCGGGCATCTCGCTTTCGCCCAGCATTCCGGCGCCGTCCTCGACGACGAACGAGTCCAGCCCCTCCGCCTTCCAGCGCGCGCGCTCCGCCTCGAAGGCGGCCTGCTGGCGGGCCTTGCCGGCGGCGATGGCGCCGGAATTGGCGGCAAGGTTCGCGGCATAGTCCGCATAGGAGAAGCGGCTGTCCTCAATACGCACGGGATAGGCGCCGTGCGGGAAGGCGGCACGCGCCTCCATCAGCTCCTGATGGGAGACGTAGAAGAAGCGGATCTCGTCGAAGAAGCGCAGCAGCCAGGGATTCTCGGGGAACGCCGACGTGCGCCGCCAGGTGTTCCACATCTGGATGGTGCGGCCGAAGAGCTGGTAGCCGCCCGGCCCCTCCATGCCATAGATGCACATGTAGGCACCGCCGATGCCTACGGCGTTTTCCGGCGTCCAGGTGCGGGCCGGGTTGTATTTGGTGGTGACGAGGCGGTGGCGCGGATCGATGGGGGTGGCCACCGGCGCGCCGAGATAGACATCGCCCAGCCCCAGCACCTGATAGCTGGCACCGAAGATGATGTCCTTGACCGCCTGCTCGTTTTCGAGCCCGTTGATGCGGCGGATGAACTCGATGTTGTCCGGGCACCACGGCGCATTGGGCCGCACCAGCTCCTGATACTTGCGCATGGCGAGTTCCGCCTGCGGGTCGTTCCAGGACAGCGGCAGGTGGACGATGCGGCTCGGCACCACCACGTCCTCAGCCGCCGGCAGGCCCTTCTCGATCTCCGCGAGGGCATCGAGCAGCTTGGTGCGGGGCAGGCTCGCGCCGTCGTAATGGATCTGGAGCGAGCGGATGCCGGGGGTGAGGTCGATGAGACCCGGCAGCTTCGCCTGCTGCACCGCCTCGGCCATCAGATGCGCGCGCAGGCGCAGGGCGACGTCGAGGTGCATGTCGCCGAACTCGACCAGCAGATTGTCGTCGCCCTGCCGGCGATAGACCACGCGCACCGGCCCGTCCTCGTGGATGGCGAGGATGGGGGAAGAGGTCTCCTCCGGCGCGCCGACGATGGCCGGGCCGGCGATGGGGTCCTCCAGCCGGGGCAGGGGGAGGAAGCGCACGCGGTCGCCGGGCTTCAACTGGCCCATCTTCCATTGCTCGTCGCGGGCGATCACCGCCGGGCAGACGAAGCCGCCGAGGGAGGGGCCGTCCGGGCCGAGGATGATGGGCATGTCGCCGGTGAAGTCGATGGCGCCGATGGCATAGGCGTTGTCGTGCAGGTTGGAGGGGTGGAGCCCCGCTTCCCCGCCGTCGGTGCGCGCCCAGTGGGGCGTCGGCCCCATAAGGCGCACGCCGGTGCGGGCGCTGTTGAAATGCACCTCATAGGTGGCCGAGAACAGGTCCGCGATGTCGTCCGGCTGGAAGAAGTCGGGCGCGCCGTGGGGGCCGTAGAGCACGCCGATCTGCCAGTCGCGGGTGAGCGGGGCGGGGGCGGGCACTTGCGCCGCCGGGCCGGTCGGACGCTCGGCTTTGGGGGCGAGGTGCAGCGCGTCGCCCGCCTTCAGCGTGCCGGTGGCATGGCCGCCGAACTGGCCCAGCGCGAAGGTCGCCCGCGAGCCCAGCACCACCGGCGCCTGGAAGGCCCCGGCCACCGCGAGATAGGCCCGCTGGCCGGCGCCCTCGATGGTGCCGATGGCGAGCATCTGGCCCGCCTTCACCGGGAAGGCCGCATCGTGCGGCACCACGGCGCCGTCGAGCTTGGCCGGCATGTGGGCGCCACAGATGGCCACCGTCGTATCGTCATGGAAGCGCAGGGTGGGGCCGTTGACGGTCATTTCCAGCGCGCACGCGGTCTCGGCATTGCCCACGAGGGCATTGGCGCGGCGGAAGGAGTGTTCGTCCATGGGGCCGGAGGGCGGCACGCCCACGTGCCACAAATTCAGCCGCCCCGGCAGCTCCTGAAGGCTGGACTGGGCGCCGGGGACGACCACTTCCACACTCGTGGGCCGGAAGGCGAAGTCCTTCAGCGCGGTGGTTGCCACCTTGCCGGAGGCGAGGAGGCCGGACGCGGCAATGGCCGAGAGATATTGAAGGTTCGTCTCGATGCCGCAGATGGAGGTCTCGCTGAGGGCCTTCTGCAAAGCGGCGATGGCGCCGGTGCGGTCGTCCGCCTTTACGATCACCTTGGCGAGCATGGGATCGTAGAAGGGCGTCACCTCCGTGCCGGTCTCGATCCAGCCGTCGATGCGCGCCCACGCGGGGAATTTCACTTCCGTCAGCAGGCCGGCGGAGGGCTGGAAATTGGCGTGGGGAATTTCCGCATAGACGCGCACCTCCATGGCCGCGCCCTTGGGCGTGAGCGGGCCGGCGGAGGCGATGGGGTCTTCGCCCGCCGCCTGCCGGATCATCCAGTCCACGAGGTCGATGCCGAACACCGCCTCGGTGACGGGGTGTTCCACCTGCAGGCGGGTGTTCACCTCCAGGAAATAGAACTCCTGCCGCGCCGGGTCGTAGATGAACTCCACTGTCCCGGCGCTCTCGTAACGGACGCTCTCGCCGAGCTGGACGGCGGCGGCGTGCAGGCGGGCGCGCACAATGTCGGAGAGGAGGGGGGCGGGGGTTTCCTCCACCACCTTCTGGTTCCGCCGCTGGAGCGAGCAGTCGCGCTCGCCCAGCGCCACGACCTTGCCCTTGCCGTCGCCGAAGATCTGCACCTCCACATGGCGCGCTTCCGAGACGAAGCGCTCCAGATAGACGCGGGCATCGCCGAAGGAGGCGCGGGCCGTGCGCTGCACGCGCTCGAACACGTCGCGCAATTCGTCTGGCGTGTGGCAGAGCTGCATGCCGATGCCGCCGCCGCCGGCGGTGGACTTCAGCATCACCGGATAGGTGATGGCCTCCGCCGCCTTGAGCGCCTCGTCCGCGCTGTCGAGGAGGTCGGTGCCGGGGAGCAGGGGCACGCCGCTCGCCTTGGCCAGCTCGCGCGCGGTGTGCTTGAGGCCGAAGGCTTCCAGGTGCTCCGGCTTCGGCCCGATGAAGGCGATGCCTTCCTCCGCGAGGAGCTTGGCGAAGCGCACGTTTTCGGACAGGAAGCCGTAGCCGGGATGCACCGCCTGCGCCCCCGTCGCCTTGCAGGCGGCGATGACGGCATCGACGTTCAGATAGCTCTCGGCGGCCGGGGCCGGGCCGAGGCGCACCGCCTCGTCCGCCTCCAGCACGCCGCGGGTGAAGCGGTCGGCGTCCGAATGGACCGCCACGGACTTGATGCCCATGGCGCGCGCGGTACGGATCACCCGCCGCGCGATCTCGCCGCGGTTGGCGATGAGGATTTTCGAGAACATCTCAATCCTCCGCGCCGAACACGAGCACCTGAATGGGCGTCGGGTTGAAGCCGTTGCAGGGATTGTTGATCTGCGGGCAGTTGGAGATGACGAGGAGCACATCCATCTCCGCGCGCAGCTCCACATAGTCGCCGGGGCCGGAAATGCCGTCCACGATGGCGAGTTCCCCGGTGGGCTCCACCGGCACGTTCATGAAGAAGTTGATGTTGGGCACGATGTCCCGCTTCGTCATGCCGTGCTTCGCCACTTCGAGCACGAAATTCTCGCGGCAGGCGTGCAGATACTTCACCTGATGGCCGAAGCGCACCGTATTCGCCTCGCACGAGCAGGCGCCCGCCGAGGTGTCGTGCCGGCCGCAGGTGTCGGCCGTCACGGTCAGCATCACGTTTCCCTCGGACGAGATGAGCTTCGTGCCGGTGGAGACATAGGCCGAGCCCTGCACGCGCAGCGTATCCTGCGAGGAATAGCGCTCGGCGAAGTCATCGGCCTTGTAGAACAAAGTATCGACAGCCTGCTGGCCTTCCAGATCGACGATGCGCACGCTCTCGCCGGCCTTCACGAGGCAGGAGAAGGGGGCGTTGGCGGGCACGAAGTAATCGCGCAGAGCGGAAGACGCATCGCGGACGGGAGACGCAAAGAAACGAGTCATGTCGTCCTCCCTCAGCGCGCGTTGTTCTCGAAGCCGCGGACGGCCTCGATGGTGGCGGTGCGGCAGAGATCGTCCGCGGCGGGGGCGGGCGGCTGGAAGCGGATGGCCTCCACCGGGGGCGGGGCATAGTCCGGCGCCGGGTCCATGGGATGCGGGCAGTTGGAGAGGGCGACGATGAGGTCCATCTCCGCGCGCAGGTCCACGAAGTCGCCCTGCTGGCGGGCGTCCTCGATCCAGCGGAACGCGCCATCCCCGTCCGTGCGCACGGGGGCGAAGAAGGTCAAGGCGGGGGGAATGTCCCGCTTGTCGAGGCCGAGCTTCAGCGCCTCCAGGATGAAGTTGTCGCGCGTGTTGCGCAGCACTTTCTCGCCATAGCGGGCGCGGTTGGAGGCGGGGGTGGAGCCGCCGACCAGCGCGTCATGCATGCCGGTGGTGTCCTCGATCATGGAGAACATCACCCGGCCCATGTCGGAGAACAGCACGCGGCCTTTTCCGAGGGCCGAGGTCCACTGCACCTTCACCGTGTCGGCATAGTTCAGCCGCTCGGAGGCGTCGGTGGCCGACCAGGCGATCATGGAGACCGCCGCCGGCCCGTGCGCCAGATGGATGCGCAGGGCTTCGCCCGCCTTCAGCGGCGTGGACCAGTACCAGCCACCGGGGATGGTCTCGGTGTGCAGCACCGCGCCGGGCATGATGGAAGCCGAGCCGCGCAAGGTGGGGCCGGGCAGGGCCTTGGGCGCGTGCTGCTGGCCGGCCGCCTTCAGCTCTTCGTAGCGGCGCTTGTTCTCTTCGATGAACTTCTGGGTTTCGACGCTGACGGTCATGGCTGTCTCCTCAAGCCGTCTTCAGCGCCGGGTCGTCCCGGCCGGTGCCCGAGGGAATGGCCGGGTCGTCCCGGCCGGGGGCGGTGGATTTGAGCTTCAGCTGGCCCGCAATGCGCTTGGGCCAGACCTCGATGTCCTTGGCGATGGTGGCGCCGTAGCGGGCCTTTTCCTCCGGCCGGTTGCGGCGGCGCTCGAATGCGATGATGCGGGTGGCCAGCGTGAAGGCCTCCTTGAGGTCGTGGGTCACCATCACCACCGTCATCTCGCAGGTGTTCCACAGCTTGAGCATCAGCTGGTGGATGTCGGCGCGGATGCCGGGATCGAGCGCGCCGAACGGCTCGTCCAGCAGCAGGATCTTGGGCTTGCGCATGATGGCCTGCGCCAGCGCGAGGCGCTGCTGCATGCCGCCGGAAAGCGCCGCCGGATATTTGTCCTCCGCGCCCTTGAGGCCGACCTCCTCGATGAGGGCGCGGGCCTCGTCCTGCGCCTGCCGGCGACGGGCGCCGAACAGCCGGCCGGTGAGCGGCGCTTCCGCCATCTCGGCGGAGAGCAGCACGTTGCCCAGCACTGTGAGGTGGGGAAACACCGAATAGCGCTGGAAGACGACGCCCCGGTCGGCGCCCGGCTCGCGGGCGATGGGCTGGCCTTCGATGAGCACCTCGCCCCGTGTCGCGGTTTCCTCGGAGAGCAGGATGCGCAGGAAGGTGGTCTTGCCGCAGCCGGAGGGGCCGACAAGGGCGATGAAGGAGCGTGGCGCGAATTCGAGGCTGATGTCCTCGAGTACGATCTGCTCGCCATATTCCTTCCAGAGATGGCGCACGGAAATGGCGGTCATTTCGCGCCTCCGAACCAGGGGAAGAGGGCGCGGCGGGCGCGGGCGAGGCCGAAATCCATGGCCACCGCGATGAGGGTGATCCAGGCCACGTAGGGCAGGATCACATCCATGGCGAGATAGCGCCGCACCAGGAAGATGCGATAGCCGAGGCCCGAATCCGAGGCGATGGCTTCCGCCGCGATGAGGAAGAGGAAGGCCGGGCCCAGCGACAGGCGCAGCCCGTCCATGAGGCGGGGCAGGATCTGCGGCAGCACCACGCGCACCATCATCTGCCAGGTGGAGGCGCCGAGCGTCTGCGCCTTGATCATCTGCTCGCGCGGCAGCTCCTCCACCCGCATGGCGAGGTCGCGCACCAGATAGGGCGTGATGCCGATGGTGATGAGGGCGATCTTGGATTCCTCGCCCAGCCCCATGACGATGAACAGGATGGGCAGAAGCGCCAGCGGCGGCACCATGGACACCATGGCGACGAACGGCGCCAGCAGCGCCCGCACGAGGGGCAGCATGCCCACCAGCACGCCGATGACGAGGGCGATGACGGTGGCGATGGCCAGCGCCGCCAGCAGCCGCTCCATGCTGGCGAACGTGTCCGTCCACAGCAGATAGTCGCCGGTGCGGGCATCGGCGGTGAAGGCCATCTTCACGATGGCATTGCCGAGGGAGGGCAGGCTCGGCAGCAGCTTGTCGTCCGGGTTCTCCGCAAGGCGCTGCGCCGAGCCGAGAATGTAGGCGAGAACGACCAGGGCGAACGGGAGGACGGCAAGGAACAGCGCCGTTCCCCGATCCGGCCTGACATTGATGAGGCGCATCAGCGCTGCTCCTGAAGGGTGGGAAGACGGCGGGCGGGTTGAAGGGCCGCCCAGCCTGGAGAATGTCGGTGGGGACAGGCCTCGCGCCCCGGCCGACTGGAGCGTCAGCGCAAGGAGAGCCGGGGCCCAGCGCACGGGTTCGCCGAAGGCGGCTTATGCCAGCTCGGCTGGCAGGATACGGCCTGCTGCGCAGGGCCTTCCCCTGGATCCCGGATCAGTGCTCAGGCTGCGCCTTCGCTTGTCCGGGATACGAGGATGGCGCTACCCCCTCACAGCTTCCCGTCGGCGACCATCGCCATCCAGGTGTCGGTGAAGCGCAGCTTCACGTTCTTGGCGTCGCCCAGCACCTTGCCGCCGGGCAGTTCGATGCCGATGGCGTCGGCGGACTTGGCGCCGGAGCCGAGCAGCTCCTTCTCGAACAGGAACTTGCGCACGCGGTCCATGGTGGTGCCCACATCCGGCGAGCGCACGAAGGCCACGGCCTCGGGGGCCTTGGCGAAGAGGCGGGTGGCGGCGAGCTGGCTGTCGAAGCCGGCGAGGTCGGTGCCGGAGGCCTTGCCCATGGCCTCGCGCGCCGCCTTGCCTTCCGGCGTGTCGGCGGTGAAGAGGGTGGTCGTGTCGTACCAGATGCCCACCAGCGCCTTGGCGAAGTCCGGGTTGTCCTTCAGCACGGCGGTGTTGGCGACGAGGAGGTCCATGATCTCGCCGGGGATCTTGGAGGAATCGAACACCGCGTGGGCGTTCTTGTCGGTGAGGATTTCCGACACCAGCGGGTTCCAGGTGACGACCGCCGTGACCGCCTTGGTCTTGTAGGCGGCGACCATGTCGGCATCCGAGGTGTTCACCACCTTCACGTCGCGCTCTTTCAGCTTGATCGATTCAAGCGCGCGGGCGAGCAGATAGTGGGAGACGGAGAATTCGACGAGGTTGACCTTCTGGCCCTTGATGGCGGCGAGGTCCTTCTTGCCCTTCAGGATCACGGCGTCATTGCCGTTGGAGAAGTCGCCGACGATGACGGCGGTGGTGTCCACGCCGCCGGCGGCGGGCACGGAGAGGGCATCCATGTTGGTCACGGTCAGGGCGTCGAAGGCGCCGGCCGTGTACTGGTTGATGCTCTCCACATAGTCGTTGAACTGCACCACATCGATCTTGATGCCGTACTTGTCGGCCCACTTCTTCACGATGCCGGTGTCGTTGGCGTAGCCCCAGGGCATCCAGCCCACATAGATCGACCAGGCGACCTTGAATTCCTTCTTCGGCGCGGCTTCCGCCGGGCCGGCGCCGAGCGCGAGGCCGGCGACTGCCGCGAGGCCGAAAGCCCCCGCGAGCGCGGATTTCAGACGATGAAGTTTGGACGAAACCGGAGTGCGCATTCAAATTCCCCTTCGCTTCGACGAATTGGGAATTGGCGAGACCAGTGCCGCCAATTCCTTGGCCACTGAGGTCTCCCGGGCTTTTATCCCGCCGTGCACCCGCGCCGGATGTCTCCCGTCGCGGTGGCAGCTCTCGGACCAGCGCATCTTTTGGATGCCGGAACCCTAGCCACCAACTCGACATCTCTAAAAGCAACCCGCGTGCCAAGCCGTCGCGCATTTGTTTTCAACGGCTTGCCAGAATCGCCAGGCAAAGGCCTGCGCCTCGGCTGGGCATTTGCGGCCGAAATTTTGTGCAGATGCGTCGGTTCTGATGCGCATTGCATACACGCGTAGGCTCGCCATCCGCCGCGCGCCAAGCCATTCTGCGGGCGAGGGAGGCAGGGCATGCTGGACCGGCGCGCATTTCTGAAGGGAGCCCTCGCGGCGGGGATGCTGACCCGCCCGGCCTTCGCCGCGGGCTATCCGCGCCTGCCGTTCGAGGCGCTGCAGCAGATGGCGGACGCCGAGGTGGCGCGAGCCCGCACGCAGCATGGCGCGCGGCTCGCGGTGGTGCTGGGCGTGGTCAATCCGCGCGGCAACGGCCAGCTCTTCCTCGCCGCCGCGCCGGACCTCACCCATCCCGGCGGGCGGCCCATGACGCTCGATGGCGGAACGCCGTTCGCCATCGGCTCCATCTCCAAGGTGTTCACCGCCTGCCTGCACTATCAGGCGCATGGACCGTTCAAGGGCAATCTCGGCGACTGGCTCGCCCCCCGCGCGCTCTCGCCGGGCCTCGCGCGCACTCCGCTCGCCGATATCGCGCGCTACCAGTCCGGCATGGCGCAGGACAATCAGGGCGGGGTGCATCCGCCCGGCGTGATGGCGAGCTTCGGAACGATGTTCCCCTATCTCGCGACGCTCCAGCCGCTGTTCCCGCCGGGGAGCTGCTACTCCTACTCCAACCTCAGCTGGTCGCTGCTGGCGCTGGCCGGATCAGGCGCGGGGCAGGGCAGCATGGGGGCGGCGGCTGAGCGCTACGACCGTGCGCTGAAGGCCTACGCCGCCGGCATGGGCATGTCCGCTACCGGCATCTTCCGGCCCGGGATGAAGCCGCAACTCCCCATCGGCTATCGGAAAAACTGGCAGCCTCTGCCGCCACGCGCGGACTATGCGCCCACCCGCCTCACCGGCGTCGGCGCGGGCGGCATCGTCTCCACCGGCGCTGACATGCTGGCCTTCCTCAGGACCAGCATGGGCCATGGCGCGGGGGGCATGGAGAGCCCGGCCCTCGCCTACCAGCAGGGCAACATCTTCGCCTCCCCCCGCTGCGGCGGCGGCAAGGCGCCGCGCACCGCCTATGGCTGGATCATGCACGACGTGGCCGACGCCTCCGGCCCGCTCGCCCTCGTCACCAAGGACGGGGCGGTGGCGGGCTTCACGGCGTGGATGGGCTTCCTCGCCTGGCAGGGCACGGACGCGCCGTCGCCCTTCGGCGTGTTCGCGCTGGTCAACGGGCCGGGCGCCGCCGGCCTCGGGCTTCGGGCCATGCGGCGCATCCTTGTCGCGTGAAGCTTGCCGCGTGAGGCTCGCCAATCGTCTCGGCCTCAGGTAATCGCCATGGGGAAACCGGAGGCGGGATGATGCGGGGATTGGTGGGGCTGGCGGCGGCGGTGGTCGTGTTCGCGGCGCTCTACGTGACGGGCGCGCTGCTGGCGCCGGTTGTCTTCGCGCTGTTTGTCATCGCCGTGGTGCATCCGCTGCTGGCGCGGCTGGAGGCGAAGCTGCCCAAGATGGTGGCCGTGCTCGGCACGCTTCTCATCACGCTGGCGGTGGTGGGGGCGGTGTCCTCCGTGGTGGTGTGGGGCTTCAGCCATGTGGCCGCCTGGGTGTTCCAGAACGCCGCCCGCTTCCAGACGCTCTATGGCCAGGCGGCGGTCTGGCTGGAAGGCCACGGCTTCGTCCTCGCCGGCCTGTGGGCCGAGCATTTCGACGTGCGCTGGCTGCTGCGCCTGTTCCAGGATCTGTCCGGCCGCCTGCAGGGCATGGCGAGCTTCCTCGTCTTCACCTTCATCTACGTGCTGCTGGGCCTGCTCGAAGTGGACGCCATGAAGAGCCAGGTACTGCGCCTCTCCCGCTCCGGCCGCGCGCCCTTCCTCGCCCCGGCGCTCGCCGACATCGCCCGCAAGATGCAGACCTACATGGCGGTGCGCACGCTCATGAGCATCGCCACCGGCGCGGTGGTGTGGGCCTTCACCCTCACCGCCGGGCTGGAACTGGCGCTGGCCTGGGGCGCCATCGCCTTCGCGCTGAACTACATCCCCTTCATCGGCCCGTTCGTGGCGACGCTGCTGCCCACGCTCTTCGCCCTCGCCCAGTTCGAGAGCTGGGAGATGGCGGTGTTCGTGTTCGTGTGCCTCAACATCATCCAGTTCCTGTCGGGCAGCTATCTGGAGCCGCGTCTCGCCGGCAAGGCGCTGTCGGTGTCGCCGGTGCTGGTGCTGCTGGCGGTGTTCTTCTTCGCTTTCCTCTGGGGCATTGCCGGCGCCTTCATCGGCGTGCCGATCCTGATTGCCGGCCTCACCTTGTGCGCCCACCATCCCGACACGCGCTTCGTCGCCGAGCTGTTCTCCGGCCGGGTGGCGACCGAGGAGGCGGGGCAGGCGTAGCTTCCGGGGGGCGGGTGTCCTAGGGCTGCCGGAACCGCGCCCGGATGCGGCGCTCCAGCTCGTCGCGCACGTTGCGGTAGGCCTCCAGCCGCTGCTCGCGGTTGCCGCCTTCGCCGGTGGGGTCGGGGGTGGGCCAGTATTCCACCTTGAGGGCGTTGGTGCGGGTCAGCTCCAGCGCGCGGTGGTGGGCGTCGGGCGACAGCGAGATGGCGAGGTCGAAGTTGAGCCCCTCGTATTCCTCCAGGTCTTCGACGCTCTGCGGCCGGTGCTTCTTCACGTCGAGGCCGATCTCGTCCATCACCGCCGTGACGAAGGGGTCGGGATCACCCGCGATCACTCCGGCCGAGCCCACATAGATGGATTTGCCGAACAGATGCCGGGCGAGCGCGGACGCCATCACCGAGCGCACCACGTTCTGCCCGCACATGAAGAGAACCGATTGCGGCCGCGCTGAGCGCTGGGACGCCGCAGGGGGCTCCATCGCCGGTCAGCCTTTCCAGTGCAGGGCGCAGACGAGGGTGAACAGGCGGCGGGCGGTGTCGAAATCCACCACCACCTTGCCGTTGAGGCGTTCCTGAAGCAGCGTCGATCCCTCGTTGTGAAGGCCGCGCCGGCCCATGTCGATGGCCTCGATCTGGCTCGGCGAGGCGGTGCGGATGGCGTTGTAATAGCTCTCGCAGATCAGGAAATAGTCCTTCACCACCTTGCGCAGGGGGGTCAGGGAGAGATGGTGCTGCACCACCTGCTCGCCGCTCTCGCGCTTGATGTCCAGCACGAGACGGTTGTCGGCCAGCGAGATGAAGAGCTGGTATGGCCCCTCGCCGGGATCGCCGCAGGGCATGAAGCTGTTGTCTTCGATGAGGTCCCAGATGGCCGTGGCGCGCTCGTGCTCGATGTCCGGGCTGCCGCCGTGGCCGATGGAGGCTTCGTCGAGGGTCACGGCGCTGAGCCGGGCCGAGGGCTTTGTCTCCGCCTTGTTGCTCATCGCTATTTCCCCGTCATCTGTTGGTGCGGATGGAGACGGACCGCCCGTGCGCGTCGAGCCGTTCCACGGCGGCAAGGCGCACGGCGGCCGGCCCGAGCTTTTCCAGCGCGTCGGCATCGAGCTTGAGGATCGACGTGCGCTTCATGAAGTCCAGCACGCCGAGGCCGGAGGAGAAGCGGGCCGAGCGGGCCGTGGGGAGCACATGGTTGGTGCCGCCCACATAGTCGCCGATGGCTTCCGGGGTCCAGGCGCCGATGAAGATGGCGCCGGCGTGCCGCACCTGCGCGGCCAGAGCGTCGGCATCCGCCGCGTGGATTTCCAGATGCTCGGGCGCGATGCGGTCCACCAGCGGGATGGCGTCGGCGAGGCTGTCCACCAGGAAGATGGCGCCGTGGTCGCGCCAGGAGGCGGAAGCGATCTCGGCGCGCGGCAGGGTGGCGAGCATCCCCTCCACCGCCTTCTCCACCCGATCCGCCAGCTCCGGCGAGGAGGTGATGAGGATGGATTGCGCGGCCGTGTCGTGCTCCGCCTGGGCGAGGAGGTCGGCGGCGATGAAGTCCGCGCTGGCGTCACCATCGGCGAGGATCAGCACCTCGGAGGGGCCGGCCACCATGTCGATGCCGACCTTGCCGAACACCTGCCGCTTGGCCGCCGCCACGAAGGCGTTGCCGGGGCCGACGATCTTGTCCACCGGCCGGATGGTTTCCGTGCCATAGGCCAGCGCTGCCACCGCCTGGGCCCCGCCCACGCGATAGACCTCGTGCACGCCGGCAAGGCGCGCGGCGGCGAGCACCAGCGGCGCAATCACGCCGTCCGGCGCCGGCACCACCATGACGATGCGCGGCACGCCGGCCACCTGCGCGGGCACCGCATTCATGAGCACGGAGGAGGGATAGGCCGCGGTGCCGCCCGGCACGTAGAGGCCCACGGCATCCACGCTGGTCCAGCGGTGGCCGAGGGTGACGCCGGCGGCGTCCACATAGGTCTCGTCCGCCGGCTTCTGGCGGGCATGGTGCGATTCGATGCGGGCCTTGGCGAACTCCAGCGCCGCGCGGGTCTCGTCCGGGATGGAGGCGAGCGCCGCGTCCAGCTCGGCGTCGCTCACCTTGATGCCCAGCGCGTCGAGGTCCACCCGGTCGAAGGTGCGGGAGAGGTCCACCAGCGCCCGGTCGCCGCGGGCGCGGACGTCGGCGATGATGGCGGACACCTTGTCCTGCACGTCCACGGACGCCTCGCGCTTGGAGCCGAGGAATTCGATGAAGCGCTCGGGAAAGTCGGGCTGGCTGATGGTGAGGCGGATCGGCATGCCGCCTTGCTAGAGCAGGTTCGCGCGCGAGGGAAGCCCCAAGCGGTGCGGCAGCATTTGCCCCGCAACGGCGCGCCGGCCGGGCCTGCCCCCCTGAGGTAGGAGCGTCAGCCGCCGAAGCGGCCGGCGGTGGCGAAGGCCTCCTGCGGCCAGAGCGGGCGGGCGAACAGGTAGCCCTGTCCCAGCTCGCAGCCCTCGCTCAACAGGAAATCGGCCTCCTCGCGGGTTTCGACGCCCTCGGCGACGGTGGTCAGCTCCAGCGCCCGGCCGAGGCTGAGCATGGAGGCGATGATCTTGCAGCTCTGGGCCTCTGTGGCGATGCGCCGCGTGAAGGAGCGGTCGATCTTGATCTTGTCGATGGGCAGCTCGTTGAGGTGGCGCAGGCTGGAGAAGCCGGTGCCGAAATCGTCGAGGGAGATGCGCACCCCCGCCTCCTTGAGCGCGACCAGCGTCTTGCGGGCCGCCTCGAAGTCCGCCAGCAGGCCGGTCTCGGTGATTTCCAGCTCGATCTGCCCCGGTGGGATGTTCATCTGCTCCAGAAGGGCCAGGGTGCGGTCCGGCAGGTGCGGGTCCACCAGTTGAACCGGAGACAGGTTCACGGCCACCGTCCGCGGCGTTTTCCAGGTGGCGAGGTCATCGCCCGCCCGGCGCAGCATGGCGGTGAAGAGCGGGTCGATGAGGCCCTCGTCCTCGGCGATGGGGATGAACTCGGCGGGGCCGAGGAGGCCGCGCGTGGGGTGCTGCCAGCGCGCCAGCGCCTCGAACCCCACCGTCTCGCCCGTCTTGAGGCAGACCACCGGCTGGTACTGGGCCACGATCTCGCCGGCCTCGAGGCCGCGCCGGAACTCGGTTTCCAGGCTCCGGCGCTCCCGCCCGCGGGCGTCGAGGCCGGAATCGTAGAGCGCATAGCAGTCCTTGCCCGCCGCCTTGGCCTGCCGCAGTGCCTTCTCCGCCGACTGGAGCAGGTCCGTCGCCGACGATCCGTCGCGCGGATACTTGCTGATGCCGATGCTGGCGGTAATGTCCACCTGGGTACCGTTGCAGTCGAATGGCTCGCGCAGCCGCGACAGGATACGACTCGCCAGCCGGAACAGCGCCTCGGTCTCGTCCGATCCCATGGGGAACAGGATGGCGAATTCACCGCTGCCGAGCCGGGCGACCATGCCGTGGCGATGCGGCACCGACACGAGGCGCGTCGCCACCTGGCGCAGGAGATCGTCGCCGGCGCCGTGCCCGTGTGTCTCGTTGACCGAACGCAGCAGGTCCACATCGACCACGAGGAGGGCGAGGCGCGAGCTTTTGTGCCAGGCCTCTTTCAGCTCGCGGCCGAACTCCGACTGGAACTGTAGGCGGTTGGCGATGCCGGTCAGACCGTCGAAGGCGGAGGCGTCGTCCACCAGCTTCAGGATTTCGCGCTGCTGGACGATGAGCTTGCGCAGCTCACTTTCGCGGACGATCAGGATCGCGATGAGCGCGCCGGTCGCAACGATCCACGCGGCGAACAGCTCGTCGAGATGCCAGACCTGATGCGCCTCGCCGATGAAAAAGACGGAGTGGATGAGATCGGCCTGCAGGATGGCGAGAAATACTGCGATGGCCGTTACTATTATACTTCCGTAGATCAGGATCCAACGCCGCGGCAATGTCGAAACCGACGCTGTATTTAAAGATCGAAACGACATGGCGACGCGAACTGCAATCCTCTGCGGGGGGGGGGAATCCGGCCCTCTAACCGATTTTTGCGACGTTATTACGTCCGGAAAGAAGGATCGGATCCGCTCTGCCATGCGGACGCGTCCCAAACGGGCGATTCAGATTGCGATACAACGCGGAAAGGCCGCCGGATAGGGGCGGCCTCGGGCAGTCGCGATCCTGGTTAATGGGCGCGTTCAGCCCTGCCCGGCGCTCCCGCCGACGCCGGTGGGGGGCAAGGCAACTTCCGGATGTTTGGGGGCGTGGGTGCACCCCCATGCGGGGCCGAGATCGCGCAGGCCCGCCTCGATGCACTCGACTTCGAGCCGCACCTCGGCACCGCCGGAGAAGGTGAGATAGACGAAGCCCGAGGGCAGGTCGCCGGGCATGAAGGTGACGGCGAGCAGGTTGAGCACGCCGGTGCGCTGCGCCTCTTCCATGCCGCGGCACTTCACGTCGCGCACCCGCTCGAAATGCAGGCCGGTGCGGCGGCGGACGGTCTCGTTGGCGACGACCTTCTGGTCCCAGTCGAAGCGGTTCAGCACCAGGGCGAAGCGCTGCAGCCGGGGCAGGAAGCCCATGTCCACCATCTTCACCACCGCATCCTGCAGATGGGCGGAAAAAATGGCGAGGTCTTCCTCGTCGAGGGCGATGAGCTTCAGGTTTTCCATGGCGATGCAGCCTCTTTTGGGCGTGAACCGCAGATAGCGACGCCACCCGCCCGCCGCAAGGGGCTGGGGGGATGAAGGTGGTCGCGTGGCGGGACGAAGCGTAACCCCACCGTGCCATCCCGGGGCTGCGGGCTCCAGGCTCTCCGCCGTCATCGCCCGGCTTGTCCGGGCGATGACGGTTTAAACCTCCCCTCCGCTGGCGCTGCATGCGTCCGGGGCGCGAGAGCGGTTCCCAACGCCTCCCGCGTCCCGTCCCGGCTTTGCCGGCAAGGCTTTGCCCTGTAGGTTCGCCGCGCGATGGGGGAGGCATGGGATGGGGGCGTTCGGGGTCATGTGGCGGGGGACGAAGCGCACGGTGAAAATCCTGGCGCTGCTGATCTTTGCCGTGGTCGCCACCATCTTCGTGGTGCGGGCGGTGGATTCCCAGCGCGGCCCGCCGCTGGAGCGCTGGCACACCTACCATCCCCCGGAGATGAGCCGCAGCGCCATGGCGAGCGCGGATCTCGCCGCCTACATGGCCGCCGAGGACAAGGCCTTTGCCGGCGTGAAGGCCAATGTGACCGACAAGGTGGACCCGGAAGACCGCGTCCGCTTCAACCGCTATTTTGCCGCGAGCCCCATCTATCCGCCGAGCTTCGCGCAGGATTTCAACCGCACCCACGTGCTCCAGCCGAAAGGCGAGCCCGCCGGGGCGGCGGTGTTCCTGCACGGGCTTACCGATTCGCCCTACAGCCACCGCCATCTGGCGCAGCTCTATGCGGACCATGGCTTCATCGCCATCGTGCTGCGCCTGCCCGGGCATGGCACGGTACCGGGATCGCTGACCGAGATCGGCCACGAGGACTGGATCGCCGCCACCCGCCTTGCCATGCGCGAGGCCCGCAAGCGGGTGGGGCCGGGCAAGCCGGTGCATATCGTCGGCTATTCCAACGGTGGCGCGCTGGCGCTGATGCACGCGCTCGACGCGCTGGATGATCCCGGCCTCGTGGCGCCGTCGCGCATCGTGCTCATGTCGCCCATGGTGGGGGTGACGGAGTTTGCCCGCTTCGCCGGCCTCGCGGGCCTGCCGGCCATCTTCCCGGCCTTCGCCAAGGCGGCGTGGCTGAACATCACGCCCGAGTTCAACCCCTTCAAGTACAATTCCTTCCCGGTGCACGCCGCGCGGGAATCCTTCGCGCTGACGCAGGTGCTCCAGGCCAATATCGAGCGTCATGCCCGCTCCGGCCGCCTCACCGGGCTGGCGCCGGTGCTTACCTTCCAGTCGGTGCTGGACCATACGGTGAGCGCGCAGGCGGTGATCGAGCAGTTGCACGCCCGGCTGGAGGACAACGGCAGCGAGCTGGTGCTGGTCGATATCAACCGCTCGGGCCAGTTCGAGGATCTGCTGAACCGACGGGCCGACACCGCCATCTCGTCTCTGCTGCCGCCGGCCCCCGCCGCTTCCGCACCGCCGTCATCGGCAATGCGGCGCCCGGCTCGTCCGCCACCGTGGTGCGGGAGACGCTGGCGGATGCGACGGAGGAGACGGTGCGGCCGCTCTCCGCCCTCTATCCGGACGATGTCTATTCCCTCTCCCACGTGGCGGTGCCCTTCCCCCTGTCGGACGGGCTCTACGGGCTTGATCCCGACCCGGCGGAAAAATTCGGCATCCGCCTCGGCGACATCGCCGCGCGCGGGGAATATGGGGCGCTGGTGGTGGGCGTGGAGATGCTGGTGCGCATGTCCTCCAACCCCTTCTTCCCCTATCTGGAAGAGCGCGTCGCCGCCGGCCTGCCCCCCGCGCGGGGGCCGTAAGGGCGGCGCACCCGACATCCGGCTTGTCTGGCGCGCGCGGCTCTGCAAGGGTGCCGCCACGTCAGACGAATAACGTCAGAACCATCACGTCAGAACCATCCAACGGGGACTCCACCGCCATGGGTTTCAAGGGACTTCTCGCCTCCACCGCGCTCCTCGGCACCCTCGCACTGTCCGGCGCGGCCGCCGCCGATCCGGTGAAGGTGGGGCTGGTCTCGACCCTCTCCGGCCCCTCCGCCGTGCTCGGCCAGCACATGCGCGACGGCTTCCTGCTGGCGGTGAAGGAGCTGGGTGGCAAGCTCGGCGGGCAGCCGACCGAGGTGGTGGTCGTCGATGACGAGCTGAAGCCGGACATCGCCGTGCAGAAGGTGAAGGGCCTGCTGGAGCGCGACAAGGTGGACTTCGTCGCCGGCGTGGTCTTCTCCAACGTGATGGGCGCGGTGGCCAAGCCCGTGACGGCGAACGAGACCTTCCTCATCTCCGGCAATGCCGGCCCCTCCACCATCGCCGGCGCCGGGTGCAGCCCCTTCTTCTTCTCCGCCTCCTACCAGAACGACCAGAACCACGAGGTTCTCGGCAAGTATGCGCAGGACAAGGGGTTCAAGAAGGTGGTGCTGATCGCCCCCAACTATCAGGCGGGCAAGGATTCGCTGGCCGGCTTCAAGCGCTATTACAAGGGCGAGGTGGCGGACGAGATCTACACCCAGCTCGGCCAGCTCGATTTCTCCGCCGAACTCGCCAAGATCGCGGCGGCCAAGCCCGATGCGGTGTTCACCTTCATGCCCGGCGGCATGGGCGTGAACCTCGTGAAGCAGTACCGGCAGGCGGGCCTCGCCGACACCACGCCCTTCCTCTCCGCCTTCACCGTGGACGAGACGACGCTGCCCGCCACCGGCGAGGCGGCGCTCGGCTTCTATTCCGGCGCGGCCTGGGCGCCGGACCTCGACACGCCCGCCAACAAGGCCTTCGTCGCCGCCTTCGAGAAGGAATACGGCTACATCCCCGCGCTCTACGCCGCGCAGGGTTATGACGCCGCCAAGCTCATCGACAGCGCGCTGAAGGCCACCGGCGGCAAGACCGCCGACAAGGCCGCCGTGCGCGCGGCGCTGAAGAAGGCGGACTTTTCGAGCGTGCGCGGCAACTTCAAGTTCAACACCAACCAGTTCCCCATCCAGGACTTCTACCTCGTGAAGGTGGGCAAGCGGCCGGACGGCAAGGTGGAGACCATGGTGCAGGAGAAGGTCTTCTCCAACTATGGCGACGCCTACGCGGAAAAGTGCGAAATGAAGTGAGGGGCCACCCTCACTTCATTTCGCATCCCGGACGCATGCAGCGAAAGCGGCATGCGAGCCGGGGTCCAGCGCAAGGGTTCGCCGCAGGCGGCGTGCCCTGAGGCTGGGACGGCTTTCGCCGGCTTCGCCGACTTCTCCCCTGGACCCCGGATCAGCGCTCCACCTGCGGTGTCGCTTGTCCGGGGGACGAAATTCTGATGAGTCACCGTCATGCCCGGCCTTGTGCCGGGCATCCACGTGGTAAGGCCGGGAACGGTCCTGCCGCATTGGCGCGCGCGGGTCGACGTGGATGGCCGGGACAAGCCCGGCCATGACGGCGGCTTGGGTGCGTAACACTCTTCCTTTGTCCACCCGCGCGATCCATGACCCTCACCCTCTTCCTCGTCCAGATGCTCAACGGGCTCCAGCTCGGCATCCTGCTGTTCCTGGTGGCGGCGGGGCTGACGCTGGTGTTCGGGGTGATGGATGTCATCAATCTCGCTCACGGCGTCCAGTACATGCTGGGCGCCTATCTGATGGTGACGGCCACCGCCCTCACCGGCAGCTTCTGGCTGGGCCTGCCGCTGGCCCTTGCCGCCGCTTTGGTGCTGGGGCTGCTGCTGGAGCGCCTCGTCATCCGCCAGCTCTACGGGCGGGATCATCTCGATCAGGTGCTGGCCACCTTCGGCATCATCCTGTTCGTGAGCGAGGCGGTGCGCATGGTGTGGGGCTCGGCGCCCCTCGCCATCCCCATGCCGCAGGCGCTGTCGGGTTCGGTGCGGCTGATGGACGGGCTGAACTATCCCGTCTACCGCCTCGTCCTCATCGGCGCGGGGCTGGGCGTGGCGGGGCTCCTCTATGTGCTCGTCACCCGCACGCGGGCGGGGATGCTGCTGCGGGCGGGGGCGACCAACGCGCCCATGGTCTCGGCGCTGGGGGTGGACATCAATGCCCTGTTCGCCCGCATCTTCGCCTTCGGCGCCATGCTGGCGGCCTTTGCCGGCGCCATGGCGGGGCCGATCCTCTCCGTGGAGCCGGGGATGGGCGACAATCTCCTCATCCTCGCCTTCGTGGTTATCGTCATCGGCGGCATCGGTTCCATGCGCGGGGCGTTCGTGGCGGCGCTGCTGGTGGGGCTCATCGACACGCTCGGCCGCTCCTTCCTTACCGACATATTGAAACTCGTCATGTCCGCCTCCGCCGCCAGCGCGGCCGGGCCGGCGCTCGCCTCCATGAGCGTCTATGTGCTGATGGCGGCCATCCTCTTCTTCCGCCCGCGCGGCCTGTTCCCGGCGCCGGCATGACCCGCGCCCTCCTCGCCCTCGTCACGTTCGCGGCCCTCGCCGCCGTGCCGGCCTTCGCCGATACGGCGCTGCTGACGCTGGTGGCGCGGGCCATGATCTTCGCCCTCGCCGCCACCAGCCTCGGCTTCATCCTGGGGCAGGGCGGGCTCGTCTCCTTCGGCCATGCGGCCACCATGGGCATCGGCGCCTATGCGGTGGGCATCCTGATGGAGGAGGGCGTGCGCGACGCCCTCGTCGCCTTCCCCGTGGCCATGGCGGCGGCCGGCCTGTTCGCCCTCGTGACGGGGGCGATCTCGCTGCGCACGCGCGGCGTCTATTTCATCATGATTACTTTGGCCTTCGGGCAGATGGCCTTCTTCGTCACCCAGAGCCTGTCCGCCTATGGCGGGGACGACGGCCTGACGCTCGCCGCCCGCTCCACCGTGGCGGGGATGCGCTGGCTGAAGGACCCGAAGACCTTTCATTACGTGGTGCTCGGCCTCCTCGCCCTCACCGTGCTCGTCTCGACCATGCTGGCGCGCTCCCCCTTCGGCCGGGTGCTGGCGGCGGGGCGGGACAATGAGCGGCGGCTGCGCGCGCTGGGGGTGGACCCCTATGCCTATCGCCTCGTCGCCTATGTCATCGCCGGCGCCTTCGCCGGGCTCGCGGGCGCGCTCTATGCCAACCTCACCGAGTTCGTGAGCCCGGCCTACCTCTCCTGGCACCGCTCGGCGGAATTCATCGTGATGGTGGTGGCGGGCGGGCCGGGCACCGCCCTCGGCCCGGTGCTCGGCGCGCTGGGTGTGGTGCTGCTGGAGGATGGGCTTGCCCATCTCACCGAGCACTGGCGCATCATCTTCGGCCCGCTGCTGGTGCTGCTGGTGCTGGCGCGGGGCGGCATCAAGGCCCTGCTCGGGGGACGGCGCGATGGCTGAGGCGCTGCTCCACATCGCCGGCCTCGCCAAGGCCTATGGCGCGCTGCATGTGACGGCCGGGGTGGAGCTCGCGGTGTTGCCCGGCGAGATCCACGCCCTCATCGGCCCCAACGGCGCCGGCAAGACCACTCTCGTGGGCCAGATCGCCGGCGAGGTGATGCCCGACGCTGGCACGATCCGCTTCGACGGGGCGGACATCACCCGCCTGCCGGTGCATCGCCGGGCGCGGCTGGGGCTGGCGCGGGCGTTCCAGATCACCTCCATCTTCCCCCGCTTCACCGCGCTGGAGCATGCGGCGCTGGCGGTGATGGCGGCGCGCGGGCGCACCTTCCGCCTGCTGCGCCCCGCGTCCTCCGACCGCGCGGCGCGGGAGGAGGCGGCCGGCCTGCTCGAAGAAGTGGGCCTTGGCGCCCGTGCCGAGGTGGCGGCGGCCGCGCTCAGCCATGGGGAGAAAAGGGCGCTGGAACTCGCCATGGCGCTCGCCGTCCGCCCGCGCCTGATGCTGCTGGACGAGCCCATGGCCGGCACCGGCCCGGCGGAATCCGCCGCCATGGTGGCGCTGCTCACCCGCCTCAAGGGCCGCTGCGCCATCCTCTTGGTGGAGCACGACATGGATGCGGTGTTCCGCCTCGCCGACCGCATCAGCGTGCTGGTCAACGGGCGCATCATCGCCTGCGGCACGCCGGACGCCGTGCGCGCCGACGCCGCCGTGCGCGCCGCCTATCTCGGGGACGGCGCATGAGCGCGCCGCTCCTCACCATCACGGGCCTCACCGCCGGCTATGGCGGCACGCCCGCTCTGTTCGGCGTGGATCTATCCGTGCCCGTGGGCGGCGCGCTGGCGCTGGTGGGCCGCAACGGCATGGGCAAGACCACCACCCTGCGCGCCCTCATGGGCCTTCTGCCGCCGAGCGGCGGCACGCTCATCTTCGACGGCGTGGCCTTGCGCGGGTTGAAGCCGCACAAGATCGCCCGCCTCGGCCTCGGCCTCGTGCCCGAGGGGCGGCAGATTTTCCCCACGCTCACGGTGGAGGAAAACCTCGTCGCCACCGCCACCCCCGGCCGCTCCGGCCTGCCGCCGTGGACGCTGGAGCGCGTCTATGGGCTGTTCCCGCGCCTCGCCGAGCGGCGCCGCAACTACGGCAACCGCCTCTCCGGCGGCGAGCAGCAGATGCTCGCCATCGGCCGCGCGCTGATGACCAATCCCCGCCTGCTCATTCTGGATGAGGCCACCGAAGGCCTCGCCCCACTCATCCGCGCGGAGATCTGGGCGGTGCTCTCCGTGCTGAAGGGGGAGGGGCTCTCCCTCATCGTCGTCGACAAACACGTCTCGGCGCTCGCCGGCGTGTGCGATCAGGTGGCGGTAATGGAGAAGGGCCGGGTGGTGCATTCCGGTGCGGCTGCGGATTTCGCGGGGGATGCGGAGCTGGTGGGGCGGTTTCTGGGGGTGTGACCATCCCTAGAACGCCCGTTCCCCGGACAAGCGACGGCGAAGCCGGAGCGCCGATCCGGGGGCCAGGGGAAGATTCCCGCAAAGCGGGGCAATGCCTTCGAGCGCCGGGATCAGGAAGCGCCTTCGGCGGACCTTTGCGCTGGGCCCCGGCTCGCATTCCGCTGACGCTTCATGCGTCCGGGGCGCGAGGCTTGTTCTATGCGCTTGTCACCGCCCGGCAGCAGCCGAGTTCAGGGACCGGGCGCCCAAACGAAAACGGCAGGCCGAAGCCTGCCGTTTGATCCTGAAGACGTGCGCCGCTCAATTGTCGAGGAACGAGCGCAGCTTGCGCGAGCGGCTCGGGTGCTTGAGCTTGCGCAGGGCCTTGGCCTCGATCTGGCGGATACGCTCGCGCGTCACGGAGAATTGCTGGCCGACTTCCTCCAGCGTGTGGTCCGTGTTCATGCCGATGCCGAAGCGCATGCGAAGCACGCGCTCCTCGCGGGGGGTGAGGGAGGCCAGCACCCGGGTCGTCGTCTCGCGCAGATTGCTCTGGATCGCGGCGTCGATGGGCAGGATGGCGTTCTTGTCCTCGATGAAGTCGCCGAGGTGCGAATCCTCCTCGTCGCCGATGGGCGTCTCGAGGGAGATGGGCTCCTTGGCGATCTTCAGCACCTTGCGCACCTTCTCGAGGGGCATGCCGAGCTTCTCGGCCAACTCCTCGGGGGTGGGCTCGCGGCCGATCTCGTGCAGCATCTGCCGCGAGGTGCGGACGATCTTGTTGATCGTCTCGATCATGTGGACCGGGATGCGGATGGTCCGCGCCTGGTCGGCGATCGAGCGGGTGATGGCCTGCCGGATCCACCACGTGGCGTAGGTGGAGAACTTGTAGCCGCGGCGGTACTCGAACTTGTCCACCGCCTTCATCAGGCCGATGTTGCCCTCCTGGATGAGGTCCAGGAACTGCAGGCCGCGGTTGGTGTATTTCTTGGCGATGGAGATGACGAGGCGCAGGTTCGCCTCCACCATTTCCTTCTTGGCCTGCCGGGCTTCCTTCTCGCCCTTCTGCACCATCTGCACGATCTTGCGGAACTCGGCGATCTCCAGCCCGGTCTCGGTGGCCAGCGCGTGGATGTCGCCGCGGATCTCGTGGATGGTGTCCTTCTCGTGCGCGACGAAGCCCTTCCAGCCCCGCGTGCCGAGCTTGGAGATGCGCAGCACCCACTTGGGGTCCAGCTCCGCGCCCATGTAGTTCTTCAGGAAGTCGTCGCGGGAGACGCCGTAGCTATCGGCGAGACGCAGCAGGCGGCCCTCGTAGCCCACGAGGCGCTTGTTGATCTCGTAGAGCTGCTCCACCAGCGCGTCGATGCGCGCCTGGTTGAGCGACAGGCTCTTCACGTCGCCCACCAGCTCTTCCTTGAGCTTCTTCGCCTTGCGCTCCTGCGCGGGCGAGAGGGTCTCGTTCTTGAGCTTGGACTCGACGTTCTGGTCCTGCAGGCGGCGCAGCTTGGTGTAGCTGGAATGGATGCGGTCGAAGGTCTCCACCACCTTCGGCTTGATCTCCGCCTCCATGGCGGCGAGGGACATGGAATTCTCCATGTCGTCCTCTTCGCCATCCGGGCCGGCGCCGTCGCCGAGCAGGCCGTCCTCGCCCGCCTCGGGGGCAAGGGCCGCTTCCTCGCCGAGGGCCGCGGGCGGGTTCTTGCCCTCGGGGCCGGCATAGGTGGCTTCGAGATCGATGATGTCGCGCAGCAGCACGCGGCCTTCGGTCAGCTCGTCGCGCCAGATGATGATGGCCTGGAAGGTGAGGGGGCTCTCGCACAGGCCGGCGATCATGGCCTCGCGGCCGGCCTCGATGCGCTTGGCGATGGCGATTTCGCCCTCGCGGGAGAGCAGCTCCACCGAGCCCATCTCGCGCAGGTACATGCGCACCGGGTCGTCGGTGCGCTCGGCCGGCTCGGACTTGGTCTCGGCGCGGGCGACGGCGCGCGGGGCGGGCTCGGCGAGCTCGCCGCCTTCGGCCTCTTCTGGCTCGTCGGGAGTCTCGGTCTCCTCGCTGCCCTCTTCGGCCTCGGCTTCCTCGGCCTCGATGACATTGATGCCCATGTCATTGAGCATCGCCAGCGTGTCCTCGATCTGCTCGGAGGTGACTTCCTCGGAAGGCATCACCTCGTTGAGCTGCTCGTAGGTCACGTAGCCGCGCCGCTTGGCGTTCTTGATCATCTTCCGCACAGCGGCGTCGGACAGGTCGAGCAACGGCCCGTCGGGGGCGTCGGTCTCCTTCTCCGGGGCCTCTGTGGCTTCGGAAGATTGCTTCGCCATCGACTTCTCCTGCTGATCCCGCCGATTTCCAACAGCAGAACGGCGGCGCGGCTCCTCTGCCTCGCCACCTTTTGCCCTTGAACCCGGGAGCGGCCTTTTTGACGCCATCCCGTTAAACCAGCCTGAACGCGCTTCCAACCCCTATGGTCGTCGGCGGCAGGCTGCCTTCCGTCCCGTGGGCCGAAGCTTCGGCATGCACCCGCCCTGCGGGCCATGCCAGACGCTCTTGGCCAAATTGTGCCGCTCCGGCTTGCGCGCCCCTAAAGGGACCGGACGGCCGAACGACCCGAAGATGCACCGAACCCTTCCACCAGCGCCTCGGTCCCCTCGATCGCCGACAGGCGCTCGCGGACGTCCCTCAACCAGGCGAAATTGACCTCACTGGGATCCTCCCCCAGCGTGCGCTCGGCTTCCTTCAGCTCTCTAGATAGCGCGTGAGCCTTGCGATGCAAGGCCGTGCGCTGATGCCACCAGAGCCGAACATCGGCTTCTGCGGTATCTGAATAGGCTGGCCAGTCGTGTCGGGGGTTGGCGAGGGCCTTCACCCGGCGCGTCAGGGCGTCGAGATCCGAGCGGTCGAGATGCTCGGCGAGGGCCTCCGCGTCCAGCCCCTCCAGGTGCGCCTCGATGAGCGCGCGGCGCAGCCGGTCGGCCTCCGGATTGGCGAGGGGCAGGCTCGACACCTCCTCGCCCGCCTCGTCCAAAAGGAAGGGGTGGTTGATGAGGCAGAACAGCAGCAGCGCCTCGTTGCGGGGCAGGGCGGCCATGGGGCCGCGCACCAGCGCGCTCCTTGCAATCTCTTGGCCGCGCGGGGCCAGGGGCGGGGCGGAAGGCTTACCGGGAAACTTGCCGCCGCGCCCCCGTCCGGGGGTGAAACCGGGCGACCAGCTCTCCCGGCTGCCGCCCCCGCGACCGGGACCGCGCGCGCGATCCGCAGGGGCAACGAGGGCGTTGAACCGGCCCATCAGATCCGCCCGGTAATGCTTGCGCACCGTCTCGTCGCCGATGGCGTTCACGACCTCGTTCAGCCGGCCTTCCAGCCCCGCCCGACGCTCCGGGGTCTCCAGCGAGGCATTTTCGCTTTCCCGCGCCCAGAGTTCCGCAGCGAGAGGGCGCGCCTGCGCCAGAACCTGCTCCATGGCCTCGCGGCCGGAGCGGCGAATCAGGTCATCCGGGTCCTGACCTTCGGGAAGGGCGGCAAACGACAGGCTGCGCCCGGCCTTCAGGTGGGGCAGCGCGAGGTCGATGGCGCGATGGGCGGCGCGCCGGCCGGCCTTGTCGCCGTCGAACAGCAGCAGCGGCTCCTCCGACATGCGCCAGAGCAATTGCAATTGGTCCTCGGTGAGGGCGGTGCCGAGCGGTGCCACGGCACCGGTAAAGCCCGCCTCCACCATGGCGATTACGTCCACATAGCCTTCCACCGCGATGACGCGGGCGCCGGACTGGGCGGCGGTGCGGGCGGAAAAGCCGTTATAAAGCAAGGACCCCTTGTGAAAGAGCGGGGTCTCCGGGGAATTGAGGTATTTCGCCGGAACGTCCTTCTCCAGCGCCCGGCCGCCGAAGGCCACCACGCGGCCCTTGAGGTCGGTGATGGGGAACATCACCCGGTCGCGGAAGCGATCGTAGGGGACGGGGATGTCCTCGCCGGAGATGAGCAGGCCCGCTTCCACCATGTCGGCGACGGAAACGCCCTCCTTGCCCAGCGCTTCCTTCAGGTTGAAGCGCTCGCCCGCCGCATAGCCGAGGCCGAATCGCTTCTGCGTGGCGGGCCCGATCTCCCGGTCGGCGAGATAGCCGCGCGCCTTGGCGCCGAGGCGGGACTGCAGATTGGCCTCGAAATGCTTGGCCGCCAGCGCCATCACCTCATAGAGGGTGCGCCGTCGCTGCTCCTTCGCCGCCGCCTCCGGCGTCTCCTGCGGCAGGGACAGGCCCGCCATGGCGGCCAGCCGCTCCACCGCCTCGCCGAAGGAGGCGCCCTCCGTCTCCATCAGGAAATCGAACACGTCGCCGTGCTTGCCGGAGGAGAAGCAGTGGTAGAAGCCCTTCTGGTCATTGACAAAAAAGGACGGCGACTTCTCCGCGTTGAACGGCGAGAGCCCGGCGAACTCGCGCCCCTGCTTCTTCAGCTTCACCCGACGGCCGACCACCTCCGACACCGGAAGCCGGGCGCGGATCTCGTCGAGAAAGGCGGGTGAAAAGCGCATGGACAGGCGGAGCCAGCAGTCTGTGAGGGGCGCGGGACGTCGGTCACCCAAAGTCAGGCGCCGGAAGATCAGCCCTTCAGTGTAGCCGGGAATGGGGGAGGGGGAAACGGGGGGCGGCACCCGGGCCGCGTCAACCACCCTCGTGCCCCGGACAAGCGACGGCGGAGCCGGAGCGCCGATCCGGGGCCCAGCGCAAGACTCCCGCGCAGCGGGGCAAAGCCCGAGAGCGCTTGTGCTCGGAAGCGCCTTCGGCGGTTCGTTGCGCTGGGCCCCGGCTCGCATTCCGCTGCGCTGCATGCGTCCGGGGCGCGAGAGCTGTTCCCCGGACAATCGACGGCGGACGCCGGAGCGCTGATCCGGGGTAGGGGATACCTCTCCCGCGCAGCGGGGCCGAATCCTGTTACCTTCGGGCAAATGCCGAGCTTCGCCGTTTACATCCTCGCGAGCGGCCGCAACGGGACGCTTTATGTGGGCGTCACGAACGACTTGGCCCGCCGCCTGTTCGAGCACCGCTCCGGCGCCGTCCCCGGCTTCACCCGCAAATATGCCGTCTACCTCCTCGTGCATGTGGATCTGTTCGATGATCTGGACGCTGCCCGCGCTCACGAACGGCGGCTGAAGAGGTGGCACCGGGACTGGAAACTCGCCCTCATCGAACGGGACAACCCCGACTGGCGCGATCTGGCAGAGGACTGGCTGTCCTGACCTGTTCCCCGGACAAGCGACACCGAAGGTGGAGCGCGGATCCGGGGTCCAGCGCAAGACTCCCCGCGAAGCGGGACGAAGCCTGAGAGCGGTGGGGTTCGGAAGCGCCTTCGGCGGACCGTTGCGCTGGGCCCCGGCTCGCATTCCGCTGCGCTGCATACGTCCGGGGCGCGAGAGCTGTTCTCCGGACAAACGACACCGAAGGTGGAGCGCTGATCCGGGGTCCAGCGCAAGACTCCCGCGCAGCGGGGCAAAGCCTGAGGGCGGAGGGTCAGGAACCGCCTTCGGCGGACTGTTGCGCTGGGCCCCGGCTCGCATTCCGCTGTCGCTGCATGCGTCCGGGGCGCGAGAGTGGTTCACCCCCGCAATCCCCCTTATCCACACCCCTCCCGCCGTCTCCGAATTGTGTCCACAAAGTGGCGCACGCGGTGTGGGCAGGGATGGACCGCCACAGCCCCGCTGGTAAGCTTCACGGTTTCAGCGGGGGGGGGCCGACATGGATGCGGTGATCGATTTCCTCAACACCATCTTCTGGGGCTACATCCTGATCTACGGACTGCTGGCGGTGGGCGTGTATTTCACCCTGCGGCTCGGCTTCGTGCAGATCGTCCATTTCCCCGAGATGCTGCGGTCGGTGCTGCGCTCCAACGACACCGACAAATCGGGTATCACGCCGTTCCAGGCCCTGTGCACCTCGCTCGCCTCCCGCGTCGGCACCGGCAACATCGCCGGCGTGGCGGTGGCGCTCACCTTGGGCGGGCCGGGGGCCATCTTCTGGATGTGGGTGGTGGCGGCGCTGGGCATGGCCACCGCCTTTGCCGAGAGCACACTGGCCCAGCTCTACAAGGTGAAGGACGAGGAGGGGCGCTATCGCGGCGGCCCGGCCTTCTACATCGCCCATGGCCTCAAGGCCTCGTGGGCGGGCGGGCTGTTCTCGGTCTGCCTCATCATCTCGTTCGGCCTGGTGTTCAACGCGGTGCAGGCCAATTCCATCGCCGATGCGGTGGAGGGTGCCTTTGGCGTGCCGAAGCTCGGCACCGGGCTGGTGGTGGCGCTCATGTCCGGCGTCATCATCTTCGGCGGCATCGCCACCATCGCCCGCACCGCCGAATTCGTGGTGCCCTTCATGGCCCTCGCCTATGTGGGCCTCGCCTTCTACGCGCTCGTGACCCACATCACCCTGGTGCCCGGCATCCTCGCCCACATCGTCGGCAGCGCCTTCGGCGTCGGCGCGGCGGCGGGCGGCGTCGCCGGCTCGGTGGCGGCGGCCATGATGAACGGGGTGAAGCGCGGCCTGTTCTCCAACGAGGCCGGCATGGGCAGCGCCCCCAACATCGCCGCGGTGGCGACGCCCGACCCGCACCACCCGGTGAGCCAGGGCTTCGTGCAGTCGCTGGGGGTGTTCATCGACACTATCGTCATCTGCACCGCCACCGCGCTGCTGATCCTGCTGTCGGAGGTGGTGCCCTCGGCGGAACTCACCGGAACCCAGCTCACCCAGGCTGCGCTGGAAGTGCATGTGGGGTGGCTCGGGCGCTATTTCGTGGCCATCGCCATCTTCTTCTTCGCCTTCACCTCCATCATCGGCAATTATTCCTATGCCGAAAACGCGCTGGTCTTCCTCGGCCATGGCCATGTCTCGGGCGTCATCATCCTGCGCGTCGCGCTGCTGGCCATGGTGGTGTGGGGATCGCTGCAGAGCGTCGCCACCGTGTTCAACACGGCGGACGCCTCCATGGGGCTGATGGCCTCCATCAACCTTGTCGCCATCGTCCTGCTCTCGGGCACGGTGGTGCGGCTGACGCAGGATTATATTACGCAGCGGAAGGCGGGGAAGGAGCCGGTGTTCGTCGCCGACGAGATGGCCGACCTGCCCCCCGGCGTCGACCGGAAGATCTGGAGCCGGAAATAGAAAAGGGGGCGGAATCGGACCCGGCATCTGCCGAACGTCACCGATTCCGCCCCCGAACAGCACCCGGAAAGGTGGTGTGAACCGGCCCCGTCAGGCCGCCGTCAACGCGTCCTTCACCCAGCCGGAGGCCTTGCCGAAATCCAGCGCGCCGGCATGGCGCTCCTTCAGCACGGCCATGGTGCGGCCCATGTCTTTGATGCCCTTGGCGTCGATCTCGGCGATCACCGCGGCGATGGCAGCGCGCGTGTCGGCCTCGGAAAGCTGTTTAGGCAGAAAGGCCTGGATGTAGGTAATTTCCTCGCGCTCCTGCGCGGCAAGCTCGGGGCGGCCCGCTTCGTCATAGATGCGGGCGCTCTCCTCACGCTGCTTCACCATCTTGGCGAGCAGGGCGCGCAGTTCGTCGTCGGTGAGCGGGTCCTTGCCATGTCCCCGTTGCTCGATATCCCGGTCCTTGAGCGCCGCATTGATGAGGCGGAGCGTCCCGGTTCTCTTTTTATCCTGGGCCTTTAGCGCCTCTTTGAGGGCCGCGTTGATGTCGTCGCGAAGCACGATCGTCCGTCCTGTGTTGAATGGCGCCATTTCCGGCAGCAGGATCTCGCGGCCATCCGGCCGGCGGCGCTGAGGGCGCACAAATTCCTGCGAGAGGCGCTGGAAACGCGGCGCGCGAGCCTCTATCTAGGCGATCCATGACCAGCGAACAAGACCACGCCCCCAACGCCACCGAGGGTTGGGCCGAGCCCCGGCCCACCGCCCTGCTCGTGCTCGCCGACGGCACCGTGCTCGAAGGCTTCGGCATCGGCGCCACCGGCCATCTCGCCGGCGAAGTGTGCTTCAACACCGCCATCACCGGCTATGAGGAGATCCTCACCGATCCCTCCTATGCCGGGCAGATCATCACCTTCACCTTCCCGCACATCGGCAACGTGGGCACCAACGAGGAGGACATCGAGACGGTGTCCATGGCCTCGGCCTCCGGCGTGCGCGGGGTGGTGCTGCGCACCGCGGTGACGGACCCGTCCAACTACCGCGCCACCCGCCATTTCGATGACTGGCTGAAGGCCCGCGGCATCCCCGGCATCACCGGCATCGATACCCGCGCCTTGACCGCCCTCATCCGTGAGGCGGGCATGCCCAATGCGGTCATCGCCCATGCCCCGGATGGCGTGTTCGACATCGAGGCGCTGAAGAAGGAAGCCCGCTCCTGGCCCGGCCTCGTCGGCATGGACCTCGTGCCCGGCGTCACCTCCGTCCAGCGCTTCGACTGGGACGAGACCACCTGGAATCAGGAAACCGGCTATGGCCGGCAGGAGGCGCCGCGCCATCACGTGGTCGCCATCGACTACGGCGTGAAGCGCAACATCCTGCGCCTGCTCGCCCGCGCCGGCTGCAAAGTCACCGTGGTGCCTGCCACCACCTCGGCCGAGGACATCCTCGCGCTCCAGCCGGACGGCGTGTTCCTCTCCAACGGCCCCGGCGATCCGGCGGCGACGGGGGAATATGCGGTGCCGGTTATCCAGAAGGTGATCGAGAAGGGGGTGCCCACCTTCGGCATCTGCCTCGGCCACCAGATGATCGGCCTCGCGGTCGGCGGCCGCACGGTGAAGATGCACCAGGGCCATCACGGCGCGAACCACCCGGTCAAGGACCTCACCACCGGCAAGGTGGAGATCACCTCCATGAACCACGGCTTCGCCGTGGACCGCGACAGCCTGCCGAAGAATGCGGTGGAGACGCACGTCTCCCTGTTCGACGGCTCCAACGCCGGCATCGCGCTGGCCGACAAGCCGGTGTTCTCGGTGCAGTACCACCCCGAGGCGAGCCCCGGCCCGCAGGACAGTCACTATCTGTTCGACCGCTTCGTCACGATGATCGAGAAGCACAAGGCGGCCTGAGCCGTCTTCGCCCGGAAAGAAAAAGGGCCGGCTCGCAAGTGCCGGCCCTTTTCTGTTGTCGGTTCGTGCAGCGTGCAGGCTAGTTCAGGAACTCGCCATGCTCCGCCACATGCCGGGCGAGGCCGAGGGTATGCTCGCGGACGAGGCGTTCGGCGAGGTCCGGGTCGCGCTTCTCGATGGCCTCGACGATATGCGTGTGATCGACAATGGAGCGCTGGGCCCGGTGCGCCTGGCCGATGGTCACCTTGCGGACGCCCCGCATGTGGGGGAACAGGTTCTCCGTCGTCTCCGCGATCAGGGCGCAGCCGGACATGCGGATGATGAGCTTGTGGAAGGCGAGATTCGCCTCGGAATATTCGGAGACGAACTCTTCCGGATTGCGGTTGGCGAAGGCGCGGACGTTCTCGCGCAGCTGGCGAATCTCGGTCTCGGTGGCGCGCTCGCAGGCGAGGCGCGCCGCCATGCTCTCCAGCGCCGCCCAGACGGTAATCATCTCGATGATTTCCTGCTTGGTCTTGCGCACCACGAAGATGCCCCGGCGCGGCACGGAGCGCACGAAGCCCTCCTGCTCAAGCAGCGTCATCGCCTCGCGGATGGGCGTGCGCGACACCCCGAGCTTCTCTGACAGCTGGCGCTCCTCGAGGCGGATCTCCTCGGGGTGGCTGTAGATGTCCATCTCCATGATGGCCGCCTTCAGCGCCTTGTAGGCCTTCATCCGGAAGCTCGATTCCGTCTCGATCGGCTTCACGTTGATATCCTGGTACGTCATCGCACCCCTTCGCCTTAGGCTTTCGGCAGTCAGTCGGGCCTGAAGTGATTCCCGTCTTGCGCACCAAATACATCATATCACATGCGAGGAAGAGTGCGCCGGCAAGCAATGCCGCAGGTGTCCCGAAATCTTGTGGCAATGCAGCATCTTCTGCGCGGGTGCGGGACGCTTCTTGCGTTGACAGGATGTATTTTGAATACCACGATGATCCGAGGGAAGATGGGCGCAACAAAGCCCCACCCTGCCCGGCGAAGCTTTCGCCGTGGCAATAGGCGAGCATTCGCCAGGGGAGGACACGCCAATGATTACCGTGGACGATATCCTGCGGGAAAAACGTGACACCCGCATCATCACCCTGCGCATGCATGAGACGGTGGCCGACGCCGTGCTCGTGATGAAGCGGGAGAACATTTCCTCCGTCATCATCAAGGACGTCTGCCGCACCGAGGGAAACACCGTGGTGGGCGTCTTCTCCGAACGCGACGTGACCCGCGCGGTGCTGGAGCATGGGGCCAACACGCCGAAGGTGGTGCTGGCCTCGCTGCTGAAGCGGGAGGTCATCTCCTGCAGCCTCGAAGACACAATAGAGACCGTGCTGCGGCTGATGGTGGAGCATCAGGTGCGTCATCTCCCGGTCATGGAGAGCTACGCGCTCGTGGGTGTCATCAGCGCCACCGACCTGATGCGCCATTACCTTAAGGAATCCGAGACCCAACCTGCGCTTCAGGTCGTCTCGGGCGGCATCGAGGCGGGTCTCGCCGCCCTGCGCTGAGGCGCGGGAGCTTTTCGGGGCCGCCTGTATCCCGCTGCGGCCCCGAGGTTTTTTCCTACTTTCGTCTAAGAATGACTCAAAACCCGTTTGCGAACGGACGAACGCAGTGTTACAGTTCTGTATCTGGCATACGTAATTCAAAACTTGAAATGCCAGAGGGTGGGTCCCTTCGATCGTATCTCCGAGGGGCGCATCCAAGCCGGCGCAGACCGGCACCGAAGGAACAGGGCAGGGAATTCCGGGAGTGGGTGCATGGGCAAGGCGCTTGACGGCGTGCGCGTCCTGGACATGACGCACGTTCAGTCCGGCCCCTCGGCGACGCAGCTTCTTGCGTGGCTGGGTGCGGATGTCATCAAGGTGGAAATGCCGCGGCGCGGGGACATCACCCGTTCGCAGCTCAGGGACAAGTCCAACGTGGACAGTCTCTACTTCACCATGCTTAACGCCAACAAGAAGAGCGTTACCCTCAACATCAAGACCCCCGCCGGTCAGGAGGCATTGAACCGCCTCGTGGAAACCTGCGACGTGATGGTCGAGAATTTCGGTCCCGGCGTGCTCGATCGCCAGGGCTTCGGCTATGAGCAGGTCCGCGCCCGCAATCCGCGCCTGATCTATGCCTCCATTCGCGGCTTCGCCGAAGCCTCGGGTGTCGACGCCAAGGCTTACGAGACCATCGCCCAGGCCATGGGCGGCGCCATGAGCACCACGGGCTGGCGTTCCGGCCCGCCGACCGCCTCCAGCGCGCAGATCGGCGACACCGGCACCGGCATCCATTGTGTCGCCGGCATCCTTGCCGCGCTGTTCCAGCGCACGGTGACGGGCGAGGGCCAGAAGGTGGACGTGGCCATGCAGGACTGCGTGGTGAACCTTCTCCGGGTGAAGCTGCGTGACCAGCAGCGGCTCGATGCAGGCGCGCTCGCGGAATATCCCGGCGCGCCCTCGGGTGAATGCGTGCCGCGGGCCGGCAACTGCTCCGGCGGCGGCCAGCCCGGTGCGGCGCTGCGGTGCGCGCCCGGCGGCGAGAACGATTATTGCTACGTCATCATCCAGCCCCAGGGCTGGGCGCCGCTGATGCGGCTCGTGGGCCGCAAGGACCTGATCGACGATCCCAAATTCGCCTCCCACGAGGCCCGCGCCCAGCGGCTGGAGCAGTGCTTCGAGATCATCGAGCGCTGGACCGCCCGCCGCACCAAGTTCGAGGTGATGGAAGCGCTCAACGCCATCGACGTGCCCTGCGGGCCGGTGCTTTCCACCAAGGACATCATGGACGACCGCGCGCTCTACGACCGCGGCTTCCTCGTGGAGGTGCCGCACCCCGAGCGCGGAACCTATGTGACGGTCGGCTCCCCCATAAGCCTGTCCGCCAACAACGTGCCGGTGGAGCGCGCGCCGCTCCTCGGCGAGCATACCGACGAGGTCCTCGCGAGCGTGGGCTTCTCGGCCGAAGAGATCGCCGGCATGCGTGCCGCCGGTGCCGTCTGACGGGGAGGGTACGAACCGTCCGAAAAACGAAACGCCGCGCCACGAGGGACAAAAAGAGGGTGGGGCGGTCAATCAGATCAAAAATATAAAAAAATGGTCTAAGGGGTAGGAAAAATGAGCGAAATGGCAGTGAAGGCGCCAGCGACAAATCGCTGGCTCCAGTTGGTCGCTGGCGTCGTGTGCATGGTGGCGGCAGCAAACATTCAGTATTCGTGGACTTTGTTCGTTCCTGAAATCGTTTCGGCGCACGGCTGGACCCGCGCGTCCGTCCAGGTGGCCTTCACCGTATTCGTGGTGGTGCAGACCTGGCTCACCCCCATCGAGGGTTACTTCATCGACAAGTACGGCCCGCGCGTGATGGTGCTGGTCGGCGGCTTCTTCACCGGCCTCAGCTGGGTGATGAACTCCTATGCGGGTTCGCTCACCGCGCTTTATGTGGCGGCTGCCGTCGGCGGCATCGGCGTCGGCTGCGTCTACGCCACCTGCGTGAACGCCGCGCTGAAGTGGTTCCCGGACCGCCGCGGCCTCGCAGTGGGCCTCACCGCAGCCGGCTACGGCTCCGGCACGGTGCTGACCATCCTGCCCATCGCCGCGATGATCAAGTCGAGCGGCTATCAGGACACCTTCTTCACCTTCGGCCTCGTGCAGGGCGCGGTGATCATGCTCGCCGCCGGCTTCCTGCGCGCGCCGGGCAAGAGCGAGGTGACGTTCTCCTCGACGGTTGCCCAGTCCCGCCGGGACTACACGCTCGGCGAGGCCCTGCGCACCCCGGTGTTCTACGTGATGCTGACCATGTTCGTCCTCACCGTCTCCGGCGGCCTGATGGCGGTGGCGCAGCTGGGCGTGATCGCCGAGGATCTCGGCGTCAAGCACATCGATGTGAACCTGTACTTCTTCACCATGGCCGCGCTGCCCTTCGCGCTGATGCTGGACCGCATCCTGAACGGCTTCTCGCGTCCGTTCTTCGGCTGGATCTCCGATCATATCGGCCGTGAGAAGACGATGTTCTTCGCCTTCGCCATGGAAGGTATCGGCATTGTCGCGCTGGGCACGTTCGGCACTAATCCTTGGGCCTTCGTGATCCTGTCGGGCGTCGTCTTCCTCGCCTGGGGCGAAGTCTACTCCCTGTTCTCGGCCACGGCCGCGGATACCTTCGGTTCCAAGCACATCGGCAAGATCTACGGCATGCTCTACACCGCGAAGGGCTTTGCCGCCCTGCTGGTGCCGATGGCCAACCTGCTGATGGAAGCGACCGGCAGCTGGAGCACAGTACTCTATACCGTCGCCGCCATGGACCTGACCGCCGCTTTCGGCGCCCTGTTCGTCCTGCGGCCCATGCTCGCCCGCCATCACCGGCTCAATGCCGAGGCGGCGGCTGCAACGGCCGCGCGTCAGGTGACGGCCTGAGGTTCTGTTCCGGGCGGTGAATGCCGCCCGGACACACATAAGTCAGGCGCTGCCATGACGGTGCCGGCGTGTGGGAAAGGAGCGAGACCTCCCCCGCGCACGCGAGATTTCAATCCGCGCGGCCCGATCGCGCGCCAACGAGTCCCTCCACCGCCATCTGGCGGTCCCTCAAGCCCCGGCTTCGGCCGGGGCTTTTTTTCGTTTGAGGTACAGGGAGGGCAGGGCCGAGATGGCGCCGGTGATGCCAAATCCGCTCCCGGCCGAGCATCACCGCCCTGAAATGACAGGGCTTGGCCTGATTGCGGCGACCCTGTAGAAATGCAGAATGATTCGGTGTTTGTTTATGTGTCTCAAGTAGAGAATAGATTTATTCGACTGCCGTGTTCTATGTGCGAATCCTGAAGCCCAGGAACGGGACTTGGGTTCCCTTCTCTCTTTACAAACGGGTTCTGGTTCTGAATTGCCGAAACGGCCCTCTAACGCCCGAATTACAGCGAAAAGTAACAGTTACATAGCCGTAACGGCATTCTGTATACCAGATTCTGTGTGCACCTTTCCCCTCGGTTCGCGAACGGGTCGATGAACGGCCCGAACAAGAATGGCGACCGTCACGGGCCGTTCATCGCATTCGATGATCCCCAGTGAGAAAGGGAAGGAAATGGCTCAGAACTCCGCAGCGCCTGTCGGCGGCCCGATTGGAGGGCGTTGGCTGCAACTGCTCATCGGCGTGATCTGCATGTCGATGATCGCCAATCTTCAGTATGGGTGGACGCTGTTCGTCGAGCCCATGAATGAGAAGCACCAGTGGGGCCGCGCCTCCATCCAGGTCGCCTTCACCATCTTCGTGCTGTTCGAGACCTGGCTGGTTCCGGTCGAGGGCTGGTTCGTGGACAAGTTCGGCCCGCGGATCGTCGTGTTCATCGGCGGTATCCTGTGCGCCCTGTCCTGGTTCCTGAATTCGCGGGCCGACAGCCTCGCCATGCTCTATGTCTCGGCGGCCCTGGGCGGCACCGGCGCGGGCGCGGTCTATGGTACTTGCGTCGGCTCCGCGCTGAAGTGGTTCCCGGATCGTCGCGGTCTCGCCGCGGGCATCACGGCCGCCGGTTTCGGCGCGGGCTCCGCGCTCACGATCGTACCCATCGCGGCCATGATCAAGTCGCAGGGCTACGAGCACACCTTCCTGTTCTTCGGCCTGATGCAGGGCGCGGTCGTGATGGTGCTCTCCCTGCTGCTGCAGGCGCCGAAGGAAGGACAACTGCCCGCGGTCAAGGCTTCGGCCACCCAGAGCCGTCGCAATTACGGCCCCGGCGAGATGGTGAAGGCCCCGGTGTTCTGGGTCATGTACCTCATGTTCGTGCTGGTGGCGGCTGGTGGCCTCATGGCGACCGCGCAGCTCGGCTCCATCGCCAAGGACTTCAAGATCGCCGACGTGCCGGTCTCCATCATCGGCCTGACCATGCCGGCGCTGACCTTCGCCCTGTCCATCGACCGCGTGCTGAACGGCCTCACCCGTCCCTTCTTCGGCTGGGTGTCGGACAACATCGGCCGTGAGAACACCATGTTCATCGCCTTCGGCCTCGAAGCGGTGGGCGTGCTGGCCCTGGCCCACTTCGGCTCCAACCCGGTGCTGTTCGTGCTGCTGACCGGCCTCGTGTTCTTCGCCTGGGGTGAGATCTACTCGCTCTTCCCCGCCACCTGCGGCGACACCTTCGGCGGCAAGTTCGCCACCACCAATGCCGGCCTTCTCTACACCGCCAAGGGCACGGCCTCGCTGGTGGTGCCGATGGCCTCGGTGGCTGTGGCCAGCCTCGGCAACTGGGACCTGGTGTTCATGATCACCGCTGCGGTCAACGCGATCGCCGCTCTCATGGCCATCTTCGTGCTGAAGCCGATGCGCACCCGCTTCGTTGCCGGCGCCGCTGCCCAGGCTGCGGCCCAGCCGGCAAGCGCGAAGGTCACTGGCTGAGGCTCTGCCTCAAACGTTCGGCCCACCTACCCCGGGCCCAACTGAGGGAGCGGCTTGCCGCTCCCTTCTTTTTGGTCAGTTGCCGCGCGGCACTGCGGTGAAGGGGCCGGCATGGACCATGACGAGGTTCGAGACCGCGCCCTTCGTATCGGTCGAGGGGGCAACGCGGGCAACGCGCGGCTCGGGCGTCTGCAGCAGGACATCCTCGATCGGAATGCCAGGGCCGCCGGCCACCGTCATGTACGGCTTCTGTGCCGTCAGGCCGTTGGCGGCGAAGGTGAGGACAATCCCGAAAAGGCCGAAAGCCGTAAGCTCAAGCGCGTTCATAACTCTCTCCCGGCATGATGCCGAAGGGATGCGGCGCGTTTCGCCGGGCTCGATCCAATTCGCCCGACGCCTCCGCGTCCCGGTACAGTCACCTTGTACCGCGCTTGCCCAAACTCGTGGTATACAAAATACGCAGAGGCGGACCCGCAATGCTGCATAGCAGCATTGCCCCTCGCCGTCGGCAAGCGCGCACAAGCGCGCAGGCACCCGTCATCCGAAAGCAGTCACTTCAGGCTTGAGCCAGACCGCCAAGGTAGGCCAGGAGGCCGGCTGTCGACCCCGATGCGCCGGGGGGGAGGGCCCCGCCTTCGACGGCGGGGAGGAACTGTGTTGCCAGTTCCTTCCCAAGCTCAACGCCCCACTGGTCGAAGGCGTTGATGCCCCACACCGCCGCCTCGACGAACACCCGATGCTCATAGAGCGCGATGATGCGGCCGAGGGAGAAGGGGTCGAGCTCCGCATAGGCGATGGTGACGGAGGGCCGGTCGCCGGGGAACACCCGATGGGGGGCTATCGCGGCGACCTGTTCGGCCGCGAACCCCTTCCGGACGAGTTGGGCCGCGGCCTCCTCCAGGGTGCGGCCGCGCATCAGCGCTTCCGCCTGGGCGAGGCAGTTGGCCACCAGAAGGTTCTGGTGATTCTTCAGGTTCGGCTCGTGGCCCTGCGCGGCGATGAGGAATTCCACCGGCACGGTATCGGTGCCCTGGTGGAGCAGCTGGAAGAACGCGTGCTGGGCATTGGTGCCCGGCTCGCCCCAGACGATGGGGCCGGTGCCACGCACGGCAGGCCGGCCGTCGCGCGTGACGCTCTTGCCGTTGCTCTCCATGTCGAGCTGCTGGAGATAGGCCGGCAGGCGCGCGAGGCGCTGGTCGTAGGGAATGATGGCGCGGCTGGGATAGCCGCAGACATTTCGGTGCCAGATCCCGACGAGGCCCAGCAGCACCGGCATGTTCTGGTCCAGCGGCGCGGAGCGGAAATGCTCGTCCATGGCAGCCGCGCCGGCGAGGAACTCGCCGAAGCGATCTGGCCCGATGGCGATCATCACCGGCAGGCCGATGGCCGACCACACCGAATAGCGGCCGCCCACCCAGTCCCAGAAACCGAAGGTTCGCTCGCGCGAGATGCCGAAAGCCTCCACCCGGTCAAGGGACGTGGAGACGGCGGCGAAATGGTCGCCCACGGCCGCCTCGCCCAGCGTATCCGCGATGAAGGCGCGGGCCGTGCCGGCATTGCACATGGTCTCGACGGTGGTGAAGGTCTTCGAGGCGACAATGAACAGCGTCGTCGCCGGATTGAGCCCCTTGAGGGTATCGGCGATGTGGGCGCCATCCACGTTGGAGACGAAGTGGCAGCGGGGGCCGTCGTGATAGGGCGCAAGAGCCCCCGTCACCATGGCCGGGCCGAGATCCGAGCCGCCGATGCCGATGTTCACCACGTCGGTGAAGGCGTTGCCGCGCGCACCGGCGATGCGCCCCTCGCGCACTGCGTAGGCGAAGCTGGTGAGGTTGCGCAGGGTCTCGTCCACGCCGGTCTTCACGTCGATGCCGTCGACGGGAATGCTCTCGTCCGAGCGGTTGCGGAGCGCCGTGTGCAGCACAGCCCGGTCCTCGGTGAGGTTGATGTGGTCGCCGGCGAACATGGCGTCACGCAGCTGTTCCACGCCCGCGGCCCGGGCGAGATCCAGCAATTGCGCCAGGGTCTCGTCTGTGATGGCGGTCTTGGAGAAATCGAGCAGCAGGTCGCCGTAGCTGGTGGAAAAGCGCTCGAAGCGGTCGGAGGAGGCGAACAGGTCGGCGATGCGCCCGGTCCGGCCTTTCCAGGCGGCGTCGAGGGCGGCGAAGGCGGCGTCGGTCGCGCTCGGCTGGGCTTCAGTCATGGCTCGGACCTCTTGTTCAGGGGCACCACATCACGTCGAGGGGCGCACGCGCCCTGAGGACGGAGCGGATGGGCAACTCTTCAACGGGGCCGCCGGCGCAGGCGCGCTCCAGCACCGCGCGCTTGGTCATGCCCTCGATGTGCAGCACCAGCGTGTCGGCTGAAACCAGCCGGGGCAGGGTGAAGGTGATGCGCGGCTCGCCCGCCGCATCTGCGCGCACGGCGGCGAGGATTTCGGGCGTCGCGGAATCGATGGCTGCGGCAAGCGTCTCGGCGCCGGGGAAGAAGGAGGCGGTATGCCCGTCGTCTCCCATGCCGAGCACTACGGCCGCGAAGGGGGAGGGGAGGGCGGCGACCCGCTCGGCGGCCTCCGCAAGCCCGTCCTCCGGCGTCGCCGCGCCGGTATAGAGCGGCACGAAGCGGGCTGCGGCCGCCAGCCCCTTCAGCAGGTGGTGGCGGACCAGAGCGGCGTTGGAGCGGTCCGACGTCTCCGGCACCCAGCGCTCGTCCACCAGCGTCACCGCCACGCGGGACCAGTCGATCGGCGCGCCGGAGAGGGTTTCGAAGAAGGCGAGCGGGGTGCGCCCGCCCGAGACGGCGAGGCTCGCCATGCCGTCGCGGGCGATGCGGCGGCGCAGGGCCTCGGCCACATGGGCGGCAAGCGCCCGGGCGAGGCCGGCCGAATCCTCATAGGCGTTGAGGGCGATGGGTGTGGTCGGCGGGGTCACGGGAAGCCTCAGGCGTCATCGGTCCAGGTGCGCCCGTCCCGTTCGATCAGGGCGATGGCGGCGGAAGGCCCCCATGTCCCGGCCGTGTAGGGCTTGGGCTGGTCGCGCGAGGCCCGCCAGGCGTCGAGGATGGGGTCCACCCAGCGCCAGGCGGCTTCCACCTCGTCGCGACGCATGAACAGGGTCTGGTTGCCGCGCACCACGTCCATGATAAGCCGCTCGTAGGCGTCCGGGTTCCGCACGCCGAAGACGGAAGCGAAGCTCATGTCCAGCGGCACATGCTGCAGGCGCATGCCGCCGGGGCCGGGATCCTTGATCATCAGCCACAGCTTCACGCCTTCGTCCGGCTGCAGGCGGATCACCAGGCGATTGGCCATGATGGGGCCGGCGTGATCGTCGAACACCGAATGGGGAATGGGCCGGAAGGCCACCACGATCTCCGACACGCGCGAGGCGAGGCGCTTGCCCGTGCGCAGGTAGAACGGCACGCCGGACCAGCGCCAGTTGCCGATCTCCGCCTTGATGGCGACGAACGTCTCGGTGCTGCTCTCGCCGGAGCCGAGTTCCTCCAGATAGCCGGGCACCGCCCCGCCGGCCGAGGCACCGGCGCGATACTGGCCGCGCACCGTCATCTGCGCGAAATTGCTCTCGTTGATGGGCTCCAGCGCCTTGAGCACCTTCAACTTCTCGTCGCGCACCGCGTCGGCGTCGAGCGAGACCGGCGGCTCCATGGCCACGAGGCAGAGGAGCTGGAGGATATGGTTCTGCACCATGTCGCGCAGCGCGCCGGCGGTGTCGTAATAGCCGGCGCGGCCGGCGGTGCCGATGCTCTCGGCCACCGTGATCTGCACATGGTCGATGTGCGCGTTGTTCCACACCGGCTCGAACAAGGCGTTGGCAAACCTGAGCGCCATCAGGTTCTGCACCGTCTCCTTGCCGAGGTAATGGTCGATGCGGAACACCGCCTCCTCGCGGAAGACGCGCCCGACCGCCGCATTCACCTTCTGGGCGGAGGCGAGGTCCTTGCCCACCGGCTTTTCCACCACCACGCGGGAGAGATCGGTGACGAGACCGAACGCGCCGATGCGCGCGCAGATGGGATCGAACAGGTCCGGCCCCACCGCCAGATAGAAGACGCGGACGCGATCTTCCCCCGCCTTCAGCGTCGCGGCGAGATCGGGCCAGCCCTCGTCGGAGAGGGCATCCACCGCCACGTAGGTCAGCCGGTTGAGGAAGCGGGCCAGCACCGCCTGGTCCACGTCCTCGACACCATCCGCAACGCCGAGCGCATCACGGGCGAAGGCACGGAAGTCGTCATCGGGCAGAGGGCGGCGGGAGGTGCCGATGATGCGCGCGTCGTCCGGCATCTGGCCGGCGAGGTCGCGCTCGAACAACGCTGGCAGGAGTTTGCGACGGGCGAGATCGCCGGTGGCACCGAAGACGACGATATCGAAGGGCTCGACAGTGACCACGCGCGCGACCATTCGGCCTTTCTCCCTCATCGGAGGCCTTGCGCCCCCTGCGCCGACCGGCCGACCCGCAGCCGGATCAAGGCCCGGCATGCCGGCGCAACGGCAGTCTAGAGCAGGCGTCGATCGGATTGCACCGCAATCTGAGCGAACACCACTTTCTCTTCCCACGGCTTCGGAGACAGGCGCGCGACAGGCGGGAGCGTGGCGCCAGGCGGCGCACGAAAATGCCCGGCCGCCATAAAAGCAAATCCGCGCGACCGGGATCGCGCGGATGCAAAAGCTCATAAACCGACTGAGGGAACGCTTTCGACGGTCAGCTCGAATGCCCGGCGTGGCGGACCTCAGCGACCTGGGCGTTTCAGCGGGTGGTGGGGCGCGGCTTGGACGGAATCAGACCTTCGCGCTGGGCGCGCTTGCGGGCCAGCTTGCGTGCACGGCGGATGGCCTCAGCCTCCTCGCGGGCGCGCTTCTCGGACGGCTTCTCGTAGTGGCCACGCAGCTTCATCTCGCGGAAGATCCCCTCGCGCTGCATCTTCTTCTTGAGCGCCTTGAGGGCCTGATCGACGTTGTTATCGCGGACGAGAACTTGCACGTGTTTACCTCTTCGAGCTGTTGCGCCGAGCCGGAGCCTTACCTGATCTGAAACATCGGACCGCAGAAGATGGCGCGTGCGCCTGTCCTCGACCTGTCCGAAGGAAGCGCTCTCTTACCAGAAGAGGTGCAGCTTGTCCACACGCCTCGCAAAGGCGAAAACGGGAGGCGGCGCCTTGCGCCGGCTCACTTTCCCGCGCGCCGGCATCGACTCGCGGGGTACTTCGCCGAACGCTTCAGCCGGCCGTCGTCAGGCCGGATTCGCTCCGGGCGGGCAGCATGAAGATCGGGGTGCCGCTCTTCTGCGCCTCGCGGCAGAGGGCGTCGAGCTCGCTGCGGATGGCGGCATCGGAGAAGCAGGTGGCCGCCTCGCGGATGCCCTGCATGAAGCGCAGTTCGATCTGGATGACCCGCCAGCTGCAATAGCGCCCGGACCGGGCCATATGCCGTGCAAGGTCGCGCAGCCATTCGGAGAAGCGGTCCTTGATGCGATCGTCGGACAAAGACATCTGCCACCACAGTTTCGGATCATGGCTTCGGCGGTACAAAAAAACCGCCGCGAACGCCCGATTCATGCGTCAAACGCTGCGATGCGTCATCATGGCGATTCGTCTCAGTCCGTAGCGGAAGAGCCGGCTCACGAGTCAGCAGCCTTCGCCATCCGGCACATTCGCGCAGGCTTCGGGATCGCGCGCGACCCGCACCACATGGCCCATCTTGCGGCCGGCGCGGGCTTCTTCCTTGCCATAGAGGTGCAGGTGCGTGCCCGGCTCTGCGAGCAGAGCGTGCCAGTCATGCACGTCCGCGCCGATGAGGTTGGTCATCTGCGCCCGGCCGAGGCGCGAGACCTCGCCGAGGGGCCAGCCGGCGATGGCGCGCACATGCTGCTCGAACTGGGAGGTGACGGCGCCGTCCTGGGTCCAGTGGCCGCTGTTGTGCACGCGCGGGGCGATCTCGTTGACGATCACCCGCTCGCTCGACCCCTGGCAGACCACGAACAGCTCAACCGCGAACACGCCCTCGTAGTCGAGCGCGTCGCCGATGTCCCGCGCGATGGCGCGCGCCTTGCGGGCCGCTTCGGCGGTGAGGGTCGCGGGAACGGTGGAGGTGTGCAGGATGTGCTCGCGGTGCACGTTCTCGGTCACGTCGTAGGCGCAGAAGGCGCCGTCGCCGCGACGGGCCGCGACCACGGACACCTCGCGGACGAAGCTGACGAAGCCTTCGAGGATCGCGCTCTGCCGCCCGAGGGCGTGCCACGCGGCGGTGAGGTCCTCGCCGGGGCGGATCATCACCTGCCCCTTGCCGTCATAGCCGAAGCGGCGCGTCTTCAGCACGGCAGGCAGGCCCAGCTGCGCAACCGCGGCTTCGAGATCGGCGAGGCTGTCCACGGCGGCGAAGGGCGCGGTCTCGATGCCGAGGTCGCGTACGAAGCTCTTCTCCGCGAGCCGGTCCTGGGTGATGGCGAGCGCCTTGGCACCCGGCCGCAGCGGCACCCGCGCGGCGAGGAACTCGGCGGTGGCCAGCGGCACGTTCTCGAACTCGTAGGTCACGACGTCGACCCCGGCCGCGAAGCGCGCCAGCGCGTCGAAATCGTCATAGGCGGCGCAGATATGGGCGGCGCTGACGTGGAAGGCGGGGCTGTCCTTGTCCGGGCACAGCACGTGCGCCTTGAGGCCAAGCTCCGCCGCCGCGAGAGCGATCATGCGGCCGAGCTGCCCGCCGCCGAGAATACCGATAACGCTACCGGGCTTGAGCATGGTCAGACCGGCCGTTCCGCCACGGCTTCCGTGCGCGCGGCGCGCCAGGCGTCGAGCCGGTCGGCGAGGGCGGGGTCGGAGAGCGCCAGCACGGCGGCCGCCAGCAGGGCGGCGTTGGTGGCGCCCGCAACGCCGATGGCCAGCGTACCGACCGGGATTCCGGCCGGCATCTGCACGATGGAATAGAGGCTGTCGAGGCCGGAGAGCGCCTTGGACTGCACCGGCACGCCGAACACCGGCAGGGGCGTCAGCGCCGCCACCATGCCCGGCAGGTGCGCCGCGCCGCCGGCACCGGCGATGATGACCTTGAAGCCGTCAGCCTTCGCGCTTCTGGCGAAGGCATACATGCGATCCGGCGTGCGGTGGGCGGAGACGATGCGGCAGTCGTGCGTGATCCCGAGCGCATCCAGCGTCTCGGCCGCATGGCGCATGGTCTCCCAGTCGGACTGGCTGCCCATGATGACGGCAACGTCAGCCGTGCTCATCCCTCATACCTTCGCGAAAACGGAAAGCGCGGGCTTTATAGGATTGGCCGGGGCGCGGCAAGGGGGAGGGGTGCTGCAGGGTACGGGCGCGCGCCCTGCCGTCGCGATGGTCGTGTATTGCAAAATACGTTAAAACAACTTTTACTTGTATCATTATTTCGCCCGCGACCCATGACTGGCGCGACTGGGGTGCTGTGCCTCGTCTCGGCGGATGCCGCCGCAGCCCATGGGGGGAGCCATGACTCAAGGGGAGGGGGAAATGGTCGTCGCGCAGTCTGCCGGTCTGGTCGCCGATGCCGATCTGGTCGCCGAGGTTGCGGCCTCGCTCGGGAAGCTTGGGAAGAGTCAGGACCTGGTTCAACTGGTCGCCCAAGCCAAGAGCAAGACGGGAGGCCAAGACCTTTCGCCCGACGAGGAAGCCAAGTTAAGGCTGTCCATAAACGATGTCCTCGTGAACCTTGCCCCGATCACCCTGGGCGACTTGCGTAAGGGGTGGCGCCCCTTCACGCGTACCCTGAGGCAAGCGGTGCTGTTCTGGATTGTGATGGCGATCGCTTTAGCCGTCCTGGTTCAGACGGGCTATCTTACCCTGGTTTATGAAAAGACAAGCTCGTTTCTGACATCGGCGAAGGAGCTTCAGACCTCGCATACCGAGGAGTCGATGGAAGCAATCTACTTTACGATCCGTTCATTGAAGCTCGACGATCAAAGCGGTCGAACAGCCTATCTGAATGCAATCAAAGATGTGGCATCCATCAGACAACAAATGATGTCGGAGACGTCTTATGCCGCGATCTCGAGTGACATCAACGGATCCTTGTTGTCATTTGACCTTGCCAATCACGTCGTCGGAGGCTTGTGGATTTCGGTATTCGAAGCTCTGGATCTACTGCTGCCGCGAGGGCGGCGCTTTTGTCCGCCGGGACAGGAGGATTGCATTCTGCCGCTGAGACAGGTGGAAAAGAACGCCCGTCAAGCGCCTGCCGCAGTCGAAGATCATAGGGAAAAACTGAAAAAAGCATGTCAGACGGAGCAAATGGCCGCCCCAGCCCCTGCCTTGCCTGCTCCCCCCGCCATCCCGGCAGCGGGAGGCGCTCCGGACCTGAAGGGTGCGGATGGGAAGTTGCCCCATTGCGTCATCATGGCCCACGTCGACGATATCAATCTCGTCATGGGGGCTCTGGGCCTCGACTTCAATCCGAGGGACCACAAGAATTACCTTGCTGACGTCCATCATCTGAAGACGAACATCGACCTGCTCGGTAAATGGGTTCTGCCTGCCCTCTATGGCGTCTTCGGCGCCATGCTGTTCTTCATGCGACACTACGTCGATCCCTCCCAGCCAGATCCGACATTGGGGAAGCTGCTCTATCGGTTGATGCTCGGGGGGATCGCTGGTGTCATCATGGTCTGGTTCTGGACGCCGGCGCCGCAAACGCCCAACACGATCCAGCTGACGTCCCTGAGCGCCTTCGGCGTCGCCTTCCTGATCGGGTTCAGCACCGATGTCCTTTTCTCGGTGCTCGACCGCTTCTCGAAAGCCCTGTCCGATACCCTCGGCAAGCCGGGGACGACCTGAGCGCGCGCCGGTGTGCGCTCACCGCCAGCGGCGGTGGAGCCAGAGCCATTGTTCGGGATATTCGCGCACCCAGCCCTCGATGACTGACGTGACGGCCTGCATGGCGCCCACCACCTCGATCTTGCCATCGCCGTCGCGGGGGAGGGCGATTTCCTCGGTGATTTCCACTCGGAAGCGGGCGCCGGGCAGGCGGATGACGCGCATGCCGTGCACCGGGCAATCGAACTGGCGGGCGAGGCGGGCGAGGGTCGGGTTGGTGGCGCAGGGGCGGCCGAAGAACATCACCGGCGGACCGCCGGTCCAGTACTGGTCGATCAGCATGCCCAGATGCTGCCCCTCGGCCAGCATGCGCGCCATCTGGCGGCCCGCATCGCGGCCGGCGCGCACGAGGCCGGGCATGGTGCCGGAGCGCATCTCCTCGATCAGCTCGGCGGCGCGCTTGTTGTTGGGCGCGCGATAGAGCACGCCTCCCGGTACGCCGAACGCGGCGCCGGCGATGGCGCACAATTCCCAATTGCCGGTATGGGCGGTGAAGAACAGCGCGGGGCGGCCGTCGTCCCGCAGGCGCTGGAAGATCTCCGCACCCTTCACCTCGATCCGGCCCGTGTTCGGATGCGCGGGATCATAGTCCCACAGGCGATCCTGCTGGGCGAACTCGGCGGCGAGGCGGCCCATGTTGGCCCAGATGCCGCGGACGAGAGTGTTGATTTCCGCCGGGCTCTTCTCCGGGTAGGCGGCGGCGAGATTGCGCCGCGCCACCTTGCTGACCGCGAAGAACGGGCCGAGCAGCTTGGCCCAGAAGGCCATGCCGCCGGCCGAGAGCCACAGCGGCCACAGGCGCAGCCACCACACGGAGAAGCGCACATAGCCCGCGACCAGCACCTCGACGGCGGGCGCGAGCGCCAGCTTCAGCCGATGGATGGCCTTGCGGACGGGGAGGGGGAGCCGGGCCACGGTTGCGTGCGCCGCCCCCGCCTCAGAACTTCACCACGATCTTGCCGAACACCTTGCGGCTTTCCAGCCGCTCCAGGCCCTCGTTGAAGTTCTCGAGCGGCACCACGGTGTCGATGACGGGCTTGACGCCCCGGCCCATCTTCTCGAGCCCGTCCGCCACGTTGCGGATGGTGGCGCCGAACGAGCCGAAGATCTTGTACTGGCGCTGGAACAGCTGCATCAGGTTCATCTGCACCGAGACGCCCGAGGTGGAGCCGCAGGTGACGAGCCGCGCGCCGGGCTTCATGGAGAGCAGCGAGGCGTTCCAGGTGTCGGCGCCCACATGCTCGAACACCACGTCCACGCCCACCTTCTTGGTGATCTTGCGGACCTCGTGCTCGAAACGGTCCTTGCGGTAGTTGATGACGTGGTCGGCGCCCAGCGCCTTCGCCTTGTCCATCTTCTCGTCATCGCCCACGGTGGTGATGACGGTGGCGCCCACGTCCTTGGCGAGGCGGATGGCGGCGGAGCCGATGCCCGAGCCGCCGGCATGGACGAGCACGGTCTCGCCCTTCTCCAGTTTCGCATTGTCGAACAGCATGTGCTCGACGGTGGAGAAGGTGATGCCGGCGCAGGCCGCTTCCTCGAAGGAGACGCCCTCAGGGGCGGGGATCACCAGCCGCTCGGGCATGTTCAGCACGTCGCGGGCAAAGCCGTCGATGTGGAAGCCGAGCACGCCGCCCACGTTCTGGCAGAGGTTGTCGCGGCCCTTCAGGCAGTTGGCGCAGTGGCCGCAGGTCATGGCGCCGTACATGGCGACCGTCTGGCCCACCTTGAGGCCGCGCACGTCGGCGCCCAGCGCCACGATCTCGCCGGCGGCCTCGGCGCCCACCACGAGGGGCATCTTGCGCTTGGCGAAGGCCATGCCGCGCCAGCCCCATACATCGATATGGTTGAGCGCCAGCGCCTTCACCCGGATCTGCACCTCTCCGGCGCCCGGGGCTTCCGCCTCGGGGAGATCGACGAGTTCGAGCTTGCGGTCGGAGACGAGCTGGAGGCCACGCATTGTTGTTCTCTTGGAATAAGTGTCAGCGGTGGGCGGCGAGCGAGGCGGAAAGCCCGCCATCCACCGGCAGAATGGCGCCGGTCATATAGCCCGCGCCGGGGGAGAAGAGAAAGGCCACCACCTGTGCCACGTCGTCGGGGGTGGCGAAGCGGCCGGCGGGGATCTGCGCCTCCATCTTCGCCCGATAGTCCGCGAACTTCTCCAGCATGGCGGTATCGATGAAGCCGGGGGCGACATAATTCACCGTCACGCCGCGCCGCGCGGTCTCGATGGCGAGGCCGCGCACATGGGCGAGCAGGGCGGCCTTGGAGGCGGCGTAGGCGGCATTGCCCTGGTTCGCCTGCAGCGCCGCCACCGAGCCGATGGCGACGATGCGGCCGGTCCTGGCGCGGGTCATGGGACGCACCAGAGCACGGGTGAGGCGCACGAAGGCGAAGTGGTTCACCTGCATCACCGCCTCGGCCTTATCCTGGTCGATCATGGCGGCGAGCGTGTCGTAGGAGGCGCCGGCGTTGTGGCAGAAGCCGAAGAAGGTTTCCCCGGCCTCCAGTTCCTCGGCGAACGCCTCCACCGCCGCGCGGTCGGCGAGGTCGAGGGGGCGAGCCGAGATGACGGCTCCGGGCGTCGCCGCACGGACGTAGGCGATCAGCGCCTCCGCCTCGGCGACCGCCGAGCGGTAGGTGAAGACGACGGGATAGCCGGCCTCGGCGAGCCGCCGCACGATGGCCGAGCCAAGCCCGCGGCCGCCGCCGGTGACGAGGATGGGAGCGGTCATCGGTTGAGGCCAGTCCCGGTGCGCGATCCGCTCACGCCGGTTCCGCCGCGAGCACGAGGCAGACGTTCTGGCCGCCGAAACCGAACGAGTTGGAGATCACCCGCCGCACCTGAGCGTCACGGGCGACGTTCGGCACCACGTCCAGCGGGATGGCCGGATCGGGGATGTTGTAGTTGATGGTCGGCGGGATGCGGCCGTTCTGGATGGTCAGCAGCGACACCGCCGCCTCGATGGCGCCCGCCGCCGTCAGCGTGTGGCCGATCATGGACTTGTTGGAGGAGATCGGCGTTGCCGCCAGCTTCTCCTCGCTGAACACGCCCTTGAGGCCCACATATTCCATGCGGTCGTTCTCGGGCGTGGAGGTGCCGTGGGCGTTGATGTAGTCCACGTCATCAGGGGTCACGCCGGCGTCGGCAAGCGCATTCTTCATGCAGCCGATGATCGGGCGGCCGTCCGGGCTCGACCGGGTGCGGTGGAAATTGTCGGCCATCTCGCCGCAGCCTTCCAGCACGCCGAGGATCTTCGCGCCGCGCGCCACCGCATGGGCATAGCTCTCCAGCACGAAGGCGGCGGCGCCCTCGGCCATCACGAAGCCCTCCCGATTCTTGGCGAAGGGCCGCGCGGCTTCCTCGGGCTTGTCATTGGCGGTGGTGAGCGCCGACAGCAGGGAGAAACGGATCAGCGCCTCGGGATGCACCGAGCCGTCCGTGCCGAGGGACAGCGCCACTTCGGTCTCGCCGCGGCGGATGGCCTCGACGCCGAGCTGGATGGCGGTGCCACCCGAGGCACAGGCGGTCGACAGGGAAATGGGCTGGCCCTGCGTGCCGAACTTGTCGGCCAGGCGATCCGCCACCGAGCCGAACAGGAAGCGCTCATGCCACGGCCGGAACTGGCCGGAGGCGGCGGCGCCGAGGAGGTCGCGATAGACGATGGGGTAATGGCCCACCGCATCGGCGAGCTGCTGGCGCTCGGGCCATTCCAGCTCCACCGGGGGAACGGCGGCGAATAGCGGGCCGGGGAACTCGCCGGGCGTGCCGATGCCGGATTCGGCGATGGCTTCCTCGGCGGCGAGGGTCGCCAGCTTTTCGGAAAGGTTGGGGGCGGCCACGCGGCCGTCGAACAGGAAGTCCACCGTGCCGGCGATGGTCGTGCGCATGCCCTCGATGGGGAAGCGCGTGATGGTGTGGATGCCGGATTCACCCGCGGTGAGGCGGCGCCAGTTGTCTTCCTTGCCCTGGCCGAGGGAGGTGACGATGCCGATACCCGTCACCACCACGATGGGGCGGCCGAATTTGTCGAGATGCGCCTGCGTCATGATCGCGGCTCCTGTCGTTGAAGCGCGCCCGCCCCGGCGCCGCTCGAAGGGCGCGCCGGGACCCGCGCTGTGGGAGGGCCCGGCACTCGCGCCGGAAAATACGCCGAAGCCGGCGCAAAGGACAATCGTCCGTCCTCCCCTCGCGGGAGAGGGAGAAAAGCCCTCAGGCCTTCTCCACCAGTCCGGCGCCTTCGCCCCGCCAGTGGCCCACCTGGGTCACGATCACGCGGGATACGCTGTCCGCCGCCTTTTCAAGCGGGTCGCCGGCGAGTGGCGGGAACAGGGTGCCCTTGGACACCGTCAGCGCCGCAAGGGCGAGGGCGGCGATAAACTGGGCCTCGAAGCCGTGCCCGATGCGATTGGCGACGGCCCGCACAGGCAGGCCGCTCGCGGTCAGCGCCTCGGCCTCGGCCTCGGTCGCCTCACGGGCGCCGGTGACGCCGGAAATGACGGCGGTGCCCGGTGCGGTGCCGGCCTTGTCGAGGAGCGACTTCACCTTGGCGGTGACGGCCCCGGCGACGGCGCGCTTGGCCCGCTCCGACCAGACGCCGGACAGCTTGGCGATGGGCGTGGCGCCGTGGGCCTTGGCATGCTCCGGCGATTCCAGCACCAGGAAGGCACCCATGGAGCCGGAGGCGATGCCGGGGGCGGTGAAGGCCGGGCTGAATTCGCCCTTCATGCAGAAGGCGTCGAGATCGTTGAGGAGCAGCGTGTCCTCGCGCTCGGCATTGTAGGCGCCGCCCACGAGGCCGATCTCGCTCTGGCCCGCCGCGATGCGGGCATAGGCGATGCGCGCGGCGTCCACGCCCGAGCTTTCCTCGCCCATGAAGGTGCGCGAGGAGCCGGTGACGCCGTGGACGATGGAGATGTTGCCGGCGAGCAGGTTGGAGAGCTGGGCCAACGAGAGGGTCGGCCGCAGGTCCGACAGCAGGCGCTCGTTCAGGAGGCGGCCGGCATCGTTGGAGGCGGAAAGATCGTTCAGGATCGCCGCATCCACCTGGAAATCGCGTTCGCCGCCGCCGGCCGCGACCACCATGTCGGTGTTCGACAGGATCTCGGCGTTCTTGGCGATGCCCGCGCTGTCGAGCGCAAGGCCGGCCGCATAGGTGCCGATGCGCTGCCAGGGCTCCATCTGCCGCTGGTCGCCCTTCTTAGGGATCTGGTTGTCGAAGCTCACCTTCACCAGCGGATGGACCACATAGGGCGCGAAGGTGGTGTTGTCCGTCACCGGGGCCGAGCCGGCGGCGAAGGCCTGCCAATGGGCATCGAGCCCCTCCCCGAGGGAGGAGACGAGGCCGATGCCCGTGATCCAGACGTCGCGCTGGATCCGGCCCCGGCCTTCAGTCACGTCAGGCATCGGCAAATTCCGAAAGGGGGAAGGAGACGTACTCGGCAACCTTCATCACCACCGCTTTCATCTTGCCCTCGGGCCAGGGCAGCACGCGGAAGGTGAGCTCGGCGCTGCAGATGGGCTTGCCCTCAAGGGTGGCGTTCGTCTTGGCGACGACGAAACCGGAACCCTCGTGCAGGATCTGCGAGTAAAGGTCGAGGTTCTGCCCCGGCAGCACGAAGGTACGCAGCTTCGCTTCCTTCACGGTGGCGAGGAAGGGCATCTTTTCGAAGCGGTTGCGCGCAAGCACCAGCCAGCCGGTGGTCTGCGCCATGGCTTCTATGAGCAGCACGCCGGGCATGATGGGGTAGCCGGGGAAGTGCCCCTCGAAGATGGAGCTTTCCTCGGGCACCATGCCCTGGCAGTGGATCTTCTCCAGCGACGGGTCGATGGCGACGACCCGGTCGATCATCTTGAAGACTTCAGGACGCATCTATCGGCCTCAGGCGGCCTTCGCAGCGACCAACTCGTCGATGCGGGCGCAGAGGTTCTTGAGCACGAAATACTGCTCGGTCGTGGCCTTGCCGTCGTTCACTTCCTGCGTCCACTGCTCCAGCGGCAGCTTGATGCCGAAGGCCTTGTCGATGGCGAACGCGATGTCGAGGAAGTCGAGGCTGTCGATGCCAAGATCGTCGATGGCGTGGCTGTCCGGCGTGATGGTGTCGCGCGGAATGTCGCAGGTTTCCGCGATGATGTTGGCCACCGTGTCGAACGTCGAAGACATGGACTGACGCCTCTCGTATGCTCGGCCCTTGCGGTCGCGGCCCGCCCGCGTGGCGCGCAGGCTTTGGTGCAAGGCACCGACCGGGGCCGAGGGATGGCCGCATGGCCCCTTCGGAATGAGTTGTCGGCCCCTATAGCGAAGGCTGCAAGAGGTTTCAATGGCCGACGCCGAACGGTCCGCGCGAGAGGCTTCTCCCGCGGCGGCGCCGTGCGTTGATGCTGCTTCGCACGCCAGCCGCCCGGAGGCAAGGGGGCATGCCTCCCGCCGCGCTCAAGCAGACAAGGGAGAGCAGGTCCTGGACAGGTGTTTGGCACGCCGGCGGCGGGCGTTCGCCGGGACCGAGGCGGCGGCATCAGCGGCCATCAGACGCGTCATTCCGGAAGGCAATGACGCGTCGATTCGGCCGGGGTCGGCGCGGGCGTCCCTCAGATCGCGCCGGAGAAGGTATTGCACTGCTGCATGGAGCCGGTCTTCAGGCCGCGCGTGAACCAGTTCACCCGTTGCTGCGACGTGCCGTGGGTGAAGCTGTCCGGCACCGCAAAGCCCTGGGAGCGCTTCTGCAGCGTGTCGTCGCCGATGGCGCTCGCCGCGTTGAGCGCCTGCTCCACGTCGCCGGGCTCCAGAATGCGGAAGCGGTCGTTGGCGTGGTAGGCCCATACGCCGGCGAGGCAATCGGCCATCAGTTCGACGCGGACCGAGAGGTTGTTGGCCTCGGCGCGGGACGAGGCGCGGGCCTGGGCCTGCTGCACCTTGGGCAGGATGCCGATGAGGTTTTCCACATGGTGGCCGACCTCGTGGGCGATCACATAGGCCTGCGCGAAGTCGCCCCCCGCCTTGAAGCGGCTCTTCATCTCCTGGAAGAAGGTGAGGTCGAGATACACCTTCTGGTCCAGCGGACAATAGAACGGCCCCATGGCCGACTGGGCTCCGCCGCAGGCCGAGCGCGTGGAGCCGGAGAACAGCACCAATTTCGGATCCTGGTAGGTCTTGCCGTCGGCGCGGAACAGCTCGGTCCACACGTCCTCGGTCTGGGCGAGGACCGCCGCCGCGAAGCGCCCAAGCTGGTCGGTGGGCGGGGCAGTCGGCCGGCCGCGCTGCGGGGCCGGGGCGGCCTGCTGGGTGGAGCCGCCGCCGTTGATCGCCTCCAGCCCGCCGATCAGCAGCGCCGGATTGATTCCCAGCGCCCAGCCGATCAGGCCGACGATGATGATGGTACCGATGCCGAGGCCGCCGCGGCCGCCGGGCATCTGGAACCCGCCGCCGCCGCCGCCATCGCCGCGCCGGTCCTCAACATTATCGCTGGAGCGGAAATCCTCCCACCGCATGCTCTTCTCCCGCGGACGCCAACGCCGGCAGCTTGAACCCTGAGCTTGAACATGGGCTGACACGGCACAAGGAGCAATCCCCGGCCCCCGCCCCGGTTCCATGCTATCAACGACGGCGTGGCCGAATCGCTCGGCTCGCCTGTCGCCGGGGCCTCATCGGGCGAACGCCGGGCCGATGCCGCCACGCCGAGAGCCGAACCCCAGCCGCACCTCGATCGAGCCGCAGCCTGCTGCGCGCCCGCGCGGCCGTCCGCCGAAGGTCAAGGTGCCTGTCGTGGATGCCTGGATCGGTCTCGATTTCACCCGGGAGCGTGGCCTTTACGCCCAGGGGCATGCGCCCATCGCCGGTGCGGATGAGGTGGGGCGCGGGCCATTGGCGGGGCCGGTGGTTGCGGCCGCGGTCGTGCTCGATCCGGAACGGGTGCCGCAGGGCCTTGATGATTCCAAGCGGCTGACGCGGGCGAAGCGCGAGGCGCTGTATCTCGAAATCTGCGCGACGGCGGAAGTGGCGGTGGCCATGGCGCCGCCCGAGCGCATCGACCGCGACAATATCCGGCAGGCGACCCTTTGGGCGCTGGCGCAGGCGGTGCGCGGGTTGCCGCGCCGCCCGGCCTTCCTGCTGGTGGATGGCAACGACCCGCCGAAGGTGCCCTGCGCGGTCGAGGCGATCATCGGCGGCGATCGGCAGATCGCCTCCATCGCCGCGGCCTCCATCGTCGCCAAGGTGGTGCGGGACCGGCTGATGGCTTCTCTCGGCGCCGCCTTTCCCGCTTACGGTTTCGAGCGGCACATGGGCTACGCGACGGCGGAGCACAGCACCGCGCTCGTCACCCACGGCCCCTGCCTGCACCACCGCCGCTCCTTCGCGCCGGTGCGCGAGCAGCAACTGGGCCTGTTCGGCGGCGGGCCGGTCCCGGACGCTGCGGAATAGCTCTCAACGAGAGATTGGAAGCGGTCGAGAAGCTGGCGCAAGCCGGCACCGCGCCACGCGTTTGAGCGGCGCGCTTGAATTGGCCCAATCCAAATCTGGCGCAAGATTGATGCGTGCCGATTGATCCGCCGCCGCCGGCTCCTGCACATCCGTGCGGGAAGCGCGGTCGTGGCCGGCCATGGACAGTGCCGGTGCCGCCCTTCCCCGTTCCGCCGGCGTCATGCGCGGCGGTTCTCTCTTGGTGGAGAAGGCGATGGTCAGTGAAAAGCTGGAAGCGAAGCTGAACGAGCTGTTGAACGGCGAGATGGAGGCCCATCACGTCTATACCCAGGCCGCCGCCTGGGCGTCCGCCCACAAGTTCGAGGGCGTGACCAAGTTCCTTCTCGGCCATGCCAAGGAGGAGATGGGGCACATGCTGAAGTTCTTCGAGTTCCTCGATGACCTCGGCGCGCAAATCGCGCTGCATGGCCACCAGCGGCCGGTGATCTCCGCGGGCAACGTCCGCGAGCTGTTCCTGCGCATTCAGGAAGAGGAGCGCAAGGTGACGGCCCACATCGTCGAGGCCATCACGCTCGCGCGCGCCGAGAACAGCTTCGAGACCGATTCCTTCCTCGAATGGTTCTCCCGCGAGCAGCACGAGGAAGAAAAGCTCTGCCGGAAGATCCTCGACCGGATCGACCTCATCGGCGAGGGACCCCACACCGCCTATTTCATCGACAAGGAGCTGGGCAGCCTCGCCGCGTGAGGCGAGGCCAAGGGCATAAGACGGGGGCCGGGGCCGGGGTCGTCCGGCCGCGGCCCTGGCTTCAGTGGTAGCCTTCGCCTTCCCGCACCTTCCCGCGGAAAATCCAGTAGACGAAGACGATGTAGCCCAACACCACCGGCAGCAGAAAGATGACGCCGAACAGCATCAGGATCTGGCTCGGCGGAGCGGCCGCCGTCTGCCACACGGTGAGGCTCGGCGGGACCAAATAGGGGAAGGTCGAGATCGCGAGGCCGAGGAAGCCGAGCACGAACAGCCCGATGGTGCCGAAGAAGGGCAGCATCTCCCGTCCCGTCTTCAGCCAGTGCCAGACCAGATAGGTGAGCCCGGCGGTGATGATGGGCACCGGCGCCAGGAAGAAGATGTTGGGCCGGGAGAACCAGCGCGTGGCGATGCGATCGAACGCCAGCGGAGTCCACAGGCTCACCAGCCCCATCAGCACGACGACGGCGAGGAGCAGCGGGATGGCATGGCTCCGCGCCCGGTCGGCGACGGCGCCCTCGGTCTTCACCAGCAGCCAGGTCGAGCCGAGCAGGGCATAGCCCACGACCACGCCGACGCCGCACAGCAGGGCGAAGGGGGTGGCCCAGTCGAGCGGGCCGCCGGCGAAGGCGCCGTCCTTCACGGTGATGCCCTGCACCAGCCCGCCGAGGATGATGCCCTGGAAGAAGGCCGCCACCAGCGAACCGGCCGCGAACGCGAAGTTCCACAGCCGCCGGCTGGAGGCCGCGACCCATCGGAATTCGAAGGCGACGCCGCGAAATACCAGGGCCAGCAGCATGATGATGACCGGCAGATAGAGCGCCGGCATCACCACGGCATAGGCCTTGGGGAAGGCCACCCACAGGCCACCGCCGCCGAGGATGAGCCAGGTCTCGTTGCCGTCCCAGAAGGGGGCGACGGTGTTCATCATCACATCGCGTTCCTTCTCCTCCTTGGCGAAGGGGAAAAGGATGCCGATGCCGAGGTCGAAGCCGTCGAGCACCACATACATGATGACCGCGACGCCGATGATGAGACCCCAGATGACGGGGAGATACCATTCCATGGTCATGTCCTCCTGCGCGTCGGCGGGTCAGGTTCCGGGGGTCATCTGGCCTTCGCCATGGGCGGCGGCGATGGGGCGGGTGGGGCGTTCGCGAGCCGGCGGCTGGATCAAGGTCTGGTCGGGACCGCGGACGATGAGCCGGTTCATGAAGTGGATGCCGGTGGCGAAGATCACGGCGTAGACGACCACAAACAGCGTCAGCGACAGCCCCACGGTCCAGCCGGCGAGGGGCGACATGGCATCCTCGGTTCGCAGCAGCCCCTCCACCACCCAGGGCTGCCGTCCCTGCTCGGTGACGATCCAGCCGGAGAGGATGGCGATGAAGCCCAGCGGCCATGCCCAGGAGGTGACGATCAGGTACCAGCGGGTCGTGGTCTCACGGCCCTTGAAGATCAGCCAGGCGCCGATCCAGCCCAGAAGGATCATGACGACGCCCACGCCCACCATGGCGCGGAAGCCGAAGAAGGGGCCGAACACCGGCGGGCGATCCTGCGGCGGGAAGTCCTTGAGGCCCGGGAAAAGGCCGTCGAGGCTGTGGGTGATCATCAGCGAGGCGCCGTGCGGGATCGAGATCTCGAACAGGTTCTTCTCGGCCTTCTCGTCCGGCCAGGCGAACAGCACCAGGGGCGCGGGCTTGGAGCTGTCCCAGTGCGCCTCCACCGCCGCGATCTTGGCCGGCTGGTAGTGCGCGGTATTGAGGCCGTGGCTGTCGCCGACGAAGGCCTGGATGGGGCCGACGATGGCGAGCATGCCGATGCCCATCACCATCATCACCTTCGATTCTTCCTTGAACTTGCCGGCGAGCAGGTAGCGCGCGCCCACCGAGAGCACCACCAGCGAGGTGGTGAGGTAGGCGGCGAGCAGCATGTGCGGCAGGCGCCAGTGGAAGCTCGGGTTGAAGATGATCTCAAGCCAGTCGAGCGGGTATGCCGCGCCACTGCGGATATCGAAGCCGGCCGGCGTCTGCATCCAGCTGTTGGCGGCGAGGATCCAGAAGGCCGACATGAAGGTGCCGAACGCCACCACGCAGCAGGACAGAACGTGCAGCCACGGCGGAACCCGGTTCCAGCCGAACAGCATGATGCCGAGGAAGGTCGCCTCCAGGAAGAAGGCGGTGAGCACCTCGAAGCCGATGAGCGGCGCGACCACCGAGCCGACGAATTCGGCATAGCGGCTCCAGTTGGTGCCGAACTGATAGGACAGCACGATGCCGGACACCACGCCCATGGCGAAGGAGACGGCGAAGATCTTGGTCCAGAACCGCGCGAGGCGATGGAACACGTCCTTCCCGGTCCACAGCCAGATCAGCTCCAGCGTCGCGATGAAGGCGGACAGGCCGATGGTGAAGGCGGGAAATATGATGTGGAAGGAGACCGTGAAGGCAAACTGCATGCGCGCGAGGGTGACGGGATCGAAATCCATGGCGTCCGCTCCTGGGGCAATCCCGGCAGGGCTGCGCGCCATCCCGCCGCGGATGGGTGCATGCAACCTGCTGGATGCCATCGGACCATAGACGGGGTAACCGGCGGCGTCGATACTCCGGTGCGTGAATCGCTCCTCCGGCCGATGCACGGATGCCGCACCTTCCGCATGCCGTTACGTGCGGCGCCGCAGGACGCAGAGGACTGCGGCAACGAGCGCCATGATGGCGACGAGGACGAGGCCCCATTCCACGGCATTCACCAGCGCCGGCCCCGACACATCCCTCATCCGGTCCGTCATTCCCCCGGCTTGCTTCAGGCCCAGCGACAGGGTGGACGTCGCCCCCGCGACGCCGAGGCTGGTGCCCAGCACGCGCATGAGGTTCAGCAGGGAGCCGGCCTGCGTCGCCAGCTCCGGCGGCGCGGCCTTGAGGGTGGCGTGGTTGTTGGGGGCGATGAACAGGCCGAGCCCCGCGCCGAACAGCATGAAGGCGCCGAAGCTCACCAGCGGGCTTGCGGCCGAATCGCCGACGCCGAGGCCCAGCACCAGCAGACCCAGCAGGCACACGCCCATGCCGCTGGCGCCGAGCACGCGGATGCCGAGGCGATCGGCGAGGCCGCCGCTGAACGGCGCGACCAGCCCGAGAATCACCGGAATGACGGCAAGGCGCAGGCCGGCCTCCCACGCGCGTTCCCCGTAGCCGTGCTCCAGCAGGAACGACATGAGAAAGAACATGGCGTAGAGCATGGCATAGCCGAGCACCACGGCGCCCGCGCCCAGCGCGAAGCCGGGATTGGCGAACAGTTTCAGGTCCACCAGCGGAAACGCCGCGCGCCGCTCCTGCTGTACCAGCAGCCAGATGAGCCCGGCGGAGAGCACGACGCTGCCGATCGTCTCGGGGGAGGTGAGCCCCCAGCCGGCGGCGTGGTTCAGCGCCCGCACCAGGATGACCAGAGCCGGCGCGAGCAGCAGGGCCCCCAGCCAGTCGAAACGGGCTTCGGGGCGCGCGCCGCGCGTGCGGGGCAGGGCGATCCAGCCGGCCATCGCTGCGAGGAGGCCGAACGGCACCGTCAGCCAGAAGATCCACGGCCAGCCCAGCGCACCGAGCACGATGCCGCCCACCGCCGGCCCCGCGCTCATGCCGATGGCCTGCGCCGCTGCGAACACGCCCAGCGCCCGGCCGCGCTTGTCCTCCGGCACGGCGGCGACGAGGATGGCGATGCTGTTGGCGCCGAGCAGCGCCCCGCCGATCCCCTGCACCACCCGCGCCGCCACCAGCGACGGCAGGTCCGGCGCCAGGGCGCACAAAGCGCTGGCCGCGACGAAGACGAGATAGCCGAGGAGATAAAGCGTCTTGCGGCCATACATCTGGCACAGGCGCCCGAAGATCGGCAGGAAGGACGCGAAGGCGACGAGATAGCCCAGTGACACCCAGCTCACCGCATGCAGCCCGGCGTCGAACGTGGTCGCCAGCGTGGGCAGGGCGAGCTGGACGATGGTGGCGTCGAGCTGCCCGACGAAGGCACCGATGGAGACGAGGCCGACGACGATCCAGGAATGCCACGGCAATGCTTCAAGCGCTGCGAGGGGCGCCGGTTCGTGCGTGAGGCGGGCGAGGCGCGCCCTCAGTGGACGGCGCACGGACCCATCCGGTGCGGCGCTGTCTGGAAGTCCCTGCTCCATCGATCCATCGTCGCTGTGTAAGGCTGTGTTCTAGTCGAAGGCGGCAGGTCTTGTCATGCGGGTCCGGCCTGCGGCGCAAGGCTGGAGATCGGCCGGGCGATCTTCTATCACCACTCCTCTCGGCCGCGACGGCGGCACGGCGGAACCGGGGACGGACTATGGCGCGAAGGCTCGATCTGACAGGACGGGTGGCGGTGGTGACGGGCGGGGCGAGCGGCATCGGCCTTGCTGCCGCAACCGCCATGGCGGAGGCCGGCGCCCGCGTCATCCTCGCCGACCGGGACGGCGAGGCCGCCGCGCGCGCCGCTGCCGGCATCCCCGGCGCCGAGGCGCTGGCGTTCGACGTGACCGACGAGGCGGCGGTCTCCGCCGCGTTCGGGCAGGTGGTGGCCGGCCATGGCGGCCTCGACATCCTCGTCAACAATGCCGGCCTCTCCATCCGCAAGGGGCTGACGGAACTCCAGCTCGCCGACTGGGAGAAGGTGTTCGCGGTGAACGTCACCGGCGGCTTCCTCTGCGCGCGGGCGGCGGTGCCGTCCATGACGGCGCGGGGCGGCGGCGCCATCGTGAACGTCTCGTCCATCATGGGGCTGAGCGGCGGCGGGCCCTATCCCAACCCCGCCTATCAGGCGAGCAAGGGGGCGGTGGTGAATTTCACCCGCGCGCTGGCCATCGAGCTGGCGCCGGTGAAGATCCGCGTCAATGCGGTTGCGCCCACCTGGGTGCGCACGCCCTTCATCGATCCGCTGATGCGCGATCCGGACAAGCTCGCCGCCATCGAGAAGCTGATGCCGCTCGGCCGCATCGCCGAGCCGGAGGAGGTGGCGGACGCCATCCTGTTCCTCGCGAGCCCCATGGCGGCCATGGTGACAGGTCACGTGCTGGCGGTGGACGGCGGCTTCCTGGCCCAGTGAGACGCCCGGCGCGATGAGGACCGGCGCCGTCTCTACGCCCCGGCGGGCTGAGCCAGCGGACCCGTCCCCTCCATTGTGCCGTCCGCGCGCACGAACAGCGCCGCGAGCCCGAGGCGGCGGGCGAGGGCTGGCCCCTCGCTTGCCCCACGCACCAGCAAAGCGGTCGCCCAGGCGTCCGCCGCCATGCAGGTCTCGCCGAGCACGGTGACGGCGCAAAGGTCATTCTCCAGCGGCGCCCCCCGCGCCGGGTCCATGGTGTGGGAGAGCACGCGCCCCGCCACCTCCACCCGATGGCGATAATTGCCCGAGGTGGCGACGGCGGCGCCGGAGAGTTCCAGCACGCCGAGGATGTCCCGCTCCCCCACGGACGGCCGCTCATGCGCCACCGTCCACGGCCGGCCGTCCGGCTTCAGGCCTTCGGCGCGCATCTCGCCGTCGATGCCCACCAGAAAGGAGGAGAGGCCGGACGCGCGCATCTCGCGGGCCAGCTCATCTACGCCGAAGCCCTTGGCGATGCCGGCCAGATCGAGCCGGAGCGGCGCCAGACGGCGCGCGCGGCAGCCGGCCGGATCGAGCTGCAAGGTCTTGGGCGGCTCGAAGGAGGGGCGGCCGGCAAGCCCCGCGATGCGTCCGCCATCCGGCCCCGGCGCTCCGCCGAAGCCCCATGCCCGGACCAGATCGCCCACCCCGATGTCGAACGCCCCGCCGGAGAGGAGGCCGATCTCCAGCGCGGTGGAGAGGACATGCATCAGCTCGCGGGGGATGGGCATCCACGCCCCGATGGGCACGGCGTTCAGCCGTTCCAGATCGGAGTCCGGCCGGAAAGTGGACATCTGCTGTTCCACCCGCTCCACCGCGGCCTGGAGGCCGTGGGTGAGCGCCGCTTCGTCCACGTCGCCGGCGGCGAAGAAGGTGGCGGACCAGCGCGCACCCATGGCCGGGCCGCTCAGGGCGCGGCGGCGGAGCGCCGTCGCATCCCGACCCGCATCAATAGACATCTTCGACATAGCGTCCGCTCGATTTGAGGGTGGGAAGGTCGAGGCCCAGCGGGCGCACCACCGGCTCCAGCGCGCGGGTCACGGCCTCGGCCATGTCGCGGCCGCCGCAGACGAGGATTTGCGCGCCCTGTTTCACCAGTTCCCGCAGACGCGGGGCATCGGCGGCGATGCGGTCCTGCACATAGGCGCTCCCGTCCGCATCCCGCGAGAAGGCGGTGCGCAGGGTGGTCAGCCGCCGCTCGGCGAGGTGCTGGGCCAGCTCGTGCTCATAGAGGAAGTCGGACGCCGCGCTCCGCCCGCCCCAATAGAGATGCACCGGCCGGCCCGCCGCATTGGCCCGCACGAAGCCGGCCAGCGGCCCGATGCCGGCCCCCGCGCCGATGAGGATGAGCGGGCCGCGTCCCTTGGCCGGACGGAAGGTCGGATTTTCCCGGATGAAGGCATCGATGCCCTCGCCGGGCCGCAGCCCGTGCAGGAAGGTGGAGCACAGGCCGCCTTCGCGCAGCCGCACGCAGATTTCCAGCACACCGTCGCGGGTGGAGGAGGCCAGCGAATAGAAGCGCGGCATGGCATCGCCGGGCGGCACGATGCCCACGAGGTCGCCGGCCTCGAAGGCGGGCAGGGGGCCCGGCGCGCCGGTGCGCGGGTCAACGGGCGCCGTGATGCGCAGGATCGCCACGGGTGCGCCCACCGCCTCGCCGTAAAGCTCCCGCCCCGCGAGCACCAACTGGGTGGTCTTGGGCGGCTCCGCCACATGGGTGAGCACGAGGTCGTGCCCCAGCACATCCCCCAGATCGTGGCCCCATTGGGCGAATTCCTGGGGCGAGCGGCGATCCACCCGTTTCATGGGCAGGAGCTGCGGGCAGCCGCGCGCATCCAGCGCATCGGCGACGTCGCGCGCGAACCGGCAGAAATGGGGGAAGCTGCGATCGCCGAAGCCCAGCACCGCCACAGCCGGTTGCCCCGGCAGAGTGGCGAGGCGGGACAGGAAGTGTCTGGCCGATTGCGGCGCCGCGCCCTCGCCATAGGTGGCGGCGAGCACCAGCAGGCGCGGGGCGGCCATATGCGCCGCGCTCACGTCATTCATGGCCGCGGTGTGGACCTTGTGGCCAGCGGCGGCGAGGGCCGCGTGCAGGGTGCCCGCGAAACCCCAGGTGGAATTGCCTTCGCTGCCCACGAGGATCACGGTATCCGCCGCCCGCGCCGGGACATTGGCACCGATGCGCGGCCGCGCCGCCCGCCGCCGCAGCCACAGGACAAGGCCCGTTCCGCCGAGCACGGGGACCATGGCCGAGGCGAGGCCCAGCAAAAGGCCGAGCACCCAGGCGCCGCGCCCGGTGTGCAGCGTGCGCACGAGGTCGTTCATCCGCTCCAGCGCCGTCGCCGGCGTCATGGCGAGGGTGGCGCCGGTGGCGGCATCCACCAGCCGCTCGCCATCGGCGGTGACGAGGGTGAAGACGTCGGTGGGGTCGGCGGGGTCGGGGAAGGTGAGTTCGCGCAGATCCTGGAGCTTCACGCTGTTCAGGCCGGCGAGCGTCCCGACGGGCGCCGGCGCGCCGCCGCTGGCGGTGACAGCGGGGGTGGTCGCCGCCGTTTCCGGCAGAAGCCCGAAGGTGCCCGCCGACATCCACAGGCCGGTCAGCGACGACAGGAGCAGGCCCACGGCCGCGAGCCGGCCGAGTTCGCCATGCCAGCGCTGCGCCGGGGTGCCGCGGATGGGCCGCAGCAGCGCCCCCATGCCGCCGAGCCGGCGGGCCAGCATCAGGAGGCCGGAGACGCTGAGGCCGAGCATCGCCAGCGCGCCGATGGCCGCCGCCACGCGCCCCGCATCGCCCATCAGGAAGGCGCGGTGCAGGTTGGTGATGAAGCGGGTGGTGTCCGACACCGCGTAAGGCCCCAGCCCCGCGCCGGTGGCGGGATCGATACGCTCCACGCCACGCGTGCCATCATCGTCGAAGGCCGCCGTGAGGCTGCCGTCCGCCCGCAGCCGGATGGCGCTGACGCCGGGATGGCGCGCGGCGACCGCACCCGCGACGTCCGCGACGCTGGCGGATGCCGGGATGGCCGCGGCGGCAACGTGGTTCAGCGCCGGTTGCACGGAAAGGACCGTGCCGGAGAGGGCAGTGACGGCAAGGGCCAGCGCCAGCGCGATGCCGGGCAGGCCATGGAGGCGGCGAAGCATTTTGGGGGGTGTCCGAAGGGGGATCAGAAGGTGACGGTGAAGGACTTCACATAGCCCTTGCCGGCGAGGGGCTTGCCGGAGGCGCCTGCGGCGAGGGGGGTGACCACCTCGGAGGGATTGTCCATGCCGTCCTCCACCGCCGTGTCCACATGGACCTGGTAGCCGGCATCGATCATGGCATCGGCGAGATCGAGGGTGATCTTCAGCGTCTTGCCGGAACCGATGCTGGCACCGGTGATGCCGTCGATCTCCGCAGGGCGCCCGCCGGAGGCGCGCTGCCAGTCGGAGAGGTGGCGGTAGTATTTCGCCTTGCCCCCGGCCATCCAGAGCGTGCCCTTGTAGGCGCCGGCCGCATCGGTGACGTAGAGCACCACATAGGCGCCGTTGCCGCCGTAGGGCTTCAGGGTGGTCTCGAACGTGACCTGCCGCGCCTCGGCCAGCACCGGCGACAGCAGGGTGGCGGTGGCCGCCACGGCGGGAAGAACGAATTTCATCTGATTATTCCTTTGAAGGTGTGCGGGGTCGGCCGAGGGTCACTGCACCTCGACCTTGGGCCGGGCCTTGCCCTGGAACAGGCCGTTGTCCGGCACCGGCGCGGCGGGATCGGCCGGGCCGTTCTGCGGAACGGCACCGGGCCGGGCGCCCGGGCGGCCGTCATCGTCGTCGTCGTCGTCATCATCGTCGTGATGGCGGCCGTGATGGCGCTCCTTGCCCTCGCGCCGGTGGTCGTTGTCAGCGAGACGGAGGGGGCGGGCGTCGGCGCGGACAGCTTCGTCGCGGCTGTGGAAGGGGAGATCGAGATGGTCGATCTGGGTCGCCGCCAGCGCCACGCCGAGACCGGCGGTGGAGAGGAGGAGGGCGGTTCCGATCAGGGTGCGCGTCTTCATGGAGGGCTCCGGCGTTTGATGACGCTGACACCCTCTCGAACCAACCTGACAGCCGCCTGAACCCCCTGCTGAATCGCGTTCAGCTTGCTGTCAGGATCGCGCTTCGGGAAAGCGCACGACGGCGCTGAAGCCCTCCGCCGCCCCCGGGATGGGCGAGGCGATTTCCAGCATTAGCCCCGCCCCGCGGCAGATGGCGGCGGCAATGGCGAGGCCGAGGCCAGAGCCCTCCGCCCCCGTCGGTCCCCGCTCGAACGGCCGCAGCAACTGGGCCATCCGTTCCGCCGGAACGACGGCGCCGTGGTTGGTGATTTCCAGCCGGTCGGCGGTGAGGCGGACCTGGACCGACGTGTCCGGCGCGCCGTGTTTCAAAGCATTTTCAATGAGATTGCGTGCCAGAACCGCGAAGGCGTCGGGGTCCAGATCGCTGATGGGCCCGCCCTCCGCCGCGATGCTGAGGGCGATGTCTCCCGCGCGGTCGGTCCGGCGGTCGATGTCGGCTATCACATGGCGCAGCACCGGCGCGAGCGGCGCCGGCGCCTCCGCGAGCAGGCCGGCGCCTTCGGCCTTGGCGAGCTGGAGCAGCTTCTCCGACAGGCGCGAGAGGCGGCGCAGCGCGCCTGCGATGGCGCGCGCGCGCTCCTGCGCCGGTCCTTCCGGCAGCTCGGCCACGAGCCGCTGGGTCTGCGCCAGAGCGGCGGCGATGGGGGTGCGCAACTCATGGGCGCTGTTGGCGGCAAAGCCCCGCTCCGCCTCCAGCGCCCCGCGCAGGCGCTCCATGAGCGCATTCACGGCGCCTGCGACGGGTGCCATCTCCTCGGGCAAACCCTGCTCCGGCACCGGCGCCAGGTTGCCCCGCCCCCGCGCGGCGATGGCATGGCGGAAGGCGAGCACCGGCTTCAAGGTGAGGCGAAGCGTGAGCCAGACACCGGCAAGCGCGATGGGCACGAGGGCGACGAGCGGCCAGATCAGCGCCATGACCGCGCGCCAGACCGCGGCGGCGCGATGGTCCAGCTCCTCCGCCGTGGTGACGATGACGGTGCCACGCACCGCCGCTTCCGTGTAGGTGCGCAGCCGGGGCGTGGTGTGAAAACCGGGGGCGAGGCCGGCGGGAATGGCCATCTGCTCGGCGTCGCTGGACTGGAGCAGCACACGGCCTTGGGCGTCACGCACCACATAGGTGATGAATTCGCGGTGTGGGCCTACGGGCGGCATGTGGTGCGTGCCGGCCCCATCCTCGCGCGCGAGCAGCTCGGAATAGGCGAGGGGCAGCACGCGCTGGGCCACCTCCTGCAATGCGCTGTCGAAGACCTCGTCGATCTCGTGCCGCAGCACCAGCCCGGCGACCGTTGCCGCGGCGAGCCACAGCGCGGCGACCGACAACGCGAGCCACAGGCCGAGGCGCCGGCGCAGGCTCCAGCGTCCGCTCATGCGCCGCCTCCCGGCGTGCCGAGGCGATAGCCCATGCCGCGCACGGTCTCGATCACGTCGGCACCGAGCTTCTTGCGCAGACGGGCCACATAGACCTCGATGGTGTTGCTCTCCACTTCCGCATCGAAGGAATAGAGCCGTTCCTCCAGCTGCGGCTTCGACATGAGCTGGTGCGGCCGCTGCACGAAGGCCTCGAACAGCGCCCATTCCCGCGCTGTCAGGGCCACGGCCTGCCCGGCGCGGCGCACCGAGCGGGCGGCAAGATCCACCTCGATGTCTCCGAGCGTGACCAGCGGGTTGGGATTACCCGCGTAGCGCCGCCCCACGGCGCGGATGCGCGCCGACAGCTCGAATAGGTCGAACGGCTTCACCAGATAGTCGTCGGCGCCGGCGTCGAGGGCCGCGATGCGGTCGGAGATCTGGTCGCGGGCGGTCAGCACCATCACCGGCGTCGCGTCGCCCGTGCTGCGCAGCTTCCTCAGAAAGTCGGAGCCGCGCCCGTCGGGCAGCATGAGGTCGAGAAGGATCAGATCGAAGGCCGCGGCATGGACGGCGTGTTCGGCGTCGGCAAGGCGCGTCACCCAGTCGGCGCCGTGCCCGTCCGCGACGATCTGGTCGCGCACGGCCATGCCCAGGACGGGATCGTCTTCGATCAGCAGGATACGCATCTGTCACCTCGGCGGGGCGCATGGCAATCTAGCGCGGCCGGACGTGGAACGGGCGAGAGAATCTGCCCCTGCGTTCAGGTGAGTGTCAGCTTGGCGTGCTTTTCATCAGGCTTGGTCGGAAGGAGTTCGTGCGGTGAAACGCTCGGGGTTGGCAGTGCGGAATATCTTGGCGGGCCTGGTCGTTGCCGGCCTCGCCGCCACGCCGGCGTCCGCAGAGCACGATTGCAATGTGCCTCTGGCCGACTGGCAGCCGCGTGAGGCTTTGCAGAAGAAGCTGGAGGCCGAAGGCTGGACGGTGCTCTCCATCCGCTCGGACGACGGCTGCTACAAGGTGCGCGCTACCAACCCGCAAGGGGCGCGGATGAAGGCGAAGTTCGACCCCGCGCGCTTGGAACGGGTCCCCGACCGGGACGACGATTGATCGGCCTCGCCCTGGCCGGGGCGCCATGAAGGGGACGCTTAGGCCGAGCCGCCGACACGTCTTTCAAGAGCAGAATGCGGGGCCCCTCTCCACCCCGGCCCGGTTCGTTCAGCGCTCCCGCGCGAGGCGGTGATCTAGACATCCCGTCGCGTACCCGCGTCCCGTGCGGCTTTCAACCCACAGCGGGGCTGCCGCCGGGCCAGGGGGAGAAGGCGGTGGGAACGAGAATGCGGTTCTCCATGGTCATGATCATGGGCCGTATCTTCACGAGGCACGCCTGCCAGCCGGGCTGCGCCGCCAGCTTCTCGCGCCGCTTCCGACGCTCATCGAGGTCCGCATAGGCCCAGAAGTGGACGAGCTGGTTCTGGGTGCCGATCTCGGTGGTGAAATAGCCGAGGAAGCCGCCGAGGATTTCCCGCTGCAGCGGCAGGCCCTCGCTGGTGTAGATCGCCATGTAGTCGGCAATGTTCACCTCGGTGTGGAGCACATACATCCGCTCTTCGACGATCATGGGCGATGGCTTTCCTGCTCTGCGGCGTCGGGCGCCTCATCGACGATTGTGTTGGCGAGGATGCCGATGCCCTCGATCTCGATCTCGATGAGGTCGCCGGCCTGCATGAAGCGCGGCGGCGTGCGGGCGAAACCGACGCCTGCGGGCGTGCCGGTGGCGATCACGTCGCCGGGCTCCAGCGTCATGACGGCGGAGAGGGTCTCGATGAGGTTCGCCACGGGGAAGATCATCTCGCGGGTGGAGCCGTCCTGCAGCGTCTCGCCGTTGAGCCGCGCGGCGATGCGCAGGTTGTCGACGCCGGAGGGCAGCGCCCGCGGCGTCACCAGCTCGGGGCCGATGGAGCCGGAGCGGTCGAAATTCTTGCCCATGGTCCACTGGGTGGACTTGCGCTGGAAATCGCGGATGGAGCCGTCGTTGAAGCAGGAATAGCCCGCCACATGCTGAAGGGCATCGGCGGCGCGGACATGATGCGCGGTCCGCCCGATCACCACGGCCAGCTCGGCTTCATAGTCGAAGCGTTCGGACAGGGCCGGGCGCACCAGCGGCTGCCCGTGGCCGACCAGCGAAGTGGCGGTGCGCAGGAAGACCGCCGGATAGGTGGGGATGGGGTGTCCGCCCTCGCGCGCATGGTCCGCATAATTGAGGCCGATGCAGATGATCTTGCCCGTGAGCGGCACCGGCGGCAGCAGGCTCACCTGCGCCAGCGCAATGGCATTGGCCTCGGGCAGGGGCGCTGCGCCCTGCAGGGCGGCGAGAAGGGCGGTGAAGGATCCTCCCGCCAGCCCCGCGAAGGGGACGACGTCGTCCTGCCGGCGCGTGCCGAACTGGATGCGGCCCTGATGTTCGAAACGGACGATGCGCATGATGGCCTTTCGCACAGCCGCGGGGCCGGACAAGCCCGGCCGCCCCGGCGTGCCAATGGGATTACTTGAGTTCGTGGCCGGCGAGATCGCCGTCGAGGAACTTGTTGGGGCGCAGGAACATGGAGATGACGAGCGCGCCGTTGGGCGAGCGGGCCACATGCTGGTTGCCCGCCGGGCGCCAGACATAATTGCCGGAGAGCGCCTCGCCTTCCGCATCCACGATGCTGCCCTCGAGCACGTAGGTCTGCTCGATCTCCACATGCTCGTGGCGGGGCAGCTCGGTGCCGGGCTGCCAGCGGAAGAGGGCGGTCATGAGCCCGGTCTCCTCGTCGAGGAGGAGGATCTTCATGTCGATACCCTTGGTGGGGGTGGGCTTCCACGGCAGGCTCGCCACGTCCACGTAGCGGGACTCCTTCGGACCGAGCCTGTCCTCGCCGGCGAGGCCGGGGGTGATTGCGACCATGTTCAGCTCCTGAAAATCGATGCGGGACTCGGGTTGAGCGGAGCATTCGGCCGGGAGCCCGCAGCCTCCCGGCTTCGCTGAAGGGAACAGCCCGGCGAGCTCAGTTCTGCTTCACGAGGGCGCAGCCGCCGGCCTCAAGCGGCTTGAAGGCCTGATCGGCAGGCGTCTCGCCGATCTTGGTGTAGAGATCCCACGGCCCCTTGGACTCGGCCGGGCTCTTCACCTTGAACAGGTACATGGGATGGATCTTGCGGCCGTCGGCCCGCACGTAGCCCTTGCCGAAGGCGAGGTCATCGGTGGGCAATTCCTTCATCTTGGCGACGATGGCGCGGCCGTCCGCATCGCTGTTGAGGGCCTGGACCGCCTTGAGATAGTGGAGCACGCCGGAATAGACGCCCGCCTGGAAGGAGGTGGGCATGGCGCCGTTCATCTTCTCCGAGAACTTCTTGGCGAAGGCACGCGTCTGGTCATTGAGGTCCCAGTAGAACGGCTCGCTGAGGTAGAGACCCTGGCCGCTGGTGAGGCCGAGGGACTTGATGTCCGTGAGGTACACGGCGAGCGCCGCCAGCTTCTGCTTGCCCTGGGTGATGCCGAATTCGGCCGACTGCTTCATGGAATTGGTGAAGTCGGCGCCGGAATTGGCGAAGCCGATGACCTTGGCGCCGGAGGCCTGGGCCTGCAGCAGGAAGGAGGAGAGGTCCGACGAGCCGAGCGGATGGCGGACGGAGCCGACCACGGTGCCGCCGGCATTCTTCACGATCTGGCCTGCCTCGCGCTCCATGTCGTGGCCGAAAGCATAGTCCACCGTCACGAAGTACCAGCTGTTGCCGCCGGATTTCAGCACTTCCGTCGCTGTGCTCTTTGCGAGGGAGTAATTGTCGAGCGTCCAGTGGACATGGTTGGGCGTGCAGGAATCGCCGGTCAGGCGATTGCTGTTGGAGGTGGCGATGACGGCCACCTTGTTCTTTTCCTTCACCAGCTGGACCAGCGCCAGCGAGATGGAGGAATTGGGGATGTCGGCGATCATGTCGACGCCGTCCACGTCGAGCCACTTGCGCGCGATGTTGAGGCCGATGTCCGGCTTGTTCTGGTGGTCGCCGACGATGATCTCGATGGGCGTGTTGCCGATCTTGCCGCCGATCTCCTCCACCGCGATCTTCGCGGCCGCGACCGAGCCGGGGCCGGCCATGTCGGCATAGATGCCGTTCTGGTCGTTGAGCACGCCGATGCGGACGACGCCATCGGTGAACTGGGCCCGTGCGGCGGATGTCGCCGCGAGGGAAAGGCCGCCCACCGCCAGGGCAAGGGCGGTGCGGGTCAACATGCGCTTCATCTGTGTTTCCTCCCCATGATCGGACGCCGGGGCGCCCAATGCGCCTGCCTTTGCAGGTCGTTTTCTACTTAAAGAGCGAATAACTAAAAATCTCATTTTATGAGACTAGTGTCAATCTGTTTGCGGCGCGGGCACATTGGCGGGGGCGAGACCATCTGCGCCCCGCGCCTTTAGCCCATGTAGGCGCCGCCGTTCACATCCAGGATGGCACCGCAGACGAAGCTGGCGCCGGGGGAGCAGAGGAAGGCGATGGGCCAGGCGATCTCTTCCGGTCGGCCGAAGCGCGGGACCGGCATCGCCTCCAGCGCCTTCGGATCGGCGGTCGCCACCATGCGCGTGAGGGTGGAGCCGGGCGCCACCGCATTCACCAGCACTTCCGGTGCGGCGCGACGCGCCAGCCAGCGCACGAAGGTGTGGATCGCGCCCTTGGAGGCGGCATAGCTCACCGGCGAATGGGCATAGGTGCCGCCGGTGTGGGCGGCGACGGAGCCGAGCAGCACGATGCGGCCGTTGCCCCGCGCTTTCATGGCGGGAACGAGGGCGCGGGCGAAGTGCGCAGGCCCCGCCACGTTCACCGCCATCACCTCATGGAAAAGGTCGTCCCAGTCGTCGGCCAGCCACTGCTCCTGCGGAAAGATGCCGGCATTCAGCACGGCGGCGTCGAGCGGCCCGGCCTCCCGGCACAGGGTCTCGACCGCCGCACGATCGCGCACGTCGCAGGCGGCGTAAGCGTGGGTTTGGCCGTGATCGCGGGCGAGTTCATCCACAAGGCCGGGCGCATCGCCCGCATCGGTCAGCACCATCTCGGCGCCAAGGCGCGCGCACAGATACGCCGTCGCCCGCCCGATGCCGCCGGCCGCGCCCGTGAGCAGGATGCGCATGCCGGAAAGATCGTAAGGCGCGCGGGATGTCATCGGTCGCCCTCCAGAGGATGTGCAAACGTGACATGGGCCCGGCTGGGGGCCTTTTCTGGATGGGGCATGGCGTTTCCGTGTTGTAGATTATTCTCGTAATATGAGACTATTTCTGTATCTTGATGTCTGTCAATCGCTCCCAGCCTGCAACGGTCAGGTTTCCGGAGGGCTCCGACGGGTGGCAGTCCCGCGCGGGTGGCGCCTAAACGACGGTGGGCTGCGCGGATTTGAAACTGCTCGCAAATTTCAATCCGCGAGCGTGCGGCCCTATAATGCCGCGACAGGTGCTGCGCCTCGGGGCGCATAACGCCGCGAGCCGAAGGGACGCTGCATGAGCAGTCTCGACAAGATGCTGAAGGTGCTGGACCTTTTCGATGAGGACCGCATGAGCATCCAGCTCGAAGACGTGCAGGCGGCCGGCGCCTCCCGCGCCACCGCTTATCGCTACACCCAGTCCCTGTGCGATTCGGGCCTGCTCGCCCCCACCACGGGCGGCAGCTATGTGCTCGGCCCGCGCATCATCGAGCTCGATCGCCTCGTGCGCCGCGCCGACCCGCTGCTGACCCGCGCTGGCGGGCCGATGCGGGACGTGAGCGCGCGGCTCGGCATCAACGTGATGCTGTGCAGCTATTACGGCGACAAGGTCATGTGCGCCGACATCGTGTGGCCCGAGCGTTCGGTGCCGGAATATTACGAGCGCGGCCGTCCCATGCCCATGTTCCGCGGTGCCATGGCCAAGACCATCCTCGCCCACCTCACACCCTACCAGCTGCGCAACATCATGCTCTGGCACGGGGAACTGGTGCGCGAGGCGGGCCTCGGCGAGAACTGGGAGCAGTTCCGCTCCAACATGTCGCGCCTGCGCCGCGACGGTTACTGCATAACGCGCGGCGAGGTGATCCCCGATCTCGTGGGCATCGGCGCCCCGGTGTTCGATGCCGAGCGGCGCGTTCTCGGCAGCGTGGTGTTCGCGCTGCCGGAGGCGCGCTTCCAGAGCGCGGGCAAGGAAGAACTGGTGGCCGAGATCAAGACTCTCGCTGCCCGCATCACCAGCGCCATCGCCGGGGAGGCGGGCGTGCGGCCGGCCCAGCGGGCGGCACGCCCGCGCAAGATCCGCAGCCCCGTTCCCGAGGACGCCTCATCCGTGGAGTGAGCCGCCACGCCAGAGGTCAGGAGATGGAGAGGCCGCTGTCCACGGGCAGCACATGCCCGGTGGTCCGGCCCGAGGCATCGGACGCGAGGAACAGCGCCGCCTGCGCCACATGCTCCGGCTCCACCATGCCCAGGAGGTGGGCGGCAGTGAGCCGCTGGGTCGTCTCCAGCTGCTCAAGTTGCGCCACCACCCGCGGCGTACGGGTGACGCCCGGCGCCACCGCGTTCACGCGGATATTGTGGGGCGCATATTCCACGGCCATGGAGCGGGTGAGTGCAGCCACCGCGCCCTTGGCGGCGGTGTAGGCATCCTTGCCCGGCCAGCCCATCAGGGCCACCACGGACGCCGCATTGACCACGGCGCCGCCGCCGCCTTTGATGAGCTCGGGAATGCCGAAGCGGCTGACGAGCCAGGTGCCGTGCAGATCGAGCGTCATGGCCCGCCAGAATTCGTCGTCCGGCGCGCGGGTGAGGTCGCTGTCGCGGGTCGTGGAACCGCCGGCATTGTTGTAGATCACGTCGAGCCGGCCATAGTGCGCGACCGCCGCGGCAACCGCCGCTTCCACGCTTGCCGCGTCGGTCACGTCGGTGCGCACGAACAGGGCGTCGCCGCCGGCCGCATGGATGCGCGCCGCCGTCTCTTCTCCCGCCTCTGCATTGATCTCGGCGACGACGATGCGCGCGCCGTTCCGCGCGAACAGCTCCGCCGCGCACCGGCCGATTCCGATGCCCGCTCCCGTGATGAGGGTGACCTTCCCGTCGAGCATTCCGTTCCTCCCCCGTCCCGGATTCTGCGCCGCGCGCGTCCGGTGATCGCTTGAACGACAATTAATCTCGTATTATGCGATTTTTAGTTTATTCTAGAAACAGTGGCAAGGGGTATTCGGGGGCGGATGCGCGACCGGAGGCCAGCCGGCCGCGAACGATAAAGCCGGGAGAAAACCATGACGGAGCTGGAGGGGCGCGTCGCCATCGTCACCGGGGGCGCGCGGGGGCAGGGCGCGGCCGAGTCCCGGCGTCTGGGGCGCGAAGGCGCGGCGGTGCTGGTCTGCGACGTGCTGGTGCCCGAGGGCGAGGCGTTCGTGGCGGAGCTTTCGGCCGAGGGCATCGACGCCCGCTTCCGCACCCTCGACGTGACAGATCCCGAGGCCTGGGCTCAGGCGGTGGAAGAGGTGCGCGGCTGGAAGGGGCGGCTCGACATCCTCATCAACAATGCCGGCATCATCAACCGCAGCACCGTCTCCGCCACCGAGCCGGATGCCTGGGAGCGGGTGCTCAAGGTCAACCTCACCGGCGCCTTCCTCGGCATCCGGGCGGCGGTGCCGCTGATGGAGGAGACCGGCGGTGGTGCCATCGTCAACATCTCGTCGAACAGCGCCTTTTCCGGGCATTACGACCCGGCCTATACAGCCAGCAAATGGGGCCTGCGCGGCCTCACCCGTAGCGCCGCCATGGAATATGCCGCGCGCCGCATCCGCGTGAACGCCGTGTGCCCCGGCCTCGTGGTGACGGCCCTCAACGCCGCGAGCCCGCACCTTCAGCCCATGATCGGCATGACGCCCATGGGCCGCAGCGGCACGCCGGAGGAGATCGCCGAGCTGGTGCTGTTCCTTGCCTCGGATCGCTCGGCTTTCATCACGGGCGAGGACTTCGTGATCGACGGCGGCTTCACGGCCGGCGCGAGCTATCGGCGCGTGGCCGTGGAAACCGGCATCTATTGAGGGGGCGGGGCATCGCGCAGGCAGCTGCGCGATGCCCTCGTCACGGAGCGGGTCTTCCGGGCGTCAGCGCAGGTCGATGAGGATCTTCAGCTCCTGCCCGGCGGGGGCGAGGAGGGCTTCGAAGCCGTTTGCCACCACCTCGTCGAGGCGGATGCGGCGGGTAACGACCTTTTCCGCCGGCAGCAGACCCTTGCCGATCAGCGCCGCCACCTTCGGCCACATGAGGGTCGTGTAGCACCACGAGCCGCGTACATCGATGTCCTTGAAGGTGACGGTGAAGCCGTCCACCGCCGGCTTGCCCACATGCAGCCCCACCTGCACCACCACGCCCTGCCGGCGCACCGCGTCGATGCAGGTGGCGAGCGCCGCCTCGGCGCCCACGCATTCGAGCGCCACGTCCACGCCCACATGGCCCTCGGTCTGGTCGCGGATGGCATCGGCCACCGCGTCCCGCTTCGGGTTGAGGGTGATGACATCAGGCAGGATGGCCCGCGCCATGGCGAGGCGGTTGTCGTTGGTGTCGGAGAGGAAGATCTGCGTCGCCCCCGCCGCCCGCGCCGCCAGCACCTGCAACTGCCCGATGGGTCCGGCACCGGTGACCAGCACGCTCGATCCCGGCTTCACCCCGCCACGCTCGGCGGCATAGACGGTGACCGCCGTGGGCTCCACCAGCGCCGCCTGCTCGTCGCTGACGAAATCCGGCATGGCGAAGACGTTGTAGTCGTTCACCAACGCGTATTCCGCCATGCCGCCCCATTGCCAGCCGAGGCCGATGATGGCGAGGCTCTCAGAGAGCTGGTAGAGGCCGCGCGTGCCGAAATAGTCGTCGCGCGGCGACACCATGGGCTGCACCGAAACCCGGTCGCCCACCTTCACGTTCGTCACCTCCCTGCCGATGGCGACGACGGTGCCGCCAAATTCATGGCCCAGCACCTGCGGCAGCTTCGCGCCGGTGTAGGGATGCGGCTCGGTTGGGATGAAGATGGGGCCGGCGGCGTATTCGTGCAGGTCGGTGCCGCAGATGCCGCAGAAGCTGTTGCGGATGACGACCTGGCGGGGGCCGGGGGCGGGCGGTTCGGCGATGTCCTCGACGCGCACGTCGCGCTTGGCGTGGAAGCGGGCGGCCTTCATGGGCGTTTCTCCCTTGTGTCTGTTCTTGATGGTTGGTCAGGCCGGCTCGGTGGCCAGCGCGTCGAACGCCTCCAGCGCCTTGCCCGCATAGACGGCGGACGGCCCGCCGCCCATCTCGATGCACACGCCGAGGATCTCGGCCACTTCCGCGCGGGTGGCGCCGTGGCTCCGCGCATTGGCGGCGTGGAACACGATGCAGTCCGCGCAGCCCTGGTGGACGGCGATGGCGAGGGCCACCAGCTCCTTCATCTTGGCCGGCACGGCGCCGGACTTCGACGCCTCACCCATGAGACCGCGGAAGGCCGTCATCACCTGCGGCGCCGCCTTGGCAAGGGCGCCGAAACGCTGGTTCATCTCTCTCAATTGCTGGGGCACGGAAGATGTCATGGCATTTCCTCAGGTGAAGACCATGCCGCCGTCCACGAGCAGGGACTGGCCGGTCATGAAGTCGGATTGGGACGAGGCGAGGAAGCGGGCGACGCCGACGAGATCGTCCGGGCGCGAGGCGCGGCCCAGCACGGCGCCGGCCGCGAAGGTCTCGAACGCCTCGTTCTCGCCGTGGGTCAGGCCGCTGTCGCGGAAGCCCTTGTCGATCACCTTCCACATGTCGGTGGCCACCACGCCGGGGCAGAAGGCATTGGCGGTGATGCCCTCCTTGCCGAAGGCGCGGGCGGCGGCCTGGGTCATGGCCACCACCGCGAACTTGCTGGCGCAGTAATGGGCCAGGGGCTCGTAGCCCTGCTTGGCGGCGATGGAGGCGGTGTTGATGATCTTGCCGCCGCCGCCCTGCTTGCGGAACGTCTTCACCGCTTCCTGCATGCCGATGAGCACGCCGAGCGCATTCACATCGGTGACGAAGCGCCAGTCCTCCTCGGTGATGTCGAGGAAGGGGCGCGTCTGGGCGACGCCGGCATTGTTGAACAGCACGTCGAGCCGCCCGAAGGCAGCGACAGCCTTGTCGATGAGCGCACGCACCTGTGGCCGCTCGCGCACGTCCACGGGCACGGCGATGGCGGTGCCGCCCTTGGCGGTGATCTCGTTCGCCACCTTCGTCGCTGCCGCCTCTGAAAGGTCGGCGACGACGATGCGCGCGCCGTCCTCCGCGAGGGCCCTGGCGATGGCGGCGCCGATGCCGCCGGCCGCTCCGGTGATGATGATGCTCTTGTCCTTGAGATCGGACATGTGTCCTCCTTCGCCGGTCACCCTGGCGCGCCGGCGCTTGTCGTTGCGGGGTTTCAGGCGGTCAGCGCTTGAGGTGGTCGAGCAGCAGCTCGTTCACCCGGCCGGATTTCTCCATCTGCACCATGTGGCCGGCGCCGGGCAGCACCTCCACGGTGGCGCGGCCTTCCAGCGCGCCGGCATGGGCGGCGGGAATGACGCGGTCGGTCTCGCCCCACACCACGAGGATGGGCGCGTCGGTCTGCTTCAGCCTGTCGGCCAGCACATGGGTCTGCCGCTCGGCGGGGAAGAGATTGGCGGAGAGGGCGGTCAGCGCGCTGTCCACGCCGTCGAGGCGCTTGTACTTGAGGATATCCTCGATCAACTGGCGCGTCACTGTTCCCGGATCATGGAACAACTGCTCCAGCACCGGCTTCATGTCGCGCCGTGAGCCGGCGGCGACGAAGCCGTGGGTGTAGCCGGAATTGATCTCCGGCCCGAGCCCGGCCGAGCCGATGAGCGCGAGGGAGGCGACCCGCTCCGGATGCTCCAGCGCGGCGGCGCTCGCCACCGCCCCGCCCATGGAATGGCCCACGAGATGCGCGCGCGGAATTGCGAGCGCATCCATGAAGGCGATGAGCGCACCGGAGAGGAAGGCGAGGTTCGCCTCGCCCACCGCCTTGTCCGATTGCCCGTGCCCCGGCAGGTCGAGGGCATAGACCGTGGCGGCCTCGGCGAGGGCGTCGATGTTGAACAGCCAGTTGTCGAGGTCGCCGCCGAAGCCGTGGACCAGAACCACGATCCTCTCGCCCTCGCCTCGGCGAGCGTAGCGCAGGCGGCCGGCGGGCGTGTCCACGAACTCATAGCGTGGACCCGAGGCTTCCTCCCCCGCGCCCGCCTCCTCCGGCACCGCGAAGGCGGCGACGAAGGCGTCGATCTCGGCGTCCGGAATGTCCGCATCGGCCAGCACGCCGATGAGTGCCTTGACCGGATAGACCGTGCCCGGCGTGCCGAGGGTCCGGCGCAGGACGCCGGCGTCGCCCGCCTCCACCACGCCGGCGATCTTGTCGGTCTCCACCTCGACAATCTCGTCGCCGATGGCGATGGCCGTGCCCTCCGGTTTCAGCCAGCCCGTGACCTTGCCCTCCGCCATGGAGAGCCCCCACTTGGGCATGACGATGGGCTTGATGCGCGTGTCCGTCATTGTCCGATGTCTCCGGCGATCAGGCGGCGAGCGCCTGGGGATGGGTCTTCAGCACGGCGGCGGCGATGGCGTCGGCGGAGGGGATGTAGAGGTCCTCCAGCGCGGGCGAGAACGGCACCGGCGTGTGTGGCGCAGTCACCATCTGCGGCGCAGCCTTCAGCGCCCCGAAGGCCTGCTGGGCCACGTAGGCCGCAACATCCGTGGCGATGGAGCAGCGCGGATTGGCCTCGTCCACCACCACCAGGCGGCCGGTGTTCTCCACGCTCTCGATCACCGTGTCCCAGTCGATGGGCGAGAGGGTGCGCAGGTCGATCACCTCCGCCTCGATGCCGCTGCGCTTCGAGAGGGTCTCTGCCGCCTCCAGCGCCCGGTGGACGGTGAGGCCGTAGCTGACGATGGTCACGTCGCGCCCGTCCCGCACCACGTTCGCCTCGCCGAAGGGGATGGCGTAGGGCTCGGCCGGCACGTCCGCCTCGCTGGCATAGAGGTTCTTGTGCTCGCAGAAGATCACCGGATCGTCGTCGCGGATGGACTGGATCAGGAGGCCCTTGGCGTCATAGGCGTTGGAGGGGCACACCACCTTCAGCCCGGGCACGTGGGTGAACATGGGGGTGAGCATCTGCGAGTGCTGCGCGGCGGCGCGGAAGCCGGCACCGACCATGGCGCGGATGACCACGGGCGTCTTCGCCTTGCCGCCGAACATGTAGCGGAACTTGGCCGCCTGGTTCAGGATCTGGTCGAAGCACACGCCCATGAAGTCGAGGAACATCAGCTCCGCCACCGGGCGCATGCCGCAGGCGGCGGCGCCGATGGCCGCGCCGATGTAGGCGCTCTCGGACAGGGGGGTGTCCATCAGGCGGTTGCCGTGCTTGCCGTAGAGCCCCTTGGTGACGCCGAGCACGCCGCCCCAGGCGTCCATCTCCCCCGGCGAACCGGAGCCGCCGACGATATCCTCGCCGAGCAGGATGACGGAGGGATCGCGGCGCATTTCAAGGTCGAGGGCTTCGTTGATCGCCAGCTTGAAGCTGAGGGTGCGGGACATGGTTTCCTCCAGGAAATCGTTGGGCCGTGCGGGTTCGCTGTCGTGGCTCAGTAGGAGACGTAGACGTCGCTGGTGAGCTCCTGCGGCGTCGGCTGCGGCGCCGACTTGGCCGAGGACACGGCATCGTCGATGAGGTTCGCCACCTCGCGGTCCATGAGCGCGATCTCGGCATCGGAGACGATGCCCGCCGCCGTCACGCGATCGGCGAAGATCTTCAAGCAGTCGCGGTTGAGGCGGTTGAAGTCGTTCTCGCCCTTGGCCTTGTAGGTCTGGCTGTCGCCCTCGAAATGGCCGTAGAAGCGCACCATCTTGCATTCGAGCAGCGCCGGCCCGCCGCCCGCGCGCGCCTTGGCGATCAGTTCGCCGGCCGCCTTGTGCACGGCGAAGAAATCCGTGCCGTCCACGCTGACGCCCGGCAGGCCGAAGCCGTGGGCGCGGTCGAGGAAGTTGTCCACGCCCGTTGCGTAAGTAACCGACGTCGCCTCCGCGTATCCGTTGTTCTCCAGCACGAAGATCACCGGCAAGTTCCAGACGGCGGCGAGGTTCATGCTTTCGAGAACCGTGCCCTGGTTGGCCGCGCCGTCGCCGAAGAAGGTGATGCCCACGCCGCCGTCGCCGCGGCACTTGGCGGCGAGCGCAGCGCCGCAGATGAGCGGCGCACCGGCGCCGAGGATGCCGTTGGCGCCCATCATCCCCTTGGACAGATCGGCGATGTGCATGGAGCCGCCCTTGCCGCGGCACGAGCCGGACGACTTGCCGTAGATCTCGGCCATCATCTCCTCCACGTCCACGCCCTTGGCGATGCAGTGCCCGTGGCCGCGATGGGTGGAGGCGATGCGGTCGCTGTCGGTGAGGTGCATCATGATGCCGGTGGCGCAGGCCTCCTCGCCGGCATAGAGGTGGACGAAGCCGGGGATGTCGCCCTTGGCGAATTCCACGTGCAGCCGCTCCTCGAAATCGCGGATGGTCCGCATGGTGCGGTAGGCCGCGAGCAGAGCATCCTTCTCCAGCGGAATGGGATTGTTGGACAGCGCGCCGTCGGCAGTCTGCATGGGCGATGTGATGGACATGGGCTTTTCCTCCTCCTTCGGATCGACGGGACCGGCAGGGAGGAAGGGCAGCCGCAGGCGCGCCCGTTCACGGCCCGCTTCTGGCGGAGCGGGCCACGTTTCCTTCCCTTGCCGTGTTCTTCAGTGCCGGCTTCGCGCCGGCTTGATGGAAAGGACATGAGCAAGGGGCGGGCCAATCGCGCCCGTCGCGTCAAACCGTTGCGGGACAAGGCGGTGCAGCCAGCGTGGGGCAGGGGTACCTGAGGCGGTGACGCCACAAGTGTGGCGCCGCGCGTGCCACAGGTGTTGCAGCTTGGCCCTCACCATGGATTGCGCCGACACATCCCTGACCCTCGGAAAGGCTTGCGGGCGCTCCATTTCGCGGCAACACTCGCGCACAATAAAAAACGATCTGGGAGGATCGTCATGCGACAGGAGCAGGTCGCGCATATCGACGAGCTCATGCGCGCGGCGAGCGGCTTGCCCGTGCCGTCACGCGGCACGCGCGATCCCGTCATCATGAAGTCCTGGCAGCGCTGCGTCAGCGAGCACCGTCTCGATCCGGTGGTGTTGCGCGAGCCGCTGATCCTGCCCTCGACGCAGCTGCGCGAGCATCAGGACGCCATGGACGAATTCACCCACACCGCGCGCTTCGGGGTGGAGACGCTCTATCGGGACGTGGCGGGGCTCGGCTACGTGCTGCTGCTCACCGATGCCAAGGGCATCACCGTGGACTTCATCGGCGATCCCACCTTCGACGCCACCCTCATGCGCGCCGGCCTCTATCTCGGCGCCGACTGGAAGGAGCCGAGCGCGGGCACCTGCGCCGTGGGCACCTGCATCGCCACCGGCGAGGCGTTGGTGGTCCATCAGACCGATCATTTCGACGCGACCCACATCCCGCTCACCTGCACGGCGGCGCCCGTGTTCGATCCCTCCGGTGCGCTCGCCGCCGTGCTCGACATCTCGGCGCTGCGCTCCCCCCAGCCGAAGGAGAGCCAACTCCTCGCGCTCCAGCTGGTAAAGTCGGTCGCCCACAAGATCGAGACGGCGAACCTGCTCAATCGCTTCCGGGGCGAGTTCATCCTGCGCCTCGCGCCCTCGCCCGAATTCGCCGATGTGGACCCGCCTTATGTGCTGGCGGTGGACAGTGCCGGGTGCATCGCCGGTTTCAACAGCAAGGCCCGCGCGCTGCTGCGGCGCGAGCTGGAGGCACGCCCGCCGGCCGATGCCGTGCGGCCTCTGGTGGGGCGCCGCCTGAGCGAGTTCATCGAGATCGCCATCGACGACCTGCCGCGCCTCGGCCCGGCGAGCCCCGTGGCGCAGCGTATGGTCCGCCTTGCCGGCACGGGGACGCCCATGTTCGCCCATTGCCAGCTGCCCGCCCGCATCTCCACGCGGTCGGTTGCGGCCGCCCCGCCGAGCCTGCCGGCACCGCTCGCCGGCCTCCACGGCGGTGATGCGGCCATGGCGACAGTGACGGCCCGCGCGGCGCGGCTCGTGAACACCCAGATGAACCTCATCGTCTGCGGCGAGACGGGCACCGGCAAGGAATTCCTCGCCAAGGCCATCCACGCCGCCGGCGCCCGCTCCGCGCGGCCCTTCGTGGCGGTGAACTGCGCGGCGCTGCCGGAGACGTTGATCGAGGGCGAATTGTTCGGCTACGAGGCCGGTGCCTTCACTGGCGCCGTCGCACGCGGCCGCAAGGGGCTCGTGCTGGAGGCGGACGGCGGCACGCTGTTCCTGGACGAGATTGGCGACATGCCGCTGACCCTCCAGACCCGCCTCCTGCGCGTGCTGGCGGAGCGGGAGGTAACGCCGTTGGGTCGCACGCGGCCGGTACCGGTGAACATCCGCGTCATCGCCGCGACCCACCGCGATCTCCTCGCGGAGGTGAACGCCGGCCGCTTCCGCGAAGACCTCTATTTCCGCCTGAGCGGCGCCGTCCTGACATTGCCGCCGCTGCGCCGCCGCGCCGATTTCGAGTGGCTGGTGGAGCGCCTGCTGGAGGAGCGGGGCAAAGCGGCGAAGACCCGCTTCAGCCTGTCGCCGCACGCGCGCGATCTGCTGCGCGCCTATCGCTGGCCCGGCAATATCCGCGAGCTGATGAACACGCTCGATTTCGCCTGCGCGCTCGCCGCCGAGGGGACGATCCAGTGGGAAGACCTTCCCGAACGCCTGCGCGAGGCTGACGCCCCGCACGAGGCGGGCGCGGCTGCCCTGTCGCCCGCCTTCCCATCAGGGGAGGGGGAGATCGCCCACGACCGGCTCCTCGCCGCCCTGCGGGCGCGGAGCTGGAACATCTCCGCCGTCGCCCGCGACCTCGGTGTGGACCGCACCACGATCCACCGCCGCATGCGCCGCTACGGCATCGCGCGCCGCGTCTAGGGCGAACCACGCGTGCAAAGGGGGGATGCGCGATGGCCCGCTTCGGCGGTCCCTGAATGGATCTCATTGCTCTAAGCCGACCTGAGGTCAGGCTCCGCCACGCGCCGGCCGGGGCGCCGCGCCGAATGTCGCCATCTCGCCTACGAGCCACGCTTCGAGCGCCCTCAGTTCGGCGCGGATGGCCGCCTGCGGCGAGATCCACAGCCTGAGGTGCCGCGCGCCGGGCGTGAAGCCGAACGGCGCCACCAGCCGGCCGGATTGCAGTTCGCTCAGCGCCAGCATGTGCGGCACCACCGCAACGCCGAGGCCGCAGGCCGCCGCCTGGATGAGCAGATAGAAATGATCGAAGCTGCGCTGCGCCTTGAGGGTGAGGTCGCCGTTGCCGGTCGCCTCGGCCCAGTCCCGCCACGCCTCCGGCCGGGTGTTGGTGGCCAGAAGGTGCGCGCGCGCCAGATCATCCGGCGTCGCCAGCGGCATGGCGGCAAGATAGTCGGGGGCGCAGACCGGCCCGATCCACTCTGCCCCCAGTTCGCGGATGATGGCATCGCGTGGCGGCGGGATGGTGGAGGAGCGGATCGCCAGCGAGATGTTGTCGCGGCTGAAATCCACCTTGTCGTAATTCATGTTCAGCTCCACCTGCACGTCCGGATTGCGGCGGTGAAACCCCGCCATGCGCGGGATGAGCCAGCACAGCATGATGGAGGCCGAGCAGGAGAGGGTCAGCGGCCCCGGCCGCACCCGCTCAAGCGTGGCATGGATCACCCCGAAAGCGGTCGTCAGCCCCTCGGCGAGGCGCTGGCCCTCGGGCGTCGGATCGGTGGCGGTACCCCGGCGGGCCAGCAACTGCACGCCGAGGGTCGCTTCCAGCGCCTTCACATGGCGGCTGACGGCCCCGTGCGTGACGCACAATTCCTCCGCGGCCCGGCTCATGCTCCGGTGCCGCGCCGTGGCCTCGAACGCGCGCAGCGCCACCAATGATGGCAAGGGGTGGCTCGGCTGTTGAGACATCAGTTGAAGGCTCGGTTTCGCTGCAATGCAGCATCAAAGATGTGAGTTTAGCTCACATCCGGCGGACAACAAATCGATTGTTCCTGCCGCCTCCCAGCGCCTAATGGCGCACGTCAGCTCTAAGCCCGGGCAGCCACCTGCGCGGCGTCCCGAGCCCAAAAACAAGAATGCGCAGACGGCAACCCATCTGCCTTATCTGGGAGGATAACCATGCCTGAGCCCGAGGTGTCGGCCGTCGAGCGGTCGGCCATCAGCAAGGTCTGCTGGCGGCTGACGCCGTTCATCGGCCTGATGTTCTTCATCAACTTCCTCGACCGTACCGCCGTGTCCTTCGCCGGACCCAACGGCATGACCAAGGACCTCGGCCTGAACGCCGCACAGTTCGGCTTCGCCGCGGGCATCTTCTTCCTCGGCTACATCCTTCTGGAAGTGCCGAGCAACCTTGCGCTTCACAAGTTCGGCGCCCGCCGCTGGCTGGCCCGCATCATGGTCACCTGGGGCATCGTCGCCCTGCTGTTCACCTGGGTGAGCAGCGTGGAAGGCCTCTATTTCCTGCGCTTCCTGCTGGGCGTTGCCGAAGCCGGCTTCTTCCCCGGCGCGATCCTCTATCTCAGCCTGTGGGTACCGGCGCGTCACCGCAACAAGGTGCTGGCGCTGTTCTATGTGGCGCAACCGCTCACCATCGTCATCGGCGCGCCCTTCGCGTCGGCGCTGATCGGGGCTGACGGGCTGATGGGCCTTGCCGGCTGGCGTGTCATGTTCTTCGGCGTCGCGGTGCCGGCCATCGTGGTGGGCGTGATCGCCTGGTTCTACCTCGTGGACAAGCCGGCCGACGCGAAATGGCTGACCGCCGCGGAGCGCTCCTGGCTCACGTCCGAGCTTGCCAAGGAAGAGAAGGCGAAGGGCGGCTCACACAACATCCTCGCCACCGGCGCGCTGCTGAACGGACGGGTGTGGCTGCTCTCCTTCGTCTATTTCGGCCTCATCTACGGCCTCTATGCGCTGGCCTTCTTCCTGCCCACCATCATCTCCGGCTTCGAGGCCCAGTTCGGCTCCAAGTTCAGCGTGATGCAGAAGGGCTTCATCACCGCCATCCCCTATCTGCCCGCGGCGTTCGCCCTGGTGCTGTGGAGCCGGCAGGCGGCGAAGACCGGCGTGAAGCCGTGGCATGTGGGCCTGCCCGCCCTCATCGGCGCGGTCTCCATCCCGGTGGCGCTCTACATGAACTCGCCTGCGGCCACGGTGGCGGTCATCACGGTCACGGCCTGCGCCATCTTCTCGGCACTGCCCAACTTCTGGGCCATCCCCGCCCGCTTCCTGTCGGGCGCCGGCGCGGCGGCGGGCATCGCCCTCATCAACACGGTAGGCAATGTGGCCGGCTTTGCAGCACCCTTCATCACCGGATGGGTGAAGGATGCCACTGGCTCCTTCCAGGCGGCGATGCTGCTGGTGGGCGGCTTCATGCTCCTGTCCGCGGTGCTGACCCTGGTGGTGGCGCGGCAGGGCGAGAGCCTCGCCGACAGGGCCGCGGCTCCGGCGCGCTCGGCCTGACGGCGCAACTGAACAAGCACGAGGGGCCGGCCCTGCCGGCCCCGATGAAGACGACGGGAGAAACAAGATGGATGCGAAGATCGCGCTGTTCGGCGCCGGCGGAAAGATGGGCGTGCGCCTGTCCAAGAACCTCGCCAAGACGGACTTCCGCGTGGCCCATGTGGAGGTCAGCGAGGTCGGTCAAAAGCGGCTCAAGGACGAGGTGGGCGTCGACTGCATCGAGGTGGATGCCGCCCTCGACGGCGCCGACGTGGTCATCCTCGCCGTGCCGGACACACTCATCGGCAAGGTCTCGCACGCCATCTCGCCCAAGCTGAAGGCAGGCACCATGGTGATGCTGCTGGACGCCGCGGCGCCCTTCGCCGGCCATCTGCCGGAGCGGCCCGACCTCATCTACTTCGTCTCGCACCCCTGCCACCCGTTGATTTTCAACGACGAGACCACCGAGGAAGGCCGGCGCGACTATTTCGGCGGCGTGGCGGCGAAGCAGTCCATCACCTCCGCGCTGATGCAGGGGCCGGACGAGGCGTTCGCCCTGGGCGAGGCGGTGGCGAAGGCCATCTACGCCCCCATCCTGCGCTCCTATCGCCTGACCGTTGAACAGATGGCGATCCTGGAGCCGGGCCTGTCCGAGACCATCTGCGCCACCCTGCTCGATGTCATGCGCGAAGCCATGGACGAGACGGTGCGGCGGGGGGTGCCGGCGGAGTGCGCGCGGGACTTCCTGCTGGGCCACATGAACATCCTTGCGGCGGTGACGTTCAAGGAGATTCCGGGCATGTTCTCAGATGCTTGCAACAAGGCCATCCAGTTCGGCAAGCCGCGGCTGATGCGGGACGACTGGCTCAAGTGCCTGGACAATGACGAGATCGCCGAGAGCATCCGCCGCATCACCTGAGCGGTACCAGCTCCCCCGAGAGCCCAACCAATTCCTCAACAAAGGCAATTGGTTGGACTCACTTGACAGACGACCTTGGGAACCCCTGTAATGAGCGATCGTGTCCATGCCACCTACTGGATGGAGACCGGGGGCGACCCGGCGCGGACGGCGGAGGTCATCGCCGGGGAGCAGTCGAGCGGCACCTTCGTGGCGCTGGCCACCGAGACGGCGGAGCTGAAGCAGCGCTCGGGCGCGAAAGTCGAGCGTCTTGAGATACTTGACGTGGTAGATCGGCCCAGCCTGCCGGGCGCCATGGCGTCCGATCGCTACACGAGGGCGACGCTCGAACTGTCCTGGCCGGTGGAGAATTTCGGCCCGTCCCTGCCGAACCTGATGTCCACCATCGCCGGCAATCTGTTCGAGTTACACCAGGTTTCCGGTCTGCGTATCACCGGCCTTCAGCTGCCATTCGGCTTCACGTCAGCTTTCAAGGGTCCGGCCTTCGGCATTTCCGGCACCCGCCGCCTCGCCGGAGTGGCGGAAGGGCCGATCATCGGCACCATCATCAAGCCCTCCATCGGCCTCACGGCGGAGGAGACCGCGCAGCAGGTGCGGGAGCTGATCGCCGGGGACATTGACTTCATCAAGGACGACGAACTGCAGGCCGACGGCGGCCGCTGCCCGTTCGAGGAGCGGGTGCGGGCGGTGATGCGGGTGGTGAACGATGCCGCCGACCGGCGGGGCCGCAAGGTGATGGTGGCCTTCAACATCACCGGCGACCTGGACGAGATGCGCCGCCGCCATGACCTCGTGCTGGAGCTGGGCGGCACCTGCGTGATGGTCTGCCTCAATTCCATCGGCCTCGTGGGGGTGCGGGAGATCGCCCGCCATGCCCAGCTGCCCTTGCACGGCCACCGCGCCGGCTGGGGCACTCTCTACCGCGCCCCGGCGCTGGGGTGGGACTATGCCCCCTGGCAGCAGCTCTGGCGGCTGGCGGGGGTGGACCACCTGCATGTGAACGGGCTCTACAACAAGTTCTCCGAGAGCAACGAGAGCGTCATCGCCGCCGCCCGCGCGGTGCTGGCGCCTATCAATGACGCGGCTCCCATGGAAGCCATGCCGGTCTTCTCCTCCGGCCAGACCGGACGGCAGGCGGCACAGACCTATGCCGCCATCGGCTGCGCCGATCTCATCCACACGGCAGGCGGCGGCATCTTCGGCCATCCCGCTGGGGTGCCGGCCGGCGTCGAGGCGCTGCGGGCGGCGTGGCGGGCGGCCATGGCGGGGGCGAGCCTTGAGGACGAGGCGACCCGCAGCACCGCGCTGAAGGCCGCGCTCGGCTTCTGGCGATGATTTCGGGGACCAAGACCGGGGCGGCGCTGCCGGAGGGCCTGCTCCTCGCCTATTACGGCGACGACTTCACCGGCTCCACCGATGCGCTGGAGGCGATCACCGCGGCCGGCGTGCCCTCGGTGCTGTTCCTGCGCCCGCCCACCGAGGAGATGCGCGCGCGCTTTCCCCATGCCCGCGCCATCGGCCTTGCCGGCTCCTCGCGCGGGCGCTCGCCGGAGTGGATGGACAAGGAGCTGCCGCCTCTGTTCGCCCGCCTCGCGGCGCTGGGCGCGCCGGTGCTGCACTACAAGGTGTGCTCCACCTTCGATTCCGCCCCCCATGTGGGCTCCATCGGCCGCGCCATCGATCTCGGGGTGAGGCAGATGGGCGGCGGCTGGTCGCCCATGGTGGTGGGCGTGCCGCGCCTCGGCCGCTACCAGATGTTCGGCAATTTGTTCGTCACCTGGAACGGCACCACCTACCGGCTCGACCGTCACCCCACCATGTCGCGTCATCCGGTGACGCCCATGGACGAGGCGGATCTCGGCCGCCATATCGCGCGCCAGACGGACCGGCGCATCGCCCTCATCGATCTCGCCGAGCTCCGCGCCGGCCAGGCGCAGGCGCGCTGCGACGCGCTCCGGGGCGATGACACGCCCGTGGTGCTCATCGACGTGATGGACGAGGCGACCCTGGTGGAGGCCGGGCGGCTCATCTGGGAGAACCGCGGCGACGGCCTGTTCTCCGCCTCCTCCTCCGGCCTGCAATATGCGCTCGCCGCCTATTGGCGCAGCCTCGGTCTGCTGCCGGAAACACCCGGTCTGCCCAAGGCCAGTGCCGTGGAAAAGATCGCCGTGGTCTCGGGCAGCTGCTCGCCGGTGACGGCGGCGCAGCTCGCTCACGCGCGGACCGCAGGCTTCCACACGGAGCGGCTGGACCTCTCCCACGCGCTCTCCGACGCCCATCGGGAGGCGGAAATCGCCCGCGCCGTCGCCACGGCCATGGATGGGCTGTCGCGTGGCCTGAGCCCGGTCGTCTACAGCGCCGAGGGGCCGGACGACCCGGCCGTCACCGACTTCGACGCCACCGCCGCTGTGGCCGGCCTCTCCCGTGCCGATGCGGCGCGGCGGGTGGGCACGGTGCTGGCGGAGATCATGCGCCGCATCGTGGAAAGCGGCGCGGTGCGGCGGGTGATGGTGGCGGGCGGCGATAGTTCCGGCGAGGTGATGGAGGCGCTCAACATCTTCGCCCTCGACATCGTTGCCGGCCTCGCCCCCGGCGCCCCCCTGTGCCGCGCATGGTCCGACGATCCGCTCTATGACGGGCTGGAACTGGTGCTGAAGGGCGGCCAGATGGGGCCGACCGATTTCTTCCCTCAGGTGAGGGGCTGAGGCGCTCCGCATTCCTGTCGCGCACTCCCAGGGCCGGCTGTCTTGATGCCGCAGGCCCGATCGTTCTTCGCGCCCGCGCCGTGATCGACGGGATCGAGCTGCCGCTCCGGCTCGGAGCGCGCCCGGTTCAGCGCAATTCGAGGATCACGCTGAAATCGCCGTCGCCATCGCTGCCACGCTCGCCGCCGGCGCCGCGCAGGCGGAAGTGAAGGAGGTCCGCATCTCGAAGGGCTACGGCATCCTCTATCTGCCGCTCATCGTGATGGAGGACCAGAAGCTCCTGGAGAAGCAGGCGGAGAAGGCGGGCCTTGGCCCGCTCAAGGTCAACTGGCTGATGCTGGACGGCGGCAACGTCATCAACGACGCCATGATGGCTGGCTCCCTCGACATCGCCGGCACCGGCGCGCCCGGCTTCATCACGCTGTGGTCCAAGGCCAAGGGCATCCCCAACGTGGAGGTGGTCGGCATCAGCGGCCTGTCCTCCACCGCCCTGTGGATGAACACCAACAATCCGGCCGTGAATTCGCTGAAGGACTTCAAGTCCTCCGACAAGATCGCTTTGCCGGGCATCAAGACATCGCTCTCGGCCGTCATTCTCCAGATGATGGCGGCGCAGGAGTTCGGCCGCGAAAACTATGCCAAGCTCGATCCCATGACCGTGGGCCTGCCCCATCCCGAGGCGCTCGCGGCCCTCACCGCCGGCCGGACCGAGATCACCGCGCACTTCACCTCGCCGCCCTTCTCCTATCTGGAGGTGAAGAACCCCAATGTGCGCCGGGTGGCCAACTCGGTGGACATCCTCGGCCGCCTGACCATGGACGTGACGTTCGCCCCCAAGCGCTTCGTCGATGCCAACCCGAAGGTGGTGCAGGCCTTCCTCGACGCGCTCGACGAGGCGGACGCGTTCATCGCCAGGGACAAGGCGGCCGCAGCCGAGATCTATGTGCGCTCCTCCAAGGTGAAGACCACCCAGCAGGAGGTGCTGGAGATGCTGGAGGACAAGGACACCTGGTTCTCCACCACCCCCGAGGGCATCATGAAGATTGCCGATTTCATGCACCTCGCGGGCTCCATCAAGGCGAAGCCGGCGAGCTGGAGCGACCTGTTCGTGCCGCAGCTGCGCACCCGCAGCGGCAGCTGAGGGTCAGCCGCGCCTCACCGTCGAAGGTCGAATAGACCGAGGCACGAGTGAGCCGAGTTCAACGGGGGGAGGGCGCGCGTATCGCGCCGGGCTCGCCGAGACCGCCCGACCCGGACGGTCGCGGCCCCCGCGGAGCCCTCCCAAGCCCGGCGCCCCATTGTGCGGGCGCCGCGGAGGGATATCCTCGCCCCATGGACATGATCCGCATTCTGCTGGTCGACGATCATCCGATCGTGCGCGAGGGCTACCGCCGGCTGCTCGACCGTCAGCCCGGCCTTTCTGTCGTGGCCGAGGCGGGCGACGGGATCGCGGCGCTCACCGCCTTCGCCGCCCATGCGCCGGATATCGTGCTGATGGACCTGTCCATGCCCGGCGGCGGCGGCTTCACGGCGGTGGAGGCCATGGTGGCCCGCGATCCGGGGGCGCGGATCATCGTCGTGTCCATGCACCAGGGCGCCATCTTCGCCCAGAAGGCCATGGCGGCGGGCGCGCGGGGCTTCGTGTCCAAGAGCAGCCCGCCGGAGGAACTGGTCAAGGCCATCACGGCGGTGGCGGCGGGGCGGCGGGCGCTGTCGTCCGACATGGCCCAGGAGCTGGCCCGCACCTCGCTCGGCACCGACGAGATCGCCAGCCTGACACCGCGTGAGCGCGAGATCCTGCTGCTCGTCGCGCGCGGCATGAACGGCCGCTCCATCGCCCGCAGCCTCGGGCTTTCCTCCAAGACCGTCCAGAACAACCTGTCGCTGATCCGGGCCAAGCTCGGCGCCTCCGGTGACGCCGATCTGGTGCTGAAGGCTCAGCGGTCCGGCCTCGTCCCGGCCATCTGATGCGCCGGCTCCTGCCCCAGCTGGTGCTGCGCGTGCTGGCGGCGGGGCTTGCCACGGTGGTGGTCGCCGCCGGCTGGGTGCTGTGGGATACGGCGCAGGCCGCGCGGCAGGATGTGGCGACCACCGCCGTCCGCGTCGCCGACGCCATCGCCGCCCGCCCGAGCTTCGAGGGGCTCGCCTTCGGCGGCGTGGCGCCGGTGCCGGTGTTCCGCGACTGGCAGGCCTTTCCCGCCTGGACCCTCATCGCACCGGGGATCTGCGTCGAACTCGGCGCGCGGGAGAATCCGCTGCACCGGCGCTGCGGCCCCTATGTCGCCGCCGATGTGGCGCCGCCGGGCTGGTTCGTCTGGCTGGCGGGGCACCTCGGCCTGATGCCTGAGCCCATGTCCGTGCCGGTGCGCACGCGCTACCTGACCGATGCCTATGTCACCGCTTCGGCCGACACCGGCGTCGTCATGAGCCGGGCCTGGACGCGGACCGGCGACCTGATGCGGGTGGCGGTGGGCATGGCGGTCGGCGGCTCCATCCTCACCGGCCTGCTGATGGTCCGGCTCCTCGCCCCGTTCCGCATCATCCTGAGCGGCATCGAGCGCCTCCAGCGGCGCGACTTCTCGGCCGGGCTGCCGCCGCTCCACGTCGCCGAGTTCGATCGCCTGAGCACGGCGCTGAACCATACGGCGGAGACGCTCAGGGAGGCGCAGGCCATGCGCACCGAGCTGACGCGCCGCCTGTTTACCATGCAGGAGAGCGAGCGGCGCGCGCTCGCCCGCGAGCTGCACGACGAGTTCGGCCAGTGCCTCACCGCCACCCGCGCGCTGGCCACGGCCATCGCGCAGTCGAAGGAGACCACCGCCGAGGACGGCGCGCGGATCGCCGAGATCAGCGGCCAGATGATGGACAGCCTGCGCACCGAGCTGTCCCGCCTGCGCCCGCCCGATCTCGACGACCTCGGCCTGCGCCACGCGCTGGAGCGGCTCGTCGCCGATTGGCGCAGCCGCGTGCCTGCCATCCGCTTCGCGCTGGAGCTGAAGGGCGACATGGAGGCGGTGCCGGACACCCTCGCCCTCAGCCTCTACCGCATCGCCCAGGAATGCCTCACCAATGCCGTCCGCCATGGCGGCCCCGGCAGCGTCATCCTGACTCTGGAGGTCGCCGAGACGATCACCCTGACCGTCGAGGACGACGGCGCCGCGCGGCCCGACAGCCGGGCGGGCGACGGCTTCGGCCTGCTCGGCATCCGCGAGCGGGTCGATGCGCTGGGCGGCAGCTTCGCGCTGGCGCCGTCGGGCGGCGGCATGCGGGCGACGGCACGTCTTCCCCGCTGATCCGGGTGATCTTCCCGAACCGGCCGGGAAGGGCTCTCTGGCGGCGCGGCGCCGGGCGCCCGCATCCTCTCCCGACCATGGGAGGCGCCGGGCATGAACGACATGAGCCATCCGATCACCCGCCTCGGCAGCGCCGTCGCCGCCGGGCTGATCGGCCACGAGGCGCTGGTGGAGCGGCTGCTGATCGCCCTGCTGGTCGGCGGCCATGTGCTGATCGAGGGACCGCCGGGCATCGCCAAGACCCGCGCCGTCAAGCGCCTCGCCGCCAGCCTGCCGGGAAGCCACGCCCGCATCCAGTGCACGCCGGACCTGCTCCCCTCGGACCTGACGGGCACCCAGGTGTTTCGACCGGAGACCGGACGCTTCGATTTCGTCGCCGGCCCGCTGTTCCATGCGCTCGTTCTGGTCGACGAGATCAACCGGGCGCCGCCCAAGGTGCAGTCGGCGCTGCTTGAAGCCATGGCCGAGGGGCAGGTGACTTCCTCGGGCGTCACCCGCCCGCTGCCGCAGCCCTTCATGGTGGTGGCGACCCAGAACCCCATCGAGCACGAGGGCACCTTTCCCCTGCCCGAAGCCCAGATGGACCGCTTCCTGCTCCACCTGTCCCTCGGACTGCCCCACGCCGAGCAGGAGCGCGCGATCCTCGATCTCGTCGCCGCCGAGCGGATCGCGGGTCCGGCGCAGGCGGAGGCCGCGCTGTCGCCGGACACGCTGGCGCAGGCCAAGGCCGAGGTCGCGACCGTCCATCTCGCTCCGGCGCTCAAGGATTTCATCGTCCGGCTGGTGATGGCCTCGCGGCCCGGTGGCGTGGTTGCCGAATGGGTGGAACACCCGGTCTCGCCGCGCGGCACGCTGGCGCTGGCCGCGGCGGCGCAGGCTCTCGCCTGGCTGAAGGGGCGCGACTACGGCCTGCCCGAGGATGTCATCGCCCTGGCGCCCGACGCGCTGGCCCATCGGCTGGTGCCGACCTGGGCTGCCGTCGGCGAAGGGCGCACCGGCCGCAGCCTCGTCGCCGACATCCTGAAGGCGGTGGAGCCATGGTGACGGCGGCGCTCGATGTGCCCGGCATCCGGCTCGTCGCGGCCGAACTGCTGGCGCTGCGCGACACGCGCCTGCCGCCCGCCCGCCACCGCCCGGTGACGCGGCGCCCCGGCGCGGTGCAGGCGCGCCCGGCCGGCTCCGGCATGGACCTTCGGGAGATCCGCGCCTTCGCCGAAGGCGACGACTTCCGGCGGATCGATCCCGCCGCCACCGCCCGCACCGGCGCGCCGCACATCCGCAGCTTCCACGAGGAGCGCGACGACACGGTGCTGCTGATCGCCGATTTCCGGCCGGCCATGCTCTGGGGCACCGGGGACAGCCTGCGCTCGGTGCGCGCTGCCCGCGTTCTGGCGCGGCGCGGCTGGCAGGCGGTGGCGCGCCGCGCCGTCCTCGCCGCCATCAGCCTCGATGCATCCGGCGTTGCCGTCGCCGCCGCGGGCGCCGGGGTGGCGCAGATGGGCCGCATCAGCCACATGCTGGCCGACAGCCACGACCGCGCGCTCGCGGCGGGCCGGAGGGGAGACGGGGCGACGTCCCTGCGCGAGGTGCTGGCGCGGGCGGTGGCCATGGTCCCGTCGGGCGCGGAGGTGCTCATCGCCACCGGTCCGGATGGCATCCGCCCGGCCGACGAGGCGGCGCTGGCACGCCTCGCGCGTCAGCGGCGGGTGCGCGTGCTGCTTCCGCTCGATCCGCTCGACGTGGCGCCGCCCGCCGCGCCTTTGCCGATCCATGCCGGGGCGGAGCGGCGGCTGGCGCGGCTCCGCCCGTTCGATCCCGCACCGCTGGCCGACCGGATGGCCGGCCTGAATGTCAGCCTCGAGGTGATCCCGGATGACGCAGGCTGAGCTGATCGCCGCCTTGCCGGAAGGGCGCCTGCCGCCCGCCTTGATGGCGCTCCATGCGACCGACCTTGTCGCCCTGTTCGGCCTCGGCCTGCTCCTCGGCGCGCTGTGCTGCGCCCTCGTGCTGCCGCTCCTCGCGCGGCCTGTCCCGCTCCGTGCGCGGCTCCGGGCGGTGCGCTCCCTTGAGCCCGAGGCACGGCTGCTCGCCATCGCCCGCATCCTCGGCCGCCTGCCCGACGAACTGCGCGCCGCGGCCTACGGCGCCGCGCCGCCGCCCGGCGCCGAGGCCATCGAGCGCATCGCGCTGAAGGCGAGGCGCGCGCGCCGATGAGCCTCGCCTTTCCCCTCGTCCTGCTGCTCCTGCCCCTACCGTGGCTGGTCGGGCGCGTCCTCGCGGCGCGGGCGCCGGCGATGGCTTCGCTCGCCGTCGATGCCACCGCCTTTGCCGCTGCCGCCCCGTCCGGCCTGCGCCATGACCCCGTCGCGGCCCTGCTGCGCGCGGGGGCCTGGATCGCGCTGGTGGTGGCGCTGGCCGGGCCGCGCGTCGCCACGCCCGTGAGCCTTCCCACCGCGTCCGGCCGGGAGATCATCCTCGCCCTCGACCTGTCGGGGAGCATGGCGAAGACGGACTTCGTGCTCGACGGCCGGCCGCTGTCGCGCCTCGACGCGGTCAAGGCGGTCGCGGCGCGCTTCATTGCCGGCCGGCAGGGCGACAGGATCGGCCTCGTCGTCTTCGGCGACCGGGCCTATGTGGCGCAGCCGCCCACCTTCGACGTGGCTTCCACGGCCCGCGCCGTGGAGACGTTGCAGATCGGCATCTCCGGCCTGTCCACGGCGATTTCCGAGGGGCTCGGCCTCGCCGTGCGCCGCCTTTCCCGCAGCGATGGCAGGTCCAAAGAAGCCAAGTCCCAAGCGGTGATCCTGCTCTCGGACGGGATCGACACCTCGGGCAAGGTGCAGGCGAGCGACGCGGCGCAGCTTGCGGCCCGCCACGGCATCCGCGTGCACACCATCGCCCTTGGACCGGAGGATCTGGAGAGCCAGCCGGACGCCAGCGATGCGGTGGATGTCGCCGGCCTCCGGGCCACTGCCGCCGCCGGCGGCGGGGCGAGTTTCCGGGTGCGCACCCTCGACGATCTGGTGGACGTGGCCGCGACCCTCGACCGGCTGGAGCCGAACCCCATGCGGCGCCCCCCGACCCTGTACTGGCGCTCCCTCTGGATGTGGCCCGCGGCGGCGGCGCTCGTCCTTGCCGCGCTGCTGGCCCTGCTGCCGGCCATGGGGCGGCGTTCATGAATGGCTTCGTCCTGCTCCGCCCCTGGTGGCTCGCCGCCTTGCCGCTCCTCGCCGCGCTGGCCGTCTGGCTGTGGCGGCGCGGCCCCGTGGCGGGCGGCTGGGGGCGGGTGATGACGCCCGCCATGCTGGCGGCCATGCGCACCCTCGGCCATCTGCGCCGGGACGATGCCGGTGCCAGCCTGATGCCGGTGGCGGCGGCGGCGCTGGTCGGCCTCGGCCTTGCGGGGCCTGCGATCCCGCGCGCGGACGCCCCGCAATTCGCCGGGGCGGGGGCCGTGCTGGTGGCCATCGGTCTGACGCCCGGCGTCGCCGGAGCGGCGCTGGCCGATGCGCAGGCCGCCGCCGCCGGCGTCATGGCTGCCGCGGCCGGGCGGCCGGTGGGCCTCATCCTCTATTCCGACGAGGCTTATGACGTGGCGGCGCCGACGGGTGATCCCGCGGTGCTGGAGAGCCTGATCGCCGTGCTTGGCCCCGATACCATGCCGAGCAGTGGCGCCCGGCCGGCCGCCGCGTTGCGGCTCGCCCGCCGCATGCTGGAGGGGACGCCGGACGCGGATCTCGTTCTGATCTCGGACGGCAGCGGCCTCGATGCAGCGGCGCGCACGGAGGCGGCGCGGCTCGCCATGGGCGGCGTCCGCCTCTTCACTCTCGCCCTCGGCGCGGGGAGCGACGGAGGGGCGTCGCTCGAGGCGCTGGGCGTCGCATCCGCGCCGGCCCGTGCGCCCCGGCCGGTCATCGACCGCCTGTCCGGTTCGGCGGCGCTCACGCGTGACGGGCGGGCGGCGGGGCTTATGTTCGAGGATCTCGGCCCGCTGGTCGCGGCGCTCGCGCTCGTCCCGTTTCTCGCCCTGTTCCGGAGGCGTGCATGAGCGGCCTCTCCCCGGCACGGCGCATCCTCCTCATGGCGGCGGCGGGCCTCGCCTGCCTCATGCTTGCGGGGCCGTCCTCCCTTGCGCGGCTCGCCTTCTGGGCGGGGGCGCCGGGAACGGCGCGCTGGCAGGACGATGCCGCCGCGCGGGGCATCGCCTTCTACCGGGCGGGCGACTACCCCGCCGCGGACGCGGCCTTCGCGGAGGCCGGCCGCAGCGAGACCTTCAACCGCGCCCTGACCCTCGCGGCGACCGGCCGCTACGCGCTGTCCGTCGCCTATCTCGACGCCGTGCTGTTCGTGGATCCGGCGGACGCCGAGGCGCGCCGGCTGCGCGGGATCATCGACGCGCTGGCGCCCAAGACGGTGGGAACCAGCGTCGTCCGCGGCCATATCCCGGCTGCTGTGGGCACTGCATCCGCGAACACGGGCGACGGCGTGGTGGCGACCCCCGACCCGGAGTTGAAGAAGCCCATCGAGGCGCGCGGCATCGTCGCCTCCGATGCCTGGCTCGACACCATCGCCGACGATCCCGGCGCGTACCTGCGCCTGCGCCTGCGCAAGGAATTCGAGCGACGGGCGGCGCTCGGCCTGATCGGGCGGGATGGAGACGCACAATGAGGCTACGCCGTGCGCTTTGCCTCCTGCTCCTCCTGTGCCCGGCCGGCGCCGCGCGGGCGGAGAGCCTGCGGCTGGTCATTCCCGAGATGCGGCCGGTGGCGGGCGAGATGATCCCCGTCACCGTGCGCGGCGAATACGAGCGGCAGATCACGCTGGAAAAGCTGAGCTTTCCCGATTCTCCCGACTATGACTGGATGCAGCTCGCCCGCGACCAGTGGCGGACGGAGCAGGTGGAGGGGCGGTCCGTCCGGGTGTTCGAGCGCCGCATCGCGCTGTTCCCGCGCCACGCGGGTCCCCTCACCATCGGGCCGGTGACGCACCGGCTGACCGTGGTGGGCACCGATGCGCCGCGGGAGGACCTGCCGGTCACGGCGGAGCCCGTGACGGTGGCGGTGGCCCCGTTCCCGGTCGAGGGGGCAACGCTCGCGGCGCGCAGCCTCACCGTCACCGACGCGCTGTCCGCCGAGCCCGGCAAGCTGCGCGACGGGGAAACCCTCGTCCGCCGCGTCACCATCGAGGCGGTGGGGGCGCCCTCGCATCTGGTGCCGCCGCGCCCCATCGTGCGCGCGCCCTGGCTCATCAGCTTCGCGGCGCCGGAGGCGCGCACGCAGCGCCTGACGCCGGACGGGCCGGTCACGACGGTGACATGGGAATGGCACCTGCGGCCGAGCACCGGCGACCCCGCCGTGCTTCCGGCCATCGCCATCCCCTGGTTTGACACCGAAGCACGGCAGATGCGCACGGCGGAGATCCCGGCGATCCCCTTCGGCTATGCCAGCATCTATGCCGGGGTCGGCGGCACCGGGCATCTGCCCGCCGGGCAGGTGCGGGCCGCGGCGCTGGCCATCACGGGCGGGCTGTTGGCGGGATGTGTGCTGGTCCTCGCGGGCCTCGGGCCGCGCCGGCGGGACGACGTGCTGAAGGCGCTCGGGCGGCTCTCGCCGGTGGACCCCACCCGTATCGCCGTGCGCCGGGCGGTGCGGACCGGCGAGCCATTCGCGCTCCGCCGCGCGGTGGAGCGCCACCTGCGCCGGTGGCGCGCACTCGGACTGCCGGTGAGCGGGCAAGAGACGGCGCGCCTCGACGCGCGCCTCTACGGGCGGGGCGGAGATGCAGTGCCGTTCGACGCAGGGGCCGAGGCGAAGGCGATCCTTCGGGCGGTCGATGGGCTCCGGAGACGGAGCGGCAGGTAGGGCGGTGCACGGCTCAAGGCCGCACTGGATGCATCCATTCTTGGCCGATGACCGGAGATTTCGTGCCTCAGCTGCCGTCCCGGGGCGCCGCAGCCAGTCTCGCAGCGTCAGTCCGGACGCCTTGCCGCACCGCGCATTTTCCGCTTGACCGCGCCGGCGCCGGGCGCGATAGGCGGCGTCACCGGATGCCTGGGAGATGGAGCGTGCCCGTTCGCGGGTTCATCGAAGACTCTACCGTCAGGCCGGCCGGATTTCTTGAAAGCAATCGGGTGATGGACAGTTCCAGTCGATCTAGCTCGAGCCCGCCCGCGGCCGCGCGGACCTGACCTTTCGCGTCCGGTTCACCGTCCCGCCGGCAGGCTCCGGGACAAGAGGTGAGCCATGCGGGCGCTGTATTTCCGCAGACCTATCGCGTTCTCTCATCGTAACGAGGACGGCGATCGAAGCCGATGCGCGCGCAGGCGCAGGCCTGGCACCCATCCTGGCTGACCACAGCCCCATCGCGGCGCCGTCACTGTGGCGTCGCATGGCCGTGCTCCGCTGCGCGGCCTCGGGCAGGGCGGTTCCTGCTGTCCCGGCAGGACAGGGTGAGCCCCAGTCCCATGCGAAACCTCCCGGCACCGGCTGCCCGTCGGCGCCGTAAATTCCAATCGCATTCGGATCTGTCGTCATGACGATGCAGCACCCGGCCCTGGAGGCGGGCCGTCGGCGGCGCTTCGCGCCGAACCTGTGGGATGCGCTGGCCTTCGGCCTGCTGTTCGGCGCGCTCATCCTGATCGTGCACGGCGGGCAGGGCACACTCGTGCCCCTCGCGGCCTTGAACCAGACGCCCGTCTCCCTCGATCCCGCCCAGTTGCCGGAATATGCGCTGCGCACCACGCTGCGCATGCTGGCGGCCATCCTCGCCTCGCTGGTCTTCACCTTCCTCTACGGCGCGCTGGCGGCCAAGAGCCGGCGGGCGGAGATGGTGCTCATCCCCATGCTGGACATCCTCCAGTCGGTGCCGGTGCTGGGCTTCCTGTCCTTCACCGTGGTGGGCTTCATGTCCCTGTTCCCGGGCAAGGTGCTGGGGGTGGAACTGGCGGCCATCTTCGCCATCTTCACCAGCCAGGCCTGGAATATGACCTTCAGCTTCTACCAGTCGCTGAAGACGGTGCCGCGCGACCTCGACGAGGCCACCCGCTCCTTCCGCCTCACCGGCTGGCAGCGCTTCTGGCGGCTGGAAGTGCCCTTCTCCATGCCGGGGCTGGTGTGGAACACCATGATGTCCATGTCCGGGGGCTGGTTCTTCGTGGTGGCGTCGGAGGCCATCTCGGTGGGCGACACCACCATCACCCTGCCGGGGGTGGGCTCCTACGTGGCCCTCGCCATCAAGGAGCAGAACCTGCCGGCGGTGGGCTGGGCGGTGCTGGCCATGCTGGCCGTCATCCTCATCTACGACCAGCTGCTGTTCCGCCCGCTGGTGGCCTGGGCCGACAAGTTCCGGGTGGAGACCTCCGCCAGCGGCGCCGCGCCGTCCTCCTGGCTGCTCTCGGCGGCCCGGCGCACCCGCCTGTTCCAGCGCTTGTTGGGGCCGCTGGGGGCGCTGCTGTCCGCGGTCCCGCGCCAGCGCCTCGCCCTTCCGGTCGCGGTGCCGGGGGATGCCCGCCGCGCCTTGTCCAGCCCCCTCTCCGACAAGGTGTGGCTCGCGCTGGTGCTGGCGGTGACGGCCTATTGCCTGTGGACCATCGTCACCTTCGTCGCCACCGAGCTGACCTGGCCGGAGGTGGCGCAGGCCTTCGGCCTCGGGGTGTTGACCATGCTGCGGGTGATCGTGCTGATCGCCCTTGCCACCCTCATCTGGGTGCCCATCGGGGTCTGGATCGGCCTCCGGCCGGCCTGGGCCGAGCGGGTGCAGCCGCTGGCGCAGTTCCTCGCCGCCTTCCCGGCCAACATCATCTTTCCGTTCGCGGTGGTGGCCATCGTCCGGCTCGGCCTCGACCCGGACATCTGGCTGTCGCCGCTGATGGTGCTCGGCACCCAGTGGTACATCCTGTTCAACGTGGTGGCAGGGGCGAGCGCCTTCCCCAACGATTTGAGGGAGGCGGCGGGCACCTTCCGCATCCGCGGCTGGAGCTGGTGGAAGAAGGTGATGCTGCCAGGGATCTTTCCCTATTACGTCACCGGCGCCATCACCGCGAGCGGAGGCTCCTGGAACGCCTCCATCGTCGCCGAGGTGGCGAGCTGGGGTGACACCACGCTGCGCGCCCACGGCATCGGCGCCTACATCGCCGATGCCACCGCCGCGGGCGACTATCCGCGCATCGTGCTCGGCATCGCGGTGATGTCGATCTTCGTGATCCTGTTCAACCGACTGCTCTGGCGTCCGCTCTATGTCTTCGCCGGCCGCCGTCTGCGCCTCGACTGATGGAGGATGAGATGACCTTGATGGAACACCACACCTCTGTCGTCGACAGCGAAAAGAAAACCCTCGTCTCCGCCTCAGGCGTCCGGCAGATCTACCACAAGGGCGAGAATGCCGACCTGCTGGTGCTGGATGACGTGTCGCTCACCATCAATGAGGGCGAAGTGGTGGGGCTTCTGGGCCGCTCGGGCTCCGGCAAATCCACGCTCCTGCGCATCATCTCCGGCCTGGTGAAGCCCACCACCGGCCGCGTGGAATGGTGCGGCAAGCCCGTCACCGGCCCGTGCGAGGGCCTGTCCATGGTGTTCCAGAGCTTCGCGCTGTTTCCCTGGCTCACCGTTCTGGAGAATGTGGAGGTCGGTCTCGACGCCATCGGCGTGCCCGCGGCGGAAGGCCGCCGCCGCGCCATTCAGGCCATCGACCTCATCGGTCTCGACGGCTTCGAGAGTGCCTATCCCAAGGAGCTTTCCGGCGGCATGCGCCAGCGCGTGGGCTTCGCCCGCGCCCTGGTGGTGCACCCGCGCCTGATGCTCATGGACGAGCCCTTCTCGGCGCTCGACGTGCTGACCGCCGAGACGCTGCGCACCGACCTGATCGACCTGTGGATCGAGGGGCGGCTGCCCATCAAGTCCATCCTCATGGTCACGCACAACATCGAGGAAGCGGTGCTCATGTGCGACCGCATCCTGATCTTCTCCTCCAATCCCGGCCGGGTGGCGGCGGAGATCAAGATCGACCTGCCGCATCCGCGCGCGCGGCTCGACCCGGTGTTCCGCGCCATCGTGGATGACATCTATGGCCGCATGACCCAGCGGACGCCGCTGGAAAAGAGCGAGCCCAGGCACGAAGGCGCCGGCATCGCGGGCATCGGCACCGCTCTGCCCAACATCTCCACCAACCTCCTCTCGGGCCTGATGGAGACGCTGGCCGGGCCGCCTTACAACGGCAGGGCCGATCTCCCCGTTCTCGCAGCCGCCTTGCAGATGGAGGTGGACGAGCTGTTTCCCATCGTCGAGACGCTGCAGCTGCTGCGGTTCGCCGGGGTGGAAGCGGGCGACGTGACGCTGTCGGAGGCCGGCCGGCACTTTGCCGAATCCGAGGTGGATGCCCGCAAGCGCCTGTTCGCGGATCACCTGATGGCCTACGTGCCGCTGGCCGGCCTCATCCGTCGGGTGCTGGACGAGCGGCCGACCCACCGCGCGCCGTTCACCCGCTTCAGCGAGGAACTGGAGGACCACATGTCCGAGGACTTCGCCGAGACGACCCTGCGTGCGCTCATAACCTGGGGCCGCTATGGCGAGCTGTTCGGCTATGACGAGCACGCCGGCCAGTTCAATCTGGAAAACCCGACCTGACGGACCTGCGATAGGTCCATGCGAGTGGTCGGCCGGCCTCCCCCGAGGCCGGCCGACGGATCTATTTCACGCCCTGGATCGGATCCGGATGGCCGTCGATGCGCATCTGGAACACGAAATACGTGGGTGAGCAGAAGCCGTTGTCCCGCGCCACCGGGGCGACGCCGGGAATGTTCGGCGGCAGGGCCTGGCACATGAAGTCTTCGCGGCAGAAGCGGCCGGTGCCACAGCTCGGCCGGTTGCCTCGGACCACGCTTGCATCCATGCATTTGGCGAAGTTGTCGGTTGCGACACACAAGTCGAACGCCTTGCCGCCGACCAGGGCGCAGATTTCCGCCGGTGCCTGGCCCGCCGTGAATCCCGAGAACGCGCGCTCGGCCGGCGTACACTGGCGATAGGCCGCGCCGCCCGGCACGCCGAGCTTTGCCGGCCGGCAATTGTAGGCGGTGGGCGAGACCGTCGCCGACTGGCTGTTGATCTGCCGGAGGATGCGGAACCGATCGAGATAGGGCGCCCTGCCGGGCACGATCTCGCCGGAGAGGCAGGCCATGCCGGAGACGATGCCATTGTTGCGGCCCTTGTCCTGCGTCGGCATGCACTGGCCGGTCTCCACCGGCAGGCGCGGATTGTGGGCGATGGCCTCGCAGGAGAACGCACCGCCGCAGCTCCATCCGTCCTTGAAGGGCGCCGGCTCCCTGGGCAGCAGGCATGCCATGGTGGCGGCCGCCGTGATCGGCGCATGCGGGGTCGCGCCGGTCCATGAGGCTGGCGGCGCGATGGAGAGCGGCCGGAACACGTCGGGGTCGCGCCCCTCCGCCAGCGCGGCATGATAGGCACGCCGTCGCGCATCCTCAGCGTAAAGATGGGGCGAGATGGGCACCTTTACCACGTTGAAGGGGGAGGCGTCCGGCTCGTCATGGCCGATCAGGTGGAAGCCCGCCGTCGCCGCGCCCTGATGGCAGCCGGTGCAGGTTCCGTCATCGAGCCGCGCGATCAGCCCGGCCGGGGAGGCCACATAGCCGAGGTCCGCATAGGGCAGGCCGGCAAAATCCGTTGGCGTGAACAGGCTGGCGAAGGGATGGTTGGCGGTCCGCGCGCTGCCGAAGGTGGAGAAGGAGAGGGCCTTGTCGGCCAGGAACTCGTCCGGGATCTGGTACACGCCCCGGTCGATCTCAGGCAGGTGGGCGCGCAGATAGTCCACCAGACGCGCCTTCAATGCGGCATCGGCGCCGAGCCGCGCCACATCCGGCGTGTTTTCCAGCGGCTTTGGAATGGCGCGGTCGCCTTCAATGCGGAACACCCGCATGAGATAGATGGCCTGCCCGCCGAGCTCGGTTTCCATGCCGGACGGCAGGCGGACCACCTGGGCGTTGATCTCGATCTGTCGCAAGGCGAGGCCCGCGAGCGGCCCGGTCGCCAGCCAGTTCGCCGTCTCGGCCGCGTCCATATCGGGGTGCGGCGGCGTCCAGGCGCGGGCGAGGTCGGGGCAGGGGACCCCGGCCGCGGCCGGCACGTCGAACACCGCATTGATGTTCACCGGCAGACGGGAGGCATAGACAAGGGCCCCCCGGCGGAAGCGATAGGCGAGGCGATAGATGAGGCGCACCTCGCCGCAGGACGGCCGGGATGTCAGCGCGGTGAAATCGCGCCGGTCGGTGCGGTTGACCACGCCGACGAGGCGGAAGCTGGCCAAGGGCGAGGCGAGCCAGCGCAGATCGATGATCCGGCCCACATTGTCGTCGGTGACCTCGAACAGCGGGCGCTTGTTGGCCGCCATCTCCGTCCGCAGCGCCTTCACGTCGTCGCCGAGCTGGCGGGAGAGGTCGCCATAGAGCGGGCTGCGGGCCTTCAACGCATCGAGCGTTGCCGCGCCGGGCGCGCCCATGAGCGCGGCGAAAGACCAGCCCTTGGCCTCGACCATGCTCAGGGCAGGCCGATCCAGCACCATCCGCACCGGCTCCGGCGACGTTGAGGTCGATGCCCTCTGTGTCTCGGCCACACCAGGCATGGCGGCGAGCACCGCAGCCAGCGCGCCCGCAAGGACTGCGCGGTACCGGCGCGGCGGCCGCATGGGGGGAGGCGCCATGCGTTGGATGAGATCCGGTCCCTGTCCCTCCCGCATCTGAACCTCCGTCTCGTGTCCTCTCCCTATGGGAAGGGATTTCGAGCATATAGGGAAGCCTCGACGACGGACGGCCGCGATCGATGATCCGCGCGCAATCCGGTCTCAGACGTCACGCGCCATGCCCGTGCCTGTGGTGGATGTCCGGGTAGTGCGGATGCCGGTGCACCATGGGTGTGTGCCGGTGCCGATGGGTGTGCGGCTCGTCGGCCGGGATGCCCGCCTCGTGGGCGTGCTGGTGGTGCGCGTCGTGGCGGTGGCGGTGCTCGTGTTCCAGAGCTTCGTGGGCGTGCTCGTGCTCATGCTGCTCGGAGAGGTGGAGCCAGAGGCCGAGCGCCATGAAGAGGCCCGCGATCACGAGCTGGGGCGTAAGAGCCTCGCCGAGCAGCGCGATAGCGAGGAGCGCGCCCGCGAACGGCGCGAGCGAGAAATAGGCGCCGGTGCGCGCGGTGCCGAGATGGCGCAGCGCGAGCACGAACAGGGCGAGGCTGACCCCATAGCCGAAGAAGCCGACCACGGCAGCCGCGGCTACCGCCCCTGCCGAAGGGAAGGCCGCCCCGTGGCCGAGCGCGATCACCAGGTTGATGGTTCCGGCGATCAGGCCCTTCAGCATGGCGATCTGCACGGGATCGGCGGAGGACAGCTTGCGGGTGAGGTTGTTGTCGATGCCCCAGCACAGGCAGGCGCCGGCGATCAGCATGGCGCCGAGGTCGAGCGTCGCCCGGCCCTGCCATGACAGCAGCGCCGCACCGGCGAGGATGGCGAGCGCGCCCAGAAGGAGGCGCCTGTCCACATTCTCGCGGAAGGCGATCCAGGCGATGGCCATGGTCGCCACACCTTCCAGATTGAGGAGAAGGGATGCGCTCGCGCCGTCGGTCCGGGCGAGGCCGAACATGAGCAGCAGCGGGCCGAGGACGCCGCCGGTGAGGATCACCAGCGCGAGCCACGGCACGTCCGTCCGCCGCAGCGGCGCCTCCACCGCCGGCAGCCGGAGCGCGGCCCGGGACAGATGCACGGCGGCGAGGCCCGCACCTGCCCCGAGGTAGAGCAGGCCGGCCATCATCCACGGATCGATGGCGCCAAGGAGCAGCTTGGCGAGCGGCGTGCTTGCGCCGAACAGGCCGGCCGAGACGAGTGCGAAGACAATTCCGGTGTTCATGGCCGCCTCCCTTGGGAGTATTTCTATCCGTTGGGGCGGGATATGAAACGGTTGGCACCGATGCTCCACAACGCACACGGGGACCTTCCGGCAGGCGTGCTCGGTGATGAAGGGCGCCAGCGGCGTTCCGAGTGAGACCGCCTCAAGGCCGGCGCTGCTCCGTCGCCGTCGGGCCACCCTCTTCCGCTGCACCATGCGATTCAATATGCCGCCGCACCGCAGGTACCACGACCGCGTCGCACCATTGTGTGATGCGGGCGTTTTCCACTTCGCGATCTGCGTCATAGTGCAGACGCACCGCGTTCAGTGCGAGGGCGCGCGCGGTATCCGCGGAGCGCCGGAGGAGGCGATCGGCGTCCGCCTCGGGAAGTTCGGCTGCGGCTTCCGCCTTCACATGGAGAGCCAGCCCGTTGATCCCGCCGTCCTTTCCGACCGTCTGGGAGAGGGCGGCGGGGGTGAACTGGCCGCAATAGACCGTGAGGTTTTGAAAGGTGAAGGCCCGGATCAGATCGCGCTCATTGTGTCTCTCGCTGGCCTGCGCCGGCCCGAGCGCAAGAGGTGTTGCGGCCGCCACCAGAAGACGCAGCATCCACGCTGAAGACGCCGCCGCCCTCATTTGGCCGTGCCCCACACCCGCATGCACTGGTCATAGCGAATGGAGCAATGGGTGATCTCGTGCGGCCGGAATGCGCGGTTGCTGCTGATGCATTCCGATTTGGTCTTCGCGCAGAAGAGGTTGTGCGCGCCGGCGCTGCCATGCTCGCAGCCGGCGTCCAAGGCGCTCGCCGGCCGCGCGGGCGGGATGCCGTCTCCGAGGGCCGGGCCCACGGCAAGGCTGCTGAGGGCGAGGCAGATGAGGCTTGTGTAGCGCGGGCCTTTCATGGCGTGCCTTTCGTAATCGGTGTGGCGGGGATGCCGGGGGCGGTAGTTGGCCCGCGGGACCGTCCCTGCGTGGCCGGAGGGCCGACAGGCGTGCTGCGCCCGTCGGGTACGGGATGTGCGAGGCCGAGCTGCACATCGCGGAAATCGTGCCTCAGCCTTTCGCGATAGGTGGTCGGCCTCGGGTCCAGGCCCAGCGCCGGCGACCCGAGACCGAGCAAGGCGATGACGACCGCAGCCGCGCCGCCGAGCCTTCGAAGCTGCGCCATCGGTGCCGTCCTAGGGTGCCGTGAACTTGGCCTGACCGGACTTCCCGCCCGGCGTCTTGATGAGCAAGGTCACGGCGGCGCCCTTGGGTACGGGCGCGGCAGCCTTCCCGGCGAGGGCCTCGCCGGCGGCCGCGAGCGGCAGCGTCTTGCGTTCGGTCCCGGCCGCAACCATGGCGGAGCCGGTGAATCCGGCTGCGCCGAGCGGCTTGCCCGCCTCGTCGAGCAGGTTGAAGGTCACGGCCTCTCTGGCCACGACCATCTCCACATGAACGCCCGCCACGTCCTCCATGGGGCCGCCATTCGGCCCCTTCTGGGCGCCGTGGGCGTGCTGGGCGAGGGCCGGGCCGGCGGCGACGAGGCCGAGGGCGACGATCAGGCTCTTGAGCATGGGGTTTCTCCTTGGGGTCAATGGGATGCGGCCGCCGCGGGTTCGGGCGGGGCGGCGGGCTTGGGCTCGCGCCGGAACAGCACGTAGAGCGCCGGCAGCACGAGCAGCGTTAGGATGGTTGAGGAGACGATGCCGCCGATGACCACGGTGGCGAGCGGCCTCTGCACCTCCGCGCCGGGGCCGGTGGCGATGGCCATGGGCACGAAGCCGAGGGACGCGACCAGCGCCGTCATCAGCACCGGACGCAGGCGCGTCAGCGCCCCCTCCCGGACGGCAGTGACGATGTCGCGCCCCTCCGCCCGCAGCTTCTGGATGAAGGCGATGATGACGAGGCCGTTCAGCACCGCCACGCCGGACAGGGCGATGAAGCCGATGCCGGCGCTGATGGAGAGCGGCAGCCCGCGCAGGATCAGCGCCGCGATGCCGCCGGTGAGCGCCAGCGGCACCCCGGAGAACACCAGCGCCGCATCGGCCATGGAGCCGAAGCTCATGAACAGCAGCAGGAAGATGAGCAGCAGCGCGATGGGCACCACGATGGCGAGGCGTTGCGTCGCCGACACCAGCTGCTCGAACTGTCCGCCCCAGCCGATCCAGTAGCCGGCGGGCAGCCGGACCTTCTCGGCCACCTGCCGCTGGGCCTCGGAGACGAAGGAGCCGAGGTCCCGTTCGCGCACGTTGGCGCTCACCACGATGCGCCGCTTGCCGTCCTCCCGGCTGATCTGGTTGGGGCCGGGCGACACCGAGAGGCTGGCGATGGCCGAGAGCGGCACATAACGGATCTGCCCCGTGGCGGCCGGTCTCCAGGCGGCGCGCACCGCCTGCTCCGGCGCCGCCGTGGCCGGCGGCAGGGGGATCGGCAGATCCCGCAGCGCCTCCACGTCCGTGCGCAGGTTCTCCGGCAGGCGGACGATGATGTCGAAGCGCCGGTCGCCCTCGAACAGGACACCGGCCTCGCGCCCGCCGACAGCGATCTCGACCAGCTCCTGCACCTCCGCCACGCTCACGCCGTAGCGCGCCATGGCCGGGCGGTTCAGCGCCACGGTGAGCATGGGCAGGCCGGAGACCTGCTCACTTTTCACATCGGCGGCGCCGGGGACGGCGCGCATGACCGCTTCCACCTGCCCGGCCACCTGGAGCAGCGTGTCGAGATCGTCGCCGAAGATCTTCACGCCCACGTCGGAGCGGATGCCCGAGATCAGCTCGTTGAAGCGCAGCTGGATGGGTTGCGAGAGCTCGTAATTGCTGCCCGCCACCTGTTCGGCCGCCTTCTCGATGTCCTCCATCACCGCGCTCTTTGCTTTGCCGGGGTCCGGCCATTCGGCGCGGGGCTTCAGCATCACGTAGCCGTCGGAGATGGAGGGCGGCATGGGGTCGGTCGCGACCTCCGCCGTCCCGGTGCGGGCGAACACCTCCCGCACCTCCGGCACCCCGAGCAGGGCCTTCTCCAGCGCCTGCTGCATCTCCAGCGACTGGGTCAGGCTGGTGCCGGGCACCCGGAGGGCCTGGATGGCGGCATCGCCCTCGTCGAGGCTCGGGATGAACTCGCCGCCCATGCGGGAGGCGGCGACGCCCGACGCGATCACCAGCGCCGCCGCACCGACGGCCACAAGGGCGCGCAGGTTGATGGCGGCGTCCAGCAGCGGCGTGTAGACGCGCCGCGCCGCACGCATGATGAAGTTCTCGTGCTCCGAGACCTTGCCCGTGACGAGCAGCGCCACCGCCGCCGGCACGAAGGTCATGGAGAACAGCGCCGCCGCCCCCAGCGCCATCAGCACCGTGATGGCCATGGGCGTGAACATCTTGCCCTCGACCCCGGTGAGGGTCAGCACGGGCAGATAGACGACGGCGATGATGAGGGTGCCAAACAGGCTCGGCCGGATCACCTCCTTGGCGCCCGCGAGGATGGTCTCGAAGCGCTCGGCGCGCGTCAGCAGGCGGCCACGCCGGTGCTGCTCCTCGGCGAGCAGGCGCAGGCAGTTCTCCACGATGATGACCGCGCCATCGATGATGATGCCGAAGTCGATGGCGCCGAGGCTCATGAGATTGGCGCTGACCTTGTTCTCCACCATGCCGGTGATGGTGAGCATCATGGAGAGCGGGATGACGCAGGCCGTCACCAGCGCCGCGCGGAAATTGCCGAGCAGCACGAACAGCACCACGACAACGAAGAGCGCGCCTTCCAGCAGGTTCTTCTCCACCGTGGCGATGGTGGCTTCCACCAGGTGCGCCCGGTCATAGACGGCGCGGGCGACAACGCCCTCCGGCAGGGAACGGGAGATCTGCTCCAGCCGCGCCGCCACGCGCTGGGCGACGGTGCGGCTGTTCTCGCCGATGAGCAGCATGGTGGTGCCGAGCACCACCTCCTCCCCGTTCAGCGTCGCGGCGCCGGTGCGCAGCTCCCGGCCCTCGCGCACCTCGGAGACGTCGCCGATGCGGATGGGCGTGCCGCCTTTCGAGCCAATGACGATCTCGCGGATGTCCTCGGCGCCGGCCACCTGACCCGGCGTGCGCACCAGATACTGCTCGCCGTTGCGCTCGATATAGCCCGCGCCGACATTGGCGTTGTTGGCGGCAAGCGCGGTCATCACGTCCCGGAACGAGATGGAATAGGCCATCAGCCGGGCGGGATCGGGCAGCACGTGGAACTGTTTCTCGTAGCCGCCGATGGTGTTGACCTCGACCACCCCCTGCACGGTGCGCAGCTGGGGCTTGATGATCCAGTCCTGGATCGTGCGCAGCTCGGTGGGGGTGAAGGGCGTGCCGTCCGGCTTCTTCGCGCCGGGCTTCGCCTCCACCGTGTACATGTAGATTTCGCCGAGGCCGGTAGAGATTGGCCCCGGAGCGGTCTCGACGCCCTGCGGGAGCTGGTCCTTGGCCTGCTGGATGCGCTCGTTCACCAGCTGGCGCGCGAAGTAGGTGTCGGTCCCGTCGCGGAACACCACGGTGACCTGCGAGAGCCCGTAGCGCGAGAGGGAGCGCGTGTACTGGAGCCCCGGCAGGCCGCCCATGGCGGTCTCGATGGGGAAGGTGATGCGCTGCTCCACCTCCAGCGGGGAAAAGCCCGGCGCCTGGGTGTTGATCTGCACCTGGACGTTGGTGATGTCTGGCACCGCATCGATGGGCAGGCGGGTGAAGTTCCACGCGCCGAACGCGCCCACCATCAGGCAGGCGAGAACCACCAGCCAGCGCTGGCGGATGGAAAAGGCGAGGATGGTGTCGATCATCGCGCGCCCTCCCGCATTTCGGCTGCCGGCGTGCCGGCCTCGCGGATGCGGACGAAGCGTTCCACGGCCGAGACGAAGATCACCCCGTCGCCGCGCCGCCCGGTCCAGCCGGCCTCCGCCAGCGTGCGCACGATCAGGTCCACCGCCGCGGCGCGGCAGACGATCTCGATGCGGATGTGGCGCTGGTACGTGAGGTCGTATTCGCTCGCGACATAGGTTCCTCCTGCGCCGCGGCCACGGCCCTGGCCGCGCGCCTCGACGATGGAGAAGCCGGGAAACTCTTCCAGCGCATGCAGCGCCTGCACCGCCCGCGCTTCCAGATGGGGCTGGAGGAAGGCGGTGATGCGCTGGAGGTCGTTCCGAGATTCGTGTGCCGTCTCAGTGCTCATGGCTGGCGCTCCCCTTGGCGAGTTCCGCCTTGACCACGAAGCTGTTCTTCGCCGCGTAGACGTCGCCCGGCATGAGGCCGAACACGACCTCGGCGAACGCGCCATCGCGTGCGCCGGTCTCCACGTCGCGCGGCTCGAAGGCGTCGCCGTTGCGCACGAAGACCACCGTGCGCCCCTCGATGGATTGAAGGGCCGAGAGGCGCACCGCGAGGTCCACGGGCTGTTCGGCGAGGGTGATGGTGCCGCTGGCGAACAGCCCCGGCCGCAGCCTCAGGCCGTCATTGGGAATGACCACCCGCGCCAGAGCGGACTGGGTATCGGCCGAGCCGATGGGCGAGACGTAGGAGACCTTGCCGATGATGGGCGGCGCTCCGTCGTCCGGGTCGATGGCCACCGCGTCGCCCACGCGCACGCGGGCGAAGTCGCGCCGGTAGACGGAGAGATCCACCCACAAGGTGGAGAGGTCCGCGACCACGAAGGACGGCTTCTGGTCGGAGGCGTATTCGCCCAAAGCCACCTGCCGGTCCACCACGGTGCCGGCGATGGGCGCCTTCAGGTCGTAGCTGGTGAGGCTCTGGTTGCTCTCGATCACCGCGAGCACGTCGCCCTTCTGCACGGTGTCGCCGATGCGCTTGCGGATCTCGCGGACGATGCCGGGAAAGCGCGGCGTCACCTGGACGACGGCTTCCTGGTTGGTCTGCACCAGCCCGTTGAGCCGGAGCGTCTGCCTGAGGGTGCCCGGGCCGGCCGTCTCCAGCCCGATGCCGGCGGCGGAGAGCTTGGCGTCGTCCAGCTCGACGGCGCCTTCGCCATGGCTGTCGCCGTGGCCGCCGCCCGCCTTTTCGGCGTGGCTGTCTTCCGCCGCTTGGCTGCCGCCCACCGGGGCGGCGCGGTCCGAGAATGTGTAGGCGGCACCCGCTCCGGCCAGAAGGCCGACGAGCAGCATCGCGAGGTCCCGTCGCGCCGAGCGGCTCATTTGGATTTTCCCTTGGCGAAGGCGACGGGACGGCCGGTGAGGCCTTCGATGGTCGCGAGCGCGGTGTGATAGGTGACGAGCGCGTCGAGTTCGCGCAGGGATGCCTCGGAGAGGGCGGATTGCGCGTCGAGCAGTTCCAGCAGCGTGTAGCGGCCCTGGGTGTAGCCGGTCTCAACCCCTTCATAGGCGCTGCGCGCGCCGGGAATGGTGCTGCCGCGCAGCAGCGTCACCTCGTCGAAGGCGGCCTTCAACTGGTCGTGGGCGCGCCCGAGCTGGGAGATCAACGCGCTGCGGGCGATCGCCTCCTCGGCCTCGGCCCTGAGGAGGGATTCCCGCGCTTCGCTGATGCCGCCCTCGTTGCGGTCGAACAGCGGGATGGGAACCGACAGGGTGAAGATCATCCCGCTGTCGGCGGTCTCGTTATAGTGCCGGTAGCCGACGCCGAGGGTGACGTCCGGCACCGCCTTGGCCTGGGCCGAGCGCAGCTCGGCGCGACGCTGCGCCTGGAGCACGGTGAAGCGGGTGAGCTGCGGGTTGCCCTGTGCGGATTTCAGCAGTTGCGGCAGCGCCGGCGGGGGCGCCACGCGGAGAAGGTTGCCCGTGGCGCGGGAAAAGGTCGCCGCCCCGAGGCCCATGAGGAGGGCCAGCTCCCGCCGGGCAGTGCCGAGGGCCGCCTTGGCGCGGTCCAGCTCCACCCGCGCGAAATCGGCCGCCACCCGGGCGCGGGAGATTTCGGACGGCGACGATGCGCCCGCCTCCACCCGCTGCTGAAGGAGCGGGGAGAGGCGGCCGATGGCCTCGGCCTGGGCCTGGAGGATGTTGACCCGCTGCTGCGCGCCGAGGACGCCAGCGAAGGCCGCTGTCGTCTCGGCCAGCACCTGCAGGCGGATGGCCTCGCGCTCCCAGCGGGCGATGCCGACGCCGGCCCCGGAGGCCGCCATGCGGGCCTCGCGCTTGCCGCCCAGCTCGACCAGCTGGCTGATCTGCAAAGTCTGCTCGGCAAGGTCCAGCCCTTGGTAGGGGCCGGACCCGAACGCGTTGTCCACCTCCAGCGAGAGGTTCGGGTTCGGCAGCGCCGCGGCCTGCCGGTCGCGGCCGGCGGCCATGCCGATGTCACGCTCGGCGGCGGTCAGCCGCGGATTGGCTGCGAGCGCGCTCGCAAGGGCACTGGTAAGGGTCAGCGGGCGTTGGGTCTCCGCGCGGCCGGGCAGAGCGGAAAGCAGCGCGAATGCTGCCCCGAGCGCGAGCGCGAGAGCCTGCCCGTTTGCACGGGGCGGCATGATCTGATCCGGATTCTGATTGCGATGGGCCGATGCAGCGCATCGGCGTGCGAACAGAAGGGATCAGGCGCGCGGGGGGCGGGGGTCGGCGGGAACGGCGCGGCCGGAGCCGAGCGCCGGGACGGTGGTGCCCGTCACCGCCACGACCTCGGCCAAACGGGTGGCATCGGCAGCGGGGAGGAGCACGGCGGCGCAGCCATGGCAGTCATGGTCTGCGGAGGGAACGACATGCTTCGTCTGGGCGGCGTCGCCATTCTTGGCGCTGTCGACGGCCACATCCTTTGCAGCCACGAGCGGAAGGGCGGCTTCCGCACCAGCCACGACCGCCGCGAAGGCGGGGCTGTCCAGATCGTCCGAATGATGGGTGACGAGCCCGGCGGCGACGGGGGCCGCAACCATGGACAGCACGACGCAGGCCGCGATCAGCCGGCGCAGCGCCAGCGACCACAAACGTGCAAAATACCATCCCGAGGTTCGGAGCATGGCGAGGAGAGAGCCCAACGCCGCCCGCAATGTCAAGCACGGCGATAAGGCGAAGTCTTCCTCACGGTCAGCGGACGTCTTGCCGATCAGGATGGCCGCCCAAGGCCGGAGCGCTTGGGCCCGACACGCCAACAGTCGAGATGCCCCTCAAAGCATCTCGGGGGGCTCGACATGCACCCGGCGTGGATACTCTTGTTCCTGGTCCTGTTCTTGGACCTGTTCCTGAACCTGTTATTGGACCCGATCGTCAGGCTGTGGTGCCGGTGGTTCGGCGTCTGACGCTTGGTCACCATCGAACGTCGTCCCGGCCGGTGATAGCCTCCCGTCTCCACCTGTGGGAGGGAATCATGAAGACGCTCGCAATCGCGCTCACCCTGCTGTCGTTTTCGGCCGTCGCCGCCTCGGCGGATACCTGCGTCGCCAATGCCGATGCGCAGAAGCTCGCCGGTGCGGCGCGCACCAGCTTCCTCACCAAGTGCCAGAAGGACGCGACGGCGGCCTGCAATACCCAGGCGACCGACAAGAAGCTCCGCGGCGCCGCCCAGACCAGCTTCACCACGAAGTGCGTCAAGGATGCCGTCGGACAGTAGACGCCGCAGGGGCGCGCCCGGTGGGCTCATCGCCAACGGTTCAAGAGCCACAGCGCCCCCCAGGATCCCAGGAGCGTGAGGGCCATTTGGCCGGAAAGCGCGACAGACATCCTGGCCCCGCCGGCCGCAGCCAGTGACGACGCCCCGTCCATGAACGGAAGGAGCAGCGCCACCATCACGCCGCCGGCGAGTGGAGCGATCAGCAACGCGCCCGCGAACGAGACGACGATGTTGACGATCCAGCCGAGGACGCCCCGTCGCTTCGTCCATGCCTCGTGGATCGCGACCGCCAGCGAACCCAGGATTACAGCGGCCGCGATCACCAGCGCGCCGCCAACGCTATCCATCGGTATGGCGCCGCTCCACTGCAGCAGCAGAACGCCTCCGACCGCTATCAGCACAATGTAAGTCATGAACGTTTGCCCCAGCCGTCCAGATCGTGCTCAAGAGCGCTTCTGATGTTGCGGCTACGTATGGGCACCCGTTCCCACGCCGCCGTCAATGCGCGGCGCAGCGTGAGCCGGCCTCGCCACGAGGGGCGAGACGGACGGGATGGTGCAGTGATTTCTACGCCGTCGCCGCAGCCCCTTCGCCTTGTCGAGGGCGGCGTCCGGCGTCTTCCGGTCCCAGCGCCTGATATCAAAGATCGGGCTGGGCATGACGCCGGCCGCCTACCAGCGATAGTTCAGGGATGCGTAGATGGTGCGCCGGGTGCCGTAGATGACAGAGTTGGCGTAGAAGCCCGCGGTATAATATTCCGTGTTGAAAAGGTTGGTGCCCGAAAGCGAGAAGGTGGCACCGCGCAGTTGCTCATTGAGCTTGCCGAGGTCGTAGCGGAGCGAGGCGTCCACCAGCGTATAGCCGGGAATGGCGACCTGGCCGCCGTTGCTCTCGTTCATCACCGCCCAGGAACTGCCCACATAGCGCAAGCCGGCGCCGATGCCGAGCCCGTCCAGCGCGCCCTCGCGGAACGTATAGTAGGCCCAGAGGGCGGCGCTGTTGTGCGGCACGCCTGACGGCGCGGTGCCCACCTTGCTGATGCCCGCCTCGTTGGGGTTGGCCTGCGTCACCACCGCGTCGAGATAGGTATAGGAGGCAATGATATCGAGATTGGCGGTGATATTGGCCTTCGCCTCCAGCTCGATGCCGCGCGAGCGCACCTCGCCGTCCTGCACCGAGTAGCCCACGTTGACGGGATCGGTGGTGAGCACGTTCTGCTGGGTGATCTGGAAGACGGATGCCGTGAACAGGGCCCGCCAGCCCTGCGGCTCATATTTGATGCCGGCCTCGTACTGCTCGCCTGTCGTCGGCTTGAAGGACTGGCCACGGAAGTCCGTCCCGGCCACCGGCAGGAAGGAGGTCGCGTAGCTGGCGTAGGGCATCACGCCGTTGTCGAACTTGTATCCAAGACCGGCGCGCCACGTGAAAGCAGAATAATTGGCCGTCGCGATTTGGTCCGTAAGGCCGGAGTCCGCGAGGAGGGTGCGGGAATAATAGTTGGCCTCTTCGTTGCGCACCCAATCCTGACGCCCGCTCAAGGTGAGCAGCCAGTTGTTGAGGGCCACCTGGTCCTGAGCGTAGACGCCGATCTGGGAGATGGTGCTCTCGCTGTCCGACCAGGGGCGACCGAATGTGTAGATGAAGTTGTAGTTCGGCGCGAATATGTTGATGGAGTTGTAGTTGGTGGAGTTCGTGCGGGTTTCGGTCGAGTTGTACCACCCCCCGTCGATGCCGATCAGGATCTTGTGTGTCAGCGGCCCAGTCTGAAAATCGCGGGAGAGGTGGGTGTCGATGAGGAAGCTGTCCGCCACCTTGGGCCGCAATTGCACGCCCACATTGTAGTATTTGTTGTCGACCACCGCGATGGGCCAGTCCCAGCCCCAGGCGGAGTTATAGTCCACATCGGCGTGAGCGTACCGGGCATTCTGGACCAATTGCCAGTCATTCTCGAACCTGTGCTTGAACTCGTAGCCGACGGAGGTGTTCTCGACGTTCCAGCTGGTCAGTCCGGGGGCGCCGAGATAGAGGCTGGGCGAGATCTTCGGCCCCAGCGGAAAAAGGCTGTTGGCCATGGGAATGCTCTGCTCGGAGCCGCCCTTTTCCGTCTTCTGGTAGTTGGCGAGAAGGGTAAGCGATGTATTGGCGTTCGGCTGCCATGTGACGGCAGGCGCGATGTAGATGCGGTTGTCGGGGGAATAGTCGATCTGGGTGCCGCTGTCCCGGATCAGGCCGGTGAGGCGATAGAGCCAGGTCCCGTCTTCGGTCGCCGGTCCGCCGATGTCGAAGGCGCCCTGGATGCGGTCGTAACTGCCGCCGAGAATCTCGATCTCGTGCAGCGGCGCGGATGTGGGGCGCTTGGTGACGGCATCGATGATGCCGCCCGGCGTGCCGGCGCCGTAAAGAGCCGAGGCCGGCCCCTTCACCACATCCAGGCGCTGGAGGCCATAGACCTCGATGTCGGCGTCATAATTATTGAAGCCGTTGCGCAGGCCGTCGCGGAAATTGGCATTCTGGTCGATCGCGCGGAAACCGCGAATATAGATGTCCGGCATGCCCTGGCCGCCGGGATAGTCCACCGCCCGCACGCCCGGGGTGTAAGCCACGGCGGAATTGAAGTCCTGCACGCCGCGCTGGTCCATTTCCGCCCGCGTCACCACGCTGATGGATTGCGGGGTGTCGATGAGCGGCGTCTCGGTCTTGGTCCCGGCCGAGGTCTCCAGCGCCACCACCTGCTGGGTGTCCTCGCCCTGCACATCCACCATGCCGAGCCATGCGTCGCCGGCCCCTGTCGCGCCCTGCGCCTGAGGCGCCGTGATGGTCACCGTGTTGGCACTCGTGAAGCGGTAGACGAGGCCGGTGCCCGCCAGCAAGCGCGCCAGCCCGGCATCGCGCGAATAGGTGCCGGTCAACCCGGGCGTGCGGCGCCCAGCCACCAGATCAGACGGGAACAGCAGGCGTACGCCGGCCTTGTCGGCGAAGGTCGTGAGCGCGCTGCCGAGATCCTGCGCAGGGATGCTGAAGGCGATGCCGGGGGGCGCATCGCCAGACTGCGCACGACCGGCCGAGGCTGTCGCGACCAGGGCGCAGATGGCTGCACCCGTCAGCCATGCCGTTCGTGTCAACGCTCCGCGCGCCCGTCGCCGGACGCCATTCCCAACCGCCGCCATCGTCTCTCTCCTTGAGGCCGGCCCGCCAGCGCGCCGCCGTTCAGGACCTTCAAGGACAAGGACGAAACCAGCCCGGCGACCTTGCACCGGCGCGGGCGACTTTTTTTCCAATCAGAGGATGACGTTGATCAGCGGCAGGCGCACGACCCGCACCGGGAGCGTCTGCTCGATGGTTTCCAGCACGGCACTGGGGTCGTCCAACTCGAACACGCCTGTCACTTCCAGGCCCTTGAGGCGGTTGCCGGCGATGATGATGCGCGCGTGGGTGTGACGCTGAAGCTCTGCCACCACCTCCACCAGGGGGCGGCGATCGAAGATGAGCTTCCCGCGCCGCCAGGCGGTTGCGGCATCCGCATTCACCGCCTGCGGGCCGATGACGCGTCCGCGTCCGTCATAGCGCAGGCTCTGGTCGGCGCGCAGGATGGCACCTGCTCCGCCGGCTGCCGTCGCCACGGCGACGACGCCCTCCACCACCGTCACCACCACGCCGTCGGGCCGGATGTCCACGTCGAAGGCCGTGCCTATGGCCCGGGTCCGCCCATCCCCCGCGGTGACGACGAACGGCCGCGCCGGATCGCGCGCCACGGTAAACATGGCCTGCCCGGACAGCAGTCTCACACCCCGCTCCGTTGCACTGAAATCGAGCGCCAGCGCCGTACTGGCATTGAGCAGGACGCGGGAACCGTCCGGCAGTTCGGTTGTCCGCACCTCGTTGACGCCGGTCGCGACATCCGCGGCGAGGCGATCGCGGATGGCGCCGGCTGCGAGCGCTCCGAGGCCCAGGGCGGCGAAGGCGCCGCCGCCGATCAGCGCGCGGCGCGTGATCTTCTCCCGCGACGCCTTGCGTTTCGCGTCCCGGGCCAGGACGCCGGCACCGCCGAGCCCATGCCAGAGCGCCTCGGCTTCTCGCGCCGCCGCCTCGTTCTCGGGACTTTCCGCGCGCCAGCGGGCGAAGGCCCGGGCTTCCGCTTCAGCCTCCGGCGCTCCCGAATGCATACGCACGACCCATTCAATGGCGCGATCGCTCGCCGCGATGGAGGGGCGGGCGACCGCTGCGGAGGACTGGGGCGGCGTGTGCGTCATGCGGGTATGTCTCAACGAACCCTTGAAGTTAGCCCAATGCCCTCAGGCGGTCGCGGCAGTGACGCAGAGCCTGCACCAGATATTTTGCGACCATGCTTTCGGAGACTTTTAGCTGCGCCGCGACCTCGGCATGGGTCCGCCCGTCGCAGCGGCTCAGCAGCAGGGCAGCGCGAGGCTTCGGCGCCAACTCGGCAAGGGCGGCCACCAGCACCCGCAATTCGTCGCGGTGCAGGGCATAGGCCTCGGGGGAGGGGGCGGCGTCGGCAATCTCGCGCAGGACGGCCTCGTTGCTGATCTGCCGCGCGACATGACGGCGTTCGCGCCGCAACAGATCGATGGCAATGTTCCCCGCGATGCGCAGCAGGAAGGCGTGGCAATCGCGCACCTCCGCTCGCGCCTGTCCCATGCCGGCGAGCCGTAGCCAGGTCTCCTGGAGCGCCTCCTCGGCAAGGTCTCGCGAACCCACGCGCCTGCTGAGGTGGCCGCGCAGGTCGTGCCATTGGCGCATGTAGGCCAGCATCAGATCGCCAGCGGCATCAGGTTTCGCAGTCATCGTGGTGGGGCAGGAGAAATATTTGAATTGAGTATGAAGGAGGTATCCGTTCTGACCTGAGGGATCAATCGCGTTGATTTGGAACTATAATAAATAGTCGTCCAAAATTGATGAAGGCTGGTCGAAAGGTGAGAGGTTTGCATTCAGATAATAATTTGAATTGTTCGAATGTGGGGTGCTCTCCACCAGCTGGATCACCGGTGCCGCGCGCGCGAATTGAGTTGCCGTGAGATCCGGGCAGCACTGGCTGTCCGGCGACGACGGGTGTCGGACAAGGACGCCGTTGCCGTTCCGCTTCCTCCACTCGTAGAGCGAGTGCTTGGTGATCCCCAGCCGCCATCGAATCGGTAAGCCAGGCGCCAAAGGCGGCCGCCGGCGGGCGTCACGAGCCGGTGGAAGCCGCCTCCGCCAGACGGTTTTACGGGGCGCGGCTGGGGCTTGGTGGAACGAACGACGGCATCGGAAAGCGCCAGATTGCTGGCATCGGGATTTGTTGGCACCTGACGATGCCAGCAGATGCCCAAAGGCGGCCTCCGACGAGCGGGGCTTTCAGTCCGTTGATTTTGTTTGAGTTATCGGCGTCAATCGACGTGGGCCGACCGGGAAATGGTGCCGGGTGAGGGCACCTTAATTTTCGCATATCTAGTTGAAAATAGTTATAAATTTCAGTCTTGCATCAAGTTGGTGCCAACACAAATGCCAACAAATCGGGGCGATGCTCCTGGAGGGCGCTATCCGGCGAACTGCCGGGATCACGCGGGAATAGACGGGACGACGGCCGCTCAGGCCGCCTCCCATACCCGGTTCAAGATCTGAGCTGCGAGCGCGGCCTTGTCCTGCGGCAGGAACCGGCCGTAGTGGCTCGCGACCATCTCGGGCGTGTCCTGGATTGCGTAGCTCGCCTGCTCGTAGGAGCCCGTCACCTTCAGGATATGCGTCGCCAGGACATCGCGGACGTTGTGCGGCCCATGGGGCAGAAGCCCCTTGATGGCGCCGCGCTCGGTGTAGGGATTGTAGATGCCATAGCGCTGTATCGTCTGCCGCCACGCCTCATAGAACGTGTTCTGGCAATACGCCGGGTCCGCCGTCTTAGCCTTCACCGACTTGACGAAGAAGGTGCGGGGATCGGAGGCTCCTCGCAGGAGCACCTTCCGGTGTCGGTCGATATAGGCGTCGATGTAGTGATAGAGGTTGCCGAGGTCGGGCAGCACCAGACGGAACGGCTTCGAACCGAAATAGGAGGACGTGGCGTTCTTGAAGGCGCAGGCTGGAATGAACACCTCCCAGCCCCGCTCCCGCTCACTCCAGCGCAGTTCTCCTCGTTTCGCATCCTCCAACTGGCGTTCGGTCGCCGGCGCCTGCCCGCGTGGGCAGACGAGAAGCTGCCTGAGGTTCTTCTGCCGCAGGCCGAGGTGGAGCCCTAGGCGGATCATCAGGAAGGAGCGAACCGCCTCAGCTGCCGCCATTGGATAGCGCTTGGTGTCGGGCATGAGGCGGAGGATCTCGGCGGGGATCTTAAGATATTCGCGCACGGGGCTTTCGGCCTCGAGCACCGCCAGGATCGGCTCGAACGGGTCGCGATGGACGCGCACGACGCGGTTGATCTCCCGTACCCTTGCATGAGCGTGCTTCTGGAAGACGTCGCAGGCACCTTCCCAGTCGCCGCGCGCCTTCGCGATGTCCGTCTCGGTGATGAGGTTGGGGATAGGGCGCAGCCGGTCGGCCAGCGCCGGATGCTGCCGGATCCATCCGGTGTCCTTTCTCGTGAAGGACAGTCCGAGCGCCAGCATCTCCGACTCCCACCGAGTGAAGAAGCCGCGCCGGCGCTCGCGCCATTGCACGTACCAATCCCACACGATGGGGAAGACCAGCAGACCGAACGTGAGGTTTTCAAGCGGCACGCCGAACCCGCGGACTGCCCCACTGGGTGCCGCCGCCAGGGCCCCGAACATCAGGCCGAAATGCTCGATCCGCTGGGAGGCCGTCTCTTCACCCCATACGCCGCTGCGCTGCAGGCCGAAACTTGTGAGCGTCGATGTTTTGAACCGCACGAGCTGCGCCATCTCGGCCGCGAGCCCTGCGGGAGCGTCGGTGACGGTGCCGGAAAGGTCCGGATCAAGGTCTGCTCCAACCGCTTCCTCATCGACGGCGGCGCGGGCCCGGCGCAGCTTCTTCGACTGAAACTCTGGGAAGCGAATCGCGTAGGGGTGCTTCATGGCTGCCGCCTGGAACTGACGATATTCGGTCGTTCCGGTGATGACCACTCGCTGGACCCATTCGAGAATCGCTTCCCGTTCATGAAGCGGTCGGCGATCGAAGTCATGGGGGAGGTGCCAAGCCAGGCGCCGACGCTCCGCGGCCGTGATGCCAGGAAGTTTCTTCGCGGATGGGCTGCGGTCGGACATTGGTAGCTTGGATCTGAAGTAGCCGAGCGGAAGGCGATAGCGCCGATCTAGGAAATCCAACGCGGCTAGGCTATCAGCCGACCGAGGGCATTTTTCGCTGTGCAGCCACGAGCGGATTGTCGTCCAGTTCGTGGGAAAGCCACCAACGGTAAGTGCTTTAGCGAGGTGTTTTGTCGAATCGTCATGGCGTTCCATGTGCAGCGTCAATGCGTCAGAGAACTCGCAGGGATCTAGCCAATGTGTGGTCTTTGCCGGCGGGAACTCCACGACCGGCTTCGCAGGTCGCCCAGCTCTGCGCCGCGCACCACCACGTCCGACCGAGCTGGCCAAATTTTCCTGCGCGGGGGCGCTTCCAACCAAACTCGGGCTGGGCTCGCAGAGGGCGACCACGGTCGAAAGCGCGTCGGAAATGCTGATCCGCGTGCTCACTCTTTTGGACACGCGGCGGCTGCGTGAGATCTCACGGGAGAGCGCTTCCAGTACGGGAGACAGCGTCTGAGCCGCTTGCTCCATGATCTGGGGGTCTATCTCACAAGCAGCAGCGATTGCGTTCCAGTCGATCGAGCTATGTTGCGCCGACGGCGATCTCCCTTCGGTCAAAAGCTCCAGCAGGTAGCGCTGAAAGTTCGCCACCTCGCGAGGGGATAGTGCCGTAGCAGCTCGTGTGCGGCAGAAGCGTACCACCATGCGGGCGAACTTCGTCTTTGGTCTGCCGATCATTATTTATGCTGCTCCGGTGCCGGGGGTAGTGGCGGCAAGGGCGCGCTGTTTCTATGATTCACCAGCCCGCGAAAAGCCCCTGGCAGCGGTATTATGTGGATGGCTGAGAACGTCGCTGGATTGCAGCTTCTTCCTCGGCCAGCGAAACTCGGGGCGGGGTGCCCGGGCGACGAACTCAGCCCAACACCGAGAGCGCCACCCCCGCCACGCCGCATACCGCGAGCGCGGGGAGCATCCCGAGCCTGAGCCGGAACATGGCGAGCATCGCCATCGCGGAGAGCACCGCCGCTCGCCAGTCGATGGAGGAGAGCACGGGCAGGTCTGGCCCGATGCCGCGCCAGTCCACGCTCACCACGTGCCGGAAGACGACGTGGATCGCGAACCACAATGCGAGGTTCAGGATCACGCCCACCACCGCCGCCGTGATCGCGGACAGGGCTGCCCCGAGCGCGCGGTTGCCGCGCAGGGCCTCCACGTAGGGCGCCCCAAGGAAGATCCAGAAAAAGCAGGGCGCGAAGGTCACCCAGAGCGTCAGCACGGCGCCGAGGCAACCCGCCAGCATCGGGTTTAGGACGCCGGGCGCGCGGTAGGCGGCGAGGAAGCCGACGAACTGCAGCACCATGACGAGGGGGCCGGGCGTGGTCTCGGCGAGGCCCAGACCGTCCAGCATCTCGCCGGGCGCGAGCCAGCCGAATCCGTCCACCGCCGCCTGCGCCACATAGGCGAGCACCGCGTAGGCGCCGCCGAAGGTGACAACCGCCATGAGGCTGAAGAAGGAGCCGATCTGCGTCCACACGCTCCCGCTGCCGAAGGTCGCCCACAGCAGCGCGACCGGGCCTAGCCACAGGGGCAGCCAGACCGCGATGATGCCGGCCGCCCGCCGCAGCGATGGCTCGGCATGGGCCAGTTCTCCCCGCTCGAACATCTGGTCCACCACACCATGGGTATCGGCCTTGGCGCCCGCGTGGCCGGCGCTCTGGAACAGCTCCGGAGCCGCCCGGCTGCCTGCCCATCCGGTGAGGCCAGCGGCAAGGATGATGAGCGGGAACGGGATATGCAGGACATAGATGGCCAGGAAGGCGAGGCCGGCAATTCCCACCATCAGGCGGTTCTTCAGCGCACGGCGGCTGATCCGCAGGAGCGCCTCCACCACCACCGCCAGCACGGCCGCCTTGATGCCGAGAAAGGCCGCGTCGATGAGCGGCACATGGCGATAGAGGGCATAAAGGATGCTGAGCGCCAGCATCACCACTGCGCCGGGCAGCACGAACAGCAGGCCGGCCACCAGCCCGCCTGCGGTGCGGTGCATCAGCCAGCCGATATAGGTGGCGAGCTGCTGCGCCTCGGGACCGGGCAGGAGCATGCAGTAGTTCAGGGCGTGCAGGAACCGCTGCTCGCCGATCCAGCGGCGCTCCTCCACGAGTTCCCGGTGCATGAGGGCGATCTGCCCGGCGGGGCCGCCGAAGCTGAGGCAGCCGATCTTCGCCCAGACTTTCACGGCCTCCCGGAAGGTCGGGCGCGCGGGTGCTGCGGCGGGGCCGCTCGTCTCGAAGGTGATGGTCATGGCGCGCCCCTCAGCCCTGCTTCTGCTGGCCCGCGGGCCAGTTGTGGGTTTCCTCCACGGCGTCACGGCACCAGCGATAGAAGGCGTCGTAGAGCAGCATGCCGGCGTCGAGTTGCTGCAGGTCGTCCCGATACATGCGGGAGAGACCGAGGGAGGCCGCAAGGAAGCCGGCCGCCTGGGGCGACAGGTCGAGCCGTGCCGTATCAGCGGCGCGGACGATGACCGCGAGGTGGTCGAGAACGGGGGACCGGAGGCCAAATTCCTCGATCATGGTGTCGAAGGTGCAGCCCTCGCCGCGGTGGCTCCAGAATGCGCCGTCGATATCGAAGGGCGCGGCACCGAAGGCCGCCGCGACGCCCTCCACCTCGGAGGCGCCGACAAAGAGGAAGGCGGCGTCGGGATCGATGAAGCGGCGGATCAGCCAGGGGCAGGCAATGCGATCCACCTTTGGGCGCGTGCGCGTGACCCAGACGGTCCGCCCCTCCGCATCGCGCGGCGGCAGGGCTGCTTCAGAGAAGAGCAGGCCGCCGCTATCCCGCCACGCCGCGAATCCGCCTTCCAGCGTTTCCGCCGCAACGCCCTGGACCCGAAGCCACGCGGCCGCGCCCTGGCTGATCTTGTGGCCCTTCTGGCAGACCACGACGACGGATCGTCCCGCCAGCGGGGGCCCCCAGCCCGCGACGTCCGCATGGGAGCGCCGGCGAGCCGCCGGCAGCATTCGCCGGTCCGCGGCGAAATCGTCGTCGGTGCGCACGTCGATGATGATGGGCGCGGTTGGCAGGCCGACGAGGCGGCCGAGCTGCGCCACTGTGATTTCGGTGTTTGAAGGCACGAGCGTCCATCCCTGAGCAGAGGGGAGAAAGGACGCGATTTCAGGCTGGCGCCTCACGGGGCAATCGCGGGAGCCCCTTGAGACCAGATTAGATGGACCGTAGATCCGCGCGCAACCCTGAAGCAGATGTCACACGCCCTGCCCGTGCATGCGTCGGGGTAATGCGGATGCTGGTGCCCATCGGCATGTTCCGGCTTCCGCGATGACAGCCGCCTCATTCAACGAGGCAATCGCATTGACAAGAGCCGGACGGCGATTGCGGCTCCACCGTCCGGCTGCCTACCCCGTGTGAAACTTGGGCCGTGGTAGGCCGCGGCACGCTAGCGCAACCTGAAGCAGAGCAGCAAGGGCCGGGTGGGCATGTGCGGACACCGCCCGGATCTTAGTCTGAGCCACCTCAAATGAAGGCAAGCCGAGCGACCTACCGGGGCAGACCACCCGGCTTCCACCCGCCTCGATCAGGGCTAGAGGCGGGCCACCACACTATACACGCAACACCGCAGCTCGGCGTCAAAAGTGCAAGCAATCGCGACTTTGTTCAACGGAGTGGAATTTTCTTCAATGATGGGAGCGGAGCCGGGGGCGAGCGGGGGATGTTTATCCCGGCTCAGCGTCCTCCGGCCGTTTCAGGGACCGGATTCCCGGCGTTGGGATGACCGGGAGCGACATTCTCGGCCGTAAGCCAACCTATCGCAAGGGAAGCCTATTGCGACATTGAGCTGAGCGCCAGTCTAAAACCATGGAAGATGCGTCCTTGATAAGCTAAGCGCCGGAGCTAACTGCCCAAGCCCTACTTCCGGCGCGGTTGCCATTTCACAGCCTGAAGTGCATGTTTCCCATCGTCAGGGCACCGTCCGGATTGCTCGCGAGCGGATCGATTATGCGGCGTCTAATAGCCGGGGCGTATGTGCCGCTGATTGTGGTGACGCTGGTTGCTGTCATTATCCTTGCCCAGGGTCTGACCCTCTGGCGATCCTATCAGGCCACCTGGCAGCTCGCGGTCCACTCCGCAGAGAACGTCCTGAATACCGTCGCGGCCAACATCGAACGGAACTTGACCGTCATCGATCTGACGTTGCGCGGCGCCGAGGACGCCTTTACCGCAGAGGCGGTGAGGAATCTGACGCCGGAGATCCGGCGCATGGTGTTGTTCGACCGAGCCGCAAGCGCCCGATACCTCGGTGCGCTGGTAATTCTTGATCGCGACGGAAACCTCGTCGAGGAGTCGGGGTCATCTCAGCAGCACCAGATGAATTTTGCAGACCGGGATTATTTCAAAGCCCAGGTGAATGGGAAGACCGGCACGTATGTGAGCGCGCCATTCCTGAGCCGGCTGCGCGACAATGACCCGAGCATTGCCTTGAGCCGGGGCATCTCCGGCCGGGATGGTCAGTTTGAAGGCGTCGTAGCAGCGGCGCTCCGCCTCGCCTTTTTCCAGTCGCTCCTCAACTCCATCAATCTCGGGCTGGAAAGTGTGATCGCCATCACGCGCACGGACGGGACGGTGATCCTTCGATCGCCTTCGACCGATGGCAAGGGGAATTCCGGCATTAGCGTCGCTGCCTCTCCCGTGTTTCAAAGGATGATCGCAAGGCCTGGCGAGCAATTCAGCGAGCGGTCGCGGCTGGATGGCATCGATCGCTATTACCTTCACACGATCATCGGCGACTATCCTCTCCTTCTCTCCGTCGGCATTTCGCCGGCGGCGGCTCTGGCTGAATGGACCGAATTTGCTCTGATTTCCTCGGCGCTCACGATCGGAATGTGCATTCTGTTCATTGTGCTGGTCCGCGTGCTCCGGCTCGCTCTCCGGCGAAGTCAGGAAGTCGAGGAGCAACTGGAAGTCCTGGCTGTCACGGACGAGCTCACGAGCTTACCCAATCGCCGGGCCTTCGATCTGGCTTTGGCTGCGGAAATGCGCCGCGCCGCGAGGCACCGCACGTCCCTTGCGGTGCTGATGCTCGATGTCGATCACTTCAAGCGCGTCAACGACAATTTTGGACACGCGGTGGGCGACGTGGTTTTGGCGCGGATTGCCAAGGAAATCTCGCGGTCCATCCGCCGGCCCGGCGACTTCGCCGCCCGCTACGGCGGAGAAGAGTTCACCGTCATACTTCCTGCGACCGAGACGGGAGGGGCCAGCTTCATCGCCGAGCGGATGCGGCTGGCGATTGCTTCGATGGAGCCCTGTCCGAACGAGCCAGCACTTGGCAAGGTCACTGTGAGCATAGGCATTTCAGTGACGCTGGCGGACCCAACGACATCGGGAGCAGACCTCGTCGCGCGGGCGGATCGTGCGCTTTACGAGGCTAAGGGCGCGGGCAGGAACCGCGTCGTGATCTACCAGCCGGACGAATTCGATAACGCCGTCGGGGCAACTGACGTGACGCTCGGCGGGTAGATGGATTGTCCGGTGTCCCGCCAGTGCATGCCCGAAGCGCGGGCGACGTCGCCCGCGCTTCTCTCGAGTACAGGCAGGATAAGCTTACGATGCGGATTTAGAGGCGCATTTCGCTTCAGCGTCGGCAGCGATCATTCTGAAACGGGCGTGTTCATGCTTTTCATCCAAGCCGACCCATCTGTCAAAATCCCTCCCTCTGACCGCATCCGAATTTGCAGCGCGAAGATGAAGACATTCGATATAAAAAACTGATTCCTCATGCGTAAGTCCGGACAATATTTCGCTTCCACCCTTGTCAATTGAAAGGCCGTGCATGTCTTTATGAAATGTGCGTTCAGAATCTGTGAGATCGAGCAATCTACTCTGCGGATCCATCTCGCTTCTCCATAAGTTCGCCTAAATGTAGCATGGGCGCCGCTTTGGGTGAACTTCGCCGACCGCGACTAGGGAGGACGCGCCGTCCTCCCCCGCAATTGACGGTCCGCAATGGGTTGGGGCCGTATCAGTGTGCGCTGACCTCAGTTCAGCCGCAGCAGGAAACGCCGGTTCACCGCCTGCAGCGGGCGGGCGTTCATGGGGAAGATGGCGCGGAAGGCGTCGATGTCCGCTTGCGCCACTTCGATGGGCGCCGCGAACACGTTCCAGTCCACGATTTCCGAGCAAGGTGGGGTGGTTAGCGACCCCTCATAGCGATACGTGCCGCGGGCCGACGGCAGGAAGGCGGCGGGATCGAGCGGGGCGGCCAGCGTCTTGTCTCCTGCCGCGCGCGGAGCGGCGGCCATGAGCGAGGAGAAGGCGGCATTGGCCGCACCTGGCACCATGAACACGCCGGCCACCAGGAGTCCGCCCTCAGGCGCCGCATGGACGAAATGCGCTTCCATGGCGGTGCGCTTACCGTCGATCGCGTGCTCGCTCGGCGAATGGAAGTGGAACTGCTTCAGCGCATAGGTCTTGCCGCCGAGGGTGGCGGTGCCGCCATCGCCGGTCACGTCCGCCTGGATGGTGTGGCCGTTGTTCACGACCTTGTAGGCGAACGGCTTCCACGCGAGCACGGGGCCGGCGCTCTCCGCCTTGACGGCGCCTTCCAGATTGATGGGCGATTGCTGCGATCCCACCGAGCAGGCCGAGAAGCCCTGTTCGAGGGAACCCCATTCCTGCGGCCCGCCGTGGCCTTCATAGGTCCAGTGGGCACCCTCCGAGGCGCGTGCGGCGCTGGCGCAGGCCGGGCAGGCGACAAGGCCCGCAAGAAGCGTGCGGCGATTGATGCTCATGATTTCTCCCCCTTGGGCGGCGGGCGCCTTCAGCATTCGGCCCGCTGCGGCCAAGCTTATCAGGGCCGCTTGGGCGTGCGAAAGGCGGGACTTTTCTGGAACGGATCAGTCGAGGGCGGTCGGTGCTCCGGAGAGAGCGGCGAAGGCGGCTCGGCGTCTGACGTTCCGGCACCGTCGAACGTCGTCTCGGCCGGTGATAGCCTCACCATGAAGACGCTCGCAATCGCGTTCGCCCTGCTGTCGCTTTCGGCGGCCGCCGCCTCGGCTGACATCTGCGTTGCCAATGCCGACGCGAAGAAGCTTGCTGGCGCGGCCCGCACCAGCTTCCTCACCAAGTGCCAGAAGGACGCGAGGGCGGCCTGCAACACGCAGGCGGCCGACAAGAAGCTTCACGGCGCCGCCCAAACCAGCTTCACCACCAAGTGCGTGAAGGATGCCATGGGGCAGTGACCCTCGGCTGGTCAGGTCGCCGGCTGGGCGGGCTCGCCCGGCAGATCAGCATTGTGATCATCGGGATCATCGTGGTGGCCATGACCGGCCTGATGTGGATCGGTGCGCAGATCCAGATCATGAAGCCCCACCCGTGACCCGCCTCTCTATCGATTGGGAGGGTGACGGCGCCTATGCCGTCACCCGGTCCGGAGCCGCGGCGGAGGTGATCCGGCTCACACATTGCGATGCTATCCGGTTAATGAGCGAGCCGGCGCAGGTGGTGCTGGTAGTGGAAAGGAAATGAAGGCGATATCTCTCTGATTGCGCTATTTGACGACCCTCAGTTGACGAGGCGGCCGGCTCGACGGCTCTATGCCGTAAAGTAATTGAACATCGCGCTCGTCGAGATGCAGCAGTGCGCCAAAATCGGATGAGGTATAGCCGAACTGGTCCTGGTGAAGCGTGACAATGTGATCGAACAGCCTTGTCGTCTCGGCGGGAAATTGTGTTTCCTCGGGCTCTCGCTTGCGCCACCCTCTGGCACTGAGTTGCCGCCAAAGATAATCGGTTTGGTTTTTCGAGAGGAAACCCGCCCGGCCCCCACGATATAGCAACGACGCAACGGAAACGCGCCAATACCGCTTAAGCTGGACCAGACGCTCCAACGTAACTCTACCGCCAATGAAATCGCCCCTCAATTGCGCGGACGGAGCCAGCAACTCACCCGCGAAAGAGTCCGCCTCATCCTCCATTTCATCCGAGGGGATCGAATGCATGATGAGATGACCAAGCTCATGCGCAAGCGAGTGCCTCATCCGATCGGCAGGCGCATTCTTGTTCAGGAAAATGACCGGCGGAACATCCCTCAGGCGCATAGTCACACCGTCGACATGTTCTGCGAAATCCGCCAAAATCACCAAGATGCCTGCACGCTCACAAAGCGCAGTGAGATTCTTGATAGGACCGTCTTGGACCATCCACGCCTTGCGGATGAACAGAGCCACTTTGTCCGCCCCGCCCATCTCATCGGCGTCCAGCCGAGGCAGCGGGAGTTCAGGCGCCAGATCGATAGCGCTGAGAAGGCGGCGCAGATTCATGACGCGCAGGTTGAGTTCGGCGTGCAATCGCTTGAGATCAGTGGCGTTCACCGACGCCTTTTTCCTCCAAGCTACATCGTGAACGCTCAATGGGAGGCCTGAAAGCTCATCGTTCTGAGTAAAAAAGGAAACTGGAAAACGCAGAGCTGTCGCGACGGCCTCAATCGTGGCCGTAGAGGGCAGCGAATTTAGCAGCCCCCTCTCGATGCGAGAGTAGTGCCCTTGGTCAAGCCCGGCGTCTTGCGCAACTTCTGCTTGGCTTTTTCCACGATACTGCCGTGCAAGAAGCAGCATGTCGCTATTAAATACGGAAGTCATTTTCCGCCACTGTCTTTCGTCTTCTTTTCGACGGATGGTTGATCCGTATGCTTGAGTTTCGCCAGCTTCGCCGGATCCACCTCCGGTTCGGGCAACGGCAATTCGGCGGTCGGCACTACCACACCAGCGTCATTGAGCTCAATCTTCCAGAGATGCGCGCCTTTGTCTCGGGCTGACACACCAATCCAAATTATTTCCGTCTCAAACTCGTTGAGGACATAGCAGAGTTCAACACGCTGAAGGCCTGCATAGCCGTAAAGATCAATGTCATGATTGTCGAAGCTTACCGCTTCTGTTGTGGGATAGTTTGCCGTGGTCAGGCTGATATCTGCATGCTTGAAACGAAATAGGACTGCATCCTCAATGATAAATGAGGCTGTATCCCGATGTTCGACGAATTTGAAGTCTGGGTCATCGACAGATAGAAGGCTGAGTTCGCGAACTACCTCCTCCCATACCAGCCCTCGGAAGGTAGATTTCCGCCGCCAACGGGCACGCTGAGGATACTCCTCGTTCGCCTGCCTCCATGCGCGGTGGACCGCACCATGAATCCGCGACGCCCGCCCCTTTTCCAGCAGCACCTGCTGAACAAAATCTCGCAATGGAAGTGGCACGAAGAATCCTCACTCATGTCATGAGGGAGGATAGCTCCCCTTTTTTACGAAAACAACCTCAAAATATGCGCCATCTTATGTACATGGCCCACCGGACGGGCGCGGGTAGCGGCGCGGGTGGTGCTGCCCCGTCGCGCGCTTAGCCGCCTTATCACGGTGGCGACCGAGGCGATCAGGCGGAACTCGCGATGTGGGCGGGCGGTGGTGCCGCCGGCGCGGATCCAATTCGCGCGGAGCAGGTTCGAACTCGCATCCCGGCACGATGCCCTGCCGCTGCCAGAATAGCCATTCATCTTGCTTGTTGGCTCGGCTGGCCTGAAGCTTAGCCGACCATCGTCTTTTGACGACTACCCACGGAGCTGCATGGCATGAGCTTCTCCGCCACCCTGCTCGACCTCGCGGGTTTCGCGGCTCTGCTGCTGTGGGGCATCCATATGGTCCAGAGCGGCGTGATGCGCGCGCTCGGGCCGCGGCTGAAGATGGTGCTCGGCCATGCGCTGGCGGGGCCGCTGAAAGGCTTCTGCGCCGTCGCCGTCGTCACCACTCTGCTGCAGAGTTCGACCGCCACCGCGCTTATGGTCTCCGGCTTCGCCATGGGGCGCCGTGGCGCTTGTGGCTATGGCGCCGGCGCGGCGCTCTCGGAGCCACGTGCATCAACGGCCGGCGTCTGCGGGATGGGCGCCGGCCGACGCTTGTCAAACCAACCTGATGCGCACTCGGTCAAGCGCGTCCCAGGTGAACGTGGCAACCACCTCGGGGAAGCATCCAGTGGTTCCGACTTCCTGCCGCTCCAGGTCCACACATGACGCTCTAACAAACGGATAGGACACGCCGGTCCGATCGCGGTGACGGGCGATGGCACGATGATATGCAGCGAGAACCTGATCTTCAATGGACATAGCATCAACTCCAGCTAACTGAGTAGCCTACGTGCGGCTCATGCCCTTGTTGGGCTGAGCCTTCGGAGCGATGCGGGGGCGACGCGCACAGGCGGTGCGGATGACCCGGCCTCCTCAACGTGCTGCCGCACGCAGTCTCAGGAAGCACAGTGACGATACAGCAAGCGCGGTGATAGGCAAGGCTGCGGGGATCCGCGTCCGACAATCCACGCGCTCGTCGGGAGCAGGCCTACCTCGGATACGAGCTCGCCCGATCTGGCCATGGGTCAGCTTCGTTCTTCGGGAGACGGGTAGAAGGTCCCAATCCACTGTCGCTTCAACTGGGCGAAGGAGACCCTACTGGGTAATCCTCGCATCCAATCTGCAGGAAGAAAGGCGTTGACCTGCTCGCCGACCTGTACCGCCAGTCGACCCATCTCCGACACGACCGCCTCAAGGGTGGTCGCCGCCATAAACGGGCCGATGACTGCATCCCCGTCCTTCTCAGGGCGCATCATCCAAGCCGACTTCATCGTCGGGTGGCCCGCCAGCTCCGAGAACAGCTCGTAAATCTCCGCACGCCGTTTCGCGGTGAAGCCATCACGGGCATCGAGCGCCTCCCGCACTTTCACGGGCGAGAAGTCCTTCATTCGCGCTTTTTTGTCGGCCTGACGCCATCGCGCGATCAGGGTCCTGTCACGAGCGAAAAGGTTGAGCAGGAAGACCGTCTCGAGAATATCGCGAAGGATCAGCGCACTGTTCTGATGATACCCGGACAGCACCAGCTTGAGGCTGGCTCCGAACGCATTGAACATCCGCATCGATAGAACCTGAGCGACCTTAAGGTCTTCGTTTATGGTTTCGAATTGTCGAAAGATGTCGGCAAGATTCATTGCCGCTTCCACGATTTCCAGGTGCAGTTGGAGGCGGTAGTCATTGGCAATAATGCCGATGGCCTTCTCGCGTAATTGTTCCTCTGCCCCGTGCAGGGAATAGAGATTGGCCGGGATGCTGGTGCTTCCCGTTGCCATCATTTTTGCCCCTTCCTCAGCCTCACCCCGGGCCCCACGCCGTTCTCGGCAACGAAGATCACGCCGGCGGCTTCGAGGCCATGCGGTGGCGCGCCTTAATGCGACTGCCCCTTCTGCACTTTCGCCCGCACATCGGCGGCGAAGCGGCACACCGGATCGGACATGGCTCGCGCCGTTCCGCAAATCCAGAGGATAAGGCCGGCCGCCAAACCAGAGAGGGATAAGTCCGCCTCCCGCGTTCGGGCACGGTCAAGAGCGCGGTTCGCAAGCAGGAATACGATGAACGTGAGAATCGTGAGTACCAGCACCACCCACGGGAACAGGTCGAGCGGCGGATCTGGGAGCGTGTGAGCAAGGTGCTGCTGTGCGAAATCGAGCCCGTCTCGCTGTGATTGGGTGAAGATGTCCAGGCTCATCGAGCGCCTCCCGTGCGTTCTGCACGCTACGAGAGAGAATAGCCGCGTCTCGCCCTGCTTCAATCCTTGGACGAGGCCTTCGCAAGGCGCACTCCGGGGCCTTCCGAATAGGCTGTCACCTCGTCCGTCGGCAGCACGCCGGGCCGGCGCCGCTCCGGGGCCGGGGCCGGGGCCGGCAGTGGGCGTCGCGTCGAACTCGAAATGGAGGGTGCGAGCCGAGGAGCGGCAAAAGGTTCTTTAGCTTGTCAATTTTTCACTTATTTTCGATTGTATTTTCCAGGATTCAGAATTTCATCATGCGAATATACCATGTCTTCAATCTTATCAACGCGCGTATATAGCTCAGAAATCGTTTCATCATCTTCAAATGAACGTTCAAGTCGAGCCAATATTTCCGCATTTACCGAGCGGCCATTATCAGAGGCTGCCTTGGTAATTCGATCTTTTAGTTCTGGAGGAAGCCGAAGCTTCAATTGGGGGTCTTCGCGGGACATGTGGGCACGATGCACCACCGTGGTGTTGACATCAATGGACCACCGTGGTTACGGTACCACCGTGGTTAATTTTGGTTTATCCGATGCGAAGAAGCGCCCATCAGATCAAGCTCCGCGTGCCACCCGAAATGAGGGAATGGATCGAACGGCAAGCCGGGCGCAATGGCGCCTCGCTCAACAGCGAGATCATCCGGTGCATTCGGGAGCGAATGGACCGGATGGTTGATTACACACCCGAGAACGAAACGGCGGCGGAGCCAGAGGCCTAGGAAACCCGCTCCACCGCCGCTTTTGAACCCACCATCAGAACAGCGAGAACCAACGATGAGTAGAACGACGAATACCCCACCGCGCGCCGGCGCGAAAGCCCCCGGCTTGCCCACTGCCCAGAAGCCCGTCGATCCGGTCATTGCGCTGATCGCCCAATGGCGAGAGGCCCGCGCCGAGTTCGCCTCGCGACCGCCGAACGATACCGAAAGCTGGCATGACGACGACGAGCTGAACCGAGTTCCCTCGGCACAAAGTCTCGAGGGGGCCATCGCGGCACTGGAGTTGGCCCAGATTGAACCCGACTTCGCGCCCGCGCTGGTCCGGTCGGCACTCGGCTGCCTGAAAACGTTCACCGCTCCGGTCGAGCGGCCAGCGACGCGAATGGAATTGGAGGCCTATCGCGAGTGGCTCTTCATGGAAGGGCGCCTCCTCGGGATGGAGCTCTATCCGGAGATGGGGGACGATGCTGATCGCGTGGTCCCCTGCAACACCGGCGCTGGCGAACTCCATCTGCCGCCTTGCGGCTCCTGGAGGAAAATAGCGAAGCCTTCGTCGCGAGCAGTGCGAATACTCACGGCTGTCGGCGCGAACTTCGAGAAGATCGCCCGCTGCGGAGCAAATGGCGGCGGTATATTGGGACCGGACAAGGCGACCGGATCAGAAGACGAGGCCCACCATGGCTGATCCGATCTTCGCCGCCATCGCATAACACCAGCGGCGCCGGGCCGAACACGAGGCTGCATTCGACGCGGCGGGAGAGGCCGAACTGGCAGACTGTCCCGACTGCCCTCTCGCTGCCGAAGCTGGCGCACTGCGCGATGCCGCCTCCGAGCTGGAGGTCGAGGCTCTGGAGCAGGTGCTGCACACCGTGCCCCTCACGTCCGCCGGCATGCTGGCTTGGCTGGACCACATCAGCGGGCCGGCCGGCTTCGACGGTATCGCTCCGCGCGACGACGACATGGCGGCCATCTTCGGCACGATGCGGGCCTTTGTCGTGGCCACTGGAGGCGCCCATGGCTAGGCGCGTCCCTCCCGCAAAGACGGTGCCGTCGGTCGCTTCCACCTTCGAGCACCAGCCTGATCTCCGGGCGCTACCGGTGGTCGCCGCGATCCCCGCCGGACACCTGACCTTTCCAGTCCTGGACGAAGCCTTTCATCCGCACCTGCGCCGCGGCGAATTCGCCGTGGTGGACTTCGCCGACCACCAGCCGGCCCATGGCGAGCTGTTCCTGATCTCCTACCGGGATCCCCGCGCGGAGAGCGGCCAGCGCTACCGCCTGTGCGAGATGCGTCGGAAGCGCTCGCGGCGCGAAGGGAGGGAAGAGGGATGGATCGCGCATCACCACGAGCCAGATGGCGGATCATTCTGGCTTGCGCACGGGGCCGTGGCTTTCCCGCTGTCGGAGGGCTTGTTCTCGACCGAGGGCGCCGCAAGCCGGCTGGTGGGTCGCATCGTGGGTGTGTTCGTGCCGGCGATCGGCATCACGCGCGGACCGGAGAGCGGCGCATGAGCGTGATCGCCGCTGCCCTGCGCGAGCTGATGGCCGCCGGTCTCACCGGCGACGAACTGGTCGCTGCCGTCGCCCGGATCGAGGCCGAGATGGCGATCTCTCCGCCGATCGCTCGTTCGAGCGACGCGGTCGAGCGGAAGCGCGAAGCCGACCGCGAGCGCCTGCGTCGGAAGAGGGAAGCTGCCAGGGCGGAGAACGGTCGGGCGGACGACCGGGAAAAGTCGCAGGTGTCGCACGAAGTCGCCGATTGTCGCGCGACTTCCGCGACATCGCGCGACGAATGCGACCCCTCTCCCGAGGAAAAAAGAAAGGTCTCCCCCTGCACCCCCTCTAAAGAAAAAACCCAACCCTCTCCCAATTTCACCCCGTCGGTTCCTAACGGAACCTCCTCCCCCTCGGCGACGGATTGCGACGCGACGGATCGACAGGACGAACTTGCCGAGGCGCTGACGGTATTCAACCGGATGGCGGCTGAGGTCGGCCTACCCGAAGCGCAGGGACTGAGCCGTAAACGCCGGCTGGCCCTGAAGGCTCGTTTGCAGGACTGCGGAGGGATTGCCGGCTGGCGGATCGCCATGGACCGGGTTCGGTCATCGCCGTTCCTCCGCGGCGACAACGACCGCGGATGGCGGGCGAGCCTGGATTTCCTGCTGAAGCCCGAGAGCTTCGCGAAGATGATGGAGGGGGCCTATGATCCGGCGCCGGGAGCGCAGCGGCGACGGACGGAGCCCCGGTCGTCGATGGTCACGGCCGCCGCGGAAGTCCTCATCGATCATCCGGATTCCGAGTTCGGGAAGCGCGCCAGGGCCGCCGGCTTCCGGAGCGGCGATCTCCGCGGAGGTGACGCGATCCTCGCCGGGATGGCGCGGGTGGCTGAGCACAGGTTCGGGCAGCGGACAGAATCGACGCATGGGCCGGTGATCGATGGAGCCGCAGACGAACTCTTTCGCGACTATGCTGACGTCTAGTCTTGGGTATTCGATTTCAGCTACAGCATGCAGATACCTGCACAGCGTGAAGTGACTGAAGAGTCGTTGAAAGCCGACGAAGAAGTACTCGCCAAAACAAACGGCGTGGCCCAAGGATGATGTGGTCAGGCTTATTGTCCCCGCCGTGGCACCAAAGCGAGAGGAGGCGCCATGATACCGCATGCCTGCACCCGATTCCCTTGTCCGTCCCCAGGCTGCGAACATTGCGACCCGCTCATCATGAGCCTGCCCGTCCCGGATACTACGCCCCCGCCCTACCGGCCCAACTGGGAATGCCCGCGCTGCCACAATATCAACGCTCGGGGGGTGACGGCATGCGATTGCCAACCGCGTACAAAAGAAGGCGAGGGATAGTGCCGGCCTCCCGCGCAAACGCCCTCGCCGCCAGGCGGCTCTCGCAAGGCGCTCCGATCGCGATGACGGCGAGGTGATCGATGGCGACGAGTACGGCCTTGTCTGTGATCCGCTCAGGGTATGAGCTGAGCCGCCGTTGGCGCCAGCGCCATCGCGGCGGCATTCGGCAAACGGCGCCGAGGACGGGCTATGGCAACCAGCCGGCGCTTCGATGACCTTCCGATGTTTGCCGATGATGTTGACATCTCCCGTGCCATCCTGGGGCCGGGGCACACGGACGAATGGAAGGCGATCTCCGTGATTCTGGAGCGGCATGGGCTCCCGATAAAGGATCTCGTGTTCGGCGCCCGGTACTGGCCCGCGGTCAAAGCTTGGTTCGACCGTCGAGCCAGCCTCCATAACCACTTCATCCCCTCGAAGGTGGGGGGCATGGAACGACCGCGTGAACCGCTGGAGCCACCTCGGAAGCCGGTGGCGAAGAAATAGCGCTCGCGTCTCGCGGTCACCCCGCGCTGAACAGATCGTCGTCGTGTTCGGCAACCATCAGCTGGCTCGGCGCCGGCCACGGCGGTGTCGTGGAGGGGCTCTCTCCAACTCCGATTGCTGTGGCAGTTCAGGAAGCGAGACATTTCCCTTGCTCTGCGGCTTGCCAGTGATCGGCAATTTCATGTGCGTCTGGCGATGCTCGCCATCAGACTTCGGCTGGCGCTTGGTCGATCGAGCCGACGGTCGCGCCTCCTCGGCAGAAGCCCGCGCTAGGTTGAGCTCCAGCAGCCGCGCCAGGGCTTCGTCGTCTGAGATGTCGTCTGGCCAGCCATAGGCTGCCGCAACAGCATCATCGAGTTCGCGGTGGGCGTTGATCAGCCATTGCGGAGGCCGGTTGTAGAGGTTGGTCAGGGTGCGGACGCGCAAGATCGCTGCCGCGGCAGTGTCCTTCGGGAGCATGCGATCGGGAAAGCCGGGCACCACCTCCGGCTCGATACTGGTCAGATCGGCTGGGTTAAGCCAGGCGTTGCGAAGCTCATCCAGGCGTTTGGCGGCTTGAGCGATGAAACCGGCGCGTGGATCACGCTGCAGACGGGCGACTGGGAGGTCCGGCGTCAGCCCATCAGGAAATGGGAACGATTCGAAGCAAGAGCTTATGGTATAACGAGGATCATTTCCCGTGCCGTGCCATGACCCCACGCCTAACGACCACCGAAGATGATATTTTGAATTTAACAATCCAAATATAAAATCGTCGTCCCGAGCAATGATTTGAAGTTTGTGGTCCGGGACGATTTGAGTAGATTGCCATGCAAAGACCCTATGGCGCGAGACCTCGGGGGTAACGATAATTCGATGACGCCCATGAAGCGCGCGCCACATTCCCGGCCTTGGTTCAACATGCCGCCACCAGCGCTCACGGTAGGTATCACGTCGGTTTTTGGCCCGCTCGGGGAGCACATGCTCCTTCACATATTGGAACGGCGCCTCGTATAGTGATGCTTCCTGCTCCGACATTTCCCAGCCGAAATCGATGATCCACATATCACGGGACCGGCGAGTGGTATCCATGCCGTTGCGCCAGGGCCGCAGCACGTCGGAGTTTGATCGACCGTTGGGGTTCAATGGCATCTGAAGCCAAGCTCGCGCGAGTTCTCCTGGGATGTCAAAGGCGCCGCCCTTCGTGTCCCCCATGAATGCGACGCCAAGGTTTTCTCTGAGGCGGCGCGCCTTTGTGAGGTCCACTGCGCCGGCTGTGAGGTCGGCATTGATCCGCGCAACAGGCTCGCCATCAAGATGGCACACGTTTTCGCCACTGCCGAAGCATACCAAGGACACCCGTACCGCGGCACCATCGACGACCCAGGGCTCGTCGCTCCAAGCCTCGAATATACGGCTGTCGGCTGCTATCTGATCCAGCACCTTACGGTTGGTGCCGCCACGGATGGAATTTGTCGCTACGAGGCCGACCCCCTGCGTGTGGCCGTTCCGAACCATCGCCAGCGCTTGTTCGAACCAATAGCAGACGAGGTCGGATTCCCTCGGCACCCGACCATCGTAGAGCGTGAAGAGCCGTTCCACGGCATTGTCCCCGAGCCCCTGCCGCAGCAGCTTGCCGCCGAGGAACGGCGGATTTCCGACGATGAAATCCGCGGCGGGCCACTTGGTGGACCGAAAAGCGCCGCCGGCCTCGGGGCGAGCCAGCAGATCCATCTGCCCCTCTCCTTCGGGAACCGGCACGCGTTCGACGAGGGCATCAGCTTGCTCAATCGCCTTCAGCTTCCGAAGAACGGGAACGTGGTGCGTGCGGATCCCGTTTCGCAGGCGCCACTGGATGTCACCAATCCAGATCGTCGTGCGCGCGAGCTCGGCGGCGAGGGCATTGATCTCGATGCCCAGCAGGATCTCTGGGCCGACGGCCGGCAGACGCGACTTCAGGCCGAGCATCTCGCAATCAAGGTTTGCGCGGTTCTCGATGTCCTTCACCCCCTGCAAGGCGAGATAGAGGAAGTTCCCGGAGCCACAGGCCGGATCGAGAATGCGCAGTTCGCACAGCCTCTCGATGAAGCGTGACCGCACCTCCTCCGCGGCTTCATCCCGGGTCATCCGGCGCCGGAGCTTCTTCCGCATCGGCGGCGTGCGCGTCCCTTCGAGGAGTGCCGAAATCTCCGTTCTCGCCTTCTCCCACTCGGCTCGAAGCGGCCGCAGGATCACAGGATCTACGATCCGGCTGATCTTGTCGGCATCGGTGTAGTGGGCGCCGATCTGAGCCCGCTTTTTGGGATCAAGGAACCGCTCGAACAGTGTACCGAAGATGGTCGGGTCGATCAGGCTCCAGTCGAGGCTGTCGGCGGCGATCAAAAGGCCGATGTCGCCTTCGTCAAGCGGGAGCGCCCTACGTCCGTCGAACAGGCCTCCGTTGAAGTGCATGATGTCGGTGAGTGCGAACTCGCCGCCCTTCTCCATGGCTTCGAACAGGCCATTGAGGTAGTCACACGCTTTACCGGGATTTTGGGACACCCGCCGTAACAGCTTGGTGAAAATCGCGCCGCGGAGAAGGCCAACGCTCTGCGCGAAGAAGCAGAACACCAGCTGGTTGACGAAGTGCGCGATCTCTTCCGGCGAGCCCCGCCCTTGCAGACGCCAAGCGATCGTGGAGAACTTGTCGGCCGCATCCTTCGTCAGTCCGGCCCGCGTGCGCGTGGGTTTAAGCTTTTCGGGATTGAAAAAGACGTTGTGTAGAATCTCACGGTTATGCGGATCCGTGATGTCGTCTAGAGCAATCTCGTAGGTAGTGGGGACTGTGTTCGTCCATGCTGTGTGGATGCGGAACCGCTCGATATCACAGACAACGTGAAGTGGCGGGTTTTCCAAGGCCGGGGCGTAGCGCATCAATTGGAGAAGTGCGCCGTCCAAATCCCCATTTTTCTGTTTATACTCCCAGGCGAAGTGATCGCGCTTCCAAACATCGGCAAAGCCCCGCCCGCCGCCGACTTTGCTGGCGCCCTTCTCGAAGGCAAAGAATTCGCCAGTCGGGTCGTCTTCGGTAGGCGTCGGGTGGCCGACCAAGGCGCAAAGATCGATGAAGTGCTCCTGCGCAGTTTGTCGCTCATTAAGCGAGGCTGACTTCCACTTCTTGACGAAGGCAAGCGGCGACATCTGTGCACGAGCGCCGGCACCCATTTCTGCCCCCGAGGTCGTCCAATTTAACAATTCCTTAAGAAATCAACCTTGGCGTGAGTCAGTCAACAACGCACTACCGTTAACCTTACCGACGACGGTGATGGCTCTTTGCTGGCAGGCCCGTCTTATTCTTCTTCATCCCCGCTATCGGAGAACATGATCTGCGCCCCGCTGCCCAACGGCTCCGGCTGGAGATGACCACGCTGGATGATCACGACGATGCCGGGCCGCACATCGGAAGGAGGTGCGGCGTCCGCCTGCTGCGCCAATTCTTCGAGCGCCCGGATCGCCTGGACCGCGGCACCCTTAGCTTCGTTCTGATCCCGCAACTCGGCGAGGCGATGCACATTGCGCGGGCGCTGCGACACCTTGAACGCCGCCATTTCCGCGTTGAGTGCCGCACGGAACTTGGGATCCTGGGCGCACATGTGGGCATTGCGCTCGGTCATCCCGGCCTCGATGGCGGCCTCGGCGAGCTTGAGACCCCGCCACACCATGCCGTCGATCAGGGCCCGGCGTTTGGGCGTCATCGGGTCCGGCGTGGTCAGCTCGGGGAGAAGGTCGTCGTCGGTCTCGTCGGTCATCGTGTTCTCCTCAGCGCAGCCGGATTTCGGCCAGGGGTGCCGGCGGGCGCGGCGCCGGCGCGGGTCGCATGACGGGCACAGGCAGGACCTTCCTCCGCCGCTTGCGCTTCAGCGACGGCCCACCCGGCTGGATGGCAGCCTTGAGCAGCGGCGACGCCCGGAAGCGCAGGCTGTATCGCGTCCCGTCGCCGGGCACCTGCCGCAGCAGGGTGTCGGAGAAGCGCACCTGCGCCATCCGCCGCGGCGGCAAAGGCCTGTGGCCGGGCACATTGCCCTGAAGGCCGATCGTCGTTCCGCCGAAGCGGGAATAGAACGTGCCGAAGCCGGGAATATGCACGTCGCGGCCGGCCGCCAGTTCGCGCGCGATCACCCGCATGATGATGGCGCTCATGTCGCTGGCGAGGAGCCAGGCGCCCCGCCGGTCCCTCCCGCCCTTCCGGCAGCCGAGCGCGCGGCGCGAAAGCGGCTTCCAGCGCCGGCGGACTTCGGCCCGGATGCGATTGCGCATGCCGTTCTCAGCGTCGATCACTCCGCGGCCTCCTTGATTTCGAGGAGAGCGGCGGCCGAGGCTGCCTCGGCCGCCGCTTTGGCTTCTCGCCTCCGGTTGCGGCCGGGCAGGCGCTGGAAATCCTGATCCGTCCATCGGCGCATTTCTCCGCCGGACAGTGGAAGAACGAGCTGATCGGGATCGGGAATGGGCGTCGGCGCGGGCCGGCGCGCCTCCAGCACGGCGAGTTCCAGACCGAGGGCTTGAAGGAGGAGCGCCATGGAGACTGGGCCGAGCCGACGGCCGCTATCGCGGTCCCATGCCTCCAGTTTGCCCGTGTACCCGTCTTGCAATCCGGAACGCTCGTCCACTTCCAACTGCGTGAAACCGAGCGCCAGCCGTCGCGCTTTCAGCACATCCATGAGCTGGCGGTAGTCGCGGCAGATGGCGAGCGGCTCTAGGATCATCCCTTTCGCACCGCCTTCTCCGTCATGGCGGACACGGCGCGCGGCGTGGCGCAGTCCGGGCACGACAGGACGCTGCCCAAATCCTCCAGCGCGCGATCAAGGTGCTCGGCGGCAAGGTCAGCGAACGCGACGTGCGCAACGACGCGGCACCTTGGGCACCAGGCTGAGAGCCGGTTGAAGCCGAAGCCGGCCAGATAGGAGAGCGAGATGCCAGCCGCGTCGATCGGCGCTGCCGCCGGCGGGGATGAGGGCCGGGGCGCGCGAGGTTTCCGATCGATCGCCGGCAGGGGCCGTGCGAAGCTGGTCTCGGGATCCCAGCGCTTGCAGGGCGCGCCCCAGTTCATTCGGGTCATCGCACGCCTCGCGGCATCGCATCGCCGGGCGCCCACCAATAGGACTGCCCGAAATCGCGCTGCGCCGCCTTTTCGGCGCGGCGGAACGAGGCGCGATAATCAGGATCGACGAGCGTCTGGAGCTGGTCGAACAGGAGGCGATCCACGGCGAGGCGCGTGTACCAGAGGCTTGGGTCATAGCGCCGCGCGGTGCGCACGAGCTCGGCGCCGAACGTCGTGTCGTCGCCTTCCATGAGGCGCCGCAGCTGCTGCGAAGACAGGCGGGCGACATCCTCGGCCGCACCGATGGCCGGGCCGGCGAGGTCCGAGACGGGCGATCGGCCGGTGCGCGAGGTCGAGGCATTGATCAGGTCGCCATAGACGCCGAGCGAGCCGGATTGCAGGCCGGAGCGCACCCAGAAGCCGGGATTGTCCATGGCCTCCGGCGTCTTGCCGTAGATCACCGCGCGGGCCTGGATCGCCGCAGCGCCGGCGAGCAGGTTGAACAGCACGAAGGCGGTGCCATTCCAGATGCGCTTCTCGATCGGCCCCTGCGTCGCGAGGCGCATCATGTGCGTGGCGACCATCGTCATGCTGAACGACTTGAACAGCGTGGCGCTGCGGACCATCTCGCCCCAGAACGTGCCGGCCGTGGTGCCGCCAGTCATGACGGCGCGGATGCGGGCATCGGGTTCGAGGATCGCGAACGCCCGCTCCTCGATAATCGCGCCCAGCAGCTTCTCGCGCAGCGACCGGTCCGCGATGCCCTCGCTGTCGAGGAAGCGCGCACCCTCCACCTCCAGCGGCGCGCCGGAGCGGATGCTGTCCCAGTCCTTCGCGCTGATCTGGTGACGGTCGAGGAAGTTGGCGAGCGGCTCGTTCACCCCGCGCAGGGCATCCAGCGAGTGCCCAGCGTGATCCGCCAGATTGCCCATGAATTCCATGGTGAAGACGCGCTTCATCATGTCGGTCCACGCCGCCAGCCCCTGTGCCCGGATCACGGTGTTGGCCATGGCGCGCAGGATCTGCGGGCCGGATGCCTCCCCGGCGAAGCGGACGAAGCCATGGGCGCTGTCCATTGCAGCATGCGCGGTGAGTTGCAGGCGCGCCGCGAGGGCCCGGCTCTCCTCACCGCCGCGGCCTATCTCCCGGATGACCCCGGACAGAATGCGACCAGGGTCCATCCCGTTGTAGCTCGCGGCGAGCGCGGTGGTGACACTGTCGCCCGGGATGGCCGAGACGATGGCGCCGCCGAGCTTCGAGGAAACGTTCAAGGAGCGCAGCCCGCCGAAGAAGCCGGCCATCAGTGGCCCGTCGACGGCATTGGCGCGGCCGGTCAGCACGTCATAGGTGCGCTCGGCGATGGAGCGGCTCTCCAGCATCCGCAGCGGGTTGAGACGCTGCAGCCGCGACAGGCCGGCCTCTTCCTCCTTGGCCATGGTCAGCGCCGCCCGAACGATGGCCCCATGGTTCGGCCCGACCACTTCGGCGAGGGCGATCTCATTGGCCATCTTGTGCAGGTGGCCCATCAGCAGGCCGAAGGCGTTCTCGCCGGCGCCGTACTTCTCGGAGAGGCGCAGCCAGGCCTCCGCGCCATCGGCGCCGCCGCTGAACTGGAATGTGCGCTGTTCGGGCGAGAATGCGGTTGCGGAGCTGTCGCCGACTGTGATGTCCCGATAGGCGCGATCCAGAACGAAGTCCCGTCGGTCCATCTTCGCCGGCGCGCCGGTGTCGCGATCCCACAGGGTCACGGCGCCGCGGTCCACTTCGGCAGCGAAGTCGGCCTTGAACTCCTCTCGCGTGAAGGTGCGGACGCGCAGCGTGTCCCAGAACTGGGGCACCCGCCAATCCTCGCTGGCGGGGAGGTTCCGCCCGGCCGCGGTGACCCGGTCTACGGCCTCCTTCTCGGCGGCCTTCCAGCCTGCTGCGGCGGCCTTCGCCGTAGCATCCCCCGTCTCGACCCCGAACACCTCCCGCACAAGATTGCGCACGCCGGCGATCTGTTGCCGGGACTGGCCGAGCAGGCCGGGAGAATAGGCCTCCAGCGCTTGGTCGACCTTACGCGCGAGCTGAGCCCAGATGACCTCGCCCTTGGTCGCGACGTTCTCGCCGCCGGCTTCCCAGATGTCCCGGGTGAGCATGGACATGACGCCGGCGACGCGGCCCTTGGGATGGCTGAGGACGCGCTCTTCCGCCTTCGCCCAGGCGATGGCCTGCTTCGCTGTGTCGTTCTTCAGACGCTTGGCCGAGGATTCCAGCGCGCGCGCCGCGGCAAGGCCGGCGGCGGCCTCGGCGCTGGCAGGCCCCATGCTGCGGGAGAACTCGCCGCGGGAGCGCTCGTAGAGGCCGAGCGCCTCGTCGGCGATCTGCCGCGTGATCTGCCCCGTCTTCACCAGCTTGTCGATGCAGTCCACGACGCTCACGGCAGCACCTCCGGAATGGGCATGGCGCAAGCGCGGATTTCCGCAGCCGCAGCGATGCGGGCATCGGCTTCGTCCAGGAGATCGTCGACAGACCGCATATCGGCGACGCGCTGGCCGGCCTCATCGAGACGCTCGCCGACGGGGATCTGGAGGTCTCGGGTGGCGCGCAGCTTGTCGAGGTCGTGCAGCACCGCCGCCTCGGTCTCGTCAGCGGAGCGGGCGGCGACGATCTTCTCCGCCGTCAGCTCGTCGGCCAACGCGGCCACCTGCTCCGGGCGCTCCGCGGACGGCGTGGAGGCCGGTCGAAGCGGCTCGCGGGCTGCCGCAGAGCCGGGCAATGCCTCCGCGATGGTGCGCGGCCGCAGCATCACCTCGTCCAGAATGGCGAGAGCTTCATCCTCGTTGCCTGCGCGCGCCACAGCGGCGGCGACCGTCGCGGCTTCGTCGCGCGGCATGTCATATCCGACCTCGCGGGCGAGCCCCTGGATGCGCTTGCGCGTCTGCTCGGTCCAATGCCCGGCACGCGCCCGCTGCTCGCCGACAGGATCGGCCCGGCCGGCGGCGGGCGTAGATAGCGGTTCGGCGCGGCGCCGGGCCAGGGCGCGGTCGACCAGGTCTTCGGTGACCGAGCGCAGCACCTGATCGGCTTCACCATCGCCAGCATCGAGAATGCGGCTGGCGATCTGGGCGGCCTCGTCTTGAGAGAGGCGAACGCCATATCCGTCCTGAGCGAGCCGGGCGACGGTGCGGCGCATCTCGGTGGTGATGGCTTCCCGCCGACCGGCGGCGCGCTGCTCTCCCGCCGTGATCCGGCGCGGAAGGTCCGCGTCCGCCTTGTCGAGCTTGGCGCGGGCTCGCGCGTCGGTCTCCTCCGCCCGGGCGAGCGCCTTCTCCTTCCTCGCGAGGGCGGAGCGCAGGCCTTTCGCCTCGGCGGCGAGGCTCGCGATGGCCCGGGCGTCTCCCGGTGCCGTGGCGGCCAGCGTCTCGGTGATGCTGGTGCGCTCGGCTTCGAGCTCCGCACGGCGAGTGGCAGGCAGGCCTTCGCCGGCAAGATCCTGCTCGATGGCCGACAGCCGGGCCGCCGTGTCTGGATCCGTCGGGGTGCGCGCACCGGCGAGGCGCTGCTCGGCCGCCGCAAGGTCCGCGCGGAGGCCTTCCACCTCCGTGCGCAGGGCATCGCGATCGGGAGCCCGCGCCTCGATTGCTGCGCGACGCGAAGCCAAGCTGTCGGCTTCCGCGCGCAGGGACGCGAAGGCCGCGGCGGCTTCCTGATCAAGCGACCGGGCCGAGCCCCGGATTTCCGCGAGCTGAAGCTCGGAGAGCCGCTCCATGGAGGCGGGCAGGCGAGCGGCTTCACGCTCCAGGGCGAAGGCGGTCTCTTCCGCGGCGACGGCCTTCGATCGCGCCTCCAGCACGGGGGCGAGGCGCTCGCCATAGGCGCGCAGCAGGTCGGGCGTGACGTTCTCGGAGACATCTACCGGCCGGCCGGAGACGAGGTCGTCGATGGCCTTCTGGAGCGCCGTGCGGTGTGCGATCTCGCCTTCGACCGTGGGCACGAGGTTGGTGTCGGCGATCTGACCTTCGCTCGCCACCACGTTGCCGGCGTCGCGAACGGAGCGCGGCCAGGCGCCGGTGCGATACCGCGTCCAGAGCGCCGAAAGCCCCTTCACGCCGCCCCCGAGCACGCCACCAGCGACGCCCGCCATCAAGACGTTCTGGGCCGCCTCGCCGCTCGCGCCGTAGCCGGGCTCGACGCGTTCCTTGAAGGGAGCGGCGAGCGCCTCAATGCCGATCTGGGTGCCGGCGGTGATGCCCGCGGTGGCGAGCGCGGTCCCGAGGATGCCAAGAGAGGCCGGCGCCGCCAGCGGCACGGTCACAATGTTGACGGGGTCGGTCGCACCGGACGCGAGGGAGCCGAGCGCCAGCCCGGCGGCTCCACCCCATGTCTGCTCGCGGGAGACGGCCCGCTGGTACACCTGCCGCGCCCGGCGGGCCTTCTCCTCGCCCAGGCGGTCGAGATCGTCCACGGTCAGCGGCTTCAGATTGAGATGGGGGAAGCGCGGCGCGAGCGCCGTCAGCTGGCCGTTCAGCTCGGCGAGCGCCGCATCGCCGCCGCCTAGCGCCGGGTTGGTGAGCACCGTGCCGGTCTTCTCGCGGATGCCGTCGAGATAATCCTGGACGCCCTCCATGCGCGAGGTGCTGGAGGAGACCGACTGGCCGAAGAGGAGGCCTTCCCGCCAGGAGGCGTCGAAGGCCTCGCCGAACTCCAGCGGCAGATCCTCGGCCGGGTGCTGACGCGCGAAGTCGAGCGCTTCGCTCTGGTAGCGGGTGAAAATGTCGAGGCTCATCGTGCCTCTCCAGGCCAACCGCCATCTTGCTGACCGAAGTTCGATTGGGCCCACGGGAGGGCCGGTGCTGCCGCCGGCACACCCCAGGTGCGGGGCGGGGCAGGCACCCTGTTGTCCAGGCGCAGGATGAAGGGCGTGCCGTCCTCCTGGACGGCATATTGGGGGCTCTCGGCATTGCGGTTGAGCCGCACCAGGTAGCGCCCGGCGCCGAAGGATTCGAGGCCGGCGCTGTCCCGGACATATTGAGCCGTGATGGGCTTGCCGGAACTCGTGCGAACGCCCGCAAAGTCCGTATCCGCGAGGCCAAGCAAGATGCCGTCGAACGTCGACTGGCCCATCCCGCGGCGCGGGGCGATGATGGTGCTGCCGTTGTGGCGGACCGTGCCACCCGTCACCTCTTCCGTCGCCCGGTCGAGCCGTTCGCGCTTCAGCACGCCGGACGTGTCGCCGGCGGCCGCCGACAGGTCGGCATACCGCGCCTTGATCGCGGTCCGCATCGTCGCATAGGGGCCATTCTCGCTGACCCCGGCGCGCGCAGAAAACGCCCCCACGGGCAGTGCGGCGTCGAGCGCTTTCACGAAGTCTTCGGCGTCGGTGCCCTTCTCGGGGACGAACCTTGGCTCGACCGAGAGCGCTTCGCGCCCGCGCACGATGCCGGCAGCAATATCCGGTGCATCCTTCGCCAGACCTCCGGCAAAGGCCAGCACCGCCCCCTTCGGCCCAGTCTCGTGCAGTTTCCCGAACGTGGCTTCCCGCACGCCGGGCGGCAGTGTGGCCAGGGCGCCGAGGATACGCACCTTCCCGCTGGTGTCAGCGGCATCGAGGGCGCTGGTGAGGGATCGCAGATCCTCCCCCTCGAAAGCGGGGACCGGCCTCTTCAACTGGTTCGTGACCACCATGGCGGCCTTGGCGTGCGCCTGGAGCGCGGCCTGCACCTGATCATCGGAACCCTGCCACGGCACCGGCGGCGGGGGCTTGATCCAGCCGGCGCGCACGCCGCGCAGGAGCGGCGTCTCCTGCTCCATGCGCTGGAGGGTGGCGAACCGCTCTTCGTCATCGAGCAGAGCGGCGCGGGCCGCGTGGTTGCCGCCGGCCGCCGCCTCCTCGAGGCTGTTGCGGAGAACCTGCCGCGCATCGGGCGAGAGGTCGAGCAAGGCCCCCGCCCGTTCCGCATCGCCGAGAAATTCGACGGCCTGCCGCTTCCGCTTCTCATCGAGGAACGGGAACACTCGACCGGAGAGAAACCCGACATCATCCTCGGTGACGTGCCACTTGCCGATGGACTTCTTCGCGTCGGCCATCATGCCGTCGAACGTGGTGCCGGCCCATTGGCGCAGGCCCGCGATCTGAGACGGCGGGAGGCCCGCGACGCCGCTTCCATACTGCTGCGCCTGCTGCTGATGCAGCGACTGCGCATAGGCCGTCGCGTTCTCAGGCGTGTCGAACTTGCCGAGGTGTTTGCCGGACTGGCGATAGAGCGCGATCGCCTCCTCATTGGACAGCACCTTGCCATCCGGTGAGACGGTCGGGATCAGCACCTCGCGCCCGTCCTCGCCAATCGAGATCGACCGAACGGTGCTGATGGAGCCGTCGGCGTTCTTCACCACCGGGCGACTGCCCAGATCGATGTTTCCCGTCTCCAGAAGGCCAGCCGGCGGGCGCGAGGGGAGCGGGTCAACCGCTCCGGCTCCGCGCTCCGCCATCTTCTGGCTGGTCCACCGGATGAAATCGCCGTTGGTCTTGAGCCCGGCAAGCCAGGGGTTCGCGTCGATCACCCTCTGGCCGACGGTCGCGCGGAAATCGCCCTCCGGGTTCTGGAGGATCTTCGGCCCGGCGCCTTCGCCCTGATAGTACACCGCGTAGAACTCGCCGGGTGTGGGTTCGCGCCCGACAGCTGCCTTCGCGGTGGCATAGACGGACTGCATCTTGCGAATGCCGGCAGGGATCTGCGCGTCCGGATCGGTCGTGTCGCCGATGCCGGCGGAATCACGCTCGGCCTTCAGCAGCTGGAAGATGCCGAACGCCGACGAGAGGGCCTTTCCGTCCTTCCCGATCGGCCGGCGCGCGGGATCGAACCCACTTTCCTGCGCAATGATGGGCATGACGATGTTGAGCGGCAGCCCCGCTGCCTGGGCAGCGGCGGCCACCTTCTGGCCGATGGGCGAGGTCGCGCCCGGCACCGCCGAGCTCCGTGACCAATCCGCCGTCGGAAGCGCAAACTGGCCGCGCTTTCCGCGGCCATATTCCATCGCATAGGTGACCCGCGCCGCGCCGATCGTGTCACCGAGGCTGAGCATCTTCTGGCGGAGCAGGTCGCCGTCCGCCTCCAGATCCACACCATCCCGGAGCGCCGTGATGGTGGGTTCGGCCAGGGCGCGTATCTCGCGGATGTCTTCGGTCGCCTCGGCCTTGCGCGCCGAGACGTGCGCCTTGACCATGTTGAAGCGCGACTGGCGCTCCGCTTCATCCATTTGCAGGCCGGGGTCGAAGATGGCGATCTCGGCCTGCTTCAGGGCCTCGTGAGGGCCGACGCGATCATAGGTGGCGTCGACGCTCGACAGGACGGCAGCCGCGCGGCCGCGGTCCTCCAGGCGGCGCAGGCGATCGTCGACGACGGCCGGATTGTAGCCCCAACGCGGGTTCTTGCCGAGTTCGCCGAGGATGGACCGCGCATTCTGCACCTGGGCCAGGTATTCGCCGCTGTTCACGCCGCCCTTGCGGGCGAGGGCGACGATATTGTCGGCCACTGTGTTGTACTGGGTCTCCAGTGCCGTCTTGGCATTGGCCTGCGCGACAGCGAAATCCCGCTCCGACAAGTCGAGATAGTGGCCGAGCCGCAGCTTATCGAGGGCGGCGGACACCGCCGGCCGCAGGGCCGGTTCGGCCCGGTTCACCAGCTCCTTGTTATAGAGCTTCGCCATATCGTCGAACCGCTTCGGGTCCGCCTCAAACTGCTGCCGAAGCTCCAGCATCTTTTCAGCCGCGTTCGTCTGCAGCTGGGCAAAGTAATGTGCGCGGGCACCACGCTGATAGGCCTGCCCCAGCACGCCGAGCGTCGCCATCTCGGTGATTTCGGGGGTGCCGTCGGGGCCGATGGTGACGGCCTCGGCGCCGCGGGCTTCCGCCTGCTCAATGGCGATGGGCTTCACCACCTCGGCGGCGTTGTCCATGGCCCGCGCGAACATGGCATAAGGCGCGGCAATGTCGGCGGCCGTGATGCCGGAGCGAGGCGCCTCGGTCAGCGCCAGGCGGTGGGGAACTTCAGGAAGATCAACCATTGCCGCCTCCTCAGGAACTGGTCGAGCCGGGCGACTTCATGCTGCCGAAGCCGAACTTCGCCATACCGGTCACGGCATCTAGCCCGCCCCCCACCAGCGCCATATTGGCGGCCGACCGCCGGAACGCGGCCTCATCGCGCTTCGCTGTCGCCTGCATGTCGAGGCTCTCGACGCGAATGCGCCGCTCGCGATCGGACACCCGTCGCTGCTCGTCCATGATCGCCTGCGTCGTGGGACTGTCGAGGCCTACATTGGCGGAGGCGCGAATGGTGCCGATGCGCGCGAGGGTGCGGTTCAGCTCCTCGCGCAGGGCAGTGTCGGTCTGCGCCGCCTGCGTCTTCGCCACCATGGCGTCGCGCTCGGCAACCGCCGCCTGATAGGATTGCGCCTGGGATTCACCGTAGGCTTTTGTCATGGTCGACGCGCCTTGCAGCGCCATCGTGCCCAGCATGACAGTTGCAGAAATGGGGTCGCCCATCAGATGCCCTCCTGCGGCGTGCTGAGGCGACCGATGTTGGCGAGGACGCGATTGAGCTCTTCAACCAGCGTCTCCTCGCGCTGCGGCGCCACCTGGGCATCAGCAAAGCGCGGCAGATTGCTCGGGCGAACGAGGTGCGACGGGAAGGGCGCGATGTTCGCGACGGTCCGCTCCTCCGACGCCTGCATGTGGTGGGTGGATACGCCGCTCGGCATGGAGTTCTCCCGGCTCCGGCCTGGCAGGCCCAGAGCGCGAACGAAGGGGGTCGCAGAGCGACCGCCGGAGCCGAGAGAATTCGAGATCGGTGGCCGCGCTCACCCGCTGCCAGCAGGTGTTCAGGAGAGGCTAGGGCCGCCGCAAATCGCGACAACGCACCGGGTCATGCGTGCAGCTATCTCTCAGGGCTAGCTCGGACATGGGGGGCACCGGGCAGCCGATTGCAGCCCTAGAGGGGGAGATGCCAAGAGCGGGCTGCATCCCGGTGGTAGGTGCGAGAGCACCACGATTGCGGTACTTCTTGCTGGGGGCGGCGCGGTCGATAAGGGAGCAAGGGATGAAGGATGGGTTGGGAGCGGCAATGATCTGCGGCCTCGGCGTCGTGATCGGCGTCGTGCTTGGGTTCGCCCTGGCAGCCACATTCTGGGATCCGCTGGTCCGGGCCATCAACGAGAACCAGCTATCCAACTGGCTCGGCTTCACCGGCGCCGTGCTGGGAGCCCTGGCGACTGTCACGGCCGGCGCGCTCGCTTACGTCGGCGTGCTTTACGGTCACGCTGCCAGCAGCCGAGACGCAGCCGTTCACCGCATCACCGGCTACCTCGCGACCATTCGCAACCTCTATTCGACCTGGATGGAGATGCGCGACACCGCGGACACGGACCCCAACCGGTTGATGAAGATCGACACGCTGCGGAGCCAGCTGCAGCGACCGGATATCACCGTTGCCCTATATGACTCGATCCTGCAGGAGGATCAGGTTGCGATCTTCGTGTTCTGCAACACGTTGAGGGTCGCGCTCACCCACGGCCATCCGCACCAGCACAATGCAGCGGACATTGCCCTCTACATCTTCGAGGATGTGACGCGGGCCCTGACAATCCGAAAGCGGCTGCTCGAAGAAGGCAAGCCGCTCCGTGAGGTGCAATCGACGAAGTTCCTGCGGCCGGACCCCTACATCAAGGCGCTGTCGTCCGGGCAGACGGACGAGCTTGCGGCGCACAAGGCGTGGGTCAATTACGCGCCGGCGGTGACCGCCGATCCGTTGCCGGCGCAGTTGGCGGCCAGCCCGTAGGGCGCGGATGGAACGCCACGCCCTGCCCACATGGATCGCTTTCGGCCCTTCGGCACTACGGCAGGGTGTTCTTGTGGACCCGTCCGTCCTTCATGATGATTGCGAGGTTCCGGGCCGGATCTTCCAGCAGCCGGATGTCGGCGACCGGGTCGCCGTTCACCACCAGGATGTCCGCCAGCGCTCCGGCCTCGATCACACCCAGCCTGCCGTCATAGGGCGAGCGCAGCCCGGAGAGCGCCAGAAGTTCCGCGTTGACGGCCGTGGCGATGCGCAGTGCCTCCGCGTTCGAGTACCAGTTGGCGAGATGGGTCAACATCACGCTTTGCCGTGGTGCGAGCTCGGCGGAGAACAGCAGGTCCGAACCCCAGGCCGCCTTGATGCCGAAGCGCCGGATGAAGTCGTAGACCTTCGGCGTGCCGGCGAAGAGCCGCTCGGCGCGCTCCGCCGCCGGCCCTGTCAGCGCGCCCGTATCGGCCGGGGTGAGGAAGGGCTGCATCGAGAGCCAAGCGCCTTTTTCGGCGATGGCCTGTGCCGTGGCCTCGTCCATCAGGTGCCCGTGCTCGATGCAGGTGGCGCCTGCTCGTAGCGCCCGTTGGACGGTCTCGGGCGCATAAGCGTGCACGGCGACATAGGTGTTCCAGTCGCGTGCCACCGCCACCGCGGCACGCAGTTCGTCCTCGCTGAAGGTGGAAATGTCGAGCGGGCTGCGAGGTGAGGATACCCCACCGCCGCCCACCACCTTCACCTGCGAGGCGCCTTGCAGCAGCTGCTCCCTGATCCGCTGCTGCAGTCTGCCGGCATCATCCGCGATCGCCGCAGCGCCCATGCGCTCGCTCAGGGAGAGCCGGTCGCCGTCGCGGGGGATCTCCGACGGCATGCGCAAATCACCATGGCCGCCCGACGTCGTGATCATCGCGCCCGAGGGGAAGATGCGCGGGCCGGCGATGATCCCGCTGTCGATCGCCTGCCTGAAGGAAAAGACGGGTCCGCCCATATCGCGCACGGTGGTGAAGCCGCGCAGCAGTGTCCGCCCGGCTTCCGCTGTGGCGGTCGCGAAGATGATGCCGGGGTCGCCGGCCAAAAGGACGTTCAGCGGGACGGCGGCGTAGATCGCGTGCCAGTGCGCATCGATCAGGCCCGGCATGAGGATGCGGCCGTCGCAATCGATCACTTGCGCGCCGTCCGGAGCCGGGTTCATGGCGGTGTCGACCGCCGCGATGCGATTGCCTTCCACCAGGACCTGGGCCGGCACGAAGCCTGTGCCCGAGCGTCCGTCGAATACCTTGGTGCCCCGGAACAGGATGCGACGCGGCGCTTGCGCCGAAGCCGTGCCGCTGGCCAAGCCAGCAACGCTGGCTATGGCCCCGGCGAGGAAGTGCCGCCGCGAGAACGCGTCGAGACGCCGCGTGGCTTGCCGAAGCGCGGGATCGCAGCAGCCGCACCCGTTCGAACCCGCGAGGTGGCCGTATCTTTTGCCCAGTCGCAGCATGACGCTTGCTCCTCGCCTCGCGCAGGGTGGCAGCCATTCCCCCGGGCACCCTTCATGGGCTGATACGCCGATCTTTGGGCGCGAGAGTGGCCCCTCCGGTTGGCGCAAGCAACCGCCGCGCGTGGCGCTCCGCTCGAACCGCCTCTGAGAAGGAACAAGGCAGCATCGATGTTCCGGATATTTCTCCGGCCTGAAAAATTTCCGACCCGGGAGCTTTTGGGGCTCCGCCTGTCTCGCTCTGGGCCGGCCGCCGCCACGCTGGCCCGGGAGGCGGAGGACACGACTGCGGTCCGACACTCGCCGAAGCTGGAGCTTCATTCCGACGAACCCTACGGCACCAAAAGCAGCGATCCCGTGGTTTCGCCTCGCTCGAGCATGATGTGGGCATCGGCGACGCGAGCGAGTGGCAATTCGGTCCCAATGGTCACAGGCAGCCCGGCGGTGATCTCGCTGAACAGATCTTCCGCTGCCGGCCGGTAGGCGGAGAGATCGGCTGCATATGCGAACACGCTCGGCCGGCTAAGGGCCAGAGAGCGGCGCGCGCCAAGCTCCGTCAGAGGCAGTTGCGGCAGCGAGCCGGAAGCCTGGCCGATGCTCGCCACCATTCCGAAAGGGCGCACGGTATCCAGCGTTCGAACGAGCGTCTCGCCCCCGATGCCATCAATCGCAAAGTCCACGCCGCATCCATCGGTCAGACGGCGAACCTCGGCGACGAAATCCTGCTCTCTGTAGAGGATCACATGGTCGGCACCCTGGGCGAGGGCCAGTTCCGCCTTGGCGGGCGAACCGGCGGTGCCGATCACGCGCGCGCCAAGCCGCTTCGCCCATGCGGTCACCAGCAGCCCCAGCCCGCCAGCAGCGGCGTGGAGAAGGATGGTTGTGTCGGCTCCCACCAGAAACACGCGCCGCAATAGCATGTGGGCGGTGACACCGCGCAGCATGGCCGCTGCGGCGATACGGTCTTCGATCCCATCCGGAATGCGGATGAGCCGGCTCGCAGGAATGTTGCGGGCCTGCGCATATCCCCCCAATGGCAAGCCGGCGTAAGCCACGCGCTCGCCTGCAGCCACATCACGCACATCCGGGCCGATCTCCTCGACCACGCCTGCGCCCTCCACCCCAAGCACGGCTGGCATTTCGCCGACCGGATAGAGGCCGCTGCGCTGGTAAATGTCGACGAAGTTCACGCCGATCGCGGTATGGCGGATGCGGACTTCTCCGGGCCCTGGAGCGGGAAGGGTGCGGTTTGCGGCGCACAAGCACTCTATGCCGCCGGGCGCGGTCAACTCTATGGCGAAGGTGGTGTTCATCGCGGATCCCCTGTGAGGTCGCTGGAACCCTAGCCGCGATGGTTCTGGGCAGAAATTCCTGATAAATGCGCACTTCCTGGGGATTTTTGCGCAGATGTGCCGATGCTGAACTGGGACGACCTCCGCTTCTTTGTCGAGCTGGCGCGGTCCGGTAGCCTGTCCAAGGCCGCGCGACAGCTCGATGCCGACCATTCCACCGTCTCCCGGCGCATCGCTGCGTTGGAAGAGGCGCTGGCCCTGAAGCTCTTCGACCGCCTGCCGCGCGGATACGCACTCACCGAGGACGGGGAGCAGTTGCTGGATCGCGCAGGTCTCGTGGAACAGGCGGTGCACGGGGTGCAGCGCTTCGCATCCGGCGCCGCGCCGGGGATTGTCGGGCGGGTCCGGATCAGCGCGCCGCCTGCGCTTGCGAGCCACTGGCTGGTGCCACGCCTCGCGCCGCTGCTCGCTCGCCATCCCGACCTCAAAGTCGATGTTTCCGGCACACCTGCCGCCGCGCGCCTGTCTCGGAACGAGGCGGACCTTGCACTTCGCCTGTCGCGACCGCAGGAGAAGGGGCTGGTCGCCCGACGCCTGGGCAGCCTCGCCTACGGGCTCTATGGGGCACGGGCCTATGTGGAGGCGACGCCGGAGCCGCGCCGCGTCTATCTAGGCTATGACGAGGAACTGGCTCGCTCCCCGCAGCAGATCTGGCTCGAAACGGTGGCGCAAGGTCGCCCCATCGTGTTTCAGAGCAACGATCTCTCCAGCCTCATCTCGGCGGTGCGCGCGGGCATCGGCCTCGCCGCTCTCCCTCACGTGCTGGCAAGGCAGGACGATCTAACCTGCGTGATGGAGGGCGAGGTCTCGCGGGAACTCTGGCTCGTGGTTCACCCCGACCTTAGGCGCGCAGCCCGCGTGAGGGCGGTCATGAACCATGTCATCGAGGTGTGCCGCGAACTGAACCACCGCTGAGCGGATGCGGCGCGGACATTTCCGGGACGATATCCGAGCCAGAAAAATCCTGAACCCCGGATCGTTTTCGGGCCTGTTGTGTGGGCGAAGCAGGAGCCCCGAAGGCGGGCCCGGTTTTTGCCCCCCACCCCCTCCCGCGCGTTCGCATGTGCAATGGCCCCAGGGTGGGGGGCGCCCCGTCGGCCGGCGCAGGGCCGAGCCGGAAAAGGGGTGCCGGTCGGCCTGCTTGCCATCGCAGGAGAAACGGGCAGGATCACGCGCGAGGCGTTGCAAATAAAGGACTTGCAGGCGTTCGCGATGCATGTATCGTCATCATCAACGAAGGATGATGTTCGCGATACAGGGGTCGGAACGATGGCTGATGGACGGTTTGTCTCCTACCTGCGGGTGTCCACCGACAAGCAGGGCAGGTCCGGGCTCGGCCTCGAAGCCCAGCGCCAGGCCGTTGCCGACTTCCTCAACGGGGGCCGCTGGAAGCTGCTGGCCGAGGTGGTGGAGGTCGAGAGCGGGAAGCGCGACGATCGGCCGGAACTGGCGCTGGCGCTGGCGCTGTGCAAGGCGAAGAAGGCGACGCTGGTGGTCGCGAAGCTCGATCGTCTCGCTCGCGATGCCCACTTCCTGCTGGGCCTGCAAAAGGCCGGCGTGGAGTTCGTCGCAACGGACATGCCCTCCGCGAACCGGCTCACCGTCGGAATCATGGCGATGGTGGCCGAGGAGGAGCGCCGCATGATCGGTGCCCGGACAAAGGCAGCGCTGGCCGCTGCAAAGGCCCGCGGCGTCAAGCTCGGCGGGGATCGCGGCTATGTCGGCCGGGCGGAGGATCTGGCGAAGGCCCGCGAGGCGCGCCAGCAGAACGCCGACGAGCGCGCCCGGTCCCTGGCGCCGATCCTTTCTCGCATCGATCCGCACGGTGCCCTGTCCCTCCGCACGGTGGCCGCAGCACTAGAAGCCGAGGGCGTTCCGAGCGTCAACGGCGCTGAAGGCTGGACCGCCGCAGGCGTCGCCCGGCTCCGGAAGCGCCTGGCTGCCGGCTGAGCCCGGCTCTGCGTCGAGTGCCGACCGCACCTTCCCACCGATCCTTCCCGCACTGCTCTGCGTCCCGCGCGCTTCCCGGCGGGCCGGGAGGACGGGCGGTCGCGTGACGCGGTGGCCGGGCGGTCGGCGAGGGGTCAAAGAAGGTTGCCGGACGCGTTGCGCGGTGGACCTACCTCACCTCCACAACCCGCTGTTCCTTCGGCTTCAGTGCCTCTCCTACACGCTCCAAGTGACTTCGTCGGGCATTGTGGGGACCTCAGCCGAACCGGCTCACATTCCACATCTGACGCATGCAAAATGACGGATGACGGGTTATGTCGGGTTTTACGCCATAGGCCCCCTATTGCGCGCGCGTGTACGCGTATAGGAGCGTGGAATAGAAAAACCCGTCATTAAGCGTCATCCGTCATTCCACGCAGGCGGGCTGGTAATTTCTGAGCGGCAGCGCACTCCCCTGAAGCCGCGGCCGGCCGTCTTCCGATGGGGGACGAAGCCCTTGCGCTGAAGGGCATCATTGAACGACTTCACCGTGCCAGCCTCTTCGCCGGCAGCGCGGGCGAACTGGGCCCAGGATTCGAACAGATCGCTGGTCCGGTCCCACAACGCGCCATTGTCGCGATCGACCTCGCATTTCTCCTCGAGCCATTGGCCGAGGACATCCTGATCCAGGAAGTAGCTTTGGGTGGCGTCAGCGATGATCGCCGGCCGGATTAGGCCATTCATCTGCCAGTCCAGGCAGCCTTCGATCATCCATCGCAAGATGCCGGGCCATTCCTCCTTCAGCTTCGCCTCCAGCTCGGGATCAGGCTTCGCCGGCTTCCGGGTGAACGGCACGATGTTGAACCTGCGGCGAGCAGCATCATCGACATTGCGCAGCGCCGGCTTGTGGTTGCCGACGATCGTCAGCTTGAACGTCGGCCGAAAGCTGAAGAAGTCCTGCCGCATGAACCGTGCCGTGATGGTGTCGCCACCGGTCATCTGCTTAATGCGAGCCTCAGCCCAAGCACGCCCCTCTTCAGTTTCCGATGCCGTGACGACCCGGGCGCCATTGAGCATGGCAAGGTCGGTCGGGTGCTTCTCGGAACGTGAAGCGGTGAAGGTGTCCATTGCGGCCATGATGGCGTAGTCGAAGAGGATCCCCAGCAACACGTTGAGGAACACAGACTTTCCGTTCCCTCCCATCCCATGCAGGAAGACGAGGGCATGCTCGCGCGTGTCGCCGGTGAGGCAATATCCGCACCACTGCTGCAGGAAGCGGATGAAATCCGGATCGCCCCCCGTGGCCTCTTCCAGAAACCGCATCCAGCGGGGGCAGGCCGGTGCCGGTGAGGGGCCGCATCCCGTGAGCTTCGTAATTCCATCGTCGGGCTTCCCGGGCCGAAGGCGGCCGGTCCGAAGATCGACCGTTCCCGAGGGGGTGCCCAACAATAGCGGGTCGCCGTCCCAATCGGCAGCAGTTCGGGCAAACGCTCTGTCGGCTTGGGCAAACTTCTCTACGCCGGAGGCGAAGCTGGTTTTCCCGACGATGAAGCGAACACGGTCGGGCTCGTTCGTCGCCAGCTCGCGCGCGAGGCATCTCGCCCAGTCAAATGCGAGCCTCGTCTGATCCATGCGCCAGACAACACCGTCCCACCGAAACCAAGAGCCCCGACTATGGCAATACCTGAGCTTGCCCCCGTACTCCTCGGCGAAGAGCCGCGCAGCATTGTCCTCGGTAACGAGCTCGTTCGAGCCCCTGCGACCCGTGGGCTTCGATTCCCCTGCGTTCGTGGAGGACTGATCCTCCGGGCGGAGAACCTGCACGTCGAGCTTGGCGAGCAGTTCGGAGGAGGCGCTGGTCAACGAAGCCCTCCCTGAAGCACGTCGTTGAGATCTCCCCGTCGCCTCGGCCGAATAACCTGAACCTCGACGCCAGCATTGAGCCAGCGCTGGGCACAGACGCGCACAGCGCGCTCGTTCGCGCCGGTGTCATCGGTCTCTCCGAGTACCGTGAGGCACTCGACGCCCGACAGGACGGGGAAGTCCGCGATCGCTCCAGCTGAGCCCAGTGCCCAAGCTGGGCGAAATCCCGCGATCCGACCGGAGAGCGCCGTCTCGATGCCCTCGCCGATGGTCAGCCCGAGTGCCACGGTGTCGTCGCTATCGAGCTTGATGGCGGCGCCCTTGGCGCGCCCGAGCATCTTCCGACCGAGTTTCTGGCCGTCGGGACCGAGAAAGGTGCGGTGAATGCCGCACGGCTCATCAGTTCGGATGTCGCGATAGAGCCCCATCATTCCAGGCACGGTCCCGCTCTCGAAGCGGAGTGCTGGATGCAAGCGGAGCACGACGCCGGCCATGCCGTCCTCGATAGCGAGACCGCGAGCACGCAGATACGCGTCGACCACCGTTCCGCGGGGATCCAACGCCTCGTCCCAGATGCGTAGCGCTGTCGCGATCCGCTGGGCAGCGTCGTCATCACCGGCTATCGGCTCGGGCCGGGGATGCTCGACGCGGCGCGGTGCCGTCACCGGTTCCGACCGGCGCGGCTCGAATCCTCGGCGTATGCCCAGCCGCTCGGCAACATGATCGCGACACGTCTGCCAGTCGTCGCCGCAATGGCTGTGGACGACAAAGCCGTCGGGCGCCGAAGCCGCCAAACGGACGCTTAGGCTACGGTCTTTCGGCGAATGGCCGGGCCCAGGCGCCAGCACCTGCGCGCCGGCGACATCCCCGCCGAGGACACGGGCCAGCTGGGAAAGGGAGAGGGCGGCCGTCATCGACGAGCAGCCTTCAGCTGCGATAAGGCCTCGGCGAGGGCATCAGCAAGCCGCTCGACGTGCGATGTGGAGCAGGTGAGGCCAGAGCGAGAGGGGCGTAGCTCACCGTCCCGGCCCTCGTACCAGACGCGCAGATCGATGATTGGGCGCCCTTGGTACTCCGTCAGTTGGACCCGCAGCGTTTCCTTGCCATTCTTTGGCCACTCCGCGACGGTGATCGGGGACGGGCTCTTCATGACCCGCCTCCCGTCCGATCGACGAACGCCATGCCCGGCACCAGATGGCGGAGCACTTCGTCATCCGCGGCTTTCCGCGTCCAACAAATCGCGACCAGCCGAACGGTGCCATTCTCCGAGGCGGTTTCGACGACGAACACCGGCCGGCCGGCTCTATCGCTGGGCGAACACCGTTGGATGCCGTGGCTTAGGATTACCGCCTGATGTGCAGGGCGGGTGCCGGTGCGTTGAGGCACGAATGGGGAAGAGGGAAGCTCCTGGTCACCGCTCGCCTGAACGGTTTGCCCAAGAGCCCCGCGCCGATCCCACCCCGGCGTGGGGCTTTTCGTTGCGGCCATCGCTCAAGCCGCCCGCGTCTTAGGCTTCATCCGCGGGAGCGATGCTGCCCAGGCGTCCGCCGACTCCACCACGATCAGGGTTTTCCGACCGAGCTTGACTGCTTCGATGGCCTGTTCGTGGATGAGCTTGTACGCGGTCACATGGCTGATGCTGTAGTCAGCACAGAAGTGTTTTATCTCTTGCAGACGGGGCCGGCGGCCTGCCGCCTCTTTCGTTTGCGGGATGTGCTCGGCGCAGCCAATGGACATTCTAACCTCACGGGCATTTCGAACCAGGAATGCTCGTGAGCAGACATTTATAATAGCGGTCCGGCATCCTCGCCGTGGCGAGGTTCCCGGCGAGGATTGTGAGATTGAAGTGCGGGCCGTCCAGATCGTCGATGGGCGAGCCTCGCACGCAACTCGCGCGCGACCCACCGTTTGACGTTGTAATGCTTCCTCAGAAAAGCTTCTTCTGCGGGTGCTGACAGGAGCATCGGGGCGACAATTTCGACGTAAATTTTGTCTAGCTCAGCCGATGGCGGCGGAGACTTCCGCTCTGGTAGGTTAGCGCTATTCAAGGGGCCTACTCGAATTTTTTCGTGATTTCCAAGAGAGCTGCCCCATATGTTCAAATTTTTACCATCCAGTGTTGCGACATCACTCCATTCGTCTGGCCTGATTTCACCTCCTTCACCGAAAGCTTTCACTTCCCCGGCCTGCAGGCGGTGCAGTAGGTTGGCTTTGGCACGAGCCCAAATCTTCATGGCTCTCCCGTGGGTCGAGGCCGCGAGCTCCACGCCATAGATCCAAACCAGATTTTTGGGGAGGCTGTGGCGGTTAACGGTGTCAACGTCGCAGATTGCAGCGAGCTGCATCCCTTCACTATCCGAGAAAGCCATCATCAGCCGAACTGTATCTCCGAGCGAGCACCAGTTGATCTTGCTCAACGCCTCGATTTCAGCAATGCGTCGAAAGTGTTCATCTCTCGCCATTTGGCGCTTTAGAGCCGCTAAACGGACGATGGCTGATCGATCAAAATGAAGATTCTTAAATTCGACTGATCGCGACGTGCAGAAAGCCAAAGCGTTGTCGGCCAGACGAAGGCGAAGGCCTAGGAGGTCTGCTGGTTCGATAACTTCTAGGGGGCCATCGGATCCATCGCTGGGTACAGCTAGGACTTGAATGCCGCGCTCTTCGTTCCCTGAAAATGACGGAGCGAAGCTTTTGCACGCGCTCTCTAACTCACTGCAAGCCAGATAAAAAGCAGGACCAAGCTTGCTTAGGGCAGCTCGCCCATATGCAGTAGCTCGCGTGGCTAGACGGTCGTCGCCAGTCGCGATCATTACCACCGCCTGAGCGGCGTTCCAGTATCCCGCCCCACGGCAAGTGGCGGCGTGGCGAGTATTTTTCGCGGCACCCATCGGTGACCTCCAAAGTTCACACCTAAGCGTGGGTCGTGGAGCTTCTCCCCAATGGCTAGTGGATGTTCGCAGTTATAAATACCACATCTGGTCCAGCTCGGAAGTAGGCTGGCCGACCCTATGATCCACGCTGCAGCGCTGTACCCGTTTTCCACCGGCTGAGCGCCTTCCGACTGCTGCCGTCAATCGCCGGTGTCGGCTGGATTATCCACCGGCGTCGCGCTCGCCAATGCGTCGAGGTGGTCCGCCCACCACTGCATCATCCGGACGCGCTCGTCCCAGTGCTCGCCGCGGGCATATGCTTTTCGAACTGCATTGCCGTCGAGATGGGCAAGCTGGCGCTCGATGGCGTCCGCGTGCCACAGGCCGCTCTCGTTCAGCAGCGTGGACGCGGTGGCCCGAAAGCCGTGAGGGGTGACTTCGTCGTTCGCATAGCCTAGCCGTCGGAGGGCCGCGTTCATCGTGTTTTCGCTGATTGGGCGGAGCACGGTGCGGATAGAAGGGAAGGCCAGCCGTCCCCGTCCTGTGATCTGGTGCAGCCGCTTGAGGATCGATACTGCCTGTTGGGGGAGGGGGCTCCTATGCGGACGTCGCATCTTCATGCGCGCCGCCGGAATGGTCCATTCGGCCTTTTCGAGGTCGAACTCTCTCCATTCCGCCATCCTGAGTTCGCCGGGCCTCGGAAAGAGGATCGGCATGAGCTGCAGTGCAGCTCTTGTCGTGGGTTGCCCGTCGAAGCCCGCAATGGCCCGAAGCAGCGCTCCAAAGGCTTTCGGGTCGGTCACTGCCGGACGATGCACGACCGTCGGTGTGACGAGAGACCCCTTCAAGGCGAGGGTTGGATCTCGATCCGTGCGAGCTGTCGCAGCCGCATATCGGAAAACGCGTCCAATCGTCGATCGGAGCCGGCCGGCACTTTCATGTCGGCCCCGTGCCTCCATCTTTTTCAACACGGAGAGCACCTCTGCCGCGGTGATCTCCGAGATTGGGCGATTTCCAAGTTCCTCCCTGGCGAACCCCAACAGCCAGGCGACCTTGTCCAGCGTTGTGGCGGACCGATTTTCCTGAGCCAGCTTTTCCAGAAGCTCGTCGGCGATGAGATTGAACGTGTTCGCTGCCGCCGTCTGACGCGCAGCTTTCTCCGCCTTTGCCTTCGCGGCTGGATCGACACCTGCCGCCAAAGCCGACTTTGCCGCGTCCCGTGCTTTTCGGGCGTCGGCGAGCCCAACCGCCGGGTAGGCGCCGAGCGCGAGCTGCTTCTGTTTGCCTTCGAATCGGTAAGCCAGGCGCCAAAGACGGCCGCCCGTGGGCGTGACCAGCAGGTGGAGGCCGCCTCCGTCAGACAACTTCACGGGACGCGGCTGGGGTTTGGCGGAACGAACGGCGACATCAGAAAGCGCCATATTGTTGGCATCCGGATTTGTTGGCACCTGACGATGCCAACAATCATGCCAACAAATCCGCTGAATGCCAACAGCTGAGGGCTTATGCCCACTAACGCCGATCTCGCGAAAAGCCCTGTATCTGGGCCATTTTCTTTACGTCAGTGAATGTCAGAGAAGGGGGGAATGGTGCCGGGTGAGGGGATCGAACCCCCGACCTTCGGTTTACAAAACCGCTGCACTACCGCTGTGCTAACCCGGCTCCGGCCCCATGCTCTACCAGCGCGCCAAGGGCTGAACAAGCCGGGAGCAGGGGGAAATGAAAACGGCCCCGCCTTGGGCGGAGCCGTTCGATTGCGGGGAGACGCGCGGCGGGGCCGCGCGCAACCTCAGTGCCAGTGATCGATGTTGCGATCCTTGGTCTCGGGCACGAACAGAAGACCGATGACGAAGGTCATCAGCGCGATCACGATCGGGTACCAGAGGCCGTAGTAGATGTCGCCGGTGGCGGCCACCATGGCGAAGGCGGTGGCCGGCAGCAGGCCGCCGAACCAGCCGTTGCCGATGTGGTAGGGCAGCGACATGGAGGTGTAGCGGATGCGGGCCGGGAACAGCTCGACCAGAGCTGCCGCGATCGGGCCGTACACCATGGTCACGAACAGCACGAGGATGAACAGCAGCCCGATCACCGCCGCCACCTGCGGGCGGAAGATGTCGAACGGATGCGCCATCTTCACGACGTCCTTGTTGGTCGCCGCCGACGGGTAGCCCGCCGTCTGGAGCGCCGCGAGGGCCGTCTTGTTGAAGTCGGGGCTGTAGGGCACGACCGTGTCGTTGACCTTCAGCTGCACCGGGGAACCGGCGGGGCCGGCCTCGGTCGAGTACTTCACCGAGGACTTCGCGAGGAAGTCGCGGGCGAGGTCGCAGGGCTGGGTGTAGATGCGGGTGCCCACCGGGTTGAAGAGGCTGCCGCAGTTCGCCGGATCGGACACAACCGTGACCCGGATGTTCTGGATCGCCTTCTCCAGCGCCGGGTTGGCGTAGGTGGTGATCATGTTGAACAGCGGGAAATAGCTCGCCGCGGCGATCAGGCAGCCGGCGAGGATGATCGGCTTGCGGCCGATCTTGTCGGACAGCCAGCCGAAGAACACGAAGAACATCGTGCCGAACACCAGCGACCACGCGATGAGCAGGTTGGAGGTGTAGCCATCGACCTTGAGGATCGATTGCAGGAAGAACAGGGCATAGAACTGGCCCGTGTACCAGACCACGCCCTGGCCGGCGACGAGGCCGAACAGCGCGATCAGGACCACCTTGAGGTTGCCCCACTTGCCGAAGGCCTCCGAGAGCGGTGCCTTCGAGGTGGTGCCCTCCTCCTTCATCTTCTGGAAGGTCGGCGATTCGGAGAGCTGGAGACGAATCCAGACCGAGACGCCGAGCAGCGCGATGGAGACGAGGAACGGCACGCGCCAGCCCCACGCCGCGAAGTTCTGCTCACCCACGATGGTGCGGGTGAACAGGATCACGATCAGCGACAGGAACAGGCCGAGGGTCGCCGTGGTCTGGATCCACGAGGTGTAGAAGCCGCGGCGGCCGTGCGGGGCGTGCTCCGCCACGTAGGTCGCGGCGCCGCCATACTCACCGCCGAGGGCGAGGCCCTGCAGCAGGCGCAGGCCGATCAGGATGATCGGGGCGGCGATGCCGATAGAGGCGGCATTGGGCAGGATGCCGACGATGAAGGTCGACAGGCCCATGATGAGGATGGTGACGAGGAAGGTGTACTTGCGGCCGACGAGATCGCCGATGCGCCCGAACACGATGGCGCCGAAGGGGCGCACCAGGAAGCCGGCGGCGAAGGCCAGCAGGGCGAAGATGTCGCGCGTGGCCGGCGGATAGGCGGAGAAGAACTGCGCGCCGATGATGGCTGCCAGCGAGCCATACAGATAGAAATCATACCACTCGAAGACGGTGCCCAGGGACGAGGCGAAGATGACCTTCTTCTCCTCCCGGCTCATGGGGCGAGGCTTGGCTGCCGCCCCCGCTGTGGTCACGCTCATGGAACCTATCCCTCCCATCGCTTCGGGTTCCGCCGCCGGCGGATGTCGGACCCAACAGGTCCTGCGAGAGAGGGTCTTTTCGGCGCAAGCCCACCGCGCCGTGCGCACGCGGGAGTGCGACGGATCTCAGGGCGTTCCTCCGGTAGACCCTCTGGGTTCCGCGTCATTGTTGGCGCACGGATATCCCGCAGGGCTGGACGCGCACGGCGCGTCGAGCGGTATCATGGCGAAGGTGTGGCAGCCTTACGATTGGTCATTGGTCTTAGGTGCAGGGCGAAAAATGCATGCGCCGCAGCATGGTGGCCTGCCGTTTGGCAGGCCTGCCCCGCGTCAGCCCTTCTTCAGCGCGCGGCGGGCGATGCCGAGGGCCAAGGCAGCGGCATTGGAGACGTTGAGGCTCTTGATGGCGCCGGGCAGGTCGATGCGGGCCAGCACGTCGCACGTCTCGCGGGTGAGCTGGCGCAGGCCCTTGCCCTCGGCGCCCAGCACCAGGGCGAGGGGCGCGCGCAACCGGGTGTCCTCGATATCCGCCGGCCCCTCGCTGTCGAGGCCGACCACCAGCATGCCGTTGTCCTTCAGCTCGGTCAGCGCCCGCGACAGATTCTGCACGAGGCAGAAGGGCACGTGCTCCAGCCCGCCTGACGCGCTCTTGGCCAGCACACCGGTGGCCGCCGGGCTGTGACGGGCGGTGGTGACGATGGCGCTCACCCCGAACGCCGCCGCCGAGCGCACGATGGCGCCGACATTGTGCGGGTCGGTGATCTGGTCGAGCACGAGGACAAGCTCGCTCTGCGCGAGATCCTTGAGCGGGGGCGACCGCAGGTGGTCGACCTCCGCCAGGAGCCCCTGATGCACCGCATCAGGCCCCAGCAGCTTGTCGATGTCGCCGGGGCGCACCAGCTCGGGCGTAACCGGCGGGACAAGTCCCTCCTCGGCGAGGCGGTTGATCGCGTTTTCCGTCGCCATCAGCTTGCGGAACCGCCGCTTGGGATTGCCGATCGCCTCGGCGACCGTGTGCCAGCCATAGAGCAGCGCGACATCGTCCGCGCCGGCCCACGGCGGCGGCTTGCCGCCACCCTTGCCCTTGCGTGGGGGAAACGGCGCGCCGGATGGGCGCGGGCCGCCACGGCCGGCGAAGGGCGGGCGGGCGCCGGGGCGGCGCGGTTCGCGGGGCGGACGATCAGACATGACGTGGCTTTGTCAGACACCGCCGCCGCGCGCAAGGGGCGGCGGGGCCCGGACAGGCGTTTCGGTGCCGGTTGCGGCGGCACGGCCGGCCCGGCCGTCCACAGGGGCGGGGATCGAGGCGCATGGGCGGGCGATTTCCGGTTGACTTCGGCACGGTGTTTTCACATAAACCCGGCCTCGGATGGCGATTTGAGTTCACGCTCTGCGTCACCTTCGGCCGCTGGCGCTTTCCTGCATCACCAGTCCGGCTCGAAGCCTTCCTGCTCCGGCATGAAGGTCCGCGATGACGGGCGTCGTTATGGAGGGGTGCCCGAGTGGTTAAAGGGGACGGACTGTAAATCCGTTGGCTCTGCCTACGTTGGTTCAAATCCAACCCCCTCCACCACCCGTCGTCGCAATGCGCTCTCGCGAGCGCGGGGCCGGTGTCCGCCGGCCCGCGGAAGCAGGAGGGAGCCGGCCTGTCCGGTCGCCCGCCACCTCTTCCGCCCTTTGAACCGGCATGCTAAGCCAGCCGGCATGCGGGTGTAGCTCAATGGTAGAGCAGCAGCCTTCCAAGCTGAATACGAGGGTTCGATTCCCTTCACCCGCTCCAGCCCTGTTTTCTGAATTTCAGACCGTGCCTGTCCGCGCTGTTCCAGCCGGCTCATGAGCGCCGATCGCCTCGGGTGCTGACCGCCCCGATTCGTCGGGACGCGACCGTGCCGGCGATGCGGGAGACTCCGATGGCCGTGACGATTTCGCCCCCCAGAACGAAAGCGGCCGTCAGGGGCGTTCGGAGCCCCTGACGGCATGGAACCTCGCTCGCTGCACGGCGGCCCGGAGCCGACATCGCACACCCCACCGAGGTCGAGGTTCCAATCCTTCAAACGGTCGTCAGGCGACCGTTCACTGCACCGCGTTGATGGCGAGGCCTTCCACGTAGGTGAACTTCGCGTTGACACCCTGCTGCAGCGTCTGGAGGTCGCTGAGAACCTTGCCGTTGGCGGCCTTCAGGGTGCGCAGGTAGCCATCCGGGCCGGGGAAGCTCACGGTGCCCGCGGCCGGATCGGTGCCGACGACGGGGGCGACGATCGTCACCTCGCGCAGGCCGAAGCCCTCGGGCAGGCCGGGCAGGCCGTCATTCACCACGACCTCGTTCAGGACTTCCGCGGGCTCGTTCTTGGCGGGCTTGGCAATGGCGGTGACCACGCCGGGCAGCTTGCGGATCAGCAGGCTCTGGCCGTTGCGGAAGGCGGTGAGGTCGCCCACCAGCGGCGGGGCGATGACGGCCCAGCGCTTGCCGGCCGGGGTCTCCAGCACGACCCGGCGGGTCGCCGGATCGGCAGAGACGAAGCGGACCTTGTAGGTGAGGACGGTGGCGCTGCCGACGCCCGGCAGGGTCACGACCTCGACCGCCTCGGGCTTCGGCACGGCGGGTGCCTGGGCCGCGGCCGGCAGGGCGGCGGCGAGGCTGGCGGCGGCAAGGCTGCCGGCAGCGATGGCCAGCTTCAGCGTGCGAAAGGTCATGTCATTTTCCTTTTGGTGGACCCGGCACCAGGCCGGGAGTTCGGGAACAGTCAATGAACGCCCTGTACGCAGGCGGCCGGTGAGGTCGCCTGCGTCCGGAGGGCGGATCGTTTCTCTGCGGGGGGCGCTGGAGCCAGCGCCCTGGTGTCAGGACGCCTTGACTTCAGGGATCGTCCAGGTGCCGTCGAGGATCGAGGGCTTCTTGGGGTTCGGCCAGTACATGCGCAGCATGAGGATGAACTCGCCCGCCGGTGCCGGCAGCCAGTTCGATTCCTTGTCCGCTCCCGGCGAGTCGTGCTGGACGTAGAGGTCGATCGAGCCGTCGGCGTTGGCCTTCAGGTTCTGCCGGGCGCTGATCGAGTAGCGGTTGATGGGATTGGCGACGAAGAAATACTTGTCGTCATACATGGTGAGGGACCAGAAGCCCTTCACCGGAGGCAGCTGCCCCTTGGGAAAGTGCATCACATACTTGTTCGCGCCGTTGTACTTGCGCGCGAAGACGCCGCTGCCGGACTTCAGCGAGATGGGATAGATCGCGTCCTCGGGGCGGTTGGCACCGAGCCCGACGGCGGTGATCAGCGCACGCTGCATGTAGTCGGTGCCGTAGAGGCCGGTCTTGGTGCTGTAGCGCCAGCCGTTGACGTTCTTGAAGTCTCCGCTGGTGACCATGTGCAGCATGACACGGTCGACGCTGATCTTCTTCACCCGGTCGAGCACTTCGGGATTGGCGGCCTTGGCGTCGAAATCCTTGCCGGGCACGATGCCGATCTCGGCGAGCTTCGGCAGGATGGGCGCATCGGCGGGAACGGGCGGGTTGGTCTTCATCAGCTCCGCCAGAAGCTTGAAGTACTCGACGCCGCTCAGGGCGTTCACCTGCTCGCGCACAGCCGTCTTCATGTCGACGGACGGGTCCACCTTGCCGGCGGGCGGGGTGTAGTCCTTGCCATAGGCGCTGAGGGGATAGACCTTGCAGGCATCCTGCAGCGCATGGACGGCGGCGTAATCCTCCGGCGTGCCGGTGCAGTAGATGCGGCCGAGCAGCCAGACGAGCGCGGTCGGCGACTTGTACTGGACGACGCCGGCCGGGAGCGTGCCCTTCCAGCCGGGGCCGGTGATGGCATAGGTCTGCGCGCCGGTGCCCGTGGTGCGGGTGCCGGGAACCTGGAACACGTTGGTCCAGCCGTCCAGCATGGGGAAGAGGTAATAGCGCCCCTTCATGTCGGGGATGCTGACGATCCACGGCTCCTTGGCCACGTCGAGCCACGTCATCGTGTAGAGCGTGTCCGCGTTGGGCGCGGTCACGTCGCGGAAGCTCGCATCGGGATAGGTGCGCAGGCGCGCGAATTGCCCCATGGGCGCATGGCTGCCTTCGGGGGCGGCCACATTGGTCATCACCCGGCGCGTGAACTCCATGGTCACGAGCGGGTAGCCGTAGATATAGGCATCCGACGCGGCGCGCAGATCTTCCGCGTCCGTCACCATTTCGCCGATGAAGCCTTCCGCCTGCGCAGAGCCAAGCGCTGAGCTTGCACCCAGAAGGCCGAGACCGGCCGTAACTGTGCGCCTGGAAACTTTCATTGCGTATCCCCCAATCGATAAAGAGCAACTTGCGTTGCATCTAGCCGCCCTGCGGCGCGGCGGGACGTTATCTCAAGCCCAAGCGCCGCGTTTTGCTTTGCGCGCCATCGCACAGGGGGCGGGGAAATATGTTGATACCTGCCGATACGTCGGGTGGTAGGTTAGTAATCTCAGTCCGTTCGGAGGCCATTTCTTAAAACAGGATTTATTCAACGCCTGCGCCGATTTCGTCGATCTTCGCGGGTCAAGGGAGCGCTGCGCATTTTTCCCCGCCGAAAATTGGCTTCAACTTCTCGTCAAACCCCGGCGCACCCTCCAGATCTCGGTATGAGCGGTATTTGAGGACGCTTCATCACTTCTTGCCGGGAGCGGGACTCGCCAAAGACGGGCCGGCGGCCTGCATCACCGCCTCCGTGTCGCCCAGCCAGACCTGATCCTCGACCTTCAGCGCCTCCAGCACCCGCCGCAGGGCGGCCGCTCCCGCCGGCGTGCCGACGACGAAGGGGTGGATGCCGATGGCGACCACCGTCGCCGGCCGCGCCGGATCGGCTTTCGCCTCGCGGGCCAACTCGCGCACGTAGTCGATCCAGAGGCGAGCGAGGTCGTCGGCTTCCTTGAAGCGGGAGAGATACTGGCCCATGTCCACCACGCTCGGCGGGTAGGGCACCAGCACCAGCGGCGCCGGCTTGGTGTCGAGGCGCGCCAGCACGTCGGAATCCATCCCGTCGAGGGTGTAGCGGATGCCTTCGGCGGCGGTGGCCTCGAAGGTCTGCGCATCGGGATAGACGCTCGGGCTCGACCAGCCGGTGGAGCGCACGCCGGTGTCTGCCTCGATCATGTCCAGCGTCTTGCGGATATAGGCCCGCTGCGCCGCCGGCCCCTCCGACAGGGGCAGGAGGTCGGTGGAATTGTTCAGCCCGTGGGCGATGATGGGCGCTGACGGAACGAGCGCCCGCAGCGTCGCCCACACCTGCGGCTGCGCCTTGGGGAACTGGGCATTGAGCGCGAGGCTGAGGGGAACGCCCATCTCCTTGAACAGCCGGCCGGTGCGGGGCAAGCCGAAATTGATGGCGTATTGCCGAAAGCCCTCGTCCACGAGGTCGGGCGTGCGGCCGGTCATGTCGGGGCGGAAGTTCGGCCCCTGTCCGTGGCCCCACGTCTCCACATAGAGGACGAACAGCACGGCGACTTTCTTGCCGCCCGGCCATGCGGCGACGGGAATGTCCTGCCGTGGCAGGCCGGTGATCCAGTCGGTGCCAGCGCCCTCTGCCGCCGGAGCGCGCCCGGGGGTGAGGGCCGCGACGGCGGCGAGGAGAAGGGCGAAGATCGGTGCGCGCATGTCCCACCTGCCTGTGCATGGTCCCAGGCACGGATGTGCCGCGCCCGGGGCGTCGTTCAATGGAGGTCGTCGAGGGAGGCGGCGCCCGATCCGCCGGAGATCAGCGCCGGCCACTGCTTCGAGCCGAACGGCACCTGCGGCGGCAGGAACGGCTCCTGTCCGCGCGCCTTCATCTCCGCGATGATGGCCTTGCGGGCATCGCCTCCCATCAGCTCGTAATCCATCAGCCGATCGCTGTTGAAGAACAGTCCGCCCACCGAGCGGTCGGAGATGATGCGCACCACGGCGGTCAGCATGTCCTCCGGCGTGGTGGTGAAGGAGACGGTCTCGATCAGGAACAGGCGGTCGTTGATGGCCTTCTCACCGAAATACTGGGCGAGCACGCTGAACAGCACGTTGTTCTGGCGGGCCACATAGATGGTGTTGCTGGCGCCGAAGGCCTGATCGAAGCTGCCGCCGAGGTCCTTCTTCCAGCCGTCCAGCACGCCCATCCAGTGCTTGACCTGCGTCTGGGCCGCCCAGGCGATGGCATTGCGCAGGACCGGCGCCTGCTTCTTCGCATAGGCCTGCACCGCATCGAGGGTGACGACGCCCTTGGCGAGGCTGTCCTCCATGAAGGCGATGTTGTTCTCCAGGATGGCGCGGGAATTCGCCCGCCACGCATCGGGCATCTCCGCCGCGCCGATGGTCTCCAGCGCGCTCTTCGTCTCACTCAGATAGGCCCGCATGGGCGCGACCCAGGAGGTGTCGGCCGGCGTGTCCAGATACGGCAGCACGACCTCGGAAATGGCCATGGCGCTGTGGCCGAGCGACTTCATCACCTGATAGGCCTTGGGCACTGAAGGCGCCTCCAGCGGCGGCTGGCCCGGCCGGTAGAGGATCATGCGGCCGCCGGCGCCCGAGAACAGCGCCAGGATGACCGGATGGCTGGCGAGGATGTTGCGGCGAAACGCGGTGCCGGCATTGTCGTACAGCGCGAACATGGTGGTGTTGAGCTGGAGGACGTTGCGGGTGGCGAGATCCTGCGCGGAAAGCGGCTGCGGCGGCCCGGAGATGGGCTTGAGATAGGCCGGTGGCTCGGCCGCGAGGGCGCCGGGCAGCGGCGTTGCGGCGAGCGCCGCCGCCACGGCCAATCCGACGGAACGGTATTTCATCTTTTCCTCCTCCATATGTCATTTGCGCGGGTCGCTGGGGGCAGATCATTTGGGGCAGGCGGCGCCGCTCTCGACCCACGCCTTGACCAGGGCTTTCGCCTCCTGTTGCGAGCCCGGCGCGGGCGTTCGCGTGCCGCCGGGATGCCAGGCCCAGCCGACCAGCGTGTCGTCGCCGATATGGGCGATGAGATCGGCGAGCGATCGTCCGCCGTTGCGGCTCGGGTCCTTGATCTGGATGCAGATTTCGGCCGGGCTCTTGCCTTCCCAGGCCATCTCGGCGGGCGCGAGATGCCATTCGGGATGGCCGGGCACGCCGGCCGGCGCGTAATTCTCGCCGTGATGGCAGGTGCCGCACCTGAGGCTCGCGGTGCCGAACCCGTCCGTGCCACGCGTCACCGGCGGCTGGTGCAGACGTGCGGAATCCCCCTGTCGGGGCCGATCCGTGGCGGGGTGGCAATTGGTGCAGCGCGGGTGGGTGAGCACCTTGCTGAGCTCACCAAAATAGGCTGCCGACCGCTGTGCCGGATCGGCGATGGCGGCGAAAGCGTCCGGCGGCGCAAGAGCACCTGCGGGTGCCGCAAGCGTACCTGCGGGCGCCGAAAGCGCGATCCCGGCTGCCGCCAGCAGCCCGGCGAGGGCCGCCGCAGGTAGGGTCATTGCGAGGCGCCTGTCGAACAGCATCGAAGCCCCTCAGGTCAGGAAGCGTTTGGGGTCGGCGAGCACGACATCGCGCACCGCCTGATGATATTTGACGTAGCCGGAGCAGCGGCACAGATGGCCGTCGAGGGCCTCGGCGATGGTGCGCTCCAGATCGGCCCGGGGAATGGGCGAGCGTTCCAGCCGCTCCAGCAACACCTGCCCCTCGTTGAGGAAGCCGGGGGTGCAATAGCCGCACTGGAAGGCGAAATGGGCGACGAAGCTCTTCTGCAGCGGCGTCAGCTCGCCGTTCTTCGCGTGGCCCTCCACGGTGCGGATGGCGAGCGTGTTGAAGTCGGTGGCGGACGCGATACAGGTGGGCGTGGTGGAACTGGTTCCGTCCGCATGATCCACGATGACCGCGCAACTGAGGCACTGGGCGGCGCCGCAGCCGAACTTGGTGCCGGTCATGCCCAGCACTTCCCGCAGGAAGTCGTTCATGCTCAGGCCCTCGCGGACCTCGATGGGACCGTGGCTGCGACCGTTGATGGTGAGTGAGACCGGAGGCAAGCGGCTTCTCCCTTCACAGCACCCGCCGGACATCGTCCGGCGTGACGGGCAAGGCACGGAAACGATGGCCGGTGGCATCGTGGATGGCGTTGAGAATGGCGGGCACCACAGGGATCATGACCACCTCGGCCATGCCCTTGGGCGGTTCGTTCGGGGCGACGCGTGGCAAGACTTCCACCTCCAGCGCGTGGAGGGGCAGATCGGAGCCGCGGGCGACCACATAGTCGCCGAGGTTCCAGCGGCCATTGCCGGGCCCGTCCTCGAACGGCGGCAGGGTTTCGAGCAAAGCGTAGCCAAGGCCCATGGCGAATCCGCCCTGCGCCTGGCCGACCACCACCTCGGGGGTCAGCACCTCGCCGCATTCCAGCACGCTGTAGGCCTGCGAGACCCGCACGGCGCCGCTCGCCTTCTCGATCTCGACCTTGACCAGCGTGCCGCAGCTCGATGTGAAGGAGGTGCCGATCCGGTTGTAGCTCGCCGGCGGGAAGGCGATGAAGCTGCGATCCAGCACCTTGAACGCGCCGCCGCCGCGGCGCACCGCCAGCGCATCGAGGTCCACGACCCATTCGAACCCGTCCAGCGGAAAAGCCGCCTGCGCCCATGCCCAGCGGGAGAAGGCGTGGGCCATGGCGCCGGTGAGGCCGCCCACCTCGTGGGCGCGGGCGGCCACCTTCTCCTGCTGCAGCGGCGGCAGGCCGGAGAGGATGAGCGCGTCGTCGAACCAGAACGCCTCCTGCCACAGGAAGCGGCGCGGATCGTCCTGGGCGATGCCCCACAGGCTGAGCGCCGCCGGCCACAGACCGAAGCGAAAAATGAGCCGCGCCGCCTCGGCCGCCGCCTGGGTACCCACATGGGCGCCGATGGAGGCGCTGGTGGCCGAGCTGATCGCCGGTACCCAGCGCGGATTGCGGGCGGCGGCGTCCTGCTCCGACTGCGTGAGGGTGTAGGGATCGCCTGAGGTCACGAGCCCGAGTTCATCGAACGCATCGATGCGGGCGACGGAGACCGCATCCGCCCGCCGTCCGAGCAAGCCCGCCACGCGGTTCGCCACCGCCGTGCCGATGCCGTTGCCCATCTCCACCGCGTCGCAAAAGATGCGGATGCGCCCCTGGGGATCGACCTCCACCCGGCCGAGGGAGCAGTCGGCGCCCGTCCCGTAGTCCTTGGCGCAGACGGCGACGCCGGTGCCGACCAGCGTCCCGGCCGGAGCGGCCTTGCGGGCCGCGTCGCGGCCCCGCCACAGGGCGTGGGTTTCCAGCTTGTCGAGGATTTCCGGCGTGCGGATCGAGACGGTCCACGGATTGCCGGTCATGGTCAGATCGCCGGCCTTCAGCAGGTTGCGCCGCCGAAGGGTGATCGGGTCCATCGACAGCGCCTGCGCCGCCTCGTCCACTAGGGTCTCCAGAGCCGTGGTGGTCTGGAGCACGCCGTAGCCGCGCATGGACCCGGCCGTGACGCCCCGGGTGTGCTCGGCGAGGGTGGTCACGTCCACCTTCGGAATGTCGTAGATGCCGATGGCTGATGTGGCGGACACTGCGGCCACGCTCGCCGAATAGTTGGCGAGGCCGCCACCGTCGAGGACATGGTCGGCCGCAAAGGCCCGCATCCGCCCGGTGGCGCGTTCGAAGGCCACCTGCGTGTGCATGTCGAAGGCATGGCGCTTGATGCCGCCCTGGAACTGCTGAAACCGGTCGTGGGCGAGGCGGATGGGGCGTCCCGGCAGGAACATGGCGGCCAAAGCCACGTAGAACGGGAACGGGGTATGGTCGCGCCCGCCGAAGCCGCCGCCCAGATGGGCGAAATGGCTCTCGATCCGCTCGGGGCGGAACCCCGCCGCCGCCGCTCCCAGAAGGTGAGCCAGCTCCTCGCTCGCCTCGAACGGCGACTGCACGCCGAGCACCATCCGCAGCGCCTTGGCCTGCGGGTCGTACCAGGCGAGGCCGCCCTCCGGTTCCAGGAACATGGGGTCCACGGACTGGGTGCGGAACCGGCGGTCGAGGACCAGCATGTCCGGTGCGCCGCCGGCGGCGATGAAGGCGCGGATGGCCTCGCCGTGGATGGCGCCCTTCTTGTACTGGCCGCCTTCGGAGGTAGGCAGCGGCTGCCAGACGGGCCGGCCGCCGGGCTCGAAGACGCCGGGGCTGATCCAGCCCTCGATCAGCGGCGAATAGACATCCGGGGCGCCGGGCGCATCCCCCGCGACGCGGGTGAAGCGGAGGGCGGCGTAGTTCGGCTCCGCCACGGGTCCGGTCTCGGCGCCGAACTGGGCGGGGGCCTTCTCGCGCAGGATCGCCCGCGCCCGGTCATAGGCATCGAACGTCTCGAACAGCAGAAGCGCCAGCGGCTGGCCGAGATAGAGCGGCGTCTTGCCCGCCGGGCAGAGCAGGTCGCCGGCATAGAAGGGCGGCACGCGGACCCCGGCGCGCTCCAGATCCTGCGCCGTCACCACCTGCGTCGGCCGGGCGCCGGCGTCCAGCGCGGAGAGATCGAGCCCGGTGAAGACGTGGGTGGCGTCGGCGGCACGCAGGAGCAGGGCGTGGGCGGTCGTTGCCGGCCAGCCCTCCATGTCCGCCGCGCGGAAATCCGATGCGTAGAGCTTCGCACCCGTCACCTTGGCCAAGGCATCGATGCGCCCGGTCGTGGCGCCGGGGAGGCGGGACGCGGCCGGGCCGGGGAGCGTCTGGCTCGCATCGAAGCCGGCGGCCTGCGCCGCGCCGATGCGGCTCATGGCAAGCATGATCCCGCTGGCAGCAACCCACGTCACGAAATCACGCCGCGAGGGACGCATGTTTTTTTCTTCCCCGGACCAAGTAAAAATCAGGGTATCAGTAATTTATGAATGCCGATACGTCGCGTCATTTTTGGAAATTCGAGGCGTGCGGTGCGATAAAATTTAAATCAGGCGTTTAAATTTAATCTGGACGTGCAAGTGCGCATGCGTCCTGCGGGGCATATCCCGCCGCGTGAAGCTATCCGTGCTTCACAGATGCTGTCCGCCGACGCTGCAGCTTGCCCTGCATACCAAACGCGCCGGAACTCTTCCTATTCCCTCATTTGAGGGAGGGGGCCGGGACTGCGGTGATCAGCCCGCCTCCTGGACGGTCGACCGGCGGTCGCCACCGTCGCCCATCTGGAACCGCCGCAGCAGGGTGGCGTGGGAACGGACGCCGAAGTGGCGATAGACCGCCCGCTGGTATTGCGCGACCGTGTATTCGGAGAGGTTGAGGTTGACGGCGATTTCCTTGCGCGTGCGCCCGTCGAGCAGAAGGTTCAGCACCAGCCGCAGCCGGGGGGAGAGGCGGGGCACGCTGGCGCCGCGGTCGCTCGGCCAGCCCTGCTCGTGCAGCCAGGGCAGCTCGCTGAGCAGGATATGGGCGATGCGCGCCTCCCGATCGGAAAACGGGGCTGCGTCCCGGCGCCGGAAGAGCGAGATGGTGCTCACGGCGCGCTCGTCGATGGGCCGGAGCGAGAAGATAAAGGGTCCGATGTCCGCATCAGCCAGGTGGGTGCCGACTCCCGAGGCGACGAAGGTGGCTTCATCCACGATCTGCTGCCGTGTCCGGGTGACGTGGGCGTTGCACGCGCGCATCTCGCCCAGCAGCTTCGCAGAGGTCCAGGCCATGTCGGGATGGGCGGCGGCGAGCAGGAGGCGCCCATAGCGCGCCTCGTCGAAACCGCCATGGGCCACGCCGAGATAAACCGGTTGCTCGCCCGGCTCCGCGAGGCAGCCGAGGCTCCAGGTCCAGGAATCGGCGCCGACCAGCGTCGAGATGCCATCGATGAGCTGCCGCTTCACGCAGGAGAAGTCCGCGCGCGAGACGATAACGTCGCCCAGCAGCCTCACGATGTCGCGCACGTCGGAGGCGGACAGGAGGTCGTCCGGCGCGCAGTCAAGAGGAGAGCAGGCAAGAGGAGGGCTGGAAAGAGGGGACATGTCAGGGCTCATGTCGCACCCGTGCTGGCTGTGGTGCCCCTGCATTTCCTTGAGGTCAGCAAAGACCGTCGCACTGTGACGGTTCGCGGACGCTGGGGCAAGGCGCCAGCCCGTGGGAGCGATTCTCTAGCGCCCGTTGATACCTCCGCATTGCGCGTTCGGCCGGCTCGACTATGGTCCCGGCACAGCTTCGGGGAGGCGTGCGTGCGGGTAGCTCGACGTGGGGCCGTCGGTTTCGCGGCCGGGATGATTCTGGCGGCTGCCACCGTGCCGCCGCTCGCTGCCGCGCCGGTTGAAACGCTTGCGCCCGGCACGCTCTCGGTCTGCATGTTCGCCACCTTCCCGCCCTTCGTCGGCAAGTCTGACGCCGGCGTCTGGGAGGGGTGGGACGTGGACTATCTCAAGGCCTTCGCCGCGACGCATGGGCTGCGGTTCCAGCCGGTGGAGGTGGCGGATTTCGACGGGCTGTGGACACGCCCCGGCGCCGACGCCTGCGACATCGCCGCCTCGGGTATCGCCGACCTCGCCACGCGTCGGCAGGCGACCGGCGCGGCGGGGGTGTGGTCCGATCATTATTATTTCGTGCTGCGTGCCTTCGGCGTGCGCAAGGCCGATGCCGGGAAGCTGGCGCGTGCGGCCGACCTTGAGGGCAGGACCATCATGGTCATCGCCGGCTCGACGGCGGATGTGGACGCCCGCAGCCGCGTGGCACAGGCCCGGATCGCCGACGTGACCATCATCGGCACCTCGGACGATGTGGAAAATGCCCGGCGGGTCCGCGACGCCGCGGAGGGAGAAGGCCCGTTCGCCTTCGGCTCGGGGCTCGGCACGGTCCAGTACCTGTCGCAGAAGATGGGCCTCGTCCCGGTCTGGCCGCACTGCATGATGACGCCGGACGGAAACGTGCGGAACGAGCCGTTCTCCTTCATCGTCCGCGCGAAATCGACGGGCGTTGCGGACGCGCTGAACGCCTTCATCGCCGCGACACCCTATGGCGCCGGCCGTGGCTCTGAGGCTTGTCCCGGGGACGGCGGATAGGGGAAGGGGGCCGCGTCGCGGCCTTGTCGGACTGGCCTTCGCGCGTGCGCGCGGGGGCGGACGGTTTTGCGCGCGATTGTCCCGCCTCTTGCATCCGCTTCTGAAACCCCCTATCCCACGGCGGATTTTTTGGCGGCCCGCGCGGGGCGCTGACCGAGAGTGAGAGAGACGAAATGGCCAAAGAGAAGTTCAACCGCTCGAAGCCGCACTGCAACATCGGCACGATCGGTCACGTTGATCACGGCAAGACGTCGCTGACGGCAGCGATCACGAAGATCCTTGCGGAGTCTGGCGGCGCGACGTTCACGGCGTACGACCAGATCGACAAGGCGCCGGAAGAGAAGGCGCGCGGCATCACGATCTCGACCGCTCACGTTGAGTACGAGACCAACAACCGCCACTATGCGCACGTCGACTGCCCCGGGCACGCCGACTATGTGAAGAACATGATCACCGGCGCGGCGCAGATGGACGGCGCGATCCTGGTGGTTTCGGCCGCCGACGGCCCGATGCCGCAGACCCGCGAGCACATCCTGCTCGCCCGTCAGGTCGGCGTTCCGGCGCTGGTGGTGTTCCTGAACAAGTGCGACATGGTCGACGATCCGGAGCTCCTCGAGCTCGTGGAGATGGAGGTGCGCGAGCTCCTCTCGAAGTACGACTTCCCCGGCGATGACATCCCGATCATCCGTGGCTCGGCGCTGGTTGCGCTCGAGAACGGCGATCCGGAGCTGGGCAAGAACGCGGTGCTGAAGCTGATGGAGGCGGTCGACGCCTACATCCCGCAGCCCGAGCGCCCCATCGACCTGCCGTTCCTGATGCCCATCGAGGACGTGTTCTCGATCTCCGGCCGCGGCACCGTGGTGACCGGCCGTGTCGAGCGCGGCATCATCAAGGTCGGCGAGGAAGTCGAGATCGTCGGCATCCGTCCGACCGTGAAGACGACCGTGACCGGCGTCGAGATGTTCCGCAAGCTGCTCGACCAGGGCCAGGCTGGCGACAACGTCGGCATCCTGCTGCGCGGCACCAAGCGCGAGGACGTGGAGCGTGGCCAGGTCGTGTGCAAGCCGGGTTCGGTGAAGCCGCACACCAAGTTCAAGGCCGAGGCCTACATCCTGACGAAGGAAGAGGGTGGTCGTCACACCCCCTTCTTCACCAACTACCGCCCGCAGTTCTACTTCCGCACGACGGACGTGACCGGCGTGTGCACGCTGCCCGAAGGCACCGAGATGGTGATGCCGGGCGACAACGTGTCGATGGACGTGCACCTGATCGTTCCGATCGCCATGGAGGAGAAGCTGCGCTTCGCCATCCGTGAAGGCGGCCGCACCGTCGGCGCCGGCGTCGTCGCTGCCATCATCGAGTGATAGCGCTTTCGGACCTCGCGTCTGCAGCGTGACGGAACAGGGCGGCGCCTTCGGGCGCCGCCTTTTTCTTTTGGCCTATCCCTAACCCCGGGCACCCCGCAGACAGATGCTGTCTCCCACTGTCCCGGTGGCTTGCGCTCCCGGTTCGCGCGGGGCATCCTGCTTGGGCTCCCCTTTTGACGCGGCTACACGCAGCGCGTCCGGGTGCATCCCTAAAACTCGATAATGCAGAGGCAGGCGGCCATGGCGCGCGGCTCTACACGCTTGATCGTGCTCACGGGTGGTCCGGGTTCGGGCAAGAGCACCCTGTTGGATGCTCTTGCGACCGCCGGGCACGCCATCGCGCCGGAGGCGGGCCGGGCCGTCATCCGCCAGCAGATGGCCATTGACGGCCCAGCCCTCCCGTGGCGGGACAGGGCGGCGTTCGCGGAGGCGATGCTTGCCTGGGACCTGCGATCCTACGAGGAGCAGGTAGGGCGGGTCGGCCCGGTCTTCTTCGACCGCGGCATTCCAGACGTGGCCGGATACCTTTCGCTATGTGGCCTGCCGATTCCCCGGCACATCAGCCGGGCTTGCGCGGTGTTCAGATACGATCCCCTCGTGTTCGTCGCCCCGCCATGGCGCGAGATCTACGCAAACGATGCCGAGCGCCGGCAGGATTGGGACGAAGCCGTGCGCACCCATGCGGTCATGGTCGACACCTATCGCGCCCTCGGCCACGAGACGGTGGACCTGCCACGGACCGACGGGACGGGACGAGCGGCCTTCGTCCTCCATCACCTCTAGCCGCCTTTGCGGTGGACAGGCCGGATCGCCCCTCGGTCCCCCTTTACAGCCGCGCGGCATCCCACTAAACACAGCCGGCCGATGCGCTGGGTCACTTCCCGGCGCGGCGGAGTCTACCCTCGAGGCAAGCTGATCGCTGAAAAGCTGATTCTGCCAGGCTTCGGGGCGCGGGCCTTAGGAGTGTAGCTCAACTGGTTAGAGCACCGGTCTCCAAAACCGGGGGTTGGGGGTTCGAGTCCCTCCACTCCTGCCATCTTCGGCCAGCCCGGACCTTGGGCAACCGCAGGACGGCAGGTCAGGCGAGACGACGACGCCGGAATGGCACGGCTTGAAGGCGCGTTTCGGACAGCCCATATGAGGGCACGATCCGGCCCCGCCGAAGGCAAGCCCGCAGCAGCGTCTCGCGAGAGCCGAAGCCGGCGGGAAGAAGATTTGAGCGGCATGTGCCGCATTCGCGTCATCGGAAGGTCCGGTGCGTGGCAACCGGCGGCGCGGGAACGGGCGGCAACAGGAACGGACGGCGAGACGCCATGGCGAAGAACGGCCCGATGGAGTTCTATCAGCAGGTCCGCGCGGAAACGGCCAAGGTCACCTGGCCCACCCGCCGCGAGACGCTGATCACCACCGCCATGGTGTTCGTGATGGTCTTCCTGGCGTCCATCTTCTTCCTCGTCTCCGACCAGATCATCCGGTTCGGCGTCTCCACGCTGCTGACCCTCGGGCACTGAGGCGGGAGGCCCACATGGCGAAGCGCTGGTACATCGTTCACGCATATTCCAACTTCGAGAAGAAGGTGGCCGACTCGATCCGCGAGCAGGCTGACCAGCGCGGCCTGACCGATCTGTTCGAGCAGATCCTCGTGCCCACCGAGAAGGTGGTTGAGGTGCGCCGCGGTCGGAAGGTGGACACCGAGCGCAAGTTTTTCCCCGGCTACGTGCTGGTGAAGATGGACCTCACCGACGAGGCCTTCCATCTCATCAAGAACACGCCGAAGGTCACCGGCTTCCTGGGCGCCGACAACAAGCCCATGCCGATCTCCGAATCGGAGGCCATGCGCATCCTGCAGCAGGTGCAGGAGGGCATCGAGCGTCCGAAGCCGTCGATTTCTTATGAGGTCGGCGAGACGGTGAAGGTGTCGGACGGCCCGTTCGCGTCCTTCAACGGCATTGTGGAAGAGGTCGACGACAGCCGCTCGCGCCTGAAGGTGGCTGTGTCCATCTTCGGCCGCGCGACGCCGGTGGAACTCGAATTCGGTCAGGTTGAGAAGGTCTGACCGGAGCGGGCCGTCGCCTCCTCGGGGGCAATGGTCCGAAGTCTGGCGCATTGCTTAAAGGGCAGTGTGCCGGCGTGGGAGGGGAGGGGGCGTCTCGCCAAGCGCCCTTTTGACCCGCACCACGCAATCCCGCCCGCCGCTCCCTCACCGGACGGCGGCGATTTTTGGGAGTTGTTGAAATGGCGAAGAAAATTACCGGTTACGTCAAGCTGCAGGTGCCTGCCGGCAGCGCCAATCCGGCCCCGCCGATTGGTCCCGCGCTCGGTCAGCGCGGCCTGAACATCATGGAATTCTGCAAGGCGTTCAACGCCCAGACCGCGCAGCTCGAAAAGGGCATGCCGATCCCGGTGGTGATCACGGCCTATCAGGACCGCTCCTTCACCTTCGAGCTGAAGACCCCCCCGGTCTCCTACTTCCTCAAGAAGGCCGCCGGCCTCGAGACGAAGAAGAAGCCCGGCTCGGGCTCGAAGACGCCCGGCAAGGGCACCTTCGTCGGCAAGGTCACGCGCGCCCAGCTCGCGGAGATCGCCGAGAAGAAGATGAAGGATCTGAACTGCGACACCGTTGAGGCCGCCGTCCAGATGATCGAAGGTTCGGCCCGTTCCATGGGCCTGCAGGTTCAGGGGTGAGCGCCATGGCGAAGGAAGGCAAGCGCATCCGCGCCATCAACGAGGGCATCGACCGTAACAAGCTGTACGGCCTCGACGACGCCCTCAAGCTCCTCAAGGAGCGCACCACCGCCAAGTTCGACGAGACCATCGAGGTCGCGTTGAACCTGGGCGTTGATCCCCGCCATGCCGACCAGATGGTTCGCGGCGTGTGCAACCTGCCGAACGGCTCCGGCCGTACCGTGCGCGTTGCGGTGTTCGCCCGTGGCGCCAAGGCCGACGAGGCCAAGGCGGCGGGTGCCGACATCGTGGGGGCCGAGGACCTACTGGAGACCATCCAGGGCGGTACCATCGAGTTCGATCGCTGCATCGCGACCCCGGACCTGATGCCGCTCGTCGGCCGTCTCGGCAAGGTGCTTGGCCCGCGTGGCCTGATGCCGAACCCGAAGGTCGGCACCGTGACCATGGACGTGAAGGGCGCCGTCGCCGCCGCCAAGGGCGGCGCGGTGGAGTTCCGCGTCGAGAAGGCCGGCATCATCCACGGCGGCATCGGCAAGGCTTCCTTCCCGGCCGACAAGCTGGCCGAGAACATCCGCGCCTTCGTGGACGCGGTGGTGAAGGCCAAGCCGGCCGGCGCCAAGGGCACCTACCTGCAGCGCGTGGCGGTTTCCTCCACCATGGGCCCGGGCATCAAGGTGGAGCCCTCCACCGTGCTCACCGCCTGATCGGTCGAGATCAAGCTTCTGGAAAGGCCGGGCCGGTGGGTCCGGCCTTTTCGTTTGAATGTCACGTTTTGGCGAGGTCCGCGCGGCCCTTCCGCTGGCGCATGGCAGGCCGGCGGGTGCCGTATGCAAAAAGTGCGCAAGGACGATGATCGGGACGTGACAAGGCTGGCGCCAGCCTTTATATGGGCTGTTTCCGGGTGGCGTGCCGCCCGGATCAGGTATTGTGGCTTTCGCCCTTGACCGGGTGGAAGGGCTGGGAGGGTTCGCCCGCCCGGCCTTGTCGTCTGTCAGGCGTTCGGGTGGCTCCTTGGAGCCTTCGGGCGAACCAGCAGGCAAAGTCCTGTCCGAGACTGCCGGTGCCTCGATGGAGGCCTGATGGAGATGCGCCCCGCAAGGGATGTTCGCTCAATCGGGTCGAGGATCAAGGCTTAATTCCCGACATCCGCCCTAACGGGCGGTTAATGGGGAGCCAGCATAGACGGGGAAGACCGGAATTTGCCCTCCGAGCGGCCAGCGCCGGCGGAGATGAAGATCGGTTCGGAACCAGCGCCTTGCGCTTCGCGACACGGTTTTCCGTGCCCGGGCAATAGGGGACAGGGCATGTGAGCGTCGCGGATCGCGGCCTTCCATGTCGTCAGACAGGTTGGCCGCAGGACGCGGCAAGGCGCAACCGGCGGGACCGGATGCCTCCTTCGGGAGGTGGATGGTGCTGCCAAGGCTTAAAGAGAGCCAGACGTGGATCGAGCGGAAAAACAAGAGCTCGTCACGACGCTCACGGATGTGTTCAAGAGCACGTCCGTCGTCGTGGTCGCCCACTATTCCGGCCTCACCGTGGCCCAGATGTCGAAGCTCCGTCGACAGATGAAGGCCGAGGGTGCGACCGTGAAGGTGGCCAAGAACCGCCTCGCCAAAATCGCTCTGGAAGGCTCCGACGTCGCCCATGTGGCGTCCCTGCTGAAGGGACCCACCGTGATCGCCTATTCGGACGATCCGGTGGCGGCGCCGAAGGTTGCCGTCGAGTTCGCCAAGGCCAACGACAAGTTCGTTATCCTCGGCGGCGCGATGGGCAAGACGGCCCTTAACGTGGACGGTGTGAAGGCGCTTGCCACACTCCCGTCCCTGGACGAACTGCGTGCCAAGCTCGTCGGCCTCATTCAGGCCCCGGCGACCAAGATCGCGCAGCTCACCACGGCACCGGCGGCCAAGCTCGCCCGCGTGTTCGGGGCCTATGCCAAGCAGGACGAAGCAGCGTGAGGCCGCGGCCGCCATTGGCGGCCTGATCTCGCAATTCCAAAATCCGAACCCATCTTAAGGAATATCCCATGGCTGACCTGACCAAGCTCGTCGACGAGCTGTCCTCCCTCACCGTGCTCGAGGCCGCCGAGCTGGCGAAGCTCCTCGAGGAGAAGTGGGGCGTTTCCGCCGCCGCCGCCGTTGCCGTGGCCGCTGCCCCGGCCGGCGCTGCCGCCGCCGCGGTGGAAGAGCAGACCGAGTTCACCGTGATGCTTGCCGCCGCCGGCGACAAGAAGATCGAAGTCATCAAGGAAGTGCGCGCCATCACCGGCCTCGGCCTCAAGGAAGCCAAGGATCTGGTGGAAGGCGCTCCGAAGCCCGTCAAGGAAGGCGTGGCCAAGGACGAGGCCGAGAAGCTCAAGGCCCAGCTCGAGAAGGCTGGCGCCAAGGTCGAGCTCAAGTGAGCCTTTGACGTTTCGGGTCCCGGCCTCGTGCCGGGACCCGTTCCATAGCCGGCCGGAAGGCCGGACAGGGAGAGAGACGGTTCTCCCGGCAGCCGATCCGGACGAGGTTCGGGGGCTGCCGGGAGAGCCGTCATGGTGCTGAAAGGGGATGGCGCTTCGCCCCCAACCCTTGAAGGCACGATGGCTGACAGAGGTTCCGGTGCCGGCGCGGCGAGCCCGCCTCCTTCGGGAGGACAGGGGCCGGCCCGAGAGACCAGGACGGACGAGGATCGAGATGGCGCAAACGTTCACCGGTCGTAAGCGGATCCGCAAGTTCTTCGGCAAGATCAAGGAAGTGGCCGAGATGCCGAACCTCATCGAGGTTCAGAAGGCGTCTTACGACCAGTTCCTCCAGATCGAGGAGCCCAAGGGCGGACGCGACGACGACGGCCTGCAGGCGGTGTTCAAGTCGGTATTCCCCATCTCCGACTTCTCCGGCGCGGCCATGCTGGAGTTCGTGCGCTACGAGTTCGAGCCGCCGAAGTATGACGTGGACGAGTGCCGCCAGCGCGGCATGACGTTCGCTGCCCCGCTCAAGGTGACGCTCCGCCTCATCGTGTTCGATGTGGACCCGGACACCGGCGCCAAGTCCGTGAAGGACATCAAGGAGCAGGACGTCTACACCGGCGACATCCCGCTGATGACCATGAACGGCACGTTCATCGTCAACGGGACCGAGCGCGTCATCGTCTCCCAGATGCACCGTTCGCCGGGCGTCTTCTTCGACCACGACAAGGGCAAGACCCACTCCTCGGGCAAGCTCCTGTTCGCGGCGCGCATCATTCCCTATCGCGGGTCCTGGCTCGACATCGAATTCGACGCCAAGGACATCGTCTATGCGCGCATCGACCGTCGCCGCAAGATTCCGGTGACGAGCCTGCTGTACGCGCTGGGCCTCGACAACGAGGAAATCCTCTCGACCTTCTACGAGAAGGTGCCCTACGAGCGCGCCAAGGGCGGCTGGCGCATGCCGTTCGATCCCAAGCGGATGAAGGGCTACAAGGCCGTCGCCGACCTGATCGACGCCGACACCGGCGAGGTCGTGCTCGAGGCCGGCAAGAAGCTGACCGTGCGCGCTGCCCGCCAGCTCGCCGAGAAGGGTCTCAAGGCCCTGCGCATCTCCGACGAGGAGATGGTCGGCCAGTACATCGCCGAGGACCTCGTGGACCTCGCGTCCGGCGAGATCCACGCCGAGGCCGGTGACGAGATCACCGAGAAGACGCTGAAGCTGCTCGAGGAAGCCGGCTACAACGAGATTCCGATCCTCGACATCGACCACGTCAACACCGGCGCCTACATCCGCAACACGCTGGCGGCCGACAAGAACGTGACCCGCGAGGACGCGCTCTTCGACATCTATCGCGTGATGCGCCCGGGCGAGCCGCCGACGCTCGATTCGGCGCAGGCCATGTTCCACTCGCTGTTCTTCGATCCCGAGCGCTACGACCTCTCCGCGGTCGGCCGCGTGAAGATGAACATGCGCCTCGACCTCGACTGCCCCGACACCGTGCGGGTGCTGCGTCGCGACGACATCCTCTCCGTCATCAAGACGCTGGTGGAGCTGCGCGACGGCAAGGGCGAGATCGACGACATCGACCACCTGGGCAACCGCCGCGTCCGCTCGGTCGGCGAGCTCATGGAGAACCAGTACCGCGTCGGCCTGCTGCGCATGGAGCGCGCCATCAAGGAACGCATGTCGTCCGTCGACATCGACACCGTGATGCCGCAGGACCTCATCAACGCGAAGCCGGTGGCGGCCGCGGTGCGCGAGTTCTTCGGCTCCTCGCAGCTGTCGCAGTTCATGGACCAGACCAACCCGCTCTCCGAGATCACGCACAAACGGCGTCTCTCGGCCCTCGGCCCGGGCGGTCTGACCCGCGAGCGCGCCGGCTTCGAGGTGCGCGACGTGCACCCGACGCACTACGGCCGCATCTGCCCGATTGAGACGCCGGAAGGCCCGAACATCGGCCTCATCAACTCGCTGGCGACCTTCGCCCGCGTGAACAAGTACGGCTTCATCGAGGCGCCCTACCGCCGCGTGGTGGAGTCGAAGGTCACCGACGAGGTGGTCTATCTCTCCGCCATGGAGGAGGGGAAGTACTACGTCGCGCAGGCCAACATCCCGCTCGACAAGGACGGTCGCTTCGAGGAAGACCTCATCGTCTGCCGCCATGCGGGCGACGTGCTCCTCGTGAGCCCCGACCGCGTGGACTTCATGGACGTGTCGCCGAAGCAGCTCGTTTCGGTGGCCGCGGCGCTCATCCCGTTCCTTGAGAACGACGACGCCAACCGCGCGCTCATGGGCTCCAACATGCAGCGTCAGGCGGTTCCGCTGGTGCGCTCGCAGGCGCCGCTGGTCGGCACCGGTATGGAGGCCGTGGTCGCCCGTGACTCCGGCGCTGCCATCGCCGCCCGCCGCACCGGTGTGATCGATCAGGTGGACGCCACCCGTATCGTCATCCGGGCCACGGAAGAGGCCGACCCCTCCAAGTCGGGCGTCGACATCTACCGGCTGATGAAGTTCCAGCGTTCCAACCAGTCTACCTGCATCAACCAGCGTCCGCTGGTGCGCGTGGGCGATCAGGTGCGCAAGGGCGACATCATCGCCGACGGCCCGTCCACGGAGCTGGGCGAGCTCGCGCTCGGCCGCAACGTGCTCGTCGCCTTCATGCCGTGGAACGGCTACAACTTCGAAGACTCGATCCTCCTCTCGGAGAACATCGTCAAGGAAGACGTGTTCACCTCGATCCACATCGAGGAATTCGAGTGCATGGCCCGCGACACCAAGCTCGGGCCTGAGGAAATCACCCGCGACATTCCCAACGTCTCGGAAGAGGCGCTGAAGAATCTCGACGAGGCCGGCATCGTCTATATCGGTGCCGAAGTCCGCGCGGGCGACATCCTCGTCGGCAAGATCACGCCGAAGGGCGAAAGCCCGATGACGCCGGAGGAGAAGCTCCTCCGCGCCATCTTCGGCGAGAAGGCCGCCGACGTGCGCGACACCTCGCTGCGCCTGCCGCCCGGCACCACGGGCACCATCGTCGAGGTGCGCGTGTTCAACCGCCACGGCGTCGACAAGGACGAGCGCGCGCTCGCCATCGAGCGCGAGGAGATCGAGCGTCTCGCCAAGGACCGTGACGACGAGCAGGCGATCCTCGATCGCAACGTCTACGGCCGCCTGACCGAGATCCTGGACGGCAAGGTCGCCATCGCGGGGCCGAAGGGCTTCAAGAAGGAAACCGCCGTCACCCGCGAGACCCTCGGCGAGTATCCCCGCTCGCAGTGGTGGCTGTTCGCCGTCGCCGACGACGCCATCATGGCCGAGCTGGAGGCGATCCGCGCCCAGTACGACGACTCGAAGAAGCGGCTTGAGCAGCGCTTCCTCGACAAGGTCGAGAAGCTGCAGCGCGGCGACGAGCTGCCCCCCGGCGTGATGAAGATGGTCAAGGTCTTCGTCGCGGTGAAGCGCAAGATCCAGCCCGGCGACAAGATGGCCGGCCGCCACGGCAACAAGGGCGTGGTCTCGCGCATCGTGCCCGTGGAGGACATGCCGTTCCTCGAGGACGGCACCAACGTCGACATCGTGCTGAACCCGCTGGGCGTGCCCTCGCGCATGAACGTCGGGCAGATCCTCGAGACGCATCTCGGCTGGGCCTGCGCTGGCCTCGGCCGGCAGGTGGCCGCTGCGGCGGAAGCCTATTACGCCAAGCAGGACCTGAAGCCCCTGCGTGACCGGCTCGAGATCATCTACGGCAAGGAAGAGATCGAGCAGATCAAGGACAGCGAGCTGCCCGAGCTCGGCGAGAACCTGCGCAAGGGCGTGCCGATGGCCACCCCGGTCTTCGACGGCGCCCACGAGGCGGACATCGAGCAGGAGCTGGAGCGGGCGGGTCTCGACCGTTCGGGCCAGTCCACGCTGTTCGACGGGCGCACCGGCGAGCCGTTCGATCGTAAGGTGACGGTCGGCTACATCTACATGCTGAAGCTGCATCACCTGGTCGACGACAAGATCCACGCCCGGTCGATCGGTCCCTACTCGCTCGTCACCCAGCAGCCGCTGGGCGGCAAGGCGCAGTTCGGCGGCCAGCGCTTCGGCGAAATGGAGGTGTGGGCGCTCGAAGCCTACGGCGCCGCCTACACGCTGCAGGAGATGCTCACCGTGAAGTCGGACGACGTGGCCGGCCGCACCAAGGTCTACGAGGCCATCGTGCGTGGCGAGGACACGTTCGAGAGCGGCATTCCCGAGAGCTTCAACGTGCTCGTGAAGGAAATGCGCTCGCTCGGCCTCAACGTCGATCTCGAGAACACCTGACGGGCGTCCGAGCCCGTCACCCCGCGCAAAGCGGATTGCCCGACCGGCGCTTCTGCCGGCCGGGCCTCAAGTTAAAGGCCCACTTCGTTTGGGAGCCAGCTCATGAATCAGGAAATCCTGAACGTCTTCAATCCGACCGTTCCGGCCCCGAGCTTCAATCAGATCCGCATCTCGATCGCGAGCCCGGAGAAGATCAAGTCTTGGTCCTACGGCGAGATCAAGAAGCCGGAAACCATCAATTATCGCACGTTCAAGCCCGAGCGTGACGGCCTGTTCTGCGCGCGCATCTTCGGTCCCATCAAGGACTACGAGTGCCTGTGCGGCAAGTACAAGCGGATGAAGTACAAGGGCATCATCTGCGAGAAGTGCGGCGTCGAGGTCACCCTGTCGCGCGTGCGGCGCGAGCGCATGGGCCACATCGAGCTCGCCGCGCCGGTGGCGCACATCTGGTTCCTGAAGTCGCTGCCGAGCCGCATCGGCCTGCTGCTCGACATGACGCTCAAGGACCTCGAGCGCATCCTGTACTTCGAGTATTTCGTCGTCATCGAGCCGGGCATCACCAAGCTCAAGTACCGTCAGCTCCTCTCCGAGGACGACTACCTGCGCGCCCAGGACGAGTTCGGCGATTCGAGCTTCACCGCCATGATCGGCGCCGAGGCGATCCGTGAGCTGCTGCGCTCCATGGACCTCGAGAAGATCGCCGCGGACCTGCGCCAGGAGATCGCCGAGGCGACCACCGAGCTCAAGCCCAAGAAGCTCGCCAAGCGCCTGAAGATCGTCGAGGCCTTCCAGCTCTCCGGCAACAAGCCGGAGTGGATGATCCTCACCCACGTGCCGGTGATCCCGCCGGACCTGCGCCCGCTCGTCCCTCTGGACGGCGGCCGGTTCGCGACCTCCGACCTGAACGACCTGTACCGCCGCGTCATCAACCGCAACAACCGCCTGAAGCGGCTGATCGAGCTGCGCGCGCCGGACATCATCATCCGCAACGAGAAGCGCATGCTTCAGGAGGCGGTTGACGCGCTGTTCGACAACGGCCGCCGCGGCCGCGTCATCACCGGCGCCAACAAGCGTCCGCTGAAGTCGCTCGCCGACATGCTGAAGGGCAAGCAGGGCCGGTTCCGCCAGAACCTGCTCGGCAAGCGCGTGGACTATTCCGGCCGCTCGGTCATCGTGGTGGGTCCGGAGCTGAAGCTCCACCAGTGCGGTCTGCCGAAGAAGATGGCGCTGGAGCTGTTCAAGCCCTTCATCTATTCGCGCCTCGACGCGAAGGGCCATTCGGCGACCGTCAAGCAGGCGAAGAAGCTGGTGGAGAAGGAGCGTCCCGAGGTTTGGGACATCCTCGACGAGGTGATCCGCGAGCACCCGGTGATGCTGAACCGCGCGCCGACGCTCCACCGCCTCGGCATCCAGGCGTTCGAGCCGGTGCTCATCGAGGGCAAGGCCATCCAGCTGCACCCGCTCGTCTGCTCGGCGTTCAACGCCGACTTCGACGGCGACCAGATGGCCGTGCACGTTCCGCTCTCGCTGGAAGCCCAGCTGGAAGCGCGCGTGCTGATGATGTCCACCAACAACATCCTGCACCCGGCGAACGGCCAGCCCATCATCGTGCCGTCGCAGGACATCGTTCTGGGCCTCTACTACCTCTCCATCATGAAGGAGAAGGAGCCCGGCGAGGGCATGATGTTCGCCAACATGGCGGAGATCGACCACGCGCTGAACGCCAAGGCGATCACCCTCGCCACCAAGATCAAGGGCCGCTACATCGGCATCGGACCGGACGGCAAGCAGTATTCCAAGATCTATGAGACCACCCCCGGTCGCATGAAGATCGGCGAGCTGCTGCCGAAGGACCCGAAGCTCTCCTACGACGTCGTCAACAAGCTGATGACGAAGAAGGAAATCTCCAACATGATCGATGCCGTGTACCGGCACTGCGGTCAGAAGGAGAGCGTGATCTTCTGCGACCGCATCATGGCGCTCGGCTTCTACAACGCGTTCCGCGCCGGCATCTCGTTCGGCAAGGACGACATGGTGGTGCCGAAGAAGAAGTGGGAACTGGTCGAGGAGACCCGCGCCCTCACCAAGGAATACGAGCAGCAGTACAACGACGGCCTGATCACCCAGGGCGAGAAGTACAACAAGGTCGTTGACGCCTGGGGCAAGTGCTCCGATCGCGTCGCCGAGGAGATGATGAAGGAAATCTCTTCGGTCAAGAAGGACCCGAAGACCGGCCGCGAGAAGCAGATCAACTCGATCTACATGATGAGCCACTCCGGAGCGCGTGGGTCGCCCGCTCAGATGAAGCAGCTCGCCGGCATGCGTGGCCTCATGGCCAAGCCGTCGGGCGAGATTATCGAGAGCCCGATCATCTCGAACTTCAAGGAAGGCCTGACCGTGATGGAGTACTTCAACTCCACCCACGGCGCGCGTAAGGGCCTTGCCGACACCGCTCTGAAGACGGCGAACTCGGGCTACCTCACCCGACGTCTCGTCGACGTGGCGCAGGATTCCATCATCACCGAGCGCGATTGCGGCTCGGAGAAGGGAATCCACATGCGCGCCATCATCGACGCGGGCCAGATCGTGGCCTCGCTCGCCTCGCGCGTCCTCGGCCGCACCGCGGCGGAAGACATCGTGGAGCCGGCGACCGGCGACGTCATCGTGCCCAAGGGCCAGATGATCGAGGAGCCGCACGTCGAGCGGATCAACAAGTCGGGCATCCAGGAAATCAAGATCCGGTCGGTGCTGACCTGCGAGACCCGCAACGGCGTGTGCGGCACCTGCTACGGGCGCGACCTCGCCCGCGGCACGCCCGTCAACATGGGTGAAGCGGTGGGCGTCATCGCCGCCCAGTCCATCGGCGAGCCGGGCACCCAGCTCACCATGCGCACCTTCCACATCGGCGGCGCGGCGACCCTCGCCGACTCGTCCTTCGTGGAAAGCAACTTCGAGGGCACCGTCCGCATCCGCAATCGCAACGTGGCGCGGAATTCGGACGGCGACCTGGTGGTGATGGCCCGCAACCTGGCGGTGGTCATTGTCGACCATGACGGCACCGAACGCGCGGTCAACCGCGTGCAGTACGGCGCCCGCCTCAAGGTGGACGAGGGCGACACTATCAAGCGCGGCCAGCGCATTGCTGAGTGGGATCCCTACACCCGCCCCATCCTCTCCGAGGTGGACGGCACGGTGGCCTTCGAGGACCTGATGGAAGGCTCCTCGATGAACGAGCAGGTCGACGAGTCGACCGGCATCGCCAAGCGCGTGGTGACGGATTCGCGGTCCGGCCGTGGACCGGAGCTGCGCCCCGCCATCCTGATCAAGGGCAAGGACGGCAAGATCATCAAGCTGCCGCGCGGCGGCGACGCCCGCTACGCGCTGCCGGTGGAGGCCATCATTTCGGTGGACCCCAACCAGACCCTCAAGGCCGGCGACGCGGTGGCCCGCGTGCCCATGGAAAGCGCCAAGACGCGCGACATCACGGGCGGTCTGCCGCGCGTGGCGGAGCTGTTCGAGGCGCGTCGTCCGAAGGACGCGGCCATCATCGCGGAGATCTCGGGCTCCATCCGGTTCGGCCGTGACTACAAGAACAAGCGCCGGCTCTCCATCGAGCCGACCGACGGCGGGGATCCGGTGGAGTACCTGATCCCGAAGGGCAAGCATATCCATCTCCAGGACGGCGACGTGGTGGAGAAGGGCGACTTCATCGTCGACGGCAACCCCGCGCCGCACGACATCCTGGCGATCAAGGGCGTGGAAGAGCTTGCGGCCTTCCTCGTGAACGAGATCCAGGAGGTTTACCGGCTCCAGGGCGTGCACATCAACGACAAGCACATCGAGGTGATTGTCCGGAACATGCTCCAGAAGGTGGAGATCGACGACTCGGGCGAGACCGACTTCCTCGACAACGAGCAGGTCGACCGGCTCGAGTTCCTCGAGGCGAACGAGAAGGCCGCCGAGGAGGGCAAGAAGCCCGCCACCGGCCATCCCGTGCTCCTGGGCATCACCAAGGCGTCGCTGCAGACGCGCTCCTTCTTCTCGGCGGCCTCCTTCCAGGAGACCACCCGCGTCCTCACGGAAGCGGCGGTCAACGGAAAGATCGACCCGCTGGAAGGCCTCAAGGAGAACGTCATCGTCGGCCGCCTGATCCCGGCCGGCACGGGCGCCCAGATGTCTCGCCTGCGCACCATCGCGACCAACCGCGACGACCTCATCGTCGCGACCCGCGACGAGCAGGGCGAAGGCCAGTCCCTCGTGGAAGGCCCCGCCGACGCAGCGGAGTGATCCCGGGCCACGCGCCCGCATCCATTGGAAAGGCCGCCCCTCGGGGCGGCCTTTTCTTTTGCCGGGTTCCGCTGGCTGAAGCGGAGCAGATCGGGCCGATCTCCGGCATTGCCCCGACAATGGTACCGAGCTGACACTGCCCGCGGAATTCTGGGGCAATCGGGGCGCGGATCATGGTCAAGCTGAAGCGTAACCTCGGGCCGGTCGAGGCGGTGGGGCTTTCGGTCTCGGTCATGGCGCCGACCATGTCCATGGCGCTCAACGTGACGCTGGCGGTGGGCGCCGCCGGGATCGCCGCGCCCCTGGGGTTCGCCGTGGGCACCCTGCTGGTGGCCATCGTCGGCTTCTCCTTCGTCTTCTTCGCCCGGAAGACGACACGCGCCGGCTCAGCCTATTCCTATATCGGCCAGACCTTTGGCCCGCGCGCCGGCTTCATCGCCGGCTGGTGCATGCTGCTGCTCTACATCGCCGGCGGATCGGGCAGCGCGGCGCTGGTGGGCGACTTCCTGCGGGCCGCCTTCGCCGACCATGGCATCCACATCGGCGGCTGGTGGCTGGTGATCGGGGTGCTGGCGCTCATCATCGGCACGCTCTTCGCCTACCGCGACATGGCGGTCGCCGCGCGACTCATGCTGCTGCTGGAACTCGGCTCCATCTGCGTCATCGTCTATCTCGGCGTGAAGATCCTCACCGCCGTCAGCGCCACTGGCGGCCTCACGGCCGCGCCGTTCCGGCCGGACCCGGCCATGGGCTGGTGGGGGGTGGGCTATGCCGTGGTGTTCGCCGTGCTCTCCTTCGCGGGCTTCGAGGCGGCGGCGACGCTGGCCGAGGAGACGGGCCAGCCCGGCCGCGCCATTCCCGTCGCGCTGCTCGGCTCGGTGGTCCTCGCCGGCCTGTTCTTCGTGTTCGCCTCCTACATCCAGGTTGTCGGGTTCGGCGTCGACAACATGAAGGCGCTCGCCGCCGACGATGCTCCGCTGAACACGCTGGCGCTGAAATACGGCACCGTGCGCATGGCCACCGCGCTGGACATCGCCGCCGCCGTGTCGGCGATATCCGCCGTGCTCGGCACGCTCTCCGCCGCCGGGCGCATGCTGTTCGTGCTTGGCCGCGCCGGCCTGTCGGAGGCGGCGGCGCGGGTGCATCCCGTCCACGGCACCCCGTCGGTGTCCGTGCCGGTGGTGGGCCTGCTGATGCTCGCCGGCCTCCTCGCCTGGGCGCCGTTCATCGGCCCGGCGGATTATTACGACAATGTGGGCACCATCGGTGTGCTGGCGCTGATCGTAGCCTATCTCGGCGTCACGCTGGCCGCCGTCACCCATGCGGTGAAGGAGAAGAGCATGGTGTGGCTGGCGCTGGGTTTGCTCGGAACGCTGGCGATGCTCTGGCCGCTCTACAATTCGATCTATCCCGTGCCGGCCTTCCCTGGGAACCTCTGGCCCTATGTGGTCGGCGCCTGGATCGCGCTTGGCGCCGCGCTGGCGACGCTGCGCCCCGGTGTCCGGGACGCCGAGCCTTAAGATCCGCCGATCTGGCTTCAGTCCTGCATGGCCACCCTTGGGATGTGCAAACGGCGGCGCCTTTCCGACAGGAACGGGCGGCGGATGCGTGTCCCGGGATCGGCTCGTGTCAGACACATGCGCGAGCAGGCACAGGGCGCGTCGCATGACCGACACAGGTTTCTCCGGGGCGGAGCAATGGGTCGTCTGGAACGGCTCGCAGGGCGTGCTCGACATGGTCAGCATCGGCCGTGTCGAGGCTGACGCGGGCGGGCGGCAGGCATGGCTTGATACGCCCTACGGCATCGTCGGCCCGTTCAGCCTGGACGAACTGGAGCAGACGGGACGCATCGCCTTCGGCGCCTGCTTCGTCATGTCCCGCCGCCGCTGGCAGGAGGATCAGGTGGAGCTGCGCATGGCGGCGCAGAAGGCCCGCCGCAAGCTGATGGCCATGTTTGACGGGGAAGACGACAGCCCCCACCGCGAGGCCCTCGGCCTGCCCCCGGACGGCCGGCTGGATGCGGCCGAGATCAATGCCGCCTTCCGCCGCCGCGCCAAGACCGCCCATCCCGATGCCGGCGGCAGCGATGCCGATTACCGCCGCATCGCCGAGGCCCGCGACGCCCTGCTGGAGATGCTGGCGGATGCGTGAGGGGCAGCCATGATGGCCAAGGCTGGCGCCATCGCCTATGGTGCGGCCCCGTTTTCAGCCTGATCGTGTCTCAGTGACCTTCGCCGCCATTCTGCAAGAAACCCTCGATTTGACCGAGGAGGTCGACGCCGTCGCGCGTCCGGCCGATGCTGTCGTCTCCGACTTCTTCCGCGCCCGGCGCGACATCCCGACGGCGCATCGCGGCCCGATTTCCGTGCTGCTCTATGCCCTGCTGCGCCACCACGCCCGGCTCGGCTGGTGGCTAAAGCGGCACGGCCGCCCGGATACGCCCCGCAACCGGCTGCTGGCTTGGCTGATGCTCGGCGGCGGCAAGACGCGGGATCAGGTGCAGGCGCTGTTCTCCGGCGCCAAGTTCGCCCCGGCGCCCCTCACCGATCAGGAGCGGGCGCTGCTCATCAAGCTGCAGGGCGCGCGCGTCGATCATCCCACTATGCCGGACGATGTGCGCTACGAATGCCCGGACTGGGCGGCGGACGGCCTGCACCGCCGGTTCGGCGATGCCTTCGCGCCCGAAATGGCGGCCATGCTCACACCGGCCCCGCTCGACCTGCGCGTCAATCCCATCAAGGCCGACCGCGCGGAGATGCTCGCCGCCCTGCGCGCCCTCGGCCTGCCGGCCGAGCTTTCGCCTTTGTCTCCCTATGGCATCCGCGTCAGCGAACGCCCGGCGCTCAACCGCCTGCCCATGCTGAAGACGGGCGAGGTGGAGATCCAGGACGAAGGCTCCCAGATGGTGGCTGTCGTGGTGGATGCCAAGCCCGGCGACCGGGTGGTGGATTTCTGCGCCGGCGCCGGTGGCAAGACGCTGGCCATTGCCGCGCAGATGAAGAACAAGGGCCACGTCATCGCCTGCGACGTGCTGGACGGCCGCCTGAAGCGCGCCGCCGAGCGGTTCCGCCGGGCCGGCCTGCACAATATCGAGACGCGACCGCTGGCCAGCGAGACGGACCGCTGGGTGAAGCGCCACAAGGGCGGCTTCGACCGGGTGCTGGTGGATGCGCCCTGCAGCGGCACCGGCACCTGGCGGCGCAATCCCGATGCCCGCTGGCGCGTGCTGGGGCCGGGGCTTGAGGCGCTGCTGCCGCTTCAGGCCCGCATTCTCGCCAGCGCGGCGCGGCTGGTGAAGCCGGGCGGGCGGCTGGTCTATGCCACCTGCTCGCTGCTGGCCGAGGAAAATGAGGCGCAGGTGGCCGCCTTCCTCGCGGCGCACCCGGCGTTCCACGTCGTTCCCCTGAGCGAGGTGGCGCCTGAGATTACCAGCTCGGCCCATCCCGATTATCTGGCGCTGACTCCCGCGCGCCACGACACGGACGGCTTCTTCGCCGCCGTGCTTCAGCGCGAGGCGGCTGCGATCGAGACGGACGCAGCCGCCGAGTAGGTCGCCTCACGTCTTGCGCAGCGGCACGCCCTTGGTGGTGAAGCGCTGTGCCCCGGCGGGAGCCAGGCGTACGGGGCGGCGGGTCCCGGCGGCCTTGCCGGTGCCTGGCGGCTGGTGCGCCGGCACGAGCTGGTCCGGGCGCGGGCCGATGAGATCGGCGCGGCCCATGGCTTTCAGCGCCTCGCGCAGCAGCGGCCAGTTGTCGGGATCGTGGTAGCGCAGGAAGGCCTTGTGCAGCCGGCGCTGGCGCAGCCCCGTGACGGCCGTCACCCGCTCGCTGCCGCCGCGTCGCACGGCGCGCAGCGGGTTGACGCCGGTGTGGTACATGGCGGTGGCGGTGGCCATGGGCGAGGGCAGGAAGGTCTGCACCTGATCAGCGCGATAGCGATTCTTCTTGAGCCAGAGCGCGAGGTTCATCATGTCCTCGTCGGTCGTGCCCGGATGCGCGGCGATGAAATAGGGGATCAGATAGTATTTCTTTCCGGCCCGCTTCACCGCGGCGTCGAACATCTCCTTGAAGCGGTCATAGGTGCCGATGCCCGGCTTCATCATCTTGTCGAGCGGGCCGCGCTCGGTATGCTCCGGGGCGATCTTCAGGTAGCCGCCCACATGGTGGGTGACCAGCTCCTGGATATATTCGGGGCTCTTCACGGCAAGGTCGTAGCGCACGCCGGAGGCGACCATCACCTTCTTCACCCCCTCAACCTCGCGCACCTTGCGATAGAGGCGGATGAGGTCGTCGTGGGAGGTGTTGAGGTTGGGGCAGATGTCCGGGAAGACGCAGGAGGGGCGCCGGCAGGCGGCCTCGATCTTCGTGTCCTTGCAGGCCATCCGGTACATGTTGGCGGTGGGGCCGCCAATGTCGGAGATGACGCCGGTGAAGCCCGGCGTCTTGTCGCGGATCAGCTCGATCTCGCGCAGGATCGAGCCTTCCGAGCGGTTCTGGATGATGCGCCCCTCATGCTCGGTGATGGAGCAGAAGGTGCAGCCGCCGAAGCAGCCGCGCATGATCGTCACCGAGAAGCGGATCATGTCCCACGCCGGGATCTTCGCTTCGCCATAGGAGGGATGCGGCGCGCGGGCGTAAGGCAGGTCGTAGACCGCGTCCATCTCCTCGGTCGTGAGGGGGATGGGCGGCGGGTTCAGCCACAGATCGCGGTCGCCGTGGCGCTGCACCAGCGGGCGGGCGTTGCCGGGGTTGCTTTCCCGGTGCAGCACGCGGGAGGCCCGGGCATAGGCCTCCTTGTCCTGTTCCACCTGCTCGCAGGACGGCAGGCGGATAACCACGTCGCCGGGGCGGCGGGCGGCGCCTTCGTCCGAGGCGTCGAGATCGTCGGCGTGAAGCTCGGTGTAGTGCTCGGGCACCTTGCGGAACAAGGCGACGCCGCGCACGTCGTCGATGTCGCGCGGCGCCTCGCCGGCGGCGATGCGGTTCGCCACCTCCACCACGGCGCGCTCGGCGTTGCCGTAGAGGAGGAGGTCCGCCTTGGCGTCGGCCAGGATGGAGCGGCGCACCTTGTCGGACCAGTAGTCGAAATGGGCGATCCGGCGCAGCGAGGCCTCGATGCCACCGAGGATGATCGGCACGTCCTTGTACGCCTCGCGGCAGCGCTGCGTGTAGACGATGGTGGAGCGGTCCGGCCGCCGGCCTCCGGCACCGTCGGGCGTGTAGGCATCGTCATGCCGCAGCCGTCGGTCCGCCGTGTAGCGGTTGACCATGGAATCCATGTTGCCGCCGGTGACGCCGAAGAACAGGCGCGGCTTGCCCAGCGCCTTGAACGGCTCCGCCGACTGCCAGTCGGGCTGGGAGATGATGCCGACGCGAAAGCCCTGCGCCTCCAGGAGCCGGCCGATGATGGCCATGCCGAAGCTCGGGTGGTCCACATAGGCATCGCCCGTGACCAGAACGACGTCGCACTGATCCCATCCGAGCGCCGCCATCTCGGCGCGGCTCATGGGCAGGAAGGGGGCCGGCCGGCTGGCCGGGGCGGGCCAGGGCAGGAAAGGCAAAGGTGTCGTGGGGCAGACCTGTGTGTCCATGGGTGACGAATAGGGATCAAAGGCCGCAAATTCAACCGATCCGGTGCCCGTGCGGGAACACATCTCCTCGTGCGGCCGGTTCTCGTGCAAAGCCAGCTTGCGGACACGAAAGATGCGCGGGCCGGCGGAGCGGGCTAGGTTGGCACCAGATTTTCACAGCCCAGAAGTGTCTGCCTTGAAGAAGATCGGCTTTCTCTCGTTCGGCCACTGGACGCCCTCGTCCCAGTCGCAGACCCGCTCGGCGGCGGATGCGCTGCTGCAATCCATCGACCTTGCCGTGGCGGCGGAGGAGCTGGGCGCGGACGGCGCCTATTTCCGCGTCCACCACTTTGCCCGCCAGCTTGCGGCTCCGTTCCCGCTTCTGGCGGCAGTAGGCGCGCGCACCAAGCGCATCGAGATCGGCACCGCCGTCATCGACATGCGCTACGAGAACCCGCTCTACATGGCGGAGGATGCCGGCGCGGCCGATCTCATCGCCGGCGGACGGCTGCAGCTTGGCATCAGCCGGGGATCGCCGGAGCAGGTGATCGATGGCTGGCGCTATTTCGGCTACGGCCCGCCGGAAGGCCAGACCGCCGCCGACATGGCCCGCCGTCATGCCGAGGTGTTCCTCGAGGTGCTGAAGGGCGAGGGCTTCGCCCAACCCAATCCCCGGCCCATGTTCCCCAACCCGCCCGGTATGCTGCGGCTGGAGCCGCACTCCGAGGGCCTGCGCGAGCGCATCTGGTGGGGCGCCACCTCCAACGCCACCGCCGTGTGGGCGGCCAAGCTCGGGCTGAACCTCCAAAGCTCCACCCTGAAGGATGACGAGACGGGCGAGCCCTTCCACGTGCAGCAGGCCGCGCAGATCCGCGCCTACCGCGCCGCCTGGGCCGAGGCCGGCCACACCCGGACGCCACGCGTCTCGGTGAGCCGCTCCATCTTCGCCCTCGTGGACGACCGCGACCGCGCCTATTTCGGCGGGGGCGGCAAGGAGGAGGATTCCATCGGCTTCATCGATGAGAAGACCCGCGCCATCTTCGGCCGCAGCTACGCCGCCGAGCCGGACGCGCTCATCAAGCAGCTTGCCGAGGACGAAGCCATCGCCGAGGCCGACACGCTGCTCCTCACCGTGCCGAACCAGCTGGGCGTCGACTACAACGCCCACGTCATCGAGGCGATCCTGACCCACGTCGCGCCGGCCATGGGCTGGCGCTGAGAGCAAGAGGGGCGCTACCTCCGGGGAGCGCCCCCGAAGCTCCCCGCCGGATGCGCTGAAGAGGCCTTCCGCGGCGGGGACGACAAACCGGATGGCGGAGTACCCATATAATTTGCATTGCAATGCAAATTATATTCTGCTTTTCATGCCCCCATGACGCTCGATCCCGCCTCTCCCCGCGCCCGCTTCGGCGTGCGCTTCGCGCTGCTTGCCCGTCGCTGGCGGCGGGCGCTGGACGCCCGCCTCGCCGAGGCGGGGCTGTCGGACGCCACATGGGTGCCGCTGGTCCATCTCCAGGAATCCGGCGGCGGCATCACCCAGAAGGAACTCGCCGCGCTGGTGGGCATCGACGGGTCGAGCCTCGTGCGCCTGCTCGATATCCTGAGCCGGCAGGGGCTCGTGGAACGGCGGGTTGACGCCTCCGATGGACGCGCCCGGCTGGTCCACCTCACCGAAGCGGGCAGGGCGCGGGTCGCCGAGATCCGGCGCGAGCTGTCCAAGGGGGAGGCGGAGATGCTGGCGGACCTTTCGGACGCCGATGTCGCGACCATGCTCGCGCATTTCGAGCGGATCGAGCAGCGGTTGCAAAGCCTTCAGGTCCCGCGCCGGGAAAAGACCGCCCCATGAGCCTGTCCGAACCGCCGCACGCGGCATCTGCCGATTCAGCTACCCTCGCGACCCGTCGCCTCGACGCCGCGCGCCATCTGCTCAAGCCGCATCAGATCCGCGAGAGCTGGGCCCTTGCAGCGCAGCCGTGGCAGCGCAACGCCGTGCTGGCCGGCCTGCAGGCGTCGCTCGCGGCGGCGATCGCCCTGCCTCTGGCCCTCGTCTCGCCCTGGCCGCACCTTGTGGGCTTCGCCTCGCTGGGAACCCTCGCAGCCCTGTTCGGCCGCTTCGCTCCGCAGGCGGGGCGTGGCCGCATCGTCCTCATCTGCGCCATGTGGCTGACCTTGGCTGTGCTCGCCATGTCGACAGCGGCTTGGCTGGGCGCGCCCTATCTCCTCCAGCTGGCCCTCCTGGCGCTCGCCTGCGGCTTGTTCTTCTTCGTCGCCAACACCGGGCAGTATGGCCCGCCGGGCGCGCTCATCTTCGTGTTCGCCGCCGGCGCCGCCATGGGCCATGTGTCGTCCTGGCAGGAGGTGGTCGAGCGCGCGACCGCGACGGCGCTGGCGGCGGGACTGACGTGGCTGATCTGTGTGGGAACGGAAACCTTCCGCCAGCAGGAAACGCCCGAGGCCCCCTTTCCGGTGGAGCCGGTTCGGCCCCTGGACCACCGCCTCGTCGCGGCGGCGCGCATCACCCTCGGCTCTGCGATCGCGGCGTTTGCCGCCTATGCCGCCGGCGCGGCGCATCCCGGCTGGGCGGCCATGGGCACGGTCGCGGTGATGCAGGGGACGCACCTGCACATCAGCATGAGCCGCGCCATGCAGCGCATGTCCGGGACGGTGGTCGGCGCGGGCCTTGTCTGGCTCATCCTCTCGCAGGAGCCATCGGTGTGGAGCGTGGTCGCTCTGCTCATTTTCCTTCAGTTCGCCACCGAGATGATCATCGGCGCGAACTACGCCCTCGGGCAGATCCTGGTCACGCCCATGGCTCTGTTGATGAGCTACCTCGCGGCCCCCGGCGCCGCGGGGACGGCCATGGCGCCGGAACGGGTGTTCGACACGCTGGTCGGCGCCATCATCGGCATCGTGCTGGCGGTGGTCTGCTCGACGGTGGACGACCGGATCTATCTCGCCCACCACCATGCGGCGCGCGCGGATCGCCGGAGCCGCTAGGGCTCGGGAACGGGTGAAGCGTTTGCGCGCTTCACCCGCCGCGCCGGCCTACCAGTCGCTGCAGAGCCGCATCCAGTGGCGGTGCTCGCGCGGGATGCGACCGGCCTCGCAGGCGCGCCGGGCATCACCATCAAGCGCCATGAAGCACGACTTGCCCTCGCGCAGGTGCTGGCACCAGCCGCGATCGGAAGCGTCGTTGAACGACATGAAGCATGATTTTCCCTCGACATACGCCTGGCAGAAGCCGCGGTCTGGACCGTCGAAGGTCATGAAGCAGGATCGCTTCTTGGAGCAGATTTCGGGCACCGGCTGAGCCTGGGCGGAAACGCCGCCCAGCGCCGCGAGGAGCATCAGCAATCCCATAGGCCGTTTCATGAGATCCACCGTTCCTGGTCCTTGGGGCGGCGGGCATCCCGCCGCCCGGATCGCGCGCAATCAGGCCTTGTGGCGGATCTTACCATTCATCATGGTCAGCTCGACCTTGGCCTTGTGGATGTCGCGGGGATCGCCCTCGAGGATGTTGCGGTCGAGGACGATGAGGTCGGCGAACTTGCCCACCTCCAGCGATCCGATCCTGTCGTCCATGCGGAGCTGGTAGGCGGCGCCCATCGTGTTGGCGTGGATCGCCTCGGCCACCGTCAGCCGCTCGTCGGCCGGCGCGAGCACGGCGGCGTCCGGCTTTCCGATCAACCGGCGGGTCACGCCCACCTCGATGGAATCGAGCGGCTTGTAGGTGGAGAAATAGCCCGCCGCCGGCCAGTCGGTGCCGAGCGACACACGGCCGCCCTCCCGGAGGATGGTCTTGGTGCGGTACATCTTGCTGGCGCGGGGCTGCCCGTAGCGGGCCAGCATGTTGATCGTCGTGTCCGGATCAGCCGACGACCAGTTGGCGGAGAACTGCGCCGTCACGTTCATCTTGGCGAAGCGCGGGGCGTCGCTGTCCTCCACATAGACGAGATGGGCGATGGCATTGCGGCGGTCGCGCTTGGGATTGGTGGCGATGGCCTTCTCCATGGCATCCAGCGCCACACGGGCCGTACGCTCGCCGCAGGCATGGACGTGGACGTCGTAGCCGGCCGCGTCCACCGCCCCGACGAGCTGGTGCCACTGGGCCTCGGTGAAGGGCGAGGCGCCGATGGAATTGGGCATGTCCGCATAGGGCTCGATCAGCCACGCGGTGTACCCGCCCTGCGAGCCGTCGCCGATGATCTTCACGACGTCCACGTGCACCAGCTCGCTCGACACCCGGCCGCGGACGTCCCTGAATTGTTCGACCACGTTGTCGATGGGCGGGCTCTTCACCGAATAGGAGGCCGACACCCGGAACGGCAGGGCATCGCGCTTCTCCGCGTCCACATAAATGTTGATGACGGCGGCCTGATCCGAGCCGATGGGCGGCACGCCGGCGTCGAACAGCGTGGTGATGCCGGCCGCTGCGGCCTTGGGCAGCCAGCCATCCAGCAGCTTGCCCAGGTTGGCGGCGGTGATCGGCTCCACCGCATTGACGAGGGCGAGCACGGCGTTGACTTCGAGGACATAGCCGGTGGGCTCGCCCTTCTCGTCGCGGGCGTAATAGCTGAAGCGCGGGATGGGGTCCGGCGTATCGCGGGTCACGCCGGCCATCTCCAGCGCCTTGGAATTCACCCACAGGCTGTGGCCGTCGATGGCGAAGAAGAAGGCCGGCCGGTCGGGCAGGATGCGGTCGAGGTCGGCGCGGGTCGGACCTTCCGGCGGGAACATGTCCACGCGCCAGCCGAAGCCGCGAATGGGGCCGGTGGGGTTCTCCTTGGCATATTGCGCGATGGCGGCGAGGGCGTCCTTCATGGTCGGCAGCTGGAGGTCGATGCCGGAGGAGAGGAAGGCGCCCAGCAGGGGATGGGTGTGCCCCTCCACGAAGCCCGGCATGAGCAGCCGGCCCTTGAGGTCGATCACCTGCGTCTTCGGGCCGGCGAGTGCCATGGCTCCGGCCTCGTCGCCCACATGGATGATGGTCTTGCCGCGCACCGCGACCGCCTTCGCCCAGGGCTGGGCAGCGGAGACGGTGTAGACCAGCCCGTTGTGGAACACGAAATCGGCCGGGCCGCTCGTGGCGGCGCGGGCATCCTGTGCCTTCACCTCGGTCGCGCGGAAGACGGGCGCCATGGCTGCCGCTGCCGTCATCGCCATGCCGGCGCCGAGGACCGACCGGCGGTTCAGGCCACTCGCCCGGCCGAACGCCTCGAAATAGGGTGCCCATTCACACGCGATGCACATGCCGTCCCCTCCCATACGCGGCGAAATGCTGATTTGCGCGGGCATGGAGCGTCTGCAAATCACTCGCCTTCCATAGGGTAACGCGATCTCGTGACGGTAAAAGCGACTTCTTTTCGTGAATTGAGACGGCTCCCAGCAGAGCGGGGCCGGTGTCTTGACGCGCGCGCGGGCGCACCCAAATCAAGTCTGCCGGCCCCTGGCCGGCAGAGGCATCGCACCCTGCGTGCGAGGTGCTTGTACCCATGTTGCTCGAAGGAGGATGTGGCTATGAGAACCACGCGAGGCGAGCGGCCGCAGGCGCCGCCGTCCCTTCAATCAAAGGCTGCTCTGGTCCATCCGGACCAGGTGCTCGATCACCCGTCCATGAGTGCCGAGGAGAAGCGGGAGCTGCTGTCGTCCTGGGCGTCGGATCGCCATGCGGTCGAGAATGCGCCGGCCTTGCGGCGCCTCGACAGTGGCGCGGTCGTTCCCGTCGACGACATTCTCGCGGCCCTGGCGGCGCTTCCCGCCGAACCGTCGGTGCTCGACCAGCCCGACGGCTGGACCGCCATGGAGCGGCGCCAGCGGCCGTTCTTTCCGCCGTGGCGGAAAGGGCGGTGGAGGACGAGGGGCGGCTCGCCCCCGCGCGGCGGCGCAAGCGCCGCGCTGCGGCTGGTGCCGGCGTTCGACGTGAACGCGTGACGCGACGGCACGGCGCTGGTGTGGGCCGGAGCCGTGCCGGAGCCGCCGTATCACCCGGCCGGTTGCCGGCGGCTCGGGAAGATCAGCCCGGAACCTGTGCCGTGGCGGGCACGACGGCGACGATTTCCAGCTTGTGGCGCCGTCCGTCCCGGGCGGTCCAGGAAATGGACTGGTTTTCGGACAGCCCGATCAGCGCGGCGCCGATGGGGGTCATGACGGACACCTTGCCGTCCGCGATATCCGCGTCTTCGGGATAGACGAGCCGGACCGTGCGTGTGCTGTCCGCCGACCGGTAGGTGACGGTGGTGCCCATCTGCACCGAGTTTGGCGGTGCGCGGTCCGGTGACACCAGCCGCGCCCGATCCAGCTCGGACAGCAACTCCTCCGCCACATCAGGAATCCTGTCTAGGGCGGCGGTGGCCAGGCTGGTGAGGCGCTCGTGATCTGCGCGGTTGAGGACGAGCGCCGGCAGGCGCTCGCGACGGGACTTCATGGTCATTGGAATGGACTTTCACACAGGCGCGCACCGGCGCCGCTGTCGGTGCAGCGGCTGCCGGCTCAAGACGGGATTGGGGTTGGTCTGCGCTATCGCTGGTCGCCGCGCGCGATACGGGCACGACGTCGCATCACCCCGGCATCCGGGGCGCAAACGCCGGACGCGGGGCTACTGTCCTGCGATGGGGCAGGGACGGCAGTGGTGATATCGCAAACCGCTCATGAGTCCATGAGGCCTCTGACCTTGCGTTATGTCAAGTCAGCCGGAGGCGCAGTCCTCGGCTGTCGCGAAGGTGCTGACCTCGGCCGCCGTGGCGGCGATCAGGTCGTGGAGGCCGGACAGACGCCGCTTCCGGTACGCCGCCACGAAGGGAACCGGGGCGGGATCACACGTCGTCCGCAGCACGCGCAGCCGGCCGGCGGCGATGTCGTCTCCGTAGCAGGCGGGCGGCAGCACGCTGATGCCGGTATTGGCGATCATGAGCGTGGCGATCACCGTCATGCTGTTGCACAGATCGGGGCGCTGAGCCGAGCCGCCGCTGCCCAGCAGCGACAGGATCGTGCTGTAGTGCACCGAGTTCTCGCCGAGGGACAGGACCCTCAGGCGCGTCAGGTCCTGGGCAGACAGAACATGGTCCGGCAGATCCATGCCGGCGCCGGCCATCCACCGGAACGTCACCAGGCCGAGCGGATGGACCACCAGCGCGGGGTCTGCGATCTCGCCCGGCAGCAGGACCACATCCAGGTCTCCGGCGAGCATGCGTGCGCGCAGCGGCGCGGTGAGGGAAATGTCCAGCTCCAGCGAGATGTGGGGGTAGCGCGCGTGCACGGTGGCGACGAACGCGGGAAGCCAGGTCATCGCCACCAGTTCCGCGACACCGACGCGCACGATGCCGGAGAGCATCTGGCGCGGGGTGATGTTGTGGAGGATTTCGTCGTGCAGCTCCAGGGCGCGCTCGGCGTAGCTGATGAGCTCGCGCCCTTTCGAGGTCACCGCGATCTTCCTCTGGCTGCGGTCGAACAGGGCGACGCCGAGCTCGCCCTCAAGTTCCTGGATGCGGGCCGAGACGGTCGATTGCGTTGCATTCAGATTGTTTGCTGCAGCTGCGAAGCTTCCGAGGCGGATGATCTCCAGAAAGGTTTGTAATTGCCGGAAATTCATTTTTGTTTTCCTCCCGCCGATCGATTATTCCGTCGCATCTCAATCGAAAACAATCGCTTTTTGCGCTTAACCCACATGGGTACGCTGATATCGGCTGGGGGGAGACTCCTTGCCGAAACACAGCCCCGTGCAGGCGAAGCCGTCTGCAAGAGTCCGCCAGGCCCGGCGCACATGCCGGATCGCCCGGCGGGCTCGCAGCGCGCGTCCGGGCGGGACAAGCAGAAAAAATGCGCTCCGTCACGGAAGCGTCTGGGAGGAATAAATGGCCCCGAACCCGCAGACGTCGCCCATGAGCGACGCCGATCTGTCACGCCATGCGAAACGCGCCGTGCTGGCCTCGACCGTCGGCACCATGATCGAGTGGTACGATTTCTATCTGTACGGCCTCGTCGCCGCGATCGTCTTCGGCAAGCTCTACTTCCCGTCGCAGGACCCTTACGCCGCGACGCTGCTGGCGTTCTCGACCTTCTTCCTGGGCTTCGTCGCGCGGCCCGTAGGCGCGATCATCTTCGGCCATTTCGGGGATCGCATCGGCCGCAAGGGCACATTGGTGGCGACGCTCATGCTCATGGGCATCAGCACCGTCTTCATCGGCCTGGTGCCGACCTACGAGCACATCGGCATCTGGGGTGCGGTCGCCCTTACCGTTCTGCGCGTCCTGCAGGGCATCGGCGTCGGTGGCGAATGGGGCGGTGCAATCGCCGTCGCGACCGAGTGGTCCAAGTTCAACAAGAGCCGTGGTCTCGCAGCCAGTTGGCCGCAGTTCGGTTCGCCCCTCGGGATGCTCCTCGCCGTGGGCATGCTGACACTGACCCTGCAGTTCGGAACCACCGAGTGGTTCGAAACCATCGGCTGGCGCATTCCCTTCCTGGTCAGCGCCCTTCTGATCGTGGTCGGCCTGTACATCCGGCTCGGGGTTCTTGAAACACCGGTGTTCCAGCGCATGCAGGAGAAGAAGGAGATCGCCCAGGCTCCGGTGATCGAGGCGGTGCGCGGGTTCTGGAAGGAAATCCTCCTCACCTGCCTGATGCGGACGGGACAGCAGGCGCCGTTCGTGATCTTCACGACGTTCCTCCTGTCGTACGGGACCTCGCAGCTCGGCTTGCAGAAGTCGTTCCTGTTCAACTGCGTGCTGGTGGCGGCGACACTTTCGCTCTTCACCACCCCGTTCTTCGGCTACCTGTCGGATCGCATCGGCCGCAAGCGGATGTACCTGATCGGCGCCTTCACCATGATGGCGTTCGCCTTCCCCTATTTCTGGCTGCTCGATACCGGGGTTCCTGCCCTCATCGTCCTCGCCATCCTGGTGTCGCTGCCCATCCACGACATGCAGTACGCGCCGCAGGCGGCGTTCATCGCCGAGAGCTTCCCGCCAAGCGTGAGGTATTCCGGCTCCTCGATCGGCTACCAGCTCGCCTCCATCACCTCGGGCGGCCCGGCGCCGATCATCGCAGCCTTCCTGCTGCATACCTACGGCACGTCGGCGGCGATCAGCGCCTACATCGCCTTCATCGCCGCGATCAGCTTCGTCTCGACCCTCTTCCTGCGTGACAGGTCGCACGACGACTACACCAGCAATGCCGGCTGGGTGCGCGATGAAGCGACCGTGGCCGTCCATCCGGGCGCAGCCCCGATGGCGCCCCGGGCCGCCTCGTCACCGAGCGAATAGGCCGAGTGCGGCGCGGGAGGGCGATCGTGTCGTTCACTCCCGCGCCGAAGCATCGAAATTCACGATCGAAATAGATCGAAAACAATCGCTTTTTCCGTTCAAATACAATCTCCATAATTCTGATGCCAGACAAGAAGAGGAGGGGCTCGTTGCGGGGCCTGATCCCGGATCTGGCGGGACCCGAAACGGGAGGAAAGTCATGGTCAAGATTTCAGGGCAAAAGCCGGCGCTCTCTCCGCTGGAACAAGCCAAGGCCAATCCGTTGATGCTGGGATTGTTCCTGCCCATCCAGTCCGGCGCCTGGAGTCCCTCGACAGCTCCGCGGGATACGTCTTGGACTTTTGATTACAATGCCCGCTGCACCGTGATGGCGGAAGAGCTGGGCTTCGACCTTGTGTTCGGGCTGGCGCAGTGGATGGGCAAGGGCGGCTATGGCGGAGAGATGAAGTTCCGCGAGATGGCGACTGACCCGCTGCTCGTGACCGCCGGCCTCGCAGGGATCACCCGGCGCATCCTGCTCGTGTCCACCGTGCATATCCTCTACGGCTGGCATCCGCTGCATCTCGCCAAATTCGGCGCTACCATCTCGGAGATGAGCGGCGGGCGCTGGGGCCTCAACATGGTCACCGGCTACAAGAGGAGCGAGTTCGAGATGTTCGGTCTGGAGCAGATCGAGCATGACCACCGCTATGTGATGGCCGATGAGTTCGTGACCATGATGAAGCGCCTGTGGTCGGAGGATGAGAACATCACCGTCGATGGCCGCTTCTGGAAGATGAAGGAGGCCTTCATCGCGCCGAAGCCCGCGGGCGGAAAATGCGTTCTGGTCAATGCCTCGTCGTCCGGCGCGGGGCTCGACTATGCGGTGAAGCACTCAGACTTGATCTTCGTCACCAGCCCTGCCGGCGCTAACCTCGACCGCGCGTGCGCCGCGCTCCCGCCCCACACGGCGCGGATCAAGCAGGCGGCGGCGGCGCAGGGGCGGGATGTGCGCACCCTCATCAATCCGCACGTCATCTGCCGCGAGACGGAGGCGGAGGCCTGGGCGCAATACGACGCCATCCTGCGCCATCAGGATCCGGTGGCAGCCGAGAACTTCTACCGCACCTTCACCGGCGGCGACCAATCCTCCTGGAAGGCGGCGACGCGCGAGGAATGGACCATCGGCGGCAACGTCCACATCGTCGGCACCCCGACCCAGGTTGTGGAGGGTTTCCAGCGCCTCAAGGCCGCCGGCTGCGACGGCGTGCAGGTGAACTTCTACGACTTCCTGCCCGACCTGAAGTTCTTCGGCGAGCGGGTGCTGCCAATCATGCACGAAGCGGGCCTGCGCCTCGACCAGCCCCTCGCCACCGCAGCCTGACTTTCCTTCTTTCCAGAGGCTACACAGCCATGTCCGAAACCACGTCTGCCCCCTCAGCCGTCTCCGCCACCGAATTGCGGGCCTTCGCCGGGCATTTCGCGACCGGCGTGGCGGTGGTCACCACCGCCCATCCCGACGGCGCTCTGCACGGCCTCACGCTCAATGCGGTGACGTCCCTGTCGCTCGATCCGCCGCTCTATCTGGTCTGTCTCGATCACCGCTCGAACACGCTCAAGGCGCTCAAGGAAAGCGGCCACTTCGCGGTGCATTTCCTCGATCGGAGCCAGTCCGAGATTTCCCGCGTCTTCGCCTCCAAGCAGGAGGACAAGTTCGCGGGCGTGGAGCACATCGTCGGCGAGAGCGGGAGCCCGCTCCTCCGTGGCGTGCTGGCGGCCGCGGAATGCCGGCTGTCGGAAATCTGCACCATCGGCGACCACATGATTGTCATCGGCGAGGTGCAGCGCACCCACGTGTTCGGGGGCGAGCCGCTGCTCTATCACCGGGGCGGCTACACGGCCCTCGAAGCCGAGAGGAAGGTGGCATGAGCGCGCCATCCAGCACCCCAAAGCCGCTGGCCGGCGTGCGCGTCCTGGAATTCGCGCAGATCGCGGCCGGCCCCTTCACCGGCAGCCTTCTCGCCGATCTCGGCGCGGACGTGGTGAAGGTGGAACGTCCCGATGGCGGCGACGGCATGCGCGGCTGGCCGCCGCTCCATGACGGACCGGAGGCAGGGGAGGGGGTGTTCAGCGGCAACTTCACCTCGCTCAACCGCAACAAGCGCTCCATCGCCCTCGACATCAAGTCGCCGGCGGACCGCGAGCGGCTGCTTACGCTGATCGAATCCGCCGACGTGTTCATCGAGAACTTCCGCCCCGGTGCGCTCATCCGGGCCGGGCTCGGCTATCAGCAGCTCCAGGCGCGCAATCCGCGCCTGGTCTATTGCTCCATCACCGGCTACGGCCAGTCCGGCCCCTATGCCCAGAAGGGCGCTTTCGACGTCACCGTGCAGGCCATGAGCGGCGTGATGAGCGTGACCGGCGAGCCGGACGGCCCGCCGGTGAAGTGCGGCGTTCCGGTGGGAGATTTCGCCACCGGCCTCTATGCCGCCTTCGTCACGCTCGCCGCGGTGATGCGGGCGCGCGAGACAGGGCAGGGCGCCTATGTGGATTGCTCCATCCTCGGGGCGCTGCTGGGCATATCCGCGCTGCAGACGAGCGAATATTTCGGCACCGGCACGCCGCCCCGGCGGCTCGGCTCGGCCCACCCGCGCAATGCGCCCTATGCCGGGTTCGATGCGGCGGACAAGCCCTTCACCATCGCCGCCGGCAACGACAAGCTCTGGCGCGACACCTGCGATATCGTCGGCCGGCCCGACCTCGCCGACGACCCCCGCTTCGCCACCCAGTCCCTGCGGGCGCGCAACCAGCAGGAACTGGCGGCGATCCTCCAGCCCATCTTCGCCACCCGGCCAGCGGCGGACTGGCTGGCTGCGTTCGATGGGCTGGGGGTCCCCTGCGCGCCCATCAACGACTTCGCCGAAATCCTGTCCGATCCGCATGTGCAGGACAGGGGCTGGGTGCTGCCCATCACCATGCCCAATGGCGCGGTGGCGGACACGGTGAGCTTTCCTGTCGGCCTGTCGGACTTCACATTCGAGATCAGCCGGCGACCGCCCCTGCTCGGCGAGCACAATGACGAGGTGTTCGAGGAATGGACCGCGCCACCCCTGAAAGCAGCGCAGTGATCGGCTTCAGCGAGGCCGGGGTGCTCAGGATCGCCACGCTGGCGCGTCCCGAGCAGGCCAATGCCCTCGATCCGGCGCTGGTCGCCGGGCTGGGCGCGTTCGTCCAGCAAGCAGCGGAGGAAGGGCGGCCGTTCGCGCTGGCGGGTGGCCGGGTGTTTTGCGGCGGCTTCGACCTTGGCGGCTTCGAGCAGCAGAGCGAAGGCGACCTGCTGCTGCGCTTCGTGCGGCTCGAAATGTTGCTGCAGTCCGTGAGCCGGGCATCCGTGCCGTCCTTCGCCCTCATTGGAGGGGCGGCCATCGGGGCGGGCGCGGATCTCGCCGTGGCGTGCACCTACCGGATCGGCACCCGGCGGGCGCGCTTCCGCTTTCCCGGATTCCGCTTCGGCGTCGCTCTGGGCACGCGGCGGCTCGCGGCCATCGTCGGCACGGATCGCGCCCGTGCCATCCTGTTGGCGGACGCCACTGTCGGTGCCGAGGAGGCCCTTGCCATTGGCCTTCTCACGCACCTCGTCGAAGAGGACGATCTGCTGCCGAGCGCCGAACGTCTCGTCGCCGCGCAGAGTGGACTGACGCCGCCGGCGACCGCCCGCATCCTGGGGCTGACCGGACACGACACGAACGACGCCGACCTCGCCGATCTCGTCCGCTCGCTGGCCGCGCCGGGGCTGAGGGCGCGAATTGCGTCCTATCTCGCGGGCAAGACGCGCTGAGCGCACCTGCGCCGGTGGGCACGCCGAAGGCCAGGCCTGACGCTGGACCTTCCTTGCGGGGACGGCTCAGTCCGCCGCCACCGCGCGCGGACTGAGCCGGATGCGACGGCTGGTCGAGGCGCGGCTCTGCAGCTTCTGCTGGGCTTTCAGCCGCGCGACGAAGACGTCCGCCGCACGCAGGATGTGTTCGCGGCCGAGCCGCTCGGCCGTCTCCCCGTCGCCCGCGACGACCGCGGCCATGATCGCGGAGTGCTCATCCCAGATGTTACTGGGCATTCCCACGTCTTCTCTCAGAACTTCGCCCATCACGCGGCGGAGCGCGGGCCAATGCGGCACCGTCGTCTCGTTGAGGAGCGGATTTCCGGAGATGTCGCCGAGAAAGGCATGGAAGGCGACGTCCGCCTCGATCTGCCTGTCGAGCGAGCCGCTCTTCACCGCCTCCAGCCCCAGCTCGATATAGCGCCCGCCTTCCGCCTTCGCCCGCGCGCTGCCGTTGCGCGCGGCGAGGTTGGCCGCAAGCCCTTCGATGGCCGCGCGGATCTGGTAGAGGTTGCGGATGAAGTCCACGTCGAGCGGCGCGACGATCAGGCCCCTGCCTTCCGCCTCCTTCACCAGTCCACGACTGCGCAACAGAAGCAGCGCCTGCTGGACCGGCTGGCGCGACACGCCATAGGCGCGCGCCAACTCGTCCTGGATCAGGCGTGAGTTGGACGGAAGATCACCCCGGACGATCTCCGCGGTTATGGCCTCAACCACCTGGTCGACAAGGCTGGGCTGGCTGGCAAGCGCGCGCATCGGTCCCCTCTTCACGCGACGAATATACCCCTTACGGGCGGATTCTGGATAGGGCTTGCATTTGATTTCTGAATTCGTATTCTGAATTCGAATTCAGACTGGACATTCAGTCCGGCACGCTGCCCTGGGAGAAACGCCAGATGACCACCTTCAATCGACGCTCGTTCCTTCAGTTCACCGCCGCTTGCGGCGCTGCCGCGGGCGGTGTTTCGCTCGCGGCGCCTGCCGTGTTCGCCAAGCCCGAGCCGCTGAAGCTGAAGTTCGGCAACGACCTGCCGGACAGCCATTCCGTGAACGTGCGCCTGCGCGAGGCCATCGCCGCCATCTCGGCGGAGACCGATGGCGCGCTCGACATCTCGCTGTTCCCCAACAACCAGCTGGGCAGCGATCCGGACATGATGAGCCAGCTGCGCTCAGGCGCCCTCGAGCTCGCGACCATGCCGGGCACGGTGCTCTCCACCATCCTGCCCATCACGGCCCTCACCGGTGTCGGCTTCGCCTTCACCAGCTATGACAAGGTGTGGGCGGCCATGGACGGGGCGGTGGGCGACCTCATCCGGTCCAACCTCGTGAAGGCCAACCTCGTCGGCTTCGACAAGGTGTGGGACAACGGCTTCCGCCAGATCACCAGCTCCACCCGGCCGATCCGGGAGCCGGGCGACCTCGCCGGATTCAAGATCCGCGTGCCGCTGGTTCCGCTGTGGGTTTCCATGTTCTCGGCCTTCGGCGCATCGCCGGTGTCGATCCCGCTCGCCGAAGCCTATTCCGCGCTCCAGACGAAGATCGCCGATGGGCAGGAAAACCCGCTGGCGCTCATCTACACCGCCAAGTTCTTCGAAGTGCAGAAGTATTGCTCGCTCACCAACCATGCCTGGGACGGATTCTGGCTGCTCGCCAGCGGCAAGGTCTGGAAGAGCGTGCCGGATGACCTGAAGCAGGTGATGGCCAAGCACTTCAATGCCGCCGCCATCAAGCAGCGGGCGGATATCGTGAAGGCCAACCAGACGCTGCAGGCCGATCTCGAGGCGAAGGGCCTCGTTTTCAACACCACCAATGCCGAAGTCTTCCAGCAGGCGCTGGCCAAGACGTCCTTCTACAAGGACGCCCGTGCGAAGTTCGGCGACGACGCCTGGAATCTGCTTCAGAAGTTCGCCGGCCCCGTCGGTTGAACGGGAGGCCGACGTGCAGCTCGAGATGGGCATCGCCCCCGCACCGGCCATTGCGGCGGCCGGACTTCCGGCGCGCATCGGCGCCGTTATCCGCCACGTGACGGGCGCCGCAGTTGCGGTTCTCGTGGTGGCCGAAATTCTCGTGCTGTTCGCCGGCGTGCTGGCGCGCTACGTGTTCCACGCGCCGCTGATCTGGTCGGACGAGCTGGCGAGCATCCTGTTTCTGTGGCTCGCCATGCTCGGGGCCGTGGTCGCGTTCGAGCGCGGCGAGCACATGAGGATGAGTGCCTTCGTGGGCGGCCTCAGCCAGCCGTACCGCGGCTTCTTCGATGCTCTGGCCATCGCGGTTCCGCTGCTCTTCCTCTCGCTCGCCCTCGGCGCGGCCTACGAGTTCGCGGTGGACGAGATCATCGTCTCGACCCCCGCCCTCGACATATCCGCCGGCTGGCGCGTGGCGGCGCTGCCGGTGGGCTTCGCGCTCATGCTCGTTCTCGCGGTGCTGCGCCTCATCGAACGGACGGACTGGCGGGTGACGCTCGCCGCCGTGGCGCTCGTGGTGGTGGCGGCGGCGGTCTTCGCCGCCCTGCGCCCGTCCTTCACCGGGCTTGGTAACCTCAACCTGCTCATCTTCTTCGTGGGGCTGGTGGGGGCGATGGTTCTGGCCGGCATTCCCATCGCGTTCGCCTTCGCCACGGCCACCTTCGGCTACATCGCGCTCACCACCCGCCTGCCGCACTCGGTGGTGATCGGACGGATGGACGAGGGCATGAGCCACTTCGTCCTGCTCTCGGTGCCGCTGTTCGTCTTCCTCGGCGTGCTCATCGAGATGACCGGGATGGCGCGGGCCATGCTGGCCTTTCTTGCCAGCCTGCTCGGCCACGTGCGCGGCGGCCTGCAATATGTGCTGGTCGGGGCGATGTATCTCGTCTCCGGCATCTCCGGCTCCAAGGCCGCGGACATGGCCGCCATCGCCCCGGTGCTGCTGCCCGAGATGGAGAAGCGCGGGGCGGATCGCGGCGAGCTGCTCGCCCTGCTCGCCGCCACCGGTGCGCAGACAGAGACCATTCCGCCCTCCCTCGTGCTGATCACCATCGGCTCCGTCACCGGCGTGTCCATCGCGGCGCTGTTCGCGGGCGGCCTCATGCCGGCTTTGGTGGTGGGTGCGCTGCTGTGCTGCGTGGTGTGGCTGCGCAGCCGCAAGGATGACCTCTCCGGCGTGCGCCGGGCCAGCTTCGGCGAGGTCGCGAAAGCCCTCGTGGTGGCGCTGCCGGCCATCGCGCTGCCGTTCATCATCCGGGCCGCGGTGATCGAGGGTGTGGCCACCGCAACCGAGGTGTCCACCATCGGCATCGCCTATGCGGTGCTGGCCGGGCTCCTCATCTATCGCCGGTTCGACTGGCGGCGGCTCTATCCCATGCTGGTGGATACGGCGGCACTTTCGGGGGCGATCCTCCTCATCATCGGCGCTGCCACGGGCATGGCCTGGGCGCTCACCCAGTCCGGCTTCTCCGCTGCGCTGGCGCACATGATGACGAGCCTGCCGGGCGGCGCCGTGGGGTTCATGCTGGTGTCTCTCGTTGCCTTCATCGTGCTCGGCAGCCTGCTGGAAGGCATCCCGGCCATCGTGCTCTTCGGGCCGCTCCTGTTTCCCATCGCCCGGCAGGTCGGGGTGAACGAGGTGCACTATTCCATGGTGGTGATCCTCGCCATGGGCATCGGCCTCTTCGCCCCTCCGTTCGGGGTCGGCTACTACGCGGCCTCCGCCATCAGCCGCATCCGGCCGGACGAGGGCATGCGGCCCATGATCGGCTACATCGCGGCGCTCTTCATCGGCACGCTCATCGTTGCCGCCGTGCCGTGGATTTCGACCGGCTTCATCCGTTGATTGCGCGGCCCCGAGCGCCGCATTCGGAGATCGCATCATGACTGACGTGCTGAATTTCGGGCAGATGCTCGCCGCCCACGCGCGCCTGTCTCCCGAGCGGATCGGTGCCCGCGACCTGGAGCGGGAGATGAGCTTCGCGCTGTGGAACGCGCGGGCCTGCCGCCTCGCCAATGCCCTGCTCGGGCTTGGCCTCGTCAAGGGCGACCGTGTCGCGGTGCTCGCCTACAATTGCATCGAGTGGGTGGAAATCTACGCCGCCACCGCCAAGGCCGGCCTGGTGGCGGTGCCCATCAACTTCCGCCTCACCGGACGGGAAGTGCGCTTCATCGCCGAGAATGCCGACGTCGCCGCCCTCATCGTGCAAGATGCGTTGGCGGGCGTGGTGGAAGAGGTGCGCGCGGACCTGCCCATCGGCGACGACCGCATCATCCATTTCGGTTCCGGGCCGGCGCCCGCGGGCTTTCGCGATTACGAGGCGCTGCTCGCTGCAGCCTCGGCGCGCGAGCCCGGGCAGGTGGTGCTGGAACATGATCCCTGGACGCTCATGTACACGTCCGGCACCACCGGCAACCCGAAGGGGGCCATCCGTAGCCATCGCGGCAGCGCGCTGCTCGCGCTCACCACTGAGATCGAGCTGGGTATCCACCGTAAGGACGGCGCCTTGCTGGTGATGCCCATGTGCCATGCCAATTCGCTCTACTTCTTCGGCGCCTTCGCCTATTGCGGCGGCACCATCAACATCTACTCGCGGGCGAACTTCGATCCCGAGCATTGCGTGCGCACTTTGGCGGAAAGCGGCGCGAGCTTCACCTCGCTGGTGCCCACCCACTACGTGCTGATGCTCGGCCTCTCCGGTGCCGAGCGGGCGCGCTACGACCTCGGCTCGGTGACCAAACTCATGGTGTCCTCCGCCCCCGCACGGCCGGACACCAAGCGCGCGGTGATGGAGATGTTCCCCAATTCCGGCCTGTTCGAGCTCTACGGCGCGACAGAGACCGGCTGGGTGACTTTCCTGCACCCCCACGAGCAGTTCTCCAAGCTCGGCTCGGTGGGGCGCGAGTGCATCGGCTCGGCGCCGATCCGCCTCCTGGACGAGGACGGAAACGAGGTGCCGGACGGCGGCGTGGGCGAACTCTTCTCGCGCACGCCCTACACCTTCGATGGCTACTGGCGGCTGCCGGAAAAGACCCGTGAGGCCTTCCGCGGCGACTATTGCTCGGTAGGTGACATGGCCCGGCGGGATACGGACGGATACATCCATCTCGTCGACCGCAAGAGCAACATGATCATCTCCGGCGGGGAGAACGTCTATCCCTCCGAGGTGGAGCAGGTGCTCGCCTCCCATCCGCAGGTGCGCGACGTGGCGGTCATCGGCGTGCCGGACGGCAAATGGGGCGAGCGCGTCCACGCCGTCATCGTCACCGAGAACGGCGCCTCGCTCTCCGAAGCGGCGCTCGCGGAATGGGTGAAGGATGGGCTCGCCGGCTACAAGCGCCCGCGCTCCTTCGATTTCGTCCGCCATGAGGACATTCCGCGCAACGCCACCGGCAAGGTGCTCTACCGCGAGCTGAAGACCCGCTTCGCCCGCGAGAAGGTCTGATCCTCCAAGGTTCGCCGCATCAGAACAGCGCCGCGCGGCTGCGCAGGCGCCAGGGAGAACGTCCATGAAGGTTTCTGCCGACAGCGTCGCAGCCATGGTGGCCAAGGTGTTGAAGCAACGCGGCGTGAAGCGCGTGTTCGCCCTGTGCGGCGGGCACATCATGCCGCTGTGGATGCGTCTCGACGCCGAAGGCATCGCCATCATCGATGTCCGCGACGAGCGCGCGGCGGTACATATGGCGCAGGCGCATGCGGAGCTGACGGGCGACCTGGGCGTCGCCCTGGTGACGGCCGGGCCGGGCGTGACCAATGCCATCACCGGCATCGCCAATGCCAATGTCTCGCGGGCGCCGGTGCTGATCCTGTCCGGGGCCTCGCCCCGCCCGCAGGAGAACCGCGGCGGCCTTCAGGACATGGACCAGAGCCAGCTGCTGCGCCCCATCACCCGCTATGCCCGAACCGTGCGCGAGCCTTCGCTGGCGCTTGCCGAGCTGGATGAGGCGATCTCCTGCGCCCTGGGCGAGGGCGGCGTGCCCGGCCCCGCCTTCATCGACTTCCCGGTGGACACCCTGCGCGCTTCGGTCCCCGAGGCGCTCCGGATGGCGGAGCACATGACCGCCAAGCCGCGTGTGCGCGCGCTGCCTGATCCGGACCGTATCGCCGCGGCGGCGGATCTCCTGTGGAGCGCACGCCGGGTGCTCGTCATTTCCGGCCGTGGCGCGCGGCAGGCGGGGCCCGAGCTTTCCGCATTTCTCGACCGGCTTGGCGCGGTCTATCTCGACACCGGCGAGAGCCGGGGCGTGATCCCGGATGACCATCCGGCCGTCATCGGCGCCATGCGCGGCGCGGCCATGGGCGACGCCGACGTGGTGCTGACGGTGGGACGCAAGCTCGACTTCCAGCTCGGTTTCGGCTCGCCGGCCGTATTCGGCGCCGCGCAGTTCGTGCGCATCAGCGATGCCGCTGCCGAGGTCCGCGACAACCGGCGCGGTGCGGTGGAGATCGTCGCGGACGTGGCGGCCACGCTCGATGCGCTGGTCGAGGCCGCCGGCAATCGCGCGTCCGCCATTGATCCGGACTGGGCGGGCAAGCTGCGCGAGGGGCACCGGGCGCGCGCGGCGAAGCTGCGCCAGTCCATGGCGGCCGCGCCCGCCGGCGCCGATGGCCGGCTCCACCCCAATCGCCTGCTCGCCGCCTTGCAGGATGCGGTCGGCCGCGACGCCGTGGTGATCAATGACGGCGGCGATTTCCTCGCCTTTGGGCGCGTTGGCCTCAGTGCCGATGCCATGCTCGATCCCGGGCCGTTCGGATGCATCGGCGTGGGGGTGCCCTATGGCATTGCCGCCAGCCTCGAATATCCCGACAAGCCGGTGCTGGTGGCCACCGGCGACGGCGCCTTCGGCTTCAATGCCATCGAGATCGACACGGCGGTCCGCCACAAGGCGCCGGTGCTCATTGTCGTCGCCAACAACGGGGCATGGCAGATCGAGGTCCACGACCAGCAGGAGACCCACGGCAAGGTGGTGGGCACGCGCCTCCAGCATTCCGACCACGCCATGATGGCGCGGGCCTTCGGCATGCACGGCGAGCGCGTGGAGCGCGAGGAGGATCTCGCCCCCGCCATCGCCCGCGCGCTGGCCAACCGGCCGGCATTGCTGGATGTGGTCGTGACGTCGGACGCGGTATCCTCCGATGGCAAATCGGGTCTCGCCTGGGTGCCCGATCTCCAGCCGCTCGCGGCCTGGGACGAGGCCGAGCGGGCATGGCGGCAGGGGTGAAGCCAGCGCCGCTCACCGCAGAGCGGCGCCGCCGTCAATACGGCGCTCTGTCGTCGTTATAGGCCGGCTTCCAATTCGCTGATATTTGGATCCCGCATCGAATGACCGCACACCGAAGGACGTTCCCATGAGTGGCGCCGAAGTCTTTTTCGTTTCAGCAGCGCGTACGGCCATCGGCGATTTCGGGGGAAGTCTGAAGGACGTGCCGGCAACGGCCCTCGGCGCGCATGCGGCGCGTGCCGCCATATCCCGGTCCGGCCTTGCGGCCGAGGAGATCGGCCAGACCGTGGTGGGCAATGTCATCCATGGCGAGCCGCGCGACATGTACATCTCCCGCGTGGTGGCCATGGAGGCGGGCGTGCCGAAGGAGGCGCCAGCGCTCACGGTGAACCGCCTGTGCGGCTCCGGCCTCCAGGCGATCCTCACCGCCGCCCATGCGATCATGCTTGGCGATGCGGAGACCGCGCTCGCGGGCGGTGCCGAGAGCATGAGCCGTGCCGGCTATCTGCTGCCCGGCGCCCGCTGGGGTCAGCGCATGGGCAATGCGCAGGCGGCGGACATGATGGTGGGGGTGCTCACCGATCCGTTCGGCCACGGCCACATGGGCGTGACCGCCGAAACCGTGTCGCAGCGTTACGATGTCAGCCGGGACGCGCAGGACGCCGCCGCGCTCGAAAGCCACAGGCGGGCGGCGCACGCCATCTCGGCGGGCTATTTCAAGGACCAGATCGCCCCCTTCGAGCTCTCCGGCCGGAAGGGCACCGTCATTTTCGACACCGATGAGCATGTCCGGCGGGAGGCGAGCCTTGAGGATTTCACGCGGCTGCGCCCGGTTTTCGCGAAGGGGGGAACCGTCACCGCCGGCAATTCGTCCGGCATCAACGACGGCGCGGGCGCGGTCGTCCTCGCCTCGCGGGAGGCGGTCGCCAAGCGTGGCCTGACGCCGCTGGCGCGCCTCGTCTCCTGGGGGCTCGCGGGCGTCGATCCCGCCGAGATGGGGATGGGCCCGGTGCCGGCCGTGCGCACTGCGCTCGCACGCGCGGGCATTGGTGTCGCCGACCTCGACGTGATCGAATCCAATGAGGCTTTCGCCGCTCAGTCGTGCGCGGTCGGAGCGGCGCTCGGTTTCGACCCGGCCAAGGTCAACCCCAATGGAGGGGCGATCGCCCTCGGCCATCCCGTTGGGGCGACCGGGGCCATCCTGACCGTCAAGATCGTCCATGAGCTCAAGCGCATTGGCGGCAAGTACGGGCTTGTCACCATGTGCATCGGCGGCGGGCAGGGCATCGCCATGGTGGTCGAGGCAGCCTGAGGCATCCTCGGCACCTTGAGCGGGTGGGCGGGGCAACGCCGCGCGCCCACACGCTTGTCCCTCAGGCGCCGGCCGCGATGGTGTCGAGCCGGTCCTTCAAGATTGCCGGAATGCGCACCCCGGCATCTGCCGTCTGGCGCCGGGCGGCGGCGCGGCGGGAGCCCGGCAGCCGTGCGCCCTCCTGCTCCACGATGGCCGCGAACAGGTGGGCGAGCCGCGCCGCCGCGTTCGGGCCGGCCAGCGGGCCGGGGTCCACGGCGATGAAGAACTGCCCGGTGCGCGGCGAGCCGCCGGCATTGTCGGCGAAGGAGGAGGCGTCGATGGAGAGGTTCGCCCCCGTAATCCAGGCTGCGAACAGCTCCACGATCAGCGCCAGCCCCGCGCCCTTGTGACCGCCGGAGGGAACCATGGTGCCGCCGTCCAAAGCGGCAGCGGGATCGTCCGTGGGATTGCCGTTCCGATCCAGCGCCCAGCCCAGCGGAATCTTCTGGCCCCGCTGCTGATGCACAACGATTTCGCTCTTGGCGATGACGCTGGACGACTGGTCCAGCACCAGCGGATCTTCGCCGCTGCGGGGCACCGCGAAAGCGACCGGATTGGTGCCGAACACCGGCTTCGTTCCGCCCACCGGGGCGATGGAGGCCGGCGCATTCACGAAGCCGAGCGCCATCAGGCCGGCTTTGGCGACGCGCTCCACATGGTAGCCCACGACGCCGCAATTGTAGGAATTGGTCACGGCCAACGCGGCGATGCCCTGCGTCTTGGCCGCTTCGAACAGGGCCGGCAGGCCGAGGTCGATGGCGGGATGGGCGAAGCCGTCCCGCGCGTCCACGCGGACAAGGCCCGGCCGGGGGCGGGTCAGTTCCGGCATGGCCTTGCCGTCGATCTTGCCGACCTTGGCATGGGCGCAGTAGGTGGGCAGGCGGGCGAGGCCGTGGCTGTGGACGCCCTCGGCCTCGGCGGCCACCACCGAGGCGGTGACCGAGAGGGCATTGGCGGGGCTGACACCACAAGCGGTCAGCGCCCGGAAGGTCAGGTCCTCCACCTCCTTGAGGCTGAGGCAGGCCATGGGCACGGAAGACGCGGCGCTCACGCCGCTTCTCCCTTTTCCGCCGCACGGGCGTAGCCATAGAGGGTGCGGGCGGCGTCCTCCGTCACGAGACCCTCGGCGATGTCTTCGGCGATGCGTGCCGGATCGCGATCCGCCGGGTTGCCGAAGCCGCCGCCGCCGGAGGTCTTGATGGTCACCGTGTCCCCGGCCTGCAGCGGAATGCCCGAAACCTTGGAATTGAGGCTCACGGTGGAGCCGTCCGCCCGCGTCACGGTGGTGGAGGAGAGGGAGCCCGGCTTTCCGCCCTTGATGCCGTAGGGCGGGAAGCGGAAGCGCTCGAAATTGGTGGAGAGGGAGCCCTGCGGCGCTTCAAGCCGGAATTCGCGCACGAGGCCGAGCCCGCCGCGGTTCTCGCCCGCGCCGCCGCTGTCCGGCAGGAGGCCGTAGCGGGTGAAGACCACGGGATATTTCGCCTCCACCATCTCGATGGGCGCGTTGGTGTTGTTGTGGAGGCCGCAGGACAAAGCGCTCGCGCCGTCTCCGCCCGCATGGCCGCCCCAGCCGCCCACCTCGATGTCGAAATAGACCTGCCGCTTGGCATTCGGCCGCACCAGCGAGACCGCATAGACGTAGGAAATGGCGTAATAGGCTGCCGGGATGCGCTCCGGCGCGATCTGGGCGAGGGCCCCGAACACAGCGGTGGCGATGCGGTGGTTCACCACCATGCGCCCGGCCACGGGGGCGGGGAATTGCGCGTTCACCACGCTGCCTTCGGGCAGGGCCACCGTCACCGGCCGGTAGCAGCCGGAATTGGCGGGGATGTCCGAGCCGAGGGCGGCGAGCAGCGCGTAATAGACCGCCGAGCAGGTCATGGCCGGGGTGTTGTTCACCGGGCCGCGCACCTGCGGGCTGGAGCCGGCGAAGTCGAGGGTGATGGCATCGCCCGCCTTGGTGATGGTCACCTCAAGGCGGATGGGCTCCTCCGACTGGCCGTCGTCGTCCACCGTCTCCACGAAGGAGGCGGTGCCGTCCGGCAGCGCGGCGATGGCCGCGCGCATCATGCGCTCGGAGCCATCGAGAATGGCTGACATGGCGGCGGACAGCGTGTCGGCGCCATACTTGCGGGCGATGCGCGCCACCGCCTTGGCGCCGATGCCCAACGCCGCGATCTGGGCGTTAAGGTCGCCGCGCGTCTCCTCCGCCTGTCGCACGTTGTAGAGCAGCATCTCGAACACGCCGGTGTTGAGCGTGCCCTTCTCCACGAGGCGCAGCGGGGGAATGCGGATGCCTTCGTGGAAGATCTCGGTGGCCGCCGCGTAATAGGAACCGGCCGCGCCGCCGCCCACGTCCACATGGTGGCAGAGCGTGCCGACGATGGCGACGCGCTTGCCGTCCACGAACACCGGGCGGAACGTCTGGATATCCGGCAGATGCTGGCCCCCGGCATAGGGATCGTTGGTGACGATGACGTCGCCCTCATTCCAGCTTTCGAGCGGAATGAACTTCTCCAGCACGGCCTTCAGACAGTCGGACATGGAATTGAGATGCACCGGGATGCGGGCCGACTGGGCGATGTTGCGGCCCTCGGCATCGAACACGGCGGTGGAGAAGTCGAGGATCTCGCGCACCACGGTGGAGCGGCTGGTGCGCCAGATGGTGAGGCTCATTTCCTCGGAGGCCGCGACCAGCGCATTGCGGATCACCTCGAGGCGGACGGGATCGATGGTTGTCATGATTTGAGTGTCCTCAAGGTATCAGTGGCGCTGGGTGCGCTCGGCCACGAGCGCGCCGGTGGCATGGGAGCGGATGGTCCAGCCGGCGGGCAGGTAAGTGGCGGTGTAGACCTCCTCCACCACGGCGGGGCCGGCGATGCCCTCGGCGGTCACCGCCTCGCGGGCCACCACGCGGGTATCCACGAAGCCGCCCCGGCCATAGACGGAGCGGGACTTGTCCGCGGCGGCGACGCCCGCCACCGCCGGAGCCGGCGTGGGCTTGGCGAGGCGGCCGATGGCGGAGAGCCGCAGCGCCACCACCTCCACCGGCACGGCGGGCTCGTCATAGGAGAAGCGCTGGCGGTGCAGCGCGTGGAAGGCAGCCGTGGCGCGGGCGATGCCGTCGGCCGAAAAATCGGCCTCCTCCAGCGGCACGCGCAGGTCGAAGGCCTGGCCCTGGTAGCGCAGGTCCAGAGCCCATTCGAAGCCGCGATTTTCGGCCGCGACGCCATCTTCCGCCAAGAGCCGGTCGCCATCCTGCGCCAGCTGGACGGCACGCTGGGCGAGGCTGTCGCCGAGGTCCGCGAGCAGCCCGATCTGCGTGGAGGAGAGGTCGTGGGTGATGTCCGACCACAGGATGCCCCACGCCGAAAGCGTGGAGGCATGGGCGGGGAAGATCACCTTGTTCATGCCCAGCTCCTCGGCCACCTCGCAGGCATGGACGCCACCGGCGCCGCCGAAGGAGAGCAGCGCGAAATCCTCCGGGTCCATGCCCTTCTCGAACAGGGACAGGCGGATGGCGGTGGCGAGGCTGGAATTGGTGACGGCGATGACGCCCGCCGCCGTCTCCTCGGCCGAGAGCTTCAGCTTGCCGGACACCTCGTCCGCCGCCCGCGCGGCCGCTGCGCGATCAAGGCCCATGCCGCCGCCCATGAAGCTCGATCCGTCGAGACGGCCGAGCAGCAGATTGGCATCGGTGACGGTGAGGCGCTTTCCGCCGCGGCCGTAGCAGGCCGGGCCGGGCTCGGCGCCCGCGCTGTGGGGGCCGATGCGCAGGCGTCCGCCGTCATCCACCCAGGCGATGGAGCCGCCGCCGGCGCCGATGGTGCGCATCTCGATCATGGGCAGGCGCACGGGCAGCCCGTCCACCTCGCCCTCGTTGACCATGGAGACATTGCCCTCGTGCACCACGGACACGTCGAAGCTGGTTCCGCCCATGTCCACTGCGACGAGGTTCGGTTCGTCGAGCGCCACCGACAGGCGCTTGGCCGCCGCTGCGCCGCCGGAGGGGCCGGACAGCAGCAGCCGGGCCGGCTCGCGTCCGGCCTTGGCAAGGCCCGCCACGCCGCCGTTGGACTGGACGAGATAGACCTGCGTCTGCGGCACCTCTTCCTTCAGCTTGCCGGCGAGGCGGTCGGTGTAGGTCTTCACCACCGGCACCAGCAGCGCGTTCAGCGTGGTGGTGGACATGCGCTCGTATTCGCGCAGCTCGGGGGAGATGTCGGAGGAGAGCGAGATCTCGATGCCCGGCAGAAGGTCGCGCAGGATGGTGCCGGCCTGCTGCTCATGCGCGGGATTGGCGTAGGCGTTGAGGAAGCAGACGGCAACGGACTTTACGCCGGCCTGCTTCAGCTGGCCCGCCAGCGCCCGCACTTCGGCCGCGTCGAGGGCGGTGATGACGCGCCCGTCTGCGCCGATGCGTTCCTTTAGGCCGTAGCAGAAGCGCCGTTTCACCAGCGCTGGCTGGGGCGAGGCGGTGATGGCGTAGACGTCGGTGCGGCCGTGGCGGCCGATCTGCATCACGTCCTCGAAGCCGGCGGTGGTCACGACTGCGCCGAGGGGCAGTTTGCGCTCCAGCACCGCGTTGGTGGCGATGGTGGTGCCGTGCAGCAGGTATTGCACCTCATCCAGGGAGAAGCCGAAGCGCTGGCTCGCCTGCTTGATGCCGGTGAGCAGGCCGATGGACGGATCGGACGGCGTGCTTGGCGTCTTCATCTGATGGATCTCTCCGGTGCGCCCGTCGAGGATCTCGATGTCGGTGAAGGTGCCGCCGATGTCCACGGCGATGCGGATGGAGGGGGTGCTCATGGGGTCACTCGATGTCTGAATGAAGGGGTGGGTCAGATGAGGCCTTCGGCGGAAAGGCCATCCACCAGGGACGCGAAGGCCGCGCGCACCATGTAGAACTGGGCGCCCACCACGGTGACGGAGACGTCGTGCGCCTTGGCGAAGGCGCGCTCCGGCTGGGTCCAGCACGGCATCACCCAGGGCTTGCCGGCCGCCTTCGCGGCAGCGGCGATGCGGGCGATGTCGGCCTTGTCGGCGTCGGAGAAAGTGTAGCGCTCGTTGCCCGCCGCCATGGCGAGGTCCGTGGGGCCGGCGAACAGGCCGTCCACCGTCGGCAGGGCCGCGATGGCCTCCACGTCGGCGAGGGATTCCCGGCTCTCGATCATCGGCCAGCACTTGACCCGGGCGTTCTCGTCCGAGGCGTAGGTGGGCGAGGCGGGGCCGTACATCACCGTGCGGCCACCGGCGTAGGAGCGAACCCCGAGCGGGGGATACTTGGCCGATGCCGTCACCTGCCGCGCGTGGTCCACGCCGGCGATGTGGGGAATGATGACCGCATCGGCGCCGAAATCGAGCGCCTGCTGGATCGGCTCGGTGAGCGGGCCGAGCACCTTGGCGTAGACCTTGATGCCCAGCGCCCGGCAGAAGGGGATCACCCGGTCAAGGTCGTCGAGGTTGAAGGTGCCGTGCTCGATGTCGAGCACCACCGCGGTGAAGCCGGCGTCCCGCGCGATCTCGATGTGCGGGAAGACGGGGGCGGTGAGCCAGAAGGCGAAGGAGGCGAGGGAAGAGGTCACGTCAGGGCTCCAGGCGTCAGGCAAGGCTCTCCCGTTCCCGCGCAAGGCGGGTCGGCGGCAAAGCGGTGGGGAGGGGCCGGCGTCAGCCGCCGGCCGATGTCATTTCACGAAGGTCCGTGTGAGGCCGGCGGTACGGTCCACGACCAGCACGACGGCGAGGGTCAGCACCACGAGCAGCACCGAGATGGCGGCCGCCATGGGGTCCGCCTGCTGATCCACGTGGTTGTACATGGCCACCGGCAGCGTCTGCAGGCGCGGGCCGGTCATGAACAGGGAGAGCACCACCTCGTCGAAGGAGACGAGGAAGCACAGGGCCGTGGTGGAGACGAGCCCCGAGCGCATCATGGGCAGGGTGACGCGGAAGAACACGGTGAGCGGCCGCGCGCCGAGCATTCCGGCCGCCTCCTCCACCGTGAGCGGCAGGTTGGCCAGCGCCGTCGAGAGCACCCGCACCGCATAGGGCAGCGTGACGATCAGATGGGCGGCCACCAGACCCTGGAAGGAGCCGATGAGGCCCATGGGCGCGAACACCAGCAGCAAGGCGAGGCCGAGCACGATGGTGGGCAGGAGTAGCGGCGCCGAGAACAGGTTGGCGAGGGCTTCCGCACCGGGCGGCTTGAGGCGCACCAGCGCATAGGCCGCCGGCAGGCCGATGCCGAGCGACAGGACGGTGACCACGAAGGCCAGCGCGAGGCTGATCCAGAAGGCGTTCATCATCACCGAATTGGCGAAGATGGCGCCATACCACTTCACGCTCCAGCTGGAGGGCGGGAAGGCCATGAAGTCGTCGCCGCTGAAGGAGATGGGAAGCACCACCAGCAGCGGCGCCAGCAGGAACAGGAACATCAGTCCGGCCGCGATCTTCAGGGCCGGGGAGACGGGGCGTTCGTCCATGTCTCTCCTCCTCAGGCGATGCGCCGCAGGGCGCGGGCGTAGAGCGTGAGGGAAATGCCGAACACCACGAGTACGATCATGGACAGCGCGGCGGCGAGCGGCCAGTTGAGGGTCACGATGGCCTGGTCGTAGATCTCGGTGGCGAGCAGGAACACGCGCCCGCCGCCGAGCAGCTTCGGCGTGACGAAGGAGGAAATGGCGAGCACGAAGCACAGGAGCCCGCCCAGCGCCATGCCTGGCGCCGTGAGCGGCAGCACCACCCGCCAGAAGGTCTTGAGGGGCGAAGCGCCCAGCGTCAGCGCCGCCTCCTCCAGCCGCGGATCGAGCCGGCCGAAGCCGGAGAGCAGCGCGAGGATCATGTAGGGCATCAGGATCTCGGTGAGGCCGATGACGACGCCGGTGAGGTTGAACATCAGGCGCGGCGGCTCCGCGATGCCGAGGGCCATCAGCGCGTTGGCCACCAGTCCCCGGTCGGAGAGGATGGCGATCCAGCCATAGGTGCGCACCACGGCGGAGGTGAGGAGTGGCGCCACCACCAGCACCATCAGCACCGTGCGCCATGTGCCGGTGGAGCGGTGCAGGTAGAGCGCGATGGGATAGGAGGCGATCAGCGTCAGCACCGTGATGAGGAGGCTGACGCCCACGCTGTTGGTGATGAGCTCCAGGGTGAAGCTGTCGGTGAGGGCGTTGGTCCAGGTGTCCAGATTGTAGCCCGCGCCGAGCGCGCCGGAGGCCTGCGCCTCGCGGAACGACATCTTCAGCAGGTTCACCACCGGCCACAGGAAGCCGATGGCATTCACCACGGCGATAGGCAGCAGCAGGGCGCTGGCCGTGCCGAGGGGGCCGAGCCGTCGCGGCTCCGTGTGGGAGAGGGCGAGGCTCGTCATGACGCGGGGTACACGAACGTATCCTGGGGGCGCCAGGACAGGGTGACGGGCGTGCCGGGGGCGAGCAGGGCCTCGCCGCCGCGGGTGGATGCCTCGGTCTTCAGAAGGGTGCCGGCGGCCTCCACCTCATATTCGAGGATGTCGCCGGCGAACGTGGCACGGGTCACGGTGCCGGAAAGCTGGTGCAGCCCCGCGTCGGCCGGCGCTGGGCCGGTGGAGAGGATCATGCGATGGGGCCGCACCATCACGTCCACATCGCCGTCGAAGCCGGGGGCGGAAACCGTGATCCCCGCCACCTGCGCCAGCCCGCCGGAGGCCCGGCCGGGCAGGCGATTGATGCGGCCGACGAAGCCGGCCACGAAGGCGGTCTTGGGATGCTCGTAGATCTCGTGGGGCGTGCCGACCTGTTCCAGCCGGCCGTGGTTCATCACCACCACCTTGTCGCAGATGGTGAGGGCTTCCATCTGGTCGTGGGTGACGAAGATGGCGGTGATGCCGAGGCGCTTCTGGATGTCGCGGATCTCGGTGCGCATCTCGTCGCGCAGCTTGGCGTCGAGGTTGGAGAGGGGCTCGTCCAGCAGCAGGATGGAGGGGCGCACCACCAGCGCGCGGGCCAGCGCCACGCGCTGCTGCTGGCCGCCGGAAAGCTGGGCCGGGCGATGGTGCTCGCGGCCGGTGAGGCGGACCATGGCGATGGCCTCCTTCACCCGCTGCGCCGCCTCCGCCTTCGGCACCTTCCGCATCTCCAGCCCGAAGGCCACGTTGCGGGCGATATCCATGTGCGGGAACAGGGCATAGGACTGGAACACCAGCCCCATGTCCCGCTTGTAGGGCGCCACGCCGGTGAGGTCCCGGCCGTTCACGACGATATGGCCGGAGGAGGCCGGGACCAGCCCGGCGATCATGCGCAGCGACGTGGTCTTGCCGCAGCCCGACGGGCCGAGGAAGGCGACGAGTTCGCCCTTGGCCACATCGAGATTGAGGTCGTCCACCGCGGTGAAATGATCATAGCGGCGGGTGAGGCCCCGCAGGGACAGGAAGCCCTGTCCCTGCGCCAGGCGCGTCATCTCGGCGGGCTCGGCGTGGATCATGGCTGCCCTCACCGGCTCGCCGGCAGGACGCGGCGGCGCCACTGCTCCGCGATCTTGTCGCGCACCTGCGCGAGGGCGATCCAGTCCACCGACATCACCTTGTCGAGGTTCTTCACGGCGGTGCGGTCGAGCGCGGCGCCGGTGATCTCGGCCTTGGAATTGGTGGGGGCGTAGAACATGGTCTCGGTGAAGCTCTTCTGCGCTTCGGGGGAGAGCGCATAGTTCACGAAGGTCTTCGCCGCATCGGCCGCGGGGGCGCCCGCCACCAGATTGATGGTGTTGATCTGGAAGATGGTGCCTTCCTGCGGGATGGTCGCCTTGATCTTCCCGCCGGACAGCTCGCTGTTCACCTGGGCGCGGGCATTGTAGCCGACGCCGAGGGCCGCCTGCCCGGTGATGATGGGGGCGTAGACCTCGGGCTTGGGCTCCCACGTCTGCACGTTGGGCGCGATCTCGGCCACGGCGGCGAGGCCCTTGTCCACGTTGGCGAGATAATCGGTGCCGCCATTGGCCTTGTTGAGGATCAGCACAAGGCCGAGGCCCTGGATATCAGGCACGCCGGGGATCACCACCTTGCCCTTGTAGGGCGCCTTGGCCATCTCCATCCAGGACTTGGGAGCCTCCTTCACCTGCTCCGCATTGTAGAGCAGCACGAGGTTGTCGAAGGTCACGCCCACGCCGGCCACGCTGGGGATGCGGGCGTTGGGGTAGAGATCCTTCACGTTGGGGATGTTGGTCTCGTCGATCTTGGTGAAGAGGCCTTCATCCGTGCCGGCCTTGGAGACGGACACGTCCATGATCACCACGTCCGCCTGCGGCGCGGCCTTCTGGGCGCGCAGATTGCCCAGCATGGCGGCGGAGGAGGGCAGGGGGAAGAAGGTGACCTTGATGTCCGGATGCGCCTTCATGAAAGGCTCGATCACGGCCTTCGTGTAGCGCTCCTGGAACAGGCCGGAATAGGCCATCACCGTCAGGTTGGTTTCCGCCGCGGCCGGACCAGCCATGAGGCCGGCGGCGAGGAGGCACAGGGTTCCGAACTTGTGTGCTGCGTTCATCTCGTTGTCCCTCTGGAAAGGTGACCGGGCCGCTCGGGCGGCCTCTCGTGAAGTGTTGAATCAGCGGCTGGGCGGGCTCAGGCGGACAGGAGTTTCGCCTCCACCATGGCGCGGGCGCCGGAAATGTCGGGAAGCTTCTCGCCGGCCGCGAGGCGCGACAGGAGGACGACCTCCGCCTCCTGCATGGCGATGGCGCGGGCCGCGACCGCCGGCGCCTCGGCCGGCTTCAGCACCACCACGCCGCTTTCGTCGCAGAGCACGGCGTCGCCGGGCGAAACGGTCTGGCCGCCCACGTTCACCGGCACGTTCAGCGCGCCTTCGAGGCCGAGCAGCTTGGTGGTGATGGGCGAGGGGCCACGGCACCACATGGGCATGTCAACGCGCACGATCTCGGAGAAGTCGGTGGCCGGGCCGTCGATGACGCCGGCCGTCACCCCGGCCATCTTCATGGCATTGGTGATGACGCCGCCCCAGCAGGCGTGCCGGGCGTCGCCGCAGCGCTCGATCACCACCACGTCGCCGGGGCGCACATAGGCGGTGAGATAGTGCAGCAGGGTGGAATCGGCATGGGGAATGCGCAGGGTTACCGCGGTGCCGGCCACCCGCTTGCCCGGCAGAACGGCGCGGATGTCAGGGTCGACGAAGCCGGAATGCAGCACGTGGCCGATGGTTGCCACTTCGCACTTCTCAAGCTCGGCGACGAGGTCCGGCGCGATCTGCTCCGGCATGGGGTTGACGATGAACATGGGGCAGGCTCCGCTCAGGCGAGGACGTGGTGGCGGGCAACGGGAACGTTGGCGCGCACCTTGCCGGTGTAGGAAAAGTCGAGGCGGGCGGAGGTGAAGCCCACCCCATCCGAGCACTGGGCGGCGATGTGGCCCCAGGGGTCGATGACCATGGAATGGCCCCAGCACCACTTCCTGCCACCGGCATGCGAGCCGGTCTGGCCCACCGCGAGGAACCACGTCTGGGTCTCGATGGCGCGGGCGCGGGCCAGAACTTCCCAATGATCCTTGCCGGTCATGAGGGTGAAGGCGGCGGGCAGCACGATCACATCGGCGCCCTTGTCGGCCAGCTTGCGGAACAGTTCGGGGAAGCGGATGTCGTAGCAGATGGCGCAGCCGACGGTGGTGTCGCCGATCCTGTACGTCACCACCTCGTCGCCGCGGCTGACCGTGTCGGATTCGCGGTAGACCGTGCCGCCGGTGATTTCCACGTCGAACAGGTGGATCTTGCGGTAGCGCGCGATCTCGCTGCCGTCTGGGCCGAACACCAGGGTGGTGTTGTAGAAGGCGTTGCCGTCTTTTTCGGCGACGCTGCCGGCATGGATTGCCACCTTCAGGCGCCGGGCGAGGCCGGACATGAGCTGGTAGGACTCTCCCTCGGGGAAGGTCTCGGCGGAGGCCTGAGTCTCCTCGGGCGTATCGCCGAGGCAGGCGTAATATTCCGGCAGGACCACGAGGTCGGGACGTTCGAGAGCGACCGCTTCCTCGATCAGGGCCTTGGCGGCGCTGAGGTTCGCCGCCTTGTCGCCCTGGCTGTTCATCTGGATGAGCGAAACCTTCACGCACCTGCCTCCTTGCTGGTGAGGCAAGCAGAGCAGAGCCACCAAGGTCCGACAAACGCGAAATAATTGTCCGCCGTGACAAGCAATGCTTATGAGAGCGGCATAGGCGGGGGCTGCTTATTCCGTGTGCAGTGCAGCATGCCCATCGAGAGGATCGCCCGCGGCGATCGCGGCGGCCATGTGGGCGATTAGGCCGGGCAGGGGGCTGCCGGGTTCATCACGGAAAATGGCGTGCAGGTTCAGCGGGGGAATGCGCGCATCCACCTCCAGCAGAACGAGTTCCTCCCGCTCCAGCATCTCGGCGACGACCACATCCGGCAGAACCGCGACGCCCATGCCGTCGCGGACGAGGCGGGTGATGGTGGCCAGCGAGTTGGAGTTGAGGATGCGGACGAGGTGCGGGTCGAGGCCGGAGGATTCCACCAGCTTCTGCACGTTCTGGTGCGGTTGCGACCCGCGCGAGAAGGCGAAGATGGGCTGGGTCACGATGTCCTCCAGCAACAGCCGGCGGCCGTGCAGGGCGAGGCGCGGGGAGGCGACCCAGACGCAGCCGTAGCTGCACAGTTCGATGTTGCGGCAGCCTGGTGCCAGCACCGGCCCCGCGATGAGCGCAAGGTCCACCTGGCCCTCGAGCAGCATGCGCGCCACCGTGAGGCTGTTGTCCACGGTGAGGTCCAGGTCCACCTCGGGATAGATGGATTTCACATGCTCCACGAGACGCGGCAGCCACGCATAGACGACGGTATCGATGGTGCCGATGGCCACCCGCCCGCGCAGCCGCTGGGGGTCGCCCACGCCGAGTCTGAGATCGGCCGCGAGTCGCACGATGGTCTCCGCCTGGGCCAGCGCCCGCTCGCCGGCCGGCGTGAGGCTGACGTTGCGCAGGTCGCGGTCGAACAGCCGCACGCCGAGGTCTTTCTCCAGCGTCGCGATGCGATTGGAGACGGCCGCCTGCGTGGTGCAGAGCCGGTCCGCCGCGCTGGAGAAGCTGCGCAGCCGGGCGACCCAGAGGAAGGTTTCGAGGAACCTTATGTTCATGCGCCCTGAAGGCTCCCGCCGCGACCGAGGGGCGCGATCATGCCCCTTGCCGCCAGAACTGCAACCTCCGCCTTTCCGGGCGCGAACCCTGGGTGCCGTACGGAGAGGCGGCTGGCATGCCTGTCGTGGCGGGCCGGAGAGTGCGCGCGCACGAGCCACGCGGAGGCTCACAAACAGGCACGCGCTGTGCCGCGGCCGGAGCGCTTCGCGATCTACAAGCTCATCGTCGCGGATCGTCGCCAGGTGGGGGCCGACCAGCCTCAAATCCAGAAAGGACCGCAGTCAGGCAGCGTTCCTGATTGAAGGCCGGTGATCCCCAGGGGGCGTTCGCGACCGTTCTACGCATCACGCCTCGCACGTACCACAAGCTCCTTCTGATGCTGCGGCTCATCGCCGTCCCACCGCGACCGTAGGGGCGAGCTCCTCCCGCGGGTCTCAGCGGGAACGGCGTAGCTGGGCGATTTCCGGTCCGGCCACGATTCACAACGTGCCGGTACAACAGGTTGCAATATTGCGATCGAAGCGATGAGCCTGCCGAGCTTGATGTTTCGATGACGTCGCCGAGGGAGGAGGTAAAGGTGCTTTGACGTCCTTTGCCCAACGCCTCGTTGAGCATCTCAGGGCGCGACCGGCGCGCGGGCCGAGGTAATTCGCTTCCCGGACGTGGACCGTTTGGCGACCGAGGCGATGACGGCGGTGCTGGCGATGTGTGGTCGAGTGGCAGTGCGACTGGCACGGTGGCCAAACAATATGCAGACTGTGAACAATGCCCACGACGCCGCCCCATTTCATTGGGGTGCAGGGGGAGTTGGGGCGCCATTCTTCGCCCAGCACTCCATGGCCGCAACAACCGGTCCGGGTATCCGGGTTCCGTTCAGCCAGCGTGTAATTGCGGAACGCTCAACGCCGAGCGCCGTGGCAATTCTGGATTGCCAGCCACGCTCGGCGCCGAACAGCTCGACCGCCAGTGATCGGAACTCTTCGCCGGTCATTCTTCGGCTTCGACCTCGAAGATGTAGCGCATGACGGATTCGGAAAACCCGTCAATGTGCGTCCACCCATTCCCATAGCCGATTCCGTGCTTATCACTCGCCACGTTGATCATGTAGGCGCGCTTCGGAGTCGGCGCCGGCAAGCGCCCGTACATGGTGTCCTGAGCCGCCTGCTCATCCGTGATGACAATCAGGCGGTCCGCAGGCATCGTGTTGATGTATGCTACGGCGCCGATCAGTTCCGTTCCCCCGTGAACCTGAGACCGGATGATCGCGTCCACACCGGCGATGCCGTGTCGAGGAGGGACTTCGACAAGCTGGTCAGAGAACGTGAACACTCGGCGGTCTCCATGCAGGACCGATGCGAGCGTTGCGGCCGCATCCATGCGGGTCAGATCGGACTTCGCGGACAGTTTCGCATTCATTGAACCGGACACGTCCACGAGGACAATAGTGCGCCCCGCAAGGATGCCGATCTCGGACACGGCCTCGGAAAGTGCCTGATCGATGGCCGGCTCGAACTGCGGCGCCGCACGAGCAGCGGCCACATAGCGGAACGGCAGCACGAACTTGGCGCCTTTCCGCGCAATGATGGCGTCACGCACCAAACCGGTGTCGACGCCCGCCTGCTCCATGTTCCGCAGATTTCGGAGCAATGCGAGGTAGCCGATTTTCCCTTCCGTGATGAGGCGGGTGAACGTCTCGCGCTTGTCCGCTCCACCAGAAAGGGCAACTTCCCACGTATCGGGGCTCTCCAGAGTGCCATCGACAAGAGAGCGCCAGAGCGCGGCCTGCACGTCGTCCTTGGGCTTGGCGTGCGTCATGAACAGCACGTCACGCAACTTGATCGCCCCATCGCGGTTGTACTTGGCGAGCGCATAGGCATCGAACTTGAGGAAAGCGCGCGCGAGCCCTTTCTTCATTTGCGCCGGAAGGGGCTTCTTTCCGCCCCTCCAGTAGAGCGCCACCAGTTCTGCAAGTTCGTCAGCGCGCGTGATCGCCTCTTCGATCAGGTCGGCGACACCTTCGGGCTTTCCGGCTCTGAGGAGAGCACAGATCATCAGGAGCGGCACATGACGAAGGCCGTGCTGCTTGCGGGCCTCCACGATCAGGGCACGGACTTTCGCGGCGTCTACCTGCGCGACAAGGTCTTCGACCCGGGCTGCGATATCCTGCCCAGTTTCGTAGAAACCCTTCTCCCAGAGGAGGCAGGAAAGGACAGAGCGGCGCAGCGCCTGATAGGGGGAAACGGTTGCGGCTCGCGCACCTTCATGGGTGAGGGTAGGGGGAGCAGAACGGGCGACATTGATTTTCATGTTGGCACCATCATTGGGCGCCGATGATAGCCTGGGGCGGGAACAGGAGAGGCGGTGACGTAGGCGCTCTACCGGACTGAGCTACAGGGCTTTCACCCTGACGGGATTTGAACCCGTGACCTCCCGCTGTACATGCGAAGTAACCGTTCTCTTCACCGCGCCACGGACTATCAAGGCGCCGAGGAACAGGCGGGTGCAGGGGTCTTTCATTTCGAGTGAAGTACCTGCACCCTTCACCATCGGCATCATCACCATAGCAGACTTGTTGCGTAGCGCAACATTTATCTTGGGGCTCACCACTCAAGCTTCGGCGGATCGACTACAACAACGTCCGACCCCATCCGAGCCTCGGCGGCCTCCAGCCGTGGATGTTCGCCAGCCGATCCCGTGGTGGCGCACAAAGGCCTCAAGCTGGACCACTCGATTCGGGCAGGCTAAGCGACCCGAAAACTCCCAATCTTCAACAAGCTGAGGCCGGATAAGGCTTGGGATGGTGCTGCGAGAGAGGATTGAAGTTCCCTTCGCGCTAGCCAAAACCAAGCGACCAAAGGATTGCTTCGACCCTGCCACAGGGTTGGGGCCTTCTGCCCTTTGCGCTTTGCGACGACCGTCTAGGTATCAAATCCAAGATGCCGAGGAGGCGCCTGGGGGGCTTTGCCGACCGAGGCCACTCTGTTGGGCCAATATACCCATGAAGAGCCGTCGCCTTTCCTGGGCCTGCCGAGGTGCTGTTGAATAGGCAGGGCGCACCTCGGCAGACTCTGCCCTACTTGGCGGGCGGCGTCGTGTCTGGATCGGGTATTTCCCCGGGCTTGTAGTCCGGCAGGCGTCCGGCGGGAATGATGCTGAGGAGCGCAATAGCGGCCATCAGGAGCAAGCCGATCTTCAGGGCCCTCAGCCTAGATTCTGCGTTCACCACGACAGCGGCCGTGACTTGCTCTGGCGTCGCGCCGGCGGTTTCCAGTGTCGTCCTCAGGCGATCATTTGAAACGAAGTTGATGCTGTCGAGATTCACCATGGCCTGAACCTCTGGGGTCAGTTCTGGCGTCGCCGCGACGCGGCCCAGCACGATGGTGGAGAGCAGCCCGACGAGCAGCGCTCCCGCCACGGCCGTCCCGACGGCGGCGGCAAGGTTGTTGGTGGTGCCGCGCAACGAGCCGACATCTCCGGCCAGTTCCTTCGGCGAGGCCGTGACGAGAACGTTGAACACCAGCGTCACCAGCGATCCCTGGCCGATCCCGAAGACGACGAGGCCGAACAGCACCGGAACCGCGCTCCAGTCGTTGCGCACGACGAAGGCGAGCCAGACAAGGGCCACTGTGCAGAGCATGAAGCCGTAGCGGCCGATCTGGCGCGGGGTGAGCTTGTCGTAGAAGCGCACGATCAGCATCGCCGAGAAGAACACCGTGAGGTTGAACGGCATCATGGCGATGGCGGTGGCGAGGGGAGAGCGTCCCTGCACGATCTGGATGTAGAGCGGCACGGAGAAGTTCAGCATCGCCTCCAGCGCCACCACCGCGAACATGGCCATCACCGCCGCGCGTTCCTGGCCGGAGGTGATGACCTCCAGAGCCAGCAGCGGCGTCTTCCCGGCTTCCTGCCGGCGCCGGGTCCAGCGCACGAACAACTGTCCCAGCACGATGCCGACCACGATGAAGACCGGCGCGGGCGAAAGACCGGCGATGGTGAAGGGCGCGGCCGGCGTCGCCACCGCGAGGCCCCAGCGGTTGAGGTTGTTGAAGCCGAACGAGATCAGCACGATGGCGGCAGCCGCCAGCACCACGCCCACCAGATCGATCTGCACCTCCGGCCGGCCATGATCCGCCTTGAGACGGAAGCTCAGGACGAACACCACGGCTGAAAGAACGATGAGGATGCCGAATGCGGGGCGCCAGCCGATGAAGGTGCCGAGAACGCCGCCGATGAGGAAGGCGGCGACACCGGCCGCCGCGCGGGCCGAGCCCAGCGCGCCGAGCGCCGTCGCCTGCTGGGTGCCGCGATAGTTTTCCGCGATCAGCGCCACCAGCGAGGGCACGATGGCCGCCGCAGCCGCGCCTGACAGGCCCTGCGCGGTGATCATGATCGTCGCGTTGGGGCTGAAGGTCATCAGCACCTGGGCGCAGCCAAACAGGACCACCGTGGCACGGAAGACATTGACCGCGCCGAACCGCTGATTGAGCTTGGCGCCGAGCATCACGAAGCCGGCCACCAGCATGGAATACATCACGATGCCCGTGGCGATCGTGGTGGGCGGCACGTTGAAGCTCTTCACCATGCCGCCCATCGCGACAGGCAGCGAGGCGACGTTGAAAGACATGATCACCTGGCCGAGCGCGATGGCGATCATCGGCACCCAGCTCTCCTTGGCGTCCTGGCCGGCCGGCTGGCCCGCCAGCGATTGCGCCGGGGTCGAACCTGTCATGGGCTTTTCCTTCCGAAATTTGGTGTTGGTCCGCGGCGCCGTCACTCTTCGGGGCGCGAGACGAACAGATCCATGCCGAGGTGCTGGGAGAGGTAGCGCGCGGCCAATTGCCCTTTCACGCTGTTGCCGGCCGCATCCAGCGGCGGGGCGAAGGTGCCGAGGCCGCCCTTGCCTGGCGAGACCGTGAGAATTCCGCCGCCGATGCCGCTTTTTCCCGGTAGTCCGATCTCGTAGAGCCAGTCGCCGGAGGTCTCGTAGAGGCCGGCGGTCGCCATCACGGCGAGGGCGTAGTGGCACACGTCCGGTTCCACCACGCGCTCCTTGGTGATGGGGTTGACGCCGCCGTCGGCCAGCGTCGCGCCCATCACCGCGAGGTCGCGCGCGCTCACATTGAGGGAGCATTGGCGCGTGTACAGCTCCGTCGCCTCGTCCGGATCGCTGTAGATGGCGCCGACGCTTTGAAGCATGCGGGCGATGGAGCGATTGCGGAAGTTGGTCGCGATAGCGGAGGCGTACACCTCTTCGTTCAAAGGAAGCGCGCGGCCGGCAAAGCGTGAGAGCCCGCCGTGGATGAACGCCCACTTCTCCGCGCTGGTCGCGCCGGGAACCAGGCTTGTGGCGGCGATGGCGCCCGGATTGACCATGGGATTGGTGATGCCGCCCGGCATGGCTTCGATCGCCGCGAGCGAGTTGAAGGCGCGGCCGGTGGCATTGGCGCCAAGCTTCGCACGCGCCTGCGACGGGCCGATGAGTTCGCAGATGAGGGCGAAGATGAACGGCTTCGACACGCTCATGATGGTGAATTCGTGCTCGACGTCACCAGCGGCATAGATGCGCCCGCTCGTTCCTGCGACGCAGATGCCGAACAGATCCCGAGGCACCCGCTCCAGCGCCGGATAGACCTTGGAGTTCTCCCCCTCGTCATTGTCCTTGAAACGCGCGTGAGCCCGCCGCACAAGGCGCTCGACCTCGTCTGCCTCAGGTAGGTGACCCGTGGAAATGTAGGCGGGCGAAGGCAGTTCGTCGTCTCTGAACATGAGCGTTTCCTCGTTTTTCTTGGGCGTGTTTTGATGAAGCCTGATCGGGCCTCGCCGAGACGGCGCGCTGCGATTCTCCTTCAAACAAAAGCAAAAACGCGAACGACGGGCAGGTCAGATGCCAATCGTCAAACCGAAGCTTATGCCCGGAGGCAGAGAGTCTCAACCCGCCATTCTTTTTTGAATGATAATGATTTCAGACATATATTGCATCGCGGCGTACTTATACTGTGCTGCAGCGGGGGTTTCATGCGAGGGGCGTTGCTGATATCGCGGATCACCTTGATGCGGGGCCGATGTTCAGGACGTCCGCCTCACGATTTATGGGCCGGCCACTCGATTCTCGCACGCTGCTACCGCCATTTTTCTCGCGAGCGAACCATGCCAATGTGAAGCGGGGCCGTAAACGCTGAATTTGCTTCAGTGCAGCAATGAATTTCAATCACAGGGTGGCGAATGTCTCTGAAGCGCGTTGATCTCAACCTGTTCCGCGTCTTCGATGCGATCATGCTCACCGGCAGCGTGAGCGGCGCCAGCAGGGAACTGGGCGTGACGGCATCTGCCGTCAGCCATGCGCTGGCACGCCTTCGCCTCGCGGTTGGGGACGATCTGTTCATCTATGGTGATGACGGCATGGTTCCGACGGCGCGGGCGCGCGAACTCGCCCCCATGGTTCGCGACGGTCTCGGGCGCCTCGATGAGGCGATTTCGGCGACGCCGTTTTCACCGTGCCAAGCCGTGCGAACCTTCCGCGTCGCCGCCAGCGAGTATAGCAGCAGCATCATCCTTCCGGGCCTCGTCCAGCGCATCGCGGAACTGGCTCCCCAGCTTGAACTCCGAATTTTTCCCTACAGCCGCATCGACGTCGTCCAGCATTTGGACGAAGGGCGACTCGACTTGGTAATAGGCTGGTTTTCGGAGCTCCCTGAACGCATCCTCCGGTCGCCGCTGCTCAAAGACAAAGAGGCGCTCGTGGCCCGGCGCGGTCATCCACTGGAAGGAAGCGCAGTGACCCGGGAGCGGTTATTCTCTTACCCGTTCGTTGTGGTGGAACTGACCGGCTCAGGCGATCAGTCCGCCGACGGGTTCCTCGATGAGCGCGGAGTTTGGCGGAGGGTGTGGATCGATCGCCTGCTCATGGAGGCGGACGAAGATGACGCGGCCGTAGCTCATATCGCGGTTTCACTGCCGCACTATGCCTCCGTAGCGGACATCTTGTCGCGTACGGACATGGTGGCCACCTTGCCCGAGCGCTTCGCCCGTCGCCTGGTTGAAGCGGGGCACCATGTGATGCTGTCTCTCCCTCACGCTCCGCAAGAAGCCGTAGTCGAAGCGATCTGGCATCAGCGGGGTAACCGAGATGCTGGCTTGAAATGGCTGTTGAAGCATCTTGAAGATGTGGCGGGTCTAGAAGATTAATTGAAGAGGAATTGAGGTGGCGCGAGCTTGGTAAGATGCCGCCATTTGGTGGCGTCATAGGTCATCTGCCCTTCAGTGGCTTGGTCATGGTCCGGCGAGGAACGTGGTGAGCGCTTCGCTGGAGGCTAAGAGCGGCACGGAGCGCCCGTCAGCCGGGCGCTAGGGTCCGGCCCCCCAGGGAAGAAAGCGCCTGTGAATCCAGGGGTGGTTCAGTCCGCCGATTTCCCTACGGGCTCCCGGGGTGCCTGCACCCAATCTCAATCACCCGGCTTCCCGCTCCTGCAACAGGCGCTGGGCAATGGCCGAGGCACTCGCAACGTGCTGCAGAGCGGCGGCATGTGCTTCCTCCCCCTTGCCCGCGCGGATCGCCTCCACGATGCGCTGCATCTGCCTGGGGCCTTCCACCTCTCGGCCTGGCGTCTTGATCGTCATCGAGCGGAGGTGGTTGATGCGCATCGTCAGGGCGTTGACGATGTTCCAGGCGACCTCCTTGCCGGAGCTGGCGAACAGGGTGCGGTAGAAGTCCGAGGTGGCCTCCAGGACCAACGTTGAGTTGCCCCGGGCGTAGCCGGCGAGGATGCGGGCGAGGCAGGCGTCGAGGGCCGCGATCGTCGCGGGTTGCCGGGCCTCGGCGCAGGCGCGCGCGGCTATGGCCTCAAGCGCCCCCCGGATCTCGTAGATCTGCAAGGCCTCCGCCGCCGTGGTGCGCGAGACGATGGGACCACGCGCCGGAAGATTGGAGACCAGGCCCTCCGTCTCCAGATGCCGCAGAACCTCGCGTACGATGGTGCGGCTCACCCCCAGACGCTCGCACAGGTCGCGCTCCACCAGCCGGTCGCCCGGCCGGAAATGCTGCGAGAAGATGGCCTCGCGCATCTTTTCAAGCGTCAGCTCGCGAAGCGTCTTGGCGGGGCGATCAACCCTTAGGGGTTCAGTGGCAGCGTTCATCTTCTCGCATTCCCTCTTGCCGGCACTGGTGCCGCAGCCGCGCCGAATATTCAACTCAACCCAGCGCCATCTCAGAAAACCAATCGTCGCTGGCTGAGGCCGATTGACGCCAGATTATGGTATGCCATAGTACGGCATACAATAATATTCCTCAGGGTGAACTCATGGCCCCCATCACGCTTCCGACCTCGCTGTCCCGGTCCGCGCGCCGTGCGGCCACCCTCGCGGCGGCGGCCGCAGTCTGCCTCACGGCCGGGCTCGCCCGCGCGGAGACCTGTCAGCCGAAGATCGCCGACAGTCATCTCGTCAAGCCTGGCACGTTCGTGATGGCGACGAGCCCGACCCTGCCGCCCATGGCCTATGCCGACCAGAAAGGCGTGCTGAAAGGGCTCAGGATCGAACTCGGTTATGAGGTGGCCAAGCGCCTCTGCCTGAAGCCCGAATACATCAGCGCCGAATATGCGGCGATGATTCCCGGTCTCCAGGGCAAGCGCTGGGACATGATCAACGCCGGCCTCTTCGTGACGCCCGAGCGCACCAAGATTCTCTACATGATCCCGTATGAAAACCTCGCCATCTCCATCTCGACGGCGGTGAAGTCGGGCGCGCCCATCACCAAGCTCGACGACCTCTCCGGCAAGGCCGTGAGCACCGACATCGGCGGCTATGCCGAGAAGAAGATGCGCGACCTCAACAAGGATTTCGAGGCGCGGGGCCTGAAGCCCATGACCATCAATCTCTTCGATGGCTACGCCACCGTCTATCAGGCGCTGCGCGCCGGGCAGGTGGATGCCGCGGTGTCCATCGATCCTGTGGCGAAGCAGTACCAGGACCGCGGCGAGTTCACCCACGCCTTGTCGCGTCTGTACCCCACTCCCGGGTCTCTGGCCTTCGGCGACAAGGTGGTGGCGGACGCCGTCGCCGAGGTGATGAAGGACATGGAGAAGGACGGCTATCTCGACAAGCTGCTCGGCGAATACGGCGTCGGCCGGGCCGAGGGCGGGGTGCGCGTTCTCGGCCCCAATACATGACGTCTTCCTCATTGCGGCCGGGGCATTTGGTCCCCGCCGCCTCGCTGGGCGCCCCGCGCAGCCCGAGACCTCTCTCATTCCCGCGAGGCTGACGTGAAGGGTTGGCATTGGGACGGCTTCTTCGAGTATCTCACCAACGGCTACCTCATAGAGGGTGCGCTGGTGACCCTCGGGCTCACCGTCTTCTCCATATTTTTCGGGCTCATCCTGGGCTTCGTCATCGCAGTGATGCGCATGTCGAGCTACAAATTACTGTCTGCGCCCGCGTATTTCTACACCTGGATCATGCGGGGCACGCCCCTTCTGGTGCAGCTCATCATCATCTACACGGGCCTGCCGCAGCTCGGCATCAAGTTCACCGTGGTGGAATCCACCCTCATCGGACTTACGCTGAACGAGGCGGCCTACCTCTCGGAAATCGTGCGCGCCGGCATCGCCGCGGTGTCCCGGGGCCAGGTGAACGCAGCGCGCGCGATCGGCATGACGCCGTTCCAGGTGATGCGCTACGTGGTGGCGCCGCAGGCCTTCCGCATCATCATCCCGCCGCTCGGCAACTCGGTGAATGGGGTGCTGAAAACCACCTCCATCGCCTCCATCATCTCCATGGAGGAGCTGCTCCGGCGCACGCAGGTGCTCATTCAGGAGCGGTTCCTGGTGCTCGAACTCTTCGTGGTTGCGGCGATCTACTACCTCATCATGACCACCGCCTGGGAGTTCATCCAGCGCCGCATCGAGCGCCGCTTCGGCCGGGCCTACGATCCCCAGGCCGGCCTGGTCGAGCAGAGGTGAGGGCGCCATGAATGCAGCTGACGGCACATCCGCCCGCGCCACCACACCCGTGGTCGAAATCCGCGGTGTCGACAAATGGTACAGCACCTTCCAGGTGTTGAAAGGCTGCTCGCTCTCGGTGGCGCGCGGCGAGGTGGTGGTGGTGTGCGGGCCCTCCGGCTCGGGCAAGTCCACCCTCATCAAGTGCGTGAACGCACTGGAGCCAGTGAACACGGGCGACGTCCTCATCGAGGGGACCTCCATCACCGACGGCAAGGCCAGCCTGTCGAAGCTGCGCGCCCGCGTCGGCATGGTCTTCCAGCACTTCGAGTTGTTCCCGCACATGAGCGTGCTGGAGAATCTGTGCATCGGCCAGGAGAAGGTGCTGAAGCGCAAGAGCGAGCAGGCCCGCGACAAGGCCATGGGCCTGCTCGCGCGCGTCGGCATGACGGCCCATGCGGGCAAGTATCCGCTCCAGCTCTCGGGCGGCCAGCAGCAGCGCATCGCCATCGCCCGCGCGCTCGCCATGGACCCCATCGCGATGCTGTTCGACGAGCCGACCTCGGCGCTTGATCCGGAGATGATCACCGAGGTGCTCGACGTGATGGTCTCCCTCGCCCAGGAGGGGATGACGATGATGGTCGTGACCCACGAGATGGGCTTCGCGCGAAAGGTCGCGGATCGTGTCGTCTTCATGGATCGCGGCGAGATCGTCGAGGACACGCCGAAGGCGCGCTTCTTCGAAGATCCGCAGAGCGATCGGGCGAAGGCGTTCCTCTCCAAGATCCTGTCTCACTGAGGCTGCCGGGGGCGGTGCCATGCCCCTGCGCGCCTCCTGTCCTGGCATGCCGTAATCCGGAATTTGGAAAAGAGATCATGCTGAAGCTTCGCAAGATCGTCGGCTACGACGAGAAGGTGCTTATCGAGGGTGGCAAGGCGGCGCCGACCCCCCTCCATCTGTTCGGTGCGGCGGCGGTGATCGCCAATCCCTGGGCCGGCCGCGGCTTCGTCGACGACCTCAAGCCGGAGATCATGGCCATCGCGCCGGAACTCGGTGCGCTCCTGACTGACGAGATCCTGCGCCGCGTCGGCTCCGGCGACGCGGTGGAGGGCTACGGCAAGGCCGCTCTGTGCGGTACCTCCGGCGAAATCGAGCACGCCTCCGCGCTCATCCATACCCTGCATTTCGGCAATCACTTCCGCCGTGCGGTGGGGGCGAAGACCTATCTCGCTTTCACCAACGTCCGTGGCGGGCCGGGCTGCCCCATCATGATTCCGCTGATGGACAAGCAGGACGAGGGCCGGCGCTCGCACTACCTGACGGTCCACTTCGCCATCTCCGACGCTCCCGCGCCGGACGAACTGGTGATTGCGCTCGGCGCTTCCATCGGTGGGCGACCGCATCATCGCATCGGCGACCGCTACAAGGACCTCGAGACCCTGAAGGACCTCCATGGCTGAGGTCGCAGACGCAGGTCGCCGCCACGCCACCGTCCGGCTGCGCGGTGGCGCCGTGGAGGGCTCGGTCGCCTATCTTCGGGCGGGTCAGGGCGCGCCCGTGGTGCTGATCCATGGCGTCGGCATGAATGCCGACGTCTGGAGACCGCAGGTCCGTGTCCTCGCCGCGCATCACGACGTCATCTCGATGGACATGCCCGGTCACGGCGAAAGCACCTTGCCGCCGGACCCGGCGCGCCTTGAGGACTATGGCGAGGCGGTCGTCGGGCTGCTTGATGCGCTGGGCATCCAGCGGGCGGCCCTGGTGGGGCATTCCATGGGGGCCCTGGTGGCGATGCAGGTGGCCTTGCGCCATCCCGCGCGCGTCACCCGGCTGGTGGCGATGAACGCGGTCTTCTGCCGTCCACCGGAACTGAAGCGCGCCGTTGAGGCCCGCGCCGACGAACTGGACCAAAAGGGTGTCGCCGCCTCCATCGATCCGACCCTGGCCCGCTGGTTCGGCGATCCCGTGCCGGACGGTCTCGTCGAGGCCTCGGCCCTGACCCGCGCGGCGCTGGAGCAGGTGCGGCCCGAAGGCTATCGGTTGACCTACCGGCTGTTCGCCAGTTCCGATGCGGTGTTTGCCGAGGCGCTCCGGCAACTCGTCCCGCCGGCTCTGTTCTTCACGGCCGAGCACGACGCCAATTCCTCCCCGGCCATGTCGCTGGAGATGGCAGCCCGCGCTCCCGGTGGCCGGGCGGAAATTCTCGCCGGCGCGCGCCATATGATGGCCCTCACCCATCCCGATGCCGTCAACCGCAGCCTGCTCGCCTTCCTGGCCGAAGCGCAGGCGCCTGCCGCGAGCCTTGCGAGGGCCGAGCCGTGAACGCCTTGCAGACATTCGAGCACTATATCGACGGTGTCTTCTCCTATCCCACCGAGCGTTTCGAGAGCGTGGACCCGTCCACCGAGGCGGCGTGGGCGCTGATGCCCCAGGCCGACGCGGCGGACGTGGACCGCGCCGTCACCGCCGCCCATCGTGCCATGCATGAAGGGCCCTGGGCGCGCATGACCGCCACCGAGCGCGGGCGGCTGCTTTACAAGCTCGGCGACCTCGTGGCGGAGAACGCGGCCGAGATTGCCAAGCTGGAAACCCGCGACACCGGCAAGATCATCCGCGAGACCAAGGCGCAGATCGGCTATGTGGCGGCTTACTACCGTTACTTCGCCGGCCTTGCGGACAAGCACCAGGGCGCCGTCGTGCCCATCGACAAGCCGGACCTCGACGTCACGCTGCGTCCCGAGCCCATCGGCGTGGTCGCGGCCATCGTACCCTGGAACTCGCAGCTCTTCCTGTCCGCGGTGAAGCTCGCGCCCGCGCTTGCCGCCGGCTGCGCTGTGGTGCTGAAGGCGTCCGAGGATGGCCCGGCGCCGCTTCTCGCTTTCGCCAAGCTCGTGCATCAGGCCGGCTTCCCGCCGGGCGTGGTCAATATCCTGACCGGCTTCGGGCCCGAGTGCGGGAAAGCGCTGACCACCCATCCGCTCGTGTCCCGCATCGCGTTCACCGGCGGGCCGGCGACGGCGCGGCATATCGTGCGCAACAGCGCGGAGAACCTCGCCTTCACGACCCTTGAACTGGGCGGCAAGTCTCCCGTCGTGGTGTTCAACGACGCCGATCTCGAAAGCGCCGCCAACGCCGTGGTTGCAGGCATCTTCGCCGCCAGCGGGCAGAGCTGCACGGCGGGTTCGCGGCTGCTGGTGGAGCGGAAGGTCGCGCAGCCCTTCCTGAAACTGCTGGCAGACAAGGCTCGCGCCATCCGCATCGGCAACCCGCAGCGGATGGAGACGGAGATGGGCCCGCTCGCGACCGCGCGGCAGGTGGCCCACATGGAGCGCACGGTGGCCGCCAGCATCGTGCAGGGGGCCGAGTGCATCACGGGCGGCAGCCGGCCCCGGGGCCTGTCCCAGGGCTATTACGTCTCCCCCACCATCCTCTTTTCCCACGACACCGACTTGCCCTGCTTCCGCGAGGAATTCTTCGGTCCGGTCCTGAGCGCCACCGTGTTCGACACGGAGGAGGAGGCGGTCGCCAAGGCGAACGACACCGTCTTCGGCCTCGCCAGCGGTGTCTTCACCACCAATCTCGCCCGTGCCCACCGCATGACGGCGAAGATCCATGCCGGCATCGTCTGGGTGAACACCTATCGCGCCGTCTCGCCCATGGTGCCGTTCGGCGGATATGGCATGTCCGGTCTCGGCCGCGAGGCGGGCATGGATTCCATCCGCGACTACACGCGCACAAAATCGGTGTGGATCAACACGTCCGATGCCCCGATCCCCGATCCCTTCGTGATGCGCTGAGGACCGCCGCATGATCAACCGCATCCTGACCCCGCGCGAGCTTCTGATCGGCGGCGGCAGCCTCTCCCAGCTCGTGCCTTTGCTGGGCCGCCTCGGCGTGAGACGGCCCATGCTGGTCGTCGACCCCACCATCCTCAGGCTCGGCATCGCCGATACGGCCATCGCCGCCATGCGGGAGGCGGGGCTGGGCCTCGGCGTGTTCTCCGCCGTGGTGGAAGATCCGACCGACACCAGCGTGATCGCGGCGGCCGACGAGATCCGCTCCGGCTCCCATGATGGCGTCATCGGCTTCGGCGGCGGCAGCGCCATCGACACGGCGAAAGCGGCGGCGATCCTCGCGAGCACGGGCGAGGACGTGCATGCCCTGAAAGTGCCGCGCATCGTGGATCTTCAGGTGATGCCGCTGGTGGCCATCCCCACGACCGCCGGCACCGGCAGCGAAGTCACCCGCGCCTGCGTCGTGTCCGACACGGCTGCGCAGGAGAAGATGCTGATCCTCGGTACCGCGGCCCTTCCGGCCGCAGCCATCGTTGACTACGAACTGACCCTCTCCTGCCCGTTCCGGGTCACCGTGGACACGGGCCTCGATGCCCTGACCCATGCGCTGGAAGCCCTCATCAATCGCAACGGCAATGCCCACGCTGAAGCGCTGGCGCTCTCAGCGCTCAGGCTGATCGGCGCGAATCTGGAGACGGTCGCGCGCGAACCGTCGAATCGCGCCGCGCGCGAGGCCATGATGCTGGGTGCAACCCATGCGGGGCTTGCGGTGTCCAACACGTCCACCGCCCTTATTCATGGGCTGAGCCGGCCCATCGGCGCCTTCTTCCATGTGCCGCACGGCCTCTCCAACGCCATGCTCCTGCCGCTCGTGACGGAATATTCCCTTTCCGCTGCGCCCGCCGGTTACGCCGCGGCCGCCCGCGCGCTTGGCTGGGCGCTGGCGACCATGGGGGATGGAGAGGCCGGGCATGCCCTGGTGAGGGGCTTCCGGGATCTCAACGCACGCCTCGAGGTTCCGACCCCCAAGGCCTATGGCCTGGATGAGGAGGCCTATTTCCGCCTGCGGCCGGAGATGGCCCGCCAGGCCCTCGCCTCCGGCACCCCGGGGAATAATCCGCGCATTCCGTCCGAAGACGAGATCGTCCGTCTCTACGAGATTGCCTGGGACGGTGGAGCCATCGACGGGTGATGGGGGGGCAACATTTGCGTTGCACCCGGTCACCGTCTGGACGGGCGGGAGCAGCTTTGACGCGCTATCGCTGCGGTCCCGGCGCCGCCAGTACGCTCGGCCGCTGCCGCACGAGGCGGGGGGAGAGGTCAACGCCCTCCCGGGACAAGGCGGATGCAAGCCGGGCGATGCCCTTGCGGATCGCCTCCGGCGTCAGCGCCGCATATCCCAGCACCACGGCGCGGGGGTAGCGGAACGGGACGATCTCGTGGGCGCCCGCCGCCTCCAGCGTGTAGATCCCGACGCCCGCATCGGCCGCGATCCGCGCCACCTCGCGCACCGGCGGGAGGTGGTCCGGCAGCGTCCACATCACGTGCATGCCGGCATCGGCACCGGAGATGCGCGTGGGCCCGAAATGGCTGTTCAGGCTTTCCACCAACGCTTGGCGCGCCTCGCTGTAGGTCTGGCGGATGCGCCGCACGTGCCGGGCGAAGCGGCCCTGGTCGATGAAGTCCGCGAGCACGATCTGGTCGAGCCAGGGATGGCCGTAGTTGGCAAGGCTCTTGGCCTGCCGCACGGGCCCGACCAGCTGCTTCGGCACCACCATGTAGCCGGTGCGTATGCCGGCGCCAACGGACTTGGAGAAGGTGCCGAGATAGATCACCGAGGTGTTGGCATCGAGGCCCGCCAGCGCGGCGAGCGGGGCACCGTCATATCGGAAGTCGCTGTCGTAATCGTCCTCCACCACATAGGCGCCGCTGCTGCGGGCCCAGGCCAGAAGTTCACGGCGGCGCCCGAATGACATGGTGACGCCGGTGGGGAACTGGTGGGAGGGCGTGACGTAGGCGAGCGATGCGCCGCAGCCCGCCAGATACTCGGTGCACAGACCCTGCGCATCCACCGGCACCGGGACCAGCGCGCCGCCGAAGCTGGAGAAGACATGCGCCGCGCCGGCATAGCAGGGGTCTTCGATCGCGATCTTCACCCCCGGCTGCACGAACAGGCGGCTAATGAGGTTGAAGCCCTCCTGCGCGCCGGCGGTGATGATGACCTGATCCGGCTCGGCCGGAATGGCGCGGTTTGCCGAGACATGGCTGGCGATGGCGCGGCGCAGCTCGATCGCGCCTTCCGGCGGACCGTACCCGGACAGGTTGCCGGACGCGCGGGAAAGGTTCTCCAGCAGCAATTGGCGCCATTCACGGATCGGAAAATTCCGGCTGTTGGCGCTGCCGTACCAGAAATCGACCTGCATGCGGGTGGGGCCGGTCTGCACCATGCGCAGCGGCGCTGCACGCAGCAGCACCGGCGGGTGCACGACTGTGGGCTCAGGCCGGCGCGGCGAGGGGCTCGATGCCTCAGGATTGGGCGATCCCGACAGGCCGACGCAGGCTTCCGGCAGCACCTCGCACACGAAGGTGCCGGCGCCCGGGCGCATCACAAGGTAGCCTTCCTTGGCGAGGCGCTCGAACGCAAGCACGATGGTGTTGCGCGACACCTTGAGCGTGCGGGCCAGTTCCCGGGTCGAATGCAGTGCCGCCCCCGGCGGCAGGGTGCGGGCGAGAATGGCCGCACGGACCTGGTCGTAGACCTGCTCCTGGAGCGTGACGCCCGCGGCCGGGTCCAGATGCAGTGGAATCATGTGCCTGCTCGATCCTTGCCCCAAGGGTGAGCAAAGCAATTCACGTGCCATCCAACGCCTCCAGATCCCCGTCAGGCGAGGCCCGAAGCCACCTGCCGGACCAGGGGATCCGCCCGCGCCGCCTCCAGGCTGCCGTGGAAGATGACCTCCCCCCGCTCGATCACATAGATGCGCGAAACATAGTCGGGAATATGCTGGACGTTGGATTCCGCCATCAGGACCGCCCGGCCCGAGGCGCGGATGGAGGCGATGCCGGCGGCGATGGTGGGAATGATGGCGGGCGAGAGGCCCTCGAATGGCTCGTCGAGCAGCAGCAGGTCCGGATCGAGGGCCAGCGCGCGGGCGATGGACACCATCTTGCGCTCGCCGCCGGAGAGTTCAGCACCGCCGCGCGTCATGTAGGTGAGGAGCTTGGGAAAGACTTCATAGGCGAAGGCGATGCGATCGGCCGCAGGACGCTCCCGCGATGGCCGCGTCCAGGTGCCGAAGGCGATGTTCTGGGCCACGGAGAGGCTTGCGAACACCTCGCTTTCCTCGGGCGAGAAGCCGATGCCGCGCCGGGCGACCTCGTGCGGCGGAAGCCCGGCCAGCGCGTTCCCGTGCCACAGGACGGTGCCGGCGCGGGGCGCGAGCTGCCCCATGAGTGCGCGGAGCAACGTTGTCTTTCCGGCCCCGTTGCGGCCGACCAGGCAGACGATCTCACCGGCCGCCACGTCCAGCGAGATGGCGCGCAGGATCGACGTTCCGGCGATGTCGACGCTGAGGCGTTCAACCGAGAGCATTGTGAGGCACCTTGCCGACGAGGGTCTCGATCACCGCCGGGTCCCGGAAGAAGGCATCAGGTGGCATGTCGGCGACGAGACTGCCGGCCTTCAGGCCGATCACCCGGGTGGCGTAGCGCGCGATCAATTCCATGTCGTGCTCCACAAGGACGAGGCTCTCGACGCCGAGCCGCTGGGCCGCCGCGAGCAGAGTCTCCATGATGCGGTCCTTGTCGGCGCTCGAGATGCCGCTGGTCGGCTCGTCCAGCAGCATCAGGCGCGGACGCAAGGTGAGCGCGCTCGCGATATCCACCAGCTTCTTCTCGCCCTGGGACAAGGCGGAGCAGGTGGTTTCAAGCCGGTGCTCCAGGCCGAAGGCCGCCGCCACCTCGCGGACCTGCGCCTGTTCGCGCCGGCAGGTGGCGGACGGCCTCAGCAGGCGAAAGGTCTGCCCGGCGCGAGCGAAGGCGCCGACCGAGATCATCTCGGCCACGGTGAAGCTCGGATAGATGGTGACGAGCTGGAAGGAGCGGGCCAGCCCACGCAACGCGAGCGCGCTGGCCCCGAGCCCCGCCACCGGGCGCCCCTCGAACATCACGCCGCCCTCGTCGGGCATGAACAGCCCGGAGAGCGTGTTCACCAGCGTGGTCTTGCCGGCGCCATTGGGGCCGACCACCGCCACCACCTCCCCCTTCGAGATATCGAACGACACCCCCGCGAGCGCGGTGAAGGCACCGTAGCGCTTGGTGATGTTCAACGCGCGCAGCAGCATCTCGATCATCGCCGCCTCCATTCCAGTGCACGCGTGATGAGGCCGAGAATACCGCGCGGGGCGAAGATGATGATGAGCGCGAGAATCGCGCCGAGGGCAAAACGCCAGTACTCGGTATTGGCCATCAGCGTGTCCTGCAGCAGGGTGAAGGACACGGCCCCGACGATCGGGCCGAACAATTGCCCGAGCCCTCCGAGGATGATGATGAAGATCATGTTGCCGGACTGTGTCCAGTAGGACAGCTCCGGATCGGCGGCACCGATGCTGACCGCCAGCACCGCGCCGCCCACCGCGCAATAGATACCGGACAGGATGAACGCCACGTAGCGCACCTTGAACACCGGTACCCCGAGAAACGACGTCTTGCGCTCGTTGTCCCGCCCCGCCTTGAGCGCGAGCCCCAGGGGCGAGGAGACGATCAGCGCCATGAGGAGGAACATGACCGAGAACAGCCCGAGCGCGTACCAGTAGAACGGCCCCACCAGGAAGGCGGTCTTGCTCATGGAGGCGAAGCTGGCGCCGAACAGGCTGGGGCGCGGCACGGAGATGCCGGATTCTCCGCCGGTCAGGTCGTAGAACTTGAACAGGAAGGAATGGAAGATCATGCCGAAGGCGAGCGTCAGCATGGAGAAGAAGATGGTCGTATAGCGCAGGCACAGGAGGCCGATGAGGGCCGCCACCGTGCCGCTCGCGAGCATCGCCACGATGAGCTGCGCCTCGAACGCGCGAACCCCGAGCTTCGCCCCCATCACCGCGCTCGCATAGGCGCCGATGGCGAGGAACATGGCGTGGCCGAAGGACAGGAGCCCGCCGTAGCCGAACAGGAGGTTGAGGCCGGTCAAAGCGATGGCGTAGGCGAGGATCGGGATGATGAGTGTGGTGTAGTAGGGCCCCAGCGCGAACGGGGCGGCGACGAAGGCCGCGAGCACCGCGAGGAAGGCGAGGATGGTCTTCATGCCTCGGCCTTCCCGAACAGTCCGTAGGGCCGCGCCACGAGGACGACGATCACCACAAGATAGATGGACATCACCTCCAGCTCCGGGAAATAGGTGAGCGAGAGCGCCCTGAGCACGCCGACGATGATGGCGCCGAGGAAGGCGCCGCGGATGCTGCCCAGCCCGCCGATCACCACCACCGCGAAGGCTTCGACGATGAGCGCGATGGGCATCTCCAGCGAGGCCGCCGTGGTGGGAATGACCAGCGCGCCGCCCACCGTGCCGAGCATGGAGCCGAGCACGAACACCAGCATGTTGATGCGCCGGGTGTTGGCGCCCAGCGCCTCCGCCATGCGGCCGTTCTCGGCGGTGGCCCGCACCACATGGCCGAGGCTGGTCCATTCGATGAGCCAGTAGAGCAGGCCGGCCACCACCAGCGCGCTCGTCATCACGAGCAAATTGTAGACCGGGAAGGTGAATTCGCCGACCACGAGTGTGCCGTAGACCGATGGCAGATCGCCGAGCAGCCGCGGCTGAGCGCCCCAGACGTAGCGCAGGACATCCTGGAACATCAGCACGAAGGCGAACGTCATGAGCAGCTGGAAGGCTTCGTCGCGGCCGTAGACCGTGCGCAGCACCCGCTCGACGATGAAGCCCACCTGTCCCGCCAGGAGGCCGGACAGGATGAGCACCGGCAGGAGCAGGACGGGAGAGCCGCCCTGCGCCGAGAACCACTCGAACACCGAGGCCCCGAAATAGGCCCCGAGGGCATAGAGCGAGCCGGCGGTCAGATTGACGATGCGCTGGACACCGAAGATGAGCTGCAGTCCCGCGGTGACGAGGAACAGGACCGCGGCGTTGAACAGCGCGGCGAACAGAAGGTCGACCGTGGCCATGTCGCGTCTCTGCTCCCGGCCGGTCAGACCGGGAAATTGGCCGTTTCGAGCCAGCCCCAGAAATCGGCGCCCGGCGGCTTCTGGAGCACGGAGGCGTCGTAGCTGTAGGTGTCCTTCAGGGTGCACACGTCATAGGGATTGTCGTGGGTGGCGAAGCCGCCGTAGAACATCTCCTCGGCGATATGATCCTTGCGCATTCCGGCCGGCCCCCCGAACGATTCCACCTTGATGCCCTCGATCGCCTGGGCGATCTCCTCCGGCTTCGGCCAGGAGCCGCCTTTCGCGGCCATCGCCTTCTCCACGCCCGCCTTGTAGACGTTCATGGCGAAGAAGGCGCGGTCGCTCTCCCAGTGGGGATAGTCCTTGTACTTGTCCATGTAGTATTCGACGAATTCCTTCTGCGCCGCAGAGGGATTGGGCCGCGCGAAATACATGGTGTTGTAGCACAGCAGCGTGCCGACCGGCGTGAAGGGCTTCTTCAGCTGGCCGTGCTGGTGGCCGGCCTGCACCAGCACCATGCGGGCGGTATCCGTGAGGCCGGCGCTGGTGGCCGCGCGCATGAAGATGGGCAGGTCCGCATTGCCCAGCACGCAATAGATGAGATCGGGCTTGGCCGCCTTCAGCGCCGCCACGTTGGCCGTGAAATCCAGCTGGCTGAAGCTCGACCACTGCTCCGAGACCACCTCGGCGTCGATGCCGAACTTCTTGTTGAGCGCCTTGAAGGCGGTCCACACATTGCGCCCGTAGGTATAGTCCGGGCTGATGGCGGCGATGCGCTTGAACTGGCCCTTCAGATGCTTGAGCGCGATCAGCGAGGCCATCACCGCTTCGCACTCGTTGTCGGTGCTCTTGAACACGTATTTCGGCGACGGCATCGTCTCCTTCACGCCGTCCTGGGTGGTGCCGTCCCAGAAGATGGTGAGAACCTGCATGTCCTCCAGCGTCGGCGCCATCGGCAGCGTCACACCCGTGGAATAGCCGCCCTGGATGCAGTCCACTTTCTCCTGGAGCACGAGGCGCCGCGCCCGCTCCAGCGTCTCCTTGGCGTTGGTCTCCTCCTCCACCACCAGTTCAACCTTGCGGCCGGCGATGCCGCCGGACGCGTTGATCTTCTCGGTGCTCCACTCCACCGCGCGCAGGCCGTTGGCGCCGATGTAGGCCGCGGTGCCGGCGCGTGGCGCGATGATGCCGACCTTCAACGGCGTATTCTGGGCGAGGGCGGGCATGGGAAAGGCGCCGACGGCGCTTCCAGCCGCCAGCCCCGCCATGCCCTTGAGGACACCACGACGGTCGATACCTGATTTCGGGTCCATACCTGATTTCGGGTCCATGTCGATCTCCGGAAGGTTTGGAGAAGCGGCGCCTTTGGCGCTCTATGCTTTTATGAATGGGCCTTGCCTATGAATGGCCTTGCCGGTCCGCCTCAGGCGGCCAACGCATCGAGAGCCGCCTTCACCTCGGCGGCGGCCGCTGCCTCCAGCGGCAGAAGCGGCGGGCGCGGATACCCCGCGCTCTTGCCCATCAGCGCCAACCCCTCGTGGGCGACGCGGATGATGCCGTAACGACCGCCGATCTCGCTCAGGGGAAAGAGACGGGCCGCGGCGGCATAGGCCGCCGCCACGTCGCCGGCCTTGGCTGCGTTCCAGAAGGCGACGCACTCGGCCGGACAAATGTTGGCAAGGCCGGTGAACCAGGCCGGCGCGATGGCCAGCGTCGGCTCCAGGATCAGCGTATCCTGGCCGATGCCCACCTGAACCTTTCCGCCGGTGATCTTGGGCACCATGAAGGCGCGCGACAGGTCGCCGGAGGAGTCCTTCATGCCCACCAGCGTCGGGATGGAGGAGAGCGTCTTCACCAGCGCCGGGGTGAGGTCGATGCCGGCGAGTGGCGGGTTGTTGTAGAGCCACAGGGGCAGGTCGCTGGCCGCGGCGACCGTCTCGTAATGGGCGATGATCTCCCGCTCGGTCGGCTTCCAGTAGTTGAGCGGCACCACCAGCACCGCATCCGCGCCATGGTCGGCCGCGTGCTTTGCAAGGCGGACGCTTTCCGCCGTGGTCATGGCGCCGATACCCGTCATCACCGGCACCCGGCCGCCCAGATGCGTGGCGACCTCTTCCAGCGCCTTCATCTTCTCGGCTTCGGTGAAGTAGCCGTTCGCGCCCGTGCTTCCGAACAGGGTGACGCTGTGGATGCCGGCCGCGAGTGCATCATCAAGATGTTTCTTCCACCGTGTGTAGTCGATGGAGCCATCCGCCGCGACCGGCGTCACTGAAAACAGAACAACACCCTCGATATTCATTCTGGTCATGCCTCGGCTCCCCGTCTTCACTATGAAGCCTGAGCCCGGGATGTCCGGTTCACAAGGCGTGCGATGGTTCCGCTTTGGGAAAAATCGATAGGACCAGCTCAGGGAGGGCTTCGGGGCGGGAGGCCCTTCGCATAAGTTTTCCATGCGAGCCGGCCGATGTGGGCGGCCGCGACCGCTCTTCCCTTCACCAGAACGAGGCCGACCAGCGCCATGGCGGACGCGGACTTCATCAAGACCACTTGCCCGAGGGACTGCTACGACGCCTGCGGGATCGTCGTGGGCCGCCGCGACGGCATGATCCGGAAGGTTCTCGGAGATCCCGACCACGCCGTCACCCGGGGCGCCCTCTGCGGCAAGTGCGCCATCGCCTACAACGGCAGCTGGCGCGCGCCGGATTTCAGGCTGGCGACGCCGCTCAAGCGCGTGGGGGCCAAGGGCGAAGGGACGTTCGAGCCCATCGGCTGGGACGAGGCGCTGGCGCTGATCGCCGAGCGTTTCGGCGCGCTCAGCGCCGAAGGCGAGGCCCGCACGATCCTCCACACCCATTACACCGGCACGGTGGGGCTGGTGGGCGGCTGGTATCCCATCCGCTTCTTCAACCGCCTCGGTGCCACGGAGGTCGATCCCGACACCGTCTGCAACAAGGCGGGGCATGTCGCGCTGGAAATGACCTTCGGCAACTCCCTCGAAGGCTTCGACCCGCGCACCGCGCGCGATGCCCGCACCATCCTGGTGTGGGGCGCCAATCCCTCCTTCTCGGCGCCGCACCAGAACAAGGGCTGGCTCGCGGATGCGCAGGCCGCGGGCACGCGCATCATCGCCGTCGATCCCGTCGCCCACGACACGGCGCGCGCCGCGGACCTGCATCTGCAACTGCGGCCCGGCAGTGATGCGGCGCTCGCCTTCGCCTTCATCCATGTGCTGCGGCGCGACGGGCTCGACGACCGGGATTTCCTGGGCTCCCACGTTCTGGGGGCGGAGGACCTTGCCCCAACCATCGCCGCCATGAGCCCTGAGCGCGCGGCGACGCTTTGCGGCGTGCCGGCGGAGCTGATCGAGGAGGCCGCGCGCGCCTATGGAGCGGGCCCCTCGCTCCTGTGGCTCGGACAGGGCGTGCAGCGGCAGCCGTATGGCGGCAACGCCTTCCGTGCGCTGGCGGCGCTGGTGGCGTTCTCCGGCAATCTCGGCAAGTCCGGCGCCGGGTTTCTCTACATGAACGGCCCCGGCGGGCGCGGCATCGACATGGCGACGCTGACCTGCCCCGCGCTTGCGACGAACGCGCCGCCCGCCATAAGCCACATGGACCTCGCCGCCACGCTGGAGGATCCGCAGCGCGCGCGCGCCTTCGTGAACTGGAACAACAATCCCGCGGCCTCCTCGCCGGAGCAGGCCCGCCTGCGCCGGGCGCTGAAGCGCGAGGACCTGTTCCACGTGGCGGTGGACCTGTTTCACACCGACACCACCGCCTATGCGGACATCGTGCTGCCGGCGGCGAGCTTTCTCGAGTGCGACGACCTGGTGCTGTCCTATTTTGACCTCACCGTCTCGGCGCAGGTGAAGGCGGGCGATCCCCCCGGCACCGCGCTGCCGAATTCGGAAATTTTCCGCCGGCTCGCGGCGGCTATGGGCTTTGCCGAGCCCGAGCTGTTCGAGACCGATGCCGACCTCATCGCGCGGCTCCTCGCCCAGACGCCCTTTGAAGGCACCTTCGCCGACTTGGCCGCGGTGGGTACGGCCACCGTCTTCCCCGAGCCGAAGGTGCAGTTCGAAGGCCTCGCCTTCGGTACGCCGTCGGGACGAATTGAGCTTGCGAGCGGGCAGGCGGCCGCCCTCGGCCTGCCGCGCCTGCCCATGGCCCACGTCGACGCGCCGCCTGCGGATGGCAGGATGCGCATCCTTTCTCCCGCCTCCCAATGGCAGATGAACTCGAGCTACGGCAATGATCCGGTGATCCGGCGCCGGCTCGGACCGCCGACCGTGGCGCTCCATCCGGACGACGCGGCGCGCGAAGGCCTCGCGGAGGGCGATCAGGTGGTGCTTGCCAATGGCGAGGGCCGCGTGCCGGTCACGGTCGCCATCTCGGACCGCACCCTTCCGGGCGTCGTCCTGATGCACAAGGGACGCTGGCCGAGCCTCTCGCCGGGCGATGCCAACGTCAACGCCTTGGTGCCGGGCCACAAGAGCGACATCGCCGAGAGCACCACCGTCCACGGTACGGAGGCGCGCCTGATACGCGCGGAGGCCGCGCAATGAGCCCATTGCGGATGGCCGCCGTGCGGGACGTGGCGGTCATCGGCGCGGGGCCCGTGGGCTTGTTCACCCTCTTCGCCCTCGGCCAGGCGGGGCTCGACGCCGTGGTGGTGGACGCGCTCGACGTACCCGGCGGCCAGTGCGCGGCGCTTTACCCGGAAAAGCCCATCTATGACATTCCCGGCCGGCCCTCCGTGACGGCGGGTGCACTGGTCGCCGATCTGGTGGGACAGGCGGCGCCCTATGACCCCCTCTATCTCCTCAGCCGCCGCGCCATCGGCCTCAGGCAGGAGGAGGAACAGTTCCGCATCACCCTCTCCGACGGGAGCGAGGTGGGCGCCCGTGCCGTTGTGGTGGCGGCGGGCGCCGGGGCGTTTGGCCCCAACCGTCCGCCGATCCCCAATCTCGCCGGCTTCGAGGGGACAAGCCTTTTCTACGCGGTGGACGACCCCGCGCGGTTTCGCGGCCGGATGGTGGTGATCGCAGGCGGCGGAGACTCGGCAGCCGATTGGGCGGTGATCCTCGCCGGCATCGCCGCTCAGGTGGTGCTTGTGCATCGGCGGCCCGTCTTCCGGGCCGCGCCTGCGACGCTCGCCGCGATCGAGCGCCTCGTGCAGGAGGGGCGCATCCGCATCTGCGCGCCCCGTACCCTTGCGGGCGTGTCTGGAACCGGCGCGCGGATCGAGGCCGTGCATCTCGCCGATGGCGCGGGTGGGCAGGAAGAGGTGGCGGCCGATGCGCTCCTGTGCTTCTACGGCCTCGCCAAGGATCTCTCGGCGCTCGCCGGCTTCGGCATCGCCGCGGGCACCGCCGGCGTCCCGGTCGCTCCCGCCAGCATGGAGACCATGCGCCCCGGCGTATTCGCCGTAGGGGACGTCGCCGACTATCCCGGCAAGCTGAAGCTGATCCTCACCGGCTTCGCGGAGGCCGCTCGAGCCGCCCACAGCACGCTCGCCCTGCTGCGCCCGGCCGCGGCGCGCCACTTCGAGCATTCCACCAGCCGTGGCGACCCGGCCGCGCGCGCTGCAAACTCCTGAGGAGCCCTTCGGCCCATGACACGTCTCATCGTCACCGCCCGCGACGGCAGCCGCCACGACGTGGAGGCGCAGGACGGCCTCTCCGTCATGGAAGTGCTGCGCCCGCTCGGCATCGGCATCGCAGGAGAGTGCGAGGGCTCAGCCGCCTGCGCGTCCTGCCACGTGTGGGTGGATGCCGCCTGGCTCGCGCGCCTCCCCGAGCCTGAGGACGCGGAGGCGGACATGCTGGACTGCGCCTTCAACACGCGCGCCGGATCGCGTCTTTCCTGCCAGTTGCGCGTGGGGCCGGAACTGGACGGCCTGGAACTCGCCATGCCGCATGCCTGACACAGGGATCTTTCCCGCGAAGAGTTCGACCCGCTGAAGAGGCGCCGACCAGGGCAGCGCCACTCACAGCCAAAACAGCGGCTGCAGACGGGCGTCAATCGGAACGCGAGAGATCGATCCGGGCGGCATGTTCTCCCCGGTCGCTGGAGGCGTGCCCAACACGCTTGTTCGGCGGGAGATTGCTCCCCACGAGTTGGATACCATTCTCGATGTTCGCGCTGCGTAAGCTGGGGCGTCTCAGGAACATTCGAAATCTCGGCGAGTTATCGCGCCATGACGACCGCCGAAGCCCCCGCTCGACCGACCGAAAAGCCAGATGCGACCGCAGAGTCCGAACTGGACAGCGTGATCGCGGAGAACGGAAAGGTGGTCGAGCCGCCTCCGCCCGAGGCCATCGAGCCTGACCCCTCCCTCTCCTCGGAAGAGGTCGAACGGCTCCGCAAATCGTATCTGCTGAAGCGCTTCTGGATCAGCGCGCGCGGATACTGGGGCGCCAAGGGCGACAAGCTGGCATGGGTCTTCACCATTGGCCTTCTGTTGCTGATCGTTACCAACGTGGGGTTTCAGTACGCCATCAACGTCTGGAACCGGTCGATCTTCGACGGCATCGAGAAGCGCGAGGCCTCCACCGTCTTCTTCCTCACGGCCGTCTTCTTCCCGCTGGCCGTGGGCAGCGTGGCGCTGGGCGTCGCCCAGGTCTATGCGCGCATGGGCATGCAGCGGCGCTGGCGGGCGTGGCTGACCAATGCGGTCGTCTCGCGATGGCTGACGGGGGGCCGCTACTATCAGCTCAATCTGGTCAGCGGCGATCACAAGAACCCGGAATACCGCATCGCCGAAGACCTGAGGGTGGCGACCGAAGCCCCCGTGGACTTCCTCGCCGGTGTCACATCGGCGTTCCTCTCTGCGGCCACCTTCATCGTCGTGCTGTGGACCATTGGCGGTGCGCTGACCGTGACGTTGGGCGGCACGGCCATCACCATTCCCGGCTTCCTCGTCGTGGCAGCCGTGATCTATGCGCTCATCGCGTCCGGATCGATCCTGTTCATCGGGCGGCGCTTCGTGGAGGTGTCGGAGGAGAAGAACCAGTCGGAGGCCGACTACCGCTATGTGCTGACCCGCGTTCGCGAGAATGGCGAAAGCATCGCCTTGCTGGGCGGAGAGCAGGAGGAGCGGGATGGTATCAATTCCACCTTCTCCGGCGTCCTCCGGCAATGGTCGCGCCTCGCCGGCCAATACATGCGCACGACGCTCGTGTCGCAAGGATCCAGCCTCATCGCTCCGGTCGTGCCGCTGCTGCTGTGTGCGCCGAAATTTCTCGAAGGCCAGATGTCACTCGGCGAGGTGATGCAGGCCGCCTCTGCCTTCACCATCGTGCAGACGGCCTTCGGCTGGCTGGTCGACAACTATCCCCGGCTTGCCGACTGGAACGCATGCGCACGCCGCATCGCCTCGCTGATGATGTCCCTCGACGCGCTGGAGCGGGCCGAAAACGGCGATGGCGTTGGGCGCATCCAGCGGGGCGAGACGGATGGGCAGGCCATGCTCACCCTGAACGACCTTTCCGTGTCGCTGGATGACGGCACGGCGGTGGTGGAGCAGGCGGAGGTGGTGATCGAGCCGGGGGAGCGGCTGTTCGTTTCGGGTGCTTCCGGAAGCGGCAAGAGCACGCTGGTCAGGGCCATCGCGGGGTTGTGGCCCTGGGGCGGCGGCAGCATCAATTTCCATCCCGATGCGCGCCTCTTCATGCTGCCCCAGAAGCCCTATGTGCCATCGGGCACCCTGCGGCGGGCGGCGGCCTATCCGGGCGGTGCCGAGGACTGGTCGGCCGAGGAGATCTGCGCCGCGCTCCAGGCGGTCGGGCTTGAGCATCTGAAGGAGAAGATCGAGGAGGAGGCGCCCTGGGACCAGACGCTGTCCGGTGGCGAGAAGCAGCGTCTGGCCTTCGCGCGCCTGCTGCTGCATCGCCCCGACATCATCGTGCTCGACGAGGCCACTTCCGCCCTCGACGAAAAGAGCCAGGACAGGATGATGGAGCTTGTGACCACCGAGCTGCCGGACGCGACAATCGTCAGCGTCGCCCACCGTGCCGAACTGGAGGCCTTCCACAGCCGCAAGATCGTGCTGGAGCGGCGCAAGGGCGGGGCGAAGCTGGTGACTGACATCGACCTTATTCCGCGAAAGGGAAAGCCGCGGCTATTGGGGCAATTGCTGCGGCGGCGACGGCCATCGAGCCAAGCCTAGTCGCCCGAAATCACGGGGGCGTTGTCGGCCTCATCGTCCGCGCCGTGGTGCAACGAGTTGCACCGCTGACTAACGCCGAGTCCATGCGACACGCCTTAGGATGCCCATGTCTGGCGCCCAGGGCCCCTTGAAGCTCGCTTGCTGACGATCTCCCGAAGCTCCTTCGGCACGCCGATGCGTACGAAAAAAGCGGTGCCCCGTGCCCTTACCGCTTCCTGCCTCGATCGGAGCGGGCCTGGCCGCCTGGAGGGACTTCCAGATCTTATAGCCGTGCATCGTCTGCGCGGGGTATGGGATAGACGTCCACATCGCTGGCGCCCAGCCGGCAAACTCCGGTCCGGCAGACTCCGCGAAGTGCTTGAACACGACAAGGTCCTGGGTCTCGACGGAGACCTGCGGGTTATCGCGCTCGAACAGATCCTCCTTGTGCACCAGAGCGCGTTCCGTCCGAGCCATCAGAGGCCGGAGAAGCACCTCGAGCCTCTCCTTGGCGCCCAGGACCGACGCGCGGATCGCGTCCCTCGTCCCGGTCGTCTTCAAGGCACAGTGGTAGTCGCGCATCGCCTGCTCAACTGCGACCCGGCATCCTTCGTCGTCGGCGAGGAAGCCGGCGAGAGCGATGAGCGATCGGTAGTGGTCGACCTCGTGGATCTCGTCGCCCCCGAGGCGTCGCAGCCTGTAGGGTGTCGCTGAGAGCAGAAGCACCGCCGGTCGCTCGTCGCCGCCGAGAAGCGCCTCCACGAGGAGCCGATGAATCCGCGCTCGTTCCTGCTTGAGCCGAACGTTAGGAGTATCGGCCTTTGGAACGATCAAATCCGCATATCGGTGGAACTCGTCGAGAACTACCAGGTCGGGCTTGACCGTCTTGAGCCGCAGCGCCGCCAGCGCGAGGACCGACCTGAAGCGCCCGATGAACTCGACGACGTCGACACCATCACCCTCGAGCCATCCCAACACGGACTTCTCGATGCTCCCCGACTGGCAGTCAAAGATGTCCCGCATTGCCCGCTCGACCCCGATGGCGTTGAAGCCCTTCAGGTCGCCCCGGTCGGAGAGCAAAAGCCGACCGCCCGCAGCGCGCTCGCGGTCGAGCTGTTTCACAGCGGACAACAATGCTGGGAACCGCTCCAGCGCCGAGAGTATCAGTTCGCGCTCCGCCTTTCGGCCGGTTCTCGGGCCCGGCTTCCATCCGGGCAGGCTCGTCTCCGGAGTGAAGGTGAACACCCGGAACCCGTTCCCCTCCTCGGGCAGCCAGCCGGGGACCAGCGCGAGCCGGTCCCCGCCGGGATCGTACTTCTCGGGGTCGATCCCGGTCAGCGAGATGAACTTCGGCCGGTTCTGACCGGCGATCTCGAGGCTCGGACAGAGATACATCACGTTCAGCCGCCTGCTTCCCTTCTGCAGCTGCTGGGCGATCGACCGAGCGATGAGGGTCTTGCCCAGTCCAACCTCGTCGGCGACGAGGAAGCGTCGCGGGCCGTTGGCCTTGAGGACCTCGCTCGCCACCTGGACGGTGCGGGACTGGAATGGTGCCAGCTCCATCAGGCGCCCCCGTGGATTGCGTCGTGGACGGCCTGCAGGAACGGCCGAACGTCGGAGAGGTCCGCGAGTGCAGCACGCTTCTCCTCCTCGTCAGGCGGCTCCTTGAAGGTCTCCTGGAAGGAATCGAGCATCGCTATCATGCCGGCGGTGCGTCGCTCGAAGCCCCGAGGATCGCGGGCCCAGGCGGAGAGCATCGTCTCTAGGGTGAACATCTCTGAGATCCTAGAGATCTTGCGCTCATGGGTCTTCTGTAGCCCATCGGACCACCTCTCGCCCGCTGTGCCGTCGAGGCCTTCGAGCTGCGAGCGTAACCAGTCCCGGAACCTGCTGGCCCCAACATATCGGGTCAGGAGCGCTCGGTCGCGCCGGTCATGGTCGAGACCTGTGACTGGTAGCGACAGCACCCAGCATCGTTGGACAGTGGGGTCCGTCAGGCTGGTCGCGCGGAACGAGACAAGCGACGTCTGCTCGCTCAGCACGATATTTCCGCGCAGAAGCCGGACGCTCCGCATCCCTGTCTCGATCCGGACCCAGGCGTCGGGGGCGAGGAATGGTGCAGCCTCGAACCGCGCGGTCTGGAGTGCCGCGTCCGCGCCCTCGCCAACTGTAAGCGTCAGCCCGCCGACCTCATATTCGAGGCCGAGCTTGCATTCGAGAAGAAGAGCTATCCGCTCGTCCAGCTGTCGCTCGCTCTCCTCGAGCTCTGCGAGGTCCTCGTCCACCCGGGAAGGGTCGAACTCGAAGCCAGATTGCACGAAGCTATGAAGCGAACCGGCCAGCGCCGTGTCCGTGACGTCGAGGATGGCGACCGCCTCGGCGTTTGGACCTAGCAGTCCGCGCTTCGTCAGGTTCGCGCTGCCGAGCATGATGGTCGATCGCTTCCCCTTGGTGACGGCGATCATCTTGGCGTGGACGCCAGCCGATACCGGCTCAATAAACTCGGCGGTCCTGTCAACCGCCTGCTGCTCCACCGAGACCGTCGTTTCCGGCTCGGGTGCCGAACGTGTTCGAAAGACGATCCCCGATAGTGGCGCACAGCTGCCAGCCGACACGTCATTGGTCAGCAGGGTAACGGAGGGCGAGCCTGCGCGTAACAGTTGGCGCAGTCCGGTCACATCGATGAAGGGGCTGATCGCGCTGGCCATCTCCGCCCCATCCAGCAACGGCGCGGAGATGAAGGGTGTGCCTCCACCCGGCCTACGCCACAGCAATCGCCGGACGGCCGTGCCGGCGGGAGCCAGCCAGCGCGCAGCGCGCAGCTCTTCGAGTTCAGACGCAGTGAATTCGCCTTCGATCAGGAGGCCACGCGCCAGTTTGGCAATGTCCCGAACCGGACGCGCCGCCATGTCGTGCGACGACGCAAGGAGGAGGCCGGCGTCGAGGTCGCGCGAGCCAGTCAAGTTCCGGCTGCCGATCCAGAAGCGCCATTGGACGGGATCGCCATTGTATCGAACGAGGGCGACCTTCGGATGCCAGCTCTGGCGGCGCTCGTTGGCCGGGATCGCCTCGACCATCGTGTCGAGCAGTGGCAGGATCGACCTGTGCGCTCGGGGTGCGATTATGCGACCGACCTGATGCAGTACGCGGAGCCTGCCGCGCACGCCGTCGAAGGCCTTCACGAGGCCGAGCGGAGAGTTCTCGAACTCGGCCTCGGCGTCTCCGCCAAGCACCAGGACGAGTCCGAGTAGCGCGACGAGATCGAGCGAGTAGGTGGCGATGACCGCTCGCGAGATGGATTGCCCAGCGTCGGGGCGCAGTGCGCCGAAGACTGAGATGCGGCTGCCCGGGTCGAAGCTCATTTGGCCGCTCCGAGCCGGATGATCATCTCCTGCACCACCGGCCACCGGTAGTCGAGAGGTGTTGCGACACCTTTGCGCCAGTCCGCGCGCCGCTTAGCGTTGATCAGGTATGCCCGTTCCCCCTTCAGGTCGCGTTCGCGGGTCTCGAGGACCCGGGAGATGCCGTCCAGCGCCCCATTGGAACGAATCCATTCGAGCACGTCCTGTACGAAGCTCGTGAGGTATTTATCCATGCGGGTTGCTGCGCGCAGGGCGTCGAGGTCAGTTTCCAGCGCGGCATCGCGATGCTCGGCGATGAGCTCAGGCAACGCGTCGGAATGGAGCTGCTCGTCTATCTTCAAGTCGACGTTGCGCTTCGCCTCGACGAGTGCGGCATAGGCCGCGCGGGCGATGCAGGCGATCGACGCCGCCCTTCGCGGACGCGCTCTTCCTTCAACTCGGCCCCATCTGCGTCTCTCGCGTAGTGCTCTAGCAAAGCCCGTTGCAGGGCTTCCGTCGCCCGCAGGATGTCGCGTCCGTCGATGAGGCGCAGCCTTCTCTCCTGGGCTGCTGCCTTGGCAAGGCTCTGCAGGCCGGCGTCGTCGATGCCTTGCGCAATGGCTGCGGCCTGATCGTCTGCTGCATCTCGCCGAGCTTCCCGCTCCTCCTGAGAGAAGGGCACCGGCGGCGTCTGGCGTTCCAAACTGTAGAGATAGGACCTAGCCAACTGCTGGAGATCGGCATCCGAGACGCCCGCAGGCTCGTCATGCCCGATGCCGGTGTCGACGCCGGTGAGCTTGGCCCGGGCCTCGGCGAATAGCGTGTCTGCCTTCACCGACTCGATGTGTGAAAGGCGGACTGCCTCGCGGTGGCTGATGGTGCCCAGGCTCTTCCAGATTTCCCGCTTGCCGATGATCGGCCGGAGTTCCTCCGGCACATACGCTCGAAAGGTCCACCGACCGCCACGGCAAAACAGCCTCTGGGGCTTGCTCATTTCGTCTCCGACTGTAGCAGGAGACTGTAGCAAATGCCGTTTCAAGCCTTTGATCTTGCCCATCGTTTTGGGATTTCAATGGGTTGGGATGGTGCTGCGAGAGAGGATTGAACTCTCGACCTCTCCCTTACCAAGGGAGTGCTCTACCACTGAGCTACCGCAGCGTGCCGGCGGCCGCACCAGGAGGGGACCGCGGAGACGGGTGTGCCGTCGTCAGGAGCGCTCCTCTAGTACATGCGGCGCTGCGGTGCAAGGGGCTCGGCGCCGATGGCAGTGGATGACATGCCAGGCAGACACGGTTGGGCGCTCGGCAGGCTACGGGCGCTGAAAAAATGCGCCTGCTTGCGGCTTGAGCGATTCCTTCTGCGCAGCTAGCCTCCAGCTACGAGGCCTGGATGGGGGAAGTCATGGCAGCGGACAAGGCGCGCAAGGAAACCATCGGCGCCGTCCGGCGCACGTTTGCCCCATGGAAGGATCCAACCCAGACGCCGCTCATCCGCTTCGAGAATGTCGTCAAGCGGTTCGGCGATTTCACTGCGGTCAACAATGTCAGCCTGGACATCTATGAGCGGGAGTTCTTCGCTCTGCTCGGCCCCTCGGGCTGCGGCAAGACCACCCTCATGCGGATGCTCGCCGGCTTCGAGGAACCGACCTCCGGCCGCCTGACGCTCGCGGGTGAAGATCTTGCGGGGGTGCCGCCTTACCGGCGGCCGGTGAACATGATGTTCCAGTCCTACGCGCTGTTCCCGCACATGAACGTGGCGGACAACATCGCCTTCGGCCTGAAGCAGGACAAGATGCCGAAGGCCGACATCGACGCCCGCGTTGCCGAGATGCTGGAACTGGTGAAGCTTGAGCAGTTCGCCAAGCGCAAGCCGCACCAGCTTTCCGGCGGCCAGCGCCAGCGCGTCGCACTCGCCCGTTCGCTCGCCAAGCGCCCCAAGGTGCTGCTGCTGGATGAGCCGCTCGGTGCCCTCGACAAGAAGCTGCGCGAGGAGACCCAGTTCGAGCTGATGGACCTGCAGATGTCCCTCGGCATGACCTTCCTGATCGTGACCCACGACCAGGAGGAGGCCATGACCGTGGCCGACCGCATCGCGGTGATGAATCACGGCGTGCTGGTGCAGGTGGCCCCGCCGGCGGAAATCTACGAGCAGCCGGCCACGCGCTACATCGCCGACTTCATCGGCGAGGTGAACCTGATCGAATCGACCGTGACCGCATGCGAGGGCGAGACCACGCGCCTCACCTCCGAGGTGACGCCGTCGCCGCTGACCGTGGCGCATCCCTGCGAGGCCGGGCCCGGCGGCAAGGCCTGCATCGCCATTCGGCCGGAAAAGCTGCGCATTTCGCTCGATCCGCCGCCTGAGGGGACGGAGAACGTCTTCGCCGGGGAAATCTGGGACATCGGCTATCTGGGCGATCTCTCCATCTATCACGTGGAGCTCGCCTGCGGTCAGCGCCTCAAGGTGTCCCAGCCGAACCTGTCGCGCCGGGTGGCGCGGCCCATTTCCTGGGAGGACAAGGTGTGGGTCACGTTTGATCCCGACGCCGGCGTCCTTCTGACCCGTTAGGAGGCAGTCATGGCCATGGCGGGAGAAAAGGGACGGGGCCGCTGGTTCGTGATCGCGGTTCCCTATCTGTGGCTTCTGGCGCTGTTCCTGGCGCCCTTCCTCATCGTCTTCAAGATCTCGCTGTCGCAGGACGTGGTGGCCCAGCCGCCCTATGCGCCGCAACTCGATCTCTCCAACGGCCTTTCGGGCCTGACCGACTTCCTGTCGCAGCTTTCCCTCGCCAATTACGGCTACGTGCTGGATTTCTCGAACGAATTCCTCGCCGCCTACGGCTCCAGCCTCATCATCGCCTCCATCTCGACGATCCTGCTGCTGCTGGTTGGATACCCCATCGCCTACGCCATGGCGCGGGCGCCGCGCTCCATTCAGCCGACGCTGCTGATGCTGGTGATCCTGCCCTTCTGGACCTCGTTCCTCATCCGCGTCTACGCATGGATCGGCATCCTCTCGCCGGAGGGTCTGCTCAATCAGGGGCTGATGTCGCTGGGGGTCATCGACACGCCGCTGGAGATCCTGAATACCAATCTCGCGGTCTATATCGGCATCGTCTATTCCTACCTGCCGTTCATGGTGCTGCCGCTCTATTCGGCGCTGGAGAAGCTCGACCTCACACTTCTCGAAGCCGCGGCCGATCTCGGCTGCCCGCCGGTGAAGGCCTTCTGGAAGATCACCTTCCCGCTCTCCCTTCCCGGCGTCGCCGCCGGCGCGCTGCTGTGCTTCATCCCGGCGGTGGGCGAGTTCGTGATCCCTGATCTTCTTGGCGGCTCCGACACGCTGATGATCGGCAAGTCGCTGTGGACCGAATTCACTGTGAACCGCTCCTGGACCGTCTCCTCGGCGGTGGCGGTGCTGCTGCTGCTCGTGCTGGTGATCCCCATCGTGATCTACCAGAACATCCAGCAGCGCGAACTGGAGGCAGGCAAATGAGAAAAGGCCTCACCTGGTTCAACGTCACGTCCATCGTGCTGGGCTTCGCCTTCCTCTACATTCCAATCATTCTGTTGGTGATCTACTCTTTCAACGCGTCAAGACTTGTCACCGTCTGGGCCGGTTTCTCCACCCAATGGTACTGGTCTTTGCTGGAGAACGAGCAGCTCATTGATGCTGCCTGGGTGACGTTGCGCATCGCCTTCTTCTCCTCGCTGGCCGCAACCGTGCTCGGCACCATGGCGGCGCTGGCGCTCACCCGCTATGGGCGATTCGGCGGGCGCACGCTGTTCTCGGGCATGATCTACGCGCCCCTCGTCATGCCCGAGGTCATCACCGGCCTGTCGCTGCTGCTGCTGTTCGTGGCGGTGAATTTCGACCGCGGCTTCTGGACCGTGCTGCTCGCCCACATCACCTTCACCATGTGCTTCGTGGCCGTTGTGGTGCAGTCGCGCCTCGTCACCTTCGATCGCACGCTGGAGGAAGCGGCGCTGGATCTCGGCTGCCCGCCGTTCCAGACCTTCTTCAAGATCACCCTGCCGCTCATCCTGCCGGCGGTGGTGTCCGGCTTCATGCTGGCCTTCACCCTGTCGCTGGATGATCTGGTGATCGCGAGCTTCACCACCGGACCCGGCGCCACCACGCTGCCCATGCGCATCTATTCGCAGGTGCGCCTCGGCGTGACGCCGGAGATCAACGCGGTCTGCACCATCCTCATCGCCATTGTGACGGTGGTGGTCATCATTGCCTCCATCGTCACAAAGCGGGCCGAGAGCCAGCGTGAGGCCGAGGAGCGGGCGGCGCTGCAATAGGGGGCATCGCGAGGGCGCGCAGCGCGCCCATTCCCGGTGCTGTCCGTTCAGACGGCGGCAAAGGCGCTGAAGGCGGTCACGATCTGGACCATGAGCAGCAGGCCGCCAGCCAGCATCGCTCCGCCCATCAGCAGCGCGATCCCACGGTTGCGGTCGGCGGATACGGAGGCGGCGGACGCCATGCAACACGCTCCAAGTGTGCGAGTTTCCGGGAGCGTGGCAGCAAATCGTTAACCATAACCTTAAGTATCGGCATCCCAGGCCCGCGCCCGGAAGGCAGCCTCAGCGGCCCTCGCGCACCCAGGCGGCGGTGATGACGCCGAGCAGCAGGAGCAGGCCCGAGAGACCCGCGAACATCGGGAACAGGCCGATGCCGCGCACCACCGAGACGTCCCGCGTCTTCAGCCCCATCCAGTCCTCGCCGGCGAGCCGGTCCGAGGCGGAGACCTGCACGAGGCGCGGCACCTGCCCGTTGAGATCGGCGAGCCGCCACACGCCGCCGCCCGTGGCCGCCGCGATGGGGGCGAGCACGTCGCGGGTGCTCGTCACCTCGGCGAACTCCTTCGGGTTCAGGGGGCCGATATTGGCGAGGGCGTTCAGCGTGCCGTTCTGTGCCCGCCACAGGCCCAGTTCGTCCGCCGGCGTCTTGGCCTGCCACAGGCCGGGCTCGACCTGGGCGAGGGTGAGGGTGCGCAGCGCGCCGGAGGGCGTGGTGACGGTGGCGGGCGGCACCTGGTCCGCCATGGTCTGGCGCTCCACCACCAGGTCGCGGCCGGAAACCGTGAGCTTGAGGCGCTCCTCCTCCAGGTCCGGCTCCTTCATCAGCCAGTGGGAGAGACGGCGGAGCAGGTCGATGTGCGGGCCGCCGCCCTCGTAGCCGCGCGCCCACAGCCAGATGTGGTCGGAGAGGAGGAGGGCGACGCGGCCCTCGCCCACCCGGTCCACAAGCAGCACCGGCTTGTCGCCGGGCGCGGACATGAGGCTGGTGCCGGAGCGCGCCTGCGCGTCGATCACACGGAAGAAGCGGCTCCAGTGGGGCGGGTCGCTCTCCGATCCCGGCAGGTTGCGGGTGACGGGATGGCGCTTGCCGGGGTCGGTGAGCTTGGCGTGATAGGGCGCGTCGGTGGCCTCGCCGCGCGGTATGCCGGGAAGGATTTCCTCCAGAGGCGTGTTGTAGAGCGAGCCGGTGTCGAGGAAGTCCGTGCCCGCGGCCACCAGCACGGCGCCGCCGGCGCGCACGTAGCGCACGATGTTGTCGAAATAGATCTGCGGCAGCACGCCCTGCTGGGCGTAGCGATCGAAGATGATGAGGTCGAAATCCTTGATCTTGGTCTGGAACAGCTCGCGGGTCGGAAAGGCGATCAGCGAGAGCTCGTTGATGGGCGTGCCGTCCTGCTTCTCCGGCGGGCGCAGGATGGTGAAGTGGACGAGGTCCACATTGGCGTCGCTCTTGAGCAGGTTGCGCCAGGTGCGCTCGCCCACGTTCGGCTCACCGGAGACGAGGAGCACGCGCAGCTTGTCGCGCACGCCGTCGATGGCGACGGCGGTGCGGTTGTTCACCTGCGTCAGCTCGCCCTCGAGCGGGGGCACCTCGAACTCGACGATGTTGGGGCCGGCGTGGGTGATATCCACGTCGATGCTGGCGCTGCGCCCGGTGGTGACGGTGGGGCGGCCGATGACTTCGCCGTCGCGGCGGATGGTGACGGGCACGCGGGCGCCGGCCGGCGCGCCTTCGTCCGTCACCTTGAAGGTGATGGTCTGCTTCTGGCCGACGATGCCGAAGCGCGGCGTCTTCTCCAGCGCCACGCGGCGGTCCCGCTCGCCGGCGCGGCCGGTGATGAGGGCGTGGACGGGGGCAGAAAAGCCCAGCGCGCCGGCATTCTCCGGCGTGTCGTGAACCCGCCCGTCGGTGATCATGATGGCGCCGGCCACCCGCTCCGGCGGCACATCGGCAAGGCCGGCCGAGAGGGCGGAGAACAGGCGCGTGCCGTCCACCGAACCGTCGCCCGCGTCGGCCTCGATGGTGCGCACCTCGACGCCGGAGAGCTTGCCCAGGCGCTCGGCGAGCTGGGCGCGGGCGGCCTCGGTCTGCTGGGTGCGTTCGCCGAAGGATTGGGACTGGCTCTTGTCCACCACCAGCGCCACAACGGAAGACAGCGGCTCGCGCTCCTCGCGGGTGAAGGAGGGGTTGGCGAGCGCCAGCAGGCCCACCGCCAGCGCCAGCGCCCGGAACACCGAGCCACGCGTGCGGGAATAGACCAGCAGCCCCGCCAGCACAGCAGCAGTGATCGCCACCGCGATCAGCGCCGGCAGCGGCAGGAAGGGGGAGAAGGTGAGGCCGTAGCTCATCGGATGGATGTCTTCCTCACTGCCCCAGCCGTTCCAGAAGCGCCGGCACGTGCACCTGATCCGCCTTGTAGTTGCCGGTCAACACGTACATCACCATGTTGGCGCCGGCCCGGAAGGCGATCTCGCGCTGGCGCGGCTCACCGGGGGTGAGCGGCAGCATGGGCTCGCCGGAACGCGAGACGGCCCAGGCGCCGGCCAGATCGTTCGAGGTGATGATGACGGGGGACACGCCGTCGCCGGCGCGGGCGGGGCGGTCGGCATCGTCGCGGGCGGCGGGGAGCGCCTCCACCCAGGTGGTGCCGCCGGTGAAGCGGCCGGGGAAGTCCTTCAACAGATAGAAGGCCTTGGTGAGCACGTGGTCGCGCGGCACCGGCTCCAGCTCGGGGATGTCGAGGCGGGAGAGAATCTCCTTCAGCCGCGCCTGCGCCGGGGTGAGCGGCGCGCCGGGCCCGCCGGGGGATTCGATGGCGTCGCGGGTATCGAAGATCACCGTGCCGCCCTGCTTCATGTAGGCGTCGATGCGCGCCAGAACCGGCTGCGCGGGCACCGGCGTATTGGCGAGGATGGGCCAGTAGAGCACGGGAAAGAAGGCGAGCTCGTCCTTTGCGATATCCACCCCCATGGCTTCGCCGGCCTGCAGCGCGGTGCGCTGGGCGAGAAAGGTGGCGAGCCCGTCGAGGCCGGCGCGGGAAATGTCGTCCACCTCGCTGTCGCCCGTCACCACATAGGCGAAGCGGGTCTGCGTGGTGGCCTTCAAGGCGAAGCTGTCGTCGGCCCGAGCCGGGACGGGCAGGAAGGCGCCGGCGGCGGCGCCCAGCATCACGGCGGCGAGCAGGATGGCGGCGGCCCCTGGGCGCGGCCGCGTTCCGCCCATGCGGGAGAGCCCGCCGGCGAGGAACAGAACCGCCAGAGCGTCGAGCAGCAGCAGCAGCATGGCGCCGATGAGGATAGGCCCGCGCATGTCGCGCGGCGCGCTCTCCTGCAACGGCTCCGTGCGCCCGCCCAGCGCCGCGAGGTCGAGGGCCTTGGGCCGGTCGGCGGGGAGCAGGGTGTTGACCGCCACGAGGCCGTCCGGCGGGCCGTAGAAGCCGGGCGGATGGTCGGCAGTGGAACGGCCGCGATAGTCGGCGGGCAAAGCGCGGGCGGTGGGGCCGGCGGGGCGGAAGGCGCCGAAGCCGTCGAGGACGCGGGCGGGCGGCAGCGCCGCCACATCCGGCCGGCCGGCGGGATGAATGGCGGTGTCCGCCGGCGCCGTCTCGGGCGGGGGCGGGGCATCGGACAGGGCAACCACGTGGCGCAGCATCTCAACGAATGTGCCGGAAAGGGGGAGGTTCGACCAGGATGTGTCGCCGGTGACATGGAACAGCACCAGCGCGCCCTTGCCCCGACGGGTGCCGGTGACGAGGGGTGTGCCGTCGGCGAGCGTCGCCCAGGTGCGGTCGCCCAGCGTGCCGTCCGGCTCGGCGAGCACCTGCCGGTTCACTGTCACGTCGTCGGCGGGCTTGATGTCGCGGAAGGGACCTTCCGGCGTGAGGGAGCCGAGCTTCTGCGGCGTTTCCCACGAGAGGGAGCCGCCGAGCACACGGCCGCCCCGGCGCAGGCGCACCGGCAGGAGATCGTCCTGCGCATTGGCGAGGCGCGGCCCGGCGAAGCGGATCAGCACGCCGCCGTCTTCCACGAACTTGGCGAGGCGGTTGCGGGTGGCGGGCGGGATGGTGCCCACGTCCGTTAGCGCCAGCACGGGCAGGCGCTGGTCGAGGAAGCGGTTGATGTTCTCGGTGGCCGATCCCGTCTCCGCCACGCGCAGGTCGGCGAACGGGCCGAGGGCGCGGGAGAGGTAATAGGTCGGCGCAAGGAGCGGCTGCCCGGTGTCGGTGGAGGTGCCGGAGACGACGCCCACGGAGCGCCGCCGCCAGCGCTTGTCGAGAAGCTGCACGGCGCCGGCCGAGTGCTCGCCGGCAATCTCCAGCCGTGCCACCTCGTTGCGCAATTCCACCGGCAGGTCGAAGCGGGCGTCCACCTCGCTCGCGCCCTCGGGCAGGGTGAAGGGGGCTTCGGCGAGCACGAGGCCGCGCATGTCGCGGGCCGTCACCCGGCCGGAGCGCGGGGCGCCGGAGGCCGGCCGCAGCACCTTCACCGTGAGCGCCTCGGCAGCGTTTTCCGCGCCGGCCAAGGCAAGCGGCGCGGCGACGCCGCCGCCCACCACGAGCAGGCGTGCGCCGGCGCCGAGATCGGTGAAGGCGCGGGCGGTGTCGGGATCGGCGCCAAGGTCCACGCCATCGGAAATGTAGACGATGCCGGCGCTGGGCTCGGTGCCGAGGAGGCGCCCGGCCAGCGCCAGCGCCTCCTTGCGGGCGGGCGCATAGGGCACCGGCTCCAGCGAGCGCAGGTGGTCACGCGCGGCTGCGGGAGTGGAGAGGGTCGCCTCGCGCGGCACGTCGCCGGTGGGAATGAGGGCGACCCCGCGTCCGTTGGTCTCCGCCTCGTCGATGAGGGCGGCCGCGGCGCTCCGGCGGGCCTCCCAGCTCGCGGCGGCGGGCCAGCCCTGATCGATGACGATGAGAAGCGGCCCCGAGCCGGTCGGCGCCGTCGCTGGTGGGTTCCAGATGGGGCCGGCGGCGGCGAGGATGACGAGGGCCGCCAGCAGCATCCGCAGCGCGGTGAGCCACCACGGCGTGCGCGCCGCGCTCTCCTCCTTGGGCGTGATGCCCAGGAGCAGGCGCAACGGGGGAAAGCTGACCTCGCGCGGCTTCGGCGGCACCACGCGCAGCAGGAACCACAGCAGCGGCAGCGCCAGGAAGGCGGTGAGCAGCAGCGGCGCGGAAAAGGCGAGGGGAAGACCGAACATCAGGCCGGTCCTCCAGAGACGAAGGCATGGCCGCCGTCCTTGGGGAAGGCGGACGGGCCGCCCCCCACACTCATGCGCTGGTGCAGGGCAAGCAGCATTTCGCTCGCCGGCCGGTCGGTGCGGTGGATGGCGAAGCTCCAGCCGAGCCGTTCCGCGGCGGCGCGGAGACGGGCACGGTGGTCCGCCAGCTTCACGTCATAGTCTGCCTTCCAGCTCTCGGCCCGGCCGACGGTGAGACGGTCGCCGCCCTCCGGTTCGCGAAACTCGATGCGGCCGGAGAAGGGAAACGTCTCCTCCGCCGGGTCCACGATCTGCACCAGATGGCCGTGGGCGCCCGAGGCGGCCAGCATGTGAAGCCGGGCCGAGACCTCTTCGGCCGGGCTCCAGAAATCGCTCAGCAGCACGATCTCGGAGAGCGGCGAGGGGCCGAACTCGGGCGGCAGGCTCGCAGGCAGGCGCGGCGCCAGCACCACGGCCTCGGCCATCCGCTCGACGATGCGGCGGTTGGCGGAGGGGCGCATCAATTCGGGAATGCCCACGCGCTCGCCGCCCTTCACCAGAAGCTCCGCGAGGGCGAACGCCACCACCAGCGCCCGCTCGCGCTTCGGCGGCTGTCCGCGGGAGGCATAGTCCATGGACGCCGAGAGATCCGGCCAGATCCACACCGTGTGGCTCGCCTCCCACTCGCGCTCGCGGACATAAAGATGATCGTCGCGGGCGGAGCGGCGCCAGTCCACGCGATTGGCCGGCTCGCCGTCCACGAAACGGCGGTACTGCCAGAAATTCTCACCCGTGCCCGAGCGCCGACGCCCGTGCAGGCCGTGCTGCACGCTCATGGCGATGCGGCGCGCCTCCAGGACGAGGCGCGGCATGGCTGCCGCGAGGTCTGCGGCGGCGAGGGCGGACGTCTCTACGGCGTGACGCTGCGCGTCCTCGGGCGCGCCTTTTTGTGGGGCGTTGGCCATGGGAGCGGCCATGGGCGCGGGCCGGTCCGCGCTCACCCGAGCCGCTCGGTGAGGCGGCGGATGATACCGGTGACGCTCTGGCGCTCGGCGCGGGCGGCGAAGGTCAGCGCCATGCGGTGCTTCAGCACCGGCTCGGCGAGGGCCACCACGTCGTCGAGGGAGGGGGCATAGCGCCCGTCCAGCAGGGCGCGGGCGCGCACCGCCAGCATCAGCGCCTGGCTGGCGCGCGGGCCGGGGCCCCATGCGATATAGGCCTGCTCCGGCCCTTCGGCGCCGGGACGGGCCGAGCGGACGAGGGTGAGGATGGCTTCCACCACCGATTCGCCGACGGGCAGGCGGCGGACGAGGCGCTGGGCGGCCACGAGATCGTCCACCGTCATGGCGGCGCGAGGCTTCTGCTCCTCCGCCGAGGTGGTCTCGAACAGGATGCGCCGCTCGGCGTCGCGATCGGGATAATCGACGTCGATTTCCATCAGGAAGCGGTCGAGCTGCGCCTCGGGGAGGGGATAGGTGCCTTCCTGCTCCAGCGGGTTCTGGGTCGCGAGCACATGGAAGGGCTTGGGCAGATCGTGCCGCTCGCCGGCGACGGTGACATGGTATTCCTGCATGGCCTGCAGCAAGGCCGACTGGGTGCGCGGCGAGGCGCGGTTGATCTCGTCCGCCATCAGGAGCTGGGCGAAGATCGGCCCCTTGATGAAGCGGAAAGCGCGGCGGCCGCCGGCCGATTCCTCCAGCACTTCGGCGCCGAGGATGTCGGAGGGCATAAGGTCCGGCGTGAACTGCACGCGGCGGGCATCGAGGCCCAGCACGGTGCCCATGGTGTCCACGAGCTTGGTCTTGGCGAGGCCCGGCACGCCGACGAGCAGCGCATGGCCGCCGGCGAGGATGGTGATGAGCGCGCGCTCCACCACCGTTTCCTGGCCGAAGATGACGTTCGAGATGGCCGCGCGGGCAGCCTTCACATGGGCGGCGGCGGCTTCCGCATTGCGGATGATCATCTGGTCGAGGTCAAAGGTCTCGCCGGCAGCCGACATATGCTCATCTCCTACACGCCAAGTACGAACCGCACGCCAAACACGAACCGCACGCCATAATTGCCTGCACGCCGGACACGCACCGCAAGCTTGCTGCCAAAAGCGGCAACAAAACGCCTCCAGCTCCCATCCGCTGGTCTGATCCACCCTTTGCCTGTTTAACGGGCATCGGGCGGGCCGGTCCACGCGTCGGTCTGGGACGGAGCGGAACACGCCCGTCTCGCGAAGTCTTGCAAACGTCGCGCCACCCGGACAGAGAGCTTACGATATGATGCGCGCCCGTCGAGCCCCCGCGGAGGTGGTGGGGGTGCGGCGCACTCACGTCATCGCGAGGCTTCCGCCTTTTGCGGCGTGACAGGGTCCAAGGAGACCAGATGCCTGCCCCAACGCCAGACACGCCAGCTCTCACGCCCTCCACTTCCGAGGCGCCATCTGCGTCGGGCCGGCTGGAGGCGCTGATGGCGGCTGCGCGCGCCGGCGGCGGGAAAGGTCCGGCCCCGGTGGAGCTGTGGAACCCGCCCGATTGCGGCGGCATGGACATGGTGATCCGCGCCGATGGAAGCTGGACCTACATGGGCACCCCCATCACCCGCCCGGCGCTGGTGAAGCTGTTCGCCTCCGTGCTGGCACGGGAGGGCGAGCGCTTCGTGCTGAAGACGCCGGTGGAGAAGGTGGGCATTCGGGTCGAGGATGCTCCGTTTCTTGCCGTGGATCTGGCGGTGGAATCGGCGCCAGAGCCGGATGCGGCCGGGGGCCGCGACCCGAATCGCACCCTCGTCTTCCGCACCAATCTGGACGACGTGGTGCGCTGCGGGCCGGGCCACGAGCTGCGGTTCGCCCGCGGCGACGGGGTGGGCGAGGTGGTCCCCTACCTGCATGTCCGGCGGGGGCTGGAGGCGCGGTTGTCGCGCGCCGTCCATCTCGACCTCATGGATCTCGGGGAGGTGCGGGAGGAGGGCGGCGTCCCCATGTTCGGCGTGGCGTCGGGCGGGCTCTTCTTCCCCATTCTTCCGGCAGCCGAACTGGGACTGGACTGATGCGGGTGTCCGATGATGCATTTTCCGAGGCCAACAGCGCCGGTGACAGCCTCGCCGATTTCCTGCGCCGTGCGGGTGAGCGCCTGTCGCGGGAGCCGCCTCCCTTCTATTCGGAAAGCGACTTTCTCGCGCTGAACGGCGACCATGCCTTGCAGCCGGAGAAGGTGAGCCTCATTCCGCAGGATCGCCCGCGGCACGCCGCCGTCCTCGTGCCGGTCATCGCCCGGCCGGAGCCGACCATCCTGCTCACGCTCAGATCGTCGCACCTCTCACAGCATGCGGGGCAGGTGGCCTTTCCCGGCGGGCGTATCGACCCCGGTGACAAGGACGAGATCGACGCGGCCCTGCGGGAGGCGCGCGAGGAGGTGGGGCTCGATTCGGCGCTGGTGCGGCCCCTGGGATTTCTGGACGGCTACCTCTCCGGTACCGGCTTCTGGATCGTTCCGGTGGTGGGGCTGGTGGACCCGGCCTACACGCTCACGCTCAATCCCGCCGAGGTGGACGAGGCGTTCGAGGTGCCGCTCGGCTTTCTCATGAGCCCGCGCAACCACGAGCGCCAGTCGCGGGAATGGAAGGGCACGCTGCGGCACTTCTATGTGATGCCGTTCGAGGGGCATAACATCTGGGGCGCAACCGCGGGCATGCTGCGCAATCTCTACGAGAAGGTCTACGCCTGATGGCGCGCAGCCTGCTCATCGAACTCGCTCTCTTTCTCACGCCGTTTCTGCTCTACGGCGCCCTGCTGCTCGCGACCAAGGGGTCGGTCGTGCCGGCCAACTGGTCGCCGCGCGCCCTTGCGGTGGCCGCGGTCGCGGCTGTCGGGCTGGTGGCGCTGGGCCTGTTCCTATTCGAGCATGATCGCGTGGCCCCGCCGGGCGCCCACTACGTTCCCGCCCAGACCAAGGATGGCGCGTTCGTGCCGGGGCATTTCGAATGACTGTCAGCGTTGCCGGCGCGCCGTTCTGGACCACACCGGGCCTTTCGCCCCTGCTCGCCGTGCTGAATGGCGGCGGGGAGGAGGCGCGGGTGGTTGGAGGTGCGGTGCGCAACGCCCTCCTCGGCCTGCCGGTGATCGACGTGGACATCGCGACCACCGCCTTGCCGCAGGAGGTCGCCGCCCGCGCCACCCGCGCCGGCCTCAAGGCAGTGCCCACCGGTATCGAGCATGGCACTGTCACCGTGGTGTCCGGCCATCACGGATACGAGGTCACCACCCTGCGCGAGGACGTGGAGACGGACGGCAGGCGGGCGGTGGTGCGCTTCGGCCGGAGCTGGCAGCACGATGCCGAGCGGCGGGACTTCACCCTGAACGCGCTCTATGCGGCGCCAGACGGCACGGTGGTGGACCTCGTGGGCGGCCTTGCGGACCTTGAGGCGCGGAAAATCCGCTTCATTGGCTCGCCGGACGCGCGCATCCGCGAGGATTACCTGCGCATCCTGCGTCTGTTCCGCTTTCACGCGGCCTATGGCACCGGCGCGGTGGACAAGGCGGCATTCTCCGGTGCCGTGCGTCTGCGTCAGGGCCTGCTCGCCCTTTCCCACGAACGGGTGCGGGCGGAACTGCTGAAGCTGCTCCTCGCGCCGGGCGCGGCGGCGACCCTTGCCGTCATGAGCGACGCGGGCCTGATCCAGCCGCTGATCGGCGGCATCGCCGATGCCCGGGCGTTCGCGCGGCTGGTGGAGATCGAGGCGCTGTGGCGCGCGGAGGGCTGGGACGTGCCGGCCGATGCCATCCGCCGTCTCGCCGTCCTTGCGGTGCGGGTGCCGGACGATGCCGAGCGGCTGCGCGGAAAGCTGCGCCTGTCCAATGCTGAGGGGCGGCGCCTCGCCCTCATGGCCGGCCCTGTGCCGGACATTGCCGACGACGCGGCGGCGCAGGCCTTCATCTACCGGACAGGGGCGGAAGCGGCGCGCGACCGCGCGCTGCTGGCGGCGGCGCACGGACGGTCGGGTATGGAACGGATCGGCCGGCTCGCAGCTGAATGGGCGGTGCCGCGTCCGCCGTTCGGTTCGGCTGACCTGATGGCGCTGGGCCTCAAGCCGGGACGGGCGCTCGGGGCCGCCCTGCGGCGGGCGGAGGCGGACTGGATCGACGCCGGCTTCCCCGAGGAGCCCGGCCTCATCGCCGCCCTGCTGCGGGCGGCGATCGCCGTGGATGAAGGGCCTTCGTGAGGCTCAGTCCTCGTCGTCTTCTTCCTCGTCCTCTTCCTCGAAATCGGCGATCTCGAGCTTCTCAACCGCGATGGCGGGAAGGGTGTCCTTGCGGAACTCGCTCACGTCCTCGGCGAACCACACCACCGAAATCTCCGTCTCGGAGGCGGTGACGACGGTAAGGGCGGGGCTGCCGGACTTGAGCTGGACGATATCTCCGGGGGCGAACGCCATGGCTGTTTCTCCGGGCCGGCCGCGAAGGGGCCAGCGCAGCAGCAGCCTTAATGCGCATTCATGACGGGCGGATCACGGCCACTTCACCACCGGTGGCATGGAGGAGAGGATCGAATCCACATTGCCGCCCGTGCGGAGGCCGAAGATGGTGCCGCGGTCGTAGAGCAGGTTGAATTCCACGTACCGCCCGCGGCGGATGAGCTGCTCCTCGCGGTCCTCCTCAGTCCACGGTGTCGCCATGTTGGCGCGCACGAGGCGGGGATAGACGTCGAGGAAGGCGAGGCCCACGTCGCGGGTGAAGGCGAGATCGTCCTCCCAGCGGCCGGTGCCGGCGGCGGCGGAATCGAGATAATCGTAGAAGATGCCGCCGATGCCGCGCATCTCGTTGCGATGCTTGAGGAAGAAATAGTCGTCGCACCAAGCCTTGTAGCGGGCATAGTCCGCCACCTTGTGGGCGGTACACGCCGCTTCCATGGCCTTGTGGAAGGCGATGGTGTCTTCATCCTGCTGCGTGCGCCGGCGGGCGAGCACCGGGGTCAGGTCCGCCCCGCCGCCGAACCACGCCTTGGTGGTGACGACAAAGCGCGTGTTCATGTGCACGGCCGGCACGTGCGGGTTCGCCATGTGGGCGATGAGCGAAATGCCCGAGGCCCAGAAGCGCGGGTCCTCCGCCGCGCCGGGGATCTGGGCGCGGAACTCGGGGGCGAACTCCCCGAATACGGTGGAGGTATGCACGCCCACCTTCTCGAACAGCCGCCCGCGCATGAGGGCCATGGTGCCGCCGCCGCCCGGCGCGCCGGTGTGATCGGTGCGCACCCAGGGGGTACGGACGAAGCGGGCAGGGGAGGGGCCGTAGAGCGCGGGATCGGCGGCGTCCTCCAGCGCCTCGAAGGCGGCGATGATGCGGCCCTGCAAGTCCTCGAACCAGGCGCGGGCCTCGGCACGGCGGGCATCGAGGAGCGCGTTGCCGGCCTCGGCGGGGGCGGAAACGGGGGGCACGGGGTTTTCCATGGGCGTTCCGCCTCCGATGTTCTTCTGGCTGGCGGCGCTTCTATCGCCTCCCCGCGGCGGAAGAAAGCTCAGGCGGGCAGGCCGCCGGTCTGCCGCAGCGCCTCGGCGAGGACTATGCCGGCGCTGACAGCGACATTGAGCGAGCGCACGCCCGGCCGCATGGGAATGCGCACGCGCGCATCCGCCGCGGCATGAACCTCGGGCGGCACGCCGGCGGACTCGCGGCCGAACAGGATCACGTCGTCGCTCTGGAAGGGAAAGCCGAACAGCGGCTCGGCACCGGTGGTGGTGAGGAGGACGAGGCGCCGGCCCTCGGCGCGCCGCTCCGCATCGAAGACAGCGAAAGAGGCGTGCCGCCGCCAGACCACCTGGTCGATATAGTCCATCCCCGCGCGCCGGAAGCCGGCGTCGCCCACCGGGAAGCCTGCGGGCTCGATGATATGCACCTCTGCCCCGAGGCAGGCGCCGGTGCGCAGGATGGCACCGGCATTCTGCGCGATGTCCGGGCAATAGAGGGCGATGCGCAGGGTCAAGGAGTGGCTCCGGCGGGGACGCCGCCGGAGCGGGTCGTCAGGTCAGTTGCTGCAGGTCATCTTGTTCCACGTCGAATTGAGCGGGAACAGGGTGAGCGTCAGCTTGGTCGGCGCGGGGACCGAGTTGTAGCTGCTCTGCTCGCACACATCGTCATAAGGGAAGGTATAGGCCTTTCCGTTGAGCGATGCGGCGTGGATGGTCTGGGAATAGAGGTTCTGCGGCAGCCCCTGGTACGGCTTCACAGAGCAGTTCGAGATGCTGTTGGTGCTGTTGATGAAGGTCGAGCGGAGGAACGCCGCCTGCATCCACCGCTGCAGGCTCGGAACCGGCCCCGCATCGCCGCTGGCGAATGTGGGACCATTCTGCCAGAGGTCCTTGGACGTCGGCTTGTTGAAGACCGTCTTGTTGGTGCCCCCCGTGGGCGTCAGCGTGATCTGGGTGGCGGAGGTCGTTCCAGTGTACGGGGTCGTGACGCTCCCGATCTGGTTGTTCAGGGTGAAGCTCTTCCCGGCCTTGGAATAGGTGGCGAGGACCAGGTTGACGTAGCTGTCCCAGTAATTGGTGGGGAATTTGTACCCTGCTTCCATGCCATGGTTGGGGCTGAGCACCTGGGTCGGGCGCCCCTTGCTGTCCGTGATGAGAAGCGTGCTCCATGGCGGGGTGGCGACGAGCGTCTTGACGACCGTTTGCGACGAGTTGGAGTCCGTGAAGCCGGCCGTCACCGTCTGCGACGCGTTCTGCAGGACCATCTTCATGGGGATGCCCAGCGAGTCCACCTGCGTCGTGTTGACGTTGAAATTGTTGTCGGGCCCCCAGGTGTATTCGGCGAAGTCGATCACCGAGGTGTGGTTCTTGCTGGACGTGTTCCAGGGCGCCGGCGAATTGGGCGCCAGAGGGCCGCTGCCGTTGCCCGTCGGCGTGACCGTGAGATAGGAGGGCTGGCAGAAGGAAATATAGATCCGCCCGGAATTCAGGCGCGGAACGTTGAACGTATATGTGCTGGTCGATGCAGTATTGAAGCCATAGTCGGTCGGCGTGTTGTTCTGGGTGTTCAGCGGCTTGGTCTTTCCCGTCGCGTCGCTGACCAAATAGGAGGTCGGGTTGGCCGGGTCCTGGCCATAGACCGTGATGTACATCTTGCCGGTAATGCCGGTGTTGTTGACGATCGTCACCGGGACCGTCTGGGCATGGGCGGCCCCCGCCGCGCCGATGCCGGCCACTGCCGCGAGGCAAGCCAGAATACGTTTCGTCATGAGTTTCTCCCCCGGATCATATGGTTGTGCGGTGCGCAGGGCACACTCGCTTTCGCGGTCCGGGCGGGTGGGGCCGACGCGGGCGGGACGAGGCAGAGTGCGCAAACGGAAAGCACTGCCAAGCTACCGGTCGGCCGAACGTCGCGCAATGCTTGATCTTAGCCATAAGTCGGGCGGCGGGGCCGCTTTATATCCGCCTGCCGACCCCCGAGCGCGACCGGCCGGCGGGCTGCCCGGCGTCGTTCCCCACGTGACCTTGCGCAACGACATGGATCTGTCGCAGTGCAGGACCGCGTGCCGCATCGCCATGATCTGGACAAGATGGGGCTAGGGTGCAATTAGAGGCGCTTGAAATTGGCGGCTCGCAGGTCCGTGCGGCCGCAGCATTGCGCGCGGCCGGCGGTTGCGGGACGTGCGTCGGGACGACAACACTATCGGGGACTGCGCCGTGGCACATACGGAGACGTCGGACACGACGACGCGTCGGGACTTCCTCTACATCGCAACCGGTGCCGTGGGCGCCGTCGGTGCCGCCGCCATGGCGTGGCCCTTCATCTCCCAGCTCCAGCCCGATGCGTCCGTGCTCGCGCTGTCCACCACCGAGGTGGACCTCTCCCCCATCGCTGAAGGCCAGATCGTCACGGTGCAGTGGCGCGGCAAGCCGATCTTCATCTCCCACCGCACGCCGGCGGAGATCAAGTCGGCGGTGGACACCCCCCTGTCTGACCTGAAAGACCCGCAGCCCGATTCGGCGCGTGTGAAGGCCGGCAAGGACCAGTGGCTGGTGGTGATCGGCATCTGCACCCATCTCGGCTGCGTGCCGCTTGGCCACCAGGGCCAGTACAACGGCTGGTTCTGCCCCTGCCACGGCTCGGTGTACGACACCTCCGGCCGCATCCGGCAGGGACCGGCGCCGCTCAATCTCGAATTGCCGCCCTACGCCTTCACCACCGACACCAAGATCGTGATCGGCTGACGCGCGCATCGTCGCCGCTTTCAAAAAGGTTGGACTCATGGAAGGACATTCCACCTACCAGCCCAAGGGGAAGGTCGCGCAGTGGTTCGAGAGCCGCTTGCCGATCGTCGGGCTGATCCATTCCTCGGCCATCGCCTATCCGGTGCCGAAGAATCTCAATTACATGTGGACCTTCGGCGCGATCCTGAGCTTCATGCTCGTCTGCCAGATCGTCTCCGGCGTGGTTCTGGCCATGCACTACGTGGCCTATGCCCCGGTCTCGTTCGCCCGCGTCGAGCACATCATGCGCGACGTGAACTATGGCTGGCTGATCCGCTACATCCACGCCAACGGCGCCTCGATGTTCTTCATCGCGGTGTACATCCACATCTTCCGCGGCATGTACTACGGGTCCTACAAGGCCCCCCGCGAGGTGCTGTGGATCCTCGGCGTCATCATCTATCTCCTCATGATGGCCACCGCCTTCATGGGCTACGTGCTCCCCTGGGGCCAGATGTCGTTCTGGGGCGCCACCGTCATCACGAACCTGTTCTCGGCCATTCCGTGGGTCGGCAACACCATCGTGCAGTGGCTGTGGGGCGGCTATTCGGTGGGTGATCCCACGCTGAACCGCTTCTTCTCGCTGCACTACCTGCTGCCCTTCATGATCGCCGGCGTGGTCGGCCTCCACATCTGGGCGCTCCACCACGTGGGCCAGAACAACCCGGACGGCGTGGACATCAAGAGCGTGGCGAAGGATACGGTGCCCTTCACCCCCTACGCGACGATCAAGGACACGTTCGCGATGGTGGTGTTCCTGATCTTCTTCTCCTGGTTCATCTTCTACATTCCGAACTATCTCGGCCACTCGGACAACTACATCCCGGCCAACCCGCTCGCCACGCCGGCGCATATCGTGCCCGAATGGTACTTCCTGCCGTTCTACGCGATCCTGCGCTCCATCCCGGACAAGCTCGGCGGCGTGCTCGCCATGTTCGCGGCGATCGCGGTGCTGGCCTTCCTGCCCTGGCTCGACACCTCCAAGGTGCGCTCGGCGAAGTATCGTCCGCTGTTCCGCCAGTTCTTCTGGGTGTTCGCGGTGGTGGCGGTCCTCCTCGGTTACATGGGCTCCCAGCCCGCCGAGGGCGGCGCGCTCATCGTCTCGCGCATCCTGACGGCCTACTATTTCATCCACTTCCTCGTCATCCTGCCGCTGCTCGGCCTGTTCGAGCGCCCCAAGCCCGTGCCGGCCTCCATCGCGGATGCCGTGCTCGCGAAGTCGAAGGGCGGAGCGGTGGTGGTCGCCGGGGCGGCCGGTCCCGAGACCAAGTGATCGGCGCGGAGAGAACAGCAATGACCATTCGTAGCTCTCTCTTCGGTGCCGTCGCGGCGGCACTGCTCCTGACGGCGGGCGCCTCCGGCGCCCGTGCCGAGGATGCGCACGCCCAGCCGCGTCCGCATCGCATGTCGTGGTCCTTCGCGGGTCCCTTCGGCATGTATGATCCGGCGCAGCTGCAGCGCGGCTTCAAGGTGTTCAAGGAAGTCTGCGCCGCCTGCCACTCGGCCAACTACCTGTACTTCCGCAACCTCGCCCAGGAAGGCGGCCCGCACTTCACTGAAGCGCAGGCCAAGCAGGTTGCGGGCGAGTACCAGATCACCGACGGCCCCAACGACGCCGGCGACATGTTCCAGCGTCCGGGTCGCCTGTCAGATCACTGGCCGGCGCCGTTCCCGAACGACAACGCCGCCCGCGCCGCCAACGGCGGCGCCCTGCCGCCGGACTTCTCGGTGCTGGCCAAGGCCCGCTCCTACCACGTCGGCTTCCCCGGCTTCATCACCGACGCCTTCATCCAGTATCAGGAGCACGGCGTGGACTACATCCACGCTCTGCTCACTGGCTATGAGGATGCCCCCGCCGGTGTCCATGTGCAGCCGGGTCTGAACTACAACGAGTATTTCCCCGGTCACCAGATCGCCATGCCGAAGCCCCTCAGCGACGGCCAGGTGGAATACACGGACGGCTCGCCCCAGACCGTCGACCAGTATTCCCAGGATGTGGCGGCCTTCATGATGTGGGTGGCAGAGCCGCACCTCGACCAGCGCAAGCGCATCGGGTTTCAGGTCATGATCTTCCTGATCGTGCTCAGCGGCCTGCTCTACTTCACCAAGAAGAAGGTCTGGTCGAACGTGGCGCACTGATCAGGTGCGCTGACCGTAAGTCCGCAGAACGATCAAGGGCCCCGTCAGGGGCCCTTTTTCATGTGGGCTCCCCGCCGATCACGACTGCGCGGCATCGGCGCTTTTGGCCGCTGTGCTGCTTTCCCCCGCGCTGCCGCCGCCTTAGCTTCTCCGCCAAACCGGAGCCTGTCATGACCCCTGCCGATTTCGCCGCCTCCATCCGTACCATCGAGAATTACCCCAAGCCCGGCATCCTGTTTCGCGACATCACCACCCTGCTCGGCGACGCCCGCGCCTTCCGCCGGGCGGTGGACGAGCTGGTGCAGCCCTGGGCCGGCGCGAAGATCGACAAGGTGGCCGGCATCGAGGCGCGGGGCTTCATCCTCGGCGGCGCGGTGGCGCATCAGCTTTCCGCCGGCTTCGTGCCCATCCGCAAGAAGGGCAAGCTGCCCCACCAGACCGTGCGCATGGCCTACGCCCTCGAATACGGCGAGGACGAGATCGAGATGCATGTGGACGCCATCACCCCCGGCCAAAGGGTGCTGCTGGTGGATGACCTGATCGCCACCGGCGGCACTGCCACCGGCGCGGTGAAGCTCCTTCAGACCTGCGGCGCCGTGGTGGAGGCGGCCTGCTTCATCGTCGACCTGCCGGACCTCGGGGGCTCCGAGAAGCTGCGGGGGATGGGCGTGGCGGTCCGTACGCTGGTGGCCTTCGAGGGCCATTGATCCGGGGGAGGACCCGGAAGCCTTCAGATCAGCCGCAGGCCCTTCAGGCTCGCGTGCCCGTCCTTGCCGACAATGATGTGGTCGTGGACCTCGATGCCCAGCGGCTTCGCCACATCGATGATGCGGCGGGTCATGTCGATGTCGGCGCGCGAGGGGGTGGGATCGCCCGAGGGGTGGTTGTGGCAGAGGATGAGCGCGGAGGCGGACACCTCCAGCGCCCGTTTCACCACCTCGCGGGGATAGACCGGCGCGTGGTCCACGGTACCCGTCTGCAGCACCTCGTCGGCGATCAGCTGGTTGCGCTTGTCGAGGAACAGCACCCGCACCTGCTCGCGGTCGGCATAGGCCATGGCGGTGCGGCAATAGTCGATCACCGCGCTCCAGGACGACAGCGCCGGCCGCCGCTTCACCTGCCCCTTGGCGAGGCGCTGGGCGGCCGCCTCCACCACCTTCAGCTCGGTGATGATGGCGTCCTTGACGCCGGGCACCTCGGCCAGCAACTGCACCGGCGCGGCCACCACCTCGGCGAAGGAGCCGAAGCGGTCAACCAGCGCCTTGGCAAGCGGCTTCACATCTCGCCGCGGTACGGCGCGGAACAGCACCAGCTCCAGCAGCTCGTAGTCGGCCAGCGCCTGCGACCCGGCCGAGCGGAAGCGCGCGCGAAGCCGGTCGCGATGCCCGTGAAAGTGGGGCGCCTCGTTCAGGCCGTCTTCCGGCGCTTCGGCCATCCGGCTCCCTCAGGCGGTGATGTAAGGCGGCTTGTGATAGCCCTTGGGGCTCAGGGTGAAGATCTCGACGCCGGTTTCCGTCACGCCAACGGCATGCTCGAACTGCGCGGAGAGCGAGCGGTCCCGCGTCACCGCGGTCCAGCCGTCGGACAGCACCTTCACATGCGGGCGGCCGAGGTTGATCATCGGCTCCACGGTGAAGATCATGCCCGGCACCAGCTTCGGCCCCTCGCCGCGGCGGCCCACATGCACGATATTCGGCTCGTCGTGGAACACCTGCCCAACGCCGTGGCCGCAGAAGTCGCGCACCACGCTCATGTGCTGCGGCTCCACGAACTCCTGGATGGCGGCGCCGATGTCGCCCACATGCGCGCCCGGACGAATGGCGCGGATGCCCCGCATCATCGACTCATAGGTCACGTCCAGCAGCCGCTCCGCCCGGCGCGGAATGGCGCCCACCGGAAACATGCGGCTCGAATCGCCATACCAGCCGTCGAGCACCAGGGTGACATCTACGTTCACGATGTCGCCATCGCGCAGAGGGCGGGCGTTTGGCATGCCGTGGCACACCACGTGGTTCACCGAAGTACAGACCGAGTAGCGGTAGCCGCGGTACATCAGCGTGGCGGGGTAGGCGCCATGGTCCATGGCGAAGTCAAAGATGAGCTGGTCGATGGCGGTGGTGGTCACCCCCGGCCCGATCATTTCCGCCACGGCGTCGAGCGCCTTGGCGGTCAGCGCGCCGGCCCGCCGCATGCCCTCGAAGCCTTCCGGCCCGTAGAGCTTGATATGGCCGGTCTTGCGCAGCGGCGCGTTTGCCGCCTCAACATAGTTCATGACGCTGCCTTCACGGACGACGCGCGGAGCCGTCCTCAATCTCGGAATTCAATCTACACAATTAGTCCTTGCCGGCGTCAAAGCAAGCTTGGTCGTCATCCCGGCCTCGTAGAAGCGCGGCCTTGGGCGGGTTTGCGGCGATTTCGTGCGGCTGGCGGGAGCCGATAAGATCGCCCCATCCGAATCGCGATGAGTGCCATGTCCATCCGCCGCCTACCGCCCGTGCTCATCGACCGCATCGCCGCCGGCGAGGTGGTGGAGCGGCCGGCTGCCGTGGTGAAGGAGCTGGTGGAGAACGCGCTGGACGCCGGCGCGCGCTCCATCGAGGTGGTGATTCAGGGCGGAGGCCGGCGCCTCGTGCGCGTGAGCGACGACGGCTCGGGCATGGGGCCGGACGATCTTGCCTTGTGCGTGGAGCGCCACGCCACGTCCAAGCTGTCCGGCGAGGACCTGCTCGCCATCGCCACCCTCGGCTTTCGCGGCGAGGCGCTGCCCTCCATCGGCGCGGTGGCGCACCTTGCCATCGCCAGCCGTCCGCCGGAGGCCGCCCATGCCTTCGAGGTGCGTGTGGATGGCGGCGTGGTGACGCCGCCCCGGCCGGCGGCGCTCGGGCGCGGAACGCGGGTGGAGGTGCGCGATCTCTTCTACGCGACGCCCGCGCGTCTCAAGTTCCTGAAGTCCGACCGCGCGGAGGGCACGGCCGCGGCGGACGTGGTGCGCCGTCTGGCGCTCGCCCGCCCGGACGTGGCCTTCACCCTCGCCACCGACGAGCGCGCGCCGGTCACGTTTCCCGCGCGAGCGGACGATGAAGCCGGCCGGGCGCAGCGGCTCGCGGATGTGCTGGGCGCCGATGCGGGGCGCAATGTCATCGCCGTCTCCGGCATCCGGGAAGGCGTTCGGCTCGATGGCCTTGCCGGCCTGCCGACCTTTTCCAAGGCCAATTCGTTGAGCCAGTACCTGTTCGTGAACGGCCGTCCCGTGCGCGACAAGCTGCTGATGGGCGCGGTGCGCGCGGCCTATGCGGACCTTCTGCCGTCCGATCGCTATCCCGTGCTGGCGCTGTTCTTCACCCTTGATCCCCGCGACGTGGACGTGAACGTCCATCCCGCCAAGACCGAGGTGCGCTTCCGCGACGGGGGCAATGTGCGGGCGCTCATCGTGCGCACGCTTTCCGATGCGCTCGCCGCCCGCATCCCGTCCACCGCCGCCAGCATGGCGGATCGCCTCGTGGCGTTGGCGCAGACGCCCAGTCTTCCGTCCCGCACCTCTTCGGGCCTTGGGGAGCCGGAGCGCGGCGGCGCCTTCGCCGGCTTCCGCCCGGCGCCACGGCTCGATTACGACTGGCGGCAGTCGCCTACGCGCCCCGAGCCCTTCCGGTCGGGCGAGGAGCAGGTGCGTCTCGAGATCGCCGAGCCTTCGGCCGATGCCCGCGCCGACGCCGCTCCGGTCTCTGCCGTCGATCTCGACCGGCCTCTGGGGGCGGCCCGCGCGCAGCTGCACGAGACCTATATCGTCGCCCAGACCCGCGAGGGGCTGGTCCTCATCGACCAGCACGCGGCCCATGAGCGGCTGGTCTACGAGAAGCTCAAGGCGGCCATGGAGCGGGATGGCGTGGCGCGGCAGGGGCTGCTGATCCCGGCCGTGGTTGATCTCGATCCGGCCGATGCGGATCGACTCACCGAGCGGGCGTCCGACCTCGCCGCTCTGGGGCTCGTCCTGGAGCCCTTCGGACCTGGCGCGGTGCTGGTGCGCGAGGTGCCGGCTCTGCTGAAGGACGCGGACGTGACCCGCCTCGTCACCGACCTCGCCGAGCATGCCGCCGAATGGGACGATGCGCTGCCGCTGGAGCGGCGCCTGCTGCACGTCGCCGCCACCATGGCCTGCCACGGCTCTGTTCGGGCCGGACGACGGCTCAGGGTGGAGGAGATGAACGCCCTGCTGCGGGAGATGGAGCAGACGCCCAACGCCGGCGAGTGCAACCACGGCCGGCCAACCTTCGTCACGCTCTCATTGAAGGACGTGGAGAAGCTGTTCGCGCGGCGGTAGTACGTCCCTCGTGTGGTGCGGATTGTCCACATGTCCGCAACAGCGCTTTTATATCAGAGGTGCGCGTCATGCCCGCTGCAGTTGAGACGCGACGAGCGCGTCGGCAGCGAAGGCCAGAGCTTGGCCCGGACCGTTTTTGCCGCCGAAGGTCTGGCTCATCGCATAAGCGCCTTCGACCAAGAGCAGGAGGCCATCGGCGAGCTGTTGCGGGCTTGGGACTTCCAGCGCCTGGGCAATGCTCAGGAAGCGCTCTCGAAGCGCGGCCTTGGTTGCTGTCGCGACCCTTCGCCCTGGATGTTGAGGATCGGGAAACTCGGCGCAGAAGTTTATGAAGGGACAGCCGCGGTACCCCTCCGAGGTCGTTCGGTCGGAGAGATAGGTCATGATGGCTCGGAGCTGAGCGTGCGGGTCATCTTGGTAGGCGGCAAACATCTCGTCCCAGTTCTCAAGGAAGCTCCGGCTTCGGTCTTCGAGATAGGCGACGACGAGATCGTCCTTCGACGGAAAACTCCGATAGAGACTGATCTTGGTGACACCCGCCTTCTTGACGATGGTTTCAACGCCGACAGCGCGGATTCCTTCCCGATAGAACAGATCCGCCGCGACCGCGAAAATCTTGTCTCGCGCCCGCGGCGCCTTGCGCTCGGGAACCTCAAGTTTACCAGAACGGGGCATCGCATGCCTCCTTGACACTTGACAATGTGACCGACCGGTTCGTATCAAAATTAAACGGTCGGCGCGATCGGCTCAAGTCGCAGACCTGCTCGGTCGCTATCAAGGGGAGTGTTGCAAATGAAGCACTTCGTTGTCGAGGCGAAGTATCTCGTGCCCTTTGAGGACATAAGAGAAACAATACCGCATCATCGTGCCTTCCTTCAGAAAGGCTACGAACTCGGACTGTTTTTGTGTTCTGGGCCTAAAGAACCACCGACAGGTGGGTTTCTGCTCGCGCGCGCAAAATCAAAGGCTGATCTGGAAGCATTCTTCGACAGCGAGCCGTTTCATGTCGCCAAACTTGCGACCTTCACATTCACGGAATTCCAGCCCGTCAAGCGCCAAGGCTGGGCTGAACATTGGTTCAGCGCGGCTACCGGCTCTGCGAGCCAAGCATAGTCAAAGGCAGGCCGTGTGAGGCGGTCCCTCAATGAGCTGGCACCCGTGGGCGGCCAGCTCTTTTTTGGGAGCGATCATTTCCAGCCCGCCCGCCTCAGGCCTTCTTCAGCAGCTTCTGCAGGTCGCGGCGGATCAGTTCGTTGCCGGCCATGATGTGGCCGCGCTCCAGCATCTTCTCGCCATCGTCCATGTCGGAGACATAGCCGCCCGCCTCGCGCACGAGGACGATGCCGGCCGCCATGTCCCAGGGCGAGAGGTTGCGCTCCCAGAAGGCGTCGAAGCGTCCGGCGGCGGTCCAGGCGAGGTCGATGGCGGCGGAGCCGGTGCGGCGGATGCCCGAGACCTGCGGCTGGACGAGTTCAAGCTCGCGGTTGAACTGGGCATGGTCGCCGCGGCCCATGTGGGGCACGCCGCAGCACACGACGCATTCGGCGAGCTTGCGCCGTGCGGCGACACGGATGCGCCGCTCGTTGAGATAGGCGCCCTGGCCGCTCTCGGCCACATAGAGCTCGTCGCTCACCGGATTGTAGACGACGCCCGCCACCGGCACGCCGTTGCGCACCAGCGCCAGCGAGATGGAGAAGATCGGGATGCCGTGCAGGAAGTTGGTGGTGCCGTCGAGGGGGTCCACCACCCACGTGTTGGCGGGGTCGGTGCCTTCCACCGCGCCGCGCTCCTCCATGAGGAAGCCGTAGTTCGGCCGGGCGCGGGACAGCTCGGCGAAGAGGGTGTCCTCGGCCTTGCGGTCGGCGGCAGAGACGAAGTCTCCGGGGCCTTTCATGGAGACCTGAAGCTGCTCCACCTCGCCGAAATCGCGGGCGAGCGTGCGCCCAGCCTTGCGGACAGCCTGGACCATGACGGTGATGAGGGGCGAGCGGATCATGAAGTACCTGACGTGTGGCCGAAAGCCGGCGCGCCCGGCGCCGGGGCAGCGGGCAGGGAAAGCGATTGAACCTGCGTTTGCCTGCCTTGGCTGCCCCCGTCAAGGCGCGTTCAGCCGCGCCCCAACAGAAATGGGAGGTAGCCAGCTAAGCTCAGGACCGCAGCGGAGACCAGGCCGGGTCCGAGCCGTAGCTCGGGGTCGGCAGGCGCTGCTCGTTGTAGCCCGTCACGTCCACGGTATAGAGGGAGGGGCCGGAGGCGCCGCCCGGATCGCGGAAGAACATGAGCACGCGGCCGTTGGGGCAGAAGGTCGGCCCCTCGTTGTGATAACCCTCTGTCAGCACACGCTCTCCCGAGCCATCGGTGCGCATGACGCCGATGGCGAAGCGGCCTTCCGCCTGCCGGGTGTAGGCGATCCAGTCGCCCTTGGGCGACCACACCGGCGTCGAGTAGCGGGCATTGCCGAAGGAGATGCGCTTGGCGCCGGAGCCGTCCGCATTCATCACATAGATCTGCGAGGTACCGCCACGGTCGCTCTCGAAGCAGATCTGCCGCCCGTCCGGCGAATAGCAGGGGGCGGTATCAATGGCCGCCGTGTCGGTCAGGCGGGTGGTGGCGCGCGAGCGCAGGTCCATGACGAAGATGTTCGAGTTGCCGCCCTGCTGAAGGCTCATGATGACCTTCTGGCCGTCCGGCGCGAAGCGGGGCGCGAAGCTCATGCCGGGGAAATTGCCGACGATCTCCCGCTGGCCGGTCTCGATGTTGAGCAGGAACACCTTGGGATCACCCTGCCCGTAGGACATGTAGGTGATTTCCTGGCTGGTGGGCGAGAAGCGCGGGGTCAGCACCAGGCTGTCGCCGCGGGTGAGATAGCTCACATTGGCGCCGTCCTGGTCCATGATGGCGAGGCGCTTGATGCGGCGCTCCTTCGGCCCGCTCTCGTCCACGAAGACGATGCGGGTGTCGAAATAGCCCTTCTCGCCGGTCATCTTCTCATAGATGGCGTCGGCGACGATGTGGGCGATGCGCCGCCAGTTCTCCGGCTGAGCCACGAACTGCTGGGCGGCCAGTTGCTGGCCGGCGAACACGTCCCACAGGCGGAACACCACCTGCACCCGCCCGTCCGCCTGCCGCGTCACACGGCCGGTGAGCAGCGCCTGGGCGTTGATAACACGCCAGTCCTGGAAGCGCGGGGTGTCGGGATTTGTGATCTGCTCGACGAACGCCTTCGGATCGATGGGCGCGAACAGCCCGCAGCGGCGCAGGTCCGAGGTGATGACCCCGGAAATGTTGCGCCCGAGTTCCGGCTCGCCCAGGAGGTCGGTGATGGCGATGGGGATCGGCTTGAAGGCGCCGGGGGTGATCTCGATGCGCGCGGCCTGGGCTTGGGCCGCGCCGAGGCCGCCATGGAGGATCCCCGCGGCGCCGGCGGCCATGCCCGTCATCAGGAAGGCGCGACGGCCAAGGCCCTGCGCGGGCCCGCCCGCCGGCGAGCCGGCGTGACCATCATCGTGTGGGCGCTGGAAGGCTTCCGGGCGTCCGGACCGCGTCATTTTCGTCCTCGTTCTTTCGGGTCACGCCGCGCCCGAGGGGCCGGCGGCGCGTGCCGCCGCGGGCGCCGGCCTGCTATTGGGTGAAGAGCTTGTCGCTGAGGGTGATGCCGAGCGTCTTCCACGAAGAGGCGTATTTCTCGGGTTGGAACATCGTGTAGGGCTGGCACTGGATGATGGCCCGGATGCCGATGCTCGCCACCGCCTGGAAGGCCGGGTTGCCGGCGTTCGCCTGTCCGGGAACGATCCGCGGCTGCGCCGAAAGGGTGCCGTCCTTGTTGAAGAAGATGTCCACGTCGACGGGCGGCGGCGCGGTGAGGTTGCCCGGCATGGTGCCCCAGCACGTCTTCAGGCGGCGCTTGAAGGCGTCGATCTCGTTCACGCTCAGGGTCGCCGCCTGACCGCTCGGCGCGCCGATGGAGGAGGTGTTCGAAATCTCGCCCGCGCTCGCCACCTGCCGGGTGGGGGTGCGCTTGTCGATCAGTTCCTTGATCTGGTCGGTGTTGAACTCGCGCGACTGCGCATTGGCCTCGATGGGCTTGGGCTGCTCACGCGGCGGCGCCGGCTTGCGCGGCGGCAGGGGCGGGGCGGCCTCGGCCTTGGCCTGTTCCTGCGGCTGCTCCTGCTTCTTCGGCTCGTTCTTCAGCGCGACTTCCGCCGTTTCCTTGGGCGGCGGCGCAGGCTCGGCCTTCTGCTGGGTCGGCTGCTCGGCCTTCTGCGGCGGCGGGGGAGGCGGCGGCGGGGGAGGGGTGGTCGCCTCCACCGGCGGCTTCTCGCTGGCCTTGAGCTTGGGATCCTCGATGGGAGTGGGGTCGGCGACCTTCTCGGCCACCTGCTTCGGCTTTTCGGTCTTTTTGCCCGTCAGCGCGCCCCGGGTGAGCTTGGTGTACTCGGAGGAGGTGATGACGTCGACGGGGATGTCCTGCAACGTCGGGTCAAGCGGCTTCGCCCCGGAGAAACTCACCAGGGTCAGGACGAGAACGCCCACATGGAGCGCCGTCGATGCCGCGAGGCTGCTGCGCATGGGATTGATGGCTCAGCCTCCCTGCTCGACCTCGGTGACCAGCGCCACCTTCTTGAAGCCCGCCCCCGAGAGGCGGCCCATGACCCGCATGATCTGCCCGTAATTGGCGTTCTTGTCGCCGCGGACGAAGATGCGCTCCTCGAAACCGCCGCGCGCCTGCGTCACCGCTTGCAACTTCGAGACCAGATCCTCGTACTTGATCTCGCTGTCGCCGAGATAGATCTGGCCGTTGGGCCGCACCGAGAGGGTGATCGGCTCCTTGTTGTCCTGGTTCACCGCGCTCGCCTGCGTCTGCGGCAGGTCGATGGGCACGCCCACCGTCAGCAGCGGCGCCGCCACCATGAAGATGATGAGCAGCACCAGCATGACGTCCACCATGGGCGTCACGTTGATTTCGGCCATGACCGGGGCGGCGCGCCGGCGCGAGCGCCGGCTCTGCCATCCTGCCGCCCCTCCGCCCGACATGCCCATGGTTCAGCCCCGCTCGTCGATCTGGCGCGAGAGGATGGCGGAGAACTCGTCCGCGAAACCCTCCAGCCGCTGGGCCTGACGCCCGGTCTGGGAAATGAACTTGTTGTAGAAAATCGTCGCGGGGATGGCGGCAATGAGGCCCATCGCGGTCGCGAACAGCGCCTCCGCAATGCCCGGCGCCACCACGGCGAGCGATGTGTTCTTGGATGCGGCGATGGACTGGAACGAGGTCATGATGCCCCAGACCGTGCCGAACAGGCCGACGAAGGGGCCGGCCGAGCCCACGGTCGCCAGCACCAGCAGACCCGTCTCCAGCCGCTCCACCTCGCGGGCGATGGTGACGTTCATCACCTTGTCGATCCGCTGGTTGAGGCCGGCGAGGGAGCGCGCGCCCCCCTCATAGGTGCGCTTCCACTCGCGCATGGCGGCGACGAAGATGGCGGCCATGCCGTGGTTGGAGCGACCCGCGAGGGTGCGGTAGAGGTCTTCGAGGCTCTGGCCGGACCAGAACACCTGCTCGAAGCGGTCCATCTCGCGCTTGTTGCGGGAGAACAGCATCCATTTGTTGATGATGATGGCCCAGACCCAGATCGAGGACACGATCAGGCCGATCATCACCAGCTTGACGACGATGTGGGCCTGCAGGAACAGGCCGAGGAAGGAGAAGTCCGCGGCGGGCGGCGCCACGGCGCTGCCGATCGGATCCTGGGCGAGCGCGGGCAGGGTGCCAAGAAGGAGGAGGCCCGCCGCCGTGGCGATCGCCGGCGTCAGGCGGGAAACGGTGCCGGTGCGGCTCGTCACATCAATCATCCTCGGCTCCGCGGTGCGCTCCTTGAGGAGGGACCGCTTCTGCGCTCGGGAGGGGGCGTGCCCGCCCGGAGCATCCGGCTCCCGCCCCGGCTTGAGGCCGCGCGGGTTTCGAGCGCCGGACGTCGCATTCAAAGTTTGGCGGCCCTTTGACCGGGCGAAACTGTCCAAACTTTGACGGGCGTGCCGGTCTGCGCTGCGGTGCGAAAGCGCCGCAGCCGGATGAAGCTGTGCATGAACACGCTTAATGCTGCGTTAGCGCAGCGCCGTGACGGTAACGAAAGTCGTGCCTTCCCAAGCGTCAACGGCGGATTTCGCCGAGCGCCTCCGCCTCACGGGCATCCGCGAGGGTCGCCTGGCGCAGGGAATCAGGGATGCGCTTGGCGCGACCCTCGGAGACGAAGGCCACCCGCACCGTGGCAGACACCAGCAACTCGTCGCCGCGCTTCACCTGCTGAAGCAGGGTGATGGAGGCACCGGCCACATCTTTGGATAGGGTGACGATCTGGAGCACGTCGTCGATGCGCGCGGGCTTCAGGAAGTCGATCTGCATGGCGCGGACGACGAAATGGAAGCCGGGCGCTTCCTCCGCTGCCTGCGCGAAGAGTTCGCCCTGCACCACGCCCAGAAGCCGCATGTAGTCGGAACGGCCGCGCTCCATGAAGCGCAGATAGTTGGCGTGATAGACGATGCCGGAGAAATCCGTGTCCTCGTAATAGACGCGCACGTCCAGCGCATGGCCGCCGGGAATGAGACGGCCGGCGAGGTGGAGGTTCTTGTCGGACGGGGAGGGAGTCGGACGCTCGATCATGGCGCCTTCCCATAAACGAGACCGCGCCCCTTGTGAACAAAGGGCGCGGTTCGGCCGGTACGGAACCTGGGGGGCGTTGGCGACCGTACCGACGTTCTTGACCGACAGTCCTGCCGGTCCGGGCGGTCAGCCGTTGCCGGAAGCGTCCGGCTGCGGCTCGTCGGCGCGGCGGCGGCGCTCGGCCATGAACTGGTCGAACTCGGCCTTGTCCTTGGCCTGACGCAGGCGATCAAGGAAGTCGCGGAACTCCTTCTGCTCCTCCTCGAGGCGGCGCAGGGTGTCCTGGCGATATTCGTCGAAGGCGCGATTGCCGCTGGAGGGAGCCGAACGGGTCCAGCATCCGAAGCCCTTCATCGTCTCTCCTCCCTGTTCCTGCCAGCGGGCGAAGCTGCGCTTGCCGCATCCGAACCGTCCGCTGCCGATGGCGAAGGCGAGGATGGCGAGGCCCAGCGGCCACCAGGCCATGAAGCCCAGTACCGTGAGCGCGATCCACGCCGGTTTACCGTAGCTGTCGAGCTTGTAAGCGAGCTCCATGGCTGTCGTTCCCGGTTAATGTAAATAACATTTACATAGATAGGTCGCAGGACGCTCCTTGTCAATGGGCGCCTGCCGACGCCTCACTCGGAGGGGGCGCCGAGGCCCTTCAGATAGACGAGGAATCCGGCCTCAAGAAGGTCGTCCGGGTCCATGGGCAGCTTGCGCCGTCCGCCATCGGCGCGGCCGAACAGCGAGGCAACGCCGTGGGCGAGGGACCAAGTGTGCAGCGCCACCATCAGAGCCGGCGGGCGGCCGGGGCCGGGAATGTGAGAGACCAGAACTTCGGCGGCCTCGCGCAGTGCGCCGAAAGCCTTGTCCCCCGCCTGCTTCAAACCTTCGTGACGATCGGGAGAAAGGCCGGATTCAAACATCGCCACATATTCCGCCGGCCGGCTGCGGGCGAAGGCGAGGTAGGCGCGGCCGACCCGCTCGAAGGCTACGGAGGCCTTGGGGCGCCCGCCCTGCCAGGCGGCCTGCAAGGTCTCGGTCAGTCGGTCGAACCCTGCGGTGGCAACGGCTGCGAGCAGTTCGTCCCGGTCGCGGAAATGCCGGTAGGGAGCGGCAGGGCTCACCCCGGCCCGGCGGGCCGCCTCGGCGAAGGTGAAGCCGGCGACACCTTTCTCGGCCACGAGGTCGAGCGCGGCCTGCATCAGGGCTTCCCGCAGGTTGCCATGATGGTAGGAGCGCGTTTCGCCGTTCCGGGTCCAGCTCATGTCAATGTGCTTTACATTCCGCGCGGGCTGCCGTCGACTCGTCCGTCAGTCGCCCCTCTCAATCGCCTTCGTCGAACAGCGGCATCTGTTTGACGGAGGGCGGCTCCGCAAGCCCGAGGTGGCGGAAGGCGGCGCCGGTCAGCATCCGCCCGCGCGGGGTGCGCTGGATGAAGCCCTGCTGCACGAGGAAGGGCTCGACGATCTCCTCAATGGCATCGCGCGGCTCGGACAGGGCAGCAGCCAGCGTGTCCACGCCCACCGGTCCGCCGCCGTAGAATTCGGCGATCACCGTGAGATAGCGCCGGTCCATGGCGTCGAGGCCGGCGGCGTCCACCTCCAGGGCGAGGAGGGCGCGGTCGGCGATCTTGCGATCGATCCGCTCCGCCTCGGCCACCAGCGCGAAATCGCGCACCCGTCGCAACAGCCGGCCGGCGATGCGCGGGGTTCCACGCGCGCGGCGGGCGATCTCGGTGGCGCCGTCGGGGGCGATGGCGATGCCCATCACCCGCGCCCCGCGCACCACGATCTTCTCCAGTTCCTCCACCGTGTAGAACTGGAGGCGCACGGGAATGCCGAAGCGGTCGCGCAGCGGCGTGGTGAGGAGGCCGGAGCGGGTGGTGGCGCCCACCAGCGTGAATTTTGGCAGCGAGATCTTCACCGAGCGTGCGGCCGGGCCCTCGCCGATCACGAGATCCAGCTCGTAATCCTCCATGGCCGGATAGAGGATTTCCTCCACGGCGGGGGAGAGACGGTGGATCTCGTCGATGAAGAGCACGTCGCGCTCTTCGAGATTGGTGAGGATGGCGGCAAGGTCGCCGGCCTTGGCGATGACAGGCCCGGAGGTGGAGCGGAAGCCCACGCCCATCTCGCGCGACATGATCTGCGCCAGCGTCGTCTTGCCGAGGCCGGGCGGCCCCACGAACAGAACGTGGTCCAGCGCCTCGCCGCGCGCCCGCGCCGCCTTGATGAAGATTTCCAGATTGGCGCGCGCCTGCGCCTGACCGACGAACTCCGACAGGAGCTGCGGGCGCAGGGTGGAATCGGCGGCATCATCGCCGCGCTTTTCGCCCGAGAGGAGGCGGGTGTTCATGACGAGAGCCTTGCGCGCCTCGGGACCAGCGACTCGCGCGACTGTAGTGCCTGCCGGCCGGGTACGGAAGGGGAACGGACCTCCCGGGCGTGATCTGGATTAATGCGGGCGCGGGCCGCATGTGGAAACCTGCCACCTCCACCTCAGGAGGTCGCCATGGGCCGTGCCATGAAGGAGCTTCCGCTCGCGGAGGTCTACAAGCTGATCGAGCCGGGGCCGGTGGTCCTGCTCACGACGGCGGCGCGGGGGCGGGCCAACGTCATGGCCATGTCCTGGCACATGATGGTGGAATTCACCCCGCCGCTCATCGCCTGCATCGTCTCGTCCGCCGATTTCAGCTTCAGGGCGCTGCGCGCCACGAAGGAATGCGTCATCGCCATTCCCGCCGTGGCGCTGGCGGAGAAGGTGGTGGCCGTGGGCAACTGCTCCGGCGAAGAGGTGGACAAGTTCTCCACGGTCGGGCTCACGCCCGTTCCCGCAGCGCTGGTTCAGGCGCCGCTGGTGGCGGAGTGCTTCGCCAACCTCGAATGCCGCGTGGTGGAGACGCGCCTCGTCAACCGCTTCAACCTGTTCGTGCTGGAGGTGGTGAAGGCGTGGCGCGACCCGGCGCAGAAGGCGCCGCGCACCATTCATCACCGAGGCTACGGCACCTTCTCGGTCGATGGCGAGGAACTGAAGATCGCCTCGCGGATGCCGTGAGCGTCCTACTTGGCCAGCTCCTTCAGCCCGAGGCGGATCAGCGTCTCGGTCTTGGCGTCCTCACCGGCCGAGCGCAAGGCGGCGGCAATAGCGGCGTTGGCCTGGGGTGCGCCATAGCCGAGATTGACGAGGGCGGACATCGCATCCGCTGCCGCGCCACCGGCGACCGGGGCCGCCGCCGGGGCGCCGCCGATGTCGGCGAGGGAAACCGAGCCTGCGCCGAAGCCCGGCATCTTGTCCTTCAGCTCGGTCACGATGCGGGTGGCCACCCGTGGGCCGACGCCCGGGGCGCGCGCCACCGTGGTCTTGTCGCCCAGCGCGATGGCCTGGGTCAGCTCGGAGGCGGTGAGGGTGGAGAGCACCGCCAGCGCCGTCTTGGTGCCGATGCCCTGCACGCCCTGCAGCAGGCGGAACCAGTCCCGCTCCGCCGCCGAGGCGAAGCCGAACAGGCGGATCGCGTCCTCCCGCACATGGGTCTCGATGAACAGCGCCGTCGCCTCGCCCGTCCGGGGCAGGGCGGAGAGGGTGCGGCCGGAGCAATGGACGAGATAGCCCACGCCGTGCACATCGATGATGGCGTGGTCCTCGTTGAGTTCGTCCACCACGCCCTTGAGCTTCCCGATCATGTGCGACCCTTCAGCCCGTGGCTGCGGTGAAAAAGACGAAGGTGGCGAGGGCGCCGAGGCCGGTGCGGACCATGTGCAGTTGCCCCCAGTTGGCGATAAGCCGGCGCGTGTGCGGCCCGGCTTCCTCTTCCCGCGCGCCCATGAGCGCCCGGTTGGTGGGCATGATGCCGACCAGCGTGAACGGCCAGTTGGCGAGCATCAGCACCGCGCCGGCGAGCCAGCGCCAATCATTGTCCGTGGCGAAGGCGGCGGTGCCCAGCAGGGCGCCGGCCAGAGCCAGCGTCGCCTGCATGGCGAAGCCGCGCCGATAGGCCGGCTTCCACTGGGCGAGCGCCGCGCCGTCCGGCAGCATGAGCCGCGCCGGCTGCTCCACCGCATTGATATAGAAGGCGGCGCCGGTGAAGACGGCCGCCGTGACGAGCGCAAGCTGTCCATAGATCATGGCGAATATCCCCCGGGGTCGCGGGGGAGTTTACAGCGCCGCGCGCGCACGCGCAGCCGCGCCACGATGATGCGCATGGGTAATGGCGATGGCGAGGGCATCGGAGGCGTCGTCGGTCTCGGGCGTCGCCTTCGGCAGGAGAATGCCGATCATCATGCGCACTTGGGCTTTTTCCGCCCGCCCGGCGCCCACGACACTCTTTTTCACCAGCAGGGGCGCATATTCGGCAACGGGCAGCCCCATCTGCGCCGGGGCGAGCATGACGACGCCGCGGGCCTGGCCGAGCTTCAGGGTCGATGACGGGTTCATGTTCACGAAGGTCTCCTCCACCGCCGCCTCGGCCGGGGCGAAGCGTAGGAGAACGTCCACCAGGCCGCGATGCAGGAAGGCCAGCCGCTCGGCCATCTCGCCCGCCTCGGGGGGGAGGATCGTGCCGCAGGCGACGAAAGAGAGCCGCGAGCCGAGCACGTCGATGACGCCCCAGCCCGTGCGGCGAAGGCCCGGGTCGAGGCCGAGGATGCGAATCGCGTTCAGGTCCATGGGGCCAAGGTGCGCCAGCGGGCGGACCGGGGAAAGGGGATGCCGCAGACCGGCATCCCATCCCTCAGTGCGCGGTGCCGGCGGAGCTTGCGACCCGCGTTGCGGCCTTGGCCGGGGTGGCGCTGGCCACGACGTCGGGCGCCTGTTCCTGCCATTCCGGCTTGATGGTCACCGTATTGGCGGCGGCGACCGGCGTCGCGGGAACGAAGGCGGCGGAGGCCTGCTGGGCCTTGGCCAGCACGGCGGGATCGGCGTCTCGGCTCAGGATGTCGCGCTTGCGGGCGCTGTCCTCGTCGCCCTGCCGGGCGGCGAGATCGAGCCACTTCCAGGCTTCCGCCGCGTCGGCGCTCACGCCGAGGCCGCGGGCATAGATGACGCCGAGATTGTACTGGCTGTCGCGATGGCCGAGATCGGCGGCGGTGCGGAACCATTTGAGCGCGCCGGCCCAGTCGGGCTTGCCGTTAAGGTCGGGCAAGGTGCCCTCGGACAGAAGCATGGCGAGGGCGTGCATGGCGCGCACGTTCCCCTGCTCGGCGGCCCAGGTGTAGAACCGCCGCGCCTCGCCCATGTCCTTGCCGGCCGACTCATAGAGTGCGCCGAGCCTGAGCGCGGCCGGGGCGGACCCGCGCTGCACCGCATAGCCGAGCCATTTGGTGGCGGCATCGAGATTGACGTCCGTGCCGCGGCCTTCCGCATAGCGGCCGGCCACGAGGAACGCAGCGGCGGGATCGCCATCGCGGGCGGCGGTCTGCAAGGCGGACGGGCCGATGGCCGGCGGGAGTTCTGTCGGAGCCACCCCGGCGATGGCAGGTGCGGCGAGCCGGCGCAGGGCTTCAGTCAGCCCGGTGACGATCTCCGGCCCGTTGCGCACGGCCATGCCCACGCTGAGGCCGGTGAAGACAGTGGTCGCCCCCGCGATCAGGGCCACCATGGCAATGTGACGGCGCCGCGCGAACAGGCCGGCGAACACGCCCGGCGCGTGCGGACGGCGTTCGCGGGCCTTCTCCGCCTTGCGGGCGCGCTTTTCGAGGCGCGGACGCTCCTCCTCCGCTTCCTTTGCGTGCGCGGGGGGCGTGCCCCAGTCGACGCGGCGGTTCGGGCGGGGCCACGGCACATCGGTCGCTGCGGCGCGAAGGGCGCTTTCGAGGGCGTCGGCCTCGGTGGCGTCACCCGCGGCGCGGCGCTGCGGCTGGGGCGCGGCATCCTCGGCCCGGATCTCGGGAGCGGGCTGGAATTCCGGCTCCTGGTAGGTGGCGTGGGGTTGGGGCGCCTCGTCGTAGGACGGCTCTTGATAATACCCCGCGTCCTGGTACGCAGCCTCCTGGTACGCGGCCTCCTCATAGGCCGCTTCATGGGCCGCGTCTTGGGCCGCTTCCTGGGCCGGCGCCCGTCCCGCGGTGGACCGGGGGGCGTAGGTGCCGTCTCCCTCCTGGGCGAGGGCAACGGAAATGCTGTCCAGCTGCTGCTCCAGCTCGGCGGCCATAAGCTCGCCGGCCCGGCGCTCCATCTCGTCCTGACGGGCTTCGAGGGCGGCCAGGCCGCGCTTCAAGCCGAGCACGGCGGCGCCGTCCGGATTGTCGGACACCTTGGCCGCCACGGCCGCGGCGGCCTCGTTGGCGACCGAGCGGGTATCCTCGCGGACGTTGCGGACTTCCTCGCTCAGGCGCCGCAAGCCCGTCTCGATCTCGTCGAGGCGGCCGAGCCGGTCGTGAGTCTGGCGCAGCTGGTCCGACAGGCCGGACAGGTGCCGCTCCATCGCATCGACGACGGAGCTGCCCGACCGGCCGCTTTCCTCCGCTGCGGCAAGGCGCGCCGCGATGGCTCCGAGCCGCTGCGAGATTTCAAGGCCGAGCGCGGGCGAGACGCTCGCCGCCTGATCGGCGATCTGCCCGGACATGCGATCGAGCCGGGCATGAACACCGTTGACCGATTCGAGCAGCGAGGCGCGCAGGCGCTCGGTTGCCTCCGCATCGCCGGCGCGGCCGCGGGCTTCCAGGTCCGCGAAGCGGCGCAGCAGGGCATCGGCATTGCGCTCGAAATCGCCGGCCGCGTCGGTCAGGCGCTGTGCTGCCTGCTCGCCGGCCAAGGCAACGCTCTCGGCGCAGGCGCCGAGCCGCTGGGCCAGCTTCGCCATGGCGTCCTGTCCCTGCGGACCGGTGACGAGGCGCTGCACGAGATCGCGCATTTCGCCCATCTGGCTCTGCAGGCGGGCGACCTCCACCGGGTCCACGGCACGGGCGCCCAGAAGATCGATCTTGCGGCCGAGGGCATCGATGCCTGATTCGACCACCTTGAAGCGCTCGGCAAAGCGCTCGTTACGCCCCACCTCGCCAAGGCTGCCACGAATGGAGGCGAGTTCGTCGAGGATGGCCTGGTCCGATCCCTCACGGGTCGCACCGGCCTCGCGCAAATCGTCGACGCGGCGAGACAGAAGCGTGATCGCGCGGTCCATCTCGGTGACGGCCCGCTTGGGGGCGGCCGTCGCCAGACGTTCACGCAGAATGCCGATTTCCCCCCGGAGAGCTTCGATTGCCGAAGCGGGAAGATCGAAGACGTCCCATGCGGGGACGTCCGGCTGTTCGGCCTGCGCATAGGGATCGAAGCCGTGATGGCTCTCGAAGCCCTTGCGTGTCCGGGCCGTGCGCTCAAAACGCTCCATTCCGGCCTCCCGCGGGGCGAACGGATGACCTTGAGGTGTCAAAGTACCATGCCCCGATTCGGTGATGTCCTCAGCACAGAATTTCGGATCAAGGTAAATCGCCGGTTAATTACCACCGCTGCGGCGCGGCGGTGGAAATCGCGGGGAAAGGCAGCCACGCGAGGTCGTCCAGCTTGTCGTGGACAGGAGCGCCTGTCCCTGGAGCAGGCTGCGCAGGGCTCCACCTCGGTCAGGTAGCACGCCCTAACGTCCCCCATACGTCTGCCGCACCCTCCGCAGCGGCAACCTTGCGAAGCGTGACCTTCGCCATTATCGCATTTGGTGTGGTCTCATAAGTATATGATTTAATTGAGTTGTAACTGTTACTTTCCCCTACGGTATCCCTCAGAACCTCCCCAGTCCGTCATCACGACGGTAGGCATAGTGGCGCAGCGGCACCTCCGGTCCGGTCTGGTTCATTCCAGCCTGCCCGAGACAGCCGGTTCCGCTCCTGGGGAAGCGCACGCTGCGTGCGTGGGGGGCGCTGCAACCACGACAGGTCGCCACAGGCCATCCGTCCGTGCCACGGACAGGATCGCGATAAGGGGAATTGAGGCATGGACGCCAACACGTTCGAGAAGACTTTCGACCACGGACTGGGATCCGTCGTTCCTTCGCAGGCTCATGTGGCTGCTGAGGCCTACCGCGAGGGCGTGGTCTTCACCATCGGCGACCTCTCCCGCGAGTTCGGGATCACCCTGCGCGCCCTGCGCTTCTATGAGGACAAGGGCCTCATCTCGCCCCGCCGCGACGGCATGACCCGGCTCTATTCCGAATCCGATCGCAAGCGTCTGGCGGTCATCCTGAAGGGCAAGCACCTCGGCTTCACCCTGGCGGAGATCCGGGCGCTGGTGGCGGCCCATGAGGGTGGCGAGAGCGAGCTGTCCCTGTCGCGCGATCGTTGCCTGTCGCAGATCGCCCAGCTCGAGCGTCAGCGCGGCGAGATCGACACCGCCATCGCCGAGCTGAAGTCCATGGCCACGGCGTTCGCCGCCTGAGGCCTGAGGAGAGGCGGCCGTGCCGCCTCTCAGGGTACCTGAATGCGAGCGGCCCGGCCTTGCCGGGCGCTCATTTTCCGAAAAACCGGCGCCGGATCAGGCGCTCAGCTTAGCCAGCAGGGCGTCGGACAGCTCGAAATTGGCGGTGACGGTCTGCACGTCGTCATTGTCCTCGAGGGTCTCGACGAGGCGCATCAGCTTCTCGCCGGTCTCATCGTCCACCGCCACCGTGTTCTGCGGCCGCCAGACGAGGGCCGCCTTGTTCGGCTCTCCGAACTTCTGCTCCAGCGCCCGCTGCACTTCCGCCAGGCTCTCGGCAGCGCAGATCACTTCGTGACCGTCCTCGCTGGAGGTCACGTCGTCCGCCCCGGCCTCGATGGCCGCTTCCATCATGGTGTCGGCATCCGCCTTGCTGGGGGCATACTCGATGCGCCCCACCCGGTCGAACATGAAGGACACCGCGCCGGTCTCGGCGAGGTTGCCGCCCGACTTGGTGAAATAGGAGCGCACTTCCGATGCGGTGCGGTTGCGGTTGTCGGTGAGCGCCTCGACGATCACCGCGACGCCACCCGGGCCGTAGCCCTCATAGCGGATCTCGTCGTAATTCTCCGTGTCTGCCCCGGCCGCCTTCTTGATGGCGCGGTCGATATTGTCCTTGGGCATGTTCTCGGCGCGGGCCGCGAGGATGGCGGCGCGCAGGCGCGCGTTCATGTTGGGGTCCGGCAGGCCCATCTTGGCCGAGACCGTGATTTCGCGCGCCAGCTTGGAGAACAGCTTGGAACGCATCGCGTCCTGCCGCCCCTTGCGGTGCATGATGTTCTTGAATTGTGAATGCCCGGCCATGGCCACCGTCCCGTTGTGCGGACCCGCCCCGCGCGCCGCGCAAGCGGCGCCGCCCGGACCGATCCTGTTGACTGGAGCCGGCCTTATAGGCGGGCCGACGGGAAAAGGGCAAGGAAGCGGGTGCAGCATGGCGCTGCCGGGCTTTTCCTGCCGCTAGGGTAGGGGGCGTCAGTCCCAGAAGGTCGGCCGGGACGGCTCAAGCCCGGCGCCGAGGCGCACGGCCGCGACCTTCACCGCAAGGCCGGTCCGGTCGTCCGTCTCAACGGCGACGCCCGAAAGCGCCGCAGGGCCGGACGCCGGCTCGAACCGGCCGGAGGCGAGCTTGCGGGTGAAGCGCCGCAGGGGCTCTTCCTTGTCCATGCCGATCACGCCGTCATAGGCGCCGCACATGCCCGCGTCGGTCATGTAGGCGGTGCCGCCGGAGAGAATGCGGTAGTCGGCGGTAGGGACATGGGTGTGGGTGCCCACCACGAGGGAGGCGCGGCCGTCACAGAAATGGCCAATGGCCTGCTTCTCGCTGGTGGTCTCGGCATGAACATCCACCACGATGGCATCCACCATCTCGCCCAGCGTGGCGCCGTCCAGCGCGCGGTCGAGGCCGGCGAAGGGATCGTCGAGCGGGTCCATGAAGATGCGGCCCATGACATTCAGCACCAGCACCCGCGCGCCGTTGCGCGCTTCGACCAGAGCCGCGCCGCGGCCGGGCGTGCCGGGCGGATAGTTCAGCGGCCGCACCAGAGCGGGGGCGCGCTCGATGAAGACGAGCGCTTCGCGCTGGTCAAAGGAGTGGTTGCCGAGGGTGATGGCGTCGGCGCCGGCGGCGCGCAGCTCATCATAGATCGCCTCGGTGATGCCGAAGCCGCCGGCGGCATTCTCGCCGTTCACCACAACGAGGTCGAGGGACCATTGGGCGACGAGGCCCGGCAGGTGCGACACGACGCATTCGCGGCCTGAGCGGCCGACGACGTCGCCAAGAAACAGAATGCGCATGAACTTTTCCGGTAGGCACGATCGAGGGGCAGCGGGCGGGCGTCAGGGGCGCGCCGTCACGCTGAAAGATTCCCTTTCCGTTATCATCATGTCCACCGGCTCGTCATGGGGTTCGGCGGGTACCTGTTCGACCTCCTGGCACGCAAATGCATACCCCAGAGCCCGGACAGGGCGCTGCGCACGCAGAAGCGCAAGGGTACGATCATAGAAGCCGGCGCCGTAGCCGATGCGGAAGCCGCGCCGGTCAAAGGCGGCGAGGGGCACCATCAGCACGTCCGGAACCACCTCCTCGGCATGGGCGGGCGGCTCGGGGATGCGGAAAGCTCCTGCGGGGATCAGCGCGTCTTCGGCGCGCCACAGTCGGAACAGCAGCGGTCGGTCGCGGCCGAGGATGACAGGCAAGGCGAGCCGGGCGCGCCGGGCGCGCAGCTCAGCCGCAAGCGGGGCGGTGTCGATCTCATCGCGGAAGGCGCAGAAGAGCGAGACGGTCAGGCCGGAGATGTCGCCCAGAGCGGCGGAGGCCTGCCGAGCCGCGGCTTCGGATGCCGCGGCGCGGGCCTGAGGCCCCATGGCCGCGCGCCGTCCGAGGGCGAGGAGGCGCAGGCGCTTCTTCTCGGCGGCCAGACTTTCGCCGGCCGCATCTTCACAGGCCATGTCGTTTGAAGCGTGTGGATGAAGGGAAGACGTGCGGAGCCACAAAAGCCGTCGGAGGTCGATCCCGGGAAACCTACAACGTAGGTGGGCGCCATATGTCCAAGCCCGGAGGCAAGGTCAGGGACAGCTCCCTTAAGGATCGATAAGGCCCCGGGGAAATGTCTCCTAACGAGCCCCGCAGCCCCGCACTGCCAATGTAGGGACGAAAAGGACGCGGCGCCAGTCCCTTCGGCCTGAAGCTTCAGCCCATCCCCACCGTTCCGCGCTCCTTGGGAGCGAGTTCCGCCACGAGGCGCTCGATGCGCTCGGCCACGGCGTCGATGGTGCGTGCCACCTCTTCCTCGCTGGCCTCAATGCGGGCCATGGCGGAGGCGCGGGCGTCCCGCTGGCTCTCGATATCGCTTTCCAGCGCCCGGATGCGGCCGCGCGCCGAGGCCAGCTCGTCCGCGATGGTGATGGCGGCCATGACGACGAGGCGCTGGTCGCCGATCTCTCCGAACGCGCCGCGCAATTGCGTGATGCGGTCGTCGATGTCCCGGGCGAGGCGGATGAGGTGCTCTTCCTGCCCCTCGTCGCAGGCCATCCTGTATTGCCGGCCTGCGATGGTGACGGAGACGTGCGGCATCGCCTCAGCCGCCGTGGGTCGCGAGCACGTCGCGAATGGTGCTCATGGCCACGTCGAGGCGGCGGATGATCTCGCGCCCCGCCTCTTCCACCTCGCCGGCCTCCGCCTGGGCCACGTCCAGCTCGGCGGCGAGCCGGGCGCGGTCATTGCCGAGGGCGTGGAGCTGGGCCAGCAGAGCCTCCTGATGGCGATCGGCGTCGCGCCGGCGATCGATGGCGTCGGTCAGCGCGTCGAGCGCGGCGTGGAGGCGCCGGGTCGCCGCCTCGATGGGGGCGTCCTGCAGCGGCGGGCGTTGCTTCAGCGCATACATGACGAGACTTTAACCGAGTCGGACGGGCGGCGGAACGCCGCTCTTTCCAGTCTGTCAACATGAATGCGGCGCCCTGAGGAGGCAACCCGCAACCGAGGCGCGAGCCGGCCCGCGCGGCGCACGCTCGCTCATCCGTTATGTTGCGTCGCCGCGACGATGCAGCGCGGGTGGCTCCATGCCCGTCGCCTTGACGCGAGGAGATCAGGCAGGTTTGACAGCGCAGTGAGCCTTGGTACAAGGCGGCTCAAAGGCCGGCCCCGGGTCCGGGTGGTCGTGCCAGCATTGCCGACGGACCCGGGCCGCCGGGCCCGTGAAACCCTACTGCCTCTAGCCGGCCGGCTGCCATGAGCGCCGGCACCGGAGATACGGGAACATGTCCAGCCGCACGAGCGACAGCGTCACGAGTCACGACCGTCTGGCCAATGCCATCCGGTTCCTCGCGATCGATGCCGTCGAGGCCGCCAACAGCGGCCATCCGGGCCTGCCCATGGGCGCGGCGGACATCGCCACCGTGCTGTTCACGAAGGTGCTGAAGTACGATCCCTCGCGTCCGTTCTGGCCGGATCGCGACCGCTTCGTGCTCTCCGCCGGCCACGGCTCCATGCTGCTCTATTCGGTGCTGCACCTCGCCGGCTACGAGAAGGTGACGATCGACGAGATCAAGCGCTTCCGGCAGCTCGGCTCGCTGACGCCCGGCCACCCCGAGAATTTCGTCACCGAAGGCATCGAGACCACCACGGGCCCGCTGGGGCAGGGCATCGCCACCGCCGTGGGCATGGCCATGGCCGAGCGCCTGCTCGCCGCCCGCTTCGGTTCGGATGTGGTGGACCACTACACCTACGTCCTCGCCTCCGACGGCGACCTGATGGAGGGCATCAGCCAGGAGGCGGCGGACCTCGCCGGCCACCTGAAGCTGTCCAAGCTCATCGTCATGTGGGACGACAACAAGATCTCCATCGACGGACCCACCTCCATTTCCGGCTCCACCAACCAGCTCGCGCGCTTCGCCGCCTCCGGCTGGGCGACGGCTGCCGTGGACGGGCATGATCCCGAAGCCATCCTCGCCGCGCTCGAGGCTGCCAAGGCGTCCGACCGGCCGACCCTGATCTCTTGCCGCACCACCATCGGCTTCGGCTCTCCCAAGAAGGCCGGCTCCGAGAAGGTCCACGGCTCGCCGCTGGGCGCCGAGGAAATCGCCGCTACCCGTGCCGCCCTCGGCTGGGAAGCGCCGGCCTTCGTGGTGCCCGAGGATGCGCTCAACGGCTGGCGTGCCGCCGGTGCCGCAGGCCGTGCCGCCCGCGAGGCGTGGGAAGCCCGCTTCGCCGCCCGCCCGGCCGAGGAGCGTACCGAATTCGAGCGCCGGGTCGCTGGCACGCTGCCCGCGGCGCTGGAAGGCGCCATCGTCGCCGTCAAGGAAAAGGCAGTGAAGGACGGCGGCGCGGTCGCCACCCGCAAGTCGTCCGAGATGGTGCTGGACTTCATCACCCCGGCGGTGCCCGAGATGGTGGGCGGCTCGGCCGACCTCACCGGCTCCAACAACACCAAGGCCAAGGGCGCGAAGTCCGTGACGCCGGACGACTTCTCCGGCTCCTTCATCCATTACGGCGTGCGCGAGCACGGCATGGCTGCCGCCATGAACGGCATGGCGCTGCACAAGGGGCTCATCCCCTTCTCCGGCGGCTTCATGGTGTTCTCGGACTACTGCCGCCCGGCCATCCGCCTCGCGGCCCTCATGGGCGAGCGGGTGATCCACGTGCTCACCCACGATTCCATCGGCCTCGGCGAGGATGGCCCCACCCACCAGCCGGTGGAACACCTCGCGGCGCTGCGCGCCATTCCCAACCTCCTCGTGATGCGCCCCTGCGACACGGTGGAGACGGCGGAATGCTGGCAGATTGCGCTACAGTCCACCGACAGGCCCTCGGCGCTCATCCTGTCGCGCCAGAACCTGCCGCTCCTGCGCACCGACGCCACGGCCGTGAACCGGTCGGCGGAAGGCGCTTACGAAATCCTCGCTGCGTCCGGGCCGGCGCAGGCGAGCCTGTTCGCCACCGGCTCGGAAGTGTCCTTGGCGGTTGAAGCCGCCAAGCTGTTGGAGGCGCAGGGTGTTCCCACCCGCGTCGTCTCCATCCCCTCGTTCGAACTGTTCCTCGAAAGGCCCGCCGCAGAGCGGGCAAAGGTGATCGGGGACGCTCCGGCCAAGGTTGCGGTGGAAGCCGCGATCCGCATGGGGTGGGACGCTATCGTCGGTTCGAACGCCGCCTTCGTGGGAATGACATCGTTCGGCGCCAGCGCGCCCGCAAAGGAGCTTTACGCCCATTTCGGCATTACTGCCCAGCAGGTCGCGGCGCGCGCGCTCGATCAGCTCCGGCAGGCCTGAGGTTCGGCGCACGGCGGGCGCGAGAGGACCGCGCCGCGGGTGAACCGCGGGCGCGCAACGCAATTCAGGGAGGCCGGGCTTCAAGCCGGCTCAGGAGGACCCAATATGAGCGTCAAGGTGGCCATCAACGGTTTCGGTCGCATCGGTCGCAATGTGCTGCGCGCCATCATCGAATCGGGCCGCACCGACATCGAGGTGGTGGCGATCAACGACCTCGGCCCGGTGGAGACGAACGCCCACCTCTTCCGCTTCGACAGCGTGCACGGCCGCTTCCCCGGCGAGGTCAAGGTCGCCGGAGATACCATCGACGTGGGCCGCGGCCCCATCAAGGTCACCGCAGTGCGTAACCCCGCCGAGCTGCCCCACAAGGAGCTAGGCGTGGACATCGCGCTGGAATGCACCGGCATCTTCACCTCGCGTGACAAGGCTGCGGCGCACCTCGCCGCCGGTGCCAAGCGCGTGCTGGTCTCGGCCCCGGCCGATGGCGCGGACCTCACCGTGGTCTATGGCGTGAATCACGAGAAGCTCACGAACGAGCACCTCGTCGTCTCCAACGCCTCCTGCACCACCAACTGCCTCGCCCCGGTGGCCAAGGTCCTCAACGATGCCGTCGGCATCGAGAAGGGCTTCATGACCACTATCCACGCCTACACCGGCGACCAGCCGACGCTGGATACCATGCACAAGGACCTCTACCGCGCCCGCGCGGCGGCCATGTCCATGATCCCCACCTCGACCGGCGCCGCCAAGGCGGTGGGCCTCGTGCTCCCTGAGCTCGCCGGCAAGCTGGATGGCACCTCCATCCGCGTGCCGACCCCGAACGTCTCGGTGATCGACCTGAAGTTCGTCGCCAAGCGCGCGACCAGCAAGGAAGAGATCAACGAGGCGATCATCGCGGCTGCCTCGCAGCAGCTGAAGGGCATCCTCGGCTTCACCGACCAGCCCAACGTCTCCATTGACTTCAACCACAATCCCAACTCCTCCACCTTCCACCTCGACCAGACCAAGGTCATGGAAGGCACGCTGGTGCGGGTGCTGTCGTGGTACGACAACGAGTGGGGCTTCTCGAACCGCATGAGCGACACGGCCGTCGCCATGGGCAAGCTGGGCTGACCGGGAAAAGGGGGCGCCATCATGATCGCCTTCCGCACCCTCGATGACGCCGTGGACCTCGCCGACAAGCGGGTCCTCGTGCGTGTCGACCTCAACGTTCCCATGGAGAGCGGGCGCGTCACCGACGCCACCCGTCTCAAGGCCATCCTGCCCACCATTCGGGACATCACCGGCAAGGGCGGCAAGGCCGTCCTGCTGGCGCACTTCGGGCGGCCCAAGGGCCGCGACGAAAGCCAGTCGCTCGCCCCCGTCGCCAAGGCCCTTGAGGGCGAACTCGGTCGCAAGGTCGCGTTCGCCTCCGATTGCATCGGCGACGAGGCGAAGAGCGCCGTCTCCCGCCTCGCCTCCGGCGAGGTGATCGTGCTGGAGAACACCCGCTTCCATGCGGGCGAGGAGAAGAACGCGCCGGACTTCATCGAAGCCCTCGCGAGCCTCGGCGACATCTATGTCAACGATGCCTTCTCCACCGCCCACCGCGCGCACGCCTCCACCGAGGGGCTGGCCCGCAAGCTGCCGGCCTATGCCGGCCGCTCCATGGAGAGCGAGATCGAGGCGCTGACCAAGGCCCTCGAGGCGCCCCAGCGCCCCGTGCTCGCCGTGGTCGGCGGCTCCAAGGTGTCCAGCAAACTCGAACTGCTCGGCAACCTCGTGAAGAAGGTGGACATCCTCGTCATCGGCGGTGGCATGGCCAACACCTTCCTCGCCGCCCTCGGCAAGAAGGTGGGCAAGTCGCTCTGCGAGCACGACCTGGCCAACACCGCGCGGGACATCCTGAAGAAGGCCGAGGCGGCTGGATGCGAGATCGTCCTGCCGGTGGACGCGGTGGTCGCCACCGAGTTCAAGGCCAATGCCGCGCACCGCGTCACCAGCGTCGATGACGTGAAGGACGACGAGATGATGCTCGACGCCGGTCCGGAGACGGTCGGTATCGTCAAGCAGAAGCTCGACGGGGCGAAGACGGTGGTCTGGAACGGGCCGTTCGGCGCGTTCGAGATGACGCCGTTCGATGCGGCGACGGTGGCCGTGGCCCGCTATGTCGGCGACCTCACCCACAACGGGCGGTTGCTGTCGGTCGCGGGCGGCGGCGACACGGTGGCCGCGCTGAACCACGCGGGGACGGCGGAGCGCTTCTCCTACGTCTCGACGGCCGGCGGTGCCTTCCTTGAGTGGCTTGAGGGCAAGGCGCTTCCGGGCGTGGAGGCCCTGCGGCGCTGATATTGCGCTGCGGGATAAAATGACGAAGATTGCGCCCGCCCGGCCCTCCGCGGCGGGCGCTTTTCGGGTAGGGCATCGGTCGGGAACCCGGTGCCGGCTCCGGGACTTGCAGGCGCGCAGACAGATGCGCCGCGGTTCGGGCGCGCAAACGACAATCAATCTGCCGGAGTGCCACGCTCCGGCGTCCATGCCCGCCGAGGGGCGGCAACAAGGCAGGTGAAGAACATGACGGCGGAGCTCGACGCGATCGCGCAGAAAATGGTGGCCGACGGCAAGGGCATCCTCGCGGCAGACGAGAGCGGCGGTACCATCAAGAAGCGGTTCGATGCCATCGGGGTCGAATCCACCGAGGAGAACCGTCGCGACTACCGCGAGCTGATGTTCCGCTCGCAGGGCATGGACTACATCTCCGGCGTCATCCTCTATGACGAGACCATCCGGCAGAAGGCGAAGGACGGCACGCCGCTCGTCTCCGTCATCGAGAAGGCCGGCGCCATCCCCGGCATCAAGGTCGACGCCGGCGCCAAGCCGCAGCCCTTCTGCCCCGGCGAGACCATCACCGAGGGTCTCGACGGCCTCGCCGGTCGCCTCAAGGAGTATTACGACCTCGGCGCCCGCTTCGCGAAGTGGCGCGCGGTGATCGATATCGACACCACCAAGCACATTCCGTCCTACACCTCGCTCCGCGCCAACGCCCACGCGCTCGCCCGCTATGCGGCGCTGTGCCAGGAAGCGAAGATCGTCCCGATCGTCGAGCCGGAAGTGCTCATGGACGGCGCCCACGACATCGACACCTGCTACCGCGTCACCGAATGGGCGCTGAAGACGGTGTTCGAGGAGCTGTACTACCAGCGCGTCCGCCTGGAAGGCATGGTGCTCAAGCCCAACATGATCGTGCCCGGCAAGAAGAGCCCGGTGCAGGCCTCGGTGGCCGAGGTGGCGGAGAAGACCGTGCGCGTGCTGAAGGCCTGCGTCCCCACAGCAGTGCCCGGCATCGCCTTCCTCTCCGGCGGCCAGTCCGACGAGGACGCCACCGCCCACCTCGACGCCATGGTGAAGCTGGGCGGCCTGCCCTGGAAGCTCACCTATTCCTACGGCCGCGCCCTGCAGGCCGCGCCGCAGAAGGCGTGGTCCGGCAAGCCGGAGAACGTGGCCAAGGCGCAGGCCGCCTTCGCCCACCGCGCGCACATGAACTCCCTCGCGGCCCTCGGCAAGTGGTCGGCCGAGGAGGAGCGCAAGGCCGCCTGAGCATCGGGCGCATCACGTTCAGGAAGGGCCGGCTTGCGCCGGCCCTTTTCTTATGGTCTGGCGAAAGCCGACGACATTCCGCGTCCGTGCCCCCAATTCGCCGATTTCTTGGCAGACCGATCAGACCCATGGCCAATCCTCCGCCCGCCACCGGCGCCCGCCTCATGCTCGTCTTCACCGTCACGCCTGCGCTCGACCCGCGCATGGTGGAGGCCGCGGTGCGCGCGGGCGACGTGGCCTGCGTGGTGCTGCGCACCCCTGCCGGCGAGAAGCTCGATGCGGCGCGGCTCGCCGAGATCGCGGGGGCGGCGCAGCGGCATGATGCGGCCGTACTCCTCGAAGGCTCCGAGGGGCTCGTCGCCAGCGCCGGTCTCGACGGCGTGCACGTTGCGGCCGGACCGGCGCTCGATTCGGCGCTGAGGCTGCTGAAGCCTGCGGCCATTGTGGGTGCCGCTGGGCTTGCGACACGCCATGAAGCCATGATCGCAGGGGAGAGCGGGGCCGATTACGTCGCCTTCGGCGCGCTTGCGCCGGAGCCGGGCGAGTTCTTCCGTGTGCGCGATCTTGTGGAATGGTGGGCCGAACTGTTCGAGGTACCCTGCGTCGGCGTCGCCTCTTCCCTCGACGAGGTGACGGCGCTGGCCGAAGCCGGAGCTGATTTCATCGCCCTGTCGGAGGCGCTGCTGGCGTCGGCCGGCGAAGCACCGAAGGTGGTGGCGGCTGCGCAGGCGCGCCTTGTATCGGGTGACGACGCGCAATGATGTCGGCCGTCCGCGCGCCATTCAGCAGGCTAAGGTTCGCTGTTTCAGGCAGCGCCGTGCTGCTCGCCCTCGCGGTGGCTCTGGCGCCGTCCCTGGCGTATGCGCAGGCCCAGCAGCCCGGCGGGGCCGCGTCCTCCACTCAACCCGCGGCCAAACCTGCGACCAAGCCGGCCAAGCCCGATGGGAAGGCCGGCAACAAGCCGTCCGCAAAGCCGGATCCAAAGACCGTCCAGCGTCCGCGCGAACCCGCGCCCATGCCACTCCTGGGCCTGCAGATCTCCTATCCCAGCCTCGATACGCCGGGCGGCTCGGGGGATCTCGCCTATGGCGCGTACCAGCGCGGCTATTACGTTTCCGCCTTCAACGAGGCCCTGAAGCGCGCCCGCGCCGGAACCGATCCGGCGGCCATGACCCTGCTTGGCGAGCTTTATTCCGAAGGCCTCGGTGTTCCCCTTGACCCCAAAAAGGCGATCGAGTGGTATCGCAAGGCGGCGGATGCCGGCTCGACCGGAGCGCTGTTCGCGCTCGGCAACATGACCCTCGCCGGCCGCGGCGTTCCCATGGACGAGGTCGCGGCGGCACAGCTGTTCCGTCAGGCGGCGGAGAAGGGGAATGCCGGCGCCGCTTACAATCTCGGCCTGCTCTATCTCCAGGGCAGAAAGGTCCCCAAGGAGCCTTCGGAGGCCGCGCGCTGGTTCGAGATCGCCGCGGCCAAGGATGTGGAAGATGCCCAGTATGCCCTCGGCGTGCTGCTGAAGGAGGGCAATGGCGTCGACAAGGATGTCGCTGCGGCCGCCCGCATGATGGGCGCCGCGGCGCGCCTCGGTCACGTCACGGCGCAGGTGGAATTCGCCATCATGCAGTTCAACGGCACCGGCGTGCCCAAGGACGAGGCCGCCGCTGCCGCCATGTTCCGCAAGGCGGCGCTGGCCGGCAATGCCATCGCCCAGAACCGCTATGCGCGGCTGCTCGCGGTTGGACGCGGCGTGCCGGAGGACAAGACGAAGGCGGCTGCCTGGCACCTCCTCGCCAAGAGCCGTGGGCTCGGTGATCCGATGCTGGACGACGTGGTGGCCAAGCTGCCCGAGGCAGACCGCAAGAAGGCGCAGGCGCAGGCCGCCCGCTGGGAATCCGGCCGCTCCTGAAGGCGGAGCGATGAGGGGAGGGGCCGAGCAAGGCTCGGTTGTGGCTCTTTTGCAACGCCTGCCACCGCCGTTGCGCTGCCTTCACCCCTGCACCTCCGCGCCATGATGACGCCACGTCCCGGCATCAGTGAAGGACGCGTCGGACGAGGGGCGTCGTCGCCTCTCCCGGCCTTTCGGGCAAACACCTCATTCACCTGCCGTGCGGGTTTCTGCACGCGGGAGAGGGAGGCGCGTACCCGCCCGAAAGGCGATGATAACGGCCCGGAAACCATGGCGAGCGGGAGTGGTCCGCATCCTCCGGTTTTCGGCTCTCGGAGCGGCCAAGAGGCTGCGTACGGAACGTTCGCTTAACCGGACGGCTTTAGACCCGAAGCCTCCGGTGCAGCGTTGAGAAGGGAGTTACCGGATGCGTTTCCTCAGCCTTGCTCGCGGCTTCCGGTTCGCGGCTCTGTTTGGCTTCGCGCTGGCGCTTGCCGCGTGCGCCAACAATCCCAACCAGAATGCCGGCGTCGGCGGCGCGGGTGGCCCTCCCGGTTCCCCTCAGGAGTTCGTGGTCGCCGTTGGCGATCGCGTGTTCTTCGAGAGCGACCAGACCGATCTCACCCCGCAGGCCCGCGCCACCCTGGACCGTCAGGCCCAGTGGCTCCAGCAGTACAACCGCTACACCTTCACCATCGAAGGTCATGCGGACGAGCGCGGAACCCGCGAATACAACATCGCGCTGGGGGCCAAGCGCGCCCAGAGCGTGCGTGACTACCTCGCCTCCCGCGGGATCGACCCGGCCCGGATGCGCACCATCTCCTATGGCAAGGAGCGCCCGGTGGCGGTGTGCAACGACATCTCGTGCTGGTCTCAGAACCGCCGCGCGGTGACGGTGCTGAACGGCGGCGGCGCCTGATCCTGCTTCCGAATGTCTCGCGAAGGCCGGCGCCCATGGGTGCCGGCCTTTGCGCGTCCGCGCCCGCAGAGCCTTGATCAGTCCACGGCAAGTCGTTGCCGGGTCACACTTTGGACGCGATCGGCGGGGTAAAGTCGCATGGCTCGAACCGGCACTGTTCCGGACGTGCTCCTCGCCACCAGCCCCAAGCAAAAGTCACATGAAGATGCGCCTGCGCCCGGTCGGTGTTCTTGTTCGCACCTATGCCGTCCTCTTCGGCCTTGCCTTTGCTGCGGCCCTCGGCACGGCAGCGCCCGCGGCTGCTCAGAACGACGGGAACCTGTTCGGCAACCTGTTCAAGCCGCCCCAGCCCGCGCAGGAAGCTCCGCGCGAGGATCCGGAGCTGATGGAGCGGATGGAGCGGCTGGAATCGACCCTGCGCCAGCTCACTGGACAGGTCGAGCAACTACAGTATCGCAACCAGCAGCTTGAGGCGCAGGTGCGCCGGCTGGAGGAGGCCGGCGGCGGCCGTCCGTCTGTCGCACCGTCTGCGGCGCCTGCTGCCGCGCCGGTCCAGGCGCCGGCGGTGCTTCCTTCTGGCCGTCCGGCGGCAGCGCCGGCCGCTCCGGTGCGCCGCTCCGACGCCTTCGATCCCAACATGGACCCGGCCGCGCCGGGCGCGCCCCAGCCGCTCGGCTCTCCCGCGAGCGCCACGCCCGCGCCGCGCGCGGTGGACGTCGCGCCCATCCGCCCGGCCGCCGGGCAGCAGGTGGCCGCGCTGCCGTCCGCCGGGGCCACCGTGCGCGAGCTTTACGATGCCGGCCAATCCCAGCTTCAGCGACAGGACTATGCCGGCGCCGAGCAGACCTTCCGCCAGATCATCCAGTCTTCTCCCAACGACCGCCTGATCGCCGACGCGACCTTCATGCTCGGCGAGAGCCTGTTCCTGCGGCAGAACTATTCCGATGCGGCAGCCTCGTTCCTCGAGGTGTCCACCAAGTACCAGAATTCCGCCCGCGCGCCTGAAGCGCTGCTGCGGCTCGGCCAGTCGCTCGCCGGCCTCGGCGAAAAGGAGACGGCCTGCGCCACCTTCCAGGAAGTGGACCGGAAATATCCTCGCACCGCCTCCTCCGTCCGGCAGGCCGTCGAGCGCGAGCAGAAGCGCATCGGTTGCTGAGGCCGATGGCGGCGGATTCCGCAAGCCTGTCTCCCGACTCCCGCTCGGCGGTCGCCGACAGCGAACTCGATGCCCTCTTTTCCAGCTTTGCCGGCCGTCCGGCCGTTCTCCTCGCTGTTTCCGGCGGGCCTGATTCCACCGCGCTGCTCCATCTTGCCGCCCGCTGGCGGGCGCAGTCCCCGGGTGGACCGCGGCTGTTTGCGGCGACCGTGGATCATGGATTGAGGCCGGCGGCAGCCGAGGAGGCGGCCGATGTGGCGCGTCTGGCCGCTCGATTGAACGTGCCTCATCGCACGCTTCGCTGGCAGGGCGAAAAGCCCGATCGCGGCCTGCAGGAGGCAGCGCGGGACGCGCGCTATGCGCTGCTCACGGCTGAGGCGGATCGGGTCGGCGCGCCGGCGCTTGCTTTGGCCCATACCCGCGACGACCAGGCCGAGACCGTGCTGTTCCGCATGGCGCGGGGCTCTGGCCTTGCCGGCCTCGCGGCAATGAGCGCTGAGACGGCACGGGGTAAACTCATTCTTCTGCGCCCCTTCCTCGATCTGCCGAAGGCGCGCCTCGTGGCGACGCTTGATGCCGCCAACATCGCCTATGCGAGCGACCCCTCCAATCTCGATGCTCGCTTCGCACGCCCGCGCCTAAGGGCACTCGCCCCCATTTTGGCGCAGGAGGGCCTCGATGCGCGCGGCCTCACCCGCCTCGCCCGCCGTCTCGCCCGTGCCGACTCGGCCTTGGAGGCGGTGACGGAAAGGGCAGAAGCGGAACTCGTTACCGCCGACAAATCGGGCGTCGCCATCGAGGCCGCTCGGTTTGCCGAACTGCCGGAGGAAATCGCCCTGCGTCTTCTCGGCCGCTGCGTAACGGCGCAGGGGAGGGAAGGCCCGGTCGAACTGGCCAAGCTCGAGGTTTTGCTGGCCGCGCTTTTGGCCGCGCTCGCTTTGCCGGCTGCTCCATTTCGCCGCACCCTTGCGGGTGCCAGTGTGGCCGTCCGGAAGGGGCAGGTGCTCGTATCCAGCGCACCTCCCCGGCGCCCGACCGAGGGCATCGCGACGAATTCAAGTGCGGAAAAGGCGCCTCTCCTTGGCAAGACGGGGCCTCGCTCCTAAATTAGGCGCTGGACGGTGCGGGAGGTTCCACCGGCGGCGGTGCTGTGCGGAGGTATCCTTTCCGTATGGTGAGGCGTCGAAGCGGAACCGACCTTCTGTCCCCACGAGGGTTCAATGAACGCCAATCTACGTAATTTCGCCCTTTGGGTGATCATCGTCCTGCTGCTGCTGGCCTTGTTCTCGCTGTTCAACAGCCCGGGCCAGCGCACCAATGCGAACGAAATCTCCTTCTCGCAGCTCCTCACCGACGTGGACGCCGGCAAGGTGCGCGAGGTCGTGATCGAGGGGCCGAACATCACCGGCACCTATTCCGACCGTTCGGGCTCGTTCCAGACCTACGCGCCGAACGACCCCTCGCTCGTGCAGCGCCTGTACGGCAAGGGCGTGCAGATCACTGCGCGCGCGCCGTCGGACAACGTGCCGTGGTTCGTGAGCCTGCTGCTCTCCTGGCTGCCGTTCCTGGCGCTGATCGGCGTGTGGATCTTCCTGTCGCGCCAGATGCAGGGCGCCGGCGGCAAGGCCATGGGCTTCGGCAAGAGCCGCGCCAAGCTCCTCACCGAGGCGCACGGTCGCGTGACCTTCGACGACGTGGCCGGCATCGACGAGGCGAAGAGCGACCTCACCGAGATCGTGGAATTCCTGCGCGACCCGCAGAAGTTCCAGCGCCTCGGCGGCCGCATCCCGCGCGGCGTGCTGCTCGTCGGCCCGCCCGGCACCGGCAAGACGCTGCTCGCCCGCGCCATCGCGGGTGAGGCCAACGTGCCGTTCTTCACCATCTCGGGCTCGGACTTCGTGGAAATGTTCGTGGGCGTCGGCGCGAGCCGCGTGCGCGACATGTTCGAGCAGGCGAAGAAGAATGCGCCGTGCATCATCTTCATCGACGAGATCGACGCGGTGGGTCGCCACCGCGGCGCCGGTCTCGGCGGCGGCAATGACGAGCGCGAGCAGACCCTCAACCAGCTGCTGGTGGAGATGGACGGCTTCGAGGCGAACGAGGGCATCATCCTCATCGCCGCGACCAACCGTCCGGACGTGCTCGATCCCGCGCTGCTGCGTCCCGGCCGCTTCGACCGCCAGGTCATCGTCCCGAACCCGGACGTGGTCGGCCGCGAGCAGATCCTGAAGGTGCACGCCCGCAAGATCCCCGTCGCCCCCGACGTGAATCTCAAGACCATCGCCCGCGGCACGCCCGGCTTCTCCGGCGCGGACCTCGCGAACCTCTGCAACGAGGCGGCGCTGATGGCGGCCCGGCGCAACAAGCGCATGGTCACCATGGCCGAGTTCGAGGACGCCAAGGACAAGGTGATGATGGGCGCCGAGCGTCGCTCCCTCGTGATGACCGAGGAAGAGAAGATGCTCACCGCCTATCACGAGGGCGGCCATGCCATCGTCGCCCTCAATGTTCCGGCGACCGACCCGGTGCACAAGGCCACCATCATCCCGCGCGGCCGGGCACTCGGCATGGTCATGCAGCTTCCGGAGCGCGACAAGCTCTCCATGAGCTACGAGCAGATGACCTCGCGTCTCGCCATCATGATGGGCGGCCGCGTGGCTGAGGAACTCGTGTTCGGCCACGACAAGGTGACGTCCGGTGCCGCCTCCGACATCGAGCAGGCGACCCGCCTCGCCAAGATGATGGTGACGCGCTGGGGCTTCTCCGATCTGCTCGGCCAGGTGGCCTACGGCGAGAACAACGAGGACGTATTCCTCGGCATGTCCATGCAGCGCCACCAGAACGTGTCCGAGGCCACGGCCCAGACCATCGACAAGGAGGTCCGGCGGCTCGTGGACGAGGGCTATACCGAGGCGAAGCGCATCCTCACCGAGAAGTACGACGACCTCGAAGCTCTGGCCCGCGGCCTGCTCGAATACGAGACGCTCTCGGGCGACGAGATCGTGGACCTCCTCGACGGTAAGACGCCGAACCGGGAGAGCGTGCTCGAGCCGTCCAACCCGCGCGGCTCGGCCATCCCCACCACCAAGCGCCCCCGCCCCGGCGGTGCCGGCGGCTCCATCGAGCCTCAGCCCCAGGCCTGAGACGCATGATCGACCGGAAGACGCCCGCGCAAGCGGGCGTTTTTCGTTTGTGACGGGCATTCTCCGTCGCGGCTTGCGCCCTGGGCAGGGCTTGGAGGGCACGTTCTGCGCAGAGCCCATCGACACAACCGGCCTAGCGAGGCATAGGCAGGGCTCATGTCCCTCCTCGCCCGAACCTCCATCGTCTCGGCGGCAACCCTCGCGTCCCGCGTTATGGGCTTTGCGCGGGATGCGGCCACGGCCGCCGTGCTCGGCGTCGGGCCGGTGGCAGATGCGCTGGCGGCGGCCATGGCGCTGCCATTGCTGGCGCGCCGGCTGCTGGCCGAGGGCGCCTTCAACCTCGCCTTCATTCCAGCGCTCGCCCGGACGACGAACGAAGCCGCAGGAACGGGCGATGAGGCGGCTGGCCGGCTCGCGGGCGCGACCCTGCTGCTGCTCTGCGGTCTCCTCCTCGTGTTCGCGGCTATCGTCGCGCTCTTCATGCCGCAGGTGATCGGCCTGATGGCGCCGGGCTTCGAGGCGGGCGGGCAGCGGGCGGACGTCGCCATCCTCTGCGGTCGGGTGGTGGTGCTCTACATCCCGCTCGCCGGGCTCGCAGCCATCTTCGGCGGCATCGCCAATGCCACCCATCGCGTGCTGCTGCCGGCGTTGGCTCCCGCAGCGGCCAATGTCACTGTGCTCGCGGTCATCGGCGTTTTGCTCGCCAAGGGGCTGATGGAGAGCGACACCGCCGCCTTCGCCATCGCGGCGGCGCAGGTGGGGGCGGGCTGCGCCCAATTCGCCATCATGAGGCTGGCCGCAAGGGGCTGTCCGGCGCAGCCGTTGTTCCGCGTTCTGACGGCTCGCGATCTCCGGGCGGCGCTCGGTGTGCTTCGCGCGGCGTCGCCCGCCTTGCTGTTTGCGGGGCTGAGCCAGCTTCGCTTCATCATCGTGGTCGCAGCCGTGTCCGCCAGCCCTGGCGCCGCCGCCGCCCTGAACTATGCCCAGCGGCTGATGGACCTCCCGTTGGGCCTCGTCGGTGCCAGCGCCGGGGCGGTCCTCGTGCCGGCCTTGCTCCGGCGCGGGAGAGCCGAGGCTGCAGACGATGCCGGCCGGGCGGTGCTGGCGGCGCTTGCCTTCGCCTTGCCGGCGGCGGTCGGGCTTGCGGTCCTGGCCGAGCCCATTGTCGTCACGCTCTTCCAGCGGGGCAGCTTCGACAGTGAAGACGCCCGCTTGACCGCCGCGCTGCTGGCCGTGCTCTCGTTCTCGCTGCCGGCGCAGGGGCTGGAGCGCATCCTCTCGGCCGCCGCCTCCACGTCCGGACAGATCAAGGCGGCGGAGCGAATCGCGCTCGGCTCGCTGCTGCTGTGCATGGTCGCCGCTGCCGGGCTCGGAACGGTCGGCGGCCCCTTGATCGCGGCGGGGGCTGTGGCGCTGTCCGCTGCGGCATCGATTCTGGCCCTGGGGGGCATCCTCATCGCCCGCGGCGCGTTGCGCTTCTCGACGCCGGTGCTGCTCTCGGCCGCCGGCCTCGCGGCGGCGAGCCTCGCCATGGGGGCCGGGGTCGGCGCGCTCGCAGCAACGTGGCCCGTGCCGGAGGGGACGCTGGCGGGCATCCTGCGGCTGGTCGGGCTCGTCTCCAGCGGCGGTGTCATCTACGGCGCCGGTGCGCTCGTGGTGAAGACGGCCGTCTCGAAGGCCTGGACGGGCCGCATCTGAGCCGGGCAGCAGCGTTGCGGGCCGTGCCCTTGCGCCGTGCCGCCCCAGGTGGCATGACGCGCCGCATTCACTTTTGCGGGCCGTTGCCCGTGTTCAGGTCGAGCGGCGCGCCGCTCTTTGGGGAGTTCGCCATGGCGGCGGTCGCAGAACGCGTATTTTCCGGCGTGCAGCCCACGGGCAACCTGCATCTCGGCAATTATCTCGGCGCCATCAAGCGCTTCGTGGAACTGCAGAAGAGCCACGAGTGCATCTATTGCGTGGTCGACCTCCACGCCATCACCGTCTGGCAGGACCCGGAAGAGCTGAAGCGCCACACCCGCGAGGTGACGGCTGCCTTCATCGCCTGCGGCATCGATCCCAAGGCCCACATCGTCTTCAACCAGAGCCAGGTGTCCGGCCACGCCGAACTCGCCTGGGTGTTCAACTGCGTCGCCCGCATGGGCTGGCTGAACCGCATGACGCAGTTCAAGGAGAAGGCCGGCAAGGACCGCGAGAACGCCTCCGTGGGCCTCTTCGCCTATCCGACCCTGATGGCTGCCGACATCCTGCTCTATCGCGCCACCCACGTGCCGGTCGGCGACGACCAGAAGCAGCACCTGGAACTGACGCGCGACATCGCCCAGAAGTTCAACACGGACTTCGCCCCCTCCATCGCCTCCAATGGCCATGGCGAGGGCTACTTCCCCATCACCGAGCCGCTCATCGCCGGCCCGGCGACGCGGGTGATGAGCCTGCGCGACGGCTCCAAGAAGATGTCGAAGTCGGAGGCCTCGGACTTCTCCCGCATCAACCTCACCGACGATGCCGACGCCATCGCCGGCAAGGTGCGCAGGGCGAAGACCGATCCGGAGCCGTTGCCCTCGGAGGAAGAGGGGCTGAAGGGGCGCCCGGAAGCGGACAACCTCGTCGGCATCTTCGCGGCCCTGTCCGACACCACCAAGGCGCAGGTGCTGGCGGATTACGGCAACGCCCAGTTCTCGGCCTTCAAGGCCGCGCTGGTGGATCTGGCCGTGGCGAAGCTCGGCCCCATCGGCACCGAGATGCAGCGTCTGATGGCCGATCCGACTGCGATCGATGCCATTCTCATCGACGGCGCCGACCGTGCCCGGGTGATCGCCGACCAGACCATCCGCGACGTGAAGGACATCGTCGGCATGGTGCGCTGACAGGGCCGCCGGCGCGGCCTTGCCCGCGCCGGATGCGGCGCCTAAGTGTGGGGAATGTTGCCCGCCGACGAGGAGGCCGTGATGCCGCAGATGAACGCCACGGTCGATCCGGAAGAGGTCTCCCGCTTCGAGGCGCTCGGCGCCCAATGGTGGGACGTGAAGGGCAAGATGGCGCCCTTGCACGCCATGAATCCGGCGCGCCTCGCCTTCCTGCGTGACACGCTGGTGCGGCATTTCTCCCGTGATGCCCGTGCGCTGCGCCCGCTGAAGGGCCTCTCCCTCCTCGACATCGGCTGCGGCGGGGGCCTGCTCAGCGAGCCCTTGTCCCGCATGGGCGCCGATGTGACGGGCATCGACCCGGCTCCCGGCAATGTGGACATCGCGCGCGCCCACGCCGCGCAATCGGGCCTCACCGTGACCTACGAGGCCGAGACCGCCGAGGCACTGGCCGAGCGCGGCGCCCGCTTCGATGTGGTGGTGGCGCTGGAGGTGGTGGAGCATGTGGCCGATGTCGGCCTGTTCGTGCGCACCGCCGGGCGTCTGGTGGCGGACGGCGGCGTGCTGGCGCTCTCCACCTTGAACCGCACGCCCAAGAGCTTCGCCCTCGCCATCGTCGGTGCCGAATACGTCCTGCGCTGGCTGGCGCCCGGTACCCATCGCTGGGAGAAGTTCGTGACGCCGGAAGAGCTGGAGGCGACGCTCGCTTCAGCCGGCTTTGCCGCTCGGGAGAAGGTGGGCCTCGCCTACGAGCCCTTCTCCGGCGATTTCCGCCTGACCGAGGATCTCTCGGTGAACTATTTCATGGTGGCGGAGCGCGAGGCCTAGGCCTCAGTTCCGATCTTCCGGCAGCACGGGCAGGGGGAACACCTCCACCTCGTCTTCGCGCAGGGCCTTCACCTCTTCCACCGTCGCCTCGCCACGGATGGGGCGATGGTCGATCTCCCCGTCATGCATTTTGCGGGCAAGATCGGCGAAGCTGTCACCGACATCATCCGAGTTGGCGACGATATGGTCGCGCAACTGGCGGATCAGCGTGCGCAACTCGCTGTCGGGCCGCGCCATCATCGCCACGGGCGTCGCCTCGGCGGAAGGCGCTTCGGCAGCCGCACCAGCGTCGGGCACGCTCGCGGGCGCGCCCACAGGCTCCCTGTCCGGCATCCCCTTGTCGGTGCGCGCGACGGACGGGGCCATCACCGCCTTCTCGACCTTGGCCGAATTGCAGGTGGGGCAGGTGACGAGGCCGCGTGCACGCTGGGTGTCGAAGCTGGTGGAGGAGGGAAACCAGCTCTCGAATTCGTGGCCGTCGTCGCACTTGAGTGTGTAGCGGATCATGAGGAGGCACGCACCACGTGGAGGTGGCCGATCTGCCCCGGCTCGGCGATCTCGAACCGGCGGCCGTTGGCGAGAGACGGCACGCGCGCCCGTGCCGCGGCGACTTCCGCCATGTCGATCTCGGCGAGGATGACGCCCGGGTCGGTCCCGCCCTCGGCGATGACGCGGCCCCAGGGGTCGACCACCAGCGAATGACCATAGGTGTCGCGGCCGTTTTCGTGCCGTCCACCCTGTGCGGCGGCGAGGACATAGGCGCCGTTCTCGATGGCGCGGGCGCGCAGCAGAATGTGCCAGTGGGCCTCCCCGGTGGGCCGGGTGAAGGCCGACGGCACAGTGAGCACCTTGGCGCCGCCTTCGGCGAGCGCCCGATAGAGCGAGGGGAATCGCAGGTCGTAGCAGATGGTCATGCCGAGGCGGATACCGTCCACATCGGTCAGCACGGCACGCTCGCCCGGCCGGTAGGCATTCGACTCGCGGTAGCTCTCGCCATTGCCGAGGTCCACGTCGAACATGTGGATCTTGTCGTAGCGGCCGGTGATCTCGCCGTCGGGGTCGATGACGAAGCCGCGGTTCACGGCCTTGGCGTCGGAAACCTTCAGGGCGAGGGAGCCGATATGGAGCGTGATGCCCAGTTCGCGCGCCAGCTGGCGCAGGGCGGCGACGGTGGCGTCGTTGCCTTCTTCCTGGAGCTTCTCGAACAGGACCTTGCGATCCAGCTCCATGATGTTGGTCACTTCCGGCGTCTGGACATAGCGCGCGCCCTCCCGGGCCGCCTCGCGGATGAGGGCGGCCGCGGCATCGAGGTTCGCCGCCGGTTCGCGGCCGCTTCGCAGCTGGATCAGGCCCACGCGGAGGGTCTTGCCGGTGCGCGCTTCGGGCGCGGATTTGGCCGGGGTCGGTTCCGAGGTGGTCATGGGGCTTGCTCTTTCGCTGCCGCCGGAGCCTGGATCGCCGTTTCGCGCCCGGCGCGGCGCGATCTTCGACAGATAGGCTCTTCCCGGCGGGAATGCACGGGGCCTGCCGGTCGCACGCCCCGTGCAGGGGTCAGGCTGCGAGGGCGTCCAGCCGGCCGGCGTCCTCCAGAGCGTAGAGGTCGTCGCAGCCGCCCACGTGGGTCTCGCCAATGAAGATCTGCGGTACGGACGTGCGGCCATTGGCGCGGCGGATCATCTCCTGCTGGCCTTCGGCGTCGGTGGTCACGTCGATCTCGGTGAAGGTCAAGCCTTTGCGCCGCAGCAATTCCTTGGCGGAATGGCAATAGGGGCACCAGCTCTTGGTATAGATTTCGATGGGCTTCATGATGTCACGACAGGTGGGACGGCGCGGGGGCGTGCCGTCACGAAAGCGTCGCATCATAAGGGGTCAGCCGAATTCGACAACCCGCGCAAACGTGAGCGCATCCACACCCGAGGCACCGGCGCGGCGGAGCACCTGCGCGCAGGCGTCGAGCGTCGCACCCGTCGTGTACACGTCATCCACCAGAAGCACGCGACGGCCCTCGATGCGATGCGCCGCACCATGCGGGACTGCAAAAGCGCCAGCGACATTCGCCCGCCGCGCATTGCGCCCCAGCGCGGTCTGCGAGGGAGTCTGGCGGCGCCGCACCAGCGCGCCGGCCTCGACGGGCAGGGTCGTGGCAGCCGCCACATGCCGGGCGAGGAGCGCCGCCTGGTTGAACTTGCGCCGCCACAGCCGGATCGGATGGAGCGGCACGGGCACGATGATTTCGGCTGAGCCTGTAAGATCGGTGCCGGCCTGCAGCATCAGCCGCGCCATGGGCGCTGCGAGATCGAGGCGGTCGGCATATTTCAGCTTGTGCACGAGGCCGCGGGCGACGTCATCGAAGGTGACGGCCGCACGGGCGCGATCATAGGCGGGAGGATCGGCGAGCGCCTCGGCCGAGAGCCAGCCGTCGCCGAACACGCGCTCTGGATCATGGCTGAACGGCGCGCCGGTCCGCTCGCAATAGGGCCGGCTGATAAAGGAGAGCTTGCCCCAGCACGGCCCGCACAATCCTCCCGCCGCGCCAGTGATGCTGCCGCAGGCGATGCAGGTGGGCGGCAGGGCGAGGCCAAGAAGAGCGGAACCGAAGCCGCGCGCCACGGCGCCGGCCCGGCCGATCCGCTCAGAAATGCCCCCTGCCGAAAGCCCCATGGCCGCCCCCCGGATCGATCTTCCGTCCGGGGGCGAGGCCTGTAAAGGCGCGTTGCCGCTCAGCGCGGCGTGAAGGCCCGCAGCAGCAGGGCGTTGGCGATGACGCTGACGGACGAGAGCGCCATGGCCGCCGCCGCCACCATGGGCGACAGGAGCAGGCCGAGACTGGGATAGAGCACGCCGGCCGCAATCGGCACACCCGCCGCATTGTAGAGGAAGGCGAACAGCAGGTTGCGCCGGATGTTCGCCATGGTGGCACGCGACAGGGCGCGGGCGTGGGCGATGCCGGCCAGGTCGCCCTTGAGCAGGGTGATGCCCGCGCTCTCCATGGCGATATCGGTGCCCGTGCCCATGGCGATGCCCACGTCCGCGACGGCAAGAGCCGGGGCGTCGTTCACCCCGTCGCCGGCCATGGCCACCACGTGTCCCTCCTTGCGCAGGCGCTCGACCACCTCGGCCTTGCGGGCAGGCAGAACTTCGGCTTCCACTTCGACGATGCCGAGGCGCTTGGCCACGGCGAGGGCCGTGGTGCGGTTGTCGCCGGTGAGCATGACCACGCGCACGCCGTCCTGCTGCAGCCGCTTCAGCGCGGCCTCGGTCGTGTCCTTCACCGGATCGGCGATGGCCACAAGGCCGGCCGCCTTGCCGTCGATGGCCACGAACACCGCCGTCGCCCCCTCGCGGCGGAAGCTCTCGGCCATGGCCGTCTGATGGTCAGTGTGGACGCTGATTTCGCTCATGAAGGCAGCATGGCCCACGGCGATCGTGTGTCCTTCCACCTGTCCGACGATACCCTTGCCCGCCGGGCTCTCGACACCGGACGGTTCGGATGTGACGAGCTCGCGCGCCGCAGCCTCGTGCACGATGGCGGCGCCGAGGGGATGCTCGCTCGCCCGCTCCAGCGCGGCGGCGAGGCGCAGCACTTCATCCTCGCTGCGGCCGTTGAAGGCGCGCACGGCGATGACCTTGGGCTTGCCGACGGTGAGGGTGCCGGTCTTGTCCACCACCACCACGTCCACCTTTTCCATGCGCTCCAGCGCCTCGGCGTTGCGCACCAGCACGCCGAGCTGGGCGCCGCGGCCGACGCCGACCATCACCGACATGGGCGTGGCGAGGCCGAGAGCGCAGGGGCAGGCGATGATGAGCACGCTCACCGCAGCCATCAGCGCGAAGGTCAGGCGGGGCTCGGGGCCGACCGCCAACCACACCGCGAAAGCGACGACGGCGGCGGCGAACACCAGCGGTACGAACCAGCCGGAGACCTGATCCGCCAGCCGCTGGATCGGCGCGCGCGACCGCTGCGCTTGCGCCACCATCTGCACGATCTGGGAGAGGAGGGTTTCGCGGCCGACCTTCTCCGCCTTCATGGTGAAGACGCCGGAGGCGTTGACCGTGCCGCCGATAACCTTCTCGCCGGGCTCGCGGGAGACGGGCAGCGACTCGCCGGTGACGAGGCTTTCGTCCACCACGGCGCGGCCGTCCGCCACCGTGCCGTCCACCGGCACCTTTTCGCCGGGGCGCACGCGGAGCAGGTCGCCGGGCGCGACGAGGCCGAGGTCGATGGTCTCGTCCGAGCCGTCGGCGCGGATGCGCAGGGCGGTCTTGGGGGCGAGGGAGAGGAGGGCCTTGATGGCACTGGAGGTCTGCTCGCGGGCGCGCAGCTCCAGCACCTGACCAAGGGCCACGAGCACGGTGATGACCGCCGCCGCCTCGAAATAGACGGGCACGCCGCCGCCATGGGCATGGAAATCGTGCGGGAACAGGCCGGGCGCGAAGGTGCCGACCAGCGAATAGAGATAGGCCACCCCCGTGCCCATGGCGATGAGGGTGAACATGTTGAGATGCCGCGTCTTCAGCGACAGCCAGCCGCGCTGGAGGAACGGCCATCCCACCCAGAGCACCACGGGCGTGGCGAGGGCGAACTGGACGTAGTTCGAGATCTGTTGCGGCAGCGGCGACCAGCCGAAAAGGTGGCTCCCCATTTCCAGCACGAAGACGGGCAGGGTGAGGGCGAGGCCGATCCAGAAGCGGCGGGTCATGTCCACCAGCTCGTGGTTCGGCCCCTCGTCGAGGGTGACGACCTCCGGCTCCAGCGCCATGCCGCAGATGGGGCAGATGCCGGGCCCGATCTGCCGGATCTCCGGGTCCATGGGGCAGGTGTAGATGGTGCCGGCCGGGATTTCGGCAGGCGGAGGCGGCGCGCTGCCGCCCACGTAGCGCACGGGATCGGCCTTGAACTTGGTCTCGCAGGAGGACGAGCAGAAGAAATAGGGCTTCTTCTCGTGCCGGGCCGAGTATTTGGCCGTGCCGGGCGACACCATCATGCCGCACACCGGGTCCTTCACCGGCGCGAGATAGGTCTCTGGCGCCGCCTCGAACTTCGTCTTGCAGCCGTTGCAGCAGAAGAAATAGGTGCGCCCCTCATGCTCGGTCGTGGGCTTGCCGGCCGCCGGGTCGGTCTTCACGTCCATGCCGCAGACAGGATCCTTCACCGTCTCTGGCAAGGCCGGCTTGGCCACCGCCGACAAGTCGAGAGGGGGCGGTGCCTTGCCACCGCAGCAATCGCCGCCGTGCGAGGAATGGTCGTGTGACGAGTGGTCCTGTGCCATGGCGGCTCCGCAAATCCGGCTGCCAGCGTTAGGCCGCATCGGGGCAGGTGGCCTTGCGCTGGCTCATGTTCAAGGCGTCAATAAACCCCCTGGGGGTATCCTCTCTTGTCCAATATACCCATAGGGGGTATATGGCAAGCCATGCGCAGCCCGACCAAAGAGCAAGTCCAGAAGCGCCTGAGCCGCATCGAGGGCCAGGTGCGCGGCCTCTCCCGCATGGTGGAGGAGGACCGCTATTGCATCGACATCATCACCCAGCTCTCCGCCGTCCGCGCCGCCTTGCGGCGGGTGGAGGAGGAGGTGCTGAAGGATCATGTGGGGCATTGCGTCGAGCATGCCATCCGCTCGGGCGATGCGGAGGACCAGCGTCGCAAGGTGGCGGAGCTGATGGAGGTGATCGTCCGCAGTGAGCGGTGAGGGGAGGGGCTCAGGCCCGCTCGATAAACGTCAGCTCGCTCTCGTCATAGGCGCGCCGCTCGATCTCGCGGAAGCCGTCCGGCGTCACGAACAGGCCGGTGCGCTCCTCGATGATAAGCAGTGCATCCGCGGTGAGCCAGCCGCCATCAACCGCCGCGGCGATCGCCTGTTCGGCGAGGCCCTTTCCATAGGGCGGATCGCAGAAAACGAGGCCGTAGGGCTCGCCCGGCCCCATTTCGCCGAGCCGGATGGCGTCGCGGCGGAACACCTTGGTGACGCCGGTGAGGCCGAGGGCCTCCACATTGTCGCGGATGAGCCCCCGCGCCTCCGCGGCCTCCTCCACGAACAAAGCGAAGCGCGCGCCGCGCGACACGGCCTCGATTCCGAGCGCCCCGGTGCCGGCGAACAGGTCGAGCACGCGCGCGCCGTCGCACGGATCGCCATAGGCGTGGGCGAGCATGTTGAACAGGCTCTCGCGCAGCCGGTCGGAGGTGGGGCGCGTGAGGCTGGAGGACGGGCCTTTCAGAGCCCGTCCCTTGAGGCGGCCACCCACGATGCGCATGGGTCAGACGTTCCCGTCAGCGCTTGCCGCGCGGACCGCCGGGCTTGCCGGGGCCGGAGCGCCCCGCGCCGGGCTTGCCAGCGGGTTTGCCACCCGCAGGACGACCGCCGGGCTTCCCAAATCCCTTGCCGGGACCCTTCGCGCCGAAGCCGCCGGGCTTGCTCCCCGGTCGGCCCGCCGGCTTTCCGCCGCCCGGACGATCCTCGAACGAACGGGTGCGGCCGGCCGGCTTGTCGCCATAGCTGCGCTCGCGCGGCGGCCTGTCCCCGAAATCGCCGCGACCTTCCGGCCGGGGCCGGGCACGGGCGGGGCGCTCGCCCTCTGTCCGCTCGCCGCTGAAGCTGCGGCCGCGAGCGGGCTTGTCGGCATAGTCGCCGCGTCCCTCCGGGCGGGGCCGGGCACGGGCGGGACGCTCGCCCTCTGTCCGCTCTCCGCCGAAACTGCGGCCGCGGGCGGGCTTGTCGCCGTAGTCGCCGCCGCGTCCTTCCGGCCGGGGCCGGGCGCGGGCCAGGCGCTCGCCCTCGGGCCGGTCGCCACCGAAGCTGCGGCTGCGGGTCGGCCTGTCACCGAAATCGCCGCCACGTCCCTCGGGGCGGGAGCGAAACGGACGGTCACCCTGGGGGCGATCGCCTTCGCGGCGGGGGCCGGAGCGCTTGAAGCCGCCGTCATCCTCATAGCGGCGCGGCCGCTCGTCGCCGCCGCCGGAGCGGGTGGGGCGGCGGCGGAAATCTTCCTTCTCCTCGCGCGGGCCGCGTCCACGCGGCGCGTCATCGCGGAAGGAGGGGCGACCCTCGCGGCGCGGCCGCTCGGCGGCTCCTTCGTCCCGGCTGCGACGGAAGGGGCGGCCCTCGCCTTCGCCTGCCGCCGGACGGGCGCGGCGCGGCGCCTCGTCCTTCGGCGCGCGGACACGCTCGACCTTCACGGAGCGGCCCTTGCGGTCGGCGACGGTGCCCACGCGCTCGGTGCCGTGCTCCTCGCTGGCGCGGCGGCGCACGCGCGGCGCGGCGGGGCGGATGACATCCTCAACCGGCGCGTCGAACTCCTCCCGCTCGCGGCTGGCGCGGCGAGATGGCACTTTCAGCCCGCCGGCCTTGTCGGCCTCGGCCTGCCGGCGTCCCGCGGGACGGTAGGCGGGACGCACGGGGATTTCTTCAATCTCCCGCTCCACCAACAGACCGGTGAAATCCGCGCCGGCGGCAGTGGCAAGGTCAGCTCCGATCTGGTCGCGCAGCACGCGGGTGCGCACTTCCTCGACGCTGCCCTCGGGGATCTCGCCCAGCTGGAACGGACCGTAGGAGACGCGGATCAGTCGGTTCACCGCGAGGCCGAGCGCGCCGAGCACGTTGCGGATCTCGCGGTTCTTGCCCTCGCGGAGCGAGACCGTGATCCAGGCATTGGCGCCCTGCACACGGTCGAGCTCAGCCTCGATGGGGCCGTACTCCACGCCATCCACGGTGATGCCCTTGATGAGCGTGTCGAGCTTGGCCTGATCGATCTCGCCGTTGGCGCGCACGCGGTAGCGGCGGAGCCATCCGGTCTCGGGCAATTCCAGCACGCGCGCGAGGCCGCCGTCATTGGTGAGCAGCAGCAGGCCCTCGGAATTGAGGTCCAGCCGGCCCACGCTGACGAGGCGCGGCAGGCCCTTGGGCAGGATCTCGAACAGCGTCGTGCGGCCTTCCGGGTCGCGGTTGGTGGTCACGACGCCCTTGGGCTTGTGGTAAAGGAAGAGGCGGGTGCGCTCCCGCTCGGGGAGAGGCTCCCCGTCGATGGTGATGGCGTCAGCGGGCGTGACGGTGACGGCAGGGCTGGTGAGCACCTCGCCGTTGACCGCCACGCGGCCGGCCTCGATCCATTCCTCGATCTCGCGGCGCGAGCCGAGGCCGGCGCGGGCGACGACCTTGGCGACGCGCTCTGCCTCCTTCTGAGGGGCGGCGGGGAGTTCGCGCTTCTGGCGCGGAACGCGGTTCTTGTCCTTGCGGGGCGGTGATGTGCGCGGCATGAGGGGGAGTTAGCACAGCGCAGGCTGCGCGGCGAGCGCGGCGATGGGCTGGGCGAGATCAGGGGCGGTTAAAGGCACCATGTCGGGAACCTTCATGCAGATGGCGCTCAACGAAGCGCGCGCGGCAGCCGAGCGGGGCGAGGTTCCGGTCGGCGCGGTTCTCGTGCGCGGGTCGGAGGTTGTCGCCCGCAACGGCAACCGCACGCGCGAGCTGAACGATCCCACCGCCCATGCGGAAATGCTGGTGGTCCGCGCGGCGGGCGCGCAGCTCAAGACCGAACGTCTGATGAACTGCGACCTCTACGTGACGCTGGAACCCTGCGCCATGTGCGCGGCGGCGCTGTCCTTCGCGCGCATCCGCCGGCTCTATTTCGGCGCACCCGACCCCAAGGGGGGCGCCGTGGAGCACGGCCCCCGCTTTTTCTCCCAGCCCACCTGCCACCACGCGCCGGAAGTCTATGGCGGCATCGCCGAGCGGCAGGCGGCCGAGGTGCTGCGGGCGTTCTTCCAGGAACGCCGGTAGTCGGTCTACGGCCGTCCCTGCGCCAGGAACGGCATGGCCACATCGAGCATCGCCTTCGGGGCTTCCTCCGCCACGAAGTGGCCGGCCTCGATGGCCTGTCCTTCCACCTGCGGGGCAAACGCCTTCCAGGCCTCCAGCGGGCTGGCGCCCCGGCTCGGGATGCCGGCGGCGCCCCACAGCGCGAGCGTCGGGCAGGAGAGGGTTCGGCCGGCGGCGATGTCCGCCTCGTCATGGGCGAGGTCGATGGTGGCCCCGGCCCGGTAATCCTCGCACAGGGCGTGCAGCCGGTCGGGCGAGGAAATCGCTGCGCGATAGGCCGCCATGGCGCGCGGATCGAAGGCCGAAAGGTCCTTGTGCGCCGTCCAGCTCGCCATGGTCCAGTCGAGGAACCATGCGGGATTGCCACCCACCAGCTTCTCGGGAAGGGGCTTCGGCTGGGCCAGCATCGCCCAGTGATAGACCTGCAGCGCCCGCGCCCGGTCCATACGATGCCACATCACGTAGGTGGGCACGATGTCGAGCAGCACCAGCCGGTCGAGACGGCCCGGATGGTCCAGCCCCAGCCGGTAGGCGGCCCGCGCGCCGCGGTCATGGCCCATGACGGAGAAATGGGCGAAGCCGAGGCTTTCCATCACCTCCACCATGGCGGCTGCCATGGCGCGCTTGGAATAGGGAAAATGATCGGCTCCGCCCTCCGGCGCCGCGCTCCAGCCGTAGCCGGGCAAATCGGGAATGATGAGGGTGTGCTGCTCGGCGAGCTTGGGTGCCACGCGATGCCACATCACGTGGCTCTGGGGGAAACCGTGGAGCAGGAGCAGGGGAGCACCCGTTCCCCCCTGCCGCAGGAAGATGCGGCCGGCCTTCGTATCCACGTAGTGCGAGGCAAATCCGGGAAACAGATCAGACAGATCGGACACATGAACCTCCCTCTCGCCGTCCCGTGGGCCGGGGCGGCCGGAATTGCGGACAGCTCTTCAAGACGGGACTAAGGCGGCGGGTTCCGGGATCAGTCGAACACCTTGTCGGCCGCAGTGATGAGACCGAGGCTCGGCGAGGACGCGCAGAATCCGGCAAGTTTTTCGGCATTCTTCACGAACTTGTCCGTGTCGATCACCGGCGGCGCGTCGTCGTCCTTGTAGTAGGCATCGAGCCACGTAAGGATGATGGTGATCGTATCCTTGTCCGCCTGCAGGAACTGCTGGCAGGTCATGGTCGAAAGATCCCATTTCTCTGCCGCCGCCGGGCTCAGGCCCGCAAACAGGACGATTGCACCAACACCAAGACGTTTCAGCATTGCGCCCTCCCATGATGCTGCGGCCGTTTCGGCCTGCGCCGGTATGATGCGCCGGGGAACGGAGCGGCACCAGCCGGAGGCCGGCTCCCCGGCCAAGCACGTTCGCGCGAGGCCGTCAGCGCGCGTCGAGCACGGCGGCGCAGGCGTCGGGCAGATCGGCGAGGGTGAGGGGCGGCTTGGGCTTGGAGGGTTCCTTCTCCGGCTTGGGGTGCAGCACGGCGTCGGTGAACCACCAATCCAGCTCCGATCCGCAGCCATCCCCCGTCGGCGGGGCCTCCTGCGGCCGGCAGTCGGGGCTGGAGGCCGGGCAGGTGAGGCGGATGTGCATGTGGTAGTCGTGCCCCCAATAGGGCCGCACCTTGGCGAGGAAGGACCGGTCGCCCGTCGCCTCCCGGCACAGCGCCTTCTTGATGGCGGCATTGACGAAAATGCGCTCCACCCGCGGCTCGACGGCGGCGGCGCGGATCACCTTCCAGGTGTCCGGCCGCCAGTTGGCGGGATCGATGTCCTTGCGGTCGGCGCGGACCATCATGGAGGCGGACAGCTTTTCGCGCTCCTCGCGGGTGAGTTCGCGGCCGGGGCTGGGCGTCAGCCAGATGTCGGCGTCGAGGCCGATCTGGTGGGAGGCATGGCCGGTGAGCATGGGGCCGCCGCGCGGCTGGGCCATGTCGCCGACGAGAATGCCTTGCCAGCCAGACACTTGCGGCACCTTCGCCGAGAAGCGTTCCAGGAAGGCGACGAGGTCCGGATGGCCCCAGTTGCGGTTGCGGGACAGGCGCATGACCTGCCAGTTCGGACCGTTGACGGGCAACGCCTGGGCGCCGGCGAGGCAGCCCTTGGAATAGAAACCGATGCTGCGCGCGGCCATGGGGGCGGGCTGGGCGGCGCGGCCGAACAGCTCCTTGGCCGGCACCGGGGCTGCGGGGTTGTTCTGGGCGTACGCGGCGGTGCCGAGGAGGGCGAGGATTGCCGCGGCGGCGAGCCGACGCATCAGCTCGTAACCTTTTGTGCCATCACGACGAATCCGCCGTCGCTCCGGGTGCCGGGGTGGGCGGGCAGGTCGGTGAGGAACAAGGTCGTGCCCGGCGTCACCAGAGCGGCCACCTGCTTGTTGATGGAGGGATCGACGCTGATCCGGGCCAGCGCATCCTGCGCCAGGCCGGCCACGACGCCGTTCCCCTCATAGGAGACGGCGCTCCAGCGGGGCGCGGCTCCGTCCTTGCTCATGAGCACATAGACAAGGTTTCCCAAGGGGTTCTGCGGATCGCGGATGCTCACCGGACCCTGCACGGCGGTCTGTGCGCCCTTGAGGACGGTGATGGAGCTGTCGGCCCGGCTCACCACCATGGAGACGGGCTCCGGGGCGGCGGTGGCATCCTGGGGGGCGCCTTCGCCGGTCGCGGAGGTGGCGAGCTGCTGCTCCAGACCCTCGCTCATGATAAGTCCCGGATGCAAAACATCTTCTGGCGCCGAATGGCGGTCGGCGATGATGACCGGGGTGCCCAGGTGGGTGATGCCGAAGACCAGCTTGGAGAAGGCCAGGGGCAGGTGCACGCAGCCGTGGGAGGAGGGGTATCCGGGGAGGCCGCCTGCGTGCAACGCCACGCCCGACCATGTCAGGCGCTCCGTGTAAGGCATTGATGCGTCGTTATAAAGCGAGGAATGGTGGTCCACGTCCTTGCCCAGGATTGTGAATACCCCGGTAGGGGTTTCGTGCCCGTCCTTGCCGGTCGAGACCGTGGAGGCCCCTATACGGACACCGTTTCGGTAGACGAAGCAGAGCTGGTCCGACAGATTCACCACGATGGCCACGAAGCCGTCCGGCGAGCGCTCGGGATACCAGACGTAAGTGCCTGGTTTCAGGGCCTTAATTTCCGCGATGTCGGGATCGTCGGCGGCGGTGGCGGGCAGCAGGGAGTCCGCCACAAGGGCGCCGGCGAGGGTCGCGGCGAGCTTCAGGGTTCCGCGGCGGGAGAGGCTGAACGGGACGGCCATCGGCGATTCACCCCAGGTTTCCGAATCGGGTTTCACCACGTTTTCGCCCGGGGTTCGGGGCCTGTCCAATGGTGTCAGCTCTCGAATCGATACCTCATCCCAGCATGGGCACGGTTCGCTCCACGTTAATACCGTTCGCCGTGATCCGGCAGGCGAGGCCGATGGCCTCCACCCCGGCGTCCCGCGCCCGGTCGAAGGCGCGTCCATAGCCGGGGTCGAGATCGCGGGCGAGGGCGATGGACCCGGCCGAGCCGATCTGGCTGATATAGACCATGACCGCCCGCCGCCCGGCCGCCACCTCGCCGGCCAGTTCATCGAGGTGCTTGGCGCCGCGGGCGGTCACGCAGTCGGGGAACTCGGCCTTTCCGGGCGCGCGCATGAGGTGGACGTTCTTCACCTCCACGAAGCAGTCGGGGCGGGCGTCGTCTTCCAGCTTGATGTCGACGCGGCTGGCCTTGCCGTATTTCACCTCCCGCCGCATCCGGGCGTAGCCGGCGAGGGCGGGCACCTGGCCGGCGGCGATGGCCTCGGCCACCAGCAGATTGGGGTGCATGGTGTTCACCCCCACCCATTCCGGCCCGGCGCCGAAATCCGCCTCCACCAGCTCCCAGCTCAGGGCCAGCTTGCGGGCGGGGTTGAGGGAACGGGAGAGGAGGACGCGGCTGCCGGGGGCATCGAGCCCCAGCATGGCACCGGAATTGGCCACATGGGCGGTGGTCTCGGTGCCGTCGTCCAGCACCACGTCGGCGAGGAAGCGCTTGTAGCGCCGCACGAGGCGGCCCGGCAGCAGGGGGGCGGCGAACAGCATCAGGCCGTCGCGTCGCCGGAAGGGGCGCGGGTCGGGGCCGCATCGCGATCGTCGCTGCGGCCGGCGAGGCACATGAGGGTCTGGGTGGCGGTGGCGCAATGGGTGCGGGTGCCGCCGGCCTCGGCATAGACCTCCACCTTCGCCACGGTGAGGGTGCGCCCCGCCCGCGTCACCTCGCCCACGGCCACCAGCCGTTCCCCTTTGCCGGGGGCCATGATGTTGATCTTGTACTCCACCGTCAGCACGGTCGAATCCGGCGGGAACAGGCTGTAGGCGGCATAGCCGCCGGCGGTGTCGGCGATGGCGCCGATGGAGCCGCCGTGGAAATAGCCGTGCTGCTGCGTCACCTTCTCCGCATGGGGCAGCACGATCTCCACCCGCCCTGGCGCCACCGCGCCGAGGGTGGCGCCGATGAGGGTCATGAAGGGCTGGCGGGCGAAGCTGTCGCGCACCTTGGTCTCATAGGCGGGGTCGCGGGGGGTGAAGGGCTCGGTCACGGTGGCCGTCATGCTGGGAGGAGGAAGAGGAGGGAGGATAGCCGGGTGATGACGGCACCTCCAACGGAAAGGCTGGCCGGCGGGCGCTGCGGAATTTCCCAGCGTTGACAGCGGCCGGGCCGGCGCCTCTTCTGCGCATGGGGCTGCGGGCGACCGCGGCGGGGGGCAGGGTCACATGAGCTACGTCTATCTTCTGATCGCCATCGTTGCCGAGGTCATCGCCACCTCGGCGCTGAAGCAGGCGGAAGGCTTCACCAAGTTCGGCCCCTCGGTGATCGTGGTGGTGGGCTATTGCATCGCCTTCTTCTGCCTGTCGCTCACCCTGCGCACGCTGCCGGTGGGCATCGCCTATGCCATCTGGTCCGGCGTCGGCATCGTGCTCGTCACCGGATTCGCCTGGGTCTATTACGGCCAGAAGCTGGACCTGCCGGCGCTGATCGGCCTCGGGCTCATCATCGCCGGCGTCATCGTCATCAACCTGATGTCCAAAAGCGTCGCGCACTGAAGCCTACAGCTCCTCGGCACCCTCTTTGGCGCGGGCGAGGAGCGTCTTCGCCGCGATGAGCGCGTCCTTCTCCGGGTCGTGCACCACGGCGCCGAATGAGCCGGCGAGGGCGGCGAGCACCGCCATGGCGCTCACCTCCTCGCGGATGTCGCCGCTCCACTTGATGTCGGCGGCCACGTCCCGCGCGCCCAGCACGGGGGCGAGGGCGGGAGATTTGCCGCCATCCTCCCCCACGTCGCGAAATCGCAGGGTGAAGCCGGCATCCTCGCCCTGGAGGGTACAGGGCAGGTAGCCGGAGGTTAAAAGCGGCACATAGCCGTCATCCAGCACCAGCTTGAGCTTGAAGGCATCGAGCGCCGCCTGAAGCGCGGCACGGTCGGGCACATCGGCCCGGTTGAGATAGGCGGTACGGGCGCGTGCCATGGCGGGCAGCTCCAAGGATTGAAATATGGGGGCCGGTCGGGCCGGCGGCGATGAAATGGCGGGAGTTTAGAGGATTCCTGCGGGAGACGGAATCCGCCGTTCCCCGGACAAGCGACGGCGCAGCCGGAGCGCCGTCGCCTTTGCGTCTGCTGTTGCTTTTCGGCTGAAACGGAAGGCCCGCCCCCCACTATCGTCATCGCCCGGCTCGTCCGGGCGATCCACCCCGCCGCTGGTGCGCTGTGCGATCATCCGTCCCGGTCCAACCGTGGATCGCCCGGACGCGCCGGGCGATGACGGCACCAGGTTACAAGGACGGCGCGCCTTATCGCCCCGCCGCTCTCCCGCCCTCGTTCCCCGGACAACCGACGGCGCAAGCCGGAGCGCTGATCCGGGGTCCAGCGCAAGGGTTCCGCGCAGCGGGCAAAGCCTGAGGGCGTTGGGCAAGGAAGCGCCTTCGGCGGTCTCTTGCGCTGGGTCCCGGCTCGCATTCCGCTGCGCTGCATGCGTCCGGGACGCGAGGGTGGTTCCCCGGACAAGCGACGGCGCAGCCGGAGCGCCGATCCGGGGTCCAGCGCAAGGGTTCCGCGCAGCGGGCAAAACCTGAGGGCGTTGGGGGCAGGAAGCGCCTTCGGCGGCCTTTTGCACTGGACCCCGGCTCGCATTCCGCATGCGCTGCATGCGTTCGGGGCGCGAGGGCGGTTCCCCAAAACGAAAACGGCGCCCCGGCGGTGAGGCCGGGACGCCGTGTTCAAAGCTTGCAACCGGCGCCGGGGTGCCGGCGCCGCAGGCCTCAGGCCAGAATCAGGCTTCCTCGCCTTCCTCGGCGGCGATCTCGGCGGCCACGGCGGCGCGCTCGATGGCGAGCTCGGCCTCGATCTCGGCGTCCTCGTCACGGGCGGTCCGCACGTCCTCGCCGCGGGCCTGGCGCTCGGCCTCTTCCGCGTTGCGGGCGACGTTGACCTGCACGGTCACCTCGACCTCGGGGTGCAGGCTCACCGGCACCACATGCAGGCCCAGGGTCTTGATGGGGTGGTTCATCACGATCTGGCCGCGGTCGAGGCTGAAGCCGTTGGCGGTGAAGCCCTCGGCGATGTCGCGGGTGGAGACCGAGCCGTAGAGCTGGCCGCTCTCGCCCGCCTGACGGATCATGATGACGGCTTGGCCGGCGAGCTTCTCGGCCACCGCCTCGGCGTCCTTGCGGCGCTCCAGGTTGCGGGCCTCGAGCTCGATCTTCATGGTCTCGAACCGCTCCTTGTTCGCCTTGGTGGCGCGCAGGGCCTTGCCGTTCGGCAGCAGGTAGTTGCGGCCGAAGCCGTCCTTCACCTTCACCACTTCGCCCATCTGGCCGAGCTTGGCGACGCGCTCGAGAAGAATGACGTCCATTTTGGTTCTCCTGTCTCTGATCGTTGGATTTACGGTGTTTTTCAGCGGTCGTTCGCGGCGGGCGGGCTTTGCCCGGAGCCCATGCGCGAGCGGAAGTCGAACATGGCGTCGGCGAAGCCGAGCAGCGCCATGGCGAGGATCGGCCAGCTGAGCGCGGCGGCGGTGAGCCACAGCCCGGCGAGGATGAGGAAGCGGGCCGAGTGGCCGATGGTCACCGCATGGACCACGGCGAAGCCCGCCAGCGCGTAGGCGCACACCAGCGTCGCGGCCGCGGCGGAGGCGGACAGCCCCAGCATCGCCCCGGCCATGGACAAGGCGATCGCCACCGCCAGCACCAGCGAGGTGACGGGCGGCAGGCGGAAGGCCGACAAAGTCGGCCACGGACGCCTGAGGCGGCCGGAGATCAGCGCGGCGCGGGCCGCGAGATAGAGGCAGACGAGCTGCGAGACCATGGCCGCCACCGCCACCATGGCAGGCAACATGTGCGCGAAGGCAGCGCCCAGGACCTTGACATCGGCCTGTGGCTTGTCGGGCAGCATCTGACCCGAGACGAACGCCTCGTACATCACCACGAACATGGCCACCACCGTGCGGCGATAGCTCTCGTAGTCACCGGCGACGGCGAACAAGGCGATGATGACGGCGAGGGTCGAGACGGCGGCGGAGAGCAGCACCAGCCCACCCACCGGGAACCACACCAGCCCGTCGCGGCCGGCCGGATCGGGCCGTGCGAGCATGGCCGCATAGGACAAGGCGAAGGCCGGTCCGCCGATGCTGACCGCGTAGGTGAGGACGAGGCTGCCGCCGAAGGCGAGGCCGATCCCCGCCCCGCCCACGAGAACCGCCACCAGCGCCGAGAGCGGCGAGAAGGCGATGCCGGCGATCATCACCGGCAAAGGCGAGAGATAGAACAGGGGCACGGCCAGCGCCGATCCCGCCGCGGCTCCGGCGGCAAGAAGGGCAGATGCGAGGCCGGCAGCCACGCCTGTGAGAAGAAGGTACACCATCTCGACAAGCTGTCCCGCGGATGCGGTTAGAGGCGGCATCGCCGCCCCAGCAGACGTTCCGGGGGTCATTCCCCGAAGCGCGTCTTTCAAAAAAGTTCGCCCTCCCGGAGGAGGGCGAACCGGTTCAGCGGATCACGCGATCAGCGGATCACGAAGGGCAGCAGGCCGAGGAACCGCGCGCGCTTGATGGCGGCGGAGAGCTCGCGCTGCTTCTTGGCGGAGACCGCCGTGATGCGCGAGGGCACGATCTTGCCGCGCTCGGAGATGTAGCGCTGCAGGAGACGCACATCCTTGTAGTCGATCTTCGGCGCGTTCGGGCCGGAGAAGGGGCAGGTCTTGCGACGGCGGAAGAAGGGACGGCGCTGACCGCCGCCGGCGCCGGCACCACCGGACGATGCGAAAGCCATCAGTTGCCCTCCTCGGCCTGCACTTCATCGGTCGGACGCGGACGGCGCGGCCGATCCTCACGGCCGCCGAAGCGGTCGCCACGATCACCGCGGTCGCCACGCTCTCCGCGCTCGCCACGGTCGTCCCGGTCACGCTTCTGGAGCATGGCGGAGGGACCCTCCTCGTGCTCCTCGACGCGCAGGGTGAGGATGCGCAGGACGTCCTCGTCGATGCGCTGCTGGCGCTCCAGCTCCTGCACCGCCGCCGCGGGGGCGTCGATGTTGAGGAGGGTGAAGTGGGCCTTGCGGTTCTTGTTGATGCGATAGGTGAGGGACTTCACGCCCCAATACTCGGTCTTACCGACCGAGCCGCCATTCGCCTCGATGACACCCTTGAACCGGGTGGTGAGTTCCTCGACCTGCTGCGCCGTGACGTCCTGGCGCGCGAGGAACACGTGCTCGTAGAGCGGCATGTGTTCACTGCCTTTCGGTTTCACTCTTCCGTCCACCGGCGCCAAGCCCTTCTTGCCTTTCGGAAAGGCGCGAAGCTCGGAAGGCGGGGACACGGGACGACGGACTTTCGCCCTGTCTTCCGACGCCTTGGCCAAACCCGTGGGATGGGCCGCGGCAAAAGAAGACCGTCCGTTCAGCCCCCGGCCGGGTGCGACGGAAGCGGGGCGTATAGCAGGTTTCGGCGGAAAGGCAAGGCGGGAGGGGGCCGCCCAGGCTCTCTCTCCTACGGCCCGATCCAGGTTTGCCCACCCGCGCCTTCCAGGCGGATGCGGGCGAAATCGGCGAGGCCCGTGCCGCGCTGGAAGGCGCTCAGGGCGATGATCCACACACCCACCACCCGCGCCGGATCGGCGCCGCCCACGCAGCGCCGGTAGTCGGACAGCAGCGGCTGCCGCTCGCCGAGCCACTGGCCGAGGCCCTCGGCGCCGGAGCGCACGGCCATATGGGTCTCCACCTGGTCCCACCAGGGCAGCGGGCAGCGGAAGGTGGTGCCCACCGGCAGGGAGGAGCTCCAGAAATAGGTCAGGTCCTGCCCGGTGTCGAACTCCACCGCGAGGGAGAGATAGTCGTGGGTCGGCGCGATGTCCTCGGCGACCGTGGAGGGCAGGCGCTGGATGCGCCAGTCCCAGGCGATGGCAAGGTCGTCGGTCAGCTCCAGGCTGAGCGGATATTTGATGATGCCGGCATCCTCGACGCAGCGGCAGGCGATGCGCGGGGGCGCGTCCGTGTCCACCGCCTCGCAGAAGATGGAGGTGGCGCCCACCCGCCACAGGGGCGCCCAGCCCGGCGGCAGCGGGCGAAAGGCCGCGATCCGCGCGACCTCGCGGGCCGCAAGGCCAGTGGAATCGACCGCCGCGAAGGCGGCAAGGCCCGCGTCCCGGTCGCCGCGCCAGACCAGAGCCGCGACGCAAAGGCCACCGTCCTCCAGGGTCGAGGCGGGATCGAAGCGCCCGCTTTCGTCGATCCACTGCCCCGCCAGGTGGCAGATCAGCTCGAGCGGCCCGTCCCGCTCGGCGGTGAAGCTGAAGGTGTCGCCTCCCACCTTGCCGATGGGGCCGTCGCCGATGCGGTACCAGAGCGACAGACCGCCGGTGACGAACAGGTCGAAAGCGCGGGAGAGCCAGGCGATGCCCGAAGACAGGAGTGTGACCGTCTCGCCCCGCGTGACGGATATTCCAGTCGCCATCCATTGGGCGTCATGGGCCGGCAGGTGGAGCACTGCGCCCGCCCGTACCTCCGCCTGCACCGCACCAACGGCTGTGCGAAGGGCAGCCTGAACCGCTTCCGGCGCCTCGATTTCAGAAGATTTGCTCATGTTGCGTTCCATCCCTGAAGGTGCGCGGGCGGTTGTGCCGCCCGTCAGCCGCGAGGATGGCGCGGGGCCGGCGGCGGTTCTTGCCATTTCGCGACAGGACGAGACGCGGATGACCGGATGGGGCCTCACCAAGGCCCGCTCCATGGGGCGGGTCGCAGAGGTGGTGGAGCGCGCGGGCGGCTCACCCGCGAGGGTGTTCCGCGCCGCCGAACTCCCGCTGCGGCTGGTGGACCATCCCGAGCGGCTGATCCTCCTGCGCGACCAGTTGCGCCTCATCGCCTGCGCGGCGCGGGAGATCGGCGATCCGGCGCTGGGGGCGCGGCTGTCGGTGGAAGCCGGCATCCCCGGCCTCGGCGCCCTCGCCGACCACGTTCTCGGCGCCGACCGGCTCGACGTGGCCATCGCCCGCGCCAACGGCATGATGGGCACCCTGCTGCAATCCTCGACGCGAATCGAACTCTGGGCCGAAGACGGGATCGCCCACTGGACCTATGGCGTCACCGACCGCTCCGACGAAGGGCGCCAGTTCAACGAATGCCTCGCCCTCGGCTACATGCTCGATCTGCTGCGCCGGTTCATCGGCCCGCGCTTCACCCCACTGCGGGCGGCGGTGGCCGGGCCGCCCCTCCCTGGCCGGACGGCGGTCGAGGATGTGCTGCGCACGGATCTTGGCCGCAGCGCCCGCGCCCTTGTGAGCTTTCCCGAGGCGCATCTCCTTGCGGAAAACCCCGCACCCAGGCCGCAGCGGGTGGAGCCCGCGGGGCGGGAGACCATCCCCGACGATCTGGTGGGGCTGGTGGAGCACCTGATCCGGCTGGAGCTTCTGGCGGGGCGGCCGGCGCTGGCGCCGGTGGCGCGGCGGCTCGGCATGTCGGCGCGCACGCTGCAGCGCCGGCTTGTGCTTCGCGGCATCACGTTCGAGCAGGTCACCCGGTCGGTCCTCAGGGCCGAGGCGGAGAGCCTGTTGCGGCAGCGCCGAGTTTCCATCGCCGCGGTCGCGTTGGACCTCGGCTATTCGGAGCCGGCCCATTTCACCCGGGCGTTCCGCGGCTGGACCGGCCTCTCCCCCCGCGCCTGGCAGCGCCGGAGCGCCTGAGCCGGGGCGGAAAGCGAACTGCCCTCAATACAGCCCGACGCTGGCAGGCGGCCGCGGCGCGGCGGTCGGCTTGGCGCTCGCGGGCTTGGCCGTCGCGGTCGTCGCCGGCTTCGTGCCGGTGGAGCCGGTGGTGTTGGCGGCGGCGGCCGCGCCCTGGGGCTTCGGCTTCTTCTTCGGCGCCGGGTTCAGGGAGGCGACCTTGGGCTCCGGCATCGCCTTGTTCATGGCGATGAGCTGGGAGACGGTGACGAACTTGTAGCCCTTGGCGATGAGGTCATCGAGCGTCTTCGGCATGGCGTCCACCGTGGTGGGGTGGATGTCATGGGAGAGGATGATCGCGCCCGGATGCACGTTCTTCAGGATGCGGTCGTGGATGACCTGCGCGTTGCGGTCCTTCCAGTCCAGCGGGTCCACGGACCAGTAGATGAAGGTGGAGCCGAACTTCTCGCGCAGATGCGCCCGCAGCGCCGGGGTCATGGCGCCGTAGGGCGGGCGCAGATTGTGGATCTTGAGGCCGGTGATCTGCTCGATGGCGGCGTTGGTGTCGCCGATCTGCTTGTCGGCGGCGGCCACGGGGATCTTGGGCAGCTGGGGGTGATCCCAGGAATGGTTCGCCACCTCGTGCCCCTGCGCGATCATCTGCTTGATGATGTTGGGCGAGGCGACGGCGCGGCTGCCGAGCACGAAGAAGGTGGCCTTGATGCCGCGCTGCTCCAGCATCTTCAAAAGGCGCGGCGTGGTCTCGGGGTTGGGGCCGTCGTCGAAGGTCATGGCGATGTAGGGGCCATCGACCGTCGCCGAGGAATAGGCGATGAGATTGTGCGGGTTGGTGCCCGTCGCCTCGGCCGCGGGCGCCGCCATGCCGGTGCTCGAGGGCAGGTTCGGCGGCGGCGGCTCCATCATGGAGGAGGGCACGGGCCCGGTCATCAGCGCGGGGTGCGGCGCGGTGAAGGTCGACGTGGGCGGCGCGGAAGGCGCGGTTCCGGACGGCGTCAGAGTCTGCGCGCAGGCGGGGACGATGACGGTGGCGGAGAGGAGAGCGGCGGCAAGAAGCGCCGGAAATCCCCGGATGGCCTTCACTTCAGGCTTCACGGCGGAACCACTTTCTGATGCGGACGTGCAGAGCTGCGCCCAATGTCCATCGCTCGTTATGGATAAATTGTGAAGCGGGCGTGGCCAACCCCCAGTTTCCTTATCGTAAGGTTGGCTTGACACGCGATTCGAGAATCGCCCTGACGCGGCTCTTGCCACCCCCTTGCCTTGACTCGCCCACAATCCCGGTGTCTCTCCGCTCGCCAATTTCCAGCCGGAGGCCGCCCATGACCGAAGGGTCGCGCACAACACCCCAGACTGCCTTCATTTTTCCCGGTCAGGGCAGCCAGGCCGTGGGCATGGGCAAGGCCCTCGCCGACAATTTTCCGGCCGCCAAGGCCGTGTTCGAGGAAGTGGATGCCGCCCTCGGCGACAGCCTGACGCGGGTGATGTGGGAAGGCCCTTCCGACGAACTGACCCTCACCGCCAACGCCCAGCCGGCGCTGATGGCGGTATCCATTGCCGCGCTGCGGGTTCTCGAATCGGAAGCGGGGCTTGATCTTGCCCGCGAGGCGGCCTTCGTCGCCGGCCATTCGCTGGGCGAATATTCGGCGCTGGCCGCCGCCGGCGCCCTCACCGTCACCGAGGCGGCGCGGCTCCTGCGCATCCGCGGCCGCGCCATGCAGGATGCGGTGCCGGTGGGCGAGGGCGCCATGGCCGCTTTGCTCGGCCTCGACTACGACCAGGCCGTCGCGGTGGCGGCGGAAGCCGCCGGCGACGACGTGTGCGAGGCGGCCAACGACAACGCCCCCGGGCAGGTGGTGGTCTCCGGCACCAAGGCCGCCGTGGAACGCGCCATCCTCATCGCCAAGGAGCGCGGCGCGCTGAAGGCGGTGCTGCTGCCGGTGTCCGCCCCCTTCCATTGCCGCCTCATGGGCCCGGCCGCCGAGGCCATGGAAGTGGCCCTCTCCGGCTCCACCGTGATGACGCCCCGCGTGCCGCTGGTGGCCAACGTGCGCGCCTCCCCCGTCACCGATCCGGCCGAGATCGTCCGCCTGCTGGTGGAGCAGGTGACGGGCACCGTGCGCTGGCGCGAAAGCGTGATCTACATGGCCGGCGCGGGCGTGAACCGCGTGGTCGAGGTGGGTGCCGGCAAGGTGCTCTGCGGCCTCGTGAAGCGCATCGACAAGCAGATCGCGGCGAGCGCCGTGGGCACGCCCGACGACGTGGCCGCCTTCATCGCCGCCCGCAACGCGGCCGCTTCCGCCGCCTGACATCTTCTCACCGACGGGCGCCCTCCCCGGAAAAATCCGGGCGAGGGCGCCCTTGTGTCGGGACACCACCCGACCAAGCCGATACAACCGGCGGCGCAAAAGCCGCGACACCCGAAAGAAACTGGGGGCTGACATGTTCGATTTGACCGGCAAGACCGCGCTCGTGACCGGCGCCACCGGCGGCATCGGCGGCGCCATCGCCAAGGCGCTGCACGCCCAGGGCGCCACCGTCGCCGTCTCCGGCACCCGCCGCGAGGCGCTCGACGCCATCGCCGCCGAGATGGGCGGCGAGCGCGTGTTCGTGCTGCCGTGCAACCTCGGCAACACCGAAGAGGTGGAGAAGCTCATCCCCGCCGCCGAGGAGGCGCTGGGCGGGCATGTGGACATTCTCGTCAACAATGCCGGCATCACCCGCGACAACATCTTCATGCGCCTGTCCGACGAGGCGTGGGACCAGGTGATCGCGGTGAACCTCACCGCCGCCTTCCGCCTGTCGCGCGCCGCCGTGCGCACCATGATGCGCCGCCGCTCCGGCCGCATCATCTCCATCACCTCCATCGTCGGCGTCACCGGCAATGCGGGGCAGGGCAATTATGCCGCCGCCAAGGCCGGCATGATCGGCATGTCCAAGTCGCTGGCGCAGGAAGTCGCCTCGCGCGGGGTGACGGTGAACTGCATCGCCCCCGGCTTCATCGCCACCCCCATGACCGACGCGCTCAACGAGAAGCAGCGCGAGGGCATCCTCAAGGCCGTGCCCGCCGCCAAGCTCGGCACGCCCGAGGACATCGCCGCCGCCTGCGTCTATCTCGCGTCCAATGAAGCCGCCTACGTCACCGGCCAGACGCTGCACGTCAACGGCGGCATGGCGATGATCTGAGGCCCTTCGATCCCGCATCCCGACGTCCGCCTGCTACCTTCAACCGGGCGTAAGTTGTAAGCGGGATCGGAACACTTCTATCCTAGAGATGCGTGCGGGGGATGGGAGGCACGCATGAGGATAGAGCGTGTGCGTGCGGGCTCTCGGCCGGCAAACGTCCCCCTGCGGCAGAAGCCCAGGGGCATTGTTTCGCATTTCTGGCGCCGCATCCTCGATCTCACTCTCGTGCTGTGGGTGGTCCGGGTTCCGCTGCTGAGCGTCCTCCTCGGCCTCGCGCTGATGGCGGGGGTGACGCAGGCGCAGGACGTGACCCTCGACGTGGCCATGGCCGGCGCCCCGGTGGGCGCCGCGGCCGGCCTCTCCCGCGCCATTTTCTCCCTCGTCGCCGCCGTCTTCCTGCTATGGGCCATGCCGGTGCACTACGCCGCGCGCCTGCTGGTGGAGACGGACAACGGCCTCGCGGTGCTGGTCGCCCGGCGCGATGCCTCGGCCGGTCACCGCGGCATCGTCGGGCGTGACCGGCTGATGGCGGCGATGGTGCGCGAGGTGCCCCGCCTCATCGGCCTTGCGCCCTTCCTCGCCTTCGCCATGGGCGCCAATGCGGCCATCGGCAATCTGCCGACGCTGGCCGACCGCCCCGCCATCGCCGCCGCCCACCACCAGTTGGTGCTGCTCGTCTGGGCCATGCTCGCGGCGGTGCCGCTCTTCTATCTCTATTGCGTGCTGCGCGGACGGCTGACGCGGGTGAGAGCCCTCGCCGCGCTGGACCGCGTGCTCGGGCGGTGGCTGAAGCCGGTGTTCGGCCTGCTGGCGATCGCGCCGAGGCGGGACGATGCGGCGGGCCAACTCCACGCCTCCGGCCGCCTCGCGCTCCTCTTCTACGCCTTGCTGGTGGTGGCGGTGCTGGTGGCGAGCCCGCACTGGCTCGCCGCGCGCCTGCCGCTCGCCTTTGCCGTGCCGCTCATCTTCGGCGGCTGGGTGCCGATCCTCGCCTATCTGTCCTCGGTGGGGCGGCGCTTCCATGTGCCGATCCTGACCGGCCTGTTCATCGCCGGGGCCGTCGGCGTCTACGTGTTCGGCGACAATCACGCGGTGCGCACCGTGACCGCCGACGAGCCGGCCTATCGCCGCACCAGCCTCGTCCAGGCCGTCCATCTGTGGATGCGGGCCAATGGCTGCGCGGAGCAGCCCTCATCCTGTCCGCGCCCGATCATCGTGGCCGCCGCGGGCGGGGCGAGCCGGGCGGGCTTCTTCACCGCCAGCGTGATCGGCCATTTCCTCGACTACGACCGGCAGAAGCAGGCCTTCGGCTTCACCCGCGCCGATGGCTCGAAGGTGAGCCGCGCGGCGCGGGACGACGGGCGCTTCTCGGCGGCCATCCAGAGCGTGCTCGACGGCCAGGAACGCCAGGGGAAGAACGTCGCCACCCACCTCTTCGCCCTCTCCGGCGTCTCGGGCGGCTCCTACGGCGCGGCGGTGGTGGCCGCCGCCTTGTCCGCCCGCACCGGGACTGCGCCGCCGTGCCCCACCGAAGCGCCGGCCCACTGGTTCGGCGGCGCCATCCACGGCTGGCGCGACTGCCTGGAGAGCATGACGGCGGACGACTTCCTCACCGCCACCTTCTTCGGCCTCGCCTTCCACGATCAGGTGCAGCTCTTCCTGCGCGATCGCGCCGCGCTGCTGGAGGAGGCCTGGGAGGCGAGCTTCGCCCGCCATGTGGCGGCGGCGGGCGCCAATGCCGGCCCCGGCGCCGCGCGCCGCCTCTCCGAGCCCTTCCTCGGCGCCCCGCGCGATCCCGAGCACTGGGTGCCCTATCTCGTGCTCAACGGCACGTCGGTGGAGACCGGCCAGCGCATCATCACCACCGACATCCTGCCGACCTACGCGGCCTCCAGCCGCTGCCCGAGCGGCGGCCCCACGGCCGAATGCCCCATCTTCACCCACGCCATCGACTTCCACAGCCTCGTGCGCTCGGACCTCGACGTGCGGCTCTCCACGGCGGCCACCAACTCGGCCCGCTTCCCGGTGATCTCGCCCCCCGGCTCCATCTATCAGGTGGACACGGACGTGGTGGATCGCATCGTGGACGGCGGCTATTTCGAGAATTTCGGCGCCGAGAGCGCGCTGGAGCTGGCGCAGGCCATGGTGGACGTGGAGCCGGCCCTCGCGCCCTTCGTCCTCGTCGTCTCCAACGATCCCCAGAGCGTGCTCACCGAGGAGCGCACCGCCCGCGGCGTGGTGGTGCCGGACGCGGCGGAGCAGAGCTTTCTGCCTGAGGTCGTCGGCCCCGTCGATGCCATCGGCGCGGTGCGCAGCGGGCGCGGCCGGCTCGCCGTGGCCCATGCCGCCGCCTGGCTCGATGGCCGCTTCGGCGGGCGCTGCGCGGTGAACCTCGTGCAGATCAAGGTCTGGCCCGAGGACAGCGCCGGCCATTGCCCGGTGGGCACGGCGACGCCGGAGAAGATCCGGCAGGTCTCCATGAGCTGGTGGCTCTCCAAGCCCGTGCAGATGAACCTGCACGAGCAATTGGAGCCCACCGCCGACCGCTGCAACAACCGCACCGCCGTGGAGCAGGTGTGGACCGCCCTCGCCACACGCTCGGAAGCCTGCACCGGGCCGACGCCCTGAGGCGGGCTCATCCGGCCCGCACGCCCCCCGCGGGTCAAATCGTCGCGTGCCGTATTGCGGTGCGGCACGGTTGGTGTTTTCATTTCGAGGTTGCGGCGCTTCAGGCCGGGAATTTCGGGGCGCAGGGGGTGGCCCGAACCATCCGGTGCCGGGAAGCGGGAAAGGATCGAGCGGACGAAACCGGAGGCGGCCGATGGAACGGTTGCTGGAGACACTTCTGCGTCGTGTCGTCGTCGATGGCGCGCTGAAGGTGACGACGGCCTCGGGCCGCACCTTCACCGTGAAAGGCTCCCCCCGCGCCGGACCGATCCCCGAGCCGCTCGCCGTGCGCTTCACCACCGCCGAGGCCGAGCGGGGCATCGTGCTTGATCCCGAGCTGAAGCTCGGCGAAGCCTATATGGACGGCACGCTGGTGATGGAGGAAGGCAGCATCGCCGACCTCCTCGCGCTGCTCATGTCCCAGCCCGCATCCTTCAATCCCAGCGTGCCGGCCAAGGCGTTCCATGTGCTGCGGCGGCTCGGGCGGCGCATCGCCCAGTTCAACCCGCCCGAGCGGTCGCGGCGCAACGTGGCGCACCATTACGACATCGACGGCCGGCTCTATTCCCTCTTCCTCGATCACGACCGGCAGTACAGCTGCGCCTATTTCGAGCATGAGGGGCAGAGCCTCGACGATGCCCAGCTCGCCAAGAAGCGCCACATCGCGGCGAAGCTGGTGCTGGACCGGCCGGGGCTGAAGGTGCTGGACATCGGCTCCGGCTGGGGCGGGCTCGCCCTCTATCTCGCCGAGATGGCGGGGGCTGAGGTCTCCGGCGTCACCCTCTCGCAGGAGCAGCTGGCGCTCGCCACTGCCCGCGCCGACGAGCGGGGCCTGGCGGGGCATGTCTCATTCTCCTTGCAGGACTATCGGGACGTGGAGGGCCCGTTCGACCGCATCGTCTCGGTGGGCATGTTCGAGCATGTGGGCGTGGACCACTACGGCGCCTTCTTTCGCAAGGCGCGGAGCCTCTTGAAGGACGACGGGGTGATGCTGCTGCACGCCATCGGCCGCTCCGACCCGCCCGGCGTCACCAACCCGTTCATCGCCAAATACATTTTCCCCGGCGGCTACATTCCGGCGCTGTCGGAGGTGACGCCGCAGATCGAGAAGAGCGGGCTCGTCGTCACCGACATCGAGCTGCTGCGCCTGCATTATGCCGAGACGCTGAAGGCGTGGCGCCAGCGCTTCCTCGCCCGCCGGGAGGAGGCGGCGCGGCTCACCGACGAGCGCTTCTGCCGCATGTGGGAATTCTACCTCGCCGCCAGCGAGATGGGCTTCCGCCATCAGGGCCTGAACGTGTTCCAGATCCAGCTGGCGCGCCGCCAGGAGGCGGTGCCGCTCACCCGCGGCTACATGGCCGAGGCCGAGGCGCGGCTCAGGTGGGCGGAAGCGGCGCAGGGTGCACCGCTTCGGCTGGCGGGGGAGTAGGGGGCCCGACGGGCGCCGGCGACGCCGGCGGCCTGTTCCCCGGACCAGCGACGGCAAAAGCCGGAGCGCCGAGCCGGGGGCCAGCGCAAGACTCCCCGCGCAGCGGGGCAAAGCCCGAGGATCGTAAGGCCCGGAAGCGCCTACGGCGGTCCCTTGCGCTGGGCCCCGGCTCGCATTCCGCTCACGCTGCATGCGTCCGGGGCGCGAGGGTGGTGCGTATGCCACCGTCATGCCCGCCCCCTCAGACGAAATACAGCCAGGTGATCAGCGCGAAGGGCGGCAGCAGGAAGCTGAACGACCAGGCCATGTAGCCGAAGAAGCTCGGCATCTTCACGCCGCGATGACGGGCGATGGAGAGCACCATGAAGTTGGGCGCGTTGCCGATATAGGTCAGCGCGCCCATGAACACCGCGCCGGCCGAGATCGCCTCCAGCGTCACCGCGAGCGGCCCCATGAGCTGGTGGGGATCGCCGCCGGCGAGGTTGAAGAACACGAGGTAGGTCGGGGCATTGTCGAGGAAGGCGGAGAGGGCGCCCGTCAGCCAGAAGTACCAGACGTTCACCGGCTGGCCGTCCGGCGTGGTGACGAGGTTGACCAGCGGGGCGAGGGCGCCGCTGGCGCCGGCCTTCAGGATGGCGATGACGGGGATGATGGTGAGGAAGATGGCGGCGAACAGCTTCGCCACTTCCAGGATGGGCTCCCAGTCGAAGCCGTTGCGCTCGCGCACCAGCGCCGGGGTGATGGCCAGCGAGATCAGCGCGAACACCACGAGCAGCACGTCGCGCACCACCCATTGCAGCTCCAGATGGGTGCCGTAGACGTCGAAATTGATGCCCGGCTTCCACAGCGCCGAGATGAGGATGGCGCCGATGATGCCGCCGAGCAGCGGCAGGTTCTGCGCCCCGCGCAGGCCGAGGCTGTCGGTCGCCGGGGTGGGGTCCGGCGGATTGCGGATCACCTCGTCCTCGCGGGCGTAGAAGAAGCGGTCCAGCAGGTAATAGGCGACGAGCAGGATGGCCGCGATCACCGCCGTGTCGTGCAGCAGGTGGGTGGTGGTCCAGAAGAAGTTCACGCCCTTCAGGAAGCCGAGGAACAGGGGCGGGTCGCCCAGCGGCGTCAGCGAGCCGCCGATGTTCGACACCAGGAAGATGAAGAACACCACCGTGTGCACATTGTGCCGGCGGTCGTCATTGGCGCGCAGCAGCGGGCGGATGAGCACCATGGAGGCGCCGGTGGTGCCGATGAGGCTGGCGATCACCGTGCCGAAGGCCAGGATCACCGTGTTGACCAGCGGCGTTCCCTTGAGATTGCCGGTGACGAGGATGCCGCCGGACACGGTGAACAAGGCGAACAGCAGGATGATGAAGGGGATGTATTCCAAGAGTGCCGTGTGCACCACCTCGTGCGCCGTCGCCGACGGGCCGTAGGTGAGCGAGAAGGGCACCGCGAAGGCCAGCCCCCAGAACAGCGCCACCTTGCCGTAATGGTGGTGCCAGAAGTGGTTCGCGAGCAGCGGGAACAGGGCGATCGACAGCAGCATGCCGGCGAAGGGGATGCCCCAGAGCAGCGGAAGCTTCGCGCCGTTGAGGGCGGGAACCCCGTCCGCCGCAAGCGCAGGCGCGGCTGATAGGGTGGTCAGGAGGAGTGTTGCGGCAATTCCCGAAGCGACTCTCATCCCGCGACCCGGCGCCGTCATCGCCACCCTCCAGATTGATGTCCCCACGGTTTGATGGACGATGGGCCGGCATGTGGCAAGGCCAAACCGGCCGCCGTCGTCCTTCAGTGAAATGGGCGGGGGCACTTGCACCGCCTTCGTGCCCCGGACGCATGCAGCATCGACGGAAGGTGCTGGCCGTGCCCCCTCTCCCCTTGCGGGAGAGGGGTGGGGTGAGGGGTGTGGTGCCGCGAGAACCGGCATCGCGACGCATGACGAGGCCGCCCCCCTCACCCCCCGACCCCTCTCCCGCAAGGGGAGAGGGGAGGGACGGCCCCGCTGCGCGGGAGTCTTGCGCTGGACCCCGGCTCAGCGCTCCACCTTCGGTGTCGCTTGTCCGGGGAACGGGGGGCTCCGGCTGCGCCGTCGCTGGTCCGGGGCACCTTCGGCGGTGCGGGACGGTTGACCGCAGGGTTTGTTTCTGTCCTAGTCCCGGCCGTTTCGACGCCTGACGGACCCATGACCCAAGATCGTATGCCGGACAACGCCGCCGAGCGCGCGCAAGACCGCACTCAAGACCGCTACAACGCCCGCGAAGCCGAGCCGAAGTGGCAGAAGACCTGGGCCGAGCGCGGCATCTTCCGCACGCGCAACGACGACCCGCGTCCGAAATTCTTCGTCATGGAGATGTTCCCCTATCCGTCGGGGCGCATCCATATCGGCCACGGCCGCAATTATGTGATGGGCGACGTGCTCGCGCGCTACAAGCGCATGCAGGGCTTCAACGTGCTCCATCCCATGGGCTGGGACGCCTTCGGCCTGCCGGCGGAGAATGCCGCCATCGAGCGCGGCATCCACCCCAAGAGCTGGACCTACGAGAACATCGCCTCCATGCGCGAGCAGCTCCAGCTGCTCGGCCTGTCGCTCGACTGGAACCGCGAGATCGCCACCTGCGACCCGTCCTATTACGTGGAGCAGCAGCGCATCTTCCTCGACTTCCTGGACAACGGCCTCGCCTATCGCAAGGAGAGCGAGGTCAATTGGGACCCGGTGGACAACACCGTGCTCGCCAACGAGCAGGTCATCGACGGCCGCGGCTGGCGCTCCGGCGCCATCGTGGAGCGGCGCAAGCTGTCGCAGTGGTTCCTGCGCATCACCCAGTTCGCCCAGGAACTGCTCGACGCCATCGACACGCTCGACCGCTGGCCGGACAAGGTGCGCCTCATGCAGCGCAACTGGATCGGCCGCTCGGAAGGGCTCGAAGTGCTGTTCGAGTTCGCCAAGGCGGGTGCGGAGAAGCTGCCCGCCGGCACCAAGGCGGTGAAGGTCTACACCACCCGCCCGGACACCCTGTTCGGCGCCTCCTTCCTCGCGCTCTCCCCCGATCATCCGCTGGCCAAGCACCTCGCCGGCACGGACGGGCAGCTCTCCGCCTTCATCGCCGAGTGCAAGCGCGGCGGCACCTCGGCGGAAGAGATCGAGACGCAGGAGAAGAAGGGCTACGCCACCGGCCTCAGCGTCGTCCATCCGCTGGACGCCACGCGCACCGTGCCGGTCTACGTCGCCAATTTCGTGCTGATGGACTACGGCACCGGCGCCATCTTCGGCTGCCCGGCCCACGACCAGCGCGACTTCGATTTCGCCACCAAATACGACCTCGCCATCACCCCCGTGGTGCTGCCCGAGGGCGCCGACCCCGCCACCTTCTCGGTGGCCGATGGGCCGTATGACGGCGACGGCACCCTGTTCAACTCCGCCTTCCTCGATGGCATGAGCGTGCCCGAGGCCAAGGAGGCGGTGGCCCGCCAGCTGGAGCGCTTCCGCGTGGCGGGCGAGCCGCAGGGCACGCGGCGGGTGAACTTCCGGCTGCGCGACTGGGGCATCTCGCGCCAGCGCTACTGGGGCTGCCCCATCCCGGTCATCCATTGCGACGACTGCGGCCCGGTGGGCGTGCCCCGCGACCAGCTGCCCGTGGAACTGCCGGATGACGTGACGTTCGACCGTCCCGGCAACCCGCTGGACCGCGCCAAGGCGTGGCGCGACGTGCCGTGCCCCAAGTGCGGCAAGCCGGCCCGGCGCGAGACGGACACCATGGACACCTTCGTGGATTCGTCCTGGTACTTCCTGCGCTACGCCTCCGACAACGTGGAGAAGCCGCTGGACAAGGCGGCGGTGAGCCACTGGCTACCGGTGGACCAGTATATCGGCGGCATCGAGCACGCGATCCTGCACCTGCTCTATTCCCGCTTCTTCACCCGCGCGCTGAAGCATTGCGGCCGGGTGGACCTGGAAGAGCCGTTCGCCGGCCTCTTCACCCAGGGCATGATCGTCCACGAGACGTACAAGGATACCGAGGGCAAGTGGCTCTTCCCCGAGGAGGTGAAGCTCCTCGGCAACGGCAAGGCAGTGCGGATCTCGGACGGCACGCCCGTCACCGTCTCCCCGCCGGAGAAGATGTCCAAGTCCAAGCGCAACGTGGTGGCGCCCGAGGTGGTGGCGGATACCTACGGCGTGGACTGCGCCCGCTGGTTCATGCTCTCCGACACCCCGCCCGAGCGCGACAGCGAGTGGACGCAGGGCGGCATCGAGGGCGCCTGGCGCTTCGTGCAGCGCGTGTGGCGTCTGGTGAACGAGGCGGTGGAGCTGGGTGCCAAGCCGGGCGCCGCGCGCCCCGCGACCTTTGGCGAGCAGGCCCTGGGCCTGCGCCGCGCCGCTCATGGGCTCGTTGCGACGGTCGCCGAGGACATCGAGCGGCTGCGCTTCAACGTGGCCGTGGCGCATGTCCACGAGTTCGCCAACGTGTTCGGCTCGGCCGTCGCCGCCGCCCGCTCGGCGCCCGAGGTGCCGGAAGACCTTGCCTTCGCGCTGCGCGAAGCCGCCGAGATGCTGACGGGCGTGGTGGCGCCCATGACGCCGCACCTCGCCGAGGAGTGCTGGGTCGCGCTCGGCCACGGGTCGCAGGAGAGCACGCTGGTGGCGGAGGCCTCCTGGCCGGCCACCGAGGCCGATCTGCTGCGCCGCGACACGGTCACACTTCCGATCCAGATCAATGGCAAGAAGCGCGACGATATCGTCGTCCCGCGCGAGGCGACCCCGGCCGAGGTCGAGGCCGCCGTGCTCGCGCTGGAAAGCGTCCAGCGGGCACTCGACGGACGCGCGCCGAAGCGTATCATCGTGGTGCCGCAGAGGATCGTGAATGTCGTCGCCTGATCCGTCCTTCCGCATGCGCCCCGCCGCCCTTCTGGGGCGGCTGATGCTGGTGTGCGCCCTTTCCGGGGCGCTCGCGGGCTGCTTCCAGCCGCTCTATGCCGAGAATTCCACCACCGGCGGCCCGGCGCTGCTCGACAAGATGCGGGATGTGGAGATCGTCCAGATCCAGGGGCGGCTCGGCAATGATCTGCGCAACGACCTGATCTTCGCCCTCACCGGCGGCGAGGGGAATCCCAAGGGCGCCCCGCTGCAGATGATCATCACGGTGGATTCGTCCGTCTCCACCGCGCTCATCAATTCGGCCTCTGGCCTGCCCGAGAACCAGATCATCCGCGTCACCGCCAACTGGCGCATCATCAAGGCGGACGACAAGAAGAAGATCACCCAGGTGGAAGGCGCCGCCACCGGCTCCGCCACCATCGACACCAGCGACCAGCGCTTCGCCAACTACAGCGCCCAGATCGACGCCGAGAAGCGGGCCGCCCGTTCCGTGGCGGACCAGATCAAGGCGCAGCTTGCCGCGTGGTTCATCCGCACCGGCAACGCGCCGCCGGCCCGTTCGGCGAGCTGAGCGGATGGTCGCGGTCCGGCCCGGCGACGCCGACGCGGCGCTCGCCCGGCGCGACCGGTCCAAGAGCGTCATCCTCATCTACGGCCCCGACACCGGCCTCGTGCGCGAACGCGCCGAGGGACTGGTGCGCCGCGCCGTGCCCGATGCCCACGATCCCTTCGCGCTGGTGCGGCTGGAGGGCGACGAGATCGCCTCCGATCCCCGCCGGCTGATCGACGAGACCTCCACCATCGGCCTGTTCGGCGGCGAGCGGGTGGTGTGGGTGCGCGCCGGCTCCAAGAACATCGTGCCGGCGATCCAGCCGGTGCTCTCCAACCCCTGCGACGCGCTGGTGGTGGTGGAGGCCGGCGACCTGAAGAAGGGCGCGCCGCTCCGCACCCTGTGCGAGAACGCCCAGAACGCCCTCGCCATCGCCTGCTACGCCGACAGCGAGCGCGACCTCGCCCGCCTCGTGGATCAGATGATGGCGGAGGCCGGCCTCTCCATCGATCGCGACGCGCGCGAGCTGCTCGTCTCTCTCATCGGCGGCGACCGACTGGCCTCGCGCGGGGAGATCGCCAAGCTCATCCTCTATGGCATGGGCACCGAGCGCGTGACGCTGGAGGACGTGCGCCTCATCGTCGGCGACGCCTCGGCGCTGGCGCTGGACGACGTGGTGGATTCGGCGCTGGCCGGCGAGACGCGGGATGCGCTGGCGGCCCTCTCCAAGGCCTTCGGCGCGGCGACGCGGCCGGATGCCGTGCTGGGCGGCCTGCTGCGCGCGCTCACCGCGCTGCACCCCATGACGCTGGCCGTGGCGGGGGGATCGAGCCCCGAGAGCGTGGTGGGCTCCGCCCGCCCGCCGGTGCATTTCTCGCGCAAGCCCAAGCTGGAAAAGGCCCTGCGTGGCCTCGACCCCGACCGCTGCATGAAGGCGCTGCTCGCCGTCGACGACGCGGTCCTCGCCGCCCGCCGCAACGCGCCGCTCGCCCCCGCCATCTGCGAGCGGGTGGTGTTGCAGGTGGCCCAGCAGGCGGGGCGGCGGCGGTAGCAGCCGCTCGTCGCAGCGGTCGTTCGGGGTTTGTCCTGGCTATTATCCCCTGAACCGCCGTCATGGCCGGGCTTGTCCCGGCTATCCACGTGGGTCGGCCGGGAACAGTTCTGGGACCCCCGCTCGATCGGCCCGACGTGGATAGCCGGGACAAGCCCGGGCATGACGGCGAGAGGGCCGTGGGAGCCGGCCCGAGACAGACAATGACGGACCCACCCTTCGGGCCATTTTCCGCCATCGGGTCCGGGCGCCAAGCGATGCCATAAGTCCGGGCGGCGGCTTCGTCTCGCGTGCCGCCTCTGTTTCTGCCCGGAGCGCCGCATGAACTGGATCCTGCCGGACCGCATCGACAACCACTTCCCCGGCCACCGTGCGGTGGTGGCGGTGTTCGCGGCGATCACCGCCATGACCATCGGGCGCAGCCTGTTCCACATGTTCGCGCCGGATGGCGGGGCGCAGTCGGTGGCGCACATTCCGCTCGACACCTTCTCGCCGGTCCAGGCAGGGCAGGCGGTGATCTTCGTGTTCGCGCTCTGGGGCCTGTCGCAGCTCATCATGGGGCTGCTCTATGTGGTCGCCCTGGCGCGCTATCGGGCGCTGATTCCGCTGCTGCTGGTGTTCATCGTCGTGGAATATGCGGGCCGCTACCTGCTCGGCCACATGCGCCCGCTGGATGTCACCCACGCCCCGCCGGGCAAGATCCTGGATCACATCATGATCCCGCTCGCCCTCGTGCTGCTGTTCTTCAGCCGGCCCGCCTTCGGCCGGCGCTGAGGGGGCCGGTCAGGCCCTGTCCCGCGCCAGTTCGGCGAAGTGCCCCTTCATCTGGAGCCATCCGAGGGCGGCGAGGCCCGGCAGGCCGGCGACGGCGGTGAGGACGAAGAACAGCGGCCAGCCCGACGCCTCGGCGATGGCCCCGCTGGAGGAGCCGAGCAGGGTGCGTCCCACCGCGGTCAGCGCCGTCAGCAGCGCGTACTGGGTGGCGGTGTGCTCCCGCGCGCCGCACAGGGCCGAGAGATAGGCCACGAAGATCACCGTGCCGATGGCGCTGGTGAAGTTCTCGATGAGGATGACGCCCGTCAGCACCGCCTCGTTCGGGCCCACATAGGCCTGGAGCGTGAAGCCGAGGTTGGAGGTGATCTGGAGGACGCCGGAGATCCACAGGCACGTCACCAGCGGACGCTCGCGGGCGATCCACGCGCCCACGAAGCTGCCGGCAATGGTGCCGCCGAAGCCCACCACCTTCACGATCTCCACGTAGGTGGCCTTGCTGAAGCCGATGTCCAGCACGAACGGCCCGGTGAGCACGCCGGCGAAGGCATCGCAGAATTTGAACAGCATCACGAACAGCAGGATCATCACCGCCTGGTTGCGGCGCAGAAACTCGCCGAACGCGCCCACGGTGGTGGCGACCAGCCGGTGCCCGGTGCCTTCATCCGGCGCGCGCACGGGTGCCCTGGGCTCGCGGGCGAACAGGGTGGCGACGAGGCCGATGGCGACGCATCCGGCGGCGATCATGTAGCCCCAGAACCAGCTGGTGCCGCGCGGCAGGCCCAGCGCCGTTTCCAGATAGGCGACCAGCGCGATGACGCCGGCGCCGGTGGCCAGCATGGCGATACGGTAGCCGGTGACGTATCCGGCCATGCCGGCGGCCTGTTCGCTCGCGCTCTCCAGCCGTTCCACGCGGAAGGCATCCACGGCGATGTCCTGCGTCGCCGAGGCGATGGCGACGGCCAGCGCGCAGGCGGCGACGCCGAAGGGGGCGCTGATGGGGTCCTGGAGCGCGAGCGCCGCGATGGCGGCGATGAGAACGACCTGGCAGGCCAGAAGCCAGCCGCGCCGCCGGCCGAGCAGGCGGGACAGGATCGGCACGTCCACCGCGTCCAGCACCGGCGCCCACAGGAACTTCAGCGTGTAGGGCAGGCCCACGAGGCTGAACAGGCCGATGGCGGTGAGCGTCACCCCCACGTCCTTCATCCACAGCGAGAGCGTGCCGCCGGTGAGCGCCAAAGGCAGGCCGGAGGAGAAGCCGAGCAGGCTGACGGAGAGCACGTCGCGCTGGGTATAGAGCGCGACGGCCTCCTTCAGGGTGCGCCGCCGGGGGGCTTCGGAGCCGGTCGGGCTGAGGCTTTGCTCGGTCATCTCGATCCTTCCGCCATTCCCGGAACGCCGGTGGCGTGCCGCTGCGGGATGCTGCGCGCGGCATCCCGGTCCTCGCCCTGCTTTATGAGCGTGACCGGTGAAGAGGTTCCTACCGTGGCAGAACGGGCCGGTCCGTGCTCACGCCTGCGGATGGCTCCACAGGCCCTGTTCCACCTTGGACACCGCGATCACGGCCTGGGTGCGGCTTTCCACGCCCAGCTTCTGGAGGATGGCGGAGACGTGCGCCTTCACCGTCGCCTCGGAGACCGACAGCTCGTAGGCGATCTGCTTGTTGAGCCGGCCCTCGGCCAGCATCATCAGCACCCGCACCTGCTGGGGCGTGAGGGTGGAGAGGCGGGCGATGATGGCGTCGGTCTCGGCGTCGGCCTTGGTGGTCACGTTGATGTCGGGCGGCAGGAAGGTCTCGCCCTTCAGCACCTGCGCCACCGCATCGCGCATGTTGCCGACGCTCATGCTCTTGGGGATGAAGCCGGAGGCGCCGAGATCGAGGCAGCGGCGGATCACCGCCGGCTCCTCGTTGCCGGAGACCACCACCACCGGGATCGCCATGTACTGGGCGCGCAGATAGATGAGGCCGGAAAAGCCCCGCGCGCCGGGCATGGTGAGATCGAGCAGGATCAGGTCGAACTCGGGGTCGCGCTCCAAGAGCGCCGTCAGGTCGTCGAAGGTGCCGACCTCCTCGATCCTGGCATCGGCGCTGCGGCCGAGCACCGCTTCCCGCAAGGCACCGCGGAACAGGGGATGGTCGTCGGCGATGACGAGGCGCAGTCCGTTCCCGGCATCTTCCACCATGCTTCCTCCCCCGCAAGGCTTCAGCTTCTTGTCGCGCGGTCGCCACAACGTTAGCGCGAATCGATTCTGCGATCATCAATCCGTGGCGAAGCGGTGACAAGCCGATCAGGGAAATTGACCAAGCGTTCCGGTGAAAGTCAAAACCACCTCGCGCCGGTGGGGCCGCTCGCGGTGCTCCACGAGGTAGATGCCCTGCCACGTCCCGAGCCCCGGCCGCCCGCCGCGCACGGGGATGGAGAGGCTGGCGTCGCTGAGCATGGTGCGCACATGGGCCGGCATGTCGTCCGGCCCCTCGGTGTCGTGCACCCAGCGGAAATTGCGCGGCGCGAGGGTGCGCAGGGCGGTGAGAAGATCGGTCTGCACGTCCGGGTCGGCATTTTCCTGGATGGTGAGGGAGGCCGAGGTGTGGCGGCAGAAGACGGTGAGCACGCCGTCGCCGGCGGCGATCTCGGTGAGGAAGGCGGTGGCCTCGCGGGTGATGTCGGTGAAGCCCTCGCCGGGCGTCTCCACCTGAAGCGTCGCCTCGGCGTGGCGCACGGCCCCGCTCAGTCGCGCCGGGGTGCGGCTGGTGCGCGCCATGGTGATGTCTCCTCCTGCTTGCGCGGTGTTCGCTTCTTGCGCGGTGTTCGCCCGCCACGTACCAGTTCACGGCCTGCCGCGCCGCCTTTTCGGGCGGCGACGCCCAACGATCAGGGTTCTTCCATGTCGAAGCTGGTTCTCGATCCCGCCGTGTTCGCCGATGCGGCCATCGCGCCCGACACGCGCATGGTCAACGATGCCATCGTGAAGGTCCTGTCCGCCATCCCCGACCGGTGGGCCACCCCGCTGCCCGAGATTCGCGCCGCCCGCCTTGCCGGCAAGGGCGTGTTTCCGCTGGCGCCGGAGAGCCCGCGCGCCACGGCAGAGACAATTCCGGGCCCGCGCGGCCCGGTGCCGGTGCGCATCTACAGGCCCGACGGCGCGCCCAGGGGTGTCTATTTCCACATCCACGGCGGCGGCTGGACGCTGGGCTCGGCGCGCGAGAACGAGGCGCTGCTGGACCGCATCGCCGCCAATTGCGGGCTGGCGGTGGTCTCGGTGGATTATGCGCTGGCCCCGGAAGTGCCCTATCCCGCCGGCCCGGACGATTGCGAGGCGGCCGCCCTCTGGCTGGTGAAGGAGGCGAAGGCCCGCTTCGGCACCGAGCGCTTCGCCATCGGCGGGGAATCGGGCGGCGCCACGCTGGTGGTCGCGACCCTCGTGCGGCTGCGTGACCGCCACGGCCTGACGCCCTTCTCCGCCGCCGTGCTCACCGCCGGCTGCTACGACCTGCGCCTGACCCCCTCCGTCCGCAACTGGGGCGACCTGCCGCTGGTGCTGAACACGCGGGACATCCAGTTCTTCGTCGACAACTACCTGCGGCTTGAAGGCAAGGCGGACGACCCGGACGTGTCGCCGCTGCTGGCGCGCCTCAAGGGCCTGCCCAAGGCGCTGTTCATCGTCGGCGGCCGCGATCCTCTGGTGGACGACACCCTCTTCATGGCCAATGCGTGGGCGGCGGCGGGGAATGGCACGGAGCTGGAGGTCTATCCCGGCGGCTGCCACGTCTTCATCGCCTTCCCCGGCACCATCGCCGACCAGGCGCTGAAGCGCATCGACGGGTATCTGGCGGAGTTCTGAGGGAAGGGGCGTCAGCGGCCAGCCCCCTGTTTTTCCCGCCGTCATGGCCGGGCTTGTCCCGGCCATCCACGTGGCTCGGCCGGGACTACGACTCAGGCGAGCGCGAAACGGCTCGACGTGGATGCCCGGGACAAGCCCGGGCATGACGGGCGGGGCCAATGGCGAAGCCCCCACCCCTCGGCCTTTCGCGCCCTCAGAGCTTCTCCTGTCCGTTGGGCGCGCGGAATTCGTCGATGAGGCCGCGCAGGCGCTTGTAGAAGCGCTCGGCATAGTCGAGGGCGCGGTCCATGTCTGAGGTGTCGGGGCTGGCGTTTGGCCCCGGCGTCGGCGGCAGGGGCGGGAGCGGCGGAAGCTGGGCCGAGCGGCGCAGGGTGTCCACCTCCCCCTGAAGGCGGGCGATCTCCGCCTCATAGGCATCGCGCGTATCAGGCACCGCCTCGCAGGTGAAGCCGGTGCCGCGCTTGGCGCACAGGGAGACGCGGCCGGTCTCCCGGTCGAGCTTCAGCGCGCCGCCCTCCACCGGGGCGAAGGAGAAGCGCGGCGCCGTGGTGTCGCCGGGCGGCGCGGGCGGAACTTGCGCCTGCGCGAGGGCTGGCGCCGCCAGAAGGCTCGCGGCGAGGGCCGCCGCGAGACCGGCCGAATGCGCCGGATGAGCCGGGAAGACCATGCGCGCCTCCAAATCCCGCCGTCACGTCCGCGGCCCGTTCCGCCGCGTCATTCCCGCTAGATAATCACGCCGATCGGGGCCGGAAGGGGGCAGGGGGCTTCAGGCCACGTCCGGCCGGTAGGGCGCGCGGCCGGAGGCGAGGGCGTCGTCCACGAGGTCGATGCGGTCCTGGCCCCAGAACACCTCGCCGTCCAGCACATAAGACGGCGCGCCGAACACGTCGGCGGCGAGCGCCTTGGCGCGGTTCTCCAGATAGAGCGCGGCGATCTTCTCCTCGCCCGCCGCCGCCACCAGTTCGGCGCCGGGCAGGCCCACCGCATCGGCGCAGGCGGCGATGACCTCGGGCAGGCCGAGATTTTCCTGCCGGACCCAGACGCCGGAGAAGATCCGCTCCATCAGCGCGCCGGGCGCGTGCCCGGCCTCGATGGCGGCGAGGATGGTCTGGTCGGCCAGGGTGCCGTCGAACGGCCAGTGGGCGGGATGGACGTTGAGGTCCACGCCGCGCTTCTGGCGCCAGCGCTGAAGCTCGAGAATGCGGTAGCGCTGGCGCGGTGGGGCGCGCTTGGCGAGCGGCAGGCCGCCGGTTTCGGCGAAGACGGGGCCGAGGGCCACCGGATGGAAGCGCACATTGACGCCATGGCGCGCGGCGAGCGCCATCACCGGGCCGTGGCCCAGGAAGGTCCAGGGGCTCACGCTGGAGAAGAAATAGTCGAGGGTGCGCGGCGCGGCGGGGGTCGGGCTCATTGGGGGCAGGCCTTCTCTTGGGATCGTCCTTGGGCGGGAGGGCGATGCTAGAGCCTCTTTCCGTCGCCTTGAAGCCCGGGCGCGGGGATCAATCGACCGATCCGGAAGTTGTCCTTGCGCAGGGCGGCTTGACAGGGCGGCGCACGGTGCTTCCCTCTCAGGCGCCCGGAGACGTTCCGGGAGGCGGTATGGGCGACGAACGGGAATCCGAGCTGGTCGAGCTCAAGAGCGAGCTGGCAGGGGTGGCGCTGAAGGCGGCCATGGCCAAGGGGCCGCCAAGCGATCCGCCGGGCGGACCTGAGGCGGCGGGCGGCGCGAAGGCGCGGCGGGCCGTGCGGATGAACCCCCTGGCATGGATGGCCGTGTCGTTTCTGGCGGGGGCGGTGGCAGGCTCGCTGCTCCGGCCGGTCAGGGTTGTGCGCAGAGGAAGGGACGCGGGATGAATTTCGACCAGCTGATGCGGAATCTGAAGATTCTGCTGCGCACCAACACCATCATTGCCGAAATCCACCTGCGCCACATCGCGGCCCGCGCCGGCCTGTTCGCCTTCGCCGCTCTGGTGGCGAGCTTCGGCGTGGTGATGCTGGGCGTCGCGCTGTTCCTGGCGCTTGAGCAATCCATGGGGCCGATCTGGGCGGCCGTGGTGGTGGGCGGAGGCGGGCTTTTCCTCGCGCTCATCGTGGCCATCATCGGCGCCATGCTGAAGCCCTCGCGCGAGCTGGCGCTGGCCAATCAGGTGAGCCAATCGGCCATGGATGCGGTGGCCGCGGACCTGCGCGCCACCCAGGCCAACGTCGCCTCCTACGCCTCGCTCGCCGCCGTGCCGGGGCTGATCCTGCCGGCGCTGACGCTGCTCACCCGCCTGTTCCGCCGCAGTCCGCGGGCTTAAGGGGCAGGCAGAGCCTTATGCGTGCGGGAGGAATGCCTCCCTTCGTGAGCGCCGTCATCGCCCGGCGTGTCCGGGCGATCCACCTTTTGCCGCTTGAGCCGTGTTCGAAGGTGTGGACCCGGCCTCACCGTGGATCGCCCGCACAAGGCGGGCGATGACGGACGACGGGGTGATTCTCCCTGCGGTAACGCAGGGTAATTCTCACGCCTTGCGTACCCAGCGCCCGTTCTCGTCCTGCTGCCAGTAGGTGAGTTCGTTGCCGGCCTCCGCCTTGGCCTCGCGCCAGCGCTCGCGGGCCTTGGCCACCTGCTCGTCGTCCCGCCCGTCGAAGAGGTGGACGACGCGCGCATAGGGCGAGGCATCGGCGAGCGGCACCGCATCCACCAGAAAACGCACCTGCGCGCCGTTGGTGTTGGCCTCGGAGGTGGCGATCAGCACCGGCTGGCGCTCGGGCAGCGGCTGCGCCTCCGTGCCGTGGGGCAGGAAAGAGGCCTCGCTATAGGTCCACAGATGGGAATCGAGCGCGTCCCGCCGCTCCGCCGACCCGCACTGCACCACGCACCGCCAGCCGCGCTCCAGCGACTTCTCCAGCAGCATCGGCAGCACCTGCTCCAGAGGGCGGCGCTCAAGGTGGTAGAAGAGGATTTCGGTCATTGCGGAAAGGCTAGCACGCGGGGGCGCGAGCGTCCTGTCTCGTCAGGCCGTCGTCCTCCGGCATGACCGGAGGACGACGTGATGAGAGAGGCCGAGCCTCACCCCTCGTAATGATCCTTCACCAGCTGGTCGAGCAGGCGCACGCCCCAGCCCGAGCCCCAGCTCTTGTTGATGTCGCTCGCGGGGGAGGACATGGCCGTGCCGGCCACGTCGAGATGCGCCCACGGGGTCTTGTCCACGAAGCGGTGCAGGAACTGGGCGGCGGTGATGGAGCCGGCGTTGCGGCCGCCGGTGTTCTTCATGTCGGCGAACTTGGAATCGATCAGCTTGTCGTATTCCGGGCCGAGCGGCATGCGCCACACCCGCTCGCCGGTCTCCTGACCGGCCTGGGTGAGGCGCTGGGACAGCTCGTCGTCGTTGGAGAAGAGGCCCGCATATTCCGACCCCAGCGCCACCAGGATCGCGCCCGTGAGGGTGGCGAGGTCGATCATGAACTTGGGCTTGAAGCGCTCCTTGGCGTACCAGAGCACGTCGCACAGCACGAGCCGGCCCTCGGCATCGGTGTTGATGATCTCGATGGTCTGGCCGGAGAGCGAGGTGACGATATCGCCGGGGCGCTGGGCGGCGCCGTCGGGCATGTTCTCCACGAGGCCGATGAGGCCCACCGCATTCACCTTCGCCTTGCGGGCGGCGAGAGCATACATGAGGCCGGTGACGCAGGCGGCGCCGCCCATGTCGCCCTTCATGTCCTCCATGCCGGCGGCCGGCTTGATGGAGATGCCGCCGGTGTCGAAGGTGACGCCCTTGCCGATGAAGGCGACGGGCGCCTCATCCTTGGGGCCGCCGTTCCAGCGCATCACCACGACGCGGCTTTCCTTGATGGAGCCCTGGCCGACGCCGAGCAGCGCCTTGAGGCCGGCTTCCGCGAGGGCGGCATCGTCCAGCACCTCGATCTCGACGCCCACGCCGGACAGATGCTCCTCGGCGCGGCGGGCGAATTCCGGCGGATCGAGCACGTTGGCGGGCTCGTTCACGAGGTCGCGGGCGAACAGCACGCCGTCGCCCACCGCCTGCCGGGCGGCATAGGAGCGGCGGGTAGCCGCCTCGTCGGAAACGAGGAGGGTCACGGCGCGGGCGGTCGGCTCGGCATCGTCCTTCTTCTTGGTCTTGTAGCGGTCGAAGCTGTAGCTGCGCAGCGAGATGCCCAGCGCCACCTCGGCGGCGGAATCGGCGGAGATCTTGGTGCCGGGCAGGTCGAGCACCACGCTCGCCTCGCGGGCGGAGGCGGGGAGCTTGCCGGCGATGAGGCCGCCGAGCTTCAGGAAGTCCTTGGGCTTCAGGTCCGCCGCCTTGCCCACCGAGATGATGATGAGGCGCGGCGCCTCGATGCCGGCGGGGGCGAGCAGGTCCAGCGCGCTCCAGGCCTTGCCCTTGAACTTCTCGGCGTCGAACGCGCGGGTCAGCGCCTTGTCGGCCCCCTTCACCAGCTTCTGCGCCTGCGTGCCGAAGGCGAGGCTTTCGTCGGTGAGCACCACGAGGACGCCCTTGGCGGCGGCGGTGAGCCGGGCGAACGAGACGGTGACGGGATCGGACATCAGGCGCTCCAGAAGCAGCAAAGGGGGCAGAATGGATTCAGAATATGCGTCGCCCTTGTCTAGCCCGGCCGGCGGACAGGGGGAACCGCCCTCAGCGTCACGGTGGTGCCGCCGCGCCCGAGCTTTCGGGGCTGGGGCTTAGATAGGTGCCGGGGCGCTTTAGGAGAAGGGCGGGATACGAGCAATCGTCATGCCCGGGCTTGTCCCGGGCAACCACGTCGGGCCGACGGCACCACCGTCCGCAGACCAATTCCCGGCCTGCCCGCGTGGATGGCCGGGACAAGCCCGGCCATGACGGGTGGAAAGAGTGTCGAAGCTGCTGGCCACGGGCAAGCACCCCCAAAAGAAAAGGGGGCGCCAGGCGCCCCCATTCCTCATCTTCCCGAAAGGAAAGCCTCACTCGGCGGCTTCGCCACCGGCAGCCGCGGCGGCCTTGTCGGCCTTCTCCTTGGCGCGCTCCTGGGCCTTCTGGCCGGGCTCGGCCTTCTTCGGGTTGTTCTTGGCTTCGCGCTTCAGCAGGCCGGCGGCGTCGAGGAAGCGGGCCACGCGGTCGGTGGGCTGGGCACCCTTCTCGAGCCAGGCCTTCGCCTTCTCGGTGTCGAGCACCACGCGGGTCTCGGAATCCTTGGCGAGCAGCGGGTTGAAGGTGCCGATCTTCTCGATGAAGCGGCCATCGCGCGGGGCGCGGGCGTCGGCGACGACGATGCGGTAGTAGGGACGCTTCTTGGCGCCGCCGCGGGCGAGACGGATCTTGAGGGACATGGTCTTTTTCCTTTGGGTCGTTTGATTGGTGGATGTGAGTGTCTGAGGCCGTCATGCCCGGGCTTGTCCCGGGCATCCACGTCGTCCCGCCGTCACGCTTCTCGCAGGAATGCGCCCGGCCGCTGGACGTGGATGGCCGGGACAAGCCCGGCCATGACGGGAGAGAGCGGAATTACTTCTTCTTGCCGGGCCCTCCCACTCCAGGAAAGCCCTTCGGCAGGCCGGGGAGGCCGCCGGGGAATTTGGACGGCAGGCCACCGCCGGGCAGGCCGGGGAAGTTCGGCGGCAGGCCGCCGGGCGCGCCGGGCATTCCGCCGGGGCCGCCCTTGCCCATCTTTTCCGCCATTTCCTGCAGCATCTCGGGGGAGGGGCCGCCGCCGCCGAAGCCCATCATGCCGGCGAGACCCGCGAGCGGGCCGCGCTTGCCGGCGGCGCCGCCCATGGCCTTCATCACGTCGGCCATCTGGCGATGCATCTTCAGGAGGCGGTTGATCTCCTCCACCTTGGTGCCGGAGCCGGCGGCGATGCGGCGCTTGCGCGAGGCGTCGAGCAGCTTGGGGGCGCGGCGCTCCTTGGGGGTCATCGAATTGATGATGGCCACCTGCCGCTTGAACACCTTGTCGTCGAGGTTGGCGGCGGCGATCTGGTTCTTCACCTTGGCGACGCCGGGCATGAGGCCCATGAGCCCGCCGAGGCCGCCCATCTTGGACATCTGCTCCAGCTGGCCGCGCAGGTCGTCAAGGTCGAAGGTGCCCTTGCGCATGCGCTCGGCGGTGATCTTCGCCTTCTCGATGTCGATATTCTCGGCGGCCCGCTCCACCAGGGCGACCACGTCGCCCATGCCGAGGATGCGGCCGGCCACGCGATGGGGATCGAAATCCTCCAGCGCGTCCATCTTTTCGCCGGTGCCGAGCAGCTTGATGGGCTTGCCGGTGACGGCGCGCATGGAAAGAGCCGCACCACCGCGACCATCGCCGTCGGCGCGGGTCAGCACGATGCCGGTGAGGCCCACGCGGCCGTCGAAGGCCTTGGCGGTGTTCACCGCGTCCTGGCCGGTGAGGCTGTCGGCAACCAGCAGCACTTCATGCGGCTTGGTGACGGCCTTCACCTCGGCCACCTCGGCCATCAGGCCTTCGTCCAGCGTCACGCGGCCGGCGGTGTCGAGCATCACCACGTCGTAGCCGCCGAGCTTGGCCGCCTCGATGGCGCGCTTGGCGATCTGCACGGCCGACTGGCCGGCGACGATGGGAAGGGTCGCGACCTCCACCTGCTTGCCCAGCGTGGCCAACTGCTCCATGGCCGCCGGGCGGCGGGTGTCGAGCGAGGCCATCAGCACCTTGCGCTTGCCGCGTTCGGTGAGGCGCTTGGCGATCTTGGCGGTGGAGGTGGTCTTGCCCGAGCCCTGCAGGCCGACCATCAGGATCGGCACCGGGGCGGGGGCGTTCAGGTCGATGGGGTCGGCGTCGGAGCCGAGAGTCGCCACGAGCTCGTCGTGGACGATCTTCACCACCATCTGGCCGGGGGTGACGGACTTGATGACCTCCACGCCCACGGCGCGCTGGCGCACCCGGTCGGTGAAGGACCGCACCACGTCCAGCGCCACGTCCGCCTCGATCAGCGCGCGGCGCACCTCGCGCATGGCCTCGCCGACGTCGGCCTCGGTGAGAGCGCCGCGCCGCTTCAGCTTGTCGAGTATGCCGCCGAGGCGGTCGGAAAGGGTATCGAACATGGGCACCCGGGTGTTGCAGCTTCACACCGGACGGCGATGATCTCCCGCGCCGCGCGGGCCGGATGAGGAGCATCCAGGGGATGCCACATCAAGCCAACGCAAAGCACGCCCGAGGGCGCATCGCGCTGTCGGGCGGGGGCCTCCGGGCTCTCGGCCCGGTCGGCGGGATCGGCATGGCCGTCCGTGTGAAGCTGGGGCTGTTAGCAGGTTTGGGCGCGGGAGGCAAATTTGCCGCCGTCGGGGCAGGGCGCGCGGCCGCTGTGCCCGTTCATTCTGCGCCCGCCATCACGATGAGGCAAGCTTCGCCGCGCAAGCGAAGTTTGCGCGCAGCACCACTACTGGTCGTCATCGGAACAGACCATACTTTCCCTTAGCGCATCTCGCGCATCCGCCGGCCAGCGGCGGGGAGGAAACCATGCCCCAGACGCCTTCGACTGCTGCCCCCGAAGCGAGCCAGATCGTTCCCTTTCCCGCCGATTTCCGCATCGCGGAGATCGAGACCAACGGCACCACCCTCCATGTCCGCACGGGCGGGCAGGGGCCGGCGGTGCTGCTCATCCACGGCTATGGCGAGACCGGCGACATGTGGGGCGCGCTCGCCCAGGCGCTGGCGCCCACCCACACCGTGGTGGTGCCGGACCTGCGCGGCATGGGCCTCTCGGCCAAGCCGCCCGGCGGCTACGACAAGAAGACCCAGGGCGCCGACATGGCCGGCCTGCTCGATGCGCTCGGAATCGACACCGTGGCCCTCGTCACCCACGACATCGGCAACATGGTGGGCTTCGCCTTCGCCGCGCTCCATCGTGACCGGGTCACGAAGTTTGCCCTCATCGACGCGCCGCTGCCCGGCGTGGGCCCGTGGGAGGAGATCCTGAAGAACCCGCTGCTCTGGCATTTCCGCTTCGGCGGGCCGGACATGGAGCGCCTCGTCGCCGGGCGCGAGCGCATCTATCTCGACCGCTTCTGGAACGAGTTTTCCGCCGATCCCAGCCACTTCTCGGAGGCCGCACGGGAACATTACGCCGCGCTCTATGCCCAGCCCGGCGCCATGCACGCGGGCTTCGCCCAGTTCGCCGCCTTCGACCAGGACGCCGTCGACAACGCGGAATTCCTCACGGCGGGCAAGCTCGCCATGCCGGTGCTGGCGCTGGGCGGCGAGCATTCCTTCGGCCTCGGCATGGCCGAGGTGATGCGCTTCGCCGCCACCGACGTGACGGGCGACGTGGTGCCCGGCAGCGGCCACTGGATCATGGAGGAGAACCCCGCCGCCACCGTCGCGCTGGTCACGGACTTCCTGCGGGCGGGCTGAGGCAGGCTCCGTCTCCCCCCTGCGCGACGGTCGTGCTAAACCACGGCCGTCACAGGAGCCCCGCCCATGTCCGAGAACAACGATCTCACGCGCTTCTTCGGCGGGTCGCCCGCTTGGGTGCTGGTGCGGCTCGTGCTGCTCTCGGTGGTGGTGGGCGTGATCCTCGCCGCCCTCGGGCTCGACCCGATGAACATTTTCACCAGCCTCCAGCGCCTGCTGCGCAACCTGTTCAGCTTCAGCTTCGAGGCGGTGGAGCGCATGTGGCGCTACTTCCTGCTCGGCGCCGTCATCGTCATTCCGCTCTGGCTGCTCATGCGCGTGTTCGGCCGGCGCTGAGGTCGTGTCCCTCGCCGCCGTCTCGGGGGGCGTAACGCACCGGCGCGTGCTCGCCATCGCGCTGCCGATGACGCTGGCGCACCTCACCACGCCGATGCTGGGCGTGGTGGATGCGGCGGTGGTGGGTCGGCTCGGCAGCGCGTCGCTGCTCGGTGGCGTGGCGCTCGCCGCCATCATCTTCGACATGCTGTTCTGGGTGTTCGGCTTCCTGCGCATGGGCACGGTGGGCCTCGCCGCGCAGGCGGTGGGGCGGCGTGATGCGGTGGAGGAACGGGCGGTGCTGGCGCGCGGCCTGCTGGTCGCCGGCGCGCTCGGCCTCCTGATTGTGCTCCTGCGCACGCCCATCGAGAGCGCGGCCCTGTCGCTGGCGGGCGCGAGCGAGGAGGTGAACGCGGCGGTGCGCGACTATTACGCCATCCGCATCTTCGCCGCGCCCTTCACCCTGGCCAATTACGTGGTGCTGGGCTGGCTGGTGGGCCTCGGCCGCACCGGGCGGGCGCTGGTGCTCCAGCTGGGAATCAATGTCCTCAACATGGTGCTTTCGGCCGCGCTCGTGCTTGGCGCCGGCTGGGGCGTCGCCGGCTCGGCGGCGGGAACTCTCGTCGCCGAAATCATCGGAGCGGCGGCGGGGCTCGTCCTGTGCGCCGTGCTGCTGGGCGGGCGGCTCGGGGTGGCGAAGGCGGTGCTGCTCGACAAGGCGCGCCTCATCCAGACCGTCATGCTCAACCGCGACATCATGATCCGCACCGCGGCGCTGATGTTCGCCTTCTCCTTCTTCGCCGCGCAGGGCGCACGGGCGGGCGACGTGACCCTCGCCGCCAACGCCATTCTCCAGAACATGGTGATGGTGGCGGCCTATTTCCTCGACGGTTTCGCCACCGCCGCCGAGCAGATCTGCGGCTCGGCCGTGGGTGCGCGACGGCGGGCGGATTTCTCCGCCGGGGTGCGGCTGTCCATCGTGTGGGGATTTGCCTTCGCGGTGCTGGCGGGGGCGGTCTACCTCATCACCGGCCCGGCCATCGTGGACGCCATGAGCACCAGCCCGGAGGTGCGGGCCGAGGCGCGCATCTATCTGCTCTACGCCGCGCTGCTGCCGGTGGCGGGGGTGACGGCCTATGCCTTCGACGGCGTCTATATCGGCGCGCTGTGGTCGCGTGACATGCGCAACCTGATGCTCGCCTCGCTGGGCGTCTATCTCGGCGTGTTCCTCGCCCTGCGGCCGCTGGGCAATCACGGCCTGTGGCTGGCGATGCTCGCCTTCCTCCTCGCGCGCGGCGGCTTCCAGGCCCTGCGGCTGCCGGCGCTGGAGCGGCGGACCTTCGGCTGAGTTTCAGTCCAGATCGGGGAAGACGTGCGCCCCGTCCGCGCCGAGCGGCAGGTCGCGCACCCATCTCACGGCGGTGAGCGGCAGCGGCGCGTAGAGATGGGGGAAAAGGGCGCCGCCGCGCGAGGGCTCCCATTTCAGCGCCGCGCCGAGCGCCGCCGCCTCCACCGCCACCAGCTTCAGGTCGGCCTGCCCGGCGAAGTGCTTCGCCGCCGTCTCGCGCGCCTGCGCGGAGGTGGAGAAATGGATGTAGCCGTCGGCCACATCCACCGGCGCCCCGGTGAACACGCCCGCCTGCTCGGCGGCGGCCCACAAGGCGGCGGGGGCGATCTTGTAGATGAGGGGGGCGGCAGTCACGGGCGATGCTCCTCAATGGATCGGCGACGCACATAGGCCGGCACGAACGAAAGGGCAACTGTGTTCGCCTTATGGTTGCATGCGGACTGAAGTCCTGTACAAATGGGGAACAAATTCATATCTTCCACGCATCGGGGGGCGTGGTGTCGCGCGGGTGGCCCCGGTCCGCATCCGGATTCGCTGTCGAGGCCAAGGAAGCTCGAGGCAAGGAACGTCTTTCCCATGCTGACCCACGGTAAGATCTGGCGTGCCGTCGATGAACTCGCCGAGCAGCACGGGTTGTCCACCTCCGGCCTCGCCCGGCGGGCGGGGCTCGACCCCACCACCTTCAACCGCTCCAAGCGCGTGACCATCGACGGCCGGCCGCGCTGGCCCTCCACCGAGAGCATCGCCAAGGCGCTGGCCGCCACCGGCACCAGCCCGGAGCACTTCTTCTCCTTGCTGGACGGCTCCGACCGGACAGCCGCCCATGGCGGCGCGGGCTTCGCGGAGGACGCGTCGCCGCCCCCGACGCGGCCGCTCAATGCCATTCCGCAGATCGGCTTCGCCCAGGCCGGCTCCGGCGGCTTCTTCGACGATGCGGGCTTCCCGGCGGGCGCCGGCTGGGACGAGATCGTCTTTCCCGACGTGCACGACGCCCATGCCTATGCGCTGGAGATCGCGGGGGATTCCATGGAGCCGGTCTATCGCGACGGCGACATCGTGGTGGTCTCCCCCGCCTCCGAGCCGCGCCGCGGCGACCGGGTGGTGCTGAAGACCAAGGAGGGCGAGGTGCTCGCCAAGGAACTGGTGCGCAAGACCGCCCGCCACATCGAGCTGCGCTCCCTCAACCCCGCCCACGAGGACCGGCAGATCCCGCTCGATCAGGTGGACTGGATCGCGCGGATCGTGTGGGCGAGCCAGTAGGGTAATCGCAGCCTGACGATGCTGCACATTCCTGCCGTCATGCCCGGTGGCGCATGAGCCACTCTCGCGCCCCGGACGCATGCAGCGTAGCGGAATGCGAGCCGGGGCCCAGCGCAACGGACTGCCGAAGGCGCTTCCGAACCCCACCGCTCTGGGGCTTTGACCCGCTGCGCGGGGATTCTTGCGCTGGCCCCCGGCTCGGCGCTCCGGCTCCGCCGTCGCTGGTCCGGGGAGCATGCGTTTGCCGCATGCAAAGGTTGCGCTGTCGGCCCGACGTAGATGCCCGGCACAAGGCCGGGCATGACGGTGTTGTGGGGGCAGGCAGCACGCCACCTCGAGCCGCGCCACCTCGCCATTCAATCCATCGCCCGCTTCACCCCAGCAACGCCTCCAGCGTCTCCAGCCGGTCCGCCTCGCCCGGCGGCTTGTCCCATCTCAGGCGGGCGATGCGGGGGAAGCGCATGGCGATGCCGGAGCGGTGACGGGTGGAGCGGGCGAGGCCCTCGAAGGCCACTTCCAACACCAGCCCCTCGTCCTTCTCGTGGACCACCTCGCGCACCGGGCCGAAGCGGTTGATGGTGGCGCGGCGCACGAAGGCGTCGATCTGCTTCAATTCCTCGTCGGTGAAGCCGAAATAGGCCTTGCCCACCGGCACCAGCACATCCTCGCCCTCATCCCCCTGCGTCCACACCCCGAAGGTGTAGTCCGAATAGAAGGACGAGCGCTTGCCGTGCCCGCGCTGGGCATACATGAGCACCGCATCCACCGTGTGGGGATCGCGCTTCCACTTCCACCACGGCCCCTTCGGCCGGCCGGGCAGATAGAGGCTGTCCGCCCGCTTGATCATCACCCCTTCCACCGCCCCGGCATCCGCCCCCGCGCCGGCGGAGGCGGGATCGCGGCGGGCGGTAGTCAGCGCCTCCCAGGTCGAGAAGGGCACCATTGGCGAGAGGTCGATGCGCGGGGTGTGGAGGCGCGCCACGAGCGCCTCCAGCCGCGCGCGGCGGGCGGCGAAGGGCTCTCCGCGCAGGTCGTCCGTGCCGTCCACCAGCAGGTCATAGGCGCGGATGTGGGCGGGGAATTCCGCCAGCATCTTCACCGTCACCGTTTTGCGGTTCAGCCGCTGCTGGAGCACGTTGAACGGCTCCACCCGGCCGTCACGGACGATGAGCAATTCGCCGTCCATGGCGCCGTCGAAGGCGATGGCCTCCGCCATATCGGGAAAGGCGTCGGAGATGTCCTCCCCGGTGCGGGAATAGAGCCGCGCCACGCGCGCGCCGTCCGGCCCGGTGCCAGCCACGGCCTGAACGCGGATGCCGTCCCACTTCCATTCCGCGCGGAAATCGGCCGGGTCGAGGGCGGTGAAATCCGTCTCCTCGATGGCGTGGGCCAGCATCACCGGACGGAACGGGGCGGGGTTGGAGGTCTCCGGCCGTGCCCCACGCCCTTCCACCCAGGCGAACAGCTCCTCATAGGGCGGCTCAAGGCCGGGCCAGACCAGCTCCACCTCGTCGGGCGTGACCTCTCCCAAGCTCGCCACGGCGGTCTTGGCAAGGCGCGCCGAGGCGCCCACCCGCATGGACCCGGTGATGAGCTTCAGCAGCGCCCAGCGGCCGGTCTCGTCGAGGCCGTCCAGCCAGTCGGCCAGATGCCGGGGCAGGGACACCTTGGAGAAGGTGGAGAGGCCGTGGACGATCTCGGACAGCAGCGGCGCGTGCGGCCGCGCGCCCTCCGGCCGGGGCCACATGAGGGCGACGGTCTCCGAGAGGTCGCCCACATAGTCGTAGGACATCTCGAACAGCACCGGGTCCGCCCGCTCGGCGATCAGCGTGCGCACCACGCCCGGCTTGGCATTGGCGAACGACAGCGCCCCCGTGAGCGCCGCCAGCGCCAGCCCGCGCTCCGGGTCCGGCGTCGAGCGGAAATAGTCCGCCATGAGCCGGATCTTGGCATTGCGCCCGGCCTCGTAGGACATGCGATCCAGCAGCGCGGCGAAGCGGTTCATGGGGCAGGGGCCTCCCCCTCCGGCGCCGGCACCACCGCCTCCTCGTCCTCCTCGCCGTAGCCCACCATGTGCAACGGCCGGGCGCGCAATTGCCGGGTGTGGGCCCAGTGGACGAGGGCGTCCTCGGCGCCGTGGGTTACCCACAACTCCTCGCAGCCGGTGGCGCGGATGGAGGCGCAGAGGCCGTCCCAGTCGGCGTGGTCCGACACCACCAGCGGCAGTTCCACCCCCCGCTGGCGGGCGCGGGCGCGCACGCGCATCCAGCCGGAGGCGAAGCAGGTGATGGGATCGGCGAAGCGCCGCGCCCACAGGTCCGTCATGGAGGAGGGCGGGGCGATGACGACGGCTCCGGCGAAGGCGGATTTCGGCGCGCCCTTCACCGGCAGGATCTCGCCGAAATCCATGCCGCAGCTTTCATAATAGTCGGTGATGTTGGTGAGCGCGCCGTGGACGTAGATGGGCGCGTCGTGCCCCGCGCGGCGGATCAGCGCCATCATCCGCTGCGCCTTGCCGAGGGAGTAGGCGCCGACGATGTGGGTGCGCTCGGGGAAGATGCGCACCGAGGCGAGCAGCTTGTCCACCTCCCCCGCCGCCGGGGGATGGCGGAACACCGGCAGGCCGAACGTCGCCTCGCTGACAAAGACATGGCAGCGAATGGGCTCGAACGGGGCGCAGGTGGGGTCGGCGGCGTCCTTGTAGTCGCCGGAGACGACGATCACGAGGCCGTCCTTCTCCAGCCGCACCTGCGCCGAGCCGAGCACATGGCCGGCGGGATGGAGGCTCACCTTCACCCCGTTGATGATGATCTCCTCGCCATAGGGCAGCGCCTGCGTCGCCCCCGCGAAGCCTGGCCCCATACGCAAGGCCATGATGTCCAGCGTCTCGCGGGTGGCGAGCACATGGGCATGGCCGGCGCGGGCATGGTCGGAATGGCCGTGCGTGATCACCGCCCGCGGCACGGCGCGGGTGGGGTCCACGTAGAAATCGCCGGCGGGGCTGTAGAGGCCCTTGGGCGAGGGGCAAAGGAGGTCTTCCGGGCGCATCACTTTATCGGGCGGGTTCACCACTATATGGGGAGACTTGCGCCCCTGCGCGAGGTTCCCTCGAACTGCGAGATCGAGCTTGTCCGCTGCTGCCTTCGACACCTCAGGCGATCCCGTCCTCGACCGACGGCTCGACTGGGCGCGCGCCTTCTTGGCCGAAGCCGATTTCGCCGCCGCTGCCGAGCTCCTGGCCGAGACGGTGGAGGCGGCGCCCGCTTTCGCCGCCGCCTGGTTCCTGCTGGGCGAGGCGCGGGAAGGGCAGGGGGAGGCTGAGTCGGCGCGGGAGGCCTATGGCCGGGCGCTGGCGCTCGATCCTGCCGACCGGCTGGGCGCGGGGCTGCGCCGGGCGCGGCTCGGGGGCGAGGCGGCGGAAGGCGTGATGTCGGCGGCCTATGTGCGCACCCTGTTCGACCAATATGCCGACCGCTTCGACACGGCGCTGCGCGAGAAACTCGCCTATCGCGGCCCGGAGCTGCTGCTGGAGGCGGTGCGGGCCGCCTGTGCCACCCAGGGGCGCGACGTCCGCTTTGGTGCGGCGCTGGACCTCGGCTGCGGCACCGGCCTCGCCGGCGTGCTCTTCGCGCCGCTCGTGGAGCGGCTCGACGGGGTGGACCTCTCCCCCGCCATGCTGGAAAAGGCCCGCGCGCTCGGCCTCTATGCCGCCCTCGAAGCCGGCGAGATGGGCGCGGCGCTGGGGGCGATGCCGGCCGGCGGCCTCGATCTCGTCCTCGCCGCCGACGCGCTCTGCTATGTGGGCGACCTCGCCCCCATCTTCCACGCCGCGCGGGCGGCGCTGGCGCCGGGCGGCCTCTTCGCCTTCACGCTGGAGACGCACGAGGGCGAAGGCGTGCTGCTGCGCGAGACGCTGCGCTATGCCCATGGGGAGGACTATGTCCGCACGCTGGCGGCGGAGGCGGGGCTTACCGTCGTGCTGCTGGAGCGGGCCTCCACCCGCTCGGAGAAGGGCGTGCCGGTGCCGGGGCTGGTGGGCGTGCTGGCGGCCGGCTGAGCCGTTCAGGCCCTGGCCGAGGCGCCCCGCCCGGCGACCAGCGTGATGACCAGCGCCCCCACGCACAGGATGAGCCCGGTGGCACAGACGGCGGCCCATCCGCCCCATGTCCACGCCATCGTGGCGACGGCCGAGCCGAAGGCGCCGCCGAGGAACATGGTGCCCACGAGGATGGTGTTGAGCCGCGCCCGCGCCGCCGGCCGCAGGGCGAAGATGCGGTGCTGGTTGCCCACCAGCGCGCTCTGGATGCCGAGGTCGATCAGCACCACGCCCACAGCGAGACCCGCCAGTTGCGGCCACAGCGAGAAGAACAGCCACGCGGCGAGCGCCAGCACGGCGCCGAGCACCACCACGCTGGCAGGCCCCCGCCGGTCGGTGAAGCGGCCGAACAGCGGCGCGGCGAGCACGCCCACCAGCCCGAGGATGCCGAACAGGCCGGCCGCCTCCGAGCCGAGGCCGAACGGCGGCCCTTCCAGCCGGAAGGCGAGGATGGTCCAGAAGGCGATGAAGGAGGCGAAGATCAGCGCCTGCGTGATCGCCGCCCGCCGAAGCGCCGGGAACTCTTTCCACAATCCGAGGAGCGAGCCCATGAGGCTGGCATAGCTCAGCCCGCCCTCCGGCTTGCTGCGGGGGAGCATGGCGGCCATCAGGCCCGCGGCGGCGAGCGCCATGGGCACCGCCAGCCAGAACATGGCGCGCCAGCCCGCGTGGGCGGCGACGAAGCCGGCCAGCGTGCGGCTGAGCAGGATGCCGGCGAGGATGCCGGACAGCACCGTGCCTACCGTCGCCCCGCGCTTCTCCGGTGGCGCGAGATGGGCGGCGAACGGCACGATCTGCTGCGCCACCGTGGAGCCGAGGCCGAGCAGCAGCGAGGCGGCCAGCAATGCCGCAGGCCCTTGGGCCAAGGCGGACAAGGCGGCGGCGGCCGCCACCGCGACGAAATGCAGGACGATGAGCCGCCGCCGTTCCAGCTGATCAGCCAAAGGCACCAGCAGGAACAGGCCGGCGGCATAGCCGAGCTGCGTCACGGTGGGCACCAGCGGCGTCAACGGGCCGGGCAGGTCGGCCTCCATCACCGCCAGCATGGGCTGGTTGTAATAGATGTTCGCCACGGCGACGCCGGCTGCGGCGGCCATGGCAAAGATGCGGGCGAAGCCCAGCTGGTTCGGGCTCGGGGCGGAAGCGGGCATGGGCGGTCTCTGGCCGGGGCGGCCGGGGCAGGGCAGACGGCGCGGGCTGGCGAAGAGGCGCCCAGAGGCCCGCAGCTCAGTCTGTCGGGGATAAGTTGCGGCGCAGCATAGCCCATGCCCGCCATGCTCGCGAGTGGGGCGCGCGCGCAGCCGGCATCCATGCTGCCCGCGCGATGCAGAGCTGAGATCGCGCGCCGTCCCGTCGAGGTTCCGGCTGCGCTCAGGCCACCGGCAGGGAGAAAGGCTCGCCCTCGAAGGCGTCGGCGCCGCGACCGATCGAGTGAATGGCGGCAACCATCCGGCCCTCCCGCTGCAACGCTGCATCGGCGAGCGACACGATGCGCGGGTTCGGCGTCGCCGTTGGCGAGGCGTGGCGCAGGCGCTGGGCCAGCTCCATCTCGTCGCGGTCGGGCAGCAGCGCGCAGAGCGTGGCATAGGCCGCCGCCGTGGAGCGGGAGATGCCGGCATAGCAATGGATCACCAGCGGCGTCTGGCGCGGCCAGGCGCGCACGAACTCGAACAGTTCGAGCATGTGCGCCTCGCCCGGCGCCACCAGCCCCTCGATCTCCTCGGCGATGTCGTTGATGCCGAGGAAGAGGTGGTTGGTGGGGTCGACGTTGCTCGGCCGGGTCAGCACCGTGCCGCCATTGATGAGGGTGATGACATGCCGCGCGCCGGTCGTCGCGACCGTATCGTGCAGCTTGGCGAGGGAGCAGACATGGATCATGGCGCAAGCTCCTCGAATCTCTTGAGGAAACGGGCTTTCGCCGTTTCCGCCTCCCATGGGGTGAGATAGTCCTTTTCCACCCCAGCGTCGAGGCGGGCGGGGTGGCCGAAGAAGGCTTTCGCCTCCTCTTCCGCAAATCCCGCCAGACGCGTCGCCTCGAAATAGGCCGAGGCACGGTCCGCCGCCTTGACGATCTTCAAAAGTTGATCGGGCCAGCCCACCGGCAGAGAGAAGCGCACGCAGATGGCATTGAGGAGGCGCGCCTCCACGGTCTTGTAGTCGCCCCCCAGCACCGCCTTGAAGGGGGAGATCATGTCGCCGATGACGTATTCCGGCGCGTCGTGCAGCAGCACGCACAGGCGCCAGCGGGCGTCCAGGTCCGGATGGGTGCGGCGGGAAATCTTCTCCACCAGCAAAGAGTGCTGGGCGACGGAGAAGATGTTGGCGCCCGATGTCTGGCCGTTCCAGCGCGCCACGCGGGCGAGACCGTGGGCGATGTCCTCGATCTCCACGTCGAGGGGGGAGGGGTCGAGCAGATCGAGCCGGCGGCCGGAGAGCATGCGCTGCCATGCGCGCGGCGCGGCGCCGGCACGACGGGAGGTCGTCTTTGCAACGGGTTTGGCAACGGGTTTGGCGGGGACGTCTGGCTCAGTCACGAATCGCGTGCTCCTCGGATCGGGGAAAGGTAAGCTCCGGCCGAAACCTCACAAGCCGCCCGTCACGGCTCCGGCTGCATCGCCTCGCCCGAGATCCTTCATGTCCGACACCCTGGATAGCGAAACGGCCGTTCCCCCGCGGGTCGAGGTGCGCCCGACGCTCGCCGCCAGCGCCGCCGTGTTCCGCGGCCCCCTCGTGCTGCTCGCCCGCCGCGCCGCCAATCCCGGCGCCGGCCTGTGGAGCCTGCCGGGTGGACGGGTGGAGCCGGGCGAGACGGTGGCCGAGGCCGCCGTGCGCGAGTTGATGGAAGAGGTGGGGGTCGAGGCCGAGATCGTCGGCCTCGCCGCCGCCCGCGATATCATCGTGCGCAACCGGGAGGGGGAGCTGAAGGCGCATTTCGTGGTCCTCGCCCACGCCGCCCGCTGGCGCGGCGGGGAGCCGAAGCCCGGCGCGGAAGCCGCCGAGGTCGGCTGGTTCCGACCCAACGAGGTCGCCGCCCTCACCACCACCGAGGGGCTCGCCGAGGTGGTGGCCAAGGCCGCGCTCCTGATGGGCGAGATGTGAACCGCCGGTTGGCCCCCTTGACCGCGCGCGCCGCGCGCCGCAGGAGTGGCGGCGGAACCATGATGATGCGCGCGCTCGCCCTTCTCCTGACTGCCGGCCTCATGCTCGCCGGCCCCGCCGCGTCCCGCGCCGCCGGGCCGACGGAAGGCGCGCCCCCGCCCTATGACGGCGACCTGATGCGCCTCGCTGAGATTCTCGGCGCCCTGCATTACCTGCGGCCCCTGTGCGGCGTCACCGCCGAAGCCCAGCGCTGGCGCAACGAGATGCAGGCGCTCATCGACACCGAGCAGCCCTCGGACGCCCGCCGCTCCAAGATCATCGCCAGCTTCAACCGCGGCTATTCCAGCTATGCCGAGGTCTACCGCAGCTGCACGCCCGCCGCGCGCATGGCGGTGGATCGCCAGCTCGACGAGGGCGGGCGGCTAACTCACGAAATCGTGGTGCGGTATGGGGGGAATTGACCCCTTCTGTGTTAACCTTTTGGTCAGAACTCGCCTGAATCCCCCAGCGTGAAGTGCTAGATATCCGGTGCGCCGTTCGGTTCTGCGGCGTGGAGGCAGCCAAACGTGTCCACCTTGACCAACCCCGTCATCGACCTGCCCGAAATCTCGGACATGGCCGCCGATGACCGCCACGCCGCCTTGACCTATCTGAACGATGCGTGGGTCGAGGCCGTGCGCGAAGGGCTGGACGAGGACTGCCTGGTGCAGGCCGCGCTCTTCACCGCCCTGCGCAGCCTCGTCGCCACCTATGGCGAGGCCGCCAGCTCCGAATATATGGCGCGCGTCGCCGAGCGGGTCGCCGCCGGCGAATACACCGTGGTCAGCCGCTCGCACTGAGCGGCGCGGCGAGCCCCCCTCGCCGCTTCCATGATCGTCGCATTCCTCCCGCCGGGCGTTCTCGCGAACGTCCGGTTTTTTCTTGTGCGCCGGTGCCAAAAGAAAACCGGCGCCCCGAGGGACGCCGGCTTGGTCCTGGTTTCGCTTTCGCCGCCGTCATCCCCCGGCTTGTCCGGGGATCCACGGTGCGGCCGGGCTGGATCTTCGTCGGTCCCACCGCTCCATCGGCCCGGTGGATGGCCCGGACGCGCCGGGCCATGACGGTGACGATGAAGGGCGCCTGAGACGTGCCCTCAGGCCGCGTCGCGCTTGTTCTGGCGGTTGCTGATGAGGTCTTCCACCACGCCGGGATCGGCCAGCGTCGAGGTGTCGCCGAGGCTGTCGAACTGGTCTTCCGCGATCTTGCGCAGGATGCGGCGCATGATCTTGCCCGAGCGGGTCTTGGGCAGGCCCGGCGCGAACTGGATCAGGTCGGGCGAGGCGATGGGGCCGATTTCCCGGCGCACCCAGGCCACCAGCTCCTTGCGCAGCTCCTCGGTGGGCTCCTCGCCGTCCATCAGGGTGACGTAGGCATAGATGCCCTGGCCCTTGATGTCGTGCGGGAAGCCGACCACGGCGGCCTCGGACACCTTCGGATGGGCGACGAGGGCGCTTTCCACCTCCGCCGTGCCCATGCGGTGGCCGGAGACGTTGATGACGTCGTCCACGCGGCCGGTGATCCAGTAAAAGCCGTCCGCGTCGCGGCGGCAGCCGTCGCCGGTGAAGTACTTGCCGGGATAGGTGGCGAAGTAGGTCTGCTCGAAGCGCTCATGGTCGCCGTAGACCGTGCGCATCTGGCCCGGCCAGCTGTCGGCGATCACGAGGTTGCCCTCGCAGGCGCCTTCCAGCACGCCGCCCGCCGCATCCACCACTTCCGGCTGCACGCCGAAGAAGGGACGGGTGGCCGAGCCGGGCTTGAGCTTCGTCGCGCCGGGCAGGGGGGTGATGAGGATGCCGCCGGTCTCGGTCTGCCACCACGTATCGACGATGGGGCAGCGCTCCTCGCCGACCACGCGGTAGTACCACTCCCAGGCTTCGGGATTGATGGGCTCGCCCACCGAGCCGAGCAGGCGCAGGGAGGCGCGGGAGGTCTTCTTCACCGGCTCCTCGCCCGCCTGCATCAGCGAGCGGATGGCGGTGGGGGCGGTGTAGAAGATCGACACCTGATGCTTGTCGATCACGTCCCAGAAGCGGGACACGCTCGGATAGTTCGGGATGCCCTCGAACATGAGCGTGGTGGCGCCGTTCGCGAGCGGGCCATAGACGATGTAGGAATGGCCCGTCACCCAGCCCACGTCGGCGGTGCACCAGTAGATGTCGCCGGGGTGATAGTCGAACACGTACTGATGCGTCATGGACGCATAGACGAGATAGCCGCCGGTGGTGTGCAGCACGCCCTTCGGCTTGCCGGTGGAGCCGGAGGTGTAGAGGATGAACAGCGGATCTTCCGCATTCATCGGCTCGGCCGGGCATTCGTCCGTCACCATGGCGGCGGCTTCGTCGTAATAGACGTCGCGGCCGGGGGTCATGTCCACCTTGCCGCCGGTGCGGCGCACCACGATCACGTGGTCCACGCCGCCGTCGATCTGGTTCACGGCCGCGTCCACATTGGCCTTCAGCGGCACCTTGCGGCCGCCGCGCAGGCCCTCGTCGGCGGTGATGACGACCTTCGAGCCGCAATCGGCGATGCGCCCGCCGAGGCTGTCCGGCGAGAAGCCGCCGAACACGATGGAGTGAATGGCGCCGAGCCGCGCGCAGGCGAGCATGGCGAACGCCGCCTCGGGGATCATCGGCAGATAGATGGTGACGCGGTCGCCCTTCTCCACGCCGCGGTTGCGCAGCACGTTGGCGAGCTTGTTCACCTCGGAGGACAGCTCACGATAGGTGATCTTGCGGCTCTCGTTGGGGCTGTCGCCCTCCCAGATGATGGCCACCTGGTCGCCGCGGGTCTCGAGGTGCCGGTCCACGCAATTGTAGGCGACGTTTGTCACGCCGTCTTCGAACCACTTGATGGAGACGTGGCCCGGGTCATACGAAGTGTTCTTCACCTTCGTGTAGGGCGTGAACCAGTCGATCCTTTTGCCGTGCTCGCCCCAGAAGGCGTTCGGGTCGTTGACCGAGGCGGCATACATGGACTTGTAGTGCGCGTCGTCCACATAGGCTTTCTGGGCCCACTGGGACGGAACGTCATAGACCTTGTCGGACATTCTTCTGCCTCCCTCGCGCGGACCGCTTCGTCCGCTGTCCATCATTCACGGCGGTACCCGCCTTGGTTGGGGCGGATTATGCTGAGCGCCTCGACGCTTCACAAGGCACCGCCGGTCAAGACTTTGGGCTCATAGCCCTTGGTTGGTCCCCGGGGTGCGCACCGCCGTGGCGGCGCGCGATGCCGCAGCCGGCGCGGCTCCCGCGATCCGCCCGCCGGGCGTATAGACAACCGCCCGCGATGCGCCCGCAAAAAACGCCCCAGGAAACGCCCCGGCAAACGCCCGACAGGATACACCCGATGGACCTCTGGACCCGTCTTCTCGTCCTTCTTGCCGGCCTGTTCGGTGCGGCCGGTGTCGCGGCCGCGGCTGCTGCGGCCCATGTGGGCGGGGGCACCAACCTTGAGACCGCGTCGCACTTCCTGCTGTTCAACGCCGCGACGCTGGCGGCGCTGGTCGCTCTTGCCCTCCAGCTCACGCGCGGGGGCGTGCTGCTGAAGGTGGGGGCGAGCGCCATCGCGCTCGGCACGCTTCTCTTTTCGGGCGATCTGGCCGCAAGGGCCTTGATGGACGTCAAGCTCCTGGGCGGCAGTGCGCCATTTGGCGGCAGCCTGATGATCCTCGGCTGGCTGATGGTGGCGGCGACCGCGCTGCTCGCCCGGCGACACTGAGCCGGTCCGGCCTTACAGCCTGCGGGCGGCGACGCGGGCCTCGGCCCAGCTGATCAGGGCGTCGAGCCGATCGCCCCCGTCCAGCGCGAGGCTGACGGGCAGGTTCGCGATCTTCGCGCTGACGGTGTACGCGAAGCCGATCCGGACGAAGTCCTTCTGCGTCGTCACCAGCCGCGCGCCGAGGCGCCGCGCCTCCGCCGCGAGGCGGGCGATCTCGTCCGTCCGGTAGGGATGATGGTCGGGGAAGGCGTGGCGCGCGACCACATTGAGCCCTTCCGCCTCCAGCGTGGCGAAGAACTTCTCCGGCCGTCCGATGCCGGCGAAGGCGACGAGAGGCTTGCCCCTGAGCGCCGCGACGGCCGAGGGCTCCGGCGCGAGGTGCCCGTGCAGCACGGCCAGATCCGCCGCGCGGGCCAGCCCGGCCACCGTCTCGCCGGGCGCGCCGTCGCCGATCAGCAGCAGCGCATCGGCCTTCTCGATCTGCGGGGCCAGCGGAGCGCGCAGCGGCCCGGACGGGGTGACGCAGCCGTTGCCCACGCCGACGCCGGCATCGATCACCAGCAGCGTGCAATCCTTGTGGAGGGAGGGGTTCTGGAAGCCGTCGTCCATCACCACATGGCTCGCGCCGGCCTTCACCGCCAGCCGCGCGCCACCCAGCCGGTCCCCGCCGGCGACGATGGTGGGCGCATGAATGGCGAGCAGCAGGGCTTCGTCCCCCACATCCGCCGCGGTGTGGGAGGCTGGATCGACCCGAAGGGGGGCCTTGGCCTTGCCGCCATGGCCGCGCAGCAGGGCGAAGGGCTGCGCGCCGCGCGCCTTGAGCCGTTCGATGAGGGCGATGGCAGTGGGGGTCTTGCCCGCGCCGCCGACCGTGGGATTGCCGATGCAGATCACCGGCACGTCCACCATGCCGCCGGCCTCCCCGAGCCGGCGCAGCGCGACGCCGCCGATGACGGCGGCGACCGGAGAGAGCATAGCGGCGGCAAGGCCCGGCCGGTCGCGCCACCAGAAGGCGGGCGCGCGCAGCATCAGCGGGCCTGCAGGCGGATGTGGACGAGATAGGGCTCGATGGCGACCAGCGTGCGGTCCAGCGCGCCGCCCAGCGAGGTCACGGCAGCGTGGGCCGCATCGGCCATCTCGCCGTGCAGCTGCGGGTCCTTGATGAGGGCATAGGCGGCGCGGGCGATGCCCAGTGCATCGGTGACTTCCGCCGCGCCTTCGTCGGCATCGAGCCGCTCGTAGATGTTGGCGAAGTTCCAGACATGGGGGCCGTGCAGCACCACCGCGCCGAGCTTCGCCGGCTCGATCGGGTTCTGCCCGCCATGCTCCACCAGCGAGCCGCCCATGAAGACCACCGGCGCCATGCGATAGAAGAGGCCCAGCTCGCCGATGGTGTCGGCGATGTAGATGTCGGTTTCCCGGTCCGGCAGCTCGCCGAGGCTGCGCTGGCGGGTGGCGAGGTCCGCCGCCTGGGCGAGCGCCGCCACATCCAGCCCGCGCTCGGGATGGCGCGGGGCGATCACCGTCACCAGCTCCGGGATCTTGGAGGTGAGGATCTCGTGCGCCTCGATCATCAGCGCCTCCTCACCCTCATGGGTGGAGGCGGCGAGCAGGATCGGCCGCTTGCCGAGCGCCTTGTCGAGCCGCTGGAGTTCGGCCGTGTCGGCGGAGGGGGGCGGCACGTCGAATTTCAGGTTGCCGCAGACTTCCACCCGCGGCGTACCCAGCGCCCGGAAGCGCGCGCCGTCCTCCTCGCTCTGGGCGAGGCACAGGTCCACGCGGGAGAGCAGCGCCCGCGCGCTCTTGGGAAGCTTTTTCCAGCGGGTGGCGGAGCGTTCGGACAGCCGGCCATTGACCAGCACGACGGGCGTGCCACGGCGGCCCAGCTCGGCGAGCAGGTTCGGCCACAGTTCGGATTCGGCCAGCAGCACGAGGTCCGGGGTCCAGTGGTCGAGGAAGCGGGCGACGAAGGCGCGGGCGTCCAGCGGCACGAACTGGTGGATGACGCCGGGGGGCGCCCGCCGCTCAGCCACGCGGCTGGAGGTGAGCGTGCCGGAGGTGAGCAGCACGCGGAAGCCGCGCTGGGAGAGCCGCTCGATCAGCGGAAGGACGGAAATGACTTCGCCGACGCTGGCGCCATGCACCCACACCAGCGGGCCCGGGGGGCGCTCGGTGCTGGCATAGCCGCGCCGCTCGGCGAGGCGCGCCGGGTCTTCCTTGCCCTTGCGGACGCGATAGGAGAGCCAGGCCGGCGCCAGCAGCGCCGCCACGGAACTCGCCCGCCGGTAGGCCCGGAGGGTGAGAGGCAGCTTGCGCCCCTTCATGTCGAGGCCTTCATCGACGAGAGGTCCGTGCGGCCAGCGCCTCGGCCCGGCGGGTCACGTCCTCAAGGCTGGCCTGCACCTGATCGCGGGCGGCGAGGAGGCCGGCCTCGTCCACGTCGCGGTCGACCCAGATCGGCGCACCGGCGACGGCGGCACCCTTCCCGAACGGCAGGTTCAGGCTGGCACGGTCCCAGCTCTTCAATGTGATGCGATTATGGGTCGCCATGGCGACGGGGATGATAGGGCGTCCCGAGTAGCGTGCAATGGTAACGACGCCCATGCCCACCTTGCGGGCGATCTTGGGCACGTCGGCGGTCATCGCCACATTGATGCCTTCCGCCAGGGTGTCCAGCATCTGGTAGGTGGCGGAGACCGCGCCCTTGCGGTGGAAGTCGCGCTTGGACGTGGCGCCGGAGCCGCGAATGGTTCCGACGCCCAGCTTCTCGGCGGCGATGGCATTGATCTCCGCATCCGCATGGCGGGAGATCAGCACCTTGGCCTTGTGGTGGGGCTTCATGGCGAACGGGGTGAGGAAATGCTGCCCGTGCCAGAAGGTGACGATCACCGGCAGGTGCTCGTCGATGGTGTCGAAGACGTCCGGGGGCTCGACGACGAAATCGGTCGTATGCGCCACCAGCTTGAAATAGGACGCAAACGTCGTTCCCGCTGCCACCTTGAAGGCGCGGTTTGTCCTCAGTCGCCGCCACATCTTATGGTTTGCCCACTGTTGTTGCGTCCCGCACCGGGTGAGGGACGAGGAACCCGATCTTCACCCGCCCTGAACCTTGCCGGTTTCCGGATCGAGGAGGCGGTGGAGGTGTACCACGAAGTAGCGCATCATGGCGTTGTCCACCGTCTGCTGCGCCTTGGCCTTCCAGGCCGCCGTTGCGCTGGCATAGTCGGGATAAATGCCGACGATGTCGAGCTTGCTCAGATCCTTGAACTCGGCGCTGTCGATTGCGGTGAGCTCCCCGCCGAAAACCAGGTGGGGCAACTGCTTCTTCGTCTCAGTCATGGCGTATCCAATGCGGCTTTGAAAGAAACGGGTGCGCCCATCGCCTCGAGCGCGGCCTGGTGCAGCGGCGCACCGGCGCAGACGAGGGGGGCGTGGCTGGGAATGGGCGCATTGTAGCGCAGCGCAATGCCGTCGTGGCCGGTGAGGCGGCCCTGCGCCTCCGTGACGACGAGGTCGGCGGCGGCCAGATCCCAGTCATTGGAATTGCCGCCGGCGAAGGCGACGTCGATTTCGCCGGTGGCGACCCGCGCGAGGCGCAGCGCCAGCGAGCGGATGCGTGGCAGGCGCTCGATGGGGGCGGCGCGGGCGATGCGGTCGAGATCGGCCGGCGGGCCGGCGACCCGGGCTCCTTCCAGCCGCGCGCGGGAGGCGACGGCGAGGGCGCGGCCGTTGTGGAAGGCACCGGCGCCGGCAATGGCGGTGAACATTTCGTCGGTGGCCGGGGCGAACAAGGCGGCGGCCACCGGCCGTCCCGCTTCCACCAGCGCCACGGACACCGCCCAGTCGCTGCCGGCAGCCATGAAGGCGCGGGTGCCGTCGATGGGGTCCACCACCCACAATCTCGAGGCCGAGAGGCGCGCGGGCGTATCGGCCGATTCCTCGGACAGCCAGCCGGCGGCGGGATCAAGCGCCGTCAGGTGCTGACGCAGGAAGGCGTCCACCGCCATGTCGGCCTCGGTGACGGGGGAATTGTTGCCCTTGGTCCAGGTCTTCACGCCGGCCGCGAACATGCCGCGCGCCATCTCGCCGGCCTCGGCCACCGTATGGACCATACGGCGGGCGAAGGCGTCGTCGATGGCGAAACGGGGATGATCCCCGCCGCCGGCGCGCGTCGGTTCGGTGCTCATTGCCTGCCAAATAGGGGCGCGGACGCCGCGAGGCAAGCCATCTCATGCTGCACCGCGTCAATCGGACCGCCCCGAAGGGTGTCCTTACGGCAGGAGAGGGAGGATGGTGTTGGGCAGGAGGGTGTCGAGGGCGAGGCCCACGAACAGGATCAGGCCGGCATCGCGATTCGACTTGAAGACGGCGAGGCAGCGCTCGGGATCGTCGATGTCGAGCCGGCGCACCTGCATCCACAGGTGAATGGCGAAGCCGATCAGCCCGAGATAGGCGAACGGCCCCACCGGTACCGACATGAGCGCCGCGGCGAACAGGAACACCACCAGCGCATAGCACAGCGACACGGCAAGGCCGGTGCTGCGCCCGAACAGGAGGGCGGTGGAGCGCACGCCGACGATGGCGTCGTCCTCCTTGTCCTGATGGGCATAAATGGTGTCGTAGGCGAACACCCACAGCACCGAGCCGGCGAACAGCAGCAGGGCGGGATCGGCGATGGTGCGCATGACGCTCGCCCAGCCCATCAGCGCGCCCCAGGAGAAGGCGATGCCGAGAATGAGCTGCGGCACCGAGGTCACGCGCTTCATCAGCGGGTAAACGGCCACCACGCCGAGGGAGGCGATGCCGGTGACGATGGCGAAATGCGGCAGCGAGAGCAGCACCGCGAGGCCGACAAGGGCCTGAAAAACCAGAAACGCGAAGGCGGCGGGAACGCTCACCTGTCCGGATGCGACGGGGCGGCCGCGGGTGCGCGCCACCTGCCGGTCTATCTTGCGGTCGAGGATGTCGTTCCAGGTGCAGCCCGCCCCGCGCATGGCGACGGCGCCGATGGCGAACAGCACCAGCAGCTTGGGCGAGGGATAGGGGTCGTCATTGGCGATGGCGGCGAGCGCCGTGGACCACCAGCAGGGCAGGAGCAGGAGCCACGACCCGATCGGACGGTCCATCCGCGCGAGTCGCAGGTATGGCCGCACCGGGCCAGGGGCCAGGCGCTCCACCCAGTTACCACGCGGGGCATCGGCGATCGGCGGGGCGGCAGCCCCTTCGCGGGCACTCAATCCGGCGACCTCACTTCAGTGCGTTGCCGTTGAGGGTGCCGAAGACGCCAGTGTTCTTCCCCGCATCGATGCTGTAGCCGGTGGTGATCCCGAGCGCGCTGGACATGGAGCCCTGCGGCGGCGGCTTGTTCGGCCCGCCCACGCCGGACGCGCCGTTGGCTGCGGCCTCGCAGACCCGGTTGCGGATGTCCACGGTCTTCTTGTTGGAGGCGGCGGCCTGATCGACGGCCTGCTGCGGGATCTGGCACCAGTCCTTGTTGTCGGTGAGGAACTTCACCCATTTCTGCTCGGCGGCGGCGAAGGCGCGGAACGCGGGGCAGAGCACCTGCGGGTCCTTCTCCTTCTTGTTCACCACCGCCTGCAGGGCCTTGCCCTTCTCCTCCAGTTCACCGCGAACCGACGCGACATCGGTCTGGCAATCCGCGAGCGCGACGCCGGCGGACAGCGCAGTCGCGACCAGAGTGGCCGAAATCGCGAGCGTGAACGTCTTCATGAGGCAGAGCCCCTCCTCATCGGGATCCTCTCGGACCGCAGGTTTGATATACAGACCCCCAACTTTGGGCAATATCACGGCGGAACGCGCGGAAAGCTACCACGCATTCCCTAACGGAGTGCATCTGCGCTTGACGGACCCCTTGCGCGTGGGTAATTTCGCGCAACTTTTGAAAGGGACAGCGCGGCCATGCGCAAGATCGTTATTCTTCTCGTAGGGTGGTGCGCCACTTTCCGTCCGGCCTGAGGCCGTGGCGAATGAAGTGGCGCGTGACGAGGGGCCTTCGGGCCCCTTCGTCGTTTCTGAGCCGGGGCGCCGGCGCGGAATTTCAGGATCGAGCCGGGCCGCAGGCCGGGTGGAGACAAGGATAAAAGTCCGGCGAAGCGCGCCGGCCGGGACCGGATGGTTCCCGCAGGGAGTTGCACCATGAGCAAGCAGATGACCGGCGCCGAGATGGTGATCCAGGCCTTCGCCGACCAGGGCGTCGAGCACATCTTCGGCTATCCCGGCGGTGCCGTGCTGCCGATCTACGATGCGCTGTTCCACCAGAACCACATCGAGCACATCCTGGTGCGGCACGAGCAGGCGGCGGTGCATTCGGCCGAGGGCTATGCCCGCTCCTCCGGCAAGGTCGGCGTGGTGCTCGTCACCTCCGGCCCCGGCGCCACCAATGCCGTCACCGGCCTTACCGACGCGCTGATGGATTCCATCCCGATCGTCTGCATCACCGGGCAGGTGGCCACCCACCTCATCGGCAACGACGCCTTCCAGGAATGCGACACGGTCGGCATCACCCGCCCCTGCACCAAGCACAATTACCTCGTGCGGGACGTGAACGACCTCGCGCGCGTGCTGCATGAGGCCTTCTATGTCGCCCAGAACGGCCGGCCCGGCCCGGTGGTGGTCGACATTCCGAAGGACGTGCAGTTCGCCACCGGCACCTATGTCGGCCGCGAGAACATCCAGCACAAGACCTACCGGCCGAAGCTCGACGCCGAGGCGCCGCAAATCGCGGCGGCGGTGGAGATGCTGGCCGGGGCGAAGCGTCCCATCTTCTACACCGGCGGCGGCGTCATCAATTCCGGTCCCGAGGCGAGCCGCATCCTGCGCGAGCTGGCGCGCCTCACCGGCGTGCCCGTCACCTCGACCCTCATGGGTCTCGGCGCCTTCCCGGCGGCCAACCGCCAGTGGCTGGGCATGCTGGGCATGCACGGCACCTATGAAGCCAACATGGCCATGCACGGCTGCGACGTGATGGTCTGCATCGGCGCGCGCTTCGACGACCGCATCACCGGCCGCCTCGACGCCTTCGCGCCGGGCTCCAAGAAGATCCACATCGACATCGACCCCTCGTCCATCAACAAGAACGTCAAGGTCGACCTGCCCATCATCGGCGACTGCACCCGCGTGCTCGCTGACATGCTCGCCGCCTGGAAGGCCCGCGACCTGTCCATCGACAAGGCGGCGCTGGATGCGTGGTGGACGCAGATCGACCGCTGGCGGGGGCGCAACTGCCTCGCCTACCGGCAGTCGGACGAGATCATCAAGCCGCAATACGCCATCGAGCGGCTCTACAATCTCACCAAGGACAAGGACGTCTACATCTCCACCGAGGTGGGCCAGCACCAGATGTGGGCGGCGCAGTTCTTCCGCTTCGAGGAGCCGAACCGCTGGATGACCTCCGGCGGCCTCGGCACCATGGGCTACGGCCTGCCCGCCGCCATCGGCGCGCAGAAGGCGCATCCCGATGCCCTGTGCATCGACATCGCCGGCGAAGCCTCCATCCTCATGAACATGCAGGAGATGTCGACCGCCGTGCAGTTCGACCTGCCGGTGAAGATCTTCATCCTGAACAACAAGTACATGGGCATGGTGCGCCAGTGGCAGGAGCTGCTGCACGGCGCGCGCTACTCCCACTCCTATTCCGAGGCGCTGCCCGACTTCGTGAAGCTCGCCGACGCCTATGGCGGCGTGGGCATCCGCTGCGACAAGCCTTCGGATCTGGACGCCGCCATCGAGGAGATGATCGCCATCAAGCGGCCGGTGATCTTCGACTGCATCGTGGACCAGCAGGAAAACTGCTTCCCCATGATCCCCTCGGGCCGCGCCCATAACGAGATGATCCTCGGCGACATGGCCGTGGACCTCGACGAGGCCATCACCGACGAGGGCAAGATGCTGGTGTGAGGCGGGCCCTTTCGCTTCCTCCCCTCTCCCCTCGCGGGAGAGGGGCTGGGGGTGAGGGGGTGAGGCCGCCGGGTCGAAACGCCCGGCGCTGGCCAAGCTGAACCATACCCCTCACCCCATCCCTCTCCCGCAAGGGGAGAGGGAGCCTCTTCCCCCGCGCCCTCACGCCATTCCATCCGAGACACCCATGCCCAACTCTTCCGAGCCCATCGAGCGCCATACCCTCTCCGTCCTGGTCGACAACGAGCCGGGCGTGCTGGCGCGCGTCATCGGCCTGTTCTCCGGCCGCGGCTACAACATCGACAGCCTGACGGTGTCCGAGGTGAGCCATGAGGGGCACCTCTCGCGCATCACCATCGTCACCACCGGCACGCCCATGGTGATCGAGCAGATCAAGAACCAGCTCGACCGCCTCGTGCCCGTGCACCGGGTGCGCGACCTGACCGTGGAGGCCTCGGCGCTGGAGCGCGAGCTGGCCATGGTGAAGGTGCGCGGCGTGGGCGAGGCCCGTGGCGAGGCGCTGCGGCTCGCCGAGGCCTTCCGCGCCCGCGTCATCGATGCGACCCGCGAGAGCTTCGTGTTCGAGATCACCGGCAAGTCGGACAAGATCGACCAGTTCGCCTGGCTCATGGAGCCGCTCGGCCTCGTGGAGGTGGCGCGCACCGGCGTGGTGGCCATCTCCCGCGGCCCGGAGGCCATGTGAAATGGGCCATGTGAGGACCGCGGCCTGACAATGTGACCAATCGGAAACAGGCGTTCACCGGCAGCGGTGCCGGGCGAAACGCCTGTTTCCATTTGCCGCGATCCGGTGCAAAGGAGCCGCGGCCATCCCCCAATTCGAGATAACGCCCATAAGGAGACCACGATGCGCGTTTATTACGACAGCGACGCCGACCTGAACCTGATCAAGGGCAAGAAGGTCGCCGTCATCGGTTATGGCAGCCAGGGCCATGCCCATGCGCTCAACATGCGCGACTCGGGCGTGAAGGATGTCATCATCGGCCTGCGTCCCGGCTCCGCCTCCGCCAAGAAGGCCGAGGCCGAGGGCTTCAAGGTGATGGCGCCCGCCGAAGCCGCCAAGATCGCCGACGTGGTGATGATGCTCACCCCCGACGAGCTGCAGGGCGACATCTATCGCGAGAGCCTCGCCGACAACATGAAGCACGGCGCGGCGCTGCTGTTCGCCCACGGCCTCAACGTGCACTTCAACCTCATCGAGCCCCGCAAGGACCTCGACGTGCTGATGGTCGCCCCCAAGGGCCCCGGCCACACCGTACGGTCCGAGTATCAGCGCGGCGGCGGCGTGCCGACCCTCATCGCCATCGCCCAGGACGCCTCGGGCAACGCCCATGACCTCGGCCTCTCCTACGCCTCCGCCATCGGCGGCGGCCGCGCCGGCGTCATCGAGACCACCTTCAAGGAAGAGTGCGAGACCGACCTCTTCGGCGAGCAGGTGGTGCTCTGCGGCGGCCTCGTGGAGCTGATCCGCGCCGGCTTCGAGACGCTGGTGGAAGCCGGCTACGCCCCCGAGATGGCCTATTTCGAGTGCCTCCACGAGGTGAAGCTGATCGTCGACCTCATCTATGAGGGCGGCATCGCCAACATGAACTACTCGATCTCCAACACCGCCGAATACGGCGAGTACGTCACCGGCCCCCGCATCATCACCGCCGAGACCAAGGCCGAGATGAAGCGCGTGCTGAACGACATCCAGTCCGGCAAGTTCACCCGCGACTGGATGCTGGAGAACAAGGTCAACCAGGCCTCCTTCAAGGCCACCCGCGCCCGCGTCAACGCCCACCCCATCGAGGAAGTCGGCGAGAAGCTGCGCGCCATGATGCCCTGGATCAAGGCCAAGGCCCTCGTGGACAAGTCCAAGAACTGATCCTCACGCGCTGAGGCAGGCCCCGGAGCGGCGAAGGCTGCTCCGGGGCTTTTTTATGGGCGGGGCTTGGTGGTGGCTATTTCCCGCCCGGCGTGCTCTCGCTCTCCACCGCGAATGCCATGAACCGGGCGATGCGCCAGAGGCCGTCGGCGTCGCGGCGGAAGATGTCCATGCCTTCGTCGCGCGAAAGCGGATTGCCGCCCGGCCGCTCGGTGAGCACCCAGGTGAGGCGCACCACGGCGAGGTCGCCGGACACCAGGATTTCGTGGATCTGGCAGACATAGGCGAGCTTGCCGCCGGACCTCGCCAGCGCCTTCGCGATGCGCGCGCAGACGGCCGCCTTGTCCCCTGCGGGCGCGCCCTGGACATCCGATTTCAGATCGTCGGCGAACAGGTCGCAGGTGGCGGCGGCGTCGCCCCGGTTGAACGCCTCGGTCCAGGCGGCGAGGCGGGCGCGGATGGCGGCTTCCGCGGCGCGGTCCGCCGCTGAACGGTCCTCGGCATGGGCGAGGGCCGGCGCGAGGAGGAGAGCGAGGACAAGGACGGCGCGGCGCAGCATCTCGCAGGTCTCCGCGCCGGCGGGCGCGGAACGACTAGAGCACCGCCGCCCGCCAGCCGGCAACCGTCAGTCCACAATGCGCGCCTGGATGGTCAGGATGTCCCAGGCCGGCGCCTCCGGCGGGTTGGCGTAGACGGTGGTGAAGCTGCCCACGGTGCCGTCCGGCCCGACCGTGCGGCGGGGCTGGTCGCCGATCTCCGCGCCATGCACCTCGATCAGGATAGCGGGAGCGGTGGACGAGCCGTTGGCGATGGCGAGCCCGTCCCCGTCCTTGGGCGCGAAGGCATCCACCGCGCCCGCACCGAGGCATTTCGAAGCCGCCCGTGCCACCGGCGGTGCGCCGTCCGGCAGCGCGAGACGCTGGCGCACGACCTCGCCGCGCAGCACGCCGGCCAGTTCCCATACCATCTGCTCGCTCACCGGCAGCGCGGCGCCGGGGGCGAGCACGGTGGCGATGACCGTGAAGCGGGTCATCTGGTCCGCATAGAGCTGGTATTGCCGGAACGGCGCGCCGTCGAGCCGGGCGAACACCTCCGGCAGCCAGTCGTCCTGCGCCACCAGCCGGGCCATGAGGTCGCGGCCGATCATCAGGATCTCGCGCGGATCGTCCGCCAGTTCCACCATGGACTGGATGTCCCAGCAAAAGCGACGGAGCGGCTCGGGCGGGTCGGCCGTCATCGCGCGGCCATCCCGAAGCTGGGGACCGCTGCGCGTCGTCTGCTTTGCGACACGCCGGGGGCGCGCCCTTGATGTGCGTAATCTCGTTGGAAAAACAATGGCATGACCAGACCCGTCCAAGGCACGTCGCGCGTTCGGATCGCGCGATGGCGAGCGACGCAAGAATAGGGCCGGGGACTGTCCGGGACGGGTGGATACGACGCGCCGCGCGATCGGGGGAACGCATCAGTGTGCGCCTGCAATGATGCGATGCAAAAGATGTCGGGCGAAATTGCGAAGACAAGTAAAAGTGTTTTTTATCAGTTGTTTATGACGTAAAATGCATTTCCCATTCTCCCCGTTGACAACCTATTTCGCTACAAATAGCCTTTTGTCCGACAAAGCGTCCTTTTGAGGATTTTCCGCCCGCGATGGAACGGTTCGACCGCATCAAGGTCCCTTCCGCCTACGAGATGGTCGCCGAGGCCATCGAGGCCGAGATCGTGTCCGGCCGGCTGCGGCCGGGGGACGAGATCGGCACAGAGGCGGCGCTGGTGCGGCAGTTCGGGGTGAACCGCTCCACGGTGCGCGAGGGTATCCGCGTGCTTGAGCAGGGCGGCCTCGTGCGGCGGGAGGCGAGCCGCAAGCTGTTCGTCTGCGAGCCGCGGGCCGGCGGCCTCTCCACCCGCATCAGCCGCGCGCTGGTGCTGCAGGACGTGACATTCCGCGAATTGTTCGACACCGCCATGGTGCTGGAAGTGGGGTCGGTCGAAGGCGCGGTCGTCCATGCGGATGCGGACATGCTGGCGGCGCTGGAAGATAACCAGGAGCGCCTCGAGGCGGCGGTGAACAATCCCGTCGTCGTGGCCGAGCTGGATTCGGAATTTCACGCGCTCCTCGCCCGCGCCTGCGGCAACCGCGTGCTGGAGATGGCGCGCGAGCCCGCCGCCTTGCTGTTCTTTCCCTCCACGGAGATGATCTGCCGGAGGGTGCCCGAGGGCGCCGGGCGCATGGCGCAGGCGCACCGCTTCATCATCGACGCCGTCAGGGCGCGCGACCTTGAACTCTCCCGCACCTGGATGCGCCGGCATCTGGTGGACTGGCGCAAGGGCTTCGTGCGGGCCGGCCGCGAGATTGACGAGCCAGTGGAGCGCATCTTCGCGCGCTATGCGCTGAGCAAGTCGCAGAGTTGAGGTGAAGTAAAGCCAAGATGATCGCCGGAAAACCGGCGGCTTTGGAGGGAATGCCTTGGAACACGTCAACTCGGTCCCTGTGGCCGGGCGGCGCCCGTGCGCCAGCCCGCGGCCGGGGGAGGGCGCATGAACGCCGCGCCAGCCTCTGCGGCAACGCCTGCGCCCGTCGCCGCGCATCTGGCGGTGGACGGCCTCGGCCTGTGGTTCGGCGGGCTCAGGGCGCTCACCGATGTGTCCTTCGAGGTGAAGAAGGGCTCCATCACCGCCCTCATCGGCCCGAACGGCGCCGGCAAGACATCGCTGTTCAACTGCATTTCCGGCTTCTACCGTCCGCGCACCGGGGCGATCCGCCTCGACGGCGCGGACATCACCCGCACCCACCCGCCGGAGCGGGCGAAGGCGGGGCTGGCGCGCACCTTCCAGAACATCGCGCTCTTCAAGGGCATGACCGTGCTCGACAACATCAAGCTCGGTCGGCACGCCCACATGAAGACCAACCTGTTGCAGGCGCTGACCTATTGGGGCGCGGCCCGGGCCGAGGAGATGGAGCTGCGCGCCGAGGTGGAGCGGCAGATCATCGATTTCCTCGAGATCGACCACATCCGCAACAAGCCCGTCGCCTCGCTCTCCTACGGCCTCCAGAAGCGCGTGGAGCTGGCGCGCGCGCTGGCCATGCGTCCGCGCCTCCTGATGCTGGACGAGCCCGTCGCCGGCATGAACCGGGAAGAGACCGAGGACATGGCCCGCTTCATCCTCGACGTGAAGGAAGAGTGGGGCATCTCCATCCTCATGGTGGAGCACGACATGGCGATGGTGATGGACATCTCCGACCATGTGGTGGTGCTGAATTTCGGCAAGGTCATCGCGCAGGGGCTGCCCGCCGAGGTGCAGGGCAATCCGGAAGTCGCCGCCGCTTATCTCGGCTCCGGCGATCCGGCCGAGCTGATGCGCCGCCTCTCCGGCGTGGGGGAGGCGGCCTGATGGATTGGCTCTTCTTCACCGAGGTGACACTGGCGGGGCTCGGCTCCGGCGCGTTGCTATCGCTCACGGCCCTGTCCTTCGTGCTGATCTACAAGGCGACCCGCGTCATCAATCTCGCGGTGGGCGAGATCTTGATGCTGGGCGGCTATCTCTTCTTCGCCTTCGTCACCGCCTTCGGCCTCGCCACATGGCTCGCCATTCCGCTCGCCATTGCCGGTGGTGCGCTGTTCGGCTTCGTGGTGGAGCGCACGCTCATCCGGCCCATGCTGGGGGAAAGTTCCATCTCGGTGCTGATGCTCACCGTGGGGCTCGGGTCCGTGCTCATCGGCGCCACGGAGCTGATCTGGAACACCGATCCGCGTGCGCTGCCGGACTTCATGGGGCAGGCGCCGGTGTTCATCGGCGAGGCCTATGTCTCGCGCAAGATCGCCATCGGCTTCGTGGTGTCCGCGCTGGTGATCGCCCTGTTCCTGCTGCTGTTCCGGTTCTGGCGCGGCGGCGTCGCTTTGCGCGCCACGGCGACCGACCAGGCGGCGGCCTATTCATGCGGCATCAACGTGCCGGCGGTGTTCTCGCTGGCCTGGATGGTGGCCTGCGCCACCGCCGCCGGGGCGGGGCTGCTGGTGGGCGCCATCGGCGGCATCTCGCCCACCATGGGCGTGTTCGGCCTCTCGGCGCTGGTGGTGGTCATCATCGGCGGGCTGGACAGCGTGCTTGGCGCGCTCGTCGGCGGCATCCTCATCGGCCTCGTGGAGGCGTGGGCCGGCACCTTCCTCGGCGGCGAGTACAAGCTCGTCACCACCTTCTCCATCCTCATCGCGGCGCTGATGATCCGGCCCTACGGCCTGTTCGGCACCGTGGAGATCGAGCGGCTCTGATGCGCATCGCAACCGCCAAGGAAACCTACATCGCCGACGAGGGGCTGCTCGTCACCTCGACGCAACGGGCGTGGATGGGCGTGCTCCTCGCCATGCTGGTGCTCGCGCCCTTCGTGCTCAACCAATACTGGCTTTATCTCGCCTGCCTCGTCGCCATCAACGTGGCGAGCGCGACGGGGCTCAACATCCTCACCGGCTTTACTGGCCTCGTCAGCCTCGGGCAGGCGGCCTTCATGGCGGTGGGGGCCTATACGGTCGCCTTCTTCGAGGGGCAGGTGGGAACGCCCTTCCTCCTCAACATCCTCGCCGCCGGCCTCGTGTCCGCGCTGGTGGGTGTGCTGGTGGGCATTCCCAGCCTCAGGGTGAAGGGGCTCTATCTCGCCATCGCCACCATCGCGGCCTCGGTGATCCTGCATTTCGTCTTCACCCACTGGGTGTCGGTGACGGGCGGCGTGCGCGGCATCAATGTCGCGCCGGCGCGTTTGTTCGGGCTGGAACTGGCGAGCCCGTTCGCGCTCTATTTCGTCATCGTGCCCATCACCTGCCTGATGGTGCTGGGCGCGGCGAACCTGTTCCGCACCCGCATCGGCCGCGCCTTCATCGCCATCCGCGACCGGGACATCTCGGCCGAGGTGCTGGGCATCCCGCTGCTGCGCTACAAGCTGATGAGTTTCGCCCTCTCGTCCTTCTACGCGGGCGTGGCGGGCGGCATGTGGGCCTATTTTTTCCGCGTGGTGACGCCGGAGAGCTTCCCCTTCGCTACCTCCATCTTCTTCCTCGCGGCGGTCATCGTGGGCGGGCTCGGCACCATCATCGGCTCGGTGCTGGGCGCGGCCTTCATGACGCTCGTGCCGGAGCTGCTGAAGTATGTGGTGGACTGGCTCGCGCCCATCTTCCCCAATGCCGGCGCGGCGCTCTCGCCGGTGCGCACCATCGTGTTCGGCGCGCTCATCATCCTGTTCCTCGTCTTCGAGCCGCATGGACTTGCGGAAATGGTGCGCCGCGCGCGCCGCTTTTTCCATCTGTGGCCGTTCCGCACATGACGCAAGAAAAGACCAAGTAAAAAGATCCAAGGGAGAAAACGCCAATGACCAGTCTCAACAGACGCCAGATCATGGGCCTCGCCGCCGGCGCCGGCCTTGCCTCCGCCTTTCCCGGCTTCACCGCTTATGCGCAGGAGAAGGAGATCGTCATCGGCGGCTCCATCCCACTCACCGGCGTGTTCGCCTTCGCCGGCGTCGCCATCGAGGCGGGCATGTCGGACTATGTGAAGCTCACCAACGAGGCCGGCGGCATCGCCGGGCGCAAGCTGCGCCTCGCCTATGAGGACACCGCCTACAAGGTGGATACGTCCGTTGCGGTGTTCAACAAGCTCACCACCCAGAACGACATCCATCTCTACTATGGCGACAGCACCGGCTTCGCCAAGACCATCAACGAGGAGCTGAACCGCCGCGGCACCATCATGATGGCCGGCGCGTCCTTCGGCAGCGAGCTGAACGATCCCGCGAAGTATCCGTTCCAGTTCATGGCCGGGCCGGACTATGTGGAAATGTTCGCCATCCTGCTCGAATACATCGCCAAGGCGCAGCCGGGCGCGAAGCTCGTCTTCGTGAACTCGGACACCGAATTCGGCCGCGACCCCATCGAGGCGAGCGTGAAGCGGGCGAAGGCCATGGGGCTCGATGTGGTGGCGCAGATCGTCACCCCGCCCACCGCCGTGGACGTCTCCACCGAGGTGCTGAAGCTGCGCCGCGCAAACCCGGACTTCACCATCTTCCACGGTTATGTGCTGGCGCCGCTGCCGGAATTCATGTCTCAGGCCAAGCAACTCGGGCTCAAGACCAAGTTCATGGGCACTTTCTGGTCCATGGACAACTCGCTATGGGCCAATGTCGGCGCGCCGGCGGACGGCTTCATGGGCGTGATGCCCTACCGTTACTATTACGACACTGCTCCGGATGCGCCGATCCTCGACAAGATCCGCAAGCTCCGCCCCACCTATCAGGCGACGGGCTACATGCAGGGCTTCCTCACCGCCATGCTCATGGGCGAGGCGGCAAAGCGCACGCTCGCCGCCGGGCAGGAGCTGAACGGCAAGACGCTGAAGGCCGCGCTCAATTCCATCAAGGACTTCGACACCGGCGGCATCATCGGCGTCCCGATCTCGGTGCCCGGAAATTCCGTCCCCGTCGGCCGCATCTACCAGTTCAACGCCGCCGACAAGCAGATGAAGCCGGCATCCGACTGGATCAGCCTGAAGAAGTGATTGATATGACCGCGCACGCCATACTCGACATCTCCAACATCGAGGTCGTCTACAACAAGACGATCCAGGTGCTGCGCGGCCTGTCGCTGAAGGTGGAGGCCGGGAAGGTGGTGGCGCTGCTGGGCTCCAACGGCGCCGGCAAATCCACCACCCTCAAGGCGGTGTCCGGCCTTCTCGCGCTGGAGGACGGCGACGTCACCTCCGGCGCCATCACCTTCGACGGTGCGCCGAGCGGCGCGCTGAAGCCGCACGACCTCGTGCGCCGCGGCCTGTTCCACGTGATGGAGGGGCGGCGCATCTTCGAGGACCTCACGGTGGAGGAAAACCTCGTCGCCGCCACCTATGCGCTCACCGGGCGCAAAACGAAGCCCTCGTCCTTCGACGCGGTCTACGAGTATTTCCCCCGCCTGCACGAGCGCCGCAACGGCCGCGCGGGCTATCTCTCCGGCGGCGAGCAGCAGATGCTGGCCATCGGCCGCGCGCTGGTGGCGGAGCCGAAGCTGATCCTCCTGGACGAGCCCTCCCTCGGCCTGTCGCCCAAGCTGGTGGAGGAGATCTTCACCATCATCGCCCGCATCAATCGCGAGCGGGGCGTCTCCATGCTGCTGGTGGAGCAGAACGCGGCGGTGGCCCTCGCCGTCTCGCACTACGGCTACATCATGGAGACCGGCAAGATCGTGCTGGACGGCCCCACCGAGCGGCTGATGGCGGACCAGGACGTGCGCGAATTCTACCTCGGCATGGCCGGGGAGGCGGGGGCGAAAAGCTACCGCGACATCAAGCACTACAAGCGCCGCAAGCGCTGGCTTTCGTGAGCGCGCGACCATGACCGCACCCACCTTCCCCGATCTCACCCTGCCGCAGATGCTGCGTCTCAATGCGCAGCGCATCGGCCCGCGCACCGCCATCCGCCAGAAGGATTTCGGCATCTGGAATCCGGTGTCGTGGCAGGCCTATTTCGAGCGCGCGGCCCTCGCCGGCCACGGCCTGCGCGCCCTCGGCCTGCCCGAGGGCGGGCATGTGGCGGTGCTCTCCGAAAACCGCATCGAATGGGTGCTGACGCAGCTCGGCGCCGGCCTTCTCGGGGCGGTCACGGTGGGTGTCTACCCCACCAGCCCGGCCAATGAGGTGGCCTATGTGCTCGGCCATGCGGAGGCGGAAATCGTCGTCTGCGAGGACCAGGAGCAGGTGGACAAGGTGCTGGAGCGCCGGGCCGAACTGCCCAAGCTCCGGCGCATCGTGGTGGTGGAGAAGAAGGGCCTGCGCACCTACGCGGGCGGCGAGGTGATCGCCTTCGACACGATGATCGAGATGGGCGCCGCCCATCGCGCGGCCCAGCCCGGGATCATCGAGGACGCGCTGGCGCGTCAGTCGCTCTCCGATGTGGCGCTGATGATCTATACTTCGGGCTCCACCGGAAAGCCCAAGGGCGCGATGCTCACCTATCGCAACCTGCGCGCCGAGGCGATCGCGCTCGCCGAGCGGCTGGGGCTGGATGAAACCACCACCCACGTCTCCTATCTGCCGCTCTGCCATGTGGCCGAGCAGATGCTCACCACCATGGCGCCCATCTATCTGGGATCGCAGGTGAATTTCGGCGAGAGCATCCGCACCATCCAGGAGGACCTGCGGGAGGTCGCGCCCTCCATGTTCCTCGGCGTGCCGCGCATCTGGGAGAAGCTGGCGGCCTCCATCACCATCAAGATGATGGAGGCAGGCGGCCTGCGCCGCGCGCTGTACGAACGCCTCGTGAAGGCGTGCGAGCCGTTCGCCGAGAAGCACCCGTCGAAGCGCTCGCTGAAGGAGCGGGCGCTCTTCTTCGTGGCCTACCTGCTTTTCTTCCGCGCGCTGCAGAACTTCATCGGCCTCAGGCGCGCGAAGGTGGCGATGACCGGCGCGGCGCCCATCTCGCCCAATATCGTGCGTTTCTTCCGCACCCTCGGCGTGCCTCTGGTGGAGGTCTACGGCGCCACCGAGACCACCGGAATGTGCACCGGCCAGCGGCTCACCGATCTCCGCCCCGGCTGCGTCGGCCCGGCCGCGGAGGGCATGGAGGTGAAGCTCGGCCCGCACAACGAACTCATGGTGAAGGGCGACCTCGTCTTCGCCGGCTACTACCGCAACGAGGAGGCGACGGCCACTGCGCTCCGCGACGGCTGGCTGCACACCGGCGATGTGGTGGAGATTGTGGGCGATCAGGTGAAGATCGTCGATCGCCTGAAGGACATCATGATTACAGCGGGCGGCAAGAATTTGAGCCCGTCGGAGATCGAGAATGTCGCGAAGTCTAGCGTCTTCATCAAGGAATGCATCGTCATCGGCGAGGCGCGCAAATATGTCTCCGCGCTCATCCAGATCGATTTCGAGACGGTGGGCAAGTGGGCGGAAGAGAAGTCGCTCGCCTACACCAATTTCCGCAATCTCGTCGAAAACTCGCAGGTTCGCGCGCTGATCGAGGGCGAGGTCGCCAAGGCCAATGCGGAGCTGGCGCAGGTGTCCCACATCCGTCGCTTCCACCTCCTCACCAAGGAGCTGGACCACGACGACGACGAGGTGACGGCGACCATGAAGATCCGCCGTTCCAACATCCAGAAGAAATACGCCACCGAGATCGAAGGCCTCTACGCCTGAGCGGCGCGGCTGCAAGGACCCTCCATGCCAGACGCCTATATCTTCGACCACGTGCGCACCCCGCGCGGCCGCGGCAAGCCGGATGGCGCGCTGCATGCGGCGACGCCCGTGCATCTCGCCACGACCGTGCTTTCCGCTCTGCGCGACCGCAGCGCCCTCGATACGGCGGTTGTGAGCGACATCGTGATGGGCGTCGTCATGCCCATCGGCGAGCAGGGCCAGTGCCTGCCGCGCATCGCCGCGCTGCGCGCGGGCTATGACGACGAGGTGGCGGGCGTTCAGATCAACCGCTTCTGCGGCTCCGGGCTGGAGGCGGTCAACATGGCCTCCGCCAAGGTGATGGCCGGGCAGGCGGACATGGTGATCGGCGCGGGTTGTGAAAGCATGTCGCGCATTCCCATCCTCTCGGACGGCGGGGCGTGGAGCCAGGACCCGGACGTGGCCTTTGCCACCCGCTTCGTGCCGCAGGGCATCAGCGCCGATCTCATCGCCACCAAATGGGGCTATGACCGCGCCGCCGTGGATGCCTTCGCCGTGGAGAGCCATCACCGCGCCGCGCGGGCGTGGGCGGAGGGGCGCTTTGCCCGCTCCATCGTGCCCGTCACCGACGCTATCGGCGAGGTGATGCTAGATCGCGATGAGACGGTGCGCGGCAATTCCAGCATGGACGATCTCGCCCGCCTCAAGCCCGCCTTCGCGGCCATGGGGGCGGACCCCGGCTTCGACGAGATCGCGGGCCTGCGCTATCCCGAAGTCGGCGAGATCGCCCATGTCCACCACGCCGGCAACTCCTCCGGCATCGTGGACGGCGCGGCGGCCGTGCTCGTCGGCACGCGGGAGGCCGGGGCTGCGGCGGGGCTCAAGCCCCGCGCGCGCATCCGCGCCTTCGCGGAGATCGGCTCGGAACCCACCATCATGCTCACCGCCCCCTCTTTCGCCGCCGAGAAGGCGCTGAAGCGGGCGGGCATGAGCGCCGCCGACATCGACCTCTACGAGATCAACGAGGCGTTCGCCGCCGTGGCGCTGCGCTTCATCGACGCTTTGGGGCTCGATCCCGCGCAGGTGAACGTGAACGGCGGGGCCATCGCCATGGGCCACCCGCTCGGCGCCACCGGCGCCATGATCCTCGGCACCGTGCTCGACGAGCTGGAGCGGACGGGGAAGGCCACCGCGCTCGCCACCCTGTGCATTGGCGCCGGCATGGGCGTCGCCACCATCATCGAACGGGTCTGAGCCATGCTGCGCACGGAGATCGACGGCGACGGCATCGCCATTCTCATCCTCGATCAGCCCGGCCGATCGGTGAACACGCTGGGCTGGGCGCTGGTGGAGGCGCTGGAGGCCGAGGTGGAGCGGCTGGCGGCGGATGGCGCCGTCTCCGGCATCATCGTCACCTCGGGCAAGTCGTCCTTTCTCGCCGGGGCGGATCTTGCCATCATGAATGGCCTCGCGGCGCCGGACGTGACATTGCCGGAAGCGGCGCGCCGCATCGGCCGCATGGGGGCGCTGTTCCGCCGGCTGGAGACGTGTGGCAAGCCGGTGGTGGCTGCCGCGCCCGGCACGGCGCTGGGAGCGGGGCTGGAGCTGATGCTCGCCTGTCATCACCGGCTCGTCGCGGACAATCCGAAGGGCCTTTACGGCCTGCCGGAGGTGACGCTCGGCATATTGCCCGGCGCCGGCGGCACCCAGCGCGTGCTGCGGCGCCTGGGCATCGCCGCCGCCTTGCCGATCCTGGTGGACGGCAGGCCCATGACCGCCGCCGAGGCGCAGGCGGTGGGGCTGATCGATGCGATCGTGACGCCGGACGATCTCCTTCCCGCCGCCAAGGCCGCCTTGCGCGAGGGGCGGGTCAACCCTGTCGCCCCATGGGACGTGAAGGGCTTCCGCCTGCCCGGCCTCGCGCCGACCAGCACCGCCGCGGGCGACCTGTTCGCAGTCTGGAATGCCCGCGTGCTGGCGCGGACCAAGGGGGAAGACCCAGCGCCGCGCGCCATCCTCTCCTGCGTGTTCGAGGGCGCGCGCCTGCCAATGGACAAGGCGCTGAAGGTGGAGCGCGACTATTGTGCTGCTCTCATTCAGAGCCCGCAGGCGCAGGAGAAAATCGCCGCTTTCTTTGCCCGTCAGGCCGCCAAGGCGGGTGGAGCGGCATCGTAAGCGCTTGTCATCCCGTGCCTCGATCCGGGGTATGACGGTTCGAAATTTACAAACGAGACGGCGGCCCCGCCGCACGAGAACAAGGACCATCCCATGCCGCTTCCCGCCGCCTTCGAGGGCCGCCTGAAAATCCCCGCCGTGGCCGCGCCCATGTTCCTCACCTCCGGTCCGGATCTCGTGGTGGAGGTCTCGCGCTCGGGCATGGTGGGCACCTTCCCGGCGCTCAACGCACGCACCAGCGACGGCTTCCGCGACTGGGTGCGGGAGATCAAGGCGCGCCTTGCCGAGGTGGAAAATGCGGCGCCGTTCGGCGTCAACCTCATCGTCCACAAGTCCAACCCGCGCGTGGAGGCGGACCTCGCCATCTGTGTCGAGGAGAAGGTGCCGCTCGTCATCACCTCGCTCGGGGCGGTGCCCGATCTCGTGAAGGCGGTGCATTCCTATGGCGGCGTCGTCTTCCACGATGTCATCAGTCGCCGTCATGCGGAGAAGGCGGCGGAAGCCGGCGTGGACGGCATCATCGCCGTCTCGGCCGGCGCGGGCGGGCATGCGGGTCAGCTCAGCCCCTTCGCCCTCGTCACCGAGATCAGGCAGGTGTTCGCCGGCACCATCCTCATGGCCGGCGCCATCAACACCGGCGCCCAGATCCTTGCCGCCCGCGCGGCCGGGGCGGACCTCGCCTACATGGGCACGCGCTTCATCGCCACGCGCGAGGCCATGGTGCCGCAGGAATTCAAGGACATGATCCTGTCCTCCTCGGCGGCGGACATCCTCTACACGCCGGCCATCAGCGGCGTGAACGCCAACTTCATGAAGCCCAGCATCCGCGCCGCCGGGCTCGACCCGGACAATCTCCAGGGCCACGCCAAGCTCGACATGTCGAACGAGGCGAAGGCGTGGAAGAATGTCTGGTCGGCGGGGCAGGGGGTGGGCGGCATCGCCGATCTGCCCGGCGCGGCCGAGCTTTGCGCGCGGCTTCGGGAAGAGTATCGCGCGGCGCTGAGGTCGCTCTCGTCGGATGCGTTTGGGGGCGCCTGACAGCGCTGCGCCGCCGTCTCCCCGTTCCGCCGTCGCCCTCCGGCCTGACCGGAAGGCTCATGCGTCGGCGGGAGCAGGCAGCGGGATGGGTGCCCGGTCAATCCGGCACAGGTCAGCGCGGGTGATGGACCCGCGTCCCCGGCGGGGCTACGGTCCGGCTCCCGCTTGCTGCCCCGATGCCCGCCTGATGCCTGTTTCCGAAACGCACCTCATCGAGCCTCCCCTCGGCCGCGTCACCAGCCTCGATGGCTTGCGCGGCTTCGCCTCCTGCACGGTGGCGATCTTCCATTTCTTCTACGCCTTCACACCCGGCCCCTTCCGATCCTGGGGCCGCACCGGCTTCTCTGTTTCCGACACGCCGCTGGCGGTGCTGTGGAACGGGCATTTCTCCGTAGCCGTCTTCTTCGCCCTGAGCGGCTTCGTGCTGGCCGCCTCGGCGCCACGGACGCTGAAGGAAGCGCCGCTGCTGATCGGCCTCAGATATTTCCGCCTCGCCCTGCCGGCGCTGGCGGCATCGCTCATCGCATGGGTCTGGATCGCCGGCTTTCCCGATGCCGGAAAGGCGGCGCAGGCGCTCTCCGGCAGTTCGTGGTTTCGCTGGACCCACCAGCCGCCCATTCCGCCCCTGTGGCAGGCGGCGTGGGAAGGGGCGGTTCAGGTGTTCGTGGAGACGGGCAAGCCGCTGTTCAATAACCCGCTCTGGACCATGCGCATCGAGCTGATGGGCTCGATCCTCATCTATGGCGGCTATGCCCTCGTGCGGGGGCGGGCGCGGGTGCCGGCGCTGGTGGCGGGGCTCCTTGGCCTCGGGATTGCGGTCGATTTCTCGCTCGCGGCCTTCTGCGGCGGGGCGCTGCTGTTCGAGCTGCGCGGCTGGCTGAAGCTGATGCCGATGCGGGGCACGTTGCTCGCGCTCCTCGGTCTCGTGCTCGGCGCCACCTATCCCGGCCATGCGGACGGGCCGGGTCTCGCCGATGCCGTGCTGTCCCGCCTCGGCGGTGACGGCTGGCGGGAGGCCGGGGCGCTGCTCGTCATCGTCTCGTTCCTCACCACGCCCTGGCTACGGGACCTGTTCGAGCGGCCGGCGCTGCAGCACCTCGGCGCGCTCTCGTTTCCGCTCTATCTGGTGCATGTGCCGCTGATCGTGGGCCCGGCGGCCTGGGCCTTCGTGCATTTCGCACCCGTGGGCGTCGGAGGGCTCGCGCTGCTCTTCGCGGTTACAGCCCTCGCCGCCTTCGCCTGCGCCAGCCTGTTCCTCGTCGCGGTGGAACGCCCGGTATTGGATGGGCTGCGCTTCATTCGCAAACGGGGACGGGCGCGACTGGCCGAGGCGTGAGCGGCGCTAAACCGCCACCGCCATCGGAGGAATGGCGATGATCTCTTCGTCGTCCGTCGCGTGGTTGCGCCACATGAGGAATGCGAACGGGGCGGGGGCATCGAGCACCGTCAAGGGCGCGTGCCAGGTGCCCGGCGCCAGCGTGATGCCCTGTCCCGGCGCGGGCAGGAAGGCCTCCGCCGCCGCCAGATCCGGCCCGTCCCCGGCGGCGCCCGGCGCCACCACGATCACCCAGCGGACCGGCGCCATCGGCACGATGCTCTGGGAGGTGAAGACATGCCGCTCGATCACCTCGATCCCCACCGGCTGAGGAACCGGCGCGGCGAGGATGAGCGAGAGGCAGGCCGGAACATCGGGCCGCAGGTTCGCGAGGACGGTGTTGAACGATGTGCGCACCCCCACCGTCTGCGGCACCGCCAATACCTCGCCATAGGGCGCGAAGGCCTCCCCCGTCAGCGGACGTGGGACGAGGGGCCTCACGCGCCGCCGCCCGCCACCGCGAGCACCGCGTGCAGCAGCACGTTGGTGCCGGCGGCGCACTCCTCCGGCTTGGCGGATTCCAGCTCGTTGTGGCTCACGCCGTCCTTGCACGGCACGAAGACCATGGCGGTGGGCACCACGGTGGCGAGGTGGAAGCTGTCATGCCCCGCGCCGGAGACGATGGGCCGGTGCGGCAGGCCGAGCCGGTCGGCGGCGGCGGCGATGGCGCCGGTCATGGCCGGGTCGAAATGGGTGGGTTCCTTACGCCAGATGGTGTCGAGGCGGATGTCCACCTTCCGCCGCGCGGCGATCTCCTTCACCTGCGTCTGAAGCGCCTTGTCGAGGGCGTCGAGGATGCCGGCGTCGGGGGTGCGGAACTCGCCGGAAAAGGCGATCTCGCCGGGGATCACATTGCGCGAGGGCCGCGCGATCACCGCCTCGCCGACGCTGCCCACCGCGTTCGGCCCATGCGCCTTGGCGAGGGCTTCGATGGCCAGCACGATCTCGGACAAAGCGGCGAGCGCATCCTTGCGCAGATGCATGGGTGTGGAGCCCGTATGGCTCTCGAAGCCGGAGATGCGGCCATCGTACCAGATGATGCCCTGGCCGTGCTCCACCACGCCGATGGGGAGGCCTTCCGCCTCCAGGATCGGCCCCTGCTCGATGTGGAGTTCGAGGAAGCCGGAGAATTTCTGCGCGCCCACCTCTTCCGGCCCACGATAGCCGATGGCGTCCAGCGCCGCGCCGACGCTGATGCCCTCCGCATCGGTGCGGGCGAGGATGTCGGAAACCGGCAGGTCCGCCACGTAGCCCGCAGAGCCCATCATGGCCGGGGCAAAGCGGGAGCCTTCCTCGTTGGTCCAGTTGCAGACGCAGAGGGGCGTCTCGGTCTCGATGCCGGCATCGTTGAGCGTGCGCACCACTTCCAGCGCCGCCATCACGCCCAGCACGCCGTCGAACTTGCCGCCGGTGGGCTGGGTGTCGAGGTGCGAGCCGATGCCCAGCGGCGGCTTGGTCATGTCCTTGCCCGGCCGCAGAGCGAACATGTTGCCGAGGCCGTCCACGGTGACGGTGCAGCCGGCGGCCTCGCAGGCGGCGCGGAACCAGTCGCGCACCTGCCGGTCCTCCTCCGACAAGGTGAGACGGCGCACGCCGCCCTTCTCCGTGCCGCCGAAGCGGGCGGTTTCGATGATCGTGCTCCAGAGGCGTTCGGCATTGATCGTGAGGTTGGTGGCGGGTACGGACATCAATTCACCGGGACGGGGGTTTCAGCCAGAACACAGCGCACGTCGCGGCCAGGGCCGAGATGGACGAGCGGCGGCGGCGCGACGGTGCAGCGCGGCTGCGCGAAGGCACAGCGCGGCGCAAAGGAGCAGGCGACGGGCGCCTTGTCGAGGGAGGGCGGCGTGCCGGGGATGGTCTCCAGCCGCGACCCGCGCGCCGCGCCATGGACGGTGGAGGCGAGCAGCCCGCGCGGATAGGGATGCTGCGGCGTGCGGACGATTTCGCCCAGCGTGCCGGTCTCCACGATCTGGCCGGCATACATGACTGCCACCTTGTCGCAGATCTCGATGGCGACGCCGATGTCGTGGGTGACGAAGATCACCGACATGCCCATCTCCCGCTGCAACTCGCGCAGCAGCAGCAGGATCTGGATCTGAACCGTTGCATCGAGCGCGGTGGTGGGCTCGTCCGCCAGCAGGATCTTGGGGCGACAGGCCAAGGCGAGGGCGATCATGGCGCGCTGGCGCATGCCGCCGCTCATCTCGTGGGGATAGGCATCCAGCCGGCGCTTGGCGGAGGGGATGCGCACCAGCTCCAGCATCTCCAGCGCGCGGGCGGTGGCGTCGCGCTGGCTCGCGCCCTCGTGGCGCATCACCGATTCCGAGATCTGCCGGCCGATGGTGTAGACCGGGTCCAGCGCCAGCGCCGGCTCCTGGAAGATCATGGAGACGGTGCGGCCGCGGAAGTCGGAGAGGGTGGCGTCGTCCATGGCGAGCACATCCTGCCCCGCCACATGGACGCTGCCGGAGATCACCGAGCGCCGCTTGGGCAGGAGACGCATGAGCGCGCGCATGGTGACGCTCTTGCCCGAGCCGGACTCGCCCAGCAGGCCCAGCACCTCGCCCTCGCCGAGGGAGAGGGACACCCCGTTCACCGCATGAACGGTGCGCTCGCCGGTGAAGCGGATGGTGAGGTCGCGGATGTCGACGAGGGGCCTTGCGGCTTCAGCCATGGTTTTCGTGCCGTTCGCTTCGCTCATGGCTCCTCCGGCATCTGTTCATGGAAATCGGTCTCGCGCTGGAAGGCGGCGCCGATGCGGATCAATGTCGCCTCGGCGAACGGCCGGCCGATCACCTGCAGGCCGACGGGAAGCCCTGTGCGGGTGAAGCCGCAGGGCAGGCTCACCGTGGGCAGGCCCAGATAGTTCACCGGGCGGGTGAAGCGGGTGATGCGCTGGATCATCGCCTCCGCGCCCGGCCCGCCGTCGGTATCGGTCTCGGCGATGGTGGGGGCGGGCATGGGCGCGGTGGGGGCGAGCACGGCATCTACCTCGGCGATCGCCGCCAGATGCTCGGCCAGCGCCGGCCCACGCCAGCGCAGCGCCTCCAGATAGGTCACGGCGGGGATGGCGAAGCCATTCTCCAGCCGGGCGCGGATCTGCGGTCCATAGTCCTGCGGACGCTCCAGAAGCCACGCCTTGTGGCTGGCGGAGGCCTCACAGTTCAGCACCACCTGCGAGGCGCCGGAGAGCTTCATCTGGTCCGGCAGCGAGACGCCGACGATGCGCGCGCCGCCGCGTTTCAGGGTGGCGATGGTCTCGTCCAGCACGCGGGCGACCTCGGGGTCGAGATCGTCCACATAGAAGGCATCGGGAATGCCGATGGTGAGGCCCTTGAGGCGGCCTTCGGCGGCGGCGAGATAGTCCGGTACCGGGGCGGTGGCGGTGGTGGTGTCCAGCGGGTCGTGTCCGGCCATCAACTGGAGCAGGATGGCGCAATCCTCCACCGTGCGGGCCAGCGGGCCGATGGTGTCGAGGGAGAACGAGAGCGGCATGGCGCCGTAGCGGCTCACGAGCCCCACCGTGGTCTTCAGCCCGGTGACGCCGCAGAAATGCGCCGGCATGCGGATGGAGCCGCCGGTGTCCGAGCCCAGCGCGCCATAGGTGAGCCGCGCCGCCACTGCGGCCCCCGAGCCGGAGGAGGAGCCGCCGGTGACATGGGCGGTGTTCCACGGGTTCCGCGCCGCGCCGAAATGGGCGTTGTGGCCGGTGGGGCCATAGGCGAATTCTACCATGTGCAGCGCGCCGAGCCGCACCGTGCCCGCCGCCTTGATGCGGGCGAGGGCCGTCGAATTCGTCGTCGCCACCTTGTCCCGCAGGATCTTCGAGCCGCAGGTGGAGACGCGGCCTTCCTCGTAGAACATATCCTTGTGGGCGAGGGGCAGGCCGTGCAGCAGCCCCTTCACCTCGCCCTGCGCCAGCGCGGCATCGGCCGCATCCGCGGCGGCCAGCGCCGCTTCGGGTTCGATGGCGATGAAGGCGTTGAGCGCCGGCTGGAGCCGCGCGATGCGGGCGAGGCACGCCTCCGTCGCCTCGCGGGAGGAGAGCACGCCGGCGCGGATGGCCATGGCCGCTTCCGCGAGCGTCATCAGCGCCGGATCGGCCGGCGCGCCGGCGGAGGGGCGGAGCGACAGGCTCATTGGCCGCCCTCCTTCGGCTCCGCGCAGGGCCGCTGCACCGCGAGGAAGGTCGCCGGCTCCAGATCGAACGGCAGGGTGCCGGCCACGGCGGAGAACGCGGCAAGGCCGGGCGAGATGCCGGAAGCGATGCGCGCGGCATCTGCGGGGGAAAGGTTCAGTCCGGCGGCGCGGATGATGGCGGCGGCGTCTTCAGACGAAAGATGCTGGCTCATGCGGCGACCTCCGTCGCGGCGGGCGCGCGGCTGTGGCCGGAGCCCGGAATGACCATGTGGCAGGCGGCGAGATGGGCATCGGGCGCCGTATCGCCCGGCGTCGCCGGGGAGAGCGCCGGGCATACCCGTCCGCACACCTCTTCCGCGAAGGTGCAGCGGGTGTGGAAGCGGCAGCCGGCGGGCGGATCGATGGGGTTGGGCGGATCGCCCGAGAGGGGCGGCGTCTCGGTGCGCTTGTCCGGGTCGAGGGCCGGCATGGCGGCGAGCAGAGCGCGCGTATAGGGGTGGGCAGGGGCCTCCCACACCTCATCGACCGGTCCCACCTCCACCACCTGACCGAGATACATCACCAGTACCCGGTCGGAGATGTAGCGGACCACGTTGAGGTCGTGGCTGATGAACACGTAGGTCAGGCCGAACTCGCGCTTGAGGTCGGTGAGCAGGTTCAGCACCTGCGCCTCCACCGACTTGTCCAGCGCCGAGACTGCCTCGTCGAGAATGACGAGCCGTGGCTTCAGGGCGAGGGCACGGGCGATGTTCACGCGCTGGCGCTGGCCGCCGGAGACCTCGTGCGGATAGCGGTTGGCGAACACTTCCGGGCGCAGGCCCACCTTGCCCATCAGCTCGCGGGCCAGCGCCCGCGCCTCCTTGTCGGGGATGCCGTGCACCTTCGGCCCGAAGGCGATGCTGTCCTCGATGGTGAGGCGCGGGTTCAGCGAGGCATAGCTGTCCTGGAACACCATCTGCATGCCGCGCCGGAACTCGCGCATGGAAAGGCTGTAGCCGACGACCTGCCCGTCGAACAGGATCTCGCCAGAGGTGCGCGGCATGAGGTGCATGAGCAGGCGCGCGGTGGTGGACTTGCCGCAGCCGCTCTCACCCACGATGCCGAGCGTCTCGCCCTTGGCGACAGCGAAGGACACGTCGTCCACCGCCCGCACGGTCTTCTTTTCGGCGAACAGGCCGCCGCCGATGGGGAAATGCTTGGTGAGGCTGTTGACGGCGAGCAGCGGCTGGGCCGGTCCGCCGAGGTCCTCAAGAGGTTCGATGGTGCTCAATTGCGGATGTCCATGGCGCTGCGCAGCCCGTCGCTGAGCATGTTGAAGCAGATGGAGACGGCGAAGATCATCACGCCCGGCAGAGCCGCGACGCCCGGATTGACGTAGATGGCAGTGCGCAGGGTGTTCAGCATCAGGCCCCATTCGGGCTCCGGCGGCCTTGTGCCGAGGCCGAGGAAGGAGAGGCCCGCCGCGAGGATCATGGAGACGGAGATGAGGCCCGTCGCATAGACGAAGATCGGCCCGAGCACGTTGCCCAGCATATGCACGCGCATGATGGTGAGCGCCGAGGCGCCCGACGCCCGCGCCGCATCCACGAAGTCGAGCGAGCGCACCGAGGTGGTGACACTCTCCGCCACGCGGGTGATCTGCGGCACGAACACCACGGTGAGCGAGACGATGGAATTGACGATGCCCGCCCCGAGCACGCCCGAGATGGCGATGGCCAGCAGCACCGAGGGGAAGGCGTAGAACACGTCGATCGTGCGCATGATGATCGTGTTGACCTTGCCGCCGAGATAGCCGGCCAGCAGCCCGAGGCTGGTGCCGATGCCGAAGGCGAGGATCACCGGCAATATGCCGATGAGCAGCGAGAGGCGCCCGCCATAGACAAGGCGGGAGAGCATGTCGCGGCCGAGCTCGTCGGTGCCGAGCGGATAGTTCGGCGTGCCGATGGGGCGCAGCCGGCGGATCATGGAGCCCTGGTAGGGATCGGCGAGGCCGAGCCAGGGCGCGAAGATCGCCGCGAGCACGATGAGGATGAGGATGGCCGCGCAGGCCATGCTCACCTTGTCGCGGGAGATGCGGCGGGCCACCGTCGCCCAATAGCCGCGGGCCTTCTCGACGGGGGCCGCCTCGAGGGCGGCATCGCTGGTCATCGCCACGATCAGGCCCTCTTGATGCGCGGGTCGATCGCCGCCTGGGCGATGTCCACCACGAGGTTGAGGAAGACGAAGAACAGCGCCAGCACGAGGATCGTGCCCTGCAGCAGCGGCAGGTCGCGCTGGAAGATGGCGGAGTTCAAAAGGAAGCCCGTGCCCGGCCAGGAGAACACCGTCTCGATGAGGATCGAGCCGCCCAGCAGATAGCCGAGCTGGAGGCCCATGACGGCGATGGCGGTGGGCAGGGCGTTCTTCACCACATGGCGGAACACCTGGGTCTCGCGCAGGCCCTTGGAGCGCAACGCCTCCACGAAATCCTGCGAGAGGATGTCGCCGGTGAGCGCCCGCACCGTGCGCGTCACGATGCCCATGGGGATCACCGACATGGTGACGGCGGGCAGGATGAGGAAGCGCATGTGCTCCCAGTCCCACGACCATCCGCCCGGCCCCATGCCCACGGCAGGCAGCCAGTTGAGCCACACCGAGAAGATGATGACCAGCACCATGCCCAGCCAGTAGTGGGGCACGGAGACGCCGGCCACCGCGATGGAGGTGGCGAGCTTGTCCACCCAGGTGTTGCGGAAATAGCCGGCGATGAGGCCGAAGAAGGCCCCCAGCGCGAAGCCGATGATGGCGGCCGAAACCGCCAGGATGAAGGTGTTGCCGACCGCCGCCGTCACCTCGGCCAGCACCGGGCGGCCGGTGGCGATGGAGGTGCCGAGATTGCCATGCAGCGCATGCCAGACCCACAGGCCGAACTGCACCGGAAGCGGCTGGTCAAATCCGTAGGCCGCGCGCAGCTGCGCCGCGAGTTCCGCCGAGGCGTCCGGCGGCAGCACCGCCACCAGCGGGTCGCCGGGGGTGATGTGCACCAGAAGGAAGCACACCAGCGCCACCGAGACGACGATGGGGATCACATAGACGATGCGCCTGAGGACATAGACCAGCACGGGGCGATCCTGCTTGTGTTGGAAGGGCGCGGGGCCGGCGGCTCCGCGCTTGGATGCGTATCTGCCGACCGTCATGGCCGGGCTTGTCCCGGCCATCCACGTGGTGCGGCCGGGTTCAGCGTCAGAGGTCACTCAGGCGGCCCGACGTGGATGCCCGGGACAAGCCCGGGCATGACGGCCGTCAGGGGAACGGAAGCGCGCGCCGTTACCCTGCGTGCCTCACTGGCTGATGGACACCGGCGAGAAGTCCACGAACCAGCTCTTGGGCTGCACGAAGCCCTTGATCTTGGGGCTCAGCGCGCGCGGGCCCACATCGTGGGCGACCCAGAGGAAGGCCGCATCGTCCACCGAAGCCGCATGCAGCTCGGCGAGGGCGGCGTCGCGCGCGGCGGGGTCGAAGGAGTTGCGCGCCTTCTTCACCAGCTCGTCGAACTTGGGGTTGTTGATGTAGCCCCAGTTGTTGGACACCGGCGGCGCCATGCCCGACTGGAGGAAGCGCACCATGGCGAAGAACGGGTCCATGGCGGCGTAGGTGATGTTCACCGCGTTGGAGCCGTTGGCGGACGGGTCCTTGGCGCCCTTGCGCCAGTTGGTGAACAGCGTGTTCCACTCGATCACGTCGAGCTTCACGTCGAAATAGCACTCGGCCAGCGCCTGCTGCAGGTATTCGTTCATGGGAAGCGGCAGCATTTGGCCGGATCCCGAGGCCGAGGTCTGCGTCGTCACCTTCAGCTTCTTGTCGGGGCCGAACCCGGCCTCCTTCATCAGCTTCTGGCCTTCCTTCACATCATACTTGATCTGGAAGGTGGGGTTGCCGCGCCAAGGATGGCCGGGCTCCACGGTGCCGGTGGCGGGAGCCATGAGGCCGCCGAGCAGGCCCTCCTTCATGCCCTCGCGGTCGATGCAGAGGTTCGCCGCCTTGCGCACCCGGATGTCGTTCCACGGCGAGCCCTCGATGCGGGAGAACTGCCAGGGCCAGACGTGCGGCTGCTCGTTCGCCTCGATCTTGAAGCCGCGAGACTTCAGCTGGGGCAGGGCGTCGGGCGCCGGCGCCTCGATCCAGTCCACCTGCCCGGCGAGGAGGGCGGCGGTACGGGCGTTGGCCTCGGGCATGGGCAGGAGCACCATGCGGTCGGTCTTGGGGATGCGGTCCTTGTCCCAGTAGGTGGCGTTCTTCACCAGCTCCAGCCGCTCGCGCGGCACGAAGGCGGCCATCTTCCACGGGCCGGTGCCGGAGGCACTGCGGGCGAAGATGGTCCAGGCCGCGGCGGCCTTCGCCTTGGCGTCGGCGCCCTCGGCCGTCTCATAGAGCTTCTGCCAGTGGGCGGGGCTCGCCATGAACAGGTTGGTGAGGTTGTAGGGCAGGAAGGAGTCGGGCTCGGCGGTGGTCAGCTCCACCGTCAGGTCGTCGATCTTCTTCGCCGAACGCAGGGTCGGCATGCGCGAGGCGGTGACGCCCACCTGGCTGGCATCGAACTGGGGTGCCTCCTTGTTGAGCACCTTGTCCACGTTCCACACCACGGCATCGGCGTTGAACGGCGAGCCGTCATGGAAGGTCACGCCGGGGCGCAGCTTGAAGATCCACTTGGTCTTGTCCTGATCGTCCACCTTCCACTCGGTGGCGAGGCCGGGAACGAGGACGCTGGGCTTGGTGGCCGAGGACAGGTCCCACAGCACCAGCGCGTCATACATGGTGAGGCCGGTGAAGCGGTTGCCCTCGAAACCCTGGTCGGGTTGGCCGAGGGTGCGCGGAATGTCGGCCGCCGTCATGCCGATGCGCAGGGTGGTCTCCGCAGCGGCAAAGCCCGGTGCCAGAAGGGCCGGGACGGCGATGGCGCCCCCCGTGGCCACGAGAAAGGCGGCCGTCCTCAGGAGGCGGCTGGCCGGGCTGTTGCGCAGGTCTTTCTTGAGCATCGTCGAGTCCTCTTCGGCGCGATGCCCATGCTGGCTAGCAACCCCTGTGCCACGGCGCAGAAGCCGTCCCGATCCTTTGTGCCGCTGCGGAATGCTTGAAACAGTTCGTCGTCAAATCATCGACAAATTGCATGATTGCCTATCAATTGAGCAAATGCGGTTCATCGCATGCATTTTGGGTCGAGAGGCGTGCGGGACGCTTTTCAGGGCGGCCCCCGGATGCTTCCTTTGGGGCGGGTAGGGGGAGGGCGCTTTGAAGATTCTGGTCCTGAACGCGAATACCAGCGCGGCCGTGACCGATCGCATGGTGGCGGCGCTGAACCGTCGTGCGCCCGCAGGCGTCGAACTTGCCGGCGTCACGGCCAGTTTCGGCCAGCCCTATGTCACCACGCGCCAGTCGGCGGCGGTGGCGGGCCATGCGGCGCTGGAGGCGGTGGCTGAGGCCGTGGCGAAGGAGCTGGAGGAAGGGCGTCCCCCCTTCGATGCCGCCCTCTATGCCTGCTTCGGCGAGCCGGGCCTGGAGGCGCTGCGCGGCACCTTCGCCTTTCCCTTCGCCGGCATGGCCGAGGCGAGCATCCTCGCCGCGCTCCAATTGGGCGAACGCTTCTCCATCGTGGTGCCGCACGGCGAATGGCCCGCCATGTTGCGCGAGCTGATGCGCCGCACCCATCTGGACGGACGCTGCGCCGGCATCGCCATGGTGCCCGGCGATGCCCTCGCGCTGTCTGCCCGCCATGCGGACGGCTCCTCGGACAAGACTTGGGCGGTGGCGCGGGTGGTGGAGGAGACCATCGCCGCACAGGCGCCGGACGTGCTCATCCTCGGCGGCGCGGCGCTGGCCGGCTATGCCGCCGAGATCGAGGTCGCCGCGCCCCTGCCCATCATCGATTCCCTCGAAGCCGGATTCGAGCAGGCGCTGGCCCTCGCCCGGCTTGGCTCATGCCGCAGGGAGAGGCGCTGAGCGGCGGACTGGGGCTTGGCCTTGCAGGGGATTTTCTGTCGTGCCGCGCCGGGCGGGCTGCTATAGGCGGCAGGCCGGCGCCTCCGCGCGACCGGTGCCCGTCCCCGCGTGAGGGGCGGCTGCCGCAGCGAGTTCCCCTTTGATCGTCGATCCCCTCTTCTATGCCGCCGCCGTGCCGGCCACCATTGTGGTGGGCCTCTCCAAGGGCGGCTTCACCGGCCTTTCGGTGCTGGGCCAGCCCATTCTGGCGCTGGTGATGTCGCCCATCCAGGCGGCCGCCATCATCCTGCCGGTGCTGATCGTCCAGGACGTGGTGAGCCTCTACGCTTACTGGCGCCGCTGGAGCCGGAAGGAGCTGCTGCGCACCCTTCCGGGCGCCCTTGCCGGCATCGTGCTCGGCTATCTGCTCGCGGCCTCCGTGTCCGACGCGGCGGTGGCCTTCGGCATCGGCGTGCTCTCGGTGGTGGAGGCGGCACGCGCCTTCCTGTCGCGGCGGCTGAAGCGAACGCCGGGGGAGTCGGGCCCCATCGCCGCCGCGGTGTGGAGCGCCGTCTCCGGCTTCACCAGCATGATCGCCAATGCGGGTGGTCCGCCGCTGATGATCTATCTGCTGCGGCGCCCGCTTCCCGTGCAGCAGTTCGCGGCGACGGCCACCGCCTTCTTCGCGGTGGTGAACTGGGTGAAGCTGCCGTTCTTCCTCGCCCTGGGCCAGATCTCATTCGAGAATCTCGCCACCTCGGCCGCGCTGATCCCCATTGCCGTGGTGTCGACCATGGCCGGCGTCTGGCTGGTGCGCCGCGTCTCACCGGCGCGCTTCTTCGGCCTCGTCTACACCATCCTCGCGGTGGTCGGCGTGAAGCTGATCTACGATGGGGTGACGCACTTCTGAAGGCGCATCACCCGCGCCTCAGGTGAGCGGCGTCGGCATCAGTCCCGCAACCGCCGGCCGCGCCTTCAGCCGTCCGTACCACGCGGCGAGGTTGGGCAGGTCGGGCCGTTCCAGCCCGGTGCCCTCCAGCGGCATGTTGAACCAGCGGTGGGCGCAGCAGGCGAGCGGAATGTCGGCGACGGTCAGGCTCTCACCCACCAGATGAGTGCGGCCGGCGAGCCCCGCCTCCACGATCGCCAGCGCCGCGCCGAGATTGGCGAAGGCCGGTGCGAGCGCCTTCGGATCGCGCTTTTCCGGCGCGGTGCGCACGATGCCCCATGTCAGCGCGCTCAGCGGCGCGGCGACGGTGCCGAGCTGGAAATCCATCCAGCGCCCGGCTTCGGCCTGCGCGCGCAGGTCGGCGGGCATCAGCGCGCCGAGCCCGTGGCGGGTGGCGAGGTAGCGTACGATGGCGTTGGATTCCCACAGCACGAAGCCGTCATCGTCGATCACCGGCACCCGGCCCACCGGGTTCATGGCGCGGTACTCCGGAGTATCCACCACGCCGAAGGCGCCGCCGGCCTCGATCCGCTCGAAGGGCAAGCCAAGCTCCTGGGCGGTCCAGATCACCTTCTCGACGTTCACCGAATTGATGCGGCCCCAGACCTTCAGCATGGTCATATCCCGTCCTCTTTCGGCGCCCTTCTAGTCCCGTTCGCTTGCTGGCGCGAGGCCGTCATCGCTCCGTGAAGGCGCGGGCCATGGCATCGGCGAGGGGGCGCAGCAGATAGCTCAGCACCGTGCGCGAGCCGGTGTGGAAGGCGACTTCCGCATCCATGCCCGGCTGGAGCCGGCTGCGCAGATCAGCCGGCACGTCCGTCTCGTCCACGCCGACGCGGGCGAGGAAATAGGGCTGGTGGGTGGTCTCGTCCACCAGCCGATCGCGCGACACCGATGCGAGATGGCCGAGCACCATGGGCGTGGTTCGGCCGTGGAAGGCGGGAAAGCGCACTTCCACCGCCTCATGGAGGTCGAGGCGGTCGATGTCCTGCACGGGCACGCGGGCCTCCACCACCAGCGGCGCGTCCAGGGGCACGATCTCCAGCAGCGTGTCGCCGGGGCGCACCACGGCACCCACCGTGTAGATGCGCGGGTTGATATTCTGCACGATGCCGCTGCTGGGAGCGCGGATCTCGATGCGCTCCAGCACGCTGCGGGTGACCTGAACCTTCTCCTTCAGCTCCGCCAGCTTTTCGCGGATGTCTAGCAACTGGGAGCCGACATCTTCCGCCCGCTGCTGCGTGAGCTGGACGATCTGCATCTTCTGCTCGCCGATGGAGCCGCGCGCCTTGGCCTCGTCGGCAATGTTGCGGCCTACGAGCCCGTCCAGCCGCGCCTTTTCCCGCTCGAGCGAGGAGACGCGCGACTTGTTGACGAGGTGCTTGCGCTCCAGCTCGCGCACGGCGGTCAGTTCGTCTTCGACGAAGACCAATTGCTGCCGGGCCGAAGCGCGTTCCTGGGCAAGCCCCTCCAGCTCATGGCCGAGCTGGAGGATGCGGCCGTTCAGGATGTCGATCTGGCTCTGGAATGCGGCGCGGCGGTCGCGGAACTGGGCGATCTGGTCGGCCATGGCCTCCCGGACGGCGGGCACGCGGGCGAGTTCCAGAAGCTCCGGGGGGAAGGTGATGGTGGTGGCATCGTCCCGTTCGGCGACGAGCCGGGCTTCCAGAGCCAAGGCGGCACGTCGCTGGGCGAGGGCGGCCTCGTCATTGGCCCGCGACTGCGTGGGATCGAGCCGGAACAGGGTTTCGTCCCGTCCCACCTTCTGCCCCTCCTGCACCAGGATGGCGGCGACGATGCCGCCTTCCAGATGCTGCACCACCTGCCGCTTGCTCTCCACGCCGATCACGCCCGGCGCGACCACCGCACCGTCGACGCGGGCCATCGCCGCCCACCCGCCCAAGCCGAGGAAGGTGACGGCGATCAGGGCGTAGCCCGCGAGCGCGACGCTGCGATAGCCCGAGGGCGGCCGGGGCGAGGCGCCGGCGAAGGGACGGTCGGGAAAGGCGGGCGAGGTCATGCGCGCCTCACGGCTGGTTCGCCGGGCCGGCCGAAGAGGCCGGCGCGGTGCCGAGGCCGGCGACGGATTTGCGGACGCGAACAGTCGGTGCCCCACCCCCGGCAGAGGCTGCGGGCTGGGGCATCTGTGTGGGCGCCGAACCCTGGGCGACGCGCTTCATCACTTCGTCGCGCGGGCCGAAGGCGAGGGCGGCGCCATCCTTGAGCGCGAGCACGAGATCGCACTGGGCGAGGGCGGCCGGCCTGTGGGTGATGAGCACCACCGTGCGGCGCGCCGCCTTCAACTGCTTCAGCGCCTCGGTGAGCGCGGCTTCGCCGGCCGGATCGAGGCTGGCATTGGGTTCGTCCAGCACGATCAGCGCCGGCAGGCCGAACACCGCGCGGGCAAGGCCGATGCGCTGGCGCTGCCCGCCCGATAGGGCGAGGCCGCCGTCGCCGATCTCGGTATTGTAGCCCTGCGGCAGTTGCTGGATCATCTCATGGACCCCGGCGAGCTGCGCCGCCGCCACCACGGCCTCCGGCTCGGCGGCGGTGAAGCGGGCGATGTTCTCGGCGATGGTGCCGGCGAACAGCTCCACGTCCTGCGGCAGGTAGCCGACATGGCGGCCGAGCTGCTCCTCGTCCCAATGGGCGAGGTCCGATCCGTCGAGCCGCAGTGCGCCTGACGCGGCCGGCCATACGCCCACCAGCGCTCGCGCGAGGGTGGACTTGCCCGCCGCCGTCGGGCCGATGACGCCGATGACGCTGCCGGCGTCGAGCCGGAACGACAGCTGGCGCAGCACCGCCGTCTCGCGGCCCGGCGCCCGCACGAACAGGTTCTCCACGCTCACCACCCCCGTGGGTTCCGGCAGGCGCAGCCGCTCGGGCGGGGGAGGGGCGGCGCGCAGCAGCAGCTGGATGCGGCCATAGGCGGTGCGCATGTTCACCACCGATTTCCAGTTGCTCACCGCCTGCTCGATGGGCTGGATGCAGCGCCCCACCAGGATGGAGCCGGCGATGATCATGCCGGGCGAGATCTGCTTCTGGATGGCGAGCCACGCACCGAGCCCGAGCACGATGCTCTGTACCAGCGCCCGGTTGAACTTGGTGATGCCGATGAGAAGCGCGCCCCGGTCGCCGGCCCGGCTCTGCCAGCCCATGGCGCCCTCGTGCGCCTCGCTCCAGCGCGCGCGCAGGGCCTTCGACATCCCCATGGCCTTGAGCACTTCCGCATTGCGCAGGGTGGCCGTGGCGAGGGCATTGGCCTTGATGCCGGCGCGGCCCGCCTCGGCGAGGCTCTCGCGGGTGGCGCGGTTGTTCAGCACCGCGAGGAAGCCGGAGAACAGGCAGCTCGCCACCGCCAGCACCCCGTAATAGGGATGCAGCAGCGTCGCGCAGATCATGTAGATGGGCACCCACGGCACGTCGCACAGAGCGGCGAGGCCGGCGCCGGCATAGAAGTCGCGCACGGTGTCGAGGTCGCGCAGCGCCTGCGCCTGTCCATTGCCCGGCGCGCGCAACGCCATGCGGCGCACGGCATCGAACACATCCGCCGCCACCTTGGTGTCGAAGGCGATGCCGGCCCGCTCCAGCAGGCGGGACCGCAGCCCTTCCAGCGCCGCCCACACCAGATAGAGAAAGGCGGTGATGAGGGTGAGCAGCACCAGCGTCTCGATGCTGCGGCTGCCCAGCACCCGGTCATAGACCTGCATCATGTAGATGGAGGCGTTGAGGCCGAGGAGGTTGATGAAGAAGCTGAACACCACGACGCTGACGAAGGCCGGCCGGATCGTCCGCAGAGCACGGTCCAGCGCCGTCGGTGCGCCCGAGGCGGCTGGCTCTCTCGATCCCGTTACGCTCATGCCCCGGCGTCTCCGGCCCGGCTGGGGCCAATGCTCGTATGGCGCGCAAGGGCGCCACGCCTTCCTTTTATGCGGCGGGAGCGGCCGGCGGAAGCGGTGGAAGGGGCAGCCGCGGCTCAAATTGCATTGCCGTTAGGGGAGGCTGGTCCGGCCTTAAACGCCTTCGACTTCGCCACAATGGGATGCGAGGATGACGGCACGGAAAGACCATGGCCCGCATCTTCGCCTTCCTCGTCGTCTTCATTTCGCTGCTGGGCGCGGCGCCCTGGCTCGTGCCCGTGGCGAAGGAGAGCGCGAAGCTGATCGCCGCCCGCGACGATCCCGCCGCCCTCGCCGATCTCGGCCTTCGCGACTTCACGGGGGAGGGTGCGGCGCGCGCCATCGCGGCCGCGCTGGCGGAGGACGATACCGCCCTCGCCACCTCCTACCTCGTTTTGGCCGATGCCCGGCACCTCGCCGTTCCCCCTGATCTGCGCAAGCAGGTGGAGGCGGCCAATGGCACGACGGCGCAGGCGCTGCATTCCGCCAAGGCGTTCGGCATGGGCTTCATCACCGGCCAGCCCAATGATCTCGCCGGCCTCGCGGGGGCGGCGACGAGCGACCTCATGGTCTGGGGCGACATCCGCGACGCCGGCCGCGAGGGCCTGAAGATCGCCCGCGGGGAGGAACCGGATCAGCTCATTCTCGGCCTGTCGGCAGTAGGCATCGCCGTCACCGCGGGGACCTACGCCACCGTGGGCGCGAGCCTGCCGGTGCGCATGGGCATCTCGCTGGTGAAGGTGGCGAAGCGCACCGGCCGCCTCTCCGCCGGCCTGCTGCGCAGCTTCACCCGGGCAGCCCGGGAAAGCGTGGATTTCGTCGCCCTGCGTCGCCTTCTCTCCGGCGCGACGGCGGTGGACGGCGCGGCGGTGAAGAGCGTGGTGCGCACCGATCGCCTCGCCACCCTCACCCGCATGCTGGACGACACCGCCCGCATCGAGGCCAAGGCCGGCACCCGCGCCGCACTGGAAGGGCTGAAGGTGGCCGAGGGGGGCCGCGACCTCTCCCGCGTCGCCCGGCTCGCCGACGCCAAGGGAGGGCAGACGCTCGCCATCCTGAAGACGCTGGGGCGCGGCGCCATCACCATCACCAGCCTGCTGTTCCACCTCATCTGGTGGGGCTTCCTCGCGGCCTTCTATCTGTTCGCGCTGGTGTCCAGCTTCAATTCCTTCTGCGTCGCCTGTGCCCGCCGGACGTGGCGGCACAAGCGGCGTCGGCGGGAGGCGCCTCGGGTCGCGGTGCGCGGAAGGCTGTTCGTGCGGCGCACACCGGTTGTTGCGCCCGTGGCGGAGGTCGCGATGCCGGCAACCGCCGCCGCCGATGTCATCGCTGAGGCCACCCGCGACGTGCTGGCGGCCACCGAGGCGGTGCGCGCGCTGGGGCAGGAGGAGACTGGCGGGGAGTTGGCAGGCGGGGAGGGACCTTCTAGTTTCCCCGCCCGCGCGCCTGAGCGGCGCGCGGCTCCCCTGCTCGCCGTTCCCCGCGAAGGTCCCTCATGCCCCATTTCTCCTCCGACGGTGTCGATATCGCCTATCTCGATCAGGGTGCCGGCGAGCCGGTCCTCCTGATCCACGGCTTCGCCTCCACCAAGGAGATCAACTGGGTCGGCCCCTCCTGGACCAAGACGCTCACTGAGGCCGGCTACCGCGTCATCGCCTTCGACCATCGCGGCCATGGGGAATCCGAAAAGCTCTACGATCCCGCCCTCTACGACACCCGCCTGATGGCGGAGGACGCCCACAACCTGCTCCGGCATCTCGGCCTCGAGCGGGCGGACGTGATCGGCTATTCCATGGGCGCGCGGGTCGCCGCCCAGATGGCGCTGCATTTTCCCCATGCGGTGCGCTCCGCCATCTTCGGCGGTCTCGGCATCCACCTCGTGGAAGGCGCGGGCCTGCCGCAGACGGTGGCGGACGCGCTGGAGGCGCCGAGCCTCGACGACGTCGCGGACCCCATGGGCCGCATGTTCCGCGCCTTCGCCGATGCCAACAAGGCGGACCTCAGGGCGCTGGCCGCCTGCATCCGTGGCTCGCGGCAGGTGCTGACGCGCGAGGGGGTGGGGCGCATTTTCCAGCCGGTGATGGTCGCCATCGGCACCCGCGATGCGGTGGCCGGCGCAGCCGCGCCGCTGGTGGCGCTGCTGCCGGACGGTACCCAGCTCGACATCCCCAACCGCGACCATAATCCCGCCGTGGGGGACAAGGTGTTCAAGCAGGGCGCTCTCGACTTCCTGAAGGCGCGCCCCTGACGCCGGCCGGCGGGAACCTCTCGCCTCGCCGCAGCATGTGCTAGAACAGGGGCAAGTCTGATCCCCGAGGAGGCAGAGATGCCGCAATTGCCGATGGTTTCGCAGGTTCCGGAGATCGTTGTGCCGCGCGTGACGCGCCTTGGCACCGAGCGCTGGCACGATGTGGTGGACCCCGTGTGGGCGCGCCTGCGCAACGAGGCCGAGGAGGCCGCCGAGCGCGAGCCGCTGCTCGCCGGATTCTTCACCAGCGCCATCCTCGGCCAGCCCAGCCTCGAAGCCGTGATCGGCGAGCGCATCGCCGCCCGCCTCGGCGATACCGACCTGCCGGGTTCGGCCATCCGCGCCGCCTGGCTCGATGCGGTGGCCCGCGACAAGGACATTTCCCAGGCCCTGCGCGCCGACGTGATGGCGGTGGTGGACCGCGACCCCGCCGCCGACCGCACGCTGGATCCGGTGCTTTATTTCAAGGGCTTCCACGCCATCCAGTCGCACCGGCTCGCCCACTTCCTATGGAACAACGGGCACAAGGATTTCGCGCTCTACCTCCAGAGCCGCGCGTCGTCCGTCTTCGCCGTGGATATCCATCCCCAGGTGCCCATGGGCCGCGGCGTGTTCTTCGACCATGCCACCGGCATCGTCATCGGCGCGACGGCGGTGATCGAGGATGACGTCTCCATCCTCCAGGGCGTGACGCTGGGCGGCACCGGCAAGGAGAGCGGCGACCGCCATCCCAAGATCCGCCGCGGCGTGCTCATCGGCGCCGGCGCCAAGGTGCTCGGCAATATCGAGGTGGGCCGCTGCGCCCGTGTCGCCGCCGGCTCCGTGGTGCTGAAGCCGGTGCCGCGCAACTCGACCGTCGCCGGCATCCCGGCCAAGGTGGTGGGCGAGGCCGGCTGCGCCGAGCCTTCGCGCTCCATGGACCAGATGTTCGAGGACAACATCTGGTCTGGTGCGGACATCTGACCCCGCCGGCTTGAACGCGCGCCCGATGGCGGCCATAAGGCGGCCATCCGCTCTCAGGAGGACACCCCTTGGACAAGACCGAGATCGAGCAGGTGCAGCGTTATATGCGGAACCTCTTCAACAATCCGCAGATCAACGTGGCAGCCCGCGCGAAGCCGAAGGGCAGCGCCGAGGTGTTCCTCGGCGAGGAAGCCATCGGCACTCTGGACAAGGACGAGGAGGACGGCGAGCTTTCCTATCATTTCCGCATGCCGGTTCTGGACAAGGACGCTCCCAGCTACCTCCGCACCAAGTTCGGTAACCCGAAGTTCAAGGTGGTCGCCTTCGCCAAGTCCAAGGACACCGCCGAGGTCTATCTCGGCGATGATGCCATCGGCACTCTCACCAAGGACGAGGAAAAGGGGAAGGCCACGCAGAACTTCCGCATGGCCATCTTCGAGACCGACCTCGAGTGAGCCTGCCACAGGCGCGGGCGTCCAGCGGGACGCTTGCGCCCGGCCCTGAACGCGCTACACCTCTGGCATATTGAATCCAGAGGGGAGGGCGCCGTGGCGCTGCTGGAGGTCTCCGGGGAGCGGTTCAGGGTGGAGGTGACGGGGCCGGAGGGCGCGCCGCCGCTCATCCTCTCCCATTCCCTCGGCTGCACGCTCGGCATGTGGGACGAGGTGTTGCCGCTGTTCGCGGGCCGCCGCCTTATCCGCTACGACGCCCGCGGCCATGGCGAGAGCGCCGCGCCCGACCAAGTCTATTCTATGGGCGACCTCGGCCGCGACGTGCTGACGATCATGGACCGGCTGAACCTCGCCACCGCCGATTTCTGCGGCCTGTCGCTGGGCGGCATGGTGGGCCAGTGGCTGGCACTGAACGCGCCGCAGCGCCTCACCCGCCTCATCCTGTCCAACACCACCGCCCATGCCGGCCCGGCGCGCTTCTGGGACCACCGCATCAAGGCGGTGCGCAAGGACGGCACCGGCCCCATCGCCGATTCCGTCATCGACAGCTGGTTCACGCCGCAGTTCAAGGCGCAGCGCCCCGCCCGCGTGGCGGAGGTCCGTGCGATGGTCACGGGCACGAAGCCTTCCGGCTACATGGGCACCAGCGCCGCCATGCGCGACATGGATTTCCGCACCGACGTGGCGCGCATCGCCACCCAGACGCTGGTCATCGTCTCTGACGGCGACCGCTCGACGCCGCCAGCCTGGGGCGAGGCCATCGCCGCGGCCATCCCCGGCGCGAAGCTGGGGCGCCTGCCCGGCGGGCACCTCTCCGCCATCGAGCAGCCGGAGGCGTTTGTGCGGGCCGTCTCGGCGTTCCTCGCATAGGCGCGCGCTCGCGTCGCGGCGGCCGGGCGTGACATCGCCCGGCGCTTGTGGAAGATGCCGCGAATGCGTGGAGGCGCGGCATGGCATCCCATCAGAGCGGTCACGGCCACGATCACGACGACCACGATAGCCAAGACCACGACCAAGACCACGCCAGCCATTCGCACGGCCATGGCGGCCACGGCCATTCCCACGCCCCGCCGGATTCGCTGCGGGCCTTCGCCATCGGCGCCGGGCTGAACCTCGGCTTCGTCATCATCGAGGCAGGGTTCGGCTTCATGTCCGGCTCGCTCGCCCTTCTGGCGGATGCGGGCCACAATCTCTCCGACGTGCTCGGCCTGCTGCTCGCCTGGGGGGCCGCATGGCTGTCGCGCCGGGCGCCGACGGCGAAGCACACCTACGGCTACGGCCGTTCCTCCATCCTCGCCGCGCTCGCCAATGCGACGCTGCTGTTGGTCGCCACCGGCGGCATCATCCTGGAAGCCTTTGGCCGGATCGCCGATCCCGAGCCGATCCAGACTGGGATCGTGATGGTGGTGGCGCTGGTGGGCGTCGGCGTGAACATCGGCACGGCGCTTTTGTTCATGGCGGGGCGCAAGGGCGATCTGAACGTCCGGGGCGCGTTCGTGCACATGGTTGCGGACGGCGCGATCTCGCTGGGCGTGGTGATCGCCGGTGCGGTGATCGCCCTCACCGGCTGGCTGTGGCTGGACCCGGTGGTGTCGCTGGCGATCTCCGTCGCCATCATCGCCGGCACATGGGGGCTGTTGCGGGACAGCGTGAACCTCGCCATGGACATGGTGCCGGAGGGCGTCGACGCCGCGGAGGTGGAGGCCTATCTCGCGGCCCGGCCCGGCGTGAGCGAGGTGCACGACCTGCACATATGGGGCCTCAGCACCACATCGGTGGCACTCAGCGCCCATCTGGTGCGGCCCGGCGCGACGCTGGACGATGATTTCCTGTCGGAGACGTGCGCGGAGCTGAAAGCCCGCTTCGGCATCGTCCACCCGGTGCTGCAGGTGGAAGAGGGGCGCATGCAATGCGCCCTCGCGCCGAGGGATGTGGTGTAAAGCCGATCGCCCGCTCCAGGCGGGCGGTGGGCGAAATCAGGCAGCCTTCGGCGCCTGCAACCCTTCCAGTGCCTCGCGGGCGATGGGCTGAAGTCCCTCGCCGCCGTGCGCCACATGCTCGGCGATCTTGGAGCGCATGCGCGGGTCCCAGAACTTCTTGATGTGTGTGCGCGTCGCCTCCACGGCCGCCTCGTGCTTCTGCGCGGCGAAGGCGGTGGCGATCTGGTTGGCCATGTAGACCAGCTTCTCGGTGGAGTTATGCGACATGATCCCGTTCCGATGACGCGGGCGCGATGCGCCCGGGATGGGTGAAAATCTCGAAGCCGTCATCGCGCACGATGGCGGCAAGGGTGATGCCCGCCGCCTCCGCCGTCCGGATGGCGAGGGAGGTGGGAGCGGACACCGCGGCGATGACGCCCACACCCAGCACCGCCGCCTTCTGCACCATCTCGATGGAGACGCGGCTGGTGAGCAGCAGCAGGCCCCGCGCGGTGTCGAAGCCGGCATCGGCGGCCATGCCGACCAGCTTGTCCAAGGCGTTGTGACGGCCCACGTCTTCCGCCAGCGCGAGGATGCCCCGGCCTGGTTCGAAATAGGCTGCGGCGTGCACCGCGCGGGTCTCGCGGTTCAGCGTCTGAAGCGGGCCGAGGGTCGCCATGGCGCCCAGCACCACGTCCGGCGCGAAGACGGCCGTGGCGGTGACGTGGGCGGCGGGCTTCACCGCCTCGGCGAGGCTTTCCACTCCGCACAGGCCGCAGCCGGTGGGGCCGGCGAGCGCCCGGCGCCGGGCGGAGAGATGCTTCATCTTCTCCTCGGCGATCCACATGCGCGCCTCGATGCCCTCATCGACGACGATCACGTCGCGGGAGAGGATTTCCTCCTTCGCCGCGACGATGCCCTCGGTGAGGGCAAAGCCCAGCGCGAAGGCGGCGATGTCGGTGGGGCTCGCCATCATCACCGCATGGGTGGTGCCGTTGAAGGTGAGCGCGACCGGCACTTCCTCCGGCACCGCGCGGGTACCGGAGGAGACCTGCCCGTCCCGCAGCTGCACGCGCTCCACCCGCCGCGCCGGAGGGGGCGCGGGGAGGTCGGCAGGCAGAGGACAGGCGGGTTCGTCGGTCATCTCGTCCATTCAGATGGGAACACCTGAGGGCACCCGGAAGGGGGAGCAGGGGGCGAGGCCCCCGGCCCTCACTCTGCCGCTATGCGGCGGCTGGTGCGGCTGAGGTTCTCGTACTCCTCCTGCCACTGGGTTGGGCCGTTGGAGGGCGAGACCTGCACCGCCGTTACCTTGTATTCGGGGCAGTTGGTGGCCCAGTCCGAATAGTCGGTGGTCACCACGTTGGCCTGCGTCACCGGGTGATGGAAGGTGGTGTAGACCACGCCGGGGGCGACGCGATCGGAGATCACCGCGCGCAGCGAGGTGGAGCCGGCGCGGCTGTCCAGCTTCACGAAGTCGCCGTCGCGGATGCCGCGGACCTCGGCGTCGTGGGCATGGATCTCCAGCACGTCCTCCGGGTGCCAGACCACGTTCTCGGTGCGCCGGGTCTGGGCGCCCACGTTGTACTGGCTGAGGATGCGGCCGGTGGTGAGCAGCAGCGGGAAGCGCGGCCCGGTCTTCTCGTCGGTGGGCACGTACTCGGTGAGCATGAACTTGCCCTTGCCGCGCACGAAGCCGCCGATGTGCATGATCGGGGTGCCTTCCGGCGCCTTCTCGTTGCAGGGCCACTGCACAGAGCCCATCTCGTCGAGCAGCTTGTAGTTCACGCCGGCGAACGAGGGGGTGAGCGCCGCGATCTCGTCCATGATCTCGCCGGGGTGGCTGTAGGTCATGGGGAAGCCCAGGGCGTTCGACAGCATCTGGGTGACTTCCCAGTCCGCATAGCCGTTCTTCGGCGCCATCACCTTGCGGATGCGCTGGATGCGGCGCTCGGCATTGGTGAAGGTGCCGTCCTTCTCAAGGAAGGAGCAGCCCGGCAGGAAGACGTGGGCGTAGTTGGCGGTCTCGTTCAGGAACAGGTCCTGCACCACCAGGCACTCCAGCGCGGCAAGGCCGGCGGAGACATGCTTGGTGTCGGGGTCGGACTGGAGGATGTCCTCGCCCTGAACGTACATGCCCTTGTAGGTGCCTTCGACCGCCGCATCGAACATGTTGGGGATGCGCAGCCCCGGCTCGTCGTCGAGGCCGACACCCCACAGGGCCTCGAACGAGGCGCGGGTGGCGTCGTCCGAGATGTGGCGATAGCCCGGCAACTCGTGCGGGAACGAGCCCATGTCGCACGAGCCCTGCACGTTGTTCTGGCCGCGCAGCGGGTTCACGCCCACGCCGTTGCGGCCGATGTTGCCGGTGGCCATGGCGAGGTTGGCGATGGCGATGACGGTGGTCGAGCCCTGCGAATGCTCGGTCACGCCCAGGCCGTAATAGATGGCGCCGTTGCCGCCGGTGGCGTAGAGGCGAGCCGCGCCGCGCACCGCCTCGGCGGAAACGCCGGTGTACTTCTCCACCGCCTCGGGGGAGTGGCGCTCCTCGGCGACGAAGGCGGCCCATTCCTGGAACTCGTCCCAGTCGCAGCGCTCGCGCACGAACTGCTCGTTCACCAGCCCCTCGGTGACGATGACGTGGGCCATGGCCGTCACGATCGCCACGTTGGTGCCGGGGCGCAGCGGCAGGTGGTAGGCCGCCTCGATATGGGGCGAGCGCACCACGTCGGTGCGGCGCGGATCGATCACGATGAGCTTGGCACCCTGGCGCAGCCGCTTCTTGAGGCGCGAGCCGAACACCGGGTGGCCGTCGGTCGGGTTGGCGCCGATGATAAGCACCACGTCGGACTCTTCGATGGAGTCGAAGTCCTGCGTGCCGGCCGAGGTGCCGTAGGTCACGGACAGGCCGTAGCCGGTGGGCGAGTGGCAGACGCGGGCGCAGGTGTCCACGTTGTTGTTGCCGAAGCCGCCACGGATCAGCTTCTGGACGAGGTAGGTCTCCTCGTTGGTGCAGCGCGAGGAGGTGATGCCACCCACCGAGCGCTTGCCGTACTTCTCCTGGATGCGCTTGAACTCGGAGGCGGCGTAGGCGATGGCCTCCTCATAGCTCACTTCCTTCCACGGCTCGTGGATGGAGGAGCGGATCATGGGCTTCAGGATGCGGTCCTGGTGGACGGCGTAGCCATAGGCGAAACGGCCCTTCACGCAGGAATGGCCCCGGTTCGCCTTGCCATCCTTGTAGGGCACCATGCGCACCAGCTCGTCGCCGCGCATCTCGGCCTTGAAGGTGCAGCCGACGCCACAATAGGCGCACGTCGTCACCACCGAATGCTCGGGGGTGCCGATGTTGTACATGGCCTTCTCGTTCAGCGTCGCGGTCGGGCAGGACTGCACGCAGGCGCCGCAGGAGACGCACTCCGAGGTGAGGAAGCTCTCGTCCATGCCGGGCGAAACGCGGCTGTCGAAGCCACGGCCGGAGATGGTGAGCGCGAAGGTGCCCTGCACTTCCTCGCAGGCGCGGACGCAGCGATTGCAGACGATGCACTTCGACTTTTCATAGGTGAAGTAGGGGTTGGACTCGTCCTTCCCGAGCTTCGTGTGGTTCTCGCCCTCGTAGCCGTAGCGCACGTCGCGCAGGCCGACGACGCCGGCCATGTCCTGCAGCTCGCAATCGCCGTTGGCGGAGCAGGTCAGGCAGTCCAGCGGGTGGTCGGAGATGTACAGCTCCATCACCCCCTTGCGGATCTTCTTGAGCCGCTCGGTCTGGGTCTTCACCACGATGCCGTCCGCCACCGGCGTGGTGCAGGAGGCGGGCGTGCCGTTGCGGCCTTCGATCTCGACCAGGCACAGGCGGCAGGAGCCGAAGGCGTCGAGCATGTCGGTGGCGCAGAGCTTGGGGATCTGGTTCCCCACCTCCATCGCGGCGCGCATGATGGAGGTGCCTTCCGGCACCTGCACTTTCATGCCGTCGATGGTGAGCGTGACCAGATTCTCCGACTTGGAAGCCGGCGTGCCGTAGTCGATTTCATGGACGAGGGACATGTCGTTCCTCCAATTATTCTGCGGCGGCCGGCAGCTTCGGCGTGGCGCCGAAGTCTTCCGGGAAATGGGTGAGGGCGCTGACGACGGGGTATGGCGTGAATCCGCCGAGCGCGCAGAGCGAGCCGAGCTTCATGGTGTGGCAGAGGTCTTCCAGCAGGGCGAGGTTCTGCTCGCGCTTCTCGCCGGCGACGATCTTGTTGATGGTCTCGACGCCCCGGGTGGAGCCGATGCGGCAGGGCGTGCACTTGCCGCAGCTCTCGTGGGCGCAGAATTCCATGGCGAACTTGGCCATGTGGGCCATGTCCACCGTGTCGTCGAACACCACGATGCCGCCATGGCCGATGAGCGCGTCCTTGGCCGCGAAGGCCTCGTAGTCGAACGGCGTGTCGAACTGGTGCACCGGCAGGTAGGCACCGAGCGGCCCGCCTGCCTGCACCGCCTTCACGGGACGGCCGGAGGCCGTGCCGCCGCCGATCTCGTTGACAAGCTCGCCCAGCGAGATGCCGAACGCCGTCTCGAACAGGCCGCCGTGCTTGATGTTGCCCGCGAGCTGGATGGGCATGGTGCCGCGCGAGCGGCCCATGCCGAAGTCGCGATAGAACTTGCCGCCCTTGTCGAGGATGATAGGCACGGTCGCGAGGGAGACGAGGTTGTTGATGACGGTGGGCTTGCCGAACAGGCCCACATGCGCCGGCAGCGGCGGCTTGGCGCGCACGAGGCCGCGCTTGCCTTCCAGGCTCTCGAGCAGCGAGGTTTCCTCGCCGCACACATAGGCGCCGGCGCCCATGCGCATTTCCATGTCGAAGGAGACGCCGGAGCCGAGGATGTTGTCGCCGAGCAGCCCCGCCATGCGGGCCTTCTCGATGGCCTTCTCCATCACCACGAAAGCGAGGGGATATTCCGAGCGGCAGTAGACGAAGCCCTTGGTCGCGCCCACGGCGAGTCCGGCGATGGTCATGCCCTCGATGAGGCAGTAGGGGTCCGCCTCCATGATGAGGCGGTCGGCGAACGTGCCCGAGTCGCCTTCGTCTGCGTTGCAGACGATGTACTTCTGGTCGGCCGGGGCAGCGGCGACCGTGCGCCACTTGATGCCGGTCGGGAAGCCGGCGCCGCCGCGGCCGCGCAGGCCGCTCTCGAACACCTCTTCCACCGTCCCGGACGGTCCCAGCTCCAGCGCGCGCTTCAGGCCGCGATAGCCGCCGTGGGCCTCGTACTCGGTGAGGGAAAGCGGGTCGATGATGCCGATGCGGGCGAAGGTGAGCCGCGTCTGCTTCTTCAGCCAGGGCAGCTCGTCCACCACGCCGATGCATTTGGGATGGTCGGCGCCATGCAGGAAGCCGGCGTGCAGCAGCTCGTCCACCTCGGCGGGCGTGACGGGGCCGTAGCCGATGCGGCCGCGCTCGGTCTCGATCTCCACCAGCGGCTCCAGCCAGAACATGCCGCGCGAGCCGTTGCGGGTGATGTCGGCGGTGATGCCACGGGCGAGAAGGCCGGCTTCAAGCCGCTTGGCGACGCGGTCGGAGCCGCAGGCGATGGCGGTGGCGTCGTTGGGAACGAAGATGCGGGGGGACTTCATTACACCTCTCCGAAGTGCTTGCCGGCGGCGACGCACTCGGCGATTTCGTCCACCGTGGCGCGGTCGAGGCGGCCGACCAGCTGCCCGTCCACGAGGGCGGAGGGGGCACAGGCGCACAGGCCGAGGCAGTAAATGGGCTCAAGCGTCACGCGGCCGTCGGCCGAGGTCTCGCCCATGGAGACGCCCAGCTTCTCTTCCGCATAGGCGGTGAGGGCGGTGCTGCCCATGGACTGGCACGCCTCGGCGGCACAGAGCTTCACCACCGTGCGGCCCGGCGGCTCGCGGCGGAAGTCGTGATAGAAGGTAAGGACGCCGTAGACCTCGGCGCGGGAGAGATTGAGCGTCTCCGCGATCATCGGCACCACGGGATCTGGCACGAAGCCGAACGTCTCCTGCAGGGCGTGCAGGATGGGCATGGTCGCCCCGTCGAGATGCTTGTGCTCCGCGATCACCTGCGCTGCGCGCTCGGTGCTCCAATCCTCATAGACCGCCATGGACGTCTCACTTTCCCCAACTGACCGAGGCCGCGTTGCCGCTGCTTCGTGTTGCTTGGGGGAAAGTGTGTCATACGCGGCCCTTCAATCAAGGCAGCTGTGGGATGTTGCGATAGAACATCTCTATCAAGCGGCGCCCGTTGGAGACGCGCCGGAACCGGAAATCAAGGCGCTGGCCTGCGTCATTCCGGTCAGTCTGGGATGGTTCTTGGTATATTGATCGTGTTTTTCTATGCGGACACGGTTTTGGGAGCGGCCATGGCCACCCCAAATTATTGCATTGCAGCAATTGCCGGATCGGTCACCGTGGCCTGCTCCAGCTTCGGAGCGATGCGCCGCGCTTCCGCTACGAGAGCCGCCGTGATCGGCGTGGTCGGCTCCCGATGGGGCACCACGAGGCCGATGGAGTGGGAGATGTCCGGCTCCAGGATCGGAATCGACCGCACGGTGGAGGTGAGCCCCAGCGAGTCTGCGAGCATGGCCGGCATCACGCTGGACCAAAGTCCCGTGCGCACATGGGTGAACAGCACGATCATGGAATTGGATTCGAGTGTCGGCTTGTGGCTGGCGCCGGCGGCGGCGAGGAGGTTGTCCACGATGCGCCGGTTCTGCATGTCCGGGGTGAGAAGGGCGAGCTGCAGCTCGGCCACCTCCGCCCAGGTCACGCTCTCCCGGTCGCCGTACTTGGCGTCGGCGGCCGTCACGAGGCGGTAGCGCTCGCGATAAAGCGGCACCGTGTTCACCCGGCCGAGGGGCTCGTTGTCGAGATAGGTGAGGCCGGCGTCGATCTCCAGATTTTCCAGGTGGTTCAGGATTTCGATGGAGGTGCGCGAGATCACCGTGAAGCGCACGTCCGGATGGCGGGCGCGGAACGGGGTCGTCAGCGCCGCCACCATGGGCAGGGCGGTGGGAATGGCGGCGATGCGCAGGGGGCCGGCGAGGCCGCGCTTCAGCGCGTCGATGTCCTGACGCATGGCGCGCGAGTCGGCCACGATGCGCCGCGCCCATTCCAGCGTCCGCTCGCCCTCGGGGGTGAAGCCCATGAAGCGGGAGCCGCGCTGCACCAGCAGCACCCCCAGCGTGTCCTCCAGCTGCTTGATGCCGGCGGAGAGGGTGGGCTGGGTGACGCCGCAGGCTTCGGCGGCCCGGCCGAAATGGCGTTCACGGGCAAGAGCGATCAGGTATTCGAGCTTGTCTATCATGCCGCCATATCAGTGCGGCGGGCGGTGGCGCGCAAGGCGGCTTCGTTGCCGCACCGCAGCGCCGGCGGAGGTCATCCACTGCCGCAGCGCGACACGGGAAACATCGCTGCCGTCGGTGGCGGTAAGCCGAAGGTGTATTTGCTGATTCGCGCAATCCCACTCTCGCGAACGTGACCTTGGGCACGGGAACCGTCCACCAGCAATTAAGGTTATATTAGGGATGGCGATGGTGCGGCGGACCATCAGCCGGAATCGGGGAGAGGGAGTCCCGCGATGCTCCGCGTAGCCAATGGGTCTGTTCTGATTTCTGTGGTCGTGATGCTGTTCGCCACCCTGCTGGTCGCGACGCCCACCCTTGCCTTCCTGATGCAGCCGCACGAGCACCCGGCCGAAACGCCCAGGCCGCCTGTTCGCAGCGTATCCGCATTCGCCTGAGATCATATCGCGATGGAGCTTGTCCGTGGCTTGCGCGGCCAGGCGTCCGGGCGATATCGCACGTCCTGAGCTCCATGCCCCGGGGCATCTTCACGCGCGGGCAACCGCGCCAAATTCGATGCCAGCGCCTTCGGCCCGAACGTCCGCTGCCCTGACCGGCATCGAACGTCGGGCGGAACGATCGGAGCGCCGCCATCATCTGGGGCCTGAGCGGGCATCTCGCCAGTCATGGCCTCGAGACGGCGCGTGGCCGCGCGGTAACGCTTGGGATGCGAAGAGCCTGGGATGGGGTGGAAAATGGCAGATCAAGCTGGGCAAGGTGCACCACAGGCCGAAACTACTGGCAAGCGTGCGCTTCCATCGGCACGCGGCCGGGAAGACGGGCTGCTGGCGCTGATGGTGGCCTTCGCCATGGGCCTCGCGCTGGCGCTCGTGCCCTTCGGCAGCGATGCCAGGGCGCAGTCGCGGGGGATGTTCCCCTCGCATGGCGGGTCGCCCCTTACGGACTTTTTCTCAGCTCTGTTCGGCGCTCGCCCGACCTATCGGTCTAGCGAGCAGCCCCGCATCATCGTCACCCCGCGCATGCTTGATGCGGCGCCGAGCTACAGCGGCGGTGGCCACGGCTATTGCGTGCGCACCTGCGACGGGCGGTATTTCCCGCTCGCCGGCCGCGCCGGGGTGGAGAAGAGCGATCTCGCCCAATGCGCCGCCTTCTGTCCGGCCGCGAAGATGACCGTGGTGAGCACCTCGGATCCCGCGCGCGGGATCGAGGGAGCCGTCACCCGCGAGGGCAAGCCCTATTCGGAACTGCCCAATGCCTATGTCTACCGTCAGCGCCTCGTCGAGGGCTGCACCTGCAACGGCAAGGTCGGCGGCCTCACCCATGTGGATGTCATGGAAGACCCCACGCTGAAGCGCGGCGATGTGGTGATGACCGCCGAGGGCAGCCGCGTTTTCACCGGCAAGACCAAGGGGCCACCCTATCGCGCGGCGGACTTCGTCGAGCCGTCCCGTTTCCCCGAGCTGCCGCGATCCATGCGCGCGCGCCTCGACGAACTCACGGTGGCCTCGCGATAGGCGTTACCGGCGCTTCGACGCCTGCCGGGCGGTGTTGAGGGCCACGGCGGCCCGAATCAGGGCCTTGAACGCCTCGGGCTCCACCTCTTTCCCTTCATGAATGTCGATGGCCCGGCGGGTGCCGCCGCCGAGGCCCGCATTGAAGAGCCCGCTCGGATCATCCAGCGCCGCGCCGTGGGCGAAGGTCAGCTTCACGCAAGCCTTGTAGACCTCCCCGGTGCAGAGGATGCCGTCATGTTCCCATATGGGCACGCCGGACGGATTGGTGGGCTTCACCCACTTCACCGCCTCGGTCACCTCAGGATCGGCCTCGTGGATCAGCGCGCGCACGCGGGCGAGGGCGTCGCCGCGCCAGTCCTTCAGTCCCGCAATCCTGGCGTCAATGCGGGCCGCAGGGGAATCGGGGTCGCTCATTCATCGTCTTCGGCTGTGCGAGAGGCGGATCGCGTCCGGCCGGAAGCCTCAGACGGCCGCCCGGCTGCGAGCGGATTTGCGATTGCGACGGACGGTGCCATCGGACGGAAGGGCATTGGCTTCGATCGCCGGAGCGTCGCCGGTGGATGCCTCTTCTTCGGTGTTGCCATCGGCCGGATCGAGCAGGGCGCGGATGCGCGCGGCAAGGTCGCCTCCGGCGCCATCCGCCACGGCCTGACGGATGGGAGAGCCGTTGCCCTCCAGCCGGGCGGTGAGGGCGGCGAGGCGCGCCGCGAGGTCGGTCATGCTTTCGCGCAGGATCGCGTTGTCGGCGCCGTCGGCAGCTGCCACTTCGCTCGCGAGCGGGGCGGGGGTAGCCACGCTGTCGTCCCGGCGGCGCTGCACCGCCTCTTCCATGAGGGCGTGGTCGGCCTTGAGCATGCGTAGGGCATCCTCAAGCCGCCGGTTCTCGGCCTCGGCCGCGCCGAACTCGCTGGCGCGCCGCTGCTCGAAGGCGTGGACGACGGCGCGGTTGGCGTCGAGGTCGGCCTCCGCCGTGGCGAGCGTCTGGGTGAGGCGGTCGCGCTCGGCCTCCAGAACAGCGATGGTCTGCGCCCGCGCCTCGCTCTCGACCACCTTGAGGGCAAGGGCTTCCTGCGCCTCGGTGAGATCGGTGGAAAGTTCGGTCGCGGCCTGGGCCGCGATGGCGCGGGCCTCAAGGGTGGCGGCGCGCTCGGCTTCAAGGGTGGCGGACGTTTCCTCAAGCCGGCGGGCGGTGTCGGCGAGGCGCGCGCTGAGGCTCGCCACGTCCGCTTCCAGGGCGGTAACGCGGGTGCGGGCGGCGGCAAGCGCCTCCTCGCGGGCCTTCAAGGCCTCGGCCTGGGCGCGGGCATCCCCGGTGAGGGTGCCGTGGGCGGCTTCCAGCGCGGCGAGGGCGGCAACCCGATCGGCCAGCGCCTCTTCCAGGCGGGCGACGGTGGCGGTGCGGTCGGCGAGCTGGTCCTGCGTTTCGCCCAAAAGCACATCGCGCTCGGCGCTGGTGGCTTGCAGGAAAGTGTGCTGCGCCTGGAGGGTCTTCAGTTCGCCCTCCAGCTCGAAGGTGCGCTGGCGCTGGGTCTCGATGGTGGCGGCGTTGGCGACGATGGTGTCGCGCATGGCGTCGGATTGCAGTTCCAGCCGCCGCTGGTTGAGGGCGAAGAAGGCGCGCTGCTGGTCCTTGTCGGCCTGCACCTCGAAGATGGAGATGGGCACCGCCGCCTCCACCCTTTTGGTGGTGAGCCGGACGGCCCGGTGCCAGACCGCGGGCAGCACGAGCAAAGCCACGAGCGTTGCGATCAGCACGCCCAGCATGAAGTACATGATCTGCTCGATCACGCGCGCACTCGCCCTTTGCCTAGAGGCCACATCGGCGGAGCCGCCCTGCGACCGAGCCTTCCGCCCGCCGTCGCAGGCGGGCGCCAGCGCCATTCATGCCATGGCCCGCGCGCGCGTGCCAGCGCCGTCAGGCCCCCAATGCGATCAGAAGGGGTTCCAGGTGGGATTGGGGGTGAACTTGAGGTAGCCGAGATTGGCCCCGAGGCGCACGCCCACGCCCGAGCGGATCGGAACCACTACGATCCCGTCGGCGCCGAGCGCGGTCATGCCGAATCCCGCGACGAGATAGGCCGAGCCGGAAATGCCGCCGAAGCGGCGGAAGATGTCGTCCACGCTCTTGAGGTTGTAGACGAGGATCATGGTGCGGGCGCCGTCGCCGCCGAAGTCCCAGCCCACCGAGGGGCCCTGCCAATAGACCTTCAGGTCGCCGGCGTTGCGGGTGTAGAGCACGCCCTCGCCGTAGCGCAGGCCGCCGATGAAGGCGCCGGCGCCCTCCTGGCCGAGGATATAGCCGTTGGGCTGGCCCCACTGGCCCACCGCCTTCTCGATGGACAGCGCCAGCCCGCGGGAGACGCTGCCGAAGAAGGAATGGCCCTTGCTCACCAGTTCGTTGGTTGAATAGTTCTGCGGCGCCGGCCCTTGTTGTGCGGCGGCCGGGGTGAGCCCGGCGGCGAGCGGCAGGCCAGAGACAACGCCCACGGCGACCGCGAGCGCGCGGGCGGTCTTCAGGAGGCTCCGGGGGAAGCGGACAGAAGAGAAGCGCACGGAAGCAAAGCGCATGGGGTCTCTCGCGGTGGGCTTCGGCCGGAGGGCTTCAGCGGGCGGGCGGTGAAATTCGCAAACAGCGGGACGAATCGGTTCGATTATGGCGACCAGTGTGACCGCGCAAAGGCGCGCCGTCGCTTGTCCCGAGCCGTTGCATCACAATCACCATGGTGATCGCGTGTTATCGGAGCGTTAATCGGCGGTGCGCGCGCGGGCCGGGCCGCCGGCGCCCCAGGCGATGAAACCGTGCACCTTGTAGCTGGCGTCCGCATGCCCATAGGTGAGCGGGCTGCCGTCCGGACGGGTGACGCTGCCACCCGCCGCAGCGACGAGGGCATGGCCGGCGGCGCTGTCCCACTCCATCACGGTCCCGAGCCGGGGATAAAGGTCCACCTTGCCCTCGGCCAGCAGCCCGAACTTGAGGGCCGAGCCGGCCGGGATGCGCTCCGCCACCTGATAGCGGCCGATCAGCGCGTCCGTGGCGGGATCGCCGTGGGAGCGGCTGGCCGCCACCACGATCGGCCCCTCGGGCACCTGGCGGCAGGCGATGGGCATCCAGTCCTGCGCGTCCACCGCCGCGCCCGGGGCGCGGATGGCGCGGAAGGCCGCGCCTGGCCGGCCGGCGAACAGGAGCGCCCGGGCCGGGGCATAGACGATGCCGAGCACCGGCGTGCCGTCCTCCACCAGCGCGATATTCACCGTGTACTCGCCGTTGCCGGAGATGAACTCCTTGGTGCCGTCGAGGGGGTCGACCAGCACGAAGCGGTTGCCGCAATCGACCTGCGCGCCCAGCGCCATGGCCTCTTCCGCCACCACCGGCACGCCGGGCAGGAGGTGGGCGAGGGCGGCGCAGATGATCTCTTCCGCCGCGTGGTCGGCCGCCGTCACCGGGCTGAGGTCTGCCTTGTGGCTGGGATCGATGCCCTCCGCCTCGATGCGCCGGATCGCAACGCCAGCTTCAAGCGCCGCCTCGGCCAGCCCCGCGAGGATGGCGGCATCGGTGGGCGCGGGGGAGCGGGGAGGGCGCTGGGTCATGGTCGGATTCTCGATGGGCTCGTTTCGGCCGTCTCTAGACGGGCGCGGACCGCATGTCGATGCGGCGCAGGAGGGGCGCGGCTTGTGGCCCTTCCCGGCGGCGGTGTATCAGGGCCGGCCGTCCTTGGAGACGGATTCGCCATTTCGAGACGCATGCGGTGCCCGGCGCCGTCTCCGTCGCCGCCCCGGGAAACGTCATGTCCGCCGACGCCCCCCGCATCCCGCTTGCCGTTTCCGCGCTCGATCTCGGCGCGCTCCTGTGCTCGCGGGTCTGCCACGACGTGATCAGCCCGGTGGGCGCCATCGTTAACGGTCTCGAGGTTCTCGAGGACGAGAACGCCGCCGACATGCGCGACGTGGCCCTCGACCTCATCGCCAAGAGCGCCCGGCAGGCCTCGGCCCGGCTCCAGTTCACCCGCCTCGCCTTCGGGGCGGCGGGTTCGGCCGGCGCCCGCCTCGACACGGGGGACGCCGAGCAGGTGGTGCGCGGCGTGGTCGAGGATCAGCGCACGTCGCTGGAATGGACGCTGCCGCGTGTGCTGCTGCCCAAGAACCGGGTGAAGCTGCTGCTCAACCTCGTGCTGCTGGCCGGCACCACCGTTCCGCGGGGCGGCGTCATCCGCGTCACCGGGGCGGGGGAGGGGGACGACGTGACCTTCGCCCTCGTCTCCACCGGCCAGAGCGCCCGTATTCCGCAGGGCATCGAGGCACTGGCGACGGGCACCCTTCCCGAGGGTGGGCTCGATGCCCATTCGGTCCAGCCCTTCTATGCCGGGCTTCTCGCCCGCGACTGCGGCCTTTCGATCGGCTTCACCCAGGACGGTGATACGGTTACGCTCTCTGCCGCCTGACCGTCGCCCGAGGAAAGCCCCCATGCGTCTGGCCGCACGCCTGCTTCTGCGTCTCGCGCTGCTCTGCGGCGTGCTGGCGCTGGCAGGTGTGGCCAGTGCCCACGCGAGCTGTCCCCATGAGATGGCGCCGGGGGCGCAGGCGCAGGTGAGCCCGCACGAGGTGACGGTGCATGTTGCGCCAGTCACTTCGACCGCGCCCGAGAAGCGCCCGTCTTCCCACAGCCCTGCAGGCCCCCGTGCGAAGGCCCAGCCCGTGGTGCCGGCGCATCTGGGTCATGCCGGCGGCGCCTCCATGCCGGCGGGACCGTCCTGCTGCTCCGGCTGGGGATGCCTGATGACCTGCCACTGGGTCGCGCCAGTGCTCGACCTCGCGACTGGGCCGAACGGACCCGGCCAGCGTCTCGCCTTTTCCTCCGCAAGCGACAGGCCGGCCCTCGGACCCGAGGTCCAACTCCCGCCGCCCAGACCGCGCGCCTGACGGCTACGGCGCCGGCCGAGGGTGCCGGAACGGACATTTCATCATTCAGGAGAGACCCCATGCGGTCCCGCACTTTCGCGGCGCGCTCTCGCGCGGCCGTGCCCTTGACCTTTGCTGCCGTCGTTGTCGCCGGCCTTCTGTCCATCAACCCGGCGGCGGCCCAGTCGGCCATGCCCGGCGGACCGATGATGCACGACATGCAGAATATGCCCCACGCCATGGGTGGGCCGGCCTCGACTGCGGCCGATACCCCCTCCACGGCCGCGTTCAAGGCTGCAGGCGCGCAGATGCACAAGGACATGGACATCGCCTATTCCGGCGACACCGACATCGACTTCGTGCGCGGCATGATCCCCCACCACGAAGGCGCCGTCGCCATGGCCAAGGTGGAACTCGCCTTCGGAAAGGACCCCGAGATCCGCAAGCTCGCGGGGGGGATCATCAAGGCGCAGGAGGAGGAGATCGCCTTCATGAAGGCCTGGCTCGCCCGCGCCGAGGCCCGCGCGAAGGCGAAGTAGCCGGAGCCCCAAAACGCAAGAGGTTCCGAAACGCATGAGGCCCCGCTGGAGCGGGGCCTCATGACGAGAAGGAAAGGGAAAGGGCAGTCGGGTCAGACGGCGATGCGCTCGGCACCATGCATGGGCTCGCGCAGCACGTAGCCGCGGCCCCAGACCGTCTCGATGTAGTTCTTGCCGGCCGACGCGTTTGCCAGCTTCTTGCGCAGCTTGCAGATGAACACGTCGATGATCTTGAGCTCGGGCTCGTCCATGCCGCCGTAGAGATGGTTCAGGAACATCTCCTTGGTGAGGGTGGTGCCCTTGCGGAGCGAGAGCAGCTCCAGCATCTGATATTCCTTGCCGGTGAGGTGGACGCGGTTGCCCTCCACCTCGACGGTCTTGGTGTCCAGGTTGACGATCAGGTCGCCGGTCTGGATCACCGACTGGGCATGGCCCTTGGAGCGGCGCACGATCGCATGGATGCGGGCGACCATCTCGTCCTTGTGGAAGGGCTTGGTGAGGTAATCGTCGGCACCGAAGCCGAAGCCCTTCACCTTGTCTTCCGTATTGGCGAGACCCGAGAGGATGAGGATCGGCGTCTTCACCTTCGCCACGCGAAGGGAGCGCAAGACCTCGAACCCGGACATGTCGGGCAAATTCAGGTCAAGAAGGATGATGTCGTACTCGTAGACCTTGCCGAGGTCCACGCCTTCCTCACCGAGGTTGGTCGTATAGACGTTGAAGCTCTCGGTCTTCAGCATCAATTCGATGCCTCGGGCCGTAGCACTGTCGTCCTCGATGAGCAAGACGCGCATGGCTATCCCTTTCCTCGCAACTAGCCGAAAGGCGGCGGCGCCGACTTTCGTTGCTCGGCCATCGGGGTGATTCGCGTTACGTGTGTAGAATCGTTAACAGAACTCGATTCCTACCCACAAGAGTCTGCGGAAAAATCTTTGTGCATGAGAGTCAAGACTGACTCTGTTTCAGGCACTTAAGGTTTTTCCACAGCCCTCACGCAAACCGCCCGACCACCCCTCGCCCGAGCCCCTTGATCCGGCGTCCGGCTGAGCGCGCGGCGGCGCATCACCCGAACCGTAGCGTCATCATTAACGAAGGCGGTAAACGATTGGTTGCCGACGGCGTGATCCGTACGATTTTCCTGCCATGGCGACGCCGAAGGTAAGGAAAGGGCAACCAGCACAGGACATTCTCATTCCCGGAGGCCTCAGGCGCACACGGGCGGGCGTTGAGGGGCTGCGTCATTTGTACCGGAGTAGACGCCGATGAAGTCGCGTGACCCCCTGATCCGTGCCAAGCGGTTCCAGATCGACGATGCGCGCCGGCGCCTCGCGCAGATCGATACGATGATCGCCGAGTTCGAGCGCATGGCCCAGGAACTCGACCGCGACATCGCCGCCGAGGAGGCGCGCTCCGGCATCACCGATCCGCGCCATTTCGCCTATCCGCCGCTGGCGCTCGCCGCGCGCAACCGCCGGGACAATCTCCGCCGCTCTGCGGACGACCTTAAGGTGCAGCAGGACGAGGCCAAGGCCACGCTCACCGAAGCGGAGGCCGACCTCGCGCTGGTGGAGGCGGCCGGAGAGATGGACCGTTCCGCGCGTGTGGACAACGCAACCCGCCGCCCCCCGCTCAGGCCCGCCGCGCCGGTGCGCTTCTGAACGCGGTATGGCTTGAGTTTCAAGGGGGTAGGCAGGTAGCCTTTGCTGCGGTGCGGCAGACGATTTTTCTCGTCCGCGGGCGGTTCCTGCAACCTTGAGGCTTCCATTCGGGTCTACCGCTCCGGTACCTTCTGCTCGGCCAAACCCCGAGCACGAGTGTTCCGTGACTCCCCACCGCAAGGTCCATGCCCTCGTCGACGCGGTTGCCGCGGGCGACCTGCGCGCGTTCGAAGAGCTTTACCGGCTGACCAGCCCGAAGCTCTACGGCATCGTGCTGCGCCTGCTGCGCCGGCCCGAGCTTGCCTCGGAGGCCATGCGGCAGGCCTACCGGCGGGTGCGGTCCGAGGCGCATACCCTGCGGCAGAATGAAGACCCGGTGTGCTGGATGGTCTCCATCGCCCGCGGCTGCGCCCTCGACATGGCCTGGCAGCGGCCGGTGGGCGACGCCTTCGAGCCGTTCGACGTGGCCCAGCGCGGCCATGATCCGATCGCCTCGCCGCACCGCAGCCCGGCTTTGACGCGCCTCCTGACCTGCCTCGGACGACTGCCCGAGGAGCGGCGCCGGATGCTGCTGCTCGCCTTCTATGATGGCTGGAGCTACGAGGCGCTCTCGGTCTATTTCGACGCGCCCGCGCCGGCCATCCGCGCCTGGATGGCCCGCAGCATCCACCAGTTGGGCGAGTTCCTGGGGCGGCGGTCATGAGGTTCACCCCATGAGCCGGGCCTCTCCCGATCGCCTGCCCGAGCGTGTGGCGCCGCCTGATGCGGACCGCATCCTCGCCGCCGAGTACGTGCTGGGCACCCTCGACAACGAGGACCGTCGCCGGGTGCGTGCCCGCTGCGCCGCCGAGCCGCAGTTCGCCGCTCTGGTCCGCCTGTGGGAGCGCCGGCTGGCGCCGCTGCATGAACTGGCCGTGCCGGTCATTCCCTCGCCGGAGATCTGGCGGGCCATCGCCTCGGATCTGAGGAGCGCCCCGCCCGCCCTGCGCGGGGCCACCATGCCGCGCGGCATGTCGCCTTCACCCGATCCGCCCCGCCGGCCGGCCATGCCGGAAGGCCGGCCGCTGCGTTCGGCGGCAGGGACGGGGGAGGGCGCAGTCGAACGGGTGCGCCGGCTGTTCGGCCTTGGCCGGGGCGCCGAGCCGGGGCGTGTCGAGCCTTCGCGTGGAGCGGAACGGCCGTCCCGCCGCCGGGCCTTCCCGCCGCTCGAAGCGGGCCCGATAGGGCCGCCCCAGCCGATGGAGACCCCACGGGTGCCGGCCGGGCCGATCCGCGACACGAGGTCGGCGGGGCTGCTGCCTCAGGTGACGTCCCAGTTGTCCCGTCCCCCGTCGCCAGGACCAGGGACTGTGCCGACGGCTGCGCGGTTGCCGGAGCCGTCCGCGCCTTTGCAACTGGTCGCGCCTCCACCCCGCCCCCGCCCGTTGCCCGAGCCGCTCACGCCGCCGCCAGCCTTCATGTTCCTGGAGCCCGATCCGCCGCCGGAGCCGGAGCCCGTCGCGGAGGCGTCGCCCACGCCGGTCGGGGACGGCACGCCTGCGGCAGCGGCACCGGCCGCGGAGAGCCTTCCGCCGTCCGGATCCGTGGCTGAGCCGGACGCCGTCGTTCCGGAGCCGCCCGTGGTGCTGGAGCCGACGGCCCCAGCGGTTTCCGAGGGCGCGCCCGATGCGGCCGAGCCCGCGCCCGTCGCCCCCGTTCCTGCGCCGACGCCGGTTGAAACGGAGCCGGCCGCCATGGAGGCCGCTCTGCCGCCCGTCGCTGAAGGGGTGCCTGAACCTGTCGCAGCGCCCATGGCGTTGGACGTGACCGAGGCCACGGAGCAGAAGCCGGACGAAGAGGCGGAGGCAGTCGCGCCGCCTGCCGCGCTCGCAGATGCCGCCGAGGCGTCTTCCCCTGAGCCCGCCCCTCAGGACGCGCCGTCGAGCGAGGCCCCGTCGGCTGATCCTGCCGCCGGGGAGAAGGCCGAGGAGGCGCCGCTGCCCGGATGGGCAACTGAGGTTGCTTCCGGTGAGGTGTCGGCGCTGCCGGACGAGCCGAGCGCGCCCACGCGCGTCGTTGTGCGTCACGGTCCCTGGCGCGGGATTTCGCTTCTGCTCGCGCTGCTCTGCCTGGGGCTGGGCGGGGTGGCGGCCTATCGCGAGTGGGTCTGGCCCGGTGAGGGCTATTGGGTTGCGGTGATGCAGGCGGAGCCGCTTCCCGCGGTGTCGGTGCGGATCGACCCCGATAGCGGCGCCGTGCATGTGCGGTCGTTCGCTCCGGCACCACCGGACGGCGAGACCTATCGACTGTGGCTGGTCTCTCCCACCTCCGGTGCGTGGCTGATCGGCGCCTTCTCGTCAGGCTTGTCCGAACGCGTGCCCGAACTCGCGCGGCTTGGCCGGAAGGGGCTTTCGGGCACCGAGCTGGTGGTGACGCGTGAGCCGGCCGACCGGCCGGATACGACAAAGGGGCCTGAGGCAACCGTGGTCTATCGCGGCCGGCTGGTGCCGGAATGAGCGTCCTCTAGCGCGAGGGCTCCGCGGCGATCGTGCCGTGACCCGGCGTCTCCCGGGGCGCGCTCGGGACCTCACCCGATGGCAACTGCGCCACGGCGGTGCGGTTGCGGCCCAGCGCCTTGCCGGAATAGAGCGCGCCATCGGCCGCAATGATGAGGTCGGCGATGGTATCCGGCCCGCTGCTCCCCGGCAGATAGGTCGCCGCCCCGACGGTGAGCGTGACGCCGATGTCGTGGGAAGCCACCTCGCGGAGCTGCGCTTCCACCAGCAGGCGCAATCGCTCGGCTATGGCATGGGCGCCTTTCGCATCGGCTCCTGGCAGAAGGATGCAGAATTCTTCGCCGCCATAGCGCCCCGCGACGTCATTGGAGCGGATGCTCTGCGGCACGACGGCCGCAAAGCGCTTCAGCGCGAGGTCGCCCACGTCGTGGCCGAAGCGGTCGTTGACTGACTTGAAGTGGTCGAGGTCGGCGAGCAGCAGCGAGAAGGGCATGCGCCGGGCACGCGCGGACCGCAACAATTCCTCCCCGCGCTGCAGGATCGAGCGTCGGTTGAGCAGGCCGGTGAGGTCGTCGAGGGAGGCGACTTTCTCGAGCACCATGTAAAGACTGCCGAAGGTCCAGCAGATGGCAAGGCCAAGGCCGACGATGGCGATCAGCACTTCCACTGGGCCATCGCCCGGCAGCGGAACGATGCCGAACTGCACTCCCAAGCCCCTCAGTGTGTAGCCGATGGCCAGAACCATCAACACCAAGGCCGATGCGACGCGGGAGATGATCGGTCCCCCGCCGGGCGTCTGCAGCAGGGCGCGTCCGGCTGTCGCAGTCCAGCAACCGACCAGGACCGAAGTGATGGTCACGCGATCGGCGAGGTTGTTGCCGCTCCACAGCGACAGGCCGAGCAGGCCCGTTCCCAGCGCTGTCACCACCGCCACCGCGGCCAGCCTCGGCGTGCGCTCATCAAGGGTGCGGATTCCGCTGTAGATGAGCCCCATGCCGATGAGGATGCAGCCATTGCCGACCAGCACGCTCGCCGGAAGGCCGATGTCGATGCGCGCGGCAAGGAAAACGCAGCCGGTAGTGAGGAACAGGTTGGCGAGCGACCAGACGAACAGGCAGGACTGCCGCAATCGCCATCCCGCCAGAAGTTGAAGGCCAGCCAGCAGCAGGCCCACCACGGCCGAGACCGACAGCACAGTCTGGACCTGAAAATCCATGTCTGGGGCCGCTCCGGGGGGCGTTGAACCACACGCGGGGAGAAAAATAGGTTGTATGCGCCAATAGCGTGTAGTCGACGTGCGCACAAGTCGGTCGTCCTACTATTGTACGGCGTAATTTTGTTTCCGATGGCTGACTTTGTTTCCGCAGATTGCCGACGGGTGCCCGCGGCCGGTGAATACGGCACAAGCGTCTTTTGGCCGTGCTTTCGGGGCGCCCGGCCTTCGCTATGATGCACCCGCGCATGGGCCGGCGGCGCTGTGCCGTGCGCGAAAAGTGCCAGCGAGGACAATATGGCCGATCCGACCCTTCCCCGCCCCGTCGACCGCGCGCTGGATCCGGGCTTCCGCCACGGCCAGTCCACCGAGCCGAACTATTCGGGTGTCACGTCCTTCCTGCGCCGTCGCTATGCCCGTGACGGCGGGGGGGCCGAGGTGGTGGTGTGGGGCGTGCCGCTCGATGTGGCGGTGTCGAACCGGCCCGGCACCCGCTTCGGGCCGCGCGCCCTCCGCGCCGCGTCCTCCATCCTCGACGGCGATCCCTTCTATCCCTTCGGCTTCGACCCGTTCGAGACGCTGGACGTCGCGGATGGCGGCGACTGCGTGTTCGACTATGGCCTGCCGGCGGGCATCCCCGGCGCCATAGCCGCTCAAGCTGCCGCCCACTACGCCCGCGGCAGCCACCTCGTGACCCTCGGCGGCGACCATTTCCTGACCTACCCCATCCTGCGGGCGCTGACGGCGCGGCTCGGGCAGCCGGTGGCGCTGGTGCAGTTCGATGCCCATCAGGACACATGGGACGACAACGGGGACCGCGTGGACCACGGCACCATGATCACCCGCGCCGTGAAGGATGGCCTGATCCGGGTGGACCGCTCGATTCAGGTGGGCATCCGGACCCATGCGCCCCGCAGCTACGGCATCGAGATCGTGCATGGCAACGTGGCCGGCGAAATGGGCCCCGCCGCTCTGGCCCGGCATATCTGTGATCGGGTGGGTGACGCGCCGGTCTATGTCAGCTTCGACATCGATGCCCTCGACCCCGCCTTTGCGCCCGGCACCGGGACGCCGGTGTGTGGCGGTCTCTCCACCCGTGAGGTGATGGCTTGCCTCAGGCGCCTCGGTGCGCTCGACCTCAAGGGGTTCGACGTGGTGGAGGTATCCCCGCCTTACGACCATGCGGAGATCACGGCGCTCGCCGGTGCGACGCTGGCTTCGCTCTATCTGTGCCTGCTGGCCGAGCGCAAGGAGGGGGGGCGCTCGCCGGCGTTGTAGCTCCGTCCCGCGGGGGTGCTTGTACCCTTTTGCGGGCGGACGGGATAAGGGAGGGCGCTCAGCGCACACAGGCTGGATTCGGGAAGGCAAGAGATGGGAAAGCGGCCAGGCATCTCGGCCTATATTCTCCCCGCCCTGGGGTTGCTGCTCGCTCTCGTCTTCCTGCTGTGGCCCGACGTTGGACCGGGGACACCGGGCGTGCTGCCGGGCGTGCTCGCGGCTGGCTCGGTCGCGCTTCTGTGCGGCTCCGCCTTCTCGGCGGTCGGGCACGCCGACGTCGTGGCGGCCCGGCTGGGGCAGCCATGGGGCACGCTGCTCCTCACCCTGTCCGTGACCATCATCGAGGTGTCGGTGATGGCATCCATGATGCTCAACGGCGAAAACAACCCGACGCTTGCCCGCGAGTCCGTGCTGTCGGTGCTGATGATCGTGAATGCCGGAATCGTCGGCCTGTGCCTCCTGCTCGGCAGCATCCGTCATCGCGAGCAGACGATCCAGCAACAGGGGGCGTCGGGCTATCTGTCTGCCATCATCGCGCTCGGCGTGATGCTGCTGATCCTGCCCAACGAGACGCACGCAGGGGCGACAGGCGCCTTCTCGCTGTTTCAGCTCGTCTACATGTCGCTGATCGCTATCGCGCTCTATGCCGCCTTTCTCTACATGCAGACGGTGCGCTATCGCGAGCATTTCGCCGGGCAGGCGGAAGGCCACGGCGAACCGGTGCCGGGCCTCTCCGCCTTCCTGCTCGCCATCGGCATGCTGCTGGCGAGTCTCGCCGCGGTGGTGGCGCTCTCCGGCCAGGTCGCCGCGACCTTCGAGGATTTCCTGGCCCAGTTCTCGCTGGAAGATCCTGACGCCGTGACCGGCGCGCTGGTCGCGACGCTGATCCTCCTTCCGGAATGCATCAGCGCGGTGCGCGCCGCCGCCCGCAATCATCTGCAGCACTCGCTCAACATCGCGCTGGGCTCGGCGCTCGCCACGGTGTCGCTGACCATCCCGGCCATGGCGTTCATCAGCGTCATGATCGGACGCTCCATGGTGCTCGGCCTCGACAACGAGGACCGCACCATGCTGCTGCTCACCTTCGTCCTTTCCGTGCTCTCCTTCGGCACCGGAAAGACCAATGCGCTCAACGGGGTGATCCACCTCATCGTGTTCTGCGTCTATGTGATGCTGCTGTTCGCCCCCTAAAGAGCCGGTCGGTGGCTGTCCGGCGGTGGACATCGGGCGGGGCGAGTGGCATGTTCCGCGCGACTTGAACGAGGCGCGGGCCGTGAAGAATTTTCTGCTCTACATCTTCACCTGGTGGAACAAGCAGACCGTCGGCACCATGTGGTGGACGAAGCGCTTCGGCGAGCTCGTGGGCGAGGACGAGTTCGGCAATCGCTACTATCGCACCAAGGGCGGCAAGATCGACCCGACGCTGGGTTTCGAGCGCCGCTGGGTCATCTATCCCGGCTATGCCGAGGCCTCGACGATTCCTCCGGGTTGGTGGGGCTGGATGCATCATCGGGTGGATACGCCGCCGGTGGATGAGACCTATACCGCCCGCTCCTGGCAGAAGCCGCACCGCCGCAACATGACCGGCACGCCCGGCGCCTACCGTCCCAAGGGCTCGGTGCTGGCCGGTGGCCTGCGTCCCCGCGTCACCGGCGACTACAAGGCCTGGACGCCCGGAGAATAGGCCGGCGCCTCGGCGTCCCGCGGTACTTCTGCACGGTCTCCTTTCTGTGAAGCCTCCTCCGCGCGCCGCCTTGCCACCGCCCGATTCAGGCGGTCAGAAGGGGAGAAGGGCCGGCCCGCTTCCCGGCGTTGCCGCCTTCATTCCACGGGTTCACAGACTGATGCGCTTCCTCTGCTCCGTTTCGCTGCTGGCCGCCGGCCTGATCGCCGCCGCGATGCCTCAGGCGCTGGCGCAGAGCCGCGGCACCATCGAGCAGACCCCGCTGCCGCCGCCCGGAACCATTCCCAACCAGCGTCCGCTGCCCCAGGTGCCCAACAGCGTTCCGGTGATCGCGGCCCCGCCTGCGGCGCCCGCGCAGCGACCGGCGGCCCCCGCCGCGATCCAGCGCGGTCCAGCGCCCCCGCCGCCTCCGGCCGCTGCCCAGCAGCCCCCCGCTGGTATGCAGCCCGCGCCTCCCGGGGATGAGGGCGACGTGGTGGTGGTGCAGCCGCCGACTCAGAAGATCGCCAACGCTTATGCGGTCTATGCCGGCCTCGACAAGATCACCGGACGCATCACCTCGTTCGATATCGCCATCGGCGAGACAGCCCAGTTCGGTGCGCTGCAGGTGACGCCGCGCGTCTGCTACACGCGTCCCGCCACCGAGACGCAGAACACCACCTCCTTCACCGAGGTGAACGAGGTGACATTGCAGGGGCAGGCCAAGCGCATCTTCACCGGCTGGATGTTCGCGGCGAGCCCAGGCCTGCACGCGGTGGAGCACCCGATCTATGACGTGTGGCTGATCGGCTGCAAGGCGACCTCACCCGTCACCGCCCGGGGCCAGCAGTAGAAATCGCCCTCTACCTCGAGGGCGTTCTCCAGCAGCTTGTGATAGTGCCGCCGCGACACCTCGAGCGCCCCGAAGGTCTTGAGGTGGCTGGTGACGAACTGCGTATCGAGCAGCCGGAAGCCGCCGGCGATCAGCCGCCCCACCAGATGCACCAGCGCCACCTTGGAGGCGTCCCGCTCGCGGTGGAACATGCTCTCGCCGAAGAACGCGCCGCCCAGCCTCACGCCGTAGAGGCCGCCCACAAGTTTCCCGTCGTGCCAGGCTTCCACCGTGTGGCAGCGCCCGCGGGCGAACAGTTCGCCATAGAGGCGGCGGATGGGATCGTTGATCCAGGTCTTGTCGCGACCTTCCTGCGGCTCGGCGCAGCCGTCGATGACCGCCTCGAAATCGCTGTCCACGCGCACCTCGAATCTGTCCGTGCGCACCGTTCGGGCGAGCCGGGAGGAGACGTGGAAGGCGTCGAGGGGGATGATGCCGCGCCGCTCGGGCTCGATCCAGTAGAGGCCGGGATCATCGGCGCTCTCGGCCATCGGGAAGATGCCGCAGGCATAGGCCTTCAGCAGCACATCGGGCGTGATCTCGACGATCTGGTCGTTCGGCCGGCTCATGACGGGTCATCCTACCAGCAAATCGAGCGGCCGTGTGGCGCGGCGGCGTGCCGGCGGTCTCCCTGGGCACCCGCGACCCATTGACACGCGCGGCGCGCAAGCGGGTCGCCGACGTCAACCCCGCTTGAGGAAGTCGCCGATGCGCCGCACCGCTTCCGCCATGTCCGGCCCCGAGCCGGCATAGGAGAAGCGCAGGAACTGGCGGCCGTGGAACGGGTCGAAATCCACGCCGGGGGTCGCCGCCACATGGGCGGCATCGAGCAGGCTACGGGCAAAGGCCGCCGAATCGTCGGTGAAGTCGGAGACGTCGGCATAGAGGTAGAAGGCGCCATCCGCTGGCAGGAAGCGGCCGAGACCGGCAGCGGGCAGCCCCTCGGTGAGGATGCGGCGGTTCTCCACATAGGTCGCCTTCACCTGATCCATTTCGGCGCGGCCCTCGAAGGCGGCGTCGGCGGCGATCTGCGACAGGGTCGGCACGGAAATGGAGAAGTTCTGCTGCAGCCGTTCCATGGTGCGCGAGACGCCGGGTGGCACCACCATCCAGCCGACGCGCCAGCCGGTCATGCAGAAGTATTTGGAAAAGGAGTTGATGACGGTGACGTCCTCGCCGATCTCCACCGCGCTCACGGCCGGGAAGGCATAGTCGAGGCCGTGGTAGATTTCGTCGGAGACGAAGGCGAGGCCGAGGTCGCGGGCGCAGGCATGGAGCGCCGTCAGGGCGGCCCGGTCCATCATGGTGCCGGTGGGATTGGCGGGGCTCGCCACCAGAACGCCCTTGAGCGGCGCGGCGCGATGCGCCTCCAGGAGGCGCTCGGGGGTGAGCGCGTGGCGGTCCTCCGCGCGGGTCTCGATCAGCACCGGCTCGCAGCCGAGCGCGGACAGGACGTGACGATAGGGCGGGTAACCCGGTGCGGCGATGGCGACGCGATCCCCCGGCTCGAACAACGCGAGAAAGGCGAGGATGAAGCCGCCGGATGACCCGTTGGTCACGACGATCCGCTCCGGATCGACCGAGACGCCGTGCCGCTCCGCGTAATGGCGGGCGATGCGCGCCCGAAGGGCAGGGATGCCGAGGGCGGCGGTATAGCCCACCTGTCCGGCCGCAAGCGCCGCCGCCGCCGCCTGCCGGGCCACGAGCGGGGCGGGGGCCGCCGGCTGGCCCACCTCCAGATGGATCACATGCCCGCCCTGCGCCTCGATCCGGGCGGCGTGCTCCATCACGTCCATGACGATGAAGGGCTCGACGGCGCTGCGCCGGGAGAGAAGAGGGAGACCGTTCCGCATAGTCGAATTTCCGTTGCGCTCGTGCGGCGTGCGCCGCGCAGATGCCCGCGTTGCCGTGCTGCCGCCTTATTCTGCCTGTCCCTGAGGCGGGTTCGCCCCAACGTGAAGGCCAGCGGATTGACCTTGGCATCTGCCAAAGCCAGTGTCCGGCAGTCTCGTAGCCTGTGCCCCGGAGCGAGCCAAGGCGGATATTGCTGTGGTCCCTGCGTGAATGGCGGCTTGCGTGGTGGTTGACGGAATGGATCGAACCCGAGCGGATATGCGGATCGGAACTGGAAAGCGTGCCCGGCACGGGCTTCGTGCCGCCGGACGCATGCTTTGCCTCGCCGCCGCGACCGCTCTGCCGTTCCAGGCGACATGGATGGGCGCTGCCCATGCGCAGGAGCAGGCGCCCCGCTCGGCGCCGCAGACCATTCAGGACACCGAGATCGAGGCCCTGCTGAAGGACTACACCCGTCCGATCCTGAAGGCCGCAGGCCTCGCGCAGCAGAATGTGGAGGTGGTGCTCATCTCCAGCCGCGCCTTCAATGCCTTCGTGGCGGACGGCCGGCGCATTTTCGTGAACACGGGCGCCCTCGTCGATTCGGTGACGCCCAACCAGATCATCGGCGTGCTCGCCCACGAGACCGGCCATATCGCCGGCGGCCACCTCGCCCGCATGCGCGAGCAACTGGCCGGCGCCCAGACCATGGCCATCGTCGCCATGCTTCTGGCGGCGGGCGGTGTCGCGGCCGGCGCAGCGAGCGGCATGAACGGCCGGGACGTGGGCAATGTGGGCGCAGCCGCGATATCAGCACCGCAGGAGATGATCCGCCGCTCGCTGCTCTCCTACCAGCGCGGCGAGGAGGCGGCCGCCGACCGGTCGGCGGTGAAGTATCTCAACGCCACCGGCCAGTCGTCCAAGGGCATGCTGGAGACGTTCGAGCGCTTCCAGAACGACCAGCTCTTCATCAGCCAGCGGATCGATCCCTACGTCCTGAGCCACCCGATGGCCCGCGAGCGTATCGGCGCGCTGGAACAGCTCGCCAAGTCCAGCCCCTACTACAACGTCAAGGACCCGCCGGCCCTGCAGGCGCGTCACGACATGATGCGGGCGAAGCTCATCGGCTTCATGGAGCGGCCGGAGGCCGTGGTGCGGCGCTACCCGCCGTCAGATACCTCCATGGCGGCGCAGTATGCGCGCGCCATCTCGGCCTACCGTTTTGGCAACGTCGATTCGTCCATCCGTCAGATCGATGCGCTGATCGCCAAGGAGCCCTCGAATCCCTATTTCCAGGAGCTGAAAGGCCAGGCGCTGCTGGAGGCGGGACGGGCGAGCGATGCGGTCGGTCCGCTGCGCAAGGCCGTGCAGATGACCAACGGCGCGCCGCTCATCCGGGCGATGCTCGGGCAGGCGCTCGTGCAGTCGGGCAATCAGGCGAACACCCAGGAGGCGATCCGGGAGCTGATCCAGGCGACGCAGCGCGATCCCAATTCGCCCTCGGCCTGGCGGTCCCTCGCGCTCGCCTACGGCCGCACCGGCGACATTGCCAATGCAGACCTGGCCTCGGCGCAGTCCTATTTCGCCTCCGGTGACTTCAAGCTCGGCCGGGAACTCGCGGCCCGTGCCCGGACTAAGTTTCCGCAGGGGTCACCCGGCTGGCTCAAGGCCGACGATCTCGTGAATTTCAAACCGCCCGCATCTGCCGCAAACCAGCGCTGATGCCAAAAGACAGCTTTTCACCCAAGGAGCCCCGCATGTTCTCCCCCACGGGCCTGGCCCGCACCGGTTTCCGGCACCTCGCCGCCCGCCTCTCTGCGCTGGCGTTGGCTGCCGTGCCGGCCTTCTTCCTCGCCGCCAGCCCGGCCGCGGCCTTCACGGACGAGGAGAAGAAGGAACTCGGCGGCATCATCCGCGAGTATCTGATCCAGAATCCGGAAGTCCTCCAGGAGGCCATCTCCGTGCTGGAAAGCCGGCAGATGGTGGCCGATGCGACCCAGCGCAGCAAGGCGGTCGCCGAGCTGAAGCCGCTCCTCCTGTCCAGCCCGCGCGGCATCGTCGCTGGCAACCCGCAGGGCGACGTCACGCTGGTCGAGTTCTTCGACTACAATTGCGGCTATTGCAAAAAGGCGCTGTCGGACCTTCAGGACCTCATCAAGCAGGATCCGAAGCTGCGCGTGGTGCTGAAGGAATTCCCGGTCCTCGGCCAGGGCTCGGTGGAGGCGGCGCAGGTGGCCGTGGCCGTGCGCATGGTTGCCCCCGAGAAGTACATGGCCTTCCATCAGGCCCTGCTCGGCGGCCGTGGCCAGGCCGATCGCGCCAAGGCGCTGGCGGCGGCCAAGGAGGTCGGCATCGACCCCGCGCTGATCCAGAAGCAGTCCACCTCGCCCGAGCTGAACGCCACCCTCGACGAGAGCATGAAGATCGCCGAGGCGCTGTCGCTGAACGGCACACCGTCCTATGTGATCGGCGATCAGGTGGTGATCGGTGCCGTCGGCTTCGACAAGCTGAAGGCCGCCATCGCCAACGCCCGCAGCAAGCAGCCGGCGGCGAAATAAGAGGGGCAACCCGCCCGATGCCCGCGGACTCGGTCTAGCCTTCACATGGCAGACCGTCCCGCGGGCGCTCTTTCCATCGGGCGCGCGCACCCCTATAAGGCTGCGACCCGGCCGACAGGAGGCCGGTGGCAGATCACGCACGGATGACAGACACTGTCCACGTCCTGAACGGGCCCAACCTCAACCTGCTCGGAACTCGCGAGCCCGGCATCTATGGCGCGGCGACGCTTGCCGATGTCGAGGCGCTGTGCCGGGCCGAGGGCGAGGCGCTGGGCTTCGACATCGTCTTCCGCCAGACCAATTCGGAAGGCGCGCTGGTGGATTTCATCCAGGCGGCCCGTGGAGCGCGGGGGATTGTCCTCAATGCCGCTGCCTACACCCACACCTCCGTCGCGCTGCGCGACGCGGTGTCCGCGGTGGGGGTGCCGACCATCGAGGTGCATCTGTCCAACGTGTTCGCGCGGGAAGACTTCCGCCACCATTCCTACCTGTCGCCCGTCGTCCGCGGAGTGATCTGCGGCTTCGGACCCCAGAGCTATGTGCTGGGCCTGCGCGCCATCGCCGGCCTGCCGCAGACCCCTTAGATCCCCCAACGCCCTCGCGCGGCCCGACGGCCAGCCAGAGCCAGGAACATCATGAAGCCCTCCAACCCTCCCATCGACACCGCCATCGTCAAGGAGATCGCCGATCTCCTCTCGGGCAGCGACCTGACCGAGATCGAGGTGGAGCACGAGGGCCTGCGCATCCGCGTGGTGCGCGCGCCCGCCTCGGTTACCATCGCCCAGGGTGCCCCCTACGCGGCGCCCTATCCGGCTGGCGCGCCCGTCGCGGCGGTTGCCCCGGCTGTTGCGGCCGAGGCCCCGGCGGACCTCTCCAAGCATCCGGGCGTCGTTGCCTCTCCCATGGTGGGCACCGCCTATCTCGCCGCCGAGCCCGGTGCCCCCCCCTTCATCGAGGTGGGCACCAGCGTGCGCGAGGGGCAGACCGTGCTCATCGTCGAGGCGATGAAGACCATGAACGCCATTCCCGCGCCGCGGTCCGGTACTGTCACGCGCATCCTCGTGGGTAACGCGCAGCCGGTGGAATACGGCGAGCCCCTGCTCATCATCGAATGAGCGCGCCCGCGAGGCACGCACACACCGGCAGAGACCCACGAGGCAGGCACCTAAAAGGTACGCACCGCTGATGTTCAGAAAAATCCTCATCGCCAACCGCGGCGAGATCGCGCTGCGCATTTTGCGCGCCTGCAAGGAGCTGGGCATCGCGACGGTGGCGGTGCACTCCACCGCCGACGCCGACGCCATGCATGTGCGCCTCGCGGATGAGAGCGTGTGCATCGGCCCGCCGCCGGCCCGCGAGAGCTATCTCAACATCCCCTCGCTGCTCGCCGCCTGCGAGATCACCGGGGCGGATGCGGTGCATCCGGGCTACGGCTTCCTCGCCGAGAACGCCCGCTTCGCCGAGATCCTTGCCGATCACAACATCCACTTCATCGGCCCCAAGGCGGAGCATATCCGCATCATGGGCGACAAGATCGAGGCCAAGAAGACGGCCCAGGCCCTCGGCATCCCCGTGGTGCCCGGCTCCGATGGCGGCATCCATTCGGACGAGGAAGCCCACCGCGTCGCGGCCGAGATCGGCTTCCCGGTTCTGGTGAAGGCGGCTGCCGGCGGCGGCGGGCGCGGCATGAAGGTGGCGATGACCGCCGACGACCTGTCGCAGGCCCTCTCCACGGCCCGCACGGAGGCCAAGGCGGCCTTTGGCGACGATGCCGTCTATCTCGAGAAGTATCTCTCCACCCCGCGTCACATCGAGGTGCAGGTGCTGGGCGACGGCAAGGGCCACGCCATCCATCTCGGCGAGCGCGACTGCTCGCTCCAGCGCCGCCATCAGAAGGTGTGGGAAGAAGCGCCGTCCCCGGTCATCACCGCCGCCCAGCGGGCCGAGATCGGCGAGACCTGCGCCGCGGCCATGCGCAAGCTCGGCTATATCGGCGTCGGCACCATCGAGTTCCTGTACGAGAACGGGAACTTCTACTTCATCGAGATGAACACCCGCATCCAGGTGGAGCATCCGGTGACGGAGATGGTCACGGGCATCGATCTCATCAACGAGCAGATCCGCGTCGCCGCGGGCGAGCCGCTGACTCTGACGCAGAAGGATGTGGTGATCGAGGGCCATGCCATCGAGTGCCGCGTGAACGCGGAACACCCGACCACCTTCCGCCCGTCGCCCGGCAAGATCACGCACTATCACGTGCCCGGCGGCCTCGGCATCCGCGTCGATTCCAACGCCTATCAGGGCTACGTCATTCCCCCCACCTACGACAGCCTCGTGGGCAAGCTCATCGTTCACGGCAAGACGCGGGACGAGTGCCTGCGCCGCCTGCGCCGTGCGCTGGACGAGTTCGTGGTGGACGGCATCGACACGACGCTGCCGCTGTTCCGTACGCTGGTGCGCACCCGCGACGTCGCCGAGGGCCAGTACGACATCCACTGGCTGGAGCACTTCCTCGCCGAGGGCGAAGGCAAGAACATCGTCTGAGGCAAGACGAACTGAGCCTCAGCAGACGAAAAAGCCCGGCCAAGTGCCGGGCTTTTTCTTTTGAAAAGACGCATCCCGGTCAGGCGAACTTGGCCGCCCGCTTGAGCTGGGAAGCCGCCGTCGCGAGCTCGCGGACCTTGGCGAAGTTGCCGGCGCGGATGGCGTCGGTCGGCACCACCCAGGAGCCGCCCACAGCCACCACGTTGGGCAGGGAGAGATAGTCGCCCGCGTTCGCCGGGCCGATACCACCGGTCGGGCAGAAGCGCAGGTGGGGCAGGGGGCCGGCGATGGACTTGAGGAAGGCCGCGCCGCCCGATGCCTCCGCCGGGAAGAACTTCAGCACCTCGAAGCCCAATTCCGCCAGCCGCATGGCCTCGGAGGCTGTGGCGCAGCCGGCCATGACCGGGATCGGCGCCTCGGTGAAGGCGGCGGCAAGTTCCGGCGTCGTGCCGGGGCTGACGAGGAAGGTGGCGCCGGCCTTGATGGTCGCCTCGATCTGCGCGCGATTGGTGACGGTTCCGGCGCCGGCAATGGCGCCCTCCACCTCGGCCGCGATCAGACGCAGGGCTTCCATCGCCACCGGCGTGCGCAGCGTCACCTCGATCAGCGGCAGGCCGCCTTCCACGAGCGCACGGGCGAGGGGAACGGCGTCTTCCAGGCGTTCGATGACCACGACCGGCACCACCGGGGCCTTGGCGACGAAGGGAAGGGGGCTCGGAAGGCTCATGAGGTATCTCCGTTAAATCGTTTGAAGCGCAGTCCTGCCGTCGTGTCGAGCCCCAATCGCTCTGGTCATCCCACGTCGAAGGTCACGCCTTGGGCCAGCGGCAGGCGGTCGCCGTAATTGATGGTGTTGGTGGCGCGGCGCATGTAGGCCTTCCAGCTGTCGGAGCCCGCCTCGCGCCCGCCGCCGGTCTCCTTCTCGCCGCCGAACGCGCCACCGATCTCAGCGCCGGAGGGGCCGATGTTCACATTGGCTATGCCGCAATCCGAGCCTGCCGCCGAGAGGAACCGCTCCGCCTCCCGCAGGTCGGCGGTGAAGATGGCGGAGGCGAGGCCCTGCGGCACCTCGTTGTTGAGGCGGATGGCGTCGGCAAGGTCCGAATAGCGCAGCACGTAGAGGATGGGCGCGAAGGTCTCCGCTGCCACACTGTCCGTCTGGGCAGGCATCTCCACCAGCGCCGGACGGACATAATAGGCATCGAGGGCGAACTCGGCCCCGAGCCGCTCGCCGCCGATCACGGTGCCGCCAGCGGCGCGCGCCGCCTCCAGCGCCACCTGCATGGCCTCGAACGCGCCGGCATCGATGAGCGGACCCACCAGCGTGCCCTCCTCGCGCGGATCGCCGACGCTCACGGAGGCATAGGCCGACTTCAGGCGGGGCAGCAGAACGTCGTAGACGCTGTCGTGCACCATCAGCCGGCGCAGGGTGGTGCAGCGCTGGCCAGCGGTACCCATGGCTGCGAACGCGACGGCGCGCAGTGTCAGATCGAGGTCGGCCGAGGGGCAGACGATGGCGGCATTGTTGCCGCCCAGCTCCAGGATCGACCGCCCGAAGCGCTGCGCCACCCGTGGTCCCACATGGCGGCCCATGGCGGTGGAGCCGGTGGCGGAGATGACCGGCACCCGCCCGTCGTCCACCAGCGCCTCGCCAGCGGCGCGCCCGCCGAGCACCAGCGTCGAAAGTCCTTCCGGCACGCCGCCGAAGCGGGCGGCGGCACGGGCGAAGATGGCGTCCACAGCGAGGGCGGTGAGCGGCGTCTTCTCAGACGGCTTCCACACGACGGAATTGCCGCACACGAGGGCCAGCGCGGCATTCCACGCCCACACCGCGACCGGAAAGTTGAAGGCGGAGATGACGCCGACCACCCCCATGGGGTGCCACGTCTCCATCATCCGGTGGTCCGGCCGCTCGGTGGCGATGGTGAGGCCGTGGAGCTGGCGGGAGAGGCCGACGGCGAAATCGCAGATGTCGATCATCTCCTGCACCTCGCCGAGGCCCTCGGAGGTGATCTTGCCGGCCTCCAGCGTCACCAGCGCCGCAAGGTCGGCCTTGGCGGCGCGCAGCTCCTCGCTGAACAGGCGCACGAGTTCGCCGCGCCGCGGTGCCGGCACCATGCGCCATTGGAGGAAGGCTTCATGGGCGCGGCCGATGGCGTCCTGAACCGCTGGGGCGTCCATCTCCGTGATGCGGGCGATGATTTCCCCGGTCAGCGGCGTCACCGCCTCGCGTCCGCCCTTGAGGCGGTCATCCGGGATGCCGAGGCGCGCCAGCAGGGCATCTGCATCCGCTTCGATCTCGCCGGTGCCGGGAAAGCGCGCCATGGTCGTCTCCTCGTTCTGATTTGCCCTGTTCTAGCCGTCCTCTCGGCCGGCGGGAACCATTGGGCGCGGCCGGGGGTTTCAGCCGAGGGGGCGAGGCGCGCGTCGAAGCGCGCCCTTCAACTTGCGCGGAGGAACCAAAATGCCCCACGCCACCAACCCCGAATCCATCGGCACCGATCCCGCTCATGCGGCCAACGCGCTGCAAGGCCTCTCCGACACCGAACGCGACCGCATCCGCTGGCGCGCCCATGCGCTTTGGCGGGAGGACGGCTGCCCCCAAGGCCGCGACCGGGAATACTGGGAGCGGGCGGAGCTGGAAATCCTGAAAGGCCGGCGTTCCTACTGACGGAGGCTTTTTATGCCTGCAAAATCAAAGGCCCAGCAGATGGCGGCTGGCGCCGCCCTCTCCGCCAAGCGGGGCGAGCGCAAGAAATCCTCGCTCAAGGGCGCCTCCCGCGAGATGGTGGACTCCATGAGCGAGAAGGAGCTTCATGACCTCGCCGCGACCAAGCAGAAGGGCAAGCCCGCTCATGTCTCCCATGATTGAGCGATGAGCCGGCCATGGCGCCGCGGGCCTTCTGGAAGGGCTATCTGAAGCTCTCCCTCGTCACCTGCCGGGTGGCCATGACTCCGGCCACCTCCGAGCGCGAGAAAGTGCGCTTCCACACCCTGAACCGGGAGACGGGCAACCGCATCGTCTCCCGCTATGTGGACGAGGTCTCCGGCAAGCCGGTTTCTGAAGACGACGAGGCGCGCGGCTACCAGACTGGCGACGACAGCTATGTCCTTGTCGAGGATGAAGAACTCGACGATGTCGCGCTGGAGTCCACCCGCACCATCGACATCGAGAGCTTTGTGCCGCGGGACAGTATCGGCTGGGTCTATCTGGACAAGCCGCACTATCTCGTGCCCGACGACGAGGTGGGCACGGAAGCCTTCGCGGTGATCCGCTCCGCCATGGAAGAGACGAAGACGGCGGCGCTCTCGCGCCTTGTCATGTATCGCCGCGAGCGGGGCGTGATGCTGGAGCCGCGGGGGCGCGGGCTCATTCTGTGGACCCTGCGCTACGGTGACGAGGTGCGCCATTTCGATGGTGCACCGGAGGCCGAGGAGGCGCCGGACAAGGCGGCGTTGGGTCTGGTCAAGAAGCTGATTTCCGAGCGTACGCAAGCATTTGAGCCAGAGATGGTACACGATCCCGTGCAGGAAGGGCTCATCGATCTCATCGCCTCCAAGCGCAAGAAGCGCCCGGCGAAGAAGGCGGCCAAGGCCGCGGCGGAGGAGCCAACGGGGGGCAATGTGGTCAGCATCATGGATGCGCTGCGCCGGAGCCTTTCGGCGGAGAAGGGCAAGCGCAAATAGGGCGCGCCCGCCTCACGCGCCCGGCAGCGGCACCGCTGCGGCGCGGAAGTCTCCCCACGGGTCGTGACCGAGATTCATCAGCCTTGCCAAGGCATTGCCAACGTTGAAGTGCTGCGGGCCGATGGCCTCGCCCAGCTCATCCCACGCCAGTGGCATGGACACCGGCGCCCCCGGCCGAGCCCTTGTAGAATAAGGCGCCACCGCCGTCGCACCGCGCTGGTTGCGCAAATAATCGATAAGAATCCGGCCCTTACGTTTCGACTTGGTGATGGTGGCGACGAAACGCTCCGGGCTGTCCGCTGCCATCTCCTCCGCCATCTGCTTTGTGAAGGCCTTCAGCCGGGGCCAGTCCGCCTTGGGCGAGAGCGGTGCGCAGACGTGCAGGCCCTTGCCGCCGGAGGTTTTCACGAAGGCGGAAAGCCCTTTTGTCTCAAGTCTTTGCCTCACCTCCTCGGCGGCGGAAATCACGTCCTGCCACGGCACGCCCTCCCCCGGATCGAGGTCCATGGTGAGGAGGTCGGGCCGCTCCCAGTCCGCCAGGGTGGCGCCGAAGGGGTGGATCTCAAGGGCGGCGCCCTGGACCAGGGCTGTCAGGCCGTCGAGGTCGCGGATGGCGAGGTAGGGGGCTTCGTCCTTCGCCTTGGGATCGGGGACCTGAAGGATGTTCCTGTCCAGTCCCTTCCACGGGTGCTTCTGGAAAAAACGTTGACCGTCAATGCCTTCCGGGCAGCGCACCAGCGCCAGCGGGCGGCCGGTGACGAAGGGGGCCATATGGCGCCAGACCTGCGCGTAGTAGTCCGCCAGCCCCTCCTTGGTGAGGCCGACATCCGGCCAGTAGACCCGGTCCGGGTGGGTAAGGCGCACCCGGCGCTTCGGCGGGGGCGGATCGGAAGCCTTTGTTTCATAAGGACTTTCCCGCACGATCTCGCTCGCCGGCTTGTCCTCCCGCAGGCCGCGGAAGGCGGCGTGGCGCAGGTGGCCGTCGCCGGTCCAGGCGCCGAACTCCACCTCCGCCACACGGAGCGGCTGAACGAAGGTGACGCCCCGCGCCTCCTCGGCGGTGAGCTTGCCGGAGAAGGGGGAAATTTCAGTCTTTTCAGAGGCTAAGAGCTTGTGGAGATCGGCCGCGACCCGCTGGGTGAAGCCGGTTCCGACCCGCCCCACGTAGCGCAGCTTGCCGTCCTCGAACACCCCCAGCATCAGCGAGCCGATGGCGGTGCGCGAGGTGGTGGAGGGGACGAAGCCACCCACCACAAACTCCTGTCGTTCCAGACACTTGGACTTGATCCAGTCGCGCGTCCGGCCGCTATGGTAGGGGGCGTTTTTGAGCTTGGAGACCACCCCTTCCAGGCTCAGGCGGCAGGCGTGGGAGAGGACGAGGGCGCCGTCGTCCTCGAAATGGGCGCTGTAGCGCACCTTGTCCCCGTCCTGTCCCACCAGTTTTTCCAGCAAGTCCTTGCGATCCTTGAGGGGAAGGGGCGTCAGGTCGTGGCCGTCGAGGTGGAGAAGATCGAAGACGTAATAGACGAAGCGGTCGCTCCGCCCCTCCGAAAGATCGGCCTGAAGGGCGGAGAAATCGCTCGCGCCATTGCCGGATTCCACGACGATTTCACCGTCGAAAAGCGCGGTTCGGATGGGGAATCGGTGGAGTTCGGCAGGGATGCCGGTGCCGAATCTGTCAGTCCAGTCGCGTCCGGTGCGCGTCAGCAGCCGCACCTTCCCGTTTTCGACCCGCGCCTCGATGCGATAGCCGTCGAACTTGATCTCGTGGAGGTAGCGCGTGCCGGCCGGCGCCTTCTTCGCCAGAGTGGCGAGGGCGGGGGCACGAAGGCGGGGAGGGGGGCGGTCTTCGCCCCCTTGGGCAGGGGCAGGGGGGTGCCGCCGGTGCCCTTCGCACCATCGGGCGGGGGATCGTCGGCGGGCGGGGCGGGGGACTTCGCCGCGGGGGGTTTTAGCGCGGCCTTCTTCGCACTCATCCCGGACTTCGCGGCGCTCTTCTTTTGCGGCGGGTCATCGGCCGAAAGGGCGTCCACGTCGCGGCCGGAGACCACCGACAGCGGCTCTTCCTCCAATATGTCCGGCGCGCCGTCCGGCCGGGCGAATTCGTCCTCGGCCTTGATGAGCAGCCAGTTCTCCTTCGTCTCCCCCTTGCGGGGCGCCATGCGCACCAGATGCCAGCGGCCGTGGAGCTTTTCGCCGTCGAGAGTGAATTCCATGTGGCCCTTGGCATAGGCCTTGTGCGGGTCGCCGATGGGGGTCCAGGTGCCGCGATCCCAGATGATGACGTTGCCGCCGCCATACTGGCCCTTGGGGATGGTGCCCTCGAAGCCGCCGTAGTCGAGGGGGTGGTCCTCCACATGCACGGCCAGGCACTTCTCGCCGGGCACGAGGCTGGGGCCGCGGGTGACGGCCCAGCTCTTGAGCACGCCGTCCATCTCCAGCCTGAAATCATAGTGCAGCCGCCGCGCCGCATGTTTCTGGATGACGAAGGCGCCTTCCGGCCGCGCGACCTCGCCCTTCGCTTTCCGGCGACCGGTGCCGGAGGGCTCGGGAGTAGCGGCGAAGTCGCGCTTGGCGCGGTAGCGGTCAAGGTCGGCCATGGCTCAGCCCGCCTTGCGGGTGGATTTGCGGGCCGGCGCGGGTTTGTCGGCTGTGACCTTCTTCGTGGCCTTGGCTTTGGCTGGCGTCCTCTTCTCGCTCCCACCAATCGCTTTGGCGCTGGCGCGCAGGGCGGCGAGCAAGTCCACCACCTTCTCTTCCTTGCGCGGCGCCGCTTTCGGCAAAGGCTTGCCTTCCATCTTGGCGCGCACCAGCTCGGCGAGAGCGGTCTCGTAGCGGTCCTGATAGGCGTCGGGATCGAAGGTGCCGGCCTTGGTCTTGATGATGTGGGTGGCCAGCTCCCGCATCTCGGCGGTGATCTTCACGTCAGGCACATCGGCGAAAGCCTCCTGCGCCGAGCGCACCTCGTAGTCGAAGGACAGGGTGGAGGCGAGGAGCGCGCCGCCTTCGCCGGCGGGGCGGATGAGCAGCTTGCGCACGCGGCGGAACAGCAGCGCCTCGCCCAGCGCCGCCACCTTCTGCGCCGCCATTCCGCGCCTCAAAAGGTCGAACACCTCGGCGGCGGCCTCATCCACGGGGGCGAGGAAATAGGGGCGGTCGAGATACACCGTGTCGATGCCGTCGCACGGCAGGAAGGCATCGATGGAGATAGTCTTGTCGTTGTCCGGCAGCACGGCCGCCGCCTCTTCCGGCGCGATGGTCACGTATTCGCCCTTGGAGACCTCGTAGCCACGCACCTGATCGTCGGTCTCGACCGGCTGGCCGGTTTCCTCGTCCACATATTGCCGGCGCAGGCGATGGCCGCTCTTGCGGCTCACCATGTGCAGGCTGATGCGCTCGGAGGTGGAGGCGGCCGCATAGAGGCCGACGGCGCAGCTCAGCGCGCCGACTGTGAGAAACCCCTTCCAGCTCGCCCGTGGCGCCATCTCGCCCCTCGTTGCAGGCTTTCTCTCAACGCCGCTCAGAGCACACCCGCGCGGCGTCGCGGGCAAGGGAAAATGCGCTCGGTGCTCGGGTCTCCCCTCTCCCCTTGCGGGAGAGGGGCCGGGGGTGAGGGGCAGCCTGTCCCCTTGTCCCGTTCGCTGCTCTCGTGGCGCCATACCCCTCACCCCAACCCTCTCCCGCAAGGGGAGAGGGGCGCTGCGGGCCTTCCCCGACATCACCCATGCAGCCGCCGCGCGTAGAAGCGCGCCAGCAGCCGCGCCTCGGCCTCGGACCCCGCGCGGATGGGAGCGGAGGCGTCGTCCAGCACGCGCCATGTCCAGCGGCGGTCGTGGCAGTCGAGGCGAGCGACGGGCATGCCGTCGCAGACCAGCACCTCGGTGCCCGGCGCCTGCGCGCGCCATTCGAGGATGGGCTCGGAGCCGGGCGGCGCGTGGAAGAAGCTGCCGGCTTCGTGGAAAAAATGGCGGACGGGTCCGCGGCTCGCGCCATCGTGGTGCATGGTCAAGTCTCCTTTGCAGAACCAAGTGGCCGCGCGGCCCTTTGGTTCCGCGCCGGTGCGGCGGAGGCCTTTGATTTGGCGCCGTCTCGGCAGAGCCCTTTGGTTCCGCGCCGTTGCGGCGCAGGCCTTTGGTTTTGCGCCGTTGCGGCAGTGCCCCGAGTTTTTGCGCCGTTGCGGCGCTTGGCAGCCCATGCTGTAGAAGAGGTTTCCGGAAGGAGATGCGGGATGGTCGCGTTCTACGATGCAAGCGAGGTCGAGGCGGCGCTGACCTATGAGCGTCTGGTGCTGGCGCTGCGGGCGGCCTTCGCGGCGGCCGAGGTGGAATCGCCGGTGCGCGGCGTCCACCATGTGGGCAATGACGAGACGCCCGGCCGGCTGCTCACCATGCCGGCGTGGCGGCCGGGGGCGGTGTTCGGCGTGAAGCTGGTGAACGTGTTCCCCACCAACGGCGCGCGCGGGCTGGGCGCGGTGCACGGCGTCTATGCCCTGTTCGATGGCTCCACCGGCATCCCCACCGCCATCATCGAGGCCGATGCGCTCACCAACCGGCGCACGGCGGCGACCTCGGCGCTGGCCTCCACCTTCCTCTCGCGCATGGACAGCGAGACGCTCACCGTGGTGGGCACCGGCAATCTCGCCTTCCAGCTGGCGCAGGGCCATTGCGCCGTGCGGCCCATCCGCCGCGTTCTGGTGTGGGGCCGCGCGCCCGCCCGCGCAGCCGCCATGGCGGCCGATCTCGCGGCGCTCGGCCTGCCGGCGGAGCCGGTGAGCGACCTGTCCGCCGCCGTCGCCGCCGCCGATATCGTCACCAGCGCCACCACCTCCGACGATCCGCTGGTATTGGGGCAGGACGTGAAGCCCGGCACCCATGTGGACCTCGTGGGCGCCTTCACCCCCACCATGCGCGAGAGCGACGACGCCCTCATCCGCGCCAGCGATGTCTATGTGGACACCTATGCCGGCGCCCTCGGCGAGGCCGGCGACCTGCTGCTGCCGGTGGCGGCGGGCGTGTGGTCCACCGATCAGGTGAAGGCGGACCTCTACGAGCTGTGCGGCGGTACGAAGGAGGGGCGCACGGACCCCAAGGCCATCACCCTGTTCAAGTCCGTGGGCGCGGCCATCGAGGATCTGGTGGCGGCGGAGCTGGTGGCGGGACGGCGGGGGTAGGAGCTGGCCCCAATGTCCTGATCCGCCGTCATGCCCCGGCTTATCCGGGGCATCCACTGTGCCGAGGGATCGGTGCTGAGAAACGGAAAGCCGACCTGGCGGAGGAGTGGATCCCCCGGACGAGCCGGGGGATGACGGACGTTGGTGAATCGGGTTGTCGGGCCCCCTATCCCTCCCCCTTCGCCTCCAGCGCGGCGAGGCGCATGTAGAGCGTCGAGCGGGCGATACCGAGGCGGCGGGCGGCGCGGGTGAGGTTGCCGCCGCAGGCGTCCACGGCGGCGCGGATGGCGGCTTCCTCCACGGTGCGAAGGTCTGTCGCGGGGGGCGCGGCCGCAGCGGCGGTGGCGATTTCGGGCGGCAGATCGGCGACATCGATGGGCGTGTCGGCGCTGCCCATGGCGATGAGCATTTCCACCACATTGCGCAGCTCGCGCACATTGCCCGGCCAGGCATAGGCGGCGAGCGCCGTGCGGGCGGCCTCCGTGAAGCGCGGGGCGGGCAGGCCGGCGCGGGCGGCGGCGCTGCGGCCGATGTGGTCGAGCAGCAGCAGCACGTCGTCGCCCCGCTCGCGCAGCGGCGGAATGCGCAGGCGCAAGGCGGCGATGCGATAGAACAGGTCCTTGCGAAAGCGCCCGGCCGCAACCTCGCCCGTGAGGTCGCGGTTGGTCATGGAGACGAGGCGCAGATCCACCCGTCGCCCGGTGTGCCCGCCGACGCGGTAGACCACGCCATCCTCCAGCACGCGCAGCAGGTAGGATTGCAGCTCCAGCGGCATCTCGCCGATCTCGTCGAGGCAGAGGAGGCCGCCGTCCGCCGCCTCCACCTTGCCCTGCTTGCCGGCGGCGTCGGCGCCGGTGAAGGCGCCTTTCTCGTAGCCGAACAATTCGCTGGCGATGAGATCGCGCGGCAGGCCGCCGCAATTGAGCGGCACGAAGGGGCCCACGGGTGCGCGCACGCCGTGGATGGCGCGGGCGAACACCTCCTTGCCGACCCCGGTCTCCCCTTCCAGCAGGATGGGCAGGCCGCTCTCCGCCATGCGGCGGGCCTTGGCCTTCACCTCCTCGATGATCGCGCTCTCGCCGATGATGGCGTCGAACGATAGCGGCTCCAGCTCCCGTTGCGGATCACGCGGTGAAGGCTTGGGCCGGCGTGCGGCGTGGAGCACCACCACGCCGCCGATCTCCTCGCCGTCCTCACGCACGATCTCGACGCTGGCGCCGGGCAGGAGCTGGGCGATGCGCGCGGCCCAGGCATCGGGCGTCACATCCTTCAGCGCCGCAAGGCGGCCGTCCGTGATGAGGCGGTCAGAGCGGCGTGCGGCCTCCTTCAGGGCGCGGTCGGTGGAATAGATGAGCGCGCCGGAGCGGCCGAAGGCGAGGATCTCCTCGGTGAGCCAGAGCGAGCGCTTGGAAAGGAAATGGCGCAGCACCTGCTCGTGCTCCATCTCCATGCGCCGGCCCAGCACCGCCTCGATCTGGTGGGCGAGGGCCACCGCATGGGCGAGGTTCTGCGGGTTGAAGGTGTCGGTGGAGCCGGAAATGTCCACCGCGCCGATGATCTCCCGGTCGAAGGGATGGCGCACCGGGGCCGCCGCGCAGGTCCAGCGCTGCACCGGGGCGCAGAAATGCTCGGCGGCGTGGATCTGCACCGGCCGCCCGCAGGCGAGCGCGGTGCCGATGGCGTTGGTGCCGATCTCCGCCTCGCACCACAGGCCGCCCTGCTGGAGCTTCACCTCCTGCCCGGTGTCGAGGGCACGCGCATCCCCCTCCGCCTCGAGGATGGTGCCGTCGGGATCGGAGAGGATGAGCATGGAATGGGCGTCGGAGAGCAGGTGGCGCGCCTCTTCCATGGCGAGGCGCGCGGCGGTGACGAGGCGGTTGTTCTGGTGGCGGCGGCGGAACAGCTCCGCCTCGCTGACCACGGGGGCGGCCGCGCGGTCGGCGGCGATGAGATGAAGGCGGGAGCGCTGCCACGACGCCATCACCGCCGGGCGGATGACGGCGGAGGCGGCGCCGTCCTGGTGAAACTGTTCCCAGGCACGCGCGATCTCGCGATGTGGCACCAGCTCTGCCCTCCGGGCCGGGCGGCGCGGCGTTCCCGTGGTCGCGCCGCCTGAGCCATTGGCCGGCAGGCCGCCTTGGCCGGTGGCCGAGGTGCCCGCAGGCGGGTTCACTCCCTGAAATGCCGCGTTCTGACCGCCGGCATCGAGGCCGGCGGCGGCGGCTTTGGCGGGAGAATACGCGCACTTTCATGCCGCTCGCAAGTCCGGCCGGCCGCCCCGCGGCAGTCGTCGTCTGAAACGATCCGGCGGCGGACAACAAGTGTCCGGAAATCGGACAGTCGAAGACTTCCAGATTACATGACGCATTGCACAAAGATCAGGAGAATCCTCGCATTTATACAGTCGAGCGCGGATGGCACGCATCCTGCCCCTCATGCTGCGAGCCGGCACCCAAAAGCCAACGCCGGCACGACAGGGAGGAAACCAGCGTGAACGTTCCCGTGGGAAACCTGCGCAGCGTCCAGGTGCTCGGCATCGATGCCGGCGGCACCATGACGGACACCTTCTTCGTGGACCAGGACGGCGACTTCGTCGTCGGCAAGGCCCAGTCCACGCCGCAGAACGAGGCCCTCGGCCTCATCGCCTCCTCTGAAGACGGGCTCGCCAACTGGGGCATGTCGCTCCACGACGCGCTCGCCCAGCTTCAGACCGGCGTCTATTCCGGCACCGCGATGCTCAATCGCGTGGTCCAGCGCAAGGGGCTCAAATGCGGCCTCATCGTCAATCGCGGCATGGAGGATTTCCACCGCATGGGCCGCGCGGTGCAGAGCCACCTCGGCTATGCCTATGAGGACCGCATCCACCTCAACACCCACCGCTACGACCCGCCGCTCGTGCCCCGCCAGCTCACCCGCGGCGTCATCGAGCGCACCGACATGATGGGCACGCAGGTGATCCCCCTGCGTGAGGCGAGCGCCCGCGAGGCGGCGCGCGAGCTGATCGCGGAGGACGTGGAAGGCATCGTCATCTCCCTGATGCACTCCTACAAGAACCCGGTGAACGAGCGCCGCGTGCGCGACATCGTGATCGAGGAAGTGGAGAAGAGCGGCAAGAAGATCCCGGTCTTCGCCTCGGCCGATTACTATCCGGTGCGCAAGGAAACCCACCGCACCAACACCACCATCCTCGAAGGCTACGCCGCCGAGCCCTCGCGCCAGACGCTCTCCAAGATCTCCAACGCCTTCAAGGAGCGCGGCACCAAGTTCGACTTCCGCGTGATGGCGACCCATGGCGGCACCATCTCCTGGAAGGCGAAGGAGCTGGCCCGCACCATCGTCTCCGGTCCCATCGGCGGCGTGATCGGCGCGAAATATCTCGGCGAGGTGCTGGGCTACAAGAACATCGCCTGCTCGGACATCGGCGGCACCTCGTTCGACGTGGCGCTCATCACCCAGGGCGAGATGACCATCAAGAACGACCCGGACATGGCCCGGCTCGTGCTCTCGCTGCCGCTGGTGGCGATGGACTCGGTGGGCGCCGGCGCCGGCTCCTTCATCCGGCTCGATCCCTACACCCGCGCCATCAAGCTCGGCCCGGATTCGGCCGGCTACCGGGTGGGCGTGTGCTGGAAGGAGAGCGGCATCGAGACCGTCACCATCTCCGACTGCCACATGGTGCTCGGCTATCTGAACCCCGACAACTTCCTCGGCGGCGCCGTGAAGCTCGACCGGCAGCGCTCGGTGGATGCCATCAAGGTGCAGATCGCCGACAAGCTCGGCCTCTCGGTGGAAGATGCGGCGGCCGGCATCATCGAGCTGCTGGACTCCGATCTGCGCGATTATTTGCGCTCCATGATCTCGGGCAAGGGCTATTCGCCCCAGAGCTTCGTCTGCTTCTCCTACGGCGGCGCCGGGCCGGTGCACACCTATGGCTATACGGAAGGCCTCGGCTTCGAGGACGTGATCGTGCCCGCCTGGGCGGCCGGCTTCTCCGCCTTCGGCTGCGCGGCGGCGGACTTCGAATATCGCTACGACAAGTCCCTCGACATCAACATGCCGCCGGACGCCCCGGAGGCGGACAAGGTGAAGGCGGCTGAAACCCTTCAGGCGGCGTGGGAGGAGCTGACCCGCAACGTGCTGGAGGAGTTCAAGCTGAACGGCTATTCGGCCGATCAGGTGACGCTCCAGCCCGGCTACCGCATGCAGTATCGCGGGCAGCTCAACGACCTGGAGATCGAGAGCCCCATCGCCACCGCCGGCACGGCGGCCGACTGGGACCAGCTCACCGACGCCTTCAACGCCACCTATGGCCGCGTCTATGCGGCCTCCGCCCGCTCGCCGGAGCTGGGCTACTCGGTCACGGGCGCCATCATGCGCGGCATGGTGCCGATCCCGAAGCCCCGCATCCCCAAGGAGCCGGAAGAGGGCGAGACCCCGCCGGAGGAAGCAAAGATCGGCACCCGCAAGTTCTATCGCAAGAAGAAGTGGGTGGATGCGCAGCTCTACAAGATGGAATCCCTGCGCCCCGGCAACCGCGTCATGGGCCCCGCCATCATCGAATCCGACGCCACCACCTTTGTGGTGCCCGACGGCTTCGAGACCTGGCTCGACGGGCATCGCCTCTTCCACCTGAAGGAGGTGTGAGGGCAGGGCTCCGTCATGCCCCCTCTCCCGCACCGGGAGAGGGGAGCAAACCCAAACAATCTCAAGAGGAAACGAACCCATGAACGTCAACGTCAACCAGACCAGCCTTCAGGGCGCCACCCGCGGCATCGTCCGTGGCGGCGAGACGCTCAAAGAGCATCGCGACCGGCTGATGACGGCCACCAAGGCCACCGGCCACTATGCCGGCCTGAAGAAGCTGGAGCTGCGCGAGAGCGAGCCCATCCTCTACAACAAGCTGTTCTCCCGCCTGCGCGCCGGCGTGGTGGATGCGCGCGAGACCGCCAAGAAGATCGCGGCCTCTCCCATCGTCGAGCAGGAGGGCGAGCTGTGCTTCACCCTCTACAATGCGGCGGGCGACAGCCTTCTCACCTCCACCGGCATCATCATCCATGTGGGAACCATGGGTGCGGCCATCAAATACATGATCGAGAACGAGTGGGAGGCCAATCCCGGCGTCCAGGACAAGGACATCTTCTGCAACAACGACTGCCTCATCGGTAACGTCCACCCCTGCGACATCCACACCATCGTTCCCATCTTCTGGGAGGGCGAACTGATCGGCTGGGTGGGCGGCGTCACCCACGTCATCGACACCGGCGCGGTGGGGCCGGGCTCCATGGCCACCGGGCAGGTGCAGCGCTTCGGCGACGGCTACCAGATCACCTGCCGCAAGGTGGGTGCCAACGACGAACTGTTCCGCGACTGGCTGCACGAGAGCCAGCGCATGGTGCGCACCACCCGCTACTGGATGCTGGACGAGCGCACCCGCATCGCCGGCTGCCACATGATCCGCAAGCTGGTGGAAGAGGTGGTCGCGGAAGAGGGCATCGAGGCCTACTGGAAGTTCGCCTACGAGGCGGTGGAGCACGGCCGCCTCGGCCTTCAGGCCCGCATCAAGGCCATGACCATCCCCGGCACCTACCGGCAGGTGGGCTTCGTGGACGTGCCCTACGCCCATGAGGACGTGCGCGTCCCCTCCGACTTCGCCAAGCTCGACACCATCATGCACGCCCCCTGCGAGATGACCATCCGCAAGGACGGCACCTGGCGGCTGGATTTCGAGGGGTCGAGCCGCTGGGGCTGGCACACCTACAATGCCCATCAGGTGAGCTTCACCTCGGGCATCTGGGTGATGATGACCCAGACGCTCATCCCCTCCGAGATGATCAACGACGGCGCCGCCTACGGCACCGAGTTCCGCCTGCCCAAGGGCACCTGGATGAACCCGGACGACCGGCGCGTAGCCTTCTCCTATTCCTGGCACTTCCTGGTGTCCGCCTGGACGGCCCTGTGGCGCGGCCTGTCGCGCTCCTATTTCGGCCGCGGCTATCTGGAGGAGGTGAACGCGGGCAACGCCAACACCTCCAACTGGCTGCAGGGCGGCGGCTTCAACCAGTATGACGAGATCCACGCCGTGAACTCGTTCGAGTGCGCCGCCAACGGCACCGGGGCGACCGCGGTGCAGGACGGCCTCTCCCACGCCGCCGCCATCTGGAACCCGGAAGGCGACATGGGCGACATGGAGATCTGGGAACTGGCCGAGCCGCTGATCTATCTCGGCCGGCAGATCAAGGCGTCCTCGGGCGGCTCCGGCAAGTATCGCGGCGGCTGCGGCTTCGAGAGCCTGCGCATGGTCTGGAACGCCAAGGACTGGACCATGTTCTTCATGGGCAACGGCCACATCTCGTCCGACTGGGGCCTGATGGGCGGCTATCCCGCCGCCTCCGGCTATCGCTTCGCCGCCCACCAGACCGGGCTGAAGGAGCTGATCGCCTCCGGCGCCGACATCCCGCTCGGCGGCGACACCGACCCGGAGAACCCCACCTGGGACGCGATGCTGCCCAAGGCGCAGATCAAGCGCGACAAGCAGGCCATCACCACCGAGGAGATGTTCTCCGACTACGACCTCTACCTCAACTACATGCGCGGCGGCCCCGGCTTCGGTGATCCGCTCGACCGCGAGCCGCAGGCGGTGGCCGACGACATCAACGGCGGCTACGTGCTGGAGCGCCTCGCCGGCGATGTCTACGGCGTGGTGGTGAAGAAGGGGGCCGGCGGCCTCGTGGTGGTGGACGAGGCGGCGACCAAGGCCGCCCGTGCGGACATCCGCAAGGCGCGCATCGCCAAGTCCGTCCCCACCCGCGAGTGGATGAAGGGCGAGCGCGAGAAGATCCTCGCCAAGGATGCGGGCACCCAGGTGCAGCAGATGTTCGCCGCCTCCTTCAAGCTGGGCCCGAAGTTCGAGCGCGAGTTCCGGGCCTTCTGGGACCTGCCGGAGAGCTGGGTGCTGAACGAGGAAGACATCGGCATCCCCACCTACGGCTCGCGCTACTCCATGGACATCTCCGAGCTGCCGGACGTGCGCACCGTGCAGTTCGTGGAGGAGTGATCCCTCCACTGGGCGGCGGTCCGCGCCGCCGCCCGCTTTTTCTTACGGCCGTCATGGCCGGGCTTGTCCCGGCCATCCACGTCGGCGGGCCGGGTGCAACGCTTCGCAAGGGTGATCAGGCGGCACGACGTGGATGCCCGGGACAAGCCCGGGCATGACGAAATCCAGAAAGCCCTCTCCGCGCGGAGAGGCGAGGAAACCCAGAAATATTCAGGAGGAAACCATGTCCTATACCCGCGCCAAGATCGTCGATCTCGTGGAAGGCAAGATCGATCCCGATACGCTGCACCAGATGCTCTCCACCCCGAAGGACCCCGAGCGGTTCGTGACCTATGTGGAGATCCTGCAGGAGCGCGTTCCGTGGGATGAGAAGATCATCCTGCCGCTCGGCCCGAAGCTCTACATCGTGCAGCAGAAGGTCTCGAAGAAGTGGACCGTGCGCTGCGAGTGCGGCCACGATTTCTGTGACTGGAAGGACAATTGGAAGCTGCATGCCCGCGTCCATGTCCGCGACACGCCGCAGAAGATGGAGGAAATCTATCCCCGCCTCATGGCCCCGACGCCCTCGTGGCAGGTGATCCGGGAATATTTCTGCCCCGAGTGCGGCACGCTCCACGACGTGGAAGCGCCGACCCCCTGGTATCCGGTGATCCACGACTTCCAGCCCGACATCGACGCCTTCTACACCGAATGGCTCGGCCTGCCGGTGCCGGAACGCGCCGCGGCGTGAGGGCGGTCTCCTCTGTTCCCCGGACCAGCGACGGCGAAGCCGGAGCGCCGATCCGGGGTCCAGGGGAAACACCCGCGCAGCGGGGCCAAGCCTGAGAGCGGCGGGGCAGGAAGCGCCTTCGGCGGTCTGTTGCGCTGGACCCCGGATCGCATTCCACTTCGTTGCATGCGTCCGGGGCGCGAGACGGGTTCAGCCCGGCGTCAAGCGGAAGGAAGGGGGCTCAGGGCACCCCTTCCTTTCGCCGTTTCAGGCGCCGGCGCCTTCCGTATTTCCGGTCATCGCGTTGCCGGTCGTCGCCTTGCCGGCCATCGCCGCGCGGCGGCCGGCGGCGCGGGGGCGGGCGGGTTGATGGCGGCCAGCGCCGCCACGCAGAGGCCGATCACCAGCACCCACACGGCCGGGCGGGGGCCGAGGTCGAGGGTGAAATTGGCATCCAGCACCAGAAACGGGTCCACCCGCGTCGCCAGCGCATACCAGAGCATTTCCACGCCCGCCGTGAGCGCTGCCCCGGCCACGGACAAGCCCGCCATGGCGAGGGGCGTCACGGCCTTCCCGCCGTGCCCGGCGACGCGGAAAGCGAAGAGCAGCAGGAAAATGCCGGCCATCAGCACCGGCTCGGTGACATCAAGCTTCGACTGCATGAAGAAATGCACCGTCCCCAGCACCGCGATGGCATAGACCGCCATGTGCAGCCGGTTCCAGCGCGTCGCGCCGAGCCGGCGGATGGCGCCATCGGTGGAGGTGGCGCCCAGCGCCACGAGCAGCGCCACCGCCACCGCGCCGATGGTGAGGTAGATGCGCAGCACGATCTCGCTCAGCGCCCGGCCGAAGCCCTGATCGATGATGTAGAGCGTGAGGTGGAGCGCCGCATAGCCGAGCGCGGCGAGGCCGAATATGCGCCGGCCGAAGTGCAGCTTCGGCATGTTGAACAGCCGCCGCAGCGGCGTCACCGCCAGCGTCACCGCGAGGAAGCGGATGGCCCACAGGCCGGTGAAATGGATCGCCTCGGTCCACGGCCGCGCGCCGAGCTGGCCGTTGGCGGCAAGGCCCACGAGCCACACCGCCGGCAGGATGCTGGAAACGAGGAACAGGGTCTTCTCGGGGCTGAAACGGCCGGAGCGCTCGTGAAACAGGGGCATCGGGACCTTTCGGCAAAGCTGTGCAGGCGCCCGCCCGGCGCCTGCTTCCCCTTACGCCGGCCCCTGCGGCAGCGTTACGGCCGCTGCCTGCACGATGGCGTGAAGTTGGACGTGAGCGTATCTCAGGCGTTCAGCTCGCCCTCGATCTGCGCCTTGAGGCCGGGCTCGATGCCCAGCGCGCCGGCGAGCCAGTCCAGATAGGCGTGCTCGGCGTCGTTGTCCGGCCGGATGGCGAGGGCGGAGGCCGCGTAGATCTGCAGCGCCGCCTCCGGCGTCGTCGCGGCGGCGACCACCTCGTTGGGGTCCACCGGCGTGGTGAGGATGGCGATGAGGGCATCCCGCTGGGGAGAGCCGGCACCCATGCGCTCCAGCCCGCCGCCGATGCGCGAGACCTCCTCCTCGTCGATCTCCCCGTCCGCCTGCGCGGCGGCGGCCATGGCCGAGAGCAGCACGCCGGAGAAGGCTTCCGGGCCACCCGGCGCGGCGGCGGGGGAGAAGGCGGCGTCCGGCGTGCCGGAGGTGAAGGCCGCGCGTCCGCCGGCCCCCGCCTGCCATTTGCGGTACGCCTTCCAGGCCAGCATCCCCATGATGGCGAGGCCGCCATATCGCATCAGGTCGCTGCCGCCCGATGAGGAGGGTTGATGGCCGGGCTGGGGCGAGGGCTGCGGCTGGCGATAGTCGGAAGGCGGGACCGGCTCCGGCTGGGGATAGCCGCCGGCCGTGGACGAGCCGCCGCGGCCGAGGGCCTCTGAGGCGAGATCGCCGAGACCTCCGCCCGCGCCGCCGGACATGCCGCCCCCCTGCGTGGAGCCGCCGGACGGCCCGCCCGCGCCACCGCCGAGAATCTGGCCGAGAATGTCCTCCAGCCTGCCGGAGGAACCGCCCGCCGCGCCGCCGGACGGACCACCCTGCGGCGCCCCGCGTCCGCCGCCGAGCACTTGCCCCAGGATGTCGCCGAGGCCGCCGGGCAGTCCCGACGGCGCTCCGCCCGCTCCGCCGCGCTGACCGCCGCCGAGCACCTGTCCGAGGATGTCGCCCAGCCCGCCCGGCAGTCCGCCTCCGCCCTGCGCGCCACCGCCCGCGCCACTGCCGCCCGCGCCGCCGCCGAGCACCTGGCCGAGAATGTCGCCGAGCCCGCCCGGCAGTCCGCCCCCGGTCTGCTGCGCGCCGCCGCCCCGCACGCTGCCCGAGCCGAGCGCCGCGCCGATGAGTTGTCCCAGAAGATCACCCGTTCCGGCCATGGCTTCCTCCCTCAAGGTGCCGCTGCGCGGGGCAAGGCCCGGCCGCGATCGGGCTGCTACAGCCCTGTTGAGTCCAAATGCGGGCATGATCTTGCTTATGGGGCCGCCCGAGCCCGCGCGTGAGCTAAGGACGAAGTCCGCACCCGGACAAGCCCGAAGATGCTCCGCCCCGGCTCAATAGGCTTACGAAGTCGCGATCAGATGACGCCGGATCTCGTCCGCTACCGCCGCCGCGTGGGTCTGCGCCAGATCATGTCCCGCCCCCGGCAGGATGCACAGGCGCGAATTGGGCAGCAGGCGCGCCAGCCTTTCCCCGACCGCCACCGGGCTGATGGGATCGGCGTCGCCCCACAGCAGCAGCGTCAGCGCGCGGACCGAGGGCAGCCGGTCGGAAAGATCCTCGACGGGATCGGCGATCCACCGCGCCGCGTCCGGGAAGGCGCCGAAATAGTCCGGGCGCCAGTCTTCTCCGCCCAGATCAGCCACCGGAACCCCGCCCGAGGTCACGCATAGGACCAGTGTCCGGACAAGGTGGGGGAAGGCGAGCGCCAGCTTCAGCGCGATATAGCCGCCCATGGACTGGGCGACGATGGCCACCGGCTGGCGCATGCGGTCCGCGACCCGCCCGACGAGATCATCGATGCTGTTCACGTCCGCGCTGGCGGGCTGGCTGCCCAGTCCGGGCCAGGAGAAGAACGTGCCCTCCCATGCGGCCCGGGCCGCGACGGGCTTCCAGAACGCGGCGTCTCCCGTTGCGCCGGGCAGGAACAGCGTCTCGATCATGGCTTGGCGGGCCGGATGGCTGCGGGCGGCTAGACCGCCACCGGGGCCTTGATGGCCGGGTGGGGATCGTAGTTCACGATCTCGATGTCCTCGTAGCGGAAGGCGAAGAGGTCCGTTACCGCCGGGTTCAGCCGCAGGGAGGGCAGGGCGCGCGGGGTGCGGGAGAGCTGCTCGCGGGCCTGATCGAGGTGGTTCACATAGAGGTGCGCATCGCCCAGCGTATGGACGAAATCGCCGACGCCCAGCCCCGTCACCTGCGCCACCATGTGGGTGAGCAGCGCATAGGAGGCGATATTGAACGGCACGCCGAGGAACACGTCCGCCGAGCGCTGGTAGAGCTGGCAGGAGAGCTTGCCCTCCAGCACGTAGAACTGGAACAGGCAGTGGCAGGGGGGCAGGGCCATCTTCGCCACGTCCGCCGGGTTCCAGGCGGTGACGATGAGGCGGCGCGAATCAGGGTTGCGGCGGATGTCGGAGACCACCTGCGCGATCTGGTCGATCACGCCGCCCTCCGGCGTCGGCCAGGAGCGCCACTGGTGGCCGTAGACCGGGCCGAGATCGCCCTTGGCGTCGGCCCACTCGTCCCAGATGGAGACGCCGTTTTCCTTGAGGTAGCGGATGTTGGTGTCGCCGGCGAGGAACCACAGAAGCTCGTGGACGATGGATTTCAGGTGCAGCTTCTTGGTGGTCACGAGGGGGAAGCCGCGCGCCAGATCGAATCGCATCTGGTGCCCGAACACCGAGAGGGTGCCGGTGCCGGTCCGGTCGTCCTTGCGCACGCCCTCATCGAGAATGCTGCGCAGGAGCTGCTGGTAAACTTCCATTAGGTATGTCCGGCCAAGATCAAGCGCCATAAGGCTTTCGCCGTCCGACTTTAGCCCGCCCGTCCGGATGCGGCCAGCACCCGCCGGCCGCCATCCACATGCCGGCGGGAACATGGTTGCCGGCTTCTTATGGCAAGGCTGACGCTGGGACAGGTGTGGCACGGCGGGGGCAGATGGCGAAAAAGTGAGGGATTTCCGCAGCGTATGACCCTTGGAGACCCCCTTTTTCGCCACGACCCGGCCGTATTAGACCAGCAAGAGCACGCACCAAGACTCGTGACGATCAAGGGCAAGACACATGAGCTCCCAAACCAACCTCACGGCAGCGCTGCTCGAGGTTCGCGCCTATCTGGCGCAGGAAGCGCAGGCCGAGGACTTCCGCAACGAGGCCGCCTGGGAGGCGGGATCGAGCCGCGAGGAGCACGCCGCCAGCGATGCCCTCACCCGGCTCGACGAGGTGCTGCGCCAGATCAAGGCCCAGCAGCGCCCGAATAAGGAAGACCGCGCCCAGTCGCGCAACCACGACCGGGTGCGCCTGCACCACGCTCACCTCGCGGCGTGAAACGTGGCGAGGCGGCCCATGGCTGCCTCGCTCCCCGGCCAAGCGACGGCGCAGACGGAGCGCTGAGCCGGGGACCAGGGGAGAGTCCGGCGCAGCCGGCGATTCTCCTGAGCCGTTGAATTGAAGCGCCTGCGGCGGTCTCTTGCGCTGGACCCCGGCTCGCATTCCGCTGATCGCTGCATGCGTCCGGGGTGCGAGGGTCTCCTGATCTCCGCCTACCCCCGCCCATCAGGCGCCGCCGATGGCCTCGAACAGCGCGGCATCCGCGCCGAGGCCGGCATTGGGGGTGGTGAGCAGCGTGTCCCCGTAGAACACCGAATTCGCCCCCGCGAGGAAGCACAGGATCTGCGCCTCACGGCTCAGGGCGGCGCGTCCAGCCGAGAGGCGCACCCGCGAGGCGGGCATGACGAGGCGGGCGGTGGCGACCATGCGCACGATCTCCAGCGGGTCCACCGGCGGGCGATCGGCCAGCGGCGTGCCTTCCACCGCCACCAGCGCATTCACCGGCACGCTTTCGGGATGCGGATCGAACCCCGCCAGCACCTGAAGCATGGCCGCGCGGTCGCGCATGGTCTCGCCCATGCCGATGATGCCGCCGGAGCACAATTCGATGCCCGCCGCGCGCACGCAGGTGAGGGTATCGATCCGGTCCGCATAGGTGCGGGTGGTGACGATCTCGCCGTAGAAATCCGGCCCCGTATCGAGATTGTGGTTGTAGGCGGTGAGCCCGGCCTCGGCGAGGCGCTGGGCCTGGTGCGGCTCCAGCATGCCGAGCGTCACGCAGGCCTCCATGCCGAGGCCGCGCACGCCGCGCACCATCTCCAGCACGGCGTCGAACTCGCGCCCTTCCTTCACCCGCCGCCACGCCGCGCCCATGCAGAAGCGCTCGGCGCCGTTGACCTGCGCCTGTTCGGCGAGGGCGATGACGGAGGCGGGATCGAGGAACTTCTCGCGCGTCAGGTCCACTTCCGCATGGCGGGCGGACTGGGAGCAATAGGCGCAATCCTCCGGGCAGCCGCCGGTCTTGATGGAGAGCAGGCTCGCCCGCTGCACTTCGTTGGGATCGTGATTGGCGCGGTGGACGGCATTGGCCCGGCCCACCAGCTCCAGCAAGGGCAGGTCCATGAGCGCCGCGATCTCGTCAACGGTCCAGTCGTGGCGGATCGTGCCGTCTTCAGCCATGCCCATATGCCCATGCTCCTTGCGATGTGGGAGGGCTGGTCTAGTCGGCTTCGCGGCGCGTTCCAATACCGCCGGCATTCCCAATTGGGTGACTTGACCTATGCGCGTGCTGCAGTGCAGCGTTGACATTGGGCTTTCGTATACATCACAGTGTCATTGTTCCAAGGGGGGTCCCGGAAGGGGCTGAGATATCGCAAGTTCGCGGGGGGAATGCTCCGCGGCGCCGCGATGACCCTTCGAACCTGATCCGGGTCATACCGGCGAAGGGATCGGAACTTGTGCTTCCCGGCGCTCAGCGTCGCTCCGCACCCGTCTCCTAGCTCAACACCCCGGTTCTCGTTGAAAGCGCAAGCTGAACGGAGATCCGCAATGCTGGACGAAGCCTCGACGTCCTCCCTGAAAGTCACCACCGGGCCACTGCCCCATTCGCGCAAGGTGTTTGTGTCCGCCACCCGGCCGGACGTGCGCGTCGCCATGCGCGAGATCGCGCTGACCGATCCGTCCGAGCCGCCGGTGAAGGTGTACGACACCTCCGGCCCCTATACCGACCTCGATGCCGTCATCGACCTCACCAAGGGCCTGCCGCAGCTGCGCGCCCAGTGGATTCGCGAGCGCGGCGACGTGGAAGAGGTGGAGGCCCGCGCCGTCCGCCCCGAGGACAACGGCCTGAAGGAGGGCCAGTCCTCCACCCTGCCGCAGTTCGATCTCTCCGGACGCAGGCCGCTGCGCGCCAAGGCGGGCAAGCGCCCGACCCAGATGGCCTATGCCCGCGCCGGCATCATCACGCCCGAGATGGAATATGTCGCCGCCCGCGAGAACCTCGCCAAGGTGAACGGCGGCGCCCATCCCCACCATCAGGCCATGGGCCTCGGCGCGGCGATCCCCGCCGAGATCACCCCGGAATTCGTGCGGCAGGAAGTGGCGCGCGGCCGCGCCATCATCCCCAACAACATCAACCACCCCGAAACCGAGCCGATGGCCATTGGCCGGAACTTCCTCGTGAAGATCAACGCCAACATCGGCAATTCGGCCGTGACCTCGGGCGTGGCGGAAGAGGTGGACAAGCTGGTGTGGGCCACTCGCTGGGGCGCCGACACGGTGATGGACCTCAGCACGGGCAAGAACATCCACACCATCCGCGAATGGATCATGCGCAACTCGCCGGTGCCCATCGGCACCGTGCCGCTCTATCAGGCGCTGGAGAAGGTGAACGGCGTCGCCGAGGACCTGACCTGGGAGATCTTCCGCGACACGGTGATCGAGCAGGCCGAGCAGGGCGTGGACTACATGACGGTGCACGCCGGCGTGCGCCTGCCCTTCGTGCCGCTCACCGCCAACCGCGTCACCGGCATCGTCTCGCGCGGCGGCTCCATCATGGCCAAGTGGTGCCTCGCGCACCACAAGGAGAGCTTCCTCTACGAGCATTTCGAAGAGCTGTGCGAGATCCTCGCCCAGTATGACGTGGCCTTCTCCCTCGGCGACGGCCTGCGCCCCGGCTCCATCGCGGACGCCAACGACGCCGCGCAGTTCGCCGAGCTGGAGACGCTCGGCCAGCTCACCGAGATCGCCTGGAAGTACGATTGCCAGGTGATGATCGAGGGCCCCGGCCACGTGCCGCTCCACCTCATCCGCGAGAATGTGGAGAAGCAGCTCAAGGTCTGCCACGAAGCGCCGTTCTACACCCTCGGCCCGCTGGTGACGGACATCTCCCCCGGCTACGACCACATCTCTTCCGCCATCGGCGCGGCGATGATCGGCTGGTTCGGCACGGCGATGCTCTGCTACGTCACGCCGAAGGAGCATCTCGGCCTGCCCGACCGCGACGACGTGAAGACCGGCGTCATCTCCTACAAGATCGCCGCCCACGCCGCCGACCTCGCCAAGGGCCACCCGGCCGCGCGCATCCGCGACGATGCGCTCTCCCGGGCCCGCTTCTCCTTCCGCTGGCGCGACCAGTTCGCGCTCTCGCTCGACCCGGAGACGGCCGAGCGCTTCCACGACGAGACGCTCCCCGCCGAGGGCGCCAAGGTGGCGCACTTCTGCTCCATGTGCGGGCCGAAGTTCTGCTCCATGAAGATCTCGCAGGAGCTGAAGCTGGAAGCCGGCGACATCGCCCGCGCCCAGGCCGACAACCTCGCCTCCTCGGGCATGGCCGAGATGGCCCAGAAGTTCCGCGACGGCGGCGGCCTGATCTACACGCCCGCCCCGGAAGTCGCGCCCCCTCCGCCCGCCGCGGCGGAGTGAGGGCAGGGCGCTGACGGCGCCAGCGCAGGACTGAAAAGAAAAGGCCGGGCCTTCGCAGCCCGGCCTTTTTTACATTCCGGCTCGCGAGCCCGTCAGGCCGGCGCGCCTTCCTTCAGCAGTTTCCAGGTGATGGAATCCAGCAGCGCCTCGAAGGAGGCGTCGATGATGTTGGGGGAGACGCCCACCGTGGTCCAGCGGTCGCCGGTCTCGTCCGCGCTCTCGATCAGCACCCGCGTCACCGCCTCCGTGCCGCCGTTGAGCACGCGCACGCGATAGTCGGTGAGGTGGAGGCCCGAGATGAAGGGCTGGTACTTGCCGAGATCCTTGCGCAGGGCCACGTCCAGCGCGTTCACCGGGCCGTTGCCCTCGGCGGCGGAGATCAGGGTCTCGTCGTCCACCTTCACCTTCACGATGGCCTCGGCGACGGTGACAAGCTCGCCCTGCGCGTTGTAGCGGCGCTCCACGTTCACCTTGAAGCGCTCCACGGCGAAATAGTCCGGCACCGAGCCCAGCATGCGGCGCGCCAGAAGCGCGAAGGAGGCGTCCGCCGCCTCGTAGGAATAGCCCAGCGCCTCGCGCTCCTTCACCTCGTCCAGCAGGCGGGCGATGCGCGGGTCCTTCCGATCCACCGGCACGCCGAGGCGCTCCAGCTCGGACAGGACGTTGGAGCGGCCGGCCTGGTCGGAGACCATCACGCGGCGGCGGTTGCCCACCTTCTCCGGCGCGACATGCTCGTAGGTGGCGGGGTCCTTCAGGATGGCGGAGGCGTGGATGCCGGCCTTGGTGGCGAAGGCGCTCTCGCCCACATAGGGCGCGTGCCGGTCGGGGGCGCGGTTCAGCATCTCGTCGAGCGTGCGGGACACATGGACCAGCTCGCCCAGCGCCTCCTCTCCCACGCCGATGTCGAAGCGCTCGGCGAAATCCTTTTTCAGCAGCAGCGTGGGGATGAGCGAGCAGAGATTGGCGTTGCCGCAGCGCTCGCCGAGGCCGTTGAGCGTGCCCTGGATCTGCCGCGCGCCGGCGCGCACGGCGGCCAGCGAATTGGCCACCGCCTGCTCGGTGTCGTTGTGCGCGTGGATGCCCACATTCGTGCCCGGCACCACCTTCACCACCTCGGCGACGATGGCTTCCACCTCGTGGGGCAGCGTGCCGCCATTGGTATCGCACAGCACCACCCAGCGCGCGCCGGCCTCGTAGGCGGTGCGGGCGCAGGCGAGGGCGAAGTCGGGGTCTTCCTTGAAGCCGTCGAAGAAATGCTCGCAATCCACCAGCGCCTCGCGCCCGGCGGCAATCGCCGCCTCGACGCTCTCGCGGATGGAGGCGAGGTTCTCCTCCTTCGTGGTCTCCAGCGCCACCCGCACCTGATAGGCGGAGGATTTGGCGACGAAGCAGATGGCGTCGGCGTTGGCCGCCAGCAGCGCCGCGACGCCGGGATCGTTGGAGGCCGAGCGGCCGGGGCGCTTGGTCATGCCGAAGGCGGTCACGCGCGCCTTGGCGTCGTGCTTCTCGGCAAAAAGCTGCGTGTCCGTGGGATTGGCGCCGGGATAGCCGGCCTCCACATAGTCCACGCCCAGCCGGTCCAGCAGGGCAAGCACCCTGAGCTTGTCGGCCACGGTGAAATCGACACCGTTCGTCTGCGCCCCGTCACGCAGGGTGGTGTCGAAGAGGTAGAGGCGTTCACGCCCCTCGGCAGCTGCGCCCGTCATTGCCCGGCCCCTTCCCCCAGCGTCTTCGTCATCGCCGTGTTGGCGAGCCAGGTGTCGGCCAGCGGCACCATGTTGCGGCGCTGGGGCTCGTAGCCGCGCTTCTGGAAGAAGCCGAGGGCGGTGTCGCTGGCGTCCACGGTGAGCTTGCGGGTGCCGCGCGCCTTGGCCAGCGTCTCGGCGGCGTCGCACAGGGCTTTCGCGACCCCGGTGCCGACGGCGTCCGGCGCCACATAGAGCATGTCGATGTGGGCATTGTCCTTCAGCGAGACGAAGCCGGCCACCGTCTTGCCGCGCAGGGCGACGAGGGTGAGGCTGGCGGCGAGGCGGGCGGCGAAGGCCTCCGCGTCGTCGGCCTTGGCGGCCCAGGCGTCCTGCTGCTCGCTGTCGTAGTCCTCGCCGGTCAGCTCAGCGATGGCGGCGCGGAACAGGTCGGCCAGCGCCGGCGCATCGGCGGGGAGGTAGGGGCGCAGGGAAATGGCGCTCATCGCGACACCTCCCAGCTGGTGGTCCCGTCCTTGTTGTCCATCAGCACGATGCCCTTGGCGGCCAGCTCCTCGCGGATCTGGTCGGCGCGCTTGAAGTCCTTCGCCTTGCGGGCGGCGATGCGGTCGGCGATGAGGCCGGCAATCACCCCCTCGTCGAGGGCAATGCCCTCCTTCTGCCGCGCGCGCCACCCGGTTTCGGTATCCCCGAGCAGGCCGAGCAGGTTGGCCGCGCCCTTGAAGCGGCGGCGCAGAGCGGAGGAGGTGTCCTCGTGCTCCGCCACTTCGGCGAGGTGGTGCAGGTGGGCGATGACGGAGGGCGTGTTGAGGTCGTCGGACAGGCGGTCGGCAATCTCGCTCTCGAACGGGTTGGCGTCGCCTGTCTCGGCCTCCACGTCGCCGATCACGCGATACCATTTGTCCAGCGTCTTGGCGGCGAAGCCGAGGCCCTGGCGGGTCCAGTTGATGGGCTGGCGGTAGTGGGTGGAGAGCATGGCGAGGCGCAGCACCTCGCCCGGCCACTCGTCCAGCAGCTCGCGGATGGTGACGAAGTTGCCGAGGGACTTCGACATCTTCTCGCCTTCCAGCATCAGGAAGCCGTTGTGCATCCACATCTGCGCCATGACGCCGGAATGGAAGGCGCAGCGCGACTGCGCGATCTCGTTCTCGTGGTGCGGGAAGACGAGGTCGATGCCGCCGCCATGGATGTCGAAGGTCTCGCCCAGGTGCTTCCAGCTCATGGCCGAGCATTCGATGTGCCAGCCGGGGCGGCCGGGGGTGGTGATGCCGCAGGGCGAGGGCCAGCCGGGCACGCCCGCGGCGCTCGGCTTCCACAGCACGAAGTCCATGGCGTCGCGCTTGTAGGGGGCGACGTCCACGCGGGCGCCGGCCATCATCTCGTCCAGTGAGCGGCGGGAGAGGCGACCGTAGTCCGGCATGGAGGGCACGTGGAACAGCACATGCTCCTCCGCCACATAGGCATGGCCGGAGGCGACGAGCCGCTCGATGAGGATGCGCATCTCCTCGATATGCTCGGTGGCGCGGGGCTCCACGGTGGGCGGCAGGCAGTTCAGCGCCGCCGTATCCTCGCGGAACCAGCGATAGGTCTCTTCCGTCAGGTCGCGGATGGAGATGGCGCGATCGGCGGCGCGGGCGTTGATCTTGTCGTCCACGTCCGTGATGTTGCGGACGTACTTGACGTGCTCCGCCCCGTAGAGGCGCCGCAGCAGCCGGAACAGCACGTCGAAGACGATGACCGGGCGGGCATTGCCGATATGGGCATGGTCGTAGACCGTCGGCCCGCACACATACATGCGCACGTTCAAGGGATCGAGCGGACGCAGCAGGTCCTTCGAGCGGGTCAGCGTGTTGTAGAGCCTGAGCTCCATGGATCGTTCCCCCGAATGGCGCACAAGCGCCAAGCCGGTCCACCGGCCGGGGCGTCCAGATCCTTGTCTAAGAAGATGAGCAAAGGACGGCCGCGGCCAGCTTTTCGGCTAACCGCAAATAATCGCCGCAATGGCGCAGATGGTGACGAGACCGCCGTTCATGGCGCGGGACAATGGTTCGGGCGCGGGCGCTCGTCAAGATGTTTCACACCGCCCGGCGCGGCCCCGCACCTCCGGATATCGTTATCTTCCCCAGCTTGACCTGCCCCTTGGTGAGCGTCTATCCCCGGCTGAGTTGCGCCGGGCGGGGGTCGGGGCGCATCCGATGATCCCGCCCGTGACCCGAAAGCGCATCGCCGCGTTCGGGACGCGCCTGTCAAAGAGGTGCCGACCTGTCCATGCCGCTGATCCGAACCCTCGCCGCCGTCACCGTGGCGAGCCTGTCGCTGATGGCGCCGGCCATGGCGGAGACGCGCATTTTCCTCATCGACAATTCCGACGGCTCCGGCATCGATTCCTGCCTCGCCTCCGGCGCGCCGTGCGGGCGGAAGGTGGCGGAAGCCTGGTGCCGCACCCACGCCTACACGCAGGTCATCGACTTCGGCCGCGTGGCGGTGCCCGCCTCCGCCTTCACCCCCTCCAGCGTCGCCTCGCCGGCGACGACCTGCACCGGCCCGCTCTGCCCGGAAACGGTGGCCATCACCTGCTCGCGGTAGCCCGGCTGCGCGCGATCACCCGGATGGTCCCCTCGATCCCGAAATGCCATTTCATGGCAAAGCTTTAGGTCCGCGTTTTGTGATCGCCGGGCCTGATGCTTCGTCCCCGGATCAGCTATGTTCGGCCCCGGCCTGCCCCAGCGGCACCGCTGCGGGCGGGTCCAAACATGCCTGAAACAGACTGACCGGGAGAGGATCGCCCATGTGCGAGACGTGTTCATCACCGTCCATCGGACGCCGACGCCTGCTTGCCGGCGGACTGGCGGGTGGACTGGCCCTTGCGGCCGCGCCGCTGTTCGCCGCCTCCGCCTTCGCCCAGTCGAGCGGTGGCTATGGCACGGCCACACCGGTCACTCCGGATGAAGCCATGAAGCGTCTGGTGGACGGCAATGCCCGCTACGTGGCCGGCACGCCCCAGCAGGCGGACTATTCCGCCGGCCGCCTGCAGCGCACGACGGGACAGCAGCCGTTCGCGGCCATCGTCGCCTGCTCGGATTCGCGGGTGGTCCCGGAACTGGTGTTCGACCAGGGGCCGGGCGAACTGTTCATCGTGCGGGTGGCCGGCAACTTCATCGATGAAAACGGGCTGGCGAGCCTGGAATTCGCCACCGCGGTGCTGGGCGTGAAGCTCATCCTCGTGCTCGGCCATGCCTCGTGCGGCGCGATTCAGGCGACCATCACGTCCATCAAGGACAACACCCTGCCGCCCGGCCACCTGCCGAGCCTCGTCAACGCTATCCGCCCGGCCGTCTATGAGGCCATGCGGAGCAACCCGGCCGATCTCCTCGCCGCCGCCAGCGACATGAACGTGAAGATGAACGCCAAGCTGGCGCAGACCGCGGCACCGATCCTGTCGGAGCGGGCCGCCGCCGGGAGGTTGAAGTCGGCCGCTGCCATGTACGATATCGGCACCGGCAAGGTGAACTTCCTCTGACCTGCCTCTGACGCATGCGCCGCGCGCCCGGGGCGGAGGTGATCTCCCGCCTGTGCGCGCGGCGTTTCTCTTCCCGTTACTTCAGGAAGTCCCCGCACTTCGGCACGTCGGTGTTGCCGCCCCACGGCATGATCGGGACGGTGGAGGTGGAGTTCTTCGGGCTGCCGTCGATCAATTTGTCGGAATAGACGAGATAGACGAGCACGTTCCGTTTGGTGTCGCAGCCGCGCACGATCTGCATCTTCTTGAAGAAGAAGGAGCGGCTCTCGCGGAACACCACGTCGCCCTGCTCGAACTTCGACTTGAAGGAGATCGGCCCCACCTGCCGGCAGGCGAGCGAGATGTCGGAGACTTCCTCCGCGAGGCCCACCATGCCCTTCACGCCACCCTTCTCGGGCGTGGTGTAGTGGCAGGCGACGCCCTCCACCACCGGATCGTCGATGCCGTAGACGGCGAGCTTGTCGTCGGGGGTCAGGAACTTCCAGACCGTGGACTTGCGGAAGATGAGGTTCGGCTCCTGCGCCAGCGCCGGCCCGCCCGCGAGCGCCATGACACCCAGCGTGGCACCCAGCGTGACACCCAGCGCGCCCGCGCCCGCGAGCGCGAGGCGGCCGAGGCGGCGGGTATGGGTGGGACGGATGGTCGAGACAGCGTGCGTCATGGAACTCCCCGGTAAGCTGCCACAGGCGGGCCCCCGACATATGGGATGCCCCGACCGCAGCGGAAGAGCGGCGCAATATCACTCCTCCGGCGATTGCCGACATTGACGGCCGACGCGCCGCGTGACACCCCTTTCGCCCCATCGCACGGTTTTCGCCCCAACCTAGAGAGCCGATCAACCGGCCCGAGGAGCACATCCATGGAGATCAAGCGCCGCCATTTCATTGGCGCGTCCGCCACCGCGCTCGCCACCGGCGCGGTCGCCGCCCCCGCCCTCGCGCAGACCCAGCCCGAGGTGAAGTGGCGCCTCACCTCCTCCTTCCCGCGCTCCCTCGACACCATCTTCGGCACGGCGCAAATCTTCGCCAAGTATGTGGCCGAGGCCACCGATGGCCGCTTCCAGATCCAGACCTTCCCGGCCGGCGAGCTGGTGCCGGGCCTGCAGGCGCTCGATGCGGTCTCCACCGGCTCGGTAGAGTGCGCCCAGACCGCGACCTATTTCTATACCGGCAAGGACACCGCGCTGGCCTTCGGCACCGGCGTGCCGTTCGGCTTCAACTCGCGCCAGCAGCACTCCTGGTGGTTCTTCGGCGGGGGCGAGCAGATCATCAACGGCGTGCTCGCCAAGTACAATGTCACCGGCATGCCGCTCGGCAATTCCGGCTGCCAGATGGGCGGCTTCTTCCGCAAGGAGCTGAACGACGTCGCCGACCTCAAGGGCCTGAAGTTCCGCATCGGCGGCATCGGCGGGCAGGTGCTGGCGAAGCTCGGTGTGGTGCCGCAGCAGATCGCCCCCAGCGACGTCTATCCGGCGCTGGAGCGCGGCTCCATCGACGCGGCGGAGTTCGTCGGCCCCTATGACGACGAGAAGCTCGGCCTCGTGAAGGTGGCCAAGTATTATTACTATCCCGGCTGGTGGGAGGGCGGCGCCATGCTGCACCTCGTCATCAACAACGCCCAGTGGAACGCGCTGCCGAAGCACTACCAGGCCATCGTCCGCAATGCCGCCGAGGCCGCCAACAACTGGATGCTGGCCAAGTACGATTCGGTGAACCCCCCGGCGCTGCGCCGGCTGGTGCAGCAGGGCGTGGAGCTGAAGCCGTTCCCTCAGTCCATCATGGAGGCGGGCTACAAGGCGTCCTTCGAGCTCTACAACGAGCTGGCGGCCACCAACCCGGCGTTCAAGCAGGCGCTCGACTCCATGCTCGCCATCCGCGCCGATCAATTGGTGTGGTGGCAGATCGCGGAATACGCCTACGACAGCTACAACATCCGCTCGCGCGGCCGCGGCTGAGCGCGCCGGACCGCAAACGGGCCGGCCCCTCACCTTCCGGAGAGGGGCCACAGTTTCGTCACCATTGTCCCCCGCTGTCGGTCTATAGAGGGGCGCCGGATCGGCACGGCGCCAGTGGAGAGAAGAGCTGAGGATGGAGTCCGCGCGAGGGATCGGCGCCATTCGGATGGCCCGGATTGCAGCCCGTGGAACGGCTGCGCGAGGTGCTGCGCGCCGTCTGGCGCTGGGCCTCATGGTCGCCCTCACCACCGCGGGCACCGCGCTGGCGCAGGCCGGCAGCCCCACCTGCCAGCAGCTCGAAGGCTCGCTGATGGCCCTCGACCGCAGCGCCGGCGGCGTCGCCAACCAGCAGGCGCAGGCCGCCAAGCTCCGTGGCGATCTCGACCGTCTGTCCGCCCAGGCGCGCGGCATGGGCTGCGATGCGCCGCGCGGCTTCCTCATCTTCCAGGGTCCGCCCCGTCCGCCCCAGTGCGACCAGATCGACGATCAGGTCTCGCGCCTGAGGTCGCAGATCGCAGGGCTTGAGCGCGGTGGCACCGACAATGGCGGCCAGCGCCGGGCGCTCATCATCGCCCTTGCCCAGAACAATTGCGGCCCGCAATACACCGCCGCCGTGCAGGCCGCCCGCCGCGCCGCCGAGCCGGCGAAGCCGAAGAACTTCTTCGAGGCCATCTTCGGAACCCAGCAGCCCCAGAGCGAGGAAACCTCGCCCGACCTCGACCTGATGCCGCTGGAGACGCCGAAGACCTATTCCTCGCGCACCGTGTGCGTCAGGACCTGCGACGGCTACTTCTTCCCCATGGCGAGCGCCACCAACTCCAGCCGCTACGCGCAGGACGAACAGCTCTGCAAGCGGCTGTGCCCGGGCTCGGATGCGCAGCTCTTCACCTATAGCGGCGACATCAAGTCGGCGGTGAGCATCTCCGGCCAGTCCTACATGTCGCTGCCCAACGCCCTGCGCTACCGCAAGGAGTTGGTGCCCTCCTGCACCTGCAAGCCGGCCGGCCAGTCGTGGGCGCAGGCCCTCGCCGGGCTTGAGGACGAGACCACCCTGCGCAAGGGCGACATCCTCGTGACCGAGGAGCAGGCGCGCGAAATGTCCGCGCCGCGCCCCGCCGAGCCGACCAAGGGCGGCAAGGCGGCCGCCAAGCCCCGGCCGGCAGCACCGCCGCGGCCGAAGCCGCCGCCGGCGGACCGGTGGCCGCCACCGTCGCCGCCCCCCTCGCCCCGGAATCCGAACAGCCGGGGCAGCGCAAGGTGCGCGTCATTCCCCTGCCGCGCTCCCAGAACGCCTTGAGCCAGCAGGGCACCGCCGGTCAAGGCACGGCGCAGTAAGCCACGGGGCGGGAATCTGACCTGCCTTCAATGCGTGTCATCGCCTGGACAAGCCGGGCGATGACAGTGTGGCGGCGCGAGGCCGCTTCAGGCCGTGCGGAACTCGCTGCTTCTATAGCCCTGCATGTAGAGCAGCGCGGTGAGGTCGCCGTGGTCGATGCGGGCATGGGCCGCTGCCGCCACCGCCGGCTTGGCGTGATAGGCGACGCCGAGGCCCGCCTCTCCCAGCATGGCGAGATCGTTGGCGCCGTCGCCCACCGCCATGGTCTCGGACGGGGCGAGGTGCAGCCGGTCGCGCAGCTCCACCAGCGTCGCGAGCTTGGCGTCGCGGCCGAGGATGGGCTCGGCCACCGCACCCAGCAGCGTGCCGTCTTCCACCAGCAGCTCGTTGGCGCGGTTCTCGTCGAAACCGATGCGCGCGGCGATCTCCTGCGTGAACAAGGTGAAGCCGCCGGAGACGAGGGCGGCATAGGCGCCGTTGGCTTTCATGGTGCCCACCAGCTCCGGCCCGCCGGGGGTCAGCGTGATGCGCTCGCGCAGCACGTCGCCCACCACGCCCGCCGACAGGCCGCGCAGCAGCGCCACGCGCTCGCGCAGGGCCGGCTCGAAGGCGATCTCGCCGCGCATGGCGCGCTCGGTGATGGCGGAGACGTGCGCCTTCAGGCCCACGAGGTCGGCCAGCTCGTCGATGCACTCCTGCCCGATCATGGTCGAATCCATGTCGGCGAGGAACAGGCGCTTGCGCCGGCCGGTCTCAAGCTGCACCACCACGTCGATGGGCGCGCCATTCAGCGCGCCGCGCACCGCATCCGCCAGCGCGCCCGCATCGGCGGCAAGTTCCGGGACGAAGTGGATATCGACCGCCACGCCTTCGTCCAGCACCACCGGATCCTGCGCCTGCGGCAGCACGGAAAGGGCGGCATGGATTGCCTCGTAGGTCAAAGCCGGGGCAGATGGGTTTGAAATCAGCGTCGCGACGTAGGCCATGGCATTTTCAAAGCTCGAAGGGGGAAAACCGTTGGCGGTGCTCATCGCAGGTCCGACCGCCAGCGGCAAGTCGGCGCTCGCGCTTGCCGTGGCCGAGCGGACGGGCGGCATCGTCCTCAATGCAGATTCCATGCAAGTCTATGGCGATCTTTGGGTGCTCACGGCGCGGCCGACCGTCGCGGAAATGGCGCAGGTGCCCCACGGCCTCTACGGCCATGTGGATGCGGACACGGACTATTCCGTCGGCCGCTGGCTGGAGGACGCCAAGCGCGCCCTCGCCGAGGCGGAGGCGGCGGGGCGCCTTCCGGTGTTCGTGGGCGGCACGGGGCTCTATTTCCGCGCATTGACGCAGGGGCTTGCCGAAATTCCCGCCATTCCCGAAGCGGTGCGCGCCGAGGTGCGCGGCGCCGCCGAGGCGCTGGACAGCGTCGCCCTCCACGCCCGACTTGCCACGGTCGATCCCGCGAGCGCCGAACGGCTGAAGGTGAATGACCGCCAACGGGTGCTGCGCGCGCTGGAGGTGATCCACGCCACCGGCCGCTCGCTCACCGACTGGCAGAGGGATGCTCAGCCGCCGGTGCTCGATGCGGCGGCCTGCGCGAAGATCGTGCTGGAGGTGGACCGGGAGTTGCTGCGCCAGCGCATCGACGCCCGCTTCGAGGCGATGATGGAAGCCGGGGCGTTGGAGGAGGTGCGTGCGCTCGCCGCGCGCAACCTCGCCCCCGACCGCACGGTGCTGAAGGCCCACGGCGCGCCGGCCCTCACGCGCTATCTCAAGGGGGAGATGTCCCTCGCCGAGGCCATCGCCGAGGGCCAGGGCGACACCCGCCGCTATGCCAAAAGGCAGGCGACCTTCTTCCGCCACCAGATGCCCGACTGGCCCACGGCAACGCCCGACGAAGGGCTCGATGTGCTGATGAAGAGCATGGAGGGGGGAGGGGGGTGACGCCCCCTCAGGCCACCAGCCCGCGCACCAGCAGATCGTGGTACTCCAGCGCGACCTCTTCTGCCGATTTGCCGCCGCCGGGCTTGAACCAGCGCACCATCCAGCTCAGCAGCGAGAGCACCGCGCGCCCGGTCATGGCCGCGCCCACCTCGCGGAAGGAGCCGTCGGCGACGCCGTCGGCGATGATCCGGCGTAGGAGGCCCTCATGGGCATCGCGCAAGGCGAGGGCATCGCCCTTCAGCCCGGTATTGGCCATGCCGGAGAAGCCCACCAGCATGGTGACGAAGCAATCGTAATTGTCGGCGAGGAAGCGGGCGTGGGCGACCATGAACTGCTTCAGCTGCTCGGCCGGCGGGTCCTCCCGCTTCACCGCCGCGGCTGACGCATCGTTGAGCCCGGTGAGCGTGAAGATGATGATGGCGTCGTAGATCTCCTGTTTGGAGGAGAAATAGTTGTAGATGGCGCCCTTGGAATAATTGAGCGACCGCGCCACCTCGCTGAGCGAGGAATCCACATAGCCCTTCTGCGCGAACATTTGCGCGGCCTGCCGCAGGATTTCCGCGCGCGGGTCGTTCATCATCGGCGGGCGGCCAAGGCGCGCGCCGTCGCCGTCCGCTGCGACGCGCAGGGCCGCCGATTTCGGCGGACGTCCGCGCCGCCGGGCGGGGGCCGGGCGGGCCGGCGCATCCTGTTCGTGGTCGCCTCGATCCTGCAGCGTCGTGCTCCTTGACGATTGGCTTTTATTTATATACCGACTGGTAGGAATGTAAATGCCTGCCGCCATCCGGCGGTGATTTCTAGCGCGGGAGACGCACCATGGCCGCATCCGGTAAGCCGATCTTCGACTGGGCCGACCCCTTCGATCTCAACAGCCAGCTCACCGAGGACGAGCGCCTGGTGCGCGACACCGCCCGCGACTATGCGCAGGAAAAGCTGCTGCCGCGCGTGACCTCCGCCTATCTCGACGAGCGCTTCGACCGCGAGATCATGAACGAGATGGGCGAGCTCGGCCTGCTCGGCCCCACCATCCCGGCGGAATACGGCGGCGCCGGCCTTGGCTATGTCGCCTACGGCCTCGCCGCGCGTGAGGTGGAGCGGGTGGATTCGGGCTACCGCTCGGCCATGAGCGTGCAGTCCTCCCTCGTCATGCACCCCATCTATGCCTACGGCACGGAAGAGCAGCGCAAGAAGTACCTGCCCAAGCTCGCCACCGGCGAGTGGGTCGGCTGCTTCGGCCTGACCGAGCCGGACGCCGGCTCCGATCCCGCCGGCATGCGCACCCGCGCCGAGAAGATCGACGGCGGCTACCGCCTCAACGGCGCGAAGATGTGGATCACCAATTCGCCCATTTCCGACCTCGCGGTGGTGTGGGCGAAGTCCGCGGCGCACGACAACGCCATCAAGGGCTTCGTCGTGGAGCGCGGCATGAAGGGCTTCTCCACCCCCAAGATCGAGGGCAAGCTCTCGCTGCGCGCCTCCATCACCGGCGAGGTGGTGCTGGAAGACGTGGAGATCCCGGAAGAGAACCTCCTGCCCAACGCCGCCGGCCTGCCCGGCCCCTTCGGCTGCCTCAACCGCGCCCGCTACGGCATCGGCTGGGGCGCCATGGGCGCGGCGGAGGCCTGCTATGCGGCCGCCCGCCAGTACACGCTGGATCGCAAGCAGTTCGGCAAGCCGCTGGCCGCCACCCAGCTGGTGCAGAAGAAGCTGGCTGACATGGCGACCGAGATCGCGCTGGGCCTCCAGCTCGCGCTGCGCGCCGGGCGGATGTTCGATGAGGGCACGCTGCCCATCGAGGCCATCTCCTTCCTGAAGCGCAACAATTGCGGCAAGGCGCTGGACATCGCGCGGGTCGCCCGCGACATGCACGGCGGCAACGGCATCTCGGCGGAATTCCACGTCATCCGCCACGCGGCGAACCTGGAGACGGTGAACACCTACGAGGGCACGCACGACATCCACGCGCTGATCCTCGGCCGGGCGATCACCGGGATCCAGGCGTTCTTCTGAGCATCGGTGCGGCGTTCCCGCATCACCGCCGTCATGCCCGGCCTTGTGCCGGGCATCCACGTCGGGCCGATGGGACGACGGCCGCACATGTGGTCCCGGCCGTACCACGTGGATGGCCGGGACAAGCCCGGCCATGACAAACTGCCTTGAGTGCGCCCCTCCCCAACGAGTCCTCCCATGTCCTCCCCTGCCTCAGCTCCCCTCGCCGGCCTCCGCGTCCTTGAACTCGCCCGCATCCTCGCCGGGCCCTGGTGCGGGCAGTTGCTCGCCGATCTCGGGGCGGAGGTCATCAAGGTGGAGCGGCCGGGCGGCGGGGACGATACCCGCACCTGGGGCCCGCCCTTCCTGAAGGGGGCAGACGGGGCGGACCTCGGCGCCGCCTATTTCCATTCGACCAATCGCGGCAAGCGCTCGGTGGCGGTGGATTTCGAGACCGAAGACGGCCAGAAGATCATTCGCGATCTCGCCCGGCAGAGCGATGTGCTCATCGAGAACTTCAAGGTCGGCGGCCTGAAGAAGTACGGGCTCGATTATGAGAGCCTGAAGAAAGAGAATCCGCGCCTTGTCTATTGCTCCGTCACCGGCTTCGGGCAGGACGGCCCCTATGCGCCGCGCGCGGGCTATGACTTCCTGGTGCAGGGCATGGGCGGCATCATGGACCTCACCGGCGCGCCGGATGGGGAGCCGCAGAAGGTGGGCGTCGCCTTCGCCGACATCTTCACCGGCCTTTATGCCACCGTGGGCATCCTCGCCGCCCTGCGGCGGCGCGACGAGACCGGCACGGGCGGCCATGTGGACATGGCGCTGCTGGACACGCAGGTGGGCGTGCTGGCCAACCAGGCCATGAACTATCTCACCTCCGGCAAGGCGCCCAAGCGCATGGGCAATGCCCATCCCAATATCGTGCCCTATCAGGTCTTCCCCTGCGCGGACGGCTATTTCATCGCCGCCATCGGCAATGACGGGCAGTTCGCCCGCTTCTGCGCCGTGCTCGGCGCGCCGGAGCTGGCGCAGGCGGCGGACTACGCCACCAATCCCGCGCGCGTCGCCAACCGCGCCGTGCTGGTGCCGAAGCTCACCGGGCTGACCATGGCCTTCGCCCGCGACGATCTCCTCGCCGCGCTGGAGGCGAAGGGCGTGCCGGCGGGGCCGATCAATACGGTGTCGCAGGTGTTCGAGGACCCTCAGGTCAAGGCGCGCGGCCTGCGCGTGGACCTTGCGGAGGCCGGCGGCGGCACCATTCCCGCCGTGGCGAGCCCCATCGTGCTCGACGGCGTGCGGCAGGTGGCGAAAAGCGCCAGCCCGCGATTGGGGGCGGATACGGAACAGGTGCTTGCGGCGCTGAAGGCGCTGGCGGGGAACTGACAGGCTCTCCCGAAACCCCGCGCCGGCCGGACCGGGCGGCGCAGGGATACAATGATGATGGGGCGCGTCGCGCCCCGATCAGACGGCCCTCACGCCACGCAGGTGAGGAAGCCCTCTTCGAGCAGGTCGCGCTTGAGCTGGCGGCCGATGAAGACGATGCGGCTGAGGCGCTTCTCGTCGTCCTTCCACGGGCGCTGGTGGTCCCCGTCGAGGATCATGTGCACGCCCTGGAACACGAAGCGGTCGGGATCGTCCTTGAACGACAGGATGCCCTTGGACCGCAGGATGTTCGGCCCCTCCACCTGCACGATGTTCTGCACCCAGGGGAAGAACTTGTCCGGGTCCAGCGGCTTGTCGGTGGAGAAGGAGACCGACTGGATCTCCTCGTCATGCACCGCCTTCAGCCCGTGGTGATGGTGGTCGTGGTCGTGGTGATCGTGCCCGCAGTCCGGACCGCAGGCCTCGCCATGGGCGTGGTGGTGATGATGGTGCTCGTCCTCCTCAAGGAAGGCGGGCTCCAGCTCCAGCACGCGCTCGAGATCGAAGGCGCCCTGGTTCAGCACCTTGGCGATGTCGATCTCGGACTTCTGGGTGCGATAGAGCTTGGCGTAGGGGTTGATGCCGCGGATGCGGGCTTCCACTGCGTCCAGCTCCGCGCCGGTCACGAGGTCGGTCTTGTTGAGGAGGATGACGTCGGCGAAGGCCACCTGATTCTTCGCCTCGGGGGCGTCCTTCAGGCGGTCGGAGAGCCACTTGGCGTCGGCCACCGTGACCACCGCGTCGAGCTTGGTCTTGGCCTGCACTTCCTCGTCCACGAAGAAGGTCTGGGCCACGGGGGCAGGGTCCGCCAGCCCGGTGGTCTCGACGATGATGCCGTCGAAGCCGCCCTTGCGGCGCAAGAGGCCGTCGATGATGCGGATGAGGTCGCCGCGCACGGTGCAGCAGATGCACCCGTTGTTCATCTCGAACACTTCCTCGTCGGCGCCCACCACGAGGTCGTTGTCGATGCCGATCTCGCCGAACTCGTTGACGATGACGGCGAATTTCTTGCCGTGGGGCTGCGACAGGATGCGGTTGAGCAGCGTGGTCTTGCCGGCACCCAGATAGCCGGTCAGCACGGTGACGGGGATCTTCTCGGCCTGCGTTTCAGCCATGGCTTCACCTTGGTACTGCGGCGGCCGCGCGAGGCGGCCGCCGGAAGGAAACGGGCGTCCCCTCAGCTCGACAGAGCGGACGAGAGTTCGCGCACGTTGGAGTGCATCATGTCGATGTAGGTGCTCGCGGGGCCTTTGTCATCGGACAGCGCGTCGGAATAGAGCGTTCCGCCCACCTTGGCGCCGCTTTCCTTGGCGATGCGCTGGATGAGGCGCGGGTCGGTGACGTTCTCGACGAACACGGCCGGGATCTTCTGCGCCTTGATCTGGCGGATGATGCGGCCGACGTCCTTGGCCGAGGCCTCGCTCTCGGTGGAGACACCCTCGGGGGCGACCAGCACCAGGCCGTAGGCCTCGCCGAAATAGCCGAAGGCGTCGTGGGAGGTGATGATGCGGCGCTGCTCGGCCGGGATCTTGGCCATGGCGGACTTCACTTCCGTCTCCAGCGCATCAAGCTTGGCGGTGTAGGCCGCGGCGTTGGCGGTGTAGACGTCGCGGCCGTCCGGATCGGCGGCGATCAGGCCGTCGCGCACGTTGGCCACATAGACCTTGGCGTTGGCGATGGACTGCCAGGCGTGGGGGTCGATGCCGCCGTGGTCATGGCCGCCCTCTTCCTTGGCGTGGTCGTGCTTGGCCTTCCCCTTGGCCTTCGGCTTCTCGTCGTCGTCATGATCGACGAAGCCGGTGCGGGGCGTGATGCCCTTGGTGGCGACGACGATGGGCGCCTTGGTGCCGGACGCCTTGATGAGGCGGTCCATCCAGCCTTCGAAGCCGAGGCCGTTGACGAACACCACCTTGGCCGCGGCCACCGCCTTCGCGTCGGCGGGGGTGGGCTGGTAGACGTGGGCATCGCCGTTGGGGCCGACGATGGTGGTGACGGCCACGCGGTCGCCGCCCACCTGCTTCACGAAATCGCCGAGGATGGAGAAGGAGGCCACCACGGGCATCTTCTGGGCAGGGGCCTGCGCGAGCGCCGGCCCGGCCATGGGCAGGCCAAGGCCGGCGACCATGCCGGCGGCGAGGAGGAGACGTCTGGAGATCATGAAAGTCCTCTTCAGGCTTCAAGGTGACGGCGAGGGACGAGGCGGCCGGCGAGACCGCCGATCGGCCCGAAAAAGACGGCGCCGGCATAGGCGAGACCGGCGACCAGGATGATGGACGGGCCGGACGGCGTGCCGAGGTTGTAGGAGACGAGCAGCCCCGCGACGCCCGAGCCGAAGGCGATCAGTGTCGAGGTGGTGACCAGCGCCGTGAGGTCGCGCACGAAGAAGCGCGCGGTGGCGGCCGGCAGCATCATCAGCCCCACCGAGAGAAGCGTGCCGAGGGCGTGGAAGCCGCCCACGAGGTTCAGCACCACCAGCGACAGGAAGGCGATGTGGCTGACGCCGCCGCTGCGGCTCACCGAGGCGAGGAAGGTGGGGTCCACGCATTCCAGCACCAGCGGCCGCCACACCACGGCGAGGGTGAGCAGCGTGATGGTGGTGATGCCGGCGATGAGCACCAGCGTCGCGTCGTCGATGCCCAGCACCGTGCCGAACAGCACGTGCAGGAGGTCCACGTTGGAGCCGCGCAGTGAGACGATGAGCACGCCCAGCGCCAGCGAGATGAGATAGAAGGCGGCCAGCGAGGCGTCCTCCTTCATCCCCGTCGCCCGCGCCACCACGCCCGCGCCCACCGCCACCAGAAGGCCGGCCGCGAGGCCGCCGGCGGTCATGGCGTAGAGGTTGAGGCCGGCGAACAGGAAGCCGATGGCCGCGCCGGGCAGGATGGCGTGGGCCATGGCATCGCCCGTCAGCGACATGCGCCGCAGCATCAGGAACGCGCCCACCGGCCCCGCGCCGAGCGACAGCGCGAACACGCCGGCCAGCGCCCGCCGCATGAACTCGAACTCCACGAAGGGAGAAATGAAGGTGTCATAGAGGCTCATCGAACCATCCCGGGCCGCGTGCCGCGCTCAAGGCGGCCGGCCGGATCTGTCATCGTCCTGCCCTTGCGCTTGGCCGGGGAGCCGATCCGGTGGGTTGGAGGAACCGGACCGGCCTTGGACGGAGCCCGTGGTCCCCGGCCAAGCGCAAAAGCAGTGATGTGCGTCCAAAAGACCGGCGTCAGCCGGTCGGTGAAAGTCGGATCAGGCCGCGTCGGAGCAGGGGAGGGCGTCGTCACGCCATGACTCGCCCATGCGGCGGGCCTTGAGCAGGTTCTCGGGGTCGAGCGCTTCCGCGGTGGGTCCCCACGCGACAGGCGTGCGGGCGAGGAGCAGCGTCTGCGGGAAGGTCGCGCGCACCAGATCGAAATCGTGCAGCACCGCGATGACGGTGCGCTGCTCGCCGTGCCAGCGGCGGACCAGTTCCACGAGGTCCGACACCGTCTTGGCATCGAGGGCGGTGAACGGTTCGTCGAGCAGGATCACGCGGGCGTCCTGCAGCAGCAGGCGGGCGAACAGGGTGCGCTGCATCTGCCCGCCGGAGAGCGTGCCGATGGGCCGGTTCTCGAACCCTTCGAGGCCGACGGCGGCGATGGCGTGCTCGATCTTCTCCCGATCGGCCCGGCCGATGCCGCCGAACAGGCCAGCGCGCCTCCACAGGCCCATGGACACCATGTCGTAGACATGGATGGGAAAGCTGCGGTCGATCTCGGCGCCCTGCGGCAGATAGGCGATCTCGCGCGGGTCGAGGCCGTGACGGTCGATGGTGCCGCCGAGCGGCTTCAGCGCGCCGCCGATGGCCTTGAGGAGCGTGGACTTGCCGGCGCCGTTGGCGCCGCAGATGGCGAGCAGCGCACCCTTCTCCACATCGCCGGAGAGGTGGTGGACGGCCGGGTGGCGCTCATAGCCGAGGGTGAGGTTGCGGAACGAAATCTGCGCGGTCATGCGCCGCCTCCCGTCACCAGCAGGACGGCGCTCCACAGCACGAGGAGGAGCACCGACACCAGCGCGAGCCGCCCGGCAAGGGACATGCGCAGCACCGATGCGCCGATGCGCACGGGCGGCCTGCGGCCTGCCGGAGAAGCGGCATGGGTGTGATGGCCGTGCCCATGATCGCCCTGGTCGTGTCCCCCCGCGGCTCCGGCGCCGACGGGCGCGGCGCGGTCCTGCCGGCCGGTCGCCTCGCGGGCCGGCGGCGTCGCTGCGGAAGGGGAAAGGGACAGGGACATGGGGGCCGGCGCGCTGGTTTCGATGGCCAGTTGATACAGTGTATCGCTCGACCTTGTCCAGCCCGCCGACACCCCACCGCACGCTTTTGTGCGGTTCCCCTCAGTCAGTCGGAGCGCCTATTCGGCGGCTGCGGCAAAGGCGCGGAAGCTGCCGAACCGGGTGATGTCCCGCGCCCCGTCGAGGGCCGCCGCCTCGGCCAGGAAGCCGGTGACATGGGTGCCGTCGTCCAGTTCCACCTGCCCGAGCCCCAGCGGCGCGGGGACGGTTGCGAGCAGGCGGCCGACGCCCTCGAAGGGCAGGGACCACACCTCCCCCTCCACCGCCGCGCCCTCCGTAGTCACGCGCACCACGCCCGGGCGGGGCACGGCTCCGGGGAGGAGCTTCATGCGATAGGACGGCACCGTCTTGGCGGCGCGCACGAAGCGCGCGCCCATGGCCTTCAGGTCGCCATTGAGCGGCATTCCGGAGAGGTGGGCGCCGAACACGCACACATCGAGCCGCCCCGGCTCGCTGGCCGGCGCCAGCGGGGGCAGGGCAGGCGCCGGCGCATGGCCACAGCCCAGCGGCAAATTGCCCGCCGCCACATAGGCGCGGCCCAGCGCCGCCATCTCCGCATCCTTCCCGGCGGGGGCGAGGAGGGTGATGCCATAGGGCACGCCGGCGGCGGTGATCTTGGTCGGCACCGCGATGCCGCACAGATCCATCAGGTTCACGAAATTGGTGTAGGTGCCATTGCGCGAATTCAGGCGGATGGGGTCCGCCAGCACCTCCTCCACCGTATAGGCGGAAGGCGCGGTGGGCAGCAGCAGAGCGTCGATGCCGGCGAGGATGGGGGCGACGCGGGCGCGCAGCTCCTTGAGCTTGTACATGGCGCGGAAGGCATCCGCAGCGCTCGCCTTGCCGCCCGGTTCGGTGATGGCTCGTGTCACCGGATGCACGGCATCGGGATCGGTGGTCAAAAGGTGCTCGGCGGCGATCCAGCGCTCCGCCACCCACGGCCCCTCATAGAGCAAGCGGGCGGTCTCGGCGAAGGCGGAGAAATCGATCTCCTTCAGCACCGCGCCCAGGGACGCGAAGCGCGCCAGGGCTTCCTCATAGGCGGCGGCCGACTCGGCATCGCCAAAGAATTCCCGCTGCGCCTCGGGCAGGATGCCCAGCACCGGCGCGGGCGGGGCGGCGGTGAGCGGGCCGATGGGCAGGTCGCGGGAATAGGCGTCCTCAGCGTCGAAGCCTGCGATGACGTTCAGCACCGCCATGGCATCGTCGACGGTGAGGGCGAAGATGGAGATGCAGTCCAGCGTCTTGCAGGCCGGCACGAGGCCGGTATTGGGCACGAGGCCGAGGGAGGGCTTCAGGCCCACGATGTTGTTCAGCATGGCCGGCACGCGGCCCGATCCCGCCGTGTCGGTACCCAGCGACACCGGCACGATGCCCGCGCCCACCGCCACCGCAGAGCCGGAGGAGGAGCCGCCGGGCACCAGCTCCGGGTTCACCGAGTTGCGCGGGATGCCATAGGGCGAGCGCACGCCCACGAGGCCGGTGGCGAACTGGTCGAGATTGGTCTTGCCGATGATGAGCGCGCCCGCCGCCCTGAGCCGCGCCACGACGGTGGCGTCGCGCGCCGGCACATAGGCGAAGGCCGGGCAGGCGGCCGTGGTGGGCAGGCCGGCGACGTCGATATTGTCCTTCACCGCCACCGGGACGCCGTAGAGCGGCAGCGCCGTATTGCTGGCGGCCTCCAGCGTGGTCGCCTCGGCCAGCACATCGGCTTCGTCACGCAGGGTGATGAACATGGCCGGGTCGTCATGCACCGCAAGCCGGGCATAGACGCCGCGCACCGTATCCGAGACGGAGCGGAGGCCGGACCTGTGGGCTTCGAGGAGGCTGGCGACGGTCTGCATGGTCTACCCTGATGACGGCGCTCCACGCGCCTGATGGCAGGGGTCTAGCAGGAAGCGCGCCACTTGTATGCAATTTCTGATAAACACATAAATATCATATATTTGACTCAAATGAACTGCGCCCCGCAGCGGCTTGATTTGCCACTGCGGGGCGCAGGATGTGCACCTTATGCCGAAAAAGTGAGCAGGCGTTACTGGCTCGTCCGGTTCTGCTCGGCCGGCGAAAGGGTCCGGCCGGGAGGGGCGTCGGGCGCGGTGGTCATGGGCGGGGGATTGCCGCGCGGCACGGTGATGTTCTCCGGCGCGGTCTCGCTCGGTTCGGGGCTGCCGCGGTTGGAGAACATGTTCGCCGCGACCAGCGCGAGGACCAGCACGAATGCCGCGGCGACGAGCATGCCCTGGCGTTGCATGGGGCTCTCTCCTTTTGGTGGATATCGCCCCCTCAACGCCCCGGACCCGGTGCCGGGTTCCCTTTTTTGAGGTCAGTCCCGGAACACCACGGTGCGGGAACCGTTCAGCAGCACCCGGTCCTGCAGGTGCCAGGAGATGGCCCGCGCCAGCACCCGACGCTCGATGTCGCGCCCCTTGCGCACGAGGTCCTCGGGCGAATCCTGGTGGGAGATGCGCTCCACGTCCTGCTCGATGATCGGGCCTTCATCGAGGTCCGAGGTCACGTAGTGGGCGGTGGCGCCGATGAGCTTCACGCCGCGCGCATGGGCCTGATGATAGGGCTTGGCGCCCTTGAAGCCGGGCAGGAACGAGTGGTGGATGTTGATGCATTTGCCCGAGAGCTTGGCGGAGAGCCCATCCGACAGCACCTGCATGTAGCGCGCGAGCACGGCGAGTTCCGAGCCGGAGGACTGGAAGATCTCCCAGACCTGCGTTTCCTGCTCCAGCTTCGTGGCCTTGGTCACCGGCAGATGGTGGAAGGGGATGCCGTCGAAATCGAGGTGGGCATAGGTCTCGCGGGGGTGGTTGGAGACGATGCCGGAGATTTCCATGGGGATCTCGCCGATGCGCCAGCGATAGAGCAGGTCCGCGAGGCAGTGGTCGAACTTGGAGGCGAGCAGCAGCACCTTCCGCTTCTCGGATACGGGGCGGAGCGTGAAGCTCAGCGAGAAGGTCTGCGCCACCGCCGCGAAGCCGGAGCGGATTTCGGCGAGGCTGGCCTCGCCTTCGACCACGTTGAACACCACGCGCATGAAGAAGCGGCGGGTCTCGGTGTCGTCGAACTGCTGCGCCTCCAGGATGTTGCAGCCCTTCTCGAACAGGAAGGTCGAGACGCCGGCGACGATGCCGGGCCGGTTGGGGCAGGAGAAGGCGAGAATGATCGGCTCGTTGGGGCTGGTCATGATGCGTCCTTTATGGCGCCGCGCGACTGATGCAGCCGGGCGCCCTGTTCAGAAAATCGGTGCGGGAGAGGAGGCGCGCGCCGCGCTGCCGTCAACCTCGATCGGTGCCGGAGAGCGCGAAGCCGTATTCCGCCGCGCTCGCCGCCAGCCAGCGCAGGAAGGCGGGGGCGAAAGTGTTGCCCACCGCGAAGCGATAGCTTGGGCTCGCGTCCCGCTGCCAGAAGGTGACGCCCACGTGGGAGACCGGCGTCGTCGCCGCGTCGCCCGGCTGGAACGCGCGGGGATCAAGGTCCACCGCCACGCCCTTCACCAGCGCCTCGCGCGCCTTGGGGCCGGAGATGTCGAGCACGAGATTGGCGTCGCTCTGGTCGGTGACGGCGCCAAGGCCGGCCGCCAGCTCTTCGAGACGCCGGCGCAGCGCGGCGCCGTCCGATCCTTCGGCGAACACCAGCCACTTGCCGGGGCCGGTGCCGATGGCCTCAAGGCCGGCGCCGACACTCGCCTTCGGCGCATCCACGAGCGGCAGGCCGGCGGCGGTGGCGGCGGCGATCAGCGCGGCGGTCTTGCCCTTGCGGGAGACCAACGTCGCGGCGGCAAGGTTCGTCACCACCTGCGCCGTGACGCCGGTGGCGCCTGTGACGCCATAGTGCCCGGCCGGAACGAGGTGGGCGGGGGAGAGGGACTGGAAGAGGTCAGACACGCTGCTTCTCCCCTTCGGGATCGACAAAGTGGGGAGAGCACACCTCGACCTCGATGTCACCGCCGCGCACCGGGTCATAGGCGCGCAGCTTCTCGCCGATGCGCTCCGGCCCGCGCTTGAGGAGGCCGAGGCCGATGGAGTGCCCGAGGATGGGCGACCAGGCGACGGAGGTCATGTAGCCCTCGTCATTCTCAGTGGTGGGGGCCGCGCCGAGGGGCAGGAAATGCGCCCCGGCCTTGAGCCGCGCCGCCTTGTCCACCGGCCGGAAGCCGACGAATGTGGGCCGGTCGGGATCGGTGAAGGCGGGGCGGCCCGCCATCACGCGGCCGATGAAGTCCTTCTTGGTGGAGGCCATGCGGCCGAGGCCGAGATCGCGGGCGGAGGTCTGCCCGTTCAGCTCGCTGCCGGAGACATGGCCCTTCTCGATGCGCAGCACGGCCAGCGTCTCGACGCCGTAGGGCGTGATGCCGTAGGGCGCGCCCGCCGCCATGATCGCCCGCATCAGCTTGTCGCCGTGGCGGGCGGGCACCGCGATCTCGTAGCCGAGCTCGCCGGAGAAGGAGAGGCGGAAGACGCGCGCTTCCACGCCGCCCATCACCGTGGTCTGGAGCGCGCCCATGAAGGGCAGGCCGGTGTTGGAGACATCCGCGCCGTCCACCAGCTTCGCCAGCACGTCGCGGGAGCGCGGGCCGGAGACGGCGATCTGCGCCCACTGCTCGGTGATGGAGGCGAGGCACACGTCCAGCTCCGGCCACAGCACCTGCAGGCAGAATTCCAGATGCTGGAACACCTTGGCCGCGTTGGCGGTGGTCGTGGTCATCACATAATGGTCGTCGGCGAGGCGGGCGGTGGTGCCGTCGTCCATGACGATGCCATCCTCGCGCAGCATCACGCCGTAGCGCGCCTTGCCGACGCCGAGGGTGGAGAACATGTTGATGTAGACGCGATCCAGCAGCACGCCGGCATCCGGCCCCTGAAGGTCGATCTTGCCGAAGGTGGACACGTCGATGACGCCGACGCTTTCGCGCGTGGCCTTCACCTCGCGGTTCACCGCCGCCTGCCAGTCCTCGCCGGCCTCCGGGAACCACGCGGCGCGCAGCCACTGTCCGGTCTCGACGAACACCGCGCCCCGTTCCTCCGCCCACTGATGGGTCGGTGTCGGGCGGGTGGGCTTGAAGTCCACGCCGCGATGGTGGCCGGCGAGCACGCCGAGGGCCACCGGGGTATAGGGCGGGCGGAACACGGTGGTGCCGGTCTCGGGAATGCCCTTGCCGGTGAGCGCCGCCATGATGGCGAGGCCCGCCATGTTGGAGGTCTTGCCCTGGTCGGTGGCCATGCCCATCGTGGTGTAGCGCTTCAGCAGCTCCACCGCCCGGAAGCCTTCGCGATGGGCGAGGGCCACGTCCTTGGCGGTCACGTCATTCTGCTGGTCCACGAAGGCGGGGCCCTTGGCGTGCACCTGCCAGAAGGCCTTGAGGCCGTTGGGCGCATCGCCCGCCACGGGGGCGGGAGTCGCGACGGGGGCGAAGCCCGCATTTTCCGCCGCTGCGGCGCCCAGCGCGCTGCCATCCGCGAGGCTTTCGGCGAGCGTGAGGTGCCCGGCGGCGGCGCCCGCCACCACCATGCCCACCGGCACGGCGCCGGGCACGAAGGCGGCGATATCCTCGCGCCAGATGGGCCTGCCGCCCTGATGGCAGGTGAGGTTCACGTTGGGCGTCGCGCCGCCGGAAACGCCGAGCGCCTCCACGGAGAGCGTGCGGACACCCTTGGGCGTGCGCACGGTGACGCCGGACAGGCACTTGCCGGAGGTGGCGATGACCTCACTCCCGGTGAGGAGATCGACGCCCAGCGCCTTCGCCCGCGCGGCCAGCGCAGGGGCGACGGTGTCGCGCACATCCGCGATGGCTTCCAGCTTCACGCCGGTCGCGGCGGCGTCCAGCAGCGCGGCGACGGCGTGGTCGTTGTTGGTGAAGCCCGCTGCCCGCGGCCCCGCGCCCACGCCGAAGCGCGTGGCGTAGGTAGCGAGGGCCAGCGCCGACATGACGCCGGGCCGGTCATTGCCGGGGAAGACGATGGGCCTGTCGAACGCACCCGCCGCCAGCACCGAGCGCTTGGCGATGAAGCGCCACAGCCGCTGGCGGGGCTGGAAGGGGGCGGGGACGGCGAGATGGTCGCTCACCTTCTCCACCGCGCCGAATTCGCCGCCGTCATAGGCGCCGAACACGGTGGTGCGCGGCATGAGGCAGACGTTGGGTAGGCTCGAAAGTTCGGCCAGCGCCCGCGCCACGAAATCCGTCGCGCTGCCGCCGTCGATCTCGGCCTGCTCAGAGAGGAGCCGGCCGCCGAGGCGGAAGTCCTCGTCCGCCAGCACCACCCGTGCGCCGGAGCGCCCGGCCGCGAGGGCCGCTGCAAGGCCGGCAGCGCCGGAGCCGATGACCAGCACGTCGCAGAAATGGGTGGCCTTCTCGTAATGGTCCGGGTCGGCCGTCTCGGCCGCGCGACCGAGGCCGGCGGCACGGCGGATCATGGGCTCGTAGACCTTCTCCCAGAAGGCGGCGGGCCACATGAAGGTCTTGTAGTAGAAGCCCGCGCCGAGGAAGGGCGACACGAGCTGGTTCATGCTGAGCAGGTCGACGTCCAGCGAGGGCCAGCGGTTCTGGCTGGTGGCGTCCAGCGCGTCGAACAGCTCAATGGTGGTGGCGCGGGTGTTGGGCTCGCGCCGGGCGCCGGAGCGCAGCTCCACCAGCGCGTTCGGCTCCTCGGACCCTGCGGTGACGATGCCGCGCGGCCGGTGATACTTGAAGGAGCGGCCGACCAGCCGCACGCCGTTGGCGAGCAGCGCGGAGGCGAGCGTGTCGCCGGGATGGCCGGTGTAGCTCTTGCCGTCGAAGCTGAAGGAGAGGGTGCGGCTGCGGTCGATCAGCCCCCCTGCGGAAAGCCGGGTCATTCGGCCGCCTCCGTCCGGGTGAAGCGCACTGCGGTGATGGTGTGGGTGCGGGTGTCGCGCGTGACGGTGAGCCAGCGGCGGCAGCCGCCCGCGTGGTACCAGAGCTCGTCCATCACGCCGGCGACGTTGTCGCGCTCGTAGACGTAGACGTTGAAGGCGTCCGGCGCCTCGGGATCGGCCGGGTCCGGCCGGGTGGGCGCGGCATCGCCGAGATAGGCGAACTCATGGGACGACCTCGCGCCGCAATAGGGACAGGTGATGCGCATGGGTCAGGTCCGGGTGGAGGGGTGAAGAGCAGCATGGCTCCCCTCTCCCCTCGCGGGAGAGGGGGTGAGGGGCCTGCGCTGGGCTCGGATGGACCGGCGTGTGGTGGAGGAAATACCCCTCACCCCAACCCTCTCCCGCAAGGGGAGAGGGAGTCCAAAAGGCGAGAGCGTGCTCCCAGACGGATTGCACTCTAGGCTCCGCCGTCGCTGGTCCGGGGCGCGAAAATCGAGAAGCGCGCCCATCAGTGCAAATTCGGCTGGGCGCCGACTCCCTTTTCGTCGATCACATGGCCGGTGCGGAAGCGGTCCAGGCGGAAGGCGGCGTTGAAGCGGTGCGCCTCTTCCTTGGCGATGGTCCAGGCGAAGCACCAGCCGGAGGCCGGCGTCGCCTTGAAGCCCCCGTAGTTCCACGCGGTGTTGAGGAACAGGCCAGGCAGGGGACCCACGTCGATGATGGGCGAGCCGTCCATGGACATGTCCACGAGGCCGCCCCACGAGCGCAGCATGCGCAGCCGCCCGATGAGCGGCATCAGCGCCATGCCGCCCTCGGCCACATCCTCCACCACGGGGAGGTTGCCGCGCTGGGCGTAGGAATTGTAGCCGTCGATGTCGCCGCCGAAGACGAGGCCGCCCTTGTCCGACTGGCTGACGTAGAAATGCCCCATGCCGAAGGTGATGACGCCCGGCACCAGCGGCTTCAGCCCTTCCGAGACGAAGGCCTGCAGCACATGGCTCTCGATGGGCAGGCGCAGGCCGAGATGCCTGGTCAGCCGCGAGGTGGAGCCGGCCACCGCGAGGCCCACCTTGCCGGCGCGGATCGGGCCGCGATTGGTCTCCACGCCCACCACCGCGTCACCCTCGCGGATGAAGCCGGTGACCTCGCAATTCTGCACGATGTCCACACCCAGCCGGTCGGCGGCGCGGGCATAGCCCCACACCACGGCATCATGGCGCGCGGTGCCGGCGCGGGCCTGCATCAGCCCGCCCTTGATGGGGAAGCGGGAGTTGTCGAAATCGAGGAAGGGGCAGAGCGCCTTCACCTGTTCGCGGTCCAGCAGTTCGGAATCGGCGCCGGCGAGGCGCATGGCGTTGCCGCGCCGGGCATAGGCGTCGCGCTGGCCGTCCGAGTGGTAGAGATTGATGATGCCGCGCTGGGAGACCATGGCGTTGTAGTTGAGGTCCTGCTCCAGGCCCTCCCACAACTTCATGGACCACTCGTAGAAGGGCTCGTTGCCGGGCAGCAGGTAGTTGGAGCGGATGATGGTGGTGTTGCGCCCCGCATTGCCGGAGCCGATATGCCCCTTCTCCAGCACCGCGATGTTGCGGATGCCGTGCTCCTTGGCGAGGTAATAGGCGGTCGCGAGGCCATGGCCGCCGCCGCCGACGATGATGACGTCATAAGAGGGCTTCGGCACCGCATCGCGCCAGGCGGGCGTCCAGCCCTTCTGGCCGTTGAGCGCGTTGGCGATCAGGCTGAATACGGAATAGCGGGACATTGAACCCCTCGGGACCCTTGGGAACCCCTCGGCGCGGACGCCGATGCACCCCTTTGGAAAAGATATAGCCCCGCCGAAAACCACAGGTAATATAAATTCTGCTTATTCTGTGGGGATGACGGTGCGCGAGCTTCTGCCGTTCGATCTGAAGGCGCTGGAAATCTTCCTCGCCGTCTGCGAGGCCGGCGCCATGGCCGGCGCGGCGCGGCGGCTCGGGCTCACCCAGCCGGCGGTGTCGCAAGCGGTGGCGGAGCTGGAGACGCGCATGGGCGTCGCCCTGTTCGATCGCAGCGTCCGGCCTTTGGGGCTGACGGCCGCGGGCGGCGTGCTCAGGCAGAAGGCGAGTGCGCTCCTCTCCGAGGCCCGGCAGATCGTGCCGGCGCTGAAGGAGACCGAGCACGGCCGGCTGCCGCTGATCCGCGCCGGCCTCGTCGATTCCCTCTCTCGCGCCCTCTCCGCGCCGCTGGCCGGGCGGCTGTGCGCGGTGGCGGAGGAAGTGTCGCTGCTCGCTGGCCTCACGGCGGCCCATGCGAGCGCGCTGCTCTCCCGCCAGCTCGATCTGCTCGTGGGCGTGGACGAACTCGCCGACATCGAGGGGCTGGAGCGCTTCCCGCTTCTGACCGAGCCCTATGTGCTGCTGCTGCCCGCCGGCGAGACGGCGCCCGAGCGGGTGGAGGACGTGGCGCGCCTCGCGCAGCGTCTGCCGCTGGTGCGCTTCTCCGCCCGCTCGCGCACGGGCATCGAGGTGGACCGGCACCTGAGGCGCCTCAAGCTCGATCTGCCGCGCCGGCTGGAGTTCGACACGCCCTTCGGCGTCTCGGCCATGGTGGCGGCGGGGGAGGGGTTCGCGGTGACGACGCCGCTCTGCATCTTCGAGGCGGGGCTGGATCGCGATCGGGTCCGTTACGCGCCGCTGCCGGGTCCCGCCTTCTCCCGCAGCCTGACGCTGATCGGCCGCCGGCAGGAACTCGGCCGCCTGCCGCGGGAGGTGGCGGGCTTCTGCCGGCAGACCCTGGACGAGGCGGTTCTGCCCGTCCTGCGCGCCACCCTGCCATGGGTGGGCGACGCGCTCGGATAGAAGGCGCGGCAACGTGTGGAACTGCTGAGGGTCAAGCTTCATGGCGGCCAATTGCCAAGCTGTGGAAGTTGAGTTTTCAGCCTGACGTTAAGTTTGTGCTGAAAAGTCCGATCCCGGAGGCACCACCGCCCGCTGTCGGCCGCGACCGTTTGATGATACCCCTACGTCGTGTCGGGGCATTCATTTGAAGACGGGGTGGGGCAACAATGCGGATCGGCGGAGTTCTATTTGCAGCGGTAATCCTTGCTGGGTCTGCCTCTGCGGCAGGCGCGCAGACCATGAGCTATGCGCAGGCCGGCGCCCTTCTGGCGCGCAGCTGCGGCGCGGACATCAACAAGTTCTGTTCGAATGTGAATCTGGGCGAAGGCAAGCTGCTCGCCTGCATGGACGGGAAGATCAATCAGGTCAGCGCCAAGTGCAAAGCCGACTATGCGACGGCGAAGGCCTCCATCGCCGAGCGGGATGCGGCGCAGGATTCCATCCAGGAAGTCTGCTCGGCGGACACGGCGCGCCTGTGCCCCGGCATGGTGCCCCAGGACGGCAACCTGCTCTCCTGCCTGCTCCAGGCGACGCGGGTGGTGAGCGACAAGTGCAACGCCGCGATCACCAACGCCGGCTACCGCTGAGCGTCCTCCTCACATCCTCGCACTCGAACGAAGGACGTTTCGCGATGACATCGCCTTTGACCCGCCTTGCACTGGCCGCGCTGCTCGCTGCCGCCGTGCCGGCGATCGCCCCCGCCTATGCCCAGACCGCCCTCTCCGATGGCCAGATCCTCCAGGGGCTGCAAGGCCTGAGCGAAAAGGCCCCGACCATCACCGCGCAGCAGCTGCGCTCCATGGTCCAGACCCACATGGCCCAGAATCCGGGCGAGCAGCTCAGCCGTCCCTCGCTGGCGCTGAAGCTCGACCAGCTGCCGCAGATCAACGTGCAGATCCAGTTCCGCCTCGGTTCGGCGATCATCGAGCCGTCGTCCTACGGCACGCTCGGTGCCATCGCCGATGCCATGCACAACCCGATCCTGCACGGCTACAAGTTCATCGTCACCGGCAACACCGATGTCACCGGCCCGCGCGAGGTGAACCTCAAGCTCAGCCAAGCCCGCGCCGACGCGGTGGTGAGCGCGCTGGTCAGCGTGTTCAACATCAATCCGACCCGCCTCGAGGCGGTGGGGCTCGGCGAGGAAGTGCTGCTCGATCCCAAGCGGCCGACCGATCCCATCAACCGGCGCGTCCAGATCTTCACCGTGGGCCGGCTCGCGCCTTACGTCGCCCAGCGCTGAAGCACCGACGATCCTGCATGAAGAAGGCGCCGACCCCGGCCGGGGCGGCGCCTTTTTCGTTGCGTCGGGGCCGGTGGCACAGCCTCTCGCCGCGCGCGGAAATCCCGTTATCCTGAGGGGCCTGCGCGGCGCGCGGGCCAATATTGGGAGGACAGGATCATGCTCGCTCGACGCCGGTTCATCTCCTGCGCCATCTGCTCGCTGGCGGGGTTTGCCGCGACGCAGGTTGGCGGCACGCAGGCCATGGCACAAGGACAGGCCGCACCCGCCGCGGCGCCCGCCGGAATCTCGCGCAAGGTGCTCGGCCGCACCGACATGCCGGGCGACAAGTATGTCGCCATCCTGATGGAGGCGGAGTTCGACGGCGGCCTCAAGGTGGCGCGTCACACCCATCCGGGCGTCGAGAGCACCTATCTCATGGCCGGGGGCGGCGTGCTCTCGGTGAAGGGCCAGCCCGACCGCACGCTGGCGCCGGGCGACGGCTTCCAGATTCCGCCCGAAGTGCCGCACGCCTTCCAGGTGGGGGGCGACAAGACGAAGCTCGCCATCACCTACATCGTCGAGAAGGACAAGCCGCTGGCGACGCCCGCGCCGGAGTGAGGTGCTCAAAAAAGGTGAGAGCCCGGCGCAGGGGAATGCGCCGGGCTCCCGGGGACAACCGACAGAGCAGGGCTCAGATGTCGAGGGTGTTGTCCCTTTCCCATTGGGTGAGGTGACGGGAGAAGGCGTTCCATTCCACGGTCTTCAGCTTCAGGTAGCCGTCCACGAACGGCTTGCCGAGGCGATCCGTCAGCACCTTGGACTTCTCCAGCGCCCGCATGGCGTCGAGCAGGTTGAGCGGCAGGCGCTTGGCGCCCTTCACCTTGTGCCCGTCGGTGTACATGTTGATGTCGAGGCGCTTGCCCGGATCGCGCTTGTTCTCGATGCCGTCGAGGCCGGCGGCCGCGAGGCCCGCCTGGAGCAGGTAGGGGTTGGCCGCGCCGTCGGCGAGGCGGAACTCGAACCGGCCCGCATCGGGAATGCGGATCATGTGGGTGCGATTGTTGCCGGTGTAGGTGACGGTGTTCGGCGCCCAGGTGGCCCCGGAGATGGTGCGCGGGGCGTTGATGCGCTTGTAGGAGTTCACCGTCGGGTTGGTGAGGGCGCAGAGCGCGTCCGCATTGTGGATGAGGCCGCCGATGAAGTGGTAGCCCAGCTCGGAGACGCCCAGCTCGCCCTTGGGATCGGAGAAGGCGTTCTTGCCCTTCTGCCACATGGACACATGGGCGTGGCAGCCCGAGCCGGTGAGGTTGATGAAGGGCTTCGGCATGAAGGTCGCGCGCAGGCCGTGCTGCTCCGCGATCGACTTCACCATGTATTTGAAGAAGACATGGCGGTCGGCGGTGAGGAGCGCGTTGTCGTAGTTCCAGTTCATCTCGAACTGGCCGTTGGCGTCCTCATGGTCGTTCTGGTACGCGCCCCAGCCGAGCTTGAGCATGGCGTCGCAGATGTCCTTGATGACATCATAGCGGCGCATGAGGGCGGCCTGATCGTAGCAGGGCTTCTCGGCGGTGTCGGCGGTGTCCGAGATGGACTTGCCGTCCTGGGTGATGAGGAAGTATTCGCACTCGACGCCCGTCTTGATCTCGTAGCCGAGGCGCGCGGCGGCGGCGAGCTGCTTCTTCAGCAGCGTGCGGGGCGCCTGCTCCACTTCCTTGCCGCCCATGTAGAGGTCGGCGGCGAGCCAGCCGATCTCTTCCTTCCAGGGCAGCTGGATGAGGCTGGTCGGGTCCGGCACGGCGAACAGGTCGGGATCGGCCGGCGACATGTCGAGCCAGGTGGCGAAGCCGGCGAAGCCGGCGCCTTCCTTCTGCATGGGGCCGATGGCGGAGGCGGGCACGAGCTTCGCGCGCAGGCCACCGAACAGGTCCACGTAGGAGATCAGGAAATACTTGATGCCGCGGTCCTTCGCGACCTTGGCGAGGTCGATCTGGGCAGCGGCGGAAGCGCGGCCTTCGGCCTCGCGGAGCGGCGTACGGAAGTGGTCCATGCGAAATTCCCCGGAATTTGGAAGCGGTATTCTTTGAAAAAAGCCGCGCCGGTCGAGCGGCGCGGCTTGAAGGTTCGGATCAGTATCCGCCGGTCCTGCCGGGCACCCAGGAAGTGCCGGCCAGGGGCACGCCGGCCATGGCGGCGGCCTCCACGGTCAGCGCCACGAGGTCTTCCGGCTCCAGATTGTGCAGGTGGCTCTTGCCGCAGGCGCGGGCAATGGTCTGCGCCTCCAGCGTCATCACCGAGAGATAGTTGGCGAGGCGGCGGCCGGCCTTCACCGGATCGAGCCGCTTGGACAGCTCGGGGTCCTGGGTGGTGATGCCGGCGGGGTCGCGGCCTTCGTGCCAGTCGTCATAGGCACCGGCGGTGGTGCCGAGCGCCTGGTATTCGTCTTCCCACTGGGGATCGTTGTCGCCGAGCGCGACGAGGGCCGCCGTGCCGATGGCCACTGCGTCGGCGCCGAGGGCCAGCGCCTTGGCCACGTCCGCGCCGGTGCGGATGCCGCCGGAGACGATGAGCTGCACCTTGCGGTGCATGTCGAGGTCCTGGAGCGCCTGCACGGCCGGGCGGATGGCGGCAAGGATCGGGATGCCCACGTGCTCGATGAACACGTCCTGCGTCGCCGCGGTGCCGCCCTGCATGCCGTCGAGCACCACCACGTCGGCGCCCGCCTTCACCGCAAGCGCGGTGTCGTAATAGGGCCGCGAGGCGCCGACCTTCACATAGATCGGCTTCTCCCAATCGGTGATCTCGCGCAGCTCCTCGATCTTGATCTCGAGGTCGTCCGGGCCGGTCCAGTCGGGATGGCGGCAGGCCGAACGCTGGTCGATGCCCTTGGGCAGGGTGCGCATGGCGGCCACGCGATCGGAGATCTTCTGGCCGAGCAGCATGCCGCCGCCGCCGGGCTTGGCGCCCTGGCCGATGACGATCTCGATGGCGTCGGCCTTGCGCAGGTCCACCGGGTTCATGCCGTAGCGGGACGGCAGGTACTGGTAGACGAGGGTCTTGGACTGGCCGCGCTCCTCCGGCGTCATGCCGCCGTCGCCGGTGGTGGTGGAGGTGCCCACCGTGGAGGCGCCACGTCCGAGCGCTTCCTTCGCCTGCGCGGACAGCGCACCGAAGCTCATGCCGGCGATGGTGACGGGGGTCTTCAGCGTGATCGGCTTCTTGGCGAAGCGGGTGCCGAGGGTGACCTCGGTGCCGCACTTCTCGCGATAGCCTTCCAGCGGATAGCGCGACATGGAGGCGCCGAGGAAGAGCAGATCGTCGAAGTGGGGCAGCTTGCGCTTGGTGCCGGCGCCACGGATGTCATAGATGCCGGTCGCCGCGGCCCGGCGGATCTCGGCCAGTGTCGCCGGATCGAAGGTGGCGGAGAAGCGCGGCGGGGTGCGCGGCGTGTTGTTGTGGGCGGTCATGGGGTCCTCACCCGGAAAAGTTCAACTGCGGTCGGTGCATCCCGCCCGTGGCGGGCGCGACGGCGGCGCGCGTCAGTAGGCGGACGCGTTGTCCACGTGGAAGTTGTAGAGCTGGCGGGCGGAGCCGTAGCGCTTGAACTCCGAGACATCGACCGCGCCTTCGAGGCCGGCGGCCTTCAGCTTCTGGGCCAGGAGCGCCTTGTGCTCGTCCCGCATCTCCTTCTCGATGCAGTCCGCGCCCAGGCTCTTCACCGTGCCGCGCACGAAGAGCTTCGCCTCGTAGAGGCTGTCGCCCAGCGCCTCGCCGGCATCGCCCAGCACCACGAGGGAGCCGGACTGACCCATAAACGCGCTCATGTGGCCGATGGAGCCCTTCACGACGATGTCCACGCCCTTCATGGAGATGCCGCAGCGGGCCGAGGCATTGCCATCCACCACGAGCATGCCGCCATGGGCGGTGGCGCCGGCCGACTGGCTGGCATCGCCGCGCACATGCACGAAGCCGCTCATCATGTTCTCGGCGACGCCCTGACCGGCATTGCCGTGGATGATGACGGAGGCTTCCGCATTCATGCCGGCGCAGTAGTAGCCGACATTGCCCTCGATCTCGACGGTGAGGGGCATGGCCAGCCCCACCGCCACCGCGTGGCGGCCGTTGGGGTTCAGCACCCGCCAGCGGCGGGCGTTGGATTCAGCGGTGGCCTTGTGAAGGGCCTCGTTCAGCTCGCGCAGCGGCGTGGTGGCGAGGTCGAAGGTCACGTCCGGCGCAATGGCGTTCACTGTGCGCGCTCCCAGAAATACACGGTGGCGGGCTCGGGCTCGAAGACCTTGGCCTTGGCGATGCCGGGCAGGTCGACGAGCGCGCGGTATTCCGAGCCGAAGGCGACATACTGGTCGGTCTCGGCCATCACGGCGGGCTTGCAGGCGATGGGATCACGCAGCACGCCGAAGCCGCTCTCGGTGCCCACCACGAAGGTGAAGAAGCCGTCCAGGTCCTTGAGGCCCGCTTCCAGGGCCTGCCCGAGGGAGGCGCCTTCCCGCATCCGCCAGGTGAGATAGCCGGCGGCCACCTCGCTGTCGTTCTCGGTCTCGATGGCGATGCCTTCGCGCTTCAGCTGCCGGCGCAGGGCATTGTGGTTGGACAGCGAGCCGTTGTGCACGAGGCACTGGTCGGCGCCGGTGGAGAAGGGATGCGCGCCGGCGGTGGTCACCGCGCTCTCGGTGGCCATGCGGGTATGGCCGATGCCGTGGGTGCCGCGCATCTGCGCCAGGCCGAAGGTCTGCGCCACGGAGGAGGGCAGGCCGACCTCCTTGAAGATTTCCATGCGGGAGCCGGTGCCCACCACCGCCACCTCGGGATGGCGCTCGGCGAGGAAGGCGCGCACGGCGGCCTCACGCACCTGCGGGATTTCCACCACCGCATGGGTGCCGTGGAGGACGAGGGCGGGCATGCCGTTCGCCGGGCCGGACAGGCCGGCGGCGAGGCCCTCGAAATCATAGCCCCGGGCGGCGCGCAGGGAGAGCTTCACACTGTCCTTGCCGCCGGCGCCGTAGACCGCGAAGCCCGCGCTGTCGGGGCCGCGATCAGTCATGACGCAGAGCATGGACGCGAGCATGGCACCCAGCTCGCCTTCGAGCTTCGGGTCCTTGAGGAAAAGTCCGACGATGCCGCACATGGCGTTCGATTTTACTCCATTGCGGGCCGCCGCTGCGGCCTTGTCACAAGGAGTACGCCCGTTAGGCGAGGGCGTCAATCGGAAGAGAATATAATTTTCTCTGGAGGAAAACTTCGCCGATCGTCAGGGTGAGAAGGGCGCGCCGGCTCAGTGCCGGTCGCGGCCGTAGACGATGATGGACAGGTAGGTCATGGGCGCCTTGATGAGGTCTTCCGGGCCATGGGCGGCACCGGAATCGAACATCAACGCATCGCCGGCGCGCAGGTGATAGGTGCGGTCCGCGTGGCGGTAGAGCACCTCACCGGAGAGCATGTAGATGAACTCCACGCCCGCATGGCGGAAGCCCGTGTAGGGCGCCGCCTCCTCCGTCAGGGTGATGAGGTAGGGCTCCACCACGATGTCGCCGCCGAGGCCGTGGCCCAGCAGTTCGTACTGATGGCCGACCTTGGTGCCGCGCCGCTCGATGATGACGCCCTGCTGCGCCTTCACGAAGGAGCAGTCGCGCCGCTCCTCGAAGGCGGAGAACAGCGTGGTGAGCGGCACGTTGAGCGCCTTGGAGATGGATTGCAGCGTGGCGAGGGAGGGGGAGATCTGCCCGTTCTCGATCTTCGACAGCATGCCCACCGAGATGCCGGCCGCGCCCGCGAGGTCGGAAACCGTCAGATCCAGCTCGCGGCGGATGGAGCGCACCTGCACGCCCAGAGCCTCCTCCAGCGTGACCGCCTCCGCTGCGGGGGCGCTGGACCCGGTGACATAGTCGGCAGTCTCCTGGTCGACGCTCTTCGGCTCGGCGACGCTCTTCATCTTGCGCTCGGGCACACCATCCCCCGTCGTTCCCGCATATCCGCCCCAGCCGTGATGCTGCGTCCGGGCGGTGATTTGCCGGCCATTGTGCCAGCTTCCGCGCAAGAATGCATCGCACCGTTGGCGACTCGCGCGATGGCACGCGGGTGGAGAAAAGTGGCTGTCTGCAACCCGCTCAGGACGGCGGGCGCCCGTCCCGCGATCGCGTGCGTGTCCGGTGACAGGGGGGCGGAAACGCTTGTCCCGAAACGCATCGAGGCGATCACCGCCGTGGCTTGTCCACAGCTCCCACGCGCCGCCCTACAGACTGCATGCCGGCTCTGGACACGACCCGATTTCCTCCCTATACACTCGCCGCTCCGAAGGGGTTGACGCCCCTCCGGACCCGGGCCCCGGCTCGGCGGATGCCCAGGTAGCTCAGTTGGTAGAGCATGCGACTGAAAATCGCAGTGTCGGTGGTTCGATTCCGCCCCTGGGCACCATCCATTTTCTAAGATACTGAAATCATTTGGTTTTTCGCTTTATCTTTCCCACTGGACACGGTGGGTAAGGCAGAGTGGGAAAGATTTGTTCACTCTTTGGTCGGCGCCACGAGGTGCATGGCGTCGCCCGCGAGGCGCTTGCGGTTCGCTTTCCGGGTGTAGCGCGCGGCCTGCTTGGGGCTCTCCCATCCATAGATCGCCATGAGCTGATGCTCGGTCGCGCCGTTCTCGGCGGCGATCGTGGCGCCGGCCTTGCGCAGGCCATGGGCCGAGCACTGAGGCAGGCCGGCTTCGTCGCATCGATCGCGAAACCAGTTGCCAAAGCCCGCGTCGCTGAAGGGCGCGCCGAATTCCGTCACGAGGAAGGTCATGTGGCTTCCTGGCGTGGCGTCTATGACCGCCTGGAGCTGCGGCAGCACGGGGATCTCCCGCTCTTTCACGAGGTGGCGGCGGCCCTTCATCTCCGTGAAGCGCAGCCATCCGTTCCGGATCATCTGGCGGCCGAGCTGGACCACATCGGAGCGCCGCACGCCGGTGTAAAGGAGAAGCGCGAGCGCGAGGCGGGCCTTGGAGCCGAGGGGATGCCGCGCCTCATATTGCTCGATCTCGTCCACGGTCCATGTGTGCCAGCCGTTACCGGCCGCCGTGAAATAGGGCACGTCGCGGGCGAGGTTGACCGTGATGCCGGGGAGTTCATCGGCGATCGCCCAATTGAACACCTTCCGAAGCACCTTGATTCGGCTGTTGCCGGCCTCCGGCGCCGCGAGCTTGCGATCGCGCAGCACGCGGATCGCCTTGACCGTCAGTCGATCGAGGGGGAAGTCGGCATAGAAGGTCTTGGCGCCTGGCTCGGTCGGCTCCTCGAACATGCTTTCCAGAATGAGCTTGCGGACATGGCGGGTGCGCGCGCTGTCGCGCTTGTGGTCCGCGCTCTCGGCCATGAACCGAATGCACATCCAACGGAACGTGCCGGGCTTCGGGGTGCGGTCGCGGGCCTTGTCTTCCGTCTCCTCCGGCTCGATGGGGACGGGGGAGAAGGCGCGCGCGATCGCCTCATCATAGGCCTTGCGGAATTCCGGGGTGCCGGGGCGCTCGCGGATGCGGATCTTCTTGTGACCCTTGCCGCGCCACACATAGATCCGCACGTTGCCGTGGCGGTCCATGTCCTCATAGACGTATTGCAGCCGGTCCAGCATGGGTGCGCCGCTCATCATACCGCCACCCGTGCCCACGGATCGTCGCGGTTTTCCTCTTGTGCGCCATCGGGCAACGCGTCGAACGCAGCGTCAAGTTTCCTGCGATCCCACACCGTGCGGGAGTTGATCCTCTTCGCCGGCGGCATGCGGCCATCCTTCACCAGCTGATCGAAGGTGCCGGCGGACACGCCGATATAGGCCGCAGCCTCCGTGCGGGAGAGGCCGCGCGGGGGCAGGCTGATGGGAAGGATGTCATGCCGGGCCATTCTTGTCCCCCAAGGCCCTGATGCGCTCGGCCACCTGGCGGGCCTGCGCCTTGGTCAAGCGCTTGCGGACGGCTCGGCGGACGGCATCGCCATCGTCGTAATAGACGTAGGCGATCGACGTTCCGGCTGCGTCCTCGATGGCGAAGCTTTCCGTATGCTCGATGACGCGGAGCGGCAGGAATATCTTCGTCATGGCGGCCTCGGCGGAATTCCCCGCCAAAATGTCCCATGCCGCCGCGAGCCGGTCCACCAGCCGCCGGCCGGCCTCGGCCACCTCGCATAGATCCTCGATGCGGGTGAAGAGGAGCATCCGCGCGGCGCTGGTTTCGCCGGCGGCCTCATATTCGGTGACAATGCCGAGGGCGCGTTCAAATGGCGTCATGGCGCACCTCATCCGAGCGGGATTTCATCGTCGGGACCGGCCGGCGCGGCGCCGTAGCTGCCTTCGTCGGGGGCGGGCGCGCGCTCGGTGGAATCGAGGAGGGTCAGCTCGCCACGGAAGGGCTTGAGCACCACCTCGGTCACATAACGCGTCACGCCAGCCCTGTCGGTCCATGCGCGGGTGGCGTTCTTGCCCTCGACGTAGACCTTCGAGCCCTTCTTCAGGAACTTCTCGGCGGCCTCCACCAAGCGCTCGTTATAGATCACCACCTGGTGCCACTCGGTTTCTTCCCGACGCTCGCCGGTGGCCTTGTCGCGCCAGCTCTCGGATGTGGCGACGGAGAAGCTGGCGATGCGCGCGCCCGCCTGCGTCTTGGCGATCCTCGGGTCTTTGCCGAGGTAGCCAACGATGATGACTTTGTTGACGCCTGCCATCGGTCAGGCCCTCCCCTTGGGTTGGCGGGCCGGCGGCCACGGGATCTTGCGGATTTGGCCGGCGTGCGCGCCGAAGGCCTTCCAGAGCGGCGGTTGCTGCAGGTCGGGGTGCGGCGCGACGGCGGACGTGATGGCGCGGAACACCACGGCCACGTCATCGATATTGAGGCCGAGGCGCGGGTGCAGCACCAGCGCTCGCTTCAGGCCTTCCATGAGTTGGCGCAGCAGTGCCGGGGAGGCGCCCTGTGTCAGGTCGGTGAGGATGTCGAGGCCGTCCTCGCCGAAGTCGAAAGGCGCCGCATAGCGGTTCAGGATGGCGAAGCGCTCCTCGCCGTCCGGCAGGTCCACGGAGATCTGCATGCCGAACCGCCGCCACAAGGCGGGGTCGAGCTGATCTTTGCGGTTGGTCGCCGCGATCGCCATGCCGCGAAAGGCTTCCACCCGCGTCAGCAGGGTGGTCAGCACCATGTTCCGCTCGCGCCCGGCCGAACTGTCGTCGGACAGGCGCGTGCTCCCGATGGAATCGATCTCATCCAGCAAGAGCACGCAGCCGTGTTCGGCCTCGGCGAGCCCATCGAAAAGTTCGCCGATATTGTTGGAGCTGCCGCCGAACTGCGGGGTCATCAGCCGTTCGGCCTGGACCGTCACCAATGCGAGCCCAAGGCGGGCGGCGAGGTGGTGGGCCAGCGTCGTCTTTCCCGTGCCGGGCGGGCCGTAGAGCAGCGCAGTCGCGCGGGGCTTGAGGCCCACGCTCTCCAGCTCGGCGCGGGCGCGGAGTTCTGTCAGCCATTCATAAATGGCGAGCCTCGGCCCGGCGGCGAGGATGGGCTCCTCGGCCTGGTGGGGCAGGAGGATGGTGCCGAACTTCTGAACCTTGTCGAGGCCCTTCGTGAGGTCCGGCTTGCGGGCGCGGGCGGGCTCGCTCACGGCTGGCCCTCCCCGTCGCCCTTGCGGCCCTTCGCGGGTGCCTTCGCACTGCGCTTGGTCGCCCCCTTCGGCGCGCTCTTGGCGGCAGCCTTCTCGGCGGCGGTGTCCGCCTGCCTGCGCTTGGTGCGCTTCACCAGATCGTCGAGCCGCTTTGCGGCGTCACCTTCCGGCTGAGGTGCGGGATCGGCAAGCGGGGCTGCCCACGGCGCATCCGGCGCGGGTTCCTCGAAGGTGCCCGAATGGTCATCCGGGTCCGCCGGGGCGGCGGGGTCTTGCGGATCACCAAAGGGGAGGGGGTCTTGGTCGGGATCCACGGCGCTCTCGGGTGCGGCGGACGGCTCGGCCGTCGCGCCGCCGTCGCGCTTGTCGTCTCCCTTCGCGCCCTTCTTGGACTTGCGGCGCCACGCCTCGGGAATGTCCATCCCATCCGAGCCGGAGGCGGCGCAGAAGCCTTCATCCCACGCGGCGCGGCGCGGATCGCCCGCCGTATAGGGATTGTCGATGATGCGCACGCCAGCGCGGAACGCCTCATGACGCCAGCTTGGCCGACGGATCGCCTGTGGTCACCGCGAATGCGGCGGGAGGTTTCGCATGAGCGGGCTCCCGTTCCACAGGCTGGCGCCCGGTTTCTTTGACCGCGTGTCTTTAGCCGACCTGATGAACCCCGTCGCCGTCGCGAAACGCGATGACCTCACGGCCGACCTTCTCGATGCTTTGACGCGCGACGCGCATGACGTTGGCGTGCCACGCCGCGACTTCTGGATCCGGGTGATCCAGAAGGTCCGCACACACTGCATCGAGCATGATGAGCGCAGCGGCGATGGCCTTGTCCCCGCCGGGCATGCGCTGGGCCAGTGCCACCATCATGATCTCAAGGGCCGCGATGCGACCGTCCGTGCGGATGGCGACTTCGGTATCCGCATCAAATTCCTCGCTCATGACTTCTTCCCATCAACCCCGGTTCTGGCGCGCATTGAAGCACGGCGCTGGCGGCGCGGCGACGGGGCTGCAGCATGAACAAGCTCGCGCGCCCGCACCGGGAGGCGGACTATCTGGCGCTTAAGGGCGCGACGCGGCGGCTGGTGGAGGCCTGCGGCGGTCTTGAGAGCGCTGCGGCGGTGACCCGCACCGGCTTTCAGGTGCTCTCGAAATATGGGCGGCCCGCAGAGCATGTGTTCGCCCCTGTGGATGTGGTGGCGGACCTGGAGGCCGACGCCGGCGTGCCGCTGGTGACGCGGGCGCTCGCCGCCCTCTGCAATCATGTGCTCGTGCCACTGCCTCGCCCGGAAGCGGGATCGGGTCGCTGGTATCGCCACATATCGGAAGTCGCGCAGGACGCCGGCGCCGTGGTGTCGCGCCTCGGCGAGGCCTTGGCGGATGACGGGGAGGTCTCCCGCGCAGAGGCGCGGGCGCTGGAACTGCGCGAGCATGTGCGCCACGCCATCAAGGAACTGGCGGCGCTGGATCTTGCCCTTGAACGACTGGAGAAGGGGGACGGCGATGCGGCGTGAGCCTTGCTATGCCCGGCGCGAGCTAGCGCCTATCGAGCGCGTCGTCTGGCGCATCCGCACCCTGCACCCCTTCCGCCCGCTGGCGCTGGTGGACGGCCAGCGCCCGCCTTTGACGATGGACCGCGTGGAAGACGTGACGCTGGCGCGCGTGCGCTTTCTTGAGCGGAGGGGGGTGGCGTGATCGCGTTACCTTACTCGCATTCAACGTGGTTCTCGCGCAATATACAGGCGAACATCGCGAATAACATTGGCGCGATATTGCTCAAATATGGAAATAGTTCCTCGCGCGTCATTAATATATGCCTGAACTATACGAGGGAAGTCACTTATTTCATCGAAGGACTGTTGTTGCCGAATTGCCTGCCAGTTCAAGTAATCAACGCCAGGCGCCGTAGCTGGGTCATATCCCTCTGGGTTGTTGGCAGCGCGAAGTATAGACAGCTTCTCAACGAGAGTTGCAGCCAAAATCGGATCAATTCCTGGAAAAGCTCGCTTCACGGCTTGAGGAAGGTCCTTGGTAGAACCCCCTCGTTCCCGAAGGCTACTAAATATATTAACATACAATTTCGGGAATTCATGCAGCTCGACATCTTTGATGCAATCACTAATCCAAACAAAGAGACCCTCTGCAACGAGTGCCTCAGAAGCCGATTTCTCAGCTTCGCGCTCTATAAATTCAAGATTGGTGATCCGTTTCATTTCACGGATCTGAATTTGCACGCTCATAAGCGCGAGCCAGCCAGCACCGGCTGTAAAGACGCCTCCTACCGTCCCACCGAGGATGGAGCCGGCGAAATTAATCGCGACATCACTTCTGCTGCTAATGGCGAAAATGCCACATCCTGTGAGAATGCCGGTAACGGCGCCGACGAGGCCTCCCAGCGCCCAAATCGTACTACTTTTCATTTTTTCGCCCCCAATAAGTCCAGTTGCAAAGCACATTGCGTTATCAGCTGCAACTCGCTTCCCTTAATCGTAAAGGTCTGCCCTTTTTCGACCCAGCTAATCTGTGCCAAGTGCATCGATTTCACGCACTTTTTGGTTGAAAGAGTCCCGCGTCAAATCGGCATCAGAACGCAAGTTCAGTTCCTGCTTGGTGCAGGAGGAAAATATTTCCGCAAGACGTGCATCATAAATTGCAACTCGATCTGCCAAGTAAGACAGATATACGCGGATCATCTCAAGTCGCAGCTGAGGCGCGTATTGAATTCGCTCCGTTTTCACACTTATGACGTCAGCATCCAGCTCCTTAATGGTCTCATAGATTTCATTCAGCAGATCTGCTTGAACGGGATCAATTTGCGATCGCATATCCATCACGCGGGTGAGGTGTTCTCTGGAGATGGAGCGTCCCGTTTTTTCGAGAAGGTCGAAGGCCAGTTTAGATCGCAACGCGGCCTTAGCGTCATTATGCGGCGCGAGGATCGCTTGATCGGCCGCTTCCCAAGCCACCGCAATCAAATTGAGATGATCTTTCAATCGGGAGTTAATGACATACTGTACAGCCTTTTCGCCAGATTTCGCTCTCATATCGTCTCGGCGAATTGCCAAAAATGCAACCACGACGGCCGCGAAAGTGAAAATTGCGCCGAAGAAACCGCCGAGATCTTTGAAAATATCGTACCACGAGTGCCCTCCGAATCCATCGGGCTGCCACTCGATAGTGAGAGACGCCCCCAAAATGGCGCCGAGGGTTGTACCAGCAGCCAGCAGTGTCACGGCGTTCCATCGATCAATCTTCTGCATGGCACGATGCTGCCCACTCACGCCCAAGTTGTCGAGAGGATTGCCCGTCGGGCAGTCGGAGGCAGATTGTGACCACTCTCGAAGCCGCTCTCTCCTACGCTCGCCTCGGCTGGCGCATCTTCCCGTGTGATCCGCACCCGGAAAAGCCCCGATCCAAGCGGCCGCTGGTGGTGGCCGACAAGGATGCGGACGGCAAGCCGATCGAAGGCACCGGCTGGCCGCTGAAGGCCTCCTACAATGAGGCGCAGATCCGCGCTTGGTGGAAGCGCTGGCCCGATGCGCTGATCGGCATGGCTCCCGGATGGGGCGGCGGCTACGTGGTGGACCTCGACCCCAAGGGCGAGAGCGTCGAGGCCGTGGAAGCGCGCCTTGCCGAGGCCATCGGCGAGCCGCTGCCGGCCGGGCCGCGCACCATCACGCAATCGGGCGGGCGGCATGTGTGGTTCCGCCGGCCGGAGGGCGCGCACTGGCCCAATGACCCGCCGGGCCTGAAAAACATCGATATCCGCTGCGATGCTGGCTACGTCATCCTGCCACCCAGCGTGATGCGCAATGGCAATGCCTATAGCTGGGAGGGCGAGCCCTTCGACCCCGCGACGGCGCCGGAGGTGCCCCCGGCTTTGCTGGCGCTGATCGCCAATCGGAAGGCCGGCAAGCGTGAGGCGACATCGGCCGACATGCCGGAACCGCAGGAGAGCGGCCCGGCGCGGGCGCTCGCCTCCGACCGGCCCGGCGAGGTGGCGAAGCGCAATTATGCCCGCAAGGCACTGGACCGCATCGCCTCCGATCTGGCGCGGGCGGCGGAAGGCACGCGTGGCACGGAGCTTTATGGGGCCGCCTGCGCGCTCGGTCGCTTCATCGCTGCCGGCGCCATCTCCGAGCGCGAGGCTCTGGCCGCGCTGCAGGATGGGGCGGAGGCCTGCGGTCTGGTGCAGGCGGACGGGCACACCCGCGTGCTGCGCGAGATCCGGCGTGGGCTCGGCGCCGGCCGGGCCGATGCGGCGGACGTGATCGCCCGCCTCGACGATATCGCCCGCGACGCGGAGAGCCGGCGGCGGCCCTCTGGCAGCGGGGTATGTCCACCGGAAGCCCCCTTGCCCGATGGCGCGATCCCGGAACCCTCCCGCCGGGGCACTGCGGGGCCGGCTCCCGCCTCGGGAAGTGATGAGACGCCCCCGGAGAGTGGCGAGCCCGATGCGAGCGAGCCGGCTGATGATGCAGAGGGCGGTGATGACGGCCCTTCGGACGGTGCCGCCCCCGGCACGGACATGGACGTGGTGGCCGCCTGCGCCCGCCTCGACCATTCCGACACGGACAATGCCAAGCGCTTTGTGGCGCACTTCGGCCGCGACCTCACGGTGCTGGAGACCGAGGGCATCATCAACACGGACTATTTCACCTGGGCTGGCACCCACTGGGACATGGCGGGCGGCAATGATGCCGCCGTGCGCCTCGCTAAGCAGGTGGGCGGGCTGATCGGGCTGGAGGCGGACCTCCTCGCCGCCACCGCTTTTGAGCTGCGGGCCATGGAGGACGGCGACCAGGCGGAGGAGGACCTCGCGCGGCTGGAAAAATCCTCCGATAGCTGGACCGATGCGGATAAGGGGCTGGCGAAGCGCCTGCAACGGATCATCGACGCTGGCGCCGAGGCGCGGGCGGCGCTGGATAAGCGACGGGTGGCGCGGCGCAAGTTCGGCGTTTCCTCGAAGAACAAGGCGCGCATCGTCGCCTTGAAGGATCTGGCTGCTTGCGACCTGACGCGCAAGCCCGAGGGCTTCAACGCGGACCCGCGCGCCTTCGCCTGCCTGACCCACACCATCCAATTCGGCCGCCGGCCCGACCCGGAATGCCCGGATCCCGACGTTGTTCGCCTTGTGCCCTATGCGAAGACCGTGAAGGGGCACAGACGGGAGGACTTCATCACCAAGATGCTGCCTGTCGCCTATGACAAGGATGCCAAAGCCCCGCACTTCGAGGCCTTCATGGCGCGTTTCCAGCCGGTCGAGTCGGTGCGGCGTTGCGTGCAGGTGGGGGTAGGCCTCGGCCTGCTTGGCCTGCCGGTGCAGAAGGTATTCTTCCATTATGGCAACGGCGCCAACGGAAAGAGCGTGTTCCTGGAGACGCTAGTGCGCGTGTTCGGCCCGCTCGCGTCCTCCCTGCCCACCGAGGCCATCATCGGCACCAACGATAAGCAGGGGGGCGCGGCCTCACCCGAACTGGCGCGGCTCTATGGCGTGCGCTTCGTGCGCATCCTCGAATTGCCGGCGAACGCACCGCTGAAGGAAGAGATCGTGAAGAAGCTCACCGGCGGCGAGGCCATCCCGGTGCGCAACCTGTTCAAGGGCTTTTTCGAATTCCAGCCTGTGTTCATTGCCCATATGTCGGGCAACGGCTATCCGCGCATCGATGGCACGGACAACGGCATCTGGAGGCGCATCGCCGTGATCCATTGGCCTGTGACCCTCGCAGACGGCGAGCAGCGCGACTTCGAGGAGGTGGTGGGCGAACTGGTGGCGGAAGCCCCCGGCATTCTGAATTGGCTGATTGAGGGCGCGCTCACCTATCTGCGCGAGGGACTCCAGATCCCTGCTGAGGTGCGCGCAGCGACGCAGGAGTATCGCGACGAGATGGACGTGGTAGGATCCTTCGTCACCGCCTGCGTGGCGACGGCAGAGGGCCAGTACGTGACCGCCCGCACCATGTATCAGGCCTATGTGTCGTGGGCTGAGGCGAACGGGAAGAAGCCGGTCACAGAGACCCGCTTCGGCCGCGACATGAAGCGGAAGGTGGCCCACGGCACAGGGCCACGCGGCATCCATGTCTATCAGGACTGCCGCCTTGAGAACGTGCCCGCGCGGCCCGACGCGCCCCGCAGCCCCGATGATGAGGACTGACGGGCAGCCCTAGACCCTCCTTCTGCGGAGGGTTGCGGAGAGTTGTGCGGAAGGTTTTTCCCAAACCCTCAACGCTGGATTTCATTGCGCGCCAATGGGTTGGCGACGCATGCGGAGGGTTTGGAGGGTTTTCGCGCGTATATGCAATGCAAATGGGGTTAAGGGGCGCTGCGAAGTCGCTGTGTAAATTCTCATGTATATGTCATGAAAAACCCTCCTAACCCTCCGCGGGAGGGAGTATATTATTGATTTGATTGGTGTTTGTGGTGTTGAGGGTTTGTGAATGACCCTCCTCAAACCCTCCTAACCCTCAATCGGAGCGTAAGATGGAGCGGGTGGACATCGAAGCCCTGGTGGGCTGGGCCTATCGGGTGCAGTGCGTGGACCGTATGGCCGGGCTGATGGATGTTGCCTGGGGCGAAGCCGGGCCGTCGTTCCGCTCCGCGACGCATGCGATGCTGGACTTCGCCGCGCTCGGCGTGCGGGTGGACAGCTCGCCGGGCTTCGTGGTCGCGATGGGTGCGACGGCGCAGGACGATGCGCTTGTGATCCATGACGCTGTGCTGCGCCTGCCATCCGAGGCCTTCGCCCTGGTGGTCGCGCATGCGAAGGGCGGAAGCCGGCCGCCGTGGCACGGGATCGAGGCCGAGGCGCTGGTGGCGGACACGGATCGGAAGGGCAGGGTGCGCATGCTGCGGGACAACTGCCGTCCCGTCGCCTGCCTTCTGCGGCACAGGGTCGATCCTGCCTTGGTGGAGTTCAGCCGGGCGCAGTATGTCGTCTGGTGGGAGGCGCTGGTGGTGCTCGCTGGCGAGCTTGCGGGGCGGTTGGAGGGGAGCCATCCCCTTGCCCCGTCAGCCCCGCGCGAGCCGTGGTTCCTGCCACCTCTCGTCTATGTCGAGGATGGCGCTCGGATGCTGGTTGACACTGCACAAATAATTTGACTACCTTCATCCACAGATAAACAGGTTTCGAGAGAGCCCCGCCGGTATTCGCCGCGCGGGGCTCTTGCGTTAGAGGGGACCGATGCCGCGCCTTCAATCCGCGCCGCCTCGCCTGCCTGCCACCCCCAGCCGTCTCCCGACACAGAGCGCAGATGAAGCCGAGCGCAGCCGCCAGCGTGCGGCCGAGGCGCCTTCGGCCGTGGGGGGCTTCATCGTCGCGCTGCTGTTCGGCGGGGACTGGACCGAGGCCCTGCTCGCCGCCGCCGTCCTAGCTGCGACCGTGTTCGCGTTCCGCCTCCTCGGCCTCAAGGGAGCGCTGGCGGTTCTCGCCGCCGGCGCCGTTGCCATCGCTTACCGCCGGGGGGAGCGCAGTGGCGCCGCCCGCCAGATCCAGAAGGACAAGGCCAATGCCGACCGTGCTGTCCAGCGGGCGAATGAAGCTCGCGCTGATGCTGACCGCCGCAATGCCGATCCTCGCCGGCTGCGTGACGACGACGGGTTCAAACGGCGCGACTAGCGTCTATTGCGCCTCGGCCAAGCCCATGCGCTGGTCGGACAATGACACCGATGAAACCATCCGTCAGGCCAAGGCGCACAACGCCGTTGGCAAGCGGCTCTGCGGCTGGAGGTGAGCGATGACGGGGGAGCTTCCGGCCGCTGCGCGTGCGCCGAGCGGGGCGATCATCATCTCAGAGCGGGCGTTGGAGCTGATGGTGGTGGAGGTGGCAGAGGACGCGGCCGAGAAGGCCGTCCGAAAGGTGCTCAAGGAGATCGGCCTTTCCACCTCAGACGAAGCACGGATCGAGGAGGCGCGCGCCGATATCGAGCACCTGCGCCGCTTTCGCCGCATGTGGAACCGGGCGGCGCTCGTGATCGGAACCGCCGTCCTGACGGTGCTGGTCGGCGGCGCCCTAACTGTGTTCTGGCTGGGGATCAAGACGCATGTCCTCAAACAGCCCTAAGGTCCGCCTGCGAATCGACTGGGATGCGGACGGCGCGTTCGCATCCCTGACCCGGCCGGGAGAGGCGGCGGAGGAGGTGCGGCTGTCACCCGAAGACGTCGACGCCTTGCTGCGCGACCTTCTTGCCGCTGCGCTCGCCCAGCGCGGCCGTGCCGTCGTGTGTGCCGCGAGGTGGCCTGCTCCTCTTCCCGTAACGTGCCGGGATCAAGACGCATGACTATCAGCCAAGCCCCCGGACTTTTGATCAATCGGCCGGCGCGGAGCCGGGCGTATGTTGGGGGGCAATATCCACACGGCTCCGCTTCGTCCGGCCGTTGGAGGCCGGATTCCCGGCGTGGGGGTGACCGGGAGCGACGTTCTCGGCCGTAAGCCAGCCTGTCGCAAGAGAAACCTATTGTGACATTGAACTGAGCGCGAGTCGAAAACCGTGGAAAACGCGTCCATGATAGGCTAACGACCGGGAGCTAACTGCCCAAGCCCTGCTTCCGGCGAAGTTGCCATTCCACAGCCTGAAGTGCATGTTTCCCATTGTCAGGGCACCGTCCGGATTACTCGCGAGCGGATCGATTATGCGGCGTTTAATAGCCGGGGCGTATGTGCCGCTGATTGTGGCAACGCTGGTTGGTGTCATTATCCTTGCCCAAGGTCTTACCATCTGGCGATCCTATCAGGCCACCTGGCAGCTGGCGGTCCACTCCGCAGAGAACGTCTTGAATACCGTCGCGGCCAACATCGAACGGAACTTGACCGTCATCGATCTGACCCTGCGCGGCGCCGAGGACGCGTTCACTGCGGAAGGGGTGAAGGATCTGCCGCCCGGGCTCCGGCGCATGGTCTTGTTCGACCGAGCCGCAAGTGCTCGATACCTCGGAGCGTTGGTGATCCTGGACCGCGATGGAAACCTCGTCGAGGAGTCGGGGTCACCTCAGCCGCACCAGATGAATTTCGCTGACCGGGATTATTTCAAAGCGCAGGTAAATGGGAAAGCTGGCACGTATGTGAGCGGGCCGTTCCAGAGCCGGCTGCGCGACAATGACCCGAGCATTGCCTTGAGCCGGCGCATCTCCGGGCCGGATGGCCAGTTCGAAGGAGTGGTGGCAGCGGCGCTCCGCCTCGCCTTTTTCCAGTCGCTCCTCAACTCCATCAATCTCGGGCCGGAAAGCGTGATCGCCATCACGCGCACGGACGGGATGATGATCCTTCGATCACCCTCGACCGATGGCAAGGGGAATTCCAGCATTAGCGTCGCGGCCTCTCCCGTATTTCAAAGGATGATCGCAAGCCCTGGCGAACAATTCAGCGAACGGTCGCGACTGGATGGTATCGACCGCCACTACCTTCACACGATCATCGGTGACTATCCGCTCCTTCTCTCGGTCGGCATTTCGCCGGCGGCGGCTCTGGCTGAATGGACCGAATTTGCTCTGATCTCCTCGGCGCTCACGATCGGAATGTGCATTCTGTTCATCGTGCTGGTACGCGTGCTCCGGCTCGCTCTCCGGCGAAGTCAGGAAGTCGAGGGGCAACTGGAGATCTTGGCTGTCACGGACGAGCTCACGAGCTTGCCCAATCGCCGGGCCTTCGATCTGGCTCTGGCTTCGGAAATGCGCCGCGCTGCGAGGCACCGCACGTCCCTTGCGGTGCTGATGCTCGATGTCGATCACTTCAAGCGCGTCAACGACAATTTTGGACACGCGGTGGGCGACGTGGTTCTGGCGCGGATTGCCATGGAAATCTCGCGTTCCATCCGCCGGCCCGGCGACTTCGCCGCCCGCTATGGCGGAGAAGAGTTCACCGTCATACTTCCTGCGACCGAAGCGGGGGGGGCCAGCCTCATGGCCGAGCGGATGCGGCTGGCGATTGCCTCGATGGAACCTTGTCCAAACGAGCCGGCACTCGGCAAGGTCACTGTCAGCGTTGGCATTTCAGTGACGCAGGCGGATCCATCGACATCAGGATCAGACCTCGTTGCGCAGGCGGATCATGCGCTTTACGAGGCAAAGGGCGCAGGCAGGAACCGCGTCGTGATCTACCAGCCTGACGAATTCGATAACGCAGTCGGGGCAACCGACGTGACGCTCAGTGGGTAGATGGATTGTCCGGTGTCCCGCATGACAGGGAGGAAGCGACGCGGTATCCCATGACGAAGTCCCGCATCCCCCAAACGAAATGGCCTCCGGGGAACCCGGGGCGGTTCAAAGCTGACGTCAGATATGGAACCAATCGACTCTCAAATTGGAGTGAAACCGCGGCTGGTCGTTTAAGCGCAGCCGGCGGCTTTTCTGCGGGATGGAGCAACAGCCTTATGCAGGGCGGTCAACGAAAATCTGAACCGATATGGCTTAGATCGGATTGAACTGGGATAGCTAAGTGGGAAAGCAAATGTTACGAAATTTCCCGGCGGGGCGGTGTCATTAAACTAAAGTTGAACGCGCCCGATTCGGGGGCTGAGGTGTCGTTCAGAGAAGTTGTCATAGTTGACGATGAGGAAGCATTCGTCGAGGCATTGACCTTGGGCTTCACCGCAGCCGGAATCAAAGTCCGAGCTGCGGCCAACAATTTGGGGATGCATTTCGCGGCAGACCCCGAAGCCGATTTCCTCATTTTAAATCCATTCATTTCGGGGCGCGACGGCATGCTTTGGCTTAAGGAGCTTGCCGAACTCACCTCACCACCAAACATCGTTCTGGTGGGCTCGGAGCCATCCGACGTCCTGAACGCGGCTGGTGCCGTCGCCACGAGCCGCGGGTTGGAAGTGGCCGCTGTCCTTAGAAAGCCGGTTACGCCGGATGACATCCTTTCGGCGATACAATCCGCGGGAAAACTAGCCCATCCCGCAGTCGCAATCCTGCCGCCGGACAGCGACATCAAGATCATCGAAGCGATCCATCACGACAGCCTCCAGCTGTATTTCCAGCCAAAGATTGGGATGGAGGACTTCGCGTTCGCCGGAGCTGAGGCTCTGCTCTCCGGGGACGTGCCTGGCGTGGGCTTCGTCGCCCCGAGCTACATCGTCGAGGTCGCCAAGAGAGATTTCGTTACCGCGAACCGGCTGTCTGCCTTTACCTTGAATAAGGGACTTGACGCATTCCAGTCGTGGACCGCCGAAGGATTGGCTGGGCCAGTCAGCGTGAACATTCCGCTAATGTCGCTTGAGTCCGACGGCTTCGTCGAGCTTGTAAGCGACCTCGTTTCTCGGCGCGGATTAGTACCTCAAAATTTGATCATAGAACTTTGCGAGAGTGATATATACGAAACGTCTCCCTGCGGACTTCAAAATCTAATTAAGCTTAGGATGAAGGGTTTCGGCATAGCACTTGACGATTTCGGAAAGAAATACAGCGGAATCGCCCGCCTTGGCGAGTTGCCGATCACTGAAGTCAAGATCGATATCTGCATTGTGCGGCTGGCCAGATGGTCTCAACTGGCGCGCGGCCTCATTCGACATGTTATAGACCTCTGCGGGTCGAGCGGAATTTCCGTCACGGTCGAGGGCGTGGAGCGACTGAAGGACCTCGGCGCGATTCCGAGGCGATGCGGCATTTCCATCCAGGGCCACCTTGCCGTGCCAAAGCTCGCACTCGACGAACTGCTCGTTATGGGTCACGAGATCCCAAACACGATGAACAGGCTCGCGGCCGCTGGCGCCGAAGGGGCCGAGCGATGAATTACACTTCCGCGGTAGCAGTAAACAACGACCGAGAGTTTCTTTCGCAGCTTAAGGGATGGCTCGCCGAGCGAGGTGTGAGCGCCATCTGCACCTCGTCGGCCACAAGTGCGTTGGATATCGTCGAGCAGAACGAGGACGTTCATCTGGTCATTACCGATACGGACCTCGAGGATCATTCAGGCTTGGTGCTTATTGAAAAGATGAATCGCGTCCTCGCGCCAAGGCGTATTTCAACTATTTTCGTCAGCGGGCAGGCCTCGCTAGAGCTCGCCGTTTCAGCCATGCGCCTCGGCGCGTCGGACTTTCTTGCGAGGCCAGTCGATCTGTCCAAATTGTCTGAAGCGATCGAGCGTGCCCTTGACAGGACGGAAAGGACATTGCGGATCGACTCCTTCATCTGCGATGCAGCGGCCCAAGTCAGGCTGCTGGTGGATCTGCGAAACGATCGACGGTCCCTCCTGCCTGAAATCCCCGGCGGCGACACCGCTTGGGACATGCTCCTTGATCTGGTGCTCGCACACATTTCCCAGCGCTCGTTAACGGTGTCGGCGCTATGCGCCGGCGCCGACGCCTCGACTGCGACGGCACTAAGGCGGATCGAGGCACTGGAGGGAATGGGCCTTGTCGAGCGGGTGCAGGACCTGGAGGACCGTCGCCGCACTTGGGTGCGGATCACAGGGAAGGGGGAGGCGGCGGTGCGGCGCGTTGGGGGTCGTCTCGCGGCAAGTCTGCAAGCAATCCTGTGAGGCTGCCACGCCACAATCCGGCGCTATCGTTGCCATGGAGTTGCGTGCAAATATATATATATAGAATTGAGATGCATCAATAAATATTGGATTAAGAAAGTGATTACACTAGAATAGCTGTTGTGGCACTACCGTATCTGAATATCCCAGCAGTGCGAGATGGATGTGGTGGAAATTGCTGATTTTGGCCGCCCAGTCGTCTATCCGTCTGAGCATGAGAAAGGGCTCATAGGGGCATGGCTCTGCGAGCCCCGAGGCTATTTCGTGGAAGTGGGAGCGGGCGAGCCCGTCCGGGGCAGCCAATCTCACCACTTGGAAATGCGCGGGTGGTCCGGAATTCTCATTGAACCATCGCCCCACCTCGCTGAGGACCTCCGCCGATCACGTAAGGCGGAGGTTGTCGAGGTCGCCTGCGGGTCGCCAGGATCACCGAACCAGTTGATGCTATGGATCGCGGGGCGGTCCGTCCAGAAAGCCATGGCCCGCGGGATCGGGCCAGGAGAACCTGTCCGCATCCGCACCCTCACGCTCGACCAAGTTCTGGCCAATGCCGGTGTTGGAGCCGTCGATTTCGTATCGGTGGACGTGGAGGGCATGGAGGCTGACGTTCTGGAAGGTTTCAGTGCAACCCACTATCGACCGCGCCTCGTCCTCGTGGATGACCGCGCCGGGCTCGGGCGTTGCGTGCGGATTATGCAACGGCAGGGCTACAGTCTGGTTCGCCGGACAGGTCACAATGCCTGGTTTGTCCCGCGCTACCTGGACTGGACCACGATGATCGATCGCTTGTCCCTCGCATGGCACTATGGGCCGGCCCGATGGGCGCGTCGAATGCTACGAACCCGATAACAGATCGTCGCTCGGGACACTTCTGGCGCCGTCCTTCTTCACGCCCCTCGCCACGATCTGAAGCGCCCCAGCCGGCAACGGCCGCTGCAGTGCTTTAGCCGCTTCCCAGGGGGCACGCAGCCATGCATCGATCTCCTGAGGCTCCGTCAGGATCACCGGCATCGCCTTCGGATGAATGCTGGCAACCGGCTCACTGGGCTCGGTCGTAAGGAAGCCGAACAGGTCCGCGGTCTCGACGCCCGTCTTCATCTTGCGGATACAGGTCCATCCAGGCGTCCATATCCCGGCGAACACGGCCAACGGGCGCGCCTCCGAGAAGGCGAACCACACGTCGCCGCCGGCGGCCTTGTTGAACTCGCTGAAGCTCGTGAACGGCACGACGCAGCGGTTCTCCGGTCCGAGCCATCGCTGCCAGTGCTTGCTCGAAGTGTTGCGGATGTTCGTCGTCCCGGCATCCGGCTCCAAGTGCAGCAACTCCTTGAAATTGACAGGCTGGCCCTTGGCCTCCAGCTTTGCCGCTCGCTTCTTCGTGGCTTCCATGAGGGCCAGTTGCGACGACGGCATGCCCCATCGTGCCATCGCAATTTCGCGCGCACCGTCGGCGCCGGTCCTCACAATCGGCGCCTCATAGTCCGGGAAGATGCCCGGCTGGGGCGGCAGGTTGCCGACCAAGCTGCGTGTGGCGCGCACCAGATCGATGATCGCCTGAAGGTTCGAGGTGTGGCTGTAGAGGTTGCACATGGGCTGAGGCTACGGCACAGCGCGGGGCCGACACCAGCCCCTATATCTCGTGGCTTGTTCTATTTTCGTTCTCATGGAATCCATATGCGCAGATCAGCGCCGGAGATGACCCATGTCGTGCGAGCCTCAGCCCGCCGAGCGAACCCCTTTCGACGTCAGCGATGCGGAGATTGATGAGGCCTTGGCAGCCTGCGAGGGCGATCCTCGCGCGACGATCCGCGCTCTGTTGGTGGGACAGGCCTACCTGGAGCACGAGATGTCCCGCGTTCAGGCGGATGCATCCTCGGGCTTTCGCCGGCGTCGCCACCCGCTGGGGGATTGATCATGGGCGGCAAGGTCGAGAACGATTTCAATGTCGAGATGTGGGACGATGAAGGCATGCGGATCGTCGAGGTGATGGCGTCGTGCGCAAACGTGATCGTGGCCATTGGCGCATTTGAGGCGGCGCTCACCCAACGCAAAGGCCGATATCTGCTTTTGCGCCACGGCGCCCGCGTTCTCCGGCGGTCACCTTTCGCCGAGTTCGTTGATGCGAGGGAGCGAGCAAGAGCGACCGAGAGCTGAAGCTGCGGTGCGGCACCAATTGAAGCCCTCGCCTCTTCTTGCGCGGCGAGGGCGGGGCCTTTTGGTGAGAAAGAGCCCACTGCATGCTGTTGCGATTGGGTTGAATAACTAGCTTTCCCACGCAGCTCTAGGAGGTTGATTTTCCGAGCCAGCAACGCCCCGCCCCTGGGCACCATTTCACGCTCCAATAGCGTCCGATGTGATCCTCCGATCTTGAAAAACCAATAACTTAGATCATCTTTCCCGTCCGGTATGGTGCGGGAAGGTGCGGTTGCGTCCGGCTAATCTGGGGGGAGCTTTGGGGAGATTCTGCTCCCTACCCCCAGCGGCGATACCCCCACCGATGGCACTTACCGACCTTGCCATTCGCAATCTCAAGCCCTCAGAGAAGCCGTTCAAGGCGTCGGACAGCGGTGGGCTGCACCTCCTCGTCAGTCAGAACGGCTCGCGCCTCTGGCGGCTGAAGTCCCGCTTCGGAGGTAAGGAGAAGCTCCGCGCCTTGGGCGCGTAGGCAGTCGCGCGACGCCGTGATGGCTTACCTGCCGTTTGGGATTAAGCTCGATCCGACGGCCGGGTTCTGAACTCAATGTCCTACGGGCTCGGACACGGCGGAAAGTCAATGCCGAGCAGCCTTGCGGGGTTGTCTTTCATCATCTTGCGGATGTCAGCGAATGGCATGCCAAGATCGAGGAAGGTTCCGGCGAGCATGCGGAGGGTTTCGGAGGCAGGGGGAGACCATTCGAAGAAATAATCGGTGGTTATGATCGCCCGGTCGGCGCTGATTTCCGAGACGATCTCCATGGCCAGCCTGGGCGAGATGCGCTGGAGTTGAGGCAGCATGCCGAGGGTGCAGAACTCGCAGACGGCATCGAGCGCAACCATGTCCCGGATTTCCTCGCGCGACGCGGCGACCGAGTTGCTGTCCGGGTGGGAAAAGACCACGGACTCGATGCCGAAGTCCTTGGCCTTCTGGGCCACGGCAATGCTCTCCTTCGGCGAAATGTGCGCGGTGCAGACCAGCATCTTGTGCTCGGCCGCAACGGCGAGGCACTCGCACACCTCGGGGCGAACCCGTCCGGCTTCGTCGGTGGCCCTCAGGCCGGCCTCGCGCGTGAGGCCTGCGGCACGGGGGAGAATGTGGCCGAGGTGCCGCGACATGCCGCCCCGCTTACGGTCATGGGCGGCGCCCCATGTGGGAAAGAACATGACGCGGGCGCCCTGCCGCGCGGCGGCCTCGACGGCCAGCGGGCTGAAGCCGCCTGCGATCGGATTCAGCGTGATCGAGGCGTGGACATCGATGCCCGGTACCATCCGGCGCAGGTGATAGGCGCGCCCGACGGTCGGCCACATGTGCGACTTCAGCACGATACCGGCCATGCCCGCGGCGCGTGCGATGGCAAGCTCGTCCCAATCCTCATGCCGGGTCCGGTGATCGAAGGCGATTTCCGGATAGCCGTGATGGTGCAGGTCGATGGCCCCTCGCACCAGTTCATCTGCCGGGGAGGGACCTCCCGGGGGCCAGGGATACGGGAATTCGCTCATGATCTTTGCCTCTCCAGGATGTTCGCCTCGAACGCCCTGATCTCCGACAGGCCGAGCGCCGTGTTGGGTTCGGAAAGGCTCGCCATGCGGTCCATCCAGGAGCGGGAATCGCCGGTCGCCTTCAGGTCGGCGAGGAAAGCCGAGACCTGGCGGACCATGATGCGGACCGTCGAGCTCGGGAAGATCACTATGGAGAAGCCCATGGCCTCAAGCTCTACGGCGGAGAAGAGGGGCGTCTTGCCGCTTTCGGACATGTTCACCATCAGGGGCCCGTCAAGCTCACGGCCGATGATGCGCAACTCCTCGGCGGATTCCGGCCCGTCGACGAACAGCACGTCGGCACCGACCGCGCGAAACTTGCGGCAGCGGGAAAGCGCGGCCTCCATGCCGTGGGGGCCGCGGGCATCTGTCCGGGCGATCACCACCGTGTCGGCTCTTCGGGCGGCGAGGGCGGCGTCCAGCTTGCGTAGGGCGACATCTTCGGGCTCGACGATTTTTCCGTCCATGTGGCCGCACTTCTTCGGCCACGCCTGGTCTTCGATCTGGACGGCGGCCACGCCGAGCCCCTCCATGCCGCGCACCGTGCGCGCGACATTGGCGACATCGCCATAGCCCGTGTCGCAATCGACGATGAGCGGGAGATCGGTCACCTGCCGCGCGGCCCGCACCAGCTCGGCCTGCTCGGCATAGGCGATGAGCCCGATGTCGGGGACACCATGGCGCGCCGCGGCCGCGGCGTACCCGCTGACGTAGGCGGCCTCGAAGCCGGCACCCTCAATGAGCTTCAGCTCCAGGGGGGAGCCCCCGCCGGGCACGATCAGGATCTCCGGCCGGGCGAGGCGGGCGCGCAGAAGCGCTGCGGGATGGGGCAATGCGACCTCCTCGGTTTGTGGGGACGGCGTGCCCTGCTGCGCGGCGCTTCAGCGGGCCTCGCGGGGCCGGTGGGCCGGTGTCGCCCAGCGTTCCAGCCGTCCGATCAGCCAGTCGAGACCGCCGGCGAGAACGAGGACGATGAGCACCCCGAAATAGACCTGCGGTGTCTGGAACATGGTGCGGTACTGGGTGATGAGGAATCCGATGCCGCCGGTGGAGGCGAGCATTTCCGCCACCACCACCCCGATGATCACCAGCGCGCCGCCGAGCCGCAGGCCCGCGACCAGCGCCGGCAGTGTGGCGGGGATCATCACCTCGAGGATCTGCTGGCGCCTGTTCGCCCCCATGCTGCGCGCCGCGAGCAGGAGGCGCTCATCCACGAGCTGCACGCCCGCCGCTGTCGCCAGTGCCATGGGAAACAGGCCATACATGCCGCCGAACCAGATCTTGGACTGGGGTCCGATGCCGATCCAGGCGATGAGGATCGGATAGATGACCACGAAGGGAATGGCATAGGCCGAGGAGAGGAGCGGAAGCAGCGTGAGCCGAAGCCCCCGCACACTGCCGAGAATGAGCCCGATGCTGCCCCCGCCGACATAGGCGATGACGAGGCCCACCGCGATCTCGCCCAGCGTCGTCAGCAGGGCCGGTGCGAAGATGCCGAACGAGGTGAAGCCGACCTCAAGGGTCGCCGAGAAGGGCGCGAGAATGACCGGCGGCACCAGCCCCGCCCGGGGCAGGATTTCCCACGCGGCGATCAGGCCGGCGAGGAGCAGGACCTGGAGCTGACGGACGCTGATGAACGGGCGCGCGGCCCCGGATGCGTCGGAGGTCATGTCAGTCCTTCCGGATGAGGCGCCAGATGTGATCCCGCAGCCGCCCGAACTTTTCCGTCGCCATCATCTCGTAGGTGCGCGGACGCGGCAGATCGATCTCGATGCGTTCAAGGATCCGTCCGGGCCGATGGCTCATCACCACGACCTCGTCGCACAGATAGACCGCCTCGGTCAGGCTGTGGGTGACGAAGATCACGGTCTTGCGACGCTTCTCCCAGATGTTCAGCAGCTCGTTGCCCATGGTCATGCGGGTCTGCTCGTCGAGGGCGGCGAAGGGCTCGTCCATGAGCAGGATGTGCGGGTCCTGGCAGAAGCCGCGGGCGATGGAAACGCGATGGCGCATGCCGCCCGAGAGCTGGTTGGGCAGGCGATCCTTGAACTCCGACAGGCCGACGAGATCGAGGAAGGCGTCGGCGCGCGCGCGCCGCTCAGTCTTGCCGATGCCGCGCACCTTCAGGGGAAACTCCACGTTCTCGCGCGCCGTCTTCCATGGCAGGAGGCTCGCTTCCTGAAACACCACGCCGACCCGCTCGGGATCGGGCCTGGACAGCTCGGTCCCCTCGACCACGATGCGCCCTTCGCTCGGCTGCATCAGGCCCGCAAGCATCAGCAGCAGCGAAGATTTTCCGCAGCCGCTCGGCCCCACGAGGCCAACAAACCGGCCCCGCTCGACGGTGAAGTTCACGTCGTCCAGTGCTTTCACGGCCCCGGCGCCGTAGATGTGGGAGATATGCTCCACGGCCACATCCACCGGCGCGGGTCCCGCCTGGCCGGCACCGGCGGCGCCGCGTTCGTCGTCCGCCGCATCGAGCTTGCCGGCCGTCAGCCTCGCCATTTTCCGACCTTTCTCTCGTAGGCGCGCAGGGCCTCGTTGACGGTGATGCTGAGCAGGGAAACCAGAAGGACGCCCGCATAGAGGTCCGGCATCTGGAAGGTCTGTCCCCAGGTCGCGATCCGCGCACCCATGCCGGCGCGCGCCACCGCCATCTCGGCGAAGACCACGCCGGTGATGGAGAATATGACGCCGAGCCGCATGCCTTCGACGATGAAGGGAAGCATGGAGGGCCAGTAGATCTCGGCATAGATCCGTGCCCGCGAGGCACCGTAGGCGCGGGCGAGCTTCACAAGCTCCGGCTCGACGCTCGCCACCGCCGCGACGGTGCTGATGACGAGGACGAAGATCGCTTGGAAGACGCCGAATGCCACCTTCTGCCCGAAGCCGATGCCGAACAGAAGGATGAAGGCCGGCAGGAATACCGATTTCGGTACGCTCGCCAGGAAATAGAAGAAGGGTTTGAAGACTCGTCCAATATAATCGTTTTCGGCCAGTAGCAGGCCGCAGCCCACCCCGAGCGGCGCGACGATGGCGAAGGCGAGTGCCACCTCGCTCGCGGTGATGGCGAGATCCTTCACGACGCTGCCCTCGGAGAGCAGCACGATGAGCTGCTTCAGGACCTCGGAGAACGGCGGCAACAGCGTCGGATCGGCAAGGCCGGCCCGCGGCGCGAATTCCCACAGGGCCGCGACGATCGCCACGGCCCCGAACTGCACGGCGCGAATGCGCCAGCTGTGGGGTGATGCGGTCATGGCCGGTCAGGGCGAAAGCGGCGTGACCGGCACGAACTCGGTGGTGTAGAGCGAGGCTGCCGGTGGCAGCTCCTTCATCCCGGCGAGCGTCGCAAGATTGAGGGATTCCTGAACCCACTCCTCCTTGAACGCGCCGTCGGCGGAGAGCCCCTTGACCGTATTGTCGAACTCCTCGCCGGCGACAGCTTCGCCGAACTTCGTGGCCTCATCGATGAACTTGACCGTCCATGCCCGGTTTTCCTGCATGTAGCGGACGGCCCCGTAGAAGGCGGCGAGGAACTTCTTGACGGCCTCGGGCTTTTTCGCGATCGCCTCGTCGGAGGCGACCCACACGTCGGGGACATTGGGCTTCATGGCCGTGCCCAGGTCGACGACCACGCGTCCCAGCCCCGAGCTGGCGATGCGGTAGGACACCGGCGGGAAGGCAACCACGGCATCCACATTCTTGGCGGTGAGGTTCGGAATGAGGCCCGAGCCGCCGACGGGAACGCGCGTGAAGGTGCCGCCCGACTGGCTCTCCACCCACAGGGCAAAGAAATCGGTGGCGGCGCCGGGCGAGCTGGTGCCGACCTTCTTGCCCACGAGATCCTTGATCGTCTTGATGGAGGAATCCTCGCGCGACATGACCCACCATCCGCGTGGCGTGATGGTGCCCGCGCTGATGATCCTCGCCTTCACGCCCCGTGCCCTGGCCAGCGCCAGCCCCGGGGGAATGAAGTTGACGATGTCGGCTTCACCGGCCGCGAGCGCCTCCATGGAGGCGCTGCCACCCTGGTAGCCGGAGAATTCGACGTCCACGCCCGCCTTCTTGAAAAGCCCAAGCTTCTCCGCCGCCATGATCGGCAGGACCGGGCCGTAGTTCGGTGTGCCGCCGACACGCAGCTTCGGGTTCTGCGCGCATGCGGGGGATGCGAAGGCCAGCAGCGCAATGCCGGCGGCACTCAGGAATACGCGCCTCGTGGCCGAGATCATTTTCGTCCTCCCAGATGTGGTTGGGCCTCTTGTTGATCGAGGCCTCTGCACGCGTCGTCGCAAATGGTCCGGCGGGTTCCCCGCCTCAGGGAACGGCGCTGTAGCGGCTCTCCAGTTCGTCCCAATGATCCTTGGCGACGGCCTTCTGGCGTTCATCGAACGTGGCGAGCCGGTGGCTGACGCTGGCGAGCGATCCCTCCCGCTTCAGCGCCTCCAGAACCTCGTAGGAGGCCTTCAGCGCCGCCTGCAAAGCGGCGTTTGCGTAGAGAACCAGCGAGAAGCCCATCTGCCCGAGCTGCTCGCGGCCCGGATCGGGCGTGCGGCCGCCAAAGACGATGTTGGCGATCTGCGGCACGGGAAGTTCGCGCGGGATGCGCGCCAGCTCCTCCACCGTCACGGGCGCTTCCACGAAGGTCATGTCGGCGCCCGCTTCGATGAAGGCATGGGCGCGTTCCATCGCCCGGTCGAAGCCTTCCACCGCGGCGGCGTCGGTGCGGGCGATGATCTGGATGTCGCCATCAACCCTCGCGTCGACGGCCGCCTTGATCTTCTGGACCATTTCGCCGGTCGGGATCACTTCCTTGCCCGAGAAGTGCCCGCACTTCTTGGGAAAGACCTGATCTTCGATCTGGATACCTGCCGCCCCGGCGCGCTCCAGCATGCGGATGGTCCGCACCATGTTGACCGCGTTGCCGAAGCCGGTGTCGGCATCCACGATGATCGGCAGGGAGACGGCGTCCGCGATGGCGGCCGTTGCCTCCGCGACCTCCGTCAGGGTCGTCAGGCCGATGTCCGGCGCACCCAGCGCCATGTTGGCGATGCCGGCACCGCTGACATAGATGGCGTCGAAGCCGAGGTTTTCGATCACCCGTGCGAACATGGCATTCGCCGTGCCGGGCACGGTGATGGCCGCCCTGCGGGCAACCAGGTTTTTTAGAACGAGCGCGGATCGCATCCGTTTCCTCTCGCCGCGGCAGGGGCATTGGCCTTCAGCTAGACCCGGATACTGACGACTGTCAACAGTTTTGGGTTTGGACCCAATGCGCGCGCTTCTTCAATGTCTGCCGGGATGATATGGTGTTTTCAGCAAAAATTATCGGCAGTCCTGTCAGCAGGGGTGCCCTTCAACGCGTGAGGTGCAGCCATGGCCACCCGGCCGATCCCGCTTCATTCCGACCCTCAGTCGGGGCCCGGTGCCATTGAGCCCATCGCCTTGACCTCGCTGGCGGAAGAGGCCTTCGTGAAGCTGGTGCAGGTCATCACCTCCGGTCGATACCTGCCGGGGCAGCGCCTGTCCGAATCGGAGCTTGCCCGCCAGCTCGGCATCAGCCGGGGGCCCCTCCGCGAGGCGCTGGGGCGCCTTGAGGGGCGCCTTGTGATGCGCACGCCCCGCATCGGCATTCGTGTCATCGACTTCCGTCCGGAAGAAGTGTCGCAGCTTTTCATTGTCCGCGAGGCCCTGGAGGGTATGGCGGCAAGGCTTGCTGCCGAACATATGACCACATCCGAGCTTGCGGCACTGGGCGATCTTCTGGAGGAGCATGGCCGGCAGCAGGATATTTCGTCCGGGCAGGCCTATCACCAGGGGGTCGGCGACGATGACTTCCATTTCGCCATCATCAAGGGTGCCCGTTGTGAGCAGTTGGAGCGCCTTCTTCTGGATGGTCTCTACTATCAGCTCCGCCTGCACCGGCTGAGGGCGAGCGCTCAGCCCGGCCGGGCCAAGGAGGCATTCGGCGAGCACCGGGAAATTCTGGCCGCGCTCCTCAGCCGGAGCCCGGATGCCGCCGAAGGCTGCATGCGGCGGCACATTCGCAATGCGCGCTTGAATGCCCTCTCCTCGATCCAGGCCTCTGCCGCGTCGCCCCGCGAGACGCGGCGACAGCAGCGTTCCTGTTGAGGGGCGCCCTGCGGCGCGGGCGCGTTGGCACGCTTCGTACCTTGCAGACAATCAGCCATGGAGAAACGCTCAAAAACAGCATGATCCAGTCCCGCCTGTCGGCAATTTTGGAAAACTGTTGACAGTTTGAGGGCGGCATGGGACTGACTTGGCCATCCGCACATGGATGCGGCGACAGCAATAATGGTAGCGGCAGCGTTTGCGTGGCTGCGCCGGATCCGTCCCAGGGGGCGGCCGGCGCCCGCGAGTCTCCCATTGAGGGCTCCAGCCACCAAATGTCAGAACAACACGCCGCGCCTACAGGGAGGTGTCGATGGTCTCGCGGCGAACAGTCTTGTTTGGCGGTGCGCTGGCACTGACTGGTGCTGGCTTGGGGCGGGCGCACGCACAGATGCAGCCCATAAAGGTCGGCGTGCTCGAAGACATGTCGGGGGTTTTTTCCGACCTCGGTGGGAATGGCACGACGATCGCGGCCCGGATGGCGGTCGAGGACTTCGGTGGCAAGGTGCTTGGACGCCCCATCGAGATCGTCAGCGGCGACCACCAGAACAAGCCGGACCTCGCCCTTTCCATTGCGCGCAAATGGTACGACATCGAAGGGGTCGGCCTCATCACCGGCCTGACCAACAGCGCGGTCGCGCTCGGTGTGCAGAAGCTTGCCGCCGACAAGAACAAGATCAACATCGTCCAGAATGCCTCGACGGACGTGTTGATCGAGCAGGACTGCTCCCCCAACGCCATCGTCTGGAACTGGACGGCGCGCACCATCGTCAGGCTTACGGTCGAGATGGCGATGAAGACCAGCGGCAAGACCTGGTACTTCATCGTCTCCGACTATGCGGGCGGCCGCATCATGGAGGACGAGGCCTCCCCTCTGATCAAGGCTGCGGGCGGCGCCGTGCTGGGAACCTCACGCCCGCCGGTGGGCGAGGCTGATTTCGCGTCCCATCTGCTCACCGCCCAGGCTTCCAAGGCGGAAGTTCTCGGGGTGGTTACTTTCGGGCAGGACTTCGTGAACCTTCTGCGCCAGTGCGTCGACTTCGGAATTGTGAAGACGATGCGTCCGGTCGCCCCGTTCGCCTTCCACTCCGACCTGAAGGCGGTGGGGCCGCAGGGTATCCAGGGCATGCCGGTTGCCGCGCCCTTCTACTGGGACCTCAATCCGGAGACCCGCGCCTTTTCCGATCGCTTCCGCAAGCTGACGGGCCGCCCGCCGGATGTCGGGCATGCCGGCACCTACAATGCGTTGATCCACTATTTCAAAGGCCTGCAGGCCGCCAATACGGATCAGACTGCGGACGTGCTCGCCGCCATGCGGAAGATGCCCATCAACGACATGTCCACGAAGGATGGCTTCATCCGCGGGGACGGCATGGTGGTGCGCCAGATCTACCGGTTCGTCGGCAAGACCCCGGCTGAATCGAAAGACCCCTGGGATCTCCTGAAGTTCGTGGACACCGTTTCGAAAGAGGCGGCGTTTCCCGCGCAGAAGGATCCGAAGTGCCGTCTCCTCAAGGTGTGATGGCGGCGCGCAGGTCGTGAGGTTCGATGTCGTCCGGACGTAAGGATGCGTGGGCGGCGGGCAGGGGTGTGGATCGGGGAGTAGGGCTTTGGCCGCGCAGCGTTCCATTCCGGCAGTTTTCATGCGTGGCGGCACGAGCAAGGCGCTCATGTTCCACGCGCGCGATCTGCCTCCTGATCGGGCGACGTGGGACGAAGTGTTCGCGGCGGCCATGGGGAGCCCGGATCCCTACGGGCGGCAATTGGACGGAATGGGGGGAGGTCTCTCCTCCCTTTCCAAGGTCTGCGTGGTCGGGCCCTCCCAGCGGCCGGACGCGGATGTCGACTACACCTTCGCGCAGGTCGCGATCGGCGCGTCGCGCGTCGACTACAGCGGCAACTGCGGGAATATGACTTCGGCCGTCGGGCCATTCGCACTGGACGAGATGATGCTCGCCCCGCAGGAAGACGGCGAGGCGCGGGTTCGCATCTTCAACACCAACACCAGCAAGCTCATCCATGCCACCTTTCCCGTCGAGGACGGGTGTGCGCGGTTCGACGGCGATCTGGCCATTCCCGGTGTGAGCGGGACGGGCGCTCCCATCCGGCTGGATTTCATCGATCCGGGCGGGGCGTCGACCGGCAGGCTGCTCCCCACCGGAGCCGTGCGCGACGTGCTGGATGTGCCGGGCCTGGGACGCATCGATGTCTCCATGGTGGACGCGGCCAATGCGGCCATCTTCGTGCGGGCTGAAGACGTGGGCCTCACGGGCCACGAGGCACCCCAGGAGCTGGACGCACGCGCCGACATTCTTGCCCGGCTCGATGCCATCCGCTGTGCGGCGTCGGTGGCAATGGGCATCGCGCCGGATGTGGAAGCCGCGCGGCGGATCCCCGTCATCCCCTTCATCTGTTTCGTCGCATCCGCGAAGGCCGGCGACGAAGGCGATCTCGTCATCCGCGCCATCTCCAACGGCCAGCCGCACCGGGCGCTGCCGCTCACCATTTCGCTCTGCGCGGCGGCGGCGGTGCAGATGGAGGGATCGGTCGTCGCCGAATGCCGCCGGCCGGAACGCTCCGCCGGACCCATGCGGCTGGCGATGCCCGCCGGTGTGCTGACGGTCGATGCCGACGTGGTGCGGACACCGGACGGCTGGCAGGTGCGCAGCGGCAGTTTCTACCGGACCGCGCGGCGATTGTTCGACGGCCGGGTCTGGGTGCCCGGGCACATCGGCATGGCAGCCGGAGGCCGGGTTTGAATCGCGCTCACGCTGGAGCGAAGGCCCGCGAGCTGAGATCTGACAAGGGGTATCGATGAACGAGAAGAGCCCTCATCCCAAGAGCAGCGTCCCCAATCCGTTCCGGGTGGCAATCCTCGACGACTACCAGGGAGTGGCGGCGCGGTTCTGGCCCCACGGCGCCATTGCCGGCGTGGAGACGGTTGCGTTCTCGGATCACGTGGCGACGTCCGAAGATCTGGTCCGGCGCCTGCGTGGCTTCCATGCGGTCATGCGCATCCGCGAGCGGACCGCCTTTCCGGCGGAGGTCATCAACGCCTTGCCCGATCTGAAGGTGATCCTGGCCACCGGCATGCGCAATGCCCGCTCCATCGACCTTTCCGCCGCCGACGCGCGGGGCATCTTCGTGTGCGCGACGGATGCCCTGCACCAGACCACCGTGGAGGTGACCTGGGCGCTGATCTTCTCGCTGACGCGCCACATGCCCCAGGAGACGGCCTCGCTGCGCGCGGGCGGCTGGCAGATCGGTCTCGGCCGCAACCTCGCGGGGCTCACCCTTGGCATCGTCGGCCTGGGCAACATGGGCATTCCCGTCTCCCGCATCGGCCAGATCCTGGGAATGAAGGTCGTTGCCTGGAGCCCCAACCTGACCCCCGAGCGCACCGCGCCCCATGGGGTGGAGTGCGTGTCCAAGTCCGATCTGTTCCGTCTGTCCGACGTGATCACGATCCACATGCCGTTGACGGATGCGACGCTCGGCCTTGTCGGCGACGCGGAGCTGGCGGAGATGAAGAGGGATGCCGTCATCATCAACACGGCACGTCCCCAGATCGTCAACGAGGAGGCGCTTGTCCGCGCTCTCCTGGAGCGACGGATCGGCGGTGCGGGTCTCGACGTGTTCGAGATCGAGCCGCTGCCGAAGGATCATCCGTTCAGAACGCTCACGAACGTGGTCGCTACGCCGCACATCGGCTTCGTCACCGAGGCGAACTACGAGATCTTCTACGGGCAGACGATTGAGAACCTACGCGCCTGGCTCGCCGGCGCGCCCATCAACCAGATCACTGCTGCCCGTCCCTTCCTGCCCGACTCGCAGGTGGCACGACAGATGTTCGCAGCGGGTCACGTCTGACCGGCCCCGAAACGCATCCAGGACATCGCCGGAGTTTCCGCATGACGCACTACAAGCTCTTCATCAACGGCCAATGGGTCGAGGAACCGGGACAGGAACGCTTTCCCGCCATCAACCCCTACACGCGCGAGGAGTGGGCCTCGCTGGCGCAGGCCAGCGACCAGCAGGTCGCGGACGCCATCGCGGCCGCCCGCACGGCCTTCGAGACCCACTGGTCCAAGACCTCCGGTGCCGAGCGCGCGCGGCTGATGACCAAGCTCGCCGACCTCTTGGCCGCGGACGCGCCGCGCATGGGCCGGCTGGAGAGCACGGACAACGGCAAGGTCATCCGCGAGACGCAGAGCCAGATGCTGTTCGCGGCGCGGCAGTATCGCTTCTTCGCCGGCTATGCGGACAAGCTCTGGGGCAAGACCATCCCGCTCGATCAGCGCGACACGCTCGACTACACGGTGCGCGATCCCATCGGCGTGTGCGTGCTGATCACTGCCTGGAACTCCCCCATGGGGCTCCTGTCCAACAAGCTCGCCCCCGCATTGGCCGCCGGCAATTGCGTGGTGATCAAGCCCTCCGAGCACGCGTCGGCGACCACGCTGGAGTTCGCGAAACTCGTGGAGGCCGCAGGCTTTCCGCCCGGCGTCGTCAACGTCGTCACCGGGGATGCGCGGGTCGGCAAGGCGCTGCTGGCCTCGGGGCGGATCGACCGCGTGAGCTTTACGGGCAGCCCCGGCGTGGGGCGCGAGATCGCCGCCGTGGCGGGCCGGGCCCTGGTGCCGGCCACCCTGGAGCTGGGCGGCAAGTCGCCCAACATCATTTTCGACGATGCCGACCTCAAGAAGGCGATCATCGGTGCGCTGGCCGGCATCTTCGCCGCCACCGGCCAGACCTGCATCGCCGGATCGCGCCTGCTGGTTCAGCGCGGCGTCTACAACCAGGTGGTGGAGACGCTGGTGGAGCGCGCAAGCCGCATCCGGCTCGGCGATCCCTGCGATCCCGCGACCGAGATGGGCACCGCGGCCAACGAGCCCCAGTTCGCCCGCATCCTCGGCATGATCGACGCCGCCAAGCGGGACGGCGCGACCCTCGCCGCCGGCGGTGGCGCCGCCGAAGGCCCGGGGCTCGGGAAGGGCTTCTTCGTGCAGCCCACCATCTTCAAGGATGTCCGGAACGACATGACCATCGCCCAGGAGGAGGTGTTCGGCCCCGTCCTGTCGATCCTGCCGTTCGATACCGAGGAAGAGGCGATCGAGATCGGCAACGACACCCGCTACGGCCTCGCGGCCGGCGTGTGGACGGAAAGCCTGCAACGCGCCATGCGCGTTTCCCGGTCCATCCGGGCCGGCACGGTCTGGGTCAATACGTATCGCGCGGTCGCGGTCCAGGCGCCCTTCGGCGGCTTCAAGGAGAGCGGCTTCGGGCGCGAGCGCGGCGAAGTGGCGCTCGATGAATTCACGAGCATTCGCAACGTGATGATCGATTTTTCCAACGAGGAGCGCGATCCGTTCGCGGTCAAGCTATGATCGAGCACGCTTACGACGTCGTTGTTGTCGGCTGCGGCATTGCGGGCCTCTCCGCCGCTGTCTCCGCCGCTGAGACCGGTCGCCGCGTGGCCGTCCTTGAGCGCTCCTGCATCGAGGAGCGGGGCGGCAACACGCGCTGGACCGAAGCCTTCATGCGCATGAAGAACGAAAACGAGGTCTCCGACGACTTCGAAGAGCACTTCATGCAGAACGCGGGGTGGAACCTCGATCCGTCGCTGATCGCCGAAACCGGCCGTCCCTATGCGGATTGGTCCCCCATCGTGAAGGCGCTCTCCTTCACCGATCCTGAGGTGATCTCGACGCTCGCGCGGGAGGCCGGCCCGACGCTCTCCTGGCTTCGCGGCGCCGGGATCAAATTCTCCGACATGGCGACGTATCTGATCACCTCCTCCACCACCCGCATCTGCCCGGTGGGCGGGGGCCTCGCTTTGGTGGAGGCGCTTGCCACCACCGCCGAGAAGCTCGGCGTCGACTTCCACTACGAGACCAGCGCGCGCGGCCTCGTGCGGGCCGAGGATGGGTCGGTCGCCGGGATCATGGCGCAGACGGGGGACGGCATGCGCCGCTTCCTCGGGAAGGTGGTGCTGGCCTGCGGCGGGTTCGAAGGCAATTCGGAGATGCAGGCGCGCTACTACGGGGCGCAGGCGCGGTACATCCGTCCCGTCGCCCGGGGCGGCTATTACAATCGCGGCGAGGGCATCAAGATGGCCCTCGAAGCCGGAGCGGCTCCTTGCGGTGACTACACCGAGTACCACGCCGAGCCCATCGACCCGCGATCGGGGCAGTCCGAGCCCATCGTCTTCGTGTTTCCCTATGGCATCCTGGTTGAACGCGACGGCCAGCGCTTCGTCGATGAGGCGTCGGGCACCGTGGATACGATCTATGAAAACATCGCACGCCTGATCGGGCGGCTGCCGGGCGGAACCGCCTATGTGATCTGCGACGCGCGGCTGGACGATGTGCCGAACTGGCAGCGCACGGTGCGGAGCGACAAGAAGCCGTTCACGGCGGACACGCTGGAAGGCCTCGCGCTTCAGCTCGACATCCCGCCGCAGAAACTGGCTGCGACGGTGGCGGCGTTCAACGCGGCAACGCGGCCGGGCACCTTCCAGCCGCTCGAGTGCGACGGGCTCTCGACCGAGGGCATTTCGCCGCCAAAGTCGAACTGGGCGCTGCCCCTCGCCCAGGGGCCGTTCCGTGCGTGGCCGATCAGCTCGGCCAATTGCTTCACCTTCGGCGGGCTGCGCTGCAACGCCAACGCCCAGGTGGTCGACCATGACGGCCAGCCCATCGCCAATCTCTACGCGGCCGGAGAGACCATGGGCATCTATTACGGCCGGTATACCGGGGCGACCTCGGTGCTGCGGGGGGCCGTCTTCGGCCGGATCGCCGGCCGTCACGCGGTTGGCGTGAACTGATCGACCAGCCGGAGACAGGCGCATGCGGCTCGATCAGATGGTCTCCGTTCTGCGGAGCAAGAATGCCGGGCCGCTGGTCCTGACCTTCGACCTCGTCTTTCCCGACGAGGACCGCTTCAACCACGTGGCCGCCGCGGCTGAAACGCTGCGCGCGGAGGTCGCGCGGCGCTATGGCGAAGCGCTGGAGCGGGTCGCCGTCCACATCTACCGTCCTGCGCTGGCCATCAAGATATCGATCCCCCGAAAGGTGATGTCGGGGGATCCCGGCGACCGTGACGTCTACGGCGCCCAACAGCACGCGCCGCTGCTTGGAATCGACTTATGAACGGCATCGGCACCCTTCTCGACGACATCGCGTCCGGCCGTCGGCGCAGCATCCGCATCCTTGGGGCGTCAGGGCAGCTCGGCTATGGCATTCCCGCGGCGGCATTCGAGGCCGGCCTTGCGCGCCGGCCGGACATGATCGGCTGCGACATGGGGTCGATCGACATCGGCCCCGCCTATCTCGGCAGCGGGAAGATGGCCACATCCCGGACCAGTACGAAGCAGGATCTGCGCCGGGTCCTTGGCGGCGCCCGGCAGCTCGGCGTCCCGTTGGTGATCGGCTCTGCCGGATCGGCGGGCGCCGCGCCGCATCTGGAAGGCACGCTGGAGCTGGTGCGCGAGATCGCGGCGGAAGACGGCCTGTCCTTCACGCTTGCGTACATGCCCGCCGACATTTCCCGCTCCGCCGTCAAGGCGGCGTTGCGCGAAGGCCGTATCAGGCCGGTGGATACCATGCCCGACCTCACAGAGGCGGATGTGGACGCCGCCGCTCACATCGTCGGGCAAATGGGTGTGGAGGCCTTTCAGCGCGCCCTGCAGTCCGGCGCCGACGTGATCATTGCCGGCCGCGCATGCGATACCGGGATATTCTCCGCCTTGCCAATCATGGCCGGCCTTCCGGTGGGGCTGGCGATCCACATGGCGAAAATCGTCGAATGTGCGTCCATTTGCTGCCGTCCCGGCGGGCGCGACGCGATCCTGGCGACGATAGATCGCGACGGGTTCGAGCTTGAGAGCATGAACCCTGAGCGCGCCGCCACCCCGGCCTCCGTGGCCGGCCACAGCCTCTATGAACAGGCAGACCCTTTCACCATCCGCGAACCGGCCGGGGCGGTCGATCTCTCCAACGCCCGCTTCGAGGCGCTGGACGCGCGGCGCACCCGCGTCTCCGGCGCGGACTTTTGCCCCGCTTCGCGCCAGACCATCAAGCTGGAGGGGGCCGTGTCCGTCGGGTCGCGGGCCGTGCTGCTGTGCGCGGCGGCGGATCCCAACTTCATCCTGCACATCGCGGGGGTCGTGGACCGGATCAAGGAGGTGGTGCGTGACCTCGTGTGCGAGAACGCGCCGGAGGACTACCAGCTCGCGTTCCGCCTGTACGGCATCGACGGTGTCCGTCCGCTCGACGTCGATGGCGCGCCCCCTTCGCCCCATGAAGTCTTCATACTCGGTGAGTGTCTCGCGCCAAACCCGGATCGCGCGATGCAAGTGATGCGGACGACCAAGCAATATCTGCTGCATCTGGGGTTCGAGGGGCGCATGTCGACCGCTGGTAATCTGGCCTTTCCCTTTACGCCCCCGGAGGTTGATCTTGGGCCAGCCTACCGATTCAACATTTACCACATCATGGAAGTCGACGATATCGCGGCGCACTTCCCGCTATTTATTGAGGAAATAAAGATATAGGATAGATGGGGGTCGGCATGATCTCCCATCTCGATGCCCATATGGCGCCGACCCATCCTGTGCGCGACGGGGCCATCTCGGCCGACGATCAAACGGGGGGAACGCGCGCCTGACGGGTCCGTGGCCGCGCAAGCCGTGGTCGCGATCCAGCTTGCCCTTGAGGCCACATGGTCCGTTGCGATGACACGGTCCCGCAACCGCCCTATGGTCATCTGCGAATCATGTGGGCGGCGATAGGGGCGGCGATGTCGAGCGTCCGGGTACTGTTACTTTATCCGCGGTTTGCGCAGGACAGCTTCTGGCGCAATCTGGAGCTGGCGCGGCTCAAGGGCGCGCGCTGCATGGCGCCGCCGCTGGGCCTCATCACCGTCGCCGCGCTTCTGCCGGCGCACTGGGAGGCGCGCCTGTGCGACCTGAACGCCCGTGCGCTGGACCCGGCTGATCTCGAATGGGCGGACGTGGTGTTCGTCAGCGGCATGCTGCCCCAGCGCCAGGAGGCGCTGGCCGCCGTCGCTGCCATGCAGGCGGCGGGCAAGGTGGTGGTGGTGGGCGGACCGGACGTGTCCTCGAGCCCCGAAGCCTATGCGGCTGCCGACTTCCGTGTCCTCGGCGAGGCGGAGGCGACGCTCTCCACCTTCGTCGAAGCCTGGGAGAGCGGTGCCCGCTCCGGCCTCATCACCACGCCCGAAGAGCGGCCGGCCGTGACCCAAACGCCGGTGCCGCGCTTCGATCTGCTCCACCTGCCGGACTATCTGTTCGTGGGCGTGCAGTTCTCGCGCGGTTGCCCCTTCACCTGCGAGTTCTGCGACATCATCGAGCTGTATGGCCGGGTGCCGCGCACCAAGACGGCGGCGCAGATGCTGGCGGAGCTGGATGCGCTTTACGCGCTCGGCTATCGCGGCCATGTGGATTTCGTCGATGACAATCTCATCGGCAACAAGAAGGCGGTGAAGGCCTTCCTGCCGCACCTGATCGAATGGCAGCGGGCGCACGGCCACCCGTTCCACTTCTCCACCGAGGCCTCGCTCAACCTCGCGGACGATAGCGCGCTGCTGGATCAGATGGCTGAGGCCGGGTTCTATCTGGTGTTCGTGGGCATCGAGAGCCCCGATCCCGAGGTCCTGCGCTCCACGCAGAAGAAGCAGAACACCAAGCGCGACATCGCCGCCAGCGTCCACCGCATCTATGCCGCCGGCATCGTGGTGATCGCGGGCTTCATCGTCGGCTTCGACAATGAGTCCCCCGACGCGGCGGATGCCATGGCGGAACTGATCGAGGAGGCGGCCATCCCGGTGGTTTCGCTGGGCCTGCTCTACGCGCTTCCCGATACCCAGCTCTCCCGCCGGCTTGAGCGGGAAGGGCGGATGTTCCCGATCAAGGAAGAGGACTTCCGCCACGGGGACCAGACCGGCGCCGGCCTCAATTTCGCGACGCTGGAGCCGCGCATCGACGTGCTGCGGCGCTACCGCGAGGTCTATGCCCGGGTCTATGCCCCGCGCGCCTTCTTCGGCCGCATCCGCCGGCTTTCTGAACTCGTCGGGCGGCAGGAAGGGGCGGTCGCCGCGACCAAGCCGCCCGCCGCGACCGAGCCGCCGGCCCCGCCGGCGCCCATCGACGTCAGGCAGATGGTCGCCGATCTCGGACGGCTGTTCGGCGTGCTCGCCACCGTCACCTGGCGCCATCCGCGGGCGGCGGTGCACATCTGGCCGGTGGCGTTGCGCGGGCTGAAGCGGCTGGACAGGCTGGAGCAATTGCTCTCGCTGGCGCTGTTCTACATGCATCTCGGCCCCTTCTCCCGGAAGGTGGTGCGCGACGTCTCGCGGCAGATCGCCGAGATCGAGGCGGGCCGCTGGGCCGATCCCCGGGTGAAGGCGGAGGGGCGGCCGCAAGAGGGGGCATCCCCCATGCGCGCGGCAGAGTGAGGCCCGGCGGAGTGAGGCGTCCCGTGGAGCTTTGCTGTTGACGTCGCGCGCGCCTTGGGTTCAATCCGCCCCGGCGCCCGTCCGGCGGGCGCCGTTTCTTCCGGATTGGTCCTCCCCCATGCGCTGCCTTCGTTTCCTTGCGGTCCCGCTGCTCGCCGTTCTGGGCGGTTTCCTTGTTGCCGGCGGGCCGAATGCCGCCCATGCCGCGGGCTGCACGGCGCGGCCCTCGCCGGCGCTTTCCATGCCTGCCGGCGTCAAGGCGCTCAGGGAGGGCCAGCCCCTGCGCATCCTCGCCATCGGCTCCTCAACCACGGCAGGCGTGGGCGCATCGAGCGGCGACACCAACTATCCGAGCCAGCTCGCCCGCCGCCTGACAGCGGCACTGGGCGAAGGGCGGGTCGCCATGGTGAATGCCGGCGTCTCGGGAGAGACCGGGCCGTCCACGCTGGCGCGCCTCAAGTCGCTCGTGCAGACCCAGCCGGCGCCTCAACTGGTGCTGTGGCAGGTAGGGACGAACGACGTGATCTTCGGCGGCGATCCGACCCGGCTGCGCGCCACGGTCGCGGATGGCCTCGCCGCCATCGCGGCGTCGGGCGCAGCGGTGGTGGTCATCGACCAGCAGTATTTCCCCGGCATCAACGATCTCGCCCGCTATGAGGCGTTCGTCGCGGCGGTGAATGCCGCGGCCTCGGCGCGCGGCGTGCCGCTGCTGCGCCGCTACGCCATGATGAAGCAGTGGGCCGCGGAAGACCCGAAGGGTTTCCGCGGCACCCTGTCGTGGGACAGCTTTCACATGAATGACGCCGGCTACGCCTGCCTCGCCGATGCTTTGGCACCCGCCATCATCGCGGCGGCGAAGCAGGGCGGTGGCGGCGGCACGGCTTCGGCCAAGCCGGCACGCTGAACCGGCGCGCTGAGCCTCAGGCCGCCGCCGCGCCGGTCCGCGTGAGCCAGTCGCGCATGGCCGTCATGTCGGTGGGCGTGAGGCCATGGCCGCCCGGCAGCGAGCGGTGCTCCACGCGGGCGCCCCGCTCATTGAGCTGGACAGCCAGCCGGGCCGCGTTGTTCGCGGGCACGATGGGGTCGGCGGCGCCCGAGAGCATCAGCACCGGCGTTCCCGGAAGGGTGCCCGCCGGCGGGTTGGCCAGCGGCACCATGGCCCGCAGCAGGGCCGCACCGGAGAGCACGTCCGGACGCAGCATCAGCACGGCCGCGGCGATGTTCGCGCCGTTGGAGAAGCCCACCGCCACCGGGGCGGCAAGGCCATAGGCGGTGCGCGCCTCGCCGATGAAATCGGCCAGCTCGTGGGCGCGCCGCACCACGTCTTCCTCATCGAACACGCCTTCCGCCAGCCGGCGGAAGAAGCGCGGCATTCCGCCTTCGCTGATCTTGCCGCGGGGCGACAGCAACGCCGCGCCGGGCGAGAGCATCCGGCCGAGGGGGATGAGATCATTCTCGTCGCCGCCGGTGCCATGGAGCAGCAGCAGCGGTGCGGCGGCCGGATCGGTGGCGGGCACGAAGCGGTGGGTGAAGGAGAGGGCGCCCCGCGCGGGGGCGGCAAGCGCATCAGGAACGGTGGTCATTGGGGCAGTTCCTTTCCGGCCCGGCCGCTGGTGCGGCCGGGCGATGATGGGGTGTCGGGCCTGTCCACTCAGGCGACCTGCGGCAGAACCCGCTCGATCTCGGCGCGGTGCGCCTCGTACTGGGCCGGCAGCTTCAGCGCCTCGCCGAGATGCTCGGGCGCCTCGTCCACGGCGAAGCCGGGATCGTCGGTGGCGATCTCGAACAGCACGCCGCCGGGCTCGCGGAAGTAGACGGAGCGGAAGTAGTTCCGGTCCCGCTGCTCGGTGACGTGGCGGCCGTGGCGGGCCGTCAGCTTCTCCACCATCTCGGCCTGGGCCGCGTCGTCAGCGGCGCGGAAGGCGATGTGGTGGACGCTGCCGCGTCCCTGGCGACCGGAGAGGAAGCCGCCGGCCTCGCGGATGTCCACGATGCCGCCGACCGCAACCCCCGGCGCCCGGTAGCGGATGCGGGTGCCTTCGCGCCCGGCCTCCTCGAAGCCGAACACGTCGGTGAGGATGTCCGCGGTGGCGCCGGCCTCCTTCAACAGGAGGGTCACGGAATGCATGCCGCGGATGGCGTGCGCCTCCGGCACCTCGCCGCCGGCCCAGGCGGGCTCGGCCTCGATGCCGGGGACGCCGACGAGGGCGATGCGCATCCCGTCCGGGTCCTTGAAGGCGATCACCGTCTCACCGAAGCGCTTCTCCGGCAGGTCCGGCGAAAGGCCGGCGGTGATCAGGCGTTCGGTCCAGTAGCTCACCGCCGCTTCCGGGATGCGGAACGCGGTCTCCTGCGTCTCGCCCACGCCCGCCCGGCCGGTGCCGGTGGCTTCCCAGGGGAAGAAGGTGAGGATGGAGCCGGGCGAGCCGGCGGCATCGCCGAAATAGAAGTGATAGGTGCCGGGATCGTCGAAATTGACGGTCTTCTTCACCAGCCGCAGCCCGAGGGTGCGGGTGTAGAAGTCCAGATTGCGACGGGCCGGGCCGGCGATGGCGGTGACGTGGTGAAGTCCGATGCTGCGCATGGTCTGCTCCTTGATCCTCTGGGCGGCACCGTGGCCGCCGTTGAAGTCAATTTATGCAAGCGCTGACGGAATTGAAGTCTACATTCATTGCATCTTTGCAATCTGAAAATGCGAGGGGTTCGGGCGGTCCCAGGCGCGCTGTCCTGCGAATTGCGAGGACAGGATTGCGTGGCGGTATGATCGTGGCGCGTCCCGCAGGGGCCTGTGGCAAAAATGCTTTTACCTCACGGAAATGCGCATGAATCCTTGGCTTGTCCGGCGCTCGGAATCCCCTTCCGGCACCCGCAATGGTAAGGATCGCTGCATGGGCAAGGGGCGGGGCCTTGCCAGCAAAAGCCGGATGGTCAGGCATGCTGGTGAAGCGGTACAATACTCGGGTTGCGGACCCGAGCAGGGGTAGCTTGGGGGCGAGGGCGTCCGTGCGCGGCAGCGTGCTGGCTGTGGCGCTGAGCGTGCTGGCGGGACCGGCGCTGGCAGCGCAGCAAACCGCGCTGGCGGATTCCGACCCTGAATTCAACACCCTGTTCGACCAGTCCATGAAGCGTCCTGCGGACGTGGAACTGGCCTTCCGCCTTGCCCGGCGTGCGGTGGAGGTGGGCGACTACGAGGCCGCCATCGGCGTCTACGAGCGCATTCTCTTCTACAATCCCAAGCTGGTCCGCGTGCGCCTCGAGCTGGCGCGGCTCTATTACCGGCTCGGCTCCTATGAATCCGCGCGCGCCTATTTCGAGCCCATCGCCCAGTCGCCGGAACTGACCGGGCAGGAGCGGGACAATATCGCCGCCTATCTGGTGGAGATCGACCGCCGCCTCTCCACCAACCAGTGGAGTGTCTACGGGCAGGTGGGCGTGCGCTACCAGTCCAACGCCAATTACGGCCCCTCCAGCCGCCTCGTGATCGGGCAGGACGTGGGCGCGCTGCTGCCGCCGAGCGCGGCCGCGCAGGCGGACGGCAACGCCTTCGCGCTCGCCTCCATCCGCCACGTCTATGACTTCGGCAACCAGCGCGGCGATGTCTGGGAAACCAACCTTAATCTCTATTATTCGCAGCAGTTCCAACTGCAGCAGCTGAACCTGGGCTTTGCCGAATTCAACACCGGTCCGCGCTTCGCGCTGGCGCCGGACGCGCTGCCGGGCTCGTCCATCCGCGCCTATGTGCTTGCGGGCGGCGTGGCGCTGGGCGGATCGGGCTATCTCGGCACCTACGGCGCGGGCGTATCGCTCTATCTGCCGTTCAGCGCCTGGTTCGGGCTGGAGCCCTTCGCGGAGATCCGCCAGCGCGACTACCAGTCGTCGCAGGATTATCCCACCGCCTCCTTCCAGAGCGGCGAGATGTGGACGGTGGGCGGCAACGCCTTCGGCCGCATCACCGACGATTGGCGCTGGCGCGCGCGGCTCTCCTACAACGACGCCTCGGGCGACCTGCCCTGGTACTCCTACAACACCTTCGCGGTGGACCTCGCGCTGCCGTTCGAGTTCCAGGGCCTGTGGGGCGTGAAGCGCTGGATCGTCATCCCGAGCGTCGGCTACACACGCTACAATTATGATGCGCCAAACCCGTTCATCACCAGGTTCATCACGGAACAGGACAACCAGTACCGGGTCGGCCTCGCACTGGACGTTCCGGTCCACGAGCAGTGGGGGCTGCTGACGCAGGTCCAGTACAGCTGGTCCACATCGACCTTGCCGAACTATGCGTTCGACAATTTCAGCGTTTCCATCGGCCCGAACGTGCGGTTCTGAGGAGCAACGCATCATGCCCATCAGCACCCCCGCCCGTCTCCTGGCTTCGGTCGCCTCCCTCGCCATCGTGTCCGCCACCGGCCCGGCCCTTGCGCAGAACAGCGTCGGCACGGCCGCCGCGGTCAATCCCCGCTCCACCGGCAATGCCGGGTCGGGCGTGCGGACGCTGGAGCTTGGCTCCAGCATCATCCACCGCGAGCGCATCGAGACCAGTTCCGCCGGCAGCGTTCAGGTCCTGTTCGTGGACAAGACCACGCTGAACATCGGCCCCAATTCGAACCTCGTCATCGACGAGTTCGTTTACGACCCCAACGCCAAGGCCGGCTCCATGGCGCTCACCCTCACCAAGGGCGCGGCGCGCTTCGTCGGCGGCAATGCCAGCCACACCGGCGGGGCCGAGGTGAAGACGCCGGTGGCGACCATCGGCATCCGCGGCGGCGTCGCGGCCATCATCCACCGCGACGGCGAGACCCAGGCCATCCTCCAGTTCGGCACCCTCACCGTGGTGGGGCCGGGCGGGGAGACGGTGGTGATCCGCCGGCCCGGCTTCATGGTCACGGTCGGGCGCGGTGGCATGACGGGCCCGGTGCGCGTGTCGCAGGCCCAGATCGATGCGGTCATCGCCCAGACCCGCAGCCAGACCGGCCAGACCGGCGGGCGCCGCGGCCCGGTCGCGGACACGACCGGCCTCGACCGCGGTTCGAGCCATCCGTGCGGCGTGCCGGTGCAGGGGCAGACCACCATGGACCTCGCGGCGGCGACCTGCCGGTCCGTGAACACCGAGCTTCAGGGCGAGGCGGACACCATCGCCCAGCAGGCCTCCCAGCAGAACCAGGGCAATGTCGTCATTCCCGTCACCCCGCCGCCCTATGGCTACGGTGGCGGCGGCGGCTTCCCCGGCGGCTATGGCGGCGGGGGCGGCTTCCCGAGCTTCCCCAACCTGCCGACCTTCCCCAATATCCCGGGCTTTCCGGGCTTCCCCGGTGGCGGCGGGGGAGGGGGCGGCGGTGGACCTATCGGCGGCGGTGGCGGCGGGCCGATCGGCTACTGAGCGAGCCTAGAGCAGCGCGCGGCAGCGCTCCGTCAGCGTGTCCAGCGGATCGCCGGCGGCGAGTTCCGCCCGGTGCATCCGGCCGGCCGCCGCGGCGATCATGGCCATGTCCCTGTCTGCCAGCGCGGCCAGAACCGGCCCCGGCGCAACCCGTGCATCGGGATGGAACAGCGGGAAATTGCGGCTGAGCCCTGCGGCGGCAAGCGCCTCGCCGTTCAGCCAGTGTTCCACATGCACCGAGAAGGTGACTTGCGGCACGCCCGCCGCCAGCGCATCCGCCGCCACCCCGGCGCTGCCCTGATGGATCAGCAGGCGGGTTCGGGTCATGGCCTCCGCCATGGACACCGGCCGCCCATGCACGATGGCCCCGGCCGCCGAGAGCGGCGCGAGCCAGGAGCGGTCGACGCCCGGCACGAAGATTTCCAGCCGTGGGGCCAGCGCCATCAGCACCGCGGCTATGTCCGGTCGCGAGGCCACGTCGGTGTGGACATAGGCGAAGACGGTGCGGGCATCGGGTGACGCCTCGCGCATGGCCTCGGTCATCACCGGGCCTTCCGCCTGCCGGCTGCGCAGGTCCGCGTAGGGATCGAGCAGCTGGAAGCTGCGCACGAAGGCGTCATCGCCGGTGAAGAGGGCACCGATGCGGTCGATGGGGGCAAGGCCCGTATCCGCCAGCGCGGTGTTGACCGCCGCGACCACTTCGCCATCCGGATGCTGGGACGGCATGAAATCGTGGAACACCGGCATGGCTTCGAGGTCCGCCGGCGGCAGGCAATAGGCCGTGCTCACCTGCATCACCGGGCAGCGCCCGCGCGCGGCAAGCCCGGCGAGGGGGGCATAGTCGCAGACCACCAGGTCCGGCCGCTCCACATCCATCAGGTCGCGCCACGCGCGCAGCACCGGGCGCACGCTGTCGGGATCGCGCAGGCCCACGCGGGCGAGGCTGTCGGTCAGCGTCGCCGAGGCCGGGATATGGTCGCCAGCGCGCGGGGCAGGGGCGGGCCACGGCGGCGCCTGCATCAGGCGGATGCCAGCTTCGGCCAGCGGCCCGGCATTCTGCAGGTGGCGCACCGCGGCCGCCACCTCCGCGCCCGCTTCGGCGAGCCGCCGGCCGAGCCGCGCCAGCTGGATGGTGTGGCCGAACCCCGCGCCCTGTTCCCAGGTGAGCAGCACCCGCCGTGCCATGGCCCCTCCGCTTGTCGGCATCTGTCATTGATGGAGTGGCCCAGGCGGCGGGATCTGTCCAGCAGGGTGGGAAGAGCGCAGTTTGCTTATGGCCTAAGCAATCTGCCGATCTTGAGGGCAGAGGCTGCCTGCCTCATCGTGCGGCAGTGGCCGATCCGCGACGGTCCGGGCGCCCGTGGCCTGCCGCTACGGCGTGCGGGGCCGCTGGCATGGCGGTTGCAGTCCACGGCAGCGAAACCGAGGAGCTTTTTCATGGGCCTGATGCGTTCCGTGTTCGCCGCCGTTCTCGCCACCCTGGCAGCGGCGCCCGCGCTGGCTGAGACCGACGTGAAATTCGCGCTCGACTGGAAGTTCGAGGGGCCGTCCGCCCCCTATTTCGTGGCGCTGGACAAGGGCTACTACAAGGCCGAGGGGCTCAACGTCACCATCGACAGCGGCCCCGGCTCGGTGGCCGGCATCGCGCGTGTGGCGGCGGGCACCTATCCCATCGGCTTCTTCGACATCAACTCGCTGATGAAGTTCCGGGACCAGAACCCGGACAAGAAGGTCACCGCCGTCCAGATGGTCTATGACGAGCCGCCCTTCGCCATCGTCAGCCTGAAGAAGACCGGCATCACCAAGCCGAAGGACCTCGAGGGCAAGATCCTCGGCGCCCCTGCGCCGGACGGTGCCTTCGCCCAGTGGAAGGCCTTCGTGAAGGAGAACGGCATCGACGCCGAGAAGGTGAAGATCGAGAACATCGGCTTCCCCGTACGCGAGCCCATGCTGGCCGACGGCAAGGTGGACGCCATCACCGGCTTCTCCTTCTCCTCCTTCTTCAACCTGCGCCAGAAGGGCGTGCCGGCGGACGACATCGCGGTGATGCTCATGTCCAAGCACGGCCTCGTGCTCTACGGCAACGCCATCATGGTGAACCCCGACTTCGCCAAGGCGCACCCCGAGGTGGTGAAGGGCTTCGTGAAGGCCACCATCAAGGGCATCATCGACACGGCGAAGGACCCCAAGAGCGCCATCAAGTCCGTGATGAAGCGCAACGAGACGGCCGACGAGGCCATCGAACTCGCTCGCCTTGAAATGGCGCTGAAGGACAACATCGTCACCGACTGGGTGAAGGCCAACGGCACCGGCGACGTGGACCCGGCGCGGCTGGCGAAGTCCATCGATCAGGTGGGCGTCACCTACGAGTTCAAGGCCAAGCCCACGGCGGCGGACATCTTCACCAGCGAGTTCCTGCCGCCGGCGAGCGAGCGGAAGATGTGACGCGATTTCGTACCCCGGACGCATGCAGCGACAGCGGAATGCGAGCCGGGGTCCAGCGCAAGGGATCGCCGAAGGCGACCTGACCTGAGGCCGCCGGGGCGATCGCCGGCTTCGCCGACTTTTCCCCTGGACCCCGGATCGGCGCTCCACCTGCGGTGTCGCTTGTCCGGGGAGTGGCCGACGCCGAACCGAAAGGCCTCCCCGTGATCGTCCTCGACAATGTGACCCTCACCTACCCCGGCCGCACCGGCCCGGTGACGGCGCTGGCCGGCACCACGCTGACTGTGCGCAAGGGCGAGTTCGCGGCGGTGGTGGGGCCTTCGGGCTGCGGCAAGTCCACGCTGATGAAGCTCGTCACCGGCCTGATCCGCCCCACATCCGGCACCGTCTCCATCGATGGCGCGGAGGTGAAGGGGCCGGTGAAGGTGGCGGGCATGGCCTTTCAGCACGCCAACCTCCTGCCGTGGCGCACCGTGCTGCAGAACGTGATGCTGCCGCTGGAGATCGTCGAGCCCTATCGCCGCCGCTTCTCCCGCGACAAGGCCGCGTTTCAGGACAAGGCCATGGCGTTGCTCAACGTGGTGGGCCTCGGCGCCTTCGCCGACCGTTTTCCCTGGGAGATGTCCGGCGGCATGCAGCAGCGCGCCTCGCTCTGCCGCTCGCTCATCCACCAGCCGGCGCTGCTGATGCTGGACGAGCCCTTTGCCGCGCTGGACGCCTTCACGCGGGAGGAATTGTGGTGCGTGCTGCGCGACCTGTGGCAGGAATTCGGTTTCACCGTCATCCTCGTCACCCATGACCTGCGCGAGGCGGCCTTCCTCGCCGACACCATCCACGTCATGAGCGCGCGCCCCGGCCGCATCGTGGAGACGCGGCAGGTGCCGTTCCCCCGGCCGCGCGACCTCGATGTCTGCTACCGGGCCGAATTCACCGGATTGGTCCACGAGCTGCGCAACAAGATCGCCGAAGTGCGGCAGGCGGCGTGAGATGATGAAAAAGCTCTCCGTTGAGAACCTCGCCCCCGTCTATTTCACCGTCGCATTGTTCGTGATCTGGGAGGCGGCCTGCCGGCTGTTCAAGATCGATACCTTCATCCTGCCGGCGCCCACCGAGATTTTCGCCGCCATGGTGAAATACTGGTGGCCGTTGCTGAAGAACTCCTTCGTCACCCTGTGGACCACCATGGCGGGATTTGCCATCGCGGTGGTGTTCGGCATCGCGCTGGGCGTGGTGGTGGGCTGGTCGCGCACCATCTATCGCGGGCTCTATCCGGTGATGATCGGTTTCAATTCCGTGCCCAAGGTCGCGGTGGTGCCCATCCTCATCATGTGGTTCGGCATCGGCGAGGTGCCGGCCATCCTCACCGCCTTCCTCATCTCCTTCTTCCCCATCGTGGTGAACGTGGCCACGGGCCTTGCCACCACGGAGCCGGAGCTGGAAGACGTGCTGCGCGCGCTCGGCGCCTCCAAGCTCGACATCATGCGCAAGGTTGGCATTCCCCGCACCGGGCCCTATCTCTTCGGGGCGCTCAAGGTGGGCATCACGCTCGCCTTCGTCGGTGCGGTGGTGTCCGAGACCATCGGCGCCAATGCGGGGGTGGGACATCTCATGGTGCAGGCGGGCTCGAACTTCCAGATGCCGCTGGTGTTCGCCGGCCTGATCTCCCTCGCCATCCAGGGCATCCTCATGTACGCGATCTTCGCCGTGTTCGAGCGGCGTATGGTGGCCTGGGCCTTCCGCTCGTCCCAGAGCGCGGGAGGCTGAAAGCGTGGCCATCGCCTTCGTCCTGAACGGCGAGCGGATCGAGGTGGCGGATGCCGCCCCCTCCATGACGGTGCTGGACTTCCTGCGCACCCGCCGCCGCCTCACCGGCACCAAGGAAGGCTGCGCGGAAGGCGATTGCGGCGCCTGCACCATCGCCCTCGGTCGGCAGGAACGCGGGGCGATGCGCTGGCAGGTCGCCAATTCCTGCATCCTGCTGCTCTCCCAGATCGACGGCACCGAGGTGAAGACGGTGGAGGGGCTTGCCGGCCCGTCCGGCCTCCATCCCGTCCAGACCGTGCTGGCCGAAAGCGACGGCACCCAATGCGGATTCTGCACGCCGGGCATCGTCATGTCGCTCTACGCCCTGACGAAGGGGCGGGCGGCCGATGCGCCGGTGAACGATGCCGACATCCATGAGGCGCTGGCCGGCAATCTCTGCCGCTGCACCGGCTATCGCCCCATCGTCGATGCCGCCCGCGCGCTCTGCGCCGCGCCGCCGATAGCGGGGCCTGTGTCGGTCCCGTCGGTCCCCAACACCCGCATCGCGGCACAGGGCGAACTGCATCTCGTGCCGCAGACCCTTTCGGAATTGGTGTCGCTGCGTACCGCCTATCCCGCCGCGACGCTGATCGCCGGCGCCACCGATCTCGGCCTCATCCCCGCAAAGAAGCGGCAGGGCTTCCCCCTCGTCCTCTCCACCCGCCGCGTCGCCGAACTGAAGCGGATCGGGTGGGAGGGCGAAGTGCTGGTGCTCGGCGCCGCCGTCACCTATGCGGATGCGCTGGAGACGGTGGAGGCGGCGTTTCCCGCCTTCGGCGCCCTCATCCGCCGCATCGGCTCGCGGCAGATCCGCACCATGGGGACTTTCGGCGGCAACCTCGGCACCGCCTCGCCGGTGGGCGACACGCTGCCGGTGCTGCTGGCGCTGGATGCTGAGGTGGAGTTGGCCGGACCCTCCGGGATGCGGCGCATGACCGTCGCGGATTTCCTCACCGGCTATCGGAAGACCGCGCTCGCGCCGGACGAGGTGATCGCCGCGCTTCGTCTGCCGCGCCTCGCGGAGGGCGAGCAGCTCTTTGCCTGGAAGCTCTCCCGCCGGTTCGATCAGGACATCTCCACCTTGCTCGGCGCCTTTCGCCTGCGGGTGGACGGTGGACGGATGATGTCTTTCGCGGCGGCCTTCGGCGGCATGGCTGACCGAGCGAAGCGTGCTTCCGCTCTGGAAACGCTCCTCACCGGCGCGCCATGGGCCGATGCGCTGCCCGAAGGCATCGAGGCGGCCCTCGCCGCCGACTTCTCGCCCCTCTCCGACCACCGCGCCAGCGCCGCCTATCGCCTCACCGCCGCCGCCAATCTGGTGCGCCGCCTCCACATCGCCACCACGCGCCCCGGCGTGCCACTCGAGTTGGAGGCGCTATGACTCGCGCCGTCCATGTCCCCGCCCGCCACGAAAGCGCCAACGCCCATGTGAGCGGCCGCGCCATCTATCTCGACGACATGCCGGAGCCGCCCGGCCTCCTTCATGCGGCGCTGGTGCTGAGCCCCCATGCCCGCGCGCGCATCGTCTCCATCGACCTCTCGGCTGCTCGCGCTCTGCCGGGCGTGGTGGCGGTGGCGGCGGGCGACATTCCCGGCGTCAACGACATCGCGCCCATCCGCACCGGTGAGCCGCTGCTGGCGGCGGGCGAGGCGGACTATGTGGGCCATCCCGTCGCCGCCGTGGCCGCGCCGACCCTCGATGCCGCCCGCGCCGCCGCGGCGCTGGTGCGGGTGGAATATGAGGCGCTGCCCGCGCTGCTCGATCTCGATGCGGCCTATGCGGCCGGCGCCCGCGTCGCGCCGGACCAGCAGGTGGGGCGGGGCGATGTGGCGTCCGCACTGGCCGGCGCGCCCTTGCGCCTCTCCGGCGAGGTGCGATGCGGCGGGCAGGATCATTTCTATCTGGAAGGGCAGATCGCCATCGCCATTCCCGGCGAGGAGCGGGACATGCAGGTCTATTCCTCCACGCAACATCCGACCGAGGCGCAGCACGGCGTCGCCCATGTGCTGGGCCTGCCGTTCGCTGCGGTGACGGTGGAGGTGCGGCGTATGGGTGGGGCGTTCGGCGGCAAGGAGAGCCAGGCCACCATCATCGCCGCCATCGCGGCCCTGCTCGCCCATCACGCCGGCAAGCCGGTGAAGCTGCGCCTGCCGCGCGAGGTGGACATGGAAGCCACCGGCAAGCGCCATCCCTTCCGCGTCCGCTGGGAGGCGGGTTTCGATGCGGAAGGCCGCATCTCCGGGCTCGATATGGAATTCGCCGCCGATTGCGGCAATGTGGCGGACCTCTCGCCCGCCGTGGTCTCCCGCGCGCTCTGCCATGCGGACAATTGCTATTTCATCCCGGCGACGCGCTTCCGCGGCGTGCTGGTGAAGACCAACACCGTCTCCAACACCGCCTTCCGCGGCTTCGGCGCGCCACAGGGGATGCTCGCCATCGAGGCGGTGATGGACGAGATCGCCCGCTACCTCGGCAAGCCCATCGAGGCCGTGCGGGCCGCCAACCATTATGGCGATGCCCCGCGCAACATCACGCCCTATGGGCAGGAGGTGGAGGACAGCCTGATCGAGGAGGCCATGGCCCATCTCGATGCCAAGGCGAACCTTGCCGCATGGCGCGCCGAAATCGACGCCTTCAACGCGCGGAGCCCGGTGATCCGCAAGGGCCTCGCCACCATGCCCATCAAGTTCGGCGTCTCCTTCAACCTGACGACGCTGAACCAGGCGGGCGCGCTGGTGCATGTCTATACGGACGGCTCGGTCCATCTGAACCATGGCGGCACCGAGATGGGGCAGGGGCTGTTCGTGAAGGTGGCGCAGGTGGTGGCGGACGCCTTCGGCATTCCGCTCGACCATGTGCGCGTCTCCGCCACCAGCACCGCGAAGGTGCCCAACACCTCCCCCACGGCGGCCTCTTCGGGCTCCGACCTCAACGGCATGGCGGCGCTGATCGCGGCGAAGGAGATTCGGGGCCGCATGGCCGAGGTGGTCGCGGCGCATTTCGACGTGCCAGCGGAAGAGGTGGCGTTCGTCGAGGGACGCGTGAGCGTGGGCAATCGCAGGCTCTCCTTCGGCGAGGCCGCGCACATGGCGTGGCAGCAGCGCGTGCCGCTCTCTGCCACCGGCTTCTACAAGACGCCGAAGATCCACTTCGACATGGCGAAGTCGGAAGGGCGGCCCTTCTATTATTACACCTATGGCGCCGCCGCCGCCGAGGTGGCGGTGGATACGCTCTCCGGCGCGGTGCGGGTGCTCAGGGCCGAGATCGTGGGCGATTGCGGGCGCTCGCTGAACCCGGCCATCGACATCGGCCAGATCGAGGGCGCCTTCGTGCAGGGCATGGGCTGGCTCACCTGCGAGGAACTGAAGTGGGACGCCAACGGCCGCCTCGCCACGCGCGGCCCCTCCACCTACAAGATCCCCGGCTCGCGCGACGTGCCGCCGGTGCTCAACGTCCACCTGCTCGACAAGCCGAACGCGGAAGAGACGGTGCTGCGCTCCAAGGCGGTGGGCGAGCCGCCGCTGATGCTCGCCATCTCGGCGTGGCTGGCCATCCGCGACGCCATCGCCGGCCTGCCGGGCGCAGGTCCCGTGAAGCTCGACGCTCCAGCGACGCCAGAGCGTGTGCTGGCCGCAGTGGCCGCACGGCGCGAGGACAGGGCGCGGGGGTGAACGCCCAGACGCCGGGGCGTGCGGCATGCTGTAATTCGATACCATTATCGCGTCGGGCTGTCCCTGCGGGACGGTGCTTTGGGCGCCGCCTTCCCGAGTGTCAGGGGGTGTCCCGCCGCGATTTGCGTTGCCTCGCGGGGCCGGTGTCGGTATGTCCCGGCGAGGCACCGCTGCGGGGCGCGGGTGCGATTGAGAGGACGTAAAAGATGGCGCTTACCGGTCTCATCCCCTCCTTCCGTCTCTCGCTCCTGTCTGCTGTCCTTGCCGCCTCGGCCTTCACCCTTCCCGCCGCCGCCCAGACGGCCGCCGCGCCGGCTCCGGCCGCTGCGCCTGCTGCTGCTCCTGCTGCTGCTCCTGCTGCTGCTCTTGCCGATCCCACTGAGACCCATTCGGTACACGACGACTGGACCGTCCGCTGCAAGGGCAAGGACGACAAGCGCGGCTGCGAGGCGGTGCAGACCCTGCAGACCCCCGACCTCGCCCATATCCTCGCTCACGTCGCCGTGCGGGCCGAGAAGAGTGGGCCGGTGCGCCTCATCGTCCTCACCCCGCCCGGCGTGTGGCTGCCCTCAAACGTCTCTTTGAAGGTGCCCGGCGTCGCGGATGTGGTGCTGACCTTCAAGCGCTGCGGCCAGCATTGCGTCGCCTCCACCGAGCTGACGCAGGATCAGCTCACGGCGCTCAAGGCCAGCTCCGGCAAGGGTGAGATCGTGTTCGAGGACGGTTCGCGCCGCCCGGTCATCCTGCCGCTCTCGTTCAAGGGCCTCGGCGCCGCCATGCAGGCCAGCCTCAAGGGCTGATTTCTCTGCCGCAGGCAAACAGGATTTAAGGCCGGTGCCAGCGCGCCGGCCTTTTTCGTTTCCGCTTACGTTCTGTCTGGTGCGAGCGTTGTCAGTTCGCCGGAGGCTGCTGCGGGGCCGCCGCTGCGCCGCCATCCATCGCCCGCTCGGCGGCGGGGGCGGCAGAACGGGCCTTCACCGCCTCCAGCAGCGGCAGCGCCGCGCCGGAGCGCTCGATGAGGCTGAGCGGGTCGGCCATGATGCTCGGCTCGTCCCAGGGGCCGCGGACGCTGAACGGCAGGTCGATGGCGCCGGTCTTCGCGCCCTTGGTCGCCGGCAGCGCGGCGTGGCCGGCGAGGTCCAGCGCGCGCTGGGCGATGGAGAGCGAGCCGGTCATGTCGATCTGCGCGCGCGGCCCGCGCATGACCAGCTCCTCCACCGTGCCCACACCGTCGCTGATGGCGATGCGGCCGTTGAGTTCGGTGAAGGCGGTGCGTCCGCCGCGCCAGTCGCTGGCCGCGGAGAGGGGCCGCCGCTCGATGCGCTGCAGCAGCTGCGCCACGTCGAAACCGTTGAGATAGCCGTTGGCCGCGCTGAGAGCCGCGCTGCCCTGAAGGTTCGCGGCAATGTCCTGGATGCTGCGCCCGGCCCCCGTCACGTCGAGCTGGAGTGTCCCGGTGCCGTCGATGCGGCGAAAGCCGCCGATGTCGTCGAGGGCGCGGGCGAGTTCCACGTCGTTCGCTTCCGCCTCAAGCCGCAGCTCCGCGCCCGCAGAACGGCGGGCCTGGGGGGCGGCCGCGTCGGGCGGAGCGGGGGCGAGGGTCAGGGACGCGCGCAGCACGCCGCCCCAGCCGTGGGCTTCGCCGATGGCGAGCACGAGCCGGCCGGCGGTCAGAACGGCACTGGCGGCGACGGTGGAGAGCGCGGTGTCGCCCACGTCCACCCGGGCCGCCGAAAGCCTGAGGTCGAGGTCGCAGGCGCCGAGGGCGGAGAGATCGACCGCCCCCCGGTCCCAGCCCTGCCGCTCGCCGCCCGTCAGGCGCATGGCGCCGTAGGGAGCGAACGTGATGTGATCGGCGGCGAACGTGCCCTGGATGAGCGGGCGTGGGCCGGAGACCTTCACCAGAAGGCCGCCATCGCCGCGGTTGCCGTCGAGATCGACACTCGCCTCGGTCAGGGCCACCTCGCCCTTCTCCAACTTCAGGCGGGAGGCGAGGGAGAAGGACCCGAAGCCGCTGCGCGTGGGCGCTTCCATGCCGGCCCAGTCGAACAGGTCACGCAGCGAATCCGCGTCCGCCGTCACCGCGCCGTCCATGGTGGGGGCCTTGCCGAGGGCGGCGCGGCCGTGGAAGCGGGCCTTGGCGCCGTCCGTCGCCACGGTCACGCGCATGGGCGCCGGCGTGCCGGCCATGAAGGCGGTGATGTCGTCGATGAAGAGCGTCGCGTTCACCGGCTGCTCGCGCCAGTCGAACTGGACGGCGACGGCGATGCCGGCGCGGTCAAGCACCCGGTCGAGGCTCGCCGTGATGCCGCTCACCAGTTCGCGGGTCAGGCCGCTGCTGGAGCGCCAGGCGATGGTGCCGTCGATGATGCGCAGCTCCGGCCGGTCGGTGGCGGCGAGCACCGGCGCGATCCCCAGGGCGGGCGCCATGCCTTCGCCGGTGAGGACGAGGGTCGGATGCTCGACGATCACGTCGTTCACGGCCACCCGTCCGGCGACGAGCTGGAGCAGGTCGAGCCGCGTGACCACGTTCTCGGCATCGAGCGACTGGCCGGCGGGGAGCGGGAAGCTGACTTTGCCGAGCACCACGCGCGGCGAGGGGAAGAGGCGAATCGTCGGCTCGCCGAGAATCTCCACCTTCTGGCCCGTCGAGCCGGCAAGCGCCTGCGCCGCCACCCGCCGCAGCTCGGCGGCCGGCACCAGCAGGGGCAGCACCGCCATGGCGACGAGCAGCAGCGCGGCCCCCGCGCCCAGCACGGATGCAGCGATGAGCCCGGCCCGGCGGGTGTTCTGGCCGACACGCAGCATGAAGATACAGAGGTCTCCGAGGGAGCAGGCGGGGCGATGCGCGCGACGCCTGAGGCCACGTTGGATCGTGGCCGCACCTTTAGCGGGCTCTGTGTCGCTTTGATGGCTGGGGGCTTCGGGGTGGGCCGGCGCGCCGGTCAGTCGCGGGCCGAGGCGCTGCCGCGCGTGCCGTCCGCCGAAGCGCCTAGGGCGGACGAGGACATGCGGGCGAGCAGCATCACCGGCCCCAGCCCGACGAGGAGAATCACCAGCGCCGCCAGCGCTCCATCCTCATAGGTGCCGCGCGCCGCCTCCCCATAGACGTGGGTGGCCAGTGTCTCGAAACCGAGCGGACGCAGCAGCAGGGTGGCCGGCAGCTCCTTCATGGCATCGACGAACACCAGAAGGGCGGCGGTGGCGAGGGCCGGCCGCAGCAGCGGCAGCAGCACCCGGCGCACGGTGCGCGGCTGCGACGATCCGAGGCTGCGGGCGGCCATGTCGAGATGCGGGGAGAGCTTGGCGAATCCCGCCTCGATGCCGCCGACGGGGATGGCGAGGAAGCGGATGGCGAGTGCCGCCACCAGCGCGGCTCCCGAGCCCGACAGGAGGAGGCCGGTGGAGATGCCGAAGGCCTGCCTCATCGCGGCGTCCAGCATGTTGTCGAAGCCGGCGAGGGGGCTGAGCAGGCCGACGGCGAGCACGGTGCCCGGTACCGCATAGCCGAGGCTCGCCACCCGCGCGAAGCCGGAGGCGAGCGGCGCGCGCGTCAGCCGCTGCCCCAGCGCCACCACGAGGCCGAGGCCGAGGGCGAGGGTCACCGTGCCGGCGGCGAGGGCGGCGGTGGTGGCGGCTTCTCCGAGGATGCGGGTGGGAAAGCCGGTCTCCGCCATCCGCCGCGCCGCCGAGATGGAGAGGTGCAGCAACGGCACCAGGAAGCCGAGCATGACCGGCAGGGCGCAGAAGGCGGCGGCGGCGAGGCCCTGAAGCCCGGTCAGCCGCAGCGGCGCCTGTGGCCGGGCCGAGCCGGTGGCGACGAACCGTCGGGCGCGCCGCGCCCAGCGCTCCAGCAGGATCAGCCCCAGCACGAGGGCGAGCATGACGAGGGCGATCTGTGCCGCGCCGGGCAGGTTCGAGCGGTTCACCCAGGTGGAATAGATGGAGACGGTGAGGGTGCGCACGCCGAGGAATTCGGAGGCGCCGATATCGCCCAGCACCTCCAGCAGCACCAAGGTCAGGCCCGCCACGATGGCCGGGCGGGCCAGCGGGAGGCCGATGCGCAGGAAGGCGCGCCAGCGGCTGGCGCCCAGCGTGCGCGCCACTTCCAGCGCGGCCGCCGACTGCAGCACGAAGCTCGCCCGCGCCGAGAGGTAGACGTAAGGGTAGAGCACCGCCGACAGCACGAAGATGCAACCGCCGGTGGAGCGCACATCCGGCAGGCGCAGGCCGCGCGGGCTGGTTATGCCGAGCATCGCGCGCAGCGCCTCCTGCACCGGCCCGAGGGGGTGCAGCACGTCGAGATAGGAGAAGGCGACGATGTAGCCCGGCACGGCCAGCGGCAGCAGCAGTGCCCATTCCAGCACCGAGCGGCCGGGGAAGGTGCAGGTGGCCACCAGCCAGGCGCACGGCACCGCCACCACCAGCGTCACCACGCCGACACCGAGCACCAGCAGGCCGGTCTCGGCCAGCGCATCGGGCAGCACGGTGGCGATGAGGTGGGGCCACATGTCTCCCGATCCGCGCGCGGCGATGCCGGCGAGGGCGAGGAGGGGCAGCAGAACGAAAAGAGCCACCAATCCCGACGCCAGAAGGAGCGGGGAGAGGTGGCGGGGAAGGCGGAGCCGCGTCGCGCGCGGCTCGCCGGTCAATGCGGTCTCAGCCATCGCCCGTCAGTTGTCGAAGCCGACCTTGTCGATGAGCTCGCTGGCGCGCTTGCGGTTCTTGGCGATGTCCACCAGCGGGATGGGATCGACCTTGAGCGGCCCCAGCGCGCCGATGATGGGATCGACCTCGGCCGAGGCGATCACCGGATATTCCAGGTTCTGCTTGGCATAGATGGCCTGCATCTCCGGGGAGATGGCGAATTCCAGCAGCTTCACCGCGGCGTCCTTGTGGGGCGCGTTCTTGGCCACGGCGGCGCCGGAGACGTTCACATGGGTGCCGCCGCCCTGGAAGGTGGGAAGCAGCACGTTGATGCCGTCGCCCCACTTCTTCTGGTCGGCGCCGCCCTTGCCCGAGCGCATCAGGCCCACATAGTAGGAATTGCCCACCGCCAGATCGCAGATGCCGCCGAGGATGTCGCGGGCGCCTTCGCGGTCGCCGCCGGCGGGCTTGCGGGCAAGGTTCGCCTTCAGGCCGCGCAGCCACGCCTCGGCCTTCTCCTCACCGTGATGGACGATGTAGGCCGCCACCAGCCCCACATTGTAGGGGTGCTGGCCGGAGCGGATGCAGACCTTGCCCTTCCACTTGGGATCGGCGAGGTCCTCATAGGTGATGGCGGAGAGCTTCACCTCGTCCTTCGCCGCATAGACGAGACGGGCGCGCAGGGAGAGGGCATACCAGTTGCCGGCCGGATCGCGCAGGTTCGCGGGAATGGCAGAGAGGGCAGGGGAGGTCACCGGCTGGGTGACGCCGGCATCCACCACGTCGAGCAGATTGCCCACGTCCACGGTCATCAGCACGTCGGCGGGGGAGCTGGCGCCCTCCGCTTTCACGCGCTCGGCGAGGCCGTCCTTGATGAAGACGCTCTTCACCTCGATGCCCGTGGCCTTGGTGAAGGCCTCGAACAGGGGAGCGGCCAGCCCGGGCTCGCGGGTGGTGTAGACGTTGACGACCTGCTGCGCGCTGGCGCCCTGCGCCGCGACAAGCAGTGCGCCACCGGCGAGAAGGCTGCGCAAGAGATGAAAGCGACCCATTGAAATCCCCACACGCGGGCTCGGAGCGAGCACGACAAGACGATGGAGAATTGGCTAGCCCGGCGCGTTACGAAGGGTCAATGAAGAAGGACGTGAGCCCGGAAACATTGGAAATCATCTAATTCCGAAACGCTTTGCGCGCAGTGGGGCCAGTTTATACTTTCTCCAGACTATCGGGCCTCACAAAGCAAAAAGCCCGGCGTGAGAGCCGGGCTTTGCGTTGATATCGGACGGGCGGAGGAGGATCAGTCCTCGTCGAGCTCGCCGATGTGGTGCTGGGCGTAGAGCTGGAGGCCGAGCTTGGATACGAGATCGAGCTGGGTCTCAAGGAAGTCGATGTGGCCTTCCTCGTCCGCCATCAGCTCCTCGAAGAGGTCGCGGCTCGGATAGTCCTTCACCGTCTGGCAGTAGGCGGCCGCTTCCTGGTAGAGGGCGCGGGCATCGAGCTCGGCGGCGAGATCGCAGTCGAGGATTTCCTTCACGTCCTGGCCGATTCGCAGGGGATCGAGCACCTGCATGTTCGGGAAGCCGTCGAGGAACAGGATGCGGTCGGTGAACTTGTCCGCGTGCACCATCTCCTCGATGGACTCGGCGCGCCACTTCTTGGCCAGCGCCTTGTAGCCCCAATTGTCGAGCATCCGGTAATGGAGCCAGTACTGATTGATGGCGGTCAGCTCAGAGCGCAGGCCCCGATTGAGGTATTCAATAACCTTCGGATCGCCCTTCATTCTCAGCTCCTGATGCCGTAAGGACAGTTAGTTTGGATTAAGCGTTAGACTAATTCTAATGTGGTGGCAAGGTACCCGACCACACCGCCGGTTGTTCGCCGGGCGTTCGGGCACCCTTCTAGGAAGCTTATTCGGCGGCGACCATTCCGGTAAGTCCCGCAACGGGACATTCGTCCGCGCAGGCACCGCAATCGTGCGCCTGCACCTGATCCATCAGCGTGCGGATGGTCCGGGCGCAGCGTCCGCACTGGGGCGAGCAGCCGAGGCAGCGATAAACTTCGCTGGGGGAGCGCAATGGGGTTCCCGCAAGCGCATCAAGCACCTGCCGGTCTGAAAAGACGTTGCATGAACAAACGATCATGGCACGGCCCGAAGCTAACTTGGAAGGCTTCTAAAAACTTGTTTCTATTGCATTTTTCGCAGAGGACGGCCGGACCCGTCAACTCCGTACATATGCGACATGGTGGGTCGAGGGCCGTTCAGACAGGCTTTTGCCAGCACAATGGAGTAGTTCCATTGTGCGGATACCACCCCATTGGTGGTTGAACACCTTCGCAGGCTCAGGCGGGCAAGGTGAGCCGCGCGATCATGCCGCGACGCCGGCCCAGGTCTTCACCGGCCTGAGACATCCCGACCGGATCGATCTCAAGCGATCCGCCCAGCGCCCGCGCAGCTTCCGCCATGCGGGTCAGACGCAGTGGGCGACCGTCCGCGGCGAAGCGGTCGTCCGGCGAGAGGCCGGACAGCGGATCGAGGGCCGCCGCAGCCGCCGTTGCGTCAAGGCCCGCGCCGGCATCGCTCAGCTGCACCTTGGCGCGCGGTCCTCCATCACCTTCGTCCTCGGCGAAGACCGAGACGGCCACCGCGCCGCCGGCCGGCGTGGCCGCCACGGCCTCTTCCACCAGCATTGCCACGAGTTCCGCGAGCGGGGCTTCGGCGGCCAGGGCCGTGACCCCTCCGGCGTCGTCGAGGCGCAGTGCCAGCCGCCGCCGCCGGGCGGCCGGAAGAAGCGCGGCCACGGCGGCGCGCACTGCCGCCGACACGTCGCAGGTGACAGCTTCCGCCGGTGCTGTCGGCTGCGAGAGCGCGTTGAGGTCGTCGAGGGCGGCGTTGAGGGACTTGAGGGCGCCCCGCAGCGGATCGCTCAGGGCCTCGGCGGGCGCTTCGCGCAGGATCGCCATGGGGCCTTCAAGCCCGGCGCGCAGGCGGCCGGCGAGGCGCGGAAGGAGATTCACCGCCGGTTCCGGTTCGGGCACCGCAACGGGCACCGCCAACGGCGCCGGCTCGGGCTGCTGCGGCACGGGACCGATGACGACGCACAGGATCTGGTCCTCGGCGCCGGCGCGGGTCACGGCCGCCAACCCCGGCAGCATGTCGCCTTCGCGATTGCGCAGAGCGAGCGCGACCTGCGCGGAGGCCCCGTCGTCCCGCACGCGGTCGAGGGTGGCCACGGCGTCGGCGCGGTCGGTCGGGGCGACGGCGATGGTGAAGGGCTCGCCGGCAAGGTCATGGGCGGGAAAGCCCAGCCGCTCGGCCGCCGCGAAATTGGCGAGGCGGATGGTGCCGTCCATCTCCAGCAGGAAGACCGGCCAGGGCACCATGTCGAGCGCCGCGCGGCGGGCGCTCGCGCGGGCCTCGCGGTCGTCGTCGGTGGTGTCGAGGGCGCGGATGACATGGATCAGCGCGGGCCGGCCGAGGAACGGCGCGGCGACGAGGCGCACTTCCACCGGCAGGCGGGCTCCGTCGGGCGTCAGCACATGGAGGGCGCCGGATTCGCGGGAGAGGACCCGCTCAAGCCCGCCGGCCTCCGCCAACGCATCCAGTCCGCTCCAGCCGGTCAGGGCGAGAAAGGCCCGGTTGGCGTGCACTAGCTCTCCCTCCTGCTGCACCAGCAGGCTCACCGGAAGCTTGTCCAGCAATTCCGCCTCGTCGCCGGAGGCGGGCGGGGGCTCGGGCTCGGCGTATGCGGCGTCCATTTGGTCGGGCGAATGGGTGTCCGGCGGAATTCTCGGCCAGTCCTCGATGGCCGCGGCCAGGGTCCGGGCGATCTCGCGGAAGGCGGAGCTTTCCTGCGGCGACAGGCTGCCCTGCCGGAGTGGTACCACGTTGCGGCCGAAGGCGACCGGGGGCTGAGGGGCCGGTGCACTTGCCTGCGGGGCTTTCGGCGGCAGGGGAAGAGGCGTCTCCGCCGCCGAAACGATGCCGAAGCCGCGCACCCCCTTGAGCCGGCGCTCCGCATCGAACAGCGGCGCGCCGCCGAGGCTGAGGTCGAGCGGAGATTCGACGCCCACCGGCGGCACCGTCGCCGTGCGCTCGGTGAAGCTTTCGCCCGAGGCCATGGCGTCGATGAGCGCGTCGGCGTCGGTCAGGTGTCCGTCGCGCTCCAGCTCCGCGAAGCTCGCGCCGATGAAGGTGCCCGAGCGGCTGCCGAGCGCCGCCGCGAACAGGGGGGACAGCGCGCGCAGGCGGCCATCCGCATCGCTCTCCCAGGTCACGCGCAGCGGCTGGGCCAGAAGCGGGCGCAGCGCCGCCGGCACGGCCGGGGCCGCCGCGGGGAGCGCAGGCGAGGGCGGGGCGGGCGCGAATGCGGCCGGGTCCGCGAACAGGATGGCGGGGCCGGAGGGCAAAGCGAGGGCGGCAAAGCGCAGGGTGCGGGGCGAGAGATCCCCGGGCAGGCGCAGCCGCGCCACGCCGAAGCCGGCGGCGGTGCGCCGGGCGAGGCGGGTGGCCGCCGTCATCACTGGCTCGGGCGCCGGTTCTCCGGGCGCGATCGCGAGCCGGGCGGCCGCCGACGTCGCCGCCAGCATGCGCCCGGTGCCGAGATCAAGAAGGAAGGAGACGAATTCCTGCCGCGCGAGGGGCGCCAGCACCGCCTCCGCGCCTGGAAGAGCGGACGCGATGGCCTCCACGCTCTCCCCGGAGAGGAGAGACGGGTCGTCCGGGCTGCCGTGGTGCTGCGTCATCGTTTGCAGGATCGCACCTTGCGGAGGATGAGGGAACAAAGGCGGGACCACCCCGCCGGCTCATATTCTCGCCGCCATTGATTAACGTCAGTGCAACTTCGCCGCGCGCCTGCCATTCATATTGGCGAAGCGGCACTACCGTAGATTAAGATCGGTCGCTGTGCGGTGGCTTGCGCCGCCCGACACCGGAGGAGAGACGGCCATGACGACGAAGTTCGGTCCGGAGCTGGAGCTGCCCCCTGAAATGCGTGCCATTGCCGAGAAGAATGTGGCGCAGGCTCGCCAGGCGTTCGAGACGCTGTTCCAGAATGCGCGTGAGACGGTCGGCGAGAGCGAAGGCCATATCGAGGAGGTTCGCTCCAACATCAAGGACTTCCGCCAGAAGGCCATCGGGCTGATGGAAGCCAATGTCGAGGCGAGCTTCGACTTCCTGCACAAGCTTGTCGCGGCCAAGAGCCCGCAGGAGATGATGAGCCTGCAGGCCGAGTTCCTCACGAACCAGCTGAAGACCGTTTCCGAGCAGGCCAAGGCCTTCGGCGACGACGCCAAGGCTCTCGGCGAAAACGCCGTGCGCACCATGGACGAGCACGCCCGCACCCTCGCCGAGCGGCTGAAGGCCCTCGCCGCGTCCGCCGCCCAGAGCGCCCAGGCCGTCGCCCAGGACCTGAAGACGGTGGGCGAGACCGCGGTGCGCGAAGCCCAGGCGGCTGCGGCCAAGGCCACCGATCCCAATCAGAAGGGCTGACGGGATTACTCTACCGGTCCGCGCGTACCCCCGGTGCGCGCGAAAGCTTGACTTGTGCAGCGCAGAATTTCATTTTGCGCTGCACGTTTACTGCTGTATAACCCTATCGTCGGGGTAAACACAGCTCACCTAGAATGTCCGGAATGCAAGCGTTGCACGGCGCTGCGCGTCGCGTTTCATTCTGGTGGCACTGCAGCAATGCGCCTCGGCACGGATCGCCATGCCCCGTTTCCGAGGATGACATGAACGACACCTTCATCAAGGCTTATCAGGATCAGATCGAGGCGGCGAAAAAGGCGTTCTCGACTCATGCCGTTCCGGCCGTCGAAGTGCCGCCGGCGGTGCGCGAAATCGCGGAAAAGGGTCTCGCCGCCTACCGCGAGAACTACGGCAAGCTGAAGGCCGCCGCCGAGCAGGTGAATTCCGCCCTCGAGGAAAGCGCCACCACCGCCTCCAAGGGCGTGGCCCAGTACAATGCCAAGGTGCTCGAGGCGGTTCAATCGAACGTGAACTCGGCGTTCGACTATTTCAATTCGCTCCTGACGGCCAAGACGCTCGCCGAGGCCGTGGAACTCTCCACCGGCCACGTCCGCAAGCAGTTCGAGACGCTGACCGGCCAGGCCAAGGATCTGTCCGCCCTCGCGCAGAAGGTCGCCGCGGACTCGTCCGAGCCGATCAAGTCTTCGGTCGAGAAGATCCGTCCGACCGCCTGAGCTTTCGCTCCCCTCAACGACCGCCGCGTCCGGGCCAGCGTGCTTGACGCGGCGGGTCCGCCTTGTCATGACGCGGGGCGTTCCACCCCGCGAGTTATCGCATGCGTGCCCTTGGTTCAGTCTCGCCGCTCCTGCTGATCGGCCCCTCGTGGGTCGGTGACATGGTTATGGCGGCGAGCCTTGTGGACGTGCTGCGCCTGCGCGAGCCCGGCCGGCCCATCGATGTGATGGCGCCGCCCGCCTCCCTTCCCGTCGCCCGCATGATCCCCGGCGTTCGCCGCACCATCCCGCTGGGGCTGGGCCATGGCGAACTCGGCCTGCTCGCCCGCTGGAAGGCGGGACGCGCCTTGCGCGGCGAAGGCTACGGCAAGGCCATCATCCTGCCGCGGGCGTTCAAGGCCGCCATCGTTCCGCTCGCCGCCGAGATTCCCGAGCGTGTCGGCTATCGCGCGGAGCTGCGCAGCGCCCTTCTCACCGACGCGCGCCCCGACCCCGACCGCAAGACCGCCCGCACGCTGGACCGCTTCGTCGCCCTTGGCCTGCCGCCGGGCTCCATCGCCCGCGCCCCGCGCCCGCGCCTGATGCTGCCCGACGGGGCCGTGGATGTTGCCGCCGCCAAGTATCCTCTCGCCGGCGACGCGCCGGTGATGGTGCTCTGCCCCGGTGCCGAGTACGGGCCCGCCAAACGCTGGCCGGCGGCGAAGTTCGCTGCGCTTGCCGCATTGGCGGTGAAGGACGGCTATCGCATCCGCATCCTCGGCTCGCCCAAGGATGCCGAAGCCGCGCGCGCCATCGAGGAGACGGCCGGCGTGCCGGTGGACAATCTCGTCGGCCGCACCACCCTCATCGAGGCCGCCGCCATCCTCGCGGGGGCGGACGTGGTGATTTCCAACGATTCCGGGCTGATGCACATCGCCGGCGCCTTCGACCGCAGGCTGGTGGTGATCTACGGCGCGTCGTCCGAGAAGATGACGCCCCCGGCCTCGCCCTTCGCCCGGGTGGTCTCCCGCGATTTGCCGTGCCGGCCCTGCCACAAGCGGGAATGCCCGCTCAAGACGCTGGCGTGCCTTGAAGGCATCGCCGCAGAGGACGTGCTGGCCGCGGCCGAGCAAATGCGCCGATGAAGCTGCTGCTGGTGAAGCTGTCGTCGCTGGGGGATGTGGTCCACACCTTCCCCGCGCTGACGGACGCCGCCGCCTGCGTGCCCGGGCTGACGGTGGACTGGGCGGTGGAGGAGGCTTTCGCGCCGGTCGCCCGGCTCCATCCCGCCGTCCGCCGCACCATCACCGTTCCGCTCCGCCGCCTGTCGCGTCGTCCGCTCGCCGCGGTTTCCAATGGGGAGGCAATGCGGGTGAGGGCGGCGCTGGCGGCCGAGCCGTACGATCTTGTCATCGACGGGCAGGGGCTGATGAAGAGCGCCGCCGTGGCCGCGCTCGCCCGTGGCCCGCGACACGGCTTCGACCGGGTGAGCGCGCGCGAAGGGCTGGCGAGCCTGCTCTATGGCACGCGCCATCATGTGCCCGAGGTGGAGCACATGGCGGTGCGTCTTCGGAAGCTGTTCGCGGCGGCGCTCGGCTATGGGCTCGACGATCTGCCCGCCGACACGGGGCTGCGGCCCGCCCCCGGCGGCGTGCCCTATCTCGTCTTCCTGCACGGCACCACGTGGCCGACCAAGACCTGGACCCTCGACGGCTGGCGCGCCTTGGCGGCGTTGGCGGGTAAGGCGGGGGTGGCGGTGCGCCTCTTCGCCCACGGCGCTGAAGAGCGTGCCCGCGCCGAGGCCATCGCTGCCGGACAGGACAATGTGCGCCTGCTGCCGCCCCAGGGGCTGGAGGGGATCGCCCCTGAGATCGCCGGAGCGGCGGGCGTCGTGACGGTCGACACCGGCCTCGGCCATCTTGCCGCGGCCTACGGGGTGCCGACCGTCGGTCTCTATGGACCCACCAACCCGGTGCTGACCGGACTGTTCGGCCCCTGCGTCACGGAACTGAAGGCGCGGCGCGATTGCGCGCCCTGCGAGAAGGCCCGCTGCCGCATCGCGCCCGAGACCATCGAGGGGCCGCCCTGCCTCGCCGACATCTCCGCCGCCGAGGTCTGGCAGGCGCTCGGCAGGCTGGGCCCGGCAGCCTGATACAGGCGTTTCGGCCACGGTCGAGATGGACAAGGTGTCGGCGTGTGTGGCACATCCTGCGCCCGGTGGAACGGATGGGATGCCCGCTATGACCCGATCGGTGGCGTTGAGTCGTGACCTTCTGCTCGTCACCGGCGGCGCGGGCTTCATCGGCTCCAACATCGCCCGCGCGGCGGCGGAGGACGGCTATCGCGTGGTCGTGGCCGACTGGCTGGAAGACGGCCCCAAATGGCGCAACATTTCCGACATCCCGCTCCATGATGTCATCCGTCCCGAGACGATCAACGACTTCGTGGAGAAGGAAGGCGGGCGGCTGGCCGCGGTGGTCCATATGGGCGCCATTTCCGCCACCACCGAACGCGACGCCGACAAGATCGTCGCCCGCAACATCCGCGCGACGCTCGACCTCTGGGACCTGTGCGCGCGCAAGTCGCTGGGCCTGATCTTCGCCTCCTCGGCCGCGACCTATGGCGACGGCACCCTCGGCTTTCGCGATTCCGAGGCGGGGGCCGATCTCGCCGCGCTCGCGCCGCTCAATCCCTATGGCTGGTCCAAGCTGTTCGTGGATCGCCGCATCATGGCTGACATCGCCGAAGGGCGGCCCCGGCCGCCCCAGTTTGCCGGCCTTCGCTTCTTCAACGTCTATGGCCCCGGTGAGGCCCACAAGGGCGACATGCGCTCGGTGGTGCACAAGATCTATCCGAACGCCGAGGCGGGGGAGAGCGTGACGCTCTTCAAGTCCCACGACCCGCGCTACACCGACGGTGGGCAGTTGCGCGACTTCGTCTATGTGGGCGACTGCGTGGAAGTGGTGCGCTGGCTGCTGGAGAGCCCGGACGTGTCCGGCATCTTCAATGTGGGCACCGGGGAGGCGCGCTCCTTCGCGGATCTCGCGACAGCGGTGTTCACCGCGCTCGGCAAAGAGCCGAACATCACCTACGTGGACATGCCGGAGAGCCTGCAGAAGGCCTACCAGTATTTCACCCAGGCCGACGTCTCCAAGCTCCGCGCAGCCGGCTTCACCCGGCCGTTTACCTCGCTGGAAGACGGCGTTTCGGCCTATGTGAACCGCCATCTGAAGCCGCGCAACACCGTAGGGTGAGGGGCGGGGCGGCTCAGCCGCTCCGGTGCTGGGACGGGCGCCCGTTTCACAAAGTCTGACACCTGAATATTGGTATAAAGGCACCTCTATGGGCAGCGGCAGCGCCGTTTTGCCCGTAACATCGCATCGGCCCGCGAATACAAGCGGTCGCTCCCAGATGTAAGCGCTTGCAGCGTTGCCAGTCAACGCCTCGAGAGGAAGGGCAGGGGCTGGAGCGCCCTTGCCGAGCCAACACCAGCAGACATCACGGAAAAACGGAGTGCGGGAGGGGAGGGCACGTCTCTCCTGGCACTGGGCGGCCTGTCGGCATGTGCAGGAATATTTTCCTTTAATCAAAAAATCATTATTTTTCAATATGATACCGGAATAAATGGATGTATTAATGTAATGTGTTAAGTGGTATTTTAAAACCGTATACTATCAGGTTTACTGGTTAACTTATTGATTTTCATAGTAAAATATACGTTTCGTGTGACGCCTCTTGCGCCCAGCCGTGCAAGTTAACGTTAAACATTAACCATAAATAACTGATTTATATGAAAATATCGTTCTCTTAAAGTGGCTTCGAGTGCGCCCGGCCCGCCAGACGGGGTCGCGAAGCTTTCCCTGCCCCGTTCGGCCGATCGGGATGGGAGCGGCGCGGCGGTGGTGTTTGCGGAGGTATCCCCGCGCCTGGCATTCACCGTGGCGTCGGTTTGCGGGCGGGGAACCCATGCCTATAGTCGCGGCTGTTTCGCCGGCGGTGGCGGGGAGGAGACGTGATGAGACTGTGCCGGGCCGGCCGCGCAAGCCGCGCCTCACACCGGTGCCTCGGCGTGCCGGCCATGGTGCGCGCCTGATGGCGGGGGCTGCGTCGGCCTGCGATCTCGTTCTCGTCCTCGGCGGTGCGCGCTCCGGCAAGAGCCGGTTCGCGGAAGGCGAGACCGTGCGCCATGCCGGCCCCTGGACCTATGTCGCCACGGCCCAGCTCGGCTATGGCGGCCAGTCTGACCCTGAGATGGAGGCGCGCGTCGCGCAGCATCGCGGCCGAAGGGGCGAGGGGTGGGAGACGGTGGAGGCGCCGTTCGATCTCGCCGCCGCGCTTGGCGCGCTTCCGCCGCATCGGCCGGTGCTGGTGGATTGCCTCACCCTCTGGCTCACCAACCATCTCCTCGCCGACCACGACCTCGACGCCGAGGCGGCGGTGCTGGACGCCGCCCTTGCCGCCCGGCCGGGGCCGACCATCTGCGTCGCCAACGAGGTCGGCTTCGGCATTGTCCCCGACAATGCGCTGGCCCGCCGCTTCCGCGACGCCGCGGGCCTCCTCAACCAACGCCTCGCCGTCCGCGCCCGCAAGGTGGTGCTGGTGGTGGCGGGCCTGCCCCTGACCGTGAAGGAAGTGACGCCGTGAGCGATCCCGTCCCCCCCTCTCCCGCCGAAGACGAGGCCGCCGCCCGCCACCGCGCCAAGATGGAAAAGCGCAAGGCGGTGCAGGACAAGGAGGTGGCCGAAAAGACCATCGAGAAGGGCCTGCTCGTCGTCCATACCGGCCCCGGCAAGGGCAAGAGCACGGCGGCCTTCGGCCTTGCGTTGCGGATGCTGGGGCGTGGCGGACGGGTCGGCGTGGTCCAGTTCATCAAGGGGGCGTGGCAGACGGGTGAGCAGGACGCCTTTCAGGCCTTCGGTGATCGCGTGAGCTGGCACACCATGGGCGAGGGCTTCACCTGGGAGACGCAGGACCTCGCCCGCGACAAGGCCGCCGCGGCCCGCGCCTTCGGCAAGGCGCGCGAGCTGATGGCGGACGAGACCATCTCCCTCCTCATCCTCGACGAATTGAACATCGCCCTGCGCTACGACTATCTCGACCTCGCCGAGGTGGTGGCCACCCTCGCGGCGCGGCGCCCCGGCCTGCATGTGGTCGTCACCGGACGTAATGCAAAGCCCGAGCTTCTCGCCGCCGCCGATCTCGTGACGGAGATGGGGCTGGTGAAGCACCATTTCGCCGCCGGGGTGAAGGCGCAGGCGGGCATCGAGTTCTGATGGCCCGCGCCCTCATGTTTCAGGGCACCGGCTCGGATGTGGGCAAGTCCCTCATCGTCGCCGGCCTCGCCCGCGCTTTCACGCTGCGCGGTCTCAAGGTGCGGCCATTCAAGCCGCAGAACATGTCCAACAATGCCGCCGTGACGGCGGACGGCGGGGAGATTGGCCGGGCGCAGGCGCTTCAGGCGCGGGCCGCGCAGGTGCGCGCGAGCGTGCATATGAACCCGGTGCTGCTGAAGCCGCAGGGCGAGACCGGCGCGCAGGTGGTGGTGCAGGGGCAGGTCCACGGCACGGCCAAGGCCGCCGCCTACCAGTCCCTCAAGCCGACGCTCATGCCGGCCGTGCTGGACAGCTTTGCCCGGCTGAAGGGCGAGGCCGACCTCGTGCTGGTGGAAGGGGCGGGCAGCGCCTCCGAGGTCAATCTGCGCGCCGCCGACATCGCCAACATGGGCTTCGCTCGGGCGGCGGACGTGCCGGTGGTGCTCATCGGCGACATCGACCGGGGGGGCGTGATCGCCAGCCTCGCCGGGACAAAGGCGGTGATCGATCCGGCCGATGCGGCCATGATCCGCGGCTTCATCGTCAACCGCTTCCGGGGAGACCCGGCGCTGTTTGCCTCCGGCATGGATCTGATCGCGCGTCTCACCGGCTGGGAGGCCCTCGGCCTCGTGCCGCACTTTCCCGATGCGGCCCGCCTTCCGGCGGAGGATGCCCTTGCCCTGTCCGCGCCGCCGCCGCCCAAGGCCGGGGCACGGCTGCGCATCGCCGTGCCGATCCTGCCCCACGTCTCCAATTTCGATGATCTCGATCCGCTCGATGCCGAGCCGGGCGTCGAGGTGCGCCGCGTCCGCCCACATGAGAGCCTGCCGCTCGATACCGATCTGGTGTTGCTGATCGGCTCCAAGGCCACCATCGCCGACCTCACGGCGTTGAAGGCCGGGGGCCTCCACCACGATATCCTCGCCTTCGCCCGGCGCGGCGGGGCAGTCATGGGTCTGTGCGGCGGCTACCAGATGCTGGGGCAGACCATCGCCGATCCCGAGGGCGTGGAGGGCGAGGCCAGGATCGCCCGCGGCCTCGGCCTGCTCGACGTCCATACGGTGCTGACCGGCGAGAAGCGGCTGGAGGAGGTGCGCGGCACCGCCGAGGGCGCACCCTTCCACGGCTATGAGATGCACATGGGCGCAACCCACTGCGCCGATTGCGAGCGGCCGTTCGGCCATCTCGCGGATGGGCGGCCGGAGGGCGCGCGCTCCGCCTCGGGCCGCGTTGCCGGCACGTATGTGCATGGCCTGTTCGCCTCCGATGCCTTCCGCGCCGCCGTGCTCGGCCGGCTGGGCGGGGCGGGTGGCGGCATCGCCTATGAGGACGGCGTGGAGGCGACGCTGGATGCGCTGGCGGCCCATCTCGCCGCCCATCTCGACCTCGACCGTCTGCTGGCGCTGGCGCGGTGAGCCCTCAAACCAGCAGGGTGACGCCCGCGCCGGCCAGCACCAGCAGGATCATCAGGGCATCCGCGCGACGGTAGACCTTGAGCGCCATGCGCACGTCCTGCGCGGTCGCCTCGCGCCGGCCATCGCCCATGTAAGCGTCCTGCGTGAGCACGCCGGCATAGACCTTCGGGCCGTTCAGTTGCAGCCCGAGGGCTCCGGCCATGGCCGCCTCCGGCCAGCCGGCGTTGGGGGAGCGGTGGCGCGGGGCGTCGCGCAGCATGGCCCGATAGGAATGGCGGGGATGGGCGCCGGGCGTCAGTGCCGCGCCGACGACGATGAGCATTCCCGCAAGGCGCGAGGCCGGCAGGTTCACGTAGTCGTCGGCCCGCGCCGCCGCCCAGCCGAAGGCCGCATGACGCTCGGTGAGATGCCCGATCATGCTGTCGGCCGTGTTGAGCGCCTTGTAGGCCGCGCCGCCCGGAAGGCCTGCCACGCTCAGCCAGAGGGTCGGGGCCACCACGCCGTCGGAGAAATTCTCCGCAAGGCTCTCGATGGCGGCGCGGGCGACGCCCGAGGCGTCCAGCGTCTGCGGATCGCGGCCCACGATATGGCCGACGGCGTCGCGCGCGGCATCGAGGCTGCCGGTCTCCAGTGCGTCGGCAACCCGCGCCACATGCCAGTGCAGGGAGCGCTGCGCGATGAGGCTGGACCCTGCCAGCCCAAGGATGAGCAGCCCGAAGGGGAGGGGACGCAGAGCCACCTCCAGCGCGAGGGCCGGCAGGGCGGCCGCCGCGAGCACCAGCGCTACCGTAACGACACCCATCAGGCGCCGCCGGCCGGGGGCGAATCCCGGGCGGTTGAGCCGGTGATCCAGTGCAAGGATGAGGCGGCCGATCCAGATCACGGGATGGCCGATCCGCCGCACGAGTCCGGCCGGATACCCCAGCAGGGCCTCGAAAAGGACCGCCAGTGCCGCAAGCTCGAACGTCATTCTCTCCCCCGCTACCGCACTGCGGTAAATTATTGCACGGCTTCACGTCTGTGTGTCTTGTTGTTGTTGCGCTGCAACTAAAAGATCGCCAGAATCGAACTTGTGCGTTATATTAGGGGCTTGCCAGTGGTTCGTGCGGGGGCATTGACACCAGCAGGGATGTTGCGGACATGACGATGCTGAAGATCCGCCCGAACAGCACCGTGACAGAACACTATCGCGACCCGGCCATTCCGCTCGTCCCGGACCATATGCGCATCTATGCCGTCGGCGATGTCCACGGCCGTCTCGACCTGCTCACCGCGCTCCAGGCCGCCATCGACGAGGACATGGCCGCTCACCCCGGCCCGGACTGCGTCGAGGTCTATCTCGGCGACTATGTGGACCGTGGCGCGCAGTCGTCCGGCGTGCTGGATGCCTTGATGCGGCGGCAGAAGGACCACAAGGCCATCTGCATCTCCGGCAACCATGAAGCGGTGATGCTCGAATCCCTGCTGTCGCAGGAGTCCTTCTCGCGCTGGCTGCGCATGGGCGGGCTTGAGACCGTCTTCTCCTATGTGCGTCCCGCCGCCGGTGCGGACGAGGCCCGGCTCTGGAACGAGTGGCGCGCCGCCGTGCCCGCCGAGCACATCTCGTTCCTGCGCCAGCTCACCAGCTATTTCGTCTGCGGGGACTACGCGTTCGTCCACGCCGGCCTGCGCCCGGGCATCCCGCTGGAAGAGCAGAGCCGCGAGGACATGATGTGGATCCGGCGGGAGTTCTTGGATCATCCGGACTGGTTCGGCCACTGCATCGTTCACGGGCACACGCCCATGAAGGACCCGGAAGTTCTGAGCAACCGGATCAACATCGACACCGGCGCCTATGCCACCGGCCATCTGACCTGCCTGGTGCTCGAGGGCGCGGACCGCTTCCTCATCGCAACCTGAGCGCGACGGTGGCGCTGCATTGCAAGCGTGCGTGCGTGTTGAGTCGCGGCTGCGTCGCCGCTTGCAAAAAGCGAGACTAGCAGTCCATTGGCAGCATTAACCTTTTCCCCTCGATCCAGCCCTACCCAAGTACGGTTTTTCATGTGGCCGATGAGCCACAGAGGCGGTGGAAACGGCGTCGTTGAGCCATTTCCGTGCTGCCCTGCAATATGCTCTCCTGCCCCCTCGTGTTAGGTAGAAGCACGCATCCCACGGGGGTTCTGGCAGTGCTTTTTGCCACCGAAAATTGGCTTGGACGGTTCCGTCGCGTGACGGGGATGGCCGTATCGGTCGCCGTGTCCGTCGCATTGGCCGGCTGCAATCTCCTTCCCGCATCCGGGCCCTATTCGGTCGAGGTGACCAATCCTTCGACGCAGGACACGGACGGCCTGAGCTACAAGCTCGTGCCGCTGACCGCCCAGGTGGTCAGCGTACTCTCGACGATGGACTCTCAGGGCCTGATCGGCACGTTCCGCAACGATCGCCGTCCGGTGCCGGACATCAAGATCGGCGTCGGCGACATCATCGGCGTGTCGATCTTCGAAGCCTCCTCGGGCGGCCTCTTCATCCCTGCCGAGGCGGCCTCGCGCGCCGGTAACTTCGTCGACATCCCCACCCAGACGGTGGACGTCAACGGCAACATCTCCGTGCCCTATGCTGGGCAGGTGAGGGCGGCCGGCATGCAGCCCGCGCAGGTGGAGAAGGAAATCGTCGATCGCCTGCGCAATCGCGCCATCGAGCCCCAGGCGGTGGTCTCGGTGAAGTCCCAGCGCTCCAATTCGGTGACGGTCATCGGCGAAGTGAGCGCGCCGGTGCGCTTCCCCCTCACCCCCACGGGTGAGCGCGTGCTTGACGCCGTGAGCCGGGGCGGCGCCACCTCCAGCAAGGGCTACGACCTGTTCGTGACGCTGCAGCGCGGCGGCCGCGAGGCGACCATCAGCTTCAACCGGCTGGTGCGCGAGCCCGCAAACAACGTCTATCTGCAGCCCGAAGACACCATCTATATCTTCAGCCGCCCGCGGACCTTCCTGGCCTTCGGCGCGACCGGCAAGCAGGGGCAGTTCAACTTCGACAACGACGCCATCAGCCTCAGCGAGGCGGTGGCCAAGGCGTCGGGCCTCGTGGACGCGCAGGCGGACCCGCAGTCGGCCTTCCTGTTCCGCATCGAGAACCGCACCACGCTGGAGCGGATGGGCGTGGATGTCTCGAACCTCCCCGAGAAGCGGATCGCCACCATCTATCAGGTGAACTTCCGCGAGCCGACGGGCTACCTGCTATCCACCAAGGTGCCCATGCGGGACAAGGACGTGCTTTACATCGGCAACGCCGGTTCGGTGGAACTCACCAAGTTGCTGAACCTCGTGCTCCTCGGCGCGCTGACCGTGGAAAGCATGTCCAGCACCAACAACAACCTTTACGGCCTGAACTGAGGATTTCCGCCGCCACCAAGGCGGCGGGACCTCTCCAGACAAGAAAATGCCCCGGCCGGTGCCGGGGCATTTTCTTTTTCAGTGTGATTTTTGGCGGTGTCACTTGGCGGGAGGCGCTCGGCCGGCGATTTTGCGTGGCGGCGCGCGGGCGCGCTATGATCCGTTCCCGGTGGGCGAAACGGCTCCGCGACATACCGCGTTGGAAGGGTCAGGGCGCGATGTTCATTGCCTTCTTCGAGGCGCTCAAGGCGGCGGGCGTGCCGGTCTCGATGCGGGAATATCTCACCCTCATGGAGGCCATGGACCGCGACGTGGCCGGCCGGCAGGTGGACGCCTTCTATTACCTCGCCCGCGCGAGCCTCGTGAAGGACGAGCGCCACCTCGACCGTTTCGACCAGGTCTTCGGCCGCTGCTTCAAGGGGCTTGAGCAGGCGTTGGGCGAAGAGGGGCAGTCCATCCCCGAGGAGTGGCTGCGCAAGCTCGCCGAGAAGCACCTCACCGACGAGGAGAAGGCGCAGATCGAGGCCATGGGCGGCCTCGACAAACTCATGGAGACGCTCAAGAAGCGGCTTGAGGAGCAGAAGGGGCGCCATCAGGGCGGCTCCAAGTGGATCGGTACCGCCGGCACCTCGCCCTTCGGCGCCTATGGCTACAATCCCGAGGGCGTGCGCATCGGGCAGGACGGCAACCGCAACTTCCGCGCGGTGAAGGTGTGGGACAAGCGCGAGTTCAAGGATCTCGACGACGGGGTCGAACTCGGCACCCGCAACATCAAGGTGGCCCTGCGCCGCCTGCGCAAGTTTGCCCGCATCGGCGCCCCCGACGAACTGGACCTCGACTGCACCATCCGCGAGACCGCCCGCCAGGGCTATCTCGACGTGAAACTGCGGCCGGAGCGGCGCAATGCGGTGAAGGTGCTGCTGTTCCTGGACGTGGGCGGCTCCATGGACTGGCATGTGGAGCAGGTGGAGGAGCTGTTCTCCGCCGCGCGCATGGAGTTCAAGCACCTGGAGCACTTTTATTTCCACAACTGCGTCTATGAGAGCGTGTGGAAATCCAATGCCCGGCGGGCGTCCGAGCGCATCCCCCTGTTCGACGTGCTGCACACCTACGGCCACGACTACAAGCTGATCTTCGTGGGCGATGCCTCCATGAGCCCCTACGAGATCACGTTCGCCAACGGCTCGGTGGAGCACAACAATGCCGAGCCGGGGAAACTGTGGCTGGAACGCCTGCTCACCACCTATCCCAAGGCCGTGTGGCTGAACCCTGTCCCGGAGCCGCATTGGGGCTATACGGAATCCATCCGCCTCGTGCGCCACATCCTCGAAGGGCGCATGTTCCCCCTCACCGTGCACGGCATCGACACCGCCATGCGGGAGCTGACGTGACGGCCACTTATCCCGCGGGATCGATCGTCTATGCGCATCTGCCCCGCCTCGGCGGCGCGGGCGTGCGGCTGGAACTGGTGCCGGAGGCGCTGCTCTGGAGCATCGGCCCGCGCGAGGGCCGGCTCAGACTGGCGGACATCACCTCGGTGCAATTGCGCTTCCTGCCGGCCAAGTTCGCCGCGCCGAGCTTCGAGATGGAGATCGCCGGGCGCGATGGCACGCGTCTGAAGGCGGGCTCCGCCTCGCGCATCTCCCTCACCGGCGTGCGCGACCAGCGGGAGGATTATGCGGCGTTCGTCCGGGCCCTGCACCGGGCGCTGGCCGCCTCGGCCGCGACGCCCCGCTGCCGCGGCGGATATGCCCCGCTGCGCTTCTGGATGATGGTTGCGGCCGGCCTTGCCGCGCTCGCCGGCCTTCTTGCGGTCTTCGGCTTCGCCATCCTGCAGCAGGAATGGGCCTTCGCCCTGTTCCTGGGTGCGCTGGGGGCGTTCGTGGTGTGGCCCACCGCCGAGATGATCTGGCGCAACCGGCCCGTCACCTACACGCCCGAGGCGCTGCCGCGACACCTATTGCCGGCGTGAGACGACCGCTTCCTCTTCCTCCGCCTTGCGCATCAGCCCCGTGGCCACGTCCGCGAGGCGCGGGGCGGGCAAGGCGGTGAAGGGCAGCGGCCGTGTCACGGCGATGGCGGCAAGGCCGAGCCGGGCGGTGAGGAGGCCGTTGACCACGCCCTCGCCCAGCCGGGCGGAGAGGCGCGCGGCAAGGCCCTGACCGACGAGCTGCTGCACCAGCGTGTCGCCCGCCGCCATGCCGCCGGTGACGGCAAGGTGCCCGAGCACATGGCGCACGAGGCGGAAGGTGCCGAGCGTGCCCGGCCGCCCGCCATAGAGATAGGCGAGGCGACGCATCAGCGTCACGGCGCTGTAGAGCACGAAGGCGAGGTCCACCACCGCGCGGGGCGATACGGCGGTGACGACGGAAACGTTGCGGGCGGCGTCCGACACCATCTGTCGCGCCTGCGAATCCAGCGACGGGAGCAGCGTGCGCTCGGCGAGGCGCACGAGATCGGCGCCGTCGATGATGCCGGAGAGATGCCCTTCCAGATCCATGCGGGCACGGGCGAGGGTGGGGGCGTGGGACGAGAGCTTGAGCACGTCCTTCACAACGCCCTCGGCGAGTGGCCGGTCGTCCTCGGCCAGGGCCCGCTCGGCGCGGTCGCGGATGTCGTCGAGGCGGGCCAGCCGCGAGAGCCCCGCCACCTCGCGCGCCACGATCAGCACGGCGGCGATGAGCAGGAGGGCGGTGACGCCGATGCCCACCCAGCCGAGCCACGGGGCGCGGGCATAAAGGTCTTCGACCAGCTTGCTCAGCCCCACATAGGCGGCAAGGCTCAGGACGCCGCCGAGGGCCGACCAGAACAGCCCGGCAAGGGACAGGCCCCAGCCGCGCTTCGGCTGCACCGGCACAGGAACGGGCAGGGCGGCTTCCACCTCCGCCATCTCGGGCGGGGCCAGGGTGATGTTCGCCTCGTCAAGGCGGAACACCTGCGGACGCCGGGGGGAAGTGCGCTCGTCGCTCATTCCCTTGAGATGTCCCCGAATTGCGGCGCCCGCAAGGGCCGGGAGCGCGCGCGAACCGCGCAGGCCGCCGCTCACAAGCCGGCGAGCGCGGCGATGTGTGGCTTGCCCCGGCCGGCCTGGGGCTTCAATAGGGGCAAGAAGAGGGGCGTTCCTGTCCACCAGAAGAGAGCCGCGACCCAAGAATGGCCGACGTGACCCTGCCTGCCGCCTTCCTCGCCGGCCTTGCGAGCTTCGTTTCCCCCTGCGTCCTGCCTCTGGTGCCGCCCTACCTGTGCTTTCTCGGCGGCAGCACGCTGGAAGACCTCGCCGGCGCGGAGCCGGTGAAGGAGGTGGAGCGGCGGGCGCTGGTCGGCGCGGCGCTGTTCGTCGCGGGCTTCAGCGTGGTGTTCGTGGCGCTGGGGGCGGGGGCTTCGGCCATCGGCGACCTTCTGCGCGCCCATCTCGATGTGCTGTCCATCATCGCCGGCATCGCCATCATCATCATGGGGCTCAATTTCCTCGGCGTGTTCCGCATCCACCTGCTGCACCGCACGGCGCGGGCGCATGTGCATGCGCCGACGGGGCTGTGGGGCGCCTTCGTGATGGGCCTCGCCTTCGCCTTCGGCTGGACGCCGTGCCTCGGTCCGGTGCTGGGCGCCATCCTCGCCGTGGCGGGGTCGGAGGCTACCGTCTCAAAGGGGGCGGGCCTTTTGGCCATCTACTCCCTGGGGCTGGGCGTGCCCTTCCTCGCGGCGGCGTTCGCCGTGCGGCCGTTCCTGCGCGGCTTGGTCCATATGCGCAAGATGCTCCCGATGGTGGAGAAGGCCATGGGCGCGCTGCTGGTGCTCACCGGCATCGCCTTCATGTCCGGATGGATCGCCCATGCGAGCTACTGGCTGATCGAGACCTTCCCCTCGCTGTCCACCATCGGCTGAGGAGATTGCGCGTTCGCGGGGCTTCCGGGATACTCCGCGCCCCGAACCCTTCCTCGCGCGCCGGCGCCATGCCGGACCACCCCGCGCACGCATGAAGCCACCAGAGGCAATCCCATGAAGATCACCTGGTACGGCCACGCCGCCTTCCGGCTTGATTTCGCCGACAAGGCCGTCCTCATCGATCCCTTCTTCACCGGCAATCCCAGCTTCCGCTCCACCGTGGAGGACGCCTCGCGCGGGGTGACGCACATCCTGCTCACCCACGGCCACGGCGACCATATCGGCGACACGCTCTCGCTGGTGGAGGATGCCGCCGACGCCAGCCGGACCCTGCCGGTGGTGGCCAATCCCGAGCTGTGCGCCTACCTCTCGGCCAAGGGCGCCGGCAATGCGCCGCAGATGATGAACACCGGCGGCAAGCTGGACCTCGGCGGCTTCAGCGTGACCATGGTGCGCGCTGACCACTCCTCGGGCGGCCCCGCGGCGCCGTCCGAATATCTCGGCAATCCCACCGGCCTCATCATCAAGGCGCCGGGCGAGCCGACCGTGTGGCACATGGCGGACACGGACATCTTTTCCGACATGGCGCTGCTGTGCGAGATCCACGCGCCGAAGGTGGTGTTCATCCCCATCGGCGACCGCTTCACCATGGGGCCGGAGGTCGCCGCGCTGGCGGTGAAGCGCTTCCTGCCGGGCGTGGAGATCGTGGTGCCGATCCACTACGGCACTTTCCCCATCCTGGTGCCCGATGCCTCCGCCTTCGTCGAGGCGCTGAAGGGCCACCCCGTGAAGGTGGTGGTTCCGGAGAGCGGCAGCTCGTTCGAGGTCTGAGCGGGGAGGGGGCTTTCCAGCCCCCCATTGCGTCCCGGCGCCCGCAAGGCTAGGCCTTGCGGGATCAGAACAGGCTGAAGACAGGCCGCATGAGCGAACATACCCTGCGCACCGCCATCTATGGCGGCTCCTTCGATCCGCTCACCAACGGCCATCTGGACGTGGTGCGCTCCGCCTGCCGCCTTGCCGACCGGCTGGTGCTCGCGGTGGGCATCCATCCCGGCAAGGCGCCGCTGTTCGCCGCCGAAGAGCGGCTCGCCATGCTGCGCGAGGTGTGCGGGCCGGTGGCGGCGGAAGAGAATGCGACGCTCGAGGCCGTCACCTTCGACAATCTCATCATCACCACCGCCCAACAGCTCGGCGCCACGCTGCTCATCCGCGGCCTGCGCGACGGCACGGATCTCGACTACGAGATGCAGATGGCCGGCATGAACGGCACCTTGGCGCCGGGCATCCAGACGGTGTTCCTGCCCGCCTCGCCCCGCGTGCGCCCCATCACCGCCACTCTCGTGCGGCAGATCGCGTCCATGGGCGGGGACGTCTCCGCCTTCGTGCCGCCGCAGGTGCTGGCGCGGCTCGATGCCAAGTTCAAGCGATAGCGCCCTCATTCGCCGCCGCGTCCATGCGGCCAAACCGCCCCGAGGCCGGGGCTTTCCGGGAGTGACCCATATGACGCGCCTTCTCGGCCGTTTCCTCGCCGCAGCGTTCGTCGTGCTGGCCTTCGCGCTGCCGGCGGCGGCCCAGACCAAGCCGGACCCGCAGAACACGCTCTATCTCGACACGCCCTATGGCCGCGTCGTCATTGCCCTGCGCCCCGATCTTGCCCCGCAGCACGTGGAGCGGCTCAAGCTCCTGACCCGCGAGGGCTATTACAACAACGTGCCGTTCCACCGCGTCATCGACGGCTTCATGGCCCAGACCGGCGACGGCCAGTATGGCAACGGCACCGGCGGCTCGAAGTATCCGAACCTGCCGGCGGAATTCTCCAACGTACCGTTCAAGCGCGGCGTGGTGGGCATGGCGCGCGCGTCCTCGCCCAACAGCGCCAATTCCCAGTTCTTCATCATGTTCGACGAGACCCCCAGCCTGAACGGCCAGTACACCGTGGTGGGCCAGGTGGTGTCGGGCATGGAGTTCGTGGACAAGATCAAGAAGGGCTCCGGCTCCAGCGGTTCGGTGTCCAACCCCGACAAGATCGTGAAGATGCAGGTCGCCGCCGACGCCAAGTGAGCACCGGCCAGAAGACACCCCCTCCGATCGGCTCAGCCGGCGGAAACGATTCCCCCGACCGGCGCCCGGTGCGCCGCCTGTGAAGGAAGAGATTGATGAGCGATGAAGTCCTGATCCTCGAAACCACCAAGGGCCCGGTGACCATTGCGTTCCGCCCCGACCTCGCCCCCGGCCATGTCGCCCGCATCAAGGAGCTGGTCTCCCAGGGCTTCTACAACGGCGTGCCGTTCCACCGCGTGATCGAGGGCTTCATGGCCCAGACCGGCGATCCGACCGGCACCGGCATGGGCGGCTCGGGCAAGAAGCTGAAGGCGGAGTTCAACGCCCAGCCCCACGTCCGCGGCACCTGCTCCATGGCCCGCGCGCAGAACCCCGATTCCGGCGACAGCCAGTTCTTCATCTGCTTCACCGACGCCCGCTTCCTCGACCGCCAGTACACGGTGTGGGGCGAGGTGATCGAAGGCATGGAGAACATCGACCAGATCAAGCGCGGCGAGCCCGTGAAGGATCCGGACAAGATCGTCACCGCCAAGCTCGCCCCCAAGGCGGCCTGATCTACGGCCTCCGAGGCCGCCGAAATGAAGAGGGCGCCCGCTGGGGCGCCCTTTTTCATTCGGCCTGAGCTTGCCTCAGGCCTCGTTGACCACCCGCGGGCGGCCGTTCTTGAGGTAGGGGGGCTTGGGGATAGAGGCGTGGGCCGAGCGCAGCGCGGCCGACCAGCGCTCGCGCAGATCGTGGAAATAGGGCTCGCCGGGCTCGATGCGATAGATCAGCTCGGAGCGGAGCGAATCCGGCGTCACCACCATCACGTCGATGGGCAGGCCCACCCCGAGGTTGGAGCGCATGGTGGAATCCATGGAGATGAGGCTCGATTTCAGCGCCTCGGAAATCTCCATGTCGTAGTTCACCGCGCGGTCCAGCACCGGCTTGCCGTATTTGTGCTCGCCGATCTGCAGGAAGGGCGTGTCCTGCGTGCATTCGATGAAATTGCCGGCGGAATAGACCATGTAGAGCCGCAGGCTGTCGCCGGCGATCTGGCCGCCGAGCAGGAAGGACACGTCGAAGCTGACGTTCGACTGCTCCATGAAGGCGCCGTTGACCTTGTGGACCTGGCGGATGGCGGTGCCCACGAGCTGGGCGGCCTGGAACATGGTCCGGCAGTCGCGCAGCTGCCTGCGCTCCCCGACTTCGTGATCCTCCACGCCCTCGTGCAGCATGCTGACGACGGACTGGGAGACGGACAGGTTGCCAGCCGTGGCAAGGCCCAGCACGTGATGGCCCGGCTCCTCGAAGATGTGGAGCTTGCGGAAGGTGGAAATGTTGTCGAGGCCCGCATTGGTCCGCGTGTCGGCGATCAGCACCAGACCGTCCCGGACCAGAACCCCACAGCAATACGTCATCGCCTGTCCCCAAATTGGCGGGGGGACTATAGCGACCCGCCCGTGAGCCGGGCAACCGGGCGGATGATGTCGCGTGGCGAAGAGGGGGAACGGAAGCGTGAGGCCGCCTTGGGCCTTCAGTCCTGCTCCTCCTCCACGCACCGCCGGAAGGGGCCGAGCTCGGTCAGTACGGCCGAATCCTCCTCCACATGGGTGCGCTCGCGCTCCAGATACTGCGCGACGGCCCCCGCGAGGCCCTGGTGCACGATGTAGTGAGCGGAATAGGTGGCCTTGGGCAGATAGCCCCGCGCCAGCTTGTGCTCGCCCTGTGCGCCGGCCTCCACCACCTTGAGGCCGGTGGCGATCGCATAGTCGATGGCCTGATGGTAGCAGACCTCGAAATGCAGGAAGGGGTGGTGCTCCACCGCGCCCCAGTAGCGGCCATAGAGCGTTTCGGCGCCAATGAAATTCAGGGCGCCGGCGATGTAGCGCCCGTCCCGCCGCGCCATCACCAGCAGGATCTGGTCGGCCATCCGCTCGGCGGCGCGCTGGAAGAACTGGCGGTTGAGATAGGGCGTGCCCCATTTGCGGCCGCCGGTGTCGAGATAGAACATGAAGAAGGCGTCGAAGGCCTCTTCCGTCAGGGTCTTGCCGGTGAGCCACTCGATGGAGATGCCATCCGCGATGGCCTCCCGCCGCTCCTTCTTCAGCGCCTTGCGCTTGCGCGAGGCGAGTTCGGCGAGGAAATCGTCGTAGGTGGCGTAGCCCGAATTGGTCCAGTGAAACTGCCGGTCGGTGCGCTTGAGGAAGCCGAGGGATGCGAGCTCCTCCCATTCCTCCTCGGTGGAAAAGGTCACATGGGCCGAGGACGCGCCGCGCAGCCGCACCAGCTGCTTGATGCCGGCGCCCAGCGCCAGCCGGCCCACCGGATCGTCGGGATCCTTCAGAAGGAGGCGCCGGCCGGTGACGGGGGTGAAGGGCACCGCCACCTGCACCTTGGGGTAATATTCTCCACCCGCCCGCATATAGGCGTCGGCCCAGCCCTGATCGAAGACATATTCCCCGCGCGAATGGGACTTCAGATAGGCGGGGCAGACTGCTGCGGCCTTGCCGTCCGGCCCGTCGAGCACGAGGTGCTGCGGCAGCCAGCCGGTGCGCGCGGCGGCGCAGCCGGATTCCTCCAAGGCGGAGAGGAAAGCGTGGCTCACAAACGGTTCGGGGCGGGCCGCCCCACCCGCCGCGCAGGCGTCCCATTCGGCCGCCTTGATCTCGGACAGGTTGGGCAGGATGCGGATGTGGGCGTCGGGCATCGAGCTTAAGTGTGCATTGCGGCAGAGCCTGACCACCGCGACAGGACGCCGCAGATTTACGCCCCTATCCCTGCGGCGTGAAGCCCTCGAAGACGATCTGGTCGGCCCCGGCCAGCGCGCGGGCGGCCTCATTCGGGCTGCGAACCGTCCAGGCGGTCACGGGCACGCCGCGCGCGCGCGCCGCGATCAGCGCCGGATGCTCCAGATCGGTGAAGTGATAGGTGATGAAATCGTAGCCGCTGGAGGCATGGTGATCCATGTCCGCCAGCATCCGCGCGCGCTCGGGCGTCATGCCCGGCCAGTGGGCGCCGTCATAGCGGGCCTGGGCGATGATGCCGCGCGGAATGTGCGGCGCCTGGGCCTTCGCCTCGGCCAGCATCTGCGGGTCGAAGGAGATCAGCGCGACCTTGCCGCCATAGCCCTTGAGCACCTCCACCGCCCGCGCCACGAGCCGCGTGTCGCCGGAAAACGCGCTCTTGATCTCGATGAAGAGCGGCACCCGCCCGCCGACGCGGGCGAGGAAGGTGGCGAGCGTGGGAATCGTGTCCGGCGTGCCCGCCAGCGCCGTGCGCCCCAGTTCCGCAGCGCTGAGCGCCGAGACCGCGCCCTTGGCCGCCGTGAGGCGATCGAGGGTGAAGTCGTGGAACACCACGGCCTCGCCATCGGCGCTGATCTGAATGTCCAGCTCGATGGGATAGCCCGCGTCGGCCGCCGCCTCGGCGGCCGACAGGGCGTTCTCGATGATGCCGCGCGCCTTGTCGTGCAGGCCGCGATGGGCGACCGGGCGGGCGGTGATCCAGCTCAGGTCTCCCATGGGTCTCTCCGCTCAGGCGATCTCGACGATGGCTTCGACTTCCACCGAGGCGTCGAAGGGCAGGCCCGAGACGCCCACGGCCGAGCGGGCATGGCGGCCCTTGTCGCCGAGCGCCTCGACGAAGAAGTCCGAGCAGCCGTTGACGACCTTGGGGTGGTCGGTGAAGTCGCCCGTGGCATTGACGAAGCCGACGAGCTTCACGATCCGCACCACCTTGTCGAGGTCGCCGATGGCCGCCTTCACCTGGGCGAGGATGTTGATGGCGCAGAGCTTCGCGGCAGCCTGGCCGGCTTCGATGCTGACGCCGGCACCGAGCTTGCCGGTGGCGATCTTGCCTTCACCGTCGATGGACACCTGCCCGGAAATGAACAGCAGGTTGCCGGTGCGCACCGCCGGCACATAATTGGCGATGGGCGGCTTGGGGCTCGGCAAAGTGATTCCGAGTTCGGCGAGCTTCTTTTCGACGGATGAAGTCATGATGGCCTCCTGCCATATGCAGCGCGCAATTAAGCCATCCTCTTCGCCGAAGAGCCGCGCCGGCGCAAGCAACGCGACACGCGGGCGGCACGCATGCGTTGTCCGCGCCGGACGCCCGGAAGGAGTTGAGACATGACCAAGCATTTGCGCCTCGCCGCGGCGACGATGGCCGGCCTGTGGTGCTTCTCCGCGCTGCCCGCCGGCGCGGTGAACCTGCTGCCGCACAAGGCGACCTACCGCCTCTCCCTCGACGGCTCCAAGCCCTCGGGCCAGCTCGAGGAGATGAACGGCGAGATTCGCTACGAGATCACCGGCGACGCCTGCGCCGGCTACACCACCGTCACCAGCCAGCAGAGCGCCGCCTCCACCGGTGGCGAGCCGCTGCGGCAGACCGTCACCTCCAAGGCCTGGGAGGACGGCACCGGCAAGACCTATCGTTTCCTGGCGACCACCCAGGGCGGCGACGACGACGGGCTGGAGCTTGAGGCCAATGTGGAGCGGCAGGAGCCGCCGGCGCTGAGAGTCGTCGTCACCAAGCCCGAGTCGGCCACCTTCACTCTGAAGGGCGACATCCTGATGCCCACCGAGCACGTGAAGAAGGTGCTGGCCGCGGCCGCGGCCGGGGAAAGCGTCTATCAGGCCAAGGTCTATGACGGCGCGACCGACCCGCAGAAGGTGTTCGACACGCTGGCTGTCATCGGCCGTCCCAGCACCGACGAGACCCGCCTCGCGGCGCCGGCCAAGGCGACGCTCGCCGGGCGCACCTTCTATCCCGTCACCATCAGCTATTTCGACGAGGGCGGCGTGGACCGCACGCCCGCTTATGTCATGAGCTTCTCGCTCTATGACAATGGCGTCGTCGGCAGCCTCAAGATCGACTATGGCCGCTTCGCCCTGGTCGGCGCCATGGCCTCGTTCGAGGCGCTGAACCCGCCCGGCGCCTGCACGGAATAGGCGCCCATGCGCTATGTCCATGTGATGCTGCGCGGGCGGGTGCAAGGTGTCGGCTATCGCGCCTGGTGCGCGCGGGAGGCGGCGGGGCGCGGCCTCCTCGGCTTCGCGCGCAACCGCCGGTCCGGTGCCGTGGAGGCGGTTTTCGCAGGTCCCCCGGACGTGGTCGAGGCCATGCTCGCGGCGTGCCGCGCCGGCCCGAGCGGCGCCCGCGTCGATGAAATGCTGGTGCATGAGGTCTCCGACGCGGCGCTGGCCGCCGGCGGGCGCGAGCGCTTCATCGTGCTCGAAACCCTCTAGTTTTCCCCGGCCGTTCCGGCATCGCTGGCCGCCGCAGCCCCGCGCCCCACGCGGTGGCGCAGCAGGCGGCACGCCGGTATAGAGGCGCTGATGAGGAGTGCCCCGTGACCGACACCTATCTCGACAGGGATGCGTCCGCGCCCGCAGCGGCTGGCGCGCAGGGGGCCGTTCCCTTCTGGGCCCGGCCCGAAGGCGTCGCCTTCATTGTCGGCCTCTGGATGGTGCTGCATGCGGTGATCGCGGTGGTGTTCGAGATCGCGGTGAACGCGGACGACGCCATCGAGAGCTACATGGTGCAGTCGCTGCAGCTGTCGTATGTCCCGCGTAACCCGCCGCTGTTCGACTGGCTCCTGTGGGCCCTGCAGCGCGTGTTCGGCGTCGGCACCCTGTCCTTCGCGGTGCTGCGCTACACGCTGCTGTTCGCCTGCGCCATGCTGGTCTACCGGGTGGCGCGGCGGATGATCGCCGACCCGCGTCTGCAGGCGCTCGCCACCTTCTCGCTCTCGTTCATCTGGGTGCTCGGCTATCACAGCCATCGCATCCTGACCCATTCCAACGTGATGATCGTCGCCATCGCCGGCGCCTTCCTCACGGTGATGGCTTTGAGCCGCCATCGCAGCCTTGGCCTTTATGCCGGGCTCGGCCTGTGGATCGCCGCCGGCACGCTCGGCAAGTTCGGCTTCGTGGCCTTCATCGGCGTGCTGCTAGTGGCCTGCCTGCTGGAGCCGACGTACCGGAAGGTGATTCTCGACCCCCGCCTTCTCGTCACGTTCGTGGTGGCGGCGGTGCCCCTCGGCATCTACGGCTTCGCGCTCTGGCACTACGGCCAGAACGTGGCCGAGGCCACGGCCCAGACCATCGGCATCACCGGCGCGGGATGGGACGCGGTGGTCTCCACCATGGTCGGCGCCCTGTTCGGCTATGTGCTGCCTTTGGTGCTGGTCGTCGCGCTGGTGTTCCTGCCCTACAATCGCGGCGATGGGGCCACGCCCGACGCCCCCGAGCGGGGCGCGGCACGGCGCGTGCTGCGGTCCATCATCGTCATCGGCATCGTCGTCACTTTCGCTTCGACGCTGGCCATGGGCACCGCGAGCCTGCGCGACCGCTATTTCCACGTCTTCCTGCTGCTGCTGCCGGTCTATCTGTTCGCCGAGCTGGAACGGCTCGGCGGCTGGCGTCCAAGGGTGTGGATCTATCTCACCCTGCTGGCGGTGGTCAGCGGCGGCATCATGATCTCGCGGATGGTGGTGCCCCTGTGGCCCGACCCCCGGCTGTGCGGGCGCTGCATCGCGGCCGAGCCGCTCTACAAGCTCCAGGTGGCGATCGCGAACAAGCTCGGCGACGCGCCGACCCTCGTGGCCGACGACCGCACGTCCGCCGGCCGGCTCAGGGCAGCCATTCCGGGCGCGCGGGTCGTCATCGTGCGCGAGAACCAGTACCGGCCGCCGTCCCGCCCCACCACCGGCTGCGCCCGCGTCACCGGCATCTTCAACGGCCTGCCCAAGCTGCTCCTGCCGCCGGCGGACCAAAATACCATCGAAGTATCGGTGAAATGGTGGTCCCCGTGGATGAATCCCCACCGCTGGAGCGACTGGCAGATGACCATTCTCCCGCCGGACGATCCGCTGTGCCGGTGACGCCCGCGCCCGGCGGCCTCCAGATCCGCGAGGCCCGCACCGAGGACCTTCCCGCGCTGGTGGCGCTGTTCGCCTCCGACACGCTGGGCGGCCACGGCGACACAACCGCGCCGGAGGCGCTGGATCACTATCGCGCCGCCTTTGCCGCCATCGCGGACGATCCGCGGGCGCGCCTTTACGCGGCAGAACTGGACGGGCGTGTCGTGGGTACGTTCCAGCTGATGTTCGTGACCAGCCTGCCGGGGCGGGGAGCAAAGCGGGCGCTTATCGAGGCGGTGCAGGTGGACGAAAGCCTGCGCGGCCGGCGCATCGGCGAGGCCATGGTGCGCTTCGCCATCGAGAAGGCGGCTGCGGAAGGCGCGGCGACGCTCGCGCTCACTTCCAGCAAGCTGCGCACCGACGCGCACCGATTCTACCGCCGGCTCGGCTTTTCGAACTCCCACGAGGGCTTCAAGATCGTTCTGGCCTAGGAGGCGGGCGCCTTCGGGGGTCCCCCCTTGCCCCGACACCGGGGGGTGTCTACGTCTTACCGAAGCGGCGGCACAGGCCGCAGGGAGGGCATGATGGCCGCAGTCGAGTCTTCGCCGATCGAGCTTTATTACTGGCCGACGCCTAACGGCTACAAAATCAGCATCATGCTTGAGGAGTGCGGGCTTCCCTACACGGTGAAGCTCGTGAACATCGGCAAGGGCGACCAGTTCCAGCCCGACTTCCTCGCCATCTCCCCGAACAACAAGATGCCCGCCATCGTCGATCCCGACGGCCCCGGCGGCGCGCCCATCTCGGTGTTCGAGTCGGGTGCCATTCTCCAGTATCTCGGCCGCAAGACCGGGCAGTTCTACCCCTCCGACGAGCGCAAGCGGGTCGAGGTGGAGCAGTGGCTGTTCTGGCAGATGGGCGGCCTCGGCCCCATGGCCGGGCAGGCGCACCATTTCCGCATCTACGCGCCGGAAAAGATTCCCTACGCGGTCGAGCGATATACCAACGAGGTGCACCGGCTCTACGGCGTCATGAACACGCGCCTGAAGGACCGGGAGTATCTCGCCGGCGACTATTCCATCGCCGACATCGCCTGCATCGGATGGGCCAAGCTGTGGGAGCGGCAGGGCCAGCACATCGAGGAATTTCCCCACCTCAAGGCGTGGCTGGAGCGCGTGCTCGCCCGGCCCGCGGTGCAGCGGGGCCTTGCGGTGAACCAGGAGGAGCGCGCCAAGCACGACCTCTCGAAGGACAAGGAAGCCCAGAGCATCCTGTTCGGCCAGCGCGCCCGCACCTGAGGGCTGCCCGGATCGCGCGACCTCGCGGACGTACCACACACGCCATTGGGGGGCGCGATGCAGAAGGATTTCCGGGCCGACCTCGCGCGCGCTGGGGCGTTGCATCGGGAGGGGCGCCTCGATCAGGCGATCCCCATCTACCGTGCGATCCTGCGCGACGCGCCGAATTCCTTCGAGGTCGCGCGCCTGCTCACGCTGGCGCTTCTCCAGTCCGGCCGGTCCAAGGAAGCCCATGCGGTCGCGCGCAAGGCGCGGGACGGCCACAAGTCCAATCCGCACGCCCAGCTCATCATGGGCGCGGTCTACCAGGCCGAGGAGAAGTGGGACCGCGCCCTCGGCGCGTTCGAGAAATCGGCTGAACTCGATCCGGGCCTCTCGGAGGCCCACTATCTCGCGGCCAACACACTGGCGCGGCTCGATCGCCTCGAAGAGGCGGTGGCCCGCTATGACCGGGTTCTGGAGATCGACGCAAAATCGGTCGAGGCACGGGCCAACCGCTCGGTTGCCTTGCAGCGGCTCGGCCGGGCGGAGGCCGCGCTGAAGGATCTCGACATCCTCATCTCCCAGCGTCCGGGCGAGGCGCGATTCTGGACGGACAAGGCGTCGACGCTCTTTGCGCTCGATCGCCAGAGCGAGGCGGCCAATGCCGCGACGCAGGCGATCCGGCTCGCCCCGAGGGCAGGGGAGGGCTATGTCATCAAGGGCCGGAGCCTCATGGCCAGCGGGCAGCTGCGCGAGGCGCGCGACTGCTTTCTCGCGGCCTTGGAGCGAGACCCCAAGGACATGAAGGCGCGCGAAGTGCTCGTTTTCGTGCTGCGGCATCTGGAGGAGTTTCCCGCCGCCCTCGCGCAGTGCGACCTCGCGCTCGCGCAATCGCCCGAGGCGGCTCTTTTCCGCGAGCACCGGGCCGAGGTGCTCCGGGCGGAAGGCGATTTCGCCGGTGCGCTGGCCGATGTGGAGCGCGCCATCGCCATCGATCCCCGCCTTGCGCCGGCTCATGTGACGCGCGCCCGGCTGTTCGCCGATCTCGGCCGGACGGAGGAGATCCGTCCGGCCCTGGACGCAGCCCTTGAAGTGGATCCGCAGGAGCCCAACGGCCGGTTCATGACCGCGGCCGACGAACTCGCGCGGGGGCGCTGGGAGCGGGGATGGGCCGCCTACGAATCGCGCGAGCACCTTCTGCCGCCGCCCTACCGGCCGCTGGATTTCATCCGGTGGGACGGGCAGGAGAGGCCGGAATTGCTGGTGGTTGTCGGCGAACAGGGCATCGGAGATGAGCTGCTTTTCGGCCGGCTGGTGCGGTTGCTGGCCGACGGCGGCATCCGCACGGTGCTGCTGACGCGTCCCGGGCTGGTGCCGCTGATGCGGAACCTCGACGCGCGCGTGACCGTGGTGGGCAACCTCTCGGAGATCGACACCACGCAGCCGGGCGTGCGCTGGATTCCAGCCGGCAGTCTGCCGCTCCTGCTCCAGCCGGATCCCACGAAATGGCCGTCGGCGCCTTATCTCACGGCACCGGCCGATCGCATCGCGAAGTGGAGATGGGTGCGGGAGGAGGGGACGTTTACGATCGGCATCAACTGGCAGGGCAACCCGTCGCGCGCTGTCGACGTGGGTCGCTCCATTCCATTGGCGGCGTTCGAGCCGCTGGCCAGACTGCCGGGCGTCCGTCTGGTGAGCCTCCAGCATGGAGAGGGCACCGAGCAGCTTCGGCAGGTACCGTTTGCCGACTCGATCTTCCAGCTTGGCAACGGCTTTAACGCGGACGGTATTTTCCTCGATACGGTCGGCGTGCTCCACCACCTCGATCTGGTCGTCTCAAGCGACACGGCGCTGATCCATCTCTGCGGTGCGCGGGCCTTCCCTGCATTTGCGGCTTTGCGGGCTGTGCCCGACTGGCGCTGGGGATATTCCGGCGAACGCAGTGTGTTCTTTCCCAGCGTGCGCCTGTTCCGGCAGACCCAAGCGGGAGACTGGGGAGGGGTATTCGACGCATTGGCGGCCGAGATTCGCGCCATGGTGTGAGTCCCCGTCCCTTGCACCCTTCGGGCCGCCCAAGTCGCAAGCGTTCCGGTGCAGCCCCGCACGTTTGACGGGGAGAAGCTCGCATGCCGGTAGCCGGCACGCCTTGCAAAGGTCGCAGCGGTCCGGCATAGGAGGGGAGCGCTGGAGACGTGGCCGAGAGGCTGAAGGCACTCGTTTGCTAAATGAGCAGACCCCCAAAAGGGTCTCGAGGGTTCGAATCCCTCCGTCTCCGCCATTTCATTCCCCGCGTCGGCACTGGCTTTTGCTCCATCCACCGACGCTGGCGGCTGAAATCCCGTTCCCATGATTCGCACCTTGCCCTCGGCAATTCGAGGCCATGCGCGAATGCGCACGGATGGTCCGGGCTGTCGCACCCGCCGTGAATGCGGATGCGACAGGGCGTAGCCTTGGCGGATTGCTCAATATCTGCGGGGTGACGGCTTTGCTCGGCACCCTCGGCGCTCGGCCTGAGCGAGCGGACGAGCAACCCAACATTGGAGAGCGGGCGCCCCAAGTCGGGGGAGGCAGCTCTCGCGAGCATATGCGCAGGGATATCGCCCGTCGGGTGTTGTTGCAGCGGCAGAAGCCTGTCCTTGACCGTCTGCAACAGCGCACGTGGGCGTGAGGGGAGCCACGCCCAACCCGATCAACAACAGATGCGCCGGCGGGAGCATCAGCTCCGCCGGCGATTCAATCTTGAAGATGGCCTGGGGGCGGCCCTGCGAACGCCTCGACCTGGCGCGGGATCGACGCGGCTCACCGCATCACGCCGGCATCGAACGGGGCGCCGCCCCCTCTCGTCCGTCCTACGCGCTGGCGAGCGGGTCGTAAGCCCAGGCCTTGCAGACGATCTTCCAGCCGTCGGCATACTTCACCAGCAGCAGGTCATCGACGAAGCGGTTGGGCAGCAGGGCGTCGCGCACACGCACATGGGCGGTGGAGGGGCTGGTCAGCGTCACGGCGATCACTTCGTCATGGCGCGGGTCGTTGCGGGAGGCCGGGGCGGCTCGTCCCGCCACCCGCTCCATATAGGCGTCCATACCCAGCGCTGCGGTGTTCCCACCCTCGGACGAGAAGAGCTGCGCCTGCGGATGAAACGCCTTCCGGAAGCCTTCGACGCTGCCGAAGTAAAGCGCGTCGAAATAGCCCTGCACCGTGGCGAGAATGTTTTCGATCTCGTTCATCCCCGAGCGCCTTCCATTGTCATGTTGTGCTCGCGATCCGCGAGGCAGAGGTTTTCATCGAGGATGCCAAGAAGCGTCTCGGCTTCCTGCTCCGAGATGATGAGGGGCGGCGCGAGGAAGAGGGACACCTGCTCCCCGCTGGTGCCGATCACCGCGCCCTGGGCGAGCGCGCCCGCCGCGACCCGAGAGGCGATGGGAGCCTCAACCGTGTCGGCCCGCCAGTCGCGCCAGTCGGGGCCGAACAGTTCGATGGTCCAGTGGAGCCCCTGTCCGGCAACCCGCGCGACGCTGGGATGGCGGCCGGCGATCTCGCGCAGGCGGCGGGCGAAGAGCGTCTCCAGCGCCGCGACGCGGGCCAGCAAGTCTTCCTCCACCAGGATGTCCAGATAGGCGGACACGGCAGCCATGGCCATGGGATGGCCGCGCAAGGTGCCGTAATTCTGCCAGCTCCTGCCGTCCAGCTCGGCCAGCACATCCTTGGAGAGGATGATGGCCGCAACCGGCGCCATGCCGCCGCCGAGGCCCTTGCCCAGCGTCACGATATCCGGCCGGCTCTGGCCTCCGGTGAAGGCGAAGGTGCGGCCGGCGCGGCCGAGGCCCGTCACCACTTCGTCGGCGATCCACAGCGCGCCGTTGCGGCGTGCCAAGTCGGCCATCGCATCCTGGTAGGCGGCGTCATGGTAGAAGCCGCCCTGGGTGTAGTCGATGATCACGGCGGCCGACTGGGCCAGCTTGCCGGCCTCGCCCGCGAGGCGTTCGGCCGTAGAGCCCGCAGACGGGGTGGCATCGGCGAGATAGAGCGCGCCGTCGGGGGCGGGCAGTACGTGCACCTGGGCGCCGGGCGGGGGCACCTTGGTCTCGCCCGGAGCGGCGAGGCCGCCATGCCAGTGCGGCTGCACCGTCACGTCGCGGCTCAGGCCGACAAGGCCGTGGTAGGCACGCTCGCGGGTGGCGATGGCCTTTCTTCCCGTCAGGGCCTGCGACAGGGAAAGGGCGAGGTCGTTGGCCTCGCTGCCGCTCAGGCAGAAGCGGACCGCGCCCGCCCAATGCGCCTCTTCGCTCAGACCCACCTCGAAGAGGCGCTCGGCGGCGGCGTCCCGCCCGCGCCAGTTCCAGCCCTCGCTCACCATGGGCAGAGTGGCGGCCTCGCGCAGCGCAGCCGCCATGCGCGGATGGCCATGGCCCAGAGGGCCGCCGGTATTGCTGCCGTCGAGAACCTTACGTCCGTCGCTGAGGTGGAAATAGACGCCCTCGCCCCCCACCACCAACGGCGCGGCTGAGCCAGCGTTAAGACCCGTCCGAAGCAGCCTGCTCATTGCGCGTTCCTTACCCGTCATGGGAGCGAACCTAGGAAGGGGCGCTGGATCGCGACAGCTCCAGTTTCAGGGATAATCGGTGAGCCAGAATCCTAGGCCGGAAAGAGAGCGGCGACGGCGGAGAGCTTGGAGAACGCCTCCTCCTTGGGGAGCCGTCCATAGCCGATGATGAGGCCCTGACGGTCCGCCGGCCCCACGTAGCATTGGGAGAGGGGCTGCACGAAATGACCGGTCCCGAGGCTGCGGCGCGAAATGTCCGTGTCGCTGATGCGGTCCGCAAGGCCCGGACGGAACTGTGCCGTCAGGTGCAGGCCGGCGGGGAGCGAGGCGATTTCCACCTTGTCGCCCAGCAGCGCATCGACAGCGTCGATCACCGCCTTCTGCCGTTCCCCGTAGACCTTGCGCATGCGTCTGAGGTAGCGCAGCAGGTGGCCTTCGCGCAGGAACCGCACCAGGGCGAGCTGGGCCGTACCTGCGGGATGCACGTCCACCCGCGCGCGCCCCCGGCCGAAGGCGTCGACAAAGCGCGGGCTCGCCACCAGATAGCCCATGCGCAGGCTCGGCAGCATGACCTTGGAAAACGTCCCGAGATAGACCACCCGCCCTGAGCGATCGAGCGACTTGAGGGAGGCCGTCATGCTGCCGCGGTGGCGGAATTCCGAATTGTAGTCGTCCTCAATGATCCAGCTGCCCTGCCGGTTGGCCCATTCCAGCAGCGCCTGCCGCCGCTCCAGCGCCATGGGCACGCCGAGGGGAAACTGGTGCGAGGGCGTCACCACGGCCACCTTGGCGTTGGGCGCGCGGCGGATGCCTTCCTCCACCACCAGCCCCTTGTCGTCCACGGGTACGGGCACCAGCTTCGCGCCCGCAGCCTTCAGGCTCCAGCGGGCCTCGATGAAGCCGGGTTCCTCCACCCACACCTCGTCGCCGGGATTGAGCAGCATCCGGCTGCACAGGTTGAGCGCGCCGGAGCTGGCGGAGGTGATGACCACCTCATCCGGCTGGCACAAGAGGCCGCGCACCGCGCCGAGATATTCCGCCGTCGCCTCGCGCAGCGGTCCCCAGCCGAGCGGCGACATGTCGATGCAGGCCGAGGCGGGCGGGTTCGCCCAGCTCTGGCGCAGCATGCGTGACCAGACCTCGAACGGGAAGGTGGAGAGGTCCGGGGCGCCGGGGCTGAAGGGCGAACCGAGGTCGAACTCGTAGCCGGTCTCCAGCACGGCCAGCCACGCGTCCGACAGCCAGTCGCCATCGACCCCGGCTTCGGCGACCGGCACGGCCGCACCCGAGGACTTGGCCACGGCCGCGACCTCGACGCCGCCACGCGGCACCGAGCGCAGGTAGCCTTCCGAATACAGGAGGTCGAACGCGGTGAGCACGATGGCGCGCGAGCACCCCAGCTCCTCCGCGAGCGTACGCGACCCCGCCAGCCGCGTGCCGGCCTTGAGCCGGCCGTCCAGGACCTGATTGCGCAGATGGGCGGCGACCTGCTGGTAGAGCGGCAGGTCGGAACTCCGGTCCAGCCCGAGCCCCGCCATGGAAATGCGACGCCCGGCGGCAGCAGGCCCGGCGGCGCGGCGTTCCCTGGGTTGGCTCGGCACCGTTACGCGCTCCTCAGCTCGAAGGCGGGGGCTCCCCGAATCCTCCCCCGCCGCATCCCTCTATGGTGACGAGATCGCCCGCCTCAAGCAGAAGGTTGGCTTTGCCCGGCAGGGCCGAGACGACCCCGCCGCGCTCGAGGGTGATGACATAGGGCGCGCCCGCTTCTCCCCCTTGCAGGCCATAGGGCGGAATCTTCGTGCGCTCCACGCAGGTGGTCAACCACATGGAGGGCGCCAGCACCCGGTAGCTGCGCACAATGCCGTCGCCGCCCACGTGCCGTCCCTTTCCGCCGGCGCCCCGGCGGATGGACTGGCGTTCCACGCGGATGGCGTAGTTGGCCTCGATCACCTCGGCCGGAGTGTTGGAGGTGTTGGCGAGGTGCACGCGCGTGGCCGGCGCCCCATCGCGGTCGTGCCGCGCACCTTCGCCGCCGCCATGGACCTCGTAGAGCATCCGCCAGCTCTCGTCCGGCAGGGGCTCGGCGAAGGCGAGGAGGCCGGAGGTGGCGGGGCCACCCGCCGAAAGACGTTCGGGGATGACGTTCTCCATGGCCCGGAACACCGCATCCACGACCCGCATGGAGGTCTCGTGGTTGCCGGCCGCCACCGCCGCCTTCCAGCCCGGCTCCAGGATGGAGCCCGGCCGGGTGAGAATGGTGAGCGGTCGCAGGGCGCCGGCATTCTGCTGCATGTCCCGCCCGCTCAGGATGCGCGCCGCGTAGACCACGGCGGAGCGGGCGATGAAGGGCGTGGTGTTGCAGAAGGTGGCGACGCGGTCGGCGGAGCCGGAGAGGTCGAAGGTGGCTTCGTCGCCGCGAATCTCGATGCGCACATGGATGCGCGAGGGGGCGTCGTCCGGCCCGCCGTCATCGAGGAAATCCTCGCCCTCATAGGTGCCGTCCGGCAGGTCGGCGATGGCCGCCCGCATCTCGGCTTCGGAGAGGTCGTGGAGGCGCGCCATCGCGGCGACGAAGGTGTCGGTGCCGTGCTGCGCGCACATTTCGTGGATGCGCCGCTCGGCCGCGCTGGTGGCCGCGAGCTGCGCCAGCAGGTCACCCTCGCAGGACACCGGGTCGCGGACATTGGCGAGGATGAAGTCGAGCACCGGGCGGTTGACGCCGTCCGTGTTGGCGATCAGCAGCGGCGGAATGCGGATGGCCTCCTGGAAGGTGTCCACCGCCTTCGCCAGATAGCTGCCCGGCCAGGTGCCGCCCACATCAGGCCAATGGGCAAGGCTGAGGGCAAACGCCACCAGCCGGCCGTCCACGAACACGGGGCGGGCGACCTTCACGTCGTTGAGGTGATTTCCGCCGAGCGCGCCCACGTTGTAGACGATGGCATCGCCCTCCCGCATGGTCGCGGCGGGATACACCTTCAGGAGTTCCGGGACCGTGTAGCACATGGCGCCGAGATGGATGGGGATGTCCCGGCCCTGTCCCACGAGGCCGCCAGCCGCATCCATGATGGCGGACGAAAGATCCCCGGCCTCCCGCAGCAGCGGCGAGCGCGCGGAGCGGGTCATGACGAGGCTCATCTCTTCCGCCGCTGCCGAAAGGCCGTGGCGGATCACTTCGACGACGAAGGGGTCCAGGGTGCTCATGCTGCGCTCCGCGTCATGAAGAGATTGCCGAGATCGTCGGGGCGAACCTGCCAGCCGGGCGGCACCACCACGGTCGACCACGCATCCTCGATGATGGCCGGGCCATGGACCGCGCCGGACAAGGTCTCGCGCGGCAGGATGGACGTCTCGACGGGGCCGGAGGCGTCGAACACGCACAGGCGCGTGCGCGCCGTCCCCTGCGCGCGGCCCACGTCCGGACGCGAGAAGGGAACCGAAGAGGGCTTCAGCGCCTGGATGCGGAGGGCTTCGATGACGCACGCCTCGTCCGTCGCGTAGCCGAACAGGTCGCGGTGGCGGCGATGGAAGTCGGCCTCGAGCCGGGCAAGGTCCAGCGGCATGGCGAAGGGGATGGGAATGCTGTCGCTCTGGGCGCTGTAGCGCATCAGCGCCACATGCTCCACGGCGATCTCCTCCCGTGCGATGCCGTTGGCGAGCAGCGGCCCGGTCGCTTCGCCCGACAGCTCCGCGACCCGCGCCGCGAAGGCCGCATGCGGGAAGTCGGCGAGCGGCATCCGCACCGTGCCCTGCTGGAGGAAGGAGAAGTCGGCCGTCAGGCAGCCGAGCGCCGAGAAGGCACTGGAGGCGGCCGGCACGATGATTTCCGAGAGGCCGTACATGTCGGCGAGACCCGCCGCATGCATGGGGCCGCCGCCGCCGAACGCGAGCAGGGTGCAATCGCGCCCGTCCACGCCCCGCTCGACCGTCACGCGCCGCAAGGCCCGCGCCATGGCGGCGCCCGCCACCTTGACGATGCCCAACGCGGTCTCGGTGATGCCCAAGCCCAGTTCGGCGGCGATGGGCGCGATGACCCGCCGCGCCGCCTCCACGTCGATCTGGATGGTGTCGCCGAGCCGAGCCTCGGGATCGAGATAGCCGAGCACCGCATTGGCGTCGGTGATGGTGGGCCGATCGCCGCCGCGCCCGTAGCAGGCCGGCCCGGGCATGGAGCCCGCGCTCTTCGGGCCGACCGCGAGGCCGCCCGGTCCGAGCGTGACGATGGAGCCGCCGCCGGCGCCGATGGAATGCACCGCGAGCATGGGCTGGCGCAGGGGGCGGCCGCCCATCATGCGGGTGTCGGTCATCTCGGCGGCGCCATCGACGATCAGGCAGACGTCGGTGGTGGTGCCGCCCATGTCGAAGGTGAGCACGCGCGGCCGGTCGAGGGTGCGGGCGATGCGGGCGGAGGCGGAAACGCCGGCAGCGGGGCCGGACATGGCCATCACCAGCGGCCGGCGCTTGACCGCCGGCACGGGCACCATGGCGCCGGCCGAATGGAACACCTGCAAGCCCGCGCCGATGGGCAGGCGGCGCTCCAGCTCGGTGAGATATTCCACGGCGATGGGCATGGCCGCCGCGTTGAAGGCCGTGGAGGAGGCACGCTCGTACTCGCGCGCCTCGGGATTGATCTCGTGCGACACGCAGACGTGGGGAACCACGCCTTCGATGGCCGCCGCGATCTGCTTTTCATGCTCCGGGTTGGCATAGGAATGCAGCAGGCAGATCGCGACGCTCTCCACCTTGTTCTCCACGAGCCACGCCTTGAGGCGCTCGATCTCGGCCGCGTCCAGGGCCTCGATCACCTTGCCGGTGGGGTCGAGGCGCTCGCAGATGCCGAAGCACAGGCTCGCCGGCACCAGCGGCAGCGCCTTGGGCCGTATGTCGAGGCGGTAGAGTTCCTCGCGGCGATAGCGGGCGATTTCCAGCACGTCCTCGAAGCCGGCCGTCGCCACCAGCGCCACCCGCGGCAGCCGCTCCTCCACCAGCGCATTGGTGACGCGGGTGGTGCCATGGACGAAGCGGCGCACCGCTTCCGGGGCAACGCCTACCGCCGCCAGGGCTTCCAGCATGGCGGTGACGGGCGCGTCGGGGCGGGAAGGAACCTTTGCGATCCGCGTCTCATTGGTGTCGGGCCTGACGGCGATGATATCGGTGAAGGTGCCGCCGATGTCTGTGCCGATGTCCCATAGCCTCGTCGTCACGTCGGTTCTCTCCTGCCTCGCCACGGCCTCAGGCGGTGGCGGTCTGCACGGGTTCGAAATGGGGGATGGCGCCGAGCAGGTCGCGGGTGTAGGCGGCCTGCGGATTGCGGAAGAGGGCGTGGCTTTCCCCCTCTTCAACGATGCGCCCGTGACGCATGACGATGGTGCGCTCGCACATCATCCGCACCACGTTGAGGTCGTGGCTGACGAAGAGGAACGAGAGCCCTTCGTCATGCCGCAGATCGTCGAGCAGTTTCAGCACCACCGCCTGAACGGAAACGTCGAGGGCCGCCGTGGGCTCGTCCAGCACCAAGAGGCGCGGCTCAACCGCAATGGCGCGGGCGATGCCGATGCGGGCCTTCTGGCCGCCGGACAGCTGATGGGGAAAGCGCGTCAGCAGGTCGCGCGACAGGCCGCAGCGTTCGGCCACCTCCTCCACCCGCCGCTTCACCTGCGCGGCGTCGGTGAGCTTGGCGAGGCGCCGCACCGGCCGGGCGATGCATTCGAAGGCGGTGAAGCGGGGATTGAGGCTCTCGTGCGGGTCCTGGAACACGATCTGGATCTCGCGCCGCCAGGGGGATTCGTGGAACGTCCGCAGAGGGATGGCGCCGATGTCCACCCCATCGAACATGATCCGTCCGCCGTCCGCATCGGCGAGGCGGCAGACGATGCGCGACAGGGTGCTCTTGCCCGAGCCGGATTCGCCCACCAGGCCAAGGCTCTCGCCGGCTTTCAGGGTGAGGGAGACATCCTCCACCGCCAGCGTGCTGTCGAAGCGCTTCACGATGTTCGAGACATCGAGCAGCACCCGCGCCTCGCGGGGGTCCCTCGGGGTCGCGCGCGGGGCGCGTGGTGCTTCGCCCACCAGTTCTTCGACGGTGGAGGTCGGCGTGGGGGAGGCGGCCACCAGCCTGCGGGTATAGGGATGGGACGGATGTCGGAAGATGTCGACGGCGGGGGCGGCTTCCACCACGCGGCCCTGCTGCATCACCATCACATCCCGACAATAGCTGGCGGCCAGCCCCAGATCGTGGGTGATGAGGATGAGCGCCATGCCGCGCTCCGCGGTGAGCCCGGCGATGAGATCCATCACCGTCTTCTGGGTGGTGACGTCGAGGCCCGTGGTGGGCTCGTCGGCGATGAGCAGGGAGGGGTTGCAGGCGATGGCCATGGCGATCATCACCCGCTGGCACATGCCCCCCGACAGCTCCGCCGGATAGGCGTCGAACCGCTTGTCCGCATCGCGGATGCGTACCGCTTCCAGCAGCTCCAGCGCGCGGGCCCGCAGCACCGCCCTGGGCAGGTTTTCATGGGCGGCGATCGCGTCCATGACCTGCAGGCCGATGGAGCGGATGGGGTTGAGGGCCGTGCGCGGGCTCTGGAACACCATGGAGATGGCGGCCCCGCGCAGGGCCTTCATGCGCGCCGGATCGGCGCGGGTGATGTCCTCGCCCCGGAACAGGATGCGCCCCTTGGGGATGCGCGCGGCCCGATCCAGGAGCTGCGTCACCGCATAGGCGGTGACCGATTTGCCAGAGCCGCTCTCGCCCACCACCGCGAGCGTGCCGCCCGGCGCGAGCGTGAGGTCGATGCCGCGCACCGCTTCCACCAGTCCCTCGCGGGTGCTGAAGGCGACGTGCAGGTTCTGGATGTCGAGGAGGGGGCCGCTCACGTGCGCATCCTCGGATCGAGGATGTCGCGCAGGCCGTCACCGAGCAGGTTGAAGCACAGCACGGCCAGCATCAGCGCAAGACCGGGAAAGGCCACCAGCCACCATTGGCCGTTGCCGATGAAGCGGGCGCCTTCGGCCACCATGATCCCCCATTCCGGGGTGGGGGCCTGCACGCCGAGGCCGAGGAAGGACAGGCCCGCCGCGTTCAGGATGGCCCAGCCGAGATTGAGCGATATCTGCACCGCCATGGCCGGCAGGATGTTGGGCAGCAGATAGGCGAGCACGATGGTGACGTGGCTTTCTCCGCCGGCACGGGCGGCCTCCACCCAGCCGGCATGGCGGCGCACGTTCACCTCGGCGCGGGCGAAGCGGATGTAGAAGGGCAGGTTGATGAGGGCGGTGGCGATGACGATGTTCTCCACCCGGTTGCCGAGCGCGGCCACCAGCGCCATGGCCAGGACGAACAGGGGAAAGGCCATCAGAACGTCCACCAGACGCCCGACATACCGGTCGATGCGGCCGCCGGCATAGCCGCACAGGGCGCCGATGGTGGCACCTGCCACGAACGACAGGAGCACCGCGGAGACGGCGATGCCGAGATCGAGCCGCGTGGCGGCGATCAGGCGGCTGAAGATGTCACGGCCCAATTGGTCGGTGCCCGCCCAATGGGCGGCGGAGGGCGGCTGGAGCGCGGCGGGGACGTTGGAGGCAATTGGATCATAAGGGGTGATCCACGGCGCGAGGATGGCGATGGTGACGAGCATCAGGGCGCCCGCCGCCGCGCCGGCCGTCACCGGGTTGCCGCGCAGCACCCATCCGGCATGGCGAAGCGTGGCGCTCATTTCAGGGAGATCCGCGGATCGACGATGCCGTAGAGGACATCGATGGTGAGATTGACCATCACGAAGATGACCGCGATGAGCAGCACGAAGCCCTGCACCGGCGCATAGTCCGAGGCCAGCAGCGCGTCGAGCGCGTAGGAGCCGATGCCAGGCCAGGAAAACACTTTTTCGACCAGCACGTTGGCGCCGAGCATGGTGGAAAAGACGATGCCGATGATGGTCAGCACCGGCAGCAGGGCGTTCCTGAGCGCATAGACCACGACCACCCGCCAGTCCGACATGCCCACCGAGCGCGCGGTGCGGATGAAGTCCGAGCCGAGCACCGCCAGCAGCGAGGCCCGTGTCATGCGCGCCAGCGGCGCAAGGACGAAAAGTGCCATGGTGCAGGCCGGCAGGATCAACTGCCCGAAGGCCGCCTTCCAGCCCGCCAGATCCCCCACCAGGAGGAAGTCGACCAGCAGAAAGCCGGTGATCCCCGGCGGCGGGGCCGCGAAGATATCGATGCGCCCCGTCGGGTCCGGCGCGAGGCCGAGCAGATAGTAGAAGACGTAGATCAGCAGCAGGCCGGTGACGAAGGTCGGCACGCACACGCCGAGGGTGCAGAGGAAGCGCACCCCGTGATCGATGAGCGAGTTCGGCCGCAGCGCCGCGACGATGCCGAGCGGAAGCGCCAGCGCCAAAGCCAGCACCAGCGCAAACAGCGTCAGCTCCAGCGAGGCGGGCATGCGCTCGGCGAGATCGGCCATCACCGGCTGGCCGGTGGTCATGGACTGGCCGAGATTGCCGCGGGCCAGATCGCCCACATAGCGCAGGAACTGCTCGGGAATGGGCCGGTCGAGGCCCATCGTCTCGCGGATCTGGGCCATCTCGGCCTGTCCGGCATTCGGCCCGGAGGCGAAGAACGCCGCCGGGTCACCCGGCAGCACGCGCATCAGCAGGAAGGTGAACAGGACCACCCCGAAGAGCGCCGGCAGGGAGGCGAGAAGATGCCTCCCCACCCTGCGACCGATGTTGAGCAGCGTGGACATGCCCTCAGGCCCTGCGCAGGTCTCGGTAATCCACCTGCCCATGGAACCAGTAGGTGTAGCCGTCGATGACCGGCGCCATCACCGCGTCCTGGTTGGGCTGCCAGACCATGATCATGGGCACGTCGCGGGCCACGATGTCGACCATCTGGCGACAGGTCGCCTCATAGGCGGCCGCGTCGGCCTCGAAGCGCGCGGCCTGGGCCAGCGCGTCCAGCTTCGGGTTGGAGAAGCCGCTGAAGTTCCAGCGGTGGTCGCCGGTGAAATAGTTGCGCAGGAAATAGTCCGGCGCCGGCAGCCAGGCCGTCCCCGCCGAAATGAAGAACGGCACCCGCCGCTCCACTTCCATGCTGGCCATCTGGGCGGGGGGCAGCTTCTGGATGGAGACATCCACGCCGATGGCTCCGAGGGCTTCACGGATCAGCGTGGCCATGGGCTCGGCGACGGCGGCGACGCCCGCCGAGAACGAGAAGGTGGTCTTGAACCCGTCAGGGAAGCCGGCTTCCGCCAGCAGTGCCTTGGCCTTGGCGGCGTCGGTCCTGAAGGGCAGGGGCTGGGGGAAGGCGCCGTTCGGCGCGTCGGTCCACGTGGCGCCGAACAGGGGGCGGCCCCGGCGGAACAGCGCGGCCTCGAACATGGCCTCGTAGGGAAGCGCCGCCGCGACCGCGGCCCGCACCTTGGGATTGTCGAACGGCGCCATGCGCGTGTTGAACACGATGGCGGTGAAGCCGTTGATCTGCGGCGTCGCCACCAGCTTGATCTTGCCGCGGGCCTCCAGCGCGCTGATGTCGCTGGACTGCAGGTCGATGGCGATGTCCGCGTCGCCGCGCTCAAGAAGGTTCGCGCGGGTGGCGGCTTCCGGGACGGTCTGGGCGATCACCCGCTTGAAGTAGGGCAGCGCGCCGCCGGCACCGTTCTTCCACGCCTCGTTGCGCTTCAGGATGGTCTGCTGGCCAGACTTGTACTGCTCCACCATGTAGGCGCCGCCGCCGGCGGTGTTTTCCTTGAGCCAGTTCTGCGCCCACGGATCATCCGCAGTGGCGTTGCGACGCGCCAGCGTGCTGTTGAACATGGGCGAGAGCGGCACCGCGAGATTGGCGAGCGCGAGCCGGTCGGGCCGGTCGAGGGAGACCTCGACCACACCCTCGCCGACCACCTTGAACTGCTCCGGCTTCGTCAGCGAGCCGGTGGCGATCTGCCCCGCCGCGAGGGACTTGGCCGAAACGGCCCGATCAAGCGACCATTTCACGTCCTCGGCCGTGACCGGTGCGCCATCGTGCCAGGTGGCACCCTTGCGCAGGTGGAAGGTGAAGGTGCGCCCGTCGGCCGAGCGGTCGATCTTCTCCGCCAGCTCGCCGCGGATGTTGTCGAAGTCGAAGACCCAGGAGCCGTTGACCTGCTTGCGGCCATAGGAGGCCAGGCGATCATACACGGCGGTGGAGAGGCCGAAGGATTCGCGCGTGGCGCCCGGCGTGGTCGGGTCCAGGGTGTTCACCGTGCCGGCGAGCACATGGCGCAGGGTCTCGGCGCGGGTCTGTGCCTGCGCGGCATCAAGACGCCCGAACGCACCCAGGGCTCCTCCGGCTGCGGACGCGAGTACGGCTTTCAGGCCCTGCCTTCTGGTGAAGGCGAAGCGATCGAAACTCATGGTCCAGACCCCTCTGGTCGGAAGGAAGGTTCGACGTCATTCGACGTTCGGATCTTTTTCTGGCTCAGACCATGACAGCTCTACGGCTAATCGATAGGTCCAGAATTGGCTCAAAAGAATGTGCCAGATTGGCCGATGCCGTGAGCCAGCGATGGACCCTCGGCACAAAAATGCCCTCGGCCATTGTGAAATTTGATGGCGGATCCACAACCCTTTGCGCGTTGGGGCCGGCATGGCCAACCTGCCACTTTCTGGCAGCAGTCGTCAGTGTAGACTTGCGGGCATGTCCCGTTCGGAACGCCTCCTTGACCTCCTCCACGCTTTGCGGCGCCATCGTCGCCCGGTGAGCGGCAGGGTTCTGGCGGATGAGGTCGGCGTCAGCATCCGCACCCTCTACCGCGACATCGCCAGCCTCCAGGCGCAGGGCGCGACCATCGAGGGAGAGCCTGGCGTCGGCTATGTCCTGAAGCCGGGCTTCTTCCTGCCGCCGCTGATGTTTTCTACCGAGGAGATCGAGGCGCTCGTCCTCGGCTCCCGCTGGGTGGCGGAGCGGGCGGACGGCCACCTGCGCGATGCGGCCCTGAGCGCGCTGGCGCGCATCGCCGCCGTGCTGCCGCCTGACCTGCGGGACGAACTGGACGCGTCGTCCCTGCTGATCGCCCCGGGTGCGGATATTCCAGCCGATGCAATCGATCCTGCGGTTCTGCGAAAGGCGATCAGGACGGAACGCAAGCTGTCGATGTCCTATCGCGACGGCTCGGGTGCGCCGTCGCAGCGTGTCGTCTGGCCGTTCGCGCTGGCCTTCTTCGACCATGTGCGCGTGCTGCTGGGGTGGTGCGAGCTGCGCCAGGACTTCCGCTCCTTCCGCACCGACCGCATTGCCATCGCGGACCTGCTGGAGGAGCGCTATCCCGCGCGCCGTCAGGCGCTGTTGAAGCAATGGCGGATCGCGCAGAAAAAGGACCGCCCGGACGCGTGATGCTGCCGGAATCTGGCAGTGGTGAACACTAGGGTCTCGCCTGTCCATCACGACAGGAACCCGCAAATGGCCAGCAAGAACAACATTCTCCTTTACGTCGCCGATGCGTCGGCGAGCGCCGCCTTCTACGCGACGCTCCTTGGAACGCAGCCCGTCGAGGCGAGCCCGACCTTCGCCATGTTCATCCTTCCGTCCGGCCTGGGCCTGGGCCTGTGGGGACGTAGCGGCGTGACGCCTGCGCCGATCGCCGCCGGCGGAGGCTGTGAAATCGGCTTCAAGGTGGATGCGCCCGAAGCGGTCGATGCGAGGCACGCCGAATGGCTGGCCAGGGGCGCGGCGATCGCGCTGCCGCCCATCGACCTCGAATTTGGCCGAAGCTTCGTCGCGCTCGATCCGGACGGGCACCGTCTGCGCGTCTATGCCCTGAACGAGGAGATGTAGGCGCGCCCGGCTCACCCCATGGCCCGTGCCAGCGCCGCGAGAACACGCGGATCGCTCATCTGCGCTACGTTGAAGCGCAGGAAGGCACCGGCGGTCTGGGCCACGCTGAAGACGTTGCCGGGGGCGAGGATCACCCCTTCTCCCCGGCAGCGTGCCGCGATCATCGCGGACTCAAGCCCCTCCGGCAGGCGGCACCAGAGATAGAAGCCGCCACGCGGCATCAGCCACGGGACAATGCCGAGCCGGCCGAGTTGTTCGGCCGCCGCCAGCCGGGCGCGCGTCAGGCGGTGACGCACCTCCTCCATGTGCTTGCGATAGCCGCCGCCGGTCAGGATGCCCGCCACCAGCTCGCCCGCCACGGGACTGACGGCGCCAAAGCTGGTGGCAATCTGCAGGTCGCTCAACGCCTCGATCCATTCCGGCCGTGCCGCGATGTAGCCGCAGCGGATGGCCGAGGAGAGGGTCTTGGAGAAGCTACCGATGCGGATCACCCGGCTCAGCCCGTCGAGGATGGCGAGGCGGGGGGAGGGGGCCGGCTCGAAATCAGCGAAGATGTCGTCTTCTACGATGGTGAGTCCGCGCGCCTGCGCGAGGGTCAGGACACGGTGGGCCGTCTGGGGGGAGAGGGTGGCGCCGGTCGGATTCTGGAGCGCGGAGTTGGTGATGTAGAGGCGGGGCGATTCTTCCGCGAGGACCTGCTCGAAGGCGGCAAGATCCGGCCCCGCGGGCGTCATGGGCACGCCGATGACGCGGACGGAGTGGGCACGCAGCAGCGCATGGAAATTGAAATAGCAGGGGTCGTCCACCAGCACGGCATCGCCCGGCCGCAGCAGCAGCCGGCAGACGAGATCGATGGCCTGCGTGCCCGAACCGGTGAGCATCACCTGGTCGAGCGTTGCACCGATGCCCTCCTCGGCGAACCGCCCGAGCAGCAGCCGGCGCAACGCCAGCGGGCCGCGCGTGCTGCCATATTCCGTAAGCAGCGCGCCGTCTGCGCGGGCGAGCGTTCGCAGACCTTTCCGCAGGGCGGCGACGGGCATCCAGTCGTCCGGCAGCCAGCCGCAGCCGGGCTTGAGCACGGACGGCCCGGCATCGAGCGACTGCTTCGACACCCAGAAGGGGTCGATATCGGGCGCGCGCGGCGCATCCGCCTGGCCCAGCGCCATCAGCGGCGGATCGCGCGGTGGCAGGCCCGCGCCCGTCACGTAGAAGCCCGAGCCTCGGCGCGCGCGGATGACACCTTCCGCTTCCAGCCGGTCATAGGCCTCCACCACCGTGGAAGGAGAGACGCCCATCGCCGTGGCGAAGCGGCGGACCGACGGCAGCCGGTCGCCGGGCGTAAGGGCGCCGCCTGCGATGCGGCGCCAAATCTCCGCCATCAGGGCCTCGGTGCGCGTCGTGGCGAGCTTTGGCAAGGCCACTGTTTGGCTCCGTGGACTCATACAGTTTGGCAGAATTGTATGTGAGTGTGGCTGTCTCCGCCACCGGCGCAGGCGTATCGCGGGCCGCGAAAGCGAGGCACCATGGAACGCAATGCAGCCGGCTGGGGCAGTGGATTTCTCGGCGTCGTCATCTTCAGTGGCTCGTTGCCGGCGACGCGGCTCGCCGTCGCCGACTTCTCGCCGCTCTTCCTCACCTCCGCGCGCGCCGTCATCGCCGCGCTCATCGCCGGGGTATTTCTGGCGGCACATCGCCAGGTGCGGCCGGCCGCGGGCGACCTTCTCTCTCTCGCCATCGTCGCCGTCGGCGTGGTGGTCGGGTTTCCGCTGCTTACCGGACTGGCGCTGCAGCACATCATGGCGGCGCACTCCATCGTCTTCATCGGCCTGCTGCCGCTCGCGACCGCCATCTTCGGCGTGCTCCGCGGCGGCGAGCGTCCGAAGCCGGCGTTCTGGCTGTTCTCCTGCGTCGGAGCGGCGACCGTGGCGGGCTTTGCCCTGTCACGCAGTGCGGACGGTTCCCTGTCGGGAGACCTGCTGATGATCGGCGCCGTCGTGCTCTGCGGGCTCGGCTATGCCGAGGGCGCGACGCTGTCGCGGCGCCTGGGCGGCTGGCAGGTCATCTCATGGGCGCTGCTGTTGGCATTGCCGTTCATGGCGGCGATCGCCCTGACGGTCCGTCCCGACCGCTGGGCGGGAATCGGGCTGCCGGCATGGGCGGGCCTCGCCTACGTCTCGGTGTTCAGCATGCTGGTGGGATTCGTCTTCTGGTATCGCGGCCTCGCACTGGGCGGAATCGCCGGGGTCGGGCAGTTGCAGCTGCTGCAGCCCTTCCTCGGGCTGATGCTGGCGGCCGCGATACTGGGGGAGAGCATCGCGTGGCCCATGCTCGCCGCCACCGGTGTGGTGGTGCTGTGCGTGGCCGGCGCCCGGCACTTCGCCCACCGCTGAAGGGCTGGGCGAACCGGGCGTCGCGATTCGAGCCGGGCTGCCATAAGGGAAACCCTTGCACGGTATGGTGCGGCGGCGAAAACGGTCGCCGCAATCGCAGCGCACCGGTCCCTTGCATCGTCACCACGACCGGGGCCGCGCGAGGGTCCGGAGCCGGCTCGGCGGTCCAAGACGGCGGCACCATGGTGGGTTTCCCCGCCGGAGAGAACGGGCGGCCTCAATGGTCCAGTTCAAGCACGTCGTAGAGTCGGGTGTTGCAAAAATACACAATTTTTATCAATGGCTTAACCCTAATCATCCCCCACAGCCCCTAGTCTGTGGTTCGGTATCGAGGTAAGCCATCACCCAGCGTGCCATTCCTGCAACACCCGCTGGAAAAGCACCCTCGCGAGGCCGTGAACGGCGTGGTTTGGATTGATCACAGGTTGGCCTTTTGTATGTTGGCTTTGCGACGAAGGGGGGCAGTCCCCGGTCGACCGGTCCGCGTTCGGGGGGTCTGAACGCGGAATGGGAATCGGGGCAAGAACCCTCTCGGGGTGCAGCCGCACCGGCGAAGCGGAACTCGCTCCCTCGGAACCAAACTTGGAGGTCACGATGAAGATGGTGAAGAGCCTTCTCCTCGGCAGCGCGGCGGGTCTCGTCGCGGTCGCTGGAGCCCAGGCCGCCGACCTGCCTGTCAAGGCAAAGCCGGTTGAATACGTGAAGGTCTGCTCTGCCTACGGCGCGGGCTACTTCTACATCCCCGGCACCGACACCTGCATCAAGATCGGCGGCTACGCCCGCTTCGATACTTATGTGAACGCCGTCGGCACCTTCAACCCGGCCATCTCCTCCAACGCCGGCACCTACTTCAACGGTCCCGGCGTCGGCACTTTCGCCTATCCCTTCAAGGATGGTGATGATCCGGATTACCTGACCCGCGTCCGCGGCGTCGTCGACTTCGACGCCCGCACCCAGACCGATTACGGCACGCTCCGCTCCTACGTGCGCTTCGGCGCCGAGTGGAACTCGTCTTCGGGCGCTGGCGTCGGTCCGGCGAACAACCTCTACTTCGAGCGCGCGTTCATCCAGTTCTCGGGCTTCACGTTCGGTTACACCCAGTCGTTCTTCGACACGGGCGTCGGCTACATGCTGACCACCCCGTATGCGGGTTCGAACATGTGGAACACCGTGCTGGCCTACACCGCGCAGTTCGGCAACGGCTTCTCGGCGACCCTGTCGGTTGAAGACGCCGCGAACCGTACGACCGGCGTGCAGATGACCGGCTCGACCTTCCAGCCGGTGTTCAATGTCACGACCGGCGCGACCGGCCTGACCTACACCAACTACCAGGGCGGTCAGCAGGCTCCCGACATCGTCGCGAACCTGCGCTATGATGGCTCCTGGGGTACGGTTCAGCTGTCTGGTGCTCTGCATCAGGTCGTGACCTCGCTGCCGCTCTATGCCGGCTTCTACCCGGGCATGGGCACCACGAGCCAGTGGGGCTGGGCTCTCGGCGGCAGCGCCGAGTTCAAGCTCCCCATGCTTGCCGCCGGCGACAGCCTCTACCTGCAGGCCAACTACGAGCAGGGCGCTGCGTCCTACTACATCGGCCTGTCCGGCACCGCGCAGGGTCGTTCCACCTCGGTCGGCTCCATCAGCCTGACCCAGGTTGGTGGCTCGCTGATCCCGTCGGGCGCCTTCTACACCGTGGCTGACGCCGTGGCCGACCTCTTCGGTCAGCCCACCCTCACCACCGGCTGGGCCATCCAGGGCCAGTTCCGCCACTACTGGACCCCCGGCCTGCGGTCGGCGATCTACGCTGGCTACCTGTCCTACTCGGTGCCGACCAACATCGTCGCCGCCCAGGACTTCAACATGTGGCAGGTGGGTTTCAACACCATCTGGTCGCCTGTTAAGAACCTCGATATCGGCGCGGAAATTCTGTACACCAAGGTTGACGGTTCCGTGCCGCTCAACAACTACGCTTCGGTCAACGCTGCCGGCAATCCCCAGGGTTCGCTGGTTGGCGGCTCCACCGACATCGTGTCGGGCGGCATCCGCGTGCAGCGCAACTTCTGATCCTTCGCGATCGGACGAAGAACCCCGGTGGGCAACCACCGGGGTTTTTCTTTGTCTGCACTCCTGCACCCTGCAGGAGTTTTTCGTCTTCGTGAGCCAGTACGACTTTCATTCGAGACCAGGTCGCGCCCTACAGTGCGCGTCGATTTGCCAGCCGCGCCACCAAGTTCTGGCGCCCGCACGATTTCGGCATCGCTCGAATCTACTTCACGTTATGCTGCGCTTGAGCGATGAGCGGATCGCGGCGCGGCGTTTTCATTTTGCTGCTTCCAGCGCGGACCGCGAGAGTTGTTCCGTGAGTGCCATCTAGAGGTGGCAATGGCGGATCTGCGCGTCTGCGCACGTTGAGCCTGCTGCTGGCCGCTTGTGAGTACCGCGAGAGGGGTCGATGCCGGTCGCCCGCGCCATCGTAATGCGCCGTCTCCCCTGCCTGATCCTTCTCGGAGCGGTCGGCGGGATCGTGGCCGGTTGGGCGCAGGGGCAGGCGGCGGCCGCGGACTTGCCCTCGCCGCCTGCAACCGACGGCCGCGTGAGGGCGTGCACGGCACAGGGGCCGGGGTTTTTCTTCATTCCGGGCACAGACACCTGCCTGCGCATTGGCGGATACCTTTGGGTCGAGGGTTATTACAACACCTATTCCGCCTTCCCGCCGAATTACGACAAGGCGTATTCGATCGCCACGGGCGCCCTCATCATCGATACCCGTACCGACACGGAATATGGTGTCGTTCGAAGCTATTTCGAAACCCGCTACCAGTGGCGCACGTCTGACCCTTGGTCCGATGGCCCGAACACACCGACCGGGAACAAATCCGCCCAGCTCGACCTGCGCGACATCTACGTGCAGTTCGCCGGCTTCACCGTCGGCCACACCCAGTCCGTCTTCGATTTCTACGGCAACGCCAACGTGTTCGGCACCGACGCCGCCACCATTGGCGACGATACCCGCCTGAACCTGATCGCCTACACCTACGAGCTCTCGCGGAGCCTCAGCACGACCCTCGCCCTGGAAGACGCGGCGGACCGCCAGAGCGGCATTCTTGCCCGCAGCCCCAGCCTCTTCGGCCCGGCTGACTTCCAGGCCGGGGTAGGGGCTCCGGACGTGGTGGCCAACCTGAAATCACAGGCGTCGTGGGGCACCCTCCAGCTGTCCGGCGCCTTGCATCAGGTCAGCGCGACCACGCTGGATACGCCCCTCGCCACGGTGAACGGCGGCTGGGGCTATGCGCTTCAGGCGGGCGCCATGTTCAACCTGCCCGCGTTCGGCGAGGGCGACACGCTCTATCTCCAGGCGGCATACGCGAAGGGCGCCACCTCTTATCTGGGGCTGCAGGATCCATCCGGGGCCTACGACCCGCCGGACGCCTTCCTCGGTGCCTTCGGCGAGGTGCACAAGGTGTCCGGCTGGAGCGCCACGGCCTCGTTCCTGCACAATTGGAACGAGCATTGGAGTTCGGCCCTTTTCGGAGGCTATGCAGCCTACGACTTCAACAATACTGGCGTGCAGGCCTCGTACGGCGCATCCGGTGGCACGAACCTCAATGTCGGCGGCTACCTGGCCTTCACGCCCGTGAAGCAATTCACCATTGCCCTGCAATATGATTACAATTCCAATGCCGCGACGAACTACAGGCTAACGCCCTTCTCGCCGGCGCAATCTTCGGTGGGGGCGCAACAGGTGCTGCTGTTCATCTCCCGCGATTTCTGAGGGCGTCCGGCACGCAGCCTCGCCCCTCTAATGCCGTCTTCGCCCGCGAGGCTTCCGGTGCGACGGCGAATTATGCTGAAGTCCCCTTCCGGCTCCCGAGAGCGGGGCGGACAGCGGGGTGTGCGTGGTGCGGCAAGGCGAGGTGAAAAGAGCGGGCGAGGACGGGCCCCGGCAGGTCCAGCCGCGCCGGGGCGGGATCTGGCGACGCCTGTGGCCTCTGGCGGCCGGCCTCGCAGCCCTGGCCACGCTCACGGTCTTCGCCATCCTGTTCGGCCGCGGGCCTATCCAGGCCGACCTCGATTCGGCGGCGCGGGATGTGCTCGCGCGGACCGGCGAATCCTGGGCTTCGGCCCGCTTTCAGGGCCGCGATGCCACCTTGGAGGGCGAGGCCCTCGCCGAGGAGGCGCGGACCAAGGTGCGCGCCTCGCTGGAAGGCCTGTTCGGCGTCCGCGTGGTGCGTGACGCAACCACTCTGCTGCCGGAGCGGCACCCCTTCACCTTCAGCGCGGTGAAAGACGGACGCGCGATCGCGGTTGATGGCTACGTTCCCTCCGCCGATGGCCTGGTGCGGATCGTCGCGGCGGCCCGCAGCGGCGGGGACCAGGTCACAGGACAGAACCGGCTGGTGCGGGCCCGCGGCGCCCCGCCCGGTGATTTCGCCGCGCTGGTCATCTTCGGGCTTGGCCAGCTGAAGCGCCTCCCGTCCGGTCGGCTCACCCTGTCGGATGGCGCGATTGCGCTGGAGGGGCGGGCGCGCGACCTCGCGAGCTATGACGAACTGGCCCAGACCCTGCACGGCCCGCTGCCCGGCGGCATGGTGCTCGCGCGCTTCGAGGTGCGCCCGCCGGTCGCCGCCCCGTTCCTGTGGTCGGCGGTGCGCGATGGCACGGTGCTGCGGCTCAGCGGCTACGTTCCCTCGGCCGAGGCGCGGGCCGAAGTGGCGAAGGCTTTGTCCTCGACCGTGCCGGGCATCGGCATCAAGGACGACACTTTGCTCGCCGACGGCGCGCCGAGCGCGGAACTCTGGATGCGGGCGGTGCGCTTTGCCGGCTCGGCCCTGGCCCAGCTTCCGGAGGGCCGGGTGACGCTCTCCGATTCGACCCTTTCGATCGAGGGCGTCGCGCCCAGTTTCACCTCCTTCGACATCCTCCTCACGCTGCGCCGGCAGCCGCCCGAGGGCTTCCAGATCGTGCGCTTCGCGGTCGAGCCGCCGCGCGCCTCCCCGTTTACATGGCAGATCGAGCGCAACCCCGAGCAGGTGCAGCTTTCCGGCTTCGCGCCGTCCGAAGAGGCCCGCCGCCTGCTGCTGGATGCCGCGCGTTCGGGCTTTCAGGGCATGCCGGTCGCCGACGATCTGCAACTCGCCTCCGGCGGCCCGGCGCCCGAGGTGTGGGCGAGCGCCGCCAGCTTTGCCGTCGCCCAGCTCGCCCGGATGCATGCCGGCTCGGCCGAGGTGACGGGCACGCGGATGGTGCTGTCGGGCGAGGCGGCCGATTCCGCGGGCTATCTCGCCGTGGTGCAGGCGGTACGCACGCCGCCGGCCGGCGTCACGGTCGATGCCAGGGGCGTGCGGCCGCCGTCCATCTCGCCTTATGTCTTCTCGGTGCGGCGGGAGGCCGGCGAACTCACGGTCTCCGGCTTCTATCCGGACGAGGCGGCCCACGTCGCCATCAAGACCGCGCTGGAGCGTGATTTCCTGCGCGAAAAGGTCAATGACGTATCGGCGGTCGGCGGCGGAGCGCCGTCCGGCTTCCGCGATGCGGTGCTCGCCGGGCTCGCGCAACTGTCCCGTCTTTCCTCCGGCGAATTGAGCGTCGCCGATGCACAGATGCGCCTGAGCGGAACGGTGCTCGACGCAACCGTGGGCGGAGAGGTGGAGGCCGCGCTCAAGCGCGCGGCCCGGCCGCCGTTCGTGATCGAGACGGCACTCCAGCTCGCCCCGCCCGCCCCGCCGGTGAGCGTCGCGGAATGCGGCCGGCTGGTCGGCGAGCTGCTGTCGCGGGGAACGGTCCGTTTCGTCGGCGCCACTGCGGACATCGATGCCCTGAGCCGTGGCCTCGTGGATCGTATTGCGGCCGTGTTGAAGCGATGCCCGGACAGTCTGGTGCGTGTGTCCGGCCATACGGACGGCGTCGGCGATGGAGCGGCCAATCTGCGTCTGTCGGAGGCGCGGGCGAAGGCTGTGGTCGCGGCCCTTGCCGCGGAAGGCATAGCCTCCGACCGGCTGATGGCGGCAGGGCTCGGCTCCGGCCAGCCGGTGGCGCCGAACGACACCGAGGCGGGCAGGGCGCTCAACCGGCGCATCGAGATCGAGGTGAAGGAGCGCGCGCCATGATCTATCTCGCCATCGCGCTTTGGCCTTACGTGATCGGCGCGGCCGCGATCGGCCTCGCCACCGGCTACGCGCTGGGGCGGAATGGGGGGAGCCGGCCATGACCGCCTTTGCCATCGAGGTGGCCCTGCTCCTCACCCTCGTCTTCGCTGCCGCGCTGGCGGTCGGCTATCGCCTCGGCCGCAAGCACCGTCCAGCCGAACCACCGGTGCAGGCCGAAGTCCTGCCACCTCCCGCCGTCGTGGAGCGTCCGTCCAGTCCTGCCGCGCCTCAGCCCCAGCCGGAACCGCCTGTCCTGGTCGAGCCCGCGCCCTCGCCCCAGCAGGACCTGTTCGCGCGGCTCGGCATCGCCGACATGAATGCGGTGCCGCCTCTGGATGAAGAGGAGGAAAACGAGCCGCCGCCTCCGGCCACGCAGTCGCCGATCCGCCCCGCCCCACGCGCCCGGCGACGGCCGCCGGAGAGCCTGCCGGGGGTGCGCCCGCCCGCCCTCGACGCGCCGGAGGGCGAGGGGGCGGACGATCTCAAGCAATTGAAGGGCATCGGTCCGCAGAACGAGCAGCGGCTCAACGAGATCGGCATCTTCCATCTTCGGCAGATCGCCTCATGGACGCCGGAAGAGGCCGCCTGGGTCGGCAGCTATCTCGCCTTCCCCGGCCGCATCGAGCGCGAGGACTGGATGGGGCAGGCGAAAGCCATCCTCGAGGGTGGAGCACCGCCGCCGCGTCGGCGGCGGTGAGCCGGGCTCAGCGCCCGCCGCGCAGATCGGCTTCCATCTGGAGCTTGCTCGGGATGTTGAAGCGCACCTTGTAGACTTGGTAGTTCTCCATCACCCGCTGCACATAGTTGCGGGTCTCGGAGAAGGGGATGCACTCCACCCAGTCCACCACGTCCACGTCCGGGTCGCGCGGGTCGCCGTAGCGGGCGATCCACTTGGCGACGCTGCCGCGGCCCGCGTTATAGGCGGCGAAGGCCAGCACGTAGTTGCCGCCATATTGCGCCACCAGCTCGCCCAGCTCGGCGGCGCCGAACTGCACATTGTAGGACTGGTCGCTCATCAGCCGGCGCTCGTCATAGGAAACGCCCGTGACCTTGGCCACCTGCCGTCCCGCCTCCGGTGTGACCTGCATCAGGCCCATCGCCTTGGCGCTGGAATAGGTCGCCGGGTTGAACTGGCTCTCCTGCCGGGCGATGGCATAGACCGCCGCCTTGTCCACCGGGTCGCCGATGGGGCTGTAGTTGGGCAGGCCGAACGTCGGGAAGGCCTCAGCCTCCAGCGGATGGCCCTCGGCGAGCCCCTCTTTGCCCACCACCAGCGCGCCGCGCGGATCGTTGTTGGATTCGGCGAGGGTCGCGAGCATGGCGAGCTGGCTCGAATCCTCCATCCGCCAGGCGAGGTCGTAATAGATGGTCAGCGGGATGTCGCGCGCGCCCACGGCATAGAGCATCCGGATCGCCTTCACCGGCTCCAGGCGGGCGAAGGTGTCGCGCGCGCCGAAGGACGGGGAGGGCGCGCCGCGCAGCACGACAGGGGCCATGCCGAGCTTGGTGCGCGAGAGCTGGCCGTAATAGGTCGCCGGGAATTTGGCCGCCGCCTGATAGCCGGCATTGGCCCGGCCACGATCACCCATCGCCTCCGCCGCGCGGGCCTGCCAGTAATAGGCGCGCGACAGCGTGATGGGATGCTTCTGGTCGTCATCGACCTTGGCGAAATGCTGGGCGGCCCGGCTCGGGTCCTTCAGGAAGCGCAGGGCGATCCAGCCGGCGGTCCATTGCTGCTCGGCGCGATAATTGTCAGCCTGCGGCGGCACGCCGGTGGCGGCGACCTTGTAGGCGGTCTGGAAATCGCCGGCATCGAGCAGCTCACGCGCGACGAGGCGGCGTTCGATCCACCATTCGTCCGGGTCGGCCAGCACCTGATCGGAGCTGGAGCCGGCGAGCAGGGCCCGCGCCGCTTCCTGAGGCTTGTCGGCCCGGCGCAGCAGCTGGGACTTGGCGAACAGATAGGCGGGGTCGCTCGACAGCGTGAACGGCACGAGGCCGAGCAGCTTCTCGCCGTTCGCCTCCTTGCGTGCGATCGCCATGCGCGCCTTGGTGAGCGCCACGATATCGCTGCCGGCGCGCGCGGCGGCGCGCAGGGCGCGGTCCGTGTCCGGCTTGTAGCTGAAGTGGTCGGCCCTCAGCTTGTGATCGGCGCGGGTGAGGAAGCCGGAGAACTCGTCGATGATCTTGCTCTCGAAGAGCTCGTTCAGCTCGTCGTTGCGCCAGGCGTCGCGCACCCACTCGGCCGCATCCTGCCTTTTGCCGATGGAGACGAGATAGCGGGCGAGCGCCACCTTGCCCTCGCCGGACAGGGGCGCCTGATCGGCGAAGAACGCCTGCGCCTTCGCCGGGTCCTTGTTTTCCTGGAACAGCACGCGCTCGGCGCGACGGCGCAGGGTGGACTGCGTGGGCCAGCCTGGCTTTTCCTGGATGAATTCGTTGATGGCGTTGAAGCCGAGATCGTTCGGCGCGTGCCGGATGACGAGCCACGTCACCAGCGTGCGCGCCACCGGATCGTCGAGCTGCTGGGCCGCCCCCATGGCCTCGGCGGCGCGTCCGTTGCGGGCGGCGTTCACCGCGACCTTCAACGCGGCGAGATCGCCGCCGGGGATGCTGGACGACGCGCCGACCGTCGGCGCAGGCTGATGCACAGTGGGCGCGACGCGTGCCGCAGTGGGTTTGCCGGCGGACGGTTTGGTGGACGCGCTCTTGCTCGCCGCGGGCTTCGCGGCCGTAGCGGGCTTGGCCGGCGTGGACGACTTCGCGTCCTTGGACTTCGTGTCCTTGGCCTTGGCGTCCTTCGCCTTGGCATCCTTGGCCTTGGAATCAGCCGCCTTGCTGTCCTTGGATTTCGCGTCCTTGGCGTGGGCATCCTTCGACTTGGCGTCGGTCGACTTCGAATCCTTGGAGGCGGACGCGGACGGCTTGGCCGGGGGTGTCGGCGCGGATTCCGCGACCGCCGGCATCGCCCCGCTCCAGGCGAGGGCGAGCGCAAGCGCGCTCACGGACATCAGGCTCGAGACAGACGACATGAAGCTTCCTCGCGGGCGCGGGCTGTGGTGGCGTATTCCCCCACCCGCATGTTCGGCCACCGGCGTTGACGAAACCCTAACCTCAATGAAGTCCGAAAACCGGGCGAAACCACGGCTTTCGGGACCTTGGCGGTTGTTCCGGGGCAAATCTGCCGCAGGCTACCCCCTTGCGGCAGTTTGCTACCATTCCCGAAGGGCATTTTGCCCTCATGGCAACGATCGTAGCAGCGCATCCCCCTTTCCGGCCGGGCGGCAAAAGGATAAGGGTCAAGGTCCGCACCCGCCGCTCTCCCGAGCCGGCGCGGCGCCGGGCCGGTCGTTCGCGGCAGGTCCCGGCCAACCACAAGCTCCCAGGAACCCAAGGCGTTCGCCATGTCGCCCATCCCGTCTGCGTCCCGTTTCCGCGGCTCGTTCACCGCCCTCGTCACTCCGTTCCGCGACGGCGCGCTGGACGAGAAGGCGTTCCGTGCCTTCGTGGACTGGCAGATATCCGAGGGGACGCACGGTCTCGTCCCGGTCGGCACCACGGGCGAAAGCCCCACCGTCTCCCATGAGGAGCACAACCGCGTGGTGGAATGGACCGTGGAGCAGGCCGCCGGCCGCGTTCCGGTCATGGCCGGCGCGGGTTCCAACAACACCGCCGAGGCGGTCGCGCTGGCCGAGCACGCCCAGAAGGTCGGCGCCGACGCGCTCCTCGTGGTGACGCCCTACTACAACAAGCCCACGCAGGAAGGCCTCTATCGCCACTTCAAGGCGATCGCCGACGCCGTGGACCTGCCGATCTTCATCTACAACATCCCGAGCCGCTCGGTGATCGACATGTCGGTCGAGACCATGGCCCGGCTGTTCGAGATCAAGAACATCGCCGGCGTGAAGGACGCCACCGCTTCCATGACCCGCGTGTCACTGCAGCGGCAGGTGCTGGGGCCGGACTTCATCCAGCTCTCGGGCGAGGATGCGACCGCCCTCGGCTTCATGGCCCATGGCGGCCACGGCTGCATCTCGGTTGCCTCCAACGTCGCGCCGCGCCTGTGCTCGGAGTTCCAGCTGGCCTGCCTCGCGGGCGACTTCAAGGCGGCGCTGGCGATCCAGGACAAGCTGATGCCGCTGCACACGGCGCTGTTCGTGGAGACCAACCCGGCGCCCACCAAGTATGCCCTCTCGCTCCTCGGCAAGATGAGCGAGGAGGCGCGCCTCCCCATGGTGCCGGTTTCCGAGACCACCCGCGCCGTGGTGCGCAGCGCCATGGTGCAGGCCGGCCTCATCAACTGAGGCGGCATCTGCTATGCTTCGCCCATGACCAAGTTGCTGGATGAAGCCATAGCGGAAATCCGCAAGCTGCCCGACGCCGAGCAGGACCGCGCCGCGGCCCTGCTTCTCGCTCTCGCGCACGAGCAGGATGACGACGCCGCGAACTACCGGCTGACGCCGGAGCAGGTGACGCAGATCGAGGCGACGCTCCGCGCCATCGAGGCGGGCACGATGGAATTTGTCAGTGAGCAGGAGATGGCTGCCGTGTGGGCTCGCTTCGGGCTGTGAGGGTCCGGTTTGCGGCACCCGCGCTGCGTCATCTCGACGAGATTCACAGTTTCATCGCAGCGGATAATCCCGCTGCGGCCTCCCGAGTCCTGGGCGATATCCGAAAAGCGGTTACGTTGTTGCAGATCGCTCCCAACGTCGGACGGCGTGGAGAGGTAGATCGCACCCGCGAATGGGTTGTCCGCCAGCGGCCTTACGTCATCGTCTATTGTATCGAACCAGCGGAAGACCTTCTCACCGTGCTCGGCATCTACCACACCGCTCGCCGACGCCCCTGACGGCTGGCTGCCCATTCCCTAGCCGCTTGCTTCGGCGGTGCGCTGCGACCACATTCCCCCATCATGACATCCAAGAAGACCGAAGCCCCCCGCAAGATCGCCGCCGACAACCGGCGCGCCCGCTTCGATTTCGAGCTGGGCGAGACGTTCGAGGCCGGCATCTCCCTCACCGGCACCGAGGTGAAGAGCCTGCGCAACGGCAAGGCGACCATCGGCGAGAGCTACGCCGCCCAGAAGGAGGGCGAGATGTGGCTCTACAACGCCTATATCCCCGAATATCTGGAAGCCAACCGCTTCAACCACGAGACCCGCAGGCCGCGGAAGCTGCTGCTGCACAAGCGGCAGATCGCCAAGCTCGGGCAGGCCGTGGAGCGCGAGGGCATGACGGTGGTGGCGACCAAGATCTATTTCAACGATCGCGGTCGCGCCAAGGTGGAGCTGGCGCTGGCCAAGGGCCGCAAGGCGCACGACAAGCGCGAGGCCTCCAAGGAACGCGACTGGGCGCGCGACAAGGCGCGCCTGATGCGCGAGCGCGGGTGAGGGAAGGGGCGTCATGCCGGGCAAGATCGCCTTCGACCATTGCGTCGTCCATGTGAGCGATTTCGCCCGCTCCAACGCCTTCTATGCGGCCGTCCTCGGCGCGGAGGTGGTGACGGTGGGCACGGGCTTCGCCTACCGCTTCGGGGACCGCCAGCTGAACCTGCATGGGCCGGGCGTCGATCCGGTGCCTGTGGCGCGTCTGCCGGTGCAGCCGGGCAATTCCGATCTGTGCTTCCGCTGGGATGGCCCGATCGCGGAGGCCGTGGCGCACCTCGCCGCCCATGGCATCACGCCCGAACTCGGCCCGGTGCGTCGCTTCGGCGCCCGTGGCCACGGCACCAGCGTCTATTTCCGCGATCCGGACGGGTCGCTGCTCGAATTCATCTCCTACGAAACCTCTCAGGGGGACGCGTCATGAGCACTTCCGGCTACACCAGCCTGCCCGATGACCTCCCGTCGCCGGAAGATGACGGCCTCGCCGCGCACCTGCCGGGGCTGGAACTGCCCATCATCAACCTTCCCGCGACGGACGGCCGGCACATCGATCTGTCCGGCCTTTCCGGCCTGACGGTGGTCTATGCCTATCCGCGTACGGGCGTGCCCGGCCAGCCCTTGCCGGAGGGCTGGGACGCCATTCCCGGCGCGCGCGGCTGCACGCCCCAATCCTGCGCCTTCCGCGACCACTTCGCCGATCTGCGCGACGCCGGCGTGGAGCATGTGTTCGGCCTGTCGCTGCAGGACAGCGACTATCAGCGCGAGGCGGTGGAGCGACTCCATTTGCCGTTCCCGCTGCTGTCCGATCATCGGCATGAGCTGACGACGGCCATCCGCCTGCCGACCTTCGAGGTGGAGGGCGCGAAGCTGCTGAAGCGCATCACCCTCATCATCGAGGAGGGCGCCATCAGCCACGTCTTCTATCCGGTGTTCCCGCCGGACCGGAACGCGGCGGACGTGCTGGCCCATTTGCGCCGGGGGCGGCAGGGCTGAGCGCTCAGCCCGGGCAGCTCAGCCCAGATTCGCGCGGACGGCGGAAAAGACGGAGCGGAACATCTCGGGCGTCAGCACGCCGGTGTTCGTGTTGTAGCGCGAGCAGTGGTAGCTCGCGAACAACCGCACGCTGCCCACCTCGTCCGAAACGCCGTGGCCGAACTTGAGCCGCGAGGCCTTCTGGCCGAGCGCGGCAAGGGTCGAATCGTGGGCGATCTTGCCCAGCGTGACGATGGCCCGGAGCGCCGGCATTTCGGCCATGGCGGCGGAGAGGAAGGGCCGGCAGGTGCGGATTTCCTCGGGCGTCGGCTTGTTCTGGGGCGGCACGCAGCGCACGGCATTGACGATGCGCGCGCCGGTGAGGGTCAGGCCATCTTCCGGGTGCGCCGCATAGGGGCCACGCGCGAAGCCATATTCGATCAGCGTCGCGTAGAGCAGATCGCCGGCATAGTCGCCGGTGAACGGGCGGCCCGTGCGATTGGCGCCCCGCAGGCCCGGCGCGAGGCCGACGATCAGCAGCGGCGCGTCGACCGGCCCGAATGCGGGCACGGGCGCATTGTGCCATGCGGGTTCATTCGCCCGCCATTCCTCGCGGAAGTCCACGAGGCGCGGGCACAGCGGGCAGTCGCGCCCCGGCTCGGAGGCCGGGGGAGCGGCGGCTGTTTTGGCAGCCATCTTGGCGGACACCGGCGGCGTCAGTCGTTGCCGTCGCCGGCCGCGGTCGTGGCGCTGCGCCGCTCGAGGAAGCGGGGCGTCTCCTGCATCCGGCCCTGCCGCTCGGACGGGTCGCGGCCGATCTTGGGCTGGAGGTCCACCAGATCGATGAAGACGTCCGCCTGACGGCGCAGGTCATCCGCGATCAGCGGCGGCTGGGTGGAGATGGTGGAGACCACCGAGACCCGCACACCCTTGCGCTGCAGCGCCTCCACCAGCGAGCGGAAGTCGCCGTCGCCGGAGAACAGCACGATGTGGTCCACGTGCTCGGCGAGCTCCATGGCGTCCACGGCGATCTCGATGTCCATGTTGCCGCGCACGCGACGCCGGCCCTGCGCGTCCGTGAACTCGCGGGCAAGCTTGGTGACCACCGAATAGCCGTTGTAGTCCAGCCAATCGAGCAGCGGCCGGATGGAGGAATATTCCTGATCCTCGATCAGCGTCGTGTAGTAGAACGCGCGAAGGAGGTATCCGCGGCTCTGGAACTCCTTGAGGAGCCGCTTGTAGTCGATATCGAAGCCCAACGCCTTGGTCGCGGAATAAAGGTTGGCGCCATCAATGAGAAGAGCGATCTTTTCCTGGCCCTGCATACAAAGGTCCGCCGATGGAATGGGAAGGGCAGAACGGGAACGGCTGCAAACCACGTCGTCCTGTCGCCTTTCTCCGACGAAGAACCGTTCAAGGCAAGCGAAAAAGGCGCGGCGCTTGGCCGGCGGGGTTGCCCCTTTGGCCGAATTGCTGTATCGACGCCCTCTTCTCAAGGCCTGTATTCTGTGCGCATCGCGCATAAGGGAGTGACGAGCCGATGGCCCGTGTCACCGTAGAAGACTGCATCGACAAGGTGGACAACCGGTTCGAGCTGGTTCTGCTCGCCGCCCACCGCGCGCGCATGATCTCGTCCGGCCAGCAGATCACCATCGACCGGGATAACGACAAGAACCCTGTCGTCGCCCTGCGCGAGATCGCCGACGAGACCGTGAGCCCCGAGGATCTCAAGGAAGACCTCATCCACTCGCTGCAGAAGTACACCGAGGTGGATGAGCCCGAGCCCGAGGCCGTGCCGCTCATCGCGTCCAGCGACAGCTCCGGTGGCGAGGACAGCGATGTCATGCTCGACCGCATGACCGAGGAAGAGCTGCTCGCCGGCCTCCAGGGCCTCGTGCCGCCCGAGCACAACGACGACGACGAGGGCTGATCGCCGCTTCGGCGACGGACCCAGCGTTCGCGGCCGGGCACTGCCCGGCCGTTTGCGTTTTGGATCTCCGTTCGCTGGCATTTTACGGCTAAAACGATTTGCCCATCGGTTGACGGTCCCTTCCGAGGAGCCTAACGTCCGCGTCATGCTTCGTTCCGGATGCCATATGCCGGCCCACCTTCCGGCCCTTCGGCGAATTCCTCGCCCGGTCGACCCTGTCGGCCGGGTAGACTTGCGCGCCTGAGGCCTTCGACGGCCGCGGCGCGATCCTCCGCCGGGGCAGGCCCATTAAGGTGACTGCCCAGAGAATTGCGCGGCAAGGCCCGCATCAGTCCGGATCGTCCCCCATGTCCAGCCGTGAACCCGCCGCTCATCGCGACGGCTCCTCCCCTGTCCGTCCGCAACAGTCCTCGTTTCGCCTCGCCGTCGCGGCCGAGCCGGAAACCAACCTGCTGCTGCGCCTGCTGGAGCCGTTCGTGATCCACGACGTCCTGCCCAGCCGCGTCGACTGCCGGACGGACGCAGACACCCTCAGCGTCACCATCGCATTCGCCGCGGAGGAGGCCGTCGCCGTGCGCCTCAGCCAGAGGCTCGGCGTCATGGTGGGCGTCCGCACGGCGGACCTCACGACCGCCGAGCAGACGGCGCAGATGCGGGCGGCCTGACGGAAACGGCCATGCTCAACACGCTTGCGGACATTTCCGTCATCGTCCTGCCGGTGTTCGGCATGGTGCTGGTGGGCTACATCTCCGCCCGGATCGGCCTCGTCAGCGAACGGGCGACGGATGGGCTGGCGGAGTTCGTGTTCAGCCTGTCTGTGCCGGTCCTCATCTTCAAGACGCTGACCGAATCGAAGCTGCCCGAGGCCCAGCCGTGGGGCTACTGGATCGCCTATTTCGCCGGCGCCTTCTTCGTGTTCGCCATCGCCATGGTGGCGGCGGAGCGGCTGTTCGGGCGGGGGCGGCAGGAAGCGGTCATCCACGGCTTCGCCGCGGGCCAGGCCAACACTGTGTTCGTCGGCGTGCCGTTGATCCTGAAGGCCTATGGCGAAGCGGGAGCGGTGCCGCTGTTCCTGCTCATCGCCATCCACCTGCCGGTGATGCTGGTGGCCGCTACCGTGATGCTGGAGGGCAGCCACGGCTTTTCCCGCGCGACCATGATGCGGCTCGGCAAGGCGCTCGCCTTCAACCCCATTCTGCTCGGCATCTATGCCGGGGCGCTGGCCAAGGTGGTGGGCATCCAGGCCGTGGGCGTGCCGAAGCAGATGATCGACCTTCTCTCCGCCGCCGCGACGCCCTGCGCGCTCATCTCCCTCGGTCTGTCGCTGAAGCGCTACGGCATGGCGGGGGGCGATCTCCTGCCCTCGGCGCTCATCAGCTTCCTGAAGCTCATCGTCCATCCGGCGGCGGTGTTCGCGCTCACCATGGTCTTCAGCATGCCGCCGGTGTGGGCCGGCGTGGCGGTGCTGTTCGCGGCCATGCCGAGCGGCGTCAACGGCTATCTTTTGGCGCAGCGCTATGGTGTGGGGGTGGCCACCTCCACCAGCGCAGTCTCGCTCTCCACCGGGCTTGCGGTGGTCACCGTGGCGTTCTGGCTCTACATCCTCGGGGTCGGCTGAAGCGCATCGAGCCCCAGCCGCGCGCGGATGTCGTCTGGCGTCGCGCCGCAATTCCTGAGCGCCAGCAGGCTGGTGGCCGAATTGCTCTTGGAGAGTTTGTGGCCGCTGCCGTCGAGGATCAGCCGGTGGTGGTGATAGACCGGCGTCGCAAGGCCCAGCAACCGCTGCAGGAGCACGTGGACCGAGGTGGCGTGGAACAGGTCCATGCCGCGGATGACGCGGGTGATCCCCTGCAGCGCGTCGTCCACCACCACTGACAGGTGATAGGACGTCGGCACGTCCCGCCGCGCCAGCACCACGTCGCCCCACTGTGCGGGATCGGCCGGCGCCGGGGCGGCCGGGCCTTCCGGCAGATCCCGGGCTTCGGGCCAGAAGAGCGGCCCACTGCCGATAGCCGTGAGCGCTGCTTCCATGTCCAGCCGCAGCACATAAGGCTCGCCCGCCGCCCGCCGCTGTGCGCGCTCCCCGTCGGACAGCCCTGAGCGCTGGAAGGGATAGAGCGGCGCTCCATCCGGATCCCGCGGGGCCGCGCGTCCGAGCTTCGCCTCGCTTTCGATCACGGCGCGCGCGATGTCGGAGCGGCTCTCGAAGGCGGGATAGACGAGGCCCATGGCCTCCAGCCGCGCCATTGCTTCGGCATAATCCGCGAAGTGCTCGGACTGGCGCCGCGGCGGTGCGGCGGGCACGATGCCGAGCCAGGCGAGGTCATCGAGGACGCCCTGTTCGAATTCGGGTCGACAGCGGGTGGTGTCGATGTCCTCCATGCGCAGCAGGAAGGTGCCGCCCGTGCGGGCCGCCGCCTCGGCATTCACCAGCGCCGAAAAGGCGTGGCCGAGATGCAGCCGGCCGTTGGGGCTCGGTGCGAAGCGGCAGACGAAGGGAAGGGGAGGCTGGGGCATGGCGTCCGCTATTAGAGCGATATCCCGGTGTGACAGACAAGCCTGTGGGTTTGCGGAATGAAGGAGCCGCTGCTCACCGACCAGGGCGTGTTCGACCGCGCCTTCGCGCAACTGCTGGAGCTTGATGATCGCCTCGTTCCTGTGGCGGAGGTGGCCGGGCGCCCGGCCCTGCGCCGCCGGCCGCCCGGATTTGCCGGCCTGTGCGCGGTGGTGATCGCGCAGCAATTGTCGGTGGCCTCGGCACGGGCCATCTCCGCCCGGTTCGAGGCCGCGATGGGCGGGACGCCCACGGTGGAGGCCATGCTGGCCGCGCCGGTGGAGACATTGCGCGGGGCCGGCCTGTCCGCACCGAAGATCCGCACCCTCACCGGCATCGCCCGCGCTCTGGCGGAAGGCGAGGTGGACCTTGAGGCCGTGGCGCGCATGGAGGCGGATGCCGCGGCTGAGGTGATGACGCGGCTGCCCGGCATCGGGCTTTGGACCGCCGACATCTATCTTCTGTTCTGTCTCGGTCGCGCCGATGCCTTTCCCCACGGCGACCTCGCGCTCCAGGTGGCGATGGGCGATGCGTTCGAGCTGGGCGGCCGCTGCACGCCCCTCGGCCTGCGCGCCATCGCCGAGGATTGGCGGCCGCTGCGTGGCGTGGCGGCTCATCTGCTGTGGGCGTATTATGGTGCGCGGCGCGCCCGCCTCGGCGCCCCGGCCTGAGAAGAGCGTGCCCATGTCCTTTCCCCTCGACGGCGTTTCCCTCGACGAGCCCATTCTCGACGGCCCGCGCCTGCGCCCGCGCCACGGCGGCGCGCCTGACAGCCTCGTCGTGCTGCTGCACGGCTATGGCGCGGACGGGCGCGACCTCATCGACCTCGGCAACGCCTGGGCCGACCTCCTGCCGGGAACGGCTTTCATCTCGCCCCACGCCCCCGACCCCTGCGGGGAGGCGCCGGTGGGGCGGCAGTGGTTCCCGCTGAGCTTCCGTGATCCCCACGAACTGGCCCGCGGTGCCGAGGCTGCGGCGCCCGTGCTGGCGGCGTTCCTGGAAGTTGAACTGGCGAAATACGATCTGCCGCCGTCGCGGCTGGCGCTGGTCGGTTTCAGCCAGGGCGCGATGATGGCGCTGAAGATCGCGACCACCGCCGCCGTGGCACCGGCCGCCGTTGTCTCCTATTCGGGTCTGTGGGTGGAGGCGGCGGGTGGGGTGCCGCGCGACCTGCAACTCCGCACGCGCCCGCCCATCCTTCTGGTGCACGGCACGGAGGACGAGGTGATACCGGCCCAGGCCCTGTTTGCCTCCGCCCGCGGCCTCGCCGATGCCGGCGTGCCGGTGGAGTGGCACCTCAGTCAGGGGCTCGGGCACGGCATCGACGATGGCGGCCTCGCCCATGGCGGTGCCTTCCTCGCCGAGTTCCTCGCAGCGAAGCCGCGCTGAGACGGTAACGGAAGCACGCGCGGTGGTGGCGCGAGTAAATGCCCGGAAATGGCCGTGGTTTGGCCTCGGCTTCACAACAGTGACACGGAGCATATAGAGTATCCGCCGCGTACCGGGATCGTCAGGCGCGATTCGGGTGCGAAGACGAGGAGTTCGGTCCTTGACCACTGCTTTGTCACCAGGTGCCTGGCCAGCGCTCGTGCTCAACGCGGACTACCGCCCGTTGAGCTATTACCCGCTGTCGGTCTGGAGTTGGCAGGATGCCATCAAGGCGGTCTTTCTCGACCGGGTGAACATCGTCGAATATTACGACAAGGCGGTGCGAAGTCCGGGCTTTGAAATCCGGCTGCCCAGCGTCGTTTCACTGCGCACCTTCGTGAAGCCGACCCGGCAGCCCGCCTTCACCCGCTTCAACGTCTTCCTGCGCGACCGCTTCTCCTGCCAATATTGTGGCTCCCGCGAGGATCTCACCTTCGACCACGTGATCCCACGCTCGAAGGGAGGGCAGACGACCTGGGAGAACGTGGTCGCGGCCTGCTCCCCGTGCAATCTGCGCAAGGGCGGCCATATGCCGGCGGATGCGGGGATGTGGCCCGCGCAGACGCCCTTCCAGCCGTCCGTCCACGATCTCCATCAGAACGGCCGGCACTTCCCGCCGAACTACCTGCATGAGAGCTGGCTGGATTATCTCTACTGGGATACCGAGCTCGATCCCTAGGCGATATCGCCTTGCCCCTCACATCAGCGCGCCTGACTGAGATACCGCGAACGCGGATACGGCCATGCCGAAACCCGCGCCGGGCAGCTGGGCGCTCCGTCCACGGCCGGCGGAGACGATGCCACTCCGCCGGGTCTTCCGCGCGGTCAGGCCGCCTGCCGTGCCGCCTTGTTGCCGGCGAACAGCACCGGATCCACCTGGCGCAACCAGACCAGCGTGCGAGCGACGCCCTCGTCGAAGGAGACCTGGAGCGGGTTTGCCACCCCGTTGATGGGCCCGAAGTCGGTCGGGCCGGGGGTGGTCATGCGGAAATAGCGGCCCATGTCGTAAGGGGCCGGCAGTCCCGCAGCGCGCATGGCCGAGCCGATGGCGCCCAGTGCCCAGAGCCCTTCCGTGCGCAGGCGCTTGGCCGGGCGTCCGGTGAGCGGCACGCAGAAGGCATCGGCCCAGGCGCCGTACTCGATCATGCCGTCGCCGAGATAATAGACGGTGTGGGACAGGTTCGGGCGCGGCGCCTCCAGCAGCTTGAGCATCTGCCAGGCGGTGTTGGTGACATAGCCGTAGCCGCGCATAAGCGGCTTGGCCGTCGCCGGGTGGCGATAGCGCCCCTCGGCCATGCGGCGCCAGATCTGCTGGGCGAAGGACGGATGGCCGGGACCCCAGATCACGGTCGGACGGGCGATGATCCAATCGCCGACCTTGCTCGCACGCACCAGCCGCTCGGTCTCGGTCTTCGCCTCGCCGTAGACGGTGTAGGGCACGTAGTCGGTTTCCGACTTCGGCACCACGCCGGGGCGCACCACATACTGGGTGGACGTGTGCAGGAAGCGCTTGAGGCCGGGCAGGGCCTCGGCCGCGGCCAGCACGTTGCGGGTGCCGTCGATGGTGGTCTTGAATTCGTGCAGGTGCTTGATGTTGACGTCGATGTCGCTGGCGAGGTGAGCGATGTGGCTCGGCTGAGCCTCCAGGACCGCGCGGCGGACCGCGTCCGCGTCGCGCACGTCGAGCTGGCGCCACATCGGCTTCTGTGAGGCGGCAACGGGCGGCTTGATGTCGAGGTTGACGATCTCGAAGCCAGCCTCGCCGGCGAGGCGTGCCAGTTCAGACCCGATGAACCCGGATCCACCCGTAATTAGCAGACGGCGATCATTCGACATCGCAATGAACTCCAACCGGATATTTCGGGAGACGGGGCCTCAGGCGACCGGCCTGCGCTTGCGGATTTCGCGGGCCGGGTTGCCGCCGTAGACGGTCCAGGCGGCGAGCGACTTGAAGGCGACGCCCCGCCCGCCGAGAACCGCGCCTTCCTCCATGGTGACCCCCGGTCCGACGAAGGCGTCGGAGGCGACCCAGGCGTGGCGGCGGATCAGGATCGGGCGCGTGATGAGCTGGAAGTCGGGATCGTCGATGTCGTGGGAGCCGGTGCACAGGTGGCAGCGCTGGGCCACGTTGGCGAACTCCTCAAGCTCCACCTTGTCCTGAGTGTAGACGAGGGTGCCCCAGCCGATGACGGAGTGCCGCCCCATGGTGAGGTTGGGCGGATACCAGACCTTGGTCGAGCCGTAGATGCGCGCGCCCGGCGCGATCTTGGCGCCGAACAGCCGCAGCAGGAAACGACGCCAGGCATGGAGCGGTGGCGGCGTCCACGAGGCCAGAAGGAGCCACGTCACATTCCATACCGCCCGGTGGATGCGGTGCGAGAGCGAGAAGCTCGGTTTGCCGAAGACCGACGACGACTGCTTCGCATCAAGAATCGACATGGCGGGGAAATCTTCCGACAGGGAGCCAATCTCGGGTGCCGCGGCTTTGCCGCGCATTACGGCGTCACGGATATCGAGGCGGAGCCTGAGGCGCTGCTGATCGTTTCGAAGCGACGTCGATCATCCTGAGACGATCCGCCGACGACACGTGACAAGGAGGGCCGGCGCCGAAACCGGCGCTCACGATCCTCGGTTCCTGCGGACGCCAAGGCAGCTCACCTCATTCAAACGTATGAGATGAGATACCATTTTTGCGCTGCACAGCAAATCCTTTTGCAGTGCCCACGCTGCCGCAGGCGCGGCCCCGCTCCAGGTTGCGCGCCGTCAGCCGACGGCGATCTCCTTGCCGCTCGCGCCCCATTCGGTCCACGAGCCGTCATAGAGGGCGAGGGGCTGCTTTCCGACCATTTCCAGCGCCACCCAGAGGATGGCGGCGGAGACGCCGGAGCCGCACGAGGTGATGACCGGGCGGGCGAGATCGAGGCCGGAGCCGTCGATGGCCTTGCGCAGTTCGGCCGGCGGCACGAGGCGTCCGTCCTTCACGAGCAGGCCGTGCGGCAGGTTGAAGCTTCCCGGCATGTGCCCGGAGGGCAGGCCCTCGCGCGGCTCCGGCGCCTCGCCGCGGAAGCGGGTGTCCTGGCGGGCGTCGAGCACCTGCGCCGAACCGGTCTTGAGTGCCTGGTCGACCCGCTCGATGTCGGCGACGAGGGAATGGTCGAAGCGCGGGGTGAAGCTCGCCGGCAGGCGGCGCACCGGGCCATCCTCCAGCGGGCGGCCTTCGGCCTTCCACTTGGGCAGGCCGCCATCCAGCAGCTTCACGTCGCCCGCGCCGAAGGCGCGGAAGGTCCACCACACGCGCGGCGCGGAGAACAGGCCGACGGAATCATAGACCACGATGCGCAGGCCATCGCCGATGCCCAGCGCCCCCACGGCCACCGCGAAGCTGTGCGCGTCCGGCAGCATGTGGGGCAGGGGGGTGGAGTGGTCGGCGATGGTGTCGATGTCGAAATGCACCGCGCCGGGAATGTGCTCGGCGAGATATTCCTTCGCCCCGCTGCGGCCCGAGGCCGGCATGTGCCAGGAGGCGTCCACCACCACGAGGTCCGGCGCACCGAGATTGGCCGCGAGCCATTCGGTGGAGACGAACGGGCTCTCAGGTGTGTCCACCGGCAGGGTAGTCTCGGACGCAGTGCTCATGACGATCTCGCTCGCGTTCGGGCGGGGGCGCGGTTTCCTCGGCTGGAACGTGCCCCGCGTCAAGCCATCAGACGAGGACGTTCGGCACCTCGGCCTTGCGTTCCAGCCATTCGGGCACCGGCAGGTTCTTGGAGCGCAGGAACTCGGGGTTGAACAGCTTCGACTGGTAGCGCGTGCCGTAGTCGCAGAGGATGGTCACGATGGTGTGGCCCGGCCCCAGCTCCTTCGCGAGGCGGATGGCGCCGGCGACGTTCACGCCCGACGAGCCGCCGAGGCACAGGCCCTCGTGCTCCAGCAGGTCGAACACCACGGGCAACGCCTCCTCGTCCGGGATCTGGAAGGCGGCATCCACCGGCGCGTCGACTAGGTTGGCGGTGATGCGCCCCTGCCCGATGCCCTCGGTGATGGAGGAGCCCTCGGCCTTCAGTTCGCCGGTGGTGTAGTAAGAATAGAGCGCGGCGCCCATGGGATCGGCGAGGCCGATCTTGATGTCCTTGTTGCGGGCCTTCAGCGCCATGCCGATGCCGGCCAGCGTGCCGCCGGTGCCGACGGCGCAGATGAAGCCGTCTACCTTGCCCTGCGTCTGCTCCCAGATTTCCGGGCCGGTGGTGTCGATATGGGCCTGCCGGTTGGCCACGTTGTCGAACTGGTTGGCCCATATGGCACCGTTGGGCTCGGTCTTGGCCAGCGCCTCGGCGAGGCGGCCGGAGACCTTCACGTAATTGTTCGGGTTGGCGTAGGCCACGGCCGGCACTTCCACCAGCGTGGCGCCGGCGAGCCGCAGCATGTCCTTCTTTTCCTGGGACTGGGTCTCGGGAATGACGATCACGGTGCGGAAGCCGAGCGGCGCGGCCACCAGGGCGAGGCCGATGCCCGTATTGCCGGCCGTGCCTTCCACGATCACCCCGCCGGGCTTCAGCTCGCCGCGGGCCACCGCATCCTGGATGATGCCGAGCGCCGCGCGGTCCTTCACCGACTGGCCGGGATTGAGGAACTCCGCCTTGCCGAGGATGTCGCAGCCGGTCTCCTCGGAGGCCCGTTTCAGACGGATAAGGGGTGTGTTTCCGATGGAGTCCACAAGGCCGTTACGGATCATGGAAGAAATACCTTCATCGCAATGTGAAATTTAATGGGCCTTATGCTGCCTCGGCGCGCGTCTCCCCTCAATAGCGGCGTTGCAAGGCCGGCGCAAACGCATGGGATTGCGCCGGGACGAGGCGTCAGCGGGCAGCCGTGCGCGCTTCGGCGGGGGCCGCGTGCCGCAGATGCTCGAAGGCCCGCAGGGCGCGGTCGCGGGCGGCGGCGTGGTCCACGAGGGGCTTGGGATAGGTGTGGCCCAGCCTGATGCCTGCGGCGGCGAGGGTATCCTGCGGGGCGGTCCACGGGTGGTGGATGAGCTTGGCCGGCAGGCGCTTCAGCTCGGGCACATAGGTGCGCACATAGGTGCCCTCGGGATCAAACTTCTCGCCCTGCATCACCGGATTGAAGATGCGGAAGTAGGGCGCGGCGTCGAGGCCGGAGCCGGCCACCCATTGCCAGGACGCGGCATTGTTGGCGGCGTCCGCATCCACCAGCGTGTCCCAGAACCAGTCCTCCCCCGAGCGCCAGTCGATGAGCAGGTGCTTGGCGAGGAAGGAGGCCACCACCATCCGCACCCGGTTGTGCATCCAGCCCGTCTGCCAGAGCTGGCGCATGCCCGCGTCCACCAGCGGATAGCCGGTGAGGCCGCGCCGCCACGCCTTCAATTCGCCGGAGCACTCCCGCCAGGGGAAGGCGTCGAAGCTGGGCTGGATATTGCGCCGGGCGATGTCCGGCTCCTCGGCGAGGAGATGGTAGGAAAACTCCCGCCAGTAGAGTTCGGCCTCGAACTTGGCCGCGTCGCTGGCGGGCACATCGCCCGCGTCCACCGCGTGGCGGACGGCGAAGAGGATTTGCCGCGGGGATATCTCGCCGAACCGCAGGTGCGGCGAGAGCCGGGAGACGTGATCGAGGTCCGGCCGGTCGCGGCCGACGGCGTAGCCCTTCAGGCCCTCGGCGATAAAGGCCGACAGGCGCGCGCGCGCTGCCGCCTCCCCGACACTCCAGTCGGCCCGCAGGCCGCCGGCCCAGTCGGGCTTTTCCGGCTCCAGCGCGAAGCTCTCCAGCGTGTCGCCATCCGGCGCACGGGTGACGCCCTTGAGGCGCTTCGGGGCGGGAAGGGGCGGGGAGAGATCGCGCTCGCGCAGGGCCGCGCGATGGAAAGAGGAGAAGGTGCGCGGCATGCGCCCCGATCCGCCCAGCACCGTTCCGGGTGGATGCAGCAGGTGGGCGCAGAAGCGCAGCACGCGGCGATCCTCGGCGTTGAGCCGGGCGGTGATGGCGCGGTCCAGCTTGCCCTCGGCCTCGCCCGCCCGGTCGTTGAAGGCGACGGTGGCGGCGCCCAGCGCGGCCGCCACCTCCGGCACGATGCGGGTGGCCGGCCCCTGCCGCAGGATCAGGGGAATGCCATGATGGGAGAGGTCGGCCCTGAGCGCCCGCAGGGATTGGGCGAGCCACCAGCGGGCGGCGCCGCCGAGCGGGCGGATGTGCGGGCTGTCCTCATCCAGGACATAGAGCGCAGCGATGGGCGCGCCGGCCTCGGCGAGGGCGTTCAGCGCCGGGTTATCGGCGAGGCGCAGATCGTCGCGGAACCACAGGAGGGATGGAGCGGCTGTCATGACGCACCTTCCTACGCGGACGGGACCCGGGAGGTTCACTCCCTTTTCCCGTCCGGCGCAAGTGGCGTGCGACGTGCGGCGCGTCAGGCCCTCAGTGGTCCATGTTCACGTCGCGGGTTTCCTTGCCGATGAGCAGGGCTGTGAGCGTGAGCAGCGCCATGACCGAGAGATAGACGCCAACCCAGAACGGGCTGCCGCCGCCATAGCTCCACAGCGCCACCGCGATGAACGGGGCCACCGCCGCGCCGAGGATGGACGAGACATTGTAGGAAATGCCCGAGCCCGTGTAGCGCACGTTGGCCGGGAACAGCTCCGGCAGCAGCGCGCCCATGGGGCCGAAGGTGAGGCCCATCAGCGTGAAGCCGATGATGAGCCACGCCATCACGCCCACCGGGCCGGCGGAGAGGATCGGCACCCACAAAAGGCCGAACAGCACGATGGCGGCGGTGATGCCGATCAGCGTGCGGCGGCGGCCCCAGCGGTCGGCCCAGGGGCCGGACACCAAGGTGAAGATGCCGAAGAACACCACGCCGCCGATCATCATCAGCACGAAGGTGCGGTAGTCATAGCCGAGCCCCGGCACCGCCGCCGTGGTCGGGGCTCGGCCGTAGCTGAGCGAGAAGGTGGTCATCAGGTAGAACAGCACGTAGGTCGCGAGCATGTAGAAGGTGCCGAGGATCAGCTCGCGCCAGTGGGTCTTGAACGCTGCGGCCAGCGGCAGCTTCTGGATGCGGCCGTGCTCGAGCGCCTTGGCGAAGGCCGGGCTCTCCACCAGCGACATGCGCACCCACAGGCCCACGATCACCATCACCGCCGAGAACAGGAAGGGCAGGCGCCAACCCCAGGACAGGAAGGCGTCGGACGGGCGGGAGGGATCGCTCGACGGCATGAGCGCCGCGATGGCGAGGAACAGGCCGTTGGCGATGATGAAGCCGATGGGCGCACCGAGCTGGGGGAAGGTGCCGTAGACGGCGCGCTTGCCGGCCGGCGCATTCTCGGTGGCGACCAGCGCCGCGCCGCTCCACTCGCCACCCAGCGCGAAGCCCTGCGCAAGGCGCAGGATCACCAGAAGCAGGGGCGCGAACCAGCCGGCCGTCTGGAAGGTGGGCAGCAGGCCGATGAGGAAGGTAGCTATGCCCATGGTGAGCAGCGCGCCCACCAGAGTGATCTTGCGGCCCTTCTTGTCGCCGAGGTGGCCGAAGAAGATGGCGCCCAGCGGACGCGCCACCATGGCCGCGCCGAAGATGGCGAACGAGGCGAGGAGCGCCGTCGTGTCATTGCCGGCCGGGAAGAACAGGTGCGGAAACACCAGCACCGCCGCCGTGGCATAGACGTAAAAGTCGTAGAACTCGATGGTGGTGCCGATCAGGCTCGCGAGGATGACGCGGGAGCGGGGATTGGCTGCTGGCGCCGCGTCTGCGGCGAAGGTGGTGGACATGCCGGTACTTTCCAACTGCGCCCCGTAAAGGCCGGGAGCCGTTGGCGGCGGCTGAAGGGTCCGGCAATTTTCTGTCGCGACGGCAGGGGGCAGAGAAGGCCGGCGCGCAGGCTGTTTGCGGGTTCTGATAGTTTATTGCGTCCACCTTCGCCAGTGCTGGCGTCCTGAGCCGGCGAGAGGCCGCCCTGCGGGCAGCGCATGGCGGATCGGCGCCGATCGTCCCCATCCCCGACCGCAAGCTGTGGATGACGGTGATGACTTCTCCGCTCCCGCCACCGGGCTCGCGTCTGTCACGGGCACGTGAAAATCGAGCCGGCGCAAGGCTCGTTAGGAATTTGATAACCTGCGGGTAGGCACCATATATAGTAGGAAGAGGGGTTGGATGGCCCCAATTGGTGGCAAAGAGGGGTTTGACCGGCAGGCCAGACTCGCACTAGCGTTCGGTCCTCGGCAGCCGGCATCCCACGGGTACGTATCGGTGAATGCTGGCGGGCCTCCCGGAACCCGCGAATTTCCAACCCGCCTGGCGCGGCGCGCTGCGCCATGCCCGTCGGTTTGTCACGTCCGCCATATTCGTCCTGTAGAATGATCGGCCCGAGCGGGGCCGAGCCGAAGGAGCACCGGTCATGCGCGTCGAACGCCGCTACACGCAAGAGGGTCGTTCCCCTTACGCGGACATTCCGTTCCGCGAGACCGTGAGCGAGATCCGCAACCCCGACGGCTCCGTGGTCTTCCGCCAGGAGGGCATCGAGGTGCCTGCGCAGTTCTCGCAGGTCGCGTCCGATATCCTCGCCCAGAAATATTTCCGCAAGGCCGGTGTGCCCGCGCGCCTGAAGAAGGTGGAGGAGAATTCCATCCCCTCCTTCCTGTGGCGTTCCGTGGCCGACCACGAGGCGCTTGCCGGCCTGCCCGAGAAGGAGCGCCTTGTCGGCGAGACCTCGGCCAAGCAGGTGTTCGATCGTCTGGCCGGCACCTGGACCTACTGGGGCTGGAAGGGTGGCTATTTCGACAGCGAGGCCGACGCGCAGGCCTTCTTCGATGAGCATTGCTACATGCTCGCCATGCAGATGGCCGCGCCCAACTCGCCGCAGTGGTTCAACACCGGCCTGTTCTGGGCCTACGGCATCGATGGGCCGGGGCAGGGCCACTATTATGTGGATTACCAGACCGGCGAGCTGACGGCCTCCACCTCGGCCTATGAGCATCCCCAGCCGCATGCCTGCTTCATCCAGTCTGTCAGCGACGATCTGGTGAGTGACGGCGGCATCATGGACCTGTGGGTGCGCGAGGCGCGCCTGTTCAAGTACGGCTCCGGCACCGGCTCCAACTTCTCCGCGCTGCGCGGCGAGGGCGAGAAGCTGTCCGGCGGCGGCCGCTCGTCCGGCCTCATGAGCTTCCTCAAGATCGGCGACCGCGCGGCGGGCGCCATCAAGTCCGGCGGCACCACCCGCCGCGCCGCCAAGATGGTGGTGGTCGATGCCGACCATCCGGATATCGAGGCCTATGTGGACTGGAAGGTGATCGAGGAGCAGAAGGTCGCCTCCCTCGTCACCGGCTCCAAGCTCAATGCCAAGCACCTCAAGGCCGTGCTCAAGGCCTGCGTGAACTGCGAGGGCAATGGCGACGACTGCTTCGACCCGGAGAAGAACCCGGCCCTCAAGCGCGAGATCAAGGCCGCCCGCAAGGCGGCGGTGGCCGACGCTGCCATCCGCCGGGTGATCCAGTATGCCCGCCAGGGCTACAAGGACATCGATGTCGCCATCTACGACACCGATTGGGACGGTGAGGCGTACATCACCGTCGCCGGCCAGAACTCCAACAATTCCGTCCGCGTCACCGACGACTTCCTGCGCGCCGTCGAGGCCGACGAGGACTGGAAGCTCATCCGCCGCACCGACGGCAAGGTGGCGAAGACCATCAAGGCCCGCGAGCTGTGGGAGAAGATCGGCTCGGCCGCGTGGCACTGCGCCGATCCCGGCATCCAATTCCACACCGCGGTGAACGACTGGCACACCTGCCCGGCGGCCGGCGAAATCCGCGCCTCCAACCCGTGCTCGGAATACATGTTCCTCGACGACACGGCCTGCAACCTCGCCTCGCTGAACCTGCTGCAGTTCCGCGACGCCGAGAAGCGGTTCGACGTCGAGAGCTACGAGCACGCCGTGCGGCTGTGGACCGTGGTGCTGGAAATCTCCGTGCTGATGGCGCAGTTCCCCTCGCGCCGCATCGCCGAGCTCTCCTACGAGTACCGCACGCTGGGCCTCGGCTATGCCAATATCGGCGGCCTGCTCATGTCGAGCGGCATTCCCTATGACTCGCCGCAGGGCCGTGCCATCTGCGGCGCGCTCTCGGCCATCATGACCGGCGTCTGCTACGCCACCTCCGCCGAGATGGCGAAGGAGCTGGGCACGTTCGCGGCCTATTCGGCCAATGCCCAGTCCATGCTGCGGGTGATCCGCAACCACCGCCGCGCCGCCCACGGCATCGCCGAGGGTTATGAGGGCCTCTCCATCGCCCCGGTGCCGCTCGATCACCTGTCCTGCCCGGACACCCGCCTCGTCGCCCATGCCACCGCGGCCTGGGACAAGGCGCTGGAGCTGGGCGAGAAGCACGGCTACCGCAACGCGCAGGTCTCGGTGATCGCCCCCACCGGCACCATCGGCCTGGTGATGGACTGCGACACCACCGGCATCGAGCCCGACTTCGCGCTGGTGAAGTTCAAGAAGCTGGCCGGCGGCGGCTACTTCAAGATCATCAATCGCGCCGTGCCCGAGGCGCTGCGCACCCTCGGCTACAAGGAAGCCGAGATCGCCGAGATCGAGGCCTATGCGGTGGGCCACGGCTCGCTCGCCAACGCGCCGGCCATCAACCATGGTTCTCTGCGGGCCAAGGGCTTCGACGACGCGGCCATCGCCAAGGCCGAGGCCGCGGTGAAGACCGCGTTCGACATCAAGTTCGCCTTCAACCGCTGGACGTTCGGTGAGGAATTCCTCGCCAACAGCCTGAAGGTGCCGGCGGCCCAGCTTGCCGACCCGAAGTTCGACCTGCTCGCCTTCCTCGGCTTCTCCAAGGCCGATATCGACGCCGCCAATGTGCATGTCTGCGGGGCGATGACGCTGGAGGGCGCGCCCTTCCTTAAGGCCCAGCACCTGCCGGTGTTCGACTGCGCCTCCCCGTGCGGCCGCATCGGCAAGCGTTACCTCTCGGTGGAGAGCCACATCCGCATGATGGCGGCGGCGCAGCCCTTCATCACGGGCGCTATCTCCAAGACCATCAACATGCCCAACGACGCCAGCGTCGAGGATTGCAAGGCGGCCTACCTGCTCTCCTGGCGCCTCGCGCTGAAGGCGAACGCGCTCTATCGCGACGGCTCCAAGCTGTCCCAGCCGCTCAATGCCCAGCTGGTGGCGGACGACGAGGAGGAGGACGACGCGCTGGACGCCGTGCTCGCCCAGCCCAACGCGGCCCGCACCGCGTCGGTCACCGAGAAGATCGTCGAACGGGTTGTGGAGCGCATCGTCGAGCACCGCGTGCGCGAGCGGGAGAAGATGCCCGACCGCCGCAAGGGCTACACCCAGAAGGCGGTGGTGGGTGGCCACAAGGTCTATCTGCGCACCGGCGAATATGATGACGGCCGCCTCGGCGAGATCTTCATCGACATGCACAAGGAGGGCGCAGCGCTCCGCTCGCTCCTCAACAACTTCGCCATCGCCATCTCGCTCGGCCTCCAGTACGGCGTGCCGCTCGATGAATATGTGGACGCCTTCACCTTCACCCGCTTCGAGCCAGCCGGCCCGGTGCAGGGCAACGACACCATCAAGTACGCCACTTCCATGCTCGACTACGTGTTCCGCGAGCTGGCGGTGAGCTATCTCGGCCGCAACGATCTCGGCCACGTGGACCTCTCCGAGACCGGCTTCGACGCCCTCGGCAAGGGCGTGGACGAGGGCAAGGCGCCGACCAATCCGTCGGCCCGCATCGTCTCCAAGGGTCTTGTGCGCGGCAAGACGGTCAACCTGCTGGTGTCCCAGCCGGTGGCCCCCGAGCCGCGTTCGGGCACCGACAACGTGACCATGCTCCGTGCGACCACCGTCGGCGCGACCGCGCTGAAGACCGACACCGCTGAACTCGCCGAGGCCTCGCCCGAGGTGGAGCATCTGGAAGCGGCGGTGGAGAGCCTGATGGAGAAGTCGCTCCCTTGGTCCGCCACCGCCCGCAAGGCCGAAGCCCGCGCCGAGGCCAAGGCCAAGGGCTATGAGGGTGAAGCCTGCCCCGAGTGCATGAACTTCACCATGGTGCGCAACGGCACCTGCCTGAAGTGCGATACCTGCGGCGGGACGACCGGCTGCAGCTGAGGGGGTTCGCTTCTTCGGTAAAAACAATGCCCGGGACCACGGTCCCGGGCATTTTGCGTTTTGGGCCGGACCCAAATCCTTCCGGACCAACCCACTGCTTCAGGTCAGATCTGCGGGACCGGCTCAGCGCCGGAAGATCTCGTCCGCGACCGTAATCGCCCGGTCGTTGGGGAGGGCGGAATCCCGGAAGGTCTCCAACCGAATCTGGACGCGGTTGAACTGCCCGCGCGGCGAGGTGCGAAAGAATCTCTGGAAGGCGACCAGGCCGCCGTTGCCGGACACGTCACCCTGCGCGAAGGGCGTCCAGGTACCGCTGTTGCTGCGGAAGCGCACCTTCAGAATGGCCTGGATGGGTTCGCGGAAGTTATCGGCGAACAGGGTGCCTCGGACCGCCACGCGGCCATCGCTCGCCCAGCAGATGATCGCCTTGCCGAGGGGGGACCCGAACAGGTGGGGGAAGTCGCCGAAATCCGCGCCTCCGGTATCGATGGATATCTCCTGCACCCGCGCGATGTTCGACTGAGCGAACATGTTGCAGTCGCCCCCACCGAAGGCGCGCGCCGCGCCTGACGTGAACCCGGCAAGAGCGAAACCGAGAATTGCTGTCGTCAGCATTCTCCCTGAAAAAAACCTCGCCATTCGAGTGCCCCCGATGGTCCGCCGACGTTTCGCGCGGATAGCCAAAACGCGGCCAAGCTATGGGGTTGATTTTGCAGGCACAAGACAAAAACTTCGTCGCGATATTCGGACGAGGCCAGAAAGGCAGGCTGTGTGTCGGACTATTTTACCGTCAATCGGATGCAAAATTTATCTGTCCGGCTGAAATTGCAGGAAGACAACTTTGCGCGAACGGCTCGGGGCAATGTCGGTGGCGGGCAGACGGAGGCGGGGCAGCCCTCCGTCCCCGGACAATGCCTGATCAGGCGGCGTTCTTGATGGCGAGGCCGTCCTCGTAGGACACTTCCTTGTAGTGCGCGACTTCCGCATATTTCAGCCCCACGTCGGCGAGGGCGTCGAGCTTGGCGGCGGTGTCGAACTTCTTGAGCTTCACCTTGTCCACGTAGAAGGTGTCGATCAGCTCGTTGTAGACCGAGGTCTCATCGAGGAAGATGGCGAAGATCTTCACGTCGCCGAAGCGGATCAGCAGGCGGTTACCCTGGGGCAGGTCCGAGATATAGACGAAATACTTGCCGTCACCGTCCAGCGCGGCGCCGAGCGTTTCCACCAGCTTGGGCAGGTTCTCGTAGCTGGTGATGGAGCCGGCGAGGAAGCCGATGGCGGGCTTGCCGTCTTCCGCGACCGAGAACACCTCCTTCAGCACCGTCTCCGGCCCGTCATAGGCAATCTCGCCGCGGAAGCCGAAGCGGCCGGCGACGTGGGTGTCGGCATTCAGGGTCGGCTTCAGCAGGCGGCCCTCGGTGCTCAGCTTGGCAAAAGGCGTGTCAGCAACAGCGGTCATGGGAAAGTCCTTGGGTGAGGTCGTTATGGGCGTGCCCCAAAAGGCGTGCCGTGGAGACCCTCGTGTGCGCCGGCCGTGGATGGCCGGACCGGGCACGAGGCCCCGGTCTGCCGTGCCCTTCGGACACGACCTCTTGTCCAGCGGAGGCGTGTGCCTCAATCGCCGGCAATCAATACCTCGGGCATCTCGTTGGGGTCCTCCACGTCCAGGCCGTCCTCCTCGGCGAGGGGAACGTTGACGAGGCAGACGTCGCCGTCATCCACGACGATCTCGATGGGGGTGAGAGACTTGCCCTTGCAGGGGCCGATGAAGCAGACGCCGGTGTCGGGGTCGAACTTCGCCTGGTGTCGCCCGCAGGCGAGGAAATTGGCTTCGCGGTCCAGGAACTCGCCGGGATAGGCATCGAGCCGCTTGCCCTCGTGCGGGCAGACATTCTCGTAGCCGTGGAAGCTGTTGCCGCGGCGGGCGATGAAGATCGGCCACGCCTTCTTGTTGCCGTCCGCGTCGAGCCGCGCGAGCACGAAGCCGCGGGCGTCGCCATCCTGAATTTCGTAGGTGGCGCAGATGGCGAAGAGTTCGGTCATCACAACAGCTTTCCCAGGCCCGGACGGGGCGGGAAAGCTGAAGCAAAAACGGGGCCGCTGCTCAGGCGGCCCCAATTGTCGCGTCTCCGACATTACCCGTCGGAGGGCGGAATGGCCGGTGGCCGGACTGATTTCCCCGGGGGATCAGTCCACGTCGTCGACGCTCTCCGGCCCGCCGCCATAGGCGCGCTGGGCGAGGGCGGCCTGCATGAAGGGATCGAGATCGCCGTCCAGCACCTCCTGCGGCGTGCCGGAGGTGACGCCGGTGCGCAGGTCCTTCACCAGCTGGTAGGGCTGGAGCACGTAGGAGCGGATCTGGTGGCCCCAGCCGATGTCGGTCTTTGCCGCCTGCTCGGCCATGGCCTCCGCCTCGCGCTTCTTCAGCTCGAGGTCGTAGAGCTTGGCGCGCAGCATGTTCCAGGCCGTGGCGCGGTTCTTGTGCTGGGAGCGGTCGCCCTCGCTCACCACGGCGATGCCGGTGGGAATGTGGGTGAGGCGCACCGCCGATTCCGTCTTGTTCACGTGCTGGCCGCCCGCGCCGCCCGAGCGCATGGTGTCCACCCGCACGTCGGCTTCCTTGATGTCCACCACGATGCGGTCGTCCACCACGGGATAGACATCCACAGAGGCGAAGGAGGTCTGCCGCCGCGCGTTGGAATCGAAGGGCGAGATGCGCACCAGGCGGTGGACGCCCGCCTCGGTCTTCAGCCAGCCATAGGCATTGTGGCCCTTCACCTGGATGGTGGCGGACTTCAACCCGGCCTGCTCGCCCTGGCTCTCGTCCATCAGCTCCACCTTGAAGCCGTGGCGTTCGCACCAGCGACGGTACATGCGCAGGAGCATCTCCGCCCAGTCCTGGCTGTCGGTGCCGCCGGCACCGGCATGGACTTCGAGATAGCTGTCGTTGGAATCGGCCTCGCCGGACAGCAGGGCCTCCAGCTCGCGCCGCGCGAGTTCCGCCTTCAGCCCGTCGAGGGATGCTGCGGCCTCGGAGATCACGCCCTCGTCGCCTTCCGACTCGCCGAGATCGATCAGCTCGATGTTGTCGGCAAGGTCGCGCTCCACCCGATCGATGGCGCCGAGACCGTCCTCCAGGCTGGTGCGTTCCTGCATCAGCTTCTGCGCCCGCTCGGGATCGTCCCAGAGCTTGGGATCTTCAACGATGGCGTTGAGTTCGGCCAGGCGCCGGCGCGAGCGGTCCACGTCGAGGTGGGACCGCAACAGGTCGAGGGAGGCTTTGATCTCGTCGACTTTTGCGGCGAGTTCCGCGCGCATGGCTCATCTTTCTCCGGCTGAGGGCCGCGGAAAATAGCGGCGGGGCGCGCGGGTGTAAACGCCGGGCCGGCGGGGAAGGGGATCAGGCGAAGAAATGGCTCACCGGGCTCGCTGCGCGGCGAGCCAGGTGCCGACGTCCGCCGCTTCGATGGGACGGGCGAAAAGGAAGCCCTGCGCCGCGTGGCAACCGAGGAATCGCAGGAGATCGGCCTGCGCCTGCGTCTCCACGCCCTCCGCCACCACCGTCATGCCGAGGCTGTGGCCGATGCGGATCACCGCCGTGGCCAGCGCCTGGGCATTCTGGTCCTGTTCGATGGAGAGCATGAAGGAGCGGTCGATCTTCAGCTCGGCGATGGGGAGGCGCGAGAGGGCGCTGAGGCTGGAATAGCCGGTGCCGAAATCGTCCATGGCGATGCGCACGCCGAGCGCCTCGATGGCCCGCGCCGTGGCGAAGGAGTTCGGGTGCTGGTCCATCATCACCCGTTCGGTGATCTCGACCCTGAGGTCCGACGGCTTCAGGTCGTACTCGCGCAGCGCCCCGGAGATGAAGCCGACGATATCGCCGCCGCGAAAGCTGAGCGGCGAGAGGTTCACCGAGACGTGCGGGACGTCCACGCCCTCCGCGCGCCAGGCGGCGATGCGCTGGCAGGCGGTTTCCACCGCCCATTCGTCGATGCTCTCGATGAGGCCGTATTCCTCGGCGAGCGGAATGAAGCGGGTGGCGGGCACATCGCCGTAGATCGGGTCCGTCCAGCGCGAGAGCGCCTCGACGCCATGGAGCGCGCCGGACGCAAGCAGCACCTGCGGCTGGTAGACGAGGCGCAGGGCGCGGTTCTGGATCGCCTCGCGCAGCGCCACCGAAAGCACGAGCCGGTCCAGCACCCGCCGGTTCAGTTCCTCGGTGAAGAAATGGAACTTGCCGCGCCCCTTGCGCTTGGCCTCATGCACGGCGGTATCAGCGTGCTTGAGCAGTGTTTCCGCATCGGCTCCGTGCTCGGGAAAGAGCGCGATGCCGACCGACGCGGACATGGTGAGGTGGAGCGCCTGCGCGGTGATGGGCGCCGCCACATATTCCAGCAGCCGCCGGGCGATGCGGGCCGCCTCCTCCGCGGTGCAGTCGTGCACGATGATGAGGAACTCGTCGCCGCCGGTCCGTCCGACCACGTCGCCGGTGCGAAGCTGCGCCTTGAGCCGGCGCGACACCTCCACCAGGAGCTCGTCGCCGGTGGAATGGCCGAGCGTCTCGTTCACATCCTTGAAGTGGTCGATGTCGAGGTAGAGCACGGCGAGCGGCTGCTCGAGCGTGCGGGCCTCCACCAGCAATTCCTCAAGGATCGCATGGAGCTGGCGCCGGTTGGCGAGGCCGGTCAGCGTGTCCACGTTGGCCAGCATCTCGATGCGCTTCTTGGCCTCGAAGCGCTCCAGCGCCAGCGCGCAGAGATCGGAGCAGGCGGCGACGACGTTCTCGAGCCACGGCGTGGGGCCGCGCGCGGTCTTGAAATAGAAGGCGAAGGTGGCCGCCACCTTGCCGCCGCGCAGCTTCACCGGGATGGACCAACAGCCGGTGATGCCGGGCGGGACGGGCAGGTCCTGGAAGTCCTCCCAGAGGGGACTGGTGGCGATGTCCTCCACCAGCACCGGCACCCCGCGGAAGGCGGCCGTGCCGCAGCTGCCGCTCCTGGGGCCGATGGCGACCCCCTCCACCGCAGCGGAAAACTCCGCTGGAAGGCTCGGGGCGGCGAGCACGGTGAGGCGCTCGTCCGCGGTGACGCCGAGGATGGAGCAGAGCGCGTCGGGCGCGAGGCCCTGCACCTTGCGGCACAGGATGTCCATGATGTCGGCCATGGGCGCATCGGCGGCCAGCGCGCCGAGCACCTGGCGCTGCAAGTCTTCCACGAGCCGGGTGTGGGTGATGTCGGCGATGACGGCGACCACCTGCTCCAGTTCGCCCGTCTGGCGGTCCATGACCGGAGTGACGTTTGCCGACACCCAGACCTCCATTCCGGATTTGCCCTTGAGCGAGACATCCTCCGCAAGGGAGATGCGCCGTTCCATGGCGTCTTTGATGTGTTCGGCGAACCCGCCGTTTCCGAGCCGTCCGCAGAACAGCTCGGCGAGGGTGAGGCCGGTCGGCCCTTCAATACCGGCGTCCAGCATGTCATGGAACGCGGAGTTGGCGTAGATCACCTTGCCGTGCGCGTCGGCGACGAGGACGCCCCGGTCGGTCTTTTCGGCGACCGCGGCCAGGATTCCAAGGCTCATCTGCGGCGCCACGGGGCTCAGCGCGGGGCGCACGAATGCGATGTAATAGGTCTCGCGCTTGTGCTGGGCGCGGGTGACGGAGACGACGCCCTCCAGGAGCGAGCCATCGTTACGCACGATGGAGAGGGGAAGTTCACCCCCCCGTTCCTCGCTTGCGCCGGGGATGAGTTCGCCCACGTCGCGCCCGATCGCCTCGGCCTGACTCAATCCCCACAGGCGCTCGGCCGCCGTGTTGATGAAGGTGACGAGGTTGTTCGTGTCGAAGAAGACAACGGCCTCGCGGCCTTGGGCGCGGGCAGCTGCTGGGCGATCCGCCATTTTCCCGTCCATGGCTGAAGCTCCCGGCCGTGGGCCCCAAGCGTCAAGAGGACGCCATCGGGCCGTCCGCCCGCAACATCTTCAGCTTACCCAGTGGCATGCGTGACTAGCTTACCTATCTCTGGGCGCTTGTACAGGAACGGTACAAGAATGAGGTTAATCTGCGTCAAAATCCGGGCTCGCAGCGGCGTCCCGGGACGCGGTCGCCATGGCACCGTATCCGCCGAGAATCCTTGCAGGCGCGTGCCCGCAGGACCGCCATCACCAGCGTTGCAGCATACTGACGCACGGCCACGCTCAAGGGCCGGCCTATGGCTCCGCTGCCGCCGCGAAGGAGGGGGCAGCGGAGCATCAGGAGTACGATAAGAGCCTCAGTAGAGGCCGCCCGTGCCGCTTCGGGCCACCGGGGTGACGGGCTCGGGATTTGACCCGTCGGTGCCCGCATAGCCAGCCACCGAATAGCCGTCCGGCGGGGCAGTGCCCGGCTTGAAGGCTTCGAGGATGGCATTGCCGTCGCCCGCGCTGGTGCGCTGTCCGCTCTTGCGGTCGATGCGAACCAGCTTGATGCCGGCCGGCACCCGGAACGGGATGGCCGGACGATCGGCGATGGCCACCTTCATGAAGTCGCGCGCGATGGGCGCGGAGAGGAGGCCGCCGGTGGAGCCCTTGCCCATGGGCCTGGGCTTGTCGTAGCCGAGATAGATACCGACCACGATTTCCGGCGTGAAGCCGATGAACCAGGCGTCCTTCTCGTCGTTGGTCGTGCCGGTCTTGCCGGCGATGGGCTTGCCCAGTTCCTTGAGCGCCGTGCCCGTGCCGCGCTGCACCACGCCCTCCATCATGGAGGTGATCTGGTAGGCGGTCATGGGATCGAGCACCACCGGGCGCCGGTCGATCAGGGACGGCTCGGGCTGGTTCTCCCACTTGGTCGCCTCGCAGCCGCGGCACTCGCGCTCGTCGTGGCGATAGATGGTGTGGCCATAGCGGTCCTGGATGCGGTCGATCAGCGACGGCGTCACCTTGCGGCCGCCGTTGGCGATCATGGCGTAGGCACCGGTCATGCGCATCAGCGTGGTCTCGCCGGAGCCGAGCGCCATGGCGAGGTAGGGCGGCATGTCGTCATAGATGCCGAAGCGCTTGGCGTATTCGGCGATGATGGGCATGCCCACGTCGTTGGCGAGGCGCACCGTCATCACGTTGCGCGACTGCTCAAGGCCGAAGCGCAGCGTCTGCGGGCCGTAATATTTCTTGGAGTAGTTCTCCGGCCGCCAGGTTTCCTGGCCCTGCTGCTCAAGCTCGAACGGGGCGTCGATGACGATGGTCGACGGCGTGTAGCCGTTGTCGAGCGCGGCCGAATAGACGATGGGCTTGAACGAGGAGCCCGGCTGCCGCATGGCTTGGGTGGCGCGGTTGAACTGGCTCTCGTCGTAGGAGAAGCCACCGGAAAGGGCCAGCACGCGGCCGGTGGTGGGCTCCATCACCACCATGGCGCCCTCGACGCCGGGCGGCTGGCGCAGGCGCCATTGTCCACCGGCGCCGCCGAGCGGCTCCACATAGACCACGTCTCCGGGCTTCAGCACCTGGCTGATGGGCTTGCGCGTCCACTTGGCGCCCTCGGCCGGGATCAGGCCGATCTCGCGCTCGATGGAGCGCTGGCCGGACTTGGTGCGCGACGGCTGGAGACCAATGCGGGCATTGTCCTTGCTCACGTCGAGCACGATGGCGAGGCGCCAGGGAATGTCGGTCCATTCCCTGATTTCGCCCAACTTCACGCCCCAGTCGTCGCCGGGCACGAGCTCGATGTGGGTAACGGGCTTGCGCCAGCCACGCTCCTCGTCATAGCGCACCATGCCGTCGGTGAGGGTCTTCTTCGCCAGCACCTGCAGCTTGGGATCGAGCGGCGTGCGCACGGAGAGGCCGCCTTCGTAGAGCTTGCGCTCGCCGTAGCGCTCATAGATCTGCCGACGCACCTCTTCCGCGTAATATTCCGCGGCGAAGATCTGCGCGCCCGTGGCACGGGGCGTGACCTCCAGCGGCGCCTTCTTGGCCGCCTCGCCCTCCTGCGGGGAGACGAAGCCGTTCTCCACCATGCGATCGATCACCCAGTTGCGGCGGTCGGTGGCGCGGCTGCGCTCGCGGAAGGGGTTGTAGTTGGACGGCGCCTTCGGCAAAGCGGCGAGATAGGCCGCCTCCTGCACGTTCAGCTCGTCCACGGACTTGTCGAAATAGACCAGCGCCGCCGCGGCGATGCCGTAGGCGCCCATGCCGAGATAGATCTCGTTCAGGTACAGCTCGAGGATGCGGTCCTTGGAATAGGCCCGCTCGATGCGCAGGGCGAGGAGGGCCTCCTTGATCTTGCGGTCGAGGCTGCGCTCGTTGGTCAGCAGGAAGTTCTTGGCCACCTGCTGGGTGATGGTGGAGGCGCCCTGGGCGCGGACGTTCTTGCCGTAATTCTGCGCGGCGGTCAGGGCCGCACGGAAGATGCCGGTGGGATCGATGCCCCCGTGCTCATAGAAATTCTTGTCCTCGGCCGAGAGGAACGCCTCGATCACGAGGCGCGGCACGGACTGGATGGGAATATAGAGGCGCCGCTGCTTGGCATATTCCGCCACCAGCGCGCCGTCCGCCGCATGGACGCGCGTCATCACGGGCGGCTCGTAATTCTGCAACTGGGAGTAGTCGGGCAGGTCCTGGGAATATTTCCAGACCTGATAGGTTGCTCCCGCCGCGCCTGCCAGCAGCACCAGCGTCGCGAGCGCGAACAGGAAACCCAGGAACCTCAAAATCACCCGCATCTCGCAGCTTCCTCCCGCCGCAACCCGAGGGACGCCCTAAGCCGGGCACTGACCGCACGCTGTCCACGCCGACCACCAACGACAGCCAACCCCGTCATGGCCGCGATCTGCCTGAGCGCGACTTGCCATAACCCGACTTGGCGTCGATGCGAAGCGACTACATTGGGAAACGCGAAGTCCCAAGGCAACCGCTCACCACACCCGCTCAGACCTTGACGCTCCGTCACGGTAAAGGGGTCTGCACGGACCCCCACCGCGTCCGCCCTCATGGACTCGCACGGCCACCGCTATGGGGGCGAAACGTGGCCTCTTCGCGACGGAAGGGTGCTGAGGGACGCAAGGCTCCCTCCGAACCGGACACCCGACATGAAAAGGGCCTCCCGGAGGAGGCCCTTTCACATTCAGGACAAGTCAGGCCGGATGGCCGTCAGCCGCCGAACAGCTTGCGCTGCCACCAGCCCGAGCGGGGCTTGGCGGGGGGCGCTGTCTCTTCGGCCGGCGCGGCGGGCGTCTCGGGCGCCGGGGCCGGCTCGGCAGCGGGCGCTTCCGCCTCGGGCGCCGCAGCCTCGGAAGCTGCCACCTCAGGGGCAGGCTCGACGGCCGGCTCAGAAGGGGCTTCCGCTGCAACGGGCGCGGCAGGGGTGGCGATGCCGCCCTCGGACAGGATCACCGGCGCCTTCTCGCGAATGGTGGAGCGACGACGGCGGGGGGCCGCCTCGGCGTTCTCCGCCACCGGCTCGGGCGCAGCGACCGGCGTGGCGGGGACTTCGGCGACAGGCTCGGCCCGGGCTTCTGCGGGGGCTTCGGCAAAGGTGGACGAGGTGATGGGGGCTGCCGCGACCTCAGACTCTGCAGCCACCGGCTGCTCGTCGTCGGTCTCGTCGGAGCCATCGCTCTCGCCGTCAGCGCTTCCCGGAGCGTCATCGTCGCGCTCGCGGCGGTTGCGACGTCCGCCCCGGCGACCGCGGCGACGGCGACGACGGTCGCCGTTCTCGTCGTCGGAGCGCTCGCCATCGGCGCGGTCGTCCTCGCCGCGCTCCTCGTCGTCACGCTCGTCATCCTCGCGGGCGCTGTCGTCGCGCGCGCCATCGGCGGCATGATCCTGAGCCTCGGCACCTTCGGCGGAGGTGTCATCCTCCTCCTCGCCCTCGGCTCCCTCGGCGCTCTCGCGGCCTTCCTCGCGATCGCCCCGCCGCCGCCGGCGGCGGCGGCGGCGCTTGCGGCCGGCTTCGTCGGAGCGCTCGCCATTGCCTTCGGACGCCTCGGCCTCAGCCTCGGCTTCAATCTCGGCTTCCTCGACGATCTCCTCCTCGTCCTCCTCGACGAAATCCTCGTCGGGCAGGATGGAGTCGGGCTGCACCACGGTGCTCGGCCGCGGGGCGGCGGGCGCGGGGGCGGCGAGATCGCCCTTCTCGATGATGAAGGGCTGGTGGCCGGTGACGCTCTCGTCCGCCGCGACGGAGAGGGTGACGCTGAAGCGCTCCTCCAGCTCGCGCAGATGAGCGCGCTTCTGGTTCAGAACGTAGAGCGCCACCTCGGTGCGGGTGCGGGCGACGAGATTGTGGGTCTGCGAGCGCAGCAACTGCTCTTCCAGCGCGCGCAGCAGCTGGAGCGAGACGGAGGCCGCCGAGCGCACGTGTCCGGTGCCGCCGCAGTGCGGGCACACCTCGATGGAGCTTTCCAGCACGCCGGTGCGGATGCGCTGGCGCGACATCTCCAGCAGGCCGAAGTGCGAGATGCGGCCGATCTGGATGCGGGCGCGGTCGTTCTTGAGGCAATCCTTGAGCTTGCGCTCCACCGACCGGTTGTTGCGCTTCTCCTCCATGTCGATGAAATCGATCACGATGAGGCCGGCAAGGTCGCGCAGGCGCAGCTGGCGGGCGATTTCCTCGGAAGCTTCGAGGTTCGTCTTGAGGGCGGTGTCCTCGATATGGTGCTCGCGGGTCGCCCGGCCCGAGTTCACGTCGATGGAGACGAGCGCCTCGGTGGGATTGATGACGATGTAGCCGCCGCTCTTCAGCTGCACCACGGGGGAGAACATGGCATCGAGCTGCTGCTCCACGCCATAGCGGGCGAAGATGGGCTGCGGCTCGCGATAGGGCATCACCGACTTCGCGTGGCTCGGCATGAGCATGCGCATGAAGTCGCGGGCCTCGCGGAAACCCTCCTCGCCGGCGACATGGATGTCGTCGATGTCCTTGTTGTAGAGGTCGCGGATGGCGCGCTTGATGAGCGAGCCTTCCTCGTAAACGAGGCTGGGCGCGGTGGAGGAGAGCGTCATCTCCCGCACCGTCTCCCACAGCCGCAGGAGATATTCGAAGTCTCGCTTGATCTCGGTCTTGGTGCGGTTGGCGCCTGCGGTGCGCAGGATGATGCCCATCCCTTCCGGCACCTCCAGATCCTGCACAACTTCCTTCAGGCGCTTCCGGTCAACGGCATTGGTGATCTTGCGGGAGATGCCGCCGCCACGGGCGGTGTTCGGCATCAGCACGGAATAGCGGCCGGCGAGGGAGAGGTAGGTGGTGAGGGCCGCGCCCTTGTTGCCGCGCTCTTCCTTGACCACCTGCACCAGCATCACCTGACGGCGACGGATGACTTCCTGGATCTTGTAGCTGCGGGCGCGGCGCTGCGGCGCGCGCTCCGGCACCTCTTCGAGGGCGTCCTCGTCAGCGCCGAGGTGCTCGATTTCCTCTTCCTCGTCGATCTGGTCGACATCGCTGTCGTCCTCGTCTTCGTCCTCGTCCTTGTCACGCTTGCGATCATGCCGGCGGCCGCGGTGGCGGCGGGAGCGGGGCTGCTCCTCGTCGTCGGAGCGCTCCTCGCGCGCGGACTCCTCAGGGGCCTTCTCTTCCGAAGCCTCGTCCGAGTCCTCTTCGTCATCGTCCTCGTCTTCGTCCTCTTCGGCGTCGTCGTCCTCGTCGGTCTCCGACTGGGGCGCCTCATCCTCGCCGGGCGCGGAGGTAAAGGCGACCTCCTCGCGGATCACCGCTTCGCCTTCGAGGATCGGCGCGGGATCGCTCTCGCCCTCGGCGGCCTCGCGGCGACGCAGGGCGTCCTCGTCATCCGCCGCCTGCTCCTGCGGGGCGGGGAGGGGAGTGCCCAGCGGCGCGTCCATGGCGGCCTCGACCACGGCGGCAGCGGCTTCCGCGGCCTCGGCGGGGGCGACCAGCGCGCTCATCGGCTCGGCATGGTGCTCGGACGGAGCCGACACGGCCTCGGCGGAGGCCTCGGTCACGGCGTCGTGCGCGGGCGCCGCGTCTTCAGCGGCTTCAAACCCATCGGCGGCAAGCGTCTCGCCGGCCTCGGGGGCCGGGTGCTCCGCCGGCTCAACGGCGGTGCTGATGCTCTGATCCGGCTGGGAGCGCCTGGCGCGGCTGCGCTCGCGGCGGCGGTCCTTGAGGTCGGCCTCGTCCTCGGCAAGGCGCGCCGCGCGCTCCTCCTCCTCGATCAGGGCGAGACGGTCGGCGACCGGGATCTGGTAATAGTCGGGATGGATCTCGCTGAAGGCGAGGAAGCCGTGGCGGTTGCCGCCGTACTCGATGAAAGCCGCCTGGAGCGACGGCTCAACGCGCGTCACCTTGGCGAGATAGATGTTGCCCCGCAACTGCTTGCGGGATGCGGACTCATAGTCGAATTCTTCGACCCGGTTCCCGCGCACGACCACGACCCGGGTCTCCTCCGGGTGGGTCGCATCGATGAGCATCTTGTTGGCCATGGAAATCTCTCTTCACGGCGCCGGGAGCAATGCTCCGCGACGGCCGCGGCTCGACCCCTGCGGGCGCTGCCGCGACGCCGTTCTGGCGCCGGATGTGATGACGTGAGGAAGAAGGGGAGGCACAGGTACGCCCAAGCGCGTCGCTCGCACGCTCGGGGGCGGGGCACACGGAAGCGCGCTCAGCGCGCATGTCGTGCGGAAAAAATTCCATGCCCTCGGCTACCCGCTCCTCGATGAAGGGTTCAGGCCGGGGCGGAGGCGGGCGCCTCGTTCCGACCACGGTACACACTCGCCCGATTCCCCAGATCGTCCCCTCGCGGACCATCGGCAAAGCTGGCTTCGAGGCATGCCGCCCGCGCCGGTCCGGCGCTTGCCTAAAGGGTCCTCGGTGACGGGGGATCGTCCCTGAGGGTGCCGCCATCGGCAATGGGCGTTGCCTTGATCCCGGGCTATCGCATGCGCAGCGACCCGCCCGGATTCTCGACACACCCTGCGGCAGCCGCGGCAACCGGGGCCGAAGAGCCTGTTCCGGAACGCGAACTGTGTACGGTTCCCTTCTTACCCGCCCGACTTCCCGCTTGGCAAGGATCATGCGTCCTGAACCTCGCGCCGGACGGCTATAACGCTCCGTCAACGGCTCGTTTACACGCCCCGCCTTATGCCTGCCCCTCTCTTGTGGCCCGCTCCGGACGCTGCCGAAGGGCAGCCCCAACGAGGGTGAGATTGCGATGATGCGACGCCGGCCCGGCCCCGCCGCCTTGTCCGTTGTCCCGCCACGGGGGCTGCGCGGCGCTGCCGCTTTCTTGTTCCTGTTCACTTTTGTGGCACTCGCCACCGGCCCCGCCCGGGCGCAGGGGGAGGGGGGCGCAGCGGCACCGGCACCGGCTTTGGCGCGTGAGGCGCGGCTCGCCGGCGACGCCAAGCGCACCCGCCTGATCGTCGACCTCGACCGTGCCCCGGCCTTCCGGGCCTTCACCCTCGCAAACCCGCCCCGGGTGATTCTCGACCTCTCCGACGTCACCTTCGCCCTGAGGCCCGACGCCAGCCAATTGCGGCGGGGGCTGGTGACGGCCTACCGATTCGGCGTCTTCGCCCCGGGCAAGGCGCGCATGGTGCTGGAGGTGTCCGGACCGGTCGCCATCGACAAGGCGTTCGTGCTGGATGCGGTGGATGACCAGCCGGCCCGCCTCGTGGTGGATCTGGTGAAGGCCGATCCCGCCGCCTTCGCCCGCTCTATCGCCACCGAGGCCGAGCAGCGCACCGCGTTACCGGCTGCGCCCGTTGCCGCGCCGCCGGCCGGCGACACGCGTCCGGTCATCGTCATCGATCCCGGCCACGGCGGCATCGATTCCGGCACGTCCGGCTATTCGGCCTTTGTCGAAAAGACCATCGTGCTGGAAACAGCCCTCGCCGTGCGCGACCGCCTGGAGAAAGCGGGCGGCTACCGGGTGGTGCTGACCCGCTCCACCGACACCTTCATCCCGCTCGCCGACCGGGTGCGCATCGCCCGCGCCAACCGGGCCGACCTGTTCATCTCCATCCATGCCGATGCGCTGGCCCGGGGTGATGGCAGGGCGCGCGGCGCCAGCGTCTACACCCTGTCGGAGACCGCCAGCGACACGGAATCCGCCCATCTGGCCGACAAGGAGAACAAGGCGGACCTCATCGCCGGCGTCGATCTCTCCGACGAGACCGACGAGGTGGCGGGCATTCTGGTGGACCTCGCCCAGCGGGAGACGCGCAATTTCTCCGCCTTGTTCGCCCGCACGCTGGTCGGCAGCATGAGGGCGGCGACGCGGATGCACGGCACGCCCTTGAAATCCGCCGGCTTCCGCGTGTTGCGGGCCCACGACGTGCCCTCCGTGCTGGTGGAACTCGGCTACATGTCGAGCCCCGACGACCTGAAGCAACTCACCTCCGAAGCCGGCCGCGACCGCATGGCCGACGCCATCGCCGCAGGTGTCACGCAGTTCTTCGCGCACAAGGGTGCGGCGGGGCATCAGGCGGTGGACGACGGCGGGCCGGCTCCCGGCCGCTAGGCGAGTGACGCTCCGTGTGCGCGTCAGACGCGCAAGTGTGACTCGTGTCGACATGAGCCTTGCCCCGCGCCTTGGACCGAGTACCATGGGGAAGAGCGGCGTCCGGCCGAGATTCAAAACGATTTAGTCCTCGGCCGGCAACCACGCTGCATCAAGCACAAAGCGGACAAAGACGCCGCATTCCGTGTGGGAGGAAATTGATGATCGACCGTCGCCGTGGCCTTGCGGCCGCGCTCGCCCTTGCGGCTGCCTTCACGCTCGGCGGGCCGGCCAGCGCCCAGACCAAGCTCAAGTGGGCGCATGTCTACGAGCCGTCCGAGCCCTTCCACACCGCCTCCGTCTGGGCTGCGGGCGAGATCGCCAAGCGCACCAACGGGCGCTACCAGATCGATGTCTATCCCTCCTCGCAGCTCGGCAAGGAAAGCGACATCAACCAGGGTCTGACGCTCGGCACCGTGGACATGATCATCTCCGGCTCGAGCTTCGCCGGAAAGGCCTACCCGCCTATCGGCGTCACGTACTACCCCTACACCTTCCGCGATGCGAACCACCTGCTCACTTACGCCAAGAGCGACGTGTTCAAGGATCTCGCCAAGGGCTACGAGGACAAGACCGGCAACCACATCGTCGCCGTCACCTATTACGGCGTGCGCCAGTCCACCTCGAACAGGCCGTTCAAGACCTGCGCCGAGATGAAGGGCCTCAAGATCCGGGTGCCGGATGCCCCCGCCTATCTCGCCATGCCCAAGGCCTGCGGCGCGAACATTACCCCCATTGCCTTCGCCGAGGTCTATCTCGCCCTCCAGAACGGCACGGTGGATGCGCAGGAAAATCCGCTCACCACCATCGAGGCGAAGAAATTCTACGAGGTGCAGAAGAACATCGTGCTGACTGGCCACATCGTGGACCACCTCAACACGATCATCTCCGGCAGCCTGTGGAAGAAGCTCTCGCCGGAGGACCAGAAGATCTTCACCGAGGTCACGCAGGAGGCGGCCGCCAAGGCCACGGCCGAGGTGGCGCAGCGGGAGAAGGAACTGCTCGACATCTTCAAGCAGAAGGGCCTCACCATCATCGAGGTGGACACGGACGACTTCCGCAACACCGTGATGAAGAACATCACCTTCGAGAGCTTCGGCTATCGCAAGGCCGACTGGGACCGCATCCAGGCCATCAAGGGCAACATGTGAGGGCTCAGGCGGGGGCACCTGCTCCCGCCGTGGTCCCGCAGTGCTCCCTCTCCCCTTGCGGGAGAGGGCTGGGGTGAGGGGGATGTTTCCGCTCGTCCCAACCGCCGAGGTCCCTGACCACTCCGGCACCGCTACCCCTCACCCCCGGCCCCTCTCCCGCAAGGGGAGAGGGGAGGCGAACGGGCTGGCTGGTAGGGTCTGACTGTCGTCCGCGCTTGCGGTAGCGCTCCCTCTTCTTCCCGTTCCCTCAGCCCGGACCCCTTCATGGCCCAAGAAGTCCACACCCGCGTCACCGGCGAGGAACTCGCCCATACGTTCGAGCAGCAGGAGGAGGTGGACCTCTCCGGCTACGCTTTCGAGGACTGGATCACCCTCGCCATCTTCTGGATCATGGCGGGGCTGGTCTTCACCCAGTTCTTCACCCGCTACGTGCTGAACGACAGCTTTTCGTGGACCGAGGAACTCGCCACCTATTGCCTCGTGGCGGTGGTGTTCATCGGCGCGGCCATGTGCGTGCGGCTCTCCCGGCACATCCAGGTGGACCTCATCTACCGCTTCATTCCGGAGCCGGCGGGGCGGGTGCTCTCGCTGTTCGTGGACCTCGTGCGCACCAGCTTCATCGCCTACGGGGTGTGGCTGATGGTGCGCTACATCGCCCTCGTCGGCGACGAGCCCATGGTGATGGTCGATGCGCCGAAGAGCGTCGTCTACTACGCGGTCCTGTTCGGCTTCGTGATGATGCTGATCCGCTCGGTCCAGGTCGCCGTCGGCAACATCCGCCGCGGCTACAGCGTGCTTGAACGCCCCGAGGCGTTCGAAGGCACCTACGATCACAAGGGGGACTGAGCCATGTGGCTGCTCATCGGCGGGTTCCTCTTCCTGATGCTTTGCGGCGTGCCTGTGGCCATCGCCATGGCCGGGGCGTCGCTCGTCTACATTCTCGTCAGCGGCACCGTGCCGGACGTGGTCATCGCCCAGCGGATGATAGCCGGCGTGGAGAGCTTTCCGCTTCTGGCGGTGCCGTTCTTCATCCTTGCCGGCAACCTCATGAACATCGCCGGCGTCACCGGGCGCATCTATGCCTTCGCGGTGGCGCTGGTGGGCTGGATGCGGGGCGGCCTGGGGCAGGTGAACATCATCGGCTCGGTGATCTTCTCCGGCATGTCCGGCACCGCCATCGCGGATGCTGCCGGGCTCGGCACCATCGAGATCAAGGCCATGAAGGATCATGGCTATTCCACCGAGTTCTCGGTCGGCGTCACCGCCGCCTCGGCGACGCTCGGGCCGATCATTCCGCCCAGCCTGCCGTTCGTCATCTATGGCATGCTCGCCAACGTCTCCATCGGCGCGCTCTTCCTCGGCGGGGTGGTGCCCGGCGCGGTGATGACGCTGCTCATGATGGCGACGGTCGCCTATTTCGCCCGGCGCAACGGCTGGGGCTCGGATGCGGCGTTCGAGTGGGGGAAGCTGCTCTCGGCCGGCGTCGAGGTGGTGATCGTGCTGGCGTTCCCGGCGGCGGTCTATGTGATGATGGCCCTCGGGCTCTCCACCAACCAGGCGGTGCTCATCGCGCTGGCGGTGCTCGTCGCCCTCGACTGGTATTTCGATTTCTCCGCCGTCATGGCGCTAATGACGCCGGTCATCCTCATCGGCGGCATGACCCTCGGCTGGTTCACGCCCACCGAGGCGGCAGTGGCGGCGGTGATCTGGTCGCTGTTCCTGGGGCTGGTGCGCTACCGCTCCATGACGCTGAAGACGTTGGCGAAGGCGACCTTCGACACCATCGAGACGACGGCCTCGGTGCTGTTCATCGTCACCGCGGCGTCCATCTTCGCGTGGTTGCTCACGGCGAGTCAGGCGGCGCAGATGCTGTCGGACGCCATCCTCGGCTTCACCCAGAACAAATGGGTGTTCCTGGCGCTGGCCAACCTGCTCATCCTGTTCGTGGGCTGCTTCATCGACACCATCGCGGCCATCACGATCCTGGTGCCGATCCTCTTGCCCATCGTGCTCAAGCTCGGCATCGATCCGATCCACTTCGGGCTCATCATGACGCTGAACCTGATGATCGGGCTGCTGCACCCGCCGCTGGGCATGGTGCTGTTCGTGCTGGCGCGGGTGGCGCGGCTCTCGGTGGAACGCACCACCATGGCCATCCTGCCCTGGCTGGTGCCGTTGATGATCGCGTTGCTCGCGATCACCTACATTCCTGGCCTCACCCTCTGGCTGCCCCACGCCATGGGGCTCGGCCGCTGAGGCAGGGGAACGCGAAGAAGAATCAGGCGCCCGGCCGTCCCTCGGGGGCGGACGGGGCGATAACGCGGCGGCCTTCCTCGGCCTTGTAATAGTATTGGCTCGCCACCAGCCAGCCCTTCAACGGTCGCAGGGGCGGGATGCAGGTGAGCAGCAAGAGGGGCAGCGTGGTCACGAGGTGGACCCAGTAGGGCGCCTGGAAGGCCACCTCCAGCCAGATGGCGAAGAGAACCGCCGGCACGCAGGCGAAGCACATGACGAAGAAGGCCGGGCCGTCCGCCGGATCGGCGAAGGAATAGTCGAGCCCGCAGACCTCGCAGGCCGGAGCGATGGTGAGGAAGCCATTGAAGAGGTGGCCCTCGCCGCAGCGGGGGCAACGGCCTCTCACGCCCGTGGAAAGGGGCGAGAGCCTCGGCCAATGTTGTTCGTTCATGTCTTCTCCCGGGCCGGTGGGGGCATCTGCCCGTCCGGCGTCACGCGGGTCGGGCGATTGTTCGCCGGCGCAGTGTGCTCCCGTGAGGTAAGTCTCGGCCGTGCCACCCGCAAGTGAGACCGAGTCGCAGCGGCACCAGGCCGCATCCATGCTGACGCAGGGGGTGACACACGGCCGGCCGCCCTTTATTCGGGTTGCAGGAGGCGCAACCCAAGGGAATTGGGCAACGGAACGGGGCGGGCATGGATATCGTTTTTGTCGGTGCCGGGCTCGCCAATTGCCTGATCGCCGCCCGCATCGCCGAACGGCGCAGCCGCGTGCGGGTGCTGTTGCTGGAGGCCGGCGAAAGCGTCGGCGGGAACCACAGCTGGTCCTATCATTCCAGCGATTTCGGCCGCATGCAGCACGCCTTCCTCAGCCCGTTCCGCGCCCATGTGTGGATGGGGCACGACGTGCACTTCCCGGCCTACTCGCGCATCCTCAAGGGCCATTACGGCACCATCACCTCCGAGCGCATGTCGCAGGTGATGCACGAGCGCCTCAATCCGTCCATCCGCCTCAATGCCAAGGTGGCCCATGTGGCGGCCGATCATGTGGTCCTCGCCGGCGGCGAGCGCATCGATGCGGGAGCGGTGATCGACGGACGCGGGCCGGTTTCGTCGCGTCATCTTGACCTCGGCTTTCAGAAGTTCCTCGGCCAGGAGGTTCAGCTCACCCGTCCGCACGGTCTGCATCGGCCTTTCATCATGGATGCGCGGGTGGAGCAGATCGACGGCTATCGCTTCGTCTATGTGCTGCCGCTCGATCCGCAGACGGTGCTGATCGAGGACACCTATTATTCCAGCGGCGCCGAGCTTCCCATCGAGACCCTGCGCGGGCGCATCGCCGCCTACGCCGCCGGGCAGGGCTGGGAGATCGACCACGTGGTGCGCGAAGAGGAAGGCGTTCTGCCCATCGCCCTTGGCGGCGATATCGGCGCTTTCCTGGCCGAGGCGCCCCAGGGGGTCGCGCGGGTCGGGTTGCGCGCCGCGCTGTTCCACCCCACCACCGGCTATTCGCTGCCGGATGCACTGGAGCTCGCGGACCTCGTGAGCGAGCTGCCGGATATCTCAGGCCCCGCGATCGCAGCCTTCGTGCGCCAGCACGCGGCCCGACGCTGGGAGAGCCGCGGGTTCTTCCGGCTGCTCAATCGAATGCTGTTCCGCGCGGCCGCGCCGGATCGCCGCTATGCCATCCTCGAGCGCTTTTACCGCTTGCCCGAGGACCTGATCCAACGCTTCTACGGGGATCGCCTCACCTTCAAGGACAAGGCACGCATCCTTACGGGCCGTCCGCCCGTATCGGTGCTGAAGGCGCTTTCCTGCCTCCCCGAGACGAAATCCGCGACCGGTCCCAGATAATGCTCGACGTCACCAAGTCTCCCCGCCGCGCCGCCGTCATCGGGTCCGGCTTCGGCGGGCTCGCTCTCGCCATCCGCCTGCAGGCGGCCGGCATCGCCACCACCATCTTCGAGCAGCGGGACAAGCCCGGTGGCCGGGCCTATGTCTACGAGGACAAGGGCTTCACCTTCGATGGCGGGCCGACTGTCATCACCGATCCCTCCTGCCTGGAAGAGGTCGCTGAGGCGGCCGGCCGGCGCCTCAGCGACTATGTGGACCTGATCTCGGTCTCGCCCTTCTACCGGCTGCTGTGGTCGGACGGGCGGCAGTTCGACTATGTGAACGAGCAGACCGCCCTCGATGCCCAGATCGCGGCCTTCAACCCGGCTGATGTGGAAGGCTACCGGCGCTTCTTCGCCTATTCCAAGGCGGTGTTCGAGGAGGGGTACCTCAAGCTCGGCGCCGTGCCGTTCCTGAATTTCTCGGACATGATGAAGGCCGGGCCGCAGCTGGCCAAGCTCCAGGCGTGGCGCTCGGTCTATTCCATGGTGTCGAGCTTCATCCAGGACGAGCACCTGCGGGAGGCTTTCTCCTTCCACTCGCTGCTGGTGGGGGGAAATCCCTTCTCCACCTCCTCCATCTACGCCCTGATCCATGCGCTGGAGCGCAAATGGGGCGTGTTCTTCCCCCGCGGCGGCACCGGTGCGCTGGTGCGCGGCATGGTGAAGCTGTTCACCGACCTCGGCGGCACCATCCACCTCTCCGCCAAGGTCGATGAGATCGTCGTGGAGGGCGACCGGGCCACCGGCGTGCGCGTCGGCGGGGAGATGCTCCCGTTCGACCTCGTCGCCTCCAACGCGGACGTGGTGCACACCTATGCCCACCTCATGCGCAACAGCGTGCGCGGGAGGGCGGAGGGCGCCAAGCTCGCGAAGAAGCGGCATTCCATGTCGCTCTTCGTCATCTATTTCGGCGCCAACCGCACCTGGGACCATCTCCAGCACCACACGGTGCTGTTCGGCCCGCGCTATCGCGGCCTTGTGGACGAGATCTTCAAGGGCCCGCGCCTGCCGGACGATTTCTCGCTCTATCTCCACGCGCCCACCGTGACCGACAAGTCGCTGGCGCCGGAGGGCTCCACCGCCTTCTATGTGCTCTCCCCCGTGCCGCATCTCGGCAAGGCGGACATCGACTGGGAGGTGGAGGGGCCGAAGTATCGCGACCGCATCCTCGGCCATCTGGAGCAGCGCCTGCTGCCGGGGCTCAAGGAAAGTCTCGTGACGACGCGCATCCTCACGCCCTTCGGCTTCCGCGATGAGCTCTCCGCCCATCTCGGTTCCGCCTTCTCGGTGGAGCCGATCCTGACCCAGTCGGCCTGGTTCCGCCCGCACAATCGCGACGACAAGATCGCCAACCTCTATTTCGCCGGTGCCGGTACCCATCCGGGCGCGGGCGTGCCGGGGGTGGTTGGCTCGGCCAAGGCGACGGCGGGCCTCATTCTCGCCGATCTCGGCATCCCCGCCCGGTCGCCGGCATGAGCGGGGCGGATGCCGCTCCGGACGTGGTGGGCGCGAGCGAGGAGGCCATCGCCAAAGGCTCCAAGAGCTTCGCCGCCGCCGCCCGGCTGTTCGCCCCGCGCATGCGGGAAGACGCGGTGATGCTCTATGCCTGGTGCCGCCACTGCGACGATGTGGTGGACGGGCAGGAGCTGGGCCACGGCCGCATCGCGAGCGCTGAGACGCCCGCCGAGCGGCTGGACGCGCTGTTCGAGGAGACCCGCCGGGCCTATCGCGGCGTCCCGTCCTCCCACCCCGCCTTCGCGGCCTTCGCCGAGGTGGTCCGCCGCAACGACATTCCCGAGCGCCACCCCCTCGACCTGCTCGAGGGCTTCCGCATGGATGTGGAAGGCCGCCGCTACGACACCCTCGATGACACGCTCACCTACTGCTACCACGTGGCCGGCGTGGTGGGGGTGATGATGGCGCTGATCATGGGGGCGCGGGACGAGGTGGTGCTGGACCGGGCGAGCGATCTCGGCCTCGGCTTCCAGCTCACCAATATCTCCCGCGACGTGATCGAGGATGCCGGCATCGGCCGCATCTACGTGCCGGGCACCTTCCTCGACATGGAAGGCGTGCCCGAGGCCGGGATCGCCGACCCCGAGCACCGCGCCAACGTGGCTGCCGCCGTCGCGCGCCTGCTCGACGTGGCCGAGCCCTATTACGAACAGGCGGTGATCGGCATGGGCGCCCTGCCATTCCGCGCCGCCGCCGCCGTGGGCGCCGCACGCTGCGTCTACCGCGCCATCGGGACCGAGGTGCGCCGGCGCGGAGCGCAGGCGTGGGATGCGCGCGTCTCCACCACCAAGGCGCAGAAGATCGGCTATCTCATGCAGGGCATCGGCCTCGCCTTCGCCACCCGGCGCAGCGGCCCCCAGCCGCCGCGCCCGAAGCATTTGTGGACCCGGCCGCGATGACCCATTTCGCCGTCGTCGCCCCGCCGCTGCCGGGGCACTACAACCCCTTGCTGGTGCTGGCGCGTGAACTGGGCGCGCGGGGCCATCGCGTCACCTTCGTTCACATGGCCGATGCGGAGCGGCTGGTGAAGGGCAAGGGCGCGGGCTTCGCTGCAGTCGGCGCGCGCGATTATCCCGCTGACGCCCTCGACACCTATGTGAACCGCCTCGCCAAGCCCACCGGCCTGTTCGGCCTTCTCGGTACGCTGCGCGCGACCGCCGCGCAGACGGACATGCTCTGCCGAGACCTACCCGGCGTGCTGCGCGACATCGGTGCGGACGCGGTGATCGCCGACCAGACGGAGGCCGCCGGCACGCTCGTGGCGCGCCATCTCGGCCTGCCGGTGGTCTCCACCGCGACGGCGCTGCTGCTGAACCGCGAGGTTGGCGTGCCGCCGCCGTTCGTGCCGTGGCCCTATGAGGCGGGGGAGAAGGCGCTCGTCCGCAACAAGGGCGGCTATCGCGTCACTGATTTCCTGATGTCGTCCATGCGCAAGGTGCTGGCGCGGCATGGTGAAGCCTTTGGCCTCGATCCGTTCGCCGACGGTGGGTTCTCGCCGCTGCTGGCGGTTGCGCAGATGCCGAAGGGGCTGGACTTTCCCCGCACCGAACTGCCCGCCACCTTCCACTACGGCTCCCCTTGGCGCGATGCCGCCGCCATCCCGGCCACAACGGCGCCGCTGCCGGACGGGGAGGGCAAGCCCCTCGTCTTCTGCTCGCTGGGCACATTGCAGGGGGCGCGGGTCGACCTCTTCCGCAAGGTGGCGCTGGCGGCGCGGGAGGTGGGTGTGCGTCTGCTGATCGCCCATGGCGGGCTTCTTTCGCAGGCCGAGGTTGGCCGCCTGAGCGATCTCGCCGAGGTGCGCGCCTTCGTGCCCCAGCAGGAGGTGCTGAAGCGCTGTGCGGCGGCCGTGCTGCATTGCGGCATGAATACGGTGCTCGATGCCATGGCCGAGGGCGTGCCGCTCGTCGCCATGCCCATCGCCTTTGAGCAGCCGGCCACGGCCGCCCGCCTCGCCTATGCCGGCGTCGCCGAAGTCGTGCCCGCCGGCCGGGCCAGCCAGAAGCGCCTCACGACAGCGCTCCGGGCGGTGCTGGAACAACCGGGCTATGGCGAGAAGGCACGGCGTATCGCGGCCGAGATGGCGCACGGGCGCGGCGTGACCGATGCCGCCGATTTCATCGAGGCGGCGGTGGTCAGGCTGGAGCCCGTGGCCGTCTGAGGCGATAGAGCACCTGCCGCCGCAATGGGTGGCCCGGCGGCGTGGACGGCAAATCGAAATCCCCGCCTTCGTCCCGCACCATGCCGAGCCGCTCCATCACCGCCCGCGAGCGAAGGTTGGCCGGAACGGTGATGGCGACGATCTCCTCCAGCCCCAGCGTCGCGAACCCGAAATCCAGCGCCGCCCGCGCCGCCTCGGTGGCATAGCCCCGGCCCCAGAAGGCGGGATCGAAGCGCCAGCCGATCTCCACCGCCGGCGTGAAATGCTCCGCATAGGGCACATGCACCAGCCCGCAATAGCCGGCGAAGTCGGTGACGCCCGGTGCCTCCACCACCCACAGGCCGAACCCGTGGCGGGCGAAATGGGCCTCGGCGCGATCCGCGACCGCATCGCTCGCGGTGCGGTCGAGCACTGGCATGAGGAATTCCATGGCGCGCGGGTCGGACTGCATCCGCCAAAGGCCCTCGCGGTCGGAGGGCTGCCACGGTCGCAGCGTGAGGCGGGCGGTGGTGAGCGTCGGGGCGGTCATGGCCGGCGCCTCATGCGCCATCGATCAGGCCGCGCAGGCGCTCGGCAGCCGCGGTGGAGGGGAGGGGGCGCCCCTCCAGCGACGCGACAGAGCGGATGCCGAGCGCCGAGGTGAGCAGGATTTCTTCGGCCGATGCGAGGTCGTCCACTGTCAGCGGCCGTTCCTGCGCCCCGGCGGCGATCACCTCCGCCCGCATCACGCCGGGCAGGACACCCTCGGAGAGGGGCGGCGTGACAAGCCCCCCATTGATGACCGCGAACAGGTTGGCGATGGATGTTTCCGCCACACCATCGCGCGTGTTGAGCAGGATGGCATCGTCTGCGCCGCGCCGCGCGGCCTCCTGCCGGGCAAGGATGCCGTCGAGATAGTTCAGCGACTTCACCTGCGCGAGCGGCGAGCGGTCGTTGCGGCGTGTGCCCTGCGCGATCACGAGGCGCGCGGCGGGCAAAGGCGGGGAGAGAAGCGCGGCGGTGATGACGAGGGTGGGCTTCGGCTCTGCTGGAGGCAGCACGCCGCGCGGGCCGGTGCCGCGCGTGAGGGTGAGGCGCAGCACGCCGTCGCGGAGGCCATTGGCGTCGGCGGTCTGTGCCAGCGCCGCGGCAAGGTCGAGAGACGGCAGGGGCATTCCCAGCACGCCCGCGCCCGACGCGAGACGGGCGAGATGCGCGTCCACGCGCAGCACCTTTCTCCCCTTCACCCGAAGCGTCTCGAACAGCCCGTCGCCCAGAGTGAAGCCGCGATCGAAGGGAGAGACGGTCGCCTCTGCCTCCTCCACCAGCCCTGTGCCGAGGAACAGCTTCATGCGCCCTCTCCCGAAAGCGCGCGCAGCATGGGCGAGAGCTTCACCAGGCTCTCCTCATATTCGTCCGCCGGATCAGAATCCGCGACGATGCCGCCGCCCGCCTGGGTCAGCAGCGTGTCGCCGGAGCGGGTGATGGTGCGGATGACGATGGAGGAATCCATCGCTCCGTCGAAGCCGATCCATGCCACCGAGCCGCAATAGACCCCGCGCGGGGTGGGCTCCAGCTCGTGGATGATCTCCATGGCGCGGATCTTCGGCGCGCCGGTGATGGAGCCGCCGGGGAAGCAGGCCTTCAGCAGGTCCACCGGGCCAAGGCCGGGCTTCAGCCGGCTGTCGATGACCGAGACGAGGTGATGAACGCTGGCGAACGTCTCCAGACCGCACAGCACCGGCACCTTCACGCTGCCCACCTGCGAGACCCGCGAGAGGTCGTTGCGCATGAGGTCCACGATCATCAGGTTTTCCGCCCGGTCCTTCACCGAGGCGAGGAGCGCGTCGGCGAGCGCCTTGTCCTCGACGGGATCGGCGCTGCGGCGGCGGGTGCCCTTGATGGGGCGCGTCTCCACCCGCCCGTCCGAGGACAGGGAGAGGAAGCGCTCCGGCGAGGCGGACAGCACGGCGAGATCGTCGCCGGCACGCAGGAAGGCGGCGAAGGGGGAGGGGCTCAATGCGCGCAGGCGTGTGTAGAGGGCGAGGTCGGTCAGGCCCTCCGGCACCTTCGCCCGCATCTGGTGGGTGAGGTTGGCCTGGAAGATGTCGCCCGCGCGGATGTATTCGATCACCCGCGCCACTTCCGCTTCCACGTCCGCGCGGGGCTGGTCGGGCGCGAATGTCCCGGTCCGGCTGAAATCGGGGGCGGGCGCCGCTGTGGGCGCGGTCGCCAGCCGGTCGAACAGCTCCTGCGCGCGGCGCTGGGCGCGGGCCTCGGCCGCATCGCCCGTCTCGGGCCGGCCGTTGGAGACGATGAAGGCGCGCTTCTCCAACCCGTCGAAGGCAAGGATGGCGTCGTAGAGGCCCATGGCCATCTCAGGCACGGAAGCCGTCGCCGGCCGGGGCGGCGGCAGGCGCTCCAGATGCCGGCCCAGCTCATAGCCGAGATAGCCCATGGCGCCGCCGAGGAACGGCACCGGCGCGGAGGAGGGGCCGAGGCAGGGCGGCAGATCGCCGGGATTGAGCGCGCGCGCCAGAACGTCGAACGGCGTTCCGGGCACAAGGGTGCCATTCAGCCGGACGCCGTCCGGGCCGGAGGTGATGAAGGCATAGGGATCCGCGCCGATATAGGACCAGCGCGCCCGCACGTCGCCCTCCGCCGCGCTGTCGAGAAAGGCGCATTGGGGGGCGTCGGCGAAGGCCTGGAACGCGGCGAACGGGTCGCGGTACGGGATTTCAACGATAAGCACAGGGGGCGACCGATTCAGAACGCTTCGGTCCCACCATGGCGCCACGGCGCCGCTGGGGCAATCCGGACGGGCGAGAGGCCGCAGGCTGCGCCGCGACCGACGGCCCGGTGGTCATCACGCGAATTCCCCCGGCAGGCCGGGGGAAAACGATAAATTCGGCTTACCCGGAAACCTCACGCCGCCTTTGCGAACGGCGGCTGGTCTTCCGGCTGCTCGGCCTGGGTGGCGTTCAGCAGCTTGGACTGGACAATCTCGCCCACCGCGACCAGCTCGGTGCTCCACGCAAGAGCCGACTGTTGCAGGAAGGCTGCTTCGCGGGTGACGAAGGCGGACGGGTTCTGCTCGCGCGAGAGCTGGCTGAGCAACTCCATCTGCTCCTGCATCTGCCGGCCGACGAACTGCTGCAGATGCGTGCTGACCGCGATCGGGCAATCTAGGAACAGGTTCTTCCACGCGGCGACCGGCCAAGCCATGGGCGGCGTGGCGGGCGACAGCGCGCGGGCGAGACCCTGGAACATCACCGAGTCGTTCATGTCCATTTCTCCCGTCTGACGATGACCCCCGGACCTGAGCAGCCCCCAGCGCAGACCCTAGTGCCCTTGGGAAATACCGTTTCACGGATGTGAGACTTCGGCGTTGCGGAAGGTCAAATGCCTTGCGTGCCGGATCGGGGAAAATCACATTTCCACCCGTTGCCCTTCGGGGCGACATCATCATCGCACTCCGCCGCCTTGCTGCCTATGGCCGCACCGGGAGGCGGGGCGAGAATCAGGCTTCCGTCAACGCATCGTGATGTCCGCGCTCGGGACGGAGCCACAGGCCGCAAGGTCGGGGAGAAGACAACATGACCCAGTTGCCGCACGGCTTCCGTCAGATCCGCATGGAGCTTGCCCGTGAGAAGGGGCATCCGGACGGCGCCCGCAATTCCGGCTACAGCTTCGTGGCGCCCCTCGATAGCGCCGGCCGCATTGATGCGGCGGAGTGGGCCAAGCACCGCGACAGCTGCCGGGTGGTGAAGTTCCGCCCCGATGAGGCCGACGAGGTGGGCCACCTGGTGCGGCGGCCCGGCGGCAGCTGGGCTTTTCGCTACGACATTTCCGGCGCCGACGATGACGAGGCCGGCTACCGCTTCGGCGACGAGCGGTTCGAGGTGGGCGAGTATGTCTCCGTCCATGAGGACGACGAGATGCACACCTTCCGTGTGGTTTCGGTGGTCTGATCCGGGCAGTGCGGTCCGCCGGGAAAGGCGGACCGCGGCCCCCTCAGTAGCTCTTGTATTCGGCCGTGCCCTTGGAGAGGGCGAATTCCTCCTCCGGCGAGAGCACCAGCTTGTGTCGGCCCCAGATGCCGAAATAGGCGATGCCGGCTGCGAACCAGATGGCCACGCCGATCACGCCGTTGCGGTAGATCGGGTCGGAGAGCTGGAACCAGATGGTGACGATGGCGATCACGATGGTCGCCACCGCGCCGGGGATGCCGAAGGGGCTCTTATAGGGCCGTTCGATGTGCGGCATGTTCTTCCGCATCAGGATGAAGGAAATGGCCTGCATCACGTAGGAGAGCATGGCGCCGAACACCGCCATGTTCAGAAGCGTGCCGCCGATGGCCGCCGCCCCTGCCTCCGCCCCCAGCGCGAACCAGATGCCGAGCATGATGACGAGGCCGACCAGCGCGCCCGCCACCATGGCCACATGCGGCGTCTTGCGCCCGCCATGGGTCACGGACAGGCCGCGCGGGAAGTAGCCGGCCCGTGAGAGCGAATAGATCTGCCGGCCCTGCGCATAGATGATGGTGTGGAACGAGGCGATCAGCCCGATCACCGCCACCAGCGCGAGGAGCCGCGCGAGGCCGTCGCCATAGATGGCCTTGAAGCCGTCCAGCAGCGGCTCCAGGGAAGTGGAGAGGCCGAAGGAGCCGTTAGCCACCGAGGAATTGAGCCACAGGATCATGAAGGCGGAGACGATGAGCGTCGCCATGCCGGCCATGATGCCCTTGGGCATGTCGGTCTTCGGATCCACCGATTCTTCCGCCGCCAGCGGCAATTGCTCGATGGCGAGGAACAGCCAGACGGCGAAGGGCAGGGCGGCGAGCGCGCCGCCGATGCCGAACGGCAGGAACGGCCCGCCACCGTTGGGCAGTTCCACCGCCGTGCCGTCCGGCCCGACACCGATGTTCAGCGCCCAGCGGGAGAAATTGGCCACCGGAAGCGCGCTGACCCAGAAGGCCACGAGGCAGGCCAGCGCCGCCAGCGTCACCACCAGCGTCACGCGGAAGGAGAGTTCCACGCCGGCGATGTTGAGGCCCACGAAGATGATGTAGCCGAAGATCCAGTAGACCGGCTGGAACGCCGGCGGCGTGCCGAAGATGGAGCCCATGTAGGAGCCGATGAAGGACACCACCACCGCCGGGGTGATGACATACTCCACGTTCTCGCACAGGCCGGTGACGAAGCCGCCCCACGGCCCCATGGTGGTGCGCGCGAAGGAATAGGCGGCGCCCGTGTGGGGCAGGGCCGGCGACATCTCGGCGATGGAGAAGGTGAGGCCGAGATACATGATGGCGATGATGACCGCCGCGATGAACATGCCGCCCCAGCCGCCCGAGGCGATGCCGAGGTTCCAGCCCGAGAAATGGCCGGAGATGACCGCCCCGACGCCCAGCGCCCAGAGCGACCAGACGCGCGCGTGCCGCTTCAGGGCCCGCTGCTCGAAATAGGAAACATCAACCGTGGTGTAGGTGACGCCGGATTTGCTGCCTTCGGCCATGCCCAGCCCTCCGCTTGCACCGGGGTAAGGTCCGGCGCGCTTGCCCTAGAGGCAACTTTGTTGCCATTCCCCAAGGGCGCGGACAAAAACCGTCAGCGCGCGCCCAGATGCAGCGGCGGCAGGCCGGTTTCGAGCAGGAGATCGCTCTCGTCCTTCAGCTCGACGCCGGTGATCTGGCGGGCGAATGCCTCGCGAATGTGCCAGGCGAGCTTGAAGGCGGCCAGATCGTAGGCAAGACCCTCCGGACGCACGTTAGAGATGCAATTGCGCTCGGCGTCCGACCGGCCGAGCTTGGGATTGTAGGTGAGGTAGAGGCCGAGGCTGTCCGGCGAGGAGAGGCCCGGCCGCTCGCCCACAAGCAACACAACCGTGCGCGCCTTCAGCAGGTGCCCCACCTCGTCCCCCAGCGCCACCCGCGCCTGCGAGGCGATGACCACGGGCGCGGTGGTCCAGCCGGCATCCGTGATGCGCGCCTTCAACGCCGCCAGGAAGGGGAGCGTGTGGGCGTGGACGGCTGCCGAGGACAGGCCGTCGGCCACCACGAGCGCGAGGTCCACAGGCTCGCCCGCCGCCTCCGCAAGGCGGGCACGGCTCTCGTCAGAGAGCCGCCGCCCAAGGTCCGGCCGGCGCAGATAGACGTCGCGCGCCTGCGCCGCGCTTTCGGCGCGCAGGGTGGAAAAGCCGAGGCCGCGCACCTCCTCTTCCACCCGCGCCGCATCGAACGGGGTGTGTACCGCATCGCGCGCCTGCGCATGGGCGAGGGCGAAGCGCAGCACCTCCTCCGTGGGTAGGCTCGCGCCGGTGCGGCCCAGCGCGATGCGCGCCGGGGTGTGGCGGGCGAGTTTCGACCAGGGATCGCGCGCGATCATGCCGCGCGCTCCGCCACATAGCCGAGCAGCGGATTGCCGGCGTCGGCAGGCAGCAGGCGGCCGTCCGCGCCGGTGATCTCCATCTTCTCCAGCCACGCCTCGAATTCCGGCGCGCGCTTCAGCCCCAGCACCTCGCGGATGTAGAGCGCATCGTGGAAGGAGGTGGACTGATAGTTCAGCATCACGTCGTCGGCGCCGGGAATGCCCATGATGTAGGTGACGCCCGCTGCACCGAGCAGGGTCAGCAGCGTGTCCATGTCGTCCTGGTCGGCCTCGGCGTGGTTGGTGTAGCAGACGTCCACACCAAGCGGCACGCCGAGCAGCTTGCCGCAGAAATGGTCCTCCAGACCGGCGCGGATGATCTGCTTGCCGTCATAGAGATATTCCGGGCCGATGAAGCCCACTACCGTGTTCACCAGCAGTGGATCGAAGGCGCGGGCGACGCCGTAGGCGCGCGCTTCCAGCGTCTGCTGGTCCACCCCGTGGTGCGCGCCGGCGGAGAGGGCCGAGCCCTGGCCGGTCTCGAAATACATGGCGTTCTGCCCCACCGTGCCGCGCTTGAGGCTGCGCGCCGCATCGGTGCCCTCGGCGAGCAGCTTCAGGTCGATGCCGAAGGAGCGGTTGGCCCCCTCCGTCCCGGCGATGGACTGGAACACGAGGTCCACCGGCGCGCCGCGCTCCATGAGCGCGATCGAGGTCGTGATGTGGGTCAGCACGCAGCTCTGGGTGGGAATCTCGAAGCGCGAGATGATCTCGTCCATCAGCTTCAGCAGCCGGTCGATGACCGGGACGCTGTCGGAGGCGGGATTGATGCCGATCACCGCATCGCCGCAGCCGTAGAGCAGGCCGTCGAGGATGGCGGCGGAGACGCCGGCCGCTTCGTCGGTGGGGTGGTTGGGCTGGAGGCGCACCGCCATGGTGCCGGGCAGGCCGATGGTGTTGCGGAAGCGCGTCACCACCCGGCACTTGCGCGCGGCGAGGATCAGATCCTGATTCCGCATGATCTTGGAGATCGCCGCCGCCATCTCCGGGATAAGGCCGGGCGCGAGCGCCGCCAGCACCTCCGGCGTTGCGGCGGGGGAGAGCAGGAAGTCGCGGAAGTCGCCCACCGTCATGGCCGAGACCGGCGCGAAGGCCGGGCTGTCGTGGCTGTCGAGGATGAGCCGCGTCACCTCGTCCCCTTCATAGGGAACGAGCGGCTCGGCGAGGAAGGTCTTGAGCGGCAGGTCGGCGAGGCACATGCGCGCCGCCACATTCTCCTCGGCCGTGGCGGCGGCGATGCCGGCGAGCATGTCGCCCGACCGCGGCGGCGTCGCCTTGGCCATCAGGTCCTTGAGGTCGGAGAAAACGAAGGACTTCGCTCCGATGCGATGGGCATGAGCCATGGCGCGCTCCGGTGGGGCGGGCGCGGCGCATCTGCCGCGTCCTCAGGCCCTCGCGATAAGCAACAAATATGCCTTCGGGGAAAAGCCCTGTCTATTTCGGCACGCCGTTGATGACGAACAGCGCGTTCAGGAACTGGTCGGGCGGGAACTTGCCGAAACTCTTGGCATAGATGTCGCGAATGCGGTCAGTGCGGTAGAGGTCGGCGAGGGTGGTGTCCACCAGAAGGCGGAACGTCTGGTCGCCGCGCGGCAGGCCGAGCGCGTAGGTCTCGAAGGTGAAATACTGGTCCGACAGGCTGAGGCGATTGCCGAACGCGGTATTGGCGATCAGATAGTTGAGGATACCCCGGTCGCCGAAATAGGCGTCGAGCTTGCCGTCCGCCAGCTGCTTCAGCCCGTCCGGATGGTCGGTGACGGTGACGATGGTGGCGGTGATGCCCATCTGCGCGAGGGTGGAGCGCAGCGTCTCCTCGGTCGTGGTACCCTTGAGAACACCGACCTTCTTGCCGCGCAGCTCTTCCAGCCCTTTGACAGCCGAACCGCGCGTGACGACGCCGGCACCGTCGAGGAAGGTGGGGAGGGAAAAATCCACCAGCGCCCGCCGTGACATGGTCATGGACGAGGGCTCGCACAGGATGTCGATGCGCCCGTCGCGGACCGCCTCGAAGCGGTCTTCGGCCGAGACCTTGACGTATTCAACCGGAAGATTCGGCAGCTTGAGGGAGCGCTTGAGCGCGTCCGCCACCTCGCGGCAGAGATCGACGATGTAGCCCGCCGGCTGGCCGTTGCTCGCAGCGTACGAATAGGGCGGGGCGAACTGGCGATAGCCGATGCGGAAGGGGTCGCCCTTTGCCAGGCGGTCCAGTGTCTGCGCGCCGGCCGGGGCGCCGAACGCGAGCAGGAGGGCGGCAAGCCCGGCGACGATCATCGCCGCCCGCAGTCCCGCGAACCTGATGCTTGAGCTGAATTCCAGCCCGATCTCCCGACCCATCCGCGCCCCCCTGTGCCGCCCCCCGCGGTCCATTTCGCCCGATCTTGCCCGGCTCGCCGTGCGCGGCCAAGGACTTCGGCGGTTGCTGAAGGAAGCTGGCGCGCATTGTGGCGCGAAAGCAACCCTCCCGCCCTGCCGATGATCTTCGCGCCCACCTCGGCACTCCCACCTGCGGCCGTTCCGCCGCAGCCGACTTGCCTTTGTGCGGATGCGAAATTGTTATATTGATATGGATATAGCTTGGCCGGCCGCGCCGGCTTTTTCTGCCGGGGAATTGGACATGACCGTATTGCTCAACCGGCGCCGCATGTTGGGCGCCATCGCCGCGGCGGCGGCCGGGGCATCCACCGCGTCGCTGGGCGCGGCGCTCGCCGCTCCGGCGAAGGGGCTGGAGATTCTCGGCGCGCCGAACGGCTCCACCATCGTGCTGCTGCGCCTGCTCCAGTCCGGTGCCCTCACCGCGACAGCACCCGACGCCACCTTCCGCCTGTGGCGCGACACCGACGAACTGCGCGCCGCCATCGTCTCCGGCCGCACCAGCCTGTTCACGACCCCGACCCATGTTCCGGCGAACCTCGCCAATCGCGGCCTGCCGCTGAAGCTGTTCGCCATCCTTTCCATGGGCCATCTGTTCGTCATCTCGTCCGACGCGGGCATCACCTCGTTCAAGGATCTCGCCGGCAAGCAACTGGTCGGCTTCTTCAAGAACGACATGCCCGACCTCGTCTTCCGCTCCATCGCCCGCGGCTATGGCATGGACCCGGACAAGGACATGACCATCACCTATGTCCGCACCCCCATGGAGGCGGCGCAGATGCTCGCCGCCGGGCGGGCCACTACGGCCATCCTCTCCGAACCGCCGGCCACCGCCGCCATCATGATGGCGAAGAAGGAAGGCCGCACGCTCAACCGTGCCATCAGCCTTCAGGACGACTGGAAGAAGCAGCACGGCGGCCTCGGCCTGCCCATGGCCGGCATCGCTGTGCATGAGCGGCTGATCCAGGAGAGCCCGGAACTCCTCAAGGCCATGGCTACCGGTCTGCCGGGCGCCCGCGACTGGGTGCTGTCCGATCCCGCCGCCGCCGGCCAGCTGGGCGAGGAGAAGATGGACATGAAGGCGCCCATCCTCGCCAGCGCGCTCTCCCATTTCAATGTGGTCGCGGAGCCGGCGGCAAAGCTGAAGCCGGGCCTCGTCGCCTTCTACGAGACGCTGCTCTCCTTCCAGCCGGAGGCGCTGGCCGGGAAGCTGCCGCCCGATAGCTTCTATCTCGACTTCTGAGCGCCGCGATGGCGGCTCCGGCACGCACGCTCTCTCCCGCGCTCCTCTCCACGCTGTGGGGGGCGGCGGGGCTCTTGGCTCTGGCCGGCGCGTGGCAATGGGGGGCCACGGCCTTCGGGCCGTTCGTGCTGCCGAGCCTTGCGGAGACAGGGGAGGCCATCGTCCGGCTCGTGACCACCGGAAAGGCGGGGCCGGCGCTGCTGGCGACACTGGTCCACGCTCTGGCCGGCTGCGCCGCGGGGGGCGCGGCCGGCTTCTTTTTAGGCGTGGCGGGGGGATTGGTGCTGCCCGTGGGCGCCATGTCCTATCCCGTCTTCACCGCGCTCCTCGGCACGCCGCCCATCGCCTGGGTGGTGCTGGCGCTGCTCTGGTTCGGGCCCGGAGGCTCGGCCGCTACCTTCACCGTGGCCATTACCGTTGCACCCATCCTGTTCATCGCCACGCTCCAGGGTGTCCGAAGCCGCGACCGCGCGCTCGCCGAGATGGCGCAGCTCTATCGCGCGCCGGCCCTCATGCGCTTCACCGATCTGGTCCTGCCGGCGCTGGCGGACTTCCTCATCCCGGCCGTCGCCACCGCGCTGGCCTTCTCCTTCAAGGTAGCGGTGATGGCGGAGGTGTTGAGCGGCGCGGACGGGGTGGGCGGCGGCATCGCCACCGCGCGCTCCCACTTCGACCTGCCGGAAACCATGGCGTGGATCGTCCTCGCGATCGCCGCACTGATCCTCGCGGATGCCCTGCTCCTAGCGCCGTTGCGGCGTCGAAGGGCGGGGAGAGGGCATCCGGCACCCGTCTCGGTGGAGGCATGAGGATGCTGTCCCTGAGCGGCCTGGGGCTGAGGTTCGGCGAGGCCGAGATCATCGCCGGGATCGACCTTCATATCGGCGCGGGCGAGCTGGTGGTTCTGCTCGGGCCGTCGGGATGCGGCAAGACCAGTCTTTTGCGCCTCGCTGCCGGGGTCGAGCGGGCGACCGCCGGACGGGTCGAGAACGGCTTTCGCCGCGTGGCCATGGTGTTTCAGGACCCGCGCCTGCTGCCCTGGGCCGATGCGCGCGACAATGCCGCCTTCGGCCTCAAGGCGGCGGGAATGGGCAAGGCCGAACGCCGCGCCATCGCCGAGGCGATCCTGCTGCGCCTCGGCTTTTCGGTGCGGGATCTGGACAAGCGCCCTGCCCAGCTCTCGGGCGGCATGATGCAGCGGGTCGCCATCGCCCGCGCCTTCGCTCTCTCGCCGGATCTCGTTCTGATGGACGAGCCGTTCTCTGCCCTCGACGTGGGCCTGCGCCACGATCTCCAGGCGCTGCTGCGGGCCGAGGTGGAAGGGGCAGGGGCGGCGGTGCTGTTCGTCACCCACGACGTGACCGAGGCGGTGCGCCTCGCCGACCGGATCGTCGTCTTCTCGCCGCGACCCGCTCGCGTGGTGGCGGAGGTGACGCAGGCGCCCATGCTCGCGTCGGTCGGTGCGGCCTATGAGGCATCGGCCGCGCTCCTGCGCCGGCCCGAGATCGCGGCTGCCCTCTCCGCGCCCGAGGCATCGTGTCTTGCAGTTTCCGGTGCCCGTGAGCGTCTCTCTCTCGCGGGCAGGGCGACGGTGGCCGCCTCCTGAGGGCGTCTACTTGATGCGCGGCTTGTGCACGGATGTGGGTGCCGCATCGGCTGCGGCGCGGCGCACGCGTTCAGCGAAGCGGGCGACGGCGTCCTGCTCCAGCGTGCGCTGGATGGCCTTGGCGGCCACCACCCCGTCAGCCATGGAGGTGACGCAGCACGGATGCATCCGCTGCGCGATCTCGCCGATGGCGTAGAGGTTGGGCACCGAGGTTTCGCAATCGAGGCTGGTCTCCACGAAGCCGCGCGCATCCCGCGCGAGGCTCAGGTGGCGCGCGTAGGGCAGATAGGGCTCCCAGCCATAGAGCACGAGGAACCGCTCGAACCGCTCGCCCGCCACCGCCGGCACGTCCGGCTCCACCGGATAGGGGCCGATGCAGACGTCCGCCGGTGGCACCTTCTCCAGGAACTCGCGCCGCGCCCTTATGGTGCGGGCGAAGAGCGTGACGCGGGCGGCGCCGCGCTTGCGCACGAAGATGTAGTTCTCGAACGCATTGTCGCCGCCACCGAGGATGGCGACCGAGCGCCCCTCGAAGTCCGCATTGAACAGGATCTGGCCGGGGCCGATGATGACATTCTCGGAGGCGGTGAAGCCCCCTTTCACCGGCCGCACGCCGGTGGCGAGGACGCAGGCGCGCCCCATCACCATCTCGCCGGTGGCGGTGGTGATGCGAAAGCCGCCGGGCACCACCTCCAGCTCCGTCACCGCCTCGCCGGTGCGGCAGACGATGTCGTGGTCGCGCAGGTGGCGGTCGACCTCGGCGGCAATCTCGATGCCGGTCTTGTCGCGGATGGGGGCGATCCACTGGTTGGGATAGGGATTGTCGTTTCCCAGCCCGCCCAGCACCTGCCGGCGCTCGACGATGCAGGGCCGGAAGCCGAGCATCTTCAGCCAGAGCGCGCACGACGCCCCGGCCGGACCGCCGCCGATGATGACCGCGTCGAACATGCCGCTCCCGATCCAGCCAGCGCATCAATGGGCGCCTGCCGCAGTTTATGCGAGGCTGCCGTCCGCGGCTAGGAAGGGCACTTGAGGCCTCAGGCCGGCTGAAGCTGCCGGCGCGCCAGAGTCTCTTCCCAGTCCAGAGCCGAGCGGACGATGACCTCGAGATCGTCGAACCGTGGCCGCCAGCCGAGTTCGGCCTGGATGCGGCTGGAATCCGCGATCAGGCGTGCAGGATCGCCCGGGCGCCGCTCGCGCTGACCTCCAGCCGTCTGCAATCCCTTCGCTCATTCCCTTTCGCGGTGCAACAAAAACGTGCCGAATGTCTACCTCGGGTGGTTGCGGCCCCGTAACACGTTGTCATCTCACATCGGTTGCACGGCTATCACAACGCAGAGTAAGCCAATCGCTGGCATCGCAGGAGGTTCAGATTCGATGCGCGGCGTGCCGCAGGATGTTCCGAGACTCTCGCTGCGGCCATTGCGCGTCGCACTGTTCGTGCACGCCTTCTATCCGGACCACGTCTACGGCACCGAGGCCTACACGCTCGCGCTGGCGCGCCAGTTCAAGGCGCTGGGACATGCCCCTACCGTCGTGACCGCGCGGTCGGCCGGCGAGCCCGAGCAGGCGGAGGAGATCGTACGCTACGAAGTCGAGGGCATTCCGGTGGTGCGGATCGACCGCAACCGGACTCCCTCCCGCTCGGCCCGTGAGGATTACGACCATCCCGGCCTTGCTCCGCTCCTCGAACGCATCCTGCACACGCTCGCGCCGGACGTGGTGCACATCTGTCACCTCGCCAATTTCACTGCTGTTCTGCCGCATGTGACCGCGCGGCTGGGCATCCCGACATTTGCGACGCTGACGGACTTTTTCAATCTCTGCATCACCACCCGGCTGGAGCTGCCGGATGGCGGCCTGTGTCATGGGCCGAATGCGATCCGCAGCAATTGCCTGTCCTGCGGCCTTCTCGCGCGGTCGGCCGAGCGGCCGGACAGCGTATTCTGGCGCATTCTGGCGCAGCCCGCCGTCCGTTCCGCTGCCGCCGTGACGGCCGCCACGCTCGCGCCCGTGCTGCCGTTCTCGCTCGGACGCGACGCGCGGGCTGTTCGCGACCGGGCGCACGTGCTGCGCGTTGCTTTTGCCCATTGCCGGGCGGCCTTTGCGCCCAGCGCGTTCCTTGCCGAGCTGTTTGATGCCTATGGGGCGGGGCCGCCGCTGTTCCGCTCGCCGTTCGGCGTCGAAATCGACCGCACGCCAAAGCCCGTCGCGCCCGCCCGTCCGGTTCGCTTCGGCTTCATCGGCCAGCTCGCCTATCACAAGGGGCCGCACCTGCTGCTCCAGGCGTTGCGGGCCCTGCCGCGCGATGCCTTCACCGTCGATATCTGGGGGTCGGAGAGCCTGTCACCGGCCTATGCCCGCGATCTGCGCGCGGTGGCCGAGCAGACGGTCCCGCCCTTGCCGGCGCGGTTCCGCGGCACCTTTCCGGAAGCGGAGATGGCAGGATTGCTGGCAGAGGTGGACGTGCTGGTCATGCCCTCCACCTGGTTCGAGAATGCACCGCTGACCCTGCTGAAGGCCCTCGCCACGCACACGCCGGTCATCGTTTCCGACGTGCCGGGCATGACCGAGTTCGTGGAGGAGGGCGTCAACGGCTTCTCCTTCCCGCGCGGCGACGCCGAGGCGCTGGCTCTGGTGCTCCAACGCTTCGTGGACGAGCCCGGCCTCGCTGCGGCCCTCAGCCGGACGACTTCCTACGAGCGCACCGAGCGCGACATGGCGCTCGACCTTCTCGCCATGTACCGCGCCTTCGGCGCCGTTCCGGCAGACACCAGTCCGGTCCCCGCTTGAGGAGGCCGGCATGAGGATCGCCATCCTCGCCTCCGGCGTTCTGCCGGTGCTCGATGGTGTCACCGTCAGCGTCGATGCCCGCGTTCGCCGGCTGGTGGCGCGGAGCGACGAGGTGCTGCTGCTGGCGCCCGCAGCTGCGGACGGCGCACGACCCGCCGGTCTGTCGCCGGCCGTCACCTTTGCGGGATTGCCGAGTGCGCCCTTCGGTGCGGCGGCGTCGGACCGCAACGTGGTGCCGGAAGCCGGGGGCGAGATCGACCGGGCGCTTGCCGCTTTCCGACCCGACCTCATTCACGTGGATGAGCCCGAGCGTCTCGCCCTGGGCCTGCGCCGCCTTCCCGCCCACGCCTTCGCGCGGCGCCACCGCGTGCCGCTGGTCGCCTTCTTCCACACCAATTTCGCCGACTATCTGGGTGGTGGTGGCAGCCGTTACGGTCTTTATGCCCCCCTGCGCGCGGCGTTCTGGCGGGCGGTGGCGCGGCTTTACAATCGCTACGACGCCACCCTTGTCCCAAGCGCGGCCACCCTTGCACGGCTCCAACGTGTCGGCCTCGCGAACGGCCTCGCCGGCCGGTTCAACGGGACGGATACACAGGACTTCCGTCCCGATCTGCGCCGTCCCGGCTACTGGCGCGCGCGCTGGGGCCGTCCCGATCTCGATGGCCGGGCGGTGATGCTGATCGCCGGCCGGCTGACCGCCGACAAGGGCTGGGCGGACTGGCGGCGGGTGCTGCCGGCGCTCGCCGAGAGGCTGGGCGATGCGCTGGCGGTGGTGGTCGCCGGCGATGGCGCCCTGCGGGGGGAGGTCGAGCAACTGGTCGCGGCGCTGCCCTGCGGTTTCCTCGCCGGGCCGGTGCCGCGCGCGGAGATTGGCGTCCTTCTCGCCAACAGCGATCTTTACGCCACCTTGTCGCGCTTCGAGAACGCCAGCCTTGCCGTCTACGAGGCCCTCGCGAGCGGAGTTCCCGTGCTCGCGCTTGAGGCCGGCGGCCTGCCCGGGCAGGTGCGCAACAGCGTCAACGGCCTGTTGTTCAGGCCCGGAGATGTGCCCGGCTTCGTCGCAGGCACCGCACGATTGGTGGAGGACGCGGCGGCTCGCAGTGTCCTTCGCGCGGGGGCACTGGCGGAGCGTCCGCTTCTTGACTGGGACCGCGCCTTCGCCGCGTGGATCGATGCGCTCAGCGCGGTCGATCCTTGATCAGGCCCAGCGCAGTGGCCTCTTCAGAAAGCGCAGTCAGCGCCGCGTCGATCTGCTCTGGCCGATGCGATGCGGAGAGGAAGAAGCGCAGCCGCGCCGAGCGTTCCGGCACCCCCGGCGGCAGCACCGGGAACGCGTTGATGCCGCGTTCCAGCAGGCGCTGGGCGAGGATCACGGTCCGGATCGTCTCGCCCACCATGATCGGCACGATGCCCGCACCCCAGGACGGCCCCACGTCGAGGCCGAGCGCGGCCGCACCATCGCGGAAGGCCCGGCTGTTGGCCTGGAGCCGCTGCACGCGCTCCTGCTCCTCCAGCACCAGGCCCAGCGCCGTGCGCGCGGCTTCGGCCACCGGCACCGGCAGGCCGACGCTGTAGACCATGCCTGGCGCGAAGGCCTTGAGATAGCTCACCATCGCCGCCGGCCCGGCGATATAGCCGCCGCAGCTCACCAGCGACTTTGACAGCGTGCCGAACCAGATATCCACGGCCCGCGGATCGACGCCCGCATGCTCGGCGATGCCGCGTCCGGTCGCGCCGAGCACCCCGAGGCCGTGCGCGTCGTCGATCATCAGCCAGAAGCCGAACCGCTCCTTCAAGGCAACCAGCCGGGCGAGGTCCGGCCCGTCGCCATCCATGGAGAACAGTCCCTCGCTGACGACCAGCACCCGCTCGAAGCGGTGGCGCTCGCGACCCAGCATGGTCTCCAGCGCATCGAGATCGTTGTGCGGGAAGCTGCGGCGGGTGGCCGGCGAATACTGGGCGCCGAGCACCACGCTGTTGTGCATGAAGGCGTCGGTGACGACGAGATCCTTCGGGCCCATCAGCGTCGGAAGGGCGGCGATGGCGGTGGCGTGGCCGCTCACGAACGCGACCGCATCCTGCGCCCCGTAGACGTCGGCCAGCGCCCGCTCCAGCGCCAGATGCGCCGGACGCTCACCCGACGACAGGCGGCTGCCGGAGACGCTTGTGCCCCACGTCTCGACCGCGGCGGCTACGGCGCGGGTGATGCGCGGATCGCCATTGAGGCCGAGATAATCGTAGCTCGCGAAATTGACGACCTCGCGCCCGTCGATGCGAGCGGTGGCACCGGATCGTCCCTCGTGCAGCCGGTGGTAGGGGTTCTTCAGCCCCAGCATGTCAGCCGCCGCTTGCTGCGCCGTCAGTTCCTTGTAGCGCGGCAGGCTCTCGAATGAGAGCAGCCCGTCCCGATCCACGAAGGCGGGGGAGGGAGCGGGCGCTGGCGCCGCCGTGCCCGCACGCATCTCGCCCAGCAGGTGCGCGAGAGCCTCGTCCGACAGTCCGCGACGCCCGCTCATGGCACGGGCCTCACGAACCTGTCCCCGCAGTGTCGCGCGGCGATGCCGCGGCCATCTCAGTCAGGGCCTCGATGGACTCCGCGTCGAGCCGCACGCCGTGCCGGGCCGCAAGAGCGGCTTCCTCGGGAGCCAGAACCACAGCCGAGGCGGCTGTCTCGGCAGGTTCGGCGTTCTCGGGCGTCCTGAGGCTCGACAATGCGACGGCCGCCAGATCGTCCAGCGTGCGTCCGCTGCCGATGGAGAGCAGGGGCAGCTCGAAGCCGAACTTCTTCTCCAGCGTCAGGCGCAACTCCAGAGCCATCAGCGAATCCATGCCGAGTTCGGACAGCGCCGCCGAACCCGTCACCGCGTCCGGCGGCAGGCGCAGGATGCCGGCGACCTCGCGGCCCAGCACCTCGCGCAGAAGCACGCGCGCCTCCGCATCGCCGAGACCGGCGATCTGCTCCATCAGATCCTCGCCGCTCCCCGCTGCCCCATCGGCCGCGGAAGAGAACAGGCGGGGGAAGGTGGGCGTGCGCAGCACCGGCAGCTGGCTGGCGATGGCGGTGCGGTTCACCTGCGCATAGACGTTCACCACATCCGCCGCCATGCCCTGCGCCATCAGCCGGCCGAGGAAGCCGAGCGCCTCGGCGGAGGCGATGCCGGCGACGCCGGTGGCCCGCGTCAGCCTCTGGCCGAGTTCCTGGTCCTTGGCGATGACGCCGGCGTCGGAGATGGCACCCCAGGCGACCGCAAGGCCCGGAAGCCCGCGCGCGCGGCGGTTGCGCACCACGCCTTCCAGGAAGGCGTTGGCCGCGACATAGGCGCCCTGGCCGGGACTGCCGATCATGGCCGAGGCGGAGGAGTAGACGACGAAATGGTCGACCGGATGCCTCTCGGTGATCCGGTCGAGGGTCAGAACGCCATCGACCTTCGGCGCCAGAACGGCGTCGAGGCTCTCCGCATCAAGGTTGGGAATGGCGCCGTCGCGCAGCACCATGGCGGTGTGGACCACGCTGCGAAGCGGGCCGTGCGCGGCGACGAGCCGCTCCACCAGAGCCTCAAGCGCCGCCTCGTCGCGGGCATCCGCCTGCTCGACAACGATCCGCGCGCCGGCCGCGCGGGCCGCCTCGATGCGGGAAAGATCGCCGGCCGCGCGCACGCCAGAGCGCGAGGCGATGGCCACCGTGCCGGCGGTCTGGGCCGCCAGCCACAGGGCCGTCTCAAGCCCGAAGCCGCCATTGCCGCCCAGCACGAGATGGACGCCTTCGCGCAGCGCGAGCGCGGGCATCTGCGGACGCACCCTGCCATGCATCGGGGGACGCACGACAATCTTGCCCACGTGGCGCGCTGCCTGCATCTGGCGGAAGGCTTCCTCCACTTCGTCCCCGTCCATCAGCCGATATGGGATGGGTCGGAGCGCGCCGGACGCAAAGGCGGCATTGATGTCCTGCATCATGGCCTTGGCGCGTTCCGGGTCGTGTGCCAGAAGCTGGTCGAGGTCCACGCCGAAATAGCTGAGATTGCGGGCGAATGGCCGCAGTCCGATGCTGGTGTTGGCGAGGAAGTCGCGCTTGCCGAGTTCCACGAAGCGGCCGAACGGCTTCACCAGCTGCAGGCTGGCCGTCATGGCTTCACCGGCCAGCGAATTCAGCACCACGTCCACCTTGCCGAAGTCGCGTTCGATCTCCGCTGCGAAATCAACGTCCCGGGAATTGTAGACCGCGGCGACGCCCAGACCCTTGAGCAGAGCCGCCTTCTCGGGCGTGCCTGCGGTGGCGATCACGCGTGCGCCGCGTGCAAGAGCGATCTCGACGGCGGCAAGACCGACGCCACCGGCGGCGCCGTGGACGAGCACCGTCTCGTTGGCGCGCAGGCGCGCACATTCGACGAGGCCATACCACGCCGTGGCAAAGGCCACCGGAATGCTGGCCGCGGCCACCTCCGAAACACCATCCGGCACCTTGAAGGCGAACCAGCCGGGCACCGTGACGTGGGAGGCAAAGGCGTCCGGGGCAAAGCCCATCACCCGGTCTCCCACGACGAGATGGCTAACCTGCGGACCCACACGGACCACCGTCCCGGCGCATTCAAAGCCGAGCGAGGCGCTGGTGAGGCCAGGGCCGAGGATATCGTCGTCGAGCGCACCGAGCGCCAGCATCACGTCGCGGAAATTGAGGCCGGTCGCTGCCACCTCGATTTCGACCTCGTCGCCCTGAGGCGCAACGCGATCGCGCATCACCCATTCCATGGAGCTGACGGCGCCCTGCTGGGGCACGTCGAGCTGAACCCGCCGGGTGTCTGACACCTTTTCCCGGGCGATGGCTTCGCCGCGCAGGACGCGCACGCCGAACTCGCCATCCGTGCGGGAGACACGCTCGGCCTCGGCACTGTCGAGATCAACGATCTCGCGCACGCGGCGGGCGGCCTCGGCGTCGAATGCATCTACGTCGACGAGGCGCAGATCGAGGCCTGGATGCTCGTTGAGCGCTACGCGGTAGAAGGCCGAGATGGCCACGGCGGCGGGATCGACGGTCTCACTGGCGAGCTGGCGGCCGCCGGCCGTCACGAGCCAAAGGGTCAGCTTGCCCGTGCTCGCATTCGCCCATTCCAGCACGCGCTTGAGGTCGAGCAGCCTTTGCACCAGCGCGGCCCTGGGTGCCCAGGCGGGCTCGAACGCGACGGGGAAAATGACCGTCCCGTGTGCTTCGGACCGCTCAACGGAAGGAAGGATCAGGTCGTCGATGATGGTGTCGCCATCGCGCGTCAGCGCTTGGGCGAACGCATCCGTGCCGCTACCGCCGAGGACCAGAACGGGACCGGCCATCCGCCCGTCCGAATGGGCCGCAACAGGGCCGCTGAATGCCGTGGAGAGGCCGTCGGCGAGCGAGATCGCCTCTACCGGCGCGCAGTTCATGTGCGCGAGAAGGACCTCGATCTGTCCTCGCTGTGCGCCGGCCGGCTGCGGGGAAACGAGGACGTCGAGGAGCCCGTCGAAGGGGGGCTCGGCGACGAGGCACCGGGCACCTGCGGCGATTGCGCCGATGCGCGCAGCCTCGGCCGGATCGCCGCCGAAGGGCGCCTGGGCCGCGAGCCCCGCCACGAGATCGACCGGAGCGAAGTCGGGAGCCTCGTCCCCGCCCGCGGCTGCGGTGTCGAGGAAGAAGAGATCACCGGCTCCTGTGCGCGACGTCACCTTCTCGAAGCCGGCTGCGTCCGCCCCGGCCAAAGTCACCTGGACAAGGCCTTCGCGGACGAAGGGGAGGAGCGTGCGCACCAGGCCGGCGGTCCAGGGACGCGGCAGCAGGATGTGCGGACGCACGGGGGCGCAGGCTGCAATGCGCTCCTCCACCGCCGCCCGGACCGCCCCGAGGCCGGCAGAGAAAGCGATGCCGTCCTCGGCGACGAGGTCGGCGAGCGAAGGCGGAAGCTCCAGAGAAGCGCCCTGCGCGAGGTGCGGTGCCAGCGTCGCCTTCAGCTGGGCCGCGAGCCGGACTTCTGCATTGGCCTCGGGATAACGCTCGGCCAGCGTACGAAAGAGCAGATCTGACGGCGGCAACTCGGCCGTAGTGATGAGCCAGCCTTCCGCGGTTCGCTCGGCCAGGCCGGTCGCCGCGAACTGGTCCATGAGCGCGGTGAGGCGTCCCTCCGCCTCGGCCGCCAGTCGACCGACGGCGATGAGGCGTGCGGGCACGACATCGAGCCCCCCCGCCAGCGCGACGATGGTCTCGCGCACGAGGGAACGCACAAAGCCGCGCAGCAGCAGGAAGGCATCCAGCGGCTCGGCAGGCACGCCCGCGAGATCGACCGCGCCCGCAGGCGTGGCCGATGCCTGCCTCAGCGCGTCGTAAGTGACGCGGAAACGCCGCTCCTCGTCACTGCGCCGGGAGAGCACGACCTCGCGCAGCACCAGTCCCCGCACGTCCGCGACCACGCTGTCGTCGGCGGCATGGAGGGTGATGTCGACGGAGGTGGTGAACCGGCTTTCGTGGGTCCGGTGGGTGACGGATTTGGCGATCGCCACGCCGGGCTGCCAGAGGCGGAGCGAGCGGATGCGGACCGGGAGATTGGTGCGGGTCTCCCCGTCCACCACATGCGCGTCGAGAAAGAGCGCGTGCAGCGAGGCGTCGAGCGCGGCCGGATCGATCATGTGCCGGTCGGTGAACAGCCCCAGCGGCAGGGTGCCGGCGGCGAGGGTGGTGATGCCGCTGTCACCGTCGCGTTCCACCGCCACGGCGCGCTGGAAGCTGGGCCCGTAGTTGAGGCCGCAGCTGGTCGCGGCCGCGTAGACATCAGCGGCGTCGGAGTAACGAAGGCGGGCCGGGTCGGGGTCTGGCTGGAGCACCGGCGTTCCGGTGGCCGGCACCACCCGCCCGATGGCGTGCAGCAGGAACTCCGCGCCGCTGAGACGACGGCGCGCCCAGACCGAGCAGGTCTGCGTGGTCTCGTCGAAGCGGGTGGAAATCTCGCGCATCGTGCCCTCGGGCACGGAGAGAGCGCGCAGCACGTCGAAGTCGCGCAGCTCCATCGGTACGTCGCCGTGGATTTCACGTCCCACGGCCAGCATCATCTCGGCGATGGCGGCCGCCGGGACCACCACCTCGCCTTCCACGCGATGGTCGGCGAGATAGGGGGCGATCTCGTGGTCGGCAAAGCCGCGCCATTCCGGCACGTTCTGGCTCACCCGGCGCCCGAGCAACGGATGAGACGGGGCAGCACCGAACATGCGGCCGTAAAGCTCAAGCGCCTCCGTGGTGTTGGCCATCACGAAGCGCTGACGCTGCCAGGGGTAATGCGGCAACGGAAGGGGCGTGGCGGTCGGTGGTCCGAACGCCCGCGCGGAGTCGATCTCCATGCCGCGCACGAAGGCCTGCGCCGCGATGGCGCGCACCGGATCGCCCGCAGCGGTGTCGTCGCGCTCGGACAGGCTGGAGATGCACTCAGACGGCAGTTCCGCCTGCCGGAGCGTCTCTGTGGCTGCGCCGGTGAGGATGGGGCGCGGGCCGATCTCGATGAAATGCGTGGCGCCGAGCCGGCCGGCTGCGACCACCGCATCCGAGAAGCGCACCGGCTCCCGGATATTATGCCACCAATAGGTGGCATCGAGGGCGGTGCCGGCCAACGGGCCACCTGTGACGGTAGAGACGAAATCCGTGCGCGTCTCGCCGGGCCTCAACGACTTGAGGTCATCGAGAATGCCCTGCTGCGCCACATGGAGCAGCACCGAATGGAACGGATAATCCACGCCGATGGAGACGGTCGCGATCCGCTGCAGGCGCGCGGACTTTTCCGCCAACGCGATGGCCTCGGTGGTGCCGGACAGGGTGACGGAGCGGGGGCCATTGACGGCGGCGATGTTCAGATCCTGGCGGCCGAGGGAGGCGAGGAACGCCTCGGCCTGCTCCTCGCACGTCGCGAGCGCGAGCATCCGGCCGCGACCTGCAACCATCTCCTGCCGCAGGCTGCGGTGGTGAATGAGGTGGATCGCCGCTTCGAGGTCGAGAGCGCCCGAGACCATGGCCGCCGCCACCTCGCCCACGCTGTGACCAAGCACGACGTCCGGCTTGATGCCTTCTTCGCCAAGGGCTGCCGTAAGGGCAATCTGGATGGCGAAGATCAGGGGCTGGGCGACCGAGGTCTTCTCGATCTGGGTGGCGAGGGCAGGCGAGGCCAGGGTTTCCGCCAGCGACCAGCCAGCGACCTTTTGATAGGCCGCATCGACAGCCGCGAAGTGCGTGCGGAAAGCGTCGTTTCGGGCAAGTGCCGCGCGACCCATGCCGACCCACTGGCTGCCATTGCCGCTATAGAGGAACGCCACCTTGCCGGACCGCGCGGGCGCCTTGCCGACCGCGATCTCTGTCTTTTCACCGCGCGCGAAGCTGCGCAGTTGGGTCGCCACGTCCGGTCCCGGGCCGACGGGGACGGCCAAGCGGGTGTCGAACAACTCTCTCTGATAGCGTGCACCGCCGGCGATGGTGGCAGCCGGCGCGGTCTCCTGATCGAGGAGCGACGCATAGCTTTCCGCAAGGGCACGAAGGGCTTCCTGGGACTTGGCGGAGACCACAAGAAGTCGCGCGTCGGATGCGGGTTCGGATGGCGCTGGCGCCGGAGCCGCTGCCTTGAGGACGACGTGAGCATTGGTGCCGCCGAAGCCGTAGTTGCAGACACCGGCAAAGGGCGTTTTCTGCAGGTCGAGCGGCACGTGCGCCGCAGCCGGCGCAAGGTTCAGGGCGTCGAATGCGATATTGGGATTGAGTCCATCGAGATGGAGCGTGCGCGGATACAGGCCGTGCTTGACCGCCAGCGTCGCCTTGGCCAGGCCGGCCAGGCCCGACACGCATTCGAGGTGGCCGATATTGGACTTCACCGAGCCGACGGGCAGGGGCGTGGAACGGCCATGACGCAGGGCGCTGCCGATGGCTTCCGCCTCGATGGGGTCGCCGACCGGCGTACCCGTACCATGGGCCTCGACGAATGCCAGCGCACTGCCGTCGATGCCGAGGTCTTCATAGATGCGGGCGATCAGGCTCCTCTGGCCTTCGACCGAAGGCAACGAGATGCCGGACGTGCGGCCGTCCGAATTGACACCCGCCCCTACGATGGTGGCATGGGAACGGTTGCCCGCGGCCCGCGCGACGTCTGATCGGCGCAGCACGATGGCGATGGCGCCTTCCGAGCGCACATAGCCGTCCGCTCCTGCGGAAAAGGGGCGACAGCGCCCCGTGGGCGACAGCATGGATGCACGGGAGAAGCCGATATAGGGCGCCGGCGACAGCAGCAGGTTCACACCTGCCACGACGGCCGTATCGATCTCTCCCGCACGCAGCGCCTTGGCCGCCTGGGCAAGGGCGACGAAGGAGGACGAGCATGCCGAATCGACGGTGAAGCTCGGGCCTCGCCAATCGAAGATGTAGGAGACGCGGTTAGAGATGATGGACAGGGAATTCCCTGTCATGAAATGGCTTTCCATGGCCGCGGGATCACCCGATGCGGCCGTCTGGTAGTCGACGTTCGACGCGCCCACATAAACGCCGATGGGCTCACGTGCCGTTGCGGAAGGTGAGAGCCCGGCATCTTCCAGGGCTTCCCACACAACTTCGAGCAGAAGACGCTGCTGCGGATCAATCTGCTGTGCTTCGCGCGGGGAGATGCCAAAGACGCTGGGGTCGAAAGCGAACGGGTCGTCGATGTAGCCGCCGGCGAACGTATAGGAGAAACCCGGCTCGCTCTTACGGGGGTGCTGCCCCCGGTCCACTGGCCAGCGACCTTGGGGAAGGTCGCTGACGGCGGACGTGCCGGCCATCAACTGCGACCACAGCCCTGCCATGTCATTGGCCCCGGGGAGGCGGCAGGCATGCCCAATTATCGAAAGGTCAAAAACGGTCTGAGGGCTCGGGTACGCAGCCATGCTTGGGCAGATTCCAGCGTCATGGAGATGCAATTTTCCACAGACGACAGAACCACCGGTTTGGTGCGCGCACTCCGGCGCTTCGGCGCGAATAGCCCCGATGCAGCCTTGTCTCTTGCGGCTCCGCCCGATGCGGCCTCGTGTGACGCCGAAGTACTCTGCCCTGACCTGAGCATGAACTCCCTCGCATCGCCCGTGGGTCAGCTATAACGTGCGAAGCCCGTCAGGTCGAGAAAAAACCGGATGCAATCAATGAGGGCGATCTGACGTGCCAGGTTGGGCTGCAACGTTCGTGAATCCAGCCTTTTCATCCTTATTTTAGTTTTGTGTGATAATTAAAAATGACGAAATAGTGGGTCAAAATTCAAGAAATACTTCTGTATGTTCCGATTTTTAATGGAAAAAGAAAATCCATATCCCACTTTATACGTAGGAGACATAAAAATTCTCTCCCGCTCCCTTCGTGTCATCTGTCGTCCAAAGCCGTGGGACAGGAGATTAACGCATTGCCACCGGTTGATATGACGGCGGTCGGTGGTGCTGGGTGCTGGGAAAACCGCTACAAGGACGCTGGCATGGGAGCCCTCCTTGCGACCCAGCGTGAGTCGGGCAAGAATGCGCGCGTTGGTTGATCCTTGGTGCTGTGGGTTAGGAATGTCCATTCTTGTTACCGGCGGAGCCGGTTATATCGGAAGCCATGTCGTCCTCGCTTTGGTCGACCGTGCCGAGGACGTCGTCGTTCTCGACGATCTCTCGACCGGCTTCGCAGATTCCTTGCATCCAGCCGCCCGGCTGGTGGTGGGCGACGTGAGTGATGCTGCGCTCGTTGCGCGCCTCGTCGCCGAATACGGAATCACGGAAATCATTCATTTTGCGGCAAAGATCGTCGTTCCAGATTCGGTTTCCGATCCGCTTGGCTATTATCTCGGCAACACGGCCAAGACCCGCAGCCTGTTCGCAGCCGCTGTGGCCGCTGGGGTGAAGCGCATTATTTTCTCATCTACGGCTGCGGTCTATGGCGACCCTGGCGCGGGTGTGATTTCGGAGGATCATCCGGCAGCCCCCATCAATCCCTACGGACGCTCGAAGCTGATGAGCGAGTGGATGCTGGCAGACACCGCCCGGGCCCACGGCCTCCAATACACGGTGCTTCGCTATTTCAACGTCGCGGGGGCTGACCCGGAGGGCCGCGCCGGCCAGTCCTCCCGCCAGGCCACCCACCTCATCAAGGTGGCGAGCCAGGTGGCAACTGGCGAGCGGGCCGGGCTGGAGATATTCGGCACCGACTATGCCACGCCCGATGGAACCTGCATCAGGGACTACATCCATGTTTCGGACCTGGCCCGCGCCCATGTGGCCGCGCTCAATGCGCTGCGCGCGGGGGGGCAAAACCTGACGCTTAATTGCGGCTACGGCCGCGGTTATTCGGTGCGGGACGTCGTTGAAGTGGTCAAGCAGGTGTCCGGGGTGGATTTCCCCGTGAAGATCTCTCCACGGCGCTCCGGCGATCCGGCGACGCTTGTAGCAGGCGCGCAGCGCATTCGTGACGAACTGGGCTGGGAGCCTCTGCTTGACGATTTGCCCACCATCGTTCGCCACGCACTCGCCTGGGAGCGGCGGCTCGGACGGGGGAAGGCGCAGCAATCCCCTCAGGTGGCGACCGTCTGAACGGGGCGCCTTTCTGGTCGGATTGCTGATGCCATCAGGCGGAGGCTTGCGGATTTCCGCTTCAAGCCTCCGCGTGTCTGTCACTTGACCTGCAACAGGGTCACGGCAAGGGACTTGAAAAGGAGGCTGGCGTACGTGGGGGGCACGAACAGGATCAGGCGGCACCTGTTGGATTGGAAGGCCGTGAGATCGAGCGGGTAGGCCTGTTGCGTCCTTGTGCCATTCGTGTCGATGGCTATGCCTCCAAGGCTGATATCTTGGTAGCCATCCTCGACGAATATCCGGAAGACCCCCTCGAGGATGGCCTCCGAAGGCTGCGGAAGATAGCTGGACTGGATATCAATCAAGAGCCCCCTGCAGGCACCGACGGACGTCGGATGGAACAGGAACTCGATCGTCCGCCAGTCCGAATCCGCGCATCCCGTCAGATCGACGACGATGTTGTCGTCCATCTTCAAGAGGGCAACTGCCTCCTCCGCGGCAGGGCCGAAGCTGAAGCAGACATTCGGGGCGACTTCGGCGTAGCACGCGACCTCGCGCCGGGTTGCGGCATCTATCGTCAAGGCTTCGGTCGAAAGCTCCGCCCGATGGGCACCTTCAAGCGTCCGGTTCTCTAGCTGGGTCAACAAATCGCTGCTCGCTCTCATCGCGAGCAGCTTCGCGTCCCGCAGGATGCCTATCGTTCTAACCTCGGAGATGCCGAATACGGTCGAGCGGCTCTCGATGAAGAAGATCAGCTTTGCGCCGGACGCTCCTGCCAGGGCGTCCTGAATCTTCTGGGAGAGAACGACCGGGAAGGCGTGGGTCGTGGATGTGGCATTGAACTCCAGCTCGGCGGAAGAGAAATCCACCCACCGCCCATCGGGATATGTGACTCTCAGGACGGAAAAGACCGAAACGGATTTGACGGAGAAGGCATCCAGGATTGAGACGAAAGTCGAAGTCTCCCGAACATCGTCGATATCGAGGGTGATTTCGATCGTCAGCCAGTTCGCGTCTTCCAGCTTGCGGGGCTCGATCTCAATGAACACGTTGCCATTGAAGGACTTGCGCGAGATCAGGATGCCCGATTCGCGGCCCGGCTGGGCGTCGAACTCAACCCGGACGTTAGGGGTGAGATCGATCCCTTGACGGAAAAAGCGAGGCTTGTCCCCGACCAGGGCGAGCCCGTTCATAAAGGAGGCGGCGAACAGGGTCTTGGCGTCAATCGCACTCACGGAAGCTTTCCTTCCAATATTCATGCTGGCTCGGATGTCCCGTATCGGGTCCGGATGAGAGGGGCCGGGACATGCCGGGCACCCGAATTAAGCGACAAGGCAGGAAGGGGGCTTGGTCCCGTGCCCCGATCCCCCCGGGCCGCAAGGGCCTGGATCACTTTTGGAGCGTGCTGGGCTTGCCAGCGACATGGTAGAAATTGTTGGGACCGTTCGCATTGAGAAAGGCGACCAGCTCGGCGCCCCAGCGGTCGTAGAGAGCCTTGTGTTTCGAGGTGATTTTCTCGAAATTGAGGTCCCACAGATTGACCTTGGTCCGGAAGATCGAATTGCTCCGGATGCGGTATTCAAACAGGGCCTTCGGGATCATTATTCCGTACTGGCCGTTGGCGATCAGCTTGATTACGCCTTCCCAGTCATCAAGGAACATTCTCAAATCCGGGTCATGCTGCCCGAATTCGATGAAGACTTCCCGACGATAGACAAGAGATTGGCAGTTCGTCTGATTCATCACGATTTGAAGGGGCGGCTCGGCATTCGATGTGGCCCAATGCCGGATCCTGCCGGACTCATTGAAATCCTCGATCCAACATCCCACGAATGCGACGTTCTCGTAATGGTCGAGGATTGCAGTCGCTTGCTCGTAGTAGGCGGGCGAAACGAGATCGTCAGCGTCCAGCAGCGTCAGGTAGCGGCCCTTGGCGTGGCCTGCGCCAAAATTGCGGGCCGCCGCGACGCCGCCGTTGGGAACGTTGAAGATGCGGAGGACTTCGGGTCCGAGCCCGTGGCGCCGATGGAGGCCGTCAAGCTTGGCGAGCGCGTCGGGGCTGGTGCTGCCGTCATTCACGAGAATGATCTCGCAATCCTCAAGATGGCTTTTCCGGATGCTGGCAATGGTCTCGTCGATGAACTCGTGCATGTTGAAATAGGGGATGACAACCGACAGTCGCGGGCCGTCCCCTTCAATCTGGCTGTGGCTCGCACGCCCGGATACATCTGACGGCAGCGAGAACGGGAAGTGTGTGCGGCTCGTCGAGAGTGTCTCGACGAAGGCGCTCTTGGCAGCGAAGAATTTCTGGGGGTCGCAATGCTCGGCGACTGCTGCCCTTGCGGCAGCGCCAACGGCGGCCCTCGCCGCGGGCTTAAGCTTGATCACTTGGGAGACGGCGTCGGCCACACTGCGCGGGTTCTCCACATCGCAGAGGTAGATTGACTTCCTGTCCTGCGCAATTTCGCGAATGCCGCCGCGCTTGCCGGCGATGCAGACTTGCCCGGCCCCCATGGCCTGAAGCAGGGAATAAGGGAAATTATCGAATACCGAAGGGTGCAATTGGGCATAGGCGGTGCGCGCCTGCTGCTCAATATAGGATCGCGGTCGCAGCCCTTCGTAAATGATCAGCCCGTCCGAAAAATATCGGGAGAAACGGGACTGCAGGAAAGTGAGATAGGACCCACCAGACGGACTGAAATGGGTGTCTGATCCGTAGATCTTCAGCGGCGTGCGAACGCCCTGGTCCCAGAGCAGGGACATGCCGCGAATCGCATGTTCGATGCCCTTCCAGTAGGTCAGGCGCGAGGCGATATAGACGTGATCGTATTCTATCCTGGGGCCGGGGGCGGCCCCGGGCGGCGGGAGCTCATATGGATTGGGAATCACCGTATGCCGAGGCAAGTCGGTGAGCAGATCGGGCTTCAATTCATCGAGCAGAGCCTGCGAGGGTGAGACGAGCCCGTCACACGCAAGCATGCACCATCGCTCCATGGTGCCGTGCCAATAGGCGGGCAGGCGATAGATCGGCCTTTGATCGAGTCGGTCGATGAAATAGGTCGGTGTGTGCGCCGTGACGACAATCGGGATGTCTTTGAGATATCTGTTGAGGCACAGCCGATTTTGGATCGTGACGTAGCCGATGCCGAAGCCGTCGGCGAATTCGAGAAACGACGGACGTCCGAGGCGCGCGAACAGACCGCCCGCCCGGGAGGCGAGAAGTTCGGCTATCCGGGAGAACTGAAGCGAGGTCGAAACCCATTCGCCAATCTCATCCCCATGCCACGACTTCCTGGGATTGATGCGAATCAGGATAATGTTGTCGGCTAGCCATTCCTCTTGATAAAGTCCATCGATCGAATGGGAAATGGCAAATATTGCGAGGGAATGGGTCTCGTTCTTGAGATATAGATTTGTAATCTGGCGCATGTATTCCGAAAGGCCGCCTCCAAAATCGGGCGGATATTCGAAAGTGAAGTACCAGGCGTTCAATGTAATATCCCCGCTTCAGATCTCTGGAATGACCTCACCGTCGCATGGTTGTTTGGCAAAATTATAACTGTTGCAACCTGGCGTCTTTTTGCCTCTACACATGTCCGAACTATCAGACATCCTCTGGGCACTTGCATCAGCGCTATGCTTGCACGGCAACTTGCGTCATCGACGAACCGGTCTCGGAATGGGGTTGTAGACTTCTTAGGTTTCGCCCGTTCCGTCAAGGCGACGGAATGATCTGCGGCGGATGGGCGCAGCATGCTACCACGCAATGCGCCTCATGGGCAGGCACGTCCAGCGGTCGGGAAGACCGTCGCCGCGCCCCGCGCGGGGATGTCGGAGGCTGCTGGTTGATTGCGGCTGCAACCTCACCGGTATATCTCTCCCGAGTTGTACGTTGGGCGCCTCGTATGGTGACCAACGGTCAATCAACAGGGTTGGTTGGGGTGTGGTCGGGGGCCGGGTCATATGAGCTTTCTCCGGGAGGGCGTCGCGCCGTTCGATTGCTCCATCGTGTTGACTGTGCATGGCGAGCGCCATCTGTTGACGCGCAGCCTAGCCTCGCTCGATGCAGCTGCCCTCTACGCCGGCGATCTCGGGTATCGCTGCGAACTCGTCGTCGTGCATGACGAGACCGATCCACTGACGAGCACGATCGCGCGGACCTATCCATTCAAGGGGTTCGTGGCCATCGAGCATGTGGTGACGGAGCATCGTTCGCTCGGTCCGGCACGCAATTCAGGCGTCCGTGCCGCACATGGAACCTTCATTGCCACGGCTGATGGCGACGATCTCGTTTCGATCAACATGCTGTCCGAGATGCTGGCCCAGGCGAGCGTGGCGGGCGAGCGAACGCTGATGTTCCCTGAGTTGCTCATCGGCTTTGGTGCACAGGATTTTATCGGCCAGTATTATTCGTTGGACGATGAGATCAAGCTAACTTTCCTTGCCGCCCATCCTTACGTGTCGCGCGTATTCGGTCCGCGCTCCTATTTCCTCGCGCATCCTTATGCAGATGCGCGCGTGAGCAGCGGCTATGCCTACGAGGACTGGCATTTCAACGCCGAAGCGGTGGCGCGGGGAATGGACCTCCATGTCGTTCGCAATACAGCGCTGTTTTACCGGAAGAGGAGGGGGAGCCTTCTCAATGAGGCGAATGCGAAATCGGTACGCCAGACACCGCCGACACTGCTCTTTCGCCCGGACGTGTTCCTCGACGTGATGGCGGGCGCCTACGACACATATTGTGCCGCGGACAGGCGTCCGGCCTTGCGTCCGGCGATCCACCTGCCCCTGAGCGACAATCCCGTCTTCTGCGAATTCATCCTCGCCGCCAATGCCATCGAGCCGGCTGTCAATCCTTCCGTGATTGACCAGTCCGCCTATTTCACTGCCCTTGAGTGGTCCAACGCCGAGGTCGGGGCCGCATACTTCGAAATTTGCCGTCTCATCGGAGCGGCCACGTTCACCGATATCTTCCTGTTTCCCTTCCTGCGCCATGGCGGGGCGGAGAAGTACATTGGGGATGTGATGCGGGCGCTTCTCGAAGGCGATCCGGCGCGGAAAATTCTGGTGCTGCTCGGGGAGGCTGACCCCAATCTGAACATGGAGTGCCTGCCGCCTGAGTGCGAGGTGGTCGATTTCAAGGCCATCTGGCCTGATCTTGAAGACCGCTTCGTCGATCTCATAACCCTGCGTCTGATCGAAGCCTATGGCGATGCCACGATCCATCTGCGCCAGTCGGTTTATGCGGAGCGTTTTTTCTCAGCCTATGCGCCCGTTCTCGGCGGACGCAGAACGATCTTCTACCGCTTCTGTGACGAGTGCTCCTATGTGAAGGGCGAACAGGTGACGGCGCCCTGGGGCTTTTCCTTCGTCGATGCGCATGTCGAGCATCTCTTCCGCATCGTCAGCGACAATGGCAGCGTGGTCGAAGCCGATGTGCGCAGGCTCGGCGCCTACGCCGATCGCTATGCGGTGATCTATGCACCCCAGCCGGTTCGGTCGGAACCGCGGGCTGGCGTGGGTCGGAGGGTGCTCTGGGCTTCGCGACTCGTGGCGCAGAAGCGGCCGGAATTGATCGCCGCCATCGCGGATTCGCTTGCCGCTCGGGCATCGGACATCGTGATCGACGTCCGTGGCGACGGGACTGATTTTGATGCCGCGATGTTCGCCGGCAGGCCCAACATCGCTTATGGGGGCCCGTTCGCGCGCTTCGCGGATGTGGTGAATTCCGAGCATTTCGCCTTTCTCTACACCAGCGTGTTCGACGGACTTCCAAACGTCCTGCTGGAGGCCGCAGCCTGGGGCCTGCCTTCCGTCGCTCCGCACGTCGGGGGCATTGCGGAGTTCGTGGTCGACGGCGAAACCGGCATTCTTCTGCCATCGGGGCCCGACGATGCGGCGCTGGCGGCAGAGTATGCCGATGCGCTGATCGCGCTGGCGGAGGAGCCGGAGCGGCGGCGCAGGCTGGCACTCGCTGCTCAGGAGCGACTGCGGCAGAAACATGCGGCGGAGGTGCACCGGGGAGCTGTGCTGCGGCTGTTCGGCGTCGAAGAGCCGGGTCAGATCGAGGCGGCAGCGCAATGAACGGTCATGATGCAACGATCCGTGCGTTCCGGCGGCGGCTGATCGAGTATGGTGTGCTCATCCGCAACCTGAATGATCGCGTTCGGGTTGCCGCCCGCGAGAAAAGCGAGGTGGCGGCGGAAGTCGATCGCGCCCGTTTCGACGCGGCAATTCTCGGCAACAGGGTGCATGTGCTTGAGAGCCGGCTGTCGTCGCGCCTCACGCTGATCAAGATTCTGCTTGGGCTGCATCATCCGACCCGTGACGAGGAGGTGGATGCCCGACTGGAGATCGTCTCGGGCGCCACCCATGCGGACGGCGTGTATCGGGTCACACCCTTGGGGGGCGCGATTGAGCTGCGAGGTTGGCTCAAGGGGCCAGCGGCAATGGGTGGGGCCGCTTTCCTCCGAGTTGGGACGCGAACGATCGCCTGCGAGAGGTTTCCCCGCGCAGACGTGGCCGGCACGTTCGGTCTTGATCCGACTATCGGCTGGGGGTTTTCCGCTGTGCTGCCGGCGGCGGACGTACCGTCCGTTGACAGCGCTTGTTGGATCCTGCTCGGAGACCGGCCGGTGAAGTGCCTCGGCCACCTCTCCCGGACAGCGGGCTGACGCGCCAAATTTGGCGCGCCGGGTCAGCGAGGAACCTAACCCCTATGCCGGCTGCGCGGCGATCCACCGGCCCGCGCTGAGGAGCGACTGGTTGATGACCTGGTGCATGTCCAAATACTGGTAGGTGCCGCAGCGGCCGATGAAGGTGACGTGGGGCAGCTTGGACGCCTCGGCCTCGTACTCGCGATAGAGCCGATCGAAGCGGCCATCGTGAGTCTTCACCGGATAATAGCGCTCGTGATTGTTGTCGTGGTAGTCGCACGGCTCTTCGACGGTGCGCAGCACGCGCGGGCCGGAGGCCTCCAGATGGCCCGGAATGTTGTGCCACCACGTCTCGCGGGTATAGGGACCGGCATCCGTATAATTGATGGTGACGTGAGGCGATGCCTCGGCGGTCGGAATGCTGGTGGTGTGGAAGCGAATGGAGCGATACGGCAACTCGCCATGGGCGAAGCCGAAGAATTCATCGATCGCCATGCTGTTGAAGCAATGATCGTAGCCGTCCAGCATGGCGTGGCTGAAGGGCACGCCGAGCCTCACGGTGATGGCCGGATGATCAAGGATGCGCTCGAAGATGGCGGTGTAGCCGTCTTTCGGCATGGCCTGGAAGGTGTCGTTGGTGAAATAGCCAGCCTCGCGGGTGGTGCGGATCTGCAGCCGGCGGACCACGGCGGCGTCCATCTCCGTCAGGTCCATGTCCCACATCTTCTTGGTGTAAGGGCGGAAGAAGAGGTTGGTCAGCTCGGGCCCGATCGTGGAGAAGAGGTGGTCTTCCGCATTCACCACCGGATCGCGCGGAACGCTCACGGCGGCAAGCTGGCCGGCGACTTCCTCGGGGGTGGAGAGTGAGAGGCCGAACAGTGCGTTGACGGTATCGAGATTGACCGGCATGGGCACGAGCCGGCCATCCGGAAGGCGGGCGACGACGCGATGTTCGTAGGTCAGCCATTCGGTGAAGCGCGAGAGCCAGTCCACGACCCGCTGGTTGGAGGTGTGGAAAAGATGCGGCCCGTAGCGGTGGATGCGCACACCGGTCTCATCGACGCTGTCGAAGCAATTGCCGCCGATATGGGGCCGCGTGTCGATGACCTCGACGGAGTGGCCGGCTTCAGCAATCTCGCGCGCATGAGCGGCGCCCGCAAAGCCTGCACCTACAATCAGGACCTTCGCCATTTAAATCTGTTCCCTGAGATTCGGCATGGCAAGGCGATGCCTTGTGCCAAACCTGTGTTGATACTAAGGTGCGGGTACATAATCGAATTTATATTGCATTTCTTTGTCTAATTGCTCGCTTATTTTTTTTACATCATTTTCTGTGTAATATTTCGTCTCTGTGTCGGCGATGAAAAATAATATTTCGCGTCCATCGTCGCTCGTCAGTTTCATGTTATTGTCAATAATGACGCCAAATTTATTTTCCGGAAAGTCGCCGCAATCAGAATACTTCCAATGTGATGCGACCATATTTTGGGCGATATCATCCATTGGGCTGCCAAGTCCTCGAATTTGGTAGGATACCATTACATCGAGCGGTGCAGGGTCGGGTCGAGGGGCGTCGATTATGCGCTGGCACAAGTCCGTCACGTCGACATTGGAACGGAAAAGCTTGAACTGCTCCCATACGCCGCCCCCTTCAGGGAACATAAGGAGGTCTTTGTCCTCGTTTTCGATGAGGTGTCGCTCTAGCGCAGAGGGGTTAAGGAGGACGTCATAATCGACCCACCCCCAGATCGCAGGCGTCGGGGTATTATCAAATCGAGTGAAGAGAGGCTTGAGGCAGCAAGCGTTCCACCCAGTCAATTGCTCACGAAAAAAATCGGGGTATTTTTCGATCAGCTCTGCATGGCTTGAAACGTGGAAGTATGGGAAAAATGCACGAAACCAATCCAGTAATTGAGTGTCGATTATTTCAATATTTGATGTGTCTGGGTGAATCATTTCACGCCAATTCTCCGCCTGGTCTGTAAACAGGCGAAAATTGGCAAAGTCGGCACTCGCCCAATTGGAGAATATAAACCGGTGCATTGGCTTTGGCGCGCCGAATGCCAATGAATAGATCATGCAGGTTGGCTTGGTCATTCAAGTCCTCGTTCGTTGTGTATATTTATGGTTGGTTACGAGGTGCTCATTTCTATGCGGATCCGATCCGCCGCGCGACAACCACAAGAGCCAAGCCAAAAAAAGACATGCCGAGGACAATAACAAAAAGAAGGGAAGGATCGTAAAACGAACTTTGATATTCGTCGAAATAGGCGACTCGCACGCCGTCGACGATCTGGCATAGCGGAAAATATTGAAGGATCGTCTGCAGCCGTTCTGGCAAGCTGGTTGGAAGATACAACACGCCGGAGGATATCCAGAACAGCGGCCCCAGAAGACTGCCAGCCATGATGAGCGGCATCCAAAGGAGCCCGAGCGAGGCAAAGATCAGCCCGGTTGCGATGCCAAGGAACCAAGCCGCTATAAGTGCATAGGTGAAGCCGGGTAGATGAACCGGGCTCACATCGTAGCCGAAAATGGCGAGCGTGGAGATCATTGAGACCACCACCAGCGTTCCTGACGCAATCTCGACGGTCGCTCGCGCAAAAAGGATGTCGAAGAAATCGACTCCGGGGAAATAGAGCAGGGGCTTGTTCTGCTGGATCGATAGCATCATCTGGCGGTGGCAGTAGAACCATAGCACGAAAGGCAGGATGCCCGTCATCAGGAAGGTCAGGGGACGTCCGCCGATGGGGGGGATCCGGCCGATGACCGTCAGGATCGCCAGCGCGATGCCGAGATGACCGAGGGGCATCACCAGACTGAGCAGGAAGCCGGCATAGCCGGAGCCGAACCGCGTCTGAAGGTCGCGCATGACGAGGGCGCCCACCACGCGCGCATGCATTGAAAGCGCGGTGGACCAGCTCTCGCCGGCAAAGCGCGTGAGGCGGGCCTGCGTTTCGCTCATGGTCAGGCTTCCATCTGCTGGCGATGGACCTCGATGGCGTCGTTGATGTCCTCGAACATCATCAGCCGTCCGCGTTGCAGGACCAGCCCGGCATTGCAGTAGTCCTTGATGGTGCCGGTGGAATGGGACGCCATGATCATGCCCGCCCGCGCCCGGCGCTCGGCGAAGGCGCGAGAGCATTTCAGCTGAAAGCGCGCGTCGCCCACCGCGGTGATCTCGTCCACCAGATAGAATTCGAACTCGATGGCCATGGAGACGGCAAAGGCAAGGCGCGAGGTCATGCCCGAGGAATAGGTCTTCACCGGCAGGTCGAGGTCGCGCCCCAGCTCCGAGAAATCCTCCACGAAGTCGGTTACCTCGGTGATGTCCGCATCATAGACGCGGGCGAGGAAGCGGATGTTCTCGCGCCCCGTCATCATCGGGTGGAAGCCGCCCGCGAACCCCAGCGGCCACGACATGCGGACCGAGCGGTAGACCCGACCCGAGGTGGGCGCCTCGGTCCCCGCGATGATCTTGAGGAATGTGGACTTTCCCGCGCCGTTCTGTCCCAGCAGGCCGTAGCTGAGCTTGGAGTTGAGGCGAACCGAGATGTTCGAGAACACCGTCTTGCGCTGAAAGTGGGTCCAATAGGTTTTGGTGAGGCGATCGATGACGATCATGTCGCGCCTAGCTCCTCAGCTGGCGCGCCAGCTCGAACCCGGCGAGGATCACGAGCCAGATCACACAGAACAGCGCGGCTGCCGCCACCGGCATCCAGAAGCGGTTGGGGTAGTCGGCCTCCTGGGCGAGAACCGGATTGACGAAGGCTGCCAGATACATGCCGCGACGTTCCGCGTTCACCCGCGCCTGCTCCAGCGCCTCGGCGGCGGTCGTGTACTGGCGTTCGGCGATCTGCCGTTCCAGCTCCAGCGTGTCGTAGCGGGTCATGACGGCAGAGAGCGTATCGCCGGCGGCACCGGTGCGGGTGGTCAGCCGCGCCTTCAGCGTTGTGATGTTGTCCTTGATCGCCTGGCGCCGTGCATCCAGCAGGGTGAACTGCGGCGCGTCGGGACTCAGGGTACGCCGCGCGGTGCCGATCTGCTGGTCCACGAGCGTAAGGTCGCTCTCAAGCTCGCTGATGAGCTTGTCTACACCTTCATTGGTCCGCACCGGATCTATGACGCCGACCTCGTTGCGCAGGTCGCGCATGGCGGCACGCGCCTTGCGCAGCCGCTCCTGCGCCCGTTCCAATTCCGCTTGGTTCTGGGCGATGGCGTCCTTCCGGGTGCGCTCTCCGAGCTTGTTCACCATGTCTTCCGACAGGCTCACGATGGCCCGGGTGATGCGAAGCGTATCCTCGGGACTGAATGCCCAGACGCGCACCGTGATGATGCCGGACGTACCCTCGATGCTGGTGTCCATCTGTGCCCGCCAGGCGCGCTCCAAACGCTCCACAGGACGAGACGGATTGAAGCGGGAAAACCAGTCGATGTCGGGCTTGGATAGCAATTGGCGCAGGCCGACCTTCTCGTCGAGTGCCTCCACCATGGCGAGGCTTTTCACGAAGTTGGAGATGATCAGCGAATCCTGAACCTCGGCCAGTCCTTGCAGGGCGGACAATCCGCCGATTCCCTCCAGCCCGGAATGCTCCGATGTGCGCACCGCAAATCGCGCCTCCGAGACGTACTGTCGCGAGGCGATAAAGACGAAATAGATGCTGGCGAGCAGTGTGGGTACAAGGACGAGGACGATGAAGCTCGGCCACAGGGGCAGCCGTTGGGGGATGGCGGCAAGCGCCTCGATGCCCCAGAAGCCGGCATCCGCCCGCCGCACCACAGGCTGTCGCCTTCGTGCCTCGCGAGCCCGCTGGCGCAACTCCTCGCGTACCCGCGCATTGCGCTTCACCAGCGATTCGGTCAGCTCGTCGCGTACAGATAAATTCTGTGTAGGCGAGACGGGTTGGCTCACCGCCTCTTCCTCCCTCTGGTAACGCTCCGTCGGAGCTTCAACTTTCAAGTGCGCTTCAGAGCCGCTACTAGCATTCCGATGCTTGCCATGTCTATCTTACCTTATGGGGCGCGCGTGCTCCAGCGGTGCCATAGGATGTCGCGCCTGCGAGGTCGCTCCCCCGCGATGCTGCCCGCGCCAAACACATTGCCATACCGATCGGACCCCGTCGTCTGCTATGAAACCATGCCTGTCCGTTCCGCCCGCCGCCATGGATCTTGCCACAGGAGTACCAGCGACCGTGGCCGGTCAGGAGGGCGAGGCTGCGGCAGCAGAAGCGGGCGGCCTCGCGAAAGAGATTGCCGACCTCCGACAGCAGCTGGCCGACATGCAGGTCCGTTCTGACCAGCTCTTGCACTTGATCGAGCAATTGCAGGCCCGGCAGGAGCGGACGCCGGTCCTGCCGCTGCCGCTGGCGCGGCTCGGAACGCTTATCTTCGAGCCGGGGCCATCCCTTGCCTTCCTGAAGGAGATGGGCACGCTCGCCGTTGCCACGGGAACGGAACTGCGGCGGGATGAAGCGGGCCACTGGCAGCCGCAAGTCCGCTGGGGGAAGGCCGGCCGGAACCTGATGCGGGACTTTTCCCGCCTGGTCTTCGGACAGCGGTCCGTCGTCTATCGCGTGCGCCTGCAACAACCCGCCCTGCCTGACCGGCCCCGGGTGCTGCATGTCATCCCGAATGTTTTCGTGGGCGGTTCAACCCAGCTCGTCGTGGACCTGATGGAAAGGCTCGGCCACCGGTTCGACATGCGGGTTCTCACCGCTGCCCTGCCGCCCCACGGCCGGCACGAGGGGATGGAGGTGGACGTCGTCCCACTCGGATCGCCGGCGGAGGACTTTGCCGCGGCCTACGCGCGGGTGCGGCCTGACATCATCCACATTCATTATTGGGGCGAGAGCGATCGGCCCTGGTATCTCAGCGCGCTGGCCGCGGCCCGCGCGACGCAGGCTGCCCTCGTCCAGAACGTGAACACGCCCGTCGAGCCGCTGCGTGATCCGCGGGTGGGGCAGTATCTCTTCGTGTCGAATTATATCCGCGCCACCTTCGCTCCAGACGTGACCAATGGGAAGGTGATTCATCCAGGCATTGATCTCGATCGTTTTGCGCCCCGCCGTTTCGCGCCACAAGCGGAAGATACGATCGGCATGGTGTACCGGCTGACCCGGGACAAACTGAGCGAAGACTCCCTTGACCCGATGATCGACGTCGCCCGCAGACGGCCGCGCACGCGTATCCTCGTCGTCGGCAACGGCGATCTGCTCCCGGTTTTCCTCCGTCGCGTCATTGATGCCGGCGTTCGTCAGAATTTCGAGTTCACCGGCGCGGTTCCCTATGGGGACCTGCCAGAGATCTACAGCCGGTTCCGGATTTTCGTAGCCCCCGTTGTGCGAGAGAGCTTTGGACAGGTCTCTCCCTTCGCCATGGCGATGGGGCATGCGGTGGCCGGCTTTAAGGTGGGCGCGTTGCCGGAAATCCTCGGCGGCTCACAGACCCTTGGTGCCGACAGGGCCGAACTCGCCGACATCCTGCTTCGGCTGCTGAACGATCCTGCGGAGGTCGATGCGCTTGGTGCCCGAAACCGTGAAAGGGCGGGCGTCTTCGCCGTCGAAACCATGGTCGAAGCCTATGGCACCGTGTATGCGGAAGCGCTTCAAGCCAGCCGAATTACCCCCTGCGCGTAGCTGTCGCCTTTTACCCGCTCTTTACCCTGGTGGGTGATTTTGTGAGTTGCGGGTGGTGGTGGTGCCCGCTAATGTTGTGAAAAGGCAGCGGGTCGATGAGGGAAGAGCTGCGGCTGACGCACGCGGGTTCTGCTGTCCGCCCATCTGGACTAGCGTTGTCGGAGCGTTTCGTTCCGCACGATTTGCGAGGCGCGGTGCGCCTCGCCGCGAGGCAGTGATGGGGGCATTGGTTGTAGGAGGCGGGGGGCTGATCGGCCGCCGGCTGTGTCAGGAACTTGCAAGACGTGAAACGCAGATCATCGCCACATCGCGAAGCGTGGCGGACGCGCCGAACGTGCGAGGCGTGTCTTGGAAGAGCGTCGACCTTGCCACCTTCGATGGCTGGGGAGACCTGCTGAAAGGGGTTTCCACCCTTTATCATCTGGCTTGGTCGTCCATTCCATCCACCGCGGTGCTCGACCCCGCGCGGGACGTTCTGGAGAACGTGGTGGGCACCGTCAGGATGTTGGAGGCGGCACGCGGTGTGCCTGGCCTTCGTATCGTGTTCGCTTCGTCGGGTGGCAGCGTCTATGGCACCCCCGAGCACCTTCCCATCAGCGAAGATCATCCCACCCGGCCCATCAGCGCCTATGGCGTCTCCAAGCTGACGGTGGAACGTTACATCGAGATGTATCGGGATCTGTACGGCGTCGATGGCATGTCTGTACGGATCGGCAACTGTTATGGGGCCCGCCAGCATGAGAGCAGGGGCCTCGGCGCAGTCACCCTGTTTGCGCGCGCCGCGTTGAGCGGGAAGGCGCTGCAGCTCTATGGAAGTGGCGAGGTCGTTCGTGATTACGTCCATCTCGACGACGTCGTAAGTGCGCTCATCGCGGCGGGAGCCGCGCGGCGGGTGACGGGTCCGATCAATGTGGGGTCGGGCAGGGGGCACTCGCTCAAAGAGGTCATTGGCAAACTCGAGAAGAAGCTGAACCGGACCCTTGAGGTGCAGCACGTGGCCCCGCGCCACTTTGATGTCTCCACCTCCACGCTCGACATCCACCGTGCCAGCGAGCGTCTCGGCTGGGTGCCGAGGATCGACCTGGATCTGGGTATTGATCTTGTACTGGCGGAGCTTCGCGCAGATCTGGAACTGGAATGCGGATCGCCCTATTCGTCCATTGCTACTACCCAGAACATTTCTACGGGACAGAAAGCTATACCCGAACTCTAGCGCGGGAGCTTCTGGCACTCGGCCATGAGCCGGTGGTCGTCACGGCGACCTTTGCGGGGGAGCCGCGGCAAGAGGATTTCATCCAGCGTTACGCGATCGATGGCGTCAGAGTGATCCGGTTCGATCGCAATCGTTTTCCAGATCGGGGACTGCGGGACACTTTTCACCTGCCGGACCTGGCCACGGTACACCGTACGCTCCTGGACGAGATCCAGCCGGACATCATCCATGTGTGTCACCTGCTCAACCACACATCCGCCTTGCTTGATGTCGCGAGAGGCACGGGGAAGCCAGTCGTTGCCACCTTCACGGACTTTTTCGGCTTTTGCTTCAACAACAAGCTGAGCACGGTGGACGGCACGCGCTGTGCTGGACCGAACCGCAGCCGCTCCAATTGCGTGGCCTGCGCCTATTTCTCGCATGATGGAGCGCGGGCGGGTTTTGGGCGCCGCATCGCGCGCATAGCCGTTTCAGAGACGGTGGCTCGGATGCCTCGCCTTGCTCCCGCGAACTGGCGCGCCAACGTCGCCGCATTGAAGGAGCGGCCGGGGCACCTCTCGGTTGCCTATGGCGCTTACGCGGGGGCGCTGACGCCGACCCGTTTCCTGATGAACGCTTACCGGGCCAGCGGCCTCACGGTGCCGCTGGAGCTTAGCCGCTTTGGGATCGATATCGACCGCTCGGACAAGCCCCCAGGCCCATCCGGCCGCACTCGGCTTGGCTTCATCGGCCAACTGGCCCGTCACAAGGGGCTCCACCTCCTTTTGTGCGCCATGAGGCGCCTTGATTCCAAGCAGTTTTCACTGGACGTCTATGGCGACGAGACCATGGACCCCGCCTATGCGCGCGAGGTTCGACAGCTCGCAGAGGGCTTGGAGGTCGTCTTTCGCGGGACATTTCCAGTCGAGCGGACCGCCGAGGTGCTTGCCGCCATGGATGTGCTCGTCATCCCATCGACCTGGGTCGAGAACAGTCCGCTGATCCTTCTCCAGGCGCTCGCCACCCACACGCCGGTGGTGATCTCGGACGTCGAGGGAATGAACGAGTTCATCGAGGAAGGGCGCAACGGATTCGGGTTCACCCAAGGTTCGGACGCGGCTCTGACCCGCGTCATCGGCCGCTTTGCCGCGGAGCCGGGGCTGGCACGGGCAATGAGTGCCTTGACGCAATATGAACGCACGTCACGCCATATGGCCGCCGACGTTGTGCGCTTCTACGAGAGCGTCCAGGCGAAGAGGCAAGCCACATGACTATCTCGATTGAGGGCGACAGGGTCGCGGCGGGTTCGCCGAGCAGCGAAGGCATCAACGGCGATCTGGAAAGCTGGCTTGCCCTCAACCTCCCCGTCGATGGTATTTGGGCGCCAGAGGGCACCATCGCCCCGTGCCCTCCGGAGCCTTTGATGTACCGGACCTCCGGGTTGACCGATCCGTTCGGTTTCGCCAGCCATGGCGTGCATTTCCTGCGTTCGCTCAGCGCCCTGAGCCCGGTTCCCCTGAAGGATTTCCGTGCGGTTCTGGATTTCGGCGTCGGGGCGGGTCGTATTGCGCGGATGTTTCATGGGTTCCGGGGAACCTATGTGGGCGTGGATATCGATGCCGATCTGGTCGCCTGGCTGAACGGCCACCTTGGGCATGTGAAGGCTATCAAGACCGAGCCGCGCCAGCGATTGCCGCTCGCCGACAACAGTTTCGACGCTGTGATTTCCATCTCCGTCTTCAGCCACCTTGCCGAAGCGGATCACCGCTTCTATCTGGGCGAACTGGCCAGGGTGTGCGCGCCCGGGGCCATCCTGATGTTGTCGATCCATGGCCAGCGCGCTCTGGATCGGGCACTCGGGGAGGAGATGATTTTCGATATGCTGTGCATCCCGCGTCCCAGCCTCGAGGAGGTGGAACGCCGGTTCGCAAACGGACCCTGTTATGGATTCATTCGCCAGAGCGGGCACTTGTCGAGCGCCACGTATGACTACGGCATCACATTCATCTCCGAGCCTTACATAAGGGCGGAATGGACACGGCACTTCGACCTCGTGGATATTGGGATCGGAGCGCTGCATGACTTTCAGGACGTTGTGGTGCTCAGGGCGAGGTAAGGATGGCTGGATTGCCTGCGGCACCGCCGATCCGGGCGCTGATCGAGCGCAGCCGGGCCCTTGCGGTGCGCCCGTTTATCAAGCCTGGGCTGCGCTGGCGTAGACTTCCACGGACGTATGGTAGCGGGGCCACGGCCTCGTCGCGGTGGTTTGCGCTGCTGCGCCTGACCTTCCTCGTGATGGTCATCGTTCCAGCCGCGGCGAGCATGGTCTACTGCACGATCATCGCCAGTCCGGTCTACGTCTCTGAGGCGCGGCTTGCCATTCGGGAATCCCTTGGCACGCCGGTCTATGATGGCCTGGACACCAATGAGGCGAAGGGGGCGGCCGCGAGTGTCGCGCGCGGCCTATCGGCGCTTCTCGGCGGCCTGGGCGGGGCCTCGCGGGCACAGGGACCGTTTGTTTTCGCCAATTACGTCACGAGCCTCGACTATGTGGCGAAGCTCGACGCTGATGGATGGCTGCGGCAGTTCTTCACCGGCCCGGATATCGATTTCTGGTCGGCACTCCGGAGCAACGCAACTGTGGAGCAATTGGCGCGCTATTGGGGCAAGCATGTTACCGCGACGGTCGACCGGCGGTCGGAAGTCGTGCTGCTGCGCGTCCAGGCGTTCAGCCCGGAGGCCGCGCAAACTTTGGCGGCCCGTATTCTCCTGGACGGCGAGGGTGTTCTGAACAAGCTCGCGGCGCAGTCGCGGATGGATGCGGTTCTCCGCGCGAAGGAACAGCTCGATGCCGCGACGAAGCGCTATACCGAGGCTCTGGTGCGGCAGCAGCAATGGCGCCTCAAGCGTCGGGCCGTCGATCCCGCCCAGGCCGCGGATGCCTTGAGCATCAGCCTGCTCCGGCTTGAGCAGGAGCGTATCGCTGCGGACCGGGAGATCCGGGCGCTTGAGCGCCTCTCAGTGCCCAACGGACCGACGCTCGGGGTCCTGCGGGACCGGGTCCGTGCCATCGAAAGCGAGATCGCCACCTTCAAGGCGAATCTTTCCGGAGGGGGCAGCAGCACGGCCGTGGCGGCGCTCGCCGCGTACGAGGAATCGGAACTTGATGTGCGGTTTGCCGAGACCCTGCAATCCATAACCCTCGCAGGCCTGCAGGAGGCGGAACGCCGGGCTCGGGCACAGAGTACGTTCATCAATGTCTACATCGCGCCAAGCCTGCCGGAGACGTCGGCCGGCCCGATCTGGTGGCAGACCGGCTTCTTCGTGTTCGTCTTCTGCGGGATTATCTGGATCAACGTCATGATTCTTGTCGCAGTCGTTCGCGATCATCGCCGCTGAAGGGCGCGGTCTTCCGCGCGGTACGTCCAATCCGGAGTGGAATTTTGCGCTTCAGCATCGACGAGGATGCCGGTACCCACATCGTGGGATGGATCATGCCCGACCATCCTTCGGCCACGCCCCATGTGAAGATCTTCACCGGGGGCGAAATGCGCCGCGTTGTCCCGGCGACCGTGTTGCGGCCTCTGTTACGTGAGCATGGGCTGCATGACACGGGCATCTGCGGTTTCTACATCGACGAGCAGCATGTTCCGGGGCTCGCGCAGATTCCCGATGTGGAGTTGCATGACGAGGCCACAAACGTCCGTATCTATCGCCGCCGTCCGAAGAGCGCGACTGCCGAGGGCAAGCTGTTCCGGCTCGAAACCCGTCTGTTGCCGCAAGCGGCGCTCAACGAGCCGCTGCAGAACCTGTTCCACATGGTGTTCACACGGCTGGAACGGACGCCCGAGGAGGCCGCGCGATCAATCATCGCGCTGCCCTTCTCGTCATCGGTCTATTGCACCGGCAGGCTCTTCTTCCGCTCCTACGAGCCATTGCTCCGGCATGTCAATTTCACCTGCTCGGTGCTGATCCGTGATCCGTTCGAGGAGCTTGCCGAACAATTGCTCGTGCTGCGTTGGGCGGTAAAGACTCCCAACCTTGCCTATTCCGTGCTCACGGAGGCCATGCGTCCGCTGCTCGACAGCCTGGCGGGTGCGACGGTCGAGGAGATGAGCGACCTGGAGACCTGGCTTGGGACACTGACATCGGCCCAGCGCAAGCTCTTGGTCAGCCCTCTCACGCGCTTGCTGACATGTCTGACATCAGACGATCAGCTGGAGCCGTCAGCCGTCGAAAAGGCTCTGCAGACGCTGTCAGAAATAGATGTGGTCGGTCATTCTGACGAGGTCGATGTCTATTGGGAGACGCTCGCTGCCGTGTTGGGAGTGGCCCTGCCGCCGCCTCCACAGCTCGTCTGGTCACGCCAGGTGGGGGAACTCGCCGATCTGGTGCGCGACTGGCCGAGCGCCCAGGAGCTTCTGGCCATGGATGCCGAGGTCTATGCCGACGTCGGCGACGCTTTTCGGCGCGCCGATGACGTCGTTGAGGAAGCGCCCGCAGAGGTGATATCGGCGGATCCGCCAGGAACCTGATCGTCCCATCCGGCCGGGCGGGACTGGCAGAGGGCTCACCGGGTGCGGGCGTAGATGCTGCCGACGTAGAGCGAAATCACGGCCCAGGCCGTGGCGAGGACAGCGAACACGATGCTGGCCTGGAGCAGGGGCGAGGGGAAGATTTTCTCGTCCGGCATGGTGGGGGCCATGAATGTCAGGATGTAGACCTGCTTCTGGGCTTCCTGGGTCCGCGCTTCCATAAGTTCCAGTTCCGCCTGCCGAAGCCGTTGCTCAGCCAAGCGGCGGTGCACCTCCAGTTCAGCTCCGGCGATCAGGTTCGCCGTCGATCCGGCGTCACTGGACGAGGAACCCAGGAGTTCGGAATCGAGCGTCTTAATCTGCTCATCGACCGTCCTGAGCCGCTCCTTGAGGGCTCGCACGACCGGCGAGTTCTCATCGAGGCGCATACGAGCCGCACTGAGGTCGGTATTGATCTCGGACCGCTGGTCCCTGAGGCGGGCGATCACGGAATAGGACTGAACGGCGCTGCGCAGGGGGTCGAGGGTACCCTGGGTGTTCCTGAAGGCTTCGAGTTCGCTGCGCACGACAGCCAGATCCGTGAATGCGGCGCGCTCCTCGATACCAGCCTGGACGACCCGGTCGCCGCGATTGCGGATGGTGAGGTCATTGGCAGCCTGTTCGGCCTGCCGGATGACGGCTGCGGCCAACATGGCAGCGCTCTGGGGACTGAAGGCGCTCACCTTCACGGTGATGACGCCCGAGGTCGATTCGAGCGCCACCTTGACCTGCCGGTTCCAGTAAGTGACGAGCTGATCCTCGCTGGCCGTACGGGACAGGCCGAATATGGGATCATGGTCGGCGGAGGCGAAGATGCGGCGCAGATCCATCTGTTGTTGCAGGATGCCGACCAGGGTGCGGCTGCGCAGGTAGTCAACGATAACCTGTGCTTCCTGACTGTTCGGAACTTGCGGAACGCCGCCGATCGGAGAACCACCGCCGGCCACCTGCTCGAGGTTCCCGCGGACGACGAGGCGCGCCTCGGACAGGAACTGCGGCACCGCGAAGATCGACAGATACGCAAATGCGATCAGCGTGGGCACGAAAACGCCGACGAGGAAGCCTAGGGCGGCGAACTGACCGCGCGATAGCCGCGCCTGAAGGATTGTCGTCCGGTCTAGGGCGCTTTCGGGCTGCGGCTGGACCAAGCCGGTACGCGGGGCTGCAACGGCGGTTTCGCGCCGCTGCAGCCCCGGTGCCAATCGCTTCACAAGGGTCTTCAGCGCCGGTCCGGGTCGGACGTGCAGCATCCCGCGGGACAGAATGGAGCCATTCTGCCGGTCCAGGTGCCCGCTCTCCCGGGTTGCATGCGCCGGGGAGACCATGCCGGCCCTATTGCGCCGCCACCGAGACCGTGCTGACCACGGGCTGGGCTACGGAGTTGAACAGCGAGGTGACCTTCTGCAGGTCCGCCAGCGGCGCGTTGGCGACGTAGATCGCATCCTTGTTGCGGATATTGAAGCTGCGGGCGAGGAAGACGAAGTTCGGATCGCGCATGTTCCAGCGGTAGATCACGCGGACATAGCCGTTGCTCTCCAAGGGCTGGGAATCCGGCCGCAGGCGGGCGGCGAAGCGCGCCGGCTCGATGCGCATCAGGTAGACGCCGGACGGATCGGCACGGGAATCGATCAGGCCGCCGACACGGGCGACCGCTTCTTCCAGCGTGATGCCCACCGCGTCGAACGGCACGATGGTCGGATTTCCGGCGGCGCCGAACACGGTGAAGGTCTGGGGGTCGCGGATCAGCACGATCTTGTCCAGCGGGCGGACGTAGACGTCCTCCTTCGGATCGTTGAGCAGAGCCTGCATGGGCACGGTCACGGTGTTGCCGCCGCGGCTGAGGCGCACGAACACCTCATGGGCGGGAATCTTGATGCCGCCGGCCGCCGCGATCACGTCCATCACGCGATCGCCACGCGGGGAGAGCGGGACGATGGCGCCGGTGGTTGCCTCGCCAAGCACGGTCGCGGCGTTGCTGACGCTGCGCGTGACCACCACGACCACCTGCGGCTCGATGGCCTTGCCGCTCAGCTTTTCGACCACCGCGGCCTCGATCTGCGCCGTGGTGCGCCCGGCCACCGGGATGCGCCCGGCATAAGGCACGGTAATGGAGCCGTCCTGCGCCACCTGCTGTTCGGGGATGGCTGCGCTGCGAGAGCCGGTGCCGAGCCGGTCGATGACCGGGCCGGAAAACAGGCCGCCGGCCGCCGCCTCCCAGATGGTGACGGAGATGACGTCGCCGACGCCGACCACGTAGCGGGTGGGGGGACGATAATCGCCGAAGCGGCCGCCCAAGGTGGCGGGGCGCTCCTGCGCCAGAAGCGAAAGGGTGCGGTCGTCGACGTCTACCAGCAGATACCGCTGGTCGTCGGATGGCTGCGCCATCTCGATCTCGACGCGGGACGGTCCGGAGGAAGGCAGTGCCGTGCAGCCGCAAGTTGCGGCTGCGAGCAGCAGCGAGGCGAAAAATTTATTTGCCGACAACATTGACGCGCTACGGTCCCGCCGCTGGAGGAGCAGGGCTGTTATACATCCCCTCGCTCTGCACAGCGACCTAGCCATACAACGTTTAAGGGAGCGTTGCGGTACTGCAACACGTCATTGTTGTTCCGCAAAATTGCGCAGTCGGGACGTGCAGTTGCAAGGTGTCTCGCTGCCGTCGGTGTTGTCGGCGACCTAAGGGAATATGGTAACAGGGTAAGCTCTCCATGTCGGAACACTTGGTCGCAGCAGGGGTGGTCCGCACGCACCGGCCCCTCGCCATCATCAGCGGCGGGTCGAGCGGCATCGGCTTTTGCATTGCGGAAATCCTGGGAAGCCGTGGTTGCACGGTTGCGATTCTCGGCCGTGATCCGGCGCGCCTCGCCCGGGCGCGGGAGAAACTGGAAGCGCAGGGAATCGCGGTGGTCGCGCACGCGCTCGATGTGCGCGACTTTGCGGCCTGTACCGCGCTGGTGGATGCCCTTCTCGCCGCGCACGGAACGCCGCTCTGGGTTGTGGCGAGCGCCGGTATCGTCGAGCCCGGCTTCTTCCTGGAGCAGGACGTGGCCGCCACGCACGCGCAGGTGGAGACCAATTTCCTCGGCACCGCGAATCTGGTGCGTGCCGCAGCGCCATCCATGGTGGCGGCGGGGCAGGGGCACATCGCCCTGGTCGCCTCCGCTGCCGGGCTGTTCGGGGTCGCGGGCTATGCCGGCTATTGCGCGTCCAAGTTCGCGGTGCGCGGATTCGCCGAGGCGCTGCGCATTGAGCTGGCCGGCTCGGGCGTCCGCGTGACGGTCTCTGTGCCGCCGGATACGGACACGCCGCAGCTCGCCCAGGAGCGTCCGCGGCGTCCCGCCGCCATCGCGCCATTCGCCGGCTCAGGCCGGCCGCTCGCGCCGCAGGTGGTGGCGGCGCATCTCGTCCGCACCGCCGAGCGCGGGGGCTTCATGTCCGCGCCGACCGCGCAGCTTGCCGCCATCGCGCGCCTGCAGGGCCTCGCCTCCGGCGTTTTCGCGCGGGTGCAGATGCGGCTCCTGCGCCGGAACAAGCCTTGAAGTCTCAGCGCCCCAGCGCATCCAGCAGCGGCTGGATGGCGGGTCCGTAGCGCCGCCAGCGGCCGACCGAGGTGGCATAGAGCGGCTCGCGCACCTGGGTGATGCTGGCCGTGCGCACCGGCCGCTCCGTCTCGTGGAATTTCAGGCAGGCCGGGTCCCATGCCTCCCCGCAGGTGGCGATGAGGCGCCGGGCGGAGCCCTCGATGTCGGCCACCACTGCCTCGTAGTCCATGGGCAGGATGGTGCCTTCCGGCAGCACCTCGTCCCAGTGCGCCATCAGCCCGGCATAGGCGGCATGGTGGCGGGCGAGTTCGGCGAAATCGTAGCTGTAGGGCAGGTCGTCGCGGAACAGCTTGGAGAAGCAGGAGATGGCCGTGTCCACCGGATCGCGCCGGCAATGGATGATGACGGCGCGCGGGAACAGGATGTGGATGAGGCCGAGGTAGAAGTAGTTGTTCAGCATCTTGTCCGCCACCAGCCGCTTGCCGGGTGCGAGGGCGGGGAGGGCGTCGAGATAGGCGGAGGTGATCTCGGCCATCTCCGGCCGCTCGATGAGATGCATCAGCTCGGGATAATGGACCATGCCACCGAATGCCTGGTCGATGCGGTTCACCGCGCGGTGGAACAGGTCCATCTCGCCGCCACCCTGGATGGCGGGATGGCTGGCGAGTATCTGCTCCACCAGCGTGCTGCCCGAGCGCGGCATGCCGACGATGAAGATCGGCCGCGCGTGCGCATCCCCCATGCCGGCCCGCTCGGCGAGGAAGGCGGGGGTGAAGATGGCGCGGATGCGGTCGAAGGTGGCGAGCGCGGCGGGCTCGTCATAGGTCAGCTGCGCGCGCTTCAGCCGGGCGCCGGCGATGAACTGGTCCATGGCCTCGGCGTGACGACCGAGGTCGTCGTAGGCCTTGCCGAGGGCATAATGGAGCGGGATGCGCTCGGCTTCGCCGGTCTCGGCTGAGAGCGCGCTCTCCAGCGCCTTCACCATATCCTCGTCCGGCCGCACCTTGCGGGCCGCGACGAGGTTGATGCGGCTGTTGACCGAGGCGGGATCGTTCGCCAGCGCCCGCTCGAATAGGGCGCAGGCGCCGCGCAGGTCGCCGGTTTCCATCAGCAGCAGGCCGAGTACGTTCAGCGCGTCGAGATCATCGGGAGCGAGGGCCAGCGCCCGGCGGGCGGCGTCGATCGCCTCGTCGCCGCGCTCCAGATCGCGCAGGATGCGGGCGAGGAGGACCAGCGTCGGCACATGGTGCGGGTTGGCGCGCAACGCCCGCTGGCAGGCCGAGCGCGCGCCCTCCGCCTTGCGCTCGTTGAGCAGGCCCTGCGCCAGATAGAAGGCAGGCTCCGGCCGCTCGGGCGCCGCCGAAATGGCCAGCGCCAGCACCGCGAAGGCCTCCTCGCTGCGCTCCTGCGCGAACAGGGACAAGGCGAGGGAATTGTAGGGCTCCACATAGTCCCGCCGCTGGGCGATGGCGGTGTGGAAGGCGGCGTCCGCCTCGCGGAAATCGCCCGTCTCGCGCAGCACGTTGCCGAGGTTGTTCCAGGCTTCCGGATAATGCCCGCGCTGGGCCAGGGCGGCACGGAAGGCGGCGATGGCCTCGCCCGGCAGGCCCTTGGCACGCAGAGCGTTGCCGAGGTTGTTGTGGGCCTCGGCGAAGGTGGGGCGCAGGCCGATGGCCCGGCCGTAGCAGGCGAGGGCTTCTTCCAGCGCGCCGGTCTCGAACAAAGCGATGCCGAGATTGTTGTGCCCGGCCGCATAGGCGGGATCGGCCGCGACCGCCGCGCGCCCGGCGGCGATGGCGCCGGGCCGGTCGCCGGTCTGGCGGCGCATCTCGCACAGGTTGCTGTGGTAGGAGGCCCGGCCGGGATCGGCGTCGGCCGCCCGCGCCATGAAGCTGACGGCCTCTTCCGTCCGCCCAGTCTGCGCGAGGATGACGCCGACGAGGTGCGCCGCCTCGCCCAATGCCGCCTGCTGCCCAAGCACGGCCCGCTGGACGATGGTCCGCGCCACCGCCTCCGCACCGCTCAGGTCGCCGGCGCGGTAGAGTTCCCACGCCCGCTCCAGCGTCGGCAGCGGCCCGCCGCGATCCGCGACCATGCTTCAGAACCGCAGCCGAAGCTGTGCGGAGGCCGTGCTGTTGGAATAGCCGTCGCCGAAGCTGCCGCGATATTCGAGGTAGCCGTCGATATTGGCCGTGAGCGCGAAGGAGAGCCCCGCCGCGGCGAGGGCCAGATCGCTCGGCCCGCCCGACAGGATGTTGAAGGCGATGGTGCTGTCGGACAGGAAGGCGGCGCCGAGGCTCGCGCCCGTGTCGAGATATTCGTGCTGCCAGCCCGCCTCCAGCCGCAGCGTCACCGGCAGGGTCGAGAGCGACAGAGGCTGGATGACGCGCAGGCCGAGGGTGGATTGCAGCGACTGGGTGGTGTCGGCGGCAACGTTCAGGTTGAACACGCCGGCCCCGCGCTCGGCGAAGGTGTCGGTGCTCAGCGCCGCATAGGCGAGGCGCAGATAGGGCTCAAGCTTGGCGCCGGGGGCATAGGCATAGTCATAGCCCGCCTCGCCCACCACCGCGCCCGCATTGCCCGAAAAGTTCGAGCGCGCGGTGAAGAGCGTGCCGCCGTACGCGATGGAGCGGCTCATGTCGTAGGTCTGGTAGCCGTAGGTGCCGAACAGATTGGCGTAGAAGGCGCCCCACTGCTTTTCCGCATAGAGCGAGGCGGTCCACTGGTCCACCGATCCCGAGGCCGGGGTGGTGAAGCCCAGGTTGGCCGTCTGGTAGCTGAAGACGGCGCCGCCGCGTGCATCGTCGCCGAACGCCCGCTCGATGCCGCCGAGCACGCCGCCGCCGGAGCTGGAGACCGTGCCGTTGCCGGTGTCAGTGCTGCCCCAGTTGCCGAACGGGCGCAGCCACACGCCGTTCTGCGGCGCCGGTGCGGCCGCTGCAAGGGATGTCCAGGGGCTGGAGGCTCCGGACGCGGAACCGGTGGCGGCATAGGCGTTGCCGGAGAGGTTCACCTCGCCCGCACCATAGGAGAGGAGCGCGCTGCCGCCGCTGGGCAGGGCGCCTGTGCCGCGGGTGGCGGCGAGCTGCTGGCTGATCTGCCCGTTGATGGTGCCGAAGGTCGCCATGCCGGCCGTCTTCGCATCGGCCAGAGGCGCACCGGACATCTGGTTGAGGAGGTTCGCCACCTGCCCGTCGGTGCCGACGTAGAAGCTGTCCAGCACCGGGCTCAGCGGCGAGGAGAGAGACAGCCGCTGGTAGTTGAGATCGATGCCCGCCGCCAGCGAGCGACCCGCGAGGGAGAGGCCGGCGAGGGAGGTGGTGGCGTTGCGGGTGAGCACCAGCGTCGCCCCGTCCGCATCATAGGTGACGGCGGCGGAGAGCAGGCTGTTGGGGGTGGTCACGTCGGCGAAGGAGCCGGAGATGTCGGACGAGGAGACGAGATCGTAGCTCGTGGTCTTCGCCCGGATACCCGTGGCCCCCAGCACGGCCACCGTACCGTCGAGTTCGGCACTCGTCGCGACGATGGGTGCTGCACTCCATTGCGGGGAGAGATAGACGCCCAGCGTGCCGCCGGCGGCCTGGGTGTAGGACTTGGTTTCGATGGCGCTGTCGGCGGTGAGGATCAGCGTGCCCTGGTCCTTCACGGCGAAGGTGCCGATGCCCACCGCCGTGCCGATGAAGGCGAGGCTCACCGGCGTGCCGTCGCCGCCGACGTTGACGCTCGCGAGGCTCTCCAGCGTGCCGGAATAGACGAAGCTCGTGTCCGCCCCGGCCAGCACCGTGAGGCTGCCGAGCCCGCCGCCGAGCACATCGCCGTTCAGCGTGCCGCCGCTCCAGGTGATGGCGTCGGCATAGGTGGAGGAGAGCGCAAGGTCGCCGAAAACAGTTCCATCCTGCAACAGGACGCGGGTGGCGGAGCCCTCGCCGGTCAGGTCGATGGCGATGCCGGCGTTGTTGCCCTCGATGGCGTAGATGCCGCCGCGATTGGTGAGCGTGCCGATGTTGCTGCCGCCCGCCACCTTGATGGCGGTGGCGCTGCCCGTGGCGCCGGTGGTGGCGGTGATGCCGCCCGTATTCACGAGGCCGCCGGTGAGCGTCACCGCACCGGCGGTGGCGAGGGCGGTGTCCACCTTGAGGGTGTCGAGGGTCGTCACCTGCGCCGCGCCCAGGGCCATGCCGTCGATCGTGGAACCGATGGCGATGCCGATGGCGGTGGCGTCGGTGCCCGTCGCCTGTGCGGCGATGGCGCCGGTGTTGGCGAGCGCGCCACCCACCGTGCCGGAGGCGATCTGGAGGCCCACGGCGACGGCCTTTGCGCTGGTGCTGGCCCCGGTGGCTCCGGCCGATGCGGTGGCGACCACGATGCCGGAATTGACGATGCTGCCGCCGACGCCGCCGGTGGCATCGAGGGCAAGGCCATAGGCGAAGGCGGAGGCATCCGCCGTGCCGCCGCTGGCGGTGGCGTTCGCGGTGGCGCTGCCGCCGATGGTGCCCGTGTTGACGAGATCGCCGCCGATGCCCGCGCCGGCCGCGGTGAAGAGGCCGAAGGCGGAGGAGACGGCCGTCGCGTCCTTGGAAACCGTGCCGCCCTTGCCCGATGCCGTGACATTGGACAGCGCGGTCGCGCCGATGATGGAGGTGTTGGTGACGTCGCCGGAGATCTTCTGCGTGCCCGACAGCATGACGCCCAGCGCCAGCGCCGAGCCGACGCCGTGGGCCGATGTCTTCACCTCTCCGGTGCCGCTGGAGACGGCGGAGACCGAGGTGGTGGCGCTCGCCTGGGAAAGCACCGTCGCGCTGTTGGAAAATCCTGCCAATCCGTCCGTCGACGCGACGATGCCGCTGGCGAGCACGATGCCCGTGGCGTCCGCCTTCGCCTCGGCCTCGCCACTTCCCGCCGTTGTGCTCGCGACCGCCCCGAATGTGCCGGAAGCGACGGCGGTGATGGCGCCGGAATTCACCAGCGATCCGCTGACCTGGCCGGGCAAGGCGAGGATGCCCATGGCCAGCGACAGCCCGTCCGCGACGGAGGTGGCCTGTGCGCTCGCGCCGGCGGCCGAGCCGACGGTGGTGATGGTGAGCGCCTGATCGACCGAGATCACGCCGGAATTGGTGAGGTTGCCGGCAAGCCCGTCGAGGCTCGCATAGATGCCGTAGCTGGCGGCGATGGCGCCGTCGAGCCCGGGCACGGTGCTGAGCGCCGTGGACTGGCTGAGCGCCGAGGCCACCGCCGCGCCGTCGGAGGAACTTGCGTTCGCCGCGGCGACGTTGGTCAGCGCCACGGCGGAGGCGAGGGCGATGGTGCCGGAATTGGTGATGCCCGTGGTCGCGACCGTGCCGGTGGAGGGGCCGCCCGCCACCTCGGTGATGTTGAGGCCGAAGCTGTTGAAGGAGGAGGGGCCGGAGGTGGCCGTTGCCGTCGCCGTCTTGCTGCCGCCGCCCGCGGTGGCGGAAAGGTTGGAGGCATAGGTGGAGGAGACGTCGATGACGCCGGAGTTCGTCACCTCGGCCACGTTCGGCGCGCTGATATAGACGCCCGCGGCGGAATTGGTGGCGAAGAGCAGGGCGCCGGAGAGGAAGTTCGCGCCGGCGCTGTAGGTGACGTTGGCTTCCGCCTCCCGCTCCGACAAAGCGAGGCCGGACTGCGAGCCGGTGGCTTTCGAGGTCAGCTTGATGACGCCCGAATTGCGCACCGTGGCGCTGTAGTCGCTGGCGGCGTATCCGCTGGCGACCACGCTGATGCCGGCGAGGTGGGTGTAGAGATAGCCGCTCGCCGCCACCTCGGCCTTTTTCTTCGTCGGCGCTCCGTCGGAGCTGGCTGTCGACTGGCTCTGGAGCGAGGCCGTGGCCGAGAGGTTCACCACGCCGCTGTTCACGATGGGGCCGGTGAGGGTGTCGACGGCCACATTGATGCCGGTGAGGGTGACGGCCGCGAAATTCTGCTGCGCGACTCGGGTCTTGTCGAGTGCGGAGGCGGACGCGCTCGTGGTGGTGTCGGCCACGCCGGTCACGTCGATGCTGCCGCTGTTGGTGAGATCGCCCAGGCTGCCGTTGGCGAAGGAGACGCCATAGGCCGTCACCGAGCCGCCCACCGAGCCCATTTCCGGGTTGGTCTGCGGGGTCTTGGGATCATTGTAGTTGAGCAGGGCCGCGGTGTTGTAGGCGGCGACGCTCGCCTTCGAGACGCTCAGGGCCGAGCCTTCGACGGTAATGGTGCCGGTGTTCTGAAAGCTCGTGATCTGCGCCTCTGTGGTGCTGATCCCCGAGGCGAGCACGACCGCGCTCGATTCCACCAGCCGAGCCGGGTGGATGTTCAGGGTGGTGGCGACCGTGAAGTTGGTGGTGTGGGTGATGGAGGCCACCACATCGATGATGCCGGAGTTCGCCAGCGTGGCACCCGAGACGCCGGGCGGCATGTTGGCGCCGAGCTGGCTCATCTGGACGCCGATGGCGCGGGCGGTGGCGGCCGCCAGCAGCCAGGCAGCCGAGGATGTCACCAGTTTCTCGGTGATGCCCCCGCGCGCCCGGACGGATATGGTTCCGGCGTTGTCGATGCTGTTTGCCGCGGCGCTGCTCACCGACAACACCCCGATCGCCGAGACGTTCGTGGTGAGCGTCATCGAGCTATTGCCGGCGACCGGGCTGTAGACGGCGGTGACATCGTTGGAGATGTCGAGAACGCCGCTATTGGTGTTAACGATGCCGCCGGCGAAATACGTCGCGACGTGAATGCCTTGGGCATATTCGTTGACGGCGACGTCGCCGTTACCGATGACCGGAGCGGCATTGATGATGCGGCTCGCCTGGATGCTGCCGCTGTTCTCGATGCTGCCGGACAGCGGGGTGGGCGAGGGAGCCGGGTAAATCAGGATGCCCTTGGTTTCGGCACTGGTGCTGGGCTGGGTGCTGCCAGCGGCGACGCTCAGCTTGGTGAGGGATTGCGTGACGCTGATGGTACCGGCATTGAGGATGCCGTTCGTCAGCGAGGGGGCGTCCACGGTCAGCGCGAAGGACGAATTCTTCGCTGTCTCGGAATAGACGATGCCGCCCTGGTTGATAACGCTGCCGAAGGGCGCGCCGGGCGTCGAGGTGCTCACCACCACCGGGGCGGCCACCACCGTGCCCGAGGGGATCACATAGTCACCGGCACGGGCCACCGGGCCGGCCAGCGCGAGCGCCAGCAGAGAGGTCGAGGCGAGCAGGCTGGTCGCAAGCAGGCGGGACATGCGCACCTCTCCCGGAACGGCGGGGCAGCTTTGGTTGCAGGACGGACGAGTGAAAACCTTGCGGAAGTTACCTCCCGATTCGGCCTAAGCGCAACGCTTAGCTGGCGGTTGTCGGCCACCATTCCGATGCGTTCGCCGCCTTGGTTAAGGTGTTGCAGTGCACACAGGAAATGCTGCTGCCGCGCACTTGATCGCCCCCAGCCGCACGGCGAGACTGGGACGTCGCCGCCGGGGCGGCCGGGCTCCCGTTTCATGCGTCTCCTGCTGGTCGAGGACAATCACGAGCTTGCCGACTGGCTCGCCAAGATCCTGCGGCGGGACAATTTCGTCGTGGACGTGCTCAATGACGGGGAGGCGGCGGACCAGGCGCTGGCGCTGGAGACCTACGATCTCGTCATCCTCGACCTCGGCCTGCCCGGCATGGGCGGGATGCAGCTTCTGAAGCGCCTGCGCAGCCGCGCCAATGCGGTGCCGGTCATCATCCTCACCGCCAATGCCAGCCTCGACGGGCGGGTGGCGGGGCTGGATGAGGGGGCGGATGACTATCTCGCCAAGCCCTTCGACATCGCCGAGCTGGAAGCGCGCATCCGCGTGCAACTCCGCCGCTCGGCGCGCCGGCCGGACCCGGTCATCACCTGCGGCACGCTCGCCTTCGACACCAACACCCGCCTGTTCCGCCTCGGCGCGGAGCCTTTGGCGCTGACTCCGCGCGAGCATGCGGTGCTGGAGGCCCTGCTCATCAAGGCCGGGCAGACGGTGAGCAAGGCGCAGCTTTCACAAAGCATCTTCGGCCTCGACGATCTCGCCGACCCCAGCGCCATCGAGATTTATGTCCACCGCCTGCGCAAGAAGCTGGAGGGGGCCGACGTGCGGATCGTGACCCTGCGCGGGCTCGGCTATCTGTTGCAGCATGCGCATGGATAGCCTCCGCCTCCAGCTTCTGCGGTGGCTACTGCTGCCGCTGGCGGGCCTCGTGGCGGTGAACGTCTTCACCAGCTGGCGGCAGGCGAGCGCCACCGCCGATCTCGTCACCGACCGCACCCTCGATGCCTCCGTCCGCGCCATCGCCGAGGACGTGCGCATCGACCGGGGCGTCATCGACGCCATCGTCCCGCCCGTGGCGCTGGAGATGTTCGACACCGGCCACCGGGACCGGGTGTTCTACCGGGTGGACACCGCCGCCGGCCGCCTGCTCAGCGGCTATCCCGATCTGCCGCTGCCCGAGCCGCCGCCGCAGGCGAGCGCGCCGGTGCATTTCACCGGCAGCTATCGCGGCAGCGACCTCCGGCTCGCGGCCCTGTCCTATCCGCTGGTTGGCGCCACCGATGGCGCGCGGGTGACGGTCGTGGTGGGTGTCACGCTTGCCGGACATGCGGCCATGGTGCGGGAATTATGGGTGGGCAATTTCGGCCAGCAGCTCATCCTGCTGGTGGCGGCCGGCGTGCTGGTCATCATCGGCCTCGGGCGGGGGCTGGCGCCGCTGATGCGCCTGCGCGAGGCGGTGATGGAGAAGGGGCGGGACGATCTCTCCCCTTTGCCGGACCATGCCGTGCAGAGCGAGTTGCGCCCGCTGGTGGCCGCGCTCAACACCTATATGGGCCGCGTCGCCGGGCAGATGGCGGCGCAGCGCCGTTTCGTCGCCAATGCCGCGCACCAGTTGCGCACGCCGCTGGCGCTGCTCTCGACGCAGGTGGCCTTCGCCCGCCGCACCGGGGAGGCCGCCGAGCGCGCGGAGGCATTGGCCGGGGCGGAGGAGAGCACCCGCCGCCTCGCACGCCTCGCCGCCCAACTCCTCACCTTGTCCCGCGCCGAGCCGGGCAGCCGTCGCCCGCGCGACGAAGACATCGACCTCGCCCAGTCGGCCCGGCAGGTGCTGGAGGGGCTCGCCTATCTCGCGGTGGAGCGGGACATCGACCTCGGCCTCGACGTGAACGCCCCCGCCGTCACGCGCGGCGACGGCGCCATGATGCGCGAGGCGGTGGTGAACCTCGTGGAGAACGCTTTGCGCTACACGCCGAAGGGCGGCACCGTGACTGTTACTGTGGAGGGGACGGCGGAGGAGGCTGTGCTGGTGGTGGAGGATTCGGGGCCGGGTATTCCGCCGGAAGAGCGCGACAAGGTGTTCGAGCGCTTCTACCGGGTGCCGGGCACGCCGGGCGAGGGCTCCGGCATCGGCCTCTCCATCGTGCGCGAGGTGGTGGACGGGGCAGGCGGAAGGCTCTTGCTCGGCACGGCGGCGGCCGGCGGGCTGAGGGTGGAGATGCGGCTGCCGGTGGCGGGGGGATGATCGCCACTATTTCATGGCAATACACGTCCAATGCACTGCGAGGCGAAACGTCTCCTCGCCAAACCCCGGATTCAGCTGGGCGGCTTTCTCAACGGCACTTTCTGCATCGATGGTGAGGCTCCCACTTTTATATTCAAAACATCTGGTGCAGTCCCGATCAAAATTCACCGCCGAACGAATGGCTGCCTGCAGGGTGGAAAAATTTTCGGTAGGGTGGGCTCGTTTGAGCCAATCGAAAACCATATCTGTATTAGCGATATCCCTATTCTGTCTGCCTAAAATAGATTCAATGGCAAAATTGGTGATATAATTCGCAAAGCGGCGATATTTTGATACGGATAATTTATTATTATATTCTATAGTTGATAGTTTTTTTCGATTTATAGTCGATATGTAGGTGTTTTGACAGAACTTTAACAGGAAATAAGCAGCGTCAGAAAGTGCCAATTTTGACGCATTTTTGATATATAACTCCGGATTGTCCACTGCCAACCCCGCATGGCTATCGTAAATTTGACGCTCCATTTCACGATATATAGTCCATGCGGGATCAGAATGGCAGCATCGTCTACGTGTCCAGCAACTGAATCACTGTCTCTCGCCTTTTTCCTCAGTTCTGCTCGCTGTAGGGCACCGGGCGCCACTTCACGAGACGGTTCTCCACCAGCGTGATGAGGAATTCCATCACCAGCGCCACCACCGCGAGGATGATCATGGCCGCGAACACGCCGTTGGCGTTGAACGCGCCCTGCGCGGTGGCGATCAGGAGACCCACGCCCTGTTTGGCGCCGAGGAATTCGCCCACCACCGCGCCCACCAGCGCGAAGCCGAAGGAGACGTGGAGCGAGGCCAGGATCCAGCTCATGGCCGAGGGGATGATGACCGAAGTGGTGATCTGGAAGGGCGAGGCGCCGAGGATCTGGGCGTTGGCGATCATGGCGCGGTCGGCCTCGCGCACGCCCTGGAAGGCATTGGCGAACACCACGAAGAACACCATCACCACCGCCAGCGCCACCTTGGACGCCATGCCGAGGCCCAGCGCGATGATGAAGATCGAGCCCAGCACCACGCGCGGGATGGAATTGGCGATCTTGATGTAGATGGAGAACACGTCCGCCAAGAGCTTGTTGCGACCGAGAACGATGCCGCACACGATGCCGCCCACGGCGCCGATGAAGAAGCCGAGGATGGTTTCCTCCAGCGTCACCATGATCTGCACCCAGAGCGGGCCCTGCGAGGTGCCTTCCGTCATCCACACCCAGATCTGCTCGGCGATGCCGGAGGGGCTGGCGAAGAAGAACGGATCGATGAAGCCGGTGAGGGCGCCGATTTCCCAGATGCCGAGCACGGCGACGAGAATGGCGATACGCAGCGAGATGACGAGGGCGCGGCGGGCCTTCAGCCGGGCGCGGGCCTTGGCCTCGATCTCGGCTTCGGTGGGCACCGCGCGGGCGGCGGCGAAGGGGGCGGAAGCGGCGTCTGCCTGCATGGTCATTGGTCGTTCCTCCCGTTCAGTGGCCGGTGTCGAGGGTGCGCTGCTGGCCGATCTGCACTTCTTCGCGCAGATCGTCCCAGATGGTGCGGCAGCGTTCGACGAAGGCGGCGTCGTAGCGGATTTCCGCCATCACCCGCGGGCGCGGCAGGTCGATGGTGTAGACGCTCTTCACCGTGGCCGGGCCGGCGGTGAGCACATACACCTTGTCGGCGAGGGCAACGGCCTCTTCGAGGTCGTGGGTGACGAACACCACGGACGCGCCGGAGCCGGACCACAGGGTGAGCAACTCGTCCTGCATGTTGGTGCGGGTCTGCACGTCGAGTGCCGAGAAGGGCTCGTCCATCAGCAGGATCTTCGGCTCGTTGATGAAGGTCTGCGCCAGCGCCACGCGCTTCCTCATGCCACCGGAAAGCTGGTGCGGATAATGGCTCTCGAAGCGGGCGAGGCCCACGCGGGCGATCCAGTCGCGCGCCTTCTCGTAGGCCACGGACTTGGGCAGGCCGCGATAGAGCGGGCCGGCGGCCACGTTGTCGAGCACCGAGCGCCAGGGGAACAGCGCATCCGCCTGGAACACGAAGCCCACGTCCTTGTGGATGCCGTTGACCGGCTGGCCCATCACCCGCACCTCGCCGGCGCTGGGCTTGGCGAGGCCGGTGACGAGGTTGAGCGTGGTGGACTTGCCGCAGCCGGTGGGGCCGACCACGCAGGCGAACTCGCCGCGGTCCACGCTCATGTTGAAGTCCCGCAGCGCCGTCATGGACTTGCCGTCGGGCGTCAGGAACCGGCGGGTGACGTTGTCGAGCTCGATGGCCGGGCCGAGGCCGGCGGCAGCGATCGCGCCGGGGATCACCGCCGGGCGGGCGGGATCGAGGGTCTGAAGGGACATGCGTTTCCTCCCGCCGCCGGCGCGGGGCGCGGCGACCTCAATTCTTTCGGGGTGTGATGAGGGGCGCCGCGACGAGGCCGCAGCGCCGGGGTCAGCAGACGAGCGTCAGGTGCCGAGGCTCAGTTGCCGAGCGTTTTGGCGGCGTTGTCCACGTAGGTGGTGGTGTAGGTCTTGGACAGGTCGATGGCCTTGCCCTGCACGTTCTTGGAGAAGGCCTGCAGCACCTTCAGTACCGTCTCGGGACCACCGGCGGGCATGCGGCCGTCCGGCGTGAATTGCGCCTTACCCTCGGCCAGACCCTGAATGTAGAGGTCCTTGTCGCCGACGTAATAGTCCTTCGGCATCTTCTCCGCGATCTCCGCCGCCGAGTGGCTGGCGATGAAGCGCATGGTGCGCACGAAGGCATTGGCGAGCTTCTGCGCCTCGGCGGGATGGCTCTCCAGCCAGCTCGCCTGCACGTAGAAGGAGGCGGCCGGATAGAGGCCGCCGAGGGCCGCAACGGTCTTCTCCGGCGTGCGCATGTCGATGAGGATCTTGGCGACGCCCATCTTCACCAGCTGGCCGATGGTCGGCTCGGTGGTCATGCCGGACTGGATCTGGTCCTGCTTCATGGCGGCGATGAAGGTATTGCCCGCGCCCACCGGCAGCAGGGAATAGTCGCCCGGCTTCAGGCCGCCCTTGAAGGCGAGATAGCGGGTGAGGAAGTCCGTGGAGGAGCCGAGGCCAGTCACGCCCAGCGTATGGCCCTTGAAGTCGGCCGGCGACTTGATCTGGTCGGCGTATTTGGTCGCCACCATCTGCACTTCGCCGGGCGCCTGGCTGAACTGCACCACGGAGGTGATGAACTTGCCCTTGGCCTGAAGATCGATGGTGTGGTCGTAGAAGCCCACCACGCCCTGCACGGCGCCGGCGAGCAGTTCGTTTTCCGCCTCGACACCGGCGCGGGAGTTGATGAGCTCCACCTCAAGCCCTTCATCCTTGAAGTAGCCGAGCGCATTGGTGAGGGCGGCGGGCAGGTAGATCTGCTTTTCCATGCCGCCGACGATGATGGTCAGCTTCTCGGCATGGGCGGCAGCCGGGCCGAGCAGGCTCGCGGCGATAGCGGCCGCACCGGCGAGCGCCTTCAGGCGGCCGCGCGCAAGGATGCGAGCAGAGGATTTCAGCATGTGATGCCCTTCCCGTGAGGGCGCCCTGCGCCCGCGTTTCCTGGTGGTGGACCTGCGGCGCTTATGAGACGGCCGGCTTCTCCACACCAACACGGATAAACCCTTTCAGCTTTCAGTCGGCTTTCATTCCGGAAAGGAATGCCCAAGGAATTGGAATGCCCTTTCGTCAGCTTGCCGGCCGTGTCATGAGCAGCGAGGCTGTCAGGATCGGGCTGGAGAAACGCATCATGTCGCTGCCGTCGCGCGTCGTTGCCTCGCTCAAGGCGTCCATCGGCGATGTGGTGTTCGGCATGGAGGACGGCACCGTCTCCATCTTCGGCCTCGTCTTCGGCGTGGCCATGAGCACCAACGATCCCCGCGCGGTGCTGATCGCTGGCGCCACTGGTGCGGCGGCAGCAGCCGTCTCCATGATGGCGGGCAGCTATCTCGATGCGGAATCGGTGCGTGACGCCCGCCGCGCCCGGCGCAACGGGCCGGTGGATGCGACGGAGGCCGCAGCGCAGGTGGAGACCGTCGCGGCGGCCCTCACCCGCGGCGGCATGGCGGCGGCGGACGTGGCGCAGGTGGCGGAGGCGCTGAAGCGTGCGCCGCGCGCCACCCTCGGCCTGCGCTCCGAGCTCGACGAGGCGGATGACGGCGCCAGCCCGACCTCGCATGCCTTCTGGATGTTCGTCTCGGACCTGTTCGCCGGATTCACCCCGGTGCTGCCCTTCGCCTTCCTGCCCATGGATCAGGCGCGGATCGTCTCGCTGCTGCTGACGACGGCGCTGCTGGTGGCGCTGGGTGTCGGGCGCGGCATCGTGGGCAAGCGCTCCATCGTGCGCGCCACGGCGGAGACGCTGACCATCGCCGCTTCCGCTGCGGCAGCTGGTGTGCTGGTGGGGCGGTTGCTCTCGTAAGGCTCAGGCGGCGGCCGCGTCGCGGCCTCGACTCGTCCGCGGGCGGTCTCAGCGTCTTTGAACGTCCGCCATGCGCGCTTCGAACCGCGCCACCAGCCCGGACGGCATCCACTCCTTCACGACGCCGCCCTTCCCGAGCAGTCCCATCTCGATCAGAAGAGATCCGAAGCTTCGCCGGCCGGGCTCGTTCACCATCGGGCCACCCGACTCCTGCCAGGTCATCCGAAGCGTCGGCTCGCCGGCCTCTTCGTCGATCGTCCACGACAGGTCGACCTTGCCGCCGGGTACGGACAGCGCCCCATGCTTGGCCGCGTTCGTCGCCAGCTCGTGAAGGAGCAAAGAGAGCGAGAGCGTGGTCTTCGGACCGAGTTCGATGTCGGGGCCGGATGTCGCGATGCGGCCGTCGTCCCCATGGAGTTCGAGCATCGGTCGCACGACGCTCATCATGGAGGCGGCCATCCAGTCCTGCTGGAGCAACTGGTCGTGCGCGATGCCCATGGCCGCGATCCGCCGGCAGAGGGCCTCGACGGCATCGCGCTCCTGCACGCCCCGGAGCGTCTGGGTCGCAATGGCCTGAACCATGGCCAGCGTATTCTTCATCCGGTGGGTGATCTCGGCATTCAGGACGGCCTGCTGCTTCTGCGCTTCGTCACGCTCGCGCAGGGCCTGCCGGAGCTCCAGCTGCCGCATCACCTGACGGGCGAGCACCTTGAGGGTGTCCTGCTGAAGCTGGGAAAGCTGCCGGGGCCGGTAATCCAAGACGCACAGGGTGCCGATGGCATGGCCTTCGGTGGTCTTCAGCAACGCGCCTGCATAGAACCGCAGGTTCGGCTCCCCCGTGACCAGGGGATTGCAGGCAAAGCGCGGGTCCTGGGTCGCATCAGGAACGAGAAGAAACTCTTGTTCCAGGATCGCCTTGGCGCAGAACGAGCTGTCCAGGGGCGTCTCGCGGACCCCCAGGCCCACCTCGGCCTTGAAGAACTGACGATGGTCGGAGATGAAGTTCACGACGGCGATCGGCGTTTCGCAGATGCGCGAGGTCAATTCGGCGATCTCGTCGAAATCCCGCTCCCTCGGGCTGTCCAGCATGTTGAAGCTGGCTAGCGCCTTGAGCCGCTCACTCTCCCTCAACGCGGTATTCAAAGGCGCATCCCGAGCTTGCCGACAGGTTGATCCTCAATGGCATTTTCTCGCAGGGGAGCATAGCGCTTTTCACCCAAGCCCCCGAATGCGCGGGACGGGGCAGGGGCCAGCGACAGGCACGCGTACGCGAGAGGCCGCGACCTGGTGTCCCTCGCGTGCGAAGCGGTGGCGTCTGGCATCGAACTTGTTTGCGCCCTGGCGGAGCCAAGGGAGGAAGCCCGATGCAGCAAAAGCCGGACGCCGACGACTATCTCGCGCTCTTCGGGCGTTACAAGGCGGACTTCGGGGACGTCTACATGGACCCCGAGGACGAGCGCTTCCGCCTGCTGTTCGACCAGATCTGCCGCATGCTGACCCAGCCCTCGCCGTTCAATCTGGCCCTGCCTGAGCAGTTCCGCACCACGGCCTTCCGCTATCTCGAAGGCGATCCGCACACGGTGGCGCACATGACCACCATCGAGAACCGGCACTTCATGCTGAGCGACCTGTTCGACTACGTCCACCTCGTCAACACCATGGGCGGCCGCTGGGACCAGCGCGGGCGCTGAGACCGCCGTGGGCTGGAAACCGGCCCGGGAGGCAGGGCGCCCCCGGGCCAAAGTGGTTACTTCACGGCCTCGATCTCGCCCACCCGCCAGCTCTTGTCGAAGAAGGACGGCAGCGGGCTGTAAAGGCGCAGGATGGTGAACCAGCCCTTGCCGGGCATGGTCTGGATCCAGTTGGCGCGTGCGACGCCCTGGGGCTGGGTCGGCCCGAACCAGATGGTGGTCGTGCCGTCCGCCGCCGCCTCGGCCGCTGGGGAGGGATAGCCCTGGCTGCCGGCGCGGGGATAGTTCTGGGGCGTCTGCAGCATCGAGCGGGTCTGGTTGTCGTAGAGCGTGAGCGACCAGAAGGCCGCCGCCGGGATGTGCGGCGGCAGCACCACCTTGTAGGTCTTCGCGCCGTCGAAGGGATTCCCCTCGGGATCGAGGAAGCTCATCAGATACTGCGAGCCGATGCCCGGTACGCGCATGATCATGCCGGGGGAATCAAGCGTGTAGCCGTAATAGAAGGCCGTGCGGGAATCGAGCGTCCGCGCGCCGGTCGGCGGCAGGGGCTTGAACACGCCCGCCTCGAAGACGGGCGGGGGCGTCTCGAAGAAGGCGCCGCCCTGCCACAGCATGCTGCCCCATCTGGAGTCCTTGTAATAGGCCCAGTCCGGGTGCTTCATCGCATAGCGCCAGTTGAGTGCCCGCCCGGTCGCCTGCCCGAAGGCCGCCGCGTCCGACAGGATCTTCTTCATCCGCGCATCGGGATTGAACGGCTTGCCGTGGACGATGCCGATGGCGGCGAGCTGGCCGGCCAGCTCCACGTCGTAGCTGGTCGCCGGCTGCATCTGGACGTTCTCGTTGATCAGCTCGAAGAAGCCGATGTCGCTGGGCGGGATCGTGTTGAACGACAGTCCGCTGCCCTCGATGAACTTGGTCTCGGGGAGCTTGGGCTCGGGGGCGATGCGGACCTTCCCGTCCAGCGCCTGGGCGAGGCTCGAACCGTAGGCGCCCGGCTGGTAGGGATAGACCTTCATGGTCTTCCTGATGTTCTCGACAGCGGGCTTGGGGTCGTTGTCCTTCAGATAGGCCCGCGCCGCATAGAGCGCGAAGTTCGTCTTCGAGCGCCCGATGAAATAGCCGCCTTCCGGCAGGGGCCCATCATAGTCCGGCCCGACGATCAGGTACTTGCCGCCGAGCCCGCGATCCGGCCCCGGCCCGCCGATATCGATGATCCACGAGAACCACATGTCGTTGATGGTGCCCACCGCGTCGGAGGGCTGCTCGACCACGACCGGGCCTTTGCTCAGGTCGAGTCCGGTCAGGTAGTAGACCGTGTCGGCGTTGGCCGTCAGGAACAGCGAATGGGAATCCATCAGCTTCGAGAAGATGACCACATCGCCGGGCTTGGCGCCGATGCTCTCGAAGCCCTTGACGAGGGCCAGCGCCGAGGCGCCGCGGAAGCTGTTGTTGTAGGCGGCGAGCGCCTGATTGAAATCGAGGATGTCGTAGGTCTTCTCGGCCGTCTCGGCCGTCGGCACGCCGTCCTTGAAGGTCAGCGGCCCGAAGCCCGTGCTGATCGACGCCGGCGCGCCGAGCTGCTCGACGACCTTGGCCGGCACCTCGGCCTGCGCCACCGCCGAGACAAGCAACGCACCCACTACCAGAGCACCCGCCACGGCCGAGGTGCGAAGCGAAGGTGGAAGGCTGTAATTGAACGGTCTGAGTTCCACGATCGGCTCCTCCCAATGCAGAGCCGCGGACATTAGTGGTCAAGGCAGTGCTTGAACATCTCCTGCCCGAGCAGCATGGCGCGTGCCGCAAAGGACGGCTGCCGGGGCCATCCGGGGCGGCGGCTCAATCCTGCGGCACGGTGAGGATCTGGCCGGCGATGAAGGATTCCGCGCGGCGCCATGCTTCGTCATTGTCGCCCCGGAAGGTGTAGAGCTTCTGGAACACCACACGGCCGGCGTTCACCGCGACGACCTCCACCTTGGCCATCTGCACCAGCGTGCTCATCTTGTGGATGCCGCCGACCACGAGCAGGTCGGCGCCGGCCTGCTTCGCCGCCTCGGCCAGCTCCGGCACCGCGCCGGCCGTGAGCGTGCAGGGGGCGGGATCGCAGTCCGGCGTCACCACGCGCAGCCGCCCGCCGGAGGACAGGTCGGTGGCGAGGGCGGCCATGAAGGCCTTCAGTCGCGCCTGATGCTCAGCGGTCTGGTCGCGCGGCTCGCCGGAGGAGTCGCTGTAGGTGAAATCGATGATCGCCACGCCGCGCGCCTCCCCGCCAGCGGCGGCGCCGCTCGCGAGTGTGCCGAGAACGGCAAGGGCGGGCAGGAGCGGGAAGGGGCGCGGCGCCATGGTCGTTTCTCCGGTCTGATGGCCTGAGCGTGCCGCCGCCATCGCCCTCCGGCCAGAGAAGGCCTCACGCTGGGGCCCGGGAAGATTTCCCGACGTGCGGCGGCGATCTTCCGCCCGCGCGCCCACGTCCCTAAGGTCCTGCACCGGCATCGTGGCCGCCCCGGTGCCCGCCTGCGAGTGAACCGATGACCCGTTCCCGGCTCGACCTCAAGCTCCGGCTGACTCTCCAGATCGCCGGTCTGATGGCGCTTTGCCTCGTCGGGGCGGTGGGCTGGCTGCTCTTCGATGGCGCGCGTGCGGGCGAGGCGCAGGTGGCCCGCATCGCCGATCTGATGGCCCGCGATCTCGCGTTCCAGCGCCAGCAGATGCAATGGGTGCGCGGCGCGCCGGGGGTGTTCCCCGATCTCCAGCGCCTCGCGCCGGCCTTGATGGCGCCGGGCCTGTGCATCGCCTTCCGCCCTGCCGGCGCCGAGGGCTTGCAGCGCCTGTGCAGCGGCGCCGAGCCGGACGACGGGCGCACGCCGGAGCTGTTCCAGCGCCTTTATGACCGCCTGTTCGGCGCGCGGGGCACGGCCGAGCGCATGGTGGCGGTGGGCGGGGCGACGGAAGGCCTCGTCACCGTCACCCTCGCCCCGGAAACGCAGGCGGGGCGGGCGTGGCGCGAGGTGAGCCGCCTCGCCGCGCTGGTTGCGGCCATGCTGCTGGTGCTGTGCGCGCTGGTCTATCTCGCTTTGGCGCGGGCGCTCAGGCCCAACCGCGTCATCGGCGAGGGGCTCGATCGGCTTACGCGCGGCGACCTCTCCGCCCGCATGCCGGCCTTCGATCTCGCCGAGCTGTCGGCGGTGGGGCAGGTGTTCAATGCGCTGGCGGCGCGGCTTCAGGCGGCGCTTGACGAGAGCCGCAACCTCACCCGCCGGCTGATCGCGGTGCAGGACGAGGAGCGGCGGTCCCTCGCCCGCGAACTGCACGACGAATTCGGCCAGAGCCTCGCCGCCATCGGCGCGGTGGCGGCCCTCGCCGGCCAGACGGCGGCGCGCGATTGCCCGGCGCTGGTTCCCGAGTGTCAAAGCATCGGCCGCACCGCCCAATCCATGATGCAGGCCCTGCGCGGCGCGCTCCTGCGCCTGCGGCCACCGGAGGTGGAGGAACTCGGCCTCGTCGCCAGCCTTGAGGGGCTGGTCTCAGGCTGGAGCGGCCGGCTCGGCGCAGCCACCCGCTTCAGCCTGGATGTGACCGGCCGGCTCGACCCGCTGGAGCCGGCCTTCGCTGCCGGCCTCTACCGCATCGCGCAGGAGGCCATCACCAATGCCGCGAAGCACGCCGGTGCCTCCAGCGTGCGGCTGACCCTTGCGCGTGAGACGGGTCCGGCGGGCGATGTCGTCACGCTCACCGTGGAGGACGACGGCCGGGGCGCGCCGGCACCGGCGGCGGACGGGTTCGGCCTGCTCGGCATGCGCGAGCGCGTGGCCGCCATGGGGGGCGAACTCTCCATCGGGACTGCCCTCGGCGGTGGCCTCCTGCTGCGGGCGCGGCTCCCGCTCCCGGCCGGGGAGGCAGCATCATGACCCAGCGCATCATGCTGGTGGACGACCACGCCGTGGTGCGCGAAGGCTACCGCGCCCTTCTGGACCGCCAGCCCGGCCTCGCCGTGGTCGCGGAGGCGGGGGAGGGGGCCGAGGCCTACCGGCTGTTCAAGCAGGCGCGGCCTGATCTGGTGGTGATGGATCTGTCCCTGCCCGGCTTCGGCGGCGTGGAGGCCATCCGGCGCATCCGGCAATGGGACGGGACGGCGCGCATCCTCGTCTTCACCATGCACCAGAATGCCGCCTTCGCCGTGCAGGCCATCCGCGCCGGGGCGCTGGGCTACGTCACCAAGAGCAGCCCGCCCGAGGTGCTGATCGGCGCGGTGCGCGACGTGCTCGCCGGCCGCATGGCGCTGAGCCCGGATATCGACCACGAGCTCGCGCTTTCCCGCCTCAAGGAGACCCCATCTGTCGCCGAGGTGCTGAGCCCGCGCGAGTTCGAGGTGCTGCGGCTGCTCCTCGCCGACAAGGGCACGGACGACATCGCCGAGACCTTGAACCTCAGCCCCAAGACGGTGGCCAACATCCGCTCCCAGATCCGCGCCAAGCTCGGCGTCCAGTCGGATATCGCGCTGACGCTCCTGGCCCTTCGGCAGGGGATTTCGGCCTGACGGTCAGGCCGCGGCGACGGCCACGGCCTCGATCTCGAACCGCCATTCGGGGCGGGCAAGCGCTGCGGCGATGACCAGGGTCGAGGCCGGCTTGTGGCCCTTGAGCAGCTCCGTACGTAGCGCCCCGTAGCCGGCATAGTCGGCGGGATCGGTGAGATAGGCGGTGACCTTGGCGAGGTCGCCGAGCCCCATGCCGGCCGCCGCGAGCACCGCCTCCAGATTGGCGAAGGCGGCGCGCACCTGCCCCTCGAAACCCGCCGGCACCTGCCCGGAGGCATCGATACCCACCTGTCCCGAGATATAGAGCGTGCGCACCGGGCCGCTCGCCAGCACGGCGGGGCTGTAGGGCAGGGCGGCGTCGGCAGAAGTGGCGAGCACGGCGGAAAGGGCGGGCATTCAGGCCTCCGGAGGGCGGGCGAGGGCGAGGATCGCGCGGGTGAGCGGATCGGCGCCATCGGCCAGGGGATCGAGCAGGGTGAAATGGTTGCGACGCGCCGGCTCCATGCGCTGCACGGCGCCACCGCGCGCGCCCCACAGCTCGGCGAAATCGCGGCTCCAGCGCTTGAAGCCGTCCGTCTCGTCCCCGCCCACGGCGCAGAGGAGAGGCATCAGTCGGGCGCTAGGGGGAAGGTCGCCGAGGCGCAGCAGCGGGCTCATTGCCGCCGCTTCCGGCGCGGGGAGGCGGAGGTCGGCATTGATGGAGGTGTGCCGCAGGGGGCGCAGGTCATACACGCCGGACAGCCCGGCGAGGGCGCAGATGGGGCCATCGCCCCGTTCGGCCTGATCGAGCGCCAGCATGGCGGCGAGCTGCCCGCCCGCCGAATGGCCGGCGACCACGATGCGGGAGGGGGCGAGGTTCTCCACCACCCAGCGCAGGGCGAGCCGCATCTCGTCCACGATGTCGGCGACGCGCACGCCCGGCACGAGGTCATAGCCCGGCGCCACCAGCGTCACACCTGAGGCCAGGCAGGGGCCGGCGATGAAGGAGACGTCGGACTTGTCCAGCGCCCGCCAGTAGCCGCCATGGATGAAGAACAGCACCGGCGCCCCTTCGCCCGCCGGGAACACATCCAGTAAACAGCGCGGCCCCGGGCCATAGCGCTGGTCGAGCCGCCAGCCGCCGGTCGCACGCAGCGCCGCGCCGAGGCGGCGATGGCCGTCATAGACGCTCTCGCGCTCGGGATGCCGACGGCGCAGGGCGTATTCGGCTTCGAGCGCGGGATCGATGAGGGTATGCGGCATGGGATTTCCGAAAACTCACAGGCCGAGATAGGCGGCGCGCACGCCGTCGTCATGGAGCAGGTCGGCGCCCGCGCCCTCGCGCACGACGGCCCCCTCGGCGAGGACATAGCCATGGGCAGCGCTGCGCAGGGCCATGCTCGCATTCTGCTCGGCGATGAGGAGGGACATGCCCTCGGCATTCAGGCGGCGGATGGTGGCGAAGATCTCCTGCACCACCTTTGGGGCGAGGCCCATGGAGGGCTCGTCCAAAAGGAGCAGGCGCGGGCGGCCCATGAGGGCGCGGCCGATGGCGAGCATCTGCTGCTCGCCGCCGGAGAGCAGCCCCGCCGCCTGCCGCCGCCGCTCGGCGAGGCGCGGGAAGAGCGTGAACACCATGTCGCGGTCGGCAGAAACGCCCTGCGCCCGGCGCGGCCACAGCCGGCGGAAGGCGCCCATTTCCAGATTCTCCTCTACCGTCATGGGCGCGAATACCCGGCGCCCCTCCGGCACCAGCGCCAGCCCGCGCGAGAGCCGCGCCGAGGTGGAGAGATTGGTGATGTCCGCCCCGTCGAAGAAGATGCGCCCCGCCGTGGGTCGGATGAGGCCGGCGAGGGTGCGCAGCAGCGTGGTCTTGCCCGCGCCGTTGGCGCCGATGAGGCAGACGGACTGCCCGCGCGCCACCTTCAGGGAAACCGCGTGCAGAACTTCGGTGCCGCCATAGCCGGCGACGAGGCCTTCCACCTCAAGCATCGGCTGCCTCCTCGCCGAGATAGGCGGAGAGCACCTCCGGATGGCGACGGACGTCTTCCGCCGTGCCCTCGGCGATGCGCCGGCCGTTGTTGAGCACCAGAATGTCGTGGGAGAGCGACATGACCATGCGCATGTTGTGCTCCACCAGCAGCACGGTCATGCCGTCGCGGTTCAGGTCGCGGATGGTCTCGGCCATCTTGTCCGCCTCGGCGTGGGGCAGGCCGGCGGCGGGCTCGTCCAGCAGCAGCAGGCGGGGCTCGGAGGCGAGGGCGCGGGCCAGCTCCAGCACCTTCATCTGCCCGAAGGCCAGCGATCCCGCCGGCGCATGGGCCTTGGCGGCGAGGCCGAAGCGCTCCAGCAAGGCCATGGCGGTGGCCTCCATCGCCCGCTCCTCGGCGCTCACGGCCGGGATGTGGAGGAGGGCGGACAAAGTGGTGGCGCGGCCGCGCAGATGGCGACCGACCATCACGTTTTCCAGCACGCTCATCTCGCGGAAGATCTGCAAATTCTGGAAGGTGCGGGCGATGCCGCGCCGGGCGCGCGCGTGGGTCGGCAGGCGGTCGATGCGTGCGCCGTCGAACTTGATAGTGCCGTCGGTGGGGCGGGTGACACCGGCGATCATGTTGAACAGCGTGGACTTGCCGGCGCCGTTGGGGCCGATCACCGCCTTGATCTCCCCGGCCTTCACGCGGAAGGAGAGATCGTCCACGGCGGTGACGCCGGCGAAGCGGCAGGTGAGGCCTTCGACCTCCAGAAGATCGCCGGTGCTGTGCGGCGTGTTCATGCCCGCCTCCTGCGCACAAGGCCGGCCAGAGCCGCGGGAACGCCCGCGAGGCCGCGCGGGAAGAGGATCAGCACCACCAGAAGGCCGAGACCGAACAGCATCAGCTCGGCATCCTCATAATCGAGCAGGATCTGCGGCACGGCCGTGTAGATCAGCGCGCCCAGCATCGGCCCGTAGAAGGTGCCCGCCCCGCCGATGGCGACCATCACGAGGAGCATGATGGAGGGCGCGATGCCGAAGGTCTCCGGCGAGGCATACTGGTTGATGTGGACATAGAGGCTGCCGGCGATGCCGGCCATGCCGGCGCTGAGCACGAAGACGGCGAGCTTGGTGCGGAAGCTGTCGATACCGAGCGACTGCGCGCCCAGCTCGTTGGTCGCCACCGCGCGGATGCTGCGGCCGATGCGCGAGGCGAGGAGATTGGAGATGGCCAGCATCACGAAGAAGGCCACCGCCCACGCCAGCGGGAAGGCCTTCGCCTCGGTGTCCAGCGCATGGCCGAAGAACGAGAAGGGCTCGACACCGAGGAGGCCGTTGGGCCCGCCGGTGAGCCCCACCAATTGGGTGAAGAAGACGACGAGGATGGCGTTCCACCCCAGCGTCGCCATGGCGAGGTAGTGCCCGCGCAGCCGCAGCGCCGGAATGCCGATGAGGAGCGCGCCGAGCCCTGCGACCACGGCGGCCGCCGGCAGCCCGGCCCAGGGCGGCACGCCGTAGCGCACGTTGAGGATGCCGCTGGCATAGGCGCCGAGGCCGAAGAATCCGGCGTGGGCGAGGGAGATCTGGCCGCCATAGCCCATCAGCAGGTTGAGGGAGGCGATCAGCACCAGATTGATGAGGGCGAGGTTGGCGAGCGAGATCCAGTAGGCGTTCGGCACCACGAAGGGCACCACCGCCAGCACCAGCCAGACCAAAGCGAGGCGGGCGTGGCGGGACAGGCCGCGCCGGGGCAGGCGGCTGTGGGTCATCGGTCCGGTCTTCGCCTCGATGCTCGTCATGGCCTCACACCTTCACGATGTCGGCGCGGCCGAGCAGGCCGGAGGGGCGGACGAACAGGATAAGCAGCAGCACGGCGAAGGCGATGGCATCCTTGAAGTCGGACGAAATGTAGAAGCTGCCGAACGCCTCCAGGAGCCCCAGCGCCAGCCCGCCCACCACGGCGCCCGGCAGGCTGCCGAGCCCGCCCAGCATGGCGGCGCTGAACCCCTTGAAGCCGAACATGGCGCCCTGGTCGTAGGAGGCGAGGGTGAGCGGCGTGACGATGGCGCCCGCCAGCGCCCCCGCGAGCGCAGCGATGCCGAAGGAGAGCAGCACGGTGCTTCCCACGTTCACCCCGACGATGGCCGCCGCTTCCCGGTCCGCCGCTGCCGCGCGCAGCGCCTTGCCGAGGATGGTGCGCTCGAAGAAGGCATGCATCACCACGAGGAAGGCGAGGGTGATGGCGATGATCCACAGCGTCTGGCTCTGGATGCTCACCCCGCCGAAGGAGAGCGCGGTGTTGCCGGAGAAGCCGGCATAGCCCACCGGTTTCTTGCCCAGCACCAGCATCACGAGGCTGCGGCTGACGATGGAGAGGCCGATGGTGACGAGGGTGATGACGAGGGCATCCGGCCGCTTCAAAGGCTGCACCGTGAGCCGCTCGGAGAGGAGGCCCACCACGCCTACCAGCACCACCGCCGCCACCACCGCGAGACCCACGCTGGAAAAGGTGCCGATGAGGAGGGCCGTGACCATGCCGCCCATCACCACCCATTCGCCCTGCGCGAAATTCATCGCGCCCGTGCTCTTGAAGACCACGTTGAAGCCGAGCGCCACCAGCGCATAGACGGCGCCCGTGCCGATGCCGGACGACAGGACCTGGAGGAGGGCGGTTGTGGTCTGCATGGCTGTGAAAGGCGGCCTTTGGCAGCTCTCTGGGTGATTATCCCTCCGGGGAGGGGATGAAAGTCCCGGCCGCCGCGCTCCGGAAGGATCAGGGCTTCCCCCCGATGGGCGCGGACGGCCGGGACAGGTCCGGGTCAGGCACAAGGCCCGCCCGTTTCCTCGGAACGAGACGTCCGAGGGATCAGAAACTGCGCATGCGGTTGGTCTCGAACAGGGGCACCATCACCCCGAGTTCCGCGAGGCGGGCACGGGCATTGCCGGCGAAAGTGGCGAGCGCATCCTCCTCCGCCCCGCGCGGCGCGCCGCCGAGGCCGGCCTCGGCCGTGATCGCGTCGGCTTCCGCCTCGGTCGCGGCGTGCTCGGGTGCGAGCCAGGGGCAGTGATAGCCCTTCAGCACCACGTCCCGCACATAGTCGGACAGCTCGGCCGCGATGGTCTCGCGCTCTTCCTTGCTCCAGCCCTCCGCCTTGGCGGCGAGATAGAGCCAGCCGAAGGCGGCGTGGCGCTCCTTGTCGGCGATGACAAAATCGAGCACGGACTGCACGGCCGGGTTGGTCGCCGCCGCGCGCCAGGCCTTGGCCAGTTCCAGTTCCAGCCCGTCCTCGAAGGCGGCATGGGCGGCCACATAGGCGTCGAGCAGCTGGCCCGCATCCATCACCCGCCGATGCAGGTGGCGATTGAACACCGCCTCATAGGCCTTGGCGGCGGGGCGGGCGAGGCGGCCGCCGAAGGCTTCGGCGATCCGGTCGTAGCACTCGACGTGCCACGCCTCTTCGGTGTTGCGGGTGGTGAGGTAGAATTTCGGGTCGATCTCCCGGCCCACTTCCATGCAGAAGCGCACGATGAGGGCCGGGGTCTCGGTGAGGCCGGTGGCCTCGGTCCAGACCCGCCGGCTCCAGGTGCGGCGGGCGGCGGCGCGCACGTCGTCCGGATAGCTCTCCGGCTTGAGCGCGCTCCAGTCCACGTCGCGGTGCGGGTTCCAGCGGCCGGCCTTGCCCGTGTCGTAGAGGGTGCGGATGTCCGGCAGCGTGACGTTCATCTCGAGCGGAAAGCGCCGCTCGACCAGCAGCCGCACCGGCGGCAGGGAGGGCTCGGCCCGCGTGGCGTGGAGCGGCATGTCAGATGGTCCCGAGCTTGGGATGCGTGAACGGGGGTAGTTCGATGCCGAGGGCGCGCATCTGCTCGCGGATGCGCTGCACGGTGGCGATGAACACCGGCTTCTCCACCTCTTCCACGGTGGAGCCGAGGCCGGCCTCGTAGGTGATGCGATCGGCTTCCACCTCGGCGTTGGAGGCCGGGTTTTCCGGCGCCAGCCACGCGCTGTGGTAGCCGTTCAGCTCCACCTTCTCCATCATGGTGATGACCGCATCCTCGATCATCTTCTTCTGCTCGGGGGTGAGCTGCTCGCAGATGGCTTCGAGGAAGTACCAGCCGAAGGCGCAGTGTCGGCTCTCGTCGCGCATGATGTAGCGCACGATCTGCTTGGCGACGGGATCATGGGTGACGTCGTTCAGGTGCTTGAACACGTCGAAGGCGATCTCCTCCGCCGTGCAGACGAGGGCGGCGATGATGCCCTCCAGCGGCACGTCCGCGTTGAGCGCGGCGCGGCGCACGCCGTGGGTGGAAACCGAACCCTCGAACAGCTGCTGCACCGGCTTCTCGATATAGCCGCCGAGCTTCTCCGCCATGGCGTGGCACGCTTCGGCGTGGCGCGCCTCCTCCTGCGAGCGGATGGTGAAGAAGAGCTGCATGTCCGAGGGGCGGTTCTCCACCCCGAAGCGCACCTGCAGCGCCGGGCTTTCGGAGATGGCGCCGTACTCGCTCCACGCCCGCCGGCTCCAGTAGAGCCGTGCGGCGTAGCGCTGCTCTTCCGTGTACTTGGACGGATCGAGCTGGTCCCAGTCCACGTCGGTCTTGGGGTCCCACTGGTTCCGCGTCGCCGCGTGGAACAGCTCGCGGATGCGCGGCAGGTCGGAATTGAAGGTCAGCGGAAAGCGGTCCTCGGGGGCGTCCAGCAGCGTCTGGACCACCTCGAACGCCTGCTCGGCGGACATGTCTCGCGAAAGGGCCATGGCTGTTTCCTCCCGTTGGTGTTTCCCGTCAGGCGTAGTCGGCGAGGTTGAAGCGGCCGTCCCGCCAGTTGACCAGCACGATGTCCTGCTTCGAGAGCCCCGAATGGCGCTCCGCCGAGAAGGTGAAGACGCCGGAGATGCCGGGGAAATCCTTGATCTGCTCCATGCCCTGGGTGAGCTTGGAGACATCGCCTCCCACCTTCTTCAGCGCCTCGCGGGCGAGCAGCGCCGCGTCGTAGGATTCCGCCGCATAGATGCTGGCGGGACGCTTGAAGCGGGCCTCATAGGCCTTCATCAGCTTGAGGATGCCGGCCTTGAGCGGATCGCTGTCCGGCAGCTGGTCGCCCACGGGCAGCTTGAGGCTGGCGAGGAGGAGCGTGTTCGCGGCGTCGCCGGCGAGCTTCATGTAGTCCGCCGAGACGAAGCCGTAGCTGTGGATCAGCGTCTTCTTGTCGAGGCCCAATTGCTGCGCCTGCTTGAGGAAGACGACGCCGGCGGGCGTCACCGTCCAGCAGATGATGGCCTCCGCGCCGGCATCGCGGATGCGGGTCAACTGGGGCATCATGTCGGTGTCGGAGGGGGCGAAGGATTCGTACATCACGTCGAGGCCGCGCTTCGGCCCGACGATCTTCATCTGCCCCACCGCGCCCTGGCCGAAGCCCGACGTATCGGCGATGAGCGCCACCTTCTTGATCTTCTTCTTGTCGAGATAGTCGGCGATGCGCTCCAGCACGTCGCCGTCGTCCACCGTGCTCTTGAACACATACTGGCGCTCCGCCACCGGCGTGACGATGGCGAGCGCGCCCTCCGACGAGATGAAGGGTACCTTGGCGGCGTTGGTGATGGGCGCCATCGCGAGGGCGATGCCGCTCATGTTGCCGCCGCTCAGGATCACTTCCACCTTGTCCTGGCTGATGAGCCGGCGCGTGGCAGTGATGCCCTTCTGGGTCTGGCTCTCGGCGTCGTAATAGGTCCACTCGATCTTGCGGCCGCCCATGCCGCCGGCGGCATTGAACTCGTCCACCGCGAGTTCGAGGCCCGCCTTCATGTCCTCGCCGAGGAAGGCCGCCGGCCCGGTCACGGAAAGGATGGAGCCCACGCGCAGCGGCTCGGCGGCGCGGGCGGCGCTGCTCCAGAGGCCTGCCACGGTCCCGGTGCCGGTTGCCGCGAGGGCGGCGGCGGGCACCATCTTCAGGAAGCTGCGTCGTCCGAACTGCACTTCTGGCCTCCTCTGGAAGGGCGCTTATTCGCGCCTTGTTCACGGTGCCCCGGACGCCATGCCCGGAGCGGAAACGGCGGCAGGCGCGGCGGTCAGTCGTCGTGGACGCCGCTGCGGTCCATTTCGGCCGGCGGCGCGCCGTCGCGCGAAAGGGGAACGCTCAGCGAATAGCGCACGAGATCGGCGCGATGCACCGTGTGGCCGGACAAAGCGAGGCGCCCGGTGGCGTCGCGATAGCTCAGGGTGCGGATCAGCACCGGCGCGCCCTTGGAGAGGTGCAGATACTCCACCTCCTCCGGCCCGGCGACGCCGGCCTCGATGGTGAAGTCGCCCGCCTTGAGATCGACGCTCTGCCACAGGCGGTGGAGCGGCGAGCCATGCACCGCCTCTTCCGTCCAGTCGGCGGTGAGGTCGGCCGGCAGATAGCGATAGTCGATGGCGAGCGGCACGCGCGCCGCCGCACGCAGGCGCTTGATGAATAGGACCGGCGCGCCGACTTCGGTCTCAAGGCTCGCGGCGATGGTCTCGTCCGCCGCGATGCGCTCGAAGGCCAGCACGGTCGCCTGCATGGGCATGCCGGTGGCGGCCCACTGGTTCAGGAAATCCATGCCCGGATTGAAGCGCTCTTCCAGCTTGCGCACGGAGACGAACGTGCCGAGGCCGCGGCTGCGGGTGAGCAGGCCCTCCTGCACCAGCTCCGCCACCGCCTGCCGCGCGGTGTCCCGGCTGACCGAGAACATGGCGCAGAGCTGCTCATCCGAAAAGAAGCGCCGGTCGCCCTGGTCCCACTTGAGGATCAGGCCGATGAGCCGCTGCTTGATCTGGGCGTAGAGCGGCAAAGGGGAGGCGCGATCGAGGGGCGGGAAAGGCCCTTCGGCGTCCAGTGCAGCAACGCTGGTCAACGTCTCGGACATGGGGCGTAACCCTGGCGCGAACATTGGCGCTGGAACCCGTCCGAAGCGTGCTTCAGGCCGGCTTTATATGAATGTAGGATCAAGCATACATTTCACGCAACAGCTTTCTTCGCGGCAGACTTCACCACGCCCATTGCGGTCGCGCGCCGTCCCGGAGTGAAGACCCGTGCGGCGTCGGACTGACCATGTCGCGAGGGGCGAGCCTATCGAGACGTTATCCGACGGCGACGGCCTGCGTCGTGGGTTCTTTGTCCGCGGCGCTTTCGTCGATGGCGTCGATGCTCACCGACATGCCCTTGAACTCGGCCTCGCCATACATGGTCGAAAAGGCGGCGTCTGACGCATCACGACCAACGCCGATGCGCACGAGACCCTGCAGGGCCGACTGGCGCGTCGGATCGAACAGATACCACTCGCCCCCCAGATACGCCTCGAACACCGCGTGGAAATCCGGCGGATCGAGCTGCCAAGCATAGCCGCTGGCGAAGCGCGCGGGGATGTTGAGGGCGCGACAGAAGGTGATGCCGAGATGCGCGAAATCCCGGCACACGCCCGCGCGCAGCACCATCGTGTCATAGGCCGATGTCTGGGAATCGCTGGAGCCGCTCACATAGTCGACGTGATCATGGATCCAGTTGCAGATGGCGGTGACGCGGGTGTGGCCCGGCTCCAGCTCGCCGAACTCGCGGCGCGCGAAGCGGCCGAGCAGGTCCGACTGGCAGAACCGGCTCGGGTAGAGATAGTGCATGATGTCGAGCGGCAGTTCGCCGACCGGCATTTCGGGAATGGTCTCCGGCGCCTTCTCGATCATGTCCATTTCGACAATGCCGTGATAGTCGACATGGAACGGGCCGGGCTCCGCATTCACGCGGATAAACCGGCTTCCGCCCTCGTCATCGGCGAAGCGCTCGATGGGGAAGTTCGGATTGAGGTTGAGGCTTTCGACGATGATGCGCTGGCGGTGCAGCGCGGCAGCTTCGACATTCAGGATAAACACGGTTGGAGACTTCACCTCGTAGTCGAGGCTTGATCGCACGGCGAAGCGCATGTCCTTCCCCTGTGGGTTTGGCCGGCAGAGAGCCGCGAGGAGGACGCCCAAGGCAACGCTTTGGTTCCCTGGCGTCAGTCAATGGCTTCATCTGTCATCGCGCCGCCGCATGACCTCGGACGCCCGCACGGGCATCCGTCCTTCACGCCGTCATCTGGATGGGCTTGCGATGGTACAGGTGGGTGGGCTCGAACCACCGACCTCCGGTTCCACAGACCGGCGCTCTAACCAACTGAGCTACACCTGCACGGCTCCGGCGCACCGGGGCGCCGAAGAGAGGGCGGAACCTACGCGGGGTGCTCCGCAATTTCAAGGGGGCGAAAGCCGCTGGCCACAGCGGCATTGTGGACGGGGAAAGCCGCTGGCCACAGCGGCATTGTGCGAAGGGTGAAACCGAGCGTCGGTGCCGGCTTGCGCCGGGTTTGCCGCGGCGCAGGCCTGCTGCTTGTCGTCAGTTGGCGCGGGACGGGGTGTCCTCGTCCTGCACCAGCTCCTCCACTTTGGTCATGATGGAGACCCAGGTGCGATGCGCCTCCACCTTGCCGCCCATCTCGAAGCTCTCGGCCATGCGGTGGGCGAAGGCGACGCCCTCCGGCCCGTATTGCTCGGCGATGATGAAGGCGGTGCGCCAGACATCTTCCTCGGTCACCATGGGTCTCGTCCTTCCGTCGCCCGGGGGCAGCAAGCGCGAAGCGGAATTGTCACAAATCCAACACCAGCAGGTCGCCTTTGGCACGCGAGACGCAGGCCAGGAACCAGCCCTGTTCCTTCTCCTCGGGCTTGAGGCGCTTGTCGCGGTGGTCCACCTCGCCCTCCAGCACCTTCACCTTGCAGGTGCCGCACGCGCCCTGCTCGCAGGAGGTGGGGATCTTCACGCCGGCTTCTTCCATGGCGGTGGAGACGGAGCGGTCGCCGGGGATCTTGATGACCTTGCCGGTGGAGGCGATCTTCACGTCGAAAACCTTGTCGAGCAGCGGGGGCGGCGCCTTGCCGGTGAAGCGCTCCACATGGATGCGGTTGACGCCGAAGCCCTTCTGCTGGGCGCTGGCGATGATGGGGTCGAGCCACCAGTCCACGCCGCACAGGAACAGGTGCGTGTCGTCCGGCCGGTCCGCGAGCAGGTTCGCGGCGTTGAGGCGCGGCTCGGCGGCCTCGAAATAGAAGCTCGTATTGGCGGCGAAGGCGGACGCCTCGATGGTGGACTTGAACGCGCCCGGCGAGCCGCCCGCGAAGAGGTAATGGAACTCGAACGGGATGTTCTTCGCCTTGAGATGATCGGCGATGGAGAGGATGGGCGTCGCGCCGATGCCGCGGGCGAACAGCAGCGCGCGCTTGGTGTCGCGCGGCACGGCGAAGCGGTTGCGCGGGGTGCCGACGGCGAGGCGGTCACCCTCGTTCACCTGCTGGAACAGGGCCTTGGAGCCACCGCGGCTGTTGGCGTCCTTCCACACGCCGATCACGTAGCGATGGCGCTCGCTCTCGCTGTTGATGAGCGAATACTGCCGCACGAGGCCGCCGGGGATGCTCACATCCACATGGGAGCCGGCGGTGAAGGCGGGCAACTCGCCGCCCTCGGCGGGGATCAGCTCGAAAGAGGCCATGTTTTCGGCCTCGATCGTCTTCTTGGCCACGATCACCGGGCTCAGGGCATCGTCCGACATCGCATCCTCCAAACCATCCGCACAGGAACGCTGAGGGAGGAGGTGCAAACGGGAGGCCAATTTCGCTGCGGTGCGGGAGATGGTGTCCGCGTGGCGCGGCTCAGGCGAGCCGCGCCAGCGCCTCCGCGGCGAGCTTGCGGGTGAGGTCCGCTGCCGGCAGGCGCGGGCTCAGGGCGGCGGACTGGCCGCACCAGAGGTTGGTGAAATCGTCCCGGCCCTCGGCTTCGGCCTTGGCGCGCAGCGGCGCGAGGGCGCCGCCGGAAGTGGGGAAGGCCGACGCCTCCGGCGCGATGGGGCCGATCTCGCGCATCACGCGGTTCATGATGCCGCGCGCCGGGCGGCCGGTGAAGATGTTGGTGAGCGCGGTGCTCTCGTCCGTCGCCGCCTCCAGCGCGGCGCGGTGGACGGCGGGCACCTTCGCTTCCGGCGAGAACAGGAAGGCGGTGCCGATCTGCACGGCGGACGCCCCCAGCGCCAGCGCCGCCACGATGCCTCGCGCATCGGCGATGCCGCCGGCGGCGATCACCGGCACCTTCACCGCATCCGCCACCTGCGGCACGAGGGAGAAGGTGCCCACCTGTCGCGCCACGTCCTGCCAGCTGATGGGTGTCTGCGAATAGTCGCCGCCGAGGAAGAGGGCGCGATGGCCGCCGGCCTCGAAGCCCATGGCGATGATGGCGTCGCAGCCGTGGTCCTCCAGCCAGCGGGCTTCGGCCACCGTGGTGGCGGAGGAGATGATCTTCGCCCCCGTTGCCTTCACCCGGTCCACGAGGTTTGGCGCCGGCAGGCCGAAATGGAAGCTCACCACCTCGGGGCGCACCTCCTCCACCACCGCGCAGAAGGTGGCGTCGAACGGCGCGCGGGTGGGGGAGGGTGTTGTGGCGGCGGGGTCCAGCCCGGCCTCGACATAATAGTCGGCGAGGCGCGCCCGCCAGCGCAGCGCCCGCGCCGGGTCGTCCTGCGGCGGGGTGTGGCAGAAGAAGTTGAGGTTAAGCGGCTTGCCCGGCAGCCCCGCGCGGATCTTCGCCACCGCCGCCTTCAGATCGTCCGGCCCATACATGGCGCAGGGCAGGGACGCGAGGCCGCCGGCCGAACCCACGGCGATCGCCAGTTCCGGCGAGCCGGGACCGGCCAGGGGGCCGAGCAGGATCGGATGGGCGATGCCGAACAGATCGAGGATGCGCCGGTCCGGCCAGCGGGCGGCGGCTTCGTCATCGAGGGTGTCTGTCATGGCGTCGGTTCTCCCGCAGGGTGGCCGCCATTATCGCGCTTCCATCAATCATTGAAATTGAAACATTCTGATATTATCGTTCACTTCTGATGATGGACCTGCGCGATTTTCGCTTCCTCGAAGCGGTGGCCGAGACCGGCAGCGTCACCCGCGCCGCCGGGCGCCTCGGCTGCGTGCAGTCCAACGTCACCACCCGCCTGCGCAAGCTGGAGGACCGGCTCGGCCAGAAGCTGGTGGAGCGCATCGACGGGCGCATGGTGCCCACCGCCGCGGGCGTGCTGGCGCTGGACTATGGCGCGCGCATCGTCCGCCTGTGTGAAGAGGCCGAGAAGCGGCTGCGCTCCGCCGCAGAGGCCTTTCCCCCACTGCGCCTTGGCACCATGGAAACGACCGCCGCCGTCCGCCTGCCGCCGCTGCTGAAGGCGGTGCGGGCGAAGCTGCCGGACCTACGCCTGTCCATCACCACCGGCACCAGCGGCGAGCTGGTTGCGGCCCTCGGGCGGGGCGACATCGATCTCGCCTTCGTGGCGGAGGAGGCGGCGGAAGCGCGCTTCGCCAACGTGCCGCTGTTCGAGGAGGAATTGGTGGAGGTGCTGCCCGTCGGCGGCGTTTCGGAGGCGGCGGCCGTGGTGTTCCGGGCGGGCTGCTGCTACCGCGCGCGCTTCGCCGAGACGTTCGGCGACCTGCCTGTGTTGGAGCTTGGGACGCTGGACGGCATCATGGGCTGCGTCGCCGCCGGGCTCGGACGCACGCTCCTGCCTGAAGCGGCGGTGGAGCGCTGGCGCCGGGCGGGGGAGGTGGAGACGCGGCCTCTCGACGGCACGCACGGTCGCGTCCGCACGCTGGCGATGTTCCGGCCGTCGAACGCGTCGCGCCGCTCCATCGACGCGCTCATCGGCCTCGCTGCCGGCTGAAAGGTACCGCCCCGACATCAGCCTCGCGACATCGTGCGCGGGCCCGCGCGAGGCGGGATGTAACGTTTGGCGTCCGGAAGCCGAACATGCCCGTAGAAACCGCAGGCCCACTCCCGGCGTTTAAGCGGGAGGCGGATCGGGCCGCAAGGTTGGGCGAGGAACGATGAACAAACCCTGGAACCCGCACGCGGCAGCGCGTCCATCCCCATCGGACGCCAGCGATACGGACGTGCGGGATGCCGCCATCGCTCGCTTTCTCAAGGTGCGGGGACAGACCGAAGCGCTGGCGCGGGATCTCCATCCCGAGGACCAGACCGTGCAATCCATGCCGGATTGCAGCCCCACCAAATGGCACCTCGCCCATGTCTCGTGGTTCTTCGAGACCTTCCTGCTGGTGCCGCACCTGCCGGGCTACGAAGTCGCCAACGCGGACTTCGCCTTCCTGTTCAATTCCTATTATGAGGCCGCCGGCCCGCGCCACGCCCGCTTCGCGCGCGGGCTCATAACCCGCCCGACCGTGGACGAGGTGGCCGACTATCGCCGGCATGTCACCGACGCCATGACCGACCTTCTGGCCGATGCCGACGAGGAGACCTTCGCCCGCCTCGCGCCGCTGGTGGAGATCGGCATCAACCATGAGCAGCAGCATCAGGAGCTGATCCTGATGGACATCCTGAACCTGTTCGCCGCCAATCCCCTCCGCCCCGCCTATCGGCCCGGTCGCCCGGCGATGACCGCCGAGGCCCGGCCGCTCGCCTTCATCGATTATCCCGGCGGTATCTTCGAGATCGGCCATGCGGGGGAGGGCTTTTCCTACGACAATGAGGGCCCGCGCCACGAGGTGCTGCTGCGCCCCTTCCGCCTCGCCTCCCGCGCCGTGACCAACGGCGAGTGGCTCGCCTTCATCGCGGACGGCGCCTATCGCCGTCCGGACCTGTGGCTGGCGGATGGCTGGGCGCGAGTGAAGGCGGGGGAGTATGAGGCGCCGCTCTATTGGGACAGCCACGACGGGGACTGGCAGGCTTTCACGCTCAATGGCCTGAACCCGCTCGATCCCGCCGCGCCGGTGGTGCATGTGAGCTATTACGAAGCCGACGCCTTTGCCCGCTGGGCCGGCAAGCGCCTGCCCACGGAAGCGGAGTGGGAAGTGGCCGCGCGCGACCTTCCCGTCGCCGGCAACTTCCTCGACAGCGGCGCGCTGCGCTCGCTTCCCGCCGCGTCCGACGATCTGCCCGCCCAAATGTTCGGCGATGTCTGGGAATGGACCCAGAGTCCCTATGTGGCCTACCCCGGCTACCGCCCCGCGCCCGGCGCGCTCGGCGAATACAACGGCAAGTTCATGTCGTCGCAGATGGTGCTGCGGGGCGGCTGCTGCGCCACGCCCGAGGGTCACGCACGGGCCACCTACCGCAATTTCTTCTATCCCCACCAGCGCTGGGCCTTTGCCGGCCTGCGCCTTGCCGAGGATGCCTGATGCGCGCTTCGACCCTTCTCCGTGCCGAGCAGAGCCACGAGACGCCCGAGAGCGCGGCCTTCCGCGCCGACGTGATCGAGGGACTGTCCGCCAGCCCCAAGCAGCTTTCGCCCAAGTATTTCTATGACGAGGCCGGCTCGCGGCTTTTCGATCTCATCTGCCGCCTGCCGGAATACTATCCCACCCGCACCGAACTCGGTGTGCTCAAGGCCCATGCCGGCGATATCGCCGCCATCGCCGGGCCGGGCGCGAGCCTTGTGGAGTTCGGCTCGGGATCGAGCGTCAAGGTGCGCCTCCTGCTCGATGCGCTGGAGCGGCCGGCCGCCTATGTGCCCATCGACATTTCCGGCCCGCACATGCGCGCCGCCGTCGCCGCTCTGGCGCGGGACTATCCCTCCGTGGCCATGACGCCGGTGGAGGGCGATTTCACCCGGCCGCTGGCGCTGCCGGATCTCGGCGAGGGCGGGCGGCGCATCGGCTTCTTTCCCGGCTCGACCATCGGCAATTTCACGCCGAGCGAGGCGGGCGTGTTCCTGACCCATGCGCGGCAGTCACTGGGGGAGGGGGCGGCGCTGGTGCTCGGCTTCGACCTGCCGAAGGAGCGGGCGGTGCTGGAAGCCGCCTATGACGACCATCAGGGCATCACCGCCGCCTTCAACCTCAATCTGCTGACGCGCATCAACCGCGAGCTGGGCGCCGATTTCGACCTCGCCGCCTTCCACCACCGCGCCTTGTTCAATGAAGCGGAGAGCCGGATCGAGATGCATCTGGAGAGCCGTGCGGCACAGACGGTGCGGCTCGACGGCGCGCGCTTCACCTTTGTCCCGGGTGAAACCATCCACACGGAGAATTCCTACAAATACGCCGCGCCGCGTTTGATGGGCATGGCGCAGGCGGCCGGATGGCGGCAGGGGGCGCTCTGGACCGATCCGCGCGGGTGGTTCGCCGTTGCGGTGCTGGAAGCGGTCTGAGCCGGGAAACAAACGGCCTCCGGCCTCGTTAGTCCTCCACCATGGCACGCTTCTGGGAAACCCAACTCCTCCGCCCCATCTGGCTCCACGACGGCTCGTGGATGGCGACGCTCGGCGATTGCGGCCGCGTGCTGCTCCAGCGCTTCTCAGAGGGCGAGCAAGGCCCGGAGCTGGACAGCGCGCTGAAGGCGCTGATCGGCGCCGCCGAGGCGGGACGGCCGGAGGACGTGGCCTTCGCCGAGCAGCAGGTGCGGCGTTTCTTCGAGGTCCGCGCGCTGCTGTGAGGGCATTCGCAAATGCGGCCATCATGTGACCGTGATCGGCGGTTATCCTATGCTCATGATCTGCGCCGAATGCGACCGCTGCCACCGCCGTTCCATCCTCTCCTCACGGTCCGAGGAGGGGCGGCTTGAGGACACCAGCGAAATCCGGGGAAACACCTTGCGCTGCGACTTGTGCGGCAGCCGGCGCGTGCGCCTTGTGCGCGTGGCCTCGCCGTTCGAGGCGGTGGCCTTCATCAACGGGCGACTCGCCGCGGATCGATCCGGCGGCTGATCGAAGCGATTTAAGAGAGCGTCATGCCCGATTGCGCGCTGCCCATGCCGTAGCCACGGCTGGACGTGCCGAAGGCGTGCAGGGAGCCGCTGGAATAGAGGGCGCCGTTCTGGATGCTCCGGCCGTCGGCATCGAGGGCATAGACCCCGACCCAGGTGCAATGGTCGCCTTCATCATCCGCGATGGAGAAGGCAAGGTCGCGATCGAAACAGATCGTTTCGCTCTGCAGGAGGAGGTTCCCCTCCTCGTTTACCATCGCCATGACCAGATAGGCGTTGGGGGTGCCGCTGGATGTCATTCTCGTCCCTTTCCGCCCCCGGATCGGTCCGTCCGTAGTACAGAATTGGTAATTCGGCACCGCGACACTAGGAACCTTACGCCTTAGACGATCGTCGCGCTACTGTGGCGTTCTGGATTCGAGGGGGTGGGGCTTTTCGAAGCACATGGGATCGGTTGTCGTCTCTAATATTGTCCTCCTCGTGGTTGCGGCGCTGGTTGTTGTTGGAACGCTTTCCAGCCTGCTCGCCGCCCGTTTCGGCGCGCCCATCCTGCTGGTGTTCCTCGCCGTGGGCGTCGCGGCCGGCGAGGGCGGGCCGGGCGGCATCCATTTCGACGACTACTGGGCTACCTACATGGTGGGGTCCGCCGCGCTGGCGGTGATCCTGTTCGACGGCGGCCTCAGGATGCGCGTCGCCTCCATGCGCGGCGCCATCCTACCCGCCGTGGGCCTTTCGACGGTGGGCGTCGCCTTCACCGCCGTGCTGGTGGCTCTGGTGGCCGCGCCGCTGCTCGGCCTTGGCTGGATGGAGGCGTTGCTGGTGGGCGCCATCGTCGCCTCCACCGACGCCGCGGCCGTGCTGTTCCTCGTGCGGGCGCAGGGGCTGCACCTCGGCCGGCGGGTGGGCTCGGTGATCGAGATCGAGTCGGCCACCAACGATCCCGCCGCGGTGTTCCTGACCGTGCTGCTGGTGGAGCTGCTGACCAGCCAGATGGCCGACCCTGGCCTTGCAGTGGTATTCGGCGCCTTGCGCGAGATGGTGGTGGGCGCGGTGCTTGGCGTCGCCGGCGGCTATGCGCTGGTGGCGATGCTCAATCGCGTGGACCTGCCGGGCGGCCTCCATCCGGTGATGGTGGTGGGCGTGGCGGTGCTGCTGTTCGCGCTCACCTCGCTGCTGCACGGCTCGGGCTTCCTCGCCGTCTATCTCGCCGGGCTGGTGGTGGGAAACCGGCCGGTGCGCGCCATCGCCTCCATCACCTCGTTTCTCGATACCATCACCTGGCTCTGCCAGATCGTGATGTTCGTGATGCTGGGCATGCTGGTATCCCCCAACAAGATCATGCAGTACGCGCTGCCGGCGCTGGGGGTGGCGGCGTTCCTCATTCTTGTCGGGCGGCCGGCGGCGGTGTTCGCCTGCCTCGCGCCGTTCCATTTCTCGCTGAAGGAGAAGCTGTTCGTCTCCTGGGCGGGCCTGCGCGGCGCGGTCTCCATCTTCCTCGCGACCATCCCCATGCTGGCGCACCTGCCCATGGCCGAGGTCTATTTCAACGTCGCCTTCGCGGTGGTGGTCGTCTCGCTGATCCTGCACGGATGGACCATGGGCTATGCGGCGCGGCGGCTCGACGTGGCGCTGTCCGATCCCGATCCCGGCGTGCGGCGCTTCGAGATCGACCTGCCGGGGCAGACGGAAATGGAGCTGGTGGCCTATCCCGTCATGGCCGGCACGCCAGCGGTGGGGCAGGCGCAGCTGCCCTCCTGGGCCCGCCTCGTCATGGTGGTGCGGGCCAACGAGACGCTGACGCCGGAGGCGGCCGGCACGCTCAAGGCCGGCGATTACGGCTACCTGCTGGCGCCGCCCAAGCGCGTCCACCAGCTCGACCGCATGTTCCGTCCCGAGGAGACCACCCCGCTCGACGACAGCGCCGCCTTCCCCTTCGTCGGCGAGGTGCGGCTCGGCGATCTCGCCAGCTTCTACGGCCTCGCCGTTCCCGACAGCGAATTGGGCCTCACCATCGCCGACGCCTTTGCCGACCGCTCCGACGACCAGCCGGCACCGGGCATGCGCATCGCCTATGGGCATGCGGTGATCGAGGTGCGCGGCGTGACGGACGGGCGGGTGAGCTATGCCGTGCTGCGGCTGGAGGCGGGCCGGCTGAAGCGCTCCATCGCCCGTGTCCGCCGCCTGCTCGGCTTTCCCCCGGAGCAGGACGAGGACGACGAATAGGGGCCAAGTCGCGCCACCAAAGTCGCGCAGCCGTCATGTTCATGCCGCGAGCGCGGGCGAAACAGGTCCGCCGTTGAAGTCGTCCGTACACGGAGATCCACTGGATGCGACTGTTCATGCGCCGCCGCGGCGAGGCCGGGCCCGCCCTCGATGCCTCGCGGACCCTCGCGGACCTGGTGCGCACCACCCTGTCGCTGGAGGAGGAGGCGACCGTCTCTGTCTCCGAGATTTCCTGCGGTGATCCGGCCTGCGGCGGAGCCGAGACGGTGGTGCTGGTGATGCGCCCCGGCCGCCGCACCGAGGCTGCCAAGGTGCTGATGCCCATGGGGCAGGTGACGCCGGAGGCATTGCTTGCGGCCCTGAAACCGCTGATGCCGGGCGAGGCGGCGGTCTCAACCGGACTTCCGCAGGAAGACGGAAGGGTCTAAAGGGCGCGGGCCAGATCCGTTGTCCGCTCCCTTTAAATCGCGAATTTCCCATGTCCCACCCGCAATTTACGCCCCGTCCGCTCAATCCCATCTATGCCGGGCTGCCCACCACCATCTTCGAGGTGATGTCAGGCCTCGCCCGCACCCATGAGGCGGTGAACCTCGGCCAGGGCTTCCCGGACGATCCCGGCCCCGAGGACGTACGCCGCAAGGCGGCCGAGGCGGTGGTGGACGGCTGGAACCAGTATCCGCCCATGATGGGCCTGCCCGAGCTGCGCCGCGCCGCCGCCGCGCACTATCGCCACTGGCAGGGGCTGGAACTCGATCCCGACGCGGAGGTCATGGTGACCTCGGGGGCCACCGAGGCGCTGGCCGGCGCGCTCTTCTCGCTCATCGAGCCGGGCGACGAGGTGGTGCTGTTCCAGCCGCTCTATGACGCCTATCTGCCGCTGGTACAGAGGGCAGGGGGCATCCCCCGCCTCGTGCGGCTGGAGCCGCCCTCCTGGGCCATGACGCCGGAAAAGCTCGACCAGGTGTTCTCCGAGCGCACCAAGCTCGTCCTGTTCAACAATCCCCAGAACCCCACCGGCGTCGTCTACGACCGCGCCCAGATGCAGCTCCTCGCCGACTATTGCGTGCGCTTCAACGCCTATGCGGTGTGCGACGAGGTGTGGGAGCACGTGGTGTTCGACGGCCTTACGTTCGAGCCGCTGATGGCGCTCCCGGGGATGCGCGAGCGCACGGTGAAGATCTCCTCCGCCGGCAAGATTTTCGGCATGACCGGCTGGAAGGTCGGCCTCGTCTTCGCCGCGCCCCATCTCATGAAGGTGCTGTCCAAGGCGCACCAGTTCCTCACCTTCACCACGCCGCCGAACCTGCAGGCGGCGGTGGCCTATGGGCTCGGCAAGCCGGACGATTATTTCACCACCATGCGCGCCGGCCTCCAGCGCTCCCGCGACCGCCTCGCGGCGGGGCTGAAGGGGCTGGGCTTCGAGGTGCTGCCCTCGCGCGGCACCTATTTCCTCTCCATCGACCTTGCTGCCCACGCCAACGCCTTCGACGACGAGGCCTTCTGCCTCGATCTGGTGAAGACCCGGAAGGTCGCGGCGATCCCGGTTTCCGCCTTCTACGCGGAGGATGCGGTGAAGAGCGTGGTGCGCTTCTGCTTCGCCAAGCACGATGCGACCATCGACCGGGCGCTGGCGCATCTGGCCGACCTCACGCGCAAGTTCTGACCCAGGGTCAAGTCAAGCGCGGCAATCAAGCGTGGTCTTGGCTGTTCACGAATGCGTCATTACTCTCTCGTTCATCGCGCAAGGCGTGACAAAAGCTTAATTGGACCAGAGCGCTGAATTGTTGTTGCATCGCGGCGCGAACGGGTCTGACGCTGCGGAGTATCGAGGACGTTCATGCCAGCCGAGAATGCACCGGGTAGCGCGAAGAGCGGCGGATCGGCCGGCCGCAAGGTTGTCCTCGCAGTCCTGTTTCTGGCCGTCCTCGGCGGCGGTGCGTGGGTCTGGGACAAGAAGCCGTGGCTCGGCACGGGCGCCCAGAAGGCGGCGCCGCAGCCGCGCGTGATCGCGGTGCTCGCCGGCAAGGCGGAGCGCACCTCCCTGCCGGTGCGGGTCGAGGCGCTGGGCACGGTGGAATCCATGGTCACGGTGCCGGTGCGCTCGCGCGTCGCCGCTGCCGTGGAGAAGGTGGGCTTCGCCGACGGCGCGACCGTGAAGGAGGGCGACCTCCTCTATCAGCTCGACCCGCGGGTGATCGACGCGCAGATCCTCCAGGCCGAGGCGACCCTCAACCGCGACAAGGTTCAGCTGGAAAAGAACCTGCGCGACGTGGAGCGCTACGCGGGCCTCGCCACCCGCAACGCTGTCTCGCAGGTGCAGGTGGACGATGCCCGCACCACCGCCGACGTGCAGAAGGCGACGGTGGCGCAGGACGAGGCCAACCTGACGGCGCTCAAGGTGCAGCGCGGCTATTACGAGATCCGCTCCCCCGCCACCGGCCGCATCGGTGTCTCCGCGGTGCGCCCCGGCACGGTGATCCGGGTGGACGACACGCTGGCGACGGTCCGCCAGCTCGCGCCCATCTATGTCGCCTTCGGCCTGCCCGAACGCTACATCGCCGGTCTCCGCGCGGCGAAGGATGCCAAGGTGTCCTTCACCTTCCAGGGCACGGGCGAGACCATCTCCGGCGGCACCGTGGCGGTCATCGACAACACCATCGAGCCGCAGACCGGCACCCTGACCGCCCGCGCCATCTTCCCCAATGCCGACGAGCGCCTTTGGCCCGGTGCCCTTGGCGCGGTGACGGTGACGCTGCGCATCGAGGACAACGTGGTCGCGGTGCCCAGCGAGGCGGTGCAGAACGGGCAGGACGGCCCGTTCGTCTTCATCGTGGACGATGGCATCGCCCATGTGCGGCCTGTCACCGTCGCGCGCACGGTGGACGGGCGCACCGTCATTGCGAAGGGGCTCGATGGCGGCGAGACGGTGGTGACGGACGGTCAGCTCTCCCTGCGCGAGGGCGGCCGCGTGAACGTGCGCACCCGCGCCGCCGCACCCGCCACCGGGAGCTGAGCCCATGTTCTCCGAACTGTGCATCCGCCGCCCGGTGATGACGACGCTCCTGATGCTGTCGCTCGTGGTGGCGGGCCTGTTCGCCTATCGCCAGCTTCCCGTCGCGGCGCTGCCGCGGGTGGACTTCCCCACCATCAACATCTCCGCCAGCCTGCCGGGTGCGAGCCCGGAGACCATGTCCACCTCGGTGGCGACGCCCATCGAGCGCCAGCTCGCAACCATCGCCGGCATCTCCTCGCTCACCTCATCGTCCACCCAGGGCTCCACCTCCATCACGGTGCAGTTCGACCTGAACCGCAGCATCGACGCGGCGGCCCTCGACGTGCAGTCCGCCCTCTCCGTCGCCCAGCGCCAGCTGCCCGACGAGATGACCACTCCGCCGAGCTTCCGGAAGGTGAACCCGGCCGACGCGCCGGTGATCCTGCTCGCCATCTCCTCGGACACCCTGCCGCTGTCGGCGGTGAACGAATATGCCGACACGCTGATCGGCCAGCAGATCTCCCAGTTGCCCGGCGTGGCGCAGGTGCAGATCTACGGCTCGCAGAAATATGCGGTGCGCATCCGCGTCGATCCCGCCGCCGCCGGCGCGCGCAACATCTCTCCGGATGACATCCAGCGCTCCGTGGAGGCGGCGGCCTCCAACACCCCGCTCGGCATCGTATCCGGGCCCAAGCAGGCGCAGACCATCGACATGGGCACGCCCAAGGCGGACGCCTCCCAGTTCCGCCGGGTGGTGGTGAAGGCGCGCGATGGCTCGGTGGTGCGGCTCGAAGAGATCGCCGTCGTCTCGGACGGCGTGGAGAACGAGCGCGTCGCCAGCTGGTTTAACGATCGCCGCTCGGTGGTGCTGGCCGTGGTCCGCCAGCCTGACGCCAACACCGTGCAGGTGGTGAATGAGGTGCGCGACCGCCTGCCCCAGTTCCGCGCCCAGCTACCCGGCTCGGTGGGCATCGAGGTGCTGAACGACCGTTCCGTCTCCGTCCGCGATGCGGTGGCGGATGTGCAGAAGACCCTGTTCGAGGCCATCGTCCTCGTGGTGCTGGTGATCTTCCTGTTCCTGCGAAATGTGCGCGCGACGATCATCCCCTCGCTGGCACTGCCTTTGTCCATCATCGCCACCTTCGCGGCCATGTGGGGCTTCGGCTATTCCATCAACAACATGACGCTGCTGGCGCTCACCCTGTGCGTCGGCTTCGTGGTGGACGACGCCATCGTCGTGCTGGAGAACATCTATCGCCACGTGGAGGCGGGGGAGAGCCCGTTCCGCGCCGCCCTGCGCGGCTCGCGCGAGATCGGTTTCACCATCATCTCCATGACGCTGTCGCTGGTGGCGGTGTTCATCCCCGTGCTGTTCATGGGCGGCGTGGTGGGCCGGGTGTTCCGCGAGTTCGCGGTGACCATTTCGGTGGCCATCCTCGTCTCCGGCTTCGTCTCCCTCACGCTCACGCCCATGCTGTGCGCCCGCGTGATGAAGCCGGTGGACCACACGAAGAAGCCCGGCTGGTTCTTTCGCGTTACCGAGCGGATGTTCGACAGCTGGCTGAACGCCTATCGGGTGAGCCTCGATTTCGTGCTGCGGCACAAGCCCTTCATGCTGGTGGTGACGTTCGCCACCATCGGCCTGTCGGTCTATCTCTACATCGTCATCCCCAAGGGCTTCTTCCCGCAGGAGGACAACGGCTTCATCACCGGCACGGTTGAAGCGGCCACCGACAGCTCCTTCGCCGCCATGGTTGAGCGCCAGAAGCAGGTGGCGGACGTGGTGCGCGCCGATCCTGCCGTGGACTATATCGTCTCCACCGCCGGCGCCACCGGCAGCAGCCGCACCACCAATACCGGCCGCCTGTTCATCGCCCTGAAGCCCAAGGGCAGCGGGCCGGGCGAGCGCGTGGGCTCGGCCAATGACGTGATCCAGAGCCTGAGGAAGCGCGTCGCGCAGGTGCCCGGCGTCAACGTCTTCTTCCAGCCGGTGCAGAACATCAACGTGGGCGGTGTCGCCTCCAAGAGCCAGTACCAGTACACGCTGCAGAGCCCGGATACCGAGACGCTCTACACCTTTGCCCAGCAGATGGAGCAGCGCCTCGCGCAGCTTCCCGGCCTGCGCGACGTGACTTCCGACCTCCAGATCACCAATCCCCAGCTCACCATCGATCTGGACAAGGACAAGGCGGCGGCCCTCGGCATCACCGAGCAGCAGCTGCGGGATGCGCTCTACACCCAGTTCGGCACCCGCCAGATCGCGACGCTGTACACGCCCACCAACCAGTTCGCGATCATCGCCGAGGTGCAGCCTATATTCCAGCGGGACCCGAGCGACCTCGGCCGCGTCTATCTGCGCACCACTTCCGGCAATGTGGTGCCGCTGGAGACGGTGGCGAACATCAAGCGCACGGTGGGCCCGCTCTCGGTGCAGCACCAGCAGCAGCAGCCGTCCGTCACCATCTCCTTCAACCTCGCGCCGGGCACCTCGCTGGGGCAGGCGGTGGAGGAGATCAATGCGGCGGCCGCCGAGGCGCGGGTGCCGGACAGTGTCATCACCGGCTTCCAGGGCACCGCGCAGGTGTTCCAGGATTCGCTCTCCAATCAGCCGCTGCTGATCCTGGCCGCCGTGGTGGTGATCTACATCGTGCTGGGCGTGCTCTATGAGAGCTTCATCCACCCCATCACCATCCTCTCGGGCCTGCCCTCCGCCGGCATCGGCGCGCTCCTGACCCTGATGGCGGCAGGCATGGAGCTGTCGGTGATCGCCATCATCGGCATCATCATGCTGGTGGGCATCGTGAAGAAGAACGCCATCATGATGATCGACGTGGCGCTGGAACGTCGGCGCGCCGGGGCGGCGGCGCAGGACGCCATCCGCGAGGCGGCGCTGCTGCGGTTCCGGCCCATCATGATGACCACGCTCGCCGCCATCTTCGGCGTGCTGCCCATCGCGCTCGGCGCGGGCGCCGGCTCCGAGCTGCGCCAGCCTTTGGGTGTCGCGGTGGTGGGCGGCCTTCTGGTGTCGCAGCTGCTCACGCTTTTCATCACGCCGGTGGTCTATCTCTATCTCGACCGGCTGGACGCCATCGTGCACCACGCCGTTTCCGGCCGGCACGAGGAGAAGGCCCCTCCCGCGCATCCCGTGCCGCCGGAGCGGATGGCGGCGGAGTAGGGGGGCTTCTGCGACCACCACGAGTATGCCTGTAGGTGCTACCTCCGGGTGTTGCACCTGCGCCCCATGACAAAATGATTAAGGAACCGTGACCATTCCTCGCCTTGCGAGGAATTGCCCCAACGTCGCCGCTTTGTTATCCCGCCTGAGGCGAGGTTTGCGCGCGGGCGGCCGCGCGCCATGATCCGGGGGCGGGCATGAATCTGAAGTATCGGCCGGATATCGATGGCTTGCGCGCCGTCGCGGTCGTGGTGGCGCTGCTGTTTCACGCCCACATTCCCCCGTTTCGCGGCGGCTTCATCGGCGTCGATATCTTCTTCGTCCTGTCCGGCTACCTGATTACCTCAATTCTCTATAATGACATGATGAAGGGCGAGTTCTCGCTCGTCGATTTCTATGACCGCCGCATCCGGCGCATCTTCCCGGCGCTGTTCGTCGTGCTGCCGGTGACGACCTTCATTGCTGCTTTCCTGCTGATGCCGCGGCAGATGGTGCTGTTCGCGCAATCCATCGTTCCCTCAGCCCTGTTCTACGCCAACATCCACTTCCAGGGCCTGATGAACTATTTCGGCCCCCAGGCCGACGAGACGCCGCTGCTCCATCTGTGGTCGCTGGCGGTGGAGGAGCAGTATTACATCTTCTTCCCGCTGCTCATGTTCGCCTTCCTCAAGACCGGCGGGCGGATTGCGCTCGGCCCGCGGCGGATGGCGATCCTCGGCTTCCTCATCATCGCCATCGTCTCCGGTGTCTATGCCGAGTTGAGCGCGCGCACCCAGCCCACCGCCTCCTTCTTCCTGCTGCAGAGCCGCGCCTGGGAACTGCTGGTCGGCGCGCTGCTCGCGCTGGTGCACATGCCGAAGGTGTCGGAGAAGACGGCGAACTGGATCGGCGTGGCGGGGCTCCTTTCCATCGTGGTCCCGGTCTTCGCCTACAGCCACGACATGACCTTCCCGGGCCTCTCCGCCGCGCCCATCGTGTTCGGCACGGCGGCGGTGATCTATGCCGGCACCATCAACCCCGCCGGCTACGCCAACTTCCTGCTCAGCCGTCCGAAGGTGGTCTATGTCGGGCGCATCTCCTATGCGCTCTATCTCTGGCACTGGCCGCTGCTGGTGTTCGGCAAGACCTATATGGGTCGCGCGCTGACCTATTTCGAAGCCGGCGGTATGCTCATCATCGCCTTCATCTTTGCCTCGCTGTCGCTGAAATACGTGGAGACGCCGCTGCGCCACGCCGGCTCGCTGGGCGGCAAGCGCCGGGGCCGCTTCGCGGCGGGCATCATGGCCATGGCCATGACGCTGGCCGTGGGCGTGCTGTTCGAGCGGCTGGGCGGCGGCTTCTACCCCATCTCCCCTCTGGGCGCGCGCGCCGAGGCGGCCATGGAGGACAGGAGCCCCTTCAGCCGCTCCTGCAACAACTCGCCCAAGGGCTTCAGCGCCGCCGCGCTGAACCCGGCCTCGGCCTGCTCGGTGGGGCCGGGCGCGGCCAAGGGCGAATATGACGTGGTGGTGTGGGGCGATTCCCACGCCGGCGCCTCCTTCATCGGCATCGCCGAGCAGGTGGCCACCCTCGGCCACACGGCCCGACTTCAGACCATGGCCGGCTGCCCGCCCCTGATCGGCGGACAGGCCCATCGCGACGACATGCCGAGCTGGACCTGCACCGCCTTCAACGCCGAGGTGCTTCAGGAAATCCGCCGCATCAAGCCCAAGGTCGCCGTGCTGGTGGGCCGCTGGGCCATGTGGACCAGCAAGGCCGGCCCCGCCTTCACCCTCACCTCCGACGAGGTGCCGGGCGGCGGCGTGCGATCGCGCGAGGTGAGCCAGAAGGTGTTCGCCCACATGCTGGACCGCACCCTGAAGGAGCTTTCCGACCTCGGCATCCACGTGGTGCTGGTGGGGCAGACGCCGGAATTCGGCCGCTCCCCCGGCCGCTGCGTCGCCGAGAAGGAGTTCTACAATCGCAGCAAGCTCGGCAACTGCCTCGAGTTGCCGAGCGCGGCGGCGGACAAGGTGCTCGGCATCGGCAACGAGATGATCGCCAAGGCGGCGACGAGCTTCCCCGGCACCACCACCTTCCTGCTGTCGGACGTGTTCTGCCGCGACGGGACCTGCCGTGCCGGCGACGGCGAGAAGTTCTTCTATGTGGACGCCGACCACCTCTCGGCCACCGGCGCCCACCACATGAGCCAGGACCCGGCGCTGCGCGCGGCCCTGCTCAGGGCGCTGGGCGAGGGCGGCAACACCAGCGCCGCGCTGGCCCCGGCGACGGTCAAGGACTGACCGGGGCGAGCGGCCGTCCCGCCGGTTGCTGCCTACCCCCTGCGGCTTCGCTTTTCGTGAGCTGGAGCGTGGCCGCGCGGAGCGGCGGCGAACGTTGCGTCAGCCCCGGACGGGCGGCGCGGCGGGCTTCCGCGCGATTTGCCCCAGCCGGATTTTGTCGGTAAGCGGTCCCCGCGGGGGCGTGCGCGTCGGGCGCGCCGATCAAGGACACCAGGATGAGTCTGGCCTACCGGTCCGACATCGACGGCCTTCGGGCCATCGCCGTCGGCAGCGTGGTTCTGTTCCATGCACGCATTCCGCCCTTTACCGGGGGCTATATCGGCGTCGACGTCTTCTTCGTCATCTCCGGCTTTCTCATCACGTCCATCCTCCATCAGGAGATGACGGCGGGCACCTATTCGCTGGTGGATTTCTACGACCGCCGCATCCGCCGCATCTTCCCCGCGCTGTTCCTGATGATGGCGGTGACGACGCTGTTCGCCGCGCTCATCCTGATGCCGCGGCAGATGCAGGGCTATGTGGGCACGCTGGTGCCCTCGGCCCTGTTCTTCGCCAACATCCATTTCGAGAGCCTGCTCAACTATTTCGGCCCCGCAGCCGACGAGGTGCCACTGCTGCACCTGTGGTCGCTGGCGGTGGAGGAGCAGTTCTACATCTTCTTCCCGCTCGTCCTGTTCGTGCTGATGAAGCTGGGCGGGCGCAGGCTCGCGGTCGGCGTGCTCGCCCTCATCGCTCTCGCTTCGCTCGCCTATGCCGAGAGCATCGTGGAGACCGAGCAGTCGGCCGCCTTCTTCCTGCTGCAGAGCCGGGCGTGGGAGCTGCTGGCGGGATCGCTCCTCGCCATGGTCACGCTGCCGCGCCTGCCGGAAAAGGCCGCCTCATGGCTCGGCATCGCCGGGGCGCTCGCCATCGTCGTCCCGGTGTTCGCCTTCGGCAAGGAAACCGTCTTCCCCGGCCTGTGGGCCCTGCCGCCCGTGCTGGGCGCGGTGGCGATCATCATGTCCGGCGGCTTCGCGCCGAACGGCGTCGTCGCCCGCGTGCTCAGCCTGAAGGGCATGGTCTATGTGGGCCGCATCTCCTACGCGCTCTATCTGTGGCACTGGCCCATGCTGGTGCTCATCGCCATCTGGAAGGGGCGGCACACCACCTATATCGAATCCGGCATCGTCATCCTGGTGGCCGGCGTCATCTCCGGCCTGTCGCTGAAATATGTGGAGGCGCCGCTGCGGCGCGGCAGCGCGCTGGGCGGGAGACGGCTGATGCGCATCGGCGCCGGGGCCTGCGCCATCCTGCTCACGGTGGGTGTCGCCCTGGCGCTCCAGAAGGTCGGCCGGGGGGTATTCCCCATCTCGCCGCTCGGCGCGGCGGCCGAGGCGGCGGCCGACGACCGCAGCGCCTTCCAGCGCCGGTGCAACAACAACGCGCGCTTCTGGACCCCCGACCAGATGCAGCCCATCGCCTTGTGCGCGACAGGGCCTGGCGCGGCCAAGGGCAGCTACGACGTGCTGGTGTGGGGCGATTCCCATGCGGGCGCGACCTTCCTCGGCCTCGCGGAAGTCGTGGAAAAAATGGGTCTGACGGCGCGGCTCCAGACCATGGCGGGGTGCCCGCCGCTCGTGGGCGGCGTCGCCCGGCAGGAGCACAACAACGGCAACGTCTGCGCCAGTTACGTCGCCGCCGTGATGGATGAGATCCGCCGCGTCAAGCCCAAGGTGGTGGTGCTGGTGGGGCGCTGGTCGATCTGGACGACGCGGTCGAACGCGGGCTTCTCCCTCGTCAGCAGCGAGATTCCGGGCGGCATGACGCGCGACCGGGCCACCAGCAAGCAGGTGTTCGCCCACATGGTGGAGCGCACCGTCGCCGAGCTGCGCCAGATCGGCCCGCAGGTGATCGTGCTGGGCCAGTCGCCGGAATATAAGCCCGCCCCTGCCGGATGTGTCGCGACGCGCGAGTTCAACGGGACGGGCGGCACTGAGGCCTGCATGAGCCAGCCGCGCGCGAGCGCGCTGGACATCGTCGGCTTCGGCAACGACGTCCTCGCGGCCACGGCCAGCCGGCATCCCGGCGTCGCGGCCTTCCGCATGGCGGACATCTTCTGCCGGGACGACCGCTGCACGGCCGGGGAGGGCACGCGCTTCTTCTATGTGGACGGGGACCACCTCTCCGTCACCGGCGCGCGCCATGCCGCCGAGGACAAGGCGTTGCGCCAGACGCTGATGCAGGCACTCGCCGCCGGTGGGGCGACCACCGCGACGGCGAACGACTGACGGGAGAAAAGGCTGTGGGCCGCCGGGCCCGGCTCAGTCCTTGTCGAGCAGGCCGGCGAGCTTCAGGGCGACGCCCTGGGAGCCTTCCACCTTCAGGCGGCCGGTGGAAAAGGCCATCATCGGGCCGATGCGACCGGTGATGAGCTTGTCCAGCGTGTCGGTGGAGAGCTTCAGCACCGCATCCGCCTCACCCGTGCCCTCGCCCACCTCGACACTGCCGCCGGTGGCATCGAGCAGGATGGCCTCGCCGGTATCGCTGAGGTCGAAGCGCACCTTGTAGCCCAGCTCGGAGAGGGCTTCGGCGCGGTCGCGTATGGCTTCGACGAGGGAGGAGAGATCGGCCATCGGTGATCCTTGTAAATATTATTGCGGACTCTTGCCGCCGTCATGCCCGGCCTTGTGCCGGAAGTCGGCTGTTGCCGATTTCCGTCCCCAAGAGCGGAACCCGCAAACATGCGGGTTCCGGGCATCCACGTCGAGCCGCTGGAGCCCAAACCCGCAGGCAGTCCCCGGCCTCGCCACGTGGATGGCCGGGACAAGCCCGGCCATGACGGTGACTCCACCGAAGAGGCGCGACACTCAGAACATCGCCTCGTCCAGCGCCATCATGGCGCCTTTGCCGGCCTTGATGGAACCCCACAGGGCCGCCACGTCCGGCAGCAGCTTCTCCATGAAGAAGCGCGCGGTGACGATCTTGGCATCGTAGAAGGCGGCGTCGTCCGGGTTGGAGACGCGCTTCTCATAGGCCACTTCCGCCATGCGCACCCACATGTAGCCCAGCGCCACGAGGCCGAACAGCCGCAGATATTCGGTGGCGGCGGCGCCGGCCTCCTCCGGGTCCTTCAGGCCCTTCTCGGCGATGTGGGCGGTGGCGAGCTGGAGCGCGCCGAAGGCCTTGGAGAGGGGGGTAATCAGCGGGCCGAGATTCTCGTCGTCCAGCTTCGCATCCATGTAGTTCAGCACGGGATGGAAGAAGGAGCGCAAATAACGGCCCATGTGCGCCGGCAGCTTGCGGCCCACGAGGTCCAGCGCCTGCACGCCGTTGGTGCCCTCGTAGATCATGGCGATGCGGGCATCGCGCACATATTGCTCCATGCCATGGTCGCGGATGTAGCCGTGGCCGCCATAGACCTGCATGCCCATGGAGGTGGCCTCGAAGCCGAGGTCGGTGAACAGCGCCTTCACGATGGGCGTCATCAGCGCCGTGAAGTCCTCGGCGCGCTTGCGCTCCTCCGGGTCCTCGGCCCGCTCCATCAGGTCCAGCGCGCGGGCGACCCAGCCGGCGAGGGCCCGGCAGCCTTCGTTGTAGGCGCGCATGGTCATCAGCGTGCGGCGCACGTCGGGATGCACGATGATGGGGTCGGCCGGCTTGTCCGGATGCTTGGCGCCGGAGAGTGCGCGGCCCTGCAGGCGCTCCTTGGCGTAGACGACGGCGGCCTGATAGGCGGCTTCGCCGAGGCCGAGGCCCTGCGTGCCCACGGAGAGACGCTCCGAATTCATCATGGCGAACATGGCGCGCATGCCCTTGTGGGGCTCGCCGACGATCCACCCGGTGGCCTCGTCGAACGACATCTGGCAGGTGGACGAGCCGTGGATGCCCATCTTGTGCTCGATGCCGGTGCACAGCACGCCGTTGCGCGGGCCGACGGAGCCATCCTCCTTCGGCAGGAACTTCGGCACCAGGAACAGGGAGATGCCCTTGATTCCCTTGGGCGCGTCCGGCAGGCGGGCGAGCACGAGGTGGACGATGTTCTCCGTCATGTCCTGCTCGCCGGCGGAAATGAAGATCTTGTTGCCGGTGATCTTGTAGGAGCCGTCCGCCTGCGGTTCGGCCTTGGTGCGCACGAGGCCGAGGTCGGTGCCGCACTGGGGCTCGGTGAGGCACATGGAGCCGGACCACACGCCATCCACCATCTTGGGCAGGAAGCGGTCCTTCAGCTCCTCGGAGGCATAGGCCTTCAGCGCCTGATAGGCGCCGTGGGTGAGGCCGGGGCAGATGCCGAAGGCGAGGTTGCCCGAGCAGAGCATCTCCTCCACCAGCTTGTTCACGCTCGCCGGCAGGCCCTGGCCACCATACTTCGGATCGCAGGCGATGCCATTCCAGCCGCCCTCGCGGAAGGCGGTGTAGGCTTCCTTGAAGCCCTTGGGCGTGCGCACCACGCCATTCTCATAGGTGCAGCCCTCAAGGTCGCCAGACTGGTTGAGCGGCGCGAGCACTTCAGTGACGAACTTGCCCGCCTCTTCCAGCACCGCATCGATGAGGTCGGGCGAAAGCTCCTCCAGTCCCTTGAGCTTGCTCAGCTCCTCGCTGCCGTGCAGCTCGTGGAGGACGAAGCGCATGTCGCGCAGCGGGGGGGTATAGACCTGCATGGCGTTGGCTCCCGTTTTTGGCTCGCCTCCGTCCCTCGTGGGGGAGGGGGCGTCTGATTCCCTTGGTGCCGTCATGCCCGGGCTTGTCCCGGGCATCCACGTCGGGCCGTTTGCGCTCCCTGCGGAACGTGGCGCCCTGCCTCTCCATGTGGATGGCCGGGACAAGCCCGGCCATGACGGCTTGATCTTCGGTTAGGCCGCGGCGCCCCTCAGTTTCTGAGCGGCCGGCCGGTTTCGAGCACGTGTTCGATGCGGTCCAGCGTGGCGGTGGTGCGGATGAGCTTCATGAAGCCTTCCCGCTCCAGCTCCAGCACCCGCGCGGCCGGGACCGGGGCGATGTGGTCCGCGTCGCCGCCGGTGAGCACCTCGGCGAGGGCAGCGGACACCACCTTGTCGTGCCGGGTCGCGAGGCCCTTCTTGGCGAAACCTTCCACCGCCATGTCCATGGCCGCCTTGCCGGAGGGACCGGGCAGGAAGAACTCCACGGGCTTGGGCGGCGCGTATCCTTCCACCATCGCCAAGGCCTTGGCCTTGGCATCAGCAAGGAGCCGGTCGCGGTTCATGGTGATGCCGTCGCCCTCGCGCAGGAACTTCAGCTCCTTCGCCTCGGCGGCGGACTTGGCGACGGTGGCGGTGGAGACGGTCTCGAACACCTTCGAGGGGGCCGGCATGGGCCCCTTCGGGAATTTCGGATCGGCCGCCCAGCGCTCCAGCATGGCGGTGCAGCCACCCCAGGCCGGCAGCACCCCGACTCCGCATTCGACAAGCCCGATATAGCTCTCGGCATGGGCCTGAACCGCACCGACATGCAGCAGAATCTCGCACCCGCCGCCGAGTGCCAGGCCGGACGGCGCGGCGACCACGGGAAAGGGCGCGTACTTCACGTCCTGATAGGTCTTCTGCCCCGTGGCTACCAGCTTCTCGACTTCGCCGAAGGCACCGATGTTACAGGCAAACAGGGCGAGGCCGAGATTGGCGCCGACGGAGAAGTTCGAGCCCTCGTTATAGATGACGAGCGCCTTGTACTTGTCCTTCACCAGCTTCAGCGCCTTGGCGAGCATCGTGATGATGCCCTCGTCCAGCGAATTGCTCTTGGAGGTGAATTCCAGGCACACGACGCCGTCGCCGATATCCCACAGGGCGGCCGAGCCGTTCTTGGCCAGCGGCTGGGACTTCAGCTTGATGTCAGCGAGCAGCAGCACGCCCTCGGGGCGGACGATGTCGTGATAGGTGCCATCCAGCGTAAGGTATTGACGTTGGCCGTTTTCCACCCGGTAGAAGGGTTTGTCGGCGGCAAGCGCCAGCAGCGGCGGCACCTCTTCCCCGTCCGCCTTCAACAGCTCGATCAGGCGGGCCGCGCCGATCTTGTCGATCAGCTCGAACGGGCCGGATTTCCAATTATATCCCAAGCGCATGGCATCATCGATGGCGACGATGTCATCGGCCGCCTCGGGCACGAGGCGCGCGGCATAGGCGAGGGTGCGCACCATCACCGCGCGGGCATAGCGCCCGCCTTCGCCGGGGGCGGAGAGGAGGGCGAAGAGATCCCGGCCGCCGCCGTCCTCCAGCTCCGCCACCTGGGCCTTCGCCTGCGGACGATAGGCGCCGGTGGAGAGGTCGATGGCCTCCTTCAGCTTCTGCCCGCCCTCGCGGTTGAGGCGATAGAAGCCGCCCTTGCCCTTGCGGCCGGTGTAGCCGGTCGAGATCATCTTCTCGATCAGCGGCTCGTCGCGCAGCGTAGCGTGGAAAGGGTCCGCGGCCGGAAGCGCGCGCTTCAGCGAACCCTGGACGTGGGGCATCAAATCGAGGCCGACGAGGTCGATGAGGCCGAACACGCCGGTCTTGGGGAAGCCGAAGGGCCGGCCCATCACCGCGTCCGCATCCTCGACCTTCATGCCCAGCGCGAAGGCCTCGCCCACCGCCAGCTGCAGCCAGTAGGTGCCGAGCCGGTTGGCGATGAAGCCGGGGGTGTCCTTGCACATCACCACCGTCTTGCCGAGCTTCACGTCGGCGAAGCGGGCGACGGCGGCCACCGTGTCCGCATTCGTCTCCGGCCCGGAGACGATCTCCAGCAGCCGCATGTAGCGGGGCGGATTGAAGAAATGGGTGATGAGGAAGTCGCGGCGGAAGCTCTCGGGCAGCCCCGCCGTGAGGTCCGCCAGCGGAATGGTCGAGGTGTTGGACGACACCGCCGAGCCGGGCCGGCGCGCCGCCTCGATCTTCGCGTAGAGCGCCTGCTTGAGGTCGAGCCGCTCGATGATGGCCTCGATGATGAGGTCGCAATCGGCGATGTCGGCGAGGTTGTCCTCGATGTTGCCCGGCTTCACCAGCTTCGCCGCGGCCTTGGACATGAAGGGCGCGGGATCGGCCTTCAGCAGCTTCTCCACCGCCTTTTCGGCGACGACGTTGCGGTTGGCCGCCCCCTCGGGAACAATGTCGAGGAGCAGCACTTCCACGCCCGCATTGGCCACATGGGCGGCGATGCCGGCACCCATGACGCCGGCGCCGATGACGGCGACCTTTTTGATTTCAAAGGACATCCTGCCCTCCTCAGACGCGCTCGAGGATGGTGGCGATGCCCTGTCCGCCGCCGATGCACTGGGTGGCGAGGGCATATTTGGCGCCTTCCCGCTTCAGGAGCGAGGCCGCCTTGCCGACGATGCGCGCGCCGGTGGCGCCGAGGGGATGGCCCAGCGCGATGGCGCCGCCGTCGAGGTTCAGCACCTCGTCCTTGATGCCGAGCTCCCGCTGGCAGGCGAGGGCCTGGGAGGCAAACGCCTCGTTCAGCTCCACCACCTCGATCTCGGACACGTCGATGCCGGCGCGGGCCAGCGCCTTCTTGGTCGCGGCGACGGGACCGATGCCCATGATCTCCGGCGCGCAACCGGCCACCGCCACGCTGCGGATGCGGGCGAGGGGGGTAAGGCCGTTCTTCAGCGCGTAGTCCTCGGTGCACACCAGCACGGCGGAGGCGCCGTCGGTGAGGGGAGAGGCGGTGCCAGCCGTCACCGTGCCATGCTCGTCGAAGGAGGGCTTGAGGGCGGCGAGGGCCTCGGCCGTCGCGTCGCGGCGGATGCAGCCGTCCTGATCCACGGTCTTGTTGACCTTGCCGTTGGCCTTGATGGCGACGATCTCGTCCTTGAAGCGGCCTTCCGCCTCGGCCTTCGTCGCCTTCTGGTGGCTCTTGAGGGCGAAGGCGTCCTGGTCGGCGCGGGTGATCTGCCACTTGGCCGCGACGTTCTCGGCGGTCTCGCCCATGCCCATGTAGGCCTGGGGCATGGACTTGTAGAGCGCGGGATTGGGCATGGGGTTGAAGCCGGTCATGGGCACGCGGCTCATGCTCTCGATGCCGGCGCAGATGAACACCTCGCCCGCGCCGAGCTGGATCTGCCCAGCCGCGTTGTGGACCGATTGCATGGAGGAGCCGCAGAAGCGGTTCAGCGTGACGCCGGCGACGCTCTCCGGGAGCCCCGCGATCATGCCGATGAGGCGGGCGACGTTGAAGCCCTGCTCGGCCTCGGGGAAGGCGCAGCCTACGATCAGGTCCTCGATGTCCTCCACCTTCACGCCGGTGCGGGCCACGAGATCGGCCACCACCTGGGCCGCGAGATCATCCGGGCGCACGCGCGCCAGATCACCCTTCCTGGCGAGGGTGAAGGGCGAGCGGGCATAGCCTGCAATCACGACGTTGCGCATCGGCGCGTTCATTGGGATCTCCTGCCTGTCCATTGTTGTCGGCCGCCACTTTTTGAGCGGCGGGTTTCGATCATTTGCGCCACCGCTTGGTGCGGCGGTTGGGGCGTGATGGGGCGATCCACGCGAATGAAAAATCCGCCCGGGAAAGCCCCACGAAAAACTCGGAATGGCCTGCGCTCGACCCGGCCCCGTGGGCCGGCCGGCGTCGGCCTAGCCGGCGGCCTTCTGGTCGCCGGTCTCGCTGGCGAGGGCAGCCATGGCCTGCTCCTCGATGTCCTTCAGCTCGATAATGGTTTCCTCGAGGGCGAGGCGCTGGTCCTCCAGCATCTCGAGGCGGTCCTGGACCTGCTTCAGCAGCAGGCGAATCTGCTCGCTCTGGCTCGGGTCGAGGTCGTAGAGGTCGAGATAGTCCTTGATCTCGCGCAGCGAGAAGCCGAGGCGCTTGCCGCGCAGGATCAGCGCCATGCGGGCGCGGTCGCGCTTGGTGTAGACGCGCATGGTGCCGGCGCGACGCGGGGTGATGAGCCCCTTGTCCTCGTAGAATCGGATGGTGCGCGGCGTGACCGAGAGGTCCCGCGCCAGCTGCGTGACGGTGAAGAACGTGTCGGTCAAAGCGGACGCGCCGCCACGTTTGCCAGAGGATGCCACCGGTTCACCTATACGTCACCCAGTCGCCCCGAAGATACATGCTTTGACCTTCTCCGCAAGACCCGTTTGGCAGATGACGCGGTGGTGGCGTCTTCACAAGCGGTGGAGCCAGGGCGCGCCACAAGCCGGTGGATAGGGTCCCCGCGGCCGGCGAGTTTTCTGGACAGCAGCGCTTCCGTTTCGCCACTGTTGCATCGGCGCAACGCTTGCCGATTTCCCCAGCGTCTTGGCCCACTACGCTGCAGGAAGCCGGTTGACGGATCATTCGCGAGCGGCATGCTGGGTGACGTATAGGGCACCGATAAAACGTATAGTGCACCGCAGCGTGCCGGGCCCGGAGGAATTCAGCCTAGGAGGGGGTCTTCATGACGATGCACAAGTGGGCCAGGGCCAATCGCGATTGGCCACGCCGCGTGGCTCCGGTGCTTGCCATTTCCGCCGTTGCGATTCCCGCCGTCTTGGCGAACGGCGCCGCCCATGCCGGCGGATTCGGGCTGCGCGAGCAGAGCTCCTACTATCAGGGCACATCCTTCGCCGGCACGGCGGCCGGCGGCGACGGCCTCGCCGCCATGACCTGGAACCCCGCGGCCATCAGCTTCAATCCGGGGCTGAACGTGGAAGGCAATGTCACCTATATTGCGCCGCACGCCTCCATTGACGTGTTTTCGGCGACTGCGCCCATCACCGGCGCCAGCCTCGGGAATGCCGGCGTCAGCGATATCGTGGACAACGGCACGCTGCCGACCTTCTTCGCCACCTATGCCTGGGACAAGTGGGCGATCGGCTTCGGATTGACCTCGCCCTTCGGCCTCGTCACCGACGCGCCGTGCAGCTGGTCCGGCCGGTATTACGGCTGCACCAGCAGCATCTTCGACATGAACGCCCAGCTCTCGGTGGCCTACAAGCTCACCGACTGGATGACCATCGGCGGTGGCCTCAACATCAATTACATCAACGCCAAGCTCACCAACGCGCAGTTCGCGGGCTTCGCGCCGCCGTCCAACAATCTCTATGCCCAGGTCAACGGCGACGATATCGGCTACGGCATCAATCTCGGCGTGCTGTTCACGCTGGCGCCCGGAACCACGCTTGGCATCGGCTACAAGTCGCAGATCTCGCAGACCCTCAACGGCATGCTGGACGTGTCCGTCGCCAATATCGTCCCCGTCAAGAGCGTCAATGCGACGGCCGGCCTGACGCTGCCCGATCAGATCACCGCCTCGTTCCGCTCCAAGCTCAATGCCCAATGGACTGTGCTCGGCACGGTGGAGTGGACCAATTGGTCGACGGTCCAGGAGCTGACGGTGAAGGCCTTCGGCCTGCCGGTCAGCACGCTCGACCTCCAGTGGAACGACGGCTGGTTCTTCTCCGGCGGCGTCGAGTATCAGTGGGACCCCAAGCTCGCCCTGCGCGCCGGCATTGGCTACGAGCTGACGCCCGTGCCCGATGCCACCCGCTCTCCGCGCCTGCCTGACACCAACCGTTTCTGGCTCTCGGGCGGCTTGACCTACAACTTCACGTCGCAGTTCTCGGCGGACTTCGCCTACACCCACATCTTCGGCGAGACGAGCCCGATCATGCTTACGCCGGCCGATCCGGCCAACGCCCTGCGCGGAACGCTGGTCGGCCAGGTGAGCAACGGCTACGTGGACATCGTCTCGGTAGGCCTGCGCTACAAGTTCGACGCGCCGCAGGCGGCGGCCCTCATCACCAAGTAGGGCCTTGCGCGATCCCCGGCGGCGTTCGCGCCGCCGGGGATCGCTTCAGTCGATCCGGCACAAACCGCCTTTCTGGCGCAATCGCGCGCCAGCATTCTTGAATCACGGCGTTGCTGATCCAACGTCGGAGATGACGCCGCCGGCTTGCCCAAGAAAACAGAAGAGCGCCGGCGCAGGAGGGACATCATGCTCCATCGCACCGATGCGGCGGCCATCGCCATCTCGCCCGTGCCCGAGCTTCTGGAAGGCAGCGTCGCGGCGCATGGCGCGAAGCCGGCCCTGAGCTTCCTCGGCCGCAAGTGGACCTATGCCGAGGTCGGCGCCACGGTGGACAAGGTGGCGGCGGGGCTTCAGGCCATGGGCGTGCGCAAGGGCACCCATGTGGGCCTGTGCCTGCCCAACACGCCCTATTCCGTCATTTTCTTCTTCGCGGTGATGAAGGCCGGCGGCACGGTGGTGAACTTCAGCCCGCTCTATGTGGAGCGCGAGCTGAGGCACCAGATCCGCGATTCCGGCACGACCATCATGGTGGTCCCCGACCTCAAGCTGATCCACTCCCGTGTCCTCGCGGTGGCCCATGAGGCGGGGCTGAAATCCATCGTCGTCTGCCCCATGTCCGGCATCTTGCCGTTTCCCAAGGGACTGCTCTTCAACCTGTTCAAGCGCAAGGAGAAGGCGGTCTACAGCACCGGCGACGGGATGCATGTGGACTACGCTTCCCTCCTCAAGCACGGCGACCGCCCCGAACCGGTGAAGGTGGACCCGGCCAAAGACCTCGCGGTGCTGCAATATACCGGCGGCACCACGGGCGTGCCCAAGGGCGCCATGCTCACCCACGCCAACGTCTCGGCCAATGCCCGCCAGCTGGTCCAGCATGCGGAGTGCGAGCGGATCGGGGTGAAAAGGGTGCTGGGCGTGCTGCCCCTGTTCCACGTCTTCGCCATGCAGACGGTGATGCTGATCCCGATCTGCCTCGGCGCCGAGATCATCCTGGTGCCGCGCTTCAACCTCATGTCGCTGCTCGACGACATCGAGCGCGAGAAGCCCACCATGTTCCCCGGCGTGCCGACCATCTATGCCGCCATCAACAATGTGAGGGACATCGAGAAGCGCGACCTCTCCTCCCTCACGCTCTCCATCTCCGGCGGCGCGCCGCTGCCGCTCGATGTGCGCACGCGATTCCAGGAACTCACCGGCTGCCCGCTGGTGGAAGGCTACGGCCTCTCCGAAAGCTCGCCGGTGGTGAGCGCCAATCCGCCGCTCGGTCTCGTCAAGGACGGCTCGGTGGGCACCGCTCTGCCCGAGACGGTGATCGAGATTCGCGACCTCGCCGATTCAGCCCGCATGATGCCGGTGGGCCAGAAAGGCGAGGTGTGCGTGCGCGGTCCGCAGGTGATGGCCGGCTACTGGAATCGCCCGGACGAAACCACCGCCGTCTTCGTGGACGGGGCGCTGCGCACCGGCGATGTCGGTTATCTCGACGAGGACGGCTACCTGTTCCTCGTGGACCGCATCAAGGACGTGATTCTCTGCGGCGGCTACAACGTCTATCCCCGGATGATCGAGGAGGCGCTCTACCTCCATCCGGCGGTGGCCGAGGCGGTGGCCATCGGCATTCCCGACAGCTATCGCGGCCAGGCGCCCAAGGCCTTCGTCACCCTGCGCAAGGACGCGCAGGCGACTCCGGCCGAGCTGATGGACTTCCTCTCCGCCCAGATTTCCAAGATCGAGATGCCCAAGGCCGTCGAGATTCGCGAGAGCCTGCCCAAGAGCGTCGTGGGCAAGCTCTCCAAGAAGGAACTGGTGGAAGAAGAGCGCCAGCGCGCCGCCGGAGGGTAAAAAGGGGCGGGCGCCCCCCCGCGTCCCGCTGCCGCCGCTACCGTATTCAGGTGCCCCCTCGCCGGCGCGCGGGAGCACGGCGACGAGAGGGCAGGGCACACCCCCGCGGGGCGCCACCCTTGCCTATCAGCCCCACCTCGTGTATGTGCCCGACCCATTCCGCACGCGGACACAGGCCATATCGGCCATCCGGTGCCTATCGCCATTGGCGAAGGTACGTCCGCGGAGGCTCAACCGGAGAATACCAAAGTGGCTCTTCCCGATTATTCGATGCGTCAGCTCCTCGAAGCTGGCGTGCACTTCGGCCATCAGGCCCACCGTTGGAACCCCAAGATGGCTCCGTACATCTTCGGCGTTCGCAACAACATCCACATTCTCGACCTGTCGCAGACCGTGCCGGCGCTTCATCGCGCCCTGCAGGCCGTGTCCGACACCGTGGCCCAGGGCGGCCGCGTGCTGTTCGTCGGCACCAAGCGCCAGGCGCAGGAGCAGGTGGCGGACGCCGCCCGCCGCTCCGCCCAGTATTATGTGAACTCCCGCTGGCTCGGCGGCATGCTCACCAACTGGAAGACCATCTCCAACTCCATCGCCCGGCTGAAGAAGCTGGAGGAGATGCTGGCCGCCCCCGAGGCGTCTTCCGGCTACACCAAGAAGGAGCGCCTGACGCTCTCCCGTGAAAAGGAGAAGCTGGACAAGGCGCTCGGCGGCATCCGCGACATGGGCGGCCTGCCGGACCTGCTGTTCGTGATCGACACGAACAAGGAAGACATCGCCGTGAAGGAGGCCCAGCGCCTCGGCATCCCGGTGGCGGCCATCCTCGACACCAATTGCGATCCCGACGGCATCGCCTATCCGGTCCCGGGCAACGATGACGCCGGCCGCGCCATCCAGCTCTATTGCGACCTGATCGCCCGCGCCGCCATCGACGGCATCGGCCGCGGCCACAGCGATCTCGGCTACGACGTGGGCGCCGAAGAGGCTCCGCTTGTCGAGGACCTGCCGGTCGAGACCAGCGTGTGGTCGTCCTTCGAGCCCCTGTCGGGTCCGCGCGGCGTTGCCGACGACCTGAAGAAGCTCACCGGCGTGAGCCCCGAGATCGAGCAGAAGCTCAACGATCTCGGCGTGTTCCACTTCGGCCAGATTGCCGGCCTCGACGCCGTCGATGCGCACCGCATCGGCGAGGAAGTGGGTCTGCCTGGCCGCGTGGACGGCTGGATCGCCCAGGCCAAGGAGATGTCTGCCGAGGTCGAGTGATACCCGTCACCGTCCTTGTCGCAGATCTGAAAACGAATCGAGAGTAATGGGGCGCACCGCGCCCCCACGGCCGGCTCGGGCGCACCGTGGCCGGCCGTGGCGCGAGAAGAAGGGATTGAACATGGCTGCGATCACCGCCGGGCTCGTGAAGGAACTGCGCGACAAGACCGGCGCAGGCATGATGGACTGCAAGTCCGCGCTCACCGAGACGAACGGCGACGTCGAGGCTGCCATCGACTGGCTGCGCAAGAAGGGTCTCGCCAAGGCCGCCAAGAAGGCCGGCCGCGTGGCCGCCGAGGGTCTGGTCGCGGTCGAGTCCTCCGGCCACTACGCCGCCGCCGTCGAGGTGAATGCCGAGACCGACTTCGTGGCGCGCAACCCCGACTTCCAGGCGTTCGTGCGTGAGGTGGCCAAGGTCGCCCTCAACACGGATGGCTCCCTGGAGGCCGTCGCCGCCGCCAAGTTCCCGGGCGAGGACGTCACCGTCGCCGACCGCCTCACGGCGCTCATCGCCACCATCGGCGAGAACATGACGCTCCGCCGTTCGGTGAAGCTCACGGTCTCCAAGGGCGTAATCGCGTCCTACGTCCACGGCGCCGTGGTCGAGGGCCAGGGCCGCATCGGCGTGCTCGTGGCGCTCGAGTCCGAGGGCGACGTGGAGAAGCTCTCCACCCTCGGCCGGCAGATCGCCATGCACGTGGCGGCCCTCAACCCGCTGGCGCTCGACGCCTCCGGCATCGACGAGGCCACCATCGCCCGCGAGAAGGCCATCCTGCTCGAGAAGCACCAGGGCAAGCCCGCCAACGTGCAGGACAAGATCGCCGAAAGCGGCATGAAGAGCTTCTTCAAGGAGAACACCCTCCTCGACCAGCCCTTCGTGCATGACGGCTCCAAGTCCGTCGCGCAGGTGCTGAAGGAGGCCGAGGGCCAGGTCGGCGCTCCGGTCAAGCTCACCGCGTTCGTGCGCTACGCGCTCGGCGAGGGCATCGAGAAGGAAGAGACCGACTTCGCGGCCGAGGTGGCCGCCGCCGCCGGCCAGTCCTGATCGCAGGCGGGGAGGGGGCTCCCATGACCGCCATCTCCGACGACTCGGACTATCCGGAACCCCCGGCGCCCTTCGCGGCGCCGGGACTGCCTTATCCCCGCATTCTGGTGAAGGTCTCGGGCGAGGCCCTGATGGGCGCCGAGCCCTTCGGCCTGCATCCCCCCACCGTCGCCCGCATCGCCCGTGACCTCGTCGCCGCCCGTGCGGCGGGGTGCGAGGTGGCGGTGGTCGTCGGCGGCGGCAACATCCTGCGCGGCGCGCGGGTGGCGGACGAGAATCTCGATCGCGCCACCGCGGACCATATGGGAATGCTGGCGACCGTCATGAACGGCCTCGCGCTGGAACGGGCCATCGAAGCCGCCGGCGCGCCCGCGCGCACGCTTTCCGCCATTCCCATGCCGACGGTGTGCGAGCCCTACGCCCGCCAGCCGGCCATGCGGCACCTGCGGCGCGGCCGCATCGTGGTGCTGACCGGCGGAACGGGAAATCCCTATTTCACCACCGACACCGGCGCCGTGCTCCGCGCGGCCGAGCTCGACTGCGACGCGGTGCTGAAGGCGACCAATGTGGACGGCGTCTATTCCGCCGATCCCAAGCTCGATCCGTCGGCTACCCGCTACGACCGCATCACCCACGACGAGGCGCTGTCCCGCGACCTCAAGGTGATGGATGCGGCCGCGTTCGCGCTTGCCCGCGAAGCGGCGTTGCCGATAATCGTGTTCTCCATCCGCGAGCCGGGCGCCATCGCCACGGCGGCGATGGGAGAAGGGCGCGTCACGGTCGTCGCGCCCTGATCCGGCGAGACGGATCGCGGCTTGAGTTTTCCGGAAGGACAGGGGGCGCTGTCGACGGATGCAGGCAGAAGGCTGGGGCCCGGGCATCGCCCTGGTCGCGCCGCGTGCGGCATGGCCACCGAATTGCCGTGTCGTCCTGTCATGTCCGGGCAAGCCGCAACCTCGACCAGGGCTCCTCCCGCCGCGCCTTTCCCGCCAGGAACCGCGCGTTCGCATGGAATCAGAAACGTTTCCGTGCGAATGAAGCGTGCCCGCGATCTTGAAGACAGAGGATAGTCATGACCACCGGGACCTTCGACATGGCCGATCTCAAGCGCCGCATGCATGGCGCGGTCGGCGTGCTCAGGGACGAGCTGGGCGGCCTGCGCACCGGCCGTGCCTCGGCCAGCCTTCTCGAGCCGATCACGATCGAGGCCTATGGCGCGCGGATGCCGCTGAACCAGGTTGCCACCGTGTCCGTGCCCGAGGCCCGCATGCTCTCCGTGCAGGTGTGGGACCGCGGCATGGTGAACGCCGTCGAGAAGGCGATCCGCGATTCGAATCTCGGCCTCAATCCGGCGACGGAAGGCCAGGTGCTGCGCCTGCGCATCCCCGAACTCAACCAGGAGCGCCGGCAGGAACTCGTCAAGGTTGCGCACAAGTATGCCGAGGCCGCCCGGGTCGCGGTACGTCATGTGCGTCGCGACGGGATGGACCTGCTGAAGAAGCTGGAAAAGGACAGCGAGATGGGTTCCGATGAACTCGACCGCCTGTCCAAGGACGTCCAGAAGGCGACCGACGAGACCATCGCCGAGATCGATCAGACGCTCGCCCAGAAGGAAAAGGAAATCCTGTCCGTCTGAGCGGGGACAGCGGCGGCGGGAGGCCAGGGACGCGGTTGACCGGAGCCGGTCGGCCGCGACGGTTTGAGAGCCAACGCGGTTTGAGGACGAAGGTGTGAGCCCTGAGCAAGCCATGACCCTGCGCGCCGCGAGCGAAGCCGCTGTTCCCGGCCGGACGTCGCCGGCCGCCCCCGTGGCGGCCGGTCAGCCGACGCCCGCCGCGGCGCCCCGGTGCGTCCCGGTGCACGTCGGCGTCATCATGGATGGCAACGGCCGCTGGGCCACCTCCCGCAAGCTGCCGCGTGTGGAAGGGCATCGCCGGGGCGTCGAAGCGCTGCGCCGATGCGTGCGCGCCGCTCGTGAAATCGGCATCCGCTTCCTCACCATCTACAGCTTCTCCTCGGAGAACTGGTCGCGTCCCGTCACCGAGGTGACGGAGCTGATGCGCCTGCTGAAGTTCTTCCTGCGGCACGATCTCGCCGAGCTCAATTCCGCCAACGTGCGGGTGAAGGTGATCGGCGAGCGGGCGGGCCTTGCCCCCGACATCCGCCAGCTTCTGGACGATGCCGAGGCGCTGACCTCTACCAACACCGGGCTGACGCTGGTCGTCGCCTTCAACTACGGCGCGCGGCAGGAGATTGCCTCGGCCGTGGCGCGCATCGCGGCGGATGTGGCGGCCGGGCGGGTGAAGCCCGAGGACGTGGACGTGGAGATGATCTCCCAGCGGCTCGAAACCGCTGGCATCCCTGATCCCGACCTCATCGTGCGCACCTCCGGCGAGCAGCGGCTGTCGAATTTCCTGCTGTGGCAGGCCGCCTATTCGGAATTCGTGTTCCTGCCCATCTACTGGCCTGACTTCGACAAGGCCGCCCTCATCGCGGCCATCGACGAATATGCCCGGCGTGACCGGCGGTTCGGCGGCGTGACGCCTCGCCCCGGACCCTGACCCACGTGCATTTCGGCTCCGATCTCGGACATCGCACCCTTTCCGCCCTCGTGCTCGTGCCGGTGGTGCTCGCCACCGCTTGGTATGGCGGCATCCCCTTCGCCGTGCTGTGGGTGGCGGCCGGCCTTCTCGTTCTCAATGAATGGGCGGTGATCGCGCGCCTCGATCATCGCCCGGTCTATCTCGGCCTTGGCGGCCTCGGCATCGTTGCCGGCGGTGTGCTGGCGGTAATGGCCGAGCCCACCTGGGCCTTCAGCGTCGCCGTGCTGGGGGCTGCAGCCTGCAGCCTTGCCGTGCCGCGGCAGAGCGCGTGGGCCATGCTCGGGGTGCTCGCGGCGGCCAGCGCGGCCCTTCCGGTGGTGGTCTTGCGCGGCACCTCGCCGCTGGGCCTTTCCGCTGTGCTCTATCTGTACGCTATCGTCTGGGCGACGGACATCTTCGCCTATTTCACCGGCCGTGCGCTGGGGGGCCCGAAGCTGTGGCCGCGGGTGTCGCCGAACAAGACGTGGTCGGGGGCCATCGGCGGAACGCTGCTCGGCACCGTCTGCGGCCTCGCGGTCGCCTACGCCTCCGGCGCGCCGGCCTTGCTGCCGCTCACCGGCCTTTCCCTCCTGCTCAGCATCGTCAGCCAGGCCGGCGACCTCGCGGAATCGGCGTTCAAGCGCCTGTTCGGCGTGAAGGATGCGAGCCGGCTCATTCCCGGCCATGGCGGCCTGCTCGACCGGCTGGACGGCTTCGCGGCCGCCGCGCTGGTGGCGGTCGTCGTCGCGGTGCTCCGCAATGCGGGCGACCCGGCGACTGGCCTGCTTTTGTGGTAGGACGCTCCCCATGAAACGTCTCTCCGTGCTCGGGGCCACGGGCTCCATTGGCCATAGTGTCCGCAAGGTCCTCGCGGATGCGCCGGACCTCTACCGGGTCGAGGCCGTGGCCGGCGGACGCGACGCCGCAGCCCTTGCCGAGACCGCGCGAGCCCTGGGCGCCCGCTTCGCGGCGCTGGCGGACCCCGCCGGTGGCGCGGCGCTGAAGGATGCCCTTTCCGGCAGCGGCATCGCGTGCGGCGCGGGCCCCGAGGCGGTACTGGAAGCCGCGCGGCGGGATACCGACGTGGTGGTGAGCGCCATCGTCGGTTGTGCCGGCCTTGCCCCGACGGTCGCCGCGTTCGCGCCCGGCCGGCGCATCGCGCTTGCCAACAAGGAATGCCTCGTCGCCGCCGGCGCCTTCTTCATGGCCGAGGCGGCGCGGCTGGAAACCGAAATCCTCCCGGTGGATTCGGAGCACAACGCCATCTTCCAGGCGCTGGCGGCCGGTCCCCACAAGGCGGTGGAGAAGATCACGCTCACGGCATCCGGCGGTCCCTTCCGCCTCAAGAGCCGGGAGGAGATCGCCCGCGCCGTGCCGCAGGACGCGCTGAAGCATCCCAACTGGAACATGGGCGCCAAGGTCACCATCGATTCCGCGACGCTCATGAACAAGGGGCTGGAGCTGATCGAGGCCCAGCACCTGTTCTCCGTCACCGCCGACCAGCTCGACGCGGTGGTGCATGCCGAGTCGGTCGTGCACGGCCTCGTCTCCTTCATCGACGGTTCTGTTACGGCAGGGCTGGCATTGCCCGACATGTGCGTGCCCATCGCCCATTGCCTCGCCTATCCCGAGCGGGTGGCCACCTCCTGCCGCAAGCTCGACCTCGTGGCCCTCGGCCGCCTCAGCTTCGAAGCGCCCGACGTCACTCGATTCCCGGCGCTGGCCCTCGCCCGCGAGGTGCTGAAGCAGGGCGGCATGGCCGCCACCGTCCTCAATGCGGCGAACGAAATCGCCGTCGCGGCCTATCTGGACGGGCGGATCGGCTTTTACGGCATCACCGATATCGTCGGGGCGACCCTCGACCGCATCAATGGTGGTCCGGCACCTTCGAGCATCGCCGATGCGCTGGAGGCAGACCAGCTTGCGCGCCGCACGGCCTCCGGACTCCTGCCCAAGTTTGCCGCAAAGGCGTCCTAAGAGCGGTCTTCGGCCGCGCGGGGCCGGTGTCCCGAGGCTGGCGAGCGCGGGATAAGTGTGTAGGGTTAGCCCGCCTGCGGGCGCCCGGGAGAAGAGGAACGATGATGGACGTGATTTCCGGTCTCGGTGCGAACCTTGGCACGCTGTCCTCCACTCTTCTCGGTTACGTCATCCCTTTCCTGTTCGTCCTGACGCTGGTGGTGTTCTTCCACGAGCTCGGCCATTTCTGGGTGGCGCGCCGCGCCGGCGTCCGGGTGGTCACCTTCTCGCTGGGCTTCGGACCGGAGATCGTCGGCTTCAACGACCGGCACGGCACCCGCTGGCGCATCGCCGCGGTGCCCCTCGGCGGATATGTGCGTTTCTTCGGCGATGAAGACGCGGCGTCCACGCCCGATGCCGCGCGCCTCTCCCAGATGACCGCGGCCGAGCGCAACGAAAGCTTCTTCTACAAGCCGGTCGCCTGGCGCGCGGCCATCGTCGCCGCCGGTCCCGTCGCCAACTTCCTGCTGGCGATCGCCATCTTCGCCATCGTCTTCATGGTGTTCGGCAAGCAGGTGACGGCGCCGCGCGTGGACCAGATCAACCCCGGCAGCGCCGCGGAAATGGCCGGGTTCAAGCCCGGCGATCTCGTTCTTGAGATCGACGGCGCCAAGGTGGACAGCTTCTCCGACATGCAGCGCATCGTCGGCTCCCACGCCGGCCAGCCGCTCGCCTTCACCGTCGAGCGCGGCGATCGGCAGGTCACGCTCACGGCCACGCCCGAGCTGAAGGAGGTCAAGGATCCCTTCGGCAACAGTCATCGCACCGGCCTTTTGGGAATCTCGCGCTCGCTGGCGGCGGGCGACGTGACGACTCAGCGGTTCGGCCCGGTCGAGGCCATCGGCATGGGCGTGCAGGAAACCTGGTTCGTGGTGGCCCGCACCTTCGATTACCTCGGCGGCCTCGTGGCCGGGCGCGAGTCGGCCGATCAGCTCGGCGGACCCATCCGCATCGCCCAGGTCTCCGGGCAGGTCGCGACATTTGGTATCGGAGCACTCCTTTCCCTGGCGGCGGTGCTGTCCGTGTCTATCGGATTGCTTAACCTCTTTCCCATCCCGCTGTTGGATGGCGGACACCTTCTGTTCTACGCTTTCGAGGCGATCCGTGGCCGCCCGCTGAGTGCGCGGACGCAGGATATCGGCTTCCGTATCGGCCTTGCGCTGGTGCTCATGCTGATGATCTTCGCCACCTGGAACGACGTGCTGCATATTGCTGCAATGTAAGGGATTTTGATTTGTCGCACCGGGGTCGTGGCGAGCGCGCAACGGTCCCCGGAAAAGGGCAGTCTTCAGCCGCGGCTTGGTTTGCACCTGCGGTAAAAGCCTGTACAAGCGGCAACGCAGGGTGAGAATCCGTCCCTGTGCCCGGTGCGTTTGTCCGGGGAAGGCGGCGGGTTCGAGAACAACGAAATTTCAAGGTTGCGCACCATATGACTGCTAAGCTCCGGGTCCTGAGAAATCTGGCCGCCGCCTTTGGTCTCGCCGCCTGCGTTGCGGCGGGTTCGGTGGCCGGTTCTCTCGTCGTGGCGTCCCCCGCCGCAGCCCAGTCCAGCTCCATCGTGGTTGAGGGCAACCGCCGTGTGGATGCGGATACCATCCGCTCCTATTTCGGCTCCGGTCCCTATACGGCCGCCAAGATCGACGAGGCCTGGAAGGCGCTCTACGCCACGGGCCTGTTCTCCGACGTGCAGATCAATCAGTCCGGCGGCCGCATCGTGGTGCGGGTGGCCGAGAACGAAGTGATCAACCGCGTCGTCTTCGAGGGCAACAAGAAGATCAAGGACGAGGTGCTGGAGGGCGAGGTTCAGTCCAAGCCCCGTGGGCCGTTCAACAAGTCGGTCGTTCAGGCTGACACCCAGCGCATCATCGAGATCTATCGCCGGTCGGGCCGCAGCGACGTGCGCGTGAACCCGGTCACCATCGACCGCGGCAACGGCCGTGTCGATCTGGTCTTCGAGATCAAGGAAGGCGACAAGACCGGCATCAAGGACATCAAGTTCGTCGGCAACAAGGCCTTCTCGGACTGGAAGCTGAAGGACGTCATCTCCACGACCCAGACCAACTGGCTGTCGTTCCTGAAGTCCACCGACGCCTATGATCCGGACCGGGTGAACTCAGACCAGGAGTTGCTGCGCCGCTTCTACCTGAAGAACGGCTATGCCGACTTCCGCATCATCGGCGCGACCGCCGAGCTCGATCCCGCCGGCGGCGGCTATGTCCTCACGTTCACGTTGGAGGAGGGCGACCAGTACCGCTTCGGTAAGGTCGACGTGATCTCGAACATCCGCGATCTCTCCGCGGACTCCCTGAAGCGCGTGGTGCGTGCGCAGGATGGCCAGATCTACAACGCCGAACTCGTCGAGAAGTCGGTCGAGAACCTGACGATTGAGGCGTCCAAGTCTGGCTACGCCTTCGCCCAGGTGCGTCCGCGCGGTGATCGCGACTTCCAGGCCAAGCTCATCAACGTTGCGTTCGTGCTTGAGGAGGGCCCGCGGGTCTACATCGAGCGCATCGAGATCCGCGGCAACACCCGCACCCGCGACTACGTCATCCGGCGTGAGTTCGATATCGGCGAGGGCGATGCCTACAACCGCGTGCTGGTCGATCGGGCCGAGCGCCGGCTGCGCAACCTCGGCTACTTCAAGAACGTGAAGATCACCACCGAGCCCGGCTCCGCGCCTGATCGCGTGATCCTCGCGGTGGACGTGGAAGACCAGCCCACGGGCGAGTTCTCCATCTCCGGCGGCTACTCGACTGCGGACGGCATCATCGGCGAGGTCTCGCTGGGCGAGAAGAACTTCCTCGGCCGCGGCCAGTACGTGAAGGTCTCCGGCACGCTGGGCCAGTACTCGCAGGGTGCGGAATTCTCCTTCACCGAGCCCTACTTCCTCGGCTATCGCCTCGCGGCCGGTTTCGACCTCTACTGGAAGAACACCGAGACCACGAGCTACACGCCTTACGGCACCAACATGGTCGGTGGCGGCCTGCGCTTCGGCCTGCCCATCACCGACGAGATCACGCTGGCCCTGCGCTACAACCTCTATCAGCGCTCGATCAACCTCTGCAGCAACTATGGCGATGTCGGCACCCTGCCCTACAGCTACTGCGCCACGTCCATCTCCTGGGCCATTCGTGATGCAGCTGCTCAGGGCGCGACCATCACCTCGGCGCTGGGCTACACGCTGTCGTTCAATTCGCTCGACAACAATCAGAGCCCGACCCAGGGCATCTACGCCGAGCTGAAGCAGGACCTGGCGGGCGTGGGCGGCGACGTGAACTTCATCCGCACCACGGGTGACTTCCGGCACTACACCCCGCTGCCGTACGACAGCGTGCTCATCCTGCGCGCACAGGCTGGCTATGTCTCGTCCTGGGGCAATCAGGACCTGGACGTGCTGGACAACTTCTACATGGGTCCGAACCTCGTCCGCGGTTTCGCGCCGTCCGGTATCGGCCCCCGCGATATCGCGCCCTGCGCGGCATCGAACGCCGGCACGCCGCTCTCCTACAATTGCTACAACAACCAGCTGAACGCGCTCGGCGGCACGACCTACTGGGGTGTCTCCGCGGAAATCCAGTTCCCCTTCGCCTTCCTTCCCAAGGATATCGGCATGAAGGGCGCGATCTTCGCGGACGCTGGCTCGCTGTTCGACTACGGCGGCCCGACGAAGTTCCCTGGTGTGTACAACTGGGACGGCAGCAACTTCTACGGCAAGCCGAACCTGGTGAACTGCCCGAGCATTGGCAAGACTTGGGGCTACAACAACGTCTGCGTCTATGACGACGACGCGATCCGCTCCTCGGTCGGTGTCAGCTTGATCTGGCAGTCGCCCTTCGGCCCGCTGCGCTTCGATTATGCCTGGGTGCTTTCGCAGGCCCAGTTTGACCAGACCCAGGCGTTCCGCTTCTCCGGTGGTACCCGCTTCTGATCTGGCTCTACGGAAGAGCTGCGGCGGCGTTCGCTTCCGAAGCTCCAACGGAATGAGACCTCTTCCCTGCCTCTCCGGTGCGTTGCATCGGGGAGGCAGTGTCGTTATGGGAGAGGCGCATTTCCGCCACGCGAGCAAGCTCCTGCAGCACCGCCTCTCCTGCGAGACCTTCCTTCTCGCGCTGTCTTCCGCGTCACGGTGCCGTGGTCGTCGTTCCGCCTTGCTGATCCCGCGCGAGCCAACCCCACGATCATCCGTAAGGGCGAATGCCGCACTGCCGGGCGGTGCCGGCAGTTGGGCACCGGCCCGATGGAATGTCTTGCTCTCGGCCGCCCCCGCTGGGGTTGAGGCCGACCTGCGGCTGGGATTTGCGCGTGCTTGGGGCTTGCCCGGAGGCCTCCTTGGCGCGTACGTGAAACCTCCTGTTCCGTCCTCCGGCGTCTGGGCGTATCCGTCATGAGTCACGACCTCTTCTTCCCGCTTCCGGAGCCGCTGACCCTCGCGGAAGTGGCAGCCCTCTCAGGAGCGCGGCTTGCCGCTTCGAGCCCCGCGGAGGAGGCTGAGCTCGGTGCCCGGCGCATCAGCGGCCTCGGCACGCTGGAAACCGCCGGCCCGGACGAACTCGCCTTCTGCGATTCCTTCCTGTTCGCGGAGAAGCTCGGCAGCGTGCGCGCCGGCGCGCTCATCACCTCCGATCGCTTTGCCCCCAAGGCGCCGGCCGGCCTGCCCCTGCTGATTGCCCCGCGTCCGGCCGCCGCCTTCCTTGCCGTGTCGCGGCGCATGTTTCCGGCCGCGCTCCGCCCGCTGCCGATCTTCGGCCATGAGGGTGTCGCGCCCGGCGCTCAGGTGCATCCGAAGGCGCGGCTGGAGGATGGGGTGACGGTCGATCCGGGCGCCGTCATCGGCCCCGGCGCCGAGATCGGCGCGGGCACCGTCATCTGCGCCGGCGCCATTGTCGGTCCGAACGTGCGCATCGGCCGCAATTGCGCCATCGGACCCGGTGCCAGCGTCATCCACGCCTATCTGGGCAACGGCGTCATCATCCATGCCGGCGCGCGCATCGGCTCCGACGGCTTCGGCTACCAGCCGAGCCCTGCGGGCCACGTGAAGGTGCCCCAGCTCGGCCGGGTTGTGGTCCAGGACAATGCCGAGATCGGCGCCAACACCACCATCGATCGCGGCGCCATCACCGACACGGTGATCGGCGAGGGCACCAAGATCGACAATCTGGTGCAGATTGCCCACAACGTGGTGATCGGCCGCCATTGCATCGTGGTGTCCCAGACCGGCATCTCGGGCTCCACCACGCTCGGTGATTTCGTGATGCTCGGCGGGCAGGTGGGAGTGGTCGGCCATGTCACCATCGGCACCGGCGCGCAGATCGCTGCTTCCAGCAACGTGAAGGGTGACGTGCCCCCCGGCGTGCGCTGGGGCGGTTCGCCGGCTAAGCCTGTGCGTGAGTGGTTCCGCGAGGTGGCGACGCTCAGGCGCATCGCCGCCGCCGGCGCCCGCCGGGGCAAGGACGACGAGGAAGGGGAAGGACCGCAGGAATGAACGACACCACGCGCGCAGCCGGCGAAGCCGGCGCGGCCCAGGCCGAAGCCCCTAAGGTGCTCGGCAGCGCGGACATCCAGAGGGTGCTCGCCTGCCTGCCGCACCGCTATCCCATCCTGATGGTGGATCGCGTGGAGCAGATCGACGGCGATCTCTCCTGCATCGGCGTCAAGAACGTCACCGCCAACGAGCCGCACTTCCTTGGCCACTTCCCGGGCAATCCGGTGATGCCGGGTGTGCTCATCATCGAGGGCATGGCGCAGACCGCGGGCGTCGTCTGCGTGCTGGGCAAGGAAAACAAGGAGAAGCCCTCGCTGGTCTATTTCATGACCATCGACGAGGCGAAGTTCCGCCGGCCCGTGGTGCCGGGAGATGTGCTCGAATACCACATGACCCGCATCAGCCGCCGCCGCAACATGTGGTGGTACCGAGGCGAGGCCAAGGTGCGCGGCGAGCTGGTGGCCGAGGCCAAAGTCGGCGCGATGATCGTGGAGAACAGCTAGTGGCGAAGATCGATCCCACCGCCCGGGTGGAGAACCCGGCGGGGCTCGCGGATGATGTCGAGATCGGTCCCTATGCCATCCTCGGTCCCGATGTGGTGCTCGAAGCGGGCGTGAAGCTGCACGCCCATGTGGTCATCCAGGGCGTCACCACCATCGGTGCGCGCACGCAGGTCTTCCCCTTCGCCTCGCTCGGCTCCGCGCCCCAGTCGGTGCATTACAAGGGCGAGCCGACGAAGCTCGTCATCGGCACGGATTGCATGCTCCGCGAGCACGCCAGCGCCAGCACGGGCACGGTGGGCGGCGGCGGCATCACGCGCATCGGCAACGGCGTGATGATGATGACGGGCTCCCATGTGGGCCACGACTGCACGGTCGGCAACGGCGTCATCTTCGCCAACAATGCCGTGCTCGGCGGCCATGTGAGCGTCGGGGACTTCACCTTCCTCGGCGGCCAGTGCGCGGTGCACCAGTTCACCCGCATCGGCGCCCAGTGCATGATTTCCGGCCTCACCGGCGTGCGCGAGGACGTGATCCCCTTCGCCAACGTGCTCGGGCAGGCCGGCAAGCTGGTCGGCCTCAACGTGGTGGGCATGAAGCGGCGCGGCTTCACCAAGTCCGACCTGCACGCGGCGCGCGCGGTCTATCGCGACCTCTTCTTTGGCGAGGGCACGTTCGACCAGCGCCTCGACAAGGTGCGGCAGATGGTCGGGGAATCGGCGTTCGCGGCGGCCGTGGTGGCCTTCATCGATGCCGACCGCAAGCGCCCGATCTGCCATCCCGCGCGGGGCGTCATCAAGGAGGATTGAGCCGTGGGCCTGCCGGGGGAAGACGGGCAGGGGCGTGCCGGGGCGGCGCGCCGCCCGGATGCGTCCGGCCCCTGTGCGGCGCAGAAGCGGACCCCGCTCGGCATTGTCGCCGGCAGCGGCGCCTTTCCTGCTGCGGTTGCGGAAGCGGCCTGGGCAGAGGGCCGCGAGGTCGTGCTGCTCCTCATCCAGGGGTTTGCCGATCCGGCGCTGGAGCGCTATCCGCACCGCTGGTTCCGGCTTGGCTCGCTTGGCTCCGTCACAGCCTGGGCGCGAGCGCGCGGGGTGCGCGAGGTGGTGATGGTGGGGGCGCTCACCCGCCCGCGTTTGCGCGACCTCGGCTTCGATTTCACCATGCTGCGGTTGCTGCCGCGCATCGCACGCCTGTTCCGCGGCGGCGACAATCACCTCCTCTCGGGCGTTCTGGGCCTGGTTTCGGAACAGGGCTTCACCCTGGTCGGCGCGCACGAGGTAGCCCCGCGCCTGCTGCTGCCGCAGGGCGTGCTGGGCGCGCGCACACCCAGCGAGACCCAGCAGGCGGATATCGCGCGTGGTCTGGATGTCATCCGCGCCCTCGGCCCATTCGACGTGGGGCAGGGGGTGATCGTTGTGGACGGGCTGGTGGCAGCGGTCGAGGCCGCGGAGGGCACCGACCAGATGCTGGCGCGCTACGGCGAGATGCGCCGTTCCGGCCGTCTGCGCTTCGCCGCCGGCAAGGGCGTGCTGGTGAAGGCGCCGAAGCCGGGGCAGGACCGCCGGGTGGATCTGCCCTCCCTCGGCCCGCAGACCGTGACGCGCGCGGCGGAGGTCGGCCTTGCCGGCATCGCTTTCGAGGCGGGCGGGGCCATCGTGCCGGATGCGCAGGCGCTGGTGGAGGCCGCAGACGCGGCCGGCCTGTTCGTCGCCGGCATCGGAGGGCACACCGCGTGACCCCGCAGAACGGCACGCGCTCCCCGAAGGTCTTCATCGTCGCGGGTGAGGAGTCCGGGGACCAGCTGGGCGGCGCGCTGATGGAAGCGCTGGTTGAGGCCGCGCCGGGCGCATCCTTCCGGGGGGTCGGCGGCCGGCGCATGGGCGCGTGCGGGCTCGAAAGCCTCTATCCCATGGAGGACCTGACCGCCATCGGCATCGCCGCCGTGGTCGGGAAGCTCCCCACCATCCTCAGGCGTCTGAAGGAGACGGTGGAGGCTGTGCTGGCCGACCCGCCGGATGTGCTGGTGCTGGTGGATGCGCCGGACTTCACCCACCGCGTGGCGGCGCGGGTGCGGGCGCGCAACCCGAACATTCCCATCGTCAAATATGTCTCGCCCACCGTGTGGATCTGGCGGTCCGGGCGGGCGGCGGCCATGCGGCCCTATGTGGACGCGCTGCTGGCCCTGCTGCCGTTCGAGCCCGAGGTCCATCGCAAGCTGGGTGGGCCGCCCACCTTCTATGTGGGCCATCCCCTGCTGCAGCGGCTGGACGAATTGCGGCCGTCGCCCGCGGAAGCCGAGCGGCGGCGGGCGAAGCCGCCGCTGGTGCTGGTGTTGCCGGGCAGCCGGCGGCGGGAGATTTCGCGCATCGGCGCGGATTTCGGCGCGGCGCTGGCCGAGGTCGGTCGCGCCCACGAGATGGAACTGGTGCTGCCCACCCTGCCGCGGCTGGAGGGGCTGGTGCGCGAGACCATCGCCAGCTGGCCGCTGAAGCCGCGCATCGTGACGAACGAGGCGGAGAAGCTGGAAGCCTTCCGTTCCGCCCACGCCGCGCTCGCCGCCTCCGGCACGGTGACGCTGGAACTGGCGCTGGCGGGCATTCCCCACGTTGCCGCCTACCGCATCGGCTGGCTGGAGGCGCAGATCGGCCGGCGGGTGCTGAAGGGCACGACGGTGATCCTGGCCAATCTGGTGGCGGGGGAGAATGTGGTGCCGGAGTTCCTGCAGGAATATTGCACGGTGCCGGCGCTCGTCGGTGCCCTCGGCAGTCTTCTGGAGGACAGCCCGGCGCGGCAGCGGCAGGAGGCGGCGTTCGCCAGCTTCGACGACATCTTCGGCATCGCCGGCCCAAGCCCCAGCGCGCGCGCGGCCAAGGTGGTACTGCGCCTCGCGCGGGACGGCCGCCCCGGCACCCTGCCGTCACCGGGCTGAAGCGCTGGTGCAGCCACACTGATCCTCAAACGAAAAACGCGGCCCGAAGGCCGCGTTTTCCTTTTTCAGACGATCTCCAGCGCTCACTTGCGCTTGGAGATCACTTGCGCTTGGACATGGCCACGTAGTCGCGCTGGGCGGCGCCGGTGTAGAGCTGGCGGGGACGGCCGATGCGCTGGCTCGGGTCCTCGATCATCTCCTTCCACTGGCCGATCCAGCCCACGGTGCGGGCGAGGGCGAACAGCACGGTGAACATGGTGGTGGGGAAGCCCATCGCCTTGAGGGTGATGCCCGAATAGAAGTCGATGTTCGGGTAGAGCTTCTTCTCGATGAAGTAGTCGTCGTGAAGCGCGATGCGCTCCAGCTCCACGGCCACGTCGAGCAGCGGATCGTCCTTGATGCCGAGCTCGGTCAGCACTTCGTGGCAGGTCTGCTGCATGATCTTGGCGCGCGGGTCGTAGTTCTTGTAGACCCGGTGGCCGAAGCCCATCAGGCGGAAAGGATCGTTCTTGTCCTTCGAGCGCTTGATGTATTCGGGGATGCGGTCCACGGAGCCGATCTCGGCCAGCATCTTGAGGGCCGCCTCGTTGGCGCCGCCGTGGGCGGGGCCCCACAGGCAGGCGATGCCGGCGGCGATGCAGGCGAAGGGGTTGGCGCCGGAAGAGCCTGCGAGGCGCACCGTGGAGGTGGACGCGTTCTGCTCGTGATCGGCGTGGAGGATAAAGATCTTATCCATCGCCTTCGAGAGAATGGGGTTGACCTTGTATTCCTCGCACGGGACAGCGAAGCACATGCGCAGGAAGTTCGACGTATAGTCGATATCGTTCTTCGGATAAACGAACGGCTGGCCGATGGAATACTTGTAGGCCATGGCCGCCAGCGTCGGCATCTTCGCGATCATGCGGATCGATGCGATCAGGCGCTGGGTGGGGTCGGAAATGTCGGTGGAGTCGTGATAGAAGGCCGAGAGCGCGCCGACCGACGCCACCATGATGGCCATCGGGTGGGCGTCGCGGCGGAAGCCCTGGAAGAAGCGGGTCATCTGCTCGTGGACCATCGTGTGATTGGTCACGGACTTGTCGAATTCCGCCTTCTGCGCCGCAGTGGGGAGTTCGCCGTAGAGCAGGAGGTAACAGGTCTCGAGGAAGTCACCGTTCTCGGCGAGCTGCTCGATGGGGTAGCCGCGATAGAGCAGCACGCCTTCGTCGCCGTCGATGTAGGTGATCTTGCTTTCGCAGGAAGCGGTCGAGGTAAAGCCGGGGTCGTAGGTGAACATCCCCGTCTGGCCGTAGAGCTTGGAGATGTCGACCACGTCGGGTCCGATGGAGCCTTCGTGGATCGGAAGGTCCCAGCTCTTCTCCCCCAAGCTTAGCTTGGCCGCTTTTGCCCCGGTGTTGGTGGTGGCGTCCATGGATCCCTCATCCTTTGGGCGGACAGACCCCGTTTTCGGCGGAGGGCCGGAGGTGGCGGTCCGGTCTCCGAGCGGCAAGTCCGTCTCCGCTCCGGCATCTTCGCGAATGCGAAGCCGCCGTCCTGCAGTCCTAAACCCTCCCCAATCCTGCCGCAAGCATGACCATGCTTCATTGGCGGGCAGCGAGGCGTTTCTCTGCAATGGCAAGGTCTTCCGGCGTGTTCACGTTGAAGAATGGGTCATCCGGAAGGCCATCCCACGACACCGTTACGGCATTGAGGGCATCGAGGAGAAGCCCGACTTTCAGCCGTCCCGCCTCAAGGCTTTGCCGCAGCGCGGCGCGAGCCGCTGCCGGCCACAGGGCGATGACGGGATGGCGCTGTCCACCCGATGCCGCGCACACAACGGTGCCGGTTTCCCGGTGCCGCTCCGTCAGCCGGGCGACGAGATCGTGCGGCAGGAACGGCGTGTCGGCGGCGACAGTGACGAGGCTTGAGGCGGGCGCCATCTGCGCCAGATAGTCAAGGCCCGCCAGAACCCCGGCGAGCGGTCCCGGATAGCCTGCGATGGTATCCGGCAGCAGCGGGAGGCCGAATCTCTCATAGGTCCCGGCGGGGGCGTTGGCGTTGATGAGGAGGGGGCCGGCCTGCGGCCTCAGACGTTCGATGACGTGCGCGATGAGGGGCCGGCCTCCCAGCGCCACCAGCGGCTTTTCCGCGACCCCCAGCGCCGGCGCGTTGATCCGCCTGCCGAGGCCCCCGGCGAGGATCAGGGCGGGGGGAGCCGGGGAGGGCGGAGGGGGAGTCGGCTGCTCGGGCATCGCGGCTCAGGACGCCACCGTTCCGGGCGGCGCAGGGGAGGACAAACGAAAACGCCCGGCACGAGGGCCGGGCGTTCGGTTCAGGTCTGCGGCCCCGGTCAGTCCACGACGGCGCGGCGCGCGTTGAGGCCGAGGCGGCGGGGCACCGCCGAGAGCTTGGCGCCGATGGCCCGCCATGTGGCGAAGTCATTGAGGCGCGAGGGCTCGAAGGCGCCGATGATCGCCGCGGCCACGAACGGCAGGCTCTGCACCAGCAGGGCGATGCCATAGAGGTTGATCTCGCGGATATGGCGCCAGTCGTTGGAGGTCTTCACGATGGTGGAGCCCGGCAGGTTGTTCGCCACCAGCATGTAGGTCCCGGCCGCGATCAGCAGGCCACCGATGATGGCTTCCGGCAGGGCCGGGAAGGAGCGGGCCGCGCCGGCGAGCCAGTTGTTGCCCTTGGCGGTACGGGCGAAGGCGAGATCCTTGTAGCGGAACCCGTCGAACACCGCCTTGGCCACCGTGAACTGCACCGCGCTGGCCGCCACCGCCGCGCCGAGCATGCGCATCGGCGTGGTCTCCACCCTGAGGCGGTACAGGCTGATGAAGTGCAGCACATACACCAGGAAGGTGATGAGGATGGGCAGCGTCAGCACGTGGGCCGGCACCGAGATGGAGAAGTAGGCGACGAAGGGCACGAACAGCAGCGAGGCAACGGCCATGAAGGCGCCCACCGATTCCGAGCCGAGCCAGGAAATCCAGCCGAGCACGAAGTGCCGCTTCTGCGCCGTGGTCAGGCGGGAATTGCCCGGCAGGAACCGGCGCCAGTGCTTCTTGATGATCTGGAAGCCGCCGTAGGCCCAACGGTGACGCTGCTTCTTGAAGGCCTCGAACGAGTCGGGCAGCAGGCCATAGCCGTAGCGCTTGCGGGTGTAGTGGGTCTTCCAGCCGTTCTCGGCGATGGACAGGCCGAGGTCGGTGTCCTCGCAGATGGTGTCGGACGACCAGTTGCCAGCCTCCACCATGGCCGCGCGGCGGATGAGGCACATGGTGCCGTGGACGACGATGGCGTCGTCCTCGTTGCGTTGCACCATGCCGATGTCGAAGAAGCCGGCATATTCGGCGTTCATCGCTTCGTGCAGCGGGCTGCGATGGGCATCGCGGTGATCCTGCGGCGCCTGGACGAGACCGACGGTCGGATCGTCGAAGGCGGGCACGAGGTCCTTCAGCCAGTCGGGCGTCACCACATAGTCGGCGTCGATGACGCCGATGATCTCGGCATCGGGGGCCGTCGCATCGAGGGCGATGCGCAGGGCACCGGCCTTGAAGCCCGCCACCTTCTCGGCGTTGATGAACTTGATGTGGTCGCCGAGCGTGGCGCAGTGGGCGCGCACCGGCTCCACCATCGCCGGGTCCGGCGTATTGTTGACGATGATGATCGCCTCGTAGTTGGGATACTCCAGCCGGGCGAGGGCATCGATGGTCTGGATCAGCATCTCCGGCGGCTCGCGATAGGCGGGCACGTGGATGGAGACCTTGGGGAAGCGCGAGGGCGCGGCGTGCTTCTGCTCTTCCACGAGGCGCTTGGGACCGCTGCCGAAGGCCACCGCCGCCAGTTCCTCGATGCGATAGAGCAGGACGAACACCAGCGGCACCAGCATCACGACGCTGAGGGCAAGGGTGAGGTAGTCACCGCCGCTAACGTAATGGTTGAGCCAGTAGTCCACCACTAGCGCCAGCCATGCTGCGACGCCGTTGGCCGAGGCGGCCAGCACGAGGCCCTGCGTCACGGTGAGGTCACGCATGCGCAGCAGCGGCAGGGTGAAGAGCACGCCCAAGAGCAGCGCCAGGATGGCGGTCTGGTTGTAGGTCTTCTCGAAGATCGGGCCGGTGAGGGGGAACTTCAGGGTGCGGTCCGCATCGAACACGCCCCAGTACTGACCCACCGAGCCTTCGTTCTGCTTCTTGGGCAGGTCGAAGGCCTCGATGATGTTGTACTCGATGCCCAGCGCGTCGGCGCGGGCGACGAAATTGCGGATGATCTTGGCCTGCTCCATGGGATCAGGCACGGAGGCGCCGCGGTTGTAGCCGTGCGAGGGCCAGCCGAACTCGCCGATCACGATGCGCTTGCCGGGGTAGGCGGCGCGCAGTCGGTTGTAGGCGTTGATGGCGTAGTCGACCACCTGGTCGGCCGGCACCTCCTCCCAGTATGGCAGGATGTGGGCGAGGATGAAGTCCACCGAAGCCACCAGCTCCGGCGCGTCGGGCTCCAGCCAAGTGTTCCAGATCTCGCCCGTACTCACTGGCACGTTGACCTGCCGCTTGACCTTGCGGATGACGGCGGCGAGTTCCGACTTTGACATGTCCCCGCGCAGGACGGTCTCGTTGCCGACGATCACCGCGTTCACGTTGCGGTTCTGGCGGGCGACCTTGACCACGTTCTCGATCTCGCGGTCGTTGCCTTCCTTGACCGTGAGCGGTTCGCCGGTCTTCGGGTTAAGCACAATCTGGCCGGTCGTCTTGTCGACGACGTTGATGAGCTTACCGGTATCCTTGTAAATTTCCCGGTTGAGCCAAGCGCCGGCGGTCACACGCAGGCCCTGCTCCCCTGCGATGGGGGCAATCAGTTCCTTGCCATTGGTGGAGGAATAGGTGCGCACGCCGCGGCTGTAGGGTGCGACCACCGCCATGTCCGAGCGCACCTGCGCCTCGGTGGTGGGTGCATCTCCCTCAGGGCTCATGTTGCGCGCAAAGGGCGCGAACGACAGGCTCTGAAAGCGGTCCGGGATGTTCGGAGCGCTCGCCTCAGGACGCATGGAAAGCCACATCGCGGCGTGGAACGAGGTCACAACCGCAATGACCGCTGCCGCAGCAGCAAGACCGGGACGCATGGCGATGCCCACCCATAGGGGAAGTCGGAACCCAACGCTGGCTTAAGGCACAGGTTCCAGAGGACGTTTCCGGGAATTACGCGAACGGATCGGGGCACCTTTTCGACCTGCCCCCAGATCGGCACCGCAGCGTTAATGGTAAATTTACGCTGCAATGCATCGAGACACTAACACTCTCACGCAGAGAGATAAATCCCGATCGTGGCGCCTCTTCGACGCCGCTGCGTCAGCCGGGTGTCTGCGCAATGATCTAATTATTGCGCAGCGCCAGGGGCAGCGGGGGTGGTGCCCTGGGTTGCGCCGGCTGCGGGGGCCGGTGCCGCGGCGACGTAATCCGGGTTCACCCAGCACTGCTGGGCCCGTGTGTCCACCCGATCGCGCGCCTTGGTGTCGATCTTGCCCTGCCGCACGAGGCAGCGGACCGCGAGCTTGAGATGTTCGGTGGGGCAGCCGAAGCGCTCGTAGAACTCGAGGTGTCGGCGAGCGGTGTCCACGTCGTCGTCCCAGATCCGTGCGGCGATCCGCCGCCCGGTGAAGACGCATTCGGGCAGGCCGGCCGCGCCGGGCAACTTTGCCGCCTCGTTGAACTCCTCAACCGAGCGGCGCTGCTCGGCTGCGGCCTTCTGCTCGGGGGGCAGCTCCGCCGGCGGCTTCTGGTCGGCCGGCTGGGTCTGGGCCGAGGCCGGCGAGAGGCACGCGAAAACGATTGCGGCCGCGAGCAGCGGGAGGCGGTAGGGGTGCATGAGGATCATGATCTCGAGAAAATGGTCGGCGGGCGCCGCGCCCGACACCCTAGGAGAAGGGAGAGAATTTGTCAGCATGACGGCGCGTCCTTCAGCACATGTCGTATGGAGAGCGTGGCTTTCGCCTACCGTCCGCCATGGTCGAGGCGGAGGCTTCACACCGCCCGCCCAAGGCTCTATGTGGCGCGGGGAACACCTTCACCTCTGGAGACGAGATGCCTTCCTCCATGCGGCTGCCTCTGGTGCTGGCGCTCCTGGTCTGCGGCGTCATCGCCGGCCTGTGGACCTATCTCGGACGTCCGGTGGACATGCCCCCGTCGCCACTGGCCGCGGGCGAGAAGCTGCCCTGCGTTTCCTATGCCCCGTTCCGTGATGGCCAGTCGCCGTTCCAGAAGGGGTTGGTGATTCCCGAGGCCCAGATCGAGGAGGATTTCGTCCGCCTCGCGCAGATCACGTCCTGCGTGCGCACCTATTCCATCGAGATGGGCCTCGACAAGGCGCCGGCGCTGGCCCGCAAGCACGGCCTCACCATGCTTCTCGGCATCTGGCTGGGGCCGGATGCGAACCGCAACCGCATCGAGCTTGAGACCGGCATCCGCCTCGCGAAAGAAAATCCGGACGTGGTTAAGGCCGTCGTCGTCGGCAACGAGGTGCTGCTGCGCGGTGAGATGTCGGCGACCGAACTTGCCAACGTGCTCGCCCGCGTGAAGCGCGAGGTTGGCGCCGTGCCCGTCACCTATGCCGACGTGTGGGAGTTCTGGGAGCGCAACAAGGGCCTCACCGAGAACTTGGATTTCGTCACCATCCACATCCTGCCCTATTGGGAGGACCTGCCGGTCTCCGCCGAGGACGCCGGCCCGCATGTGGACGAGATCCGCCAGCGCATGGCCGAGGCCTTTCCCGGCAAGGAGATCCTCATCGGCGAGACCGGCTGGCCCAGTTCCGGCCGCATGCGCGAGGATGCGCTGCCCTCGCCCGCCAATCAGGCGCGGGTGATGCACGACGTGGTGGCGCTGGCCAAGCGCCAAGGCTACCGGGTCAACGTCATCGAGGCCTTCGACCAGCCGTGGAAGCGGCGCAGCGAGGGCACGGTGGGCGGCCACTGGGGCGTGATCGACGCCGACACGCGCCTGCCCAAGTTCGCCTGGGGCCAGCCGGTGGAGGATTTCCCGGGCTGGCGCATGCATATCGCCGTCGGTCTGCTGTCTGTCGTCGCAGTGTTCGGTTCGGCCCTCGCTGCCGCCCGCCGCCGCGAGGAGCCGGTGCGGCCGATGGAATGGTACGCCATCGCCGCCATCGCCCTGTTCGGCGGGGCGACGCTCGGCGCTGCGCTCTCGGCGCTGCCGCTGGAAAGCCTCGGCTTCGTCGGCTGGCTGCGCAACGGGCTCATCCTCGCCGCCGCCGTCGCGGCCATGGTGACGATGCCGGCCGTGATCATACGCGGGCAGGGGCTCGCCCCCTTCTCGGTGGCGCTCGATTCCCGCCGCTGGACGGCGACCTCGGGTGCCGCCGTCGCGGCCGCTGCGGTGCTGGCGCTGGCCACGATCGCGGTGGGATCGGTGGCGTTCGAGCTGGTGTTCGATCCGCGCTACAAGGATTTCCCGGTGTTCCCGCTCACCGCGCTGGTGGCGGCGGTCGCGGCGCCCCTGCTCGTGCGGCGGGCGGATCGCGACGGCGCGGGCCTTGCCGAGCTGATCGCCATGTGGGGCCTGCTGGTCGCCGGCCTCTATGTGCCGCTCAACGAGACGCTCGCCAACTGGCAGGCGGCCTGGTTCGGCGCGCTCTGCCTCGTCATGGCCTTCACGCTGTGGCGGGTCCAGGCCGTGCAAAGGAGAGGATGAGCATCATCGCCGCCAGTGCACCGGCGACCTCGTTGTGAAAGACGAGGGCGAAGCTCGCGAACACCATGCCCACCGAGAAGGTGGCGAGGCCCGGTGCCAGAAGCTGGATCAGCGCCACCACCAGCGCCACGCCGCCGAACACGTTCCACGCCGACAGCGCCAGCACGGCGGCGCGGCCGTAGCAGCCGGCGCTTTCCAGCCCCGCCTCGCAGGCGAGGGAGACGAGGGTCGGCTCCACCACCATGTAGCGCATGTAGAGCGCCCAGCCGACGGCGCCCATGCCGAGCGGAATCATCCAGTTGAGCGTGCGCGGTCCCGGGCGGAAGAGCGGGCGCTCGGAATAGGGCAGGGTGTTCATCTGACGATATCTCCGGCAGGCCGGGGTGTTCATAGTGACATGGAGACCGCCCGGTCCAGCGAAAAGGGGTGATGTCCCGCGGAAGGCTTCACAAACGCCGCAGGGATCACTAGACGCAGCGGGAGGGGCCTGCCCCTTCGTCGTCGCGCGAAGCGGCCGGCCCCCAGCCATCCCCAGACCCCGTGCCCTGCTTCCGCACCGGAGGCGGGCGCCCATCCCGCCTGACCCACCGGGAGGAGCCTATGCGCGACGATGCTGATCCGGCCGCCGCCGAGGCTGCCGACCCGGCCGGTGCTGCGCTCGTGCCTCTCACGGTGCGCGACGAGGAGGGCAATCTCTCGGACGCCTTCCGCAGCCGGGTTGAGGAGGCCATCTCCGCCCGCGACGTGGACGCGCTGAAGGCGCTCGCGAGCGATCTGCACGAAGCCGATATGGGCGACCTTATCGAGGAGCTGGACGCCGACGAGCGGCGCCGGCTCATCGAGATGCTGGGGCCGGACTTCGACTTCACCGCCCTGACCGAGCTGGACGAGACCGTCCGCCTCTCCATCCTGCGCAGCCTCTCGCCGCTCACCGTCGCCCGCGGAATGCGCGACCTTGATTCGGACGATGCGGTCTACATCCTCGAGGATCTCGACGAGGATGAGATGGCGGCGGTTCTGGAGCACCTTCCGGCGCCGGAACGGGTCGCCCTGCAGCGCTCCCTCGACTATCCGGAAGAAAGCGCCGGCCGGCGCATGCAGACGGAGTTCATCGCCGTCCCGCCGTTCTGGACCGTCGGCCGCACCATCGACTACATGCGCGAGACCGCCGACCTGCCGGACACCTTCTATGAGGTGTTCATCGTCGACCCCGCCTATCGACTCGTCGGCTCCGTTCCCCTCGACCGGCTGCTGCGCACCCGCCGCCCGGTGCTGATGAGCGCGGTGAAGGCCGAGCAGGCCAAGGTGGTGAAGGCGTCCGAGGACCAGGAGGACGTGGCGCGCATGTTCGAGCGCTACAACCTCGTCTCCGCCCCTGTCGTGGACGATGCCGGGCGGCTCGTGGGCGTCATGACCATCGACGACGTGGTGGACGTGATCCAGGAAGAGGCGGACGAAGACCTGCGCGCCCTCGGCGGCGTGCGCAGCGACGAGGAATTGTCGGACACGGTGGCCTTCACCGCGCGCAGCCGGCTGCCCTGGCTGGTGGTGAATCTGGGCACCGCCTTCGTCTCGGCCTCCATCATCAGCCTGTTCGAGGGCACGATCGAGAAGATGGTGGCGCTTGCCATCCTCATGCCCATCGTCGCCTCCATGGGCGGCAATGCCGGTACCCAGACCATGACGGTGGCGGTGCGCGCCCTCGCCACCAAGGAATTGTCCAGCCACAACGCCCGCCGCATCGTGTTGCGCGAGGTGCTGGTGGGGCTGGTGAACGGCACGACGCTCGCGTGCCTGCTCGGCCTCATCGCCGGCTTCTGGTTCGCCAACGTCCATCTCGGCGTGGTGATTTCCTCGGCGCTGATCCTGAACATGGTCGCCGCCGGCCTGTTCGGCATCCTCATTCCCATCGTCATCGCGAAGCTCAAGCTGGATCCAGCGGTGGCCTCGGGGGTGTTCGTCACCATGGTGACGGACACGGTGGGATTCTTCGCCTTCCTCGGCCTCGCCACATGGTGGTTCGCCACTTGATCGGCCCGGCTTGCATTCGCCTGCGATCTCCTCAACAAGGGTGCGCCCGACGCGGGGCGTCGGCGGGAAGCTGTGAAGGGTGAGCAGGATGCGGAAGACGGCGCAGAAGTTGGCGGCGATGGCAGTGGCCGCAGGGCTCCTCTCGACGGCTCCCGCTCTTGCCGACAAGGCCGCCGCCGAACGCTGCGCGGCCAAGCTTTCCAACGATGCCCGCGCGATCTACGTGGCCAGTGCGCCCCTGCTGGTGAAGGGCGCCGATGGCCGTGCGGTCGTCACCGAGCAGACCCGCTCGCTGGTGCTCTCCGGCAAGGTGAGCCACCTCACCGCCGCTCAATCGGCTCAGGCGGCCGCCGACTGTCTGGTCCTGCGCTGAGGCATCTCGGAACCGGGCGCGGCGCCGTGTTCGGTTGCCTCGCCCGCGCGGCTTCACTATAGACGAAACGGGCTGCCCGGCAGGGGCTGTCCGGCATTCTGACGGGTTCGAACCATGGTCGCTCGCATCTACAAGCCGTCGCGCAACGCCATGCAGTCCGGCGTGGCGAAGACCAAGCACTGGGTGCTCGATTACGAGCCGGAGCATGCGCGCCGCGTGGAGCCCCTGATGGGCTACACCTCCTCGGCCGACATGCGCAGCCAGATCCACCTGTCCTTTGAGACGAAGGAAGAAGCGGTGGCCTACTGCGAGAAGCGGGGCATCCCGTACCGCGTGTACGAGCCGCATGAGGCCGGGCGCCGCCGCATGGCCTATTCCGACAATTTCGCCTTCAATCGCAACGGCCAGTGGACCCACTGAGCCGGCCGCGTCCCGATCCCCACCGGGAAAGGCGCTTCCGCTGTGCGGCCGCCCGCCGTAAAAGGCGGATCGGGGCCCCGTAGCTCAGCTGGATAGAGCAAGTGCCTTCTAAGCACTAGGTCGCAGGTTCGAGCCCTGCCGGGGTCGCCATGCTTGTATTTTTCTCCTTATAATCCAAGTCGTTAGTGGTTAAGGTGTCTAGCCTCGGGTACGGGTTGGACACTTTCTCGTTCCCCCTCCATTCCGTAGGCCGATGCCATGGCCTGTTCGGTGAGGCGCACTTGGCTGGGCGTCACGTTCCGCTTCGGCGTGGACATCCGCGGGCTGAGGCGCGCGTCGGGCAAGGTGACGGCGGTCGAGACCGGAACGGGTGACATTGCCGGCGCTCTCTTCATCGCCGCGCCTGCCGGCTTAGGCCGCGAGCGCCTGCCGTGCCAGCGCCGCCCAATAGGCCGGGCCGATGGCGAGCGCGTCGTCGTTGAAATCGTAGGCGGGATTGTGCAGCGGCTTCGAGGGGCGCGTACCATCCACACCGAGCCAGACATAGGCGCCGGGACACGCCTGAAGCATGTAGGCGAAGTCCTCCGCCGCCATGGACGGTTCCACGTCGCCCACCCTGCGCGTGATGGCGGGCACATGAGCCCCGGCCGCCAGTGCCACGGGCACCGCATCGGCCCAGTTCACGGTGGCCGGATAGCCTTCAAAATAGTCCAGCTCCGCCTGTGCGCCGTGGCTCGCGGCGATGCCCGGCACCATGCGGGCCATGAGGTCGGCGATGGTCCGGCGCTCCGTTTCCCCGAGGCAGCGCACCGTGCCGCGCAGGGTGACAAGATCGGGGACGACGTTCCAGGCGTCGCCGCCGTGCATCTGCGTCACGCTCACCACCGCCGGGGCGAGGGGAGAGAGGCGGCGGCTGACGATGGTTTGAAGCGCGAGAACAATTTCAGCCGCCGCCGTGCACGGATCGATGCCCAGATGCGGCATGGCGGCATGGGTGCCCGCGCCGCGGACACGGATCTCGAACGTGTCCATGGAGGCCATGATGGCGCCGGGCCGCGTCGCCAGCGTGCCGAGCGGCAGCCCCGGCCAATTGTGCAGGCCCCACACGCTCTTGCAGGGAAAGGCGGTGAACAGGCCATCCTCGACCATCCGCCGCCCACCGCCCGCGCATTCTTCGGCCGGCTGGAAGATGAAATGTACCGTGCCGGTGAAATCCCGATCCGCCGCCAGCAGATGCGCCGCGCCGAGCAGCATGGCCACATGCCCGTCATGGCCGCAGGCATGCATGGTGCCGGGTGTGCGCGAGGCATAAGCGACGCCGCTCGCCTCGAGGATCGGCAGCGCGTCCATGTCCGCCCGAAGGCCGATGGCCGGGCCGCCGCCGCGATGGAGCGTGCCCACCACCCCGGTGCCGGCGAGGCCGGTGGTCACCTTGAGGCCGAGGGCTGCCAGCTCGCGCGCCACCACGTCCGCGGTGCGGGTCTCCTCGAACGCGAGTTCGGGAAAGGCATGCAGGTCATGCCTGAGGGCGACGAGGCGGGCTGCGAGGTCCGGGGGGACATGGGTGGTCATGGCGTGCTCGGGGTGGGGGGATATGGCGACAAGGCCCGTGCTCATGCACGGGCCTTGCCGGTGATCGGGATGCGCGGCGGATCAGACCGGCGGGTGCATGAAGAACTGCGCGATGAGCGCCGCACCGAGGAAGGTGCCGGCATTGGCCATCAGCGACACCACCACGATGCGCCAGCCGAGGCGGCGGAAGGTCGGAACGTCCTTGGCGATGGACAGGCCCGCGAAGGCGAGGATGGGGGTTGCGAGGGCGAGGAAGTTGATCTTGCCCGTGAGCGCCGCCACATCGACCGCGACCGGCCCGCCCGGATAGGTCAGCGCCATGCCGATGGCAGAGACCCACACCACCGCCGGCAGGCGACGGCCGGTGACCCCGTAGAGGCCGTAGCCCGCCATCACCACGCCGAGGATGATGGCCATGCCTGCCACCACGTTGCCGTCCACCGGGGTCTTGTAGGTGATGGCGTTGCCGATGAGGCCATAGGCGCCGATCAGCACCCAGCCGGCGACGATGGCGAGGACGCTGAGCTTCATCTCCGCGTGCGGCGCCTCGACCGGAGCGGCATCGGCGGGGATGGCGGCTTTGCGGCTGCGGCCGAGGATGGGCTCCAGCTTGCTGTAGGCCCAGAGTGTGAAGGGCAGCGAGAGGAACAGGGTGAAATAGGTGCCGATGGTGGTGGTGATGAGGTTGCTGGCCGCCGCGAAGGTGGCCACGTCCTTCGCCATCTCCGGCGTCTGCTGCGCGGCGATGGCGCCGGAGGCGGCGGCCATCATGCTGCCGGAGCCGACTCCCGCGCCCATGGCCAGCGCCAGCGGGTTGAAGATGTTCAGGCTGGCGATGAAGCTCGCGAGGATGGCGATGAACACCGCGCCGAACACGGTGCCGGTGATGTATTCCGCCAGCACGCCGCGTCCCTCCGGGCTATCCATGCCGAAGCGCTCGCCGATGATGGCGAGGCTCGGCTCGCGCCCCACCGAGAAGGTGGCGCCGATGGCTTCGCGCTTGATGCCGAGCAGCAGCGCCACCGGCAGGCCGAACACCATGGTGCCGAAGAAGTGGCCGAACTCCTGGAACACCAGCGACCAGCCGGCCGACAGGATCTTCGGCACCGAGCCGCCCACCAGAAGGCCGAGCTTGGCGATGAAGATGAGCAGCGTCGGCTGCAGGAAGGCGGAGGCGAGCCGCTGCTCGCTGACCGACATCTTCAGCACACCTGGCATGCGGGGGGCGGCAAGGCCCAGGGCGGCGCCGCACAGCAACGCCCACAGCAGCGGCAGCAGCACGATCTTGTTGGAGCCGAGGGGAATGGTGACGTTGCCGATGGTCTCGGCGATGACCACCGCCGCGAGCGCGAACAGGAACAGGCGCACCGGCCCTGCGATGCCCAGCCCTTCGTGCCCTGCATCCGCAGGCGCAAATCCGTTGTCCTGTAGTCCTAAGCCCTTGCTCATGGTGATCCCCTGTGCCTGCGCGGCCGTGTCTGGAAAGGTCGGTGTTTTTCTTGGGTGCTTTTCTTGGATGTTTTTCTTGGATGTTTTTCTTGGATGTTTTTCTTGGATGTTTTTCTTGGATGTTTTTCTTGGATCTCGCGGGCCACGGCGGCAGGGGCCGCCGTGGCATGGTGTCGGTGAGGGCACCGGGACGTCGGGCGGGCGTCAGCCCACGTAGCCGAAGGCGACGCCGGGCGTGCGCGCGGTTTCCACCCACACGCTCTTGGTCTGGGTGTAGGCCATCAGTGCCTCGCGGCCGGACGAGCGGCCGAAGCCGGAGCGGCCGAAGCCGCCGAAGGGCGAGGCCACGTTGATGGTCTTGTAGCCGTTGACCCAGAAGGTGCCGGCCCGCACCTCGGCGGCCACCCGGTGGGCGCGGCCCACATCCTGCGTCCACACCGCGCCGGCCAGGCCGTAGGGGGTCGCGTTGGCGATGGCGATGGCCTCTTCTTCCGTGTCGAAGGGCAGTACCGCCAGCACCGGGCCGAACACTTCCTCGCGGGCGATGTCGGCGGCCGGCGTCACCCCGTCCACGATGGTGGGGGCATAGAAGAAGCCGCCGGTCTCGCGCAGGGCATCGGGGCAGGCGCCGCCGGCCGCGAGCTGGCCGCCCGCCGCCACCGCCGCATCCACCATGCCGGAGATCTTGTCCAGTTGGCGCCGGTTGTTGATGGGGCCGATCTGGGTCGCCGGATCGGTGGGCAGGCCGGTGGGAATGCGGCGCGCGGCCTCGGAGAGGCGGGCGACGAACTCGCCATGGAGGGCGCGCTGCACCAGCAGGCGCGAGCCGGCCACGCAGCTCTGCCCGGCGCCGCCGAAGATGGCGGCCAGTGCACCGAGAAGAGCGCGGGAGATGTCAGCGTCCGCGAACACGATATTGGCGGACTTGCCACCCAGCTCCAGCACGCTCGGCACGATGTTGCGGGCCGCCTCGGCGGCGATGCGCGACCCGGCTTCCGCCGAGCCGACGAACACCACGAGGCCGGTCTGGGCATGGGCCACGGCCGCAGCACCGGTGGTGGGGCCGTTGCCGGCGAGCACGCTGACGAGGCCGGCCGGCACGCCTTCCGCGCGAGCGCACAGCATGCCGAGGGCGAGCGAGGTCAGGGGGGTCAGCTCGGACGGCTTCAGCACCACCGCGTTTCCGGCGCAGATGGCGGGCGCGATCTGCCAGCCGGCAGTGAATATGGGCGCGTTCCAGGGCGTGATCTGCACCACGGTCCCGATGGGCTCGTGCCGGGTGTAGTTGAGGTGGGAGGTGGGAACCGGGATCACCTCGCCGTGGAGCTTGTCGCACCAGCCGGCATAATACTCGAACATCTCCGCCACCTTGGCGACCTCGCCGCGGGTGTCGCGGATGGGCTTGCCGGCGGAGAGGGTCTCCAGCTCCGCCAGCGCCTCGGCGTTCTGGCGCACCAGGCGGGCGATCTCCCACATGGCACGGCCGCGCGCGGCGGCGGTCATCTTCCACCACGCCGCCTGCCCGGCGCGGGCGGCATCCATGGCGGCGTCGACGACGCTTTGACCGGCATCGGCATAGCTGGCGATGACGCGGCCGTCGGCGGGATTGGTGAGATCGAGCGCGGCGCCGGTGCCGGGCAGAACCTCGCCGGCGACGACGCTGCCGATGCGCCCGTCAGGCAGGAAGCCGCCGAGAAGTGCGGCGACGCGCGGGGCCGCCGGAGAGTGGGGAGTGTCGAGCATCAGACGGCGTCCTTCGTGCGGTAGTCGGCCATGCGGGTGAAGTCGGCCGTGTCGGGAATGGTGTCGCGGGTGGCGCCCCAGATGTCGCCGGCATGGGCGCAGAGCGGCAGGTCCACGGCGCTTTCCGAAGCCAGCTCCAGGGCGAGGCGCACGTCCTTGCGCATCAGCCCGGCGGAGAAGCCGCTGTCGAAGCTGTTGGTGAGGATCCAGCGCGGGAACATCACCTCGCTGACGGCGCTGCGGCCGCTGGCGGTGTTCACCACGGCGATGGCTTCCTGCGCGGAGAGGCCGGCACCCTCGGCGAGCCGCATCGCCTCGCCCATGGTCACGAGATGGGCAGCCACCAGCAGGTTGTTGACGAGCTTGGCGATGTTGCCGGCGCCCGAAGGGCCGACGTGGATTGCCTTGGCGGACATGGCGGAGAGCACCGGAAGCGCGCGAGCGAAGTCCGCCTCGGAACCGCCCACCATCATGGTCAGCGTGCCCTGCGCCGCACCGGACGGACCGCCGCTCACCGGGGCATCGAGCAGGCCGTGGCCGACGGTGGCGAGGCGCTCGGCGAGGCGGCGGCTGGTGCCGGGATCGGAGGTAGAGGTGTCGATGACCACGACCTTGCGGTCGCGCCGGTCAAGAAGTCCGCCGGGCGTCGTCACCACGGCTTCCACGTCGCGCGCCAGAGGGAGGGAGCAGACGATGGCGTCGCTGGTGGCCAGCAGATCGGCGAGGGTGGTGAAGCGGATGCCGGCGTCAGCGGCCGCCTGCGCGCGCGCATCGCTGATGTCGGTGGCACTCACTCTGAAGCCCTTGCCGGCAAGGGTCGCGGCCATGCCGAAGCCCATGTTGCCGAGGCCGATGACGCCGATTGTCTCGATGGTCATGAGAATGTCCGTGGTTAATTTCCACGAGCATCCTCGCGAGGGATCGTTGCCACAAGAATGACTTTTCGCACTCTACGTGCGGAAAAAGGCAACGCTCGTCCGATCGTGCGTTCCGCGGAGATTGCGCGGGCCCGCCCTTGCCCGCGATTCCGGCTCTACGGCACGTTCTGGAAAGCGTGCATGTGCTGGGCGAGATGGTTGAGCAGCCGCCGTGAGGCTTCCGGCAGGCGGCGGCCGGCGCGCAGCAGCAGGTGGCTGCGGGCTTCGGACAGGAGGGCATCACGCAGCGCGATGGCGCGCATGGCGCCGGATGCCACCTCGTCCGCCACCACGAAGTGGGGCAGGAACCCCACGCCCAGACCCTGCGCGATGAACCGGCGGTGCAGATCGAAGGAGGCGGTCTCCAGCCGTCCGCCGAGGTGGAAGCCTTCGTTCGCCTCCACCCGGCCGATCATCTGGCGCAGGCCGTGATCGGGCGGAAACAGCGCCACCGGCTCGGCAGCGAAGGTGCGCAGGGGCACCGGCACCCCGCCGGACTTCAGCGGATGGTCCGGCGGCACGATGGCGAACAGCGGCTGGCGGGCCGTGACCACGCTGCGCACATCCGAATGGGCCTGCGGATTGTAGGCCATCCCGATATCCGCATCGCCCTGCGCGATGGCCGCGAGGATGCCGTCCGTGGTGCCGAGGGTGATCTTGTATCCGACGCCGCCATAATGCTCGGAAAAGCTGGCGAGGCCATGCTCCATCAGGTCGGCGACGAAGCCGCCGCCGCACCAGATGCGCACGGTGCCCTGCTGCACGCCCCGAAGGCGGCTCAGCCGGTCCTCCAGCAACAGGCGTTCGTCGGCCTCGCGCTGGGCATGTTCGGCGACGATGCGGCCAGCCTCGGTCGGCACGACGCCACGCGGCAGACGCTCGATCAGCGGCTGGCCCACCTCGGCCTCCAGATCGATGATCTGCCGGCTCACCGCCGAGGCGGCAACGTTTAGTGTCTCCGCCGCGGCCCGGACGGAGCCGGCGCGGATGACGGCAAGGAGATATCGGAGGGCCCTATCCTGCATCGTCGCACAGTGAGGCATGCCGACGCTTAAAACGAATTGAATGATGGTCGCACGCGGGGCGGTGTCACGTGGACACCGGTTCCCCGCGCCCTTGCTGCCGTTCTGCCTTTGGCGGTCCGTTCAGCGCACGGACCGCGCCGCTGACTTTCTCCTCGAAGATGCGCTCGCACGGCCACCTGCAGCACCGTGCGGTGTCGGGTCAGGTCGTGGTCGTTGGTCGAGACGCAGGCGGATCCGATGCGCATCAGGAGGGGCGTGAGTGCTGCAAAAATCAGCACTTTTGTGAACGATCGGAGAGCGCCAGGAGCTGCCGTCGGCATCTGCCCGATTGCGGGCATGCAGGCTGGCGACATCCTGCCGGTGTCGGCGGCAGGCAGCGATGCACTCCACAGCCTATGCGCGAGTTTCCGGTTGAAACCTCAATACATACCCGCCAAGATACCCTTAAAGGTTACGCGCGGAAGAACACCTGTTTCGTAAGGGAAGCCATCTTAATTTCGTGCGACAAATTCTTTTTTGTTTGGAAAAATACATGCACAAGAAAATTATGCTGAATTGGCAGGCTAATAATTATTTTGGATGGGGACTGCTTGGTCTGAATATTTTTCAACGCTGGGCGGTCGATCCAGATGTGCAACCATTGATGGGCCGCCCAATCGGACCGGCCGATGTCCAGGCCATGGATCCTTTGCGCATGTTCGCAATGGGTCCCGCCGTGATTAAATCCAATACCTTTCTGGCCGGCTTAATCGCGGACAAGACCGGCGCCGCCGCAAAGGACATCATCGTCGTGAATGGGTTCGGCAATCGGTTCGGCGCGGCGGCGGCGCCTCACTTCAAAGGACGGCGAACAATCGCTCGGTGCGTGTTGGAGGATACGCGTGTCGACAATGCTCGTCAGCTGTTAGCTAGCCACGACGATGTGCTGTGTGCTTCGAACTGGAGTGCAGATATTTTAAGGGCCACGAGTGGAAAGCCAGTGACGATGATCTATGAGGGGATAGATAGCTCACAGTTTTTCCCGGGACCCAAATCCGGAGTTCTCGACCCCAGTAAATTTTACGTCTTCTCTGGTGGAAAGATCGAGTTTCGCAAAGGACACGATCTGGTATTGTTGGCATTCCGCGAATTTGCGGCACGCCACAAAGAGGCCGTTCTGGTCGCTGCCTGGCATTCCCCCTGGCCAAAGGGCTCTGTGGGCTTTCAGGGTAAGCTGAAAGCCCCGCTTCGAATGGATGCCAGAGGCGTGCTGGATGTGAAGCGATGGGTTATTGAGAACGGGGTCGATGAGAGCCAGTTTCTAGAATTGCCACCGACACCCAACCCATTGATCCCATCAATTTTACGCGAAATGGACTGCGCAGTACAGGTATCGCGATGCGAGGCCGCCACAAATCTCCCCGCGAAGGAAGCGATGGCTTGTGGGATTCCGGTGATACTCGCCAATAACACGGGCGCCCGCGACTTGGTTGGCAACGACAATTGTGTCGCTCTCAGCGCTCAGGCTCCCGTCACGTCGAGCTCAGTCGGCACAGAAGGTTGGGGAGAAAGCAGTGTAGAGGAAATTGTCGCTGCCCTAGAGATGTTGTTTACCGATAGTGAATCCCGAAAGCAAATTGGAGCCCGTGGGGCTCAGTGGATCATGGATGAGGGGCGCACTTGGGGCCACCATGCCGCTGCCCTGAAGTCATATCTTCTCACTTAAATTATTGTGTTTGATGACGAATTGAAGATGAAGCTTTTTCAAATTCTCCACCGCCACTGTTACTGTTGACGTTGCCCCCAAATTTTATCCAGCGTCACGTTCGTTCTAGCGGGTGGATTTGGCCTGTTCGGCCGGGTGAGCGGCAGAATACCGCTGGCGGATTCCGGCCGGCCGGCCGCCTTCGCCGGGTGGCGAACAGGCTACTTTTTGGCGCTGGCGCCAGCGTTGTACTGGTAGTTGCCCTCAAGCTGGTCGAGAACGACGGTATTGGGTGGGTTGGAGTCGGCGGTGGCCGTCAGAACCATCTCGTTGTCCAGCTTGCGTGATCTGAACTGCCATCCGGTCGGCAAGGTCAGTCGCTCGCCCAGGGTGGGCAGGTCTTCGATGGTGTTCTTGGGGTCGATCTTCAGGGACAGACTGAACATGGTGTAGACGGCGCCCTCGGGCGTGATCAGCTCGTACACCGTTTGGCCCGCATTGAAGATCATGGAGCTGGTCCGTTTCGAGACCATCGGCCTGTAGGGCGGCATGGATCCGGAAACGAATTTTTCCAAGCTCGGGACTTCGAACACGCCGTCCAGGTTCAAGGGGATCCCGGCGATCACTCTCTGCTTGCAGCCTTCCCAGGACATCCCGGTTACGGTGTTCGCCACCAGACGCCGCGGGCCGTTGAAGAAGACCCCGTCGCCCCCGTAATCCTTCCTGAGGGTCTCCGCATCCAGAGCGCGGAAGCGCACGTCCATCGCGTCGTTGGGCTCGGGAAGCGCGTTGCCGAGCGAGTTGAAATAGTTGCCGATCCCGCCACCATCGGGTTGCCGGAACATGAACAGAATTTCGTAAAAGGCCCGGCCGCGCCAGTTCTCAGCCTTGATCGGGCAGGGATCGGTCAAATTGACCATTGGTTTGGATTGCGCCTGTGCCGTGGGGGGACAGGCGATCGCAGCGGCCAGCGCTGCGGCGGCGAAGACGCCAGGCAACACGCCGTGAATTCGCTTCATGATCGGTCCTTTCGGCTGGCCGTTAGGGAGCCCGCGACCCCCACGGGGGATTCGTAGCAGACCTGAACACTCTTGGCAGGTTTATAGACCCCTCGTTCCCGATGGTCGGTCCACTTTTACAACAATACCGCCGTCGATCCCTTGCTGCGGATCAAGACGCTCAGCGATCCGTTTCGCGCCAACACTGGTCCAGGCGCCGATTTCCAAGCTGAAACATCGACGGTGTTGAGCCGCACAATTCCGGCTTGCTGCTCGAGTCTCACAGCGGCGCCACGATACCTCTGGGCGACAGCCTCTTGCCTGACCTCTTCAAGGACGGCGTGGCGTGGTCGCGCGCGGCGGTCGAAAGCCGTGAACGAGGCCGGGCGGCCGCGGAGGCCGGGTTCGCCGCCCATGCTACCGCTGCCTTGCGTGTGGCACATCCGTGCCCTGCGCGTTGTGCAGTGCAACAACTATTCTTCTGAGGCTACGCTTCTTCTGCCGCAGTGCAGCAAGGGTTCAGGAGATGCAGACCGTCGTCGCAATCATGCTGATCGGCTCCGTGGTCATGGTCGCCATCGCCGCGCTGGATCAGCCCAACGGCTGACCGCGCAGCGGGACCGACGGGAGCTTACATGCGGCCGGCGATGGTGCCGTCTGTCGCGTGAAGGGCGCGCTCGGGCACCTTCTCGGCAGCGGAGCGCAGGCGGGGGAGGATGTCCTCGGCGCGGTCGGCCGTGAGCATCTCCACCGGCGTGTCCGAGCGGATGAAGCCGGCGCCGCGCATGTGATCCACCAGCGTCACGAACGGATCCCAGAAGCCCGCCGTGTTGAGAATGAGGATCGGCTTCTTGTGCCGGCCGAGCTGGGCCCAAGTGAGCTGCTCCACCAGTTCCTCCAGCGTGCCGACGCCGCCGGGCAGGGCCACGAAGGCATCCGCCCGCTCGAACATCAGCCGCTTGCGCTCGTGCATGTCCTCCACGACGATCATCTCCGCCTCGTGGGCGAAGGCGCGTTCGCGGGTCATGAGGAAGCGGGGGATGATGCCGGTGACGGTACCGCCGGCCAGCGCCACCGCGCTCGCCACCTCGCCCATCAGCCCGATGCCGCCGCCGCCATAGACGAGGCGCACGCCCTCGGCGGCAAGGATGCGCCCGAAACGCCGGGCTTCTTCGGCAAACACCGGATCGCCGCCGGTGGCGGAGCCGCAATACACACAGACGCTGTCGATTCTGGCCATGCGCGCACTTTACCAAACTTGGCGGCCGGTAGGGCAGGCCGCCCGAGGGCGAATAGAGCGCGAATAGTGCGCACCCGCGACGGCGGCGTGACGCGAGTGGGGGCAAAGAGCTTGTTCGATGGTCATTCATCGTCTATCGTCGATAAACGATGAATGTGCCCGCCTTCCCAACCCCGGACCCCGCCGCTGCCGATGAACCCGGCACCGCAAGGGCCGATCTCGCGGCAAGGCTCCGCGCGCTCGCCCATCCGGCACGGCTCGCCATGCTGGAGACTTTGGCGGGGCAGGAGCGGTGCGTGTGCGGCGAGATCGTGAAGGCGCTGCCCCTTGCGCAGTCCACCGTCTCGCAACATCTGAAGGTTCTCCTCGATGCCGGGCTGATCCGCGGCCGCACCGAGGGGCAGCGGTCCAGCTACTGCCTCGACACGGCGGCGCTCGATGCGCTGGCTGAAGAGATCGATGCGCTGTTCAAGGCGCTCCGCCGTCCGTCGGGCTGCTGTGCACCCGGCGCACCGGACCAAAGTTAGGCCATCATGTCCCAATCCAAGAAGCCCGCAGCCCGGCGGGCCGCCGTTTCCTCCGACGCCATGTTCTCCACCCTGCGCGGCCTGTGGCCCTATCTGTGGCCGGCCGACCGGGCGGACCTGCGCGCGCGCGTCGTGGTCACCTTCGTCCTGCTGTTCGCCTCAAAGGGCGCCACCATGGCGGTGCCCTTCCTGTTCAAATGGGCGACCGACGCCCTCACCGCCGAGGTGGCCGCCGGCAAGGCCGCGACGCCGGACGTGGGCTTCTGGGCCCTCGTCATCGGTGCCCCGGTGGCGCTGACGCTGGCCTACGGGCTCGGGCGCATCCTCATGGCCGGCGTCACACAGCTGCGCGACGGTCTGTTCGCCAAGGTGGCGCTCAATGCCGTGCGCCGGCTCGCCATGGAGACGTTCGAGCACATGCACGCCTTGTCCCTGCGCTTCCATCTGGAGCGCAAGACGGGCGGGCTGACGCGCGTTCTGGAGCGGGCGCGCTCGGGCATCGAGACCATCGTGCGCATGCTGGCGCTGCAACTGGCGCCGACCATCGTCGAATTGGTGATGGTGCTCGGCGTGCTGCTGTTCGCGTTCGACTGGCGGTATGTGGCGGTCGTCTCGGCGACGGTGGTGCTCTATTCCCTGTTCACCTATGTCGCCAGCGAGTGGCGCCTCGCCATCCGCAAGGAGATGAACGAGAGCGACACCGACGCCAACACCAAGGCCATCGACAGCCTGCTCAACTACGAGACGGTGAAGTACTTCGGCGCTGAGCGCTGGGAGACGGCCCGCTACGACCGCTCCATGGCGCGCTACGAGAAGGCGACGGTGAACACCTATACCTCGCTGGCGTGGCTGAACGCCGGGCAGGCGCTCATCTTCTCCATCGGCCTCGCGGCGGTGATGGTGATGTGCGTGCTGGACATCCGCGCCGGGCGGCAGACGGTAGGCTCCTTCGTCATGGTCAACGCCATGATGATCCAGTTCTACATCCCGTTGAATTTCCTCGGCTTCATCTATCGCGAGATCAAGCAGGCCATCGTCGATATCGAGGCCATGTTCGCTGTGCTGCAGGTGGCTCCGGAAGTCACCGACCGTCCCGGCGCGCCGGACCTTGTGGTCTCCGGCGGCACGGTGCGGTTCGAGGATGTGCGCTTTTCCTATGATGCCGGCCGGGAAATCCTGAAGGGCATCACCTTCGAGGTGCCGGCGGGGCGCACGGTGGCCATCGTCGGGCCTTCGGGCGCGGGCAAGTCCACGCTCTCGCGCCTGCTGTTCCGCTTCTACGATGTCTCCGGCGGCCGCATCACCATCGATGGGCAGGATCTCAGGGACATCTCGCAGGAGAGCCTGCGCGCCGCCATCGGCATGGTCCCGCAGGACACGGTGCTGTTCAACGACACCATCGCCTACAACATCCGCTACGGCCGCCCGGCGGCGAGCGAGGCCGAGGTGGAGGAGGCCGCGCGCCTTGCCCGCATCGACGGCTTCATCCGCGCCACGCCCAAGGGCTTCAAGACCGAGGTGGGGGAGCGGGGCCTGAAGCTCTCCGGCGGCGAGAAGCAGCGCGTGGCCATCGCCCGCACGCTGCTGAAGGCGCCGCCCATCCTGGTGCTGGACGAGGCAACCTCGGCGCTGGACAGCCACACCGAGAAGGAAATCCAGGACGCGCTCGACCGCGTGTCCGAGGGGCGCACCACGCTGGTCATCGCCCACCGCCTGTCGACCGTGGTGAGCGCGGACGAGATCCTCGTCCTCGCCGACGGCAAGGTGGCCGAGCGTGGCTGCCATGCGGAGCTGTTGGCCAAGGGCGGGCTTTATGCTGCCCTGTGGAACCGCCAGCGGGAGGCGGAGGACGCCGCCGCGGTCCTCGCCCGTGCGCAGGCCGAGGAGGCGCTGGAGATACTCCCCGCCCGCCATCCCGACGAGGAGGGCATGGACGAGGAGCGGGTGAGCGCGGTGGGCTGAGCCGCGCCTCCCTCACCCTCAGCGCGGCTGGTTGAAGGCCCAGAGCACGCCGAACGGGTCGCGCACCTGCGCATAGCGGGCACCCCAGAACATGTCTTCCGGCGGCATCACCGGCGTCGCGCCGGCTTCCACCGCGCGGGCGAAGGCGGCATCCGTGTCGCCCACATGGAGCGAGAGGTTGAAGCCGCCGAGCTTTTCCACGGGGCCGGAGCAGTATTCCGGATAGGGATCGGCCAACATCACCGACGAGCCGTTGATGTAGAGATGGACGTGCATGGTGCGTCCGCTCTCGTCCGGCGGCATGGCGAAGGCGAGTTCGGCCCCCAGCGCCTTGCGGTAGAAATCGGCGGCCTTCATGGCGCCCTCTACCGTCAGATAGGCTGTGACGCCGCCCTTCACCGGGGGCATGGCGGCGGGATCGATGGACGGCATGGTGGTCTCGGCAGTGTCGGACATGCGTTCCTCCTCCGGCGCCGGAGCGCGCCTGTTGTGATGACGGGTGGGCGGCGCCGATCCCGACAGCCTGCCCGCATTTTTCCTCAGGCCTGTGACTGGATGAGATCGATCTGCGCGCGGATGTGCTCCGCCTCGGCCGGGGTGTTGGCCAGCGCGATGGCCCTATCGAAGGCGCTGCGCGCCTCCTGATGGCGGCCCAGCTCCAGCAGGAAGGCGCCGCGGGCACCAAAGAAATGGAAATAGCCGGAGAGCTGCGGCGCCAAGGGCTCGATCATGGCGAGCGCCGCCTCCGCGCCCTTCACCTTGCTCACCGCCACCGCCCGGTTGAGCGTCACCACCGGGGATGGCTGGAGGAATTCGAGCGCCGCATAGAGCGTGTCGATCTGCGCCCAGTCGGTCTCCTCCGGCGTCGCCGCGCGGGCGTGGAGGCCGGCGACGGCCGCCTGGATCTGGTAGGCGCCGGGGCGGCGGTGGCGCATGGCCTTGTCGATGAGCGCCAGCCCTTCGGCGATGCGCTCGCGGTCCCATTTCGAGCGGTCCTGCCGGTCGAGCAGGATGGCCCGGCCATCCGCATCGAAGCGGGCGGCGGCGCGGGCGTGCTGGAGCAGCATAAGAGCCACCAGCCCCATGATCTCCGGCTCGGTGGGGAAGAGGCGCAGCAGCAGCCGGCCGAGGCGGATGGCGTCGTCGCACAGCCCCGCGCGGCTGGGCTCGCCGCCGGCCGAATAGCCTTCGTTGAAGACGAGATAGACCATGGCCGCCACCGTCCCCAGCCGCTCGGCGCGCTCCACCGGGCCGGGGGCCTCGAACGGCACGTCGGCGCGGGCGATGCGGCCCTTGGCGCGCGTGATGCGCTGCTCCATGGCCGCTTCGCTGACGAGGAAGGCGCGGGCAATCTCCTTCACCGTGAGGCCGGAGACGATGCGCAGGGCAAGCGCGATCTGCTGCGTCGCCGGCAGTTCCGGATGGCAGCAGATGAAGAGCAGGCGCAGCACGTCGTCGCGATAGTGGGAATTGTCCAGCCGCTCGGCCAGCGGCGCCTCGGCGTCGTCGAGGTCGGAGAGCTGGTCGTCCGGGGGCAGGGGATCGTGCTTCGCCCGCTTGCGCACGCCGTCGAGGGCGGCGTTGCGGCCGACGAGGATGAGCCAGGCGGCGGGATCGCGCGGCGGGCCATTCACCGGCCAGGTGCGCAGCGCGCGCAGGCAGGCTTCCTGAAACGCCTCCTCTGCGGTGTCGAGATCACGAAAATAGCGCAGCAGCGCGGCCACCGCCTGCGGCCGGGCGGCGGTGAGGGTGCCGTTGATCCAGTCCGGGTCGGTGAGGGCGGAAGTGGTCATGTGCCGGTCTTCTGGTCCGTGCGCTGGTCGGGGAAGAAGGCGCGAACCGGGCGAATCTCATAGGTGCCGCCGGGATTGACCGTCGCGAGGTCCCGGGCGATGGCGAGCACGTCGTCGAGGTCGGCGGCATCCACGAGGTAGAACCCCAGCAACTGCTCCTTGGTCTCGGCGAAGGGGCCGTCGATGACGAGGGGCCCCTCCTGCGTCTTGCGCAGGGTGGTGGCGGCGGTGGTCGGCAGGAGGCGGAGCGATGCGCCCATCTTTCCGGCCTTGGTGAGCCGTTCCTGCACCGCCGCGATCTTGGCCATCACGGCGTCGTCCTGCTCCTGGCTCCAGGAACAGACCACGTCTTCTTCATGGTAGCAGAGGATGGCGTACATCATGGCTGGGGCTCCCTGGCATCACGACGAGGACGCACGAGTATGACCACGGCCGACAAAGCGGGGCAAAATCTGCGCGGGGACAGGCGAGAGCTGAGCTGCACGCGCGCTTGACGGCGCCGATGCCCGCTTATAGGCCGGACACATGACCTCGCGCGCCTTCATCGCCGGCTGTGCCGGCCCGAACCTTTCGGCCACCGAGCGCAGCTTCTTCCGGGATGCGGAGCCCTGGGGCTTCATCCTGTTCGCCCGCAACGTGGCGGACCCCGACCAGGTGCGCGCGCTGGTCGCCGACCTGCGCGAGGCGGTGGGCTGGGTGGCGCCGGTGCTCATCGACCAGGAAGGCGGCCGCGTGCAGCGCCTGCGCCCGCCGCACTGGACCGACGATCCCCCCGCCGAGGCGTTCGGCAACCTGTACCTCTGCGATCCGACAGCGGCGCTGGAGGCGGTGCGGCTCAATTCGCGGGCCATCGCGGCGGACCTCTACGCCCTCGGCATCGACGTGGACTGCCTGCCCTGCGCGGACCTGCGCCATCCCGATGGCCACGGCATCATCGGCAATCGCGCCTACGGCACCGAGCCCATCGCGGTGGCGGCGCTGGCGCGGGCGGCGGCGGTGGGACTGATGGAAGGCGGCGTGCTGCCCGTGCTGAAGCACATCCCCGGCCATGGTCGCGCGCCAGTGGACAGCCACGAGAAGCTGCCCGTCGTTACCGCCAAGCGGGGCGAGCTGGAGGGCATGGACTTCGCCGCTTTCCGCGACCTGTCTGACCTGCCCCTCGGCATGACCGCCCATGTGGTCTATGCCGACATCGACCCGGACCGCCCCGCCACCACCTCGCCGGTGGTGCTGTCCGAGGTGGTGCGCGGCTCCATCGGCTTCGACGGCATGCTGATGAGCGACGATCTCTCCATGGGCGCGCTCGCCGGTACCATGGAAACCCGTGGCCGCGATGCGCTGGCGGCGGGCTGCGACATGCTCCTCCACTGCAACGGCAAGATGGAGGAGATGGAGAAGGTGGCCGCCTCCGCGCCCGTGCTGACCGGCGAGGCCTATGCCCGTGCCGCCAAGGCGCTGGCCCTGCGGGTGACGCCTGATCCGGTGGATGCGAAGGAATTGCGTACCGTCGTGGCGGCTCAGCTCAAGATGGTGGGCTGACCCGTGACGGGGCCGACCTCAGGCGAGTCCGGTCCGGACGCCTTCGAGATCGGTACCGATCGTGCTCCGGCCACGTCCGACGAGACGTTCGTGGTGGACGTGGACGGGTTCGAGGGGCCGCTCGACCTGCTCCTCGCTCTGGCGCGGACGCAGAAGGTCGATCTCTCCAGGATCTCGATCCTCGCCCTTGCCGACCAGTACCTCGCCTTCATCGAGGAGGCCCGGCGCGGCCGGCTGGAGCTGGCCGCCGACTATCTGGTGATGGCGGCGTGGCTCGCCTACCTGAAATCGCGCCTGCTGCTGCCGGCTCCGCCACAGGAGGAGGGGCCGAGCGCGGAGGAGATGGCCGCCGCCTTCGCCCGGCGCCTGAGGCATCTGGAGCGCATCCGCCGCGCCGCCGCGCAATTGATGGCGCGCCCGCAGATGGGTCGCGACGCCTTCGCTCGCGCCCTGCCGCCGCCGTCCAAAGAGCCGCTCTACACGGTTTATACGGCCACCACCTACGACCTGCTCTCCGCCTATGCCCGCCAGCGCCAGACCAAGGCGCTGTCCCACGTCACGCTCAAGACCCGCACCGTCTGGTCGCTCGCCGAGGCCCGCGCCCGGCTGGAGCGGCTGCTCGGGGCGGAGGTGGTGGGCGAATGGATGCGGCTGGACCAATTCCTGCTAGATTACATGACGACGCCCGAGCAGCGGGCGACTGCGCTCGCGTCGAGCTTCTCGGCCAGCCTGGAGATGGTGCGGGAGGGGATGCTGGATATCCGCCAGGATGCCCCCTTCGCTCCCCTGTGGCTGCGTCCGCGACCCGCGGTGGAGCCGGAGCCGCTGCTGCCGTTCGACGCGCCCGATGCGGCGCCCGGAGAGGAGAGATGACCCGTCCCGTCCCGCGCATCGACCTGTTCGACGTGCGTCCGGAGGACGAGCGCGCCTATGCCTTCGCGCGCGATCTGAGGGCCATCGAGGCGTTGCTGTTCACCTCGCCGCTGCCGGTGGACGCCAAGGCCATGAAGCCACACCTCTCCGCCGACGCCGACATTGCCGCTCTGATGGAGGCCCTGACTGCCGATTACGCCCGGCGCGGCGTCAACATCGTGCGGGCCGCCGGCGGTTGGATGCTGCGCACGGCGCCGGACCTCGCCCGCGTGGTCGCCGGCCCGGTGCCGGAGGCGCGCAAGCTCTCGCGTGCGGCCATCGAAGTGCTGGCCATCGTCGCCTACCACCAGCCCGTCACGCGCGCCGAAATCGAGGAGATTCGCGGCGTCTCCACCTCCAAGGGCACGCTGGACGTGCTGCTGGAGACCGGATGGGTGCGCCTGCGCGGCCGCCGCAAGGCGCCGGGCCGGCCCGTAACCTATGGCACGACACCGGCCTTCCTCGTCCAGTTCGGTCTCGATGCGGTGCAGGATCTGCCGGGGCTCGACGAACTGAAGGGCGCCGGCCTCATCGACGGACGCATCCCCGCCGGCTTCGCCATTCCGCTGCCGTCCGACGATCCGGGCCTGCGCGAGGACGAGGAAGCGCTGGAGCCGGACATGCTGGATTTCCACCTCTCGCCCCCGCCGGAGGACGAGGAGCCGGGCGCGGCCGCGCCCGAAGATGATGGCGACGCGTGAGGAGGCGGTTCTGGCTGACGAGATCGAGACCCTGGGCATGACCCGCAGCCGCACCCCTGCCGCCTTCGCCAAGGGCCTCTCCTTCGAGGCCGTTGAACTCGCTTATGGCGACGTCGCCGCCGTGCGCGGGGTGAGCCTCGCGGTGGAGCCGGGGGAGGTGCTGTGCCTGCTCGGCCAGTCCGGCTGCGGCAAGACCTCGCTGCTGCGCCTCGCGGCGGGCATCGAGCAGCCGGACGCGGGCCGAATCCTCATCGACGGCGAGGTGGTGGCGGGGCAGGGGGCGTTCGTGCCGCCCGAGCGGCGCGGGGTGGGGCTGGTGTTCCAGGACTATGCCCTGTTCCCGCACCTCACCAACCTTGAGAACGTGATGTTCGGCCTCAACGGCCTGAAACGCACCGAGGCGATGCGGGAGGCGCGGCTGGCGCTGGCGCGGGTGGATCTCGCCGACCTCGCCGATGTTTATCCCCACGAATTGTCCGGCGGACAGCAGCAGCGCGTGGCGCTGGCCCGCGCCATGGCGCCGCGGCCGGGCATCCTGCTGCTCGACGAGCCCTTCTCCGGCCTCGATCGTCGCCTGCGCGACCAGGTGCGGGCGGACACGCTCGCGGTGCTGCGCGAGGCCAGGGCGACGGTCATCATCGTCACCCACGATCCCGAGGAGGCGATGCGCCTCGCTGACCGCATCGCCTTGCTGCGCAAGGGCGAACTGGTGCAACTCGGCGCGCCTGCCGAACTCTACCGTCACCCGGCGGACCTCGGTGTGGCGCGATTCTTCTGCGAGCTGAACGAGATCGAGGCCAGAATCGTCGGCGGCATGGCGGACACGCCCATCGGCGGGTTCGCGGCGCCAGGACTGCCCGAGGGACCGGCCATCGTTGCCATCCGGCCGCAGGGCATTGCGCTCGCGCCGGCCGGGCGCGGCGTGCCGGGGCGGGTGCTTGAGCGGCGCTTTCTGGGCGAGCTTGATCTCGTGGAAGTGATCGCGGACGGGCTGGAGCGCCCGCTGGTGCTGCGCCTCCGGGACGCGGGAAACGTGAAGAAGGGCGACGAGACGGGGCTTCTGGTCGATCCCGGTGAAGTCCTTGTTTTCGCCGCGGGCGGAGCCTAGTGTCGCCGTCCGAATGGCTCTGCGGCCTGCCGCTGGGGCACAAAGAATATCCTTGGAGGATGGTTAGATGGGTTCGATGAGCATCTGGCACTGGATCGTGGTGCTGGCCGTGGTGCTCCTCCTGTTCGGTCGCGGCAAGATCTCCGATCTGATGGGCGACGTGGCGAAGGGCATCAAGTCCTTCAAGAAGGGCATGGCCGACGACGACGAGCCGGCGAAGGCTCCTCCGGCCGCTCCCGAGGCGCCGCGCCCGCTGCCGCACCAGACGTCGAGCGCCCCCGAAGCCGAGAAGAAGCCCGTCTGACGGACCTCTGCCTCTAACTCTTGAAGAGGGCGGCGGCACCACCGCCGGACAGACGGGCTCATGTTCGATATCGGCTGGTCCGAGCTGATGCTGATCGGCATTGTCGCGCTGATTGTCATCGGTCCCAAGGAGCTGCCTACGGTGCTGCGCACCGTGGGACGCACCGTCACGAAGCTGCGCCGCATGGCCGGCGAGTTCCAGGGGCAGTTCCAGGAGGCGCTGCGCGAGGCGGACCTTGCCGACATGCGCAAGGAAATCAGCGACGTCACCGAGACCGCCCGCTCTACCCTCGCGACCTCCGACATGTTCGATCCGCTGCGCTCCATCCGCGAGGAGATTCGCTCCACGGTGGAGGGCGCGAACCCGACCCCGCCGGCGCCCGCGACCCCGGTGGCATTGCCGGACCTGCCCCCACCCGTGGAACTGCCCGACCCCATGGCCGCCATCCGCGCCGAAATCCGCCGCTCGGTGGAGGCCGCCGTGCCCCCCGCGCCGGTTGTGCCGCCTGCCGTAGCCGTTGAGCCGGCTCCCGAGAGCCTGCCCGCCGCGGGCGAGACCAAGAGCGCGTGATGAGCGATCAGGACGAGATCGACGCCTCCAAGGCCCCGCTCATCGAGCACCTGATCGAGCTGCGTTCGCGCCTCATCAAGTCGCTGGTGGCGTTCCTCGTGGCCTTCATCGCCTGCTTCATGCTGGCGAAGCAGATCTACAACATCCTGTTGTGGCCCTATGAATTCGCCTCCGGCTTCGGCACCGGGGTGAAGCTCATCTACACGGCACCTCAGGAGTTTTTGTTCACCCAGATCAAGCTCGGCATGTTCGGCGCCGCCTTCATCTCCTTCCCGGTGGTGGCGACGCAGGTCTACATGTTCGTGGCGCCTGGGCTCTACAAGCACGAGAAGGCGGCGTTCCGGCCCTATCTCGTCGCCACGCCCATCTGCTTCCTTATTGGCGCAGCCTTCGTCTATTTCGTCGCCATGCCGCTGGCCATGACCTACTTCCTCGGCATGCAGCAGGTGGGTGGCGACGGGAAGGCCGAGATTTCCCTGCTGCCGCGGGTCTCCGAATACCTTTCGCTGATCACGACGCTGATTCTGGCCTTCGGCATCTGCTTCCAGCTTCCGGTCATCCTCACCCTGCTCGGGCAGATCGGCGTGGTGACGCGGGATATGCTGGTGAAGGCGCGGCGCTATGCCATCGTCGGCGTGTTCGTGCTCGCCGCGGTGCTGACCCCGCCGGATGTCATCAGCCAGCTCTCCCTTGCCCTGCCGACGCTGCTTCTCTACGAGGTGTCCGTCTATCTGGTGGGCGTCGTCGAGAAGCGTCGGCTGATAGCGGAAGCGGCGCGCAACGCAGCCGACGCCGCGACAGCGGACTGACGGCGGGGCCTTCCCGGATTGTTGGAATTCTTGGGCGCGGACGGGTTCTCTCCCCTAAACGCCGTCATGCCCCGGCTTGTCCGGGGCATCCACCGCGCCGCCGGGCGCGGTCGCCGGACGCTGGCGCTGTCGGCCCGACGTGGATGCCCGGCACAAGGCCGGGCATGACGGTGGTGAGGGGGCCGTCCCGCCTTCATGAGGCGGAGCTTGCCATGCACGACATCAAATGGATCCGCGAGGAACCGGCCGGCCTCATCGACGCGCTGGCGCGCCGTGGCAACAATTCCCCTGAGGCCAAGGCGGCAGCGGAAGCCCTCGTCGCCAAGCTCCTCGACCTCGACACCCGGCGCCGCGAGACGCTGACCAAGCTGGAAACCCTGCTCGCCCGCCGCAACGCCGCCTCCAAGGAGATCGGGCAGGCGAAGGCGAAGAAGGACGAGGCCACAGCTTCGGCCCTCATGGCCGAGGTGGCCAAGCTGAAGGAAGACGTGCCGGCGCTGGAGGCGGAAGCCAAAAGCATCGAGGCGGAGCTGAACGGCGAACTCGCCGCCATCCCCAACGCCCCCCTCGCCGAGGTGCCGCAGGGCGCCGACGAGCACGACAACGTGGAGAGGAGCAGCTTCGGTACGCCCCGCACCTACAGCTTCCCCCCGAAGCAGCATTTCGAGGTGGGCGAAGGCCTCGGCCAGATGGATTTCGAAACCGCCGCCAAACTCTCCGGCGCGCGCTTCGTGGTGAACAAGGGTCCGCTGGCGCGGCTTGAGCGGGCGCTAGGGCAGTTCTTCCTCGATGTGCATACGGGGGAGCATGGGTACATGGAGGTCAACCCGCCGTTGATGGTGCGGGATGAAGCGATGTTTGGCACGGCGCAATTGCCGAAATTTAAAGATGATCAGTTCCGCGCGACGAACGAAGCTGAACTAGCAGAGCTTCGCACTGCACTGTGGCCGGCGGATGTTGAGACCTGGACTGCAGAAACTCATTGGAATTACGCAGATCTCGGTGAGCCACCAACCAATCCTGCAGAACGCTCTGCGGCATTTTGGAAGTATGTCGCATTCAAGCTGAAGCCGGATTTCGACAATGCCTCCATTGAATACAATTCTCGCTGGCTCATCCCCACCGCTGAAGTCCCGCTGACCAACCTCGTGCGCGAGTCCATCCTCTCCGAGGAAGAGCTGCCCATGCGCCTCACCGCCTGCACGCCCTGCTTCCGGGCCGAGGCCGGCGCGGCGGGGCGGGATACAAGGGGGATGATCCGTCAGCACCAGTTCACCAAGGTGGAGCTGGTCTCCATCACCACGCCGGAGAAGTCCGCCGAGGAGCACGAGCGCATGCTCGCCTGCGCCGAGGCGGTGCTGAAGAAGCTGGACCTCGCCTATCGCGTGGTTACGCTTTGCACCGGCGACATGGGCTTCGCCTCGCAGAAGACCTACGACATCGAGGTCTGGCTGCCGGGGCAGAACGCCTATCGCGAAATCTCCTCCTGCTCCGTCTGCGGCGATTTCCAGGCCCGGCGCATGAATGCCCGCTACCGCCCGGCGGAGGGGAAAGGCCCGCGCTACGTCCATACGCTCAACGGCTCGGGTGTGGCGGTCGGCCGCGCCCTTGTCGCGGTGCTGGAGACGTACCAGCAGGAGAACGGCTCCGTGGCCGTGCCGGACGCGCTGCTGCCCTATATGGGCGGGCTGCAGATGATCGAGAAGCTGAAGTAGGGGCAGGGGCCTTCAGGGCCGTCTCCGCCCCATGACGTTGTCATGCCCCGGCTTGTCCGGGGCATCCACCCCGCCGCCGGAGCGATCTCGGCATATCGGCTCCCGGCCTAACCGTGGATCCCCCGGACGAGCCGGGGGATGACGGCCCGGGAACGGCGAGAGCCGACAGTGCCGGCCAAAGGAACACGCCATGCGCATTCTGGTCACCAATGACGACGGCATCCACGCGCCGGGCCTCGACAGCTGCGCGGCCATCGCGCGCACCTTCACGGACGACGTGTGGGTGGTGGCGCCGGAGTTCGACCAGTCGGGCGTCGCCCATTCGCTCTCCCTCTCCGATCCGCTGCGGCTGCGGCAGGTGGAGGAGCGGCGCTATGCGGTGAAGGGCACGCCCACCGATTGCGTCATCATGGCGGTGCGGCATCTTCTCATCGACAATCCCCCCGACCTCGTGCTCTCCGGCGTCAATCGCGGCCAGAACATCGCCGAGGACGTGAGCTATTCCGGTACCGTCGCCGGCGCCATCGAGGGGACGATCCTCGGCATTCCCTCCATCGCGCTGTCTCAGGCCTTCGGGATGCGCACGCGGGAAAATCCGAATTTCGTCACCGCCGAGACCCACGCGCCGCGCATCATCCAGATGCTGCTGGACGAGGGCATTCCCCCCGGCATCGTCATGAACGTGAACTTCCCGGACCGCGCGCCGGAGGAGATCACCGGCATCGCCGCCACCGCCCAGGGCAAGCGCGACCAGCGCCTGATGCGCATCGACGAGCGCCGCGATGGCCGCAACAACCCCTATTACTGGATCGCCTTCGAGCGCCGCATCTACGAGACCTCCCCCGGCACGGACCTGCGCGCGCTGGACGAAGGTCGCATCTCGGTCACGCCGCTGCGCCTCGACCAGACCGACGAGCCCTGGATGACCCGCCTCGCGCTGCTGTTCGACGGGAAGTAGGGGGCGGGGAGGCGGCAGCCCGCCCTGCCTTTTCAACAGCTGCGTGAACCAAGAGGCCCCGCGTTTGCATTCGACGGGGCGGCAGCTATAGTCCCGCCGCTTCGCCGGACCCCGGCGGAATGCGGATTCCCTTCACAGACGAACGAGGATCGAGATGTTCATCACGCCCGCTTTCGCCCAAGGCGCCACGGGAGCCGGCGGCGGGGCTGACATGCTCATTCAGCTCGCCCCGTTCCTGCTGATCTTCGTGGTCATGTACTTCCTGATCCTGCGGCCGCAGCAGAAGCGGGCCAAGGTGCATCAGGAGATGGTCAACTCCCTGCGCCGCGGCGACGTGGTCGTCACCGGCGGTGGTCTGGTCGGCAAGGTGACCAAGGTGATCGAGGGCGGCGAGGAGGTCGAGCTGCAGATCGCGGACAACGTCCGCATCCGGCAGATGCGCTCGCAGATCGTCACCGTCCGCGCCAAGGGCGAACCGGCCAAGGACGAGGCCTCGGCCGGTTGATCCGGCCGCCTCACGCTTTCTGAAAGACCGCGCGCGACATGCTGCACTTCTCCCGTCTCAAGACCGCGGCGATCCTCATCACCATCGCCATCGGGTTCCTGTTCGCGCTGCCCAACGTGCTCTCCCCGGGCATGCTCGACCGCCTGCCGTCGTGGCTGGCGTCGAGCCGGGTCACGCTGGGCCTCGACCTGCAGGGCGGCTCGCACATCCTCCTCGAGGTGGACGGGCCGGCGCTCCGCAAGGAACGCACCGAGCAGTTGCGCGACGAAGTGCGCCGCGTGCTGCGGGACCAGAAGATCGGCTATTCGAACCTCGCGCTGCGCGACACCAGCGTGACGCTCCGCCTGCGTGACCCCAACGACACGCAGAAGGCCGTCACCGAGCTGAAGAAGCTCGCCGCGCCCGTGACCAACGCGCTGTTCGGCAATTCTTCCGGCGAGATGGACATGACCGTCTCGTCCGGCGCCGATGGCGTCGTAACGCTGCAACTGACCGACGCCGGCCTCTCCGCCAAGATGCGCTCGGCGGTGGAGCAGTCCATCGAGATCATCCGCCGCCGTATCGACCAGCTCGGCACGGTGGAGCCCAACATCCAGCGCCAGGGCCTCGACCGCATCCTGGTGCAGGTGCCCGGCCTGCAGGACCCCCAGCGCCTGAAGAACCTGCTCGGCCAGACCGCCAAGCTGTCCTTCCGCATGGTGGACCAGTCCATGTCGCCGCAGCAGGCGCTGGAAGGCCGCGCGCCGCCGGAATCGGAAGTGCTGAAGGGCCAGGACGGCCAGCCCTATCTGGTGGAAAAGCAGGTCCGCGTCTCCGGCGAGGATCTGGTGGATGCCCAGCCGGGCTTCGACCAGAACTCGCGCGAGCCCATCGTCTCCTTCCGCTTCAACAACAATGGCGCCAAGCGCTTCGCCACCGTCTCGCAGGAAGCGGTCGGCCGGCCGTTCGCCATCGTGCTCGACAATCAGGTGATCTCCGCCCCGGTGATCCGCGAGCCGATTCTCGGCGGCGCTGGCCAGATTTCCGGCGCGTTCACCGTGCAGCAGGCCAACGATCTCGCCATCCTGCTGCGCGCCGGCGCCCTGCCGGCCCCGCTGAAGGTGGTGGAGGAGCGCACGGTCGGCCCGAGCCTCGGCGCCGACTCGATCCACGCGGGCAAGACCGCGGCCTATGTGGCCGGCGGCCTGGTCACCGTGTTCATGCTCGCCGTGTACGGTCTGTTCGGCCTGTTCGCGCTCATCGCTCTGGCCGTGCACATCATCCTGATGTTCTCGCTCCAGTCGGTGCTCGGCGCCACGCTGACCCTTCCGGGCATCGCCGGCGTCGTGCTCACCATCGGCATGGCGGTGGACTCCAACGTCGTCATCTTCGAGCGCATGCGCGACGAGGCGCGGGAAGGCCGGTCGGCCATCTCGGCCATCGACAAGGGCTTCGTGAACGCGCTGGGCACCATCCTCGACGCCAACATCACCTCGCTCGCCACGGCGGTCATCCTGTTCCTCATGGGCGGGTCGGGTCCGGTGCGCGGCTTTGCCGTCACCTACATCCTCGGCCTTCTGACCACCATGTTCACCGCCTACACCCTGACGCGGCTCATGATCGCCTATTGGGTGAAGTGGCGGCGGCCGGCGAAGCTGCCCATCTGAAGGTGCGCCGCACATGCCATTGATCGATTACATCCCGGCGCAGACCAACATCCACTTCATGCGCCTGCGGCACTGGACGTTCCCGTTCTCCGCGGCGCTGTCCATCGTTGCGTGCCTGTTGTTCGCCATCCACGGCTTCAACCTCGGCATCGACTTCAAGGGCGGCACGCTCATCGAGGCGCAGACCAGCCAGCAGCAGGCCGACATCGGCGCGCTGCGCGAGCACCTGACCGACCTCGACGTGGGCGACGTGCAGATCCAGGAGTTCGGCTCGCCGCGGGACGTGCTGATCCGCATCGGCGCCTTCGGCACCACGGACGAGGCCCAGCAGGCCATCCTCGCCAAGGTGAACGGCGTGCTCGGCACCGATTACACGGTCCGGCGCGTCGAGACGGTCGGCCCGAGCGTGTCCGGCGAGCTGGTGCGTCAGTCCATCCTCGCGCTGGTGCTCGGCGCGGTAGCGGTGCTCGCCTATCTGTGGTTCCGCTTCGAGTGGCAGTTCGCCGTCGGCGCCATCGTGACGACGCTGCACGATATCTTCGTCACGCTGATGATCTATTCGGCGTTCGGCGTGGATTTCGACCTCACGTCCATTGCCGCTATCCTCACCATCATGGGCTATTCGCTCAACGACACGGTGGTGGTGTACGACCGCATCCGCGAGATGCTGCGCCGCTACAAGAAGCTGCCGCTGCCCGAGCTGCTCGACATCGCGGTGAACGCGACCTTCTCGCGAACCATCATCGTCTCCACCACCACCTTCTTCGCCACCCTCGCGCTCTATTTCTTCGGCGGCGAGGTGCTGCGCGGCTTCTCGCTGGCGATGACGGTGGGTGTGGTGATCGGCACCTATTCCACCATCTTCGTCGCCGCCCCGATCCTCATCCATCTCGGCCTGCGTGCCTCCACGGTCAGCCTCCCCACCAAGGACGCGGCGGATCCGGAAGTGAAGGAGCTGGACGAGCTGGTGAAGCTGGAGGCGAAGGACGCCGCTGCCGGAGTCCCGCCCGAGGCCGCGCCTGCGACCGGTGTGTCGTCCAAGAGCGGCAAGGGCAAGAACGGAAAGCCCAACGGCAAGGCCGGTCCCGCGCGTCCGGCCAAGGCCTGAGGCGCGGACGTGGCCGCCCCGGACGGCGCGCCCTTCCTGCCGCGGCAGGTCGCCATCGACGGTTATGGCGACACCTTCTTCCACTTCGCCGGCATGTCCCATGCCGGCTCCATCCTCGCGCTGCCGTCCGGCATCCGCGGCTGGGCGCCGGTGCGCGTGGCCGAGATCGATGCCGCTTCGCTCGCGCCCGTGGTGGTGGATGCCGGGGCCGTCGAGCTGCTCCTCATCGGCACGGGCAAGGACCCGGCGCACCTCAAGGAGCCGCTCAAGCAGATCCTGCGCGAGGCCGGCATCCGGTTCGAGCTGATGCCCACGCCCTCCGCCGCCGCCACCTACAACGTGCTCCTCGCCGAGGGCCGGCGGGTCGGTGCGGCGCTGATCGCGGTCTGAGCCATGGAAAACCCGGCGCTCGACGACAAGGCGCTCGACGAAGCCTATGCCTATTGCGCCACACAGGTGCAGGCGCAGGATCGCGACCGCTTCCTCGCCGCCTTGTTCGCCCCGCAGGACAAGCGCAAGCACCTGCTCGCCCTCTACGCCTACAATCTGGATGTCGCCCGGGTGCGTGAGGTGGTGCGCGAGGCGCTGCCCGGCGAGGTGCGACTCGCCTGGTGGCGGGAGGTGATCGAGGGGGAGGGCAGGGGCGATGTGGCCGGGCATCCCATTGCCGCCGCGCTCATCGACACCATCGCGCGCTTCCGCCTGCCGCGCCAAAGCCTGATCGCCATGGCCGATGCGCGGGTCTTCGACCTGTATGATGATCCCATGCCCACTGTCGGCGATCTCGAAGGCTATGCCGGCGAGACCGCCTCGGCGCTGCTCCAGCTCTCGGCCTTGATTCTGCTGCCGGACGTGGGTCGCTCCGGCGACCTTGCGGGGCACGGCGGCGTCGCCATCGCCATGACTGGCCTGATGCGCGCTTTCCCCATCCATGCCGCGCGCGGGCAATGCTACATCCCGCTGGATGTCCTCGCCCGCCATGGCGTGGGTCGGGAGGAGGCGGTGTCGGGCTCGGTCACGCCGGGCCTGCTGGCGGCGCTGGCGGACTTGCGGGAGACGGCGGCCCGCCATTTGTGGGAAGCCCGCGAGGCGGCCGGGCAGACCTATGCCGCCACCTCCATCGCCGCACCTTTCCTGCCGCTGGCGCTGGTGGCCGGTGATCTCAAGGCGTTGGCCAGGGTGCGCGACCCGTTCCGCCAGCCCGCCGGCCTCTCCCCCTTCCGCCGTCAGTTCGCCATGTGGTGGGCCGCCCAGCAGGCCGTGCGCGGACGCATCTGGTTCTGAGGCTTGCGCTGTCATGCCCCGGTTCATCCGGGGCATCCACGCCGCCGACCTTCAGCCTTCCCACAACGGCAGGTCGCCCCGCGCCCAGCCTTCCTTCGTCTCGGCCACATAGTTCCCATACCGGCCCGCTGCGATGGCGGCGCGGGCGCCGGCCATGAGCTGCTGGTAGTAGTGGATGTTGGCCCAGGAGATCAGCATGGCCCCCAGCATCTCCTCGCAGCGCACGAGGTGGTGGAGATAGGCGCGGGAATAATCGCGCAAGGCCGGGCAGTCGCTCTCCTCGTCCAGCGGACGCGGGTCTTCCGCGTGGCGGGCGTTCTTCAGATTGATGCGGCCGAAGCGGGTGAAGGCCAGCGCATGCCGGCCGGAGCGCGTGGGCATCACGCAGTCGAACATGTCGATGCCGCGCGCGACGCTCTCCAGCAGATCGTCCGGCGTGCCGACGCCCATGAGGTAGCGGGGCTTGGTCGTCGGCAGGTGCGGCGCCACCGTCTCGATCATGGCGAGCATGACCTCCTGCGGCTCGCCCACCGCAAGGCCACCGATGGAATAGCCGGGGAAGTCCATGTCCGCGAGGGCGCGGGCCGACTCGACCCGCAGCGCCGGCACGGCGCCGCCCTGCACGATACCGAAGAGCGCGCGGCCCTTGGGCTGCGTCTCGAACGCGCGCTTGGAACGCTCCGCCCAGCGGAGCGACAGGCGCATGGCGCGCTCGGCCTCCTCGTCGGTGCAGGGCAAGCGCACGCACTCGTCGAGCTGCATCTGGATGTCGGCGCCGAGCAGGCCCTGGATCTCCACCGAGCGTTCCGGGCTCATCTCGTGATAGGCGCCGTCCACATGGGAGCGGAAGGTGACGCCCTGTTCGCTCATCTTGCGCAGGCTCGACAGGCTCATCACCTGGAAGCCGCCGGAATCGGTGAGGATCGGCCCGTCCCAGCGCATGAACTTGTGCAGGCCGCCGAGCTTCGCCACCCGCTCGGCGCCGGGGCGCAGCATGAGGTGATAGGTGTTGCCGAGCACGATATCCGCGCCCGCCGCCTTCACCTGGTCGAAATAGAGCCCCTTCACCGTCGCGGCCGTGCCCACTGGCATGAAAGCCGGTGTGCGGATGCGCCCGCGCGGGGTGGAGACGAAGCCGGTGCGGGCGGCGCCGTCGGTGGCGGAGAGGGTGAAGGAAAAGGTGTCGGCAGGCGTTTCGGACGTCATGCGCCGCCTTGTGGCAGAAGCAGGCACGCATCGCCATAGGAATAGAAGCGGTAATTTTCCGCAATCGCATGGGCATAGGCGCGCTTCTGCGCCTCATGGCCGATGAAGGCCGCCACCAGCATCACCAGCGTCGAGCGCGGCAAGTGGAAGTTGGTGAGCATTCCGTCCACCGCGCGGAAACGGTAGCCGGGGGTGATGAAGATGTCCGTCTCCCCCACGAAGGGCCGAATGGCGCCGTCCTCTCCCGCCGCGCTCTCGATCAGCCGGGTGGAGGTGGAGCCGATGGTGAAGATGCGCCCGCCTTTGGCCTTCACCGCATTGAGGGCGTCGGCCGTCTCGCGCGTCACTTCTCCCCACTCGGCGTGCATGGTGTGGCCGGAGGTGTCATCGGCCTTCACCGGTAGGAAGGTGCCGGCGCCCACATGCAGCGTCACCTTGTGCAGCGCCGCGCCGGCGGTGGCCATGCGGGTGATAAGGTCCGGCGTGAAATGCAGGCTCGCGGTCGGCGCCGCCACCGAGCCGGCGACACGGGCGAACAGGGTCTGGTAGTCGTCCTTGTCCCGCGCATCCTCGTGGCGGCGGGCGGCGATATAGGGCGGGATGGGCATGTGCCCCACGGCCGCTACCGCCTCGTCCAGCACGTCTCCGGCGAAATCGAAGGCGAGGACGATGGAGCCGTCGTCCTCCTTGGCCGCAACGGTCGCATCGAGCGTGCCCAGCAGGCAGGCGCCGCCCTCGCCGCCGAAGCGGATGCGGTCGCCGACCCGCAGGCGCTTGCCCGGCTTGGCGAAGGCGCGCCAGCGGTCCGGCGCGAGACGCTTGATGAGGTTCGCCTCCAACGCCACGTCCGAGCCGCCCTCGCGCGAGCGCACGCCCTCCAGCGCGGCGGGGATGACGCGGGTGTCGTTCACCACCACCGTATCGCCGGGCCGCAGGAAGTCCGGCAGGTCGCGCACGATGCGGTCCTCCAGCTCCGGCGTGGCGCCGGGGCGGACGACGAGCATCCGCGCCGTGTCGCGCGGCTCGGCGGGGCGCAGGGCGATGCGCTCCTCGGGGAGGTGGAAATCGAAGGCGTCGACACGCATGGAGGGGGAAGGTCTCAGAAGATGGCGATGGCGCCCTGGTAGATGGCCCAACTCATCAGCGCTGTCACCATCAGCCCGAGGATCGTCGCGCCGAAGCCGGCGAGGATGACGAGGCCGTCCCGCTCCACGAGGCCGAGGCCGAAGATGCAGACGGCAAATCCCGGCGGCAGATTGCCGAGGAAGGGGATGGGCAGCAGCAGGATGAAGCCCAGCACCACCACCGTCGCGCCCACGATCCGCCGGGCCGTGGGGCCGGCGAACTCTTCGAAGCGGGGGCGGGAGACGCGCTCGAACCGCTCGATCCACGGCCGGGAGCGGGTGACGATCGATTCCAGCATGGCGCGGGAGAAGGTGCGGCGGGCAATCCACGCCGGCAGCCACAATTCCTGCCGGCCCAGCATCATCTGCAGGCCGATGAGGCCCAGGATGATGCCGCACACCACGGGGATGCCCGGCGGCATGGGGATGCAGTTGGGTATGCCGAAGATGAGGAAGAGAATGCCGAAGGCGCGATTGCGCAGCGCGTTCACCAGATCGCCGATGGCGACCTGATCCGCCTCCTGCGCGGCGAGCACGGCGGCCAGGAGTTCGGATGTTCGTGGCGTGCGGTGATCCAAGGCGCCCTCATGGAATGGACGCTTCAGCTACAACCGGAAAACGGCAGCGGGAGGGCACTGGGGCGCAAAAATTCCGCTGGGTCAGGCCTGCGCTGTTCCCATCACGCCGCACATGGAATTGAGCGGACATGCACGCCCCACCCCCGCGGGGACGTGCATGTCCTCACCGCCCGATCGAAACCATAAAGACCGTTGACTGATACGGAAAGTCCCTGACGCAGGGAGATTGCTCCACATCAGTTCAAAAGGAACATTCCGTCCACGGACCGCAACTCGGCGGGCTTGATGAGGCCGGAATGGGCGACGCGCACGGAATGGAGCGGCCCCTCGATCTCGCGTCGCCAGAATTCCAGGAACTTGTTCAGCTCCGGAAAGCGCGGGCACAGGTCGTAGTCCTGCCAGAGGAAGGTCTGGAGCAGGCCGGGGTGGTCGGGCATGCGATAGAGGATCTCGGCCGTGGCGAGGCCGTAGCCTTCCATCTGCAGGACGAAGTCACGCGACACCTTGGCAGCCATGGGTCACACCTCCAATCCGCGGCCCCGCCGCCAACAGGGCTGGGGAAGACGGGACCGGACACTTCATTGTCGGCTACGCACTTTGCCGTGGCCAAGGCTAAAGATTGGTTTCCGTCTGCAAAAACAATGCTCTAGCAGCCTTCGATCCGGACTGCTGACAGCGCCGGGCCGCGCCCGGGCTCGCGCTGTGCGTAGCCGGCGAGCCGCCCGGCTTCCGCTCAAACTGAAGGGAGACGGGCTGCTGGCACTCAGTTCCCTTGAGTGCTAAATTTTTTGAGCCGACCCCTTGCGGCTCCAATTTGCCGCCCTTAGATCGCGGTCGGGCCGGGTTGAGGGGTTCCCGGCGCCTTCAAAACAGGCAACCCCGATGGACAACATCGAACCGGAGGTCTCCCTATGGGTTTCCGTCCCCTGCACGACCGCGTGGTCGTCAAGCGCATCGAGGCCGAGCAGAAGTCGGCCGGCGGCATCATTATCCCCGACACCGCCAAGGAGAAGCCGCAGCAGGGCGAAGTCGTCGCGGTCGGTCCCGGCGCCCGTAACGAGAAGGGCGAACTGGTGGCGCTCGACGTCAAGGCTGGCGACATCGTGCTGTTCGGCAAGTGGTCCGGCACCGAAGTGAAGATCGACGGCCAGGATCTCCTCATCATGAAGGAGAGCGACATCCTCGGCGTCATCGAGAACGCGGCCGGCGTCAAGAAAGCGGCCTGAACTCAGGCGGCCTGATTTTCAGTCGCAGGGCCGAGGCAGCCCCAGGCGCCCGGTCCCGCGGCATTCGCCATTCCGTTTAATCGTCCCAATCTGAAGGAGCACGCCACATGGCTGCCAAGGACGTGAAATTCTCCGTAGACGCGCGCGACAAGGTTCTGCGCGGCGTCGACATCCTCGCCAACGCCGTGAAGGTCACGCTCGGCCCCAAGGGCCGCAACGTGGTCATCGAGAAGAGCTTCGGCGCCCCCCGCATCACCAAGGACGGTGTGTCGGTGGCCAAGGAGATCGAGCTGGAAGACAAGTTCGAGAACCTCGGCGCCCAGCTCGTGCGTGAGGTCGCCTCCAAGACCAACGACCTCGCCGGCGACGGCACCACCACCGCCACCGTGCTGGCCCAGGCCATCGTGAAGGAAGGCGCCAAGGCGGTTGCCGCCGGCATGAACCCGATGGACCTGAAGCGCGGCATCGACGTCGCGGTGGACGCCATCGTGAAGGACCTCGCCGCCAACTCGCGCAAGGTGACCTCCAACGACGAGATCGCCCAGGTCGGCACCATCTCCGCCAACGGCGACGCCGAGGTCGGCAAGTTCCTCGCCGAGGCGATGAAGAAGGTCGGCAACGAGGGTGTCATCACCGTCGAGGAAGCCAAGACCGCCGAGACCGAGCTGGATGTCGTGGAAGGCATGCAGTTCGACCGTGGCTATCTCTCTCCGTACTTCATCACCAATGCGGAGAAGATGCGCGTTGAGTTCGAGGAGCCCTACATCCTCATCAACGAGAAGAAGCTCGCCGGCCTGCAGGAGCTGCTGCCCGTGCTCGAGGCGGTGGTGCAGTCGGCCCGTCCGCTGCTGATCATCGCCGAGGACGTGGAAGGCGAGGCTCTCGCCACCCTCGTGGTGAACAAGCTGCGCGGCGGCCTGAAGGTGGCTGCGGTCAAGGCTCCGGGCTTCGGCGATCGCCGCAAGGCCATGCTGCAGGACATCGCGATCCTGACCGGCGGCACCGTGATCTCCGAGGAAGTCGGCATCAAGCTCGACAGCGTGAACCTCTCCATGCTCGGCCGCGCCAAGAAGGTGGTGATCGAGAAGGAGAACACCACGATCGTCGACGGCGCCGGCGAGAAGGCCGACATTGAGGCGCGCATCGCCCAGATCCGCGCGCAGATCGAGACCACCACCTCCGACTATGACCGCGAGAAGGCCCAGGAGCGCCTCGCCAAGCTCGCCGGCGGCGTTGCCGTGGTGCGCGTGGGCGGCTCGACCGAGGTCGAGGTCAAGGAGAAGAAGGATCGCGTTGACGACGCCCTGCACGCCACCCGCGCTGCGGTGGAAGAAGGCATCGTCCCCGGCGGCGGCGTGGCCCTGCTGCGCTCCATCAAGGTGCTCGACGGCCTCAAGGTCGACAATGCCGACCAGAAGACCGGCATCGAGATCGTCCGCCGCGCCATCCAGGCTCCGGCGCGCCAGATCGTGCAGAATGCCGGCGACGACGGCTCCGTCGTGGTGGGCAAGATCCTCGAGTCCAACGACTACACCTTCGGCTACAACGCCCAGACCGGCGAATATGTGGACATGGTGAAGGCGGGCATCATCGACCCCACCAAGGTCGTGCGCACCGCCCTGCAGGATGCTGCCTCCGTGTCCGGCCTGCTCATCACCACCGAGGCCCTCATCGCCGAGCTGCCGAAGAAGAACGCTCCCGCGGCCCCGGCCATGCCGGGCGGCGGCATGGACTTCTGAGGTAGAGCGGACCTCTGACGTCGCCCGTGATTTTGGGCGGTTATTTCAACGGAACGGCCGGGCATTTTGCCCGGCCGTTCTCGTTTTGGGGCTGGTGAAGTGCATTCCCCAGCGTCATGAATTTCCCCTGCGCCAGATTGAAATAACTCTATATCACAGGGCTTTGCCGACAATGTTGGGGGGCACGGGTTAGCTTCTGCAGCGAATGGGAGTATAAGGTTGCGAGCCAGCTATTCCCGGCGGAGGGATCGCCAGCCTGTCCGTTTTGATTATTGGTGATGCGCGATGCCTGTTCGCTTGATCTCGCGCACGTCTGCCGGGCGTGCTGTTTTCCGTGCTTCTTCGCTGACGCCCAGGGGCGCGGCTGTGCTTTCGTTGGGCCTGTTGCTGGCCGTGACCTCAGGGCCTGCCGCCGTTCTGGCGCAGCCGGCTCCTCCCGCCGAGACGCACCAGCACGCGGCGCCTGCTGCCGCGGTGGCGCCCACCCCGGCTGCAATTCCGTCCACGACCGCTTCCTCCACGGCCGCCCCCTCGACGACCGCGCCTTCCGAGGCGGCCCCTTCCGCCGCCGCTCCTTCTGCCGCCGCTCCAGCCGAGTTTGCGCCCGCTCCGTGGGCACCCAAGCCGGTTGAGCCTGCCCCCTCCGTGCCGGCGCCCGAGAGCGTCGCCGACGCACGTCTGCCCCATGACCTGTCCCCCTGGGGCATGTTCATGGCCGCCGATATGGTTGTGAAGGCGGTGATGCTGGGCCTCGCCTTCGCCTCCGTCCTCACCTGGAGCGTGTGGTTCGCGAAATCCCTCGAGCTGCTGTTCGCCCGCCGTGCCGTCTCCCGCACGCTGAAGGCGCTGCGCGGGGCCGTCACCCTGTCCGATGCCGCGGCCGAAATGCCCAAGGCTAACAGCCCGGCCACCGCCACCGTGCGCGCCGCGCTCGCCGAGTGGCACGCCTCTGCCGGCCTGCCGGTGGACGGCATCAAGGAGCGCGTCGCCGTCGCCCTCTCGCGCATCGAGGCCAAGGCCGGCCGGCGCATGACGGCGGGCACCGGCGTGCTCGCGACCATCGGCGCCACGGCGCCCTTCGTCGGCCTGTTCGGTACGGTATGGGGCATCATGAATGCCTTCATCGGCATCTCGAAGGCCCAGACCACCAATCTCGCGGTGGTCGCTCCCGGCATCGCCGAAGCGTTGCTCGCCACCGCCATCGGCCTGGTGGCGGCCATCCCGGCGGTGGTGATCTACAACGTGTTCGCCCGCGCCATCGCCGCCTACAAGGCGAACCTCGCCGACACGTCCGCCGAGGTGATGCGCCATCTCTCCCGCGACCTCGACCGCGCCGCGGCCGAGGTGGAGGCCCCGCGCCTGCGCACCGCCGCGGAGTGAGCCCCCATGGCCGCCAAGCTTGATCATGGCGGGGACGACCTCGCCGAAAACCACGAGATCAATGTCACGCCGTTCATCGACGTGATGCTGGTACTGCTCATCATCTTCATGGTGGCGGCGCCCCTCGCCACGGTGGACGTGAAGGTGGACCTGCCCGCCTCCAACGCCCAGCCCCAGCCCCGCCCGGACAAGCCGCTGTTCCTTTCCGTCAAGAAGGACCTCACGCTGGCGCTGGGTGATGATCCCGTCACCCGTACCGGCCTCGGCGCCATGCTGGACGGGCGCACCAATGCCGACCGACAGCAGCGCGTGTTCGTGCGCGCCGACAAGACGGTGCCCTATGGCGATGTGATGGAGGTGATGAACCTCCTGCGTACCGCCGGCTATCTCAAGGTCGCCCTCGTCGGCCTCGAAGGCGGCGAACCCGCGCCGGCGACGCAGCCCGCGCCCGCTGTCACCCCGGCCTCTGCCGTCCCGCCCGCATCTGCCGGAGCCCCCGGAGCGGCCCGGTGAGCGCGGTTCACCACCACCACCACTGGCACGATTTCGACCGCTACCACCTGCGCAACATGATCCTGCGGCTCGCCGCGGGTGTGCTGCTGGTGGTCGCGCTCCATGCCGCCGCCGTCTATGTGGCGCTGAACTGGAACAAGGATGCGCCGGGCGAGCAGTCGCCGCCCGCCGCCATCATGATCGAGCTGGCGCCCATGGCGGTCAGTCAGCCGTCCCAGGAAGAAGTGGCGCCCGGCCCGCAGATGATCCAGGCGCCGGAACCCGTGCCTGATGCCAAGGAAGAGCCGGAGGAGGCCGAGCCGCCGCCGCCCGAGCCGCAGGTGACCGAGACGGTCGAGAAGATGCCGGAGACCCCGCCCGCACCGGCGGAGGCCGAGGTGGTGCTGCCCAAGCCCGAACCCAAGAAGGTGGAGGAGGAGAAGCCCCGGCCCAAGGAGGTGGAGAAGCCGAAGAAGGAGGCAAAGCCCACCCGTCGGCGGACCGCTCCCACCACCACCGCCGCGCCGCGCTCGGAGGCGCCCACCGCCCAGACCACCGCCGCTCCCTCGCCGGGTGCCGCGGCCGCCCGCTCGGCTGCGCTGGCGGACTGGAAATCGCGCGCCTTCGCCCATCTCAACCGCTTCAAACGCCCGCAGGGCTCGAACGTGGGGCGGCCGGGGATCAGCATCTCGATTTCCGGCTCGGGCGCGGTGACCGGCGTGTCTCTGGCGAGCTCCTCCGGCAATTCGGTGCTGGACCAGGAGGCGGTGGCCATGGCCCGGCGCGCCTCGCCCTTTCCCGCCCCGCCCGACGGCAAAGGCATGAGCTTCGGTGTGGCGATCAACTTCCGCAACTGAAGGAGACAACGGGCGCTCCGTCATGGCCGGGACAAGACCGGCCATGACGAAGGGGAGGGGACGAGGAGGGCCGCCCGCCAGCTGGCCTTCCTTCGTGCCGGTTCGCCCTGCTCCCGCCTGCCGTCCGCCCCCGCCAGCCCGGCCTTTCCCGCGGCCCCGAGCCCACACGCCGCACCAGCCGGCTTTGGACTTCACCTTCGCCCTGTGATAAGCGCAGGGTCCGCTCCGGCCGGGCGCCTGCCGCCCTTGTCCGGAGCCTCCACGCCATCACCGGAGACCTTCCCATGGCCTCGCAGGACGCGAACCGCTCCTCCGTCACGGAGGAAATGAACCGCTTCTTCACCGCCTCTCTCGCCGAGACCGATCCCGAGATCGCCGGCGCGGTGCAAGCGGAGCTGGGTCGCCAGCGGGACGAGATCGAGCTGATCGCCTCCGAGAACATCGTCTCGCGCGCCGTGCTCGAAGCGCAGGGCTCCGTGCTCACCAACAAGTATGCCGAGGGCTATCCGGGCAAGCGCTACTACGGCGGCTGCCAGTTCGTGGACGTGGCCGAGAATCTCGCCATCGAGCGCGCCAAGAAGCTGTTCGGCTGCGCCTTCGCCAACGTGCAGCCCAATTCCGGCAGCCAGGCGAACCAGGGCGTGTTCTTCGCGCTGCTCCAGCCGGGCGATACCTTCCTCGGCCTCAACCTCGCGGCCGGCGGGCACCTGACCCACGGCTCGCCGGTGAACATGTCCGGCAAGTGGTTCAAGCCGGTGCCCTACACCGTGCGCGAGGACGACCAGCGCATCGATTATGAGGCGGTGGCGCAGCTCGCCGACCAGCACAAGCCGAAGCTCATCGTGGCCGGCGGCTCCGCCTATCCGCGCGTCATCGACTTCGCCAAGATGCGCGCCATCGCCGATTCCGTCGGCGCGCTGCTGATGGTGGACATGGCGCATTTTGCGGGCCTCGTGGCTGGCGGCGCCCATCCGAGCCCGTTCCCGCACGCCCATGTGGTGACCACCACCACCCACAAGACCCTGCGCGGCCCGCGCGGCGGCATGATCCTCACCAATGACGAGGACATCGCCAAGAAGGTCAATTCGGCCATCTTCCCCGGCATCCAGGGCGGTCCGCTGATGCATGTCATCGCCGCCAAGGCGGTGGCCTTCGGCGAGGCGCTGCGGCCCGAGTTCAAGCTCTATGCGAAGAACGTGGTGGAGAACGCCAAGGCGCTCGCCGAGACCCTGAAGGGCCACGGCTTTGCCATCGTCTCCGGCGGCACCGATACCCACCTGATGCTGGTGGACCTGCGTCCCAAGCGCCTCACCGGCAAGGTCTCCGAGGCCGCGCTGGGTCGCGCCCACATCACCTGCAACAAGAACGGCATCCCGTTCGATCCCGAAAAGCCGTTCGTGACCTCCGGCGTGCGCCTGGGCACCCCGGCTGGCACCTCCCGCGGCTTCGGGGTGGCGGAGTTCCAGCAGGTGGGCAACCTCATCGCCGAGGTGCTCGACGTGCTCTCCCAGAAGGGCTCGGACGAGGACAGCCTCGTCGAGGCAGCCGTGCGCGAGAAGGTCTCGACGCTGCTCGCCCGCTTCCCCATCTATCCCTGAGGATTGACGACCGGGAAGGCGTGAAGGATGCGGTGCCCCTATTGCGGCGGCCTTGAGACGCAGGTGCGCGATTCCCGGCCGACGGAAGACAACACCGCCATCCGGCGCCGCCGCATCTGTCCCGATTGCGGCGGCCGCTTCACCACGTTCGAGCGGGTGCAGCTGCGCGAGCTGATGGTGCTCAAGCGCTCCGGACGGCGCGTGCCTTTCGAGCGGGAGAAGCTGGAGAAGTCCGTCAGCGTCGCCCTGCGCAAGCGGCCGGTGGACAATGAGCGCGTGGAGCGGATGCTCAACGGCATCGTGCGCCAGCTGGAAAGCGTCGGCGAGGGCGACATCACCTCCGAGACCATCGGCGAGATGGTCATGGAGGGGCTGAAGCAGATCGACGACGTGGCCTACGTTCGCTTCGCCTCGGTCTATCGCAACTTCCGCGAGGCCAAGGACTTCGAGAACGCCCTCGCCGAACTCTCCCACGAGGGGGAGCCCCGCGCCGACGATGCCGAGCCGGCGGTGGAAAAGGCGCGCGCCCGGCCCACGACCCCGCGGAGCGGGGAATGAGCGGCCGTCCGGTGCCATCCGCGCCCGTCCTTTCGCCGCGCGAGGACGAGCTGTTCATGGCCGAGGCGCTGAAGGTCGGCCAGACCGGCCTCGGCCGCACCTGGCCCAATCCCTCGGTTGGCGCCGTGGTGGTGCAGCATGTGGACGGCGTGCCGCGCGTCGTCTCCAGCGCCGCCACCGCCGCCACCGGCCGCCCCCATGCCGAGCCACAGGCGCTCGCCGCCGCCGGTGAGCTGGCGCGCGGTTCGACGCTCTATGTCACCCTGGAGCCCTGCTCCCACCACGGCCGCACGCCGCCTTGCGCCGATGCCGTCATCAATGCCGGTGTCGCCCGCGTGGTCGCCGCCATTGAGGACCCCGACCACCGGGTGAAGGGCAGGGGCGTCGCCCGCCTGCGCGCCGCCGGCATCTGGGTCACGGTGGGCGTCGGGGCGGAGCAGGCCCTGTCCGATCACGCCGGCCATATCCGCCGCGTCACCGAGGGCCGGCCGCATGTGCTGGTGAAGATGGCGGTCTCCGCCGACGGCAAGGCCGCCCATGCCGGGCCGAAGCCGGCCGTCGTGACTGGCGCCGAGGCACGGGCGCGGGCGCACCTCATGCGCGCCCATACGGATGCCATTCTCGTCGGCCTCGGCACCGTGCTCGCCGACGATCCCATGCTGACCTGCCGGCTGGAGGGCTTCGAGGCCCGCTCGCCGGTGCGCCTGGTGCTGGATGCCGAGCTGGACATCCCGCTCACGGCCGCGCTGGTGCGCACCGCCTGCGATGTGCCCTTGTGGGTGATCGCCGCCGAGGATGCGCCCGCCTACCGCGCCGCCGCCCTCAACGAGCGCGGCGTCGAAGTGCTGCGCGCGCCGCGCGGGGCGGATGGGCACATCAATATTCCGGCCGTGGTCAAGCTGCTGGGCCTGCTCGGCCTCACCCGCCTTATGGTGGAGGGGGGGCCGACCACCGCCGCCCGGTTCCTGGACGCAGGGGTGGTGGACGAGGTGGCGGTGTTCCGTAGCCCCGTCATTCTGGGGCCGGACGCTTACCCCGCCTTGGCCGGCCGTCCGCTCATTCGGCTGACCCAGCCGGTGGGATTTGCCGAGGTGGAGCGCACGGAACTCGGCGCTGACCACCTCGTCCGCTTGTGGAGACGCTGAGATGTTCACCGGCATCGTGACCGACATGGGCGACCTCGTGAAGGTCGAGCGGAAGGGCGAGGTGAAGACGCTCACCGTCGCCACCGACTTCGATGCGGCCGGCATCGATATCGGCGCCTCCATCGCCCATGCGGGCGTGTGCCTTACCGTCACCTCGGTGACGGCGGGCGGCCCCCGCGCCACCCTCTTCACCGTGGATGCGGCGCCCGAGACGCTGGCCATCACTACGGTCGCGGGCTGGAACGAGGGCCGGCGCATCAATCTGGAGCGCTCGCTCAAGATGGGTGACGAACTGGGCGGCCACATGGTGTCCGGCCATGTGGATTGCGTGGCGAAAGTGGTGTCGCGGGAGGATCTCGGCACCACCACGCGCTTCGTGTTCGAGGTACCAGAGAGACTGGCGCGCTTCGTCGCGGCCAAGGGCTCGGTGGCGCTCGACGGCACCTCGCTGACGGTCAACGAGGTGAACGGCAACACCTTCTCCTGCCTGCTCATTCCCCACACCCTCTCCGTCACCACCTGGGGTGGGGTGAAGGCCGGGGACACGGTGAATTTCGAGGCCGACCTGATGGCCCGTTATGCCGCCCGGCTTGCGGAGTTCCCTCGGGCCAGCTAGGCCTTCGGCCCAATTCCGGCGCGGTGCGCCGTCCAGATTTCGGAGAATGCCCATGGTCACGACGCGCAGGGAAACCGCCGTCGAAGCCGATGCCGCGCTTGAAGGCGCCCGCGTCGTCATCGTCGAAGGCCGCTATTACGAGGCGCTGGCCGACGAACTCCTCGCCGGCGCCCGCGCCGCGCTGGAGGCTGCCGGCGTCACGGTGGCGGTCATCACCGTGCCCGGGGCGCTGGAGATTCCCATCGCCGCCGAGATCGCCCTTGCCGCATACGAAGAGGGCGGCGAGCCGGTGGACGCGGTGGTGGGCCTCGGCGTGGTCATCCGCGGCGAGACCTTCCATTTCGACATCGTGGCCGGCGAATCCGCGCGCGGACTGATGGAACTGGGCATGGCCCACGCCCTGCCGGTGGGCAACGGCATCCTCACCGTGGACACCGAGGCGCAGGCCTGGGAGCGCGCCCGCGTCTCCGAGGGCAACAAGGGCGGCGGCGCCGCCGAGGCCGCGCTCAGCCTGCTGCGGCTGAAACGCCGGCTGGAAGCGTGACCGTCATGAGCGACCAAGCCAAAAGCCAGTCGAGCAGCCAGGCCGAAAAGACCGCGCCGCAGAAGCCCATGAAGAAGAGCGCAGCCCGCCTCGGCGCGGTGCAGGCGCTCTACCAGATGGACCTCGCCGCCACGCCCCTCAACGACGTGCTCGCCGAGTTCGAGAGCCACTGGCTCGGCCAGGAAGTGGAAGGCATCGAATTCCCCGAAGCCGACCGCCGGCTGTTCCGCTCGGTGGTGGAGGGCGTGCTGAACGCCCAGCGCCAGATCGATCCGTTGGTGGACGGCACCCTCTCCAAGGGCTGGCCGCTGAAGCGGGTGGAAGCGGTGCTGCGCGCCGTGCTGCGCGCCGGCGCCTTCGAGCTGATGGCGAAGGACCCGCCCGCCCGCGTGGTCATCACCGAATATGTGAATGTGGCCGGCGCCTTCCTCGACCGCGACGAGACCGGCATGGTGAATGCCGTACTCGATGCGCTGGCGCACGAGCTGCGGCCCGACGAATTCCGGGGCGCCTGAGAATGGAGGGCGGCGGCTCGGGCGAGGATCGCTTCATCGCCCGCTACTTCCGCCCCATCGCCGGGTCGCAGGGCGCGCTCGGCCTTCTGGACGATGCCGCGCTGCTGTCGCCACCCGAAGGCTGCGACCTTGTGCTGACCAAGGATGCAGTGGTCGCGGGGGTGCATTTCTTCCCCGACGATCCGCCCGCCGCCATCGCCCGCAAGGCGTTGCGGGTGAACCTCTCCGACCTCGCCGCCAAGGGCGCCGCGCCGATCGGCGCCTTGATGGCCATCGCCCTGCCCAAGGGCACGCCCGATGCGTGGATGGAAGCCTTCGCCGCCGGCCTCGGGGCCGATGCGGAGGCCTTCTCCTGCCCCATCCTCGGCGGGGACACGGTCTCCACCCCCGGCCCGGTGACGATCACCATCACGGCGCTGGGGGCCGTGCCCAAGGGTGAGTTCGTGCCGCGCACTGGGGCGCAGGCGGGCATGGCCATCTTCGTGTCCGGCACCATCGGCGACGCCGCCTTGGGCCTCCGGCTGCGGCAGGACGGCGATGCGCCGGCTTTCGCCGGGCTGTCCGGCGAGCAACGCGCGCATCTCCTCGACCGCTATCTCAATCCGCAACCGCGCCTTGCCCTTGCCCGCGTCCTGCGGCGGCATGCGGCGTCCGCCATGGATGTGTCGGACGGGCTCGCCGGCGACCTCGCCAAGATGCTCGCCGCCTCCGGCTGCGGCGGCAAGGTGGAGGCGCGGCGCGTACCCCTCTCAGTGGCGGCTGCCGCTGCGGTGAAGGCCGATCCGGGCCTGCTCGCGGTGGCCCTGTCGGGCGGCGACGATTATGAGATCCTTGCCTGCGTGCCCCATGCGGCCGTTCCCGCTTTCACGATCGAGGCGGCGCAGGCCGGCGTGCCCGTGGCGCTGATCGGCGAGACGCGGGAAGGCTCCGGCCTTGATGTGACCGACGCCGGTGGCCATCCGCTCGACCTCGGCAGCGGCAGCTACAGCCACTTCTGACCGACAAGCTCAGCCGAGCGCCACCAGCACCGCCCCCGCCGCGATGAGTGCGACGCCCAGCGCTGCCACCGCCGACAGCTTTTCGCCCAGGAAGATCACCCCGAACACCGCCACCAGCACGACGCTGAGCTTGTCCACCGGCGCCACGCGGGCGGCATCGCCCATCTTTAGCGCGCGGAAGTAGCACAGCCACGAGGCGCCGGTGGCAAGGCCCGAGAGCAGCAGGAAGAGCCAAGTCCGCCCCGACACGCTGGCGACCGGCTGCCACGACCCGCGCATTCCCGCGATGGCCGCCACCAGCGCGAGGATGACGACGGTGCGGATGAGGGTGGCGAAGTCGGAATCCACCCCCGCCACGCCCACCTTGGCGAAGATGGCCGTGAGCGCGGCGAAGGCGGCCGAGAGGACGGCCCAGAACACCCAGTTGGCGAGAAGCGACCGCGTCATGCCGGCTCCGATGGGATTTCCCGCGAGAATAGCGCCCCGGTGGTCGGAGGATAGCGGGCACGGATGCCGCACGCTCTTTCGCGGGCGGCAATCGGGGCTACCTTAAGGGAGAACGAATCCCCCGCTCAGTGAACGGCGCCCCGAGCCTCATGTCCGATCCCGGCTTCATCCACCTGCACGTCCATTCCTCCTATTCGCTGCTGGAGGGCGCGCTCTCCGTCGGCAAGCTGGCGGATCTGGCGAAGGCGGACTATCAGCCGGCCATCGCGCTCACCGACACCGGCAACCTGTTCGGCGCGCTTGAGTTCTCCGAGAAGATGTCGGGTTCGGGCATACAGCCCATTCCCGGCGTGTCGCTGGCGCTCGATCTGCCGGATGCGGCCGGGCCGCGCGGCGGCCTGCGGCCGAAGAAGCCCCGCGTGGTGCTGCTGGCCAAGGATGACGCGGGCTGGCGCAACCTGATGCGCCTCGTCTCCCGTTCCTTCCTCGAAACCGCGAGCGAGGACGAGCCGCGCATCCTGCCCGAATGGCTGGCCGAGGCGAACACCGGCCTCATCTGCCTCACGGGCGGCCCGTCCGGCCCGCTAGACCGCGCCATCGTCGGCGGCCATCCGGAGATGGCGGCCGACCGGCTGGATCTGCTCGCCTCCCTGTTCGGCGACCGGCTCTATGTGGAGGTGCAGCGCCACGGTGCGGATCCCGAGCGGCTGGCCGAGCCGGCGCTGCTTGAGCTTGCCTATGCCAAGGGCATTCCGCTGGTGGCGGCCAACGAACCCTTCTTCGCGGCCAAATCCGACTTCGAGGCCCATGACGGCCTCCTCGCCATCGCCGAGGGGCGTCTGCTCTCGGAAGGCGACCGGCGGCGGCTGACGGCGGAGCACCGCTTCAAGACCCGCGCCGAGATGCTGGAATTGTTCGCGGACCTGCCCGAGGCGACCGCCAACACGGTGGAGATCGCCAAGCGCTGCGCCTACCGCGTGCGCACGGTGAAGCCCATTCTGCCGCGCTTCACCACGGCGGATGAGAAGGCCGAGGGCTCCGACCCGCTGGAGGCAGAGGCCGCAGAATTGAAGCGGCAGGCGGAGGAGGGGCTCGCGGCCCGCCTCGCCAAGCACGGGCCGGCGCCGGGACTGGACGAGGCCGCCTATCACGAGCGCCTCGCCTACGAGGTCTCGGTTATCACCAAGATGAAGTTCCCCGGCTACTTCCTCATCGTGTCGGACTTCATCAAGTGGGCCAAGGCGCACGACATCCCGGTGGGGCCGGGGCGTGGCTCGGGCGCCGGCTCGCTGGTGGCCTACTCGCTCCAGATCACGGACCTTGATCCACTCCGGTTCGGCCTGCTCTTCGAGCGCTTCCTGAACCCGGACCGCGTGTCCATGCCCGACTTCGACGTGGACTTCTGCCAGGAGCGCCGCGACGAGGTGATCCGCTATGTGCAGGAGCGCTACGGCCGCGCGCAGGTGGCGCAGATCATCACCTTCGGTACGCTCCAGGCGCGCGGCGTGCTGCGCGACGTGGGGCGCGTGCTGGAGATGCCCTATGGGCAAGTGGACAAGCTGTGCAAGCTCGTCCCGCAGAACCCGGCCAATCCCGTCACCCTGAAGCAGGCCATCGAGGACGAGCCGCGCCTTCAGGCGGCGCGCGACCAGGAAGAGGTGGTCAAGCGCGCCTTCGACATCGCGGTGAAGCTGGAGGGGCTGAACCGCCACGCCTCCACCCACGCCGCCGGCATCGTGATCGGCGATCGCCAGCTCCATGAGCTGGTGCCGCTCTATCGCGATCCCAGATCCGACATGCCGGTCACCCAGTACAACATGAAATGGGTGGAGCAGGCCGGCCTCGTGAAGTTCGACTTCCTCGGCCTCAAGACGCTCACCACCATCGAGAAGGCGGTGAAGCTGGTGCACCAGCGGGGCATCGAGCTCGATATCTCCAAGATCCCGCTCGACGATCCCAAGACCTACCACATGCTCGGCAAGGGCGAGACGGTGGGCGTGTTCCAGGTGGAAAGCGCGGGCATGCGCCGGGCGCTGGTGGACATGAAGGCCGACCGCATTGAGGACATCGTGGCCCTCGTCGCGCTCTACCGGCCGGGCCCCATGGCCAACATCCCGGTCTATTGCGACTGCAAGCACGGTCGGGCGACGCCGGACTATCTCCACCCCATGCTGGAGCCGTACCTGAAGGAGACGTTCGGCGTCATCATCTATCAGGAACAGGTGATGCAGATCGCCCAGGCCATGGCGGGCTATTCGCTGGGCGAAGCCGACCTGCTGCGCCGCGCCATGGGCAAGAAGATCCGCGCCGAGATGGAGAAGCAGCGCGAGCGCTTCGTCTCTGGCGCCGCCGGGCGGGGCATCGAGAAGGCGCAGGCCGACACCATCTTCGACCTGCTCGCGAAGTTCGCCGACTACGGCTTCAACAAGTCCCACGCGGCGGCCTATGCGCTGGTGGCCTACCAGACGGCATGGCTGAAGGCGAACTACCCCACCGAGTTCCTCGCCGCCTCCATGACGCTCGATAAAGGCAACACCGACAAGCTCGCGGAATTCCGGCAGGAGGCGCAGCGGCTCGGCATCGAGGTGGTGCCGCCGAACATCAACCTGTCCGCCCGCGAGTTCGGCGTGAAGGACGGCAAGATCATCTACGCCATGGCCGCCATCAAGGGCGTGGGCGAGGCGGCAGTGGACGCGCTGGTGGCGGCGCGGGGCGACCGGCCGTTCCGCTCGTTCGGCGACTTCGCGGCGCGGCTGCCGGTGAAGCTCGTCAACAAGCGCACGCTGGAAAGCCTGATGGCTGCCGGCTGCTTCGATGTGCTGGAGAAGAACCGCGCCCGCGCCTTCGCCGCCATCGAGCCCATCGTGGCCGAGGCGCAAAGGGTGGAGGCCAATGCCCAGTCCGGCCAGAACGACATGTTTGGCTCCGGCCCGGCCGCGGCGGCCTCCCTCCCCATTCCCGAGGCGTCGCCCTGGCTGCCCTCGGAGCGGTTGCAACGGGAATATGATTCCATCGGCTTCTTCCTCACCGGCCATCCGCTGGACGACTATGCCGAGGCGCTGAAGAAGATGCGGGTGCAGTCCTTTGCCGACTTCTCCCGCGCCGTGCGCTCCGGCGCGGCGGCCGGGCGGCTGGCGGCGACGGTGGTTTCCAAGCAGGAGCGGCGCACCAAGTCCGGCACGCGCATGGGCATCGTTGGGCTCTCGGACCCCTCGGGGCACTACGAGGCGGTGATCTTCTCCGAGGGCCTCGCGCACTACCGCGACCTGCTGGAGCCCGGCACTCCGCTGCTCATGATGGTCGCCGCCGAGATGAACGGCGAGGATGTGCGCGTGCGCATCAATTCCTGCGAGAAGCTCGATCCCGTCACGGCGAAGCACCAGAAGGGCCTGCGCATCTTCCTGCGCTCGCCCGAGCCCATCGAGGGCATCGCGCGCCGCCTGTCGGACGGAAAGACGGGGGGCAGCGGGGCCGGCGAGGTGAGTCTGATCCTGCTGGTCGACGACGCCCATGCCGAGGTGGAGGTAAGTTTGCCCGGCAAATATTCCGTGTCGCCGCAGATTGCCGGGGCCATCAAGGCCATTCCCGGTGTCGTGGCGGTTGAAGCCGCGTGACGGTGCGTCTATCAGACCTTCCGTAAGCGGCGGGAGCGGGCGGCCCTGTCGTTCAAGGAGCCTTCCGTGACGACATACAAGCGCGCCGTTCTGGTGCTGGGCATGCACCGCAGCGGCACATCGGCGCTCACCCGCATCATCAACCTGATGGGCTTTTCGGCCCCGAAGACCCTCATGGCCGCCACCGAAGCCAATGAGGCCGGCTTCTGGGAGAGCGAGGTCTTCATGGACCTCGACGAACGCATCCTGAAGGCCTGCGGCCACAAATGGTCCTCCCGCAAGGTGATGGGCGGGGACGTGATGGCGGCGGCCCGCAGCTCGGGCCTTCTCGATGAGGTGCGCCGCGCGCTCGCCGACGAATACGGCGATGCGCCCGACATCGTTCTCAAGGACCCCCGCATTTCCCGTCTCATGGCCATCTATGACCCGGTGCTGAAGAAGGCGGGCTACCGCATCGTGCCGTTTCTCGCCCTGCGCAACCCGGTGGAGGTGGCCGCCTCCCTCACCAAGCGGGACGGCTTCGACCTCGGCAAGGGGCTCGGCATCTGGCTGCGCTACACGCTCGATTCCGAGATCGCGACGCGCGGCATGCCCCGCACCGTCATCTCGTTCGACGGTCTGATGGCCGACTGGCGCGGCACCATGGATCGCGCCGGGCGCCAACTGGGCGAACACTGGCCCGAGCTTCCGCTGGAAAGCCTCGCCGAGATCGACGGCACGCTGAAGCCGAGCCTGCGCCACCACGCGCTGCCGCCGCCCTCCCGCACCACCTGGCGGGGCCTGCTCGCCGCGCAGACATTCGACGCCATGCAGCGGCTGATGGTCGATCCGCAGGATCGCGCGGCTTGCCGCCGCCTCGATCTGGTCCGGGCGGTGTTCCGGCCCCTCTGACTTTCCGGTGCGCGGACGGATGCGTTTCGCGCTATGAAGCCGCAAACGCATCGAACATCCGCGAGCATCTGGGGGCACCATGGTTTCGGACCGGGACGTGGCACGGCGTGTCGCCATCGCGTGCATCGTCATCGCGCTCGCATGGCTGTCGTGGAAGATCTACGACGTCATCCTCCAGGTGTTCGCCGCCTGCCTCGTCTCCCTGGCGCTCCATGCGCTTGCCGAGCCCTTCGCCAAGTGGACGCGCTTTCCCGAGCGGTATGCGGTGATCCCCGTGGGGATCCTCGTCTTCGGCGGGCTCGGGCTCGCGCTCTACCTGTTCGGCTCCACCATCCAGGTGCAGGTGACGCAGCTGGTGAATGAGCTGCCCTCGGCCTGGGCCGAATTCGAGCAGCGTTTCCATCTGGAAGGTCTCGGCGACGATCTCCTCAAGCGGGCGGAGGCGGCGGCACCCTCCAGCGACACGCTTCTCTCGGTCGTGCAGGGCTTCACGTCCAACCTGTTCCAGGTGGTTCTGGGCGTGTTCCTGGTGGTGGTGGGCGGCATCTATTTCGCCGTCTCGCCGGAGCTTTACCGCCGCATGTTCCTGTCACTGTGGCGCCCCTCCGAGCGTCCGACGGCGGCGCGGCAGCTCGCGATGGTGTCGGAGGACCTCAGGCACTTCCTCAAGGCGCAGCTCATCGCCATGGTGGTGGTGGGCGTGCTCACCTTCATCGGCCTCACCATCGTGGGCGTGCCTTCCTCGCTGGCCTTGGCCCTGTTCGCCGGTCTCGCCGAATTCGTGCCGATGATCGGCCCGGTGATGGCGGCCGCCCCGGCGGTGCTGATCGCGCTGACCATGGGCGCGGACACCGGGCTTTGGACGCTTCTGGTCTTCGTCGGCGTGCAGCAGGCGGAGAGCAACATCATCACGCCGCTGCTGCAGCAGCGCATGGTGTCCCTCCCGCCGGCGGTGACGCTGTTCGCGGTGGTGGCGTTCGGCAGCATTTTCGGCGCGTTGGGCGTGGTGCTGGCGACCCCGCTGACCGTGGTCGCCTTCGCCGCCTTCAAGGCGCACAGCGAGCAGGTCGCCGAGGAGGACGCCGCGGCCTGAGGTCGCCGCCGTCCCCACTTAGTTCGGCAGCACCAGCCGCCCCGCCGCCCGATCATAGCGCCACATGGCGCCGGCGCAGATGCGCGTGCCGCCGAGATGGCGCTCCACCCCATTGTTGGCCGCGTGGTCGAAGGCGCCCTTGAGCGCAGCCGACCCGGCCGCCGTGAGGGAGACCTCGGCCGCAGCATAGGCCCGATAGCTGCGCTCCGCGGCGCCATCCTCGCCGGGCGTGAAACTCAGGCTCGGCGCCTCGCTGGAGCGGAAGGGCAGGCCGGTGACGAGCGGCTCATGGGCGAAGGCGAGGCCGTCGAGGCGCAGGAAGAAGGGCAGGTCGGCCAGGAACTGCGCCTGATCCATGGAATGGACCGCCGCATAGAGGTGCGCCACCTTCATCGGCCCACCGGCCAGATGCCGCAGCATCCGCTCCTCGGTCAGCGACAGGCCACTGCCCGGCGCCGGCAGCTCGCAGACGAGGCGGGAGAGGGCGGGCGACAGGTAGGGCAGCGCCTCGTGCGGGCGTTCGAGGAAGGTGGACAGCGGGCGCGGCGTCGGCGCGGTGAACGCCTCCCACGCCTGTCGCGCGGTCTCCATCTGGACATGGGTGACGGGAGTGCGCTGCGCTTCAAGGGCGCGCAGGTCCTCAAGCTCCATCACGGCGAGGTAGTGGGAGGCCTGGACCAGGCTCACCCCCATGCGCTCGGGCTCATGGGCGAGGTAGTCGAGGATCTGGATCAGCTGGAGCTGGTCGTAGAGATCGTGCTCGAACCACAGCTCCACTTCGCCATAGGCCGAATGCACCTCCATCTGCGCGTCGCGATGGGCGAAATCGGCCCGGACCTCGTCGAACGGCAGACCCAGGGCGGAAGAGAGGAAGTCGGCCCTGACGTCGGAGACGTCGTCGAGCAGGGTGGCGGCGGGCACCGGCCCGTCATGCAGCATGTCCCGCCACGGGATGATATGGCCCTTGATCCCCGCCTCGCGCAGGCGCTCGGCCGCGCTGTCGCCGTTGGTCACGATGAGCTTCGGCATGCTGATGCCCTCGGGTTGTCGACGCAGCGGTCTCGCCGCAGCCGTCTCGTTCATCCCCCCGTCGGCCGGCTCTCGCGACCGTCAGCCCCAGCTTCACCCGCGACCGCGATAGGGCGCAACCCCCGTGTCGGGAAGCCAGGCGCCCTCCGGCAGCTTACCCGTTTGCCAGAACACGTCGATGGGAATGCCGCCGCGCGGATACCAATAGCCGGCAATGCGCAGGAAGCGCGGCTCCAGCAGCGTCACCAGCCTTTTGCCCACCGCAACCGTGCAATCCTCGTGGAACGCGCCATGGTTGCGGAAGCTGCCCAGATAGAGCTTGAGCGACTTGGATTCCACGAGGTGCAAATTGGGCACGTAGTCGATGACGAGATGGGCGAAATCAGGCTGGCCCGTCACCGGGCAGAGCGATGTGAACTCGGGGCAGGTGAAGCGCGCCACGTAATCGGCATCGGGATGGGGATTGGGCACGCGGTCGAGCACCGCCTCCTCGGGGGACGGGGGCAGGGCGCTCTGGGCGCCGAGCTGCAACGGGCGGTCGGTCATCACGCTTCCTTGGGAATGGATCGGCGGCATAGCTTTCGGGCCGGCAATGTTCAACCGCCGTCGGGCGGTTTTGCGACCGATCACCTCTTTGCGATCAAGCCCCTTCGCATCAGCGAAGGTTCGCGCTAGAAGCACGGCGCCTGGAGGGCGCCTCGCCTTCCACTCCCGGGGGCGGGCGAGGTTGAAGGGTGAGGGGGTCCGTCACGGCCCCGCGGGCAGCCGTCAGGCCGCCGCCGCTCGCCGCCGCGGGACGCCCACGCGGGACACCAAGGGAAGGGACCTTCATGACCGCCATCGTGGATATCATCGGCCGCGAGATTCTCGACAGCCGCGGCAATCCCACCGTCGAGGTGGACGTGGTGCTGGAAGACGGCTCCCTCGGCCGCGCCGCGGTCCCCTCGGGTGCCTCGACCGGCGCCCACGAGGCGGTCGAGCTGCGCGACGGCGACAAGAGCCGCTATCTCGGCAAGGGCGTGTCCAAGGCCGTGGACGCGGTGAACGGCGAGATCTTCGACGCCGTCGGCGGCTACGAGGCCGAGGACCAGGCCCACATCGACGCCGTGCTGCTCGGTCTCGACGGCACCCCCAACAAGGCCCGCCTCGGCGCCAACGCCATCCTCGGCGTGTCGCTGGCGGTGGCCAAGGCCGCCGCGCAGGCGAGCGGCCTGTCGCTCTACCGCTATGTGGGCGGCGTGAACGCCCGCGTGCTGCCGGTGCCCATGATGAACATCGTCAATGGCGGCGCCCATGCGGACAACCCCATCGACTTCCAGGAATTCATGATCCTGCCCGCCGGCGCCTCCTCCTTCGCCGAGGGCCTGCGCTGGGGCGCGGAGATCTTCCACACGCTGAAGAGCGGCCTGAAGAGCGCCGGCCACAACACCAACGTGGGTGACGAGGGCGGCTTCGCCCCCAACCTCGCCTCCGCCGAGGCGGCGCTGGACTTCGTGATGGGCGCCATCGAGAAGGCCGGCTTCAAGCCGGGCGACGACGTGTTCATCGGTCTCGACTGCGCCTCCACCGAGTTCTTCAAGGACGGCGCCTATCACTATGAAGGCGAGGGCAAGGTGCGCGACATCGAGGCCCAGGTGAAGTACCTGGCCCAGCTCGTCGCCGGCTATCCCATCGTCACCATCGAGGACGGCATGGCCGAGGACGACTGGGCCGGCTGGAAGCTGCTCACCGACACCATCGGCTCCAAGTGCCAGCTGGTGGGCGACGACCTGTTCGTCACCAATGTCGAGCGCCTGTCGCGCGGCATCAAGGACGGCGTCGGCAACGCCATCCTCGTGAAGGTGAACCAGATCGGCTCCCTCACCGAGACGCTGGACGCGGTGGAAATGGCCCACAAGGCCGGCTATCGCGCTGTCATGTCCCACCGCTCCGGCGAGACCGAGGATTCCACCATCGCCGACCTCGCGGTGGCGACGAACTGCGGGCAGATCAAGACCGGCTCGCTCGCCCGCTCGGACCGCACCGCCAAGTACAACCAGCTGCTGCGCATCGAACAGGAACTGGGCGACTCGGCCCGCTACGCCGGCAAGGCCGCGATCAAGTCGCTGGCCTGATCCCTCCGTGCCGCGCGCGTGCGCGGCCGGGACGGAAATACGAAAGGCCGCCGCGGGCTTGGGCTCGCGGCGGCCTTTTTTATTGTCCCCCTCAGTCGTCGCCGCGCACGGCGATGGGATCGCTGTCGGGGAAGCTCTCCTCCAGCGCCTCGTCCAGCCGCGCGCTGATCTCGGCCTGTTCGTCGCGCACATCGGCGGCGCGCTTGAGGGCGACGAGCTGGGTGAGCAGCGCATCGCGCCGCTGCGCCAGATCCGTCATGGAGCGGCCGGCGGCCTCGGCTTCCACGCCGGCCACAAGCGCGGCCTGAAGCTCCGGTGTCATGGCCGGGGCGCCGAGGTCGTCCCACCACGTTTCCACCGCCGGCAGCAGGTGGTGCATGAACTGTCCGAGCCCGCCCGCGCCGCCGCCGAGATGGAAGGTCATGTGCTGGCCCATGAGCGCCCAGCGCAGGCCGGGGCCCTCGGACACGGCGGCGTCCACATCCTCCACCGAGGCGACGCCCTCCGCCACCAGATGGATCGCCTCGCGCCACAGGGCCGCCTGCAGGCGGTTCGCCACATGGCCGGGCACTTCCTTGCGGATCTCGATGGGGTGCTTGCCGAGCCAGCGGTAGAAGGCCATGGCCCGGGCGATGGCGTCGCGGCTCGCATGGGCACCGCCCACCACCTCCACCAGCGGGATGAGATGGGGCGGGTTGAAGGGATGGCCGATGAGGCAGCGCTCGCGGTGGCGGCAGCCCTCAGAGATGCGGCTGGCCAGCAGGCCGGAGGACGATGAGGCGATCACCACCTCCGGTGGCAATACTGCATCAAGGGCGGGAAACAGCTTCTGCTTCACCTCGTAGCGCTCGGGCGCATTCTCCTGCACGAAATCGGCGCCCTCCACCGCGGCCACCGGGTCCGGCTCGAAGCGCCACGCGGTGGGGTCGATCCAGTCCTCGCCGCCGAGCTGGGACAGCACCGGCCAGGCCCCGGAAATCAGCGCCTGCGTCGCCTCCCGCGCGCCCGGGGCGGGATCGCTCACCACCACTTCCAGCCCGCGCGAGAGGAAGAGCGCGGCCCAGCTGGCCCCGATGGTGCCGGCCCCGATCACGGCGACGCGGCGGATGGGGGGATTGAGATGGGACATGGTGCGGCTCCGGAGCGGCAGGGGAGATGCACCGTTCTAGCAGCATGCGGATGTGCGCTGCACCGCTCTAGAGGTATGCCAGGATTGTCCCGACGTTTGCCCTTAGCGCGGCAACTGCGTGACCAGCGCCTCCACGCCCATCCAGATGATCTGGACGCCGATGGCGAACAGAATGAAGGCGAACAGGCGCACCAGCACGTTGGTGCCGGTCTTGCCCAGCACCCGCTCCAGCGTGGGCGCCTCGCGAAACGAGAAATACACCGTCAGCGACACCGCCAGGAGCCCGGCCAGCGCGCCGAGCACGCTGGAAAGCTGAAAGAGAGGATCGGTCTTCCAGGTGGGCGTATGGCCGGCCGCGAGTGCCACCGTCGCGGCGATGGAGCCGGGGCCGACCGTCAGGGGGAGCGTGAGGGGATAGAAGGCTTGGTCCTGCGCGTGCGCCTCATCCAGTTCCACGCCCTTCGCCTTGCCGGGGGCGTTCTCGTCCTCGTGCAGGATATTCCAGCCCACCACCGCTACCACCAGCCCGCCCGCGACCCGCAGCACCGGCAGCGAAATGCCGAAGAACAGGAGAATCTGCGCGCCGATGGCCAGCGACCCGAACAGCAGCAGGAAGCCGTAGATCGCCACGCTGCGCGCGATGCGCTCGCGCACCTGTGGCGAGCAGCGGCGCACGAAGGTGAGGAAGATGGGCGCCGTGCCGAGCGGGTTCACGATAGGAAAGAGCGCCGCGAACACGGTGATGAAGATGTTGACCGCGTTGGTCAGATGCATCCGGCCCCCCTGCGCGGTGCCTTGCCCCGGCTCTAGTCCTCGATGCGCTCCCAGCCATGGGGCGAGAGGCGCTCCTGCGGCAGGAAGCGGCGCTTGTAGTCCATCTTCCGCGACCCCTGCACCCAATAGCCCAGATAGACGTAAGGCAGGCCCATCTGCCGCGCCCGCGTCACATGATCGAGGATCAGGTAGGTGCCCAGCGAGCGGTCCTGCGCCAGCGGGTTGTAGAAGGAATAGACCATGGAGAGGCCATCGGAGAGGATGTCGGTGAGGGCCACCGCCATCAGGTCTCCGGTGCCGCGCTCGAGGATGCGGCTGTCCGGCCCGCGCTTGCGGTATTCCACCAGCCGGGTGTGGACGTGGGTGTCCTCCACCATCATGGCGTAGTCGAGCACGCTCATGTCCGCCATGCCGCCGGTGCCGTGGCGGGAGGTCACGTAGGTGCGGAACAGGCTGTATTGCTCGGAGGTGGGCGTGGGCGGCTTCACCTGCCCCACGATGTCGGCGTTGTGCGCCTGCACCCGCCGGAAGCTGCGGCTCTCCTGGAAATCCGCCACGCAGATGCGCACCGAGACGCAGGCCTTGCAGCCCTCGCAGGCGGGGCGATAGGCGATGGACTGGCTGCGACGGAATCCACCCTGCGTCAGCACGTCGTTGAGCGCGGCCGCGCGGTCGCCGACGAGGTGGGTGAACACCTTCCGCTCCTCCCTGCCCGGGAGGTAGGGGCAGGGGGAGGGCGCCGTCAGATAGAATTGTGGTGTGTCGCGGGGGTGCTCACTCACGGGGATCTGGCCTCTGAACCAGGATCATCGCGCCTGCGTGCAGGCCCGTCAAAGGCGCAGTCGCCGGGAGGGTGAAATTTCAGCGGATGCGGCGCAGCGCCTCGGCCCGATCGGCGCTGTTGATGACCACCGTGCCGCAGAGAAAATCGTGCAGCAGCCGGCGCCGGTCGTTGAACAGGCCCACCAGCAGCACGAACGGGGTCAGCACCGAAACCGACACCCAGAAGCACACCGCGCGCACCCCGCCGAGCAGCGCGTAGCAGGGCGCGCCGTACCAGGTGCGCAGCTCGATCTCCATGAGTCGCATGCCGAGGGTGGCGGAGGCGGGCGCGCCGAGGGTGAAGGCATAATAGGCCACGGCCCACACGATGAAGACCGGTCCGGTCAGCCAGAACAGCAGCCAGCCGAGGCCCAGCGTCACGATGCCGAACACGAACACGAACACGCCGAACAGGACCACCGGCCCGATGACCATCAGCGCATCCACGAGAAAGGCGATGATGCGGCGGGAGAGGACGCCCTCGAACAGTTCGGGCTGCGTCACCGGATCGAACGCGTGCGGCCGATAGGCGATATCGGTGTCGGCAGGCTCGCGGGACGTGTCGCCGGTGGTGCTCATGGCAATGCAACTCCTTCAGCACGCAAACGTGGTGACGACGCGCGGGCGACGCAAGGGGACGCAATGACCGGGAGAGCAGGAGGGGGAGAGGATAGGCTGGCCGGCGGGGAGCGGGCGGGGAGGCCTCCCGCGACGCTCACCCACCGGCCAAACCCCACGGACCCAGGAGATGCGGCGGACCTGAGCACTCCGTAGGGTTGTCTGGCAGCGAAAGGGCCTCTGGACCGGCATGGCCGGCCGCGCACCTTCCGCCTCGCATCTGGAAGCCACGAAGACTAGCACAACGGGGCGAAAGGAAAAGCCGGTGATTCGGCCGTCCCCACCTCATCCGCCCGTGTACTGTCGCACCGTTTCAAGGAAGCGCGCCACCGAGATGGGCTTGGAGAGATAGGCCTCGCAGCCGCCGGCGCGGATGCGCTCCTCGTCGCCCTTCATGGCGAAGGCGGTGACGGCCACCACGGGGATGGCGCGCAGTTCGGGATCGGCCTTCAGCTTGCGGGTGACATCGAGGCCGGAAATCTCCGGCAGCTGGATGTCCATGATGATGAGGTCCGGCCGGTTGGCGCGGGCCAGCTCCACCGCCTCCACGCCGGAGCGCGTCTCTACCGTGCGATAGCCGTGCGCCTCCAGGAGATCGTGGAAGAGCTTCATGTTGAGCTCGTTGTCCTCCACGATCATCACCGTCTTGGTCATCGCGTCCCCCGAAACCCGGCCCGACTTCGCCGCATCCTGCCACCCTTCGCAGCACGCGGCGAACGTGCTGGAATGCCGCCGACAGCTAGACCCCAATCCTTGCGGAAGCGCAAATGCCCATTCAGGACAAACCAAGGGGCCTCAAGGCCCAGCGTGATGCGGCGCAGGAGGTGGCGGTTTCCGCCCTCTCCTTCATCGCCGCCGATGGCGAGCGCCTCGTGCGATTCCTCGCCGAGACCGGCCTCACCCCCGCTAACCTGCGCGAGGCGGCGGGCCGGCGCGATTTCGGCGCCGGCGTGCTCGCCTTCGTGCTCAACGACGAGCCCCTTCTCCTTGCCTTCGCCGCCGAAAAGGGTCTCGATCCGCGCCATGTGGCCGCTGCCCACGAGATCCTCTCGCCGCCCATCGACCCGGACGCCATCGTCCGCCGTCCCATGTAGCCGGCGGCGCGGGCCGTCCCCAAAGCCATGACCGCGCCCGGCCTCTGCCGAGACTGCCTTTCGGACGTTTCCGCCGCTGCCGGGTCGCGCGGCCTGCGGTGCGTCGCCTGCGGCAGCCCGCGGGTGGTGCGGCATGGCGAACTGCACAGCCTCAGCGTCGCCCATGTGGATTGCGACGCCTTCTACGCGGCGGTGGAAAAACGGGACAATCCCGACCTCGCGCACGTCCCGCTCATCATCGGCGGCGGCAAGCGCGGGGTGGTCTCCACCGCCTGCTACATCGCCCGCATCCACGGCGTGCGCTCGGCCATGCCCATGTTCAAGGCGCTGGCCCTGTGCCCGGATGCGGTGGTGCTGAAGCCCAACATGGAGAAATACGTGAAGGTCGGCCGCGAGGTGCGCGCCCGCATGAAGGCGCTGACCCCGCTGGTGGAGCCGCTCTCCATCGACGAGGCCTTCCTTGATCTCTCGGGCACGCAGGCCCTGCATCAGGCCAGCCCCGCGCTGACGCTCGCGCGCTTCGCCCGCGATGTGGAGCGGGAGGTGGGCATCACCGTCTCGGTGGGGCTCGCGGCCAACAAGTTCCTCGCCAAGATCGCCTCCGACCTCGACAAGCCGCGCGGTTTCTCGGTGATCGGCCAGAGCGAGGCGGCGGAATTCCTGGCGCCACGCCCTGTCACCTTCATCTGGGGGGTGGGGGCGGCCTTCGGCGGCAAGCTGGCGAGGGATGGCTTTTCCACCATCGGCGATCTCCAGCGCGCCGAACCAGCCGACCTCGCCCGCCGCTATGGCGCGGAGGGCCTGCGGCTCTCGCGCCTCGCCTTCGGCCTCGACACCCGCAAGGTGGAGCCGGAGCGGGAGGCGAAGAGCGTGTCCGCCGAGACGACATTCGACCGCGACATCGGCGCCCTGCGCCCGCTGGAGCAGACGCTCTATGCACTCTCCGAGGAAGTGAGCGACCGCCTGAAGCGCTCCGGCATCGCCGGACGCTCCGTGACCCTGAAGCTGAAGAGCGCCGATTTCCGCCTGCGCACCCGCTCGCGCACGCTGGAGGCCCCGACCTGCCTTGCCGCCCGCATCAACGCGGCCGCCCATGAGCTGCTGGTGAAGGAGACGGACGGAACGCTGTTCCGTCTGATCGGCGTCGGCGTCTCGGACCTTTGCCCCATCGCCGATGCCGACCCGGCCGATCTCGTGGACACCACCAGCCAGCGCCTCAAGGCCACCGAGACCGCCATGGATGCGCTGCGGGCGAAGTTCGGCCGCGGCGCGGTCTCGCGCGGCATCCTCCTCGATGCCACGACCGATCGCCGCGACAGAAAGCGGTGACGGCTCTCACGCCGCTGACACCGCGAAGGCGGAACGCGGAAGGCACCCGGGCGCATTCCTCTTCATGAGGACGCGCCATGAACCACGTGATCGGTATCATCCGAGAGGCAGAAAGCGGGTTTCGACTGAGTTTCCCCGACTTTCCCGGGCTTCAGGCGGATGGTGACGGTGGACCGGCAGCAGCGGTTCAGCGGTCCACCGACGACTTGTAGACCCAGCCGCGCTTATCGCCGGTCGAGACCTCGCACCAGCTCTTGCACGAATAGAGCTTCACCTTCGTGCCCCCCTCCAGCGTGCCGATGGCCGAGGCCGAGCGGCGTGGGCCGGAGCGGAGCGTGACCGCCGAGCGGATGCGGGCGGATGTGGCGGAGTCGTCGTCGGACGCCGCGGTGTCGGCAGAGGCCATCTTCACAGGTCGGGGCGCGGGCAGCGGCGCGGCGGCGTCGGGCGGGGTGCGTTCGGCCACCGTCTCCGCGGCGCTCGCCGGGAGGGTCTCCTCATCCGTGTCGTTGACGGGCTCAAGGAAGGCAGGTCGGGAAAAGTCGGCGGCCGTCGGCCCGGCTTCGGCCGGAACAGGGGCGGCAGTCTCCCCGCCAGCGCCGAGAATGGAGGCCACCTTGATGGCCGACTGGCCGTGCCCTGCGTCTGCGATGCGCTTGGGTTGAGCTGGCGTCGCGGGTTTCGGTGCTGTCTTTGCGGCTGCGCTGGCAGGGGCGGCGAGGGGGGGAGCTGGTGTCGGCTGGGTGGGAACGGCTGCGGCCTGTGAGGTGTCGGAACGCGGAGAAACAAGATTGTAAGCCAGCAAACCACCCATGCCGAAGATCAGCACCGCAGCGGAAACGCCGAGCACCCGCCAGAGCATAAGCCCGTCGCGGCGTTTGGAACTGCGGCGGGGGCGGCTGCCGGCACCGATGCGGGCCGGAATGGTGGGGCGCTGGTTCTGCGCGGTTTCTGTGCGATAGCGCATCGGGTATTCGGGGCGAGTGGCCTCGAAATCATCCCGGCTGAGTGCCGCAAGTCCAGGGCGAGCCATCGAATTCACCTCCCAACGGAGCCTCCCGTGCCAGCACTGGCGGGTGGCGGCGTTGAAGACACTCACGGCCGAACCATCCCATGACCCGATGGTCCCTGCCGAACTCCTTGTATTGGCCGTGCTTTTCGCACTCGCGGCCATCGCCGACGCATTCGTCGCCGAGCGGCGTGCATCCTCACGCCATTCTGTAGTTGCGACCAAGTACAGCGTACGAAGTATTGCCGCAAGGTACTACCGCAAACAGAGCGGCAGACCTTCATCGCCAATTGCGGCCGTTATTTGCCCTTGCGGCATAACTTGCTGCGTTGCGGCGGCGCTGTCCAGCCCAAGCCTGTCATTTTTGCGCAAACGGATACTGGCTGCGCCCGTGCCGCAAAGGCGGGCGTGCGGAAAGCCTGACGCTGCGTCATCATGCTCCAGCACCGCGAGGGGGCAGACATGTTCGACCCGACCACACTCACCGGCCTGCACACCTGGATCAGCCTGATCGCCATCATTCTCGGGATTCCGGTCACGCTCGCCCTGATGCGGGGCGAACGGGCCGGGGCGGGGATCACCGCCGCCTTTCTCGCTCTCGCCTTTCTCACGAGTGCGACCGGCTTTCTCTTTCCGTTCTCGGGGGTGAAGCCGTCGCACGTGGTGGGCGCCATCGCGCTTCTGGTGGTGCTGGTGGCCACCTATGCGCTCTACGGTGCCGGCCGTGCCGGCGTGTGGCGCCCGGTCTATGCGGCCGCTGCCGTGGCCAGCCTCTATTTCCTGGTGTTCGTGGCCGTCGCGCAGGCGTTCGCCAAGGTGCCGGCGCTGGCGGCTTTGGCGCCCACCCAGTCGGAGCCGCCGTTCGCCATCGCGCAGGGCGTGGTGCTGCTGGCCTTCGTGATCGTGGGAACGCTGGCCGCGCGCGCCCGGCCAGCCTCTGCGCCGGCTTGAGGGCTCATTTGCCCGGCACGCGCCACCACGTTTCCGGCAGGGTGCCATAGAGGGAAGCCCGCTCGGGCCGGGCGATGCGCGTCCAGTGCGCGAGCCATTGCCCGGGCGTGTGGAACAGCGGCACCGCATAGGCGCCGGAGATCAGCACCCGGTCCAGCGCCCGCGCGGCGGCGACATATGCCTCCTCGTCCCGCGCGGCGATGAGGGCGACGATGGTGGCGTCGATGGCCGGTGCCTTCGCGCCCATATAGTTGCGGCTGCCCGGCGTGTCGGCGGCGGCGGCGCCGAAATAGAAGGCCTGCTCGTTGCCCGGCGACAGGGATTGCGACCACGCGTAGGGCATCATGTCGAAATCATAGGCCTGCCGGCGGGTGTCGAACTGCACCGCATCCACGTTGCGCACATTGAGCGTGATGCCCGCCCGCTTCAGCTGCGCCTGCCAGGCGAGGGCGAGGCGCTCCTGGTCGCGTGTGACCACCATGAGTTCCAGCGCAAACGGCCGTCCGTTCCCCGCGTCTACTAGCGCGCCCTTGCGCAGTACGAAGCCGGCCTGTTCCAGAAGGTCGAGGGCCACCTTGAGCCGGGTGCGGTCGCGGCCCGATCCGTCGGAGACCGGCGGCCGATAGGTGCCGGCGAGCACATCGGGCACCACGGAACCGGGGAACGGGGCGAGCAGCGCGCGTTCGCGGGCATCCGCCGGCCGCCCGAGGCTGGACAGCGCCGAGCCTTCGAAGAAACTGCCCGTGCGGCGGTAGAGGCCGTGATAGAAGCTGCGGTCCAGCCATTCGAAATCGAACAGCTCAATGAGCGCCCGACGCACCCGGATGTCCGCCAGCAGCGGGCGGCGCGTGTTGAAGACGAAGGCGGAATAGGGCTTGGGAATGCCGGTGGGGATGGTCTCCTTCACCACCTCGCCGCTGCGGACGGCCGGGAAATCGTAGGCCGTCTCCCATCGGCCGGGATCGCTTTCGAACCGGGCGTCGATCAGACCTTTTCGGAACGCCTCGAACTCGCTGTTGGCATCGCGGAAATAGACGGTGTCGAGCCGGTCGAAATTGTAGAGGCCGCGATTGAAGGCGACGTTCCGCCCCCAATAGTCGGGATTGCGCTCCAGCGTCAGCGCCGCGCCGGCATTGACGTTGGTGACCCTGTAGGGGCCGGAGCCGAGGAGCGGGGTCAGGGTGGTCTCCTCGAACCGCGACCGGTCGGTCGCCTGCTCGCTGAAGACCGGCATCAGACCCATGATGAGCGGCAGCTCGGGGTCGGGCTCGGCGAAGGTGAAGCGCACGGTATGGGCGTCCGGCGCCTCCGCCTTGGTGATCTTGCCGTAATAGAGCCGGTGGTTCGGCCGACCCATGTCCCGCATGAGGGCGAACGAGAACAGCACGTCCGCGCTGGTCAGCGCACTGCCGTCGGAGAAGCGGGCGGCCGGGTCCAGGCCGAATTCGACGAAGGACCGCTTTTCGTCCGTGGAAACGGTGCGAGCGATCAGGGGATAGAGGGTGAAGGGCTCGTCGAGCGAACGCGCCATCAGGCTCTCCGTCACCGTGCCGCGCAGGACGGCGGGCGACGTGCCCTTCACGATGAACGGGTTCAGGCTGTCGAAGGTGCCGAGCAGGGAGAGCGTGAGCCGCCCGCCCTTGGGCGCGTTGGGATTGGCATAGGCGAGGGAGGTGAAGCCGGGGGGCAGGGCCGGCTTTCCCCGCATCGCGATGGCGGACGCCTTGTCAAGCGCCTGGGCAACCGCCGGTTTGGTGGCGCCGAAAACCAGCAGCAGGAGCGCGACGACCGCGGGAGCCGTCCTCGTCAGGCGCGCGACGTTTCCGCAGCCGGTCATCATGGCGCCTCCGATGCTGCTTGGCTTCATATGAAGCCAAGCCTAGCAAAGGCGGCCCCATGATTCGCGTGCCATCATATGGGGCTCGCGGGCGGCCGCGTATCAGCATTTCCCTTGGGTTGCAGAATGCGCCGTCAGTTGGCCGCATTCCTCCGCAATCTAGCGCCCGCCGCCAGATGTGAAGATGACGGCCGGTTTGTCACCTTCTCGCCTCAATTGGGCAGGAGAGAGCCGGTGTCCGAGAGGGGGCGCGGGGTGCTCCGGCGCGCGTGTGCGCCTGCGCATGCGGGAGCCCGGCGGCAGAGACCACAGGAAAGGCCACGATGACGAAGACCCATTCCACCGCGCGGCTCACGGCGTCCGTCGCCGCCACGCTGATCACCGTGGCGCTCGCCGGTCCGGCCTTTGCCCAGACCCAGCCCTCCACGGCCAAGCCGGCTGCGCCCGCCGCCAAGCCCGCCGCGCCTGCCGCCAAGCCGGCCGCTCCCGCCGCCGCTGCCCCGGCTCCGGCCGGTGCCCCCCAGCAGGGCCAGGCGCCGCAGGGCGAGCCCGACGTGAAGTTCTCCGCCTCGCCGTGGCAGAAGATCTGCCAGGAAGTGCCCGAGCGGAAGAAGCAGGTCTGCGTGCTGACCCAGGTGCTCGGTGTTGAGAGCCAGGCGATCGCCAAGGTCGACATCATCGAGATGCAGGATGAGCCGAAGAAGCACATCAACATCTCCGTGCCGCTCGGCATGCGCCTCCAGCCCGGCCTGCGCATCACCCTCGACAAGGACCCGGTCAACATCCCGTTCGTGCTGTGCCAGCCCATCCAGGGCGGTGGCGCGACCTGCATCGGCGATCTCGAGGTCGACGGCACCTTCGTCGCCAAGCTGCGCAAGGCCAATGCGGTCTACCTGCAGATGGTGAACGGCACCGGCCGCACCCTCAGCCTGCCCATCTCCAACGCCGACTTCGGCAAGGCCTATGACGGTCCCGGCATGGACGCGAAGGTCGCCATGGAGCTGGAGCGCAAGCGCATGGAAGAAGCCCGCGCCGCTGCCCAGCAGCAGGAAGAGCAGGGCAAGGCCGCCCTCCTCAAGAAGGGCCAGGAACTCGAGAAGGCCAAGACCGGCCAGTGATCACCGGCCAGTGATCGCCGGCCAGTGATTTCCGGCCGGACCATCCCGGCCGCTGTCTGGCTGAAACGAAAAACCCCCGGCACCGCCGGGGGTTTTTGTTTGCCGGCCCTCCTTGCGAAGGGCCGGGTCTCACGTCGGGGCAGACGGGTCAGGTCAGTGCGGTTCCAGCACGGGCTCAGGCGCCGCGGGAAGGAACATGTCGAGCAGGCGGCCGGTCGCGAGGCGCTGGGCCTGGAGCACAGCGCCCGCCATGCCCTGGGCATCCGCCGCCGCTTCCTGTGCCAGAGAGAGTGCGGTGGGGAAGGGCGCGACCAGTTCGGCCGTGACCTCGTCGTGCTCGAACTTCAGCTCGGCGTCGTACTTGCGCGCGATCTGCTGCATGCGCCGATTATGGGCGAGGCAGCTCATGAACAGCGAGCGGATGCCGCGATTGCGCGCGGAGAGGATCACCCGGTCGAGCAGCAGCGTTCCGAGGCCGTGGTTCTGATACGCGGTCTCGACGCTGAAGGCGGCTTCCGCCTCACCAGGCAGCACGTCACCCATGGGGTAGAGCTCGGCGGCGGCACGCAGCTCGCCGTCGACGAAGCAGCCATGTACGATGGCTCCGGTGCGGAACACCCGCGACGCATAGCGTTCGATGAATTCAGGGGATACTGCGGAGCCGAACCTGAACCGGCGGCTCTCCGTGTCGAGCCTGAGGAGATGGTCCCGGAACTGTCCGGCCTCTCCGGTCCAAAGCTTCCGGATAATCCCCGGTGCGACCTCATCGGTCATAGTGGTCTCCAGACTGGCGTCTAAAACCTCCGGTTTCCTCCCGGTCGCCCCCGGCTTGTTCGTGCCTCAAACTATGTGCAGCGCAGCAAAGGTCAATAGGGCTGACGTTGACCAATACGGCAAAGCCATGCCGATTTGGTGGCCAGACCGATCAGCATTTTGATATCGCTCAATTTAAATGAGCCATGCGTCCGCTGCAGCTCTGCTGCGCTGCAACAGGCGCGTGCACGCACACGCCCGCCGCAATCGGTGCCGCCGGTGTCAGCGCACCAGAATCGCCCGGAAGTCGTTGACGTTGGTCAGCGTCGGGCCGGTCATCACCAGTCGGTCGAGGGCCGAGAAGAAGCTGTAACCGTCATTGTTGGCGAGGTAATCGTCGGGCTTCAGCCCGCGCGCGGCGGCATCGGCGAGCAGCGCCGCGTCGAACCAGGCGCCGGCATTGTCCTCGGTGCCGTCCACGCCGTCCGTGTCGCAGGAGATGGCGGAGATGCCCGCCCGGCCCTTGAGGGCGATGGCGAGGGCAAGGAGGAATTCCACGCTGCGTCCGCCGCGTCCCTTGCCCCGCACTGTCACCGTGGTCTCGCCGCCGGAGAGCAGCACGCAGGGCGCGGCCGCCGGCAGGCCGTGTTCGGAGGCGGAGCGGGCGATCCCGGCGAAGACGTTGCCCGCCTCCCGTGCCTCGCCCTCGATGGCGTCGCCGAGGATGAGCGGGGTGAGGCCGAGCGCCTTCGCCTTTTCCTCGGCCGCCTTCAGCGCCATGAGCGGCGTCGCGATCATGTGCACCTCCTGGCCGGGGATGGCGTCGCCCGAAACCGTGTTGGCGCGGATGACCTGCTCCAGCTTGTCGGTGATCTCGATGCCCCAGGTGCGCATCAGGCCGAGCACCGTCTCGGGGTCGGATGCCTCGGGAATGGTCGGACCGGAGCCGATGGCGGCGGGGTCGTCGCCCGGCACGTCGGAGATGAGGTAGGTGACGGCCCGTGCCGGCGCGATGGCAGCGGCAAGGCGGCCGCCCTTGATGGCGGACATGGACTTGCGCACCCGGTTCATCACGCCGATGGGCGCGCCGGACTTGAGGAGCGCGGAATTGAGCGCCTGCTTGTCGGCGAGCGTCAGTCTCTCCGCCGGCAGGGTGAGCAGCGAGGAGGCGCCGCCGGACATGAGGCACACCACCAGATCGTCCGGCCCCGCGCTGCGCGCCAGCTCCAGGATGCGGCGGGCGGCGTCGAGCCCGGCCTGGTCCGGCACCGGATGGGCGGCCTCGACGATCTCGATGTGCTTCGTCTCGCAGCCATGGCCGTAGCGGGTGACGATGAGGCCCTCACAGGGGCGGCCCCATTCCTCCTCGAAGGCGCGGGCCATGCGGGCGGAGGCCTTGCCGGCGCCGATGACGATGGTGCGGCCGCCTTTCGCAGCGTCGGGCGGGGCGGGGAGGCGGTCCTTGAACTTGCCTTCCGGCAGAGCGGCGGCGAGGGCGGTTTCAAAGAGCGCGAGCAGGATTTCCCTGTCGGAGGCCGTGGCCGTGCCGGTTGCCGTCGTGCCGGTTGCCGTTTCCATGGGGCGCTCTCCCGTCCGCTTGTGCGAAAGTCTTATAAGGTCCGTGGCCTGTAGCGGCTCGCCGGGCGCCGATCAATAAGCGCGGCGGGAAAGGCTGCTTTCCCGGGGCGGGCAGAAACGCCGGGCGCGTGCATCCGCCGGCCCGAGCGCCTATATGCGGGCCATGACCGCCCCCGCCGACACCGCGCCCCATCTCGTCTTCGATCGCCCGCTGTTGCGCCGACGCCTCGCCCGCGCCGCCGGGCAGGGGCCGGAGACCTTCCTGCTGGAGCGCGCGGCGGAGGATGTGGCGGATCGGCTTTCGGCCGTGAAGCGGACCTTCGCGAGCGCCGTGGACCTCGGCACGCCGACCGCGGCGCTCGCCACCGCCCTATCCGGGCACCCGGCCGTGGAGCGCCTGATCCGCGCCGCGCCGCTGGTCGGAGATCTTGTCCTGCCCGCCGTGGTGGCGGATGAGGAGGCTCTGCCGTTCGCCCCCGGAAGCCTCGATCTTGTGGTTTCGGCGCTGGCGCTCCAGTCGGTGAACGACCTGCCGGGCGTGCTGGCGCAGGTGCGGCGGGCGCTGAAGCCGGACGGGCTGTTCATGGCCGCGCTGCTGGGCGGGAGCAGCCTCACCGAACTGCGGCAGGCCTTCGCCATTGCCGAGAGCGAGACCACGGGCGGCCTCTCGCCCCGCGTCGCGCCGTTCGCCGACGTGCGCGATCTCGGCGCCCTGCTGCAGCGGGCGGGGTTCGCCCTGCCGGTGACGGACGTGGATCGCGTGGTGGTTCGCTATTCCTCGCCCTTCACCCTGTTCGCGGACCTGCGGCGCATGGGCGGGGCAAACGCGCTCAACGAACGCCGCCGCGTGCCGCTGCGCCGGGCGACGCTGCTGCGCGCGGCGGAAGTCTATGCCGAGCGCTTCGCGGACCCCGACGGCAAGGTCCGCGCGACGTTCGAGATCGTGTTCCTCTCGGGCTGGGCGCCCCATGAGAGCCAGCAGAAGCCGCTGCGCCCCGGCACCGCGCGCATGCGCCTCGCCGACGCCCTCAAGGTGCCGGAGCAGCCGCTGCGGCCCGGCGACGAGCCCGGCTGAAGCTCCGGCCTGCATTGCCTGCTTCTCGCCCTTGGCCTCGCCCATCCGCTCCCTCTAAATGGCGGCGGATGCGATTGGGAGGCTGGAATGAGCGGTGGGGCAGGGACGGGCGCAGGAGGGGCCACGGCGGCGCGCGAGGAGCCCGTGACGATCGACGGCTTCAGGCATGTGCTGCCGATCACGACCCGATGGATGGACGTGGACGTCTACGGGCACGTGAACAACGTGGTCTATTATTCCTACTTCGACACGGTGGTGAACGAGCATCTCGTCTCGGCCGGACTGCTGGACCCGCAGACGAGCCCGGTCATCGGCCTCGTGGTGGAGACGCGCTGCATCTATTTCCGCAGTCTCACCTATCCGGCTCCGGTCAAGGCCGCCATGCGGGTGACGAAGCTGGGTTCGTCCTCGGTGCGCTACCAGATCGCCCTGTTCCAGGGCGATGACCCGAGCGCGGCGGCGCAGGGGCATTTCGTCCATGTCTATGTGGAGCGGGCGACCCAGCGGCCGGTGCCGATCCCTGCGCCGGTGCGGGCGCTGCTTGAGACACTGGTGGTCTGAAACGCAAACGGCCCGCGTCCGAGGGGACACGGGCCGTCTTGTGTCGCCGGATGGCGCGATCAGCAGATGTACTGCGCGCCGTTGACGGTCATGGTCGAGCCGGTGATGAAGCCGGCGTCGTCGGCGGTGAGGAAGACCACCGCGCGGGCGATGTCCTCCGGCTCGCCGAGGCGGCCGACGGGGATGGTCGCCACGATCTTGGCCAGCGCCTCGGCCGGCACAGCGCGCACCATCTCGGTGGCGATGTAGCCGGGGGCGATGGCGTTCACCGTGATTCCGAGCTTCGCGGTTTCCTGCGCGAGGGCCTTCACGAAGCCGATCTCGCCGGCCTTGGCGGCCGAATAATTGGTCTGGCCGAACTGGCCCTTCTGGCCGTTGATCGACGAGATGCAGACGATGCGGCCGAACTTGCGGTCACGCATGCCCTCGATGACGTTGCGCGTCATGTTGAAGGCGGAGTTGAGGTTGGTGTTGATCACCGCGTTCCACTGCTCAAGCGACATCTTGTGGAACTGGCCGTCGCGGGTGATGCCGGCGTTGTTGACGAGGATCTCGATCGGGCCGACCTCGGCCTCCACCTTGGCGATCCCCGCCTTGCAGGCCTCGAAATCGGACACGTCCCACTTGTAAGCGGGAATGCCGGTCTTTTCGGTGAAGGCCTTCGCGGCCTCTTCATTGCCCGCGAAATTGGCGACGACGGTCTTTCCGGCAGCCTTCAGTGCCACCGAGATTGCCTCGCCGATACCGCGCGTGCCGCCCGTGACCAATGCGACGCGTCCCATGGTTTCCCTCCTTCACTTCACTCTATTGGCTCGACCTGGAGACTCCCCCACCCAGCCCAAGCGGGTCGAGCCACGCTCGGGCGGTGTGTAGCAAGTCGGTATTTCCGTTCGGAAACGGAGGGCCGCGATCGAAGGTCGCGGCCCTGTTCCGGACGGTGGGGCCTGGGGCGTGGCCTCCCGTCCGGTTGCCTGAAACGACGCGCGCTCAGTCGCGCGCGAGGCAACTCAATCGCGTGCGAGGCACATGGCGATGCCCATGCCGCCGCCGATGCAGAGGGTGGCGAGGCCCTTCTTGGCATCGCGCTTCTGCATCTCGTGCAGCAGGGTCACGAGGATGCGGGTGCCCGAGGCGCCGATCGGATGGCCGATGGCGATGGCGCCGCCGTTCACGTTGACCTTGGAGGTATCCCAGCCGAGGCCCTTGTTGACGGCGATGGCCTGGGCGGCGAACGCCTCGTTGGCCTCGATGAGGTCGAGATCGTCCTTGGACCAGCCGGCCTTCTCCAGCGCCAGCTTGGAGGCCGGGATCGGGCCCGTGCCCATGACGGACGGATCGACGCCGGCCTGCGCCCAGGAGACGATGCGGGCGAGGGGCGTCTTGCCCTCGGCCTTGGCGCGGGCGGCGCTCATGAGCACCACGGCGGCGGCGCCGTCATTGATGCCAGAGGCGTTGCCGGCAGTCACGGTGCCGTCCTTGGCGAAGGCGGGCTTCAGCTTGGTCATCGCATCGATGGTGGCGCCGTGGCGGATGTACTCGTCCTGATCCACCACCACGTCGCCCTTGCGGCTGGAGATGGTGACGGGGACGATCTCGTCCTTGAACTTGCCGCCCTTCTGGGCCGCCTCGGCCTTGTTCTGGGAGGCGACCGCGAACTCGTCCTGCTCGGCGCGGGTGATCTGGAATTCCTTGGCCACGTTCTCCGCGGTCACACCCATGTGGTAGCCGTTGAAGGCATCCCACAGGCCGTCCTTGATCATGGTGTCGGCGAAGTCGGCGTTGCCCATGCGCACGCCGTTGCGCAGGTGCGCGGCGTGGGTGGACTGGCTCATGGATTCCTGGCCGCCGGCCACCACGACCTCGCTGTCGCCGTTGGCGATGGCCTGGGCGCCGAGCGCGACGGAGCGCAGGCCCGAGCCGCACACCATCTGCACCTCATAGGCGGGCGCCTCGATGGGCACGCCGGCCTTGATCGAGGCCTGGCGGGCGGGGTTCTGGCCCTGGGCGGCGGTGAGCACCTGGCCCAGAATCACCTCGCTCACGGCGGCCGGCGCCACGCCGGCGCGCTCGAGGGCGGCCTTGATGGCGATGGCACCGAGCTCATGCGCGGGAAGCGTGCCGAGCGCGCCGTTGAACGACCCGACAGGGGTACGCGCGGCGGCGACGATGACGACCTCGTCCTTCATGGAAGTCTCTCCTGGGAAGATCGGGCGGGTGGCTCCGCGCCTCTTTGCCGAATGGCGAGTGGGAAGGCTTGACCTCTATCGTGTCCGGGCCGGACCATGTGTCAATGACCCATCGCATGGCAAGGGGGCCGGTCAAAAGCAGCTATTCAACCTTGGTCGGCCGCAGGCCCGGCGCGCTTCGGCAAAGGGCGGAGTCTGCGCTGCGAAAGGAGGGATGGGCAGCGCACACAAAGTGGTAGCTCTGCACTTGGAAACGCCTTAACCTGCCGTTCCGCCCAAGGAAACGGATGACCGGACGATGGCAAAAACGCAAGAGCCAGTCACCATCAAGAAATACGCGAACCGCCGTCTCTACAACACGGGGACGAGCACCTATGTGACGCTCGAAGACCTCGCCAACATGGTGAAGGAAGGCGAGGATTTCGTGGTGTACGACGCCAAGAACGGCGAGGACATCACCCATTCGGTACTGACGCAGATTATCTTCGAGCAGGAAAACAAGGGGCAGAACCTTCTGCCCATCGCTTTTCTGCGCCAGATCATCCGCTTCTACGGCGACAGCATGCAGATGCTGGTTCCGCGGTACCTGGAAGCGTCCATCGACAGCTTCACCAAGGATCAGGGCAAGTTCCGCGATCATCTCTCCCAGACGCTCGCGGGGACGCCCTTTCCGGTGCCGGGCGCGCCGTTCGCCGGTCTGGACGAGACGGTGCGTCGCAACATGGAAGTGTTCGAGCGCGCCTTCCACATGTTCCTACCCTTCCCCAAGGGGGATGAGCCGGCCGGGACCGCGACCACTCCGGCTGCTGCACCTGCGCAGCCTGCGCCGCAGCCCGAGCGGGTGGACGAGCTTGACGCTCTGAAGCGCCAGATGGCCGATATGCAGGCGAAGCTGGAGCAGCTCGTTCCGAAGCCCGAGCCCAAGCTCGTCGCCAAGAACGATGCGCCGAGCGAGATCCGCAGCCCGAAGGAAGGCAGCGGGAGCTGAGAAACCGACGCCGGCCGCCCATTGCGGGGGCCGGCGGTTTGGACCGAAGGATTCGCGAGTGCCGGTTCAAGTCCGGCCGCGGTGCCGGGGTTTTTACTGCTGCCCGCGCGGGTCGACCGTGAAATCGCGCTGGGCGACGCGGATCGAGACCGAGAAGCCGGCCACCACATCCAGCAGCATGATGCACAGCAGGATTGCGAATACCGAGTTGCCGGCCGGGCGCACCAGCAGGAACTCGGCCAGGCCTGCCGCGAACACCAGCATCGACAGCATGTGATCGATGATCGAGCGCGAGCTGATGCGCGTCGACTTCAGAATCTCGAAGAACAGGAAGAACAGGCTCAGAGCGATGAACCCTTCCGCGAGGGTGATCGTCCAGTGGGCGCCCGACATCATCTCGACCGTGGTGAGCACGGTGGTCCATTCCGTGCCGGGCATCAGAAAGACCATGATGTTGTAGAGGGCGAGGGGGACGATCAGCAACGGGACGGGCGTCAGCATTGGTGCTCCTCGGGGCCGCTCAGCCGGGAAAATGCCCAGGGCCTTCGCCCATGGCGCCATCCCGGCTCCGCCGATGCGATGACACATCGGGCGCCGAATGTCACGAATGCGGAGGCATCGGGGGATTTCGCCTGCCGGCCGTCCGCCTCGGGCCGATGCCGGGAGAATCAAGCGCCGGGCAGGGCCGCGACGGGGCGGCCGCATCGCGAACGCAACGGCACGGGCGCGATGTCGCGCGCCGGTCAGCGTTAATGAATGATGATGGGATTCAGTTGGCCCGCCCGCAGGGAAAAGCGAATCGCTCAGCGGTTGCGGCGGCGGGAATCACCCCTGAAGAGGGTAGGCGCGCCGGCGGCGTGCGCCGGCGCTGCAGCGGGCGGCCGTGAGGGCCACCGCGACGTGAAGCTCAGGCCTCGGCCTTGGGCTTCAGGATCTGCCGGCCGCGATACATGCCGGTCTTCAGGTCGACGTGGTGCGGACGGCGCAGCTCGCCCGAATCCTTGTCTTCCACATAGGTGGGCTGCTTCAGCGCGTCGGCCGAACGGCGCATGCCGCGACGGGACGGCGAGGTCTTTCTCTTCGGGACAGCCATTGTCCAAACTCCTGAACGGCGTAACGAGCCAACTGAACTGCCAACTGGCGCAACATGCGAGCGCGCCGGCTGGCGCCCTTGCGGCTTTTCGAACTTGTGATCGGTGCGCGCCGAGCCCGAAGACGGATGACGAAGCCTGTACGCGTTCGTCTCGAGCCCGGTTGCGAACTGCGTGAGGGCAGTGCGCGGGGCTCGCCCGTGGGCCAGCATTCCCGATTGAAGGCGCGCCTTATACAGGCTCGCGCGCGGGAACGAAAGCCCCGCCGTGCGTTTTCCGGTCGCGGGTATGCCGCAACAATGCCCTCTTGTCAGAGGAGGACACGTGAGCAAGGTTGCGCGCGCATCGGCGCATCCGACGACACATATCCGAGGAAAACGGCCCCATGAAGCGTTCCGCTCAGCTTTCCCTCTTCGCCGCCCTGCTCGCGGCCTCGGTTTCCGCGGCTTCCGTCGGGGCGGCGTTGGCGCAGGGGGCCCCGGCACCTGCGGCTGCACCCGCAGCGGCCCCTGCGGCGGCGCCCGCCGCCGATCCGGTCCTCGTCACCGTCAACGGTACGCCAATCCGCCAGAGCGAGCTGAACATCGCCATCGAGGACATCGGCTCCGGCCTGCCGCCCGAAGTGCGCGGCCCGGCCCGCGACGAATACGTCCTGTCGTTCCTGACCGACATGACCCTCATCGCCAAGGCCGCCGAGGCGCAGAAGGTCGACCAGACCCCCGAGTTCCAGAATCGCCTCGCCTACGCCCGCATGAAGGCGCTGATGGAAGCGCTCATGATGCAGGAGGCCAAGAAGGCCGTTTCCGCCGAGCTCAAGCGCAAGACCTACGACGAGCTGGTGAAGTCGGCGCCCGCCGACATGGAAGTCCACGCCCGTCACATCCTGGTGGACGACGAGGCCAAGGCCAAGGATATCGCCAAGCGGGCCAAGGCCGGCGAGGACTTCGCCAAGCTCGCCAAGGAAAATTCCAAGGACAGCGCCGAGGACGGCGGCGACCTCGGCTATTTCACCAAGGACCAGATGGTGCCGGAATTCGCCGCGGCGGCGTTCAAGCTGGAGAAGGGTCAGGTCTCCGATCCGGTGAAGACCCAGTTCGGCTGGCACGTCATCAAGGTCGAGGACAAGCGCCAGAAGGCCGTGCCGTCCTATGAGCAGGTCGAGGACCAGGTTGAGCAGTATCTCGTCCGCAAGGCGCAGGCCGACATGGTGACGAAGCTGCGCGCCGACGCGAAGATCGAGAAGACCGCCGCCCCGGCCGCTCCCGCGGCTCCTGCCGCACCCGCCCCGGCGGCGCCTGCGGCCGATCCCGCCAAGAAGTGAGCCGGCGGCAGACGCCGTCGCTTTCTCTCCAAAAGAAAAACCCCCGGCTTGTGGCCGGGGGTTTTTTATTGGCTCAAGCGCCGCGTGAACTGCTCGTCAGTTCACCAGATCGGGCCGCACCCGCCAGCCGCCGGCGCCGTCCTCGGAAAGCGCCTCGGTGACCTTGGGGTGGCGCACCGGCTCCTCGGAGGGGTCGCGCTCCAGATTCTGCTCGGAGACATAGGCGACGTATTCGCTGTCCGCGTTTTCGGCGAGCAGATGGTAGAACGGCTGGTCCTTGTGGGGGCGGATGTCCTCGGGAATGGAGAGCCACCACTCCTCGGTATTGTCGAACACCGGGTCCACATCAAACACCACGCCCCGGAAGGGGAAGTGCTTGTGGCGCACCACCTCGCCAATGCGGAATTTCGCCTGCCGCATGCCGGCACCGAGTTCTGACGCAGCGTAATGCGTGGGGTCTTCGGGGATGCCGTCGCCAATGGGAGCAACGATTGCGGGCTTTGCGCGCGCTTTGTCCTGGCTGGCCATATCCCGCCTCTTCCTGACTTTTTCCGCTCCGCCCGACACCGGGTGGAAGAGCCGCGGCGACCTTCGCCGCGGCCGTTGGTTAATCAATTCTCTCACAATCCGTAGGCTTTGCCCATTTCCGGGTCCTTGGCTGCGACAATGCGGGCAAGGTCGACGATCACCTTGGCCTGCTTCCAGGTGGCATCGTCCTGCATCTTGCCGTCGATCATCACCGCACCGGCGCCGTCCGGCATGGCTTCGAGAATCTTGAGCGCGAACGCCACCTCGCCCGGATCCGGCGAGAAGACGCGCTTGGCGATCTCGATCTGCGTGGGGTGCAGCGACCAGGCGCCGACGCAGCCCTGGAGGAAGGCATTGCGGAACTGGCTCTCGCACGCGGCGAGGTCCGCGAAGTCGCCGAACGGGCCGTAGAAGGGCTTGATGCCGTTGGCGGCGCAGGCGTCCACCATCTTGCCGACGGTGTAATGCCAAAGGTCCTGCTGGTAGCCGATGCGCGGCTTGTCGCCGTCCGGGTCGGCCAGCACCTTGTAGTCCGGGTGGCCGCCGCCGACGCGGGTGGTCTTCATGGCGCGCGAGGCGGCAAGGTCGGCCGGGCCGAGGCTCATGCCGTGCATGCGCGGAGAGGCGGCGGCGATCTCCTCCACATTCTTCACGCCCTCGGCGGTCTCAAGAATGGCGTGGATGAGAATGGGCTTCTGGATGGAATGGCGCGCCTCGAGCTGGGCGAGGAGCTGGTCGAGATAGTGGATGTCCCAGGCGCCCTCGACCTTGGGCAGCATGATGACGTCCAGCTTGTTGCCGATCTCGCTGACGATCTCGATGATGTCGTCCAGCACCCACGGGCTGTTGAGGCAGTTGATGCGGGTCCACAGGCCGGTGGAGCCAAAATCGGTGGCCTTGGCCATCTCGATGAAGCCCTTGCGGGCGGCTTCCTTGGCATCGGAGGGAATCGCGTCCTCCAGATTGCCGAGAACCACGTCCACCTGCTTGGCAATATCCGGCACCTTGGCGCGCATCTTCTCCAGGTGCGGCGGCACGAAATGGATCATGCGCTCAAGCCGCACCGGCAGCTCGCGATATGGTGCGGGCGCGCCGATGGCGAGCGGCTTGAAGAATTGGCGCGGCAGCTTCATGAGTCCCCCCGTGTGGATGCAGGCAGGGGGCATATAACCCCCCGCAGAACCTGTTGATTGCAATGCAGCATAGGTGGCCGGCCTGCGCAACACGACTTCAGGGCGACCGGGCTGGCGCCCGTCGGGCAGGGGGAATCGAGGCATGACACTTACGCGGCGCGGTGTGCTCGGCGGTCTCGCCGGGCTGGCGGCTTCTTCCACCCTGCCGGCGACGGCAAAGGACTTCTGGGGCCAGCGCCTCGCCAATGCCCCGCGCGAGTTCCTGTTCGGCTACGGCTCCCTCATCAGCGGGCCGTCCCGGACCGCGACGTCCGGCCGCCCTGTGCCAGCCATTGCCGCCCGAATCGCGGGCAGCTTCGGCTATGTGCGCTCGTGGGCCTCGCGCTTCACTCCGCGAGAAGGCACGGCGGGGTTCACCGCCCTCGGCATCCGGCCGCGGATGCCGGGCGAGGAGCCGGGCAGCATCAACGGCGTCATCTTCCCGGTGAAGGACGAAGCCGAGCTTGCGTCCTTCGACGCCCGTGAGGGCGGCTATGACCGGGTAGAGCTGGACCAGGCCCATGTGGAGGCCATCGACTGGGAAGGCCTACCGCGCGTCGGCAAGATCTGGGTCTATGTGCCCAAGGAATCCGCCGGCAAGGGGCCTGATGACCTCCAGCGGCCGGACGTGAACTTTCCGCTGCTCCAGTCCTATATCGACGTGGTGATGCAGGGCTCTCTCGACGAAGGGCCGGACTTCGCCCGCGAACTCATCGAGACCACGCTCGACTGGAGCCCCTTCTGGCTCGACGACCGCCCCATCGCCCGCCGCGCCTGGGCCGACACGCCCCGCTCGGGTGCCATCGATCGCCTGCTTGCGACGGTGGAGCCGGCGGCGAGCCAGTTCCGCAACCGGCTCTATCCGGAGCTTTATGCGGTGCGGCATCTGATGGGCAAGGCAGCGACGCCGCCGCGCTGATCGGCGCGCCCGCGCTTTCCATCCTTCGCAGGGATTTGTAGGAAGGGGGTACCCGCTGCCTCCTTTCTCCGCCTTCCGGCCAGCCTCCGGCGATCATGAGCGACCTCTTCGGCCTCGCCTTTCCGTTCTTCGGCCTGATTCTCCTCGGCTATTTCTGCGGCCGCAGGGTGAAGCTGCCGGAGGCGGGGCTCGCCTGGCTCTCCTTCTTCATCATCTATGTGGCGCTGCCGGCGCTGTTCTATCGCATCGTGGCGCAGACGCCGTTCCACGAGCTGGCGAATCCGGCCTTCATACTCGCCGTGCTGGCCTCCACCGCCACCATGTCCCTGCTGGCGCTGGGCGTCGGCCTGTGGTTTCGCAAGGGGAATATCGGCGAGGCGGCCATCGCGCTCACGGCCGGCGCCTATGCCAATGTGGGCTACATGGGGCCGGGCCTGACGCTCGCCGCCTTCGGGCAAGCCGCCGCCAGCCCCGCGGCGCTTATCTTCGCCACCGACAGCATGTTCTTCTTCACCGTCGTGCCGCTGCTGATGGCGACGCGGGGGCGGGGGGAGAGCCTCGGGCACACCTTCGTGCTCATCGCCAAAAGGGTGCTGACCCACCCCTTCAACATCGCCACCCTGCTGGGCGTGCTGGCGGCGGCGTTCGAGTTCAAGGAGCCGGACGCCCTCTCGCGGATGCTCGACTATCTGAAGAACGCGGCCGCGCCCTGCGCCCTGTTCACCCTTGGCGTGACCGTGGCGCTGCGGCCGCTGAAACGGGTGCCGGTGGAACTCGCGCCGCTCCTGAGCCTGAAGCTGTTCGTCCATCCGTTCGTGGCGCTGGTCTCGCTCTCTGTGTTCGGGCCGTTCTCGCCGGTGTGGGAGCAGACTCTGCTGCTCATGGCCGCGCTGCCGCCGGCGCTGAACGTGTTCGTGCTGGCGCGGCAATACCATGTGTTCGTGGAGGAGGCGTCCACCGCCGTCCTCCTCGGCACCCTGTCGTCGGTCGTCACGGTGACGCTGATGCTCTATCTGCTGCGCGAGCACCTCATCCCGCTCAGCCTGTTCTGAGCCTCACGCGGCCCGCCTTATGCAGCCTTGTCGCCGATGCCGAGGCGCATCAGCCTCCGCCGCAGCGGGCCGACGCGATCGAGCAGGTACAGGCCGAAGCCGCGCACGCTCTGTACCGGCACGAGATCGGACAGCAGCGAACGGTTGAGGAGATCGACGGCCGTCATGCGGCCGCTGATGTCGCGCTGGCGCTTGTCCGCATAGCGCGCGAGCACCTCGCGGCTGCCGGGATCGCGCCCCGTCGCCACCGCGTCCGCCGCGAGAGCGACCAATGCCGCCGCATCCCTGAGGCCGAGATTGAGCCCCTGCGCGCCGATGGGCGGCATGATGTGGGCGGCTTCGCTCAAGAGCGCGATGCGGTCGCCGACCAGGCTTTCCGCCGTCTCCGCCGCCAGCGGGAAGGCGCCGCGGCCGCCTTCCATCTCGAACCGGCCGAGCACGGAGGAGGCCCGCGCCTCCAGCTCCCGCGCCAGGGCTTCATCGCTGAGGCCGAGCAGGCGGATGGCCTCGCGCTCGGTGACCACGCAGACGATGGAGGAGCGGTCGCCCGTCAGCGGCACCAGAGTGAAGGGGCCGCTCTCGGTGTGAAATTCGGTGGAGGTGTCCTCATGGGGCCGCGTGTGCTGCACCGTGGCGGTGAAGGCCACCTGCGGATAGGCGCGGTTGCGCATCTTGATGCCGGCGGCGGCACGCACGGTCGATTGCCGCCCGTCTGCTCCGGCGACGAGCCGGGCGGCGAGGCGGGTGCCGTCGGCAAGGTTCAGTGTCACGGCATCCGGCCCAAAATCGATGCGCTCCACGGAGGTGCGGGCGATGTGGAGGTTCGGCATCTCCATCGCGACGGCGAGGAGACCGTTGCGCAGGGCGTCGTTCTCGATGTTGTAGCCGAAGGCGTCGAGGCCGATCTCGGCGGAGCGGAAGGTCACTTCCGGCGCGCGGACCAGCCGGCGCGTGGCATCCGCGATGCGCATGTCGCGCAGCGGCGCGGCACGGGGCGCGATCTGCGACCACACGCCGAACTCCTCCAGAATGCGCACCGAGCCTTCCAGCAGCGCCGTGGTGCGGTGATCCGCGCCGCGATCGGGGCCGGTGACGAGCGCGGTCGAGACGCCACGCGCGGCGAGGCCGATGGCGGTGGCAAGCCCGGCGGGACCCGCGCCGACGACGACCACCTCGTGCATCACGTCGTGTTCCATCGCTGCCTCCTCATGGTCGGATCACGGGACACTAGAGCCGAGTCTGCCGCGGCGAAAGCTGCGGAGATGCCGCGGATACGTGCGGGATGAGGCCCCGGACCAGTGCAGGTGCACTTGCGGTCCCGCCGCGTTGCGATCAGCCTTCGCGAATCTGGGGCAGGGGAGTGCGCCGATGTTGGACTGGATCACGTCGCCGGAAGCCTGGGCGGCGCTGGTGACGCTGACGGCGATGGAGATCGTTCTCGGCATCGACAATGTCGTGTTCATCTCGCTGGTGGTGCAGCGCCTTCCGCCGGCCGAGGCGCTGCGGGCGCGGCAGATCGGCCTTTCCGCGGCGCTGCTGCTGCGCATCGGGCTGCTGTTCGCCCTCTCCTGGCTGATCGGGCTTCGGCAGTCGCTCTTCACGGCATTCGGCCACGAATTTTCCTGGCGCGACCTCATCCTTATCGGCGGCGGCGCCTTCCTGATCGCCAAGGCGACGTCCGAGATGCACGGCGCCCTCGAAGGCGAGGACGAACCGAGCGAGGAGGCCATCGCCGGAGCGGCCAAGCGGGCGTTCGCCGGGATCGTCGTGCAGGTGATCCTGCTCGATCTCGTCTTCTCGGTGGATTCCATCCTCACCGCCATCGGCATGGCGGAGCATCTCGCCATCATGGTGCTGGCCGTCATCATCGCGGTCGGCATCATGTTCGTGGCCTCCGGGCCGCTCTCCGCCTTCATCGCCACCCACCCCACCACGAAGATGCTGGCGCTCGCCTTCCTCGTGCTGATCGGCGTGACGCTGGTGGCCGACGGCTTCGGCGCCCACATCTCCAAGGGCTACATCTATGCGGCCATGGCCTTCTCGGTGATGGTGGAGGTGCTGAACGTCGCCGCCGCCGGCAGGCGCAAGAGGCGGATCGTGCTGCACAGGGGAGGCGAGCAATGAACGCGGACAAGGTTCTGCTGGTCACGGGCGGCAGCCGGGGCATCGGTGCGGCCTGCGTGCGGCGTGCGGCGGAAGCCGGCTACGGGCGCATCGCCATCAACTACACCCGTGACGCGGCGGCGGCGGACGATGTGGCCGCCGAGGCGCGGGCGCTCGGGGCGCAGGTGCTGGTCGTCAAGGGCGACATGGCCCGGCCGAAGGACATCACGCGTCTCTATGAGGAGGTGGACGCCAATCTCGGTGCCGTCACCGACCTCGTGAACAACGCCGGCATCACCGGCCGCGCCGGTCCCTTCGCCGATGCCGACCCGGCCGAGATGGCCCGCGTCATCGATCTCAACGTCACCGGCGCGATCCTCGTGGCGCAGCAGGCCGTGCGCCGCATGTCGACCGCGCGGGGCGGCAAGGGCGGCGCCATCGTCAACATCTCCTCCATGGCGGCGACGCTGGGCTCGGCGGGGGAATATGTCTGGTACGCCGCCAGCAAGGGGGCCATCGACAGCTTCACCCTGGGTCTCGGACGCGAGGTGGCGCGCGAGGGCATCCGGGTGAATGCGATCGCCCCGGGCCTCATCGCTACCGACATCCACGACACGAGCGGCGTCGTCGGGCGGCTGGAGCGACTCGCGCCCTCCATCCCCATCGGCCGGCCCGGCACGGCCGAGGAGGTGGCCGAGGCGGTGCTGTTCCTGCTGTCGGAGGCCGCGAGCTATACCACGGGCGCGGTGCTCAAGATCTCGGGAGGCCGCTGACGCCGCTTGCAGCCGACCCGGCCCGCCCTATGATCCGGGCCATCTCGGGAGGATAGGGGTTGGTGGTCATGGTCCATGCGGTTCAGGTGCATCAGACGGGCGGTCCCGAGGTGCTCACCTATGAAGAGGTGGTGGTTCCCCCGCCCGGGCCCGGTCAGGTGCAGGTGCGCCACACCGCCATCGGCCTCAACTTCATAGACGTCTATTTCCGCACCGGCCTCTACAAGGCCGCGACGATGCCCTTCATTCCCGGCAATGAGGGTGCTGGCGTCGTGGAGGCGGTCGGTCCCGACGTGACCGACTTCCACCCTGGCGACCGCGTGGCCTATGCCATGACCATCGGCGCCTATGCCGAGGTGCGGAACGTCCCCGCCGCCACGCTCGTCCACCTGCCCGCCGCCATCGATGACCGCACCGCAGCGGCCATGATGCTCAAGGGCATGACGGCGCAGTATCTCGTGCGCCGTACCCACCACATCAAGCCGGGCGACGTGATCCTCGTGCAGGCCGCCGCCGGCGGCGTCGGCCTCATCCTGTGCCAGTGGGCGAAGCATCTGGGCGCCACCGTGATCGGCACCGTGGGTTCCAAGGACAAGGCCGAGCTTGCCCTCGCCAACGGCTGCGACGAGGCGATTCTCTACCGGGACGAGGATTTCGTTCACCGGGTGAAGGAGATCACCTCCGGCAAGCTGTGCGACGTGGTCTATGACGGCGTCGGTCAGGCGACCTATCCCGCCTCCCTCGACTGCCTGAAGCCGCTCGGCCTGTTCGTGAGCTTCGGCAACGCCTCTGGCGCCATCAAGAACTTCGACCTGCTGCACCTGTCGGCCAAGGGCTCGCTGTTCGCCACCCGCCCGACGCTCGCCACCTTCGTCGCCAAGCGCGCCGATCTCATCGCCACCGCCAACGATTTGTTCGAGGCGGTGCTGACCGGCGCGGTGAAGATCCCGATCCACCAGACCTACGCGCTGAAGGACGCGCAGAAGGCGCACCGCGACCTCGAAGGCCGCAACACCACCGGGGCGACGCTGCTTCTGCCGTGAGACTGGCGCCTCCCTCTTCCGTATGGGGAGGGGGAGCGAGGCGGCTCAAGGCATGCGCGACATTCCCACACCCATGCAGTGACAATGACTTGCGTATCCCGCCCCTCCGCATGATATCTACGGTTCAACAAGGATGGGGCGGGCGCGCTGAGCCTGCTCCGCCGTGCTGCGACGGATCGTTCCGGCCATGATGCGCCAATACGAACTCGTCGAGCGCGTTCGACGGTATAATCCCAACACCGACGAGGCGCTGCTCGACCGCGCCTATGTCTACGCCATGAGGGCGCACGGCAGTCAGCTGCGTGCGTCCGGCGATCCCTATTTCTCCCACCCGCTCGAAGTCGCGGCGATCCTCACCGATCTCAAGCTGGACGATGCCACCATCGTCTCGGCCCTGCTGCACGACACCATCGAGGACACCAGCGCCACCAAGGCGGAGATCGAGCGGCTGTTCGGCCACCAGATCGCGACGCTGGTGGAGGGGCTGACCAAGATCAAGAAGCTCGACCTCGTCTCCAAGCAGGCGAAGCAGGCCGAGAATCTCAGGAAGCTGCTGCTCGCCATCGCCGACGACGTGCGGGTGCTCCTCGTCAAGCTCGCCGACCGCCTCCACAACATGCGCACCCTGAAATGGGTGCCGCCGGAGAAGCGGGACCGGGTGGCGCAGGAAACGCTGGACATCTACGCGCCGCTCGCCGCCCGCATGGGCATGCAGGACATGCGCGAGGAGCTGGAGGATCTCGCCTTCCGCCAGCTCTCCCCGGAAGCCTATGAGAGCATCACCACCCGCGTCTCCGAGCTGAGGCAGTTCAACGGCCCGGTGGTGCAGGAGATCGAGCGGGAGCTGAAGGACGAACTCGAGCGGCGCGGCATCGTCGCCGAGGTCAAGGGGCGGGAGAAGCGGCCCTTTTCCATCTGGGGCAAGATGGAGCGCAAGGCCATCGGCTTCGAGCAATTGTCGGACCTGTACGGCTTCCGCGTGCTCGTCTCCTCGGTGGAGGACTGCTACCGGGCGCTGGGCGTCGTCCACACCAAGTGGGCCATCGTGCCGGGCCGCTTCAAGGACTACATCTCCACCCCCAAGCCCAACGACTACCGCTCCCTGCACACGACCGTGGTCGGCCCGCGCCGCCAGCGCGTCGAGATGCAGATCCGCACCAAGGACATGGAAGAGATCGCCGAATACGGCATCGCCGCCCATGCCCTCTACAAGGATGCCTCGGGCGCGCCAGGGGAGATGCTCTCCCACGAAAGCCGCGCCTATGCCTGGCTGCGCAAGACCATCGAGAACCTGTCGCAGGGGCTCTCGCCCGAGGAATTCCTGGAGCACACCAAGCTCGAGCTGTTCCACGATCAGGTGTTCTGCTTCACCCCCAAGGGGCGACTCATCGCTTTGCCGCGCAAGGCGACGCCCATCGATTTCGCCTATGCCGTGCATACCGACGTGGGCAATACCGCCGTGGGTTGCAAGATCAATGGCACCATCGCGCCGCTGGTGTCGGAGCTGAAGAACGGCGACGAGGTGGAGATCATCACCTCCAAGGCGCAGACGCCGCCGGGCGCGTGGGAGACCATCGCCGTCACCGGCAAGGCCCGCGCCGCCGTGCGCCGTGCCACCCGTGCCGCCGTGCGCGCGCAATATGCCGGCCTCGGCCGCAAGATCACCGAACGCGCCTTCACCCGCGTCGGCAAACCCTTTACCGAGGATGGGGTGGCCAAGGCCACGCCCCGGCTCGCCCGCGCATCGGCGGAGGATGTGTTCGCCGCCATTGGCCGGGGCGAGATCAAGACCGACGACGTGATCCGCGCCGTCTATCCCGACTGGGTGCCGCCCCGCCCCGAGGAGCGGGCGGAGCGCGCCGCCAGTGGCGAAGGCTGGTTCGAGCTGAAGCGCGGCCACAACCTCAAGTTCAAGATCCCCGAGGGCGCCACGTCGGAACGGCTCGACGCCATTCCCATCCGCGGCATCAACGGCGACCTGCCCGTGCGCTTCGCGCCGGATGGCGGCGCCGTGCCGGGCGATCGCATCGTCGGCATTCTCACGCCGGGTGAGGGCATCACCATCTATCCCATCCAGTCGGCGTCGCTGCAGGGGTTCGAGGACGCGCCCGAACGCTGGCTGGACGTGCGGTGGGACGTGGACGAGCTGTCCGACGGGCGCTTCCCCGCCCGCATCATCGTCACCGCCCGCAACGAACCCGGCTCGCTGGCGCAGATCGCCGGTGCCATCGGTGACCGGGGCGGCAATATCGACGGGCTGCAGATGCATGCCCGCTCGGCGGATTTCCACGAGATGGTGATCGACGTGGAGGTGTTCGACCTCAGGCACCTCAACGCCATCATCGCCGATCTCAAGGCCCGCGAGGTGGTCTCGCAGGTGGAGCGCGTGAACGGCTGAGGCCGGCGCGGACGGGAGCAAGCGAAATGGCGGTGCTGAAGCCGGTGCGGCTCGGGGTGAACGTCGACCACGTGGCGACCGTGCGCAACGCGCGGGGCGGCCTGCTGCCGGATCCGGTGCGCGCCGCCCGTCTCGCCGCCACGGCGGGCGCCGATGGAATCACCGCCCATCTGCGCGAGGACCGGCGCCATATCCGCGATGCCGACATGACGCGGCTGAAGGCCGAGATCGACCTGCCGCTCAATTTCGAGATGGCCGCCACCGAGGAGATGGTGGGCATCGCCGTCTCCGTCCGCCCCAATGCCTGCTGCCTCGTGCCCGAGCGGCGGGAGGAGCGCACCACCGAGGGCGGGCTCGATGCGGCGGGGCTTGCGACCGAACTCGGCCCGCGCATCGCCCGGCTGAAGGCGGCGGGCATCCGCGTCTCGCTCTTCATCGCGGCTGAGGAGAGGCAGATCGCCGCGGCGGCCGCGCTCGGCGCCGATATCGTGGAACTGCACACGGGGGGATGGTGCGACGCGGTTGCGGAAGGCCGCACGGCCGAGGCGGAAGCCGAGTTCGCGCGCCTCAAGGCCGGGGCGCGGCAAGCCAATGCGCTGGGGCTCGAAGTCCATGCCGGCCACGGGCTCGATTACGCCACGGCTGAGCGCATCGCGGCCTTTCCCGAGATCGTGGAGCTGAACATCGGCCATTTCCTGATCGGCGAGGCCATCTTCGTCGGGCTGGAGGCGGCGATCCGCACCATGCGGGCGGCCATCGCCGCCGGGCGCGCGGCCGCAACGGGCGAGGCGGCATGATCCTCGGCATCGGCTCCGACTTCTCGGATGCGCGTCGCATCGCCAAATCCATCGAGCGGTTCGGCGACCGGTTCCTGAACCGCGTCTTCACGCCCGTGGAGCGGGCGAAGGCGGACCGGCGCAAGCTGAGGGCGGAGACCTATGCCAAGCGCTTCGCCGCCAAGGAGGCCTGCGCCAAGGCGCTCGGCACCGGGCTGAGCGGGGGCGTGTTCTGGCGCGACATGGGCGTCGTCAACCTGCCATCCGGCCAGCCGACGCTGGTGCTGACGGGCGGGGCCGCGCTGCGGCTCGCGCAGATGGTGCCGCAGGGGTACGAGCCGCACATCCACCTCTCCCTCACCGACGAGGGGCCGCTGACGGCCGCCTATGTCATCATCTCGGCGGTGCCCCGCTCCGGCGCCTGACGCTGGAGGAGGTCGAGGGCGTGCGTTGCCGGGAGGCCGCGAAGCCTCTATAGGGGCGGTCTTGCCTGTCGAGACCGGCGCGCATCTGCCGGTATCTCCTCAGTTTCGGCGCAGTTTGTCGTACCCTGCGCCTCATTTGGGAAACCTTGGACACCCGATGACCGCGACCAGCGATTCCAAGAAGGACGGCGGCTTTCTCGAAACCGTCCGGGTGATTGTCCACGCGCTGCTGATCGCGCTGGTGATCCGGACCTTCCTCTTCCAGCCGTTCAACATCCCCTCCGGGTCGATGAAGGACACGCTGCTGATCGGCGACTATTTGTTCGTCTCCAAGTACAGCTACGGCTATTCCCACTTCTCGATTCCCTTCTCGCCCAACCTGTTCTCCGGCCGCATCTTCGGGTCCGAGCCGACGCGCGGCGACGTGGTGGTGTTCAAGCTGCCCAAGGACAACGAGACCGACTACATCAAGCGCGTGGTCGGCATGCCCGGCGACAAGATCCAGATGATCAACGGTCTCCTGCACATCAACGGCGTGCCGGTGCAGCGCGAGCGCCTGTCGGACGTGAGCGAGGACGACGGCTCCGGCCGAAAGGTGCCGGTGAAGCGCTGGCGCGAGACGCTGCCGAACGGCGTCTCTTACGAGACGCTGGACCTGGTGGACAACGGCTTCTACGACAACACACCCGTCTATGAAGTGCCGCTCGGGCACTTCTTCATGATGGGCGACAACCGGGACAATTCCGCCGACAGCCGCGTGCTGAGCCAGGTGGGCTATGTTCCGTTCGAGAATCTCATCGGCAAGGCGCAGCTGATCTTCTTCTCGATCGACGAGGGCGCTTCTGCGTGGCAGGTTTGGACATGGCCTTGGACGGTGCGATGGGATCGGCTGTTCACACGGGTGCATTGAACGGGGCGGGGCAGGATCTCGCCCATCTCGAGGAGCGGATCGGCTACCGCTTCCGCGATCGCTCGATGCTTGAGCTGGCCCTGTCCCACATCAGTGCCGTGAAGGGCGAGGCGCCGCGCCTGCGCTCCTACCAGCGGGTGGAATTCCTGGGCGACCACGTGCTCGGCTCGGTGGTGTCGCACATGCTCTATCTCGCCTTCCCGGAAGGCGAGGAGGGGGAATTGTCGCGCCGGCTCGCTGAGCTGGTGCGTGAGGAAGCCTGCGCCGAGGTCGCCGAGGACATGGACCTCGGCCCGTTCATCCGCCTCGGTCCCGGCGAAAGCCAGTCCGGCGCGCACAAGCGCCGCGCCATCCTCGCCGACGTGGCCGAGGGTGTGGTCGCGGCGGTGTTCCTCGACGGTGGGTATGAGGCGGCCCACGCGCTGGTGGAGCGGTTCTGGCGTCCGCGGCTGGAGGCCCCGCGCCGGCCGCTGCGCGATGCCAAGACTGTGCTGCAGGAATGGGCCCAGGCCCGTGGCCTGCCGCCGCCCGTCTATCGCGAGGTGATGCGCTCCGGCCCGGACCACGCGCCCCGATTCACCGTGGCGGTGGACCTGCCCGGCCTCGCTTCGGCGCAGGCGGATGGCGCCTCCAAGCAGAATGCACAGAAGGCGGCTGCCGCCGCTTTCCTCGTCCGTGAGGGCGTTTGGGAGAAGGACGAGGCCTGATGGCACCGAGGAAGAAGGCGGGCGCCGACACGGCCGCCCCGGATCAACATCCTGCCGTTGCGGAAGAGGAAGCCCTCGCCGCCGCCGCGCCGCACGAGGATGTCGCCGAAGAGGATATCGCGGAGGATGAACTCTCCGATGATCTTCCGGACGACGATCTTCCGGAGGACGATGAGGACGACGATTTCGACGACGAGCTGGATCGCGCCGAGCGCGCTCCTCTTGCGCCGCTCCAAGGCCCGACGCGCTGTGGCTTCGTGGCTCTGCTCGGCGCGCCCAATGCCGGCAAGTCCACGCTGACCAATGCGCTGGTGGGCACCAAGGTGTCTATCGTCTCGCACAAGGTGCAAACGACGCGCTCCATCGTGCGCGGTATCGCGCTGGACGGCGCGGCGCAGGTGGTGCTGGTGGACACACCCGGCATCTTCGCGCCCAAGCGCCGGCTGGAGCGGGCGATGGTGTCGAGCGCCTGGACCCATGCCGCCGACGCCGACGTGATCGCATTGCTGGTGGATGCCAACCGCGGACTCGACGAAGACATCGAGGCGCTGCTCGGTCAGCTGAAGGACATCCGCAAGCCGCGCGCGCTCATCCTCAACAAGATCGACCTGATCCGCCGCGACAGCCTGCTGGCGCTCGCCGCCGCGATCACCGAGCGGGCGCCGTTCGACCGGGTGTTCATGGTCTCCGCGCTCACCGGCGACGGCGTGAACGACGTCCGCCGCTGGTTCGCCGAGACGGTGCCGGAAGGCCCCTGGCTCTATCCCGAGGATCAGGTTTCGGATGCGCCCATGCGCATGCTCGCGGCCGAGATCACCCGCGAGAAGATGTTCCTGCGCCTGCACGACGAACTGCCTTACCGCTCCACGGTGGAAACCGAGAGCTGGAAGGAATTGCGCAACGGCTCCGTGCGCATCGAGCAGACGATCTTCGTGGAGCGCGAAAGCCAGAGGAAGATCGTGCTCGGCAAGGGCGGCAACACCATCAAGACCATCTCGTCCGAATCCCGGAAGGAGATCTCCGAGATCATCGAGCAGCCCGTGCATCTCTTCCTGTTCGTGAAGGTGCGCGAGAGCTGGGCGGATGATCCCGAGCGCTATCGCGAGATGGGGCTGGAGTTCCCCAAAGGCGGCTGAACGTGCGGCTGAGCACGCCGTCGTGCGTTTGCGAAAACGCAAGGCTGGATTGCGATCTTACGGCTGGATGTAGGCATTCATGCACGGCATAACCGGTGGCGAACCCAACGGGGAGACGTGTCATGTCGAAGCCAGTCGTCGCGATCGTGTATCACTCGGGCTATGGCCACACCAAGGTGGTGGCTGAATCCGTGCTCGCCGGCATCAAGGAAGTCGATGCGGTCGAGGGCGTCCTCGTCTCCGTGGACGAAGTGGACGAGAAGTGGGACGTGCTGGACGGCGCCGCCGCCATCATCTTCGGCGCGCCGATCTACATGGGCAACGTCTCCGCTGCCTTCCAGGCGTTCGCCGAGAAGTCGTCCAAGCGCTGGTTCGAGATGAAGTGGAAGGACAAGCTGGCCGCCGGCTTCGTCAATTCCGGCGCGCAGAACGGCGACAAGCACCAGGGCATCCACGCGATGTTCGGCCTGTCGCAGCAGCACGGCATGGTCTGGGTGGGCCTTGGCCTCCATCCCGGCAACAACAATTCCAAGGGCTCGCTGGACGACCTGAACCGCCTCGGCGGCTTCGCCGGCGCCTATGCCCAGTCCAACATCGATGAAGGCCCGGACGTGGTGCCGCCCGCCACCGACCGCCGCACCGCCGCCCATCTCGGCCGCCGCGTCGCCGAGGCGACCGTGCGCTGGACTCGCGGCGCCTGAAAATCGCCATCTGCGGCGCGCCAGCGTCTCGCGTCCTCCCCGCTTCCGCTTGCTGCGGCGGCGGGGTAATGGGGGCGGAACGTTAGCGCCGCGGAGGAATCGCGATGAGTGACCGGAGCCTGCTCGTGGTGGTGCTCGCCGCCGGGGAAGGGACGCGCATGAAGTCGCGCCTCCCCAAGGTGCTCCACAAGGTCGCCGGCCGCACCATGCTCCACCATGTGCTGGCGGCGACCCGTGCCGCCGGCGCCACCCGCACCGCCGTGGTGGTCGGCCCCGGCCGCGAGGATGTCGCCGCCGAGGCGACGCGCATCGTGCCGGACGCGCAGGTGTTCGTGCAGACCGAGCGGCTCGGCACCGCCCACGCCGTGCTCGCCGCCCGCGCCGCGCTGGAACAGGGCGCCGACGACGTGCTCGTGCTCTATGCCGACACCCCGCTGGTGCGCCCCGAAACCCTCGCCCGCCTGCGGGCCCCGCTGGCCGAGGGCGCTGCCGTCGCCGCGCTCGGCTTCGAGCCGGAAGACCCCACCGGCTACGGCCGTCTCGTCACCTCCGGCGACGAACTCGTCGCCATCCGCGAGGAGAAGGACGCGACCGCCGCCGAGAAGGCGGTTCGCTTCTGCAACGCCGGGCTGATGGCGCTCTCGGGCAAGGATGCGCTCTCCATCCTCGACCGGATCGGCAACGCCAATTCCAAGGGCGAATATTACCTCACCGACGCCGTCGAGATCGCCCGCGCTGACGGGCGCGCCGCGGTCGCGGCGAAGGCGGATGTGGACGAGGTGGCCGGCGTCAACAGCCGCATCCAGCTCGCCGAGGCCGAGGCCATCCTGCAGAAGCGCCTGCGGCTCGCCGCCATGGCCGAGGGCGCCACGCTGATCGCGCCGGAGACGGTGTTCTTTTCCGCCGACACCGTGCTCGGCCGCGACGTGATCGTGGAGCCCAACGTGGTGTTCGGGCCGGGCGTGACCGTCGGTGACGATGTGGTGATCCACGCCTTCTGCCACCTCGAAGGCGCGCAGCTCGCGCCCGGCGTCTCCATCGGTCCCTATGCGCGGCTGCGGCCGGGCACGCGGCTGGATGAGGGCGTGCGCATCGGTAATTTCGTGGAGACCAAGGCCGCCCATATCGAGAGCGGCGCCAAGGTGAACCACCTCTCCTACGTCGGCGATGCCCACGTGGGCGCGGGCGCCAATCTCGGCGCCGGCACCATCACCTGCAACTATGATGGCTTCTCCAAGTATCGCACCGAGATCGGCGCGGGTGCCTTCATCGGCGTCAATTCGGCGCTGGTGGCCCCGGTGACGATCGGGGCGGGGGCCTATGTGGGCACCGGCGCCGTCATCACCTCGGATGTGCCGGAGGATGCCCTCGCCATCGCCCGCAGCCGGCAGGTGGTGAAGGACGGCTGGGCCAAGGATTTCCGCGCCGCCCGGGCCGACGCGAAGAAGAAGTAGCCTTCGCCTGACACCAACGGAAAGGCGATGTGATTCCGGCTCCGGCCCCGTGGGGGGTAGGACTTGCGGGTTAGGAACGGTCCATTCAGTTTTTGCAGTGCACCTTGGACGCGACAATCAGCCGGGCCCAACCGGGGCGCCGCCAACATCGGAGCTAGATCGCATGTGCGGGATCGTCGGCATTCTGGGGAAGAGCGCCGTCGCGGACAAGGTGGTCGAATCCCTCCGGCGCCTGGAATACCGCGGCTATGATTCCGCCGGCATCGCGACACTGGAGAACGGGCACCTCGAGATCTGCCGCGCCGAAGGCAAGCTGCGCAATCTCGAGACAAAGCTCGACAAGCACCCGCTCAAGGGCCACGCCGGCATCGGACACACCCGCTGGGCGACCCACGGCAAGCCCTCCGAGCGCAATGCCCATCCCCACGGCACCAAGCGCGTGGCGGTGGTCCACAACGGCATCATCGAGAATTTCCGCGAGCTGAAGGAAGAGCTGAAGGCCGCCGGCGTCACCTTCAGGAGCGACACGGACACCGAGGTCGTCGCCCAGCTGGTGGACCGCGAGCTGCTCTCCGGCAAGGAGCCGGTGGCGGCGGTGGCGGCCGTGCTGCCGCGCCTCAAGGGCGCCTTCGCCCTCGGTTTCCTGTTCGACGGCAAGACCGACCTGTTGATCGCCGCCCGCCGCGGTTCTCCCCTCGCCATCGGCTACGGCAATGGCGAGATGTTCCTCGGCTCGGACGCCATCGCTCTCGGCCCGTTCACCGATCGCATTGCCTATCTGGAAGAGGGCGACTGGGCGGTGCTGACCCGCGAGGGCGCGGAAATCCGCGACGAGACGGGGCGCATCGTGGAGCGCGCGGTGCAGAAGGTGCCGGCTGGCGCCCTGCTCGTGGACAAGGGCAACCATCGCCACTTCATGGCGAAGGAGATCTACGAGCAGCCCGAGGTCATCTCCCACACCTTCGGCCATTATCTCGATCTCGACACCGAGACCGTCTGCCTGCCCGAGCTGCCGTTCGACCCGAAGGAGGTGCAACACATCTCCATCACCGCCTGCGGCACCGCGCTCTATGCCGGCGCAGTGGCGGAATACTGGCTGGAGCGGTTCGGCCGCGTGCCGGTCTCCACCGACATCGCATCCGAGTTCCGCTACCGCGAGACGCCGCTGGCGCCGGGCGGCGTCACCATCGTCATTTCCCAGTCGGGCGAGACGGCGGACACGCTGGCCTCCCTGCGCTACGCCAAGGAGTGCGGGCAGAAGGTGGTGGCCGTGGTGAACGTGCCCACCTCCACCATCGCCCGCGAGGCGGACGTTGTGCTGCCCATTCTCGCCGGCCCTGAAATCGGCGTCGCCTCCACCAAGGCCTTCACCTGCCAGCTGGCGACGCTGGCCTGCCTGTCCGTCGCGTTCGGCCGCGCCAAGGGCGTGCTGTCGGCGGATGACGAGCACAAGCTGGTGCGCGCATTCATGGAAGTGCCGCGCCTCATGACGGAGGCGCTGAAGCTCTCGCCGGAGATCGAGGTGCTGGCCCGCACCCTCGCGAAGGCCCGGGACGTGCTCTATCTCGGCCGCGGGACGAACTATCCGCTGTCGCTGGAAGGGGCGCTGAAGCTCAAGGAAATCTCCTACATCCACGCCGAGGGCTATGCCGGCGGCGAGCTGAAGCACGGCCCCATCGCCCTCATCGACGAGAAGATGCCGGTGGTGGTGATCGCCCCCCACGACCGCATCTTCGACAAGACCGTCTCCAACATGGAGGAGGTGGCGGCGCGCGGCGGCAAGATCATCCTCGTCACCGACCCCAAGGGGGCCGAGGCGGCGCCGGTGAATGCGGTGCAGAAGCTGATCCTGCCCGAGATGCCGGCGACCGTGTGCCCGATGGTCTATTCCATCCCGGTCCAGCTGATCGCCTACCATACGGCGGTCATCATGGGCACGGACGTGGACCAGCCGCGCAACCTCGCCAAGTCCGTGACGGTGGAATAGGCAGTCACGGTGGAATAGTCGGCGACGGTGGCCTGGTCCGGCGCGGGTGGCACAATCCACCCGTGCCCCTTGAAATCTGTTGCGCCGATATCGATTCGGGTCCTTCATTTTCCGACACAACCAACGCTCGAGCCTGGGTGCGGACGCCGGTCAATGCCTGCTGCGACGTTCCCTATCTTCATGAATGCCGTGGTGGCGGCTCTGTTCGCCGCGAGCTATCTCGCGTTGGCGCTGCTTCATCGCGGCTACACGGCGCCGCTCTGGTTCGCCGCCAGCTTCGGCGCCATCGTCATCACGCCGCTGGCGATGCTGGCGCAGTCCTACACCGGCTGGATCGTCCTGTTCGCGCCGGTGATCTACCTCTCCTTCGCGACGTGCCTCATCCTGATGGTGCCGGGGCTGGCCGTGCTCTACCGCAAGCCCATCCCGTTGGGGCTGGTCGCTGTCCTTGGCGTCGTGACGGTGCTCAGCGCCGCGCTGGCGCTGCAACTGACCGTGAACATGTTCGTCCGGGTGGTCAGCTATCAGCTGCCGTTCGTGGTCGCGACGGCAGCAAGCTGCTGGGTGGTTCTGCGGGACAGCCCGCGCCGGCTGCGTGATCTCCTGCTCGCCGGCCTGTTCGCGCTGCTGTGCATGCACGTGCCGCTCAAGGCCGCGCTGGCCGTCAGCCTGCATACCGGGCCGCACCAGATCAACTACATGGACACGCCGTTCGCAGTGGTGGCCCAGGTCAGCACAGGCCTCCTGATGGTGGCGACGGGATTCCTGATTCTGGTGATCTCCGTGCTGGAACTGGTGCGGGAGACGCAGGAGGTGGCGGATACGGACGCCCTGTCCGGCCTCCTGAACCGCCGCGGGTTCGAGCAGCGCGCATCAGATCTGGTGCACAGGCAGGCCGGGGCGGCGCCATTCGCGCTGCTGCTCATCGATATCGACCACTTCAAGGCCATCAACGACACGTTCGGCCACGGCGTGGGCGACCAGACCATCCGCGGCTTCGGCGGCATGCTGCAGCACACGCTGCCGCAGTCGGCGCTCATCGGCCGGGTGGGGGGCGAGGAGTTCGCCATCCTGCTGGAGCGCGCCTCGCCCGAGATGGCGCGGCTGCAGGCGGAATCGGTGCGCCTCGCCATCATCGGCCATGAGGAGACGGACGTGCCGCCCTTCACCGTCAGCATCGGCGTCGCGCTGGCTTCGCGGGTCGAGCCGCTCCCGGCGACGTTCGAGCGGGCGGATGCCGCCCTCTACGAGGCGAAGCGGTCGGGCCGCAATCGGGTCTGCTGCGCGGAAGAGGAATTCCTGCCCGACAACGTGGTGCCCCTGCGTCGTTGAGGGACCTCGCGCTACCGGTTCGGCCGGGTCGCGATGAAGATCGCAAGCAGGATGAACAGCACGCCGAGGAACGCGAGCACGAAGGTCGGCGCGCCGAGATACCAGCTGCCGGTGAAGGTGCCGACGAAGCTCGCCAGCGCGAACAGCTTCACCAGGGGCGGGATGGCCCCGGTCTCCCGCCACCGGACCACGCCGGGGCCGAGCCAGCGGTGATTGAGGAGCCACGCCTCGAACTTGGGCGACGAGCGGGTGAAGCACCAGGCGGCGAGGATCAGGAAGACCGTGCCCGGCAGCATGGGCACCACCATGCCGATGGCGCCGATGACCAGGAAGACGAACCCCGCCGCGAACAGCAGCTTGCGATAGATGGCGTCGCGGCTCCAGCGCCCTGCGGCCAGCATCTCACTCTGCGTCAGCTCCCTCTGCGCCGTCGGGGCAGGCGGAGGAGGGGCGGATGCATCGTCGTCGGCGGCCATCGCGGGACCATGGCGCCTCATCCGGCGGAGAGCAAGCGCACGGCCGCATCCCGCTCCTGCAGGTGCAGCAGCGTGTGCAGCACCCGCGCGCCGGGGGCGACAAGGTCGGGATCGGCCCGCACCTGCGCCGCCGCCGCGTTGCGGGCGGCCTCCACCTCGCCGCCGTGCCATTCCATGCGGGCGAGGCGGAAGCCGGGCAGGCCACTTTGCCGCGTGCCCAGCACGTCACCCTCGCCGCGCAGTCGCAGATCCTCCTCGGCGAGGCGGAACCCGTCCTGGCTCTCGCGCAGGATGGCGAGGCGAGCTTTCGCCGTTTCGCCCAGCGGGTGACGGTAGAGCAGCAGGCACACGGACGGCTTGTCGCCGCGCCCAACCCGCCCGCGCAACTGGTGCAGCTGGGCGAGGCCGAAGCGCTCGGCATGCTCGATGACCATGACGGTGGCCTCCGGCACATTCACGCCCACCTCGATCACCGTCGTGGCGACGAGCAGCCGCGTCTCCCCGCGGGCGAAGCGGGCCATGGCCTCGTCCTTGGCGGCGCCGGACATGCGCCCGTGCACCAGCCCCACCGATGCGCCGAAGACGGCTTGCAGCGTCTCGTAGCGCTCTGTGGCGGCGGCGAGGTCGGAGGTGTCGGTCTCCTCCACCAGCGGGCAGATCCAGTAGGCCCGCGCGCCCGAGGCGAGTGCGCGCCCGACGCCTGCCACCACCTCGTCCAGCCGGTCGAGGGGCAAGGCGCGGGTGTCGATGGCCTGCCGCCCCGGCGGCTTCTCTCGCAGCTCGCTGGACTCCATGTCGCCGAACAGGGTGAGGACGAGGGTGCGGGGGATGGGGGTCGCCGTCATCACCAGCATGTCCACCGCCTCGCCCTTGCGGGCCAGCGTCAGGCGCTGCTCGACGCCGAAGCGATGCTGCTCGTCCACCACGGCGAGGGCGAGGTCGCGGAAGATCACATCGTCCTGGATGAGTGCATGGGTGCCCACCACCAGATCGGTGCGGCCGAAGGCCAGCTCCGTGAGAACTGCTTCGCGGGCCCGCCCCTTCTCCCGGCCGGTGAGGATGGCGGTGGACAGGCCGGCCGCGGTGGCCAGCGGCGCGATGGTCTCGTGATGCTGGCGGGCGAGGATCTCGGTGGGTGCCATCAGCGCGGTCTGCCGCCCAGCCTCGGCCACCGTGGCGGCGGCCATCAGGGCGACCACGGTCTTGCCGGAACCCACGTCGCCCTGGAGCAGGCGCAGCATCCGCGTGTCGGCGGCCAAATCTGCGCGAATGGCGGCGATGGCCTGCTCCTGCGCGCCGGTGAGCGTGAAGGGGAGGGCGGCGGCGAGCCGCGCCGAGATGTGTCCATCCCCGATGGTGGCGCGCCCGCCGGCCTTCTCCTCCTGCGCCCGGACGAGGGCGAGGGTGAGCTGGTGGGCGAGCAACTCATCGAAGGCGAGCCGGCGCCACGGCCCGCCGGCCGGCGTCGCCTCGTGGGGGGAGGTCGGCTTGTGCAGGCGCATCAGCGCCTCCCGGAAGGACGGCCAGCCCCGCGCCGCGCGAAATTCGTCCGGAATCCATTCGGGCAGGTCCGGCACGCGCTGGAGCGCCGCCTCGATGGCCCGGCGCAGATGCCCGGAGGCGAGGCCCTCCACCAGCGGATAGACCTGCTCCACCGCCGGCAGCCGCTCGACTCCGGCGGCATCGAGGATGCGGTCCGGGTGGGTCATCTGCCGCATCCCGTCATAGATGGAGATGCGGCCGCACAGCCAGCGCTTGGCTCCGACCGGCAGCATCCGCTCGATGCGCGCGGGCTCGATCTTGAAATGCACCACCACCATGTCGCCGCTGGCATCGGACACATAGGTGCGGTGCGGCGCCCGGCTGCCGGGCGGGGGCGGCTGGTGGGCATCCACCGTCACTTCCACCGTCACGTCGGTCTCGGGAACGGCCTCTGCGAGCAAGGGGCGGGCGCGGCGGTCCACGAAGCCGGACGGCATGTGGAACAGCAGGTCAATCACCCGCGGCATGTCCCGGCCCAGCAGGCGCGCATACGGCTTCATCAGCTTGGGGCCGATGCCGGAGAGGCTGTCGAGGGTTGCGAAGAGGGGAGACAGGACGTCGGGGCGCATGGCGGCGCGAGGGTGTCCGATCGGCCGTTGCGGCGCAAGCCGGGGTGGCGCGCGGCGGCTGGGAAGATGGTGGAAAGGCACCGGCTGGAGATCGGCGGCAATCTGCTATAGGTTTCAACAGTTAGGCGGAGATGGACACCGGGATGAGTACCGGCGAGGGCGACGGCGAGCAGGCGGAACGTGCGGCCTTCATCCTCCGGCTGCGCCAGCGTGGGATCAGGGATCTCGCGGTGCTGCGCGCCATCGAGCTGGTGCCGCGGCCCCTGTTCGTGGATCCCATGATGCGCCGCCACGCCTATGACGACGTGGCGCTGCCCATCGCCTGCGGCCAGACCATGTCGCAGCCGAGCCTCGTCGCCGCCATGACGGAAGCGCTCGGCGTCACGGCAGACCAGACCGTGCTGGAGGTGGGCACCGGCTCGGGCTATCAGGCCGCCGTGCTGTCCCATCTCGCCGCCCGCGTGGTGACGGTGGACCGCTATCGCTCCCTCGTCAGCGAGGCGCAGACGCGTTTCGAGGTGCTCGGCCTGCGCAACGTCACCGCCTATGTGGGCGACGGTATGAACGGCATGCCGGCCCGCGCGCCGTTCGACCGCATCCTCGTCACCGCCGCGGCACCCGACATCCCCCCGGCGCTGATGGATCAGCTCAAGCTCGGCGGCGTCATCGTCGCGCCCCTCGGCGCGCCGGAGGAGGTGCAGACGCTCGTCCGCATCGTCAAGGAGCAGTCGGGCCGCAGCCGCACCGACCTGATGAAGGTGCGCTTTGTACCGCTCGTTCCGGGCGCCGCGGCCACACTCTGAGCGAAAGCATCGCTTTAACCGTACCCTGGTGCCGAAGCCCGTTGCGGGGGCCCGATCCCTCGGCTATCGGGATCGGGAGTTGCGTTCCGGGGGATCGAGAATTGAAGGGCGTTTCCGGCCGCGGGCGGCAGTTACTGGCGTGTGCGCTGCTGCTCGGCCTGCTGACAGGCTGCGCCGGGCGCCCCGATGGCGCGCTCATTCCCGTGCCCGATACAATTCCCGGCACGTCCCGCGTGGACATGGTGGTCGCCACCGTCCGCGAGCGGTCCGATGGCCCGGACATCTTCAATGGCGAGCGCGCCCGCACGCCGAGCTATGCCGAGATCGAGGTTTCCATACCGCCCGACGGCGCCCGCAAGATCGGCGACGTGCAGTGGCCGCGGAGCATTCCGGGCAATCCGGCGACGGACTTCGTCACCACCAAGCTCGTCGACCTGACGCAGGATCAGGCGACCGTGTGGTTCCATAACCGCATCAGCCGCACGCCCGGCCGGCAGGCCCTGGTGTTCGTGCACGGCTACAACCAGCGCTTCGACGACGCGGTGTTCCGCTTCGCCCAGATCATCCACGATTCCGAGGCGCCGGTGACGCCGGTGCTGTTCACCTGGCCCTCGCGCGGCAGCCTGCTCGCCTACGGCTATGACCGCGAAAGCACGTCCTTCTCCAGGGATTCCCTTGAGCGGCTGCTGACCTTCATGGCCAAGGACCCGAACGTGGGTGAGATTTCCATCCTCGCCCATTCCATGGGCAACGTCGTGACGCTGGAAGCCCTGCGGCAGATGGCGATCCGCAACGGGCGCATCCTGCCCAAGATCAAGTATGTGATGCTTGCGGCGCCGGACGTGGACGTGGATGTCTTCTCCACCTTCTTCAACGAGATCGGCAAGACCAGCCAGCGCCCGGCCTTCACCCTGTTTGTCTCGCAGGACGACAAGGCGCTCGCCGTCTCCCGCCGGGTGTGGGGTGACGTCCCGCGTGTCGGTGCGGTCGATCCGGAGCAGGAGCCGTTCCGCACCGAGTTCGAGAAGAACAACATCAACGTGGTGGACCTGACCAAGCTCAGGACCAACGATCCTCTCGCCCACGGCAAGTTCGCCGCCAGCCCGAAGGTGGTGCAGGCCATTGGCGCCCGCCTTGCGGAGGGGCAGACCATGACCGACTCCCGCGTCGGCGTCGGCGAGCACATCATCAAGGCGACTTCGGACGCCGCCGCGACCGTCGGCACCGCCGCCGGTCTCGTCATCGCCGCGCCCGTCGCCGTGGTGGATGAGAACACCCGCTCCCACTACAACCAGCATGTGAACCAGCTGGGCCGCTCGGTGTCGGACACCGCCGAGAGCGGCGCCAGCGTGGTCGCCCTCCCCAAGGGCAACTGACGAAACGGCAGGTCGGGGTCGCCGACCTGTTGCAGGTTTGTCACGTGGGAGTCGAAAGTTCGGCAGCACCATGCCGAAGATACGTCATTTAAGCCGCCGTTTACGCATGGGACCCTTAACTGCGGGCCGTAATGTTTGCGTGCGAGTTCGGTCACATGCGTACTTCCTGCGGGACTCACGGGCGTAACGTCTTCGCGCGGCTGGCACTGATCGGGCTCGTGTCCGGAACGGTTGCAGGCTGTAGTTCGGATACGATCCGCTTCGCCGCCGACTCGCCCCAGCCACCGGCCGGGGCGCCCGTCGCGGGCTACCAGGGGCATCCGGGCGGCTATCCGCCCGCCGGCAACGGGGACGTCACCGGCTCGCTGGGCTCCGGTCGGGTGGAGGCCATGCCGGCCCCGCCACCGGGGCAGGCGGCGGCGCCCGCCTACCCGGCCTCATCCTATGCCTCAACCGGTGGCGGTCAGCCGCTGTACGGAGCGCCCGGCTATGCGGCGGCGACGCCCGCTGCGGCTCCGGCCGCCCGCGGTCCGGCTGCCGGAACCCATGTGGTGGTGGCCGGCGAGACCCTCGGGTCCATCTCGCGCATGTACAACGTCTCGGTGGCCTCGCTGACCATCGCCAACAATATTCCCGCCGGCGGCACCGTCCGCACGGGCCAGACGCTCATCATCCCGCCCGGCGGCAATGGCGCGTCGCAGGCCAAGGCCGCGCAGGCTGCTGCCCAGTCCACCGCTGCCGCCAAGCCGCCGCAGCTTGCCGCGGCGGCTCCGGTCGCCAGCACGCTGCAGGTTCCCGGCTCGGCCAAGCCCGCGACGATCGCCGCCACGCCGGCTCCGGCACCGGCTGCCGCCCCCGCGGCGAAGCCCACCCAGACCGCTGCGGCCAAGCCCGCCGGTTCCGCGCCGACTGCGGCTGTGTCCAAGTCGGCCGCACCCGAGCCGAAGGTCGAGACCGCCGCGAAGGTGTCGCCGGTGATCGATGCCGACGACGCCCCGCGCGCCGGTGGCTCCGGTCCCCAGTTCCGCGCCCCGGTGCGCGGCCGCGTGATCGCCTCCTACGGTCCCAAGCCCGGCGGTGCCCACAATGACGGCGTGAACTTCGCGGTCCCCGAAGGCACTGCGGTGCGCGCTGCCGAGGACGGCACCGTCGCCTATGCCGGCAACGAGCTGAAGGGGTACGGCAATCTCGTGCTCATCAAGCATGCCGACGGCTACGTGACCGCCTATGCCAACAACAGCGAGCTGACGGTGAAGCGCGGCGATACCGTGCGGCGCGGCCAGATCGTTGCCAAGGCCGGCCAGAGCGGCAACGTCTCCTCGCCCCAGCTGCACTTCGAGATCCGCAAGGGGTCGACGCCCGTCGATCCGAGCCGCTACGTCGCCGGTCTCTGATAGCAACTTTATCTCAAACGAAAACGGCCGGGCATCTGCCCGGCCGTTTTGCGTTGGGACGGTCGATCAGGCCGCCGAATGCTCCATCTCGCCGCCATAGCGGCGGCGCAGGTGGGCCTTGAACACGGAGGCATCGAGCGGCCGGCCGGTGGCGCGGGTCAGAAGCTCGTCCGTCTCCAGCAGCGAGGCTTGGCCGTGGACATTGACGCGCAGCCACGCCAGCAGGGGCGCGAAATCCCCCTTGGCAATGCCGGGCAGGATGCCGGGATCGGCGCGGCAGGCGGCATCGAACAGCTGCGCCCCCGTCATCGCGCCCAGCGTGTAGGTGGGGAAATAACCCCAGCCGCCGCCCGGCCAGTGAATGTCCTGAAGGCAGCCCAGCCGGTCGTCGGGCGGCGTCACGCCGAGCAGGGACTTCATGCCCTCGGCCCAGGCCCCGGGCAGGTCGGCGAGCTTCATATCTCCGCCGATCAGCGCCTTTTCCAGCCGGTAGCGCAGGATGACATGGGCGGGATAGGTCACCTCGTCCGCATCCACCCGGATGAAGCCCCGCTCCACCCTGGTGTAGAGCCGCCACAACGCATCCGCCTCCCAGGCCGGGCCGGAGCCGTTGAAGGCGGCGCGCATGCGCGGGGCGGCGAAAGTGAGGAATTCCCGGCTGCGGCAGGCCTGCATCTCCATGAGCAGAGACTGGCTCTCATGGATGCTCATGGAGCGGGCCTGCCCCACCGGCTGGTGGATGAAGTCCTGTGGGCGACCCTGCTCATAGAGCGCATGGCCGGTCTCGTGCAGCACCCCCATGAGGGCGCGGGAGAAGTCGCTCTCGTCGTAGCGGGTGGTGATGCGCACGTCGTTGTCGGCGCCACCGCAGAAGGGATGGGTGGAGACATCGAGCCGGCCGCGCTCGAAATCGAAGCCGACCACCTTCATCATCTCCAGCCCAAGCGCGCGCTGCGCCTCCACGGCGAAGGGGCCTTCGAGCGGGGGCATAGCGGGACGGCGGGCCTGGATTTCCAGCACTTTCTCGGTGAAGCCGGGCAGGAACTGGGCGAGGTCGTCGAATAGCGCGTCGATGCGGGCCGAGCGGCCGCCGGGCTCGTAGCCGTTCAGGAGGGCATCATAGGGGGAGAGGCCGAGCTTCTCGCCCTTCACCCGGCCGATCTCGCGCTGGAGCCGCAGCACCTCCTCCAGAGAAGGCAGGAGGGCCGGGAAGTCCGCGTCCGCACGCGCCTTGCGCCAGGCCATCTCGCAGCGGGAGGAGGCGCGGCTGGAGGCTTCCACGAGGTCGGCAGGCACGGCCGTATCCACGGTGAAGCTGCGGGTGATCTCGCGCACGTTGGCGCGCTCCCACGGGCCCAGATCCTCATTCTCCGCATTGGCGATCCAGTCGCCGATGCGCGGGTCGGTCGCCATGTTGTGGTGGAGCACGCGCAACAGGGCGAGGCTCTCCGCGCGGGTGGAGGCGGCGCCCTTGGGCATCATGGTGTCGCTGTCCCACTGGAGGATGCCGATGCCGTTGGCGAGCGCCGCGGCACGGTCGAAATGGGCGGCGAGGTCGGAATAGGCCGTCATGGCGCGATCCTGTTGGCTCTGGGGCCGGAGAATTCAAGGGCCGGGAAAAGGGCCAAGACGGTAGCCAAGCGGAGCGGGCATGGAAAGGGCGGGGCATGCGGCGCCGGTCGCAAAGAAAAGCCCGGCGCGGACATTTGGTCCGGCCGGGCTGGAGGTAACACCGTGGTTCGGGTCAGTGGGCCGTCAGGCCGCCTTCTCGCCGGGGGTGAGCGAGAGCACCGACTCAAATCCTTCAAACTCCGGACCGCCGATATAGTTCACGCGGTTGGATGACGCACCCGCGTCGCGGTGGGCGAGGCGGAAGGCCTCGGACTTGGTCCAGGCCTCGAAATCGGCCTTCCCGGCCCAGACGGTGTGGGAGATGTAGAGGGTGTATTCCTCCTTCTCCGGCCCGCGGCACAGGTCGAAGGCGACGAAGCCGGGCACGGCGGCAATGTAGGTGTCGCGTTCGCGCCAGACCCGCTCGAACTCGGCCTCGGACCCGTGCTTCACCTTGAACCTGTTGGTAGCAATGAACATTTCGACACTCCGAGTTGGCAAAGGGATGGGCTGGTGGCAGCCTATTTCACCGGATAGGGCGTCGCCGCCGCGATGGTGTCGGCGCCGATCTTGAACTTGAGGCCGGCCTTCGCGGTGATGCCGGCGCTCGGCAGGAACTGCTGGTACTGAACGTACTGCTCGTTGAAGAGGTTCTCAACGGAGAGCTGGGCCAGCACGTTCGGGTCCGGCTGGTAGCCGAGATAGACGTTCACGAGGTTGAAGCTCGGCGTCGGCTCGTAGGGGGAATCGGCGGGCAGGTCGGCCGCGGCCTTGGCCGCCACCCACTGCCAGCGCACCGAAACCGTGAGCTTGTTCTCGAAGAAGCGGGCGCCCAGCGTCGCGGCGATGTTGTTGGGCATCACGTTGGCGAGGGGCTGGCCGTTGTTGGTATTCTCGCCCTCGGACACGGTGGCATTGAAGCCCGCGAACCAGAGACCGGCGTCGTAATTGCTCTCGAACTCGAAGCCGCGCAGGCGGGCGTTGGCGATGTTCTGATACTGGTAGTTGGCGAAGGTGCCGAACGGCGTCCGGTCGTAGCCCACCAGCTCGATATAGTCCTCCACGTCATTCTGGTAGACGTTGGCCTTGGCGCGGAACTTGTCGCCCTTGGTGAAGATGTCGTCGAACCGCAAGTTCAGGCCGATTTCCTTGTTCTTGCCGATTTCCGGCCGGAGATACGGGTTCGGCACGAAGCAGAACACGCCGAAGCTGCCATCCGGGCAGAAGACGAGCGGAATGTTCGGCGGGTGCGCGCCGTTCACCAGCGTCTCGGTGACGGCCGGCGCCCGATAGCCTTCCGCGAAGGTGCCGTAGAGCGTCACCCACTGCCAGGGCGTGAGGCCTACCGTGATCTTAGGCGAGAGGTGGTCGCCGCTGGTGGAAACGCCGTCTCCGCTGAGATTGTAGGTGTCGTAGCGCAGCGCGCCGATGGCCTCGAACCAGGTGGAATAATTGGCCTTCCACTGGATGAAGGCACCACCCACACCCCGCTCGCCGGACGGGTTGTAACCGTCGCCGAAGCCGTAATTGTCGATATTGTCCACGTCGTCGTGGAAATAGTCGCCGCCGATGGTGATGGCGTTGCGGATGTCGGCGAAGGTGAAGCGCGAGGTGTTGTTGAGGTCGAAGCCCAGCGTGTCGATGGTGAAATAGCGGGGGTCGCCGATGGAGCCGGTGATGGAGCTGGGCGTACCCGCCACCTTGAGCTGGCTCTGCTTCACCCGGTTCCAGTAGATCTGGCTGCGCCAGTCGAAAATGTTGTCGTCGGGGTTGGTGTAGTTCCAGCTCGCCGTCAGGGTCTGGTTAAGAACGGTGGTGCCGTACTGCGTCGAGTTGGCGGGAAGCGCGTTGTTCACCAGCGCGGCGTTGTAGGTGGTGTAGTCGGCGTCATAATTGAGGCCGGTGATCTTCACCTCGTGGTGGTCGGCGGGGCGGAAGGTGAGCTTGGCGACGCCGGTCCAGATGTCAGAGCCGGTGCCGGGCACCTCGTTGCCGTTGCCGTCCGTATAGTCGCCCTGCGAGCGGTAGGTGCCGCCGAAGAACAGGTCGATGTTCGGGTTCACCTTCGCCGCCGCGAATAGGGCGGCGTAGCCCATCGGCCCGTTGGAGCCGAACTCGCCGGCGGATTCCACACCCCAGGTCTGGCCGGGCCTGATGATGTCGGCGGCGTCCTTGGTGCGGAAAGTCACCACGCCGCCGATGGCGCCGGAGCCGTAGATGTTGGCCACCGGGCCGCGCACCACGTCCACGTCCGCCAGCAGGCCGGGCTCAAGGAAGAAGGAGCCGGCGCCGGTGCCGTGGCCGAGCTGGGTGAAGTTCTGCCGCGCGCCGTCGATGAACACCGCGACGCGGCCGTAATCCTCCATGCCGCGGATGTTGATGGAGGCCTGCGTGGAATTGCCGTTCTGGATGACGGTGGTGCCCGGCATGCCGAAGAAGACGTCCTGCGTCCGCGACGGCATCAGCTGTTCGAGATCGTCCGGGCGCACCACGCTGATGGCGGCCAGCGCATCGATGGCGCGCTCTTCCGTGAAGCTGGCGGCCACCGTGATGGTGTCGAGAGAGATGGTCGTCGTGTCGTCGGTCGCGCCGGCCTCAGGCGCGCTCTGGGCGCGCAGCGGCGTGGCCATGAGGACGGCGCAGAGCGCGACGCCCGCGAGCAGCGCCTCTTTCCCGCGGCGATGCCTTTCGCCCTTGAACACGGCAATGCGCTGCGGTTCTCCCGCCATAATCCTCTCCCGGCTGATGTTCGGAGGCTGGCTGGCGTCGATCCGGAAGCCGGGGACGTGGCGGGCCGCAGGCGTGCTGCCTGAGCAGGCGATTTCCTGCGCGGGTGATTTCCTACGCAGGCTTCTTGCCTGACACGATTTGGCTACCGTCACGCCACGGAAGCGTCAAGAAGAATACATCCAACTTGCCAATGAACTGAAATAACGTCAGAGACTGTTGCGTGTCTGGCACGTAGATATGTGCCCGTTCGATATTGGAATAAATAAAATAGAGGCGAATCGGTCTCATGAAGACTCGCCATCAGAAAATGGAGTTGCTCTAATTCCATGTTGATCCGGCGTCAGAAAGATATCCGCGCGTGCCGTGTTGCGGCGCGTCTTGTCAGCCTTGGCGTGGTCGTCGCTGCCCTTCTTGCCGTCGCCGGCCTCGCGCCGCGTGTTGCTGCGGCCCAGCCGCAGGCTTCGCCGCCGCGCATCGTCTCCATCGGCGGCGCAGTCACCGAGATCCTGTTCGCGCTCGGCATGGGCGATCGCGTGGTGGCGGTGGACCAGACCAGCCGCTACCCCGCCGCCGCCCGCGCCCTGCCGGATGTGGGCTATGCCCGCGCCTTGTCGCCGGAGGGCGTGCTCTCGGTGGGGCCCACGCTGATCCTCGCCATGGAAGGCGCCGGGCCGCCCTCCACCATGGAGGTGCTGAAGCAGGCCTCGGTGCCCGTGGTCGTCATCCCGGACGGGCACGACAGGGAGGCGGTGCTGCACAAGATCGCCGCTGTGGCCAAGGCTGTGGGCGCGGAGGAAAAGGGCAGGGCGCTCGCCGCAGAGGTCTCCGACGACTTCGCCGCCCTCGATGCCATGGTGAAGGCGTTGCCGGAGCGGCCGCGCGCCGTGTTCGTGCTCTCCGCCTCGGGCGGCGCGGCGGTGGTGGGCGGCGCGGACACCAGCGCCGATGCCATCCTGAAACTCGCGGGCCTCACCAATGCCATGGCTGAGATCAAGGGCTTCAAGCCGGCGCTGGACGAGGCGGCAATGTCGGCGGAGCCGGAGGCGGTGGTGGTGATGCGCGGCGGCGGGCAGGTGCTCGATGTCGCGACCGTCTTCGCGCTGCCCGCCTTCGCCGGAACGCCCGCCGCGCGGGACAAGCGCTTCGTGGCGCTTCCCGGCTCCTATCTGCTCGGATTCGGCCCCCGCACGCCGCGCGCGGCGCGCGATCTCGCGGCGGCGCTGCATCCGGGCGCGAAGCTGCCGGAGCTGCCGGCCCGACCCTGGAACGCGGAGCCGGACCAATGAGCATGGAAGGCGTTGCCATGGCCACGGCGGAGGCGGGAACGCGCGGGCGTCCGGTGACGGCGGGGCTGACCCTGTTCGCTGTTCTGGCGGTTGCGGCCTTCGTGGGCGCGCTCGCCATCGGCCCCTTCACCATCGCCCCCGGCCGGGTATTCGCCGTGCTGTGGGACTGGATCACCGGTGCGGCGCCGGCCGGCCCCCTGCGCGAGCGCATCGTGGTGCTGGACGTGCGCCTGCCCCGCGCGCTTGTCGGCGCGCTGGCCGGCTCGGGCATGGCCGTGGCGGGGGCGCTGATGCAGGGCGTGTTCCGCAATCCGCTCGCCGATCCCAGCCTCGTGGGCGTGGCGCCGGGGGCCGCGCTGGCGGCGGTGGCGTTCGTCGTGTTCGGCGCGCCGCTCGTCGGCCTGTTGCCGCAGCCGTTGCACGTGGTGGGGCTGCCGCTCGCCGCGTTTGCAGGAGGGCTCGTCACCACCCTCGTCATCGCCCGCCTCGCGGAACACGACGGGCGCACTTCGGTGGCGACGCTCCTCTTCGCCGGCCTTGCCCTCGGGGCGCTGGCGAGCGCCGGCACGGGGGTGATGGTTTTCCTCGCCTCCGAGCAGCAGACGCGGGACTTCCTGTTCTGGACGCTCGGCAGCCTCGGCGGCGCGACGTGGATGAAGGCGCTGCTTGCCGCCCCCTTCGTGCTGGGGCTGCTGGCCATCGCCGTCGGCCTCGCCCGCGGGCTCGATGCGCTGGCGCTGGGCGAGGCGGAGGCATTTCACGCTGGCGTCAGCGTGGAGCGGCTGAAGCGCACCGCCGTCGTCGCCGTCGCGGCGGGGGTGGGGGCTGCGGTGGCGGCCACCGGTGTCGTCGGCTTCGTCGGGCTGGTGGTGCCGCATCTCGCGCGGCTGGTCATCGGGCCGTCCCATCGCGCGCTGGTGCCGGCCTCGGCGCTGCTCGGCGCGGCGGTATTGCTCGGCGCGGACATCCTCGCCCGCATGATCGCGGCGCCCGCCGAGCTACCGCTGGGAGTCGTCACCGCTTTGGTCGGCGCGCCCTTCTTCCTGTGGCTGCTGCTGAAGCGTCGCGCCTTCGTGGGGTGAGCATGTATCGCGCAGAGAATGTCACCGTCACGGCCTCCGGTCGTCGCCTCGTGGATGGCGCGAGCCTCACCGTTCGGCCGGGGCGCGTCACCGTGCTGGTGGGGCCGAACGGCGCCGGCAAGTCCACCCTGCTCAAGGTCATGTCCGGCGAGCATCGGCTCGCCACCGGGCGGGTGACGCTGGACGGTATCTCCATCCATGACATGCGGCCGCTGGAACTGGCGCGGCGCCGGGCGGTGCTGCCGCAGGCGGCGGAGGTGGCCTTTCCCTTCACCGCCGCCGAGGTCATCACCGCCGGCCTCATGGCGGGGGAGGGGCACGACCGCGCCCGCATCCTGCGCCTGCTGGCGCGGGTGGACCTGCCCGGCTTCGCCGACCGGCGCTATGACAGCCTGTCCGGCGGCGAGCGGCAGCGGGTGCAACTTGCCCGCATTCTCGCCCAGCTGGATGCGGGAAAGCCGGATGCACCGGGCTATCTCTTCCTCGACGAGCCCACCGCCAGCCTCGATCTCGCCCACCAGCTCACGGTGCTCAACATTGCCCGTGCCCATGCGGATGCGGGCGGAGGCGTGCTGGCGGTGCTGCACGACCTGAACCTCGCCGCCATGGTGGCCGACGAGATCGTGGTGCTGGCGGGAGGGCGGGTCCGCGCGGCGGGGCCGGTGGCGGAGGTGCTGACAGAGCCGGTGCTGGCGGAGGCCTTCGGCATTCGCCTGCGAATCGGGGTGTCCCCGCCCGGCCCCTTCATCCTGCCGCAGAACGTGCGGGCGGCGGGGTAGGGGCAGGCAGGGGGAGAGTGAGCCGGGCTCAGCCCAGCGCGGTTGAAGCTTTGAACTGGGCTTAGCCCAGTTCTTGAGCGGCCTTCAGCACCTCGGTGGCGTGGCCGTCCACTTTCACCTTGGGCCAGGTCTTCGCCACCTTGCCGTCGCGGCCGATGAGGAGGGTGGCGCGCTCGACGCCCATGTACTTGCGCCCGTACATGCTTTTTTCCACCCACACGCCATAGGCCTCCAGCATGACCTTGTCGGGGTCGGAGCCCAGCGCGAAGCCGAGGCTGTACTTGTCGCGGAACTTGTCCTGCGCCTTCACCTCGTCGGCGGAGACACCGAGGATGTCGGTGTCGGCAGCGGCGAATTCCGCCTTCAGGCCGTTGAAGGCAATGGCTTCCTTGGTGCAGCCGGGCGTGTCAGCCTTGGGGTAGAAATAGACCACCAGCTTGCGGCCCTTGAAATCCTTCAATGAAACGGTACCGCCCCCATCACGGGTGAGCGAGAAAGCGGGCGCCTTGGCGCCAACCTCCGGGAAACTGGACATTCCGCCTTCCTTTCGACGTGTTCGGCGCCATACGGGGCTGCTCAAATGCAAGCCCACAAGATGGCCGCGTTCTTGGGCCAGATGGTATCATCAAGGGAGTTGATCCACCTCATCTTTACGAGACAAGGGCAGGTTAGGGTCATTTCTTGCGGGCCGGAGGCGAATCGAAGCGCACTCCGGAGGGCACCGCGGGACCATCGCCGGGTTGCGGACGAACGGCCGGGAACGGCCGAAGCGGTAGAGGGAAGGTCCAGACGGAATGGAGTTTCGGCAGGAGAGGCCGGCGGGGGCGCGGCGCGAGCCTAAGCGGTCCCGCTTCCGGGGCATTGTCGGTGCGCTGACGCCGCGCAGCCGTGCCGCGCGCCTTTTTACCGGCCTGTGCCTCGTCCTGATCGCCCTCGGCGGCGTCGCTGCCGTCACCCTTTACGCGCTCATTGCCACCGGCATGGTCACCGCCAACCTCGCCACGCCCTATATCGAGCGGGCGCTGGAGGAGCGCATCGGCGGCGGCCACCAGGTCAGCATCGGCGCCACCACCATGGAGACGGTAGGCCACGGCGCCACCGCCGTGGTGGTCCACGACATCCGCGTCACCGGCCCCGACGGCCAGCTCGTCGCCAGCGCGCCGAGCGCCGAGGTGGAACTGGAAGGCTCCATTCTCTCCCTCATGCCCAAGGCGCGGCGCATCGACCTCGTGGGCGCGGAAATGACGGTGCGAATCGCCCCGACCGGTCAGGTGGCGGTGGCCACCGGCCGTGGCGCCAAGGCGATCCCCGCCAGCCCCACCGCCCGCTCCGCGGTGGCGCCCGCTGCATCCCAGACTGCGACCCCGGCCTCCGCTCCCGCCTCGTCGCCAGACAAGGCGCAACAGGCCGCCGATGCCGCTGGCGCGGATTTCGATCCGCTCAAGCCCGTCGCGCTTGCCCGCTGGATGGCGGACCTCGAAACCGCAGGCTTCGACGGCGGCGCTCTTGCGGACGTGGGCCTCAAGGACGGCACCGTGATCGTGGAGAACGAGGGCGCCGGCCGCCGAATCGTCTTCCAGCACATGAGCGTCCGGCTCGCGCGGCCGCCGGGTGGCGGTGCGGTGCTGACCTTCACCACCCAGTCGCCGCAGGGCGTCGCCACCGCTGTCGCGCGCATCAGCCCGGTCAGCAATGGCGAGCGCGCCATGGACGTGGCCATCCGGAACGTCTCGACCCGCGACCTGCTGCACGCCTTCGTGCAGGACCAGCGGCGCTTCTATATCGACACCCCCCTCAACGCCTCCTTCTCCGCCCGCCTCGCCCTCGACGGCGCGCTCACGTCCGCGGATGCGAGCCTCGATCTCGGCGCCGGCGCGCTCGGCAGTGGGGAGGACCCGGAAGAGCGCTTCGTCATCGACCGCGCCCGCATCGTGGCCAAGCTGGATGTGGCGCGGCGTGTGATCGTGGTCGCTCCCATCGAGGCGGTGAAGAGCCAGAACATCATCGAGCTGGCGGGTGAGATCCGCGTGCCGGCCAAGGCGCAGGAGCCGTGGCCGTTCCAGATGGGGCCGAAGCAGGTCGTGTTTCAGGGGCCGGAGATGCCCGAGCCGCCCCTCGTCATCACCAAGGTGGACGTGTCCGGCCGGTTCGATCCGCCCAGCCGCCAGATCGTGGTGGACCAGGGCCTGCTGGGCGCCTCCACCGCGAGCTTCAGCTTCACGGCGCTGTTCGATTTCGGCGTGCCGATCCCTTACCTGAAGTTCGACGGCGTCGCTTCTCCCATGCCGGTGGCGACGGTGAAGCGCTTCTGGCCGGTGAACATTGCGCCTCCCGCCCGTCAGTTCGCGGTGGAGAACGTCTCCGGCGGCACGGCGGAAGGCATCGCGGTCGCGGTGAAGCTGCCGCTCGACCTCATCGGCCAGAAGCAGGTGCCGCTGCCTGAGGACGGCGTGCGCTTCACCATCACCGGCAAGGGCGTGACGATCCGGCCGGTGAAGGGACTGCCGCCCATCACCAATTCCAGCCTCGCCATCCTCGTCACCGGCCGCTCGGTGCGCATCACCATGCCCGACGGCACAGTGGTGACGCCGCAGAACCGCAAGATCGCTGTGAGCGACGGCGTGATGCTGATTCCCGACTATTTCCCGCGCGAGCCCTCCGCGCAGATCCGGGTGAATTTCAACGGCCCCGCCGACGCCGGCATCGAGGTGCTGGGCATGGAGCCCCTGAAGGGGCCGCAGGGCACCGCCTTCGATCCCTCCACCACGCGCGGCCGCCTCTCGGCGCTGCTGCAGGTGAACATGATCTTCCGCAAGGTGCCGCTGCCGGAAGATCTCGACTATTCGCTGGAGGCGAACCTCACCGACTTCGGCGTGGACAAGGTGTTCCGCGGCCAGAGGCTGGAGGGCGCGACGGTGAAGGCCTTCGCCTCGCCCGCCGGCATCGTCCTGCGTGGCGAGGGCAAGCTCGCCGGGGCGCCGCTCGCCTTCGAGTACGAGAAGAAGAAGGACGTGGCCGATTCGGACATCCGCGTCTCCGCGACCCTCGACGATGCCGCCCGCGGCAAGCTGGGCGTGGACATTCCCGGCGTCAGCGGCCCGGTGGGCGTACGGGTGGTGGGCACCACCAACAACAAGGACACGCGGGCGAGCATCGAAGGCGACCTGACCCAGGCGCGGATCGCCGATCTCATTCCCGGCCTCAGCAAGCCCGCCGGCAAGCCGCTCAAGGCGCGCTTCACGGTGAACGACAAGGGCAACTCCGTCCGCCTCGACGACATGGTGATCGACGGTTCGGGCACCCTGCTGAAGGGCAATATCGAGCTGGCCGACAGCGGCGACCTGATGGGCGCGAACTTCCCGACCTTCCAGCTCTCCGACGGCGACAAGGCCTCGGCCAAGGCGGAGCGGGTCGGCTCGGTACTGAAGATCCGCATCACCGGCGAGGTGATGGATGCCCGTGGCATCATGAAGAGCCTCGTCAGCGGCCCCCCCACCGACAAGCGCAAGTCGCAGGACGTGGACGTGGAGGCGCGCATCGGCGCGCTCACCGGCAACAACGGCGAGGTGCTGCGCCAGTTCGATCTCTCCACCACGCGGCGCGGCGTCGAGATGCGGGATTTCACCCTCACCGCCAAGACGGGCCGGGACGGCACGGTGGCCGGCGAGATGCGCACCTGGCAGGGCCGCGAGCGGGCGCTGCAGATCACCACCTCGGACGCCGGCGCGCTGTTCCGCTTCCTCGACATCTACGCCAAGATGCAGGGCGGCGAGGCGTGGCTGGTGGTCGATCCCCCGCGCAGCGACAACACGCCGCAGGAGGGCGTGCTGCACCTGAGCGACTTCTCCATCAAGGGCGAGCCCGGCCTGGAGCGCCTCTCCAGCGCCGCCCGCGACAGCTCCGGCCGCATCGAGAACGGCACCGCCGCTTTCGAGAAGGCGCAGGCCCAGTTCTCCCGCTCCACCGGCAAGATCGTCTTTAAGGAAGGGGCCATCTGGGGCCCCTCCGTGGGCGCGACCTTCGACGGTTCGCTGGATTTCGCCGCCGACCGCATCAACATGCGCGGCACCTTCGTGCCGGCCTACGCGCTCAACAACATCTTCTCCAAGCTGCCGGTCATCGGCCTGTTCCTCGGCGGCGGGCCCAACGAGGGCCTGGTGGGCGTGACCTTCGAGGTCGTCGGCCCGCTGTCCACCGGTCCGACCCTGCGGATCAACCCCATCTCGGCCGTGGCGCCGGGCTTCCTGCGCAAGATCTTCGAATTCCGCGATTCGACCGGAACGCCACCGACGCGATAGCCCTTCCGATGCCCCGGCGGGACGGGGGAGGCGAAAGTGGAAGCCCCGCCCATGGGGCAATCGTGCGACGGTCTCATGAAACCGCCCCAAGGTGCGACGCTTTGCCCAAACGCCCCTTGCGATGGCCCACGGCACCCCTCACACTCCCGGCCCATAAACATAATTGGCAGGAAACGAATTGAGGGTGGGATAGATGCTGGCTCTGGTGCTCATCATCGCCTGCGGCCTCTTGGCCGTGGCGTACGGCGTATGGACGATCAAGGGGTTGATGGAGGCGGACCCGGGAACCGCCAGGATGCAGGAGATCGCATCCGCCATCGCTGAAGGCGCGCAGGCCTATCTGCGCCGGCAATACACCACCATCGGCATCGTGGGTGCCGTCATCTTCATCCTCGTGGGCGTGTTCCTTGGCTGGCTGGTGGCCATCGGCTTCGCGCTGGGGGCCATCCTCTCCGGCCTTGCCGGCTTCATCGGCATGAATGTGTCGGTGCGGGCGAACGTGCGTACCGCGCAGGCGGCGACGCTCTCGCTGGCCGGCGGCCTCGACCTCGCCTTCAAGGCGGGTGCCGTCACCGGCCTTCTGGTGGCCGGCCTCGCGCTGCTCGGCGTCAGCGTCTACTACCTCATCCTCACCGGCTTCCTTGGTTTCGCGCCGAACAGCCGCACGGTGGTGGATGCGCTGGTGGCGCTGGGCTTCGGCGCCTCGCTCATCTCCATCTTCGCCCGTCTCGGAGGCGGCATCTTCACCAAGGGCGCGGACGTGGGCGGCGACCTCGTCGGCAAGGTGGAAGCCGGCATTCCCGAGGACGACCCGCGCAACCCGGCCACCATCGCCGACAACGTGGGCGACAACGTCGGCGACTGCGCCGGCATGGCGGCCGACCTGTTCGAGACCTATGCGGTGACGGTGGTCGCCACCATGGTGCTCGCGGCCATCTTCTTCGCCGCCAATCCGGCGACGCTCGCCACCATGATCGTCTATCCGCTGGCCATCGGCGGGGCGTGCATCCTCACCTCCATCGCCGGCACCTATTTCGTGCGGCTGGGGGCGAACTCCTCCATCATGGGCGCTCTTTACAAGGGCCTCATGGCGACGGCGGGCTTCTCCATCATCGCGCTTGCCGTGGTGACATGGCTGCTGCCCGGCTTCGGGCCGATCCAGGGAGTGGCCTATTCGGGCACGAGCCTGTTCCTGTGCGGCCTCGTCGGCCTCGCGGTGACGGGGGCCATCGTGGTCATCACCGAGTATTACACCGGCACCGGCTATCGCCCGGTGGTGTCCATCGCCCAGGCGTCGGTCACGGGCCACGGCACCAACATCATTCAGGGCCTCGCCGTCTCGCTGGAATCGACGGCGCTGCCGACCATCGTCATCATCGCCGGCATCCTGTGCGCCTACGGCCTTGCCGGCCTGTTCGGCATCGCCATCGCCGCCACCACCATGCTCGGCGTCGCCGGCATGATCGTGGCTCTCGATGCCTTCGGCCCGGTGACGGACAATGCCGGCGGCATCGCCGAGATGGCGGGCCTGCCCAAGGAAGTGCGCCAGTCCACCGACGCGCTCGACGCGGTGGGCAACACCACCAAGGCGGTGACGAAGGGCTACGCCATCGGCTCCGCCGGCCTCGGGGCGCTGGTGCTGTTCGCCGCCTACAGCCAGGACCTCAAGTTCTTCATCACGCAGGCGGCGCCGGGCTCCTACTTCGCCGGCGTCACGCCCAACTTCTCGCTGGAGAACCCTTACGTGGTGGTGGGCCTGCTGTTCGGCGGCCTCTTGCCCTTCCTGTTCGCCGCCATGGGCATGACGGCGGTGGGCCGCGCGGCGGGCGCCATCGTGGAGGAGGTGCGCCGGCAGTTCCGCGAAAAGCCGGGCATCATGGCCGGCACGGAGAAGCCGGACTATTCCCGCGCCGTCGACATGCTGACCAAGGCGGCCATCAAGGAGATGATCATCCCCTCGCTGCTGCCGGTGCTCTCGCCCATCTTCTGCTACTTCGCCATCTACTTCGTGGCGGGCGGCGGCGTGGCAGGCAAGTCGGCGGCCTTCTCGGCGGTGGGGGCGATGCTGCTGGGCGTCATCGTCACCGGCCTGTTCGTCGCCATCTCCATGACGTCGGGCGGCGGCGCCTGGGACAATGCCAAGAAATCGTTCGAGGACGGCTTCGTGGACAAGGACGGCGTGCGCCACATGAAGGGCTCGGAAGCCCACAAGGCGTCCGTCACCGGCGACACCGTCGGCGATCCCTACAAGGACACGGCGGGTCCCGCCGTGAACCCCATGATCAAGATCACCAACATCGTCGCGCTGCTGCTGCTGGCGGTGCTGGGGCACTGAACCGCCCCGGTTCGCCGGGGTTAACACCAAGGCCGCCTGTCCCTGCCGGGGCAGGCGGCGTTTTTGCGCGGGGGCTATCCTGGGTTCCTACATCACGCCGCAGACCCTGCTCCACATCCTCTATCTCGTCGCCATCGTGGCCGAGGCCATGACGGCCGCGCTTGCCGCCGGACGGCGGGAGATGGACTGGGTGGGCGTGTTCCTGCTCGGCTGCGTCACCGCGCTGGGCGGCGGCTCGGTGCGGGACGTGCTGCTCGGCAACTACCCGCTCTCGTGGGTGGCGCACCCCTCCTACCTCATCGTCACCGGCGGGGCGGCGCTGGGCACGGTCTTCCTCGCGCGGGTCATGGACCATCTGCGGCAGGTGTTCCTGTTTCTGGACGCGGTGGGCCTCGTGGTGTTCACCGTCATCGGCTGCAACGTGGCCATCGGGTTGGGATTGCCCGTCATCGTGGTGATCGCGGCGGGCATGATCACCGGCTGCGTCGGCGGCGTGCTGCGGGACGTGCTGTGCAACGAGGTGCCGCTGCTGTTCCGCGCCGAGCTTTACGCCACCGTCTCGATCCTGACGGGGCTGCTCTACGTGGCCGGGCCGCTGGCCGGGCTGCCGCAGCCGCTCACCATGGCCATCGCCATGGCCGCCGGCCTGACCCTGCGCCTGCTGGCCCTGCGCTTCGGCTGGAGCATGCCGAAATTCGTCTACACGCAGGATCTGCATTAGCGCCTGCACGGCGCGAACGTTGCTGCTAGCCTCTTCCCCGATACGGGCAGGGCAAGCTTCACATGCGCGGACTGATCGAGCGCGTCTTCCAGCTGGAGGCGCACGGCACCACCATCCCGACCGAGGTGGTGGCGGGCATCACCACGTTTCTCACCATGGCCTATATTGTGGTGGTGAACCCGCAGATCATGGCGCAGGCGGGCATCGACGCCGGCGCGGCCTTCACCGCCACCTGCCTCTCGGCGGCGTTCGGCTCGGCCATGATGGGGATCATCGCGAACTATCCCATCGCCGTGGCGCCGGCCATGGGCATCAACGCCTATTTCACCTTCACCGTGGTGCTGGGCATGGGCGTGCCGTGGCAGCAGGCGCTGGGGGCGGTGTTCGTCTCGGGCGTGCTGTTCCTGGCGCTCAGCCTGTTCAAGGTGCGGGAGTGGCTGCTCAATTCCATCCCCATGTCGCTCAAGCTCGGCATGGGCACGGGCATCGGCCTGTTCCTCGCGCTGCTCGGCCTCAAGGGCATGGGCGTGGTGGTGGCGAGCCCGGTGACTCTGGTGGCGCTGGGCAACCTCGCCTCGCCCTCCACCTTCATCGCCTGCGGCGGATTCCTGCTCATGAGCGGCCTTGCGGCGCGGGGCGTGCCGGGGGCTATCCTCATCGGGATCGCGGTGGCGACATTGGCCGGCGTGCCGTTCGGCCTCGTCTCCTTCTCGGGCATCGTCTCGGCTCCGCCCTCGCTGGCGCCGACGCTGCTCCAGCTCGACATCGCCGGCGTGCTGCGGCTGTCCATGACCGGGGTGATCGCGGCGCTGTTCCTGCTCGTGCTGCTGGACAACATGGGCACGCTCATCGCCACCCTCTACAAGGGCGGTCTGATGCGGGAGGACGGCTCCGTGCCGCGCCTCGGCCGGGTGCTGATCGCCGATTCGGGTGGCGCCATCGTCGGCTCGGCGCTCGGCACCTCCACGCTCACCTCCTACATCGAGAGCGCCGCCGGCATCGAGGCGGGCGGGCGCACCGGGCTTACCGCCGTGGTTGTGGCGCTCATGTTCCTCGCCTGCCTGCTGTTCGCGCCTCTGGCGCTGGCGGTGCCGGGCTACGCGACCGCGCCGGCGCTGCTGGTGGTCGCCCTCGCCATGATCGGCGCCATGGGCGACCTGCCGTGGGATGACGCCGCCGAAGCCTTCCCTGCTGCCGCGACGGCGCTGGCGGTGGTCTTCACCTTCTCCATCGCCACCGGCATCGGCCTCGGCTTCATCACCTATGTGGCGGTTAACCTCATCGCCGGCCGCTGGCAGCGCATCAGCGGCGCGGTGTGGGTAATCGCGATCGCGTCGGCAGTGCTGCTGGCGATCGAATAGGCGGCACGGGGCAGGGCGCGTCCGGGCCGCCCAGACGTCAGCTAAGCTGAAGGTTACGGAAGCAGTAAACGTCCAGTTCGCCGCCCGCGGGCCGGGGGATTTCCGCAAATCCGAGATCGCAGATCGCGGATACGACCTGCTCGGGCTTCTTGCCGGCCACAGCGTGGATTTCGATGACCAGATTGCGGCAACGCCGCAACGATGAGCAACTGCCCGAGGCGAAGATCTCGTATTCGGACCCTTCGATATCGATCTTGCAAAGATCGACCACCTCGTTCTCGGACAGCGACCGTCCGATCAGGTCATCGAAGGTAATTGCCTCGATCGCCGCATGGCGCCGCACGCCATGAGAGCTGTGCCCGAGGGATCCGGAGATCGATTCACCCGTGCTTCCCCTTCCGAAGTCCGCGTTGATCGTTCCAGCCTGGCCGGAGATGGCGCAATTGAACAGTTTGAGCTCGGCGTCGAAGTTCTGAACGAGATTGAGCTGCATTCGCGCGAACACCCGTGGGTTCATTTCCACGGCAACAATCTTCCGGAGCGCGAAACCCATGTCGGAAAGAAGAATGGGGAATCCACCACCGTTCGAGCCAATATCGACCAGCGTCAGGGGACCCTTGAGCGCCATCTGGGGGATCAGGAGACGGTACATCGGACTGGTAAGACAGGCTCGCGTCCCGGTCTCGTCACCGCCATGGTGGTCGATCACGAATTCCATACCGTTCTTCCGGTAGGTAATCATGCCGGTACCACGGAACAGCAATCTCGTGGCCACAACCTCCCAGCGATTATCGAAGTGCATGATCGCGCGAAGACCAGCCTTCGAATTATGCAACTTGCGGGACAGGTCCATGCGTATCGCCTCCGGCGCGAGCCTGCTGAGGCAGGCGAGAATAATAGGATTAAGGTCCTGATGGGACAATCTTGGGGGACCGCGACGACGCCCCCGGCGAAGGGAACCCGTCTGCGAACCCAAACCGAGCGAGGGCACTGCAGCAATTCTAGACGAACCGCCTACCGCAGCGAACAAGAAAAATCTTCAGCCCGGCATTGGGGCCCCGATGGCGCGCCCGGCGCGACGCCTTGCCGCTGGTCGCGGCAGGCCTCACCGCGATGGGGGGATAGGGAAGGCCGCCGCCCTCCCGCTCTTCCCTCCTGCCGCCCGATCGTGTAGGGAACCCGCGACCTGCGCGCCGGGGCACCGCTCTGGCGCGAACGTGATGGATTCCATGCAGACGGTTCTCATCGTAATTCACCTGATGGTGGTGCTCGCGCTCATTGGCGTGGTGCTCATCCAGCGCTCGGAAGGCGGCGGCCTCGGCATCGGCGGGGGCGGCGGCGGTTCGGGCGGCGGCTTCTTCACGGCGCGCGGCACGGCCAACGTGCTCACCCGCGCCACCGCGATTCTCGCACTGATCTTCTTCATCACTTCGCTGTCGCTGACCATCGTGGCCGGCTGGGGTCGCGCCCCGCGCTCCATCCTGCCGCCGGCGCAGCAGAACCAGGGCGGGCCGCAGGTGCCGCAGAGCGGCGGGTCGATTCTCGACCAGCTGCGCCAGCAGGCCCCGCAGGGTACCTCTGCCCCGGCGCCTGCCACTCCGGTTCCTGCCACCCCGGCCGAGCCGGCGGCGCCGTCCGGTCCCCAGGTTCCGCAGTCCAAGTGATCCTGTTCTAGTGATCCATTGACGCGACGCGGCTTCGGCCGCGCCGTTTCTTCTCCACAGGCGAGGCGAGGCCGATCCCGGTTTCGCCCTCGCCGAATCGCGTTTGCATTAGGTAAGGTCGAGGCCCATGGCGCGCTACATCTTCATCACCGGCGGCGTCGTGTCTTCCCTGGGCAAGGGCCTCGCCTCCGCAGCACTCGGCGCTCTTCTCCAGGCGCGCGGATACACCGTCCGCCTGCGCAAGCTCGACCCCTATCTGAACGTCGATCCGGGCACCATGAGCCCGTATCAGCATGGCGAGGTGTTCGTGACCGATGACGGGGCCGAAACGGACCTCGACCTCGGCCACTACGAGCGGTTCACCGGTCATCCGGCGACCAAGCAGGACAACATCACCACCGGCCGCATCTACCAGGACATCCTGGCCAAGGAGCGCCGTGGCGACTATCTCGGCGCCACCATCCAGGTGATTCCCCACGTCACCAACGCGATCAAGGACTTCGTGCTGGAAGGCAACGAGGGCTTCGATTTCGTGCTGATCGAGGTGGGCGGCACGGTGGGCGACATCGAGGGCCTGCCCTTCTTCGAGGCCACCCGCCAGCTCAAGAACGAGCTGCCCCGCGGCCACGCCATCTTCATTCACCTCACCCTGATGCCGTACATCCCCTCGGCCGGTGAGCTGAAGACCAAGCCGACCCAGCATTCGGTGAAGGAGCTGCGCTCCATCGGCATCCAGCCGGACATCCTGCTCTGCCGCACCGACCGCGAGATCCCGCGCGAGGAGCGCCGCAAGCTCTCGCTGTTCTGCAATGTGCGCGAGACGGCGGTGATCGAGGCGCGGGACGTGGACAACATCTACGCCGTGCCCTCCGCCTATCACGCGGAAGGCCTCGACAAGGAAGTGCTCGCCGCCTTCAACATCGAGCCGGCCCCCGCGCCCAACCTCAAGCGCTGGACCGACATCGAGACCCGCGTGCGCAACCCCGAGGGCGAAGTCACCATCGCCATCGTCGGCAAGTACACGGGCCTGAAGGACGCCTACAAGTCGCTGATCGAGGCCCTCGCCCACGGCGGCATCGCCAACAAGGTGAAGGTCAATCTCGACTGGATCGAGAGCGAGACCTTCGAGCGCGAGGACCCCGCGCCCTTCTTGGAGCACGTCCACGGCATTCTCGTGCCCGGCGGCTTCGGCCAGCGCGGTGCCGAGGGCAAGATTCGCGCGGCCCAGTTCGCCCGCGAGCGGCAGGTGCCCTATTTCGGCATCTGCTTCGGCATGCAGATGGCGGTCATCGAGGCGGCGCGGAACCTCGCGGGCATCGAGAAGGCCAATTCCACCGAGTTCGGTGCCACCTCCGAGCCGGTGGTGGGCCTGCTCACCGAATGGCTGCGCGGCAACGAGCTGGAGCGGCGCAACGCCGCCGGCGACCTCGGCGGCACCATGCGCCTTGGTGCCTACCATGCGGTGCTGGAGCCGGACACCAAGGTGGAAGGCGTCTACGGCCGGCGGGACATCTCCGAGCGCCACCGCCACCGCTACGAGGTGAATACCGCCTATCGCGAGCGGCTGGAGCAGCACGGGCTGAAGTTCTCCGGCATGTCGCCGGATGGGCTGCTGCCGGAGATCGTGGAATATCCGAGCCACCCCTGGTTCATCGGCGTGCAGTTCCACCCGGAGCTGAAGTCGCGGCCGTTCGACCCGCACCCGCTGTTCGCCTCCTTCATCCGTGCCGCCAAGGATCAGAGCCGGCTCGTCTGAGCCGTTTCTTTGCAATGGCTTAGGGCGCCGTCCCGGGATTTCTTCCTCCGGGCGGTAGCCACGTCGCGTCAAAACGCACTAAGCTCCGGCCGGGCCGCCGGGGGGATGCGCCCGCCAACCAGGCGACGCGCGGCCCCTTGCCGTAGCGTTCCTTCCCATGATTCTGCCGTTGCGGAATGCGCGCCCGATGGGGTCGCAGCATCGGCCCGATGAGAGGAGAAGCCATGCGACGCGGCCTCGACCACGTTGTGCACCTCGTCCGCGATCTCGACGCAGCTGGCGAAATCTACGACCTCCTGGGCTTCACCGTGGGTGCCCGCAATCGCCACCCGTGGGGCACGGAAAACCGTATCATCCAGACGCCGGGCTTCTTCATCGAGCTGCTGCAGATCGTCGAGCCCGACAAGATTCCCGCCACGCAGGGCGAGGCCTTCTCCTTCGGCGCCTTCAATCAGGATTTCCTCGCCCGCATGGGCGAAGGCCTCTCCATGCTGGTGCTGGAGGGCTCGGACGCGACCCACGAGAAGGCCGCCTTCGATGCGGACGGCTTCGGCGGGTTCGACATCTTCGATTTCGCCCGCAAGGCGCGCCGGCCGGACGGGCAGGAAGTGGACGTGGGCTTCCGCCTCGCTTTCGCCCGCGATCCGGCCAGCCCGGACTTCGGCGCCTTCGCCTGCACCCAGCTCAATCCCGAGAATTTCTGGTCGCCGGACCTTCAGCGCCATTCCAACCAGGTGACGGGCGTCGCCGGCGTGGTGCTGGTGGCCGATGCGCCGGCCGAGCATCAGGCGTTTCTCGAAACCTTCTCCGGCTGTCAGGTTCAGCGCGCGCTCGATGCCTGGTACGTGGCGCAGACGCCGCGCGGCTCCATCGACGTCATGTCCCGCGAACTGTTCACCGAGCGCTATGGCGTACCGGCGCCGGGTGGCCCGGGCCTGCGCCTCGCTGCCGTGCGCTTCTCCACCCCCGGCGCGCCGGAGCTGCGCCGCTCGCTGGCCGCGCGCCGCATGGTGGAAGAGACCATCGAGGGCATCGTCGTCGTGCCGCCCCGCGCTGCGCTGGGCGCCACGCTGGTGTTCGAGTTGACACCGGGCTGAACCGCATCGGTTTTACTCTCAGGAAAAATCCATTACATCGGATCGGGCGGAGGTCTCCGCCCCCGGGCACGGACGACCGTGCTCCCTTCTTGTCGCGCGGCGGGGACGACCTCGCCTCTCGTGGTGTCTGCCCATGGCATGGGTCTATCTGTTCATCGCCGGCCTCACCGAAATCGCGTGGGCCATCGGAATGAAGCAATCGGAAGGCTTTACCCGGCTGTGGCCGAGCCTGTTCACGCTCGGTGCCATCGGGGTGAGCCTGCTGCTCCTGTCCCTCGCGCTCCGGGGCATCCCCATCGGGACCGCCTATGCGGTGTGGGCGGGAATCGGCACGGTGGGGACGGCGGTCGCCGGCATCTTGTTCTTCTCCGAATCGACCGATCTGCTGCGTCTTGCCTCCATCGGCCTCATCGCCGCCGGTATCGTCGGGCTCAAGCTGGTCACGCCCTGAACGGCCTTCCCGATCGGCTTTCGCGTGGTCCGGCCTGCTCGCAGCGCCGGACCACGCGCATTCGCGATTTAGCGAAATGGGGAAAATGCTCTATCAAGGGCGCGCTCCGGCAGCGTCGCCCCGTGTGGCGGCCGGAAAGCTGAATTTATTCTGAGGCTTAAGGACGCTTCCGACCTTCTGGTGGCGATCCCCGGAGCCGTTGAGGGATCGCCCATGACCGTCGCCCCGCCGCCCGTCGCCCCGCAGAGCATCGTCGAGGCCGGCTCCGTGCGCTTCGGCAATGCCCTGCCGCTGACGCTCATCGCCGGCCCCTGCCAGATGGAAAGCCGCGCCCACGCGCTGGAGGTCGCCGCCGCGCTCAAGGAGATCGCGACGCGCCGCAACATCGGCCTCGTCTTCAAGACCTCCTTCGACAAGGCGAACCGCACGTCCCTCTCGGCCGCGCGCGGTCTCGGGCTCCAGGCGGCGCTGCCGGTATTCGGCGAGATCAAGGAGAGCCTCGGCCTGCCGGTGCTCACCGACGTGCACGAAATCGACCAGTGCGCCGCCGCCGCCGAGGTGGTGGACGTGCTGCAGATTCCCGCCTTCCTCTGCCGCCAGACCGACCTTCTCGTGGCCGCCGCCCGCACGGGCCGGGTGGTGAACGTGAAGAAGGGGCAGTTCCTCGCGCCGTGGGACATGGCGAACGTGGTCAACAAGCTCACCGGCGCCGGCAATGGCCGCGTGCTGGTGACGGAGCGGGGCGTCTCCTTTGGCTACAACACCCTCGTTTCCGACATGCGCGGCCTGCCGATCCTGGCCAAGACCACCGGCGCGCCTGTGGTGTTCGACGCCACCCATTCCGTTCAGCAGCCGGGCGGGCAGGGGACATCCTCCGGCGGTCAGCGCGAGTTCGTGCCGGTTCTGGCCCGCGCGGCGGTGGCCGTCGGCGTGGCGGCGGTGTTCATCGAGACCCATCCGGACCCGGACAAGGCCCCCTCCGACGGGCCGAACATGGTGCCCCTGGCGAAGCTGGAGGCGTTGATTACCACCCTTCAGGCGTTCGACGCGGTTGCGAAAGCAAATCCCGTCACCATCTGAGCGGAACCTTGGCCTTCCTTCCGTGCGGTGCGGCGCGCGGAACGGGGCCGGCCCTGCCTTTTTGCCTGCCTGAAGTTCCGCCTTTCCCCGCCACCTTCCGTGCCGACCCCATGCGCTTGCCTTGACCGAGGTGCCGTGTATGGTCTCGCGCCCCTCCGCTTGAAGAGCTTCCTGATGGCCCGCGACACGCTCGACGCGACCCCGATTTCCGACCGCGGCGAACTCGTCGCCTGGATGGAAGAGGGCGCGAAACCCGAGCGGTCCTTCCGGATCGGCACCGAGCACGAGAAGATCCCCTTCACCATGGGCCGTCACGAGCCCGTGCCCTATGAGGGGCCGAAGGGCATCCGGAAGCTTCTGGAGGGCATGCGCTCCCTGCTCGGCTGGGAGCCGATCATGGAAGGCGAGACCATCATCGGCCTCGCGGATGTGACCGGCGGCGGGGCCATCTCGCTGGAGCCCGGCGGCCAGTTCGAGCTGTCCGGTGCGCCGCTGCGCACCATTCACGAGACCTGCTCGGAGCTGAACGCCCACCTCGCCCAGGTGCGCGAAGTGGCGACGCCCCTCGGCATCGGCTTCCTCGCCATCGGCATGAGCCCCAAGTGGTCGCGCTCCGAGACGCCGGTGATGCCCAAGGGCCGCTACAAGATCATGTCCAACTACATGCCGAAGGTGGGCACCCTCGGCCTCGACATGATGTTCCGCACCTGCACCGTGCAGGTGAACCTCGACTTCTCCTCCGAAGCCGACATGGTGAAGAAGATGCGGGTGGGCCTGGCGCTCCAGCCGGTGGCCACCGCCCTCTTCGCCAACTCGCCCTTCACCGAGGGCAAGCCCAACGGCTTCCTTTCCTTCCGCTCCGAGATCTGGCGCGACACCGACAATGCCCGCTCCGGCATGCTGCCCTTCGCCTTCGAGGAGGGGTTCGGCTTCGAGCGCTATGTGGACTACGCACTCGACGTGCCCATGTATTTCGTGAAGCGCGGCGACCATTACATTGATGTGGCCGGCTCCTCCTTCCGCGACCTGCTCGCCGGCCGCAATCCGCTGTTGCCGGGTGAGACGGCGACGCTCTCCGACTGGATCAACCACCTCTCCACCATCTTCCCCGAAGTGCGCCTGAAGCGCTTTCTGGAGATGCGCGGCGCGGACGCCGGCCCCTCCATCAACCTCTGCGCCCTGCCGGCCTTCTGGGTGGGCCTGCTCTACGACCAGCAGAGCCTCGATGCCGCCTGGGATCTGGTGAAGGACTGGACCGCCGAGGAGCGCCAGACCCTGCGGGACGACGTGCCCCGTCTCGCCCTCAAGGCCGAGATCCGCGGACGCGCATTGCGCGACGTGGCGAAAGACGTGCTCAAGCTCTCGCAGGCCGGCCTGAAGCGGCGCGGCTTCCATGACCGGCTCGGCCGCGACGAGACGCGTTTCCTGGAGCCGCTGGAGCAGACGCTGCTCTCCGGCCGCGTGCCGGCCGAGGAGCTGCTGGAGCTGTACCACGGCCCGTGGAACGGCTCCGTGGAGCCGGCTTTCGACGCGCTCGCCTACTGAGGCGCGTCGCGCAGCCGATGCGCAGGGCTGCCATGCGTTCCGGGCATGGCTGATGCTAAGGGCTTCACTTGGCCCACCGGGGCTTGCAGGGCCTCGATCGGCAAGGCCCGGCTCACGCTTTCCCCATCGCCCACCGCGCGTTGCCGGGGGCAGGGCGACCGCATAGGGTGCATCATCCTCCGGATTCCCCTCCATGCATGCCCCACCGCCCCGCACCGACGGACCGCTCGGCCCGCGCGAGCTTCTGCTTTACGCGGTCTGCGTGCTCATCTTCGGCACGGGCTGGCTGCCGCTGAAGCTGCAACTCGGTGTGGTCGCGCCGGAGGTTTCCGGCGTCTGGCGCTTCCTGGTCGCGGGTTCGGTGATGCTGGTCTACGTGCTCGTCACCGGCGGGAGGCTCGCCTTCGGCTGGCGCGACCATCTGCTGTTCGCGGGGCTCGGTGCGACGCTGTTCTCGCTGAATTTCGTCAGCTTCTACTATGCCGGCTATCATCTGCCCTCAGGGCTGATGTCCGTCATCTTCGCCCTCTCCGCCATCATCATTCCCGTGCTCTCCGCGCTGTTCCTGCGCGTGCCGCTGCGCCGCCAGATCATCGGCGGGGCGCTGGCCGGCGTCGTGGGGCTGGCGCTGGTGTTCGGTCCGAGCCTCGCCGACGGACGGGGCATCGACGGGGCTGGGGAAGGGCTGGCGCTGGGGCTCGCCGGAACGCTCTCCTTCTCGGTGGGCAGCCTGCTGACAGGCATCGCCGGGCGGCGGCAATATCCCATCGCCTCGCTGACCACCTGGGGTTTCTTCTACGGCATGATCATCCTGCTGGTGATCGCCCTCATCCACGGCGTGCCGTTCATCTTCGACTGGAGCCCCGTCTATGTGGGCTCCCTTGCCTGCCTCATCCTCGTGCAGACGCTGGCGGGGTTCGCCGTCTACAACACGCTGGTGCGGCGCATCGGGCCCAACCGCGCCGGCTATGGCACGGTGGTGTTCCCGCTGGTGGCGCTCGCCATCTCCACCGTGTTCGAGGACTACCACTGGACGCTGGTGTCCGCCGGCGGCATCGCGCTGGTGCTCGCCGGCGTGCTGCTGGTGCTGCGGCCGAACCCGGCGCCGCCCGTGGTGTGAGGCGCCTCAGCCTCTCACGACAATGGGCATGCGCGTGGCGGGCGGCGTGTTGCGCGAGCGCTGGGTGCGCACGATGCCGTCGATGATGGTCATGCAAACGCCCGGCAGGTCGCCGAGGCGCACGCTGTCGAGCAGCGTGGTGCCGGGGGAATGCTGCGCCTTGTCCATCAGCACGAAATCCGCCGCGCGTCCCACTTCGATCAGGCCGGAATCGAGCGCCCGCATCCGCGCCGTGTTGCCGGTGGCGAGGCAGAAGGCCTCTTCCGCCGGCAGTTCGCCGAGGGAGGAGAGCATGGACACCATGCGCAGGATGCCGAGCGGCTGCACGCCGGAGCCGGCCGGCCCGTCGGTGCCGAGGATGACGCGCTGGAGCTCGCCCAGCTCGCGGGCGAGGCGCAGCGTGTAGAGGGCCGATCGCTCGTTGCCGTTATGGACGATCTCCAGGCCGCGCTTGCAGCCCTCGCAGATGCAGCGGATCTGGTTGTCCGGCAGCGCGGTGTGGCCGCCGTTGATATGGCCCACCACGTCGGTGTCGGCTTCCAGCACCACGTCCTTGTCGATGAGGCCGGAGCCGGGGATGGAGGGGCCGCCGGTATGGATGGTGGACTGGATGCCGTACTTGCGCGCCCATCCCACCATCTTGCGGGCGGTGGGGCCATCCTTCACGCCGCCGAGGCCAACCTCGCCCAGAAGCTTCACGCCGGCGGCGGCCAGCTCCTTGAAATCGTCCTCCACCATCTCGTTCTCGATGACCGGGGCGCCGGCATGCACCTTCACGCCGGAGGGGCGAAAGGCGGAGAAGGCGCGCTGGGCGGTGATGGCGAGGGCCTTCACCCCCACCACGTCGCGGGCGCGGCCGGGATAATGCACCTCGCCGGCGGAGATCATGGTGGTGACGCCGCCGTGGAGGGAGGAATCGATCCAGTTGATCTGGCTCTGGCGGGGCGTCCAGTCGCCGGCCACGGGGTGGACGTGGCTGTCGATGAGGCCGGGGGTGAGGGTGGTGCCGTTGGCGTCGATGAGGGTGGTCGCGCCCTCGGTGTCCACGTCCTTCTCGCGGCCGATGGCGGTGATGCGCCCGTCCTCGGCCACCACCGTGTCGGCGTCCAGAATGGGCTTCGACAGGTCGCCGCTGAGGAGGAGGCCGATGTTGCGGATCACCAGCTTGGTCGGGCCGGCGGGACCGGTTGGCGCGTCGTGGGCCATGCTCTCGTCTCCGGAGGCGGCGCGGCGACGCGCGCCTTTCTGTTTGTAGGCATATGAGATTACGCTTGCTCCACGCCCCTGAAAACCGGGCGCGGGGCGGATTTCACCGCTCGGCGAAAGCCTTTTCGATCACGAAATGACCGGGCTCGCTGCCGGAGCCCTCGGTGAAGCCGCGGGATTCCAGCAGCGTCTTGAGGTCCACCATCATGGCCGGTGAGCCGCAGATCATCACCCGGTCGGCAGCGGCGTCGAGGGGCGGCAGGCCCACATCCGCGCAGAGCTTGCCGCTCTCCAGCAGGGTGGAGATTCGGCCCGTATTGCGGAAGGGCTCGCGGGTCACTGTGGGGTAATAGAGCAGCTTGGCGGCGATCTCCTCGCCGAGGAATTCGTGGGCCGGCAGTTCCTTGGTGATCAGATCCTCGTAGGCGAGGTCGGCCACATGCCGGCAGCCGTGCACCAGCACCACCTTCTCGAAGCGCTCGTAGGTCTCGGGATCGCGGATCACCGAGAGGAAGGGAGCAAGGCCGGTGCCCGTGCCGAGCAGATAGAGGTTCTTGCCGGGAAGCAAATTGTCCATCACCAGCGTGCCGGTGGCCTTGCGGCCCACCGTGATGGCGTCGCCCACCTGGATGTGCTGGAGGCGGGAGGTGAGGGGGCCGTTGGGCACCTTGATGGAGAAGAATTCCAGCGTCTCCGCCCAGGCCGGGCTCACCACCGAATAGGCGCGCAGCAGGGGACGGCCGTCCACCTTCAGGCCGATCATGGTGAATTCCCCGGTGCGGAAGCGGAAGCCGGGATCGCGGGTGGTGGTGAAGCTGAACAGGCGGTCGGTCCAGTGATGGACGCTGAGCACCTGCTCCTCGAAGAAATTGCTCATGGGGATCTCGGGGCGGTTCTAGAGGCTGGCAGGATCGGCGGAGAGGAGGGCGCGCTTGTCCGGCGTGTCCTTCCAGGCATCGGCATCGGCCGGTGGCGGACCCTTCTCGGTGATGTTGGGCCACACTGCCGCGTATTGGGCATTGAGGGCGGCCCATTCGGCGGCGCGGGGGTCGCTGTCCGGGAAGATGGCCGCCGCCGGGCATTCCGGCTCGCAGACGCCGCAGTCGATGCACTCGTCCGGGTGGATCACCAGCATGTTCGCGCCGGCATAGAAGCAATCCACCGGGCACACCGCGACGCAATCCATGTAGGTGCAGCGGATGCAGCCCTCGGTGACGACATAGGCCATGGGAGCGCCCTCGGCATATTGTTTGTGTACAAATGAAAATAGAGTCGGGCTACGAACGCTGTCAACGGCTTGTCATGGGCAGGATGCGGCTCTTTTGGGCAGCGGGGCGGGATATTTTGGGCAGGGGAGGGGCATCCGGCTTGTCCGGGGGATCCACCGTGGGACGGGTCGGTCCTTCAGGGCAGGCACCGTGCGTGTGGCGAAGTGGATGCCCCGGATGAACCGGGGCATGACGGCAGTGAAAAAAGGCCGGGTGCCTTCGTTTTAGTGCGTCGGCGCCGCCCTCAGCCGCGCCACCGTTCCCTCCAGACCTTCCCACGCGGGCGCATCCGGCGCGAACTTGGCGCGCATGTAGCGGACGAGGTCGGCCACCTGCGCATCATTGAGGCTGTCGCGGAAGGCGGGCATGTCGCCCAGCTCCGGGGCGGCGGGCTTGGGGATGCCTTCGAGGATGACGCGGATGAGATTGTCCGGCCGCGCCGCATGGACATTGGTATTCAGCGCCAGCGCCGGCCGCGCGCCGAACAGGGTCGGCCCCTCCGGCGCATGGCAGGCGGCGCAGGCGCCGGCGAACAGGCGGCCGCCCACCGTGTCCATGGGGCGGAGCGAGGCTTCGGCCTTCGCCTCCAGCGTCGCCGCCGCTGCGACCGGATCGGCGATGGCGGGGCCTGATAGCGAGGCGAGATAGACCGCCATGGCGCGCACGTCGGCATCCGGCACTTCGGACAGTGTATGCACCACAGGCGCCATGGGGCCGGCGGCGGTGCCGTGGAAACGGGAGAAGCCCGTGCGCAGATAGGTGAACAGCTCGTCCTCGGTCCACGGAATGGGCGCCTTGGACAGCTCCGTCAGTGCCGGCGCCTCCCAGCCATCGGCGACGCCGCCGGCAAGGTAGGCCGCGCCGCCCTTTTCCGCGCCCAGCGCATTGCGTGGGGTGTGGCAGGCGCCGCAATGGCCGAGGCCTTCCACGAGGTAGCGCCCCCGGTTCCACTGCGGAGACTGCGCCGGCTCCGCCTGAAGCTGGCCGGGGCGATGGAACAGCATGTTCCAGCCGGACATCAGCGGGCGGATGTTGAAGGGGAAGGTCATGCGGTTTGCGGGCGCCGCCGCCGTCACCGCCGGCTGGGACATGAGGAACGCGTACAGCGCCTGCATGTCGGCATCGCTGATACGGCTGAAGGCAGTGTAGGGAAAGGCGGGGTAGAGATGCCGCCCGTCCCGCCCGATGCCCTCGCGCATGGCGCGCTCGAAGGCGGCATAGGACCATGCGCCGATGCCCGTCTCCACATCCGGCGTGAGATTGGTGGAATAGACCATGCCGAACGGCGTGTGCAGCGGCCGTCCTCCGGCATTGGCGATGCCGCCGTCCGCCGTATGGCACACCGCGCAATCCCCCAGCGCAGCCAGCACCTTGCCGCGCGCGATCATGTCGGCGGAGAAAGCCGAAGGATCGGGCGGGGCGATGGGTGCGATGGCGCCCCGGATGGGGAGCGCCAGCGTCGCCATTCCGAGCGCACCTGCGAGCGCGGCGCCCGCCATGGCGAGCCACGGCTTGCGCGTCTTCTCCTTCACCGGCCGGGGTGGCGCCTCGCCGGCCAAAGCCGCGCGCACGCGGTCCGGCGTGAAGGGCGGTTCGCGCAGGCGCACGCCGGTGGCGTCGAAGATGGCATTGGCGATGGCCGCCGCGCTGGGCACCGAGGCGGATTCGCCCGAGCCCAAAGGCGGATCGTCCGGCCGGGGCATCAGCACCACGTTGATGACGGGCACTTCCGGGAAGGTGAGGATGGGGTAGGCGCCCCACTCCCGGCTTGTCACCGCCTGCTCGTCGAAGGTCACCTGCTCCTTGAGCGCGCGGGAGGTGGACTGGATGACGTTGCCGTGGATCTGGTGCTCGATGCCGGCCGGGTTGATCATCAGCCCGGAATCCTGGCCCACCGTGACGCGCTTCACCGCAACGTCGCCGGTCGCTTTGTTCACCTCCACATCCGCCACCCAGGCGGACCAGGCGGCGCCGTAACCGGGGAATTTGGAATGGACATAGAGGGCATAGGCGAAGCCCTGCCCGCGCACGATGTCGCCCTCCACCACCTCCTGCCGGGGACCAGTGCGCTTCTGCCAGCCGGCGCGCTCGGCGGTGGCCTTCACGAGGTCCACCGCGCGCGGATCGTGGAGATGGCGCAGGCGATAATCCACCGGATCGACATCGGCGGCGGCGGCCAGCTCGTCCACATAGCTCTCGTGGGCAAAGCTGTTGGGCAGGGCCGAGACGCCGCGCAGCCAGGAGGCGCGCACGATGGGCGCCACATCGTCCACCGCCACGCGCATCACGTCATAGGCATAGGGCGGGATCGCCGTGCGGTCGCCCATCTCATAGACGGGATTGTCCGCCGGCACGCGGCCGGTGAGCAGCAGCGCCAGCGTGACGGCGGCGTTGGAGGGGTAGCGGGTGAGGAAATCGTAGAAGGCGGGCGTGCCGTCCGCGTTGATGCCGCCCTTCACCTCCATGAGCTGGCCGGCGCCCTTGGGCTCCCAGGCATGCTCCTGCTCGCGGGTGAGCTGTACGCGCACCGGCCGGCCCACGGCGCGGGAGAGCAAGGCGGCGTCGGCCGCCACATCGTCCGCGCAGTTGCGGCCATAGCAGCCGGCCGCCTCGAAGCGGACGATCTCGATGTCCTCTTCCGGCAGGCCGAGCAGGAGGGAAATATCCGTGCGCAGCCAATAGGGGTTCTGCGTGCCCGCCCAGATGGTCGCGCTGTCCTCGCGCACGTCGGCGACGGCGCAGGAGGGGCCGATGGAGGCGTGCATCTGGTAGGGCCAGACATAGGTCGCCTCGAGCACCTGCGCGGCGTCCGCGCGGGCGGTGTCGAGGTTGCCCTGCTCGTGGAGGAGGCGGGTCTTGGCCTTCTCGGCCCCGCGCAGGGCCTCCTCGGTGCGGGAGAGGTCGGGCAGGGCAGGGGTGTCGCGCCATTCGGCCTTCAGCACGCGGGCGGCCTCGGCGGCCTGTTCCTCCCGCTCGGCGACGACGCCGATGAAGTCGCCCATGGTGACGACCGCCACCACGCCCGGAATATGGGCGACGGAGTGCTCGTCCACCCGGATCAGGCTCTTGCCCACGAACGGGCCGGCATCGATGCCGGCATAGGGCGGGCGCACCACGCGGCCGTGCAGCATCCCCGGCACGCGCACGTCGTGGACATAGGTGAAGGTGCCCGTGGCCTTGGCGGGGATGTCCACCCGCGGCACGCGGCGGCCGACGATACGGTGCTCGCTCGTCGGCTTAACCGCCGTTTCCTGATGCAGCATCAACCGGTCGGCGCGACCCCTGAGGAGGTCGGTATAGGAAAGGCCGGTGTTGCGCCCATCCCTGGGGCGGACGATGCCTTCCTCAACCTCCAGCTCGTCCGCCGGAATGCCCAGAGCCTCGGCGGCGAGCGCCACCAGATGGGCGCGCGCCTGCGCGGCCGCATGGCGCAGCGGGCGCGCGGAGACCTGAATGGAATCGGAGGCGATGGTGCCGCCCTGGTTGGGCGCGACGCCGGTGTGGCCAAGCACCATGGTGACGCGATCGAGCGTCACATCCAGCTCTTCGGCGACGATCTGGGCCAGCGCCGTGCGGATGCCGGTGCCGAGGTCCACATGACCGTTGAAGGCGGTAACGGCGCCGGTGTCGTCCACCAGCAGGAACAGGTCGAGCGCGCCTTCCTTCGGCACGGCGCTGGGCACGAGGCCGTGCACCACCTGCGCCGGGCGCAGGATGGCGAGATTGCCGGAGGCGGCGAGAAGCGCCGCGGGATCGGGACGCGGCTCGCTCACGGCTGCGCCTCCGCTTCACCCGTGCGGGCGGCGGCCCGCAGCACAGCGCGCAGGATCTCCACATGCGTCCCGCAGCGGCACAGATTGTAGCGCAACGCCGCGCGGGCCTCGGCTTCGGTGGGGGAAGGATTGCGGGCGAGGAAGGCGACGGTGGTCATGATCATGCCGTTGAGACAATAGCCGCACTGGGCCGCCTGCTCGGCGATGAAGGCGGCCTGCACCGGGTGCAGCGTGCCCTGCGTCGCGAGCCCCTCCAGCGTCGTCACCGCGCGCCCCTCCGCCGTGCCCAGCGTGGTCACGCACGAGCGCGTGGCGCGGCCGTCCATCAGCACCGTGCAGGCGCCGCACTCCCCGAGCCCGCAGCCGAACTTGGGGCCGTTCAGCCCGAGGTCGTTGCGCAGCACGTAGATCAGCGGCGTCTCGCGCGGCAGCGCGAAGGCGTGGGTTTCGCCGTTGACCTGGAGTAGGATGGGGGCGGACATCTCGAAGGGACCGCTCAGCCTTTGCCGCAAGAAACCGGGACCGGGACCGGCCCGCCACAGAGTGGATTGTTTCTATACTAATGATCGAGCGTCAAGCGCGGGGGACGCTCAAAACGCAGGCTCCCGGCGGCTGCCCGAAGCGCGAAGACGGCGGGAAAATGCTGCAGGTGCAAAAGAATGGAAGCGATGCTGCCTCTTCGTGCGGCCTGCCCGTTCCTTGTGCTTGACACTCGGGGCTGTCCCGATTTTCATTAGTGTACATATGAAATCGGATGCCCCCGCTGCGGGGCCGGAGCCGGGGTTCCATGGCCGAAGAGTCCACCATCACCGCCCGCGCCGAGGATGACAAGATCCGTTGCGATGCGTGCCCGGTCATGTGCTACATCCGGCCCGGCCTCACCGGCGCCTGCGACCGCTACGCCAACCGCGACGGCGAGCTGATCCGCGTCGATCCCCACATCGTCCTCGATCGCACGCTGGCGCAGGGCGGCAAGGTGGTGCCCTTCGATCGTGGCGGCGACTGGGACGGCCGGCTCGTGGCCGGCGGAGAAGCTTTCGTCACGGCGGTGGGCTCCGGCACCACCTATCCCGACTACAAGCCCGCGCCCTTCATCGTCTCGGCCGAAGTGAACGGCGTGGACATGGTGACGGTCGTCACCGAAGGCATCTTCAGCTACGCCGGCGCCAAGGTGAAGATCGACACCGACCGCTTCATCGGCCCCGAGCAGTCGGCCGTACGTGTGGACGGTGAGGCCGTGGGCCATGTCACCACCTCCGAATACGGCTCGCAGATGCTGTCGCTCGGCGGCGTGCATCACCTCACCGGCGGCTCCAAGAAGGAAGGTCGCGTCACCTGCGAGGCGCTGCTGGAGCTGTGCAACGGCAAGGCGGTGGAACTCGCCATCGACGGGGGCGCCACCCTCGTGGTGCAGGCCGGCAAGGCACCCATCGTCAACGGCGCGGCAGAGGCGCGGATGCGGGTGGGCTGCGGCTCCGCCACCATCGGCATGTTCGCCAAGCAGTGGCACGGCAAGGTGGACGAGGTGGTGGTGGTGGACGACCACATCACCGGCGTTCTCTCCGAGCATCAGGCCGGCAAGCTGCTGGGTATCCGCGACACGGGCATCCGCATGAAGGGGCGCCGCTCCACCCCCGGCCGCTACTTCCAGGTAGCCGAGCCGGGCCTCGGTTGGGGCGGCACCAACATTTCCGATCCGCTCTCCATCCTCGGCGCGTTCGACGCCAAGCTGGCGTGGCCGGGCCTGCGGCTGCTGCTCGTGTCCACCACCGGCGAGCACTATGGCTATTACGTGCTTGACGAGCATCTGGTGCCCGTGGAGACCGAGGTCCCCGCCGATCTCTATCCCTCCGTGGAGCGCATCCGCGAGAATTGCGAGCCGGCGCTCTCCTCCGTGCTGTTCATGGCCGGGGCCGGCGGTTCGCTGCGCGCGGGGGTGACGGAAAATCCGGTGCGGCTCACCCGCTCGGTGAAGGATTCCATCACCCGCGTCACCTGCGGCGGGGCGCCGGTCTATGTCTGGCCGGGCGGCGGCATCACCTTCATGGTGGATGTGACCCACGTGCCGGAGAACGGCTTCGGCTATGTGCCGACCCCGGCGCTGGTGGCGCCCATCGAGTTCACCCTGCCCCTCGCCGCCTATGAGGCGCTCGGCGGCCACATGGACCATGTGCGCCCTGCTGCCTCCGTGATCGAGCGCGAGGCGGTGCGCGAGATGGCGCCCTTCTCCGATATTCCGTGGCCGCTTTCGGCCCGGTCGCAGGGCTGAGATGATGCTGCGCCCCGTCGACATCCCCGCTCCAGCGCCCCGCGTCGCGACGCCCGCGATGCCGGTGCAGCGGCGCCTGCCGCAGGCGGGGCTGCTGGCGGACGGGCGTCGTCTGCATCTGAACGACGGCCCCATCGACCTCGTGATCGAGGCCGATGGCCCGGCGGATGTGGTGGCCGCCGCCTATGGCGCGGCGACCGAACGCCTCGCGGGCCTTCTGGACACGTTGTGCGGCGAACTCTCCCTGCTCCGCCGGCCTGCCTATCCCGGGTCCTGCCCCCTTCAGGGTCCGGTGGCGCGACGCATGTGGGCGGCGGTGTCGCCCCATGCGCGCGCTGGTTTCATCACCCCCATGGCCGCCGTCGCAGGCGCCGTGGCGGAGGAAGTGCTCGCCGCCATGGTGCGGCCGGGCCTCACCCGCGCCTTCGTCAACAATGGCGGCGACATCGCGCTCTATCTCTCGCCCGGCGCCGAGCTGGTGGCGGGCATCGTGGACCGGCCGGACCGGCCGCGCGTGGTGGGCTCCGCCCGTATCGCCGCCGATGGCCCGGTGCGCGGCATCGCCACCTCGGGCTGGCGCGGGCGCAGCTTTTCCCTCGGCATCGCCGATGCCGTGACCGTGCTCGCGCCCAGCGCGGCGGCGGCGGATGCGGCGGCGACCGTCATCGCCAATGCGGTGAACCTGCCGGGCCATCCCGGTATCGTCCGCGTCCCGGCGCGCGAGGTGCTGCCCGACAGTGACCTTGGCCTGCTCAAGGTGACGCGCCACGTGCCTGAACTGACGCCCGCCGAGCGGGACGAGGCGCTGGCCGAAGGCCTCGCCTGCGCCGGCGCGCTGGTGGCGCGCGGCCTCATCACCGCCGCCGCGCTGCACCTGCAGGGCGCCAGCGTCTCCACCTGTCCGGTGGGGGATGCACCCCTGTCATCCCGTCCGATTTCCCTTGCCGCAGAACAAGAAAGAGGCGTCGCCCATGCCTGAGGTCAAGATCCGCAAGCAGGTCCGCATTCTGGAGGAGATCTTCCACGAGGGCGGCCCCGCCGCCGCCACCCCGCGCAAGCGCGGCGCCATCGTGACGGTGATCGAGAACCCCTTCGCCGGCCGCTATGTGGAAGACATCGCCGGCTTCATGGAAGACCTGAAGCCGCTGGGCGCCGCCATGGCCAAGGAACTGCTGGCGGCCCTCGGCGGCGACGCCAAGGCCATCGACGGCTACGGCAAGGGCGCCATCGTCGGCGCCGCCGGCGAGATCGAGCACGGCGCGCTCTGGCACGTGCCGGGCGGCTACGCCATGCGCGAGGCGCTGGGCGATGCCAAGGCCATCGTGCCCTCCACCAAGAAGGTGGGCGGGCCGGGCACCCGGCTCGACGTGCCGGTGACCCATGTGAACGCCTCCTACGTGCGCTCGCATTTCGACGCCATGGAAGTGGGCGTGTCCGACGCCCCCAAGGCCGACGAGATCGCCCTCGTGCTGGTCATGACCTGCGGCCCGCGCGTCCATGCCCGCGTCGGTGGCCTCGCGGCGGAAGCCATCAAGGGCGAGGACGGCCTGCGATGAGCGCGAACATCCGCAAGATCGTCACCATCGTCGAGGAGACGCAGACCGAGATGGGCCGCCCCGTCTCCCCGCCCACCCGGCGCGCGGCGGCCATCGCGGTGATCGAGAATCCGTTCGCCGGCCGCTATGTGGAAGACCTCTCCGACCTCATCGCCATGGGCGAGGAGCTGGGCGGGCTTCTGACGAACAAGGCGGTGGAGGCCCTCGGCATCGAGGGGCCTTCCGCCGAGAGCTACGGCAAGGCGGCGCTGGTGGGCGAGAATGGCGAGCTGGAGCACGCCGCCGCCCTCCTGCACCCCAAGATGGGCGCGCCGGTGCGCGCGGTGCTGGGCAAGGGCGCGGCGCTCATCCCCTCGTCCAAGCGGCGCGGTGGCCTTGGGGCGGAGCTGGACATTCCGCTCGGCCACAAGGATGCGGCCTTCGTGCGCAGCCATTTCGACGGCATGATCGTGAGCGTGTCGGATGCCCCGCGCGCCAACGAGATCGTGGTCGCCGTGGCGGTCACGGATTCCGGACGGCCGCTGCCGCGCGTCGGCGGGCTGAAGAAGGACGAGATCACAGGCGAGGACGGGCTGAGATAGGCCACGCCCCGCGCGCGGACGGTTCACGGGACATCATAAAAGGGGAATGGACATGAAGAAGCTGGTCGCGGCATCCCTCGCCGCTCTCCTCCTCGCCGCAGGCGGGGCGCGGGCGCAGCAGGGCGAGATCAAGGTAGGCGAAATCAATTCCTATTCGGCGCTGCCCGCCTTCCTCGATCCCTATCGCAAGGGGATGGATCTGGCGCTGAAGGAAGTGAACGATGCCGGCGGCATCAAGGGCAAGAAGCTCGTCATCATCTCCAAGGACGATGGCGGCAAGCCGGCCGATGCGCTCACCGCCGCCAACGAGCTGGTCTCGCGCGACGGCGTGGTGATGATCGCCGGCGGCTTCCTCTCCAATGTCGGCCTCGCGCTCGCCGACTTCGCCAAGCAGAAGCAGGTGATGTACTTGGCCGCCGAGCCGCTCACCGACGCGCTCGTCTGGTCCAAGGGCAACGACTACACCTTCCGCCTGCGCACCTCGAACTACATGCAGGCCGCCATGCTGGCGGAAGAGGCGGCGAAGCTCCCGGCCAAGCGCTGGGCGACCATCGCCCCCAACTACGAGTTCGGCCAGTCCTTCGTCGCGGTGTTCAAGGAACTCCTGAAGAAGCGCAAGCCGGACGTGGAGTTCGTGGCCGAGCAGTGGCCGCCGCTGAACAAGATCGACGCCGGCCCGGTGCTCCAGGCCATCGACGCCGCCAATCCCGAGGCCATCCTCAACGCCACCTTCGCCGGCGATCTCGTGAAGCTGGTGCGTGAGGGCAACACCCGCGGCATCTTCAAGAACCGCGTGGTGGTCAGCTATCTCACCGGCGAGCCGGAATATCTCGACCCACTGAAGACCGAGACCCCCGAGGGCTGGATCGTGACCGGCTATCCCTGGTACGGCATCAAGACCGCCGAGCATCAGGCCTTCCTCGACGCCTACCAGCAGCTCCACAAGGACTATCCGCGCCTCGGCTCCATCGTCGGCTACTCGACCGTGAAGTCCATCGCCGCGGCGCTGAAGGCGACCGACGACTACTCCACCGCCGGCCTTCTCAAGGCGATGAAGAACCTCAAGGTCTCCACCCCCTTCGGCGATGTGGTCTACCGGGCGGCCGACCACCAGTCGACCATGGGCGCCTATATCGGCACGACCTCGCAGAAGGACGGGCAGGGCATCATGGTGAACTTCCAGTTCCGTCCCGGCGCCGACTACCTGCCGCCCGAGGCCGAAGCCGCGAAGCTGCGCCCGGCGAACTGAGGCGGATTTTTCCGCCCGTCATGGCCGGGCTTGTCCCGGAAGTCGGCTGTTGCCGACTTCCGCCCTCAAAAACGGAACCCGCAAACATGCGGGTTCCGGCCATCCACGTGGTCCGGCCGGGTATTTCCTTCGCAGGATTATTCCTGCGGCCCGACGTGGATGCCCGGGACAAGCCCGGGCATGACGTACCGAATGCTTGAACAAAGCGCGGGCGGCGCCAGTCAGCCGCCCCCGCATCCGGCCCCGGCCCTCGACGGCGGGCGGCCCAAAAAGATCAAAACTTCCAGCAGGTGAACGAGAGGCTGAAGCCGTGGAATTTCTTCTGGTCCAGGCCCTGAGTGGGCTCGCCAGCGCCGCGTCGCTGTTTCTGGTGGCGTCGGGACTGTCGATCATCTTCGGCGTCACGCGCATCGTGAACTTCGCCCATGGCGCCTTCTACATGCTGGGCGCCTATGTGGCCTACACGCTGACAACGCGCTTTGCCGGCCCGCTGGGCTTCTGGGGCGCCATCGTCGCCGCGGCGATCATCGTCGCTTTGCTCGGCGCACTGATGGAGATGGTGCTGCTACGGCGCATCTATCAGGCGCCCGAACTCTTCCAGCTCCTCGCCACCTTCGGCGTGACGCTCATGGTGCAGGACCTCGTTGTTGTCATCTGGGGGCCGGAAGACCTGCTCGGCCCCCGCGCCCCCGGCTTCACCGGCGCCATCAGCCTGTTCGGCCGCATGGTGCCCACCTACGATCTCTTCATGATGACCCTCGGCCCGGTGGTGCTCGGCATCCTCTGGCTGCTGTTCCACAAGACCCGCTGGGGCGTGCTGGTGCGCGCGGCGACCCAGGACCGCGAGATGGTCGCGGCGCTGGGCGTGAACCAGAAATGGCTGTTCACCGGCGTGTTCGCGCTGGGCGTCTTCCTCGCCGCGCTGGGTGGCGCGCTGCAGATCCCGCGCACCACCGTGACCCACGCCATGGACCTCTCCATCATCGTGGAGGTGTTCGTGGTGGTGGTCATCGGCGGCCTCGGCTCGGTGTTCGGCGCCTTCGTGGCGGCCATCATCGTCGCGGAGCTGAACGCCTTCGGCATTCTCATCCTGCCGCAGATCTCGCTCATCACCGTGTTCCTGGTGATGGCGGTGGTGCTGGTGGTGCGGCCCTGGGGCCTGTTCGGCAAGCCGGAGAGCGCGCCCCGCGCCGCAGCCGGCCTCACCATCCGGCCGTGGCGGCCGTTCACGCAAGTTGAGCGGGCCGGCGTGGTGCTGGTGGTGGTCGCGGTGGCTGCGCTGCCCTTCTTCCTGGGCAACTATGCCCTGACGGTTGGTGCGGAAATCCTCATCTACGTGCTGTTCGCGGCCAGCCTGCACTTCATGATGACGGTGGGCGGCCTCGCCTCCTTCGGCCACGCCGCCTATTTCGGCCTAGGCGCCTATGGCGCGGCCTTCCTGGTGAAATACATGGGCGCGCCCATGGAGGCGGCGCTCATCGTCGGGCCGCTGCTGGGCCTCGCCGGGGCGGTGCTGTTCGGCTGGTTCTGCGTGCGGCTCTCGGGCGTCTATTTCGCCATGCTGACGCTGGCCTTCGCGCAGATCGCCTGGTCCATCGCCTTCCAATGGGTGGACGTGACCGGCGGCGACAACGGCCTGCTCGGCATCTGGCCGGCGACGTGGGCATCGCGTCCGGCCGGCTTCTTCTGGCTTGCGCTGGGCATCGCGGTTGTGGGTGTCGGCGTGCTCAGGATGCTGGTGTTCTCGCCGTTCGGCTATGGGCTGAGGGCGGTGCGCGACAGCGCGCTGCGCTCGGAGGCCATCGGCCTTAACCGGCAGCGGATGCAATGGGCGGCCTTCATCGTCGCCGGCACCTTCGCCGGGCTCGCGGGTGCGCTGTTCGCCTTCCTCAAGGGCTCGGTCTTCCCCGACTACATGGCCATTCCCACCTCGGTGGACGGTCTGGTGATGGTGCTGCTCGGCGGCGTGGAAACCGTCTCCGGCGCGGTGGTGGGCGCGGTGCTCTACAAGGCGCTGGCCATCTGGCTGATGAGCCAGACCGACCTCTCCAAGCTGGTGCTGGGCGGCGTCATCGTCGTCATCGTGCTCGCGTTTCCCAAGGGGGTCGTGGGCTTCATCGAGGATCTGCGCCACCGCTGGCCCCGCAAGGGCAACGGCGCAACCGTTGGCGCCACCAAAGCGGAGGCCGCGTGATGAGCCCGCTGCTCGAAGTCAAAGACCTGATGAAGTCCTATGGCGGCGTCCACGCCGTGCGGGGCGTGTCCTTCACGGTGGAAGCGGGGCAGATGCTCGCCCTCATCGGCCCCAACGGGGCGGGCAAGAGCACCTGCTTCAACATGCTGAACGGCCAGATCCCGCCCGATGCCGGCACGGTGCTGATCGAGGGCCGGGACATCAAGGGCCTGCCGCCGCGCGCCGTGTGGCGTCTCGGCGTCGGCCGCACCTTCCAGATCACCGCCACCTTCGCCTCCATGACGGTGCGCGAGAACGTGCAGGTGGCGCTCCTGTCCTTCCACGGGCGCATCTCCCGCGTGTTCGGCTTCGCCGGCGCGGCCTGCCGGGCGGAGGCGGATGCGCTGCTCGCCCTTGTCGGCCTCACCACGCAGGCGGAGCGGCCGTGCGGCGAGCTGGCCTATGGCGACCTGAAGCGCTTGGAATTGGCGGTGGCGCTGGCCAATGAGCCGCGCCTCCTCCTCATGGACGAGCCCACCGCCGGCATGGCGCCGCGCGAGCGGGTGGAGCTGATGCGCCTCACCGCCGAGATCGCCCGCGCCAAGGGCATCGGCGTGCTCTTCACCGAGCACGACATGGACGTGGTGTTCGAGCACGCCGACGAGGTGATGGTGCTCAACCGCGGCCAGCTCATCGCCCGCGGCACCCCGGCCGAGGTGCGGCGCGACCCGCAGGTCCGCGCCATCTATCTCGGCGAAGGGCTGCTCTACGACGCACGGCACCGCGAGGGGACTGCGGCATGAAACTTCAGGTCTCGAACCTCAACAGCCACTACGGCCCCGCCCACATCCTCTACGACGTGGGCCTCGAGATCGGCGCCGGTGAGGTGGTGGCGCTGCTCGGCCGCAACGGGGCGGGCAAGAGCACGACCTTCCGCTCCATCGTCGGCCTCGTGCCCCAGCGTGCGGGTACGGTGATGTTCGACGGCGCCGACGTCTCGCGCCTGCCGACCTACGAGATCGTGCGGCGCGGCCTCGGCTACGTGCCGGAGGACCGGCGCATCTTCAGCCATCTCACGGTGGAGGAGAATTTCGAGGTGGGCCGGCAGGCGCCGCGCCCCGGCGTCGCCACCTGGACGCCGGACATGCTCTACAAGCTGTTCCCGAACCTCGGCGAGATGCGCAAGCGCCCCGGCGGGCAGATGAGCGGCGGCGAGCAGCAGATGCTCACCATCGGGCGCACCCTGATGGGCAACCCCTCCCTCGTGCTGCTGGACGAGCCGTCCGAGGGCCTCGCGCCCAAGATCGTGGAGCAGATGGCCGACGCCATCCTCGCCATGAAGGGGGAGGGGCTCTCGGTGGTCATCTCCGAGCAGAATTTGCATTTCGCCAAGCTGATCTCGGATCGGGCCTACATCATCGAGAAGGGGCGCATCCGCTTTTCCGGCACCATCGCGGATCTGGAGGCCAATCCGGAAATCCGCGACGCCTATCTGGCGGTCTGAGCCATGGCGTCGGAGCCCAAGGCCCTGCGGACGTCCCGCGCGCCCCGGAAGGTGGCAACGCCCGAGGTGGCCGATGCCACGCCCCCGAAAGCCACGCCCCCCAAATCCACACCCCCCATGCAGGTGCGCCGCCCCGTGCGCCGCTCGCGGGCGAACGCGCCCTATGTGCTGGACGAGCAGGTGGGCTTCATCCTGCGTCAGGTGGGCCAGCGCCATGCCGCCATCTTCGCCGCGCGCATCGGCGACGACCTGACCATGACCCAGTGGGCGGCCCTGTCGAAGCTGGCCGAGACCGGCCCCTGCTCGCAGAATCTGCTCGGGCGTTTGACCGCCATGGATGCCGCCACCATCAAGGGCGTGGTGGACCGCCTCGTGCGCCGCGGCTTCGTGGAGACTCGCCCGGACACCGAGGACGGCCGGCTGCTGGTGGCGGTGCTCACCGCTGCCGGCGAGGAGGCGGTTGCCCGCGCCAGCGTGAACGCCTTCGCCATCACCGAAGAGACGCTGGCGCCGCTGGATGCCGCCGAGCGCGCCATGCTGCTGAAGCTGCTGGACCGGCTGCGGTAGGCGCCCTCCAACGGCGGGATTCGGCACGCGCCTTTCGATCCGCGCGAGCACGGCCGCGCTCCCTCAGGGCCGATGGTAAAATGCGCGCTTCTGTCGCAGCGCGTCAACGTCAGCCGGGCCGTGCGGCCCTCGGCAGCCAACCTCTTGTTTCCCGCGCGAAATCAGGGTTCCTGCGGTCTGATTGATAGAGTGAGACTATCGATATCGCGTAACTTATCTATTTCACATATGGCATCCGCCCCCATATGTTGCACTGCGATGGCTTCGGCCCGTCGTAGCGCAAACACCCCATCGAGGAATTGCCATGTCGCTCGTCAATACTAAGATCAAGCCTTTCACGACGCAGGCTTTCAAGGATGGCAAGTTCATCCAGGTTTCGGACACCGATCTTGCCGGCAAGTGGGCCGTCTTCTTCTTCTATCCGGCCGACTTCACCTTCGTCTGCCCGACCGAGCTGGGCGATCTGGCCGATCATTATGGCGAGTTCCAGAAGCTCGGCGTCGAGATCTACTCGGTCTCCACCGACACCCACTTCACCCACAAGGCGTGGCACGATTCCTCCGAGACCATCGGCAAGGTGAAGTACACCATGCTCGGCGACCCGGCCGGCGTGATCACCAACAACTTCGGCGTCATGCGCGAAGGTCAGGGCCTCGCCGACCGCGGCACCTTCGTGGTGGACCCGAACGGCGTCATCCAGGCCGTGGAAGTCACCGCCGAGGGCATCGGCCGTGACGCCGCCGACCTGTTGCGGAAGATCAAGGCTGCCCAGTACGTCGCCTCCCATCCTGGCGAGGTCTGCCCTGCCAAGTGGCAGGAAGGCGAGAAGACGCTGGCGCCCTCCCTCGATCTCGTCGGCAAGATCTGAGGTTTTACGACCCGATCCGGCCTTGAGGCGTTTGCCTTGAGGCCACACCGGCTCCCGAAAGGGAGGCGCCCCGACCGTCCGCCGCGGCCTTTGGCCAGCGGCGGACGTGGCCCTTTTGTACCCCGCCGGCTCATTGATCCGGCGTGTTTTTCTGCCGGAGGATTGCCATGCTCGACTCTGCCATGAAGACCCAGCTCAAGGCCTATCTGGAGCGCGTGGTCCGCCCCGTCGAAATCACCGCCGCGGTGGATGGCGGGCCGAAGTCGAAGGAAATGAGCGAGCTTCTGGCCGATATCGCCGAGCTGTCCGACAAGATCACCGTGCGGGAGCACCAGGAGCCGGGGGCGCGCGTGCCGTCCTTCTCCCTGTCGAGCCCCGGTCACGACATTTCCCTCACCTTCGCCGGCCTGCCCATGGGCCACGAATTCACCTCCCTCGTGCTGGCGCTGCTCCAGGTGGGCGGCTATCCACCCAAGGTGGAGGAGGCGGTGATCGAGCAGGTGAAGGCGCTCGACGGCGACTTCGTGTTCGAGACCTATTTCTCCCAGTCCTGCCAGAACTGCCCGGACGTGGTGCAGGCGCTGAACCTCATGGCCGTGCTGAACCCGCGGGTGAAGCATGTGGCCGTCGACGGCGCCCTGTTCCAGGCGGAGGTGGACGCGCGGCAGGTGATGAGCGTGCCCACCGTCTATCTCAACGGCGAGGTCTTCGGACAGGGCCGCATGGGCATCGAGGAGATCGTCGCCAAGCTCGACACCGGCGCGGCCGCCCGCGACGCCAAGCGCATGGGCGAGATGAACCGCTTCGACGTGCTGGTGGTGGGCGGTGGCCCGGCCGGCGCGACGGCCGCCATCTATGCCGCCCGCAAGGGCATCCGCACCGGCGTTGCCGCCGAGCGCTTCGGCGGGCAGGTGCTGGACACCATGGCCATCGAGAACTTCATCTCCGTTCCCTACACCGAGGGGCCGAAGCTCGCCGCCGCGCTGGAGCAGCATGTGCGCGAGTATGAGGTGGAGATCCTGAACCTCCAGCGCGCCGTCAAGCTCGTTCCGGGCAAGGACGTGGTGGAGGTGGAGTTCGCCAACGGCGCCAGCCTGCGCTCGCGCACCGTCATCCTCGCCACCGGCGCCCGCTGGCGGCAGATGAACGTGCCCGGCGAGGACGCCTATCGCAACAAGGGCGTGGCCTACTGCCCCCACTGCGACGGCCCGCTGTTCAAGGGCAAGCGCGTGGCGGTCATCGGCGGCGGCAATTCCGGCGTGGAAGCGGCCATCGACCTCGCCGGCATCGTTTCCCATGTCACGCTGATCGAGTTCGACAGCCAGCTGCGCGCCGACGATGTGCTCCAGCGCAAGCTCAAGAGCCTCGCCAACGTCACCATCCTCACCTCCGCCCGCACCACCGAGGTGCTCGGCGACGGCCAGAAGGTGAGCGGCCTCACCTACGAGAACCGCAACACCGGCGACATCCACACGGTGGAGCTGGAAGGCATCTTCGTGCAGATCGGCCTCCTGCCCAACACCGAGTGGCTGAAGGGCGTGGTGAACCTCTCTCCCCGCGGCGAAATCGTCGTGGATGCCCATGGCCAGACCTCGGTGCCCGGCGTGTTCGCGGCCGGCGATTGCACCACCGTGCCCTACAAGCAGATCGTGATCGCGCTGGGCGAAGGGGCGAAGGCCTCGCTCTCCGCCTTCGATCACCTGATCCGCACCAGCGCCCCCGCCGAGGACAAGGAGGCGGCCGTCAGGGCCGCCTGATTGGGCCGCATGACCAGACCGGCGGCGGGCCGGACACCATGACCCTGCGCGAGCTGCAATATCTCCTCGCCCTCGCCGACACCCGCAGCTTCCGCCGGGCGGCGGAGCTGTGCAGTGTCAGCCAGCCCACCCTCTCCACCCAGATCCGCAAGCTGGAGGAGGAGCTGGGCGTTGCCCTCATCGAGCGCACGCCGCGCAAGGCCATGCTCACCCCCGCCGGCCGCGACGCAGTGGAACGCGCGCGGCGCATCCTCACCGAGGTGGAGCAGCTCAAGGAGGCGGCCCACCGCAGCCGCCATGCGGAGGGCGGGGCGCTGAAGCTCGGCGTGTTCCCCACCCTCGGCCCCTACCTGCTTCCCCATGTGGTGCCGCTGATCCGCCAGCGGTTTCCCGAGCTGGAACTGCTGCTGTTCGAGGAGAAAAGCGCCAACCTCATCCAGCGGCTGAACCTCGGCACGCTGGATGCCGCATTCCTCGCGCTGCCGGTGCATGACAGCCATTTCCACAGTGAATTCCTGTTCGAGGAGCCGTTTCTCCTCGCGGTCCCGGGCAGTCACAGCCTCGCCGGGCGGGACACGCTGGGGGTCGCGGAGCTTGCTGGCCAGAACCTGATGCTGCTGGAAGAGGGCCACTGCCTGCGCGACCAGGCGCTGGACGTGTGCCACCAGTCCGGCGCGCGGGAGAAGTCCGAGTTCCGCGCCACCAGCCTGGAAACCCTGCGCCAGATGGTGGCGGCGGGCGTCGGCATCACGCTTCTGCCCATGCTCGCGACGCGCAATCCGGTGCCTCCGGCGCAGAATATCCACCTGCTCGCCTTCTCGGATTCCCGCCCCAGCCGGCAGATCGCGCTGCTCTGGCGCAAGACCTCGGCGCTGGGGCAATTGCTGCATCAGGTGGCCGACATCTGCCGCGGGCTGCCGGAAGACCTGCTGACCCTGCGCCACTGAGCGGCCCTCGATTGTGCCGTTGCGGCACCCCTTACCGGCCGTATTGAAATTTCCGCGCGCACGCCCCTCGTCGATTTCCGCGCCCTTCAACCGGTGCTAGAAGGCTGAAGTTCGAGCCGGCAAATCAGCCCCCAGGGGGAGGGAGGTCGAAGCAGTGATCCGGCGTACCTTCGCGTTCAGGTCCGTCGCTGCTCTCCTTCTGGTCTGGATCGGCCTCGTCGCGGTTTTCGCGATGTTGATGATCCGGAGCAACCTTTCGCGTGCCGATGCGGAGGTCGAGGCCGAGGGAGTCGCCCTGCATCGGCTCCTGTCCCAGCGGGTCGCCCAACACGACGCCCATCTCACCAGCCTCGCCGCGCTGGTGCAGGCGAGCGATCCGCCGCCGGCCGAGACGGTCCGGCAGGTGGCCACGGGCATCATGCGCTATTACCGCCGCATCCTGTCCATCCGGGTGCTGGAGATGACCCCCGATCAGGTCATCGAGACGCTGGTCGCCGTGCCGGGCGAGATGGAGGGCACGGTGATGCCCCGGTTCGCCCAGCTCGTCTTCGGCCAGAGGGCGGGGGAGGCGCGCTATTATGTGGAAGCCGATCACCCCGAGCACTATTTCCTCGGCAAGCGCGCGGGCAGCGACAGGCGCCTCGCCATCATCCTGGAGATCGATCCCAACGGCCTGCTGACGCCGGAGGAGCGGCTCTCCAGCGACCGCATCAGCCTGAGCCTTGGGCCGTACGCGCTGACCGGTCGCCCGCCCGTGGCCGAGCCCGGCGCCTTCGCGACGCTCACCTTCTTCCGCCCGGCGGACAGCACCACCCAGCCGGTCAATCTCGGCATCGAGCGGCCGGTCTCCTTCTACAGGGCCGTCGCCCCGGTGCCGGTCGCGGCCTTCGCCCTGTTCTCGCTCCTCGCCTTGTTCGCCGGGCGGTACACGCTGATCCAGCGGCACGAGGCGCGCCATTCCCAGCAGCTCGCCGCGCTGGCGGAGGAGCGCAGCCGCCTGCTGGAGCGCGAGACGCAGCTCGCCCATGCCGCGCGGGTCAACTCGCTGGGCGAGCTCGCCTCCGGCATCGCCCACGAGCTCACCCAGCCGCTGACCGCCCTGTTGAGCCAGAGCCAGGCGGCGCTGCGCCTGTCCGGTCCAGAGGGCGACCCCGTGCGTCTCTCCGAGGCGCTCGACGCCAATGTGCGGGAGGCGCGCCGGGCCGGTGAGATCCTCCGGCGGATGCGCGACTACATCGCCCGCCGGGCCAGCGAGCGCACGGCGGTGGACATCAGCGACGTGGTGGACGACGCCGCGACCCTCGCCCGCGCCGATCTCGCCCGCCGCGGCATCACGCTGGAACTGGACCTGGAACGCCCCATGCCGCTGGCCAACGCGGACCCGGTGGAGCTGGAGCAGGTGCTGCACAATCTCATCCGCAACGCGGCGGACAGCCTCGAGGAGCGTGACGGATCGGACAAGCGCATCCTGATCCGCACCTTCGATGCCGGCGAGACGGTGGCGATCCGCGTCAGCGATACCGGCAAGGGCATTTCGGCGGAGGTGCTGCCCCGGTTGTTCGAGCCTTTCTTCACCACCAAGAGCGAGGGCATGGGGCTGGGCCTCTCCCTGTGCGCCACGCTGGTGGAGCGGGCGAGCGGCACCATCGAGGCCGAGGCGCGGCCGGGGGAGGGGGCATCCTTCCTCATCAGCCTTCCCGCTTTGGCCGAACGCCGGCTGGCGGCGCAGTGAGCGCTCCCCGCATCTATCTCGTCGATGACGATGCCGCCGTGCGGCAGGCCCTCACGCTGCTGCTCTCCACCTACGGCATGACGGTGGAAGCCTTCGCCGATCCCGAGACCTTCCTCGCCCATGTGGACCCGGAGCGCCCCGGCTGCCTCCTGCTCGACCTGAGGATGCCCATGATCTCCGGCATCCAGCTCAAGGAGAAGCTGGCCGCGCGGGGCATCGACTGGCCGGCGGTGATGATTACCGGCCATGGCGACGTGAACGCCTGCCGCCGGGCCTTCCGCGCCGGGATGGTGGACTTCCTGACCAAGCCGGTGGACGAGCAGGTGCTGCTCGATGCCCTCGGCACCGCCGCCCGCGCACTCGACGCCCTCATGGAGCGGCGCGAGGCGGCTTCCCTCCTCGCCAGCCTCACCGAGCGCGAGCGCGAGGTGCTGGACATGGTGTGCCGCGGCTGGGCGACCAAGGAAGTCGCTGCCGCGCTCAGCGTTTCCCCGCGCACCATCGACGCCCATCGGGCGAACATCGCCGAAAAGCTCGGCACCTCCTCCGTGGCGGATCTCGTGCGGATGACCCTCAACGCCCGCGTCCTAGGTAGTTCTACCGATCCCGCCCGGTGAGGTGACGGATTCAGCGCGCGGCTCTCCCGGCCTAGAGAGGCTCAGCGCCACCGCCCGGCGCGGAAAAATCTCCGGTCGCTCGCGCGGCCGCCAAGAAAGGGCCGATGATGAAACGCCTCCTCCTCGCCGCCGCTGCCTCCGCCACCTTCGCCACGCTCGCCGGCCCCGTCGCGGCCCAGGCGCTGCAGGAGCGGAACATGCCGCTGGCGATCGCCCTCGACATTGCCCGCGAGGGTGTCGCGGCCTGCGCGGCGCAGGGCTACAACGTGTCGGTGGCGGTGGTGGATCGCGCCGGCGTCCTGAGGGCCTTCGCCCGCGCCGACAATGCCGGCCCGCACACGGTCGAGGCGGCGCGCCGCAAGGCCTTCACCTCCGCCTCCACCCGCACCCCGACCACGGTGATCGTCGAGAACGTGCAGAAGAACCCCGCCTCTGCGCAGCTCGTGGCCATCGACGGCTTTCTGGTGCTGGGTGGAGGCGTGCCGGTGAAGGTGGGCAACGAGACCATCGGCGCGGTCGGCATCGGCGGCGCCCCCGGCGGCAACCTCGACGAGGCCTGCGCGCTCGCCGCCATCGCGAAGGTCGAATCCCAGCTCAAGTGAGTGGCACCGCCGGCTGCCTGCGACGGCGGCCGGTTGCAAGCCTGGTCCCGGATGCTTAGGTCAATGGTCCTCCTGACTTTGGGGGACGATGCCTCAAGCTCCGGGATTTGCTTTTGAATGTCCGTTGCCTTCACGCGTGAGACCGACCTCGAAGCCACCGCCGCCGACCTGCCGGACCGGCCCATCTCGCCGCATCCGAACCTTGTGACGGCGAGCGGCCTTGCCGCGCTCGACGCGGCGCTGGCGGAGGCGCGCGCCGCCTATTCCGAGGCGCAGATGGGCGACGTGCAGGCCGACCGCATGGCCATGGCCCGCGCCACCCGCGACCTGCGCTATTACGGCGCCCGCCGGGCCACCGCCCAGCTCATCGAGACTCCTCCCAATCCCGAGACCGTCCAGTTCGGCACCACCGTGACCCTCGACCGCGAGGACGGCCGCCGCCAGACCTTCCGTATCGTCGGCGAGGATGAGGCCGATCCGGCCAAGGGCTCCGTGTCCTACGTCTCGCCGCTCGCTGCTGCCGTGATGGGCAAGGCCGTGGGCGATGTGGCGCTGGTGGCCGGGCGCGAGGTGGAAGTCATCGCCATCGCCTGACCCGCCCGCAACGCTTCGGCGCGCCGGCCGCGAGCATTGCGGCGCAGCATTTAGATCGATCTAAATTTTCGTTGACCGCACCCTGCGCAGTCTCCTAGACATGGGCCGTCGAGAAGTTCGTTAAGAACTCGTTACCGGCGAGGAGGCTGCGCGTGGAGGGTGCCAAGGGGCCACAGGGCCGCCGCTTGCCGGCCGCCCGCGATGCTGCCGAGCCGGCCGATCTGCCGGAAGAGGCGCCGCTCGCCGGTGGCCTGCGCGTGCGGCTGAAGGATGTGGCGGTCCATGCCGGCGTCTCCCGCGCCACCGTCTCCCTCGTCCTGCGCAAAAGCCCGCTGGTGAAGGCGGAAACCCGCGCCAAGGTCGAGGAGGCCATGGCCGGCCTCGGCTATGTCTACAATCGCAGCGCCGCCAATTTGCGCTCGGGCGCCTCGCGCACCGTGGGGCTCGTGCTGTGCGAGATCATCACCCCCAACTTCGCGCAGTTCACCGCCGGCATCGACGAGGTGCTCGGCACCGAAGGCTATATGGCCTTCATCGGCAACGCCGCGGAAGATGCCACCCGCCAGCGCGAGGTGCTGCTGCGGATGCAGGAGCACGGCGTGGACGGGCTGGTGGTGGTCGCATCGGAGAACACCCGCGCCGATGCGCTGGAGGAGGGGGCCTGCGCGCGCATGCCCTGTGTCCTCGCGCAGCGCCGCGTGGAAGGCTTTCCCGCCGATTATGTCGGCCCGGACTACGGCGCCGGCATGGAGCTCATCACCGAGCACCTGATTGCGCTCGGGCATCGCAACATCGCCTTCATCGGCGGCGTGCGCCGCATCGCGCCCCTCACCGAGCGCATGGCCGGCTTCCACCGCGCCCTGCGCCGCCACAAGCTGAAGAGCGGGCCGGTGGTGCCCTGCGCGGTGATCGACCGCTCCTCCGGCTATGCCGCCGCGCGCGAGTTCCTGGCCCGTGAACTTCTGGCCAAGGGCGACATCCCCTCGGCCATCGTCTGCTACAACGACGTGGTGGCCTTCGGCGTCATGCTCGCCCTCGACGAGCACGGTCTCGTGCCGGGCCGAGACGTGGCCGTGGTGGGCTGCGACGACGTGGACGAGGCGGGCCTGCACCGCCCCGCGCTCACCACCTTCACCACCGATCCCCGCGTGGTCGGGCGCGAGGCCGCGCGGCTGCTGCTGCGCCGCATCGCCCATCCCGAGCGCCCGCGGGAAGAAATCATCGTGCCGCCGCGCCTCGTCATCCGCCAGTCGTGCGGCGCGGGGAAAGCTGCCGATACACCCGCCGTCCGCCGCACGCCCGCCCATCGCCCGACAGGAGGCGCAAGATGAACTACGTCTTCCAGTTCGGAGACGTTTTCAATGCCTGGCCCGAGCTGCTGCTCGGCGCGTGGCTGACGATCCGCCTCTCGGGCCTCGCCATGCTGCTCGGGCTCGCCGTGGCGGTGCTCTGCGCGCTGGGCAAGACGCAGGGGCCGCGCCCGGTGCGCTGGCTGGTGGATGTCTATGTGGAAGTCATCCGCAACACGCCCTTCCTGGTGCAGATCTTCATCATCTTCTTCGGCCTGCCGCGTGCCGGCATCCGGCTCGACGCCAACGAGGCGGCGCTGCTGGCTATGGTCATCAACGCCGGCGCCTATTGCACCGAGATCGTGCGCGCCGGCATCGAGACCATCCACAAGGGGCAGATCGAGGCCGGGCTGGCGCTGGGCCTCAAGCGCCTTCAGATCTTCCTCTATGTGGTGCTGTTCCCGGCGCTGAAGGCGATCTACCCCTCCCTCACCAGCCAGTTCATCCTTTTGATGCTGACCTCCTCGGTCGTCTCCGCCATCTCGGCCGAGGAATTGACGGCGGTGGCGAACAACCTGCAATCGCAGACCTTCCGCTCGTTCGAGATCTACATCGTGGTGACGGGCATGTATTTCGCCATGTCGCTGATGTTCGCCGGCGCGTTCGCGCTCATCTACCGCGCGGTGTTCGCGCGCACTGACGCCGCACGCTGAGGAGGGGAGCGACATGATCCGCCAGTTCACCTCCGCCGAATTCTTCTTCCTCCTCTCCGCCGTGCGCTGGACGCTGCTGCTCTCCGCCATCGCCTTCGCGGGCGGGGCGGCATTGGGGCTCATCGTGGCGCTGGCGCGCACCGCGCCGTGGCAATGGCTCAGGGCGACGGCCGGGGCCTATATCCTCGTCTTCCAGGGCACGCCGCTGCTGATGCAGCTGTTCCTCGTGTTCTTCGGCGCCACCATGGTCGGCGCCTCGGTAGACCCGCTGGCCGCCGCCGCCATCGGCCTCACGCTGAATGCCGCCGCCTTCCTCGGCGAGATCTGGCGCGGCTGCATCCAGGCCATCCCGAAGGGCCAGTGGGAGGCCTCCACCGCGCTCGGCCTGCATTATGTGACGCGGATGCGCGAGATCATCCTGCCGCAGGCAGCGAAGATCGCGGTGGCCCCCACTGTCGGCTTCCTGGTGATGCTGGTGAAGAGCACGTCGCTCGCCTCCATCATCGGCTTCGTGGAGCTGACCCGCGCCGGGCAGATCGTGAACAACGCGACCTTCCGGCCGTTCCTCGTGTTCGGAATCGTCGCGGCCATCTACTTCGCGCTGTGCTGGCCGCTCTCGCTTTATGCCCGCCACCTCGAAAAGCGTTTCGGCACCGTGTCGCGGTGACGGTTCAGGTTGACCCTCAAGACCAAGGCCGCCCCGCATGCGGCGCAGATGGAGGAAGAGACGATGACTTTCGGCACCATCCTGAAGAGCGCGCGCGGCGCCGTCGCGGCGCTGGGCCTCGCGGCGCTCGCCGCCACCGGCCTCTCCCACGGCGCCTCGGCGCAGAGCATCGACGACATCCTGTCGAAGAAGAAGCTCACCGTCGGCATGCTGGTGGACGTGGCCCCCTTCGGCCTGCTCGACACCCAGGGCAAGCCGGAAGGCTATGACGCCGACGTCGCCCGCCTCATGGGCAAGTATCTCGGCGTCGAGGTGGAGCTGGTGCCCGTGACCGGCCCGAACCGCATCCCGTACCTGCTCACCAACAAGGTGGACGTGCTGGTGGCGGTGTTCGGCATCACGCCCGAGCGCGCCAAGCAGGTGATGTTCTCCATCCCCTATTCCACCATCGAGATCCAGCTGATCGGTCCCAAGAAGACCGAGATCAAGAGCATGGACCAGACGGTGGGCAAGAAGATCGCGGTGGCCCGCGCCTCCACCCAGGATACGGCGCTCACCGCCGCCGTGCCCAAGGGCGCCACCATCATGCGCTTCGACGACGATGCCACCGCCGCCCAGGCCTTCCTCTCCGGCCAGGTGGACCTGCTCGGCGCCAACAACCTCGTCGGCACCCAGCTCGCCGAGGCGAACCCGGACATGGGCATCGAGAAGAAGATCACCCTGCGCAGCCAGTACAACGGCATCACCGTGCGCCGGGGCTCCACCGATTTCCTGCAGTGGATCAACACCTTCCTCTACTTCGTGAAGAACAATGGCGAGCTCGACGCCATCAACCAGAAGTGGTTCAAGGTGCCGCTGCCGACGATGCCGACGTTCTGAACGTCCTCAGCCGTCGTCATCCCCGGCCTACGCAACCGTCATCCCCCGGCTTGTCCGGGGGATCCACCCTGCGGCCGGGCTGGCTTTCGGGACTTCGGCCACCCGACAGGCGGGGCCGTGGATGCCCCGGACAAGCCGAGGCATGACAGCACATATAAGACCGGCGTCCGAAGCGGACATCGACAGACACGAGAAGGGCCTAGCCATGCTCACTCCCGCCCCTGCTGACAGCACGCCCGCCGGCGACGCGCGCCCCGTCATGATCCGCATGGCGGGCGTGGAGAAATATTATGGCACCTACCACGCGCTGAAGGCCGTGAACCTCGACGTGCACCAGGGCGAGCGCATCGTCATCTGCGGGCCATCCGGCTCCGGCAAGTCCACGCTCATCCGCTGCATCAACGCGCTGGAGCATCACCAGGGCGGCGAGATCGTGGTGGACGGGACGCAGGTCGGCAAATCCTCGCGCGGGCTCGACAAGGTGCGCGCCGAGGTGGGCATGGTGTTCCAGAGCTTCAACCTGTTTCCGCACCTCACCGTGCTGCAGAACTGCACGCTGGCGCCGCGCAAGGTGCGCGGCCTCGCGCCCAAGGAGGCCGAGGCCATCGCCATGAAATATCTGGAGCGCGTGCGCATTCCGGAGCAGGCGAACAAATATCCCGGCCAGCTCTCCGGCGGCCAGCAGCAGCGCGTGGCCATCGCCCGCGCTTTGTGCATGGCGCCCAAGGTGATGCTGTTCGACGAGCCCACCTCCGCCCTCGACCCCGAGATGGTGAAGGAGGTGCTGGACACCATGATTTCGCTGGCCCAGGACGGCATGACCATGATCTGCGTGACCCACGAGATGGGCTTCGCGCGGCAGGTGGCCGACCGGGTGATCTTCATGGACAAGGGCGAGATCGTGGAGGAGGGGCCGCCCGCCACCTTCTTCGCCAACCCGAAGAGCGAGCGCACGCGCACCTTCCTCGGCCAGATCCTGCATCACTGACGCCAGATGACACCCGCGCTCATCACCTGCGACTGGGGCACCTCCTCGCTCCGCGCCTATCTCATGGCGGCGGACGGACAGGTGCTTGCCAGCCGGGCGAGCGGGCAGGGCATCATGGCGTTGGGCGGCTTGAGCTTTCCCGATGTGCTCGCGGCCATCGCCGGCGAGTGGGCGCGCGACCACGGCCCGCTGCCGGTGCTGCTCTCCGGCATGGTGGGCAGCCGGCAGGGCTGGGTGGAAGCGCCCTATGCGCGCTGTCCCGCCGGCCTGCCGGACCTCGCCGCCGCGCTCGCCGCGGTGCCGGCTCAGCCCGGCTTCGGCCGCATCGCCATCGTGCCCGGCGTGCTGAAGGATGACGAGACAACGCCGGACGTGATCCGCGGTGAGGAGGTTGAAGTGCTCGGCGCCCTCGCACGCCTCGGCGTCGCGGACGGTCTGTTCGTGCTGCCCGGTACGCATTCGAAATGGGTGCGGGTGGAGGCGGGCCGCATCACCACCTTCGCCACCTACATGACGGGCGAGGTGTTCGCCGCGCTCCGGGGCCATACCATCCTCGGCCGCATGATGGAGGAGGGGGCCTTTTCCACCGAAGGCTTCCGCCGGGGTGTGGACGCGGCGGCGGAACTCGAAGGGCCGGGGGCCCTGCTCGGCCGGCTGTTCTCGCTGCGCGCGCTGGGCCTCACCGGGCGGCTCGAAGGGGCGGACAGCGCGGACATGCTCTCCGGCCTTCTCATCGGTGCTGAACTGCGCGATGCCTCGGCCGGCGAGCCGTTCACACTGGTGGCAAACCCCGCCCTTTCCGCGCGCTATGCCGAAGCCGCGACCCTTCTCGGCCTGCCCCACGCTTGCGCGCCGGAGGGCTGCGGCCCGGCCGGACAGCACGCGGTGGCCAAAGCGGCCGGCTTCATCTGATTTCAGGAGTGCGATCCATGCCCGCTTTCAAGGATGCCCTTGCCGCCTGCCCCCTCGTCGCCATCCTGCGCGGGCTGAAGCCGGACGAGGCGCTGGACATCGGCGCGGCGCTGGTGGGGGCGGGCTTCACCATCATCGAGGTGCCTCTCAATTCGCCGCAGCCGCTGGAGTCCATCCGCATCCTCGCCGATGCCTTCGGCGACCGCGCACTGATCGGCGCCGGCACGGTGCTGACGCCGCAGGACGTGGACGCGGTGAGGGCGGCGGGTGGCCGGCTCATCGTGATGCCCCATGCCGACCTCGCCGTGATCCGCGCCGCCAAGGCCGCCGGCCTGGTCTGCACGCCCGGCGTCGCCACCCCCACCGAAGCCTTCGCCGCCCGCGCCGCCGGGGCCGACGCGCTGAAGCTGTTTCCGGCGGAAGGCATCCCGCCCCACCTCGTGAAGGCGTGGCGCGCGGTGCTCACCGACATCCCTCTTCTGCCCGTCGGCGGCATCGACACCACCAACATGGCCGCCTACCGCGCAGCCGGGGCCGAAGGCTTCGGCATCGGCTCAGCGCTGTTCAAGCCGGGCAAGGCGGTGGAAGCGATCGCGGCGGACGCGCACGCGCTGGTGGCCACGGCGCGCGACGTGTTCGGCCGCTAGATCCCTGCCGTCCGGCGCAGGGTGTCGGCGCGTTCGCGGCGGGCGCGCTCCTCGTCGATGGTGCGGATAGTCTGGGCGACGAAGGCGAGATGGTCGTCGGAGGCCCGGCGGGCGGCGTCGGCTTCGCCGGCGGCGATGGTGTCCATCAGCGTCTGGTGCTGGGCAGAGAGCCGCTCATACGTGCGGGGCACGATATAGAGCTTGTCGAGGCTCTCGGAGATGCTGCTCTGGAGCAGCCCGAACATGCTCGACATGACCGAGCGCAGCACCGCGTTGTGCGAGGCGTCGGCAATGGCGAGGTGGAAGGCGGCGTCCGCATGGGCCTCGGCCACCGCGTCGCCCTTCTCGTGATTGGCCGCGAGCTGGTCCATGCAGCGCCGGATGGCGTCGAGATCGTCCGGCGTCGCCCGGAGCGCGGCGTGGTAGGCGGCTTGCCCCTCCAGCCCCCGGCGCACTTCCAGAACGTCATGGCCGAAGCCCGGATTGCCGGCCACCACCGAGGCCAGCGGATCGGCGATGGCGGCGGCCGTCCAGCGCGCCTCAGCCGGCTCGGCGATGATGTTGCCGCCCTTGCGGATGGTGATGCGCCCGCGCGCGCCAAGGCGCATCAGGGCTTCGCGCAGGGTGTTGCGCGAGGCGCCCAGCATTTCGGAGAGGGCGCGCTCGGAGGGAAGCCGGTCGCCCACGCCAAGGCCGCGCGCCTCGATCAGCGCCTCGATGGCGAGTTCGACCCGGTCGGCCACGCGCTGCGCAGAGGAAGGGGAGGGGGCCGACGCCATCGGTGAAAGCCTGCCTTGGTCCGATCAGATGAGGATCGGGCCGGACCAGCCGGCTACGATCGCGCCCACTATGTCGGACCGCCGCACGGACTTCCAGCCCGCAACGCGCATCGTCCCGGTGCTGCGGGGCACCGGGACGATGGCCCAGGCAGTCGAAGTCTTCCGCTCCTCGCGGCCTAGGGGATCATCCACGGTGTCAGGTAGGCCTGAATGGTGGTCATGATGCCGACGATGGCCGCCAGCGCGAGGCTGTGCTTGACGGTGAAGCGGAACAGGTTCGACTCCCGGCCGATCAGCCCGGCCGCCGCGCAGGCGATGGCGATGGACTGGGGCGAGATCATCTTGCCGGTGACGCCGCCCGTGGTGTTGACCGCCACGAGGAGCACGTCGCTCACCCCGATCTGGTGCGCGGTGGTGGCCTGTAGCGAGGCGAACAGCGCGTTGGCCGAGGTGTCCGAGCCGGTGAGGAACACGCCCAGCCAGCCGAGGAAGGGCGAGAAGAAGGTGAAGCTCGGCCCGGTCTCCGACAGCGCGAGGCCGAGGGTGGAGGACAGCCCCGAATAGTTGGCGATGAAGGCGAAGGCCAGCACCATGCCGATGGAGTAGATCGGGATCAGCAGGCCCTTGATGGTCGAGGCGAAGGTCGCCACCGCCCGCGACGGCTTCATGCCGAGGAAGACGACCGACACGATGGCGGACAGGAAGATCGCCGTGCCGGTGGCCGAGAGCCAGTCGAACTTGTAGTCGGCGGCAAACGGCTTCGCGGCGGTGACGATGGGCGGCAGCTTGACCACCATGTTGTGCAGGAACGGCACGCTGACATGGGCGACCATCGCGTCCAGGGCGCCGCCCGCAGCGAACAGGGCCTTGAAGGGCGGGATGCTCCAGATGGTCACGAACACCGTGAGGATCAGGAACGGCGACCAGGCGCGGGCGATCTGGCCGGCGGTGTAGGTCACGACCGGCTCGATGGCGGCGACGGGTGCCGGCGCGGCGCCGTGATCCAGCCCGCCCTTGCTTTTCGCTTCCGTCTCGAAGCGGAAGATGCGGCGGGGCTGCCAGAAGCGCAGGAACAGCGGCAGGGTGATGAGGGTGGCGAGCGCGGCGGTGATGTCGGGCAGCTCCGGACCGACGAAGTTGGCGGTGAGGAACTGCACGGTGGCGAAGGAGCCGCCGGCGACGAGGATCGCGGGCCACGTCTCACGCACGCCGCGTGTGCCGTCCATGATGAGGATGAGCCAGAACGGCACCAGCACCGAGAGGAAGGGAAGCTGGCGGCCGGCCATCTGGCCGATGTGGAAGGGGTCGAGCCCCGTGACCTGCCCGGCGACGATGATCGGGATGCCCATGGCACCGAAGGCGACCGGCGCTGTATTGGCGATCAGGCAGAGGCCGGCGGCATAGAGCGGCCTGAAGCCGAGGCCCACGAGCAGGGCGGCGGTGATGGCCACCGGCGCCCCGAAGCCCGCCGCACCTTCAAGGAAGGCACCGAAGGCGAAGCCCACGAGGAGCAGTTGCAGGCGCTGGTCTTCCGTAACGGAGAGGATGGAGCGCCGGATGATCTCGAACTGGCCTGTCTCAACGGAAATCTTGTAGAGAAAGACCGCGCCGATGATGATCCACGCGATCGGCCACAATCCGTAGAAGAAACCGAATACGCCAGCGGCCAGGGCCATCTGCACCGGCATGCCGTAGAGCAGGATCGCCACGCCGAGCGCAAGAAGAACCGTGATGGTTCCCGCCACATAACCTTTCAGCTTGAGCCGGGTCAGGGCGACGAAAAAGAAGATGATCGGGATCGCGGCGCCGAGGCTCGACAGCCACATGTTCCCCATCGGGTCATAAATCTGGTTCCAGGCCCCCACGTTATCCCCCTCTTGTTATTTGGTACTACCAAAATTGCCGATAGTTTGAATTGGTACTGCCTAATTCAGAAATGGAAGTCAAATGGAATTGTAATCGAATATTTTGGTCCAACCAAAATAGCCAAACGCGAGAGGTTTCAGGGTGCGGCGGCCGCGCGCCGTCGGCCCGGACGGGGGAGCCGTTCAGGGGGTGGACGGGCTGGATCGCGCGCGGAGACCTTCCCTTCCGGGAGAGGAGCGCGCGGCGCATCTGGACAAGACGGGCGCGGGGCAGTGGGGAAAGGTCTGGGGCGGGGAGGGCTGACCGCCGTCACCCGACGCGAGGGTGGCGATGATCCGCGCCGCCACGGCAGGCGGCATCGGCCCGCCCCTAGTCAGGCTGGCTCACTGTTCAAGCGGGCTCCTGGCGGATCGCGGCCGTCTCGCGGCCTCCTCTGCGCGGGCGACGGTTCGGACGGTGCGGTGAGGGGCAAGCCCCTACCGGAGCCACGCCCCCGTCTTCACCGCCGTCAGGACGGTTGCGGCGTAGACGATTAGCGCCACGGAGAGGGCGGCAAACAGTGCCTCGATGGAGCCGGTGAGCCGCAGGGCGATCAGCCCGCCGCCGAGGGCGATGGCGACGCGCAGGAAGCCGGCCACCACCGGCCAGAACAGCCGCCCCGTGCCCTGCGCCGCGAAATAGAGCGCGAGCCCGATGCCGAAGAAGCCGTAGAACGGCCCGACGATGCGCAGATAGGCGCTGCCGGTGGCGACCATGGCCGGTTCGGCGCTGAACAGGGACAGCCACGCCTCCGGGAAGAATGCGGCGGCGAGCCCCACGGTCTCCGTCACCACGAAGGCAAGGCCAGCGCCGGCCAGCGCAATATGGAGCGCGCGATCGCCGCGGCCGGCGCCGAGATTGGTTCCCACCAGCGCCACCATCGGCGCGCCGATGCCGAAGATGAGCGGGATGAGCAGATACTCCAGCCGCACGCCCGTGCCGAAGCCGGCGACCGCATCGACGCCGCCCTGCAAGGCGACGAGGGCCGTCGCGCCACCGACGATGACGTTGGTCTGGATCGACTGCAGCGACGACAGCGCGCCGACCCGCATGACCGATCCGATCACCCGCCAGTCGAGCCGCACCCAGCGGAAGCGGGCCGGGTTGCGCCCGGACAGGATGTAGGCGGCCAGCACCAGCGTTCCGCCGAGGTAATAGGCGATCAGCGCCAGCCCGCCGCCGGCGATGCCGAAGCCGGGGATGGCGCCGAACCCGAAGATCAGCAGCGGCGAGACCGGGACGAGCAGCGCGACGCCGACGCAGATGACAAAGGCCGGTAGCAGCATGTTGCCGGTGCCGCGCACCGCGCTGGCGAGCCCGTTCATGGCCCAGGTCAGCGGCGTGCCGAGGAAGACGATGTTGGAATAGATGAGCGCCGCCTCAAGCTCCGGCCCCGAACCGCCCATGGCGCCGTAGATCTGCCGGCCGAACAGCAGGAACAGCGCGGCGAAGGCGAACCCGAAGGCGAGGCTCACGGCCAGCGCGTGCAGCACCAGCGCATCCGCCGCCGCCTGCCGCCCGGAGCCGAGCGCCCGTGCCACGGCGGAAGAGATGCTGCCGCCCAGGGCGCCGGCCGACAGGGTGGTCATCAGCATGACCGCGGGAAACACCAGCGCCATGGCCGCCAGCGCCGCCGTGCCGAGCTTGGCCACGAAGAAGGTCTCGATGAGCCCGGCCGAGGCCTGCGCCAGCATGATGAGCACGTTGGGCCACGCCAGCTTGATCAGAAGCGGCACGATGGGCGCTTCCACCAGCCGCCGGGTTCTGGCATCGGCGGCCGGGGGCTCGGGGTCTTGCACGGCGGGTGCCGCTTCGTCTGTCGGGGCGCGGTACATGGCTGGCCTCAGAGCGCTTCGAGGGCGAGGGCGATGCCCTGTCCGCCGCCGATGCAGAGGGTGACGACGCCGCGCTTCAGCCCGTCCCGCCGCATGGCATGGAGCAGGCGGGTGATGAGGATGGCCCCGGTGGCGCCGATGGGATGGCCATGCGCCACCGCGCCGCCCTCCACGTTCACCATGTCCTCGGGCAGGCCCAGCTCGCGCGCGACGGCGATGGGCACGGCGGCGAACGCCTCGTTGATCTCGATGCGCTCGATGTCGCCGAGGGACCAGCCGGCGCGCGCCAGCGCCTTGCGCACGGCGGGCACGGGACCGAGACCGAACAGGCCCGGCTCGACCCCGGCGACGCCATAGCCCGCCAGCCGGCCGAGCGGCGCGATGCCCTTCGCCTCCGCGAAGCCGCGCTCGGCGACGATCATGGCGGAGGCCGCGCTGTTGAGACCCGGCGCGTTGCCGGCGGTGATGGTGCCCTCGGGGCGAAAGGCCGGGCGCAGCTTCGCCAGCGTCTCCAATGTGGTGTCGGGGCGGGGCGCCTCGTCCGTGGAGAAGGATTCCGTGCCCTTGCGGCCCTTCACCTCCACCGCGACGATCTCCTCGGCGAACCGCCCGTCCTTCTGCGCGGCTGAAAAGCGCTGCTGCGAACGGGCGGCGAAGGCGTCCTGATCGGTGCGGGTGATCTGGAGCTTTTCGACCAGATCTTCCGTATGCCAGCCGGAATGCTTGCCGGAGAAGGCGTCGTCGAGCCCGTCCGTGAGCATGCTGTCGAGGATCTGCGCCGGACCCATGCGATAGCCCCAGCGCCCGCCGTCCATCAGATAGGGTGCGCGGTCCATGTTCTCCATGCCGCCAGCGATGGCGACCTCATGCACGCCCGCGGCGATCTCCAGCGCCGCGGTGACGACAGCCTGCGCGCCGGAGCCGCAGACGCGGTTGACCGTCATGGCGGGCACCTCCACCGGCAGGCCACCATGGATCGCCGCCTGCCGTGCGGGGTTCATGCGGTTGCCGGCCTGGATGACGTTGCCCATCACCACCGTGCCAATGGATGCGGGATCGAGCCCGGAGCGGCGCACGGTCTCACGCACGGCGACGGCGCCCAGTTCGGTGGCCGGCGTGCCCTTCAGCGTGCCGTTGTAGGCGCCGATGGCGGTGCGCACGGGATGGGCGATGACGATGTCCGTGGTCATGACGACCTCCTCCAATGGACGATGCGCGGGCCGGCCGGCATCGCGGGATTTCAGGCGACCGGCAGGGCCGGGCGATCAACGAGACGTGGGTACATACCCGTATAAAGCGCGGAGAAACTGGGCGACCCCTTCGCCTCAGAGGGCGGCGAGGAGATCGCGCAGCTGTTCGAGCCGGTCCTTGCCCAGCCGGTCCTCGATCGTCTTCTGGCTCCGGCGCCAGGCCTCGGCGGCGGTCTTGAGGAGTTCGGTGCCCTGTGGGGTGAGGGCGATGCAGGCCTCGCGCTGGTCGTCCTTGCCGCGCCGCATCTCCACCAGTCCGTGCTTGGACAGCACCCGCACGTTGCGGCCCACCGTGGAGCGGTCCAGTTCCAGCATCCGGCCCAGCTCGGTCATGCTGACCTCGCCCTTGTCGCGGACGGAACGCAGCAGCGAATACTGCGCCACGTTGATGCCGAGCGGCGCGAAGCCTTCGTCGTAGATGGCGCTGATACGGCGCGTCGCCCGGCGCAGGCGGGCGCAGTGGCAGGGGGTGTCCATGAATGCGTGTATATACCCGCTCTGACACCTCGTCCAGCCTCCGCCGCCGCATCCGAACCTTGCCCTGGCGAAGACGAAGCTCGGGGCCTGAGCCCGGAGGAGACGGACGAAAACGCGGCGATTCCGGTCATCTGCCCCGTTTGGTCCGACCGGCCGGGCAGGGCCGCTTGCATTCGGGTCTCCATGTCCCAGATTGCCTTAAGCGGCGAAACGGGACGTGGGAGCAGGGCATGCGGCACATCGGCTTCATCGTCGAGGACGGGTTCCAGGTCATGGGGCTGGCCGCCGTGTCGGCCTTCGAGTTCGCCAACACCGTGCTGGAGCGGCCGGCCTATTCGCTCACGCTCATGTCGGAGAGGGGCGGCGGCGTGTCCTCCTCGCTCGGGGTCTCGGTCACCACGCAGCCGCTCGGTCCATTTCCCGATACGCTCGTGGTGCTGGGCGAACTGGTGCCCACCCCGACGCCCGAGCGGCTGCGCGCCTACATCGCCGAAGCGGGCGCGCAATCGCGCCGCGTGGCCGGCATCTGCACCGGCGCCTTCCGCCTCGCCGAGGCCGGCCTGCTGGATGGTAGGGCGGCCACCACCCACTGGGCGCACGCGCGGGCGCTACAGGAGCGCTTCCCCGCCATCCGGGTGGACGACGACCGCATCTTCATCCGCGACGGCAACATCTGGACCTCGGCCGGCATGAGCGCGGGCATCGATCTCGCCCTCGCATTGGTGGAGGACGACCACGACGCCGCGCTCGCCCGCGCCATCGCCCGCAAGCTGGTGGTCTACCATCGCCGGCCCGGCGGGCAGGCGCAGTTCTCGACCCTGCTGGAGCTGGAGCCGCGCTCCGATCGCGTCCGCCGCGCGCTGACCTACGCCAAGGAAAACCTGCGCAATCCCCTCACCGTGGAAGAACTGGCCGAGGCCGCGAGCCTCAGCCCGCGCCAGTTCAGCCGCGTGTTCCGCGAGGAGACCGGCGAATCTCCCGCCAAGGCGGTGGAGCGGCTGCGCCTCGAGGCGGCAAAAGCCATGCTGGAGGAGGGGCGCCACGCCATGGACGTGGTGGCGCGCGACACCGGCTTCGACGACCGCGACCGCATGCGTCGCGCCTTCCTCCGCCACTTCGGCCATCCGCCCCAGAGCCTGCGCCGCAGCCTGCGCTACATCGAAGGGGAGAAGGACGGGGCGGCGCATGGCGCACCCGCCGACGTCGCCCCCGCTTGACGGCCGGTTATGTCCTGAATTGCCGCTTCTTCGACATTCAAGACATAGCGCACGACGCCTAGGCTCCCTCTGTCTCGCACCAACGACCGGGGATCGGCCATGAACACGGAACACAACAAGGGCATCGCGCTGATCACCGGCGCTTCCGGCGGCATCGGTGCCATCTATGCGGAGCGGCTGGCGCGCCGCGGCTACGACCTCATCCTCGTCGCCCGCAACGCGGTGCGGCTGGAGGCGGTGGCGGCGCGCATCGGGAGCGCGACCGGCCGCACGGTGCAGACCATCACCGCCGACCTCAACGCTGCCGCCGACCTCCACCGCATCGAGGCGCTGCTGCGCGAGGAGGCCGGCATCACCCTGCTGGTCAACAATGCCGGCTTCGGCGCCGCGACGCCGCTTCTCGACAGCGATGTCGCGCGCATGGAGGAGATGATCGCCATCAACGTCACCGCCCTGACCCGCCTGACCTACGCGGCGGCGCCCGCCTTCGTGGCGCGGGGCGGGGGCACCATCATCAACATCTCCTCCATCGTGGCGCTGGCGCCGGAGGTGCTCAACGGCGTCTATGGGGCGAGCAAGGCCTATGTGCTGGCGTTCACCCAGTCGCTCCAGCACGAACTGGGCGCGCGCGGCCTGCGCGTGCAGGCGGTGCTGCCGGGGGCGACGGCCACCGAGTTCTGGAACATCCCCGGCGTCGGCGGCCACGCGAACCTGCCGAAGGAGATCGTGATGTCCGCCGAGGAAATGGTGGACGCCGCGCTCGCGGGCCTCGATGCCGGCGAGGTCGTCACCATCCCGGCCCTTCAGGATGGCGGCGAATGGCTGGCCTATGAGGCGGCCCGCCGCGCCATGGCCCAGCATCTGGGCGGCTCCGCCCCGGCCCCGCGCTATCGCGCCGCCTGATGCGGCGCGGCGCCACGGGGCGCGTGCATTTCTAAGCTGTGCGCTGCGGTGCTGCGGTCTGGCCTCAGCTGGAAAAACCGGCTTCACTCTCCGGCCACGGGAACGCACAGATCCCACGGCCGGAGCGGGTGGATACAATGGGTCAGGCGCGAGAGGCAGCTCCTGTCGAGGCAGACCAGACCCAGATCACCTGTTCGCGCACCTTCGCCGCGTGGCTGGCGCAGCACCGGGTGAGCCTCGCTTTCTCCTCCTACCAGAGCGGGCAGCTCTTTCTCGTCGGCCAGTTCGGCAACGAGAACCTCTCGTTCCATCAGCGCAATTTCGTGCGGGCCATGGGCCTCGCCCCGCGCGGCGACGAGCTATATCTCGCCTCGCTGAACCAGATCTGGCGCTTCGCCAACGTGCTCGGCCCGGACGAGCGGGCGAACGGGCATTTCGACCGCCTCTACGTGCCGCGCACCGCCTTCGTCACCGGCGACGTGGACGCCCACGAGATCGCGGTGGAGGCGAGCGGACGCATCGTCTTCGTGAACACCAAGTTCAGCTGCCTCGCCACGATCAGCCACCGCCACTCCTTCAAGCCGGTGTGGAAGCCGAAATTCATCTCCCGCCTCGCCGCCGAGGATCGCTGCCACCTCAACGGCCTCGCGCTGGAGGATGGGCGGGTGCGCTACGTGACGGCCGTCTCCGCCACCGACGTGGTGGACGGCTGGCGCGAGCACCGGGTCGGCGGGGGCCTGCTCATCCGGGTGGACGACCACGAGGTGATCGCCGACGGCTTCTCCATGCCCCATTCGCCGCGCGTGCATGGCGGGTGGATCTGGATGCTGGATTCCGCGCGGGGCTATCTGGTGCGCGTCGATCCCGTGACCGGCGCGAAGGAGGATGTGGCCTTCTGCCCGGGCTTCCTGCGCGGCCTTTCCATCCACGCCGGGCACGCGGTGGTGACGCTCTCTCTACCGCGGCACCTGTCGTTCAACGGCATGCCCATCGATGACGAGATCGCCCGCCGCGGCGGCACGCCCTGGTGCGGCGTCCAGATCATCAAGCTCGCCACCGGCGACGTGGTGGAATGGATCCGCCTGGAAGGCGCCATCCGCGAGCTGTTCGACGTGGCCGTCCTCCCCGGCACCACCTGCCCCATGGCCGCCCCGGAGAGCGGGGCGGATCTTTCGAGCCTGCTGACGATTGAAGCGCCGGATGGGGTGCTGGGGTGAGGGGGAGGGGGCGTTTATCAGAAGATAAAAACGCTTACTAAGTGCCTCAGTGCGCGTTGTTATTCAAAGCCCGGAGGCGCAGGAACAACCACCACCCCAAATTTTGCGGGCGAGTACTTGGCTAAAGTTAGAAGTTCGGTCGCGCAATGATCAAAGAGTGCCCGCAATAGGGGATGGCGGCTTCCGAAATCCATTATCGAGTTGGGCGATAGGCAGTTTGGCAACATTTTGTCAAAATCAGAAAATTTAAGCGCGACGGGGTATCTCCCGCACCAAATCGCAATTTGCGATAATCCTTCAAGTAGCGCGAATTCGTCTGTTGACAACGACAAGCTGGTGCTCCGCGCAAGTGCTGCAATGTCGTGTGTTGAAATGTTTTTATCTATGCGATTGTGGTCTGTCTGCGCCAATCCGCTAGCGACATGAATGCCTTTAAGGGCATTTTCAAAAGCAAATGCGTAAAGCAATTCACCGTGTATGTAATTTGGTTCGTCGGCTTCGATTTCTGCGTGTGCAGTCTTTCCGGTTAACGTCATCTGCGTCTCAGCTGCTTCTGATGCGCGTTTGTATGCCGCGAGGTATGCCGGTTCCTTGCTACGTTCCGCGGCTAGAACGACTTCCGCAGCGTCGCGCAGTGAGTATGCTGTCCGCAACCAAAAAGTTGGGCTTTGTGCGTGTCTAAAAGAATCTCTGCGAAATTTTGCTAAATCCATCGCCAATCTCGTCTTATCGCTAGATCGTGCGACATTTTATCTTGCGGCAACTACCGAGTGTCCAGGAGGAAATCCGTAACAAATGTCGCTAAATGTGGCGGACAGTGGAAGTGGTGGCCTGATTTTCGAAAGCGCGTAAGTTAGCCTTTCAGCGGCAGCGATCCGAAAGCGAACTAGCTATTTTAAGCTGGCACACGCCAAAAGTATCCGTACATGCTTGTTGCCTCGATAGCCGAGGCGTTCGTCAGCATGTCGGTCTGGCTGGCGGAAGGGGTGGGATTCGAACCCACGGTGGAGTTGCCCCCACGGCGGTTTTCAAGACCGCTGCCTTAAACCACTCGGCCACCCTTCCAGGCCCGCTCGCGGGGCGGACGCCTGATGGTCCCATCTAGAACACGTGCGCGGGCGCGTCGAGAGGGGTGGGCGCGGGAGGAGGGGACAGGGGGCGCGAGACCGCCTGCGGGGCGCCGGATGGGGCTGTTTAAGGTATCATGATGGGCGGCAATGTTGCCGTTTGTTAACCATGGCCGCAGCTGCGCCCCATTTTTGCCGTCATTGGACCCCCTGTTGACGGAATCTGCCGGGGTCCATGCCGATCGCGGCAGGGTGCGTTCTGTCTCTGCCGGCGGCAGCAAAAGCGGGGAACCGGGCACGGATGATGACGGGATCGGCGAGGACGCAGCGGAACAGGATCGGTCACCTCATGCGCGCCGTCACCGGCGCGGGGGCAGCGCCATCCATCCGGGGCGTGCGGACCGTGGCGGTTCTCTCCTCCCTGATCGCTATCGCCGGCTGCGGCTCGGTCGAATCCCTCGGCAGCAAGATCGATCCCATCTGGGGCGTCTCCACCAGCCCGCGCGTGGTTGCGGAGGGTGATCCCGTGCCGCGCGGCGGCGGCAACTACAAGGTGGGCAAGCCCTACACCATCGGCGGGCGCACCTATGTGCCGGCCGAGAACCCCAATTACATGGCCGAGGGCACGGCCTCCTGGTACGGCAAGGATTTCCACGGCCGCAAGACCGCCAATGGCGAGATCTTCGACATGGGCTCCATCTCCGCCGCCCACAAGACGCTGCCCATGCCGTCCTATGTGCGGGTCACGAACCTGTCCAACGACCGCTCCATCGTGGTGCGCATCAACAATCGCGGGCCCTATGTGGGCGATCGCCTGATCGACGTGTCCTACAAAACGGCCGAGCTGCTCGGCTTCGCCCAGAAGGGCATGACCAAGGTCCGCGTGCAGTATCTCGGCCGCGCGCCGCTGGATGACGACGACGACATCAAGCTCGCCTCCACCCTGCGCACCGACGGCACCCCGGCGGACCTGATCGAGGGCTCGCCGGTGCGCGTCGCCTCAGCAAAGCCGTTCGTGCCGGAAGGTCCGCCGCTGCGTCGTGTCGCCGCTTCGGCGCCGCCGTCGGACGAGGCGCCGGTGCCGCCGTCGCGGCCCTATGATCTCGGCCAGACCAGCGGTTCGGGTCAGGTGGTGGCCAGCGCGGGCTGGTCGCAGGGCGCCGCCCCCGTTTCCGGCCTCGGCTTCGCCGGGGTGCCGGGAGAACGTTGATCCGGCCCGGCGCACACCCGAGCTGAAGATATCCCCCCAACTCGATTCCCCAAGGGCTTTACCCGGAGCCGGCGCTTCGCGATGATCCGGCCGAATGGGACGTCGTGCCCCGAAGCCGCGCCGCGGCAGGGAACGGCGCCGTCCGCGTGCCGTATCCGGTGGAGCCAGATGTCCGTGTCCTCCCGCTTCGCCTCCCGTCTTGTTCGCGCTCTCGCTTTTCCGGCTATCGCGCTGGCGCTGCTCGGCGTGCTGACCGCCCCCCGTCCAGCCGCCGCCCAGCCGGCGCAGGGCTTCCAGACCTCCGTTCCGTCCGCCGTGCTGATCGATTTCGAGACCGGCACGATTCTCTACGAGAAGGACGCCGACAAGCGCTTCGCCCCCGGCACGCTGGTGAAGGTGATGACGGCGGATGTGGTCTTCTCCCAGCTCAAGGCCGGCAAGATCGCCCTCGACACGCCCTTCACGGTGAGCGTGAACGCCTGGAAGCGCGGCGGCGGACCCTCGGGCGGGGCGGCCATGTTCGCCGAGGTGAACAAGCCGGCGCCCGTGGGCGAGCTGCTCGCCGGCGCGCTGGTGGTCTCGGGCAATGACGCGGCCATCGCCCTGGCCGAGGGCGTCGCCAACACCGAGAGCGAGTTTTCCCAGATGATGAATGCCGAGGCGAAGGCCATCGGCATGGCGAATTCCGAGTTCCACAACGCCACGGGCTTCGCCGATCCCGGCCAGGTGTCCACGGCGCGCGACCTCGGTCTGCTCGCCGCCCATGTCATCCACACCTATCCCACCTATTACCCCGTGTTCGCCCGTCCCAACATCGAGTGGAGCCGCATCAAGCAGCGCAATCGCAATGTGCTGCTGGACGCGGGCATCGGCGCTGATGGCCTTCAGGTGGGCTGGGTGAAGGATGTGGGCTACCACGCCCTCGGCTCGGCGGTGCAGAACGGCCAGCGCCTCATCGTCGCCACCCTCGGCGCGAAGAGCGAGAAGGAGCGGCTGGAGGAGACGCGCAAGCTGCTGGAATGGGGCTTCCAGTCCTTCCGCCAGCGGCAGATCTTCACGGCGGATCAGGAGATCGGCCGCGCGCAGGTGTTCGGCGGCACGCAAGGCTCGGTCGGGCTCGTGGCGAAGGGGGCGGTTTCCATCCTCACCCCGCGTTCGGGCAATGAGCGCGTCACCGCAAAGGTGGTCTACACCGGGCCGCTGCGCGCACCGGTGGCGAAGGGCACGGAGGTGGGCCGCATGCAGGTCACGCGTGGGCAGGTGAAGGCGCTGGAAATTCCGCTCTACACCGCCGAGGACGTGCCCGTGGGCTCGCTGACGGATCGCGCCCTTGATGGCGGCATGACGCTGATGGGCGATGGCGTGCGCGATCTCTTCAAGAAGGTGCTGGCGAAGGTCGGCAAATGAGCGGACGCTTCATCACCCTCGAAGGCGGGGAGGGCACCGGCAAGTCCACCCAGGCGCGGCGGCTCGCGCAGCATCTGCGCGGCCTCGGGCTCGATGTGGTGGAGACGCGCGAGCCCGGCGGCACGCCCGGTGCGGAAGCGCTGCGCCATGTCATCCTCTCCGGCGCGGCCGAGCCGCTCGGGCCTGCGGCGGAGGCGCTGCTGTTCGCCGCCGCGCGGGCCGACCATGTGGCCGGCCTGATCGCTCCCGCGCTGGCGGCGGGCAAGATCGTGGTGTGCGACCGCTTCATCGATTCCACCCGCGTCTATCAGGGCGCGGTCGGCGCCGTGGACCCCAGCCTTCTCGATTCGCTTGAAGGCCTGTCCGTAGGCACCGTCCGGCCGGATCTCACCCTCGTGCTCGACGTGCCGCCCGAGATCGGCCTGGCCCGCGCGGCCCGCCGCGCGGCGGGCGCGGCGGCGGACCGGTTCGAGAAAGAGGGCGGCGATTATCACGCCGCGGTGCGCGCTGCCTTCCTTGCGCGGGCACAGGCGGAGCCGGCGCGCTGCGCCCTCATCGATGCCTCGGCCGATGCCGATGCGGTCGCCGCCGCCATCGCCGACGTGGTGGCGGCCCGCCTCGGGCTGGGTGCCCAAGACCTCGCAGGTGCCCAAGACCTCGCAGGGCCCCAAGCGATCGCAGGCGCGGGCGCATGAGCACGGAGATCGCCGGCGACGTTCTGCCCGGTGCGCCGCATCCGCGTGAGCAGGACCGCCTGTTCGGCCATGCGGCGGTGGAGGCGGACCTGCTCGGCGACTTCCGCGCCGGGCGCCTGCCCCATGCCCTGCTCATCGGCGGGCCGGAGGGCATCGGCAAGGCGACGCTCGCCTATCGCCTCGCCCGCGTGGTGCTGGCCGGCGGGCCGGAGGCTGGCGCCCATGATTTGAGCCTGTCGCCGAGCCACCCGGTGTTCCGGCAGGTGGCCTCCATGAGCCATCCCGACATGCTGGTGCTGCGCCGCGCGCCGGAGGCGGGGGAAGAGAAGATCCCCACCATCATCCCGGCCGAGATGGTGCGCCGGGTGCGCAGCTTCTTCGGCGCCACGGCAGCGGCCGGCGGCTGGCGGGTGTGCATCGTCGATGCGGTGGACGAGCTGAATGCCTTTGGCGCCAATGCCTTGCTGAAGACGCTGGAGGAGCCGCCGCCGCGCGCGCTGTTCCTGCTCATCACCCACGCTCCCGGCAAGGTGCTGGCCACCATCCGCTCGCGCTCGCGCCTGCTGCGGCTGCGGGCGCTGGGAGAGGGCGACGTGCTGGCGGCGCTGGACCATCTCTCCACCGAGATCGGCGACCTCAACGCCGCCGAGCTTCCGGCCGCCGCGCAGGCCTCCGGCGGCAGCGTGCGGCGCGCTTTGACGCTGGCGCGGGGGGAGGGGATGGAGGTGCGCCTCGCCACCCTCAAGGCGCTGGATCAGCTGCCCCGGCCCCGCCCGGAAGACCTGCACGCGCTGGGCACGCGGCTTCAGGGCGACCGGGCCGACGGGCTCGATCTCTTCGTCGAGGCGGTGAGCGACTATGTGGCCGCGCAGGCCACGCACGCGGACGTGCCCCGCCATCGCCTTGTCCGCCTCGGCGAGGTGTGGGAGAAGGTGCGGCGCAGCGCGACCGAGGCGGATGTCTTCAATCTCGATCGCAAGGCGCTGGTGTTCCGCATCTTTGCCGATCTGGCCGAGGCCGTGCGCTGAAGCTGCCGCAAGCTGAAGCCGCAGTCCCGGGGGTCGGGGAAATCGTCCGAGCCTTCCGATGTCCGTCAAGCCGCCGTTCTACATCACCACCGCCATCTCCTACCCCAATGGCGTGCCCCACATGGGCCATGCCTACGAGGCGATCGCGACCGACTGCATGGCGCGGTTCAAGCGGCTCGACGGCTATGACGTACGCTTCCTCACGGGCACGGACGAACACGGCATCAAGATGCTGCAGACCGCGCAGCGCGCCGGCGTGACCACCCGCGAGCTGCTCGAGCGAAACGTTCCCCGCTTCCAGGCGATGGTGGAGACCTTCAACCTCTCCAACGACGACTTCATCCGCACCACGGAGGAGCGGCACCGCATTTCCACGCAGGCCATCTGGGAAAAGATGGCGGCGAACGGGGATATCTATAAATCCACGTATGCGGGCTGGTATTCCATCCGGGATGAAGCCTATTACGCGGAAAGTGAGACAACACTGAACGACGCCGGTGTTCGGCTCGGCCCACAGGGAACGCCCGTGGAATGGGTGGAGGAGGAGAGCTACTTCTTCCGCCTCTCGGCCTATCAGGACCGACTGCTCACTTACTATGCCGAAAACCCGGGGTTTATAGCGCCTGACACCCGCCGAAACGAGGTTGTCAGTTTCGTGTCGGGTGGCCTTCAGGACCTCTCCATCTCCCGCACCACCTTCGACTGGGGCATCCCCGTTCCAGGTGATCCCAAGCACATCATGTATGTGTGGGTGGATGCGCTGACGAACTACATCACCGCGCTCGGGTATCCGAACGTGGACGGCGACTTCGCGAAGTACTGGCCGGCGGACGTTCATGTCATCGGCAAGGACATCATTCGCTTCCATGCGGTGTACTGGCCGGCATTTCTCTGGTCCGCCGGGCTGGAGGCGCCCAAGCGCGTGTTCGGTCATGGCTTTCTCTTCAATCGCGGAGAGAAGATGTCGAAGTCGGTCGGCAACGTGATCGACCCGTTCGACCTCGCGACCACCTATGGTGTTGATGCCATTAGATATTTCTTCCTGCGGGAGGTGGCGTTCGGCCAGGATGGCTCCTACAGCCACGAGGCCATCGTCAACCGCATCAACGCCGACCTCGCCAACGACCTGGGCAACCTCGCCCAGCGCTCGCTGTCGATGATCTCCAAGAATCTCAATGGCTTGGTGCCAACTCCCGGCCCCCTGTCCCCGGAGGACGAGGCCATGCTCTCCCTCGCCGGCGGGATGCTCGAAAAGAGCCGCGAGGCCATGGAGGCGCAGGCTATCCACTTGTATCTCAACGCAGTTTGGGCCGTGGTCGCGGAAGCCAACCGCTACTTCGCCGCCCAGGCCCCCTGGGCCCTGCGCAAGACCGATCCCGCCCGCATGGAGACGGTGCTCTGGGTCACCGCCGAGGTGATCCGGCAGGTGGGCATCATGGTCCAGCCGGTGATGCCGGAGAGCGCCGCCAAGTTGTTGGATCTGGTGGCGATTCCCGCCGCGGAGCGGGGGTTCGACCGGCTCGCTCCGGCCTTCCGCCTGCCCGCCGGCCTGGCCCTGCCGACCCCTGTCGGCGTGTTCCCGCGCTATGTGGAGCCGGAAGCCGCCACCTGAGCCCCGGAATGGGCGGGAACCGGAAATATCTTAACCTTGCTAGGGTTTTGTAGTTTACAGCAGGCGGGGCTGGGGGAACTGGAGCGGTGGGAATGACGGGCGTGAGATGGGTTTCGGTGGCCGCGGTGGCGCTGGCACTGGCCGGCTGCTCCAGCAGCTACGACCGCGCTCCGGCGCCTTCTCCCAACTATGATCCCATCCCCCCGGCCATGCCGACTCAGATGCCCCCGCCGGTGCCGGAGGGCCCCGCCGTGCCGCGTATCGAGGTGAAGCTCGCCGGTGCCGACGCCACCCTCGTGCGCGCCCGCATCGCGACGTCACGGCGTGCCCGCCAGTACAACATCACGGTCGATCAGCCGGCCCAACTCATTGCCGAAAAACGCCTTCCGCCTGATGAGGCGATGAAGCGCACCAACGGCCAGAGCCAGGATGCGGCCTTCCGGCTGGACTACATCTTCAATACCTCTGGCGGGAACGTCACGGTGTCGCTGGAAGCCTCCATCGTCACCAATCCCGGCCGACCCGGCGAGCGTGTGCAGCCCATCACCATGCCCGCCCCGGACGCGGATGCGCTCAAGGAAGAGATCAGCGCGGCCCAGTAGCCGCGCGACTCACTGCTGGCGCGGGGTGCCGGCGAGGCGCTCCATGGCGATGACGGTGGCGAGCGCCGCGATGGTCTTCACCACGGCACCGGGGATGAAGGGCAGGAAGCCCTTCTCCAGCGCCAGCATGGGGCCGACCTTGGTGGCGAGCCACCCGGCGCCCATGACCATCAGCACCAGATGCCCAAGGGCGAGCGCGCCGAAGAGCGGCAGCGGCCGAAGCCGCGCCCAGTTTTCCTGCAGCCAGCCCACCAGCAGCGCCGTGACGAGAAAGCCGACGACGAAGCCGCCGGAGGTGCCGGTGAGCATGGCGAGCCCGCTCCGCCCCCCCGAGAACACCGGCAGTCCCATCAATCCGGCCAGCAGATAGATCGCGACGGTGAGCCCGCCGAACTGCCAGCCCATGAGCGCCGCAAGCGAGATGAGCACATAGCTCTGCAGCGTGATGGGCACCGGCTGGATGGGGATAGACAGCTGGGCGCTCCAGGCCAGCAGGGCTACTCCTACGACGAGCAAAGCGATCGCCCAGACGTTGGACGCATCGGCGAGCCGGGCGAGCGCAGGGCGGAACGGGGGCTGGGTCTTGAGCATGAAGGGTCTCGCCATGGGACGAGCCGGCCCGGCCCGTGTCGGCCCCCGCGATACCTTTGCCGGAGCAGTCCGGCAAGGCCCGGCCGTGCGCTGTGCGCATGGCCCGGCGCCTCGACGGGGAGGGCCGATGCGCTTATGTGAAGCGCGGAACGTCCGTAGGATCATCATGCTCGTCGACAGCCACTGCCATCTCGATTTCCCCGATTTCGCCGCCGAGCTGCCGGACGTGGTGGCGCGCGCCGAGGCGGCTGGCGTCACCCATCTCGTCACCATTTCCACGCGGGTGCGCCGCTTCAACGAGATCCTCGCCATCGCCGAGCGGTTCGACAGCGTGAGCTGCTCCGTGGGGACCCACCCCCATCAGGCGGGCGAGGAAACCGATGTCACGGTGAAGGACCTGGTGGATCTCTCCCGCCATCCCAAGGTGGTGGCCATCGGCGAGGTGGGGCTGGACTATCACTACGACCTCGGGCCGCGCGAGGCGCAGGAGCAGGGCTTCCGCACCCATATCGCAGCGTCGCGCGAGACCGGCCTGCCGCTGGTGATTCACGCCCGCGAAGCGGATGAGGACGTGGCCGCCATTCTCGAGGAGGAGAGCGCGAGGGGCGCCTTTCCCTTCCTGCTGCATTGCTTCACCGCCGGGCCGCAGCTTGCCCGCCGGGCGCTGGCGTTGGGCGGCTACATCTCCTTCTCCGGCGTCGTGACCTTCAAGAAGAGCGAGGATCTGCGCGCCATCGCCTGCGATGTGCCGGCCGACCGCATTCTGGTGGAGACCGATTCCCCGTTCCTCGCGCCGATTCCCCATCGCGGCAAGCGCAACGAGCCCTCCTTCGTGCGCGAGACGGCGAGGGTGCTGGCCGAGGCGCGGGGCGAGCCCTTCGAGACCTTCGCCGCCGCAACCACCCAGAATTTCTACACCTTGTTTTCCAAGGCCAGGCGCTGAATCGTCCGGCGCTGAACGAGGGAGGAGACGTGGTGAACCACGATCGCTACGACGACGCCTATATCCGCTCGGTCCTCTCCGAGGTGAAGACGATCGCCATCGTCGGCGCCAGCGCCAATGCGGCGCGGCCGTCCTATTTCGTGATGAAGTACCTGTCCGAGCGCGGTTATCGCGTCTATCCGGTCAATCCGGGGCAGGCGGGCAAGACCGTGGTGGGGCTCACCTTCGTCGCGTCGCTGAAGGATGTGCCTGAGGCCATCGACATGGTGGACGTGTTCCGCGCGCCCGAGCATGTGCCCGCCGTTCTCGACGAGGTGCTGGCGCTCGATCCCCTGCCAAAGGTGTTCTGGACCCAGCTTGGCGTCCGCAACGACGAGGCCGCCGCCCGCGCCGAGGCCGCCGGTCTCAAGGTGGTGATGAACCGCTGCCCGAAGATCGAATATGGCCGCCTTTCCGGCGAGATCGGCTGGACCGGCGTCAATTCCCGCACCATCTCCGCCCGCCGCCCCCAGCGGCTGGGCAGCGGGGTGCAGCGGCTTTCCATCGCACCGCGTGGACCGAAATCAATCTAATCGGTAGAAGTACGGAATTATCTATCGAAGCCCGCCGGCATAGAAGGTTGGCACTGACGGAGAAAGCGCCCATGTCCGACGACAAGACCCCCGCCGCCCCGCACGAGCCGGGTTTCGCGACACTCGCGATCCACGCCGGCGCCCAGCCGGACCCCACCACGGGCGCGCGGGCGACGCCGATCTACCAGACCACCTCGTTCGTGTTCGACGACGTGGACCATGCGGCCTCTTTGTTCGGCCTGCAGGCGTTCGGCAACATCTACACCCGCATCACCAACCCGACCAATGCGGTGCTGGAAGAGCGCGTCGCGGCGCTGGAGGGCGGCACGGCGGCCCTTGCGGTCGCGTCCGGCCATGCGGCCCAGCATCTGGTGTTCCACACGCTTCTGACGCCGGGTGACGAGTTCATCGCCTCGCGCAAGCTCTATGGCGGCTCGATCAACCAGTTCTCCCACGCCTTCAAGAGCTTCGGCTGGAACGTGGTGTGGGCGGACCCGGACGATGTGTCCTCGTTCGAGCGGGCGGTGACGCCGAAGACCAAGGCGATCTTCATCGAATCCATCGCCAATCCCGGCGGCGTGGTGACCGATGTCGCGGCCATCTCCGCCATCGCCAAGAAGGCGGGCGTGCCGCTCATCGTCGACAATACCCTGGCGACGCCCTACCTCTGGCAGCCCATCAAGGACGGTGCCGACATCGTCGTGCATTCGGCCACCAAGTTCCTGGGCGGCCATGGAAATTCCATCGGCGGCGTGATCGTGGATGCGGGCACGTTCGACTGGTCGGCCTCGGGCCGCTACCCCTTCCTGACCGAGCCGCGGCCGGAATATTCCGGCATGGTGCTGCACGAGACCTTCGGCAATTTCGCCTTCGCCATCGCCGCCCGCGTGCTGGGCCTGCGCGACCTCGGGCCGGCGCTGTCGCCTTTCAATGCCTTCCTGATCCTCACCGGCATCGAGACGCTCGCCCTGCGCATGCAGCGGCATAGCGAGAATGCGCTGAAGGTGGCGCAGTGGCTGGCCGCGCACCCCAAGGTGTCCTGGGTGAGCTATCCCGGCCTCGCGAGCGACAAGTATCATGCGCTGGCGCAGAAATACCTGCCCAAGGGCGCCGGCGCGGTGTTCACCTTCGGCCTCAAGGGCGGCTATGAGGCGGGCGTGAAGCTGGTGTCGAACGTCGAGCTGTTCTCGCACCTCGCCAACATCGGCGACACCCGCTCGCTCATCATCCATCCCGCTTCCACGACCCATCGCCAGCTGACCGACGACGGCAAGACGGCGGCGGGGGCCGGGCCGGAGGTGGTGCGCCTGTCCATCGGCATCGAGGACGTGGCGGACATCATCGGCGACCTTGATCAGGCGCTGGCCAAGATCTGATCTGGGCGAAGATCTGATCTTTCATCCGCGCGGGGCTCCGATGGGCCCGCGCGGTTTTTTTAGGGCGATGACGTTCATCCGGACGGACCGTCCCCGTCGCCATAGACCTCCCGCGTCAGCTCCAGCCAGGCGCGGGCGGCGTTGGAGAGATAGCTGCCCTTCCGCCAGACGATGGCCATGTGCCATTCGGTGCCGGGCTCGGCGAGTTCCGACAAGCGCACCGCCGGCGTGCGGCGCTGGTAGGCGATGGTCTTCGGCAGGAACGCCACCCCGAGGCCCGCGCCCGCAATCTCCACGATGAAGTCGATCTGCCCGCTGCGCGCGGCGATCTGCGGCGCGAAGCCGTTGCGGGCGCAGGCATCCTCCAGCACCTGATTGAGCGCGAACCCGCCCTCGAACAGGATGAAGGGGAAGCCCGCGAGATCGGCCATGGTCACCCGCTCCCGCCCCGCCAGAGGGTGGCTCACCGGCAAGACAGCCATCAGCGGCTCGCACCGCACGCCCTGCCCGTCGAACCCCTCCTTGGCGGGGAGCAGGGAGCCTGCCAGCTCCACCTCGCCCTCGATCAGCATTTCCTCCAGCCGCTTGGAGCCATGCTCGGTCAGCCGGATCTCGATGCCGGGATAGCGGGAGCGGAAGACGGCGAACAAGGGCGCAAACAGCGTGCTCGCCCCCAGCGGCGGCAGGCCGAGGCGCAGGCTGCCGCGTCTGAGGCCTCTCAGATCTTCCAGCTCGGCGACGAGGCCTTCGCGCTCCGCGAGCAGGGTCAATGCGCGGCGGTAGACGATCTCGCCCGCGGCGGTGAGCTGGCTGCGATGGCCGATGCGGTCGAGCAGGGGAACGCCGAGTTCGTCCTCCAGCTGCTTCACAGCCTTGGAAATGGTGGGTTGGGTGGCATTGAGCACCTTGGCGGCCGGCGAGAAGCCGCCCTGCCGCACCACCTCCACGAAGGCCCTGAGCGTCCGAAGTTCCATATGATGCCTATATGGAATGGTCTTTATGCAATCAATTCATTTTCATCATGCTGCGGTGCATACTATCTTACTGGCATCGGCACTGGAGGTGCCTGCCATGTCCCAGAATCGCTCTGCCCCCAATCACTTGCTTCGTACCGTCCGCCTCGCGCTGCATCGCAGCATGATTGCTCAACTCGCCGTGCTCGCCGGTTTCTGGATGGCGGGAGAGGGCGTGGTGCGGCTGGTGAAGCTGCCGGTGCCGGGTGGCATCGTGGGGATGGTGGTGGTGCTGGCGCTTCTGGCGAGCGGCTGGCTGCGTCCGGCGAGCGTGCGGCGCGGGGCGTCCTGGCTGCTGGCGGAGATGCTGCTGTTCTTCGTGCCCGCCGTCATGGCCGTGCTCGACCACAAGGAACTCATCGGCCTCGACGGACTGAAGATCGCCGCGGTGATCCTGCTCGGCACGGTCACGGTCATGGGTGGCACCGCGCTTGCCGTCGACCTGTGCTGGCGCTGGACCCAGCGCCTGTCGGGGGAGGCGCGCCATGTGGATGCATAACCCCCTGTTCGCTGCACTATTCTGGTCGGCCGTCACCATCGGCTCGTATCTTGCGGCGCGGGCCATCGGCCGGCGCTGGCGGTTCTGGTGGACCTCGCCGCTGTTGCTGACGCCCATCGGCGTCGGTGCCGTGGCGCTCAGCCTGCATGCCGGCTACGGCGAGTACATCGCTGGCACCCGCTGGCTGCTGCTGATGATGGGGCCGGCGACGGTGGCTTTCGCCATCCCCATCTATGAGCAGCGCGCGCTCATCCGCCGCTATTGGCCGGTGCTGCTGGTCGGTGTCGCGGTGGGGAGCACCCTGGCCATGGGGACGGCGCTGGCCCTGGCGCATCTTCTGGGCCTGAGCGATTCCATCGGCCTCAGCCTGATGCCGCGCTCCACCTCCACCCCCTTCGCCATGGTGGTCTCCGGCGATATCGGCGGCGTGCCGGACCTCACCGCCGTGTTCGTCATCCTCACCGGCATCTGCGGTGCGGCCTTGGGCGAGGTGGTTCTGAAGGTGATGCCGCTGCGCTCCTCGCTGGCCCGCGGCGCCCTGTTCGGCATGGGCGCCCATGGCGCCGGCGTCGCCCGGGCGCACCAGATCGGCGGGGAGGAAGGCTCCATCGCCGGTCTCGTGATGGTGCTGGCGGGCCTGTTCAATGTGATGATCGCGCCGCTCGTCGCGGCGCTGGTCTAGGCGGTCGCTGTGACGGCCTTGGCGTCGGGGGCACCGAGGCCGCTCACATGCACCACGGCGAAGATCAGGACGATGGTCGCTCCGAACTGATGCGCCAAAGCGATGTCGATGGGCACCTGATGGATCAGCGTCAGGATGCCCAGCGTCGCCTGCGCCGTCACCAGAGCGAACAGAATCCAGGCCCGCTTCGCCGCCCGCCCGCCGTCCCGCATGGCATCGAGCGCGTGGATGAGCGCCAGCGCCCAGAGGGCGTAGGCCGCCATGCGGTGATCGAACTGCACCGTCAGCGCATTCTCGAACAGGTTGCGCCAGAACGGCGACATGGCGCCGAGCTGTTCGGCAGCGGGGATGAAGTGGCCGTCCATGAGGGGCCAGGTGTTGTAGGCCATGCCGGCGTCGAGACCCGCCACCAGTCCGCCGGCGAAGATCTGCACCAGCACGAGGGTCACCAGCACACGCGCCGTCAGCCGCGCGCGGCCCGTCACCGCCTGCCGCGCCTCGCCGGCGAGCGATCGCGCGACGGCGACGATGGCGGCGAGGATGATGCAGGCGAGGGTGAGATGGACCGCGAGGCGATATTGACTGACGGAGACCCGCTCCGTGAGCCCCGACGCCACCATCCACCAGCCGACGGCACCCTGCAGCCCGCCGAGGGCGAACAGCCCGAGGCACTTCGCCAGCAATGATCCGCGCAGCACGCCGCGGAAGGCGAAATAGAGGAAGGGCAGGAGGAAGGCGAAGCCGATGACACGGCCGAGCAGCCGGTGCCCCCATTCCCACCAATAGATGCGCTTGAACGCCTCCAGCCCCATGCCCTTGTTGAGGATCTCATACTGGGGGATGGCCTTGTAGCGGTCGAATTCCGCCTGCCAGTCGCCCTGCGACATGGGCGGCAGGGCGCCGGTGACTGGCTTCCATTCCGTGATGGAGAGGCCGGATTCGGTGAGGCGCGTCGCGCCGCCCACGACGACCATGGCCACGATCAGCGCCGCGACGAAATAGAGCCAGATGCGGACGGCCTTGATCCCGGGGCGGGGGCGGTCGGCGATCAGGGGTGCGGCTTCGACGTGCGACATGTGTTTTCGGCTCCGCGTGCGCGGTCTTGCTGCGTGGCCCCCCAGGATCGATCCGTTATAGAGAGCCTGTGTGCCGCGCAAGGGAGCGGGTGCCGCATGCCGCTTCGGCACGCAGGCAGCCCCGGCGGCCAGGGAGTGATCGCGAATGCCCCAACGCCTGCGCAAGCTTATCGGTACCGTCCTGATGCTGGTGCTGGTCGTCGTCTGGGCGCTGATGGCCATGGCGTTGGCTCAGGGCCGGGTGACCGAGCTGCACTGGGCGCTTCAGACCGTCTGCTACGTGCTTCTGGGAAGCCTGTGGGTTCTCCCGGCGGCTCTCATCATTCGCTGGATGGAACGTCCGGACAAAAAATGAGGCAACATAGTCTCTTGCGCCGGTTTCTTTAGGTTTCAGGCGAGCATTCGCCCCGCTTGGTTGAGGGCGAAACGCAAAAAGGCCCGGCTGGGCCGGGCCTCTGTCGCGCGATAGCGACGGGTGGATCAGGCCGCGCCGGCGAGCCGTTCGGGCATTTGCGGCGGCTCGATTTCCTGGGCGTCAAGGGATGGCACGGCGAGGTGATCCTCGCTCTCCGGCGCCTCTTCCACGGTCCGGCCGGAGGCGAGGCAGAGCATCACCACCCGACCGAATTTCTTCTCCGCGAGGGCGTCGAACGTTTCGACGGCGGCTGTCGGCGGCGCATCATCCGCATTCAGGCAGACGACGAGGGGATCGAGGCCGGCGATGCGTCGCCCGCCGCGGGCCGCCGACAGGCTGGGGGCGGCGACCACCACGTAATCGTAGGTCCGCTTGAGAGCTTCCAGCACCAAAGCGAGCCGTTCCGCGCCCACCACGGCAGAGCCGGAGAGCACGTCCCGGCCAGGCGGGATCACGTGGGCCCGGGAGCGGGCGTCCCGATGGATGGTCTCGCCGAAGCCTGCGACGCCGAACAGGAGCTCGCTCATGCCCGGCGCCCATGGGTCCGACACGAGGGCGGCAAGGCTCTCGGCGCTGCCATCCAACGCCACCAGAGCCACCCCGGCATCCTCAGAGAGGCGACGGGCCAGGGAGACGGCGCAGGTGGCGGAGGCCTCGGGCAGGTCGTCGGAGGTGAGCAGAATCAGGCGCGTCGACCCGCGCGACGTCGCAAGATGGGCGGCGAGGCGCGCGACCGCCGCATCCGCATCGAGGCCGGCGCCTTCCGGGCCGCCGATCCAGGTGATGCGGTGGCTGTCATTGAGCTCGACCGGAAGGACGGCGCCATCCACAACGCCTTCGGCTTCTGCCGGGCGGTTCACGGTGCGTCGCGCAATGACCAGCAGGGCAGCGATGGCCGCGAGCAACCCGAGGGCGAGTGGCCCGGGCGGCTGGGGCACGAAGGAGGCACGCCCGGCCTCGCCCCGGCGTGCCGCCGGCAGCAGGGAGGGCTCCTCCTGCGCCTCGCGCGTGGCGCGATCGAGGGAGAGGAAGGCGGAGACGTAGGCATCGGCCGCCCGCACGGCGAGGCCGGGCGTTGCCGCGGTGACGGTAAGGCGCAACGCGCGCCCGCCCTGGGTCGGCGACACCTCCAGATTTTCCATGAGGCGCCACGCGGCGGCGACGCTCTCGGAGCGTCCTTCGGTGCCAGCGTGGGTGATGCCCAGCCATCCTGTCAGGCCCCCGGCGGCGATGCGGCGCACGTCATCATCCGGCAGTTGGCGCACGGCGTCATAGGCCAATTCCCGCGAGCCCAGCATCTGCGCCACGCCGCGCATGGCGCCGGCGGGCGGTTGGGTGCCCACCTCGAACGCGAGGGTGGTGGTGGCGGAGAAACGCAGCGGCAGGAAGCTGGCGAGGGCGATGAGGGCGAAGACGATCCACGCGGCCTGCCAGATGCCCGGGCGCCACGCCAGCCGCGCACGCCGAAGCCCGACATCGGGCCCCGCCGTGTCGGTCTGCGTCATTCCAAGGTGCGTCGTCTCCAGATGAGACATGCGCGGCCCTCCCGCGACTCGGACGCAAGACGCGCCAGTCTCACCCAGAGAGCCAGATCATGGTTTATGGAGTGTAAACGGGGCTACCTGTCTTCCCACACGGCTGCACGCTTTGCGAGGACCGCCGAGATGCCTTCGTCCGCATCGCGCGCCAGCATGTTCTCCGCCATGACGCGCGAGGCGTAGGCATAGGCGTCGTCGAGGCCCAGCTCCACCTGCGCGTAGAAGGCGGCCTTGCCGAGCTTCACCGGCACCTGCGACTTGTCCGCGATCTTGCGGGCGAGGGCCTGCGCTGTAGCAAGAGCGTCGCCGGCCGGCACGACGCGGTTGACGAGGCCCATGCGCAAAGCGTCGTCCGCCTCGGTCCAGTCGCCGAGCAGAAGCATCTCCATGGCGTGCTTGCGCGAAAGGTTGCGCGAGAGCGCCACCATGGGCGTGTGGCAGAATAGGCCGATATTGACGCCCGGCGTGCAGAAGCGCGCCTTGTCTCCGGCGACCGCGAGGTCGCAGCTCGCCACCAGTTGGCAACCGGCCGCCGTCGCCATGCCCTCGACCGCCGCGATCACCGGCTGGGGTAGGCGAACGATGGCCGTCATCAGCGTGGCGCAGCGCTTCAGCACATCCTCGAAATAGGCGCGGCCGCGGTCCGCGTCGGAGCGATGGGACTGGATCTCCTTCAGATCATGCCCTGCGGAATAGACTGGCCCTTCCGCCGCCAGCACCACGGCGCGCGCGGAGGAGTCCGCCGCGACCTCGCCCAGCGCGGCCGTGAGCGCCGCCATCATCGCCTCGGACAGGGAATTGCGCTGCGCCGGCCGCGACAGGGTGAGCGTCACCACGCCCGCGTCGTCGGAGCGGGAGACCGGGGCGGGGAGCGGGGCGTTCACGGCGGCGGCAGTTGCGGGCACGGTATTTCCCTTGGTGTTTCCGGATTTGACGTTCCGGCCGCTATCCTATTCACAAGCGTCGGCCGGCGCGAGCCGGGGCAGGGACGGGGAATGGACGGGATGACTGCGGCGCGCGATGCGGTGATGACTGTGAAGGATCTGGAGACCTTCCTCGCGGCCGAATTCCCGCAAGCCTTCGGCCCGGGCCGAGCGCACCATGTGGAGTGCGTGGGCCTGAAGACCGCGACGGTGCGGCTCGATGCCGACGAGAGCCATCTGCGGCCGGGCGGCACCATTTCCGGTCCGGCCATGATGGCGCTGGCAGATGTGGCGGTCTATGTGGCGCTCCTGGCGCAGATCGGGCCCGTCGCGCTCGCGGTCACGACGAATCTTTCCATCAACTTCCTGCGCAAGCCGGCCCCGGGGCCGCTCTTCGGCGACGCCCGCATCATCAAGCTGGGCAAGCGTCTCGCGGTCGGGGAGGTGGGCATTCGGGGGCCGGGGGACGACGAACTGGTCGCTCACTGCGTCGCCACCTATTCGATCCCGGATCGGCCGAAGGCCTGATCGACGCCAAGGCAATGCGAAAACGCGGGAATTTTGATGGTGCTATTACACCATTTTTATAACCGTTTGTTTTCGCATATGTTTTGTCGCCTTGGATGCGTTGACGTGCGCGCTGTGCTCCTCTAGAAGCACCCCATCGTCGGACGCCGTTCGGTCCTCATGGGCTGGGCCGTCCGACTTCTCATTCGGAATGATCCCATGACGACGTATTCGGCCAAGCCCGCCGAAATCGAGAAGAAGTGGGTGGTGATCGACGCCAGCGGCCTTGTTGTCGGCCGGCTCGCGACCATCATCGCCATGCGCCTGAAGGGCAAGCACCTGCCCATCTACACCCCCCACGTGGATTGCGGCGACAACGTCGTCGTGGTCAACGCCGAGAAGGCGGTGTTCACGGGCCGCAAGAAGGACCAGAAGGTCTACTACCATCACACCGGCTATGCGGGCGGCATCAAGGAACGCACCGCGAAGTTCATTCTCGAGGGCCGCTTCCCGGAGCGCGTCATCGAGAAGGCGGTGGAGCGCATGCTCGCCCGCGGCCCGCTCGGCCGCAAGATCATGGGCAACCTGCGCGTCTACAAGGGCCCTGCCCACCCGCACGAGGCCCAGCAGCCGGTCGCCCTCGACGTGGCGGCTCTCAACCGCAAGAACGTGAGGAACTGACATGGCCGAGGTTCTCCAGTCCCTCGACGCTCTCGGCGCAGCGACCGTCTCGGCCCAGCCCGAAGCCCCCGTTCATGTCCAGAAGCTGGACAAGTTCGGCCGCGCCTATGCCACCGGCAAGCGCAAGGACGCCGTGGCCCGCGTGTGGGTTCGCCCCGGCACCGGCAAGATCACCGTCAATGACCGGGACATCGAGGTGTATTTCGCCCGTCCCGTGCTGCGCCTGATGATCAACCAGCCGTTCCAGGTCGCCGCCCGCGAAGGCCAGTACGACGTGGTCGCCACCGTTTCCGGCGGCGGTCTGTCCGGCCAGGCCGGCGCGCTGCGTCACGGCCTCTCCAAGGCGCTCACCTATTACGAGCCCGAGCTGCGCAGCCCCCTCAAGAAGGGCGGCTTCCTGACCCGCGACAGCCGCGTGGTCGAGCGCAAGAAGTACGGCCGCGCCAAGGCCCGCCGTTCGTTCCAGTTCTCGAAGCGTTGATCGCTTCGGTTCACGGTTCGAGGTTTTTCGAGAGCGGCGGGGCCAGTCCCCGCCGCTTTCTTTTTGGCCTCACGGTCCCGGTTCAGTCGAACCACTCGTCCTCCGGGTCGAAGGCGGGGATCGGGATGTTCAGGATGCGCAGGCGGCCGATGGCGCGATGCCGGCAGCCCGGCTTGATGAAGATGGACGTGAGCGGCGAAACCGGCACGCGCTCGCCGTCGAGCTCCATCTCCCCTTCGCCTTCGAGGATCACGTAAATCTCGGTCATGTGCTTGTGGTAGTGCACCCGCGCATCCTCGGTGATGTCGGTGAGGTGCACGGTCGCCAGCTTGTTGTCGTCCGTCGCGAACGCGCGGCGTGCGAAACCGCAGGGGCAGGGCACGGCTGGGATCTCGTCCAGGCGAGAGATCATGTAGTTCGGCGCGGCGGTCATTGGCGGCTCCCTGAAGCACATGCCGTGCGGCTTAAGTTGCCGCCGGGGGCTGCCGATGCAGCCTTCTGCCTTCAGGGATACGTGGCGCCGTCCCTCGTCGTCAAACCCGGCGGCCGACGAACGCTCGGGTGCCGCAAACGGAAATGGCCGGGTTGAGGCCCGGCCATCGTCTCAAAAATCGCGATACGTCTCAGAAGCTCGGGGTGTCGCCATCCAGCGGGCTCCACTGACCGTTGTTGGTCGGGTCGCCGGGAGGGCCGGAGCCGTAGCCGCCGGTCAGGTCGGGCGGGAACACGTAGTCTTCGTTGCGGTCGTCGCCGATCTTGACGTCCGGGCGAATGGCGGGGCCGGGGCCGGGGTCGAGATAATTGCCCTGGGGGATGACAGGCAGCTGGATCACGCGGGGCGTCACCACGATGCGCTGCTGCGAGCTCTGGGCCACCGCCTGGACGCCGGCCATGGCGATGAGCGCGAGCAACACGCCGCCCGCCAGCCCATTCGTCCCCAAGCTCATCTCTGCCATTGCAGCGCCCCGCATCGGCCGGACCCCAAAATCTCCCGGCTGCCGCCTTGAAGCATGTTCGAGGCGGCGTGTGAAGGGGCTCGATCGGCGCTCGTGGCGCGCAAGGTCCGGCACCCGGTCACATGGCGAACGCGGGTGGACTCGGCTAGCGTCGCCGTATTGGGAGAGGCAGTGATGCAGACGATCAAATCCCTCAAACGGACGATCTTGGCTGGCGGCCTTGCGCTCGCGGCCGTGTTTTCCACCAGCCTTCTGTCGGCGCTGCCGGCAGCCGCGGTTCCGGCGCGGGTCATTCTCCTGCGGCACGGAGAGAAGGGCGGGCCACTCCAGCTCTGCAGCGTCGGCCAGGAACGCGCCCGCGCCCTGGTGGATTATTACCTCGGCAAGGACGCCAAGAAGTCGCTCCTGCGGCCGGGAGAGGTGCCGACCGCGATCCTCGGGCTCTCGCTGCACACGCTGGAAACCATCTATCCGGTCGCCGATTCGTGGAAGCAGCCGGTCGTCTTCTATTCGGTGATGCCGGAGATGGTGGACGGTAAATTGATCATCCGCCAGGACAAGCTCGCGGAGCGCAACCGGCAGGCGGTGCATGACGTGTTCACCAAGCCGGAATGGGCCGGCGGCACGCTGATCATGGACTGGGAGCACGACCACATCGCCCGCCCGCGCCTCGATATCGAGCTGACGCCGGCGCAGCGGGCGAAGGTGCAAGAGAAGCACCCGGGCAGGCCGGTGCCCACCAAGGCCACGACCCTCTTCGACCTCATGGACCTCGCCGGCATCAAGATGCCGGACGACTGGCCGGGCGACACCTACGACTACTTCTGGATCATCGATTTCGATCAGCAGACCGGGCTGCCCTCGGCCTTCACCATGATCAAGCAGGAGTTCGGCCCGCCGTATGAGAACCTGCCCCAGAACGATTGGGGCACGCCGGAGAATATTTCCGCGTCCGCCGGCTGCACCAAGTGAAGCCGGCGGATTGCATGCTCGAGCCCCGACAGGCTGTGTGAACCGCGACAGCCCTGTCGCCTTCGAGCCAAGCCGGCGTCGGCTTGTCGTCGTCGGAAGGTCCTACTTCTTGACCTTCCGCAGCATCATCTCGATCGCAGTGACGGATTCCGACACGTTGAGCCAGTTTTCCGCCTGCTCGTCGTTCTTGAATTCTCGGCCGAGATTGATGGGTTCATCGTGTCCTTCCACGTGAAGAAAACACGCCCACTTGCCGCTCGGCAGTTGCTCGACCGTAACCTTGTGGTCGGACATGCTGTGTCCTCGCCTTGTCCTTGTTGCTTCGGGGGCTACAGCCAGAACAGGCAGACCGTGGCCCTGAATCCACGATGCAATTGGCCTGCCATGCGGAAGAGGCAGGCGACTTGACGTAGCGTCCGTACCGCGACACGAAGGGCAAATGTCGGCTGGCTGCCATTGCAAGCCAGGCGCATAAGGGGTTCTCTCAGGCTAGGCTGGAGCGGGTTCTGTGGCAGGGAGAGTCCATCTGGACAGGATCATGGAACGACCCCACGACAGGCGTCAGGATCGCCCCCCCGCCAGGGACGGCAGCGAAACGTTCGGGCCCGTCCTTCAGCTGGCGCTGAGGTTCGGCACGCTGGCATTGCTGTTCGGCTGGTGCTTCACCATCGTCCAGCCGTTCCTGACCTCCATCCTGTGGGGGCTCATCATCGCCATCGCCTCCCACCCGCTGTTCCTCCGCCTGTGCGCGGCCCTCAAAGGCCGGACGGCGGCGGCCGCCACGCTTTTCGTCCTGCTCGCGCTGACCTTGCTGGTGCTGCCGGCGATGCTGCTGACCGACACCCTCGTGAACAGCCTGAAGCTTCTGGCCCACCACATGGCGGATGGCACGCTGCGCCTGCCGCCGCCGCCGGAGGCTGTCCGCGGGTGGTTTCTCGTGGGCGATCCGCTCTACAGCTTCTGGATGCTCGCCTCGACCAACCTCGATCAGGCGATCAGTTCGATCGCCTCCGAACTCACCTGGGCCGGCAAATGGATGCTCGGGTCGGCGACCGGTGTGCTGCTCGGGATACTGGAATTCATCGTCGCCATCTTCGTGGCCGCGGTTCTGATGGCCAATGCGACCAGCGGCCAGCGCATTGCGGGCGATGTCGTCACCCGCCTCGCCGGCTCCGGGGGGCTGGGCTATGCCGACCTCGCGGTGCGCACCATTCGCAGTGTCAGCAAGGGCATCATCGGCGTCGCGCTGATCCAGTCGCTGCTGGCGGGGCTGGGCTTTCTCGCCGCCGATATTCCGGCCGCCGGGCTCCTCGCACTACTCTGTCTCATCATTGCGATCGTGCAGTTGCCGCTGGCCATCGTTCTGGTGCCGGTGGCGATCTACGCCTTCACACTGCTTGATCCGGTGCCGGCGGTGATCTTCGCCGTCTGGTGTACGGGCGTGTCGCTCATAGAGCACGTCCTGCGTCCCATCATGCTGGGGCGCGGCGTGGACGTGCCGATGCTGGTGGTCTTCATCGGCGCGATCGGCGGGCTCCTGTCCTCCGGGGTGCTGGGCCTGTTCGTCGGCCCCGTGGTGCTGGCGCTGGGCTACACGCTCATCCTGCACTGGCTCGAGGCGGAGCCTGTCCGCTCCGCGGAGGTGGAGGAACGCCGCATCGAAAGGCCGGCTGCGGAATAAAAGTCGCGAAATGGTGATTCTGGCTGATAACGTGACGGCTGGGATGGTATAGATGCGGCCCAGGTAAGGCTGATGGACAAGGTTCTCAAACACCTCTCCTCCGGCCGTCTGCTCCGGTTTGTCACGAGTGCACTCATCCTCGCCATCGTGGGGATGCAGTCCTTTGCTCTGTGGCGCTCCTACCAGGAAACTTGGCACGACGGCGAACGCTATACCGCGAACACAATCTCTGTGCTCGCGGGAGCGATCGAACGCGACTTCCTTCTGGTTGAATCCAGCCTGACCGGTCTCGCCGAAGCACTGCGCGAGCCGACGCTGATGGCGCTTCCTGCGGCGCTGCGGCAACGCGTCCTGTTTCGCCGTGCGGGCGATGCCAATGATTTCGGTGTCATGCTCGTGCTGGATGCGCAGGGCAATGTCCTGTTCGACGATTCCGAAGAGGACCTGAGCGGCATCAATTTCGCCGATCGGGACTACTTTCGTGTGCAGAGGGACAACCCGAACGCCGGCGTCTACGTCAGCCGGCCCTTCCTGTCCCGGCTCTCGAGCCCCGAGCGTGCCATTGGAATCAGCCGGCGGATAAATGGATCGGACGGGTCATTCGCGGGTGTCGTGGTGGCCTCTATTCGCCTCGTCTATTTCCAGCAGATGTTCGAGCGGGTGAAGCTGCCGCCCGGCGGCATCGTCCGGCTGACCCGGACCGACGGCACCGTCGTCCTGCGCTACCCCTCTACCGATGGCCGGGGCAATGCGGGAGATGAGGTGACGCCCGACGTCCTCCAGCGGCAGGCGTCAGCGATGCCGGACGACTGGAGGGTGGAAACATCACAGATCGATGGCCAGCGCAGGTTCCTGCGGACTGTGTTGGTCAAGGGGTATCCGCTCTCCGTGACCGTTGGCGTTTCAGCGCGCCAGCAGTTCGGCGGGTGGTATCTGCGAGCAGCCATCACTCTTGCGCTCACGCTCACGATATCGCTGCTGCTGGCGCTGACCGTCGCGGCGCTCTCCACCTCCCTGCGCCGCAGCCGGGAGATGGAGCGCCAGCTGGAGCGGATGGCCATTACGGACTCCCTCACCGGCCTGCCCAACCGACGGGCGCTCGACCTCACGCTGGAGGTGGAAATGCTGCGCTCCCGGCGTGAGCAGCGTGAGCTTGCTGTGCTGATGATCGATATCGACCACTTCAAGCGGGTGAACGACACGCACGGCCACGCCATGGGCGACGCCGTGCTCGCCGAGGTCGCCCACCGCGTCCAGCGTGCGGCGTGCCGGCCGGGGGATTTCGTCTGTCGCTATGGCGGGGAGGAATTTGTCGTCGTCCTGCCGGAGACGCCGTCGGCGGGGGCGGAGCTGGTGGCCGAGCGCATTCGGGCGGGCGTCGCGGCCAACGCTATCGTGACCCATGGTTTGGCCATCGAAATCACGGTCAGCGTCGGCATCGCCGTCCAGAGGGCGGACGACGGGCCGGGGGAGTTGATCGCACGGAGCGATACCGCCCTCTATACGGCGAAGAGGGCCGGACGAAACCGCGTGGCCCGGCTGGAGGCTTTTGCCGCCTGAGGCCGGTCTGGCGCGTCAGTCTTCCGCGCCGAGGCCCCGCCGTGCCCGCTCCAGCTCGGCGGCATAGCGCTTCAGGACGTGGGATTCGCCCAACAGCCCCAGGAGATGGCGGTTGTCGCGGTCGTCCACCACCGCGAGGTCTTCCGCCTTTGCGGCGTCGAAGGCGAGGGCGGCTTCCTTGACGTTCATGGCCGGGAGCAAGATGTGGTCGCGTTGGGTCGCCAACCCCGACACCGCCGTTTCGCCGGGCTCCAGACTGGCGTAGGCCTCGGACAGGCGCAGCAGCCCGCCATAGCCGCCGGCCGCGTCCACCAGCACGACGATGCGGGTTGAGCCCAGCGCGTAGCGGGCGCGCAGGGCGTCCAGGGTGCCATCCTGCGGGAAAGTGGGGAAGTCGGTGCGCATCATCTTGGCCACCGTCAGGTCGCGCATCCAGCCCACGTCCTGCGCACCGCGGATGGTTTCGCCGCGCAAATGCAGGCGCCAGGTGGAGAAGGAGTAGCCGAACGTTTCCCGCACGGTCAGGGAGGTGACGACCGCCGCCGCCATCACGAAGCCGGAGAGGGAGATGTCCCGCGTCATCTCCAGCACGAGGAAGCTCATGGTGAGCGGCCCGCCGATGACGCCCACCGCCAGCGCGCCCATGCCGACCACTGCCGCCACTGACGGGTCGAGGTGGAAGCCCGGGAAGGCGACGGCCAGCAGCCCGCCATAGAGCTTGCCCATCAGAGCGCCGAGGAACAGCGAGGCGAAGAACAGGCCGCCGCGGAAGCCGGAGCCGATGGAGAGGGCGGAGGCGAGGATCTTCAGGCCGAACACGATGGCGACGGACGCCGTCACCGCGCTGCCCACCTGGGTATGGAGCGCGCCGTGGCCATCGGAGAGCACCTGCGGGCTGTAGAGCGCCAGCGCACCGATGCCTATGCCGGCCACCATGGGCCGCAGCGGCGCGGGAATGCGGCTCATGCCGAACAGCGTCTCCACCGTCGTCACGAGCCGCATGATGACGATGGCGACCGCCGCAGCGGCGAGGCCGAGGAAGAGGATTGGCAGGATGTCCACCGGCCCGAGGTTCGGGTCGAGGGGCATGTGCAGCGGCTCCACATGGGCGCCGAGCAGCCGCGCCGTCATCACCGCCGAGACCGTCCCGGCGAGCACCGGAGCCGCCGCGGGGATGGAATAGGAGCCGATGACGATCTCGAAGCCGTAGAAGGCGCCCATCAGCGGGGCATCAAACGCCGCGCCGATGCCCGCCGCAGCGCCCGCGCCCACGAGAATGCGCAGATCGTTGCGCCGGAGCTTGAAGGTCAGCCCCAGCCGGGAAGCGATGCCCGAGCCGATCTGCGAATAGCCGGCCTCAAGCCCCAGCGATGCGCCGAAGCCGTTGGACACCATGGTCTGCAGGGCGACGATGATGCTGTCGGTGAGCGACATGCGCCCGCCATGCAGCGCATTCGCCTCGATGGGGTCGACGAAAGGGTGCCTGCGCCAGCGCTTCAGCGCCAGGGCGATCACGCCCATCGCCGCGCCGCCCACGGCTGGGACGAGGATCAGCCAGGGCGAGGCGAGGGCAGGGGAGGAGGACAGTCGCTCGCCCGGTGCCAGCCAGTAGAGAACCTCATGCATCCACTGGGTGGTGGCGCTCATGAGGCTGGCCGCAACCCCGGCCAGCACGCCCATGACGGCGGCGATGAGGACGAGCGAGGTCTCCCGCGCCCGGACGATGGACTGCGCCTGATCGACGAGGCGCCGGAGCGCCGCCCGTTCGTCAAGAGCCGGTGCGCGCCCGGTCTCGGGGGAGGGCGCGTCCATGCCTCAGCCGAACGTGTTGGTGCGGGGGAACCCCTTGGGCGGCAGGCGGCCCGCCGAAGCGCGCTCGCCCTGCCACTCGATGAGATCGGTGACCGTCCAGGTCCGCCCGGAGGTGTCCTCCCAGGTCAGGCCGGTGGCCATGGGGAACACCTTGAGGTCGCTGAGGCCGCCGTCCTTGTAGCGTTGCAGGCGCACGCCGCGGCCGCGCGACATCTCGGGAATCTGGTTCAGCGGGAAGACCAGCATCTTGCGGTTCTCGCCGATCACCGCGACCCAGTCGCCATCGACGAAGCGCACCGCCAGCGCGGCGTCCGGCGGGTCGGTGACGAGCACCTGCTTGCCCTTGCGGGTATTGGCGAGGCAATCGTCCTCCGGCACCACGAAGCCGCGGCCCTGCTTCGACGCCACCAGCAGCTTCCGCCCGGCCTGATAGGCGAAGACGGAGACGATCTCCGCCTCCTGCTCAAGATCGATCATCAGGCGCACCGGCTCTCCATGGCCGCGCCCGCCGGGGAGCTTGGAGGCATCCAGCGTGTAGAACCGGCCGTTGGAGGCGAACACCATGACCTTGGAGGTGGTCTCCGCGAAGAAGGCGTGGCCGTGGCTGTCGTCGCCCTTGAACTGCAGGTTCGAGACGTCAGCCACATGGCCCTTCAGCGCGCGGATCCAGCCCTTGGCGGAGACGACGACGGTGATCGGCTCACGCTCCACCAGCGCCTCGGTGAAGGCGTCCTCGTGCACGGTCGGCGCGGCGGCAAAGGTGGTGCGGCGCCGGCCCAGTTCGGTCTCGGGGCCGTAGGTCTTGCGGGTCTCGCGGATTTCCTTGGAAATCGCCTTCCACTGGGCCGTCTCGGAGGCGACGAGGCGGTTGAGCCCGTCCTGCTCCTTGGAAAGGACGTCGTGCTCCTTGCGGATTTCCATCTCTTCCAGGCGGCGCAAGGAGCGCAGCCGCATGTTGAGGATGGCTTCCGCCTGAACGTCCGTCAGCTCGAAGGTCTGCATCAGCGAGACCTTCGGCTCGTCCTCCTCGCGGATGATGCGGATCACCTCGTCGAGGTTGAGATAGGCGATGAGGTAGCCGCCCAGCACCTCAAGCCGGTGGGCAATCTGGTCGAGCCGGTAGCGCGAGCGGCGGAGCAGCACGTCGCGGCGGTGGTCCAGCCACTCGCGCAGCGCCTCCGCCAGCGACAGCACCTTGGGGATCTGGCCCTTGACCAGTACGTTCATGTTGAGCGGAATGCGCGCCTCAAGCTCGGTGAGCTTGAAGAGGCTCTCCATGAGCACCTCGGCATCCACGGTGCGGGTGCGCGGCTCCAGCACCAGGCGGATGTCCTCGGCGCTCTCGTCACGAACGTCGGCGAGCAGCGGCAGCTTTTTGTCGGTGAGCAGCTCGGCGATCTTCTCCACGAGACGGGATTTGGCGACGCCGTAGGGGATCTCCGTCACCACCACCACATAGCCGCCGCGGCCGGTGTCCTCCTTCTCCCAGCGCGCGCGGACCCGGAACGAGCCGCGGCCGGTCGCATAGGCCTCCGCCACGCCGACCGGGTCCTCCACCAGCACGCCGCCGGTGGGGAAGTCCGGGCCGGGCACGAACTTCAGCAGGTCGAACGCGAGCGCGTCCGGATGGTCGATGAGGTGGAGCGCGGCATCCAGCAACTCCGCCGCATTGTGGGGCGGGATGGAGGTGGCCATGCCCACGGCGATGCCTTGCGAGCCGTTCGCCAGTAGGTTCGGGAAGGCGGCGGGCAGGACTGCCGGCTCTTCCTCCGACCCGTCATAGGTCGGGCGGAAATCCACCGCGTCCTCGTCGATGCCATCCAGCAGCAGCCGGGCGGTCTCGGTGAGGCGGGCCTCGGTGTATCGCATGGCGGCGGCGTTATCGCCGTCCACATTGCCGAAATTGCCCTGGCCATCCACCAGCGGATACCGCTGGGCGAAGTCCTGGGCGAGGCGCACCAGCGCGTCATAGACCGACTGGTCGCCGTGCGGGTGGAACTTGCCGATGACGTCGCCGACCACGCGGGCGGACTTCTTGAAGCCCTGCCCGGGATCCAGCCGCAACTGTCGCATGGCGTGGAGGATGCGCCGGTGGACAGGCTTCAGTCCGTCGCGCGCGTCGGGCAGCGCGCGGTGCATGATGGTCGAGAGGGCGTACGCGAGGTAGCGCTCTTCCAGCGCCTCCTTCAGCGTAACTTTCTCGATGTTCCCGTCGCCGGGCGGAAGTGTGCGGGTGGCCATGCCCCGCAGTACCTCGCGCGCAGGCGCGCGACAAGCCCGCGCCACCGGCCCGGCCGCGTCCGGTCCCCTGCGATCCGCAGCCGCGCAAGCCGCGATCTCGCCGCAAGACTGAATGGATCGTCAAGTCTGGGGCGTGCTGCTGCGTAATACGGCACGCATGTACCGGAGAAGGCCATAATCTGCGGCAAAGCACGCGCTTAAGATGTCACTCCCGGAACAAAATCCCGCCCCTGCGACGTTTCAGCATCGATCCGCGAACATTTCTCTACGTTCGCGTCAAGAGGAGAAGGTCCATGAAGATTGCAACTCTTGCGGCGGGGGGAGTCGTTGCGTTGGCGCTTCTTGGTACGGCCCCTTCTGCATCGGCCGGATCACTTGCCGGTAGCGCGGGAAGTTTTGCCGGCGCCGCCCATGAACAGGCGAAGGTCGAGGATGTGCGCTGGGTCCGGCGCTGCTGGCAGGTGCGCCGCTGGTGGAATGGCCGCCCCCATTGGGTGACGCGCTGCCGCAACGTCTGGGTGGCGCCCCGTTACTACCGCTGGTGATCGGCGCTTCGCCGCCACGATGCCAGGAACGCCGCGCGGGCTTCGGAAAAGCCGAGCCCGCGTGGCTCCAAAGCCCGCACCAGCAGGAAATGGCCGGTGATCGCCAGCGCCGATTCTACGTCCTCGCTGGCGGGTGGTGTGCCGGTCCGGAGAAAGGGCGGCAGGGGAAAGAGGCGATCCTTGTAGGGCGCCCCGGCTTCGCGGCAAACCGCCCGCCCGCTCTTCGGCGAGACATAGATGAGATCGTCGCGCTGGCCGGTTGCCGCGCACGTCTCCAATTCCAATCCGAATCCCAGCTCCGACAGCATGGCCAGCTCAAACCGCGCCACCAGCATACCGGCCGTGTCTGCCTCGCTGAACGCATCGAGAATGGCCCCGAGAGTGAGGAAAAGCTCCTCGTGGGGATCTCTCTCCGGCAGCAGGTGAAGCAATTGCGCCATGTGGGTGAACCCGAAGGCCGCATGGGGCGCCTCCATCAGCATCCCGGCGCGGACGACTGAGGCCTCCAGAGCATAATTGCCCATGTGCTCATCCAGTCGGGCACGCCATGTGGCGCTGACCGAATTGCCGGGCTGGAGGACGGGTGCAAGCCGGCGCGATCCACCACCCCGCACCATGCCGAGATGACGGCCGCGATGGCGCGTCAGCAACTCGACGATGGCATTGCCTTCGCCGTGCCGCCTGACCCCAAGCACGATACCCTCGTCCGTCCACTCCAACGATGTCCGCTCCCGTGTGGCGTTTCCTTCCCCCAGTTGAGGCGCGGACGGCTCCGGGCGCAACTCCGGCGCTCCGGCACGCCAGCCTTAACAGGGCGGAAACCTAAAATCGGCAGGATGCGCCCATGCAAAGCCGCTCGCGCCTCCAGACCATCCTTGCGACGCTCGCTCTCCACGTGGGGGCTGCGGCGCTTATCGGATACTTCGCCTATCATGCCTATATCGGCGACCACGGGCTCCTCGCGCGTCGCAACTACGAGCAGGAAACCAAGGCACTCGAATCCGAGCTCGCCGGCCTCAAGGCGCAGCGGCAGGCGATAGAGAACAAGGTGTCCCTTCTCGCCCCCAGCCAGCTCGATCCGGACCTGCTGGACGAGGAGGCGCGGCGGCAGTTGAACTTCATAAATACCAAAGATCTTGTGCTGCTTCGCACCAAATGAACTATAAACTGGTTCATGAGGCATTTGAACCATATTCAAGTTCAACCCTTGATCCATAAGAGTTTGCAACGTGTTGCGTTGCAGCATCGAAAATTTCCCGCTTTCAGGTGGCTCGGCTGTGCGTTAGAGAGGCGCAGTTCCAGAGCTTCCTGAGGATGCCGATGGCCGCCAAGAAGACTTCCCCCCGGACCGCCGTGCCGTCCGGCCCGGTACCCTTCACCAAGGATCAGGACCTCGAAGCCTATCGCGAGATGCTGCTCATCCGCCGCTTCGAGGAGAAGGCCGGCCAGATGTACGGCATGGGCCTCATCGGCGGCTTCTGCCACCTCTATATCGGCCAGGAAGCCGTCGTCGTCGGCATGCAGATGGCGATGAAACCGGGCGATCAGGTCATCACCGGCTACCGTGACCACGGCCACATGCTGTCCACCGGCATGGATGCCAGGGGCGTCATGGCCGAGCTGACCGGCCGCCGCGGCGGCCTGTCCAAGGGCAAGGGCGGCTCGATGCACATGTTCAGCATCGAGAAGCAGTTCTTCGGTGGCCACGGCATCGTCGGCGCGCAGGTGTCGCTGGGTACCGGCCTCGCCTTCGCCGACCGCTACCGGGAGAACGGCAACGTCTCCGTCACCTATTTCGGCGACGGCGCGGCCAACCAGGGCCAGGTCTACGAGAGCTTCAACATGGCCGAGCTGTGGAAGCTGCCGGTCGTGTACGTAATCGAGAACAACAAGTACGCCATGGGCACCGCGGTCTCCCGCGCCTCCGCCCAGCAGGACTTCTCCAAGCGCGGCACCTCCTTCAACATCCCCGGCGAGCAGGTGGATGGCATGGACGTGCAGGCGGTGAAGGCTGCTGGCGAACGGGCCCTCGCCTTCGCCCGTGAGGGCAACGGCCCCTACATCCTCGAGATGCAGACCTACCGCTATCGCGGCCACTCCATGTCGGACCCGGCAAAGTACCGGTCCAAGGAGGAGGTGCAGAAGATGCGGACCGAGCACGATCCCATCGAGCAGGTGCGCACCCGTCTCCTCGACGGCCACAAGGTGACCGAAGACGATCTCAAGAAGATCGATGCCGACGTCCGCGAGATCGTCAACGCGGCTGCCGACTTCGCCAGCAGCGATCCGGAGCCCGATGTCGCCGAGCTCTACACGGACATCCTGCGCTGAGGCCCGGCTCGTGGCCGAACTCTTCCATGTGATCGCCGGGGCGGCGCTGCTGGCCGCCATCGGCGCCTGGGTCGTCGCCGTGCGCGGCGGCCGCTCCGCCCTCGCCGCCGAGCGGGCGGCGGGGCGCCCCGTCGGCACCGGGAGCTACCTTCTGCTGGCGCTCTGGCCCTTCGCAGTCGGCCGCTCCGGCGCCGCCGAGGATGCGGACCGGGTGCGCTCCGGCAAGGCGGCCATCGCCTTCTTCGTTTCCGTGACCATCGCGATCGCGGCCATCTCCGCCTACACCAACCTCACCTTCAAGCGCGATCACGCGGCCCCGGCCGGCGCCACGCCGTCCGTCCCCGCTCCCGCGCCGAGCAAGAGCTGACAGCCATGGCCATCGAAGTCCTCATGCCGGCCCTGTCTCCCACCATGGAGAAGGGCAACCTCACCAAGTGGGTGAAAAAGGAAGGTGACACGGTCAAGTCCGGCGACGTGCTCGCCGAGATCGAGACCGACAAGGCCACCATGGAGGTGGAGGCCGTCGACGAGGGCATCCTCGGCAAGATCCTGGTGCCGGAAGGCGCGCAGGACGTGGCGGTGAACACGCCCATCGCGACCATCCTGGCCGAAGGCGAGGACGCGAGCGCCGCCCCCGCTCCCGCCGCCAAGGCCGCCGAGAGCGCACCGCCTCCGGTCGCTGCGGCGCCCGTCTCTCCGGCCCCTTCGGCTGTCGCGGCTCCGCCGCAGGTGACCGTGCAGCCCGATCCGGAAGTGCCGGCCGGCACCGAGTTCGTGACCCAGACGGTCCGCGAGGCCCTGCGTGACGCCATGGCCGAGGAGATGCGCCGCGACGGCGATGTCTTCGTCATGGGCGAGGAAGTGGCTGAGTATCAGGGTGCCTATAAGATCACCCAGGGCCTGCTGCAGGAATTCGGCGCCCGCCGCGTGATCGATACTCCGATCACCGAGCACGGCTTTGCCGGTGTCGGCGTCGGCGCGGCCATGGCGGGACTGAAGCCCATCGTGGAGTTCATGACCTTCAACTTCGCCATGCAGGCGATCGACCAGATCATCAACTCCGCCGCCAAGACGCTCTACATGTCCGGCGGTCAGGTCCACTGCTCCATCGTGTTCCGCGGCCCCAACGGCGCCGCTGCCCGCGTCGCCGCCCAGCACAGCCAGGATTACACCGCCTGGTACTCCAACGTGCCCGGCCTGAAGGTGATCGCGCCCTATTCGGCCGCCGATGCCAAGGGCCTGCTGAAGGCCGCCATCCGCGACCCCAACCCCATCATTTTCCTTGAGAACGAGATCCTTTACGGCCACTCGTTCGAGGTGCCGAAGCTCGACGATTACGTCCTGCCCATCGGCAAGGCGCGGATCGCGCGGTCGGGCAAGGATGTGACGATCGTCTCCTTCTCCATCGGCATGACCTATGCCCTTAAGGCGGCAGAGGAACTGGCGAAGCAGGGCATCGACGCCGAGGTCATCGACCTGCGCACCATCCGCCCCATGGACGTGGATGCCATCGTCGCCTCGGTGAAGAAGACCGGCCGCTGCGTCACGGTGGAAGAGGGCTGGCCGCAGTCCGGCATCGGCGCCGAGATCGCAGCCCAGCTCATGGACAAGGCCTTTGATTTCCTTGACGCTCCGGTCCTACGCGTCACCGGCAAGGACGTGCCGATGCCGTATGCCGCGAACCTCGAAAAGCTGGCGCTGCCGTCGGTTGCGGAGGTGATCGAGGCGGTCAAGGCGGTGACCTACAAATGACCGCCGGAAAGAGGTCGGAGACCGCTCCGACCACCTATTACGATCTCGATCACGTGGCGCGCCACGTGCAGCAGGGACAGCACCGCGAAGTCATCGGCGGCCTCTGGGAAGAGGTCGGCCGGCTGCAGCGGGATTTCCTTGTGAAGCAGGGGCTTAAGCCGCACCACCGGCTGGTGGACATCGGCTGCGGCAGCCTGCGCGGCGGGGTCAAGTTCGTCGCTTATCTCGATGCCGACCGGTATTACGGGATCGACCTCAGCGGCGACCTGCTGGAGGCGGGCTACGCCCAGGAGATCGTCCCGGCCGGGCTCGACGCCAAGCTGCCGCGCGACAACCTGAGTGTGTCTGACAGCTTCGATATCGGTGGGTTCGGTGTGCAGTTTGACATGGGTATCGCCCAGTCAGTCTTCAGTCACCTGCCGATGCCGTATCTGGTCGACTGCCTCGCCCGGATCGCCCCCCATTTCGTGCCCGGAGGTATCTTCTTCGTGACCTGCTTCCTCGTGCCCGACGGCAAGTTCGGGCAGCAGGTAAAGCAGGGCAAGGGTGGGGTGGTGACGTTCCCGGACAAGGACCCGTACCACTATACCCAGGCACAGCTTTCCACGGCGCTCGCCGGCGATCCCAATTGGGAGATGAAGATCATCGGCGACTGGTCCCATCCCCGCCAGCAGCAGATGCTCGCCTTCGTCCGGCGTCGCTGAGGGTTTTTGTCTTTTCGAAAGGCCAAGAAGATGCCCATCGAAATCCTGATGCCGGCCCTGTCTCCCACCATGGAGAAGGGCAACCTCGCCAAGTGGCTCAAGAAGGAAGGCGACACGGTCAAGTCCGGCGACGTGCTGGCCGAGATCGAGACCGACAAGGCCACCATGGAAGTCGAGTCCATCGACGAGGGTGTGCTTGCCAAGATCCTGGTGCCGGAAGGCGCGCAGGACGTGCCGGTGAACCAGCTCATCGCCATCCTCGCCGGCGAGGGTGAGGACGTGGCGACCGCTGCCGCCGGCAAGGGCGCTGCCGCCCCGGCCCCCGCCGCGGCTCCCGCGCCTGCCGCTGCTGCGCCTGCCGCGAGCCCGGCGCCTGCGGCCGCGCCCGCTCCTGTGGCGGCTGCGTCGGCCCCGGCGTCGAACGGGCAGGGCGGTCGTGTGTTCGCCTCGCCGCTCGCCCGCCGGATCGCCAAGGACAAGGGCATCGACCTTGGCAGCCTGTCGGGCTCCGGCCCGCATGGCCGCATCGTCGCCCGCGACCTGGAAGGTGCACAGCCCGGCGCGAAGCCGGCCGCGGCGCCCGCCCCGGCTGCGGCTGCTGCGGCCCCTGCGGCTGCGGCTCCCGCGCCCAAGGCGACGGCTGCTCTCACAGGTCCCACCGCGGATCAGGTGAAGGCCATGTTCGAGGCCGGCACCTACGAGGAAGTGCAGCTCGACGGCATGCGCAAGACCATCGCGCGCCGTCTGGTGGAGAGCGAGCAGCTCACCCCGCACTTCTACCTGACGGTGGATTGCGACCTCGACGACCTCATGGCCCTGCGCGAGCAGGTCAATTCCAATGCGTCGAAGGACAAGGACGGCAAGCCGTCCTACCGCGTCTCGGTCAACGACTTCATCATCAAGGCGCTGGCGCTGGCGCTCCAGAAGGTGCCGGCGGCCAATGCCGTGTGGGCCGAGGATCGCATCCTGCGCATGAAGCACTCGGACGTGGGCGTTGCGGTCGCCATCGACGGCGGCCTCTATGCCCCCATCGTAAAGAAGGCCGAGCAGAAGACCCTTTCCACCATCTCCAACGAGATGCGGGATCTGGCCGCCCGCGCCCGCACCAAGAAGCTGAAGCCGGAGGAATATTCCGGCGGCTCCACCTCCGTGTCGAACCTCGGCATGATGGGGATGCGCAACTTCACCGCCATCATCAACGCGCCGCAGTCCTCCATCCTCGCGGTGGGTGCCTCGGAGCAGCGGGCCGTGGTGAAGGGCGGCGAGGTGAAGATCGTCACCCAGATGACCGTCACCATGACCTGCGACCACCGGGTGATGGACGGCGCGCTTGGCGCCGAACTCCTCAGCGCGTTCAAGGGCTTCATCGAGAAGCCCATGGCGATGCTGGTCTGAGGTCGCAGCTGACGCGACTTCGCTGGCGCGAGGCCTGCGCCTCCGCCGGCCGGACCGGGCTGCGGCAGATCAAATCCTGCCGCAGCGGAGCAGTGTAGCTGCGGGGCAGCGGCGCCCGGCGCCGTTCGACCCCAGAAAGGAACAACAATGAGCCACACGCCCCACGAGCTCGCCGCCGACTTCCCGGAATATGCCGAGAAGATCCAGGCGCTGAAGCTCTCCGATGCTCATTTCGCCAAGCTCCACGAGGCCTATCACGAGGTGAACCGTCAGGTGCACCGGGCCGAGACCGACGTGGAGCCCACGGGCGACGAGGAGATGGAAGCCATGCGCCGCGAGCGCATGCGCCTCAAGGATGAGCTTTTCGCCATCCTGACCAAGTGAGGGGCTGAGGGGGCAGGGTTCCCGCCCCGGTGCAGCCTGACCCCTCTCCCGCTTGCGGGGGAGGGATCGAACGGGGAACGGAAGGACAAGCCCACCCGATGAAGCTCTATCTCGCCGGCCCGGAGGTGTTCCTCGACGATGCGCGCGAGATCGGCCGGCGCAAGGTGGAGCTGTGCGCCCGCCACGGGTTCACGGGCCTGTTTCCCCTCGATGGCGAGATCGCCCTTGATGCGGCGGGCGGAATTTCCGCCACCGCGATCTTCTGCGCCAATGTGAACATGATGCGGACCGCCGACGCGGTGCTCGCCAACCTCACGCCCTTTCGCGGCATCAGTGCCGATCCCGGCACCGCATTCGAGGTGGGTTTCGCCTTCGCCCTCGGCAAGCCGGTGGCGGCCTATTCCAATCATCCCGGCGAGCTGAAGCACCGCGCCCGCGCCACCATCGGCGCCGCGCTGGAGGGGCCGGACAGCCTGATGGCGGATGGCCTCCATGTGGAGGACTTCGGCCATTTCGACAATCTCATGCTGGCCGAGGCGCTCCATGCCTGCTGCCTGCCGGTGATCCAGGCCGACGCCCCGGCCGAGGACCCCTTCCGCGACCTTTCCCTGTTCGAGGAGGCGCTTTTGCGCCTCGCCGAAGCCCACGCCGGCGGCCGCCTCGGGACGCCCCGATCCCCATCACGACCAGAGCCCGCCGCAACAGCGCGCGGCGAGGAGACCTTCCATGGCTGATACCTACGACATCATCGTCATCGGCGGCGGGCCGGGCGGCTATGTGGCCGCCATCCGCGCGGCGCAGCTCGGCTTCAAGACCGCGGTGGTGGAGAAGAGCCACCTCGGCGGCATCTGCCTGAACTGGGGCTGCATCCCCACCAAGGCGCTGCTGCGGTCCGCCGAGATCTACCACTACATGGAGCACGCCAAGGACTACGGCCTCTCCGCCGAGAAGATCGGCTTCGATGCGGCGGCCGTGGTGAAGCGCTCGCGCGGCGTCTCCTCCCAGCTCGCCACGGGCGTCGGCTTCCTGCTCAACAAGAACAAGGTGGACGTGATCTGGGGCAAGGCCACCTTCACCGCCCCCGGCAAGCTCAAGGTCGAGGCCAGCCCGAACCCGCCCAAGAACGCCAAGGGCGGCGGCGACTACACCGCCAAGCACATCATCGTCGCCACCGGCGCCCGCCCGCGCGCCCTGCCGGGCCTTGAGCCCGACAAGAAGCTGATCTGGACCTATTTCGAGGCCATGGTGCCCGAGAAGATGCCCAAGAGCCTGCTGGTCATGGGCTCCGGCGCCATCGGCATCGAGTTCGCCTCCTTCTACCGCACCATGGGCGTGGACGTGACCGTGGTGGAGGTGCTGCCGCAGATCCTGCCCGTCGAGGACGAGGAAATCGCTGCCATCGCCCGCAAGCGCTTCGAGAAGCTGGGCATGAAGATCATGTCCGGCGCCAAGGTCACGGGCGTGACCAAGCACGCGGACAGCCTCACCGCCCATGTGGAGGATTCCAAGGGCGCCAAGCACGACATCACCGTGGACCGGATGATCTCGGCCGTAGGCGTGGTGGGCAATGTGGAGGGCCTCGGACTGGAGGCCATCGGCGTGAAGATCGAGCGCGGCATCATCGTCGCCGACGGCTATGGCCGCACCAGCGTGCCCGGCGTCTATGCCATCGGCGACATCGCCGGCCCGCCCATGCTGGCGCACAAGGCCGAGCATGAGGGCGTGATCTGCGTCGAGACCATCAAGGGTCTCCATACGCACCCCATGGACAAGCTGAAGATCCCCGGCTGCACCTATTGCACGCCGCAGATCGCCTCCGTGGGTCTCACCGAGAAGAAGGCCAAGGAGGCCGGCCGCGAGATCAAGGTCGGCCGCTTCCCCTTCATCGGCAACGGCAAGGCCATCGCCCTCGGCGAGCCGGACGGCCTCGTGAAGACCATCTTCGATGCCAAGACCGGCGAACTGCTCGGCGCCCACATGGTGGGCGCGGAAGTGACCGAGCTGATCCAGGGCTTCGTCATCGCCATGAACCTCGAGACCACCGAGGAAGACCTCATCCACGCCGTGTTCCCGCACCCGACCCTGTCCGAGATGATGCACGAGAGCGTCATGGCGGCCTACGGGCGCGCGATCCACGTGTGAGGGAGCGTATCCCGGCCGAGCGCAACGGCACGTGAGTGCCGAGGAGCGAGAGCCGGGATCCAGCGCAAGGACTTCGCCGAAGGCGGCTCTTTCCTGCCGCCCACGCTTGTGTCCGCTGCGCGGGAGTCTTGCGCTGGACCCCGGCTCGGCGCTCCGGCTGCGCCGTCGCTGGTCCGGGGAACCGGAGCGGTACCGCTCGCCACGCGGAGCCGTTGGCGGCATGATCCAGACGCGCCCGCGCTTCTGTGGGCGTGTCCAAGGGGGCCATCATGGACCAGCAGACCTACGCGTTCCTGAGCCAGCCGGGTGTCGGCTTCTTCTCGCTCATCATCATCGGCATCATCGCCGGCTGGGTGGCGGAGCGGGTGACGGCCAGCAATCACGGCCTGCTGACGAACCTCCTCGTCGGCGTGGCCGGCGCCTTCATCGGCGACAAGCTGGCCGGCGTGCTGAACGTGCCGGTGCACGGCTTCTTCCGCACGCTGATTGCCGCCATCGGCGGCGCCATCATCCTGCTGTGGGTGTGGCGGGCGATCAGGTCGCGCTGACGAACGGCCCACGCCGGGGTATGCCGGCCCTGCGGCGGCCTCCCTTCCGGGGCGCCGCGCAGGATATTATGTTGCAGGATCGCAGGCGCCGTCATGGCGACCTGCCGGGTATGGAAGTTCGCACATGGTCACGGTGATCGACACGCGGGAACGGCCCCGCCATCCGGAGAAGGCGCATCGGCCGGAAACCGAGGTGCTGCGCAAGCCGGAGTGGATCCGGGTGAAGGCGCCGGGCTCGGCCGGCTGGTCGAAGACCGCCGGCATCGTGAAGGAGCATGGCCTCGTCACCGTGTGCGAGGAGGCGGGCTGCCCCAACATCGGTGAGTGCTGGGAAAAGAAGCACGCCACCTTCATGATCATGGGCGACACCTGCACCCGCGCCTGCGCCTTCTGCAACGTGCGCACCGGCCTGCCCGATGCCCTCGACCGCGACGAGCCGCAGAAGGTGGCGGATTCCATCGCCAAGCTCGGCCTCTCCCACGCCGTCATCACCTCGGTGGACCGCGACGACCTCGCCGACGGCGGTGCCGAGCATTTCGCCCGCACCATCGCCGCCATCCGCAAGGCGAGCCCGAAGACGACCATCGAGATCCTCACCCCCGACTTCCTGCGCAAGGACGGGGCGCTGGAGGTGGTGGTCGCGGCGCGGCCGGACGTGTTCAACCACAATCTGGAGACGGTGCCCTCGCGCTACCTCTCCGTTCGTCCGGGCGCGCGCTATTTCCATTCCCTGCGCCTGCTGCAGAAGGTGAAGGAGCTGGACCCGTCCATCTTCACCAAGTCCGGCATCATGGTCGGCCTCGGCGAGGAGCGGCCGGAAGTGCTCCAGCTCATGGACGACCTGCGCTCGGCGGATGTGGATTTCATCACCATCGGCCAGTATCTCCAGCCCACCCGCAAGCACCACAAGGTGGAGCGCTTCGTGACGCCGGACGAGTTCAAGGCCTATGAAACGGTGGCCTACGCCAAGGGCTTCCTGATGGTCTCGGCGAGCCCGCTCACCCGCTCGTCCCACCACGCGGGCGACGATTTCGAGAAGCTGCGCGCCAACCGCGCGGCGCGGCTCGGACGGGCCTGACGTGCCATCTTTCTCCAACAGCCGGCGCGTCAGGCATTCCGCCGCAGACATGTTCGACCTGGTGGCGGACGTGGAGCACTATCCCAAGTTCGTGCCGCTCTGCCAGGCGCTCCGCGTGAAGCGCCGTACCAAGTCGGACGAGGGCGTGGAAATCCTCGTGGCGGACATGACGGTCGCCTACAAGCTCATCCGCGAGACCTTCACCTCGCGCGTGACGCTGGACCGGCCCCGCCTCGTCATCCACGTGGAATATCTCGACGGCCCCTTCAGCCGCCTCGACAACCGCTGGGAGTTCGTGCCCCAGGGCGATGGCGCGTGCGACGTGAAGTTCTTCATCTCCTACGAATTCCGCTCGCGCACGCTCGGCATGCTCATGGGCGCCATGTTCGATGCCGCCTTCCGCCGCTTCGCCGATGCCTTCGAGAAGCGGGCGGACGAGGTCTACAGGACGGTCGGGTAGGCGGACGGCGCCTCCAACGGCGCACCGGCCTCGCGCAACGCCTTGAAGCCGCCTTCCACATGGGCGACCGGCTTCAGCCCCATGTCCTGCGCCGTTGCGGCCGAGAGTGCGGAGCGCCAGCCGCCGGCGCAGAAGAAGACGAACGCCCGGTCCTCGCCGAACACGGGTTTGAAATAGGGGCTTTCCGGGTCGATCCAGAATTCCAGCATTCCGCGCGGGCAATGGAAGGCGCCCGGCAAGCGGCCCTCGCGCTCCAGCTCGCGCGGGTCGCGCAGGTCCACCAGCAGCGCGCCCTCGGCAGCGCGGCGCAGCGCCTCCTGCGGCGTCACCGTCTCGACCTTCGCATTCGCCTCGGCGAGGAGGGCCTTGTAGCCGCGGGTGATGGTCTGGGGCATGGGCGTCCTCCGGCTAAGTCCCGCACGGTGTGCTCCCCACTCCCCTCGTGGGAGAGGGGACGGGGGTGAGGGGGAGGGGGCGGTGAGCCCCTCATCCGGCTCGCGGCGTGCGCCGAGATCCACCGTCTCCCGCGAGGGGAGAAGGGAGCAGGCGGCCTACAGCTCGCTGTAGCCGCCGTCCTTCCACTCATAGACCACGAAGTCGGGCTTGGTGATATCGCCCTTCTTGTCGAAGGAGAGCGGGCCAAGCACCGTCTGGAAGGTCATGCCGGTGTGGATCTGAGCGGCCACCTTCTGCGGATCGAGGGATTTTGCCGCCTCGGCCGCCTGCTTGATGACCTGCACGGCAGCATAGGAATAGAGCACGTAGCCCTCGGCATCGATGCCCTTCGCGGTCATGGCTGCCACGATGCCCTTGGCCGCCGGGTTCTTGCGCGGGTCGGGACCGAAGGTCATCAGCGTGCCGGTGCCGCCGGTGCCGGCGATGGACCAGAATTCCTTGTCGGCCAGAGCGTCGCCGCCCATGAGCACGGTCTTCAGGCCCTGGTCGCGCATCTGGCGGACGATCAGCCCGGCCTCGGGGTGCAGGCCGCCGTAGTAGATCACGTCGACGCCGGCCGCCTTCATCTTGGAGACGAGGGCGGAATAGTCCTTCTCGCCGGGGTTGATGCCCTCATACATCACTTCCTTTACGCCGGCCTTGTTGAGGGCCTTCTGCGTCTCGTCGGCGAGGCCTTTTCCGTAGGGCGACTTGTCGTGGACGATGGCGATCTTGCCGGTCTTGAACTTCTCGGCGAGGAAGGCGCCTGCCACCGGCCCCTGCTGGTCGTCGCGGCCGGCAGTGCGGAACGTGTTCCACAGCTTGCGCTCGGTGTAGGCGGGATTGGTGGAGGCGGGGCTGATCTGCAGCACGCCGGCATCGGCATAATCCGATGACGCGGCGATGGAGATGCCGGAATTGACGTGGCCGATGACGAAGGTCGCGCCGTCGGTGATGAGCTTGTTGGCCGCCGCCACGCCCTGCTCGGGCTTGCCGCCGTCGTCGGCCACCAGAAGCTCGATCTTCTGCCCGTTGATGCCACCAGCGGCGTTGATGTCGTTCACCGCCTGCTCGACGCCGGTCTTCATCTGTGCGCCGAAGGCGGCGATGGAGCCGGTGAGCGGCCCGGCGGCCGCGATCTTCACATCGGCCCGCACGGCGGGCGCGAGGACGAGGCCGGCGCAGACGGCAAGCGCGGCGAAGGAAAGCCTGTTCATCCCGATCCCCTCGAAATGAGTGTGAAAGTCTGGCGCGGGGCCGTTGATCCGGCCTTCGCACGCCGGGCTTCGGGCGCATGGGACGCGCCTTGCCCTTGTGGCAGCATGATTGCCAAAGCGGGGTCCGAAGACAAGCGCGCCACGGCACGGCGCGATGCCGAAGTTTGGCTCAAACGAAGAAGCCTGCGCCGGGGGGCGCAGGCTTCGGATTTTTTACGCGTCGATTGAAGTACAGGGCATCACAGCTCGCTGTAGGTGCCGTCCTTCCAGACGTAGACCACGTAGTCGAGCTTGGTGATGTCGCCCTTCTTGTCGAAGGTGAGCGGGCCGAGCACGGTGTCGAACTTCATGCCCGAGTGGATCTTCTCGGCCACCTTCTTGGGGTCGAGGGACTTGGCCGCCTCGGCCGCCTGCTTGATGACCTGCACGCCGGCGTAGGAGTAGAGCACGTAGCCCTCGGGATCGATGCCCTTGGCCTTGAACTTGTCCACGATGGCCTTGGCGGCCGGGTTCTTGCGCGGGTCGGGACCGAAGGTGGTCAGGGTGCCGGTGGCGCCGTCGCCGGCGATGGACCAGAACTCCTTGTCGATCATGCCGTCGCCGCCCATGAGGACGGTCTTCATGCCCTGGTCGCGCATCTGGCGCACGATCAGGCCAGCTTCCGGATAGAGGCCGCCGAAATAGACGAGGTCGGCGCCGGTCGCCTTGATCTTGGAGACCAGGGCCGAATAGTCCTTCTCCTTCGGGTTGATACCCTCGTAGAGAACTTCCTTCATGCCGCCCTTGTTGAGGGCCTTCTGGGTCTCGTCGGCGAGGCCCTTGCCGTAGGGCGTCTTGTCGTGGACGACGGCGATCTTCTTGCCCTTGAAGTTCTTCAGGATGTAGGCGCCGGCCACCGCGCCCTGCTGGTCGTCGCGACCGCAGGTGCGGAAAGTGTTCCACATCTTGCGCTCGGTGAAGGTCGGGTTGGTGGAGGCGGGGCTGATCTGCAGCACGCCGGCCTCTTCATAGTCCTGCGAGGTCGGGATCGAGACGCCGGAATTGTAGTGGCCGATGACGAACTTGGCGCCGTCGGTGATCAGCTTGTTGGCCGCCGACTTGCCCTGCTCCGGCTTGCCGCCGTCGTCACCCACCAGGAACTCGATCTTCTGGCCGAGGATGCCGCCGGACGCGTTGATGTCGACGATGGCCTGCTCGGTGCCGTTCTTCAGCTGGGCGCCCACGGCGGCGAGATCGCCGGTGATGGGGCCGGCGACGGCGATCTTCACCTGCGCCTGGGCCGGCGCCGCCAGGGCGAGGCCGGCGCCGAGCGCCAGCGACGCCATCAAAAGCTTCTTCATGCCTTGTCTCCCCTTCTGCACCCCGCCGGCATCACGACCGGCCGGGGTGAATCCGTTGGCGGCGCATTGTGCCGCAATCACGGGTCGAGTCGATCCCTCTCATGAGGGCAACCGCGCCCGCCGTTCAGTCTCCGTCAGGCCGGCGCGGACGCCATGCCACATGGCCCTCGCGCTCGTACATCCAGCCGTATTGCACCGTCATCTGCCGCTGCCGCATGGCACGGAAGCCCAGCGTCGCGATGGAGGCGAGCAGCACGAATTCCACCACCAGCGGCTCCAGATCGAACAGCGTCGCCTGGAACAGCGCGAAGTGGCAGAAGCGCACCGCGCAGGCGAGCAAGGCGCAATAGGCGACGAGATGGACGTAGGATTCCCAGGAACGCGCCACCGCCTTGCCGGTGAGCCAGGCTGCCCCGCCGCCGAGAAACAGCGTCACCAGCAGGAAATCGCCCAGCGAGGCGCCGATCAACTCATGGGGCCAGATGAACAGGGCCGCCAGTAGTACCACCAAGGCCACCAGCGGACCGATGAGCATGGGGGAGGTGACGCGGCCGGGATCGCGCGCGGCGTCGTGTGCGGTCACGTCAGCGCCCCCCTTCCAGATAGGCGGCGCGCACCTCCGGCCGGGCGAGCAGCTCCGCGCCGGTGCCGGACATGGTGACGAGGCCGTTCACCATCACATAGCCGCGGTGGGCGAGCTTCAGCGCATGGAAGGCGTTCTGCTCCACCAGGAACACGGTCAGCCCCTCGGTGCGGTTGAGCATGCGGATGGCGTCGAAGATCTGCCGCACCACCAGGGGCGCGAGGCCGAGGGAGGGCTCGTCGAGCAGCAGCAGGCGCGGCCGGCTCATGAGGGCGCGGGCGATGGCCAGCATCTGCTGCTCGCCGCCGGAGAGCGTGCCGCCGCGCTGCTCGATGCGCTCCTTGAGGCGCGGGAACAGCGTGAACATGCGCTCCAGATCCTCGGCGAAATGGGCGTTGCCGTCGATGGCGGCGCCCATCTGCAAATTCTCGTAGACGGTCATGCGCGGAAAGATGCGCCGGCCTTCCGGAGACTGGGCGATCTTGAGCCGCATGATCTCGTGGGTTGGCAGGCTGGTGATGTCCCGCCCGGCATAGATGATGCGGCCGTCGCGGGCGCGGGGGCTGCCGCAGATGGTCATCATCAAAGTGGACTTGCCGGCCCCGTTGGCGCCGATGAGGGTAACGATCTCGCCCTCGTTCACCTCGATGTCCACGCCCTTCAGCGCGATGATATTGCCGTAGTAGGCGGTGACGCCCGATACGCTCAGCAGCGGCGCCTTGCGCGCGGCAGGAGCGGGGGCGGCGGCGGTTTCCGTCGCTGTCTGCGCGCTCATGCCCCGGCCTCCACCACGGCGACGGCCTCTTCCTCGTCTTCGACGCCGAGGTAGGAGGCGATGACGCGCGGGTCGTTGCGCACCTCGTCGGGCGTGCCGTCGGCGATCTTGGAGCCGTATTCCAGCACGACCACGTGGTCCGAGATTTCCATCACCACCGACATGTCATGCTCGATGAGCAGGATGGACGCCTGGTGCTCGCGCCGGATGGAGAGCAGCAGCTCGTTCAGCGCCGCGGATTCGCGCGGGTTGAGGCCGGCGGCGGGCTCGTCGAGGCAGAGCAGCACCGGGTCCGTGCACATGGCACGGGCGATCTCGAGGCGCCGCTGGTCGCCATAGGGCAGGTCGCCGGCCGGATCGTCGGCGCGGTCGACGAGGCCGATCTTGTTGAGCCAGTAGAGCGCGCGGTCCACGGCGCCCTTCTGCTTCCGTTGCCAGGACGGCAGGTTCAGGATGGCGACGGGATTCATGAGGCCGGAGGTGGTCAGCGACATGTGCTGCGCTACCAGCAGGTTTTCCAGGATGGTCATGCCCGAGAACAGGCGGATGTTCTGGAAGGTGCGCGCCACCCGTGCCCAGGAGGCGACCTTGTGGTCCGGCAGGCGCTCCAGCAGATAGAGCGCGCCGGCCTGCGACTTGCCCCAGGGAAGGCCCGAGGCGGTGACGCCGTCCACTTCCGCGGCACTCGCCGGGCCGCCATGGAACAGGGCGAGGCGGCCGGTGGTGGGCTTGTAGAAGCCGGTGATGCAGTTGAAGACCGTGGTCTTGCCCGCGCCGTTGGGGCCGATCACCGCCGTCACCTCACCGCGCCCGGCGACGAAGGAGACATCGTTGACCGCGACGAGGCCGCCGAAACGCATGGAGAGGTGATCGACCCTCAGGATCTGGTTGGTTTCCCAGGTCCGCGCCGGGGAGAGGGGCTCGCCGACCATCAGCCGTGCCCTTCCTTCACCAGCGACCCCGACACCGCCTTGCGCTGTTTCAGGAAAACGGTGGGCATGCGGCTGGAGACGAGGCCGCGCGGACGCCACACCATCACCGCCACCATGGCGAAGCCGAAGATGAGCATGCGGTAGAGGGAGGGGTCGAAGTCCGGACCGAACAGGAAGTCGGCCTTGAGGAAGGAGAGGTTGCGCAGAAGCTCCATGCCGCCGATGAGCAGGATCGCCGCGCCGGCGACCCCCATCTGCGATCCCATGCCGCCCAGCACCACGATGGCGAGGATCACGGCCGATTCCATGAAGGTGAAGCTCTCGGGCGAGACGAAGCGGATGCGCACCGCGAAGAACGCGCCGGCGAAGCCGCCGAACATGGCGCCGGTGGCGAAGGCGGTGAGCTTGGTCAGCGTGGTGTTGATGCCGAGCGAGCGGCAGGCGATCTCATCCTCGCGCAGCGCTTCCCATGCCCGGCCCACCGGCATCTTCCGGAGGCGGATGGTGACGACGGCGGTGAGCGCGGCGAGGCCCAGGATGACGAAATAGAGGAAGATCATCCGGTGCATGGAGTTGAACTCCAGCCCGAAAATGCTCGCGAACCCGGTGTCGGAGGAATCGAACGGCACGCCGAAGAAGGTGATGGGCGGGATGGAGGAGATGCCCGCGCCGCCGTTGGTCAGCGACACCCAGTTGATGAGCACGAGGCGGATGATCTCGCCGAAGGCCAAGGTAACGATGGCGAGATAGTCGCCCCGCAGCCGCAGCACCGGGAAGCCGAGAATGACGCCCCACATGGCGGCGAGGATGCCGGAGAGCGGCAGGCAGATCCAGAACGCCCAGGCCGTCCAGAATCCATCGCCCAGCGTGCCGGCGAAGAAGTCGTTGATGGGCACGCTGGTGGAGAGCAAAGCGAAAGTGTAGGCGCCCACCGCGTAGAAGGCGACGTAGCCAAGGTCGAGCAGGCCTGCGAGGCCCACCACGATGTTGAGGCCCCAGCCGAGCATCACGTAGGTGAGCACATAGATGCCGAGGTCCACCCAGTAGCGGCTCGGGCTCAGCCCGCCGGCCATGAGGATGGACAGGAACGGGTAGAGGATGGCGAAGCTGAAGAACACCGGCTTCACCGCCGGCGCGGCCATCGCGCCGATCCGGGCCATAGCGCCGGGCGTGGTGGAGACGCGGCGGGGCGGCCGGTTCGGGTTCCATACCGTGACCATGAGCAGGAAACGGCCCACCATCACGATGCCGGCGAAGATGGCGACGAGGCCGAACCGGTAGGTGAGGACCAGCGAACCGGTGCCCGATTCGCTGGCGCGGAAGCCCACCAGAGGCGTCAGCAGGAGCGCGGTCAGCAGGCCGCTGACGATGGCGTCCTTGAGGGCGCCGGCCACAGCGGAGGGGCGCGCGTCCGCAGGCGGCGCGGTGGTTTCGGCGGCCGGATCGGACGCCATCACACCTTCTCCACTTCCGGCCGGCCGAGCAGGCCCTGCGGCAGGAAGATGAGCGTGACCACAAGGATGGAGAACGCCGCCACATCCTTGTATTCAATGGAGAAATAGGCGGACCAGAAGGTCTCGATGAGGCCGATGAGGATGCCGCCCAACACCGCGCCCGGCAGCGAGCCGATGCCGCCCAGAACCGCAGCGGTGAAGGCCTTCACGCCCGGAACGAAGCCGTCCGCGAAGTTCACGACGCCGTAGTACATGAGGTACATCACGCCCGCGACGGCAGCGAGCGCGGCGCCGATGACGAAGGTGAGGGCGATGGTCTGGTCCACGTTCACGCCCAGCAGCGCCGCCATCTTGCGGTCCTGCTCGCAGGCCCGCTGGGCGCGGCCGAGGGAGGTCTTCTGGACGAGATACCAGAAGCCCGCCAGCAGCACCGCCGTCACCACCATGATGATGATCTGCTTGTAGGCGAGCGTGACCTGATAGCCGTCGTTCTCCATGACGACGATCACGTCCGTCACCATGGGCGGCAGCGGCTTGTTGCGCGGGCCCTGTGCCACCTGCACGAAATTGGAGAGCAGGATGGACATGCCGATGGCCGAGATCATCGGCGCCAGCCGGAACGAACCGCGCAGCGGCCGGTAAGCCACCCGCTCGATGGTCCAGCTCACGAGGCCGGTGAACAGCATCGCCACCACGAGGGTGATGGCGAGAATGACGAAAATGGAACTCAGCCCGACGAGGGTGGTCAGCACCAGAACACAGATGAGCGCGATGAAGGCGCTAACCATGAACACGTCGCCGTGGGCGAAGTTCACCATTCCGATGATGCCGAAGACCATCGTGTAGCCGATGGCGATCAGTCCGTAGATCGACCCGAGGGTCAATCCGTTGATGAGCTGCTGGAGGAAGACATCCATCCGCCGCTTGAACCCCTCTGTTCGGGCGCCTCTTATCTCATCGTGCCCGATGATTGTGCGCTGCCGTATTGGAGAGTCATAACCCGGCCCCTCGGCCGACACAATTGCGTCGCGAAGCCCGTCAACGGGAGCTTTCTGCCAAGCTTCGTCTGCCTTTATTTCGCTCTTGCAGGGGCGGGCGCAGGTGGATACCTTTCTGGTATATTGTCGACACCAAGATCGGCGCAGCCGTAGCCGGGCATCTCAGATGCTTAGGTGGCGGAAGAAGCGGAGCCTTTCCGCGCCTCAGGCGCAGCGGGTTCCGATGGGGACGGGAAGCGGCCGCGGGGAGGGGACATCATCCCCACGCCTCGTCACACGGCTCATGTTGTCACGACTGAAGCTCGATCCCTTTCTCGTCGCCCTCGCCACCACCGTCGTCCTTGCCCTCGCCTGGCCTAAACCCGGCGTCACCGGCGGCATCCTCCACGCCGACAAGGCGGCGACGTGGGGCGTGGCGGTCATCTTCCTGCTCTACGGCGTCTCGCTGTCTCCACGGCGACTGATCGAGAGCGCCGCGCGCTGGGACCTGCACCTTGTGGTGCAGGCCACCACCTTCCTCGTCTTCCCGGCCGTGGTGGCGGGCGCGCTAGCGCTGGCCGGCGGGCTGTTTCCCGAGCCGCTCGCCATCGGCTTCTTCTTCCTCGCGGCGTTGCCCTCCACGGTGTCATCCTCGGTGGCGATGACCTCGCTGGCGCGGGGCAACGTGCCCGTCGCCATCTTCAACGCCTCCATCTCCAGCCTCATCGGCGTGTTCGCCACTCCGGCCCTGATGGCGTGGTATCTCCACGCGGTGGGGGGCGGGATGGATCTCGGCGCGGTCATCCTGAAGCTGGTGACGCTGGTTCTCCTGCCGCTGGCCATCGGGCAGGCGCTACGCCCGCTCCTGCTCAAGACGGTGGAGCGGCATCGGGCTTTCGTGAAGGCGGCGGACCGGGTGGTGATCCTCGCCATCGTCTACAATTCCTTCTGCGACAGCGTGGTCTCCGGCGTGTGGAACGGCCTGAGCCCGCTGCTGCTGGCCGAAGTGATCGTCGCCGTCGTCGGCCTGTTCGCGGTGGTCTACGCGCTGACGCGCGGCGTCTGCCGGCTGATGGGGTTTTCCGCGCCGGACACGGTGGCGGTGGCCTTCTGCGCCTCCAAGAAATCGCTGGCGACGGGCCTGCCCATGGCGCACGTGATGTTCGGCGCGGCGCCGGCCCTGTCGCTCATCATCACGCCCATCATGCTCTATCACTTCCTCCAGCTGGTCATTGTCGGCGTCATCGCCAACCGCTTCGCCTCCCGGACCGATGCGCTGGCGATGATCGAGGCCGAGGAGAGCGAGCCCTCGCTGATCGCCGAGGACGACGCCTTGCCCCTGCCGGAGCCCGCGCGCACGAGAGCGTGACGGGTTCCCCATCGGAGCACCCCCGTCTTGACCGCGTCACCGGCGCGGTCCCACATTGGAGGAATGAAAAACGGCCGGCCGCCGTGATAGCCGGACGCGGGGACGAACCCCGCGCCGGAGAGGCGCCGGCTCAGGGAGGTGAGGCATGTCCGAGGCGACGACCATCGTTCGCGTCCCCGTCCGTCTGACCGTGAACGGCAAGTCCGTCTCAGCCGAGATCGATCCGCGCACTCTCCTGGTGCAGTTCCTGCGCGAGACGCTGGACCTGACGGGAACGCACGTGGGCTGCGACACCAGCCAGTGCGGGGCCTGCGTCGTCCATCTCGACGGGGTGGCGGTGAAGTCCTGCACCACGCTCGCCGTGCAGGCGGACGGCGCGTCCGTCACCACCATCGAGGGGCTGGCGACCGGCGGAAAGCTGCATCCCATGCAGGAAGCCTTCCGCGAAAACCATGGCCTGCAGTGCGGCTTCTGCACGCCGGGCATGATCATGAGCGCGGTGGATCTCGTGGCCCGCTTCGGCCCGAACCTCGACGAGGCGACCATCCGCGAGAACCTGGACGGCAATATCTGCCGCTGCACGGGCTATCACAACATCGTCAAGTCGGTGGCCGCGGGTGCCGCCGCCATGGGCTCCGCCGAGGCGCCGCGCGCCGCTGAATAGGCGGCTGCCGCACCCCGTCCGCCACGCATTTCGCAGACATTGCGCGCCCGCAAAGGGCGGCGCCGGGAGGATCCCGATGAACGCCAGCGTTTCCAGCTCCGTCACGCCCATCGGCGCCGCGGTCCGGCGCAAGGAAGACCACCGCTTCATCACCGGCAAGGGCCGGTACACGGACGACATGGACCGTCCCGGGCAGGCCTTTGCCTATTTCGTCCGCTCGCCCTACGCCCACGCCCGCATCCGCCACATCGACGCCACCGCGGCCAAGGCCATGCCCGGCGTGGTGGACGTGCTCACCGGCGCTGACCTCGCGGCCGACGGCCTTGGCGACCTCATCTGCGGCTGGATGATCCATTCCAAGGACGGCAGCCCCATGAATATGGGCTCCCACCCAGCGTTGGCGAAGGAGAAGGTGCGCTATGTGGGCGACCACGTGGCCGTCGTCATCGCCGAGACGCTGAACCAGGCGAAGGACGCCGCGCTCGCGGTGGAGGTGGAATACGAGCTTCTCCCAGCCGTCGCGGACCTCGCCACGGCCACGGACGGCGAGCAGATTCACGATTGCGCCCCGCGCAACACCGCCTTCGAGTGGGAGCTGGGCGACAAGGCTGCCACCGAGGCGGCGTTCGCCCGCGCGGCGAAGGTGACGAGCATCGACATCGTCAACAACCGCCTCGCCCCCAACGCCATCGAGCCGCGCGCGGCCATCGGTGAATATGATTCCGGCGACGAGGCCTTCACGCTCTGGACCACCAGCCAGAACCCGCACGTCGCCCGCCTCGTGCTCTCCGCCTTCGTCGGCATCGCGCCGGAGAACAAGCTGCGCGTCATCGCCCCCGATGTGGGCGGTGGCTTCGGCTCCAAGATCTTCATCTATGCGGAGGAGACGGTCTGCACCTGGGCGGCGAAGAAGGTGGGCCGGCCGGTGAAGTGGACGGGGGATCGCTCCGAGGCCTTCCTCTCCGACGCCCACGGCCGCGATCACATCACCCATGCCGAGCTGGCGATGGACGAGGCCGGGCACATCATCGGCTTCCGGGTGCACACCCGCGCCAACATGGGCGCTTATCTCTCCACCTTCGCCTCCTCCATCCCGACCTATCTCTACGCGACGCTTCTGTCGGGCCAGTACGCCATTCCCGCCATCTATTGTGAGGTGGATGCCGTCTACACCACCACCGCCCCGGTGGACGCCTATCGCGGCGCCGGGCGGCCGGAGGCGACGTTCCTTCTGGAGCGCATCGTGGAGAAGGCGGCGCGGGAGCGCGGGGAGGACCCGGCCGAGTTCCGCCGCCGCAACTTCATCAAGTCCTTCCCGCACCAGACGCCCGTCATCATGTGCTACGACGCGGGCGACTACGTCGCCTCCCTCGACAAGGCGCTGGAGGTGGCGGACTACAAGGGCTTCCCGGCCCGCCGCGCCGAATCCGAGCGCAACGGCAAGCTGCGCGGCATCGGCCTGTCCGCTTATATCGAGGCCTGCGGCATCGCCCCCTCGGCGGCGGTGGGCTCGCTCGGCGCCGGCGTCGGCCTGTGGGAAAGCGCGGAAGTGCGCGTGAACCCCACGGGCAATGTGGAGGTGCTCACCGGCTCCCACAGCCATGGGCAGGGGCACGAGACCACCTTCGCCCAGCTCGTCTCCGCCCGCCTCGGTATCCCCATCGATCAGGTGAGCGTGGTGCACGGCGACACCGACAAGGTGCAGTTCGGCATGGGCACCTACGGCTCGCGCTCCGGCGCCGTCGGCATGTCGGCCATCGTGAAGGCGCTCGACAAGGTGGAGGCCAAGGCGAAGAAGATCGCCGCCCACATGCTGGAAGCCTCGGAAGGGGACATCGAGTTCAAGGACGGCAAATTCACCGTCGCCGGCACGGACCGCTCGCTGGCCTTCGCCGAGGTGGCGCTGAACGCCTATGTGGCGCACAAATTCCCCACCTCCGAGATCGAGCCGGGACTGAAGGAGGGGGCGTTCTACGATCCCACCAACTTCACCTTCCCCGCCGGCTGCCACATCTGCGAGCTGGAGGTGGACCCGGAGACCGGCGTCGTCGAGATCAAGTCCTTCGTCGCCATCGACGATTTCGGCGAGATCATCAATCCGATGATCGTGGAAGGGCAGGTGCACGGCGGCATTGGGCAGGGCATCGGCCAGGCGCTGATGGAAGGCGTCACCTATGACGAAGACGGCCAGCTCGTGACCGGCTCCTACATGGACTACACCATGCCCCGCGCCGGCGACCTGCCCTCCTTCACCGTGGGCATGACGCAGACCCGCTGCCCCTCCAACCCGCTCGGCATCAAGGGCTGCGGTGAGGCCGGGGCGATCGGTGCGCCGCCCGCTGTCATCAATGCGCTCACCAACGCGCTCGGCACCGAGGACGTGCCCATGCCCGCGACGCCCTCCAGGATGTGGGCCATTGCGCAGGCGCGCGCTTCCCGTCTTGCTGCGGAATAGGAGGACGCCATGTACGCCTTCGACTATCAGCGTCCCGACGCCATCGCCGCCGCCGCCGCGCTGCTCTCCGCCGATCCGGAGGCCAAGGCGCTGGCCGGCGGGCAGACCCTGCTGCCGACCCTGAAGCAGCGCCTCGCCCAGCCGACCGCGCTGGTGGACCTCTCCCGCATCCCGGAGCTGTCCGGCATCTGCGCCACGACGGAAGGCGTCTCCATCGGCGCCATGACCCGCCATGCGGATGTCGCCGCTTCCGAACTGGTGCGGGCCGCCATTCCGGCGCTGGCTGACCTTGCGGGCATGATCGGCGACGTGGCGGTGCGCAACCGGGGCACCATCGGCGGTTCCCTCGCCAATGACGACCCGACCGCCGACTATCCCGCCGCCGTCCTCGCGCTCAACGCCACCGTGGTGACGGACCGCCGCTCCATCGGTGCGTCCGATTTCTTCCGCGGCCTGTTCGAGACGGCGCTGAGGGAGGGGGAGATCATCACCCGCGTGGACTTCCCCAAGGTGGAGAAGGCCGGCTACGCCAAGTTCCGCAACCCGGCTTCGCGCTATGCGATGGCCGGCGTGTTCGTGGCCAAGACGGCTGCCGAGGTGCGGGTGGCGGTGACCGGGGCCGGGCAGTCCGGCGTGTTCCTGTGGACCGAGGCGGGGGACATTCTCTCCTCCGATTTCTCGGTTCAGGCGGTGTCGGGCCTCGCGCTCGATCCGTCCAACCTCATGAGCGACCTGCACGGCAGCGCCGAATACCGGGCGCAGCTGGCCAAGGTGATGCTGAAGCGGGCGCTGGCCTCGATCACGGGCTGAGCGTGGCCGGCCCTATCGACGTCTGGCTGCCCAGAAGACGATAAATGCGGCGGCCGGAAGGGCTTTCGAGTAAAGCCAGCCCTGGGCGAAGCTCACGCCCTGGGTACGCAGGTATTCGGCCTGGTTCTCGGTCTCCACACCCTCGGCGATGATCTGCAGTTTCAGTTCGTGCCCCATGGCGATGATATAGGGGGTCACGTCGCGCGTGGGCGCCTCTGTATTGATGGCGGTGATGAAGGACCGGTCGATCTTAAGAAGATCGATCGGCAGGTTCTGGACGTAGTTGAGGCCGGAATATCCGGTGCCGAAATCGTCGATGGCGGTCCTGTGGCCGCGGCGGCGCAGCTCCAGGAGCGTGGTGCGTGCCCCGGCCACATCGATGAAGCTGCGCTCCGTCGCTTCGAGCCATATCTGCCTCGGCTGAATGCCGGAGCCATCCAGCACGCGCTCCAGCACCGGCAGGATGCGCCCGGTGGTGATGTCGGCGGCGCTGAGGTTGATGCTGACATGCGCGTGGGGATCATTGCGCAGCAGGTCGCCGAGATCCTCGACGACTGCGGCGAGCATCCGGTCGGTCACGCGCCCGATCAGGCCGGTTTCCTCGGCGAGGGGGATGAACATGTCCGGTGGCGTCTGGCTGCCGTCCGCACGCGGCCAGCGCACCAGCGCCTCGGCGCCGATGCAGCGCCCCGTGGCCAGTTCGATGATGGGCTGATAGTGCGCGACCAGTTCGCCGTTCTTCAGCGCCCTCGCCAGCTCGCCGCGGGGAGAGCGCTGCTGGCGCAGCACCAGAAGCCCGGATGCAGCCGACAGCAGCGCGATCGCGGCCGAAAGGGGCAGGAGGACCGCCCGATTGGCCTGCAAGTGTTCCTGGAATGTGATGCGCGGCTGACGGACGGTCACCGCCCAGTTGCGCGAGACCCTCTCGACGCTCGCATCCCCTGCTTCGGGCGGCGCGGGCCGGTCCTGGTCACGATAGCTCGCATAGATGGGTAGGCCGCCGCGGGTGCGGACTCCCGAGATCGTGTACGGGTTCGGGGTCTCCCACGCATTGAAGAACTGCCGCTGGTCCACGAGCACGCTGTAGCCATGGAGGCGCAGGATGAGGAGCGCCCGGTCGGTGCCGAAATTTGTCGGCCGCCAGTTCAGGCTGAGGCCGATGCCATCCGGCTGCTCGACCTGGGTCTGGGCGCGCTCCAACCTGTAGGTCAGAGGCCCCCACGAATTGCACTCGACCACGTCTCCCGAGCCATAGCCGATGTTGACAACAGACAGCGCCTCTTCGGTGATCTGCAACATGGCGCTAATCTGCTGTGGCGAGCAGGGCGGGAACGGCGTCGCAGCAATGGTCCGCAGCGCAGACTCGGCGTTGGCGTAGACCGCGTCGATATGATCAAGGACACGCGATGCATAGGCATCGAGTTGTTCTTGCTGCGCGGAAAGAGCAAGCCGCCATGAAACGTAGAGGGTCGGCGCGAGCGGCACCACCGTGCCGATAACGGTTGCAAGAACGACCAACGCCCAGGTCAACCGCCGGCTCATCTTGGCTGCCCAAAAATGTGCAGCAATCGTATCGACCAGAGAACTCCTGTCGGTATCGTGCTACATGCTCACATGATAAGAGGATTATCTTACGCCTACGCGTTGTGATTGTTTCAATAATGGCAAAATGTCATTGGCGCAAATGATGCCGACACGTGCATTTCGGGGCCGTCCTGGGGCGTTGCGGCGGGTGAGACGCCCGATGACGACCGTTCCGCCCGGTCGAGTTTCCGCATGTGTCACGCCGGCGGCCCGGAGCACCTAGCATGCAACCCAGCGGCAGGAGCCTCTTCCCCAAGGCGCGCGTGGACGCCCTGAGCGACGGCATCTTCGCCTTCGCCATGACCCTGCTAGTGCTGGACATCCGCCTGCCGGACGACCTTCCGCTCACCTCGGCGGCGGACCTGACGGCGCACTTGGTCTCGCTGTCGCACCAGATGCTGACCTATGTGATTTCCTTCTTCGTCCTCGGCGCCTTCTGGCGCAGCGGCATCGAGATCCGCCCCTCCAGCGAGACCGTGGACCGGCACACGGTGCGCCTTGCGCTGCTGTTCCTGTTCTTCGTCACCACCGTGCCGTTCTCGTCGGGGCTGGTGGGACGCTATGGCGGGCTGGCGCCGGCGGTGGTGGTCTATGCGGGCAACATGACCATGCTGGCTGTTCTGACCATCGCCATCCGCTATCTGGACGTGGAGCCGCGCCGCCGTTCGCTGCGCAGTGCCGCCGGCGGGGTGCTACCGCTGTTCATCGCGACCGCGATTCTCTCGGTGCTCATCAGTCTCGTCGCGCCGGGGCAGGGGATGTACGCCTACCTGCTCAACGCGCTGGCGCGGCTGCCCTTCTGGCCGCGCGGCGGCTACGGCGAACCGGACTGAGCGAGCAGAAAAAGAAAGGCCGGCGCAGGGGATGCCTCGCGCCGGCCTCTCATTCAATCAATTGGCGATCACGTCACGCGCGGTCACTTGACGCCGATGACGCCGCCCACGGCACCGCCGACTGCGCCGACCGCGCCACCGACCACCGCGCCCACGGGGCCGGCGGCCTTCTCGCCTTCCTTCGCGCCCTTCTCGGCGCCGGTGCCGGTGCCCTTGACGCCGCCGGCGACACCGCCCGCGACCGCACCGCCCACACCGCCGACCGTGCCGCCGACGCCGGCGCCCACCGGGCCAGCCGCCTTGTCACCGGCCGAAGCGCCGGCATTGGCGCCCTGCTCGGCACCCTTCACCACGCCCTGCGCGAAAGCGGCGGCGGGGGCCAGAGCCAGAGAGAGAGCGGTAGCGGCCAGAATGATCTTCTTCATGGCATTCCATCCTTCGGTTCGTCACTTCGACAGGCGACGGGAGCCGTTGCTTCCGCCGCCGAGCGCGCGACCGTGGGGCGTCGTGGTGCGCAGACCCGCCCCTACGATAATCCGCCGGTCGACCTCCCGCCAGACACGCTGACGGGAGCTTCGCCGCAGCGGTGGTATCAGGCGGTCTTGTCGAAAAGCTGGCGGCCGATGAGCATCCGCCGGATTTCGCTGGTGCCGGCGCCGATCTCGTAGAGCTTGGCGTCGCGCAGCAGGCGGCCGGTGGGATAATCGTTGATGTAGCCGTTGCCGCCGAGGGTCTGGATGGCTTCGAGCGCCATCCAGGTGGCCTTTTCCGCCGCGTAGAGAATGGCGCCAGCCGCATCCTCGCGGGTGGTGGCGCCGCGGTCACAGGCCTTGGCCACGGCGTAGACGTAGGCCTTGGTGGCGTTCATGGTCACGTACATGTCGGCGATCTTGCCCTGCATCAGCTGGAAGGTGCCGATGGGCTGGCCGAACTGCTTGCGCTCGTGGACATAGGGCAGCACCACGTCCATGCAGGCCTGCATGATGCCGGTGGGGCCGCCCGCCAACACCGCGCGCTCATAGTCGAGCCCGCTCATGAGCACGTTGACGCCCTTGCCCACGGCGCCCAGCACGTTCTCCTCCGGCACCTCGCAATCCTCGAACACAAGTTCGCCAGTGTCGGAGCCGCGCATGCCCAGCTTGTCCAGCTTCTGGGCGGTGGAGAAGCCCTTGAAGCCCTTCTCGACGAGGAAGGCGGTCATGCCCTTCGGGCCGGCGGCGGGGTCGGTCTTGGCGTAGACCACCAGCGTCTCGGCGATGGGGCCGTTGGTGATCCACATCTTGGAGCCGTTGAGGACGTAGCGGTCGCCCTTCTTCTCCGCGCGCGTGCGCATGGAGACCACATCCGAGCCGGCGCCCGGCTCGGACATGGCGAGCGCGCCCACATGCTCGCCGGAAATGAGCTTGGGAAGGTACTTCGCCTTCTGCTCCGGCGTGCCGTTGCGGCTGATCTGGTTCACGCACAGGTTGGAGTGCGCGCCGTAGGAGAGGCCCACCGAGGCGGAGGCGCGGGAAATCTCCTCCATGGCGATCACATGCTCAAGGTAGCCGAGGCCGGAGCCGCCGTACTCCTCCTCCGCCGTCACGCCGAGCAGGCCCAGCGCGCCGAGCTTGGGCCACAGGTCGCGGGGGAAAAGGTTGCTCTTGTCGATCTCGGCGGCGCGCGGGGCGATCTCGGCCTGGGAGAAGTTTCGCACGGTGTCGCGCAGCATGTCGGCGGTTTCGCCGAGGTCGAAATCGAAACCCCCGGGGGCGTTCGGCAGCATGGTCACATCCTCCCTCGCTCCCCGGATTCTCATGCGCGGTCGCGGCCGCCGCCGGGAAGCGGGGCCTAGAATAAAACGGTTGTCCGTTTAATCAATGGGCCGTGCAGGGTCCGCGCCGCACAACTTTCGTCAGGCGGCGGGTCGGGTGATGCGATCGGTGAGGTTGAGCCGGCCGCGGGCGATCTCCGCCACCTGAAGGCGCACGGCCTCGGAACCGGCGAGCTGGTCCAGCATCTCGATCTGGTTGCGGGCAATCAGCAGCAGCAGGTCGTCGCGCACCGCCCCGTCCGGGCCCTTTGGGAGCGCGGGGACGATCTGGAGGTGATCGAGGTGCGGCCGGTCGGGCAAGGCGGTTCCGAGATGGGCGCGCAGGGCATCCGCCGTCACCGGCGTGGAAGACGCGACGAAGGCGTAGAGGCCCACCTTGCCGCCCAGCGTCTGGAAGTCCGACATGTGAACCTCCGCCACCGCCGGATGGCTGGCGAGGGCTTCGGCGATGCGCGGCCCCACCTGCGTCACCCGCGGGCCGCGGCCCTCGGTGTCGGAATAGGACATCAGCCGCCGCGTGACGAAGCGGTAGACCTTCTTGCCGGTGGCCATCCACACGCGGGTGGGCAGGCTCTTGGTGGCCAGCACCTTCTTCTCGCGCGGGGTCAGTTGGTCCGGGCAATAGGTGCGCTTGTGCTTGAGCAGGTGGCGCAGATCCTCATAGGCCAGCACGCGGCCGAGCTTGGACCGCCGGCTGAAGGGCAGCGCGAGCTGGAAATCCATCAGCCACGCCTCGCCGTCCGCCCCGCGCAGCCAGTTCTGCTGCTTGGCGAGGTCGTTATGGACGTAGCCTGCGCGATGCAGCGTCAGCAGCGCGGAGCGGGCGGAGTGGAAGAAGTGCATGTCGCCGGCCGGCCGGGCGATCTGCAGCGGCGCCCCGTCGATCCAGCCACGCACCAGGAAGCGCTTGCCGACGGCGAGCAGCGGGGTGGTGACGCCGGTGCGCGTCACCTTCTCCAGCGCGTGAATCTCGTGGGCGGCGAGCTGGTATGCGATGGGCGCGAACCACAGCGAGACGTCGTTCCAGCGCCGGCGCACGGCGGGCCATTCCCGGCCATGACGGTCGGTCCAGGTGCCGCGCTCCACGGTGGAGAAGACATCGCGCTTCAGCACCGTGTCCACGGCGAAGCGGGCCGGGTCGGCATCATATTCCAAAGGCGGCGGCGTGACGGACTGGCGCGGCATCCGGGCCTCTTAAGCCGCCTCTGGCGGACTGTCGAGCCAGCCCATGATGTCGGCGAGCGCCCGCGCGGCGAGCGCCTTCTTCTTGGCAAGCGTCTTCTCCGCTCCGCGCAGGCGCTTGCCGGCCTCGCCCTTGGGGGCTTCGGTGAGCGGGGGGAACAGGCCGAAATTCACGTTCATGGGCTGGAAGGAACGGGGGCCGCCCTCGGCCTCCGCCTCGATATGGCCGCCGGTGATGTGGGCGAGCAGTGCCCCGTGGGCCGTGGTCAGCGGCGGCAGCGGCGCGTCCAGCCCAAGCCGCTCGGCGGCGGCGAAACGCCCGGCCATGAGGCCGACCGCCGCGCTCTCCACATAGCCCTCGCAGCCGGTGATCTGGCCGGCGAAGCGCAGGCGCGGATCGGCCTTCAGGCGCAGCGTGCCATCCAGCAGGCGCGGGGAATTGAGATAGGTGTTGCGGTGGAGGCCGCCGAGCCGGGCGAACTCCGCATTCTCCAGCCCCGGGATGGTGCGGAACACGCGGGCCTGCTCGCCATGGCGCAGCTTCGTCTGGAAGCCCACCATGTTGTAGAGCGTGCCCAGCTTGTTGTCCTGCCGCAGCTGGACGATGGCATAGGCCTTCACATCAGGCGCGTGGGGATTGGTGAGGCCCACCGGCTTCATGGGGCCGAAGCGCAGAGTTTCACGGCCGCGCTCGGCCATCACCTCGATGGGCAGGCAGCCGTCGAAATAGGGGGTCTTGGCCTCGAAGTCGCGCAGCGGCGCCTTGTCGCCAGCGATCAGCGCGTCGACGAAGGCGTTGTACTGCGCCTCGTCCATGGGGCAGTTGATGTAGTCCGCGCCCGTGCCGCCCGGCCCCGCCTTGTCGTAGCGCGACTGGAACCAGGCCTTGCCCATGTCGATGCTGTCGAAATGCACGATGGGCGCGATGGCATCGAAGAAGGCGAGGGCGCTTTCGCCGGTGAGGCCGAGGATCGCCTCGGCCAAGGCCGGGGAGGTGAGGGGGCCGGTGGCGAGGATCACGTTGTCCCACTCGGCCGGGGGCAGGCCGGTGATCTCCTCGCGACGGATCTCGATGAGCGGGTGCTGCTCCAGTGCGGCGGTGACGGCGCGGGAGAAGCCCTCCCGGTCCACCGCCAGCGCGCCGCCGGCCGGCACCTGATTGGCATCCGCCGCCTTGAGGATCAGCGAGCCGGCGCGGCGCATCTCCGCATGGAGCACGCCGACCGCATTGCCTTGCGGATCATCCGAGCGGAAGGAATTGGAGCAGACCAGCTCGGCGAGGCCGTCTGTGAGGTGCGCCTCGGTGCCGCGCACGGGCCGCATCTCATGAAGCACCACGGGAATGCCCCGCGTGGCCAGCTGCCAGCTCGCCTCCGAGCCCGCGAGCCCTCCGCCGACCACATGGACGGGTGCGACATTGTCGCCGTTCGGACGATCGGGCCAAAAAGTGTCAGGCATCGCGGCTCCAGTGTGCCGCCGGCAATCGGGGGCACCCGGCGGGACAAGCGGTGTGCCACACGCGCCGCCGGGACTTCAACCCTCAGCGCCTGTCGCGCCCGTGGAGCGGGCCCAAAAACGAAAATGGTCCCCTGAGGGACCATTCTCCGGTGCCGGCCCGAAGGCCGGCTCAGCCATGGCAGCGGCGCCTGAAATCAGGCGGCAGCCGAAGCGTGGCGGGCGACGGCCCGGATTTCGCTGCGCGACACGTTGATGTCGGCGAGAGAACGATCGTCGAGGCTGGACAGCTCGGCAACCGTGCGGTTGTAGACCTGCCAGCGGCGGAACTGGCGAGCCAGGATACCCCAGAGCAACATGTTACTTCTCCTCTTGCGGGTCCACCTTGCGGCGACTCCACTTGCTGACAGCAACATATGCCCTCATGCTGCATCGCCATAGAAGCGTCGATGCATTGCAGCAATGCAACCCGTGCATGGAGCGAGCCACTGCTCGTTAACCTGAAGGAGCGTGTTGCAATGCTGCATTGCAGGTCCTTGAGCGAGCACGCGTTATGGGCGGTACTCATCTGCCGCCCGAATGCTATATCCAACGTGAGCGGGCGGGGGCCCTCTCAGCGCGCCGTCAGCGATGGTGCGCTGCGTGTGCGTAAGTCGCATGGGGGCATGCAATGAACATGGCGAACGCCACCGGTCTCACCGGGCAGGCGATCTATACTGCTCAGGAAGAACGCGGACTGACGTCCCGCTTCCTCGGGCCGACCGGGGTCTTTGTGGAGGTGGGGGCGTACGACCCGGTCTTTCAGAGCCAGACGCTGCATCTGGAACTCACCGGCTGGACCGGCCTGCTGGTTGAGCCGGTACCGGAATTCGCCGAAAACCTGCGTCGCGCGCGTCAGGCCCAGGTGGTTCAGTGCGCCTGTGTCGCACCCGCGGCGGCGGGGACCGGGCGCGTGACCCTGCTGGAACGCCGGGGCAGCAGCACCATCGTCTTCAATCCGCGCAAGGTGCGGCCGGAGGACATGGTGATCGAGGTACCGGCCGCGACCCTCGACGCCGTTCTTGAGGGCGCCGGCCTTTCCACCATCGACTTCCTCTCGGTGGATGTGGAGGGGGCAGAGCCCGACGTCCTGAAGGGCGTGACGCTCAGCCGCTTCCAGCCGAAGCTCGTGGTGGTGGACGACCGCGAGCGGTTCGGCGAGACCTGCGCCGTGATGCGCCAGGGCAACTATCATCTCGTCCGGCGCACCGGCCACAATGCGTGGTTCGTGCCGCAGGCGACCGCCCGACACCTGAGCGTGCGGGCCCGGGCACAGCTGATGTGGACCTACGGCATCGGTCGCCTGCTCCGCCGCCGCATGCGCCCAGGCGCCGCCCGCTCGGCATGAGCCGGCGGGCGAAAGGCGCGGGAGCCCTTCCTACTCGGCGGCCTGCCGACGCCGGCGTCCGCGCGCGACACGCGGCGCATCGGACGCTTCCGCCGGGGCGGCTTCTTCCATCACGACGGCAGGGGCGTCCGCCACGGAGGCCGGCGCTCCGTCCTCCGCCTCTTCTCCGGCGGTCGGACGGCGCGCGGCTTTCCCGCGCGCGGACCCGGCCGGCTTGGCTTCCTTTTCAGCGTCCTTGTCGGCAAGCGCCTTCCGGCTGTCCGCGAACGGACGGCGGGCCAGCACCTCGGCGAGGAAGTGGCCGGTGTGGGAGCGCTTGTCCCGCGCCACAGTCTCGGGCGTGCCCGCGACCACGATCTCGCCGCCGCCGTCGCCACCTTCGGGGCCGAGGTCGAGGATCCAGTCGGCGGTCTTGATGACCTCCAGATTGTGCTCGATCACCACCACCGAATTGCCCTGCTCCACCAGCTCGTGCAGCACCTCCAGCAGTTTTTTCACGTCGTGGAAGTGCAGGCCGGTGGTCGGCTCGTCCAGGATATAGAGGGTGCGTCCGGTGGCCCGCCGCGACAGCTCCTTGGAGAGCTTCACCCGCTGCGCCTCGCCGCCCGAGAGCGTGGTCGCCTGCTGGCCGACCTTCACGTAGTCGAGGCCGACGCGGTGCAGCGTCTCCAGCTTCTCGCGCACCGAGGGCACCGCCTTGAAGAACTGCGCGCCCTCTTCCACCGTCATGTCGAGCACGTCGGCGATGGACTTGTTCTTGAAGGTGACTTCCAGCGTCTCACGATTGTAGCGCTTGCCCTTGCAGACGTCGCAGGTGACGTACACGTCCGGCAGAAAGTGCATCTCGATCTTGATGACGCCGTCGCCCTGGCAGGCCTCGCACCGCCCGCCCTTCACGTTGAAGGAGAAGCGCCCGGCGCCATAGCCTCGTGCCTTGGCCTCCGGCAGGCCGGCGAACCATTCGCGGATGGGGGTGAAGGCGCCGGTATAGGTCGCCGGATTGGACCGCGGGGTGCGGCCGATGGGCGACTGGTCGATGTCGATCACCTTGTCGAGGTGCTCCAGCCCCTCCAGCTTGTCGAACGGGGCAGGGGCCTCCGAGGCGCCGTTCAGCCGGCGCGCCACCGCCTTGTAGAGCGTATCGATGAGCAGCGTGGACTTGCCGCCGCCCGACACGCCGGTGATGCAGGTGAACAGGCCGAGCGGGATTTCCGCCGTGACATTCTTCAGATTGTTGCCGCGCGCGCCCGAGAGCTTGAGCATGCGCTTGGGGTTCGGCTTGCGCCGCGCCGGCACGCCCACGCTCAATTCGCCGGTGAGATAGCGGCCGGTGAGGGACGCGGGATTGGCGAGGATTTCCGCCGGCGTGCCCTGCGCCACGATCTTCCCGCCGTGAATGCCGGCGCCGGGCCCCACGTCCACCACATGGTCGGCGGCGAGGATGGCGTCCTCGTCATGCTCCACCACGATCACCGTGTTGCCGAGGTCGCGCAGGTGCTTCAGCGTGCCGAGCAGCCGCTCGTTGTCCCGCTGGTGGAGGCCGATGGAGGGCTCGTCCAGCACATAGAGCACGCCGGTGAGGCCGGAGCCGATCTGCGAGGCGAGGCGGATGCGCTGGCTCTCGCCGCCGGAAAGCGTGCCCGAGGACCGCGCCAGCGTGAGGTATTCCAGCCCCACGTCCAAGAGGAAGCGCAGCCGCTCGCGGATCTCCTTCAGGATGCGCCCGGCGATCTCGTTCTGCTTGTCGGTGAGCTGGGCCGGCAGGCTCTCGAACCATCCCGCCGCGGCGCGCACCGAGAGCTCGCCGATTTCGCCGATGTGCCGCCCGGCGATCTTCACCGCCAGAGCCTCGGGCTTCAGCCGATAGCCGTTGCAGACCTTGCAGGGGACGGTGGAGAAGTATTTGGAAATCTCCTCCCGCGCCCAGTCGCTGTCGGTCTCCTTCCAGCGCCGGTCGAGGTTGCGCACCACGCCCTCGAAGGTCTTCGATGTCTCGTAGGCGCGCATGCCGTCGTCATAGTGGAAGGTGATCTTCTCGGTCCCAGAGCCGAAGAGGAGCACGTCGCGCGCCTGCTCCGGCAGATCGGCGAAGGGGACATTCAGCTTGAAGTGGTAGTGCTTCGCCAGCGCATCCAGCGTCTGCCCGTAATAGGGTGAGGTGGACTTGGCCCAGGGGGCGATGGCGCCCTGCTTCAGAGAGCGCGCCTTGTCCGGCACCACGAGGTCCGGGTCGATGGTCTGCTCCACGCCGAGGCCGTCGCAGGCCGGGCAGGCGCCGAAGGGATTGTTGAAGGAGAACAGCCGCGGCTCGATCTCGGAAATCGTGAAGCCGGACACCGGGCAGGCGAACTTCTCGGAAAAGATGATGCGCCGCGGATCGCCCGCCTCGTCCTTCTCGTCGGCGAACTCGGCCACCGCGATCCCGTCGGCGAGGCCGAGCGCGGTCTCGAAGCTGTCGGCGAGCCGCTGGGCGAGGTCCGCGCGCACCACGATGCGGTCCACCACCACGTCGATGTCGTGCTTGAACTTCTTGTCGAGGGCCGGCGCGTCGGCGATCTCGTGGAAGGTGCCGTCGATTTTGACCCGCTGGAAACCCTTCTTCATCCACTCGGCGAGTTCCTTGCGGTACTCGCCCTTGCGCCCGCGCACCACCGGCGCGAGCAGGAAGAGCCGCGTGCCTTCCGGCAGCGCGAGGGTGCGGTCAACCATCTGCGAGACGGTCTGGCTCTCGATGGGCAGCCCCGTGGCCGGGGAGTAGGGCACGCCGGTGCGCGCCCACAGAAGGCGCATGTAGTCGTAGATCTCGGTGACGGTGCCGACCGTGGAGCGTGGATTCTTCGAGGTGGTCTTCTGCTCGATGGAGATGGCCGGCGAGAGACCGTCAATCTGGTCCACGTCCGGCTTCTGCATCATCTCCAGGAACTGGCGGGCATAGGCGGAGAGGCTTTCCACATAGCGCCGCTGGCCTTCCGCATAGATGGTGTCGAAGGCCAGAGAGCTCTTGCCCGAGCCGGACAGGCCGGTGAACACCACCAGGCTGTCGCGGGGGATTTCGAGGTCCACGTTCTTGAGATTGTGCTCGCGCGCGCCGCGCACCGAAAGGGTACGGGCATCGCGGCGCGGGATGGGACGCGGGGAGGCTGCGCGATCAGACATGGACATCCGCTGGCGCCTGCGGCGCAAAAAGGGGTCGGGGCCTGAGAAACGATCGTGCCGCCCTTGCAGCGGCGAGCACGCCAGCGGCCGGAAAGCCGCGCAGCGCGCCGGGGAACGTGCTCATGAACTCTCGGAAATGTAGTGAACCTTGTGCGATGCGGAAGAGAACATAATACGAACTCCGAAGGGCGCCACCCAAAAAGAGCGGGGCGACTCGGATCGAGCGCGCCGATGCTCTTGCCAGTCTGGGGGAAGTCGGTTAGGAACACAACGTGAACATTTAAGCCATGAGCTGTTACGCACGGCGGCCAGCGGCGGTTCATCATGGGGATAAAGCCGCGCCGGGGGTCGCATGACCCGGCGGGGACGGTAGGGTGCGGGATTCGCGGCGCGTCGCAATGGCGGCCTGCGGAACGGCGGAACACGGCACGAGGGAGAGCGGGATGGCCGGCAGCGTCAACAAGGTGATCCTGGTCGGCAATCTGGGCCGCGACCCGGAGGTCAAGTCGTTCCAGAACGGCGGCCGCGTCTGCAACCTGTCCATCGCCACGTCCGAGAACTGGCGCGACAAGGCCTCCGGCGAGCGCCGCGAGCGCACCGAGTGGCACCGGGTGGTGATCTTCAACGAGAACCTGGTCGGCGTGGCCGAGCGTTTCCTGAAGAAGGGCTCCAAGGTCTACATCGAGGGCCAGCTCGAGACCCGCAAGTATGAGAAGGACGGTCGCGAGACCTACACCACCGAGGTTGTGCTGCGCCCCTATCGCGGCGAGCTGACCCTGCTCGACGGTCGTGAGGGCGGCGCCGGCTCCGGCGCGGACGAATATGGCGGCGGCTCCGACTTCGGCTCGGCCAGCCCCATGGGCGGCGGAGGCGGCAGCTTCGGCGGCTACAGCGGCGGCGGTTCCGGCGGCGGGCGCCGTCCGGCACCGGCTGGCGGCGGAATGGGCGGCGGTTCGGGTGGCGGACGCCCCGCGGCCGATCTCGACGACGAAATCCCGTTCTGAGGCGCGCCTTCGGATTTGAGGACGGGGCGCCGCGGCCGGTCTTGGTGCTGGCCGTCCCCGCTTTGGTGCCGGTCGGCTCACGGAAAGTCGCCGCCTGCGCATGGCGCGGGCGGGCTTTTGTTGTGCGGTCGCAGGCCCCGTTTCCGGCCGCTTCAGGCGGCGTTCGCGGGCCCATCTGACGCAAAACCGACAAATTGTCCGGAGACCTGCGAGATGGTCCGCACAACCCATTGATTTATATAGTATAAATTTACGTCCGCCAGAGGGGTTTTGCTGGCGTCGCAGGGGTGAATCGGCTAGAAGGAAGCACCTCACCAATCCATGCGAGTGCTGACTTTTGGCCGATTCCGAAACGCCGAAGACTGGTGGCGAGCCGCCGTCCGACATCCGGCCCGTTTCCATCACGGAGGAGCTGTCCCGCTCCTATCTCGATTATGCCATGAGCGTCATCGTCGCCCGGGCCCTGCCCGACGTGCGCGACGGCCTCAAGCCCGTGCATCGGCGCATCCTGTTCTCCATGCACGAGAACGGGTACGAGTGGAACAAGCAGTACCGCAAGTCGGCCCGCGTGGTCGGCGACGTGATCGGTAAATACCATCCCCACGGCGACCAGTCGGTCTATGACGCGCTGGTGCGCATGGCGCAGACCTTCGCCATGCGGCTCCCGCTGGTGGACGGCCAGGGCAATTTCGGCTCGGTGGACGGCGATGCCCCGGCGGCCATGCGATACACCGAGGTGCGCCTCGAGAAGGTGACCAACACCCTTCTCGACGACCTCGACAAGGAAACCGTCGATTTCCAGGAGAATTACGACAATTCCGAGCGGGAGCCGACCGTTCTCCCGGCCAAGTTCCCGAACCTCCTGGTCAATGGCGCCGGCGGCATCGCGGTCGGCATGGCCACCAACATCCCGCCGCACAACCTCGGCGAGATCATCGACGTCACCGTCGCGCTGCTGGACGACCCGCTGCTTGAGCCCGAGGCGCTGCTCGACCTGCTGCCCGGCCCGGACTTCCCCACCGGCGCGCTGATCCTCGGCCGCACCGGCATCCGCCAGGCCTATCTCACCGGCCGCGGCTCCATCTTGATGCGCGCGAAGGTCGCCATCGAGAACATCCGCAAGGACCGCGAAGCCCTCATCGTCACCGAGATTCCCTATCAGGTGAACAAGGCGACGATGATCGAGAAGATCGCGGAGCTGGTGCGTGACAAGCGGGTGGAGGGCATCTCCGAGATCCGCGATGAGAGTGATCGCGACGGCATGCGCGTGGTCATCGAGATCAAGCGCGACGCCCAGGCCGACGTGGTGCTGAACAACCTCTACCGGCTCACGCTGCTGCAGACCTCCTTCGGCGTGAACATGGTGGCGCTGTCCGGCGGCAAGCCGGGCCTGCTCACCCTGCACGACGTGCTGACCGCCTTCATCGCCTTCCGCGAGGAGGTCATCAGCCGGCGCACCAAATTCCTGCTGCGCAAGGCGCGCGATCGCGCCCACGTGTTGGTGGGCCTCGCCATCGCCGTCGCCAACATCGACGAGGTGATCCGCCTCATCCGCACCGCGCCGGACCCGGCGAGCGCCCGCGAATCCCTGATGGGCCGCGACTGGCCGGCGAAGGACATGGCGCCGCTCATCGCCCTCATCGCCGATCCGCGTCACAAGCTGAAGGAGGACGGCACCTATCGCCTCTCCGAGGTGCAGGCCCGCGCGATCCTCGACCTCAGGCTCCAGCGGCTCACCGCTCTCGGCCGCGATGAAATCGCCGACGAGCTGGACAAGCTCGCCGCCGAGATCGCCGATTATCTCGAAATCCTCGCCAGCCGGCCGCGCATGCGCGCGATCATCCGGGACGAGCTTCTCGCCATCAAGGCGGAGTTCGGCACGCCCCGGAAGACCGAGATCGTCGAGGGCTTCGGCGATCTGGAGGACGAGGATCTGATCCAGCGCGAGGAGATGGTCGTCACCGTCTCCCATGCCGGCTACATCAAGCGCGTGCCGCTCTCCACCTATCGGGCGCAGCGGCGCGGCGGCAAGGGCCGCTCGGCCATGCAGACGCGGGACGAGGATTTCGTCACCCGCCTGTTCGTGGCCTCGACCCACGCGCCGGTGCTGTTCTTCTCCTCCAAGGGGCAGGTCTACAAGATGAAGGTGTGGCGCCTGCCGCTGGCGGCGCCGCAGGCCCGCGGCAAGGCCCTCATCAACATCCTGCCGCTGGAGCAGGACGAGCGCATCACGTCCGTCGTTCTCCTGCCGGAGGACGAGGGCGAGAACCAGCGCCTGCAGATCATGTTCGCCACCACCGGCGGCACTGTGCGGCGCAATGCGCTCACCGATTTCCAGCAGGTGAACCGCAACGGCAAGATCGCCATGAAGCTCGCCGAGGGCGAGGCCATCGCGGATGTCGGCCTGTGCACGGAGGAGGACGACGTGCTCCTCACCACGGCGGCCGGCGCCTGCATCCGCTTCCCCGCCACCGAGGTGCGCCTGTTCAAGGGCCGCGACAGCGTGGGCGTGCGCGGCATCCGGCTGGAGGATGGCGACAGCGTCATCTCCATGGCCATCATCCGCCATGTGGATGCCGATGCCGAGCAGCGGCTCGCCTACATCAAGATGCGCCGCGCCCTGCGCGGCGAGGCGGGCGAGAGCGCCGAGGTGGAGCAGGAGGAGGGCGCGAGCGGCTCCGGCCAGCTCAGCCAGGAGCGCTACGCCGAGATGGGCGCGAAGGAGCAGTTCATCCTTACCGTGTCCGAGAACGGCTACGGCAAGCGCACCTCGTCCTACGAATATCGTGTCACCGGGCGCGGCGGTAAGGGCATCGTCGCCATGGCGGTGAACGAGCGCAACGGCCGCCTCGTCGCCTCCTTCCCCGTGGAGGATGCCGACCAGATCATGCTCGTCACCGACGGCGGCCAGCTCATCCGCTGCCCCGTGGATGGCATCCGCATCGTCGGCCGCGCCAGCCAGGGCGTCATCGTGTTCGACACGGCGGAAGGCGAGCGCGTGGTCTCGGTGGAGCACATCAGCGAGGACACCGGCGCCGAAGGCGAGGCGGGCGAAGGCGGCGCGGAAGCCGCCGGAGACGACACGCCGGAGGCCTGATCCCGCGAGCGGGGGCTTTCGGCCGGAGGAGCGCAAGTGATGATCTCGGCCGAAAGCCTCGCCCTGTTCGTGCTCGCCTGCATCGCCCTGGGGGCGACGCCGGGGCCGAACGTGGCGCTCATCGTCGGCACCAGCCTCAAGCACGGGCGACAGGCGGGCATTCTCACCGCCATGGGCGTCAATGTGGGCCTCATCGCCCAATTGGCTCTGGTAGCGGGGGGCCTCGCTTATGTGGTGGAGGCCTTCTCCCGCCACTTCGATCTCGTGCGCTATGCCGGGGCCACCTACCTCGTTTGGCTTGCGGTGATGCAGTGGCGCAGTGCCGGCAAGGCGGTGGACGCGCCCACACCTTCCGCCCATGCCGCCTTCGGGCGCGGGCTCGCGGTGGCCTTCGCCAATCCCAAGACGCTCCTGTTCCACGCGGCCTTCCTGCCGCAATTCGTCACCAACACGGCTGATCCCGTGCCTCAGATCGCGCTTCTGGCGGCGATCTTCGCGGTCATCGCACTGGTGGGCGACATGCTGTGGGCGGTGGTGGCAGACAAGGCGCGCGCCGCGCTGAAGGGGCGCTTCACGCTGGTGGCGGACCGCGTGTCCGCCGGCATCCTCGTCGGCGGTGCGGCCCTGCTGCTTGCGGCGGGGCGTCGATAGGCAAGCGCGGCTCCATCCCGCATTGCCCGGCGAGGGCAGGGGGCTATAAGGCCCCATGCTCGCTACCCTTCATGATTCCGCTCCGCTTGAGGTCCTGCGCCACGTCTTTGGCTACGAGGCGTTCCGCGGGCGGCAGCGGGATATCGTGGAGCATGTGGTCGCCGGGGGCGATGCCCTTGTGCTCATGCCCACGGGCGGCGGAAAATCCCTGTGTTATCAGGTGCCGGCCCTGGTGCGGCCGGGCACGGGCATCGTGGTCTCGCCGCTGATCGCGCTGATGCACGATCAGGTGCAGGCGCTGCGCCAGCTCGGCGTGAAGGCGGCCATGCTCAATTCGTCGCTTGCCCCCGGCGAGGGGCGGCAGGTGGAGCGGGCGCTCGCCATGGGCGACCTCGACCTCCTTTACGTGGCGCCCGAGCGGCTGCTGACGGACGGCTTCCTCCATCTGCTGGACGGCGCGCGCATCTCTCTGTTCGCCATCGACGAGGCCCATTGCGTCTCCCAGTGGGGGCACGATTTTCGGCCCGAATATCGCCAGCTCACCATTCTGCACGAGCGCTATCCCGGCGTGCCGCGCATGGCGCTCACCGCCACGGCCGACGGGCCGACCCGCCGGGAGATCGTGGAGCGGCTGAATCTGGAGGAGGGGCAGGTGTTCCTGTCCTCCTTCGACCGGCCGAACATCCGCTACCGCATCGCGCCGAAGGCCAATCCCCGCGTGCAGCTGAAGGCCTTCCTCGACGCCCATGATGGCGAGGCGGGCATCATCTATTGCATGAGCCGGGCGAAGGTGGAGGCGACCGCCGAGATGCTCTCCACCGAGGGCCGCACGGCGCTGCCCTATCATGCCGGCCTCGACGCCGACACGCGCGCCCGCCACCAGGACCGCTTCCTGAAGGAGGAAGGCGTGGTGATGGTGGCGACCATCGCCTTCGGCATGGGCATCGACAAGCCGGACGTGCGCTTCGTCGTCCATCTCGACCTGCCGAAAAGCATCGAGGCCTATTATCAGGAAACCGGCCGCGCCGGCCGCGACGGCCTGCCCTCCGAGACGCTGCTGCTGTACGGCGTGGAGGACGTGGCCAAGCTGATCCAGTTCGTGGACGGCTCGGATGCACCCGAGGCAAGGAAGCGGGTGGAGCGCAGCAAGCTCGATGCGCTGCTGGGGCTCGCCGAGACCGCCTCCTGCCGGCGGCAGGTGCTGCTGAAATATTTCGAGGAAGACCTGCCGCAACCGTGCGGCAATTGCGATACCTGCCTCGATCCGCCCCGCACCTTCGACGGCACCGAGGCCGCGCAGAAGCTGCTCTCCTGCGTCTACCGCACCGGGGAGCGGTTCGGCGCCGGCCATGTCATCGACGTGCTGCGCGGCGAGGCCAACGACAAGGTGACCAAGTTCGGCCACGACAAGCTCTCCACCTTCGGCATCGGCGGCAATTTCTCGCGCGATGAATGGCGGGCCGTGGTCCGCCAGCTGGTGGCCATGGGCTATCTCTGGGTGGATGTGGAGGGCCACGGCAGCCTCGGCCTCACCGAGAAATGCCGCCCCGTGCTGCGCGGCGAGGAGCGGGTGGAGCTGAAGGCCGAGGCGCGCCCCCGCGCCGCCCGCGTCACCGGCGGCGGACGCGGCCCCTCCGCCGCTCTGGCCGATCCGGCCGACGAGGCCCTGTTCCAGAAATTGAAGAAGCTCAGGCTGGAGCTGGCGCGGGCGCAGGGCGTGCCGCCCTACGTCATCTTCCACGACACCACCTTGATGGCCATCGCCGAGCTGAAGCCCACCACCATGAAGGCGCTGGGCATGATCTCAGGCATCGGCGAGGCCAAGCTGATGCGCTACGGCCAGCAATTCCTGGCGGTTATCGCCGAGGGGTGAAGTGGAGGCTCCCCTCTCCCTTGCGGGAGAGGAGGCAAGTCAGACGTCGCCCTAGCGCAGGCCGGCGCCTTACGCCGCCTTCAGCGCCACCCCAAGCCGTCCGGCGAGATCCTGCACGAACTGGTAGGCGGTGCGGCCGGAACGGGCGCCACGGGTGGTGGCCCATTCGAGCGCCTTCGGCCGCCACTCCTCTTCCGTCGCGGGAATGCCGTGGTGGTCCACATAGGCGGCGACCATGGCGAGGTATTCGTCCTGGCTGCACTTGTGGAAGCCGAGCCACAGGCCGAACCGGTCGGAGAGGGAGACCTTCTCTTCCACCGCCTCGCCCGGATTGATGGCGGTGGAGCGCTCATTGTCCATCATGTCGCGCGGCAGCAGGTGGCGACGGTTGGACGTGGCGTAGAAGATCACATTGTCCGGCCGCCCCTCGATGCCGCCTTCCAGCACCGCCTTCAGCGACTTGTAGGACGTATCGTCGGAATCGAACGAGAGATCGTCGCAGAAGACAATGAAGCGGTGATGGGAGCCGCGCACCAGGCCCATCAGGGCCGGCAGGGTCTCGATGTCCTCGCGGTGGATCTCCACCAGCTTCAGGCGCGCGCCATCATCGGCCAGAGACCGGTTGATGGCGGCGTGGGAGGCCTTCACCAGCGAGCTTTTCCCCATGCCGCGCGCGCCCCAGAGCAGCGCATTGTTGGCCGGCAGGCCGCGGGCGAAGCGCTCGGTGTTCTCCACGAGCTGGTCGCGCACCCGGTCGATGCCCTGCAAGAGGTCCATTTCCACCCGGTTCACCCGCGGCACAGGCTCGAAGCGGATCGGGTCGGTGTGCCAGACGAAGGCGTCGGCCGCCTCGAAATCCGGTGTGGGTACCGCAGGCGGCGCCAGGCGCTCCAGCGCCCCGGCAATGCGGGTGAGCAGATCGAGGGTCGCGCTCGAAAGATCCGGCTGTGTCATTATCATCCTCCCGCGCGGGGATTAGGACGCGGCTGGCCCGGCGGCAAGGCGGCCCGGCGCGCGTGTGGCGCAAAAGCCATGCGGCGCGCGCATGATGGGGACGACGCCGCAGTGCAACAATTCCGCCTTAACTTCTCCCCATCCATCCTCGACCAAGCAAGCCGAGAGGAACGGTAGCCGCGTGCGCGGTCCCCGTTCCGGTGCCCCACCCTCTGCCCCGGGAGGTCGAGACCCATGGCGATCCGCCGCCCCCTCACGCGCTCCGCGCTTCTGCCGGCGCTGCTTTCTCCGTTCTTCGCCGCCGCGCCGGCGCTTGCCGACGGGACGGAGGCGAAGACGGCCCTGAAGGCCGACGGCTCGACCTCGCTCACCTATTCGACGCCCGTGCAGGACTATGGCGCGGTGGTCGGCCTCGACCTCTCCGCCACGGGATCGAGCGTGGCGCCCACCGTTGGCCAGAGCGCGGACGGCCTCGGCGGCACCGCCTATGCGAAAGTCACCGTCTCCCGGCTGCCGGACTGGATGGTGTGGGAGAAGGGCACGTTGAACGTCTCCGTCGATCCCAACGATGCGGCGAGCAAGCTCGCCACCACCTTCGAGCGCACCATTCCCCTGACCAGCGGTCTCGCGGCGACGCTGGCGGATACCTATCAAGTGAAGGCCGGGTCGCAGGCGTGGGAGACGGACAAGTCGCTCAGCCTCAAGCTGACAGACATGGGCACCACTTTCGCCGTCTCGACCAAGGCGACGAGCAATTCATCCCAGCTTCTGCCCACCGTGAGCGCCCAGCAGCAGCTCGCGCCGGACCTCACGGTGACCACCTCCGTGGCCGATACCGGCTCGACGCTGAACAAGAGCATCACCGCCGGCTTCACCCACCGCTGGTGAGGCGCCGCCTCAGCCTTTTATGATGGCGATGAGGAAGCGCGCGCCGATCAGCAGCAGGAACAGGCCGAAGCCGATCTCCAGATGGCGGCGGCTCAGCCGGTGCGCGAGCCGAGCCCCATAAGGCGCCACCAGCGTCGCCACCGGGGCGATGCACAGAAAGCCGATCACCGAGACATAGCCGATCGATAGCGGCGGCAGCTCGGAGAGGTGCGGCCAGCCGGCGATGGCATAGCCGATCACTCCCGGTATGGGGATGATGACGCCGATGCCGGCCGAGGTCGCAACGGCGGCGTGGATCGGCACGCCGTAGAGCAGCAGGATGTTGGTGGAGATGCCCCCACCCGAGATGCCCACCAGCGACGACGCGAGGCCGATAAAGAAGCCGTAGAAGCGCATCACCGCGGAAGAGGGCAGGTGGTCGGAGATACGGATGTCGTTGCGGCCGATGAGGCTCTTCAGCCCCAGCAGCGACACCACCGCCACGAAAACCGCCTGTAGCACCCAACCCGCCGCCACCGCCGCAATGGCGCTGCCCGCTATGATGCCGATGATGGCCGGGATGCGCCATTTCGCCAGCACGCCGGGCAGCGATGCGCCCTTGGCGATGTGGGTGCGGTGGGAGGCCATGGCGGTGGGGATGATGATGGCGAGGGAGGTGCCGACGCACAATTGCATCCGCACGCTGTCGTCCACCCCGAGGAAGCCGAAGACCTCGTACAGCACCGGCACGATGACGCCGCCGCCGCCAATGCCGAAGAGACCGGCGAGCAGGCCCGTGAGCAGGCCACCGGCCAGCATGGCGGCGACGAGCAGGACGAGCTCCTGCACGGGAACGTTGGAAAACATGAGCGGAACCGAAGGCTTGCGGGCGGATAGGCGACGAGGAGTGGCCCGGAATTCGGCATATGTCCACTGTGCCGGCCGCATGACGCCGGCGAGAGCTGCGCTATTCACGCAACTCCGCAGGAATTGCCGCCTCGTCAGGCCGCCTGCAGGTCGCGGCGGCGCACCTCGTCCACCGCACTGCGCAGCACCTCGAGCCCGGCACCGGGGATGATGGCCTCGGTGGAGAGGCGGCGGCGGAAGATGCGCGCGCCCTTCTTGCCGCCGAACAGGCCCAGCATGTGGCGGGTGATGTCGGACAGCCGGCCGCCGGCTTCGAGGTGGCGGGCGATATAGGGCTCGAACGCCTCGATGGCCGCGAACGTATCCTCGTGCGGGGCCGGGACGCCGTGGAGGGTGAGGTCCACATCCGCCAGCAGTTCCGGCGTGTGATAGGCGGCGCGGCCGAACATGATGCCGTCGAGCCCCTCCGCCTCGGCGAGCCCCTGCGCGAGGCTTTCGAGACCGCCGTTGAGGGACACCGGAACGTGTGGCAGGCGGGCCTTGAGGCGTCGCACGCGGTCATAGTCGAGGGGCGGGATGTCCCGGTTCTCGCGCGGGGAAAGGCCGTTCAGCCACGCCTTGCGGGCATGGACGATGAGCCCGTCGCAACCGGCCGCCAGCACGGCGTCGGCCAGGGTGTCGAGGGCTTCCTCGGGGTCCTGGTCGTCCACGCCGATGCGGCATTTCACGGTGACGGGGAGGGATACGGCGCCCTTCATGGCGGCGACGCACTCGGCCACCACCTGCGGCTCGCGCATGAGACACGCGCCGAAATTACCGCCCTGAACCCGGTCGGAGGGGCAGCCCACGTTGAGGTTGATCTCGTCATAGCCGAAATCGGCGCAGATACGCGCCGCCTGGGCCAAAAGCGCCGGATCACTGCCGCCGAGTTGCACGGCCACCGGATGCTCGACCTCCGAAAACCCGAGCAGCCGGGCCCGGTCGCCATGGATCACGGCAGGCGCCGTCACCATCTCCGTATAGAGCAGCGCATGGCGCGAGAAGGTGCGATGGAAGGCCCGGCAATGCCGGTCCGTCCAGTCCATCATGGGCGCCACGGACAGTACAATGTTCTGATTTTTAAGCATTATTCGGTAGTTGGATAACATTTCGCCGTACCGTGTGCACGTGGTGCGCACACGGATTGGCCTCCTTCACTAAACTAAAATCCGGCTTCTGGAGAGCCCGGAACCGTCGGAAGGGGCAGAACGTGAACGCAGACGTTCCTGCGCCGCATCGATCGCCAGGGAGCCGTGGCTCGGATTGCGTCCGAGGCGGTCAGGCAGCATGTCTCGGCGACGGCCCACCCTCGATGGCCTGCCGCTTGCGGAATTGGTCAACTGCGCCAGCGCAGCGGGCGGCGCTGCGCTCTACCAAGAACCTTTAGAAGCAAGCGCCAGTCTCGGTGTCAGCGACCCCATCCGCATCCGGAGCGGCAGGAGGGTGGATGGAGAAGCACGGCACCCACCCCTCGGGGATTGGAACATTGGCGGCGTGGGTGCGCTGGTGTGCCAGAAGCCTCGGCAGAACGTGCGTGTGCGGGCCGTCGGGGCTCCGGCCGTCGGGCGGCGGGATGGGCGAGAAAACTTCAATGCGCGCGAGCGCTGAGATGAACACGCGGTGCGGCCCGTGCGCGACCAAGGCGGGCATAAGGCCGGGAACCTCGAAAACCGGACGGCCCTCCCCAGCGCGCAGGATCGCCAGGAGGTCCGGAGCACCGGTCCGTATGCACGCCTCGACGGACCCAAGTCCAATGCCGAGGTCGAACAGAACGGCATCGCGATCCTCTTCCCGAAGGGCATCGGCATCGGTCCCCACCTCAGTGAGGACGCCGCGGCCAGCGCGGCCGGCCAAGGTGGTGGGCAGGCACACGGCGCGAGCCGGAATCCGGCGCTCAACATGGCGCGAAGGCATGCGATAGTCGACGAGGACGGCTTGCGGATGGTCGTGAAAGCGCAGCCCGCCGCGGGTCGTCAGTAACGAAAGGCTATCGGGCCCCTCCCACACCTCCGCCGCCTCGGCGGGGTCTCGCATGAATTCCGCGATGGCCCCGAAAATGCCGAGGCTGAAGCCGCAATAAGGGTCCCGGATATGTGCTGCGGTCGCGTCGAAGACGTTATCGCTCATGCTGGCTGGCCTCCTGCCTGCTGTTTTCGCGCCTGGGTCGGGACCATGGCAGGACGACACTCTCGCCCGCATGTTCGAACCGCAGGCCATCGACCGACAACGCCTCTGCGATCCGTTCTTCGTCCAGCACCGGCCTTGGGACACCTTCGGCGATAAGGCCCCATCCTTCATCAAGGCGACCCGATCACAGAAGCGGGCGGAGGCCGGAAGGTCGTGAATCATGGCGATCACCGCAGCGTCGCGCCGGAGCAGAATGCGGCGTTCGGGAATCAACGTAGGGTGCCCCCGCCGAGGTGAGCGGCCGGCCGATCTTCTCCAGACGCACCGACACCGGAAAGGCTCAGCCGGGCGGTGGCGAGACGCGCCGCGGCCTCGGTGAGCGCGGGACCGGCACACGTCCAAAGCCGGGGCGGCAGTGCGACGGACCGTCCGGCGGTTGCAAATGCGGCCAATACCGGGTGGCGCAGGAGCCCATCGGCGAGTGAGGGAGGCGCGTCCTTCTCCGCATTGATGATGAGGAGGTCGGGGTTCGCGCGCACGATCTCCTCAAGTGTCAGTTGTCCCTTCCTGTCGGTGGACAGGCGGGCGGCAAGGTTCGATAGACCGGCCTTCTGCATCACCTCGTCAGAGATCGAGCCCCGGCCGACCGTGAAGCCATTGGGCCGCAGGACCACCGCTGTGGGGTGGTTCTCTGCGACGGCCGGCAGCCGGGCGAACCCGACCTCCATCTCCCGCACCGTCTGCTCGCCCCGCTCCGGCACGCCAAGCCGCGCGGCCACCATACGGATCTGGGCATACGCCTCACCCAGAGTTCGGGGAATATCCAGTTCCAGCACCTCGAAGCCAAGTCGGCGCAGCATGGCCGTGGTGGTGCGCGTGGTATAGGCCCCGACAATGACCAGATCCGGCTTCAGGGGGACGATCTCCTCGGCCAAACCCCGGTTCATCGGCACGGTGCGGGCAAGGTCCGCGACGTTAGAGGCGCGGGGGTCGCGGGCGAGAAACGTGACGGATGCGACCTGTCCCGGATCGGCAAGGCGCAACACCAGTTCATCCGCGCACAGGTTGAGCGAGACGACGCGAAGCAGGGCGGCTGTGCGCCCAGCTTCGGCAAACGCCCCCTGCGTCAGCAGAAGGTGCCACACGGCGACGAGCACGCTCGCAAGGCGCCGCGCAGCTTCCCTCACCATGTGAGCTTCACACCGCCATAGGCGCCGAAGCCGGGAGCAAGAAAGCCGTTGGGATTTTCGTAGGTCTGGTCGAACAGGTTGTCGATGCGCCCAAAAAGCGTGGCGTTGGCGTTCAACTTATAGTTGGCGGCAACGTTGACCACCGTATAGCCGGGCTGGTCGATGTAGTTCGAGGTGAGACGCACGATGTCCCACCAGGAGGACGCGTAGACGAGGCTCGCCGTGAGGTCGAGTTCGTCGGTCGGCCGCCAGCCGAGGGTAAGGCTCACCTTGTTGTTGGGCCGCCGCAGGGGATTGCAGGACGTGGCGTCGATGGGCGCACAGGCGGCGCCAAACGGCAGGCCAGGGGGCACATATCCGACCACGTCGGTGTAGGTATAGTCCACGCGCGCATCAATGCTGTCGGTGACCTTGACGGCGATGAACGCCTCAACACCCTGCGACACGGCATTTGAAATGTTGATGTTCTGATACGTCACCGGATCGTAGCTGATGAGGTTGGTGATGTTGTTGTGGAAGTAGGTCACGCCGAACAGCACCCGGTCCCCGAATGCTTTCTGCTCAAAGCCTGCGTCCCATCCGGTGCTTTCTTCCGGCAGCAGGTTCAGGTTGCCGTAATAGGGCGCATAAAGCTGGTAGAGCGTGGGGGCCTTAAAGCCCGTGCCGTAGCTCGCTTTCAGCTTGGTGCCGGTCTCGTCGAACAGAAGAGCAGGGGCGAGACGGAAGGTGGTGTGGTCGCCGAAGCTGTCGTCGCTGTCGTAGCGCACGTTGGCGGCAAAGAAGAGCCGGTTCCAGAGATTGCCCTGATACTCCGCATACACGCCCGTGTCTCCTGTCGCGGCGTCGATGGATGTGTAGGCGGTGGAGGAGGTCATGCTCTCGTTGCGCCGCTCAGCACCCACCAGCAGGTTCTGTCCCGGCGCGAAGGCGTAGTTGGACCGCAGGTAATAGATCTGCCGGTCGCCCTCATAGGTGCCGTTCACTGACGTGTTCGGCCCGACGGTGGGATTGGACGTTGAAAGCTCGCTCACACCGAAGGTGGTTATGAGGCGATCATCGAAAGCCTTCCACACCCCTTCGCCCTTGGTGAAGAACATGCTGGCATAGGACGTGGAACGCTGCGCGGCCGGCACGCCGGAATAGGTGGGCGGGGGATAGGTGTCCGGCGTGAAGGCGAGGCTCGAGTCGATGTAGCGCGCAACGAAGTTGACCGCGAAATTGTCCGCCGCCTGCCAGTCGAGACGCGTCGAATACGTCCAGTTGTCGTAAGCGTTGGGATTGAGCGGCCAGAAGGGGGGCGCGATGTTCTGGGGCGTCACCGGAATGTCGGTGGACGAGAAGTGGGTGACGTTGAACGAATACGACAGTTTTTCCGTCGAACCGGAGAGGCTTGCATACTGGTTGAAGGTGCCGAGCGCTCCGCCCTCCACATAGGCCGTGACCTTGGGCGGACCTTCGCCCTTCTTTGTGGTGACCGCAATGACGCCGCCGATGGCGTCCGAGCCATAGAGGCCCGACTGCGGGCCGCGCAGCACCTCCACCCGCTCGAGATCGGAGGCCATGAGCTGTCCGAAGTCGAAGGCGCCGTTGGGCGTGGAGGGATTTCCGGCGTCAATGCCGTCAATCAACACCTTCACATGATTGGAGTTTGTGCCCCGGATGAAAACCGAGGTCTGCCCTCCGGGGCCGCCCGTCTGCACCACGTTGAGGCCGGGCAGGGACTGCAGCACGTCCGGGAGTGTGCGCTGCTGGGCCCGGGCGATGTCGTCGGCGGTGACGATGCTGACCGAACTCGCCACCTCGGTCTCGGGCGTCGGAATGCCGGTGGCGCTGACAACGAGGGTGGGCAGGTCACCGGCATTTTGGTCGTCCGCCGTCTGGGCAAAGGCACACGGAGCGGATGCGACGGAAAGGAAGGCAACGAGGGCCGTGGCCCGACCGGGGCGGCGGGGGAAGGACAGCAGAACGGACGACATGAAGACACTCGGCGGCGCGGGTGGTCCGTCACCGCGAACGAGGTCGCCCGGCCGAGAAAGGCTGGAAAACCGCCACCAGGACACCCCGCCCAATGAGCTCGCGTGTGACCACGATCGACGGCAGGTCTCCTGGCTCACGGGTCACCGCCCGTCTGCCGCCTTCCCAGATCTCGCGACCCAGTGGCTGATGGCAGAGGACTCGCCGCTTACAGTTGCGGGGGCAGCCACGGCATTTTCGGACTCACCGAATCACCGTGTTCCCTTTTGATCCCTTTCGGGAACCGTCACTTTAACGATACGGATAGATTTTGCGGTGCGTCAATGGCTCGCCACGATAAAGACGGAAAGCGCCCGAGTTGCTGCGAAAATGCCACAATGTGGCATCGTCAGCGTCGCGGCTCCCGGGCGCTCTGAATCCTGACCCGTTGACGTCACTCTGCCGCGAGCGTCGGAACCACGGTTGCAACGATCGACGCATCGAGTGCCTCGAAGGTCTTGAGGCCGATGAGATCGTAGAGCTCGGCCCGCGTCTGCATTTCGCCGACCATTGCCTGCGTGGAGCCATCGCGCGCAAGCGTCGCGTAGAGCGTTTCCTGTGCCTTGTTGGCCACCCGCAGCGATGACACGGGCCAGATCACCAGACGATAGCCCATAGCCTCGAACTCGGAAGCGGTGAAGAAGGGGGTTCGGCCAAACTCGGTCATGTTGGCGAGCAGCGGCACGCCGGGCATGCGCCGTGCGAATTCGCGGAACATCTCCGCATCGTTGAGCGCCTCGGGGAAGATGGCGTCGGCTCCCGCTTCAACGTAGAGCTTGGCGCGGGCCACCGCCCCGTCGATCCCCTCGCTGGCCGCCGCGTCGGTCCGCGCGATGAGGTAGAGGTGGCGCCGGGCTTTGGCGGCGGCGGCTACCTTGGCAGCCATGTCGCGGGCGTCCGCCAGCTTCTTGTCGTTCAGGTGGCCGCATTTCTTCGGAAGAAGCTGATCCTCGATGTGGACCGCCCCGGCGCCAGCCTCCTCGAAAGTGCGCACCATGTGCATCACGTTGAGCGCTTCGCCATAGCCGGTGTCGCCGTCCACCAGCACCGGCAGGCCGCTCGCGCGGGCCACCTGACGGATGAAGAAAGCAACTTCATCCACGGTGATGATGCCGAGGTCCGGCAGGCCCATGGACGCCGTCATGGCGGCGCCGGAGAGATAGAGGGCATTGAAGCCGGCTGCCTTCGCCTGCAGCGCAGCCATGCCGTTGTGCGTGCCGGGAATCTTCAGGATCCCATTGGCCTCCACGAGGGCCCGGAAGCGGGTGCCGGCAGGCGCGGCGGGGCGATCGGATGCGACGAGATAGGGCATGTGTCTCTCTTTCAGGCCGCGCGGACGGCGGCGCGACCGCGCGCTTCCAGCGGCACGAACACCTGGTGCTCCGGCCCCACATAATTGGCCGATGGGCGGATGATCTTGTTGTCGGCGCGCTGCTCCAGAATGTGCGCGCTCCAGCCCGACGTGCGGGCGATGACGAAGAGTGGCGTGAACAGAGCCGTGGGTATCCCCATCATGTGGTAGGAGACCGCGCTGAACCAATCGAGATTGGCGAACATCTTCTTGGTCTCGCCCATCACCTGCTCGATGCGGCTGGCGATCTCGAACATGCGGAGCGCGCCCGCCTCGATGGACAGCCGCCGCGCCACCTCGCGGATGACCACGTTGCGCGGGTCGGCCACGGTGTAGACCGGGTGGCCGAAGCCGATCACCACTTCCTTGGCGGCGATCCGGCGGCGAATGTCCGCCTCCGCCTCGTCCGGGTCGGCGTAGCGCTTCTGGATTTCGAAGGCGACTTCGTTGGCGCCGCCGTGCTTCGGCCCGCGCAGGGCGCCGATGGCGCCGGTGATGGCCGAGTAGAAATCCGCCCCCGTGCCGGCGATGGAGCGGGCGGTGAAGGTGGAAGCGTTGAATTCGTGCTCCGCATAGAGGATCAGCGAGGTGTGCATCGCTCGCACATGGCTCGCGCTCGGCGCGCGACCGTGCAGAAGATGGAGGAAATGCCCGCCGATGGTGTCGTCGTCCGTCTCCACCTCGATGCGCCGGCCGTTCTGGGAGAAGTGGAACCAGTAGAGCAGCATGGAGCCGAGGGAGGCCATCAGCCGGTCGGCGATGTCCCGTGCAAGGTGTGTGATCGCCCGGCGTGCCCGCAGCGTGCTTTCCCGATGATCGGCAGACCTATTGCCGTGGACGAGACTCTGAGCGTGTTCACGCCCTATGCCGCTGGCTAGGATATGATCGCACGTGGTCTAGGATTTAAGCGTGACAGCAATCTAAATCGCCCAAATCTGCCGCGTTCCACGGGCATGGAGCCCCCCAAGGCTCAAATTTCTTTCGTAACAGCGAAGTTGTTGTCTCGTGCAAGCTTTTGTCGAGGTTTTACATGGGTCAGCCCGGCAGAATGACGACGGAAAATGAGGGTGCACATGTGTTGGTTCGCCTCACATGGAATGATCTCCCACCCATCGATCGAGACCGCCGCATCAGGGCATCGGAAGGCCTCGCGAGGCTTATGGCGCGAAAGCTCGACGGCGGTGATTATGCGGTTGGCGAAGGATGGATGTCGTTCAGGGTTCCCGATCCCGGAGAGCGCCGGCTTGAGGCGTTTACCAAGCGGATGGAGACTCGTATCGGCGAGATACTGTTCGCCCCGCTTACCCCGAAAGCCGTTGACAGGGCTCTTGGCATCACTCCCAGAGAGCGCATTCGTTGGTACAAGGATGGGCGCCTTCCCACCTGCGGCCGGGAAAAAACCGACCATGGCGACCGCACAATTCAGTTCCCTATGTTTCCATTTGCAAATATCGCCAGCATCCAGGCGAACCCCCAGCCGAGACCGATGTCCACACAGCATTCGATCACCATTTTCCGATATAAAGATGTCCTTATATGCCGTTGACGCACTGGCGTTTGGCGCGTACGTAGACGGCGTCGTGGTTCTCTGGGCCGTTTGTGGCACCGGAGCTAAGAGGGAAGCCGGTTTAATGCCGGCGCTGCCCCCGCAACTGTAAGCGGCGAGCTGACGTCCATTCATGTCACTGGGAGCAATCCTGGGAAGACGGACGACCGGCCGAGACCCGTGAGCCAGGAGACCTGCCCCGACAACATACGTACTCGGGCGGGGTGTCCTGGTGGTGCGCTTGGGTCTCGGTTGGCTCGCGCCCACCGCGCCCTGTCGCGGCTGCCATGGCCTTCGCCCATTCAACGGAAGGGTTGAAGAGCCGTGACGACGATCACCACACCACCCCCCGCCATTCCCGTGGCCACGCTCGGGACTCCCCGCATCGGTCCACGCCGGGAGCTGAAGGCTGCGCTTGAAAGCTATTGGGCCGGGAAGACCGGCGACGCGGAGCTGCTGGACATCTCCGCTGCCCTGCGGGCCGCGAACTGGGCCCGCCAGAAGGCGCGCGGCGTGACCGTGATCCCGTCCAACGACTTCTCCCTCTACGATCAGGTGTTGGACACCAGCGTGATGGTCGGCGCCATTCCGGAAGTCTATGGCTGGCGCGGTGGAAAAGTCCCGCTCTCGGTCTATTTCGCCATGGCCCGGGGCGCTGATGGCGCGGCGTCCGAGGCCTCCTGTGGCCATTCCCATCACGGGGACGGAAGTGCAGGGCAGGGGGCGCCGGCGCAGGAAATGACGAAGTGGTTCGACACCAATTATCATTACATGGTGCCGGAATTCGCTCCGAACCAGACCTTTCAGCTCGCCAGCCTGAAGGCGGTGGACGAGTATCGCGAGGCCAAAGCCCTCGGCTATGAAACCCGGCCGGTGCTGCTCGGGCCTGTCACCTTCCTGAAGCTCGGCAAGAGCAAGGAGGCGGGCTTCGATCCCCTGAGCCTCCTCGGCAACATCCTGCCGGTCTATGTGGATGTGCTCCGCCGCCTGTCCGCCAACGGCGCCGAGTGGGTGCAGATCGACGAGCCCTGTCTCGTGCTCGATCTCGACAATGCTGCGCGTGACGCCCTGCGGCGTGCCTATGCCTCCATCGCGCACGCTCTGCCCAAACTCAAGATCATGCTCGCCACCTATTTCGGCGCGCTCGGCGACAATCTCGATGCGACCCTGTCCCTTCCGGTCGCCGGACTCCATGTGGACCTGGTTCGTGCGCCGGAACAGCTTGAGGCGGTGGTGGAGAAAGCCCGTCCGGGCCTCGTGCTGTCGCTTGGGGCGATCGATGGTCGCAACATCTGGCGTGCCAACCTGTCCGCGCTCGCGGAGCGTCTGAAGGCAGTGGTCGCCCGGCGCGGCACCGATCATGTGCAGCTTGCTCCCTCATGCTCGCTTCTCCACGTACCGGTGGATCTCGATCAGGAGACCGATCTCGATCCGGACCTGAAGTCCTGGCTCGCCTTCTCGCTGCAGAAAATGGACGAGCTTGCCGTGCTCTCGGCCGCGCTTTCGGGCGACAGCGCGCGGGTGAAGGACGCGCTGGATGCCTCCGCTGCGGCAGCTGAAGCGCGTCGGACGTCGCCCAAGGTGCACAACGCGGCAGTCGCGGCGCGAACCGGCGCGGTCACGGCCGCCATGGCCCGCCGCACGAGCCCGTTCAGCACGCGTGCCGAACTCCAGCACAAGCGCTTCGGCCTTCCCGCCTTTCCCACCACGACCATCGGCTCATTTCCGCAGACTGCCGAAGTGCGCCAGGCCCGTTCAGCTCATGCCAAGGGTGCGCTCAGCGATGACGCTTACACCCAATTCCTGCGCGAGGAGACCGCGCGTGCGGTGCGCTGGCAGGAGGACATCGGCCTCGACGTGCTGGTCCACGGCGAGTTCGAACGTAACGACATGGTTCAGTATTTCGGCGAGCAGCTCTCCGGTTTCGCCTTCACCAAGCACGGCTGGGTCCAGAGCTACGGCTCGCGCTATGTACGGCCGCCCATCCTGTTCGGCGACGTCGCCCGCCCGGCGCCCATGACCGTGGAGTGGTGGCGCTACGCCCAGTCGCTGACGCAGAAGCCGCTCAAGGGGATGCTCACCGGGCCGGTCACCATCCTCAACTGGTCGTTTGTGCGCGATGACCTTCCGCGCAGCGCTGCATGCCGGCAGATCGCCCTCGCCATCGCGACGAGGTGGAAGATCTGGAGCAGGCGGGCGCCGCCATGATCCAGATCGACGAGGCGGCCCTGCGCGAGGGACTGCCGCTGCGCCGGAGCCAGTGGGGTGAATATCTCCGGTGGGCGGTGGAGTGCTTCCGTCTGTGCTCGTCCGGCGTCGGCGACCAGACGCAGATCCACACCCACATGTGCTATTCCGAGTTCAACGACATTATCGATGCTATCGGTGCCATGGACGCGGACGTCATCTCCATCGAGACCTCGCGCTCGAAGATGGAGCTGCTCGATGCTTTCCGCAGCTACAAGTACCCGAACGAGATCGGGCCCGGCGTCTACGACATCCATTCCCCCCGCGTGCCCGCCGTCTCCGAAATGACGGATCTGCTGTCCCGTGCCCGCCAGCGGCTGGATGACAGCCAGATCTGGATCAATCCCGATTGCGGCCTGAAGACACGCAAGTGGGAGGAGGTGAAGCCAGCGCTCGTCAACATGGTCGCCGCCGCGCGGGCTATCAGGTCAGCCACGAACTGATCCGAAGCAGGCAGGCGCGGGCGGACAGCCTGCGCCCGCCATGAAGGCGCCGGCCTGCCCACGGGTTGGAGCGCGCGTGGCGTCACCGGCTCGCTGTCTCTCGTGGGCGCGCTCCACGGATTTTCACAGCCCGCGTCGTTCAAATCCGCCAGCCGGGCGGCGGAGCATACCTAAAGGGTCCGTGCTCTGCAGCAGGTGAGCGTTCGAAAGGGTAGTCAGGATTTGCAGGGGTTTCGTCCGGGCTGCTGCTGCCTGATCTCGCGTTGCAGACACTCAGGGCAAAGGCAATCCCCTTCGGCCTGCCTGACCTCCAGTTTTGGCAGATCCTGGCACCAGCACCATGAATCGGAAACCGAGGACGCCGATCCGCACGTGAATTCAGCGCCGCATCTTTCGCAGAGCAGCCGACGGATCGGAACGACAACAGGCACGGCATCGCCTCGCGCTTGATCGCGGATCGGCGTCCCAGCGCTGACAGCCTCTTGAAACTGGGACCGGTGTAACCCGCAGACGATCATATTGCTTCCCATTCTGGAAGATGGAAGCTCTATCTCTGAACGTGGTCAGGCCGATGGGCCGGGCGCTGTGCGGCTTCTGCCTGAACGCCCCGGATGCACCGCCGCCCAGCTGCGGACGGCGGTACGAAACCGTTCAGGGTGCGGGGTTTCCGTGCAGTTGGTGCAGGGCGTCGATGCGGTCTTCGATCTCCGGCGTCAGGGTCACGTCGAGCGCGCCGAGATCTTCCTCCAGCTGCGCGAGGGTGGTGGCGCCGATGATGTTGGAGGTCACGAACGGCCGGCTGGTGACGAAGGCGAGGGCGAGCTGGGCGGGCGTCAGGCCCAGCTCGCGGGCGAGGGCCACGTAGGCGCGCACCGCCTCTTCCGTGCCGGGCTTCTCGTAACGCTGGGTGCGGTTGAACAGCGTTTTGCGGGCACCGGCGGGCAAGGCGCCGTCGAGATATTTGCCGGTCAGAAAGCCCTGCGCCAGCGGCGAATAGGCGAGCAGGCCCACGTCCTCGCGCTGGTGGAATTCGGCAAGGCCGGTCTCATAGGTGCGGTTCACGAGGTTGTAGGCGTTCTGCACCGAGGCGACGCGCGGGCCGATGCCCTTTTCCGCTGCGGCGAGGAAGGCGGATAGGCCCCAGGCGGTCTCGTTGGAGAGGCCGATATGGCGCACCTTCCCGGCCTTCACCAAGGCATCGAGGGCGGCCAGCGTCTCCTCCACCGCCACCTCCGGTCCGTCGCCGCCGCCGCGCGCGCGGGTGGTGGCGCGCTGGCCGAACAGGGGCACGGCGCGGTCGGGCCAGTGGAGCTGGTAGAGGTCGATGTAATCGGTGCCGAGGCGCTTCAGCGAGCCCTCGATGGCTTCGTTGATGTTCTTCGCATCGAGCCGCGTGGTGCTGCCATCGGCGCGGAAATAGGTGGCGTCCGAGCGGCCCACCACCTTGGTGGCGATCACCACCTTGTCGCGGCCGCCGCGCGCATTCAGCCAGGAGCCGATGATGCGCTCGGTGGCGCCCTGTGTCTCGGCCTTGGGCGGGATGGGATAAAGCTCGGCGGCGTCGATGAGATTGATGCCGCGGTCGCGGGCGATGTCGAGCTGGGCGTGGCCCTCGGCCTCGGTGTTCTGCTCGCCGAACGTCATGGTGCCGAGCGCGATGGACGACACCGTGATGCCGGTGCGCCCGAGGGGGCGATAATCAAGCATGGGGAAATGGAAATCCACAGGAGGGAACGGCGCGGAGGGTGGCTGCGCGGGCTGGCCACGTCAATGCGGGAACGGGACGCCGTGGCGCTCGGCGATCAGCTCCAGGATGCGGCGGATGTCGGTGACGAAACGGTAGGTGCCATAGGCCTGCGCATCCGCCGGGAGGGGCGCCGCGTCGCCGAGGATGAGGACGGGCAGGCCCTGATTGTCCGGCCCGAGCAGCGCCACCACCTCGGCCCGCGGCCGCAGGAAGGAGACGCGCTTCACGGTGATGCGGCTGGCGAGGCCCGGATTGCTCGCAAGCACCCCCTCGATCTGGTTGCAGTCGGGGCAAAAGTAGCGCCGGCCGGGCTTCTGCGGATCAGTGAAGCCGGGGGCGAGGAGGATGAGGAAGTCGCGGCTCATGGGGTGGGGCGTCCGGTGGCAGGGAAAACCTGGGCTGATGAAAAAGGCGGGCCCACGCGGGTGAGGCGCAGGCCCGGAAGGCGGGGAGGAAGGGAAAAAGGGCGTCAGGCGGTGCCGGCGGTGAAGGCCTCCAGCGGCTCGCCGTCTATGATGGCGGAGGGGCGCCCATCCACGCCCACCGGCACGTCGCCCTTGAGCGTGATGCGGTAGAGCTGGCGGTCGAAGTCGAGCGTATAGATGTCGCGCGGGGCGAGGTGCGCGGTGGCGCGGTTGTCCCAGAAGGCGATGGAGCCCGGCCGCCAGCGGAAGCGCACGGTGAATTCCGGTCGGGTGATGTGCTCGAACAGCAGGTCCAGCAACTGCTGGCTCTCGCGCGGGGTGAGGCCGGTGACGCTCTTGAGGAAGGAGGGGCTGACGAACAGCACCCGCTCGCCGGTCTCGGGGATGACGCGCACCAGCGGGTGCTCGCTCACCAGCGGACGGCGGCGGTTCTTCTCCTTGAAGTCGGCGGTGCCGGCCTGCCCCTCGGGCGGGGCGAAGGCGTGGATGCCGCGCAGGGTATCGACGAAGCCGCGCAAAGTGGGCGACAGCGCCTCATAGGCGACGGCGAGGTTGGTCCAGAAGGTGTCGCCGCCATAGGGCGGGATGGTGACGCCGCGCAGGATGGAGGCGGCGGGCGGGTTCACCGCGGCGGTCACGTCCGTATGCCAGCCGGTCCACGGGCGGATCAGTGGCTCGCCGGTGTGGCGCGTCGCGAAACGGTCGCGGCCGACGGAATAGACCTGCGGATAGCCTTCTACGAAGCCGAACACGGGATGGCCGATGGTGGGCGCGCCGAAGGCCGAGGCCAGCGCCACATGCTCGGCATGGCTCAGCGGCTGGTCGCGGAAGAACACCACCTTCCACTTGAGCAGCGCGGCGCGGATTTCGTCCACCACCTCCGGCGAAAGCGAGCGGGAGAGGTCCGGCGCCTCGATCTCCGCGCCGATGTGGCCGGTGAGCGGATGCACGGCGATGTGGCGCGGCGGCAGGTCGGCAAAACCGCCTTCGCTGGAGGAGATGGGCGCGGCGCTGGGCATCGGTTTTCCTTTCCTGACAGGCGTTTGACGCGGGCGGTGGCCGCACGCGCCGGCGCGCCGGATGGTTCCCGACGCCGGTAGCTCGACTATAATCTATCTTTTTCATCGATTTTATCTAAAAATAATTGACGCCCCGGAGCCGGGCCATATCGTTGGGTCGCGTGATGCCCCCATCGCGCTTCCCGCAGCCAAGGAGACCCGGCATGGCCCCGCCGCCCGCAGACGCATTCCCGTTCCTCGCCCCGCCTCCGCGTCGGGCGGTTCTGAAGGGGCTTCTGGCGGCGGCGTGCGTGATCGCGGCGTCGGCCGGGACGCCGTCATTCGCTGCGGAGACGGAGGCCGCGCCCCAGCCGGTGCGCGGCGGCGTGCTGCGCTTTCTGGTGGAGCACGAACCCTCGACGCTGGTGACCATCGCCCACACCGCCGGGCCCACCCAGCGCGTCTCGCCCAAGGTGACGGAGGGCCTCCTCACCTACGATCTCGACTTCAACCCCAAGCCCGCGCTGGCGACGGAATGGAGCGTGAGCCCCGACGGGCTGACCTACATTTTCAAGCTGCGCGAGGGGGTGAAGTGGCACGACGGGCGGGACTTCACCGCCGATGATGTGGCCTATTCCATCCAGCTCCTGAAGGAAGGCCACCCGCGCGGCCGCGCCACCTTCGCCTCGGTGACGGCGGTGGAGACGCCCGATCCGCATACCGCCATCATCCGCCTATCGAAGCCGGCGCCCTATCTCCTCACTGCTCTCGACGCCAACGAATCGCCCATCGTGGCGAAGCACATCTACGAGGGCACCGATCCGCTCACCAACAAGAACGGCGCGGCGCCCATCGGCACCGGCCCGTTCATCTTCAAGGAATGGGTGCGCGGCAGCCACATCATCCTGGAGCGCAATCCCGATTACTGGGACAAGGGCAAGCCGTATCTGGACCGCATCGTGGTGCGCTTCATCGCCGACCAGAGCGCGCGCTCGGCGGCGTTCGAGGCGGGCGAGCTCGATCTCGCCGGCGGCCCGCCCGTGCCCTATGCGGACCTCGCCCGCGTTTCCGCCTTGCCGGGGCTCGGCGCCGAGACGCGCGGCTATGAATACGCCGGGCGGATGACCCAGCTCTATTTCAACTTCGAGCGGCCCATCCTTCAGGACAAGCGGGTACGCCTCGCCATCGCCCACGCCATCGATCAGCAGAAGTTGCTGGATGTGGTCTATTACGGCTATGGCGCGGTGGCGCCCTCGGTCATCAGCCCCAAGCTGAAGGCCTTCTACGACCCCGCGCTCGAACCCTACGGCTTTGATCTCAAGGCTGCGAACCGCCTGCTGGACGAGGCCGGCTATCTCCGTAAGGCGGACGGCACACGCTTTGCGCTGAAGCTTTACGCCAACCCCTTCAACACTCAGGCGGCGGGCGATTTCGTGAAGCAGGCGCTGGCGAAGGTCGGCATCGCCGTGGACTTCCAGTTCTTCGATTTCTCCACCTACATCCAGAAGGCCTATACCGGCCGAGACTTCGATCTCACGCTCGAATCCTTGCAGAACCTGTTCGACCCCACCCTTGGCGTACAGCGCACGCTCTGGTCGAAGAACTTCCGCGTGGGCCTGCCCTTCTCCAACGCCTCCCACTACGCCAACCCGGAGGTGGACCGGCTGCTGGAGGCAGCGGCCGTCGAGCCCGACCCGGCCAAGCGCCGCCAGTTGTGGCTCGATTTCCAGAAGGTGGTCTATGCGGATGTCGCCGCCCTCGGCCTCATCGCCGTCGATGGCGTCACCATCTTCAACCGGAAGGTGAAGAACCACACCATCGGCGTCACCGGCGTCGATGCCTCCTTCGCCGACGTGTGGATCGAGAAATGACCATGCGCCGTCTGCCCCGCATCCTGAAAGCCGTGCGGCGCACCGCGCTGCAGGCGGTGCCGACCGTCATCGGCATCCTCATCCTCAACTTCTTCCTGTTGCGGCTGACGCCGGGCGATGCGGCCGACGCATTGGCCGGCGAAGCGGGCGCGGCGACGGTGGAGACGCTTGCCGCGCTGAAATCCAAGTTCGGGCTGGATCTGCCGGTGGCGGAACAGCTCGGCGGCTATCTCTGGAACCTCGCCCATTTCAGCCTCGGCGTCTCGCCGCGCTACAACCAGCCGGTGGCGGAGCTGATCGCCGCGCGGCTGCCCAACACACTGAGCCTGATGGGCCTCGCCCTCGTCTTCGCGCTCCTCATCGGCATCACGCTCGGGGCGCTCATGGCGACGTTCGCCGGGCGGCCCACGGACCGGGTTCTGAGCGTCCTCGCGTTGCTGTTCTATTCCATCCCGAGCTTCTGGATCGGGCTGATGCTCATCGTCCTGTTCTCGGTGAAACTCGGCTGGCTGCCCACGGGCGGGGCCGAGACCATCGGCGCGAACCTCACCGGCTGGGACGCCGTGCTGGACCGGGCGCGCTACCAGATCCTGCCGGCGCTCTCCCTGGCCCTCTTTTATGTGGCCATCTACGCCCGCCTCACCCGCGACGACATGATCGAGGTGCGCACGCAGGACCATGTGCGCACCGCCCGCGCCAAGGGCCTCTCGCCCTTCGCCGTCACCCGCGATCACGTGCTGCGGAACGCGCTCATCCCCGTCACCACCATGGCCGGCATCCACCTCGCCGGCCTCATGGGCGGGGCGGTGGTGGTGGAGACGGTGTTCAGCTGGCCCGGCCTCGGCCGGCTCGCCTATGAGGCGGTGATGGGGCGGGACTTCCATGTGCTGCTCGGCATCCTGCTTCTGTCGTCACTGCTGGTGGTGGCGGTGAACGCGGCCATCGACATCCTGCAGGCGTGGCTCGATCCGCGCATCGAGGTGCGCTGATGCACGGCACCGGCACCCTCCCCACCGGCGGCCTCGCCGCAAACCCCCGCGCATCCGACGCCGAGGACCGCGCGGCGGCCGCGGCGCTGGGCGCCGAGCACGCGCCCACCCGGCCGCCCGAGCCGGATTTTTGGCCCAACGTCCATGCGCCGGACGCCGCGCGCACGGTGACGGCGGACGTGGCGCGGCTGGCGCCCGTGGGCCGGCGCCATGCGCTGCTCGTGTTCCTCTCCAATCCCACGGCGGTGGCGGGTCTCCTCATCCTCGCTGTCGTGGTGGGGGCGGCGCTGGCTGCCCCCGTGCTCTTCCCCGACGATCCGCTGGAGATGGCGGGGCGGCCCTTGCAGTGGCCGGGACAGAACCCGCGCTTTCCGCTGGGCACCGACGCGCTGGGGCGCGACGTGCTGGCCGGGCTCGTCCACGGCGCCCGCGTGAGCCTGCTGGTTGGCGCCTGCGCGACACTGGCGGGGCTCCTTGCTGGCATTCTGGTGGGCGCCACGGCGGGCTATTTCGGCGGCGTGGTGGACGATGTGCTCTCCAAGCTCATCGAGATTTTCCAAACGGTGCCGGGCTTCATCCTGCTCATCGTGCTGGTGGCCATCGCCCAGCCCTCGGTGCCAGCTATCGCGCTCGCCATCGCGGCGGTGTCGTGGCCGCAGGTGGCGCGGCTGGTGCGGGCGCAGTTCCGCGCCATCAAGGAGAAGGATTTCGTCGCCGCCGCGCGGGCGCTGGGCTTCGGGCATGGGCGCATCATCTTCCGCGAGATCCTGCCCAATGCGCTGCCGCCGGTCATCGTGCTCGCCTCGGTCACCGTCGCTACCGCCATCCTCATGGAAAGCGCGCTTTCCTTCATGGGGCTCGGCGATCCCAACGTGGTGAGCTGGGGCTCCATGATCGGTACCGGCCGCGACCTCCTGCGCACCGCCTGGTTCCTCAGCGCCATCCCCGGCGTCGCCATCGTGCTCACCGTGCTGTCGCTGAACCTGATCGGCGACGGTCTCAACGAGGCGCTCAATCCGCGCCGCGGCAGGGAGGGGTGAATGGCACCGCTCATCGACGTGCGCGACCTCTCCATCGCCTTCCCGCGCGCCACCCCGGTGCGCAGCCTCTCGCTCACGGTGGCGGCGGGGGAGACGGTGGCGCTGGTGGGGGAGAGCGGGTCCGGCAAGTCGCTCACCGCCCTCGCCTTGATGCGCCTGCTGCCCGACGCCGCGCGCATCGCCTCCGGCGAAATCCTGTTCCGGGGCCGCGATGGCGCCGTGACCGACCTCGCCCGGCTGGAGGATCGCGCGCTGCGCCGGGTGCGCGGGCGGGACATCGCCATGGTGTTTCAGGAGCCCATGACCTCGCTGAACCCGGTGCTCTCCGTCGGCCAGCAGGTGGCCGAGGTGGTGCGCCTGCACGAGGGCCTCTCCCGCCGCGCCGCCTTCGCCCGTGCGGTGGAACTGCTCGACCTCGTGCGCATCCCTGAGCCCGCACGGCGCGCGGGGGACTATCCCCACGAACTCTCCGGCGGCATGCGCCAGAGGGTGATGATCGCCATCGCGGTCGCCTGCGCGCCGCGCCTTCTCATCGCCGACGAGCCCACCACGGCGCTGGACGTGACCATTCAGGCGCAGGTGTTGGACCTGCTCGACGCCCTGCGCCGCGACCTTTCCATGGGCCTCCTGCTCATCACCCACGATCTCGGCGTGGTGGCCGAATGGGCCGACCGGGTGGCGGTGATGTATGCCGGCCGGAAGGTGGAGGACGCGCCCTTCGAGACCCTGTTCGGCGCGCCGCTCCATCCCTACACGCGCGGCCTGCTCGCGGCCTCGCCCCGGCTTGATGCCGGCCAGCACTATTCGGCCGGCGCGCTCGCGGAGATCGCCGGCTCCATCGCCTCGGCGGCGGGGGAGGAGGGCTGCGCCTTCGCCCCGCGCTGCCCGAACGCGCGGGCACTGTGCCGCGCCGCCGTGCCGGCCCTTGATGCGGTCGCGCCCGGCCATCTCGTCGCCTGCCCCGTCACCACGTCGGAAGCGCAAAGGGAGGCGCGCCATGCCCTTGCTGTCGGTTGAAAACCTGCACGCCGGCTACGAGTCCGGCGGGCGCGTGCTGCGCGCCGTGGATGGCGTCTCCTTCGCCGTGGCACCGGGGGAGACGGTGGGCCTCGTGGGGGAGAGCGGCTGCGGCAAGTCCTCCCTCGCCAAGGTCATCATGCGCCTCGTGTCCCCCGCCTCCGGGCGGGTGGTGTTCGACGGGGTGGACGTGGGCGGCCTTCAAGGCGCGCCGCTGAAGGCCTATCGCCGGCAGGCGCAGATCGTGTTTCAGGACCCGTTCGCCTCGCTCAACCCGCGCCAGTCCATCGCCGACATCCTCACCGCGCCTCTGGCGGTGCACGGCCTCGTGCCGCGCCGCGAGCGGCTCAAGGCGGCGGGGGACGCGCTGGAGCGGGTGGGGCTGCCGCGCGAGGCGCTCCAGCGTTATCCGCACGAATTCTCCGGCGGCCAGCGCCAGCGCCTCGGCATCGCCCGCGCGCTCATTCTCGCACCGCGCCTCGTCATCTGCGACGAGCCGGTGTCGGCCCTCGACCTCTCCATCCAGGCGCAGATCCTGAACCTCTTGGCGCGGCTGAAGGCGGAGCTGGGGCTCTCCTATCTCTTCATCTCCCACGATCTGTCGGTGGTGCGCTATTTCGCCGACCGGGTGCTGGTGATGTATCTCGGCCGCATCGTGGAGACGGGCTCCTGGCAGTCCATCTTCGCCCGCCCGCTCCATCCGTACACCCGCGCGCTGATCGAGGCCGTGCCGACGCCTGGGCGGCGGCGCCATGCCGCCCCGCTCTCCGGCGATCTGCCGAGCGCGCGCAACGTGCCGCCCGGCTGCCGCTTCCATCCGCGCTGCCCGCTGGCGACGCCCCTCTGCACCCAATCCGACCCCGCGCTGCGCCCCCTCGGGGCCGGCCGTGCCGTCGCCTGCCATCACGCGCCTGAAGACGCGCTTCACTGAGGATTTCGCCAATGACCGCCCATGTGACCGCGCACGCCTTTCCGAAAGCCCCCGTGACGCCGCCGGAGTATCGCTATCTCGGCAGGAGCGGCCTGAAGGTGCCCAAGCTGGCGCTGGGCACCATGATGTTCGGCGGGCCGACCGACGAGGCCACCTCTCACCGCATCATCCACAAGGCGCGGGAGCAGGGCTTCTTCTTCCTCGACACGGCGGACGCCTACCAGAACGGGCGCACCGAGGAGATCGTCGGCCGCGCGGTGAAGGGCGATCGGGACGCCTATGTGCTCGCCACCAAGTTCGCCAATCCCGGCGGCGCGGGGCCGAACCGGCAGGGCATTTCCCGCAAGTGGATCATCGAGGCGGCGGAGGCGAGCCTCAGGCGCCTCGGCACGGACTATATCGATATCCTCTATTTCCACCGCGCCATCTTCGACGCGCCGCTCGGCGAGGCGGTGCGGGCGGTGGCGGACCTCGTGAAGGCGGGGAAGGTGCGCTATTTCGGCGTCTCCAACTTCCGCGGTTGGCGCATCGCCGAGGTGGCGCATCTCGCCGACCAGTTCGGTATCGACCGGCCCGTCGCCAGCCAGCCCCTCTACAACATCGTGGACCGCACGGCGGAGGTGGAGCAGCTTCCCGCCGCCCACCATTACGGCCTCGGCGTCGTCACCTATTCGCCGCTGGCGCGCGGCGTGCTCACCGGCAAATACGCGCCCGGCGCGGCTCCGGCGGCGGACAGTCGGGCAGGGCGGGGCGACCGGCGCATTCTGGAGACCGAGTGGCGCGCGGAATCCATCGACATCGCAGAGGCCATCGCCCGCCATGCGGCCGAGGCCGGCATTCCGGCGGCGACCTTTGCCCTGTCCTGGGTGCTGAACAACAGCCTCGTCACCTCGGCCATTGCCGGGCCGCGCACGGAAGCCCAGTGGGACGATTACGTCGCCGCCCTCGACTACGGCTTCACCGCCGCCGATGAGTCACTGGTGGCTTCGCTCGTGCCGGACGGTCACGTCTCCACGAAATTCTACACCGACCCCAGCCACCCCGTGGAAGGCCGCGCGCCCCGCACCGGCGGCGGCGATGCGGCGGCGCGGGTGCAGCAGCGCGCGCAAGAACGCGTTGCTTCGCGCGTCGCCGCCCGCGTCAGCTGAGCCAACCGAAATGTTCTGCCCCTTCACGCCTTGAGCGATCAAAGGAGAGATCCCAATGGCAGTCCCATCGTCCCACGCCACGCGGCGGCAGCTCGTCCTCAACCTGTTCATCTATCCCGGCGGCCATCACGAGGCCGGCTGGCGCTATCCCGGCGCGCGGCCGGAGCGGCTGCTGGACATCACCTTCTACCAGGACCTCGCCCGCTCGGCCGAGGCAGCGAAGCTGGATGCGGTGTTCTTCGCCGATGGCCCGGCGCAGGTGGACAACATCCGCTACGCCTCGCGCTTCCGCCTGGAGCCCCTGACCTGGCTCTCGGCCATCGCCGCCGCCACCACCCATATCGGCCTCATCGGCACGGCATCCACAACCTATTACGAGCCCTACAATCTCGCCCGGCTCTATGCCTCCCTCGACCATCTCTCCGGCGGGCGCGCGGGCTGGAACATCGTCACCACCGCCGTCCCCCAGGCGTCCGCCAATTTCGGCCTCGCCGAGACCCCGAGCCATGCCGAGCGCTATGCCCGCGCGGCCGAATTCGTGGACGTGGTGACCAAGCTCTGGGACAGCTGGGAGGATGACGCCCTTGTGGCCGATCCCGTCTCCGGCCTGTTCGCGGACGATGCCAAGATCCACCCCATCGAGCATGTGGGCCGGCACTATCGGGTGAAGGGCGCGCTCAACACCCCGCGCCCGCCGCAGGGTCGTCCGGTCTATGTGCAGGCGGGCTCCTCGGACGACGGGCGCTCGTTTGCCGCGCGCTATGCGGAAGCCATCTTCACCGCCCACCAGACGGTGGAGAGCGCCAAGGCCTTCTACGCCGACATCAAGAAGCAGGCGGCGGGGCTGGGGCGCAATCCGGACCATGTGAAGATCCTGCCCGGCATCAGCCCCTATATCGGCTCCACCGAGGCGGAAGCGCGCCAGCTGCACGAGGCGTTCAGCGACCTCATCCAGCCGGAATATTCCATCTCCCAGCTGAAGCAGATCACCGGCGTGGACTTCTCCGGCCATCCCCTCGGTGCGGTGGTGGAGCTGGACGCCTTCAAGGATGCCGGCCCCGCAAAGCTCGTGGCCAGCCGCTTCCAATTGGTGGTGGACATCGTGCGGCGGGAGAAGCCGACGCTCCGCCAGCTCATCGATCGCCTCGCCGGGGCGCGCGGCCATTATGTGGTGGTGGGCACGCCGGAGAAGATCGCCGACGAGATCCAGCTCTGGTTCGAGAGCGGTGCGGCGGATGGCTTCAACGTAATGCCGCCCTGGTACGCCGCCGGCTTCGATCTCTTCGCCTCGCAGGTGGTGCCCATCCTGCGCAAGCGTGGCCTGTTCCGCACGGAATACACCGGCCGGACGCTGCGCGAGCATTACGGCCTGCCGCGGCCGCAGAGCCAGTTCGCCGAGGCGGCGCGCGCCACCGCCTGAGGCATTCCCGATCCCTTCGTGCCGGCGCTCCCCTGGCGACGACACGGATCCGGCCCCTTCCCCGGTCGCTCGGGGAAGGGGCCGGGGCTATTTCCGTTCTCCCGCGAGGTCCGTCATGTCCGCACTTCCGTCCGTTGCCGCCGCTCCTCTCCTGCGCGGCCCGCTCGACTTTCCCGACAGCCCGCTCTCCCGCTCGGCCCGCCAGCCCTTGATGCTGGGGCTGTTCCTGAACCTTCAGGACATCCACTTCTCCGACCATCCCACCAGCAACAGCTGGACCTACGACTACAATTCCGCCCTCGTGGAGAAGGCCGACGCGCTGGGCTTCGACATCGCCTTCTCCCGCACCCAGTGGCTGCCCAAGGGCGGCTATGACGGGGAAGCCTCGCTGGACAGCTTCGTGGCCCTCGGCGCCATGGCCGCGACCACGAAGAACATCCTGCTCATCTCCACGCTCCATGTGCTCTACGGCCCGTGGCACCCGCTGCACATCGCCAAGATCGGCGCCACCTTCGATCACATCTCCAAGGGGCGCTGGGGCATCAACATCGTCACCGGGCATCGCGCCATCGAGCATGAGATGTTCGGCTGGAACCGCATCGAGCATGACCGCCGCTACGACATGACGGGCGAGCTGTTCGACGTGCTCCACCGCCTGTGGAGCGACAGCGAGAACTATTCCGTCGAAGGCCGGCTGAACCCGTGGAAGATCGTCAACGGCTACATCACGCCGAAGCCGCTCTATGGCCGGCCCATCCTCGTCACGGCGACGGGCTCGGACGCCGGCATCGACTTCGCGGCTGGCCATTCGGACCTGCTGTTCATCACCTCGCCGGGCGGCGCGCACATCGACAGCGCGCTGGAGACGCTGCCGGCCCACGTCGCCGCCATCAAGGCGCGGGCGCGGGCAAAGGGGCGGGAGGTGAAGGCCATCATCAACCCCATCATCGTGAGCCGCCCCACCTCGGCGGAAGCACACGACTATGCCCGCGCCATCGCCGCCGGGGTGCCGGCGCCGACCCACACGTCCTTCGGCCATCGCGGCTATGACAGCGATGCGGTGGCCTGGCTCGGCCGGCGCGATGCGACGCACAAGCAGGGGCTCAATCTCGGTGGCAATATCGAGATCATCGGCTCGCCGGAAGAAGTCGTAGACCAGCTCGCCGCACTGAAGCGCACCGGCATCGACGGCGTGCAGCTCAACTTCTATGACTTCGCCGCCGACCTCGACCATTTCGCCACGGCCATCCTGCCGTTGCTGAAGCAGGCCGGCCTAAGGCTGTGACCCTTTCCGCACCAGAGGATTTGCCATGACCGTTGCCGTCCCGCCGCGCCAGAGCGAGCATCCCGTCGAGCCGCTGTTCCTGGAGCGCTGGTCGCCCCGCGCCTTCACCAGCGAGGAGATTCCGCAGGCCGAACTCAACTCCATCTTCGAAGCGGCGCGCTGGGCGCCTTCCAGCTTCAATTCGCAGCCCTGGCGCTTCCTCTATGCCCGCCGGGGCACGCCCGCGTTCGACACCTTCCTCAGCCTGCTCGTGCCGTTCAACCAGCAGTGGGCGCAGAATGCGGCGGTGCTCGTCTTCGTCGTTTCGGCCCGCAGCTTCGTGCGGCCCGGGACGAGCGAGCCGGTGCCGGCGCGCAGCCATTCCTTCGATACCGGCGCGGCCTGGGCGAACCTCGCCTTGCAGGCGACGAAGCTCGGCTGGCGCGCCCACGGCATGGGCGGCTTCGATGTGGAGAAGGCCCGCACGGAGCTGAAGGTGCCTGAGGACTACGAGGTGGAGATCGCCGTCGCGCTGGGCCGTCGCGGCGACAAGTCCCTGCTGCCGGAGAGCTTCCACAAGGGCGAAACGCCAAGCGGCCGCCGCCCGCTCGCCGAGACGGTGTTCGAGGGCGCCTTCCCGACGGCGTGACCCGTAAAAAACAATGGCCCCGCCGGTGCGGCGGGGCCATCGTCTGGCAGCACAAGACGCCGGATCAGAAGAAGCCTTTGGCTGGCAGCGGCGTGCCCTTCACCAGCAGTTCGCCGATGGCCTTAGCCTTGTAGCTCGCCGGATTGTGCGAGGCGATGGTGCGGGCGTTGCGCCAGTGGCGGTCGAGGTTGACGGCCCGTTCGGTGGCCGAGGCGCCGCCGGTCTCGAACAGCAGCGCGCCGGACTTCAGCGCGAGATCATCCACCACCAGCTTCGCCTGCGCCGCCGCCTTCGCGGCCTCGGCGGCGAGGACCTCGGCGCTCTCGTCCCGGTCGCGGGCATCGCTCACGCGGTCCAGCGCTTCGGCTGCCGCGAGTATCACCGCCTCGGCCGCGAACGCATGGGCCGCGAGCTGGCCCACCGCCTGTTGCAGGAAGGGGTCGTCGGCGGGGGTGGGCACCGGCGCATAATAGAAGCTGCGCTTGCGCCGCTTCACCAGCGCGATGGCATCCTCCAGCGCGCCGCGCGTAATGCCGGCCACCACGGTGGTGAGGAAGAGCTGCGCCTGCGTGTTGGAATAGGCGAGGCCGTAGCCCCGGCTGGGCGTGTCAAACACTGCTTCGTCCGCCTCCACCCGCACATTGTGGAAGCGCGTGGTGCCGGATGCGGTGAGGCGCTGGCCGGCGCCATCCCAGTCGTCGACGATCTCGATGCCCTCGCGCCGCGTGGGAATGATGACCGCCGCCAGCCGCCCGTCCGCCGTCGCCGCGCGGATGAGCATGGAATCGGCGAAGAGAGTGCCCGTGCTGTAATATTTGACGCCGCTGAGGCGGAAGCCGTCGCCATCGGGATCAAGCTTCGTGTCGGGCGCGAAGCCGCCGGCAGGGTTCGAGCCCGCTTCGGTGGAGGCGAGACCGAAGAGGGTCCCGGCCGCCACCTCCGCCTGCCACGCCCGGCCCTTCGCATCATAGGGCCGGCGAGCGAATTGCTCGGCCACGGTGAAGTGGTTGCGGAAGATGTGCGCCACGTTGGCGTCGGCCGCCGCGAGGTCCAGCGCAAGCTTGTAGGTCTGGCGGAAGGTCGCGCCCGCCCCGCCATCGGCCTCTGCCAGCCGCAGCGCGCCGAAGCCGGCCTGCTTCAGAAGATCCACCGCCTCGAACGGCAGCACCCGATCGCGCTCGCGCACGCTGGAGCCGGCGCCGATCTCCGCGAACAGGTCGCGCCAGTCGGCGGGATCGGCTGAGCGGAGCTTCGTGGGCGCGACAGGGGGGAGGGGGATGACGGGTTTGTTCATGGCGGTTCCCGGCGTCGAAAGGGGCATGACGAAAAGGGATAGACACTGCGGCTCCCGTGTGCAAACTAATTCTATTAATTTTATAGAATAAAGGTCGGGCCAGCTTCCAGGCAGATCCGATCCTCACCGGCGCGCAGACCCGACGACATCTTCACAGCGGCTCCGCCTGCGCGGGGACGCGTGGGTTCGTGCGCCCTTCCGCCAGATCCTGACCGAGGACAGATCCATGACCTCCCGCTTCCGCTCCTCCCTCGCGGCCCTCGTCGTCTCCAGCCTCGCCCTGTTCACGCTCGCAACGGGCGCGAACGCGCAGGCTCCGGCCGCCGCCTCCGACAAGCCCCTGAAGATCGGCGTCTCGGCGGGTCCCTATGGCGACATCCTGCGCGAGGCGGCGAAGCTCTCGGCCGAGCAGGGGGTGAAGGCGGAGATCATCGAGTTCACCGACTGGAACCAGCCCAATGCGGCGCTGCAGGCCGGCGACATCGACCTCAACAATTTCCAGAACCGGCCCTATCTCGCCAATCAGGTGAAGACGCGCGGATACACCATCGTCGCCCTCGACGAGTCGATCCTCGTGCCCGCCGGCCTCTATTCCAAGAAGTACACGAGCTTCGCCGACATCCCGGCCGGCTCCAAAATCGCCATTCCCAACGATCCTACCAATGGCGGACGGGCGCTGCTGCTGTTCCAGAAGGCCGGCCTCATCAAGCTGAAGCCGGGCTCGGGCCTCTATGCCAGCGTGCTCGACGTGGCGGAGAACCCGAAGAACCTGAAGATCGTGGAGATCGATGCCGCCCAGCTGCCGCGCTCGCTGGACGACGTGGCCGCCGCCTTTGTCTCCTCCAACTATGCCTATCTCGCCGGGCTCCAGCTGAAGAGCGCGCTTCTGGCCGAGACCACGCTGGAGGAGGCCAAGCCCTATTTCACTCTCGTCTTCGCCGCCCGCGAGGATCGCAAGGATGACCCGCGCATCGCCAAGTTCATCGCGGTCTACCGCTCGCAGCCGGTGAAGGACTTCACCCTCGCCAAGTTCAACGGCAGCCTCATCCCCACCTGGTGAGCGCCCCTGCCGAACCCCATCGAGGAGTGTGACCCATGACCCCGCCTGCCGCCCGTCCGTCCCATTTGTCTCTCGCCCCGTCTGCGCCCGCGCGGCCCGACTGGACCGCCCGCGCCCAGAGCGTCGCTGACGCGCTCACCCCAGACGCCGCCGAGCGCGACCGCATCGGCGCCTCGCCCCGGCGCGAACTCGCGCTGCTGCGTGAGGCGGGGCTGCTCGAACTGCTCTTTTCCCCCGAACACGGCGGGGGCGGCGGATCGTTCACCGACGCGCTCCTCGCCGTGCGGGTGATCGGGCGGGTGGATGCCTCCATCGCCCAGTTGCTCGCCTATCACTATCTCCACCTCACCAACGCCTTGTGGCGGGCGCGCCCGGAGCAGGCGGCGGCGCTGGCGCGGACTTCGGTGGCCGGGCGCTGGTTCTGGGGCGGTGCCTCCAACCCGCGCGATCCGGAATCGCGCCTCGTGCCGGTGGAGGATTTCTATCGCCTCACCGGCCGCAAGACCTTCGCCTCCAATGCGGCGCTCGCCGATCGCATCACCCTGCGCGCGCAGCTGGGCGACGGCTTCGCCGTGCTCGTCGTGCCCGGCGACCGGGAGGGCGTGACCCACGGCAACGACTGGGACGCCTTCGGCCAGCGCCTGTCGGAGAGCGGCACCATCACCTTCGCCGACGTGAAGGTGGGGCGCGACGAGATCCTCGGCGATCCCGCCGCCCCGCCGCCGCCGCGCACCAGCCTGGTGGTGCCGTTCCACCAGCTGCTCATCGTCAATTTCTACATCGGCATCGCCAAGGGCGCCCTCGCCGAGGCGAACCGCTACATCCGCGAGGTCTCCCGCCCGTGGCAGGCCTCCGGCGTGGAGAAGGCGCGGCTCGATCCCTACATTCTCGAGCATTACGGCAATCTCGACGTGGAGCTGCGCGCCTCCACCGCGCTGGCGGATGTGGCCGGCGTGCGCTTCGAGGCGGCGACCGCGCTGGGCAATTCAATCACCCCCGACGATCGCAACGTCGCCGCCGCGGCCATCTATGCGGCCAAGGTGCATTCCAGCCGCACGGCGCTGGAGATCACCTCCCGCATCTTCGAGCTGATGGGCGCCCGAGCCACCGCCGGCCATTACGGCTACGACCGCTTCTGGCGCAACATCCGTACCCACACTCTGCACGATCCGGTGGTCTACAAATCCCGCGAGGTGGGCAATTACGCCCTCAACGGCGTCATCACGCCGACCCCGCTCTACAGCTGAGCGAGGCTGACATGACGACGAAACCCCTTAACCGCGACATCCGTTTCAACGCCTTCAACATGGCCTCGCCCGGCCACGTCTGGGCGGGCCTGTGGGCGCATCCGCGCGACCGCGCTTTCGACTACAACAGCCTCGATTACTGGATCGACCTTGCGGTGACCGCCGAGCGCGGCCTGTTCGACGGCGTGTTCATCGCCGACGTGTTCGGCGTCTACGACGTCTATGGCAACAGCCCGGACGCGGCGCTGATCTCCGCCGCGCAGACGCCGGACATCGACCCCGCTCTGGTGGTGCCGAGCATGGCGCACGCGACCAAGCACATCGGCTTCGGCGTCACCGCCAATCTCACCTACGAGCACCCCTACCAGTTCGCCCGCCGCTTCGCGACGCTGGACCATCTCACCCAGGGACGCGTGGGCTGGAACATCGTCACCGGCTATCTCGACAGCGGCGCGCGCGGCATGGGCGACAAGGCCAACCGCGACCATGATGCGCGCTATGAGGCGGCGGAGGATTTCCTCGCCGCCGTCTACAAGCTGTGGGAAGGCAGTTGGGAGGAGGGGGCCGTGCGCCGTGATCGCGCCGCCCGCATCTTCACCGATCCCGCCAAGGTCCACCGCATCCGCCACAACGGGCCCTACTATCAGGTGGACGGCATCCAGCTCGCCGAGCCCTCGCCCCAGCGCACGCCGGTGCTCTACCAGGCCGGCACCTCGGGGCGCGGGCGGCTGTTCGCGGCGAAGCATTCGGAGGCCATCTTCCTCAATGGCCAGACCCGCCCCATCCTCGCCGAGGCGGTGCGCGCGGTGCGCACGGCGGCCGCGAGCTTCGGCCGCGACCCCTATGACATCCGCATGTTCCCCGGCGCGACGGTGATCGTCGCCCCCACCCGCGCCGAGGCCTTCGACCGGCTGGCCGAATATGCCCAGTATGTGAACACGGCCGGGCAACTGGCACTGCTTTCCGGCTGGACCGGCGTGGACCTCTCCACCCTCGATCCGGAGGAGGCCATCTCCTACGTGAAGAGCAATGCCATCCAGTCCACGCTGGAAAATCTCACCCTGCGCAGCGCCGAGCCGCTGAAGGTGAAGGACCTCGCCACCCTCTCCGCCACGGGCGCCCGCGCGCCCTTCATCGTCGGCGCACCCGGCGAGGTGGCGGACGAGATCATCTCCTGGGTACGCGACACGGACGTGGACGGCTTCAACCTCAACCGCCTCGTCTCTCATGAGACGCTGGCGTCGTTCGTGGATCTCGTGGTGCCGGAGCTTCAGGATCGCGGCGTCTACAAGACGTCCTACGATGAGGGTACCCTGCGCGAGAAGCTGTTCCGCCGCGGTCCCCTCCTGCCCGACACCCACCCCGCCGCCGGCTTCCGCCGGAATGCGGGGGCCGTCGCCGAGAAGCCGCGCGCCACGGCCTGATTGCTCGAGGGCGTTCGCGCGCCGTCCCATGGAGTTTGCCCGCCGATGACCGAGACTGCCGACACCTCCGGCGCCACCCTGGCGCCCGATGAAGCCGCCGCCGCCCGCGCTTTGCTGGAGGCCCGCTACGGCGCGGCCGAGGCGCCGGCCTCAATCCTTCTCAACGACACCATCGCCGGCCTGCTGAACTACCGCACCGTGCGCGCCTTCACCAAGGAGCCTCTACCCGAAGGGCTGATCGAGACGCTGGTGGCGGCGGCGCAATCGGCTCCGTCCTCCTCCAACCTCCAGACCTTTAGCGTGGTCGCGGTGGAGAACCCGGCCACCAAGGCGCGCCTTGCCGAGATCGCCGGCGGGCAGAAGCACGTCATCGAGGCGCCGCTGGTGCTGGTGTGGCTCGCCGACCTCGCGCGGCTGGAGGAGATCGGCCGTCGCAACAACCATCCCACCGATGCGCTGGGCTTTCTGGAAACCCTGTTCGTCGGCTTTATCGACGCCGCACTCGCGGCGCAGAACGCGCTGGTGGCGCTGGAATCCTTGGGCCTCGGCGGCGTCTATCTCGGCGCGCTGCGCAACCGGCCGGTGGAACTCGCCGAACTCCTCGGCCTGCCGCCCAACGTGGTGGGCGTGTTCGGCCTCGCCATCGGCCATCCCGACCCCGCCCGCCCGGCGGACGTGAAGCCGCGCATCTCCCAGCGCCTCGTGCTCCACCGCGAGCGCTATGACGCGAGCCTGCCGCAGGAGGCGCTGGACCATTACGAGGCGGCGCTGAAGGCGTTCCAGAAGGGCCAGAACATCCCCGAGATCGGCTGGATCGCCGCCGCCCTTCCGCGCGTACGCGGCGCCTCGTCCCTCGCCGGCCGCGACCGCATCCGCGATGCGCTGACTGCGCTCGGTTTCGGCCTGCGCTGAGGGCAAAGGCCACCTGCAGGCGTGGGCGACCGTCCAGGGCGGCGCGCCCGCGCGGCGTGGACCCTCGTCGCTTCCTCCGGCGGGGAGAGCCAGCTGCCCCTTCCCGTCACAGAACGACAAATAAAAAATGACTCCTCATTCGACTTTTTTCGTGTAGCTTGGCTTCAGACCTCGGCGAGCAGGGCATGCACCATTCTTATGGCTTAATGGGATGGGTGGAGCAAATTTGATAATCCATTCATTTATCCAGCGCGCCATTGGCTCCGGCCGTCGCGTTTCGGAAGGGCTCGGGAGCAGCGCGCGACCTCACATCACGCCTGCGAGCGCGCCCGGACGACGGGAACGCCCTGTGGTGCCCGCGGGGGCAAAATCGCGCAGGGCAGGAAACCTCCGCGCCGATCAGGACCGGAAATGCAACGGCGCTTGAGCAGCCGGCGCGCACGAAACTCCATCGACACAGATCGTTTCCAAGAGAGCAACATGGGCATGCATGTCACACGCAGAACCGTCCTTGCTACATTGACCGCGGCAATCGCCGGTGCGCCGCACCGCGTTTTTGCGCAGGCCAAGTGGCCCACTCGGGCGGTGACGTTGCAGGTTGGCTATCCATCTGGCGGAGCGACGGATTTCGGCGCGCGCATATTCTCCGACGGGGCGCGGGCCTTCACATCCGTCCCTTTCGTCGTTGAGAACCGTGCCGGGGCTGCCGGCACCTTGGCTGCGGGTGCGACGCTGCGTTCAAATCCCGACGGCTATACATTGTTCGTGGGGACCAGCAACGAGACGACGATGCTCAAGAGCATTCGCCGCGCGCCGCCATATGCACTTTCGGATTTTGCGCCACTGGCGATGATTCTCGACTACCCGATGGTGCTCATCGTCCCCGCGAGCTCGCCTGTATCTACGTGGCAGGACTTTCTGAAGGCCGGCAAGGAGAAGGGGGATCGTATGAACTACGCATCGCCCGGAGTCGGCAGCGCCGTTCAGTTCTTCACCGAACGTGTGGTCAACCTGTCTGGCCTGCAGGCTTCCCCCATATATTATCGAGGCTCCACAGCTGCTGCGCCTGACATTCTGGCCGGACGCGTCGATTTCGCCCTGGATGTGCTTCCGACTTGGACGTCTTCCATTCGCTCCGGCGCGGTGCGTGCCATCGCAGTCAGCACGCGCGAAAGGCTGCCGCAGGCGCCCGACATTCCGTCTCTCAGGGAATTGGGCCTGCCGATTGAAGAGCGCGTGGGATGGAACGGCTTGTTCGCTCCAAGCAAAACACCTGTCGATATCCAGAATGAGATCATCGAGCTCGCCCGGTCTGTGCTGCAGGGGCCTGCTCGACCCAAGATTGAAGCCGCAGGATATCGCCCTGGGACACTCTTCGGCGCAGATTTTCGCGCATTCATTCAACAAGATGAAGTTGCGTGGGAAAAGCTCGTCAAGAGTACGAATTTCCAACCCGAATGAACATCTGAAACTCCAAAAATAACGGGTGTCGCCAGGGGGAGACGGCTCCATGTCGTTGGCTTTGAGTGGGTTGAACATTGTCGATTTTTCGATGGGCGTCGCCGGGCCTTACGCGACAGCGCTCTGCGCACAGCATGGTGCGAACGTAACCAAAATCGAGCCGCGCCACGGCGACTGGGCCAGAAGCCTCGGGCGTCGACATGGCGATGCAAGCACATATTTTGCCATCTACAATCGCGGCAAGAAATCGATCGTCATTGATCTGAAAACGGAAGAAGGCCGCAAGATCGCATTGTCCGCGGCAGCCAATGCGGACGTTGTCGTGGAGTCGTTCCGGCCCGGAGTGATGGCGAAGCTCGGCTTGGACTATGCCTCCGTCCGCGCGCTCAACCCGAAAGCCATATATGTTTCGATCAGCGGGTTTGGTCAGAATGGCCGTCGAAGCAGGCTTCCGGGCGTTGATTCCGTGGCCCAGGGCTACTCCGGCTTCATAAGCCTGAGCAAAGACGCAAACGGCCGGCCTGTGAAGGTCGACATGGTCATCATGGATATCGTCACCGGTCTATACGCTTACCAATCCATCCTGACGTCGGTCATACATCGGTATTCCGGGAATACGTCCGGCCATTACATCGATTGCAGCCTGCTCCAATCGGCCCTTGCCCTCCAGGCGTGCAAGCTCGCGGAACACGAGCTGGACGGTGGCGGGCAGTCCCTTTACGCCCCTCTCGGCGTGTATGAAACCGCCGACGGCTACATGACGCTTTCGGTCAATGAAGACGATGCCTTTGAGCGGTTTTCAAAAGCCGTGAATCTTCCTGAGCTGCAAGATGAGCCGTTATACGCAACGAAAGACGGGAGACGAGAATACAAGGACGAGATCAATGCGTCCTGCGCGCGCATGTTGAAAGAAAAGACAACGCGTGAATGGATCGACATATTCGTTGCGCACGAAATATTGCATGCTCCGGTCTGGGACTACGACGACGTCCTGAAAGACGAAGACATCATGCACAGCGGATACATCGCGCGGGTTCAGCAAGGTGGCATGGATCATCCGATCCCATACTCGCTGCCACCGGGTGTTGACCCTGGGCATCTTCAGGCCATGGACGCGCCCCATCTTGGAGAACACACGAAGGAGCTGTTGCTTGGCTGGGGTTTTTCCCCTGAGCAAATCGACAAGGCACTCTCCGATGGATCGGCTGTTCAGCGACCGCGAGCTGAACCTGGGGCCGCCTCATGATACCGGAGGCCGATGCGCTCCGTGCGGAAAGCGAGTGCTTCAACAAATTGCTCGAGAAGAATGAAGAACATTTCGGCATGATCACGCAGTTCAAATCGTGGTCAATAAACGACGTTGTTCAACATATCCATTATTTCAATGCCTTGGCAGATCACGCGATTTTCGACAGGGCTGCCTTCGAGACGGAGTACGGCGCCCTAAACGCATTACGCGCTGGCGGCAGCTCGCTCGTCCGTGCGACGGACGTTCGTCTCAGCCACCTCACGGGCGATCGGTTGCGGGCCGAGTGGCTGGCGAGAGCGACCGCGATCAGCGCGCGCTGGTCGGATCTCGATCCGTCCATCAGAGCGGTCTGGGCGGGGCGGGAAATGAGCGTCCGCTCCCTGATAACGTCCCGCCTGATGGAAACCTGGGCACATGCGCAGGCCGTGTACGACATATTGGGCGTGGACAGAATAAGCCGGGACAGGATCAAGGGCATTGCGGCGCTTGGGGTCAGCACGTTCGGCTGGAGTTTCCGCGTTCGCAAGATGGAGGTTCCGGCCATCGTTCCTCATGTTGCCCTGACAAGCCCGTCCGGTGAGATCTGGCGGTGGGGACCTCAGTCTCATTCGGAAATCATATCCGGCTCCGCGGAGGCGTTCTGCCAAGTTGTCACGCAGGTGCGCAACATCAGGGATGTTCGCCTCAACGTGGTGGGGGACGTGGCGCAGACGTGGATGGAGAAAGCCCAGTGCTTCGCGGGCGCGCCGCAGGATTCTCCCCCGCCCGGAACCAGGTTTCGGATATGAGCGCACCGCACAGAGAACGGCGCCTGCGTGGTCGTAATAGTCCCTTAGCCGTCCCTTTCGGTCCTTTAGCCGCGCAACCTCTGGCGGCGGCTTTTCGGTGGGCGAGCCATCTCCAATGGTTGCGCTTTCAACCCCGGGACAACAATATCCTACCGTAGGCTTTGCTGGGGGCGGGAATGCCTGGGGATGGGATTGCGCTGAACCGTGGTCCGCGGGCGACGGCATCGAACGTGTATGGCGCCTCCACGGCGCGGATGCTTCTGTCCACCGCGCTCACGACAACCCTATGCAGCCTCGCATTGGTCGCCGCGCCCGTCGCGGTCCGGTCGGCAGCGGCGCAGACCGTGGTGACGATCCCCTTCTCCTACAATCCGCCCCAGGGGACAGAGGGAGCCCACGGGGCCAACAAGACCCATTGGTTCGAGCACGCCAACGCCGGCGACGGCCAAGAAGGTGGCTCGATCGCCGCGACCTCGATCATCATTTCGGGCGGAACAAGCAACACATTCGTCATCGACAGCACCACCGTCGGCGGAGACGGCGGCAAAGGTGGAAACGCAAAGGTCGAACACGGCACGGGTCACGGCTGGGGCGGAAATGGGGGCACTGGCGGTTCGGGAGGGGATTTCACCGCAACCATTTCCGATGTGACCGTCGCTCAGTCCGGCGACCGGCTGCTCTCCCTTCGCTCGGTTGGCGGATCAGGCGGCAAGGGCGGAGAGGGCTATAGCGACCATGGAAGCGGAGTTGGCGGCGCCGGGGGAATGGGGGGAGCGGGAGGGGTTCTCTCCCTAGTGATCTCTGGCTCCAACCTGTCATCTGCCGCCAGCGGGATCGTCATCACCTCCCGCGGCGGTGATGGCGGCCGCGGCGGCGAGGGAAGCGGTGGCTGGGAAACGTCGACGGGGGGCGCGGGCGGTACCGGAGGAGCCGGTGGGGCGGTCTCCATTTCCGCGACGTCGTCGGCTATCTCAAGCGCCTCCGGACCTGCCATCAGCCTCATCTCAACGGGCGGAACAGGTGGCAAGGGCGGCTATGGGCACGCCAACGAGCACCCCGGTGATGGCGGGATCGGCGGAACGGGCGGCGCGGGCGGCGCGGTCACGGTGATTTTGTCGGGCGTGACCGTATCCAGTGCAAACGGCGGTGCAGTCTACGCCGCATCGCGCGGAGGGAAGGGTGGCGCGGGTGCGAATGGCGACTCAGCTGTTGTCAACGCGACCGGAGCGAACGGAGGTACTGGCGGCGACGCTGGGACCGTCAATATGCAGGTCTCCGGAACCATAACCTCTTCCCAGGTGGCCATCCTGGCCAAAGCCGATGGCGGCGAAGGAGGAAAGGGCGGAGGGGCTGACGGCGGTGTCTCAGATGGATACGGCGGAAACGGCGGAAACGGCGGAAACGGCGGAAACATCTCCCTCACCGTCGGGTCAAAATCCGCGATCACCACCACAGGATCGTCCGCCCCGGCCGTTGCCGTCTATGCCAATGGCGGGGCAGGCGGTTTTGGAGGAAGCGCGTCTTCCATTACCCATGCTTACGGTGGCAATGGCGGAACGGGCGGCACCGGCGGCACGGCCTCCCTCACGGTCCAGGGTGGCGTCACCATCACCACCAGCGGCGATACGGCCCACGGCATCATCGTGGCCGCCAATGGCGGGGCGGGCGGCAATGGCGCGCCCGCGGACAAATCGCTCAAAGAGACCGGCGGCGCTGGCGGCACCGGTGGCAGCGCCGCCAGCGGCACCGCCGTCAACGTGATCGTCGCGAGCGGCGCGAAGGTTCAGACCTCGGGCTACGCCTCGAACGCCATCGTCGCGCAGAGCCTCGGCGGCACCGGCGCGAACGGCGCGTCCGTGGGCGGGTTCATCAGCAGCTCGGGCGGCGTCGCCGGCCCGGGTGGCGCCGCGGGCAACGTCTATCTGAACTCCGGCGGCGCGGTCTCAACCGGCGGCAACGGCTCGGTCGGCATCGTGGTGCAGTCTGTCGCGGGCGGTGGCGGCAACGGCGGCTCGGCGGATGCGGTGTTCGTCTCCATGGGCGGGAACGGCGCCGTCAGCGGCGCGGGCGCGAACGCCACGGGCATCAACACCGGGACGGTCACCACCACCGGGAATTACGCCCACGGAATGCTCGTGCAGTCGGTGGGCGGCGGTGGCGGCAACCTCATCGTGGGCGGATGTTCAAACAGCGCCGCGGGGTGTGTCGCCGTCGGCGGCTCCGTCGGCAATTCAGGCACGTCCGGCACCGGCGGCAGTGCGGAAGCGACCGCCAAGAATTACGGCGTCATCACCACCAGCGGCAAGTTCTCGGACGGCGTTCTGGCCCAGTCCATCGGCGGCGGCGGGGGCAACGGCGGGGGCGCGGGCGGTGTCGCATCCCTCGGCGGACAGGGTGCGTCGGGCGGAGACGGCGGGAAGACCACGCTCTACAATTCGGGAACGATCGTCACCAGCGGCGACAATTCACTCGGTGTGGTCGCGCAGTCCGTGGGCGGCGGCGGCGGGCGCGGCGGCGGCACCATGAGCGTCGGTGTCGGCGTGTCCGCAGCCATCGGCGGCGGCGGCGGCAGCGGCGGCAATGGCGGAAACGTCTATGTGACGAATTCCGGGGCGGCGCCGGGCACCGTCACCATCGTCACGTCTGGCAGCTATTCCACGGCCCTGCTGGCCCAGTCCATCGGCGGCGGCGGCGGCGCGGGCGGGAAGGCGGTGGCCGACACCGTCGAAGGCGCGGCCCTGACCATCGGCGGCTCCGGCGGTTCCGGTGGCTCCGGCGGCACGGTCACCGTCACGAACTCAGCGGGCATCGTCACCACGGGCGACCGCGCGTCCGCCATTCTCGCCCAGTCGGTGGGGGGCGGTGGCGGTTCGGGCGGCAGCGGGCTGTCGCAGAGCGGCGGCCTGTATGTCGCGGTTGCGGCGGCGGTGGGCGGCTCGGGCGGCAGCGGTGGAAACGGCGGCAACGTCACCGTCACCAATTCCGGGCAGATCGTCACCAGCGGCCTCGATTCCATGGGCATGGTGGTGCAGTCCATCGGCGGCGGCGGCGGCAATGGCGGTTCTTCCGCCGCCAACGCCATTTCCGCAGGCGTCGAAGGGTCGGTCACTGTCAACGCCAGCGTGGGCGGCTCGGGCGGGGACGGCGGCATCGGCATGGCCGCCAGCGCCACCAATACCGGCTCCATCAAGACCTCCGGCGCCGGCTCGACCGGCATCCTGGCGCAGTCCATCGGCGGGGGCGGCGGAACCGGCGGAGATGCGAGCGCGCTCGGCGTCAGCGTGTCCAGCGGCGTCGCCCTGACGGTGTCGGCGACGCTGGGTGGGCAGGGCGGAGCGGGCCAGAATTCCGGCACGGTGACGGTGAACAATTCCGGCTCCATCGCCACGTCCGGCGATTTCGCCGACGGCATCATCGCCCAGGCCGTCGGCGGCGGCGGTGGCAATGGCGGCGTGGGCTCCACCTCGTCCAATGCCGCATCGCTTTCCGGCAAGACCTCCGTGTCGCTCGGGCTCGGCGCCGGGGGAAGCGGCAATGTCGCGGGCAACGCCTATGCGGTGACGGTGATCCAGTCCGGCACCATCACCACGTCCGGCACCAGCGCGCGGGGCATCCTTGCGCAATCGGTGGGCGGCGGCGGCGGCACCGCGGGCGGCGGTACGGCCGATGCCGCAGGCGGCTCCGTCGACCTGAGCGTCGGGCTGGGCGGCAAGGGCGGTGGTGGCGGCAAGGGCGGCGACGTCACTGTGACCGACACCGGGCAGATCGCGACGACCGGTGCCGATGCGGATGCCATTCTCGCCCAGTCGGTGGGCGGCGGTGGCGGCACCGGCGGCTCCGCCTCGGGCAAGAGCAGCACCAAAGCCTCCGACCTTTCAGGGGGCTCCAACACGTCCTTCACCCTCTCCGCAGACCTCGGCGGCAAGGGCGGCAAGGGCGGCAACGGCGGAAGCGTCACGGTCACGGCCCTCGCGCCCAGTTCAGCCCAGCCGATCCACATCCAGACCTCCGGAGATCACGCCTCGGCCATCGTGGCGCAATCCATCGGGGGCGGCGGTGGCAAGGGCGGCGCTGCGGCGGGCTCCGCGAGCGGCGGGCAGGCTGGCCTCACCCTCACCCTCGGCGCGACGGGCGGTAGCGGCGGCACGGGCGGCAACGTCACGGTGAATACCGACGCCATCATCGAGACCAAGGGCGAGGATTCCGTCGCCATCCTGGCCCAATCTGTGGGTGGCGGCGGTGGCATCGGCGGCAACTCCAACGCGGCCGCCTCGTCGAAGATCTCGCTCGGCGCATCCCTCGCGGGAGGGGGCGGCCTGGGTTATTCCGGCGGCACCGTCACAGTGACCACCGCGGGTCAGATCACCACATCCGGCAAGCTCTCGGATGCCATCCTGGCCCAGTCGGTGGGCGGCGGCGGCGGCGTGGGCGGATCGGTGGGGGCGGATTCCCATGCCTCCGGCGGCCAGTCCGTCTCGGCGACGCTGACCCTCGGTGGGGCGGGGGGGACCGGCTCCAACGGCGGCAATGTCTATGTGACCAATTCCGCCGCCATCAGGACGAGCGGTGACATGGCCAACGGCATCCTCGCCCAGTCGGTGGGCGGCGGTGGCGGCAAGGGCGGCTCATCCACCGCCAAGGGCTCCGGCGGCAGCTATTCCATCACCGCAACCCTCGGCGGCGCGGGCGGCGCCGGCTCCGAGGGCGGCAAGGTGAGCGTGACGAATTCGGGAACCATCCTTGTCACTGGCGACCATTCCAATGCCATCCTCGCCCAGTCGGTGGGCGGCGGTGGCGGCACGGCGGGCGCGAGCGCCGCGGCCAGCGCGGCCAAGACCGCGAGCCTCTCCTTCGCCCTCGCCGGCACGGGCGGGACGGGGGCCTACGGCGGAGCGGTGACGGTCACGAGCACCGGCGATATCCGCACCGAGGGGCAGGACGGCGTCGGCATCCTGGCCCAGTCCATCGGTGGTGGCGGTGGCAATGCGGGCAGTTCCACCAATGCGGCCACCGGCAAGTTCGCCATCGGCTCGGCGATCGGCGGAACCGGCGGCGGCGGCGGCAACGGCGGAGCCGTGACCGTCGACCTGTACAATGCCAAGCTCGGCAGCCTTGTCACCACCGGCAACGGTTCGGACGGCGTGCTGGCCCAGTCCATCGGCGGCAGTGGCGGCAACGGCGGGGCCGGCTCGGGCAAGGCGGACGGGGCCGGCGGCAACAGCGCCAGCCTTGACGTCACGGTGGGCGGTGGCGGGGGCTCCGGCGGCCACGGTGAAACGGTGAACGTGAATAACGGCAGCGCGACCACCCAGGGCGCCGCCATCACCACGCTCGGCACCGGCTCCAACGGTCTCGTCGCGCAGTCCATCGGCGGCGGTGGCGGTAAAGGTGGCGCTACGACCTCGTCGAGCGCCGCGAAAGGCTCTTCGTCCACCGTCGGCCTGACGGTCGGGATTGGCGGCAACGGCGGTTCCGGGAATTCTGGCGGCGGCGCCTATGTGACCACCGTCGGCGGCACCATCGTGACCGGCGGCGACCATGCCTCCGGCATCGTGGCGCAGTCCATCGGCGGCGGCGGCGGCATCGCGCTCGCCTCCCATACTGCGGCGGACGGCACCAAGGCCGACGCGACCGTGACTGCCACGCTGGGCGGAAGTGGCGGCTCCGGCAACACGGGCGGCACCGCCACCGTTGAGAACGGCGCAACCATCCTCACTCTCGGCAATTTCAGCTACGGCATTCTGGCTCAGTCCATCGGTGGCGGCGGCGGCAAGTCGGGCACTTCGGCTGGAGCCGCCAATGGCGGCACGGCAGGCGTCAACCTGACCCTGGCGGGGTCGGGCGGCAGCGGCGGCGACGGCGAGTTGGCCTCGGTCTCCACCTCCGGCAGCATCTACACGACCGGGCAGGGCGCCACCGGCATCCTCGTGCAATCCATCGGCGGTGGCGGCGGCGCAGCCGGCAGCGCCGACAATGCCGCTTCCGGCAAGATCAGCATCGGCGCCGCGCTGGGCGGTGCCGGCGGCGGGGGCGGCAATGGCGGGCAAGCCACCGCCACCCTGTCCGCGTCCGGCGGCAGCGGCAGGATCATCACCACCGGCGACGCGGCGGATGCCGTTCTCGTGCAGTCCATCGGTGGCGGCGGCGGTTCGGCCGGCTCGGGTACGGGCAAGGCCGACGGCAAGGGCGGCAACGGCCTCGGCCTGTCGGTGGACATCGGCGGTGGGGGCGGCAGCGCCGGAAACGGCTATTCCGCCATTATCACCAACGGCACCGGGGCCGAGCCGAGCGCCACCGCCTTCGCCATCGTGACCGTGGGCACCGGCTCCAACGGCCTGGTCGCGCAGTCCATCGGCGGCGGCGGCGGCAAGGGCGGCGCGGCCTCCTCCACCACCTCGGGCGCGGACGCGGCCAATGTTTCTGCCACGCTCGGCGGGAGCGGCGCAACCGGTGGCAACGGCGGCGCGGCCACCGTGGTCAACGCCGGACGGGTGCAGACCTCCGGCGACCACGCCAGCGCCATCGTCGCGCAATCCATCGGCGGCGGCGGCGGCAATGCGGTGTCAGCCGTCTCGACCGCATCGGGCCAGAGCGCGCAGCTCGATCTCGGTGCCAGCCTCGGCGGCAGCGGCAAGGGCGGGGGCAACGGCGGCCTGACCACCGTGAACAATTCCGGCACGCTCGTCACCAGCGGCGATTTCGGCCACGGCATCCTGGCGCAGTCCATCGGCGGCGGCGGCGGCTCGGCCGCGGTGACGGGAAACAGCGGCACCGGCGGCACGGCGGCCGTCACCCTGTCCCTCAGCGGCAGCGGCGGCCAGGGCGGCTACGGCAACACGGTGTCGGTCTCCAATACGGGCGACATCTTCACCGCCGGCACCGGGGCGAGCGCCATCCTGGCGCAGTCCATCGGCGGCGGCGGCGGCGCGGCCGGCAGCGCCCAGAATGCCACCAGTGGCAAGATCGCGGTGGGGACCATCGTCGGCGGAACGGGCGGGGCAGGCGGTCATGGCGGCGAGGTCTCCGTGACTGCCACGGGGGCCGTGACCATCGCCACGACGGGCGATGCGGCGGATGCCATCGTCGCCCAGTCCATCGGCGGGTCGGGCGGCGTGGGCGGTGCCGGCAAATCCACAGCGGACGGCAAGGGCGGCAACAGCTTCGACCTGTCCGCGACCGTGGGCGGCAGCGGTGGCAGCGGCGGATATGGCGGCAAAGTCGAGGTCCTGTTCGGCAGCGGGGACACGTCCCATCTCGTCACGAAGGGGCACGATTCCGCGGGCATCCTCGCCCAATCCATCGGCGGTGGCGGCGGCAAGGCCTCCGTCGCCTCGTCCTCCGGCGGCGACACCGGCGGCAAGGCGAGCGTGGCCGCCAGCCTCGGCGGTTCGGGCGGCGGCGGTGGCAATGGCGGCAACGTCACCATTGGCATCAACGGCGCGATCCAGACGCTGGGTGACGGCTCGGACGGCGTTCTGGCCCAGTCCATCGGCGGCGGCGGCGGCAATGCATCCATCGCCAACAGCGTCGCCAACGGCGGGCAGAACACCATCACCGCCACATTTTCCCTCGGTGGTGCCGGTGGCGTGGCGGGCAAGGGCGATACCGTCAACGTCACGCAGCAGGGCACCATCGTCACCAGCGGCGACCTCGCCAACGGCATGGTGCTTCAGTCCATCGGCGGCGGTGGCGGGCGGGCCTCGACCGTGGCCACCGATTCCGGCAACGGCATTTTCTCCGCGACCGTGGGCCTCGGAGCCTCGGGCGGTGCGGGCGGCGCCGGTGGCAAGGTCTATGGCAACGTGTACGGCACCATCCAGACGTCGGGCGATGCCTCCATCGGCGTTCTGGCGCAGTCCATCGGCGGCGGCGGCGGCATCGCCGCGACCAGCTCCACCAAGACATCGGGCAGCCACTCGCTCGCCCTGACCCTGGGCGGCGATGGCGGCAGCAGCAGTGAGGGCGGCACCGTCACCTTGGATCTCGACGCCGGCTCGGTGATCCGCACCTCGGGCGACAATGCGTTCGGCGTGCTCGCCCAGTCCATCGGCGGCGGCGGCGGCATCGGCGGCACGTCTTCGGCCGATGCCACCGGCGCCGTCGCGTTCGGCGGGTCGGCCGGGCAGGGCGGGAATGGCGGCAACATCTACGCCCTCGCCGCGGGAACCATCGTCACCTCCGGCACCGGCGCATCGGCCATCTTCGCCCAGTCGGTGGGCGGCGGCGGCGGCATCGGCGGCTCGGCGGCGAGCGCGGTGTTCTCGAACCAGGACGGCATCCAGGGCAGCGGCGGCGGCTCGGGCAACGGCGGCGCCATCTACGTCTCCCTCACCGGCACGGCCACGACACGGGGCGACAACGCGCCGGTGATCGTGGCCCAGTCCATCGGCGGCGGTGGCGGCCTTGCGGCGACTGCCGGAGGCGTCGGCCTCGGCACGGCCGGAGGCGCGGGCACCGGTGGGCCTGTCACCGTGCTGGTCTCCGGCAGTGCCATCGCCACCGGCGACAATTCGCCGGCCATCTTCGCGCAGAGCCTCGGGGCGAGCGGAAACGGCCAGATCCAGATCCTCATCGCCGATGGCGGCGTGGTGCGGGGCGGCACCGGCACCGCTGCCATCGTCCTGTCGGGTGGCACCGAGAACACCGTCACCATCGCGCAAGGCGCGGTGGTCTCCGGGCTCAGCGGCATGGCCATCGCGGCCGGCGTCGGCGACGACAGCGTCATCAACAGGGGCACGCTGAACGGCAGCGTCGATCTCGGCGGCGGCACCAACGGGCTCGTCAACGAGGCGGGCGCGACGTTCAATTCCGGCACGGTCGTCAAGACCGCGGGGGACACCTCCACCTTCGCCGCCACTTTCGGTGCGGGGCCGGGCGCTCCGGGCTTCATCAACCACGGCACGGTCAATCCCGGCGGGCTGGGCGTGATCGCCACCACCAGCATCGCCGGGGGCCTCGGCTCCGACGGCGTTCTGCAGGTGGATGTGGATTCCGCCTCTGCGCGCAACGACCAGATCCGCGTCGTCGGCGGGGCCACCCTCAGCGGCACCATCGATCCGAGGGCGACCAGCATCGCGCCGAAGGACTCCTACACCATCTTCGTCGCGGATCAGCTGACCAGCACGGCGGTGGCGAAGGACAGCGGCCTTGCCTACAGCTGGGCGGTGCATGCCGACGATACCTCGCTGACCATCAGCCCCATCGCCCACTTCCTGCCCAAGGGCGTGTGGCTGTCGGGCAACGAGGCGTCCGTCGGCGGAAGCCTGCAAAGGGTGTGGGACACCGGCGATGTCGGCGGCATGTCCAAGGTGTTCAACGGCCTCTTCGATATCAATTCGGCACTGGCCTACCAGGGCGCGCTGGGCCAGCTCTCCCCGCAACTGCTCCAGGCCCCGGCGGGGCTGCGCATCGGCGAGAGTCAGGCCTTCCTCGACCGCACCTTGAGCTGCCCCGTGTTCGTGGCATCGAGCACCCAGCTGCGGGAGGACAATTGCGCCTGGGCGCGGATCATCTACGACCACACCGGCCAGACGACCACCTCGCAGATGCAGGGCTATGCCTCCGACAGCCTGATCTTCCAGGCGGGGGTCCAGCACGAGCTGGCCACGGACTGGTTCCTCGCCTTGTCGGGCGCCTACCAGCAGTCGTCGGTGTCCAGCCCCAGCGGCTGGTTCTCGGCGAGCGGCAACGGCGGCGATATCGGCGTCGCCCTGAAGCGGCAGTGGGGCCCCTGGCTGTTCTCCGCCGCCGTGGATGCCGGCTGGGTCTCCTACGACAACACCCGGACCATCGGCATCGCCGGAGGCCAGGCCACCAGCAATTCCGATGTCTACAACGTCACCGGTCGGCTGCGGGCGTCCTACGAATTCTCGTTCGCCAACTACTATGTGCGGCCGAGGGTGGACCTCGACCTCATTCACGTGGAGATGCCGGGCTTCAGCGAACTCGGCCGCACGGGCGCGGAGCTGGCGTTGCAGGGATCGAGCCTCACCACCTTCGTCGCCACGCCGGCGGTGGAGTTCGGCGGCCGGATGGACCTGCCAGACGGGGTGGTGCTGCGGCCCTACATGACGCTCGGCGCGTCCTTCGCCTCCAACGATGCCTGGCAGACGACGGCCCGCTTCCTGTGGGCGCCGCTGTCGGCCGGCAGCTTCGTCACCTCCACGCCGCTGCCGGACGTTCTGGGCAATCTCGACCTCGGATTGCAGGCCGTCACCCGCGACAATCTGGAGATCAAGGTGGAGTACGGCCTGAACGTCGGCCAGGATTTCCTGTCCCAGCGCGGCATGGCGCGCTTCGCCGTCCACTTCTGAGGGCGGCGGCACCGGATGACTTTCTCCGCCGGGCGGTTAACATGCCGGCCGGTGATCGAGGTCCGGGAGCAGCGGGTGGCGAGGTGGCGTGAGGCAGGGTGGGGGCGCGGCGCGTTTTGCGTCTGGCTTGCCTATGCCTTCGTGCTGCAGTTGTTCGTCGCGGGCATCGCGCTCGAGCGCTCCGCCGGCACGGCCATGGCCAGCGCATCCGGCGGCGGTGCCCTGTGCGCCCGCAGCACCGGAGTTCCGGACAACACCCCGGAGTCGCCGCAGGCAGACCATTCCGTCTGCTGCGCCCTTTGCGCCTTCCATTCTCTGGCGCCGATCCTCCCGGTTGCCGCCGACGCCGGACGTCCTGTCGCGACCCCCGCGATTTCCGAGCGGGCAGCCGTTGCCGCCGCAGAGGGAAGTGGTCGCGACCGCCGCGAGCCGCGGTCCTCGCAGGGGCCTCCCCTCGACGCCTGACCCCTGGTGCCTTCGAAGGCCGAATCTGCCCCGCCTGCGCGGCCACGCCATCGCGTGTCCGGCTCGGGTGGCGGGCGTGTCATCCAATCCAACCAAGCAGGTTCATCCCGCCAATGGGGCAGAAGCCCCATTGGCGCAACCAAGGAGCACCCATGTCCATTTTCCATCTCACCCGCCGTGCCGTGATGGCCGCTGCCGCCGCCACCGTGGCCTTGTCGGGCGCTGCCGTGGCGCACGACTACAAGGCCGGCTCGCTGCAGATCGACCATCCCTGGTCGCGGGCGACGCCGGGCGGCGCCAGCGTCGCCGCCGGCTATCTGGTGGTGAAGAACACCGGCGCCGCGCCCGATCGCCTGATCTCCGCCACCGTGCCGTTCGCCGGCCGGGTCGAGATCCACGAGATGGCCATGAAGGACGGCGTCATGGTGATGCGGCCCATCCCGGACGGTCTCACCATCCCGGCCGGCGGCAGCGTCGAGCTGAAGCCGGGCGGCTACCACATCATGTTCATGGACCTGAAGTCCCCGCTCAAGGAAGGCACCTCTGTGGACGGCACGCTGACCTTCGAGAAGGCCGGCAGCGTGCCCGTGAAGTTCCAGGTGGAGGGCCTCGGCGCCTCCGGCAGCGCCCATCCCGGCCACTGAGGCGGGAAACACACGCGCACGACGCGCCGGTCCGGAAGGTACCGGCGCGTTTCGCCTCCGGGATCGCTTGACAGCGCGGAGGTGTTCGGTGCCTGCTGCGCGTGCGAACGGTGCTCCGGTTGCCACGGCATCCGGAGTGAAACGGGAATGGGGTAGGGCCTGAACCTGCGCGGATATCCGCCGGGGTTGGCCCGAAGCCCCAACCGCCCCCGCGACTGTGAGCGGCGAGCGATCTTCCAGTATGCCACTGGCCACAGCCCCTAGGGCCGGCCGGGAAGGCGGGGGTGAGCGTAGACCCGCGAGTCAGGAGACCGGCCGATCGCATGATGACAACCCTCGGGCCGTCGGGTGAGACGGCAACGGAGACCAGCATGCATATCGAACCCGGACTCGTGGACGGGGCCAAGATCGGCCTCAGCTATGTCACGGCGGCCGCCGCCGGCGGCTATGCCCTGAAGCTTGCCTATGAGGCGGCGCGCGAGCGCGGCGTCCTCTCGCTGGCCGGCCGCACCCTCGCCACCACCGCTCTCGTGTTCAGCTTCTTCGAGGTACTGCCGCACTATCCGGTGGGCGTCTCGGAAGTGCACCTCATTCTCGGCTCGACCCTGTTCCTGATGTTCGGCGCGGCTCCGGCGGCCCTCGGCCTCGCCTTCGGCCTGCTCGTCCAGGGCCTGTTCTTCGCACCGTTCGACCTGCCCCAGTACGGGATGAACGTGACGACCCTGCTGGTGCCGCTGTTCGGCGTCGCCGCCGTCGCGCGCCGCATCGTGGCGCCGGGCACGCCCTATGTGGAACTGAAGTACAGGCAGGCGCTCGCGCTCTCCACCACTTATCAGGCCGGCATCGTCGGCTGGGTGGCGTTCTGGGCCGTCTATGGCCAGGGCTTCGCCTCCGAGAACATCGCCTCGGTGGCGACCTTCGGCGGCGCCTACATGCTCGTCATCATCGTCGAGCCGCTGGTGGACCTTGCGGTGCTCGCGGCCGCGAAGGCGCTGCATGGCGCCTTCAAGGGCGGCAACCCGCTGCTGGAGCGCCGGCTCTACGACGCGGCCTGATCGCGCCCGCAACCCTCGGATAACAGAACGCCGGCGGTGCTCCCGCCGGCGTTCTGCGTTTCAGGGGACTTCGACCTGTGGGGGCAGGGCGGGAGAGGGCAGGGCGGCTGGGGCTTCCGGGTCCGGCACCAGATGGCGGAGCGGATCGAAGCCGCCCACATGGTTCGCCCAGGCAAGGCCGACGGCGAGGCCCTTGGCGCGGGGCAGCACATGGAAGGCGGCCGCCACCGCCACCAGTTCGCTGGCCGCAAGCTCGAGCGCCAGCGGGAGGTCGCTGAGCAGTTCAAGGATGCCGCCCACCAGCGATCCGGCCAGCAGCGCAAGAGGGATTGCGAGGACCGGCACGGCGTTGGTGACGCGGGCATGGCCCAGCGCCTCGCCGCAGTGCGCGCAGGATTCCGAAACCTGCATCCAGCGCCCGAACAGGGCACCTTCGCCGCAGGCCGGGCAACGCCCGGACCAGCCACGCCGCGCCGCCGCCTCGATGGGGCGGGGTGGGTTGAAGCCGTTGGTGTGATAGAGCCGCCGCGGCGCGCGGCGCGCCGGATCGAACGCGGTGCGGGTGACGGTGCCGAATTCCGCCGACATGGCGGCGCGGGCGCGCGCGAGCGCCTCCGAAGACGCGTGAGATTGCGTGTCTGACATGAACGAAAACCCGAAGGGCCGCATGGGCGGCAGGGACCGGAGGCGTCGGGAGGCTCCCGCGCCGGTTCAGCTTTGGGTCAGGTCACAGGAGGGCCACGCGCCTGGGCGCCGCGGGCTTGCTCGGCCGGCCGACGTTCGCAGCCCGCGGGGAGGTGCGCGATGCGCCGGCCATCGGGCGCCGCGAGCGAGGGTTGCGGCGCCACCGCAAGGCCGGGCGCCGAGGTCAGCACGCAGGCGTCGCAGGGATGGGCCTTGAGAACCGTTCCGGTGTCTGCGCCATTGAGGCAGAGGTCCGGCAGCGTGCCGTCCGGCAGCGCATAGGCCGCAAGATCGACGGGAGCCTCGGAGGAGGGCAGGGCGACAGGCTGATGGGCGAACCCGAGCGTCAGCTGCGCCAGCACGAAAAGTGCGGCAGCCGCCACCCGCAAGCCCTTGAATCCCAACCCGATGCCCATGCTCCGCTTGTGTGCAACGCGGCAGAAGGGGTCAAGCGCGTGAATCTACGCAGCGTCTCCCTGCCGCAGGCCGGCTCTGGACCTGCCCGAAGCAGCCGTTATGGTCGCCCGCAACCAGCCAGCGGAACGAAGCCCGAGGAACCGCCCATGACCAAGACCGTGACCCTTCCCAATGGCGAGACGGTGCCCGCCCTCGGCCAGGGCACCTGGTACATGGGCGAGCGTTCCACCGCCCGCTCCGCCGAGGCGAAGGCCTTGCAGCGCGGCATCGACCTCGGCCTCACCCTGATCGATACGGCGGAGATGTATGCCGACGGCGGTGCCGAGGAGGTGGTGGGGGAGGCCATTGCCGGGCGTCGGGACGAGGTGTTCCTCGTCAGCAAGGTCTATCCCCACAACGCCAGCCGGACCGGCGTCGCCGCCGCCTGCGAGCGCAGCCTGAAGCGGATGAAGACCGACGTGATCGACCTTTATCTCCTCCACTGGCGCGGCAACCATCCCCTGTCCGAGACCATCGCCGGCTTCGAGGCGCTCCAGAAAGCCGGCAAGATCCGCCTCTGGGGCGTGAGCAACCTCGACACGGACGACATGGAGGAACTGCTCGCGACCAAGGGTGGCACTGCCTGCGCTGCCAACCAGGTGCTCTACAACCCGGGCCGCCGCGGGCCGGAATTCGACCTGTTCCCGGAGCTGCGGGCCGCGCGCATCCCGGTCATGGCCTACAGCCCCATCGAGCAGGCCCGCCTGCCGCGTGGCGGGGCGCTGGGCGCCGTGGCGAAGAAGCACGGCGTGGACCCGTTCCAGGTGGCGCTCGCCTGGGTGATGCGCAGCGGGGACGTCATCGCCATCCCCAAGGCGAGCCGCGTCGAGCATGTGGAGATGAATGCCGCCGCGCGCGATCTGGTGCTGGACGCCGAAGACCTTGCCGCCATCGACAAGGCCTTTCCCCCGCCGCGCCGCAAGGTGGGGCTGGAGATGCTCTGAAGCACTTTCAAGCGAAGTGGATGCCGGTTCGCGTGAAAATGCAGATGCTCTAGGCCGTTCGCGCGTCCGGATCGTAGGGCGCGGCGATGACCACCACGTCGGCGTCGGGTATGGCGGCGGTCAGTGTCTGGCGCAGGCCCTGCGTCACCGAGCTGACGTCGGCGATGGTGCGCCCGGGCGCAAAGCCCACCGTGATCTCCACATGGGCGACATTGCCGGACTTGCGGGTCCGAACGCCGATGAGCTGCTCGTAGCGATCGAAGTAGGCGGCGAGTGCGGCGTTGACCTTCATCTGGAGCGGCTCGGCCAGCGCCCGGTCGAGAAGGTCCGGCAGGGCTTCCGAGATCATGGCGCCGCCGATGACCAGCATGAAGGCGGCGCCGATAAGCCCGCCGATATCGTCGGCGGCCAGCCCCACCTCGGTATGCGGCAGCAGCACGTCGAGGGCGACGCACACCACGACCGTCACCGAGGCGACTGCCTTGGCGATGCGGGCGCGGAACTGGCTGAGCACGATGATAGAGGTGCCCGCGCGCGTCGCCCGCCACAGCGGAACCAGCGGCGCCAGATTCGTGAACAGGTTGTAGACGACAAGCCCCAGGGCGGCGGCCACCCAGAATGGCGGCAGCGGCTCGGATTCGGTCGAGTCCATCACCTTGATGAGGATGAACACCGCCGCGAGCAGCAGCAGCACGCCGATGGCGGCCGCGAACATGCGCTCGAGCTTGCCGATGCCGAAATCGTAGAAATACATGCGGCCGCGATGGGCGGCGCGCAGCGTCACCAGCGCGAGGCCTTCCACCAGAAGCAGCAGGCCGCCGCGCAGGAGTTCCGCCAGCATGGCCAGCGAACCGATCCGCGACACGGTGATGAGGTAGGGCACGAAAACGCTGAAATCGAGAAGGATGGCGAACAGGATCGCCCGTTCCTTCTGGAGATCGGTCGCTGTGGGCACGCGCATCAAGCTTCGCCGTTCAGGCATGAGGAACGCGCGACCCTAACCGAGACGAGCAGGAGGCGGAAATACAATCATTTTCCGCCACGCATGACGAGCTTGTCGCCGCGGAACTCGAAGGCGTCCAGCCGCGACAGGAAGCTCATGCCGAGGAGGCTGGTGCGCAGTGCGCCGGCGGGAGAGACGAGGGCGGGCACGTGCCGTTCGACGATGCTGCCGATGGTCATGGTGTCCAGCACCACGGCGGCGGCGCGCGTCCGGCCGGCGGCGGTGTCGACGGGTACGTCGTACTTCAGGAAATCCACCGGCAGGCCCACCGCCTGCGCCGCCTCGTGGGTCAGCACGACGGAGGAGGCTCCGGTGTCGACCAGCATGCTCACCCCGGAGCCGTTGATGCCGGCACGCACGGCGAAGTCGCCGCCCGCGCCGCGCGTTACCTCCACGATGCTCGTGCCGGTCTGCGCGAGATTGACCGCATAGCCCGGCGCCACTTCGGCCAGCACCTTGCGGCCGACCTGGGCGAGGGGGTCACGATAGGTGTAGCCGAGGGCCAGCAGCACCGCGAGCACGAGCCAGAAGGCGGCGGCCATGAGCGATTCGGCGATCCGGCCGCGAATGATGGACCACGCCGCCGCGCCCACGAACACGGCGATGGAAAGCTGCCCCACCAGCGCACCGAACTTGTTGATGTCGATGCCCGCCACTTCGCCCTGCTCGTGGTTCACCGCGAGGATGACGCCGCCGGCGAACAGGCCGATCAGGAGGAGCCAGAGGAGACGGTCGCTGCGCATGGCGGCCTATTCCATGAAGGCGTCCGGCGCCGTCTGCCGGAGACGCGCCAGACGGTCGGGGAGGACGGCCATGATCCGGTCGCGCGCATCCGGGGAGAAGGAGGCCCAGCCGCCGATCTCGCGCAGCGTCCGCCCGCAGCCGATGCACAGCCCGCTCAAGGGCTCCACCGCACACACCTTGATGCAGGGCGTGACGATGGTGCCGGTGCGGGAAACGGTCCGGGTTTCTGACGGCTCGGTCATGGTTGCGCGGGCGGGCCCTCGGCTCCTTCCGGCTGAGGCGGGGCGGGAATCGCCGCTCGCCTACCGTCCGCCGAAGATAAGCACGCCGAGGAGGAACACAATCACCGCCACCTGCTGGGTGGCGCCCGCCACGTCGCCGGTCTGCCCGCCGATAAGGCGGCTCGACAGGCGCATCATCACCAGCAGCGCCAGCACCGGCCCGATCAGGCCGGCAAAGGCCGCGCCGATGCCGAACGCCGCCACCATCAGCACGCAGACGAGGAGCGCGGCGACCAGCGCACAGGACAGCGCCGCCGCTTCCGAGGGCCGGCCGACGGACGCGCCGGCGCCATCGGTGCGGGCCGGGGGCAAAGCGGCAATGAGCAGTACCCCGGCGGCACGGGAGGCCGCTTCGCCGGCGATGAGGGCAAGCCCGGCGCGCAGCGGGCCGACCGACATGGCGAGCGCCTCCAGCGCGCCGATCCGCAGCAGCAGCCCCAACAGGAGCGCTGTCCCGCCATAGGTGCCGATGCGGCTGTCGCGCATGATGGCGAGCTTGTGCGCACGGTCGCGGCCGCCGCCCAGCCCATCCGCGGTGTCGGCCAGCCCGTCCTCGTGGAAGCATCCGGTGGCCAGCGCCAGCGCCGTCACCGCCAGCACCGCGGCGAGGAACGCCGGCAGCTTCACGGCCATGGCGAGGATAAGGACCAGCGCCCCGATCAGGCCGAGCACTGCACCGGCGATGGGGATCGCATAGGCGATGCGGTCGATGTCGGGCGGCGCGAAGGCGGTGTCATCCCGGGCCGGCAGCGGCAGGCGGGAATAGAAGCGCAGCGCGGCAGCGAGGTCCTGTCCGAGTGTTCTGGCCATCGGTTGGGGCTCGTCGCTCCGGGCGTTGCGAAGGGGCGGGGGCCCCGCCGCCCTTGGGAGCGCCATTTGCGGCGCAGGTCAAGTACCGCGCAGGTCAAGACCCGCGTAGGTCACGGCCCGGCGCACGCGATGCGCACGGCGGGCCTGCCCAAATCCCCGATCAGAAGGTGATGAGGCCGATCATCTGGCGGATGAGGCTCAGTTCCTCGCCGCTGGTGGGCGTGGTCTGCGACACGAAGTCGAACACCTTGCCGTCCTTCAGTCCGTACTGGGCGATGCGCGTCACGCGCTTGTTCTTGTCGAAATAGACCGCGAGCACCTTCTGCTCGGTGATCTCCGGCTTCAGGAAGGCGACGCGCTGCTGGGTCTGGGAGATGTAGAAGAAGGCGTCGCCGTTCAGCGTCGCGACGGTGGACGGCGTGCCGAGCACCAGCAGCACCTGTTCCTGGCTCGATCCGACCGGGATCTGATCCAGCGCGCCATCGGCCAGCACGTAGCCGCGCTGATAGGTGCGAACCACGCCGGAGAGCTGGCCGCCCGTGCCGTTCACGATCACCTGGTCGCAGCCCGCGAGCGCCATCCCGGCGAGCAAGAGGCCGGCGGTCCCCGCAAGGCCGAGCCTCCGGTTCCTGGTGGTCGGCGCGTTCCCCGTGCGTTCATGCCTCTTGTCTCGTGACGCCACACGCATCCCCATTTTTGTCCAGTGAACGGCGCCCCGGCGCGCCGCCTCGGCTACCGCCCCTTGCCATGCGGGCGAGGGCGCGTTACGCCGCTTGCCCGTTCAACTCCTCGCCGGACCTTGGCCCGGAAGCCGAAATGCTCAACCTGTTCCGCTCGTCAAAGCGTGCCAAGTCCCGCGAGACCATCGAGCGCCTGTATGGCGTGATCGTGGCACAGTCGCGGCGGGCGGAGTTCTACACCGACTTCGGCGTTCCCGATACGCTGGAGGGACGCTTCGAGATGGTGGTGCTCCACACCGTGCTGGTCTGCCACCGCCTGAAGGACGGCGACGATACCGCGCGCGCTATGTCGCAGGAGATTTTCGACGCCTTCGCCGCCGACATGGACAGCACCATGCGTGAGCTGGGCGTCGGCGACCTCACCGTTCCGAAGAAGATGAAGAAGATCGGCGAGGCCTTTTACGGCCGTGTTGCGGCATATGATACCGCACTGGCCGACGGCGGCAATGCGCTACTGGCGCAAGCTCTTGCCCGCAATGTTCTCGGTACGGAAGAGACGGTGCCCACGGCAGCCCCCTTCGCGGCCTACGTTCGTGCCGCCGCGGACAGCCTTGCGGCAACGCCCTTTGAAACCTTCGCCCGCGGCGTGCTGGTGCTGCCGGCGCCCCAACTCAGGCCTGCTCCGGAGGCGGGACAATGAGCGACCTTCCTTATTCCCACATGATCTCCGTCGCCGACCTCCCGCCGCTCGGCCTTCACCTGAAGCTCGCGCCCGATGCAGCCGCCACGGCGGCGCTTGCGCGCTATGCGGGCGTGCTCCACGCCGAAGGGATTCTGGCGACGCTTCACCTTGTGCCGGAAGGCAGGGAGGGCGTGCGCGTCTCGGGCCGACTCACGGCGACTGTCCGCCAGACGTGCGGGGTGACGCTGGAGGCGTTCGACGCGCCGCTCGAGGAGGAAATCGACGTCCACTTCGCCCCCGCCGGCACCTACAAGCCCTCCGAAGAGGACGAGGAGAACGAGATCGACCCGCCGGACGAGATCGTGGACGGGCGGATCGATGTGGGCGCGCTGGTGTGCGAGTTCCTGGCCCTCGGCGTCGATCCCTACCCGCGCAAGCCCGGGGCGGTGTTCGAGCCGCCGGCGGAGGATCCCGCCATTTCGCCCTTCTCCGCACTCTCCCGCCTGAAGGACAAGGAGTGAGCGCACCTCGCCGCCCCGGAGCAGTTGCGATGGCGCCGCGACACGCTATTGTCCGCCCGCCGCAACGGCGACGGTAACGACGGGACATGCTTGCCGGGATTTTCTTGGATCCCTCACCTTTTCCGCCAGGGCAGAGCCCGCCGCCATTCGATCGAAGCAGGGATTTACGCCGGAGATGACCGTACCCGTCCGCATCGCCGTCGACGCCATGGGCGGCGACCATGGACCCGAGACGGTCCTTGCCGGGGCGGAAATCTCGCTGGGGCGCCATCCCGACACAAGCTTCCTCCTCTATGGCGATGAGGCGCGGGTCCGCGAGGTTCTGAAGAGCCACCCCAAGCTCGCTGCCGCGTCCCGCATCATCCACACCGACGTTGTGGTCGGCATGGACGACAAGCCGAGCCAGGCGCTGCGCCGGGGCCGCTACAAGTCGTCCATGTGGAAGGCCATCGACGCGGTGAAGGTCCACGAGGCCGACGTTGCCGTGTCCGCCGGCAACACCGGCGCGCTGATGGCCATGGCCAATTTCAACCTGCGCACCATGCCGGGCATCAGCCGCCCCGCCATCGCCGCCATCTGGCCGACGTTGCGCGGCGAGACGGTGGTGCTCGACGTGGGCGCCTCCATCGGCGCCACCGCCAAGAGCCTCGTCGAGATGGCGATCATGGGCTCGGCCATGGCGCGGGTGCTGTTCGACATCGAGAAGCCGACCGTCGGCCTCCTCAACGTGGGCGTCGAGGAGATCAAGGGCGTCGAGGAAGTGAAGGAAGCCGCTCGCATCCTCCGGGAGGAGGGGGTGTCGGTGAACTATCACGGCTTCGTCGAGGGCAACGACATCGGCGCCGGCACGGTGGACGTGGTCGTGACCGAGGGCTTTTCCGGCAACATCGCCTTGAAGACCGCCGAGGGCACGGCCAAGCAGCTCGCCTCCTACCTGCGCTCGGCCATGAGCCGGACGCTGCGGGCGAGGATCGGCTATCTCTTCGCGCGCGACGCCTTCCGCGTGCTGAAGGAGAAGATGGACCCGCGCCGGGCCAATGGCGGCGTGTTCCTCGGCCTCAACGGCGTCGTCATCAAGAGCCACGGCGGCACCGACGCGGAGGGCTTCGCCGCCGCCGTCGACCTCGCCTATGACATGGTGCGCCACCAATTGCTGGCGCACATCGAACAGAGCCTCACCAGCCGCAGGCCTCCGGAGATTTCCGAGCGCCGGCCGGAGGCCGCAGGGGCGGAAGGACAATCGTGAGCGGTATCAGGTCCGTCGCCCGGGGCACCGGGTCCTATCTTCCCGAGCGGGTTCTCAGCAACGCCGAGCTCGCGTCGCGCATGGACACGTCCGACGAGTGGATCGTCCAGCGCACCGGCATCCGCCAGCGGCACATCGCTGCGGAAGGTGAATTCACTTCCCACCTCGCCATCAAGGCGGCCCAGCGCGCGCTGGATGCGTCCGGCCTCACCGCCGCCGACATCGACCTGATCATCCTCGGCACCGCGACGCCAGATCTGACCTTTCCGGCCACCTCGGTGACGGTACAGGCCGAGCTTGGCATCACCCGTGGCGCCGCCTTCGATGTCCAGGCGGTGTGCTCCGGCTTCGTCTTCGCCCTCGCCACAGCCGACGCCTATCTGAAGACCGGCGCCTTCAAGCGGGCGCTGGTGATCGGCGCCGAGACCTTCTCGCGCATCCTCGATTGGGAGGATCGCGGCACCTGCGTCCTGTTCGGCGACGGCGCCGGCGCGCTCGTGCTCGAAGGCGTGGACGCGGCGACAGCCGGCGATTCCGGTCTCCTGACGTCCCATCTGCGCTCGGATGGCCGCCATCGCGCCAAGCTCTATGTGGACGGCGGGCCGTCTACCACGGGCACGGCCGGCCATCTGCGCATGGAAGGCAAGGAAGTGTTCAAGCACGCGGTGGGCATGATCACCGACGTGATCGAGGACGCCTTCGCCGCCACCGGCGAGAGCGCCGCCAGCATCGACTGGTTCGTGCCCCATCAGGCGAACCGCCGCATCATCGACGCCAGCGCGCTGAAGCTGGGCATTGCACCGGAAAAGGTGGTGACGACCGTGGATCTCCACGGAAACACCTCCGCGGCCTCCATCCCCCTGGCACTTGATGTCGCAGTGCGGGATGGGCGGATTACCAAAGGTGATCTGGTGTTGCTCGAGGCAATGGGCGGCGGATTCACCTGGGGGTCGGCACTGATCCGCTGGTAGACCACATAATGCGTTGACCTTGCTCGGCTGGCGCGGCTAGTTTGCCGGACGCCGTTGCCCGCAGGCGCTGGGGTCTGTGGGAGGTGCGGCGTCGTATCCGTCACATTCGTGCAGCCTCAACTGTTAAGAATTGCTGCGTTTGCAAGGCTGGGCGGTCGCAGGGCGTTGGCGGCCGGTCCGAGCGCGCTTTCAGGGGTCGGGGAGACATATGGCTGGTCGGACCGTAACGCGGGCGGATCTGTGTGAGGCCGTCTATCAGCAGGTTGGACTTTCTCGCACCGAGTCTGCCCAGCTCGTCGAGATGGTTCTGAAGGAGATTGCGGACTGCCTCGCCCGCGGCGAGACGGTCAAGCTGTCTTCGTTCGGTTCCTTTGTCGTGCGCGACAAGGGCGAGCGCATCGGGCGCAATCCCAAGACCGGCCAGGAAGTGCCCATCGAGCCCCGCCGGGTCATGGTGTTCAAGCCCTCGAGCATCCTGAAGCACCGCATCAACGGCACCGAGCCGGACGGCGCCGACGAGGACTGATCCCCGTCGCCTGCCCACGGACAGGATTTCGTAACCGATCGCGCGAACAACCGGGGACAAGCCCTTGCCGTGGCTTGTCCGCCTTTCCGCATGCGCCAATCGCACCTATGATTCCCGCACGGGCTCTGGGCGATTCGGTCGAACGAAGCGGGAGACAAGGTGGGCGACGCGCGCGAGACGGAGAAAGCTCCGGACGCCTTCCGGACCATCAGCGAGGTGGCGGACGAGCTTGAGCTCCCGCAACACGTCCTGCGCTTCTGGGAAAGCCGCTTCACCCAGATCAAGCCGGTGAAGCGCGCAGGCGGCCGGCGATTCTACCGGCCGGAGGACGTGGACCTCCTGCGTGGCATCCGTCACCTGCTCTACACCGACGGTTTCACCATCAAGGGCGCCCAGCGCGTGCTGAAGGACCAGGGCGTGCGCTACGTCCAGGATCTCGGCATCGAGCGTGAGGTGGCCTCCATGCGATCCGCGCGTCCGGCCCGCGCCGCAAGCGGGGAGGGCGTGACCTTCGGCGGCCTGCTCGGTCTGCTGCCGCGCCGGCGCGGCAAGGGGCGGGGAGGGGAGGAGGATGTCCTTCCCGAGCTGCCCGAAAGCGCCGAGCTGCCGCTCCCCTTCCCCGATGCCGAGGCCGACCGGGATCTGGCCTCCGAGCCAGCCGCCCCCCCGAGGCCCCTGCGTGAAGGCAGCCCCCGTGGCGGCCGCTCGGAGCGGCTCGATCCCGCATTCGATGCCCCGCAGCGGGAAATGCCCCTGCGCAATCAGCCGCTTCGCGACAAACCCGAATTTGACGGATCGAGCCGCGCGCCTGATCGCGACAAGGCTCCCCCGGACCGCCGTCGCCCCGCAGAGGACGACCGCCGCGAGCCCTCGTTCGAGGCGGACGACTTTCCCGCCCGGCGCCCGGTCCCGCGGCACGATGCGGATATGGATCGCGACGCCGCTCCGATGCGTCGGAGTGATCCGGGATTGGAACCGAGGCTGGAGCCGGGCGTCGAGCGTCATATGCGTCGCGATCGTTCCCAAGCGGACATCGAGGCGGACGAGATGGCGAGCCGACGCGCAGAGCCGCCTCCGCCCCGCCGGGTCGCGCCGGAGGGGCATCCGGGCGAACGGCTCGAGCCTCAGCTGCGCCCCATGCAGCGGCCGAGCCGCGGGCCGGCGTCGCGTCTCGCCATGCCGGCCGACGATCAGGCGCCCCATTCGCCCGAGCTCGACGACCCGCTGCTGCCGTTCCTGGATGATTTTCCGCCCGCACCGCAGGTGTCCGAGCCCATCGAGGATCGCATCCGCCGCCTCAAAGCGCAGGATCGACGTCCGCCGCGCCCGCATGAAGTCCCCGAGTACGACACCCACCATGAGGCTCGCCACGACGCCCGCGACGAGGCCCCGCGCGCGCTGGAGCCAAGCCGCCCCGATCGCTCCGCGCCCTTGCCCCGCGAGCCGGAGGAATATCCGGGCCCGCCCGAGGATTTCATCCCCCGCCACGCCCGGCGGCCGGCGGCCGAAAATCGCGACTGGCTCGAGGCGGAGCCGCCCCCTCCGCGTGACCGCGATACGCGCGAAGGCCGGCTGCTGCGTGACGGCGATTGGCGCCAGACCGATTGGGTGGAAAGCGCGACCGTTGAACCGACAGCCTCGGACGCCGATCGGGGCACCGACTGGCAGGCCAGGGGCCGTCAGGACGAGGATCGGAGGGACGAGGAGTGGCGGGACGACGGTCGCTGGGCGGCTGACGCACCTTCCGAACCGCCCCGCGCATTCCATGCCCCCTCCGCCCGTCCGGCCGATGACGAATGGCCCCAGGCCGCGCCATTGCCTGCCGAGGCGCCCGCCCCTTACCGACCGAACCCGAGAGCCGCCGAGCCGGAGTATTCCATGAACGACCAGGATCGGCCCCATGATCGGTCCGAGGATCGTTACGCCGATCGGCCGTCGGACCGGCGTGTCTTCGAGCGGCCCATGGACCGCCCACGCCGGCCGGACCCGCGCGCCAGTGAGGCGCGGCGCGAGCCGTCGCTAGGCGTCGCACCCGCCCCTGCGCCACGCGCAGGCGCGGAACACCCCATGAGGCGTGAACCCTACCCAACGGAATCGTACGGTCCGGGAGAGGTGTCGGCCCGCCTGCCCCGGTCGCCGGGCAGTTGGCAGGGCGAGGCCATGCGTCGCGCGATCGACGAGGAATGGGGCGAGGGGGCCCCGCAGGCCCTTCCCCGCGCCACGCGCGTCGGGCCGCTCATCGGCCCCATCAGCGAAGAAGGCGAGGGCGGGTTTCCCATGCCGGAGTCCGAACAGCGGCTTCTGGCGGAGCGCATGGCCAGCCGGGGCTTGGCGCCTCAGCCCGCCGCACCCGCGCAGGCCCATGCGGCGTCGGTTCAACCGACGCGGCCGGCGGCCGAGCGGACCAGGGCGGCACCGGCCGTTCCGGTCGAGGAGGTTGTCGTCAGCCAGCAGGCGGAGCCGAACCAGAGGCTCCCCCGTGAGCCTTTGCGTCCCGGACCGCCGGAGCAGTATCTGCCGCCGCATCTTCGGTCGGAGCCGCGCGTGGTGGGCCAGCCGCCCATGGCGGCCCCGGTGCTCTCCCGCGACGACGTGCACCGGATGCAGTCGGCACTCTATGAGCTGGGGGAATGCCGTCGGCTGATGGAAGGGCTGACCGGACGGCGGGGCGAGGCCAGAGCGGCCGACTGACCAGCCATCATCGGGAGCGAGCAAGGCCGGGCGCGAGGCGATCCCCAGGCACGCCCGGCCTGCCTTCAATTCCGTCCGGTCACTCGACGACGGAGAGGGAAACGCGGGTGACGCCAGAGCCGGTAAAGCCGAGCTCCGACGCTGCCGCCTTGGACACGTCGATCACCCGGCCACGGACGAACGGCCCGCGATCGTTGATGCGGACCACGACGGCTTTTCCATTGCGAAGATTGGTGACACGCACCTTGGTGCCGAAGGGCAGGGAACGATGGGCGGCCGTGTAGGCCGTCGGGTTGAAACGTTCACCACTCGCGGTGCTGCGGCCTTGCCAATAGTAGGAGGCGATGCCGGTGGAGGTGTCCGCATTCGCCATGTTCGGAACGGCCATGGAGGCCGGCAGGGACAGGGCGGCGCAGGACAGGACCACACGTATCTTCATCCGTTCAATCTTCCGTGTTGTTGAAGAAGATCGCCGAATGACCGCGCAATCAGGCCACATTGACACGGTTCGCCGGCGAAAGAGTGGCGATTCGTTCTCCTCTGCCACAATCTCGCCGCGATGTGACGCCGAATAGCGCAGTCTACGATGGTATCTTTATCCCGTTTGAATGATCCCTGGGGAGAGCGGCGCGCGCTTTGCACATTCGGTTCCGGAGGGGCTTGTCGGGGCCCCGGTGATGGTCTAAGCCTCCCCTCCACGTCGGAGCGTAGCGCAGCCCGGTTAGCGCACTAGTCTGGGGGACTAGGGGTCGGAGGTTCAAATCCTCTCGCTCCGACCACTCCATCCCGGCATCCGCAGTATCCCCTCCCATTTTCGATCTGTGTGATGCCTGGGCTTGAGCCGCCTTGGAGCGCGGCCATTTTCTCCATCCTGTCTGAATTGCTGCTGAGCCCCCGAATGGGGGAGCCGTTGACGTGCGCGTGCTGCTGCAGCTGAGCGCTTGCACCGGGTGTCGCCCATTGCTTACCTGATGCTTCAGGCGAATCGCGATTCGCATCTCTTTGCTGACATGTGATTTTCTGCCAGAACCTCATCCAACCTCGAAGGGTCGGCGCGGTGGCAAGTCCGCGGGCTTTCGGGGCCAAGGACCGCTTCAGTCACGATGAAAACGCCGCCCTACAAGGTGGTGCGGTGTGACTCCGGGCGCGATTTGGAGCACCCTGCGGCAGATTCTGCGCCGGGCGATCCCGGCCGCCGGGAGAGACGTGATGCCCCCCTCCAGCGACGCCGCGACCCTGACCTTCACCATCCTCGGCTGCGGCTCCTCGGGCGGCGTACCGCGGGTGGGGCAGGGGTGGGGCGCCTGCGATCCCGCCAATCCGCGCAATCGCCGCCGCCGTTGCTCGATGCTGGTGGAGCGCGTCGGGCCGGGCGGCAAAACCAGCGTTCTCGTCGATGCTTCGCCGGACCTGCGGGAGCAATTGCTCGGCGTGAACGTGACCCATCTGGACGCCGTGCTGTTCACCCACGAGCACGCCGACCACACCCACGGGATCGATGATCTGCGGCCGCTGGCCATTCACAACCGCAAGCGGGTCGACATCTATGCGGACGAAGATACCGCCCGCATCCTGCATCAGCGCTTCGGCTATTGCTTCGCCACGCCCCCAGGCAGCGCCTATCCGCCGATCCTGAACGACCATCGGTATCGGGAAGGCCGCGAGATCGTCATCGATGGCGCGGGCGGCCCGATCGCGGCGCTGCCGTTCCGCCAGCGGCACGGCGACATCGACGCCTTCGGCTTCCGGTTTGGCGGCGTGGCCTATTCAAGCGACGTGAATGGGTTTCCCGAAAACAGCCTGATGCATCTGCACAATCTCGACGTCTGGATCATCGACGCCCTGCGGGAGGCGCCGCACCCCTCGCATTTCACGCTTCAGGAAGCGCTGGACCACGTGGCGCTGCTCAAGCCCAATCTCGCGATCCTGACCAACCTGCACACGGACCTTGATTATTCCACCCTGGCGGCGCGCCTACCGGAGGGGGTGATTCCTGCCTATGACGGCATGCAGTTCACGTCAGGCATCCGATCCGGTGCGACCGTCCACGAGCGGACTGGGGCGGCAGGCTAGCAGCTCAGGTGATTCTGATTTTGCTTTTAAAATCTCACTTAAGTCGTTGTCTTGGATGGATAAAATTGTGAATTTCGGCGGTACCGAACCGTGGCGCCCGGCGCAGCGAAGGTTGCCCCTCGCTCTTTAAATTCCATAATATCTCTTCTGCGATTATTGTTTTCGGGGGAGACGCGATCGCCCAGCCTCACGCGTGCTGCACCTTCAGGTCGACCAGCGGCGTGCCGTCTAGGCAGTCCAGGCCGCGCACCATCACCTTGAGCCCCTCCACGCCCACGAGCGTGACGACCGAGGACGCGATGGGGTTCGGCCGCACCGGCGAGCGCAGTGCGAAGGTGCCGCGGGTGCCGCCGTCGCGCGGGCTTTGGAGCACGAGATCGCGCCGGGCCCGGTCCATCCAGTAGAGCACCTGAAGGCGCGGGCAGTCGACGACGCCCGTCAGCGCGTCCGCCCAGCGCGGATCGATCTCCAGCGTGCAGACCGGCCCCTCCTCCGGATCGCCGCGGCGCGGACAGGTCCCGCGCACCGTCCACGGCGTGCGGATGCGGCCGATGAAATAGAGCCCCGCGTCGAAGCGCTCCGGCAGCGCGACGCTCGTCTCGCCGGGCCGGATGTCGTCGTCGATGGGGCCGGCGGGCGCGATTTCGATCATGGGCGGGAATCCGTTGGACGCCGACAGCATAGGCGTCGCAGCCCTGGGCTCAAAGGCGGCATCGGGCGCAGTCGCGCGCGGCGTGCCCGCGCATTAGGATGGTGTCCCATCCCTCCGGAGCCCCCCATGCAGCCCTCCCGCGATATTGCGCGCCTCATCGAGATCATGGCGGCCCTGCGCACGCCGGGCACCGGTTGCCCGTGGGATCTGGAGCAGACCTTCGCGACCATCGCGCCGTACACGCTGGAAGAGGCCTATGAGGTGGCGGATGCCATCGCCCGCGCCGACTTGCCGGACCTGAAGGAAGAGCTGGGCGACCTGCTGCTGCAGGTGGTGTTCCACGCCCGCCTGGCGGAGGAGGAAGGCGCCTTCGCCTTCCCTGATGTGGTGGAGGCCATCACCACCAAGCTGGTGCGGCGGCACCCCCATGTGTTCGGCGACGCGCGCGATCTGTCGCCGGAAGCGGTGAAGGGGATGTGGGCCGAGATCAAGGCACAGGAGAAGGCCGAGCGCGCCGCCGCCCGCGCCGCTGCCGGGCTGGCGCCGGAGGAGGGCGGAAAGGGCACCCTCTCGGGCGTCGCCCTGCCCCTCCCTGCCCTCACCCGCGCCCTGAAGCTTCAGGAGAAAGCCAGCCGCGTGGGCTTCGACTGGAATGATGCGCGGCAGGTGCTGGCCAAGATCCGCGAGGAGACCGAGGAAGTCTCGCAGGCCCTCGACGCCGGCGGCACGGAGGCCATCCGCGACGAGATCGGCGACCTGCTGTTTGCCGTGGTGAACCTCGCCCGCCATGCGGACGTCGATCCCGAGACGGCGCTGCGCGGCACCAACGAGAAGTTCACCCGGCGCTTCGACCACGTGGAGACGCAGCTCGCGGCGGATGGCCGCCGGCCCAACGATGCCAGCCTCGACGAGATGGAAGCCCTCTGGCAGGACGCCAAGCGGCTGGAGAAGCAGAGCGAGCGCGCGGCCGAATAGCCGCCCGCACGCCGCCTACATGGTGTGGACCCGTCGCGCCCCGAAGCGGCGGGCGACAAGGCCGGCGCGCTCCGGCGGGATGCGCAGGGCCACCTGCAGCACACCGTCCTCGCCGGTGGTGCGCTCCAGTACCTCGCCATGGCGATACAGCCAGCCGAGCCCCTCGCCGTCCTCCGCCGCAAGGATGACCGAAAGCGTCACGCGCCCGGAGGTGATGCGACGCTCGATGACGCCCAGCAGATCGTCCGTCCCCTCCCCGGTCAGGGCCGAGACGGCAACGGGCGCCTCGGCCCCCGCACGCAAGGTCTGGTTCTGCACCTGCTCGCGGGCCTCGGGAGAAAGCCGGTCGATCTTGTTCCAAACCTCGATGACGCGGCCGCCGTCCTTCACCTCCACGCCGAGGTCTTCGAGCACGTCGGCCACATCCGCCGCCTGCGCCTCGGTATCGGGGTGGGAGATGTCGCGGACATGGAGGATGAGGTCCGCCTCCAGCACCTCTTCCAGCGTGGCCCGGAAGGCGGCGACGAGCTGGGTCGGCAGTTCGGAGATGAAGCCCACCGTGTCGGAGAGGATGATGCGGGTGCCGTGCGGCAGGTCCACCGCCCGAAGGGTCGGGTCGAGGGTGGCGAACAGCAGGTCCTTGGCCATCACCTCGGCGCGGGTCAGCCGGTTGAACAGCGTGGATTTGCCGGCATTGGTGTAGCCCACCAGCGCAACGATGGGATACGGCACGCGCTTGCGGCTCGCCCGGTGCAGGCCGCGCGTGCGCTTCACCTGCTCCAGTTCCTTCTCGATGCGGATGATACGATCGCCGATGAGACGGCGGTCGGCCTCGATCTGCGTCTCGCCGGGGCCGCCGAGGAAGCCGAAGCCGCCGCGCTGGCGTTCCAGATGGGTCCAGGAACGCACCAGCCGGGAACGCTGGTAATTGAGGTGGGCCAGTTCCACCTGCAACGCGCCTTCCTTGGTCCGGGCGCGCATGCCGAAGATTTCGAGAATCAACGCGGTGCGGTCCACCACCTTGGTGGACCAGGCCTTCTCCAGATTGCGCTGCTGCACGGGAGACAGAGCGGCGTCGAAGAAGACGAGATCCACATGCTCGGCCTCCACGATCGCCGCCAGCTCTTCCACCTTGCCGGTACCGAGATAGGTTGCGGGGCGGATCTCGGACAGCGACACGAGGCCGGAGAAGACGACGTTCAGCTCGATGGCGGCTGCAAGGCCCACAGCCTCGTCGAGCCGCGCCTCGGGGCTGCGCCGTTCCGGCGCGCCTCCCCTGCCCCGCCGGCTGACGACGGGCGTGACGACAGCACAGCGCACGGCCGGCGCGCGACGGTCGATACCGCCGCGCGTGGGCTCGTGCGTCGTGTCGTGGGTGGGGCTTTCGGAATCCATCCCGGATTCGGGCAGCAGCGCCTCATGCTCGCCGGGGACCGGAATATCCTCCCCGACGTCAATTGCACCTTCAACCTTGCGGCCTGCGAGCTTGGACGTTGCCGTCTTCGAGGTATCTGCCTTGGACTTTGAACGTCCGCCCGCCTTCTTCCCGCTTTGATGCTGCACGCTTAAGCCTTTTCTCCCCCATCGTCCGTGGGATCGAACAACTGAACCGGGTGACCCGGCATGATGGTGGAAATGGCGTGCTTGTAAACCAGCTGGGAATGCCCGTCCCGGCGCAGGAGCACGCAGAAATTATCGAACCAGGTAACGACGCCCTGCAATTTCACCCCGTTCACCAGGAAAATCGTGAGGGGAGTCTTGTTCTTGCGGACGTGATTGAGAAAAGTGTCTTGGAGATTTTGTGTCCGTTCCGCCGCCATTTTCGTATCCATTGTTTCGGCGTTGAGGCCCACGGGCAAGCGCACGTCTGGAGTGTACACCCCCGTGAGAGTTGGGCTGCTAGAATGGCACAGCCCGATGGCGGCGCAATATTATTTTGCTCCGCAACATGATCCGGTCTGGGACAAACTCAGGCGACTTCCGAAAAATCGTGGAATTTCAATCGCAAAGCCTTGGCGACAGGGCCGGGGACACCTGATCCCACCGCGGTGCCATCGATCATCACGACCGGCATGATGACCGTGGTCGCGGCCGAGATGAACGCCTCGTCCGCTGCGTGGGCCTCCGCAACCGTGAATGGCCGTTCCTCAACGGTATAGCCGAGGTTCGCCGCCACCTCGAATGCCACGGTGCGGGTGATTCCCCTGAGGATGCCGCTGTCTGCGGGGCGCGTGACGATGGTGCGGCCGGCGGTCACGATCCAGGCGTTGGTGGAGGCGCCTTCGGTCACATAGCCGTCGGCATCGACGAACCACGCCTCGCGCGCGCCGGCCTCCTTCGCCAACTGCTTGGCCAGCACGTTGGGCAGCAGGGAGACGCTCTTGATGTCGACCCGCGGCCAACGATTCTCCGGCACGGTGATGACGGCGACGCCCTTGCGCGCCAGCGCCTCCTGCGCCTCCCGGTCGGTGCGGCGCGCGGTCACGACAATGGAGGGGGCGGTATCCGGCGCAGGAAAGGCGTGGTCGCGACGCGCGACGCCCCGGGACACCTGCAGGTAGACCATGCCGTTGCGCACGTGGTTGCGGCGCACCACTTCCCTGAGCACTGCGGACAGCGCCGCCCGTGACATGGGCGCTGCAATGAACAGCTCACGCAGGGAGCGATCGAGCCGGTCGAGATGGCGGCGTTCGTCCACCAGGCGGCCGCCGAGCACCTCGCAGACTTCATAGACGCCGTCGGCGAACTGATAGCCGCGATCCTCCACATGCACGCTGGCGTCGCGATGGGGGAGATAGCGTCCGTTGACGTAGGCGATGCGCGACATGACTGCGTCGGCCCTCAGGTGCGCCAGATGGCGAGATGGATGAAGACGAAAAGCCCGATGATCTCCAGCCGCCCCGCGACCATGCCGATGCCGGCGACCAGCACCGAGCCCCAGGGCAGGGAGGAGATGGCCGGCCAGCCGCCGCCCGCGGCGTCGTAGACCGGGCCGGTATTGGTGACGACCGCCGCCGCTGCCGCCAGTGCCGCATCGAGCGAGGGCAGGCCGGGGCTGAGCGCGATCACGCACAGGCCGTACAGGAAAGCGAGGCTCGCCGCCCCCGCCCAGACGCCCCGCATGGCGGAACCGACACCGCCCTCCAGCGCCGAGGGCAGGACGATGTGGGGATAGACGAGGCGCAGGAGATCGCCCCGCGTGCGCAGCAGGATGGCGCGCAGCCGCAGCATCTTCAGCCCGCCCGCCACCGAGAGCGCGCCGCCGCCCAGTAGAACCACGAGGATGACGAGGCCGAGCGGCAGGTTGGCATAGGTGCCTTCATGCGGGCCGATGCCGCTGGTCGAGATCAATGAGGCGGCGGTGAACAGGCCGTCACGCACCGCATCGAGCGACGACATCTCGTCCGTCCGGAACAGCAGGGCGCCGAGGATGATGCCGAGCACCGCCCACCAGCCGATGATGACGAGGCTTTCCACCTGCTCCGGCGCGGCATTGAGGCGGCGGGTGATCAGTGCCCGGTGCCAGCGCACGCTGGTGGCGCTGAAGATGAGGAAGGGCAGCAGCAGCCACTTGGGCGTCTCATCGAGCGCCAGCGCCAGCTGGGCCTCCGGCGGCAGATGGGCGCCGGCGGAGACGACGGCGGTGGCCAACGTGAAGGCCACATACAGGGTCTCGCCGGACGCGAGCAGGACGATCATCGCCAGCGCGGTCGCCGCCAGATAGGCGGGGCTGATCTCGCGCAGGACCTTCACCAGATCCACCACGTCGAGCGCGGTGCCGCCGCGCGGCGTGCGGTCCGGCAATCCGCCGAGGCCCGCCGGCGCCAGCACGGCGACCGCCGTGACCACGGTCAAGAGACCGCCCGCCCATTGCAGCAGTCCGAGGAAGACATAGAGGCTCGCCGGTCCCTGATGGAGCGCAGTGAGACCGGTCGCGGTGAAGGCGGAAAGCGCCTCGAACCAGGCCTGAAGCGGCGACAGGCCGGAGACGATGGCGACCGCCGGCGTCGCCATCAGCGGCAGCACAAGCCACATGCAGGCCACCAGCGCCACGGCACCCGTCCGCGTCAGCCGGGTCTCGAGCCCATGGGTGGTGAAGCGCAGCAGGCCGGCGAGGAACAGGCAGAAGCCGGACGTGGCGAGCCACACCGCCACGGGGCCCGTGCCGGAGCGCGCGGCGACCGCCATCGGCAGGAGCGCGAGCGCCCCGATGGCGGCGATGCCGGCGGCAAGCGGGCGGGCGGCGTTGGCCATAGGATTTCGCGTCCCGGGATCGGGTCAGAAGAATTCGAGCGCCACGCGGAACAGCTGCTCCACGCGCTTGATGCGATCGGCGAGGGCGAACAGCACCACCCGGTCGTGGGCGCGCACGACGAAATCGCCGCGCGGCAGCAGCACCTGCCCGTTGCGCACCACGGCGCCGATGCGCAGCCCGTCCAGCAGGCTGAGATCGCGCAGCGGCTTGCCCACCAGCGGCGACGTTTCCAGCGCTTCCGCCTCGATCATCTCGCCCGAGCCGTCGAGCAGCGCATGGACGCCGCGGATGCGGCCGCGCCGCACATGCTGGAGCACCTTGGAAACCGTGATCTGGCGCGGGTTCACATGGGCGTCGATGCCGAGGCCGCGGGCGAAGGTGGCGTAGCCCTGCTCGTTCAGCAGCGCGAGAATGCGCTTCGCCCCCACCTGCTTGGAAAGAAGGCAGGAGAGGATGTTGATCCGGTCGTCGTTGGTGAGGGCGATCATGGTGTCCGCCTCCCCCACCCCCGCCTCGTCGAGAATGGCGCGTTCCAGCGCGTCGCCATTGAGCACGACGGTGCGGCGCAGTTCTTCGGCGATGGTCTGCGAGCGCTCGCGGGAGGCCTCGATCAGCTTCACGCGGGCGGCGGCGTTGCGCTTCTCCAGCTCGGTCGCGACGTAGTAGCCGATGTTGCCACCGCCAGCGATGACGATGCGCTGGGCCGGCACCTCGTCGTGCCCGAACAGGGAGAGCGTGCGCTGCACATGGTCGGCCTGCGCGACGAAATAGACGAGATCGCCGGTGAGAATCTGGTCGTTGGAGCGGGGCACGAAAGTGCGCCCGGCCCGGCTCACCGCGACGATGGTCGCCTGGATGTCCGGGAAAAGCTCGGTCAGCTGCTTCAGCGGCGTGTCCACCACCGGGCAGTCCTCGGTGCAGGAAACGCCGACGATCACCACCGCGCCGTCAGCGAAACTCACCGTGTCGGAGGCGCCGGGCAGGGAAAGGCGGCGCAGCACCATCTCGCCCACCTCCACCTCGGGAGAGATGATGACGTCGATGGGCAGCTGGTCGCGGGAGAACAGGTCGCGCCATTCGGAGGCGAGATAGGTCTGGGCGCGGATGCGGGCGAGCTTGGTCGGCACGTTGAACAGGGCGTGGCCCACCTGGCAGGCCACCATGTTCACCTCGTCGTGGAGGGTCACGGCGATGAGCATGTCCGCCTGCTCGATGCCCGCGCGGGCGAGCACGTCCGGATGGGACCCCTGCCCCACCACGCCGCGCACGTCGAGCTGTTCCGTCACCATCTGGATGCGGCGCGGGGACGTGTCGATGATGGACACGTCGTTCTGCTCACCGGCGAGGCGCTCGGCGATGCCGAACCCCACCTGGCCCGCGCCGCAGATCACGACCTTCATGAACCCTCCCCCCGGCGTTCGGCCCCCGCAGGTCAGCGGACAGAACGCACCGATGCAGCCCCCTTTTCGGGCACCCCGTCAACCCGCCCCGGTCACGTCCGGGGCCCTTCACCCTACGCCGAGAGCCTTAAGCTTTCGATGAAGGGCCGAGCGCTCCATGCCGACGAATTCGGCGGTGCGCGAGATGTTGCCGCCGAAGCGGTTGATCTGGGCGGCGAGATATTCGCGCTCGAACACCTCGCGCGCCTCACGCAGCGGTAGGCCCATCAGATGCTCGCCGCCATTGCCGTTGGGCAGGGTCGGCACCAGCGCGCCCACGTCCGGCGGCAGCATGGCGGCGGTGATGGTCGCCTCCGGATCGCCGCCGGCGAGAATGAGCAGGCGCTCCACATTGTTGCGCAGCTGGCGCACGTTGCCCGGCCAGTCGTGGGATTGCAGCACCGCCATGGCGTCCTCGCCGATGGGCCGGCGCGGCAGACCGGTGGTCTGGGAGATGCTGTCGAGGAAGAAGTCCACGAGATCGGGAATGTCCTCGCGCCGCTCGGCGAGCGGCGGCACGCGGATCGGCACCACCGAGAGGCGGTGGTAGAGATCCTCGCGGAAACGGCCCTTGGCGATCTCCTCCTCCAGGTTGCGCCCGGTGGAGGAGATGATGCGCACGTCCACCGTCACCTTGTCGTTGGAGCCGACGCGGGTGAAGGTCTGTTCCACGAGCACCCGCAGCACGCGGTTCTGCGTCTCCCGCGGCATGTCGGCGATCTCGTCGAGGAAGAGCGTGCCGCCGTGCGCCTCTTCGAGCGCCCCGCGCTTCTGCTCCCTGCCCTCCCCGTCCGCGACGCCGAACAGCTCGAACTCCAGCCGCTCCGGCGTCATGGCCGCGGAATTCAGCACCACGAACGGCCCCTGCGCGCGCCCGGAGACGCTGTGAACGAGCCGCGCGGTGAGTTCCTTGCCCGAGCCGGAGGGGCCGACAATGAGGATGCGGCTGTTGGTAGGGCCGACCCGTTCGATGGTGCCCTTGAGCTGCTGGATGGCGCTGGAGCGGCCGACGAGGATGCGCCCGTGCGGCGTGAGCTGCTTCAGCTCCTTCAGCTCGCGCTTGAGACGCAGGGTCTCCAGCGCCCGCTCTGTGACCATCACCAGCCGGTCGGCATTGAACGGCTTCTCGATGAAGTCGTAGGCACCGCGCTTGATGGCGGCGACCGCGGTCTCGATGTTGCCGTGGCCGGAGATCATCACCACCGGCAGGTCCGGATGCTGAGACTTGATCTCGTTGAGCAGTTCCAGGCCATCGAGGCGGCTGCCCTGCAGCCAGATGTCGAGGAACACGAGATTCGGCCGCCGCGATGCGATGGCACCGAGCGCGCCGTCGGCATCCCGGGCGGTGCGGGCGGAATAGCCCTCGTCCTCCAGAATGCCGGCAACCAGCTCGCCGATGTCGGCCTCGTCGTCGACGATGAGGATGTCCATGGCCATGGATCAGGCCCTCCCTGCTTGAGGGACCGGTTGCGCCCCGCCCGCGCCGGCCGGTGGTAGACCATCCGCCCGCATCCGGAGCCTGATCCAGGCGCCGCGACCCTCGGGCGAATCGTTGAGTTCAATACCGCCGCCATGCTCTTCCATGATCTTGCCGACGATGGCGAGGCCGAGCCCCGTCCCCTTCTCGCGCGTGGTCACATAAGGCTCCAGCAGGCGGCTGCGTTTTTCGCGCGGTAGGCCCGCGCCGTTGTCGATGACGTCGATCAGGAGATCCTCCCCCGTCGCGGAGACGCGGACGCGGATGCGGCCCTTGCCGCGATCGGCGTCCGGGACAGCCTCGATGGCTTCCGCAGCGTTCTTGAGAATGTTGGTGAGTGCCTGGCTGATGAGCCGGCGATCGAAACGGGCCGGCTGTGCGGCCGGCAGCTCGGCCTCGAAGGTGACGTCGGGGTGTCCGACGCGCATGAGGAACACCGCCTGCCGGACCGTCTCGGCGAGATCCTGCGCATCCACCACGGGCTTGGGCATGCGGGCGAAGGAGGAGAACTCATCCACCATGCGGCCGATGTCGCCCACCTGCCGGATGATGGTGTCGGTGCACTGGTCGAACACATCGCGATCCTGGGTGATGTGGCGGCCGTACTTGCGCTTCAGCCGCTCGGCGGACAGCTGGATGGGCGTGAGCGGGTTCTTGATCTCGTGGGCGATGCGCCGCGCCACGTCCGCCCATGCCGAGGTGCGCTGGGCGGTGATGAGGGCGGTGATGTCGTCGAGCGTCACCACCCAGCCGTGCGCCTCGGCTCCCGACTGCTCGGTGGTGACGCGCATGGCGAAGATGCGCTCGCGACCGTCGCGCTGGACCGTGATGTTGCCCTGCACCGCCCGCTGCCCGGCGCCCCGCGCCTCCTCCAGCAGTGAGGCCGTCTCCGGCACCACCTCGGCGAGCGGGCGGCCGAGGCCCTCGGCCTCGGTGACACCGAGAAGGCGTTCGGCGGAGAGGTTGAGGATGGTGACGCGCGCCTCAGCATCAAGGCCGATCACGCCCGCGCCGACGCCTGACAGCACGGCCTCGGTGAAGCGGCGGCGGCTGTCCATCTGGTCGCGGGCGCTGACCAGGGCGTTGCGCTGGGTCTTCAGCTCGCCGGTCATCTTGTTGAAGGTCTCGCCGAGGGTGGCGAGGTCGCCTTCCGCACGGTTCACCGGCACCTGGATGTCGAGATTGCCCTTGGCCACGCGATCCGCCGCCCACATCAGCCGGCGGATGGGCGCGACCAGCCATTTGGAGAAGGTCACGCCCAGCCACACCGCCGACAGGAGCACGATCAGCGTGACGATCGAATACATGGCGGCAAAGGCGAGCTGGACGCTGAACCGCCTCTGCTCCAGCGCACGGTAGTCCGCGAGCGTGTCGCTCGTCACCTTCAGGTAGCCCAGCACGCGCGGATCGATGGGGCGGGCCACGTAGAGGAAGAGATCGTCGAAGCCGGTGAGCGGCACCACGGCGCCCACATAGTCGGCATCCACATAGATGATGGGCTGCTCGGCCGTGGCCTCGTTGATGGCGATGTTGGCGGGGACGAGGTATTCCCGGCCGGTGCGCAGGTTCGCCCGCTCCACCACGGAGAGGTCGCGGTGGATGATCTGGGCGCCCGGCACATTGCGCAGGGCCGCCTGGGCCGTCAGCACCTGGCGGAACTTTTCGATGTCCGTGTCGTAGAGGGCCTTCTGCTGCGACAGGTCGTTGGCCATGGCCAGCGCGTCGCCGCGGATGGAGAGCGCATGCTCGCGCACATAGGTCTGCGCCACCGAGGAGGCCGAGCCGACAATCTCCTGCGTGCGCTCGGAGAAATAGCGGTCGAGGGTCCGGTCCAGGGTGAAGCTTGCCACCAGCGCCACCACGACCGCCGGCACCACGGCGACAATGGCGAACAGGCCGATGATGCGCACATGGAGCCGCGAGGCGGCTCGGCCGCGGGCCCGCGCCTGCCAGATGCGCCAGACTTCCCGGCCGATGATGGCGAGCAGCGCGACCGCGGCGATTGCAGATGCCGCCAAGGCCTCAAGCGTCACCGTCGGCGTCGGCACGATGGAAGTGAGGCCCATGATGATGGCGAAGGTCGCCACCGCCAGAGCCAGCGACAGCACCACCACGACGGGCGCGAACATGCGGGCGAACAGACTGCGCCGCGGCCTCACGTCTCTTGCGGCGTACCTGACCGGCTCATCGCTCATGTGTGCCTGACCGTCCCAACGCTACCGGCCGCGCGACGACTCGCGCAGTCCAGAGTGATGCAGTGGAACGACACTGGTGCAAAAATGTGACAGACGCATCCCCCTTCCACCGTATTTGCGGTGAGGGAGCAAAACGCAGGTAGCCGGGTCAACGAACGACCCGGCCCTTTCTGTCCATCCGAAAGATGAGGCCCCGCAAGAGTCCGTCCCCTGCGGGAGGGCGGCGCCCGGCCGCGATCGAATCAGCGCGCGGCTGGCAACGTGACCGGAATGAAGCCAAAATCCGACAGGGTCTTCTGGCCGGACGGGGAGAGGATGTACATGGCGAAGTCGGCCGCCGCTAGAGATGCCGTGTTGGCGAGCGTCAGCCCATATTCCGGCCCGACCGCGAGGTCGCGCGGCAGCGCCACCACCTTGTACCTGCCGGGTTCCGTCTTGCTCATCTCCTGAGTGCCTGAGCAGTAGTAGATCGCCACGTCCGCGCTTTTGTCGCCGAGGGCCACGGCCAGCCGGTGGCGGCCGTTGAGCGGTCCGGTCGTGGCCGCGCCGCCGAATACCTGCTGGGCCTTTCCGCTCAACGTGGCGAACGCGCCCGGGTGCTGTTTGTCGATCAGCGCGAACAGCTCCCACGTATAGTCACCGCCCGGATCGGCCTTGGGGGTCGAGGTGGCGAGGCGGATGTCCGGCTTCAGCAGGGTCTCCACCAGCGTGTCGGACGCGAGCGCCGGGCCATCGGCCAGAGCGATGGCGCACAATGCGTTGCGGGCGAACAGGACACTGTCGCTGGCAAGGCCCTTGTCCGTCAGCGCCTGCGCGTGGGGCAGAGCGGCGGACGCGAAGATGTCGAAGGCGCCGCCGTTTTCCAGCTCGGTCCTGAGCACCCCGGACGGGCCCCATTTGGTGGAGACGTGATCCCTCGGGTGGCTCCGGCCATAGTCCGAGATCATCGCGTTGAAAGCGCCGGTGAGGCTGCCCGCCGCGACGAGGCGGATATCCTCGGCGCGGGACGTTGCGGCGGAAAGGCAAAGAAAAACAACGGCGCAAATGCGGGCGCGCATGGCAAGGCTCCGAAATGAACAAGCGAATGAGCTATATTCACTCGGACATATCGTGGCCGTCAATAAACCCCGCGGATGGGACACCCGCGGGGCATGTGCGTCGTCTCAAGACGTGGGGATCACCGCGACGTGCGGATCACCTGGATATCGAGATCGCGAATCTTCTTGCGCAACGTGTTGCGGTTGAGCCCGAGCAGTTCCGCCGCCTTGATCTGGTTGCCGCGGGTGGCGGCGAGCGCAGCGGAGAGGAGCGGATATTCCACGTCCTTCAAGATGCGGTGATAGAGCCCAGGCGGGGGCAGGTTCTCGCCGAAGCCGGAGAAATAGGTGTTGAGGTGGCGCTCCACCGAAGCGGCGAGCGTCGCGTCCACCGGGCCCTCTTCCGACAGCATGTTCGGCATGGGCTCGGAGAGCTCGGCCTCGATGATGGCGGGGGTGATGACCTCCTGCGGGTAGAGCGCGGCCAGGCGGCGGACCAGGTTTTCCAGCTCTCGCACGTTGCCCGGCCAGCGATAGCGCTTCAAGCGGTCGAGGGCGGCGGCGTCGATCTGCTTGGCGGGCAAGCCTTCCCGCTCCGCCTGCAGGAAGAAGTGGCGAACGAGGTCCGGCACGTCCTCCGAGCGCTCGCGCAGGGGCGGCAGGCGCAGGGGCACCACGTTCAGGCGGAAGAACAGATCCTCGCGGAACAGGCCCTGCTGGATCAGCGTACGCAGATCCTTGTTGGTGGCGGCGATGATGCGCACGTCGGTCTTGATGGGCGTGCGCCCGCCCACGGTCGTGTATTCGCCCTGCTGGAGCACGCGCAGAAGGCGCGTCTGCGCCTCCATGGGCATGTCGCCAATCTCGTCGAGGAAGAGCGTGCCGCCCTCCGCCTGCTCGAAGCGCCCGGGATTGCGGGTGGTGGCGCCGGTGAAGGAGCCCTTCTCGTGGCCGAACAGCTCGGATTCGATGAGGTCGCGCGGGATGGCCGCCATGTTGATGGCGACGAACGGTCCGGTGCGGCGCTTGCCGTAATCGTGCAGCGCTCGCGCCACCAGTTCCTTGCCGGTGCCGCTCTCGCCCGCGATCATCACGGTGAGGTCGGTCTGCATCAGGCGGGCGAGGAGGCGGTAGATCTCCTGCATGGCGGGCGAGCGGCCCACCAGCGGGATGTTGTCCTGCTCCTCGGGGGCGTGGTGGTGACCGTCCCCCTTCTTGGGCTCCGACAAGGCGCGCCCGACGATGGAGATCAGCTCCTTCAGGTCGAAGGGCTTGGGCAGATATTCATAGGCCCCGCGCTCGGAGGCGCGGATGGCGGTCATGAAGGTGTTCTGCGCGCTCATGACGATGACCGGCAGATCCGGCCGCGCCTTCTTGATGCGCGGCAGGAGGTCGAAGGCGTTCTCGTCGGGCATCACCACGTCGGTGATGACGAGATCGCCATCGCCCTGGCTCACCCAGCGCCATAGCGTGGCGGCGTTGCCGCAGGAACGCACCTCATATCCCGCGCGCGAGAGCGCCTGGTTGAGCACGGTGCGGATCGCGGCATCGTCGTCGGCGACCAGGATGCTTCCGGATGGCATCGACACCTCAATTGTCCTCTCGAACAGGGCTCTTGCCGCGATACATGGGCAGGAGCACGCGGAACGTGGTGCGGCGGGGCTGGCTGTCGCATTCGACGATGCCGCCGTGGTCGCCGATGATCTTCGCCACCAAAGCAAGACCGAGGCCAGAGCCGGTGGGCTTGGTGGTCACGAACGGGTCGAATAGGTGGGGCACGAGGTCGTCCGGCACGCCCTTGCCGTTGTCCCGCACGCAGAACTCAAGCGGCAGGCTGACGCGCGTGGAGGCGCCCGGCACCATCAGCCGCACGCCGGGGCGGAAAGCGGTGGAGAGCAGAATCTCGCCATCCTGATCGCTGTCGATGGCTTCCGCCGCATTCTTCACCAGGTTCAGGAACACCTGGATGAGCTGGTCGCGGTTGGCGAGCACCGGCGGCAAGGAGGGGTCGTACTCCTCCACGAAGCGGATATGGCGGGCAAAGCCCGAGGCCGCGAGCGTGCGCACATGCTCCAGAACCGCATGGATGTTCACCGGCTCGCGCTCCACCGGGCGCTCGTCGGAGAACACCTCCATCCGGTCCACCAGCTTCACGATGCGGTCCGCCTCGTCGCAGATGAGGCGGGTGAGCGCCCGGTCCTCGTCGTCGGCGGACTGCTCCAGAAGCTGCGCCGCGCCGCGGATGCCGGAGAGCGGGTTCTTGATCTCGTGGGCCAGCATGGAGGCCAGCGCGCTCACCGAGCGGGCGGCGCCGCGATGGGTAAGCTGGCGGTCCATTTTGTCGGCGATGGTCCGCTCCTGGAGCATCACCACCACATGGTCCGGCTGCTCGTTCACCGGCGCCACGTGGATGTCCACGATGCGCTCGCCGCCGTTGCGGGGCGTGCCGAGGTCCACCCGATATTCATTCACCGGCGCGCCGCGCTGGCGCACCTGATCGATGAGGCCGAGGAGCGGCGTGCCGAACGGCACGAACTCGGTCAGGGGTCGCCGGCGCAGAAGCGGGGCGCTGACCTCGAAGAAGGCTTCAGCCGCCACATTGGCCTCCACCACATGGCCGTTGCCGGCGATGGTGAACAGCGGATGCGGCACGGCATCGAGAATGGCGCGCGTCATGCCGGGCTCGGCGTTGCCGGCCTTGGCGACAGGGTGAACGGGCGGGCTGACGGCTTCCTGCGCCGCCTCCATCTTCGCCGCCTCGTTGGCAACCTCCTTGCCCGCAGCCTTGGTCGCGGCCTTCGAACTGCCCTTGGCCTTTTTTTCCATCTTCCGTGTGTCTTGCTTTCTGGCTTCGGCCGTCATGCCGCGGCCCTCCACATGAGTTCGTCGTAGGCCGCCGTGATCCCGGCCTTCACGCGGCCGGGCTCGTCGAGCACCAGCAGCGCCTTGCGCCAGCGCTCCACGAAGGCGGCGCGTGCATTCCCCTGCCCTGTTGCCGCGGCATCGAGCGCCCAGCCGATATGCTTGCGCGCCTGCCGGACGCCGAGGGTGGTGCCATAGAGCGAGAGCCAACCCTCGTAGAGTTCCAGCAGGATGTCCCGCTGCAGATCGAGCGGCGGATCCTCCTCGACCATGCGGCCGGCGAGCCCCTGCGCCACCCGGCCCGGAAACCAGGGCCGGCCCTGCGCGCCCCGGCCGATCATGAGACCGTCGGCTCCGGATGCCGCGAGAATGGCCGGACCGTCGGAAAGGCTCGTCACGTCGCCGTTGGCGATCACCGGGATCGATACGGCTTCCTTGACCGCCCGGATGGCGCTCCAGTCCGCCCGGCCGGTGTAGAACTGGCAGCGGGTGCGGCCGTGGATCGTCACCATGGAAAGCCCGCACGCCTCCGCCATTTCGGCGAGGGCGACGGCGGTGGGCGAGCCATCGTCCCAGCCGAGGCGGGTCTTCACCGTGACCGGAACGCTGACCGCCCCGCGCACCTCCTCGAAGATGGCGCGCGCCAGAGGCAGATCGCGCAGCAGGGCCGCGCCGGCGGCGCCGGTGGTCACGCGCTTGGCGGGGCAGCCCATGTTGATGTCGATGAGTCCGGCACCGGCTGCCTCGGCCACGCGCGCGGCCTCACCCATGAGTCGCGGATCGTTGCCGGCGATCTGGACGGCATGAAACGACACGCCCTCCCCTTCAGCGCGCAGCAGCATCTCGGGATGCCCCTCGAGAAGCGCCTCGCTGGCCAGCATTTCTGATATGACGAGCCCCGCGCCATGGCGGACAGCCATCCGCCGCACCGGCGCATCGGTGATTCCCGCCATGGGGGCGAGGATGACCGGATTGGGCAGGGTCACGGCGCCGAGGCGCAACGCCGGAATGGACAATGGGACAGTCTCTTGCACAGAATTTAGGCCAGCTGTGTTCTGCCTACATCTTAGACAAATGTGCGCGGCACGCAAGGGCAGTGTGCGCACCGCTGCACCGCAGCATGTCCGGTCCCTACTCGCGCTGCCAGCCTGACCTGCCGCCTTCGCCCAAAAAGGAGGGTCGGCCGTGACCGGAACGTCGGCCACGAACTGCGTGGCGATCGTGGTGGCTGCCGGGCGCGGAAGCCGCGCGGGCGGGCCTTTGCCGAAGCAGTACCAGCAAATGGGCGGCGAGCCGGTGCTGCGCCGCACGCTGCGCCTTTTTTGCGAGCATCCGGCCGTCACGGCCGTGCTTGCGGTCATCCATAGCGATGATTCAGGCCTCTTTGCGGACGCCGCGGAAGGCCTGCCCAAGATTCTGGCACCGGTTTCCGGTGGCGCGACGCGTCAGGACTCGGTGCGCGCGGGGCTCGAGGCGCTGGCCGGCGTCGAGGCGCCGGCGGTCGTGTTGGTGCATGACGCCGCCCGCCCCTATGCGACGCCCGATCTCATCAGCCGGGCCATCGCAGCGGCAGGGGACGGCGATGCCGCGATCCCGGTGCTTGCGGTGACCGATACGGTGAAGCGCGTCGATGCGACCGGCGTCGTGGCGGAGACGCTGGATCGCGCGGTGCTGCGGGCGGTGCAGACGCCCCAGGCCTTTCGCTATGCCCCGCTTGTCGCCGCCCATCGGGCGGCGGCGGACAGTGGCGTCACGACGCTGACCGACGACGCCTCGGTGATGGAATGGGCCGGGTACAGGGTCGCGACCTTTGCCGGAGAGACAGGGAACATCAAATTGACCACAGCCGAAGACATGTCCCGCGCCGCCGCGACCTTCGCCGAACTCCCGGACGTGCGCACCGGCACCGGCTTCGACGTCCATGCCTTCGGTCCCGGCGACCACGTGATGCTCGGCGGTGTCGCGGTGCCCCACGGTTTCGGGCTGGTTGGCCATTCGGATGCCGACGTGGGCCTCCACGCCCTCACCGACGCCCTGCTGGGCGCGCTCTGCGACGGCGACATCGGTGCGCATTTCCCGCCCTCGGACCCGCAGTGGAAGGGCGCGTCCTCCGACCGCTTCCTCACCCATGCGGTGGAAAAGGTGAAGGCGCGCGGCGGGCGTATCGCCCATCTCGATCTCACCCTCATCTGCGAGGCGCCGAAGGTCGGGCCCCATCGTGATGCCATCCGTGCCGAGATCGCGCGCATCACCGGCGTTCCGGTCGCCCGCATCTCGGTGAAGGCCACCACCACGGAGAAGCTCGGCTTCACCGGCCGGCGCGAGGGCATCGCCGCCATGGCCAGCGCCACCATCCGCCTGCCGGCGGGAGAGGAGATCTGACGATGGACGAGGAAACCTACGCCCGCGCCGTCGCCGTCCTCGACGCCTTCCGCGCCCGCGGCTGGACGCTGGCAACGGCGGAATCCTGCACCGGCGGGCTCGTGGCCGGCGCCCTCACCGAGGTGCCGGGATCGTCGGATGTGGTGGACCGCGGCTTCGTCACCTATTCCAACGCCGCCAAGATGGCGATGATCGGCGTGCCCGAAGCGACCCTTGCCGCCCACGGCGCCGTGAGCGAGGCAACCGCCCGCGCCATGGCCGAGGGGGCATGTAAGACGGCCGGCGTGGATGCGGCGGTGGCCATCACCGGCGTGGCCGGGCCGGGCGGAGGCTCGGCGGCCAAGCCCGTGGGCCTCGTCCACTTCGCCTGTGCCCGCCGCGACGGCAAGGTCGTCCACCGAGAGAAGCGATTCGGCGAGATCGGCCGCGCAGAAGTCCGCCGGCTGTCGGTTCTCGAAGCCCTCGACCTGCTGCGCAGCGCAGCGTCCTGAAAACGAAAAAGCCGCCCGAAGGCGGCTTTTCTGTCCTGAAAGGCGATCGCCCGTCAGTTCTTGGTCACGACGCAATCGCCCCCCTGCGCGCGCAGGGACTGACAGAGTTCGTTGGCCTGGTCGCGGCCGGCGAAAGGACCGACCTGGGCGCGGTAATAGATGCCCTTGTCGCCAAGGTCCGCCTTCTTGACCGTTGCCTTGTAGCTGCCGAGCAGGTTCGGATACTTGGCCTGCAGCGCCTTCCACGAGCCGAGCGCATCGCTCTCGGACCGCTGGGAAGCCACCTGCACTACGTAGGTGCCGGCCGCCGTGGGCGCGGGAGACGTGCTTGCCGTCGCATCCGCAGGGGCGGAGGCGGGCACGGTGGTGACGGGATTGGGCTGCGGCAGCCCCACCGGGATCGGGTTCTGGCTCGGCGCATAGGCCGAGACAGCGCTGGAGGGCACGCCGGGCGTCACGCTGCCGTCGGCGCGCACGGTCATGGTGCGCACGCGCTTGGGCTCGGTGAGGTTCTGTGTCGCCTGCATGGGCTGCTGGGTCGCAGCCGGGGCGCTGTCCGCCGGGGCGCGGGCGGCAGACGTCACGTCCACCGGCTGCTCCTCGCGGGGCACCATCTTCTCGTTCCCGGCGGTCACGGGGCCGCCCACGCGGTCATAGATCGATTTCTGGGCGTCTGCCGTGGCCGGCGTCGTGGTCTTGGCCGGGGCGGAATCTGCCTTGATGACCGGCGGCGCGCTGGACGATGACATCAGGCCGGAGCGGCCCACAGCCATGTTGTAGGCGAACACGCCGGCAACACCCGCGACCAGGAGACCCACCAGCGAGACGCCGAGCAGAAGCGCCGTGCGACCACGGCGGCGGCGCGGCTCGGGCTCGTACATCTCATCGCCGTGGGGCGGCATGTAGCCGTCATCGGCATATTCGGGATCGTAGCGGTCGTCGTAGTCGTCGTAATCGTAGTCTTCGTCACGGCGCGCGGCGGAATAGGCGTAGCCCGCCTCGTCCGTCTCGTCGTCGTAGCGCGCCGACTGGTGGGCCGGCTGGCCGGAGGCGGGACGACGGTCGTCCGGGTAACGCGCGTCCTGATACCGGGCATCTTGAGAGCGCGCGTCCTGGCGATATCCCTGGGCATCCGCCCGGCCGTAAGCCTGCTGCGCCTGCGGGGCCTGACCCTGCCCGTAGCCGGAGGCCCGAGCGCGCGGATCGGTCTGGCGAGGATCGGGCTGGCGAGGATCGTCTACGCCGTCGTCATAGTCGTCGTCGTAATCGTCATAACCCTGAGCTGGCGGCTGCTGCGGTGGCACGGCGCGGGCAGCGGCGGCATCGCGGGCGAGCGAGCCGTAACCCAGGCGAACGTCAGCCGCGCGCGGGTCCGCCGGGCGGGGCGCCGGGGCGTAGGACGGGGCCGGCTGGGCATAGCCGGACTGCCCATAGCCCTGCGGGGCGCGGGACTGGGGCTCCGGCGCATAAGAGGGCGCGGCGCGCGCCGGAACGGCGGGCTGGCGTGAGGGGGCGGTGTTCCACGCCTCGGCGTCGTCGTCCTCATCATAATCGGGTTCGACAGCGGCCGGACGGGGCGGCGGCTGGAGTGCAGCGCGCGTTGGCTGAGGCGGCGCCAGACGCTGTGCCGGGGCGGGAGCTGCCGGTGGCGCATAACGCTGCGCGGGGGCCGGGCGAGGGGCCGCCTGCTGGGGCGCGCTCTGCTGGGGCGCGCCCGAACGGGACTGCTGTTCGGGCTGGAGCCCGTCGAAATCGTCGAAGGGATCGTGATCCATGAGCCGAGCAAGCTCGGCGAGGGGATCACGTCCACCCGCGCGATCGCCACTGGCGGCCTGCGCCGGCCGGGAGCCGGGGCCGCTTCCCGTGGCAGCATCGTCACGCCGGTAGCGGTACCTGCTTTCGTCGCCCATGTCGCCTCGATGTGTTGCGCCGCCCACCCGGCCGGATCCTCGCGAAATGGATCTTCGCGAACCGGCCACAAAGCCCCGCCCGCACCTCGGCCAGCATACGCCGGACCGCAACCGGACGAGCGATTATTTCATCTCGTCAACGGCCTCCACCCCGAGCACCTTGAGACCGGAAGCGAGTACCGTGGCAACGCCATGCACCAATGCGAGGCGAGCCGAGGTCAAATCTCGATCATTCTCGATAATGAAGCGTAAATGTGGCAAGTCTTTTCCCCGGTTCCACTGGGCGTGGAACTCGCTCGCCAGATCATGCAGGAAGAACGAAATGCGGTGCGGCTCGCGCGCCGTTGCCGCCTGTTCGACGAGGCGCGGCCAGGAGGCGATGCGCCGCAGCAGCGTCAGCTCGCCTTCGTCGTCGAGTCGCGACAAGGCGGCCCCGGCGAAGGCGGCAGGTTCGGCGGGCAGATCGGAGAACTGCTCGCTTGCATTGCGCAGGATCGATTTGGCCCGGGCGTGGGCATACTGCACGTAGAAGACGGGATTCTCGCGCGACTGCTCGATCACCTTGCCGAGGTCGAAGTCGAGCGGCGCATCATTCTTTCGGAACAGCATCATGAAGCGCACCGCATCGCGGCCCACCTCGTCCACCACCTCGCGCAGGGTGACGAACGAGCCTGCGCGCTTCGACATACGCACCGGCTCGCCATTGCGGAACAGGCGCACCAGCTGGATCAGCTCGACATCGAGGCTGCCCTTGCCGCCCGATACGGCCTTCACCGCCGCCTGCATGCGCTTCACGTAGCCGCCATGGTCGGCGCCCCAGACGTCGATCATCTTGAGGAAGCCGCGCTCCACCTTGTCCTTGTGGTAGGCGATGTCGCCGGCGAAATAGGTGTAGCTGCCGTCCGACTTCTTCAGCGGGCGGTCCACGTCGTCGCCGAAGTCGGTGGAGCGGAACAGGGTCTGCTCGCGATCCTCCCAATCCTCGATAGGCGCGCCCTTGGGCGGCGGCAGGCGGCCCTCATAGACCTCGCCAGACGCGCGCAGCGCCTCGATGGTGGCGCCTACCTTGTCCACCGCGCCGAAGGCCAGCGAGCGCTCGGAGAAGAACACGTCGAACTCGATGCCGAGGGCGGTGAGGTCGTCGCGGATCATCTCCATCATGCAGCCGATGGCGAAGGAGCGGAACACCGGCAGCCACTCGCTCTCCGGCGCGGCCATGTACTCGCCGCCGTGCATCTCGGCGAGCTGCTGGCCGACGGCGATGAGGTAGTCACCGGGATAGAGTCCGTCCGGAATGTCCGCCTTCTCGCCCGTCACCGCCTCGCGATAGCGCAGGAAGACGGAGCGGCCGAGCACGTCCACCTGGGCGCCGGCGTCGTTGATGTAATATTCCTTGGTCACGGCGAAGCCGGCGAAGGCCAGCAGGCGCGCCATGGCGTCGCCGAACACCGCGCCCCGACAATGGCCCACATGCATGGGGCCGGTGGGGTTGGCGGAGACGTACTCCACATTCACCTTCTCGCCCGCGCCGAGCCTTGAGCGGCCGAAATCGAGGCCCTTTGTGAGCGCGGCGGCGAGCACCTTGGGCCAGAAGGCGGCATCGAGGGCGATGTTGATGAAGCCGGGACCGGCCACGTCCACCCGCGCCACGCCTGGCACCGCCTTGAGCTTGCCCGCGATCTTCTCGGCCAGGTCGCGCGGCTTCAGGCCGGCGTCCTTGGACAATACCATGGCCGCATTGGTGGCGAGGTCGCCATGGGTCGCATCGCGGGGCGGCTCCACCACCACGCGGGCGAGGTCGAGACCGGATTTGACGAGGCCCTCGGCGGAAAGGGCGGCGACGGCTTCGCGGACGTGATCGGCGAAGATCGCGTAGACGTTCATGGAATGGGGTCCAATCGGGTTCGGTTGCCGGCGCGCCTAACGCAAGTCCGGTGTCGAGTCAAAGAAGCGGGCGTGCTGGTCGAGGGCGTAGCGGTCGGTCATGCCCGCAATGTAGTCGCAGACGCGGCGGGCGAGGCGCTCGCCTTCCAGCGTCTCGATACCGTCCTGCCAGGAGGGCGGCAGGTCCTTCGGGCGGTTGATGAAATAGGCGAACAGATCGCGGATGACCCCCTGCGCCTCGGCCATGATGCGGTTGACCCGCTCGTGCCGGTACATGCGCGGAAAGAGAAAGCCCTTCAGCGCCTTCTCCTTCTGCCGCATGGCATCCGAGAAGGCGACGATGGGCGCGCCGAGCGCCCGGACATCCTCCGCCGAGGCCACGCCGGCGGCCAGTGCGCGGCGGGTGCTTTCCGCCACCACGTCCTCGATGAGCAGGGTGATGACCAGCCTCAGCACCTCGTTCACCGTGCGCGGCACGTCCAGGCCGGGATAGCGCCCGCGCACGCTGGCCAGCGCCTCGCCCACCAGCGGCAGGCCGGCGATGTCGTCCAGCGTGAACATGCGGGCGCGCAGACCGTCATCGAGGTCGTGCACGTCGTAGGCGATGTCGTCGGAGATGGCGGCGACCTGCGCCTCCGCAGAGGCGTGGCTCCACAATTCGAGATCCTGCTGGGCCGAATGCACGCGGATGGCGTGGGGCAGCCCGTCGCGATAGCGGCCGATGCCGTTGCCCTCGCGGTCGGTCAGCGGACCATTGTGCTTGGCGATGCCCTCCAGCGTCTCCCACGTCAGGTTGAGGCCGTCGAAGGCGGCATAGCGGCCCTCGATGCGGGTGACGACGCGCAGGGACTGAGCGTTGTGGTCGAAGCCCCCCTGCCCCGCCATGCAGGCGTCCAGCGCCCGCTCGCCGGCATGGGCGAAGGGCGGGTGGCCGAGATCGTGCGCCAGCGCCAGCGCCTCGGCGAGGTCCTCATCCAGCCCCAGCGCACGGGCGATGGAGCGGGCCACCTGTACCACCTCCAGCGTGTGGGTGAGGCGCGTGCGGTAATGGTCGCCCTCGTTGAAGACAAAGACCTGCGTCTTCTGCTTCAGGCGGCGGAAGGCCGTGGAATGGATGATGCGGTCGCAATCGCGCCGGAACGGGCTGCGCGGCGGCATCTCGGGTTCCGGGACCAACCGGCCGCGGGACCGTTCGGCTTCGCAGGCCCAGGCCACGCGGGGCGTTGCGCCGCTCACCGCCATGACCGCCCCTCCCCCGTTCCGGCCGGCGCGGCACAAGAACCTGCGGCGACGCACAAAACCCTTTTGCACCGCCCGCCCTTTAAATCGGGGGCGGATGGACTTACCTTAGAAGCCATTGCCAGCTTCAATTCGTAAAGTCGATACCATGGAAACCTCCCTCGCCCCGACGACCGCTCCCGCCGATGCTCCGGTGACGGAAGTGGATTTTACGGTGACCGACGCGGCCGCGCGCCGCATCTGCCAGATTCTTTCTCCCGAGCCTGCCGGCACGTTCCTGCGCATCAGCGTGGAAGGCGGCGGCTGTTCCGGCTTTTCCTACAAGTATGATGTGACGCAGGAACAGTCGGACGATGACCTCGTCATCGAGAAGGAAGGCGCCAAGATCGTGGTCGATCGCATGTCGCTCGACTATTTCAAGGGCTCCCAGCTCGACTACAAGGCCGACCTCATGGGCTCCGCCTTCAAGATCTCGAACCCCATGGCCACCGCCAAGTGCGGCTGCGGGTCCAGCTTCGCGGTCTGATCCGCTCTCGTTCCAGCTTCGCGGCTGGAACGCCGCAGGTCCGCTAAGGCGCCACGTTGCGCGGCACGGCGCTGCGCCACAGGCGCGGCAAGCCCTTTGGCCAGTCGTCGCCGTAGCAGGGGAAGAAGCGCTCCGTGCGGGCATAGATGATGAGGTCCGGCGCGTAGCGCTTCACGTCGTCGAAGCTGAAGTCGCAATTGCCCGTCACCCGGGCGGAGGCGTGCATCCAGGCCACCTCCTTCACCGGTGCATTGGCGAACAGGCGCGGCCACGCCAGGGCGGTGAAGGAATCGCCCATGATCAGGACCTTGAGCCCCTCCGGCGCATAGTCCCGCACCACCGACTTGAAGGCGATGTGCTCGTTGAGGCTGCGCAGCACGGGGTCGAAGCGCGGCTTTGACGCCTTGGCCGGCAGGTTGAGGCGAAAATCCTCCTCCTTCACCTCCGGCGGCATGCGCATGGCGCGCAGCAGGTCGCCCCGCGCGGCCGGCTCCAGCTGGCCCACCACCTGCGCCAGGTCCACCTGCCAGTCGGGATGACCGGCGGCGACCATCACCGCATTGAAGGCGAGAATGCTCGAGCGGGCATTCCAATGGGTGTCGGTGAGGAGATAGCGCGGCGCCGGGCTTGCCTTCAGCACCGGGCGCAGGTCCACGGTGGTGACGCCCCGGGCCTTCAGCCCCGCCAGCGCGAGGTCGTATTCCGTCGTGGGGTAAGTGAGCGCATCGTTCCACAGCGGCAGCGCCTCAGTTTCCACCGACTGGGCGTTGGGCGGGAGGGCGACGACGATCTTTGTGCCGAGGGGTGCAAGGATGCGCTGCATCTCGCCGAGCATGTCGACGAAGCGCTCCACGTTGGCCGTCCGCACCAGCGCACCGGCGGATTGCGCGGGGGTCTGCTCCCGGCCCCAGAACAGCTGGCCGTCGCGGCCGGCGTAGAAGGGCTTGCTGTCGGGGGAGTCCAGCTCCGCCCGAAGCTCCCGGCGCAGAACCGGCAGGGTGGCGCGGAAGCCGAAATTGTCCTGGATGAAGATGCCGATGTTGCGGAACCACAGGTCCAGTTTGCGGCTGAACTCCCATTCGGGCGCCACCTTCACCCGCCACTGCATGCTCGCGAGCGGGTCGGGAATGAGGTTCGACAGCAGCAGGAAGCCGAACAGGCCGGCGACGAGGACGCCCAGATAGCGGCGATGCCGGGAGAGCAGGGTCATCGGGCGCTCCTCAGAACCGGTAATAGAGGAAGGGCGTGCCGTTGGTGCCGCCCACCCAGGCGACGCTCGCCAGCATCAGCACCGCGATCAGCGCGAAATCCGCCACCCGCGCCATGGCCCCCTCCCCCGACAGGATTTTCCAGCGCGGCCAGCGGAAGAAGCCGATCAGCCCGCCCACGACGAGGGCCATGATGGCGAGCGGCGTCAGGCCGAAGCCCAGCGCCATGGAGGCACGGCTGAAGCCGTTGAGCCCCGCGAGGCCGTGGAACATGTCGATGGCGCCCGGCAGGCTGTCGGCGCGGAACCAGACCCAGCCGATCATCACCACCAGCACCGTGTAGAGGTGGCTGACGACGCCGGGCATCCGCTTCAGCCAGCGACCGAGGAAGGCGCGCTCGATGATGAGGAAGGCGCCGTGGTGCGCACCCCAGATCACGAAGGTCCAGCTTGCCCCGTGCCACAGGCCGCACAGCAGGAAGACCACGGAGAGATTGATGTAGGTGCGCATCTCTCCGCGCCGGTTTCCGCCCAGCGGGATGTAGAGGTAATCGCGCAGGAAGGCCGACAGGCTCATATGCCAGCGCCGCCAGAAATCGGTGATCGAATGGGCGGTGTAGGGCAGGCGGAAGTTCCGCGGCAGCACGAAGCCCACCATAATGCCGAGGCCCACCGCCATGGTGGAATAGCCGGCGAAGTCGAAATAGATCTGCACCGTATAGGAATAGAGGCCGAGCCAGGCCTCCACGAAGGTCGGGTGGGTGGTGGTGTCGAACACCCCGTCTACCAGCCGCGCCACCTCGTCGGCGATCAGCACCTTCCAGGCGAGACCGATCACGAACAGCCGCGCGCCCGCCGAGAACCGCCCGAGCGTGACCCGCCGCTGCGAGAGCTGCCGCGCCACGGTGGCGTAGCGCACGATCGGGCCGGCGACCAGCTGCGGGAACATGCACATGTAGAGAGCGAACTGCGCCGGATCGCGGTTGGCGTGGACCTTCTTCTTGTAGATGTCCGCGAGGTAGGAAATCGCGTGGAACGAATAGAAGGAGATGCCCAGCGGCAGCGAGATCTGCGGCACCGGCAGCAACAGTCCGGCTGGCTCGATGAGGGCGTTGAGGTTCTCCGCCAGGAAGCCGGTGTATTTGAATACCCCGAGCAGGAGGAGGTTCAGCGTCACGCCCAGCGCCAGCACGCGCTTGCGCGCCGCGCCTTCGCGCACCTCGATGGCCTTGGCGAGGAAGAAGTTGGCCGCGACGGAAGCGAGAAGGATCAGGATGTGCGGCGTATAGCCCGCCGAATAGAAGACGAGCGAGAAGGCCAGAAAGATGTAGTTCCGCGTGGTAATGGTCTTCGCGGAGAAATAGGCGACCAGAAAGAGCGGGAAAAAATAGAACAGGAATTCGATGGACGCGAAGGTCATGCCGCCGGGCCGCCAGAGATTGTCATCCGGCGTTCCTGCCACTCTTTGCTCCCTGCCGCAACCCTTTGGCGGGTCGTGAGAGGTGTGGCGATAGGTAAGGCGCTCCGCCCCATTGCCTCCCCGCCGGGCCGGCGTATCCTCCGCCGCGAAGGAGCCGCCATCCCATGCGCATCGCCACCTGGAACGTGAATTCCATCCGCCAGCGTCTCGACCACGCGGTCCGCTGGCTGGGCGAGACCCGGCCGGACGTGGTCTGCATCCAGGAGATCAAGTGCCAGACCGAGGCCTTCCCGAAGGAGGCGTTCGAGGCGCTGGGCTATAATGTGAGCGTGCATGGGCAGAAGGGGTTCAATGGCGTCGCCCTCCTCTCCCGCCTGCCGCTGGAGGACGTGACCCACGGCCTCGCCGGCGATGATGGCGACGAGCAGGCCCGCTTCATCGAGGCGGTGGTGTCGGTGAAGGGCGGCGTGGTGCGGGTGGCCTGCATCTATCTGCCCAACGGCAACCCGCCGGAGACCGAGAAATACCCCTACAAGCTCGGCTTCATGGAGCGCCTGTCCGCCTTCGCCGCCGACCGGCTGAAGCTGGAGGAGCCGCTGGTGCTCGCCGGCGACTTCAATGTGATTCCCGAGCCGCGCGACGCCGCCGACCCCGCGGCCTGGACGGGCGACGCCCTGTTCCTGCCGCGCACCCGGCAGGCGTTCCGCTCCCTGCTCAATCTCGGCTTCACGGATGCCCTGCGCGCCACGTCCGATGCCGGCCGGCTGTTCACCTTCTGGGATTACCAGGCCGGCGCCTGGCAGCGGGACAACGGCATCCGCATCGACCACCTTCTGCTGTCGCCGCAGGCGGCCGACCGGCTGATTGCCACCGGCGTCGACAAGCATGTGCGCGCCTGGGAGAAGCCGTCCGACCATGTGCCGGTGTGGGCCGACTTCTCCATCGCGGCGTGAGGACAAAATGGCGGGGGACACGACGAGCTTAGAAGGTGGCTGCCTGTGTGGCCGCCTGCGCTACCGGCTTGAGCGGGTGAAAAGCGCCTATTGGTGCCACTGCACCATGTGCCGCCGCGCCTCCGGCTCCGCGGCCCTGCCGTGGGTTTCCGTGGCGCGGGAGGATGTCGCCTTCATCTCGGGTGAGCCTGCCATCTTCGAATCAAGCCCCGGCGTCACCCGGCGCTTCTGCGGCCATTGCGGCAGCCCCATCGTGTTCGACATGGCGCGGGAAGCTGATGTGGACGTGACCATCGGTACGCTGGACGATCCCGACCGCGTATCGCCGACCCATCACATCTGGGTCAGCTCGGCGCTGCACATGGCGCGTGATCTCGGAGAAGGATTGCCGCGCTACGACGGCGAACGCCCCTCCGATCCGTAGACCTCAGCGCTTCGCCGTCTTCAGCCACACTTCCAGATAGCCGAGCGCCTTCTCGCGCTCGTCCGGCGTCGCCTCGGCGAAAGCCTGCTCGTGGGCGTTCACCACCCACTTGTCCTCAGGACGAACGGCGGAATCGCGGGCCAACGTCAGCCACATCAGGCCACGGGCCCGCTGGCGGGGCACGCCCTCGTCACCGCGGAAGAGCAGCACGCCGAGAGTCGCCTGGGCCTCGTACTGGCCCTTCTGAGAAGCGAGCGTCAGCCAGCGGCCGGCGTTGCGCGCGTCGCGGGGGCCGCCGACGCCTTCAAGATAGAGCTTGCCGAGCTGGTACTGCCCGTCCGCGTCGCCGAAGTAGGAGGCGGCATAGGAGAACATGTCCCGCGCCCGGGAGGGATCGCGCTTCACCCCGGCAGAGGGGATGCCCACGAGATAATAGGAGCCCAGCGCCACGAAGGCATTGGCGACGAAGCGCGACTGAGCGGTGCCGGGATAGTCCTCGGCGTGGCTGCTGGCGATCTTCTGGAAATATTCGAACGCCTTGGCGTCGTCGCGCTTGACGCCGTCGCCGTCCATATAGATGCGGCCGAGCTTCCACTGGGCCATGGCGTGGCCCTGCGCGGCCGCATAGCCGAGAGCGTCGATGCCCTTGGCGGTCTGGCCGGCGCGGAGTGCCTGCGCCCCGGTGCGGAAGGCTTCGTCCACGGGGCGAACCTGCGGCGCCAGCGGCACGTTGGCCGGCGGCGTCAGCGGCTGCATCTCGTAAGGCTGGAGGGTCTGCGCGGTGCCGTCGAAGGCATGGGCGCGTCCGGCCGCAAGACCGGCCACGGCGAGGAAGAGCACGCCGGTAATCGCGGCGGGCACGCGCACCCGGCGCGGGCGGCGGCGCGACGCGCTCGCCGTCCCGTTCATCGCGCCCCGAAATGTCCCGTGTGTCGCAACCGAATTCATGATGGACGGAAGGTGAACTGACGCGGCGGCAATATCGGGGCCGAGGAAAGGCCGAGCAGCGGCACCTCTGAGGCGACCTTTCGGGCGAAGCCCGGCGCCGCCCGCCGGGGCATCCTCTCGCCATGTGCAACGACCGTCCATCAGGACCCACCTCAGGCGCGGCGGCCGGAAACACATTCCGGGTTACGCTCACCGCAGCGCGTTGAGGTTCGATTTCATGTCGTTTTGTGGCGAGTTCGCGGCGTAAGGCCCCTACGGGAACCCAGCACGTTCAAAGGATCGGGAGTGTGTCTTCTCTGTCACAATAACAGGCGCCAAGACCCTGCAAGAAGGCGGCCGGAAAGTTCAAGTCTTAACCATGATCAAGACGGTCGGCAAAAACTGAGGCGCGGCGGCAACACTTGCCCCCGCGCCTCGGCCACTCGCCATTGACGCGTCGGAAAGCCGCGCCCTCACGCACCAGCGGAGAGCTGGCTGATGGCAGCCCGGACCTTCTCCTTGCGCAGGACGTATTCCTCGCGCTTCTCGCGCTCGGCTTCCACCACCTCTTCCGGCGCGCGGGCGACGAAGCTCTCGTTGCCGAGCTTGGCGTCGATGCGGGCGACCTCCTGGTCGAGCTTGCCCTCTTCCTTGCGCAGGCGGGCGAGCTCCGCGCCGAGGTCGACCACGCCGGCGAGCGGCAGGGCCACCACTTCGCCCCGGACCACCATCTGCACCGAGCTGGCGGGCACCTGATCGGACACCGAAACGTCGGACAGGCGGGCGAGGCGGCGGATGGCGTCGTCCCAGGCGGCCACACGCGCGGTCGTCTCCGCGCCGGGCTGAACCAGCACGAGGGGCACCTGGGCGCCGGCCGGCACGTTCATCTCCGCCCGCACGGAGCGGATCTCGGTGATGAGGTCCACCACCCAGCCCACCTCGGCCTCGGCGTCGGGCGCCTCGAGGCCCGTCAGGTCCGGCCACGGCGCCAGCGCGAGCAGGCTGGTGCGCGCCGGCCCCTCCTTGCCGGTCTCCGACCACAATTCCTCGGTGAGGAAGGGCATGAACGGGTGCAGCAGGCCCATGGCCACGTCGAGCACATAGGCGGTGGCGGCGCGGGTCTCGTCCTTGGCCGCGCCATCGGGGCCGGAGAGCACGGGCTTCGCCAGTTCCAGGTGCCAGTCGCACACGACATTCCAGATGAAGCGGTAGACCGCGCCGGCCGCCTCGTTGAAGCGATAGGCGAGGATCGCCTCGCTCACCTCTGACGACGCACGCGCGGCCTCGCCGATGATCCAGCGGTTGAGGGTGCCCTCCACCTTCGCCGGATCGAACCCGTCCGCGCGCACGCAGCCGTTCATCTGGGCGAACCGCACCGCATTCCAGAGCTTGGTCGCGAAGTTGCGATAGCCCTCGACGCGGGAGGTGGCGAGCTTGATGTCGCGCCCCTGCGCCGCCATGGCGGCAAGCGTGAAGCGCAGGGCGTCCGCGCCGTATTTCTCCACGAGGTCGAGCGGGTCGATGACGTTGCCCTTGGACTTCGACATCTTCGCCCCCTTCTCGTCGCGGACGAGGGCGTGGATGTAGACGTCCTTGAACGGCACTTCGCCGTCCATGAAGTGCAGGCCCATCATCATCATCCGGGCGACCCAGAAGAAGATGATGTCAAAGCCCGTCACCAGCACGCTGGTGGGATAGAACTTCTTCAGCTCAGCCGTCTCGTCCGGCCAGCCCATGGTGGAGAAGGGCCACAGGGCGGACGAGAACCACGTGTCCAGCACGTCCTCGTCGCGGGTGAGGAACCCTGCCCGCTTGTCCGCGTCGTCGATCAGCGCCTGCGCCTCCTCGGGCGAAAGGCTCTCGTTGCCGACATTGTGGGCCAGCGCCTCCTCGAAAGCCTGATCCTCGTCCTCGGCGACGAAGACGTTGCCGAACGGGTCGTACCAGGCCGGAATTTGGTGGCCCCACCAGAGCTGGCGCGAGATGCACCACGGCTGGATGTTCTCCAGCCACTCGAAATAGGTCTTTTCCCAGTTCTTCGGCACGAAGGTGGTGCGCCCCTCCCGCACCGCCGCCAGCGCCGGCTGGGCGAGGGTCTTGGCGTCCACGTACCACTGGTCGGTCAGCCACGGCTCGATGACCACGTTGGAGCGGTCACCGTGGGGCACCATGTGGGTGTGCGGCTCGATGGTCTCCAGCAGCTCCAGCGAGGTGAGCAGCTCAACGATGTGCTTGCGCGCGGCGAAGCGGTCCATGCCCGCCAGATGGGTGAGCACGCCGGCCGCGTCCGGCAGGTCCACATAAGCCTCGGGCCGCTCAGCGTAATCGTCCTGGATGCCCTGCGGGTCGATCCGCGCCTCGGCATCGAGCACGTTGATCATCGGCAGGTCGTGCCGCCGACCCACGTCGAAATCGTTGAAATCGTGCGCCGGGGTGATCTTCACCGCGCCGGAGCCCTTCTCGGGATCGGAATACTCATCCGCCACGATCGGGATGCGCCGACCCATCAGTGGCAGGATGACATGCTTGCCGATGAGGTCGCGATAGCGCTCGTCATCCGGGTGCACCGCCACTGCCGTGTCGCCGAGCATGGTCTCGGGACGCGTGGTGGCGACGACGATGAAGCGGTCCTTCTCGCCCTCGATGGGATAGCGCAGGTGCCAGAGATTGCCCTTCACCTCCACCTGCAGCACCTCGAGGTCCGAGATGGCGGTGATGAGCTTGGGGTCCCAGTTGACGAGGCGCTTGTCCTTGTAGATCAGCCCTTCGCGATAGAGCTGCACGAACACCTTGAGGACGGCGCGGGACAGCCCCTCGTCCATGGTGAAGCGCTCGCGCGACCAGTCGCAGGAGGCGCCGAGCTTCTTCAGCTGGTTAACGATGGTGCCGCCCGATTCGGCCTTCCACGCCCACACCTTCTCGATGAAGGCCTCACGGCCGAGGTCGCGGCGGCCGGGCAGCTTCTGGGCGGCAAGCTGGCGTTCCACCACCATCTGGGTGGCGATGCCGGCATGGTCTGTACCGGGTTGCCAGAGCACGTCCTTGCCACGCATGCGCTCGAACCGCGCCAGCACGTCCTGCAACGTGTTGTTGAGCGCGTGGCCCATGTGCAGGGAGCCGGTGACGTTCGGCGGCGGGATGACGATGGAGAAGCCTTCCGCGTCCTTGCGCTCGGGACGGCCGCAGCGGAACGCGCCGGCATTTTCCCAGCGATCGGCGATGCGATCTTCAACGGCGGCGGGATCGAAGACTTTTTCCAGCATGAACGGGACTCCGCGGAGCCGCTCGGCCGTCGCCGACGCAGCGCGCCGGGCCGGCTCCGCGTCCGCTGTGGTCGGAACGGGTCAGCCGGCGTTTAAGCCGGACGCGCGGTCCGGCGTCAACACGCCGGCCGCTCGGGAATGGAAAGAGAGGTGTGTGGCGAGGCCCGCGGGCCTAACGCTGGCGGCGGGCGACGCGCTCGATCTCGGCCCGCACCAGATCCTCGACGATGGTCGGCAGGTTGGCGTCCAGCCAGTCCTTGAGCATGGGGCGCAGAATCTCTTTCACGAGATCTTCCACCGTGCGCTCCTTCTGCGGCAGCAGAACGTCGCCGAGATTGCGGAAGGCGGCCATCACCGCAGCATCCGCATTGGCAGAGAGCAGGTCGCGACGGTGCACGCTCTCCGCGGGGTGGCCATCGCCGGCAGGCTGCGCCGGACGATGGTCCTCGAAAGCGGAAGACGCCGGCTGCGGGCGCAGGGGCCGCGGCTGGGGCTGGGCCGCGGCAGGCTCGTGGCGATCTTCCATTTCCTCCACCGGACGGTCGGGATAGGTCGGCTGCTGCACCGGGCGCGGTTCTGCGCGCTGTGACGCGGGAGGAGGCTCGTGGCGGGCTTGACGCAGGGCAGCGGCGGCCTCGGCGAAGACCGCTTCATCCTGTTCATCCAGCCACGGACGTTGCTGCCTTGCGGGCGCATCTGCGGCAGGACGCTCGCCGGCGGGACGCACAGGCGCTGCCGGACGTGACGCGGGGCGCGGCGCCGCCGCATAGGCACCGGCAACCGGCGTTGCATCACGCGGAGCGGGACGGCGGGGAATGGGCGGCGGCTCGGGCGGCGCCTGCCGCTGCGCCACCACGCGGGGCTCCGGCGGACGACGGGGGCGCCCATCACCGGACGGCGGATTTTCGCCGCGGCGGGGAGCAGCCTCGGCGTGCGCCGCCGGCTGCTCGTCATCCGCCATGATGCGGCGAATGGAGGCCAGGATTTCTTCCATCGACGGTTCCTGCACCTTGGGGCTCGCAGCCATGTCCCGACCTCGGCCGAAGACGAACCGGCGGACTTCCGGATGCGGAAACTATCCGCACCCGGAAGCCGACGGAGAGAATCGCCAGTTGTAGAGGGAGTATGGCACCGCCTCAGTTGGCAGCAACAACTGTTGCAGGGGCGTCTTGGGGATTATTTGCCGTCAGGCGTGCGAACACCGGCCCAGCTGTCGCGCACCTGATTGTAATGCACGCGAGGGTCGTAATAATTCACCTTCAGACCCAGCGACAGGGCATCCAGCCGGCCGATGGTGGAGATCAGCGCATAAGCGGCCACCACCCGGTCGCGCTGGGCGACGACCAGGGACGACTGCGAGTTGGTGAGGTCGCGCTGGGCGTTCAACACGTCGGTGGTGGTGCGCTGGCCGACCCGCCATTCCTCACGGACGCCCTCAAGGGCGAGCGTGTTGGCGGCGACCGACGCCTGAGCCGCCTGGATCTGTGCCTTCGCGGCCTCAAGCGCACCCCAGTACTGCACGGCCTGGGCGCGGATGGTGTCGCGGTTCACGTCCACCTCGATGCGCGCCTGCGTCAGCAATTCCTTGGCCTGACGGATGTTCGCGTACTCGACGCCGCCCTGGTAGATCGGCACCGAGAGATTGAGCGTCACCGCAGCGCCGGACTGGGAGTCGACCGAGAAGTTCTGGTCGTAGGACTGGGAGAGCTGGCCCTGAAGCGAAAGGTTCGGCGCCAAGCCGCCCTCCGCGACTTTCACCTGGAACATCGCCGCGTCCACGGCGAATTCGGACGCCTTGACGGCCGGGTGGTTGCTGAGTCCGGTGGAGATCACCTTGTCCACGGATCCCGGCAGCGTGGCCTCAATCGAGCGCGGCGTGGTGAGCTTGCCCGGCTCGACGCCGATCACCTGCCGATAGTTCGCGCGGGCTGTGGAAAGGTTCGCGACCGCCTGGCTCACCTGATACTGCGCATCCGCCACCCGGGCTTCGGCCTGGGCCACGTCGGTACGGGTCACCTCGCCGACGTTGAAGCGGTCGCGCGTCGCGCGCAATTCCTGCTGGAACGCGGCCAGACTCTGCTTTTGCAGTTCCAGAAGGGCGATGGCCTGAATGACGTTCATGTAGGCCGTGACGCCATTCAGCATCACCGTCTGCTCGGTGTTGCGCAGCGTCTCGCGCGATCCGCGCACCTGCGACTCGGCGTTGCGGGTCTGGTTGGCGGTGACGAAGCCGTTGAACAGCGTGTAGGCCGCATTGAGCGCGAACGCGCGCGGCCAGAGCCACCCGCTCGTCTTGACGCCGGAAGCCTGCTGCTTGGCAAATTCCGGCCCGGCCTGCGCAGTGGCGTTCAGGGTCGGGCGATAGCCGGACAGAGCCTGCGGCACGGTTTCGTCCGTGGCGCGGGTTCCTGCGCGCTGGGCGTTCAGCGTGGGGTTGTTTGTGTAGGCCATGGCCAGCGCCTGATCCAGCGACTGGGCAGACGCGACACCCATAGCCAAAGCAAAGACACTGACGCCCGCCAAACATGCAACACCGCTTCGGCGAATGCGCTTTGCAACCGACATCCCAATCTCCCGATCCGACACGGCCATGCAGACTCGCCGCACCGACTCTGCCGCGCGGTAACTTTTCGGTAAGATATCGGTCCCGCTCCCGATCCGAAACCGATCGGTTCGATGGAAGCGGCGTTTTCGGCCTACCGCGGCAAACGCGCCACAGTGGTCAGAAAGTGAAGCGGGGCGCGGCCTTGAAGCCGGGAAGCGCGGGAACGGCGGCGTTGAAGGCGACCCGCTCGCTCACGGAACCCGCCACCTTGGTAAACACGCAGGCCTTGCCCGCCCCGCCGTGACCAACGACGGCGACAAGGCGTCCGCCTTCCTTGACCTGATCGAACAGGGCGACCGGCACCTCGTCCACCGAGCCGTTGAGGAGGATGAGGTCGTAGGGGGCTTCCGCCTTCCATCCCGCGTTCAGCGGGCCCTGCATCACCGCGACGTTGGCGACGCCGATCTCGGCGAGCGTGGCTGTGGCTGTGGCCGCGAGGCCGGCATCTTCTTCCACGGCCACCACCTGCTGGGCGAGCCGGGAGAGAACGGCGGCCGAATAGCCGGTGCCGCCGCCGATATCGAGCACATGGTCATGCTCCTGCACGTCCGCCTCCTGGATGAGGCGCGCGAGGATCATGGGCTCGACGAGGTAGCGGGTCGGGCTGCCGGAGGTCAGAGCGAGGTCGTCGTCGATATAAGCGAGCGACTTGAGCTGAGCCGGAACGAAAAGCTCGCGGGGGATTTCCAGCATCGCACCGACGATGCCCGGGTCGGTGACGTTGTTGGTGCGCACCTGGCTATCCACCATGCCGCGGCGCAGCTCGACGTAATCGATCATTTTCCCGTCTCCGGCCATCCCCTTGGCCCGGGGCGCTCAGCGGAGGCGTGTCCCGTGCCGTCGGGCTCAAGAGCCATATTGCCGCCCCTTTTGCAAGGCGCCCCTCGGGAACGGCGGCTGCGCGGACGGGCTCATGTGGCCGCAAGTCGCATGGTTCCCGGCCGGCAGCGGCGGGAGTGTCCTCAACCCTGACGAACGCGCGGATCGACCCGCGCACCGGCCGCAGCCGAGGAGGCGCGACGCATGACGGCAACCAACACCCCCTCCCCGCCTGCATCGCAGGAACCGCAGCCCGAGGGGCTCGACGAAGCAGCGGTCCGTCGTCTGGTCCATACCTTCTATGCGCGCGTGCAAAAGGACGCCCTGCTCGGCCCGATCTTCGGCGGTCGCATCGCCGACGAGGCCTGGCCGGTCCATCTCGCCAAGATGTGCGACTTCTGGTCCTCGGTGCTGCTGAAGTCCGGCCGCTACGAAGGCCGCCCCCTGCCGCCGCACCTGGCGCTCGGCAGCGATGCGGGCGAACCGCAATTCGCGCGCTGGCTCGCCCTGTTCCGCCCGACCGCCCTTGAGGTGCTGCCACCCGATGCGGCCCAGCAGGCCATCGCCCATGCCGAGCGGATGGCGCACAGCTTCCGCCTCGCCATCGCCTTCCACAAGGGCGAGGACACCACGCGCATCATCCCCTACGGCAACAGCTGAGCGGAAGGCGGAGCCTGCGGGAGAACCCGCCCCCCGCCTTCCCGGCGTGCATCAGAGTTGCTTGTCAGTGGTGCTGATGAACTTCATGCCGCTCGCGGCTTCGAGGTTGGCAAGCGCCGCGTCGATGACCGAGAAGATGGTCGCCCGGGCGGTTGCCTTGCTCAGGTCAAGCTTGGCCGAGCTTGCGACCTTGAGCTTGGTCAGTGCCGACGAGAACGCCGCGTTCGCCTGCGCTGCGGTGTAGAACTGCGCGGGGTTGGTGCCGTTGGAATAGGACAGGGTCTGGGCAACCCTCGAGAAAACGTTGGCCAGCGCGCTGATGTTGAAGACGACGCTGTTGGTGGGCGTTGTCTTCAGGGTCGGACTCGTGGTCGGGACCGGGTTGTTGTAGAGCTGGTCCAGGTAATAATGAACCTGATACGGATACTGAACGTAGGTATCCGAGCTTCCCCAGGCCGAACTATAGCTGTTCACCGATGTCACGGTCGCGGCCGTCGCCGTGGCGCCGAGATTGCTGTAGCGGGACACGAGCGGTCCGTAGAAGCCCTGATTGTAGGCGACGTTCAGGATCACATCGAGGAAGCTGTTCGGCAGCGTCGTGAAGTTCTTCAGCGCCGTATCGAAGGCCGGCTCCCACGGGGTGGTCCACCCTCCCGCGCCCTTTCCGGTGACGTTCAGGGCAACCAGGTCGTTGTAGTGGAAGTACGCCACCAGGGCCGGGCCATAGTATTTGTTGTTGAAGGAGGCCGGCGTCGCCTTGGTGTATTGTGTGGCCGCATTGGCCATGGTGAAGCCGATGTTCTTCTGGATCGCCACATAATTTATGAGCGAATGGCCCTTGGGCTGATAGCTGCCGGAGACCATGTCGGCGGCATAGTTGTTGATCTGGTACGGGCCGCCCTGGCCGACGCCCATGACCGCCTGCTGGTTTGCATTCGGATCAATGAGGTCGCTGCTCGACTTATAGTATTGGGTCGCGATATTTTCCTGAAGCAGCTGGGCGAAGATCGATCCGTAGAGATAATCCTTGTTGTACTGGATGCCGGGAAAGCCTTCATCGATGAGGTGGCCCAGCAGCACGCCGGCGACGATATTCGACATGATCAGGTCGTCGTAATTCCCACCCGTGAGGGTGAGCGAGTCCTGGGCGGTCCCGACACCCAGCAGCAGATGGAAATTGATCGTCCCTGTGCTGGCCGTGCTGGGCGGCGGGCCGCTGAGGGTGGTGACGGTGACCGGCGCCGATTTGGCCGACGCACCGACCGAATCCACCGCTGCAATGGCAAAGCTGTAGGAGGTGAGCGGCGTCAGGCCCGACACCGTCACGCTGGCGCCGGACGAGGTCGTCGTCAGGGTGCCATTCATATAGATCTGGTACCCCGATATGGTGCAGTTCGCGACCGTCACCGGGGTCCATGTCAGCGTCGTCGCGTTGCCGGTGGTGCCGGACGCGGCAAGGCCCTTGGGGACCGGCGGCACAGCGGTGCAACTGGAGCACGATCCGGACTGGGTCCACGGCTGCCCGGTGCCTGATCCCCCATTGTTGGTGGCGGGGTCCTGATTCTGGGTCCACCAATTGGCGCGGTAGATGATGCCGTTTTCGCTGGCCTGCGCGCCCGCCGTGTAGACCGATGACGAGTTCCAGGCTGCGGGGCAGGACTGGGCCCATGCCGATCCTGCTAGCCATGGGGTGAAGGCGGACACCAGTGCGATGGACGTGGCGTGAAGAATCCTCATGGCAGCCCCCGATTTGACAGCCCTTTGGGCGGTACCGGTATAGGGCACTCCACGCTTGTGTCGATAGCTGAAAATGTTGCGACTTAGTAACGCCCGGCGCGCTGGAGAGATTTCGCCTCAGATTTATGTGCTTTGGCCGCCATTTACCACTTTCGATACCTTCGGACGCTGCGATCTATATGCTCAATTGGAAGTTGCGTCATGTGCGGAGCCTCGCCGCAACCGCAGCGGTGGTGATTCCATTTTGTGACGGCGCGCCCCTTTTCCGGGACGTGCTGGAAAGCACTTTGAACCCGACGAAACCGGCCGATGCGGTACTCGGAACCACCTGCCCCCCTCGACGCACATTCTTCCCTTGGGTAAAAGGGGCGGTGGGCCAATGGTTCGCCGATGCGAGCGCTGACGAGGAAGCCGCCGATTGTCGATTAGGATTGCTGCGGTCATTCCACTCTATAATGGCGCGCCGTTCATTGAAGCGGCGCTCCACAGCGTACTGGGCCAGACCCGACCGGCTGATGAAGTGATCGTCGTCAACGACGGCTCCACCGACGAGGGCCCCGCCATCGTCGAGGAGATCGCGCGTCATCATCCCGTGCGCCTGCTGCACAAGCCGAATGGCGGGCAGTCGTCCGCGCGCAATCTGGCCATTCGCTCGACCACGTGTTCCCACATCGCGCTGCTGGATCAGGACGACATCTGGTACGAGGATCATCTGGCGGCGCTTCACCAGCCGTTCGCCGACGCCGAGATTCGTCGACTCGGTCTGGTTTACGGCAACCTCGACCAGATCGACCGGAACGGCCGTCTCATTACAGAGCATTGCCTGGATCAGGTCCCCACGCCGCATCCCAAGCGGTCCCTGATGCAGTGCCTGCAACACGACATGTTCATCCTGCCGGGCGCTTCGCTGGTGGACCGGCAGGCCATGCTTGACGCCGGCCTGTTCGACGAGCGCCTGTCCGGCTACGAGGACGACGACCTGTTCGTCCGCCTGTACTCCATGGGCGTGAAGAGCTGCTATCTCGACAAGTCCGTCACCATGTGGCGCATCTATCCGGAATCGACGTCCTTCAGCGCCCGCATGGGGCGCTCGCGGATGATCTATTTCCACAAGCTCATTGAGGCTCATCCGGACGAACCCCGCCTCGGGCTCTTCTGGGGCCGGGATGTGATTGCTCCCCGCTTCACCAGCATCCTGCGCAGCGAGTTTCTGCAGGCCTCGAAGGCCGCCGACTTCGCCCGCGCCCTGCGCGCCTGGGACGACCTGAAAACGGTAGCGCCCCACATGAAGAAAAGTGTGCAGATGCGGATCAGGCTTGTGGGACCGCTGATCGAGGCGACGCTCGCCGGGCCGTTGACCAGTGTCGCCCGCCGGCTCCTGCGGCACGCCCTGCGCTGACCCACCACGTTTGCGAAGACGGGGACAATCCGAACCGGTGCTTGCGCGGTCTGGGCGAACGCCTTAAGAACACGCGCTCGTGAGGCCACGTGGCGGAGTGGTTACGCAGCGGACTGCAAATCCGTGTACGGGGGTTCGATTCCCTCCGTGGCCTCCAGTTCCCGCGAAGCTCCCGGAATGGAAGCTCCTGGAATGACCGAGCTTCTGCCCCATATGCGGCGCTGCGCTGCAGCATGCTCTCGGGCCGGAAAGTTGACTTAGCCTCTTGCTGGCAGTTCATGGGGACACCGAAGCGGTCCCGCATCCGGACGCCGCCGGAGATGTACATGAACGCGAAAGCCGCCCAGCGCCACGGGCCTCCGCCCTCTTCGGACGAGACCAATGCCGTCCTGCGGCGCCTCCTCCTGTCCGATGGCCGCAAGCACTGGAAGGGCTATGTGCTGGCCTTCGTCTTCATGGGCACCATGGCCGCCTGCACGGCCGGCCTCGCCTATCTGATGAACGATGCCGTCAACGCCATCTTCGTGCATCCCACCCCTGCGGCGGTGTGGGCAGTGTCCGGTATCGTGATGGTGCTTTCCATCATCAAGGGCGCCTCGGCCTACGGGCAGAGCATCACCATGGCCCGCATCGGCAACCGGGTGGTGGCGGACAACCAGAAGCGCGCCTTCGACCGGCTGATGCTTCAGGACGCCGCCTATTTCGGCCATCGCCACACGGCGGAAATCACCACCCGCTTCACCGCCGGCGCCGCGGGCGCGCGCGGCGCGCTGGACCTGATCGTCACCAGCATCGGCCGCGACTTCCTCTCGCTGGTGATGCTGGCCGGCGTCGCCTTCGTGCAGGATCCCTTCCTGGCCATCATCGCCCTCGTGGTGATGCCGGCGGCGGTGCTGGGCACGCGCAAGCTCATCAAGAAGGCCAAGACCATCTTCACCACCGGCTTCACCTCGGGCGTGAAGCTGTCCTCCATCGTCATGGAGGTGTTCCAGGGCATCCGGACGGTGAAGGCCTATACGCTTGAGCCGGTGATGCGGGAGCGCACCCACAAGTTCATCGACGACGTGGAGATCAACGCCAACCGCCTCGTGCGCACCCAGGCCAAGTCCAGCCCCCTGATGGAGACGCTGGGCGGCCTCGCCATCGGCGGCGTGATTCTCTACGCGGGATACAATGTGATCGAGCTCGGCCGTTCGCCGGGCCAGTTCTTCTCGGTGCTCACCGCCCTGCTGCTGGCCTATGAGCCCGCCAAGCGGCTGTCGCGCCTGCATGTGGAGCTGGTCAGCCACGTGATGGGCGCGCGCATGCTGTTCGATCTGCTGGACGCGCCCGCCCCCGACGCCGACTCCCCCGGTGTCGGCGCCCTGCCCCGCCCTCGCGGCCGGGTGGAGTTCAAGGACGTGGTGTTCGCCTATCGCCCCGGCGAGAACGTGCTGCGCAGCCTCGATCTGGTGGCGGAGCCCGGCCGGACGACGGCGCTGGTCGGCCAGTCCGGCGGCGGCAAGACCACCATCATCAATCTGATCGAGCGCTTCTACGACCCCCAGTCCGGCGCCGTGCTGATCGACGGCGTGGACACCCGCACCGTCTCCCGCACCTCCGTGCGGGCCTCGGTGGCCCTGGTGAGCCAGGACGTCTACCTGTTCTCGGGCACCGTCCGGGAGAACATCGGCTTCGGCCGACCGGGCGCATCGGAGGAGGAGATCGTCGCGGCGGCCAAGGCGGCCCATGCCCATCCCTTCATCATGGGCTTCGAGCACGGCTACGACACGTTCGTGGGCGAGCACGGGGCGCAGCTCTCCGGCGGGCAGCGCCAGCGCATCGCCATCGCCCGCGCCTTCCTGAAGAACGCGCCCATCCTGCTCCTCGACGAGGCCACCGCGGCCCTCGATTCCGAATCGGAGGCCGAGGTGCAGAAGGCGCTGGCGGAACTCGCTCACGAGCGCACCACCATCGTCATCGCCCACCGTCTTCAAACCGTGGTGCGTGCCGACCGCATCTGCGTGATCGAGGGCGGCCGCGTGGTGGAGAGCGGCACCCACGACGACCTGATCGCCCGTCGCGGTCGCTACTACGGATTCTATTTCGCCCAGTTCGCCCACGAGAGCGAAAATGCCGGCTCCAGCGTGAGCGGCACGGCAGAGTCCGGTCCGGAAGGCGATTTGCTGCGCGCTTGAAAATCCAGCACCGGCGCCACTTTGCGCGCCGGTGCGGCAACTTCCCCCGGAAAAGCGCGTGTTACGGCTTCACAAGCGGCGATGTGGTTGCTATATCGCCGGCCTCGGTCGCGAGACCCACGGTCCCTGATAGCTCAGTTGGTAGAGCGTTCGACTGTTAATCGAATGGTCGCAGGTTCGAGTCCTGCTCAGGGAGCCACTTCTACCTCCACCTCGGAAAACCCATCGCCCGCGAGGCCTCAACAGGCGATTGCACGCGGAGCGTGATCTTCGGACGCTCCGTGGCGCTGCTGGATCCGGGCCGGAATGACCTCCGGGACTTCTTCGGGACTTTGCGTCACGAACCTCCCCGTTCGTCCACCATGTGTTCTCGTAACGTGTCCCCCGCCCCTTGCGCCCCCCGTCCTGAAAATGTAGCAACGAAGCCGTTCGGCGGAATGTCGGAGCATAGCGCAGCCTGGTAGCGCATCTGCTTTGGGAGCAGAGGGTCGCAGGTTCAAATCCTGCTGCTCCGACCACCCTCCGCCGCCCTTCCCCGCCGCAGGCTCAGCGGCCGGGCGGATCGACCTTCACCCCGTTGGGGCCGATCTCGATCTGCATGGTGTTCCGGTCGCGCTCATAGGCCTGATAGGCGAACACCCCACCAACCACGACGAGAATCGCGATCACGCCGTAGAGGACATTGCGCGGCATCTGTGTGCTCCTGTCGCTGCTTCGCTGACTGGAGCTGCAACGCCACCGCTTTCCCGATTGTTCCGCTAAAGCCGGGTGAAGACTAATCTTCCCGGGCGGTGTGACGGCACCGGGTGGATGCGACTCACCCGGCTCCGGGATGGTCTCGCGGCATCAGGCTCAGGCGGCAGGATTGCGCCGCCGGGCGGGATTTTGGGAAAGGACGATTGCAATGGCTTCGGATACGGAGCTTGCCGAGTGGCTCGGCTCGATGCTCAAGGCGGTGGGCACCACGCAGGCCCACACCATGGTGCAGCATTACATCCTGCGCGATATCGTCACCCAGCTCGCCGGGCAGCAGGACCGCCCGGATGGCTTCATCGCCGACATGTTCGAGCGCGTGAGCGGGCTCGTCGATCAGTGCGAGCTTGCGGGCAAGCCGGACATCGAAGCCGAGATGCGCTGGTACGCGGAGACGTTCTTCACCTCCATCGGCAAGACGCTGGAGCCCAAATAGGTCGCCGGGACCAGGTGGGGCACAGGCACGACCCCGCCTCCGCGCGCAAGGGCTCGCCGACCGTTCTGCGACGAAGGGGGTCGGCGTCTCGGGTCACGGAGGCGGATCGGCCGCGCCGACCTTGGATGGGAGGCCCGGCCTCGCTGATGGCCAGACCTCCCTCGTGAGGAGGCCTGGCCGCTTCACGAGCTCTATTTGTGCAGCAGCGCGGTCTGCTGGGTCGACGCAGGCGGGTTCCAGAGCGGAACGATGATGCGGCCCCACAGGCGTGTATCGTTGCCACCGTAGTTCTGTTCATAGACGTCGGTGGTGAGATAAGCTTGTAGGATCACAGGACCAAAATCGTAGCCGACAAGGCCACCGATCGCGAACTGGCTCTGTTTCTGGTAAAATGGGATGGGATTGTTCAGGTCGGTGGAGTAATAGGCCACCGGGCCGATCTCGAACTTGCCGAATTTCTTGGTGGCGGTCAGATCGACGTTCAGGAAGTTCGGGTTGATCGTATTGCTCACGCCGTTCGCCTGGATGCCCCAGATGGCGTTCGCCGTCAGATTCCAGCCATCCGCCGTGTAGCTGAGGGCAAAACGCTGGTTGAACGAGGTTGAATCGAAGGCCACCCCCGTATTCACGCCGAGATAGAACCCGGCCATGTAGCTGAAGCCGAAGCCGTTCCCCAGATCCCAGGCGACCTGAGCGGCGAAGAACGGATTATAAAAACCGGAAGTATAGTCTCCGTTCTGCACGCCGACGCCGACAACCGGCACGGCAGTCAGAAGCTGTAGCCGCCCGCCGAACAGGAATACCGGAGTAGCCCAGGCCAGCACGGGAATATCCACGCCGACGCAGGTGCTGTCGGGGGATGTATTGCGGCAGCCATAGTCAGCCGTATTCACGGCATATACGCCTTCCGGCAGCGGCGCGCCGGCAGCCAGACCAACCGTTTCACCTGGCTGGGTCACGGAGCCGGCGTGTGCGGGCAGGGATTCGGGCAGCAAGGCTGCCGCAGACAAAGCGGCTACGGCCGCCATTCTTGCGAATGTCGTCATTTTTTCCTCCGAAAGGCGGAGCCCACGACCGCCGTCCCAACGGCGGGGCTCATCGCTGGCGCTTCCTCAGGCGCTAATGCGCCGCTCTCTTTTCGGCCCAAGGCGTCGAGGCCCTGGACGAGATCACTGCACGGCCCGCGAACGGGCGCGTGCATCGTGGACACTTCGGACAACGGCCCGGAGTGCAGAGGCATCAACTGGGGAATGCTAACGGCAGCGTGTCACGACCTTAGCGGTGCGGGGATCAATCCCAGGCGCCGCTCGGGACCTTCGAGGATGACCGGTATCCCTTGTCCGGGTCCTTGAAGCCGAAGCGGCGTCAACGTTAGCCCAATTTAAGGGCACGCAATACTATTCGAGCGATCCATCCGCCCAAATCGGACGCAAACGCGTGCAATGTGACGTTCGCGCAACAGTTTCGGAACGTCGCCGGTGCCCGGTTGCGGGCAGGACATGGCGAGGCAGTAGACATCCGGTCGCAGGCGACGGAAGGTGTGCGCCTTATCGGATTCTGGGGTCCCAACGAATCCGACGTTACGCAAAGTGAGCACGACGCCATGCTCGACATCCACTATCGTGAATACAAGATTCTGCTCCGGCCGCAGCAATTCTACTCGCCCAAGCGTTTCGAGGATTACTGGAATGAAGTGAAGGCGGTCGCCAAGAAGCACGGGGTGGGCGTGGTCACCAACAAGGACGCCTTTCACCGGCAGGTCCGCGAAGTGCTGTTCTATGATACCCCGGACTTCGACCTCTACCGCAACTCCTTCATCCTGCGGAAGCGCACCTTCTACGACGACGGCTGGCCGCGCCCGGAGCATGAACTTGCCCTGAAGTACCGCAGCCCGGATCGCGACAAGGCCACGGCCGTGGAGATGGCTCCTCGCATCACCGGCGCGGTCCAGGTGAAGTTCAAGGAAGAAATTCTTCCCCTGAAGGAAGAGTTGGGCGGCATCCGCTCGCTCTATTCGCACAATTGCATCATTACGTCGCTCGGTGCCGTGCTGAGCCCGGCATTGAAGAACATCATGTCCATATTCCCCTCCATGTCGGCGGTGGATGCGGACGGGGATTCCCAGATCGACCTCGTGAACAGCATGGCTGTGGAGGAAATCCAGGTGGACCCCGGCCACTTCGATTTCGGCCACGGCTACGAGGCGAAGGCGACTATCGCCATCTGGCGCAATCGCGCGTCCGAGCAGTCGCTGGTGGGGGAATTCGCCTTCCAAGCGAAGTTCGATCACTACAGCGAGGTCAACGACAAGGCGAAGCGCCTCTCCGAGGACTTCTTCCGCGACGTTCAGAACATGGCGCCCGAATGGGTGCAGCTCGGCACCACCAAGACCGCCATGGTCTATGGCATCGGTGCCAAGGAAGTCGCGCACTCCGAATAGGGATCATGGCGGGCCGAACCGGCCCGCTCACCTTCACCCTTCCGGCGAAAATCCATGAGCGTCAAAGATCCGCCGATCCCAGCACCACCTCCCGAGCCCGGCGCCCCGCAAGGCGCGGCCGCAACGCAGGTTTCCATCCTGGAAATCTTCATCACGTTCCTCATCATCGGCGGCATCAGCTTTGGCGGCGGCGTGGTCGCCTATCTGCGCAACGCGCTGGTGGTGGAAAAGGGCTGGCTGGACGAGGAGGAGTTCCTCACGGCGCTGGAGATCTCCCAGGCCCTTCCCGGCCTCAACGCGACCAACATGAGTGTCATCGTCGGTGACCGGCTGCGTGGTCCGGTGGGCGCGATCGCCGGCTTCCTCGGCATGACGCTGCCGGGCGGCCTGCTCGTGTTCGCGCTCGGCATCTTCTACGTGTCGAACCACGGCAATCCGGCCATGCACGCCATCCTCGCCGGCATCGGTGCCGCCGCCGTGGGGCTGCTCGCGGCGGTGACGGTGCAGATCGGGCACAAGCAGCTGGAGCACCTGCGGGAGATCCTGCTCATCCTCATCACCGTGGTGATGGTGAGCTTCCTCCACGTCTCGCTGGTGCTGGTGCTGCTCACCGTGCTGCCCCTGGCCCTCTTCATCTACCGTCCCGGCCGCGGAGAGGTCGACGAGCCATGAACAATCCGCACACCGACCTCAGCGTCCTCGGCGTCTTCTCGCTCCTGTCGCTTCTCGCCATCGGCGGCGGCACGGCGGTGCTGCCGGAGATGAAGGCGCTGACCATCGATGCCCACCACTGGCTGACCGACAGCCAGTTCCGCGACATCTACAGCCTCGGGCAGGTGGCGCCGGGGCCGAACATGCTGATGGTGATCGTCATCGGCTATCACGTCGCCGGCACGCTGGGGGCGTTCCTCGCCTTCACCGGCTTCTTCCTGCCGGCGTCCGTTCTGGCGCTCGGCTCCTCCCGCCTGTGGAATCATTTCGACGGCTCGCCCTGGCGGCTCGCTTTGCAGATGGCGCTGGCGCCCATCGTCGTCGGGCTGATGGCTGCCGGCACGGTGGCGGTGGCGCGCACCGCCATCACGGGCACCGAGACGACGCTGATCGCCGTGGCGGTGTTCGTCCTCGTCTATTTCGGGCCGAAGATGATCGGGAAAAAGGTCAACCCGGCCCTCTACATCTTCGCCGGAGGGCTGCTGGGCTATCTGACGCTGAACTAGGGGCGCCCCCCTATTTCGCCGTGAACCTGTTTGGCCGGAAATCTATTTGGCAGGGAACATGGGGTGGGCAATCTTGTCGCCGGCCTTCAAGCCCTGCCTGCGCGCCTCGCCCCCGCCGATCTCCAGCACCGCCCGCACCGGCTCTCCGGAGGAGATGGTCTCGGTGGAGAGCGGGGTGGTCATGGCGGCGATCCGGGCGATGGAGCCGTCGGCACGGATGAACACCATGTCCAGCGGGATGAGGGTGTTCTTCATCCACATGTAGACCGGCTGGTCCACCTTGAAGTCGAACAGCATGCCGCCCCGCTCGGGCAGCGTCTTGCGGCACATGAGGCCCTGGGTGCGCTGCTCGTTGGTGCGCGCGACCTCCACCTGGAAGGCCAGCACGCCCTTGGCGGTGACGATCTCCAGCGGGTCCAGCACCGGGTTGGGATCGATCTTGATCTGGGCGCACTCGGCCTCGGCCGCGCGGGCGAGGCTCGGCAGCCCTGCGAGCGGAAGCGCGAGGGTGAACGCAAGCGCGAATTTGGCCGCCAGGGCAGCCCGCGACGGAATGTAGCTCATCAATTGTTCCCGCTGGGGCCGCCGTCGGCCTTCACTTCCGCGGCCATCAGGCCCTTGGACCCGTCGCCGTAGCGCACCAGCACGCTCTGGCCGGGGCGCAGCTCGGTGAGGCCGTGACGGCGCAGGGTTTCCATATGGACGAAGATGTCGGGCGTGCCGTCGCCCTGGGTGAGGAAGCCGAAGCCGCGCAGCCGGTTGAACCACTTCACCGTGGCCCGCTCGAAGCCGCTGGTGGGCTCCACCACGGCGCGGGTCCGGGGCAAGGCCGGCGCGGTGTGGACCGCGGTCGACAGGTCGAGGGAGAGCACGCGGAAGGCCTGCCGCCCCTTGGTGCGCTCGATGGCCTCGCATACCACGCGGGCGCCTTCCATGGCGGTCTGGAAGCCGTCGCGGCGCAGGCATGTCACATGAACGAGGACGTCGGGACCTCCGTCGTCCGGCACGATGAATCCGTAGCCTTTCGACGCGTCGAACCATTTGATGGAGCCGGTGACTTCGACGAGCCCGGCAGGCTCCTCGGTCCCCTCCTCCGAGCCGGCGGTCCGTGGCCCCAGCCCCAGTGCGTCAGACCCCATGACCACCCCGAAACTAACGCGCGGCGGCGCACCCGTTGCCGCGGAGAAGGTAGGATAGCAACTGAATGGCGCAACGCCCACCCTCTTCGCGCGCCATTGTCACCCGTCACCGGCAAAGGGCGCGAGCACGTCGCCGATCTCGTCGCGGACCACCAGTTCGGCCATGTCGTCGAATTCCGTGGGCTCCCGGTTGAGGATGATCAACCGGGCCCCCTTCTGCCGCGCCTTGAGCGGGAAACCCGCCGCCGGAAACACCACCAGCGATGAGCCGATCACGATGAACAGGTCGCTCACCCTGGCCAGCGCATCCGCCCGCGCCATCTCGCGCTCGGGCATGGCCTGGCCGAAGGAGATGGTGGCCGCCTTCACCGGCCCGCCGCATTCCGGGCAATCGGGGGCGATGCCCCCGGCAGCATCGAACCGCGCCTTCACCCAGGCGAGCTCGTAGCGCGCGCCGCAATCAAGGCAGGTGGCATAGGTGCCGTTGCCGTGCAGTTCCACCAGCGCGTCATCCGGTACGCCGGAGGCCTGGTGCAGGCCGTCGATGTTCTGGGTGATGACGCCGGCGATCCTTCCGCGCCCCAGCAGCCGGGCGAGCGCCCTGTGGCCCCGGCCGGGCCGCGCCCCGGCGAAGGCCTCCTCCATGGCGAACTTGCGCCGCCACGCCTCGTTGCGCGCGGCCTTGTGGGCGACGAACACGTCGAAGGGGATGGGCTTGTTCTGCGTCCACAATCCGCCGGGGGATCGAAAATCCGGAATGCCGCATTCGGTGGAGATGCCCGCTCCGGTAAAGGCGACCGCGCGCGCCGACCCGTCCAGAAGTTCGCGGAGGCGCTGCTGCGCCCCCTTGAGATCGCCTTCATAGATCATACGTCACCTGCTACTTCACTCCGGCCGGCCCGCCGGCTTGCGCCCTCATACGGACGAGACCCCCGATGCGCTTCCTGCACACCATGGTCCGCGTGACCGACATCGACCAGTCGCTGGACTTCTACTGCAACAAGCTGGGGCTCAAGGAGGTGCGCCGCAAGGAGGTGCCGCAGGGCCGCTACACGCTCGTCTTCCTCGCCCCTCCCGGCCAGGAGAACGTGGCCGAGATCGAGCTGACCTACAATTGGGACAAGGAGCCCTATGGCGAGGGCCGCAATTTCGGCCACCTCGCTTTCGAGGTCGAGGACATCTACGGCCTGTGCGAGCGCCTGATGGCCTCCGGCGTCACCATCAATCGCCCGCCCCGCGACGGCTACATGGCTTTCGTGCGCTCCCCGGACAACGTCTCCGTCGAGCTGCTGCAGAAGGGCGGCCCCAAGCCCCCGGCCGAGCCGTGGGCCTCCATGCCCAACACCGGCAAATGGTGAGCGCCTGACACGCCGCTTTTGAGCCGCCGCAACCTCCCGCCGGCGGCCACCTGATCCCGGGCCGCGCCCTCTGCCCACAGGGCAGGAGCGCGCGGCTTTGGATAATTTCCCCACAGGCTTGCAGCCAAGCCGCCCGCCCCCTATAAGGACGCCCTCTCCGGTGGCCAAAACCCCGGAACGGCCGCGCGCCCTTCGTCTATCGGTTAGGACGCCACCCTTTCACGGTGGAGAGAGGGGTTCGACTCCCCTAGGGCGCGCCAGCTTCGCACGGCCGGCGAACGCTATCCCTCAGTCGCGATCCCACGACCCATCTTTGATCCTAAGCATCTCCCTCCGGTCGCATCTTCGCGCCTAGCGTTTCTGACATGACGCAAGGTGTCCCCTATTTGCGGTATGCGGATGATCCCGCGCGGGGTGACAGTCAAGACAGATCAGAGCGCCATCGTTTGTTCAAAAATGTCTTTTGGGCAAAAGCGGCCTGACTCTCTGCTCTATTTTGCAAGCAACGCTCCGGATTCGCGCCCGAGACGGCAGCGAAGGATGGGATCCATGTTGTCCAAATCGATCCAGATCACGGCGACAGCGGCCTCGATACTTCTAATCCTCCTCATCGGGTGTCCCAGGGCTGATGCGCAGGGGGGCGAAAACTGCTGGAACACATCGGACGGTCGCGTCTGCGAGATAACCCAGCCCCTCGTGAACGGCGACCCGCTCGATGAGGCGACCCGCAAGGCGCGGGGGCTCGTCATCGTCAACGGCGGATGCAGCGGCATTCTACTGAACCGCTACTGGGTTCTCACCGCCCGCCACTGCATTACAAACGAGCCAGCCGGTGCGACCGCTGGCGTCGATATCGGCTCGCCGGCGTTTCCCGCCAATCAGGTCACGATCACGGCCGCCTGGGATCCGACGCTCAGTGCGCAGGCGTCCGACTATTATGAGTTCGCCGTCAACCGGAACCTGGCCGCCGGCGCCCTGCCCGCCCGCGACATCGTGATGGTCTATCTCGGCCTGGGCGATCTCGGCCCGGTGGCGGGAATACTGCCCTACATCGCGGAGCCGGAGGGCACGGCGCCGGATCGCTGGACGGGCGTGCGGCTTCAGACAACGGACCAAATCATCCAGAATGGCCAAGGCTTCGGCACATTTGCGAGCGGCGCCTTTCTCGCCAATGGGCAAGCGGACCCGCGCAATCCGCCGCAGCAGGCGACCGGCCTTGGAACATACCGCAGCGGCCAGTTCACCCCCTCCGACATCAGCACGACCGGATACACGCTGACCTTGAACTCGGCTGCTCAGGTCGGACAGGGCGGTGACAGCGGCGGCCCCACCCTGGTCGGGCGGCGCGACGGTCGCGGGCTTGCGGTGGCTGGCGTGCAGTCCACCTGCAGCGCGACGGGCCACGTGCCGCACGCACCACTCCCGGCGGGCGCGTCCAATCCGGGCTGGGAATGGGCGACGGGCATCTCCGGCTGCCAATACGTCTCGGTGGAGCCGCTGGTGCGCGAAATTGGCGAGGCCGTGGTGCGTGCACCTGTCTGCAAGACAGACGCGGAATGCGCGTCCACGACCTTGCCACTCATCCTCGACTACGTCCTCGCCGATGCCGCGCCGGCCGCCACCGCGAGCCTGACCACCATCACCCATTATCTCACCAGCGACGAGTAATCCTGAACCAGGGAGAAACCGAGATGACGACCCATGCAAACGTCTGGCGCTGCGCAATCGTGCTCGCCTGCAGCTTCGGCCTCGGCCAGCCCGCCGGCGCTCAACAACTGACCGTGACGGCAGGAACGGTTCTCAATGTCTTCGCGGACCCATCCGATTTCGTCGTGGAAATGGACAAAGCCGGCCGTTGCGGCTCGAAGTATTTCCACATCCAACGCACCAAGGCCAATTTCAAGGAAGTGACGGCGGTGATGCTGACGGCCTTCACCGCGGGCAAGACCTTCACCGGTTTCATCGAAGGCTGCGCCGGTGACCGGAACATCCTCAGCCACGGCGAGGTCTCGCGCTGACCTCGGATCGCGAGATGCTTCAGGCCGGAGTGTCCCTCCGGCCTTCCCTCACACCTTCACCCGAAACGGCGTGAAGTCTGTACCCACGTCATAGACGTCCACCCCCTCGCGCCGCTTCATGAAGCCGACGATCTTGTAGGTGACGGGGGTGAGCACCGCTTCCCAGCCCACCTTGAGCAGGTAGTTGGAGACCATCACCGTCAGCACGAGGTGGGTGTCCCACACGCCGAGGAAGGCGAGCGGGTAGAAGATGAGGCTGTCGACGGCCTGCCCGACGATGGTGGAGCCGATGGTGCGGGTCCAGAGCATCCGGCCGCCGGTGAGCACCTTCATCCAGGCCAGCACGAAGGCGTTGGCGAACTCGCCGCACCAGAAGGCAAGAATGGAGGCGAAGAAGATCCGGGGTGTCTGGCCGAACACGCTGGTGACGGCGTCCTGCCCCGTCCAGCCCGGCGCGGGCGGGATGGCTACGACGATGGCCGTCATCAGCGCCGCATAGACGGAGGCGGCGAAGCCCACCCACACGATGCGGCGGGCACGGGCATAGCCGTAGACCTCGGTGAGCACGTCGCCGAGCACGTAGGACAGGGGAAAGAACAGCACCGCCGAGCCGAACACGAATGGGCCGATGAGCGGGAGTTCGACCACCGACACCTTGGCGGCGCCGACGAGGTTCGAGCAGATCAGGATGACCGCGAAGGCCACCATGCAATAATCGTAATAGCGCAGGCGCTTGCCTTCGAGGGCGCGCGCCTCCACCGGCGTGATGCCGGCGCGGGTCTCGACGCCATCGACGCCGAAGGGGGTGTTGTCGGAAAGCATGTGGGGCAGCCTCGATGCTGCACCGCATTAGACCCCAAAGCGCGGTCCAAGCCCAGCTTGCGCTACGGAAAGCCGGACCACAATCAGCGCGAGAAGGTCGCCACCAGCTCCACATGCGCGGAATAGCGGAACTGGTCCACTGGCACCACGCCCTCCAGCCGTATCCCGCCCGCGACGAGCAGCGCCGCATCCCGGGCGAGGGTGGCAGCGTTGCAGGAGACATAGACGAGCCGCGGGAGCCGCGAGGCCGCAAGCTCGCGCGCCTGCGCCTCCGCGCCCTGCCGGGGCGGGTCGATCACCACGGCATCGAAGGCGGCAAGCTCGGCCGCCATCAGCGGGCGTCGGAACAGGTCGCGTGCCTCGCCGTCCACGCCCTTCAGGCCCGGCGTGTGGCCGGCTTTGAGCAGAGCGGCGAGCGCACCCGCATGGCTTTCGGCGGCGAACACGCGGGCGGTCTCGGCGAGGCGCAGCGCGAATGTACCGACCCCGGCGAACAGATCCGCCACCTTGCGGGCACCGACCGTGCCCGCCGTGACATGATCCGCCAGCACGCGCTCGCCCTCGGCCGTCGCTTGCAGGAAGGCCGCCGGCGGCAGGTCCACCCGCGCCCGGCCCATGGCGAGGCGCGGCGGCTCACGCTGGATGACGAGTTCGCCGTGCCGCGTCAGCCGCGCAAGGCGGAAGCGGTCGGCGATGACCGCGAGGTCGGTGAGGAGCGCGGGCGGCAGCGGGCCGGAGCCGCGCACATCCATGTCCAGCCCGGTATCGGTGGCGATGATCTGGAGATCGAGCGGCTTTTTCAGCGGCGCCAGCGCCTCGGCCACTGCGCGGGCGGCGGGCAGCGCCTGGTCGAGGCCCGGCGCCAGGACGGGGCAGGCGTCGATGGCCACCATGGCGTGGGACTTCCGCTCGGCAAAGCCGACCACGGTGCGCGCCCCATACTGGCGGGCGTGGAAGATCACCCGCCGCCGCCCTGCCCCATGGGCATCGATGGCGGGGGCCACGTCCGCCTCGATCCCCTCGCGGGCGAGGGCATCCACCACCATCTGCCGCTTCCAGGCGAGATAGGGCGCGCGCTCCCAATGCTGGAGCAGGCAGCCGCCGCAGCGGCCGAAATGCGGACACGGGGGCTCCACCCGCTCGGGGCTGGGCTCGACGATGGCATCGAGGAGGATGCGCTCGCCCTCCGCCTCCCCGCGCACCAGCTCCCCGGCGAGGGTGAGGGGCGCGAACAGGGGGCCGGAAGGGCCGCGGACGATGCCATCGCCCTGCGCGCCCATGCGCTCGATGCGGAACTCGGTCACGGTCGGATCGCCCCCACGAGATATTCCTGATTGCCGTCGCCGCCCGCGATGGGCGACGGGATGCGGCCGAGAAGGCGCCAGCCCAGCGCCGCGATCTCCTGCTCCACCCTGGCGCAGACCTCGTCCCGCACCGCCGCGTCGCGCACCACGCCCTTGCGGACGAAGGCGCGCCCCGCCTCGAACTGCGGCTTCACCAGTGCGACCAGCCGGGAGGCGGGCGCGGCGAGCGCGAGCGCGGCCGGCAATACCAGCGCGAGCGGAATGAAGCTGACGTCGATGACGATGAGGTCGAAGCCGCCCGGCACCAAGGCGGGATCGAAGGTGCGGATGTCCGTTTCCTCGAACAGGCGGACGCGCGGATCGTCCCTCAGCCGCGCATGGAACTGGTCGCGCCCCACATCCACCGCGTGCACCCGTCGCGCGCCGCGTCGCAGCAGCACCTCGGTGAAGCCGCCGGTGGAGGAGCCGACATCCAGCGCCTCGGCCCCGGCGGGATCGATGGCGAAGGCGTCGAGGCCCGCCGCGAGCTTGAGCGCGCCGCGCGACACGTAGTCGTGGACGTCTTCCGCCTCGATGCGCGCACCGACGCTGACCTCCGCCGAGGCCTTGGCCACCACGAGCCCATCCACCTTCACCAGCCCGGCGGCCAGCGCCGCCTGGGCGCGGGCGCGGCTGTCGAACAGGCCGCGCTCCACCAGCAGGCGGTCGAGCCGCATGCGGCGGCCAGCGTCCTGTTCGCCGTCACGCGCCATATGGGAATGGGGTTTCAACATTTTTTGCCGCAGGGCTCCCTGCCCGATGTCGCGGGCGGCCGGAGGCCGTGATATGCGATGGCTGCGGGGGAAGCAAACACCAGTCGACAGTTGTGATTCGGAGATCGGAGGTCCGTCCGCCGGTCACCAAGCCTGTCGATCGTGCGGCGAGGGGCGAGGACCCGGTGGTGATGGGTGGATGGTTCTACGGCCGGTGCGCGATCCTGGCGATAGCCGCAGCGTGTGTGCTCGCGCCGGTCTCGGGCGAGGCTGCCCCCAAATCCACCGGCAAGACCGGCGGAAAATCCGATTCCAAAAAGGCTGAGGCCAAGGCGGACCCCCGGATCTGGCTGGTCGTCAAGGTCGATGAGACCTATGTGCTGCGCTTCGGCCTGCCCCGCACCGCCGACCCGGTGTTCGCCGTCTCCTGCCAGCCGGGCGCGCAGCTGATCCAGTTCACCGCGGAAGTGGCCTCCGGCAAGGTGAAGGCGGGCGACGGCGTCGCCCTCTCCCTCGCCGCCGGCAAGCGACATCTGGAGCTGGCAGCGTCCGCCTTCCGGGGGTCAGCCGAAGGCAAGGTGGTGGTGGAGGCGGCTGTCGCGCTGGACGGCCGCGTTCTCGACCTCTTCTCGGACGCGGACAATCTCGTCGTGCGCCTGCCCGGCGCCACCGAGACTTATCCGCTCGCCGGAGCCAAGCCCAAGCTGCCGGACTTCCGCCGCGCCTGCCTCACCGCCATGCCCGCGCCGGCCGATCGCAGGTAACTTTACGGCAGGCTGGCATCTTTCCCTTTTGGATCGAGCCGGTATGATCCGCCGCCGCAAAAGGGACCCTGACATGCTTCGTTCCGTGCTCGCCGCCGCCGCCCTGGTTGCCATCTCGGCCCCCGCCATCGCCGCTCCCGCGCAGGAGAAGCCGGCGGAGAAGATGATCTGGCACATCCAGGACAGCGAGGACACCGCCGCCCTGGTGTATGGCGTGCCCGACAGCGACAAGGCCGCGATCTTCTTCCTCTGCCAGAAGGACGGGTCTGCGATCACCGTCCAGTCCATGATCGGCTCGAAGGATCTGACGCGCGGCGCCCAGACCGCCATCGTGCTGAGCGCGGGCAGCGTGAAGAAGAGCTTCCCCGGCAAGGCGGTGGCCATGGAGGAAGGCGACGCGGTGAATGTGGAGGCGCCGACCCAGATGGCGGATGTCAAGGCGCTCACCAAGGCCTCCGGCACCCTCACCATCGAAGTGAAGGGCGCCAAGCAGGCCATCCCGCTCTCCGGCATCGGCCCGGCCGTCACCAAGTTCGAGACCGCCTGCAAGCCCAAGAGCTGAGAAGCCCTCAGGAAGCTGGCGGCCTGAAGCCGCCGGCTCAGCCGTTTCCGGCGAGGCCCCCGGCCTTCTCGATGAAGGCCGCCACCACCTCCACGCCCACGCCATTGCGGATGGAGGAGAAGACGTAGGGCCGGCCCGCCCGCATCCGGATGGTGTCCGCTTCCATCACCTTGAGATCGGCACCAACCATGGGCGCGAGGTCGGTCTTGTTGACCACCAGCAGGTCCGACCGGGTGATGCCCGGCCCGCCCTTGCGCGGGATCTTCTCTCCCCCCGCCACGTCGATGACGTAGATGGTGATGTCGGCCAGCTCGGGCGAGAAGGTCGCGGCGAGGTTGTCGCCGCCGGATTCGATCAGCACCAGATCGAGGTTGGGGAAGCGGGCGTTCATGTCCGCCACCGCGCGCAGGTTGATGGAGGCGTCCTCACGGATCGCCGTGTGCGGGCAACCGCCCGTCTCGACACCGAGGATGCGCTCGGGCGGCAGCGCTCCGGCCACGGTCAGGAGGCGCGCATCTTCCTTGGTGTAGATGTCGTTGGTGATGGCGCAGAGGTCGTAGCGCTCGCGGAAGGCCTTGCACAGCGCCTCCATCAGCGCCGTCTTGCCCGAGCCGACGGGGCCGCCGACACCGACGCGCAGGGGATTCTTGCCGGAACTCATGAGCGGAACAGCCTCGTATATTGGGTTTCGTGGCGAAAGCTGCCGAGATCGGCGCGGAAGGTGGCCGTGCCGAGATCATCCAGCGTCAGAGCGGGAATGTCCGCCGCAAGCGCCCGCAAGGCCGGCGCAAGGCCGGCGACGACACGGGTGCCCGCCGTCTGCCCCACCGGGGCGAGGCGGATGCCCGACGACACCAGCGCCTGCACCAGCGCCAGAAGAAAGCCTTCGAGCGTCGGGCCGAGCGGAATGCCATGCGCCCCCACCGCCAGCCCCACCGCGACGGGATAGGCGACCTCGCCGGAGAGGGCGCCCGCCGCGGTCTCGAGCGCGGGGCAAGGCCAGGCCGCGCGAACGGCATCGAGGAAGGACCGGCCCTGCTGGCAGGTTTCCAGCCTGAGTTCGGCGGATGGTGCGAGGCAGACGGCGAGTGCGTTCACCTCGCCGAGGGCCGCCCCGTCTCCCGCCATGGCCGCCCGCCAAGCATGGGCCAAGAGGATGCCGTCTGAACGGCCGAACCCGAGGCGCATCAGGTCCGACACCTGCGCCGCGAGGCTTGCCTCGTCCTTCACCTCGCCGGCCTCCACCGCCCATTCCAGGGCGTGAGAGTAGGCATAGGCCCCCACCGGAAACGACGGCGAGAGCCACGCGAAGAGGGGCAGCAGGTCGGGCTGGTCAGCCATGCTTGTGGTCGTGCCCGCAGCCCGGGCCGTGGACATGACCTTCGGCGGCATGGTCATGGCCGTGCTCGTGGCCGTGCTCGTGCTTATGGTCGTGATGGGCATGGTCATGATGGGAATGATCATGGTGCGCATGATCGTGGCCGCACCCGCACGCGTCGCCGTGAGCGTGGTCATGGTCATGATGCTCGTGACCGTGGTGCTCATGGCCGTGCTCATGCCCATGATGCTCGTGACCGTGGTGCTCACGGCCGTGCTCATGCCCATGATGCTCGTGACCATGGTGTTCATGTCCATGGTGCTCGTGCCCGTGAGGCTCGTGCGCGTGGCCGTGCCCGCCATGGGCTTCCGCCGCCTCGTAGGCGCCCTTCTCCGGGCGGAACGGGCGCGTCACCTTGGCGACGCCGGCGCCCAGGCCACGCACCATCTCGGTCAGCACATGGTCGTCCACGAAATAGACGGCAGTTTCGGTGATCTCCGCCGGCACATGCCGGTTCCCGAGGTGCCAAGCCACCTTCATCAGCCGCAGCGGATTGGCGGTGGTGACCTCCACCAGGTCCTCGGCGGCCGCCTTGATACGGACGAGGCGCCCGTCCTCCAGCTTCACCGCGTCGCCGTCGTCCAGAACCGTCGCCTTGTCGAGGTCGAGCAGGAAGGAGAGGCCGCCGTCCGCCGTAAAGGCGAAGCGGCGGCGGTGGCGCGCGTGGTGATCGAGGGTGATCTCGTCCACCACCTTTTCCGGGCGGACGGCGGGACGGCGGACGACGGTGGTGGCGCGGATCATCGGGTTACTCCGGTACAGCCACCCGTGCGCCCTGCCCCACCGCCTTCGCGGGTTCCGGCTGCGCTCAGGTGGCGCTGTCCTGCCGATTCTGGTTGGTCTCGAACAGGAACCACAGGCGCTTCTCGGCCTCGTCCACATATTCTTCCAGCAGGCTAGCGGTGGCAATGTCCTCCGCCTCGTCGCAGATCTCGTGGGCCTCGCGCATGGTCTTGATGGCCGCCTTGTTGTCGGCGATCAGCTCCGCGAACATGGCCTCGGGCGAGACGTAGGGCTCGTTGTTCTCCTTGAGGCCGGTGAGCTTCAGGATCTCCCCGTAGGAATGCACCGTCCGGCAGCCGATCTTGCGCACGCGCTCGGCCAGCGGGTCGATGGTGGCCTCGATGGTCGCGGCCTGCTCATCCAGCAGCAGGTGGTAGTCGCGGAAATGCTTGCCGCTGACGTGCCAGTGGAAGTTCTTGGTCTTGAGGTACAGCACGAAGCTGTCGGCCAGAACGCGATTGATGGCATCCGCCACCTTCTGTGCCTTGGCGCTGTCGAGATCGGTGGGGGTCGCGAGGGCGGCGGTCTTCGCAGGCTTCTTGGTCAATGAACGAACGACGGCCATGGGTGTGGCTCCTCAAACGAAGCGGGTTGCAACACCCGCTGCAACGAGGAGCCACGGCGAAGGTTCCGCCGCGCCGTGGCGATATTCGCTCAGAACAGGAAGTAACGCTGCGCCATGGGCAGGACTTCGGCCGGCTCGCACACCAGCAGCTCGCCGTCCGCGCGCACGTCGTAGGTCTCGGGATCGACCTCGATGTGGGGCGTGGCGTCGTTGTTGATCATGCTCTTCTTGGAGATGCCGGAGCGGGTGTTCTCCACCGCCACCAGCTCCTTGGCGATGCCCAGGCGCCCGGCGAGCCCATCCTCGATGGCCACCTTCGAGACGAAGGTGAGCGAGGTGTGGGTCCGTGCCCGCCCAAAAGCGCCGAACATGGGGCGGTAATGCACCGGCTGGGGCGTGGGGATGGAGGCATTGGGATCGCCCATCTGCGCGATGGCGATGGCGCCGCCCTTGATGACGAGATCCGGCTTCACGCCGAAGAAGGCCGGCGTCCACAGCACGAGATCGGCGAGCTTGCCCGCCTCCACCGACCCGATGTGACGGGACATACCGTGGGCGATGGCCGGGTTGATCGTGTATTTCGCGATGTAGCGGCGGGCGCGGACGTTGTCGCTGTCGGTCTCGCCCGGCAGCGGGCCGCGCTGGCGCTTCATCTTGTCCGCCGTCTGCCACGTGCGGATGATGACCTCGCCCACCCGGCCCATGGCCTGGCTATCCGAACTCATCATGGAGAGCGCGCCGATGTCGTGGAGGATATCCTCGGCGGCGATGGTCTCCTTGCGGATGCGGCTTTCCGCGAAGGCGAGATCCTCGGCGATGTCGGGGTCGAGGTGGTGGCACACCATGAGCATGTCGAGATGCTCGTCGATGGTGTTTCGGGTGTAAGGCCGCGTCGGGTTGGTGGACGAGGGCAGCACGTTCGGCAGGCCCGCCACCTTGATGATGTCAGGCGCGTGGCCCCCGCCCGCCCCTTCCGTGTGGAAGGCATGGATGGTGCGGCCCTTGAAGGCGGCGATGGTGTCCTCGACAAAGCCCGACTCGTTCAGCGTGTCGGAGTGGATCATCACCTGAACGTCCAGCGCGTCCGCCACCGTGAGGCAGCAGTCGATGGCGGCCGGCGTGGTGCCCCAGTCCTCGTGCAGCTTGAGCGCCGCAGCACCGGCCAGCACCATCTCCTCCAGCGCGCCGGGCAGGGAGGCGTTGCCCTTGCCGGCGAAGGCGAGGTTCATGGGGAAGGCGTCCGCTGCCTCGATCATGCGGGCGATGTGCCACGGCCCTGGCGTGCAGGTGGTGGCAAAGGTGCCGGTGGCCGGCCCCGTGCCGCCGCCGAGCATGGTGGTGACGCCGGAGGCCAGCGCCTCCTCGATCTGCTGCGGGCAGATAAAATGGATGTGGCTGTCGAAGCCCCCGGCGGTGAGGATCTTCCCCTCGCCCGCGATGATCTCGGTGCCGGGGCCGATGATGATGTCCACGCCGGCCTGCACGTCCGGGTTGCCGGCCTTGCCGATGCGGGCGATGCGCCCGTTCTTCAGGCCCACGTCCGCCTTCACCACCCCCCAGTGGTCGAGGATGACCGCATTGGTGATGACCGTGTCCATCGCCCCGTCGGCATTGGTCACCTGCGACTGGCCCATGCCGTCGCGGATCACCTTGCCGCCGCCGAACTTCACCTCCTCGCCATGGACGGTGAAATCCTTCTCGATCTCGATCACCAGCGAAGTGTCGGCGAGCCGCACCCGGTCGCCCGTGGTGGGGCCGAACATGTGGGCGTAGGCGGCACGGGGCATGCGGCCGGTGGTCATGGTCTCGCTCCTGAAATCTCGCGCATGCGGGCCGGGGATTACTTGCTGGCGCCGTCGTATTCGATGGGGTGAAGGCTCTTCACATCCACGCCGTCGAGGCAGCGCGCGTTCACCGCCACCGTCTCTGTGCCATCCGGCGCCGTGCCGCGGGCGAAGGATTCGATGCCGCAGGTGGTGCAGAACAGGTGATGGATCTTGCCGGTGTTGAAGAGATATTCGGTGGTCTTGCCCTCCCCCGACGTGAGGGTGAAGGCGCTCGCCGGGGCGAAAGCAAGGATGCCGCCGACGCGCCGGCAGCGGGAACAGTTGCAGGTCACCGTGCGATCGAGATCGACATCCACTTCATAGTGGACAGCGCCGCACTGGCATCCGCCGGAATAGTGCTGAACCGCCATGTCACAGTCCTCCCTGAACTGCCGCGCGGAAGCCGTAGACCTCGCGCTTGCCGCCGAACGGCACCAGCGTCACGTCCCGCGTCGCGCCGGGCTCGAAGCGCACGGCGGTGCCGGGGGCGATGTCGAGGCGCATGCCGCGCGCCTTGTCCCGGTCGAAGTCGAGCGCCGGGTTGGTCTCGAAGAAATGGTAGTGGCTGCCCACCTGGATCGGCCGGTCGCCGGTGTTGGCGACGGTGAGGTGGACCCGCTCGGCGCCCTCGTTGAAGTGGATGTCGCCTTCCTGCGGCAGCAATTCGCCGGGGACCGTCTCGGAGGGGGTGCCGCGGATGGGGTGGTGGACCGTGACGAGCTTGGTGCCGTCCGGAAAGGTCGCCTCCACCTGGATGTCGTGGATCATCTCCGCGATGCCTTCCATCACCTGATCCGAGGTGAGCACCTTGGCGCCGGCCTCCATCAGCTCGGCGACGGTGCGCCCGTCGCGCGCGCCCTCCACCACGAAGTCGGTGATGAGCGCGACCGCCTCCGGGTGATTCAGCTTCACGCCGCGGGCGAGGCGCTTGCGCGCCACCTCGGCGGCCATGGCGACCAGGAGCTTGTCCTTCTCGCGCGGCGTCAGCAGCACGGCATCTCTCCTCGAACGAGCATCAGGTGGCCCACACGCGGGGGAGCGGGGCCTTTCGGAAAGCCATCAGAAACGAGGTTGCGGCGCGGCGCAACGTCCCGATGTCGGGGGCGAGCCAGCGCACGGCGAGAATGCCGTTCCAGGCGCTGGCCCCGGCCTCGCAGGGCACGTTCTCCATGAGGGCGCGCGCCTCCTCCAGCCGCGCCTCGGCGTCGGGCGCGATGAAGAGGAGCGTCGCCAGTGCACGGGCGCCGCCCGCGACGGCCGGCCGCTCCAGCAGCGCGCCGATGGGGCCGGACAGGCGGAAGGCATCGGCGAACACCAGGGCGCCGCCGCGTCGGATGCGCCAGTGGTCCTCAAGATGCCCCTCCCCCATCACGTCGCCATGGGCGAGGCGGCCCAGCATGAGCGCCTCGAAGGAGAGGAAGGTGGCGTCCGGCGCGAGGTCCACCGCGTAGCGGCGCTTGAGGCGGGCGCGGTCGAACAGGATGGTTTCCTGAGGCAACCATTCCAGCCGCGCGCCCTGCTGCGCTGCCAGCGACACGGAAATCTCCGCCAAAGGCCCATCGGAACGATAGACCTTCTCGGCGGCCGGGGTCGCAACGGTGAGGTGCGCGCCCGGCCCGGCCGAGGCTTCGATCGTGAAACGGTCGCCGCAGCAGACCCCGCCGGCGGTGTTGACGAGGACGGCTTCCAGCCCCGGCCCGCCGCGCGGGACCCGCACGCGCATGGCCCCGCCCTCCGCAAGGTCGGCGACGCGCGTCACCGCGCCGAACCGCGCACCGGCGATGCGGACACGGCCTTCGCTGCGCTGGCGCTGGGGCGGGAGGGGAGCCGACGTGGCGTCAGATCGCCATGAGGCGGCGAACATCGTCGCCATCCAGCCCACTCCTGTCACCGCTTGCCACCACCTCGCCCCGGTCCATCAGGATGAAGCTGTCGGCGAGGTCGCGGGCGAACTCGAAATACTGCTCCACCAGCACGATGGCCATGTCGCCCTTGTCCCTGAGGTAGGAGATCGCGCGGCCGATGTCCTTGATGATGGAGGGCTGGATGCCCTCCGTCGGCTCGTCCAGCACCAGCAGGCGCGGGCGGGTGACGAGGGCGCGGCCAATGGCGAGCTGCTGCTGCTGCCCGCCGGAGAGGTCGCCGCCGCGGCGGCGCAGCATGGATTTCAGCACCGGGAAGAGGTCGAACACCTCCTGCGGCACATACTTCTCCTTGCTGGACAGGCGGGCGTATCCCGTCTCCAGATTTTCCTTCACCGAGAGCAGCGGGAACACCTCCCGTCCCTGCGGAACGAAGCCGATGCCCATCGCCGCGCGGTCGGGCGTCGAGAGCTTCGAAATCTCTTTGCCGTCCAGCGTGATGGAGCCGCCGGCAATGGGCCGCTGGCCGACGATGGCACGCAGGAGCGAGGTCTTGCCCACGCCGTTGCGGCCGAGCACGCATGTCACCTTGCCCGCTTCGGCGGAGACCGACACCTTCTTCAGGGTGTGGGCGGCGCCGTAATAGAGGTCGAGGTTTTCCACCTTCAGCATGGCCTCACCTCCCCAGATACACTTCGATGACGCGCTCGTCGGCGCTCACCTGGTCGAGCGGTCCCTCGGCCAGCACCGAGCCCTCGTGCAGCACCGTGACCTTCACGTCGAGGTCGCGCACGAACTGCATGTCGTGCTCCACCACCACCACCGAGCGGGTCTTGGCGATTTCCTTCAGCAGCACGGCGGTGTCCGCCGTCTCTTGGTCGGTCATGCCGGCTGCGGGCTCATCCACCAGCAGCAGGCGCGGCTCCTGCGCCAGCAGCATGCCGATTTCCAGCCACTGCTTCTGCCCGTGGGAGAGGTCACCGGCCCGGCGATAGCGGCTGTCTTTCAGGCGCACGCGCTCCAGCAGTTCCTCCACCCGCTCGCGCTCGTGGCGGCTCGGGTTCCACTCCATATTGGAGAAGGGGCGACGGTCGGCCTTCACCGCGAGGAGGATGTTGTCCTCCACTGAATGCATGTCGAACACAGTCGGCGTCTGGAACTTGCGGCCGATGCCGAGCTGGGCGATGGCGGCCTCGTCCAGGCTGGTGAGGTCGTTGGTGCCGGCGAACAGGGCGACGCCCTGATTGGGGCGGGTCTTGCCGGTAATCACATCCATCATCGTCGTCTTGCCGGCGCCGTTGGGGCCGATGATGGCCCGCATCTCCGCCTCGCCGATGACGAGGGAGAGCGCGTTCAGCGCCCGAAAGCCGTCGAAGGAGACGGTGATGTTGTCGAGATAGAGCAGCGCCGAGGTCAGGGCCATTCGGTCCGGGGCGGGCTGCTCCTCCTTCAGGAAGCCGAGTTCGGCCTCCAGCGAGAGCGCGCCCTGCGACTTGACGGCATAGGGGTCGGCAGAGGGAGTCAGCATGCTCATGGGGCTCACTCCGCCGGGGTCGCGCTGGGGGTGGGGGCCGAGGACGGCCGGCGGGCCTTCCACTTCTCGGAGAGGCTGGCCGCGAGGCCAAGCACGCCCTTGGGCAGGAAAAGCGTCACCAGCACGAACAGCGCGCCGAGGGCGAACAGCCAGGCCTCCGGCAGCACACCGGTGAACCAGGTCTTGCCCGCATTGACGATGAGTGCGCCGAGCGCGGCACCGACCAGCGTGCCGCGCCCGCCCACCGCCACCCAGATCACCATCTCGATGGACTGGGCGGGGGCGAATTCGGACGGATTGATGATGCCCACCTGCGGCACGTAGAGCGCCCCGGCGACACCGGCCAGCATGGCCGAGAGCACCCAGGCGACGAGCTTGTAGTTCTCCACCCGGTAGCCGAGGAACCTTGTGCGGCTCTCCGCGTCGCGCACCGCCACCAGCACCTTGCCATACTTGGAGGTGACGAGCGCCCGGCAGAGCAGATAGCCCGCCGCCAAGGCCAATGCGGAAAGGAAGAACAGGGTCAGGCGTGTCGAGGGCGCGGAGATGGGGAAGCCCAGGATGTCCTTGAAATCGGTGAGGCCGTTGTTTCCGCCGAAGCCCATGTCATTGCGGAAGAAAGCGAGCATCAGCGCGAAGGTCATCGCCTGCGTGATGATGGAGAGGTAGACGCCGGTGACGCGCGAGCGGAAGGCGAACCAGCCGAACACGAAGGCCAGCGCCCCCGGCACCACAAGCACCATCAGCATGGCGAACGGGAAGATGTTGAAGCCTTCCCAGAACCAGGGCAGCTCCTTGTAGTTCAGGAACACCATGAAATCGGGCAGCACCGGATTGCCGTAGACGCCGCGCGAGCCGATCTGCCGCATCAGATACATGCCCATGGCGTACCCGCCGAGGGCGAAGAAGGCGCCGTGGCCGAGCGAGAGCACGCCGCAATAGCCCCACACCAGATCCACCGCCACGGCGAGCAGCGCGTAGCACAGATATTTGCCGAGTAGCGGGATCATGTAGTCCGGCACGTGCAGGGGATTGCCGGCGGGGAGCAGCAGGTTGGAGGCGGGGATGAGCACGCCCGCCGCCAGCACCACGATGAGGAAGATGCCGCCGGTGCGGTCGATGATGCGGGTGCGGTTCATGATTCCACCGCCCGGCCCTTGAGCGCGAACAGGCCGCGCGGGCGCTTCTGGATGAACAGGATGATGAAGACGAGCAGCAGGATCTTGCCCAGCACGGCGCCGGCGAACGGCTCCAGCAGCTTGTTGGCCACGCCCAGCGTGAAGGCGCCGACCAGCGTGCCCCAGAGGTTCCCGACGCCCCCGAACACCACCACCATGAAGCTGTCGATGATGTAGCCCTGGCCGAGGTTGGGGCTCACATTGTCGATCTGCGAGAGCGCCACGCCCGCGATGCCGGCAATACCGGAGCCGAGGCCGAAGGTCAGCGCATCGATGCGGCCGGTGCGGATGCCCATGGCCGCCGCCATGCGCCGGTTCTGCGTCACTGCTCGCACATAAAGACCGAGCGGCGTTCGCCGCAGCACCAGCAGCAGGGTGAAGAACACGATCAGCGCGAAGCAGATGATCCAGAGCCGGTTGTAGGTGATGGACAATTGCCCGATCTGGAACGCGCCGGACATCCACGAAGGCGCGCCCACCTCCTGGTTGGTCGGGCCGAACACGGACCGCACCGCCTGCTGCAGGATGAGCGAGACACCCCAGGTGGCGAGCAGGGTTTCAAGCGGCCGGCCATAGAGGAAGCGGATCACCGTGCGTTCGATGAGAATGCCCACCAGAGCGGTGAACAGGAAGGCCAGCGGCAAGGCGATGGTGAGCGACCAGTCGAACAGATAGGGCGCCTTCTGGCGGATCAGCTCCTGCACCACGAAGGTGGTGTAGGCGCCCAGCATCACCATCTCGCCATGGGCCATGTTGATGACGCCCATGACGCCGAAGGTGATGGCGAGGCCGATGGCCGCCAGCAGCAGCACGGAGCCGAGCGAGAGGCCGTACCAGACATTCTGCACCACGGCCCAGAACTTGAGGCTCTCCTCGGCCTTCGTGATGCCGGCCTCGGCCGCGGCCTTTAGGGCCGGAGACGAATTCGCCGGCAGGCTGCGCAGCAGGCTGATGGAGTCCTGATCGCCACGCGCGGCGATGAGCTGGATGGCGGCGCGGCGATCCGGCTCCGGCGCGTCGGCCTTGCCGATGAGGATGGCGGCGCGGGCCTGCGCCAGCGCGGCCTTCACGGCCGGCACGGTTTCCTTGGCGATGGCCGCCTCGACCGTGGGCAGCGCCGCAGCATCGCGGGACTTGAACACGGCGGCGGCGGCATCGAGCCGCTTCGCCGGATCAGCATTGAGCAGCGTGAGCGCCCCGGCCGCGGCATCGAGCGCGCGGCGGACGCGGTTGTTGGCCCGCACCGGCGAGAGGTTGGCCGGCGCGCTGCCGACGATGGCGCCCGAGGCCGGATCGACCATGCCGCTGGGGGTGCGGATGAAGACGGCCTTGCTCGCCGGATCATAAAGCAGGTTGCCGGCGGCCAGCGCCTCGACCACGGCGGCCGCCTGCGGGCTGCCCGAGGTGGCGAGCGCGGCGATCGCATCGGAGGTGTCGGAATAGCTGTCGTTGCCGAACTTGGCGATGATGCCGGAGATATCCGGCTGGCTCTGCGCGCGGGCGGGGACCGACGCCACAAGCCCGGCCAGCAGCACGGCAAGAAGGGAAAGAAACAGGGTCCGCAGCGTGCTGGGCGAGGTTTTCGCCTGCGGTACGGAAGGGGGCAGCCGCATCATTCAGGTCATCCGCTCCGGCACGGCCGGACAAGCCGGCGGCCCTTATCGGGAGTGCAGCAGGGCTCCCCCTCCCCTTGCGGGGAGAGGGAGAGGCGCCCCGAGGGACGGTACGAGAGGTCGAGATGAAAACCGTGAAGAGCCTTGGGAAAGCCGCGGGGATCATCGATCCCCGCGCAATGGCAGCCGCTTACTTCGCGGCGGCGCCCAGGCACTTGTTCGTGGTGGTGTCGTAGTTGCCGCAATTGTACTTGACCCAGTCGGCAACGAGGTTCTTGGAACCTTCGAGGTACTTGGACCAGGCTTCGCCGGGGATCAGGTCCTTGGTCTTCCAAACCACGTCGAACTGGCCGTTGTCCTTGATCTCGCCAATGAAGACCGGCTTGGTGATGTGGTGGTTCGGCAGCATCTCGGAGGTGCCGCCCGTGAGGTTGGCCTGCTTGATGCCGGGCAGCGCCGCGATCACCTTGTCCGGATCGGTCGTGCCGGCCTTCTCCACCGCCTTCACCCACATGTTGAAGCCGATGTAGTGGGCTTCCATCGGGTCGTTGGTGACGCGCTTCGGGTTCTTGGTGAAGGCGTGCCACTTCTCGATGAACGCCTTGTTCTCGGGCGTATCGATGGACATGAAGTAGTTCCAGGCCGCGAGGTGGCCGAGGAGCGGCTTGGTGTCGATGCCGGCGAGCTCTTCCTCGCCCACCGAGAAGGCCACGACCGGGATGTCGGTCGCCTTGATGCCCTGGTTGGCCAGTTCCTTGTAGAAGGGCACGTTGGCGTCACCATTGATGGTGGACACCACGGCGGTCTTCTTGCCGGCGGAGCCGAACTTCTTGATGTCGGAGACGATGGTCTGCCAGTCGGAATGTCCGAACGGCGTGTAGTTGATCATGATGTCCTCGGCCTTCACGCCGCGGGACTTCAGATAGGCTTCGAGGATCTTGTTGGTGGTGCGGGGATAGACGTAGTCCGTGCCCGCGAGCACCCAGCGCTCGACCTTTTCCTCGTTGGCGAGGTAGTCCACCGCCGGGATGGCCTGCTGGTTCGGCGCGGCGCCGGTGTAGAACACGTTGCGCTCGCTCTCCTCACCCTCGTACTGCACGGGGTAGAAGAGGATGTTGTTCAGCTCCTTGAACACCGGGAGCACGGACTTGCGGGACACCGAGGTCCAGCAGCCGAACACGGCCGCGACCTTGTCCTTGGTGATCAGCTCACGGGCCTTCTCGGCGAACAACGGCCAGTTGGAAGCCGGGTCCACCACCACGGCCTCGAGCTTCTTGCCGAGGAGGCCGCCCTTCTTGTTCTGCTCTTCGATGAGCATGAGCATCACGTCCTTCAGCGTGGTCTCGCTGATGGCCATGGTGCCCGACAGTGAATGCAGGATGCCGACCTTGATGGTGTCCTCGGCCCGTGCCGCGCCCACACCCATCGTGCCCGCGACGACGGCGGCAGCGGCAAGCGCTCCGAATCCCCTCCTGGTCGTCCGTCCCAGCAAACCGAGCATGCGCTCTCTCCCCTATTCCGACGGCCCGAGCGGGCCGACCAGTGGAGAATGAGCAAGGCGCGTGCCAAGGCAGGCGGCGCCAGACAGGCAGGCGCCGCGCAATACCTCGCTCCAGTCCGGCCTCGGCCCACGAGAGCGTGGCTGGAGTGAATGCCCATCGATTAGGCAGGAGAGCGAATTGCAAATGACTAAATTTACGCCAACAACGGCGCACGATGCATGCAAGGGCTCGAAAGGGTAATTTAGTACTTCAGTGCGTGCCCCCGCGCCCCGCCACGACAAGACACTCTTCCGAAGCCGTCTGCGCAGCGATTAATCAGCGGGCCGGCGAAGCGCACGCCCTTCCCGACCCTGCGCGGCATCCTGGAAACGCCGGGCGCAACAATCTCCACGCCCAGCTCCAGCCTCAGAGGAAGTTGAAGAGGTACAGGAGGACGATAACCGAGATCGGAACACCCATGATCCAAAGTAGAATTCCACGCATGTCCTTGGCTCCACACGTTTTCAAGGCGTCGCGATGAGAACGTGGCAAGGCGAACTCCGGTTCCGCGCGGCATGCTCTTGACTTGTCAGGCGCGCTCAGACTTCCGTGGCCGAGTAAGCGAAGGGAGCGATGGCGTGGACGATCTGATCTCCGGCTACAAACGGTTTCGGGAAGTGGCATGGCCCGAACGCAAGCTGCTGTTCGAGCGGCTGGCGGCGCGCGGCCAGAAGCCGGAAACGCTTGTCATCGCCTGCTCGGACAGCCGCGTCGATCCGCAGATGATCTTCGACGCCGGCCCGGGCGAGATGTTCGTGGTGCGCAACGTCGCCAACCTCGTCCCGCCGTTCATGCCCGACGCCAATTATCACGGTACTTCGGCGGCTATCGAGTTCGCGGTGCGGGTGCTGAAGGTGAAGCAGGTGGTGGTGCTCGGCCACGCCCAGTGCGGCGGCATCCATGCCCTGCTCGACGGCGCCCCTCCCGGCGCAGAGGATTTCGTCGCCGACTGGATGAAGATCGCCGAGCCGGCGCGGCTCATGGCCGAAGACGCCAGGCTTCCGCCGGACGAGCGCCAGCGCTTCTGCGAGCAATGCTGCGTCAAGCTCTCCCTCGCCAACCTCGCCGGCTTCCCCTGGGTCGCCGAGCGGGTTGCGGAAGGCGACCTCAAGTTGCATGGCGCCTATTTCGGCGTGGCGACGGGGCGCCTCGAGCTTCTCGGCGACGACGGCACCTTCGCCCCCACCTGAGGCGGCCTTCGCCCCGGCGCGGCAGGTGACGTAGCAGGTGACGTAAAGGCGTGCCGAAAGGGCAACGTGGCCGGTTGTCCCGGCCGCGTTTCATCCCCTTGTATCAAATGGCGATTATCCGATATGGGTCGGCTCGACCGGCACCTTGCTTCTGACAGGGCCGATCCAGCTTGCACATCCCCTCGAACCGGGACACACCCATATGACCGACGCGGCTATCGCATCGCGGCTCGGGCACGAGCACGTCGCTGACATCGTCGAATTCCTGAACGGCAAGACCGCCGAGGAAGCGACCGGCGTGGTTTCGCATATGCCGCTAAAATGGGCGGTTGAGGTGCTGGACCAGCCGCAGTTTCACGATGCCTGCGAGGTCATCGAGGCGCTGCCGCAGGAGAAGGCAGTCGGCATTCTCGAAGGTATGTCCGCCGACCGCGCCGCCGATGTGCTGCGCTGGATCGAGGAGCCGGCCAAGGGGCGCCTTCGGGACGCGCTTAGCCCCGAGGCGCAGGTGGCCATCGACCACCTGCTCACCTATCCCGAGGGCACGGCCGGCGCGCTGATGACAACAGAGTTCGTCTCGGTGCCGTCCAACTGGACCGTGCAGCAGACCCTCGACCATATCCGCGAGGTGGAGCGCAGCCGCGAGACCGTCTACGCCATCTACGTGCTCTCCCCCGGCACCCGGCGGCTGGTGAACACGGTGTCGCTGCGTCGGCTGATCTCGGGCAATCCCGGCGATTCGATCCTGTCGGTCGCAAACCCCTACACCCCGATCACCGTGCCGCCGAACCTGCCGCAGGAGGAGGTGGCGCGCACCATCTCCAAATACGACTTCCTCGCCGTGCCCGTGGTGGACACGACCGGCCACGTCCTCGGCATCGTGACCGTCGACGATGTGATCGACGCCATGATCGAGGAGCAGACCGAGGACGTCCAGCGCATGGGCGGCATGGAGGCCATCGACGAGCCCTATCTCGAAATCTCCTTCAAGGAGATGATCAAGAAGCGCGCGGGCTGGCTGTGCATCCTGTTCATCTCCGAGATGTTCACGGCGAGCGCGATGCAGTTCTTCTCCGATGAACTGGAGAAGGCCATCGTGCTGGCCCTGTTCATCCCGCTGGTGATGAGCTCGGGCGGCAATTCGGGCTCGCAGGCCACCTCCCTCATCATCCGCGCCCTCGCCCTGCATCAAGTGCGGCTGCGCGACTGGTGGCGCGTCGCCCTGCGCGAACTGCCGACAGGCATCACGCTCGGCACCATCCTGGGTGTGATCGGCATCATCCGCATCGTCGTCTGGCAGCAGACCGGGCTGTTCGACTACGGCGAGTACTGGAAGCTCCTGGCCGTCACCATCGGCGCCGCGCTGATCGGCATCGTCACCTTCGGCTCGCTGGCGGGATCGCTGATGCCGTTCCTGCTGAAGCGCCTCGGCTTCGACCCCGCCTCCGCTTCCGCGCCCTTCATCGCGACGCTGGTCGATGTGACCGGCATCGTGATCTATTTCTCCGTGGCTTGGCTGTTCCTCCACGGCACCATCCTGTGATGCCTCAGGACTGCCGGACGAAGCGCATCAGCGCGACGTAGCCGTCCTCCCCCGCGTCTTCGAATTCCTCCGCTTCCGCCGGCGTCTCAGCGTCGCTGGCGGCGGCGGCGAGGTCGGATGCTGTCACGTCGAACCCGCGAGAGGCAAGGAAGCGCACCGCATCGTCGGTGGAGGAGAAGCCCTCCACCGCCTCTGCGAGGACGGCGCTGAGGCCCGTGTTGCCCGACGCATCGGACTTCAGTCGATCCATGTCGGCGTTCGTCATTGAAATACCTCTCGATGGTTTTGCGTCCTTAAGCGGAACACGAGACCCACCGCGAAGTTCCGAAAGCCTTCCCGCGACCGGCGCGGACGACTTGCGTTCTTGATCCCTTTACCGTCATCCTGCGGCGGTTTCCGCTGAGTGATCCCCGCCCCGCCATGGTTAAGCTTGCCTTCCTGCTTGTGGGAGCCCGTGCATTGCGCGACCGCTGGTGGGTGCTCACCTTGCTCGCGGCCGCGCTGTTCCTCGTCGCCTCCCTGATCCTGATCGACGCCATGGACGGCACCATGTCGGTGGCGACTCAGGTGTTCGGGGGCGTCTTCGTGTTCGAGGGCCTGCTGGGGCTCCTGACGGCCTTCGCCTTCTCGGGCACGCGCAGCCGGCTGCTGGCGCTCGGCCGCGCGGCCGCGCTTGTGTTCCTGGGCACCTTCATCCTCGATTACCCCTCCCATAACGGAATGGCGTTGTCCCTTCTGTTCGGCACCGCCTTTCTCGTGGACGGAGCGGCCCGCATCGCCACCGCGGCGGTGGTCCGGTTCCGCATGTGGCGTTCGACCGCGGCGGTGGGGGGTGTTGAACTTTTTCTGGCGCTGTTCATCGGCAGCCACTGGCCCCTCGCGCATGAACTCAAGGTGCCGCTCGCGGTGGCCATGCTCACGCTGATGTCCGGCTGGATCATGCTGCGGGCAAGCCTGATGCTCAGAGCCCACCTCGCCGAAGTGGCCATCCTGAGCCTGCCCATCTATGGCGGGCGCGACTGGTACGAGAACGCGCCGGTGATCGTGGACGACACAGGCCCCCTCCCCCCTTGGGAAGGCCCCATGACCGTGCGCGTGTGGACCCCCACCGGCTCTGCCGACGTGAAGGACCACCACCCGGTGTTCGACCGCTACATCGCGGCGGTGGATCGCAACGGTGCGATTTCCACCGGTCACGCCTCGCTCGAGCTGAAGCCGGATCTCTACATCAGCCATTATCCGGCGGAGGAGATCGAGCATCCGCCGGATGAATTCGCCCGCATCCTGCGCGCCACGGCGGAGAACGACGTGAAGGGCCGCTTCCAGCCGTCCTACGCCTACGAATGCGCCAACTGGTGCGAGGCCGACCAGAAGGTGGAGTTCACCCGATTCGATACGCGGCGGCTCATGGCCTTCTGGGCCGGCTACCGTCAGGTGGACACCTACAACCTCACCGACCGCAATTGTTCGGTCGCGGTGGCCGCCGCGCTCGATTCGGCGCTGGAAGGGTGCCTCGCGACCCGGATGCCCTGGCTGCGGGTGGCCTCCCTCATGTTCAATCCGGACGTCTGGGCGGCCGCCTACATCCGCTCGCGGGCGGAGGCCATGAGCTGGACGCCCGGCCTCGTGCTCGACTACGCCCTCACGATGAAGCGGATCGTCGAGCCGGCGCCGCCGCCCTTCGCGGACCGGCTGAGGGATTTCCTGCGCCGCTTCGCAGCGGGACGCGCCGGCGTCACCCCTCCGGTGCGCCAACGCGCAGAGGCTGCGGGGCCAGCCCATCCGTGACCCACGAAAGCAGCGAGCCGATTCCCCCAGCCCTTCCCGACACATCCACCGTGCTCGCGCGCGGCGCGGTGATCGCGACGGCCATGGTCTTCGGCCTCACCTATTCCCTGACCGCGCCGCTCATCGCGTTCGATCTGGCCGCCCGCGGCCTCAGTGAAACCGTGATCGGTGCCAATGCCGCCATGCACGCCGTCGGGGTGCTGGCGACGGCGGTCATCCTGCCGCGGATGGTGGCCCTGCTCGGCCCCCGCCGGCTGATTCTCCTCGCCATCGCTGTCTCGGCGCTGGCGCTCGCCGCCTTCCCGGTCATGCCGGCCATTTGGCTCTGGTTCGTGCTCCGCCTGTTCCTCGGCATGGCGGCGGAAGCGCTGTTCGTCACCTCCGAGACCTGGATCAACGCGCTCTCGACCGAGAACACCCGCGCCCGCTCCATGGCGGCCTACACCGCCGCCATGTCGGTCGGCCTTGCCCTTGGTCCGATGATTCTCTCCCTGGTCGGCACCGAAGGGGCGTTGCCCTATCTGCTGGGAGCCGGCGTGGCGCTGGTCGCGGCGCTGTTCGTGGCATCGCCCAGGGTGATCGCGCCGCATTTCGACGAGCCGACCATCAGCAATCCGCTGCGCTTCGTGCGACTCGCGCCGCTGGCCCTGTCGGCGACCATGCTGAATGCCACCATCGAGACCGCCGGCCTCTCCTTCCTCGCGCTTTATGCGGTGGGGCTCGGCTGGGCGGAGGAGCATGCGACACGGCTGATGTCGGTGATGATGATCGGCGCCATCCTGCTGCAACTGCCTATCGGCTGGCTCGGCGACATCATGGACCGCCGCAGGCTGGTGATCCTGCTCGCGGTCATCTCGGCGGTCGGAGCGGCGATCTGGCCGCTGGCGCTCGGCAACGTGGTGGCGACCTGTGCCCTGCTGTTCGTCTGGGGCGGCGCCTTCGTCGGCATCTACACCATCATGATCACGCTGGTGGGCAGCCGGTTCAAGGGCGGCGACCTCGTGGGCATCTACGCGGTCTCCGGCCTGTTCTGGGGCCTCGGCGCGCTCGTCGGCCCTCTGGGGGCGGGATTCGCCATGCAGATCCACCCGCATGGCCTGGCCCTGTTCGCCGCCCTCTCCTGCACCCTCTTTGCCCTCGCCGCCTGGCGACTGCGCGGGAGCGCGTGACGGGGCAGGCGAATCAGGGAGCGGGCTCTCCAGGCGGCACCAACGTCTCCTTCAGATCGTCGAATCGGAACGCATCGCCTCCCCGACAGGAAATGCGCATGGACCGAAATGTGCGATCCCACCCGCGGGGAGAGCCGACATCGGTGCAGTCCTTCAGGCGAGGAACGGTTGCGGTCAGCAGCCACGGGCGGGGGCGCACCGGCGCATAGTCGAGCAGCAGCAGCCGGGGATCGGCGGCCATGGTGCACAGCTTCGCATGGAGGCTATCGATCGCCACCTCCAGCGCCTCTTCCCTGGGATCGTGCTCCGGGAGGCACTGCCGGACGAACAGAGTGATTCCCTGCGCGCAATCCCCCAGGAACCGCGCCTGAAGGGCCTGGTATTTCGGGATCAGGCGCCGCGCCATCTCCGCCTCTTCGAGGGCGAGGAAATCCTCTCCCGCGGGGAATTCGTGGAGGTGGATGGTGCCCGAGAGGTGGGAATACAGCGCGGGGTGGCCACCGTAATCCGGCACCTTCATGAGCTGCGCTGCCTCGAACACAGCCGGCGCGCCGGCGTCGAGCACCTTCATCACGCTGCCGAGCGGCGTCACCCACCAATCGAACGGATAGGCACGCTCGGACCGAGAGAGGCGGCGCACCTGATAGGCCACTTCGCAAAGCGCGCCGAGACTCACGATTCGGTCCGGAACGAGCGCGGGAGTGCGGCGGAGAAGGCGGGACAACATGGCACCCGTCTACCATGAGACGGTAAAAGATGCCCTACGCAACCTCACGCCGCAGAAAGAATCGACGAGGCGTGACGCGTGCTTCGGCGCGCCCGGGGGCGGCGAACAATCATCGATATGATGGGGGGACAGGGTTTCCGGCGTAGCCGGATTTTCATCTGGTCGGAGTGGCAGGATTTGAACCTGCGACCCCCACGTCCCGAACGTGGTGCGCTACCAGACTGCGCTACACTCCGATCCAGAGGCGCCGCATCTAGCATCCGCTCTCGGGCGATGCAAGGGGGGCGACGCGCCAGCTTCGCTTGAACGGTGGATGGCCCCATGCCATAGGAAGCGCGCCCATGGTGCGTCCACTGGCCGGCGTCATGGGTTTCAATAGCTTGAGCATGTGGAGTGGGGTCTATGGCGACGGACGGTTTCGCGAGCGGTCTTCTGAAGGGCAAGCGCGGGCTGATTCTCGGTGTCGCCAACAACCGATCCATCGCCTATGGAATCGCCAAGTCCGCGCGGGCCCATGGCGCCGAGCTCGCCCTCACCTATCAGGGCGAGGCGCTGAGGAAGCGGGTGGAGCCGCTGGCGGCGGAACTGGGCGGTCATCTGGTCGGCCACTGCGACGTCACCGAGCCCGAGACGCTGGATGCCGTCTTCGCCGAGACCGAGCGCCTGTTCGGCACCCTCGATTTCGTCATCCATTGCATCGCCTTCTCGAACAAGGACGAGCTGGACGGCCGCTATGTGGAAACCACGGCGGACAATTTCACCAAGACCATGCTCATCTCCTGCTACTCCTTTACCGCGGTCGCACAGCGGGCGGAGAAGCTGATGACCAATGGCGGCTCCCTCATCACGCTCACCTATTACGGCGCGGAAAAGTGGATGCCCCACTACAACGTCATGGGCGTGGCCAAGGCGGCGCTGGAGGCCAGCGTGCGGTATCTGGCCGCTGACCTCGGCCCCAAGGCGATCCGCGTGAACGCCATCTCCGCCGGCCCCATCAAGACGTTGGCCGCCTCGGGCATCGGCGACTTCCGCTACATCCTGAAGTGGAACGAGCTGAACTCGCCGCTGCGCCGCACCGTCACCACCGATGAGGTTGGCGACGCGGGCGTCTATCTCCTCTCCGATTTGTCGCGTGGTGTGACCGGCGAGGTGCATCATGTGGATGCCGGGTATCATATTGTGGGCATGAAGCATCCCGACGCGCCGGACCTCGCCCTCGTCCGCGATTGAATACGGCGCGCGCCCACAAAGGAGACCAACCATGACGGCGCTTGATTCCCGGGCCTCCCGTTTCGCCCTCGCCGTTGCCGTCTCCGCGGGACTGCTCGTGTCTGCCGGTGCGGCGCTGGCGCAGAGCCCGCCGACCTTCGAGCAGTATCCGTTCCGCGACCGCGTGTTCGGCCCGGGCGGCGCGATCTTCCCGGACTATGTGACGCCCTACGAGAGCGGCGTCAGCTTCATGATCGGGGGCGGCGGCAGCCGCAGCGCGCTCTTCGCCGCCGGCACCTCCGACTACAACTGCCAGCAGACGCAGATTCCGACCATCCAAGTCCTCTCCGCCCCGCCCGGCGGCAAGGTCAGCATCCAGTATGGCCGCTTCGTCGCCACGGGAATCGATGGCGGGCGCACCACCAAGTGCATCGGCCAGCCGGCCAAGGGGCTCATCGTGAGCTACAAGGGCAAGGCGGCGCCGGGCTCGACCATCAAGCTGCGCGTGACCTACCCGCCGCGCGGCGAGTGGTACGACCACGTAATCACGATTCCGCCGCGGTGAGCGACGCCGCGCCCGACAGGGCGGGCCGGAGAGAGATGACGACGCGACGCTTTTTCCTCGTCCGCCATGGCGAGACCGACTGGAATGTGGTGGGCCGGCTCCAGGGGCGCCGCGACGTGCCGCTGAACACGCTCGGCCGTATCCAGGCGGGCCAGGTCGGACGCGTGCTCGCCCAGCTGGCCGGAGACACGCGCGCCTTGGCCTATGTCTCCAGCCCCCTGTCGCGGGCCGTGGAGACCATGCGCATCCTGCGCACCGGCCTCGATCTGCCTGTCAGCGATTTCAAGACCGACATCCGCTTCGCTGAAATCTCCTTCGGCATATGGGAGGGCCAGACCTGGCCCGAGCTGCGCCGCCGCGACCATGACGCCGTGCGCCGGCGCGATCTCGATCCCTGGAACTTCGCGCCCCCCGGCGGCGAAAGCTATCGCACCCTGTGCGAGCGCGTCGGCGCGGCCTGCGCCGAGATCGAGGATGACGCCGTCATCGTTACCCACGGCGGCGTCATCCGCGCGCTGCTGCACGTGAAGGCCGGGATGCCGGAAGCCGAAGCCTCCAATCTGCCCGTGCGGCAGGGGGCGGTCTATGTGGTCTCCCGCGGCGGCTTCGAGGTCGCGGACTGAGCTTCCGCGCTGTCCGTCCACACATTTTCCCTTGGCATTTTTCTTGCTGCGTCAAACCGGTAGGCCCGGCACCCGTGTCGCGAACGCGACGGGCAGGGTCGTTTGTTGACGCCTTTTCACCCGAGCCCCGGGGGGACTTTTCATGACCGACATGGCCGAACTGCAGAAGCGGAAGATGCCGCTCAACCTCGCCATCGTCCATGTGGATCCGGACGCCTTCATCGCCCACTACATGGGCTGGCTGGAAATCACCAAATTCATCACCGCCCTGCGCGCCGGCGATGCGACGGTTCCGGCTGATGGCAAGACCCCCACCCTCAGCCCGGCCGACCTTGCCAATGGCGGCGTGCACAATGTCGCCAACGACGCCATGTTCGCCTTCTGCATGACGGCCGCGCTGAAAGGCGACAAGGCGGCGGTCGACAAGGTGGAGGCCGCCTTCATCGACGCCTGGGGGAAGGAGTATCCGGGCAACTTCGCCCTCTGGCACTTCCGCACCAACATCGAGACGCTCATCACGCTCGAGGATTTCGTGGGACAGGCCGGCAAGAAGATGCTGCTGGGCGACATCCCGCCCCCGCCGCTGCGCGCCAAGGAGAACTGGAGCGCGGGCCTGCGCTTCTTCGAGAAGGCCCGCAAGTCCAACTTCGTCCACGAGATCATGTACCCGCTGGCCCTGTGGCACCGCGCCAAATGGACCGAGACGCTGGAGAAGGGCATCGCCTTCCTCAAGCACATCGAGGATACGGTGCCGGTCCTGCGCGAAACGCTCGAAGAGAAGCGCAACGATCAGCCCTTCATCGCCAACATCCTGCTGAAGAACGCGTTCGGCGTGGATATGGAGCTGACCGAGGAATACGAGGGCTTCCTGCGCTCCCTCGCCCGGCGGGATTAATCGAGAGGCTGAAGGGCCGGCGCGGGCGGGGCCTCAGCCCTGCCCCGCCACTTCCTGCCGGTGCAGCACGTGGGGCCGCGACACCAGCAGCTTGTCGATGCGGCGGCCGTCCATGTCGACGATCTCGAACCGCCATCCCAGCGCCGTGAAGACCTCGCCCTCCTCGGGGAGTTCCTTGAGGTGGGAGAGGGCGAAGCCGGCGACCGTGTGGAAGCCCTCGTCGATCGGGAGGGCGACGTCCAGCAGGTCGCGCAGTTCGTCCACCGGCGTGTCGCCGGCCACCAGATAGCTGCCGTCGTGGCGCTCGACCACGTTGCGCTCCACATGCGCATCGCCCGGCTCATGGCTGGCCTCAACCGATCCGGTGATGGCGAGGAGCAGGTCGTAGCCCGTCACCACGCCGGCCATGTCGCCGTACTCGTCCACCACGATGGCCATGGGCACCTCGGCGCCGCGCAGCACGCGCATGGCCTCCAGCGCGCCCACGTTTTCCACGATGAAGGGCACCGTCTGCACATATTGCCGCGGGTCAGGCCGCTCGCCCTTCAGATAGGCGTCCAGCACGCGCTTGGCCTGGATGACGCCGATGGTCTCCTCTGGCGATCCGTCGCAGGCCGGCAGGCGCGAGTGGGGCGTGGTGAGGAGAACGTGGCGCACCTCCTCCGCATCCTTGGAGATATCCACCCACTCCACGTCCGGCCGGGGCGTCATGATGGCCGTCACCGGGCGGTCGGCGAGGCGCATCACTCCGGAGATCATGCGCCGCTCGGCGGGGTCGATGACGCCCGCCGTCTCGGCCTCGGTGATGATGGCGCGGATTTCCTCGTCCGTGACCGAGCTGGAGCGGCTACCGCCCCGGCCGAGCAGGGTCAGCACCGCGCGGGTCGAGGCATCGAGCAGCCACACCATGGGCGCCGACACCTTGGAAAGCCCGATCATGAGGGGCGCGAGAATGCAGGCCAGCGGCTCCGCATTCTGAAGCGCGAGCCGCTTGGGGATGAGCTCGCCGATCACCAGCGACACATAGGTGATGGCCACCACCACCGCCGTATAGCCCAGCGGGTGCGCGACACTGGTGGGCAGTCCGGCCTCCCGGAGCGTCTCGCCCAGGAGATCGCCGAGGCTGGCGCCGGAGAAGGCGCCGGCCAGGATGCCGATGAGGGTGATTCCGATCTGGACGGTGGAGAGGAAGCGGCCGGGGTCTTCCGCCAGCCGCATGGCCGCCTTGGCCCCCTTGTTCCCGCGATCGGCCAGCGTCTTCAGCCGCGCGGGGCGAGACGAGACGATCGACAATTCCGCTGCTGCGAGAACGGCGTTGATGAGAACGAGGACGAGGACGATCAGGATTTCGAGTAGAGGCATGGCGGGGGTGTGGTGCTCCGTCGGCGCACGTCATAGCACAGGATGCCCTTCCTGTGTGACGCCGGAGCCACAAATGCGCGGTGGGCGGCGCCGACCCTTCCTCGTTCCCTTGCCGGCCGTCCTCGTTTATTGAGCCCGGAGCAGTACGAGGACTAAAGGCGCCATGTCGTTCAACACCTTCGGCCACATGTTCCGCGTGACCACCTTCGGCGAAAGCCACGGGGTCGCCATCGGCTGCGTGGTGGATGGCTGCCCGCCCAACGTGCGCTTCTCCATCGAGGAAGTGCAGGCGGCCCTCGACCGGCGGCGCCCCGGCCAGTCGCGCTTCACCACCCAGCGCCGCGAGCCGGACGAGGTGAAGGTGCTGTCCGGCACCCTGCCCCATCCCGAGGGCGGCCTCGTCACCACCGGCACGCCCATCGCGCTGCTGATCGAGAACGTGGACCAGAGGTCCAAGGATTACGCCGACATCGCCGGCGCCTACCGCCCCGGCCATGCGGATTTCACCTACGACATCAAATACGGCATCCGCGACCATCGCGGCGGCGGACGGTCCTCGGCGCGGGAGACGGCGACGCGGGTCGCCGCCGGCGCCATCGCGGCGAAAGTGCTGCCCGGCGTCACCGTGCGCGGGGCCGTGGTGCGCATCGGCGAGATCGAGATCGACCGGTCCCGCTGGGACTGGGACGAGGTGGGCAACAACCCGTTCTTCTGCCCGGACCCCGGCACCGTGCCGCTGTTCGAGGAATACCTCGACGGCATCCGCAAGGCCGGCTCCTCGGTGGGCGCGGTGGTGGAGCTGGTGGCGGAGGGCGTTCCGCCCGGCCTCGGCGCGCCGCTCTATGCCAAGCTCGATGGCGACTTGGCCGCCGCCCTCATGGGCATCAACGCCGCCAAAGGCGTGGAAATCGGCGAGGGCTTCAACGCCGCCCGCCTCACCGGCGAGCAGAATGCGGACGAGATGCGCCTCGGCAACGAGGGGCGGCCGCACTTCCTCGCCAACCACGCGGGCGGCATCCTTGGCGGCATCTCCACCGGCGCCCCCATCGTCGCGCGCTTCGCGGTGAAGCCCACCTCCTCCATCCTCACGCCGCGCCAGACCGTGGACCGCGCTGGCCACGAGACCGAGATCTTCACCAAGGGCCGGCACGACCCGTGCGTGGGCATTCGCGCCGTGCCGGTGGGCGAGGCCATGGTGTGGTGCGTGCTGGCCGACCATCTCATCCGCCATCGCGGGCAGGTGGGCCAGAGCCCGGCCTGGCCGTTCCCCCAAGGCTGACGCGGGAGGCGGGAATGAAGCAGCCGCCCCACGCACGGCGCCTTCTTCTGGCTGTGGCCGCGCTCCTCCTCTGCGCGCCCGGCCCTGCCCTCGCCTGCGGGCCGGAGGCGCTGGGGACGGCGCGGGTGATGGAGATCGACCCCAACGGCCTGCGCGTCGGCAAGAAGTCCTTCCCGGATACCTTGCCGCTGGCGCCCAAGGAGGTCGTGCTCACCTTCGACGATGGGCCATGGCCGACCACCACCGCCGCCGTGCTGGATGCGCTGAAGGCGGAATGCGTGCGCGCCACCTTCTTCCTCATCGGCGAGAATGCCCGCGCCCGACCGCAACTGGTGAAGCGGGAACTGGCGGAGGGCCACACCGTCGCCCACCACACCATGACCCATCCCGCCGCGACCCTGGCGAAGATCCCCTTCGACGCGGCGGTGAAGGAGATCGAGCGCGGCATCGCCGCCGACGACACCGCTGCCTACGGCGCCGCCGGGGCGGCGCCCCGCGTGCCCTTCTTCCGATTCCCGGGATTCGCCTCGACGCCGCAGCTCCTCGAATATCTCGAGCGAAAGGGCATCGCCGTGTTCGGCGCGGACCTGTGGGCCAGCGACTGGAACGTGATGACGCCGGAGGCCGAGCTGGATCTCGTGATGAAGCGGCTCGATGCGGCCGGCGGCGGCATCGTGCTGTTTCACGACACCAAGCCCTATACAGCGGCGATGATTCCCGCCTTCCTCAAGGCCTTGAAGCAGAACGGCTACAGCGTCGTGCACATGGTGCCGAAGGCCTGAGAGTAACGCGCGCTTCGCCCATCGCAGCCGCATCCAGCGTTTGAGGGAAGCGCTTGTGGCACCGGGGTGTGCATATGCCTCCGCACGAACTGCGGAGACGACGGCATGTCCGACGAAATTCCCTCTGCCCTTCTGGTCTTCGCAGGCACCTACGCGGCCATGGTTCTGGTCCCGGGTGCGAACTTCCTGGTGGTCAGCCGCGCCAGCCTCGCCGGCTGGCCCGTTGGACTGGCCGCCGCGCTCGGTGTCTCCGCTGGTGCAACGGTCAACGTCACCACCGTGGTCATCTGTCTCGGCCTGTTGAGCGGGATTGACCCTTCGGGCGATCTCGGCCGGCTGCAGCTGGTGTTCTGCCTGCTCTACGCCGTCCTTCTGCTGCGCGCCGGAATCAGCTGCCTGCTTGAGGTGTGGACGCTACGCGGCCGTTCGGGCTCAACGCCCCAGGCCACCATCCACCGGACCGGACGCGAGGCCTTTCGCCTCGGCTTCCTCACAGCGGTCACCAACCCCGTATCGCTGTCGTTCTTCCTGGCCTCGGGCGGGCTGCTCGCCGCCGCGGCCGGCCGGGGCGCGATGTTCGCCAGTCCGGTGCTGGTGTTTTCGGTGGCGGCCGGATGGTTCGGCCTGCTCGCCTTCCTCTTTTCCGCCCCGCCCGCCCGCCGCCTCTATCTGAAGATGCGATCTGCCGCCGACACGTGCATCGGCGCGCTCCTCATCGTCGCGAGCGGCCTCGTGCTGCTGCGGGTGGTCTCCCGGCTCTGACCGGCGACAGGCCCGAAAACGAAAAAGGCCCTCGCCGAAATCCGGCAAGGGCCTTTTTCAAAAGCCAGATCAACCTGGTGCGGACGAGAGGACTCGAACCTCCACGGGTCTCCCCACTAGCACCTCAAGCTAGCGCGTCTACCAATTCCGCCACGACCGCAGTCAGGGATGGCACCGGCCTCAAGGTTCCTCGGGAGAGGACCGCTTCCGGCCGGGGGCCATCGTCTAACAGATCGAATGTGCCGCCACAAGTGCCCGGCAAAGGTAACGCGCCGCTCGTGCTGCGGCCTGTGGATGACGGTTCCGCGAACCCTGACACGGCGGGGGCTGGACCCACCGTGCGGATGGATTAAAGCAGTTCGCATGAACGCCAGCGCCCCCACCCCCGCCGTTACCCGCGCCAGCCTGGAAACCGACTTCCGCCCGCTCGATTCTTCCGCTCCCCCGGTGGAGTGGGTGGTGAGCGACGCTCTCGTGCCCTATCCGGAGGCCCTCGCGGCGATGGAGGCACGCGCGGCCGCCATCGCCGAGGGCACGGCGGCGGAATGCGTGTGGCTGCTGGAGCATCCCCCGCTCTATACCGCCGGCACCAGCGCGCGGCCGGAAGACCTCGTGGACGCACGATTCCCGGTCTACGAGACCGGCCGGGGCGGCCAGTTCACCTATCACGGCCCCGGCCAGCGGGTGGCCTATGTGATGCTCGACCTCAAGCGCCGCTCGGCGGACGTGCGGCGCTATGTGAGCGCCCTGGAAGCCTGGATCATCGGCACTCTTTCCGCCTTCAACGTCACCGGTGAGCGGCGGGAGGACCGGGTGGGCGTCTGGGTGCGGCGCAAGGGCGGCGGAGAGGACAAGATCGCCGCCATCGGCATCCGCGTGCGCCGCTGGGTGACATTCCACGGCATCTCGCTGAACGTGGAGCCGGACCTCAGCCACTTCGGCGGCATCGTCCCCTGCGGCGTGCGCGAGCACGGCGTGACCAGCCTCGCCGACCTCGGCCTGCCGGTGACGATGGCCGAGGTGGATGCGGTGATGCGGGTGGCGTTCGAGGAGGTGTTCGGGCCGACGGTGGTGGGCGAACCGCTCGTCTGACCTGAACCCGGAGAAAAGGCCCCGGCGCGCCAGCGTTCCCCGGACAAGCGACGGCGCAGCCGGAGCGCCGATCCGGGGACCAGCGCAAGAGTTCCCGCGCAGCGGGACAAAGCCTGAGGACGCTGGGTCAGGAAGCGCCTGCGGCGGGCCCCTGCGCTGGGCCCCAGCTCGCATTCCGCTTTCGCTGCATGCGTCCGGGGCGCGAGAGCGTGCCCCGGACCGTCATCCCCCTTAGATCCCCAGCTTCGCCTTCAGAATATCGTTCAGCGCCTGCGGGTTCGCCTTGCCGCCGGAGGCCTTCATGGCCTGGCCGACGAACCAGCCGAGCATGGTGGGCTTGGCCTGCACCTGGGCCACCTTGTCCGGATTGGCGGCGATGATCTCGTCCACCACCTTCTCGATGGCGCCGGTGTCCGTCACCTGCTTCATGCCGCGGGCTTCCACCACCACGCGCGGGTCGCCGCCCTCGGTGAAGATGATCTCGAACAGATCCTTGGCGATCTTGGAGGAGATGGTGCCCTCCCCGATCAGGTCGAGGATGGCGCCGATCTGCTGGGGCGTGACGGGCGAGGAGGTGATGTCCTTCCCCTCCTTGTTCAGCCGGCCGAACAGCTCGTTGATGACGAAATTGGCCGCCGCCTTGCCGTCGCGCTTGGCGCCGCCGCCTTCCACCACCTGCTCGAAATAGTCGGCGGTCTCGCGCTCGGCCACCAGCACGCCGGCGTCGTAGGGCGAGAGGCCGTATTCGGCGATGAAGCGGGCCTTCTTCTCGTCCGGCAGCTCGGGAAGATTCTCTTTCAGCTCCTCCACCCACTCGGGCTTGATGTCGAGGGGCAGGAGGTCCGGGTCGGGGAAATAGCGGTAGTCGTGCGCCTCCTCCTTGGAGCGCATGGACCGCGTCTCGCCCTTGTTCGGGTCGAACAGGCGCGTTTCCTGATCGATCTTGCCGCCGTCCTCGAGGATCTCGATCTGGCGCCGCGCCTCCACCTCGATGGCCTGGCCGATGAAGCGGATGGAATTGACGTTCTTGATCTCGCAGCGCGTGCCGAGCGGCTCACCGGGCCGGCGCACGGAGACGTTCACGTCGGCGCGCAGGTTGCCCTTTTCCATGTCGCCGTCGCAGGTGCCGAGATAGCGCAGGATGGTGCGCAGCTTGGTCACATAGGCCTTCGCCTCATCCGCCGAGCGCAGGTCGGGGCGGGAGACGATCTCCATCAGCGCCACGCCGGAGCGGTTGAGGTCCACGAAGGAGAGGGTCGGCGACAGGTCGTGGATGGACTTGCCGGCGTCCTGCTCCAGATGCAGGCGCTCGATGCCCACGGTGAAGCTCTCGCCGTCCAGCAGATCGACGATCACCTCGCCCTCGCCCACCACGGGCTGCTTGAACTGGCTGATCTGGTAGCCCTGCGGCAGGTCCGGGTAGAAATAGTTCTTCCGGTCGAACACCGAATGCAGGTTGATCTCCGCCTTCAGGCCGAGCCCGGTGCGCACGGCCTGCGCGACGCACTCCTTGTTGATGACGGGCAGCATGCCCGGCATGGCCGCATCCACCAGCGATACGTGGTCGTTGGGCTCGCCGCCGAAGGCGGTGGAGGCGCCGGAGAACAGCTTGGCATTGGAAGCGACCTGGGCGTGCACCTCCATGCCGATCACCACCTCCCAATCACCGGTGGCGCCGGAAATCAGCTTCTTGGCCTCCGCGGGCCGGGTGTGAAGGGTCATGGTCGTCCTATCGTCGTGCGCGGATGGTCCGCACTGTCTGGTCCTTGCGGCAGCGCCGCCATCTGGCCGTGTCGTACCCCTAGGCGACATTGCAGGCAACGGCCATGCGATGCCGCAACGTCTCGAAACACTTTGTTACACCAAGTTATCTGCGCCTCATTTCGCCCGCAAAACCGCCGCGGTCCCGCTACCGCCGTACCCAAATTCTGCTCAGCCCGCCTTTAGATTGTGCACCGGGGGCTAGTAGGAGTAGGGCTGATGAGGCTGGCGGGGGTCTCCATCGTCCGCGATGAAGCGGACATAATCGAAGCGTGGGTACGCCATAATCTATTTTTCTTAGATCATCTTTACATTGTAGATGATGGCAGTACCGACCAGACAACTCGCATCCTCGAAATTCTCGTCGAGGAAGGTCTTCCCATATCGGTGACTTCTGAAAAATCACTGGCGGCTTATCATCAGGGCGAGCGCACTACGGCCCTGATCACGCACGCCATGAACGCTTCATCGTGGGATTTCATCTTTCCTCTGGATGGCGATGAATTCATCGTCGCGGAGGATCGCGCGGCCCTGGAGACGGACCTCGCCGCCATCGGCGGATATCGCCTCGGCGGGCTGAACCCGCGTCATTATCTCATGACCGAAGAGGACGACCCGGACGAGCCCTGCCCCCTGACCCGCCTGCGCCACGTGGCGGTGCACGACCCCTACATCTTCAAGGTGGTGGTACCCGGCCCCCTCGCCTGCGAGCGGGGCTTTGCCATCATCGACGGCAACCACCGGGCAACCAAGTGGGACGTCACGCTGCCGTCCATGATGCTGCCCAACGTCCAGCTCGCCCATTTCCCGGCCCGGTCGGAGGCGCAACTGGTGAGCAAGGGAATCGCCGGCTATCTGCGCTGGACCGCCCGGACCGACTTCTCGGAAGGCGCTCCGGACCGGATCCTGGCAGGGGTGGGCATCCTCAAAGAGGAATCGGACATCCGGGTGCGCGCGCTGGATCGGCTGGCGGAGGTTCTCGGCCCGGATCGCGGCGGACACCATGCGCGGCTCCAGCCGTTCGTCGAGCGCCGGGGCGAAGTGCGCTATCCCGAGCTGGCCCGCATCTTTCCCTATCGTCGCGTGCTGTCGGCGACGGACGATCTCGTCCACGCCTTCAAGGCGGCCCTGGACGAGAACCGCGAGCTGCGGCAGGTGGGCGCCACCTTCCGGTCACGCCTGATCGCGCTGTTTTCCCGGCGCCAGAAGTCGCTGCTCAAGCGGCTCACCGCCCTGCGTCATGCCCAGGACGTGCCGAAGGCGCCACTCGGGTACTATTGAGGGCGCGATTGCCGGGGGGCTTGGCCTCAGAGCTGGATGATGCCCCCCGATGGCGCCGGCTTGCCGGCCTGAACCCATTCGGACCGCGAAACCCGGGCAAGGCCGGGGTTTCGCAGCGCCGGAGGGTGTCTCTCAGGACTTCCACCACAGATCTTCGACCGGGAAACGGCCGGCCGCTTCCTCGATCACTTCGGCGAGGGAGAACAGCGTCTCTTCCTCGAACGGGCGGCCGATGAGCTGAAGGCCCAGCGGCAGGCCGTCGGCCGAGAGGCCGGCGGGGACGGAGATGCCGGGCAGGCCGGCCATGTTCACCGTCACCGTGAAGACGTCGTTGAGATACATCTCCACCGGATCGGCCTTCAGCTTCTCGCCAATGCCGAAGGCGGGCGACGGGGTCGCCGGGGTCAGCACCGCGTCAACGCCCTGCGCGAAGGCGAGGTCGAAGTCCCGCTTGATGAGGCTGCGGACCTTCTGGGCGCGCAGGTAATAGGCATCATAATAGCCGGCGGAGAGCACATAGGTGCCGATCATGATGCGCCGGCGCACCTCGGGGCCGAAGCCGGCGGCGCGGGTGTTCTCATACATCTCCACCACGTCCTTGCCCGGCACGCGGGCGCCGTAGCGCACGCCATCATAGCGGGCGAGGTTGGACGAGGCTTCCGCGGGCGCCACGATGTAATAGGCCGGCAAAGCGTACTGGGTATGGGGCAGGGAGATGTCGACGATCTCGGCGCCGGCCTCTTCCAGCCACTTGGCGCCCTCGCGCCAGAGGGTGTCGATCTCGTCGGCCATGCCGTCCATGCGGTATTCGCGCGGAATGCCGATCTTCTTGCCCTTGATGGAGGCGCCGACAGCCTCCTCATAGTCCGGCACCGGCCGGTTGACGCAGGTGGAATCCTTCGGGTCGTAGCCGGCCATGGAGCGCAGCAGGATCGCCGCATCGTTCACCGTGCGGGCGAAGGGGCCGGCCTGGTCGAGGGACGAGGCGAAGGCGACGATGCCCCAGCGCGAGCAGCGGCCATAGGTGGGCTTGATGCCGACCGTGCCGGTGAAGGCCGCCGGCTGGCGGATGGAGCCGCCGGTATCGGTGCCCGTCGCGCCGGCGCACAGGAAGGCCGCCACCGCCGCCGCCGAGCCGCCGGACGAGCCGCCGGGCACGATGGGGGTCGTGTCGCCGTCGCGCTGCCAGGGTGACACGACAGGACCGAAGGCCGAGGTCTCGTTGGACGAGCCCATGGCGAACTCGTCGTTGTTCAGCTTGCCGAGCATCACCGCCCCGTCCCGCCACAGGTGGGAGGTGACGGTGGATTCGTACTGCGGCACGAAATTTTCGAGGATCTTCGAGCAGGCCGTGGTGCGCACGCCCTCGGTGGCGAACATGTCCTTGATGCCGAGGGGGATGCCCTCCAGATGCCCGGTGTCGCCGGAAGCGATGCGCTTGTCGCTCTCCTTCGCCATCTCAAGGGCGATCTCCGGCGTCTCAAGCACATAGGCGTTGAGCGGGCGCGCCTCTTCCATGGCCTTCAGATAGGCCTCGGTGAGCTCGACGGAGGTGAACTCGCCCTGGGCAAGCCCCTCGCGCGCCTGGGTGAGGGTGAGCTTGGTGAGCTTGGTCATTCCACCACCTTCGGCACGGTAAAGAAGCCACCCTCGGCATCGGGGGCATTGGCGAGCACCTTCTCCGGGCAGTTCCCGTCGGTCACGGCGTCTTCCCGCATGGGCAGCTCCATGGGGACAACGCTGGTCAGCGGCTCGACCCCGGAGACATCGAGATCCGCCAGTTGCTCGACGAAATCGAGAATGGCGTTGAGCTCGTTCTGAAGATGGCCGAGTTCCTCCTCCCGCACGGCGATGCGTGCGAGATGGGCCACCCGGCGGACTGTCGCCTGATCGACGGACATGAGTAGGCTCCCAAAAGCTGCCTGCCGCTATAGCAAGGGGTATGCCGCGGTGGAAGGGTTTGGGCGCGGGGGCGGCCCGTCAGAGGTGGCGTGGCAGGTCCATCCGTTGGTGCAGAATTCGGACGACCTCCAGCGTTTCTTTGCCTGCGAGCCGGAAAAAGACCACGTGCGATCCAACGGCGTGGCGCAGATAGCCGGCCTTCGCCGCGCTTGCATCACGGCCGACGACGGTTCCTCGGGCGAGGCAATCCAGCGCGCCGGCGATCAGCCTCACGTAGGTTTCGGCCTGCGCCGTGCCCCAGCGGTCTTGCGAGAACGTCCAGATGGAATCGAGATCCTGCCGCGCCTTGGGAGTAAGGATCAGGAGAAGGCGCGCCATATGCGGTCAGGCCGCGCCGGACCGCTTCTCGGCGAGGAAAGATTCGACATCGAAGGGCTCACCCGGCCCGCTCGCCTCGCCCTCGGCCAGAGCCGACCGGAGCGCATCGAGTCGCGCCTCATGCTCCTCCAGCAACCGCAGGCCGGCGCGCACCACATCGCTGGCCGAACTATAGCGTCCCGCCTCCACTTGGCGATCGACGAAACTGGCGAAATGGTCGCCGAGGGAAACGGACGTGTTGCGCGACATGGGTTAGCTCCTCCCCGAAGAATACCAAGGATTGGTACAGGTTGGTAGGCTACCCCCTTGCTCCGCTCCACAAATCCTCTACCCCTCACGCATGGTAGACGCGCCCCTCCCCGCCCCCGTCGGTCCGCTCGCGGACATCGCCGCCCTTTTGCCGCCGCGCGGGGCGCTGATCGGGCTTGATCTCGGCACCAAGACCATCGGCGTCGCGGGCTCCGACCCGGACCGCCGCATCGCGACCGTGATCGAGACGGTGAAGCGCACCAAGTTCACCGCCGAGGCCCTGCGTCTGGTGGCCCTCGCCGACGAGCGGCGGGCGGTGGCCTTCGTGCTGGGACTGCCGCTCAACATGGACGGCACCGAAGGTCCCCGCGCGCAGGCGAGCCGGGCCTTCGCCCGCAATTTCGCCCGGCTGGCGGGGCGGCCCATCGCCCTGTGGGACGAGCGGCTGTCCACTGTCGCGGTCGAGCGGGCGCTGATCTCGGCGGACATGAGCCGGTCGCGACGGGCCGAGGTGGTGGACCAGCACGCGGCGGCCTTCATCCTCGACGGGGCGCTCGGCTTCCTCGACCGCCTCGCGCAGAACGAGGCGGGAACCGACTTCGAAGACTGATTCGGCCCCCTCCTGTTCCTGGCAGGTTCTTCGCGAGCCGCCGGCCCTGCCCCATTTCGGGACAATGGCGCTTTTCTTATCCCGGCTCCGGGCCTAAAGCGGGCGCGCGGCGAATTCGCACCGCCGTGTAGGAGTAATTGCCTGCCGCCGAACGGCCGGCACGGTAAGCGTCTGCCCCATGAGCCTCATCTTCACGGCCCTCGTGCCGGTCTTCCTCGTCATCGCCCTCGGCGCCGTGCTGCGACGCATCCTCCTGAAGGACGCGGCCCATTGGGCGGCGCTGGAGAAGCTGACCTATTTCGTGCTGTTCCCGGCGCTTCTGGTGGTCTCCGCGGTGAAGGCGGACCTCAGCACCGTGAATGTCGTGGCGGTTGCCGGCGCGCTCATCGGGACCGTTGTGATCCTCTCGGGCCTGATCGTTCTCCTGCACAAGCCGCTGATCGCGGCGCTGGCGGCGGACGGGCCCGGCTTCACCTCCCTGTTCCAGGGGGCGGTGCGCTGGAACACGTACATCGTGCTGGCGGTGGCAGGCGGCCTCTATGGCGCGGCGGGAATCACCATCGCCGCGCTGGCGCTGGTGGCGATGATCCCGGTGGTGAACATCATCGCCGTGCTGGTGCTCGCCTCCTTCTCCGGCCGCCACCCGCCCACCTTCGCCTATGTGGCCGAGCAGTTGGCGCGCAATCCCTACATCTGGGCCTGCTCGGCGGGTGCCCTGCTCAATGTCACGCACGTCCCGGTGCCGCCCGTCCTGGTGGAGTTCGGCGATATCCTCGGCAAGGCCTCGCTGGCGCTGGGGCTTCTGGTGGTCGGCGGCGGCCTGATCCTCGACCGGCTGAAGCGGCCGCGCGCCATCGTGTTCGCCAGCCTCGCACTGAAGCTGCTGGTGAAGCCGGCCATCGCGATCGCCCTGGCGCTGGCGTTCGGGCTGAGCGGCACGGAGCTTGTGGTGGTGGCGATCACCGCCGCCGTGCCGTCCGCGCCCAACGGCTATGTGCTGGCGCGGCAGATGGGCGGAGACGCGCCGCTCCTTGCGGAGATCCTGACCATCCAGATTATCGGCGCCGCCATCACGCTGCCGCTGGTGGTGACCATCGCCAAAATGCTGGCCTGACGATGCTGGCCTGACCCAAACGAAAGGGCGGCCGAAGCCGCCCTGACGAACCTCGTCTCCCCGCGACTCAGCAGGGCGAGAAATAGCCCTGCCCGCCGGGGCCGGTGGTCACCCAGCAGCTGCGCGGGCGCGGCGGGGGCACCGGCTCCAGATAGACGCGCGGCGCGGGTTGGTAATAAACAACCGGCGGCTGCTCGTAATAGACGACCGGGGGCGGCGGGGGCGCAGCCACAGCGCCGGCGATGGCCGCCGCGCCCAGCACGCCGATGGCGACGCCCGCGCCGAGCGCTGCGCCATTGCCGCAGTTCCAGCAGCCGCCGCGGTACCAGCGGCCGCGATACCAGTAGCCGACATCGGTGACGCTCGCGGCCTTGGCCGGCGCCATGGCCAACGCGCCGGTGCCGATGGCGGCGGCGTTGCCCGTTCCGGCACTGCCGGTGAGCACCACGGCGACGCCGAGCGCCATGAGGTTCGTCCGCATCAGAATGGACATGACGAGTAACTCCCAACCTCCGGGGCGACGGTCTGGCGGCTCGCAACAGCCCGTCCGATCCGGCTGCGAAAAGGCTCGATGAGACTTCGTTCCAAAGTGTGGCGACGCCGGGGAATCACCGGGACCGCCCTTCACGGATGGTGAACGGCCGGTAAATCACGGCGATCGATGCCTTGCCGCGCCAAGCTTCATTCACAGGCTTCCCTTGCCGGGGCCGCGCTTGGCCGCTATGCCTCCCGCCTGCCATGCAAGATCCTTCCGCCTTCACGCTCTCCGGCCGAGACCTCATCGGCATCGAAGGGCTTTCCGCCGGCGAGATCACGGGTCTGCTCGACCTCGCCGAGGAGTTCGTCGAACTCAACCGGCAGATCGAGAAGAAGCGCACGACGCTGCGCGGACGCACCCAGATCAACCTGTTCTTCGAGGCCTCCACCCGCACCCAGTCCTCGTTCGAGATCGCGGGCAAGCGGCTCGGCGCCGACGTGATGAACATGTCGGTCGCCTCCTCTTCGGTGAAGAAGGGCGAGACGCTCATCGACACCGCCATCACGCTGAACGCCATGCACCCGGACATCCTCGTCGTCCGGCATCACGCCTCCGGCGCGGTGGCGCTTCTGGCGCGCAAGGTGGATTGCTGCGTGGTGAATGCCGGCGACGGCGCCCACGAGCACCCCACCCAGGCGCTGCTCGACGCCCTGACCATCCGCCGCAACAAGGGGCGCATCCAAGGACTGACGGTCGCCATCTGCGGGGATGTGCTCCATTCGCGCGTGGCGCGCTCCAACATCGCGCTCCTGAACACCATGGGCGCCAAGGTGCGCGTGGTGGCGCCCTCCACCCTCCTGCCTTCCGGCGTGGAGAGCCTCGGCGTCGAGGTGTTCCGCACCATGGAGGCGGGGCTGGAAGGGGCGGATATCGTGATGATGCTGCGCCTCCAGCGCGAGCGCATGGCCGGCTCCTTCATCCCCTCGGTGAAGGAGTATTTCCACTATTTCGGCCTCGACGAGGCCAAGCTGCGCTACGCCGCGCCCGACGCGCTGGTGATGCACCCCGGCCCCATGAACCGCGGTGTGGAGATCGACTCTGCCATCGCGGACGGGGCGCAGTCCCTCATTCGTGAGCAGGTGGAGATGGGCGTCGCCGTGCGCATGGCGGTGCTCGATTCCCTCGCGCGGAAGCTTCCCAATGCGTAACGGCCGCTCCCATTCCAACGATTCCCGGCCGCTGCTGCTCGCCAATGCGCGGGTCATCGACCCCTCGCGCGGCGCGGACTTCCATGGCGACGTCTTCCTCGCCGACGGCGTGGTGAAGGACGCCGGCTTCGGCATCGCCGCCGCCGGCATTCCCGATGGTGCCGAGGTGGTGGAGTGCGCCGGGGCGGTGGTCGCGCCCGGCCTTGTGGACATGCGCGCCTTCGTGGGCGAGCCCGGCGCCGAGCATCGCGAGACGCTCGCCTCGGCGAGCCACGCCGCGGCGGCGGGCGGTGTCACCACCATCATCTGCCAGCCGGATACGGACCCGGCGGTGGACGATCCGGCCATCGTGGACTTCATCCTGCGCCGGGCGCGGGACACGGCGGTGGTGCGGGTGCATCCCATGGCGGCCATCACCAAGGGCCTCGAAGGCCACGAGATGACCGAGATCGGCCTGCTGCAGGCCGCCGGTGCTGTCGCTTTCACCGATGGCCACAAATCCATCATGAACGCGCAGGTGCTGCGCCGCGCGCTCACCTATGCCCGCGATTTCGACGCCCTCCTGGTGCACCACACCGAGGACGCCTCAATGTCGCAGGGGGCGATGAACGAGGGGGCGTTTGCCTCCCGCCTCGGCCTCTCCGGCAATCCGAAGGCGGCCGAGACCATCATCCTCGAACGCGACGTGCGGCTCGTGGGCGCGGCGCGCTCGCGCTACCACGCGGCGGCGCTCACCTGCGCCGAATCGCTGGAGGTGCTGGAGCGGGCCAAGGCCGCCGGGCTGCCGGTCACCGCCTCGGTCAGCATCAACCACCTCTCGTTCAACGAGCTGGATATCGGCGCCTACCGCACCTATTTCCGCCTCGCCCCGCCCCTGCGCGGGGAGGAGGACCGGCAGGCGCTGATCCGCGCGCTGGCCTCCGGCCTGCTGGACGTGGTGGTCTCCGACCATCTGCCGCAGGACGTCGAGGGCAAGCGCCTGCCCTTCTCGGAAGCCGAGCCCGGTGCCATCGGGCTGGAGACGCTGCTCTCCGCCGCGCTGCGTCTCGTCCATTCCGATCAGGTGGACCTCGTGAACCTGCTCGCCGCCCTCTCCACCCGGCCGGCGCAGATTCTGGGTCTGGATGCCGGCACGCTTCGGCCCGGCGCGGCGGGGGACGTGATCGTGTTCGATCCCGGCATGCCCTATGTGCTCGATCCCCGCTCCCTTAAGTCGCGCTGCCGGAACACGCCGTTCGACGAGGCGCGCCTCGACGGGCGGGTGCTGCGGACCGTCGTTGCCGGGCGCACCGTCTACGAATACGTTTGACCCACCGTGACCTGTGCCGTCCCGCCGCGGCGGCGCGGCGAGATCGTTCGAGGTGCGCATGCCTGATACCCCGCCCGCGCTCGTGCTGCTGATCGCGCTCGCGTTCGGCTACCTGCTCGGCTCGGTCCCGTTCGGGCTCCTCCTCACGCGCTTTGCCGGCACCAAGGACCTGCGCACCATCGGCTCCGGCAACATCGGCGCCACCAACGTGCTGCGGACCGGCCGCAAGGATCTCGCCGCCGCAACCCTTCTGCTCGATGCGTTGAAAGGCACCGCGGCCGTCCTCCTCGCCCGACATTTCGCCGGAGAGACGGCCGCCATGGCGGCGGCGGTCGGCGCCTTCCTCGGCCACATCGCGCCGGTGTGGCTGCGCTTCAAGGGCGGCAAGGGCGTCGCGACCTTCCTGGGCGTCACCATCGGCCTGTTCTGGCCCGCCGCCATCGCCTTCGCGGTGGTGTGGCTGGGGGCGGCCTATTTCACGCGCTATTCCTCTTTGTCCGCGCTCATGGCGTCGGTTGCCACGGTCATCGCGGCCATGGGCCTCGGGCACAACAATCTCGCCGTGCTGCTCGCCGTGCTCGCCATCCTGCTGTGGCTGAAGCACCACGAGAACATCCGCCGGCTGCTGGAAGGCACCGAGGGCAAGATCGGCGCGAAGGGCTGAGGCGACATGGCGCGGGGCAGGGCACAGGGTCCCGCCAGCGGGCCGTCGAAGGGCGAATTGCTCGGGCCGGAGCAGCGCCGCGACTGGCTGCGGCTGATCCGCACCGAGAATGTCGGCCCGCGCACCTTCCGCGCCCTCATCAACCAGTTCGGCGGTGCCGGTGCGGCGCTGGAGGCCCTGCCCTCCCTCGCCCGGCGCGGCGGACGGCTGATGCCGCCGCACACGCCCACCATCGCCGAGGCTGACGCCGAGATGGAGGCGCACGCCCGCATGGGCGCCCGGCTGGTCGCGCTCGGCGAGCGTGACTACCCCCCTGCCCTCGCCGCCCTCGACGATGCGCCGCCGCTGATCTCCGTGCGCGGCGAGGCCGAGGTCTTGCGCCGGCCCATGGTCGGCATCGTCGGAGCCCGCAATGCCTCTGCCGCAGGCCGCACCTTCGCGGCGCGCCTCGCGCGGGATCTCGCGGCGGGGGGATGGGTTGTGGTGTCCGGCCTCGCGCGCGGCATCGATGCCGCCGCCCACGAGGCGAGCCTCGACGGCGGCACGGTGGGCGTGTTCGCTGGCGGACTGGCCAAGCCCTACCCACCCGAAAACCTCGGCCTGATGGAGAAAGTGGCCGCGACCGGCGCGCTCGTCTCCGAAATGCCCATCGGCTGGGAGCCGCGCGCCCGCGACTTTCCCCGCCGCAACCGTCTGGTTTCGGGCATGAGCCTCGGGGTGGTGGTGGTGGAGGCGGCGGAGCGCTCCGGCTCGCTCATCACCGCGCGGCTCGCCGCCGAGCAGGGGCGCGAGGTGTTCGCCGTGCCCGGCTCGCCGCTCGATCCCCGTGCGGGCGGCACCAACCGCCTGCTGAAGCGCGGGGCGACCCTCGTCACCGAGGCAGCCGACGTGATCGAGGTGCTCACCCCCATCGCCGGGCGGCGCGAGGATCCGGTGGTCGAGGCGGAGGCGCCGTTCGTGCCGGCGGGGCCGGTCACGCCGGGCGACGATGCGCGCGCCCGCGTGATCTCGCTGCTCGGCCCGGTGCCGACGCCGACCGACGATCTGGTGCGCCTGTCCGGTTGCACGGTCGCGGAGGTCCAGATCGTGCTGCTGGAGCTTGAGCTTGCCGGACGCCTCGACCGCCCGGGCACCGGGCGGGTTGCGCTCAAATAGGGGCGGAGCGGCTCACCGCCGCTCGGCGTCGGTGCTCCCCGGTCCGCGGGACGATACATTGTCGGCCAACGCGCGCGCCTCCTGACGCGCCATATCGAGCACATAGGCGAGGGTACTGAACCCGTGGTTGCGGGCGAGACGTGACAATTCGGCGGTAATGGCGGCGACATAGGCAGCCGTCGCGGCCGCATCGTCGGCGATGTCGACGGGAGACCGTTCGGTCATGTCGGTTCCAAGCCCCGGTTGGTATCTGAGACTGGTCTTAAAGATTGAGTTCGATATTGAAACATACTCTGGGTTGTACTTTCATCAAACCCGGCGGCTGAGCCTGAAGGGGGGCACCATTTGACAGGCGCCCCTTGGCTCCCCATGTTGCGGCGCTCTCGGCGTCGCGATCCTCTTGCTGGGGTGAGCGATCGCGATCAGACGCCGGGCATCGGAGCCGGAGCTTCACGCTTCGCTCCCGGGATGCCAAACGGTATCGCGGGATGCTCCCTCCCCTTTCCAAGGCCGCGCAATGGGGCGGCGGCCCTTGATTGAGACACGGTTCGTCATGCAGGTCGTCATCGTCGAATCGCCGGCCAAGGCGAAGACGATCAACAAATATCTCGGTCCCGGCTACGAGGTCATCGCCTCCTACGGCCACGTTCGCGACCTCCCGTCGAAGGACGGGTCGGTGGATCCGGACGCCGACTTCCGCATGCTGTGGGACGTGGACCCCAAGGCGCAGAAGCGGCTCAACGAGATCGCCGCCGCCGTGAAGGGGGCCGATGGCCTGATCCTCGCCACCGACCCGGATCGGGAAGGTGAGGCCATCTCCTGGCACGTGCTGGAGGTGCTGCGGCAGAAGAAGGCGCTCAAGGGCCAGAAGGTCGAGCGCGTGGTCTTCAACGCCATCACCAAGCAGGCGGTGCTGGAGGCCATGAAGGCGCCGCGCGATATCGACGTGGCGCTGGTGGACGCCTATCTCGCCCGCCGCGCCCTCGATTATCTCGTGGGCTTCACCCTCTCCCCCGTGCTGTGGCGCAAGCTGCCCGGCGCGCGGTCCGCCGGCCGCGTGCAGTCGGTGGCGCTGCGCCTCGTCTGCGACCGCGAGCGGGAGATCGAGACCTTCGTCCGCAAGGAATACTGGTCCATCCTCGCCCGGCTCGCGACGCCGCGGAACGAGGAGTTCGAGGCCCGTCTTTCCGGCGCCGACGGCAAGAAGATCACCCGCCTCTCGGTGGGCACGGCGGAGGAGGCGAAGGCCTTCCGCGAAGCGCTAGACAGCGCCGCGTTCCGGGTGCGCTCGGTCGAAGCCAAGCCCATGAAGCGGCATCCCCAGCCGCCCTTCACCACCTCCACCCTGCAGCAGGAGGCGAGCCGCAAGCTCGGCCTCGCGCCGGCCCGCACCATGCAGATCGCCCAGCGCCTCTATGAAGGCGTGGACGTCGGCGGCGAGACGGTGGGTCTCATCACCTATATGCGAACCGACGGCGTGGACATGGCCCCCGAGGCCGTTGCCGCCACCCGCGATGCCATCGGCAAGCAGTTCGGCCCGAAGTACCTGCCCGGCGTGCCGCGCAAGTACACCACCAAGGCCAAGAACGCGCAGGAGGCCCACGAGGCCATCCGCCCCACCGACCCGTCGCGTCATCCGCGCGATGTGGCCCGCTATCTCGATGGCGAGCAGGCCAAGCTCTATGAGCTGATCTGGATCCGCACGGTCGCGAGCCAGATGGAATCGGCCGAGCTGGAGCGCACCACGGCGGACATCGAGGCGAAAGCCGGCGCCCGCACGCTGGACCTCACCGCCACCGGCACCGTGGTGAAGTTCGACGGCTTCCTCACCCTCTACCGCGAGGGCAAGGACGATGAGGATGACGACGAGGAGGGCCGCCGCCTTCCGGCCATGAGCGCCAACGAGGCGCTGGCCAAGCGCGACATCAACACCACCCAGCACTTCACCGAGCCGCCGCCGCGCTATTCGGAAGCCTCGCTGGTGAAGCGCATGGAGGAACTGGGCATCGGCCGCCCCTCCACCTATGCCGCCGTGCTCGCCGTGCTGCGCGACCGCGAATATGTGAAGCTCGACAAGAAGAAGCTGGTGCCGGAGGACAAGGGCCGGCTCGTCACGGCCTTCCTCGAAAGCTTCTTCAAGCGTTACGTGGAATACGATTTCACCGCCGACCTCGAAGAGAAGCTCGACGAGGTTTCCGCGGCCGAACTCGACTGGAAGGAGGTGCTGCGCGCCTTCTGGCAGGATTTCCACGCCGCCATCGAGGCCACCAAGGATCTGCGCGTGTCGCAGGTGCTGGACGCCCTCGACGAGATGCTGACCGCCCACATCTTCCCGCCCACCGAGGACGGGACAGACCCGCGCCTGTGCCCCACCTGCGGCACCGGCCGGCTCTCGCTGAAGATGGGCAAGTTCGGCGCCTTCATCGGCTGCTCCAACTACCCCGAGTGCCGCCACACCCGTCCGCTCACCGGCGACAATGCGCAGGAAGGCGACGGCACCCGCGTGCTCGGCCTCGATCCGGATTCGGGCGAGGAAGTCACCATCCGTTCGGGCCGCTTCGGCACCTATCTCCAGCTCGGAGAGGGCAAGGAAGGCGAGAAGCCCAAGCGCTCGTCGCTGCCCAAGGGCCTTGCCCCGGCGGACGTGGACCTTGAAACCGCGCTGAAGCTGCTGGCCCTCCCGCGCGAGATCGGCCTCCATCCGGAGGATCGCGAGCCCATCCTCGCCGGCATCGGACGCTATGGACCCTATGTCCAGCACGGGCGCACCTACGCCAACATCGAGGACGGCGACGACATCCTCGCCATCGGCCTCAACCGGGCGGTGGCGCTGATCGCGGAGAAGCAGTCCAAGGGTCGTGGCGGGCGCGGCGGCACCCCGGCCGGGCGGGTCGTCGGCGACCATCCGACGCTGGGCGGGCCGATCACCGTGCGTCCGGGCCGCTTCGGGCCTTACGTGAACCACGGCAAGGTCAACGCGACCCTGCCCAAGTCCACCGATCCCGAAACGCTGACGCTGGAACAGGCGGTGCAGCTCATCGACGCCAAGGCGGCGTCTTCGCCGGCCAAGCCCGCGCGTGGCGGCGCCCGCAAGGCGGCTTCGGCGGATGGCGAGAAGGCCACGCCGAAGAAGGCTGCCGCGAAGAAGCCCGCGGCCAAAAAGCCGGCGACGAAAGCCGCGGCGACCAAGAAGCCCGCTGCCAAGAAGGCAGCCGCAAGCAAGCCCGACGCGGCCGAATAGGCGCCGCGCCGTTCCGGCCGGGGCAGCATCACACGATGCTGCCCTCGCCCTCGCTGGCGTGGACCGACGTGCGCAGCGGCCGCTCCGGCAGGAACGCCAGCGCCACGGCCGCCAGCGCCGCCACCACCGTCATGGTGAGGAACACCCGGCTGAACGCGCTTGCGAGGCGCGCCGGGTCCGCGCTGCGCGCCAGGGTCTCGATATCCGCCGCCCCGCCCGTGGCCAGCGCGGCGAGAAGCACGGCGCCAAGCACGGCCACGGCCAGCGCGCCGCCGAGCTGGCGGAAGAAGGTCATGACGCCGGTCGTCGTGCCCATCAGATGCGGCTGCACTGCGTTCTGGATGGACACCGTGCAGACCGGCAGCGCCGTGCCCAAGCCCAGGCCGATGACGACGAACAGCGCCAGGGCCAGCGCCAGCGGCATGGCCGGAACCAGGCCGATCGCGAGGAGCCCGGCGGTCGCGAGCGTCAGCCCGGCGAGGGCGGGACGCTTGTAATGGGCAAGGCGCGCCATGGAGCGCCCGGAGAGCACGGCCCCCATCACCACGCCGCCCATGAAGGGAATGAGCCCCAGGCCCGACTGGGTGGCGGAGAGGCCGCGCGCCGTCTCGAAATAGAGCGGCACGAAGATGGACAGGCCGACCATTCCCCCGAATGCGAGGAACGAGGCGATCATGCCCCAGCCCACCACCTTGTCGGCGAGGAGGCCGAGGGGCAGGAACGGTTCCTCCGCCCACCGCATCCGCCAGATGAACAGGGCAACGAAAACCGCCGCGCCGGCGAACAGGCCGAGGATGAGCGGCGAGCCCCAGGGCAGGCGCACGCCACCCCAGCCGAGGGCGAGGAGCAGCATCAGGCTCGCCACCGCCATCAGCGCCGCGCCCAGATAGTCCATGGCATGGCGGCGCTCGTGGCGCGGCAAATCGCGCAGCCGCCGCTCGGTGATGAGCAGCGCCACAAGGCCAATGGGCAGGTTGACCCAGAAGATGAGGGTCCAGCTGAGATACTGGGCAAAGAGACCGCCCAGAACCGGACCGGCGATGCTGGAGGCGGCGAACACGCCGGCGATCTGCGCCTGATAGCGCCCGCGCTCCCGCGGCGAGACCAGATCGGCGATGATGGTCTGGGACAAAGAGATGAGGCCCCCGCCGCCCAGCCCCTGCACCGCCCGCGCGATGATGAGGGCGAGCAGGTTCGGTGCCAGCGCGCAGGCCACGGAGGCCGCCGAGAATACGGCGACGGCCGTCAGCAGCATCACCCGCCGCCCGTGGATGTCGCTCAGCTTGCCGTAAAGCGGGGTCGCCACCGTCGCGGTCAGGAGATAGGCGGTGACCACCCAAGAGAGGTTGGCGAAGTCGCCGAACGCATCGCCGATGGTCGGCAGGGCCGTGGCCACGATGGTCTGGTCCAGCGCGCCCAGCAGCATGGCCAGCATCAGGCCGAAGATGATGCGGCGGATCTCGGCGTGGCTGGGTGGGGTCTTCGCCCCTGACGAAGCGTGGGGCGACTGGGGATCGATCTGGTTCATCGGGGGAATCGAACGACGGCGGAGGGACGACCATGGGTCGCCCGTTGCCATCCGATTGCAAGGCCGACGGGACGGAAGGGGCACCCCCATCCGCTCCCGCCCAGCTTCACGAGTGCGTGATGGCGCACCCCGCCGACGCCTTACGCGACTGCGGCGATCGGGCTGCCCTCCGGCGCATCGGCGGCATTCTCGCCACGGCCCGGCGGCACCTCCTCGGTGACGGTCTCCGGCACCGGATCGGCTTCCACCTGCCGATGGACCAGGCTGTGGATGAAGCCGACCTTCTCGATGACGCCCGGGCCGAGGATGAACGGATAGGCATCGGACATGCCGAGGCAGCGGTTGAGATTGTTGAGCGCGAAGGAGATGGGCAGCCAGGAATCCACCATCTGCTGGATGGCGCAGGCGCGGTAGGGGTTGAAATCCACCTCCGCCCCCAGCTCGCCGGTCCGGTCGAGCCGCGGCTGCACGCGCATGCCGAAGGCGCCCGCCATCTCCAGCGTATCCACGATGTGGATGTAGTGCTTGAACGTCTCGGCGAAGTCCTCCCACGGGTGGGCGGTGGCGTAGGCCGAGACATAGTTCATCTGCCAGTCGGGCTTGGGACCGTTGGCGTAATAGGCCTGCAGCGCCTCGCCATAATCCACCGTCTCGTCGCCGAAGAGGGCGCGGAAGGCCTGGAGGCGACCCGCGTCGCGCACCAGCCGATTCCAGTAATAATGCCCCGTCTCGTGGCGGAAATGGCCGAGCAGGGTACGGTAAAGCTCGCCAAGCTCGCCCTTGCGATGCTCGCGCTCGGCGTCGTCCGCCTCCGCGAGGGCGATGGTGATGAGGCCCTCGTCGTGGCCGGTCATGATTTTCGGGGCCGAGCCGTCCGGATCGTCGGCGAGGAAGTCGAAGCAGAGGCCGCCCTCGCGGTCCTCGTTGTTCTCCAGCGGCAGGTTGAGGCGCAGGAGGGAATAGATGAGCCGGTGCTTTGCCACCTCCACCTTGCGCCACTTGCGCAGGTTTTCGGGCACCGTGAGGTCCGGCACCGTGCGGTTGTGGCGGCAGGCGAGGCAGAATTCGCCTTCCTCCTCCGCCGGCATCAGCCAGTTGCAGGCATCGAACGCCGCATTGGCGCAGAAGCGATAGCGCTGCTCGCCGCCGCGACCGATGGCGCGCCACACGCTGCTCTCGGCATCCCCTTCGCGCTCCAGCGGCACGAGGGCGTTGGCTTGCGGGATGTAGCCGAGATCGTGGCCGCACTTCTCGCAGCGGCGGTTTTCGAAATACAGGAGCTGATCGCAGGCGGCACAGCGAAACAGGCGCATGATGGGTCTCCCCCCAAGCCAGCGGCCGTCCTTGTACGACGCCCGCCCGGGTGGCTCTTGAACCCGAGAAGCGCCGCGCGGTTCCCCGTTCACCGCTGGCTCAGGCAAGAAAGTGAGCCTTTCCCCGGCTCAAGTCCATTTCGCGCCTGCGAAACGCGCTCCGGGCGGGGATGACGGGTCGTCCGCCGCGCGGCATGATCCCCTCATGAGCAGCCGCAAAGACCCCACCGCCCTCTTCACCATCGGCTACGAGCAATCGACTCCCTCCGCTTTCCAGTCGGCGCTGGATGAGGCGAAGGTGGGCCTGCTGGTGGACGTGCGCGCCGTCGCGGCGTCACGCCGGCCGGGTTTCTCCAAGACGGCGCTGGCGGCGGGCATTGCCGAGCATGGCGTCGCCTATGTCCACCTCAGGACGCTGGGCACGCCCAAGGAGGGGCGGCTCGCGGCACGCAGCGGCGACCATGACGCGCTGATGCGCATCTATGACGCCCACCTCGCCACCGATCCCGCCAAGGCGGCGCTGGAGGAATTGGCCGAGCTGGCGCAGGGCCGGCGCATCTGCCTCATGTGCTTCGAGCGCCATGTGGAGGGGTGCCACCGGCTGCGGCTCGCGCAATTCCTGTGCGAGCGGCTGGACATCGGCGTCACGCACCTTCAGCCGGCGCCGTTCTGAGCTGCCGCTCACCTTTGGCGGCGGCCTCGCGCGCCTCGGCGAGGAGGCGCGGCGTGTCCACGTCGAGGAAGGCGCCCTCCTCCGCCGCGACAGGCACTTCCGCCACCAGCTCGGCATTGGCGGCGAGAATGGCGCGGGCACCCACATCCCCCTCCAGCGCCGCCAGTTCGGCGAAGAAGCGGCGCGACCACAACACCGGATGCCCCCGCTGCCCGCCCTCCACCGGAGCCGCGATGAGCCGGCCGGACGCAGGCGCATAGGCCGCCATCAGGCGATCCAGCAGACCGGGCGCAAGGAGCGGCATGTCGCCGAGCACCACCAGCGCGCCGGCCGCCGTCTCCGGCACCGCGGCAATGCCGGCGCGCAACGAGGAGGCCATGCCTGTCGCGTGATCGGGATTGTGGACGAAGAGCACGTCCAGCCCCGCCAGCGCCGCCTCCACGCGGCCGCGCTCGTGTCCGGTCACGACGATGACCGGACGCGCGCGAGACGCCAGCGCCGCTTCCGCCACGCGGCGGATCACCGGCTGGCCGCCCACCTCCGCGAGCAACTTATTGATGCCTTCCCCCATTCGCGACGAGCGGCCGGCGGCGAGGATGACGGCGGCGAACCCGTCCTCCGCCTCGTCGCTCTCGGCTCGGGGATGGGGGCGGGCGGCGATGTCCTGCAACAGCCCGCCGGCGCCGAGCCGGGCGATGTCGCGGGCGCTCACCTCCAACCCGGCGAGGAGGCGATGGAGGATGAAGTCGAAGCCGTTCTCCTTCGGGCTGCGCGCGCAACCCGGCGCGCCCAGCACCGGCACGGCGCCGAGCCGCCCCAGCATGAGGAGGTTGCCGGGGTCCACCGGCATGCCCAGGCGCTGGACCTCGCCCCCAGCCGCCACGAGCCCGGCGGGGATCACGTCGTTGCGGTCGGCGATGGCCGAGGCGCCGAAGACGATGACCAGTTCCGCACCGGCCGCCACCGCGTCCGTGAGCGCGACGGCGAGCGGCGCGGCCTCGTGCGGCAGGGTGCGGTGGGCGATCACCTCGGCCCCGGCGATCGCGAGGCGGGCGCGGGTGACGGCCAGCGTCTTCGCCACCACTTTGTCGGCGAGGCCCGGCAGCAGGGTGGAAAGCACCGCCACGCGCTTCAGGCGGAACGGCGCAATGGCGATCACGCCCTGCGCCGCCGCGGCGGCTGCCTCCACGAGCGCACCCGGAACGGCATAGGGGATGATCTTCACCGTCCCCACCATGTCGCCGGCCGCCACCGCGCTGAAGTCGCGCAGGGTGGCGAGGGTGATGGCTTCGTCCACCGCGTTGAAAGCGTCCAGCGCGGCATCCGAAATCCGCAGGACGCCGGAGGTGGCGGCATAGAGATTGGCGCGGCCGGTGAAGGCCGTGTCGGGCCGCACGTTGGCGCCAGCCGCCGCATCGGCGAGGCGACGCGCGGCGGCATCCTCGGCCACATCCCCCGGCTCCATGCGGGCGGCGACCACCTCGGCGATGCCTGCCGCCGCGAGACGGGCGATGTCGGCCGCCGTCAGGCGCGTGCCCTTCTTGATGGTGCCGCCCGGCAGCCGCACGGAATGGGCGGCGACGGCGCCTTCGGCCTCGGCGAGCGGCAGGGGGCCAAATCTCACGCCGCCGCTCCCGCCGTGGCGCTGGCGCCGGTGCGCAGGGCGCGGATCACCTCGGCCAGCACCGCGACCGCAATCTCCGCCGGGCTGGAGGCGCCGATATCCATGCCGATGGGGGCGTGGATTCGGCTGATGGCCTGCTGGGACAGCCCCGCCGCCGCGAGCCGTTCCACGCGCTTAGCATGGGTACGCCGCGAACCGAGCGCGCCCACATAGAAGCACTCGGCCCGAAGGGCGGCGGCGATGGCCGGCTCGTCGATCTTGGGATCGTGGGTGAGCGCCACCAAAGCGGTGAAGGGATCGAGCCCGTAGGCCGGCAGCGTCTCCTCCGGCCAATCGGCGATCACCGGCACATCCGGGAAGCGCTCGGGGGTGGCGAAGGCGGTGCGCGGATCGAGGATGGTCAGGTCGAAGCCGGCGAGCCGCGCCATGGGCGCCAGCGCCTGCGAGATGTGGACGGCGCCGATCACCAGCATGCGCGGCGGCGGCACATCTACCGCGAGGAAGACGCTGCCCTCCCCGGCCTTCCCGCTACGGCGTGCCGTCAGCGCCGCCGCGATCTCCGGCGCCAGCGGGTCGGAGGCGAGGGTCGCGGCAGTGGCGAGCCTTTGGGCGCCGGTGGCAAGCTCGGTCACGACGACCGCCGCGCGGCGGGCGGCGCGCTCCGCATTCAGGGCCGCGAGCAGGTCGAGACGCATGGTGGTCCTCCCTCAGGGAGCATCCGGATCATCTTCCCCACTGAATATAACGCTTGGCGGCCTGCGTCACCGCCCGGTGTGCTCAGTCCACCGGCTCCACATAGACGGCGATTTTGCCGCCGCAGGAGAGGCCGACCTTCCAGGCGGTCTCGTCGGCGACGCCGAACTCCAGAGTGCGGGGCCTGCCTGCCGCGATCACCTCCGCCGCCTCGCTCACCACCGCGCCTTCCACGCAGCCGCCGGACACCGAGCCGAGGAAATTGCCCTCCGCATCGATGACAAGGCGGCTGCCCACCGGGCGCGGTGCCGAGCCCCAGGTTTCCAGCACGGTGGCGATGGCCACCCCCCGGCCCTCGCGGCGCCAGCGCTCGGCGGCGGCGAGAACATCGCTGTCGGTCACGTCCATGGGCGGCTCCCGTATCGATTTGGCATCCCGGCAGGCTTCCCATATAGCTGTCCGCCGAGCCGATGCCGAACCCTCTCAACAAACTTGTGTCCTTGGCCGCCAGCGATCAAGGGACGCTGCGCACCGCCGACGACCTGATCGGCGCCGGCCTCGCCGCGCCGGACGCGCGCGCCGGGCTGGAACAGGTGGCCGCCCGCTATGCCGTGGCGGTGACGCCTACGCTGGCCGCCGCCATCGACACGACGGACGCCGCCGACCCTATCGCCCGCCAGTTCGTGCCCGATGTGGCCGAGCTGGAGGTGCGTCCGCAGGAACTGGCCGACCCCATCGGCGACGACGCCCATAGCCCCGTGCCGGGCGTGGTGCATCGCTATCCCGACCGGGCATTGCTGAAGATCGTCGGCGTCTGTGCCGTCTATTGCCGCTTCTGCTTCCGCCGCGAGATGGTGGGGCCGGGCGCGGCCTCTCTCCTCTCCGACGATGCGCTGGAGCAGGCCTTCGCCTATTTCGCCGGGCATCCGGAGATCTGGGAGGTCATCCTCACCGGCGGCGACCCCTTCATGCTCTCGGCGCGGCGCATGGGCGAGGTGGTGGGGCGGCTTGCGGCCATCCCCCATGTGAAGATCGTGCGCCACCATACCCGCGTGCCCATCGCCGCGCCGGAACGGGTGACGCCGGCCTTCGTCTCCGCGCTCAAGGCGCCGGGCATCACGCCCTATGTGGCGGTGCATGTGAACCATGCGCGGGAGCTGACACCCGCCGCCCGCGCGGCTCTGGCGCGGCTCGCCGATGCCGGCATTCCCCTCTTGTCGCAGACGGTGCTGCTGCGGGGGGTGAACGACAGCGCGGAGACGCTGGCCGAGCTGTTCCGCGCCCTCGTGGAATGCCGGGTGAAGCCCTATTACCTGCACCATCCCGACCTCGCCCCCGGCACCGGCCATTTCCGCCTGCCCATCGCCGAAGGTCAGGCGCTGGTGCGGGCACTGCGCGGGCGCCTTTCCGGCATCGCCCAGCCGACCTACGTGCTCGATATCCCCGGCGGGGCCGGGAAAGTGCCGCTCACGCCGGGCCATCTGGCCGCGACCGAGGGCGGCTATCAGGTGAGCGACAATTGCGGCGGCCTGCACGCCTATGCTGATGAGGGAACAAATGGCTGAGCTTCGTCGCATCACCCAGCCGGGGCCGGTCGCCCCCCAGCGCATAGAGAGCGCGGTGGGTGCGCTGAAGGTGCTCGACTTCACGCTTGAGCCCGGCCTCACCATCAACGCCGCCATCTGCGGGCCGCTGCTGGAAGCGGGCATGGGCGCGGCGCAGGTGGAGATTTCCGGCGGCGCCTTCGGCCCCTTCACCTATGTGATGCCCGCCGCCTCGCCCGACGACACCCACGCCGCCTGGTACAGCCGCGCCTTCTCGCCCGAGGGCGTGACCAAGCTGGAGCGCGGCAACGTCACCTTCGGCCGGAAGGAGGGCGCGCCCTTCATCCATTGCCATGCCTTCTGGATCGAGCCGGACGGCAGCCGCCACGGCGGCCATGTGATGCCCCACGAGGCAGTCGTCGCCGCGCCCATCCGCGCCCGCGCCTATGGTGCGGCCGAGGTGGAGACATCAGCCGATTACGACCCCGAGACCAACTTCCCCCTCTTCACCCCCCACGCGGTGAATGCGCCGGCCGATGGCCCCCGCATCGCCTTCGCGCGGGTGCGGCCCAACACCGAGCTGTTCGGCGCGGTGGAAGACATCTGCCGCCGCCACGGCTTCAAGGGCGGGCGGCTGCGCGGCGGGGTGGGCAGCATCATCGGCGCGCGCTTCCATGATGCGCCGGAGGTGGAGGACTATGCCACCGAGGTCTTCGTGACCAACGGCGTGATCGCCCCCGATGCGACGGGCGCGCTGGTCGCCGACATCTCCCTCTCCCTCGTCGGCCTTTCCGGCGTGCTCGCCGAGGGGCGGCTGGTGCGGGGGGAGAACCCTGTTCTCATCACCTTCGAGCTGGCGGTGGAAGAGACCGCCGGCTGAGCGGGCCGGACAGGGCCGCCACAAGGCTTTCCAGGCTTTTGAGATCGTGGACGGGACGCATCTCGTCCACCTGCGGCAGCATGGCGGCGACGCCCTGCGCCTTCGGCTCGAACCCTTCGTAGCGCAGCAGCGGATTGAGCCAGACGAGCCGGCGGCAGGAGCGCTTGAGGCGCGCCATCTCGCCGGGCAGCGTATCGTCCACCTCCCGCTCCAGCCCGTCGGTGAACAGCAGAACGACAGGGTTCTGCGCCGTCACCCGGCGCGACCACTCCACATTGAACGCGCGCAGGGAGGCGGCGATGCGGGTGCCCCCCGCCCAGTCGCGCGCCGAGGCGGAAACCGCCGCCAGCGCCGCATCGGGATCGCGCCGCGCCAGCTGCCGGGTGACATTGGTGAGGCGCGTGCCGAACAGGAAGACGGAGACCTTCCGTCGCCCGCCGAGCGCGTGAAGGAAAGACAGGATGTGCCGGGAATAGTCGGCCATGGAGCCCGAGATATCCACCAGCGCCACCACCGGGGGCGGCTTCTCCTTCGGGCCGCGATGCTTCAGCAGCACGAGATCACCGCCCGTCGCCACGGCCGCGCGCAGGGAGGCGCGCAGATCGAGCCGGCGGCCCTTGGGATCGGGGATGAGGCGGCGGGTGCGGGCATAGTCGTCCGGCATCCGCAATTGCGCGATGCGGCGGCGCGCCTCGGCGAGTTCGGCGGCAGACATCTGGGCGAAATCCTTGGTGCGCAGCACGTCCTCGACGGAGGCGGAGAGGCGCGCCTCCACCTCCACGCGGGGCTTTTCCACCTGCCGCTCGGTGCCGACTCCGGCGAACAGCGCCTCCTCCACCCGCCGGAGCACGCTCTCGCGCTTCTGCTCGCGCTGCGGCACGGCCACCGGCGAGAGCATGGCGATGAGCCGCTCCTGATGCGCCCGGTGGCGCCAGAACAGGCGGAAGGCCTGATCGAACACCACGCTGTCCTCGTGGCGCGACACGAAGAGGGCGTGGAGTGTCCAGTAGAAATCCTCGCGGGCGCCGACGCCCGCCATCTCCACCGCCGCCACCGCATCAAGGATGCGGCCCGGCCCCACCTTCAAGCCGGCGGCGCGCAAAGCGCGGCCGAACCAGGCGATGTTCTCGGCGAGCCGCCCGTCTTCGGCGGCGGTCGCGCTCGCGGTGTTCACTCCGCCGCGCGCGAGGCCTGCCGCGCCTCCTCGATGAGGCGCTCGATGCGGGGCGCGTCGGTGCGGGCGATGTCGTCCTGATATTTGAGCAGCACGCCCAGCGTGTCGCCCACGAGGCCCGGATCGAGCGAAACCGCGTTCAGCTCCACCAGCGCGGACGCCCAGTCCAGCGTCTCGGCGACGCCGGGCACCTTGAACAGGTCTTCCTTGCGCAGCGCCTGCACGAAGGCCACCACCTCGGCCGAGAGCCGCGCGGGCGCGTCCGGCAGGCGGGTGCGCAGGATCGCCATCTCACGAGTAGCGTCGGGATAGTCCACCCAGTGATAGAGGCAGCGCCGCTTGAGGGCGTCGTGGATTTCCCGCGTGCGGTTGGAGGTGAGCAGCACGATGGGCGGCGCGGCGGCCTTGATGGTGCCCAGCTCCGGGATCGTCACCTGATGGTCGGAGAGCACTTCCAGCAGGAAGGCCTCGAAGGCTTCATCCGTGCGGTCCAGCTCGTCCACCAGCAGAACGGGCGGGCCTTCCGTGTGCGGCTCCAGCGCCTCCAGAAGGGGGCGGCGCAGCAGATAGCGGTCGGAGAAGATGTCGGCGGCGATGGCGCCCTTGTCGCTCTCCCCGGCCGCTTCCGCGAGGCGGATGGCGATCATCTGGGCGGCGTGGTTCCACTCATAGACGGCAGCGGCGAGGTCCAGCCCTTCATAGCATTGCAGGCGGATCAGCCGGCGCCCGAGGGCCGCGGCCAGCGCCTTCGCCACCTCGGTCTTGCCGACGCCGGCCTCACCCTCCAGCAGCAGCGGGCGGCCCATGCGCAGCGCGAGGAAGACGACGGTGGACAGCGCCCGGTCGGCCACATAGCCCTGCCCGGCCAGCAGCCGGCCGGTGTCATCGATGGAGCCGGGCAAGGCGCCCCGTGTCGCGTCTGCGGTCATGGGGCGAGTAGAGCATGGGGCGGGAAACCGGCCAAGCGGGGGTAAGCCCCACTCTCTGTCAGGCCGGATGGGCTGGCGCCGGCAGCGCCGGCAGCCCGTCGAGCAGCGCCTCAAGCTCGATCGGGCGGGAGAACAGGAAGCCCTGCGCGAAGCGGATGCCGCAATTGCGGACGCGTTCAAGCTGACGCTCGGTCTCGATGCCTTCGGCGATGATGAGGACGCCGAGGTCGCGCAGCAGCGGCACCATGGCCTCCAGCATGTGCGGCTCGGTCCACGCCTCCTCGCGCAGGAAGGAGCGATCGATCTTGACGAAATCGACCTCGATCATGCCGAGCAAAGCGAGATTGGAGAAGCCGACGCCGAAATCATCGACCGCGATCTGCGCGCCGCGATGGCGCAGGCTGCGCAGCACCTCGCCGAGGGCCGGCGCGTCGTAATCGAGCGCCTGGCGCTCGGTCAGCTCGAACACCACCTGGCAGAGCGCCAGCGGGCGCGTGCCGAAGGCCTCGTCCGCCATCTGCACGAGGCGCGTGTCGCTGAACTGGACGGGCGGCACGTTCACGGCGAGCGAGAAATCGGGAACCTTCTGCGACATATGGGAGAGATCCCGCGCCGCCTGCAGCAACACCCACCGCGTGGTGTCATGGATGAGGGGGCTGGTCTCGATCCAGGGGATGAAAGAGTTCGGCATCAGCACGCCGTGGCGGGCATGCCGCCAGCGCAACAGCGCTTCAGCTCCCACCCAGTTGCGCGACGCCACATCCACCAAAGGCAGGTAGGCGAGGAAGAAGTCCCCGCGCCGCAGGGCATTGCGCACCTGCCCCTCCACCGAAAGACGCCGCCGCACCAGCGACATGGGTCCGAACCACAGTGCGATCCCCAACCCCGAGATCAGGCTGAGCTGTAGCGGCACGGTGGCCAGCCACTGGTGGACCAGGCTGGATTCCGGCACGTTGATGACAACCACCACCGGCCACTTGTGTGATTGAGCCTTGAGCTCCACGGGCGAGACGAACATGGACAGGACACCGGCAACGGTCGCGTCGCCCGTGTCCTGCGGCGTCGCTGGCATGGACCGGCCCAACTGGACGGAGAGCAGGCGATGGCGGACGCCCTCGTCCGCCTCCGGCGGGACCACCGCTTCAAGGAGGCAGGCCCCGTTGAGATCGAGCAGCAGCCTGCGACCGTCACCGAGATCCAGAGGTATCTGCACCGGGTCCCGATCCGACATTCCGGCGCACAACTCGTCCAGGGAAACCGCCGACCGCACCGTACAGGCGTCGCCCTGCCGCCCCTGGAACTCAACATTCAGCAGGGGCGCCGTGCCCAATTGCTGCCTTAGGCCGCGAACACCTTCCGGGCTGCACAGATCTTTGGAGTGGCCGGCGGCATCACGCACCAGACCCGCAAGGCGGTCGAGGTTGCGGTCGGTCCATTGGGCGAGGTTGAGAGCCTGCGTGTGGTAGCGCTGGACGACCCCCGATCTCATCCTCTGGAAGTCGAGCATGAGATAGACGGCCGCGACGAGGCAGACAGTCGCGACGAACACGACAGGCACCATCATCTCGAGATGTTTCGGCCAGAGGCGCCGGCGCCAAGACTGCACGTCCCCCATCCCGCATCACCACCCCTAGTGGAACTTGTTTCTCCAAACCAAGGCCACGTTGTAATTGATCCGGGATGTACCAGAACACCTGAAACTACGCTAATCCTTTCCGTGCGGAAAGATCTGCGAGCTTCTTCAACACGGTGAGGGTGCCCTTCAGCCGGTGCTCGGCGTTCGGCCAGTCGCGCAGGAACACGACCTTGAAGTCGGGGCGCACCTTGGCCTGCGAGCCCTCGTTGGCGATGAGCTTCACGAGGCCCGAGGGGTCCGAGAACTCGTTGCTGCGGAAGGTGAGCACCACGCCCTTGGGGCCGGCGTCCACCTTCTCCACATTGGCCTTGCGGGCCAGCGCCTTGATCTGGGTGAGCTTCAGGAGCTGGCCCACCTCCTCCGGCGTGGGGCCGAAGCGATCCACCAGTTCGGCGCCGAAGGAGTCGATCTCGGCATCGTCCTGGATATCGGCGAGGCGACGGTAGAGGGCGAGGCGGACGTGGAGGTCGGCCACGTAATCCTCGGGGATCAGCACCGGCATGCCGATGGTGATGTTGGGCGACCACTTGTCGTCCACATAGTCGGTGATGCCGGCCTTGATGTGGGCGATCGCCTCCTGGAGCATCTCCTGGTACAGCTCGTAGCCCACTTCCTTGATGTGGCCGGACTGCTCGTCGCCCAAGAGGTTGCCGGCGCCGCGGATGTCGAGGTCGTGGCTCGCCAGCTGGAAGCCGGCGCCCAGCGTCTCCAGGGATTGCAGCACCTTCAGCCGGCGTTCCGCCTGCACCGTCACGGGCTTGGTGGCCGGCACGGTGAAGATGGCATAGGCGCGCGCCTTGGCCCGGCCGACGCGGCCGCGCAGCTGGTAGAGCTGGGCGAGGCCGAACATGTCCGCCCGGTGGACGATGAGCGTGTTGGCGTTGGGGACGTCGAGGCCGGACTCCACGATGGTGGTGGAGAGCAGCACGTCATACTGCCCATCGTAGAAGGCGGTCATGATGTCTTCGAGCGCGCCGGCGGCGAGCTGGCCGTGGGCCACCGCCACCTTCACCTCGGGCACCGAGGCGGCCAGAAACTCCCGCACCTCGGCGAGGTCCTCGATGCGCGGCACCACATAGAAGCTCTGGCCGCCGCGATAGCGCTCGCGCAGCAGCGCCTCGCGCACCACCAGCGGATCGAACGGCGTGATGAAGGTGCGCACCGCGAGGCGGTCCACCGGCGGGGTGGCGATGATGGAGAGTTCGCGCACCCCGGTCATGGCCAGTTGCAGGGTGCGGGGAATGGGCGTGGCGGTCAGCGTCAGCACATGCACCTCGGCGCGCAGCTGCTTCAGCCGCTCCTTGTGGGCGACGCCGAAATGCTGCTCCTCGTCCACGATGACGAGGCCGAGATCCTTGAAGGCGATGCCCTTGCCCAGCAGCGCGTGGGTGCCGACCACGATATCCAGCGTGCCGTCGGCAATGCCCTTCTTGACAGCGGTGAGGTCCTTGCCCGTCACCATGCGGGAGGCCTGCCCCACCTGAACCGGCAGGCCCTTGAAGCGGTCGGAGAAGGTCTTGAAATGCTGGCGGGCGAGGAGCGTGGTGGGCACCACCACCGCCACCTGCTTGCCGGAGAGCGCCACCGCGAAGGCAGCGCGCAAGGCCACTTCCGTCTTGCCGAAGCCCACGTCGCCGCAGATCAGCCGGTCCATGGGGTGGCCGGAGGCGAGGTCGTCCAGCACCGAGTCGATGGCGGCTTCCTGGTCGTCCGTCTCCTCGTAGGGGAAGCGGGCGCGGAATTCGTCGTAGAGGCCCATGGCCGGCACCAGCTTGGGTGCCTCGCCGAGCTGGCGCTGGGCGGCGATCTTGATGAGTTCGGACGCCATCTCGCGGATGCGCTTCTTCATCCGCGCCTTGCGCTGCTGCCAGGCGCCGCCGCCCAGCTTGTCCAGCTGGGCTTCCGTCTCCTCCGAGCCGTAGCGGCTCAGGAGTTCGAGATTCTCCACCGGCAGGAACAGCTTGTCGCCGCCCGCATAGTGCAGCTCCAGGCAGTCATGGGGCGCGCCCATGGCCTCGACGGTCTTCAGGCCGATGAAGCGGCCGATGCCGTGGTCCACATGCACCACGAGGTCGCCGGCGGTGAGCGCGGTCAGCTCCGTGAGCACATCCTGCGGGCGGCGCGCCTTGCGCTTGGGGCGCACGAGGCGATCGCCGAGGATGTCCTGCTCGCCGATGACGGCGAAGTCCGGCGTCTCGAAGCCAGCTTCCACGCCGAACACGGCGAGCGCCGCCTGGTTCTTCGGCAGGGCGGCGAGGCTGTCGAAGCGGGAGATGGCGGCGCAGCCCTTCAGGCCATGGTCGGCGAGCACCGTGCCGAGGCGCTCGCGCGAGCCTTCCGACCAGCCGGCGAGGATGACCTTCTTGGACTTCTGCATGTCCCTGACATGGGCGATGGCGGCGTCGAAGACGTTGGCGTCCTGGTCCGCCCGCTCGGCCGCGAAGGAGCGGCCCTGCACACCGCCGAGATCGATGACCTTGCCCGCCCCGCCTTCCGGCACGGCGAACGGCGAGAGGCGCGCGAGGCGCATGCCGGCGAGGGCCTTGGACCATTCCGGGCCTTGCAGATAGAGCCGGTCCGGCGGCAGCGGATTGTAGATCGGTCCGCCGCTGAGGTCCTGCGCCTGCCGGCGGGCGTCGTAATAGTCGGCGATCTGGGCGATGCGCTCGCCGCCAGCTTCCTCGGCCAGCGGATCGAGCAGCAAAGTGCCGCCTTCGAGATAGTCGAACAGCGTGTCCATGCGCTCATGGAACAGCGGCAGCCAGTGCTCCATGCCGGCGTGGCGGCGGCCCTCGCTCACGGCCTCATAGAGGGTGTCGCCTTTCTGGGCAGCGCCGAACTGGGCGATGTAGGCCATGCGGAAGCGGCGCATGGTGTCGGTGGTCAGCTGGAACTCGGCCATGGGCACCAGCTCCAGCGATCTGAGCTGGGAGGTGGTGCGCTGGGTCTCGGGATCGAAGGCGCGGATGCTCTCCAGCGTGTCGCCGAAGAAATCGAGCCGGATGGGCGCGTCGAGTCCGGGCGGGAACAGGTCGATGAGGCCGCCGCGCACCGCATATTCGCCGGTGTCGCGCACGGTGGGGGTGCGCAGGAAGCCGTTCTGCTCGGCCCATTCGGTGATGCCGTCCAGCGCGATGGCGTTGCCCGGCGCCGCCACCAGCGACTGCGACGCCACCAGCCCCTTGGCCGGCACGCGCTGCACCGTGGCGTTGACGGTGGTGAGGAGCACGCTGGCCGCCCCGCCCTTGATGCGGGCGAGCTTCGCCAGCGCCGCCATGCGCCGCGCCACGATGGAGGCGTTGGGCGAGGCCCGGTCATAGGGCAGGCAATCCCACGAGGGGAAGGAGATCACCTCCAGCTCGGGGGCGAAGAAGGCGAGGCCCCGTTCGAGCGCCGCCATGCGCTGGCCGTCGCGGCAGACCACCGTCAGGCTCGGCCAGGGTGCATTCTTGCCCGCCGCGATGGAGCGCGCGAGGTCCGCGACCACCATGCCCTCCATGCCGTCGGCGACGCGCGAGAGGGTCAGCGGCCGGCCTTCGGCCAGCACGTCGGCGATGGGCAGGGGACGCTTCAAGACAGGAACTCCGGAAGGACGGCGGGGGCGGAAGATCAGCCCGGCAAGATCAGCCCAGCAAGATCAGCCCGGCAGCCCGCGGCCCGAGAAATGGAAGGCGCAGATCTTGCGGAACAGCTCGGTGTCGAATTCCGGCGGGATCGGCTCGGTGCCGCTCACCCAGCCGAAGACCTTCTGGTCCTCGGGCTCCAGCAGTTCCTCGAAATCAGCGAGTTCCGCGTCCGACAGCGCGGTGATCTCGGCATCGGCGAAGCCGCCGAGAATGAGGTCCATCTCGCGCATCCCGCGATGGCGGGCCCGGAACAGGACGCGGCGGCGCCGCTCGTCGAGGCCGTCGCTAGACCTGATGATGCCGGACATGAGGGGACCTCCAAAGCAAGGCGACGGCCGGGCCCTGCGGCCCGTCCGACACCGGCATATAGGGGCTTGTCCCCCGTCTTGGCCAGTGGGGACGGGGGATGGCGGCTGGTCGCGGCTGGATTCGCGACACTGGCCAAGCCCCTCTCCCCTCGAAGTCGGCTGTTGCCGACTTCGACCTTCGCGAGCCGCACTCGGCAAAAGCCCAGTGCGGGCGGGAGAGGGGAAATCAGCCCACCGCCCGGGCGATGGCGAGGAAATCGGCCGCCTTGAGGCTGGCGCCGCCCACCAGCGCGCCGTCCACATCGGCGGTGGCGAGCAGGGCCGCGGCGTTGTCCGGCTTGACCGAGCCGCCGTAGAGGATGCGGATGCCGTTCGCCTCGGCGCCGAAGCGCTCGCCGAGAATGTGGCGGATGGCGCCATGCACCTCGGCCACATCGTCGGTGGTGGGGGTGCGGCCGGTGCCGATGGCCCAGATGGGCTCGTACGCGACAACAAGGTTCGCCGCCGTCGCCCCGTCCGGTACCGACTGGCGCACCTGACGCGTCACCACGGCGGCGGCTTCCCCGGCATCACGCTCCACCAGCGTCTCGCCCACGCAGACGACCGGGAGCAGCCCGGCCCGCCATGCCGCCTTGACCTTGGCCTTGACGATGGCATCGCCCTCCTGGTGGTCGATGCGGCGCTCGGAATGGCCGAGAATCACCGCCACCGCGCCCGCGTCGCGCAGCATCTCGGCGGAGATGTCGCCGGTATGGGCGCCGCTCTCGGCCGGGTGGCAATCCTGCCCGCCGATCATCAGCTGGGTGCCCGCGACGTCGGCGGCGAAGGCGCCGATGAGGGTGAAGGGCGGGCAGATCATGGTTTCCGCCGAAAGACCGGCAAGGCCGGCCGCCACGGTCCGCAACTCGGACTTGGCCGCCCGCAGGCCGTTCATCTTCCAGTTGCCTGCGATCAGGGGGCGGCGTTCGGCCGTCATAGCGGTTCCTCCGGGTTTTGCAGCAGTAGCAAGGCTCACGTAGGGGCCTCACGTACCAGAGCGGCGCGCCCGCTGGAAAGGGGTGCGACCATGCGCCGTTGCGAGGCCCCCTCCCCCTCCCTATGATGCGCCGCTTCCGCGCCGGGGCCCCCGGCGCTCTTCGAACGAATGAACGATGGTCCTTCAGACACTCCGCAAGGGCGCCTCCGGCTGGATCGCCAAGATTTTCCTCGTCGTGCTCACCCTCAGCTTCGTGGTCTGGGGCATCGCCGACGTGTTCCGCGGCATGGGCGCGTCATCTGTCGCGAGCGTCGGCGGCACCGAGATTTCGGCGCAGGTGTTCCGCCAGCAGTATCTCGACCAGCTCCAGCGGATCAGCCGGCAGGCCGGCCGTGCCATCACGCCCGAGCAGGCGCGCGCCTTCGGGCTCGACCGGCAGGTGCTGAATCAGATGATCGCCGACGCGACGCTGGACGCCGAGGCCGCCCGCCTCTCGCTCGCCGTGTCCGACGCGCAGATCGCCCGCGAGATCGCGGAAAACCCGAACTTCCGCGCCCCCGGCGCCAAGGCGTTCGACCCTGGCTATTTCCAGCAGATTCTGCGCTCCAACGGCCTGACGGAGCAGCGCTTCGTCGCCAGCGAGAAGCAGCGCCAGGTGCGTGACCAGCTCCTGCAGTCGCTCGGCGCCGGCGTCTCGGTACCGCAGGTGCTGCTGGAGGCGGTCAACCGCTTCGAGGGTGAGACCCGCACCGCCTCCTATATCCGCGTGACCCCGGCCGCCGCCGGCACCCTGCCCGCGCCCACCGAGGAGGCGCTGCGCGCCTATTTCGATGCGCACAAGCTGGCGTTCCGCGCCCCCGAATACCGCAAGATCAGCGTGCTCGCGCTGACGCCCGCGACCCTTTCCGCCGCCATCACCGTGACCGACGCGGACGCCAAGGCCGACTACGACCGCACCATCGCCCGCTTCGGCAAGCCGGAGACGCGCGAAGTACAGCAGATCGTCTTCACCAGCGCCGCCGATGCGGCGGCCGCGGAAGAGAAGATCAAGGCCGGCGCGACCTTCGCCGACATCGCCACGGCGCGCGGTCTGACGCCGAAGGACACCGACCTCGGCCTCGTCGCCAAGTCCGCCATCCTCGATCCGAAGATCGCCGATGCCGCCTTCTCCCTCGCGGACGGCGCGGTGAGCGGCCCGGTGGAAGGGCGCTTCGGCACGGCGCTGGTGCATGTCACCAAGATCGTGCCGGGCGCCTACCAGCCGTTCGAGCTGGTGAAGCCGCAGATCGTCTCCGAGCTGCAGCTGGACAAGGCCAAGCGCATCATCCTCGACATGCACGACAAGGTGGAGGACGAGCGCGCCTCCGGCGCCACCCTCCAGGAAGCCGCGCAGAAGCTGGGCCTCAAGGTCCAGAGCTTCGACGTGGACCGTTCCGGCCACGACACGGCGGGCGCTTCGGTGGACGTGCCCGGCGGAGCGGACGTGATCTCCGGCGCCTTCGCCGCCCAGCCGGGCGTCGAGACCGACACGGTGCAGCTGCCCCAGGGCGGCGGCTTCGTGTGGTACGAGACCGCCGCCATCACCCCCGCCCGCGACCGCACCTTCGAGGAGGCCAAGGACGCCGTGACTGCCCGCTACACCGAGGCGGAGACGGAAAAGGCGGTGGAAGCCAAGGCCAAGGAGCTGATGGACAAGGCGAAGGCCGGAACGCCCCTCGCCCAGGTCTCCGCCGAGGCGGACATTCCGCTCCAGATCGCCGAGGGCCTGCACCGCGGCCGCGCGGAAGGCCCGTTCAGCGCCGAGAGCGTCACCTCCGTGTTCGACGTGAAGGAGGGCGGCTTCGGCATCGCCCTCGGCGCGCCCGAGCCGGACCGCATCGTGTTCCAGGTGACGAAGGTGGAGGTGCCGCAGCAGATGCCCGACACCAGCCGCGTCAGCCAGGAGCTGTCGCGCCAGCTGGAGAATGACGTGCTGGTCCAATACCTCGCCGCCATCCAGAAGGAGCTGGGCGTGAAGATCAACGAGCGCCTGTTCGCCCAGGCGGTCGGCACCAACCCGGCGAACTGAAGGCCGGCGCCCGTGAACGCACCCACCGACTTCGACCTCTTCGCCTCGCGCTACCTCAGGGGCGAGGCACAGGTGGTCTCGACCACCCTCGTCGCCGATCTTGAGACGCCGGTCTCGGCCTTCCTCAAGCTCGCCGGCGACCAGCCCAACGCCTTCCTGCTCGAATCCGTCGAGGGCGGGCAGGCGCGCGGGCGCTATTCCATGATTGGGATGAAGCCCGACCTCATCTTCCGCGCCTCCGGCGATGTCGCCGAGATCAACCGGACGCCGGATGCCGACAAGACCGCCTTCGTGCCCTGCGCCGAGCCGCCGCTGAAGGCCCTGCGCACCCTTCTGGCCGAATCCGCCATCGAGCTGCCGGAGGGCGCCCCGCCCATGGCGGCGGGCGTGTTCGGCTATCTCGGCTACGACATGGTGCGGCAGATGGAGAAGCTTGGCCCGGCCAAGCCCGATCCCATCGGCGTGCCAGAGGCGCTGCTCATCCGCCCCACCATCATGGTGGTGTTCGACGCGGTGAAGGACGAGCTGACCGCCGTCACCCCCGTGCGGGCGAAGGAGGGCGTCACGCCTCGGGCCGCCTGGGAGGCGGCGATCGAGCGCCTTGACCAGGTGGTGGCGGACCTCGACCGCGCCATCGCCCACCCGGCGCCCGATCCGTTCCACGGCGAGGTCTCGCAGGCCTCCAACACCAGCGCAGCGGACTTTTGCGCCATGGTGGAGAAGGCGAAGGACTACATCCGCGCCGGCGACATCTTCCAGGTGGTGCTCTCCCAGCGCTTCGAGAGCGCGTTCACCCTGCCGCCCTTCGCCCTCTACCGGGCGCTCAGGCGGGTGAACCCGGCGCCGTTCCTCGTCTATCTCAACTTCGACGGCTTCTCGGTGGTGTGCTCCTCGCCGGAAATCCTCGTGCGGGTGCGCGACGGCAAGGTCACGATCCGCCCCATCGCCGGCACCCGCAAGCGCGGCGCCACCCATGCCGAGGACGAGGCGCTGGCGCAGGAGCTGCTCGCCGATCCCAAGGAGCGCGCCGAGCATCTGATGCTGCTCGACCTCGGCCGCAACGATGCCGGCCGCGTCTCGCGCGTCGGCACGGTGAAGGTGACGGACTCGTTCTTCATCGAGCGCTACAGCCAGGTCATGCACATCGTCTCCAACGTGGAAGGCGCCATCGACCGGCGCTTCGACGCGGTGGACGCTCTGGCGGCGGGCTTTCCGGCCGGCACGGTGTCCGGCGCGCCCAAGGTGCGGGCCATGGAGATCATCGACGAGCTGGAGAAGGACAAGCGCGGCATCTATGCCGGCGCCATCGGCTATTTCGGCGCCAATGGCGAGATGGACACCTGCATCGTCCTGCGCACGGCGGTGGTGAAGGACGGGCGCATGTTCGTCCAGGCCGGCGCTGGCATCGTCTACGACTCGGTGCCCGAGAGCGAGCACCAGGAGTGCGTGAACAAGGCCAAGGCCCTGTTCCGCGCCGGCGAGGAAGCCGTCCGCTTCGCCGCCCGCGCCGGGAAGGGACAGTGAGGGGATGGGGGCCGCCGTCCGTTCCTGAATGTCCCGATCAAGTTGACACGATTTGGTAGGCTGGCTGCCGGCTGGTGCCTACGCTGTCTCCCAATGCGATTTTGATAGAATACATGAGAATGTACAAAAATTTCCGGCAACACTTAGGCCTCTACATCATGAAATTATAACTCAGAGGACTAACGTAATGAGCACATCTGAGACAGTAACGTTCGAATTGGGATCCTGTCCATGTGGCTCTGGAAAGGTTATAGAGAGCATTACAACGCAGGACAATCCTTGGAGCGGAGCCGACATAACTCATTACATTGAATGCAGTGTATGTATATCAAGATGGCGCATTTCGTATGGTTTTCTTGTTGATATTAAAACAGAAAATGATTCTCGCCGCGCGATGGAATATGAGAACCTGAAATTGAATGAGTTAAAGGCCATCTGCGCACCTCTCGTTGATGCATATTTTTCGAATTTTGCCGCAAGAAGCAAAAAGGCCGAATATGAAGAAATGATGAGATTGAAAATATACACTGGTAGTTATCGAAACTATTTAGACGATAAGAGCCGAAATCGCTCATGGGCGGATATTGCCTATGCGCTTCGTAACGAGAATTGGGTAGAGCGATTGGCAGACTGCGATGGTCTCGGTGCGGCCTTTCGACAGGCGAGGAAAGCCCTCCAAGACGCTAGGGACGCCGCTAACGTCGCCGGAAGGGCCGTCGTCAGACTCCCTCTCCCAAAGCAGACATACTCGTAACGCCTTCCTTAATTCGCCGGACACGATCGTGACAGAGTTCCTAGCTCCCCTTTGGCCGCAGCTTGCCGTAAGATGACAACTTCTCGGCCTTCCGGCAGCGATTGCGCGCGCCCTGCTCGCGGTGTGGTGCCATTCGCGATCTGTCGCGCCGGAAGGCGTTGCTTGACCCCAAGGCTGCTGCGGGTCTTTAACCTGAGGCAATTCCCTCAGAATGCGGCACGGGGCTAGGATTGAGATGACACGTCGCGAGCGATGGTGAAGCGGGAGCAGCCTCGCGCCCCGGACGCATGCAGCGTCAGCGGAATGCGAGCCGGAGCCCAGCGCAAGGAGGCCGCCGCAGGCGCTTCCTGATCCAGCGCTCTCCGGCATCGCCCGCTTCGCGGTTGTCCCTGCGCTGGACCCCGGATCGGCGCTCCAGCTCCGCTGGAGCTTGTCCGGGGAACCGCTTCGCGGCGCATCACCATTGACCGCCCGTCATTCCTCGCCTTAACACCCGCCATTCCCGCACAGCGCGGCGCGGGGCCGGAGTTCCAGATGTCCGCCACACAGGTTTCGGCCAATCCCTCCCCGAAGGTCACGCTGATCGATAATTACGACAGCTTCACCTACAACCTCGTCCATTATCTCGGCGAGCTCGGCGCCACCGTGACCGTCCACCGCAATGACAAGGTCAGCGTGGAAGAGGTGCTGGCCGAGAAGCCCGACGCCATCGTGCTGTCCCCCGGCCCCTGTACGCCCAACGAGGCCGGCATCTGCCTCGATCTCATCGCCAAGGCGGGGGACAAGGTGCCGCTGTTCGGCGTCTGCCTCGGCCATCAGGCCATCGGGCAGGTGTTCGGCGGCGACGTGGTGCGCGCGCCCTCCCCCATGCACGGCAAGATGAGCGAGATCCTGCACGAGGGCAAAAGCGTCTTCCGCGGCCTCAACCATTCCTTCCAGGCGACGCGCTATCATTCCCTGATCGTCGAGCGGGACACCCTGCCGGACGCGCTGGAGGTGACGGCCCACACCGAAGACGGCCTCATCATGGGCCTTGCCCACAAGAGCCTGCCCATCCACGGCGTGCAGTTTCACCCCGAGAGCATCGCCTCGGAGAACGGGCACGCGCTGATCCGCAATTTTCTCGAGATCGCCGCCGCCTTCAACGCTGAGAAGGCCAAGGGCTGAGACGGGGGCGAGGACACACCATGGACCAGTTCAAACCCCTGCTCGGCAAGGTGGCCACCGGCGCGAGCCTCAGCCGCGACGAAGCCGCCTTCGTGTTCGACCGCATGATGTCCGGCGAGGCGACGCCCTCCCAGATGGGCGCGCTGCTCATGGGCCTGCGCGTGCGCGGCGAGACGGTGGAGGAGATCGCCGGCGCGGTCTCCGTCATGCGCGCCAAGATGCTCACCGTGGACGCCCCGGATGAGGCGGTGGACGTGGTGGGCACCGGCGGCGATGCCTCCGGCTCCTACAACATTTCCACCTGCGCCAGCTTCATCGTCGCCGGCGCCGGCGTGCCGGTGGCGAAGCACGGCAACCGGGCGCTTTCCTCCAAGTCCGGCGCGGCGGATGTGCTCGCGGCGCTGGGCGTGCGGCTCGATCTTGATCCCGCCGGCATCTCCCGCTGCATCGGCGAGGCCGGCATCGGCTTCATGTTCGCCCCCTCCCACCATCCCGCCATGAAGCATGTGGGCCCGACACGGGTGGAGATGGGCACGCGCACCATCTTCAACCTGCTCGGCCCGCTCTCCAATCCGGCCGGCGTGAAGCGGCAGATGGTGGGCGTGTTCGCGAAATCCTGGATCGTGCCGCTGGCCGAGGTGCTGAAGGCGCTGGGCTCGGAGAAGGCGTTCGTGGTCCACGGCTCGGACGGGCTGGACGAGATCACCATCTCCGGCGGCACCGACATCGCCGTGCTGGAAGACGGCCGCATCCACACCTTCACCCTCAACCCGGAGGATGTGGGCCTCGCCCGCGCCCCGGCCGAGGCGCTGAAGGGGGGCGATGCCGCCCAGAATGCCGAAGCCCTGCGCGCCGTGCTGGACGGCGCCCCCGGCGCCTATCGCGACGTGGCGGTGCTGAACGCCGCCGCCGCCCTCGTGGTGGCCGGCCGCGCCAAGGACCTGACCGCCGGCGTCGGCATGGCGCAGACCAGCCTCGACACCGGCTCCGCCCGCGCGCGGCTTGAACGGCTCGTCACCCTTTCCGCCTCACTCGCCCCGGAGGCCGCGCAATGAGCGACATTCTCACCAAGATCGAGGCCTACAAGCGCGAGGAAATCGCCGCCGCCAAGAAGGCCCGGCCGCTCAACGAAATCGAGGCCGCCGCCCGCTGCGCGCCCCGCGTGCGTCCCTTCGCCGGGGCCATCGAGCAGAGCCTGTCCGAAGGCCGCACCGCGCTCATCGCCGAGATCAAGAAGGCGAGCCCCTCCAAGGGCCTGATCCGCGCGGATTTCGACCCGCCCTCCCTCGCCCGCGCCTACCAGCGCGGCGGCGCCACCTGCCTCTCGGTGCTCACGGACACGCCCTCCTTCCAGGGCGCGCCGGACTATCTGAAGGCCGCCCGCACGGCAGTGAGCCTGCCCGTGCTGCGCAAGGATTTCATGTACGACACCTATCAGGTGGCGGAGGCCCGCGCCTGGGGTGCGGACTGCATCCTGATCATCATGGCCGGGGTGGACGACGCCCTCGCCCGCGACCTCGCGGACGCGGCGGCGGCCCACGGCATGGATGCCATCGTGGAGGTGCATGACGACGCCGAGCTGGACCGCGCGCTGGCGCTGCCCTGCCGGCTCATCGGCATCAACAACCGCAACTTGCGGACCTTCGAGACCACGCTGGAAACCTGCGAGCGCCTCGCCCCGCGCGTGCCGAAGGACCGCATCGTCATCGGCGAGAGCGGCATCTTCACCCCGCAGGATGTGGCCCGGCTGGCGCAGGTGGGCATCGGCACCATCCTCGTGGGCGAGAGCCTGATGCGGCAGAAGGATGTCGCGTCCGCCACGTGCCAGCTGTTGGCCACATAGGCCTCGCCACCTCGGCTTGCCGTATACGTGAAGTTACTCTTTAATACGTGAGGCGGTCCGCAAGAGGCCGCACGCAAGGGAGGAGCTTCATGAAGACGTTTGCGATTGCCGGCCTTGCCGCCCTTCTCGCCACGCCTGTTTTCGCCGCGGACCCGACCGGCCTGTGGCAGACCCCCACCCGCAGCGGGCAGGTGGAAATCTCCAAGTGCGGCGCGGGCCTGTGCGGCCGCCTCGTTTCCTCCGAGGGTCTGAAGGCCGATCCGGCGCTGAAGGATGTGAACAATTCCAACGCCTCGCTGCGCGGCCGGGCGCTGAAGGGCCTCACCATCCTCACCGGCTTCTCCGGCGGCCCGCAGGAATGGAGCGGCGGCAGCATCTACAATGCCGAGGACGGCAAGACCTATTCCGGCACCATCACCATGGATGGCGACAACACGCTGAAGCTGCGCGGCTGCGTGGTCGTCCCGCTCTGCAAGACGCAGGTGTGGACCCGCCTGCGCTGACCTGAACCCAAGCCGGCAACACTGCCTTTCCGCCGCATTGCTCCTGCGGCGGTGGACAGGCGCCGCCGCGGACGCCATCTTCCCCCCGACATCGAATCCGGGAAGACCGCGACGGCCATGGCCAGCCTCACCCATCTCGACGAACAGGGCGCCGCCCGCATGGTGGACGTGTCCGACAAGGACGCGACCACCCGCGAGGCGCTGGCCGAGGGGCAGGTGGTGATGGCGCGCGAGACGCTGGATCTCATCCTCTCCGGCAACGCCAAGAAGGGCGACGTGCTGGGCGTGGCGCGCATCGCCGGCATCATGGCCGCCAAGCGCACCCATGAGCTGATTCCCCTCTGCCATCCGCTGATGCTGACCAAGGTGGAGGTGGAGGTTGCCCCCGATCCTGCATTGCCCGGCCTTCATGTGACGGCCCGCGCCAAGGTGACGGGCCAGACCGGGGTGGAGATGGAGGCGCTCACCGCCGTCTCCGTGTCCTGCCTCACCATCTACGACATGGCCAAGGCCGCCGACCGTGGCATGCGCATTGAAGGCATTCGCCTGCTGGAGAAATCCGGCGGCCGCAGCGGCCACTTCCGCGCCACCGACGCGGCCTGAGCCGGCCCGCCACCATGACAAGACCTGCGTTCAGGCAGAGTGAGGGAGCCGCGCCATGGCGCTCATGACCGTCGAGGAGGCCACCGCGCTCATCACGTCCGGCGTGTCTGCGCTCGGTGTGGAGGATGTGCCGGTGCAGGCCGCGGCCGGCCGCGTGCTGGCGCGCGATCTGGCGGCCCGCCGCACCCAGCCGCCCGCCGACATGTCGGCCATGGACGGCTATGCCGTGCGCGGCGCCGATATCGCGCAGACGCCTGCCCGCCTCGCCGTCATCGGCGAATCCGCCGCCGGGCGGCCCTTCGCTGGCACCGTGGGCGCCGGGCAGGCCGTGCGCATCTTCACCGGCGCCGTGGTGCCGGAAGGCACCGACACGGTGGTGATTCAGGAGAACGTCTCCCGCGAGGGCGACACCATCACCACCACGGCCCCGACCGCTGCGCTCCGCAACGTGCGCAAGCGCGGCTGCGATTTTTCCGCCGACGCGCCCGGCCTCTTCGCGGGCCGGCGGCTGACCGGCCGCGACATCATGCTGGCCGCCGCCATGGACCATGCGACCGTGCCGGTCGCCCGCCGCCCGCGCGTCGCGCTGCTTCAGACCGGCGACGAGCTGGTGCTGCCGGGCCAGGGCACCGGCAACGACAGCGAAATCGTCGTCTCCAACGCCTTCGGCCTCGCGGAACTGGCCCGCCGCGCCGGCGCCGATGTGACCGACCTCGGCCTCATCAAGGACGACCTCGCCGCCATCCGCGCCGTGGTGGCGCGGGCGCTCTCCGGCGAGTTCGATCTCGTCGTCTCCTCCGGTGGCGCTTCGGTGGGCGATCATGACCTCATGGCCCCGGCGCTGAAGGCGGAAGGGGTCGATCTCTCGGTCCACAAGATCGCGCTCAGGCCCGGCAAGCCGCTGATGTTCGGCCATCGCGGCACCGTGCGGGTGCTGGGGCTGCCAGGCAACCCGGTGTCGTCCCACGTCTGCGGGATGGTCTACCTCGTCCCCCTCATCCGCGCCCTGCAGGGCGATTCCCGCCCCGGCCCCGAGACGGTGCCGGCGCGCCTCGCGGCGGACCTGCCGCCCAATGACGTGCGGCGCGATTTCATGCGCGCGACCCTCGAGCGCCGGGCGGATGGCTCGATCCACGCCATCCCCTGCACCTCGCAGGACAGCGCCATGCTGAGCATTCTTTCCGCCGCCGACTGCCTTCTGGTGCGCCCGCCTTTCGCCCCGGCGGGCCGCGTCGGAGACCCCTGCGAGATTATTCCCTTCGCGGATTGAGCCCTTAACGGAGCCTTCACCACTTGCGGAACACAAAAGGAACAGATAAAGACTGTTCATGATTTGTTTCGCGGCGCACCGGGCGGGATGCGCCTTGAATCGGGACCGGCCGAGAGCGCCTGTTCCGCGGCGGTGCGTGCAAGGAACGGGGCCAGGGAATGCTCACTCGGAAGCAATATGACCTTCTGCGCTTCATCCATGAGCGGCTGAAGGAGACCGGTGTTCCCCCCTCCTTCGACGAGATGAAGGAAGCGCTGGACTTGCGCTCCAAGTCCGGTATCCACCGCCTCATCACCGCTCTGGAAGAGCGCGGCTTCATCCGCCGCCTGCCCAATCGCGCCCGCGCGCTGGAGGTGGTCCGCCTGCCCGACAGCGTGGCGCCGGGCCTCGCCTCCGCCCGGTCCGCAGGGCGGGGTTTCTCGCCCTCGGTCATCGAGGGCAGCCTCGGCAAGGTCCGCCCCGTGGCGGAGGATGACGAGGCGGGACAGGTGGTCTCGGTGCCGGTCATGGGCCGCATCGCCGCCGGCTCGCCCATCTCCGCCATTCAGAGCCGCAGCCATACGCTGAACATCCCGCCCGAAATGCTGGGCTCCGGCGAGCATTTCGCCCTTGAGGTGCGCGGCGACAGCATGATCGAGGCCGGCATCCTCGACGGCGACACGGTGCTGATCCGCAAGTGCGATTCCGCCGACACCGGCGACATCATCGTCGCGCTGGTGGACGACGAGGAAGCCACCCTCAAGCGCCTGCGCAAGAAGGGGGCGTCCATCGCGCTGGAGGCCGCCAATCCGGCCTACGAGACCCGGATCTTCGGTCCCGACCGCGTGCGCATCCAGGGCCGCCTGATCGGCCTCATGCGCCGCTACTGATCCTTATTTCTCCCGCGGGAGATCCGGAACGGGGTGAGGGGCGCGGTGGTCCACGCTCAACGGGCGCCTGCGCTTTTTTGAAGGCGTTGCCCCTCACCCCGACGCCTGGCAATTGTCGTGTCAGGGGGCGGTGGCATCGGTCTGCGGATCGCCCGCATCGACCGCCTCCCGCTCCGGTGCGAGGTCCGGCGGCAGCGGTGCCATCCACGGCCGGGACACTGAGGGGCTGCGGCTTCGCTCGGCCACGAGGGCGCCCTCGCGCAGGGTGAAGGCGAGCGTTCCGGTCCGCGCGAGTTTTTCCGGCGTCAGCACCTCGGCCGGGCAGGCCCGGGGAGGGGCATCGCGGGTCACGACCATGCGGGCATTCAGGCAGTCCGCCTCCAGGCTCTCGGCGCGCCGGGAGACAGCGATGGTGCCGCCGCCGGGCAGCGGCGCGGTGCAGCCGAGCGGGTCGCACAGGAAGGCGGAGGCGAGGTCCTTGGTGCCGGCCGTCCGGCGGTCGCCCTCCCGCGTCAGCCATTGCTCCACCACCAGTTTCTGGCCCGAGGCACCGAGCACGGAAAGCCGTCCATCCGGCATCCGCACCGCCACCGTCTGCGCATCGGGCGCGATGAGGAGGTCCGGCTTCAGCGGCGTTCCCGCCACCAGCGCGGCGAGGCCGAGGGGCACCAGCGCTGCGAGGGTGAGCACGCCCCGCAGCAGGCAGAGGGCCAGCAGCGCGAGGGAGAGCCAGAGCAGCGTTCCGGCACCGACGAAGGCGGCGCGGATGTCTGCCCCCGGCAGCGTGCCCACCCAGTCGGACACCGCCGTCATGATCTCGATGCCCCGCCCCATGACCGGCCAGGCCAGATGATCCCAGCCAAACGGCATCAGCAGCACGCCCGCAAGCCCGGCCGGCATCACGAGGAATGAGACGGCCGGCATCGCCGCGAGATTGGCGAGCAGGCCGTAGGGCGCCACCCGCTGGAAGTGGAAGATGCCATACGGCGCCGTCGCCAGCCCCGCCACCAGAGAGGTGAGCGCCGTGCCAGCCACCAGCACGGCCACCCAGGAGATTACGGCTCCGGCGATGCCATCCGGCCGGGGTATCGCTCGCAAAGGCTGGAGCCGCTCATAGGCGGCGACGAGGGCGAGGGTGGCGGCGAACGACATCTGCGTGCCCGGGTCCAGCGCCGCCTCCGGCGTCAGCGCCAGCACCACCACCGCCGCCACACCCACCGAGCGCAGCGACAGGGACGGCCGCCCCACCAGCACGCCGGCCAGCACCAGCCCCGTCATCACGAAGGAGCGCTGCGCCGGCACGTCGTTGCCCGACAGCACGAGATAGAAGGCGCTGCCCGACAGCGCGATCAGCGCCGCCATGGACTTGATGGGCCACGACAAAGCCAGCCCCGGCACCAGCGCCAGCAGGCCCCGCGCCAGCCCGAACAGGGTGCCGGCCACCAGCGCCATGTGCAGGCCGGAGATGGAGAGGATATGCGAGAGGCCGGACACCCGCATGCTCTCCTCCACCGCGCGCGGAATGCCGGAGCGGTCGCCAGCCACCAGCGCCACCGCCACCTCCGCCGGTACGCCGGAAAGCGAGGCGCGGATGCGGTCCGACAGGCTCTGGCGCACCCCGTCCAGCGCCATGGCGAGGCGCACGGACAAAGGCGGATCGCGCGGCGCCGCCGCCTTGGGCCGGCCGAGCCCGTAGCCGATGGCGCCGATGCCCTGGAACCACGGCGTGCGGCCGAAGTCATGGGCACCCGGCATGGCCGGGCCGGAGGGCGGCAGCAATTGCGCCAGCTGGGTCACATGGCTGCCCACCGGCGGCGCCCATCCCTTGCGGAGCGAGAGGCGCACCAGCGCCGGCGCGTTTTTCAGCCCGCGCACGGCGTCGCCATCGAGCCGCAGCAGGATGCGGTCGCCGGTGGTCCGCCGCTCCACCCGCTCGATGAAGCCGGACAGGCGCACCGGGGTCTTGGGCGGCACCACCATCTCGTGGGCGATGAACGCGGTGCGCACCCCGCCGGCCGCGAAGCCGGCCATGGTGGCGAGGAGCACCGCCGCGGCCCCGAACATCACCGGCCGCGCCCGCGCCCCCCAGGCCGCCGCCGCGAACAGGGCCACGAGCACGAGGCTCGCGGTGAGCGAAGGTTCGGCGGAGGCGCCGAAATAGAGCAGGATGCCGGCGGTGAAGGCGGCCGGCAGCCACAGGATCAGCCGGCCGGATGCTGCCTCGGCCGCCACGTCATGGGCGATGCGGGCCTTCAGCGCGTCGGCGAGGCGTGAAAGCCCGCGCGCGGAGAACACCGGGAGCGCGCCCGCAGCTCCCCGCCCCCCTGCCCGCGCGCCGCCTGAAGCCCGCTCGTCCATCCCCGCCCGCCGGGGGCCGGGCCGGGTCGCGCCCGTCCCCGCCCCATGTTCCTTGTGCCCCGCCTCTATGCTACACGGGCGCCTCCCGCGCGCCATGTGGTTCGGTTTGCGTTCCGCAGGGCCGCCCGCGCGTCTCCCGTCCAAGCGGACCCAATCCCGCCGAGCCCCGCCCGATGTCGCAGATCGTCACCCGCTTCGCCCCCTCGCCCACCGGCTTCCTGCATATCGGCGGGGCGCGCACGGCGCTGTTCAACTGGCTCTATGCCCGCCACACCGGCGGCAAGATGCTGCTGCGCATCGAGGACACGGACCGCCAGCGCTCCACCAAGGAGGCCATCGACGCCATCATCGAGGGGCTCTCCTGGCTCGGCATCGACTGGGAGGGCGAGCCCATCTACCAGTTTGCCCGCGCCGAGCGGCATCAGGCCGCGGTGGCGGAGATGCTGGCGAAGGGCAATGCCTATCGCTGCTACGCCACGCCCCAGGAGCTGGACGAGATGCGCGAGCTGGCCCGCAAGGAGGGCCGCCCGCCGCGCTATGACGGCCGCTGGCGCGACCGCGACCCCTCCGAGGCGCCGGCCGATCGCGCGCCCGTCATCCGCCTGCGCGCCCCGCAGGAGGGCGAGACGGTGATCGACGACATGGTGCAGGGCACCGTGACTTTCCCCAACAAGGACCTCGACGACCTCGTGCTGCTTCGGTCCGACGGCACGCCCACCTACATGCTGGCGGTGGTGGTGGACGACCACGACATGGGCGTCACCCACATCATCCGCGGCGACGACCACCTCACCAACGCCGCCCGCCAGACGCAGATCTATCGCGCGCTCGGCTGGGACGTGCCGCGCATGGCGCACATCCCGCTCATCCACGGGCCGGATGGCGCCAAGCTCTCCAAGCGCCACGGGGCGCTGGGCGTCGATGCCTATCGCGACATGGGCTATCTGCCGGCGGCACTGCGCAACTATCTCGTGCGCCTCGGCTGGAGCCATGGCGACCAGGAGGTGTTCTCCACCGACGAGATGGTCGAATTTTTCGACCTCGACAAGGTGGGCCGCTCGGCCGCGCGCTTCGACTTTGCCAAGCTCGAAAGCCTCAACGGCCACTATATGCGCGCCTCCAGCGATGCCGAGCTTTTGGCCGCCATCGATGCGCTCGTGCCCTACCTGCCGGATGCGGAGCACCGCTTGCCGCGCATGACCGACACCCGCCGCGCCCAGCTCGCCGCCGCCATGCCGGGGCTCAAGGAGCGGGCGAAGACGTTGGTCGAACTGCTGGACAATGCCGAGTTCATCTTCGTCGAGCGGCCCATCCCGCTGGACGAGAAGGCGACCACGCTGCTCTCGCCCGAGGCCCGCGCCCATCTCGGCCGCCTCGTGCCGCTGCTGGAAGCCGTGGACTGGAGCGCCGCCGCCACCGAGGAGGTGGTGCGCCGCTATGCCGAGGCGCAGGGCGTGAAGCTCGGCGCCGTGGCCCAGCCCCTGCGCGCCGCACTCACCGGCAAGTCCACCTCCCCGCCGGTGTTCGATGTGCTGGCCGTGCTCGGCCGCGAGGAGAGCCTCGGCCGGCTGCGGGATCAGGCGATTTGAAGCCGGCCGCCGTTACCGTCGCGCTGGATCTGAAGGGGCTGAAATGCCCCCTGCCCGCCTTGCGCACCCGCAAGGCGCTGGTGCAGGCGGCGGCGGGCACCCGGCTCGTCGTCACCTGCACGGACCCCATGGCGGTGATCGACATTCCCCACCTCGCGCACGAGACGGGCGCGGTGCTGGAAAAGCAGGAGGTCGAGACCGGCCTCCTGACCTTCGTGCTGGTGAAGCCGGCCTGAGAGAGCTTTGCGCCGCGCAGGCTTCTAGTGCGTCTCGCTCAGGCGCCGCGCGGGCTTTTTTGGGTGCGTCTCGCTCAAGCGCCGCGCGGGCTTCTAGCGCGTCTCGCTCAGGCGCCACGCGGGCTTTGGGTGCGTCTCGCTCAGGCGCCACGCGGGCTTTGGGTGCGTCTCGCTCAGGCGCCGCGCGGGCTTGAACTCACGCCGTCAGCGGCAGCGCCCGCTCCACCAGCCGCACCCAATAGGACGCGCCGAAGGGAATGGCCGCGTCGGCGAAGTCGTACTGCGGATGGTGCAGTCCGGCGGACGGGCCATTGCCGATGAAGATGTAGGCGCCGGGCTTCTCCTCCAGCATGTAGGCGAAGTCCTCGGCCGCCATCAGCGGCGGCGCGGCGGCATCCACCTCGGAGGCGCCGGCCACCTCGCTCGCCACCTCGGCGGCGAAGGCCACCTGATCGGCGTGGTTGCTGGTGACGGGATAGCCTTCCTTGAAGCTCACCGTCGCGGTGGCGCCATAAGCCGCCGCCACGCCTTCCGCCACCTGCCGGATGCGCTCGCGCAATTGGGCGCGCACCCCCTGGTCCAGCGTGCGGGCGGTGCCGACGAGGGTGGCCGAAGGCGGCAGCACATTGTCCGCCTCGCCCGCATGGAACATGGCGATGGAGACCACCGCCGCTTCCAGCGGGTCGACATTGCGCGAGACGATCTGCTGTAGCGCCATGACGATGGCGGCGCCGGTGAGCACCACGTCCACGCCCTGGTTCGGCCGCGCGGCATGGGCGCCGCGCCCGTCCACCACGATCTCGATATGGTCGGCCGAGGCCATGATGCCGCCCGGCCGCATGGCGAAGCGGCCCACCTCCAGCCCCGGCAGATTGTGCATGCCGTAGACTTCGCGCACGGGGAAGCGCGCGAACAGGCCGTCGTCGATCATCGCCTTGGCGCCGGCCCCGCCCTCTTCCGCCGGCTGGAAGATGAGCACGGCGGTGCCGGAGAAGGCGCGGGTCTCGGCGAGGTGGCGCGCGGCGCCGAGCAGCATGGCGGTATGGCCGTCATGGCCGCAGGCGTGCATCTTGCCGGGCGTCTGCGAGGCATAGGCCGCGCCGGTCTTTTCCAGAATGGGCAGCGCGTCCATGTCGGCGCGCAGGCCGATGAGCGGGCCATCGCCCTTCCCACGCACTAGACCCACCACGCCGGTGCAGCCGATGCCGGTGATGACCTCGTCGCAGCCGAAGGCGCGCAGCTTCTCCGCCACCGCGGCGCTGGTGCGCTCGAGGTCGTACATGAGCTCGGGGTTACGGTGGAAATCCTGCCGCCAGGCCGCGATCTCGTCGGCGCGGGCAGCGATGTGGTTGTTGACCGGCATGGCAATTCCAGAAGCAATTGAACGGCCATGGTGCGGAACCCATCCTGCCCGGTCAATGCCCGCGACCGCGCCGCCCCCTGCCGAAATGCCGGGACATCCCGCCCGCCCGGCCTTGACCCCGCCGCCTTCGCACCCTAACCAACGCGTCAAGTGAGCCCGTAGCTCAGCCGGTAGAGCACGTGACTTTTAATCATGGGGTCTCGGGTTCGAATCCCGACGGGCTCACCACCTCACCTCGACATATTTTTATTGCTGTATTATCAATGGGTTAGAGATGCGGCAATTTGGTTTTATGCCTTAGAAGGTGCACTAAACCTAGACCAGCTCCCGCCGATCGCGACTCAGGAGCCCAGCGCTTGAAGGGCCTCCCAAAGCTTCTGGACAAGAGGAACCGCTGCCGACACACCAATGAGCCCATCCTTGAGCGACTTCATCAGAGCTGAAATTACCGCAGGCTTCCGCCCTTCAATTACCTGTTGCGAGAGTGCCTCGATCAATTCCACCATTTTTGCCTGCTCATCCGCCGTAAGCTCGTGAGCCGCGAGAACTACCGCAGTGAGTGTTTGAATTATTTTTCCAATACCCTCAGCATCCGACCCTTGGGTCTGCGTTATGGCTGTATCTATTTTTTGGATGCTGCCGGTGTTGATGATACCGACTTGGCTGTTGGTCAAATTGAAATGGTTCAACGTAGGCGATCCTTGTATTGCGCGAGCGAGCGGCTCAAGGGGTATTCGACCACCTGGAATAAGGGGCCACATCACTGCATCCATGTCGTCCAATGCCCGATTGGCCATTGCCGCGTTCATCAAAAACTCTTGCGCGTGAATCCGAGAAAGGATTCCGTAGCAGTGGAGACATAGCGCTACCCCCTCCACTTCGTAGAAGGCCGGCCTTTCGCACTGGTGGCATTTCATCAGCGTGGACCTGAGGCTTCAATTGGCTGCACACCCATAGGTAGCAGGAGTCTGGCAGCTTTGGCGATACTACGCCATCGCCCTTGTCCTCCCGGAACAGCCGCCCTCACCTCTATTGGGCGCCCACGCTGGCCGTTCTTGCCGGAATAGACGAATTCAGCCTTAGCAAACATGGCGCCAAAGTGACTTGCCGCACATTTTCATTGTCACTGAAATTCGCTTTGCTATGCTCGCCCCATGAAGCTCGCGGAATGGCTCTCGGCAACCGGTACGAAGCGCAGCGCGTTCGCGCGGCAGGTGGGCATGTCCCCGGCCAGCGTGACGGCCCTGTGCAATGACGAGCGCGCCTGGATCTCCCGCGAGACGGCCGAAAAGATCGCCGAGGCGACCGGGCAGCAAGTGACGCCCAACGATTTCCTCGGCCTCGTCCCGCACATCCGAGGTTTGCCCGTGACCGATACCACCCAGGCCCGCGTCCAGTCCGCCATCGAAGCCATCGCGCGGGGAGAGATCATCGTCGTCACCGACGACGACGACCGCGAGAACGAAGGCGACCTCATCCTCGCCGCCTCGCTGGCGACGCCGGAGAAGATGGCCTTCGTCATCCGCAACACCTCCGGCATCGTCTGCACGCCTTTGCCCCCGTCCGAGGCGAAGCGGCTGCGGCTCGATCCCATGGTGTCGAACAACGACGCGCCCATGGGCACGGCCTTCACCGTCTCCATCGACGTGCGCCACGGCACCACCACCGGCATTTCGGCCGAGGAGCGCACCAACACCGTGCGAGCGCTGGCCAACCCCAACATGGGCGCCGGTGATTTCGTGCGGCCGGGCCATGTCTTCCCGCTGATCGCCCGCGAGGGTGGCGTGCTCATCCGCTCCGGCCATACCGAAGCGGCGGTGGATCTCTGCCGCCTCGCCGGCCTGCCGCCCATCGGCGTCATCGCCGAGCTGGTGAACGACGACGGCACGGTGCAGCGCGGGCCGCAGGTGACCGCCTTCTCCGAGAAGCACAACCTCACCCGCATCTCGGTGGCGGAGATCATCGCCTATCGTCAGGCGCGGGAGAAGCTGGTGACGCGGGCGGCGGAATTCCCGGTGCCCACCATCGTCGGCGAGTTGCAGGGCTATTCCTACGTGACGCCCTTCGATCCGGTGAACCACCTCGCCCTCGTGAAGGGCCGCATCGGCGACGGCGAAAAGGTGCTGGTGCGCCTGCACCGGGCGGATGCCATCGCCGACGCCTTCAGCGGCGGCAAGGTGCTGCAGAAGAGCCTGGAACGCATCGAGGCCGAGGGCCGCGGCGTGCTGGTCTATCTGCGCGACGGCACCAGCGGCGTGCCGGCCGTGGCCATGGGCCAGAATTCCGAGAAGAGCACCAGCGAGCTGGAGCGCGATCGGCACTGGCGCGAGGTGGGGCTGGGCGCGCAGATCCTGCGCGATCTCGGCATCCAGTCGATCCGTCTTCTGTCCTCCAAGACCCGAACCTATGTGGGCCTCGCCGGCTTCGGCATCGAGATCCTCGGTACCGAAACGCTCGATTGAGTCCCGCACGGCGGCGGCATTGCCGCCGCCTCTAACCCCTTGTGAGGGTTCAAAGACAATGGCGTGACACCCGCAACGCACGCCATTGCAACGGTTCCGCCGCAAAACGTGACAGGCCCTGAGGCGGCAAATCTCTTCTCCCCGCCGGGGAACGGTGTCAGCATTTCACGGACGTGATGCCGCACCGTTCCTTCCCCGGGAGGAAGCCGTCCATGTCCTCGCGCCGCCGCCTCTGGTCTCGTGCTTCCGGCCTGCTGGCCGCGTCTCTCCTCGCCCTCGGCCTTTTCCCCCACGCGCCGGCTGAAGCCGGCGGCTCCGGCAAGCTCGCCGTGGATGTGGAACTGGTGCTCGCGGTCGATGTCTCCTATTCCATGGACGCCGACGAGCTGGCCCTGCAACGCGAGGGCTACGCCTCCGCCATCACCTCCCCCGAATTCCTCGATGCGCTGAGACTCGGCCCCAACGGCCGGATCGCGGTCGAGTATGTGGAGTGGGCCGGCGAGAACGAGCAGAAGATCGTGGTGGAGTGGCGCATCATCGACGGACCGGACAGCGCGAAGGCGTTTTCCGATGCGGTGCGGTCCGCGCCCATCCGGCGCATCTACCGCACCTCCATCTCCGGCGCCCTGCTGTTCGCGGCCGACCAGTTTGACCTCAACGGCTTCCGTGGCCTGCGCAAGGTCATCGACGTGTCGGGCGACGGCGTGAACAATCAGGGGCCGCCCGTGGCGCTGGCGCGGGATGCGGTGGTCCGCCGGGGCATCACGGTAAACGGCCTGCCGCTGCTGATGAAGCGCTCCGCTTCGTCCGCGCTCGATATCCCCGAACTCGATGTCTATTACGAGGATTGCGTCATCGGCGGCCCCGGCGCCTTCGTCATCCCGGTCGAGACGATGGCCGAGTTCTCCCGCGCCATCCGCACCAAGCTGGTGCTGGAGGTGGCCGGCGTGGTGCCAAAGCCCGGACCGGGCCTGATCCAGCACGCCTCAGCCCAACAGCCCCGCATCTCCTGCACCATCGGCGAGAAGATCTGGATGGATCACTGGGCCAATTGAGGTATGGGCGGGATAGGCGCCCGTCTCGGCACCGCCGTCGCCCTCCGGCTCGACCGGAGGGCCCATTCCTCCGCAGGGGCAAGCCTTCGGCGGCCGGGTAAACGGCGCCATGGGTCCTCCGGTCGAGCCGGAGGACGACGCAGAACGGTCGCTTCAGCGCGCCTCCACCAGCGGCACCGCCCGCAGGTCCGCGAGGCTGCCGGCCCCCGCCGCGAAAGCCGCGATACGCAACTGCTCCGCGAGCAGCTCGAAATGGGCGACGACCGCCTCGGTGGAGGTGACGGCCGCCTTCAGCGTCGCCGCCGCCTGCCCGACGAGATCGGCGCCGAGGCGGATGGCCTTGGCGGCGTCCACGCCGTCGCGGATGCCGCCGGACGCGATGATCGGCACATCCGGCAGCGCCGCGCGCACCTCGACCACCGCATCGGCGGTGGGAATGCCCCAGCCGGCGAAGGCGGCGGCCAGCGCCTGCGTGCGGCCGGTGCCGCGCGCGCCTTCCACCAGCGCCCAATTGGTGCCGCCGGCCCCCGCGACATCCAGCGCGGCCACCCCGCACTTCACCAGCCGGCGCGCGACGGGGGCGGAGAGGCCGAAGCCCACTTCCTTCACCACGACCGGCACATGCAGGTACGTGCACAAGCCGGCGATGGCGTGGAGCACGCCGCGCCAGTCGCGGTCGCCGCCTTCCTGAATGGCTTCCTGCAAGGGATTGAGGTGGATGACGAGCGCATCCGCGCCGATCATGTCCACCGCGCGGCGGGCATGGTCGCGGCCATCGGCGGCGAGGAGCTGCGCGGCGCCGAGATTGGCAAGAAGCAGAACATCTGGCGCCCGCTTGCGCAGTTCGCCGCCGAGTCCTCCGGCCGCGCCGGTCTCCACCGCAATGCGCTGCGAGCCGACGCCGAGGGCGATGCCCAGCGCCTGCGCCGCCTCGGCCAGATGCGCGTTGATGGCCTCGGAGCGCGCCGGCCCGCCGGTCATGGCGGAGATGAGGAGCGGCGCCTTCAGCCGGCGGCCGAGCAGGCTGGTGGAGAGGTCCACCGCATCGAGGCTCAGCTCCGGCAGCGCGCAGTGGACGAAGCGCCAGCGGTCGAATCCCGCATCCACGCGGGAGGCCACGCGATCGCCGGAGAGAACGATGTCGATATGGTCTTCCTTGCGGCGACCGGCTGCGTTCTCGTCCATGCCTCTCCCGGCGTTCCTTAAGTCCATGCCTTTTGGCGTCGCGCATTCCGCGCCGCGGCGCTGGCGCCACACGCCGGCAAAATGTGCGACGCGGCGGAACGCACGCACTGGCATCATTGTGTAAGCGGTGATCTAAAGTCATTCAAGGCAACGTATGTGCCTGTTGCAGGGGGATGGTCGCCCAAGGTGGCCAAGAGCGCGGCCAAGAACAGAGTGAGGGGGCGTATGGGGCAGAAGGGCGGACGAGACCGGCGGACCGATGCTTCGGCGACGGCCTCGCGGGAAGCGCTGTCGGCGGCTGCCGGCAGTGTCGTGCTCGCCGCGGCGGCGCCGGACATGGAGGCCGCGCACGCCCTCGATACCGCCCTGCCGGACTTCCCGCCCCGCTCCCGCGACCTCTCCTATCTACGCGCCGTGGTGGACCGCCGGCTCGGGCTTCTGGTGCCCCCGGCCGCGTCCCATCCGGCCGTGCTGCACGCCGCCATGCGGCACATCCTGCTGGCGCCCGGCAAGCGGCTGCGCCCGCTGCTCACCATGGCGGCGGCCATGCAGCTCGACGCCTCCGAACATGCGGTGCTGGATTTCGGCTGCGCGCTGGAGATGATCCACGCGTCGTCCCTCATCATCGACGACCTGCCGTGCATGGACGACGCCATGGTGCGCCGGGCCCAGCCGACCACCCATGTCCAGTATGGCGAGGATGTCGCCGTACTGGCGGCGGTGGCGCTCCTGTCCCGCGCCCTCGGCGTGGCCGGCGCGGCGGCGGGGACGAGCGATCATGTCCGGCTCGACGCCGTGTGTATCCTCTCGAAGGCGGTGGGCTCCCTCGGCCTGTGCGGCGGCCAGTATGACGATTTGCGCCCCAGCCCCGGCCGCTCCCTCGCCGCCACCGAGGACGTGAACCGCCGCAAGACCGGCGTCCTGTTCTCCGCCGCGGTGGAGATCGCCGGCCGCGCCGCTGCGGCGGACGAGGCGCAGGCCGGCCACCTCCGGGCGCTCGCCGGCCATGTGGGCAGCGCCTACCAGATCCTCGACGACATCCTCGACAACGCGGGCTCGGCCGCGGCGCTGGGCAAGGATGTGGGCAAGGACGCCAACAAGGCGACGGTCATCGCCTCCCTCGGCGCGCCACGCGCGCGCAAGCTGTTGTCGGAGCACTTGGCGGGGGCGCTCGCAGCCTCTAAAGAACTGGGGCCCAACAAGGAGGGCCAGCAGCCCCTGCGAGACTTCATGACCGCTGCCTTCGGTGAACTGATGGGGCCGCTGGCGCCGTGAGCGCCGCCGCCCACCATTACGACGACCCGAAAGACGAAAGCCCGGCACCTCCCCTCGCCATTCTCGGCCTCACCGCAGGCTATGGCGCGCGCACGGTGCTGGCTGGCGTGGACCTCGTGCTGTGCGCAGGAACGGTCACGGCCCTCGTCGGCCCCAACGGCGCCGGCAAGAGCACCTTAGTCCGCGCCATCTGCGGGCGCATCCCGCCGCGCACGGGCGTGATCCGCATCTGCGGCATCCCCGCCGCCGAGGGTGAGGCCCGCGCCCGCATCGGCCTCGCCCCCCAGGACATCGCCCTCTACCGCGCGCTCACCATCGCCGAAAATCTCGCCGTCTTCGCCCGCCTCGCCGGCGTCCGCCGCACGGACGTTGCCGCCTGCGTCGCGCGGGTGATGGCCCGCACCGGCATCGAGGAGCGCGCCAACGAGCGCATCGACCGGCTCTCCGGCGGCTGGCAGCGCCGCGCCAACGTGGCGGCCGCCCTCGTCGGAAATCCGCGCCTGCTGGTGCTGGACGAGCCGACCGTGGGCGTCGACGCCCCCGCCCGCGCCGACCTCGCCGCGCTGGTGCAGCGGCTGGCGGCGGACGGGCTCGGCGTTCTCGTCATCACCCACGATTTCGCCTTCGCCGAAGAGGTGGCCGAGCGTGTCGCCATCCTCTCCGAGGGGCGGATCGCGCTGGAAGGGCGGCTCGCCGCCCTCATCGCCGCGCGCTTCCCCAACCAGCGGCGCGCCGCCGTGACCTTCGCCACGCCCCCCTCGCCGAACGGCCGGCAAGTGCTCGCCCTGCGCGGGCTGACCGGCGATGAAGGCGGTACCTCCTTCAGCGGCGTCGTCTCCGATACGCCGGAAGGTGCGGGCGGGCTCATCGCCGCGCTCAAGGTAGCCGGCCTCGTGCCGCGCACCATCGCTTTCGAAGCGGCGGGGCTCGATGCCCTCTATGCCGACGTGACCGGGAGCGGCCATCCATGATCGGCGCCATCGTCCGGGCCATGGCGCTGACCCTGATGCGCGACCGCGGCGCGCTGATGATGACGTTCGTGCTGCCGCCGGTGCTGTTCATCCTGTTCGCCGCGGTGTTCGCTGGCACCGGGGGCGAAACCTCGGTCATCAAGATCGCAGCGGCGCGCGCCACCGACGCGCCATCGGCCACGGCCTTTCTCACCGCGCTCGGCCACGCCGGCGACAACGATCTCGTGCTCGTGACTCCCGAGGAGGTCCGCGCCCGGGTGGCCGACGGGCGCGCCGACGTGGGGCTGGTGGTGCGGGGCGACGTGGCCGCCGCCACCGACAAGCCGCCGCTGCTCGTCATCACCGATCCCGCCCGCAATGTGGCCGCGGCGCTGCTCTCGGCGCGCATCCAGCGGGTGTTCACGGACGATCTCCCCGGCCTCGCCATCCGCCGCGTGGCGGCGCAGATCCAGGTGCTGGTGGGCGCCTTCTCCGAGGACCAGACATCACGGCTGGAGCAATCCATCGCTCGCGCGCCGGAGCTGGTCGCGGGCGGCGGCGCCGAGCTGATGGAGCGCCAGCCGCTCACCCGACGCCGCTCCGAGCCGGGCGTGAGCTATTATGCCGGGGCCATCGCCATGCTGTTCCTGCTGTTCTCGGCGGTGCAGGGCGCCGGCAGCCTGGTGGATGAACGCCGCTCCGGCGTGTTCGACCGCATCGTCATGAGCCGCGGCGGCGTGCTGGCGCTGGTGGGGGGCAAGCTCGCCTTCCTGATTCTCCAGGGGCTTGCGCTTTCGGCGGTGCTCTTCACGGTGGCGCAGATCGTCTATGGCGTGAACGTGTTCGTGAATTTCTGGACCTTCGCGGCCGTCGCCGTCGCCGCCTCGGCCGCTGCCGCCGGCGTCGCCTTGCCGCTCGCGGCAGTCTCCCGTACGCGGCAGCAGGCGCAGACGCTCTCCACCTTCGCGGTCCTGCTGCTCTCGGCCGTGGGCGGCAGCATGGTGCCGCGCTTCCTCATGCCCGAATGGCTCCAGCATGCGGGGATTCTCACCCCCACGGCCTGGGGCATCGAGGCGTTTCAGGGGGCGCTCTGGCGCGGCGAGGGCATAGCGACGCTGGCGCCCTCCCTCCTGATCCTCCTCGGCTGGGCCGCTGCCGGCGCCGCCGTCACCCTCTGGTTCATCCGCCGTCAGGTCCGGCTGGCCTGAAGTCTCGCCCCTGCGACACGAAATCCTGAACACCGTCTGCGCTTCCATCCGGCGCCCGCGCACACTAGAACGCCTTCATGGCGATCCTCGACCTTGCCAATCCGGTCCGCTTCCTCAGCCTGTCCGCGCGCATCCTGCCCTGGATCGCCGCCGCGGCGGTGGTGACGCTTGCAATCGGCTTCTACCTCGCCTTCCAGGCGCCGCCCGACTACCAGCAGGGCGAGACGGTGCGGATCATGTACATCCATGTCCCGTTCGCTTGGCTCGGGATGTTTGGCTATTCCATGATGGCCGCCTCCTCCATCGGCATCCTGGTCTGGCGGCACCCTTTGGCCGATGTGGCGCACAAGGCCGCCGGGCCCGTGGGGGCCACCTTCACCGCTCTGTGCCTCATCACCGGCGCCCTGTGGGGCCGGCCCATGTGGGGCACCTACTGGGTGTGGGATGCCCGCCTCACCTCCATGCTGGTGCTGCTGCTGCTCTATCTCGGCCTGATGGCGCTGCGCGCGGCCATCGACGATCCCAACCGCGCCGGCCGTGCGGCAGCCGTGCTCACGCTGGTGGGCTTCATCAACGTGCCCATCGTGAAGTTCTCCGTGGACTGGTGGAACACCCTGCACCAGCCGGCCTCGGTGTTCCGCATGGGCGGCTCGACCATCGATTCCAGCCTGCTGTGGCCGCTGCTCATCTGCGCCATCGGCTTCACGCTGGTGTTCATCGCTTTGCACATGCTCGGCATGCGCACGGAAATCCTCCGCCGCCGCGTGCAGGCGCTGGAGGCCCGCGCGGCCGCGGAAGCCATGGCCTGAGCCCCCGCGCATGACCCATACCGTCTTCATCGCCGCATCCTACGGCGTCTCCCTCCTCGGCCTCGGGCTGCTCGCCCTCTGGCTGGTGCTGGACTATCGCAGCCAGCGGCGCACCCTGTCGGAGCTGGAAGCGCGCGGCGTCGGCCGCCGCAGGGCCAATCGCACGGGAGAGGCGGAATGAGCGATCCCGTCATCACCCCCGCCCGCCCGCGCCGCCGCCTGTGGCTGGTGGCGCTGCCGCTGGTGGTGTTCCTGGCGCTGGCCGGCCTGTTCTTCTCTCGCCTGGAGACCGGCGGCGATCCCTCGCGCATTCCCTCCGCGCTGGTGGGCAAGAAGGCGCCCGTCGTCTCCCTGCCGCCGCTGGAAGGCCTGAAGGGGCCGGACGGCGCGCCGCTGCCCGGCATCGATCTCGCCGCGCTGGGCGGCAAGCCGGCGCTGGTGAACGTGTGGGCCTCCTGGTGCGGCCCCTGCCGCGAGGAGCATCCTATCCTGATGCAGCTCGGCAAGGACCCGCGCTTCAGCCTCGTCGGCATCAACTACAAGGACGCGCCGGACAATGCCCGCCGCTTCCTCGGCCAGTTCGGCCTGCCCTACAAGGCGGTGGGGGTCGACCCCAAGGGGCGCGCGGCCATAGAATGGGGCGTCTACGGCGTGCCGGAGACCTTCGTGGTGTCGAAGGACGGCACCATCGTCCACAAGTTCGTGGGGCCGCTGACCCCCGAGGCGGTGAGCAACACGCTCCTGCCGATGATGGCACGCCTCTCCGGCGGCTGAGGCATCAGCCGAGGCGTCGCCCGAGGATTAGAGATGGCCTTCTCTCCCGAAGAGATCGAGCGCTACGCCCGCCACATCGTGCTGCACGACGTGGGTGGACCGGGCCAACAGAAGCTGAAGGCCGCGACCGTGCTGGTGATCGGCGCGGGCGGGCTCGGCGCGCCGGTGCTGCTCTATCTGGCGGCGGCCGGGGTCGGTCGGCTGATCCTGGTGGAGGACGATGTCGTCTCCCTGTCCAATCTCCAGCGGCAGGTGATCCACCGCACGCAGGACATCGACCGGCTGAAGACCGACAGCGCCCGCGACGCGGTGGCCGCCCTCAACCCCCATGTGGAGCTGGTGACGCATCCGGTGCGGATCGATGCCGGCAACGCATTGGACTTCATCTCCCAGGCCGATCTGGTGGTGGACGGTTCGGACAATTTCTCCACCCGCTATCTGGTCTCGGATGCCTGCGTGCTGGCGAGGAAGCCGCTCGTCACCGCCGCGCTGGGCGCCTTCGATGCCACCGTCACCACCATCCGCGCCCACGAGACGGGGCCGGATGGCACCCCCAATCCCACCTATCGCTGCCTGTTTCCCGAGCCGCCGCCGGCCGGAACAGTCCCTGCCTGCGCCGAGGCCGGGGTGCTGGGCGCGCTGGCCGGGGTCGCCGGATCGCTCGCGGCCCTGGAGGCGCTCCGCGCCATCGTCGGGTTCGGTGATCCGCTGGTGGGGCGCCTGCTGATGATCGACGCGCGCTCCATGCGCTTCGAGACGCTGAGCTATGGCTGGGACCCGGAAAACCCGCTGACGGGCGAAGGCGCGCGCATCACCGACCTCTCCGCGCACAAGCGCAGCGCGGCGGCCTGAGGCATGGCGGAGGGCTCCGGTCGCGCGTGCGTCTATACCTGCCTGATCGGCGGCTACGAGGCGTTGAACGAGCAGCCCATGGCGGCGGCCTCCGGCCTCGACTTCCTCTGCTTCACCGATGATCCGACCCTCACCAGCGCCTCGTGGCAGCTGGTGCCCTACGTCCCGGCCTTCCCGCTCGACCCGGTGCGCAGCCAGCGCATCGTCAAGCTCTCCCCGCACGATCTGCTGCCGGGCTACGACGTCTCCCTCTACATCGACAACAGCGTCATCCTGACGGCGCCGCCGGAAGAGGTGATCGCGCGCTACCTGAGCGATGGGGTGGCTGCGGCCATGCCGGGGCACAGCTTCCGCGCCAGCGTCCGCGACGAATTCATGGAGGTCCTGCGCATGGGCCTCGACGATGGCGGGCGGGTGCTGGAGCAGCTGAACCATTACGTGATGACAGACCCGGCAGGGCTGGAAGCCGTGCCCTTCTGGTCCGCCATCCTCCTGCGGCGCCACCACGATCCGGAGGTCATCGCCGCCATGCGCCTGTGGCTCGCGCAGGTGCTGCGCTACTCCCGCAGGGATCAGCTCTCCAGCACCTACGCGCTGGGGCGGTCGGGGCTGGAGGTGGCGCGATTCGAGGTGGACAACCTGGGATCGTGGTTCCACCGCTGGCCGGTGACGGAGGCGCGCGACCGCGGGGCCTTCCCCTTCTCGCCCACCCATAGTCAGATACCAGCCGCTCTGCTGGCCGACGACTGGCGGCGCGACCGTGCGGCGCTGGAGGCGCGGATCGCGGCTCTGGAGCAGGCGCAATCCGATGCGTCGACCAAGGTCGGGACTGAATCCGCCCCGAACCCGCCGATACCCGTACCGAATGGCCCCCGAACGTCACCGACATCGGGGCCTGTCAGCCGGCTCGCGCGTCTCGTGAGCCGGCTTTCCGGCCGCAGCCGGAGCTGAGGCGTTTCCGCCTCAGAGCATCGCCGGCAGCACGCGATCCGGCGGACGGTGGCCGTCCATGAAGGTCTTGATGTTGACGATGACCTTCTCACCCATGTCCACGCGGCCCTCGAGGGTCGCCGAGCCAAGGTGCGGGAGAAGCACGACTTTTCCCTGCCGGGCGAGGCGCACCAGCTTGGGATTCACCGCCGGCTCGTGCTCGAACACGTCGAGCCCCGCACCGGCGATCTCGCCGGCTTCCAGCAGGCGGGTCAAGGCGTTCTCGTCGATCACCTCGCCGCGCGCCGTGTTCACCACATAAGCGTCTGGCTTCAAGAGCTTAAGACGACGGGCGGAGAGCAGGTGGTAGGTCGCGGGGGTGTGCGGGCAGTTCACGGACACGATGTCCATGCGCGCCAGCATCTGGTCGAGGCTGTCCCAATAGGTGGCGTCGAGCATTTCCTCGATGCCGGAATTGAGGCGGCGGCGGTTATGGTAATGAATCTGCAGGCCAAATGCCTTGGCGCGCCGCGCCACCGCCTGGCCGATGCGACCCATGCCGATGATGCCGAGGCGCTTGCCCCAGATCCGCCGGCCGAGCATCCAGGTGGGCGACCAGCCGGTCCACTCTTCCTTGTCCGCAATCATCGCCTGAGCGCCTTCGGCGAGGCGCCGCGGCACGGAGAGGATCAGCGCCATGGTCATGTCCGCGGTGTCCTCGGTGAGGACGCCGGGCGTGTTGGTGACGGTGATGCCCCGATTCAGCGCGCTGGCGACGTCGATGTGGTCGACGCCGTTGGAGAAGGAGGCGATCAGCCGCAGGTTTTCCCCAGCCTGCGAGAGCACCGACGTATCGATGCGGTCGGTCAGAGTCGGCACGAGCACGTCCGCGGTCTTGACCGCCTCCACCAGCGCGGCCTGATCCATGGGCACGTCGTCGATGTTCAGTCTGGCATCGAAAAGCTCGCGCATCCGCGTCTCGACCGAGTCGGGCAGCTTGCGCGTGACAACGACGAGGGGCTTGCGACGCACCATCGTTACTCCCCATTCCCCATTTCTTAACGGTTCTGGTCCCGTCTATCAGACAGCCGGGGAAACACAAGGCGCGCCGGGACGCAGGGCCTTGACGTGCCCGCCACGTCGGCGCACCCCTCCGGTCGGTTAGGTGCGATGCGAAAGGACGATCCCATCATGCCCGCAAAGCGAACTCATCTGAAGCGAAGCCTCGACAGCCGGTCGGTGAAAGCCCTGGCCCTTGCGGCGGCGATGATGGTGGGAACGGCTGCGGGTGCAGTCGCCGCCGAGCCCGGCACCTCCGGCCTGCCGGTTCCCCGCTTCGTCTCGCTCAAGGCCGACAAGGTGAACGTCCGCAACGGACCGAACCGGGATCAGGATGTGGCCTGGGTGTTCAACCGCGCCGGCCTGCCGGTGGAGGTGACCGCCGAATATGAGACGTGGCGCCGCATCCGCGATGCCGACGGCGCGGAGGGATGGGTGTACCACTCCATGCTGTCGCTGCGGCGGACCGCCCTCGTCGCCCCCTGGCTGAAGGGCGAGACCGTGCCCCTGCGCGGCTCGGCCGATGCCGACGCCAAGGTCGTGGCCAAGCTCGAGCCGAGCGTGCTCGGCGTGGTGAAGACCTGCGACGGCAAGTTCTGCCGCATCACCGGCGACGGCTTCGACGGCTATGTGCAGCAGAACCAGCTGTTCGGCGTCTATCCCGGCGAGAAGGTGGACTGAGGGGAGCTTCCCTCCCCCAGCCTCCCGGATTTCAGCCCTGCGTCTCGGGCGTGTGCAGCACCAGCCCGTCCAGCGCCGCCGTCAGCTTGATCTGGCAGGAGAGGCGGGAGGTGGGGCGAAGGTCGGTTGCAAAATCGAGCATCCCCTCCTCCATCTCGGAGGGCTGGCCGACCTTGTCCATCCAGGCTTCATCCACATAGACGTGGCAGGTGGCGCAGGCACAGGCGCCGCCGCATTCCGCGACGATGCCGGGAACGCCATTGCGCACCGCCGTCTCCATGGCGGTAGCACCTTCCGGTCCATCCACCTTGTGGACCGCGCCCGTGTGTTCGATAAAGGTAATGGCAACCATAGATTGTCGCTTCCCGGCTTCCGCCGCGCAGGCGGCGGTGGCTTGATCGGACGGCTCGCGCACCCCGGCCTGATGGCCGCGGCGGGGCCGCTTTCCGGCCACTGGCTATAGCGGCTTGCCTCGCGCCGCACCAGCGTGGGCGCCGATTGTCGCGCGTCCCGCCCGTGCGAACCGAATGGCCAAGCCCAAGCCAAGCCGCTCGATATTAACGATATCTTCATTAATGCGGCCGGGGCGGTTCAAACGGAGCCGCGGCCTGTCTAGGATAAGAAACGGTAAACCATCTTCGTCCGGCATGGCCGGATGACGGGGCGTGTACGGGTATCGGAGCCTTGGGCGGCATCACGCCGGGGCACCGAAAGCGGGCAGAGGCGACAGCGAGATGAAGAACCCGAAGAAGATCCAGGACCCGACCGAGGCGGCTCTGTCGGCCATCCAGGAGGCTCTGACGCTCGAGCTCGACAATGCCGAGGCCAATGCGGCTGCGGCCAAGGGGGGCGAGGCGCCCCTGCCGCCTGATCGCGGGACCCCGCTGGATCGACCGCCCGCGCCCGAACGTGTTCTCTCCGGTCCCGGACCGCAGCGTGAAGGCCGCCCCATCAACCGCCGGCCGCGTCCCCCCGAGGGTGGCGAAGTTCGCGTCGACGGCGGCCGCCGCGAGGGCGCGCCCCGCCCCCGCAGCGAAGCCGAGCGCCGCGCCGCCAACGACGACCGCCAGCCCATCGGCCAGCTTCTCGGCCAGTTGCAGAAGAAGGCACCGGTCGTGCCCTTCTACTGGGCGACGGGCGCCTCGCTCGTGTGGATCGTCATCGGCATCATCTTCGCATACACCGTCCATCATAGCCTGATGGCAAGCTCGAACGGGCTCCAGTCGCTCGGCGACTCCCCGGCCCTGCTCGGCATCTTCGCCGGCATCCTCATTCCCCCGCTCGCCTTCTTCGGCATGGCCAGCATCGTGCGCCGGTCCCTGGAACTGCAGGGCATCGCCCGCTCCATGACCGAGGTCGCCCTGCGCCTCGCCCAGCCGGAATCCATTGCCACGGAAAGCGTTGTCACCGTCGGTCAGGCGGTGCGCCGCGAGGTCGCCGCCATGGGCGACGGCATGGACCGCGCCGTCGCCCGCGCCGGTGAGCTGGAATCTATGGTGCGCGCCGAGGTCGCCACCCTGGAACGCGCCTATGAGGAGAACGAGACGCGCATCCGCACGCTGATCGACGACCTGCAGGCCGAACGCCACAACATCCAGATCGAGACCGAGCGCCTGCGCGAGGGCATCATCGCCGCCGAGACCGTGCTCTCCAGCGAGGTGAAGGACGTCGCCTCGCGCATCCACACCACCATGATGGAAGCGAGCGAGCAGGTCACCGAGATCCTCGGCCAGAAGGGCGAGCACATCACCGCCGCCCTCGCCCGCGTCGGCGACAGCATGATCGACAGCCTCACCGCCAAGGGCGGCGAGCTGATCGACCGCCTCCAGCTCACCGGCTCCGACATCCGGCAGGATCTGTCCGAATCCGGCGACCTGCTGGTGGAGACCCTGCGGTCGCGCACCGACGACCTCGCCTCCAACCTGCTCGCCACCACCACCGACGTGTCGCAGCTGGTCGAGCGCTGGGGCGACGAGGTGAACAACAACATCGACCGCCTCAAGCAGGGCATCACGGACACGCTGGCCGAAAACGTCGGCCGCTTCGCCGACGACATCGACGTGCGCGTGGCCGAGGTGAACTCCGCCTTCCGCGCCACCAGCGAGAGCGCGGTGGTGGAATTCTCCACCCGCGGCGGCGAACTCGTCCGCAAGCTCGAGGAGACCGGCGAGCGTGTCGCCGAGACGCTGGCCGTGCGCGGCACCGATCTCGCCGACCGCATCGAAGCCACCGGCAACCGCATCTACGAGGCGGTCGCGGTGCGCGGCGAGGATCTCCAGCAGCGCCTGTCCGAGACCGGCGAGCGCATCACCTCCTCGCTCGACCGCTCCAGCAACCAGGTGGTCACGGCGCTCGTGGACAAGGGCAACGAGGTCACCGCGTCCCTCAACGGTGCCGGCGAGGACATGACCGAGCGCCTGTCGCGGGTCGCCACCGAGGTCACGCAGGCCATCGGCGCCCGCGGCTCCAAGGTGACCGAACAGTTCCGCGAGACCGCCGACATCCTGGTGGCGACCATCGGCACCAAGAGCGACGCCATCAAGGAAATGCTCACCGCCCGCCTCAAGGCGATGGAGGAGACCATCACCGTGCGCGGCGCCGAGCTCGCCGACCGCATGCAGCATGATGCCGCCCACCTTGCCCGCGCCATGCAGGACGGCGTGAAGAACTTCGACACCACGGTGAAGGTGCACGCCCCCGAGCTGGTGGACCAGATCACCCACCGGGTGGCGCTGGTGAACGAGAACCTGCGTCTCGCCACCTCGACGCTGGACGAGCGCCTGTCCGCCACCACGGACACGGTGGCGACCATCATGGACCAGCGCTTCTCGCGCATCGAGCAGACGCTGGACCAGCGCGCCCAGAGCCTGACCGAGACGCTCGCGACCCGCACGGTCAACTTCGCGCGCACCATCGCCGAGGGCACGAAGAACGCCACCGAGTCCCTCGACAAGTCGGTGGAGACGCTGGAGAACTTCTTCGCCACCCGCTCCAAGGCGCTGGGCGAGGTGCTCACCGACCGTGCCGATGCGGTGAACCGCAATATCGGCGTCCGGGCGCAGGAGATCGCCTCCGTGCTCGACGGCCGCGTCCATCGCATCGAGGAGCTGGTGCTCGGCCGCCTCGATGGCGTCGCCACGTCGCTGGAAGTGCGGGGCACCGCCATCGCCGACGCCCTTGTCGGCCGCATCGAAACCGTCTCCGGCTCGCTGCGTGCCGAGGCGAGCGAAGTGGAGCGCTCGCTCACCACGCTGTCGAGCAACGTCAGCCGTACCCTCACCGAGCATTCGGAGAAGGTGGCGGATAGCCTCGGCACCCGCCTGACCGAGATCGCCCATCTCATCGACGACAAGAACGGCACCTTCCTGTCCGCGCTGGAGCGCACCAGCCAGCGCGCCGTGTCGGAGATCACCGCCACCAACAGCGCCCTGCGCACGGACGTGGGCGTCATCATCGAGCGCCTCGATGATGCCAACTCCACCTTCCAGGGCGCCCTCACCCAGGCTGTGTCCCACCTCGACGCATTCGCGGGCACCTTCGCCCGCCAGGTGGAGAGCTTCGGCGGCGCCGTCTCCGGTATCGCCCTGAGCGCCGACGCCACTGCCGAGCGCTTCCAGTCCCAGATCGGCTCGCTCAAGGAAGTCTCGACCACCGCGCTGGCCCAGATGTCCTCCCTGTCCGAGCGGCTCGAACAAAACCGCCGTCTCATGGACGAGGCGACCCAGACGCTCGCCTCCACCCACGACCAGGTGGACAGCACCCTCGCTGCGCGTCGCGAAGCGATGGAGCAGCTCGCCCGCTCCCTCGCCCAGCGGGTCGGAGACGTGGAGAGCCGCCTTGCCGCCTTCCACACCATGCTCGACGAGACCTATTCGGCCTCCCAGAAGCAGGCCAGCGAGATCGCCAGCGTCATCGCGGCGGCCACATCCGGCTCCACGGAGGCGGTCGCGCAGCAGCTCGCGCTGGTCCGCACGGCTGCCGACGCCGAGCGCGAGCGTTCCGCCGCAGCCCTGCGCGAAACCTACGAGGTGGCGCTCAACGACGTGCACACCCTCTTCGGCGAGACGGGCAACCGCTTCACCGCCGTCGCCACCGATCTCAAGCGGGTGGCCGAGGATGTGCAGCAGGCCATCACCCTCGCCCGCGAGGAGATGAAGCGCGGCATCCTCGAACTGCCCGCGGAGACCGAGGCGAGCGCCGCCACCATGCGCCGCGCGGTCGCCGAGCAGATCAAGGCCCTGGCCGAGCTCAACGAGATCGTCGCCCGGCAGGGTCAGGCCCTTGATGTGGTGGAAGCGTCCGCCCGCGCCGCGCAGCAGGAGACGGCCCGCGCCTCCCGCGAGGCATCGCGTGAGGCCCCCTCCGCCCTGCGCAGCCGCCCCGAGCGCGAGCCCCGCGCCGAGAGTCCCCGCTCGGAACTCCAGCGCTCCGAGCCGGCCCGCGCCGAGGCGAGCCGCCAGGATACCGGCCGGCAAGATATCGGCCGGCAGGAGCTGACCCGCGCCGACATCAGCCGCAGCGAGACCGGCCGTTCCGAGCCGGCCCGCAGCGAAGGCGCAAGCCTGCTCCAGTCGGAGCTGCGCCGTGCCCCCGCCAACCGCCGCGCTGAACCGGCCGAGCGTCCCGCTTCCCGGCCCGCCGCCCGCACCGAGACCAACGGCGAGGAACGCGACAGCTGGCTGACCGAGCTTCTCGCCCGCGCCTCCGGCGAGCTCAATGAAGACACGCCGCGCTCCCGCCCGGCGGCCCCCGCCCCCGTGGCGGCCCCGGAGAGCCTCGACGACCTCTCCGCCGACATCGCCCGCATGGTGGATCATCAGGCAGCCGTGGAGATGTGGGACCGCCACAATAACGGCGAGAGCCATGTCTTCTCCCGCCGGCTCTACACCCTGCAGGGCCAGCAGACCTTCGACGCCCTGAAGCGCCGCTACCGCGCCGATGCAGGCTTCCGCGAGACCGTCGATCGCTACGTCGCCGAATTCGAGCGGCTCATCGATCAGGTGTCCGGCGACGATCGCGGCAGCACGCTGGCGCGCACCTACCTCACCTCCGACACGGGCAAGGTCTACACCATGCTCGCCCACGCCTCCGGGCGCCTCGACTGAGGCAGGACGGATCGGGTCTCGTCGACGAGGCCGGACGCAACAAGGACCGCGCCGGGCCAAAGCCCCCGGCGCGGTCTTTCCATTTTCGGGGCTTGCTTGCAGGGCCGGGGAAACCGGTAGGGAAGAGCGAGATGCGCAACCTCATCACCGACGTGCCCGGCCTCCTGGTCGGGAACGCCACCGAACCGCACATCGGCACGGGCGCCACCGTCATCCTCGCGGAGGAACCGGCGGTGGCGGCGGTGGACGTGCGCGGCGGGGGGCCGGGCACGCGGGAGACCGATCTGCTCGACCCGGCGGCGACGGTGGAGCGCGTCGATGCCATCACCCTTTCCGGCGGCTCGGCCTTCGGCCTTGATGCGGCCTCCGGTGTCATGGCGGGGCTCGCCGCGCGGGGGCGGGGCTTTGCGGTGGGCACCGCGCGCGTGCCCATCGTGCCCGGCGCCATCCTGTTCGACCTGCTCAATGGCGGGGACAAGGGCTGGGAGGGCCATCCGCCCTACCTGCAGCTCGGCCGCGATGCGCTGGACGCGGCAGACGTGGATTTCCACCTCGGCTCGGTGGGGGCCGGCACGGGCTGCACGACGGCGACCGTGAAGGGCGGGCTCGGTTCGGCCTCGGCCATGACCGCGACCGGCCATGTGGTCGGCGCCATCGTCGCGGTCAACGCCGCCGGAAGCCCGCTGTTCGGCGACGGCCCGCATTTCCGGGCTGGCCACTATGAGCGGGGCGGCGAGTTCGGCGGGCTCGGCGCGCCGACGCATGTTCCGGATGAGGCGAGCGATCCCCGGCTCAAGGGCGGCGTCTCGCGTTTCGCCACCACCATCGCCGTCGTTGCGACCGATGCAATCTTGACCACGGTGCAGGCGCGCCGGCTTGCCATCATGGCGCAGAACGGCCTCGCACTCTCGCTCTTTCCCGTCCACACGCCGCTCGACGGCGACGTGGTGTTCGCCATGGCGACCGGCCGCAAGCATCTGGCGGCGCCGCTGCCGGACCTCGCCCGGCTCGGCGCCCTCGCCTCCATCGTGCTGGCGCGCGCGGTGGCACGCGCGGTCTATGAGGCGCGCCGCCTGCCCTTCCCGGACTGCCAGAAGAGCTGGCACGATCATTTCGGACGCTGACGCCGTTCGTCCGACGTCGGGCCGGCGTTAGCCGGATGCACGGCGCGCGGGATCGGCTATAAGCCCGGGGATCCGAGGATCCCCATGACCGCACCCTCCACGCCCCAAGTCCCCCTCCGCAGCCCCACCCCCGGCAAGCCCGAAGGCGCGCCGCGCCTCGGCGGGGCACTGGCCTTCCTGTTCTGGTGCGCCTGCGGCATCGCCGCATTGCCGCTGGCCGGGCTGTTCACGCTGATCTCTGCACTGGGCCTCACCGGCGCGCGCTCCGCCTTGTTCGATTCCTTCGCGGGTGCGGGCGTGGCGCAGCAGGTGCTGCGGCTGGGGCTGATGCCGCAGGTGGTCTTGTTCTGCTGGGCAGTGGCCATGGTGGTGCTCACCGTGGCCCGCGCGCGCATCGCGCTTCTCGTGCTGCCGTGGGTGCTGGTGCTCTGGCTGGCGACGACAGGCTACAGCCAGTTCGCCATTCGCGACGCCATTGCCCCGGATGGCGCCGATCTCGGCGCGTTCGCCGCGCTGATGCCGGGGCTCCTCGCGCAGGCGGCGGGCGTCGCAGCCTTCTTCGGCTATTTCCGGGAAGGCGCGCGGCCGCAGAGCTTCTACCGCCGCTGAGGCGGCGCCTCGTCTTCCAGCTCGCCGTGCGGCTCCACCGGCAGCCGCCTGCGCCGGCGGCCGTTTTCGGATGCAGCGCGGGTGGCAAGGCCAGATGCCCAGCCCGAGGCGGCATGGAGCGCGGCCCGCGCCGCATGGCGGGAGGCCGACGCCGCCGAAGCGACGCTCCGCCGGGCCAGCGCACCGGCCGTCGACGGTGCCGGAAGGGGGGCGGGAACGTCCGGCTCCTGCGCCGGTGCGAGGGCTGGCGCGCCCTTCTCCATATGCAGGCGCGCGGCGAGGCGCACATGCCAGAAGGCCGCAAAGCGCGCCACCCGTCCGGTCCATCCCGAAAGGCCGCCCGTGGCGAAGGGCTGGAGCAAGGCGATCCTGTCGTCCCGCTCGGCGATCGCGCCCACGATCATGCGCGCAGCGAGGAAATCGAGCCCCAGCGACCCCGCACCGGGCGCAAGCGCGTACCAGACGCCGCGCTCGCCCTCATACAGCATCGGCATGCCGCCCGGATCGGGCAGGCTTCGCGCCCGCGCGCCTTCCACCAGCCCGCTGCCGACCGGATAGACCTCGGCCGCGTGTCGGCGGAGCACGCGCGCCGCACCGACGCGCGTCATCACAGGCAGGGCCGATTGGGCGGCGAGCGCCAGCCGGTCGCCGTCCAAATGATATGCGAGCCCGGTGAGGCCAAACTCCTCGACGATGCCGGCATAGGGCACGTTGCTGCCCGGCAGCCGGAAGCCGCCCGAAACCCACGGCGCCCGTGGCAACCGGGCGACGCCCGAGCCGAGGCGGGCAAACGCCGCCGGTCCGCACACGGCGACCTGAAAGGCGCGGACCCGCTGGTTCGCCATATCGAGATACTTGCGGACGCCCTTCAGATCGACGGAAAGCGCGCCCTCCACATTGACGAAACGCACGCCGGCCGCCCGGGCCGCGTCTTCCAGCGCCGCGACGAGGGAAGCCGTGCGCACGCGTTCGGCCGGCACGACGCCGAGGCCGGCGGCAAAGGTCTCCGTGCCGAGCAGCGCCGCCAGATCGTCCGCGCCGACGAAGACTGTGGTATCGGGCGCCAGTTCGTGGTGCAGCTCGTGCTCGCGATAAAGGTCTTCGGCCGCGTGGGCACGCGCCACGGTGAGCCGCCCGCGCGGGCCGATCTCGACGCCGAGACGCTCGGCGAGGGCCAGCCCCGCCTCCGCAGCTTGGGCGGAGAGAATGAGCAGCTCCTGCGCATCGTCGCGGCCAACCCGGCTGGAAAGCTCGAGGGTCGAGAGCGGAAAGCCGGGAGCCACGACGCTGTCGAGCGGCCAGGAGGGCACGGCCGCCGAAGGGCCGGACATGGCCAGCAACACCACGTCGCGCCCGCGCCGGGCGAGATCCGCCGCCAGAACGAGGCCGGCAACATCGCCGCCGACCACGCAGACGTCGCAGTCGATGATCCGCTTGGGGCCCGCGGCGGAGCGCTCGGGCACCATCGCATCGTGCGCGGGGGGCCGGGGCGCAGACGTCTGGCTCATGAATTGGTCCAATAAGAGATGGGCAATGCTGACGCCGCCAGCTTGAGAAAGCGTTTATTTGCGGCGCTCTAATGGCGTTTGGCCGGCTATTGCGCCGGGGGGGCGTGACGCTGCGGCGCGGCAGCGGTCATTGCGCTGCACAGGCCGTGTGCCTCATAAGGAGCCGCAATTCGTTGATCGGTTAGTAACCATGCGCCGTCTCATTTTGCTGCGCCACGCGAAGTCGGACTGGCCGGACGGCATCGCCGACCCGGAACGCCCCCTTGCAGCCCGTGGCCGGAACGCGGCGCCCCGCATCGGTGCCTATATCGCGCAGGAACACCTGCTGGCTGATCGCATCCTGGTGTCGCCCGCCCGTCGGACGCGTGAGACGTGGGATCTTGTGGCCGCCCGCCTGCCGCCGCCGAAAGTGGTGGCGAGCGAGCCCCGCGTCTACGACGCGTCCGCCGCCCGCCTCATGACTGTGCTGCGCGAACAACCCAAGGACGCCCACAGCGTGATGCTGGTGGGCCACAATCCCGGCCTCGAAGACCTGGCCGAGCTGCTTGTGGCTTCGGGTCCGGCGCCCCATCTTGCCAGCATGGCAGAGAAATTCCCGACCGGCGGCCTCGCCGTCATCGACCTTCCCGTGGACGAGTGGAGCGCGACAGCGCCCGGCATCGGCCGCCTCGACCGTTTCGTCACCCCCCGCGATCTCGGCGGAAACGACTGACGATGGCGTTCTTCACGGACGCCGTGGACGATGCGCGCATCGCGCTTCAGGCCCTGGCGGATCGGGTGGAGGGCATCGCCCATCCCACCCTGCGCCTCGGCGTGACCGGCCTGTCGCGGGCGGGAAAGACCATCTTCACCACGGCCCTCATCCACGCCCTCACCAAGGGCGCGCGGATGCCCGTCTTCGAGCCGTACCAGTCCGGCCGCATCGCCCGGGCGGAGCTTCAGCCCCAGCCGGACGACGCGGTGCCGCGCTTTGCCTATGAGGGCCATCTGGAGATGCTGGGGGCGGAGCGGCGCTGGCCGTCCTCCACCACCCGCGTCAGCGAGCTGCGCCTCGCCATCCGCTATGCCACCCGGCGCGGCAGCCTCAAGACGCTGACCCTCGACATCGTGGACTATCCCGGCGAGTGGCTGCTGGACCTGCCGCTGTTGACCATGTCCTACGCCGACTTTGCCCGGCAGAGCCTTGCCCTCGCGCGGGCGCAGGCCCGGGCGGAGGTGGCCGCGCCCTTCCTCGCGGCGGTGGCCGACGCCCCCGCAAGCGGGCCAGCCGACGAGGCGCGGGCGCGGGAGGTGGCGGCGCGGTTCACCACATATCTCGCCGCCTGTCGCAGCGAGCGGCTGGCCATGAGCCTGCTGCCGCCCGGCCGCTTCCTCATGCCCGGCGACCTCGAGGGATCGCCTGCCCTCACCTTCGCCCCGCTGGAGGTGGAGGACGCGCCCTCTCGCGCCGACACGCTGGGCGGGATGATGGAGCGGCGTTTCGAGGCCTACAAGCACGCCGTGGTGCGGCCGTTCTTCCGCAACCACTTCGCGCGGCTCGACCGGCAAATCGTGCTGGTGGATACGCTCTCGGCGCTGAATGCCGGGCCCGCCGCCCTCGCCGACCTGGAGCGGGCGCTGGATGGCATCCTCGCCGCATTCCGCACCGGGCGGAACAGTCTGGTGAGCACCCTTTTCCGCCCCCGCATCGAAAAGGTGCTGTTCGCCGCCACCAAGGCGGACCACCTGCATCGGGCGAGCCATGACCGGCTGGAGGCCGTCTTGGGCCGTCTCGTGGAGCGGGCGCGCGAGCGGGCGCAGGACCGTGGCGCAACCCTCGACGTGGTGGCGCTCGCCGCCATCCGCGCCACCCGCGAGGCCCGCGTGCGGCGGGGCGGACACGAGCTGGATGCCATCGTCGGCACGCCCGAGGCCGGACAGGAGGCGGGCGGCCACGTGTTCGATGGCGAGGAGGAGGTGGCGGTGTTTCCGGGCGAGCTGCCGGCGGACCCGGATGCCCTTTTCGATCCGTCCGGTGCAGGTTTCCGGGGCCTCGCCTCATCCATGGCAGGCGACGGGCAGGACGACGTGGATTTCCGCTTCCTGCGCTTCCGCCCGCCTGCGGGCATCGGCGACGCCCCGATCCCGCACATCCGGCTCGATCGGGCGCTTCAGTTCCTGCTGGCCGACCGGCTCGTCTGAACCGGCGGCCGGTTCAGACGCCTTCGGTTCGGACACGCCTTCCGTTCAGAACTTGGTCGAAGCCCAGCGCACCATCTGCACCAGCACCTGCTCCTGCGCCTGATCGAGGGCGGCGGTGGCGGCGGGACCGGCCGATGAGGCGGCCGGCACGGCGGCGCGGAACACCTGCGCCGCCAGAATGCGCCCGCTCTGCGTTCCGATGAGCTTGGCGGAAATCTCCACCACGGCCACCGGCCCCTGATCGGTAATGCGCAGCGCGAAGGTGCGGATGTCCGTCACCAGCGTGTAGTCGGCATTCACGCCGTCGCCGGGACGGGCGACGCGGCGCAGCTTGCTGGCATTCTCGAACGCCTGGATGGTGCGGGCGTGCAGCAGCGCCGGGAGATTGTCGCTCCACTGGGCATCGGCGAGATAGGCGACCTGCCCAGCTCCGGGCTCCACCATGATCTTGTCGGTGTTGAGCACGGCAAGCGCCGTCGGCGCCACCACCACCAGTTGCCCGTTGCCGCTGCCGCCGGCCGTGAAGCCGCCGGGCGCCGAGAGGTTGTAGGTGGGAGTCGGGGTCGAACCACAGGCGGCGAGAGAGAGCGCGGCACCGACGAACAGGGACGCGGCAAGCAGGCGGCGCGCCAGGGAAGCGGCCTGGGTCAGCACAGCGGTACGGGAGACGGGAACGTCGCTCATGATCGGCTCATCGCCCGTATTTCGGAATGGAGTTGCCGCCGCCCAGGATGAATTGCTGAGGGTTGCGCTCGATGCCCTTGAGCACGCGGTCGATCTCGCCGAGGGTGCGGCGTCCGTCGGTGGCCAGCGCCTCGAACTGCTTCAGGCCGGGCCCGGTGAAGCGGCTGATCTCGGTGGTGAGGAGCGCGGTCCGCTGATCGAGATTGTCCGCCAGCTTGCGCACGGACGTGGCAGCCTCGGTGGCCTGGTTGAGCAGGCCGTTCTTGTCCTCAGTGGCAGCCTGGAGACTGGAAACCACCTTGTCCACCCGCTCGGCCACACCGTTAAGCTGCTTAACCAGCGCGTTCGACTGCTCGATCACGCTCGTCACATCGTCCGACTTGGAGGCGACCGCCTGGGCGAAGGTGTCGATGTTGTGGATGATGTTCTTGATCTCGTCAGGATTGATCGCGTCGAGAAGAACCTCGATCTTCTTCGCGGCTCCCTGCGCGGTATTGATCAGGCCCGACATGCCGGCCCCGCCATCGGATGCGATGCGGGGATAGCCGTTCGGGCCCGGCGGCAGCGGGGGAGCGCCCGGTTTTCCGCCACGGATCGACACCGCGATGATGCCGGTGAGGCCTTGCGACTCCAACCCCGCGCGGGCGTCGGAGAGCACCGGGACCTTGTTGTCGATGCCGATCTGGACCAGAACCTGCCCCGGCTGCCCCGGCACGAGGCCGAGGCTCGTCACCTGGCCGACAGGAATGCCGTTGAACAGCACCGAGTTGCCCTGGCGCAGGCCGGCGACCGAGCCGTCGAAGACGATCTCATAGACCTTGCGGGCCGTGGAATCGTGCGGTCCGGCGAACCAGTACACGAAGCCGAACGCGGCCGCGATGACGGCGAGCGTGAAGGCTCCGATGATGGTGTAGTTGGCCCGTGTTTCCATGCCTCATCCCGGTTCCGTTGCAGCCTGCCCCGCTTTACCGGCCCGCTCCTTGTCCTGACGCGCCGAAAGGCGCGCAATTGCCTCGATCGCGCCTAACGGCGCGCGCTCTGAACAGCCCGTGCCCGCGTGCCGTGGAAATAGGCCCGCAGCCAAGGGTGCTGTTCCGCCATCATGTCCTCGATCGTCCCCGCCGCGATCACCTTGCCGTCAGCGAGCGCCGCGATCCGGTCGCACACCGTGTGCAGGCTGTCGAGATCGTGCGTTACCATGAAAACCGTAAGCCCCAAAGTCTGTTGCAGCGTCCGGATCAGCTCGTCGAAGTCGCCCGCGCCGATCGGATCAAGGCCCGATGTGGGCTCGTCGAGAAAGAGGATTTCAGGGTCGAGCGCCAGCGAACGGGCAAGTGCCGCGCGTTTTATCATGCCGCCGGAAAGCTCGGAGGGTAACTTTTCGGCCACATCGCATTTCAGGCCGACCATCTCGATCTTGGTGAAGGCAATCTCGTCCAGAAGCCGCTGGGACAGCTTGAGATTTTCCCGAAGCGGGAACTGGATGTTCTGCTTCACCGTGAGCGAGGAGAACAGCGCGCCCTGCTGGAACAGCACGCCCCAGCGGCGCTCCAGCGCCGAGCGCTCGCGCTCGGAGAGGTCGTCGAGATTCTGCCCGAACACCTCCACCGTGCCCGAGGTCTTCGGAACGAGGCCGAGGATGGTGCGCGTCAGCACCGACTTGCCGCCGCCCGACGTGCCGACGAAACCAAGGATCTCGCCGCGGTAGACGTCGAGATTGAGGTGGTTCAGCACCACCCGGTCGCCGAATCCCACGACGATGTCGTGGACCCGGATGATGGCTTCCCGGCCGCTGGTCTGGAGTGTGGAGGGGGAGGTCTGCGCGTCCATGGCCGCTCACATGTCGATCGCGGCGAAGAACATGGCGAACACACCGTCCATGACGATCACGAGGAAGATGGCCTTCACCACCGAGGCGGTGGTGTGCTCGCCGAGGGATTCGGCGCTGCCGCCCACCCTCAGGCCTTCCATGCAGGCGACAAGGCCGATCGTCGCGGCCATGAAGGGCGCCTTGTACATGCCGACCTTGAACTGATCGAGGTCGATGGCAAGCTTCAGCCGATCGAGGAACACGTCGGGCGTGATGCCGCCATAGCCCCAGGACACCAGTCCGGCGCCGAAAATGGCGGACATGGAGCCGATGAAGGTGAGCAGCGGCAAAGCGATGACGAGCGCCAGGATGCGCGGCACCACCAGCACCTCGATGGGATCGAATCCCATCACGCGCAGCGCGTCGATCTCCTCGCGCATGCGCATGGAGCCGAGCTCCGCCGTGTAGGCGCTGCCCGAGCGGCCGGCGATCATGATGGAGACGATGAGCACGCCCAGTTCGCGCAGCACCAGCACGCCGACCATGTCCACGACATAGATGTCGGCGCCGAACCGGCGGAAATTGAAGATGCCCTGCTGCGCCAGGATGCAGCCGATGAGGAAGGTGATGAGCAGGATGATGGGGACGGCGCGGAAGCCCACCCGGTCGACCTGGTTCACCATGGAGGTGAAGCGGAAGCTGCGCGGGCGCGCCACCACCCGCAGCAAGGCGGCCACAGTGGCACCGACGAAGTTCAGAAGCGACAGCGCGTCCTTGGCAGCATTGACGACCTCGTGGCCGAAGCGCTCCAGAATGCCTTCATGCCGGCGCTTGGGCGGCACCGGCTCGTGCCCCATGCGGGCGAGTTCGTCCAGGAGCACCCTGTAGCGCGGCGCCAGCCCGACGACCTTGGGCTCGATGCCGGCGCCCACCCACGAGCGGCGCAGCCGCTCCAGCAGCAGGGCGCCGAAGGTATCCATGCGCTCGACGGAGGCGAGATCGATCTCGACGTCCTTGGGCTTGGCATAGGAATGGGCGGTATCGTTGACCGCCTGTTCCAGCTCGTCAGCATATTCAGACGTCCACGCACCGCGGCCGGCCACGGTCAGGCGGTCGTCCTGGCTGTGCACGGAAATCAACGAGGCGTGCGGCAACGCGGCGTCTCCAAAGGCGACCGGCGCGACACGCCGGATGGTCTCAACCCCAGAACTGACTTCGGACCTTACCGTCCGCAGCCCTACCACGACACCTGCCGCGGTCAAACCGTCGCCCCGCTTTACATTCGGCAGCAGCCCAAGCCCTTGCCGAACACGCTCCCGCCCCGCAAGGCAAGAACGCAATCTAGCCATACAGATGAGCGGAGGCGGCGTCGAGATCAGCCAGGACACACCTCGCCACCATCGTCACCTGCCCCGCGATGGGCGGCGCGGAATCGGCTATTAAGCTTAACCCATGGCCGAACTGTCTCTCAGCGTCGAGCGCTTTCCCATCGCCGGCACCTTCACCATCGCCCGTGGCTCCAAGACGGAGGCCGTGGTGGTGGAAGTGCGCCTCACCGTAGGCGGCATCACCGGTCGCGGTGAGTGCGTGCCCTATGCCCGCTACGGCGAGACCGTGGAAGGCGTGGTCGCGGCCATCGAGCAGCTCAGGGCGGACCTTGCCGCCGGCCTCAGCCGGGAAATGCTGCTGCACCGCCTGCCCGCCGGTGCCGCCCGCAATGCCGTCGACTGCGCCCTGTGGGATCTGGAGGCGAAATCCTCCGGCCTCGGCTGCGCTGAACTGGCCGGCCTGCCGCCCCTGCGGCCGGTGGTCACGGCCTATACCCTGAGCCTCGATACGCCCGAGGCCATGGCCCGCGCGGCGGCCACCGCCACGGACCGCCCGTTGCTCAAGCTGAAGCTCGGCGCCCCCGGCGACCGCGAGCGCCTCGCCGCCGTGCGCGAGGCGGCACCGGACAAGCGGCTCATTGTCGATGCCAACGAGGGCTGGAAGGCCGCCGATTTGCCCACCTTGTTCGATGCCTGCGCTGCCGTCGGCGTCGAACTCATCGAGCAGCCGTTGCCGGCCGACAACGACCGCCGCCTCGCCCGGATCGACCGGCCGGTGCCGGTCTGCGCCGACGAGAGCGTCCACGACCGGGCCGGGCTCGCGGATCTGCGCACGCGCTACGACGCCATCAACGTGAAGCTCGACAAGGCGGGCGGCCTCACCGAGGCGCTGGCATTGGCGGAGGCGGCGCACGGGCTCGGCTTCTCAGTCATGGTGGGGTGCATGCTGGCATCATCGCTGGCCATGGCCCCTGCCCTTCTGGTGGCCCAGGGCGCGAAGTGGGTGGACCTCGACGGGCCACTGCTGCTCGCCCGCGACCGCATCCCCGGGCTTCACTACGAGGGCGCTGTCGTCTCCCCGCCCGAGCCCCTGCTCTGGGGCTGAAGCCGCGCGGCGGCGAGGGCCACGCCCGCCCCCGCCAGACCCAGCGCGCAGCCCGCCAGAAAGGCCATGGGCCCGAACGCGGCCCAGAGCGGCCCGGCGGCCACGTTCGCAGCGGACGACATGAGGCTCGATGTCCAGGCGGCGGTGGTCTGCCCGGTGCCGGAGCGATGCTCGCTCACACCGCGGGTCACAAGATCGACCATGGCGAGATAGGTCGCAGCGAAGGTCAGGGCGTGCAGCATCTGCAGCGGCAGCAGCACGGCGAGGGGCGGATCGCTCGCCATCATTGCGAAGCGCACCACAGCCGCCGCGCCGCCGAGGGCGATCATTCCATAGGCGCCGAAGCGGCCCAGCAGTGGCCGACCGAAGCGGAACAGCACCATCTCGGCCGCGACACCCACCGCCCACAGGACACCGATGACCGTCAGCGAAATGCCCTCCGACCGCCAGTGGACGGTGGCGAAGAGGTAGAGCACCGCATGGCTCGCCTGCACCAGCCCGGCGGCGACGATGCCGGCGAGGAAGCCGAGCCGCGCCCGCCGGCCCGTGAGCGGAGACGGCATGGGCTCGGCCCGCGGCAGTTCCGGCAAGGCGAAGGTCGCGAGTACATAGGTCACGTGGCCGGCGACCATGAGCAGGACCACCGAATCCGCCCCCAGCGCGCCGACAATCACGCCGCCGGCGAGATTGGCCGCGAGGAAGCTCGCCGAGCCCCACTGCCGCGCACGGCCATATTCCGCCCGTCCCGCCCGGGCGAGGCGCGAGGTGTAGGAATCCAGCAGCGAGAAGCCGGGGAACCACGCCGCCGACATGGCGCCGAGGATCAGGAGGATCGCCGGGAGGCTGGAGGTGAAGGCCAGAAGCACCATGGCCGCGACCGTGGCCATGCCCAAGAGGGTGAGCAGCGCCCTCGGCCGTCCCAGACGGTCCGAGAGCAGGCCGAGCAGGGGTGTCGCGGCAAGCCGGCTGAGCATGGGCACGGCCAGCACGAGACCCATGGCCTCCGGTCCCAGTCCCCGCGCCTGCAACCAGAGCGGCAGATAGGGCTGGAAGATGCCGAGGGCAATGAAGAAGGTGCCGTAGGCCGCCCCCAGCCGCAGCGCGAGCGCGCGCGGCGGCAGATGCCCCTGCCCGTTCTCCCCGGCCTCGTCCACGATCGTCAGGCGGCGGCGAGGCAGCGGGTGAAGGTTTCCGCATCCACATTGCCGCCGGAGAGCACGATGACAGCCGTGCCGCCGGAAACGTTGAGCCGCCCCTCCAGCAGGCTCGCCAGCGCCACGGCGCCGCCCGGCTCCACCACGAGCTTGAGTTCGCGGAAGGCGTATTCCACCGCCCGTGCCACCTCGGCGTCGGTCACGGACGCCGCCTCGCCGACGATGCGGCGGGTGATTTCGAAGGTGATGGCGCCGGGGGTCGGCGCCAGCAGCGCGTCGCAGAAGGAGCCATCGGGCTGGGCATTGCGCTCGCGCACGCCGGAGCGGAAGGAGCGGGCGTGGTCGTCGAAGCCCGCCGGCTCGCAGACCACCACCCGCGCCTGCGGCGCAACCCGCTTCACGGCGAGCGCGATGCCGGCCACGAGGCCACCGCCGGAGGCATTGGCCGCCACGAGGTCCGGCACGCGGCCGAGGGCGGCGAGGTCCTGCACGATCTCAAGGCCCACCGTGCCCTGCCCGGCGATGATGTGGGGATCGTCATAGGGCGGCACCATGATGGCGCCGCGCTCCGCTGCAATGGCGCGGGCGATGGCGTCGCGGTCTTCGGTGCGGCGGTCGTAGCCCACCACTTCCGCACCGAGCGCCCGGGTGCGGTCGCGCTTCAGCGCCGGCGCGTCGTGGGGCATGACGATGACCGCCGGCATGCCGAGGATCTTCGCCGCGGCGGCGACACCCTGGGCATGGTTGCCCGACGAGCAGGCGACGACGCCGGCAGCGCGCGCCTCTTCGGGGATCTGCACCATGCGGTTGAAGGCACCGCGAAACTTGAAGGAACCGGTGCGCTGCAACGTCTCCGGCTTCAGGAATACGTCGGCGCCCATGCGCTCACTCAGCACCGGCGAGAACACCAGCGGCGTGCGGACGGCAAAGCCGAGGAGGCGCGCGGCGGCGGCATCGACATCTTCGGCGGTGGGAAGCGGGGCGGGCTGAATCTGGGAGGCGCTCATGCGCCGGAAGCTACCCGACGCCGCCGCCGAAGGCGATAGCGCCGCGCGATGGGTCCAATGTCATGCGCGATCAGCACGTTGTCGAGGAACTGCCGGGCACTCTCCCGCCACGTATAGCGCAGTGCGAAGCGGCGGGCGGCGGCGGGCGACAGCTCCAGCGCCTTGAGGCAGGCGGTGCGCAGATCTTCGTCCAGGATGCCCACCTGCTCCGTCGCATCGGCCAGCACGTCGGTCGGGCCTGTGACGGGATAGGCAGCAACGGGAAGGCCGCTCGCCAGCGCTTCCAGGAGCACGATGCCGAAGGTGTCGGTGCGGCTCGGGAAGCAGAAGACGTCGCAGGCAGAATAGACCTGCGCCAGGTCCTCGCCTTCCTTCGAGCCGAGGAAGTGCACGGCGGGGAAGCGCTCCTTCAGGCTGGCGAGGGCCGGGCCGTTGCCCACCACCACCTTGGAGCCGGGCAGATCGAGATTGAGGAACGCCTCGATATTCTTCTCAACCGCCACGCGGCCGACGAACAGATAGACCGGGCGCGGCAGGTTCAGCGTCGCCTCGGGGCGCGGACGGAACAGGTCGGCATCCACGCCGCGCGACCAGCGCATCAGCCGCTTGAAGCCGCGCGCCTCGAGATCCCGCTCCAGCGTGGCGGTGGAGACCATGACGCCGCCGCCAGCATTATGGAAGGAGCGCAACCACGCATAGGTCAGCCGCTCCGGCACCGGCGCGCGGGCGGCGAGGTATTCCGGAAATTTCGTGTGGTAGGACGTGGTGAAGGTGCGGCGCGAGGCGATGCACGCCCGGCGCACCAGGATGCCGATGGGCCCTTCGGTCGCGATATGCACGAAGTCCGGCTGCAGCGCCTCGATGCGCCGCATGATCATGCGAGGCGTGGCGAGGGCGAGCCTGATCTCGTTGTAGGTGGGCAGCGGGACGGTGCGGAAGCCCTGCGGGGTCAGGAACTGCATGTCCGCCCCGAGGTTCTCGGCCTCGCGGGCGGTATGCTCCAGGGATCGCACCACGCCATTGATCTGGGGATGCCACGCATCGGTGGCCACGAGAACCCGCATCAGGCCGCCGCGCGCGCCCCCTCGACGACCTCGCCTTCCTGGGCCGGCGCATTCTTTTCCAGCTTGCGCGTCCAGGAAATGATCTCGAGGCGGCCGTCCTCATGCTCGGCAACGGCGGTGCAGCTCTCCACCCAGTCGCCGCAATTGACGTAGCGGACGCCGAACTGGTCGTGGATGGTGGCGTGATGGATGTGGCCGCAGATCACACCATCGACCTGATGGCGCTTGGCCTCCTCGGCCACCGCCTCCTCGAACTTGCCGATATAGTTGACCGCGTTCTTCACCTTGAGCTTGGCCCACTGGCTCAGCGACCAGTAGGTGAGCCCGAGGCGGCGGCGGATCTTGTTGAGGTAGGTATTGATGCCGAGGGCCGCGGTGTAGGCCCAGTCGCCCAGGAAGGCGAGCCACTTGGCGTGGCGCACGACCAGATCGAACACGTCGCCGTGGATCACCAGGTAGCGCTTGCCGTCGGCCGCCTCATGGATGGCGGTCTCCACCACCTCGATCCCGCCGAAGTGGGTGCCGTAATAATCACGAAGGAACTCATCGTGGTTGCCCGGCAGGTAGAGCATGCGCGCGCCCTTGCGGCCCTTGCGCAGCAGCTTCTGCACCACGTCGTTGTGTTTCTGCGGCCAGTACCAGTTGGCCTTCAGCCGCCAGCCATCGACGATGTCGCCGACGAGATAGACGGTATCGGCTTCATTGTACTTGAGGAAATCGAGGAGCAGTTCGGCCTGGCAGCCCTTGGTGCCGAGATGCACGTCCGAGATGAAGAGGGCGCGATAGCGGCGCGTTTCAGGACTGTCGCTCACGCCCGATACCTCCACCTTCCGCGGCCCACCGGTGCGACCGTAACAGCCAGCCCCGGCTAAGGCGCCATCGTGGCACCGGTAAGGCGCCCCGCTCAAGTTCGCCGGCAGGCTGGCCCATTGACCTTCCCGAGGGGCCGGCGCGCTTGCTTTCGACGCTTCGGACTTAGCCGGAGTCGTGTATCCCTTTTATGACGTCCGCCCGCGAAAAGGAAGGCCACCTGCCCAATCCTGCGACTTGCACAGATTAGATGCAGATCATTGTTACCTCGGGAAGGCGGCTAACAGTCGAGGGTCGAATCGTCCAAGTCATTCCCTCCCGCGCCCGGTCGGGCGACCTGTCAAATCGCAACATCTCATCTCTGCCGGCGGGCGCGCGCGACCAACGCTCACCGTTGAGGGACGCATCCCGGGGCGCGGCATATTCGCCCCACGCCTTTCGTCGCATGCGGCGTGCGTCGCCTTGGGGCGCGCCGCCTCGGCTCCTGCCGGCGAAAATTATCCGTTCCACCATTGACCTTGGCCGAAGACCGCGCCAGCGTGCGCCCGCCTTGGACGGAGCTGATCCTGCACCGCCCACACCAGAACAACGCCATACAATTCCATCAGGAGCTCCCCCGATGAAGCTGGTCCGCTTCGGCGATTTTGGACGAGAGAAGCCGGGTCTAATCGATTCAGACGGCAAGGTCCGCGACCTGTCTGGCGTCATCGCGGATCTCAACGGCGAGACGCTCGCGCCCGAGAGCCTGAAGAAGATCGCCGCCCTCGACCCCGCGTCCCTGCCGCTCGCGCCGGAAGGCGCCCGCCTCGGCGCCTGCGTCGCCCGTCCGGGCAATTTCGTCGCGGTGGGCCTGAATTTCGCGGACCACGCCGCCGAGACCAACAATCCCATTCCCGAGGAGCCGGTGCTTTTCAACAAGGCGCCGAACTGCATCGTCGGCCCCAACGACGACGTGATGATCCCCAAGGGCTCGCTGAAGCTCGACTGGGAGGTGGAGTTCGCCTTCGTCATGGGCAAGCGCGCCCGCTATGTCGAGGAGAAGGACGCCCTCGACTACGTGGCCGGCTACTGCATCTGCAATGACGTCTCCGAGCGCCATTTCCAGATCGAGCGCTCCGGCCAGTGGATGAAGGGCAAGGGCTGCGAGACCTTCGGCCCGCTCGGCCCCTGGCTCGTCACCACCGATGAGATCCCCGACACCTCCACCCTCGCCATGTGGCTGGAAGTGAACGGTGAGCGCGTCCAGAACGGCTCCATGAAGACCATGATCTTCCGCATCCCGTTCCTGGTGCACTACATCAGCCAGTTCATGGTGCTGGATGCCGGCGACGTCATCACCACCGGCACCCCGCCCGGCGTCGGCCTCGGCTTCAAGCCGCCGCGCTTCCTGAAGGCCGGCGACGTGATGAGCGTCGGAATCGAGGGCCTCGGCGAGCAGCTGCAGACCGTGGTTCCGTTCAAGCTCTGAACGGAGATGGCGGCGGGGCATTGGTCCCGCCGCTTCACGCCATCGCATCGTCGGGCACCAGCCATCCCCGGTAGTGGACGACCCGGCCGAGCCCCGGAAGAGACACCTCCACATCGAACACCGCGCGGCCCTCGGCATCTACGCTCTCGGCCGTCCGGCTCATCGGCAGAAGCATGCGCGGCAGTGGAAGGCCGCAGCAGCGGCCGGCGACGACGGGATATGTGAGCCGACCAGCCTCTACCCTAAGCGCGATGTCGAAGCTGAGCGGCCCGAACCTTTCCCGCATCACTCCGCCACCGCCCGGAGAGAGCCGCGAGCGGAGCGTACGGCCGCCGAAGCGGCGCTCCCAGACCTCGCTCCCCTCGTGCCGCTCCATCCGGACCGTTACAGGGACACGCCTTCCTCCTGTTGGAAATCCCATCAGCACCCGGATCAGCCGCGCCATGCGGCCGTGGCCGGTCTCGATATGCGCCTCCCCCCGCCACCGCCGCACATCCATGACCGTGTGCAGATCGCGCAGGGCGGGCGGGAGCAGTCCGAACGCCGGCCCAAGCACTTCGGCGAATACGAGCGGAAAGGCCTTGGTCGTGCGGTCCGTGGCAATATTCAAATTCGCCATGGCCTGCTCCGCCTCGCCCAGCGCGAATGCCGCCACGCAAGGCCGCGCACCGGCGAAGACCGCGCCTGCCCGCAGTCTGCCGAGCATGACCCGGGCTGGGATAGCGGGCACGTGGGGGCCATCACCGGCGCCTGCGACAAGAACCCAGTCACGCAACTCCATGGCCCCCTCGCCCGTGAGGCCGGCCACGCGCACGCGCATGCCGCCCGTGTCCGAGCCGAACGGCTCCAGCTGCTCCGCCACCCATTTCAGCGCAGGCGCGAGGGTCGCGAGGGTCCGCACCCATCCCCAGCGCACGGGCAGGGACAGGAGCAGCAGTCCCCCCTGCATGATTTTCAGCTCAAGGCCCGCGCGGAACAGAACCGACCGCGCCTTGAAATGGCTTGGCAGAAGCGCGGGATCGGGTGCCGCGTTGAAGCTCGCCCAGCGTCCGGCAACCGGGCTTTTGCCCGGCACACGCAACGACACGCGCGATAGGCCGCTCCATCCCGGCACCAGCTCGGGGCGGCCGCCCCGCCACATGCGCGTCGGCCGGCCTGCCTGTCCGACGATGGCGCGTACCACGGAGAGGCCGCGCGGAGCGCGGTTGCCCGGCACGATGACCGTGTCGATCAGATGGATATCGGCCATGTCCGACGCGAGCTCCGCCACGGCGGCAGAGGACAGCGCCGGGACGCTCGAAACGCCGGAGAGAATGGCGAGGCCGGCCTGACGCGCGGCGGCGTCCAGCATGGCGATGCCGATCGTGAAGGCCGGGTCGTCGGACAGATCGAGATAGTGCGCCCCGGCCGCGATCGCCGCCTTGGCAACCCGGTAGGGCCGCGCACCGTAGGACTGGAACGGACCTGCGGCATCGATGACGAGAAAGGGCGACAGGAGCGCAACGCGATCCGCCAGCGCCGGGTCCTCCCGATCGATGACCTCGGGCCGGCCGCCGTGGACGGAGCAGAAGGCGGATGCGGCGTTCCTGTCCCGTCCGGCGACGACGAGGTCAACCCGCTCGTCCCGCGCAAGCGCCATGCAGATACGAGAGCCGAAGACGCCGTAGCCGCCGAGGACGAGGACAGTCTCACGCAATGAGACGCGCCTTCAGCTCCGCCGAAGGGGCCGGGCAGGCCTGCCGGCCGAAGCGATAGCGGTTGCGGGCGACGAAATCATACAAGGGGTCGGCGATCGTTTTGGGAATCCACCCGAGCGGAGCCAAGACAGCCCATGGCCAGCCGAGCGCCCCCATCGCTACCGCGAATGCTTGCAAACGCACATACGGGCGGCCGGAGACGATGACGATGTTGGTCTCCATCAGGTCCGCATCGAGGCCGTGCTGCGCATAGAGTGCCCGCCCGGGTGCCGACTGGGCTGTGACGAACAGGAAGCGGCGCTTGCGATCATGGCGGGCGATAAAGCGCGCGAAACCCGAGCAGAAGACGCAGGCACCGTCGAAGACGATGAGGTTCTGGGTGGGCGGAATGGAATCCATGGACATCGCCTGTCTCCGGGGCATCCATCCTATCCGACGCCGCCGGCCCGTCCATGGGTCAGCGCCACCCCGACCGCATAGCGCTTCACCCTCTGCGCGCAGGCGAGATAGACGAGGGTGATGCCGGCGACGGCGGCGAGGGTGGTTGCCGGAAGCGGCACGAAGCCGAACCAGCCGCCAATCCCGCTCAGAGGCACCACGAAGGCGACGGCCAGCGCGCCCAGCGCGGAGATGATCAGCGTCCGGTCCGGCGGCGTCTCGCCGAGCGGCAGGCGGGTGCGGATGAGGAAGACCACCAGCACCTGCGTGGCGATGGATTCCAGGAACCACGCCGTGCGGAACGCCTCCACACCTGCGCCGAGCACCAGCAGCAGCACGGCGAAGGTGAGGAAATCGAACAGCGAGGAGAGCGGCCCCATCACCGCCGCGAACCGCACCAGCCCCTTCATGTCCCACTGCTGTGGCGTGGCGAGGTCCGCCTCATCCACGGCATCGAAGGGGATGCCGACCTCGGAAAGGTCGTAGAGCAGGTTATTGAGCAGGATCTGCGTGGCGAGCAGCGGCAGGAACGGCAGGAACAGGCTGGCCGCCGCCATGGACAGCATGTTGCCGAAGTTGGAGCTGGCGCCCATCCGCACATATTTCAGGATGTTGGCGAAGGTCCGCCGCCCCTCCTCCACCCCGTCGGCCACCACGTCGAGGTCGGGTGCGAGCAGGATCATGTCGGCGGCGGCGCGGGCCACGCCCGTCGCTCCATCCACCGACAGGCCGACATCGGCGAGCTTCAGGCCGGGCGCGTCGTTCACCCCGTCGCCGAGGAAGCCGACGGTCTCGCCATCGGCCATCAAGGCCCTCACCACCCGCACCTTCTGGTTCGGCGTCATGCGGCCGAAGACGTTCACGCTGCGCACGCGCACCCTCAGGGCGTCGTCGGACAGGTGCGCCACTTCGGCGCCGGAGAGCATGTCCGCTGCATCGATGCCGAGTTCCCCGGCGACGCGGGCGACCACCGTTGGGTCATCCCCCGACAGCACCTTCACCCTGACCCCTGCCCCCCTCAACCGGGCCAGCGCATGGGCGGCGGTGGGCTTGGGCGGGTCCTCGAACAGGCAGAAGCCTTCCAGCACGAGACCGGATTCGTCCTCCGGCTCCAGGCTACCGGTGCGGGCCATGCCGTCCGGCGTGCCGGCGCGCGTGGCGATGGCGATCGCGCGCAGACCCTGCTCCGCGTGCCGCTTGAGCTGGGTCGCGATGGCGGCACGGGCCTCAGCGTCCAGTTCGACGATTGCGTCCCCAATCCGGCGGCTGGTGCACACGTCCATCACCGCTTCCGGCGCGCCCTTGCAGACGAGGAGGCGCTCGCCGGCGCCGTCCCCTGCCCGCTCCGCCAGCACCGAACCACGTCGGCGCTCGTAGCCGAAGCCGAGGCGGGAGGGGGCCGACCAGCCGTCCGCCGCATCTGGCGCGGCGGCGGCAAGGGCCGTATCCATCCAGCTGCGATCGCCCGCCAGCTCCGCGCACAGTGCTGCGAGTTCGGCTGGCCGATGCGTCGCCTGCCCGCTTGCGTCCTCGCTGCCGGCGAGGACGATCTCGGCGGAGGTGAGCGTACCGGTCTTGTCCGTGCAGAGCACCGTCATGGCGCCGAGGTCGTGGATGGCGGTGAGGCGTTTCACGATCACCTTGCGCTGCGCCATGCGCACCGCCCCGCGCGAGAGGGTGACGGTGGTGATCATGGGCAGCAGCTCGGGCGTGAGGCCTACCGCAAGCGCCACCGCGAACATGAGCGATTCCAGCAGCGGCCGCCCCAGCACGAGATTCACCGCCAGCACCGCCACCGACAAGACGCCAGCGGCGCGGGCGATGACGAAGCCGAGGGCCCGCAGGTCGCGCTGGAAAGGCGACAATGCGGAATCTTCCGCGAGCAGGGCAGCAGCGGCGCCGAACAGGGTCGAGCGGCCGGTGGCGACCGCGAGCGCCACCGCCTCGCCGCTCTGCGCCACCGCGCCACGAAACAGCGCGTTCGTCGCCTCCGCCGCCACCGTGGACGAGACGGCGCCGGGTCGCTTCTCCACCGCATAGGGCTCGCCCGTGAGCGCCGCCTCGTTCGCGGCGAAGCCATCGGAGGAGAGGATCACCGCATCCGCCGGGATGATGTCACCTGTGCGCACGCGGAACACGTCGCCGGGCACGATCCGGTCCGTGGGGAGCGTGCAGAAAACGCCATCGCGGCACACCTCGGCCGTCAGCGCGACCTGCTCGCGCAGGGCCGCCGCAGCGTTGGAGGCTCGCGCCTCCTGCACCGTGTCGAGACCGATGGATGCGACGATGACGAGGATGATGATGGCCGCGCTCGCCGCATCTCCCGTCGCGGCGGAAACGCCGGCGGCCACGAGCAGCATGAGGATCAGCGGTTCCAGCAGGCGGCGCAGCAGGGCGCGGATCGGTCCGCTCCGGCTCGGCGGCTTGTCGAGGTTGGGGCCGAAGCGATCAAGCCGCTCGGCCGCCTCGGTGGAGGACAGTCCGGTGGTGCCGCAGGTGAGGCGCCGGCAGAGGGCGTCCGGCGCCTCTGTCCAGAAGGCCGCCGTCCCCGCATCGACAGGTGCGCCCCCGACGGGAGAAGCCTTGTCCTGCGAACCCTGTCCGGCGATCTCCACGGGCGGCCTCCGGCGCTGTTCGAGCCGCCGGGAGCCTAGAGCACATTTGCGGCCAGCGGGTACCGGCCTCGATCAAGAAATGGCGGCGAAGGCGACCTTCCGCAGCGGTCTCATTGCATCGTGGTCGTGGCCAGCCAGCTCTTCACTGCGCCCAAGGCCTCAGTGCGGTTGCCGGTGCGGTGCTGGGCCTCCTGGAAGACGGCGAGCTGCACGTCGGCGCTGGTGCCCTCCTCTGCAATGGTCCGCACGCGCATGAGGGCGTCGAGGCAACCCAGCGCCTCCGCGTCCGAGGCCACGAGGTTGACGAGCCCATCCACCGCATCCCGCACAGCCACGGCGCGGCGCTGGGCAAGGTCCACGAATGACCCGTGCACGCCATAGCGCTGGGCGCGCCACTTGTTCTCGTCGGCAATGGCCCGGTCCACCGGACCCACATCGCGGTTGTGGTGGGGATTGCGCACGAGGAAGCGCACCAGCGAGCGGTAGAGGGCGGCGATGGCCACCGTGTCGGTCGAGCGGGTGCAGCTGTCCGGCGCGCGCAGTTCCAGCGTCGGCAACTGGCGGGAGGGGCGGATGGCCCACCACACATAACTCGAATCGGTGATGGCCCGCGCCGCAACCATGGCTTCCACATAGCGCTCATAGGCGGCGCTGTTCTCGAACATCTCCGGCAGGCCGGTGCGCGGCAGCTCGTCATAGGCGGCAAGCCGGTAGCCCATGAGCCCGGTCTGCTTGGCGCCCCAGAAGGGCGAGGAGGTGGAGAGGGCGATGAAGTGCGGGATATAGGGGACGATGCGGCGCATCACGTCCACCCGCTCGTCCGGGTCGGGCAGTTCCACATGCACGTGCAGGCCGCACACCATGTTGCGCTCGCCCAGCATCTTGAGGTCGTTCATCACGCCGTCGTAGCGGTTCGCCCGCGTGGCGCGCACGCCGTCCCAGGTGGCGGTGGGGTGGGTGCCGGAGGCGATGACGGCGAGGCCGTGCTCGCCCGCGACCTGCGAGACGGCGTGGCGTAGTCCGCGTATTTCATCCAGCGCGCTGCCGATGCCGGTGACCGGGCGGGTCGCGATCTCCAGCTGCGACTGGAGCATCTCCACCGAGACGGCGTCGCCCAGCCGGTCCTTCAGCTCGTCGAAAAAGCCTGCCGGCATGCGCCTTTGCACCGCCTTCGTCTGGGCGTCGACGACGAAGAACTCCTCTTCGATTCCGAAGCTGTAATCGTTCGACACGGAGCCCTCCACAGAACCTGGCGTCACGGCGAGCCAGTAACGCCCGCCTTATTGCGAAGTTCCGGGGAGACTGACGCGAAATCAGTCCAAATTTGGGCACTGATTCACGCGCCAGAATGCACGTTAAGGTTCAATGTCTTCCCGCGATGCACGCGAGATGGACAAAATCCAAAGTAGTTCGCAAACGAATCGCAAGAACTATTTTATTTCCCACGATGGAACAAAAGCCCCCTATTGGCGTTCTCACAGCCTCACCGGCGCGCCGCATTCACCAGAGCAAGGGCGGCCACGGCTGCCGTATCGGCGCGCAGGATGCGCGGACCGAGGCTGAGGGTGAGGCCTCTGGGGGCGATGCGCGTGCGCTCCTCGGGGCTGAATCCCCCCTCCGGGCCGATCAGTACGCTCACCGGTCCCGGACGGGCCTGCTTCAGCGCGGCAATGGGGTCTTCGTCGGCCGAGGCCTCATCGCAGAACACCAAAAGGCGGTGCTCGGCGAGGGACGCAAGCCAGCTGTCGAGCGGGCGCGGCTCCTCCACATGGGGCAGACTGAGGATGCCGCACTGTTCGGCGGCCTCGACGGCATTGGCCGTCATGCGCTCGACATTGACGCGGGAGACCTGGGTGTAGCGGGTGATGACCGGGCTGAGGATGCCCGCGCCCATCTCCACCGCCTTCTGAACCATATAATCGAGCCGCGCATGCTTCAGCGGCGCGAACGCATATTCCAGCGTCGGCGCGGGCGGCTGGGCGCGGGTCTCGCGCAGAACTTCGAGGCGCACCTCGCGCTTGCCGCCGGCGATCCGTGTCGCTCGCCACTCCCCGTCCCGGCCGTTGAACAGGAGGATGTCCTCGCCGACCCCAAGGCGGATGACGTTGGCCACGTAATGCGCCGCCTCGCGCTGCAGCACGATCTCGGCGCCCTCGGCCAGATCGGCGGCGACGTGCAGGCGTTGGGCGTGGAAATCGTGCTCGGGCATGGCGGCTCCTCTCGCCGGAGGGACACCACGCATCGGCGCGCGTTGCAAGCTTGCGGTTCCGACCCCGAAAACGAAAACAGGCGGAGACCCGAAGGGCCCCGCCTGTCTCACCCCCCGAACGCCCCTCGGGAGACAACGCCCTGACCGGCGCTCAGGTATTATCCACAAGGGCAGCCTTTGGTTGCATCCCCCGAATGGAGGATGCGAGGGACGCAGATACCGTGTCAGAGGCGGCAAGGCGTCGCCCGGAGCCCCTCAAGGCTCGGTATCGACGCCTCCCTGTCAGAGCTTACTTGGAGCCGTCGGGCTTGAACTGGGCGAGGAAGGCGATGAGGTCCTTGCGCTCGTCCTCGTTCTTGACGCCGGCGAAGGCCATCTTGCCCTTGGGCACGAGGTGCTTGGGATTCTCGATGTAGTCGTTGAGGGTCGCCTCGTCCCACACCTTGCCGGCGGCGGCGCCGTCCTTGATGTCCTGGGAATAGGCATAGCCCTCGAAGTGCGCCCACTTGGCGCCGACGATGCCGTTCAGCGGCGGGCCGACCTTCACCTTGGCGTCGGGGCCGATGGCATGGCAGGCCATGCACTTCTTGAATACGGTCTCGCCCTTGGCGACGTCGGGGTCGGCATAGGCCGAACCGGTGGCGGCGGCGAGGACAAGGGCAGAAGCCAGAACAAGACGCATTGAGCTATATCCTCTCTGTCGGCCGGGCCCCGGCTGTGCATGGCGGTGGTGTTCGCACCTGCAGTTTCGCGGAAGCCAGCTTGGATGCTTTACCGGGCAGACGCCTCCACCTAGGACACGACATATACCCCCGGCGGAGGGGTCGGGTTCCTTAGCATGTTTCCAACCCGGCCTTCGATGCGACCTTGAGACCACCCGGAACGACGGCTTGAGCGTGACCCTTGTTGTCAAAATTGGTGGAAGCCTGACGCGGGGCGCGCCGCCCCGGATTCTGCTCGATCGCCTCGCGGGCCGGAAGGGCCTGGTGCTCGTGCCGGGAGGCGGAGCCTTGGCCGATCAGGTTCGCGTGATTCAGCCGCAGATGGGGCTTTCCGATGGGGCAGCCCACCGCATGGCGATCCTCGCCATGGAGCAGATGGCCCACGCGTTCCTCGACATGGCCCCGGGCCTGCGCCCCGCGCGGACGCCGGCCGAACTGACGTCCGCCGTCGCGACCGGCGCCGCCCTGTGGCTTCCCGCCACCATGACCCTCGACGCGCCAGACATTCCCCAGGGCTGGGACGTGACATCCGACAGCCTCGCCTTGTGGCTCGCCGCGCAGCTTCCGGCCCCACGGCTGGTACTGGTGAAGGCGCCGGGCGTGACGATCCCTCAGACCGGCGACCGCGCGAGCGATATTGCGGCCTGGACTGCGGCCGGTCTGGTGGATGCGGCTTTTGCGACCATGGCACGGGGATATTCTGGCGATATTGTCCTCGTCCCCGCCGACGACGGGGCGCTGATGGAGCAGGCGCTCAAACCGCTTGCACCGCAGAGCATCGAGGAAACGAGAGAAGGCCCGCGCCGATCATGAGCGAGACCCGTTCCAGCAAGAAGCCGCCCCGCTGGGCCTGGGCCCTCACCGGCTCCGGGCACTATTTCACCGAGAGCATCGAGATCATCCGCGAGCTTCAGGACGTGGACCTGTTCATCTCGGACGCGGCGGACGAAGTGCTGCGCATGTACAAGCAGGACAAGGAACCCCTGCCGGCCCAGACCCAGGTGTTCCGCGACAATTCGGCGTCCTCCGCCTCCGTCGGGCGATTCTATCACGGCGAGTATCACACCCTCGTCGTCTCCCCAGCCTCCTCCAACACGGTGGCGAAGGCCGTGCACGGTATCTCGGATACGCTCGTCACCAATTGCTTCGCCCAAGCCGGCAAGTGCCGGGTGGCCTGCATCGTGTTCGCCTGCGACAGCCAGCCGGAGATGATCACCATGGCACCGGAAGGCCCGGTGCCGGTCTATCCGCGCCGCATCGATCTGGACAACACCGCGAAGCTCAAGACCTTCGAGGCGACCGTGGTGGCCGAGACGCTGGAGGAACTGCGCCTCGCCGTCGCCCGTCGCCGGGCCGAGCTTGCCACCCTCTATCCCGTCCCGGCCTGAGCCATGGCCAAGCGCGTCGCCCTCGTCACCGGCTCGCTGGCCGAGCCGCGCATCCGCCGCATCGCGGAGGAGCTTGCGGACGGCACGCTCGATCCGGTGGTGGTGAACATCGGGGTGAAGGTGGCGGCGCTGATGACGGCGGAGATCGTGGAGCGCCGCCTCAAGCTGCCCGAAGGCACGGACAAGGTGCTGATGCCCGGCCGCTTCCGGGGCGACTTGGAGCGCCTCGCCGCCCGCTTCGGCCTGCCGTTCGAGCGCGGGCCGGAGGAGGCGGCGGACCTGCCCAGCTATTTCGGCCGCGGCAAGGGCCGCAATGTGCCCCTCGACCGCCACGATGTGACGCTGTTCGCCGAGATCGTGGACGCGACCCGCCTCACCATCCCGCAATTGCTGGACCGTGCCCGCTTCCTGAGGGGCGAGGGCGCGGAAGTGATCGACCTCGGCGCCTTGCCCGACAATCCGTTTCCGCATCTGGAAGAAGCCATCGCCGCCCTCAAGGGCGAGGGCTTCAAGGTGAGTGTGGACAGCTTCGATCCGGAGGAACTGCGCCGCGGCACCCGCGCCGGGGCGGACTATCTGCTCAGCCTCAACGAGACCAACCTCGCTATCGCCGATGAAGGCGCGGCCGTGCCGGTGCTGGTGCCGGCGCAGGCGGGCGACCTTGCGTCCCTTATCCGGGCCGTCGAGGCGTGCGAGGCGGCGGGGCGGCCCTTCCTTGCCGATCCCATCCTCGATCCCATCCATCTCGGCTTCACCGCCTCGCTCGTGCGCTATGCGGAGCTGCGGCGGCTGAAGCCGGACATTCCCATCCTGATGGGCATCGGCAATGTCACCGAGCTGACGGACGCCGACACCACCGGCATGAACGCGCTGCTGATGGGCATCATCTCCGAGCTGCGCCTCAATGCCGTCCTGGCGGTTCAGGTGAGCCCCCATTGCCGCACGGCGGTGCGCGAGTTCGACCGGGCGCGGCGAGAATATTACGCCGCGCGCGAGGCCGGCGCCCTGCCGCAGGGCTTCGGCGGCGGGCTGATGGCCCTGCGCGACCGGCGGCCCTGGTCCACCAGCCCCGAGGAGGTGGAGCGGCTCGCATCCACGGTGGCCGACCGCAATTTCCGCATCGAGGTGACGGAGCAGGGCATCCACGTCTACAACCGCGACGGCCACCATGTGGCGGTGGACCCCTTCGCCCTCTTCCCCCATCTCAAGGTGGAGGACGACGGCGCCCACGCTTTCTATCTCGGCGTGGAGACGGCGCGGGCGGAGATCGCCCACCACCTCGGCAAGCGCTATGCCCAGGACGAGCCCTTGAAATGGGGCGTCGCGGGCGAGACCGGCGGCAGCGCCGAGGAGGCCCATCGGTTGACATTCAAGGAAGCGGGCTCGACGCTTTCATCGAAGAAGAAAGGCGAAAGCGCGTGATCCGGGAGACCATCGTCACCACCGTCTCGGCCGCCGGGGAGGCGCATATCGCCCCCATGGGCGCGACCGTGGTGGAGGGCGGCTATCTGCTCCAGCCTTTCCGCCCCTCGCGCACGCTGGACAATCTGGCAGCGGCGAAGAGCTGCGTAGTGAACTTCTCGGATGATGCCCGCATCTTCGCCGGCTGCATCACCGGCCGGCACCGCTCCTGGCCCACCGTTCCCGCCACCCTTCTCAAGGGCGCGGCACGCCTCGCCGACTGCCTCGCCCATGACGAGGTGGAGGTGGTGCGCATGGAGGACGACCCCACCCGCCCCCGCTTCTTCTGCCGCACCATCCACCGCGAGACCCACGCGCCCTTCCTCGGCCTGAACCGGGCGGTGGCCGCTGTGCTGGAAGGCGCCATCCTCGTCTCGCGCCTGCACATGATGGACACGGACCGGGTGGACCGGGAGATGAACTATCTCTCCATCGCCATCGACAAGACCGCCGGTCCGGCCGAACGCGAGGCGTGGGACTGGCTGTGCGAGACCATCGCCGACCACCGGGCGCGGGCAGCGTCATGACGGCGCACGTTCCGGCCCGGCCGGGCCTCCTTGCATCGGTGGCGACCCTCGACGAGATGCGCACGGCGCTGGCGGCGGGCGTCGATATCCTGGATCTCAAGAACCCCTCCGAGGGCGCGCTGGGCGCGTGGGCGCCGGAAGCGCTGCTGGACGCCGTGGCCCTGTGGCGCGTCGCCGGCGCACCGGGCAGCCTCAGCGCCACGGTGGGCGACCACCCGCTGGAGCCCGACGTGCTGCGCGCCGCCGCCGAGCGCACCGCCGCCACCGGCGTGCCGCTGGTGAAGATCGGCTTCGCCCTCGGCGATGGCGCCGCCCTCCCGCCCGTACTCGAAGCCCTTCGCCCCCTCGCCCGCGAAACGCGCCTGATCGCCGTGCTCTTCGCCGATCAGGCGCCGGACCTCGCCGCCGTGCCGCTGTTCGCCGGTGCCGGCTTCCATGGCGTTATGCTGGACACGGCGGACAAGGCGGCCGGCGGCCTGCTCGCCCACCTGCCGGTGGAAACCCTCGCCCGCTTCGTCGCGGCCGCCCGCGCTGAAGGGCTGCTGACCGGCCTCGCGGGCTCGCTGAAGATGGCAGATATCGCCCCGCTGGCGGCGCTGCGGCCGCATTATCTCGGCTTCCGTGGAGCCCTATGCGCCGAGGGGCGGACCAGTGCCCTCGATCCGGCGCGTCTGTCCGCCGTGCGCGATATGCTGGCGGGGCGCATCCTCGCCTGAGGCCGGTCAGGCGGGCGGGATCGCCGCCACCGCGTCGAGGATATCGCCCGCCGCTGCAATCTCCGCCTCGGTCACGGTCAGCGGCGGCAGCACGGCGAGCACATTGCCGAGCGGCCGGGCGAAAAGGCCCCGCTCGGCCAGATCCTCGGTCAGCGAAGCGGCCGGCCCGGAGCAGACCAGCCCCTGAACGAGGCCGGTGCCAGTGGTGTCACTGAAAAGGTCCGGCCGGCGCCAGCGCAGGGTGGCGAGACGGTCCTCCAGCTTCCAGCCTATCTCCTGCACCCGCGTCTCGAAGCCGGGCGCAAAAGCGGTCGCGAGGACCGGCAGCAGGCCGGCGGCTGCATCCTCGTCCAACAGCGGCAGGCCGGAGGGCAGGCTGCGGGCCAGACGGGCGCTGAGCACCAGTGCCGAAGCCCCCTCCCCCTCCTCGGCCTTGCCCGGCAGCCCATCGATGACCATCACATCCGGCGCCACGCCGCGCCATTCGTGGGCGAAGGCCATGCCGGTGCGGCCGAGGCCGGCATCGGTTTCGTCGAACATCAGCACGATGCCATACTCATCCGCCGCCTGCCGTGCCGCCGCGAGGAGGAAGCCCGGCAGAAAGCGCAGGCCGGTATCGATGGAGGCAGGTGCGAGCAGCAGCGCCGCCACGTTCGGCCCCATGGCGGCCTCGATGGCCGCTTCGTCCTCCGCGATGCGCCGCACGCCCGCATCCTGCGCCAGCGCCGGGGCAAGCCGCGGGTCGTCGGAGACCACGATGATCTCCCGCCGCTTGGGCCGCCCCGCCGTGCGGTGGTGGAGACGGATGGCATCGACCGCCGCGCGCCACGCCGTCGCGCGATCGGCAAAGAAGCGGGCCACGTCGCCGAAGGAATGCTGCGTCAGGAGGGCAGCGCATCTGGTGAATGCGGAAGCGCCCTCCCCTTCGCCCACCTCTCCTTCCATGATCCGCGCGGAATCGAAGCGGACGGCGCCCGAGAAATCGAGCGACGGCGCCGCAACGGCGGCTGCATCGTCGGGCGGCGCTTCAATGCCGTCGGCGTCTGGGGCGGTTACCGACACGCTCTCCTCCATCCCTCGGATGAAGCAAGGAGCGCGCCGGGATCAGTCGTACTTGATGTAGGAAAAGCGCAGATCGTGCTGGGGCGTGCCCTCCAGCGGCGCATCCTCGCCGGCACCGGGCTGCCACTGCACCACCTCCTCGATCTTCTTCGCGAGGGCGAGATCGCGCACGGTGATGCCTTTGGCGTCGTGGGACTGGAGCCGAACCTCCACCCATGCGTAGGAGGCGGTGAGGTCGGGATGGTGCCACGCCGCCTCCGCCAGATGGCCGACGGTGTTGATGACCATCAGCGTGCCCTTCCAGCTGTTGGTCTTGTAGGTGCGCTTGATCCAGCCGTCCTCGTAGCGCCAATGGGGCAGATCGGCGGCGAGGTGGGCCGCCACCTCATCCGGCGTGAAGGTCTTCTTGCGATCGACGGTCATGGTCGGCTCCGCGGCAGGGCCCGGGCGCGCGCAGTTGATCTTGCCAGTTGATCTTGCACAGTGCGCCACGCCGCGGGTGATGCTGTATAAGGACGAGGCCCGCGGCAGCCCCGGGCATATCCCGTTCTGCCGCAGCGGATGGAGAACCATGTCGAACGCGCTCGCCTTCCTCGTCAACACGTCGATCGTGCTCCTCACCGTCGCCGCCATGGAAGGCGTGGCGTGGGCGGCGCATAAATATGTGATGCACGGCTGGGGCTGGGGCTGGCACAAGTCGCACCACGAGCCGCGCGAAGGCGTGTTCGAGCGCAACGACCTCTACGCCGTCGTGTTCGCCGGCATCGCTATCCTGCTCATCTACTTCTACCGGAATGGCGGCCCGCTGCTGTGGGTGGGCGTGGGGATGACCGTCTACGGCTTCCTCTATTTCTTCGTCCACGACGGCATCACGCACCAGCGCTGGCCGTTCCGCTACGTGCCGCGCAACGGCTATCTCAAGCGCCTCGTGCAGGCGCACCGGCTGCATCATGCGGTGGAGGGCAAGGAGGGCTGCGTCTCCTTCGGCTTCATCTACGCGCCGCCGCCGGCCGCGCTGAAGGCCAAGCTGAAGAAGCTGCACGGCGGCAGCCTCAAGAACGGCGAGGCGGCGGAATAGCCGCGCAATTCCTGATCCTGAAACGAAAAGAGGCGGCCCGAGAGCCGCCTCTTTCTTTTTGATCGGGAAGCCGTCAGGCCTTGACCAGCGGCAGCTTGGGCACCGGGCTGCCGGAGCGTCCCGGACCACCGGCCGGCCCGCCCTTCGGGCCCTTGCCCTTGGGGGTGGGCTTGGCCTTGGACTTGGCCGCCGGCTTGCGACGCTTGGCGGGGGCCGGGACGATCTTTTCCGGCTTGGGGGTGACGGGGCCTTCGGGGAATTCGAAGCCGAGCTTCGAGTCCTTGCCCTCGCCTTCCACCACCACGCGCACGTGGCCGCCATTCTTGAGCGCGCCGAACAGCACGAGGTCCGCCAGCGGGGTCTTGATGAACTCCTGGATGACGCGGGCCATGGGCCGCGCCCCCATCTGCTCGTCGTAGCCGCGCTCCACCAGCCACGCGCCCGCCTCGTCGGAGAGCTCGATGGTGACGTTGCGGTCGGCGAGCTGGGCCTCCAGCTGGAGCACGAACTTCTCCACCACCTGGGTGATGACCTCGGGCGGCAGGTGGCCGAACGGGATCACCGCGTCGAGGCGGTTGCGGAACTCCGGCGCGAAGGTCCGGTTGATGGCCTCCGAATCGTCGCCCTCGCGCTTGCTGCGGGTGAAGCCGTAGGCGGCCTTGGCCAGATCCGCCGCACCCGCATTCGTGGTCATGATGAGAATCACGTTGCGGAAGTCGATCTGCTTGCCGTTGTGGTCGGTCAGCTTCCCGTGGTCCATCACCTGCAGGAGGATGTTGAAGAGGTCCGGATGGGCCTTCTCGATCTCGTCCAGCAGCAGCACGCAGTGCGGGTTCTGGTCCACGCCGTCCGTCAGCAGGCCGCCCTGGTCGAAGCCCACATAGCCGGGAGGCGCGCCGATGAGGCGGCTCACGGTGTGGCGCTCCATGTACTCCGACATGTCGAAGCGCAGGAGCTGCACGCCCAGGATGGAGGCGAGCTGCTTGGCAACCTCGGTCTTGCCGACGCCGGTGGGGCCGGAGAACAGGTAGCAGCCGATGGGCTTCTCCGGCTCGCGCAGGCCGGCACGGGCCAGCTTGATGGAGGCGGAGAGCGCCTCGATGGCCTTGTTCTGCCCATAGACCACTCGCTTGAGGGTCGTCTGCAGGTTGGCCAGCACCTCGGCATCGTCCTTGGAGACGGTCTTGGGCGGAATCCGCGCCATGGTGGCGATGGTCGCCTCGATCTCCTTCAGGCCGATGGTCTTCTTGCGCTTGGCCTCGGGCAGCAGCATCTGGGCCGCACCCGACTCGTCGATCACGTCGATCGCCTTGTCCGGCAGCTTGCGGTCGTGGATGTAGCGGGCCGACAGCTCCACCGCTGCCTTGATGGCGTCGTTGGTGTAGCGCAGCTTGTGGTAGTCCTCGAAGTAAGGCTTCAGCCCCTTCAGGATCTCGATGGCGTCCGGCACGGTGGGCTCGGCTACGTCGATCTTCTGGAAGCGACGGACGAGGGCGCGGTCCTTCTCGAAATACTGGCGGTATTCCTTGTAGGTGGTCGAGCCCATGCAGCGGAGCGAGCCGGAGGCCAGCGCCGGCTTCAGCAGGTTGGACGCATCCATGGCGCCGCCCGAGGTCGCACCGGCACCGATGACCGTGTGAATCTCGTCGATGAACATGATCGCGTTGGGATAGGCCTCGATCTCCTTCACCACCTGCTTGAGGCGCTCCTCGAAGTCGCCGCGATAGCGGGTGCCGGCGAGCAGCGCGCCCATATCGAGGGCGAAGACGGTGGCGGTGGCCAGCACCTCCGGCACCTCGCCGTCGTTGATGCGCTTGGCGAGACCCTCGGCGATGGCGGTCTTGCCTACGCCCGGATCGCCCACGAACAGCGGGTTGTTCTTCTGCCGGCGGCAGAGCACCTGGATGGTGCGGGTGATCTCGCTGTCGCGGCCGATGAGGGGATCGATCTTGCCCTCATGCGCCTTCTTGTTGAGGTTGATGCAGTAGGCGTCGAGCGCGTCGGCCTTCTTCTGCTTGTCGTCGCCGGACTTGGTCTCGGTCTCCTCCTCGGCGCCGCGCACGGGCCGGCTCTCGGACATGCCGGAGCGCTTTGCGATGCCGTGGGAGATGTAGTTGACCGCGTCGTACCGCGTCATGTCCTGCTCCTGCAGGAAATAGGCGGCATGGCTCTCGCGCTCGGCGAAGATGGCGACGAGCACGTTGGCGCCCGTCACCTCCTCGCGGCCCGAGGACTGGACATGGATGACTGCGCGCTGGATAACGCGCTGGAAACCGGCCGTGGGCTTTGAATCGTCGGAGCCGGACTGGACGAGATTTTCCAGCTCGGTGTCGACATATTCGATGAGGTTGCGACGGAGCTTCTCCATGTCGACGTTGCAGGCGCGCATGACGGCGGCCGCATCCTGATCGTCGACGAGCGAGAGAAGCAGGTGCTCGAGAGTCGCGTATTCGTGGTGGCGTTCGTTCGCGAGGGCCAGAGCGCGATGGAGCGACTGTTCGAGGCTGCGTGAGAATGTAGGCATCGACACCTCTTTCGCGCGTCGCACCGGACTTTCGGAATCTTCCCCCAGATCCGGAGCACGTGCACCATTCACACAAACTTCGTACTGGATGCCGCAGTGCGCAAGTCCCTCGGCGAAAGGAAAGCGCGCGGGCCTGTCGCCGAATTCCGCTTGACGACGGCACAACGCCCCGCCGGCCCGAACTTCCGCCCGGGTCGGGCACGATCACTTTTTCTGCGGGAAATCTGAACGCCGCCTGTTGCGGCTCACTTCTTTTCCATCACGCACTGAAGCGGGTGCTGATGCTTGCGGGCGAAATCCATCACCTGAGTCACCTTGGTCTCGGCGACCTCGTAGGTGAAAACGCCGCATTCGCCGACGCCGTGATGGTGGACGTGGAGCATGATGCGGTTCGCCTCGTCCCGGTTCTTGCTGAAGAACCGCTCAAGCACGTGCACCACGAACTCCATGGGCGTGTAGTCGTCGTTGAGCAGCAGCACGCGATAAAGGCTCGGCCGCTTGGTCTGGGGCTTGGTGCGGGTGATGACGGCCGTGCCCGGTCCGTCGCCCTTGCGCGGCGGCTCGCCCGCCATGGCGCGCGGCAGCGTGCGCGCGGGCATCACGCGGGCCGAATGGGCGCCAGCCGGATGAGACGGATGGAAAACGTGCTTCATGATCCTCGCGCCCTGTCGCGATCCCCGGAGGCAAGCCGGAGCCTCGGCGCAGCCCCTGACGGCTGGCAATCATAGAAAAATCGATGCGTCCGCGCCAGTACCGCAGTGCGCAAGGAGGACACCAAGCGCATGCGACCGCATGGACGTTCGGTCGGCTTCTATGTCGGGAGCAATGCTGACGAGCGCAAGGTCAGGTGCGCATATCCCGCGTGCGGCGCATTGATGCGCGGTCAGGGAGCGGGCGCGACCGGATCGTCACAGATGGGGGCGCCGGGGCGCGACGCGATACGAGCCCCCGGCGCGGAACCGGGAGGCCATCCCTGACGGGCCGGCCTCGCGGGATCATCCAGCCCCCGGCACGCAGTGCTGCGCGCCGGACGGGGCGAGCCTCAGGCCGCAAGCCCGAGGAATTTGCCTCAGCGGCCGAACTTGCCGAAGGAGGTCTCGAAGGGCTTGTAGCTCTCCTTCGCCAGCTCCGTGTAGAGCTCGCCGAGCTTGGTCGCTTGGGCGACGGCGCCCTCGTAGGCGGTCTTGAGGTAAGACTGCTGGATCTCGATGGCCTGCTCGAGGGTCTTGGCACCGAGCAGCTTCTCGAGGGCAGCGGTGCCCTGCTCGAAGGAAGCCTTGGTGTAATCGGCGATTTCCACCGCGATCGCCTGCGCGCTCTTGGAAAGCGTGCCGAAGCTCTTCATCGCGGCTTCGACATTGTCCTTGCTGAGCTTCTGGAGCTCTTCAGCGCCCTGAACCATTGGATGTCCCCTTTCGCGCCAGCAAACGCGCCGGCCTAGCGTCGAGTGGATTATGCCTCCGCTCAGTTGTGGATATTATGCACTGCACAACGAAAGTCAAGCGATATGGTGCACCGCACAATATGGCAGAGGCGCCCGGTTTACGCCTTGGTAACTCCGCGTTTTTAGGGTCAGGCACTGGTCGCTTCCCTGGACCTCCGGTGCGACGCACAAGCCTCTCACAAGGCTTCCCTGTCACATCGGTCTTTCCGGAAAAGGGGCGGCGTCTGCGACCAGCGACACGGGACAAAAGTACATGCGTTACGCTCGCGGCGGTCTGCCACATTGCTCGAAAGCCCTTGCCCTTGCGGTGCTTGCGGCCTTCTCCCTGACGGCAACGGTGGCCGACGCGAAGCCGCGCAAGAAGACGCAGGTGGAGCGCAGCGCGAAGTCGTCCTCCAAGTCCGCGTCGAAGTCCGCATCCAAGTCGAAGCCGTCCCCCAATACCAAGACCGCTGCCGCTGCGGACCCGGACGGTGGTCGCTGGCGCTACGGCTCCGCCGCCATCATCGTGGACGGGAATACCGGCAAGGTGCTGTACGAGGAAAATCCGGACGCCCTGCGACATCCTGCCTCAGTCACCAAGATCATGACGCTTTACCTCCTGTTCGAGCAGCTGGAGGCCGGAAATCTTCGCCTCGACAGCAAGTTGGAGGTATCCGCGAAGGCGGCGTCGCAGCAGCCCTCCAAGCTCGGCATGAAGCCCGGCCAGACCATTGAAGTGGAAGACGCCATCAAGGCGATCGTCACCCGCTCGGCCAACGACGTGGCGGTGGTGATCGCGGAAAATCTCGCCGGCTCCGAGTCCGCCTTCGCCGAAGCGATGACCGAGAAGGCCCACGCCCTCGGCATGAGCCGCACGGTCTATCGCAATGCCTCCGGCCTGCCGAACGTGAACCAGGTGACGACGGCCCGCGACCTGTCCATCCTCGGCCGCGCCATCCAGGAGCGCTTTCCCAAGCAATACAAGTACTTCGCCACCCGCACCTTCTATTATCGCGGTCAAGCCATCGGCAATCACAACCGCCTGCTCGGCCGGATCGACGGCGTGGACGGCATCAAGACCGGCTACACCAATGCCTCGGGCTACAATCTCGTCACCTCGGTGAAGCGGGACGGACGCTATCTGGTCGGCGTCGTGCTCGGTGGCTCCAGTGGCGGTTCGCGCGATGCGCGGATGACCAGCCTCATCAGCCAGAATCTGCCCACCGCCTATGCCGGCGGCCGCATCGCGCCGAAGATCACCGAAGTGGCGGACAACGCCTTCTCCATCAGCAAGCCCGGCACCTTCAACGCGCCCATGCCCATCGTCGCCGCCCGTGACGACGTCCAGCCCCATGCGGTGGCGCCGCTGCCGAAGCCGGCCGTGGTCGAGGCCAACGCCGAGCCGACCACCACCGCCTCCATCCCCGCCAAGCCCGCCACGCGCACGGCCAATCAGACCGTCGCCGCCGCAGCGCCTTCGGCCCCCCTGCCCCAGGTGAAGCCCGGCTCGGCCGAGCCCATCAAGCCGGTGGCCGTGAAGACCGTCGCCATCCAGAAGCCCATCGCCGCCAACGTGGCTGCGGCGCTGGCCGCCGCCCCCGCCCCGGTCCAGGTGGCCTCCAACACCCAGTTCACCTCCGCTCCCTCGGGCGTCCTCGGCTATCTCGGCCCCTCCCGCCTTGCGCAGTCGCCGGCCGCCGCCGCCGCGACCGCCGCGGCCGAGGGCCGGGCCCACGCCAAGCCGCAGCAGGTCGCCGCGCGTACCGATGTGCCCGCTCCGACCGCCCCGCCGTCCGGCAAGGACAATTCCCGGCTCGGCGCGCACGATGCCGCGGCCGAGCAGGCCATGCGCGCCGCGCGCATCGCCGCCATGGAGCCGGATGATCCCTATGCCCGCGCCCTGCGCGCCGCCCGTGAAGGCGTGGTGGACAACCGCGCCAACCCGCAGGCGGTCCAGCAGGCCGCAAAGCCGGTGCGCACGGCCTCCCTCGCCCCGGTGGCCGAGCCCCAGCCCGCGCCTGCCGCTGCCCCCTCCCAGCGCAGCCACGTGCCGGCTTCCGCCAAGACCGGCTGGAGCATCCAGATCGGCGCGTTCGATGCCGAGCGTGCGGCCCGCACCAAGCTCGATGCCGCCCGCACCCGGGTGAAGTCGGCGCTGGCCGGCGCCGACCCCTACACCGAGAAGGTGACCAAGGGTTCTACCGAACTCTACCGCGCCCGCTTTGCCGGGTTCGATGAGAAGTCGGCCAAGGAAGCTTGTCGTTTACTCAAGCGTAACGATTTCGACTGCATGCCTATCAGGAATTGAAGTTCTGACAGAGAATCAGCGATGCTTGCGCAAGATCACGTCCTTCGCTCGGTTGATCCTCGCCGCGAGATAATCGGAGCCCCCATGATCGGGGTGGAGCTTCTTCATGAGGGAGCGGTGCGCCGCGCGGACAGCTTCCGCGCTCGCGCCCGGCTGAAGGCCAAGGATCTGATAGGCCTCCTCCTCGGGCATCGCAGCGTCCAGGCCACCGCCTCCGCCCATATCCCCCGCACCCGCGTTTCCCTGTGCGTTCTCACGCCAGGCGGGCGCCCGGCGGTCGAGATAAGCTTCGAGTAAGGCGAGCGACTGCGCATCGCACTGCGGGCGCAGCGCGACCAGGGAGGGGATGTCCAGCTCCTCCAGACGCCGCCCGGCATGGACCCCGGCAAGCACCGTTCCCCGCATGTCTCCGGTGGAATGGTCCAGTTCCATCTCGATCATCGCGGTGCGCACGCCCGAGGTTTTCGGTGCGCCCCGCCGTTTGAATAGCCCGCCGAGATAACCGCCGATCCCCTGCGGATCGAGCCGCCCCAGGAGGGCGATGCCCACCGCCCCGAGCGGAATCGCGATGCCGATCCGCCCTGTCACCAGAGCGCCTGCGGCGCCGAGAAGGGCGGCATAGGCCAGCGTCCGCATCATGGCGGCGATGAGGGCCTTCGGATCGGCTTTGGTCCAGACCGAAAGGCCATAGAGGCCGATCAGCAACAGCAACGCACCGGCGACAAGACTAATCACGCGGAACTCCGGATCGGGTCGCCGCGCCCCTGCGCCGGCGGGATGGTTTCGAAAGACGGGCGAAACGCCACCGGTCAGCGGCCCATGGCGGCGATGAGGCGCCGGGCGCCGTCGTCGCGGCGGGACGTCAGCGCCATCTGGCCGCCGGCCGCATAGGCGGCGACCGCCGCGAGCAATTGGCGAAGCTCGCCGGGGGCCGAGGGGTCGAACCGGCACCACGCGCCACCTGTGACCTGCGCAAGGCCGCGGAAGACGTCTTCCACGCGCGCATCGTGGCCTTCCTGGAACATGAACAGCTTCACGCCGCGCAGGGCGAGCTGCCCCGCGGCCTCCTTCAGCACCGCCGGGTCTTCCTCCACCGCGTCGCCGACGAAGACCGCGGCGCGCAGCCCCGAGCGCTCGGCTTCCTTGCCGAGATGGCCCAGGATGCGGTTGATCTGGGTGAGGCCGCCCATGCAGGAGATGCGCCGCATCAGCCCGCCCAGCGTCGCGGCATCGCGCACGAAGGGGGAGGCGCGGCACTCATCCTGTCCGCGATAATAGACGATCTGCATGTCGAGCCCGCCATGGGCGGCGGCAGAGGCGAACATGTCCGCCTGGATGTCGCATGCGAGCGTCCAAGTGGGCTGGCGCGAACCTGTGGCATCGAGCGCGAAGGACAGCCGACCGCGGCCATCCGCAGGTCGGGCCGGCGGCATGCTGCGGGCCGCGGCCAGGAACGCCTCCACCTCGGCCGAACCGGAAACAGGAACCGATCCGGCGGCTTTGGTTTCCGCCAGTTTCCCCTTGCTGTCGTCGCGCGTGGCCATGCGTTCCTCTCTGTTCCCACACATAAGCCGCATCGAACGGCGCACCAAGGCCCTCGCCCGACCGTCCGCACGGCGGCAATGGCTTGAAGCGGACCGGCCCAGGGCCTATCTGCACCCCCCAGCGGCCGGGCGCCGTATCGAGGGGATGGGACGATGGCGACTTTGCCGAGGGTTGTGGGCCGGGTGCGCGAACTGAGGTCGGCGGTGGCCGGCTTCCGGGCCGAGGGCTCCAAGGTGGCGCTGGTGCCAACCATGGGCGCGCTCCATGTGGGCCACATGGCGCTCGCCGAGAAGGCGCGGGAACGCGCCGGCCGCACCGTCGTGTCGATCTTCGTCAATCCCGCCCAGTTCGCCCCGAACGAGGATTTCGACAAATATCCCCGCGCGCTGGAGGCGGACCTCACCAAGCTCGCCGAAGTCGGGGTCGATCTCGTCTATGCGCCCACATCGACCGAGATGTATCCGGCGGGCTTTGCCACCCGCATCAGCGTGGGCGGCCCCTCCGAAGGGCTGGAGACGGATTTCCGGCCCCACTTCTTCGGCGGCGTGGCGACCGTGGTGGGCAAGCTCTTCATCCAGTGCGCGCCCGACTACGCCATGTTCGGTGAGAAGGACTACCAGCAGCTCAAGGTGGTGACGCGGCTGTCGAGGGATCTCGATCTCGGCGTCGAGGTGGTGCCGGTGCCGACCATCCGCGAGGAGGATGGCCTCGCCCTCTCCTCCCGTAACGCCTATCTCGACGAGGAACAGCGCAAGATCGCGCCGGTGATCTATGCCGCGCTCACGCGCGCCGCCGAGCAGATTCGCGCGGGAACGGAGCCGCAGGCGGCGGTGGATACCGCCTCCGGCATGATCTCCGCGCTCGGCCTCAAGGTCGACTATGTGGCGGCCCGCAACGCGGAGACCCTGGCGCCGCTCAAGGATGCCAAGGAGCCCATCCGCCTGCTCGCCGCCGCATGGCTCGGCCAGACCCGCCTGATCGACAACATCCCGGTGTGACGCCCATGGGGGCGGTCTACACCGCGCCCATGTAGCTCGCCGCAAAGCCGATCACCACCAGCGCGAGGCCGACGGAAAGGACCATGAGCATGCGTCCGGATGTGACGCCCTGCCTGGCCTTGGCTGCCGTCTTCACCGGCGCCCCGTCCACCGTGCGGCCATCGGTGCGGTGGAATTCCACGTCCTCTCGGGCTTCCTTCGGATCTTGCATGGGGCTCTCCTGACGGTGTTGTGTTCCGTAAGGAGAACGCTTCCCGGCGCCATGGGTTTCCCCGTGGCGCCGGCAAAGGCTTCTAGCCGGCGGCCACCTCTCGCATCCGGGCGAAGGCATGGTCGAGGTCGGCCTTGAGGTCGGCGGTGTCCTCGAGCCCGATGTGCACGCGCACCGCCGGCCCTTCCACCTCCCACCGCGTCGCGGTGCGGTAGTCCTTGCAGTCGAAGGGGATGGCGAGGCTCTCGTAGCCGCCCCAGGAATAGCCCATCCCGAACAGCGTCAGCGCATCGAAGAAGGCCGCGACCGCCTTCTCGGGCACCGGCTTCAGGATGAGGCTGAACAGGCCGCTGGCGCCGCTGAAGTCCCGCTTCCAGATGGCATGGCCGGGATCGGACGGCAGGGCGGGATGCAGCACGCGCGAGACTTCCGGCCGCGTGGCGAGCCACTCGGCCATCTCCAGCCCCGCCTTCTGGTGGTGGGCGAGCCGCACCGCCAGCGTGCGCAGGCCGCGGGCGGCGAGCGCGATGTCGTCGGGACCGACCGTCATGCCCAGCGCGCTGTAGGTGGAGCGCACCTTGCCGAGGGCGGAGCCGACGGCGGAGATGGTGCCGATGCTCACATCCGCGTGGCCGCAGATATATTTGGTGCCGGACTGGATGGAGATATCCACGCCGAAGGCATGGGGCTTGAAGAAGACCGGGGTCGCCCAGGTGTTGTCGATAAGGGTGGTGATTCCGCGCGCCTTCGCCACCGCGACGATGGCCGGCACATCCTGCATCTCGAAGCTCTGGGAGCCGGGCGCCTCCAGGAAGATGGCCTTGGTGTTCGGCCGGATCAGCGCCGCGATGCCCGCGCCGATCAGCGGATCGTAATAGGTGGTCTCGACGCCGAGGCGAGCGAAGAGCCCGTCGCAGAAATTGCGGGTGGGCCGGTAGACGCTGTCCACCACGAGCACGTGATCGCCGCTGACGGCAACCGCGAGCAGCGCCGTCGTCACCGCCGACAGGCCGGACGGGGTGAGCACCACGCCGTCACCGCCTTCCAGCGCGGTGAGCGCCACCTGCAGGCTCTCGCTGGTGGGGTTGCCGTGGCGACCGTAGGTGTAGCGCGCGCGATGGTGAATGAGGTCGTCGTAATTCGGGTAGAGCACGGTAGAGCCGCGCACCACCGGGGTGTTCACGAATCCGTCGAAGCGGCGGGGATCGCGGCCGGCATGGACGATCTTGGTGGCCGTGCCCCGCCCCTCGCCTGACGCTCCGTCTGCCCCGTGGTCATCCCTGCTTGCGTCCGACATGCGCATCTCCTGTGGTCACGGCAGCTTGCGACCGGCCGGCCGCTATTGACCGCTCCGCTGTGAGGGGTTGTGATGGGCGGGATAGACGGCCTTGATCCGTCCGTCGAGCCATCTCGTGCCGGATCGCGGCGGGAGGCGGCCGCGGCAGGGCTCGTCGTCGCGAAAAAAGGAACCTTCCGTGAAACGCATCCTCCTCGCAGCAGCAGGACTTCTGTCGCTGGCCGGTGCCGTGCAGGCCGCGACCCTCGACGACGTGAAGGCGAGAGGCGCCCTCAACTGCGGCGTGACGCAGGGCCTGCCCGGCTTCTCCAGCCCCAACGACAAGAATGAATGGAGCGGGCTCGACGTGGACTTCTGCCGCGCCATCGCCGCCGGCATCTTCAACGATCCCACCAAGGTGAAGTTCACCCCCCTCTCCGCCAAGGACCGCTTCACGGCGTTGACCTCCGGCGCCATCGACGTGCTGTCGCGCAACACCACCTGGACCATGTCGCGCGACACCACCCTCGGCTTCAACTTCGCCGGCGTGATGTATTACGATGGCCAGGGCTTCCTCATCCGCAAGTCGGTGGGCCTGAAATCCGCGAAGGAGCTGCAGGAAGCCTCCATCTGCGTGCAGACCGGCACGTCGAACGAGCTGAATGTGGGCGACTACTTCCGCGCCAACAACATGAAGTACCGCGAGGTCATCGCCTTCGCGACCCTCGACGAGACGGTGAAGGCCTATGAATCCGGCCGCTGCGACGTGTTCACCTCGGACAAGTCCCAGCTCGCCGCCGTGCGCCTTAAGCTCACCAACCCGGCCGACCACGTGCTGCTGCCCGAGACCATCTCCAAGGAGCCCCTCGGCCCGCTGGTGCGCCACGGCGACGACCAGTGGTTCGACCTCGTGAAGTGGACCTACTTCGCGCTGCTGAACTCGGAAGAGCTGGGCATCACCCAGAAGAACGTCGACGAGATGGTGAAGTCCGAGAATCCGGACATCAAGCGCCTGCTCGGCACCGACGGCAAGTATGGCGAGGGCATCGGCCTCACCCCCGACTGGGTGGTGCGCATCATCAAGGCGACCGGCAATTACGGCGAGATCTACGACCGCAATGTCGGCCCCGCCACCCCGCTCGGTATCGAGCGCGGCCTCAACAACCTCTGGACCAAGGGTGGCATCCAGTACGGCCCGCCGGTGCGCTGAGCGCACCCCGGGGCCTGATGGCCCACGCCTTGCTTGAGAACTTGGCTTGAAGACGGGGCGGAGGACGCGGGCATCGTGCCCTCCGCCACCAAGAACACAGGCCAAAGGCCTGAGCTTTCGGGGGTTTCATGTCTGAAGTCAGCCCTGCCGCGCCGCCGCGGCCACGGGGCCGTCGCTGGTCCTGGACGGATCCCAAGCTGCGGTCCCAGGTGATCCAGATCACCGTCGCGGTCATTCTCCTCTGGTTGCTGTGGTCGTTCTATTCCAACGCCCAGTCCAACCTCTCCAGGCTCGGCATCGCCTCAGGCTTCGGCTTCCTCGACAATCGCGCCGGCTTCGCCATCAGCCAGTCGCTGGTCCCCTACAACGAATCCATGTCCTACGGCCGCGCCTTCCTGGTGGGGCTGCTCAACACGTTGCTGGTGGCCTTCCTCGGCATCATCCTCGCGACCCTCATCGGCTTCCTGATGGGTGTGGCCCGGCTGTCGAAGAACGTGGTCATCAAGGCGCTGGCCTCCGCTTATGTGGAGATCACCCGCAACCTGCCGCCGCTGTTCCAGATCATGTTCTGGTACCTCGCCGTGCTGGCCACCCTGCCCGGCCCGCGCCAAAGCTGGGGCTTCGGGCTGCAACCGCTGCTCGGCGCCATCGGCTCGGGCCTGTCCTCCATCGGCCTCGGCTTCCTCGGCGGCCCGCTCTCGACCTATGCCGCCACCCTCGCCGCACCGGGCGTGTTCGTGAACAACCGCGGCCTCGTGGTGCCGCGCCCGATCTTCGAGGACGGCTCCATGGCCATCCTCTACGCCCTCATCGCCGCCTTGATCTTGAGCTTCCTGCTCGGCCGCTGGGCAAAGAAGCGGCGGGAGGCGACCGGGCATTTCTTCCCCGTCTTCTGGACCTCGCTCGGCCTCATCATCGTGCTGCCGCTCCTCGCCTCCGCCGCGATGGGCTTCCCGGTCGGCGTCGAGAAGCCGGAGCTGCGCGGCTTCAACTTCGTCGGCGGGCTGCGCGTCATCCCCGAATTCGTGTCGCTGCTGCTGGCGCTGTCCATCTACACCGGCGGCTTCATCGCCGAGATCGTGCGCTCGGGCATCCTTGCCGTGTCCAAGGGCCAGACCGAGGCGGCCCATTCGCTCGGCCTGCGCAACGGGCCGACGCTGCGCCTCGTCATCATCCCGCAGGCCATGCGGGTGATCGTGCCGCCTTTGACCAGCCAGTATCTCAACCTCACCAAGAACTCGTCGCTGGGCGTCGCGGTGGGCTATCCTGACCTGTTCGCCGTGTTCGCCGGCACCACGCTGAACCAGACCGGCCAGGCCATTGAGATCATCGCCATCATCATGGCGGTCTATCTCACCATCTCCATCGTCACCTCGACGATCATGGGCTGGTACAACAAGCGCGTCGCGCTGGTGGAGCGGTGACATGACGGACATCTCCGCCCCCCGCCCGTCCATCACCCCCGCGACGCCCTTCGTCTCGACGGCGTTCCACGAGCCGCAGCCGGCCCCGGTCGCGACCCGCGGCCCCATCCTGTGGGCCCGCCAGCATCTGTTCGGTTCGGTGCCGCAGGTGCTGCTCACCCTGTTCGGCATCTGGCTGCTCTATGTGACGGTGCCGCCGCTCATCAAATTCTTCCTCATCGATGCGGTGTGGACCGGCACGAACCGAGATGCCTGCCTCGCCGAGAAGCTCGGGCGGCCGGTGGGCGCTTGCTGGCCCTTCATCTGGGCCAAGCTCGACCAGCTCATCTACGGCTTCTACCCGGCCAGCGAGCGCTGGCGGGTGAACGTGGTCTACTGGCTCGGCGCCATCCTGCTGCTGCCGCTGCTGATCCAGAGCCTGCCCTACAAGAGGCTCAACGCGATTCTCTTCTTCGGCGTCTATCCGGTGGTGGCCTTCGTGCTGCTCACCGGCGGCAACCTCGATCTCCAGCGCTTCGTCCTCGGCTGGCTCGGCGTCGATTTCTCCACCATCGGCGGCGCGCAGGGCCTGCGGATCGGCTTCTGGATCGATTACGTCCTCTCCACCGTCCTACTGACGGCCATCGCCTACGGCATCTCCCGCTTCCTTGCGGGGCCGGAGGGCGGACGCTCGGCGGCGCAAACGACGCTCAGCGTGCTCGGCGTCCTTGCCGTGGTGCTGCTGGCGGTGGACATCGACACCGGCCTGCCGCAGGTCGAGACCCGCTTGTGGGGCGGCCTGCTGGTGACGCTGGTGATCGCCGTCACCGGCATCACCGTGTCCCTGCCCTTCGGCATCCTCCTCGCCCTCGGCCGGCGCTCGCGCCTGCCGCTGGTGAAGTGGCTGTGCATCATCTTTATCGAGTTCTGGCGCGGCGTGCCGCTCATCACCGTGCTGTTCTTCGCCACCTACATGCTGCCGTTGTTCCTGCCCGGCCGCTTCACCATCGACGGACTGCTGCGGGCGCTGGTGGGTGTCGCTTTGTTCGCCTCGGCCTACATGGCGGAGGTGGTGCGCGGCGGCCTGCAGGCCATTCCCAAGGGCCAGTATGAGGGCGCCATGGCGGTGGGCCTCAGGTCGGGGCTGATGATGCGCCTCGTCGTGCTGCCGCAGGCGCTGAAGCTGGTGATCCCCGGCATCGTCAACAACTTCATCGGCTTGTTCAAGGATACGACGCTGGTGCTGATCGTCTCGATCTTCGACCTGCTCGGCTCCATGCGGGCGGCCTTCACCGATCCCAACTGGGCCTCGCCCACCACCCTGTTCACTGGCTTCGGCTTCGCCGGAATCATCTATTTCGTCTTCTGCTTCGGCATGTCCCGGTACTCGATGGCGCTGGAAAAGCGCCTCGACCGGGCGCACCGGCACTGAGAGGGGCAACACACGTGAGCGCAGATCCCATCATCGCCGCCGACGAGGCCACCGCCCCCAAGATCGCCGTCGAGATGACCGGCGTGAACAAATGGTACGGCGACTTCCACGTCCTCAGGGACGTGAACCTGACCGTGGAGCGGGGCGAGCGCCTCGTCATCTGCGGCCCGTCCGGCTCGGGCAAGTCCACCCTCATCCGCTGCATCAACCGTCTGGAGGAGCACCAGAAGGGCCGTATCGTGGTGGACGGCATCGAGCTGACCGACGACCTCAAGCGCATCGACGAGGTGCGCCGCGAGGTGGGCATGTGCTTCCAGCACTTCAACCTGTTCCCGCACCTCACCATCCTCGAGAACTGCACGCTTGCCCCCATGTGGGTGCGCAAGATGCCGAAGAAGGAGGCCGAGGATCTGGCGATGCACTTCCTCGAGAAGGTGAAGATCCCGCACCAGGCCCACAAATATCCCGGCCAGCTCTCCGGCGGCCAGCAGCAGCGCGTGGCCATCGCCCGCGCGCTCTGCATGCGCCCCCGCATCATGCTGTTCGACGAGCCCACCTCCGCCCTCGACCCTGAAATGGTGAAGGAGGTGCTGGACACCATGGTCTCCCTCGCCCAGGACGGCATGACCATGCTGTGCGTGACCCATGAGATGGGCTTTGCCCGCCAGGTGGCGAACCGGGTGATCTTCATGGATGCCGGGCAGATCGTGGAGATGAACGAGCCCAACGCCTTCTTCTCCAACCCGCAGCACGAGCGCACCAAGCTCTTCCTCAGCCAGATCCTGCACTGAGGCGAAGGCACTTCCCGCGATATGCCGCGGCCCTCCGGCCTCACCGGAGGGCCGGAGCTTGGGTCGGTTGCGATTTCGGCCCTGCTGCGGCTTGGAAAGACGCGGCCTACGTCACCGCCCGGTTCGCCCGCCGCTCGCGCAGGGCGAACTGCAGATTGCGGATGTAGATGAAGGTGGAGAGCGCCTGCCCGGCGATGAACACCGGGTCCTTACGGTAGATGGCATAGACCAGCAGCAGCGAGCCGCCGCCAAGGGAAAAGGTCCAGAACGCAAAGGGGATAACCGAGCGCTGCGCGCGCTCGCTGGCGATCCACTGCACCACGAAGCGCATGGTGAACATGAACTGCGCCACCAGGCCCAGCGCCACCCACCAGTCGAACTGGTCGATGAACACCTCGGTCATGTAGCGACCGATCTGCGACAGGTAATAGACCATCAGCCGCGCTCCACCACTTTCGGCGGGCGGCGACGGCGGACCAGCCAGAACACGCCGAACATGTCGATGATGCCGACCCCCAGGCGGTTCCAGAACCCGTACTTCGATACGCCGTGCCAGCGCTCGCGATCCACCACCTTCACGGTGAGGATCTCATGGCCGTCGCGCCGCACCAGCGCCGCCATGAAGCGATGCTGGCCGTCGAACATGGGCAGGCGCAGCTGCACCTCCCGTCGCACCACCTTGAGGCCGCAGCCGGTATCGCGCGAGCCGTCGTTGAGCAGAGAGCGGCGGACCCGGTTGGCGAGGCGCGACTGGAAGCGCTTGAAGCCGGTGTCCTTGCGCCCCTGACGCTCGCCCTGCACCATGCCGATGCTTGGCCCGCCCGCGTCCATGACGCGGACCATCTCGGGCAGATAGGCGGGGTCGTTCTGGCCGTCGCCGTCGAGCAGCAGGAGAAGGTCGCCCCTGGCCGCCCACGCGCCGGTTTCGACGCCGGCCGACTTCCCGCAGGCCTTCGCATGCACCACGATTCGCAGATAGGGCCGCGTCTGCTGCGCCAGCCGAAGATTGGCGAGGGTTGCGTCGGTGGAGCCGTCATCCACGAAGATCAGCTCGAACGGTTCGAACGACAGCGCCGCATCGATCTCTTCGATCAGCGGCAGCACGTTGTCCGCCTCGTCCTTGACGGCGATCACCACCGACAGCCGCGGGGCCGAAGGGGTTTCGGAAGAAAGGGAAGTCAAGGTCTCGCCTCTTGGGCTGGAACGGCTGTGCTCATGTCTTGCGGCGGCGGGAGGGATGCTCCAGCCCGCGCGGGATTGACGGGAGCGAGGAGCCGCGCGAGCCGTCGCGCGGACGGCCCCGCCATGGGCACGATCGTCCCGCCCGCGTCAACCGCGAAGACGACGCGGCGGGCAGCGAACAGCTTGACCGTCCACAAGGCGGCGGCGGTCCCCAGCACCGCGCCGGCCACCACGTCGCTCGGATAATGGGAGCTGAGCACGATGCGGGTGGCGGCAATGGGAAAGGCCGCCACGAGGAGGATCGTCCGCGCCCGCGGGAACAATGCGGCGAACGCTACCGCGGCCGCGAAGGTGGTGGTGGCATGGCCCGAAGGGAATGAGGCGAAGCTCGATTTCCAGATCATGACATCGAACGTCATCTCCGGGCTCGGCCCCTTGATGTGCATGGCGGCGTGCGGGCGGGCCCGGCCGAGGCTGTGCTTGACGATGGCCACCAGCAGCCCCACCGGCGCAATGGCGAGGAACAGGAAGCCGAGGCGCGCGGCGACGCTGGCGGCGATCCGCCGGGTCATCTCGTCACCCGCGTGGGTGAGCATCAACGCATAGGCGAGGCCGATGCCGAGCGGCCACAGCACCACCCCGCTAAAGCCGAGGTCGGTGACACGATCGCTCATGACGACGAGCCAGGACGGGGCCTTGAGCCTGAGGCCGAGGGTGAGCGGGTCAACCAGCAGCATCAGTGCGGCGACCACGCCGACCGTCAGCGCCGCGAGCGCCAGCGCCTCCCAGCGCCCGAGAAAGCCGAGGTGCGGGCGCGGCACGCCGATGCGGCGCCCGCGCAGATAGGCGAGCGCGCGTCCGATGGAGATGAGGAGCAGGCGCACGGCTTCTCCCACCCACCGCAAGCCTGCGGCGAACGAACCGGACGGAGCCGCGCCGGTGCCGGCCTCCGGGCTCACGGGGCGGCCTCATCGGAGCGGAATACCGTGATGGAGGTGGGTCGCCCGCCGTTGTAGGTGAAGCCGGAGATGGTCGCGACCGCGTGATACTTCAGGGCGAGCAGGCCCGCGTGCCGCTCGAAGGCGGGGGTAAAGCGCGCATCCATGAAGGCGAGGGCGCAGCCGCCCTTCTTCAGCAGCGCCGCCGCCTCGTTGGGCAGGACGTAGTTGATCTGCGTCCCCACCAGGAAGACGAGGCTCGGCTCCTGATAGGGGAAGGACGCGACCTTGGCGGCCGGGCAGCCCTGCTGCTTCACCACGGCAGCGAGGCGCTCGGAAATCCACAGCGCCCGCATCTGCGGCAGCATGGTCTGCCAGACGGCGAGATAGAGCACCATGGCGCCGGCCAGGGCAGTGAGGAACGCCCCCTCGATGCCGACCCGCGGGAACGCCCTCGCCGCCCACCACAGAAGCATGGCGCCCAGCAGCAGCAGCGGCCACGCAGCGAGGCCGAAGCCGCTGCCGAAATAGAGGTAGGCTCCGCCCAGCCCAAGCGTGACCACGATGGCGAGCCCCGGCCAGATCCACACCAGCCCGGCCAGTCGCGAGCCCGCCTGAACCAGCCCGCCCCGCTCGACGACGAGGGCCGAGAGGATCGCCAGCGCCGGATAGACTGGCAGCACATAGTGCGGGAGCTTGGTGACGGCGATCTCGAACACCACCCAGCTTGGCACCAGCCAGCACAGGAGAAAGCGCTCCGCCCGCCCGCGCCGGTGGCGCCAGACATAGGGCGCCGCCATTGCGGCAACCACGATGGACGGCCAGAACGTGCCCCATGCAGCGAGGAAATAGGTGCCCGGCGGGCCCCAGTGGCCTTCCGCGCCCTCGGCCACCTTGCCCATCATGTCGACGCCGACGGCCAGCTGGTAGAAGGCGCCGTTGGTGAGGAGGTAGATGGCGACAAACCACGGCAGCACCAGCAACAGGCACCACAGCAGGCCCGCAAGGGGCTTCAGCGGCCGCAGGAAGGCGCCGGAGCGGTCCGCGACGGCGAGCGCGGCGATGGCGGGGCCGATGAACAGCGGAGCCACCGGCCCCTTCACGAGGATTCCCGCCGCAAGGGCGGTCCAGAAGATCAAGGCGAGGGTCCAGTCGCCCTGACGCGCCTCGGGCGGGCGGACATAGGCCCGCGCCAGCGCCCCGAAGCAGGCGAGAATGGTGAAGAGCAAAACCGCGTCGGTCTTGGCAAGCCGCGCTTCCACCCCCAGCAGCACGCATCCCGCCATCATGAGGGATGCGAACAACGCGCCGCGGCGGGAGAGGAAGACGAGGGCCGTCCAATAGGTGAGCAGCACGGCGCCGATGGCGGCGACCAACGACGGCAGGCGATAGAGCCAGATGGAGGTGCGGGCGGACGGCCCGATCACCGCCTCACCGGCTTTCACCGTCGCGGCTTGCAACCAGTAGATGCCGATCGGCTTCTTGTAGCGGACCTGGGTGTGGAAGCGGATATCGACGTAATTGCCGCTCTCCAGCATCTGCTTCGTCGCCTGGGCGAAGCGCGCCTCGTCGCGATCGACGGGCGGGAGGCTGAAGAAGCCCGGCAGAAACGTGATGAGAGCGACCACCACCAGCAGCAGCACGGCACGGCCATGACACGCCGACGCCGTGTCGAGGATCCCCACGAGGCGCTGCGGCAGGTCAAGATCGAACGCCCGCCGGTCGTCGGATGCGGGCTGTGAGATGGCCATGCTTCGGTCTGGATCCGCTCGAATTGGGCGCGGACAATAGCAGAAACGCCCGTGCCGAAAAGGACCGGACGGTCGTGCGCGAAAGCCGCCTTCCGCCGGGGCGCCTTCTCATGAAGAGCAAACGCGGCGAAGGAATGGCACCGGCCTGGCTCAAGGCGGACCGCAGCGTCAGATGGGATCGAAGCTTGGGCTGCGCTATTTGGTCAGGATCAGCTTGTTCTGCGCCGTAAGCCGCAACTGATACGTGTGCTCGCCGTGGGCGATCGTCACCAGCCGCCCGGCCGCGAACAGGTCCCGGCTGTCGAGCTGCGCGTCCACCATGGGGATGGTCCGGCAGGTTTCATCCGCGGGACGATAGGTCCACTCGCCACCGGCCTTGTCGTTATCGAGATGAGCGCTCCCGTGTTCGTACCTGTTCATTTTGAATCGCTCCAGATCCGGGCGCGGGCCACGACCAATGCTGAGGGTCGCGGCTCACTTTAGAAGCATTCAATACTTGAATACCACCGACTTATCCTTGAGTAATGCATGCGGCCTCCGCGATCAATCCCCGCGAAGCGCGTGATGTACTGGACGCGCGGCTTCGCGCCCGCAGCTTCCGCTGCGTTCGTTCCGGCCGGCCCGAATGATGGCTTGGAAACGGTGCGCGAAGGCGCGTCAGAAGGCCTTGAAGGTGATGATGGTGCGGGTGTCCTGGATACCCGGAATGGTCTGCACCTTCTGGTTCACGTAGTGGCCGATGTCGGTGCCGGGCTCCACATAGAACTTCACCAGCAGGTCGAACTCACCGGCCGTGGAATAGATCTCGGAGGCGATCTCCGCATTGGCGAGGGCATCAGCCACCTCGTAGGACTTCCCGAGCTGGCATTTGATCTGGACGAAGAAGGGAACCACGGCGTGCTCCGCTGGCGGCGGGATCGGAAGGCCCTCGCGGGCCGCGCCAAGGTGGACAAATCCGCCGGGACTGGCAAGGGTGGCGGCTCGATCATCCCTGCCCCACCGGAGCCTCACGTCGTCCATGAGCCGGCCCATTCCCATCGCCCTCACCATCGCCGGCTCGGATTCCAGCGGCGGCGCCGGCATCCAGGCGGACCTGAAGACCTTCTCCGCGCTGGGGGTCTACGGCGCCAGCGTCATCACCGCGCTCACGGCGCAGAACACGACGGGCGTCAGCGCCATCCACGACGTGCCGGACGATTTCATCGCCGCGCAGATGGATGCCGTGTTTTCCGACCTCGCGGTGAAGGCGGTGAAGATCGGCATGCTGTCGCGCCCCGGCGCTATCCGCACGGTGGCGGAGGGGCTGGCGCGCCACAAGGCGCGGCCGGTGGTGCTCGATCCGGTCATGGTCGCGGCATCCGGGGCGCGGCTCCTGAGCGACGATTCGCTGAACGACCTGCGCACCATCCTCATTCCCGCCGCCGATCTCATCACGCCGAACCTGCCGGAGGCCGGTGCGCTGCTCGGCCTTGAGGCCGCGCACACGGAAGAGGAGATGCAGCGCCAGGGGGCGGCCCTGCTGGCGCTCGGCACCCGTGCCGTTCTCATGAAGGGTGGACACGGCGAGGGACCGGAGAGCGTGGACCTCCTCGTCACGCCAGCCGGCACGCAGCGCTTCACCGCCCCGCGCCATGCCACCCGCAACACCCACGGCACCGGCTGCACCCTTTCGTCCGCCATCGCCGCGGGGCTCGCCGCCGGACTCGACCTGCCTGATGCGGTGGAGAAGGCCAAGGCCTACATCACCGGCGCCATCGCCGCCGCCGACCGCCTCGATGTGGGCGCCGGCCACGGCCCGGTGCATCACTTCTTCCGGCTCTGGCGCAACTAGAACGCGGAAAAACGCTCCTTTGCCTTACGTCCCCTTCCCTCCCGCGCGCCCGGACGGTAACGTCCGCTGAAGCGAACGCTCGTTCGGTTGAAAGGATATTGGGGTATGGCCGTCAGGGAACGCGGGGGCAGCTCTCTCGAAACCGGCGCGCAGGTGATTACCGGGCAGCTGGGCAAGACCATCCAGCGCCTGCGCAAGGCCTACAACCTCTCCTTGTCGGACCTCGCCGAGCAGTCCGGCGTGGCGAAGTCCATCATCAGCCAGATCGAGCGCAACGAGACCAATCCGACGCTGGCCACGGTGTGGCGCCTGTCGCAGGCGCTGGACATGTCGGTGGAGCGGGTGCTCGCCTCCTCCGACGATGCGCCTTTCGTGGAGAAGCTCTCCCGCGCCGACACGCCGATCCTGCTCTCCGAGGACGGGCTGGTGCGCCTGTCCATCATCGGCTGGATCAAGACGGTGGAGTGGCTCCAGTATTACGACATGGAGGCCGCGCCCGGCGGGGAGCTCGATTCGGACGGGCACCAGCGCGGGTCCGTGGAATGCCTCACCGTCATAGCCGGCACGCTGGAAGTGGACGTGGCCGGGCAGGTGGAGACGGTGAAGGAAGGCGAGACGGTGCGCTACCGCTGCGACCGCCGCCATGTCATCCGCAACCGAAGCGGCGCGCCTGCCCGCGCCTTCATGGTGTGCCTGCTCAAGGCTGCGGTTCTGGAGTGATTGGGGAGGGGAGCCCCCTCCCCTTCACGCAAGCTCACTCGTCGGTCAGCGGGCCGAGGATGAGCATCTCCAGCTTCACCCAGTTGGCGAGCTGCGCATAGGTCAGCTTCTCGGCCTTGAGGTCCCAGGTGACTTCCGAGCGGGTGGGACCGACGCACTTGTCGCGGCCGTTGTCGCCCTTCACCCTTTTGCAGGCGTCCTCACTGTCATTGTAAAAGACGCGGCCGTAGAGGCCGGGCTTCGACTGGTCGGCGGACGAGAAGAAGGCGTCGGACTGCGCCTGCGCCGCGCTGGCGTCGAAGAAGGACTGGTCGGTGTTCACCGCCTGCTCGTTCCAGCGCAGGTTGTACTCGTAATAACCGGTATAGGGCTTCTTCTTGCCGGCCTTGTCGGTGAAGTTGCCGTTCTCCTCCACATAGCGGATCGAGCCGGACACGCGGTCGGTGAAGGACTTGTCGGCCACGGTGTAGGCGAAGGTCACGCCATTGGCGTCGGTTAGCCAGTTGCCCAGCTCGTAGTCGTAATCGAGGTTGCCGGAGACGCGTACGTCCGGAAGGAAGGAGAAGGGGCCGGCCGCCAGCTGGGTGCGCTCGAAGCGCAGCGGATCGGGGTTCTTCACCTGGATCGACACCACCTTGCCGTCGACCATGCGGGAATAGATCTTGTCCGCCTCCTTCTGCGCCCGGCGGAACTGCTCGGCCACTTCCCACCAGCGCGTCACGTTGCGACCCTGGATGGAGCCGCCGAAGGGCGAGGAGGTCTGGTTGCCCTTCACCACGTCGATGCGCAGCCGGCCGGCATCGGGGATGTAGCGGCCGTTGGCGTCGATCTGCAGGTCACCGCGCAGGATCGCCACCTCCCGCGCCACCTGGGACGGGTTGGACGGATTGATGACGTCGAACTTCACGGAATAGACGAGGCTCTTGCCCGGCGTGCGCTGAACCGAGCCCTTCAGGATCATCAGGTCGGCCACCGAGAGGTCGCTGATCTCGTAGAGATCGGTGCCGCTGGTGGAGCGCAGGGAGCGGGAGTTGTAGTCCACCGTCATGGCGCCGGTGAGCTTCGCCTTGTCGGCGGGAATCTCCTTCAGCGCCTGGCTCTGCTGCGCCATCGCGGCGCCCGGCGCCGTCAGGCTGGCCGCGCACAGGCCGGCGGCACAGGCGAATATGGCCGGCGCGAAGCGGATGGTCATGTGGATCTCCCTCGATGGCACCGGGCGCGGGGCACCTGGCGTTTCGGGGCGGACCATGGCGAAGGCTTCCTGAACGGCAGATGACCGAACGTCATCAACTCCGTTCAGAGAAGGCCCAGATCGCGCAGCTCCCGGCTGAGGGCTTCGGGCAGATCGGCGGTGCCGGTGCTGGTGCCGAGATCGCGCGGCGCCTCCCGGTCGGCGAGGTAGCGCCAGCCCTGGAAGGGACGCGAGGGACGCGGCTCCACGCGGATGACGGCGGGATCGAGCACGAGGCCGCAGCGGCGCACCCCGTCCGGATCGACCACGGTCCGCAGCTCGAGCAGGCGCTGGCGTGCCGCCACTTCGCCCTTGATGACCCAATAGAGCGAGCCGCCGTCGATCAGTTCGTCCTTGCGGCTCGGCACCATGCGGGTGACGTGGATCTGCTCGAACGGGACGCCGGCCCGCCGGGCGGTATCGGCACGGTCGGCGATCCAGCCTTCGAGGTCGGCGATGGAGGTCGCGCCGACGCATAGCTTGATGAGGTGGAGCGCCATCGCGCCCGCGCTATTGGCCGTTCGGGGCGGCGGGTGCGCCCTCGGCAGCGGGTTCCGCTTCGGCCGGCGCCGCAGGCTGGGGCCGCGGACGGGGCGCGGCGGGACGCGGGGCCGGATTGGCCGGGGGCGTCGCCTGCGCGGCCGGGGTGCGCGCCGGGCGGGCGGGCGGCAGCGGCGCGCTGGGAGGCGGCGCGATCACGTCAGGTTCTTCCGCCGCCGGGGCTGGCGCCGCCGCGGCCGGAGCGGGAACGCCCGGGGCACCGGGCTGGGCCGCATGGGCCGGATCAGGCTGGGTCACCAGCATGCCGAAGGGGCCGGTGCGCGGCGGCGGTCCCCCGGTCATGCCCCGGTTGCGCGCGTTGCGCTCCCACACCGGGGTATATTTGCTGACGAGGCTGGCATAGCGCCCCTCGTTCATGTTGGCGATGATGTGCGTCGGATCGCCGAAGATCGCGGCCTGCGGACAATAGCTCACCGTGCAGCCGGAGAAATCCACCAGCGCGGAAGCGACGAGGCCGTAGGGGTCCTGCTCCAGCGGCCGACGCCAGGCGATGATCCGCTCGGTCAGGTAGTCGGCCTTGCGGCGGCGCACGAACTCGAAGGCGTCCTCGACCAGCGCCATGCGCGCGCGCACCATGGCGCGGGCGGCGGCCACCGTGTCCGGCCGCTCGAACAACACCGCCTCGCACACCCCCGTCAGGGACGGATCGGCGCCGATGCAGCCGAGGGCCGGCGCCTGCGCGGCCGCGGAATCAAGGCCGGCGGCGCGGGATTCCAGCGAGCGCGCTTCCGAGATGGCGGCAGCCTGGATGATCTGCTTGACCATGGCGCTGCCCACCGACAGGCCACCCAGCAGGATGCCGATGAGCACGAGCAGCGTCAGCGGGTTTTCATTGGGCTCCGACCGCACGAACAGCACGAAGACGAACACCGCCCCGATGACCATGGCCGCGAGCACGACCCAACCCGGCACATCGAAATTGCTGTTCAGAATGCTGAGCGTCCGGTTCATCCATTCCAGCATGGCGCCCTCCGCGACGCAGCCCTTGGGACGCGGGCGAACGCCTGCGTCCCTGTTCCGGTTCCCGCCCCCACGATACGCCTACGGCTGCCGGTCGGGGCGCGGATCATTGTCCGGTCCGCCGCACAAAGGCAACGCGGCGCACCGGCGCGCAATTCCCATGGTAAAGGAAAACCCGTTCCCCCCGGCCGCGAAGCCGCCCGGTGTTCCCGGCGGCTGCGTTCAGTGGGGCCGAAGCGCGGAGGCGTCGAAGCCTCCGTAGAGATAGATCACCGCGACGGCGACCAGAAAGACAGCAAGCGCAGTGCGCGCGACGCCCCAGCAGGAGCGGCGATGGGCATAACCTTGGCTGAGATCCATGATGGATAGCGGCTCTTTCGACGAGTCCCCGCGGCACGACGAGCGTCCCGCAACGCAACATTCATTAAGAATTTATGAACGCCCCGGCAAGCCCTGCGTCATGCTTCCTGCGAACGGCTCGCATGCGAGAGCCGGGACTGCCGCAATCCACAGGCCGCCGGATCGGGGGGCGCCGGGTTTGCCCATGCGAAAATCCGCGCGGATGGGGTAGGACTTCCCCATGACCGAGAGCCGCCCCTCCGATTCGACCGCCAGCCCTTCCCCTCTACCCGACGATGAGGCGGCCGCGGCGCTGCTCCTGCGTCTCGCGGGCGAGGCCGGGCCGGGCAAGAGCATCGGCCCCATGGATGCGGCGCTGGCGCTGATGCCGAAGGACGAATGGCAGCGGGCACTGCCGGTGGTGCGCCGCGTGGCCGTCCGCCTCGCGCTGGAGGGCCGGCTGATGATCTATCGCAAGGGCAAGGCGGTGGACCCGGCCGATTTCCGCGGCGTCTACCGCATCGGCCTGCCGCGGGACGACTGAAGCCGACGAAACGCTCAGGGCGCCGGAAACAGCGCGCTGGTCTTGCCCGAAAGATAGTAGGCGACGAGGCCCACCCACTCCTTGATCGACACATCCGCCATGTCGAGCCCGACCGCCGTGCGCGAGAAGGTCTCGTTGAGCTGGTTCGGGCCGGCGGTGCGGAAATCGACCGGATAGGGGATCACGTCGAAGCCCACCTTGCGGAAGCAGCCGACCGCACGCGGCATGTGGAACGCGCTCGTCACCAGCAGCCAGCGCTCGCCCGGCTTGGGCTTCAGCAATTCCTTGGCAAACTCCGCATTTTCCGCGGTGTTGCGGGATTTCACCTCGTATTCCACACGGTCCGGGGCGATGCCGAGGTCCGGCAGCGTCATCTGCATCATCCGCGCCTCCGAGGCGACGCCGTCGGAGAACAGCTGTCCGCTGCCGCCGATGAATGCGAGGCGCGCCTCCGGGTGCTTCCGCGCCAGGGCGCCGAAAGCAATGGCCCGCTCCCCGGCATTGGCGAAGGCGGGGACGCCGCGCGCCAGCCCCACCTCCGGCACCTCCGCCCCGCCCAGGAGGACCACGCCGGTGATCGGCTCATCGCCCCGGTAGATGGGAAAGCGCTCCTCCAGCGGGTTGAGGAGATAATTGGACACCGGCGAGAAGCCCAGCACCCCCCAGCCGACGATGGAAACGGCGAGAAGCCCCAGTCCCCACCGCCGCCCGCTGGCGAGCGCCAGAAAGAGGCCAAAGCCGCCAAGCAGCATCAGCAGGTTGGACGGCGCGACGAGGAACCAGAACATCTTGGAGGCGGCGAAAAACGAATCCATTCCACCCTCTGGGAGCGCCCCGTGGCGCCAGTCAGGCCAGCTCCACCACCTTGCCTTCGCGCAGGGTGACGCGCCGGTCCATGCGGGCGGCGAGGTCGAGATTGTGGGTGGCGATCAAGGCGGCGACCCCGGTGGCACGCACCAGCTCCGACATGGCGCCGAACACGTGGTCGGACGTCTTGGGATCGAGGTTGCCGGTGGGTTCGTCCGCCAGCAGCAGCCGCGGCGCGTTGGCGAGCGCGCGGGCGATGGCGACGCGCTGCTGCTCGCCGCCCGACAGCTCGGACGGCCGATGGGTGAGGCGGGCGCCGAGGCCGAGATAGGAGAGCAGCTCCTTGGCCCGCGTCTCCGATTCCTTCTTGGTGAGGCCGCGGATCATCTGCGGCATGGCCACATTCTCCAGCGCCGTGAACTCGGGCAGGAGATGATGGAACTGGTAGACGAAGCCGATGGAGAGCCGGCGGATGCGCGTGCGCTCGGCATCCGGCAGGCGGGCGGTGGGCGCGCCGTCGATGAACACCTCTCCGGCGTCCGAATGCTCCAGCAGCCCGGCGATGTGCAGCAGGGTGGATTTGCCGGAGCCGGACGGCGCCACGAGGGCCACCGACTGCCCCTGGGCAATGCCGAGGTCGGCGCCGCGCAGGATTTCCAGCGCCCCCTGCCCCTGCGCATAGCGCCGCACGACGCCGGCCAAAGCCAGCGCGAACTGGGGACGGGAGCCGGTGCCGGGCCGCGGCCGCGACCTTCGGGCGGGGTGGGCATGTCCATCACTCGTACCTCAGGGCTTCCACCGGATCGAGCCGGGCGGCCCGCCAGGACGGATAGAGCGTGGCCAGGAACGAGAGCGCCATTGCCATCAGCACCACGGAGGAGGTTTCGCCGAAATTCATCTGCGCCGGAAGGCGGGACAAATAATAGAGCTCGGGCGAGAACAGCTCCGTGGCGGTGAGCCAGGAGATGAACTGGCGGATGCTCTCGATGTTGAGGCACACGATCACGCCGAGCAGCAGGCCCGAGAGCGTCCCCACCACGCCGATGGAGGCGCCGGTGATGAAGAAGATGCGCATGATGGAGCCCTGCGTCGCGCCCATGGTGCGCAGGATGGCGATGTCGTGCCCCTTGTCCTTCACGAGCATGATGAGGCCGGAGACGATGTTGAGCGCCGCCACCAGCACGATCAGCGTGAGGATCAGGAACATCACGTTCCGCTCCACCTGCAGCGCGCCGAAGAAGGTGGCGTTCCGCACCCGCCAGTCCACGAGATAGACCGGCCGCTCCGCCGCGCTCTGGATGGCGGCACGCAGTTCGCCCACGTCGTCGGGATTGTCGAGGTAGACCTCGATGGCGTTCACGTCGCCGTTGCGGTTGAAATAGGCCTGCGCCTCCGGCAGCGGCATGAACACGAAGGCGCTGTCGTATTCCGACATGCCCACCTCGAACACCGCGGCGATCTTGTAGACCTTGATGCGGGGAGAGGTGCCCATGGGCGTCACCGCACCGCGCGGGGCGACGAGGGTGATGTTGTCGCCGGCACGCAGGGACAATTGGTCGGCGAGGCGCTTGCCGATGGCGATGCCCTGCCCCTGGTCGAAATTCTCCAGCGTGCCCTGGCGGATGTTATGGGCGACAGACGGCAGGCCGCGCAGGTCCTTCTCCGCCATGCCGCGCACCAGCACGCCCGAGGCGCCGAAGGGCGAGGAGGCGAGCGCCTGCCCCTCCACCAGAGGCACGGCGATGCGGATGCCGTTGAGTGCGGCAATGCGCTGGGCCACCGCCTTGTAATCGGTGAGCGGCGATTCCAGCGGCTGCACCAGCACATGGCCGTTGAGGCCGAGAATCTTGCCCAGCAGCTCCTGCCGGAAGCCGTTCATCACCGCCATGACGATGATGAGCGTCGCCACCCCCAGCATGATGCCGAGGAAGGAGAAGCCGGCGATGACGGAGATGAAGCCCTCCTTGCGGCGGGCCCTGAGATAACGCAACGACAGCATCCACTCGAACGGCGCGAAGGGGCGCGTACCGGTGGTGTCCCCGCCTGCCCTCGCCGCCGCCGCATGGGTTGCCGTCATGCCTTCAGCCTCTCCACAATGTCGCTCGGGGCGATCAGCTCGCGCGAGCCGTCCACCCGGCGCTTCAGTTCCACCTTGCCCTCGGCGAGGCTCTTGGGCCCGACCAGGATCTGCCACGGCAGGCCGATGAGATCGGCAGTGGCAAACTTGGCGCCGGCGCGCTCCTCGGTGTCGTCGTACAGCACGTCGTAGCCGGCAGCGGTCAATTCCGCGTAAAGGGCGCCGCAGGCCGCCTCGGTCGCGCTGTCCCCGACCTTGAGGTTCAGGATGCCCACCTGGAAGGGCGCGACCGCGTCCGGCCAGATGATGCCGTTCTCATCGTGAGACGCCTCGATCATGGCCGCCACGAGGCGCGAGGGGCCGATGCCGTAGGAGCCCATGTGGATGGTGTGCTCCTTGCCGTCCGGGCCGAGCACCTTGGCGCCGAAGGGCTCGGAATATTTGGTGCCGAAATAGAAGATGTGGCCCACCTCGATGCCGCGCGCGGCGAGGCGGCGGTCTTCCGGGATGGCATCGAAGGCGGCCGTGTCGTGCTTCTCGGAGGTCGCGGCATAAAGCTGCGTCCAGCGGTCGAACACGCTTTGCAGGCCGGCGGGATCGTCGAAGTTCACATCGGCGGGGGGCGGCGCCATGTCGAGATAGTCGCCATGGCAGAACACCTCGCTCTCGCCGGTGGAGGCGAGGATGATGAACTCGTGGGAGAGGTTGCCGCCGATCGGTCCCGTGTCCGCCACCATCGGAATCGCTTTCAGGCCCATGCGGGCGAAGGTGCGCAGATAAGCGACGAACATCTTGTTGTAGGAATGGCGGGCGCCGGCCGCGTCGAGATCGAAGGAATAGGCGTCCTTCATCAGGAACTCGCGCGAGCGGTAGACGCCGAAGCGCGGGCGCACCTCGTCCCGGAACTTCCACTGGATGTGGTAGAGGTTGAGGGGCAGCGCCTTGTAGGACTTCACATAGGCGCGGACGATCTCGGTGATCATCTCCTCGTTGGTGGGGCCGAACAGCATCTCGCGGTCGTGCCGGTCGCGGATGCGCAGCATCTCCTTGCCGTAGTCGTCATAGCGGCCGCTCTCGCGCCAGAGGTCCGCCGACTGGATGGTCGGCATCAGCATCTCGATGGCGCCGGCGCGATTCTGCTCCTCGCGGATGATGTTGCAGACCTTGTTCAGCACGCGCAGGCCGAACGGCAGCCAGGCGTAGATGCCGGCCGATTCCTGCCGGATCATGCCGGCGCGCAGCATCAGCCGGTGCGAGACGATCTCCGCCTCCTTGGGCACCTCGCGCAGAATGGGAAGGAAATAGCGGGACAGTCGCATCGGGTGGCTCGGACTTTTCGTGCGGAGGGAAATCAGGCTGGCGGGAGTGAAAGCGGAAGGGCGGCCAAAACACAAGGGCAGTGGCGCGAATGCGGTGCCATGCAACCATATTGCGACGCAGCGAACGACTTATTGCGGCGCAAGGATGACAAACGACAGATTCTTGTTCTATTTTCCCCCGCACAAGAAAGGGGACCGTCACCGGCCGGCCAGACGGCGGTGAATGCGGTTCAGGTCTCGGGAGGAGAGGTAAGAAAAAGCCGACCGACGGCCGCCTTTAATGGCGCATACGGAATCGGCATCACGGATTGGCCGCGCAGCCCCCAAAGCGGACTTAGATCTGCAGGCAGCGCTGGAGCCGTGGATTAAAAAAGGCGAGGCCCGCTCGGGGCCTCGCCTTTTTCTTTTGCCGCTTGGCGGTCGCACGACGAGACCCCTCCGCATCACTGATCGTCATCCCGCGCTTTGTGCGGGGGTTCCACGGTTCGACCCGGCAGGGTCTTTCAACTGGGAAACCGGACGAACGGCAAGGTGGATCGCCCGGACGAGCCGGGCGATGACGGCGAATCTGTGCGCTAATAATTCTTCCAGAGCCCAGGGCTCGCGATCTCGGCGAGATTCCCATCGGGATCGCGGAAATAGAGGCTGGTGGAGCCCTTCGGCCAATGCACCTCGCCCTCGATGGCGACGCCGTGCGCCATGAGGTGGTCGCGCCAGCGGTCCATGTCGGCGGCTTCGGCGGAAAAGGCGAAGTGCAGGCGGCCGGCGCCATCGTGCGGGGGAATCGCGCCGCCGAAGGGCAACGCGATGGCCGTGTCGGCCGATCCGCGCAGGAACAGCAGAAGCACGGTGCCGCCGACCGGATAGGCGGCGAAACGCGCATCGGCCAGCATGGGCACGAGGCCGAGCACGCCTTCGTAGAAGCCGCGCGCCCGGGCTAGGTCGTCCACGTAGAGGCCGGTTTCCAGCACCCGGCCGAGGGGCGGCGCAGTGCGCGCGGTCCCCTGCCCGTCAGGCATGACGCGGGCTCACCACAAGTTGAGCGTGGCGCGGGCTTCCTCGGACATGCGGCCCTGGTCCCAGGGCGGATCGAAGGTGATGTCCACCTTCACGTCCGAGATGCCGGGCACGGCCGCGACGGCGCTCTCCACCATGCCGGGCAGCTCGGCGGCGGCGGGGCAGTTCGGCGTGGTGAGCGTCATCTCGACAGCAACGGTGCGGGCATCCGAGATATCGACCTTGTAGATCAGGCCAAGCTCGTAGATGTCCACCGGGATTTCGGGATCGTAGACCGTCTTGAGGGCGATCACGATGTCGTCGGTGAGCCGCGCAAGCTCCGCCTCCGGGATCGGAGACTGAATCTGCGGCTGGTTCGGCGCCTCGATCGACTTGGTATCGGTCATGCGAACAAATCCTGCGCCTTGACGAGGGCGTCAAAGAGACGGTCCACGTCGGCGCGCGTGTTGTAAAGGGCAAACGATGCGCGGCATGTCGCTGTCGCACCATATCGGGCCAAAAGCGGCTGTGCGCAATGGGTGCCGGCCCGTACCGCGACACCGTAGCGGTCGATGATGGTGGCCACGTCGTGGGGATGGGCGCCCTTCATCTCGAAGGAAATGATGGCGCCCTTGTCCGCCGCCGTGCCGATGATCCGCAGGGAATTCAACGCCCTCAAGCGCTCGTGGGCATAGGCCGAGAGATCGTGCTCGTGGGCGGCGATGCGCTCTCGGCCGATGGACTGGACATATTCCATTGCAGCGCCAAGGCCGATGGCCTGAACGATTGGAGGTGTTCCAGCCTCGAAACGGTGCGGAGGTACCCCGTATGTGACGGCCTCCTCCGTCACCTCGCGGATCATCTCGCCGCCGCCCTCATAGGGCGGCATCGCCTCCAGCAGTTCCTTCCTGCCGTAGAGCAGGCCGATGCCGGTGGGGGCATAGAGCTTGTGGCCGGTGACGGCGTAGAAATCGACGTCGAGGTCGCGCACGTCCACGGGCATGTGGACGATGGCCTGGCAGCCATCCACCACCACCTTGGCGCCCACCGCATGGGCCGCCGCCGCGATCTCCTTGATGGGCGTCACCGTGCCCAGCACGTTGGACATGTGGGTGATGGCGACGATCTTGGTGCGCGGACCGAGCAGCGCCTTGAAGGCGTCGAGGTCGAAGGAGCCATCCTCCCGCACCGGCGCCCACTTGATGACGGCGCCCTTGCGCTCGCGCAGGAAGTGCCACGGCACGATGTTGGAATGGTGCTCCATGATGGAGAGCACGATCTCGTCGTCCGCCTCGATGGACTGGCCGAGGGAGGAGGCCACCGTGTTGATGGCGCCGGTGCCGGAACGGGTGAAGATGATCTCGTCGATGCTGCCAGCGTTCAGGAAGGCACGCGCCGTCTCGCGGGCATGCTCGAACGCCTCGGTGGCGGCGTTGGCGAGATAGTGGAGGCCGCGATGGACGTTGGAATATTCCCGCTCATAGGCGGTCACCATGCGGTCGATGACCTGCCGCGGCTTCTGCGCCGAGGCGGCATTGTCGAGATAGGTGAGCGGATGGCCGTTCACCTCCAGCGACAGGGCCGGAAAGTCCGCGCGCACCCGCTCCACGTCGAAGGAGCCATTGGCGACGGCGGGGTGGGGCTGGGTCATGGCCAAATCCTTCTGGCAACACTCTCAATGAAACGGCGTATCGCCCTCATCGGCCAACGGGAGCCTGGGGCGCACGAACCTTTTGTCGCTGTCACCCTCCGGCTTGTCCGGAGGGTCCACTCATCCGCTGGTCCCGGCGGCGGGGTGGATCCCCCGCACAAGGCGGGGGATGGCGGGGCGCGGAGGCGGTTTCAGCAGCGACGGCCTACGCCGCCCGCTTCTCCAGCCACCCGCTGATCCGCTCGATCAGCAGGTCGCGCAGGTCCGCATTCTCCACATATTCCACCGCCTCGCCGAGGAAGGCCTGGATGAGGAGCATCTCGGCTTCCTTCTCCGGCAGGCCGCGCGAGCGCAGGTAGAACAGCATGGAGCGGTCGAGGGCTCCGGCGGTGGCACCGTGGCCGCACTGGACATCGTCCGCGAAGATTTCCAGCTCCGGCTTGTTGTCCATCTCGGCGCGGTCGGAGAGGAGGAGCGACTGGCTCATCATCCGCCCGTCGGTCTTCTGGGCGGCGCGGCGCACCACGATCTTGCCCTGGAACACGCCGTGGGCGTCGTCGGCGAGCACGGTCTTGAACAGCTCGCGGCTCTCGCCCCCCGCCACCGCATGATCGATGACAAGGGTCGTGTCCGAATGCTGGCGGCCACGGGCGAGGGTCGCGCCGCGGATACCGGCATGGGCGCCTGTGCCCTCGAAGCGGCCATAGACGTTGTAGCGCGCCAGCGCCGCGCCCTGGGCGAGGGCGAACAGGTTCAGCTTCGCCTCGCGGCCCAGCTCCAGCATGAGGGTGCCGAAGTGGAAGGCGGCGTCGCCCTCCTCCTGAATGCGCACGAGATTCACGACCGCACCATCGCCCACCACCAGCTCCACCGCGTGGTTGGACTGGTAGGCGACGCCATCACGCCCGGCGAAGGTCTCCACCAGCGTCACCTCGGCGCCTTCGCCCACCACCACGACGGTGCGGGTGAAGCCGGAGACGGCTTCGCTACCCGGAAAAGCGTGGGCGATATGCACCGGCCGCGCCGCCTTCACCCCGGCATCGACGCGGAGCGCGACGCCCTCCCCGAGGAAGCCGGTGTTGAGGGCCAGCGGCCCGTCATAGCGGCTCGGCGACAGGGCATTGATGCGGTCCGCGAGCGGATCGCCGGCAGCGATGGCGGTGTCCAGCGGCAAGGCGGTGACGCCTTCCGACAGCGCCGCGAAGTCCGAGCCGGCGCGGGAGAGCACGCCGTTCACGAACAGGATGCGCCCGGCATTGGGCACCGCCGGCACGAATGGCGCAGCTTCCAGATCCTCCACCGTGCCCGGCGCGGGGGCGCGATTGGGGACGTCGCGGATGGCGGCACGCAGATCGGTGTACTTCCACTCCTCCACACGGCGGCTGGGCAGGCCGTGAGAGAGGAAAGCGTCGCGGGCGGCGCGGCGCAGCTCGGCGATGCGCCCCTGCCCCGCCTCGGTGGCGATCGACGCTTCGAGCGCGGCGGCGATGGCCTCTTCCGCCGCCGTTCGGGCGGGTCGGACGTTGATGGTCATGGTGCCGTCCTTCACGCCGCGTCCTGCGCGTAGGCCGCGTAGCCCGACTCTTCCAGCTCCAGCGCCAGCTCCGGCCCGCCGGAGCGGACGATGCGGCCCTTGTGCATCACGTGCACCACATCCGGCACGATATGGTCGAGCAGGCGCTGATAATGGGTGATGACCAGCATGGAGCGCTTGGGGCTGCGCAGCGCATTCACGCCCTGGGACACCACCTTGAGCGCGTCGATGTCGAGGCCGGAATCGGTCTCATCCAGAATGCAGAGCTTGGGCTCCAGCAGGGTCATCTGGAGGATTTCGTTGCGCTTCTTCTCGCCGCCCGAAAAGCCGACATTGACGCCGCGCCGGAGCATGTCCTGCGAGATGCCGAGGTCCGGCGCCTTGGCGCGCACCAGCTTCAGGAAGTCGGGGGTGGAGATTTCCTCCTCGCCGCGCGCCTTGCGCTGGGCGTTCATGGCCGCCCGCAGGAAGGTCATGTTGGCAACGCCGGGGATTTCGATGGGATACTGGAAGGCGAGGAAGACACCCGCCGCCGCCCGCGCGCTGGCGTCGAGCGCGAGCAGGTCCGCGCCGTCGAAGCTCACGCTGCCGTCCGTCACCTCATAATCGGGCTTGCCGGAGAGGACGTAGGAGAGCGTGGACTTGCCGGAGCCGTTTGGCCCCATGATGGCATGCACCTCGCCATCCGGGATGGTGAGGTCGAGGCCCTTGAGAATCTCGTTCTCGCCGATGCGGGCGTGGAGATTGCGGATTTCGAGCATGGTCGGTCCTTGAAATGTCGATCCGCGCGGCTGCGCCCCGAAGAACGCGCTGCGCGAGAAGGGATGGAGCCGGCGGCGCGCCGGCCGGTTCGTCAGCCCACCGAGCCTTCCAGGCTCACGGCGATCAGCTTCTGCGCCTCGACCGCGAACTCCATGGGCAGCTGCTGGAGCACGTCGCGCACGAAGCCGTTGACGATGAGCGCCACCGCCTCCTCCTGCGAAAGCCCGCGCTGGAGGCAGTAGAACAGCTGGTCCTCGGAGATCTTGGAGGTGGTCGCCTCGTGCTCGAACTGGGCCGAGGCGTTCTTGGCCTCCATGTAGGGCACGGTGTGCGCCCCGCAGAGATCGCCGATGAGGAGCGAGTCGCAGTTGGTGAAGTTGCGCGCGCCGGTGGCCTTGCGATGGGCGGACACCAGTCCGCGATAGGTGTTGTCCGAGTGCCCGGCGGCGATGCCCTTGGAGATGATCCGGCTCGACGTGTTCTTGCCGAGGTGGATCATCTTCGTCCCCGAATCCACCTGCTGGTGGCCGTTGGAGATGGCGATGGAATAGAACTCGCCCTGCGAGTTGTCGCCGCGCAGGATGCAGCTCGGGTACTTCCAGGTGATGGCCGAGCCGGTCTCCACCTGCGTCCAGGAGATCTTGGAATTGTCACCCCGGCAGTCGCCGCGCTTGGTGACGAAATTGTAGATGCCGCCCTTGCCGTCCTTGTCGCCGGGATACCAGTTCTGGACGGTGGAATACTTGATCTCCGCATCCTTCAGCGCCACCAGCTCGACGACCGCCGCATGCAGCTGGTTCTCGTCACGCTGGGGGGCGGTGCAGCCTTCCAGATAGCTCACATAGGCACCTTCATCGGCGATGATGAGGGTGCGCTCGAACTGTCCGGTGTTGCGCTCGTTGATGCGGAAATAGGTGGACAGCTCCATGGGGCAGCGCACGCCCTTCGGCACATAGACGAAGGAGCCGTCGGAGAAGACCGCCGAATTGAGCGTGGCGTAGAAATTGTCGGACACGGGGACCACCGAGCCGAGATACTTCTTCACCAGCTCGGGATGCTCGCGGATGGCCTCCGAGATGGGCATGAAGATCACGCCCGCCTTGGCTAGCTCCTCCTTGAAGGTGGTGGCGACCGACACACTGTCGAACACCGCGTCCACCGCCACTTTGGAGCCGCCCTCGCGCTGGATGCCGAGCAGCGCGTCGCGCTCGCGCAGGGGGATGCCGAGCTTCTCGTAGGTCTTGAGGATTTCCGGGTCGATCTCGTCGATGGACTTCGGCGCCGCCTTGGGGGCCGAGTAATAATAATAGTCCTGGAAATCGATCTTCGGGTAGCTCACCCGCGCCCAGGTGGGCTCTTCCATGGTGAGCCAGCGCCGGTAGGCGTCGAGCCGCCATTCCAGCATCCACTCGGGTTCGTTCTTCCGGGCGGAGATATAGCGAACGGTGTCTTCCGACAGGCCCTTGGGGGCCTTCTCGCTCTCGATGTCGGTGACGAAACCGTACTTGTACTGATCCACGTCGATCGCGCGGACGCGTTCGACGGTCTCCTGAACCGCAGGCATCTCTCTTCTCCTCTCCCACGCGGGGTCAAGGCCCGCGGGTCAAGTCCGTGTGCCGCGCATGATGCGCGGCGTAATTCCCCTAACCGCGCAAAGCGCGGCTTAATCCGCTATGCCGCGCGTGAAGCGCGGCTTCTCAGCTGCGGCACGGCCTTTTTCAAGGCTTCGACCGCGGCATCCACATCCTCGATGGTGCTCGACCAGCCGAGTGACAGGCGAATGGCGCCCGCCGCCTCGTCCTCGGGCAGTCCCATGGCGAGGAGCACCTGCGAGGCGCCGACCTTGCCTGACGAGCAGGCCGAGCCGGCACTGATGCTTACGTGGGCGAGGTCCAGCGCGATCACCAGTGTCTCGGCCCGAAGTCCGGCAAATGTGACCATAGTGGTGTTAGGCAAGCGATCGGCGCCCGCGCCCACAACCCTTGTACCCGGAACGCCTTCCAGCACCACCCGTTCCAGACGGTCGCGCAGCACGGCAAGCCGCTCCGCCTCGGCGGCAAGCACTGCATTCACGGCATTTGCAGCCGCACCGAAGCCGACGATGGCCGGCCCGTTCTCGGTGCCCGCGCGCCGGTTGCGCTCCTGCCCGCCGCCGGAGAGCAGCGGCGCGGTGCGATGGTCCGGCCCCGCCGCCACCAGCGCACCAACGCCGGGGGGACCGCCGATCTTGTGGGCGGAGAGGGCCAGGAAGTCGGCGCCGAGCGCCGCCATATCCAGCGGGATGCGCCCGGCGGCCTGCACCGCGTCGCAGAAGACGATGCCGTCCGCCTCGTGCACCAGCCGCGCCGCCTCGGCCACGGGCTGGATCACGCCGGTCTCGTTGTTCGCCGCCATCACCGCCAGCATCGCGCGCCGGCCGGCGGCGCGATGGCGGGCGAGCGCCTCGTCCAGCGCGGCGAGATCGAGCCGCCCCTCGCCGTCCACCGGCAGGATTTCCAGCGCGTCGGAGGGGAAACGATGGCCCTTGAGCACGGCCGGATGTTCCACCGCGCTCGCCAGCAGCACGTCGCAGCGCTTGGCCCGTCCGGCGATCTCGACAGCGGGATGCAGCGCCAGCGCCGCCGCCTCGGTGGCGCCGGAGGTGAAGACTACGCCCCGGACGGGCGCACCCGCCAGCGCAGCGACGGCCGCGCGGGCAGCCTCAATGCGGGCGCGCGCGGCGCGGCCTTCGGCGTGGACGGAAGACGCATTGCCGCCGGCATCCAGCGCGGCGACCAGCGCGGCGCGGGCCTCGGGCCGAAGGGGGCTCGTGGCGTTGTGATCGAGATAGGCGCGGCGAGGCACCGACGGGCGGGAAGCGATGGTCGCCTCAACCGTGCCCGCGATGGTACCCATCTGCCGCGACGCGTCGCCCGCGCTCATCTCCGCCTCCCGGCCGCATATGCCAAACGCACCCGCGACCCGTGCCAGGCTTGCAATTGCCGGCGATCTCCGTCATAGGTCAAACTTCACCCGTTCTCACAACGCAGCGCCCCTCGGTTCGCGCAGCCGCCGGGAACAAATTAGAATTATTCTAAATAGATAGGTCTCGCGCGTCCGTTAGTCAAGCATTACCGTTCCGGCGTCAAGTCGACAGGGGTCATGCTGACGGGTTCCCGCGCCGGACCCGTCGTCCTATAGGACGGAACGGGCGCGCCGCGCGTCATTGCTACCCAGAGGTTGCAGACTTCCATGCCAGAAGTGATCTTCCCCGGCGAAAAGGGGCGCCTCGAAGGCCGCTACCAGCCCGCCAAGACCCGCAACGCGCCCATCGCCATCATTCTTCATCCGCACCCGCAGTTCGGCGGGACGATGAACAATCCGGTCGTGTACAATCTGTACTACCAGTTCGTGAACCGCGGCTTCTCGGTGCTGCGCTTCAACTTCCGGGGCGTTGGCCGCTCGCAGGGCTCGTTCGACCACGGCCAGGGCGAACTTTCGGACGCCGCCGCCGCGCTCGACTGGGCGCAGTCGGTGAACCCGGACGCCCGCGCCTGCTGGATCGCCGGCTTCTCCTTCGGCGCATGGATCGGCATGCAGTTACTGATGCGCCGCCCGGAGGTCGAGGGCTTTATCTCCATCGCCGCGCCGGCGAACCTCTACGACTTCTCCTTCCTCGCCCCCTGCCCCTCCTCCGGCCTGTTCGTGCATGGCGACAAGGATGCGGTGGTGCCCACCTCTGCGGTGCAGACGCTGGTGGAGAAGCTGAAGACCCAGAAGGGCATCGTCATCGAGCAGCAGGTGGTGCCCGGCGCCAACCACTTCTTCGACGGCAAGACCGAGGATCTGATGGGCGTGGTCGGCACCTATCTCGACAAGCGCCTCCCCGGCACCCGCAAGGACAGCGCCGCCTGATTTCGGCTCATTCCGCTTGAACGGCGCGCTTCGGCGCGCCGTTTTCGTTTGGGGGTGGGTCTGGAGCCAACCGTGCTCCCTCTCCCCTTGCGGGAGAGGGCTGGGACGAGGGGTATTTCTCCGCTCGCCCAACACCGTGAGGACCGGCACCAGCCCCCTCACCCCCAACCCCTCTCCCGCAAGGGGAGAGGGGAGGCATAGGCCCCTCACGGCCGGAACAGCACCCCACCCGTCATCGGCGCGGCCACCCCGGTGGTGGTCGGAAACGTCAGCGGCAGGCCCCGCACGGAGCGCGCGGCGAGGAATCCGAAGGCGTGGGCCTCCAGCGCATCGCCGGACCACCCCACTCGATCGGCCGTGCGCACCTCTGCCCCCAAGCGCTCCGCCAACATGGCGAGCAAAGTCGGATTGCGCGCACCGCCCCCCGCGACGATCCACACCGCCGGAGGCCGGGGCAGGAACGGCACGATGGCCGCGACAGTCGCCGCCGTGAGCGCCGTCAGCGTCGCCGCGCCATCCTCCAGAGACAGGCCCGCCAGCCCCATCCGCTCCCCGACCGCCCGCCGAAAGGCGTTGCGATCCAGAGACTTGGGCGGCGGCTGTTGGAAGAAGGGGTCGGCCAGAACAGCCGCGACGCGCTCCTCGTCCACTCGTCCGGCGGCAGCCGCGCGGCCATCTGCGTCGAAGGGGACGCCGGTGCGCTCCTTCAGGAAATCGTCGATCAGGGCATTGCCGGGCCCAGTGTCGCAGGCGATGGGCGAGGCATCGCCATCGATAACCGTGACATTGGCGACCCCGCCCACATTCAGCACCGCCACCGGTTGCGACAGCGTGAGCCGCCGCACCAGCGCCTGATGGAACACCGGCACCAGCGGCGCCCCCTGCCCGCCCGCCGCCACATCCGCTGCGCGGAAATCCGCCACCACCGGGATGCCCAGCGCCGAGGCGAGCCGCTGCCCCTCGCCGATCTGGACGGTGAGGCGCGCATCGGGCCGGTGGATGACCGTCTGGCCGTGGAAGCCCACGAGGTCGATGTCGCCAGGGGTGAGCCGCAGCGGCTCCAGCAGCGCCCGCACGGCTTCGGCATGAAGATCGGTGATGCGCCGTTCGGCTTCCGCCAGCGCGCCCGGCCTATCGTCCCGATGGTTCACGCCCCGCGCATCCTCCATGGCGGTCACGAGGAGCGCGCGGGTTTTGGCGTCGATGGGGCGGGTGAGCGCGGGGCCGAGCCAGGCGACGCTTTCCCCGTCGGTCTCGATCAGGGCGGCGTCGATGCCGTCCATGGAGGTGCCGCTCATCAGCCCGACGACACGCATTAAAGCCCCCTCGCCTCACGCACATGCATTCTTGCGCCGGACCTGATACACCACCGCTCCTTTCCGGCGCGTGAGCGCCAGCCTCAAGCCTCGATTTGTGTGATGACTTCTCCCTCCTTCCGCTCCGATTTCCTGCGCACCCTCCATGAGCGCGGCTATATCCACCAGTGCTCGGACCTTGAGCGCCTCGACGCCAAGGCCGCGGAAGGGCCCATCACCGCCTATATCGGCTTCGACGCCACCGCATCGAGCCTGCATGCTGGGCACCTGCTCTCCATCATGATGCTGCGCACCCTCCAGCGCACCGGCCACCGGCCGATTGCGCTCATGGGCGGCGGCACCACCAAGATCGGCGACCCGTCCGGCAAGGACACACAGCGCCAGATGCTCACCGATGAGCAGATCAACGCCAACATCGCCTCCATCCGCAAGGTCTTCGCGCGCTTCCTCGATTTCGACGGCGGCGCGATCATGGAGAACAATGCGGGCTGGCTCGACGAGCTGAAATACATCCCCCTCCTGCGCGAGGTGGGGCCGCATTTCACCATCAACCGGATGCTGACGTTCGATTCGGTGAAGCTGCGCCTGGAGCGCGAGCAGCCGCTCACCTTCCTCGAATTCAACTACATGATCCTGCAGGCCTATGACTTCGTGGAGCTGAACCGGCGCCATGGCTGCATGCTGCAGATGGGCGGCTCCGACCAGTGGGGCAACATCGTCAACGGCATGGAGCTCGGCCGCCGCATGCACGGCGCGGACCTGTTCGCGCTGACGACGCCACTGCTGACCACCTCTTCCGGTGCCAAGATGGGCAAGACCGCCGGCGGCGCCGTGTGGCTCGATGCCGACCTGCTCTCGCCTTACGAGTACTGGCAGTACTGGCGCAATGCCGGCGATGCGGACGTTGAGCGCTTCCTCAAGCTCTTCACCGAGCTGCCGCTGGATGAGATCGCCCGCCTCGCCGCCCTTCAAGGCCAGGAGATCAACCTCGCCAAGGAGGTGCTCGCCACCGAGGCGACCGCGCTCCTGCACGGCCGCGAGGCCGCCGAGAAGGCGAAGGAGACCGCCCGCACCACCTTCGAGCAGGGCGCGCTGGCCGTGGACCTGCCCACCGTGGAGCTTCCGCGCGCGAAGCTGGAGGCGGGCCTGCCCGTCGCCAACGCCTTCGTGGAGGCCGGCCTTGTCGCCTCCACCAGCGAGGCCCGCCGCCAGATCAAGGGCGGGGGCCTTCGCGTGAACGACGCCGTTGTGACCGACGAGAAGGCAACGCTCGACCTCGCGGCGCTGACCCCCGAGGGCGTGGTGAAGCTCTCCATGGGCAAGAAGAAGCACGTGCTGCTGAAGCCGGTGTGAGACGCTGGGTCGGCGTCCGGCCCCCTCCTCCCTCCTTCGGCCACAAAGGCCCGCCAAAGACCCGGCGTTGACGGCCCCGTCGCGCTGCCGTAAGCGCACGCCCTTCGCACAGCCACCTGTTTCAACGCATTTTCTTCATGCGAACCGGTACCCCCTTCGCTGGAAAATGCTTCAGAAAGAACCTGCCTCCCCATGGCCGAGCCCGCGCCGCGCATCTCCTTCGTTTCCCTCGGCTGCCCGAAGGCGCTGGTGGACAGTGAGCGCATCGTCACGCGCCTGCGCGCCGAGGGTTACGAGCTGACGAAGACCCACCAGGGCGCGGACCTCGTCATCGTCAACACCTGCGGCTTCCTCGACAGCGCCAAGGCGGAAAGCCTGTCCGCCATCGGCGAGGCGCTGGCGGAGAACGGCAAGGTGGTCGTCACCGGGTGCATGGGCGCCGAGCCCGAGCAGATCCGCGAGGTGCATCCCAGCGTCCTCGCCATCACCGGCCCGCAGCAGTACGAGAGCGTGCTCGCCGCCGTCCACGAGGCGGTGCCGCCGCAGCACGATCCCTTCCTCGATCTCGTGCCCGAGCAGGGCGTGAAGCTCACGCCCCGGCACTATGCCTATCTCAAGATCTCCGAAGGCTGCTCCAACCGCTGCACCTTCTGCATCATCCCCAAGCTGCGCGGCGACCTCGTCTCCCGCCCGGCCGCCGACGTGCTGCGCGAGGCCGAGAAGCTGGTGAAGGCGGGGGTGAAGGAACTGCTCGTCATCTCGCAAGACACCTCCGCCTATGGCGTGGACCTGCGCTATGCGCCGAGCCAGTGGGGCGACAAGGAAGTGGCGACCCGCTTCCTCGACCTCGCGTCCGCGCTGGGTGACCTCGGCGCCTGGGTGCGCCTGCATTATGTCTATCCCTACCCGCATGTGGATGCGGTGATGGAGCTGATGGCCGCCGGCAAGGTGCTGCCCTATCTCGACATTCCCTTCCAGCACGCAAGCCCCACCGTGCTGAGGCGCATGAAGCGCCCGGCCTCCCAGGAAAAGACCCTCGCCCGCATCCAGGCGTGGCGGGCGGCGGTGCCGGACCTGACGCTCCGCTCCACCTTCATCGTCGGCTTCCCCGGCGAGACCGAAGCGGAGTTCGAGGAGCTTCTGGCCTTCATGGAAGAGGCCGAGATCGACCGCGCGGGCGCCTTCAAGTTCGAGCCGGTGCGCGGGGCGGATGCCAATGCCCTTCCCGATCCGGTGCCGGACGAGGTGAAGCAGGACCGCTACGACCGCTTCATGCGCACCCAGCAGAAGGTCTCGGCGCGGCGCCTGAAGAAGAAGGTCGGCACCCGTCAGCAGGTCATCATCGACTCCGTGTCGCCCGAAGGCGCCATCGGCCGCACCAAGGGCGATGCGCCGGAGATCGACGGCACGGTGAAGGTCTTCTCCCGCCGCCCGCTGCGCGTGGGTGAGATCGCCACGGTCAAGATCGAGGCCGCCGGGCCGTACGACCTCACCGGCACGGCCGTGGGGTTCTGAGCGCAGCCTGCGCGCGCATAGCGACCAAGCCCCTCCCCCATCCGCACGTCATCGCCCGGCTCGTCCGGGCGATCCACCCATTCGCTTGCGCGCTGCCCGAAGAACCGACCCGGCCCAACCGTGGATCGCCCGGACGAGCCGGGCGATGACGGTATTAAGCCGCGATCTACCCTCTCCCGCGAGGGGGAGAGGCGAGAGGGCCGCCCCTCACCACGTCGCCTTGAAGTTCCGGTAGAGCCGCTCCGCCGCTTGCGCGAAAACCGGCATCCGCTCCTTGGTTGCGGCCTCCAGCAGCGCCTGCCCGTCCGCGCCGGTGATGGCCTCCAGCGCGCAGCGGTATTCGGGAATCACGCCCCATTCGGGCACCGTCGCGTCGGTCAGCTCCACATGATACTGGATGCCGAACGCCCTTTCCCCCACCTGCAGCGCCTGAATGGCGCAATGCTCGTTCTCGGCGAGCACCACTCCGCCCTGCGGCAGGGCCAGCACGGCGGCGCCGTGCCACTGGAGGGTCGGGAAGGTGGGGGCGAGCCCCTTGAACAGGGGGGATTCGTGCCCGGCCGCCGTCAGCGACACGTCGGTGACGCCCACTTCCGGCCGAGGCATGAGGCCCACCTTGCCGCCGAGCGCATCAGCGAGGAGCTGGTGGCCGAGGCAGACGCCGAGATAGGGCTTTCCGGTGGCCATCCAATCGCGGATCGCCGCCTTCTCGGCAATGAGCCAGGGCAGTTCCTCCTCCTGCCACACGTCCATGGGGCCGCCGAACACCATCAGGGCGGCATAGTCGTCGAATGCCGGGATGGTCTCGCCCTCATCCAGCTCCACGGCATCCCATTGGACGCCATCAGCGCGCATGAAGTCGCGGAAGCGGCCGGGGTGCTCGCAGGCGACATGCTGGAAGACCAGGACTTTCACGGACGTTCTCCATGGACGACGCGGCTGTGGCGATGATCGCGCGTGCGGTGGCTGGTGCCCCGATAAGAACAGTCGCGCCAAGGCGGAGCAACAGGTTTTCCCCCCAGGCAAATCGCGATTGCGAGTTAGTTGCGCTAAAGAGTTCGGCCCGCGGGTTTACCGCGCTCCTGCGAAGCCGCTATCAGAGGCGCGATCGGGGAGTAGCCACCGCCTGGGAGATGCACCGGGGCGGGGTCGTGCCAACAGGCTTGCGCGAGAGTGCGCATGGCGCGACCAGCCGAAATTTTCGGCCCGGCGAGACCGTGACGCACCGGTTCGCGCGCGGACGGGCCGGATGCGCCAGGGTTCTCGAGCCTCCCCTTCCGCCGGATATATCCATGTCACCCGCCACGATCCTCGTGCTCGCCCTGAGCATGTCCGTCGATGCCTTCGCCGTCAGCGTCGGCCGCGGCGCCGCCATGGGCCGCCCGCGATTCGCCGAGGCCCTGCGCACCGGCATGGTGTTCGGCCTCGTGGAGGCCGCCACGCCGGTGATCGGCTGGGCGGCCGGGCTTGCCGCCAGCAGCTATGTGGAAGCGGTGGATCACTGGATCGCCTTCGCATTGCTCGGTGGTGTCGGCCTGCACATGCTGGCCTCCGCCTTCTCCACGCGGGACGAGGCGGCGCCGCGCGGGCGCTCTCTGCCTGTGCTGCTGGCCACGGCCTTCGGCACCAGCATCGATGCCATGGCGGTGGGCGTCTCGCTCGCCTTCCTCGATGTGAACATCTGGATCACCGCCGCCGCCATCGGCCTCACCACCTTCATCATGTCGTCGGGCGGCATGCTGATCGGGCGCCTCGTGGGCGAGCGTCTCGGGCGGGTGGCGGAGGTGGTCGCAGGCCTCGCCCTGGTCGCCCTCGGCGCGACGATTCTCGTCGAGCACCTCTCCGCCTGAGGGCGAAAAGCGCCCCCGGCGTTGACTCGACACGCTTTCGCGACTAAGAACCCGCCACCTCGCGGGCCGGAAGTGGCCCGCTTGGCGTTTCACGCACCCGTGGCTTCGCAAGGCAGCGCGCCGGGCGAGCCTGTCGGCGGAACGGTCCGGAACCTCTTGGTTCCCAAGCCATTTCGCAGAGGAGGGGCGCGATCCAAACCCGAACGAACCAACAGGGATTCGCGTTACATGAGCAAGCGCATTGCGGCCAAGCACAAGATCGATCGCCGTATGGGCGAGAACATCTGGGGCCGCCCCAAGAGCCCGGTCAACCGTCGTGAGTACGGTCCCGGCCAGCACGGCCAGCGCCGCAAGGGCAAGCTGTCCGACTTCGGCGTGCAGCTGCGCGCCAAGCAGAAGCTGAAGGGCTATTACGGCTCCATCGGCGAGAAGCAGTTCCACAAGGTGTATGTCGAGGCCTCGCGCCTCAAGGGCGACACCGGCGCCAACCTCATCGGCCTGCTGGAGCGCCGCCTGGACGCGGTGGTCTACCGCGCCAAGTTCGTGCCCACCATCTTCGCCGCCCGCCAGTTCGTCTCCCACGGCCACGTGAAGGTGAACGGCAAGCGCGTGAACATCCCGTCCTACCTCGTCAAGGTGGATGACGTGATCGAGGTGAAGGAAGCCTCCCGCCAGCTCGCCATCGTGATCGAGGCGCAGCAGCTCGCCGAGCGTGACGTGCCCGACTACATCGAGCTCGACACCCACAAGCTCACCGCGCGCTTCGCCCGCATCCCGGAGCTGAACGAGGTGCCCTACCCGGTTCAGATGGAACCGAACCTCGTGGTCGAGTTCTACTCGCGCTGATCCGGCGCGGGACCCGAAAAAGAAAAGGCCGCCCGGTGGGCGGCCTTTTTGTTTGGGCCGCCGCGTCACGGGACGCGGCGGGAAACCCTGTGCGGGCTCAGCTGCCGGACTTCACCTCGGCCGCGGCGGCGGCGAGGAACTCGTCCATGTTGCGGCGGATCTGGTGGTCGGAGACGTCCACCTGCTTGGCGTCGAAATCGGCGCGCAGCTTGCGGAACACGTCCTCGTCACCGGCTTCCTGCAGGTCGGCCTCGACGACGGACTTGGCGTAGGCAAGAGCCTCCTCGCCGGCGAGACCGAGCTTCTCGGCGGCCCACAGGCCGAGCTTCTTGTTCCGGCGGGCGAGCGCCCGGAACCGCGTCTCCTCGTCGAGCGCGAAAGCCTTTTCGAAACCTTCCTCGCGCTTGTCGAACGTGGTCATGGCACCCCTCTTCCTGCGAATGGGCGGCCGGCGGCCGGCCTGATCTGTTTGCGCGGACTGCGTTTGCGCGGACCCTGCTGATTTGGGTTGCCGCTGCGCTCACGCAAGGGCAGCCGAAGCTCCGCACGCGCCGTCCGCACGCGCGCCTTGAATATCCCCCGCCTCATATTAGATCAACGGCAGTGAGGCGCCGTGCCCCCTCCCGGCCATGCGACCTGATGGCCGCCCGGCCTCTTCAAGGGGATGGCACGGGTGGGCGCATCGGGACGCGCGTTGTATCCAGCCGTCCAATCGGCTAGTGTCCGATCGGGCTTGGGATGTCCTTGAAACAGACATCCCCGGTCCAGCCGAGGAGCGTCACCCGAACGGAGCCTTGGCAAACCCATGGATTTCCTCAATCAGCGGTATATTCCCATGAGCCGCCGCCGCCGAATCTACGAAGGCAAGGCGAAAGTCCTCTATGAAGGACCCGAGCCCGGCACACTCATTCAGCACTTCAAGGACGATGCCACGGCCTTCAATGCGAAGAAGCACGATGTCATCGACGGCAAAGGTGTGCTGAACAACCGGATTTCGGAGTACATCTTCTCCCGGCTGAACGACATCGGGGTGCCGACCCACTTCATCCGCCGCTTGAACATGCGCGAGCAGCTCATCCGGGAAGTGGAGATCATCCCCCTCGAGATCGTGGTGCGCAACGTCGCCGCCGGCTCCATCTCGACCCGCCTCGGGATCGAGGAGGGCACCCAGCTGCCGCGCTCGATCATCGAGTTCTATTACAAGAACGACGCGCTCAACGACCCGATGGTGTCGGAAGAGCACATCACCGCGTTCGGCTGGGCCACCACCCAGGAAATCGACGACATCATCGCGCTCGCGATCCGCGTCAACGACTTCCTGTCCGGCCTCTTCCTCGGCGCCGGCATCCGTCTCATCGACTTCAAGATGGAATGCGGCCGCCTGTGGGAGAACGACATGATGCGGATCGTGGTCGCTGACGAGATCAGCCCCGATTCGTGCCGGCTCTGGGACATCAAGTCGAACGACAAGATGGACAAGGACCGCTTCCGCCGCGACATGGGCGGCCTCGTGGAGGCCTACACCGAGGTTGCGCGCCGGCTCGGAATCCTGATGGAGAACGATCCGACGCAGGGCAAGGGCCCCGTCCTCGTGAAGTGACGTGTCAATTCGGGTGGGGGCGTTGTTTCCCATACCCGAAAAGTGCTAGGCGGGGGCCGGATCGGCCCCCGTTTTGCGTTGCCGGGCCCTGTACGGGCCAGGCGGTGCCCGGCGGCGGGCAAGCAACGGCGCGGGCGCAAGCGCGTGCCATGAAGGCGAGGTTTCCATGAAGGCCCGAGTGATCGTCACCCTCAAGTCGGCGGTGCTCGACCCGCAGGGCAAGGCCATCGAAGGCGCGCTGCGGTCGCTGGGTGTGGCCGGCGTGCAGAGCGTGCGGCAGGGGAAGGTGTTCGACGTGGAGCTGGCCGGCAACGACCGCGCCGCCGCCGAGGGCGCCCTCAAGGAAGCCTGCGACAAGCTCCTCGCCAACACCGTGATCGAGACCTACAAGGTCGAATTCGCCGAGTGACGGGCGAAGGATGTTATAGTCTGGCGGCCGCTTCAGGGAGCAAGGCCGCCGAGAGGGCATGATGGCCGAGATCACCAACGAGCTTCTCATCGAGGTTCCGAAGTCGATCCCGCAGGGCGCGGCCCTCGGCGCGCGGGTCCTTGAGGCTCGCAAGGGGCTTGGGGCTCGCCAAAGGCTTGAGGCTCGCGAAGAGGTGATCGCCCGGCGCGATCCCCGACAGGCCTTCGGGCAGGACATGAACACCATATACGGCATGCACGCGGGCCGTGACGCGCGGCTCGCTCGCATCGAACGCAGGCTCGGCCTCGTCGGCATCCACTGAGAGATCATGAAACCAGCCGTCATCCTCTTCCCCGGCTCCAATCGTGAGCAGGACGCCGTGCGCGCGCTGCGGCTCGTCTCCGGCGCCAAGCCCCAGGTGGTCTGGCACGCCGAGCACGAGCTGCCCAAGGGCACCGACCTCGTGGTCCTGCCCGGTGGCTTCTCCTACGGCGATTACCTGCGCTGCGGCGCCATCGCCGCGCGGGCGAACATCATGGAGGCCGTGCGCGCCCATGCCGCTCGCGGCGGTCTGGTGCTCGGCATCTGCAACGGCTTCCAGATCCTGTGCGAGGCGGGGCTGCTGCCCGGCGTGCTGGTGCGCAACGCCCGCCTGCGCTTCGTCTGCCGCGAGGTGCTGCTGCGCGTGGAGCGGGCCGACACCCCCTTCACCAAGGCCTATCGCAAGGGCGAGCTGATCCGCATCCCGGTGGCCCACGGTGAAGGCAATTATACCGCCGACGAGGCCACCATCGCCCGCATCGAGGGCGAAGGCCGCGTCGCCTTCCGCTACGCCCGGCCCGACAGCCGGATCGACGAGACGGACGGCCCCAACGGCGCCATCAACGGGATCGCCGGCATCTATTCCGAGAAGTTCAACGTGCTCGGCATGATGCCCCACCCGGAAAACTACATCGAGCCGGAGATCGGCCCCACCGACGGACGCGGCCTCTTCGAGAGCCTCGCCGGCGCCCTCAAGGCGGCGTGAGCCGCGGCCTCAATTCGGATCGACGCCCGTGAACCTCATTCCCAACACCCCCCGCATCACGCCGGAACTCGTCGCCGAGCACGGCCTGAAGCCGGAGGAGTACGATCACTTCGTGAAGCTGATCGGCCGTGAGCCGACCATCACGGAGCTCGGCATCGTCTCCGCCATGTGGAACGAGCACTGCTCGTACAAATCCTCCAAGGTCTGGCTGCGCACCTTGCCCACCACCGGCAAGCGCGTCATCCAGGGGCCGGGCGAGAATGCCGGCGTGGTGGACATCGGCGACGGTCTTGCCGTCGTGTTCAAGATGGAGAGCCACAACCACCCCTCCTTCATCGAGCCCTATCAGGGCGCGGGGACGGGCGTGGGCGGCATCCTGCGCGACGTGTTCACCATGGGCGCGCGACCCATCGCGGCGCTCAATGCCCTGCGCTTCGGCGACTGCCACAACCTGAAGACCCGCCGCCTTTTGGCCGGCGTGGTGGCCGGCATCGGTGGCTATGGCAATTCCTTCGGCGTGCCCACGGTGGGCGGCTCGGTGGGCTTCCACAAGCGCTACAACGGCAACATCCTCGTCAACGCCATGGCCGTCGGCCTCGCGAAGACGGACGAGATCTTCTACGCGGCGGCCACCGGCGTCGGCCGGGCCATCGTCTATCTCGGCTCCAAGACCGGCCGCGACGGCATCCACGGCGCCACCATGGCCTCGGCCGAGTTCGGTGCCGACGCCGAGGAGAAGCGCCCGACCGTGCAGGTGGGCGACCCCTTCGCCGAGAAGCTGCTGCTGGAAGCCTGCCTCGAGATCATGCAGGCGGGCTGCGTGGTGGCGATCCAGGACATGGGCGCCGCCGGCCTCACCTGCTCCGCCGTCGAGATGGGCGCCAAGGGCGACCTGGGCGTGGAGCTGAACCTCGACGCCGTGCCCTGCCGCGAAACCGGCATGACGGCCTATGAGATGATGCTGTCGGAGAGCCAGGAGCGCATGCTCATGGTGATCGCCGACGGCAAGGAAGCCGAGGCCGAGGCCATCTTCAAGAAATGGGGCCTCGACTTCGCCATCGTCGGCCACACCACCGACACCCTGCGCTTCGTGGTGAAGCACAAGGGCCTCGTGGAAGCCGACCTCCCCATCAAGGAGTTGGGCGACGAGGCGCCGGAATACCGCCGCCCGTATGAGGAGCCGGCCCCGCGCCCCGAGATCCTGCCTTCGGACGTGCGCACCACCGCCTCGGTGGCGGACGCGCTGGAGCGGCTAATCGCCTCGCCGGACCTGTGCTCCAAGCGCTGGGTTTGGGAGCAGTACGACCACCTCATCCTCGGCAACACCGTGCAGCGCCCCGGCGGCGACGCAGCGGTGGTGCGCGTGAATGACGGGCCGAAGGCCCTCGCCATGACCACCGACGTGACGCCCCGCTATTGCGAGGCCGGCCCCTTCGAGGGCGGCAAGCAGGCGGTGGCCGAGGCGTGGCGCAACCTGACCGCCGTTGGCGCCACCCCCATCGCGGTGACGGACAACCTGAACTTCGGCAATCCCGAGAAGCCGGAGATCATGGGCCAGTTCGTGGCCTGCGTGAAAGGCATCGGCGCGGCCTGCGAGGCGCTGGACTTCCCGGTCGTCTCCGGCAACGTCAGCCTCTACAACGAGACCAACGGCAAGGCGATCCTGCCCACCCCGACCATCGGCGGCGTCGGCCTGATCGAGGATCTCGACCAGACCATGACCTTGAACTTCAAGGCGGCGGGCGAGCCGGTGCTGCTCATCGGCAAGACCAAGGGCTGGCTGGGCGCTTCCGCTTTTCTCGCCACCGTGTGCGAGCGCGAGGAAGGGGCCCCGCCCCCGGTCGACCTCATCGCCGAGAAGCGCAACGGCGACTTCGTCCGCAACCTCATCCGCGATGGCGTCGCCACCGCCGTGCATGACGTCTCCGACGGCGGCCTGCTGGTGGCGTTGGCCGAGATGGCCATGGCCAGCGGCATCGGCGTCTCGCTGGAAGACGCCCCGGACGGCATGGACCCCTATGCGTGGTGGTTCGGCGAGGATCAGGCGCGCTACGTGGTCACGGTCGCGTCCGGCCAGGGCGCCGAGGTGATCCACAAGGCGGAGATGGCGGGCGTGCCGATCATGAAGATCGGCAAGACCGGCGGCGACCGCTTGATCGTTCCGGACGACCGCTCGATAGTCGTGGAATCGCTGAAGGATCGGCACGAGACGTGGCTGCCCATCTATATGGGCGCTTCGTCCTGACGCTTTCGTGCACAGCAAGGACGTTTCGACCATGCCCATGAATGCCCGCGACATCGAGCAGCTCATCAAGGATGCGCTGCCCGACGCGACCGTGGTGATCGAGGATCTGGCCGGGGATGGCGACCACTACGCCGCCCGCATCGTCTCGGCCTCGTTCCGCGGCAAGAGCCGGGTGCAGCAGCACCAGATGGTCTATGCCGCCCTCAAGGGGAACATGGGCGGCGTGCTGCACGCGCTCGCCCTGCAGACCTCCGCACCCGCCGAATAGGCGGGCCTCCTCCCCTCTCCGCGCCTCGCGTACGCCGCACCATTGCGGCGTCCCAACACGCGCCTGTGCAAGCGTGTCGCCCCCGGTGCCCTTGCGCTTTGGGCCGCTTGGGCCGATCTTTATGGGCGGAAGGCCGCTGTTCTGGCCGCAGACATTGGATTTGAGACCATGGGCATTCGTGACGATATCGACGCCATCGTGAAGTCCGGCGATGTGGTGCTGTTCATGAAGGGCACGCCGCAGTTCCCGCAGTGCGGCTTCTCCGGCCAGGTGGTGCAGATTCTCGACCACGTGGGCGTCCCCTTCAAGGGCGTGAACGTGCTCGAGAACGACATGATCCGCCAGGGCATCAAGGACTACGCCAACTGGCCGACCATTCCCCAGCTCTACATCAAGGGCGAGTTCGTGGGCGGCTGCGACATCGTCCGAGAGATGTTCCAGTCGGGCGAGCTGATCCCCCTGCTGGAAGAGAAGGGCGTCGCCATCCGCGACCGCGCCATCGGCTGATTCTGGCCGCGTGAGCGCACCGCCATCGGCACCTGAGGCGGCCGTGCCGCCCACCCCACTCCCGCCGCCGCAAGCGGTGGGCTGGGGGCTCAAGGTCGCCATGGCCTTCGGACTGCTGGCGGATGCCGGCGTGGTCATCCTGCTCATCGCCATTTCCGGCTTCGTCTTCGGCGGGCCGGAAGGTGCGCGTGGCGAGATTAACGCCGTGATGGGATGGGCCGGTGCGGTGGCGACCTTCGTCATTCCACCTGCGCTCGGTCTCTGGTTCTGGCGGCGCGGCCGGCCCGATGTGGGCGTTGCGCTCGCATGGCTTCCGCCGCTCGCGGCACTGGCCGCCTTGGCCTTCGGGCTGCTCTAAATCCCCCTGCCCCGGCCAAAAGCCGGGGCACGACACCGCCGGCGCTTTTGCTTGCGAGTCTCAGGCGAGGCCCTTCTGCCGCTTGGCCGCCGTCAGCGTGTTCTGCAGCAGGCAGGCGATGGTCATGGGTCCGACACCGCCGGGAACCGGGGTGATGAGGCCGGCGATGCCCTGCGCTTCCGCATAGGCCACGTCGCCCACGAGGCGGGTCTTGCCGTCGTCCTTCGGCACCCGGTTGATGCCCACGTCGATCACCGTGGCGCCGGGCTTGATCCAGTCGCCACGCACCATTTCCGGCCGGCCCACCGCCGCCACCAGGATGTCCGCCGTGCGGCATTCGCCCGGCAGGTCGCGGGTGCGGGAATGGGCGATGGTGACGGTGCAGTCTTCCTTCAGCAGCAGCTGCGCCGCCGGCTTGCCGACGATGTTCGAGCGGCCGACGACCACCGCCTTGAGCCCGGCGAGGCTGCCGAGGTGGTGCTTGAGCAGCATGATGCAGCCGAGCGGCGTGCAGGGCACCAGCGCGTCGAGGCCCACCGCGAGGCGGCCGGCATTCACCACATGGAAGCCGTCCACATCCTTGGCGGGATCGATGGCGGAGATGACCTTGTTGGCGTCGATCTGCGCCGGCAGAGGCAGCTGGACGAGGATGCCATGCACGGCAGGATCGGCGTTCAGCTTCGCCACCAGGGCGAGAACGTCCGCCTCGGGGGTGTCGGCGGCGAGCTTGTACTCGAAGGAGGCCATGCCGGCCTCGGCCGTCTGGGCCGCCTTGTTGCGCACATAGACCTGGCTGGCGGGGTCCTCGCCCACCAGAACCACGGCGAGGCCGGGGGTGAGGCCGGCGCTGGCCTTGAGGCCGGCGACCTCCTCGGCGATGCGGGCGCGCAGGCCGGCCGCGAAGGCCTTGCCGTCGATGGGTTTGGTCTCGATCACGAAGCACCCCCAGAAATCATCGGGAGCCCGGCGCTGGGCGGCGCGGCTCCGCTCGCTGTTCGGCAATTCCCCGTCCTTGTCGGCAGGCGGGGCGGCTGAGGCAAGAGCAAAAGCATGCCGGAACGCCGCAGCTGTGGTGCTTACAGCGCGCATATGTTTCTTGTAAAGAAAATTGTCTTATCTGACGGAAAGACTGGACCTACCCCGCGCCGCCCGCCTTGGCCCGAACCATCCCGTCCGGCAGCGCCTCATCCTGCCGGCGCAGCATGTCGATGGCGGCGGCAATGGGCAGCGGCGGGGCGAACAGGTAGCCTTGCGCGGTCGGCATGCCGATCTCGCGCAGGAAGCGCAGCTGCTCCCGCGTCTCCACCCCTTCCGCCGTCACGTTGATGCGCAGCGACTGGGCGAGCTTGAGCTTGTGCTCGATCACCGCTGCCACGTCCGGATCGCTGCAGGCCTTCAGCATGAAGGAGCGGTCGATCTTGATGCGGGTGACCGGAAAGCGGCTGACATGGTGCAGGGAGGCATAGCCGGTGCCGTAATCGTCGAGCGCGACGCCAACCCCCTGCTCCCGCAGCGCCTCGAACGTGCGGCTCAGCTCCGCCGAGCTGTTGAGCACGATGGTTTCCGGCACCTCGATCTCCAGCCGTGCGGGATCGAAGCCCGTCTCCTTGAGGATGGCGCCGATCTGCTGGGCGAAATCCGCCGACCGCATGGTGGAGGGCGCGATGTTGACCGAGATGGACATGCCCGGCAGCGCCGCGGCCTCCATGCAGGCGCGGCGCAGGCCATACAGGTCGAGCCCGCCGATGATGTGCATCTCCTCGGCCATGGCGATGAACTGGGCCGGCAACAGGCGGCCCAGCTTGGGGTGGTCCCACCGCAGCAGGGTCTCGAAGCCGACCACGCGCCCGCTCGCCACGTCCACCTGCGGCTGGTAGGTGATGACCAGCTCGCCCCGCTCCAGTGCCCCGCCGAGGGCCGTCTCGATCTCGCGGCGGGCGTTGCGCTCGCTCTCGAGCTGGGTCTCGAAGCGGCAGAGGGTATCGCCGCCGCTGTCCTTCGCCCGATAGAGGGCGATGTCCGCCCGGCGCATGAGATCGCTGGCCGTGGCGGCATCCTGTGGCGCCTCGGCGACGCCGATGGAGGCGGAGACGCGCAGTTCGCCCGCCCCGTCCGGCACCGGAGGCCTCAGCGCCGCCTGAAGGCGATCGAGCAGCGCGTCGATCTCGCCCGCATTCGCGGCCGGAAAGAACGCGACGAACTCATCCCCGCCGAACCGCCCCACCACGCCGCGATCGCCGATGGTCAGGGCAACGCGGGTCGCCACCGCCTTCAGCAGCAGGTCGCCGGCGCCGTGGCCGGCGGTGTCGTTGATGAGCTTGAAGTCGTCGAGGTCGATGAACAGCAGCACCAGCCGCGCATCGGGAGCGCGGCCGGCAAGGGCGGATTCCAGCGCCTCGATGAAATAGCCGCGGTTGAAGAGGCCGGTTAGGTAGTCGCGGGAGGCCATCTCGCGGGCCTGCGCCTCGCTCGCGGCCAGCGCCGCGGCAACCCGCAGCGCGCGGAACATCATGACGAGGAAGGTTACGGAGAGCAGCGTGGTGAGCACCGCGAGCGCCGGCAGGGCATTGCGCAGCAGGCTCCGGCCGGGCTGCGCGCCACGCCAGGCCAGTTCCGCCTCGGTGCCGTCGAAGAGATTGGGGACCGCCGTGCCGACGCGGTCGGGATGGTTGGTGGCGGTACGGCCGGTGCGCAGCTGCACGTCGTGCAGGTGGGCGGGCGCGGCGAGGCTTTGCAGCAGCGAATCGTCCAGCAGGTCCACCGTCACCGCCGCCAGCGGCTGCGGGGCCTTGATGTCGTCCGCACGCTCCGAGAAGGGGCGCACCACGAGGATGCCCGCGCCGTCCTTGCTGGCGACGAGGCCGGCACGGCCGGCGCGGCCCTCCGCCAGCGCCCGCGTGATGGCCGGGCGGATCCACGCAAAGGCCTTCTGCTCCCCCGTCTTCCCGTTCTCGGACGAATAGAGGAGGTTCCCCTTGGCATCGATGATGTAGACGAACTCCAGCCCGAACCCGTCATTCAGCCGCCGCCCGAAGCGCTCGTGCAGGCGCGCGATGTCGCCGCTGGCGAGCTGGCCGAGCACCTGCCGCTCGTCCTCCGAGGTCGACATGGCCTGCTGGATGAGTTCCTCGTGGGCGTGGAGCGCGGCAAGCAGCGCCAGCCGCTCGCGCATCCCCGCCTTCTCGTCCTGCTTCATGCCGGCATAGACGAAGACGCCCACGAGCCCGGCCACCAGGAGCGCGAGCGCGCCGAGCCCGGCCAGGAGCGAACGGTGGACGTGACGGCCGGACGGGCGAGAAATGGCGATGCCTCCCTGGAACGCGGTCCAGAAACGTTGCTCCACCGCAGAGCCGCAGATGGCGCCGCTCGGCAGAAAATGCGGCGGTGTCTGCCGGATTTATCTCTATGTCCGATAGATTTGCACCTTGCGCAAGGTCGTTTCGACCTTCTCCAATCTGCGCAGCCGACCGGCGAGCGAGCAACCATCAGGGCTCAACCAGGGGGACGTCATTCCGTTGCGGCGCCACGAATACTGGCGCCCCCCAGCCGGCGGGACGGCCTTGCCCCTCAGGCATTCACCTTGCAGTGCAGCACCTTGCACTGCACGCACCGGGCACCGGCGGCACAAAGCAAGGCCGCCCGGCTGATGATGTCTCAGCCGGGCGGCGAAGTATTCCCCAAGGTTAAGCCCCGGCGGCGCTCAGCTGGCCGCGGGCACCAGGAAGCGGTCGGCATCGGCGCGGGTGGCGACGATCTCGGTGAGTTCGTTGACACCTGTCGTGAGCAGCACGCGCTCCACCTGCGGATCGCAGTTGAACAGCACCAGCGTGCCGCCGCGCTTGTGCAGCGACTTGGCGTTGGCGAGGATCAGCCGGATGCCGATGGAGGCGAGGAAGGTCACGCCCGCCATGTCCACCAGGGCCACATGGGCGTGGCTCACCAGGGCGCTGAAGGTGTTCTCGATTTCCGCGGCGCCGGCGATGTCCATGCGGCCGGCGAGGGAAACGAGGATCTGCCCGGAATCGAGCGGAGTGGATTCGAGTTTCATGGCGGTCCGCCGTGGTTCGCTGGGCCGTGCACCCGGAACCAATGCGGTTCCGGGTTATCCGGCTCCTCTTCCCACCCTGTCTTTACAGTTTTGTGACAACGGCCCGGACCAGCTTCCCGCCCCGGCGGCGTCTGCCGCGCGGTCAGCCGAGGGCGGCAAGGCGGGCGTCCAGCGCCTCCCCTTCGGGCAGGTCCGACACCGCTTCCACGGTGAGGCCACCCGCCGCGAGATGGCGCACCATGAGGAAGAAGCGGTCGGCGCGGCCTTCGCTCCTGGCGAGAGTGTCCACCCAGAGCCTGTCGAACGTATCGAGCACCGGCGCTAGCGGCTCCACGGGAAGCTGCTGGCCGGAATAGCGCGGGAACTTGTTGGTCAGCTTCTTCCAGTCGTCTTTCAATCCGTCGCGCAGCACGGGATCGGCCGTGAGGCGCGCATCGCGGCCGCCGCGCTCGTAGCTCGCGCGGGTTTCCATCAACGACAGCAGCAGCGCATTCGCCCGGCTCCGCAGCAGCGGCCGGAGCCGCTCCACGAACAGACGGCGCAACCAGCCCACGTATTCGGCATCGGCGAGGCCGATCTCATGGATGACCACCCCCGGCCCCGGAGCGAACCGCTCCGCGGCGGCTGCGAAGGGCTCCGCCGGCCAGTCCGCGGCGGCGCGGGACGTGAGCAGAAGGACGACGCCCCCCGGCAGCGCCGCAGCGGCCGGCAGGAGGGAGAGGGTGAGGTCGTCCGCCGCCTCGATCCCGTCGATGCACACAACGAGACGCTTCGCCCCCTGCCCTGCCGCCACGACGGCGAGGGCCGCGAGCCAGCCGGCAAAGGCCTCCGGGCTTTCCGATGCGCCCGAAGCCTCGGGCGCGGGCAGGCCGTGCTCAGCCTCGAAGGCCGCCTTCAGGGCCTCCACGAGCGCGGCGGGGCTCGCCTGCGCCGTGAGGCCCGCCGCGATGGCGCGGGCACCGCTGGAGATGGCGCTGTCGATCCCCTCCAGGCTGCCTTCCTTGCCCGTCCGGCGCGCGATGATGCCGCGCACGAACTGGGTCTTCCCGGCGCCGCCCGGCATGCGGAGCCAGTAGACGCCGCGATCGCAGCTCACGAGGAAGGAACGGAACGGCGTCCGCAGATGGGCCGGCGAGACGTAATCGCCGTCGCTATCGAGGGCGAGCGCGAACGGCGCTGCGGCGAACTTCTGGGCGGAAGGCTGCTGGGTCATAGGGGGCACCCGGGGCGAGAGCATGGACCGCCTTCCGGCCGCCCTCGATCCCGGCGGGTTTCGGCCAACGATCCAGATGGAGAAGCCTGAAGCATTTACCGTGCCCCGGCCGCCTCTTCGGGATCGCCCGCCCGTCCTTCTGACCTCCGGCGTCAGCGCTTGGGGCCGCCGCTGCCGAAATTGCTGGTGTGGCCTTCCTTCGTCGCCTGGGCGCGCCACGCCTTGGCCACCGCCTTCAGCTTCTGGTCGGGCGCGATGCGCGACACCATCTGCTCGGCGCGGGTGCTGCCGCACGAGGGGCAGACGGGCGTGTCGGACGACGAGATGAGGAGTTCGAACTCCTTGTCGCAATCGGGACAATGGAAATTGTAGAGCGGCACGCCGAGCCTCCTGTCCTGTTCCGGGGGCACGTCCGCGCGTCCGGCGCAAGTCCTTGAAAGACCACGCGCAAGCCGCTGCCGACGTGCTGCGGCGCCGCGCTTCCGCCGTCGCCCGGAGCACGCGCCGGTCTCTCCCAAGCAGGAAGCGGGCCAGATGGCGGGGAGGCGTCCGTCAGCCTACCGTCTCGATGCCGAGCACTTTCTCCAGCACTCCGGCGGGGTCTTCATCCCCCATCAGGGCGGTGCCCATCATCAGCGCCTTGGCGCCGGCCGCGCCGAGCCGCGCGCGATCCTCGGCGGTGCCGAGGCCGCCTTCCGCCACCACGAACGCCTTCTCTGGCGGGATGAGCGGGATCAGCGCCTCGCAGGTGCCGGGCACAAGCTCGAAGGTGTGGATGTTGCGGTTGGTGACGCAGATGAAATCCGCCCCCGCCGCCAGCGCCGTTTCCACGTCCGCCGGGGTATGCACCTGAACCAGCACGTCGAGGGCGATGGAGGATGCGCGCTCGCGATAGGCGGCAAGGTCCGGCCCGAGCAGCGCAGCCGACAGCACCACCGCATCCGCCCCGGCGAGGCGCGCCTCCAGGATCTGGTAGACGTCGTAGATGATGTCCTGCGCGAGGATGGTGAGGTCCACCGCGCCGCGCACGGTGGCGAGGTCCGAATAGGAGCCGCGGAAGGACTGCCGCTCCACCGCCACCGAAAGGGCCGCCGCGCCCACCGCCTCGAAATCCTCGGCCAGCGCCTTGTAGGGCACCATGGTCTTCAACGCCGGCTCGAACGGTGATCCGCCCTTCAGCTCGCAGATGATGCCGGGCTTGCCGGTGGCCCGGAAGGCGGCGGCCAGCGCGCCGTGGAAGCCGCGCGTCATGGGCATCTCGCCCACCTTGCCCTGGATCTGGCCCAGCGAGCGGCGGGCCTTAGCCTTGGCGAGCTGGTCGCGGCGCTGGAGGAGGAACGGCTTCAGCCGGCTGTTTTCGGGCAGGATCATGAAAGAACGTCCAGAGGCAAAGGTGAAAGGCAAAGGGGCAGGCGAAAGGAGACAGGCACGCGAACGGAGCAAAACGCTCCCGATGAATAAGCACCTACAGCTTCACAGATTTCGCGCGCTTTGGCCATGCCGCTTTCGCACCGCGGCAGAGGCGGCGGCGCGGTTGGCTCTTTCCTCTTGCACCGCAACGCGCGATGATCCGCCCATTCTTAGCCGATCGAGTTTTTGAAGATGTTCACGCGCGTCTGCAAAGCGGAAACCGTTGCCGAAGGCGGCATGCGGCTGGTGATCGCCGACAGCCACCTCATCGTCCTCGCCTGGCCCGACAATGGGGAGATCCGCGCCTTTCAGGGCGTCTGTCCCCATTCGAACACGCCGCTCAACGAGGCCGAGTTCGACGGTACTGTCCTCACCTGCCCGCTCCATCACTGGACCTGGGACCTGAATTCCGGCGCCCCCGTCGAGCCGCAGGAAAGCGCGCTCGCGGAATATCCGGTGAAGGTGGAAGATGGCGTCGTCTATATCGACACGGAAGGCATAGAGCCCCTGTTCGCCGCGCCCTGAGAGCGCCGCAGCCCGCCCCAATAATCAGTCGAGGCGCCGCGCCGGGTGCATTGCCGGGGTGCGGCCGAAGCCGGAGTTCGACCCGTGACAGATGAGACCGCCGCCCAGACCGCCATCATCGTCGGCGCAGGCAAGGGGCTGTCCGCCTCCCTCGCCCGCCGGCTCGCCCGCGAGGGCTTCCGCATCGCCCTCGTGGCGCGCGACGTGGAGAAGCTCGCGCCCCTCATCGCCGAGACCGGCGCCCGCGCCTGGGCGGCCGATGCCCAGGATGCGGCCGCCATCGAAGGCGTATTCGCCGAGGTGGAAAAGGCCTTCGGCCCGCCCGACCTCGTCGTGTTCAACGCCGCCATGCGCTATCGCGGCCCGGTGGAAGTGCTGGACCCGGCCGACGTGATGGACGCCTATTCCGTCGGCGCCTTCGCCGGCTTCCTCACCGCGCAGGCGGCGGCGCGGCGGATGCTGGCGCGGGGCAAGGGCTCGCTCTTCTTCACCGGCGCCACCGCCAGCGTGAAGGCCATGCCCCATTCGGTGCCCTTCTCCATGGCCAAGTTCGCCTTGCGCGCGCTGGCGCAGGGCCTCGCCCGCGAACTCGGGCCGCGCGGCATCCATGTGGCGCACTTCATCCTCGACGGCGGCATCGCCTCGTCGTGGGCGACGGCGGGGGAGCCGGGGCCGGCGGACAAGTGGCTCGATCCCGACGCCATCGCCGAGACCTATCTTGCCGTCCACCGCCAGCACCGCTCGGCCTGGACCTGCGAGCTGGACCTGCGGCCCTGGGTGGAGAAGTTCTGAGGCGCACGCGTTAAGCCTGCCGCCGCCCGTGCATTGTGGCGGGCGGGGCGGCGTGCCATCTTCCGGTCCCAACGACGGGAGGATTTCGTGCCGCATTCCATGGTCAACGGCCGCCAGATCAAGGCCGGCCGCGCCCTGCTCGGCTGGTCGCGCAAGGATCTGGCCGAGCGCACCGGCGTGACCGCCGACACCGTGAAAGTGGTGGAGCAGGATGCCGTCACGCTGGAAGCCCTCTCCTCCACGCGCACCCGCCTGTGCGCCACGCTGGAGGCCGAAGGCATCGCCTTCCTGAACGGCGGCAGCATGGGCGTGCAGATCGTCCCCAGGGACGAAGGCATCCGCGCCCAGGACCTCAACGCCTCCAACGACGACTGACGAGACCCATGATCCTGCACAAATTCGCCGCCCGCCACTGGATCATCGTGGCGATCATCCTCGTCATCGCAACGCTGGCGTATCTCGGCAGCTGGTCGTAAAGCGCTCGTCCGGACATCCGCTCGAAAGGGCGGGCACAGTGCTCCTTCACCCAGTCGCGCCGTCATGGCCGGGCTTGTCCCGGCCATCCACGTCGGGCCGACCGCGCATTGGTCGGATGACTATCCCCAGCCTCACCACGTGGATTGCCCGGGACAAGCCCGGGCATGACGGCCGGATAGGTCAGGCGAGAGCGTAAGGGCGACGAGAAACGGCTCCCGCCCTCACCCCACCAGCAGCAACGCAAACCCATCATAGCCCTTGGCGCCGACGGTCTGCACCGCCGTGGCGGTGAGGCGGGGCTCTGCGCCCGCGATCTCGTAGGTGCGGCGGATGCCGATGACCGAGGCGTCCGTGCTCGCCGCATCGAGCACCCGCCCGGCGCGCACCACGTTGTCGCAGACGATGAGCGTGCCCGGCCGCGACAGGCGCAGCGCCCAATCGAGATAGGCGGGATTGCTCGGCTTGTCGGCGTCGATGAAGATGAGGTCGAACGGCCCCGCCCCTTCCGCCTCCAGCACCGGCAGCGTCTCGATAGCCGGGGCGACGCGCAGGTCGATGCGGTCAGAAAGTCCCGCGCGGGCGAAATTGGCGCGGGCGACTTCGGCATGGTGGGCGTCCGCCTCCAGCGTCACCACCGTGCCACCTTCGGGCAGCGCGCGGGCGAAAAAGAGCGTGCTGTAGCCCCCCAGCGTGCCGATTTCGAGGATGCGCTTCGCACCCATCATCTTCGCGAAGATGTGGAGCATCTGCCCCTGCGCCGCCGAGACGCTGATAGCCGGAAGGCCGGCGGCCTCCGACGCGGCCTGCACGGCGTCGAGCACCGGGTCCGCCGGCAGCAGCTTCTCGACGATGAAGCCGTCCATCTCGTTCCAGAGCGCTTCGTCCATTCCCGCCTCCGTCACAGCATTTGCCGGCGCAAGGAATACCGTTTGCGTGAAGGAAATGCGTCAGGTCCGGACGCTCAGTCCTGGTCGCTCTCCCGCGCGGCGCGGATGGAGAGAACGGCATAGGCCACCACCAGCGCCAGCTCCACCAGCGTGAACAGCATCAGCCGCGTCATGCCGGCCGGCGCCCAGATGCCGAGCACCACCTGCGTCAGCGTCGCCAGGAGCCAGAGCACGATCGCCCAGCCGGCGCGCAGCCACAGGCCGACGCCGGCGATGGGATCGATGATCGCCGCCCAGATCACCGCCGCCTGGGCGGCCATGGGCATGGCCTCGAACCGGCTCGCCGGCCCGTCGCCGATGCCGAGGATCACCGCCCAGTGGATGATGCCTTCCAGCAGCAGGAAGGCCGCGACCCCGCGCAGGAACAGGAACAGCCGCCGCCGCCAGGGCGAGAGATTTTCCCATTGGGCGCGGGCGCTGGCGTCGATGGGATCGTAATGACTCATGTGCCGGGGGCCAGAAGTTCCAGTTCGTCGGGTATGGGATCGAAATGCGCCGCGATGACGGCCGGGTCCACCTCCGCGAGGGTCGCCGGCTGCCATTGGGGCGCGTTGTCGCGATCGACGAGCACCGCGCGCACCCCTTCGTAGAAATCATGCCCCGCCGCGACGCGGTTCACCACCCGGAATTCCAGCTTCAGACAGTCCCCAAGGTCGAGGGCCGGCCCGCGCCGCATCTGCTCCATGGTGATGGAGAGGCTGGTGGGCGACTTGCCGGCGATGTCGGTGAGGAGCGTGGTGGCGAACGCCGCATGGGGGCCCTCGCTTTCCGCCGCCGCCTGCAGCGCGCCGAGGATGCCGGCGAGATGGCCCCGCCCGAAGGCGTCGGCGATGAAGTCCGCGCGGTCGGCGAACGCGCCGGGGCCGGGCTCGATGCGGTGATCGGCGATGATGCGCTCCACGTCGCCGCCCGCGCACAGGGCCTCTTCCAGCGCCGGGAAGGCGGCGCTCGGCACCACGTCGGTCGCAAGGCCGCAGGCGAAGGCTTCGGCGGCGCGGATGCGCGTGCCGGTCAGCGCCAGAAACACGCCGAAGGCGCCGGGCAGGCGCGGCAGCACATGGGTTCCGCCCACATCCGGGAACAGGCCGATATTCACCTCCGGCATGGCGAACAGATATTTGTCGCCCGCCACGCGATGCGCGCCATGGGCCGAGAGGCCGAAGCCGCCGCCCATGCAGATGCCGTCGATGAGCGCCACATAGGGCTTGGGGAAGCTGCCTATATAGTCGTTGAGGACATATTCCTCGCGCCAGAAGGCGAGCGATTCGGCGGTGTTGCCGGCGCGGCCGAGGTCATAGAGCGTGCGCACGTCGCCGCCGGCGCAGAAGGCCTTCTCGCCCGCCGCCTTGATGACCACGCGGGTGACGGCCGGGTCCTGCGCCCATTGCCGCAGGCGCGGCAGTATCTCGCGCACCATGGAGAGGTTGAGCGCATTCAGCGCCTTCGGACGGTTGAGGGTGATGACTCCGGCTTCGCCCTTCACCTCGAGCAGGACTTCAGGCTCCGTGGTCATTCCATCCCTCCCTTGCCGCCGCTGAGCGGCGAACGCCCGCCGGCAGGGTTAGACGCGGCCGGAGGGAGCGTCAACGCGGGCCGGCGCACCGTGGTTGTGCGCGGGCGCACCTTGGGCCGTGCGGCGGCGCACACGCTGAACTTGCCGTGACCCTCTGCCGCGCGCCACTCGCGGGCGGCAGGCCGGGGGTCTATAAGGTCCGCTCGGTGCCCGTTCGCGGGCGAACGAAGAACGAGCGCATCATGCCCCTCTCCCAGCCCCGCCTGCATGCCGTTTCCGAAGCCGAGGCCACCGCCAGCCGGCTCGGCCTCGTCCACCGCCCCCGGCGGAACCGGAAGACGGACTGGGCGCGCCGGCTGGTGCGCGAGGCGACGCTGACGGTCGATGATCTGATCTGGCCGATCTTCGTCATGAACGGCCAGGCCACCCGCACCCCCATTCCCTCCATGCCCGGCGTCGAGCGCCTGACGGTGGACGAGGCGGTGCGCGCGGCCGAGATGGCGGCCAAGCTGAAGATCCCGGCCCTCGCCATCTTCCCCTATATCGACCCCTCCCGCCGCGACCCCACCGGCAGCGAGGCGCTCAACGACAACAACCTCGTCTGCCAGACGCTGCGCGCCATCAAGGCGGAGATCCCCAATCTCGGCCTCATCACCGACGTGGCGTTGGACCCCTTCACCAGCCACGGCCATGACGGCCTGCTGGAGGATGGCCGCATCCTCAATGACGAGACGGTGGAACTCCTCGTGCGTCAGGCGCTGGTGCAGGCCGAAGCCGGGGCGGACGTCATCGCCCCCTCGGACATGATGGACGGCCGCGTCGGCGCCATCCGCGCCGGGCTCGACGCCAACGGCTTCGAGGACGTGCAGATCATGTCCTATGCGGCGAAGTACGCCTCCGCCTTCTACGGCCCGTTCCGCGACGCCATCGGCACCGCCAAGACCCTCTCGGGCGACAAGCGCACCTACCAGATGGACCCCGGCAACGGGCTGGAAGCCATCCGCGAGGCGGCCCTCGATGTCGAGGAAGGCGCGGACATGCTGATGGTGAAGCCCGGCCTGCCCTATCTCGACATCGTGTGGCGTCTGAAGGAGACCTTCGGCCTGCCGACCTTCGCCTATCAGGTGTCCGGCGAGTACGCGATGATCGAGGGCGCCATCCGCAACGGCTGGGTGGACGGCGATCGCATCGTCCCGGAGAGCCTGCTCGCCTTCAAGCGCGCCGGCGCCGACGGTATCCTCACCTATTTCGCGCCGCGCGTGGCGCAGGCTCTGGCCGAACGGGGCTGAGGCCCCTCGCGGGAGAAGACTTATGACCGTGCCCGCGACGGCGCTGGAAATCGACCGGGAAAAGGATCTGCCCGTCACGCTGGCGGACGTGGAGGGCGCGTGGCCGCTGGTCCGCGCCTCCGTGCTGCGCACGCCGACCCTGCGCGCGCCGCGCCTCTCCGCCTTCACCGGCGCCGAGGTCTATGTGAAGTACGAGAACCTTCAGGCCACCGCCTCGTTCAAAGAGCGCGGCGCGCTGGTGAAGCTCTCGCGCCTCACGCCGGACGAGGCCCGGCGCGGCGCCGTGGCCATGTCGGCCGGCAACCATGCGCAGGCGGTGGCCTATCACGGCACGCGGCTCGGCATCTCCACCCTCATCGTGATGCCGGAGACGACGCCGCAGGTGAAGGTGGCCGCCACCGAGGCGTTCGGCGCCGAGGTGGTGCTGTTCGGCGAGACGGTGGCCGACGCCTACGAGGAGGCCGAGCGCATCTCCAAGGCGCAGGGCCGCGTCTTCGTCCATCCCTATGACGATGTGGACGTGATCGCCGGGCAGGGCTCAGTGGCGCTGGAGATGATCGAGGACGGACCGGCCTTCGATGCCGTGCTGGTGCCCATCGGCGGCGGCGGGCTCATCGCCGGCATGGCCGTGGCCTTCGCCGGCCGCTCGCCACAGACGCAGGTGGTGGGCGTCGAGACCCAGCTCTATCCCGCCATGTGGACCGCCATGACCGGCGAGGCCCGCCCCTGCGGCGGGCCGACGCTGGCCGAGGGCATCGCCGTGCGCAATGTGGGGGAGATCACCGCGCAGATCGTGCGGCGCCTCGTGCCCCATGTGGTGCTGGTGGACGAAACCGCGCTGGAGCGGGCGGTGAACGCCTTCCTCATGCACCAGAAGACACTGGCCGAAGGCGCCGGCGCCGCGGGCCTCGCCGCCCTCATCGCCGAGCCCGAGCGCTTCCGGGGCAAGACGGTGGGCCTCGTCGTCTCGGGCGGCAACATCGACCCGCGCATGATCGCCGGCATCCTGCTGCGCGAGCTGGAGCGGGAAGAGCGCATCGTCTCCTTCCGCCTCACCATCCTCGACCGGCCGGGCATGCTGGGGCGCATCGCCACTTTGCTCGGCAAGCTCGGCGCCAACATTCTGGAGGTGCACCACCGCCGCACCTTCCTCGACGTCCCCGCCAAGGGCACCCGCCTCGACCTCACGGTGGAAACGCGCGATCAGGCGCACGCGGAGCTGATCCAGAAGGCGCTGGAGGGTGAGGGGCTGCCGGTGCAGCGGCTGGGGGCCGGCGGGGCGGACTGGTAGGGGGCGTGTCGGGCGCGTTCCGCCGCCCTTATGGGCAACGGCGCTTTCGCTCAGCTCTTAACGTCATGCCCGGGCTTGTCCCGGGTATCCACGTCGGGCCGATGGCGCTCCCGTCCGCAGACTTTTTCCCGGCCGCACCACGTGGATGGCCGAAACCCGCATGTTTGCGGGTTTCGTTCTTGGGGACGGAAGTCGGCAACAGCCGACTTCCGGGACAAGCCCGGCCATGACGGCGGTTCTTGTGCCGGCGCCGCGTGCTCGCGTGGGAGCCAATCTCGCATCCCGGCCGACTGGAGCGGCAGCGGAAGGAGAGCCGGGACCCAGCGCAAGCACGCCCGCGAAGCGGTCAACTCCCGAGAGCCTCAGATCACGAAGCGCCTTCGGCGGACCCTTGCGCTGGGCCCCGGATCAGCGCTCCGGCTATCGCCGTCGCTTGTCCGGGGCTCAGGGGCGTGCCCTGCACGCCCTCTTTGCGCGCTCCCTCAAGCCCGGCCGAACACCCGCTTGAAGATGTTGTCCACGTTCTTGAAGTGGTAGCCGAGGTCGAACTTCTCGTTGATGTCCTCCTCGGACAGGTACTTGCGCACATCCGCGTCTTCCAGAAGGAAGGTGCGGAAGTCGCCCTCGCCGCGCCAGACGCGCATGGCGTTGCGCTGCACGAGGCGATAGCTGTCTTCGCGGCTGGCGCCCTTCTGGGTGAGGGCCAGCAGCACGCGCTGGGAGTGGATGAGACCACCCAGCTTGTCCATGTTCTTCTGCATGTTGTCGGTATGGACGACCAGCTTGTCCATCACGCCGGTGAGGCGCGACAAAGCGAAGTCCAGCGTCACGGTGGAGTCGGGGCCGATCATGCGCTCGACGGAGGAGTGGGAGATGTCCCGCTCGTGCCACAGGGCCACATTCTCCAGCGCCGGGGTCACATAGGCGCGCACCATGCGGGCAAGGCCGGTGAGGTTCTCGGTGAGCACCGGGTTGCGCTTGTGCGGCATGGCCGAGGAGCCCTTCTGCTCGGGGGAGAAATACTCCTCCGCCTCCAGCACCTCGGTGCGCTGGAGATGCCGCACCTCGGTGGCGAGGCGCTCCACGGAGGAGGCAACCACGCCGAGCACGGCGAAGAACATGGCGTGCCGGTCGCGCGGGATGACCTGGGTGGAGACCGTCTCCACCTTCAGCCCCATCTTTTCCGCCACATGGGCCTCAACGGCCGGATCGATATGGGCGAAGGTGCCCACCGCGCCGGAGATGGCGCAGGTGGCGATCTCCTCCCGCGCCGCCACGAGGCGGGCGCGCGAACGCTGGAACTCGGCCGCCGCGATGGCGAGCTTCACGCCGAAGGTGGTCGGCTCGGCATGGATGCCGTGAGAGCGACCCACCGTGGGCGTCAGCTTGAACTCGAACGCCCGGCGTTCGAGCACCGCCAGCAGCTTGTCCACGTCGGCGATGAGCAGGTCGGCGGCCCGGGCGAGCTGCACGGCGAGGCAGGTGTCCAGCACGTCGGACGAGGTCATGCCCTGATGGACGAAGCGCGCTTCCGGCCCCACGAACTCGGCGAGGTGAGTGAGGAAGGCGATGACATCGTGCTTCACCTCGCGCTCGATGGCGTCGATGCGCTCCACGTCGAACTCGGCCTTGCCGCCCAGCTCCCAGATCTTGGCTGCGGCCTCCTTCGGGACGATGCCAAGCTCGGCCATGGCGTCGGCAGCATGGGCCTCGATCTCGAACCAGATGCGGAAGCGGGCCTCGGGGGACCAGATGGAGGCCATTTCCGGCCGGCTGTAACGCGGGATCATGGGGCGGTGCTCGTCAAAATGTCAGGCAGGCGGCTCGTCTAGCAGATGACGGCGGCGGGGGGTAGCCGCGAGGGTCACGCCTTGCGGCGGCCGGCGGCGCTCACACGCCGCGCCAGCGGCAGCATCACCACCGGCAGGAGGTAGATGGGGAATTGCGCTGCCGCAACGTAAAGCCAAGTCTCGTGCGGCAGGACAGCGCCGGTGGCGGCGATCACCACCGCCATGTTGCGATGGCCGCCGCAGAAGCCGAGCATCATCGCATCGCCCGGATCGACGGCGCGGAAGACGAGCGCGGTCGCGCCGAAGCCCAGCAGCGAGACGCAGAAAGCCAGCGCCACCAGCCCCGCCATGAAGGCGGGCTGGTCGAGGAAGGCGTGGGTCACGCCGTCCATCAGCCCCACGGCAAGAAGGCCCAGCAGCACCACGTTGAGCCCGTCGAGATGGGCGGAAATGGCTTCCACCCATTTCAGGCCCAAGAGCCGACGAATGAGGAGGCCGGCCCCCATCGTCCCGCCCACCACCGCGGCGAGCCGCAGCGCCAGCGCCAGCGGATCGAGCGCCAGCGCGCCGCCGGAGAAGTGGAACACCAGCCCCGGCGCGGTGAGCGGCGTCAGCGCCATGCCGCCGAGCATGGTCACGAGCACCAGCCGGGCATCGAGGCCGAGCAGGGCCGCGAAGGCGGGGGCGGACATGATGGGCGGGGCCGAGGCCTGCATGATGAGGGCGAGGACGATGGCGTTGGGCTCGCCCAGAAGCCGCGTCGCCAGCCCCATCGCCAGCGGCAGCACCAGCATGACCCAGGCGCAGGCCAGCACTGCGATGCCTGCACGACGTGCGGTGAAGGCCCCGGCCATGGAGGTGCGCACGAATGCCAGCACCAGCAGCGCGAGGATGGTGGGCACCACCAGCGGCTTCGCCAGCGCCGCGAACGGCGGCACGGCCAGCCCGATGAACACGCTCACCGCCACCGCCGGCGCGCTCCGCCGACCGAGCCACGCCAGAAGGCGCGCACATGCGACCGCGGGCAGGAGGCCGGGGTTCATGGGGCAGTTCTTGCGGGGGAAAACGGCATCGCGCGGGACACAAGCCGTTCTAGCCCCAGCCGGTACTCAAGGGAACCCTTCCCGGCCGCTGAGCGAAGGTGCGGTGCACCGAATGGAGTGCATGTGCCTCCCACACGAACCGGCCAAGCCCCCTCTCCCCTTGCGGGAGAGGGCTGGGGTGAGGGGTGCGTCTCCCCCCGCTCAGCCACCGGGATGGCGGCACCGGCCCCCTCACCCCCAACCCCTCTCCCGCAAGGGGAGAGGGGGGGAACGAGCGGCCCGCCCCGCTCTCGCGCTCCGGACGCACGAAGCGCAGCCGAAGCGCTGATCCGAGGCCCAGCGCAAGAGTTCCCGCGTAGCCGTCATCGCCCGGCTGGTCCGGGCGATCCACGGTTCGGCCCGGAAAATCCTTCGGACATTGCTCCAGCGGCTCGGTGGATCGCCCGGACCAGCCGGGCGATGACAAGCGGATATGATTGCGCTGGACTCCGGATCGGCGCTCCCGCTGCGCCGTCGCTTGTCCGGGCAACGGAGTGCTTGAGGCCCGGGGGCCGCAGCCCCACGGAAACCCACCACTGGCGGCCGGGGCGTGTTCCGGGTAGCGTCCGCAGGAAACCGGAAAGACCCATTGCCGAAGCGCCCCACCAAGCCGCCCACCCGCCATTCCAGCAAGGACGGCCACGCCGCCAGGATAGCGCGCGCAGACAAGACATCGCGCGCGGAAAAGCCGCTGCGCGCGACGAAATCCCGTGCCGCGCGCAAGCAGGCCGCCGCGGCCCATGAGGCGGCGGCGCTTGCCGTTGCGCCGCTGGCCACCGGCGAGATGCCGACAAAGGCGCAGGTGCTGGCCTTCATCGCCTCCCAGAACGGCGAGGTGGGCAAACGCGAGATTGCCCGCGCCTTCGGCCTCTCGCCGGCGCAGAAGGTGGAACTGAAGCAGCTGCTGCGCGACCTCTCGGAAGAAGGCACGGTGAGCCGCGAGCGGCGGCGCCTGCATGTGCCCGGCGCGCTGCCGGCGGTGGTGCTGGCCGACATCGTCTCCCGCGACGGCGACGGCGAGCTGGTGGCCATTCCGGTGGAATGGGACTCCGAGGCCCAGGGCGAGGCGCCGCCCATTCTCGTCCAGGTGCCGCGCCGCGCCTCCGGCCCCGCGCCGGGACTGGCGGACCGGGTGCTGCTGCGCATCGTGGAAGGCTCCATCGAGCATGCGGTCCCCCATGTGGGCCGCGTCATCAAGGTGCTGGAGAAGGCCCGCAAGCAGACCATGGGCATCTTCCGCGCGGCCCCGCAGGGCGGCGGCGGGCGCATCATCCCCATCGACAAGAAGCAGCTCGGCCGCGAATTGCAGGTGCCCCCCGGCGCCGAGCATGAGGCGCAGGACGGCGATCTCGTCACCGTCGAATTGATGCGCCAGCGCGTGTTCGGCCTGCCCACCGCGCGGGTGAAGGAAAAGCTCGGCTCGCTGAACTCCGAGAAGGCGGTGAGCCTCATCGCCATCCACGCCCACGGCATCCCCAACGCCTTCCCGGACGTGGTGGTGAAGGAAGCCGAGGCGGCGAAGCAGATCACCGTGCGCGGCCGCGAGGACTGGCGCGACCTGCCCCTCGTCACCATCGACCCGCCCGACGCCAAGGACCATGACGACGCCGTGCATGCGGCGGCGGACGAGGATGGCGGCTATATCGTCACCGTCGCCATTGCCGACGTCTCGGCCTATGTGCGTCCCGGCACGGCGCTGGACCGCGAGGCGCTCATTCGCGGCAATTCGGTCTATTTCCCCGATCGCGTCGTGCCCATGCTGCCGGAGCGCATCTCCAACGACCTGTGCTCCCTGCGCCCCAGCGAGGACCGGCCGGCGCTGGCGGTGCGCCTCGTCATCGGCGCGGATGGGCGCAAGCGCAGCCACAGCTTCCACCGTATCCTCATGCGCTCGGCCGGCAAGCTCGCCTATGCGCAGGCGCAGAACGCCATCGAAGGCCGCACCGACGACATCACCGATCCGCTGGTGGAGGGCGTGCTCAAGCCGCTCTATGCGGCCTATGCCTGCGTGAAGAAGGCCCGCGACGCCCGCCAGCCGCTCGATCTCGATTTGCCCGAGCGCAAGATCATCCTCAAGCCCGACGGCACGGTGGACCGGGTGGTGGTGCCGGAGCGCCTCGATGCTCACCGGCTCATCGAGGAATTCATGATCCTCGCCAACGTCGCCGCCGCCGAGACGCTGGAGGAGAAGAAGACCCCCCTCATCTACCGCGTCCATGACGGCCCGACGCTGGCCAAGCTCTCGGCCCTGCGCGACTTCCTGAAGACGCTGGACATCGGCCTGCCCAAGACAGACCAGGTGCGCCCCTCCCACTTCAACCGCATCCTGGACGAGGTGAAGGACACGGACGCCGCCCCGCTGGTGAATCAGGTGATCCTGCGCAGCCAGAGCCAGGCGGAATATGCCTCCGAGAATTACGGCCATTTCGGCCTGAATCTCCGCCGCTACGCGCATTTCACCTCGCCCATCCGCCGCTATGCGGACCTCATCGTCCATCGCGGCCTCGTGCGGGCGCTGGGTGTGGGCAAGGACGGGCTGCCGGAAGACGCGACCGTCGAGAGCCTCGGCGAGGTGGCGGCTGCCATTTCCGTTACGGAACGTCGCGCCATGGCGGCGGAGCGGGAGACGGTGGACCGGCTCATCGCCCATCATCTGGCGGACCAGATCGGCGCCACCTTCAACGCCCGCATCACCGGGGCGACCAAGGCGGGACTCTTCGTCGCGCTCGACATCACCGGGGCGGACGGCTTCATTCCCGCCTCAACCCTGGGCCAGGACTATTACCGGTACGACGAAGTGCGGCAGGCGCTGGTGGGAGACCGTACCGGCGAGATGCACCGCATCGGCGACCGGGTGGAGGTCAAGCTGGTGGAGGCCGCGCCGGTCGCCGGAGCACTGCGGTTTGAGCTTCTGAGCGAAGGCTCCTATGTAAAGGGCCCGCGCGGGGGTGGCCCCCAGCGCCGCGGCGCGCCCTCCGGGTTCGCGGGCCGGCCGGGGAGATCCGCGCCGGGCCGTGCGAAAGCGGGCAAGGCAGGTTCCGGAAAGGCCGGCTCTGGCAAGGCCAAGCCGGGACCCGGCCGGCGCTGAGGCGTCCGGCCGATAAAACGTTGGAGAAGCGCGCTCCTCAGGGGCGACCGAGAGGTTCAGGACCGTGACCACGCCGACCGGCATGACCGTGACCCAGAAGCTGGCGACGCCCGAAGAGGCGGCGGCCAGCGAGGCCGCGGGCGCGCCCGGCGGCGCGTTCGAGCTTCCCCCGCCCCGCCGCGAGGTGCCCGGTGCCCTGATGCGCGGCGCGCGCGGCCTGTGCCCCGCCTGCGGCGCCGGCCGCATGTTTTCCAGCTATCTGAAGGTCTCGCCCTTCTGCGCCACCTGCGGCGAGGAGCTGTACCACCACCGCGCCGACGACGCGCCGCCTTATGCGGTGATCTTCGTGGTGGGCCACATCGTGGTGCCGCTGATGGTGCTGGTGGAGGAATTGTACCGGCCGGAGCTGTGGGTGCACCTCTCCCTCTGGCTGCCGCTGACGCTGGTGCTCTGCCTCGCCCTGCTACCGCCGCTGAAGGGCATGCTGGTGAACCTGCAATGGGCGCTGCGCATGCACGGCTTCGATTCCGGCAGTGAGGAACGGGAGGCGCCCCCCGAGGGTGCCGTCCGCCCCGTCATCCGTGCCGTCCGTCCGATACTCTGAGCATCATGAACGATTTTGCTACCCGCCTGACCGAAGCCGAGCGCCTTCAGGCTTCTCCCAACGTGCGCCCGCGCGACGCCGCCACCCTCATCCTGCTCGACAGCAAGGGCAAGAAGCCCCGCGTGCTGATGGGCCGGCGGCATCCCAAGCTCAAGTTCCTGCCGGGCGTCTACGTGTTTCCCGGCGGCAGGCTGGAGAAGTCCGACAAGGCCATGCCGGTCTATGGCTGCCTCGATCCGGACAGTGAACGCCGGCTGATGGCCCACGTGCAGCGCCCGAGCCTCGGCCGCGCGCGCGGCCTCGCCGCCGCCGCCATCCGTGAGATGTATGAGGAAACCGGTCTCCTAGTGGGCACCAAGGAGTGCGGCGCCCCCGAATCCCCCGGTGACGACTGGCGCGCGTTCGAGGAGCGCGGGGTGTTCCCCGATCTTGGCGCCCTCACCTTCGTCGCCCGCGCCATCACACCGCCCCGGCGCCCCCGGCGCTTCGACACCCGCTTCTTCATCGCCGACGCCACGGCCGTCTGCGACGAGGTGAAGGGGCTGGTGGGCGAGGAGTCCGAACTCATCGACCTTGCATGGCTGACCTTCGCGGAGACGGAGAAGCAGGAGCTTCCCACCATCACCCGCGTGGTGCTTGAGGAACTGGCCGCCCGCATCGATGCCGGCTTCGGCCCGCGGCTGCCGGTGCCCTCCTACGCCATGGTCCGCGGACGCTTCGTCCGCACCCTCCTGGATTGAAGCCGAACGCGATGCATGCTCCCCACGGGTCCCTCGGCCACATGAGCCGGACGGCCTCCATCGCGGCCGCCATCTCCGCCATCACGGTGGTGGGCGTCGGCATCAGCCTGTCCATTCCCCTGCTGGCGCTGGAGCTGGAATCGCGCGGCGTCACCGGCAAGTGGATCGGCATCAACACGGCGGTGGCCGGCATCGCCACCATCTTCACCGCGCCCTTCGTGCCGCTCATGGTGCGCAAGATCGGGCTGCGCGCGCTGCTGGTCGGCGCCATCGTGCTCGCCGCGGCGAGCCTCGTGGGATTCAAGGCGGCGCCGTCCTTCCTCATGTGGTTCCCGCTGCGCTTCGCCTTCGGCGCGGCCTTGTGCATCCTGTTCGCGGTCTCGGAATTCTGGATCAATGCCCTCGCCCCGCCCAACCGGCGCGGGCTCATCATGGGCATCTACGCCACCGCGCTGTCGCTGGGCGCGGCGCTGGGGCCGACCATGCTCAGCGTGCTCGGCGCCTCCGGCTGGGCGCCCTACCTCGCCGGCGCGGTCGTGCTGCTGCTGGGCGCCATTCCCATCCTGCTGGCGCGGGGAATCACCCCCCGCATCCATGACGACAGCCATCACGGCGTGCTCACCTTCGTGCGGCGATCGCCCTCGGCGGTGCTGGCGGCACTGGTGTTCGGCGCCATCGAGACGGCGGTGATGACCTTCCTGCCGCTCTACGGCCTGCGCCTCGGCCTCGCCGAGACCAGCGCGGCGCTGCTGCTGACGGCGGCGGTGCTGGGCAACGTCGCCTTCCAGATCCCCATCGGCCTCATCAGCGACAAGGTGGACCGGCGGGTGCTGCTGCTCTGCTGCTCGCTGGCGGGCGCGGCGGGCGCCTTCACTTTGCCGTTCGTGCCGGTGTCGAGCCCGTGGTTCCTGGCCATGATCTTCCTCGCCACGGGCGTGGTGGGCTCGCTCTACACGGTCGGCCTCGCCCATCTCGGCGAGCGATTCCATGGCGCGGACCTCGCAGCGGCCAATGCGGCGTTCGTGATGCTCTATTCCGTGGGCCTCATCGCCGGCCCGCCGCTGGCCGGCGCCGGCATGGACCTCTACAACCCCTATGGCTTCGCCTTCGTCATCTCCACCATGCTGGCCGTCTATGCGGCCATCGTCGCCGTGCGGCTGATGATGCGCGGTCGGAGGGAGGCGTGATCCAGCGGAAGGGTCGCCCACCCTTGACATTAGGGGCGCATTGAGAGAGTTTCCGCGCCCACGAGCCGCCGGAGACCGGCAGCGCGTCCGTTCTTCTTTTCGCCACCTCACGGTTTGCAAAAACCAGACGGTCGCACGCCGCACGCGGCACCCAGGGATCAAGACATGGCCAAGGCTGCAACCATCAAGATCAAGCTCCTGTCCTCGGCGGACACGGGCGTGTTCTACGTCACCAAGAAGAATTCCCGCACCAAGACCGACAAGATCGTGCTCAAGAAGTACGACCCGGTGGTGCGCAAGCACGTCGAGTTCCGCGAGACCAAGATCAAGTGATCCGCGCTGCGGCGCTGGACAACGGCGCCGCGCGGCTTACAATCCAAGGTTCATCGTGACTGGACAGGGCACCCTCCGGGTGCCCTTTTCTTTTGGGCGAGTCGCTTTGTGCGTCATGCTCCGGCTTGTCCGGGGCATCCACTTCGCCATTTGGCCGGCGCTCAGAACCTGACGCGCGATCGGCGGAAGGGTGGATCCCCCGCACGAGGCGGGGGATGACAGCGAGACTGAAGGCCTGCAATCCATCCCGGGAGGACGTTCGCAGCGACGTCTACCGTCCCTGCCGCAGTGCGTTGAGGACGGTGAGCGAGGCGTAGCCGTCTGCCGGCGTGATTCCCGCCTTCTGCTGGAAGGCGCGCACCGCCCGCATGGTGTCGGCGCCCACGCGCCCGTCGGAGCCGCCGGTGTTGAAGCCCGCCGCCGTGAGGCGCTGCTGGATCTCCTGGATCTCCGCCAGCGTCAGCGCCCGCTCGCCGCCGGGCCAGGAGGCGACGAACGGCCCCTCCCCCATCACCCGGTCGCCCAGATGCACCACCGCCAGCGCATAGTTGGACGAGGGGTTGTAGGAGCGCACCGCATAGAAATTGTGGAGCAGCAGCAGCGCCGGCCCGCCGGGACCGCCCGGCAGCCAGAGCCGCGCCGGCTCGTCATAGGCGGAGAGCGACTGTCCCTCGATGGTGGTGAGGCCGAGTTCGCCCCACTGGGAGAGCGGGCGGCGCGTCTTGTTGTCGGCGAGGTCGGAATTGAAATTGCCGGGCAGCTTCGCCTCGAAGCCCCACGGCTCGCCGCGCCGGTACTTGCCGCGCTTCACCAGATAGTTGGCGGTGCCGGCCAGCGCGTCGTCCGGCTTGCCGAAGGGCGAGATGCGCCCGTCGCCGTCGAAATCCACGCCCATGTTGAGCCACACCTCGGGCATCCACTGGGTGTGGCCCATGGCGCCGGCCCACGAGCCGGTCATCTCCTGCGGCGTGCCCCAGCCGCGCTCGACGATGACGAGGGCGTTGAGAAGCTCCGCCTCCCAGTATTTGCGCCGCCGCGCATCGCCCCACGCCAGCGCCGCCAGCGAATTGAAGATGGGCTTCATGTGCTTGGGATTGTCGAGCACCTCGCCATAGGCGCTCTCCATGCCCCAATAGCCGAGCATCACCCGGCGATCGACGCCGAACGCCTGCTCGATTCGATCAAACAGGCCGGAATATTGCCGCGCCTTCTGCTTGCCGGTGGCGATGCGCCAGTCGGAGACGCGGCGGTTGAGATATTGCCAGGACTGCTCGGTGAACTCTTCCTGGTTGCGGTCCTGCGCATAGACCGAGGTGTCCGGCTTCAGGCCGCCGAACACCTTGTTGTAGGTGGCATCCGACACGCCGCGGGCGCGGGCCCGGGCGCGGAAGGTCTCGACCCATTTGGGAAAGGGCTGCGCCGCCTGCTGGGCGAAGACGGGCGGGGCGAGAAGCCCGGCACCTGCCAGAAATGCGCTCCCCGCGAGACCGAGGGTGAAGGCGCGGCGGCCGATGAGGAGGCGGGATCGGTCGTCGGTCATGGTTCCTCGGCGGGATCAGCTGGGGGAGGCGAACGGCCGGGCGGAGGCCAGCACCTCGGGATCGGCCACGGTGCGGCCGACGATGGCGGTGACACGCTCCGGCTCGAACGGCCGCAGCGTGGAGATAAGGCGCACGGGCGCCGTATCGGGCGGCGCCACGGCCGGGCCGATGAGCTGCGTCACCCGCCGGGCGATGGCGGGCGCGGGATCGATCCAGGTGACGGGCCACGGCGCGAGGCGCTCGAAGCGGTCCACCAGCAGCGGATAATGGGTGCAGGCCAGCACCACCGTGTCGGTGCGCCGGCCGCCGGCGGAGACGAAGCAGGGCGCGATCTCAGCGGCGATGTCCTCGTCGTCCACCGGATCGCCCGATATGGCTGCCTCGGCGAGGCCGGCGAGCCGGTCGCTGGGCACGAGGGCCACGTCGCAGCCCTGCGCGAACTCGCGCACCAGCCCCGCCGTATAGTCCCGCCGCACGGTGCCGGGGGTGGCGAGCACGCTGACCCGTTTCGTGCGGGAGGCCATGCAGGCCGGCTTGATGGCTGGGACCGTGCCGATGAAGGGCAGCGCATGGCGCGCGCGCAGGCTCGGCAGCGCCAGCGTGGAAATCGTGTTGCACGCGATGACCACCAGATCGGGCGAAACGTCCGCGATCAGCCGGTCCACCACATGGCCGACACGCTCCAGCATCACGTCGTCAGTGAGGGCGCCATAGGGAAAGGCCGCGTCATCCGCCGCATAGACGAGCCGCGCATCCGGCCGGGCCTTGGCCACCTCGCGGAAGACGGACAGCCCGCCCACCCCCGAATCGAACACAAGAATGGTCGGCGCGACGCCGGGATGGGACGCGGTCGCGGTCGCGGTCAGCGGGGCGGCGAGGGAGGTCACGGCGGAACTCTCGATGGCAGCGTGTGCCATGGCTTATCCTCAATAGCGCAGGCGAGATTGTGACCGCGCCATCGTAAAGGAAGGGTGAGCGTGGAGGCGGTTGGGATGACGCCTGCTGCTCGCGCACGACCTGAAGACGGGAAGCCGCGCTCAAGCAAGCCAACCAAAAGCGCGCCGGACAAAGGCGCGGCCATCGGCATGGACGGGATCAGCATGCGCCATCACCACGCGCTCGACCGGCCATTCCAGGATGCGTTCAAGCCCCCTTCTGGCGGCGGCGCGGTCCACGAAGGCGACACGGAATTTCCTCGGAACCTGCGGCTCGGGCGCGGTCATCAGGTCCATCTTGGCGACCCAGGCACGCCAGCCGGTGAACCAGGTCGGAGCAAAGTGCTGGATGAGGTCAGTGACGAGGAGCGTGGCGCTGGGACGATGGAAGAAGAGCACCTCGGTGGTGATCAGATTGCCATGCATCGGCGTCTGGTCGATGTCGGCAGCCCAGTCCGAGGGGGGCTCTTCGCCGAGGTCGACCGCGATATGGAGGTCAGGGCGACGTTGGCGAAGCCCTGGGGCGGCATGGATGCGGGCGGCGGGATAGGTCGCCTGCCATTCGCCGAGAAACCGGTCGTGCAGGGTGTTCGGAGCGATCAGGTACCGCACGGGACCGAGGGCGTCGACCTCGCGCCGCAGCGCATCGGACAGCGCGACGGGCGACCAGATGAACAGCGATCCTTCCGTCAGCCGGACCACCGCCATGCGGGTGGGATAGTGGAAGCCGCCGCCGGCCGTGACGACCGGCCCGTCGGCGATCCAGAGGTTCGGTCCTAAAGCCTGCAAAGCCGTCATGCGGCGACCTTTCGATTGCGAGGGCGCGTAAGCGCGCGCAAATTAGCATACACGCCTGTATAAAATTACACATGAGTATAATTATGCCCAGCGTCAAGCGAACCGACCGGTCGCGCGGCCTTATCCTCGATGCCGCTGACCGCGTGTTCCGCGAAAAGGGCTTCGCGGCGGCATCGGTGGAGGAGATCGCCTCCCGCGCGGGGCTGACCCGCAAGACGGTCTACAACCTGTTCGGTTCCAAGGAGGAGATCGCGCACCACCTGATCGCGCGGGCCGAAGCGCAGGATCAGGGCTATCGCGCCCGTATGGCGGCAGGCGAGGATGCGCTGGGCCTGCTGGAGACGATCCTGTTGGACAGCGCCGACTGGTGCCTCGCCAATCCTTCACTCGCCCGACTGGCGCTGGCGCCAGCGGAGCGGCCGCGCCTGGAGCCGCCCGCGGATCGGTCGTCCTTTCAAGGGTTGGTTCGGGATGTGCTGCTGCTCGGTCAGCGCCAGGCCGTGATCCGCGCGGATGAGGACGCCAACTTCATGAGCCTGGTGCTGCTGGGCGTCTACGGTCAGGCGATGCTGACGGCATTGGCCGGCGGACCGTTCGACGCGAAAGACATTGTGCGCCTGATCCGGATCGTGGTGGAGGGCATCGGGCGCGCCAGAACGGATCAGGATGTCCCCGCCCCACCGAAACGTCAGCGCCGTTGACGCTTGACATGCGCTATATCTGAACGAATATAGCTCTATTGCACAAGCGGGGCTGGATCGACGCCATGAAGACCGACGCCATGACGGACGAGAGCCTCCAGCAGGATGACATCATCGGGCAGGATCTCCTGTCGTTCGACGTCGCGGTGGACGGCAGCCGATTCCGCATGAGCTTCAGCCAGCCGGACGGCTCCAGCGCGTCGCTCAACCTGCCGTCGGACTGCCTGCGCGCGCTGGTGATGACCCTGCCCAAGATGATGGCCGAGGTGCTGCGCGCCCAATACAAGGACGAGAGCCTGCGCCTCGTCTATCCCGCGCACATGGTGCGGGTGGAGCAGGCGTCCGAGCCTTCCACCCTGATCCTCACCCTCGCCACGCCCGACGGCTTCGAGGTGTCGTTTGCCCTTGGCGGTCGCCAGCTCCAGACGCTGGCCGCCGCCCACGCCAGCATCCGCCGCACCAGCGAGGCGGCACCCGTCTTCAACTGATCCCCCCTTTTTTGCCGAGCGACCGACCCCACCTGATCCGTTTGTTTTTCCGACCCCGTTTTCCCATCTCTCGTGTGGCATCTCGCAACGGAGGCACCGGGAGCCGAAAGGCCCCCGGTGCCAATTTTTTGGCCCGTCAGCGGATCGGATAGGGACGCCGCGTCACGTATCGGTGGAAGCCGGTCGCGAGCAGCACGATGGCCATGGCACCCACCGCAACCGGCATCAGGGCGAACGTCCAGGACGCCCCCATGAGCATGGCGACGATGGGATCGGCCCCGGCCGGTGGATGCAGGGTGTCGGTCAGCAGCATCACGGCGATGGCGACACCAACGCCCATGGCCACCGCCCACGGCGCCGCGCCGCAAAAGGACAGCACGACAACGCCAACGGCCGTGGACAGCACATGCCCGCCAACGACATTGCGCGGCCGCGCCAACGGGCTTTGGGGGAGCGCGAAGACGAGGACGCAGCTTGCGCCGAAGGGCGCGATCAGCAGCAGCACGCCGGACCCATCCTGAGCGAGGCCGAGAAGGAGAATCGCCAGAAAGGCCCCGAACCCGGCAAGGCCGGCGTCAAGCGCGCGCCGGGCCAGCGGCGCCCCCTGGCCGGAGGCTCCTGATCCGGAAAAAAGGAACGTCATGGGACAAGCACCCGAGAAGCGGGAGGATGACGGCGATGGCACGGCGGCGCCCCCGGAGAGCCGCCGCCGCGCCGGTGGATCAGCCCGCCTTTTTGAACTTCGCCGCCTCCTCCGAGCCGCCGGTGGCATTGCCCTTGGAATAGGAGTGCGCGCCGACGCCGGCGAGTTTGCCGCCCTCAACAATGAGATATTCGTCGCGGATGGGGCGCCCCTCGAAGAAGCATTCGAGGATTTCACGGGTGCCGGCCGCATAGCGGGCCTGGGCGGTGAGCGAGGTGCCGGACATGTGCGGGGTCATGCCGTTCCACGCCATGGTGCGCCAGGGGTGATCGGCCGGCGCCGGCTGCGGGAACCACACGTCGCCGGCATAGCCGGCGAGCCGGCCGCTCTCCAGCGCGCGGGCAATGGCGTCGCGGTCGCACAGCTTGCCGCGCGCGGTGTTGACGATGTAGGCGCCGCGCTTGAACAGCTTCAGCGTCTCCTCGTTCACCATGTGCTCGGTCTCGGGATGCAGCGGGCAGTTCAGCGTCACCACATCGCAATGGGGGTACATCTCCTCGCGGGTGGCGTGGAAGGTGAGGTTCAGCTCCTTCTCGATGGCTTCCGGCAGGCGGTGGCGGTCGGTGTAGTGCAGCTTCACGTCGAACGGCGCGAGGCGGCGCAGCACGGCGAGGCCGATGCGGCCGGCAGCCACGGTGCCGACGCTCATGGCTTCCAGATCGTAGGAGTGCTGCACGCAGTCGGCGATGTTCCAGCCGCCCTTGCGTGCCCAGTCATGGGCGGGGAGATAGTTGCGCACCAGGCCGAGGATCATCATCACCACGTGCTCGGCGACGCTGATGGAGTTGCAATAGGTGACTTCGGCGACGGTGACGCCCCGGTCGATGGCCGACTGCAGATCCACATGGTCCGAGCCGATGCCGGCGGTGAGCGCGAGCTTGAGGTTCTTGGCCTTGGCGAATCGCTCGGGCGTCAGATAGGCCGGCCAGAACGGCTGGGAGATGACGATGTCCGCATCCACCAGCTCGCGCTCGAACACCGAATCCGGGCCGTCCTTGTCGGCGGTGACGACCAGCGTGTGACCGTTGGCTTCGAGATATTTGCGCAGCCCCAGTTCGCCGGAGACGCTGCCGAGCATGGTGCCGGGGATGAAGTCGATGGCCTTCGGCGTCGGCAGGGTCTGGCCGCCGGGATAATGATCGATCTTCGGCAGGTCGTCGCGGGCATAGGTCTTCGGCAGGCCGCCGATGGGATCGTCGTAGAGAACGCAGAGAACCTTGGCCATGGTTTCCTCCTTGAGGCGATGGAGGCGCGCGTCCGCGATCGCCGGGTGGGGAGGCCGGCGCCGGTGGGAACGGGACGCATTTGGGACGATCCGCGGGGCGGCCTGAGGCCACCGCGCCGCGCTTCCATCTTGAGGCCGGCGCAGGTCGCGTCCGGCTTTTGCGAGTTAAGGACGGGGGCGGCGGCCGGTCCAATCGTTTGGCGGCAACGATTGATAGCCGCCTGCGATAAGCCCCCTCAGGCGCAGGCGGTGAGGGCCGGCGGACGGGCGACGCTCTCGCCCATCCGGCGCGCCGCGTGGCGCATGAAGGCGCCGGCCAGCGGCGATTGCGGGTCGCGGTCCGAGGTCACGACACCGACGCTCTGGCTGTGCACCGGGTCCACCAGCGGCACGGCGACGAGATGGTCCGGCGCGTCGAAGGTTTCGAGATAGGTGTGGGGCACGATGCCGGACCACGCGCCGGAGCGCACCAGCGACCACACGCCGAGGAAGCTGTTCGCCTCGATGCGGGGATTGGAGGCGACTCCCGCCTCGGCGAGGATGCGGTCCACGATGCGCCGGTTCTGCATGTCGCTGGTGAGCAGGCACAAAGGATGCGCCGCCGCCTCCGACCAGCCGATGGAATTGCGTCCGGAGAAGGCGCCGGCGGCGGCGACGAAGACATAGGTCTCGTCATAGAGCGGCAGGGAGCGCACGCGGGTCAGCGGCTCGTTCTCGGAATAGGTGACGCCGGCATCGATATCGAGCGTGTCGAGCCCGCGCTGGATGGCGGTGGAGGCGAGCGACAGCAGTTGCACCCGCACATTAGGATAGCGGGCGCAGAAGCCGTTCACCAGCGCGGGCAAGGCGGGGATGGCGGCGGGAATGGCGCCGATGCGCAGCGTGCCGGACAGGCCGGTGGCGGCATCCGAGAGGTCCTGCCGCATGCCGTTATAGTCCGCCACCATGCGCTGCGCCCAGGCGAGCACCCTCTCGCCCTCCAGCGTCAGCCCGAGGAAGCGGTGGGAGCGGATGACCAGCGGCAGGCCCAGCTCCTCCTCCAGCTTGCGGATGCCGGCGGACAGGCCCGGCTGCGACACCCGGCAGGCCTCCGCCGCCCGCCCGAAATGCCCCTCGCGCGCCACCGCCACCAGATATTCGAGCTGGCGCATGAACATGTGTGTGCCCTTCCTGTTCTGCGAGTCGATCTTATATATCGAAGGGAATAACGACAAGGCGCCGTCCGGTTTGATAAGCTGCGCGCGGCGGATACAGCGCAGCGCCGGGCGTTCCGATGCGCGATTGCGTGTGTGAGGTTCCATGGCGTCGCTGAGCGTGAGAATCGACCTTGCTCCCGGAGGCCGGCTCGGCCCCGGCAAGATCGAGCTTCTGGAGAAGATCGAGGCGCTCGGCTCCATCTCGGCGGCGGGGCGCGAGATGGACATGTCCTATCGCCGGGCGTGGGAGCTGGTGGAGGAGCTGAACACGCTCTTCCCCGCCCCGCTCGTTTCCGCCCGCTCCGGCGGCAAGCACGGCGGCGGCACGGCGCTCACGGCGCTGGGGCAGGCGGTCGTCGCCAATTATCGTGCCATCGAGAAGGCCGCCGATGCGGCGACGCGCGCGGCCGTGGCGGAGCTGGAGGCGGAACTCGCCGCCACGCCCACCGCCGCCGAATAATCCCGCAACCTCCGCGCGGCCGGCCCTAAGCCCGCGCCGCCCGCAGCGCCGCGGCAGCCGCCACCGGCCCCAGCACCAGCGCGAACAGGGCGAGCCCCGCCAGCACGCGGAACGGCGTGCCGAACGGCACCGGCCCGACCACCGCCGCCTGAGTCGCCGAGACGGCGAAGATCAGCACCGGGATGGTGAGGGGAATCACCAGCACCGCGATCAAAAGCCCGCCCCGCCGGAACGCCCCGGCAAAGGCCGCGCCGATGAGGCCGAGGAAGGTCACGGCCGGCGTGCCCACCAGCAGCGTCAGCACCACCGCTCCGATGGCGGCCGGCTCCAGATTCAGCATCAGCGCCAGCACGGGGGCGGCGAGCACCAGCGGCAGGCCGGTGGCGAGCCAGTGGGCGAGGCCCTTGGCGGCGGCGGTGAGTTCCAGCGGCAGCGCGGAAAGGGTGAGCGCATCGAGGGAGCCATCCTCCGCATCGGAAGCGAACAGGCGCTCCAGCCCGATCAGGCTCGCCAGCAGCGCGCCGATCCACAGGATGGCCGGGCCGATGCGCGCCAGGAGCACGAGGTCAGGCCCCACCGCGAACGGCACCACCGTCACCACGGAGAGGAAGAACACCACGCCCAGCCCCGCGCCCCCGCCGGACCCCAGCGACAGCGCCAGATCCCGGCGCACGATGGCAAGGAAGGCGGCGATCATGGGCGGCCTCCGGCCGGGGAATGACTGAAATCGGGAGGCTGACGCAATCCCGTCGCGCCGGCCGTGCTCCCTCTCCCCTTGCGGGAGAGGGCTGGGGTGAGGGGTGCGTCTCCGAGAATGCCAGGGCCGGCGGACTTGGAAAGGCCCCTCCCCCTCACCCCCGGCCCGTCTCCCGCAAGGGGAGAGGGGAGGAATGGGGCAGAGGCGACGAGAGCGAGCAAGCGAACGCGAGGCGCGAGACCGAGAAATAAAACAGCCATCACCCCACCCCTCCCAGCCGGAGTTCGTCCGTCTCGCCGAGGTCGAGCGGCGCGTGGGTGGCGGCGATGAGGAGGCCGCCGGCGGCGAGGTGCGCGCGGCCGAAGGCGGCAAAACGGGCCTGCGCCTTCACGTCGAGCGCCGTGGTCGGTTCGTCCAGCACCCATACCGGACGCTTGGCGACAAGCAGGCGAGCGATGGCGAGGCGGCGCTTCTGGCCGGCGGAGAGCACCTGCGCGCGCAGCCGGCCGAGGCCGCCGAGGCCCACCTCCTCCAGCGCCTCTTCCACCTCCAGCCCGCCGCCGCCCAGTACGGTGCGCCAGAAGGCGAGGTTGGCGGCCACCGTGAGCGCGCCCTTCACCGCATCCTCATGCCCGAGATAATGCAGATGCTCGCCGACACTCTCCCCGCCCCCATCCAGGCGGACCGTCCCGGCGGTGGGGGCCAGCAGACCGGCGAGGATGCGCAGCAGAGAGGACTTGCCGGCCCCGTTCGGCCCGACCACCACGAGCGCCCGCCCGGCCGCCGCCGACACGGCGAGGCCCTCGAACAGGAGCTTGAATCCTCTTCGGCAGGAAAGGTTATCTCCTACCAGCGCCTTGACAGTCATGCGTTGCCGACCCCTGCCTTTTGGTGCATTGCACATTCAACGCTGTTATCGCATGACCGCGCTTTGAAATGGCTCTATAAAGCCCGCAGCCGCGCCGTCCAAGGTGGTGGAGAAAAGACCTCCACCGTCAAAGGAGGTGCTGTTTCGGTCGATCATCGAACCGGAGTTTTCCAGCCGTGACCTCCCTCGACAGCTTCAAGTGCCGCACAACCCTGACGGTAGACGACAAAGAGTACGTCTATTACGATCTCGAGCTGGCGGAGAAGAATGGCCTTCCGGGCATTTCCGCGCTTCCCTTCTCCATGAAGGTGCTGCTCGAGAACCTGCTGCGCTTCGAGGATGGTCGCTCCGTCACGAAGGAAGACGTGATCTCCGTCGCCGACTGGGTGAACAACCGCGGCAAGGCGGAAAAGGAAATCGCCTATCGCCCCGCCCGCGTGCTGATGCAGGACTTCACCGGCGTTCCCGCGGTGGTGGACCTCGCCGCCATGCGTGACGCCATGGTGGCCCTCGGCGGCGATCCCGAGCGCATCAACCCGTTGGTTCCCGTGGATCTGGTCATCGATCACTCAGTGATCGTGAACTTCTTCGGTGACAACAAGGCGTTCGGCAAGAACGTCGAGGAAGAATACAAGCAGAACCAGGAGCGCTACCGCTTCCTGAAGTGGGGCCAGAACGCGTTCGACAACTTCCGCGTCGTCCCGCCCGGCACCGGCATCTGCCATCAGGTGAACCTCGAATACCTCGCCCAGACCGTCTGGACCCGCAAGGAAGAGATCAACGGCAAGAAGGTCGAGGTGGCCTATCCCGACACGCTGGTGGGCACCGACTCGCACACCACCATGGTCAACGGCCTGGGCGTGCTCGGCTGGGGCGTGGGCGGCATCGAGGCCGAGGCGGCCATGCTCGGCCAGCCCATCTCCATGCTCATCCCCGAGGTGATCGGCTTCAAGCTCTCCGGCAAGCTGAAGGAAGGCATCACCGCCACCGACCTCGTGCTCACCGTCACCCAGATGCTCCGCAAGAAGGGCGTGGTGGGCAAGTTCGTCGAGTTCTACGGCCCCGGCCTCGAGCACCTCTCCCTCGCCGACCGCGCCACCATCGCCAACATGGCCCCGGAATACGGCGCCACCTGCGGCTTCTTCCCGGTGGACCGCGAGACCATCGACTATCTCGACGAGACCGGCCGCAAGGACAGCCGCGTGGAGCTGGTGGAGAAGTACTCCAAGGCCCAGGGCATGTGGCGCAAGAAGGACACCCCGGATCCGGTGTTCACCGATACGCTGGAGCTGGACCTCGACACCGTCCTGCCGTCCATGGCCGGCCCCAAGCGCCCGCAGGACCGCGTGCTGCTCTCCGAATCCAAGGCCGGCTTCCAGGCCGCGCTGGAAGGCGAGTTCAAGAAGCCCGGTGAGGCCGCCAGGCGCGTGCCCGTCTCCGGCGCCGACTACACACTCGGCCATGGCGACGTGGTGATCGCTGCCATCACCTCCTGCACCAATACCTCCAACCCCTCGGTGCTCATCGCCGCCGGCCTCCTCGCCAAGGCGGCCGTGAAGAAGGGCCTGCGCTCCAAGCCGTGGGTGAAGACCTCGCTGGCGCCCGGCTCGCAGGTGGTGGAAGGCTATCTCAAGGCCGCCGACCTGCAGGACGACCTCGACAAGCTCGGCTTCAACCTGGTCGGCTTCGGCTGCACCACCTGCATCGGCAATTCCGGCCCGCTGCCGGAAGCCATCTCCGAGGCCATCAACACCAACGACCTCGTGGCCGGCGCCGTGATCTCCGGCAACCGCAACTTCGAAGGCCGCGTGAACCCGGACGTGAAGGCGAACTACCTCGCCTCCCCGCCCCTGGTCGTCGCCTATGCGATCGCCGGCTCGCTCCAGATCGACCTGACCACCGAGCCCCTCGGCACGGACAAGGACGGCAACCCGGTCTATCTCAAGGACATCTGGCCCTCCAACAAGGAAGTGGCCCAGTACATCCGCGAGAACGTCACCAAGAAGATGTTCAAGGAAAAGTATTCCGACGTCTTCAAGGGCGACGAGCACTGGCAGAAGATCGCCGTGCCCACCGGCCAGACCTACGCCTGGCAGGATGCCTCCACCTACGTGCAGAACCCGCCCTATTTCGTCGGGATGCAGAAGGAGCCGGAGCCGGTCAAGGACATCATCGATGCCCGGATCATGGGCCTGTTCCTCGACAGCATCACCACCGACCACATCTCGCCGGCCGGCTCCATCAAGCAGGCGTCCCCGGCGGGCCAGTACCTGATCGACCATCAGGTGCGCCCCGTGGACTTCAACCAATACGGCACCCGCCGCGGCAACCATGAAGTGATGATGCGCGGCACCTTCGCCAACATCCGCATCAAGAACCAGATGGTGCCGGGCGTGGAAGGCGGCGTGACCATCCACTATCCGGACGGCGCCCAGCTTCCCATCTACGACGCGGCCATGAAGTACCGCGCCGAAGGCGTGCCGCTGGTGGTGTTCGCCGGCAAGGAATACGGCACCGGCTCCTCCCGCGACTGGGCGGCGAAGGGCACCAAGCTGCTCGGCGTGCGCGCCGTGGTGGCCCAGTCCTTCGAGCGCATCCACCGCTCGAACCTGGTCGGCATGGGCATCGTGCCGCTGGTGTTCAAGGACGGCGAGAGCTGGCAGAGCCTCGGCATCAAGGGCGACGAGGTTGTCACCCTCAAGGGCATCGAGGGCGACCTCAAGCCCCGCCAGACGCTCACCGCCGAGATCAAGTTCGCCGACGGCACCGTGAAGAATGTCGAGCTGATCTGCCGTATCGATACGCTGGACGAGCTCGATTACTTCCGCAACGGCGGCATCCTGCCCTACGTGCTGCGCTCGCTCGCGGCCTGATCTTTCGGCCTGATTTTGCGGCGCCCGCCAGGGTGCTGACGGAACCGTGATGAACGCCGGCCCGATGCCTGTCGGGCCGGCGTTTGCGCGTCTGGAGCGGCTCAAAGATACCGCCCCGCACCCCTTTGTGACTGGAGTGCGGTGCCGCCGTCCGCTATTGCGGAGACACATTCCAACAACGCATTGCGCTCCATGATGTTGAACCGCTCCACCCTCACGCTTGTCCTCGCCCTCGCCGCTTCGCCGGCGCTGGCGCAGAGCCAGCCGAAGGTGGTGGTGGAGCTGTTCACGAGCCAGGGCTGCGCCTCCTGCCCACCCGCCGACGCGCTGCTGAACGATCTCGCCAAGGATCCGCAGGTGCTCGCGCTCACCCTCTCGGTGGATTACTGGGACTATGTGGGCTGGAAGGACACCCTCGCCCTCCACGGCCATTCCCTGCGCCAGAAGGCCTATGCCGAGCAGCGGCCGGACAAGAAGATCTACACCCCCCAGATGGTCATCGACGGCCAGATCGCCGCCAAGGGCAGCGACCGCGCCGCCGTGCAGCGCGCCGTCATGACCGCCCGCGCCTCCGGCGGCCTCTCCCTCCCGGTGGAGGTGAAGCGGGACGGCGATGCCATTGAGATCACCCTGCCCCAGCCCCTCGCCATCGAGGATGGTGCCGAGCTGTGGGCCTGCCCCGTCGCCCGCACCCAGTCGGTCTCCATCGGCCGCGGCGAGAACGGTGGACGCAACGTCACCTACGCCAATGTGGTGCGCGGCTGGACCCGGGTGGCCCGCTGGCAGGGCGACGCCCGTACCTTCCGGGTGCCGCTGAAGGACATCCATCGCGATGGCATGGATGCGGTGGCGGTGATGGTGCAGACCGGCACCCCGGCCACGCCCGGTCAGATCGTCGGCGCGACCCTCTTCCCGCTCGACTGAACCGGCATTGGACCGAACTGCCGTCGAACCGGCCTGAACGGCCCCTTTTACCCCCCTGAACTGCTCCTGACTCGAGTGTCGATTCGACACACGAACCGCGTCGCCGCGTCGGCCAAAAAAAAGGCCATCCGCGGGGGATGGCCTACATCGGGGGTCTGAAGTCGGTGCGTAGCAGTGGCCGGTTCGGATGCACCCCGGGGGGCTGGGGGGCTGGGATAGACCGGAGCGCTTCACGAACCGGCCCTGCTACGCGAAGAAAGATCGCGCCCGGCCGCGGCACGCGATTGGCCGAATTCCGGCGACACTGTGATTCCATTGACGTTGGCGTGATGGGTATCCGGATGCCGTCCAGCGATCGGGAGCAGCCGGCTACGGATTGCCCTTGAAAGGGGTCGCCGGTGGAGGGATCATGAAGGAATGCAAGCGTCCCGAACCCCGGCAGCCCCGCCGGAAAGTGATGCCAGACAAGGACAAGGAGGCCCGATGGGAGACATCGAACCCATAGTCCTGCAGCGGCGCGGCGCCTCGCCGGTCCAGCCCTCCACGCCGTCCCCCGCTCCCCTCCGCGTCACCTTCGACCGCCGCGAGCTGGACCGGATTCTCGACCTCTACGGCCGCATGGTCGCCCAGGGGGAATGGCGCGACTACGCCATTGATTTCCAACGCGACAAGGCCGTGTTCAGCATCTTTCGCCGCGCCATGGACGTCCCTCTCTACCGCATCGAGAAGGACCCCCGACTCGCCCGCAAGCAGGGCATCTACAGCGTGGTCTCGCAGACTGGCCTCATCCTGAAGCGCGGCCACGAACTGCCCCGCGTGCTGGCGGTACTGGAAAAGCCGCTGCGCACCATCTGAGCCGGCGTCCGGACGCAAAAAAGGCCGGGACATGCCCGGCCTGACCCTCAGCGATAGAGAAGCGAATCAGGCGCGATTCGTGCCCTTGCGGCGCAGGCGGACGACCACGTCAACGCGGGCGACCTCATAACCTTCCGGCGGCTCGGGCAGCAGGTTCACAGCCACGTCCGCGGCCGGGATATCCACGAGGTCGTTCTGGCCCTCGACGAAGAAATGGTGGTGGTCGGAGGCGTTGGTGTCGAAATAGGTCTTCGAGCCATCCACCGCCACCTCGCGCAGCAGGCTCACTTCCGTGAACTGGTGCAGCGTGTTGTAGACGGTGGCGAGCGAGACAGGGAAGCGCGCCTTGATGGCTTCCTCATGCAGGATTTCAGCCGTCACATGCCGGTCGCCTTTGGCGAACAGCAGCCAGCCGAGTGCCAGACGCTGGCGGGTCGGCCGCAAGCCGACTTCCTTCAGCATCTCGCGGACGTCATGGAAGGGGCAGCCGGTGCGACGCGCCGTATTCACATCCCGAAGCTGTGCAACGGGAAGGATCGGTTCAACCTGCATGTCACCGCCCTGGGAGAAGGAGGTGCTGAAGGTGGTACGGGCGCGGGGCATCTCGGTCATTTCGGCTGCAATCTTCGTAGCTAAAACCAAAATATGCGCCGCCGAGGGAAACGCAATGCGAATGCCTCCGAAGACGACTAGCAAATTTATACCCCATGCTGCACAGCAGCGCCATACGGGAGGGGGTGAGTAAGAATATTTCCAAGGTAGGGGCGCACCATCGAACCTTGCGTCATGCCCGGTCACATGAGCGTCAATCAACGCACAGCGCATGGACAATGACGCCTCGCCCAAGCTATCGCGGGACCTTGCCGCCGACCGAGAACGGAGCCTGCCTTGTATCCGACCACGAAGGAAACCGCGTCCCTGCTGCTGGTGGCGGGCTCTGTCATGGCCCTCAGCGCTGCCTGGTATTTCCAGCTGGTCGTGGGGCTGGCGCCCTGCCCCCTCTGCCTCGACCAGCGCATCGCCTATTATGCCGCTATTCCCTTGGGACTGATTGCCTTCTTCCTCGCCCGAACCGGCCGGTCCGGACCGGCGCGGGTACTGCTCGCCCTGCTGGGTGCGGCCATGCTGGCGAACGCCGGTCTGGCGATCTACCACGCCGGCATCGAGTGGCAGTTCTGGACCGGCCCCACGGCCTGCACCGGCGCCCCGGTGGCGACGACCAATGTCCTCTCCGCCCTCAAGGGCGCCCGCGTGCCCCGCTGCGACGAAGCGGCGTGGCGGATGTTCGGGCTGTCCATGGCGGGGTGGAATGCGCTGATCGCGCTGGGGCTGGCGGTGGTCGGGTTTGGCGGCGCGACGACCCGTCGCAAGGCCTGACCGGGCCTCGAAATGAGCAGTCCCCGTTTCACGAAGGCGGGGAATGCTGTCGGCATTCTGCGGCAGTAGGCCAGCTCCGGGACCTCAGGTGCGGCCGGCGATGGCGTCGAGGCACGCCGCGTTGACATCCTTGGCTGACTGACTGACCTGGAAATGCCGCAGGAATGCCTCCCGCGCGCGGGCGCCCATGAGGGCGCGGGCCTCGGGCGGCATCTCAAGAAATGCGGCAAGGCAACGGGCGGTGCCTGCCAGATCGTCGTTTTCCGCGAGGCCGCCGCCACTGGCGGTGACTTCGCGCCAGATGTTCACCTTGTTGGTGATGAGCACCGGCCTCGAGCAAGCCATCGCCTCGGCGACGACGATGCCGAAATTCTCCTGATGGGAGGGCATCACGAATGCCTCCGCCTGATGGAACGCACCCCACTTGGCATCCCCCCGTAGCAGGCCGGGCCAGTGGATCCGGTCACCAATGCCCTTCTGCGCGGCCTGGGCCTTCAACTCGGCGAGATACTCGTCCGAGGCCGGCCCCGCCATGACGAGATCCAGGTCGTCACGGTCGCGGCAGACATCCGCGAAGGCATCGATGAGCAGGTCGCAACCCTTCTTCGGGTGAACCCGGCTGAGGAACAGGAGATAGGGCTTCTTCAGCCCCGGTGCCGCCGCGCGGAAGGCCTCCGCGTGCTCGGGCTTGAACGGGCCAGGGTCGGACGTGCCATAGGCGATCACGCGCTCGTTCACCCGATAGGGACCGAACGACTCGCGGGCGAGGATCTTCTCCTCCTCGGTGGTGAACAGCACGAAGCCCGCATTGTTCAGGAGCGGGCCCTCGTTGAACAGCCAGAACGCCTGCTTGCCCGCGGCCTTGACCGGGAAATTGTGCTTGAACCACGGGTCGAGCATGCCGTGCGTCTGGGCCAGATAGGGAACGCCCGAGCCGACGAGCGCCAAGCGTGCCGCCATGGTGGAGTAGTTCCACAGCCCATGGACCGTCACCACGTCATAGTCCCGCACATGGGCCTTCAGCCACGGCAGCAGTGCGGGGCGATAGCCGTACCGGCGCCAGGGCAGGCGCCGCTTCCATTCCGGCACTGAACCAAGGGGCTCGCCGAGGCCGAACACGGTGAGGGGGAAGTTCTGCACCCATGGCGCATCCGGCGGGTCGAGGGACACCACATGCTCCTCGATGCCCGCCGCCGCGTGGAACGGAGCCTGCTGCCGGATGCCCTCGATGGGGCCGCCCTCGCTCGGATTGACTCCCGCGATGATTCTCAGCCGCTTTTTCATGGAGCCCCCGACCCCTCGTGTTTGGAGCCGGCGCCGCGCACGACGCGGCTGCCGGCAATCCCGATATCCCCATCGCCGCCGCACCCGTGCAAAGGCCGCGTCATGAGGCACGCATTCATCCCCGCGGCCGCAGCAGCAACACGAGCACCGACATGGCGACATGCAACAGCAACAAGGCTGCGGCCACCCCGGTCGCGCCCCACGACACGGCCCAGCTGTAGGCCAGCACCGCGCAAACCATCGTCAAGCCGACAAAGATGTAGGACAGCCGCACATGGCGGTTGATGGCGGCGATGGGCGTGAACAGGCAGCCCCACAGCATTTCTGCCGCCACAGCCCCGTTCATCAGCGCAAAGAAAGGATAGACCACGGCCACATGGCCGTGGGTCCACAGCGCCATGATGAAGGGGCCGAGCGCCCACAGCCCGATGCCGTAGGCGGGAATGCCCACCAAGCCGATGAGCACGTGAATCTTGCGCAGGCGGGCGAAGGCGGATCGGTTGCCCTCGCCGTGCATGCGCGAATACTCCGGCGCGAAGGAAAAGTTGACGAGGTTCGCCGCAGACGTGCCCATGCGCGCCAGCGTGCGCGAGGTGGAAAAGAGCACGGTCTCCTGCGTGGTCGCCAGCGCGCCGAGGAGAACGATAGGTCCCTGGATGGCAATGGCCTGCGCGAGCCCGAGCAGCATGTAGCTGAAGGAGGGATTCGCCATGCGCCGGATCTCGTCCAAGCGTGCGTTCTTCAGGCCAAGCCGGATTTCCGGCGCGACGATCCTGAGCCATGTCCACACGCCAATGACCATTCCGATCCGCGTGATCAGCACGGCGAGTGCCGCCAGTTCCACACGCGTCGTCACCAGCGCGACCGCCACGGTCGCGACGCCCTCGAGCAGGCGCGCCGTCGCTGCCGCGATAACTTCGGCAGCCGGCCTGCCGCTGGCGCGCACGCCAGAGCCCAACAGCAGCAGGAACTGGTAGCAGACCACACTCCCGACGAGGAACAGGATGGTCTGCTTCGCCTCACTCTCGCTCAGCGGCCCAAGGGCGAAAGTCGTCGTGAGCGAGACCGATTCCACGCCCAGAATGCAGGCGCCGAGAATGACGGCCGTCGCCACCAGCAGAAGGGCGAACACGCTGTGGTACACGCGCAGCACGCCGGTTCGGTCCGCTTTCGCCGCGTGGATCACCATCTGGTTCTTGGCAACCGAGGTGAAACCGAGGTCGGTCAGCGTCAGGTAGCTTGGCACCGCGTAAAGCACGAGCCAGCCGCCGTAACGCTCGGAACCCCATGCAGCGAGCAGGAACGGCACCTGCACCAGTTGCACGCCGAGTATCACAATCTGGTTGTAGATCTGGGCGGAGAAGGTCAGCCCGACCCGCCGGAACGACAGAATACGGCTCATGCCTGAAAGAGCCTCCCGCAGCCGCTCGGCACCGGGAAAGACGCTGGGGACCGGAAGTGCGAAGTCTGGTGCATCAGCCAATTTGCTCCGCCACCGCAGCAACCACCTGATCGACGGTGATCGCCCTCACCCCCCGCATGTCATGGATCGTGCGGTTCCGGCCCACATAGGGATGCCACTTGCGCGGCCGGTTGAAATCGCCGAACAGCCCGATACAGGGCACGCCGGCCGCGGAGGCAAGGTGCAGCGGCCCTGAATCGTGCCCGATGAAAAGCTGCGCGGTCTGCATCGCCGCCGCCGATTCACGGGGAGCGAGAGCGCCGCAGGCGTCGATCAGCGGCCCGCGCCAGACGTCGCGTATCGCGTCCACGCGCGCCGAGTCCTCGGCGGCCCCCACCACCAGCAAACCATGTCCTGGATGCTTCTGGCTGATCGCGCCGAGCAGGCTGCGCCAATTGTCGACGCCCCAGTCCTTCTGCGCCGCCTTGCCGCCCATATTGATCGCGATGGATGGCACGCCTGCGATGGGCGCCACGATCCCGCGGCCCGCGGCGAGCTCGGCGGGCGACAGCGCCAGATCCCAATTGGCGGGATCGTGCAGATCCACCGGACCGAGCGCTGCGAGCGCGCGGCCGACGCGCTCGCATTCCGGCTCCTCCTCACCGGTCTGCGGGGAGATGCGGCAGGTGTCGAGGTCGCGAGTGTAGGGAACCCCGATGATGCTGCGGAAGCCACACAGCTTGAAGAACAGCAGGTCTCGGTAGACGTTCACGACCCCGCGTGAAGGCATCATGTAGATCATTGTATCCGCGCCGAGTGCCATCAGCCGACGGCGCAAGTCCCACAAGGCGGCCGGGCTGCGCGTGCCCACCGGATAGGACAGCGCGCCATGCACGATTTCGGTCCCCAGAACCGACAGCAGCGGGGCCGCCTTGGACGAGACCGGCACATTGGTCAGCACGATGCGCTCGTGGTCGGGATAGAGTTCGGCGACACGCCGGAAGAAGGGTAAGGCGATGATGGTGTCGCCGAGACTTCCGAGCCGGTAGATGATCAGGCGCTTCATCGAAGACGTGACCCTGTCGAGAATTGAGGCGGCCACTTGAGCCGGGCGGCGAGCGAGATGCCGATGTCGCGGGCGGAAGGGGGAAGGCGCCGGCCCGCGCGGCGAACCGGCGGGCCGAGCGGGAATGAGCCGTTCAGGCGCTGACGCCCTCGGTCATGCGGCTGATGACCTTGGTGGTGCTGCGCCCGGGAACGAGCTCGAAGCGCAGCACCCGGCCTCCTCGCGCGAGCACGCTGTCGGCGCCGACAATCTCGGAGACCTGATAGTCTGCCCCCTTCACGAGAACATCCGGCTGGAGTTCCTCGATGATCTCCTTGGGCGTGTCCTCGTCGAACACCACCACCAGGTCGACGGCTCCGAGGGCCGCAATCACCTGCGCCCGATCCATTTCGCCGTTGACCGGGCGGCTCGGCCCCTTGAGCCGCTTCACCGAAGCGTCCGAATTCACAGCGACCACGAGGCGGTCGCAATGGGCCCGGGAGAATTCGATGATGCCCACATGCCCCACATGGACGATGTCGAAGCAGCCATTGGTGAAGCCAACCGCCAGCCCGTGGCGCTGCCAGGCCGCGACCTGCGCCGCCGCCTCCGCGCGCGAGACGACCTTGGCTGAGGACGGGTTCCCGTCCGTGTAGCTCTGCCGGTCCAGCTCGGCGAGGAGTTCATCGCGCGAGACGGTGGCAGTGCCGCGCTTGCCCACCACCACGCCGGCAGCGGCATTCGCGATATAGGCCGCTTCCTGCAGGTCCCCGCCGGCACCGACCACCAGCGAGAGGGCCGCGATGACTGTATCGCCGGCACCCACCACGTCGGCCACCTCGCGGGCGGCCGTGGGGATGTGGACTGGCTCGGCGGTGCGCTGCACCAGCGTCATGCCCTTTTCCGAGCGGGTCACGAGGACCGCCCCGATCGTGGTGCCGGCCAGCACTTTGCGGGCCGCCGCCACGGCCGACGCATCGTCGTCCCCCTGGATGCCGGTCGCAAGGTAAGTCTCGTGCAGATTGGGCGTGACCAGGGTCGCCCCGTCATAGCGCGCCAGGTCCGAACTCTTGGGATCGACAATGACGGGGGCCCCGCGCCGTGTCGCCAACTCGACCACCCGCCGGATCACGTCCGTCGTCAGGACGCCCTTCGCGTAGTCCGAGAGCACCACCACATCGTGCTCCGGCAGCGCCGCTGCGATCCGGGCGACGATCGCCTCCTCCACGTCCGGCGCGACGGGCGAATTGTCCTCGCTATCCGAGCGCAGCATGTGCTGGCCCTGGGCGACGAAGCGGATCTTCTCGGTGGTGGGACGTTGCGGCACCTCCACGAAGGTCGACGCGACACCCGGCGTCTCATCGAGGATGCGCTTGAGTTCCGCGCCGCAGGAATCAGCCCCGATGACGCCGACCAGCGTGCACCGCCCCCCCAGGGAGGCGATGTTACGCGCCACGTTTGCCGAGCCGCCGGCGATGGTGGTGCTGCCTGTCACCGACAGCACCGGCACCGGGCTTTCCGGCGAAATGCGGCGCGCGGCCCCCATGACGAAGCGATCAAGCATGACGTCACCGAGACACAGCACACGCACGCCCGCGAATTGATCAATAACGGACATCTCGCCTCCTCACGGCGATTAGAACCATTTCAGAAGATGCAATCCCGATCTGCATTCGGCGGTCGGGACGGATCATCTCGATACCGGAACGGCAGGCGAGACCAGCCGCAAATCCCCCCAGCTCAGCGATTTGGAAGCCACCCGCGCGTCGTGCGCCTCGCCGACCGTAACGGCCGGCGGATTGGCGACCTCGGCGACCGGCACGACGGACACCCCCGCAGAAAACAGCGTATCCTTAAGCTCTTCGGGCTTGATCCGCCCCGCAAGCGGCACCGGCACTTCGGCGAGGGCGATATCTCCCTCGGTTCGGGCGGTCCACTGGCCGGTGACATCGCGCCCGTCATAGCGACAAGGTCCGGTGGAGACCACGGCCTTCCAACCGCCGGCGCTCAGCTCGATCTTGTCGTCGGCGATCCGCCGCGCCTGGGCCCCTGCCCCCTGCACGGTGAAGCGGAACCGCAGCTCGGAGCCCTCGTATCCGTCCTTCGACCGGAACATGTTGGGAAATCGATCACCAGCGTCGACGAGCGGATAGGCCGCCACGAGCACCCGGCCTTCGCTCTGGGCCGCGCGCATGCCGAAGGAGGCGAAATCGAACTTGTCCTTCATGACCCGGGCGCGGAAGACGACTGGCTTGGCGCCGCCCTTCCAATATCCGATCACCGGGTGGGCCTGCGCCCAGCACATGGCGATGGATGCGCTGCCGAGGCAGGCTTCCGGCGCCAGCCATGTGGTGCCCCAGATCTCGTCGCCATTGTCGGCGAAGCGACGGTAGCGCTCTCGCACGGTGCGGGGGAGCGGCGCCGCATCGGTGAAATAGACCTTCAAATCCTCCGGGCAGGGGATCGAGTATTTGGGGGGGCGCTGCAATGCGCGCAACCGCGCGGGGACATCGCGCCCGATCCGTTCCTCCACCATGGGCCAGCCCTCGGTGGCGAGAAGGTCCATATAGGCCCGGCTGTGCGGCCCGGCCCACTGTTGAGTCGGTGGATGGAAATGGAAGGCGACGGTTTCCCACGTTTCGCGCCAAAGGGCGGACGCGTCGCGATGGATCCGCTCGTCAGAAAGGTAGTAGACGATCGCCTCCAGCTCCGTCAGCGCAAGGACCGTGTAGACTGGGCTGTTGTATTCAGTCAGGCCGCCCTGCTGCCGCGTATAGGCACTGAAGCGCTGCATCTGCGTGACGGCATAGCTGGTCAGTTCCGGCATATTCAGCAGGTGCCCTGCCATACCGGTCACCCGGATCGCCATCACCGCGACGTTGGTATAGTCGAGGCCAACGTTCCGCCGCATGATGGACGCACAGGCGTTGAGCAGGACGAAATTCGCCTTGGAGCGAGCTTCAGGGGTGAGCAGCCCGCCGTGGTCCCACAGCAGCTCGCACAGCCGCGCTCCGATGAAATTGGCCCAGTTGAGGTCGGGGGGCCGCATTTCCGAGAGCGGTTCCTCGACATACCAGGGCCACGTGCCGAACGTCAGGCTGAAGGGATTGGTATCCTGCTCGTCGGCGAGCCGCATCACGATCCGGTTGATCCGCTCCACCGCGCGCGGATGCCCGTAGTCCGCGAGCGCGACGGCATAGGTCGCGCTTTCGCGGGTCGGATGGACCATCATCGCGCTGGTCGTGCGGGTGGCGTAGCCCGGTCCCCCGCCCTTGGTGATCAGCAGCCCGGCGGTCTCGTCCCAGCGGAAGCGCGGTCCCCATTGATCGATGCCGCCCCATTCCGCCATTTCATCCGACGCAGCGGCTGGGCTCGGACGGAGGCCGAGATGGACCCCCCCAGCACCCAACAGAGCCAAGGCAGCGCGCCGGTTCATCAGCGACATCTGAGCGTTCCTCGCCATCCCCGGCTTTGCCGATCCAAAGGCCACCGCACCGCCCTCAGCGTTTCAAGGAGACCCGGATGGGCATTGCAGACACGGACTGCGCCGTCACAAGGCCCAGCGCTTGCCGGACGATGAACAGAAATGCCAGCACGATCAAAAACTGACGGGCAAAAAAGGCGATGATCTCAGCCGCCTCCTTCTCGATGAGGCCCAGGCACACACCCAGCATGAAGACGCCGACGACGTTGCCCTTCAACGGCCCGGAGAAGCGATTGACCAGGTAGAAGGCGCCGAACATGATCAACCCGGGCAGGAATATCGCAGCCGGATATCCCCCGACGGCAAAAGAACTCGCCGTCAGTCCGATGACGGGGCGCCCGACCACGCCCGGAGTTCTTATTCCGTAATACCACGCGATGAAATCCGGGCTGGATGCGGCGAGCTTGTCCACGAGGAAGGAGGGCAGGATCGACGACGCCAGGCCCTGGAAGGATTCAAAGCCCTGGATGCCGAAAAACTCGGAGCGGGAGACGACCTGATCCACCGGCTGGATGATGCAGAAGCGATCCAGATTGGCCGTGCTCGGAAACAGATAGTTCAGTGACGGATCGCGGAAGGAGCCATACACGGCCAGCTTCGCTTCCGCCCTCTCCTGCAGCTCGAACGGATTGTAGTCCACGCGATCCAGCCAGCCCAGCGCGAGCTCAACGCGTTCACTGATCGTCTGCGTGGTAGACGCATCTCTCGACAGATGGATGATAGGAGAAATATAAAAGGCGAGAACGAAGAATATAATCGCTCCGACGACCGCCTCTTTCGCGACATTTACGGTATGGCGCGAAAATATAATTATGAAAATAATCGACAATATACAAGAAACAAAGATGTATTTCACGTTACCCAACACAGACAAAACCATGAAGGTGAGCAACATGAAGCTTAAAAATACCATGCCTCGACGCCGGCCTCCGCCCAGACCGAAGGCGTAGGCGGCCTGGCAGATAAGGGCGAAGTTCGCGATAAACGAGAAATTCCCGAGAAAGCCAACGGAGTCGCCCGCATCAACCGAGACCTGCGAGGCGGCCGGCCGCAAGATGATATGCGCGACAGTGACGGCCGCACCGATCGGGAAACAGACGACCGCACACGCCTTCAACTTCTTGTCGTCCGTCAGCACGGCCGCCAAGTTGGATATGAAGGGGGAAACCGCAGTAAACCGATACGAAAGCAGATATCCGACAAAAACCGAGGCAAATCCCAGGAAATGCACGATGCTTGAATTGACCGGATCGGTGAGATTTTCGTCAACGGCCTGTCCAAGCGCAGTCTTGATGAGGATGGGAAAGTACCCGGAATACATGATCAGTCCGAGCATCATGACGTCGGACGAGCGCATCGGCTGGCCGCGAACGATGGCCGGCTCGAAGCAGCATATGACCACCATAACGCCAAGGACGACCGGATCCGCCCCCAGGAACGCCTGGGCGATCGCGCCGGCTATCAGCACGAGCCAATAGGACGTCCGCAAAAAGGCGCTCATTATTTTCCTTCCATCCTTACCGTCGGTGCAGAACACTCAGTAGATGATTGCAACGCCCTGCATGGAGCCGAGACAAGCACCACTTACGAAACGAGACACAACATCCAATATTATCACACACCTACCCCGAAAGTGTCCCAAACCGAGGCATGGCAACGCGCGATGCCTTAATGCAACCGTAGGGCCGTGCACCGGCCGAAATCACGCAACCTGTCTTGGCCCCGCACGTGCAGCAGCACGGCTGCTTCACGCGCTGTGCGGGCTGCGTTGCGGGCTATCCCGTTCGCTACGGGCATCACGTTGACGATCGCCGGTTCCTGCCGGCATCAACAGGTCTTCGAGTTTATCCATCGCGCTCTGTTCGGACAATGTCGCGGCAAGCTGACCACACCGCACGCTCGTGTCGGGCAGGCTGCCCGACTGATGGCGCCGCACGGCATCGGCCATCGCCCCGGCGTCTCCCGGGCTCACGAGGGTCGCGGCCCCAGCGAGGAAGTCTGCCAGTTCGGTGCCGGGCTCCGCGGTGACCAGGATCGGCCGCCCGCTCGCCAGCATGCCGCCGAGCTTGGACGGCAGCACCAGATCCGCCGCGCTCGCTTGCTGAGGCAGAAGATGCAGGTCGCACACGCTCAGGAACTGCGACAGGCGTGCATAGGGCTGGAAGGGCAGGAAACGCACATTGGGGAGGTCCGCGGCCTGACGCCGCAAGCCCTCCAGGGAAGGCCCCTCGCCAGCGATGGCGAAGATGATGTCGTTCCGGTCCGCCAGCAGCCGCGCCGCCTCGACCACCACGTCGAGCCCCTGCTTGGGTCCGACGTTGCCGGAGTAGAGCGCCACGAAGGCATCACGCGGCAGGCCCAGTTCCTCGCGATAGGCAAGATCCGTCGGCGACGGGCGGATGTGACCGAGATCCACCCAGTTGCGCACCAACGCAATGCGCTCCTCGGGAATGCCCTTCTCGGCGATCTTCTCCGCCATGCGCTGGGAGATCGTGACGATGGTGTCGAACCGCGACAGGCAGAACCGCTCGAAGGCGGCAGCGAGGCGCTTCAGCCCCCCTGCCCCGCCGAGGTGCCCGACGGCAAAGGCCGCGTCCACCTCGAGATCCTGGACATGGAGCACGGTGCGCGCGCCGGCGAGCCAAGCCGAAAGCAGCACGAACGGAGCCGCAAACAGGGTCGGCTCGATAGACAGAACGGTATCCGGCCTAAGGCTCAGGGCCCGCCACAGCGTCACGGGAGCCGAAGTGAGCGCGAACGACATCGGCGCGATCAGCCGCCACACGCCGCCCATGGCGGCGCGCACCAGGACAGGGCAGCGATAGAGGCGCGCGCCGTCCAACACTTCGGTGGAGTAGCGGTTGCGATACGGCGCCTTGACCGTCCAGCCGGGATAATGGGGCGGCGCGGTCACCACCTCAACCTCATGGCCACGGCGGACCATGAGCGCCACCAGCTCTCCGGTGTATTTGCCGCAGCCGGTGAGTTCCGGTGCGTGGTTCATGGCCGAGACGAGAAGCTTGCCCATTCAAAATCCGTCCATGACCTGCGCCGCTCGCCGCCGCTTCAGCTCGCGGCCCTGAGCTCGCCTTGATTCTCCAGGAACCAGCGATAGCTCGCCGCGATGCCCTCTCGCAGAGGGATAGACGGCGTCCATCCCAACGCCCGGAGGCTGTCCGCGCTCATCAGCTTGCGCGGCGTGCCATCAGGCTTGGACAGGTCGTGAACGATCTCTCCGGTGAAGCCGACGACGTCGCAGACCGTGCGGGTCAGCTCGAGGATGGTCACGTCCTCTCCAGAGCCCACGTTGATGTGGGTGTCGCCCGAATACGTCTTCATCAGCAGCACGCAGGCGTCCGCGCAATCGTCGACGTGGAGGAACTCGCGGCGGGGCGTGCCCGTGCCCCACATGACGATCTCCTTGTCGCCGCGCAGCTTCGCCTCGTGCGCCTTGCGGATGAGGGCCGGCATCACATGGCTGGAATTGAGATCGAAATTGTCGCCAGGCCCGTAGAGATTGGTGGGCATGGCCGAGATGAAGTCGCTGCCGTGCTGGCGACGATAGGCCTGCGCCAGCTTGATGCCGGCGATCTTGGCGACCGCATACCATTCGTTGGTCGGCTCCAGCGGACCAGTCAGCAGCGAGTCCTCGGTGATAGGCTGTGGCGCCATCTTCGGGTAGATGCACGACGAGCCGAGAAACAGCAGCTTCTCGACACCGAAACGATGGGACGCCTCGATGATGTTCGCCTCGATCATCAGGTTGTCGTAGAGGAAATCGGCCGGATAGGTGTCGTTGGCGAGGATGCCCCCCACCTTCGCCGCGGCAAGGAATACGGCGTCCGGCCGGACTCGCTCGACGAAGGCGCGAACGGCGGCCTGATCCTTCAGATCCACGTCGGCGCGCGACGCGGTGATGATGTTGCACCCCTCCGAAGCGAGCCGCCGAACGATCGCCGACCCCACCATGCCCCGATGGCCGGCCACCCAGACGTTTTTCCCCTGGAGCGCGTAGGATGCCATGTCAGGCTTCCTTCATGACGGTCGCCGTCTGCATCACCTTCAGGTCCTCCTGGACCATCTCGCGGCACAGGTCGCGCACGGAGGTTTCGTGGGTCCAACCGAGCTTCTCATGGGCCTTCTTGGGGTTGCCGATGAGCAGGTCCACCTCGGTCGGGCGGAAGTAGCGCGGGTCCACCTCCACGAGGCAGCGGCCGGACGCCTTGTCGTAGCCCTTCTCATCGACGCCGCTGCCACGCCATTCCAGATGGAGACCCACGTCCTCGAACGCCCATTCCACGAACTTGCGGACCTCCGTGGTCTCGCCGGTGGCAAGCACATAGTCGTCCGCGGTTTCCTGCTGGAGGATCAGCCACATGCCGCGGACATACTCGCGCGCATGGCCCCAGTCGCGCTTGGCGTCGAGATTGCCGAGATAGAGCTTCTGCTGCTTCCCGTGGCTGATCGCTGCGACCGCGCGGGTGATCTTGCGGGTGACGAAGGTCTCACCGCGCAGCGGGCTCTCATGGTTGAACAGGATGCCGTTGGAGGCATGCATGCCATAGGCCTCGCGGTAGTTTACCACGATCCAGTAGGCGTAGAGCTTGGCCGCCGCATAAGGACTGCGGGGATAGAAGGGTGTGGTCTCGGACTGCGGCACTTCCTGCACCAGCCCATACAGCTCGGACGTGGAGGCCTGATAGAAGCGAGTCTTCTTTTCGAGCCCCAGGATGCGGATCGCCTCCAGCAGGCGCAGCGCGCCGATGGCGTCGGCGTTCGCGGTGTATTCCGGCGTCTCGAACGACACCTGCACATGGCTCTGCGCGGCAAGATTGTAGATCTCGTCCGGCTGACATTGCTGCACCACCCGGATCAGGTTGGTGGAGTCGGTCATGTCCCCGTAGTGCAGGATGAAGCGGGCGTCGCCCTCGTGGGGGTCCTGGTAGATGTGCTCGATGCGGCCGGTGTTGAAGGACGACGAGCGCCGCTTGATGCCGTGAACGACATAGCCCTGGGACAGCAGCAATTCCGATAGATAGGCCCCATCCTGACCCGTCACGCCGGTGATAAGAGCAACTTTTCCGTTCGACGGAACCTGCACAGACATGAATCGCCTCATAAACTAGCGTCACCCCCGAAGCAGGACGAAGCCGCTCAACCCCATCCGCCCCACACCACAAAACCCCACCCAAATCCGCAGGATGAAGCCCCGTCCCGGCCCCTCGCAGCGCGACTGCGCCTGCGGGCCGCATTCAACAAATCACTTTAACGGTTTGCGGCAGCAACGACCGAACTCGCCTGGCCGATACCAAGCCACCAATACCGACAAGACCTCGAAAACACGCGAGCGCGATGCAGGCGAGGCCGCAGAGAGCGGAGGCTGCGAGGAAGCCAAAAGCGCCCTATGGGAACGACATCCCGCGAGGAGTATCCGAGACAAAGAAAACTCAAGACAAAATCGCCCCCATCGCCTTCGGCAGCCGAGTTCGACCTTGCAATACCAGCGGTAGGCGAGCTTCACACGCCCAAAGCTTGCAACACCCATCTCAGGAGTACAAAAGGCGACGCCCACAACTTAAGGCAGCGGAAAATCTCCCTGCGTCGTGACAGTCCTAGCTATGCAATGCAATACAAAGCATCCCCCCTTATTGCAACGCAAAATTTGATCTGGGTCACGATTCGCGCGGCCGGCCGAACTGCCACGCAATGCGTCAGTAGCCGGCAAATTATACCAGTCTGCCATCCGGCAACCCATGGTCGGCCTCTTCTCGCAAAATGCGGAAAAAGGTTGCCGTCACAATATCCGCAGCATGTGCGCCGCCCCGCTCTTCGCGGAGCGGATCGCCGCGATGCCGTGATGGCCGAGCACTTGAAGTCGCCGGCTAGCGCGAGGAGAAGCGGCCTCCACCGACCGCCCGAACCCAGAGCTTATCCCGCGCTGCAAAAACGTCATTGAGAATTCACTGCAATGAACGTAATCAGCATAAAGCGCCGCTGTTTAGGCAAGCGAAATCCTGATCGGGAAGACTCATCATGCGTATTGCGATGATTGGGGCAGGGTATGTCGGCTTGGTCTCGGGTGCGTGTTTTGCGGATTTCGGCCATACCGTCACCTGCGTCGACACCCATGCCGGCAAGATTCAGGCCCTGAAACAGGGTGAGATTCCGATCTATGAACCCGGCCTCGCCGAGCTTGTCGCAAGCAACGTGAAGGCTGAGCGGCTCGATTTCACAACCAGCCTGGCGGAGGGCGTCGCGGAGGCCGATGCCGTCTTCATCGCGGTCGGTACGCCCTCGCGCCGCGGTGACGGTCATGCCGACCTCTCCTACGTCTATCAGGCCGCGCGCGACATTGCCGGCGCCATCAGCCGCTATACGGTCGTTGTGACCAAATCCACGGTGCCGGTGGGCACCGGTGACGAGGTGGAGCGCATCATCCGCGAAACGCGCGCAGAGGCGGAATTCGCGGTCGTCTCCAACCCGGAGTTCCTGCGCGAAGGCGCCGCCATCACCGATTTCAAGCGCCCCGACCGCATCGTCGTGGGCACCGAGGACGAGCGCGCCCGCCAGGTGATGACCGAGCTCTACCGTCCGCTCTTCCTGAACCAGTCGCCGCTGCTCTTCACCTCGCGCCGCACCGCCGAGCTGACCAAGTATGCGGCCAATGCCTTCCTCGCCACCAAGATCACCTTCATCAACGAAATCGCCGATCTCTGTGAGCAGGTGGGCGGCAATGTGCAGGACGTGGCCCGCGGCATCGGCCTCGACAACCGCATCGGCTCGAAGTTCCTCCATGCGGGCCCGGGCTATGGCGGCTCCTGCTTCCCGAAGGATACCCTCGCCCTCATGAAGACGGCGCAGGACTATGGCGCGCCCGTGCGGATCGTCGAGACCGTCGTTGCGGTGAACGACCAGCGCAAGCGCGCCATGGCCCGCAAGGTCACCGAGGCTTTGGGCGGCTCGGTGCGCGGCAAGACCGTCGGCGTGCTGGGCCTCACCTTCAAGCCCAACACCGACGACATGCGCGATGCCCCCTCCATCGCCATCATCACCGCGCTCCAGGACGGCGGCGCGGTCATCAAGGCGCATGATCCCGAGGGCATCGAGCAGGCCAAGCTCGTCCTCGACAACGTCACCTACGTGGACAACCCCTATCATGCTGCCGAGGGCGCCGACGCCCTGGTCATCGTCACCGAGTGGGACGCCTTCCGCGCCCTCGACCTGAAGCGGATCCACGGCATGATGGCGCAGCCGGTGGTGATCGACCTGCGCAACATCTATCGCCCGGACGAGATGGAAAGCCTTGGTTTCCGCTATTCCAGCATCGGACGCCGTACCGTCGCGGACGCCTGAGCAGCATTGGCGCCCGGTCGCACTCTTTGTGCACCGGGCGGCCACCTTGCGGTAAACTGCCTCGATTCAACATCAGGCGCCTTCCATGACAAGCCAAGCCCAACCCGAGCCCCCCCACGCAGCCGCCGGGAAGATCATTCCGGTCGTCCTGGCCGGAGGATCGGGAACACGCCTCTGGCCGCTGTCGCGCAACAGCCTGCCGAAGCAGTTCCTGCCGCTGGCGTCCAACCACACGCTCTACCAGGATACCCTGCTGCGGTCGGCGCCCGACGACCTCTTCGGCCCTCCGGTGGTGGTGGCCAACGAGGAGTTTCGCTTCTTCGCGCAACGTCAGGCGCGCGAGATCGGCATCGATGCCACCGTCATGCTGGAGCCTGCCCGGCGCGACAGCGCGCCGGCTCTTCTGGCGGCCGCGCGTCATGTGGCCGAGACGCATGGGCCCGAGACGCTGGTCCTTGCCCTTGCCTCGGATCACGTGGTGCAGGACACGGCCGCCTTCCGGGAAGCCGTGCAACTCGGGGCGCGGATCGCGCGCCTCGGCCGCATCGTGACGTTCGGCATCTCCCCCTCCGAACCGCGCACCAGCTACGGCTACATCCGGCTGGGCACTGAGTTGGACCCGCTCGGCGCCTATGAGGTGGATTCGTTCGTCGAGAAGCCGGATCGCGCCACCGCTGAGCTTTATGTCCAGGCGGGCTACCTCTGGAACTCGGGAAATTTCCTCTTCCCCGCCGGTCTCCTTCTGGAGGAGGCCGAGCGCTACGAGCCGGCCATCGCGGCGGCCGTCAACTCGGCCGTGGCGAACGCCAAGATGGACCTCGTCGGCTTCCTGAGGCTTGATCCGGTGGCCTTCAAGTCGGCCCCCGCCAAGTCCATCGACTTCGCCGTGATGGAGCGCACGCGCCTTGCGGCGGTGGTGCGCGGCAGCTTCGGCTGGTCGGACGTGGGGGCATGGGACGCACTGTACGAGATCGGCGCACAGGACCAGAGCGGCAACGTCACCGTGGGGTCGGTCCAGTTGCTGGACAGTTCCAATTCCTATGTCCGTTCCGACGGCCCGTTGGTGACCGCCATCGGGATCGATGGCCTGTCCGTCATCGCGACCTATGACGCCGTGCTGGTCATGCCCTCCAGCCGCAGCCAGGACGTCAAGCACCTCGTCAACCTGCTGAAGACACGCAATCCCCGGGAGGTCGACGAGCACCTCACGGTGCACCGGCCTTGGGGCACACTGGAGAGCGTGTGCGAAGGCGAACGCTTCCAGGTGAAGAAGATCGTGGTCGAGCCCGGCGGCGTGCTCTCGCTGCAGAAGCACTACCACCGGTCCGAGCATTGGGTCGTGGTGCACGGCACAGCCGAGGTCACGCTGGAGGACCGCACCTTCATGGTGCACGAGAACGAATCCACCTACCTGCCCATCGGCACCGTCCATCGCCTCAGGAATCCGGGCAAGATCCCGCTGGAACTCATCGAGGTCCAGACCGGCTCCTATCTCGGCGAGGACGACATCACCCGCTTCGAGGACATCTACCAGCGCGCCTGAGCGCTGGTCCCAAGAGCGGTGGCGGCCCGGCTTAGGCCAGACCGCCCGCCTTCAGCAGCACCACGAAGGCCGAGAGGATGTGGTAGAAGGACGAGGCGGGCGCCGGCTCTTCCAGGAAGGCGCCATCAGCCAGCCACTGATCGCGCCACAGCCCGGTCACTGGCACGTCGAGATAGACCTTCAGAACCTCGAACGCCTCGCGGGCATCGGCAACGAAGGCCTCCCGCGCCTGCGCATCCGAGGTCGCCGCCGCAAACACCAGCGCGGTCCGCAGGCGCTCCGTCTGTGCCCACAGGCGGGCGCGCGGATCGGTCGGCGTTCCCGCCGCATCCACGGCGAAGATCGCCGCGCGGCGATCCGGGGCGATGCCGAAGCGGCTACCGAAGGCATAGAGCCGGTCCGAAGCGGCACGGTGATCGACGCCGAGCAGATCGCCGGCGTGGCGGAACAGATAGGCCCACTCGAACTGGTGTCCCGGCTCGCGCACGGCGCCCGGCGCGCCTTCCGCGAACTTCCAGTCCCCGTCGTAATATTCGCCGATCGCGCCGGTCTGCGGGTCCAGGAGGCGGGTCGCGCCGAGTTCGACGATCGCACGCGCGACACCTTCGAAGGGCTCGGTGATCCCCTCCGCGACCCACGCGAGCTGGGCTTCCAGAAGGTGCATGTGCGGATTGGAGCGCAGCGGCAGGACGCGGGGGCTTGCTTCCTCGAAACCCAACAGGGGATGCGCACGCTGTGCGGTCAATTCCCCCTGCAGCGCGCGCGCCGCCGCGAGCAGATCGGCGTCACCCAATCCGGCCCCTCGGGCATGGGCAAGGGCGAACAGCACGAATGCCTGATCGTAGAGGTCGGCCGTGTCGTCCAGAGGACGACCATCCGGCGCCACGAGGCAGCGAAAGAGTCCGTCCGCGCGCCGGTAATAGCTCATGAAGAAGGAGAGGCCATGCTCTGCCGCCTCACGCCACGGCCCCTGCCAGCCCAGCCGTCCGCCTTCGATGAAGGCGTAGGTCTGTCGGGTCTGAACCCTGAGGCGGCGCGGCGCGATGACCGGCTTTCCATCAAGCGCGATCTTTTCGAAGAAGCCGCCTGCCGGGTCCGCCCCCACCTGCCACCAGAGCGGCAGTGCGGCATCGAACAGCCATTCACGCGCCCAGCGAGCTTCGGCCTCAAGCATCATTGCGATTCCCCAATGTCCGCAGTGGCTGATCTTGACGCCCCGATCCGGACGTCGCCATTTCTGCCCTTATCGCACTGCAGCGACAAATTGTATCTCCTCTTGCCCTCAGGCGTCGGAACCGGGCCGGGGCCTCGTGTTCTCACGGCCCGGCCCTTGTGCTAGAGCACGCGCCGATGCGGCCTTGTCGCGAGGCGAGCCCGATTCCATCCGGTCGTTGGAAAGGTGGATACGCTTGTGACGGCATTCCTCCCGCTTGGCCTGCCCGACGTCATCCTCGTCCAGCCGCGCCGCTTCGGCGATGCGCGGGGCTATTTCTGCGAGACCTATGTGAAGCCCCTATATGCGGCGAACGGGATCGGCGCGGATTTCGTGCAGGATAACGAGTCCCTTTCGGCGCAGGTCGGCACCATCCGTGGACTGCACATGCAGGCTCCCCCCTTCGCCCAGGCGAAGCTGGTGCGGGTGCTCTCCGGTGCCATCTACGACGTGGCGGTGGACGTGCGGAAGGGCTCTCTTACCTACGGCCGCTGGGCCGGCGCGCGCCTTACCGCCGAGGGTGGCGAGCAGCTCTACATACCTCAGGGTTTTGCCCACGGCTTTTGCACCCTCGCGCCGGACACACGCGTCGCCTATAAGGTGGACGCGGTCTACGACCGGGCGAGCGAATGCGGGATCATCTGGGACGATCCCGACCTTGCCATCGACTGGACCCTGGGTGACGGCGAGAAGATCCTCTCGGACAAGGATCGCGTCTTGCCCCGCCTCAAGGATTTCGACAGCCCGTTCGCCTATCAGGGGACGGCGGCGAACGAAAGGTAGCTTCATGCGGGTGCTGGTGACGGGTGGCGCGGGCTTCATCGGCTCGGCGGTGGTGCGACACCTTGTGGGGCTCGGGCACGACGTCCTGAACTTCGACAAGCTGACCTATGCCGGCAACCTCGCCTCCCTCGCGCCGGTGGCCGAAAATCCGCGCTACGCCTTCGTGCAGGCCGACATCTGCGATGCCGGTGCCGTGCGTGCCGCGCTGGAAGGTTTCAAGCCCGACCTCGTGATGCACCTCGCCGCGGAGTCCCACGTGGACCGCTCCATCGACGGGCCGGGTGACTTCATCTCCACCAACGTGGTGGGCACCTACACCATGCTGCAGGAGGCCCTGCGCTACTGGCGGACGCTGCCGGGACCGCAGAAGGAGGCCTTCCGCTTCCACCACATCTCCACCGACGAGGTGTTCGGCAGCCTCGGCGCAGAGGGGCTGTTCCGGGAGGACACCCCCTACCAGCCCAACTCCCCCTACTCCGCCTCCAAGGCGGCCTCCGACCATCTGGTCCGGGCGTGGTTCCACACCTATGGCCTGCCGGCGGTGATGTCGAACTGCTCGAACAATTACGGGCCGTACCACTTCCCCGAGAAGCTCATCCCCCTCGTCACGCTGAACGCGCTGGAAGGCGCGGAGCTGCCCGTCTACGGCACGGGCGAGAATGTGCGGGACTGGCTGTTCGTGGAGGACCACGCGGAGGCCCTGTTCCTCATCGCCACCAAGGGCCGTCCGGGCGAGAGCTACAATGTGGGCGGCGCCTGCGAGCGGCGGAACATCGACGTGGTGCGCACCATCTGCGCCATCCTCGACGATATCGTGCCGGATGCCGCCATCGGAAAGCGTGAGGGGCTGATCCGCTTCGTCACCGACCGGCCCGGCCATGATGCGCGCTACGCCATCGACTTCTCCAAGCTGAAGGCCGAACTCGGCTGGTCGCCGCGGGAGACGTTCGAGACGGGTCTCGAAAAGACCATCCGCTGGTATCTCGCCAACCGTCCGTGGTGGGAACCGCTGCGCCAGCGCTATCAGGGCCAGCGGCTGGGGCTAGACAAGGCACCGGCGGCCGGCACGAAACTGGGGCTCGCATCTTGACGCGCATTCTTCTGTTCGGTGCCGGGGGGCAGCTCGGACGCGAAACGGCTACGCTGGCCGGTGAGCGGGGGATCGATCTTATCGCCCTCGGCCATGCCGACCTCGACATTTCCGATCCGGTCGCCGTCGCGCGTGCGCTCGAGGCCGCGCGGCCGGATGCGCTCGTCAATGCGGCGGCCTACACCGCCGTAGACAAGGCCGAGAGCGAGCCGGACCTCGCCGCCCGCATCAACGCCTTCGCGCCCGGCCTCATCGCCGAGCGGTGCGCCCGCTATCGCACGCCCTTCATCCATATCTCCACGGACTACGTGTTCGACGGTACCAAGCGCGGCGCCTATGTGGAGGCGGACCCGGTGGCGCCGCTCGGTGTCTACGGCCGCACCAAGGCGGCCGGTGAGGCGGCGGTGCGCGCCGCGCACGAACGCCATGTGATCGTGCGCACCTCGTGGGTCTACGGCGCTCACGGCAACAATTTCCTGAAAACCATGCTGCGCCTCGCCGGCGAGCGCGACCAGTTACGGGTGGTGGCCGACCAGCGCGGCTGCCCCACCGCCACGCGCGACCTCGCCGAGGCGGTGCTCGCCGCGGCGCTTGCGGCCGCCCAGGGCGATGCCCGCTGGGGCACCTACCATTTCGCCGGACGCGGCGTGACCACCTGGCACGGCTTCGCCAGCGCCATCGTGGCGGCGGCCGAACCCCACACCGGCCGCAGGCCGGAGGTGACCCCCATCACCACGGCCGATTATCCCACGCCCGCCAGCCGCCCGAAGAATTCGGAACTGGCCAGCGACCTGTTCGAGCGCACCTTTGGCGTGCGTGCCGCCCCGTGGGAGCAGCGCGCCCGCGAGGTGGTGGATGCGCTTCTCGCCAAAGCCCCCCAACCGGAGGCTTCGGAGCCCGAGAAGGCGGCCGCCCCCTCATCCGCAATTCCCGCGCCGCAATCCGAGGAAGCATCGTGAAGGGTATTATTCTGGCCGGCGGTTCCGGCACCCGGCTTCATCCCATCACGCTCGTCGTCTCGAAGCAGTTGCTGCCGGTCTACGACAAGCCGATGATCTATTATCCCCTCTGCACGCTGATGATGGCGGGCATCCGGGACATCCTGATCATCACCACGCCGCACGATGCCGCGCTGTTCCAGGCACTGCTGAAGGACGGCAGCCAGTTCGGCATCAACCTCACCTATGCGGTGCAGGAGCATCCGCGCGGCCTCGCCGACGCCTTCATCGTCGGCCGCGAGTTCGTGGGCAACGACCGCGTGGCCCTGGTGCTCGGCGACAACCTCTTCTTCGGCCATGGCCTGCCCGAGCTTCTGGCCGACGCGGCGCGGCGGGAGACGGGGGCCACCGTGTTCGGCTATCCGGTCCAGGACCCCGAGCGCTATGGCGTGGCCGAGATGGACGCTTCCGGCAAGGTTCTGTCGCTGGAGGAGAAGCCGAAGGCTCCGAAATCCAACCTCGCGGTGACGGGCCTTTATTTCTACGACAACCGCGTGGTGGACATCGCCGCGAACCTCGCCCCCTCCCCGCGTGGCGAGATCGAGATCACCGACGTCAACAAGGCCTATCTCGAACTCGGCGAGCTGCGCGTGGCCATGATGGGCCGAGGCTTTGCCTGGCTCGACACCGGTACGCCGGATTCCCTCGTGGAGGCCGCCCAGTTCGTCCAGATCCTGGAAAAGCGGCAGGGCCTGCGTATCTCCTCCCCCGAAGAAGTGGCCTACCGCGCCGGCTTCATCGACCGGGCCGGTCTGGAGGCGCGGGCGCACGACCTCGCCAAATCGAGCTACGGCCAGTATCTGGCGCGCGTGGCCGCCGGCACCGCCTGACCAAGGGACGGGTTGAGGGGACGGGTGGAAGGCCCGCGCGGCCTGCGGACACCCGCCGCACTTTTGAAGCGCGGCCGCATCCTGTAGGGTGGGGGCTGTCTTCCCTTGAGCTTTGCGGGGTTCTCGCCGTTCCGGCGCGCCGCCCTTTGTCGAGACCGGACTTTCGAGATGAGCAATTTCAACGAAGAGACCGTCACCAGCGTCCACCACTGGACCGACAACCTCTTCTCCTTCACCTGCACCCGCGATCCCGGCCTCCGCTTCCTCAACGGCCAGTTCACGATGATCGGCCTTCGGGTGGACGGCAAGCCGCTGCTGCGCGCCTATTCCATGGCGAGCGCAAACTACGAGGAAGAGCTGCAGTTCTTCTCCATCAAGGTGCAGAACGGCCCCCTCACCTCCCGCCTCCAGCACCTCAAGGTCGGCGACAAGATCCTCGTCGGCCGCAAGCCCACCGGGACGCTGGTGCAGGACAGCCTGCTGCCCGGCAAGCGGCTCTACCTCCTCTCCACCGGCACCGGCCTCGCGCCCTTCCTGTCGGTGGTGAAGGACCCGGAGGCCTATGACCGGTTCGAGAAGGTCATCCTCATCCACGGCACCCGCACGGTGGCCGAGCTGGCCTATGACGAGTATCTGACCAAGACCCTGCCCGACGACGAGATCCTCGGCGAGGAAGTCAAGGCGAAGCTCGTCTACTACCCGACCGTGACCCGCGAACCTTTCCGCAATCAGGGCCGCATCACGGACCTCATCACCTCCGGAAAGCTCTTCGCCGATCTCGGCATGCCGGTCATGTCGCCGGAAGAGGACCGCCTGATGCTCTGCGGAAGCCCGGCAATGCTGAAGGACGTGGTGGAGCTTCTGGAATCCCGCGGCTTCACCGAGGGCAGCCAGTCGGCACCCGGCCACTACGTCATCGAGAAGGCGTTCGTGGAGCGCTGACGTCCGGTCCCGTCACCGCGCTGCGGCAGCGCCGGACAGGCGGTGTCGCAGCATCTCGTCGAGGTGCACCGCCAGAATGTCGTGCGCCTCTTTCGACAGGTGGATCTCGTCGGTCGCGAACCGGGCCGGCAGGGTTGCCTTGTTCCCGACCAGGATCGCGTCTGCATCAAGGACGAGCACATCGCGCGACGCGAGGCCGCGGATGTGGGCGTTCACCTCTTCGGTGATCCCGTAGACCCGATCCGACCAGAACGGCCGGCGGATCAGCCTCGGCGTGGTGGGACGGATGATCGTGGATATGATGGCGCCCGCGCCGGACCCAGAAACCTCCAGGGCGAACCGAGACAGGTTGGCCTTGAGGTTGGTCACTGCGGCCCGCTCCATGGCCGGAAGATTGGCGGCCGCCACCACATCGTTGATCCCCGTGACGATGATCACCGCCTCCGGCTTGAGATCGATGACGTCGCTCTTGAAGCGGTAGGCCGATTGGACCGAGCTTTCCCCCGATACGCCTCGGTTGACGACCTGCCAGTCCGCAGCAGCCTTCCCGTTCACCGCAATCTGGTGCGCGCGGGAATCGCCGAATATCACGATACGGGGCTGGCCGGTCGCCGGCAGGCTTGCGTTCTCATCGGCGAACCGGTCGGGATCGATGGGCCGGAGGCGAAGCTCGGATCTGTCATGGAAAAACGACCTTGCGCCCATGACGGCCGTTGCGAGCGCCCCGGCGAGCAGCAGGCAAAGCAAGCCCAACACACCGAAACCTGCTGCGGGCCAGTTCATCAGTGTCGTCCGCCTGCTCTAGGACCTGAGAGAGTTTGGACATCCGCCAGCGGGAGCTTTGGCACCGTGGCCTAAGGCCGTGGCGAGCGCCGCACGACCGGCACGGAACCCCATCCATTCGGGCCAGCGCCCTGAGCCGGCGCGGCCCCCAAGTCCCATCACCAGCAATTCAGGTCACTTGGCAGGGCTTGCTTCGGGACCGCTTGCTGGGCCGGCAACCGGCGCCTCGGCGGTTGCCGATCCGACGGGACGCCGCGACATCCGTTTCCTCACCACCTTGCGCTCCTCAGCCGGAAGGAAGGAGCGCCCCAGGGCCATGCCGACAACGGCAAGGTAGATGATGAGAAAGCCCGGAATCTGCAACGGAAAGTCGAAGCTCGTGTGCACGAGGCCCGCGATGCCGACGAGGAGTCCGGCGAGGATGAAGGGATCATTGGGCCGGCGCAGCGCGCCCCGCACCAGCAGGGCGCCGCAGGCCAGCACATAGGCGAAGACGACGAAGGCAAGCGGATACCCACCCTCGAAGATCAACTCGACGGGCGTGCTATGGCCGATGTCGAACACCGCGGAAGTCCCGAGATCCTCAGTCCGAAACTTCGGGAAGCTTTCGGCGAAACTGCCGAGCCCGTATCCGATGAGCGGACGCTCCGCGACTGCGCCGAGCATCATCCCATAGGCATCCAGGCGCCCCAAGGTATCGAAGCCGATGCGTATCTGACGCTCGCGCCAGGCGCCGCCCGACAGGCCGTAGATGAGGGAGAACAGAACGAAGATCGCGAATGCGACCTTCCAGATGGATGCGCGCTTGCGCAGGCGAAGCTTGGATACGACAGCGCCCAGACCCACAAGGACGGTCAATATCAGCCCCGCGCGCGAGAGCGTCAGCGGGAGAAGGACGAGCACGAACAAACCGGCGGCGGCTGCAATGACGCGGCGGCGGCTCCCTTCCCCGCGGAAGAGGCTCGACAATGGCTTGTTCTCCCGCGCCGCGGCAAGAGCGCTTGGGAGCAGCATGGCCAGCACGATCAGGACTGCCGAGCCTAGGTAGATCGCCGAGGTATTCTTGTTCAGAAAGAAGGTGGTCAGCGCGCCTTCCTGGTCGTAGGGCCTGAGACTGTCGGAATCGGAGACGAAGCCGACAAACCCGATGAACCCGTATAGGCACGCGGCCCCGACGATGGCCCGCAGCACCTGCCCTGCCCGCTGCCGATCGGGGCCGATCACGATAGCCGCCGTCAAGACCAGCGCCGCGAGCAGGGGCCGGCCGAGGAAGAGGAGCGGCGAGTGCCGGACCGACCCGGATAGGGGTGCAATCTCGATGCCCAGAATCTTGCCAGCCTCCGACCACATGGCAAGCGGCGCCGGGCCCGGCGAGATGGACTGGAGGTACGCCACAAGACCGTAGGCCGCGAGGACGACGAGAAGGCCGCCCAGCAGGAGTGCGGCGCCGCGGGATACATCACGATAGCTGATGAGGAGCACCGCGACGGTGGCGAAGCCCGTCCACACCTGGATCCAAAGGAGCGCGACCGATCCGTCCGGCACCGGGGCAAGGATCACCATGGCCAGGAAGAACCAGAAGCCGATGCGGTCCGGGAGGCTTCGCACGCGGCGCCGACGAACCCGTGTATCCGCCGGGGCTTCGGCCGGCTTCTCTGCGGTCACTTCCACGGCCGGCTCCCCAGAGGTTCGACCGCCGGGAGGTCGATATCCTCGCCGCCGTTGCGGATGATCTCCGCCGCCCGCTTCTGGACCCTTTCCGGCGCCTCGGCGAGGATGTCCCGCAGGGCCAGCCGCGCTTCCGGCTTGGCCGCAACGTATTGTTCTCCAATGTATTCGGACAGGTTCTTGACGGCCAGCCAATTCACCGACTGCTTCAGATCCGCCAATTCGCTCTGATCGAGCTTTGGATAGAGCGCCAGAAGAATCTCCGTGCGGCGGAGAAGGGGCCACCCCTCATAGGGCCCGGAGCGAAAGGACTGTCGCAGATACGTCCGCAGCAGCGGTGTGTCCTCGTGCCGGATGTGCTCGATCCACGCCAAAATCGTCCAGGCACGTGGCGAGCCCGGGCTGCAGACAATGCTGGCCTTGGCCGCCTGCTCGGCTGCGGTAAGCCGCGTATCCGCGAGATCGGCATCATCTGCCTGGAACGCGGTCTCGGCGAGCGCGGAGCGAACGATCGCAAGGTCTTGAAGCGCCTGATAATCGCAGACACGATCGGAAAGCACCACGGACATGTCACGATCCATCGCCGCGATCAGATCCGGATCGTAAGGCTCTCCGGCCATCATGCGGGTGGCGACAGGGCGCAGGAACAGCCCTGAATCGAAGCGCCGGATGCCCGTAGAGGTCGACAGCCAGATCACCGCACCGATTGCGATGGCGAGCCCGGCGAGGCGTGCCGTGATCTTCGCAGCCTTGCTCGGACCGGGAGACCGACCACCATCCCCGCCATTACCATCATTGCCGGAGCCGACCGGCGCACCGGACGCCGCGTCGACGCCCCGGGCCGGATCAGGACTCTCGGCCATAGCTCGCGTAGTATTTGTGGTAATAATACTTGCTTCCGTAATCCTCGAGGCTGCGGAGCGCCTTCAGGTCAGCCTTGTTCAGCAGGCAGCCAAGCACCTTCTCGTAGACTGTTGGTGCGTTCTGCAGCGTATTGGCGACGAGATCCCGGTTGGATGAGCCCCAGTCGAGCACATAAACATAGCCATCGACGATATGCGTCGATGCCATGACGTCGACCACCGGAGCAAGCGGCGGGAAATCGATGACGATGTAATCGACATCCCGCTTCAGCGCATCGATCACCGCCGCCATCTGCTCGGACGCGAGAATCTCGTTGGTGTGGACGATATCGCCCGGCACCACCGCCGGAATGAAGCGGAGCCCCGTCATCCGGTCGACGATGCTCACTTCCTCAAGCGTCGCCTTGCCGAAGACCAGCTCAAGGAGGCCCGCACTGCGGCCCGGCGCGAGGCGCCGTGTCAGCGTCGGATTGCGCAGGTCGCCATCGATGAGCACGCAACGCTGGCCGCTATGGGCGATCAGCTGGGCGAAGTTGGCGGAAACGGTCGACTTGCCCTCCTTCGGCAAGGTCGAGACGATGCCGATGACCTTCACCGCGCGGCTGTGGATCGATACGTCCGCGGAAACCTTCACCGAGCGCAGCGTCTCCGAGAAGCGGGAGAACGGATCGGAGGTAACCTGGCGCATGATGCCGGTCGAGCTGTCGAACGCGCTCTGCCCCGCCGGAACCGGCGTCGCGACGGAAGACGGCAGGAGCGGAAGCACACCGAGGCAGTCGAGCCCCAGATAGCGCTCCACATCCGCCGGCAGCCGGAAGGTCCTGTTCATGCGCTCGCGCCACATGCCGACGCCGAACCCCATCAACAGTCCGAGAAAGAGGCCGCCGGCGACGATAAGCGTCGTCCGCGGGGATGAGGCCCGAAGCGGGGTGGACGCATCAGTGATGAGCCGCGCCTCGGTGATCGGGAAGGACTGCTGCTGGGTGGCCTGCATGAAGCGCTGCAGGAAGTTGTCGTAAAGGGCGCGATAGGACTGGGCGTTGCTCTCGAGCTCACGCAATTCAACCTGCGCCTGCCCCGTCAGCTTGGCCTGGACCATCAGCTGCTCAAGGCTGGATGAAAGGCTTGCCTCGCGGGCACGGGCGATTTCCAGATCGGACTTGTAGGTCTCGGCGATGCGTGACAGCTCGGTGAAGAGCGAGCGCTGAAGGCCCCTGATCTCGTTATTGAGATTGACGACCGCGATATGGTCCGGGCCGTAGCGCTTGGACCAGTCCGCCTCGCGCTTCACGGCGTCGAGATACTGGGTGCGCAGGAGGCTGATGACCTGATTGTTGAGCACGTCCGACACGACTTCGTCGCTCGTGCCCGTCACGCCGCCCTGCTTGATGATGTTGTTGACGCGCTCATAACGCGCCTGCGCCTCGGCCACCGCGGTCCTGGCCGTGATCAGCTGCGTGTTCAGTTCCGACAGCTGCTGATCGGAAATGAGGCCACGCTGCGTATCAATGATGTTGTTCTTGGCTTTGAAGTCCTGCACCGCGCGGTCGGCCGCAAGCGCCTGGTCACGCAGCTCGGCGATGCGGTCCTGCAGCCAGACACTGGCGCGACGGGTCGCCTGGTACTTGGCCTCAAGCTGATCGACGATGTACGCCTCGGCGAGCTGGTTCGCCACATCTGCCGAGAGGACGGCGTCGATCGCCTTGTATTCGATGCTGATAACGTAGCTCAGACCAACGCGTTTGACGCGCAGACGCTTGCCGAAATCGATGATCTGAGTGCGCTCGATCTCGTAGTCGCTCATAGGAGAGCTGCTGACGAGAAACGGAACAACGAAACCAGCCACGGTGTTAAACACCGAATTGGCGCTCTCTTCGAGTTCCTTCTTCTTCGCCTCGACGAGCTTCAGCTCCTTGATGACCGCCTTGGCGATACGCTCGGACTGAAGAATCTGGACCTGGCTGTCGATGCCGCTGGAATCCATCACGCCCGTAAGCTGAGGCATGACTTCCAGGCCACGGGCCTGCTGCGTGTCGATCAGCAACTCGGCGGTTGCCGTATATTGCGGCGTTGCAACAAAACAATAGAGAGCCGCCAGACTTGCTACCGCGCCGGCGACGGCTGCGATGACCCACTTCTGACGACGGACCACCTGAAGCAAATTGACCAGATCGAGTTCGCCCTCGGTCTGGATATTCAGAGACTTCCCCGGCCCAGACTTGTCGATACGAAGCATGCCGCTAAAGCCCCGCTAACATCAGATGCAGTCGAAGCACACGCACCACCCAAGCAAAAGCCCGGCAATCTGACGCCCCGAAAGGATTCCTGCCGTGTACACCCGCGCGACCGGGCGCTTCAAACGAAAGTGGCCCGCCTCACGCATCCCCTGACCAACGCTATCGTGACGGTCAAGGAACACAGGAAGTGGGCCACCTGATTGGGCTTGTAAGGCAGATCAGCAGCCGAAGCGGCAGAACGGCGAAACCGGACGGCCGAGGAACTTGCTGATGCGCTGGTCGTACTTGTAAGCGCGATACTGGATGAGCGACCACTTCCAGCCACCAAAGCTATTGGAAGCAGCCTGGGCGCCGAAACGGTTGGCCGGCTGGAAGTTGGCATTGCTGCGCAGAGCAGCAAAACGCTCACCCCACAGGCCAGCGGCCTGCGACGGCATGACCGCCCCGAGGACCAGACCCGCAACAGCAGCGCCCGTCAGCGCCGCCTTGATCTTGGAAACTTTCGCCATCGCCCGCACTCCGATTAGGTGAGCCATGTTTACCACAAGCTCTGTGGCGCCGCAACAATCGCCGAAAGACCGATGCACGCCAGACGGGAAATCTACTGGAGTTTCACCGGGAACGACCTACCTTGCTACCTAGAACTCGCGCAGCGAACCGGAAGTTCCTGCTCGCCTTCATCTTCCACAACGTAAGATTCAGGGTGGGCAACGACCGGATCATCCAGTCTAGTACGTTGAGATGTAACGGCCGCCAACTTGACAGTGTCACCGGCTGGCCCGACCGCCTGACGCACGCCCGGCGCCGGCACCTTCAGGCCGTGGCGCTCTCGCCACACCAGCACAAGACCTGCTGAAACGACCGCTCCCGCCCCGATCAGCACCAGAGAATCGGGCCATTCGCCGAAAGCGAGCACCCCGAACAGGGTGGCCCAGATCAAGGTCGCATAGTTCAGAGGGGCCACGACGGACGCAGGCGCGTAGCGCGTCGCCGAGGTCATCAGGATCTGGCCGAGACCGCCGGCGATGCCCGTTGCAATGAGAACGAGACTGGTGCGCAGGTCGGGAACCACCCACCCCAGCGGCAAGGTGGCGAGGCCCGCCAGAGACGCGACGGTGGAGAAGTAGAAAACGATCGCTTCGCTCGTCTCCGTCCGCGTCAGGTGCCGGACCTGTGTCACTGCGAGCCCGGCGATCACGGCCCCGACCAGGGCCATGGCCGCCCCAATCAGCGGCCCCGGTCCGCTCCCCAGCGAGGCATGGGTGAAGGAGGGCCACAGCATGAGCAGGATACCGGCAAAGCCGACACCGAGCACCACCCAGCGATAGGCGGGCACACGCTCTCCCAGAAGAACGGCTGCGAGAAGCACGGCGACCAGCGGCGTCACATAGGTAAAGGCAACGGCCTCGGCGAGCGGGATGAAGGCAAGCGCTGCGAAGCTGAGCCACATGGCGCTCACGCCCACCAGCCCGCGAACAACATGGCCGAACGGCTGGCGCGTCACGAGCGCGCTTGTCATCCGCCGCCTCCACAACAGCCAGATGACGAGCGGGACGAGACCGAAGGCGCTGCGCGCGAACACGACCTGCCCGCTCGGCACGTCGTCCGCCACGAAGCGCACGAGCGCGGACATGATGGCAAAGAAGAACGTGGCGCTGATTTGCAGGGCGATGCCTGCTGGGGCATTCATGAGCAAAAGTCCGGTGAGCGCTCCCTATAGCGCCTTGCCGGCTGGATGGGCATGCAAAGCGCGCAGGTGAAGGGCGTCAGCCCTGCGTCTGGAAGAGGGGCCCCGCCCATGGACGAACCAGGCGCCCGGATTTGCTGACAAATGGCGCCCTGCGGGACGCGCTTTTGGGGCGCCGAGAAACGGATTCCGCGGGATATTAAGCGTAGGCCATACGGTGCAGAGCTTGGCACTTGTGCACTGCAGCGACTGTTTTCGCAGAATGCAACTCTCAACCGGTCCGATCTGCCCCCTTTCCGCCTGCTAGCTCAGAGCGTTATCCCGGATTGGAAATTTGCGCCGGAGCGGTGGCGAAACAGCGCCATCAAGCTCACCGCGACGCAATGTCGCGACCATTTGATTTCAGGGCAGCTCGAGACACGCCTCCCGATCGGGCTTGGCGCGAGATTGCATAAATGGTTGATTTCCCCCGCGAAATGGGGCATTCGACAAACGATCTGAACGCGACTTCGATGCGTGGCAACGGAAGCAGCACACTGCCAAATTGCAGGGCTTTCATCGCCCCCACATGCACTTAGAATTTATTTTGCAGTGCAGCAATGCCTAAAACTCAGGCCTCCAACTTGATCTGAATCAACTTCCCAATCCAAGCCATATGACGTCAGGCTAAAAACCGCATGCCATCTTCGGCTTTTTGGGCAATCAACTCGCCGCGCCCACCCGTCGCCACCATAGATTGAGCACGTTTCCAAAATAATCCCGCGTTAACTTGTGAAACTGAAATATTTCAGACTTGTGACACTGGAATATACGCTTGCGGCCACATCTTTTACTCGCTTGTCGATTCGAGCACCGAGTGCTATGTTGCCCCTATAATTTCAATCTTCCTTACGGTAGCCATCTGCCGATTGAGGGACGAATGTCGCTTTCCACGGACAACATGCGGGTTGAACGGGCGAGCGAAGCGCATCGGTCGGGGGTCACCCCCACGCTCGACTACGCGTCGATGCCGCCGCTCTTCGTTGTGGCCGACGTCGTCCTTATCCTGGGACTGAGCGTCCTCGTGGATTTCCTGTTCTCGGCGCAAGCAAGCGGCGGGTTCGAGGTCACTCAACCCATTGGCATCGGAATTCTCGCGGCGGTCGCCTTCGTGCTGACCACCATCTCGCGCGGCCTGTACAAGCCGTGGCGCATGGTGCGTGTGGTCGAGGAGGTGCGTGCGACGATGGTCAGTTGGACCTTCGCGATCCTCGTCGTCGCAACGGTGATCTTTTGTCTGAAGGTGGCGGGAAGCACGTCGCGCATCTCGACCGGGACTTTTGCCGTTCTCGGCTTTGTCGCGCTTCCGGTGTCGCGTTGGGCGATGGGTGTCTGGCTGCGCCGGGCCATCGCGAGCGGCGCCGTGAAGGGACGCGCGACTATTCTGGTCGGCGACGCGGACGAACTCGCCAAGGTGGTACCGGCCCACATGCTGGTGCGCCTCGGCCTGAACGAGGTGCGGCGCTTCAGCCTTTCCACGCCTGACGGTTCGGCGAAGGAGCTGCTCTCCGCGTCCGACAAGGATGCTCTGAAGGCGGCGCTCCAGTTCGCCCGGCAGCACCGCGTCGAGGAAATCGTCCTCGCCATGCCCTGGAGCGACGTGGATCGGCTTGATGCCGTGCGCGCCCGGCTGCGCTCGGTGCCGCTTCCGGTAAAGCTTCTTCCGGACGAGATCGTGAGCGAGCTGCTCGACGCGCCGCGCGTCGATTTCGGCTCGTCCATCGCCATCGAGGTCCAGCGCGCGCCCCTGTCGCGCTTCGAACTGGCGCAGAAGCGCCTTCTGGACATCGCGGTCGCCAGCTGCGCCGTTCTCCTGTTGCTGCCCCTGTTCGCCATCATCGCTACCGCGATCAAGCTCGACAGCCGTGGCCCGGTGATTTTCCGCCAGCGCCGCAACGGCTTCGGCGGCCGCGAATTCACCATCTACAAGTTCCGCTCCATGACGGTGATGGAGGATGGTTCGAAGGTGGTGCAGGCGCAGCGCAACGACAAGCGCGTCACGCGCGTCGGCCGTTTCCTGCGCGCGTCGAGCCTCGACGAGCTGCCGCAGGTGCTGAACGTGCTGTTCGGGCAGATGTCCATCGTCGGGCCGCGGCCCCATGCCATCGCCCATGACGACGAATATTCGAAGCTGATTTCCGGCTATGCGTTCCGCCACCACGTCAAGCCGGGAATCACCGGCTGGGCCCAGGTGCAGGGCTTCCGCGGCGAGACGGCGGAGCTTGAGCAGATGGAGCGCCGGATCGAGATGGACCTCTGGTACATCAACAACTGGTCGGTCTGGATCGATATCAAGATCATCCTGAAGACCTTCCTCGAGGTCCTGCGCAAGGAGGCCTACTGAGGCCCTGTGGGGGAGCCCGGCGGCATGGCCTACTCTCCTGCCTCCATATGAGACGTCCGGATGCGAGACTGAAAGGGATCGTCGTTCGCTCGGCGGCTGTGCATCTTGCTTCCCGCACCAATCGGCTGGATCGTTGAAGGACCGCCGGAGCGCTCCTGCCAGCGGTCGGGAGCCTTCACCTCAGTTCCTCCTGCGGCCGCCATTGCCGTTCGCCCGTCCGAGCGCGCAATGTCGTCCCAGATCCCCGGCAATATTTGATTAACCCTACCGTTTGATCAAAGCGGACGTCGGACCGTTTTCCATCGCGCCCTCCCCAACCATTTGAGTAAATGCAGCGCAACAATCGCGCTAACGACTGCTGGGGGGCAGATAAAATGATAGCCGAATCCGTCCTGGCCCTGTGGGGCATGCTGTGCTGCTCGGCCTACATCATCTTTATGGTCCGCGTGAGCTGAGGTGAGAACGCGAGGCGCCAAGTGCCCGCCCGCAGTTCACCCCGCCCCTCATAGCCTGGACCAACTCCGGACCAAGGCTGGCGCGAGGGAGATGTCTCCCGGTCGTGTCGTGTTCCCCTTCCAGCGCCGTTTTGAACGGGCAGCTCGCTCCGTCACGGCCGGCAGCCTTGCACCCCCTCCCCTTTGAGCGCGTTGATGCCGCGGGAGCGCTGATCTAAGAATGCGGGCGACCCCGGCGAAGCTTCCGCCGTCCGGCGCGTTCTGTCCGGGGACCGTTCTTGACCTTCACCACTGCTCCCATCTTCGTTACCGGCGCGGCCGGCTTCATCGGTGCCGCCGTCGCCGAGCGGCTGCTTGCGATGGGACAGCAAGTCGTCGGTATCGACGACCTCAACGCCTATTATGACGTGCGCCTCAAGGAGGCCCGCCTCGCCCGGCTCCTCGGCCATCCCGGCTTCAGCTTCGAGCGCCTGACCCTGGCCGATCGCGCTGCTACCGCTGATATCTTCGCCCGCCACCGGCCGAGCCATGTGGTCCATCTCGCGGCGCAGGCTGGCGTACGCTACTCCATCGAGCATCCCGAGACCTATATCGACTCCAACCTCGTCGGCTTCGGCAATGTGCTGGAAGGCTGCCGCCATGGCGGCGTCGCGCATCTCGTCTATGCCTCGTCGAGCTCGGTCTACGGCGCCAACACTGACCTGCCCTTCCGGGTGGACCAGACGGTGGACCACCCCATCAGCCTCTACGCCGCCACCAAGAAGGCGAACGAGCTGATGGCCCACGCTTATTCCCACCTCTACAGGTTGCCGGTGAGCGGGCTGCGCTTTTTCACCGTCTACGGCCCGTGGGGACGCCCGGACATGGCGGTGTTCCTGTTCACGGACGCTATCTGGCACGGCCGGCCCATCAAGGTGTTCAACAACGGCGACATGCAGCGCGACTTCACCTTCATCGACGATGTGGTGGACGCCGTGGTCGCGCTGCTCCCCAGGCCGGCGACGCCCGATCCCGCCTGGACCGGGGCGGACCCGGACCCCGCCACCTCGAATGCGCCGTATCGCATCTACAACGTGGGCAACCACAGCCCTGAGCCGCTGATGGCGCTGATCGGCCATATCGAGGCGGCGCTGGGCCGCAAGGCGGAGCTGGACTTCCAGCCCATGCAGGCCGGCGACGTGCAGGCCACCTTCGCCGACGTCACCAGCCTCGCCCAGGCGGTGGACTTCGCGCCGCGCACTCCCCTGAAGGAGGGCGTCGCCCGCTTTGCCACTTGGTATCGCGAGGTCTGGCTCGGCCAGATCGCGAAGAACGACTAGGCGGCCTCAGCCGCCCGCATTGTCTTCCACCATCCGGGCGACCGCGTCTCCGGCGGCGGCGAGAAGTTCCGGCTCGCGGGCGCGCACCACAAGGTTGGTCTTGTAGCGCCCGTCCACCTCGTCGCGGAACGGGTAGGAGCCGATGATGGCGTCGGGATAGGTCTCGGCGATCCTGCGCAGCGGGGCGGCGATGTCGCCCTCCTTCGCCTCGGCGAGGATGGTGCGCGAGAGCATGGGCCGGCCCTTGCGCAGCTCCGGCAGCACCGCCTCCAGCATCGATTGCATGATGCGCGGCACGCCGGCCATGACGATGACGTTCTCGATCCGGAAGCCCGGCGCCTTGGACACCTCGTTCACCACGAGGCTGGCCCCGGCGGGAATCCGCGCCATGCGCAGGCGCGCCTCGTTCAGGTCCTTCTCGGCGATGTATTCGAGCAGCATGGCGCGGGCGCGCGGATCCACATCGATGGAGACACCGAAGGCCTTGGCGATGGCGTCTGCGGTGATGTCGTCATGGGTCGGGCCGATGCCGCCGGTGGTGAAGACGTAGTCGAAGCGGGCACGCAGCGCGTTGACCGCCGCGACGATGTCCCCCTCCACGTCCGCCACCACCCGGACCTCCCGCAGGTCGATGCCCACGTCGGTCAGCCGCTCGGCGATGTGGCCGATGTTCTTGTCCTTGGTCCGGCCGGAGAGAACCTCGTCGCCAATCACGATCAGCGCAGCCGTGACCGATCGCGCGTCGCCTGCCTCACCCATGTCTCAGATCCCTGCCCTTGCCGGCGTCAGCCGGGGTAAAACCGCCCAAAATCTAGGCATATATAAAGCGTGAGCGGCGCCTTCGCTCCGCTTTCCCGTTTAGCACTTCTTTGGCACGATGTTTGTTAAGTTCATGGGGAGCTTCCCCGGGGCGTGGAGTGTCGATCCCAATGCCGCATGCGTTCGATGAAATGTCCAGTACCGACGGTGCGGTACGGCCGGCCTACGAGACCCTCCAGCGCTGGCTCGCCGAGGTGCCCCAAGATGTGCTGGACCACCGGCGCAAGGAGGCCGAGTTCATCTTCCGGAGAATCGGCATTACCTTCGCGGTCTATGGCGAGCAGAACGCGCAGGAACGCCTGATCCCGTTCGACATCGTGCCCCGCATCCTTACCAAGGACGAGTGGACCCGCCTCTCGCGCGGGCTGGAGCAGCGCGTCAAGGCGCTGAACATGTACATCAAGGACGTGTACTCCAAGCGGGAGATTCTGAAAGCCGGCATCGTTCCGGAGAACCTCGTCTACCAGAACCCCGCCTTCCGCCCGGAGATGAACGGGCAGCGCGTGCCGCACGATCTCTATGTCCACATCGCCGGCATCGACATCGTCCGCACCGACCCCGACAAATTCTACGTGCTTGAGGACAATGCGCGCACCCCGTCCGGCGTCTCCTACATGCTGGAGAACCGGGAGATCATGCTGCGGCTGTTCCCGGAGCTGTTCTCCATGCACCGCGTCGCGCCGGTGGAGAACTACGCTGACGACCTGCTCGCCACCCTGCGCTCGCTCTCGCCCCATGGCGGGCATGAGCCGAACGTGGTGATCCTCACCCCCGGCATCCACAATTCGGCCTATTACGAGCACTCGTTCCTCGCGGACAAGCTGGGCGTCGACCTCGTCGAGGGCCGCGACCTGTTCGTGAAGGATGCGGTGGTCTACATGCGCACCACCGAGGGGCCGAAGCGGGTGGACGTGATCTACCGCCGCCTCGACGACGACTTCCTCGACCCCCTCGCCTTCCGCCGCGACAGCGTGCTCGGCGTCCCGGGGCTGATGAGCGCCTATCAGGCCGGAAACGTCACCCTGACCAACGCGGTCGGAACGGGCGTCGCCGACGACAAGGCCGTCTATTCCTACATGCCTGATATCATCAAGTTCTACCTCGGCGAGGAGCCCCTGCTCCCCAACGTGCCGACCTGGCGCTGCCGCGAGGCGGACCACCTGAAGTACGTTCTTGAGCACCTGCCCGAACTGGTGGTGAAGGAAGTGCACGGCTCCGGCGGCTACGGCATGCTGGTCGGCCCCGCCTCCGACAAGGCGCAGATCGAGAAGTTCCGCGACAAGCTCAAGGCGGACCCGGCGAACTTCATCGCCCAGCCCACGCTGGCGCTCTCCACCTGCCCGACGCTGGTGGAAAAGGGCATCGCGCCGCGCCACGTGGACCTGCGCCCGTTCATCCTGTCCGGCTCCGACAAGGTGCGCATCGTCCCCGGCGGCCTCACCCGCGTCGCCATGAAGGAGGGCTCCCTCGTGGTGAACTCCAGCCAGGGCGGCGGCACCAAGGACACCTGGGTGCTGGACGCATGAGCGGGGGCGCTCATGCTTTGGGTACTGGACGCATGAGCGGCGGCGCTCATGCTTCGGGTGCTGGACGCATGGGCGCGGGCACGCGCGCTCTCGCTTTTCGGCGCGTGAGCGCTATCGTTGATGCAGGTTTCTCCCCGCGCACGGGCATCCCGGCCCGTGCCATTGCCGGAGCCGGGGCCCCGCCCGGTTCCGCCGCCTGAACCGCCCCCGGAGGCACCACGCCATCCGGGTGCAGGACGCCTGAGCGCGGATGAACCGCGCCGCGCACCCTCTCCTTCCGCAACGGGCTCCCCATGCTTTCCCGCACCGCCGACAACCTCTACTGGCTGACCCGCTACGTCGAACGCGCCGACTGCCTGGCCCGCATCCTCGACGTCTCCCAGCGCCTCGCCTACACGCCCGTGACCTACGGCGGCTCCACCAACGAGTGGAGTTCGGCCGTGCTCACCGCAGGCTGCGCCGACGAGTTCGTCGCGCGCTATGGTCCGCTGGAGGAGGCGAAGGAGGAGAACGTGGTGTCGTTCCTCGCCTTCGAGTCGGAGAACCCCTCCTCCATCCGCAACTGCTTCGAAGTGGCCCGCACCAACGCCCGTTCGGTGCGCACGGCGCTGACCTCGGAGATGTGGGACGTCATCAACTCGGCCTGGATCGAGCTGCGCAACTTCCCCAACCGTGCGCTGACGCGCGACGAGCTCTCGCGCTTCCTCGCCTTCGTGAAGGAAACGTCGCTGCGCTTCGACGGCGCGACCTTCCGCACCATGCTGCGCAACGACGGCTACTGGTTCGCCCGCTCCGGTGCCCAGCTGGAGCGCGCCGACAACACCGCCCGCATCCTGGACGTGAAGTATCACGTGCTGCTGCCGGAGAAGGAGCACATCGGCGGCCCGCTCGACTATTTCCAGTGGGCCTCCATCCTGCGCTCGGTCTCGGCGCTTACCGCTTTCCACTGGGTCTATCGCGACAGCGTGAAGCCCTGGCTGGTGGCGGACCTGCTCATTCTGAACCGGCAGATGCCGCGCTCGCTGGCCGCCTGCTACGACAGCCTCGCCCGCAATCTGGACGACATCGCCTCGGTCTATGGTCGGCAGGGGCCGTCCCAGCGGCAGGCCCGTGCCATGCTGGCGCGGCTCACCAACAAGTCCATCGACGACATCTTCCAGACCGGCCTGCACGAGTTCATTTCCGAGTTCATCTCGGACAACAACAAGCTCGGCGCCGAGATCACCGAGCAGTATCTGACCTGACCCCGGGGCCGTTCGCGGCCCCATCAGCTTCCCCGTCGGCGCGGCTGGCTCGCGCCGGGGGAATGTCAGTCGCGGCGCGCGCGCCGCATCGTCACCAGGGACGCCCGCAATGCGCATCCGCATCCGCCACGAGATCACCCAGCGCTTCGAGCCCGGCACCCGCAACATGGCCGTGACCGTGCGCATGACCCCGCGCGCCCACGAGGGCCAGTTCATCCTGCGCTGGGCGCTGGACCTCAATTCCGACTGCCGCCTGCACCCCCAGGAAGATGCCTTCGGCAACCTGTGCCACACCTTCTCCGTGGACGGGCCGGCCGATCACCTCACCGTCTGCGCCGAGGGCGAGATCGAGACGCAGGACACCACCGGCATCGTGCGCGGCACGGTGGAGCGCTTCCCGCCGTCCCTGTTCCTGCGCCAGACCGACCTCACCGAGGTCGACGCCGCCCTCGCCGCCCTCGCGGCGGACATCGAGGCGCCGGCCGACGACCCGCTGGCCCAGCTTCACGCCCTCATGGTCAAGGTCCACGAGACGGTGGAGGAGCAGGAGGGGCCGACCCTCGCTGATCCCCTGAGCGCGGCCGAGGCCGTGAAGGCGGGCACCGCCTGCGCCGGCAGCATCGCCCATGTCTTCACCGCCGCCGCCCGGCACCTCGGCCTGCCGGCGCGCCACATCTCCGGCTATGTCGCGCCCGAGGACGGCGAGGAGGGTGAGGGCGAGGCACGCCACTGGGCCGAGGCGCATGTGCCCAAGATCGGCTGGGTCTCGTTCGATGCCGGCCGCAACATCTGCGGCACGGAGAACTACGTCCGCCTCGCCGTGGGCCTCGACGCCGTGGGCGTGCAGGCGCTGCGCAGCACCGGTCTCGACGTGGAGGAGCGCATCAGCGCCCTCGACGGCCGCGCGCCGCAGAAGCTGGCGCAGGCCCAGAGCCAAAGCCAGAACTGAGCGGAGGGACGCTGAGCCGGCGCAGGATATGGTCCTGCCCGGCGTCCCGGAAAAGCGGCGCCGTCGCTCGATTTTTCCCATTCCGAGCGCGCCGCATGAGCTGGCGCAAGGACGCCCCGCCGCAGACGATCTAGGCAGGATACATCAGCTCCTGCCGAGGATCGGTCGCCATGTCCATCCACACCCCGTCGTCGCTGCCCCCGGACGGCTCGGCCCACGCCGGCCTGCCCGCGCCGACGGTCTTCGCCAGCCGGCAGGCGACCCTGCCTCCGGTCAAGCTCTCCGTCCGAAACCTGAGCTTCTATTACGGCGACGCCATCGCCCTCAGGAACATCTCGGTGGACCTGCGGGCCAACTGCGTCACCGCCTTCATCGGCCCGTCGGGCTGCGGAAAATCGACGCTGCTGCGCATATTCAACCGCATGTACGAGCTTTACCCGGACCAGCGGGTGGAGGGCGACGTGCTGCTCGACGGCGTGAGCATTCTCGGCGACGCCATGGACCCTGCCAGCGTCAGGGCCCGCATCGGCATGGTGTTCCAGAAGCCGACGCCGTTCCCCATGTCGATCTACGACAACGTGGCCATCGGCCTGCGCATCAACGAAGACCTGAAGCCGGCCGATCTCGACCTGCGCGTCGAGGAGGCGCTGCGCAAGGCGGCCCTGTGGGACGAGGTGAAGGACATCCTGCCCCAGAGCGGCCTCAGCCTCTCCGGCGGCCAGCAGCAGCGCCTGTGCATCGCCCGCACCATCGCCCTCAAGCCGGAGGTGATCCTGCTCGACGAACCCTGCTCGGCCCTCGACCCCATCACCACGGCACGCATCGAGGAGACCATCGAGGAACTGAAGGCGCACTACACCTTCGCCATCGTCACCCACAATCTCCAGCAGGCGGCGCGCATCTCCGATTTCACCGGCTTCATGTATCTCGGCGAGATGGTGGAGTTCGGCCCCACGCAGGACCTGTTCACCCACCCGCGGGACCGGCGGACGCAGGATTACGTCACAGGCCGGTTCGGCTGAGGTCGTCCGCGCCGCACCGGTGCGGACTTGACCCCCCGCCCGCGCCCTGCAATCTCCTCCCCCAACAGGGAGACACGCGCATGACCGCAACGCCGGCTTACGATCCGCAGAACATCTTCGCCCGCATCCTTCGCGGCGAGCTGCCGGCGCACAAGGTCTATGAGGATGACAAGGCCCTCGCCTTCCTCGACATCATGCCGCGCTGCCCCGGCCATACGCTGGTGATCCCCAAGGCGCCGGCCCGCAACATCCTCGACATCACGCCCGAGGACCTCGCCTATGTGGCGACCATCGCCAAGAAGGTGGCCATCGCCGGCATGAAGGCCTTCGCGGCGGACGGAATCACCATCCAGCAGTTCAACGAGGAGGCCGGAGGGCAGGTGGTGTTCCACCTCCATGTCCACGTCATCCCGCGCCATTCGGGTGTGCCCATGAAGCCGCCGGCGAGCGAGATGGAGAAGCCCGACGTGCTCGCCGCCCATGCGGAGCGGCTGCGCGCCGCCCTCGCCGGCTGAGCCGCCGCGTGGATCTGCGCAACGCGGCCGGGGTGAAGGTGCGCGCGCCGGCGCGGTTGCATCTCGGCTTTCTCGATCTTGGCGGCTCGCTCGGCCGCCGCTTCGGCTCGCTCGGCATCGCGCTGGAACGGCCGGCCACCGAGGTGAGCGTCCGCCGCAGCACCACGGATGCCGCCGAAGGACCGGACAGCGACCGTGCCGCCCGCGCGCGGGATCTGGTGCGCGACAAGCTCGGCATTGAAGAGCGTTTCGCCATCGACGTGGACGCCGCCTTGCCGGCCCATGGCGGGCTCGGCTCCGGCACCCAACTGGCGCTGGCGGTGGGAGTCGCGGTGGCGCGTCTCTCCGGGCATGATTTGTCGCCCCGCGCGGTCGCGACCGTGCTCGGGCGTGGCAGACGCTCGGCCATCGGCATGGAGGCGTTTGCGGCCGGTGGCGTGATCCTCGACGGCGGCAAGGCGCTCGCCGGCCCTGAGGCCAGCGCCCCCCCCCCCCTGCTTGCGCGCTTCAAGGTTCCCGAGAGCTGGCGCATCCTCCTCGTCTTCGACACCGCCCGCGAAGGACTGAGCGGCCCGCAGGAGACGGCGGCCATGGCCACCCTTCCGCCCTTCCCGGCGGAGCAGGCGGCCGAGCTCTGCCACATGATGCTGCTTCAGGCGCTGCCGGCGCTCGCGGCCGCGGATGCGGACGGCTTCGGCCGGGTCATCGGCCACTGGCAGCGCGTGCTCGGCGATCATTATGCCGCAGCTCAGGGCGGCGGGCGCTTCCTGAGCCCGCAGGTTGCGGAAGCCATCGCCGCAATCGAGGCCGAGGGCGTCCCCGGCGTCGGCCAAAGCTCCTGGGGGCCGACCGGATTCGCCATCGTCGATGGCGAGGAGGCGGCGACGCGACTGGCCGCCACCTTGCGCGACCGCTTCGCATCGTTCACAAACCTGTCATTCGATTGCGTGCGAGGAAACAATCAGGGCGCGGACATCATCGCTCTCTGAGTACCTCCGGCGCGGCACCGGACAGGACGGGAGGAGGCGCGCCCCAAAGGGCCGCGCCGCACAAAAGGCCCCGAAAGTGGGCTCCGAACCAACAGGCTGGGATCCATATGGATATTGCTCTGATCGCCATTTCCGCCCGGCCGCTGGCGGCCAGCGCCGCCCGTGCCGGCTTCGCCGCGCTCTCGTTCGACCTGTTCGCTGATCTCGATACCTGTGCTCACACTGCGCGCTGCGTGCGCGTGCACAAGAAGAACGGCTGCGCCTTCGATGGCGACGACCTGATCCAGGCGCTCCACTCCCTCGCGCCCACCGGGCTGCCGGTGGTGCTGGGTGGCGGGCTGGAAGACGACACCGCCCTCATGACCCGCATCGCCGAGCGCAACCCCATCCTTGGCAACGCGCCGGCCATCGTGCGCGTGCTGAAGGACCCCATCGCGCTTGCCGCCCTCGCGGCCCATCTCGGCATTCCCTTCCCCGCCGTTTCGCTCGAAGCGCCTACCGCCGAGACCTTCGGCGACGCTCCGGTGCTGGAGAAGAAGATCGGCGGGGCGGGTGGCGCCCACATCCGGCGGCGTGCGCCCGGCGACCTCTCCCCGCCCGCGCCGGGCCACTATCTCCAGCGCGAGGTCGACGGGCAGTCCCTCTCTCTGCTTCTCCTGTCCAACGGCAGCGCCGCCCGGGTGATCGGCGCCTCGCGGCAATGGCATGCGCAGGACGAGGAACATCCCTTCCGCTATGGCGGCGCCGCGGGGCCTGTCGCCCTGCCGGAAGCGTTCGCCGGGGAGATGCTGAAGGGCGCGCTCAGCGTCACGCTCGCCTGCGGGCTGGTGGGGCTGGTCTCGCTCGACTTCGTGGTGAACGATGACGGCTGGTGCCTGGTGGAGGTGAACCCTCGCCCCGGTGCCACCCTCGACATCTTCGACACCGATCCCCTGCCCCCCCTACTCGGCCTGCATCTGGCGGCCTGCGGCGGCAGGCTGCCGGAAGTGCTGCCCGTGCCCGCGCAGGCGCACGCCGCCGGCGTCATCTACGCCGCGCACGACATGGTGGTGCCGCAGGATGCATGGCCCGAATTCGTGGCCGACCGGCCGCCCGCAGGCGCCTCGGTGCTGAAGGGTGCCCCGCTCTGCACCGTGCGCGCCACCGGCCCCACGCCGGAAGTCGCCGAGGCGCGCATGCGCGAGCGCACGCAGGCCCTGCTGCGCGACTTCGGCCTCGGCGCGGTGATGGAACCGGCCCCATGAGCACCGCCTGCGTCACCGCATGAGGGCTCTTGCGCCCGCCGAGGTGGCGGAAGCCTTCCGCGCCGCCTGCCTTGCAGAGCTGTCGGCGCTGAAGCCCGGCAACGTCCATGTCTTCGCCGCGGGGCACGGCATGGAAACCACTCAGTTCGAGGCGGCGGCCGCGGCCGCGGCCCCTGCCATCGCCCGCGCTGGCGCTTCCGTCGGCGCGCGGGTGCTGGCAGCGGTGGAAGCCTCGCTTGCAGTCGCCGGCTGCAACACCAATCTCGGCATCATCCTGCTCTGCGCCCCTCTGGCGGTGGCGGCCGAGGGCGGCGCCCCGCTTCGGGATCAGCTGGTACGGGTGCTCGACGGGCTCAATCTCGCCGACGCCGGAAACGCCTTCCGCGCCATCGCGGCTGCGTCGCCGGGCGGCCTCGGCGCATCGGCCGAAGCGGATGTGCGCGCCCCGGCCAGCGTCACGCTCAAGGAAGCCATGGCGCTCGCCGCCGATCGCGACACCATCGCCCGCCAGTATGTGACCGGATATGCCGACCTCTTCGCGCTCGGCGTTCCCGCGCTTGCCGTCAGGCCGCTGGAGCGGCGGCGCATTGAGGACGCCTACCTCGCCTTCCTGGCGACGCTTCCAGACAGCCACATTGCCCGCAAGTTCGGGCCGGAGCAGGCGGAGGTGGTGCGGCAGGAGGCTGTGGCGCTGCGTGGCGGGCTCTCCGGCCTGTCACCGGCCGAACGTCACGACGCGCTTCTCGCCTTCGACACGAGCCTGAAGGCCCGCGGCCTCAACCCGGGCACCAGCGCCGACCTCACCGTGGCGAGCATCTTCGCCGCGCTGATCGAGCAGCAGGCCAAGGGCTGAAGCCTCAGGCGCGTCCCTTGCTCCCCCTGGCCGACGAGACGGGCGCGCGATGCGGGGGCGCTCAGCCCTGCCCGCGCGCCCGATCTCCTCAGAACTTCACCGCCAGCGTCGCCTTGCCGGCGTTGTAGCTGGTGCCGTCACCCGCCATGCCCTCGTAGCCCAGCGAGAAGGTGGCGCCGGTGGCGAAGGTGAAGTCGATGCCCACCGAGCCGACGATGCTGTCTTCGGCGATGGCGAGGCCATCGATGCCGAAGGCCGTGCCGGTGTTGATGAAGCTCAGCACCGTCTGCGGCGTCACATCGCCGAAGGCGTGGCGCCAGCCGGCGGAGGCGTGGGGCGTCACGACGATGCCGGAGGCGTTGAAGCTGGTGGCGACGCGCAGGCCCAGTGTGGAATAGGCGGTGTCGAACGACGTGCCGGTGGAGGACAGGCCGGCGACAGGCGCGTTGTTTTCGATGAAGCTGCCGAGATCCACGCTGGTCCAGCCGATACCGGCGAAGGGCTCCAGCGCCACGCCGCTGAACGCGAAGGTGTAGCCGGCTTCGGCGAAGAGGTTGCCGGCGGTGCCGGTGTAGCTCGCCTTCGGGCTTTCGCCGGTGAGGGCGACGAAGCGGCTCTGGTCGATGCTGCTCCAGCCGTAGCTGGCGCCGGCGCGGAGCTTGATCGCGTCTAAGGTCGCGCCACCGTAGGCGGCGATGCGCCAGGTCTCGGTGTTCGCCGACGCCGCGTCCGCGCTGGTGGAGGCGGAGGAATAGCCGGCGGCGAGGCCCATCACCCAGTTGCTGGCCGAAACGTCCGCACCGATCAGCAGGCCGCCCAGATTGGTGTCGGCCGCCGCGGCATTGCCATTGGCCGAGGTGGAGAGCCACTGGCCGTAGCCCTGCGCCCAGGTGGTCCACACCGGACCGGGCTCGGGCGCCTTGATGGCCTTGAAGGCCTGCGCACCCGGCGTCGCCGGGTCGGCATAGGCCTGGGCCGGCCCGCCCGCGCCGAGCGCGGCTTCCACCCCCTTGGCGCCGCTGTAGCCCGCCTGCCGCAGGCGGCCGAGGATGAGGTCGTTGACCATCATGTTCTCGTTGGCCAACTGGCCGGGCAGCGTGGCGTAGAGGTCGCCGGAGAGCTGGGAGAGGGCGAGGTGGGGGCTGTCGCCCAGCGACTGGGTGACGAACGCGGTGTAGAGCGCGGACGTCTTCGTCGGCCCGATGCCCGCGCGCTCCAGCGCGCCGGCCACCGAACGCTGGTTCTGGGTCGTGGCGTAGGTGGCGAAGGCGATGCCGTTGCGCTCCAGTTCCAGATAGACGTGGGTCGCGTCGTAGCTCAGTTCCGGAGCGATGAAGAGATACGTGGGGCCGTAGGTGTCGAGTGTTCCGAACGTCCCGCTGATCCCGCCTGCGGACGACAGGAGGGTGTAGCGCGCGCCCCACTCGAGTTGACCTGCGACGAAGACCCGATTGTCCGCCCCGTTGAGGGTCGTCTTTCCATCGACCTTGATCAGGTCGGAGGAGCCATCGGGATTGATGTTGGCCCAGTAACTGGTGTTGGTCAGGGAAACATCGCCCTTCACGGCGATGGTGCCCGTCGCGTTGGACGGGCCGCTTGACGGGTCGATGATGATGTCCACCGCATCGAGGCTGCCGATGGTGCCATGGCCCCAGATTCCGCGCGGCCCGGTGGAGCCGGCCTCGCTCTTGAAATGGGCGTCGGGGGCATAGAGGTCATTCAGACCGAAGCTCCCGCTCTTGCCCATGTTCAAGGTGCCGGAGAAGGTGCTGGTGCCGGAGAGGTAGACCGACCCGTCGGTGACCACTTCCTCGAAATGGCGATAGGTCGCGGCGTTCCCCACTTGGCCGAGATCGAAGTCGAGCGCCCCGCTCATGGTCTTGAGCGAAAGCGTGTCGTAGCCGCCCTCCGCATCCACGATGCCAACCACCTTGCTGCCCGCGCCGACCACGAACAGGTCGTTGCCGTTGCCCATCTGCACCGCATAGGTGGTGCCGGAGATGGTGCCGTAATTGGTGACGGTCAGCGACTTGGTGGGATCGACGCCCGAGTTCACGTAGCGGATGCCGTAGCCGTCGAGGCCCCGGATGGTGCCGTAGTTCGTGACGGTCGCGGCGGCGTAGGCATCGCCGCTGTTGCTGTCGTCGATGAGGATGCCGTTGTTGGCGCCGGAGATCAGCGCCGAGGTGTGGGCCGCGTCGCCGTTGACCATCAGGCCGCCGCCGATGGCGATGCCCTCGGAGGTGCTCGGCTTGGTCTCGCCCGGCTTGATACCCTTGGAGCCGAGGCCCTGGATGGTGCCGTAGTTCAGGACCGTGCCGGCGTGGTCGAAGTCCACGCCGTCGCCATCGCCGAAGCTCGCCGCCGGATCGAAGGTGCCAGAGATCGTGCCGTAATTGGTCAGCGTGCCGGTGCCGTTGGAATTCACGCCCGAGCCGTTGCGGCCCTCGATGGTGCCGTTGTTGGTTACGATCAGGTTGTCGTCGGCGCCGGTGGCCTTGATGCCGTGATAGGCGCCGGTGATGAGGGCGCCGGCATAATTGTTCACCTTGAGGGTGATGGCGTGGCCCTGGTCGTCGCCGCTCACCTTGACGGCGGAATTGTTCTGCGTGTCGGCGGTGCCGGCCGCGTAATAGGACGAGATGGTCCCGTAATTGTTGATGGTGACGCCGTTGGTGCCCTGGATGCCGTCATTGTCGGCGGCGGTAATCAGGCCGGTCTTCTGGTTGGTGATCGTGATCGTGGCGTTGGTGGAGTAGATGTCGCCGAGGTCGATGCCCTGACCACCCGACTTCGACTGGATCGTCCCCGCATTGGTGATGGAGATCACCGGTGCCGCGGTGCTGCCGGTGGTGGACGAGATCTTGATGGCGTCGTCGGTGCCGGTGATGACGCCGCCCGCCTCGTTGATGATGGTGAGGCTCTTCAGCGTGTCGAAGTTCGAGGCCGTGTCGAACTTGATGGCGCGCTTGCCGGACGAGGTGGTCGCGATCGTCCCGGAATTGGTGATGCCGATGGTGCCGCCGCCGAGGCGGATGGCGTCCGAGCCGGCCGAGGAGATGGTGCCGGTGTTGCCGATGGTGATGGTGGCCGTGGCCGCGGTCGCCTTGTCGAAGTCCAGCGCCTGCCCGGTCTGCGAGGTGATGACGCCGGCGTTGTTGACGACCACCGTGCCGTTGGCGAGCGGCCCGTTGATGCGGAAGGCATCATCCTTCGACGTGACCTTGCCGCCGGCCTTGTTGTCGAGCGTGAAGGTCCCGGTGAAGGCGCCCGTGGTGTCGATGGTCCGGTTGGTGGAGGTGATGGTGCCGGAATTGGTGATGACCACGCCCGGGGAGGCGGTGGCGTTGCCGTTCCACACGATGGAGGCGGACGAGCCCGTATTCATGATCGCATCGGCGTCGATCTTGCCGGTGTCGCTGCCGGAGACGGTCTGCTGGCCCGTGGCTGGCGGCACGGTGAACGATCCGGCAAGGGCGGGCACCGCAGAGCCGGTGCAGACGAGGGCCAGGACGATGCGGCTCGCGGACGAATGGAGCAGCGGCAGACGGATCATCATGGAGGGCAATTCCGGGCGCGAGGATCGTGAGGCTCAGCCCTGCCTAGGGGGGCCGTGCTACAGTTCCGTGACACGGGGCACCCTTGCGGCATCTCCATTTGCAAGTGTGGCGAGAAGGTAACAGTGAACCGGGCTCAAGGCTAAGCAGATGCCCCGGCAGGCAAGCCCAATGGCGGCCTGCGCCTCAGGCCCACCGGCGTGCGGATTCCGCATCGATCCGCCCGTCGTGGAGGGCGCTCGCCACCAGCGCACCAGCAACGCCGGCCCGAGCGAGGGCTTCGAGATCCGCTGGCCCCCGCACGCCGCCGGCGGCATAGAGCGCGGGCGCCGCCCCCTGCCCCTCGGCCAGCCGGCCGGTGCGCTCCAGCGCGGCCATGTCCGGCCCCTCGCCGCTGCCGACGCGGGCGAGCGTCATGACGATCACGCGGGCCGGCCAGAGGCGCGCATCGCGGTGCGCACGCGCCGGCCCGCGCGGTCCAGCGGCATCGTGGTCCAGGGAGAGAATCACTCCGTCCACGGCGAGCGCAGCCTCCACGTCGGCCTCGCCGAGGACTTCGGTTCCGACGATGCTGGTGCCGAGCCGGGATCTGGCGCGGGCGACGATCTGGGCCGGATCGCACTCCCCGGCATCCACCCACAGGTCGAGGCCGGGGAAGTCGCGGACGAGTTCCGCGATCGCGTCATCGTTGCGGCCTGCCCCGGTTATGGCATCGATATCAGCCACATAGAGGGTGCGGAACGGGGCGAGCGAGAGCAGCCCCGCCACCACGTCCCGCGGCCGGGCCGAGGGGGAAAGCGGCGTGACGATGGGACGATAGGCCTCGCGCTCGCCCCTGTGGGCACGCACGACCACCCCTCCCTTCAGGTCAACGACGGGGATAAGCTGCATGTCGAGGTCCGGCTGAGCGTTGGCGAGAGGAGCCCCATGCGCGTCTTCATCTGCGAGTACGTGACATCCGGCGGCATGCGCGACAAGCCCCTGCCCGAGGCGGCCCTGGCGGAGGGGCGCCTGATCCGCGACGCCATCGTCACCGATCTCCAGGAACTTGTCGGCATCAACGTGGTGCTGGCCTATGACGACCGCCTGCCGCCGCCCAACGAGGAGGCGGTGCCGGTGCGCAAGGGCGACGATCCCTGGATCATCTGGTCCGGCCTCGCCCAGGATGCCGACGTGGTGTGGCCCATCGCCCCCGAGGCCGGCGGCCTACTGGCGCGCCTTGCCCGCCTGATGCGCGAGGGCGGGGCCCGCACGCTCGCGAGTTCCGGCGAGGCCGTCATCCTCACCTCGAACCGGCTGGCATTGGCCCGCCGCCTCGCGGAGTACGGCATTCCGCACGTCCCGACCTACCCGCTCGATGCCCTGCCCTCCGGGCTCGACGGCGATCTGGTGACACGGCCTGAGGACGGCACGGGCTGGTCCGCCGCCCGCGCCTGGCCGAACAGGGCTGCCCTGCCCCGCGCCGGTGGCCTCGTCGTCCAGCCCTTCCTCAACGGCAACCTCGCCAGCCTCAGCGTGCTGGTGCGGCCGGACGGGGTGACATTGCTCGCGGCGAACCGCCTCAGCATCAGCCACCTTGTGGGCGTGTTCGCCTTCGAGGGCGTGCAGGTCGGCGGCATCGCGGATGAGGACGGACGCCTTGCCGAGACGGCGAGACGGGTGGTGGAAGCCATTCCCGGCCTCTCGGGCATCGTCTGCATCGACGTGATCCTGACGCCGGAAGGCCCTGTCGTGGCGGAGGTGAACCCGCGCGTCACCGCGTCCTATGCCGGACTGCACGCGGCACTCGGCGTCAATCCGCTCGCCTTCGTGCCCGAACTGATCCGCGAGGGCGTGCCGCCCTCCATGCCGCGGCTGCCGCGTCCGACTCCGGTCGAGGTGAAGATCCGTTGAAAGCAGGCGGCGAAACCAATAGGAAGGCATCGAGTTTGAGGCAGGGAGCGCGCCCATGGCGGCGCCTCCGCGCGAGGATGAGATGACCTCCGAAGATCCCACCGCCCTTGCGGACACGCAGGCCGACGCGAACCCCGCGCCCCGTACCCGGCCCCACAACACCGACCGGCTGTTCCTGCGGCAACTGCCCTTCTATGCGCGTCACGGCGTGTACGACGCGGAGCGGGAGCTGGGTCAGCGCTTCATCATCGACGTGGACTGCTGGTTCGATACACGCCCCGCCGCCTGGGCGGATGATGCGGCCCTCACGGTGTCCTACCAGGGCATCTATGAGCAGGTCGCCGCGGTGGTGGGGGACGATCCCGTCCACCTTATCGAGACGCTGGCGGAGCGCATCTCCACGCGCCTTCTGGACCATTTCGAGATGGTCGAGCAGGTGCGTGTGGTGGTGCACAAGCCGGGCGCGCCTGTCACCGGCGTGTTTGGCGATGTCGGTATAGAGATCGTCCGCACCCGCTGAGGCGGGGCAAGACGAAACCCGATCGGACTGCCGTCGGCCCAGCCGGCGGATCGAAGGAGAGCACAAGGTGAGCGTTGCTGTGAGCCTCAAGACCTATCTCACGGACTGGGCAGGGAGCGACGCGTCGCGGCAGGCCGTGGCCGCCACCGTGACCGCCATCGCCGAGGCCGGGTTCGGCATCGCCGACCTCGTGGCCCGCGGCCCGCTGGAGGAGGGGCTCGCCAACATCCGTGGCGTCGATCCCAACGCCGGCGGCGACGCCCAGAAGGAACTCGACGTGGTGGCCGAGGAGCTGATCCGCGAGAAGCTCCTGCCCACCCCTACCGCCTTCCTCGCCTCCGAGGAGAGCGAGGAGCTGATCCCGCTCAATCCCGAAGGCCGCCTCGTGGTGGCGGTGGACCCGCTGGACGGCTCGTCCAACATCGACACCAACGTGTCCGTGGGCACCATCTATTCCATCATGCCCTATGACGCTTCGGCATTTTCGAAGCCCGAGGACGCGGTGATGCGGCCGGGCTCGGCGCAGGTGGCGGCCGGCTTCCTCGCCTATGGCCCGGCGACCATCCTCGTCGCCACGTTCGGCGAAGGCACGCAGGTGTTCGTGCACGACCGCCGCACCGGCGAGTTCCTGCTGGCGCGCACCGATGTGGAAATCCCCGCCGAGACCAAGGAATACGGGATCAACCAGTCCAACGTCCGGCACTGGGACGCGCCCATGCAGCGCTATCTCGCCGATTGCCTCGCCGGCAAGGAAGGCCCGCGGGGCAAGGACTTCAACATGCGCTGGGTCGGCTCCATGGTGGCCGATGCCTTCCGCATCTTCACCCGCGGCGGCGTCTACGTGTACCCGCGCGACAAGCGCAAGGGCTACGACAACGGCCGCCTGCGCCTGATCTACGAGGCCTTCCCCCTCGCCTTCCTGGTGGAGCAGGCCAAGGGCGCCGCCACCGACGGCACGACGCGCATCCTCGACATCCAGCCCCACCACATCCACCAGCGCATCCCGCTGGTGTTCGGCTCGAAGGCCGAAGTGGAAGCCATCGCCTCCTACTACTGACGCGTGCGTCCCGCGCGCCTGTGGCGCGCGGGAGAGCCTTGACCTCCCCCGGAAAAAAACGTTCGATCGTTTCCTTAAAGCGCAGCCGCCGGCAGAGCGGCGCCGAGGGAGGTGACGATGCTCGTTCCGGCCGATGACTATGCGGGGCTCAAGCGCGCCTTTTCCTGGCAGGTGCCGGCCCGCTTCAACATGGGTGTCGCCTGTGCCGATGCCCATGCGGACGGATCAGGCAAGCCGGCGCTGATCTTCGTGGAGGAGACGGGCGCGGTCCGCTCCTACAGCTTCGACGAGCTGACAGCCCTCACCAACCGTTTCGCCAACGTCCTCGTCGCCAAGGGCCTCCAGCGTGGCGACCGCGTGGCGGTGTTCCTGCCGCAGGCGCCGGAGACGGCCATCGCCCACATCGCCGCCTTCAAGGCGGGAATGATCTCGGTGCCGCTGTTCACCCTGTTCGGCGACGAGGCGCTGGAATTCCGGCTCGCCGCCTCGGGCGCGAAGGTGCTGGTGACGGATCTGGGCGGCCTCGCCAAGCTGATGCGGGTGCGGGACCACCTGCCCGACCTCGCCTATGTCTTCGTCATCGGCCCCGACAGTGGCGGCGCCCTCTCCTTCGACGCGGCGCTGGCGCAGGGCTCGGACCGGTTCACGCCGGTGGATACGGGGCCGGACGATCCCGGCATCATCATCTTCACCTCTGGCACCACTGGAAACCCGAAGGGAGCGCTGCACGGCCATCGGGTGCTGCTGGGGCACCTGCCCTGCATCGAGTTCGTCCACCAATACATGCCGCAGCCGGGCGATCTGCACTGGACGCCGGCCGACTGGGCGTGGATCGGCGGGCTGTTCGACGTGCTCTTCCCCTCGCTCTATTTCGGCGTGCCGGTGCTCGCCCACCGGGCCAAGAAGTTCGATCCCGACGCGGCCATGGCGCTGATGGCGGACCATCATGTGCGCAACGTCTTCCTGCCCCCCACCGCGCTAAAGCTGCTGCGGCAGGCGGACGTGAAGCACAGCGGCCTGAAGCTGCGCTCCCTCCTCACCGGCGGCGAGACGCTGGGGGCCGAGCTGGGCGCCTTCGTCGAGGAGCGGCTGGGTGTCGAGGCGCGGGAGATCTACGGGCAGACTGAATGCAATCTCGTGGTCGGCTCCAACTCCAGCTTTTTCCCCATCCGCCCCGGCTCCATGGGCAAGGCCATCCCTGGCCATGACGTGCGCATCGTGGATGACGCGGGCCACGAGCTTCCCTGCGGAACGGAAGGCCACATCGGCATCCGTCGCGGCGATCCGGTGATGATGCTGGAATACTGGAAGAATCCCGAGGCCACCGCGCAGAAATATGCCGGCGATTTCCTCCTGACCGGCGACATGGGCCGGCAGGATGAGGAGGGCTATCTCTGGTATGTCGGCCGCGCCGATGACGTGATTACCTCAGCCGGATACCGCATCGGCCCCGGAGAGATCGAGGACTGCATCCTCAAGCACCCGGCGGTGGCGCTGGTGGCGGTGGTGGGCGTTCCTGATGCGCTCCGCACGGAGGCGGTGAAGGCGTGGATCGTGCTGAAGCCGGGCGTTGCTCCCTCCGAGGCGCTGGCGAAGGACATCCAGGACTTCGTGAAGACCCGCCTCTCCGCCCACGAATATCCTCGCCTCGTCTCCTTCACCGATGCCCTGCCCATGACCGCCACCGGCAAGATTCTCCGCCGCGAGCTGCGCGCAAGGGGGTAGCCGGGGAGCGAGCCCCGCATTCCCCGGAAAGACTGCGGCGGAACGCGCCTCAAAGCCGTAAGCCGGCTGTAAGCTTGGCTTCCTAGTGTCCTTGCCAAACGAGGGGGAGGCTTGCGGTGCGCGCCCCCATCGCTTACGGGAGAGGCTGCCTGACATCCTTGGGCTGGCTGGTCAGCCGGACAGGTAGTGACATTCGACATGGGGGAGGCTTGCGGCACTCTCCCCCACGTTCCCGGAAGGATCTGCGCCGGCTGCCCCAGCGCGACCGTACCTTCGACCCATCGTTTCGCAAGGCCGTAGGATAACGCACAAAGAATGCCGGATTCCGCGCCTGCTCCCTTCGGTTCCTCGTCTCCCCGCGGCCCCGGCGCCATCCGGCCGAGCAGCGCCGAGCCCGAATCCGATGCGACGGACGGCGTGACCGCCGGCGCGCTGCCCGCGGTGCCGCGGCTGTCCGTCATCGTCCCCACCTTCAATGAACGCGGCAACGTCGAGCGGATGCTCGTCGGCATCGACGGCGCGCTGAAGGGCGTCCCCTACGAGGTGATCTTCGTCGACGACGATTCGCCTGACGGTACGGCAGACACCGTGCGGCAGATCGGCGAGCGGGATCCCCGCGTCCGCTGCATCCGCAGGATCGGCCGGCGCGGCCTCGCCGGCGCCTGCATCGAGGGGATGCTGGCTGCCCAGGCGCCACTCGTCGCCGTCATCGACGGTGATCTCCAGCACGATGTGAACGTGCTGCGGACCATGCTCGATCGGTCCCCCGATGCAGACCTCGTGGTTGCCAGCCGCTATGTGGATGGCGGCAGCGCCGACGGGCTGAACCGCCGCCGCGGCGCCATGAGCCGCACGGCCACCGGCATGGCGCGCCGCATCCTCGGCATCAAGACGTCCGACCCCATGAGCGGCTGCTTCCTCATCCGCCGTGCGCTGGTGGAACGCCTCGCGCCCGCCCTCTCGCCCAACGGCTTCAAGATCCTCCTGGACATCATGACAGCAAGCAAGGAACCAATGCGGGTCGTGGAAGTGCCCATGGCCTTCGCCGCCCGTGACGAGGGTGACAGCAAGCTCGACAGCCGCACGATGCTCGATTTCGTCACCCTCCTGATCTTCAAGGTCAGCGGCGGCACCATCTCGCCCCGTTTCGTCTGGTTCTCGGCCGTGGGCGGCGCAGGGCTGGTGCTGCACCTGCTGATGCTGAAGGGCGGACTGCTCGTCGGGCTCGGCTTCGCCGTGGCCCAGTCCATCGCGACCATCGGCGCCATGACGTCGAACTTCGCCATGAACAACGTCTTCACCTATCGCGACCGGCGGGTGAGCGGCCTCGCCATGCTGCCGGCCCTGCTCAAGTTCTACCTGATCTGCGGCGCCGGCGCGGTGGCCAATGTGGGCGTCGCCAGCTGGGTGTTCGAGGGCGGATGGCGCTGGTGGCTCGCGGGCGTTGCGGGCTCCGTGATCGGCGCGGTCTGGAACTTCGCCATGACCTCCCTGTTCGTCTGGGGACCGTCCAAGTGAGCGTCTCCATGCCAGGTCTCGCAAGGCCTGGCGTCGGCGACCGGCCTGCAGGCCTCAAGACGCTGCAGGACCGGATTTCCCCCGCCTCGGCCCTTGCCGCCGTGCTCGTTTTCGCACTGGCCGTGCGTCTCCTGTTCGCCGCCACCACCGGCCTCGGCAACGATGAATCCTACACCGTCGTCACCAGCCGCATCCCGGCGCTGAGCTATTTCGACCATCCGCCCATGGCATGGTGGCTGGCGCATTATTCCGCCGTTCTCTTCGGCTCGGAGGCGCCGCTCGCGGTGCGCGCGCCGTTCCTGCTGCTCTCCACCCTCTCGACCGTGCTCATGTATCTGCTCACGGCCCGGCTGTTCGGCCGCTGGGCCGGGGTGTGGGCGGCGCTGCTGATGGCGTGCGCGCCCGTGCTGGGCCTGACCAGCGCCACCTGGGTACTGCCGGACGGACCGCTCATCGCCTTCCTGCTCGCGGGAACGCTGGCGATCGCCCACGTTCTGTTCGACGAGCGGGCCCACCCTGCCCTGTGGCTTCTGGCCGGAGCCCTGGGTGGGCTGGCGCTGCTCTCCAAGTATCACGGCGTCTTCCTGTTCGCCGGAACCCTCCTGTTCCTGCTGCTGTGCCCGCGGCAGCGGAAATGGCTCGGCACCGTGTGGCCCTATGCGGGCGGCGTGGTCGCCCTCGTCCTGTTCTCGCCGGTGATTGCCTGGAACGTCGGCAACGGCTTTGCCTCCCTCGCCTTCCAGAGCGCGCGGGCGTCGGCGGCGGGCTTCCACCCGCTGATGGCGTTGATGGTGGTGGGCGGCATCGCCCTGTTCCTGACGCCGTGGATCTGGGTCGGCCTCGTGGCGGCGGCGGTGCGTGCGCTCAGGGCCCGGCCCGTCAACCCGCGCGCCCTCCTGCTCCTGTGCCTCGCGGCCGGGCCGGTGCTGGTGTTTCCGATGGTGGCGGCCTGGTCGGGCGCCAAGCCCTTCTTCCACTGGGCCGCGCCGGGCTATCTCATGCTCTTCCCCCTGCTCGGCCGGGCCACCGCGCAGCGCTGGGCCGTCAACGCCGCGATCCGGGGCTGGACGGTCTGGTCCGCGGGTTTCACGGCAGCGGGCGTGGCCGTGATCGCCACGGTCTCCATGGTGCCCTCCCTCGGCACGGCGGTCTCCGGCACCGGGGGCGACCCGCTGCGGGAACTCGCGACCTGGAGCGACCTCGACGCCGCCGTGCGGCGCCACGGCCTGACACCCGGCCCCTATGCCTTCGTGGCGACGCCCGTCTGGCATATGGGCGGAAAGGTGGGCTACGCCCTCGGCCCGTCCTGGCCGGTCGCCTGCATGGGCGACGACTGCCGCGGCTTCCTCATGAGCGACATCCAGCACGGCCGCCAAGGCGCCGACGCAGTGCTCGTGCTCGATGTCGCCGGATCGGAAGCCCAGATGAACGCCATGCGCCGGCGCTTCCAGAGCGTCGAACGGCTGGAAACGGTGGAAATCCGCCACGCCGGCACGATGGTCGCGCTGGCGGTGCTCGCGACCGGGCATGGCTATCTCGGCGATCCCTCGACGCGATAGGACTGCGGGGGCTACTTTTGGCCGCCCCGGTACCTCCTGTTCACGGACCCGGTCCATGATAGCTTGACCTTGAGCGTCGCGAGTGGGGGCGGGAAGCGGCATGTCCGGGATTTTCGACTGGCTCGAAAAGGGAATGCCGGCGGTGCTCGACGCCATCCCCGTGCCAGTGTTCGTCAAGGACCCGGACAGCCGGTTCATCCTCATCAACCGGCGTTGCGAGGAACAGTGGGGCATCCCGCGCACCGAGGTGGTGGGCGGCACGGGGGAAGGCATCTTCCCGCCAGAACAGGTGATGCGCCTCATGGAGAACGATCGCCGCGCGCTGGAGGGCTCTGCCGTCGCGTGCGACGAGGTGATGCGCAACGTCGCCCTCGGCCAGGATCGCACCCTGCACACGCTGCGGCGCGCCATCCGTGATCAGGTCGGGCGGACGTGTTCCCTCGTGGGCGTGTCCGTCGACATCACCGACATCAGGCGTACCGAGCCTGCCCTGCGCGACAGTGAGGAGAAGCTGCGCGGCCTGTTCGAACTTTCCCCCCTCGGCATCGTGCTGAACGGAATGGACGGCAGCTACCTCGAGTTCAATTCCGCATTCTGCGCCATCTGCGGCTACAGCCCGGACGAGCTGCGGCGGCTGGACTATTGGGCACTGACGCCGACGAAATACGCCTCGCAGGAGCGCGAGCAGCTCGATGCCCTGCTGACCCAAGGCCATTACGGCCCTTACGAGAAGGAATACATCCGCAAGGATGGCAGTCTCGTGCCGCTGCGCCTCACCGGCGTGCGGCTCCATGCCAGCGACGGCGGGTCCTACATCTGGTCCATCGTCGAGGACATCTCCGCCCAGAAGAAGGCGCAGGAGGCGGTCTGGTATCATGCCAATTTCGACGACATCACCGCGCTCCCCAATCGGCGCCTGGTCTACCAGCGGCTGGAGGAGGAGATCGCGCGGGCGCGCGGGACCGGCCGGCGCATGGCGCTGCTGTTCATCGACTTCGACCGCTTCAAGGAGATCAACGACGCCTTCGGCCACGACAAGGGCGACATGCTGTTGAAGGAAGCCGCGCGGCGCCTCGCAGAGCGCCTGAGCGCGGGCGATACGGTCGGCCGGCTGAACGGGGACGAATTCATGATCGTCGCCGCCGAAGACGACATCCGGCGGCTGCGCGAACTGGCGGACGACCTGAGGCAGGCACTCAGTGCCCCCTACCGTCTGGGGGCAGACCTCGCCTATTCCTCGGTCAGCATCGGCATCGCCGTGTTCCCGCAGGATGGCGAGAACGCCGAAGCGCTGGTCCGCCATGCCGACCAGGCCATGTACGAGGCCAAGGGGCTGGGCCGCAACCGCTGCCGCTTCTTCCGCAGCGCGCTGCAAGAGGAGGCGACACGGCGCGGCCGCATCGCCAACGAATTGCGCGGCGCCATCGCCGGCGACCAGTTCCGCCTGTTCTACCAGCCCATCATCGACCTTGGGACGGGCGAGGTGGTGAAGGCGGAGGCGCTGCTGCGCTGGCAGCATCCGCAGATGGGGCTCGTCAGCCCCGCAGAGTTCATCCCGGTGGCCGAGCAGACCGGCGAGATCATCGCCATCGGCCAGTGGGTGTTCGAGGACGTGCTGCGCCAGATCACCGCCTGGGACGCCGCCGGCCTGCCGCCCATCCGCATCGGCGTCAACCGCTCCCCGGTGGAGTTCCGCCAGTCCGCTGACGTGCTGGACGCCTGGGCCGAGCGCCTCGCGGAGCATGGACTGTCCGGCCGGCGCATCCTGGTGGAGATCACCGAGGGGCTGCTGGTGGAACTGAGCGACACGGTACGCGACCAGTTCGAGCGGCTGCAGGGAATGGGGATCGCCCTCTCCCTCGACGATTTCGGCACCGGGTACTCATCCCTCGCCTATCTCAGGAAGTTCGACGTCGATTTCCTCAAGATCGACCGCGCCTTCGTGCAGGGCGTCGAGCGCGGCTCCGACGATCTCGCCTTGTGCGAGGCCATCATCGTGATGGCGCAGAAGCTCGGCATCGAAGTGGTCGCCGAGGGCATCGAGACCGAAGACCAGTGCGCACTGCTGGTCACGGCGGGTTGCCGGCTCGGCCAGGGCTTCCTGTTTTCCCGGCCCCTGCCCGCCGATGCCTTCGCCGCCTATCTCCGCGGCGCGGCGCAGCACGGCTGAGGCGGGAAAGACGGGAAAGACGGGCGAGGCAACTCTGGCCTCGCTGTCCCGCAGCCAACACAAACCGCGCGTAGGCGGCCGGGCGGAAGGCGGCCCCGCGAGAGCCACGGGAAACGCATTCCCCGCCTCAGAGGCGCCCGTTAGGGGCTCGTGGGCCAGTTCCATGCTTGATCAGATAAAGTCCGAGGGCGGGCTGCGCAGGCCGATCACAGGCGGCCGACGACGACGGGCCAGAAGACGTCTGCCCAGTCGAGGCTTCGAGACGGCAACCACCCTCGCACTCACATTGTGAGCGGGGCAAAGAACCGATTGTTTTGGGATGATAAATGGCGGGAGTGACGGGGCTCGAACCCGCGACCTCCGGCGTGACAGGCCGGCGCTCTAACCAACTGAGCTACACCCCCGGACCGGCGGAAGGTCTTGCCGACCGCCGAGGAGAGCGGCGTGGTACGGCACCCCTCCGCCCAAGTCAAGCAAGCCGCGCATTTTTTGCCGGGAAGTTGTCCACAGCCCCCTTAAGATTGAGCGCTGGCAACGCTTTGCGGCACTGCCGGCATTGCGGGTTCTGACCGATGTTTGCGGGGATTCGCAGCGCGCGCGGAGGCGCGAACGGCCCACGTCCGCATGGGTGGAATCGCGGATGCCGACGTGGGGAGAGGATGGAGCTGGACATGGTGGGCGGTGACGGGCTCGAACCGCCGACCCTCTCGGTGTAAACGAGATGCTCTACCAACTGAGCTAACCGCCCGGTCGTCGCAGGACCTTCCGGCGCTATAATCCGCCCAGGCCGCAGCGGCAAGGGCGGGAATGCGGCTGGGGCGTGGAACAGCGGCTGCGCGCCGGCATGGCGCGCGTGCCCGTCCGCCGGACGCCTTCGGGAAAAATGGTTTTGGGAAACGTGGGCGCGATGGCCGGATCTCGCGCCTGGCGCGCAGGCGCTTCGTGCGCCCTGAATCCGCGAGGCTGGGGCTCGTCGGATCGGGGACGCTCCGCCCGGTACGGCCGGGCCGGGAGCGTCCGGATAGCCCCCCGGACATCGATCCGGAGAGGCACATGCAACGGCATCACGGCCGGCGCAGCGTGCGCCCGGGCCGAGAGCCGGATCAGTCGTTGACGGCTTCCTTGAGACCCTTGCCGGGGGTGAACTTCGGCGCCTTGGAAGCCTTGATCTTCACCGGCTTGCCGGTGCGCGGGTTGCGGCCTTCACGGGCAGCGCGCGTCACCACGGAGAAGCTGCCGAAACCGATCAGCTTGACTTCCTCGCCATCCTTGAGCGCCTTGGCGATGATGTCGAAGGTCGCGTCCACAGCCGCAGCCGCAGCGGTCTTCGTCAGCTTCGCCTCTTCGGCCACGGCGGCGATCAGTTCGTTCTTGGTGGTCATCTGACCTTTCCTTCCGTTGTCAGAACGCGAATCGTGCAGGGCTAGCCCTGACGAACGGCGCGAGCATCACGGAAAATAAGGCTTTTGCAAGCGCGATTGGCGCCAAACCCGCACCAATGCACGATTTTGCGCTGTGCGCCTGCGAAGAGCCTGGGCGCAGGCCACACGCGGCGACACGCCGGAATCCCGTTTAAGTCATTGAAAAAACTGAGGGCGCGCCCCGCGCTCCCCGAACGTCCGGGGATGGCGGCGACACGCCCTCTGAAAAAGTTTCAGAAACTGTTGAAACAGGCCGGGTTGCGGACAATCCGGCCTGTTTTTCGCGTCAGTGGGCGACCACGCCCGCGTTGTCCTCGTCAGCGACCGGCGGGTTGTTCACCGGACGCTCTTCCCAGGTGATGGGCTCGGGCGGGCGAACCAGCGCGTTGGCCAGTACCTCGTCCATGCGCGACACCGGCACGATCTCCAGCGCGTTCTTCACGTTGGCCGGGATATCCGCCAGATCCTTGGCGTTCTCCTCGGGGATCAGCACCTTCTTGATGCCGCCGCGGAGCGCCGCAAGGAGCTTCTCCTTGAGACCGCCGATGGGCAGCACCCGGCCGCGCAGGGTGATCTCGCCGGTCATCGCCACGTCGCGACGGACGGGGATGCCGGTGATGACCGACACGATGGCCGTGGCCATCGCAACGCCGGCGGACGGACCGTCCTTCGGGGTCGCCCCCTCGGGAACGTGGACGTGGATGTCGCGCCGCTCGAACAGGGGCGGCTCGATGCCGAAGTCCACCGCCCGCGAGCGGACGTAGGACGCCGCCGCGGAGATGCTCTCCTTCATCACGTCACGCAGGTTGCCCGTGACCGTCATCTTGCCCTTGCCGGGCATCATGAGGCCCTCGATGGTCAGCAGCTCGCCGCCCACCTCGGTCCAGGCGAGGCCGGTGACGACACCCACCTGGTCCTCGCTCTCCACCTCGCCGTAGCGGAAGCGCGGGGCGCCGATGAAGTCCTCGAGATTCTTGCCCGTGACCTTCACCGACTTCTTCTTGGAGAGCATGAGCTCCTTCACCGCCTTGCGGGCGAGGGTGGAGATCTCACGCTCGAGGTTGCGCACGCCCGCTTCCCGCGTGTAGCGGCGGATGAGCAGGAGCAGGGCCTCGTTGTCGATGGTCCACTCCTTCTCGGTCATGCCGTGCTTCTGGAGCGAGTTGGGGATCAGGTGCTTGCGCGCGATCTCCACCTTCTCGTCTTCCGTGTAGCCGGCGATGCGGATCACCTCCATGCGGTCCAGAAGGGCCGGCGGGATGTTCAGCGTGTTCGCCGTGGTCACGAACATGACGTTCGAGAGGTCGTAATCCACCTCAAGATAGTGGTCGTTGAAGGTGTGGTTCTGCTCGGGGTCGAGAACCTCGAGCAGGGCCGAGGACGGATCGCCGCGGAAGTCGGCGCCCATCTTGTCGATCTCGTCCAGCAGGAACAGCGGGTTGGACTTCTTGGCCTTGCGCATGGACTGGATGATCTTGCCCGGCATGGACCCGATGTAGGTCCGCCGGTGGCCACGGATCTCCGCCTCGTCGCGCACGCCGCCGAGGGCCACGCGCACGAACTCACGGCCCGTCGCCTTGGCGATGGACTTGCCGAGCGAGGTCTTGCCGACGCCCGGAGGGCCGACAAGGCACAGGATGGGCCCCGTGAGCTTGTTAGCGCGGCTTTGGACCGCCAGGTACTCGACGATGCGCTCCTTGACCTTGTCGAGGCCGTGGTGATCGCTGTCGAGGATCTCCTGGGCGTAGTTCAGATCCTTCTTGACCTTGCTCTTCACGCCCCACGGGATGGAGAGCAGCCAGTCCAGATAGTTGCGCACGACGGTGGCTTCGGCCGACATGGGCGACATCTGGCGGAGCTTCTTCAGCTCGTGCGTCGCCTTCTCGCGGGCTTCCTTGGTGAGCTTGGTCCGCTTGATGCGGTCCTCCAGCTCCTGCAGGTCGTCCTTGCCGTCCTCGTCGCCCAGCTCCTTCTGGATCGCCTTCATCTGCTCGTTCAGGTAGTACTCGCGCTGGGTCTTCTCCATCTGCCGCTTCACGCGGGTCCGGATGCGCTTCTCCACCTGGAGCACGGAGATCTCGCTCTCCATCAGGCCGAGCACCTTCTCGAGGCGATCGGGAACCTTCAGGGTTTCGAGCACGCCCTGCTTCTCGGGAATCTTCACCGCGAGATGCGAGGCCACCGTGTCGGCGAGCTTGGAATGGTCGTCGATCTGGCTGACGACGCCGACCACCTCGGGCGACACCTTCTTGTTGAGCTTCACATAGTTCTCGAACTCGGTGACCACCGAGCGCGCGAGCGCCTCGCCTTCGACGCGGTCGCCGACCTCGTCGTCGAGCGTGATGGCCTCGGCCTCGTAGAGGTCGGTCCGCTCGGTGTAGCGGGTAACCTGGGCGCGGCTGACGCCCTCGACCAGCACCTTCACGGTGCCGTCGGGCAGCTTCAGCAGCTGCAGCACGGTCGCGAGCGTGCCCACCGGGAAAATGGCCTCGGGGGCCGGATCGTCATCCGACGCATTTTCCTGGGTGGCGAGCAGGATATAGGTATCGCCGCGCATGACCTCTTCGAGGGCGCGAATGGACTTCTCGCGACCCACGAACAGGGGGACGATCATGTGGGGAAACACCACGATGTCGCGAAGCGGGAGGACCGGGAAGGTCTGGGACACTCCGGCAACGAGCGGCGGGCGCGGCTTCTGGCTCGTCATGACGCAATCCTTTCAAGAAGTGCACGCGCTGGATTTGGGCGCAGAACTGCGTTGCCGCGCGTGCACGCGGCCGGAGACGGGTGTGGATTTTCAATGCTGAAGCGGCTTTCGCCGCAGGAGGCACGAGGTCCGACCCCCGAGACCGGAACTTTCGAAAAGTAGATGGACACGCAACCTGCCCGTTTCAAGGGCACACCATTGACCTCTTTGGAGGATTGGCCCTTCCGGGCAAACGCCCCGAGAAGAGGGCGGACCGGCGCCACGGCCCCGGCCGTCATCTCCCGCCTCATGCCCCGGGCCCTGACCCGAACCGGGACCATCCGCCGGCCGGAAAGGGTCCGGGCCGGTTGAACTCCGGTCGCGTCCCGCCCTCTCCCGAAACCGCAAGGTCTGGGGAGAGGCGCGGGGCCCGACACGTCACGCACTGGCGCCTGCATCGCCGACGCGATCGGCGTAGATGTAGAGCGGGCGCGCATTCTGCTCGACGACTTCCCGGCTGATCACCACTTCCTCGACCCCCTCCAGACCGGGGAGATCGAACATGGTGTCCAGCAGGATGCCTTCCATGATGGACCTGAGGCCACGGGCACCGGTCTTGCGCTCGATCGCCTTGCGGGCGATGGCGCCGAGGGCCTCCTCGTGGATGGTGAGGTCGACACTCTCCATCTCGAACAGCCGCTGGTACTGCTTGACCAGGGCGTTCTTCGGCTCGGAGAGGATCTTCTTCAGCGCCTCCTCGTCGAGATCACCCAGCGTCGCCAGCACGGGCAGGCGGCCGATGAACTCGGGGATGAGGCCGTACTTCAGCAGATCCTCGGGCTCGACCTCGCGGAACACCTCGCCGGGCCGACGATCCTCGGGCGGCGCCACCTTGGCCTGGAAGCCGATGGAGGTGGAGCCCTTGGAGCGGGAGGAGATGATCTTGTCGAGGCCGGCGAAGGCGCCGCCGCAGATGAAGAGGATGTTGGTGGTGTCCACCTGCAGGAATTCCTGCTGGGGATGCTTGCGGCCGCCCTGGGGAGGAACGGACGCGACCGTGCCTTCCATGATCTTCAGCAGGGCCTGCTGCACGCCCTCGCCCGAGACATCGCGGGTGATGGACGGATTGTCGGATTTGCGACTGATCTTGTCGATCTCGTCGATGTAGACGATGCCGCGCTGCGCCCGCTCGACGTTGTAGTCGGCAGCCTGGAGCAGCTTGAGGATGATGTTCTCCACGTCCTCGCCCACGTAGCCGGCCTCGGTCAGCGTGGTGGCGTCGGCCATGGTGAAGGGCACGTCGAGGATACGCGCCAGCGTCTGCGCGAGCAGCGTCTTGCCGGAGCCGGTGGGCCCGATCAGCAGGATGTTGGACTTCGCGAGTTCCACGTCGCCATGCTTGGTGGCGTGGTTGAGACGCTTGTAGTGGTTGTGCACCGCGACGGAGAGGACCTTCTTCGCGTGATCCTGGCCGATGACATAGTCATCGAGGACCTTGCGGATTTCCTTCGGGGTCGGGATGCCATCCCGCGACTTCACCAGAGAGGACTTCGACTCTTCCCGGATGATGTCCATGCACAACTCGACGCATTCGTCGCAGATGAACACGGTGGGTCCGGCGATGAGCTTCCTGACCTCATGCTGGCTTTTGCCGCAGAACGAGCAATAAAGCGTGTTCTTGCTGTCGCTGCCGCCGGTCTTGCTCATCTCACGTCTCCTAACGCCCTCACGAACCGGACATTTGGACCGGCCGTCCCGTCAGGGCCTCTTATGGGTTTTGCACGAAGCAAAAACCTCGCCAAACCCGAATGTGGTGATCGACTTTGCAAAAGCCAATCACCCTGAGGCGACGCGATCAAGGCAGGCCGGCGACATTCCCCAGACCAAGGGATGCACCGCCGCCGACCCTAGGGTCGCGCCGTCCGCCGATCGTCTGCCCACGACCTTTCGCAAATCTGAACCCGGAACTCATTACGAACTCCGGACCCCGATGGTTCATGGCCCTGAAACGCGAAGGCCCCCACCATCAGGCGGGGGCCGACAACGCGGCATCCGATGCCGGCTTAACGACATGCAAGCGCGATCTTGCACCGCACGCAAGTGGGGCAATGCGAGAACGCCGGACGTGTTGCCCAACTATCGCTATCGCCCCGCCCGGCCTTGCGGCCAAGCTCGTGCTCGACCTCAGGCGGCCTTGGCGGCCTCGTCGGTCGGGCGCTTGTCGATCACGGAATCGATGAGCCCGAACTCCTTGGCGGCCTCGGAGGTCATGAAGTTGTCGCGCTCGAGGGCGTTCTCGATGGCCTCGAACGGCTGGCCGGTGTGCTTCACATAGATTTCATTCAGCCGCTTCTTGAGGCTGAGGATTTCCTGCGCGTGAAGCATGATGTCCGTCACCTGGCCCTGGAAGCCGCCGGACGGCTGGTGGACCATGATTCGGGCGTTCGGCAGCGCGAATCGCATCCCCTTCTCGCCCGCGGTCAGCAGCAGCGAGCCCATGGAGGCCGCCTGGCCGATGCAGAGCGTCGACACCGCCGGCTTGATGAACTGCATGGTGTCGTAGATGGCGAGGCCCGACGTCACCACTCCCCCGGGGGAGTTGATGTACATCGAGATTTCCTTCTTCGGATTGTCCGCCTCGAGGAACAGCAGCTGCGCCACCGCAAGGGTGGCCATGCCGTCCTCGACCGGGCCGGTCAGGAAAAGGATGCGCTCCTTCAGGAGGCGGGAAAAGATGTCGTAGGACCGCTCGCCACGGTTGGTCTGCTCGACCACCATGGGGATCAGGTAATTCATATAAGTATCGACTGGATCACGCATCTTAAGACCCCCGGGGGCGCATAGGGAGGGCGCGGGTAGAGGCACGCCGCTGCCGGCGTGCCGCGCGAATTCGTCGCAGGACGGATCGCGACCCGAGCCTCAGGCCGCCTTCTCGTCCTCGTCATCCTTGAAGAGCTCTTCCTTGGTGACCGTCTTCTCGGTCACGTTGGCAAGCTCCAGGAGGAAGTCGACGACCTTCTCCTCGAACAGGGGAGCGCGCACGGACGCCAGAGCCTCGGGGGTGCGGCGGTAATAGTCCCACACCTGCTGCTCCTGGCCGGGGAACTGGCGGGCCCGTTCGACCACCGCGCGCGTCACCTCGTCGTCGGAAACCTGGATATTGTTGCGCTCCCCGATTTCCGCAAGCACTAGGCCGAGGCGCACGCGACGCTCGGCGATGCGACGGTAGTCCTGGCGGGCCTCGTCCTCGGTGGTGCCTTCATCGGCGAAGGTGCGGTTCTGGGCGGCGAGATCCTCGTTCACCCGGCTCCACACGCCGTAGAATTCCTGCTCCACGAGGCCTTCCGGCACGTCGAACTTGTGAGTCGCGTCGAGGCCGTCGAGCAAAGCGCGCTTCACCTTCTGGCGGGCGGCGCCGGCATATTCCTGCGCGATGCGGGCCTTCACGGTCTCGCGGAGCTTCTCAAGGCTCTCCTGGCCGAGGGTCGCGGCGAAGGCGTCATCGAGCGCGATGGCGCCGGGCGCGTCGACGGACTTCACGGTGACCTCGAAGGTCGCGGCCTTGCCGGCGAGTTCCTTGGCGGCGTAGCCCTCCGGGAAGGTCACGTTGAGGGTGCGGTTCTCACCGGCGGAGGCGCCGACGAGCTGCTCCTCGAAGCCGGGAATGAAGCCCTTGGAGCCGAGCAGAACGTCGATGTCCTGGCCCTCGCCGCCCTGGAACTTCTCGCCGTCCACATAGCCGGTAAAGTCGATGGTCAGGCGGTCGCCGTCGGCGGCCGGGCCTTCCTTCGTGGCGAAGGGGCGGTTGGCGTCGGCGATGCGCTGCACGGCCTCGTCCACCTCGGCCTCGGTCACTTCAACCACCGGCTTCTCGACGGAGATGTCCTTGAAGTTGCCGAGCTCGATCTTCGGCAGGATCTCCAGCTCCACGTCGTAGGCGAGGTCCTTGCCGCCATCGAGCAGGGTCTGGAACTGCGGGTCCTCCTCGGGACCCTTGATCCGGGGCTGGAGCGCGAGCTTGAAGCCGTGCTCCTCGACGATCTTGCCGTTGGTCTCGTTGACGGTCTGCTCGATGATCTCGGACATCACGGACTTGCCGTAGACGCGCTTGAGATGGGCCACGGGCACCTTGCCGGGGCGGAAGCCGTTCAGCTTCACCTGACCCTTGAGCTCGTTGAGCCGGGCGTCGGCCCGGGCGTCGAGGTCGGCGGCGGACACCACCACACGGAAAGCGCGCTTGAGGCCCTCGGCCCCGGTCTCGGTCACCTGCATCGTCTTGCCTTCACATCCTCATCGCGCCAGGCGCGTTAACTTGAATTCAGCGCTGTCACCGGCATCCCGCGGCAATCGCCGGAGGCCGCGCGGCACGGTGGACCTGCCCCGACCGGACCGCCTTGCGGCGACCGACGCGCGGGCTTGCGGCGGCATTGGTGCGGGCGGAGGGTTTCGAACCCCCACGACTTGCGTCACGGGAACCTAAATCCCGCGCGTCTACCAGTTCCGCCACGCCCGCGGCCCCGTCTCGCCAAAGGCCCGTCGCGCCCAAAGGCCCGTCATGCCTGCGAGGTGTCGCCGGGCACGGGAACGGCACCGACGCGCTTGAGCGCACGACGCCTCCGGGCACAGCTCCACCGCTCGCGCACGAGGCCGCACGCGCCGTTCGGGTCGCGGCTTATATCATGCCCGTGCGGTCGCGCAGCAAGAAAATGGCGCCCGCAACCGCGCGCTCCCCATGGCGCTCGCCTCACGGCACGACGCCGCATCTCCGCCCGCGAAGCAGGCCGGCGGAGCGTATGGCCCGGCGGACGGAAGATTGAGAGCTGCCAAGCTCCCGCTCGCAGACGCGATCAACGCACGCGTGGCGCCGACGGCGCGGTCCGTGCCGCGGCGCTGGGGAGAGCGCGAGCAAAGCCGCTTGCCCTTTTTCCGGCCGCGTAACATGGTCCACCCACCCCGCCAGGAGATGCAGCGTGAGCCCGTCGATTCCCTCTCGTCGCAACGTTCTCAAGGGGGCTGCGGCCCTGTCGTTCGCCGGCGCTGCCGGTACCTTGTTGCCGGACTGGGCGTTGGCGCAGGGCCAGGGCGCTAGCCCCGTGGCGCTCGCGGCCGCGGAAGGCAGCCGGCCGGAGATCGCCGGCCAGGGCAACCTTGCGCTCTTCAACGATTCTCTGCCGGGTCCTGTCCTTCGCGTGACGAAGGGGAGCGAGCTTCAGGTCCAGTTCGCCAATGCGCTCAAGGAGAGCGTGGCCCTCACGTGGCAGGGCGTGCGGATGCCGACGGATGCCGCGACCGCCGCCTCCGCTGCCGTCGCGGGCGGGCAGAACAAGCTCATCCGGCTCACGCCCAAGGATGCCGGCACCTTCTGGTACCACGCGACATCCCCGGCCCTCGCCCGCCGCGCGCTCTCCGGCGCGCTCATCGTGGCCGAGCCCGGAACCCCGGCCTACGCTTCGGACAATCTCCTGTTCATCCAGTCGTTTCCGCCCGAGAGCGGGGTGCCGATCTTCCCGGTGAACGGCGAGTTCTCGCCGACCTTTCAGGGCCCGGCCAGCGGCCGCAGCCGGCTGCGGCTCGTCAACGCCACGCCCCTGTTCCTGCGCCTGCGCCTGAAGGGCCCGGCGGCCTACGCCATCGCCATCGACGGGCAGCCGGTCGCCCAGCCGTTCGAATTGAAGGATGGCCGTCTCCAGATGCCGCCGGGCGGGCGGATGGATGTCGCCGCCACCATCGACGACGCGGATGCCACCATCATCGAGGTCGAGACCGCCCAGGAGCCGATCCGGCTCGCGGTGGTCACGCCCGTCGGCCCCGCCGGCCCGATGCCCTCCGGCCCGCCAGCGCCGCTCCCGGCAAATGATTTGCCGGCTGATATTCCCCTCAAGGACGCCGTTCGTGTGGAACTGCCCATCGGGGGGAAGAGCGGCGCCCCGGCCTCGCTCGGCACCGTGAAGTCAGGCAAGGCAATGGTTCTGACCCTGGCCAACAGCCTCGACGCTCCGGTTTCGGTCCATGTCGCCGGCCATGCGGTCCGGCTGCTTGATAGCCTCGACGATGGCTGGAAGCCGTGGTGGCACGACACAGTTCCTGTGCCGGCTAAAGCGACAGTAAGGGTGGCCCTTCTGGCCCAGGCGACCGGGACATGGAGCGTCACGGCGCAGCGGGGCGGCGATGGCGAGGTGGTCGCCTCGGCCACCTATCAGGTCACGGCCTGACCGGTTTTCCCTGTCGAATCACAGATCTATCCCGCCGGGACCACCCGGCGGCGGGGCGCATGCGCTCCGCTTTGGCGCGCGAGGACGTCACGGGCCAGACAAGGCGTCTCGCTCTGATTCGTTTTCGGACGTCAAGCTTTTTCGATGGCAGCATATAGCCGGCTATAGACCCCACGCAGCCCCTCGGGCAGATCGTCTGCGATGAGCCCCGGCCCCGCCTCGCGGGCGGCCTCTCCGTGAAGCCACACGGCAGCGCACGCCGCCTCGAAGGGCGGCATGCCCTGCGCCAGCAGGCCGCCTGCGATGCCGGCCAGCACATCCCCTGCCCCGGCTGTCGCCAGATAGGCCGGCGCATTCTCGGCGATGGCGGCACGGCCGTCGGGATGGGCGATCACCGTGTCGGCGCCTTTCAGCACCACCACGGCCCCAAGCCTGCGCGCGGCGGCACGCGTGCGGGCGAGCTTGGAGGGCGCCTCCAGCACCTCCCCGTCGCCACGGAACATGCGGGCAAACTCCCCCTCATGCGGCGTGACGATGAGACCGTCGCTGCACGCCGCCACGGCTGCCAGCGCCCAGGGCACACCCTCGTAGCTGGTCAAGGCATCGGCATCGAGCACCAGGCGCCGCCCCGGGGCAGCCACGTCGATCTTCGCTCGCGTCTGCTCCCCACCGCCGAGGCCCGGCCCGAGCACCACCGTGTTCAAGCGCCGGTCGGCCAGCAGCTCCGCCAACTCCCCTGCCCCATCCACCGGGCGGGGCATGATGGCGGCATAGGAGGCGGCCTGCAGCGGCAGGGCATCACGGGGCAGGGCGATGGTGACGAGCCCGGCGCCAGCCCGCAGCGCCCCACGGGCGGAGAGGCGGGCGGCGCCGGAGGTCCAGGCCGGTCCGCTCACCACGACGGCATGGCCGCGGGAATATTTGTGCCCGCCGGCGGCGGGAACGAGGAAGGCGTCGCGCCAGAGGGCCGGCATGTCGACGAACGTCTGCGGGCGAATCGCCTCCAGCGCCTCGTCGGGAATGCCGATGTCCGCCACCCGCACCCGGCCACACAGGCTGCGCCCCGGCTCCAGCAGATGCCCCGGCTTGCGGCGAAAGAAGGTGACCGTCTCCACCGCCTGCGCCGCTGCGCCGCGCACCTTGCCGGTGGCGCCATCGAGGCCCGATGGCAGGTCCACGGCGACGATGGGCTTGCCGGACTGCGCCATGCGCTCCACCAGCGCCCGCGCCGCGCCATCGAGGTCGCGGGCGAGGCCGGCGCCGAACAGGGCATCCACGATGACGCCCGCCTCGTCGAGATCGACGGCCGCCGGCTCCTCCACCGCGCCCCGCCAGCGCTCGGCGGCGCGGCGCGCGTCGCCGGTGAGCTTGTCGCGGTCCCCCAGCAGGGCGAGGCGCACCTTGAAGCCCCGCTGCGCCAGCACCCGCGCGGCGACGAATCCGTCGCCGCCGTTATTCCCCGGCCCGCAGAGCACGAGGATGCGCGTGGGATAGGGGTAGCGCGCGACCGCATCGGCCACGGCGGTGCCCGCGCGGTCCATCAGCGTCATGGACGGCGTGCCCAATTCGACGGCGAACTTGTCCGCGCGCGCCATTTCGTGTGGATCAAGCAGTGCGTACACCGATGCCCCCGTCCTCAGATGCTCAGATCATGCTCACGTCGGCGAACTGAAAACCCGCAAGTAAGCCCAATATTTCATCACAACGACTAAGAATTATGCACATCATCCGACCAACGCTGCCTGTCTTCTGCATGGGCAAATGACGCAAGGCATGGCACATATCATGCTTACAAATGGCGTCTCGACCGTACGGCGGCGGATCGGGTCAGGGAGACGGAGCGGATGAAGAAGATCGAGGCAATCATCAAGCCCTTCAAGCTCGATGAGGTGAAGGAAGCCCTCCAGGACGTCGGCCTGCAAGGCATTACCGTTACGGAGGCCAAGGGATTCGGCCGCCAGAAGGGCCATACGGAGCTCTACCGCGGTGCCGAATATGTGGTCGATTTCCTGCCTAAGGTGAAAATCGAGGTTGTCCTCTCCGACGATATGGTAGATCGAGCCGTCGATGCCATTCGCCGCGCGGCCCAGACCGGGCGGATCGGAGACGGGAAGATCTTCGTGTCGTCCATCGAAGAGGCGATCCGTATCCGGACCGGCGAATCCGGCCTCGACGCGATCTGACGCGTCCAAAACAAACCGTCCAAGAAACGAACTGCAGGCCAGCAGAAAGGTAGCAATCCCCATGACGACCAAGACGGCCAAGGACGTCCTCGACCTCATCAAGAGCGAGGACGTGAAATATGTCGACCTGCGCTTCACCGATCCGCGCGGCAAGTGGCAGCATGTCACGTTCGACATCAGCATGGTCGACGAGGAATTCCTGACCGAAGGCACCGCCTTCGACGGTTCGTCCATCGCCGGCTGGAAGGCCATCAACGAGTCCGACATGCTGCTCATGCCGGATCCGACGACCACCTGCATCGACCCCTTCTTCTCGGAGACCACGCTCTCCATCGTCTGCGACGTGCTGGAGCCCACCACGGGCCAGCCCTACGGCCGCGACCCCCGCTCCATCGCCCGGAAGGCCGAGGCCTATGCCAAGTCCACCGGCGTGGGCGACGCGGTGTATTTCGGCCCCGAGGCCGAGTTTTTCATCTTCGACGACGTGCGCTTCAAGGCGGACCCGTACAACACCGGCTTCAAGCTCGACTCCATCGAGCTGCCGACGAACGGCGACACCGAGTATGAGGGCGGCAACCTCGGCCACCGCGTGAAGACCAAGGGCGGCTACTTCCCCGTGCCCCCCATCGACTCGGCGCAGGACATGCGCTCCGAGATGCTGGCCGCCATGGCCAAGATGGGCGCCAAGGTCGAGAAGCACCACCACGAGGTGGCTTCCGCCCAGCACGAGCTCGGCCTCAAGTTCGGCTCGCTCGTGACGATGGCCGACCACCTGCAGGTCTACAAGTACTGCATCCACCAGGTGGCCAACATCTACGGCAAGACGGCGACCTTCATGCCGAAGCCGGTGTTCGGCGACAACGGCTCGGGCATGCACGTGCACCAGTCGATCTGGAAGGAGGGCAAGCCCCTCTTCGCCGGCGACAAGTATGCCGACCTCTCCGAGTACTGCCTGTGGTACATCGGCGGCATCATCAAGCACGCCAAGTCGCTGAACGCCTTCACCAACCCGCTGACCAACTCCTACAAGCGTCTGGTCCCGGGCTATGAGGCCCCCGTGCTGCTCGCCTATTCGGCGCGCAACCGTTCGGCGTCCTGCCGCATCCCCTACACCAACAACCCGAAGGCCAAGCGCGTCGAGGTTCGCTTCCCCGATCCCGGCGCGAACCCCTACCTCGCCTTCGCGGCCCTGTTCATGGCGGGCATGGACGGCATCCTGAACCGGATCGACCCCGGCCAGGCCATGGACAAGGATCTCTACGACCTGCCCCCGGCCGAGCTGAAGCAGATCCCGACCGTCTGCGGCTCGCTCCGCGAGGCGCTCGCCTCCCTCGAGGCGGATCACGAGTACCTGCTGAAGGGCGACGTGTTCCAGAAGGACTTCATCGAGTCCTACATCGACCTGAAGATGGCCGAGGTGATGCGCTTCGAGATGACGCCGCACCCGGTCGAGTTCGAGATGTACTACTCGGTCTGATCGACCTTCCTCCCAAAGCAGAACGGGCGCCCTTCGGGGCGCCCGTTTTCGTTTGTGGCGGTCTCTGCGTGCTCGGCCAGCCGGTCGCCCGGCTCAGCCGGCCTCGCCGCTCCCCGTGGTCCCGCTACCGGCCTTGCGGGCGGCGGCGCGGGCGTTGTTCTCGGCCTTGCGCGCCTCGCGCCCTTCCCTGCCCTCCTCCAGCGCCGTCACCGCGCCATGCAGGGTGGCGAGGTCCTGCCGGGTGAGACCCAGCCGGTGGAAGATGTTGCGCAGGTTGCGGATGGTGGAGGGCGCCTTCTCCGGCGAGCGAAAGAAGCCGGAGGTCTGGAGCGCCGTCTCCAGATGGTCGAAGAAGGCGAAGAGATCGCCCTTGTCGGCAAGCGGCGAGCGGTCCGGCGGGGCGAACGGCAGGGCGCCGCCGCTTTCCGCCTTCGACCATTCATATCCCGCCACCGCCACGCAGGTGGCGAGGTTCAGGGAGGCGAAGGCCGGGTTCACCGGAAGGGTGAGGATGGCATCACATAAAGATACCTCCTCCGTGTAGAGGCCGGTGCGCTCGCGGCCGAACACCAGCGCCACTTCCTCGCCGGCGGCCATGCGGCTGCGGGCCTCGGCCACGGCTTCATCCGCTCCGAGCACCCGCTTCGCCATGCCACGCTCGCGGGCGGTGGTGGCGAAGGCGAACTTCACGTCATGCAGCGCCGCGCGCAGGTCCGGGAAGAGCTGCGCCTCGTCGAGGATGCGGTCGGCTCCGGCGGCGAAGGTGCGCGCCCGGTCGTTCGGCCAGCCCTGGCGCGGGTTCACGATGCGCAGGCGCGACAGGCCGAAATTGCCCATGGCGCGCGCCGCCGAGCCGATGTTGTCCCCAAGTTGCGGCTCCACCAGGATGATGAGCGGTCCCCCGCCGTCCACGGCTTGGTGCTGTCGGTACCCGAACCCGGCATGTGGTCTCCTTGTCCGCGCCTTGGTCGCATACGGCGCCCGGACGTGTCGATACCCGGACGAAAGACGGGCCAGGCGATGCCGATGGCCCGACCGCCAGAGCGGGCGGGCGTGGGAAACGATCTCACGGCATTAGCCGGGTTTCCGTCTTGCGCCGCACTGCACCGGTGCTATAGCGGCCCGTGCCGGAGGCCGGTGGCGCCGCAACGCCGCCATCGCCTCCCCCGATTTACCAAGGCTCATTGAGCAGTCGCGAAAGGCCGTCCCATGGCGAAGATCAAGGTGGCAAATCCGGTCGTCGAGCTCGACGGCGACGAGATGACCCGGATCATCTGGCAGTACATCAAGGACAAGCTGATCCACCCCTATCTCGACCTCGACCTCGAGTATTACGACCTTTCCGTCGAGAACCGCGACGCCACCAACGATCAGGTCACGATCGCCGCCGCCGAGGCCATCAAGAAGCACGGCGTGGGCGTGAAGTGCGCCACCATCACGCCGGACGAGGCCCGCGTGAAGGAATTCAACCTCAAGGAAATGTGGAAGTCGCCCAACGGCACCATCCGCAACATCCTCGGCGGCGTGATCTTCCGCGAGCCCATCATCTGCAAGAACGTGCCGCGCCTGGTGCCGGGCTGGACCCAGCCCATCGTCGTCGGCCGTCACGCCTTCGGCGACCAGTATCGCGCCACCGACTTCAAGGTGCCCGGCAAGGGCAAGCTGACCATCTCCTTCGTGGGCGAGGACGGCACGAAGATCGAGAAGGAAGTCTACAGCTTCCCCGGCGCCGGCGTGGCCATGGCCATGTACAACTTGGATGAGTCGATCCGCGAGTTCGCCCGCGCCTCGCTCAACTACGGCCTGCTGCGCAACTACCCCGTCTACCTCTCCACCAAGAACACGATCCTCAAGGCCTATGACGGCCGCTTCAAGGACATCTTCCAGGAAGTGTACGAGGCCGAGTTCAAGGCGGAGTTCGAGAAGCGCGGCCTCACCTACGAGCACCGCCTCATCGACGACATGGTGGCCTCGGCCCTCAAGTGGTCCGGCGGCTATGTGTGGGCCTGCAAGAACTATGACGGCGACGTGCAGTCCGACATCGTGGCCCAGGGCTTCGGCTCGCTCGGCCTGATGACCTCCGTGCTGATGACGCCCGATGGCAAGACGGTGGAGGCGGAAGCCGCCCACGGCACCGTCACCCGCCACTATCGCGAGCACCAGAAGGGCAAGGAGACCTCCACCAACTCCATCGCCTCCATCTTCGCCTGGACCCGCGGCCTTGCCCATCGCGCCAAGCTCGACGGCAACGAGGACCTCGCCAAGTTCGCCGCGACGCTGGAGAAGGTGTGCGTGGACACGGTCGAGGCCGGCGACATGACCAAGGACCTCGCGCTCCTCGTCGGTGCCGACCAGAAGTGGCTCTCCACCACCGGCTTCCTCGACAAGGTGTCGGAGAACCTCACCAAGGCCATGGCGGCCTGAGGCAGACGACATTTGGCGGCAGCCCAGGCTGCCGCCACAATCCCGAAGGGGTCGCCACGTGCGGCCCCTTTTCTTTTGGCGGGAGGCGTCAGGCGGCGGGGGCGTCGGTCTCGGGCTTCACGTCCGGATGCAGTTCCGAGAGCCGGCCGATCACGTCGGGATGGCGCAAGGCGAGCATGTACAGCTCGTTCTCCTCGATGGAGAGGATCTTGGTCTTCGCCACCGCCCGCACCGTCGCCGGATCTGGCTTCGTGTGACCGGGCAGGAGCCCGAACACCTCGCCCGGCCCCAGCGAGCGGATACCGTCGGGGCTTTCCATCTCCACCCTGCCCTCCAGCACCACGAACAGGTGGGCCGCCTCCTCGCCACGCCGCACCACGTGGTGGCCGCGGTCGTAGCTGCGGGAATGCAGAACGGGCAGGATGTCGCCCAGCACGGGCGCATCGAGATCGGAAAAGGGCGGCAGCCGCGCGATCATGGAGAAGGTGACGACGAAGTTGTGCTTCGAGATCACCTCGGCAAAGGAGCCGGCGATAATGGCGATGGGCAGCGCCAGCATCATGAGGCCAGAGATCATGGTGAGGCCGCCGATGACACGGCCGAGATTGGTCACCGGCACCACGTCGCCATACCCCACCGTGGTGAGGGTGGTAATGGACCACCACATGGCGAGCGGGATGGACCCGAACTTGTCCGGCTGCACATTCCGCTCGGTCAGATACATGGCGGTCGCCGACATCAGCACGCCCGAGCACAGGATGATGAGGCAGGAGAGCAGCGCGTAGCGCTCGCGTCGGATGGCGAGATAGAGCGCATTGAAGCCGGAGGAATAGCGCGCCAGCTTGAGGAAGCGCACGAGGCGCAGCACCAGCAGGGCGTGGGGATCGAAATCGGTGGCCAGCGCCACGAACCACGGCAGGATGGCGATGAGGTCGATCAACGCCGGCACGGTCAGCATGTAGCTGAGCCGCGCGCGCGTATTCGACATGCCGCGCCGGAGCGGGTGTTCCGGCGCCACCCACAGCCGGAACCCGTATTCCACCGTGAAGATCAGCAGCCCGCAGAACTCGCCGACCCTGAACCACCACGCATCGCGAATTTCCAGGGATTGCACGGTTGCCAGCACCGCGCCCGTCACCGACAGCAGCACCGTGCCGATCAGGAAATAATGGACGAAATCCGCTGTCCGGTCGCCGGGAAGGTCTCGCTCCAGGATGTCGAACACACGTCGCCGGGCCGATTGCTCCTTCATCTCGTCCTCAAATCCCCTGCCCGCCTTGGCTTCGCGCGCGACCGAGCGCTGTCTCGATGCGGGCCCGGGCGCGCTCGGTGCGCGCCACCACCACCTCGTCCGGCAGACCGAGCTGCGTCAAGAGGCGGGCGGCGAGTTGCAGGCTTGCTTCCTGCGCCTCCGGTATCACGCCCGCCACCCCGAGCGCCGACAGCCGGTGGGCATGCTCTGTATCCTTGGCACGGGCGATGATCGCGGCCGACGGCCAGTGCTGGCGCACGGCACCCGCCATGCGTTCGGCCGCATTGGGCGCATCGAGTGTCACCACGAACACGGTCGCGCGCTCGGCACCCAGGCGCGCCAGCATCTCCGCGCGCCCGGCATCGCCGAAATAGACCGGCAGGCCGGCACCCCGCGCCTCGGCCACCCGGCGGGGATCGTTGTCGAGCGCCACATAGGCGACGCCCTCTTCCTCCAGCGCGTCCGCTACCATGCGGCCCACCCGCCCGAAGCCACCAATGACCACGTGGCCCTCTGCGCTGCTCTGCGCAGGCGCGGCGAGGCTGTCGTTGAGGCGGGCATCCAGCGTCCGCCCCAGCCGCCGGCCCAGCCGCGCGAGGAACGGCGTTGCCGCGAGGCTGAGGCCGACCATGGCGATAAGGACGCCGGCATCGGCCCGCGGCAGCGCCCCGTTCGCCGCCAGGAGCGCCAGCACCACGAGGGCGAATTCCCCCGTCTGCGCCAGCAGCACGGCCGCCTCCGCCGCAGCCGGTGGCGCGACTTTCATCAGGCGGCCGGCGGCATAGGTGAAGACGATCTTCACGGCGAGGATGCAGGCGACACCGCCCAGCACCCAGCCGAGCCGCGGCAGCACCACGGCGAAATCGATGCTCATGCCCACGGTGACAAAGAACACGCCGATGAGCAGGCCCTTGAACGGCTCGAGGTCCACCTCGATCTGGTGCCGGTAGGCCGTTTCCGACAGCAGCATCCCGGCGAGGAAGGCCCCGAGCGCGCTGGACAGGCCCGCCCGATGGGTGATCGCCGCCGAGCCCACCACCACCACCAGCGTGATCGCCATGATGAGATCGCGCGACCGGGTGGAAGCCGCCGCCGCGACCAGCGGCGCCAGCACGAAGCGTCCCGCCACCAGAATCAGCGCGACGGCGCCCACCGCCTTGACAAGCGCAAGGGCGGCCAACGTCAGCACGTCCGGCGCATTGCCGGTGAGAAGCTCCGCCGCCAGCAGGATCGGCACCACCATCAGGTCCTGAAACAGCAGGACGGCGATGACGAGCTGGCCGAGCGGGGCAAGGGCGCGATGCTGATCGATGAGCAGCTGGCTCACGACCGCCGTGGACGACAAAGCGAGCGCCGAGCCCAGCACCAGCGCCACACCCGGCGGGTATCCGATGAGCACCGCACCCAGCGCCAGCGGGACACCGCAGAACACCACCTGCAGGCAGCCGACGCCGAACACCTCGCGCCGCAGCGCCCACAGGCGCGCGGTGGAGAATTCAAGCCCGAGCAGAAACAGCAGGAAGACGATGCCCAGTTCGCCGAACGGCGCCGCCCGTTCGGGACTGGAAATGGTGACGAAACGCACCAGCGGCAGCGTATCGGCGAGGTGCCCGAGCCCGTGGGGGCCCAAGAGCGCACCCACGGCGATGAAGCCCACCACGGCACCGATACGGGCGCGGTGGAAGAGCGGCACCAGCACCCCGGCGGCGAGGAGATAGACGAACGCATCCTTGAGGAAGCTGTCGTTCAACGCACCGCCACTCCGCTACCGTTAGCCCGCGCCCCTTCCCTGTGTGGCAAGAATGACTGACGCTGCGCAAGGGGCCTGGATCAAATCAGCCCCCAATACGTCGGAGAATGTCTCCGAACCTTGCCCTTGCCGGACCAGGCTCGGCCCATCGGCGGCTGTGTCCTCCGATGCCGCGGTACGGCGGAGCGGCGAACCGCCCGGCCGTTCAGCCCGCGAGGGCCGCCTCGATGGCGGAGAGGGCAGCCTCCGCCTTGTCGCCGTCGGGGCCGCCGGCCTGGGCCATGTCGGGACGGCCACCGCCGCCCTTGCCGCCCAGCGCCTCGGCACCCCGCCGCACCAGCGCAACGGCATCCACGCGGGCGGTGAGGTCGGCGGTGACGCCCACCACGATGCCGGCCTTGCCATCGGACGTGACGCCGACGATGGCCACCACGCCCGAGCCGATCTGCTTCTTGCCCTCGTCCACGAGGCCCTTGAGATCCTTGATCTCGATGCCTTCCACCTGCCGCGCCAGGAGCTTGATGTCGCCGACCGTGCGCACGGCGTCGGCCGCGCCCTGGTTGCCGCCCATGGCGAGCTTCTTGCGGGTCTCGGCCAGCTCGCGCTCCAGCTTGCGCCGCTCCTCCACCAGCGCGGCGACACGCGCCTCAACCTCCGCCACCGGCGCCTTGAGCGCGGAGGCGGTGGCGATGAGCGCGGCGTTGGCGCCGTTGAGATGCTTGCGGGCCGAGCGGGCTGTGAGCGCCTCGATGCGGCGGACGCCGGACGCCACCGCGCCCTCGGAAACCACCGAGATGAGGCCGATGTCGCCGGTGCGCTTCACATGGGTGCCGCCGCACAGCTCCACCGAATAGGGCGCGCCGTTGCCGTCGTCGGTACCCATGGAGACGACACGCACCTCATCGCCATACTTCTCGCCGAACAGCGCGCGGGCGCCGGACTTGATGGCGTCGTCCACCGCGAGGATGCGGGTCTCCACCGGCTCGTTGCGCAGCACGAAGCGGTTGGCGATCTCCTCCACTTCCGCCACCTCGGCCTCGCTGAGGGGCTTGGGGTGGGAGAAATCGAAGCGCAGGCGGTCGGGGGCGACCAGCGACCCCTTCTGCGCCACATGCTCGCCGAGCACCCGGCGGAGCGCCTCGTGCAGGAGATGGGTGGCGGAATGGTTGGCGCGCACCGCGGCGCGGCGGTCGTGATTGACCTCCAGCACGAGAGCGGTGCCGGGCTTGAGCGTGCCGGTGTCGACCTTCACATCGTGCAGGAACAGGTCGCCCAGCTTCTTCTGGGTCGCCCGGACCTCCACGACGATGCCGCCCTCGCCGGTCATGCGGCCGGTGTCGCCCACCTGGCCGCCGGATTCGGCATAGAAGGGCGTCTGGTTCAGCACCACGAGGCCGGTCTCGCCGGCATTGAGGGCCGCAACCTCAGCGCCGTCGCGCACGAGGGCGGTGACAACGCCTTCGGCCTTCTCGGTGTCGTAGCCGAGGAAGTCTGTGGCGCCCACCTTGTCACGAACAGAGAACCACAGCGTGTCGGTCGCCGCCTCGCCGGAGCCGGCCCAGTTGGCACGGGCTTCCGCCTTCTGACGGGCCATGGCGGCGTCGAACGCGTCGGTGTCGACGCTGATGCCGCGGGCGCGCAGGGCGTCCTGGGTCAGATCGAGCGGGAAGCCGTAGGTGTCGTAGAGCTTGAACGCTACCTCACCCGGGAAGTTCGCGCCGGAAACGAGGCCCTGGCTCTCCTCCTCGAGGATGGAGAGGCCGCGCTCCAGCGTGCGGCGGAAGCGCGTCTCCTCGAGCAGCAGCGTCTCTTCCGCCAGCGGCTCGGCGCGCACGATCTCGGGATAGGCCCGGCCCATCTCGCGCACCAGGATGGGCACGAGGCGGTGCATCAGCGGGTCCTTGGCGCCGAGCAGCTGCGCGTGGCGCATGGCGCGGCGCATGATGCGGCGCAGGACGTAGCCGCGCCCCTCGTTGGAGGGCAGCACGCCGTCGGCGGTGAGGAAGACCGACGCGCGCAGGTGATCGGCGATCACCCGGTGGCTGGCCTTCTGCGGCCCTTCGGGATCGACGCCGGTGAATTCCGCGACCTCGGCGATGAGGGCGCGCATGAGGTCGGTCTCGTAATTGTCATGCGTGCCCTGCAGCACGGCCGAGATGCGCTCGAGGCCCATGCCGGTGTCGATGGACGGCCGCGGCAGGCCGACGCGCTCGCCGCCCGGCAGCTGCTCGTACTGCATGAACACGAGATTCCAGATCTCGATGAAGCGGTCGCCGTCCTGGTCCGCCGAGCCGGGCGGGCCACCGAAGATGTGCGGGCCGTGGTCGAAGAAGATTTCCGAGCAGGGGCCGCACGGGCCGGTGTCGCCCATGGACCAGAAATTGTCCGAGGACGCGATGCGGATAATGCGGTCGTCGGACAGGCCGGCGATCTTCTTCCACAGGCCGTAGGCTTCCTCGTCCTCGCTGTAGACGGTGACGAGCAGGCGGTCCTTCGGCAAATCGAAGGTGCGGGTCACGAGGTTCCAGGCGAGCTCGATCGCGCGATCCTTGAAATAGTCGCCGAACGAAAAGTTGCCGAGCATCTCGAAGAAGGTGTGGTGCCGCGCGGTGTAGCCCACATTGTCGAGGTCGTTGTGCTTGCCGCCGGCCCTGACGCACTTCTGCGACGTCGCAGCCCGCGAATAGGGCCGCTTCTCGACGCCGGTGAAGACGTTCTTGAACTGCACCATGCCCGCATTGGTGAACATGAGCGTGGGGTCGTTATGCGGCACGAGGGGCGACGAGGCGACGGCCTCGTGGCCCTCCTTGACGAAGTAGTCGATGAAGCTCGACCGGATCTCGTTGACGCCGCTCATGTGCCGGCACTGTCCCTCGGAGGCCGGGCCTTGCGGCGGCCGGCTCTGGTGATCGCTGCGCGCGCCAGCGCCTCGGGCCGAGCTTGGGGCCATCCCTCGGGTGTCGCGCGGTTCCCTCGACCGATGCGGCCGGCGGAACCGGGTTCGTTTAACGATGGGCCCGCCGCTTGTCCAGAAACGCGAGGGCGCAAGACGAAACGGGCGGAGACCATCCGGCCCCCGCCCGCACCGAAATCCGTCAAGGCGACGTCCGCGCCCGGCGCATCAGGCGTCGGCGGCGGAGCCTTCGGCGTCCTCCTCCGGATCGCCGGCGAGGATCTTCTCGGCGATGAGGCCGGCATTCTGGCGGATAGCGGCCTCGATGCGCCCGGCGATCTCCTGGTTCTGCTTCAGGAAGGTCTTGGCGTTCTCGCGACCCTGCCCCAGGCGCTGGCTGTCGTGGGAGAACCAGGCTCCGGACTTCTCCACCACGCCGGCCTTGACGCCGAGATCGAGCAACTCGCCCGTCTTGGAGACGCCCTCGCCATACATGATGTCGAACTCGACCTGCTTGAACGGCGGCGCCAGCTTGTTCTTCACCACCTTCACGCGGGTCTGGTTGCCCACCACCTCGTCGCGTTCCTTGATGGCGCCGATGCGGCGGATGTCGAGGCGGATCGAGGCATAGAACTTCAGCGCGTTGCCACCCGTGGTGGTCTCCGGCGAGCCGTACATCACGCCGATCTTCATCCGGATCTGGTTGATGAAGATGACCATGGTGTTGGACTTGGAGATGGAGGCCGTGAGCTTGCGCAGTGCCTGGCTCATGAGGCGGGCCTGAAGGCCCGGCTGGTTGTCGCCCATCTCGCCGTCGAGTTCGGCCCGGGGGGTGAGGGCCGCCACCGAATCGACCACCAGCACGTCGACCGCGCCGGAGCGCACCAGCGTGTCGGCGATCTCCAGCGCCTGCTCGCCGGCGTCGGGCTGGGAGATAAGCAGGTCGTCGAGGTTCACGCCCAGCTTGCGGGCATAGATCGGGTCCAGCGCGTGCTCGGCGTCGATGAAGGCGCAGGTGCCCCCGCGCTTCTGCGATTCGGCGATCGTGTGAAGCGCGAGCGTGGTCTTGCCCGAGGATTCGGGCCCGTAAATCTCCACGACGCGTCCCTTGGGCAGGCCGCCGATGCCCAGTGCGATGTCGAGCCCCAGCGAACCGGTGGGAATGCTCTCAATCTCAAGGGCTTTCCCGCCCTTGCCGAGCCGCATGATGGAGCCCTTGCCGAAATGCCGCTCGATCTGCGAGAGCGCGGCATCCAGCGCCTTGGTCTTGTCCATGGAAGAACCTTCGACGAGTCGGAGTGTCGCCTGAGTCATCGCCGCGCTCCGGTGCGGGTGCAAGGGGAATTAAGAACGTTGTATTTGTACTCTTTTTGTTCTCGGTTCGCAATATGTTCTCTTTGGTCCCTCGCGTGTGGTGGAAGCGCGATCGCTCTTTGTCGCCGAGCACCAACAGGATGCCGGAATTAAATGTCGCTGACGCCGGGCATTGAACGACCTCGACACGCTCATAACCGGAGCGGGTTGGCACCACCGCCGCCCTGTCGGGGATCGACCGGCAGGGCGACGTGGCATCGGCGTGGAGGCGTGAGCGCCTAGAGGGCGGCGTGGTCGCGCACGGCTTCGCCGAGGGCATCCTTGAGGGTGGCGAAGCGGGCGTCGAGGGCGAGCGGGTCGGTGCGGTTGAGCGCGATCATCTGCGCCCGCGCCTCGCCGCCCCGCACCACCTCGAAGGCATCGGCCGCGATGCCGGCGACAACCGCTTCGGCCACCGCCTCGGCAGGTTCGCGGCTGAAACCGACCTCCGGTCCGGCGCGGCTGCTGCGCATCATCGGCGTGTCGGTGGCGCCGGGATAGACAGTGAGGATGCGCACGCCTTCTCCCGCCAGTTCCCGCCGAAGCGCCTCGTCGAAGCGCGCGAGGCCAGCCTTCGCCGCCGCATAGGTGGCGTAGAACGGCATGCCGATGAGCGCGATGGCGGAGGTGATGTCCACGATCAGCCCCTCCCCGCTCGCCCGCAGCGCCGGTAGCGCGGCGCGGGTGAGGAGGATGGGCGCAATCAGGTCCACCTCGATCATGGTGCGGATGTCGGCCTCGCTCGTCTCCTCCAGCCGGCCAGCGCGCACGCCACCGGCATTGTTAATGAGGATGTCGAGGCCGCCCAGAGCCGCCACCGCGCCGTCCAGCATGGCCCCACGGTCCGCAGGATCGGTCACGTCGCCGGGGATACCGTGGACCTCGGCGCCGGACGCCTTGAGCCCGCCGACCGCCTCCGCCAGCACCTCTGGCCGGCGGCCGGTGAGCACAAGGCGCGCGCCGTCTGCCGCCAGAGCGGTGGCGATGGCACGGCCGATGCCGCTCGATCCGCCGGTAAGGAGGATTCGTTTTCCCTTGATCTTCATGGCGTTGCCTGCCCCTTCACTCCGCAGCCGGCGGATAGTTGGAGGGGAAGAGCGCCTTGCGGGATTCCTCATCGCCCATGGGCTTGAAGGCGTGATCGGTGCCCACCGCGCGGGCGCGGGCGGCGGCGGGGCGGGCGTCGATCTCGGCGAACCAGCGCTTGATGTGCGGGAAGCGCGCCAGGGGATCGTCCTCGCCCTTCAGCACCCGGGACGCGCGAAGGACCCACCCCCAGGCCGACATGTCAGCGATGGTATAGTCCTTGCCGGTGATGTAGGGGCGGGTGGCGAGCAGGTCGTCGAGCACCTGATAGTGCCGTTCCGCCTCGCGCCGGTACCGGTTCACGGCATAGCCGAGCCCCTCGGGCGCGGCGTGCTGGAAGTGCACCGCCTGTCCGGAGAACGGCCCGAGGCCGCTGGCGAGGAACAGCAGCCAGGAGAGCAGCTCCGGCCGGTCCTTGGGATCACCGCCGAAACGGCTGGTCTTCTCCGCGAGATAAATGAGGATCGCGGTGGAATCGAACACCCGCGCCTCGCCGCCGCCCGGCCCGTCCGTATCGACGATGGCCGGCACCTTGCCGTTGGGATTGATGGCGCGGAACGCCGGCAGGTGCTGCTCGCCCTTGGCGGTGTCCACCGGGACAATCTCGTAGGGAAGGCCCGTCTCTTCCAGGAAGAGCGCGACCTTGGCCGGGTTGGGCGTGGGATGGAAATAGAAGCGGATCAACGGGATCACCCTTCGCTGGCAGCCGCCGAAGCGGGCACGTTTGCGTTTTAGAACGACTGATATAGAATGCACGCATCGGACACCTGCGCAAGCTGTCCGCATCGCAAAATACTGCCGCATGCCAGATCTCGGCGGCGGCGCGACATGTCATGGATGATCCCGAATGATCGACCTGCATTATTGGCCGACCCCGAACGGCCAAAAGATCACGATGTTTCTCGAAGAAACGGGCATCGACTACACCATCATTCCCGTGGACATCAGCGCAGGCGACCAGTTCAAGCCGGATTTTCTGGCCATCGCCCCCAACAACCGTATGCCGGCCATCGTCGATCATGCCCCTGCCGATGGTGGCGCGCCTATCCCGGTGTTCGAATCCGGCGCAATCCTGCTCTATCTCGCGGAGAAGACGGGCCGCTTCATTCCCGCCGACGTGCGCGGGCGCAAGAGCGTGCTGGAATGGCTGTTCTGGCAGGTGGGCGGGCTGGGCCCCATGGCCGGGCAGAACCACCATTTCGTCCAGTACGCGCCGGAGCGCATTCCCTACGCCATGGAGCGCTACGTGAAGGAGACGAACCGTCTCTACGGCGTGCTCAACACGCGCCTCGGCAAGAGCGCGAACGTGGCGAGCGAGGATTATTCCATCGCCGACATGGCCATCTACCCCTGGATCGTGCCGCACCAGCGCCAGCAGCAAGACCTCGACACCTTCCCGCACCTGAAGCGCTGGTTCGAGGCGGTGGCAGCGCGTCCGGCCACCATTGCCGCCTATGCCAAGGGCGAGCCCTTCACCAAGCGCCCGACGGTGACCGAGGAAGGCAAGAAGATCCTCTTCGGCCAGACCGCACGGCAGGCCGGATGACGCCTCGCCCGGCGCGGGTTACGCTGCGCCGGGCGTCGCGGAAAGACGCGGGAAAGACGGGGTATCATGGCGCGGCCGAGGGCGTTCAACGAGGGCGAGGTATTGGACGCGGCGCTGCGCTGCTTCTGGACCCGCGGCTACGAGGCGACCTCCGTGCGCGATCTCGCCTCCTCCATGGGCCTCACCGGCGCCAGCCTCTACAACGCCTTCGGCGACAAGCGCACGCTCTATGAGAAAGCGCTGGAGCGCTACGCCAGCCACAGCATGGCGGAACGCATCCGCCGGCTGGAGGCGCCCGACATGGCCCCGCGCGACGCCATCGCCACCTTCTTCCGGGAGACGCTGGAGCGGGCGCTCGACGACCCCGAGATGAAGGGCTGTTTCGTGGTGAACGCGGCGGTGGAGATGGGGCCGCACGACCCCGAATTGCGCGCCGCCGCGCTCGCCTCCCTCGGCGAGGTGGAGGCCTTCCTCACCCGCCGCATCGAGGCCGGCCGCACGGCCGGCACGATCCAGAGCCGGGAGACCGCGCAGGAACTGGCGCGGATGCTCCTCGGCGTCCACCTTGGTCTCCGGGTGCTGGCGCGCCTGCAGCCCGGTCGTGAGCTGCTGGAAGGGGTGGTGAAGCCGGCTCTTGCAGCCCTCGATCCGTGAGGACGCGCGCGCTATTTCGGCAGCGCCTCGGTGAAGTCCTCCTGAAACTCCTTCAGCTCCACCGGATTAAGGTCAGACACCGCCCAATAGGACAGCCCCGCCTCGCTCCAGCCCATGAGCGTGTAGCCGTCGCGGCCCTTCACCGTGTGTGCGCCGGATGCGCCCGGCCAGACGAAGACGTTGATGACATGGCCATTGCGGCGATAGACGAGCGCCGCGACCACCCGTCCCCCCACATAATCGAGCCGCCCACCCACCAGCGGAAACCCACGCGCAGCAAGGTCCACCACCGGTGGGGAGAAATCGATGCGGCCGCCGAACCACGGCTTCACCGTGTGCTGGTTGGACGAGGCCACGTCAGTGAGATGATCGGCGAGCAGGGATCGGACATGGCCAGCGACCAGTTCGTCCTCCAGGGCGCCCCCGCGCGGTGGCAGCACGGCGATGACGAGAGCCACGGCCAGCACCGCGAGGGAGGGCACGAGGCTCCACCGCGCGACCCGTTCGCGTATCACGGTGCGCCCCGCATCGCCCCACAGGCGGCGCCACAGCGCCGCCGGGCTCCAGCCCGCCGCCGGCGCGGCATGGGCCGCCTCCCCCGCGAGGGCAGCGACCACGCTCTCGCGCAGCCCCTCCGGCACCGGCCAGCGGGCCTGCCCGGAGGCGAGGAGCGTGTGCGTGTTTTCCAGCCCCCGCAGGTGCGCGGCGCAGGCCAGACAGGATGCAAGATGCCGCTCCACCTCCAGGACGTGGACGGCGTCGAGTTCTCCGTCGAGGTAGGAATTGAGCCGCGTGTCCCAGTCGGCGCAGGGCTCCGGTGTGCGATCCGGACCTTCGCTCATCGTAGCGCCTCCGGCCCGGCGGCGACGCGCTCCCACAGATCGGCGAAATGGCGCCGCGCGCGGGACAGGCGCGACATGACGGTGCCCACCGGCACGCCCGCGACGTCGGCGATCTCGCGATAGGAGAGTTCATCCAGCTCGCGCAGCACCAGCACCTCGCGCAGGGGCTCGGGCAACAGTTCGAGCGTGCCGCGCACCCGATCCGCCTGCGAACGGCGCAGCAGGATGGTTTCCGGCGTCTCGCCGTCCACCAGCAGATCGAGCGCGTCGTCCGCGTCGCCGCCGTCTTCTGTGGCCACCGCGTCCGGCGCGCGGCGCTGCATCTCGCGGCGTCGGTGGTCGCGCCAGGTGAGGTGGCAGTTGCGCACGATGGCGAGCAGCCAGGCCCGGGCGCTGCCGCCCTTGAAATCGGCGAAAGCGCGATAGGCGCGCAGATAGGCGTCCTGCACGATATCCTGCGCGGCATCCGCATCGCGGGTGAGATAGCGGGCCAGCGTATAGGCGGCGTCGAGATGCGGCAGCATGCTGGCGCGGAAGTGCGCCGCCTCCGTCGCGGTCAGCGGACGACCGGGCCGCGCCTCCTCGGTGCGCCCGGCGGCGCCCTCCACCGATGCCGCAGCCACGGCGAAGAGCGCGCGCACAGCGTCGGCGACAGCGGCGATGACGCCGCGCCTGCCGCCCGCGCCGGCGCCCCGCCACCCGCCTGCAAGCGGGAAGGTCGCAATCGAGATCATTCCATGTCCGTTCCGGATGGAGGGGGCGGCCGCAGCCGCCCCGGACCGGGCATCAGCCGCCCGCTTTCACGATGACCTTTCCGACCATGTGCGGGTGAAGGGAACAGAAATACGAGTAATCTCCCGCATTCGTGAAGGTGAAGGAGAATTTGCCTTCCGTATCGAGAGCCTTCGACCGGAAGGCCTGCTTTTTATCCACCACCGTGTGGGGAATATCGTCGTTGTTGATCCAGGTCACAGTGGTGCCCGGCGTGACGGTGACTTCGGCCGGCGTGAAGGTAAAATTGTCGATGCTGACTGTGACCTCCTCGGCAGCGGCCGGCGTCGCGAGGGCACCGAGGGCAAGACAGATGGCGAGCGCCGCAACCTGCGGCGGAAGGGGAAGACGCGGTCGTTTCACGGATGAAGCTCCTGGCGGATGACGCCGGCCGCAGCCGGCCATGACGGATGAAGGGCGACGGGGGCGGCTCAGCCTTCGAGCGGCGTGTCGATGATGGCGAGCGGCTCGGAGCCGCGGACGAAGTTGACCGTCGCGATACCGAGATTTTTCTTCAGCTCGCCCGCCGGCAGCTTCAGCGGCCCAGGCGAAGGCGCGGTGCCGGGGGCGGGCTGCGGGAAGGCCGTGGACCGTGCGGTGTGGAAGGAGACGTTGCCCTCCACCTTCCGCATCACCTGATGGATGTGCCCGTTGAGCACCGTCACGGAGCCGAACCTTTTCAGATAGGACAGGGCCTCCAGCCCATCGGCGGTGCCCCAGCCCCATTCGGGATAGACGGTCCAGAGCGGAATGTGGGCGAACACCACGAGGGGCATCGAGGACGGCAGGCCGGCGATGTCATTCTCCAGCCATTCCAGCTGCTCGGTGCCGAGATTGCCGAGGCCGCCAGCCTTCAGGTTCACCACGTTCACGAGCGCGATGAAATGCACGCCGGCATGGTCGTAGCTGTACCAGCCAGCGCCCTTCGCGCCCTTGCCGTAGCGGTCGAGATAGGCCTTGCCCTGGCCGTCATCGAGCAGGTCGTGCTCGCCCGGCACGTAGAAGACGGGGATGCCGGCCTCCTTGATGATCTGGTCGGCGTCGTCGAATTCCTTGTCCTTGGACAGGTGGCTGATGTCGCCGGTGTGGATCATGAAGGCGGGCTTCTCCTTCAGTGTGCGGATGCGGGCCACCGCCTCCCGCAGCGTGCCCAGCGCGTCCGGATTGGCGGCCTTGTCGAAGCCCACATGGCTGTCGGAAATCTGCAGGAAGGTCAGCGTCTTCACCGGCTCGGTCGCGAGCGCGCGCCCGAGACCGACGCCGCTCGCGACGCCGCCGGACATGGACCACAGAATGCCGGTGCCGGCCCAGGTCATGCACTCAAGGAAGCCGCGCCGGTCAATGCCGTCGGCGTCAGGGCGGGGGGCGGTCTCGGACGACGGCCGTTCGTGTCTGCTCATGGATCTCTCCGCATGGCGCCGGGCGCTGCCGGCGCTGCGACCGCGCGCCCGTTAGGGGCGGCGCCGGCCGAGGCGTGGGCGTCGCCTCAGGGCGTCCCACATGGGCCAAGACCGGAGAGCGCGCCGGTTTATTCCCGACCGGAGAGATTTTTTGCGGCTGACGACACCGGCAAAGCGGCGAGCCGGTTTCGCAGCCGGGGCACGGTGAACGTCACGAAGGCCCGCAGCTTCGCGGCCGGCAGGCGCGCCTCGGGATAGACGATGGCCACCGGCAAGGGCGGGCCTTCATACTCCTCCAGCAGCAAGGCGAGGCGCCCGGCGGCCACCGCCTCCTCCACCTGATAGGAGAGCACGCGCGTGATGCCGCGGCCACGCACGGCGGCATCGATGGCCGCCTCTGCGCCGTTCACCACATAATGCGGGCGCACCGTCACCTGCTTGCGCGAGCCGCCGCCGGGACCGGGCGCGAAGCTCCAGATGGAATTGTCGGTGATCTGGGAGAAGGAGACGATCCGGTGGCCGGCGAGGTCCGCCGGCACCTGCGGCACGCCATGGGCGGCGAGATAGGCGGGACTGGCGCAGACCACGCGGCGCACCTCCCCCACCCGTGTCGCGACGAGGCTGGAATCCGGCAGATGGCCGATGCGCACCGCCGCGTCGTGGCCTTCGTCGATCAGGCTCACCACGCGATCCACCAGCAGCAGCCGCGCCTCCAGCTTCGGGTTTGCCTCCAGGAGGTCCTCCACCAGCGGCGCCACATGCAGCCGGCCGAAGGTGACGGGCGCTGTGATGGAGAGGAGGCCGCGCGGATCGGTCCGTTCCCCCGCAGCAAGCTGATCCGCCTCGGCGAGCTCGGCGAGAATGGCGCGGCAGGCGGCGAGATAGCGTTCGCCCGCCTTGGTGAGGTGCAGCGCGCGCGTGGTGCGGTGGAGGAGGCGCGTGCCCAGCCGTTCCTCCAGCAGCGCCACAGCCCGCGTGATGGCCGCCGGCGAGCGCCCGAGGCGCCGCGCCGCGCCGGCAAGGCTCCCTTCGTCCAGCGCGGCGACGAAGGCGGTCATGGCGTCGATGCGGTCCATCGTTCGATTTCAGAAAGTGAAACAATAGCTTTCAGATTATAGCCATTCTGCACAAGAACGGGAAGCCCTAGCTATTCCTCACCGAGCCGCGAACAAACGCCGGCCCGAAGCGAAACGCGAAAGGCGCCCCCGTGAACCACTCTTCCAGCCGCATCCCGGCCCTCGACCCCGCCACCACCACCGGCAAGGCGAAGGACCTGCTCTCCGCCGTCCAGGCGAAGTTCGGCGCCACGCCGAACCTGTTCAAGGTCGCCGCCAACGCGCCCGCCGCTCTGGAGGGCCTCATCGGCCTGTCCGGCGCGCTGGGCTCTGGCGCACTGCCGGCGAAGACGCGCGAAAGCCTCGCGATCGCCGTCGCCGAGGTGAACGGCTGCGACTATTGCCTCTCCGCCCACAGCCTCATCGGCAAGGGCGCCGGCCTCTCCGACGCCGATATCACCCTCGCCCGCGCCGGTCGCGCGGCGGACAGCAAGGCGGAAGGCGCCCTCGCCTTCGCCCGCGCGGTGGTCGCCAAGCGCGGCCAGGTGAGCGATGCGGACCTTTCCGCTGCCCGCGCCGCCGGCCTCGATGATGGCGCGCTGGTGGAGGTGGTGGCGCATGTCGCCGTGAACATCTTCACCAACTACCTCAACAACGTCGCCGGCACCGAGATCGACTTTCCCGTGGTGCGCTCCGGCACGCCGCGGGCCGCCTGAGGCCTGCGGCCGGCATCCGAACGCGCTCCGCCGGACGAACCGCCCCTCAAACGGCGAAGCGCAGGCGAGTGCCAGCCGAAGCCTCACAGCCGGGCCCCTCCGGGGGCCCGGCACCTCGTGTTTCCCGAAGGAGGCTGCCATGTCCGAACCCCTTGCAATCACGCCCTCCAGCGATGTCGCCTTCACGGCGGCGGTGAAGGCGGCGCAGCAGGCGCGCGGCTCGCGCCAGGCCTATGCCCGCGTCGAGGCGCGCGGCGGCTTCCGCACGGAGCTGACGCCGGATTTCGTGCAGTTCCTCGGCGGGATCGACACCGCCTTCCTCGCCACCGCGAATGCCGCCGGCCAGCCCTATGTGCAGCATCGCGGCGGGCCGAAGGGCTTCATCCGCGTGCTGGACGCGCGCACCCTCGGCATGGCGGATTTCAGCGGCAACCGGCAGTACATCACGGTCGGCAATGTCTCGGAGAACCCGAAGGCCTTCCTGTTCCTGATGGATTACACCCACCGCCGCCGCATCAAGGTGTGGGGCGAACTCTCCATGGTGGAGGGAGATACGGACCTCGTGGCGCGCCTGATGCCGGAGGACTACGGCGCCATTCCCGAGCGTGCCCTGCTGTTTCACGTAACCGCATGGGACATCAACTGCCCGCAGCACATCCCGCAAAAGATCGACGCCGCGCTCGTCGCCGCCGCCTTGCAGGAGCGTGAGGCGCGCATCGCTGCGCTGGAGATGGAGGTCGCGCGCCTGCGCGGCCTCACCGGCGCGGACGACGCCGCAGGCGTGTGAAGCAAATCCCCCGTTCACTCGTTCGTGAACGGCGTAACGGGGGCCGCTTCCGCCGCGAATTCACTCACAGACAAGCAAAACCGGAACGGGGACGAGCCATGATCGACCTGCGCGAGGGCGTGCGCACACGCGCCCCGGGGTCTGGAGACCTGTGCGCCATCGCTGTGATGGCGAAGGCGTCGGCGCCCGGACGTACCAAGACGCGGCTCTGCCCGCCGCTCGATCCCACGGAGGCGGCGGCGTTCAACACCGCCTTCATCCAGGACATCGTTGGCAACATCCTCGCCGCCGGTCGAATGGCGCCGGTCTCTGCCTATGTCGCCTATGGGCCCGCAGGAGCCGCGCACTTCTTCGATGCCGTGCTGCCGCCGGGCGTCGGGCGGATGGAGGCGGTAGCCCCCGGCTTCGGCGCCTGCCTGACGATGACCCTCGCCCACCTCTTCGCCCTCGGACATCCGGCGGCAGCGGTGCTGAATGCTGACAGCCCGACGCTGCCCCCTGCCCTGCTCGCGGAACTTGCCGACGTGCTCGCCCACCCCGGCGACCGCGCCGTGCTCGGCCCGTCCACGGACGGCGGCTATTACGTGCTCGGCCTGAAGGCGCCGCACTGGCACCTGTTCGCGGACATCGACTGGAGCACCGAGCGCGTCTTCGAGCAGACGCTGGCGCGCGCCGCCGAGATCGACCTTCCCGTCCATGTGCTGCCGCCCTGGTACGACGTGGACGACGCGCATGCGCTGCGCCTGCTTCACGGCGAGCTGATCGCCGGCGTGCCCTTCGGCACCGCGCCCCTCGCCCGCGGCGCGGCACGCAACAGCGCGGACCTGCTCCGGCGCCTTCTCGCCCACGGACGCCTCGCGGAACGGCTCGGCCTGCCCGTGGCCGACATCGATCCTCCCTGCCGTCGCGCGTCCTGATCGCGGCCGCCTCCCCCTTCCAGCAACGGATCTTGACGATGAACGCTCTCACCCCCGGCGCGCCCGCCGTCTCCCGCCGCTATTTCGAGCGGGCGGAAACGGACCGCACCAGCGTGCCGGTCCGAAAGCCGGTGTGCCTCTATCTGGAGACCACGAACCGCTGCAACCTGCTCTGCACCACCTGCCCGCGCACCTATGAGGAGCTTGAGCCGCCAGCGGACATGAGCTGGGAGCTGTTCACCTCCATCGTGGACCAGATCCCCGATCTCGAACGCTGCGTGCTGCACGGCGTCGGCGAACCCATGCTGGTGCCCGACCTCGACCGCATGGTCCGCTACCTCAAGGATCGCGGCACCTATGTGCTGTTCAACACCAACGGTACGGTGCTGACCGAGAAGAACGGCCGCGCCATGATCGCCGCCGGCCTCGACGAACTGCGCGTCTCCCTCGATGCCGCCAACGCCCATTCCTACCGCGCCATCCGCGGCAAGAACTACTTCGACCGCATCCTGAAGAACGTGCGCGCCTTCCGCGAGCTTCAGGAGCGCGAGGGCCACACCAATCCCCGCGTCTCCGCCTGGCTGACGGGCCTCAAGGAGACCATCTCCGAACTGCCGGACTTCGTGCGCGTGGCGGCGGAGCTGGGGGTGCGGGAAGTCTATCTGCAGCGCCTCGTCTTCTTCGAGCAGGAGGCCATCGGCCGCGCCCGCCCGGATCAGGCGCTCTACGAGCAGATCAACACCGATGAAGCCGCCTATATCGCCGAGGCGGCGCGGGTGGCGGCAGAGCTGGGGATGGTCTTCTCCGCCTCCGGCGCGGCCTCCGAGCCGGGCATGAGCCTGAAGCGGCCGGAAGAAGGCTCGCCCTGGTCCATGTGCCGGCGGCCGTGGACCGTGATGTACTTCACCGCCAACGGACGGGCCCTGCCCTGCTGCATCGCGCCCTTCTCCCAGCGCGGCTACGAGAACTACACGCTGGGCGACGCGACGACCCAGTCCCTGTCCGACATCTGGCACGGCGACGCCTACAAGGCGTTCCGCGCCGGCCTCCTCTCCGAAACGCCGCCGGCCGCCTGTGCCAATTGCGGCCTGCGCTGGAGCCTGTAGATGGCCCGCGCAGGCGCTCCGAGGGTCGCCCTCGTCATCCCGACGCTGAACGAGGCCGAGGCCATCGCCGCGACGCTCGCGGAGATTCCCACCGGCGTTGTTGATCTCGTGGTGGTCGCCGATGGCGGCTCCACCGACGGCACGCAGGAAATCGCGGCGGCGGCGGGGGCCACCGTGCTCGCCTCAGGCCGCGGCTTCGGCCGCGCCTGCCTTGAAGGCGTGTGCGAGGCCCGCGACGCCGACATCATCGCCTTCATGGATGCGGACGGCGCGGATGATCCGGCTTTCCTGCCGGCGCTGCTCAGGCCGCTCGCCGAGGGCAAGGCCGACTTCGCCATCGCGTCCCGCACCCGCGGCGTGCGCGAGCCCGGCGCCATGGCCTGGCACCAGGTGGCGGCGGGGCGCGCGGCGGGCTTCGGCATCCGCGCGCTCTACGGCGTCGCCTATTCGGACATGTGCACCTTCCGCGCCATCCGCCGCGAGGCGCTGGTCGGGCTCGGCATGCGCGAACTGACCTATGGCTGGAACATCGAGATGCAGATGCGCGCCGCTCGCGCCGGGCTCGCCATCGTCGAGATTCCCGTCGCCTATCGCCGCCGCAGAGGCGGCGTCTCCAAGGTCGCCGGCAACCTCTCCACCACCCTGACCGCCGGCACCCGCATCGTCTCCACCTTCCTGCGGGTCGCGACCCAGAGCGCCGCGCCCGCCGTCGCGCCGAACAAGATGTGAGTGATCGCCATGCTGCTGCAGCCTCTCGACGAAGCCGACGACATCTCGCGCATGCGCGCCGTGCCTGTACCCTCCGGTTTCCTGCCTTCCGGTTTCCTGCCACTGATCGAGCGGGCGGACCATCGCGCGCCATCGGTGTTCCGGCCCGAGAACATGATGCGCGAGGCCCGCCGCCAGAAAGGGCTCGACGCTGGCCCGGTGCCGCGCGTGGTGCTGCTCGATCCCGACGGCGACATGGTGGACTATGTGCGCGCACATTTCGGCGCCGTCCGCTCGCCCTACTGGGCCTGCTACCACACGGACATGTGGACGTGGGAGGCGGAGGGCCTCTCCTTCGGCATCGTCGGCTATGCGGTGGGGGCGTCCTTCTCCGTGCTGGTGGCGGAGCAGGCCTTCGTCTGCGGCTGCGAGCTTTTGATCTCGGTGGCCTCCGCCGGGCAGATCGCCGAGCACGCGCCGCCCTCCTACCACATCATCATCGACCGGGCCCTGCGCGACGAGGGCACGAGCTACCACTATCTGCCGCCCGCCCCCTTCGCCCCGGCGAACCCGGAGGTGATCACCATCGCCCGCGCCGCCTGCAGCGAGGCGGTAGGACCGGTGCTGACCGGCGCCACCTGGACCACCGACGCCCCCTTCCGCGAGACCGAGACGGCCATCGCCCGCCGCAAGGCCGAGGGCCTGCTGGCGGTGGAGATGGAGGCGGCCGCGCTCTACGCCTTCGCCCACGCGCAAGGAAAGCCGGTGCTGTGCCTCGCCCACGTCACCAACCAGCTCGGCCGGGTACATGGCGACTTCGAGAAGGGCGACCACAACGGCGCCTCCCGCTCCATCGCCCTCGCCGCCGGCTTCGCCACCGCCTGGATGGCGCACTGCGCCCAAACCGTTCACCCCCGCTGAGAGGCCGGCCCCGATGCTCGACCGCACCGCCTATCTCGCCCTCGACGCATCGAGCCTGCCGCGCCGCCTCGGCGGACGGCCGGAGCTTCTGGACCGGCTCGGCCCGGCCGAGGCCTGGCAGGTGCGGGAAGTGGGGGACGGCAACCTGAACCTCGTCTTCATCGTCGAGGGGCCGAAGGGCTCCGTCGTGGTGAAGCAGGCGCTGCCCTATGCCCGCGTGGTGGGCGAGAGCTGGCCCATGTCCCTCGACCGCGCCTTCTTCGAGCACGAGGCGCTGTCGCGTCTCGGCGCGCGCGATCCCGGCCGGACGCCGGAGCTCCTCTTCTTCGATCCCGCCCAGGCGATGCTCGCCATGGAGCACCTGACCCCGCACAAGGTGGCCCGCCGCGCCTTCATGGCGGGGGAGGAACTGCCCCTGCTCGGCACCCACCTCGGGCTCTACCTCGCCCGCACGCTCTTCCGGGGCTCGGACTGGTCCATGCCCACGACGGCGCGCAAGGCCGACCTCGCCCTGTTCGCGGGCAATGCGGAACTCGCCGGCATTACCGAGGAACTGGTCTTCTCCGACCCGTTCAAAGCCGCCCCCCTCAACCGGCACACGCCGGGGCTCGACGACATCGCGAGCGCCTTCCGCGCCGACCGCCCGTTGAAGCTCGCGGCTGTGGAGATGAAGGCGCGCTTTGCGACCTGCGCCGAGACACTGCTGCACGGCGACCTGCACACCGGATCGGTGATGGCGACGCCCACCGACACGCGGGTGATCGACGCCGAGTTCGCCCTCTACGGCCCCATGGGCTTCGATGTGGGCGTGTGCCTGGCCAACCTCTGGATGGCCGCCTTCGCGCAGGAGGGCCACCGCGCCGATGCGCGGGCGGCGGGCGCCTATTGCGAATTCCTGCTGGCCACCGCCGGCATCCTGTGGCGGACCTTCGAGGCGGAATTCTCTCGCCTCTGGGCGCACGAGCGCACCGGCATCCTCGGCGGCTCCGACCTGTTCGATGCTCAGGGGGACGAGGCCGGCACGAAGGTGGCGCTTGCGACCCATCTGGCTTCCGTGTGGCAGGATGCTCTTGGCTTCGCCGGCATGGAGATCAGCCGCCGTATTCTGGGCCTTGCCCATATTGCCGAGTTCGAGACGATCGCGGACATCGGCCTGCGCGGGCGGCTGGAACGCCGCACCCTCGCCTTCGGCCGGCACCTGGCGCTGAACCGGCGGCAGATCCCGTCCATCGAGGCGGCGAACCTGCTGGCGGAAACGCAAAGGGCGCGGCCATGACCGCGCCCCTTCCCAATCAGCGCCGGGTGATGGCGATGCGGATGATGTCGTCCGGCGGCACGCTCTGGCCGGCAGCGGGCGTCCAGGAGGCGAGCTTCGGCAGGTCGTCGCGCGGGATGTCCAGAAGCGCGATCTGCCGGCCGAGGATCGCCACCGTCTCGAGGGGCACCGGCACTGGCCGGCCGCCGTGGCCGAACCAGCCGCCCACCGGCACCACGAGCACGATGCCGCCCTCCGGCGTGCGCGCCACCTCGGTGACGAAGCCCAGCGTGCGGTCGTCGAAATCGAGCAGCGGCAGGCCCACGAGATCGCCCACCCGCACCTTCTGGGGAAAGCGCTCGGCCATCCGCTCGGCGGGGGTGAGGTCATCGTCCCCCGGCGCGGTCTGGGTGTTGGCGTGGGGCGGACCGCCCGCGAAGGCCGGCGCGCCGATGCCGGTCGCACCGAGGACGAGGGCGAGCGCCAGAACAGGACGAATGGGGTTCATGCAAAGACTCCAAGAGTTTTTATCTGACGATATACATCGTCATATACGAATCTCGGTCAATATTTATTACAAGATACAAAAATAAATACGCAAAATCCGGAACGAAAGCGATGCACATGAAAGAACACACATCAAGACGCATGCATCCGCTTGCCTTGCGGATCATGCACTGGACCAACGCCATCGCCATGATCGTCATGATCGGCAGCGGCTGGAAGATCTACAATGACGAGGTGATCTTCGGCTTCCTGCACTTCCCGCAGGCGATCGTGCTCGGCGTGTGGGCGCAGCACGCCTTGCAATGGCACTTCTTCGGCATGTGGGTGCTGGTGCTGAACGGCCTCGCCTATCTCGCCTACGGCATCGCGACGGGCCGTTTTGCCCGCCTGTTCTTCCCCATCCGCCCCCGCGAGGTGATCGCCGAGGCTGTCGCCGCCCTGACCTTTCGCCTGAAGCACCAGGATCTCACCCACTACAACGCGGTGCAGAAGCTGCTCTATGTGGGGGTCATCACCATCATCGTGGTGCAGGTGGCCTCCGGCCTCGCCATCTGGAAGCCGGTGCAGTTTTCCGGGCTCGTCTCGATGTTCGGCGGCTTCCAGTCGGCGCGGCTGATCCACTTCCTCGGCATGGCGGCCATCGTGCTGTTCATGGTGGTGCACGTGGCCCTCGCATTGCTAGTGCCGAAGACGCTCGTCGCCATGTTCACCGGCGGCCCGCGTCTTGCCGATCCCGACACCCTCCCTGCCGATGGCGCGTCCGCGCCCGATCCCTCGCGCTGACCTGAGGCAAGCCCATGTCCCTCCGCTCCTTCTTCCGGCCGAACCGGGCCTCCATCACGCGACCCGACCAGAGCCTCCTCGTGGAGAACCGCGCCCTCCTCGAGCGCATCGACCGCCGCAAGCTGCTGCGCGGTTCGCTGAGTCTGGGCGCGATGTCGCTCCTCGCCGGCTGCGACATCTCCAATCGCGAGGAGGTTCAAGGGGTTCTTCGAACCGTCTCCGACTTCAACGACGGCGTGCAGGCGGCCCTGTTCGACCCGAAGCGGCTCGCCCCCACCTATTCCCGCGACCTCGTGGTGAAGCCGCCGCGCTTCAACGCCTATTACGAGATCGACGAGGTGAAGCCGGTGGACCTCTCCACCTGGCAACTGGAACTCTCCGGCCTCGTCAAGGACAAGCGGCCGTGGACGCTGGACCGCGTCAATGCGCTACCGCAGCAGGAAGTGATCATCCGCCACATCTGCGTGGAAGGCTGGGACTATATCGGCCAGTGGTCCGGCCCGAACCTCAGGGACTTTCTCACCCGCATCGGCGCGGACCTCACGGCGAAGTACATCGCCTTCTACGGCAATGACGATTACATGGAGAGCATCGACATGGCCTCGGCGCTCCACCCGCAGACGATCCTTGCCACGCACTATGCCGGCGAGCCCATCACGGACCCGTTCGGCGCACCCATGCGGCTGCGCACGGCGGTGAAGCTCGGCTTCAAGAATCCCAAATGGATCCGCGCCATAGAAGTCACCAACACCTATCCCCTCGGCTTCTGGGAGAAGCAGGGCTTCAACTGGTTCGCCGGCCTGTGACGGCCGGCGCCGCCCGCTGATGGTGTCCCTCCCGAGCCTTCTCTTATGCATCCCGCTGGCGCTTGTCCTGTGGGGAATACCCGGCTGGTTTCTGGCGCGCGGACTGGGGCAAGGCCGGACGGCGGCGCTGGCGTTGGCGCCTGCGCTCGGATGGGCCACGCAGACACCGGCTGCCCTCGCCGTGGCCCATCTGTTCGGCCTCTCTCCGGTCGTCATCATCGGATCGACGGCGCTGCTGAGCCTGTGCGCGCTCGCCCTTCCCCGCGCGTCGGCCGGTGGGCGCTTTCCGCTCCTCGCGCTCGTGGTCGCCGGGCTGCTGGCGCTGGTGCCGATGCTGGGTGTGCTGCCGAAGATGATGCCGGATGGCGCCATCGCGCTCGCCTCCCCCATCTACGACCACGCCAAGATCATCCTCATCGACGAGATCGCGCAGAACGTCACCGTCCCGCCCGCCAATCCGGTGTTCGGGGCGGGCGGCGCGGCGGGGACGGTGGCCTATTATTATCTCTGGCACTTCGGCGCAGCGGAACTCGCCCTCCTGTCCGGCGCACACGGCTGGGCGGCAGATGCAGCCGCCACCTGGTTCACCGGCTTCGCGGCGCTCGCGCTCGTCGCTGGGCTCGCCTTCCGCCTGCGCCCCGGTTCATCCGCCCCGTTCCTCTCGCTCCTCGCCGCATCGGCGGGCTCGCTGCGGCCGGTATTGGCGGCGCTCTTCGGCGGGGCGCGGGTGGATCTTGCGCTCGAACCCGCATCGGGCCTCGCCGGGCTCCTCTACCAGACGAGCTGGAGCCCGCATCACGTCGCCTCGGCCACGGCCTGCGTGATCGCGGTCCTGCTGATGGCGCGGTTGCGCGCGGGGTCCGGTGCCGGGCAAGGGGCAGTGCTGGCGGCGATGATCGGGCTCACCGCAGCAGCGGCCTTCGGCAGCTCCCTGTGGGTGGGAGGCGTCACCTTCGCGCTGGCTGGGACGGCGGCGGCGCTGGTTGTGGCCTTCTCCGGGCCGACAAAGGGCCGCCTGCGCTTCCTCGCGACGCTGGCTGGTGCGGCGCTGGTGGCGCTGGCGCTCGTCGCGCCACTGCTGATGGCGCAAATCCATGCGGCGGCAACGCGGGGCGGTGGAACTCCCGTCCAGCTCACGCCGCTGCCCGTGTTGGGGCCGGGATGGCCGGATGCGGCACGCGCGGTGCTCGATCCGCTCGCCTACTGGCTGGTGCTGCTGCCGGTGGAGTTTCCGGGCATTGTCTTCGCTGGCGTCGCGGGGCTTGCGCTGGTGTTCGCCGGGCGCATGGGCGGTCGGGCGGCCCGGCAGATCGCGCACCCGCTGGCGGCGCTGGCCGTCGCGGCTCTGGCGGTGAGCGCCACCCTACAAAGCACGGCAGGGGAGAACAACGATCTGGGCTGGCGCGCGGTGCTGCCCGCCGTTCTGGTGCTGGCGGCCTTCGCGGGCGCTGCTCTCGCGGAGGCGCTGTCGATGGCGCTGCTCTGGGCCATGCAGACACGGCGCGCTCGGGAGGGCCGTGTCCTTCTCGCCGCGGGCCTCGCTCTTGTCGCCCTCGGACTGCCGGACACAATCGCCCTCGGCCACCGCAACATCACGGGTGAACCGAGCGCGGACGGCCGCGTCTTCGCCGGTGATCCGGCGCTGTGGCGGGCGGTGCGGCGGGCGGTTGGGCCGGAGGTGCGGATCGCCAGCAATCCGGCGCGGCTGGAGAAGCTGACGCCCTGGCCCATCAACCTGTCATGGGCGCTCCTGTCGCGCCGCCGCTCCTGCTTCGGCGGGCAAGAGATGGCGCTCGCCTTTGCGCCGCTCTCCGCATCCGAGCGTGTGGACGCGGCAATGCTCTTCGACCGGGTTTTTGCCGGCACCGGAACGGCGGAGGACGTGGCAACCTTGCGCCGGACCTTGGGCTGCGGCGCCATCGTCGTCACCGCGCAGGATGGCGCCTGGAGTGCCGATCCTTTCGCCTTGAGCCCGCTCTATCGGCTGGCAGAGGAAGAGGACGGGCGGTGGCGCATCTATGTGGCGAGCACGGTCGCCCGCTGATCCCTCTGAAACGCGAAAAGCCGGCCGCGATGGAGAACCACCGCGGCCGGCTTTTGTGAGGCCCGATCAGCTGTTGCCGAGGCCGCGATCACCGAGCTTGAACAGCGCGCGGTCGGCATCGGAAAGGGTGTGCTCGGGCTTCTGCGCCCCGGCAAAGCCGTGGTGCACCCCGGTATCCGCACCATAACCGAGCGGCGCGGGATCGGTGTGGGTGATGCCGGCGGCGACGCGCACGCTCTCGCGGTTCACGGCGGTCTCGGTCTCGTCCGCGAAGGCGGCAGTGCCCAGGGCCAGAGCAGAGGCGAGGACGGCGAGGGAGAGGATCGACTTACGCATGTATTTTCTCCAGTATCGAAGCGTTGATGCTGGATATTCCGCAAGTCGAACCTCTCAGGTTACAATCAGTTCGAAAGACCTGTTCAACAGATTTTGAGATCACGATAATCCTCCACGCAACGCTGCCGAAACACTGTCGGGACCAAGGTCTCCGCGGCACGTCCCGGCACCCTCGCATCCTCGTGATCGCGCCGCGTGTAACCTTTCAGCACCGCCCCGCGAATTCGGGCTCATGAGGGGGAATTTCATGAGCCGAGAACCCGACCTGGAAGCGCTGATGCGCGCGAGCCAGTCCGGCGATGCCGAGGCGCACCGGGCGCTTCTGCAGCATGTGTCCGTGCGACTGCGCAGCTATTTCCGCAACCGCCTGCGCCGCAGCGGTGCCGGGACGGACGATGCGGAGGATCTAGTGCAGGACACCCTTCTGGTGCTGCACACCAAGCGCCACACCTATGATGGCTCCTCGCCCGTCCTCGCCTGGACCTACGGCATCGCCCGCTACAAGCTCATCGACCACCTGCGCCTCAACGCGCGGGCGCTACGCAACGTGCAGATCGACGAGATGGACGATCTCGCCGACGTGGACAGATATGAAGCGGTGGATACATCGCGGGAACTGCACCGGGCGCTGGATACGCTACCCCGGCATTTCCGGCTGCCCATCGAATACGTGAAAATCGAGGGCCTCAGCATTGCCGAGGCCGCGGCCCGCATCGGCATGACCGATGCCGCGGTGAAAATCGGAATCCATCGCGGCATGAAGAAGCTTGCTGCCCTTTTGTCGGAGGCACGCCCATGAACACCGACGACCTCATCGATTTCCTCGCCACCCGCGTCGAGGCGGTGGACCCGGGCCGGCAGGATCGCCTGCTGACGCTCGCCATGGCCGGCTCGCTCTGCCTCGCGGCTCTCGCCTGCATCTTCGCGCTGGGGGTGCGGCCGGACCTGTTGCGAGCGATGGGCTCATTCGATTTCGTGCTGAAGGTCGGCTTCCTCGCCGCGATGGTCGCCATCGCCGCGCACGGGCTGCGCCGGGCGGCGCGGGCCGGCCGGGCGAGCGGCAAGCTGCTCCGCCTCGCCCTCCTTCCGCTGGCGCTGGTGTGGTTCGCCGCGGTTATGCAGATCGTCGCCACGCCCGCGACCAGCGGCATGGCGACCATGTTCAACGACTGGTTCGTCTGCGTGCTCGCCATCCCGCTCCTGTCGGTCATTCCGCTCGTGGTGCTCACGCTGGTGCTGCGCGAGACGGCGCCGACGGACCTGCACTATTGCGGGGCGCTGCTCGGCCTCGTGGCCGGCGGCATCGGCGCCCTCGCCTATGCGTCCTTCTGCGTGAATGATGCGCCGGTCTATGTGGGCATCTGGTACGCGGCGGGCCTCGCCATCGTCACCGGCTTCGGCTGGCTGACGGGACCGCGTTTCCTCAAGTGGTGAGCCCGGCCCCGGCCGCTGCCCGCGCGGAAAAGGCGGACAGCGGCCGGGTCATGTTCCCCTCAACGCGCGTCAGGCTTGCCCGGCGCGGTGGCGGGGAGCGAGCGGGCGAGGAAGTCGCGCATCAGGACGGCGATCTCGGCGCCCCTGTCTTCCAGGGCGAAGTGGCCGCTGTTCAGGAGGTGCAGTTCCGCCTTCGGTAGATCCCTCAGATAGGCCCGCGCGCCAGCAGCCGGGAAGATTTCGTCATTGGCGCCCCAGACGATGAGCGTCGGCGGCTTCTTCTCCCGGAAGAAGGCGTGGAACTGCGGGTAGAGGGCGATGTTGTTCGCATAATCCTTGAACAGATCGAGCATGATCTCGTCCACGCCGGGCCGGTCGAGCAGCGCCTGATCCACCAGCCAGGTGTCGGGATCGATGCGGGAGACATTGGCAACCCCGTTCACATATTGCGAGCGGGTCGCCTCAGGGGTCAGGCCCGCGCGCAGCGCCTCGCGGTTGGCCTGTGATCCGTCCGCCCAATAGGCCTTGAGCGGCGACCAGAACGGGCTCAGCCCCTCCTCATAGGCATTGCCGTTCTGCACCACCAGCGCGGTCACCCGCTCTGGGTGCTTGAGCGCCAGCCGGTAACCCACCGGCGCACCGTAATCCATCACATAGAGCGCATATCGACCGGCCCCGAGCGTGCCCATGAGGCCGTCGACAAGATCGGCGAAGGCGGCAAAGCCATACGTGAACTGCGCGCGATCCGGCACGCCGCTGTGGCCGAAGCCGGGATAGTCCGGCGCGATCACCCGGTAGCGGTCGGCGAGCAGTGGGATGAGGTTTCGGAACATGTGCGAGGAGGACGGAAAGCCGTGCAGCAGCAGGAGAACCGGCGCGTCCACCGGCCCCGCCTCGCGATAGAAGATCTCGACGCCGGCGATGCTCTTCGAGCGGTAATGCACCGTAGGCGAGAGGGCGGCCGGCACCGTCGCCGTGGCGGCGGGCGCGGGCGGCGAGGCGGCAGAAGTGGGGGTCGGCAGCGACAGGGCGACGAGGACGGCCATCGCGGCGAGCGAAATCCGTCCCGACACCGAAGTTGGGGAAAGCATCAGGGGCACGAGGCTGGCTCCATTGGAGGGCGGCCGCGCCGGATGGTCCGGCGCGGCGCTGTCGGGAACGATGTCAGGCGACGCGGGCGAGGAAGCCGCGGATGGCGCCGGAGATCTCCGGCAGGTGGGTTTCCAGCGCGAAATGGCCGGCGTCGTAGGCATGCACCTCGGTCGCGGGCACCAGCGCCTTGAACAGGTCGCGGCCCTCGGCGGTGAAGAAGGGATCGTTGTCGCCCCACACCACCAGAATGTTGGGCTGGCGGTCCTTCAGATAGGCTTGGAAGGCGGGATAGGAGCCCACATTGTCCTGGTAGCGATAAAGCAGCTCCAGCTGGATGCGGTCGTTGCCGGGGCGGTCGAGCAGCGCCTGGTCGTGGGTCCAGGTGTCGGGCGAGAGGCGGTCGGCGCGGGTGGACGAGCCATGCTCGTACTGGAAGCGCGTGGTCTCGGCGGCCAGGAAGCTGCGGACCGGCTTTTCAGTCTCCGCGTTGCGGTCAGTCCAATAGGGGCCGAAGGCGGCGGCGGCATTGGCGTGGAAGCCTTCGAGGTTCGCCACCGCATTCTGCACGATGAGCCCCGTCACCCGCTCGGGATGCCGGGCCGCGAGCCGGAAGCCCACCGGACCGCCGTAATCCTGCATGTAGAGCGCATAGCGGCGGATGCCGAGGCCTTCGAGCAGCGCCTCGACCACGTCGGCGAGGGTGTCGAAGCTGTAGGCGAACGCCTCGGGCGCCGGCGCGCTGGACTGGCCGAAGCCCGGATAGTCGGGGGCGATCACCCGGTAGCGATCAGCGAGCGCGGGAATGAGGTTGCGGAACATGTGCGAGGAGGAGGGAAAGCCGTGCAGCAGCACGACCACCGGCGCGTCGGCCGGGCCGGCCTCCCGGTAGAAGATGTCGAGCCCCCGGATGGCGGCACGGTGATAGGCGACCTCGGTCCCGGCGCCGGGGCGCGCGGCGGTGTTGACGGCATGCATGGGATGTCTCCACGTAACTGGCTTAAAGCCACTTATGGGGTTACACGCCACGAATAACCTGTCAATATCATTTTAAGAGGTTACGTCGACGGTGCGCGCTTGTGTCCACCCGGTAATCGCCTATCTTTCCGGTTACACGCCCGCCGACGCGGCGCCGGCAGCGGGCAGGATCCGGCGGCAGACAGAGAAGAGGTTCGTGTGAACACACCGCAGGAGAGCGACTTCCGCGACGGGATGCCCTTCCTCGGCAGTCGCCTGTGGATCGATCTCGTCAATTCCGCCCCCGCTGCGCTGGGGGATTTCCTGGCCACCGAGGATGGCTGGCAACGCTGGCTCAAGGCGGCGGGGCTTGATGCCGACGCCGCTCCCGCATTGCGGCCGCAGGCCCTCGCATTGCGTGAGGCGCTCGCCCGCCTGTTCGAATGCCTCAGGACCGGCAGCAAGCCCAAGCCGGCCGACCTTGATTTGGTCAACGCCCTGCTGGCGGCGGGCGCACCCCAGCCGCACCTTGCGTGGCGGGGCGGCGCGCTTGTGGTGGAGGAACACCCGCCCGAAAGCGCGGGTCCCCTCCCCGCCATCGCCGCAGATTTTGCCGATTTCGCCGCCCGCCACGAGCCGGCGCGGCTCCGGCACTGCGCCAATCCCGAGTGCAGCCTCGTCTTCTACGACACCGCCCGCAACGGCACCCGGCGCTGGTGCTCCATGGCCGCCTGCGGCAATCGCAGCAAGGTGCGCAGCCACCGCTTGCGCGCTTCGGCGGTCACTGAGGGATAGTCCCCGTTCAGCAGGCCCGCGGGCCTGCGTCCCGTTCTGCCGCCCCCTGCGGCACGAAGGCTGTCGCCTGGCCAAGGCGCGCCTCGAACTCCTCCGCAGGCATCGGCCGGCCGAACAGATAGCCCTGCCCTTCCGGACAATGGCGCGCGGCGAGATAGGCACGCTCGGCCTCGGTCTCGATGCCCTCGGCGATCACGTCCATGTCGAGAGCCCGCCCCATCTCCAGGATGGCGGCGATGACCGCCGCCTCCCGCGGCGCTTGCAGCATGGCCTGAACGAAGCTGCGATCGAGCTTGATGCAGCTCACCGGAAACCGGGTCAGCAGGCTGAGCGACGCATAGCCGGTGCCGAAATCGTCGAAGGCGATGTGGACACCCATCTGCCGCAGCCGTGTCAACGCGTCGATGGAGGTGGAATGGTCCGAGAGCACGATATTCTCGGTGATCTCAAGCTCCAGCGCCTCCGGCGGCAACCCATGCCGCGCCAGCGACTCCTCCACCTCGCGGGGCAGATCGCCGGTGCGAAACTGCGAGGCGAAGAGATTGACGGCCATGCGGAAATCGGCGGCCCCCTGCCGTCGCCAGCGGGCTGCCTGGGCGCAGCCCTCCTCGATGACCCAACGCCCGACCTGGGGCGCCAGCGCGCTCCCCTCCAGCGCCGGCAGAAAGGCGGCCGGAGACAGCAGGCCGCGGCTGGGATGCAGCCATCGGATGAGCGCTTCCGCGCCGACCAGCGCCCCATCCGACAGGCGCACCTGCGGCTGATAGAAAAGCACGAACTCCCCGTTCGCCACTGCCCGGTGCAAATCGATGCTGGAGAGGCGACGGTCCAGCGCATCGGTGCGCAGCGCTGGAGAATAGAGCGCGACGTTTGCCGTCGCCTGGGCCTTGGCGGCGTGGAGCGCGAGGTCGGCATCGCCGATCAGCTCCACCGGTTCCTGCGCATCACGAGGGAACAGCGCGATGCCGCAGCTTGCACTAATCCGCATGTCTTCATGCCCCATGGGGGCGAGCTCGGATATCTTGGCGAGGAGCTGGCGGGCGAAGGGCTTGGCCGCCTCGGCCGTCAGCCCGCAGACCCGCATGGCGAACTCGTCTCCGCCGATGCGCGCGACGGCGGTGCCGCTCGATGCTTCGGCGACCAGAAGCTGGCCGATCGCTCTCAACACATCGTCGCCCGCGGCAGGGCCGAGGATGTTGTTGATGTCCTTGAAGCCATCCACGTCCACCATCAGCAGTCCGCAGGCCCGGCCGGTGAGAAGCGCCGCCTCGACCGCCCGGTAGAACTGGCGGCGATTGGGCAGACCTGTCAAGGCGTCGATCTGGGCGAGGTGCGCGAGGTGCTCCGGCCCCACCACCCGCTTGGGCACCGCCGTTCGGCCCGCCGACGCGGCCAAGGCGAGGCGGCGGATCTCCAGCCGATCCATCACCATGTGGGCCAGATCGCTCAGGCGGACACGATCCTCGGCGCCGAAGCCGTCATAGGGCACCGTATCGAGGATGCAGAGCACGCCGATGGCGTGGCCGTCCGCCGAGAGCAGCGGTGCGCCGGCATAGAAGCGGATGTTGGTGGCGCCGGAAACCAGCGGATTGTCGTGGAAGCGCTCGTCGTGGGTCGCGTCCGGCACGACCATGGTGGCGCCCTGTAGGATGGTGTGGGCGCAGAAGGAGACCTCCCGGCGCTTGTCAACATCATCGCCGAACCCAGCGCTCGCCGCGAAGAACACGCTGTCGGTGCCGATCATGTTCACGGCCGCCATCGGCACGTTGAAGATGCGCAGGGCTATCTCGACCAATGGCGTGAGGTCGGCGACGGACCCCTGGCCGGCCAGGACATAGCTATCAAGCGCCGCGAGACGATCTTTCTCGTGCGGAGGTATTGGAGGGCACTTCATCCCTTTTCCCCCTTTCGTCAGCAGCTTAGGCCAAGCGAAATCGGGCATTTATTCGCCTCAAAGTAGCACGACGCGACCTTGAACGCGAGCTAGGGGTGTCCTGCGCCGTCTCCGGATTGATGCGTAACCGTGTGCCTACCCGGCTCCCGCCCTCAGCGGCCAAAACGCAAAAGGGCCGCCTTGCGGCGACCCTTTTGAGACCTTGAAACCAAGGTTTTGGTTGCGGGGGCAGGATTTGAACCTGCGACCTTCAGGTTATGAGCCTGACGAGCTACCGGGCTGCTCCACCCCGCGTCAGAACCGAGAGTTTGCCGGCGAACCGGTGTTCGGCGAGGCGTATGTAGCAACCCCCGCCCCCGATGGAAAGGGCACGGGCGATAATTTGTGGTCCCGCCCCCCTGCCCTGTGGACGACGCATGCCTCGCGATACCACTCGCCCCGCATCAAAGCCTTGCCCCGCAAGGTGCAGTGCGGAGATCGCCACGCTTCAGCCGTGGAGAAAATAAGCGCCGCCCATGAGCACGATCTCGCCCACCACCACCCCGGCGAACACGGAGCGGCGCACCACGAGGAAGCCCGCCACCCCCGCGAGCACGGCCCCGAGGCGCAGCGCCAGCGGAACCTCGGCGAGGACGCCGGCCGGCGCGAACAGGAGCCGCGCGATCACGGCGGCCAGGAGGGCGGTGGCCACCGCCCGCACCCAGTGAAAGACGGTGCTGCCCTCCTCCACGCGGCGACCGGCAATGACCGCGAGGGTGCGCCACACCTCCGTCGGCAGGAAGCCGAGGAGAATCACCAGCAGCAGGGCGGTGCCCTCGCTCATCGGGGCGATCATCGGCGTCGCTCCAGCAGGCGGCCGGCGATGAAGGCGAGCGTACCGCCGCCGATGCCGGAGATCATCAGATCGAGCCCGCCCCCAAGGTTCAGCGTCAGCGGCATCAGGATGAGGCCGGCGGCGAGCGCCAGCCAATCGGTGGCGGACACGGCGTTGCGCACCATCAGCACGGTGAAGGACAGGGGCGTGAGCAGCAGCAGCCCGGCCGCGATCCAGCCCGGCACCTCGCCGGCCATGGTGTAGCCCGTCACCGTGCCGAGGCAGCTCACGCCGATCAGCGAGAGGCCGAGCCCGAGGGTGAAGGGCACGCGCGCCTCACCGGGCAGGTGCGGCAGCATGCGGAGCCCTTCGAGCCAGACCGTCATCGCGACGAAATGGGCACAGACCAGCTCCCAGAAGAGACTGCGGCGCGGCCCGCGCATGTAGGGTGCCACCGAGACCACCATGGGCAGGAGGCGCATGGAGGAGAGCCCGACAGCGAGTGCGATGGCCGGCAACGCTGTGCCCGCCGCGAGGCCGCCGATGAGGATCAATTGTGCCGGCAGGGCCCACACGAGCAAGGTCGAGGCGATACCGGCCCCGAGGGGAAAACCCACCCCATGCAGCACTGCGCCGAAGCCCAGATAGCTCGCGAACAGCACCAGCGCGGGCACCGACACGGCCTTGCGCATGCCCTGGAGGAAATACACCGGTGGCGCATGATGCGCATGGTGAAGGGAAGGCGGGGCGTTCACGAGGGAGGATCCGGGGCGAGGGGCAGATGGGCGCACGGGTCGCCCGTAGCAGGCGAATGCCTCCAAATAGCAGCTTCGCCCGAAGCCGGGGAGTGATCCCGCCGCAGGGCGCCGGCGCCGGCCATGCGGGAACGGAACGACTGGTGCGAGACTCTACGGCTGGTGCGGACGGCGGGACTCGAACCCGCACGCCTTGCGGCGCAAGATTTTAAGTCTCGTGCGTCTACCGGTTTCGCCACGTCCGCTATGCCGGGCGCGGGGGCCCGGCGGACGTGTCTTAGAGCATGTTTCGCGGCGGGAGTGTACCTCCTGACGCCCCGGCTTCCACCGTGACCCGGCACGGGCCGATGGGCACGTACCGATGGGCTCGTGCCGTCAGGCGCGGGGTCGCGCTTCGCGCTCCAGGCGCCAGCACAGGATGGCGCCGATCATCAGGCCGCCGATCAGGCTGATGTGCTCCACCACCACATGGAACTCGAACAGGCGCTGCTCGCCCTGCATGGTCCAGAAGGGGTGAGCGATGGGGATGGTCAGGGCGGTGAACACCGCCAGCATCCCGAAGCCGAGCCAGGCCATTCGGTTGGCAATGACCATGGCCGAGCCGCCGAGCAGCACGACGATGGCCAGCGGCACGAAGAACAGCGCGGGTTTCACGCCGAAGAAGTCGAACAGCGCCAGCGCCTCGCCGAAGTTGAACAGCTTGTCCAGGCCCGCGCCCCAGAAGATGAAGGTGAGCAGGGCACGGGCGACGATGCCGAATGCGGGGCTCGACAGGAGGGCGGCGATGGGACGAGGGGTCAAGATGGCACCTATGGGCAGTTATGGCGGCGCGCGACCGCCGGCCGGAGCCGGCATCCGCACGATGTGCCACTCTTGCCGCGGCCAAACTGAACGGCGGCTGAACCGCCCTGCCCCGTTCGGCGCCGAAGCGCCGCTCAGGACGCGTCGGCAGCCGCCGGCGTGATGGCGACGGATTCGCCGCAGCCGCAGGAAGATGTCTGATTGGGATTGTTGAAGACGAACTGGGACGAGACCTTGTCCGTCTTGAAATCCATCTCGGTGCCGATGAGGAAGAGCACCGCCTTGGAATCCACCACGACCTTCACGCCCTTGTCTTCGACCACGGAGTCGAGCGGGGCCACATCGGTGGTGAAATCGAGCTTGTAGGACATGCCGGCGCAACCGCCGTTCTCGATGCCCACCCGAACCGCGGTGCCCGGCTCGGCATCGGCGAGAATCTCGCGCAGGCGCTCGGCGGCGATGTCGGTGATGCGGATGACCGGCGGTGGGCTGCGCCGGGCGGGGCGCACGGGGGGTGTTTCAGCGACACTCATGGCAGACCTCCAGACCCGGCCGATTCAAGGTCGGCGGGCCAGCTCCCTACAAATGGTGGATGATCGCGGCAGGAGCAAGTCTCAGGATCGAGTCTCGCGATAAGGTATCGGCGGAAGGCCCTGGCCGCCGGGCAGTGGCTTTGCCGGCATTTGGCAGGTATTTTACAACCTTATCGAAGGGAAATTCCGCGATTTCGCTTTTTCCCACCAACGGCCAAGATATAGGTCTCGAAGCGGCGGCGGCTTGACTGCCGGATCGAGGGCAGCAGGACGAGGCATCATGAGGGCGCAACCGGCCAGAGGGCGGTTCCGCGCGGCGACCGTGCTCACGGCGGTGGCAGCGCTGTGGAGCCGTGCGGCCGAAGCGCAGCCCTCCCTCGCCACCGGCGGCTTCGGCGGCGCGCCGACCCTCAAGACCACCCTCATCGCCCTCGTCGCCGCAGCCGTGATCGGCACCGCAGCGTTCATGGCGACGCTCCTCGTCGCCCGGCGCCGGGCGGCGGCCGCGGCGATGGCCCGGACCACCACCGACGTGGCTCCCACCCCGCGCAGGACCGGCACGGTCGGTGTGGCCTCCACTGTGCCGAACTCCATCGGCGCCATGCGCGCCGTGCTCCTGCTGCTGGGCCTCGGCGCCATCCTTCTCGTGGTGACGGTGCTCGTCTATCAGGCGAGCGTGCAGTCGGCGATCTCCGACACGCGGCGGCTCCTCGGCACCCTTGCGGAAGTGCAGGTGCGCAACCTCGCCCAGGAGCGCCAGCGGCTGGAGACGGGCGCACTGGCGCTGGGATCGAGCCGCTTCCTCGCCGACGACGTGGCCGGCTGGCACGCCGAGCCCTCCTCCGAGCGCCGCGCGCGCCTGCGCCTGCTGCTGGGCGAGAGCGCGCGCGCCTTCGGCTTCACCGGCGCCGAGCTGTGGGCCAACAACGGCGCTTTCATCTTGTCCTCCGGGCCGGAGCCGGGCCGGCCCGACATGGCGGAGATGGTGCGGGAGGTCGCGGCCACTGGCCAGATGGCGGAAGCCCCGCCGCCGCGCGACACCACGCGCACAGGGGGCTTCGCCTTCCTCGTCAACGTGCCGGTGCGCGGGGCCGAGCATGATCCCTGCTGCGTCCTGTTCCTGCAGTCGGCGGTGCGGCCGGAAGCCCATCCCATGCTCTCGGCCGTGTTCCGCACCGCCCGCAGCGCCGAGGCGCTGCTGGTGGCGCCGGACCCGCGCGGCGGCGTGCGCGTCACCTCGGCGGTCTCGCGCGATCAGGCCGCCCCGCTGCCACGGACCTTCGTGGCCGACCCCTATCCCTTCGCCGCCGGCACCGACAGCCCCGGCGCGACCGGCGCCGGCGCCGATCCCTCCGGCCGCGCCGTTCTGGCGGTGCGCGCGCCCATCCCCGGCGACCAGTCCTCCCTCGTGCTGAAGGTGGACCGCGACGAGGTTCTGGGCGGCGCTCGCACCTCCGCCTTCTTCTCCGCGGCGCTCGCCTGCGTGCTACTGCTGCTCGCAGTGGCGGTGGGGCGTGGCCTGCTGCAGAAGTCGCGGATGCGCGAGGCGGCGCGCGAGCTTTCGGCCGCCCGCGCGGTGGGCGAGGCCGAAGCGCGCTTCCGCGCCGCCTTCGACCAGGCCGCGACCGGCATCCTCCACCTCGACCTCGACGGCACCATCCTGCGGGCCAACGGCAAGGCCTGCCGCATGCTCGGCCGGCCGGCGAGCGCGCTGATCGGCGAGCGCATGTGGCACTTGCGGGAGCCGGACCCCGCCTCCGGCGGCGCCGATGTGATCGGCCCGCTCCTCGACGGCCGGTCGGCCGAGATCGAGACGGAGGAAAGCCTCGTGCGCCCGGACGGCTCGGCCGTCTGGCTGGCCTTCACGTTCTCTCTGGTGCGCAACGCGGATGGCGCAGCTGACCACCTCCTGCTGGTGGCGCAGGACATCTCCGCCCGTCGCGCCGCCGAGGCCGCGCTGCGCGAGAGCGAGGAGCGCTTCGGCCTCGCGGTGAAGGGCTCGGACCAGGGCGTGTGGGATCTCAACATCCGCACCGGCAGCCTCTATCTCTCGCAGCGGGCACGGGAGATGCTCGGCGTGGGCGCCGACGAGGCCGTGGACATCAGGCGGCCGTGGCACGAATTGCTCCACCCGGACGACCGCCGCAAGGTGGCGGCGGCGTGGAAGGCCTTCCTGCGCGGCGGGGCACCCACGCTGGAGCTGGACATCCGCCTGCGCCGGCCGGACGGCAGCTATCACGACTTCCGCTGGCACGGCCTCGCCGCCCGCGACGCCGCCGGCGCCCTCAGCCGCGCCGTCGGCCTCCTCGCCGACATCACCAGATCGAAGCACACCGAGCGCCACCTGCGGCTCGCCGCGGCCGTGTTCGCCAATTCCTATGACGGGCTGGTGGTGACGAATCTCAAGTCCGAGGTGTCCGCCGTCAATCCGGCCTTCTCGCGGATCACCGGCTACAGCGAGGAGGAAATCCTCGGCCAGAACATGCGCCTCCTTCATTCCGGCCGGCACGACCGCGACTTCTACCGCAGCCTGTGGAGCGAGCTGACCACCGCCGGCTCCTGGCAGGGCGAGATCTGGAACCGCCGCAAGAACGGCGAGATTTTCCTCCAGCAGCTCAACATCACCACGGTGTATGACGACAGCGGCGCGGCCCAGAATTTCGTCGGCGCCTTCCAGGACATCACCCAGGCCAAGCATTCCGAGTTCGAGCTGGACCGTATCGCCCACTACGACCCGCTCACCGATCTGCCGAACCGCACGCTCCTCGCCTCGCTCCTCGACCTCGCGCTGAGCCGGCCCGGATCGCGCTGCGCGGTGCTGTTCGTGGACCTCGACCGCTTCAAGACCGTCAATGACAGCCTCGGCCACATGGCCGGCGACGCCGTGCTGCAGATGGCCGCCCGCCGCATTCAGGATGAGCTGGAGGCAGGCGCCACGCTTGGGCGTCATGGCGGCGACGAGTTCGTCATCATCCTCGAGGGCATCTCCGGGCCGGAGGATGCCGCCACCCTCGCCAACCACGTCATCCAGGAGATGGGGCGCCCCTTCTCCATGCCCGGAGGCGGGGAAATCTACCTTGGCGCCAGCGTCGGCATCAGCCTGTTCCCGGAGGATGCCGAGACGCCGGCGAGCCTGCTCCAGCACGCGGATTCAGCGCTGGCGGAGGCGAAGTCCCACGGCCGTGGCGGCTACGCCTTCTATACCCAGGCGCTCACCCGCGGCGCCCGCGTGCGGATGGAGATGGAAGCGGACCTGCGGCGCGCCCTCGCCCGTGACGAGTTCATCCTCAACTTCCAGCCGGTGGTGAACCTCGCCACCGGCCGCATCACCGGCACCGAGGCGCTGGTGCGCTGGCAGAGCCCGACCCACGGCCTCGTCACCCCCAACCGCTTCATCCCGCTCGCCGAAGAGACCGGTCTCATCGAGCCATTGGGCAATTGGGTGATGGAAGCCGCCTGCCGGCAGATGGCCGAATGGCTCGACAAGGGTGCCGACCTCGACTTCATCGCGGTGAACCTGTCGCCGCGCCAGTTCCAGCGCGGCGCCCTGTGCGAGTTCGTGGACGACGTTCTGCGCCGCACCGGCCTGCCGGCGCACAAGCTGGAGGTGGAGATCACCGAGAGCCTGCTGTTCGACGCCCGCGCGGCGGCCGAGCGCAAGCTGCGCCAGCTGAAGGACACCGGCGTGCGCATCGCCCTGGACGATTTCGGCACCGGCTATTCCTCGCTCGCCTATCTCAAGCGCTTCCCCATCTCCAAGCTGAAGATCGACCGGAGCTTCGTGCGCGACCTGCCGCGCGCCGCCGACGCGGAGATCGCCACGGCGATCATCTCCATCGCCCGCGCGCTGGGCTTCTCGGTGGTGGCGGAGGGGATCGAGGACCCGCGGCAGCACGACTTCCTGAAGGCGCGGGGCTGCGACTTCGGCCAGGGCCACCTGTTCAGCCGCGCGGTCACGGGCGACCGCCTGCTGCGCCTTGCGCTGAGTGGCCCTCTGGCGCCGGGGCCTGCCCCGGGCGCGCCGCGCGGCGCGGGCCTGATCGGCAGCACCTCCCTGCACTGATGCCGGTAGGTGGGCCTATTCCGCGGTCTTGAAGGGCAGCGGAATGTCTTCCAGCGCGATGATGCCGCTGGTCATGATGTAGACGATGCCGGCGGTGACCACGAGCGCGATGAGGCTGGTGGCGATCACCTTGTAAAGCATCAGCGGCCGCACCGGCGCGCCGGGATCGGTGCCCGGCGTTACGTCCGCGCTCTCGGCCTGGGAGCGCACGCCCCATGGCAGCACGGCGAACAGGCTGGTCCACCACACGATGAAATAGATGGCGACGACGGCACCGACCGACACGGCGTCTTCCTTGACTGGCGGCGCCGGGGTCCCGGCGCCGCGAGGGGGGATCAGGCCTGCTCCAGCTCGACCAGCGTGCCGTTGAAGTCCTTCGGGTGAAGGAACAGCACCGGCTTGCCGTGGGCGCCGATCTTCGGCTCGCCGGAGCCGAGCACGCGCGCGCCCTTGGCCTTGAGCTGGTCGCGGGCGACGATGATGTCGTCCACCTCGTAGCACAGATGGTGGATGCCGCCGTCCGGATTGCGCTCCAGGAACTTGGCGATGGGCGAATCCGCGCCGAGCGGCTCCAGGAACTCGATCTTGGTGTTGGGCAGGGTCACGAACACCGTGGTCACGCCGTGCTCCACCTGGGGCACGGCGGCGGAGACCTCCGCGCCGAGCGTATCGCGATAGAGCGCCGAGGCGGCCGCGATGTCGCGCACCGCGATGGCCACGTGGTTGAGCCGTCCGATCATGTTTCCCTCCGGTTCGTCACCGATCCATAGCGCAACGGGGCGGGTCGAGAAACACGACCTCCGCAGGAGAGAAGGTGGAGAGAACTCACACCTCCAGCACGTGGACGTGGCAGACCGGCTTTTTGCCCCACACCGCGTTCACCGCCGAACGCACGGCCCGCTCCAGGCTCTCCGCCAGCGCTTCCGGGTCGCGGCGGCGGGCCTTGGGCAGATTGTCGAGGGTGGCGACCACCGTGTCGAGCACGTGGTCGAGCATGTCCAAGCCCCCTTCCCCGCGCTCCGGCACGCCGGTGATCTCGACGGAGGGATCGCCGGCAAGGCCGCCCTGCTTGTTCACCGCGACGGCGATGGAGATGGCGCCCACGAAGCTCAGCTTGCGCCGCTCGGGAATGGCGCGCGCACCTTCGGCCAGCAGCAGGCGTCCGTCCTTGTAGAGGCGGCCGAAGGGCACGTCGTCCACCCGCTCGGCCGGGCCGGGCGCGAGGCGGATGACGTTGCCGTCGTAGCAGTTCAGCACCTCCGGCACGCCAAGCCGGCGGGCAAGCAGAGCGTGCTCGTGCAGGTGCAGCGCCTCGCCATGCACCGGGATCGCCACCTGCGGGCGGATCATGCGGTACATCTCCTCCAGCTCGCCGCGGCGGGGATGGCCGGAGACGTGGACGAGGGCGGTGCGATCGGTGATGACCTCCACCCCGCGCTTGATGAGCGCGTTGACGATGTGGTTCACCACCTTCTCGTTGCCGGGAATGGTGCGCGAGGAGAACACCACCTGATCGCCGGGCGACAGGGCGATCTCGGGATGGTCGTCATCGGCGATGCGGCGCAGCGCGGCGCGCGGCTCGCCCTGGCTGCCGGTGAGGATGGCCACCACCCGCTCGCGCGGCAGATACCCATAGGCGTCGGCGCCGCGGAAGGCGGGAATGCCGTCCAGCAGCCCCTGCTCGCGGGCGACGCCGATGACGCGCTCCAGCGCCCGGCCCACCAGCACCACCTCGCGGCCATTGGCATAGGCCGCCTCGGCGATGCCGCGGATGCGGGCCACGTTGGAGGAGAAGGTGGTGAAGGCGATGCGGTGTTTCGCCTTGGCAACGATGGCCTTCAGCGAGGCCCCCACGTCCGCCTCGGACGGGGAGATGCCGTCGCGGATGGCATTGGTGGAATCGCAGATGATGGCGCGCACGCCCTCATCGCCCAGCGCCTTCAGCCGCGCGATGTCGGTGGCCTCGCCCACGAGGGGCGTCGGGTCGAGCTTCCAGTCGCCGGTATGAACCACCAGCCCGGCCCTGGTGCGGATGGCGAGTGCATGGCTGTCGGGGATGGAGTGCGACACCGGCACGAATTCGACGCTGAACGGGCCGATCTGCACCGGCTGGCGCGCGCGCACCACCTCGATGGGCAGTTCGGAGGGGGCGCCCGGCTCCCCTGCCCGCTTCGCTTCCAGGAGGCCGGCGGTGAAGCGGGTGGTGTAGATGGGGCACTTGAGGCGCGGCCAGAGGTCCAGCACCGCGCCGATATGGTCCTCGTGACCATGGGTCAGCACGAGGCCGGCGATCTTCTTGCGCTCGGATTCCAGGAAGCGGATGTCGGGCAGCACAAGGTCGACGCCGGGCGCCTCATCCCCGGCAAAGCTCATGCCGAGGTCGACAATAAGCCATTCCCGCGCCTTCTTCGGGCCGAAGCCGTAGAGGCCGAGGTTCATTCCGATCTCGCCCACGCCGCCGAGAGGCGCGAAGACCAGTTCTTCCGAGGGTGCCATCAAAGGGTCACTTCCAAACGCGGCGCCCGCAATGCCGGCTGCCCCGGAGCGCGTCTGCCCCGGGACGCACCGACAGCGCGTGGCGCGCCAAACACAAGCAGCCCCACGGCGCGGGGCTCATGAAAAGGCGGGCGGCCGCATGATGGAGGCGCGCCGCCGCAATGCAAGCCTTCAGCACACGCGCGCGACGATACGCACGTGTGCGGGCAAATCAGTCCGGCTTGCCGAGGGAGACATCGCCCGCGGTGATGATCTCGGCCACGCCGTCGCGACGCCGCAGCATCATGGCGCCGCGGGTGTCGATATTCTCGAAGCGGCCCACCACCTCGCGCTCGCCGATCTTGACGCTCACCTGATCGCCCATGCCCAGGGCGTGACGCATCCAGTCCGAGCGAATGGCGGGAAAGCCGGCGCCGGCGTTCCACTGGTTGAGGCGAACCGCCATGGCGAGGTCGAGCGCTTCCAGCATCCGGTCGGGCGCGGTGGGCGCGCCCTGCGCCTCGAGGCTGGTCGCCTTGTAGGGCAGGTCCTCGGGATGGTGCAGGCAGTTGACGCCGAAGCCGATGACCGCGGCCGGGCGGCCGTGCGGATCGGTGCCACCCTCCACCAGGATGCCGGCCACCTTGCCGCCGTCGATCAGGAGGTCGTTCGGCCACTTGAGCTTCATGTTGTCCGTCGCGATTTGCGGCGCGGCGGAGATCACCGCGTCCCGCAGCGCAAGGCCGGCGACGAAGCAGAGCTGTGCAAGGTTCGCCACCGGCGCCGGATTGGGCAGCACGAGGGTGGCGAAGAGATTGCCGAGCTCAGATGTCCACGGACGGCCACGGCGTCCCCGCCCGGCCGTCTGGATGTCGGCGACCAGCCACACCGGGAAGGTCTCGCCCCGCTGCAGGCGTGCCATCCCCTCGGCGTTGGTGGAGCCGATCTGGGTGAAGCGGACGATGGGAACCGTGGAACCCTGGAATTCGTAATGAGCCATCGTTCAGAAAAGCGAACGGGCGGCGACACTCGCTGCCTCAATGAGAGGAGCGGGATAGACGAAATAGAAGATGGTGAAAAGCCCGCTCACCGCCAGCACCGCCTTCAGCTCGGTCGGCATGGGGTCGAAGGCGTCCACCGGCTCGTCGAAATACATGATCTTGACGACGCGCAGGTAGTAGAAGGCGCCCACCACCGAGGCGAGCACGCCCACCACGGAGAGGCCATAGAGCCCCGCCTGGATGGCGGCGACGAAGACGTAGTACTTGGCGAGGAAGCCCGCGAGCGGCGGGATGCCGGCCAGCGAGAACATGAGCGCGCCCAGCATCAGCGCCATCAGCGGATTGCGACGGGCAAGGCCGGCGAGATCATCCACCGTCTCCACCGCCTGGCCCTTGCGGCGCATGGTGAGCACGCAGGCGAAGGTGCCGAGCGTCATCATCAGGTAGATGGCCATGTACAACAGCACGCCGCGCACGCCCTCGGCGGTGCCGGCGGCGAGGCCGACGAGGGCGAAGCCCATGTGGCCGATGGAGGAGTAGGCGAGCAGTCGCTTGATGTTGCGCTGGCCGATGGCGGCGAAGGCGCCGAGCACCATGGAGGCGAGCGAGACGAAGGCGACGATCTGCTGCCACTGGTGCGAGACGTGCGGGAACGCCTCGATCAGCACCCGCACGAAGATGGCCATGCCGGCGACCTTCGGGGCGGAGGCGAAGAAGGCGGTGACAGGCGTGGGCGCGCCTTCATAGACGTCCGGCGTCCACATGTGGAACGGCACCGCCGACACCTTGAAGCACAGGCCTGCGACCAGGAAGACGAGGCCGAAGATGAGGCCGATGCTCGGCTCCTTCGCGATCGACGCGATCTGCAGGAAATTCACCGAGCCGGTGAAGCCGTAGATCAGCGAGGCGCCGTAGAGCAGCATGCCCGAGGAGAGCGCGCCGAGGACGAAATACTTCAGGCCCGCCTCGGTGGAGCGCACCGAGTCGCGGTTGATGGCGGCCACCACATAGAGCGAGAGGCTCATCAGCTCGAGGCCGAGATAGAGGGCGATGAGGTCGCCGGCCGACACCAGCATGAACATGCCGAGCGTGGCGATCACCACCAGCACCGCATATTCGAACTTCGCCTGCTTCTCCCGCGCCTGCCAGTCTACCGACATGATGAGGGAGACCAGCGCGCCGATGGAGACCAGCGCCTTCATGAAGCGGCCGAAGGGGTCGATCACCAGCGAACCGTTGAAGGCGGAGACTTCGGCGCCCGGCTGAAGCAGCACCAGCACGCCCGCCGCGGCGAGCACCGCGATGGCAAGGCCCGTGACCAGATTGGCCGAGCCCTCTCCGCGGAACGCGCCGATGAGGATCAGCGCGATGGCCGAGACGGCGAGCACCAGTTCCGGCAGGACCGCGCCGAGGGGAGGCAGGAGCTGCGACATGAGGCGTCCTCGAAAATCAGAAGCTCAGCAGCAGGGCGGTCTTCACCGCGCCGGCCACGGAATCGGTGCGCGCGACGACCGCGTTCACCGCATGGGATGTCATGTTGAGGATGGGCGCGGGCCACACGCCGAACAGGATGGTGAGGATCACCAGCGGGACCATGATGGCGATCTCGCGGGGCGAGAGATCCATCATGGACTTCAGCTTCTCCTTCTCCAGCGGGCCGAACACCACGCGCCAGTAGAGCCACAAAGCGTAGGCCGCGGAGAGGATCACGCCGGTGGCCGCGAAGAAGGCGACCCAGGTGTTGCGCTCGAAGGCGGCGAGCATGGTGAGGAACTCGCCGATGAAGCCCGACGTGCCCGGCAGGCCCACATTGGCCATGGTGAACACCATCAGCACCGTCGCGTAGAGCGGCATGCGCTTCACGAGGCCGCCATAGGCGGCGATCTCGCGGGTGTGCAGCCGGTCGTAGATCACGCCGACGCACAGGAACAGCGCAGCCGAGACGAAGCCGTGGGAGATCATGAGGAACATGGCGCCCTGCAGGCCTGCCTCGTTCATCGCGAAGATGCCCATGGTCACGAAGCCCATGTGGGCGATGGACGAATAGGCGATCAGCTTCTTGATGTCCTCCTGCACCAGCGCGACGAGCGAGGTGTAGATGATGGCCACCACCGAGAGGGTGAACACCAGAGGCGCGAAATAGTGGCTCGCCTCCGGGAACATGGGCAGGGAGAAGCGCAGGAAGCCGTAGCCGCCCATCTTCAGGAGCACGCCGGCCAGAATGACGGAGCCGGCGGTGGGCGCCTCCACGTGCGCGTCAGGCAGCCAGGTGTGCACCGGCCACATGGGCATCTTCACCGCGAAGGAGGCGAAGAAGGCCAACCAGAGCCAGTACTGCATGCCCGACGGGAAGCCGAACTGCATCAGGGTGGGCACGTCGGTGGTGCCGGCCTTCCAGTACATGGCCATGATGGCGAGCATCATCAGCACGGAGCCGGCCAACGTGTAGAGGAAGAACTTGAAGGCCGCGTAGATGCGGCGCGGTCCGCCCCACACGCCGATGATGAGGAACATCGGGATGAGGCCGCCCTCGAAGAAGAAGTAGAAGAGGACGAGGTCGAGGGCCGTGAAGGTGCCGAGCATCATGGTCTCGAGCACCAGGAAGGCGATCATGTATTCCTTCACCCGCTTATGCACGCTCTCCCAGGAGGCGAGAATGCAGAAGGGCATGAGGAAGGTGGTGAGGATGACGAAGGGCAGCGAGATGCCGTCCACGCCCATGTGGTAGGAGGCGAGATCGCCGAGCCACGCCTTCTTTTCCACGAACTGGAAGCCGGGAGCCGAGGCGTCGAAGCCCGGCAGCAGCAGCAGCGACACCAGGAAGGTGACGAGCGTGGTCCACAGCGCCACCCAGCGGGCGTTGCGCGCGGAGACGTCGTCGTCGCCCCGCACCACGAGGATGAAGAGCGCCCCGACCAGCGGCAGGAAGGTGACGACGGAGAGGATGGGCCAGTCGGTCATCGTCACACTCCGGCGAACATGAACCAGGTGATGAGGGCCGCGACGCCGATCAGCATCACGAAGGCGTAGTGGTAGAGGTAGCCGGTCTGCAGCCGCACCACCCCGCGGGTGATGTCGAGCACACGGGCGGAGACACCATCCGGTCCCAGCCCATCGATGATGGTGCCGTCACCGCGCTTCCACAGGGTGCGGCCGAGCCAGAGGGCCGGGCGCACAAAGAGGAAGTTGTAGATCTCGTCGAAGTACCACTTGTTCAGGAGGAACTGGTACAGCGCGTCCTGCGACTTCGCGAGCGCCGGCGGGATCTTCGGGTTCACGAGATAGAACCAGATGGCGATCAGCGATCCCACCACCATCATCACCGTGGGGGCGAAGGCCGCCCAGCCGGGGATGTCATGCATGGCGTGGAGAATGTGGTTCTCCGCGCCCATGAAGATGGAATGGCGGAAGAAGTCGTGCACACCCTCGCCCACGAAGATGCCGTGGAAGGCCCAGCCCGCGAAGATCGCGCCGAGGGACAGCACGCCAAGCGGAATGGTCATCACCAGCGGGCTCTCGTGCGCGGCCTCATAATGATGATGGTCGTGCGGGTGACCCCAGAAGGTGAGGAAGATCAGGCGCCAGGAATAGAAGGCGGTGAGCGCCGCGGCGATCACGGTCATCCAGTAGCCGTAGGTGCGGAAGTAGTTGTGGCTCGCATAGGCCGCCTCGATGATGGCGTCCTTCGAGTAATAGCCGGCGAGGAACGGGAAGCCGGTGATGGCCAGCGTGCCGATCACCATGGTCCAGTAGGTGTAGGGGATCTTCTTCCGAAGGCCGCCCATGTGCCGCATGTCCTGCTCGTGGTGCATGGCGTGGATGACCGAGCCGGCACCGAGGAACAGCAGCGCCTTGAAGAAGGCGTGCGTCAGCAGGTGGAACATGCCGATGGAATAGGCGCCCGCGCCCATCGCCACGAACATGTAGCCGAGCTGGGAACAGGTGGAGTAGGCGATCACCTTCTTGATGTCGTTCTGCACCAGGCCGACGGTGGCGGCGAAGAATGCGGTGGTGGCGCCCACCAGCATCACCACGTTGAGCGCGGTCTGCGACAGCTCGAAGATGGGCGACATGCGCGCCACCATGAACACGCCGGCGGTCACCATGGTGGCGGCGTGGATGAGGGCGGAGACCGGGGTCGGGCCTTCCATCGCGTCCGGCAGCCAGGTGTGCAGCAGGAACTGGGCCGACTTGCCGCACGCCCCGACGAACAGCAGCAGGGCGATCACGGTCGGCGCGTCCCAGTGGTGGCCGAGGAAGGGAATGGTCTTGCCGGCAAGGCCCGGGGCGGCCGCGAACACCTGCTCGAAGCTCACCGAGTTGGTCATCACGAAGAGGGCGAAGATGCCCAGCATGAAGCCGAAGTCGCCCACGCGGTTCACCACGAAGGCCTTCATGGCCGCCGCGTTCGCCGAAGGCTTCTCGTACCAGAAGCCGATGAGCAGATAGGAGGCGAGGCCCACGCCCTCCCAGCCGAAGAACAGCTGGAGCAGATTGTCCGCCGTCACCAGCATGAGCATGGCGAAGGTGAACAGCGAGAGATAGGCGAAGAAGCGCGGCCGGCTCGGGTCCTCGTGCATGTAGCCGATGGAGTAGAGATGGACGAGCGAGGACACGGTGGTGACGACGATCAGCATGATCACCGTCATGGTGTCGATGCGGAACGCCCAGTCGACCTTGAGGTCGCCCACGTAGATCCACTTCATCACCTGCACGCGCGTGTCGTGGTCGCCGAAGCCGACCGAGAAGAACGCGATCCAGGCGAGCAGGCACGCGACGAACAGGAACGAAGTGGTCACCACCTCGCTGGCGCGGTCACCGATCTTCTTGCCGAACAGGCCGGCGATGAGAAAGCCGAGAAGGGGGAGGAAGACAATCGCCTGATACATGGCCTCAGCCCTTCATGGCGTTGATGTCCTCGACGGCGATCGAACCGCGGTTGCGGTAGAACACCACGAGGATGGCGAGGCCGATGGCCGCCTCGGCTGCGGCGACGGTGAGCACGAGCAGCGCGAACACCTGTCCCGTCAGGTTCCCGAGGAAGGCGGAGAACGAGACGAGGTTGATGTTCACGGCGAGCAGGATCAGCTCCACCGACATGAGGATGACGATGACGTTCTTCCGGTTGAGGAAGATGCCGAGCGTCCCGAGCGTGAACAGGATCGCCGCGACGGTCAGATAGTGGGAGAGACCGATGTCCATGCCCATCCCCCTCAAAGGCCCTGGCCGGGACGCACCTTCACCACCTCGATGGTGGAGGAGCGCGTCACCTGAGCCGTGATGTTCTGCCGGCGCACGTTCACCTTGTGGCGCAGCGTGAGCACGATGGCGCCGATCATGGCGACGAGCAGCACGAAGCCGGCGGCCTGGAAGAAGTAGATGTAGTCCGTGTAGAGCACGGCCGCGATGGCGCGCACGTTGCTCTCGGTGGCGATGCCTCCCGGCGCGGACTGCACCGCGGAGGCGACCCCGGGGCCGGTCGCCCATGCGCCGACCACCAGCACCAGCTCGGCGAGGAAGATCATGCCGACCACCACGCCCACCGGCAGGTATTGCAGGAAGCCCTGGCGCAGCTCCACGAAGTCCACGTCGAGCATCATCACGACGAAGAGGAAGAGCACCGCCACCGCGCCCACATAGACCACCACCAGGATCAGCGCGAGGAACTCGGCGCCGATGAGGATGAAGAGGCCCGCCGCGTTCACGAACGCGAGGATGAGGAACAGAACCGACTGCACCGGGTTGCGGGAGGAGATCACCATGAAGGCGGACGCCACCAGCACGAAGGCGAAGAGATAGAAAAACGCTGCCGCGACGCTCATGCGCGTAGCCCCCCTGCCCGCGGCGCGTCCGCGCCGGTCATGTCCGGCCCCGCAAGGCGGCCGGCCCCTCTGATGTCCTGACGCATCCCGAAAACCCGACGCATCCCGAAAGTCCGATCTATGGCGCCGCGCGCATGGCGCGTCGCCGGTCCCGTTTCAGAAGGCCGGCAGGATGCCGGCCGATGTCTCACGCCCCTCAGCGGTACGGCGCATCGAGCGCGATGGACCGCGCGATCTCGCGCTCCCACCGGTCGCCGTTCGCGAGCAGCTTTTCCTTGTCGTAGTAGAGTTCTTCGCGCGTCTCGGTGGCGAACTCGAAGTTCGGTCCCTCGACGATGGCATCCACCGGGCACGCCTCCTGGCAGAAGCCGCAATAGATGCACTTCACCATGTCGATGTCGTAACGCGTCGTGCGGCGCGTGCCGTCGTTGCGGCGCGGGCCGGCCTCGATGGTGATGGCCTGCGCCGGGCAGATGGCCTCGCACAGCTTGCAGGCGATGCAGCGCTCTTCCCCGTTGGGATAGCGACGCAGGGCATGCTCGCCGCGGAAGCGCGGCGAGAGCGGGCCCTTCTCGAAGGGATAGTTCAGCGTCGCCTTGGGCTTGAAGAAGTAGCGCATGGCGAGGAAGAAGCCCGAGACGAGCTCGGTGAGAAAGATGGCGCGCGCGGCCTGATCGAGCTTCACAGGCGCTCTCCCCGAAGGCTGTGCGAAAGGGCGGAAGGAACGGTCATTGCGGCGCCGTCCCGGTGAAGTGCAGCACGCCCGCGACCACCACGACGGCGACGAGGGAGATCGGCAGGAACACCTTCCAGCCGAGCCGCATGAGCTGGTCGTAGCGATAGCGGGGCACCATGGCCTTGGCCATCGCGAACAGGAAGAACATGAAGCAGAGCTTGATGACGAACCACACCAGCCCCGGCACCCAGGTGAAGGGCGCGAACGGGATGGGCGAGAGCCAGCCGCCGAGGAACAGGATGGTCCCCATGGCGCACATGGTCATGATCGCCACGTACTCGCCGAGCATGAACAGCAGGTAGGGCGTCGAGCCGTATTCGGTCATGAAGCCCGCCACCAGCTCCGACTCCGCTTCCACGAGGTCGAAGGGCGGGCGGTTCGTCTCGGCGAGCGCCGACACGAAGAAGATGACGAACATGGGCAGCAGCGGCAGCCAGTACCAGCCGAGGAAGCCGAAGCGGCCGTTCTGCGCCTCGACGATCTCGGTCAGGTTCAGCGAGCCCGCGCACATCAGCACGGTGATGATGACGAAGCCGATGGAGACTTCGTAGGACACCATCTGCGCCGCCGAGCGGAGCGCGGCGAGGAAGGGATACTTCGAGTTCGAAGCCCAGCCGCCCATGATGATGCCGTACACGCCGAGCGACGAGATGGCGAAGATGTAGAGCACGCCGACGTTGAGATCGGCGATGACCCAGCCCTGCGCGATGGGCACCACCGCCCAGGCGGCGAGCGCGAGCACGCAGGTGACGAGCGGCGCGAGCAGGAAGATCGCCTTGTTGGAGCCCGACGGGATGGTCGGCTCCTTCAGCACGAACTTCAGAAGGTCGGCGAAGGACTGGAAGAGGCCGAACGGCCCCACCACGTTGGGCCCGCGGCGCAATTGCACCGCCGCCCAGATCTTGCGGTCCGCCAGCAGGATGAAGGCGATGAAGATCAACAGCGCCACGAGCAGAGCAAGGCTCTGCCCGAGGATGATGAGCACCTGGATGAGGGTGTCCTGCCAGTTCATGTCCGCGTTTCCGTGAAGCTCGCAGCCGTCCGGTTCACCGTGCCCATCGCCTACTCCGCCGCTTCCGCCGCCGCCGCAAGGCGCAGCGCGGAGCATTCGGCCATCACGGCGGAAGCCCGCGCGATGGGGTTGGTGAGGAAGAAGTCCTCGATCACCGGCGCGAACGCCGCCTTGTCCACGCTGCCGCCCACCCCCGCGAGGGTCGACACGGCGCCCGCGTCCGCCACCGCCGCCTCGTCGATATGGCCGAGGTGGGGATAGGCGGAGACGAGCTGGGCGCGCAGCGCCTGCATGTTGTCGAAGGGCAGCGTCTGGCCCAGCACCTCGGAGAGCGCCCGCAGGATCGCCCAATCCTCGCGCGCCTCGCCGGGCGGGAAGGCGGCGCGGTTGGCGAACTGCACCCGGCCTTCCGTATTCACATAGATGCCGCTCTTCTCGGGATAAGCGGCGCCGGGCAGGATCACGTCCGCCCGGTGGGCGCCGCGATCACCATGGGTGCCGAGATAGACGACGAAGGCGCCGGGGGCGACTTCAACCTCGTCCGCGCCCATCAGGAAGGCCACGTCCAGCGCGCCTGGAGCGGTCATTCCAGCCACGTCCAGCCCGCCGGGGCCGGGCACCGCGCCCACATCGAGGGCGCCGACGCGGGCGGCGGCCGTGTGCAGCACGCCGAAGCCGTTCCAGCCATCCTTCACCGCACCCACCGCCACCGCCACGCGGGCGGCCAGCGAGAGCACCGCGGCGCCATCCGGCCGCGCCAGCGCGCCCTGGCCGACGATGACCAGCGGCCGCTCAGCCTTGCGCAGGATATCCCCAAACGCGGAAGAGCCGGCGAGGTCGGCCAGGCTGTCGGGGCCGGCGCCGAGATAGTCGTAGCTATAGGTGAGGTCCACCTTGGTGCCGATGAGGCCGATCTTCAGCCCGCCCTGGCGCCAGCGCTTGCGGATGCGCGCATTGATGACGGACGCCTCATGCCTGGGGTCGGTGCCCACGAGGAGGATGGCGTCGGCCTGCTCGATGCCGGCGATGGTGGGATTGAACACGTAGGACGCGCGGCCGAGCGCCGGATCGAGCTTGGCGCCGTCCTGGCGGGCGTCGATATTGGCGGAGCCGAGCTTGCCGATCAGCGTCTTGAGGGCGAACACCTCTTCCACGCTCGCGAGATCGCCGATGAGCGCGCCGACCTTCGCGGGGGCGGTGCCCTTCACCTTGGCGGCGATGGCGGCGAACGCCTCGCTCCAGGTGGCGGGCACGAGCCGGCCGTCCTTGCGCACATAGGGGCGATCGAGCCGCTGGACCTTCAGGCCGTCCCAGACATAGCGGGACTTGTCGGAGATCCACTCCTCGTTCACCGCGTCGTTGTTGCGCGGCAGGAAGCGCATGACCTCGCGGCCACGGGTGTCGATGCGGATGTTGGAGCCAACGGCATCCATCACGTCGATGGACTCGGTCTTGATCAGCTCCCACGGCCGGGCGTGGAACTGGTAGGGCTTGTGGGTAAGCGCACCCACCGGGCAGAGATCCGCCACGTTGCCCTGCATCTCCGAGCGCATGGCGTGCTCGAGATAGGTGGTGATCTCCATGTCCTCGCCGCGGCCGATGGCGCCGAGGTCCGGCACGCCGGCGACTTCCGTCGAGAAGCGCACGCAGCGGGTGCACTGGATGCACCGGTTCATGGAGGTCTTGACCAGCGGGCCGATGTACTTGTCTTCCACGGCGCGCTTGTTCTCGGCGAAGCGCGAGGTATCCGCGCCATAAGCCATGGCCTGGTCCTGCAGGTCGCACTCGCCACCCTGATCGCAGATCGGGCAATCCAGCGGGTGGTTGATGAGCAGGAACTCCATCACCCCTTCACGGGCCTTCTTCACCATGGGGCTCTTGGTGAGCACCACGGGCGGCTCGCCGTTGGGGCCGGGGCGCAGGTCCTTCACCGCCATGGCGCAGGACGCCGTGGGCTTGGGCGGACCGCCCTTCACTTCCACAAGGCACATGCGGCAATTGCCGGCGATGGACAGCCGCTCATGGAAGCAGAAGCGCGGAATCTCGACGCCCGCCGCCTCGCACGCCTGAAGCAGCGTGTATTCGGCAGGTACATCGACCTCGGTTCCGTCGACGACGATCTTCGCCATCACTTCCACCTCACCTTGAACCGCGCCGGGCGCGGCCGGAGCCGGACGCATGGCGTCCGCTCCCTGAGACAACTCCCCTCCCCGCCCGTCGCGTCAGCGCGCCCGGCGGGGTGCTCTTCACTCCGCCGCGACCGGAACCACCGGCTCCGGATGCGGGTTGGCGGCATACTGGTCGATGCGCGCCTCGATCACATGACGATAGTGCCGGATGAGGCCCTGCACCGGCCACGCGGCGGCATCGCCGAGCGCGCAGATGGTGTGGCCCTCGATCTGGGTGGTGACTTCCAGCAGCAGGTCGATCTCGCGCTTCTGGGCGCGGCCCTCGGCCATGCGGTTCACCACGCGCCACATCCAGCCGGTGCCCTCGCGGCACGGCGTGCACTGGCCGCAGCTCTCGTGCTTGAAGAAGGCCGAGATGCGGGCGATGGCCTTGATGATGTCCGTGGACTTGTCCATCACCAGCACGCCGGCCGTGCCGAAGGACGACTTCACCGCGCGGGTGCCGTCGAAGTCCATGATGAGGTCTTCGCACTGCTCGCCGGGGATCACCGGGCAGGACGCGCCGCCGGGGATGATGCCGAGCAGGTTGTCCCAGCCGCCGCGAATGCCGCCGCCGTGCTTCTCCACGAGCTCCTTGAAGGGGATGCTCATGGCCTCCTCGATCACGCAGGGCGTGTTCACATGGCCGGCGAGGGAGAACAGCTTGGTGCCCACATTGTTGGGGCGGCCGATGGAGGAGAACCAGGCCGCGCCGCGCCGCAGGATGGTGGGCGCGACCGCGATGCTCTCCACGTTGTTCACCGTGGTGGGGCAGCCATAAAGACCCATGTTCGCGGGGAACGGGGGCTTCAGGCGCGGCATGCCCTTCTTGCCCTCGAGGCTCTCCAGCAGCGCGGTTTCCTCGCCGCAGATATAGGCGCCGGCACCGTGGTGCACATAGAGGTCGAAGGGATAGCCGTGGACGTTGTCCTTGCCGATGAGCCGGGCCTCGTAGGCCTGATCCACCGCCGCCTGCAGGCGCTCGCGCTCGAAGATGTATTCGCCGCGGATGTAGATGTAGGCCGCATGGGCGCCCATGGCGAAGGAGGCGATCAGGCAGCCCTCGATCAGCGTATGCGGATCGTTGCGCATGATCTCCCGGTCCTTGCAGGTGCCGGGTTCGGATTCGTCGGCGTTCACCACGAGATAGTGGGGGCGGCCATCGGACTGCTTGGGCATGAAGGACCACTTCATGCCAGTGGAGAAGCCGGCGCCGCCGCGGCCGCGCAGGCCCGACGCCTTCATCTCGTTGATGATCCAGTCGCGGCCCTTTTCCAGGATGGCCTTGGTGCCGTCCCAGTTGCCGCGCTTGAGGGCGCCCTGCAGACCGAAGTCGTGGAAGCCGTAGAGATTGGTGAAGATGCGGTCCTTGTCGGCGAGCATGGGCGTCACTCCCCGGAAGTCGGCGCGGGCGCGCCGGATGTGGGGGCCTCGTCCGCGGGTGCCGCTTCCTGGCCGATCTTCACGTCGTGCGCATACAGCGCGGGATCGAGCAGCACACGCGGGCCGCCCTCGGGCTCCGAGCCCTTGCGCGAATTCTGCGGACCCACCTTCACCGGACGGCCGGCGGCGAGATCGTCGAGCAGCTTCTCGAAGTTCTCGGGGGTCAGGTCTTCGTAATAATCGTCGTTGATCTGCACCATGGGCGCGTTGGTGCAGGCGCCGAGGCACTCCACCTCAAGCCAGGAGAAGGTGCCGTCGGCGGAAACGTGCCGCTCGTGGCCGATCTTCTTCTCGCAGACGTGCTTGATGGCTTCCGCGCCGCGCAGCATGCAGGGCGTGGTGCCGCACAGCTGGACGAAATACTTCCCCACCGGCTCAAGGTTGAACATGGTGTAGAAGGTGGCGATCTCCAGCACGCGGATGTTCGCCATGCTGAGGCGCTCGGCGACCGCGCGGATGGCGGGCTCGGGCAACCAGCCGCCGGCGGCCTTCTGGGTTTCCCACAGCAAGGGCACCACGGCGCTGGCCTGCCGGCCTTCCGGATACTTGGCGATCAGCTTCTGCGCGATGGCCTCCAGCTCCGGCGTGAAGCTGAAGCTCTCGGGCTGCTCGGCGGCGAGGCGGCGGACGGACATGGTTCAGATCCCGGAAGAAGCCGCGCGCAGGCCGCGCGCGAGCATCGGGCAAAGGGCGAGAGGAAGGCGGGCCATCAGCGGTCCACCTCCCCGAACACGATGTCGAGCGAGCCGAGCACCGCGGAGACGTCGGCCAGCATGTGGCCGCGATTGAGGAAGTCCATCGCCTGAAGGTGCGCGAAGCCCGGAGCGCGGATCTTGCAACGGTACGGCTTGTTGGTGCCGTCCGAGACGAGATAGACGCCGAACTCGCCCTTGGGCGCTTCCACCGCGGCATACACGTCGCCTTCCGGCACGTGGAAGCCCTCGGTGTAGAGCTTGAAGTGGTGGATGAGCGCTTCCATGGAGCGCTTCATCTCGGCCCGCTTCGGCGGCGCGACCTTGTGGTCCTGGGTGTGGACCGGGCCGCTCTCCTTCAGCAGGCGCTCGACGCACTGCTTCATGATGGCGGTGGACTGGCGCATCTCCTCCATGCGGACGAGGTAGCGGTCGTAGCAGTCGCCGTGCTTGCCCACCGGAATGTCGAAATCGAGTTCCGAATAGCACTCGTAGGGCTGCGCGCGGCGCAGGTCCCACGCCGCGCCGGAGCCGCGCAGCACCGGGCCGGAGAAGCCCCAGGACAGCGCTTCGTCAACCGAGACGATGCCGATGTCCACGGTGCGCTGCTTGAAGATGCGGTTGTTGGTGACGAGGGCGTCGAGGTCCGCCACCAGCTTCAGGAACGGGTCGCAGAAGGCGCCGATGTCTTCCACCAGAGCGCGCGGCAGGTCCTGGTGGACACCGCCGGGCCGGAAGAAGGCCGCGTGCATGCGGCTGCCGGAGGCGCGCTCATAGAAGATCATGAGCTTCTCGCGCTCCTCGAAGCCCCACAAAGGCGGGGTCAGCGCGCCCACGTCCATGGCGAACGTGGTGACGTTGAGGAGGTGGGAGAGCAGGCGCCCGATCTCGGAATAGAGCACGCGGATGAGCTGGCCGCGCTTGGGCACCTCGATGCCCAGCAGCTTCTCCACCGCGAGGCAGTAGGCGTGCTCCTGGTTCATCGGCGCGCAATAGTCGAGCCGGTCGAAATAGGGCACGGCCTGAAGATAGGTCTTGGCCTCGATCAGCTTCTCGGTGCCGCGGTGCAGGAGGCCGATGTGCGGGTCCACCCGCTCCACCACCTCGCCGTCCAGCTCCAGCACAAGGCGCAGCACGCCGTGCGCCGCAGGATGCTGCGGGCCGAAATTGATCTGGAAGTTGCGGACCTTGTCCGCGGGCTTCATCTCGTCGGCGACATCAACCATGAGACGCTCCCTCACCCGGCCTTGGGCGGCGCGGGCGGCTGGCCCGAGGCCTTCTCGTCACCGGGCAGGACGTATTCGACGCCCTCCCACGGCGAGAGGAAGTCGAAGTTCCGGAACTCCTGCGGCAGGCGGACCGGCTCGTACACCACGCGCTTCTGGGCGTCGTCGTAGCGCACCTCCACGAAGCCCGTGGTCGGGAAGTCCTTGCGCAGGGGGTGGCCGTCGAAGCCGTAGTCGGTCAGCAGGCGGCGCAGCTCCGGGTGGCCGGTGAACAGGATGCCGTACATGTCGTAGGCCTCCCGCTCGAACCAGTTGGCACCGGGGAAGACGCCGGTGATGGAGGGCACCGGGGTGTCCTCGTCGGTGGCGACCTTGAGGCGGATGCGGGCGTTCTGCTTCACGGAGAGCAGGTGGTAGACCACGTCGAACCGCTTCTCGCGGGCCGGATAGTCCACGCCGCACACGTCCACGATGCAGGTGAACTGGCAGGCCGGATCATCCCGGAGGAAAGTCACGGCCTTGACGATCTGCGACGGCTCGATGAAGAGCGCCAGCTCGCCATAGGCGATCTCGGTGCCGGTCACCACGCCCGGCAGGGCGCCCGATACGTGGGCGGCGAGGTCGTTGAGGGTCTCGTCCATCACACCGGCTCCCGATCAGCGCTCGATGGTGCCGATGCGGCGGATCTTCTTCTGCAGCAGCAGGATGCCGTAGAGCAGCGCCTCCGCGGTGGGCGGGCAGCCCGGCACGTAGATGTCCACCGGCACGATGCGATCGCAGCCGCGCACCACCGAATAGGAGAAGTGGTAGTAGCCGCCGCCATTGGCGCAGGAGCCCATGGAGATGACGTAGCGCGGCTCCGGCATCTGGTCGTAGACCTTGCGGAGCGCGGGGGCCATCTTGTTGGTCAGCGTGCCGGCGACGATCATCACGTCCGACTGGCGCGGCGAGGCGCGCGGCGCGAAGCCGAAGCGCTCCACGTCGTAGCGCGGCATGGAGGCCTGCATCATCTCCACCGCGCAGCATGCGAGACCGAAGGTCATCCACATGAGCGAGCCGGTGCGCGCCCAGGTGATGAGGTCATCGGCGGTGGTGAGGAGGAAGCCCTTGTCCGCCAGTTCGTTGTTGATCTCCTTGAAGAAGGGATCATCAGCGCCGACGGGACGGCCGGTGGAGGGATCGACGATGCCGGTGGAGGCGCGTGCGATCTCGGGCTTGGTGGCCGAAGGGGTCAGTCCCATTCCAGAGCTCCCTTGCGCCATTCGTAGATGAACCCGACGGTGAGCACGCCGAGGAAGATCATCATCGACCAGAAGCCGAGGTCGCCGAGGCCACCGAAGCTGATCGCCCACGGGAAGAGGAAGGCGACCTCGAGGTCGAAGATGATGAAGAGGATGGACACCAGATAGAAGCGCACGTCGAACGTCATGCGCGCGTCGTCGAATGCGTTGAAGCCGCACTCGTACGCGGACAGCTTCTCCGGGTCCGGATTCTGGTAGGCGACGATGAAGGGCGACACCAGCAGGGCCAGGCCGATCACCGCGGAAACGCCGATGAAGATCACCACCGGCAGATAGTCCATGAGCAACGCGTTCATCTTGCTCGCACCTCGGAGCGCTCGGTCGGTGCCGTGGGCAGCGCGCTTGGCTCACCCATCAGGGTCAAAAGGAGCTTGAAACGGCTGATCGCCTGAAGCGTTACCGCGCCGTCCGGCTAGAGAAGTTCGAAACGACGCGAGAGCCTTATCGCAGCGCCAGAAGGGAGGCAAGTGCGCGGATCGGCCAAGGTGTCATGCCTTTGGTAGCGGATCGCGGGTGTGCCCGGTGCAGCCCGTCCGCGACCGCCGCGCCGCCCCTTTCGCAGCGCCGCGAAAGCTGGGCCGGAGCCGGCTTGCGGTTCTCTCACGGGAGGTAGATCGGGAGGGCCTCAATTCTGTGCAAGATGCAGTTGCGGGCGACTGTTGCATCCGTGCGACACAATGCCGTGTGCATCTTCCAGCCTTCCCCGGCCCCGCGGAGCGGCGAAGGCCCCAGCCAATCCATCAGCCGGCCTCCCGGCGCGAGCGAGTCGCACCGGGAGCGACCGCAGTGCCGGGGCGAATCCGCCGCGGCGATTCTGCGTGAGGTCGGTGCCGGGGCGTGCCCGGCACCGGTTCAGCGATGGGGACGTGCGCCGCCCGCGCGGCCACCGCCGCCGCCGACGCGTCCGCCGCCACCCTGGAGCTTGGCACCACCGCCGCCACCGCTGCGGTACTGCTTCGGCGGCCCGGCCGGCCGGGCGGCAGGTTTCACGCTCGACTTGCCGCCGCCGCCCTTCTTGAGCTGCTGCGACCCGCCGGAGGGCTTGACCGGCTTTGCCGTGGTGGCCGCGCCGCCCGGCTTGCCCGCGCTGCCCGGCTTGCCGGCACCACCGGCCCCACCAGGCTGTCCGGGAGCACCGGGTCCGCCCGGCTTGCCGGGAGCGCCGGGACCACCGGGGCCTCCCGGAGTGCCCGGTCCACCCGGCTTGCCCGGGCCGCCAGGACCACCGGGACCACCGGGACCACCGGGATAACCCGGTCCGCCGGGCTTGCCGGGGCCACCAGGGCCCCCGGGATAACCCGGGCCACCCACGCCGCCGGGGCCGCCGGGATAGCCGGGCTTGCCGGGAAGAGGCTTGGCGGGATTCGGCTTCCACGGACCAACCGGGCCGCCGGGGCCACCGGGATAACCGGGGCCACCCGGCTTGCCGGGATAGCCGGGACCGCCGGGCTTGCCCGGGTAGCCGGGATAACCCGGGCCTCCGGGATAGCCAGGAGGCGGCGGCCAGCCGGGATGGCCCGGACCACCGGGCCAGCCGCCCGGCGGGCGGGGCGGCGGCGGGCGCCAGCCGGGATAGCCCGGCCACGGCGGCGGATAGACCCAGCCGCGGCCCCAGTTCCACGGGTTGCTCCAGGCACTGCCCACGAGCACGCCGGCGCCGAAGGCCAGCAGGCCGACGCCGGCCGCAGTGTAGATGGTGGAGGAATCGTAGGTCGGCACATAGACCATCGTCGGGTCGGCCGAGGTGATGTAGACCACGTTCCGGCCGTCCTCCTGCCGGGTGGTCACGACCTGCTTGTCGTTGGTCTTCAGCGAGCCGGCCGCCTCGGCCTTGGCGCGCAGGGCCTGGATGGCGACCGACACGTCCTCCGGCTGGCTGACGAAGGCGTAGCCGATGGACTGGGTGGCATCGAGGTTTTCGTTCAGCTTGGCGATCACGGTGGGGAAGCGCGTCAGCGCCTTCACCGAGGGGTCCCACTTCTGGGCATCGGCGCCGGAGAAATCGCCCTTCTTCACCGCGCTCTTGTGGGAGTCCAGCCAGCGCTGGGCCTGCACCAGTTCCAGCGGATAGGCGGTGGCCGGCAGCATCTGCGCGAGCAGCGTGTCGGGATAGAGCGCATAGGGCGCGAGCAGGGTTTCCAGCTCGGCGAGGGCGTAGAGCGCGGACGCCGGCGGCGCATCGGCGGGGGGCGCCCCGGCCGGAACGACCGGCGCGGGCGCGACGCCCGCAGGAGCAACGCCAGCAGGAGCAACGCCAGCAGGCGCGACAGGTGCGGGCGCGGCCGGTGGCGGCGCGACGGCCGTGGTGGCGGGCGGAGCCGCAGGAGGCGCAACAGGCGGCGCCGCCTCGGGCGCCACTTGCGGCGCGGCCGCGGGCGGCGTCGTGGGTGGCGGGACCGGCGCCTGCGTTGCTGCCGCGCCGGTGTCGGGCGGGCTTTGCTGGGCGAAGGCCGGATAGAGGCTCGTGGTCCAGCCGAAGGCCAGCGCCACGGCGATGCGGGACCAGCCCGCCAGCTCCCGGCGCCGCATGTTCGTGCGTCTTGGTGTCAAGTCAGGGTCCTCCCCCTCGCCGGCCAGCCCGACCGCAGATCGGGCGCGGTGGCCTGATCTGGCGACCGCCGGGCGGGCCGCGCCTTGACAATGCGCAAACGCGGCCCGCCCGTCTAGAGCGCGCCGCGCCTGATGAAGCGCCACCGCGAGGGGTGATATCCCTTCTCTCTCATTACGTTAGAGAAAGGCCGCGCCCGGCGGGCGGGTTCAGGCGCGCAGGGTCTCGCTCACGGCGGCCACCAGCTGCTTCAGGGAGAAGGGCTTGGGCAGGAAGGAGAAGTGCTCGCTCGGCGGCAGGTTGCGGGCAAAGGCCTCCTCGGCATAGCCGGAAATGAAGATCACCTTCAGCCCCGGCTCGCGGCTGCGCAATTCCCGCAGCAGGGTCGGGCCGTCCATCTCCGGCATCACCACGTCGGAGATGACGAGATCGACCTTGCCCTCGCGCTCGATCAGTTCCAGCGCCTCGACGCCGCTGGCGGCGGCCAGCACCTCGTAGCCGCGATTGGCGAGCGCCCGGCTGGCGAAGGCCCGCACCGCGTCCTCGTCCTCCACCAGCAGCACGCGGCGCCCCTGCCCCGTGGTGTCGCCGGCCTTCGGCTCCGGCTCGGCGGGCCTCGGGGCCTCCTCCGGCTCGATGCCCGCGAGATGGCGGGGCAGGAAGACGCGGAAGGTGGTGCCGTGGCCCATCTCGCTGTCGGCGAGGATGGTGCCACCGGTCTGCTGCACGATGCCGTAGACGGTGGAGAGGCCGAGCCCCGTGCCCTTGCCCACCTCCTTGGTGGAGAAGAAGGGCTCGAAGATCTTGTCCATGATGTCGGGCGGGATGCCGGTGCCGGTGTCCGCCACCTCCACCATCACATAATCGCCCTCCGGCAGGCCCTGCCCGTAGGCGGCGCAGCCGGCGGCCGGCACGTTGCCGGTGCGGATGGTCAGGGTGCCGCCGTCGGGCATGGCGTCGCGGGCATTGACCGCGAGGTTCACGATCACCTGCTCGAACTGGTTCACGTCCACCTTCACCGGCCACAAATCGCGGGCGTGCTCCACGTCGAGCGTGATGCGCTCGCCGATGAGGCGGCGCAGCAAGGCGGCGGCATCCGAGATCACGTCGCCGAGCTCGATCACCTGCGGGCGCAGGGTCTGGCGGCGGGAGAAGGCGAGCAGCTGCCGCACGAGGCCGGCGGCGCGGTTCGCGTTCTGCTTGATCTGCATGATGTCCGGGAAGGACGGATCGCTCGGCCGGTGCTTGGCGAGCAGCAGGTCGCAATAGCCGATGATGGCGGTGAGCACGTTGTTGAAGTCGTGCGCCACGCCACCGGCGAGGTGCCCCACCGCCTGCAGCTTCTGCGACTGGGCGAACTGCACCTCCAGCGCCCGCTGCTCGGTCATGTCGATGGCGCAGAGCGCGATGTCGCCGCTCACGTCGAGGGGCGCCGCATAGAAGCGGACGGAGCGGGCGCTGCCGCCGGCCAGCGTCACGTCGCAAGGCGCGGGCGGCTCGCTGGCGCCAGCGGCAGCGGCGAGCAGCGCCTCGGTGCCGGAGGCGTCCGCCACCAGAGCGGTCAGCGGGCGGCCGGCGGCATCGCGGCCGAACAGGCGCTCGAACGCCGCATTGGCGGCGCGCACCCCGCCGGAACGATCCACCAGCGCCATGGCCAGCGGTGCCCGGCGGAAGAACAGGTCGCCGAGAACCTCGGTGCTGTCGCTCTTCGGGGCCTGGGGAGCCGTAGTCCGGGCAGAGGCGCCGAGGGCGCCTTCCACCGCATCGAGCGGCAAAGCAACGGCCCCGGTGCCATCGGGGGCGGCGGCGATGCGCAGCAGGACGGGGAGCGCCGTGCCATCCTTGCGCTTGAGCGAGGCAACCAGCGAGGCGCGGCCGCCATTGGCCTGCGCCGCGGCCAGCGCCGGCATGCTTTCCGGGGCGACGATGCGGCTGAGCGGCATGCCGTCCGGCCCCCAGTCGGCGAGGGCGTAGCCGAGCATGCGGCAGAAGGTGAGGTTGGGGTCCACCACCCGCCCGCCGACGATGCGCAGCAGGCCGGCCGGCAGTTCTTCCCACGATGCCACGAGGTCCGGCCCGGCATAGCCTTCGGGGGCCGTCGGCGACGGTGCAGGCGCCCGGGCTTCGGACACGGGAACAGGAGCGGCAACGGCCGGCGCGGGCGCCACCACGACCGGATCGGGCGGACGCACGGCGGGCGCGACCGGCAGCGGCTTCGCCACGACCGGAGCCACAGGGAGAGGCGCAACAGGCAGAGGCGCGGCCGGGAAAGGCGCGACCGGATGCGCCGCGGGAGCAGGCACCGGCGCGGGAGCGAAGGCCGGCGCCGCCTCGGCCTCGGCGGTATCGACCATGCGCAGCGTCCACAGCACGCGCCGGGGGCCGCCCACGGGGTGCACCGAGACCTCGAGCTGCCGCCCGCGCGCTCCGCCCCCGAAGGGCATGGTGCTCAGGTGGGCCGTCGATCCGGCAACGGCGTTGAGCAGCTCGCCCACGGTCGTCTGGCTGCCGGGAATGCGGGAGAGGAAACGCTCGGGCAGCGGCGGCTCGGCGGTGCCGCTACGGCACATGCGCAGATAGGCGGGGTTGGTCTCGACGATGCGCTCGCCATCCTCGACCACGGCCATGGCGTCGCCGGATGCCGCAAGGGCAATCGCGCCCAGCGGGTCCTCCGGCTCGACGCCCTTGAAGGCGCGGCGGGCGGCCAGGAACAGTTCCACCACCCCCACCACGGCCAGCGCCGCAATGATGGCCGAGGGCACGCCGCCCCCGTCCCGCCCGAGGATGGTCGCGCCCACGAAGCCACCGGCCAGCGCGAAGACGACGATGAAAAGCCGGGTTCCCAGCGGCCCCGCCCCGCGGCTTTTCCTGCGCCGGACGGCGGTTCCCTGGTCCTTCGTCTGGCGACCCCGCATGCGCTCTTTTACCATTCCGGCGATCCGTTCAGGCGATCTGCCGCCCTGATGCGTGCACCATTCGCACGGATTTAAGGGAGAGAATCGCCGGTGACTTAAATCCTGCCACGATTATCAACAAAACCTTAGGCCCTGAGGCTCACGATGCGCGACCGGCGCGGCTATTGGCGCGAGCGGGCGTCCAGGCATTTCGTGATATTGACGGCGTGAGGGTCCAAAGGGCATCGCGCGTTCCGGATGTGGATGCCGGAGGGAGGCAGCCGACGGGCCATGGCCCGGGGAGGCACCCGGTTCGAGTAAAGCGGAGGCATGATGCTACAGCAGTTGTTCGGTACCCAGCTCGCGTTTCCGATTCGGGTGGCCATCGCCGCCATCGTGATCGCCGCGCTGCTGGGCTTGACGGTGCTGGTGATGCGCCGCCTCGCCGGCCGCGCCGCCGGAGGCGACCGCCGCGGCCGGGCGGGTCCCCGCCTGTCCGTTCTCGACAGCGTTTCCGTGGATCAGCGCCGCCGCCTCGTGCTCGTGCGCCGGGACGAGGTGGAACACCTGCTGCTGGTCGGCGGCAACAGCGACCTCGTCATCGAGCAGAACATCGGCGCGGCCGAGGCGGTGGAAACCGCACCCGCCGCCGTGCCGCCGCCGCGCGAGGCACCGACCCTGCAGCGGCCCACGCCGCGCCGTTCCCTTTCCGCTACCCCCGCCGCGCCGGTGCTGGCCGCCGAGACCGCAGCCGCCAGCCTTCCGGCGCCCGAGCCCGTCGCCCCCGAAGCGCCTGCGGCCGAAACCCGCGAAGATCGTCGCTCCGCTCTGGCGCGCCGGCCGCTGATGCGCGGCGACGGCACCCTCTCCGGCCGTCCCGCGACGCGCGGGGCGGACGCCGCGCCCGAGCCCGCCGCCCCCAGGGAGGTGGCCAAGGAGCCGGCACGGGACGCTGTTCGGGTTGAGGCGCCGCGCCCCGACCAGGCCCGGCTCGACGCCCTGAAGGCCGAGTTCGCCGCCAGCACGCCCAAGATCGACGCGCCCAAGATTGATGCCCCGCGCACCGAGCCGGCCCGGGCCGAGGCCGTGAAGATCGAGGCCCCCAAGATCGAGGCCCCCAAGGTGGAGGCATCGAGGACCGAGCCCGAGGACGCGCCCCCCGCCGTCAGCGAGGTCGCTGCGGAGCTGGAGGATCTCACCCACCGTCTCGACGCCGCCCTCGTCCACCCGCAGCCGGCCGCCGCCGCGCCCCAGATCAGTCTTTCCGATCTCCTCGGCGACGAGCCCGCAGCGCCCGCCGAGCCGGCCCCGGCTGCCGTGAGGCCCGAGCCGGTGATCGAGCCCCCGCCGCCGCGCAGCGAAGGCCCGCTGACGCGCTTCCTGTCCCAGTCACGGAACCGCTCGACGGAGGCCCGCCCGGCCGAGGTGCGCCCCCGCCCCGACGTCACGCCGCGCACCGAGAGCCCCCGCATCGAGGCGCCTCTGCGCCCGCGCGAGTTCGCCTTCCGCCCGACCGGGGAAAACCGTCCGCTGCCGACGCCGGAGCAGCCGCGCCGCGAGCCCCTCGCCTTGCGCAACGTGAGCCGCGAAGACGCCTCCCTGCGGCCCGAGACGGCGAGCCCGCTGCTGCGCGCCCCGTCCCCGACGGTGACGCCGCCGGCGTCCGCGGAGGTCTCCGCTCCGGTGATCCATGCCCCGGCACCGACCCAATCAGCGCCTCACGCCTCGCCTTACGCGGCGCCGCCGGTGGCCGCTCCCCCGAGCGTGCCCCACGCCGAGGAGGCTCCCGCCGTCGAGCCGGAAGCGCCGCGCGACCCGCTGGACGATTTCGACGCCGAAATGGCGAACCTGCTCGGCCGCACCAACGCGCGCAGCCGCTGACCCTTCCGCCGGCTTCGGCCGGTCCCGGACGCAAGAAGGCCGGCGGGGCGATGGCTCCGCCGGCCTTCTTCACATTTGAAATCGCTCTGCCGAAATTGGCAGCCGGAAACAGCGGCTCAGTCGTCGCGGTAGACCCGCTCGCGCCGCTCGTGGCGCTCCTGCGCCTCCACCGAGAGGGTGGCGATGGGCCGGGCCTCAAGGCGCTTCAGCGAGATGGGCTCGCCGGTGTCCTCGCAATAGCCGTAGGAACCGTCCTCGATCCGCAGCAGCGCCGCGTCGATCTTGGCGATCAGCTTGCGCTGGCGATCGCGGGCGCGCAGCTCGATGGAGCGGTCGGTCTCGGACGACGCCCGATCCGCCAGGTCCGGGTGATTCTGGTTCTCGTCCTGAAGGTGCTGCAGGGTCTCGCGGGCCTCCTTCAGGATGTCGTCCTTCCAACGCAGCAGCTTGAGGCGAAAATACTCGCGCTGCCTGTCGTTCATGAAGGGCTCATCCTCACGGGGCCGATAGTCCTCGTCGATTTGGATCGACATCAGCAAGGTCCTCGATATGCGTCGCTCTGCCGTCGAAGCAAGACGCTGCAAGGCGGATCATGCCCATCCGGCCTTGCGTGGAGCCAAGCACCGACAACGAACTCCCCGTCACGGAACTCAAGGGCTGCCGCCCCAGCGTCCGGGCCGGCGGAGCCGACCTTTCGGCCAGGAGGACGCCCCATGGTCGCCGCGCTTATATCGACGCCTTCGGGTTCCGACAACCGGCATGTCCTTGTCCAGCGGGCGCCGCCCCTTGACGGATGGGCGCCGGGTGCCGACCTTGCTGCGGCGCGACAGGCGGCGGAAGGGATCAAGTCTCATGCGGTTCGAGGGCACGAAGAGCTATGTGGCCACCGACGACCTCAAGGTCGCCGTCAATGCGGCCCTCGTCCTCGAACGCCCCCTGCTCATCAAGGGCGAGCCCGGAACGGGAAAAACCGTTCTGGCACAGGAAGTTGCCGAAGCCCTCGGGGCGCCGCTGATCGAGTGGCACGTGAAGTCCACCACCAAGGCGCAGCAGGGCCTCTACGAGTATGACGCCGTGGCCCGCCTGCGTGACAGCCAGCTCGGCGACCCCAAGGTCCACGACATCGCCAACTACATCCGCAAGGGAAAGTTGTGGACGGCCTTCTCCTCCCCCGTGCGGCCGGTGCTGCTGATCGACGAGGTGGACAAGGCGGACATCGAGTTTCCCAACGATCTGCTGCAGGAACTCGACCGCATGGAGTTCCATGTCTACGAGACCGGCGAGCAGGTGAAGGCGGAGCAGCGCCCCCTCGTCATCATCACCTCCAACAATGAGAAGGAGCTGCCGGACGCCTTCCTGCGCCGCTGCTTCTTCCACTACATCCGCTTCCCCGATCCCGAGACCATGCGGGCCATCGTCGAGGTGCACTTCCCCGGCATCAAGCAGCGCCTCGTGGGCGAGGCACTGCGCATCTTCTACGAGCTGCGCGACGTGCCGGGCCTGAAGAAGAAGCCTTCCACCTCCGAGCTGATCGACTGGCTGAAGCTGCTGATGGCCGAGGACATCGAGCTGGAAACCCTGCGCGAGAAGGACGTGCGCAAGGCCATTCCCCCGCTCGCCGGCGCGCTGCTCAAGAACGAGCAGGACGTGCACATGTTCGAGCGCCTCGCCTTCCTCGCCCGGCGGGAGCAGCGCTGATCCATGGACGCGACGCAGATCCTCGTCGCCCTCCTCGTCATCGGCGCGCCGCTGGCGCTGTTCCTCAGCCTGCGCGGCAGCGGCAAGGGGAGCGGCGGGGACGAGAAGGCTGCCGCCGCGAAGCCGGACGCCGCGCCGAACCGGGCGAAGCCGCCGGCGGACTACGGGCTCGGCCGGGAGGATTCCCCCTCCCCCGCCGCATCGGCCGCGAGCAGCGAGCCGGACACTGCCAATGCGCAGCGGGCAGCCGCGGCTGCGGCAGCCGGCGGCGCACTCATCATCGCGGCGGGCTATGCGGCCCATCACCATTCGGGCGAGGCGGGGGGCGAATCCCCCCATGTGGGCCACAGCGGCGGCGGCCCCGATTCCGGTGACAGCGGCGGCTCGGGCGACGGGGACGGCGGCGGCGAATAGGGTCCTCGTCCGCCCGTCTCGATCCGACGGATGCGACCACGCGCGCTTCAGCCGACGAACGGCAGCGACGATCGAACGGAAGGTGCCGGACGCTCCGCGCCCCGGCTCACAGGCTCAGCGCGCCCGTCCGGGGACCGGCTCCCTTCACCACCAGGCCTTGCCGATGTTGAAGGTGTAGCTCAGCGAGACGCCGGCGGTGAACTGGTTGGCATCGGTGGTGAGCGGCGAGGAGGCCGCATCGCCGAGGAGGCGGCCATAGCCGCCGAACACGCCGGTCTCGAAGCCGTTGCGGAAATTGTAGGTGAGCTGCGCCATGGCGCCCACCATGTCGAAGCCGGCGGATGCGTTGTAGACCGGCAGCGGATTGCCGAACGCATTGGCGACGACGGCCTGCACCGGCGTGACGCCGAAATAGGTGCTCATGTAGCCCGAGCCGCCATAGGTGAGGCGGGGGCCGACGGCGAAGCGCCACTGGCCGTAGGGCAGGATCACGTCTGCACCGAGCAGGCCGCGGATGCCCTCGAAGCCGCCGACGCCGTAGCGCAGTTCCGCGCGGGTGCGCAGCCAGTCGGTGATGTACCACTCGGCGAAGGCGCCGGCTTCCAGCGCCGGATCGATGTTGCCGAGGCCGGTGAGGCGATAGGAATCGCCGGAGTCGCGGCCCCAGTCGATACGGCCAACGGCGCCGATGCGGAAATTGCCGGTGTCGAAGAGGGCCAGGGACGGGTTGTCGTCCACGCTGCGGAAGACGTTGAGCTGGCTCGCCTTGCGGACGGAGAAGATGAGGCCGGGCCGGAAGGAATAATTGTCCGCGCCGGGATAGCTCGGGTCCGCCGAGACGGACGCGCCGATGGTCAGGTACCAGTCCTCGTTGGCCGAGGGCGGAACCGGGGTGGGCGGCGGCGGCGTGAACAGGTCGGCCGCCTGCGCGACGCCGCACGCTCCCCCGGCGAGTACCGTGGCGAGGAGGAGGGAACGCAGCTTGCGGAACACGACCATCGGGAGACCTCTGTCAAAACCTGCGGCCATCCTGTGGCCGGGCGGCTTTACGAAATGCCAAAACCGCACGGCTGGTGCACGGCAATAAAGCCGGCAAATCCGCTTGTGCAAGGTGAGGGTTAACCAAGCGTTGGGTCAAGGCCGCCGGGACGATCCCGGCCCCGCGTTGCAGATCGGCAACGCCTGCCCGGCGCGGCCGGCCAGGAAGGCGCGTCACGAAGGCGCGTCAGGAAGGCGCGTCAGGAGGCGCGGCGGCGCCGGCTGATGAAGACCGCGAGCCCCACGCCCACCAGCGAGGCCGCGAGGCCGTACCAGGTGAGCGCATATTCCAGATGCCGGTTGGGAAAGGCGATGCGCGTGCCGCCGCCGATGGGCAGTCCGCCCGGCACCGGCGTCGCATCGGCATCGATGAGGAAGGGCGCGGCGCCGGAAATGCCGCGGGCGGCGGCGATCTCGGCCGGCTCCATGCGGTAGAAGCTGCCGTGGGCGGGATCATTGGCCGGCACGAACCAGCTCGCCTCCTCGGGGAAGCGCAGCAGGCCGACCACCTCCACCTCGCCCTTCACCTCACCTTCCGCCCGCGTCGCGGGATCGCGCCGGTCGGACGGGACGAAGCCACGATTGATGAGGATGGGCGGGCCGTCGGCGCGAATCAGCGGCGTCACCACCAGGAACCCCTGCCCCTTCACCGGGCCGGCGGCATCGTCCCCGCGCACGGTGTAGACGAGGGCTTCCTTCGCATGGTCGAAGGTGCCGCGCACCTTCACCCGGCGGTATTCGTCCTCCTCGCGGGTCAGCGCGGACCAGCGGGCGAGGGGCGGCACATCCTGCGGGGCGGCGTGGACGCGCGCCTCGACGCGGGCGAGCAGCGCCTCCTTCCAGGCGAGGCGATTGAGCTGCCACGTCCCGAGGCTGATGAGCACCGCGAAGGCGATGCAGGCGAGGACGAGCAGGAGAAGCCCGCGGCCGCGCCGCGCGGGAGACGGCGCGGTGGCAGGCGGCACCGGGGACGGCGCTTTGCCGGTCACTGGCCGTCCAGCCGGCCCTCGGAGGCCTTGTTGCGATACTGCAGCGCCACCATCAGCGCCTTCAGCGGCCGCAGCAGGCCGAGGGTGACGACGAGGATGGCCGGGATCCACAGCAGCGCGTGCACCCACATGGGCGGCTCGAACTTCGCCTCCACCCAGAAGGCGAGCGCGACCACGATGAAGCCGGCGAACAAGATGACGAACACCGCCGGCCCGTCGCCGGCGTCGGCGAAATCATAGTCGAGGTCGCAGGAGGTGCACTTGGGCGCAAGGTCGAGGAAGCCCTTGAACAGCGGGCCGCGGCCGCAGCGCGGGCAGCGGCAGGAGAGGCCCGCCGCGAAGGGGGAGACTGGGGCGTGATAGGGATCGAGCGACACGGGGCACCTCCGGTGCCGAAATGAGAAGGCCGGCGCGTGGGTGCGCCGGCCTGAGGCTTGTCTCTGGCGCGGTAAGACCCGCGCGGATCAGGCGTGTCCGCCCTGCGCCCACACATAGATGAAGGTGAACAGGAACAGCCACACCACGTCCACGAAGTGCCAGTACCAGGCGGCCGCCTCGAAGCCGAAATGCTTCTGGGGGGTGAAGTCGCCCATGTAGGTGCGCATCAGGCACACGGCGAGGAAGATGGTGCCGACGATCACATGGAAGCCGTGGAAGCCGGTCGCCATGAAGAAGGTCGCGCCGTAGATGTTGCCGGCGAAGTGGAAGTGCGCGTGGATGTACTCGTACGCCTGGCACATGGAGAACAGGACGCCGAGCACCACCGTGCACCACAGGCCCCACTTGAGGCCCTGACGGTCGCCGTGCACCAGCGCATGGTGCGCCCAGGTCACCGTCGTGCCCGAGGTGAGCAGGATCAGCGTGTTGAGCAGCGGCAGGTGCCAGGGATCGAGGCTCTCGATGCCCTTGGGCGGCCAGACGCCGCCGGTGAAGTCCATGCGCATGAAGTTGATGGCCTCACCCGAGAACAGGGAGGCATCGAAGAACGCCCAGAACCAGGCGACGAAGAACATCACCTCGGAGGCGATGAACAGGATCATGCCGTAGCGCAGGCCGAGCACCACCACGCGGGTATGGAAGCCGGCGCGGCTCTCGCGGATCACGTCCCGCCACCATCCGAACATGGTGTAGAGCACGCCGAGGAAGCCGACGATCATGACGAGCGAGGTGCCGCCGTGCATCCACACCACGGCGCCCGAGGTGAGGATCAGCGCCGCGACCGAGCCGATGATCGGCCACGGGCTCGGGTCGACGACGTGGTAATCGTGCTTGACGTGTATGTCGGCCATGGCGAACCGGCCTCCCCTTTTCCCAGTCTCGTCGAGCCCACCCGGCTTCACGCCGGGGGGCCGTTTGCGTTCTGGACGGCGATGCCGCCCGAATGTCATGCCCCGGTCGGGGCGGTGATCGTTGTGCCTAGAGCGGCTTTCGCGCGCCCTCCGCGTCGGCGCGGACCTTGTCCAGCGTGTCCGCGTTGGCGCGGACCTGCGGCTTGTCCGCCTTCGCCGGGAAGAAGGTGTAGGACAACGTGATGTCCTTCAGCGTCTTCAGGTCCGGGTCGTCGGCGATGGACGGATCGACGTAGAACACCACCGGCATGTCCATCTTCTCGCGGCCGGCCAGCGTCTGCTCCTCGAAGCAGAAGCACTGCAGCTTCACGAAATAGGCGCCGGCCTGGGGCGGCGACACGTTGTAGGTGGCGTTGGCGCGGGTATCGTCGGCGGAGCGGTTCTGCGCCGTGTAATGGGCAAGGCTGGTGGCGCCGATCTTCACCGTCATTTCCCGCTGCACGGGCGCGAAGGCCCACGGAAGGCCGGGCGAGACGTTGGCGTCGAAGCGGATGGTGATCTCGCGATCGAGCGGCGCAGCGGTGGGCGTCGAGCCGACGCGGGTGGCGCCGCCGAAGCCGGTGAGCGAGCAGAACATGGCGTAGAGCGGCACCGAGGCGTAGGTGACGCCCACCATGGCGGCGATGAAGCCGACGCACGCGGCCGCCACCACCCAGTGTCGGGCGGCGCGGGGAGCGCTCTCAGCCATCTTGTCGTTCGCCTCGGCCATTCCTCGTCCTCGCGTCCGGAGCCCCCCGGACCCTCTTCCGTCTGATCCTGCCCGTTCCGCCGATCCCCTGCCCTGCACTAGAGCGGGCGGTTGAGCACGTTGGGACCGAGCTTCACGATCGTCACCACGTAGAACAGCAGCGCCAGGAACCCCAGCACGGAGGCGATGGCGATGCTGCGCGCGCGCTGCCTCTTGAGCTGCTCGGGCGTCAGCACGACACCGTCCTCCTGCGGAGGACGCGGCTTTTCCTTCTTCTCACCGCTCATCGCAGCAGGCCACCAATGACCGCCTCGCCGAGCAGCGTCGCGAACAATGCAAACAGATACACGATGGAAAATCCAAACAGGACCTTGGCCGCCTTCACCGCCGCCTCGCCCTGCCGGACGCGGAAGACGCGCACCGCAAGGACGATCATCCAGGCCCCGGCCAGCACCGAGACCGCGCCATAGGCGAGGCCGGCATAGCCGAGGAAAGCGGGGCTGGCGGCAAGCGGCACCAGGAACAGGGTGTAGAGGAGAATCTGGAGGCGGGTTTCGTCCGGCCCCGCCGTCACCGGCAGCATGGGCACGCCGGCGCGGGCGTAGTCGTCGGCCCGGTAGAGCGCCAGCGCCCAGAAGTGGGGCGGCGTCCAGAAGAAGATGATGGCGAACAGCAGCACCGGCTCCAGCGACACCGTGCCGGAGGCGGCGGCCCAGGCGACCAGCGGCGGGAAGGCGCCGGCGGCACCGCCGATGACGATGTTCTGCGAGGTCGAGCGCTTCAGCCACATGGTGTAGATCACCACGTAGAAGAAGATGGTGAAGGCGAGCAGGGCGCCGGCGAGCGCATTGACCAGAAGGCCGAGCACCACCACCGAGAAGGCCGAAAGGGTGAGGCCGAAGGCCAGCGCCTCGTGGCCTGTGACGCGGCCGGAGGGCACCGGACGGCCACGCGTGCGGGTCATCACGGCATCGATGTCGGCGTCCCACCACATGTTGAGCGCGCCCGAGGCGCCCGCGCCCACGGCGATGCACAGCAAGGCGGTGAAGGCAATGACGGGGTGCACGTCGCCCGGCGCACGCACGAGGCCGACCAGCGCGGTGAAGATCACCAGCGACATGACGCGGGGCTTCAGGAGCTCGAAATAGTCGCGCGGCGCGGCGAGGCCCTCGCCCGCGGCGGCGACGCCGGCCGACGCAGCCCCGCCCGCCATAACGCCGCCCGACGCCATGGCGTACGGGTCGGGTCCGGTCAGGCTGGCACGCTCGTCACTCATTTCCAAACTCCGGACATCCTTGAACGCGACGTTCGAGACTTCATTTCGGAAACACCCGCCCCGGAGGGCGGCGGGAGCCGCGGTCGCCCGCGGCCCCGGAGCCTGGGTTCCGGCCTCACTTGATGCGGGGCAGGACCTCGAACTGGTGGTAGGGCGGCGGGGACGGCAGGGTCCACTCCAGGGTGGTCGCACCCTCGCCCCACGGATTGTCCCCCGCCTTCTCCTTGCGCAGGAAGGCGAGCGTGGTGCCGGTGATGAAGATCAGCACCGCGACGCCGGAGATGTAGGAACCGATCGAGGAGACGAAGTTCCAGTGGGCGAACGCGTCCGGATAGTCCGCATAGCGGCGCGGCATGCCAGCGAGACCCAGGAAGTGCTGCGGGAAGAACACCAGGTTCACGCCGACGAAGGTGACCCAGAAGTGCAGCTTGCCCCAGAATTCCGGGATCATGTAGCCGAACATCTTCGGGAACCAGTAGTACCAGCCGGCGAAGATGGCGAACACGGCGCCGAGCGACAGCACGTAGTGGAAGTGCGCCACCACGTAATAGGTGTCGTGCAGCGAGCGGTCGATGCCGGCGTTGGAGAGCACCACGCCGGTGACGCCGCCCACGGTGAACAGGAAGATGAAGCCGATGGCCCACAGCATGGGCGTGCGGAACTGGATGGAGCCGCCCCACATGGTAGCGATCCACGAGAAGATCTTCACGCCCGTGGGCACCGCGATGATCATGGTCGCGGCGACGAAGTAGGACTGGGTCGAGGAGGACAGGCCCACCGTATACATGTGGTGCGCCCACACCACGAAGCCCACCACGCCGATGGCGACCATCGCGTAGGCCATGCCGAGATAGCCGAACACGGGCTTGCGCGAGAAGGTGGAGATGATGTGGGAGATCAGCCCGAAGCCGGGCAGGATCAGGATGTACACCTCGGGATGGCCGAAGAACCAGAAGAGGTGCTGGAACAGGATCGGATCACCGCCGCCGGCCGGGTCGAAGAAGGTAGTGCCGAAGTTGCGGTCCGTCAGCAGCATGGTGATGGCGCCGGCCAGCACGGGGAGCGACAGCAGCAGCAGGAAGCCGGTGATGAGCTGCGACCAGGCGAACAGCGGCATCTTGTGCAGCGTCATGCCCGGGGCGCGCATGTTGAAGATGGTGGTGATGAGGTTGATGGCGCCGAGCAGCGACGACGCGCCGGCAAGGTGCAGCGAGAAGATCAGCAGATCCATGGCCGGGCCGGGATGACCGAGCTTGGACGAGAGCGGGGGATAGATGGTCCAGCCGCCGCCGAAGCCGTTGGTGCCCGGCGCGCCTTCCACGAACAGCGAGGAGAGCGCGAGGATGAACGCGGGCGGCAGCAGCCAGAAGGCGATGTTGTTGATGCGCGGGAACGCGGTGTCCGGCGCGCCGATCATCAGCGGGGCGAAGTAGTTGCCGTAACCGCCGATGAGCGCGGGCATCACCATGAAGAAGATCATGATGAGGCCGTGGCCGGTGGTGAAGACGTTGAAGGTCTGCGGATCCTTGAAGATCTGGAGACCCGGCTGCTGCAGCTCCATGCGGATCGCGATGGAGAGGGCGCCGCCCACGATCCCCGCCACGATGGCGAAGATCAGGTACATCACGCCGATGTCCTTGTGGTTGGTCGAGAACACCCAGCGCTTCCAGCCCGTGGGGATGTGCGCATCGTGGGTGTCGTGATCGTCGTGATGGCTGTGGGTGACTGCCTCGGTGGCCATTCCCGCTTTCCTCGTGTTCCCGGCGCCGGCCCCGTCCCGCCGCGCCGCATCTACCCTGGAAACCGCCCGGCCGTCCGCCGCGCGGGGAAACCTCAAGGACCCGCCAGAGCGGGCCCGAAACCGTCAGCGCGCGGTCGCGGCACCCTCGAGGGTGCTGGCGTCGGCGAACTTGCCCTCGGCATCCCTGGCGGAAGCGAACTTGGCCTTGGCCTGGGCGACCCAGGCGTTGAAGTCGGCTTCGCTCACGGCGCGCACGGCGATGGGCATGAAGGCATGGTCGCGGCCGCACAGCTCGGAGCACTGGCCGTAATAGACGCCCTCGCGGGTGATCTTGAACCAGCTCTCGTTCAGGCGGCCCGGCATGGCGTCGATCTTCACGCCGAAGGAGGGCACCGCGAAGGAGTGGATCACGTCCGCCGCCGTCACCTGGATACGGATGTTCTTGTTGATCGGAACAACGACTTCGTTGTCCACCGCGAGCAGGCGAGGCTGGCCGGGCTTCAGGTCCTTCTCGGCGACGAGGTAGGAGTCAAAGCCGAAGCCGCCATTGTCCGGATATTCGTAGGACCAGTACCACTGGTGGCCCGTCACCTTCACGGTGAGGTCGGGCTTGGGAATGTTCAGTTCCAGGTGCAGCAGCCGGAACGAGGGGATGGCGATGGCCACCAGGATCAGCACCGGCACCACCGTCCAGGCCACTTCGATCATGGTGTTGTGGCTGGTCTTGGAGGGCACCGGATTGGCGCGCTCGTTGAACCGCACCACCACGATCACCAGCAGCACCAGCACGAACAGCACGATGGCGGTGATGATGCTGATGAGCAGGACGTTGAAGGTGTGGATGTTCTCCATCACCGGGGTGGCGGCGTCCTGCAGATTGATCTGCCACGGGGCCGGCTGGCCCATCTGGGCATGGGCCGCCGCGCTCGCGAACATCACCGCGGCGAAAGCGCCGACGGCGAGGGCAGCATCGCGCATACGGGTCGCGGTGCGAATGAGCGACATCATCTTCTACCCATCTCCCTGGCCGGCGGAGAACCGCCGGAAATTTCCCTGCCGCCGGTGCGCCGAAGGGGCGCGCCACGGGGCCCTTATTCGAGTGCGAGACCGCGTTCTGCAGCCGCATGCAACTGCGTTGTTTTTGGGCAGGCACTCTCCCTAAGATTCATCAAACACAATTGGGGGCGCCTTGCAATCGCCCGGGGTTTGCCCAATTGGACAAAACGTCCAAGCCCGCTCCGGCCGGCGCCGGAGGGCGCGCCGATCGTTTTAGTAACCAATTGTTCTAACTCCACTTTAGCCAGCCCCACACACCTCCTCGAGCGAGTCGCACGGGGTTTGAAACGGGGCGCAAGAGACAAAATACCGCGCACCCCGTCCGTGGTTTACGCAAGGGCGCCGGGTCGGAATGCCGACGGGGGAAAGTGGGTCCTGCCCCATTGTTGACGCGATGCCTTGGGCATTAAGGCATTGGTTCACGAAATCAGATAAGGCAGGATCGCCCGGCCTCCCCCGCCGGACCCTGCCGGAGCTTGCGATGGTCCTGTCGTTCCGACCTTTTCCCGCCATTGAGACCGATCGCGCCGAAACGCCCGGCACGCGGACGCCTCGCGCCGGGGGGCGCGCGCTGGCGCTGTTCCTCGGGACCTTCGTGGCCGCACTGCTCTCGGCGGCGGCCCCGGCGGCGGCGCAGGGCGTGGTGAAGTCGGTGTTCGGCGAATGGCAGATTCGCTGCGACACCCCGCCCGGCGCGCAGAGCGAGCAGTGCGTGCTGCTCCAGTCGGTGCAGGCGGAGGACCGGCCCAATGTCGGCCTCACCGTCATCGTGCTGAAGACCTCGGACCAGAAGAGCCGCCTGCTGCGCGTGCTGGCGCCGCTCGGCGTGCTGCTGCCCGCCGGCCTCGGCCTCAAGATCGACGACCAGGACATCGGCCGCGCCGGATTCGTGCGCTGCCTGCCCAATGGCTGCGTCGCCGAGGTGGTGATGGACGAAACCCTCGTCGGCCGCCTCAAGTCCGGCAAGACCGCCACCTTCATCATCTTCCAGACCCCGGAAGAGGGCATCGGCGTCCCGCTCAGCCTCAACGGATTCGGTCCGGGATTTGATGCCCTGAAGTAAGGTCGTGGGCCGTCTTCACGCTTCGGCGGACGGCCACCACCACGCCGCGTCGACGGCATGGTTTCGACACGCTCGCCCGTCATGAGCGAAGAGCAGGGGCCACTGGGGATGGGTGGCGCCGAAGTTGCTTGGAAGCAGCCCTTGCGGAAGGCGTTCTGATCCGTCAGGGATCGGGACCGGGGGAGGACGTCGCGCATGCCAGTCGATGAACACGCCTTGTTCGGTGGGGCGCTGGCCTTCATGTGCGCCGCCGTCATCGCGGTCCTCGTCGCCAAGCGCATCGGTTTCTCACCCATCGTCGGCTACCTCCTGGTGGGCATCGCCATCGGCCCCATTGGACTCAATGTGGCCGACCCCTCGGTGGTGCACACCGTCGCCGAGCTGGGTGTGGTCATGCTCCTGTTCCTCGTCGGACTGGAGCTGAAGCCGTCCCACCTCCTCTCCATGGGGCACTACATCTTCGGGCTGGGCACGGCGCAACTGGTGCTCACCTCGCTGGCGTTCGCGCTGCTGGCCTATTTCGGCCTCGGCTTCGGCGTGGCGGCGGCGGTGGTCTCCGGCCTCGCGCTGTCGGTGTCGGGTACCGCCATCGCCCTGCAGCTCGTCGGCGAGCGCGGCGACCTCGGCAGTCCCTACGGGCAGCGCACCTTCTCCATTCTTCTGTTCCAGGACATCGCGGTGGTGCCGCTGCTGGCGCTGGTGCCGCTGCTCGCCCCCGGCAGCGAGACCGAGATCCACGATCCGAAGGCCACGCTGATGCAGGCTGGCATGGCGGTGGGCGCCATCGCGGTCATCGTCGTGGCCGGCCGTTACCTGCTCAATCCCCTGTTCCGGGTGCTGGCCCGTTCCGGCGCGCGCGAAGCGATGACGGCAGCGGCGCTGATGGTGGTGCTCGGCGCCGCTGGCCTGATGGAGATCGCCGGCATGTCGGCGGCCATGGGCGCGTTCCTCGCCGGCCTCCTGCTCTCGGAAAGCACCTTCCGGCACGAACTCGAAGCCAATGTGGATGCCTTCCGCGGCCTGCTGCTCGCCATCTTCTTCATGAGCATCGGCATGACGCTGAACATCGACGTGATCCTCCACCACATCCCGCGCCTCGTGGTGGGTGCGCTGGCGGTGGCGGTCATCAAGTCGGTGGTGGTCTATCTGGTGTTCCGGGCCGACAACATCGCCCCCGGCGATTCCCTGCGCGCCTCGGTGGCGCTGATGGCGGCGGGCGAATTCGCCTTCGTGCTGTTCCCGCTTGGCCTCGCCAACAACATCCTGCGCACCGAGCAGACGGACCTGCTCATCGCCCTCGCGGCGCTCACCATGGTGCTCGGCCCCCTGCTGTTCGCCGGCGTCTCGCGCTTCCTGCCGCGCTTCACCCCGCCGGCGCCGGAGCCGCCCGCCGACGATTTCACCGATGCCGACGGCTCGGTGCTGGTCATCGGCTTCGGCCGGTTCGGGCAGATCGTGTCCCAGTGCCTTCTGGCACAGGACGTGAGCGTGACGATCATCGACAAGGACGTGGAGATGATCCAGAGCGCCGGCCGGTTCGGCGTGCACATCTATTATGGCGACGGCACAAGGCTCGATGTGCTGCGCGCCGCGGGGGCGGAGACCATGGAGGTCATCTGCATCTGCGTGGACAACAAGGAAGACGCCAACCGCATCGTCGAGATCGTGCGCACCTCCATCCAGGGACCGCGCCTGTTCGTGCGCAGCTTCGATCGCGTGCATTCCATGGAGCTGGTGCGCCTCGGCGTGGATTTCGAACTGCGCGAGACCCTCGAATCGGCCCTCTCCTTCGGCGCCCGCACCCTGGAGGCGCTGGGCGTGAGCGAGAGCGCCGCCGAAGCCCGCATCGCCGACGTGCGCGAGCGCGACCGCGCCCGGCTGGAGCGGCAGATGCAGGACGGCCTGTTCGCCGGTGCCGATCCCTTCACCCGTCCCAAGGTGGAGCCGGAGCCCCTCACCGAACCCGAACACCGTGCCCGTCCGCTCAACCCGGAGGCGCAGGACATCCTCACCCACGAGACCGAATTCTCGGGCTGATCGGGCGGGGGCGCCGCCGCTTGTCCGGGTAAAGAGGCGTCGGGGCAGTGTATCCGGACCGGCACCGCCGTCATGGCCGGGCTTGTCCCGGCCATCCCGTGGGTGGGCCGGGAACACCCGTCCAGACATCGCGCCTGCGGCCCGACGTGGATCCCCGGGACAATCCCGGGCATGACAGTGGTAAGCAGAGGGAACAGCTGTTCGAGCACGGGGACACCCTTGGCTCCAAGCGCGGCCGGCGGGTGCGGCGAGCCATCTCGCGCCCCAGACGCATGGAGCGTCAGCGGACTGCGAGCCGGGGCCGGGCGCAAAAGACGGCCGAAGGCGCTTCCGAACGTCAGCGCTCTCAGGCATTGCCCGCTGCGCGGGAATCTTGCGCTGGCCCCCGGATCGGCGCTCCACCTGCGGTGTCGCTTGTCCGGGGGACCAGCGCCCGGTACCGTCATCCGAGCTGGAAGCATCGCTTCCACCATCCCCTGTCAATTCCCGTAACGGAACCGAACCATTTCGTGATTTCGGCAGGACGATGGCGTAAGCTTGCTGCCAAGATTTCGGGCAGAAGCCGGAGCGGGACGCCTTCTCCCCTCGCACGCCCGCGATCCGACGGAGTTCGCGTATGGATCAGTTCGTGGAGATGCTGCGCGCGGCCCAGGGCGGGCAGGCGATGGAGAATATCGGCCGCATGTACGGCCTTTCCGCGCAGCAGGCCCAGCAGGTGGCCGAGGCGGTGATGCCCGCCTTCGGGGAGGCGTTCAAGCAGGCCTCGCAATCTCCCGAATCCCTTGCCGCGTTGATGACGCTGATGACGAGCGGCCCCTATGGCGCCTTCTATTCGCAGCCCGCGCCCCCCGCCGAGCTGACCCGCGCCGGCTCCGAGGCGCTTGATACCGTGTTCGGCTCGTCCGAGGTCAGCCGCGCCGTGGCCGCCCACGTCGCCTCCTCCACCGGCCTCGGCATGGCCATGGTGAAGCAGGTGATGCCCACCTACGCCACGCTGGTGGTGGGCGGGCTCGCCAAGTCGCTCGCCGCTTCCGGCGCGCTGCAGCAGATGCTGGCCGCCATGCTCAGCCGGATGCCGGGGCAGACCGAGCAGAAGATCGCGCCCATCTCCTCGGGCAATCCCTGGATCGACGCCTTCCTGGCCTTCACCAGCACCGCCACCGAACAGGGCGGCCGGTCCTACAGCACGGGCAATCCGTGGGCGGATGCCTATGCCCAGATGATGTTCCAGCGCGCCGCCCCGGCCCCTGCGCCCCAGCGCAATCCGGCCAACGCATGGCAGGACGTGGTGAACGCCATGTCCAAGACCATGATGCAGGCCGGCGTGCCGCCCACCCGCGAGAAGCCGCCGGAGCCGCCGCCCGCGCCGCTGCTGCCGTTCCAGAACTTCTTCGCGCAGATGTTCGCCCAGGGCTTTCCGCCGCCCTTCCCGCCGCCGACCCAGCCCGGCGCGCCCGATGCGAGCCGGCAGGCTTATGCGGTGCCGGAATTCTGGCTCAACATCATGCGCTCGGCCGCAGCGTCCATGGCGGCCGCCACCCAGAGCATGAATGCGGTCACCCAGAACGGGCAGACTGTGCAGGAAGCCGAGACCCTGCCCCCCGACCGCCCCCGCCTCGGCCGCGCCGATGGCGACAAGCCCGCGGCGGACCGCTTCTCCGGCGGCAAGTAATTGAGCCCAATGAATTGATGGCCAGATAAAAATCGACCCGCGCCGGTTGCGGACGGCGCGGGTCGAGGCACGGCGGAGTCGAGGGGCGCTTCCGCCGGATTCCTGTATTCAGTCGGCCGGATAGCCGCGCCAGGCGGCAAGCCGCGCCGCGGCCCGGCGCTCCTTGGCGCGGACCACCAGAAGCTGGGTCGGGTCTTCGAACAGCGGCGCGGAGACGGCATCGCGCACATCCGCCCGCGTCACCCCGATATCGCGCAGCATGTGGTCATCGAGATGGGCGATCTCGGCCATCACCTGCCGTCGCTCGATGACGCGGCCGATGGTCTGCACCTGACGCAGGCCCTTGACGGCAGCGCCGACGGCCGAGAGGCACAAGGCGGCGACCAGCTCGCCCGCGGGGGCGAAGGGGGTCCTGCGGGTTTCACCATGGTACGTCATCATCATCTCCGTTGCCTGGATGCGCTCCGCCGACCCTCCTTTCCGGGGCCGTGATGGTCTGAACACACCCGGCATGTGCTGAACGGGCCTGAAACTGGCCCTGACACCCCGGTGAAACCACCCGATTTCGCGCCGCATCCAATCGGCAGGACCTTTCTGGATGCTTCGCACAAATCACGCTAGCGAATGTTTTTCATCTCTCGTATCGTTTTGTGTGATGATTGCGGCGACGGGGCGGCCGGCCCATGCGGCTGGCGCAGGGCTGCCCCACAGGAGCGCGACGATGACGGCCATGCTCGACCCCGACCAGCTGAGAACCTTTGTGGCCATTGCCGAAACCGGCAGTTTCACGAAGGCGGCGGAGGTGGTCCACAAGACCCAGTCGGCGGTCTCCATGCAGATGAAGCGGCTGGAAGAGCGGGTCGACCGCCCCATCTTCGTCCGCGACGGCCGCGCCTCCCGCCTCACCGAAGACGGCGAACGCCTCCTCGACTACGCCCGGCGCATCGTGAAGCTGAACATGGAAGCGGTCTCCAGCTTCGCCGACGCCGAGCTTTCGGGGCGGGTGTGCCTGGGGGTGCCGGACGATTACGCGGACCGCTATCTACCTGATATCATGGCGCGATTTTCGCGCACGCATCCGTCCGTCGAGCTCACGGTGATCTGCGAGCCGACCGCCGAGCTGGTGCAATACATCGCCTCCGGCACCATCGATCTCGCCATCATCACCGCCACCGAGATCACCTCGCGCAACGCCCATGTGATCCGCCGCGAGCGCCTGCTGTGGGTCTCCTCCGCCCGCCATGCGGCGCATCTGGAAACCCCGGTGCCGCTGGCTTTGGGGCGGCCCACCTGCCAGTGGCGGGAGATCGCCGTATCGCGGCTGGCCGGCGCCGGTCGCGGGCACCGCATCCTCTACACCAGCCCCAATTGCGGCGCCGTGGTCGCGGCGGTTCTCTCCGGTCTCGCGGTGTCCGTGCTGCCGGAATCAGCGCTGCGCACCGGCATGCGCGTGCTCGGCGCGTCGGAGGGCTACCCGCCCCTACCCCCTTGCGATATCGGGCTTTTGCGCAATCGCCATGAGCCCTCCCCGCTCGCGGATGCGCTCGCCCAGCACATCGTGCAGGGCCTCGACAACCTCACTGAAGTGGACGCGGCGGAGTAGGTCGGCGCGTTCCGTCACACCGTCTCGGCGTAGCGCTCGTAGGCGTCCTCGACCGTGAGGATATGCGAGCGCATGGCCTGCGCCGCCTCCGCCTTGTCGCCCCGCAGGATGGCGGTCACCACCCGGTCGTGCTCCTCGTAGGAACGGGCAAGGCGGCCGAGGGTGCGGAACTGGGCGCGGCGGAACGGTTGCAGCCGGGCGCGGGTGGCGAGCGTCAGTTCGGTCAGGTAGTCGTTGTGGCTGCCGGCATAGAGCGTTGTGTGGAACCGCTCGTTCAAGACCGTGTAACTGCCCTCGTCACCCCGCCGGGTGAGGTCGGCCAGCTCCGCGTGGATGGATTCGAGCCCTGCCCGTTCGGCCGGCGTCATGTTCACCGCGCACAGGCCGGCGCACAGGGCTTCCAGCTCCGCCATCACGTCGAACATGCCGCGCAGACGTTCGAGGGACGGCTGGGCCACCAAAGCGCTGCGATGGGGGCGCGCCTCCACGAGGCCGGACGCGGCAAGGTCGCGCAACGCCTCCCGCACCGGCGTGCGGGATACGCCGTAACGCTTTGCGATATCGACCTCTTCCAGCGCAGTGCCGGGTGCGAGGCGGCCGCGCACGATGTCGTCGGCGATCTGCAGACGCAGTTCCTCGGTGCGCGTCACGGGGCGACCGACCGTCCGGCGCTTGCGCACGCGCGGGGTCGGGGCCGACGTCTTCATGCTGGGTGGCGCGAACAGGGTCATGTGCACGATTTTACCGGGATTCCCGCCTGCGGCGAAATCCGTGAAACGTCGCAAGTGGATGGCAAGTCATACGCCGGCGCGTCATGCTGTCGGCTCGTCGATCATGGAGACGTGGGCGGCCACCACACGCCAGCCTTGCGAGGTCCGCACCCAGGTCTGCTGCTGGCGCCCCACCTTGCCCGGCGCGTTGTCGCGGTAGAACAGGGTGGATGCCACGGCAAAGTCCCGGCCGTACGTGGTGATGACCGTCTGCGCCAGGTTGCGCGCGAGGCCCACCGGCGAGCGGGCACGGCGGAAGGCGCGAATGGCGTCCATGCCGTAGAGGTTCTCGCCGCCGCCAAAGCGGATGGTGCGCGGATCGTCCTGAAACAGGGCCTCCAGCGTCTCCACATCGTTGCCGACGAGCGCGGCCTCGTAAGCCGCGAACGCCTCTTCGACCTCGGCCTTCACCTCGGGAATGTCGATTTCCAACAGGTCCTCCTTCAAAAAGCTGCCGCAGGGGCGGCGGCGACGCCCTGCCGCTCCAGCTCCGCGGCCACGCGCAATGCCATGTCTTCCCGCCACGGCGGCGCGATGACCTGCACGGCGACGGGCAATTCAGGTGTGTCACCCACATTCACCCGCACCGGCACGGCCACCACGGGCAGGCCGATGAAGGAAATGGGCTGGGTGAACAGGCCGAGGTTCGGCCGCACCAGCATCTCTTCGCCATCGAGCACGAAGGTCTTCTGCCCCAGCTTCGGCGCCCGACAGGGCGTGGCGGGGGCGAGGAGCACGTCGTGAGTCTCGAACAGCTTCAGCATCTCACCCCGGAAGTGCCGGCGGAAGCGCTGGGCGGCATCGACCCACGAGGCGGGAATGGCGAGGCCGGCCAGCAACCGGTCGCGCACGGCGGGATCAAAATCCTCCGCCCGCACGGCGAGGCGCCGGGCGTGGAGGCTCGCCCCTTCGGCCGCGGTGATGATGTAGGCCGAGGCGCGGGCGCGGGCGGCGTCGGGGATGTCCACCATGTCGCGTGCACCGAGCGCAGCCGCCACCTTGTCCACGGCGGCGAACGCTTCCGGATGCGCCTTGGCGCGGAACCAGCCCCCGGCGATGGCGATGCGCAGCCCGCCGATCCCCTCCCCGATCACCCCGGACACAGGCTCGAAGGGGCGCGACGTCTGGCCGGGATCGCGGGCGTCCTCGCCCTGCATGGCGTCATAGGAGAGCGCGAGATCGGCGACCGAGCGGGCGAGCGGCCCGAGGTGGTCCAGAGCCGTCACGAAGGGAAAGCTGCCGCCCCGCCCCAGCCGGCCATAGGTGGGCTTCAGCCCGAACGTGCCGCACAAAGAGGACGGCACGCGGATGGAGCCGTTGGTGTCGGAGCCGAGCGCGAGCGGCACCATGGCCGCCGCCACCGCCGCCCCGGAACCACCGGAGGAGCCCCCCGACATGCGGGTGAGATCGTGCGGGTTGCGCGAGGCGCCGTCATGGACGTTCTCGCCGGTGAAGTCATAGGCGTATTCGCCCATGTTGAGCCCGCCGACAAGGATGGCGCCGGCCGCCTCCAGCTTCTCCACCAGGAAGGAATCCTGAGCGGACGGGGCACGATCCCGGTTGATCTTGGAGCCGGCGCGGGTGGGCAGGCCGGCGATGTCGAACAGGTTCTTCACCGCGAACGGCACGCCGGCGAGCGGGCCCAGCGGTTTGCCGGCGGCGCGGGCGGCGTCGATCCCGTCCGCCTGGGCGCGGGCGCGCTCCGCCGTGAGATCGGTGAAGGCGTTGATGGCCGGATCAAGCGCCGCAATGCGGGCCAGCGTCGCCTCGATGACGGCGCGCGCGGTGACGGTGCCGGAAGCAACGGCGGCTGCGATCTCGGCGGCGGTCGCGCCGGCGAGGCGGGTGGCGTCGGGAACGGGGACGGGCGCGTTCATGACCACCTCACGGACGATACACGGGGGCCGGCTCCTCGGCGTCGCCGAGGTCCAGGCTCCGGACTAGGGTCGCTGCATCGGCGATGCTGCGCAGATAGGCAAGCGCCTCCGTGCGCCATTCGGGGCGCGCGGTGATGCCGTGGGCGGAGAGCGCCCCGTCGAGAAGTTGCACGAGGGCGGCATCCTCGACCTTGGGCAGGGTGGTTTCGCTGGCCATGGTTTGCCTCAGACCGGGGGATGGGGAATGGCGGCGATCAGTTCGCGGGTATAGGCGTCCTTGGGTGCTTCCAGAACCGCCTGCGCGGTGCCCTCCTCCACGATCCGGCCTTGCCGCATAACGATCACCCGGTCGCACAGAAGGCCCACCACCTGGAGGTCGTGGGAGACGAAGAGATAGCTCATGCCGAGCCTCTGCTTCAGTTCCTCCAGCAGGTTCAGGACCACGGCCTGCACCGACACGTCCAGCGCCGCCGTCGGCTCGTCGAGGATGACGAGATCGGGATCGAGGGCGATGGCACGTGCGATGCCGATGCGGGCCTTCTGGCCACCGGAAAGCTGGTGCGGGAAACGCTCCAGCAGGTTCTGCGGCAGGCCCACCATCTCGGCGAGTTCCGCCACGCGGGCATTGAGCCTCGCGCCGCCGGAATAACCGCCCATGCGCAGCAGCGGATCGGCAATGGCCCGGGAGGCGCTGAAGCGGGGATTGAGGCTCTCGGTCGGGTCCTGGAACACCATCTGGATGCGCTTGCGCATGGGGTGGTGGGCGAAATCCTTGGCCGGGATGGCGCCGATGTCCTCGCTGGCGAAGGTGATCTTGCCCGCCGTGGGATCGATGAGGCGCATCACCATGGTGGAGGTGGTGGACTTGCCGCAGCCGCTTTCGCCCACGAGGCCGACGCTCTCGCCGCGCTTCACCTCGAAGGAGATGCCGTCCACGGCACGGAAGATGGTCTCCTCCGGCGTCAGGGGCTTGCCCTTGAGCTTGGCGAGGAAGGCCGAGGGGGCGCCCTGGCGGGGATATTCGCGGACGAGGTTTTCCACGGTGAGCAAGGTTTCACCGGCACCAGTCGCCGGCGCCGGCTTTGCTGCCGTAGTGGCCGGCGCCTCGCCCTCCGGGAGAAGGTCCTTCAGCGTGATGCCCGGGCGGGGCGTCGCACGCATGAGCTTGCGGGTGTAGGGGTGCTGGGGATCGCGGAAGATGCGCTCGGCGGGCGCCGTCTCCACCACCTTGCCCTTCTCCATCACCATCACCGTATCGCAATAGGCGGCGGCGAGGCCGAGGTCGTGGGTGATGAGGATGGTGGACATGCCGCGCTCGCGCGTCAGCTCCGTCACGAGGTCCATCACCGCCTTCTGGGTGGTCACGTCGAGGCCCGTGGTGGGCTCGTCCGCGATCATCAGCTGCGGCCGGCAGGCGAGTGCCAGCGCGATGACGATGCGCTGGCACATGCCGCCGGACAGCTCGAACGGATAGGCGTGGTAGCGATCCTCGGGGCGGGCGATGCGCACCTGCTTGAGGATGTCGATGACCTTGTGCTTCACGTTCCGCGGGTCGGCCTGCACATGCTGGAGCAGCACGTCGCCGATCTGCGCGCCCACGGTGCGGATCGGGTTCAGCGCCGCCCGCGGGTTCTGGAAGATCATCGACATTTCGCGGCCGCGCAGGTCGCGCATCTCGCTCTCGGGCGCATGGGCGACGTCGATGCCGGAGAAGGTGATGGAGCCTTCCGCGATGCGGCCGGCGCGGTCGAGGATGCGCATCACCGTGTAGGAGGTGACGGACTTGCCCGAGCCCGATTCCCCCACGATGCCGAGCGTCTCGCCCTTGCCGAGGGTGAGATCCACCTTGCTCACCGCCGTGACGATGCCGCGGCGGGTGGCGAACTCGACGGTGAGATCGCGTACCTGAAGCAGCGGGCCGCTCGGCGTTTCGGAGGACTTGGCGGCGTGGTCCTTCACGTCCACAACTCCATGCATGGCGGCCTCCATCAGGTGCGGCGCTGGGGATCGACGATGTCGCGCAGACCGTCGCCCAGGAGGTTGAAGCAGAAGACCGCGAACATGAGCGCAAGGCCGGGGAACAGCGCGATCCACCATTCGCCGGAGACGATGTAGGCCGAGCCTTCGGCCACCATGATGCCCCACTCCGGCGTCGGCGGGCGCACGCCAAGGCCGATGAAGGAGAGGCCGGCGGCGTTGAGAATGGCGTAGCCCATGGTGAGCGACATCTGCACCATCATGATGGGCAGGATGTTGGGCAGGATCGTCGTCAGCAGGATGCGCCATTCCGAATTGCCGGTGAGCCGCGCCGCCTGCACGTAGCCGGCATTGCGGCGGATGGCGGCTTCGGATTTCGCCACGCGCACATAGAGCGGGAAGTTGATGATGGCGGTGGCGATGACGATGTTCGTCACCGTGTTGCCCAGCGCCGCAACGATGCCCATGGCCAGCACGAACAGCGGGAAGGCCATGATGGTGTCGGAGATGCGGCCAATGATCCGGTCCGTCCAGCCGCCGAAGAAGCCGGAAGCGATGCCGGCGATGCCGCCCACCGCGAACACCAGCGCCACCGAGAAGATGGCGATGGCCATGTCCAGCCGGCTCGCTACCACCACGCGGGAGAAAATATCCCGGCCGAGGTTGTCGGTGCCGAACCAGTGCGCCGCCGAGGGCGGCTGCAACGCGGCGGCCGTGTCGGAGGCCAGCGGGTCATAGGGCACGATGAACGGCCCGAGCGCTGCGCACACCACCAGCACCAGGAACATGCCGAAGGCGATGCCCGTGACCGGGTTATCCGAGATTACGTAGCGGGCGTGGGCGAGCGTGGCGGCAAGGCCGCCCGGGGCCTTCTGGGTGTCGGCCGTGGCGAGGGTCATGCTTCGCTCCGCGCGCGGGGATCGATAATGCCATAGGCAAGGTCGATCAGGAGGTTGAGGATGACGTAGAGGATCGCCATGGCGAGCACGAAGCCCTGCACCGGCGCGTAGTCCGAGGTGATGAGCGCCTCGACCGCATAGGAGCCGATGCCCGGCCAGGCGAACACCTTCTCCACCAGCACGTTGGCGCCCAGGAGGAAGGAGAACACCATGCCCAGCGTCGTCACCACCGGCAGCATGGCATTGCGGAAGGCGTAGGTGATGATGACGGTGTAGTCCGTCAGGCCCGCCGCCTTCGCCGTGCGCACGAATTCCGAGGAGAGCACCGCCAGCATGGAGGCGCGCGTCATGCGGGCGATGGGCGCGAGGGCGAAGATGGCCAGCGTGATGGCGGGCACCGCCAGTTGCGCCAGCGCGGCGCGGAAGGTCTCGAAGTCGCGCGCGATCAGGCTGTCGATGAGGTAGAAGCCCGTCACCGTCTCTGGCGCCGAGAAGAACACGTCGAGCCGCCCCAGCGGCGCCGGCGCCCATCCCAGCTTGAAGTAGAAGACATAGACCAGCAAAAGCCCGGTGAAGAACACCGGCAGCGAGACGCCGGCGGTGGTGATGATGCGGCAGGCGTGGTCGATCCATGATCCCTGTCGCACCGCCGCCATGATGCCGAACGGCACCGCGATCAGCAGCGCCAGCACCAGCCCCGCGAGCGTCAGTTCGGCCGAGGCCGGGAGGCGAGCTGCGATCTCGGTGGCGACCGGCTGGCCGGTGGAAAGCGAGGAGCCGAGGTCGCCCTTCGCCAGCGCCGAGACATAATCGGCGAACTGAACCGGCAAGGGCTTGTCGAGGCCCAGCTTGGTGCGGATCTCGGCGATGGCCTGCGGCGTCGCGGCAGGGCCTGCGAAATAGGCTGCCGTGTCGCCGGGCAGCACGCGGGTGAGCAGGAAGGTCACGATCACCACGCCGATCAGGCTGGGCACGGCTGTGACGAGACGACTGCCTAGGAGCTTCAGCATGGCGATATCCCTGTGTGCGAACCGCGCTGCGGGGCCATCGGGCGCCGCAGCTTTTCTCGTCTCCGGCGGGGCGCCGGCTTGTGGTGTGAGGGGCAGCACCGATGCCGGCATCCGGGAGAACCCAGGCGCCGGCTTCCGCCCCCGGCGCCACCCCTCACGCCGCTTCCTCCCTGAAGAGGAAGAGGGATGCCTCAGCCCTTCTGGAAGGCGCGATAGTCGAGCCGGCGGTGGAACCAGTATTCGTAGCCGGTGATGTTCTTCTGCATCGCGACGTTGACGAACGGCTGGTAGAGCGGAATGCGTGGCACGTCGGCGAAGGCGAGGTCCACCATGCCCTTCACGTCCGTATCGTAAGCCGCTTTGTCGCCGCTCGCCGCCGCTGCGCGGGCGCCGTCGATGAAGGTGTCCATGGCCGCCGACTGATAGCTCATGGTGTTGAAGACCGAATTGGAGCCGTGGTAGCACCAGAAGAAAAAGTATTCCGGATAGTCGAGCCAGCCCGAGAACACGTTGGTGTAGAGCGGCAGAACCTTCTTGTTCAGCTCCGTGCGCCAGTTGGCGCCGGGGATCTTGTTGATGGTGGTCTTGATGCCGATCTGCGCCAGATTTTCCTGCAGCAGCACGCAGATGGGCTCGTTGACGCCGGCGAAGCCGAGGTCGAAGGAGAGCGTGGTGTCGATACCGCCGGCATAGCCCGCCTCGGCCATCAGCTGCTTGGCCTTGGCGAGGTCGGTCTTGAACTTGGTGGGCTGCGGCCAGGCGACCTTTGTGACGGCATCGGCTGGCGCGCCGAACATGGGCTTGCCGAGACCATAGAGCACGGCCTCCATGATCTTCTCGTAGGGAATGGCGTAGGCGACAGCCTCGCGCACCTTCGGATTGTCGAAGGGCGGGTTCTTCACGTTCATGCCGATGTACTGCACGCCGTTGGAGTACGGCACCGACGTGATGTTGAGCTTGCCGGCCTGCTTCAGCTCAACGAAATCCTTGTTGGGCAGATCATAGGAGATGTCCGCGTCGCCGCGCTCCAGGAGCGCCCGGCGGTTGCCGGCGGAGGGCACCATGCGCCAGATCACGCGCTTGATCTTGGGCAGCGGGCCACCCTTCCAATCGTCGAAGCGCTCGAAGATGACCTCGGTGCCGGGCGTCCACTTGGTGACGCGATAGGCGCCGGAGCCGGCCGTGTTCTGCTTGGTGTATTCGAGGCCCCAGGGGTCCTTCTCGGTAGCGTTCTTCTTCACCAGCTCGGAATTGATGACGCACGGCACGATGACGGCGAGGTCGGGGATGGTCAGTCGATCCTTGCGCAGGAAGTCCACGCGCACGGTGTGGTCGTCCACCACCACGAACTGCTCGGGCTTCTCCAGCGAGCCGGCCTTCATCTGGAAGGTCGGGAAGCCGCCCACGGAGACGGCGCGATCCAGCGACCACTTCACGTCCTTGGCGGTGACGGGGCTGCCGTCCTGGAAGGTCGCGTTCTTCTTCAGCTTGAAGGTGACGGACATGTCGCCGATGTTCATGTCCTCGGCAAGCTCACCCTTGAGCTTGTCGCGGTCATAGTAGCGCACGCCGTCCTTCTCGGTCATCTCGTGGGTGATGAGCCGGTCATAGGTGTTCCAGCTCGCCTCGTAGCCAGGCACGTTGGTGCCGACACCGTGAATGTCGAGATTGTTGGGACCGCTCTCGGAGACGATCAGCAGCGTTTCGTTCCGGGCCTGCGCCTTCGCCGGGGAAAATACCGCCGGGGCGGCAACGCCCGTGCCGGTAGCAACAGCAGTGGCTGAGGCGGACTTCATGAATTCGCGGCGGTTCATCGGCGACGTCCCTGTGGTGGCGGTCGCCAAATGCCATTCAAGCTGCGTGCCAATTGCATACAGTTTTTTAAATGTCATTATTTATTAGATATTTATGTCAAACCAACGCCCTACAACGCTGAGGGTCGCCCCACGTTTATGACCATAATTTAATCAACTTCGTGCGTATTGTATGCAATTCAATGCGCAACGCTTCGGCAAGGCTTGCCCAGCGAGGCGCCATGCCGCCATCGCGTAGAGATCAGGAGGGCAAAACTTCGGAGGGGACCGGCGCCGCAGCGGCACGCTCGGCCTTCCAGGCCTTCATCTGGCGCCTGTAGCGCAGGGTCGAGACAGGCAGGAGAGCCAGATACAGCATGGTGCAGACCGAAAGCACCACCCATGGATAGCTCGCCAGCAGCGCGAAATAGATCGCCACCGCCACGAACAGCGGCAGCACCATGTCCCGCCGCACCCGCCGCCCCAGCGTCTTGCCGGACCAGGCCGGAACCGTGGAGATCATGAGGAAAGCGATGGCGAGGCAATAGACGAGGGCGATGATGGCGCTCACCCGCCCGTGCGGCAGGCCGATCAGTTCCAGATAGATCGGCAGCAGCACCGTGATGGCGCCCGCCGGGGCCGGAATGCCGGTGAAATAGTCGCCGGCGAAGGGCGGCTTGTTCGGATCGTCCAGCATCACGTTGAAACGGGCGAGGCGCAGGGCCGCGCAGATGGCATAGGCCAGCGCGGCGATCCAGCCGAACGAACCGGCTTCGTTGAGGCCCCAGAAATAGAGCATCAGCGCCGGCACGCAGCCGAAGTTGACGAAGTCCGCGAGGCTGTCCAGCTCCGCGCCGAACCGCGAGGTGCCCTTCAGCGCCCGCGCCAGCCGCCCGTCCACCCCGTCGAGGATGGCCGCGAACACGATGGCCGCCAGCGCCAGTTCGATCCGCTCCTCGATGGCGAGCCGCACGGCGGTGAGGCCGGAGCACAGCGCGAGCAACGTCACAAGATTGGGCAGGAGCACGCGGATCGGCACCTTGCCGATGCTGCCGCCGAGGCGCGGCCGGGGCCGGCCTTCAGGATCGAACGGGGGAAAGGGGGTTTCCATCAGCTCACCCGATAGGCGGTCTCGCGCTGCTGCGGCTGGGAGAGATCGCACAGGACCGTCTCGCCCGCCACCGTCAACTGCCCTTCGCTGACCAGCACGCGCGAGCCGACGGGCAGATAGACGTCCACGCGAGAGCCGAAGCGGATCAGGCCGAAGCGCTCGCCGGAACCGATGGATTCGCCCTCGCGCACGAACGACACGATGCGGCGCGCCACGAGGCCGGCGATCTGCACGCAGCCCACCCGGCAGTAGGGCGTGGAGATGATGAGGCCGTTGCGCTCATTGTCCTCGCTCGCCTTGTCGAGGTCGGCGTTGAGGAAGAGGCCCGGCTTGTAGGCGATGCGCTCAATGCGTCCCGTCACCGGCGCGCGGTTCACGTGGACGTTGAACACGTTCATGAAGATGGAGACGCGCAGCAGCGGATCGTCGGAGAGGTCCAGCTCCCGCGGCGGCCGCGCCAGCCCCACCTGCGACACCCGCCCGTCCGCTGGCGCGATGACGAGGCCCTCGCGCACCGGCGTCACCCGCTCGGGATCCCGGAAGAACAGCGCCGTCCAGATGGCGAGGCCGAAGCCGATCATGCCGAAGAAGGTGGAGAACATGAACAGCACGAGCGCGATCACCACCGCGATGGCGATGAACGGATAGCCCTCCCGGTGGATCGGGACGAGGGTCTTGCGGATGCTGGCAATGATCGACAACAGGTGTCTCCACGGTCGCCCGGCAGGACGCCCCGGATGGCGCCGCACGGGCATAGACTGCGCACAGGTAGTCAGCCGCCGCCCCGCCGTCAAATGGCGGAACGCCGCTCTCCCTCAGGCCCCGGCGCGGCGGAAGGCACCCGGGCTCAGATCCGTCCACTTGCGGAACGCGCGATGGAAGGCGCTTGGCTCGGAAAAGCCAAGCTCCGCCGCGATCTCGCCCACGGGCCGGTCGGTGCCTCGCAGCAGATCCTCGGCCCGCAGCCGGCGCAGTTCGTCCTTGATGTCGCGATAGGCGGCCCCCTCCTCCGCCAGCCGCCGCCGCAGGGTGGAGGCCGGGAGGCGCAACTGTCGGGCGAGTTCGTCGAACGACGGCCACACCGTGGCCGACTGCTCCCGGAGCCGGGCGCGGACACGGGCGGCTAGCCCTTCGTCGTGCCGGTAGCGCACGAGGATGTTGGCCGGCGCACCGCGCAGGAAGTCCCGCAGCGCCCGCTCGCTGCGGTGGGCCGGCAGCTTCAGGAAGGCCGCATCGAAGGCGAGCCGGCTCTCCGGCGCGTCAAACCGCACGGGCGCGCCGAAGAACAGGCGATAGTCCGCCCCATGCTCCGGCGGACCGCAGCGGAAATCCACCTGCCGGATCGGAATGCGCCGGCCGACCAGCCAGCAGGTGATGCCATGAAGGATGATCCAGTAGGTGCGGTAGGCGAAGGCCGAGCGCGCGGCGCCCTTGTCCGAGAGTACGACGGACGCGAGGCCGTCGCCGACGACAAGCTCGCCGCTCGGGTCATCCAGCACCACCCGCAGGAAGCGCAGCGCCCGCCGCAGCGCCTGTTCCAGCGTCTGTGCGCCCATCAGTGCATGGCAGAGCAGGGTGAAGCTGCCGCAGCGCATGGGGCGGGCGGCGAGGCCGAAGAACTCGTCGTCCAGCGCCTCGGCGGCAGCCGTCCACAGCGCCCCATACTGCTCGGCCGAGACAGCCTCCGTCACCGGCAGCGCGAGCCCCGCCCGCGCCAGCACCGGGCCGGCGTCGATACCCCGCGCCGTCAGGCAGCCCAGGGCATCTTCCACGAAAGTCCCGGAGATCATGCGCCGTTCCAAGGCACGCTCCCGAATGGCAAAAACGCTCACCTGAATAGATCGCTAGCGTCATCGAATGTCACTCGGCTTTTCTGCTAGACGAGAGGCAACGGCCGCCAAAGCGGCGGCATGTCTCCCTGGGAGGGGCACCATGAAGATTGAAGGGCGCGTCTTTCTCGTCACCGGCGGCGGCTCGGGCCTGGGCGCGGCGGTGTCGCGAATGGTGGTGGACAATGGGGGCCGCGTGGTCCTCGTCGACATCAACGCCGATGCCGGCGCCGCCATGGCCGCCGAACTCGGCGACGCCGCCCGCTTCCAGCGCGCAGACGTAAGCAACGAGGCCGATGGCAAGGCCGCCGTGCAGCTCGCCCTCGACAGCTTCGGCCACGTTCACGGTCTCGTGAATTGCGCCGGCGTCGCCCCCGGCGAGAAGGTGGTCGGCCGCGATGGCCCGCACCGGCTCGAAAGCTTCGTGCGCGGCATCACCGTCAACCTCATCGGCACCTTCAACATGCTGCGGCTCGCCGCCGACGCCATGGTGAAAGAGGCGCCGGACGCCGAGGGCGAGCGTGGCGTCATCGTCAACACCGCCTCCGTCGCCGCCTTCGATGGGCAGATCGGCCAGGCCGCCTATGCCGCCTCCAAGGGCGGTGTTGCAGCGCTCACCCTGCCGGTAGCGCGAGAGCTGGCGCGGTTCGGCATCCGCGTCGTCACCATCGCCCCCGGCATCTTCGAGACGCCGATGATGGCCGGCCTGCCGCAGGACGTGCAGGACAGCCTGGGCAAGAGCGTGCCCTTCCCCTCGCGCCTCGGACGGCCGTCCGAATACGCCGCCCTCGTCAAGCACATCTGCGAGAACAACATGCTGAACGGCGAGGTCATCCGCCTCGACGGCGCGCTGCGGATGGCGCCGCGCTGAGCCCTCACCGCTGACGACTTCCTCCCGCGACCGGAGACACGCAACATGACGGCTTCCGACCCCATCGTCATCGTCGGCACCGCCCGCACGCCCATGGGCGGCTTCCAGGGCGACCTCAAGGATGTGGCTGCGCCCGCGCTCGGCTCCGCGGCCATCGGCGCCGCCCTCGCCCGCGCCGGCCTCGCGCCGGATCAGGTGGAGGAAGTGGTGTTCGGCTGCGTGCTGCCGGCCGGCCTCGGCCAGGCTCCGGCCCGCCAGGCCGCGCTGGGCGCGGGCCTTCCGCTCTCCACCGGCGCCACCACCGTCAACAAGATGTGCGGTTCCGGCATGAAGGCGGCCATGTTCGCCCATGACCTCCTCGCCGCCGGCTCGGCCTCCGTCGCGGTTGCGGGTGGCATGGAGAGCATGACCAACGCCCCCTATCTGCTGGACCGCGCCCGTGGCGGCTACCGCATGGGGCACGGCAGGGTCATCGACCACATGTTCTTCGACGGCCTTGAAGATGCCTACGACAAGGGCCGCCTCATGGGCACCTTCGCCGAGGAATGCGCCGAGGCCTACCAGTTCACCCGCGAGGCACAGGACGCCTTCGCCATCGCCTCCCTCACCAAGGCGCAGAAGGCCATGGCCGGGGGCGCCTTCGACAAGGAGATCACCCCCGTCACCGTGAAAGCCGGCAAGACCGAGCGCGTGGTGACATCAGACGAGCAGCCGCCCAAGGCGAAGCTGGACAAGATCCCGACTCTGAAGCCCGCCTTCCGCGACGGCGGCACGGTGACGGCGGCGAACTCCTCTTCCATCTCCGACGGCGCGGCGGCTCTCGTGCTCATGCGCCGCTCCGAAGCGGAGAAGCGCGGCCTCACGCCGCTTGCCGCCATCGTCGGCCACTCCACCCACGCCCAGGCACCGAACCTTTTCACCACGGCTCCCATCGGCGCGGTTCAGAAGCTCGCCGGGAAGACCGGCTGGGATCTCAAGGACGTGGACCTGTTCGAGATCAACGAGGCGTTCGCCGTGGTGCCCATGGCCGCCATGCGTGATCTCGGCCTGCCGGAGGACAAGGTGAACGTCCACGGCGGCGCCTGCGCCCTCGGCCACCCCATCGGGGCATCTGGCGCTCGGGTGATGGTGACGCTGCTGGCGGCGCTGGAGCGCTACGGGCTCAAGCGTGGCATCGCCTCGCTCTGCATCGGCGGCGGCGAGGCGACGGCGGTCGCCATCGAGCGTCTGAGCTGAGGCAGAGACCGCCAAGGAAACCTAACAACAAGAACCGGAGGAACCTGCCATGATCCTCACCGAAACTCAGGTTGCCATCCGCGACGCGGTACGCGCCTTCGCCTCCGAACGCCTCGCGCCCGGAGCCGCGGCACGGGACAGGGAGCACCGCTTCCCCGGCGCGGAACTGAAGGAGCTGGGCTCCCTCGGCTTCCTCGGCATGCTGGTGCCCGAGGACCATGGCGGTTCCGCCACCGATCTCGTCTCCTATGCCCTCGCGCTGGAAGAGATCGCGGCGGCGGACGGCGCCTGCTCCACCATCGTCAGCGTGCATTCCTCCGTCGGCTGCATGCCCATCGTGAAGTTCGGCACGCAGGCGCAGAAGGAGCGCTTCCTGCCCAAGCTGGCGAGCGGCGAATGGATCGGCGGCTTCGCCCTCACCGAGCCGCAGGCGGGATCGGACGCCGCCGCCCTGCGCACGCGCGCCCGGCGGGACGGCGACCATTATGTGCTCTCCGGCGCCAAGCAGTTCATCACCTCCGGCAAGAACGGCGATGTCATCATCGTCTTCGCCGTGACCGACCCGGACGCAGGCAAGAAGGGCATCTCCGCCTTCATCGTGCCCACCGACACGCCCGGCTACGAGGTGGTGCGGGTGGAGGAAAAGCTCGGCCAGCATTCCTCCGACACCTGCCAGCTCGCCTTCAACGACATGCGCCTTCCCGCCGACCTCCGGCTCGGGGCCGAGGGCGAGGGGTTGAAGATCGCGCTGTCCAATCTTGAAGGCGGGCGCATCGGCATCGCCTCGCAATGCGTGGGCATGGCGCGCGCCGCGTTCGAGGCGGCCCGGACCTATGCGAAGGAGCGCGTGACCTTCGGCAAGCCCATCATGGAGCATCAGGCCGTCGCCTTCCGCCTCGCCGACATGGCGACCCGCATCGAGGCGGCGCGCCAGATGGTGCTGCACGCCGCCGCCCTGCGCGAGGCCGGCCTGCCCTGCCTCACCGAGGCGTCCATGGCGAAGCTGTTCGCCTCCGAGATGGCGGAGCAGGTGTGTTCGGCCGCCATCCAGACCTTCGGCGGCTACGGCTATCTCGCGGACATCCCGGTGGAACGCATCTATCGCGATGTGCGCGTGTGCCAGATTTATGAGGGCACCAGCGACGTTCAGCGCATCGTCATCGCGCGGGGGCTGTGATGGTGGAGGCCTCCTCCCCCGCCCCGCGCGGTCCCCTCGCCGGCATCCGTGTCGTCGATCTCTCGCGGCTTGCCCCCGGCCCCTATTGCACCATGCTGCTGGCGGATTTCGGGGCGGAGGTGATCGTCGTGGGCGGCGGACGGGCCGGCGTCGCCATCCCGGAATTCTCGCGCGGCAAGCGGCATATCTCCCTCGACCTGAAAGCCCCCGCCGGCCGTGCCGCGCTCCATGCGCTGGTGAAGACCGCCGACGTGCTGGTCGAGGGTTTCCGCCCCGGCGTCGCCGACCGGATCGGCGCGGGATACGAGACGCTGGCGGCGCTCAACCCGCGGCTCGTCTACTGCTCGCTCACCGGCTTTGGGCAGGACGGCCCCCGCGCGCTGGAGGCGGGCCACGACATCACCTATCTCGCGCTCGCCGGCGTGCTCGGGTCCATGGGACCGAAGGATGGGCCGCCCGAGGCGCCGCTCAATCTCGTCGCGGATTTCGCCGGCGGCAGCCTGATCGCCGCGCTGGGCATCCTCGCTGCGGTGATCGAAGCCAAGACAACCGGACAGGGCCAGAAGATCGACGCCGCCATGGTGGACGGCGCGCTGTCACTGATGGCCATGCACTGGCCGCTCTGGAAGACACCCCATTGGCCGGCACGGGGCGACGGACTGCTGGGTGGCGGCGCGCCGTTCTATCGCTCCTATCGCTGCGCGGATGGCGGCTTCATCGCGGTGGGTGCGCTGGAGCGGGGCTTCTTTGAAACACTGTGGCGGCGTCTCGATCTCGGCGAACCGCCGGACCACATGCGACGCGACCTGTGGCCAGAAATCGAACGGACGCTGGAAGCGACCTTCGCGGGACAATCGCGCGATCACTGGACCGCCCTGTTTACCGGCACGGACGCCTGCGTCGCGCCTGTGCTGGCGCCGGACGAGGTGTGGAGTGATCCCCACATCGCAGCCCGGCATCCGGACAGCGGGCCGAACCGCGTGCCCGCCGTCCCGCGCCTCTCGCGCACTCCAGCGCAGGCCCACCCGCTCGATCTCAGCGATTGCACGGCGCAGGTGCTGCGGGAGGCCGGCCTCAGCGACGATGAGATCGCCGCCGCAGCGGTGGCATCCGATCCGGCCGGTCGCTCCGGCCTCGACTGGCCGCCGGAGCTGCGCTGAGCCTCAGAAGGCGGGATCGGCCGCGGCGGCCTTCGGCTTGTGCATAGCGCGGCTGTCGTCCGGCGCCTCGTCGCGCTCGAACATGCCATAGTCGCGCACCACGGCAGCGACGCGCAGGCGATAGTCGCGGAACACCCCTGCCCGCCCCGCCGCCTGCGTCTTGCGATGGGAGGTGAGGTTGCGCCAGGCCTTCACCGCCTCCTCATCGCGCCACATGGAGAGCGAGAGCATCTTGCCCGGATTGGTAAGGCTCTCGAACCGCTCTACCGAGATGAAGCCGTCCATCTTCTCCAGTTCCACGCGCAGGCGCGCGGCAAGATCGAGATAGGTGTCGCGCTGGCCCTCGGCCGGCCACACCTCGAAAATGATGGCGATCATGCCCCCTCTTCCCCTTCTTGTTTCTTGTCGGACTAGACCTTGTCGCCCGGCCGGCGCTGCACCTCGGGGAACACCCACATGGCGACGACCATGAAGATGCCGAGGAAGGCGACCGCATATTTGGGTCCCTCCTGCCCCAGCGCTGCCTGGAAGGCATAGCCGGCCGCAGCCACGGCGAGGACGATGAGGGAGAGGATGAGCTTGATGTGGGTGGGCATGGGATGTCCCCTCTTGCTGGCCGGACTGCGCCGGCGCTGACCTTCAGATGAGTGCGCCGCCGCCGGGAAGCGCGGCCCAGACGGCGAGCGCCGCGCCCTGGAGAGCGACCAGGGCGGCAAGGCCCCGCCGGCCGTCGCGGAACGATGTCGGCAGCAGATCGAACGGTGCCGGGGCGAACAGCAGGACGAGGCCGCCGACGACGATCAGGCTGGTGAGGCGCAGGTTGGCGTAGCCATAGACCAGCGCCGCAGCCGCCAGCGCGAGCCACAGCAGGCAGTTCACCAGGACGAGGGCGCGCCCCCCCGCCTGTCGCGCCCCCGCCGGCCGGGTGCTCGCCGGGAACATGCCGGAGAGCACCAGAAAACCCATGCAGGCCGCGGTCCACAGGCCCGCGAAAATCGCGAGCCCGGCGATATTGGGTTCGATCGACGCCATCGCCTCACTCCGCCGGAGCGACGTGGCCGGACGGGCTTGCCTTGCCTTTCGGCGTACGCGCGGTGCGGCGCATGTCGGTCTTCAGATGGCGGGTGTCATAGCCGTTGAAGAGATGGCCGATGAGCCCGCGGTTGAGATCCGAGGTGCCGAACGCCCAGTCCATGATGGGGAAGGTGAGGTTCATGTTGCGCTCCATCATGAGCGACTGGTTGTGGTGCGCGGCGTGGTGGCGGCGGTTGGTGTTGATGAAGGGCACGTTCCGCACGAACCAGTTTTCGTCGATGTGCGTGGTGAAGTGCATGAACTCGTAGAGCAGGTAGACCGAGGTGGTGGTGGCGATGAACAGCCAGCCCACGTTCGGCGAGATCAGCCACCCGAACACGATGGCGCCGGGAATGGACATGAGCGTGAACGTCACCAGCGCGTAGGGCGGGAAGAAGGTGACGCGCCAGTCGTGATGCCCGGCGAAGCGCATCTCTTCTTCGGTGAAGAACTGGTGGTGCATCAGCGTGTGGCGGTTATAGACCGCGCGGAACAGCGGAAAGCTCGACGGCCGGTGCATCACGTAGCGGTGCAGCCACCACTCGAAGAAATTGCAGAACAGGAACACGACGGGAATGGTCAAAAACTCCCACCAGCGGATCGCGTGCATGTTCGAGACATAGATGTAGAGGGCGGTGAAGCCGATCGTGTAGATGATGGCGATGTGCAGCCATCCGTTATACCAGCCGGTGACACGCTCGCGGTAGGTCGCGCGGTATTTGCGCTGCCGATCCGTCATGGGGCTCGAGGTGAGTTCCATCGCTCTCTCCCTTGCGCGCTGTTGGTGCGCGCCATTGTCTTGATTCTCTCGGCGCCGCGTCTGGAGGCGCCGGCTCCTGAAGACCCCGGCTGCTGAACGCGCCGGTGCCGGGAGCCGTCGCCCGCCCCAGCTCCCTCGCGCCCGGACGGGGGAAGGATGCTCCGCGACAGCGGATGCACCACTAATATGTCAGCCACACATCATATGCAAGGCGCCGATCCGGCCCCGCCAAAGGCCTGCCGCTCCGCGAATGCGACGAAAGTTCAACAATTTAAATGTTTGATTCAATTCAATTTTTCCAACCATTCTTCCTTAAAAATGATCCAGATCAAAAAAGCTTCTTGCAGACATTCTTTTGGCATATCTATGATATGTCAGTTCACGAAGGCGGGCACGAGACCCGCCTAGGGGAGGACGCCAATGAACATTTCTCGCCGCACTTTGATGCGGGGGATCGGTGCTGCCGGTCTCGCTGCCGCCGCTCCGGGGATCTTTTCCCCCGCCATCGCCCAGTCGAAGCCGGTTCGCATCGGCATTCTCGCGCCGCGCTCCGGGGCCATGGGCACGGTGGGCGAATGCGGCATCCGCGCGGTGCAGTGGGCGACGGAGCGCATGAACAAGGACGGCGGCATCGCCGGGCGCCCCATCGAGCTCGTCATCGAAGAGGAAACTTCTCCCAAGGACACGATCGAGCGCTTCCGCCGCCTAGTGCTGCAGGAGAAGGTGGATTGCGTCCAGGGCCTCATCTCCACCGGCGTGTCGCTGGGCGTCGCGCCCGTGGCGGAGGAGGAGCAGGCGCTCCTCATCATGTGGGACGGCACCACGCAGGACGGCGTGAAGGAGGCGATGCCCAAGTCGCAGTACGTCTTCCGCTCCACCGACAATGAATGCGAGGCCGTAATGGCCTCCCTGCTCTCGATCAAATACTTCAAGGGCAAGATCAAGCGCATTGCCGGCATCAACCCGGACTATTCCTACGGCCGCAACAACTGGGAGGCTTTCCAGCAGATCCTCAAGCGCGCCGGCGTGGAAGTGGAGGTGGTGGCCGAGCAGTGGCCGAAGGTCGGCACCATGGACCTCACGTCCCACGTCGCAGCGCTGAAGGCGGCCAAACCCGACTTCATCTTCTCGTCGATGCTGTTCGCCGACCTGCCCGTCTTCATGAAGCAGGGCTCCGCCGCCGGCCTGTTCGAGGGCGTGAACCTCGCTTTGCCCGCCGCCGGCTGGCAGATCAACCAGCTGAAGAAGGAGTTCATGCCCGAGAACATCGTGTTCGGGCACAACACGCTCTACTTCGCGCTGCCCAATGCCTCCCCGCTCCAGAAGGCGTTCGTGGAAGACTACATGGGCCGGTACAAGGAGGCTCCGAGCTGGGAGGCCGACCGCGCCTATTTCGCCCTGGCCGCATACAAGGCGGGCGTCGAAGCCGCGGCCAAGGCCACGGGGCGCTGGCCGAAGCTCACGGAGATCATCGAATCCATCCCCAAGCAGAAGATCGAGAGCCTGGGGGGGCCGGGGCAGTTCCGCGCCGACAAGATCGCGGAGCAGACCTTCTACCAGGGCCTTTCCACCAACCAGAACTCCTACGATTTCCCGACGCTGAAGACGGTGGACAGCTTCACCGCCGATCAGCTCCAGAAGCCGCCGGGCGTGGACTTCTGGGAATGGCTCAAGACCTCCAAGCTTCCCGTGTGAGGAGCGCCGCGTGACCGTCTTCCTCGACGTCCTCCTCGGCGGCGTGTTTCACGCCGCCATTCTCTTCCTCGTGGCCGCCGGGCTCCAGCTGGTGTTCGGCGTGCAGAAGGTCATCAACCTCGCTTGCGGCTCGTTCTACGCACTGGGCGCCTATTTCGGCATCACGGCCGTCGGCCTCGCCTCGGCCGCCGGTTTTCCAGCCTGGACGGTGCTGCCGGTGCTCATCCTCGCGGGGCTGGCGATCGGCCTCGTCGGCCTGCCGGTGGAACGCATCCTGCGCACGGTCTACCGGCGGGACGAGAGCTATCAATTGCTCCTCACCTTCGGCCTGCTGCTGATGTTCCAGGACGTGTTCCGCTTCTTCTGGGGCGCCACGCCCCGGACGCTGGACAACGCCTATCTCGCCTACGGCACGGCCGAGTTCATGGGCCTTCGGGTGCCCACCTACAATCTCCTCGTGATCGCCGCCTCCATCGCCATCGCGGTGGCGCTCGGCGCCTTCCTGCAGAAGACCCGCACCGGGCGCATCATCCGCGCCACGGCGGAAAACCGGGACATGAGCGAGGGTCTCGGTGTCAATTCCTCCCGCGTGTTCGCGGCCGTGTTCACGGTCGGCTGCATGCTCGGCACGGTGGGCGGCGCGCTGGTGGTGCCGGCCTCGGCCTCCTCGCTTGAAATGGCCGTGGAGCTGGTGGTGGAAGCGTTCGCCGTGGTGGTCATCGGCGGGCTGGGCTCCATGCGCGGCGCGCTCGCCGGTGCGCTCATCGTCGGCCTGATCCGGGCTGCGGCCATCATGGTGCTGCCCGAGGCCGAAATTCTCTCCATCTATCTGGTCGTCATCGCCGTGCTCATCCTGCGGCCGGCCGGGCTTTTCGGAAAGGCAATGGCATGAGCACCCCGACCTCCGCCCCGGCCACGGTGGCGCCGGCCGTGTCCCCCAGCCTCTGGCGACCTTCGGGCCTCATCTCCTTCCTGGTCATCATCGCCGCCATGGCAGGGCTGCCGCTCGTCGCCTCCACCTACATGCTCACCCTGATGGTGCCGTTCTTCGGCTTCGCCATCGCTCTTCTCGGGTTCAACCTGCTGTTCGGCTACACGGGCCTGCTCTCCTTCGGCCACGCCATGTTCCTCGGCATCGGCGCCTATGCGGCGGCGGTGATGACCTCGAAGCTCGGCGTCCAGTCGCTGGAGTTGATCCTGCTCGTCGCGGTGGCGGCTGCCGTGGTCATCGCGGTGCCGGTGGGCTTCCTGTGCGTGCGCTACACGCGCATCTTCTTCGGCATGCTGACGCTGGCCTTCGGCATGCTGTTCCACTCCATCCTGTTCAAGTTCTACGGCCTCACCGGCGGCGACCAGGGCATGCGGGTGATGCGCCCGCTGCTGTTCGGCATGGCGTTCGAGGGCGGCAAGACGGCCTTCATCACCGGGCCGTTCTACTACTACGCTCTCGGCCTCCTCACGCTGCTCGGCTGCGCCATGTGGCGGATCGTGCGTTCGCCCTTCGGGCTGCACCTCACGGCCATTCGGGAGAACGCGCAGAAGGCGGCCTATCTCGGCGTCACCGTCTCGCGGATGCGGCTGGCGGCCTACGTCATCTCCGGCGTCTACGGCGCCATCGGCGGGGTGATCCTGGCCGTCACCATCGGCCTTGCGGACCCTGAGATCGTCTACTGGACGCAATCCGGCAACCTCGTCTTCATGGCAGTGCTGGGCGGCTCCGGCGCCTTCGCCGGCCCCGTCGTGGGCGGCCTCGCCTTCGTGCTGCTGCAGGACACGGTGATGTCCGCCACCCAGTACTGGCGGTTCGTGATGGGCGCGGTGCTGGTGCTCATCGTCATCTTCTTCCCGCGGGGGATCGCCGGCCTGTTCGGCGACGCCTTCGCCCGCCTCAAGCGCGGGAGCTGACCCATGGCCTCACGCGCCCTTCTCTCCGCCCATCAGGTCTCCAAGAGCTATGGCGATTTCCATGCGCTCCGGAATGTCTCGGTGCATGTGGACGATGGTGAATTCATCTCCATCGTCGGCCCCAACGGCGCCGGCAAGTCCACCCTCGTCAACGTGCTGACGGGACTGCTGAAGCCGACGTCTGGCAACGTCCATTTCCGCGGGCAGGACATCGCCGGCATCGGCCCGGTGGAACTCTCCCGCCGTGGCATGGCGCGGGGATTCCAGCTGGTGAACATCTTCCCCGAGCTTACGGTGCGGGAGACGCTGGGTGTCGCCGCTTCGTCACGCCTCAGGCGCATCGGCAATCCCTTCCGCAGCCTCGGCGCTGATCGCGAGATCCGCGATGCCGTGGAGGAGGTGGCCGACATCTTCAACCTGCGCCACCGGCTGGACCAGCAGGCGAGCGCCCTCTCCCAGGGCGAGAAGAAGCTGCTGGACGTGGCGAGCGCCTTCGCGCTCAAGCCGGAACTGATCCTCATCGACGAACCCACCTCCGGCGTTTCCACCGGCGACAAGCACGCCATCATGGAGCTGCTGGTCGCGGCGTCCCGCAAGGCCGGCGTGCGCGGCATCATCCAGGTGGAGCACGACATGGACCTCGTGGCCCGCTACTCGGACCGCATCGTCGCGCTCCAGGCGGGTACCGTTCTCGCCGATGAGAAGCCGGAAACCTTCTTCAAGGATCCCGCCCTCATCGCCGCCGTGGTGGGTACGCGCCCGCCCAAGGTGCCCCCCAGAGAAATGGCCCCGAAAGCCGCCGTTCAGGAGAGCCGCCCATGCTGAGCATTTCGGGCCTCAAGGTGGATATCGCCGGCAGCCGCATCCTGTCCGGTATCGACCTCGCCGTGGAGCCGGGCGAACTCGTCTGCCTCATCGGCCGCAACGGCGCGGGCAAGACCACCACGTTCCGCTCCATCATGGGCTATCGCAAGCCCGTCGCAGGCTCCATCCGCTTCGCCGGCAAGGAGCTGATCGGCCGCGCCCCGCATGAGATCGCGCAGATGGGCGTGGGCTTCTCGCCGGAGGAATCGGAGGTCTATGCCGACCTCACGGTCGCCGAGAATCTGGAGCTGCCGACCTGGACGCGCCGCTCGAAGATGTCGGAGAAGGACCGCGTCGAGCGCTCCCTGAATGTCTTCCCCAAGCTCCGGCAGTATCTGCATCGGGGCGGAGCGCAGCTCTCCGGCGGCGAGCGCAAGATGGTGTCGGTGGCGCGGGCCCTCGCCCTCGACCCGAGCCTTCTCCTGCTCGACGAGCCGTTCGAGGGGCTGTCGCCGGCCATCATCCCGGTGATCTCGGAGGGCATCGCCTCCATCCGCGCCATGGGACAGGCCGTGCTGATGGCGGAATCCAATGTGCACCACCTGCCGGATTATGTGGATCGCCTCTACGTGCTGGAGCGCGGCGAGATGATCTTCTCCGGCACGCTGGCGGAGGCGTACCGCGACAAGGCGGTCATGCGCGTCATCGCCGGCGAGGTGGAGCTGGAGCACGCCTGACCCATGCCCCTCACCTATCGTGCCGCGGTGCTCCACGCGCCGCAGACGCCGCTCGCCATCGAGACGGTGGAGGCGGCCCCGCTCGGCCCCTCCGACGTGCTGGTCCGCATCAAGGCGGCCGGGCTGTGCCATACCGATCTCGAGGTGATCGAGGGCGGGCTCGTCTATCCCATGCCCATCGTGCTCGGCCACGAGGCGGCGGGCGTCGTCGAAGACGTGGGGCGGGAGGCCAAGGGCGTCCGCAAGGGCGACCATGTGGTGCTCTCCTGGAACCCCCATTGCGGCCACTGCTTCTATTGCGACCGCGCGCTACCCATCCTGTGCGAGGGCTATCTCGCGGAAGGTCCGAAGGCCCGTGCCTTCGACGGCACCGCCAAGGCGCGGCTCGCGGACGGGCGGGAGCTGGGGAACCTCATGTTCCTCGGCGCCTTCGGCGAATACTGCATCGTCACGGACCAGCAGGCCGTGCCCGTGCCCAAAGAACTTCCGTTCGAGGAAGCCTGCCTCATCGGCTGCGGGATCATGACCGGCGTCGGCGCCGCGCTGAACGTGGCGCACATCGGGCCTGGCGATACGGCCCTCGTCATCGGCTGCGGCGCCGTGGGCCTCGCCGCGGTGCAGGGGGCGAGGCTGGCAGGCGCAGAGACCATCCTTGCCGCCGATCTCGATGATGCCAAGCTCGCTCTCGCCCGCGCCATGGGGGCCACCCACACGGTGAACGCCCGCACGGGCGACGTGGTGGAGGCGGCCCGCGCGCTCACCCATGGCCGGGGGGCCGACGTGGTGCTGGAATCGGCCGGCAGCCCGATTGCCTTCCGCGCGACGGTGGAGGCGGTGCGGCCGGGCGGCGAGGTGATCTGGCTCGGCAAGATCGACGTGACGAAGGACGTGTCCTTCCGCTGGGGCTCGCTGATGGCGGAAAAGCGCATCCGCCGCGTCTCCTATGGCGGCGCCCGCCCTGCCCGCGACTTCCCCTTCCTCGCTCGAGCCGCGCTTGCCGGACGGCTGGACCTCAAGGGCCTCATCTCCCGACGGATCGCGCTGGAGGAAATCAACGACGGCTTCGCCGCCCTGAAGGCCGGCGAGACCATTCGCAGCGTCGTGATCTTCTGAGGGCTCGAGGCTCCCTCTCCCCTTTGCGGGAGAAGGGAGCATCACCCCTCACGCATCCAGCGTCTTGCGGGCGAAATCCTCGATATAATCCACGAGGTTGGCGGCCGCGGTCTCGGCCCCTTTGCGGTCGCGGCGGGCCACCGCCTCGGCCACCTCGGCGTGGAGCCGGGCGGCGAGCGGCAGGTCGGCGACCTCCCGGTAATGCTGGTACCAGAAGCGACGCGACAGGGCGTTCATGAGGCCCATGGAGCGCACCGCGAACTCGTTGCGCGACGCCTGCGCCATCAAAAGGTTGAAGCGCCGATCAAGGCGCATGAAAGCGAGGTCGTCCTCCACCTCCGCCGCCTGCCGCATGGAGCCGGCGATCTCGGCGAAGGCGTCCCGCTCCTCTGACGTGGCGCGCTCGGCGGCGAGGCCGGCCATCAGCACTTCCAGCACGCGCCGCACCTCCAGCAGGCGAAGCTGGGTGCGCAGATTGATATCCGACACCAGCACGCCGCGCCGCGGCAGCACTACGACCAGCCCGTCGCGGGCAAGGCGTTGCAGTGCCTCGCGGATGGGCGTGCGGCCGATCTTCAGCCGGTCGGAAAGCGTGAGTTCCGAAAGCACCGCGCCCGGGGGCAGTTGCAGGGTCGCGATCAGTTCCTCAAGGATGCGATAGGCGCGATCGGTGAGGCTCGCATCTTCCGTCACCGGCTCATCCTTGCGGGCGCGGCGAGCGGGGGTGCGAGGCTCCTTGCGGGTTTCGCGGAGCGGCTCCAACAGGAGATCAAGCGCGCCTTCGCCTCCGGCCAGCGCGGATTGCCGCTTCTGGCGCCGCACCGGCGCCACGGAGCCCGCAATGGCCCCTGCCTTGGACCCCGCCTTCGCCATGCCGCTTGCTCCCCTGCCTTGTCTCTGAGACGACGGATTCGTCTCCTGCCGTCAAGCCTCGGGCGGATGCCGATCAGGCTGCGACGCGGTGGAGCGCGGCATCGATATCGTCGGAGGTCATCTCCCACTCGTTGGCGAAATTGGCGACCACGTCGCGCATGAACTGGTCGTGCAGCGAATAGGCGCGCCGGTCGTCGCCGAGGTGGTCGGCGAGCAAGGCGAGGGCGAGCTGGGCGGGGGCCTGCCCCTCATAGCTCCACTCGAAGCCGTCGCTGCTTAGTTTGGCGATGTCGGTGCGCTGCGGCAGCGGCTTGCCGTCCACCGTCACCGCGATGCCGTCGATGGTGCGGTCTCCCCGATAGGTCTTCATGCGTCCTGCCCTGCCTTTTATTGCCCGTCCAATTGGGATTGCACTGATATGTTACATGAGCAGCAGGCGCCGTTCAACGGCCCTGCGACGCGAAAGCCGCGCGCGCGGCGGCGCGCCCTCGGGTAAGGTCGGTGCTTTCAGACGGGGGATTGCGATGACGACGACGATCTACGGCATCAAGGCCTGCGACACCATGAAGAAGGCGCGCGCCTGGCTCGACGAGGAGGGCATCGCCTATGCCTTCCACGACTACAAGTCGGCCGGCATAGACGCGAAGACGCTTGAGGGCTGGGCGAAACAGGTCGGCTGGGAAAAGCTGCTCAACAGGGCCGGCACCACCTTCAGGAAGCTGCCGGATGCCGACAAGGCCGACATCGACGAGGCAAAGGCTGTGGCGCTGATGCTGGCGCACCCCTCCATGATCAAGCGCCCTGTGCTGGAGCACGGGCGCGATCTGATCGTCGGCTTCAAGCCGGAGGATTATGCGGCGCGGATAAAGTGAACCCGGGTGAAGTGAGGCCGACGTAAGCTACAGCAGACCTGCGCCGGCCTCGGGACCAGTGTGATGGTCAGGACGCCTCGGCCGCCGGAGGCACCTCGGCCGGCGCGTTCAGCGCTTCGGCGAAGCTGGTGAAGAACTGGTCGGAGAGCTTCTTGGCTGTCGCCTGCACGAGGCGCCCGCCAAGAGAGGCGAGCTTGCCGCCGATCTGGGCGTCCGCCATGTAGGTCAGGATGGTGTCGGCGCCATCCTCGGCCAGCGACACCTTGGCCTCGCCCTTGGCGAAGCCGGCGATGCCCCCATTGCCCTGCCCGACGATGCGGCAACCGGCAGGGGCCTCCATGTCGGTGAGTTCCACCGAGCCGGAGAAGGTGGCCGAGACCGGCCCCACCTTCACCTGCACCTTGGCGGCATAGGCGTTGTCGCCCGTCTGCTCCAGCTCCTTGCAGCCGGGAATGCAGCGCTTGAGCATCTCAGGATCAAGGATCGCCTTCCACACGGTCTCGCGCGGGGCGCTGATGCGATATTCGCCGGTCAGTTCCACGGGATGGTCCTCCCCTTGTTCTCGTTCGCGCGTGCCGCTCTTCGGCGATGGCGCTCAGACCGCACAATAGCGATCCTGGATGTCCTTGTCGGCGAGCAGTGCAGCAGCGCTCGATTGATGCACCAGCTCGCCCTGATCGATGATGATGGCGCGGCTCGCGAGATTGAGCGCCCATTCCACGTTCTGCTCCACCAGAAGCAGCGTCGTGCCCTGGTCGCGCAGCCGCCGGAAGAGCACGCCCATCTCCTCCACCAGCACCGGCATGATGCCTTCGGAGGGCTCGTCCAGCAGCACCATCTTCGGCTTGGAGATGATGGCGCGGGCGATGGCGAGCATCTGCTGCTCGCCGCCGGACATGGTGGTCCCCTGCTGCTCCAGCCGCTCTTTCAGGCGCGGGAAGCTCTTGGCGATCTCGTCGATGGCCGCGCGCTCGTCCGTGCGCGCGGCGGCGACGAGGCCGAGCTGCAGGTTTTCCCGCACCGTAAGGCCGGAGACGATGCGCCGCTCCTCCGGCACGTAGCCGAGACCGAGGCGGAAGCGGGCGTGCGCGCCGAGCGGCAGCAAGTCCTTGCCGTCGAACGTCACCCGGCCTTCCGCCCGCGGCATGAGCCCCATGATGGCGCGCAGGGTGGACGTCTTGCCGGCGCCGTTGCGACCGACGAGGGCGACGATTTCGCCCTGTTCGATCCTGAACGTCAGATCGTGGACGACGTGGCTCGGCCCGTACCAGGCATTGAGCTTTTCGACCTCAAGCATAGCCATCGTTCTGCCCCAGATAGACGCGGCGGACTTCCGGATCGGCCTGCACCGCCGCCGGCGCGCCGTCGGCGATGAGGCGGCCGTGATGCAGCACCAGGATGCGGTCCGACAGGCCGAGGATCATCTTCATCTTGTGCTCGACCAGGAGAATGGTGCGGTCCGCCGCGAGGCGCTCGATGAGCGCCACCATCTCCTTGGTCTCTTCCGGCCCCATGCCGGCCGTGGGCTCGTCGAGCAGCAGAAGCTCGGGGTTCGCCACCAGCGCGATGGCGATCTCCAGCGCCCGCTGCTCGCCATGGGCGAGGTCTCGGGCGCGGCGGGCGCGACGATGGGTGAGGCCCACCTCGGCCAGCGCCGCCTCTGCTTTCTGCGTCAGCTCGGGATAGCGATCGCGATGGCTGAAGACGTCGTAGCGCGTCTTCAGCGCCTGCGCCGCCACACGCACGTTCTCCTCCACCGACAGCTCGGGAAAGAGGTTGGTGATCTGGTAGGAGCGGGCAATGCCGAGATGGGCGAAGCGGTGCTGCTTCAGTCCCTTCAACTCCTGCCCCTTGAACCGGATGGAGCCGGTGGAGGGCCGGAGCACGCCGGACAGCACGTTGAAGAAGGTGCTCTTGCCGGCGCCGTTCGGGCCGATCACTGCCGTCACCTTGTTGCGCTCGAAGCTGGCCGAGATGCCAGCGAGGGCCACGAAGCCGCCGAATGAGCGGCCCACGTCCGTCACTTCCATCAGCGCGCTCATGACGCCCTCCTGCGGCGCACGACCTGGATCAGGCTGCCCCAGATGCCCTTGGGCAGGAACAGCACGAACAGGATGAAGACGATGCCGACGATGAGCTGCCAGTGGGTGGTCCACAGCGAGGCTACATCCTCGATGAGCAGGAACACCAGCGCCCCCACGAACGGCCCGAAGAAGGAGCCGGCGCCGCCCAGCATGGTCATCATCACCACGATGGACGAGGTGTGAACGCCCAGCGCATCGAGCGGTACAATGGAGAGATGAAGCGCGGAAAGCGTGCCGGCGAGGCCGCACAGGGCGCCGGAGAGGACAAAGGACAGGAGCTTGGTGCGCTCCACGTCGAAGCCGCAGGCGCGGGCGCGGGTTTCGTTCTCGCGCACCGCCTCGATGGCCGCGCCGAAGGGGGAGTTCAGCACCCGCGACACGAACCACAGCGCCAGCGCGGCGAAGAACATGATGAAGTAGTATTTGGCCAGCGGGTTCAGCAGGTTCACCGAGAAGCCGCCGATCAGGTCGGCCTTGGCCACGGTGAAGCCGCGCAGGCCGTTCTCGCCGCCGGTCCAGCCGGATGCCTGGAGGGCGACGTAATAGACGAGCTGCGCGAGCGCCAAAGTGACCATGCAGAAATAGATGCCGCGCGTACGGATGGAGAGCGCGCCGATCACCACCGAGAGCAGGCTTGCGCCGACGATGCCCGTGAGCATGGCCGGAAACCAGCCGAAGCCGAGAAGGGCGATGGCCATTCCTGTCAGGTAAGCCCCCGTGCCGAAGAAGGCGGCATGGCCGAAGGAGAGAAGGCCCGTGTAGCCGAACAGCAGGTTGAAGCCCACGGTGAACAGGCCGTAGATCAGCACGTTCACCGCCAGCGCCTGCGACGGCAACACGAAGGGCAGCACCGCCAGCACGGCAATGGTGAGCGGCACGCGCCAGCGATCCAGCGCGGCGCCGGCCCTCGGCAGGGTGCGCGGCGCCACGCCCTGCCCGGCGGCGAGGTCGGTTGTGGTCATGGTGTCGTCTCCGTTCACGCGCCGGGTTCCGTCAGGCGCCGGCCGGCCGGCCAAACAGGCCCTGCGGTCGGACGAGGAGGATGAGAGCCATCAGGCCGAACATGACGATGGTCGCCATCTCGGGAGCGAATAGCGCGGTCATGCTCACGGCGACGCCCACGAGCAGCCCCGCCACCACGGCCCCGAGCAGCGATCCCATGCCGCCGATGACGGTGACGACGAAGGCCTCCGCCAGCACCAGCGTGCCCATCTCCGGGCTCACGTTGCGCATGGGCGCGGCCAGCACGCCGCCCAGCGCGGTGAGGCCGACGCCGAGGCCGAACACCAGCAGCCACAGCCGGCTCACGTCCACCCCCAGCACTTTCATGATGAGCGGATCGCGCGCGCCAGCCCGCACGATGAGGCCGAAGCGGGTCTTCTCCAGCGCCACCCAGAGCAGCAGCAGGACGACTGCCACCACGCCCATGACGAACAGGCGATAGATGGGGAAATAGCCGACGCCGAGATCCACCACGCCCTGAAGCGCGTCGGGCGCCGAGAAGGGAATGCCGTCCGTGCCGAAGGTGATGCGCACGGCCTCCACCAGCACATAGCCAAGGCCGAAGGTGAGCAGCAGCGGATCATCCGGCGTGCGGCCATAGAGCGGGCGGATAAGGAAGCGCTCGATGAGCATGCCCAGCACGCCGACCGCAAGGGGAGCGACGATGAGCGCCCACCAGAAGCTGCCGGTCTGCGCGGCGACCCACAGCCCCGCATAGGCCCCCACCATGAACAGGGCGCCATGGGCGAAATTCACGATGCCCAGCATGCCGAACACGATGGTGAGCCCGAGGGCGACCATCACCAGGATCGCCCCGAGCGCGAGCCCGGAGAACAGCTGCATGAGGATGAGTTCAAGGTCCATCGGGCGTCTCTCGGGGCGGACTTGCGGAGCGCTTCTCCCCTCTCCCCTTGCGGGAGAGGGGCCGGGGGTGAGGGGTTGGATCGCGCTCTGTTGCTGCCTTCCCCTCATCCGTCTCGCGGCTGAGCCGCGATCCACCTTCTCCCGCAAGGGGAGAAGGGATCAGGTCTCAGGTCGGGAAGCCCAGTTCGCCGCAGGAGCGCAGCATCTGCTCGGAGCCGGGGAGGTTCTCGACGATGTCGAACAGGTCCTGCTCACTCTTCATGTCGGCCTTGGCCTTGGACTTCAGGACCAGCACCGACTGCACCGACTGGTGGTCGCACTTGCGGAAGTATTGCGGGCCCTTGGCCACGTCATACTTGAGGCCTTCCAGGGCCTCGACCACCTTGTCCGTGTCCGTCCCGCCGGCCTTCGCCATGGCCAGGAGCAGCGCAGAGACACCGGTGAACCCGTACGCGCCGTAATCGGTCGGAAGCGAGCCGTACGCCGCCTTGTAGGCATCGTTGAACGCCTTGGCGGAGGGGATGGTGCTCTCCAGCGCCCAATAATAGTTGGCGCCGCCGATGATGCCCTCGAACACGTCGGGCGCCACGGCGATGCGCTGGTTGTGCAGCAGCACGGGCACCACGATCTGCATCTGCTTCTTCATGCCGAAGTCGTTGGCCTGCTTGATGGAATTGGCCTGGTCACGACCGAAGTTGCAGATGGCGAGGATGTCCGGCTTCAGGGCGCGGATGCGGGGCATCAGCGTGGAATAGTCCGCCGCGCCGAAGGGGTGGAGGATTTCGCCGACGATCTCGGCGCCGAGTTCGCCGGCGGCGCGCTTGAAGCCGCGCATCATTTCGTGGCCGTAGGCGTAGTCGGCGCCGAGCAGCGCCACCTTCGAGCCCTTCTTGAAGGTCGCCCGCGCCACGGCGGCCGTAGTCATGTGCGGATTGAGCGCCTCGTGGAAGGTGTACTTCGAGAAGTCTTTGACCTCGTTGATGGTGTCGGACTGGCTGATGGAGACGTAGATGACGCCACGGGCGCGCGTCACTTCGTTCACCGCGAGCTGAACGGCGCTGGAGAGCGCGCCGACCACCGCGTGGACCTTGTCCTTCTCGATCAGCTCAAGGGTGCGGGTCGCTGCCTCGCCGGCATTCAGCTTGTCGTCGCGGACCAGCAGCTCGACCTTGCGGCCGGCGATGCCGCCATTGTCGTTGACGAGCTTCACGGCGAGTTCCGCGCTCTTCACTTGGTCCTTTGCCTCGGCGCCGAAGGGGCCGGTGAGCGGGGTGGGGAAGCCGATGCGGATGGTCTCCGCCTGCGCCCGCACAATGGCCGGCGACGCGATGAGGCCGACGCCCGCGGCGCCGAGGCCGGCGAGCACGGTGCGGCGGGATACGCTGGAGAGGGGATGGTCGGTCCGCTTGGTCATGAAATCCTCCCGGTGTGTCTTGTTTTTTGGCTGTGGGCGGTCGTCAGTAGGCACCGAGCGCTTTGAGGATGCGCGCGGGGGTCATGGGGATCTGGGTCAGCTCGGCGTTGAGCGGTGCGAGGGCGTCGTTGACCGCGTTGAGCGCGGCGGCGGACGAAGCGGCGGTGCCCGCCTCGCCGCAGCCCTTGGCACCAAGCTCTGTATCGCGGGTCGGCGTTTCCATGTGGGCGATCACGATGTCCGGCATCTCGCAGGACATGGGCACGAGATAATCGGCGAGCGAGCCGTTCACGAGCTGGCCGGCCTCGTCGTAGCGGCATTCTTCGAAGAAGGCGGCGCCGAGCCCCTGCACCACGCCGCCGCGCACCTGCTCCTCCACGAGGAGCGGGTTGATGATGCGGCCGCAATCCTCCACCACGAAGTGCTTGAGGATTTTGACGAGCCCTGTCTCCGCATCCACCTCCACATGGCAGCCGTGGATGCCGTTGGTGAAGGCGAACGGATAGCCGGACGGCGCATAATGGTGCGCCACCGTGAGCTGTGCATCGGTGCCCGGCGGCAGCGTGTCGGAGCGGAAATAGGCGATGCGTGCGACCTCGGCGAGGCTAAGGCGCGCGGCGCCCCCCGCCTTGTCCACCACCTCGGCATCGACGAGATCAAGGTCGCCCGGCTGCGCCTGGAGGATGGCGGCGGCTACGTTCAGCACGTTGGCCTTGAGCTTCTTCGCCGCCTGAAGGGCCGTCTCGCCGCCGATCCCGGCACCGCGGCAGGCCCATGTGGCACCGCCGTGGGGCGTCACCTCGGTGTCACCGGTGATGACGCGCACGATGTCCCGGGAGACACCGAGATAGTCAGCGACGATCTGGCCGATGATGGCCTCGGTCCCCTGCCCCTGCTCCGTCACCGAAATCAGGCAGCGCACCTCGCCGGACGGGGTGATCTTGATGACCGCCCCATCCTGCGCAGAGATGCGCGCCCCGCCGATGCCGTAGAAGGCGGGCGTGGGATTGGTGATCTCGACGAAGGCCGCGATGCCGATGCCGCGATGGATGCCGCGGGCACGCAGCTCCGCCTGCTCGGCGCGCAGGCGGTCATAGTCCATCAGCGTCTTGAGCTTCGCGAGACAGGCTTCGTGGGAGAGCTGCTCGAACTTGAAGCCGGTGAGCGACTGGCAGGGATAGGCGTCGTCCGGAATGAGGTTACGCGCGCGCACCTCGAACGGGTCGAGCCCGGTCGCGGCAGCGGCCTTCTCCATCAGATGCTCGGTCACGGCGCAGGCGATGGGATGGCCCACGGCACGATACTGGCTCGTCTGCGTCTTGTTCTGGAACACCACCTTCAGATCGGCGCGGTAGGCCTCTAGCAGGTAGGGCGCGCCGATGAGGCGGATGACCTGGTTGCCCTCCACCGCGCTGGTGCGGGGATAGGTGGAGAAGGCGCCGATGGCGGTCTCGTCCTCCACCGCCATGGCGAGGATGCGGCCGTCCGCGCCCACTGCCGCCTTCGCCTTCACGCGATGGTCGCGGGCATGGATGTCGGAGACGAAGGCCTCCAGCCGATCGACCACATATTTCACTGGCCGGCCGGCGAGCATGGACAGGCCGATGACCGCCATGTCCTCGTGATAGACGTGCAGCTTCACGCCGAAGGAGCCGCCCACATCCGGCGCCGCCACCCGCACGCGGGCTTCGGGAATGCCGTAGTGGCGGGAATAGAGGTCCTGGAACTGGAACGGTGTCTGGGTGCCGTGATGGACGGTCAGCGCATGTTCGCTCGCGTCGTAATCGGCGATGAGCGCGCGCGGCTCCAGCGTCACGCCGGTGTGGCGGCCGAAGGCGAGGTCCGCTTCCACCACATGCGCGGCAGACGCGAACAGATCATCCACCGCGCCGCTCTCCAGCGCCGAGCGGAAGCACAGATTGTCGGCGAAGCCCTCCACGAGGCGGGGCGCATCGGGCGCCAGCGCCGTGTCGAGATCGGCGAGGACGGGCAGGTCCTCATACTCGATCTCCACCAGCTCGCAGGCATCCTCGGCGGCGGCACGGCTTTCCGCCACCACGGCCACCACCGCCTGCCCGCTCCATGTCACGCGGTCGAGGGGCAGCGGAAGCTGGGGCTCGGACTTCATGCCCTTGAAATGGTCGAGCGTGCCCACCCACGGCGTACACAGCTTCGCAAGGTCCTCCCCCGTCGCCACCAGAGCAACGCCGGGCGCCGCGCGGGCGGCCTCCACGTCGATGCTGACGATGCGGGCATGGGCGAAGGGCGAGCGCACGAAGGCCGCATGCAGCATGCGCGGCAGCTTCATGTCGGTGACATAGTTGCCCCGCCCCGCCACCAGCCGCTTGGCATTGGGGCGCGGCAGCGGGCGGCCCACATGAACGCCCGGCTCAAGATGGGGCGCCGCGCCGAGCGGACGGTCGAACGGGGCGTTCATTCTGCACCCTCCCCGTTCGCCTTGCGGGCGGCGGCCTCGATGGCGTCCACGATGGCCTCGTAGCCGGTGCAGCGGCAGTAATTGCCGGAGATGGCGTCGCGAATCTCCTCGCGATCCGGCACGCCACCGTTCGCGATCAGGGCGTGGGCGTTCACCAGCATGCCCGGCGTGCAGAAGCCGCATTGCAGCGCGTTGCGCTCATGGAACGCGTGCTGGAGCGGCGCCAGCGCGCCGCTGGCGACAAGTCCCTCCACCGTCTCGACGCGCTGCCCCTGCGCCTGCACAGCGAAGACGAGGCAGGAATGCACTGGCACCCCATCCAGCAGCACGATGCAGGCGCCGCATGCCCCCATCTCGCAGCCCACATGGGTGGCGGTGAGCTCGAGGTCCGTGCGCAGGAAATCCGCCAGCGTGGTCCGCGGCGCGACCATGCGGGCGATCTGTTCACCATTGACGGTGAGGGAGAGGGGGACTGCGCCCGCCATCATATTCATGAGCAGGTCTCCAGCTTGCGCAGCAGACGCCCGAGCAGGACGCGCGCGAGGTGGCGGCGCATGGCGGCGGGAATCTCGACGTCGTCCAGCGGATCGATGTCCGTATCCAGCGCGCGCTGGGCGGCGGCGATGGTGTCGGCATCGAGCGCCTTGCCGGCGATCTCGGCCTCGGCGTTGCGGGCGCGCACCGCCGTCGGGCCGACAGAAAAGAGGGCGATGCGCGGGTTGTCGATAATGGCCCCGTCTCGCTCCGCGAGGATGCCGCCGCCGACCATGGCGTAGTCGCCGCGACGCCGCGCCATCTCGTCGAAGGCACAGACATGGCGCGGCCCGGCGGCGGGCACATGCAGCGCCACGAGGATTTCTCCGGGCTCGATGGCGGTCTGGTAGAGGTCCTGAAAGAAGTCATCGGCGGCAACGCGGCGCATGCCGTCGACCCCGGAGATTTCCATCTCGGCGCCCATCGCCAGCATCATGGCTGGGAATTCGGACGCCGGATCGGCCAGCGCCACGCTGCCGCCGACCGTGCCGCGATTGCGGATGGCGGGATGGGCGACGAAAGGCGCGGCGGCCGTGAGCAACGGCGCATGGGTCCGGATCAGCGGCTCGGTCAGCGTTTCGGCATGGCGGGTGAGCGCGCCGATGCGCAGGGTTTCCCCGTCCAGCCGGACGCCGCGCATCTCGGGAATCGCGCAGAGGTCGATCAGCACCTGCGGCGCCTGCAGCCGCATCGCCAGCGCCGGCACGAGGCTCTGCCCGCCGGAGATGTAGCTCGCATCCCCATCGGCCCCGGCAAAGGCGGCATGCGCCTCGGCAAGGCTCGACGGACGCGCATAGGCGAAAGCGCGGGCTTTCAAGGGCAGGCTCCTCCCGGTCGAGCGTGGCTTCATTTTAGTGACCACTTGGTCACAACATGATCTCAGGCCGGTGTGCCTGTCAATAGTGCTGCGCGACCATTGGCGAAGAGCTTGGGAAAAGCGCGGGCAGGCAAATCATTGCAGTGCAGCGCGACGCTATTCCCGTCCGGATATATGATTATTGCCTTCCTTCATCTTTTCCTCGACTTCACTCGCCACAGGAGCTGCCGCCGCGACGTGGGAGCGGGCGTCGCCGCGCTCGGAGACCCTTGGTGGCGCGGGAAGGTTGCGCTATCGCAGGACGGTGGGCGCCCGGCCCATGCGCCGAACGGACTCGCCTTGAAGCCCACTCCCGACCAGAAGCCGACGCCGCCCACCCGCCCCCGTCGCCAGCACATGCGCGCGGCGGATCGCGAACAGGCGATCATCGAGGAAGCCGTGCGCTTCTTCGCCGAGCACGGATTCGAGGGACAGACGCGCGAGCTGGCGAAGCGGATGGGAATCACCCATTCCGCCATTTACCGCTACATCCCTTCCAAGGAAGCGCTCATCGAGCGGGTCTACGAGCACGTCTATCTCAGCCGCTGGAAGGCAGACTGGGCGCCTCTCGTGACCGACCGATCCAAGCCGTTGGAGGCGCGGCTCACGCAATTCTATCTCGAATATGTCGAACAGGTTTTCGACTACCACTGGGTGCGAATCTTCGCCTTTTCCGGCCTCAAGTCGTTCGACATCACCAGCCGCTACCTCATGATCGTCCGCGACCAGATCATCCTGCCCGCCTGCGCCGAGCTCAGGGCAGAGCTGAAGCTGCCGGCCCCCGGCGAAATTCCGGTCAGCGAACGCGAGGCCGAGCTGTTCTGGGGTCTGCACGGGCGCATTTTCTACCTTGCGATCCGCCGCTACGTGTACCGCACCACGACGCCGGAGGATCTCGACCCCATCGTCCGCGACGCAGTTCGCGCCTTCCGCGCCGGTGTCGCACCCGTGCTGAAGGACATCCTGGCGCAAGCCGGAGCCTGAAGAATGAAGGGCCTCGGGAGGGGGTTGCCCATATGACGTTACGTCATGTTCGCCCCTCGCCAAGACGGCCTTCCCTTGGTAAAGTTTCCGTGCGAACGGCCTTGTTCTCGCCGTCGTGATCTGGTCTAGCGTGGGGCGTAAAGGGAAAAGAAACCGAATTTCGGCAAGGTTGCAGGGCTGGCGGGAATGTGCGGCGGGGCCGCGCGGGCGCAGCGTTCAGAGCCGGTGGTCGGTCGGAGAAGATCCGAACCGGGCAAGGTTTGTGCGATGCGTTAGACCGAGGGACCCTGCGATGGACGAACGGAGCCGGTACCGACCGGCAGCGCTGATAGCGGGGACCATGAGGCACTCGGACCGGCAGGAATACGCGGCTTGGCAGGACGACGCGAGCGAGCATGACGCGCGCGCGGGCCATGACGCAGGCTTGCGCGACCACGGTGAATGGGACCGCGACGACGCTGATCCCCATGCCGACTGGCATGACCGGGCCGACTGGCACTGGACGCCGCATGTCCACGAGGAGGAGGTCGATGCCTCCGACTACGACCCCCACGCCTCGGATCCCCGGCCGCGCAGCACGTCCCGCCGCGGCACCCTCGTCGGCATCGGCACGGGCGTCGTTGCCGGCCTGATGGTTGCCGCAGGGGCCGTCTGGTACACGCAAGGCTCGTTCGCGTTCGGCGTCTCCGCACCGCCGCCCCAGATCGTCAACCGCCCCCTCGTCCGCGAGCTCAGCATGGCGGCCGCGGGAACGACCGTGACCGAGATTTCGCTCGTCGTCGGCTCCGGCGCGCTGGGCGTCGATCCGGGCAGCATCTACCTGACCAACGTGGCCATTGATGGCCGGTCCTTTGCCGCCGGGCCTGGACCGTCGGACAATTCCGCGCGCCTCACCGGCCGCGTCGTGCCGCTGCCCATGGCCAATCCGCTGAACCGGAACCAGGTGGCTGCCGCGGACGGAATCAAGGCGCTGGAACAGTTTGACCAGGGCGCGGTGCCTCTGCCCCTGCGCAAGCCGGCCATGCCGAACCAGCGCCTCGCCTACGCGTCCCTGCCCGACGCCTCCCTGACGGACACGCCCTCTGCCGTCCCCGGCAGCCAGGCCCCGGCTCCAGAGACGCCGACGCTCTCAGAGGATGAGCCGGCGCTGCCCACGCCCGGCAGCGGCTATGCCATCTACGACATCAAGGCCAAGGTCGTCTACATGCCGAACGGGGATCGGCTGGAAGCCCATTCTGGCTACGGCGATACCTTCGACGACGTGCGTGCCGTCAACAAGCGCATGGTGGGCCCGACCCCGCCCAACACCTACCAGCTGACCATGCGCGAATCCCTGTTCCACGGCATCGAGGCGGTGCGCCTCAATCCCATCGGAACCGGCCGGATGTACGGCCGCGCCGGCATCCTCGCCCACCCCTATCTCCTTGGTCCGCGTGGAGATTCCAACGGCTGCGTGTCGGTCAAGGACTACGACAAGTTCCTTGCCGCCTTCAAACGCGGTGAAGTGAAGAAGATGGTGGTGGTGGCCGAGCTGAAGCATGGTCCCAAGAAGGAAGAGAACTTCCTCCTGTCCTTCCTGAAGCCCAAGGACCAGTAGGGCGCCGGGGCGCCCTACCGCTGCAGGGCAAACTTTGCTCTCGGCGCCATTTCGACAATCCAGCAATGGCAAGGGTGCACGCCGGCTTTCGGTAGCGGCCAACCTCAATTCTGGCTGCAGTGCAGCAGAATGCACGCCATTCTTGCGCCACATCAAATTTCGCTGGCTTTCCGGATAGATACGGATGCTCCCGCACCCGTAGATCAACGGAATTGACCCGAGGGAGAGACGGGACCTTAGCTGCGGCCATTCGCACGTGCGAAAGCAACGTCCGGCCTGTCGCAATCGTTGGGCCGGCGAGAGACGGGAGCCCGTCATGGCCGCCGATACGCCTGCCCCCTCCCCTGTCCTTTCCCCCTTCCAGAACCTGCTGCCGTTCGACCCGAACGCCGCGATGTCGGCATTCCAGAAGGGACTTTCACCGGCATTCAACCCACAGTTCGGCATGGGTTCAGGTGCGAGTCAGGCCGGACCTCTCGGCGCCTACCTCGTGGACGCCGCCCAGCGCCAGGTCCTCTTCCTCGACCTCCTCCGCCGGAGGGGGAACGAGCAGCACGATATTACCTCACGACCCATGGCGACGGTGCTCTCCTTCGACCATGAGGTGCTGGTGAGCGGGCGGGCGCTGCCGCGGCCGATCAACTACTCCCTGTCCCGCATCGTCCCGCCCGCCGGAGTGGTGGTGGACCCGCGGAAGCGGCCGGTGGTGGTGGTGGACCCGCGCGCCGGGCAGGGGCCGGGCATCGGCGGGTTCAAGACCGAGAGCGAGATCGGCGAGGCGCTGGGCACCGGGCATCCGGTCTACTTCATCGGCTTCGCCGCCGAGCCGGAGCCGGGGCAGACCTTCCTCGACGTGGTGGAAGGTCAGGTCTCCTTCTTCGAGCGGATCCGGCAGATGCATCCGGAGGCCCCGCCCACCTTCGCCATCGGCAATTGCCAGGCCGGCTACCAGACGCTGATGGTAGCGATGCTGCGGCCGGACCTGTTCGGCCCCTGCATGGTGGCGGGCTCGCCCATGTCCTACTGGCAGGGCGTGCACGGCAAGAACCCCATGCGCTATTCCGGCGGCCTGCTCGGCGGCTCGTGGCTGACCAACCTCGTCAGCGACCTCGGCGGCGGCAAGTTCGACGGCACCTGGCTGATCCTGAACTTCGACAATCTGAACCCGGCCAACTGGCTGTGGGGCAAGCAGTATGACGTCTGGTCGAAGGTGGACACCGAAGGCCCGCGCTATCTCGAGTTCGAGAAGTGGTGGGGCGACTTCATCAAGCTGAACGGCGACGAGATCCAGTTCCTGGTCGATGAATTCTTCATCGGCGACAAGCTCACCCGCAACGAGGTGCGCTCCACCGATGGCAAGGTGTTCGACCTGCGCAACATCTCCTCGCCGGTCATCGTCTTCACCTCTCAGGGCGACAACATCTCCCCGCCGCCGCAGACGCTGGGCTGGATCCTCGACCTCTACAGGGACGTGGACGACATCCGCGCCGAGGGCCGCACCATCGTCTATTGCATGAACCAGAAGGTGGGCCACCTCGCCATCTTCGTCTCCGCCAAGGTCGGAGCGAAGGAGGACGAGGAGCTGGTGCGCCTCATGGACCTCATCGACTGCCTGCCCCCCGGCCTCTACGAGCTGGTCATCGAGCCGGCGTCGGAAGAGCAGGTGAAGGCCGGCGGCCCGGCCTGGCATTCCCGCTTCGAGCTGCGCTCGCTGGACGACATCCGCGCCTATGGCCGCAACAGCGTGGAGGATGATCGCGCCTTCGCCGCCGCGCGGCGGGTGTCGGAGATCAACCACTCGCTCTATCGCACCTTCCTCCAGCCCGTCGTGAAGGCGATGGCGACGCCGCAGCTCGCGGATGCGCTGTTCCGCTTCAATCCGCTGCGGCTCTCCTACTCCCTGTTCGCGGATACCAACCCGCTCATGAAGGGGGTGGAGAAGCTCGCCGCCGACGTCACCACGGCCCGCAAGCCGGCGGACGCCTCCAATCCCTTCGTCACGGCGCAGAACTTCTGGTCCGACCAGATCAACGCCGCCCTCGACGGCTGGCGGGACATGCGCGACCGGGCCGTGGAGCAGTCCTTCTTCGCCGTCTACGGCTCGCCGGTGCTGCACGGCCTTCTGGGCCTCAACCTCGACGGGAAGGTCCGCGAGCTGCCGGCCAACAGCCCGCAGAAGGAAGCCTTCCGCGACCGCAAGATCGCCGAGTTCCGCGACCGCGTGGCCGAAGGCGGCTTCAACGAGGCGCTGGTGCGCGCCTCGCTCTACGTGCTCTCGGTGACACGCGCGCTGGACGAGGCGGCCGCCAGCTCGCTCAACGAGACGCGGCAGAAGCTGATGCAGCTCTCGCTGCCCGAGTTCAAGACGCTGGTGCGCGACCAGTTCTACATCCTGCTCCTGGAACGGGAGAAGGCGGTGGAGGCCATCGCCCGTCTGGTCACAGATCCGGGCCAGCGGCAGGATCTGGTGAACAAGGTGGTCGGCGTCGCCACGGCGGATGGCACCTACACCCCCGGCGAGCGGGCCCTGGTGGAACGCCTGGCCGAAATCCTCGGCGTCTCGGCGCCGAAGACCGTGGCGCTGGCAGCGGTGAAGACCGCGCCGGCCCCCGTGCCCGGCCAGAACCTCCCCGCAGCCGTCTGAGCCGGGAAGACGGGCGCGGCGCATCCCCCGCGCCGCGCCCGGACTTCTCTTTTCCCCGGCCCGCCTGTTCCTCGCCTTCCCTCCCAGTGACGCGCCCGAGGAGGCATGTTCGTGCCCACCATCGCCAATCGTCTGTTCGAGGACATCAAAGCGGGCGACAGTGCGTCCGCCATCCGCACCATCCGCACGCCGGACCTGCGCGCCTGGGGCGCCGCCTTCGGCGATGCCGGAATCATCGCCGGCGTCGGGGCGGGTCAGGCGGATGCCGGCCTTGCCGCCTCCCTGTTCGCCGCTCTGGTGGGCACCGCCCTGCCCGGCCCCGGCTCAACCATCCGCGCCTCCAGCGTGAGCATCGCCGCGCCGCTGCCGGCCGACGTGCCGCTCACCGTTTCCCTTTCGGTCCGCGAAACGAACGCGGCGGACCGCACGATCGGCCTCGACGGCGCGATCGCGGCGCCCTCCGGCGCCGTGGTCGCTACCGCTCAGATCACCGTGGCCGCGCCCGAGAAGGCCATCAGCGTCAGCGTGCCCGAGCACCGGCTGGAGGCGCTGCTGGAGCGCTGCAAGAGGCTCGATCCCCTGCCCACCGGCGTGGTCCATCCCTTAAGCCTCGATGCCCTGTCCGGCGCGCTTGATGCGGCAGCTGCCGGGCTCATCACGCCGGTGCTGTTCGGGCCGGAGGCGGACATCCGCCGCATCGCCGCATCCGGCGGGCTCGACCTTTCCGGCGCCCGCATCGTCTCCACCGCGAGCGAGGAAGACTCCGCCGCCAAGGCCGCGGCCGCCGCCGGCGCGGGCGAGGTGGGAGCGCTCATGAAGGGCAGCCTCCACACCGACGTGCTGCTCCATGCGGTGATGGCGAAGGAGGCGGGGCTGCGCACCGGCCGGCTGCTCAGCCATTGCGCCATCATGTCAGTGCCCACCTATGCCCGCCGCGTGCTGGTGACGGATGTGGCGCTCAACATCGCCCCCGACACAGACCAGAAGCGCGACATCTGCCAGAACGCCATCGGCCTCGCGAAGGCGCTGGGCATCGAGACGCCCAAGGTGGCGGTGCTGGCGGCGGTGGAGATGGTGCACACCAAGATGCCCGCCACCCTCGACGGCGCCATCCTCTCCAAGATGGCCGACCGGGGCCAGATCGTCGGCGGCATCGTGGACGGGCCGCTCGACCTCGACGCGGCGGTGGATGCCGAAGCGGCGCAGGTGAAGCACATCGTCTCCCCCGTCGCGGGCACGGCGGACGTGCTGCTGGTGCCCAACATCGAGGCCGGCAACATGGTCTACAAGAACCTCGGCTTCATGGCCGATGCCCAGTCCGCCGGCCTCGTGGTCGGCGCCCGCGTGCCGGTGATGCTGACGAGCCGCGCCGACAGTGCGGAAGCCCGGCGCTTCTCCGCCGCCGCGGCGGTGATCTACGCCGATGCGCTCAAGCGCACCCCCGACGCCATCCTTCCCCATACCGCCGACTGAGCGAGGCTGCCATGACCGACGCCGTTCTGGTCGTCAATTCCGGCTCCACCAGCCTCAAATTCGGCGCCTATGGGACGTCGAACGCGGAAGACCCGCCTTTGCTCTGCCGGGGCGGCATCGACAGCATGGCGGGGGATCCGCACTTCATCGCCAAGGAGCCGGACGGCAAGCCCATCGATGCCCACGAATGGGGCTCCGGCCATGCCCTGAGCCACAAGGAGGCGCTGGGCTACATCGTGACGTGGCTGGAGCAGCACGAGGCCAACATCAAGGTGGTGGCGGCCGGCCACCGTGTGGTGCTCGGCGGCACGCGCTTTGAGGGACCGGCGCAGATCACGCCCGAGGTGCTGGACTATCTCGATGGCCTCGCCGCCATGGAGCCCTCGCACCAGCCGTTCAACGTGCGCGGCGCGCGGGCCATCGCCGAGGCCTTCCCCGGCCTGCCGCAGGTGGCGGTGTTCGACACCTCCTTCCACCGCACCATGCCGGAGGTGGCGCAGATCTACGCCTTGCCCAAGGCCGTGCGCGACACCGGCGTGCGGCACTGGGGCTATCACGGCATCTCCTACGACTATATCAGCCGGCAGGTGCCCAAGGTCGCCCCCGGCGCGCGGCGGGTCATCGCCGCCCATCTCGGCGGCGGCGCCTCGGTCTGCGCCATGCTGGACGGGAAAAGCGTCGAGACATCCATGGCCTTCGCCGGCCTCACCGGCCTGCCCATGGCCACCCGCTCCGGCGACGTGCCGGCCGACGTGATCTTCTATCTGCTGCGCTCGGCCGGCTACACGGCGGAGGCGCTGGAAAAGCTGCTCTACGGCCAGTCCGGCCTCCTCGGCCTCTCCGGCGACAGCGCCGACATGCGGGTGCTGCAGGACAGCGCGGCGGCCGACGACAGGCTGGCCGTGGACTATTTCGTCTATAGCCTCGTGAAGTTCATCGGCGCCTATGCGGCGGTGCTGGGCGGGCTCGACGCGCTCGTCTTCACCGCCGGCATCGGCGAGAACTCGGCCAAGGTGCGCGCCGCCGTGCTGGAGCGCCTCGCCGCCTTCGGCCTCACCCTCGATCCGGCGGCCAATGCCGCCAACGGGCCGCGCATCACTACGGCGGACAGCGCCGTCGCGGCCTTCGTCATCCCCACCAACGAAGAACTGATGATCGCCCAGCACACGCTGGCGCTCACCCGTTCCGCCTGACCGGGAGAAGTCCAATGGCACAGAGCGCAGCCCTCGCCGCCGCAGCTCCCACCGAGGTCCCCGCCGCGAAGCCGGCGGCGGGATCGTCCTCCGGCTCCGTCCGGCTGGATGCGGCGGCCATCGCCGCCAAGTTCACCGAACTCGGCGCCTCCCCCAAGGGCCTCACCGCCGCCGAGGCGGCCGAACGGCAGGCGAAATACGGCCCCAACGCCATCGTCGCCCATGAGGACAGCCGGTGGGAGAAGCTGGTCGGCTATTTCTGGGGGCCCATCCCCTGGATGATCGAGGCGGCGGCGCTCCTCTCCCTCATCCGCCAGGACTGGCCCGACTTCATCGTCGTCATGGGCCTGCTCATCTACAACGCCATCGTCGGCTTCTGGCAGGACAGCAAGGCCGCGAGCGCGCTGGCCGCGCTGAAGAAGGGCCTCGCGCTCAAGGCCCGCGTGCTGCGCGACAACAAGTGGATGACGGTAGACACCGCCGCCCTCGTGCCCGGCGACGTGGTGAGCGTCGCCGGCGGCGAGACCCTGCCCGCCGACCTGCTGCTGATCGAGGGCAAGTATCTCTCCGTCGATCAGGCGGCGCTGACCGGTGAATCGCTCCCCGTCTCCAAGGCGGTGGGCGACAGCGGCTATTCCGGCTCCATCGTGCGGCAGGGCACCATGACGGCCCTCGTCACCGCCACCGGCAATGCCACCTTCTTCGGCCGCACGGCGAAGCTCGTCGCCTCCGCCGGCGCCAAGTCCCATGCGGAGAAGGCGGTCATCCAGATGGGTGACTTCCTCATCATCCTCTCCGCCGCGCTGGCGCTGGTGCTGGTGGTGGCGCAGGTCCACCGCGACATCATCGCCGACGGGCATTGGGAATGGCAGCATGCCGGCGCCATCGTGCAGATCGTGCTGGTGCTGCTGGTGGCCTCGGTGCCGGTGGCGACGCCGGCGGTCATGTCCGTGACCATGGCGCTGGGCGCGCTGGCGCTCTCCAAGCAGCAGGCCATCGTCTCCCGCCTCTCGGCCATCGAGGAGCTGGCAGGCGTGGACGTGCTGTGCTCCGACAAGACCGGCACGCTGACCCTGAACCAGCTCACCCTCCAGACGCCCATCCCGTGGGGCAGCGCCAAGCCGGACGATCTCATCCTCGGCGCCGCGCTCGCCTCCCAGCGCCAGAGCGACGACGCCATCGACAAGGCGGTGATCGCCGCGGTGAAGGACCCGAAGGTGCTCGACGGCTACAAGAGCGTGGACTTCACGCCCTTCGATCCCGTCAGCAAGAAGACGGTGGCGAGCGTCACCGGCCCGGACGGCAAGACCGTGCATTTCGCCAAGGGCGCGCCGCAGGCCATCGCCGCCCAGTGCGGCCTCTCGGAGGCCGATGCGAAGGGCTATTTCGACGCGGTGGAAACCCTCGCCCGCAGCGGCACCCGCGCGCTCGGCGTCGCCCGCTCCGACGACGGCAAGACCTGGACGCTGCTCGGCCTCCTGCCCATGCTCGACCCGCCCCGGCCGGACGCCGCCGAGACCATCGCCAAGGCCAAGGCGCTCGGCGTCTCGGTGAAGATGGTGACGGGCGACGACGTGGCCATCGGCGGCGAGATTTCCCGCCAGCTCGGCCTCGGCGATCATCTCCTCGTGGCGAGCGACGTGTTCGGCCAGGATTCCGGCCCCGAGCACATCGCCATCGACGCCGCCCGCGCGGTGGAGGTGGCGGACGGCTTCGGCCGCGTCTTCCCCGAGCACAAGTTCCAGATCGTGAAGGCCTTGCAGGAGCGCGGCCACATCGTCGCCATGACCGGCGACGGCGTGAACGACGCCCCCGCCCTGAAGCAGGCCGATTGCGGCGTGGCGGTCTCCGGGGCAACCGATGCGGCCCGCAGCGCCGCGGCGCTCATTCTCACCGCGCCGGGGCTCTCCACCATCATCAACGCCATCATGGAGGCGCGGGCGATCTTCGAGCGGATCACCAGCTACATATACTACCGCATCGCCATGACGCTGAACATCATGCTGGTGGTGGTGCTGGTTTATCTGGTCTACGACTTCATGCCGCTCACCGCGATCATGATCGTCGTCATGGCGTTGCTTGACGACATCCCGATCATGACCATCGCCTACGACAACGTGAAGGTGCAGGACTCACCGGTGCGCTGGAACATGCACCGCATCCTCTCCTTCTCCACCATCATGGGCATCATGGCGCTGGTGCAGAGCTTCGGCATCGTCATGCTCGGCATGTTCTGGATGAAGAGCCCGGAACTCATGGCGCGGCTGCCCATGGACCTCTCCCACATCCAGACCATGCTGTTCCTGCAATTGTGCGCCGGCGGGCACCTGCTGTTCTTCGTCTCGCGGGTGCAGGGCACGCTGTTCCGCCCGCCCTATCCCAGCCTGCCCGTGCTGGCGGCGGTGATGGGCACGCAGATCTTCGCCATCTTCATGTGCGCCTTCGGCTGGTTCATGCCGGCTTTGCCGTGGCTGCTCATCGGCGTGGTCTGGGCCTATTGCCTGGTATGGACGCTGGTGATGGACCTCGTGAAGGTCATCTACTTCCGCTTCGTGAATGCGCGGGAGCGGCGCATGAGCCTGATCGACGCCTCCATCGGCCCGGTCGTTCCGGGCTGAGCCTCCCCGAAACCAGCGGTGCCCCCTCTCCCCTTGCGGGAGAGGGTTGGGGTGAGGGGTATGCCTCCGGCAGAACCGGCATCTGGGACTAACGGGCAGACCCGCCCCCTCACCCCCGGCCCCTCTCCCGCAACGGGAGAGGGGAGATGGGCCGCACCACGGCTGCCCTTGCGGCGCGGTTGCGTCGCCGGCGTGCGGCGAGGATGCTGCGGGCGCGGGGGAGACCTTCGCGCCTGTTTGCGTCACGATACCCGGACCGTTGCTGCCGATGACACGCCTCCTCCCCGCCCTCCTCCTCGCCCTCCTCCCGGCCGCCGCCCTCGCCAATGACGACGTGCTGACGCGCACCGCCACCGGCGCGGAGCAGGTGTTGCAGACGGTGGACTACGCCAACACGCGCTATTCCCCGCTGAAGCAGATCGATGCCGGCAACGTGGGGCGCCTCCGGGTGGCGTGGACCTTCTCCACCGGCGTGCTGCGCGGGCACGAGGGCGCGCCTTTGGTGGTGGGGGACGTGATGTATGTCCACACCCCTTTCCCCAATGTGGTCTATGCCCTCGACCTCAAGAACGAGGGTCGCATCCTCTGGAAATACGAGCCGCGCCAGAAGAAGGACGTGGCCGCGGTGATGTGCTGCGATCTCGTCAATCGCGGCCTCGCCTATGCGGACGGCCTCGTCTTCCTGCATCAGGCGGACACCACCATCGTCGCGCTCGACGCGAAGACCGGGGCGAAGCGCTGGTCGGTGGCCAACGGCGATCCGGCGCTCGGCGCCTCCAACACCGCCACCGTGATGCCGGTGAAGGACAAGCTCATCGTCGGCATTTCCGGCGCCGAGGCCGGCGTGCGCGGGCACCTCTCCGCCTATGACCTCAAGGACGGCCACCTCGTCTGGCGCGCCTACAGCACCGGGCCGGATGCGGACATGCTGTTCGACCCGGAAAAGACCACCGAGCTGGGCAAGCCGTTGGGCAAGGATTCGTCGCTCAAGAGCTGGTCCGGCGACCAGTGGAAGATCGGCGGCGGCGCCACCTGGGGCTGGTTCGCCTACGACCCCAAGCTCAACCTCGTCTATTACGGCACCGCCAACCCGGCTACCTGGAACCCCAGCCAGCGGCCGGGGGACAACCGCTGGTCCGACACCATCATCGCCCGCGACGCGGACACGGGCGTCGCCCGCTGGGTCTACCAGATGACCCCCCACGACGAGTGGGACTATGACGGCGTCAACGAGATGATCCTGACCGAGCAGGAGGTGGACGGGAAACCCACCCCGCTCCTCACCCATTTCGACCGCAACGGCTTCGCCTACACGCTGAACCGCGAGACCGGCGCCCTGCTCCGCGCGGGGAAATACGAGACCACGGCCAACTGGGCGAGCGGCATCGATCTCGACCCCAAAAGCCCCACCTATGGCCGCCCCAAGCGCGACCCCGCCTTCTCCACCGAGCGGGAGGGCGAGGATGTCACCTACACCGGCATCTGCCCCTCGTCGCTGGGCGCCAAGAACCAGCAGCCGGCGGCCTTCTCGCCGCAGACGCGGCTGTTCTACGTGCCCGTCACCCGCATGTGCATGGATTACGAGCCGTTCCACGTGGATTACGTGCCGGGCCAGCCCTATGTGGGCGCCACCCTCTCCATTCATCCCGCCCCTGGCACCGCGGGCAGCACCGGCGCCTTCCTCGCCTGGGATGCGCTGAAGGGCGAGGCGGTGTGGTCGAAGCCGGAGCAGTTCTCCGTCTGGTCGGGGGCGCTGGCGACGGCGGGCGGCATCGTCTTCTACGGCACGCTGGAAGGCTGGCTGAAGGCGGTGGACGCGAAGACGGGGAAGGAGCTGTACCGCTTCAAGACCCCCTCCGGCATCGTCGGCAACGTCACCACCTTCCTGCAGGGCGGCCGGCAATATGTGGCCGTGCTCTCCGGCGTCGGCGGCTGGGCCGGCATCGGCCTCGCCGCCGGCCTCAGCGACCCCGGCGACGGCTCGGGCGCCAACGAGGCCTATGCGGCGCTGAACCAGTATACGGCGCTGGGCGGGCAGCTCACGGTGTTCGCCCTGCCCAAGGGGGAGTGACGGGGGCGCGAAGCGCCCCCGTTCCCCTGACAAGCGACGGCGCAGCCGGAGCGCGGATCCGGGGTCCAGCGCAAGAGTCCCCGCGCAGCGGGGCAAAACCCGAGGGCGGTGGGGTCAGGAAGCGCCTGCGGCGAACTCTTGCGCTGGGCCCCGGCTCGCATTCCGCTGTCGCTGCATGCGTCCGGGGCGCGAGGGTGGTTCATCGCGTCCCCGTCGCGAAGAAACGCGCGTGCTCCCTACTGTGCCGCCGGCGGCACGCGGCTCAGGCGAGTGGCGAGGGTGTCCCCGCGCGGCACGAGCCGGGCGATGGGGTCGCTCTTCAGGCGGGCGAAGAGGATGTGGTCCTCCCACGTCCCGTTGATGCACAGATATTCCCGGGAATAGCCCTCACGGGTGAAGCCGCAGCTTTCCAGAAGGCGGATGGAGGCCTGGTTGTGGGGCATGCAGGCCGCCTCCACCCGGCGCAAATGGAGCACGTCGTGGGCCACCGGCAGCAGCGCCGTCACCGCCGCCCGCATGTAGCCCTGCCCGGCATAGGGCGCGCCCATCCAGTAGCCGAGGCTCGCCGCTTGGCACACGCCGCGCCGCACGTTGGAGAGGGTGAGGCCGCCGACGAGTTCGTCGTCCGCGCGGCGGAAGATGAACAGCGGATAGGCCTCGTCCGTCACCATGTCGCGGGCGTAGCGCCTGAGCCGCCGCCGGAAGGCGCCGCGGGTGAGGTCATCGGCCGGCCACAGGGGCTCCCAGGGCGTGAGGAAGCCGCGGCTGATGTCGCGCAGGGTCCGCCACGCCACGAAGTCCTTCATCTGCGGCACGCGCAGATAGACGCCCTTGCCCTCGATGGTGGGGAGGGGCTCGGCGGGGAAGGGAAAGAGTGCGGACAGCCACATCACGTTGCGCCCGAGCCAAACTCCGTTGCCGGCGCAGCCGGTTAGTGACCCCCAAGACGCTGCACCACCCGTGCAGCCGGTTCAAGCCCGCCCTTCGGCCCGATGACGCTGAGCGTCGGCCGGCCGCGGCCGATGAGGCGGGACGCGGCGGCGCGCACGGCGGCGACATCCACCGCCTCCACCCGGGCGACGATCTCCTCCACCGGGATCACCCGGCCGAAGCCGAGGATCTGCCGGGCGAGCTGGTCGGCGCGGGCACCGGAGCTTTCCAGCGCCGCGAGCAGCCCCACCTTCATCTGCGCCTTGGCGCGGGCCACCTCCAGCTCGGTCACGGTCTCGGCCGTGTCGAAGATCTGGTCCACCACCGCGTTGGAGAGCTCCTCCACGTCGCCGGTGTCGGTGCCGGCATAGATGCCGAACAGGCCGGTGTCCTGATAGCTCCAGTGGAAGGCATAGATGGAGTAGCAGAGCCCCCGCTCCTCCCGCACATCCTGGAACAGGCGGGAGGACATGCCCCCGCCCAGCACGTTCGAGAGCACCTGAAGGGCGTGGTAGTCCGCATCCTTGTAGGAGCAGCCCTCCAGCCCCATCAGCACGTGCACCTGCTCAAGGTCGCGCGCGGTCAGCCGCGTGCCGCCGGCGTAAGTTGCGGGCGACAGCTCCGGGGCCGCGCCGTTGCCGACGCCGGAGAGGCGGGCGGCGGCCTCGTCCACGAGCCGGTCATGCTCCACCGCGCCGGCGGCGGAGACCACCATGCGCGGGCCGCGATAGGTGCGCCCGAGATAGGCGCCGAGCTGGTCGCGGCTGAAGCCGCGCACCGTCTCCGGCGTGCCGAGGATGGAGCGGCCGACGCTCTGGCCGGGGAAGGCCTGCTCCTGGAACAGGTCGAACACCAGGTCGTCGGGCGTGTCCATGACCGCGCCGATCTCCTGCACGATCACGTTCTTCTCCCGCTCCAGCTCGTCGGGGGCGAAGGCCGGCTCGGTGAGGATGTCGGCGAGGATGTCGATGCCGAGGCCCACGTCCTCGCCCAGCACGCGGACGTTGTAGGTGGTCTGCTCCACCGAGGTCGCGGCGTTGATGTCGCCGCCCACCTGCTCGATCTCCTCGGCGATGCGGCGGGCGGAGCGGCGGCGGGTGCCCTTGAAGGCCATGTGCTCCAGAAGGTGCGAGATGCCGTGCTCGTCGCCCATCTCGTGCCGCGCGCCGGCGCCCACCCAGATGCCGAGGGAGGCGGTGCCGAGGTGGCTCATCTCGTCGGAGATGACGGTGATGCCGTTGTCGAGGGTCGAGATCTTCACGCTCATGCCGCGGCGCCCCGTCCGACCCGCGCATGGGTGCGGATGAAGGTTTCGATGGCCACGAGGTCGTTGGGCAGCACGCTCACGCTTTCCTTGCGGGTCAGAAGGTCCGCCATGTGCGGCGGCAGGCCGGGCCGGTGGCCGGTGGCGGCTTCCACCGCATCGGGGAACTTGGCGGGATGGGCGGTGGAGAGCACCACCTGCGGCACCTTGGCCGCGTGCTCCACCTTGTCCGCCACCGCCAGAGCCACGGCGGTGTGCGGGTCGGCCAGATAGCCGGCGGACTGGTAGAGCCGCGCGATGGTCTGCGCCGTCTCCGGCTCGTCGGCGCGGCCGGCGGAGAAATCGCTGCAGATGGCGGCGAGCGCGTCGCGCGGCACGGTGAAGGCGCCGGACTGGCCGAGCGAGGCCATGAGCTGGCGCACCTGCGCACTGTCCCGGTCCACCGCCTCGAACAGCAGGCGCTCGAAATTCGACGACACCTGGATGTCCATGGACGGCGAGGAGGAGGGATGCACCCCCTTCACCTCATAGCGCCCCGTCTCCAGCGTGCGGGCCAGGATGTCGTTGACGTTGGTGGCGATGGAGAGGTCGCGGATGGGCAGGCCCATGCGCTTGGCCACGTAGCCGGCAAAGATGTCGCCGAAATTGCCGGTGGGCACCACGAACGACACCTCGCGGTGCGGCGCGCCCAGCGCGGTGGCGGCATAGAAATAATAGACCACCTGGGCGACGATGCGCGCCCAGTTGATGGAGTTCACGCCCGCCAGCGCGAGGGAATCGCGGAAGGCGTGGTGGTTGAACATGGCCTTCACATGGGCCTGGCAGTCGTCGAACGTGCCTTCCACGGCGATGGCGTGGACGTTGTGCGCGTTCACGGTGGTCATCTGCCGGCGCTGCACCTCGGACACCCGCTTGTGCGGGTAGAGGATGAACACGTCCACCGCATCGGAATGGCGAAACGCCTCGATGGCCGCGCTGCCGGTATCGCCCGAGGTGGCGCCGACGATGGTGGCGCGGGCGCCGCGGGCGGCGAGCACATGGTCCATCATGCGGGCGAGCAATTGCATCGCCACGTCCTTGAAGGCCAAGGTCGGACCGTGGAACAGCTCCAGCAGGAAGCGGTTGGGGCCGATCTGCGTCAGCGGCGTCACCGCCGGATGGCGGAAGGAGGCGTAGGCGTCGGCGATCATCAGGTCGAGCACGCGCTCGGGCAGCGCATCGCCGACGAAGGGGGAAATCACCGCCTTGGCCACCGCCGGATAGGGTTTTCCCGCCAGCGCGGCGATCTCGTCCGCGCTCAGGGTGGGGAACGCCTCCGGCACATAGAGGCCGCCGTCGCGCGCCAGACCGGCCAGCAGCGCATCGGAAAACGACAGGACAGGAGCTTCGCCCCGGGTGGAAACGTAACGCACGGGCCCTCGACAGGTCTTGAGAGGCCCAAAGCGGGCCTTCCGCCAAACTAACCGCAAGCGGCCTCGCGGGAAAGGCGGACGGGAGAGGGTCGAGTCAAAGGCCGGCAGAGGCGAGGACGGACAAGGGAGACCAAGCGCTGGCGCCGCCCCCCGGGAAGCGCGGGCCGCCACTCACAGGCCGTCATGGCCGGGCTTGTCCCGGCCATCCACGTGGGCGGGCCGGGAATACATCTTCGGCCATCGTCCGGTCGGCACGACGTGGATGCCCGGGACAAGCCCGGGCATGACGGTGGTGAGGGATGGGCAATCCACGTCGAGAGCGGGTCAGCGCGGCGGCATCGCCACGACAGAAGGCGCGCCCCCTCCCCTCAGCTCTTTTCGCGCACGTAGCGGCCGGGGGCGTCTTCGATGGGGGTGAAGTGGCCGCCGCCGATGGGGCGGGCGGGCACGTCCTCGGGGTAGTAGCCGGAGAACCAGTTCAGCCAGTCCGGCCACCAGGAGCCCTTGTGCTCCTGCGCGCCCTGAAGCCACAGGTCGTAGCTCGGCCCGGTGGGGCCGTCGGCCCAGTACTGGTACTTCATCTTGGCCGGCGGATTGACCACGCCGGCGATGTGGCCCGAGCCGGCCAGCACGTAGCGCACCGGGCCGGAGAGCATGTTGGCGCCGATGAACACCGAATTGGGCGGGGCGATGTGGTCTTCCCGCGTCGCCAGCGAATAGACGGGCACATTCACCTTGGTCATGTCGATGCGCACGCCGGAAAGCTCGGCGAGGCCGCGGGCGATGTTGTTGGTGAGGTAGCAGTTGCGCAGGTAATAGGAATGGTTCGCCGCCGGCATCCTTGTGGAATCGGAGTTCCAGAACAGCAGGTCGAACGGGAACGGCGCCTTGCCCTTCATGTAGTTGTTCACAACATAGGGCCAGATCAGGTCGTTCGAGCGCAGCATGTTGAAGGCGGAGGCCATCTTGCTGCCTTCGAGATATCCCGTCTGCTTCATCTTCCGTTCGATGGCGGCGAGCTGGTCCTCGTCCACGAACACCTTCAGATCGCCCGCGTGGGTGAAGTCGATCTGGGTGGTGAGGAAGGTGGCGGAGGCGATGCGGTCGTCCCCAGTGGCGGCCATGTAGGCGAGCGTCGTGGCGAGCAGCGTGCCGCCGACGCAATAGCCCATGGCGTGCGCCTGCCGCTCGCCGGTGGCGACGGCCACCTTGTCGAGGGCGGTCATGATGCCCTCGCGCATGTAATCGTCGAAGCCCTTCTCGGCGAGCCGGGCATCGGGATTGACCCAGGAGATGACGAAGACGCTGATGCCCTGGTCCACCAGCCACTTGATGAAGGACTTCTCCGCCGTCAGGTCGAGGATGTAGAACTTGTTGATCCACGGCGGCACGACGAGCAGCGGCATCTTCTTCACGCTGCCGGTCGTGGCCTCGTACTGGATGAGCTGCATCAGATCGTTTTCGTAGATCACCTTGCCCGGCGTGGTGGCGAGGTTGCGCCCCACCTCGAACGCGCTCAGGTCCGATTGGCGGATCTTGAGCGAGCCCTTGCCGGCGACGAGGTCCTCCGTGAGGTTCTTCATCCCCTTCACGAGATTCTCGCCGGACGAGGAGAAGGTCTCGCGGATCAGCTCCGGATTGGTCATCACGAAGTTGGAGGGCGAGATGGCGTTCGTCACCTGCTTCACCAGGAAGCCGGCCTTGTGCTTCGTGTGGGCGTCGAGGCCCTCGGCCTCCTCCACCATGTCCTCGGCCCAGCGGGTGGTGACGAGATAGGCCTGCTTGAGCGCATCGAAGATGGGGCTTTCGCGCCAGCCCTCGTCCTTGAAGCGGGCGTCGCGCGCGTCCGGCGCCGTCACCGGCTCCACCTGTTCGCCGCCGAGGCGCTTCAGCGTGTTGGTCCACACCGAGAGATAGCCGGCCATGAGGCGGGTCTGCGCCTCCAGCGTGCGCTGGGGATCGGTCATCCAGTATTCGGCGACCTGCCCCACGGTCTTGAGGGCGTCGGCGATCTCGTCGGCGAGGTCGTCGGTCTTGGCCTGGGTGCGCGGGCCGAGATAGGCGGCGAGCGCCTTGCCGCCCTCGTCCACCATCTGCGCGAGATTCTGGGAGAAGGCCTCGATGTTGAGGCCGGGGCGGGCGCCGTCGCCCTTGCCCTCACCTTTGCTATCGCTCCTGCCGTCAGCCCTGGGCCCGGCGCCAGCCTTCGGCGCGTCCGCCTTGGCCGCGGGGGGCGCCGATTCGGGCGCGGGATTCGGGGGGTCTGGGCCGCGGGGGGGACGACGCTGAGATGCGCGGGGCCACCCGCCGCAACCGGCGATTCCACCGACATCATGGGGGCGGCGGATACGTTCGGCGTTTCCTCAACACGGGACATGCGCGTTTCCTCTCGCGGGTCTTGCTCGCGGGCCGTTACGAAACGTAGCCCATCTTTATCGCTGCCTGCGCTTCCTTCATACTCTAGAGTGTGAAAGTGACAGGATCGAGCCTCGCGGCCACGCCGCAGGCGCCCTTAGACACACCTCCTTGGTCGAGTCTGCGGTACGCCCGCACGGCACCGGCCCCTCAGGAGGTATCTCGCCCCGGTATCGTCACCGCCGGGACCGGGAGCCATCCGGAACGGACAATGGACCTTTTCTCCCCGACGGCGCGAGGCCGTGCCGTCCCGACGCTGCGCGCCGCGCTTCTCCTCGCGCTCGCCGCGAGCCTCTCCGCCTGCGCCGGCTCGGGCATTCCGGGCCTCGCCCCGCCGCAGACCTCGGTGCCCGAGGTGGACGCCACCCACTTCCCCACGCTGGGCGCCCCACCCGCCGAGCGCCGAGACCCGCTCACCGCCGAGCAACAGCAGAAGCTGCAGCGCGACCTTGAGCGCCTCGCCCGCCAGCAGCAGGCCAAGCAGGTGCCGCAGGCGCAGTGAGCCGCGCGCGCGGCGCCTGCGGGCGTTTCGCGTCATTGTGCGGTGCGATATGGCGGCCACCGCCCCATCGCCACCGCAATCAAGGCTTTTTCATTCACCGAACAGTGCTACAAAGCCCGACTGCCGCGCCGGGAGACAACATGCGCGGCCTCTGGAGCCATTGAGATGACGACCGATTTCCACCGCATTCGCCGGCTGCCGCCCTACGTGTTCGAGCAAGTGAACCGTGTGAAGGCCGCCGCCCGCAATGCCGGGGTGGACATCGTCGACCTCGGCATGGGCAACCCGGACCTCGACGCGCCGGCGCATGTCTACGAGAAGCTCAAAGAGACCATCGGCAAGCCGCGCACCGACCGCTATTCCGCCTCCAAGGGCATCCCCGGCCTGCGCAAGGCGCAGGCGGCCTATTACGAGCGGCGATTCGGCGTGAAGCTGGACCCCGACCGGCAGGTCGTCGCCACGCTGGGCTCCAAGGAAGGCTTCGCCAACATGGCGCAGGCCATCACCGCCCCCGGCGACGTGATCCTGACCCCCAATCCCTCCTACCCCATCCACGCCTTCGGCTTCCTGATGGCCGGCGGCGTCATCCGCTCGGTTCCGGCCGAGCCGGGGCCGGAGTTCTTCCACGCCATGGAGCGGGCGGTCCAGCACTCCATCCCCAAGCCCATCGCGGTGGTGCTGTGCTATCCCTCGAACCCCACGGCCTGCGTGGCGGACCTCGAGTTCTACAAGGACGTGGTGGCCTTCGCGAAGAAGAACGACCTCATCGTTCTCTCCGACCTCGCCTATGCCGAGCTTTATTTCGACGGCAACCCGCCCCCCTCAGTGCTGCAGGTGCCGGGCGCCATGGACGTGGCGGTGGAATTCACCTCCATGTCCAAGACCTATTCCATGGCCGGCTGGCGCATGGGCTTCGCCGTGGGCAACGAGCGGCTCATCGCCGCGCTCTCGCGGGTGAAGTCCTATCTCGACTACGGCGCCTATACCCCCATCCAGGTGGCGGCCACCGCGGCGCTGAACGGCCCGCAGGAGTGCATCGCCGAGATGCGCGAGACCTACAAGAAGCGCCGCGACGCCCTGGTGGAGAGCTTCGGCCGCGCCGGCTGGAACATCCCGGTGCCCCGCGCCACCATGTTCGCGTGGTCGCCCATCCCGGAGCCCTTCCGGGCCATGGGCTCGGTGGAATTCGCCAAGCTCCTCATCGAGAAGGCGGAGGTGGCGGTGTCGCCGGGCGTGGGCTTCGGCGAGCATGGCGACGAATACGTCCGCATCGCCGTGGTGGAGAACGAGCAGCGCATCCGCCAGGCGGCGCGCAACGTCCGCCGCTTCTTCGAGCAGGCCGGCACCACGCTGCACAACGTGGTTCCGCTCAGCGCCGCGCGCTGAGCCGACGCCCCCGCCCCTCTGACACCGGGGCCGAACGGGTTGGCGATCGAGCATTGACCGGTTCCGGCGACAGCCGGAACCTCGCGCCGGGCGGGCTGTGGTATGACGCCAGCCGAGGACAGGAACCGGACTGACAGATGAGCGATTTGAAAGTGGGCCTCGCCGGCCTCGGCACCGTCGGGGCCGCGGTCTTCCGCATGCTCGAGCGCCGCGCCGGCGAGCTTGAGGCGCGCACCGGTCGCACCGTGAAGGTGACGGCGGTGGCCGCCCGCGACCGCAGCCGCGACCGCGGCCTCGATCTCTCAAGCGTGGCCTGGTTCGAGGATCCGGTGGCGCTCGCCCGCGACGGCGACATCGACGTGTTCGTGGAGCTGATGGGTGGCGACGGCGACCCGGCCAAGGCGGCCGTGGCTGCCGCGCTGGACCGGGGCATCCCGGTCGTCACCGCCAACAAGGCGCTGCTCGCCAAGTGCGGCGTGGAGCTCGCCCGCCGGGCCGAGGCCTCCGGTGCGGGCCTGCATTTCGAGGCGGCGGTGGCGGGCGGCATCCCCATCGTGAAGACGCTGCGCGAGGCGCTCGCCGGCAATGCCATCGAGCGCGTGTCGGGCATCCTCAACGGCACCTGCAACTACATCCTCACCCGCATGGCGGACGAGAAGCTGTCCTTCCACGTCTGCCTCACCGAGGCGCAGCGGCTCGGCTATGCGGAGGCGGACCCGACCTTCGACATCGACGGTTTCGACACCGCCCACAAGCTCGCCATCCTCACCTCGCTGGCCTTCGGCACGCAGGTGGATGCGGACGCCATCTATGTGGAGGGCATCCGCCAGCTCACCCTCGCCGACCTCGAGGCGGCGGATGATCTCGGCTACCGGGTGAAGCTGCTCGGCGTGGCGGTGAAGACCGACACCGGCATCGAGCAGCGCGTGCATCCCACCATGGTGCCGAAGCACTGGCCCATCGCCCAGGTCTCCGGCGTCACCAATGCGGTGGCGGTGGACGGCGATGCGGTGACGCTGACGCTGGTCGGCCCCGGCGCCGGCGGCGATGCCACCGCCTCGGCGGTGGTGGGCGATCTTTTCGATGTGGCGCGCGGCGCCAGGGGCTATGCCTTCGGCCTGCCGGTGGACCGCCTCGCCAAGGCCGAGCGCGCCGCCATGCAGCGCCACGAGGGCGGCTACTACATCCGCCTCGCCGTGGTGAACAAGCCGGGCACTGCCGCCACCATCACCCGCCGCATGGCGGACGAGCAGATCTCGCTGGAATCCATCGTCCAGCGGCAGCCGGGCGGCGCGATGCCGTCCGATACGGCGCATGTGATTCTCATCACCTATGCCACGACCGAGGCCGCCGTGCGCCGCGCCATCGCCGCCATCGAGGCGGACGGCGTGGTCGCCTCCCTGCCCCAGGTCATCCGGATCGAGAAGGACTGATCCGGAGCGCGGCAACAGAACCAGAAGGACCGACGTCATGAGCGGTGCCCGGACCCAGAGGACGCCTGAGAAGTCTGCCCAGCGAGCCGAGCAGGTGCTCGACCGCCGCCTTGCCCTCGACATGGCCCAGGCCATGGAACGCTGCGCCGTCGCCGCCGCCCGCCTGCGCGGCCACGGCGACGAGCAGGCCGCCGACATCGCCGCCATGACCGTCTGCCACCGCGAGGTGAACGAGATTCCGGTCTCCGGCACCCTGGTGATCGGCGAAGGCATCGAGGGCGATTGCGACCAGCTGTTCGTCGGCGAGAAGCTGGGGCGCGGCGGGGCCGAGGTGGACCTCGCGGTGGACGCGCTGGAAGGCACCACGCTCTGCGCCAAGAACATGGAGGGCTCGCTCTGCGTGCTCGTGCTCGCCGAGCATGACACGCTGCTGAAGATGCCGCCCTGCTACATGGAGAAGATCGCCATCGGGCCGGGCTATCCCGAGGGCATCGTCTCCCTCTCCCAGAGCCCCCAGGACAACATCCGCGCTTTGGCCGAGGCCAAGGGCGTGCCGCCGTCCGACGTCACCGCCCTCATCCTCGACCGGCCCCGCCATGGCCCGCTGATCGACGCCGTGCGCAAGACCGGCGCGGCCATCAAGCTCATCACCGACGGCGACGTGGCGGGCGTGGTGCACACCGCCAACCCGCATGAGAGCGGCATCGACATCTATCTCGGCCTCGGCGGCGCCGCCGAGGGCGTGCTGGCCGCCGCGGCGCTGCGCTGCATCGGCGGGCAGATGGAGGGCCGTCTCGTGCTCGACACCGAGAAGAAGCGCGCCCAGGCCAAGGCGCTGGGCATCACCGACTTCTCCAAGGTCTACAAGCTGGACGAGATGGTGCGCGGCGACTGCCTGTTCGCCGCCACCGGCGTCACGGACGGCGCGCTGCTGAAGGGCGTGCGCTTCGGCCGGGACGTGATCCTGACTGACACCATCGTGATGCGCGCCGCCACCGGCACCGTCCGCCGCATCGCCACCGAGCACCGCGACTTCTCCAAGTTCCGGCTGGCGTGAGCGCACCCTTCTCCCTTTTTAGGGAGAAGAGGCCGGTGCTGGTTATCGGTGTCATCGCCCGGCTCGTCCGGGCGATCCACCCGTCCGCAGCCTGGATGTACGAAGACTTGCCCCGGTCCAGCCGTGGATTGCCCGGACGAGCCGGGCAATGACGGTCCCGGTTCTCCCCTCTCCCGTGCGGCGGAGGGGTGGCATCGCCAGTTCTTCCACGAAACGTGGAACGGCCATGCGCCCCCCTGTCTTTTCCCTGACGTGTGATTGGGTGTAAGCACCTTGGCCCCGTTCGCCGGCTGCGGCCGGGCGGCGGGAGACCCTTCGGGAGAGCAAGATGTCTGACGCAAAGGCAAGGATCGCGGTATTGGGCGCCTCGGGCTACACCGGCTCCGAGCTGGTGCGCCTGCTGCTGCGCCATCCGCGCGTCGAGATCGTCGCGCTCACCGCGGACCGCAAGGCCGGCCAGTCCATGGCCGACGTATTCCCCCAGTTCGCGCCCTTCGCGCTGCCCAAGCTCGTGACCATCGACGAGGTGGATTTCACCGCCGTCGACGTGGTGTTCTGCGCCCTGCCGCACGCCACCACCCAGCTCGTCATAAAGAAAGTCTTCGACGCGGCGCCCAACGTGAAGGTCGTCGACCTTTCCGCCGACTTCCGCCTGTCCGATCCCGGCGCTTACGAGGAATGGTACGGCCATCCCCACCAGGCGCTCGACCTCCAGAAGGAGGCGGCCTACGGCATCGCCGAGATCTATCGCGACGAGATCCGCAAGGCCCGGCTCGTCGCCAATCCCGGCTGCCATTCCTCCACCGCCATCCTGCCCATCGTGCCGCTGCTGGAAGCCGGCGCGCTGGAGCCGGAGAGCATCGTCGTGGATTCCAAGACCGGCATGTCCGGCGCCGGGCGCTCGGCCAAGGAGGCGATGCTGTTCTCCGAGGTGTCGGAGGGCATCCACGCCTATGCGGTCTCCGGCCATCGCCACATGGGCGAGCTGGACCAGGAATTCTCCAAGGCCGCCGGCCGGCCGGTGAAGCCCATGTTCGTGCCGGTGCTCTCGCCCATGAACCGGGGCATCTACGCCACCATCTACGTGCGCACCACCGGCGCCACCGCCGAGGACCTGCACCGCATCCTGACCGACTTCTACAAAGGCGCGGCCTTCGTCCACGTTCTGCCGTTCGGCCAGGTCCCGCAGTCGCGCCATGTGCGCGGGTCCAACATGGTGTTCCTCGGCGTGGTGGCCGACCGCGTGCCCGGCCGGGCCGTCATCATCTCCACGCTGGACAACCTCGTGAAGGGCGCGTCCGGCTCGGCGGTGCAGAACATGAACCTCGTCATGGGCTTCCCCGAGACCGAGGGCCTGGAGCAGATCGCGCTGATGCCGTGATCCCGACCTGACGCGAAAAGGCCGCGCCCTCATCAGGCGCGGCCTTTTTGTATCTGCGATCCCGATCCCGAGGATCAGCCGCGAACCACCTCGACCGGGCCATGGTCGTCGCAATGGCCGCCGTGCGGGTGGTGCAGGTGGCCGTCCACCAGATAGTCGACATGGTCGCCGTGGGGCACCGCCTCATGGCCGCAGCCGGGGCCGTGGACATGGCCGGGCTCGTGGCCCGCGCAGGTGTGGTTGGGGGTGCAGCGGTCGGGATTGGTCTCGCTCACCGCGATCACGTGCTCATCCACATGGTCGCCGTGCATGTGGTGCAGGTGGCCGCCGTGGAGATAGTCCACATGCCCATCATGGCGGATGGCGGTGTGGCCGCAGCCGGGGCCGTGCTGGTGGTCGTGGTTCGGATGGATCTTGCAGGTCCCGGACATGGCTTGCTCCTCACTTCAATGATTCTCGCAGGCGTGCTCCACCGCGCTCGCCACGAGGGCGAGCACATGGTCGTCCGCCAGATGATAGAGGATCGACTTGCCCTCGCGCCGCCGCCCGACGAGGCGCGCGGCGTGAAGCACCTTCAGCCGCACCGACACCGTCGAGAGCTTCTCCCCCTGGGCCTCCGCCAGCTCCGTCACCGAAGCCTCGCGACCGGCCAGCAGGATCAGCAGCCGCAGGCGCTGGGGGTCGGCCAACGCGGAGAACATCCCCGCCGCCTCATCCACCTGCCGGCCCGTGAGCGAACGCTGCGCGTCGAAACTCATGTGAACACTCTATCAATCGTTGAAGTGTTAAAGTCAAGAGGTATCGGGGACCTTTTCGACTCGGCCCAGGCTTCATCGTGCGCCTTCTGCCGGCTACCGCAAGGTCCGTCAGGTCCCCCATACCAAAGGACAAGCTGTGTCCGGTCGCGGGCCGCACTAGTGTCCGGCCCGATCGCATTCTTACCTCCGCCGGATTCGTCCCATGAGCTTTGTCGTCTGCCTTGCGGCGCTCTTCTTCCTGATGCTCGTGGCCTATCGGGGCTTCAGCGTCATCCTGTTCGCCCCCGTCGCCGCCATCGGCGCGGTGCTGCTCACCGATCCGGCCGCGGTGCCGGTCGTCTTTTCCGGACTTTTCATGGAAAAGATGGTGGGCTTCATCAAGCTCTACTTCCCGGTGTTCCTGCTGGGCGCCGTCTTCGGCAAGCTCATCGAGCTGTCGGGCTTTTCGCGGTCCATCGTCGCTTCGGTGGTGAAGCTTTTGGGGCCGGGCCGCGCCATCCTGTCCATCGTCCTGGTGGGCGCCCTGCTGACCTACGGCGGCGTCTCGCTGTTCGTGGTGGTGTTCGCCGTCTATCCCTTCGGCGCGGAAATGTTCCGTCAGGTGGGCATCCCCAAACGGCTCCTGCCGGCGGTGGTGGCGCTCGGGGCGTTCTCCTTCACCATGGACACGCTGCCCGGCACGCCGCAGATCCAGAACATCATCCCCACCACCTTCTTCCACACCACCGCCTATGCCGCGCCCATCCTGGGCCTGGTGGGAACCGCTTTCATCCTCGCGGTGGGGCTGTCCTACCTCGAGTTCCGCCGCCGCCAGGCGGCGAAGGCCGGCGAGGGCTACGGCACCGGCCACCTCAACGAGGTGGTGGTGGACGAGACCGTGCCGCTCGTCTCCCCGATTCTCGCCTTGCTGCCGCTGGTGGTGGTGGGCATCGCCAACCTGATCTTCGCCCGCCTCATCCCTCAATGGTTCGGGGCCACCGCGACCGCCACGCTGGTTCCGGGCGCGGCCCCCGTCAGCGTGCCGACCAGCACCTGGGCGGCGATCTGGGCCGTGGAAGCCGCGCTGCTTCTCGGCATTTTCACGGTCGCGGTGTTCGGCTTCAAATCCATCGCCGGCAAGTTCTCCACCGGCTCCAAGGATGCCGTGTCAGGCGCGCTGCTCGCGGGCCTCAACACCGCCACCGAGTACGGCTTCGGCGCGGTCATCGCGGCGCTGCCCGGCTTCCTTCTCATCAAGTCGGCGCTGTCGGCCATCCCCAATCCGCTGGTCAACGAGGCCATCACCGTGACCACGCTGGCCGGCATCACCGGCTCGGCCTCGGGCGGCCTGTCCATCGCGCTCGCGGCCATGTCGGAGCAGTTCATCGCCCAGGCCAATGCCGCCGGCATCCCCATGGAGGTGCTGCACCGCGTCGCCTCCATGGCCTCCGGCGGCATGGACACGCTGCCCCACAACGGCGCCGTCATCACCCTGCTCGCCGTGACCGGCCTGAGCCACCGGCAGGCCTATGGCGACATCTTCGCCATCACGCTGGTGAAGACCGCCGCGGTGTTCTTCGTGATCGGCTTCTATTATCTCACCGGGCTCTATTGAGCGGGTGCAGCGTCGCGCGCAGATCGCGGCGCCATAGGGGCTGGCAGGGAATGAGGCCGACCCGGCGGATGCCGGGGCGGCGGCAAGCCATTGCAGTGCAACAACTCTTATGAATTCCGAAGCTGGTGCTCGGCCGTAGGGCGCACTACTGTCCCGCTTGAGGGACCGCCCTACCTGCGCCGGATTGACCGCCATGAGCTTCGTCGTCTGCCTCGCCGCGCTCTTCTTCCTGATGCTCGTGGCCTATCGCGGCTTCAGCGTCATCCTGTTCGCGCCCGTCGCCGCCATCGGCGCGGTGCTGCTGACCGATCCGGCGGCGGTGCCGGTGATCTTTTCCGGCCTGTTCATGGAAAAGATGGTGGGCTTCATCAAGCTCTACTTCCCGGTGTTCCTGCTGGGCGCCATCTTCGGCAAGCTCATCGAGCTGGCCGGCTTCTCGCGCTCCATCGTCTCGGCGGTGGTGAACCTGCTGGGGCCGAGGCGGGCCATCGTCTCCATCGTGCTGGTGGGCGCGGTGCTCACCTATGGCGGCGTCTCGCTGTTCGTGGTGGTGTTCGCGCTCTATCCCTTCGGCGCCGAGATGTTCCGGCAGGTGGGCATCCCCAAGCGCCTGCTGCCGGCGGTGATCGCGCTCGGCGCCTTCTCCTTCACCGCGGATACGCTGCCCGGCACGCCGCAATTGCAGAACATCATCCCCACCGCCTTCTTCGGCACGACGGCCTATGCGGCGCCCATCCTCGGCATCGTCGGCTCCATCTTCATCTTCGTGGTGGGCATCACCTATCTGGAATTCCGCCGGATGCAGGCCCACCGCGCCGGCGAGGGCTACGGCACCGGCCACCTCAACGAGAGCCTGCCGGACGACGCCGTTCCCCCCGTGCCGCCGCTGCTCGCGGTGATGCCGCTGGTTGTGGTGGGCCTCGCGAACCTGTTCTTCGCCTGGCACATCCCCGGCTGGTTCGGACCGCAGGCGAGCGCGACGCTTGTGGAGGGCGGCACGGCGGTGAGCGTTGAGACCCACGTCTGGGCCGGCATCTGGGCGGTGGAAGCGGCGCTGTTGCTCGGCATCCTCACGGTGGTGGCGTTCGGCTACCGGGCCATCGCCGGCCATTTTGCCGGCGGCTCCAAGGAAGCGGTGGGCGGCGCGCTGCTCGCCGGCCTGAATACGGCGACGGAATACGGCTTCGGCGCGGTCATCGCGGCGCTGCCGGGCTTCCTCGTCATCAAGGCGGCGCTCACCTCCATCCCCAATCCCCTCATCAATGAGGCGATCACGGTGACGACGCTGGCCGGCATCACCGGCTCGGCCTCGGGCGGCCTCTCCATCGCGCTGGGGGCCATGGCGCAGCAATTCATCGCCGAGGCGCAGGCCTATGGCATCCCGCTGGAGGTGATGCACCGCGTCGCCTCCATGGCCGCCGGCGGCATGGACACGCTGCCCCACAACGGCGCGGTCATCACCCTCCTCACTGTGACCGGGCTGACGCATCGTCAGTCCTACGGTGACATTTTCGCCGTCACCATCATCAAGACCACCGCCGCCTTCGTCGTGATCGGCTTCTATTATTTGACCGGCCTCTATTGAGCAGGTGCAGCATCGCCTTTAGGTTGCGGCGCAACATGGGCTGCGAGGGGTGGTGCGGACATGGCCGAAGTGGGGGAGGCCGACGCCGGGGGGCGGGTGATCGCTGTCGCCAACATGAAGGGCGGCGTGGGCAAGACCACCACCGTGGTCATGCTGGCGGAAGGCTTTGCGGAACAGGGCGCGCGGGTGGTGGTGGTCGATCTCGACGCCCAGGCCAACGCCTCCTACTGCTTCGCCCATGACGACGAGCTGCGCGCGATCCTCGACCGCCGCCAGTCCGTGACATCCTTCCTCGCCGACCGGCTCCTCTATGGCGACCGCACCTCCATCGCCCAGTACATCTCGCCGAGCATCTGCCATGTGATGAAGGCGGGCGAGGAACTGGCCATCGACATGGTGGTGGCGAGCCCCCGCCTGCGCCTGCTGGAGCGCGAGATCGTGCTGCGGCTGGCAGAGAAGAATTACGGGCTGCGCTCTCTGGAGGGCCAGTCCCTGAAGGTGCTGGACGAGGCGCTCGGCTACCTGCGCGCGCACTATGACGTGGTGCTGTTCGACTGCGCGCCCGGCATCTCCGCCTTCACCGAGGTGGCCATCCGCCTCGCCGACATGGTGATCGTGCCCACCATTCCCGACTATCTCTCCACCCTCGGCTTCGACGCCTTCCGCGCCTCGGTGTGGGAGAACGCCCACGTCACGCGCTCCGCCTTGCCCCAGCCGAAGCGCCGGCCGCTGGTGCTGGCGAGCCGGGTGCATGCGCAGAAGATCCAGCACCGCGATACGCTCATCAGCCTGCGGGACGAGGCGGAGGACGCCGATGCGGTCTATGAGATGTTCGACACGGAAGTCCGCAATCAGGCCGCCATCGAGCGGGCCATGGACCCGGAAAACTTTCCCTACGCGCCCTCTTTCGAGCAGAAATGGTACAACGCGGTGGATGCTGTGCGCGATCTGGTGAACGAGACGCGGAGGCGGCTTAATGGCTGAGGCTTCGGATTTCTTCGCTTTGCTCGCGGCCATCGGCGGCAAGGCCGGCCTGTTTCCGGCCGGCGGCAATCTCGCGCGCAAGGCAGTGAACGAGATCGTCCGCGCGCAACTGGTGGCGGAGGGCACGGACTTTGAGGCCCTGCGCGCCATCCGCGCTCTGCTCGGTCCCGCCGCCTTCGCCGAGGCGCTGGATGGTGTGCCGGCGCCCAAGACCAAGGCGCTGCTGACACGCATCGATCCGAACGCCCCTGCCCTCACCCAGCCCGGCGACCGGGTGAAGGCGCTGCTTGCCCTCGCCGATGGCAGCCGCGCCCCGGCCGCACCGGCCGCGAAGCCGGCGAAGAAGGCGTCTTCGCGCAAGGCGGCAGCTCCAGCGCCCGCCGCCCCCGTAGAGACCGCGCCGACCGATGGGAAGCCCGCGCCGCGCAAGCGCAAGATCACCGGGCGGACGGCGCTGCGGGTGTCGGAAGAGCGCTGAGGCGCAGGATTACGCCTTGTCCTTCTGCGGCGCCGGGTCCGGCCCCAGCGTGAAGATTTCCGCCACCGCCACGAAGGTGGGCACGAACAGGCACCACATGCCCACCGCGCGATAGAGCAGCGCGGCCGAAAGGCAGCCGAAGAGGAAGGCGGCGAGGTACGCGCTCATCCGGCCGAGACGGGCGCGGGTGGCGGGAATGTTGGTGCCTTCCAACGGTCGCAAGAGATTGGCGATGTCCACCAGCACCTGCGTGAACGTGCCGGTCATCACGGTGGAGGGCGGCGAGTCGGTGAGGTGGGTGCGGTGGAGCGCGTTCTGCAGCGCCATGGCCGCCACCAGCGTCATGCCCATCATCACGGCAGCGGGAGAGTCGTGGTCGTAGAACGGCCCGTTCTGCACCGCCACCAGCGCCGCATGGGCGAGCAGCACGAGCTTTGTCGCCATCAGGATGCGGAAATCGTCCCGCCCCCGCCGGGCGAGAAACAGGCTCAGCTCCCGCGCGCACAACACCACGATGGCGAACACGGGCAGCGCCAGGACCTTCGTCAGCGAAGGCGTATCCCCGTGGGCCAGCGAGGCGGCGATGGTGACGAAATTGCCGGTGACATGGGCCGCGAACAGCCCGCCGAGCGCGACGAAGCCCGCCGCATCCACGAAGCCGGCGTTGAAGCAGAGGAGGACGGCGAGCAGGACCTTCACAGCGGCGACCTCATCCAGCCTCGGCCACATCGCGGATGCGCAGCGCCACGCGCGTCTCGCCCTGCCAGGTGTCGATGTCGAGGCACCCGGCCACGTGCAGATTGCGCCCGCGCCCGGCCAAGAGCGCCCGGCCCAGCGGCTCCTCGGCGCAGCGGAAGGCGGTGGCCTTCAATGTCGTGCCGTCCGGCGAGGAGATGCGGGCGCGCACATGGCCGGCGCCGAAGCTCTCGACATAGCTGATGCGGTGGCCGGGAAAGGCGAACACCGGCTCGGGATTGCCGGCGCCGAACGGGCCGGCGCGGGAAACGGTCTCCACCATGTCCACCGTTGCCCCGCGCGCGGTCATCGCTCCGTCGATGGAAAGGGTGCCCTCGGCGCGGGCGCGCTCCACGTCCGGCGCGAGGCGCTGCTCCAGTTCCGCGCGTAGCGCCCCGAGCTGGCGGCGCTCCACCGTGAGGCCGGCCGCCATGGCATGGCCGCCCCCCTTCACAAGGAGCCCGCTCTCCACCGCCCCGCGCACCGCGCGGCCGATGTCCACGCCGGGAATGGAGCGGCCGGAGCCGGTGCCGGTCTCGCCATTGAAGGCGATGGCGAAGGCCGGGCGCTGGAAGCGCTCCTTCAGCCGCGCCGCGACCAGGCCGACGACGCCGGGGTGCCAGCCCTCGCCGCTCACCACCACCACGGCGCCCTCCTCCGAGATGCCCAGCGCCGCTTGCGCCTCCGCCTCGGCGGCGGCGAGGATGGCGCGTTCCACCTCCTGCCGCTCGGCATTGAGACGGTCCAGCTCGGCGGCGATGCCGCGCGCCTCGGCGGGGTCCTGGGTCAGCAGCAGGCGCGCCCCCAGCGTCGCCTCGCCGATGCGCCCGCCGGCATTGATGCGCGGGCCGATGAGAAAGCCGAGATGGAACGGCCGGGGCGGCCCATCGAGCCGCGCCGCGTCCATCAGCGCGGTGAGGCCGATGCGGGTGCGCCGGCGCATGGCGAGGAGCCCCTTCGCCACGAAGGCGCGGTTGAGGCCGATGAGCGGCACCACGTCCGCCACGGTGGCCAGCGCCACGATGTCGAGGGCTTCCAGCAGGTCCGGCGCGGGCCGTTCGGCATTGAAATGCCCGCTCTGGCGCAGCGCCCGCACCAGCCCCACCGCCACCACGAAGGCGAGCCCCGCCGCGCAGACATGGCCGAGGCCGGAGAGGTCGTCCTCCCGGTTCGGGTTCACGATGGCGGTGGCGGGCGGCAGGGTCTCCCCCGCCTGATGATGGTCGATGACCACCACGTCCATGCCGAGCCTTTTCGCGGCCACCAGCGGTTCGAGGGAGGTGGTGCCGCAATCCACCGTCACCAGCAGGGTCACGCCGCGCGCGGCGAGCTGCTCGATGGCCGGAACGTTCGGCCCGTAGCCCTCGAAGATGCGGTCGGGAATGTGGAAGAAGGGATCGAGCCCGCCGGCCTGGAGCACGCCCACCATGAGGGCGGTGGAGCAGGCGCCGTCCACGTCATAGTCGCCGAACACCGCCACCTGCTCGCCGGTCGTGACCGCGCGGGCGAGGCGCGCCACGGCGGCGGGCATGTCAGTGAGCGTGTCGGGATCGGGCAGAAGGGTGCGGATGGAGGGGTCGAGATAACGCTCCACCTCGTCCAGCTGCACGTTGCGGGCGGCGAGCACGCGGGCCAGAAGCTCGCTGATGCCGAAGCGCTGGGCCATGGCGAGCGCCGTCTGCCCCCCGCGCACGTCCAGCCGTTCCCGCCAGGTGCGGCCGGTGGCGGAGCGGGCGACGTCGAGGAAGAGGCGATTCGGCACGGCGATGTTCACGCGCGCATGAAGCCAGAGGAGAGGCGCGGCGTCGAGCACGGGCCGGGCATGGCTCAATTGTTGCCATTCTGTTCCCCTCGCCCTCCGGCTCTGTCACTATGGGGAAATCAGGGGCCGCGGCGCCGTCCCGATTCGCGCCGGCCCTGCCGTTCTGCTATCTGGCGCCCAAACCTCCGACCTCAGAGACCCATGTCCGACAGCGATAATTCCGACGATCTCTTCGCCGCCCGCCCGCGCGGTGCCAGCAAGTCGCCTGCGCGGGAATCGACCGGCAGGGAGAGCGCGCGCGGCAAGGCCGCCGTCGTGCCCGCCATGGCGGGCGATTATACCGCCGCCCATATCGAGGTGCTGGAAGGGCTGGAGCCGGTGCGGCGCCGCCCGGGCATGTATATCGGCGGCACCGATTCCAAGGCGCTGCACCACCTCTTCGCCGAAGTGGTGGACAATTCGATGGACGAGGCCGTGGCCGGCCACGCCACCTTCATCGAAGTGCAGCTCGGCGCCGACGGCTACCTCACCGTCTCGGACAATGGCCGCGGCATCCCGGTGGAGGAGCACCCCAAGTTTCCCGGCAAGTCGGCGCTGGAGGTCATCATGACCACGCTGCACGCCGGCGGTAAGTTCGACAGCAAGGTCTACGAGACCTCCGGCGGCCTGCACGGCGTCGGCGTCTCGGTGGTGAACGCGCTCTCCGACGATCTGGAGGTGGAGATCGCGCGCAACCAGACCCTCTATCGTCAGAGCTTCTCCAAGGGCGTGCCGCAGGGGCCGCTCAAGGAAGTCGGCCGCATCACCAACCGGCGCGGCACCCGCGTGCGCTTCCATCCCGATCCGGAAATCTTCGGCGCCGGCGCGCATTTCGAGCCGGCCCGCGTGTTCCGCATGGCCCGCTCCAAGGCGTACCTGTTCGGCGGCGTGGAAATCCGCTGGTCGTGCGACCCCGAGTTGCTGAAGGCCGGCGAGAACATCCCGGAGAAGACGGTCTTCCGCTTCCCCGGCGGCCTGAAGGACTATCTGGCGGCGGACCTCGAAGGCAACACGCTGGTCCATCCCGACATCTTCGCTGGCCGCATCCAGAAGACCGGCGGGCACGGCTCGGTGGAATGGGCGGTGGCGTGGGTGGCGGATGCCGATGGCAGCATTTCCTCCTATTGCAACACCATCCCCACCCCCGATGGCGGCACCCATGAGAACGGCCTCAAGGCGGTTCTGCTCAAGGGCCTGAAGGACTATTCGGAGCGTGCCGGACAGGGCAAGCGCGGCTCCGTCATCACCGGCGACGACGTGATCACCGGCTGCGCCGCCATGCTCTCCGTGTTCGTGCGCGAGCCGGAATTCCAGGGCCAGACCAAGGACCGCCTCGCCACCGCTGAGGCCGCCCGCATCGTCGAGCAGGCGCTGCGCGACCCGTTCGACCACTGGCTCGCCGCCAATCCGGTGCAGGCGAGCCGCCTGCTCGACCATGTGATCGACCGCGCCGAGGAGCGGCTGCGCCGCAAGCAGGAGAAGGAGGTCTCCCGCAAGACCGCCGTGCGCAAGCTGCGCCTGCCCGGCAAGCTCGCCGACTGCTCCAACACCGAGGCGGCTGGCTCCGAGATCTTCATCGTCGAGGGCGACTCGGCCGGCGGCTCGGCCAAGCAGGCGCGGGACCGCAAGACGCAGGCCGTGCTGCCTTTGCGCGGCAAGATCCTCAACGTCGCCAACGCCACCCGCGACAAGCTCGCCGCCAACCAGCAGCTCGCCGACCTCGGCCAGGCGCTGGGCTGCGGCACCCTCGCCCACTACCGCGAGACGGACCTTCGCTACGAGAAGGTCATCATCATGACCGACGCCGACGTTGACGGGGCGCACATCGCCTCCCTCCTCGTCACCTATTTCTTCCGCCAGATGCCGAAGCTGATCGAGGAGGGCCACCTCTTCCTCGCCGTGCCGCCGCTCTACCGCATCACGCAGGGGGCCAAGACCCTCTATGCGCGCGACGACGCCCACCGCGAGCGGCTGCTGAAGAAGGAATTCAACGGCAAGGGCAAGGTGGACGTGGGCCGCTTCAAGGGCCTCGGCGAGATGATGCCGGCGCAGCTCAAGGAAACCACCATGGACCCGAGGACGCGCACCCTGCAGCGCGTCTCCGTGGAGGACGCAGAGCGCGCCGCCACCGTGGATCTCGTGGAACGCCTCATGGGCAACAAGCCGGAAGCCCGCTTTGCCTTCATCTCCGAGCGCGCCGCCTTCGCCGGCGAGGAGATGCTGGACATCTGAGCCGGCGCGGGGGCGGCGGGCGATTAACGCCGCCATCGCGGCACCGGAGGGGGAAGATCATGGGGGATGAAACGAGAGTGACACGCGCGGGGCGCGGCATGCGGATGACTCTGGCTACTGGCCTTGCGCTTGCCACCCTGCTGCCGGGGGCGGCGCGGGCGCAGTCGTTCGGCAATGACGAGCAGTCCTGCGTCTCTTATGGCTATTGGGCGGTGTCCGTCATCTATCTGGCGGCGAGCCAGGGCTGCGACTGGAGGCGCGCCAACGAATTGATCGACCCCATGCGCCACACCAAATGGTGCATGGGCCAGTCGGCGCAATCCATGTCCAGGGCGCCGCAGGTCCACCGCAACGGCGTCACCGCCCGCTGCGCCAAGCAGGGCGCGTCGGTGAGGATCAACATCTGACGGGAGCCGCCGCCCTCACGAGGTCCGCATCTCAAAGCGTCTCGGGGGGTGAGATCTGGCCCCGCCTCGGCTGGAGCAGCCCGGCGGGGCCGGCGAGCAGCAGCATGCCGATGCCGGCGGTGATGAACATGGCCACCACCCCGGCGAAACCCGCCGCCTGCGTCAGCCCCAGCGCGCCCAACGCCTGGCCGATGAAGAAGGAGGAGGCGAACAGCGCCAGCGCCGATCCGCGCGCCTCGGGAGCCAGTTCCGTGGCGAGGATCTGCAGCACGTTGTGGATCATGTAGAAGGCGAAGCCCGCCCCGGCGAAGATCGCCGCCATGAGCACCAGCCCATGGGCGCGGGTGGCGAGAATGAGCAGCACGCCCACCCCCGCCGCGCCCCAGCGCACCATGCCGCTGAGGCCGAGATAGCGGACCAGCAGCGGCACGGCGAAGGTATAGACGGCGCCGCCGATGGCGAAGGCCGCGAGCGCGATGCCGGCCTCCTTGGCATTGCCGATGCCCTGATGGACCATCAGCGGCGCCACCAGTGGGAACACCCCGAAGCTCAGCGCACCCTCGATCGCGACCACGCCGTAGACCTTGATGGACAGCGGGTTGCGCAGCACCAGCCCATAGCGGGCGATGGAGGCGGCGAAGGACAAAGGCTTGCGCTCGCCCTCCTCTGTCAGGCCGAAGGTGGTCGCGAGCGCCGCCAGCGCCGCGACGGCGAGGGCGCACCAGAACACCTCGCGCCACCCCACCAGCTCGGCGATGAAGCCGGCCAGCGCCGAGCCGGAGAGCTGCCCCAGCACCAAAGCGAGCAGCACGCGGCTGAGGGCCAGGGGCCGCCGCTCGAACGGTACCCGGTCGCCCACCGTCGCCAGCACCACCGGAATGATGCCGCCGGCGAAGGCACCGCAGAAGACGCGGGAGGCGAGCAGCATCTCGTGGCTGGTGGCGGTCGCCGAGACCACGAGGCCGATGGAGAGCATGGCGAGGTTCACGCGGATGAGCCGCACCTTGCCCACCGCATCGCCGATGGGGCCGAACACCAGCTGCATCAGCGCATAGGGAAAGGTGAAGGCGCTGGCGAGCATCGCCACCTGCTGCAACGTCACCTGAAGCTCGCTCGCCAGGATGTTCAGCATGGGATCGACGACGCGCATGGAAAACGCGCTCGCGAACGCCGCGAGGCCGAGGACGAGAAGGAAAGGCATGGGATCCGGAACGGCGACAGGAATGCCATCCGTGCGGCGTCGGCCGGATCGGGTCAACCCGACAAGGCCGCATGGGTGCAGCGCACACTCATTCGCCGCGCGCATGGCGACTGCCCGCAAAGCGTGCATTTCCGCGCCAGCGCCGGAAGAACGGCGCTTTATGCCCTCCGAATCGGCGAGACCGGGCGGAAAACATTGACACGGCGCATCATTTTCTTATGTTGCTATGCGTCGTCCGAGATATGTCGAATCCAAGCGCGCCGACCGACGACCACTCGTCTGACCCCGTACGGCACGGGACGTTCGATCAGCGGCGCGCCGCCGCATCCAAAAGATGCAATGTCATTTTCCGAGCTCGGCCTGAGCGATAAGGTTCTCGCGGCTGTCGCCGATACTGGCTACACGACCCCGACCCCCATCCAGGCCCAGGCCATCCCCCATGTTCTCGCGCGCCGGGATGTTCTCGGCCTCGCGCAGACAGGTACCGGCAAGACCGCCGCCTTCACGCTCCCCATGCTGACGCTGCTGGAGCAGGGCCGCGCCCGTGCCCGCATGCCGCGCACTCTCATCCTGGAACCCACCCGCGAGCTCGCGGCCCAGGTGGAAGAGAATTTCACGCGCTACGGCAAGTACAGCAAGCTCAACGTCGCCCTGCTCATTGGCGGCGTTTCCTTCGGCGACCAGGACACCAAGCTCGTTCGCGGCGTGGATGTGCTGATCGCCACCCCCGGCCGCCTGCTCGACCATGTGGAGCGCGGCCGCCTGCTCCTCTCCGGCATCGAAGTGCTCGTCATCGACGAAGCCGACCGTATGCTGGACATGGGCTTCATCCCGGACATCGAGCGCATCTGCAAGCTCGTGCCCTTCACCCGCCAGACGCTGTTCTTCTCGGCCACCATGCCGCCGGAGATCCAGCGCCTCGTCTCGCAGTTCCTCTCCAACCCGGTTCGGGTGGAGGTCTCCAAGCCCGCGTCCACCGCTACCACGGTGACGCAGGAACTGGTCGCCTCCGGCCGCGAGGACTACGAGAAGCGCGACGTCCTGCGGGAGCTGATCCGAGGCTGCGAGAATTTGCAGAACGGCATCATCTTCTGCAACCGCAAGCGCGACGTGGCGGTGCTCCACCGCTCGCTGCAGAAGCACGGCTTCAATGCCGTCGCCCTGCACGGCGACATGGACCAGCACGCCCGCATCAAGGCGCTGGACGAGTTCCGCAATGGCGAGGCGACCCTGCTGGTTGCCTCCGACGTGGCCGCACGCGGCCTCGACATTCCGGCGGTGAGCCACGTCTTCAACTATGACGTGCCGCACCACGCCGAGGATTACGTCCACCGCATCGGCCGCACGGGCCGCGCCGGCCGCGCCGGCACGGCCTACACCATGGTCACGCACCTCGATGCCAAGTCCCTCTCGGCCATCGAGAAGCTGATCGGCAATCCGATCCCCTGGCATGGCGCGCCCCTGGGCGACGCCCCGCCGGCCTCCGAGCGCCGCGGGCGCGAGGATGGCCGTCTGCGCGGCAAGCGCCGCATGGACAAGGAGCCCCGCGAGGGCCGTGGTGATCGCGAAGGTCGCGGCGAGCGCGAGCCGCGCCGTGAGCGCGAGCCCCGGGCCGAAGGCGCGGAGCGTGCCGAGCGTCAGCCGCGGGCTGAACGGGCGGAGCGTCCCGAACGCGCCGATCGTCCCGAGCGCACGGAGCGTCCCGAGCGCACCGAACGTCCCGAGCGTCAGGAGCGGGAACGCGCCGCACGTCCGGAACGGACCGCCGAGCGTGGCGACCGCCCCGAGCGCAACCGCCGTCCCGCCCGCGAGGATGCTGCCGAGGCGCGTCCCCCGCGCCGCGAGCGGGCGCCCGCCAACGAGCCGGCCGACATGTCCCACCTCCCCGCCTTCCTTCTGCGCCCCGTGCGTGTGAAGGCCGGCGCGTGATGGCAGGCTGAAGTCTGCGCCGACCTCCGGGCCGGCGCATCCTGTCAAATGTTCTGATGGATCAGCGCGCCGCTCAATCTTGGGCCGGCGCGCTTTTCTTTTTGGCGGCGGGCGTCTTCCCGCCCGCTCCGCCTGTCGGCTTCGGCATTTTCGCAGGCGCTCCGCCTGTCGGCTTCGCTTTGTTCGCAGACGCCCGGCCTGCCGGCTTCGCTTTGTTCGCGGACGCCCGGCCTGCCGGCCGGGCTTTGGCTTTGGCCTCGCTGGCCGCGTGCGCCACGAAGAGGGCACGGCGGGCGAGGGCGGCGAGGTCTTCGGCGTCGTCGAGTGCCGCCTCGGGCACGGACCAGTAGCCGCCCATGGTGCGCACGACGCCCTTGGCCTCGTAGCTGAAGGGGACCGAGCCCCGCCCCTTCAGATCCTCGGCGAGCGCCGCATCGGCCTTGAGGTAGAAGGTCTCACCCGCCCACAAGGCGAACATCAGCCCGTCCGCATAGAGCCCGGCCCCGCCGAACATGCGCTTCACCGCCACCGGGCCGAAGGCAGCGAAGAGATCGGCAATCGCGTCCTCGTCCATTCCCCCTCCCCGTTCCAGCGCCGCGCGGAAGTCCCGCGTTGCTTCGCTCAGACGCCGCGCGGGAGTCCCGCGTTGCTTCGCTCAAGCGCCGCGCGGGCTTTGCCCGTTGCCTCTCTCAAACGCCGCGCGGATTTCTCGCGTCGCTCCGCTCAGACGCCGCGGGGGCTTGAAAGGCGGCTCAGCCCAGCGCCAGCACCTGTGCCGCCGCGTCCATCTCGGTGCGGCGGGCGGCGCGGCGGGCGGTGGCGAGTTCGTCCTCGCCCCATTGCTCGCGGTTGAAATCCTCGTCCACATGGGCCGCTGTCCACGCCGCGTCGGCGGAGAGCGCGCCCTCGGCCACCGCAAGGGCGAGGAGGGCCGAGCCGGTGAGCGTGGTGATGGAATGCACGGCCGCGAGGCGCAGCGGATCGGCCGGCACCAGCGCCCGCACCTTCGCCAGCGCCTCCTCCGGCTGCTTCACATGGGTGATGCCCTCGGCAAGGAAGAAGCGCGCACCGTGGGTGGCGCCCATCCAGTCCAGCACGGCATCCCAGTGCTTCGCCTGCCGGTCCAGCAGCTTCTGCGGGCCGTCGGCGCGATAGAAGAGCATGTCGGTGCCGGCGTAGTTCACCACCTCGTCCGCCACCGCCTGCGCCTCCGGCGTCACCCGGTCGAGGGCGACGTTGACGAGCCGGGTGAGCGGCATGCTGAAAGGGTCGATCTCGGTCTGCTGAGCCGCCCATTCGGCCGCCATGGCCTCGGCCAGCGCGCGGCTCGGCGCCTTCAGCAGGCCGCGCGCGGGGGTACGCACGGGGCGGCCGTCGAGGAGGATGGTGAAACCGCCCTCCCCCTCGCCCACGCTGACTTCCTTGTAGAAGCGCTTGGGCAGAGGCGCCTTCTGGGCGGCGCGGGCGCGGGCGACGGGATCGCCCGGATCGCCGCTCTCCACATCTTCCAGGAACTCACGCATATCGAGCTGTCCTCAGATCACGACGCGGCGGCGGGCCAGAAGCTCGGCGATGGCCTCGGGCACCTCGCTGAAATGCCGGATGATCCGGTCCGCGCCCGCCCGCTCCAGTGCCGGAACCTCATGATAGCCCCAGGCGACGCCGAGCGCCGAGGCCCCGGCCTGCAGGGCCATGGAGATGTCGTAGGTGGTATCGCCGATCACCACCGTGTCCTCCGGCCGCGCACCAACCTCGCCCATGGCCTGGAACACCATGGCCGGATGGGGCTTGGACGGCGCATCGTCGGCGGTCTGGATGGTGGAGAACCAGCCTTCCATGCCCTGCACAGCGAGGATGCGGTTCACCCCCCGCCGCGACTTGCCGGTGACGATGCCCAGCACCACGTCCTCGCGCTGGCGCAGCCCCTCCAGCACCTCGCGGGCGCCGTCGAACATGGGCTCGGGGGCATCGGCATTCAGCATGCGGTTGAAGGCGACCTTGTAGGCATCGACCATCGCCTGAATGGGATAGGACGCATCCCCCTGCGACAGCACGGCGAACGCCTGCGGCAGCGAGAGCCCCACCACCGAGAGCAGCTTCTCCCGGTCGGGCACCGGCACGCCGTAGGCGGCGTGGACATCGTGCATGGCGGAGACGATGAGGTGCTGGCTGTCCACCAGCGTGCCGTCGCAATCGAACAGCACCAGCTTCAGGCCGGCGGCGGGGGAAGGATCGGTGTCGCCTGCTGCGCTCATTTCTGCGTCATCTGCTGGGTGGCGATATCATAAACCCATGTGGTGCCGGACGGATCGACGAAAAACACCTGCCGGAAGCCGCGCTGCTCGCACTGCTTGGGGAAGGGGCCGCCGACGATCAGCTCGGCCGCCTCCTTTGCCGGGAAGTTGAACTTGATGGTGAGGAGCGTCGCGTCGTTGCCGCCGGCCGTCACGGTGAGGTCGAGGCCGTTCTGGGCGAAGCTGTCCTGCTTGCTCTTGGCGAAGGCCCGGCGCGCGGCGGCATCCGCCGCCGGAGCCGCGACGGGGGTGTTCACCGTGGGCAGCGGCAGGGAGGCTTCCTGTCCCGGCGCGGCCGCGGGCGGCTCGGTCGGGCTCGGTGCAGCGGCCTGCGCCGGAGGCTGGGCAGGGGCAGGCTGCGCGGGCGCAGGCTGTTGCGGGGCGGGGGTCGCGGGGGCGGGAGCCGTGGCCTGAACCTGCGGCTGCGCATCGGACGTCTCGCCCGGCTCGGCCGACATGACCCACCAGACGAGGCCGCCCGAGATCAGCGCCACCACGGTGCCGCCCAGACCCACGAGGAAGGGCATTACATAGCTCGTATGGAGCTTGCGGCCGCAGAAGGGGCAATGGGCCTCCTCGGGATAGACCTGCGCCCCGCAGCCGGGACAGAAGTCGGGCCTCGGGTTCATCGCAATCACCTCCGCACGCTCGGCCGAGTCCGTTTCGGTCGCCTGGCTGCGCCACGCTGGCGGTCGCCCCGGCCGGTCCAGCACCTTGATCGATCGATGGGCCCTGGGTCCCGCGGCGCGCCGCGAATCGCAAGGCCTCCCCCGTCACCACGAATGCACGACGGGGCGGAGGAACTGAAGCCCTCCACCCCGTCATCTCCATTCCGAATGCGCCCTTAGGAGGGCAAGGCCAGCCCGCCGGCGCCCGCTATTTCCCGAAGCCGAGGTCGAGGGGGGGCGGCGGCGCGGCATCGAGGCCCGGCGAAAGGTTCTCGAACTGCTGCTGGATCTGCTTCTGGTCCAGCTGGATGCCGCCGCTCTTGTAGTGGGTCACCATGCCCGGGAAGATCAGGATGAGCGCCACCATGATGAGCTGGATGAACACGAACGGCACCGCGCCCCAGTAGATCTGGCCCGTGGTCACAGGCTGCATCATCTTGCCCGTCACCCGGTCCACATAGGGCACCTTGGCCGCCACCGAGCGCAGGAAGAACAGGGCGAAGCCGAACGGCGGATGCATGAACGAGGTCTGCATGTTCACCGCCAGCATCACGCCGAACCAGATGAGGTCGATGCCCATCTTGTCCGCCGCAGGCCCCAGCAGCGGGATGATGATGAAGGCCAGCTCGAAATAATCGAGGAAGAAGGCCAGCACGAACACCAGCGCGTTCACCGCGATGAGGAAGCCGGTCTGCCCGCCGGGCAGCGACACCAGCAGCTCCTCCACCCACTTGTGCCCGTCCACCCCGTAGAAGGTGAGCGAGAACACGCGCGCGCCGAGCAGGATGAACAGCACGAAGGCGGAAAGCTTGGCGGTGGAATAGGTCGCCTGCCGCAGCAGGTCGAACTTCAGCCGGCCGCGGGCGAAGGCGAGGATGACCGCGCCGAGCGAGCCCATGGCGCCACCCTCCGTCGGCGTCGCGACGCCGATGAAGATGGTTCCGAGCACGAGGAAGATGAGCGCCAGCGGCGGCACCATCACAAACACCACCTGCTCGGCGAGCTTGGACATCAGCTTCAGCCGGAACAGGCGGTTGATGACCGCCACCACGAAGGCAATGCCCACCGTGGCCGACATGGTGAGCACCACATAGTCCGCGCCGAACTTCACATGGCTGCGCTCCATCAGCACGATGCCGCCGGCGATGGAGAAGGCGAGCGCGATGAAGAGGGACGGCGTCAGCAGCTTCGCCGTGCCCGACATGACGAAATAGAGCAGCACGAACGCCACGATGCCCCACACCGCCACGTTGGCGACGCCGGGAATGGCGCCGGCCGTGAGGCCCGGCAGGGAGCCGGTGGCGATGAGGTAGGCGAAGCCCGCCGCCGCCACCGCGCCGAGAATGCGCGAGGGCATCATCTTCTGCTCGGGGTCGCGCAGGGTCTGCGCCTCCAGCGGCAGGCCGGGCGCGGCGCTCGGGAAGATCGAGGAGACGATGAAGATGTAGACCGCGTAGAGGCCGGCGAGCAGCAGCCCGGGCACGAACGCGCCCTCGTACATGTCGCCCACCGAGCGGTTCAGCTGGTCGGCCATGACGATGAGCACGAGGGAAGGCGGGATGATCTGCGCCAGCGTGCCCGACGCCGCGATGACGCCCGAGGCGACCCGCCGGTCGTAGCCGTAGCGCAGCATGATGGGCAGCGAGATGAGGCCCATGGAGATCACCGAGGCCGCCACCACGCCGGTGGTCGCCGCGAGCAGCGCGCCCACGAAGATCACCGCATAGGCGAGGCCGCCGCGGATAGAGCCGAACACCTGGCCGATGGTGTCGAGCAGGTCCTCGGCCATTCCGGAGCGCTCGAGGATGAGGCCCATGAAGGTGAAGAAGGGCACCGCGAGGAGCACTTCGTTATTCATGGTGCCGTACACGCGCTCGGGCAGCGCCTGCAGGAACTTGGGCTCGAACAGGCCGAGCCAGATGCCGATGAGGCCGAAGATCAGGCCGTTGGCCGCCAGCGAGAAGGCCACCGGGTAGCCGAGCAGCAGGAACAGCACCAGCGCGCCGAACATGATCGGCGCCATGTTGTGGATGAACCAGCCGCGGAAGCCGGGCTCCGCCGCCATCGCCACGTCGGGCAGGGCGATGAGCAGGACGGCAAGGAGCGCGACGGCGAGCGCGGCGAGGGGGCGGCGCTTCAGGAGCGTGCGGACGAAGGACATGAACGCGCTCCTACTTCTTGACCGCGGAGACGCCGGGCGCCCCATCGGGAAGTTCGGCCTCGGCCAGCAGGCGCTCGGCCTCGGCCGCCAGCGCCGCGTGGCTGCCGCCCGCGCCCTCGTGGGGGTCCTCCATCTTTCCGGTGAAGATGGCGACGCGCTTGATGAGCTCCGAGATGCCCTGGAGCGTCAGGAAGAAGAAGCCCACCGGCACCAGCAGCTTCGCCGGCCACTGGGGCAGGCCGCCGGCGTTCAGCGACTGCTCGTTGATCTCGAAGGAGGCGAGGAAGAAGGGCCACGAGGTCCACAGCAACAGGATCGAGAACGGCAGCAGGAAGAAGATGTGGCCGAAGATGTCGATGCCGTCGCGGGTACGCTTGGGCAGCCGGGAATTCACGATGTCGATGCGGATGTGCTCGTTGTCGATGAGCGTCCAGGACGCGCACAGCAGGAACACCGCGGCGAACAGCACCCATTGCAGCTCCAGCCACGAATTGGAGCTCATGTCGAACAGCTTGCGGATGATCGCATTGAGCGCCGACACAAGGATGGACAGGAGGATCAGCCACGCGGCGGCCTTGCCGATGCGGGTGTTGACGGCATCGATCCCCCGCGAGAGGGCGAGAAGGGCTGTCATCGAGATCAATTCCCTCGGGCGCGGCCGGAGATGGCTCCGGATTGCTTCTTCTTTGGCCTTCAGGCCTTGGCGCGCACCATAGGGGAAGATGACGTGACTTCAAGCCGGAGGCGGTTACCAGACTGCCGAATGCGGCAAGGCTCAGACCAAAGTCGAAGACGCCGGCTTCAGCGCGGCGTGGGCGCATCCGGCCAGGGCGGCGGACCGGGCAAAAGCTGCCCTTGCGTGAAGCGGGCCGTGGCCTGATCCCATTCCAGCACCCGGCCGGTTCCCGCGACGGGGCTGGGCGCCACGCACCACACCGCAAGGTCGGTGCCCTGGCGTGGCAGCAGGGTGATGGCGCGGCCGAGGCCCTCGAACGCGGCCGTGCTCTCCTCCACCTCCTGCGGCTCAGTGCGGCAGAGGCTTTGGTCCTGCGACGGCATCACCGCGTCCGTGACCAGATTCCACCGCCCGGACGCATGGGAATAGAAGCGCACCCGCCCGCCGAACGGCACGCCGCCACGCAGCGCGCGCTCGCTGAGGCCGAGCAGCGGAAACCCCTCCCGGTCGAACCACACGGCGACTTCGGTGACGAAGTGCGCCGCCCCGTCGCCATCGCCCCGGTCGTCGATGCGCAGATATCCGTGCGGAACATCAAGGGTGAGCGTCACCCGCGCCCGCGGCCCGTAAAGGCGGCCGCCCGAGGCCGTGGCGCCGACGCCCTCCCCGCTGATCTCATAGTCGGGAAAGCCGGTCGCCTGGGCGATCTGGAGATCACGGAACCAGTAGAGCACGCCGTCCCGCCCGGCCCCTGTACCGCCCGCCGCCGCCGGCGCGACGGCCAATGCCGCCGCAACAAGCCACAGCAGGGCGGTGCGCCTCATCCCTCGGGCGCTTCCAGGATCGGATCGTACTGGGAGGCGTCGAAGCCGAGCACGGCGAAAGTCTGCGCCATGTGCTGCGGCAGCGGCGCGGACACGTCGATCACCCCCTGCCCGCGCGGATGTGGAATGACGAGCCGCCGCGCCAGCAGGTGCAGGCGATTCTGCAGGCCGCCGGGCAGTTCCCAGTTCTCGATGTCGAAATACTTGGGGTCGCCGAGGATGGGGTGGTGGATGTGGGCGAGATGGGCGCGCAGCTGGTGGGTGCGGCCCGTGACCGGCTTCAGCGACAGCCAGCTCATCTTCTGCGCGGCCTGGTCCACCACCGCATAATAGGTGATGGCGTGGCTCGCCTCGTCCTCGCCATGGCGGGCGACGCGCATCTTCTCCTCGTCCTCGTCGCGGGCGAGATAGGTGGAGATGCGCCCCTGCCGGGGCTTCGGCACGCCGGGCACCACGGCCCAATAGACCTTGCGCGCCTCGCGCGAGCGGAAGCTCTTGGCCAGCACCGAGGCGGCAAGCCGCGACTTGGCGATGAGCAGGCAGCCGGAGGTGTCCTTGTCGATGCGGTGGACGAGGCGCGGCTTCTGCCCGTCCCTGTCCTTCAGTGCCTCCAGGAGCCCGTCCACATGGCGATAGGTGCCGGAGCCGCCCTGCACAGCAAGGCCGAAGGGCTTGTTCAGCACCATCACGTCCTTGTCCTCGAACAGGGTGATGGATTTGATGAAGGCCCGGTCCTCCTCCAGCTTGCGTACCGCAGGGTCTTTCGACGCGCGGGGCTTTGCCGGCGGACTGGCCGACGGATTGGCGCCTGGCTCGACGGAGGCCGTGCGGGCGCCCTCCTTGCCGGCCTCGCCGCGCGCCCCCTTCGCGGGGGCGTGCGCCGCCTCGGGCTCTTCCATGCCGAGCGGAGGAATGCGCACGCTCTGGCCGGGCTCGACGCGGGAAGAGGTCTTCACCCGGCCGCCGTCCACCCGCACCTGCCCGGTGCGCACCAGCTTCTGCAGGTGCCCGAAGGAGAGGTCCGGATAATGCACCTTGAACCAGCGGTCGAGGCGCATGCCCGCCTCGTCCTCGGCCACGGTTCTGGTCACGACAGCCATGGTCGCAGAGCCTCTCGGGTTTCGCGTTGAGGCCAGACACATAATGGAAGCTGAAGGCAACGTCACCCGCGCACGACCTTAAAGAGCGTCGATGACCATTTACAACTTTAGGTCCATGTGATTGCTTTCTACAAGGCCAAGCTGTGGCCATTGGAGGCGATGCATGTCCAGGCTCTCCACTCCCGTCCCCTTCCCCACCAGCCGCTACGCGATCAACGGACCGAACCTGTCCGGCGCGCGCAACGCCACCATGCTGTCCCTGCTCGGCAATCCGCGCGGGAGTTACAGCGACGAATGCCAATGGCCCAACAACCCGCGCATCACGGAGTTGCTCGTCCGGCGCACGACCCTCGGGCCGCTCGAAAACGTCACCGGTCTTCGGCCAGCGGTCGACGCGCTGGAGAAGATCCTCAACGAGATCAAGTCGTCGGTTCCCCAGATCCATGCGGTGCTCGGCCACGAGGGCATGCTGTGCGCGCGGTTCGTGCGCGGCAGCCGGAGCGCCATCAGCAATCACTCATGGGGCACGGCCATCGACCTCACACTTGAGGGCAAGTTGGACACGCGCGGCGATGGAAAGACCCAGGCAGGGCTGCTGGAGATCTACTCCATCTTCAATGCCCATGGCTTCTTCTGGGGCGCCGCTTTCCCCACCGAGGACTCCATGCATTTCGAGGCGTCCGACGAGCTGATGCGCCAATGGGCCAAGGATGGCGCCTTCGGCAAGGCGGCGGGCCGCATCCCCTCGCTCGGTGCCACCCTGACCTTCGGCGACCGGGGGAAGGCGATCGAGGAGTTGCAGGTGGCGCTGAACCTCGCGCTCGCGTTCGATCTCGATACCGACGGCATATTCGGCGCGCAGACCCGCGCCGCCGTGCTGGAGTTTCAGCGCCGCAAGGGCCTGCCCCTCACGGGTGAAGCCGATGCCGCGACGCGCGAGGCGCTGGAAGGCTCGGCCAGCTAAGGCGCACGGATCACGTCAGGCTGCGCACCAGCATGATGCCGGCCCAGACGCCGCCGAAGCCGAGCAGCACCGAGCCGAGGGCATAGGCCAGCGCCATCCCCAGTTCGCCCCGCTCGGCGAGATAGAGGAAATCCAGCGAGAAGGCGGAGAAGGTGGTGTAGCCGCCCAGAACCCCGGTGGTGAGGAACAGCCGCACCGGCTGTGTCCATCCTTCCCCGTCCTTGAAAGCGAGATAGCCCGCCATCAGCCCCATGATGAGGCTGCCCGACACGTTGATGAGAAAGGTGGCGAAGGGAAAGCCCGTCCCCAGCAGCCGCGGCACCGCCATGTTCACGAAATGCCGGATGGTGCCGCCGAGACCGGCGCCGAGGAAGACGATGAGGGCGGGGGGCAGGATCATGGGCAGGTTCCGCAGCAGATCAGGATCGCGCACGGCGCGCGGCATGGAGAACGGCGAGGATGGTGATGCCATCCGCATCCACACGATAGATGACAAGGTAGGGGGTATCGGCGATGGCGAGTTGCCGCGTGCCCGGCACGATACCCGCAGGCGCGGACAAAGGGTGGTCTGCCAGATTGAGGATCGCGCGCTCGATGCGTGCGACAAGGCGGCCCGCGGCCGCGGGGATGTCGGCGGCGACGTAGCGCTCGATCTGCCTGAGGTGCCCAAGGGCGCGGGCACGGAAGGTGACCTTCATCACCGGAAGCGGGCAAAAAAGGCTTCGACCTCCTCAGGGGACGCGTTCGGCTCCCCGTCCTCCAGCGCGCGGCGGACCTCCTCCTCCTGCTCGGGGGTGAGGACATAGACATCGCCTTCCGCAGCGCCGGCCTCGATCACATGGAGGAATTCGCGGGCGAGCGCGTCCTGCTCCGCCTCGGGCAGGGCTTCGAGCTTCTCGATGAGTTCGCGCATCAGCCGGGTCATGGTGGTCTTCGTCGGTGCCAGCCTGTGGGCGGATCATATACGAAGGCCCAAACCCACGCTATTTGCCCACGCTATCTGCCCCGCTATTTCCCGCCCCGCTCGGCCCTCAGGCGCGCCCAATATTCCAGGCGCTTCCTGATCTCGCGCTCGAAGCCGCGCTCCACCGGGCGGTAGAAATTCTGGCGGCCCAACGCCTCGGGGAAATAGTTCTGGCCGGAGAAGGCGTCCGGCTCGTCGTGGTCGTAGCGATAGCCGGTGCCATAGCCTTCGGCCTTCATCAGCTTGGTCGGCGCGTTCAGGATGACCTTGGGCGGCACCAGCGAGCCGCCCTCCTTGGCGACGCGCATGGCGGCCTTGAAGGCGGTGTAGACGGCATTGGATTTCGGCGCGGTGGCCACATAGACGACCGCCTGCGCCAGTGCCAGCTCGCCCTCGGGGGAGCCCAGGAAGTCGTAGGCCTCCTTGGCCGCATTGGCGACGACAAGCGCCTGCGGATCGGCATTGCCGATGTCCTCGATGGCCATGCGCACGATGCGCCGGGCGAGGAAGAGCGGGCTCTCCCCCGCATCCAGCATCCGCGCGAGATAATAGAGGGCGGCGTCCGGGTCGGAGCCGCGCACCGCCTTGTGCAGGGCGGAGATGAGGTTGTAGTGGCCGTCCTCGCTCTTGTCGTAGATGGGCGCGCGGCGCTGCACCACCTCGCTCAGGCCCGCCACGTCGAACACCTCGCCCGGCCGCGCGGCGCGCCACACCTCTTCCGCGAGCGTGAGGGAGGCGCGGCCGTCGCCATCGGCCATGTTCACCAGCGCCACGCGCGCGTCCTCGGTGAGCGGCAGCTCCCGGCCCTCCACCTCCTCGGCGCGGGAAAGCAGCTTGGCGACAGCCTCGGCATCGAGGGAGCGGAACACCAGCACCCGCGCGCGGGAGAGAAGCGCCGCATTCAGCTCGAAGGAGGGGTTTTCCGTGGTGGCGCCCACCAGCGTCACCGTGCCGTCCTCCATGACGGGCAGGAAGCTGTCCTGCTGGGCGCGGTTGAAGCGATGGATCTCGTCCACGAACAAGAGCGTCGCCGTGCCCGATAGGCGGCGGCCGCGAGCCTGCTCGAACACCTTCTTGAGGTCCGCGACGCCGGAGAAGATGGCGGAGATCTGCTCGAAATGCAGGTCGGTCGCCGAGGCGAGCAGGCGCGCCACGGTGGTCTTGCCGGTGCCCGGCGGCCCCCACAGGATCAGCGAGCCGAGGGAGCGCGTCTCCAGCATGCGCGAGAGAACGCCATCCGGCCCCACCAGATGATCCTGCCCCACCACCTCGGACAGGCGCGACGGGCGCAGCCGGTCGGCGAGTGGCCGTGCCACTCCCTCTCCCAGTCCCGCTACCTCGAACAGATCGCCCATCGGAGCCCTCAGCCGCGCAGGACGGCGGTGATGCTGCGCCCGCCGCGCAGGACCGTGACCCGCCAGCCGCGCTGGGGCACGGCGGAAAGCTGGCCGAGATCGCCGGTGCGTCCCACCTTCTCGTTGTTCACCTCGACGATCACGTCGCCGGGGCGGAAGCCCGCCGCGGCGGCGGGGGAATTGTCCTGAACGTCATAGACCACGACGCCGGTGGCGTTGGCGTCCACCTTCAGCTCCTCCGCCACGGCGGGGGAGAGATTCACGATGGTCGCCCCGGCGAAGGGCGAGCGGCCGCGCAGCAGCAGCTCCTCGCGCGGCACCGTCTCCGGCGCCACCTCCAGCACCACCACGAGGGTCTGCTCCTTGCCGGAGCGGTTCACCAGCAGCGCCGCCTTGCCGCCGATGGGGCGGGTGGCGAGGCGGTAGTTGAGGGATTCGGGATCATCGATCCCCTGCCCTTCCACCGACACCACGAGGTCGCCGGTCTTGAGCCCGGCCTTGGCGGCGGGGCTCCCGGCGGTGACGCTCTGCACCAGCACGCCGGTGGGGCGCGGCAGGCCGAGGCTTTCGGCGATGTCCGGCGTCACGCGCTGGAGCCGGGCGCCCAGCCACGGCCGGCGCACGGACTTGGACCCGCTCTTGGCCTGCTCCACCACCACTCGGCCCATGTTGGCGGGAATGGCGAAGCCGATGCCGTGGGAGCCCCCGGACCGCGAATAGATGGCGGAATTGATGCCCACCACGCGCCCCGCCATATCCACCAGCGGGCCGCCCGAATTGCCGGGATTGATGGCGGCATCGGTCTGGATGAAGAACTGATAGTCGGAGACGCCCACCTGCGTGCGGGCCAGCGCCGAGACGATGCCCTGCGTCACCGTCTGGCCGACGCCGAAGGGATCGCCGATGGCGAGCACGAGGTCGCCCACCGCGAGCCCGTCCGAATCGCCCAGCTCCAGGAAGGGGAAGCGCTCCTTCGCCTCGGTCTTGATGCGCAGCACGGCGAGGTCCGTGCGCTGGTCGCGCAGCAGCACCTCGGCCTCGTATTCGCGCCGGTCATTGAGAGCGATGCGGATTTCGTCCGCCCCCTCGATGACATGGTAATTGGTGAGCACCAGCCCCGAGGGATCGACGATCACGCCCGAGCCCAGCGAGCGCTGCACCCGCTCCGGCGCGCGCAGCCCCGGTCCGTCTCCGGGGCCACCGGGACCTCCGGGGCCGGGCATGCCGAAGAAGCGGCGGAAGAAGGGATCGTCGAAGATCGGGTTCACGCGCTGCTGCGCCGTCTTGAGCGCATAGACGTTCACCACCGCCGGCGCCGTCTTCGCCACCACAGGCGCGAAGGTGAGGGTCACCTCCGCCTGGGACGCCGGAACACGCTGCTGCGCCGCCGGCTGGGCGAAGGCGCCCGTGGCGAGGAGGACGAGGCTTACGACGCCGACTACCGGAACACCCCTGCGCATCGTGCCCTTGAGCGCGATTATCCAGACGCGGAAGTGGGAAGAAGCGATCATCCGTTTGCACCGTGAATAGATGGCATTCCGAACCGGGCGATAATCTGGCGCCTTACCTACATAGTCATAGCTCACGTGATGGCCAGCATGACCAAGCGACAGGCTCGCAGGAGCTTTGAATTTCAAAATCGACAACCCTGAATTGAACTCAAAACTATCCCTTGTAAACTGAACCTGCGCATTGGGCGCGGGATCACGTCGGGGGCGGGCGATGGGCCGGAACATCATCATTTTTTCCGACGGCACTGGCCAAGGTAGCGGCGTTCATTTCGACGAGCGCCGATCCAATATCTACAAGATGTACCGAGCCATGCGCTGCGGGCCCGACACTTCGGTCGATCCGAACGATCAGGCTGCGTTCTACGATCCGGGGCTTGGCTCCGAACTGGATGGTGCGAGCCATTATGGCGGCCCGATGAGATGGCTCTACAAATTTGTGAGCCAAGCGACCGGCTTCGGCATCACCGCCAATATCATCGATTGCTACGCAGCACTCATCCGCCTCTGGCGCCCGGGTGATCGCATCTTCCTCTTTGGCTTCAGCCGCGGCGCGTACACCGTTCGCTGCCTGTCTGGCGTCATCCGACAGTGCGGAATCCCAACCCGCATGCCGGACGGCTCACCCGTCCCGCTCGACGGTTATTCCACCCGCGAACTGGCCACTTATGCCGTCAAGCACGTCTACCAGTTCACCACATCGAGGACTAAGGAGCGAGCGGACGAGCGCCAGAAGTTCCTGCTGGATACACGCTCGGCCATCGCAGCTCGCTTCCGTGCGGAGCACGGTTCGCAACATCTGGAGTTGCCCGACCGCCCCAACGTCGCGCCCTACTTCATCGGCGTCTTCGACACCGTGGCCTCGCTGATCGATCCAGCCAAGTTCGCACTGTTCATACCGGCCGTCATAATCGCCATAGTGGCTGCCGCAGGAGCCGGCGTCTGGTTGTTCGCCCTGTCATGGACACTTGCTCTGCTGGTAGCGAGCCTCATCGGTACCGCGATCGCCTTCATCGCTCTCGTGTACACCCATTTGAAGTTCGACTTCCGGGTCCCGGGGTACGATTGCAAGGACAGTCTCAGGACCATCCACTTCACCGACCTCTTCCTTACCTTCGACGACAAGTCGCTCGATTCCCATGTCGCCTATGCCAAGCACGCCCTTTCAATTGACGAGAATCGCAAGCCCTTCGCCCGGGTCAAGTGGGATCCGAGCGAGCAGCCCGTCCACGGCGAAAGAGACGATCAGGGCCGGATCCGATTCGAGCAGATTTGGTTCAGCGGCGTCCATTCCGACATCGGTGGCAGCTATGAGGAGCAAGAATCCCGCCTCTCCGACATCGCACTGAAGTGGATGGTGGATTGTGCCACGGACATTCCGAATGGATTGAAGTGCGACCCAGGCCTCCTCCGCACCTATCCCGACCCGCACGGCTATCAACACGACGCTCGCAAGGACGGGTTTCCGTGGGTCACGCGCAAGCTTGGCTTCACATACCCACTCGGACGACGCGATCCACCCCCCGCTGCCATCCTCCATCCCTCGGTATACGACCGCTTCGACGCCGCTGGCGTTCCAATTTACGATCGGATCGAGCCCTACAGACCAGCGGCACTAGCGGGCCACATCGACGTTGCCCACCTCTATCTCGACACCAAGTCGAGCGTCCCGCCGAAAGCTACGCGATCGCAGGCCTGGGCCCTGCCCAATGCCTCTTCCAATCCGACCCCGCGCAAAATTTATCCTCCACGCCCCAAGGCGCGGAAGGTCCGGCCACCAGAACACCGGCTGTCGCGCAAAGGCCTCTGAATTGTGGGCCACGAGCACGTCCAGCCCCACTGGCCGATAGGTGTGCGGCTCTCCCTCGGGTAGGGTGCTTCGAACGAAAAAAGGGCGGTCCGAGGACCGCCCTTTTTCATAGCCTCAAATCAGCTGAAGCTCACGCAGCTTCCGCGGCAGCGGCGGTGCGGGCGTGGTCGGCGGCGCCCTTGGCGTCCACGTCACGATCCACGAACTCGATCACCGCGACGGCGGTGTTGTCGCCATAGCGGAAGCCGGCCTTGACGATGCGGGTGTAGCCACCCGGACGGGCCGCATAACGGGGCGCCAGCACGTCGAACAGCTTCTTGACCACGGCCTGGTCCTTCAGCTCGGCGATCGCCTGGCGGCGGGCGTGCAGGTCGCCGCGACGGGCGAGGGTCACGAGCTTCTCCACCACCGGGCGAAGATCCTTCGCCTTGGGCAGGGTGGTCACGATCTGCTCGTGGGTGATGAGGGCGCCCGCGAGGTTGGAGAACATCGCCTTGCGATGCTCCCAGGTGCGGTTGAACTTGCGGTGTACCTTGCCGTGACGCATGACGGCGAACTCCTGAAGATGGCGACGGACGAGCCGGTCGATGGGTTGCGCGGCTCGGGCCGCTCGAAAGGGGTCGGGGCGGCGGGCCGCCCCGGATTGCGGATCAGTAGTGCTCCTCGAAGCGCTTGGCCAGCTCTTCGATGTTCTCGGGCGGCCAGCCGGGCACTTCCATGCCGAGATGCAGGCCGAGGGAGGCGAGCACCTCCTTGATCTCGTTGAGCGACTTCCGGCCGAAGTTCGGCGTGCGGAGCATCTCCGTCTCGCTCTTCTGGATCAGGTCGCCGATGTAGACGATGTTGTCGTTCTTCAGGCAGTTGGCCGAACGGACGGAGAGCTCGAGCTCGTCCACCTTCTTCAGCAGCGCCGGAGAGAACGGCAGCGTCTGGATCGCGGTCGCCTCGCTCTCGCGCTTGGGCTCCTCGAAGTTGACGAAGATCTCCAGCTGGTCCTGCAGGATGCGCGCGGCATAGGCCAGCGCGTCCTCGGCCGTGATCGAGCCGTTGGTCTCGATCTGGAGCGTCAGCTTGTCATAGTCGAGAATCTGGCCCTCACGGGTGTTCTCGACCTTGTAGGAGACCTTGCGCACCGGCGAGTAGAGGCTGTCGATCGGGATCAGGCCGATCGGAGCGTCCTCGGGACGATTGCGGTCGGCGGCCACGTAGCCCTTGCCGGTGTCGACCGTGAACTCGATGCGCAGCTCCGCGCCCTCGTCGAGGGTGCAGATGGGCAGATGCGGGTTCAGGATCTGCACGTCGCCGACGGTCTGGATGTCGCCGGCCACCAGCACGCCGGGGCCGGTCTTCTTGGCCACCATGCGCTTGGGGCCATCGCCCTGCATCTTGATGGCCACATCCTTCACGTTGAGGATGATGTCCGTCACGTCCTCACGCACGCCGGGGATCGACGAGAACTCGTGCAGCACGCCGTCGATGTGGATCGAGGTCACCGCCGCGCCCTGCAGCGACGACAGGAGGATGCGGCGCAGGGCGTTGCCGAGGGTCATGCCGAAGCCACGCTCCAGCGGCTCGGCGACGACGGTCGCCAGGCGCTTGGGATCGTGGCCCGGATTGACCTGCAGCTTCTCGGGCTTGATCAGCTCTTGCCAGTTCTTCTGAATCACTTGCTTCACCTTGCTTTCTCGCCGGGCCACGGCAGCTGCCGGGGTGGTGAGCCTCAACCGGAGGCCGTCCACCAGAAGCCTGGCCCGTCCCGCTCGGGGGAGGAGAAACCGGGCTTGATCCCCGCGGACCGGGTCCGCGGAGGAACGAAGAGCGGATCAGACGCGACGGCGCTTGCGCGGACGGCAGCCGTTGTGCGGGATCGGCGTCACGTCGCGGATGGAGGTGACGAGGAAGCCCGCCGCCTGCAGCGCGCGAAGAGCGGACTCACGGCCGGAACCCGGACCGCAGACTTCCACTTCCAGGGTGCGCATGCCGTGCTCGGCCGCCTTGCGGGCCGCATCCTCGGCCGCGACCTGCGCGGCGTACGGGGTGGACTTGCGCGAACCCTTGAAGCCCATGGCGCCGGCCGAAGACCAGGAGATGGTGTTGCCCTGGGCGTCGGTGATGGTGATCATGGTGTTGTTGAACGAGGCGTTCACATGCGCCACGCCGGAGGCGATGTTCTTGCGCTCGCGGCGCTTCACGCGTGTTGCTTCTTTAGCCATCTGTCTCTCAGATCCTTCAGGCGCGCCCGTAACTCCAGGCGCTCGGGATGGCCCTTGACGGGCCGGTCAACGGGGAAAGGCCGGCTTGGCCGGCCTCCCCAATTCTCAAGCCTTGCGGCCGATCACTTCTTCTTGCCGGCGATCGGCTTCGCCGGACCCTTGCGGGTACGGGCGTTGGTGTGGGTGCGCTGGCCGCGCACGGGCAGGCCGCGGCGATGACGCAGGCCGCGGTAGCAGCCGAGGTCCATGAGGCGCTTGATGTTCATCGCCACTTCGCGGCGCAGGTCGCCTTCCACGATGTAGTCGCGGTCGATGGTCTCGCGGATCTGCAGCACTTCCTGGTCGGTCAGCTGGTTCACGCGACGCTCGGCGGGAATGCCCACCTTCTCGACGATCTCTTCAGCCTTCTTGGGGCCGATGCCGTGGATGTACTGGAGCGCGATGACGACGCGCTTGTTGGTCGGGATGTTGACGCCTGCAATACGAGCCACTGCGCTCTCCATGTGCGCCGGAGCCCGAAGACCGCCGGCCGGTTGTTGTCCCCGCGTCCGGTGGAGGCCGGCCCATGCGGGATATTGACGAAAGCTGCCCCGGATACGACAAAGCTACCGCCCTGTCCGACCCTTCCGGGTGGACCGAACGGCACCTGTTCCGAAGCGAGGGAGTGCCCATAGCGGAGATTCCACGATGGGTCAAGGGCGTAAGGCGCTTCGGCCCCGCTCCAGCCCTGCCAAGTCCGTGAGGACCTGCCGAGTCAGAGAGCCGCGATTTGCTCGGCCGCCCCTTGCGCATCGCCGGAACCGGCCGGAAGCCCGATCTCGCGTTCGGTGATGCCCTCGAGCAGCGCCCGCAGGGCGGCCACGTCCGCCCCTTCCGTCCACGCCCGGGCGACCACGCCGACATAGCCGTCGTATTCGTCGCGCGCCTGCGGGATGCCTCGCACGCCGATCGGGTCCCAAACTTCGATCAGGATCTGCCGGATCGAGCCCATCACGGCTTTCACGCCGTCCATAACCATACCCTCGCGCCGGCAGGCAAGGTGCCCCTTCGCCCTTGCCCCGACAAGCCCGCCAAACGGAAAGGCCCCTCCCGCCGTCCGGCGGAAGGGGCCCTGATCCATGACAGCTTGATCCATGACACGAGGGCAGGACCCCCCTGCCCTCACACCGCCTCGGCGAGCACCCCGTCGATGGCGGCGGTGACCTGATCGATGGGCGCCATGCCGTCGATCTGCTTCAGCTGGCCGCGCGCCTTGTAGTAGGGCGCCACGACAGCGGTGTCGCGATTGTAGGCTTCCAGGCGGGTCTTGAAGACCACCGGATCATCATCCTTGCGCACCGGCTCGCCCTTGGCGGCGGCCTCTGCGGCACGGTTGAGGATGCGGTTGACCAGCTTTTCCTGGTCCACCACCAGCTCGATCACCGCGTCGAGCTTGAGGCCCTTCTCGGTGAGCAGATGGTCCAGCGCCTCGGCCTGCGCCACCGTGCGCGGGAAGCCGTCGAGGATGAAACCATTCTTCGCGTCCGCCTCGCCGATGCGCTCGGCGATGATGCCGATGACGATCTCGTCGGAGACCAGCCCGCCGGCATCCATCACCGCCTTCGCCTTCAGCCCCACCGGCGTACCCGCGGCAACCGCCGCGCGCAGCATGTCTCCGGTGGAAAGCTGGACGATGCCGTGACGGGCCACCAGCCGCTGTGCCTGAGTTCCCTTGCCTGCCCCGGGCGGGCCCAACAGCACCAGCCTCATATTACTTCCTCCTCCCCCCGCGCAGCTTGGCCTTCTTGACCAGTCCTTCGTACTGGTGGGCCAACAGATGTCCCTGGATCTGGGACACGGTGTCCATGGTCACGCTGACCACGATCAGAAGCGACGTTCCTCCGAAATAGAACGGAAGAGAGGCGTAGGAAATCAGCAGTTCGGGGAAGAGGCAAACCGCCGCAATGTAGGCGGCGCCCACGACGGTGATGCGGGTGAGCACATAGTCGATGTATTCGGCCGTGCGCTCGCCCGGACGGATGCCCGGAATGAAGCCGCCGTGCTTCTTCAGATTGTCCGCCGTCTCCACCGGATTGAACACGATCGCGGTGTAGAAGAAGCAGAAGAACACGATCAGCGCCACATACAGCACCATGTAGAGCGGGCGCCCGTGGCCGATGTAGGTCGTGACGGTCTGCAGCCACTCCGGCCCCGAGCCCTGCATGAAGCTGGCGATGGTGGTGGGAATGAGCAGCAGCGAGGAGGCGAAGATCGGCGGGATGACGCCCGACGTGTTCAGCTTCAGCGGCAGATGCGAGGACTGGCCCTCGTAGATGCGGTTGCCCACCTGGCGCTTGGGATACTGGATCAGCAGCCGGCGCTGGGCGCGCTCCATGAACACGATGAAGGCGATGACCACCACGGCCATCACCAGCATGCCGAGAATCACCACCGTGGAGATGGCGCCCTCGCGGCCGAGTTCCAGCGTGCGCACGAACGCGCCTGGCAGCTCGGCGACGATGCCGGCGAAGATGATGAGCGAGGTGCCGTTGCCGATGCCGCGCGAGGTGATCTGCTCACCCAGCCACATCAGGAACATGGTGCCGCCGGTGAGCGTCAGGACCGTGGAGATGCGGAAGAACCAGCCGGGCTCCGCCACCACGCTGCCCGAACCCTCGAGGCCGACGGCGATGCCGTAGGCCTGGAACAGGGCCAGCACGACGGTGAGGTAGCGGGTGTACTGGTTAAGCTGCTTGCGGCCCGCCTCGCCTTCCTTCTTCAGCGCCTCCAGCGTCGGCGAGACGCTGGTGAGGAGCTGGATGATGATGGAGGCGGAGATGTACGGCATGATGTTCAGGGCGAAGATGGCCATGCGCTGCACGGCGCCGCCCGAGAACATGTTGAAGAGGCCGATGATTCCCTGCTGGGCGTTCTTGAAGACGTCCGCCAGCGCGTCCGGATTGATGCCGGGCATGGGGATGTAGGTGCCGAGCCGATAGACGAGAAGCGCGCCGAGGGTGAACCAGATGCGCTTCTTCAGCTCCTCGGCCTTGCCGAGGGCACCGAAATTGAGGTTCGCCGCGAGTTGTTCCGCCGCCGAGACCATGCCTTGCTCCGATGGACGCCACCCTGGTGGGCGGCCCTTATATGAGGGCGCAACGCTCGGGTGCCAAGGCAGAGGGGCCAGGCGGAGGGACAAGGGCTCCCCGCCGACGGTCCGGTACCAGGCTCCCTTGCCGAGGCGCTGGACCCTTGGCGGGAGTGCCATGGGCCGCTGCCCGGGCGCGTCCTGGACGGAAGGTCCGGAACGGAGCGTTGGGGCAAACTGGGGCCGGCGCGACGGAAGGCCGCAGGCCGGCAGGAAAGCCGGTTCCGCCCGGTGGCGCGCCACCCGGGCGCGCGGGAGCGATCCCGACTCGGGCGCTTGAGGCCAAGAGGGCCATCGCGCCCGTCACACCTTCGGCGGCACCGGAGCGTCACCTGAACCCGAGCGCCAGAACGGACGCCCGAGACGCGAAGACCCGGCCTTGTGCCGGGCATCCGCAAGAGGTTGGTCCGAACATGGGTTCGGCGCGGCGGCATGAAGCCCCGCGCCGTCCCCTGTTCCGGATCAGCCTCGGCTCACTCGGCCTCGACGGCCGCCGCGAGCATGCTCACCGAGCCACCGGCCTTCTCCACGGCGGCGACGGCGGACTTGGTGGCGTAGGCCACCTCCAGCGTCACCTTGGCGGAGAGCTCACCGGTGCCGAGCACGCGCACACCATCCTTCACCCGGCGCAGCACGCCGGCGGTGACGAGGGCGGCCTCGGTCACGGGCTGGCCCGCGTCGAGACGGCCGGCATCGACCGCAGCCTGGATCTTGGCGAGGGAGACCTCGTTGTAGTCCAGACGGAAGATGTTGTGGAAGCCGCGCTTCGGCAGGCGACGATGCAGCGGCATCTGGCCGCCCTCGAAGCCCTTGATGGCGACGCCGGTCCGGGCCTTCTGGCCCTTCACGCCGCGACCTGCGGTCTTGCCCTTGCCGGAGCCGATGCCCCGGCCCACGCGCATCCGCTTCTTGCGGGCGCCGGGATTGTCCCTGATTTCGTCGAGCTTCATGTCCCGCTCCTCACTCGACCACACGGACGAGGTGGGCGACCTTGGCGATCATGCCGCGGACGGCCGGGGTATCCTTGAGAGTGGAGCGGCGGTGCCGCTTGTTCAGCCCGAGACCGACGAGAGTGGCCTCCTGGTCGAACGGGCGGCGGATCGGCGAGCCGATCTGCTCCACGGTGATGGTCTTGTCGCTCATGGCGCAATCCTATCCTTCGGCCTGCGCCGCTCAGTCGGTCGCTTCCGCGTCTTCGACGCGGCGGCGGGACTGGAGCTGGGAGACCTTGATGCCGCGACGCGCAGCGACGGAGCGCGGCGAGTCCTGGTTCTTCAGGGCGTCGAAGGTGGCGCGCACCATGTTGTAGGGGTTGGAAGACCCGAAGGACTTCGCCACCACATCGTGCATGCCGAGGGTTTCGAACACCGCGCGCATCGGGCCGCCGGCGATGATGCCGGTACCCGCCGGGGCGGCGCGAAGCACCACCTTGCCGGCGCCGTGGTGACCATGCACGTCGTGATGCAGGGTCCGGCCTTCGCGCAGCGGCACGCGGATGAGAGCGCGCTTGGCGCTCTCGGTGGCCTTGCGGATCGCCTCCGGCACCTCACGGGCCTTGCCGTGGCCGAAGCCGACGCGGCCCTTCTGGTCACCCACCACCACCAGGGCAGCGAAGCCGAAACGACGGCCGCCCTTCACCACCTTGGCGACGCGGTTGATGTGGACCAGCTTGTCCACGAACGTATTGTCGCGGTCCTCGCGCTCGTGGCGCTGTTCCCGTTCACGGGCCATGTTCGCTCGTCCTTGCGTCAGAACTGAAGGCCGCCTTCGCGGGCGCCCTCAGCGAGCGCCTTGACGCGCCCATGATAGATGTATGCGCCACGATCGAAGACGACCGCAGTCACGCCCTTGGCCATCGCCCGCTCGGCAACAAGCTTGCCGATCGTCTTGGCGGCCTCGGTGTCCGCACCGGTCTTCAGCGACCCGCGCAGGTCCTTCTCAAGGCTCGACGCGGCGGCGAGAGTCTCGCCTTTCGCATCGTCGATGACCTGCGCATAGATGTGCTGCGAGGTCCGGTGCACCGACAGGCGCGGACGCCCGTTCGCAGCAACGCGGATCGCACGGCGCACCTTGGCCTTGCGGCGCGCCTGCGCCTCCAAATCCTTAGCCATGGTTCGCCTCCGTCACTTCTTCTTGCCTTCCTTGCGGAAGATGAATTCGCCGGCATACTTGACGCCCTTGCCCTTGTAGGGCTCGGGGCCACGGAACTCGCGGATCTCCGCCGCCACCTGGCCGACCTTCTGGCGGTCGATGCCCGTGACCACCACTTCGGTGGGCTTGGGGGTGACGATCTGGATGCCCTCGGGGATCGCGTAGATCACGTCGTGGCTGTAGCCGAGCGAGAGGTTCAGGTTCTTGCCCTGCACCGCCGCCTTGTAGCCGACGCCGGTGATCTCGAGCTTCTTCTCGAAGCCCTTGGTCACGCCTTCGACCAGGTTGGAGACCAGCGTGCGGGACATGCCCCACATGGCCTTGTGACGGGAGGTCTCGCCGTTCATCGAGAGCTTGATTTCCGAGCCCTCGATCTTGGCGGCGATCTCTTCCACCAGGATCACTTCCAGGGCGCCCTTGGGGCCCTTTACCTTCACCGTCTGTCCGTCCAGGCTGGCGGTGACGCCGGCCGGAATGGCGACGGGCAGCTTGCCGATCTTCGACATCTTGTCCTCCGTCGTCAGAACACGGTGAAGAGCACTTCGCCGCCGACGTTCTTGTCGCGGGCTTCGTGGTCGGCCATCACGCCCTGGGGCGTGGAGACGACGGCGATGCCGAGACCGTTGGCGACGCGGGGAAGGTTCTTGACCGCCGCATAGACGCGACGGCCGGGCTTCGACACGCGGGAGATCTCGCGGATCACCGGCGTTCCGTCGAAATACTTCAGCTCGATCTCGAACTCGGTCCGGCCATTGCCGTGATCGGTCGAGGTGTAGCCGCGGATGTAGCCCTCGTCGCGCAGGACATCGAGGACCGAGGCGCGCAGACGCGAGCCGGGGGTCGAGGTCTTGTCCTTGCGGCGCATCTGGGCGTTGCGGATGCGGGTGATCAGATCGCCGATGGGATCAGTTACAGCCATCGTTCCCTCCTCACCAGCTCGACTTCACGAGGCCAGGAACCATGCCCTGGTTACCCAGCTCGCGCAGCGCGATACGGCTCATCTTGAGCTTGCGGTAGAAGGCACGCGGACGGCCAGTCACCTCGCAGCGGTTGCGGATCCGGATCTTCGCGCCGTTGCGCGGCATTTCCGCCAGCTTGAGGGTCGCCTGGAAGCGCTCCTCGATCGGCAGGGTCTTGTCATTCACGATCGCCTTCAGACGCGCGCGCTTCGCCGCCTGGCCAGTGGCCAGCTTGCGGCGGCGCTCGTTCGTCTCGATCGCGCTTTTCTTCGCCATCTTAAGCTCCTGTTCTCCGCGTCTGAGCAGCTCGACCTGAGCCCCTCACGGCCGGAAAATCACATCCTCACTCGTCTCGTCGTCCGGCCCCGGCCATGAGCCGGAACCGAAGAGGCGCTTCGAGCGAAGCGCCTCTCATACCCGCTCACTGGCGGAAGGGGAAGTTGAAGGCCTTCAGAAGCGCGCGGGCTTCCTCATCGGTCTTCGCCGTGGTGCACACGATGATGTCCATGCCCCAGATCTGCTCGACGCGGTCGTAGTTGATCTCGGGGAACACGATGTGCTCCTTCACGCCCATGGCATAGTTGCCGCGGCCGTCGAAGCTCTTCGGGTTCAGGCCGCGGAAGTCGCGGACGCGGGGCAGAGCCACGGTCACGAGCCGGTCCATGAACTCGTACATGCGGGTCTTGCGAAGGGTGACCTTCGCGCCGACCGGCTGGTTCTCGCGCAGCTTGAAGTTCGAGATCGCCTTGCGGGCCCGGGTGATGACCGGCTTCTGGCCGGCGATCTGGGCGAGGTCCGCAGCGGCGGTCGTCACCTTCTTGGTGTCGGCGGTGGCTTCGCCCACGCCCATGTTGATGACGATCTTGTCGATGACCGGCACTTCCATGGGGTTCTTGTAGCCGAACTGCTCGATCATCTTCGGCCGCACCACCTCTTCATAGAAGGTGCGCAGCCGCGCGTTGTAGGTCGCCTCAGCCATCGATCCTCTCCCCGGAACGCTTGGCCACGCGGACCTTGCGTCCGTCATCCAGCACCTCGAAGCCGACGCGGGTCGGCTTGCCGTCCTTGGGGTCGGCAATGGCGACGTTCGACAGGTGGATGGGAGCCTCCTTGGAGATGATCCCGCCTTCCTGGTTCGCCGACTGGCGCTGGTGACGCTTCACGATATTCACGCCGCGCACGAGAGCCTTCTCGTCCTTCGGCATCACCTGAATGACCTCGCCGGTGCGGCCCTTGTCGCGGCCGGCGAGGACGACGACCTTGTCGCCCTTCTTGATCTTCGCGGCCATCACAGCACCTCCGGCGCCAGCGAGATGATCTTCATGTGGTTCTTGGAGCGCAGCTCGCGCGGAACCGGTCCGAAGATGCGGGTGCCCACCGGCTCCTTGTTGTTGTTGATCAGCACGGCCGCGTTCTTGTCGAAGCGGATGACCGAGCCGTCCACGCGACGGATGTCCTTGGCGGTGCGAACCACCACGGCCTTCATCACGTCGCCCTTCTTCACGCGGCCGCGCGGGATCGCCTCCTTGACGGACACCACGATGATGTCGCCGACGTGGGCATACTTCCGCTTCGAGCCGCCAAGTACCTTGATGCACATGACGCGACGGGCGCCGGAATTGTCCGCCACGTCGAGATTGGTCTGCATCTGGATCATGACGCACCTGTTCTCGTCATCCAGCGCCGCCGGCGCACCGGCATTGCCTCAACCCTTGTTCGCCGTGCCCGCTCATCGGAACACGGTGTTGCCGCGGTGCGGTCTCCACTCGATCCCCCCTTGGGACGATCGACGGACCCGGCACCGGAGCCCTCCCGGCCGGACGATCCATCCGGACGGGAAATTCTCTTATCAGACCTCGGCGCGCTTTTCGCCCTGGATCACGATCCAGTTCTTCAGCTTCGAGATCGGACGGTGCTCCTCGATCCACACCGTATCGCCCACGTGCCAGTTATTGGCCTCATCGTGGGCATGATACTTCTTGGACCGGCGCACGGTCTTCTTGAGCAGCGGGTGGGTGAAGCGCCGCTCCACCCGGACCACCACGGTCTTGTCAGTCTTGTCGCTCACCACGACGCCCTGGAGCACGCGCTTCGGCATCGCTTCCTCACTTCGCCTTCTGCACCGGCGAACCGGTGCGCTTGTCGGTCTGCACGGTCTTGATCCGCGCGATGTCGCGGCGGATCTGCTTGGACCGCGCGGTATTCTCGAGCTGGCCTGTCGCCTTCTGGAAGCGCAGGTTGAACTGCTCCTTCTTCAGCTTCAGCAGCTCATCAGCGAGCTGATCGGGGCTGAGGGCCCGAACGTCCTCGGCTTTCATGAGCCTCTCCTCACTCGGCGATGCGCTGGATGAAGCGCGTCTTGATGGGCAGCTTGGCCGCCGCGAGGGTCAACGCCTCGCGAGCGAGCTCGACGCTTACCCCATCGATCTCGAACATGATACGGCCCGGCTTGACGCGGGCCGCCCAATACTCGGGCGCGCCCTTGCCCTTGCCCATACGGACTTCCGTGGGCTTGGCCGACACCGGGACGTCGGGGAACACCCGGATCCAGACGCGTCCGGCGCGCTTCATGTGGCGGGTGAGCGCGCGGCGGGCCGCCTCGATCTGGCGGGCAGTCACGCGCTCCGGCTCGACGGCCTTGAGGCCGAACTCGCCGAAGTTCAATTCCGTGCCGCCCTTGGCAACGCCGTGAATGCGTCCCTTGAACTGCTTGCGGAACTTGGTGCGCTTGGGTTGCAGCATGGCTTGATCGCCTTCTCTCTAGCCGGCCGTCAAGCCCGGGAGCCGCGGTCGCCGCGGTCGCCACGATCGCGGTCACCGCGCTCGCGACGCTGGGGACGCGACGACGGACCAGCTTCCTGTTCGGCCTGGCGCTTGTCCTGCGCCATGGGGTCGTGCTCGAGGATCTCGCCCTTGAACACCCACACCTTGACACCGCAGGTGCCGTAGGTGGTGAAGGCGGTGGCGGTGCCGTAGTCCACGTCCGCACGCAGGGTGTGCAACGGAACGCGGCCTTCGCGGTACCATTCGAGGCGCGCGATCTCAGCGCCGCCGAGACGGCCCGAGCAATTGATGCGGATGCCCTCCGCGCCGAGGCGCATGGCGGACTGCACGGCGCGCTTCATGGCGCGACGGAAGGCCACGCGGCGCTCCAGCTGCTGGGCGATGGACTCGGCGACAAGGCGCGCGTCGATTTCCGGCTTCCGGATCTCGACGATGTTGATGAAGACTTCCGAGTTGGTCATCTCGGAGACCTTCTTGCGCAGCTTGTCGATGTCCGCGCCCTTCTTGCCGATGACCACGCCCGGACGACCCGAGTAGATGGTCACGCGGCACTTCTTGTGCGGGCGCTCGATCACCACCTTGGACACCGCCGCCTGCTTGAGCTGCTTCATCAGCATCTCGCGGATCTTGATGTCCTCGTGGAGCAGCTTGCCGTACTCGCCCTTGTTGGCGAACCAGCGGCTGTCCCACGTGCGGTTGATGCCGAGCCGGAGCCCGACCGGATTGACCTTTTGACCCATCAGGCCCGCTCCTCGACTTCCCGCACCACGATGGTGATGTGGGCAAAGGGCTTCTCGATGCGCGAGGCGCGACCGCGCGCCCGCGGCGAGAACCGCTTCATGACCAGTCCCTTGCCCACGTGGGCCTCGGCGACGATGAGATCGTCGACATCCAGCTCGTGGTTGTTCTCGGCGTTGGCGATCGCGCTCTCGAGGCACTTCTTCACGTCGCGGGCGATCCGCTTGTGAGAGAACTCGAGATCGGCGAGCGCCGTTGCCACCTTCTTGCCGCGGATCAGGCCCGCGACCAGGTTGAGCTTCTGGGGCGAGACGCGCAGGTTGCGCGCCACCGCCTTGGCTTCGTTGTCCGCGAGCGCGCGGGGCTTTGCCTGCTTACCCATGACCGATCACCGCCGCTTCGACTTCTTGTCGGCCGCGTGCCCGTAGTAAGTCCGCGTCGGAGCGAACTCGCCGAACTTCTGGCCGATCATGTCCTCGGTGACATTCACGGGCACGTGCTTGTGACCGTTGTAGACGCCGAAGGTTAAGCCCACGAACTGGGGCAGAATGGTGGAGCGCCGGCTCCAGATCTTGATCACATCGCGGCGGCCCGAGCCCGCGGCAGCTTCCGCCTTCTTCAGCATGTAGCCGTCGACGAACGGGCCCTTCCAGACAGAGCGAGACATAGCTCAGGCCCTCACTTCTTGCGCTTGTGGCGGCTGGACACGATGAACTTGTCCGTCGCCTTGTTGCTGCGGGTCTTCTTGCCCTTGGTCGGGATACCCCAGGGCGTGACCGGATGACGGCCGCCCGAGGTACGGCCTTCGCCGCCGCCGTGCGGGTGATCGACCGGGTTCATGACGACACCGCGGTTATGCGGCATCCGCCCGAGCCAGCGGCTGCGACCCGCCTTGCCCAGCGAGATGTTCATGTGGTCCGGGTTGGAGACCGCGCCCACGGTGGCGTAGCACGCACCGTGCACGAGGCGCTGCTCGCCGGAGTTCAGGCGCACGATCACGTAGCCCTCGTCGCGACCCACGATCTGCGCGTAGGTGCCGGCGGAGCGGGCGATCTGGCCACCCTTGCCGATCTTCAGCTCGACGTTGTGCACGATCGTGCCCACCGGGAGCGAGGACAGCGGGCCGGCATTGCCGGGCTTCACGTCCACGCTGTCGCCGGCGATCACCTGATCGCCCACCGCCAGACGCTGCGGCGCCAGGATGTAGGCGAGCTCACCGTCCTCGTACTTGAGGAGGGCGATGAACGAGGTGCGGTTCGGATCGTATTCCAGCCGCTCCACCGTCGCCGGCATCCCGCGCTTGAGGCGCTTGAAGTCGACCAGACGGTAGGTCTGCTTGTGGCCGCCGCCGCGGAAGCGGACGGTGATGCGACCATTGTTGTTGCGTCCGCCCGAGGAGCTCTTGCCCTCGGTCAGGGTCTTGACCGGCTTGCCCTTGTAGAGGCCGGAGCGGTCCACGATCACGAGCTGGCGAAGGCTCGGCGTGACCGGCTTGAAATGCTTCAGCGCCATGGTCTTATTCCGTTCCCCTCGGCTCTCAGAGGCCCGTGGTGATGTCGATCTTCTGGCCCTCTTCGAGGGTCACGACCGCCTTCTTGACGTCGCTCTGGACGCCCTTGCGGCCCTTGAAGATCTTCGTCTTGCCCTTGCGGACCAGCGTATTCACGCTCTTCACCTTCACGTCGAAAAGCTTCTCCACGGCCTCCTTGATGGAAGGCTTGGTGGCAGTCTTCGCGACGTTGAAGACAACCTTGTTCTGCTCGCTCGCGGTCGTCGCCTTCTCGGTGATGACGGGCGAGACGATCACGTCGTAATGACGCGGTTCGATATTGCGCGAGCTCATTTGAAGCGCGCCTCCAGCGCATCCACGGCGGCCTTGGTCAGGACCAGGGTGTCGCGGCGCAGGATGTCATAGACGTTGATGCCCTGGATTGGCAGCACGTCCACGTAGGGCAGGTTGCGCGCCGCGAGCGCGATGTTCTGCTCCACCTGGGCGCCGTCCACGAACAGCACGGACGAGATGCCGAGCTTCTCAAGCCGCTCCTTGAGCGCCTTGGTCTTGGGATCGGCGAGGTTGGCGGTGTCGAGCACGATGATCTGCTCGGCCTTCGCCTTCGACGAGAGCGCATGCTTCAGCGCGAGGGCACGGACCTTCTTCGGCAGGTCGATGGCGTGCGAGCGCACCACCGGGCCGAAGGCACGACCGCCGCCGCGGAACTGCGGAGCGGACGCGGCGCCGTGACGGGCGTTGCCGGTGCCCTTCTGCTTGTACAGCTTCTTGGACGTGCGGTTGATTTCCGAACGGCCCTTGGTGCGGTGCGTGCCGGCCTGGCGGCGCGAGAGCTGCCAGGTGACGCAACGGTGCAGGATGTCGGCGCGCGGCTCGAGGCCGAAGATCGCGTCCGACAGGGTCACGGAGCCGGCTTCGGAGCCGTCGAGCGTCTTGACGGTGAGTTCCATCACGCGCCCTCCTCATTGGCGGCTTCGGCGGCGGGGGCCGCGTCCGAACCGTTGCCGAGCTTGAACGCGCCGGGCTTGGGGGCCTCGGCGGGCAACCTCTTCTTCACGGCGTCGCGAACGGTGATCCAGCCACCCGCATGGCCGGGAACGGCGCCTTCGACGGCGATGAGGCCGCGCTCGACGTCGGTCATCACGACCTTCAGGTTCTGGGTGGTGACGGTGACGTCACCCATGTGGCCGGGCATCTTCTTGTTCTTGAAGGTCTTGCCGGGGTCCTGACGACCGCCGGTCGAACCGATCGAACGATGCGAGATAGAAACGCCGTGCGTCGCGCGAAGACCACCGAAGTTGTGGCGCTTCATGCCGCCGGCGAAACCCTTGCCGATGGTGGTGCCGGTGACGTCCACATACTGGCCCACGACGAAGTGGTCAGCGGTGATCTCGGCACCGACGGGGATGAGCCCGTCTTCCGGCACGCGGAACTCGGCCATCTTCCGCTTGGGCTCGACCTGAGCCACGGCGAAGTGGCCGCGCTCGGCGCGGGTCACGTTCTTGGGCTTGCGACGGCCAGCACCAAGCTGGACCGCAACGTAGCCATTCTTGTCGAGCGTGCGGTGGGCAACCACCTGGCAGCTCTCAACCTTCAGCACAGTGACCGGCACGTGCTCGCCAGCATCGGTGAAGATGCGGGTCATGCCGACCTTCTGTGCGATGACGCCTGACCGCATGGTCGTGTCTCCTCGCACCACGTCAGAGCTTGATTTCGACGTCAACGCCGGCGGCGAGGTCGAGCTTCATCAGCGCGTCCACCGTCTGGGGCGTCGGATCGACGATATCGAGCAGGCGCTTGTGGGTGCGCATCTCGAACTGCTCACGCGACTTCTTGTCGATGTGAGGCGAACGGTTGACGGTGAACTTCTCGATCCGCGTGGGCAGCGGGATCGGGCCGCGCACCTGCGCGCCCGTGCGCTTGGCCGTGGCGACGATCTCGCGCGTCGACGCATCGAGGATGCGGTGATCGAACGCCTTCAGGCGAATTCGAATGTTCTGGCCGTTCATGGCTCAATTGGCTCCAGGAAGAGGAAACGCGCACGCCGGTGCGCAGCGCGTTTCGTTCTTGTTGATCACTCGATGATGGCAGCGACGACGCCGGCGCCGACGGTGCGGCCGCCTTCACGGATGGCGAAGCGCAGCTTCTCCTCCATGGCGATCGGAACGATCAGGTGCACGTCCATCGACACGTTGTCGCCCGGCATCACCATCTCGGTGCCTTCGGGCAGCGTGCACACGCCGGTCACGTCCGTCGTGCGGAAGTAGAACTGCGGGCGGTAGTTGGTGAAGAAAGGGGTGTGACGACCACCCTCTTCCTTCGTCAGGATGTAGGCCTCGGCCTTGAACTTGGTGTGCGGCTTCACCGAACCCGGCTTGCACACGACCTGGCCACGCTCCACGTCCTCGCGCTTGGTGCCGCGCAGCAGGATGCCGACGTTGTCGCCAGCCTGGCCCTGGTCGAGCAGCTTGCGGAACATCTCGACGCCGGTCACGGTCGTCTTCACGGTCGGGCGAATGCCGACGATCTCGACTTCCTCGCCGACCTTGATGATGCCGCGCTCGACACGGCCGGTCACCACGGTGCCACGGCCGGAGATCGAGAACACGTCCTCGATGGGCATCAGGAACGGCAGGTCGATGGGACGCTCGGGCTGCGGGATGTAGGCGTCGACCGCCTCCATCAGCTTCAGCACCGCGTTCTTGCCCAGCTCCGGATCGCCGTTCTCCAGCGCAACCAGCGCCGAGCCGCGGATGATCGGGATGTCATCGCCGGGGAAGTCGTACTTCGAGAGGAGCTCGCGCACCTCCATCTCCACGAGCTCCAGGAGCTCCGGATCGTCGACCATGTCGCACTTGTTCAGGAACACCACCAGCGCCGGAACGCCGACCTGACGGGCGAGCAGAATGTGCTCGCGGGTCTGCGGCATCGGGCCGTCGGCGGCCGAAACCACCAGGATCGCGCCGTCCATCTGCGCCGCGCCGGTGATCATGTTCTTCACATAGTCGGCGTGCCCGGGGCAGTCGACGTGCGCGTAATGGCGGTTGTTGGTCTCGTACTCAACGTGAGCGGTCGAGATCGTGATGCCGCGCGCCTTCTCTTCCGGCGCCTTGTCGATCTGGTCGTACGCCGTGAACGTCGCGCCGCCAGACTCCGCAAGGATCTTCGTGATCGCTGCCGTCAGCGACGTCTTGCCGTGATCAACGTGACCGATCGTGCCGATGTTGCAGTGCGGCTTCGAGCGGTTGAACTTCTCTTTGGCCATGGGACTCTCCGTTGGGTCTCGCTGGCGGGATCCGAAAGGGTGAGGTGGGGTTCAGGCCTCTACGCTCAAGCGTATTTGGCCTGGACCTCCTGAGCGACGTTCGACGGCACCTGCTCGTAGTGGTCGAACTGCATGGTGAAGGTGGCGCGGCCCTGGCTGAAGGAGCGCAGGGTGTTCACGTAGCCGAACATGTTGGCCAGCGGCACCATCGCGTTGATGACGTTCGCATTGCCACGCATGTCCTGGCCCTGGATCTGGCCACGACGGGAATTCAGGTCGCCGATGACCGAGCCGGTGTAGTCTTCCGGGGTCACCACCTCGACCTTCATGATCGGCTCCAGCAGCACCGAGGTGCCCTTCTGCAGGGCCTCACGGAACGCCGCGCGGGACGCGATCTCGAACGCCAGGGCCGACGAGTCCACTTCGTGGAACGCGCCGTCGGTGAGCGTCACCTTGACGTCCACCACCGGGAAGCCCGCCAGCACGCCGGCGCCAAGCACGCTCTCGAGGCCCTTCTGGACGCCCGGGATGTACTCCTTCGGCACCGCGCCACCGACGATGGCGCTCTCGAAGGCGAAGCCCTTGCCGGCCTCGTTCGGCTCCACCGTGAACTTCACCCGCGCGAACTGGCCGGTACCACCGGTCTGCTTCTTGTGGGTGTAGTCCACCTCGGTCTTCTTCGTGAGGGTCTCACGATAGGCGACCTGCGGAGCGCCGATGTTGGCGTCCACCTTGTAGGTGCGCTTCAGGATGTCGACCTTGATGTCGAGGTGCAGTTCGCCCATCCCCTTGAGGATGGTCTGGCCGCTCTCGAAGTCGGTCGACACGCGGAAGGACGGATCCTCGGCAGCCAGCTTCGACAGGGCGATGCCCAGCTTCTCCTGGTCGGCCTTGGACTTCGGCTCGATCGCGATCTCGATGACCGGCTCGGGGAATTCCATCTTCTCCAGGATCACGGCCTTGGCCGGATCGCAGAGGGTATCACCCGTGCGCACATCCTTGAGGCCGGCGAGGGCGACGATGTCGCCCGCATAGGCTTCCTTGATGTCTTCCCGGTTGTTGGCGTGCATCAGCAGCATCCGGCCGACGCGCTCACGCTTGTCGCGGGTGGAGTTGAGCAGGCCCATGCCGGTTTCCATCTTGCCGGCGTAGACGCGGCAGAAGGTGATGGTGCCGACGAACGGGTCGTCCATGATCTTGAACGCGAGGACGGAGGTCGGCTCGTCGTCCGAGGGAAGACGCACGGTGTCTTCCTCGGTCTTGAAGTCGATGCCCTTGATCGCGCCGCGATCGATCGGCGACGGCAGATAGTCCACCACCGCGTCGAGCAGGGGCTGCACGCCCTTGTTCTTGAAGGCAGAGCCGCAGAACACGGGATTGAACTTGCGGCCGATGACGGCGAGGCGGATCAGGCGCTTGAGGGTCGCCTCGTCCGGCTCGGTGCCGTCGAGATAGGCAGCCATGGCGTCGTCGTCGAGCTCGACGGCGGCTTCCACCAGCTTGTTGCGGTATTCGGCGGCCTTGTCGGCGAGATCCGCGGGGATCTCCTCGTCATGGTACTTCGCGCCGAGGGCTTCATCTTCCCACACGACCGCCTTCATGCGGACGAGGTCGATGATACCCTTGAAGTTGCTCTCGGAACCGATCGGGAGCTGGCAGCACACCGGGTTGCCGGCGACTCGGTCCACGATCATCTCGACGCAGCGGTAGAAGTCGGCGCCGATCTTGTCCATCTTGTTGACGAACACGACGCGCGGCACGTTGTACTTGTCTGCCTGGCGCCACACGGTCTCGGTCTGCGGCTCGACGCCCTGGTTGCCGTCCAGCACGCACACGGCGCCGTCGAGCACGCGGAGCGAACGCTCCACCTCGATGGTGAAGTCCACGTGCCCGGGGGTGTCGATGATGTTCAGGCGCTTGCCCTGCCAGATAGCGGTCGTCGCGGCAGACGTGATGGTGATGCCGCGTTCCTGCTCCTGGGTCATCCAGTCCATGGTGGCAGCGCCATCATGGACTTCACCGATCTTGTGGCTCTTGCCGGTGTAATAGAGGATCCGCTCGGTGGTCGTGGTCTTGCCGGCATCAATGTGGGCCATGATGCCGAAGTTGCGGTAGTCCTCGATCGCGTGAGTACGGGGCATCGCTCAGTCCTCTCCGATCACCAGCGGTAATGCGAGAACGCGCGGTTGGCTTCGGCCATCCGGTGCGTGTCTTCGCGCTTCTTCACGGCGGAGCCGCGATTGTTGGCAGCATCGAGCAGCTCGGCGGAGAGACGCTCCACCATGGTCTTCTCGTTGCGGGCGCGGGCCGAGGCGATGAGCCAGCGGATCGCGAGGGTCTGGCGACGCTCGGTGCGCACCTCGACCGGAACCTGGTAGGTCGCGCCACCGACGCGGCGGGAGCGAACTTCCACCGCGGGAGCAACGTTCTCGAGCGCCTGGATGAAGACCTCGACCGGATCGTGCTTCGCCTTGGCCTCAACCACGTCGAGAGCGCCGTAGACGATGCCTTCGGCGACCGACTTCTTGCCGTCGCGCATGACGGAATTCATGAAGCGCGACAGGGTGGTGGAGCCATACTTGGCGTCCGGGATGACTTCGCGGCGCTCGGCCTTGTGACGACGGGACATCGTTCAGATCCTCACTATCACTTCGGCCGCTTCGCGCCGTACTTCGAACGGCGCTGCTTGCGGTTCTTCACGCCCTGGGTATCCAGCACGCCACGCAGGATGTGGTAGCGCACGCCGGGAAGATCCTTCACGCGGCCGCCACGGATCATCACCACGGAGTGCTCCTGAAGGTTGTGACCTTCACCGGGGATGTAGCCGATCACTTCGTAGCTGTTGGTGAGCCGCACCTTGGCGACCTTACGAAGAGCCGAGTTCGGCTTCTTCGGGGTCGTCGTGTAAACGCGCGTGCAAACACCGCGCTTCTGCGGGCTCGCCTGGAGCGCCGGCGCCTTGTCGCGCGCCTTCTGCGCTTCGCGCGGCTTACGGATCAGCTGGTTGATCGTCGGCATGTACGCCTTCGCCTCGTCCTGATCTGCGGCCTCGGCCGCATTCCTTCATTTCGACGACCCTTTTGAAGGATCGCCACGACTGGCCCCGAAAGGGCCTGAATTCCCTTCGCACCAACGAACACGAAAGGCGCCGTCCACCGCCCAAAAGGGGGCAGACACGCCTTTCTCGCGACAGAGGATCACAACGCGCTATACCGGGGCTTTTTTCCCGGCCGGCGCCGCGATCATGCACCTGAAGTTATCGCAGTGCTGTTCCTGGCAGCGTTTCGGCTTCAAGATTGGCCCTTCAAGCACTTGGAAGCGCTGATTTCGAAGGGAACAATCACTCAGACGCCGACCGCCTGCCGCGAAAGTGGGCTGCTTCTAACCGGAGAGTCGCCGAACGTCAATAAGGAACGCGCCGACTTTCCCGTAATTACGCGGCTTTGAGGCTTACGAAGCCGTGACCGCCGTCATAAATCGCCGCCACCCTGCCGGCAATTCATGTTTTTTTAACAAATGCCCCCGCCCGCGGCGCGGGAGGGGGCGATCTGAAAGGAATCAGGCCAGGAGGGCGGCGACGCCGTCGCGCTCTTCCAGCAGCTCCTTGAGGGTCTTGTCGAACTGGGTCTTGGAGAAGTCGTCCATGGGCAGGCCCTGGACCACTTCGTACTCGCCCGCGGTGCAGATGGCAGGCATGCCGAAAACGATGCCCTCGGGCACGCCGTAGGAGCCATCGGAGGCCACGCCCATGGACACCCACTTGCCGGCGGTGCCGTGGATCCAGTCATGCATGTGGTCGATGGCGGCATTGGCCGCGGAGGCCGCGGACGACAGGCCACGGGCCTCGATGATGGCGGCGCCGCGCTTGCCGACGGTCGGCAGCAGGGTCTCGCGATACCAGGTCTCGTCGTTGATGAGCTCCGGCAGCGGCTTGCCCTTCACGGTGGCGAAGCGGTAGTCGGCATACATGGTCGGGGAGTGGTTGCCCCACACCGCCACCTTCTCGATGTCCTTGCTCTCGACGCCGGCCTTGGCCGCGAACTGCGACAGCGCGCGGTTGTGGTCGAGGCGGAGCATGGCGGTGATGTTGCGGGCCGGCAGGTCCGGGGCGCTCTTGGCGGTGATGTAGGCGTTGGTGTTGGCCGGGTTGCCGACCACCAGCACCTTCACGTCGCGCTTGGCCACCTCGTTCAGCGCCTTGCCCTGGACCTTGAAGATCTCGGCGTTGGCGGAGAGGAGGTCGGCGCGCTCCATGCCCTTCGAGCGGGGACGGGCGCCCACGAGAATCGCGGCGTCGATGTCCTTGAAGGCGACCTTGGGATCATCGGTGATGACCACGCCCGCGAAATTCGGGAAGGCGCAATCCTCGATCTCCATCACCACGCCCTTCACGGCACCCTGCGCCTGCGGGAGGTCGAGAAGCTGGAGGATGACCGGCTGATCCTTGCCGAACAGGTCGCCGTTGGCGATGCGGAAAAGGAGAGAATAGCAAATCTGACCGGCGGCGCCCGTGACTGCGACGCGAACGGCGGGTTTGGTCATGAGAAGAAGCCCTTTGCCTTGGATGAGCCCCGAAGGCTCGGGCGCGCAATCTATGCTGCGGCGCGGCCGATGGAAAGGCGCTCGCGGGCCCCTCAATCGGCCATGCCGCACGACCTTCGGCTAAGCGCCTCGGGGCCGGGGCTTCCCTTTCAGACGTTGGCCGGGACCGGCGGAAAGGCGGCGGCCTTGAGAAAGGCGAGCGTGCTCTCAAGCTCTTCCGGCGTCACCGCGTAGTCGTAGACGCCGTCATACAGCCCGAAGAGGCTGCCGCTGATCTCCACATGGAGCTTCGGCGGCGTGTCCGTCCCTGCGGGCAGCAGGCGGCAGGCGACGGTGACGTCGGGACCCGACACATCACCCCGGCAGAGAATGGCGGCAGGCCCGCTGGCCCTCAGGTCGTAGAGCTTGATGATGGTCACGTCCTTGGGCCCATCGGGATCGATGCGGATGAAGCCCTTGTCGCCCGCCGTCTTCTCCAGCGTGATGCTGTAGCGCTGACCCTTGGCGTCCACTGGATTGACTGTAACCAGCATGATGTCCTCCCCCACCACCTCAAGGCGGCCAGGCCGGACAATACAACCAAAAAGAGCGTCGAGAAATAAAACAACCGACGAGGGCGCCGCTGTTACAGCACCACCACGTGATTGGGCATCTCGTTGCGGTCGTCGGGCTTGCGCGGGAGGGGGCCGGCGAGGAGGTCGCCGGCCTTCTCGACGCCGGCGACCAGCCCTTCGGCGAGGCTCCCCTGCCGGGCGCGGGCGGCCACCGCATCGCAGATGTCGCGCCACGCGGCGGCGCCCAGCGGGCCGTGCGCGGCATCGTCCGCCACCACCTCCACCAGGCGCTCGCGCGCGGCGGCGAAGATGAGGATGCCGGTGCGGCCCTTGGTCTGCGGGATGCCGTAGCTCAGGAAGGTCTCGATGGCCGCGTTGCGGGCGGCCGCCTTGAGCGCGAGGCGGGGCACCGCCTTCTCGGCCATTCCGGGCATGAGGAGCGCGGCGGCGAGAATGACGAACAGCGTGGCTTGCAGCGCCAGCGCCGAGAGCGCCGGCATGGGATAGGCCAGGACGATGAGCCACGGCAGCACCAGCGCCGCCAGCGAGGCCCACAGGATGGAGAAGAAGGGGTGCTGCACCAGCGGCGCCCGCGTCACCACCACGCGGATCTCGGCCGATGTCTTCCCCTCGGCCAGCGTCACCGCCTCGGCGATGCGCTGGAGCGCGTGCTGCGGCAGGCCGTAGCGGCCCGCATCCTGGGTGGTGGTCGTCGTGCTCGTGGCGGTCGTGGCGGATTGCTGGTTCACGCGAGCCCCTCCCCTGCACTGGCGCGCCCGAAGTTTGCAGGTGCGCGGTAAAATCGCAAGGGCGGGCCTACCAATCCCCAGACGCGCCGCCGCCACCGGAGGAGCCGCCGCCGCCCGACCAGCCCCGCCGGAGGAACCGCCGGACCAGCCGGAGCCGCTGCCGGTGCCCCATTCCCACGAGATCGGACCGCCAGCCACCGCGCCGCCGCGCCGCCTGCGGGCCGCAGGGCCGCCCGGCCCGCCGCCGCGCATGACGCGCCAGATGATGAAGCCCATGAAGATGACCATCACCGCGAAGAAGATGAGGTTGTCCACCTCCTCCTCGGTCCAGTCGGAGGATTCCAGCTGTTTCGCCCGCGCCTTCGCCTCGTCCGGGTCGAGGTTCAGGATTTCGAGGATGGCGTCCGTGCCCTTCACGATGCCCGCCGCCATGTCGCCGGACTTGAAGGCGGGCACGATGGCGTTGCGGATGATGGTGGCCGACACCGCGTCGGTCAGGATGCCTTCGAGGCCGTAACCCACCTCGATGCGCACCTTGCGCTCCGCGGGGGCGACGAGGAGGAGCACGCCATTGTTCTTCTTCGCCTGCCCGATCTGCCAGGTGCGGAACAGGCGGTTGGCGTAATCCTCGATGGAGGTGCCCTGCAGCGAAGGAACGGTGGCCACGACCAGCTGGTCGGTGGCCTTCGCCTCCTGCGCCGCCAGCTTGGCATCGAGCGCGGCAAGGGTGGCGGGGTCGAGCACATGGGCGGCGTCCACCACCCGCCCGGTGAGGGGCGGGAAGGTCAGTTCCGCCCAGGCGGGGGCGACGCCTACGGGCGCGACGGCGAGACACAGCGCCAGAAGGCCGGCCAGCACGAGCGCGAAGCCCGCGACCGGTCTGTGGACCGCAAAGGCGCGCGGCCGGCCCATCTGGTGGCCCATCGCCGTCGCTCCCCGCTCAGTTGAACTTCACCTTCGGTACCTGCATCTGCTGCTCGGAGATGGTGAAGGTCTCCATGGGCTTGTAGGCGCGATAGAGGGTGGCGGCCCACAGGGCGCCCGGGAAGGTCTTCAGCTCGGTGTTATAGACCCGCACCGCCTCGATATAATCGCGCCGCGCCACCGCGATGCGGTTCTCCGTGCCCTCGATCTGCGATTGCAGGGCGAGGAAGTTGGCGTTGGACTTCAGGTCCGGATAGGCCTCCGACACCGCGATCAGCCGCCCCAGCGCGGAGGACAGGCCCGCCTGCGCATCCTGGAACTGCTTGAACTGGGCCGGGTCGGTGACGGTGGAGGCATCGACCTTGATGGAGGTGGCCTTGGCGCGCGCCTCGATCACCGAGGTCAGCACGTCCTTCTCCTGGGCGGCGTAGCCCTTCACGGTCTCGACGAGATTGGGAATGAGGTCGGAGCGGCGCTGGTACTGGTTCAGCACCTCGCTCCACGCCGCCTTGGCGCGCTCCTCCTCGGTGGGAATCACATTGATGCCGCAGCCCGCCAGCGTCAGCGCGGCCAGCATGGCGAAGAGCGGCGCCCGCAGGCGGGCAAATTCACGAAGAACGATGGACATGGTGGCCCCTCCCCTGTCGCCGCATCCCGGCAGCGGCGTGCTTATAACACGGCAAAGGTCGAGAAAGGTTCCGGGACAATCCGGATGCCCTGCTCACGCCTTGCCCAGATACCCCGGCAAATCCTGCGCCTCGTCCAGCAGAGACACCTTCACCGCCAGCTTCTCGGCCAGCGCGATATCGGTCTCCAGCAGCCGCGTGGTCATGAAGGAGCGGTAGTAATTGCCCCACATGAATTCCTGGAACGGGGTGTCCTCGTTGGCATAGGCCTTCCCGCGCACGCCGCGGGCGAGCGTGCGCCAGGGATTGTCGGTGAGCTCGCTCACATGGCCAGGAATCTTCAGGCAGGGACGGCGGTTGCCGTCCACGTCGATGGGCCAGCACAGGCCCTCGGTCTCCATGCGGTGCCAGAAGGCCTTGAGGTCGAGGCTGGACCAGTCGGCCCGCGCCTCGCCGAGCAGCACGGTCTCGTCGCCGACGGCGAGGAGCGCCCGGCACAGATGGTGATGATCGATGATGTAGAGCCGGCGCTTCGGCCCCACCACGTAGGGCACCGGCCGGCTCTCCTTGAGCGTCCTCAGCTCGCGACGGGAGAGCTTGCGCATCAGCGCGGCCCGCCGCTCCACCTCCTGCAAGCCCAGCGTCAGCTGGGTGGGATTGAGCGCCGCGATGTCGATCTCGGTGAGGTCCGCCATTCGATTCCCTGCCCTGCCTGCGCGACGGCTGGAGCAGGCCCGAAAACGAAGGCGGCGGCAACCCATGCCGGGTGCCGCCGCCAAGCTTCAACGACCGGGGAGCGATCAGCCGGGGGAGATCATCTTCTCCGGCCGCACCACCGCGTCGAATTCCTCGTTGGTCACATAGCCGCCGCCCACGGCCTCCTCGCGCAGGGTCGTGCCCTTCTTGTGCGCGGTCTTGGCGATCTTGGCGGCGTTGTCGTAGCCGATCTTCGGGGCGAGCGCGGTGACGAGCATCAGCGAGCGCTCCAGCGCCGCCTTGATGTTGTCCTCGCGGGCCTCGATGCCGACCACGCAATTGTCGGTGAAGCTGATGGCCGCATCGGCCATCAGGCGCACCGACTGGAGGAAGTTGTAGGCCATCACCGGATTGTAGACGTTGAGCTCGAAATGGCCCTGGCTGCCGGCGAAGGTGAGCGCGGCGTTGTTGCCGAAGATCTGCACGCAGACCTGGGTCAGCGCCTCGCACTGGGTGGGGTTCACCTTGCCCGGCATGATGGAGGAGCCGGGCTCGTTCTCCGGCAGCGACAGCTCGCCGAGGCCGGAGCGCGGGCCGGAGCCGAGCAGGCGGATGTCGTTGGCGATCTTGAACAGGGAGGCCGCCACCGTGTTGATGGCGCTGTGCGAGAACACCATGGCGTCGTGGGCGGCGAGCGCCTCGAACTTGTTGGGCGCCGAGGTGAAGGGCAGGCCGGTGATGCCGGCGATCTGCGCCGCCACCTTCTCGGCGAAGCCGACCGGGGCGTTGAGGCCGGTGCCCACCGCGGTGCCGCCCTGCGCCAGCTCCATGAGGGCCGGCAGGGTCATCTCGATGCGCTTGATGCCGTTCTCGACCTGCTGGGTGTAGCCGGAGAATTCCTGGCCCAGCGTCAGGGGCGTCGCATCCTGGGTGTGGGTGCGGCCGATCTTGATGATGTCCTTCCACTCGGCCGACTTGGCGGCGAGCGCGCCGTGCAGGTGCTTCAGCGCCGGCAGCAGACGGTGGACGATCTCCTCCGCGCAGGCGATGTGCATGGCGGTGGGGTAGGTGTCGTTGGACGACTGGCTCATATTGACGTGATCGTTGGGATGCACGGGCTTCTTGGAGCCCATCTCCCCGCCGAGCATCTCGATGGCCCGGTTCGAGATCACCTCGTTGGCATTCATGTTGGACTGGGTGCCGGAGCCGGTCTGCCAGACGGCCAGCGGGAAGTGGGCGTCGAGCTTGCCCTCGATCACTTCCTGGGCGGCGGCGACGATGGCGTCGGCGAGCTTGGGATCGAGGCGGCCGAGATCGCGGTTCACTTCCGCCGCGGCGCGCTTGACGATGCCGAGGGCGCGCACCACCGGCAGCGGCTGCTTCTCCCAGCCGATCTTGAAGTTGCCGAGCGAGCGCTGCGCCTGCGCGCCCCAGTAGCGGTCGGATTCAACCTCGATGGGACCGAATGTGTCGGTCTCTGTGCGGGTGGTCATGGCGGGCCTTTCCTTAAGACGCGGGCGCGCGGCTCTTAGCACAGCTCACGCCCGCTGGGGGAGGCGGACCTCCACCCTAAAATAGTTCCAGAGAGGTAGCGGAGGGATGTTACCTCCTTGGAATTTAGCCATATCTTGACCGTGCTCAATGAGGTAAAATTCCTCTGCGGGCTAAGTGGCCTGACGCGTGACGCCGGCCGTACAGAAGATCATCTGCCGTCGGCGCGGAGGAATCCGACGGCAAGGTGAGGCAAGCGTTGGGCGACGTGGTCAATCTTCACCGGGCGCGCAAGGCGCGGGCCCGTCAGGCGGCTGATGCGGCAGCCAGCCAGAATCGGATCCGATTCGGTCGGACCAAGGCTGAGCGTCAGCAACAAGCGGACGAGCACGCGCGGCAAGAGCGCCACCTTGAGGGCCACGCCCTGACCGAGAGGGATGAACATGAAAAGCCCCGTGGTTAAAAGATCCATCGTCATTGCCGGGCACAAGACCAGCGTCAGTCTCGAGGATGCCTTCTGGGAGGCTCTGAAGGAGATTGCGAGCGGCCGCCGGCTTACCCTGTCCGATCTCGTGGCGACCATCGATTCCGGCCGTTCGCAGGGGAATCTCTCCTCCGCCATCCGCCTGTTCGTGCTCGACCATTATCGCGGCGCCGCCACCCAGGCGCGCGCCCAGGCCGCAGGAGAACGTCTCCAGGTCTCCAGCCCTCCCGTTGCGTAAGCGCGAGGTCAACCTTATCTGCGGACTGAGCTGACCGCGCATCGCGTTGAAAGGCGGTGCGCGGTTTCCTATAACCACCTGGCCCGGCGGGGCAGGCCTGACGCGGCGTGCCACGTCCAGGTCCTTCCCGCCGAACGGGTTTGTCCGGCAGATGTGCTCCCCAGAGGAGTCGTTTGCCTCGGGCGACCCGCTGCGGGCGGCGTGCTAGCGTGCGGCCAGTCCGCATCCGCGCCGGTGGCAGGATCAGCGACGCGGGTGCCGGTGGCGGCACCGCCCACGGGAGACGACGGATGTCGTGGAAGAATCAGAGTGGCGGCCCATGGGGTAATGGGCCGCGGGGTCCCTGGGGTTCGGGACCCTCTTCATCGGGACCGACGCCGCCAGACCTTGAAGACCTGATCCGCCGCAGCCAGGACCGCCTGCGCTCCATCATGCCCGGATCCTTCGGGACCAACGGCATCATCCTCGTCATCGCGCTCGTGGTGGCCGGCTGGTTCCTCTCCGGCTTCTATCGCGTGCTGCCCGACGAGCAGGGCGTGGTGCTGCGCTTCGGCAAGTTCGTCGGCATCACCCAGCCGGGCCTCAACTATCACTGGCCCTATCCCGTCGAGACCGTGCTCACCCCCAAGGTGACGTTCGTCAACCGCATCGACATCGGCATGCGGGTGAGCGAAGACCCCCGCCGCAACGGCACCCGGACCACCGATGTGGCCGAGGAGAGCCTGATGCTCACCGGCGACGAGAACATCGTCGACGTGGACTTCTCGGTGTTCTGGGTCATCAACAACGCCGAGGAATACCTGTTCAACGTGCAGAACCCCGAGGGCACCATCAAGGCCGTGGCCGAGAGCGCCATGCGCGAGGTGATCGGCCGCACCAACATCCAGCCCATCCTCACCGGCGCCCGCCAGGGCATCGAGACCGGCGTGCAGGAGCTGATGCAGCAGGTGCTCAACGGCTACAAGGCCGGCGTGCAGGTCACCCAGGTGCAGATGCAGAAGGTTGATCCGCCGAGCCAGGTCATCGACGCCTTCCGCGACGTGCAGGCCGCCCGCGCCGACGCCGAGCGCGCCCAGAACGAGGCGCAGACCTACGCCAACCGCGTGCTGCCCGAGGCCCGCGGCGAGGCCTCCCGCATCGAGAATGCGGCCCAGGCCTATCGCGAGCGGACCGTGGTGGAGGCTCGCGGCCAGGCCGCCCGCTTCCTCAAGGTCTATGACGAGTACCAGAAGGCGAAGGAGGTCACGCGCCAGCGCATGTACCTCGAAACCATGGAGCGCGTGCTCGGCAGCGTGGACAAGGTGCTGGTCGATCCCTCCGCGGCCCGACAGGGCGGCAGCGGCGTCGTGCCCGTCCTGCCCCTGACCGACACGATCCGCCGCGCCCCGGCGCCGGCCACGCAGCCCCAGGGAGCCGCCCGATGAGAAATCCGGTCTTCGGCGGCGTCCTCGCCGTCCTCGGCGTCATCGCCCTCGTCCTCGTCTATTCGTCCGCCTTCATCGTCAGCCAGACCCAGCAGGCGCTGGTGCTGCGCCTCGGCGAGCCGCTGGCGCCCGTGACCTCGCCCGGACTGCACTGGAAGGTGCCGTTCATCGACAGCGTGGTCTATATCGACAACCGCATCCTCGACCTGGAAAACCCCCAGCAGGAAGTGATCGCGGCGGACCAGAAGCGCCTCGTGGTGGACGCCTTCGCGCGCTACCGCATCACCAACCCGCTGCGCTTCTACCAGTCGGTGGGCACGGTGCAGGGCGCCAATTCCCGCCTCTCCACGGTGCTCAACTCGGCGCTGCGCCGGGTGCTCGGCGAGAACACCTTCATCAGCGTGGTGCGCGACCAGCGCGAAGGGCTGATGCGGCAGATCAATGAGCAGGTGAACCGCGAGGCCGCCAACTTCGGCATCACCGTGGTGGATGTCCGCATTCGCCGCGCCGATCTGCCGGAAGCCAACAGCCAGGCGGTGTTCCAGCGCATGCAGACCGAGCGTCAGCGGGAAGCGGCGGAAATCCGCGCCCAGGGCAACGAGGCCGCCCAGCGCCTGCGTGCCCGCGCCGATCGCGAGGTCACCATCGTGGTGGCGGAGGCGACCTCCAAGGGCGAGCAGCTGCGCGGCGAAGGCGACGCGGAGCGCAACCGCATCTTCGCCGATGCCTACCAGCGCGACCCGGACTTCTTCGCCTTCTACCGCTCCATGCAGGCCTATGAGGCGAGCATGAAGTCGTCTGACACCCGCATGCTGCTGGCGCCGGATTCGAACTTCTTCCGCTTCTTCCAGAGCCCCACCGGAGTGTCCGCGGCAGGTGCGCCCGTCGCCCTGCCGGCGGCCGGCAACTGACCGGCCCGGCAGGCGGCATGAAGGACCTCCTGGCCGCCCTCGGCCTCATGCTGGCCATCGAGGGCCTGTGCCTCGCCGCCTTCCCGGGGGCGTGGCGCAAGGCCATGCGGGCGGTCCTCCACGCGCCGGAAACCCCCATGCGCCTCGCCGGCCTCGGCGTCGGCGCGCTGGGGGTGCTGGTGGTGTTTCTGGTGCGCAGCTTCTGAAGGCGGGGCTTTCCGGCCCCGTTTTCCAATCCATCCATCCACGGGATCGCCCGGCTTGTCCGGGCGATCCACTTTCGGGCCGCAGGTGTGCCCGCTGGCCGGGAGCACTCACGCGGCGCCGTGGATCCCCCGAACAAGCCGGGGGATGACGAAAGGTGAGGAACGCAGACGCCCGGCAACTGAACGGGAAACGACCAGGGTCGGCATGGCGGCCCCTGTTGCAGGCTGCCGGCGGTGAGATTGCCGCAATCGTCCCTGACTGTGCGCCCTCCCCCGCCGGATCGTGAGCATCGCGGGGCTTGCGCCCGGAGCGCTGGCGTCGCAGCCTCTGGGGATGATCTCGAGGACAGCCATGCCTGCACCGTTCGTGCCTTCCCGTCTCCTTCCCGGCCTGTCCCGGCTGCCCGCGCTGCTGCTGGCGGCGGCGGTGGCCTTCACCGGCATCGGCAGCGCGCCGCTCCATGCCGCGCCCGGCAAGGGGCCGGATACGGTGGCGGACGTGGCCGAGAAGGTGATGGACGCGGTGGTGAACATCTCCACCTCGCAGAACGTCGCCCCCTCCCGCTCGGTGCCCGCCCCGCAACTGCCGCCCGGCTCGCCCTACGAGGATTTCTTCGACGAATTCTTCAAGCGCCGCCCGGAGGATGGCAGCGAGCAGCGTTCGCGCCGCGTCTCCTCGCTGGGCTCCGGCTTCGTCATCGATCCGTCCGGCTTCATCGTCACCAACAACCACGTCATCTCGGATGCCGACGAGATCTTCGCCAATTTCAACGACGGCTCGAAGCTGAAGGCCGAGGTGGTCGGGCGCGACACCAAGACCGACCTCGCCTTGCTCAAGGTGAACCCGCCCAAGCCCCTCGTGGCGGTGAAGTTCGGTGACAGCGAGAAGCTGCGCGTGGGCGACTGGGTGATGGCCATCGGCAACCCGTTCGGCCTCGGCGGCACGCTGACGGTGGGCGTCGTCTCCGCTCGCAACCGCGATATCAATTCCGGCCCCTACGACAACTTCATCCAGACGGATGCGGCCATCAACCGGGGCAATTCCGGCGGCCCGCTGTTCAACATGAATGGCGAGGTGATCGGCATCAACACCGCCATCATCTCCCCCTCAGGCGGCTCCATCGGCATCGGCTTCGCCGTGCCCTCGGCCACCGCCCAGCCGGTGATCGCCCAGATCGAGCAGTTCAAGGAAGTGCGGCGCGGCTGGATCGGCGTGCGCATCCAGCCCGTCACCGAGGACATCGCCGAGAGCCTCGGCCTCGGCAAGCCGCGCGGCGCGCTCATCGGCGTGGTGACGGAGAACAGCCCGGCCGCCCAGGGCGGCATCAAGGCCGGCGACGTGATCGTCAAGTTCAACAGCCGCGACGTCAAGGAAGTGCGCGACCTCACCCGCACGGTGGCCGACACCATGGCCGACAGCGAGGTGGAGGTGGTGGTGATCCGCAGGGGCAAGGAGGAGACCTTGCGCGTCAAGGTCGCCCGCATGCCGGAGGACGACAAGCCGGAGGCCTCGAAGCCTGCCCCCGAGGCGCAGAAGGTGCCGCCGAAGAAGGCGCTCGGCATCGAGCTCTCCGCCATGAGCGACGACCTGCGCAAGCGCTTCAAGATCAAGAGCGAGATTTCCGGCGTGGTCATCACCGACGTGGACCGCTCTTCGCCGGCCTCAGACAAGGGGCTGAAGGCGGGTCAGGTCATCGTGCAGGTGGGCCAGGAAGCGGTGGCGAGCCCCGCCGACGTGGAGAAGCAGATCGACGCCCTGCGCAAGGCCGGCAAGCGCTCCGCCCTGTTCCTCGTCTCCGATGGCGAGGGCAAGCAGGAGTTCGTGACGGTGCCGCTGAACTGAGGGGGCACTGTCCCGACTTTGGCGCCCTCGACCCGGGTGCCCATCACGGCGTCAGGGGACGGGAGCGATCCCCTCCATTCCGATGCATCGTCATGCCCGGGCTTGTCCCGGGCATCCACGTGGATCGGCTGGGAATAGCTTTCCGCCTTTGGCGCCATCGGCCCGACGTGGATGCCCGGCACAAGCCCGGCCATGACGGCGGTTCTTTAGTCTCGGCGCCCCCTCACCCCACGTCGCCCTTGAGCCGTGCCTCAGCCCGCGCCCGGCCCATCAGCGGCAGCAAAGCGGCGAGCTCGGGGCCGGTCTCGCGGCCGGTCAGCGCAAGGCGCAGCGGGTGGAAGAGGCCCCGGCCCGAGCGGCCAGTGGCGGCCTTTACGGCACCCGTCCACGCCTTCCAGAGACTGCCTTCCCAAGGGATCGCCTGCCACGGGCCACCATCCCAGGGCGCAGGCGGCAAGAGAGTGGCGGCCTCAACGAGGAAGGCGCGATCGGCGTCCGCGATAACACCCGCCTGCGGCGTGGACACGATCTCCCACCACACCCTTGCATCATCGAAGCGGGCAAGGTTTGTCCGCATGGCGTGCCAAAACTGCGTTCCGCCGCCTATGCCTTCCGCCTCAAGCCGCGCGGCGGCGGCGGCGAAGGGCATGAGGTGCAGGGTGCGGGCGGTCAGCGCGTCGAGATCCGCCGGATCAAAGCGGGCGGGCGCGCGGGAGATGGCGGCAAGGTCCACCATCGCCGCCAGCGCATCGAGGCTTTCGACAGCCTCCACCGCATGGGAGGTGCCCACCAGCACCGAGAGCGCGGCCACCGCCAGCGCCTCTTGCCCCGCCTCGCGCAACGCCGACAAGGAGAGGTGGCCGAGCCGCTTGGAGAGGCCTTCGCCGGACGGAAGGGTCAGCAGATTGTGGTGCGCGAAGCCGGGCACCGGGCCGCCCAGCGCCTCGAAAATCTCGATCTGCACCGCCGTGTTGGTCACGTGGTCCTCGCCCCGGATCACCTGCGTGACGCCCAGCGCCAGATCGTCCACCACCGAGGGGAGCGTGTAGAGGAAGCTGCCGTCGGCGCGCACCAGCACGGGGTCCGAGAGGGTGGTGGTGTCCACCTGCTGCGGGCCGCGCACGCCGTCGTCCCATGCCACCACGCGATGGTCGAGCCGGAACCGCCAGTGCGGGCGGCGGCCCTCGGCCTCCAGCCGCGCGCGATCTTCGGGCGAGAGCGCGAGGGCGGCGCGGTCATAGACCGGCGGCAGGCCGCGGGCGCGCTGGAGGCCACGCTTGAGGTCCAGCTCCTCCTCGGTCTCGTAGGCGGGATAGAGGCGGCCCATGGCCTTCAGCCGCTCCGCCGCCGCCGCATAGTCCGCGAGCCGGTCCGACTGGCGCACGGTGACATCCGGCGCGATGCCGAGCCATGCGAGGTCGGCGGCGATGGCATCCGCATATTCGGCCCGGGAGCGGGCGGCGTCCGTGTCGTCGAAGCGCAGGATGAACGTGCCGCCGGCGCGGCGGGCGATCAGCGCATTGAGGAGCGCGGTGCGGGCATTGCCCACATGGATCAGGCCGGTGGGCGACGGGGCGAAGCGCAGCACGGGCGCGGGATTTCGCAGGGGAGCGGACATGAGGAGCCCATAACCCGCCTTGCGGCGCGCGTCGATGGGCGGGGCCCCGAAAGCGAAGAGCCCGGCCTTGCGGCCGGGCTCTCCTGTTCGTTCAGCGCGGTTGCGGGCAGTCCGGGCCCTGGCACCGGTTGCCGCCGCCCTGCTGCGGCTGCGGCCGCTGCTGCGGAGGTTGCGCCTGTTGCTGCGGCGGGCGCTGCTGTTGCTGCTGCTGGATCAGCTGCTGGCGCTGCTGCTGGTACTGCTGACGCTGCTGCTGCATCTCCTGCTGACGCTGCTGATTCATCTGCTGAATCTGCTGCTGCTGTTGCTGACGCTGCTGCTGCATCTGCTGCTGGCGCTGCTGGATCTGCTCCTGCTGGCGCTGCTGCATCTGCTGTTGCTGCTGCTGGCGTTGCTGGACCTGTTCCTGCTGGCGCTGTTGCTGCTGCTGGCGCTGCTGGATCTGTTCCTGCTGACGCTGCTGCATCTGCTGCTGACGCTGCTGGATCTGCTCCTGCTGTTGCTGCTTCAACTGCTGTTGCTGCTGCTGGCGCTGCTGGTTCAGTTCCTGCTGTTGCTGGCGCAGCTGCTGCTGGCGCTCGGCCGGCGACGGCTGCCCCGGACGCGCACCCGGCTGGCCGGGCTGCCCCGGCTGGACCTGCCCCGGAGGCACGCCGGGCTGCCCCGGACGACCGCCGGGCTGACCGGGCTGGCCGGGCTGGACCTGCCCCGGAGGCACACCGGGCTGACCCGGGCGACCGCCGGGCTGACCAGGCTGGCCGGGCTGGACCTGTCCCGGAGGCACACCGGGCTGACCCGGGCGACCGCCGGGCTGGCCGGGCTGGCCGGGCTGGACCTGTCCCGGAGGCACACCGGGCTGCCCCGGACGACCGCCGGGCTGACCAGGCTGGCCGGGCTGGACCTGTCCCGGAGGCACACCGGGCTGACCCGGTCGACCGCCGGGTTGACCGGGCTGGCCGGGCTGCACCTGTCCCGGACCACCGGGCTGGCCGGGAGCTCCCGGATTGCCAGGACCGCCCGGACCGCCGGGCTGACCGGGACCACCGGGATAGCCGGGACCACCCGGTCCACCGGGACCACCGGGATGACCGGGACCGCCAGGACCACCGGGCTGGCCCGGGCCGCCGGGATAGCCGGGACCACCCGGTCCACCGGGACCACCGGGATGACCGGGACCGCCAGGACCGCCGGGCTGACCGGCACCACCGGGGTAGCCGGGACCACCCGGACCACCCGGACCACCGGGACCACCGGGATAGCCGGGACCGCCCGGTCCACCGGGATAGCCGGGACGTCCGGGGGGATAGCCGGGGCTGCCGGGGTAGCCGGGCTGGCCCCAATTGGGCGGCGGGCGCGGGGCATCCGGCGGCGGCCGCATGCCGGGAGGCGGTACGTAGCCGGTGCGCCACCAGCCGGGCGGACGCGGGCCGGGAGGCGGCGGGCCCCAGCCGGGACGCGGCCGCGGGTTATAGACCTCCCAGCGGTAGCGATCCGCATACCAGGGCTGGTTCACATAGATGGGCCGGTTGACGTAATAGGTGTTCCAGTATTGGGAGGCGGCGAAAGCCACCACCGGCACGCCGATGGCGGCGACGCCCCAGTCAGGCAGCACGGCGGTGCGGCCTTGCTGCTCGTAGCCGATGTACTCGCTGTACACCCAGCCACGGAAATCCTGCCAGATCACATCGCACCAGGACTCGTCCTGGAGGCAGCCTTCCACCTCGATGGGCGAGCCATCGGGGATGACGCCGAGGCTGGGGAATTCGGTATCCGGCCCCGTCCGGATGTTGACGTTTGCCGTGGAGAAGGCCGGCGCGGCCTGCGCCGAAACGATCCCCGCCATGGCCAACCCGGCTACCCAGCCGGTCAGCTTCAGCACCCTCATGGACCACTCCCATGCGACTCGCATTGAGCCGATGAGGATACTTTAAACCCGCCCTCATGGCGTTTCGTGTGCGCAGGCAAGGCGTTTCGCAAGCGCAGGCGCGGCCGAATTGCGTCAGGAGATGGTGAACGGGACGATATCGCGCACGTTCTCGTCGATGCGGATGTCGCGGTCGAGGGGCGGAAAGGCCCGGAGATCGCAGTCCCGGCGCGGGCAGATGCGGCAGGACACGCCGAGCTTCGCCACCGGCGCCGCCTTCAGGTCCAGCCCGTCCGCATAGACGATATCGTGGGCGAAAGAGACCTCGCAGCCGAGGCCGAAGGCATAGGCCCGCGCCGGCTGGCCATGGCGCAGCGCCGGGCTCGACACAGCGCGGGCGAGGCAGATGTAGCGGGCGCCGTCCGGCATCTCGCCCACCTGCACCAAAGTGCGGCCCGCCACCTCGAACGCCTCGTGCACGTTCCACGCCGCGCAGGCCCCGCCGTGGCGGGCGAACTGGAAGCGCGTCGCCGAATGCCGCTTGGTGATGTTGCCGGCCCGGTCGACCTTGGCGAAATAGAAGGGCACGCCCTTCGCCCCCGGCCGCTGGAGGGTGGAGAGGCGGTGACACACCTGCTCCAGGCTCGCCCCGGTCTCCAGCGCCATGCGGTCGAGGTCGTGCCGCAGGCGGCGGGCGAGTTCGAGGAAGCGGCGATAAGGAAGTATCAACGCACCTGCGAAATAGTTCTGCAGCGCCAGCCGGCAGATCTCTCCCGCCGTCTGGCTGCGGAAAGCGCCGGAGGACACCGTGTGCTCCACCAGCGCCCCATGCTCCAGCTGGGCCATGGTGACGGCCATGCGGAAGGCCCGCGTCGCCGCCGGCAGCACGCCGGAGAGCACCAGCCGCCGCGCCCGCGGATCGTAGCGGGAGAGGGGCGCGTCGGGGTCGGCCGGGCCGATCTCCACCTGCACCTGATGGCGGCGGGCGAGATGGGCGGCGATGGCCGCGCCGGGTTCGCCCCCTTCCATGATGCCGAGTGACGTTGCGGCATTTTCTGCCGCGCGATCAAGGCCATCCACGTAATTGTCAATGTAATGGAAGAAGTCGCGGACCTCCTCATAGGGGATCAGCTTGGACTCGTCCGCGCCCGGCGTGACGCCGGCCGTGATCATATCGTCGAGGGACGCCCGCCATTCCGCCGTGCGGCGCAGCGCGACGTGCATCCGCAGGAAGGCGTGGGCGAAGGCGGGCGAGAGGTTCGCCACAGCCTTCATGTCCTGAAGGCCGAGGTCGAGATCCTTGAACAGGGGGTCGGCCGCCGTCTCGCGCAGGTCGGCCACCAACCGGTCGAGGTCTTCCGCGCCGAAGGAGGTGATGTCCACCGCGAAGGTGCGCGAGATGGCGATCAGCACCGAGGCGGTGAGCGGACGCTGGTTGCTCTCGATCTGGTTGATGTAGGAGGGCGAGACGGCGAGGCGCTGGGCCAGCTCGCCCTGCTTCAGCCCCAGCTTCTCGCGCAGCCGGCGCACCGCGTGGCCGGCAAACACCTTCTGGCGCATGTCCCCTCCCGCACCTCTCAGCGGTCGTCGGCCGCGACTGACCTAACGTCCTGTACCGCCAGAGCTTCGAGTTCCGGAATGTGAATGATTTACAATTCGCAATGTCAATTTTTCACATATTCCAATGCATCGCAACTCCTGTTAGCCGAGTTGCGACGCACTTGCGGGAAACGCCTGCGGGCCTTGCGGGAAAGCCGGCGCGAAAGCGCTGGCGAGCGCGCGGGAACCCGCTAGTCTCAAATTTACCTCTGGCCTCATTGAAAGGCGCTCGGCATGAAGGACATCCTTGAGGAGCTCGAGAGCCGGCGGGGTGTCGCCCGCCTCGGCGGTGGCATCAAGCGCATCGAGGCGCAGCATGCCCGCGGCAAGCTCACCGCCCGCGAGCGCATCAGCCTGCTGCTCGATCGCGGCACGTTCGAGGAATACGACACCTTCGTGCAGCACCGCTGCGTCGACTTCGGCATGGAGGACCAGAAGGTCCCCGGCGACGGCGTCGTCACCGGCTGGGGCACCGTCAACGGCCGCAAGGTCTTCATCTTCGCCAAGGACTTCACGGTGTTCGGCGGCTCCCTCTCCGAGGAGCATGCGCGCAAGATCACCAAGATCCAGGACATGGCGCTGAAGACCCGCGCCCCCATCATCGGCCTGTTCGATGCCGGCGGCGCCCGCATCCAGGAAGGCGTGGCGGCGCTCGGCGGCTACGGCGAGGTCTTCAAGCGCAATGTGATTTCCTCGGGCGTCATCCCGCAGATCTCGCTCATCATGGGCCCCTGCGCCGGCGGCGACGTCTACTCCCCCGCCATGACCGATTTCATCTTCATGGTGCGCGACACCTCCTACATGTTCGTCACCGGCCCCGACGTGGTGAAGACGGTGACCAACGAGACCGTCACCGCCGAGGAGCTGGGCGGCGCCAAGGTGCACACCTCCAAGTCCTCGGTGGCCGACGGCTCGTTCGAGAACGACGTGGAGATGCTGCTGGAGACCCGGCGCCTCATCGACTTCCTGCCCGCCAACAATATCGACGGCGTGCCCGAGTGGCCCTCCTTCGACGATCCGGGCCGCACCGACGCCAGCCTCGACACGCTGGTGCCGGACAATCCGAACAAGCCCTACGACATGAAGGAGCTGATCCTGAAGGTCGTGGACGAGGGCGATTTCTTCGAGATCCAGGCGGCCTACGCCAAGAACATCCTCACCGGTTTCGGCCGCATCGAAGGGCGCACGGTGGGCTTCGTCGCCAACCAGCCCATGGTGCTCGCCGGCGTGCTCGACAGTGACGCCTCCCGCAAGGCGGCCCGCTTCGTGCGCTTCTGCGACGCCTTCGAGATCCCGATCGTCACCTTCGTGGACGTGCCCGGCTTCCTGCCCGGCACCGCGCAGGAGTATGGCGGCCTCATCAAGCACGGCGCCAAGCTGCTGTTCGCCTATTCGCAGGCGACGGTTCCCCTCGTCACCGTCATCACCCGCAAGGCGTTCGGCGGCGCCTATGACGTGATGGCCTCCAAGCATGTGGGCGCCGACGTGAACTATGCCTGGCCCACCGCCCAGATCGCGGTGATGGGCGCCAAGGGCGCGGTGGAGATCATCTTCCGCCAGGACATGGGCGACCCGGACAAGATCGCCGCCCAGACCAAGAATTACGAAGAGCGCTTCCTCTCGCCCTTCGTCGCCGCCGAGCGGGGCTTCATCGACGAGGTGATCACCCCCCGCTCCACCCGCCGACGCCTCGCCCGCGCGCTCGCCATGCTCCGCACCAAGAAGCTGGAGCAGCCCCCGCGCAAGCACGACAACATGCCGGTGTGAGGCCGGGATTTCGGTGATCTCCCTCTCCCCTTGCGGGAGAGGGCCGGGGTGAGGGGTATCGCGCCGCTGCGCCAGGCGCCGGGCAGCCCCCTCACCCGCCTCCGCTGCGCTCCGGCACCCTCTCCCGCCCGATCACGGCAGCCGCCGAGATCGGTCAGAAATGACGAAGACGGCAAAAGCCGACTTCGTTGGGGAGAGGGGAAACCCGGAGAGGACCGCAAAGAATTCAGCGCCGCTGGCGCAAAGGAACGAACGCCATGTTCTCGAAGATCCTGATCGCGAACCGGGGTGAGATCGCCTGCCGCGTCATCAAGACGGCGCGCAAGATGGGCATCAAGACCGTCGCCGTCTATTCCGACGCCGACAAGGACGCCCTCCATGTGGAGATGGCGGACGAGGCGGTGCATATCGGCCCGCCGCAGGCCGCCCAGTCCTATCTCATCGCCGAGAAGATCGTGGAGGCGTGCAAGAAGACCGGGGCCGAGGCGGTGCATCCCGGCTACGGCTTCCTCTCCGAGCGCGCCTCCTTCCCCAAGCTGCTGGCCGAGCACGGCATCGTCTTCATCGGCCCGAACCCCCATGCCATCGAGGCCATGGGCGACAAGATCGAGTCCAAGAAGGCGGCCGCCGCGGCCAGGGTCTCCACCGTGCCCGGCTATCTCGGCGAGATCGCGACTGGCGAGGAAGCGGCCAAGATCGCCGACGAGATCGGCTATCCCGTGATGATCAAGGCCTCCGCCGGCGGCGGCGGCAAGGGCATGCGCATCGCCTATTCCCGCGACGAGGTGCAGGACGGCTTCGACCGCGCCCGCTCGGAGGCGAAGTCCTCCTTCGGCGACGACCGCGTGTTCGTGGAGAAGTTCATCGTCGATCCGCGCCACATCGAGATCCAGGTGCTGGGCGACAAGCACGGCAACGTCATCTATCTCGGCGAGCGCGAGTGCTCCATCCAGCGCCGCAACCAGAAGGTGGTCGAGGAAGCCCCCTCCCCGCTGCTCGATGAAGCCACCCGCAAGAAGATGGGCGAGCAGGCCGTCGCCCTCGCCAAGGCGGTGGGCTACGACAGCGCCGGCACGGTGGAGTTCGTCGCCGGGCAGGACAAGAGCTTCTTCTTCCTGGAGATGAACACCCGCCTGCAGGTGGAACATCCCGTCACCGAGCTCATCACCGGCATCGACCTTGTGGAGCAGATGATCCGCGTCGCCGCCGGCGAGCCGCTGACTATCACTCAGGACGACGTGAAGCTCACCGGCTGGGCGGTGGAAAGCCGCATCTATGCGGAAGACCCCTACCGCAACTTCCTGCCCTCCACCGGCCGCCTCGTGCGCTACCGGCCCCCGGCGGAAGGCAAGGATGGCCCCATCACCGTGCGCAACGACACGGGCGTCTATGAGGGCGGGGAGATTTCCATCTTCTACGATCCGATGATCGCGAAGCTCGTCACCCACGCCCCCACCCGCGCCATCGCCATCGAGGCGCAGGCGGATGCGCTGGATGCCTTCGCCATCGACGGCATCGGCCACAACATCCCGTTCCTCTCGGCGCTGATGTCCCATCCGCGCTGGCAGTCGGGCAACCTCTCCACCGGCTTCATCGCCGAGGAATATCCCGAGGGCTTCGTCGCCCGCGCCCCGGAAGGCGAGCTGACGCACACGCTTTCGGCCGTGGCGGCGGTGATCGACCACATCCAGAACACCCGCAAGCGCCAGATCTCCGGCCAGACCTCCGGCGTGACGTGGCGCATCGCCAAGCGCCGCATCGTGAACCTCTCGGCCGGCGAGGCGACGATCTCCACCCCGTGCGAGGTCGAGGCGGTGGACGGCGGCTTCAAGGTGCAGATCTTCGAGGCGGACGGCACCCCCGGCCACATCCACCTGCTGCGCTCCACCTGGAAGCCCGGCGACGTGGTGTGGACCGGCACCATCGATGCCGATCAGGTGGCGGTGCAGGTGCGCCCCATCCCCAACGGCTACGTGCTCGCCCATCGCGGCATCTCCACCAAGGCGCAGGTCTACACCGAGCTGTCCGCCTCGCTGGCGGCGCTGATGCCGAAGAAGGAGAATGCCGGCGGCGGCAAGGAGCTGCTCTGCCCCATGCCCGGCCTCGTGGTCTCCGTCGCCGTGGTGCCCGGCCAGGAGGTGAAGAACGGCGAGATCCTCGCCATCGTCGAAGCCATGAAGATGGAGAACGTGCTGCGCGCCGAGCGCGACGGCATGATCAAGGCCGTCCACGCCAAGGCGGGCGACAGCCTCGCGGTGGATGCGGTGATCCTGGAATTCGCGTGATGCCGGGCGGGCGTCAGGCTATTTTCGGCCTGCGTCAGGGGATCGTCATGCCCGGGCTTGTCCCGGGCATCCACGTCGCGTCGCTGGCGCACTGTGCTCGGGTATGCTCCCGGACCATCCACGTGGATGGCCGGGACAAGCCCGGCCATGACGGTTCCTTCATTATGGCGATCGCCCGGAAAGATCTCTGAATGCGCCTCCTCTCCCACCTCCTCAGCCGCTTCGTGGAAAAAGGCCAGCTCACGGTCATCACGGCCGATGGCAAGCGCCACGTGTTCGGCTCGGGCAAGGACGGCCCGTCCGTCACGGTGCGGATGCACGACAAGAAGCTGGAGCGCGACCTGTTCTTCAATCCGGAGCTGGTGGCGGCGGAGGCCTATATGGACGGCCGCCTCTCCTTCGAGGATGGGGCCGGCGCGTTCGAGCTGCTCAACCTGTTCTCGGTGAACCGCAAGGGCCTCGGCTCCCACCCGGTGCAGCAGGCGCTGCGCAAGGCGTGGCGCTCGGTGCGGCGGTTCCAGCAGGCCAACCCCGTTTCCAAGGCGAAGGAGAACGTCTCCTCCCACTACGACCACCCGGCGGACTTCTACCGGCTGTGGCTGGACGAGACGATGGCGTATTCCTGCGCCTACTTCACCCATCCCGACGAGCCGCTGGCTGACGCCCAGCGCAACAAGTTCCGCCATATCGCGGCCAAGCTGAACATCTCCCCCGGCATGCGGGTGGCCGAGATCGGCTCCGGCTGGGGCGGCCTCGCCATCTACATGGCGAAGGAATGCGGCGCGCACGTCACCGCCATCAACGTCTCGCCCGAGCAGCTGGCCGAGAGCCGGCGGCTTGCGGAGGCGGCGGGCGTGGCGGACTCCATCGACTTCCGCGAGGTGGATTACCGCAACCTCACGGGCAAGTATGACCGCGTGGTCTCCATCGGCATGATGGAGCATGTGGGCGTCGCCCATTTCGACGAATATTTCACCACCATCCGCAACCTGCTGGACACGGGCGGCTTCGCGCTCATCCACGCCATCGGCCGCATGTCGCCTCCCGGCACCACGGCGCCCTTCATCCGCAAATACATCTTCCCCGGCGGCTATGTGCCGGCGCTCTCCGAGGTGTTCGCCTCCACCGAGCGCACCCACCTGTGGGTGGACGACTGCGAGGTGCTGCGGCTGCACTATTACTGGACCATCCGCGCCTGGCGCCGGAACTTCATGGCCCGTCGCGCGGAAGCCGATGCCATGATGGGCGAGCGCTTCGGCCGCATGTGGGAATTCTACCTCGCCGCCGTGGAGCTGGGCTTCCTGCACGGCTCCAACATGGTGTTCCAGCTCCTCCTCTCCGAGAAGCGCGACGACGTGCCGGTGATCCGCGACTACATCGTGGACGCCGAGCGCGCGCTCGCCGCGCGGGAGCGGCGGTGATGGAAACTCCCGTGCCCCGGACAAGCGACGGCGCAGCCGGAGTGCTGATCCGGGGCCCAGCGCACAGCTCCCGCGCAGCGGTCCATTCCCCCGCGCGGCAAGGGGCAGGCCGCCTTCGGCGCAGTCTCGCGCTGGATCCCGGCTCTCCTTCCGCTCCGCTTTGCTCCGCTCCAGTCGGCCGGGATGCGACCGACCCCTTCCCTCCCGAGGTCCTGACATGACCGACGCCACCGCCCTCCCCTTCGCAACCGACATCGCTCCCGTCACCCGCGCGGACTGGCTGAAGCTGGTGGAAGGCGTGCTGAAGGGCGCGCCCTATGACAAGCGGCTGGTGACGCGCACCTATGAGGGGCTGGCGCTCGATGCCCTGCCGGAGCGCAAGGCCGATGCGCCCATCGTCGCCGGCCGGCCGGCTGGCGCGCCCTGGGTCATCTCCATGCGGGTGGACCAGCCGGATGCGGCCGAGGCCAATGCGCAGGCGCTGGAAGACCTCGATGGCGGCGCCTCCGGCCTGTCCCTCGTCTTCTCTGCGTCCCCCTCAGCCCACGGCTTCGGCCTGCCGGAGGGCGCCGACCTCTCGCTCGTCCTGAAGGACGTGCTGCTCGACCTCATCGACGTGCGCATCGAGAGCGGCAATTTCCAGGGGCGCGAGGATGCCCTCGCCTTCGCCGACCTCGTGGAGGCGCGCGGCTTCAAGCCGGAGGGCGTCTCCGTCTCCTTCGGCCTCGATCCCCTGAGCGATTTCGCCGCCCACGGCACCCTGCCCATGGCATGGCCGCTGCTCGCCAAGCGCTTCGCGGAAACCTCGGCCATCCTCAAAGCCCGCGGCTTCGCCGGCCCCTTCGCCCGGGCGGATGGCGGCGTCTATCACGCGGCCGGCGCGTCCGATGCGCAGGAGCTGGCGGCGGTGCTGGCCACCATGGTCGCCTACCTCAAGGCCTATGCCGAGGCCGGCATCGCGCTGGAAGAGGCCTCTGGCCGCATCGAGGCAGCTTTGGTGGCCGACGTGAACCAGACCGCCACCATCGCCAAGTTCCGCGCCATTCGCCTGCTCTGGGCCGCCGTGCTGCGCGAATGCGGCCTGCCGGAAAGGCCGCTGAAGCTGCACGGCACCACCGCGTGGCGCTCCCTCACCCGCCGTGATCCTTACGTGAACCTGCTGCGCAACACGGTCGCCGCCTTTGCCGCCGGCGTCGGCGGGGCGGACAGCGTGACGGTGCTGCCCTTCACCCAGGCGCTGGGCCTTCCGGATGCCTTCGCCCGCCGCCTCGCCCGCAACACGCAGGTGATGCTGCTGGAGGAGAGCAACGTCCACCGCGTTGCCGATCCCGCCGCCGGCGCCGGCGCCATGGAGGCGCACACGGATGGCCTCGCGGCCAAAGCGTGGGACCTGTTCCGCACCATCGAGAAGCGCGGCGGCATGGCCGACGTGCTGGAGGACCGCTGGTTCAAGGCCGAGATCGCCGAGGTGAAGGCCAAGCGCGACGCCGACGTCGCCACCCGCAAGGCCCCCATCACCGGCACCTCGGAATTCCCCATTCTGGTGCAGGAGGTGCCGGAGGTGCTGGCGCCGCTGCCGCCCACCGCTCCGGTGGCGGATGGCGCGCTTGCCCCCACCCGCATCGCCGAGGCCTTCGAGGCCCTGCGCGATGCTGCCGAGGCCGCACCCAAGGCGCCGGTGGTGTTCCTCGCGGCCCTCGGCCCGGTGGCCGCTTTCACCGCCCGTGCCACCTTCGCCAAGAATTTCTTCGAGGCCGGCGGCATTGCCGCCCCGGTGCCGGACGGCTTCGCCGACCGCGACGCGCTGGTCGCCGCCTTCAAGGCGTCGGGCACGCCCTTCGCATGCCTCGTCTCCTCCGATGAGGTCTACGGCGCCGAGGGCGTGGCGGCGGCCGAGGCGCTGAAGGCCGCCGGCGCCACCGCCGTCTGGCTCGCTGGCAAGCCCGCCGCAGAGCTTCAGGCGACGCTTGCGCCCGCGGGCGTCACCGACTTCATCTTCGCCGGCTGCGACGCGCTGGAAACACTGACTCGCGCACAGGTTGCGGCCGGCCTAGAATGACTCCACTGGCATTCATCCCCTCAGGGCAGGGACGCAATGACACTGGCCTTGAATCTCAGGTTCGATCTGGCCCGGCTCACCGATGCGGAGCTGGCGCAAAGGTGCGACGCCATCTGGGCCGATGTGGATCAGATGCAGGACGACCGCGGAACGATCCGCACCTCGCCGCGCTGGCGCGGCCCGGTGCGTCACCCGCGCGCCTATCTGTTCTGGGCCATGGTGCGCGGCAGCAGCGCGGAGGAGCTGGAGATCCTGCTCTCCGCCTTCGCCGCCAACACCTCCCTTGCGGATGTGGTGTCACGCCTGCCGCGCATCCGGCTGCATCTGGCGCTGTGCGAGATGCAGGACATTCTGGACGAGATGAAATCCCGGACCCGGTCGCCGCTCAGGCCTGCGCCGTCGCGACCCGAGTCCATTTGAGCTAGGATGGATGCCATGAGCCGGATCCCCAATTTCGCCGAGATCGACTGGCGCGCCGCCGCCCCCGCCGTCCCGTCCGCCGCCGCCGAGGCGTGGACGACGCCCGAGGGTATTCCGGTGAAGCCGCTCTACGGCCCGGCGGACATCGAGGGGCTCGGCTACATCGACACCTACCCCGGCATCGCGCCCTTCCTGCGCGGGCCGTATGCGCCCATGTACGCCACCCAGCCCTGGACCATCCGCCAATATGCGGGATTCTCCACGGCGGAGGATTCCAACGCCTTCTACCGGCGCAACCTCGCCGCCGGCCAGAAGGGCCTCTCTGTGGCCTTCGACCTCGCCACCCATCGCGGCTATGACTCGGACCACCCCCGCGTCGCCGGCGACGTGGGCATGGCGGGCGTCGCCATCGACAGCATCTACGACATGCGCACCCTGTTCTCCGGCATCCCGCTGGACCAGATGAGCGTGTCCATGACCATGAACGGCGCGGTGCTGCCGATCCTCGCGCTCTATGTGGTGGCGGCGGAAGAACAGGGGGTGGCGGCCTCCAAGCTTTCGGGCACCATCCAGAACGACATTCTCAAAGAATTCATGGTGCGGAACACCTATATCTATCCGCCCGCACCCTCCATGCGCATCATCTCGGACATCTTCGCCTTCACCTCGAAGGAGATGCCGCGCTTCAACTCCATCTCCATTTCCGGCTACCACATGCAGGAAGCCGGCGCGACGCAGGACCTGGAGCTGGCCTACACGCTGGCGGACGGCGTGGAATACGGCCGCGCCGGTGCCGCCGCCGGCCTGCCCATCGACGTGTTCGCGCCGCGCCTCTCCTTCTTCTGGGCCATCGGCATGAACTTCTACATGGAGGTGGCGAAGCTGCGCGCCGCCCGCCTCCTGTGGACGCGCCTGATGACCGACCTCGGGGCCAAGAACCCCAAGTCCCTGCCGCTCCGCACCCATTCCCAGACCTCCGGCTGGTCGCTCACCGCGCAGGACGTGTTCAACAACGTCATGCGCACGGCCATCGAGGCCATGGCGGCCACCCAGGGCCAGACCCAGTCTCTGCACACCAATGCGCTTGACGAGGCGCTGGCGCTGCCCACCGACTTCAGCGCCCGCATCGCCCGCAATACCCAGATCCTGCTCCAGCAGGAGAGCGGCACCACCCGCCAGATCGATTTGTGGGGCGGCTCCTATTTCGTGGAAAAGCTCACCGCCGATCTCGCCGCCAAGGCGTGGGCGCACATCCAGGAAGTCGAGGCGCTGGGCGGCATGGCCAAGGCCATCGAGGCCGGCATCCCCAAGCTGCGCATCGAGGAGGCCGCCGCCACCACCCAGGCCCGCATCGACGGCGGGGCGCAGACCGTGGTGGGCGTCAACAAGTTCAAGCCGCTCAAGGACCGCCTCATCGACGTGCTGAAGGTGGAGAACGCCACCGTGCGCGCCGCGCAGATCGACAAGCTGAACCGCCTCAAGGCCGAGCGGAACCCGGCCGAGGTGGCTTCCAAGCTCGAAGCCCTCACCAACGGCGCCGCCGGCAACGGCAACCTTTTGGCACTCGCCATCGAGGCGGCGCGGGCCAAGGCCACTGTGGGCGAGATTTCCGACGCGCTGGAGAAAGTGTTCGGCCGCCACCGCGCGGAGATCCGCGCCATCTCCGGCGTCTACAAGCGCGAGGCTTCCGCCATGACGGACAAGGTGGGCAAGGTGCAGAAGCTGGTGGAAGCCTTCGAGACCGCCGAAGGCCGCCGCCCGCGCATCCTCGTCGCCAAGGTGGGCCAGGACGGCCACGACCGCGGCCAGAAGGTCATCGCCTCCGCCTTCGCCGACCTCGGCTTCGACGTGGACATCGGCCCCCTCTTCGCCACCCCCGAGGAAGCCGCCCGGCAGGCGGTGGAGAACGACGTGCATGTCGTCGGCATCTCCTCGCTGGCCGCCGGCCACCTCACCCTCGTGCCGGCGCTGAAGGCGGCGCTGGAGGCGGAAGGGCGCGGCGACATCATGGTGGTGGTGGGCGGCGTCGTGCCCCCGCAGGACTATGAAGCCCTGAAGGCCTTCGGCGCCGAAGCCATCTTCCCGCCCGGCACCGTCATCGCCGACGCGGCGAAGGAGCTGCTGCACACGCTCTCCCACCGGCTGGGGCACACTCTCGAAGCGGCGGAGTGAACGGGGCGCAGGCCATCGCGCCGGGCTCCACCCTCAAGGTGCTGGAGCCCGCGCCCGGCGTGCTCGCCTTCTATGACGGGCGCATCCCCGGCGTGCGGTTGCATGGGTCGCAGGAGAACTGGCTGGATGATGGCGCCTTCGCCCTCGGCATTGCCTCCTATGCGGTGATCGATGGGGACGACGCCCTCGTCTACGACACCCACATCACCCTCGCCCACGCCCGCCTTATCCGCGCGATGCTGGAAGAGCGGGGCGCGCGGCGCATCCGCGTGGTGCTCAGCCACTGGCACGACGACCACGTGGCCGGCAACGAAGTGTTCGCCGATTGCGAGATCATCGCCAATCGCGAGACCGACGCGCTGCTCCGCGCCAACCGCAACCGGCTGGAGGCGGCGGACCCGCCCATCAATCCGCTCATCCTGCCCAACCTTCTGTTCGAGGACCGGCTGTCGCTGATGGTCGGCAGCCTGCCCGTCGAGCTGGTCCATGTGGACATCCACAGCCGCGACGGCACCGTCGCGCTGCTGCCCGGCGGCATCCTCCTCGCCGGCGACACGCTGGAAGACCCCATCACCTATGTGGACGAGCCCGACCGCCTCGCCGCGCACCTGATTGGCCTTGAGCGCCTCGCGGCGCTGGGCGCCACACGCATCCTGCCCTGCCACGGCGCCCCCGACGTGATCGCCGACGGCGGCTACGGCCCGGCGCTCATCGACGCGACGCGGCTCTATGTGGAGAAGCTGCTCAGGCTGAAGGACGAGCCGGCGCTGGCGGGGCTCGACCTGCGCGCGTTCGCGGCAGAGGCGTTCGCTACCGGGGCGATCTCGTACTTCGAGCCCTATGAGGCCGTGCACCGGCGCAACGTTGAGGCGGTGATGACGCTCGACTGAGCGCCCCCGCTCAATCCACGCCCTTCCCGTTCCAGCGCTTCGTCGTCGGCAGGTCGAGGCCGAACAGGTCGAGGGCGCGGGCGACGGTCTGGTCCACGATCTCCAGGATGGAAGTCGGCCGGTGGTAGAAGGCCGGCACGGGGGGCATGAGGATGGCGCCGTTGCGGGTGGCCTGCGCCATCAGCTCCACATGGCCGGCGTGGAGCGGGGTTTCGCGCAGCAGCAGCACCACGCGGCGCCGCTCCTTCAGGCACACGTCGGCGGCGCGCACCACCAGCTCGTCATTGTAGCAATGGGCGATGCCGCTCAGCGTCTTGATGGAGCAGGGCGCGACCAGCATCCCCTCGGTGACGAACGAGCCCGAGGACACGCAGGCGCCGATGTCCTTCGGATTGTGGACGTGGTGGGCGAGGGCGCGCACCGCATCCGGCGTGAAGTCGGTTTCGGCGATGATGGTGCGCGCCCCGGAGGCGGAGAGCACGAGATGGGTCTCGACCCCGCCCCGCTCGCGCAGAAGCTGGAGCGCGCGGATGCCGTAGATGGCGCCCGACGCGCCGGTGATGGCCACCACGAGACGTTTCATGTCATCAATCCGGCAGCGCCAGATCCGACCAGATCGCCTCGGTCAGGTCCGTGAAGGCGGGATCGCTGCGCATGGTGCGCATGTGCCGGGGCCGCGGCAGGTGGACCTTGTATTCGGCGAGGATGCGGGCCGGGCGCGCGCTGAACACCACCACGCGATCGGCCAGCGCCACCGCCTCCTCGATGTCGTGGGTGACGAAGATGATGGAGCGGCGCTCCGCCTCCCACACCCTCAGCAGTTCGAGGCCCATGGCGATCTTGGTCTGGTAGTCGAGCGCGCCGAAGGGCTCGTCCATCAGCATGAGGGACGGGCGATAGGCCAGGAGGCGCCCCAGCGACACGCGCTGGCGCATCCCGCCCGAAAGCTGCTTCGGCCAGGCATTCTCGAAGCCGTCGAGCCGCAGCAGCTTGATGAGCCTCGCCACCTGCGCCGCCTGCTCGCCGGAGGGCGTGCCACCCAGCTCGGCGCCGACGCGGATGTTCTCGGCCACCGTCCGCCACGGCAGCAGCGCGTCCTTCTGGAACATGAAGCCGACCTTGGGCGGCGGCGACGTGACCGCCACCCCATCCACCTCGACCCGCCCGCCGGAGGGCTTCAGCAGCCCGCTGATGGCGCGCAGGATGGTGGACTTGCCCGAGCCCGACGGCCCCACCACGGCGACGAACTCGCCCTCCGCCACATCAAGCGAGATGCCCGAGACCACCTCCAGCGGCGGCAGGTCCGGCCGGGGGAAGGAGATGCAGAGGTCTTTCAGTGCGGCACGGGGCCTCGGCGTTTCGGCGGTCAGCGCCAGATTGGTCAGCGCCATGTGATCATCCTCCGCTCGACGAAGCCGACAAGCTGATTGGCCAGCATGGCCAGCACCATCAGCACGATGAGGCCGGTGAACACGCCTGTTGTGTCGAGCTGGCCGCCGCGGCTTTCCACGTACCATCCGAGGCCGCGATTGGCGCCGATCAGCTCGCCCACCACCGCGCCGATGAGGGCGAGGCCGATGCCGATGCGGAACGAGGCGAGGATCCACGGCGTCACCGCCGGCAGCAGCACCCGGCGCACCAGATAGAACCGCCCGGCGCGCATGGACCGCATGAGGTCCAGATGGTCGGGATCGATGGTGCGGATGCCCTCCATGACGTTCATCAGGAAGATGAACACCACCATGGTGAAGGCCATCATGATCTTGGAAAACAGGCCGATGCCGAACCACAGGATGAACAGCGGCGCCAGCGCCACGCGCGGCAGGCCGTAGAGCCCCATGATGACCGGATCGAGGGTGCGGGCGACTTCCGGCGCGCGGGCCAGCACAATGCCGAGCGGGATGCCGATCACCGCCGCGAGCACGAGCCCGGCGCCCGCCTCCTGCAACGTGGTGCTGGTGTGCAGCCACAATTCGCCGTTGAGGGCGAGCTCCCACAGCCGCGCCGCGATCAGGCTCGGCCGGCTGCTCCAGAACGGATTGAAGAGGGTATGGGAGGCGAGTTCCCACAGGCCGAGCAGGACGGCGATGAGGCCGATCTGCCGCAGCCCCGTCGCGCCGATCCCGAAGGAAAAGCTCCGCCGTCCCGGCCGGGCGAAGGCCGGCCCGCGCGTGGTGATGCTGTCGCTCATGCGGCGCCTCATTTGGGCAGATAGGAGAGGGCCACGATGTCGGCGTAGGGCATCGGCTTCAGCTTCGGCTCGGCGATCGTCATCATGGCCATGAGGAAGTTGAAGCTCTCCGGCGACATGACGCCGTCCTTGGAGAGATAGCCGGCGGCCAGGTCATCGGCGAGCTGGGCGACCATGGCGTCGTCCTTCATCTCGGGGAACAGGGACTTGATGGCGGGATAGAGCACCGTCTTGTCCTGCTGGATGAGGCGCAGCGCCTTCACCACCGCCCGCGCCACCTTGCGCGCATCTTCCGGGTGGGCCTTCAGCCAGGTATCGGTGGCGATGAGATCCTGCGCCGGATAGGGCAGCTTGCGGAAATCCTCGATGATCCGGTAGGCGCCCTTCTCGGCCATGACGATCTGGATGTCCGGCGTCGAGAACATGCCGCCGGCGATGGCGCCGGCCTGCAGCGCCGCCTTCTGCGCGCCCGCCCGGCCCACCGAGAGCAGCACGAAGTCCTTGTCCGGATCGAGCCCAGCCTTGCGGATGGCATAGCGCACCGTGGTGTCGGTGAGGCTGCCGGCCGTGGTGATGCCGATCTTCTCACCCTTGAGGTCGGCGATGCTCTTGGCGGTGGAATCCGCCTTGCCGATCAGCGCGTAGCTGTGCTGCTCGGCAAGCGCCACCAGCACCTTTCCGCCGAGCCCGCGATCCTGGAGATGGACCGCATGGTCGGCGGCGCAGATGCACAGATCGATGCTGCCGGAGGCGAGGGCCTGCGCCACCGGCCCGCCGCCCTTGAAGTCGAGGCGCTCATATTTGAGGCCCTCTTCGGCGAAGAAGCCTTTCTGGTCCGCCACAAGGACCGGCAGGCCGCCGGCCGAGAGCTGGGCGACGCCGATCTTGAGCAGCGTCTCGGCGGAGGCGGCCATGGACGACAGGCCGGCCAGCGGCAGAAGCGCCGCCGCGAAAAGAAGAGACTGGAACCTGCGACGCATGTGTTCACCCTCTGGAAGAGTGGAAGAATGCTTCACCAACCTCAAACGCTCTCGCCGCTTCTCTTTTCCGGGCGATGTTTTTTCTTCGGGCCGGGCTTTCTTCGGGCCGGACGTTCTTCGGACCGGACTTGCCGGAAAGCTGGTCTTTTCCGATCTGAAAACGATGGGCGTGATGTCCCCGCAGCCACCACGCCCATCGTCTCGCCCGCCCGGCTCACGCGCCCGGCGGCTTGGCGGCAAAGCGCGAGCCGCGCAGGCACATGGCGCCCTTCGCGTCCTGCCACAGGCGTTCAGTGGCGTGCAGATGGCCGAGGGCACGGGCGACAATGGCGAAGTTGTAGTCGCTGAACGCTTCCGCGATATCCGTGTAATAGCGCGGCGCCTCGCCGATCATCTGCGCGATTTTCTCGGCCAGCTCGGCGACATCTTCCTCGCCCGCCACCGCACCGGGCTCATCCGCCTTGCCGGACACGTAGTCGCCGATCTTGGCCGTGTCGGCATAGGCATAGGCGATGCGCTCGTAGCGCTCCTTCGGGATGCCCTCGGAGATGGTTGCATCGATGCCCACCTTCGCGGTGGTGGGCACCACGCCGGGCGGAGTCGGCCGCAGGCTCGGGTCCAGCGGCTTTCCGCGCGCGCCGGTGACGATCATGATGTCCTTGTCACCCTGCACGCGCGTGGCGATGGCCCATTCCACGTCCATGGGATTGAAGACGTCGATGTCGTCGTCCACGACCACCACATGCTTCAGGTCCATCACCGAGAGGGCGGCGAGCAAAGCGTTCTTGCCCTCCCCCGGCTGCTTCTTGATGGAGATGACGGCGTGCCAGAAGGCGCAGCCGCCGAGGGTGACGTTGATGTCCTTCACCTGCACGCCGGCGGTCTTCAGCGCCTGCCGGATGAGGGCGTAGCGGGTGGGCGCGGCGAGCCAGGTGTTCTCCCACGGCATGTGGAGCGCGTAATAGACCGCATCCTTGCGCATGGAGACCGACTTGATGCGCACGATGGGGTTCCAGTGCAGCCCGCCCATGAGCCGGGTGAACTCGCCGAAGCGGCCTTCCGGATAGATCCAGCCGTGGGGCAGGATCTCCGCCTCCAGCACGATCTCGGCGTCGGCGATGTAGGGCACGTCGATGGTGCGGCACGGCGCCAGGTCCACGGGGCCACCGCGCAGGCCACCGGAAATGGCCATCTCGTCCACGCCGAGAGGGGCGCGGAAGCCCGAGCCCATGATCTCGTAGGGATGGGTGCCGATGGAGATGGAGATGGGGCACGGCCGGCCCGCCTCGTAGGCCCGCTGCGCGAACAGGCGCATGTTGTTGGGCGTGACGATGTCGATGCCGGTGAGGTTCTTTTCCTTGACGATGAAGCGGTAGATGCCCGCGTTGAGGCCGAATTCCGGATCACGCGCGATCACCACCCCGGCGGTGATCATCGGGCCGCCGTCATAGATGGAACTCATGGGGATGGGCAGCTTGTAGAGGTCGACCGCATCGCCCTCCATCACCACTTCCTGCGTGGGCGAGGTGTTGACGATGTTGGGGCTGACGGGCCGGTCGATGGCGGCCCTCAGCTTCATCTCGATTTCGGGATAGGCGGTGCAGCCGAGCGACATGATCGCCCGCCTCTGCGAGCGGATGATGCCGGAGACGACGGGCACGTCGTAGCCGATGACGTCATGGAAGAACAACGCCTTGTCGGACTGGTCCACGAGCGTGGCGATGTGGCGGATGTCGATCGGCTGATGCAGGTCGATCAATTCGCCCTGATCGCGAAGCCGGCCCAGGAACTCGCGAAACGTCTCGGTATCGTGCCGCATCTGTCACGCTCCACGCGCGCCACGTGCCGTGGCCACGCCACTGAACAGGCACGGCATGACGCCGCGCCCCTCCCGATTTGATGGACTTTTTCACGCCGCCATCGCGAACATCGGCCACACGCGCGCCGGATGCCGCGACAGAAATGCCAAGCTTATTTGCAGTTGTTCAGGGCACTCGCAGCCAATTCGAGCTGCTGAACTCTAACCCTACGGCAGTTATCGCATCATTCATGATACGGAACCCCTCGGAAACGCCGCCCATGGCGAGCCGTTCACCTTCCGATGCCGAATGGCCTCGAGAGGTGCTGTGCTCTACACCATCAACACACTGTCACGTTGGGGCGGACACGCCGGAGCCCAGCGACCACGGAAGACATAATACATAGCTTGGTATGCAAGTCTACAGAATGGTCATGCGCTAATTTTAGGCAAAGCCCTAGTCGCGCTGCTGGATATCGGCCTCCAGCCGCTCCGTGAGATCGATCAGCATGTCCCGCAGAGCCTTCTGCGCCACCGGATCGAGCCCTTCCAGCGCCACGCTGTTGACTTCGGCGGCGTTGCGGACGGCATCGCGGGCGAGCCGCACGCCCGCCTCGGTGAGATGGATGGTGGCGAGCCGGCCATCCTCGGCGCTCTGGCGGCGGGTGATGAGGCCGTCGCGCTCCATGCGCTTCAGGGTGTTGGCCATGGTGGCCTGCTCGATGCGCACCACCTCGCACAGATCGCGCTGGCTCATGCCGTCCTGGGCGAGCAGTTCCACGGCGATGGGATACTGGCCAGGGAGGATTCCATCCGGCCCGTTGCGGACCTTCAGGGACTGGGCAAGCAGCCGCGCCAGCAGGCTGATGAGATAGCCGAGGGTCATCCGGTGCAGCGGGGCGACCTCGAAGCTCTCCGGCGCCGCCATCTCCTGCGCCTGATGCTTGCTCTTGGCCGCCATCACCACCCCTCCGCTCGCCTGCAGACCCGTCCGGGCGGGCGTCGAGCGCCGCGCACCATCTTCCGCAACCCTCCGGGCCGCGAACCCCTTTCGGTTTTAGAGGGAGAGACGCCAAGTTTCCAAGGCCCCACGCTCACGCCCCCTCCAGAGCCAACCGCCGGGGCCGGGACTGGCCCTTTCTTGGGCAGCGCCCTGTGAGCCTCCCACCAAAACCGCCCGCTTTTGCGACAGATGGACACCATATGGTTGATTTACACCGATAAATTTTTTCATAGCGTGCTATCTATTTAGCCTTCTCCCCAGCCAGGTCGTTCTGTAGGCTTCTCACCAGTCAGCCGAGAGGTGATGAGCGTGACCGAGGAGCGCGACAGCGACCGGGGATCGGATGCGGGGCATGTCCTCGAAATTCCGAGCGCGACCCTGAAAGGCCGGCAGGCCTACGACCTGCTCCGGCGCGAGATCGTCTCCTGCCGCATCCTGCCGGGCACCCGCTTCACCGAGGCGGAGCTGATGGAGCGGCTGGAAATCGGCAAGGCCAGCTGCCGCATCGCCCTCCAGCGGCTCATCCAGGACGGCTTCGTCGCCTCCATGCCGCGCCACGGCTACCGCGTCACGCCCATCACCGTGAAGGATGTGGAAGAGGTCTTTGCGCTCCGGCTGGTGCTGGAGCCGCTGGCCGCGCGCGGCGCCGCCGGGCGGGTCAACAGGGCGCATCTGGAGCGGCTCGAAGAGGCCTGCCGGGTAAAGCTGACGACCGATGTGGGCAACCAGATCGACTTCTTCCTCGAAGCCAACCGCAGCTTCCACATGGCCATCGCCGAGGCCGCCGGCAACCAGCGCCTGTGCCGCTCGCTCTCCGGCCTCCTCGACGAGATGACGCGCCTCGTGGCGCTCGGCTTCGGCGTGCAGGGCGTGCGCCCCAACATCGCCAACGATCACGTCCTGCTTATCGACTATCTCTCCGCCGGCGATGCCGCGGCCGCCGCCGAAGTGGCGCGGCGGCATGTGGAGACGTTCCGCGAGATGACCATGGAGAAGGTCATCGCCTCGCTCCGGGATTCCGCCGCGGTGGTTCCCGTCGCCCCGCTCTCCAGCCTGAGCGGGAGGGAGCGGTGAGCGTCGTCCAACTGGAAAGCGTCGGCAAGAGCTTCATGCGCCGCGACGGCGAGCAGCTCGAAGTGCTGCGCAACATCGATCTCGACGTGCCGGAGCGCTCCATCGTCGCCCTCGTCGGCGCCTCGGGCTGTGGCAAGAGCACTCTGCTCAACATCGTCGCCGGCCTCATCCCGCCGGATCAGGGCACGGTGTTCCTGAACGGCCAGAAATCCAGCGCCTTCAAGGATTGGCGCACCATGACCTACATGTTCCAGGAGGACCGTCTGTTCCCCTGGCGCACCACGGCCCAGAACGTCGCCCTCGGCCTCGAAGCCGCCGGCATGCCGCGCAAGGAGCGGCGCGATCGGGTGATGCAGGTGCTGGAGCTGGTGGGGCTGGAGAAGTTCGCCGACTCCTTCCCCCACGAGCTGTCCGGCGGCATGCGCTCGCGCGCCGCATTGGGCCGCAGCCTCGTCACCGAGCCGTCGATCCTGCTCATGGACGAGCCCTTCTCCAAGCTCGATCCCTCCATCCGCACGCAGATGCACGACGAGGTGCTGCGCATCGCCGGCCTGCGGCAGATGTCGGTGCTGTTCGTCACCCACGACGTGGAGGAGGCGGTGGTCCTCGCCAACAAGATCGTGGTGCTGATGCCGCGCCCCGGACGGGTGAAGGAAACCCGCGAGATCGCCCTGCCCTACCCCCGCAATCCGCTCTCGCCCGAGGTCGCCGAAGAGGTGCGCCTGCTGCGCCTCAGCCTGTGAATACGTTCCCTGCCGCGTTCCGCCGCGTCCGTCCTCCTTCGCAGAAGCCGAGCCAGATGAAGCGCTCCCCCCTCCAGATGACCCAGGACCGCCGGCTGCGCCTCATCGGCCTCAGGCTGCTGCTCATCATCATCGTGGTCGGCCTCTGGGGCATCGGCTCGCTGGGCGCGCCCGCCTTCATCCTGCCGAGCCCGCGCCGGGTGTTCGGGGTGTGGACGCAGCTCGTGGTCACGCCCGGCTTCTGGGCGGATTTCGGCATCACCTTCTACCGCATCGCCATGGGGTTCATCTTCGCCACCGTGGTGGGCGTGGTGCTGGGCCTCCTGCTCGGGGCGAGCCGCACGCTGGGCGACTTCTTCCAGCCTTTGCTGGTGGTCATCAACACGGTGTCCTCGTCAATCTGGGCGATCTTCGCGCTCATCTGGTTCGGCCTGTCCAACTGGTCGACCATCTTCGTGGTGTTCATGACCGCGATGCCGCTCATCCTCACCAATGTCTGGCAGGGCACGAGCACGGTGAACCGCGATTTCATCGAGCTGGCGCAGACGTTCCGCATGTCGCGGCTGCAGGTTCTTCTGAAGATCTACCTGCCCACCATCCTGCCCCAGTTCTTCGCCGGCGCCCGCCTCGCCTTCGGCTTCGGGGCCCGCGTCTCCATCGTGGCGGAGGCCCTCGGCGCGTCGAGCGGCATCGGCTACCGGCTGCGGCAGGCGGCAGACCTCGTGCAGACGGACCAGGTGTTCGCCTGGACCCTCACCCTCGTCATCCTGATGATCTTCATCGAGGCGGTCCTGCTGAAGCCCCTCGAAACGCATCTCTTCGCCTGGCGCAAGCCGCGCCCGGCCTGAAACCCATAAAGCAAAAAAACAATACAACCTTCCATCACGGGGATTTCGATATGAAGCGTCTTGCTTTACTGGCCGCCGCAGTCGCAATCGGCCTGTCATCTCTTCCCGCCGAGGCCGCGAAAGTGCGGATCGGATACTGGAGCTCCGGCGTCAGCCTCGGCTTCGGCTCCTTTCTGGAAGCCGGCAAGTTCATGGAAAAGCAGGGGCTCGAAGCCGAGTTCGTGAAGTTTCCGGATGTGAACGCCCCCACCAAGGCCATGGCCGCCGGCGCCATCGACTTCGCCATCGGCGCCAGCGCCGGCAGCGCCTTCTCGGTCGCCGCCGATGGCCTGCCCGTGACCATCGTGCTCGCAACGCAGGTGGCCGATCTCGACTTCGTGGTGATGGCGGATTCCCCCATCACCAAGATGGAGGAGCTGAAGGGCAAGAAGATCGGCATGTCGCCGTCGGGCAGCGCCACGGCGGCCATCAGCGCGGCCATCCTCATCAAGAATTACGGCATGACCGCCTCGGATTTCGAGGCCGTGCCGGGCGCTGATCCGCGCCTCGCGCAGTTCCTGGTGCAGAAGAACATCGACGCCGCGGCGCTGCGCACCGTCACCATCGCCCTCCTGCCCGACGTGAAGCTGCGCAAGCTCGCCTCCTTCCGTGGCGAGTGGGCGAAAGTCACCGGCAAGGAGGCCCCGCCCGTGCTCGGCGTCGGCCTCATGCGCAACGCGTGGATGAAGGAAAATCCCGAGGGCGCCGCCAAGGTCATCGCGGGCATGCGCGGCGCCTACGAGGCCGGCAAGGCCGACAAGGCCGCCGTCGCCAAGGCCCTGATGGCCGCCGGCAACATCCCGGAAGACGACGCCAAGGCCTACGCCGCCCTTTGGGACGGCATCTACACCGTCTCCATGGAACCCGCCGACATCGCGTCGATGAAGGCGGAGTTCGAAGTCTTCAAAAGCGTCGGCGCAGTAAAGGGCGACCTGCCCGACGCGGCTCTGGACCCCGCCCCCTACCAGGCTTCCAAGGCCATCAAGTAGTCGCCCTGGCGCTCAAGCCGCCGAAACGTTCCAAGCAGAGAGAAGTGAAATGACAAAAACCATGAAGGCCCTGCTGCTGAAGCAACATGGCGACGTGAGCGATCTCGTGGTCGTCAACGACTATCCCGTCCCCAGCGCGAAGCCGGGCGAGGTGGTGATCCGGGTCGGTGCGTCGTCCTTCAATTATCACGACGTGTTCACGGTGAAGGGCATGCCCGGCATCAAGGTGCCGCTGCCCGTCATCATCGGCCTCGACATGGCCGGCGAGATCGTGGAGCTGGGCGAGGGCGTCACCGGCTGGTCGGTGGGCGACCGAGTGCTGGTGAACCCGCTCAACCCCAAGGTGGGGCTGATGGGCGAGATGATGGACGGCGGCATGGCGGAATACTGCGCCGTCACCGCCGGCCAGCTCATCAAGATGCCCGACGGCGTGAGCTTCACCGACGCCGCCTCCCTGCCGGTCGCCTACGGCACCGCCCACCGCATGCTCGTCACCCACAACACGGTGAAGGCGGGCGACAAGGTGCTCATCCTCGGCGCTTCGGGCGGCGTGGGCACGGGCTGCGTGATGCTCGCCAAGCAGATGGGCTGCGAGGTGATCGCCTGCGCCGGTTCCGACGACAAGATGGCCCGCCTGAAGGAACTCGGCGCGGATCACGTCGTGAACTACCGCACCACCGACTTCTCCAAATGGGCAGTCGAGAAGTACGGCAAGCCCCAGCGCCGCACCTATGAGGGCGGCGTGGACGTGGTGGTGAACTTCACCGGCGGCGACACCTGGGTGCCCTCGCTCCGCTGCGTGAAGCGCGGCGGCACCATCCTCGTGTGCGGCGCCACCGCCGGCCACGATCCGAAGGAAGATCTTCGCTACATCTGGAGCTTCGAGCTGAAGGTCATCGGCTCCAACAGCTTCTACCACGAGAACCTCTCCGCCCTCATGGACATGATCCAGAAGGGCGAGCTGAAGCCGGTGGTGGACAAGGTTCTCCCCCTCGAAGAGGCCGCCGAGGGCCTGCGCATGATCCGCGACCGCGAGGTCATGGGCAAGATCGTCGTCACCCCCTGAGAGGCCGCACCATGTCTGACGCTCCCCTGACCAAGGAACAGGTCCAGGCTCTTCTGCTGAAGGGCCCCTTCCACCAGTGGCTCGGCCTCACTGTCGAGGACGTGGGCGAGGGCACCATCCGCCTGCGCGCCAAGTGGCGCCCGGAATGGGTGGTGAACGCCGACAAGGGCTATGCCCACGGCGGCATCCTCGCCACGCTGGTGGATCTCACCGCCGACTGGGCGCTGGTGTCCAAGACCGGGCGCGGTGTGCCCACCGTGGACCTGCGGGTGGACTACCACCGCGCCGCCATGCAGCACGACCTCATCTGCGTGGGCAAGGTCATCAAGTTCGGCGGCCAGCTCTGCGTCTCCGAGGCGCAGGTCCTGGACGAGGACGGCAAGCTGCTCGCCTCCGGGCGCGGGGTCTACATGATCCCGCCCAAGGCCTGAGGAGGAAACCCGTGGCCGCGCTCGACCATGTGGTGATCAACACCCTCAAGTCCATGGACGCGGCCGCGGACCTCTTTGCGGCGCTGGGCTTCACGCTCACGCCGCGGGGGTACCATTCGCTCGGGTCCATCAACCATCTGATGATGACGCCCGGCGCCTATCTGGAGCTGGTGGGGGTGCCGGACACCGGCCGCCAGCGCCAGGAGGTGCTGGACAGTCCCTTCGGCCTCAACGGCCTCGTGCTGCGCACCTTCGACGCCGACGCCACCCGCGACCGCCTCGCGGCCGCTGGATTCGCCCCGACCGGACCGGTGGCCTTCTCGCGGCCGGTGGACGTGGAGGGCGTCGAGCACGACGCCCGCTTCCGCACCGTGCGCCTGCCGCCGGAAACCTTCCCGGCAGGGCGCGTCTATTTCTGCGAGCACCTGACGCCGGAACTGGTCTGGCGGCCGGAATGGATGACCCATCCCAACGGCTTCGTCGCCATCGACGCCTTCACCATCGCCTCGACCGACCCGGACGCCGAGGCACGCCGCCTCGCCACGGCCTTCGACAGCACCGCAATGCCCCACGCCGAGGGCTGGCGCGTGCCGCTGGACGATGCCGACGTGCTGGTGGTGCCGGGCGAGACAGCCGCCTTCCGCACCGCGACGCTGCGTTTCGCCAGCCTCGACGACATCGCGGCCCGCGCCGCCGCGCGCGACGATGCCGGCTGGCAGCCCCTTTCCCCCGATGCGGGCCTGCTCAGCCTGCCCGCCTTTGACCTGAACCTGACCTGCAGGAGCAGCCGATGAGCTTGCCCGCGAACCTCGGGGATTTCGTCTGCCGCACCAACGCGTCGGACCATCCCCTGTTCATCGGCCTCGATTTCGACGGCGGCACCACCGTGCTCACCCGCGCCGCCTTCGATGCCCTCGCCGACGCCGTGGCCCGTGGCCTGCTCGCCCACGGCCTCGTGCGCGGCGACCGCATCGCCATCCTCGCCGCCAACCGGCCGGATTATGTGGCGGTGGTGATGGGGGCCATGCGCGCCGGCATCGTGCCGGTGCCGGTGAACTTCAAGTTCCCGGCCGCGACCATCGCCGACGTGATCGCCGATTGCGGCGCGCGCCTCGTGGTCCACGACGCCGAGCGCCGCGCGCTCCTGCCCGCCGAACCGCCCGAGGGCGTCGCCTTCGTGGATTTCGACGGCACCGGACCGGGCACGCTCGCCGCCCTCCTCGATCCCGGCGCGTTCGAGCCGGTGGTGCCCGTGCCCGACGAACCGGCGCTCAGCCTCTACACCTCCGGCTCCACCGGACGGCCCAAGGGCGTGCTGCTCTCCCACGCCGCGCACCGGTGGGTGGCGGACACCCGCCGCACCGAGACCGATCTCTCCCGCGAACGGATGCTCATTGCCGCGCCGCTCTACCACATGAACGCGCTGGCGCTGGCGCTGCTCACCTGCGCGTCCGGCAGCACGGCGGTGCTGCTGCCCCAGTTCCGCGCGGTGCCCTATATCGAGGCCATCGCCAGCCACGGCTGCACCTTCCTCACCGCCGTGCCGCCCATGATCGCCATGATGCTGCGGGAAAAGGCGGCGCTGGCGAAGGCCGACCTCTCCGGCGTACGCATGCTGCGCATGGGCTCGGCGCCGGTGACGGATTCGCTGGCCCAGCAGATCCGCCAGCTGCTGCCCAACGCCGCCATCATCAACGCCTATGGCACCACCGAGGGCGGCCCCATCGTGTTCTCCGGCCATCCGGACGGGCGGCCCGTGCCCATGGGCTCGGTAGGCTATCCCCATCCTCAGGTCGCCGTACGCCTCGTGGGACCGGAGGCGCCGGAGAGCGGGGAGCTGGAGATGAAGAGCCCGGCGGTGATGCTCGGCTATCACAACCGCCCGGACGTGCGCTCGCCCCTCACGGCGGACGGCTTCTACCGCACCGGCGACGTGTTCCGGCGCGATGCGGACGGCTTCTATTATTTCCTCGGCCGCACCGACGACATGTTCGTCTGCGGCGGTGAGAACATCTTCCCCGGCGAGGTGGAAGCGGTGCTCGACAAGCACCCGCAGGTGCTTCAATCCTGCGTCGTGCCGGTGCCCGACGACATCAAGGGCGAGAAGCCCGTGGCCTTCGTGGTGCGCCGCGCGGGCGCCGACATCGGGGAGGAGGCCTTGAAGCAGTTCATGCTCGCCAACGCCCCCGCCTACCAGCATCCCCGCCGCATCTGGTTCCTCGACCAGATGCCGCTCGCCACCACCAACAAGATCGACCGCAGTGCGCTGAAGCGGCGCGCGATCGCCGATGTGAGCGCGGCCGAGATGAGCCCCGCAGGGAGCCCGGCATGAACGTCATTGCCCCGCCCCGCGCGGTCCCCGATCAGGCGTGGGTGGCCGAGGCCATCGCGCGCATCGAGGCGGACATCAACCGCTCGGCCGACACCCACCTCATCCGCATCCCCCTGCCGCGCGTGCCCGGCATCACGCTCTATCTCAAGGACGAATCGAGCCACCCCACCGGCAGCCTCAAGCATCGGCTGGCGCGCTCGCTCTTCCTCTATGCCCTGTGCAACGGCTGGATCGGGCCGGACACGACCATCATCGAATCCTCGTCCGGCTCCACCGCCATTTCGGAAGCCTATTTCGCCCGGCTGCTGGGCCTGCGCTTCATCGCGGTGATGCCCCGGCGCACCTCGGCGGAGAAGGTGGCGGCCATCGCCTTCGAGGGCGGCGAGCCCCACCTCATCGACGGCTGGAACACGTCGGAAGAAGCCCGTCGCCTCGCCGAGGAGCTGGACGGCCATTACATGGACCAGTTCACCTTCGCCGAGCGGGCCACCGACTGGCGCGGCAACAACAACATCGCCGAGAGCATCTTCTCGCAGATGGCGTGGGAGCCGTATCCGATCCCCGACTGGGTGGTGTGCAGCGCCGGCACGGGCGGCACGGCGGCGACCATCGGGCGCTTCATCCGCTACCGCAAGTTCCCCACGCGGCTGTGCGTGGCGGACCCGGAGGCGTCCGTCTTCCACCGCCACTATGCCGACCGTTCGGTGATGCAGGTGGACGCCTGCAAGAGCGTCATCGAGGGCATCGGGCGCACGGTGGTGGAGCCCTCCTTCATCCCCTCGGTGGTGGACCGCATGGCGGTCATTTCCGACGCGGCGAGCATCGCCGCCGCCCGCCGGATCAGCGCCGTCATCGGCCGCGCCTGCGGCGGCTCCACCGGCACCAACATCTCTGCCTGCGTCGATCTCATCGAGGAGATGGCGGCAGAGGGGAAAGGCGGGTCCATCGTGACCCTGCTGTGCGATTCCGGCGCGCGCTACCGCTCCACCCTGTATGACGATGCCTGGCTCGCCGAGCACGGCATCGACCTTAAGCCCCACATCGCACGGCTCGATGCCGTGTTCGGCCCTGAGCGCTGAGCTTCTCTTCTTGCGGGACTGCACCATGACTGCGTCGTTCGATTGGTCCGCCGGCTATCCCTCGCGGCGCCTGCCCGTGTTCGGCAACAATGTGGTCTCCACCTCCCATCCCCGGGCGGCGCAGGCGGGGCTCTCCATGATCGGGCGGGGCGGCAATGCGGTGGACGCCGCCATCGCCGCCGCCGCCGTCATGGCCATCGTGGAGCCGTGCAGCAACGGCCTCGGCTCGGACGCCTTCTGCATCCTGTGGGACGGCAAGGGCCTGCACGGCCTCAACGCCTCGGGCTTCTCTCCCGCCGCCTGGACGCCCGAATACTTCCGCGCCAAGTACGGCGCCGATGCCAAGACCCTGCCCCAGCGCGGCTGGGACGCGGTGACGGTGCCCGGCGCCGTGGCGAGCTGGGTCGCCCTCTCCGAGCGCTTCGGCAAGCTGCCGTTCGCGGACCTGCTGGAGCCGGCCATCGCCATCGCCGAGCGCGGCTTCCTCGTCTCCACCAACGTGCAGCACAAGTGGGCCGCCGCCGCGACGCTGCCCCAGCTCACGAGCCAGCCGGGCTTCAAAGAAGTGTTCCTACACAAGGGCCGCGCGCCCTTCGTGGGCGAGCACGTGACCATGCCGGGCGCCGCCCGCGCGCTGCGGCTGATCGGCGAGACCAAGGGCGAGGCCTTTTATCGCGGCGAGATCGCCGACGCGCTGGAAGCGAATGCCAAGGCCAACGGCGGCGCCCTCACCGCCGCCGACATGGCGGCCTATGCGCCGGACTGGGTGACGCCCGTGGCGCAGGACTATCGCGGCTATACGGTGCACGAGATTCCGCCCAATGGGCAGGGCATCACCGCGCTGATGGCGCTGGGCATCCTCTCCCATTTCGATCTTTCGGGCCTGTCGGCGGACAGCGTGGAGGCGCAGCACCTCCAGATCGAAGCCATCAAGCTCGCCTTCGCCGACGTCTATCGCTACGTGGCCGATCCCCGGGCCATGGAGATCAGCCCGGCGGACATGCTGGACAAGGATTATATCGCCGGCCGCGCCCGCCTCATCGACCCGCGCCGCGCCCAGCGGTTCGCGCCGGGCAATCCGGTGCGCGGCGGCACCATCTACCTCACGGCGGCGGATGCGTCGGGCATGATGGTGAGCTTCATCCAGAGCAATTATCAGGGCTTCGGCTCCGGCGTGGTGCTGCCGGACTGGGGCGTGTCGCTCCAGAACCGCGGCTTCGGCTTCAGCCTCAACCCGGAGCGCGCCAACGTGGTGGCGCCGCGCAAGCGGCCGTTCCAGACCATCATTCCCGGCTTCCTCACCAGGGACGGTCAGCCGGTGATGAGCTTCGGCGTGATGGGCGGCAACATGCAGCCGCAGGGCCATGTGCAGACGCTGGTGCGGATGCTCGACTTCGCCCAGAACCCCCAGGCCGCCTGCGACGCCCCGCGCTGGCGCTTCGACGAGGGCCTCTCCATCAACCTCGAACCGGGCAACACGCCGGAGCTTCTGGACGGCCTCGCGGCGCTGGGCCACGAGGTGGCCGTGCTCAACGACACCTATCAGGATTTCGGCGCCGGCCAGTTCATCTGGCGCATGGGCAATCCGGCGGTGGAAGGCTATGCGGCGGCGAGCGACCCGCGCCGGGATGGTCAGGCGGCGGTGAGCTGAGAGGGAGCGAGCCGAACCGGAGACCCGAGTAGGCCGCGCCACCATAACACCCGTCATGCCCGGCCTCGTGCCGGGCATCCACGTGGTTAGGCCGGGACCGGCATTCGGACGTTGATGCTAGCGTCACGACGTGGATGGCCGGGACAAGCCCGGCCATGACACCTGTGAGGGCGGAATGCGCCGATCTGGACGGCCCCAAGGAGCCCCCGCCCCTCACCCCGCCCGCGACAGCTCGCGCCCGGAGAGCCCCGCCGCCTTGGCCGTGCCCAGCAGCCCCTCCACCTTCGCCACGATGGCGTTGGCGTCGAGGCCGGCTTCGGCGATCTGGCGGGCCTGGGTGTCGTGGTCGATGTAGATGTCCGGCAGCACCATGGAGCGCACCTTGACGGTGCCGCGATCCAGAACGCCCTCGTCGGTGAGGAATTGCAGCACCTGGCTGCCGAAGCCGCCGATCGAGCCCTCTTCCACCGTCACCAGCGCGGCATGGCCGGAGGCCAGCTTCAGCGCGAGACCGCGGTCGATGGGCTTGGCGAAGCGGGCGTCGGCCACGGTCACGGCAAAGCCGGCCGCCTCCAGCCGCTCGGCGGCGTCCAGCGCGGCGGCAAGGCGGGTGCCCAGCGAGAGGATGGCGACATCGCCCTCCCCGGTTCCGCGCACGATGCGCCCCTTGCCGATGGGCAGCGCCTCGCCCCGGTCCGGCCGCTCCACGCCCACGCCCTCGCCGCGCGGGAAGCGCACGGCGGAGGGACCGTCGTCATAGGCGACGGCGGTGGCGATCATGTGCATCAGCTCCGCCTCGTCGGCGGGCGACATCAGCACCATGCCGGGCAGGCAGCCGAGATAGGCAAGATCATAGGCGCCCGCATGGGTCGCCCCGTCCGCCCCCACGAGGCCGGCGCGGTCGACGATGAAGCGCACGGGCAGGCCCTGCAGCGCCACGTCGTGGATCACCTGGTCATAGGCCCGCTGGAGGAAGGTGGAATAGAGCGCGCAGAAGGGCTTGAAGCCCTCCGCCGCGAGGCCGCCCGCGAACGTCACCGCATGCTGCTCGGCGATGCCCACGTCGAAGGTGCGGTCGGGATAGGCCTGCCCGAACAGGTCGATGCCCGTGCCCGAGGGCATAGCGGCGGTGATGGCGACGATCTTGGGATCGCGCCGCGCCTCGGAGATCAGGCTCTCGGCGAACACGCGGGTGTAGGACGGGGCGTTGGACTTGGCCTTCACCTGCGCGCCCGTCACCACGTCGAACTTCACGACGCCGTGGTACTTGTCCGCGCTCTGCTCGGCCGGGCCGTAGCCCTTGCCCTTCTGGGTGACCACATGGACGAGGATCGGCCCCGTCTTGGCGTCCCGCACGTTCTTCAGAACGGGCAGAAGGTGGTCGAGATTGTGCCCGTCGATGGGGCCCACATAATAGAAGCCCAGCTCCTCGAACAGCGTGCCGCCGGTCCAGAAGCCGCGCGCGAACTCCTCGGCCCGCTGGGCGCCGCGCTCCACGAACTTGGGCAGGTGGCCGGCGATCTGCTTGCCGATCTCGCGCAGCGAACGGTAGGTCTGGCCGGAAATGAGCCGCGCCAGATAGGCCGACATGGCGCCCGTGGGCGGGGCGATGGACATGTCGTTGTCGTTGAGGATGACGATGAGGCGCGAATCCATGGCGCCGGCATTGTTCATGGCCTCATAAGCCATGCCCGCCGACATGGCGCCGTCGCCGATCACCGCCACCACGTTCCGCTCGCCACCGCCGAGGTCGCGCGCCACCGCCATGCCGAGGCCGGCCGAGATGGAGGTGGAGGAATGGCCGGCGCCGAAGGGGTCGTATTCGCTCTCGGCCCGGTTGGTGAAACCGGAGAGGCCGCCGCCGGTGCGCAGCGTGCGGATGCGCTCGCGCCGCCCGGTGAGAATCTTGTGGGGATAGCACTGGTGGCCCACGTCCCAGATCAGCCGGTCGTGGGGGGTGTTGAAGACGTGGTGCAATGCCACCGTCAGCTCGACCACGCCGAGGCCCGCGCCCAGATGCCCGCCGGTGACGGAAACCGCATCGATGGTCTCGGCGCGCAGCTCGGCCGCAAGCTGGGCCAGCTTCTCTTGGGGCAGCCGCCGCACATCTGCGGGTTCGCGGATGGTATCGAGCAACGGGGTCTTCAGCAAAGTCACGGACCACTCCGACCGGAACGAACCGGGAAACCGAGCCTTACACACGGGCTCGCTGGTATGCAACGTACAAAGGCTGACCTTGCGGCGACGCTCGGGCGACCTTCGTCTACACCTGAAACCTATACGTGCGGCGGGGCATTCCGGCGCACTCCATCGAGGCAGCCGGCGAATTTTCCCGCCCGGATGGCCACCCTGTGGAGGTCGAACAACGCCAGCGCCAGCGCGCAGCCGGCCCCCAGCCAGAGGAGCCGAGAGGCCCGCCCGCCGGCGGCGCCGTACTTCTCCCGCACATAGAGTTCCGAGTGCATCTTGGCGCGGTTGATGCGGAAGGTCTGGCCGAAGGAGGGCGTGCTGGAGCGCCCGCCCGCATGGGTCACCCGTGCTTCCGTCACCACCACGATGGGGATGCGGCGGGCCAGCACGCGGAGCGAGAGGTCATCGTCCTCGTGGTAGAGGAATATGGCCTCGTCGAAGCCGCCGAGATCGAGGAAGGCGGCGCGGGACACCATGAAGGCGGCGCCGTGGACGAAGCGGGTGCAATAATCCCCCGCGATCTCCTCCGGCGCGAGGCGGGCGCTGCGCGGGACCTTCTCCAGAATGGAGCCTTCCTTGCGCATGAGCCGGCCGTTCTCGCCCATGATGGCCGGCATGAGGATGGACGGCTCGCCATAGAGCCGGGCCGCCGCCAGCAGACGGAGAATGGTATCCGGCCCCAGCACCGCATCGGGATTGAGAAAGAGGACATAGGGCGTCGCCGCCCGCCGGGCGCCGGCATTGCAGGCCGTGCCGAAGCCGGCATTGGCAGGCATGGCGACGAAATCGACCGGCCGCGCGAGGGCCGCCGCCCACGCCGTGCCCTCGGGGCTCGCATTGTCCACCACCACCACCGGGCATTCCGCCGGCACGCTCGCCACCGCACGGCCGATGACGGCCGAGCTGTTGTAGGTGACGAACACGACCGTCACGTCGGCGGGAGCGGGCCGTGGGCCGTCCTCATCGGACGGGGCCTCCGCCACGGTCGGAAAGGGGCGCATCATGGGCGCTCTAGTGCAGCGGAACGCCGGCAAACTCAAGGCCGAGGGCGGCGAGCCCCGCCAGCGCATGGTCCGGCGTGAGGCGCGTCATACAGCCGTGGCCGTGGGTGCAGTCGGCCACATCGTTCAGGAAGCACGGCGCGCAGCTCGCATGGGCGCTCAGCACCGCCACGCGCGGGCCGGCAGGCGCCCAGCTATGGATATCCGCAAGGCCTGAGAACAGGCACAGCGTCGGTCGTCCGAGCGCCGCCGCAAGGTGGGCCGGGGCGGAATCTAGCGCCACCACGGCCCGTGCCCCGCCGATGATGGCGGCGAGCCCGGCGAGATCCTGCCTTCCCGCCAGGTTGACCACGCGATCCGCCGGCAGCCCGGCGGCGATGGCGGCGCACAGCGGCTCCTCTTCCGCCGTGCCGGTGAGCACGAGGCCGAGGGCGCCGGCGTCCAGCAGCCGCTCCGCCAGCACCCGCCAGTTCTCCACGGGCCAGAGCTTGATGGCGAGGCGGGCGCCGGGGGCGAGCACCACATAGCCCTCGGGAAAATCCGGCAGAGCCGGCGGGGCACCGAGAGGGATGGGCGCCCCTTGGCCGTGGACGGCCCGAAAGGCGCTGGCCAGCACCTCGGCAAGGGCGCAGAGGCGCGCCCCCGCCGGCAGCGGCGCCAGCAGGCCGCCTGCGCGGGCCGAGGCCTCCATCTCCGGCAAGGCGAGGTCGAGAGCATGGCGGGCGCCGAGCCCGGCGAAGCCGACGCGAAACCGCACCGGCAGCGCCGCCAGCAGCGCGCGGGAATCGTCGGCGTGGCGCAGGTCGATGGCGATGTCCACGGGCGGCAGATCCAGCGCCGCGACCGCCGCCAGCGCCGCGTCCGGCACGGCAGCGGGCGGATGGCCCCGCGCCGGATAATAATCGAAGCCGTGCACCGCATCGAAGAGGCCGGTCGCGGCGGCGAAATCGCACATGAAGGGCGCGCACAGCAGCGTCAGGCGCGATGCGGGAAACGCCTCCCGGAGCCGCCGGATCGCCGGCAGCGCGGTGACGAAATCCCCCGCATGATCGAGCTTCACCACCAGCAGCGACGGCGCCGGACCCAGCGCGGCGAGGCGGGACAGGGGGCTATCCCAAAGGCCGGGCGCGAAGCTGGGGGAAGTTTGCAGGACGGGCTGTACCGGCTCCGCCTCGGCCTGGGGCAGCGCCGGAGGCTCGGACACCAAGGGAGCGGCCGCGTCGCCACCCACGGGCGCCGATGGCTTCCACATGGCGGTCAGCAGATCCCGCAGCCTCGCCATGCCCTCTCCATGCCCGCCGCGATGAGGGGCCCGCCGCCCCCTGCCCTGCCGAGGTGGGACGGCTCCATTATCCCGGCGCCTGCCGTTGCCGCAACTAGCCACGCCCGGCCATCTTCGCTAGAAGGCGCCCCATGCACGACGCCGAGGGAACGCTCGCAGGCCCCACCGCCGGGACCGACGCCGAAGCGCGCGGTATCCCGCCCCAGGACGCGGACGCGCGCGCCCGGGTCCGCCGCCGCCACGTCTTCTTCATCGCCGGCTTCGACCCCATGGCGGTGGAGGGGCACCACCGCATCTTCGTGCGCGAGCTAAAACGCTTCGGCGACGTGTGGAATGTGCGGACCCACTGCCGCGACTCGGCACCCGTGCCGACCGCCACGGGCGGATTCTGGCGAACCGAAGCTGACGGCCCCAACTGGCATACCGAAACCAAGTTCGAAAACCTGGGGTGGCATGACCTGACTCGGGCTGACATGGGCCGTTCAGTCTGGAGCCACATGAAGGGCTCGGTACGGGCCATAGCGGACATGGTGTCGAGCGGCACCATCGCCAACTACTTCCGCTCCAGCCGGCGCTACGGCCTGTTCTTCCTCTTCACCTACATGCTGCTCGCCCTGTTCTGGGGGGTGGCGGCGGCAGCAGGTTTCCTTGTTCATCAATGGCTTGCGCCATTCGGCGCTGTGGTGGCGACGATCGCCGGTCTTGCCGTAACCCTCGCCGGCGGGCTCCTCCTGATGCGCTGGCCGGGGCGCCGCTTCCGGCTGAAGCAATCGCTGGATCTCGCTGAATTCTCAGTGGATTTCGTCCGCGGGCGGCATCCCGAGGTGGAATCCCGCATCCGCGCCTTCGCCGATCGCCTGCGGGCGGTGGAAGCGGAGGCGGCGGCGCAGGGTGTCGACGAGATTATCGTTGCAGGCCATAGCCTTGGCGCCATGCTCGCGGTCAGCGCCGTGGCCGCGGCGCTGGCCGCCGATCCCGCCTTCGGCACCCGCGCCCGGGTGCGCATCCTCACCCTCGGCTCGACCACCGCCAAGTTTGCCCTGCACCCGGCCGGCGGACGTTTTCGCGAGGCAGCAGAACGGGTTGCGGCGGCCGAGCAGATCGGCTGGGTGGAGGTGCAGTCGCGCGACGACATCGTCTCCTTCTACAAGGTGAACCCGGTCACCCTCGGCCCCGCGAGCTTCGCCCCCGTGCTGCTGCCGCCCGGCGACTATTCCCTCAAGCCATTGATCCGGCATGTGGAAATCCGGCAGATGATCTCGCCGGCCATCTACCGCCGCCACTGGTTCGACGTAATGCGCCTGCACTGCCAGTGCTTCCTCGCCGGCGACATCCGCTCCACCCACGATTTCTACGCCTATGTGTGCGGGCCCCTGTCGTTCGACGTTTTGGCCTCGCATACCAACAGCTTACGGGCCTATCTGCTGCCCGACGGAACCCTGCGCCCGCTCGTCTATGACGACGCCGGCTGCATCCTCGCCCTCCCGGAACCCGAGACCGCCGCATGAGCCTCCTGACCTTCGCCAAGATCGCCTGGGCCGTGGGCGTTGTATCCTGGTACGTCCTGCGTATCCCTTTCGAGCGAAAGGCAAAACGCCAGCGCGTGGCGGATGCGCGGCACCGCAATCTGCGGGAGATGATCCTTCTGTCCATCTCCACGCTGGGGCTTGGAATCATCCCCGCGATCTATGCGGCGACGGGCTTCCCCAGGTTCGCCTCCTACCCGCCGACCGTGCTTCAGGTGGTGGCGGGCGTGGTGGTGTTCGCCGGCTCCCTCCTGCTGTTCTGGCGCACCCACCGGCAGCTTGGAAAGTATTGGTCGGTGACGCTGGAGATCAAGGACAAGCACGAGCTCATCACCTCGGGGGTGTATCAGAAGGTACGCCACCCCATGTATTCGGCCTTCTTTCTGTGGGCTCTGGCGCAGGCGCTGCTCCTGCCGAACTTCATCGCCGGACCAGCCGGCCTGATCGGCTTCGGCATCCTTTTTTTCTTCCGCGTCGGGCGCGAGGAGCAGATGATGCGGGAAGTCTTTGGCGCCGAGTATGACGCCTATGCCCGGCGCACCAGGCGCGTCATTCCGGGCATCTACTGAACAGACCGGGAAAACGGGCACGGCAGCGATTCGGTCCCGCTGCGTTCCCCCACTGTCCTCGACAAATCCTGCAACCGTCCCGTTTCGGGACGCTTGTCAGGCGTCCGGATCAAGCGGCTGGGTGCCCGCAGGGCGGCCGGCGGCGTCGCGGGTGATGGTCTCCACCCGCGCCTCGGCGGCCTTCAGCAAGGCCTCGCACCTCTGCTTCAAGGCTTCGCCGCGCTCGTAGATGGCGATGGATTCCTCCAGCGGCACGTTGCCCCGTTCGAGATTGGCGACGATGGCCTCCAGCTCGGCAAGCGCCTGCTCGAACGAGAGATTTTCGACGCCGGCCACCGCCGTGCCGCCCTTTGCTCCGCTCGCGCCTGCCATGGCCGCCTCCTGATTCGACAGGCGCTCACCATAGACGACACCCGCCGCCACCCGAAGCGCGGCGCTTCAGTCCCCGGGAGGCGGGCGAAGTCGGCGCCGGGGTGGCCGTAAGGCGCCGGCTTTGCTAGAAGCCCGCAAGACCTCACGGAAACCTTGCACCCATGTCGCCCGCGGCGCCCGCGCCCCTCACCTCCCGCACGTCCCCGAGCCTCGAGGAGGCGCTGGTCGCCACCTTCGCGGCCGCCGGCTTCGCGCGCCTCGATCCGCCCATCCTCCAGCCGGCCGACGTATTCCTCGACCTTTCGGGCGAATCCATCCGCCGCCGCATGTATCTGACGGCGGACGCCGAAGGCCACGAGCTGTGCCTGCGGCCGGACCTCACCATCCCGGTCGCCCGCGCGGTGCTGGCCGAGGGCATGGCGATGCCGGCACGGGTGAGCTATCTCGGCCCCGTCTTCCGCTTCCGTGGCGAAGGCCCCGGCGAGTTCCGGCAGGCCGGCGTGGAATCCTTCGGCCGCACCGACATCGAGGCGGCGGACGCGGAAATCCTGTCCCTCGGCCTCAATGCCTGCGCGCTCTACGGCCTGCCCCAGCCGGACATCCGGCTCGGCGATGTGGGCCTGTTCACGGCGCTGCTCGATGCCCTGCCGCTGGCGCCGGCCATGCGCCGCCGGCTGCTGAAGGATTTCGGCCAGGGACGGGTGAACCTCGATCTCGCCCAGCTCAACGACAAGAGCCGCGAGGGCGCCCCCGCCCATGCCGGCGTGCTGGCCGCGCTCGATGGCGCGGACCCGGCGGCGGCGCGCGCGCTCATTACCGACTTGCTCTCCATCGCCGGCATTTCGACGGTGGGCGGGCGCAGCGTGTCGGAAATTGCCGAGCGGTTCCTGGAGCAGTCCTCCCTCGACGCAGGCGGCGGGCTTTCGACGGAAACCTCGGAAATCCTCTCGCGCTACCTCGCCATCTCCGGCACGCCGGACGACGCCTCGGCCCGGATGCGGGCGCTGGCGACAGATGCGGGCATCGACCTCAACGCCGCCCTCGATCTGTTCGACCGCCGCACCGGCTTCTTCACCGCCTATGCGGTGAACCTGTCGTCCGTGCGCTTCTCCACCGCCTTCGGGCGGCCGCTCGATTATTACAGCGGCATGGTGTTCGAGCTGCACGACCCAGCCCGTCCCGGCGCCGGCCCGCTGGTGGCGGGCGGGCGCTATGACCGGCTGCTGTCACGGCTCGGTGCGGAAGGTGCCATCCCCGGCGTCGGGCTTGCCGCCTGGGTGGAGCGCCTCGCCGGCCTCTCAGGTGCCGCGGAGGACGCCCGATGACCACGCCGCTCATCCTCGCCGTGCCGTCCAAGGGGCGGCTTCAGGAAAATGTCCACGCCTTCTTCTCCCGCGCCGGCATGCCGCTGACGCAGGCCCGCGGTGCCCGCGACTATCGCGGCGCGCTGGGCGGGGTGGAAGGGGTGGAGGTCGCCTATCTCTCCGCCTCGGAAATCGCCGCGGCGCTGGCCTCCGGTACCGCCCATCTTGGGGTCACCGGCGAGGATCTGGTGCGCGAGAACATCCATGAGGCGGACAGCCGCGTGGCGCTGCTGGAGAAGCTCGGCTTCGGCCATGCCAATGTGGTGGTCGCGGTGCCGCAGGCTTGGATCGACGTGCGCACCATGGACGATCTCGACGACGTAGCGAGCCACTTCCATGGCCGCACCGGCCGGCGCATCCGCGTCGCCACCAAATATGTGAACCTGACGCGCGGCTACTTCGCCCGCCACGGCATCATCGACTACCGCATCGTGGAGAGCGCCGGCGCCACCGAGGGCACGCCCGCCGCCGGCACGGCGGAGCTGATCGTCGACATCACCACCACAGGGGCGACGCTCGCCGCCAATGCGCTGAAGGTGGTGGACGACGGCATCATCCTGAAGTCCGAGGCGAACCTCGTCGCCTCCCTCACCGCCAACTGGAGCGGCGGCCCCCTCGCGGCGGCCCGCGCCATGTTCGACCGGCTGGGAGCCGAGAAGCGCGCCCGGACCATGCGGGAGGTGCGCACGCGCTTTGCCGATTGCGATGCCTCGCTGGTGGACGAGGCGGTGGCGGCCTATCGTTGCGTTGCGCCCTTCGGCGGCCCGACATCGTCCGGCATGCTGACCCTGCACTGCCCGCCGGACACGCTGCACGCTCTCGCCACCTTCCTGCGCCAGCGCGGCGCCAGCATGGTGACGGTCGGCCCCATCGAATACGTCTTCGCCGCCGACAATCCGCTCTACGAGGCGCTGGACGCGCGGCTGAACGGCTGAACAGCTGACCTTCGTGAATGCCCCCGGCCGGCACAGGACGCCGGCCGGGGGTTTTCGTCAGTTGGTGCCGAGGCCGCGGTCACCCTGCGCCAGGAACAGGCGGTCGGCTTCCGAGAGCGAGCTCCGCTCCTGACCGGCGGAGAGCGCCACGAAGGCCGGATGGCCGGCGCGGGGCGTCGCATAGCCGAGCGGCTGCACCTGCGAATGGAGGGTCGCAGCGGCCTGCGCCTCAGCATCGGCAGCGGAGAGGGACGGTTCGTCACCCGCGAAGGCCGCGCCGGAAGCAAGGAGGGCGGCGAGCGCGACGGCGCTAAAAGTCAGATTACGCATGTTGATCTCCTTAAATACCAACCCCACCACGCCCTTTGATGGCTAGGAGCTAGGGTGCGCCGCAAAATTCGATAAGGCTCCCTTAGCGAAACAATCGGTGGGGATTTCTGGACAATCGACGAGAATTCTTTGATCTCAACGGCTCACGTCCTATTCTGAGGCCGAGGTGACGGTGCGAAGCGGCCCGTTCAAGGGAGCGTGATCGGCATGTCTTTCGAGCCTTCCGCAACGTCCCTGCGGCGTCGCCTGATGCACGGATCACTGGCTGGGCTGGCCATCGGGACCGTCGGCGGCCTCATCGGCCTCGGTGGCGCGGAAATACGGCTGCCGGTGCTGATCGCGCTGGGGTTCGAGGCGCTGCCCGCCATCATCATCAATCGGGTTCTCAGCCTCGTGGTGGTGGCCTTCGCCCTGCCGTCCCGCGCCGCGACCATTCCCTTCGCCGAGGTGGCCGAGCACTGGCGGGTGATCGCGACCCTACTGGCCGGAAGTCTCGCGGGGGCCTGGATGGGGGCGACCTACGCCACCCGGTTCGCCTCGCGCACCCTGTTCCGCACCATTGCGGCCATGCTCGTCTTCACCGCCATCCTGCTGGTGCTGGGGGACGATCCCGATCTCAAGCACATGGCCATCGACGGCACCGTGCGGCTGGTGGTCGGGGTGCTGGCGGGCTTCATCATCGGGCTCGCGGTGGCGCTCATGGGGGTTTCGGGCGGGGAATTGCTGGTGCCGACGCTGGTTCTGCTCTTCGCCCTGCCGGTGAAGCTCGCGGGCAGCGTCGCGCTGGCGGTGAGCCTGCCCACCCTCATCGTCGGCTTCGCCCGTTTCGGCCGCGACAACACCCTCGGCGTCGTGCGGGAGAACCTCACGTTTCTCGGGGTGATGACGGCCGCCTCCATGCTGGGCGCGTTTCTCGGCGGGCAGGTGCTCGGCGTCGTGCCGGCCTCCATGCTGCTGCCGCTGCTCGGGGCCATCCTGGTGATGTCGGCATGGAAGATCTGGCGGCACGGCTCGGCCTCGGGCGCATAGCGGCGCGCTTCCCTCCCGGCGCGCCGGGCCTTACTCTCCGCCCAAGATCACATCGCACAAGGCGACGCGCCCAATGCGGCGGCGCGCGGGGAGTTCATGTTCATGCGTGATGCCGAACCCAAGGCCATCCACCTTTCCGACTACCGCGCCTCGGACTGGCTGGTGGACAAGGTGGACCTTGATTTCTCCCTGCACCCCTCGCAGACCCGCGTCACGTCGAAGCTGTCCCTGCGCCGCAACCCGGCGGGCGCCCCCGGCGCGCCGGTGGTGCTCAATGGCGACGGTCTCACGCTCGTGCGCCTCGCCATCGACGGCAAGCCGGTGGCCGGCCCGAGCTTCGAGGCGACGCCGGACCGCCTCACCCTCGCCCATCCCCCGGCCGACGCCTTCGTGCTGGAGGTGGAGACGCTGGTGGACCCCACCGCCAACACCCAGTTGATGGGGCTCTATCGCACCTCCAGCAACTATTGCACCCAGTGCGAGCCCGAGGGCTTCCGCCGCATCACCTATTATCCCGACCGGCCGGACGTGCTCTCCGTCTTCACCACCCGCGTCGAGGCGGATGAGGCCGAGGCGCCCGTGCTGCTCGGCAACGGCAATCTGGTGGAAAGCGGGAAGGTGGACGACACCAGCCGCCATTATGCCGTGTGGCATGATCCGTGGCCGAAGCCGTCCTATTTGTTCGCCCTCGTGGGCGGGCGCCTCGCCAAGATCTCGGACAGCTTCCTCACGCGCTCGGGGCGCGAGGTGGAGCTGGGCATCTATGTGGAGCACGGCAAGGAGGCCCGCGCCGGCTATGCCATGGACGCGCTGAAGCGCTCCATGCGCTGGGACGAGGAGGCCTTCGGCCGCGAGTACGACCTCGACGTGTTCAACATCGTCGCCGTGTCGGACTTCAACATGGGGGCCATGGAGAACAAGGGCCTCAACGTCTTCAACGACAAGTACGTCCTCGCCACCCCGGAGACCGCAACCGACGCGGATTATTCGGGGATCGAGGGCGTCATCGCCCATGAATACTTTCACAACTGGACCGGCAACCGCATCACCTGTCGCGACTGGTTCCAGCTGTGCCTGAAGGAAGGCCTCACCGTCTTCCGCGACCAGGAATTCTCCTCCGACGAGCGCTCCCGCCCGGTGAAGCGCATCGCCGACGTGCGGGCGCTCAAGGCCGCCCAGTTCACCGAGGACCAGGGCCCGCTGGCGCACCCCGTGCGGCCGGAAACCTATCGCGAGATCAACAACTTCTACACGGCGACCGTCTACGAGAAGGGCGCCGAGGTCGTGCGCATGCTGAAGACCCTGCTCGGCGAAGCCGGGTTCCGGGCGGGCATGGACCTCTATTTCGAGCGCCATGACGGCGAGGCCGCGACCATCGAGGATTTCGTCGCCTCGTTCGCCGATGCCACCGGCCGCGACCTCTCGCAGTTCGCACTGTGGTACGCGCAGTCCGGCACGCCGGTGCTCACCGTGAGCGGCGCGTGGGATGCCGAGGCCGGCACCTATCGCCTCGACGTGGCGCAGGAGGTGCCGCCCACACCGGGCCAGCCCACCAAGAAGCCCATGCTCATTCCCCTCGCCCTCGGCCTCGTCGGCCCGGACGGGCGCGACCAGCCGCTGACGCTCGGCAACGTGCCGGTGGGGAACGGCGTGGTGGAGGTGAGCGAGGCGCGCCAGAGCTTCCTCTTCACCGGCCTCGACGCGCGGCCCGTGCCCTCGCTCAACCGCGGCTTCTCGGCCCCGGTGAACCTCGTGAGCGACCTCACCGAGGCCGACCGGGTGTTCCTCGCCGCCCATGATGCGGATCCGTTCAACCGCTTCGACGCCATCCAGCGCATCGCACTGGAAATGCTGAAGACCGGTGCCCGCACCGGCAGCCTTCCGGCGACCGAGGCGCTGGTGACGGCCGCCCGCGCCATCCTCGCCGACACCACGCTCGACGCCGCCTTCAAGGCGCAGGCGCTGGCCCTGCCCGGCGAGGGCGAGGTGGCCCGGGAGTTGGCGAAGGACGTGGACCCGGACGCCGTGTTCGCCGCCCGCAAGGCGCTGCGCCTCGCCGTGGGCACCGCGCTGGAAGGCGCCTTCGCCACCACCTATGCGGCCATGGCCGCCACCGGCCCCTTCTCGCCAGATGCGGCCTCCGCCGGGCGGCGCGCGCTGCGCAACCTGTCACTGGATTTCCTCGCCGTCACCGGCGCGGCGGAGGGCATTGCGCGGGCCAAGGCGCAGTTCGAGGCGGCGGACAACATGACCGACCGCATCACCGCCCTCGCCGTTCTGACGCAGCACGAGGTGCCGGAGCGCGAAGCGGCGCTTCAGGCCTTCTACGACCGTTTCGAGCGGGATGCGCTGGTCATCGACAAGTGGTTTACCCTGCAGGCGCAGATCGCAGCTCCCGGCACCCTTGAGCGCATCAAGGACCTGATGCTGCATCCCGCCTTCTCGCTGGGCAATCCCAACCGGGTGCGCTCGCTGGTGGGCGCCTTCGCGGCCACCAACCCCACCCAGTTCAACCGGGCGGACGGCGCCGGGCACGACTTCGTCACCGACGTGGTGCTGACGCTCGACAGCAAGAACCCCCAGGTGGCGGCCCGTCTCCTCGCCTCGTTCAAGACCTTCCGCCAATTGGAGCCGACGCGCCGCGCCAGCGCGGAGCGGGCCCTGCGCAAGGTTGCGGAGACGCCCGGCCTCTCGCCTGATGTGGCCGACATCGCCACCCGCGCGCTGGGGTGAAAGCGGGGCTTCGGGCCCGCAAACCTTCGGCATGGTCATCGCCCGGCATGTCCGGGCGATCCACGGTTGGGCGGGTTGGGGTTTCCGGGCAACGCGCGGGCGGAACGGTGGATCCCCCGGACAAGCCGGGGGATGACGGTCATTTTTGGCGCCGCCGCCCCTACTCCGCCGCCATCTCCAGCACACGCTCGAAGATGGCGCGGACCTTCTGCTCGGTCTCGAACAGATCGGCTTCCAGCGTGGCGAAGTCCGGCATTTCGCCGGCACGGGCGAGGAGTGCGCGCAGCGCCGGGCTCGCGTCCTGCGGCACCACGTGGGCGTCCACCGACAGGCGCAGCACCTGCGTCAGGTTCTGGTAGAGCCGGCAGGCGCGCAGCAGCACGTGCGCGTCTTCCGGCTCAAGCAAGGCCAGCCGCTCGGCGGTGGCGAGCACCCGGGCGGTGGCCGTGTCCACGATCTCGGGATGATCGTGGGCATGGGCCAGCACGAGATATTGGGCGAGGAACTCCACATCCACCTGCCCGCCGGCCGCGTGCTTCAGGTTCCAGCGGTCATCCGCGCCCTTCTCGGCGGCGATGGCGCCGCGCATGTCGAGGATGTCGCCCGCCAGCCGGCGCTGGTCGCGCGCCTGGCCCATGATGCCGCCGATGACGTCGCGCACGATGGCGCCGAACTCCGGCGTGGCGGCGATCACGCGGGCGCGGGTCAGCGCCATGTGCTCCCACGTCCAGGCATCCGCCTGCTGGTAGGTGGCGAAGGAGGAGAGCCGCGTCGCCAGCGGACCCGAGCGGCCCGAGGGGCGCAGCCGCAGGTCCACGTCATAGAGCTTGCCGGCATTGGTCAGGGAGGTCAGCGCCGTGACGAGGCGCTGGGTGAAGCGGGCAAAATACTGCGCGCCGGTGAGCGGGCGCGGACCGTCCGAGGTGGGATCGGCCTCGGGATCGAAATCGTAGAGCACGATGAGGTCGAGGTCGGACCCCGCCGTCATCTCGCGGCCGCCGAGCTTGCCCATGGCGAGCACGGCCGTCTCGGCGCCGGCAATGCGGCCGTGGGCCTCGCAGAAGCGCTCCCACACGCGCCGGTGCAGGGCGCGGATGATGACCTCGGCGAGCGTCGCATAGGCCTCGCCCGCCCGCGCCGCCGGCAGCGTGCCGGAGGCGATGCGCACGCCGATGAGCACATGCTGCTCCTGCCGGAAGCGGCGGGCGCGGTCGAACTGCTCCTCATCGGTCTCGGCCGTGTCCAGCAGCAGTTCGAGATGCTCGGAGAGGCTCGCCTCGTCGGGCAGCACGTCGAAGAAGGCGGGATCGAGCAGTGCGTCGGTGAGGGAGGGGCGGCGGGCCAGGGTCTCGGCGAGGCGCGGGGCGGCGGTGAGGATGGTGGCGAGCAGCCGCACGAGGTCCGGGTGGCGGTCCAAAGCAGTGAGCAGGAGCGGTCCCGGCAGCTCGGTGAGGAAACGGTCGGCCGCGATCAGCGCGCCGTCCGGGTCGCCGCCGCGCGAGAGCGCCTCCAGCATCAGCGGCACGATGCGGGCGAGATGGGCGCGGGCGGGCTCGGTCTTCAGCGCGCGCGGCCCTCCGGCAAGCCAGCGCCGGACGATGCCGCTCGCCGCCGCCGGGTCCTTGAAACCGAGGCGCGAAAGGGCGGCGAGCGTCGGCCGGTCGTTCTCGTCCGGCGGAAAGAGCAGGTCGGCGTCGAGCACGGCCGGCGGCGGCGCATCCTCGAACAGATGGGCATAGTGGCCCTGAACCGTCGTCAGGCGCTGGACGAGGGCGGCAGCGAAGGCGTCCCGGTCGGGATAGCCCATGAAGCGGGCGAAGCCCTCCATGGCCTCGCGGCTTTCCGGTAGGGAATGGGTCTGCGCATCCGCCACCATCTGGATGCGGTGCTCCACCCGGCGCAGGAAGAGATAGGCCTCGGCAAGGTCGTCCCGCACCTTGGGCTCGATCCAGCGATGGGCAGTGAGCGCATCGAGGGCGTCCAGCGTGCGGCTGGTGCGCAGCAGGGGATCGCGCCCGCCGGCGATGAGTTGCTGGGTCTGGACGAAGAACTCGATCTCGCGGATGCCGCCGCGGCCGAGCTTCACATTGTGCCCCTCCACCGCCACCACGTCATGGCCGCGGAAGGCGTGGATCTCGCGCTTCATGGCATGGACGTCGGCGATGGCCTGGAAGTCCAGCACGCGGCGCCAGACGAAGGGCGAGAGATCGGCGAGGAACTGCCGCCCCACCTCCGCATCGCCCGCCACGGGGCGCGCCTTGATGTAGGCGGCGCGCTCCCAGGTGGCGCCTTCGCGCTCGTAATAGTCGAGGGCCGAGACGGTGGAGAGGGCGACCTGCGTCGAGCCGGGATCGGGGCGCAGGCGCAGGTCCACGCGCAGCACATAGCCGTCGGCGGAGCGCTCCTGCAGCAGCCGCACCAGCCCCTGCGTGATCTTCACAAAGAAGGGCGAGGCGGACACGCTGTCGGAGAGCTGCGCCTTCTCGCGGTCGTAGACCACAACGAGGTCGATATCGCTGGAATAGTTGAGTTCCCGCGCGCCGTGCTTGCCCATGGCAATCGCCGCGAGGCCGGAGCCGGCCTGCGGATCGGCGGGATCGGGTACCATGAGCCGCCCCGCCTTCACCGCCTCGCCGAGGAGGAAGGACAGTGCCTTGCGCACCGCCGCGTCGGCCACGTCGGTCAGCGCCGCCGTCACCTCCACGAGGCCGAACACGCCACCCATGTCGGCGATGGCGATCAGCAGGGCGGCCTCGCTGCGCATCCGCCGCAGCGCGCGCATCACATCGGCTTCCGAGCCTTCGACTGCCGCGCATTCGGCGATGAGCGCATCGAGGTGGGCGTGTGGCGAGCGTCCGAGCACGCGCAACAGCCGCTCCGGCTCGGCGCGGACCACTTCGGTGAGGAAGGGCGAACTTTCGGCGATCCCGAGACAGACCTGTTCGGCACAGGGCGCCTCAGCGAACAGCGCATCAAGGGCGGCGCGCGCCTCCGGCGCCAGCCGTTCGATGGCGTGGGAAAGCTTAATCTTTGCCGCCTTCGCATCCGCCACGACGGGCGCTTCCCGCATCTGCAGGGCGAGGGGCGGCCGGTCCGCCGAATCCGGTTCCGTGGGCCAACGCATGGTCAGGTCTAAAGGCACCAGCGACTTGCCGCGCGCAAGCCTTCTTTCATCGAAGTGCCGCAGCGGGAGGCACGGCACGCATCATAGTGAGTGGGGAATGAAGAGGTCATTACGGAGGTTAACGCCCGCGCCGACGGCTTGGTTCACGCCCCGCTGTCATTTTGTCGGCAAACGGAAGGTCGCCACGAGCCCCGGCTTGTTGTCGGAAAAGGCCAGCGTACCCCCGTGCAGCCGCGCCACCGCCCCCACCAGCGACAGGCCGAGGCCGGAGCCGGGACGGGTGCGGCTCGCCTCCAGCCGCACGAATCGCTCCACCACCCGCTCCCGGTCGGCGGCCGGGATGCCCGGACCGGTGTCCGCCACCGCCAGCACCGCCTCTGCCCCGTCGCGCGTCAGCGTCACGGCGATGCGCCCCCGGCCCCCATCGGCCGGGCGGCCGTATTTGATGGCATTGTCGATGAGGTTGGAGAGGGCCTGCGCCAGCAGTTCCTTCACCCCGTGGACGGTGGCCGGCACGGCGCTGACGGTGAGGTCGAGCCCCTGCTCGTCCGCCAGCGGCTCGTAAAGCTCGGACACCGCCTCGGCGATCTCGGCGAGATCCACATCGCCCATGGTCGCCCGCCCCTGCCCCGCCTCGGCGCGGGCGATCATGAGGAGGGCATCGAAGGTGCGGATGAGGCCGGCGCTCTCCTCGATGGTGGCCTCCAGAGCCGCCCGCCAGGCTTCCTCGGTGCGGGCGGTGCGCAGCGCCTCCTCGGCGCGGTTGCGCAGGCGGGTGAGCGGGGTCTTCAGATCGTGGGCGATGTTGTCGGAGACTTCCTTCAGCCCCACCATCAGCCCCTCGATGCGATCGAGCATGGCGTTGAGGGAGTGGGCGAGGCGGTCGAACTCATCCTCGGTGCCGGCCAGCGCCAGCCGGCCAGAGAGGTTGCCGGCCATGATGGTTTCGGCCGTCGCTGTCATAGAATCGATGCGCTTCAGCACCCGCCGCGTCACGAACACGCCGCCGGCGAGGCCCAGCACCACGATCAGCACCACCGCCCATTGAGCCGGCCGCGCCACGAGATCGCGCAGGGTATCGCGCTCCTCGATGTCGCGGCCGACGAGCAGGCGATAGCCGCCGGGCAGGAACATGGTCTGCACGAAGGCCACATGGCTCTTGGCCACGGGATCGTCCGGCCGGTTGTAGGTGGTGAAGCGGGTGCCCTCCTTGTCGAGGAGGCCGATGGGCAGGTCCGTCACGTTGGCGGCCAGCACCTCGCCCTGGAAATTGGAGAGCACGTAGATGGACGAGCCCGGCCGCCGCGTCCGCCGGTCGATGACATAGACCAGCCGCTGGATGCCGCCGATGCGGTACTGGTCGGAGAGCCCCACGACCTCGCGGTCGAGGTCGTCCGCCACCTGCCCCTGGATCAGGGCGCGGGTGTGCCACGCGGTGTAGACGATGACGGAGACCGCAAACAGCGCGAAGACGACGAGATAGGCGGCGAGCAGCTTGAACGCGGTGGTGCGCACCAGGCGCGCCGCGTGGGCGATGGGGCTGGCGATCGCGCCGTGCGCCCTCCCCCCGTTGCCGAGCGGACCCGCACCCGCCGGGGCGCCTTCCCCCTTCACGCCACCAGCCCCGCCCGCACCATGTAGCCGGCGCCGCGGACGGTGTGGATCAGCGGCACGTCGAAGCCCTTGTCGATCTTGGACCGGAGGCGGGAGACGTGGACGTCGATGACGTTGGTCTGGGGGTCGAAATGATAGTCCCAGACGTTTTCGAGCAGCATGGTGCGCGTCACCACCTGCCCGGCGTGGCGCATCAGATATTCCAGCAGCCGGAACTCGCGCGGCTGGAGCGGGATCTCCTTGCCAGAGCGGGTGACGCGATGGGCAAGGCGGTCGAGTTCGAGGTCCGCCACCTTGTAGACCGTTTCCGCGCCCTGGCTGACGCCGCGCCGGGAGAGGGCTTCGACGCGCGCCAGAAGCTCGGTGAAGGCGTAGGGCTTGGGCAGATAGTCATCGCCGCCGGCGCGCAGGCCCTGCACCCGGTCGTCCACTTGCCCCAGCGCCGAGAGGATCAGCACCGGCGTCGTGTGCCCGCGCCCGCGCAGCTCGGTGACGAGGGAGAGGCCGTCGCGGGCAGGGAGCATCCGGTCCACCACCATCACGTCGTATTTGCCGTCGAGCGCGAGGGCGAGTCCCTCCTCGCCGTCTGCGGCATGGTCCACCACGTGACCGGCCTCGCGGAAGGCCTTGCGCAGATATTCGGCGGCGTCGCGGTCGTCCTCGACCAGGAGAAGGCGCATGGCGGAGAGCGGACCCGGATCGAGATTCGTTGTCATCACTCTAGCTCACCTTTCAGGCAGGTCCATGCGAGGGGTGCGCACCGAAAAAAGTGGCGCGGGAAGCCCTCTGGAGCTTCCCGCGCCTGCGGAGCCGAAGCGGCATCAGGGGCGATGGCGATATCCACCTCGGTCCGGAGGCCCGTCGCCGGGGGATTGCCCCCGGCGTGTCATGCGGTCGGGCCTTGTCTCAGGCCGGCTGAGCGGGCTCAGCCTTTGGCCTTGCCTTCCAGCGAGATGGCGACGAAGCGCACGCCCTCGCCGCTCTTCACCTGGATGAGCACTGCCTTGCGGTTCTCGGCCTTGGCGGCGGCAAGGCCGTCGCGCACGTCCTTGGGGGTGGCGACGGTCTTGTCGCCGACCTTCAGGATCACGTCGCCGGTCTTCAGGCCGCGCTGGGCCGCCGGGCCGTTGGGCTCGACGCCGGTGACCACCACGCCCTCGCCGCCAGCACCCTGCACGCTCTTGGAAGGGGCGAGCTGCAGACCGAGGCGCGGCATGTCCTTGTTGCCGGCGCTGTCGTCCTCACCCTGCGGGGTGTTGGTGCGGGAGGCCACCTGCTCATTGGGCAGCTGATCGAGCACCACCTTGATGTCCATGGGCTTGGTGTCGCGGATCACCGAGAGCTGGACCTCGGCGCCGGGCTTCATCATGCCCACCTTGCGGGACAGCTCACGGGCTTCCTTGATCGGCTCGCCGTTCACCTTGACCACCACGTCACCGGCCTTGAGGCCAGCCTTGGCGCCGGCGGTGTTGGGCTGAACCTGGGCGACGAGGGCGCCTTCGGCGCTCTTGATGCCGAGGCCGGACGCGAGATCCTCCGTCACCGGCTGGATCTGGACGCCGATGTAGCCGCGGGCCACCGAGCCCTTGTCACGCAGCTGGGTCACCACGGTCTTCACCGTCTCGGAGGGGATGGCGAAGGCGATGCCCACGTTGCCGCCCGAGGGGGAGACGATGGCGGTGTTCATGCCGATCACCTCGCCGTTCAGCGAGAAGGTCGGGCCGCCCGAGTTGCCCCGGTTGATGGGGGCGTCGATCTGGATGAAGTCGTCATAGGGGCCGGAGCCGATGTCGCGGCCGCGGGCCGAGACGATGCCGGCGGTCACGGTGCCGCCGAGGCCGAACGGGTTGCCGACCGCGATCACCCAGTCGCCGACGCGCGGGGCGCCATCCGCGAGCTTCACCCACGGCATGTTGGTGACGTTGTCGATCTTGAGCAGGGCCACGTCGGTGCGCGGATCGGTGCCGATCACCTTGGCGACGTATTCTTTGCCGTCGGTGGTGGTCACGTCCACCTCGTCGGCGCCGTCCACCACATGGTTGTTCGTGACCACATAACCGTCAGCCGAGATGATGAAGCCGGAGCCCTGGCCCACCACGGGACGCTCACCCTTCGGACCCATGCCGCCGCGCGGGCCCATGCCGGGACCACCCGGGCCGCCGGGACCCATGCCGGGACCGCCCTGGCCGAAGCCGAAGCGCTTCAGGAATTCCTCGATCTGGGGCGGGACGTTGCCGCCGAGGCCCTCGCCACCCATGGCCATCTGCTGGTCGCCGATGTCCTTCTTCACCTTCACCGAGACGACGGCGGGCGAGACCTTCTCGACGATGTCGGCGAAGGAGAAGGTGTTGGCCGGCTGGCTGGTGGTGATCTGCGCGAGGGCAGGCGTATTGGCAGGCGGGATGAACTGGCCGGCAACGACGCCGGCGAGGGCGAGACCGAAAACGCTCGCGAGCATGGCACGGCGGTTGCGCTTCGTCACGGAAGGGGTGGAGGGGGAGCGGGTCATGCGTCGCGTCTCTCTGTTGCCTGCCATGCCGGGCAGGTTCGAGACGCAACCTATGCGTTGGATCGTTACGGCAATCTGGCGGCCGGATTAAGCTTCCGTAATGTCGCTCGCGATGCCGTGAACCACGCTCCGGCGCGGGATCAGCCGACCCCGCGCGACACCAGATGCAGGCCGAGCACCATGATGCCCACCGCCGCGACCCAGCTTCCCGCCGCCCGGAGCGCGATGGGCCGCCAGCCGCCGACGCCAGCGAGGAAGGCGATGGCGCAGCCGAGCGCGAGGGTGACGAAGGCGTAGCCGATGACCGTCACGCCGGACAGGAACAGGAACTGGTCCGTGGTAGCGACCATGGCGGCGCCGTTCTGGTATCCGTCCAGCAGGCCAAGGCCTACCGCCAGCACCAGCAGCGCGACGAGCGGCAGCCTCAGCTGCGCGGCAACTGCAAGGCCGGTGAGCGCCACCAGCGTCACGCCCGCCACCGGCGCGAACGGCGGCGGCGGCAGCACCAGCGACAGCGCGCCACCGGCGGCCAGCGCCAGCGGGAAGACCAGAACCACCCAGCGCGCCGTGCGCGGCCCCTGGAAGGCGGCGAGCACCGCCAGCGCAAGCCAGGGCAGCACCTGCTCGAAATCCGTCAGCGGGTGCAGCGCGCCGGAATAGAAATCGCCGAGCCGCGTGTCCACGAGATGGGCATGGGCGAGGCCGGGGGTGAGCGCGAAGACGAGAGCAAGCGCGCCGACGGAGCCGGCGCGACGAACCAGGGCAACCGCGCCGGCAATGCCGGCGCGACGGGCAAGGCGTGTCATTCGATGATCCCGATGGCACCGAGCAGGAAGTAGACGCCGAGGCAGCCGATGGCGGCGCCGCAGGCGCGCACCGCCTTGGCTCCCGCCTCCCAGCGCACCGCGACGCCGATGAGAATGCCGAGAAGATGCAGCATGCCGGTGGCCACCACGAAGCCCACCGCGAACGCCACCGCATCGGCCGCATCCGGGAGCTCCTTGCCGTGGGCATAGCCGTGGAAGATGGCGAACACGCCGACGATGGTCGCCGCCACCCACAGCGGCGGGCGGATGTTCAGGGCCACCATGGCGCCGAGCGCGATGCCCGACAGCGCGATCATAAGCTCGACGAAGGGCAGGTCGATGCCCATGACGCCGAGCAGGCCGCCCACCGCCATCACCAGCGGGAAGGTGATGGGCAGCACCCAGATGGCCGGATTGCCGAGTTGCGCGCCCCACAGGCCCACCGCCACCATGGCGATGATGTGGTCCGCCCCGGAGAGCGGATGGAGAAAGCCGCTCTCAAGGCCGATCTGCGTGCCCGTGCCCGTATGGGCGAGGGCCGGCGACAGGGGAATCATGGCGAGAAGGCCGGCGAGGACGAGCGCCGGGTTCGGGCTGTGGGACTTCATGACAAATGTCCTTCCAAGGTGTGCGCCCCAGGCAGGGTCAGATGCGGGTGAGGAACCAGAACGACGCGACCGAGCCGATGACATAGGCCGGGATGGCCGCGCCCCAGCGGGGCAGCAGCGCCTGAGCCTGCCGGTGGGCCCACATGAGGGCGAGCACCGCCATGACGAACATCAGCTGGCCGATCTCGACGCCCACGTTGAAGAACAGCAGCGCGATGGGCAGCGTCGCCTGCGGGATGCCGAGCGCCGTCAGCGCCGTGGCGAAGCCGAGGCCGTGCAGGAGGCCGAAAGCAAAGGCGACGATCCAGGGATAGCGCGCGGTCAGTCCCGGCTCGCCCCGTTGCAGCTTCACGATCTCCACGCCCACGAAGACGATGGAGAGAGCGATGGCGGCATTGAGCGGCCGCTCCGGCACGCCGACCCAGCCGAAGGTGGCGGCGGCGAGCGAGATGGAATGGCCCACGGTGAAGGCGGTGATGGTCTTCACCAGCCGCCAGCCGCCCTTCACGATCCAGATCAGGCCCAGCACGAACAGGAGGTGGTCGATGCCACGCAGGATGTGGTCGATGCCGAGATTGACGTAGGTGTCGGCAAGATCGGCCCACACCGCGAGATTGGTGCCGGGTTCGCTCGCCACCATCATGGTCGGCTTGGCGGCGCTCACCGTGTAGACGACGGCCGGCCCCTCGCGCGGGACAACCCGGATGGTCGCCACCGACTGCTTGCTGCCGAGGCCCATGAAGCTGAGGCGGCCGGTGAGCCCGCGCTCGCCGCAGACCAGCTCGGGCGGGTTCCACTGGCAGTGGGCGGGGAAGATGGGCTGCAGGGTCACGTCCGCCGGCGGCATGGTCCACTGGCCGATGAAGCGGCCCGGCGCGATCTCGCGCAGGGTGATGACCGCCATGGTCGCCTCATGCGCCCGCGCGGCCAGCGACGGCAGGAGGAGCGCGCAGAACAGCGCCAGGACCGCGAGCAGGCCGGACCGGAAGGCGCGGGGAGCTCGCGCCGTTATGGCTCCGGCGATCATGGCTCACCACGCCGGATGACGTAGGCGTTGCCCAAGTCCTTGGTCGCGGCGATGCCGAGGATGCGGCGGCGCTCGTCCTTCCACGCGAGGGCCACCTGGGCGGACACCTCGTCGAGGTCGGTCGGATGGCCGGGCGCATAGGCATCGAGCCGCACCACGTTCCAGCCGTCCTTGGACGGGACCACCCGCCACTCGCCCTGCGGCAGCGCCACCAGCGTCTCCACGAACGGCGTGCCGAACGACGGCTCCAGCGACTTGCGCGGCCGCTCGCCGAAGATGAGGGCGCGGTTCTGGGTCTCTTCGGTTTCCTCGCCGGCGACGATCTGCTCCAGCGTCGCGCGGGCGTCCGCCTCGGCGTTCGGGCCGGTGAAGGGCACGGAGATGAAGCTGATGGTCTCAGGCACGTCATACTGCGCCCGGCGCTTCTCGTACCAAGCTTCGAGCTCGGCGTGGGTCGGCTCCTTGACCTCGACGCCGTTGAAGATGAGCAGGCGCATCTTGTGGACGATGCGGTCGCGGATCATCTCGTCGCCCTTGTCGAGGCCCTGCGCCAGCGCCTCGCGGAAGGTGATCTCGTTCAGGACCCACACGTCGACCAGCTTGCGATACTCGTCCGCCCCCGGCTCGCGGCCCTCGTGGGTGGACTTGAAGGCATCGACGATGCTCTGGCGCACCTCGGGGGTGACCTCGATGAGCTTTTCCTTCGGGATCGCCGGCGTCACCGCCGCATGGGCCGCGAAGATCATGGTGCCGAGCACCATGAACTGAAGCAGCGGCTCGCCGATCAGCCGCCGGATGAGGCTCTTGTTCCTGGTGCCGGCCGGGGCATCCGCGCCCGTATTCAAACCCGATGACGTCAAGACTCGTCCCCCGCCCACAGGGACGCGAAAAAGCGCATCCCCGCCACGTCGTGCTTCCACGCCTGCTGACGGCGCATCCCCTAGCGGCGGACCGGTGTCGGCTTGATGACAGCGTTGCGGCGGACGCAGGGTCCGAAAGGTCTCGCAAGGTTTCCCGGCTCACCTTCCCCGGCGTCACAGAACCTTCAGCACGCGGTCACAGAACGCGGCTAGGAGGCCCCTACGGGCGGACTGGCGTCCGTGGGAAATTAGGGGTTGGAGCATGAAGGGCGGGGTGCTGACACAGCAGCTCATCGCGGGGGCGTCGGTCCTCGTTGTTGCCGGCGGAGCGGCTTTTGCGCCGACGCAGGCGTTCGCCGACAGCTACATGGCCGGCGACTTCCACAATCACACGCCGTGCTCGGACGGCCGCTCGTCGGTCGAGACCATGGTGAAGAAGGCGGTCCAGAGCTACGGCCTGGAATGGCTCGGCGCGGCCGATCACGGCGGCTCCAGCCCGCGCGACTGCCGCGTGGACGATCCGGAAGGTGACGGCTCCACCACCGGCAAGGGCCGCTTCTTCGATCAGGTCCAGGGCCTGGTCATCAAGGGCGACACCGCCACCTCGCAGGGCCACCGCTCCATGTGGCGCTGGCAGAGCGCGGAAGAGATCATCTTCCCCGAGCTCGTCCGCCTCGCCAAGGAAACCGGCGTGCCGATGCTCTATGCCGGCATCGAGACCAACGTGCCCGGCCACGAGCACACCTCCATGGCGGTGATCGGCAATCAGAAGCCGCAGAACGCCATCGAGAAGAAGGGCCTGTTCGGCAACAAGAACAAGGACAAGGACACCGGCAACGCGAGCGCCGTGGCCGAGTTCGAATACCGCTTCGACCGCTCCGATTCGGACTTCAGCAAGGGCGCGCCGACCCACAACTGGGAAGGCAAGGTGGCCAACGCCTCCGGCTCCGGCTCGGGCCAGAAGAACCACGACGCCAAGGCGGTTCCCTCCGTCCAGTGGCTGCAGAAGTACTATCCGCTCGACAGCTACTACGTGCCCGCGCACGTGGAGCGCGCCGGCGTGTTCAATCCGGACAAGAACAACGGCTTCAACATCGAGCACTTCCGCGACTTCAACAATGCCGGCCCGACCGTCGCGGTGGGCTTCGAGAGCCAGCCCGGCCACCAGGCGTCGAACAACCGCGGCGAATACCGCGCCGGCTTCTGCGGCAATGGCTGCGATTCGGTGGGCGTGACCACCTTCGGCGGCACCGGCATCTATGCCGCCAAGATCGGCGGCGTGTGGGACGCCATGCTGGGCGAAGGCCGCAACTGGTTCTTCTTCGCCAGCTCCGACTGGCACAACCGCGGCGCCTTCTCCATCTACGAGAAGGGCACCACCAACGACTTCTATCCGGGCGAGTTCCAGAAGCTCTACATCCCGCGTCCCAAGCGGAATGTGGCCCTGCGCCCGCAGGTGGTGGTCGACGGCGTGCGCTCCGGCAACGTCTACTCGGTGCAGGGCGACCTCATCACCGGCGAGCTGACCTACAACGCCAAGGCCGGCTTCGGCGCCAAGGCGGGCATGGGTGACACGCTGGTGGTGAAGCGCGGCAAGTCGGTGACGCTGACCCTCGAGGTCAATGTCCCCACGAACCCGAACTACTCGCCCTACACCTTCAACAACCCGTCGCTGGCCCAGATCGGCATCCAGGAGCCGCTCAACAAGCCGACGCTCCGCCAGGTGCAGTTCATCAAGGGTGACGTGACCGGCGTCGTGGCGCCCGGCAGCGCCAACTACACCGCCGGCACCAATGCCTCGGCGGCGATCATCGCCACCTTCGGCCCGACCACCTGGAAGGCGCGCGGCACCAAGCGCACCATGACCGTCACCATCCCGAACGTGCAGAACAACATGTACGTCCGCGTGCGTGGCTCCAACCTGCCGGCCTCCGTGCCGGCCGAGACGGACGCCCAGGGCAACCCGCTCAACGACTGGGATCCGGAAAACGCCGCGCAGGGTCCCTTCGTGCCCTGTAACGACGCCGCCTGCCCGTCCCACCTCGTGGTGCGCGACGGCCAGAAGATCTCCAGCTACGACGTGGCCGCGTGGTCGGACCTGTGGTTCTACACGAACCCCATCTTCATCCGCGTCTCCGACCAGCCGGAACTCCTCGTCGAGACCAACGAGAAGCTCGCGGTCTCCCTCGCCAAATGACGTTCGCCAAGTGAGTTTCGCCAAGTGATGGTGAACTGACGAAAGACAAGCGCCGGCCACGGCCGGCGCGAGACCTTCGGATGCCGGGGGCCTTCGGGCCTCCGGCTTCTTTCGCTTTCAGGAACGGTTTCTGTCATGTCCCAGGTTCAGGCTTCGGAACCCGAATCCGCCGCGCCGCAACGCCTGACGCTCGGCCGAAACGCCCGCACGGGCATCGCCATCGCGCTGGTCGCGACCCTCTCGGGCTTTGCCGGCCTCGGCTACGAGATCGTCTGGACCCGGATGCTCGCGGTCAGCCTCGGCCATGAACTCGTGGCGGTGCTGGGGGTCATCTCCGCCCTGTTCGGCGGCCTCGCACTGGGCAGCCTGCTGCTCGGCCGCGCCATCGCCGGGAGCCGCCGGCCGGCCGCCTGGTACGCCGGCCTCGAACTGGTGATCGGCGCGTGGGCGCTGGTTCTCATCGGCGCGACGCCGCTGTTCGGCGACCTCGTGCCCGCGCTGGTGCCGGTGGATGCCTCGGCGCTCCGGCAATGGTCCGTCGCCTTCGCTTTGCCCTTCGTGCTGCTGCTGCCGGCGACACTGGCCATGGGCGCCACCCTGCCGGCGCTGGAGGCCGTGCTGGCGCCGCGTCTCGCCTCAGGCGCGGCGGTGGGGCACGTCTATGCGGCCAACACGTTTGGCGCGGTGGCGGGAACGCTGGCCACCGCCTTCCTCATCATTCCCGCGCTCGGCCTCTCCGCGACGCTGGTGCTGTGCGCCGTACTGAATGCGGTCTGCGCGGTGGCCATGCTCGCCGTGGCCCGCGACTCGGCTTCAGAGGCGGCGGCACGCCCGATTCGCGCGCCCGAGACCGGCTCCGCCTCGCTCCCGGTGCTGACGCCCCTGTTCCTCACCGGCCTCCTCGGCATCGGCTACGAGGTGCTGACGGTGCGGGTGCTGAGCCAGATTCTGGAAAACACCATCTACACCTTCGCCGTGCTCCTGGCCTGCTACCTCACGGGCACCGCGCTGGGCGCCACCCTCTATGCCCGGTGGCGGTCCATTCGCGGGCCCGGTGCGGACGGCTCAGTGGTCCTCCTCGTCACCCTCACCGCCCTCGCCTGCGTCGCCGGCGCGGCGCTGCTCGGGGCGTCGGGGCAGATTCTCTCGTCCCTCAAGGCCGCGTTGCCGGTGACGGTGGCCGGGCGTCTCTCCGCCGAACTTGCCATGGCCGCCGTGGCCTTCCTGCCGCCCACCATCGCCATGGGCGCCCTGTTCACGGCGCTCGCCCAGCGCGCATCCGACCGCCTCGGCGGCGTCGGGCCGGGGCTTGCGGCCAATACCCTCGGTGCGGCGCTCGCGCCCATGCTGTTCGGCCCTGTCCTGCTGCCTCTGATGGGCGCGAAATACGCCTTCGCGCTCCTCGCCGCCGCCTATGTGCTGGCGCTGCCGCTCCGGAGCCGCGCCGCGCTGGCCGGTGGCGGGCTGACCCTCGCGGCGACGCTGGCGCTGGTGCTGGCGCCCGTTTCCCTGCGATTCGTGCAGGTGCCGGAAGGCGGCGCGCTGGAATGGCACCGCGACGGCGTGATGGCGGCGGTGAGCGTGGTGCGCAATGCCGCCGGCGACCGCCATCTTCAGGTGAACAACCATTTTCGCATGGGCGGCAGCGCCTCCATGCGCTCGGACCACCGGCAGGCGCACATCCCCCTGCTGCTGCATCCCAACCCGCGCAGCGCGCTGTTCCTCGGCCTCGGCACCGGCGCGACCCTCTCCGCTGCCGGAGACCATCCCGGCCTCAGGATAGAGGGCGTGGAGCTGGTGCCCGAAGTGGTGGAGAGCTTCCCCTATTTCGAGCGCACGCCGCCCCGCCTCGCCGGCAACCCGGACATCCGCATCCATGTGGCCGACGCCCGACGTTTCGTGCGCGCCGGCACCGCGCCCTATGACGTGATCGTCGCCGACCTCTACCACCCCTCCGTGGACGGCTCCGGCGCCCTCTATGCCCGCGAGCATTTCGCCGCCATCCGCGACCGCCTCGCGCCGGATGGGCTGTTCTGCCAGTGGCTGCCTCTGCACCAGCTGGACATGGAAACGCTGAAGGTGATCGTCCGCACCTTCCTCGACGTGTTCCCGGATACGACGGCGTGGCTTGCCCAGTTCAGCGTGGAGACGCCCCTCGTTGCCCTCATCGGCCGCCGCACGCCCGCGACCTACCCGTCCGACTGGGTGGAGCGCCGGGTGCGCGACCGCGCGCTGGCGACGGGGCTGAAGGCCGTCGATCTCGACGGCAGCTTCGCCCTGTTCGGCCTCCACCTCGCCGGCCCGGCGGACCTCGCCCGCTTCGCCGGCAATGCCCCCCTGAACACCGATGACCGGCCGGTGGTGACGGCCTCCGCGCCGGGCACCGCCTATGCCGCAAGCGAGCGGCCCGCCGACCGTCTGGTGGCGCTCCTCGCGGCGCTTCATCCGACGCCGCCGACGCTGCTGGCAGGGACCGATCCGGCCACGCAGGCGCGCCTCGCCGCCTACTGGAAAGCGCGCGACGGCTACATCGGCATGGGCGCCCGGGCGCTGGCGGCGAAGGGACCGCGCGACGTCATCGGCACGCTGGCGCCACAACTCATCGAGCTGGTGCGCATCAGCCCGGATTTCGATGCCGCCTACGCCCCCGTGCTGGCCATGGCGCGCCAGCTCGCCGTCACTGATCCTTCGAGCGCCCGGCGGCTCCTAGAAGCATTGGATAGGGCGAACCCGAGCCGCCCCGACGCGCGGCGGCTCTTGGCTCAGCTACCGCCGGCGTAGCGGGCGGGATCTCGCCGGGCTTCGCCACGGTAAAGGCGATGGAGCCGCCATCCGCATGGTGGTGGCGGCGCAGATAGCCGTTCCATTCCACCAGATACTTGCCGGGCGGCAGGGGCTTGGCCATGCGGAACGCGGTCTGGCGCACTTCCTCGGCAGGGCGGGCCCAGTCGGTGGGCCATTCGGCCTTGTCGTCGAGACTCACCACGCGCACGTCATCGAGCCGAAACTCGTCGGTGAAGTCGATGGTGACTTCCGGCTGGGTCTCGGTGAGCACCTCGTTGGCGTTGGGCACCGACTGGTCGAACGCGCACTGTGCCCGCGCCCCCGTCGCCGCAAGGCTTGCGAAGAAGAGCACCGCGATTGCTGCATGAAGGCGCATCGCCCTCTCCCTGAAAAGGCTTGCGTTCACGAGAAGTGGATGGCGTAGCCGAAATTATCGAGCCGGTCGGGGATGGCATTGAAGGCCACCGAGATGCGCCGCCCGCCCTTGTTCACCGGCACCTCGTGCAGCAGATAGCTCGGGAACATCACGAGGTCGCCCGCACCCGTCTGCGGCATGGCGAACTTGCCGCCGTTGAAGGCGTTGATGCGCGCGCCGGGATTGGTGTTGCCGAAGATGAAGCCGCTGCCGCCGATGGCCTTGTGGAAGACGATGTTGGCGGAGGGGTGCGCCTCCGTCAGGTAGACCACGCCGGAAATGAAGCTGTTGGCGTGGGTGTGGATGGCCTGATGGCCGCCCGGCTCCAGCACGTTCACCCAGATTTCCTTGATCTGCCAGCTCAGCGCCTCGCCGAACAGCACCTCGCCGAATTCCGCCACCTTGGGCAGCACCAGCGCGCCGAGCCGCGATAGCAGCGTGTCGGACTGGTCGCCCGCCACCGGGGTGTGGGAGAGGAGGTCCGAATAGGCGTTGGTGAGGGAGGTGCGGTCCGCCACCTCGGCCGCGAGCGCCTCCACGTCGGCGGGGCCGATGAGGCCCTCGACGCGCATCACGGGGGTGGGAAAAAGTCCGATGAGCTGGGTCACGACAGGCCGGCCGATGTGCGCGAGACGGGAAGACGGCGCACTTTCCCCATGGGCCATGACCCGACGATGACGTTTCGGTCGTCTAAACGCGCCGGCCTCTCAGTGGCTGGAATCGAGATCCGCCGGCGACGGCCTGGTGCGGCGCGGCACCACCACCTGCCCGGCCACGGGCTTCGCCCCGCCCACCTGCGCGGCGGCGAACGGACCTTCGGACCCGCGCGGCGGCTGGGGACTACCCTTGCCGGGGACCGGGAGGGCGAGCGTCACGGTGTCGGCGCCCGTGTGCAGCACCGCGTCGCGCGGGCCGACGCTGCGCAGGGTCCAGCCGCCATGGGCATCGCCCACCTTCAGGCGCACGATCTGCCCGCTCGCCTGATCGGTGAAAATGCCGATGCTGCCCGCCGTGCTGACGACCGTGCCCATCAGCGCCAGTTGCGGCCGTGGCGAGACGGCAGCCGGAGGAGCGGAGGGCGGCGGCGGCGGTGCGAGGGCGACCGGCTGCTCGGGCGGACGGCGGGATGGCGTGAACAGCGGGCGATCGCGGGTCGCCGAGAGGCTTTCGATGGGAACGGTCCACAGGGGATTTCCCCACTCGCGATCGGCCGGAGCCGTCGCGCCGCGGGTGGAGGGCTGGCCGGGGACAAGGAAGTCCACCTGCGGCGCGGGGGCTTCCACCTCGGCCGAGGCCGCCGCAATGCCGACGATCAGGCCCGCCACGACGAGGGGGAGACAGCGGAAACGGCGCGCGGGCAAAGGGCGCGCAGGGGTCTGAGCTGGGGCGATCATCGCGCCCCCCGCCAGCGGCCATGGACGGTCAGCATCACCTGGATGCGCCCCTCCTGCCCCCGTGCTTCCGCGCCATCCCCCTGCATCCGTCCCTCGGTCCCTTCGGTGTCCAGCTGCCCCAATGCGGCACCCTGCCCCTGCGCCTGGACCACGAGCGGGTCGATGAACAGGAAGGGCTGGCCGCTCTCGATATCATATAGCAGGTTCTGCAAATCCTCCTGCCCGATATCGACGGTCGCGGCCACCGCCACGAAGCCCGGGCCGAGCGGCGAGGCGCCCAGCTCCACGCTGGAGGAGACGAGATGCCCGCCGGCCGCATCGGCCGCGGCGGCGACGCGCTCGGCCAGCGCGGCGCCGGCCACCGTCACACTCGCGCCTTCGAGGAAGGGGGAGCCGCGCTCCTCGGCACCGGCGGCACCGGGCCTCGGGGGCCTGCGCCCCTCCAGCCGGTCGAGCAGGTCCTGCGCCTCCGCCACCGCCGCGCGCTTGGCGAGCATGTCCGCCACCTCGCCGAACGCGACGGCCAGCAGGACCGCGACCAGCGCACCGTAGCCGAGCGCGGCCAGCGCCAGCGTGCGGCGGGAACGGGCGGGCGCGGCGGGGGTCACTGGCTCACCTCGAACGGCAAAGTGATGTCGGCCTGGATCTGGAAGCGCTCGCCCGCATCCCCCGGCTGGCGGGTGGTGGGGGCGACGAAGGTGGCGGCGGAGAAGTGCTTCGACTCCTCCAGCAGCCGCACGAGGGAGGGCGCCTCCCGCGAGACGCCGGTCAGCTCCACCTTGCCGTTCTGGATGGTCAGCGCCGTCAGATAGGTATGGTCCGGCAGCACCTGCGACAGCGCCTCCAGCACGAGCACGGTGGGCGCATGTTCCCGCTTCGCCTTCTCCAGACCGCGCAGGGCGGCCCCCTCCGCGCCCAGCCCGTCGCGGGCGGCGGCGATGGCGCGGCGGCGGGCCGCGATGGCCTGATCCAGCGTCTGCTGTTCCTCGTCGAGGCTGCCGCCGAGGAAGCCGGACACGCCGGAGGCGAGTGTCGCCGCAAGGGCCGCAGCCGCAAGCACGCCGAGCAGCACCTGTTTGAGCCGCGCGGTGCCCGCGCCTTCACCCGATGCACCGGCGTGGACGATGATCGGCGCGCCTTCCCCTTGGCGGGTGGTCAGCAGAAGATGGCCCACGCCCAGTCCCTTGAGCGCATCGAGGGCGGGCGCGAGACGGGCACGCGGGGTGGCGGCCACCATCAGGCGGATGCGGCCGTCGCCGAGGGGCTCGGGCGCCGTCCAGCCGAAGGCGGCCTCGGCGGCGCTCCACGGCGTGAGCCGGTCGATCTGCGCCCGCACGATGCCGTCGAGATAGGGCCTCGCCCCCTCGGGCAGATCGAGCGGGCGGAACAGGAAGCGGGCGGGATCAAGCGCCAGCTCCACCTCCCGGCCCTTCAATGCGGCCGTCACCCCCGGCGGCACGGCGCGCGCCATGTCACCGGAATCGGGATGGAACGGAGCAACGCCGGGCAGGTGGAAGGCGCCGTCCTCCCCCTCCTCGATGCGCACCGCGCGCAGCCGGCCGAGGCGCGCCCGGCCGCTGGCGATGGCAGTGTCCACGGCCGTCGCCGTCAGGTCGATGAAGGCCGAGAAGCCATCGATGAAGCGCGTCACCAGAGACGCGTCGGGCGCGCCGGGCATCATGCTCATGGCTGTCCTCCCGTCGTCTTGCGCCGCGCGGCGGGCGCCGCATCCAGGTCGGCCAGCTCGCGCCAGGAGAGGTCGCGCCAGAGGAGCACGCGGTAGGGGTCCATCCCGAAATCCCGCAGCAGGATCACCGCTTCGGCGCCCTGCTTGCGGCCATTGTCGAAGGCGACGCGCACCGTCACGCGTGCTGTGTCGCCGGCCACCGTGGTGAGGCCGGAGGCGCCGGCGATGGCGTTTCCGTCGCCGCCTGCCTTGTCGCCGCCTGCCTTGTCCTCGCCGGAGGTCTCGCCGGCCGTCGCGAACGTGGCGTTGTCGATATCGTTCATCCCCTGCCCCGCCTTCGCCAGCGCCGCCCGCACCACCGACCCCGCCAGTTCGGGATTGACCTCCCGCCGCCCGACATAGACCGTGAGATGAGGCAGCGCCGCCGCGACCACATCGGCCGGCAGGCCGGGCACGCGGGCCAGCTCCGCCGCATGGGCGAAAGCGCCCTGCCCTTTCGCGGCCTCATCGTCGCCCAGAGCGGACGTCTTGCCGGCTGAAGTCGCGCCGCCCGCGCCGGCGCTGCTGCCCCGGGGCGGGGTCCGCCAGGCGGCGATGCTCGCGGCGTAGGTTTTCGCCGTCTGCTCGGGCACGCCGAGCACCTGGAACAGGCCGGCCAGCACAGCGGGCGCGGCCGAGTTGAGATCGATGCGGGCGGCCTCGTCGGCGAAGCGGGCGGAGACGTTGGCCTCGCCCATGCGGAACCGCACCTCGCCGCTGATGGGCCGGTCCTGCGCCGGCACGGAGAGAATGCGCAGCGCCGCCAGCTCCACCGCCGCGACCACCAGCCCGTCCGCGCGCAGCGTCTCCGTCCGCACCGCGGAGGCGGACGCCGTGTCGGACACATAGACCGCATAGACCGCGGTGAAGGCGGCGAGCGCCGCGAGAATCCACAGCACCGTCACCAGAATGAAGCCGCGCTCCGTCCCGCGCCGGGCGTTGAGGCAGGCGCCCGTCATTGCGCGGCCCCCCCGCTATTTCCCCCGGCACCCGAGACGGCTTTCGCGCGCGCTCCACTGAAACCGACGGATGATCCGCAGACCGGCTTGGTGACATCGGCGGCACAGAAGGCCGGCACATCGGAGCGGATGGAGACGGCGGTGGATGCGGCGGTGGTCCGCCCGCCCTCGCGCACCACCATGCGCACCGCGCGCGGCAGCTCCTCCTCGCCGCGCCATGCGTCGTGCCACACCCCGTCGCGTCCGGCATAGGAGAAGGTGACGCGGGTCGGCGGGCGCAGCAGCCGCACCGGGGCGCCGAAGGGCGGCAGGCCTCCGGCCTCGGCCTGCGGCGCATAGGGCGCGGTGCGGCGGACCATGGCGACGCCGCGCCCGTCCGGCACCGGGGCCAGTTCGACGATCTCCAGCCCGCGCGCCGCGCCGGGGGCGAGCACCTCGCGCACGAAGACGACGCGCTCGGACGATCCGTCGAACAGCGGCTTCGCCCCGCCACGAACGACGGGCAGGACGGCAGCGGCGGAAAGGTCCGCGGCCATGCGGTCGAGGGCGAGGGCGACGAGCTCGCTCTGCTGCACCCGCCCGAGCCCGCGCTGCCAGGCCGGCAGCCATTTCGCCGTCACCATGGCGATGGCCGCGAGCACGAGGCCGGTGAGCGTCATCGCCACCAGAATCTCGATGAGGCTGAAGCCGGCGCTACGGCGGCGCGACGATGCGAGCGCGCTCATTGCGGCTGGCTCCGCACGATGCGCACGGTCTCCAGCGCCACCATCTCGCCGCCGGGACCGCGCACGCGGATGCGGACATCGAGCGGCGTCCAGGGGCCGGTTTCCGGCAGGCCGGCGATCTTGAGCGGCTGCACGTCCATCTGCCAGCGATGGCCGGCGATCTCGCCCTCGGTGCGGCCGGGCTGGAGGAGATCGCGGCCGGGAATGCCCGTCTCCACCGCACGGGCGGTCTGGAGCAGCGCCACCCGCCGCTCCAGCGCCCGCGTGCCGCGGATGCTGCTGCCCGCCACCATGGCGATGGCGCCGAGGGAGGCGGCCACCACCGCCAGCGCCACCAGCACTTCGATGAGGGTGAAGCCGGCGGCGCCGCGCCGCGCGCGCAGATCAGGAGCGGCCACGGGGGACAATCTCGACGCCTCCGGTGAGCCAGTTCACCCGCACCTCATAGCCCGCCCCGCCCTTGAGCATGGCCACCACGCCGCCGCAGGAAAGGCCGGAGGGAAAGAACTCCACCGAGGCGCGGGCCGGCCTTCCGTCGCAGGTCGCGGGCAGCACCGTGTCCATCTGCACGTCGCCGGGCACGCGCACCACCCGCCCAGCCGCGCCGGAGGTGATGCGCCGGCCGGCCGTATCCACCGACGTGGCCACCGGCACGCCCCGGCGGATGGCGGCGGCGCGGTCGGCCTTCAGCAGCGCGGCGGCTTCGACCGCGAGGGATTCCAGCTTCGCCCGCGAAGTGCCGGGCGCAAGGCGTGGCAGCGCGAGGGTCGCGAGCGCGGCGACGATGGCGAGGGCGCAGACGACCTCCAGCAGGGTGAACCCCGCCTCATGATCGCGCCTGCGCTCCCGCTCGCGTGCCATCCGCCTCGCCCCGCCTCAGCGCGCCCAGCTCGTGATGTCGGCGGCGTTGCCGGTGCCGCCCTCCTGCCCGTCGGAGCCGAGGGAGACGATGTCGAACGGCCCGTGCTGGCCGGGCGCGCGATAGATGTAGGCCTTGCCCCAGGGATCGACCGGCACCGTGCCACCCTTGAGATACGGCCCGTTCCAGGTGGAGACGTTGCCCGGCCGCTGCACCAGCGCGTTCAGCCCTTCGGACGAAGAGGGATAGCGGCCGGCGTCGAGATAGAAGAGGTCGAGGGCGCTGGAGAAGCCCTGGATCTGGATCTTCGCCGTCTTCACCTTGCTGTCGCCGAGATAGCCGAGCACCCGCGGCCCCACTAGGGCGACGATGAGGCCGATGATGGTGATGACCACCAGCAGCTCCACCAGCGTGTAGCCGCCTTCCTTTTTCCGGCGGCGAGAGCGGGAGGGGGCAGTGTTGGCCGTCATGGGGGCGGGACCTTCAATCACGTTTCGTCACCCGATGCTTTGGCTGACCGACAGCAACGCGGTCATGACCGAGACGATGAGCCCGCCCACCACCACCGAGATGGTGACGATGGCGGCCGGGCCGATGACCGCGACCACCCTGGCGAGGGCGCGCTGGAGCTTTTCCTCGTAGAAATCGGCGATGCGGCCGGAGAGCAGGGCCAATTGGCCGGTCTCCTCGCCGAGGCGCAGCATGCGGATGGCCATGGGGGGCAGCACGTCGCCCTCGGCGAAGGCGTCCGACAGCCGCCCGCCATGGCGCACCCGGTCCGCCGCCTTGGCCCAGACGGAGGCTTCCTCCCCCGCCGCCATCACGTCCACGATGATGCGCAGCGCGGCGGTCAACGTCACGCCGTTGCCGAGCAGGATGGAGAGGTTGCGGCAGAACACGGCCGAGCGGCGGAACAGCAGCACCGTGCGCACCAACGGCAGCTTGGAGAGCGTGCCCGTCACCGCCCCGCGCACCTCTTTCCGTCGCAGAGCGAGGAAAGCGAGAGCCGGCAGCACCACCGCCGCGACGCCCACCGCGGCGGCGTGGGCCTGAAGGCCGTCCGACAGGTCCAGCAGCACCTGCACCATGGGGTCGAGCTTCGCCCCCATGTCGCGCAGCACGGAGGAGAATTGCGGCATCACGAACATGAGGAAGAAGACGAGCACGCCGCCCGCCGCGACCAGCACGAAGGCGGGATATTGCAGCGCCGACACCACCTTGCGGCGCAGCTCCTCGGCCCGCTGCCGCTCGGCGGCGACCAGTTCCAGCATCCGGTCCACGGTGCCGGAGGCCTCGCCCACCCTGACCAGCGCCACATAAACCGGCGGGAACAGCGAGGGATGGGACGCCAGCGCCTCGGCGAGGCTCTCGCCGGCCAGCACGTCCGCGCGGATCTTGCGGGCGACAGTGCGCATGCGGCCGAGATCGGTGTCACCGGTGAGCAATTCCAGCGCCTCGTCGAGCCGCGCGCCCGCGCGCAGCAGCAAAGCGAGGTCGCGGGTGAAGAGGGTGACATCCTCAGCCTTGGGCGCGCCGAAGGAGAAGCCGAAGGCGCTCTCCTTCTTCTCCTTCAGCGGCGTCGTCTCCACCGGTACGAGGCCGAGGAATTCGATGCGGCGGCGCACCTCGGCCTCGGTGGGGGCGGCGATCTCACCGCTCACGATCTGCCCGGCCTGGGTCAGCGCCCGATAGGAGAAGGTGGCCATCAGCTCAGCGCACCGTGGTCACGCGCAGCACCTCGGCGGCCGAGGTGAGGCCGGCGCGGCATTTGGCGACGCCGTCGTCCAGCATGGTGGTCATGCCGCCAGCGATGGCGGCGCGGTCGAGGGCCGCGGCGCCGGCATGGCGGTCGATCATCTCGCGGATGTCGTCCGAGAGGGTCAGCACCTCGAACACGCCGATACGCCCGCGATAGCCCGCCCCGCCGCAGCGCTCGCAGCCGACCGGCTCGTACACCGTCTCCCCCGCCTTGAGGCCGAGGGCCACATAGCGCGGATCGTCCCGCACGTCGGTGGCGGACAGGGTGTGCGGCCGCTTGCAGCGCTCGCACAGCTGGCGGACGAGGCGCTGGGCAATCACCGCACGCAAAGTGGACTTCAGCAGGAAGCCCTCCACCCCGAGGTCGAGCAGGCGCGGCACCGAGGCGGCGGCGGTGTCGGTGTGGAGCGTGGTGAGCACCAGATGGCCGGTGAGCGCGGCATGGACGGCGATGTGCGCCGTCTCCGGGTCGCGCACCTCGCCCACCATGATGACGTCCGGGTCCTGCCGCAGGAAGGAGCGCAGCGCCGCCGCGAAGGTGAGCCCGATCTGGGGCCTCACCTGCGACTGGAACACGCCGCGGATCTCGTATTCCACCGGGTCCTCGATGGTGAGGATCTTGCGCGTGGGCTCGTTGAGCACCGACAGGATGGTGGCGAGCGTGGTCGTCTTGCCCGAGCCGGTGGGGCCGGTGACGACCACCATGCCGTGGGGCAGCGCGAGCAGCTTCATGAGCGTCTCGCGGTCGTGGGGGGCGAGGCCGAGCTTGTCCACCGTGAGCACACCGCGATCGCGCGCCAGAAGGCGGATGACCGCGCTTTCCCCGTGCTGGGTGGGCATGATGGCGACGCGCACGTCGATCTCGTCCCGCCCGAGCTTGAGGCGCGCGGCGCCGTCCTGCGGCAGGCGGCGCTCGGCGATGTCGAGGCCGGCGAGGATCTTGATGCGCGAGATGACCGCCTGCGGCAGCACATCGGCCAGCGCATGGATGGGCCGCAGCATGCCGTCGATGCGCAGGCGCACCTCAAGGCCGGTGCGGAACGGGCCGATGTGGATGTCGCTGGCGCGCAGCTCCATGGCCTTGTCGAACAGGTCGTTCACCGCCCGCACCACCGGCGCGCCGGAGGCGAGGTCGCGCAAACTGTCGATGTCGTCCTCGGCCCGCGCCGTGACGGGGCCGGCGGCCTCGCGGGCGGCGGCTTCATCGGCGCCCAGCCGTTCGGCAAGCGCGGTGGCGATGTCCTCGAAGGAGGCGACGACGAGCGTCACCTTGCCCCCCAGCACGATCTCCGCCGCGCGCACCACCGTCTCGTCGGTGGGATCGCCGACGGCGAGGCAGGCTGTGCCGTCCGGCGCGCGGAAGGGCAGAACCGTCATCTCGCGCAGGAAGCGTGGGGTGAAGTGCGAGACGAGGGAGGGCGCCGCCATCAGCTCCGGCAGGGCGATGCGCGGCAGGCGATAGAAGCGGGCCACCTCATCGGCGAAATCGTTGGCGGTCAGCTCACTCGCCTCCCACACCTGACGTAGCGGACGGGCCTGCGTGCCGGCCGTTCCGGACCCGGCGGGATGCGCCAGCCCGCTCGCGGCGAGGAAGCTCAGGAAATCGCCGCCCCCCTGCCCGCTCATGCCCGCGCCCCCGAAAGCCAGCATTCAAATCCAGCAGTACAATCCAGCGGCGCTATTCTACAGCTGGACCTTGGCTGCTATTAACATGGGCCGCATCATCGGCGAAGGTTGCCCCCGGAAAGCAATTTGCGGGTCCGCCGTCGGCCCGGAGCAGGCTGCCGACACGGAGCACCCGGCGGCCGGCTTGGTATTCCCGCCTCTCGTGACGCTCGCGCGTCACCGTGATGACAATGTCACGACATCCGGACACGGCTGCGAACCGGCGATAGCCAGCTAACTGAAGCTTGGCAGCACTGCCCGTCAACCCTTATATATCCGTCACATGCTGTCGCTAAGAGAGGCGCGCCAAGGGTCGTCTGGCCATCTCCTGCGACCGGCGGCCCTTGTAGCGGCTCTCGGATTCCGCGGCTCTTGCGTTCGGAAGTATTCAGGTGATGCGTGATTGAGGATTGGCGCGGCCGGTCGAGCCCACGACCGGGCACTCTCGTATTGACGTGCGCGATCCTCTTCGCCGCGATCCTGTCCGGCTGCTCGGGCATCATGGACGACACCAAGCCCCAGAGCACATTCGACCAGGTCCGCAACATCGACCTGTCGCCCAAGCCCATGCAGCCTGTGGCGCAGCCGCAACAGCCGTCCGACAATCGTCAGCCCATCGAATATTTCGCCACCCCCGGCGCGCAGCCGGTGGCGGACCCGACGACGGTCGGCGCGGCGGGCACCGCGCAACGCGGAGCTGACGGCGGATACGATCTCAACTTCGAGAATACGCCGGTGACCACCGTCGCCAAGGTGGTGCTCACCGACATCCTCGGCGCCAACGTCATCATCGACCCGAGGGTGCAGGGCACCATCAGCCTGTCCTCGGCGCGCCCGGTGGCCCGTACCGATCTCGCCTATGTGCTGGAGAGCGCGCTGCGCGCCAATGGCATCGCGCTCGTGAAGGACTCCTCTGGCTATCAGCTGATGCCGCTGACCGAGGCCGCCGGCTCCGGCGCCACCGATGTGGGCACCTCCCGGCCGGAGCCCGGCTATGGCGTCTCCGTGGTGCCGCTGCGGTATGTCTCGGCCGAGACCCTGATGCCGGTCATCGACAGCTTCGCCACCCGGGCCGGCATGGTGCGGGTGGACCCGGGCCGCAACGTCCTGCTCATCCAGGGCACGGCGCAGGAGCGGCAGGCGGCCATCAACACCGCCCTCTCGTTCGATGCCGACTGGATGCGCGGCCAGTCTGTGGGCATCTACCCGCTGCGCAACAGCGCGCCGGAACCGCTCATCACCGAGCTGGAGACGCTGCTTGATGCCGGCGAGGGCGGGCTGAGCCACAAGATGGTGAAGTTCCAGGCCATCAACCGGATGAATTCGGTGATGGTGGTGGCCAAGAAGCCGGACCTGCTGCGCACCGCAGCCACCTGGATCGAGCGCCTCGACCGCTCGGACAGCTCGGTGGGCGTGCGCGTCTATCGCCTGCGCTACGGCGAGGCCCGGCAGACGGCGCGGGTGCTGAACGAGCTGTTCAACGGCACCTCCTCGCAGGGGCTGGATCAGGCCTCCAACCAGATCGCGCCGGGCTCCGGCACCTCGGCATCGTCCAACGGCGGCGGCTCGAACGGTCCCATGTCCGTGCAGCAGCGCCTCGGCCAGACGCCGCCGCAGAACCAGGGCCAGAATGCCCAGCCCGTGAACCGGGGCGAGACCGACAACGAGCTGCAGGGCGGTTCCGGCTCCGGCCCCTCTGGCGGCGGCGGTGCGTTGCTCTCGGGCGTGCGGATCACCGCCGATCAGGTGAACAACTCCCTGCTCATCTATGCGAGCCAGGAGAACTACCGGATCATCGAGCGCACCCTGCTCCAGCTCGACCAGCCGCAATTGCAGGTGGCCATCGAGGCGACCGTGGCCGAGGTGACGCTGAACGACCAGCTCGCCTATGGCGTGCAGTTCTTCCTCACCAGCAAGGATCTGGGCCTCGGCCGCAACAACGGCTCGGCGGTGAACACGCTGTCCAGCGAGATCACCAATCAGGCCATCAACCGCGTTCTGCCCGGCTTCAACCTGCTGATCGGCCGCGAGAACCAGCCGAAGATGATCCTCGACGCCCTGCACACCGTCACCGACGTGAAGGTGCTGTCCAATCCCTCCGTGGTGGTGGTGGACAACCAGAAGGCGACCCTTCAGGTGGGCGACGAGGTGCCGGTCTCCACCGGCAGCGCCACCGTGCTCACCTCGTCCAACACGGTGGTGAACACCATCGAATACAAGAATACCGGCATCATCCTGCATGTGACGCCGCGGGTGAACGTGAACGGGCAGGTCCGGCTCGATATCGAGCAGGAGATCAGCAACGTGACCAAGCAGCCGACCGCCAACGGCAGCGCCAGCGAAGGCTCGAACCTGACGCCCACCGTCTCCCAGCGCCGTGTCAAGAGCACCATCGCCGTGACCAGCGGGCAGACCGTGCTGCTCGCCGGCCTCATCAGCGAGCGCAGCGACGGCGTGCGCCAGGGCGTACCGGTGCTGGACCAGATCCCGGGCGTGGGCGATGCCTTCGCCCACAAGGACACGACGGTAAAGCGCACCGAGCTGATCATCTTCATCCGCCCCCAGATCATCCGCGACAACATGGATGCCCACACGGTGGCGGAAGAATTGCGCGCCAAGCTCAAGGGCTCGGTGGGCGTGCTGCCGGGCGGCCCCCAGCCGCTCATCAACCGGTGAGGCCCGCCATGGCCGACGCCGCAGCGGGCGAACCGATGGTCGAGCCGACGCCGCGCGCCCCCGTCGCCAAAGGCCTCGGCATCCAGCCGCGCGCCGGCAGCCGGGCCGAGACGGTGGCGCTTGCCGCTCTCTGCCTCGCCGCCATGGGCGCGAGCCTCGCGGTGGCGGGACTTCCCGCCGGCCTGCCCCTCGCCGCCCTGGTGCCGGTGCTGGCGGCCATCGCCGTCATCGATGCGCGGCACTTCCTCATTCCCGATGCCCTCAACGCCGCCGGCATCGCCCTCGGCCTCGCCTATGTCGCCCTCGCCGCCGACGACGTGGCGGAGGGGCTGATCGCTGCGGGCATCCGCGGCCTCCTCCTCGGCCTGCTCTTCCTCGGCCTGCGCACGGGATATCGGGCGCTGCGCGGGCGCGACGGCCTCGGCCTCGGCGATGTGAAGCTCGCGGTGCTGGCGGGCGTGTGGCTGGACGTGACGGCCATCCCCATTGCCATAGAGATCGCCGCCTTGTCCGCGCTCCTCGCCTATGCCCTGCGCCGCCGCGCCACGGGCCGGGCGCTGCGCTTCGACGGGCGCCTGCCGTTCGGCCTGTTCCTCGCGCCGGCAGTGTGGATCGCCTTCATGATCGACGCCCTCCTCCTCAAGGCGAGCTGACCCATGCCTCTGGAAGAGACCTTGCGCCCGGAAGAGACTTCGCGCCCCGCCCCACTCCGCCGCATCGCAGGTGCGCTGACGCTGGCTCTGGCGTTGGCCTTCACCGGGCCGGCCCTCGCGGGAAGCAAGGACGGCACCCAGTCTCGCGCCTATGCGGCCTATGCCAAGGGCGACTATGTGACCGCCGCCGCGCTGCTCATCCCCCTCGCGTGGCAGGGGGATGCCAAGGCGCAGGGGATGGTTGGCTATCTCTATGAGAACGGGAAAGGCGTGCCGCAGGATTTCGTGGTCGCCGCCCAGTGGTACGGCTGCGCCGCCGAGCAGGGCGACCCCACCGCGCAATACCTGCTCGGCCTCGCCTACGATAAGGGGCGCGGCGTGCCCATCGACGTGGTGCTCTCGCAGAAATGGCTGATCCTCGCCGCCGCCCGCGCCGGCAAGCAGGAGCGCGACACCTTCACCCGCATCCGCGATGCGGTCCGCACCAAGATGAGCCGGGCACAGATCGCCGCTGCGCAGGAGCAGGCCATCCTGTGGATGCCGGCCCCGCCCTACGTGCCCGAGCCCCTGTGGCTGAACCGGCCGCGCTCGTTCACGCCATTCTGAAAGCCGAATCGAGAAGCCGACGCCGTACCGATTTACGGTCCCGATTGTCGTAGCCGAGGCTCATAGCGGTAGTCTCGGAGTCTCTTGCGGGCGCGCTCAATTTCGATGTCGAGAAAAAGCGGGTGCCAGCATTCATTTTCGACCACCACAGCTTCGACCGTTAGATCCAAACGCCCCTTCAGATACAATGCCGTATAACCATCTGACGGCTTTTCTGCATTTATTAATGTCTTTGCCGTGCGAAGCCCTTTCCGATCGGAAATCATCTGGAGAAAAAGCGTCGCATTATAGCCAGCCTCCTGTTTGGCTCGGCGATAAATATCGAACATTGCTTGATCAAACTGTTGTTCGAGTTTTGTCATGAGCAGTGTCTCATTGGCAGAGCTTCTCAGCTAAGCACTGCAACTTTATCGGGGGCATTAGGATTGCTCAACCGATCAGGAACGCGCTCCTTAGGCAAACGCTCGCGCGCGCCGCCGGGGGACGCTATATAGGGCAGAGGTCCGGTCGCGGCGCGGGGGCGCCATCGGGCCATCGTTGAGAAAGACCAGAGCCCGCACCGTGACCGAGCGCAAGCGTCCTTCCCTTCTCGAGCGCCTGCGCGGGCTGATGCTCGATTTCGACGCGCTGCTGGACAGCTCGCTGTTCAGCCTCGGTGCCCGCACGCGCAATATCCTCTCCGCCTATGCCGCCTTCACCGAGCGGTTCAACGTCACGGGCGTGGGGCGCTGGGCCATCGGCGCGGCCTCGGAAGGCTTCACCCTGGGCGTCGCCGGCGCCATGGTCATGCTGGCGCTCGCCATGCCGGCCTTTCGCGAGACCTCCGACGACTGGCTGAAGCGCACCGAGCTCGCCGTCACCTTCCTCGACCGCTACGGCAATTCCATCGGCGAGCGCGGCGTCAAGCAGAACGACACCATCCCGCTGGAAGACATCCCGGACAACCTCATCAAGGCGACGCTCGCCACCGAGGACCGGCGCTTCTACGAGCATTGGGGCATCGACGTCGCCGGCACGGCCCGCGCCCTCGTCACCAATGCCAAGGCGGGCGGCGTGCGGCAGGGTGGCTCCTCGCTCACCCAGCAGCTCGCCAAGAACCTGTTCCTGTCCAACGAACGCACCATCGAGCGCAAGATCAAGGAAGCCTTCCTCGCCATCTGGCTGGAAGCGCGCCTCTCCAAGAGCCAGATCCTGAAGCTGTACCTCGACCGCGCCTATCTCGGCGGCGGCGCCTACGGCGTGGATGCGGCGGCGCGCTATTATTTCGGCAAGTCGGTGAAGGAGGTGAACCTCGCAGAGGCGGCCATGCTCGCCGGCCTGTTCAAGGCGCCGTCGAAATACGCCCCGCACATCAATCTGCCCGCCGCCCGCGCCCGCGCCTCCACCGTGCTCGACAATCTGGTCGAGGCCGGCTTCATGACGGAAGGCCAGGTGTTCGGTGCGCGGCGCAACCCGGCGACGCCGGTGGACCGCCGCGACGACGAGGTGCCGGACTTCTATCTCGACTACGCTTTCGGCGAGGTGAAGAAGCTGGTGGACCAGCTGCCGCCCTCCGTCATCGAGCGCAACTTCATCGTCCGCACTGGCCTCGACCCCAACATCCAGAAGGTGGCGGATGCGGCGCTGGAATCGTCGCTCAACGAGTTCGGCCGCGACTACAAGGTCAAGCAGGGGTCCATCGTGGTGATGGAGCCCAACGGCACGCTGCGCGCGCTGGTGGGCGGGCGGGACTATGGCGAGAGCCAGTTCAACCGCGCCACCGATGCGCTCAGGCAGCCCGGCTCCTCGTTCAAGCCCTACGTCTACACGGTGGCGCTGATGAACGGCTACCGGCCGAACACCATCGTGCAGGACGCCCCCATCTGCCTCGGCAACTGGTGCCCGCAGAACTACGGCCGCTCCTACATGGGCTCCATCACGCTCAAGACCGCGCTCCAGCATTCGCTGAACACGGTGGCAGTGCGTCTCGCGGAGAAGTTCGGCCGCAAGAAGATCGTGGACCTCGCCCACCAGATGGGCATCCGCACCCCGCTGCCCATCTCCGCGCCGCTGCCGCTGGGCGCAGCCGAGGTGACGCTGTTCGACGCGACCACCGCCTATTCGGTGTTCGCGAACGGCGGCAAGAGCGTCTATCCCCACGCCGTGGTGGAGATGCGCATCGGCAATGGCGACGTGATCTGGCGCTTCGACCGCGACGCGCCAAAGCCCGTCCAGATCATCCCGCAGCAGGCGCTCTACGACATCAACGACATGATGAACAACGTGGTGGAGAACGGCACCGGCCGCCGCGCCCGCCTGCCCAACGCCAAGGTGGCGGGCAAGACCGGTACCACCAATGCCTACCGCGACGCCTGGTTCATGGGCTTCACCGGCAACTATGTCTGCGGCGTGTGGTTCGGCAATGACGACTATGCCGTGATGAACAAGATGACCGGCGGCACCCTGCCCGCCATGACCTGGCAGAAGGTGATGGCCTATGCCCACCAGGGCATCGAGATCAAGCCGATCCCCGGTGTCACCACGCCCATCCCCAAGCTCGACGAGCCGCCCGTAACCCTGAACGTGCCCGGCCTCGCCGACAGCGAGCGGCCGGTGACCCTCTCGCCCCGCTCGGCCGAGCGGCTGGCGGCGCTGGAGCGCATGTTCAAGGAGGCCGAGGTGAAGATGACCGACGCCGGCGCCGCGGCAAAGCCCGCCCCGGCAGCGGCACAGACCGCCCCGGCCGCCGCGCCCACCCCGGTGGCGCCCGCGACGCCCATGCCCACGGCGGTGCGCCGGAACTGACGGCTCAGCGCGCGGAGGCTAGTCTTCCGCGTCCGGCGCCTTCGGCGTGCGCCAGATGCCGTAGCCCCACGGCTTGTACCAGCGCCCGCCCGTGGGCAGGCACTTCGGCACCGGGTCATAGCCATGCCCGCCCCAGGGATTGCAGCGGCAGATGCGGGCGGTGGCCATCACCGCGCCGGGCAGCGCGCCGTGCCGCATCACCGCCTCTTCCGCATATTCCGAGCAGGTGGGCAGATAGCGGCACTGCCGGCCCATGAAGGCGGAGAAGGTGTAGCGATAGACGAGGATGAGCCCGCGCAAGGCAAGGCGCGGGACACGGGCGATCCGCGCGCCGATCCTGCGCACCGGCCCCGCCGTCTCGTCCAGCCCGCCTTGCTCCGCCGCCATATCCGCCTCGGTCCCTGCCTCGATGGCCCGCCGCCCCATATTCGTCACCCTCGGGGAGCGGAATGCGCCTATCCAGCCTTCATGTCGAAGTCGGGGCCGAGCTGGTCCCGACGACCCGCGCGGCTCCCGTTTCGGGGGCTATACTGTCGCGCGAGGTGATCGACGATGCCTGATGTCTTCCCGCCCGGTTCTTCCGTCCCGCCCCTGTCCACGGTGATGCGCGCGCTCGCCTTCGCGACCCTGCGCCACACCGACCAGCGGCGGAAGGGCCGGCGGGCGCAGCCTTATGTGAACCACCTGGTGGAGGTCGCCCTGCTGGTGAGCGAGGCGACGGGAGGTACCGATCCCGAACTCGTCGCCGCCGCGCTGCTGCACGACGTGGTGGAGGACCAAAGCGTGACGCCGGAGGAGATCGCCACCACCTTCGGCCCGGACATCGCCGGCCTCGTCATGGAAGTCACGGACGACAAGGCGCTGACCTCGGTCGAGCGCAAGCGGCTTCAGGTGGAACACGCGCCGCACCTGTCGGCGCGCGGCAAGCTGCTGAAGCTCGCCGACAAGACCTGCAACCTGCGCTCCCTCGCCGACGATCCGCCGGAGGACTGGCCGCAATCGCGCGCCCGCGCCTATGTGGAATGGTCGCGGGCGGTGGCGGCGGGCCTGCGCGGCATCAATCCGGCGCTCGAAACCGCCTTCGATCAGGCGGCGGACGAAGCCATCGCCGCCATCGAGACGCGGCGGGCGGAGGAATGGGCGGCGGGCTAACCGCTACTCGGCCGCGGCGCGGGCCGCCTCGATCTGGCCGATGGCGTCCACCACCGCGTCGAAGGTGAGCATGGTGGAGGCATGGCGCGCCTTGTAGTCGCGCACCGGCTCCAGCACCTTGAAATCCTCCCAGCGGCCGGCGGGGGGCGGGCCGTTCTCCCGCAGCATCTTCCACATGGTGTCGCGCACCTCGCGCAACTCCTGCGCGCTGGCGCCGATGATGTGGCTGGCCATGAGAGATGAGGAGGCCTGCCCGAGGGCGCAGGCGCGCACCTCGTGGGCGAAGTCGGCCACGGTGTCCCCGTCCATCACGAGATCGATGGTGACGGTGGAACCGCACAGCCTGGAATGCGCCCGCGCGCTCGCCTGCGGCGCGGCGAGCCGGCCGAGGCGCGGAATATCGGCGGCGAGGGCGAGAATGCGGGCGTTGTAGACGTCATTGATCATGGGCGAACCAATCCGGCGGCGCGAACAAGGCCCAGAGGCCTGCCGCGCGAGCATTCCGATCTTATATAGAGACGGGAGGAACGGACGCAAAGGCGGCGCGTGCCGTCTGGTCGCGCGGTGTCATGGAACCGCTGTGCGGGACATTCGGGCACCCTCACCCTTGCGAAAACGGCCCTTCGGCCCCATCATGGAACTTGGGCCCGACTTTGGGCCTTCATTTTTGAAACGGACGGCAAAGCCGCCGCCGGCAGGTCCGGCGGGGCGCGGTTTGAGCGACACCGCGCAAGCGAGCCGACAACCGGTGACACTCCCGCCTTTCCCGGCAGCTTCGCGGCTCCGGGGCGGCGGGTCGAACGGAGTTGGTCATGGACGCGGTAGTCAAGTTGTTCAAGGCGCAGGCCGAGAACGAGGAGCGGGAGCGTCAGCTGAAGGCCAAGGCTGCGGCGGCTCTGCGCGCGCCTGCGCCGGATGGTGCCCCTGCCCTCCCCAAGGTCCACCCTCCCCTCTCCGACGGCAGCCCCCGCCCCACAAGGGCCGAGGCGGAAGCCGCCGTGAAGACGCTGCTCGCCTATATCGGCGAGGACCCGGCGCGCGAGGGCCTGCTCGACACGCCGAAGCGCGTGGTGAAGGCCTATGACGAGCTGTTCTCCGGCTACGGCGAGGACGCCGACGAGCTCTTGGACCGCACGTTCGGCGAGATCGGCACCTTCGACGACTTCGTGCTGGTGCGCGACATCCCGTTCCATTCCCATTGCGAGCACCACATGGTGCCGTTCGTGGGTAAGGCGCATGTGGCCTATTTCCCGGTGGAGCGGGTGGTCGGCCTCTCCAAGATCGCGCGGGTGGTGGACATCTTCGCCCGCCGACTGCAGACGCAGGAGCACCTGACCTCGCAGATCACCAATGCCCTCGACGAGGGGCTGCGCCCGCGCGGCGTGGCGGTGATGATCGAGGCCGAGCATATGTGCATGTCCATGCGCGGCATCACCAAGCAGGGCGTTTCCACCCTCACCACCCAGTTCACCGGCGTCTTCCGGGATGATCCGGCCGAGCAGGTGCGCTTCATCACTTTGGTGCGCTCCAAAGGCTGACGCAGGACCGCCGCCGAGAGGCGTTCCTGCCGAGGCGGGAGCGCCCGACACGCGAGCGAAAGAGTCCAGCGAATGAGCGCCGAAACCATAGCCTTCACCTTCCCCGCCGCCGGCAAGGGCGCCGCGCTGGAGGAGGACACCATCCTCTCCCCGCGCTTCGACGCCAACGGCCTCGTCACCTGCGTCGCCGTGGATGCTGAGACCGGGGAGGTGCTGATGCTGGCCCACATGAATGCGGAGGCCCTCGCCCTCACCATGGCGACCGGCGAGGCGCATTATTTCTCCCGCTCGCGCGGCAAGCTCTGGAAGAAGGGCGAGACCTCCGGCCACACCCAGAAGGTGCGGCAGATGCTGATCGACTGCGATCAGGATGCGGTGGTCATCAAGGTGGAAATGGGCGGCACGGGCGCTGCCTGCCACACCGGCCGCCGCTCCTGCTTCTACCGCTCCGTGCCCATCGGCGCGGCGCCTTCCGAGGCGACCCGCCTCGCCTTCACCGGCGACACCCCGCGCTTCGATCCCGCCGCCGTCTATGGCAAGGGCCACGACGGGCACGACCACTGACCGGGCACGACCACTGACACTGCCGCCCGAACAGAAATAGCCGGCACAGTGCCGGCCCGCCGCCTGCGAGAACGCGGCAACGGAAAAAGCACTGCACCGGCCGCGGAGGTTTTCAGGCGATCGCCCTGACGGAAGCGCTGAAACTGTGATCCGCTGCTTCTTATCCGCCACTCCCGGCCGCGTTGCTCGGCATTACGCGCACTCCCCCTGTGCAAGGCGCGAAACGCGCCTCTTCCGGTGCAGAAAATGCGGGCCACAACCGCGCCGCGCGCGCCCGGGACATTGACGCGGCAAAGCTTCCCCTGCATTCCTTTGCGACGGCAAGTCGTCGCCCGCTTCAGGCAGGCGATTGCCGCAACCTCTTCGACGGCACGTGGGACAGATGACCCCGGTCGCCGATCGGACCAGATTTCAAGCTCCGTTTCGATGCCCCAAGCCGCTGAACAGGCCGCTGAAAAAGCCGCGGACACGCCCCCCGATCACGCCAGTGCCTTTGCACCCGTGCGGTTCAACACCGCCGACGTGCCGGCAGCGGAGCGGATGGCCTATGTCCGTGACTTTTATGGCCCCGTGCTGATCGGCCTCGACCTGGTGCCAAGCTCCGGCGACCCCTTCCACATCTCGGGGCACTTCCTCAACCTTCCCGGCGTCCTGGTCGGGCAGGGACACACCAGCGCCATCGTCTCGAGCCGGACGACCGCGCTGCTCTCGGACGGCATCGACGATCTCACCATCTGCCGTTCCGAACGCGCCTATCGCGTCACCACGCCGGACGGCCGCGAGATGGAGCTCGGCGCGGGCGAAACCGGCGTCTGGAACCTCGGCCAGCGTTCGTCCGCCGACATCCAGTCGAGCACGACGTTCCGCACCGTGCAGGTCTCGCGCGCCCGGCTGCGGACCCTGGTGCCGAACATCGACGACCTCGACATGCTGCGTTTCGCGGCCGGCGATCCGGCGCTCGATCTGATGTTCGGCTATGCGGAACTGCTCGAACGGCAGCACGTCGGCTCGGAAGAAGGCGGCCGGCTGGTGGCTGCGCAGCTCGCTGAACTCGCCGCGCTGGCGTTCAAGCGCAGCGCTCCCCCGCGTGAAGCGGCCGGACGCAGCGCCGTGAAGGCCGCGCGCCTCGCCACCGCCAAGGCCGCGACCCTGGCGGCCCTCCACCGCCACGATCTGTCCGCGACCACCATCGGCACCCAGCTCGGCATCAGTGCACGTTATGTGCAGGTGCTGTTCGAGGAAGGCGGCGAGACCTTCTCCGCTTATGTCGCCCGACTCAGGATGGAATGGCTGCGCCGGATGCTCGACGATCCGCGCCACGCCCACCGGCGCATTTCCGACCTCGCGTTCGAGGCCGGCTTCCGCGACCTCTCCACCTTCAACCGCCAGTTCCGCCGCCATTTCGGCGAGGCGCCCTCGGCCGCCCGGCGCCGAGAGGTGCCATAGGGTGCCACGCTTCGGACACCAGACCTTAGTAAACGTGACGCCATAGTAGCGGTGCGCCGGAAACGCTCCGGTGCCGGCGGAGGCTCTGCTTCCACGGTGCCAGAAGCTGGCGGCGCGACGGGAGGCGTCGATGTTTCAGTCCCTCCACTGGCGATCCGGCCCCACCGCAGCGGCCGCCCCCAAAACTGCGGCCTCCAGTTCTACGGCCTCCAGTTCCGCGGCCTCCGAGGCGAAGAATCCCGCGTCGCAGCCGCCCGATGCCGGCCCGCCCGATCTCGGCACGCCGGCGCACGCGGCGCCGCGCACGTCCGTGCCCAACGGCCCGGCCATCGGCCTTGCGCTCGGCGGCGGGGCGGCGCGGGGCTTTGCCCATATCGGCGTGCTGAAGGCGCTGGACCGCGCCGGCATCCGCCCCTCGGTGGTGGCGGGCACCTCCATCGGCGCGGTGGTGGGCGGCATCTGGGCTGCCGGCAAGCTCGACACGCTGGAGGAATGGGCGCTCAGCCTCACCAAGCGCAACGTGCTGGGCCTGCTCGATTTCAATCTCGGCGCCGCCGGCCTCATCGGCGGCCGTCGCCTCGTGGAGCTGATGCGCCGCAACGTGGGCGGCATCTCCATCGAGGACCTGCCCATCGTCTTCGCCGCCATCGCGACGGAGCTGGGCACGGGCCACGAGATCTGGCTCACGCGCGGCGATTTCGTGGACGCCATCCGCGCCTCCTACGCCCTGCCCGGCATCTTCACGCCGGTAAAGGTGGGCGGGCGCTGGCTGATGGACGGGGCGCTGGTGAACCCCGTGCCGGTCTCCGCCGCCCGCGCCATGGGCGCGCGCATGGTGATCGCGGTGAACCTCAATGCCGACGTGTTCGGCCGCGGCACGGTCATCCAGGACCATGGCGGGGTGGTGGAGCGCGTCGCCGAGATGGCGGTGGCGGAGAAGAAGGATGGCCTCGCCGGCATCCTCAGCCCCGACCGGCTGCGTCGGCAATTCTTCGCCGGTCCCTCGGGCGACGGCCCGCGCGGGCTGACCACTGTGATGATCGACGCCTTCAACATCACCCAGGACCGCATCGCCCGCTCGCGCCTCGCCGGCGACCCGCCGGACGTGATGCTCTCCCCCAAGCTCGGCCGCATCGGTCTGTTCGAGTTCCAGCGGGCAAAGGAGGCCATCGCCGCCGGCATGGAGACGACCGAGCGGGCGCTGGAGGACATCACATCGACCATGCTGGCGCTGGGCTGAGGCCCCGCACCATGCATGAGTATAGCTGCCGCCCGGCGGGCGGAGCGGCTATGGTCCATGATCTCCCGGATCAGGATCTGCCCCGCCATGTTCTACGAGCCGTCCAAGCGCAATCACGGCCTGCCCTTCTCCCCGCTGAAGGCCATCGTGGCGCCCCGCCCCATCGGCTGGATCTCCTCGCTGACGCCGGAGGGCGTGGCGAACCTCGCCCCCTATTCCTTCTTCAACCTGATCTGCGAGGCGCCGCCGCTGGTGATGTTCTCGTCCGCCGGCCACAAGGACAGCGCCGCCAACATCGAGGCCACCGGCGAGTTCGTCTGCAATCTCGCCACCCTCGACCTCATCGACGCGGTGAACCTCACCTCCGCCCCCGCGCCGCGCGACGTGAGCGAGTTCGACCTCGTGGGCCTCGAGCGCGCACCCTCGCGCCTCGTGAAGCCGCCCCGCGTGGCGGCGAGCCCCTGCGCCCTCGAATGCGTCTATGTGGAGACCTTCCGCCCCAAGGGGAAGGACGGCACGCTGCCCGACCAGCACATGATCATCGGCGAGATCGTCGGCGTTTACGTGGACGATGCCGCCATCGTGGACGGGCGGGTGGACATGCGGGTCATGAAGTCCCTCGCCCGCTGCGGCTATCTCGACTACTCCTTTGTCGATGAACTGACCGAGCGCGAGCGCCCGCCGGGCGGCGGCATGGACCTGAAGGCGCGGACGCCGAAGGGTTGAGCCTCGCGATTTTAAGCAGAAGTCCGCGCACTGCGCCGTCATCCCCCGGCTCGTCCGGGGGATCCACGGTGTGGCTGATTCCCATCGTCGGCCACGGCACCAGCGGAACGGTGGATCGCCCGCACGAGGCGGGCGATGACAGCAGTGAAATGGAGCGGTGCGCTCCTCACTCCGCCGGCGTACCCTTGCAAGGCATCGCCCGTTCGGTGGGCGCGTAGATGAGGATGTCGGGCTTGAAGCGCTCGACGGCGCCCATCTCGAAGCGGCAATAGCGGTGGTGCATCCAGGCATAGGCTGATGCCTGCGACACGCCGAGGCCGCGCCAGGAGCCCTGCGAGAAGCTGTCGCCGATGACCATGATGCGCGGGCCGGCATGGCCCGTGTCGATGGCATAGGGCTGGAACGGATCGTTGTCCGGCACCGGCTTGAAGATGCCGGGGATGAGCTTCGGGTCCTTCGGCGCCACCATGGGTCCCTTGGGCGGGAACATCACGTCCGGCGGGTTCGGCACGGGCGCGCCCGTCGCGCGCAGCAGGTCGCCGGTGAGGCGCGGCTCGGGCGGGCCGAGGGCGTCTTCCGGCTTCACTTCCAGATCGGGGCGGCCGGCGGCGGCCATGGCGGCGTTGAAGCCGAGGAGTTGGCCGCGCTGGTTCCAGTGGGTGTCATAGCGCCAATGCACCGGCCCGGTCTTCTTCGCCTCGGCGAGGATGGGGCGCATGTCCACGAAGGTGATGCCGGCCGCCTTCATCTTCTCCGCCACGAGATCATACTCGGTGGGCGACACCTTCAGGCGCCGGGCATAGGCGGGCAAATTCTCGAAATTGGTGGTGTGGCCGTTGGGCGGAATGAGCACCACGAAGCGCCCGCCATGGGCGGTCATGTAGGCGTTCATGCGCTCGGCGAGCGCGACGATGCTCGTCACCGCCTCCGGCCGCACCAACTGGCCCAGCGACTGCTCCAGCGCGTGCTCGTCCTTGAGGAAGAGCGAGCCGTTCTCGCCCTTCAGCGCGAGGTCGCCCTGGGTGTCGCCGATGAAGCGCACATAGGAGCGGTGGGCGGTGAGCACCGCACCGCGGAAGCCGAACACGTTGTTGATGTAGGGATCGAGCCGGCGCGCCGCATCCTCCCACCAGCGCGCCTCGGGGGCGGCGACGGTGCGCAGCGGGGCCGGCAGGTCCGGGGCGATCAGGCCGATGGTGGGCAGAGTGAGAATGGCGAAGAAGATCACCGCCCACCAGCGGCGGAAGGACATCAGAAGCGGCATCGCATGTCCTCCCTTCAGAACCGGAAATAGAGGAAGGGCGAGTAGGTCGCCGCCCCCACCGAGAGCACGCAGAGCACGAACAGGCCCCACACCACGAGACTATCCACCGCGCCGAACACCGCGAGGCGGACCTTCGGCGCCATGCTCCGCCCGCCCGGACGCGGCAGCCCGAACATGGCGAGCGGCCACGCCAGCACCAGAATGGCCAGCGTCACCGGCTTCAGCTCCACCTCCAGCTGGGTGGAAAGATAGCCGGCGCCGTTCATGCCCACGAGGCCCTGGAACAGCTCCAGCGCCTGCGGCAGGCTGTCGGCGCGGAACCACACCCAGCCGGTGAGCACCACCAAGAGCACGTAGAGGTGGGAGAGCACGCGCGGCGCCGTCTTCATCCAGGCGCCGAAGCGGGTGCGCTCCAGCACCAGGAAGGTGCCGTGGTGGGCGCCCCAGATCACGAACGTCCAGCTCGCCCCGTGCCACAGGCCGCACAGGAGGAAGACGGTCCAGAGATTCGCCGCCGTGTGCCAGTGGCCGTGCCTGTTGCCGCCGAGCGGGATGTAGAGATAGTCGCGGAACCAGCTCGACAGGCTCATGTGCCAGCGGCGCCAGAAATCCGAGATGGAGCGCGCGCCATAGGGCAGGTTGAAGTTGCGCGGGAACTTCAACCCCATGGCGATGGCGAGGCCGATGGCCATGTTGGAATAGCCGCCGAAGTCGAAATAGATCTGCAGCGCATAGGCGGTGACGCCGAGCCACGCCTCGCCGAGATTGGGCGTGGCCGTATGGTCGAACACCGCGCTGACCACCGGGGCCACCTCGTCGGCGATCAGCACCTTCCAGGACAGGCCGATGACGAAGATGCGCAGGCCCGCCGAGACCCGGCCGAGCGTGGTGCGCCGCTGCCGGATGCGGCGGTGGATGGTGGAGTAGCGGACGATGGGTCCCGCCACCAGCTGCGGGAACATGGTGATGTAGACCGCGATCTCCTCGAACCGCCCGTTGGCCGAGGCTTTCCGGCGGTACACGTCCACGAGATAGGAAATCGCGTGGAAGGTGAAGAAGGAGATGCCCAGCGGCAGCGCCGGATGCACCACCGGCAGCGCGAGGCCCGTCGGCGCCAGCAGCACGTTGAAATTCTGCGCCAGGAAGCCGGAATACTTGAAGGCGATGAGGCCGCAAAGGTTCGCCGCCACCGCCAGGCCCAGCACGCGCAGCCGCCAGCGTTCGCTGCGTCGGTCGATGGCGAGGGCGAGGAAATAGTTGCCGACGATGGAGGCCGCCAGCACCAGAACGTTGGGAAGTCCGCCCCAGGCGTAGAACACCAGCGAGAAGGCGAGCAGCACCATGTTCTTCGCGCGCACGCCGGGCGTCGCGAAGTAGCACAGCAGGAATGCCGGCAGGAAATAGAACAGGAAGGTGACGGAGGAGAAGACCATGGCTCGCCGGCGCCCGGGGCGTCAGTAGACGAACTGCTCGCGCAGGATGCGTTCGTCGAGACCATGGTCGGGGTCGAACAGCATGTCCACGGAGGAGGTGGTATCGAGCCGCGCGGAGACGGCGATGATGTCGCGCACCTCGAAATGGTCGGCCGCCGCGCTCACCGGGCGCTTGTCGGCCTCCATCACGGCGATGTCGATGCGCGCGCGGTCCGGCACCAGCGCGCCGCGCCAGCGGCGGGGCGGAAGGGCGAGATGGGGGTGAGCGCCAGCAGCGCCGTACCCAGAGGCAGGATCGGCCCGTGGGCGGAGAGGTTGTAGGCGGTGGAGCCGGCCGGGGTCGCGACGATGACGCCGTCGCAGATCAGCTCCTCCAGCCGCATCTTGCCGTCGATGGAAATGCGCAGCTTCGCCGCCTGGTAGGACTGGCGCAGCAGGGACACCTCGTTGAAGGCCGGGGCGCGGTGGCGCATCCCGCTGGAGGTCACGGCTTCCATCATCAAGGGATGGATGGTCACAGACTGCGCGGCGCTGAGGCGCTCGACCAGCCCCTCCTCGCGATAGGTGTTCATCAGGAAACCCACCGAGCCGCGGTGCATGCCGTAGATGGGCAGGTCGCGCTCGCGGAAGCGGTGCAGGGTCTGCAGCATCAGGCCGTCGCCACCGAGGGCGACCACCACGTCGGCCTCCTCCTCCGCCACCATGCCGTAGCGGGCGACGAGGCGCTCGCGCGCGGCGTCGGCCTCGGGCGTCTGGCTGGAAACGAAGGCGATGCGCTGGAAACGGGGTTCGCTCATCGGTGCGTCGGTCAGGAGGATCGTCCGGTCGGCGGGCCGGGAGCGGAAGGGGCCGGGAACGGTCTAGCCCTCCCGCCGCCGTCTGTCGAGGCGCCGGGAGGGATGGTAGGGTCGCGGGGCAAGCGCATCGCCCGGAGGAACTCATGCCCGCGCGCATCGTCTACGCCACCTTCCCCAGCGTCGCGGAGGCCGAGGCGATGGCCCGCACGCTGGTGGAGGCGCGCCTCGTCGCCTGCGCCAACATCCTGCCGGAGATGGTCTCCATCTACCGCTGGGAGGGACAGATCGAGCGCGGCACCGAGGCGGTGATGATGCTCAAGACCACCGCGGAGCGCGCCGCCGAGGTGGTGGAGGCGGTGCGCGCCGCCCATCCCTACGACGTGCCAGCCATCGTCGTTCTGCCGCTGGAAGGCGGCCTGCCGGCCTATCTCGCCTGGATCGCCGGCGAAGTGACGACGGGCTGAGGCGGCGGGGTGTGGGGCGCCGGCGGCTGGCGGGGGCGATTTCGCTTGGCCCTGGCCACCCTAAACCCGTCATGCCCGGGCTTGTCCCGGGCATCCACGTCGGGCCGATTGGGCGATGGCCGAAGACATATTCCCGGCCGATCCACGTGGATGGCCGGGACAAGCCCGGCCATGACGGCGGTGAAATGGTGGCGGCGGGCTGAACCCGCCGCCTTGCCCTCAGCTCACAGCACCGGCCGCCAGTAGACCGGCTGGTAGCGGTAGCCGTCGCCCTGCTTCTCCAGAAAGGCCGCGCCGGGGAACGGGAAGTGATAGCCCGCCACCATGATGCGCTCCGCCGCGAGGCGGTCGTAGGTCTTGCGCCGCACCGCCTCGGCCGCCGCGGGGTCCATGTCGAACGCGGCGTGCCAGCCGGGATTGGCCACGAACAGGGCCGGCAGATTGGTGAGGTCGGACTGGATGAAGAGGGTGTCGAAGCCCGATTCCAGCTCGAACGAGGTATGCCCCGGCGTATGGCCCGGCGTGCCCACCGCCTTCAGGCCCGGCGCCAGTTCCTTGTCCCAGGCGTAGCGCTCCACCTTGCCCTCGAAGGGCTTGAACACCCGGCGCACGTTCTGGAACCCGGCCTTGAGGCCATCCGGCGCGCGGCTCATCTGGCCGTCGTCCATCCAGAACGCCCATTCCTTCTCCGGCACCATGAGCTGGGCCTTGGGGAAGGCCGGCGTGCCATCGGCGAGGACAAGGCCGTTGATGTGGTCCTGGTGGAAGTGGGAAATCACCACCTGATCGAGGGAGGCGGGGTCGATCTCCAGATCCTGAAGGGTGCCGCGCACGAGGCCCACGGGCCCGGCCTGCCCGCCATTGCCGGTATCCACGAGCACCTTGCGCCCGCCGATGTCGAGCAGGAGGACGGTGAAGGAGATGGGCACCTCGTTCTCGGGCAGGAAGGCGCCCTTGAGGGCCGCGTTCACCTTGTCCTTCGGCTGGTTGCGCACGAACGTGTCGGACAGAGGAATGGTGCGCATGCCGTCGGAGATGGCCGTCACCACCACGTCGCCCACCTTGTAGCGATAGACACTTGGCACCTGCATCGCGCCGGCGGTCTTCGCCGCATCGGGATTGGGGGCGGGGGTGGATTGGGTGCCGGCGACGGGCGGGGCGGCATTCTTGGCGGGGGCTGGCTGGGCGGCGGCACCACCCACTGCGCCGGCGAGCGCACCGGCCATGCCGGCCGTACCGGCCAGAAGGGTCCGACGGGAAACCTCGGTCATCCAATTCTCCTCGGGGCGTGACGCGCCGGGAGATTAGGACAGGCCTTCAAGGCAGGTCGATGCCGGAACGAAAACGCCGCGCTCACATCCCTGCGAGCGCGGCGTTTCGAATCGTAAGCGGGACCAAAAGGGATCAGCGCACCGCCGATCCCGGCACCCGATCAGCGCACCGGCGGCGCGTACTGGATGCCGCCCATGCTCCAGAGCTGGTTGATGCCGCGCGGGATGCCCAGCTTGGAGGCGGCGCCCACGTTGCGCTCGAAGCTCTCGCCGTAATTGCCCACCGCCTTGACGATGCGCACGACGAAGTCCTTCGTCACGCCCAGCTCCTCGCCGTAATTGCCCTCATTGCCCACGAGGCGCTTCACCTCGGGCTTCTGGGACTTCAGCGCGGCGTCGATGGTGTTGGTGGCGACGCCGAGTTCCTCGGCGTTGATCATCGCGTACACCGTCCACTTCACCAGATTGAACCACTGGTCGTCGCCCTGGCGGACGACGGGGCCGAGGGGCTCCTTGGAGATGACGTCGGGCAGCACGATGTGGTCACCGGGCTTGGCCATGGTGAGGCGCAGGGCATAGAGCTGCGACACGTCGGTGGTGAGCGTGTCGCACTTGCCGTCCTCGTAGGCCTTCACCAGCTCGCCGGAGGTGGGCAGCGTCACCAGTTCCAGCGTCATGCCGTTGGCGGCGAAATAGTCCTTGGTGTTGCTCTCGGCGGTGGTGCCCGCCTGCACGCAGACCTTGGACTTGTCCAGCTCAAGGGCGGACGTGACCTTGCGGGCGTCGCGCACCAGGAAGCCCTGGCCATCATAATAGTTGATGGCGGCGAAGAGCAGGCCGAGCTTGGCCTCGCGCTCCAGCGTCCAGGTGGAGTTGCGCGAGAGCACGTCGATCTCGCCCTTGGTGAGGGCGGGGAAGCGCTCGTCCGCCGTCAGCGGCACGTACTTCACCTTGTTCGGGTCGTCGAAGATGGCCGCCGCCATCGCCTTGCAGACGTCGACGTCGAAGCCGGTCCACTTGCCGGAGGCGTCCTGGGCGGAGAAGCCGGGGAGGCCCTTGGAGACGCCGCAGACCAGTTCGCCGCGGTCCTTCACGGTCTTGAGGGTCTGCGCCGTTGCCGCCGTTGCGCCGAGCGCAAGGGCCGCGCCGGCCAGTAGGGCCAGGATCGTCTTCATGAAGTCCCCCAGTGAAAATGTGTCGGAAAGGGCCGCTCTCAGAGAGCGGCCTGCTGGCGAACCACGACCTTCGTGCCCACCGGGACACGGCTGTAGAGGTCGATGATCTCGCTGTTCACGAGGCGGAAGCAGCCCGAGGACACGGCGTAGCCGATGGTCTGCGGCTGGTTGGTGCCGTGGATACGGTAGACAGTGCCGCCGATGTAGAGCGCGCGGGCGCCCATCGGGTTGCCGGGGCCGCCGGCCATGAAGCGCGGCAGGTAGGGCTGGCGCTGGATCATCTCGGACGGCGGGGTCCAGTCCGGCCACTCGGCCTTGCGCTCGATGGACTTGAGGCCCGACCACTGGAAGCCGTCACGGCCCACGCCGATGCCGTAGCGCATGGCGCGGTTGTCGCCCTGCACCAGGTACAGGAAGCGTTCGTTCGTGTGGATCACGATCGTGCCGGGCTTCTCGGTGGTGCGGAAGTACACCGGCTGGTGGCGGAACTGCGGATCGAGCTGGGCGACGTCGTCATCCGGCGCCGTGAGGCCCGGCTGCTCGTCGATGTCCATCACCGCGCCGGGGCCGCCGCGCGGGCCGACCTGGGCGCTGGCGCCGGTCACAAAGGCAAACACGCCCACCTGAAGCAGGGCGGCGAAGGTCAAGGTCTTGATCGTCACAGGCATCATGCCGGCCTCTTCTAGACGCATCCCGGGCTATGAACCCGGTCGAGCGGTGTCCTCCCGATCGTGCCGCCCCCAAAGGCGCCCCGACCGGTTTCCCACCCCGCGTGACCCGCCCTGCCCTCCGAAAAAAGGCCCTCCCTGGACCTTTCCGGAACGACGCCAGCATGGCGAACACTCACGACCCCGCATTCCGATTAGCCGAGGCCGCGCGCGAGGGAAAGGGGGGACGCAGCCGAAGCACTGAAGCATTTTGGTCCTGAAGGATTGCTGAACGGTATCCGGAGCGTGGATCGAGCGTTTTTCCGGGTCCGGAGCTGTCGCCGGCCTTGCAGGGGCGCCCGGTTCGGCCCCGGCGTCGGGCGGCGCGCTTTACGCGGCGCCATGGCCTCGCCTAAAAGGGCGCGCTTAACGAAAAGGCCTACCTGCGAGGTGCGCAGGAGTGGGCCGCAAGGAGCTTTGACATGATTTCCCTGACCTTCCCCGACGGCGCCAAGCGCGACTATGCCGAGGGGACGTCCGGCGCGGACATCGCCGCCGCCATCTCCAAATCCCTCGCCAAGAAGGCCGTCGCCGTCACCCTTGACGGGGAACTGGCCGACCTCGCCCAGCCCATCACCCGCGACGCGAAGATCGAGATCGTCACCCGCGACGATCCCCGCGCCCTGGAGCTGATCCGCCACGACTGCTCGCACGTGATGGCGGAAGCGGTGCAGGAGCTGTGGCCTGGCACGCAGGTGACCATCGGCCCGGTGATCGACAACGGCTTCTATTACGACTTCGCCCGCAACGCCCCCTTCACCTCGGAAGACCTGCCCGTCATCGAGGCGAAGATGCGCGAGATCATCGCCCGCGACCGCCCCTTCACTAAGGAAGTGTGGACGCGCGAGGAGGCCAAGCGCGTGTTCGCCGCCAAGGGCGAGAACTACAAGGTCGAGCTGGTCGACGCGATCCCGGAAGACCAGGACGTGAAGATCTACAAGCAGGGCGAGTGGTTCGACCTCTGCCGCGGCCCGCACATGCCCTCCACGGGCAAGATCGGCACCGCCTTCAAGCTGATGAAGGTGGCCGGCGCCTACTGGCGCGGTGATTCGAACAACCCGATGCTCACCCGCATCTACGGCACCGCCTGGCAGGACGAGAAGGAGCTCGGCGCCTATCTCCACCGCCTGGAAGAGGCCGAGAAGCGCGACCACCGCCGCCTCGGCCGGGAGATGGACCTCTTCCACTTCCAGGAGGAAGGCCCCGGCACGGTGTTCTGGCACCCCAAGGGCTGGACCCTGTTCCAGGAGCTGGTGGCCTACATGCGCCGGCGGCTGAAGGCCGACTATAGCGAGGTCAACGCCCCGCAGGTGCTCGACCATTCGCTGTGGGAGACCTCCGGTCACTGGGGCTGGTACAGGGAGAACATGTTCAAGGTCCAGTCCGCCGGCGACGAGACCAAGGACGAGCGCGTGTTCGCGCTGAAGCCCATGAACTGCCCCGGCCATGTGCAGATCTTCAAGCACGGGCTGAAGAGCTATCGCGACCTGCCCATGCGCCTCGCGGAGTTCGGCGCGGTGCACCGCTACGAGCCCTCCGGCGCGCTGCACGGGCTCATGCGCGTGCGCGGCTTCACCCAGGACGACGCCCACATCTTCTGCACCGAGGAGCAGATGGCGGCGGAGTGCCTGAAGATCAACGATCTCATCCTCTCCACCTATGCCGATTTCGGCTTCGAGGAGATCGTGGTGAAGCTCTCCACCCGGCCGGAGAAGCGCGTGGGCTCGGATGCCGTGTGGGATCACGCCGAGGAGGTGATGACCCGCGTGCTGGCCGAGATCGAGGCCCAGTCGGGCGGGCGCATCAAGACCGGCATCCTGCCGGGCGAGGGCGCCTTCTACGGCCCCAAGTTCGAATACACGCTGAAGGATGCCATCGGCCGCGAATGGCAGTGCGGCACCACGCAGGTGGACTTCAACCTGCCGGAGCGGTTCGGCGCCTTCTATGTGGATGCGGACGGGCAGAAGAAGACGCCTGTCATGATCCACCGCGCCATCTGCGGCTCCATGGAGCGCTTCACCGGCATCCTCATCGAGCACTTCGCCGGGCACTTCCCGCTGTGGCTCGCCCCGACGCAGGTGGTGGTCGCCACCATCACTTCGGATGCGGATGACTACGCCGCCGAGGTGGTGGACGCGCTGAAGGCGGCGGGGCTCAGGGTCGAACTCGACCTCAGGAACGAGAAGATCAACCTGAAGGTGCGCGAGCACTCGCTGGCCAAGGTGCCGGTGCTGCTGGTGGCGGGCAAGAAGGAGGCGGCCGAACGCACCCTCTCCATCCGCCGCCTCGGCTCCAACGCCCAGACCTCCGGGTCTCTGGACGAGGTGATCGCCGCGCTGGTGGACGAGGCCGTGCCGCCGGACCTCAAGCGCAAGATGCTGTCCGCCAAGGCGGCGTAAGCTGGATCGCACGGGCGGGGCTCAGGCTCCGCCCGCCGCACGCCCTGCCCGCCGCACGACCTGTCAGAACTTGTAGCCGATGCCCATGCGGATGGCCTGCTGGTTCAGGTCCTGCAGGATCGTGGAATTGGTGCCCACCGAGTTCTCGGAGCTGTCGAAGCCGGTGTAGCGATATTCGAGGCGGGCGGTGAAGTGATCGGAGAGGGCCTGCTCGACGCCAGCGCCCACGGTCCAGCCCGGACGGGTTTCGCTGTAGGCGTGGAACGATTTTCCCAGCCGCCACAGATTGTTGAAGACATCGGCATAGGCGACGCCGCCCGTCACATAGACGAGCGTGCGGTCGAATGCATAGCCAAGGCGCGCGCGCAGCGAGGCCTGCCAGCTCTCGTCCACCGCATGGCCGTAGAGGTAGTTGGTGAAAGGGCTGGAGAAGGCCGAGGTGCCGGTGACTGCGGACCCTTCGATATCGCCCTCGATGCCGAGCACGATGTGGTCCACCTGCCAGTTGAAGGCGGCATAGGCACCGCCCACGATGCCGTCGGCCCCGGTGGAATAGGCCGGGCATTTGTTGCGGCCCCAGTTGCAATCCTGCCCGCTCGCCTGCGCCCAGGCATATCCGACGTCCAGACCTACAGTGAAGCCGGTCCAGGAAAAGGCCGGCGTCTCCACCGGGGGCGCCGCCAGGGCGCCATGGGGGGCACCGAGGATCAAGGCGAGCGACGCGACTACGGCGGCGGAAGAACGAGCGCGCATGGGGCGACCTCAAGCGGGGAGACCAACGGGGACTGGAAGACACTGCTGCAACGCAGCGCGTGCAGCATGCGGCCCCACCCGCACCCCCCGCAAGGCGGCAGGGAACTTGAGCTGAACAGTTTCGCTTGTGTGTCTTTTGGGAAACGCACGCGCCGGCCGAGGGGCCGATTATTTCCTCAGCGTCGCGAAATAGGCCGCGAGGTCCGCCGCCTCGGTGCGGGTGAGGGAGACCTGCGGCATCTGCGGGTGCGGCTTCAGCAGGCGGAAGGCCAGCCAGGAACCAGACGGAGCGCCGGAGACGTCGCCGTCACGGGCGGCGATGGCGGCGAAGGTGGGGGCATCGCTGGCGGCGCTCTGGGGCGCGGTGCCGACCACATGGCAGCTGGCGCACCAGCGCTCGGCGAGCGAGCGCCCGGCCGCGGCGTCGGCGGCGCGGGCGGGCGCGGCGGCGAGAAACGGCGTGGCGAGGCTCAAGGCGACGAGGGCGGGGAGCGCGACGACGCTGGTCGCGCGCAGGACAAGACGCACCATGGGAACCCTCCGGACGGGATGGCGGCCGGGCGTCACTTCGCCAGAACCTCCACCTCCTGATTCTTGCCGGCCTCGACCTTGATGTCGCGGCTGTAATTCTTGCCGTCCTTGCGGGCGATGACGGAATAGTCGCCTTCCGAGAGCACGATGGTCGGGAAGGCGCCGATGGATTCCTTGATGGTGTCGCCGCCGGGCGTGATGACCGTCCACTGGGTGTCGGCCTGCGCCTCGCCATGTGCCACCTTCACCAGCTTCAGGCTGATCTGCGCCGCCCGATGGTGGACCGTGGCATCGGTGAGCTTGCCGGGCTGGACGATCACGTCCGCGCGCACCACGGCGTTGGCGTCGCCATAGGTGGAGACCACGTGATAGGTGCCCTCCGGCAGCAGCACCACGTCGCCGGCGGCGGCGCCGCGATAATAAGGCTGGCTGGAGGTGCGGCCCTGCAGGAAGGAGCCCTCGAAGATGTCGAAGGTGAGCCTCTGGGCGGGGATCGGCTTGTCGTCCACGTCGGCGGCGAGGCGCAGGGCGCCGGCCGGAAGGTCGAACGCCTGCCGGCGCGAGACCGGTCCCATCTGCACCCGCTGCGCCGCGGTGGCGAAGCCGTAGCTGACGTGGACGATGTAGCCGCCCGGATTGAGGAAGAAGACGGGCGCGTGCTCCGAGCTTTCCGCCACCAGCGGGAACGCGCCGGTGGAGGCCTCGGGCTGGTCGGCGAAGACGCGCCAGACGAGGCCGCGCGAAATGGGGCCGCCTTCTGCACCGAAACGGGCATAGACACCCAGCGCCGCCTTGCCGGGAGGGGCCGGCGGCAGCACCGCATGGGGCTCGCGACCCGACTGGCCGGCCTGCGCCGAGGGACCCGGCTGGCCGGGGGGCGGCGGTAGGCCCGGAGGCAGGCCGGTCGGCCGCGCGGCGGGCGGGGTGCCGAACGGCCCGGCGGGCGGCGGCGCGGCGGACGGGCCGAGGAACTGCATGGACTGCGCCGCGGCCGGCCCTGCGCCCGCAACGAGCCCCAGGGGCGCCATCACGGCCCAGAGACCCAGCACAGCCACCCGCATCGCGCGCCCAGCCGCCGGCATCCGCGCGGCCGGGGCGACCGGTCCGGGGCGGCGGAGGCGAGGAAAAGCACGAGCGAAGCGGATCATGCCTCCTGACGTGCACAAAATTCGGGGCGGATTCAAGTCACCCGCCGCGTCAGCCTGCGGCCGGTTGCCGCCGCGCCCGCGCGGTTCCTTCCCGGGCGGCCCCTCTGTAGATTGCCCCGTAACCCTTTCATCGGAAGCCATTGCCCCATGACTGTTGTGAGCCCCGAGACCATCGCCCTCCTCGCCACCCGCCGCTCCTCGCGCGTCATCGATCTTGTCGCCCCTGGCCCCTCGCTGGAGGAGCTGGACACCCTTCTCACCATCGGCGCGCGGGTGCCGGACCATGGCAAGCTCGCCCCCTGGCGCTTCATCGTGCTGGAGGGGGACGGCCGCGACCGGGCCGGCGCCCTGCTGGCGGAGGCGCTCGCGGCATCCGATCCCGGCGTCGGCGAGAAGCGGTTGGAGGATGAGCGCGCCCGTTTCCTGCGCGCGCCGCTGGTGGTGGCGGTGGTGTCGCGCGCGGCGCCGCATGTGAAGATCCCGGAATACGAGCAGCTGCTGTCGGCGGCCGCCGCCTGCCAGAACATCCTCGTCGCCTGCGCGGCGCTGGGCTACGGCGCCACCTGGCTCACCGAATGGACGACCTACGACGCCAACGCCCGCGCGGCGCTGGGCCTCGAAGAGTTCGAGCGCTTCGTCGGCTTCATCTATATCGGCACCGCCACCCAGAAGCTGGAAGACCGCCCCCGCCCGCCCCTCGCCGCCGTGGTGACGCGGTTCTGAGGGGGTGAGCCCGCATCACCCGCTCTCGCACCCCGGACGCATGCAGCGCCAGCGGAATGCGATCCGGGGTCCAGCGCAAGGCGCCGCCGCAGGCGCTTCCTGATCCCGCCGCCCTCGGGCTTTGCCCCGCTGCGCGGGAACACTTGCGCTGGCCCCCGGATCAGCGCTCCGGCTGCGCCGTCGCTTGTCCGGGGAACCGGGGGGCCTCCCCCTCACTCATCCGCCAGCGGATGCAGGTCGCGCACCATGCTCTTGAGGCGTTCGTCGAGAACGTGGGTGTAGATCTGGGTGGTGGAGACATCGGCATGGCCGAGCAGGGTCTGCACCACCCGAAGGTCCGCGCCATGGGCCAGAAGATGGCTGGCGAAGGCGTGGCGCAGGACGTGGGGGGAGAGCTTGGCGGGATCGAGCCCTGCGGCCAGTGCCAGCTCCTTCAGGTCCCGCGCCGCCTGCTGGCGGGTCACGTAGCCGCTCTCGCTGGAGGACGGAAACAGCCAGCGCGACGCCTCCAGCCCCGCCCCCTTGCGCGCATCGAGATAGGCCGCCATGGCCGTCCGCGCGGGGTCGGAGAGGGGCACGAGCCGTTCCTTGCGTCCCTTGCCGGTGACCAGAATGGCATCGCCCCGCGCCCGCGCGGCGGCAGCCGGCAGCGACACCAGCTCGGAAATGCGCAGGCCGCTGGCATAGAGCAATTCGACCACGGCGGCGGTGCGCCGGCGCTTCAGCATCTCCGCGCGCGCCTTGGCTGCGGCCTCCCCCTCCTCGGCCGGAACCTCCGACGCACGGGCGTGCGCCGTCTCGATCAGGGTGGAGACCTCCTCCACCGTCAGCACCTTGGGCAAAGGGCGCCCGCGCCTCGGGCCTTCCAGCACGGCGGCGGGATCGTCCCCCCGGTGCCCCTCGGCATAGAGGAAGCGGAAGAACTGGCGCACGGCGGAAAGGCGCCGCGCCACGGTGGTGGCCTTGTAGCCGCGCGTGGAGAGATCGGCGAGCCAATCGCGGATGGCGGGCGTGTCGGCGGTCGCGATGGCGCGGGGGGCGAGGAAGTCGGCAAGATCGGTCAGGTCGCGCCGGTAGGCTTCCAGCGTGTTGGCGCCCGCGCCGCGCTCCACCGCCTGCATGTCGAGGAACAGCGCGAGCGGGCCCTGGGCCGTCGCGCCGGGCGTGGTCATTTGCCGATCTTTTCGGGGGCGACGGTGAAGGAGAGTTCCCGCTCCTGCGGCTCCACCCGCGTGGCGAGCGCCCACAGGGCGGCATAGCCGAGGCCGCCGAGCACGGCCAGCACCACCAGAATGCGGAAGAGCGTGGGCATCGCTGCCTCCATCAGGTGCGGGCGCGAATCGCCCGCGGGCACCCCTCTTTCGCCAGAGGTGCCACGGCCTGCGCCGCCGTTCAAGGCGAGGCGCTGTCCCCATGCCTTTCGGCACCAGCGACGCAGCGTCGCCTTGGACGGGCGGGGCGGCGGGTGCTTTGCTGCCGCCTCCCAACGAGGAGGAAATGATGAGCGACATCTGGTTCAAGGCGGGCGAGGCGACGGTGCTGGCGGCGGACGGGCAGGCGACGGATGCCATGCCGGAGGTGCTGATCGGCTCGGTGCGCGGCCCGGTGGGTCAGGCCTTCGCCTCCATGATGGGGCAGGTGCAGGGCCACACCCGCATGTTCGTGGTGCGCGACCTCAACCAGATGGTGCGCCCCGCGACGATGATGACCACCAAGGCCACCATCCACACCGCCGAATATGTGGAACTGCTGGGCGGCGTGGTGCAGGCGGCCATGGGCGACGCCATCGTCGATTGCGTCAGCGAGGGCATCATCCCCAAGGATCAGGTGGACGAGCTGGCCATGATCATCATGGTGTGGCTGGACCCGCGCTGCGCCGAGGACCCCAACCTCGACAAGGCCGACCTCTACCGCACCAATTACGAGGCGACCAAGCTCGCCATCTCCCGCGCGCTCAAGGGCGAGCCGTCCATCGACGAGCTGATCGCCAACCGCACGAGCGTGAAGCACTACGCCCTCGAGGGCGTCATCGAGTACTGACGCACGGTCACGGTGACGTTGGTGGAGCCGGACCCGCCGCTCGGCTGAAAGTTGCGAGAGACGTCGTCCGTTTCAAGCCAGTGTCATCATTGACGCCGTCATGCCCCGGCTTGTCCGGGGCATCCACTTCGCCTCTTGCCGGGCGCTTCGATACAAATGGCAGACCCGGCCACACCGTGGATCCCCCGGACAAGCCGGGGGATGACTCCGGGGAAAGTCCGGAAGCCCGCGATACGACCGAGCGGGCCGCAACTGCCTTGAGGTCACGGTGACGTTGGTGGAGCTGGACCCGCCGCTCGGCTAGGGTCCGGCTTGCGCCGGTGGTCAGGGGGCGGGTCCGGACGATTTTTCCGGGCCGGCCCCGTCATCCGCCCGGCCGCGTGCCGCGTATCGAGAGCATGAATGTCGCCGAGCCCAGTCTCATCGTCGAACTGCCGAAGCCGCGTCGCACCCGAACGCTGCCCAACGGCGGCATTCGTCCGGGCGGAGCGAGCGCCATGAGCGTCCAGCCTGCGGAGCCACGGGTCGCCGCCTCAGGGGCCGAGCTGAGCGCGCTCATCGTCGCGATCGCCACGCGGGCCGATCGCGAGGCCTTCGGCCGGCTGTTCCGCCATTTCGCGCCGCGGGTGAAATCCTATCTCGTGCGCAGCGGGCTCCCGGCCAATGCCGCCGAGGAGCTGGCGCAGGAAACCCTGCTGACGGTGTGGCGCAAGGCGACCTATTTCGACCCCACCCGCGCCGCCGCCTCCACCTGGATCTTCACCATCGCCCGCAACCTCTCCATCGACCTCAAGCGCCGCGAGCGCTATGGTGATACCTACAAAGCGGAGACGCACGAGGACGAGGTGGACGAAACCTCGGGCGAGACCATCCTCATGACCGCCGAGCGGGAGGCGCGGGTGCGCGCCGCCCTCGCCAAGCTGTCGGAGGAACAGGCCACCATCGTCCGCCTCTCCTTCTTTCAGGAGAAGCCCCATTCGCAGATCGCGCAGGAGCTGGGCATTCCGCTGGGCACCGCCAAGTCGCGCGTGCGCCTCGCGCTCAACCGTCTGCGCGCTTTGCTGGAAGACCTGAAATGAGTGCTTCGACCCATCCCGGCACCGAGACCCTGCTGCGCTACGCGGCGGGCACGCTGCCGGCCGGTCCCCGTCTGCTGGTGGATGTGCATCTCGACGGCTGCCCCGAATGCCGCGCGATGGTGGCGCGGTTGATGTCCGTCGGCGGCACGCTGCTGGACGCCTGCGAACCCCTCGCCCTCGCCCCCGATGCCCTCGACCGCGCACTGGCGCGGCTCGACGGCCTCTCCCCACGCCGCAATCCCGCTGCGCTCCATCATGCGGAAGCCGCCGGAGCACCATCGCCGAAGCGCTGGCCGCTGCCCGAGGGGCTGAAGCTGCCGCCTGGCGTGGTGCTGCCGCCGGCCATCGCGTCGCGCCGCATCGGCCGTCTGGTGCCGGTGGCGCCGGGGGTGCGGCTTGGCCTCGTGCATCTGGAAGAAGACCCGGACGCGCAGGTGCTGCTGTTCCGCATCGCGCCGGGGCGGGCCATTCCCCAGCACACCCATGCGGGGCTGGAATTCACCCACGTGATCTGCGGTGGCTTCAGCGATCCCGATGGCCATTACGGCCCCGGCGATCTGGTGGAATGCGATGGCGACGTGGACCATTCCCCCCGCGTCGATGATGACGGCGAATGCATCTGCCTCGCCGCCTTCGACGGCCGCATCCGCTTCCGCGGCCTGCTCGGCATGGTGACACGGCCGTTTATCTGAGTGGTTGGGCGTTTCTTCGCTCAGGCGCCGCGCGGGCTTTGGCGTTGCCTCCGCTCAAACGCCGCGCGGGCTTTGACGTTGCCTTCGCTCAAACGCCGCGCGGGCTTGGCCCGCCCCCTCAGAAGTGACTACGCGTCACGCCCTTCTTCACCACCGCCAGCGCCTCGGTGAGGTCGCTCGCCAGCTCCGCCTTCTGGACGGGGCCGAGGAAGCGGCCCACGGGCACGGTGCGCTTGCCGCTGATGAGGGCAACATCCAGCGTCCCGTGCTCCTCGTCGTCCTCACGCCACAGGCGGGTCCAGAACGGGTTGAGCCGTGTGGTGGAGGGGCGCCCCGCCGCCGGCTCGCGGCGGATTTCCACGAGGCTGGGCGTGACGAGGATATGTTCGCGCGCCCGGGCCGAGCGGAAGCTGGCGCGGAAGGCGATGTACATCAGCAGCACATCGAGGCCGAAGAAGCCGAAGATCGGCCACGCCCCCATGGCGAGGAAGGCGACGCCCGACACGAAGCTCACCGCCCCGATGCCCGCCATCACCCAGAAGAAGCCGCGCCGGGACAGGGACCGGTGCGGCGCGAGCGTGACCGCATAGACGACGGGCTCGTCGGGAGCCTGCGCGTCCGTCTCGAGTGCGATGTCTCGGTCGCTGGTCTGGGGCATTGCTCGGCAGTATACCCGAAAAATGCCGCGCAGGATCAATCCGCCCAAACCCGCCGTCCTCCCGGAGGCTGACGCCGCCAAGCCCCCGCGCCCAACGCGCGCGACGAAGGGGGCAAAGGTCGCGGCCGGCGCGTCGGGAACCACCGGGAAGGGGGCGAAGGCCCCGGCCAAGGGCAAGGCGGCCAAGGCTCCGGCAAGCGGCACGGCGAAGGCGGCCCCAGCGTCAAAGGCTTCGGGCGGCAAGACGTCTTCCGGGACCAAGCCCACCGGCAAAACCGCCGCCCCCCTCCCCCGCCGCAACAAGGCGGTGGCCAATGCGGCCGCGGCGGTCCACGGCCGCACCGTCTCGCCCTGGTCGGACGCGGAGATCACCGAGGCCTTCACCCGCTTCGAGGCGCAGGACCCCGAGCCCAAGGGCGAGCTGGACCACACCGACGCCTTCACCCTGCTCGTCGCCGTGGTGCTCTCCGCCCAGGCCACCGACACCGGCGTGAACAAGGCGACCAAGGGCCTGTTCTCCGCCGCCTCCACCCCCGCCGCCATGGTGGCGCTGGGGGAGGATCAGGTGGCGCACCACATCCGCACCCTCGGCCTGTTCCGGGGCAAGGCGAAGAATGTGGTGGAGCTGTCCCGCCTGCTGCTGGAGCGCCATGCCGGCATCGTGCCCAAGGACCGGGAAGCGCTGGAGGCGCTGCCCGGTGTCGGGCGCAAGACCGCCAATGTGGTCCTGAACATCGCCTTCGGCGTGCCCACCATCGCCGTGGACACCCACCTCTTCCGCGTCGCCAACCGCACCGGCCTTGCCCCCGGCGCGACGCCGCTGGCGGTGGAGCTGGGTCTGGAGGCGCGCATCCCCGACCGCTTCAAGCTGCACGCCCACCACTGGCTCATCCTGCACGGCCGCTACATCTGCAAGGCGACGAAGCCCGCGTGCAGCCGCTGCCTCATCACCGACCTCTGCCGCTGGCCGGAGAAGAATTTCTGAGGGGTTGGGGGCGGCCTCGCTTTTTGTCGTCCCATCGCGCCCCGGACCAGCGACGGCGCAGCCGGAACGCCGAGCCGGGGCCCAGGGGACAGTCCGGCGCAGCCGGCAATGCCCGACCGCCTTTCCGCTTGAGCCGCCTTCGGCGAACTCTTGCGCTGGGCCCCGGCTCGCATTCCGCTATCGCTGCATGCATCCGGGGCGCGAGGGTGGTGAGGGCACGCCGGCCGCATCACGGCGCCAGCCTTTGGTGGCCTCCCCGCCCGAAGGCGGGAAGGCCTTTCTCATCACGCCGCCAGTCCCTTGGCCAGCTCCATGGCCTGCCGCTCGAACAGGCGGCGGTAGAGGCCGCCTTCGCGGCGGACCAGCGTGTCGTGGTCGCCCTCCTCCACGATGCGGCCCCTGTCGAACACCATCAGGCGGTCGAGGGAGCGCACCGTGGACAGGCGGTGGGCGATGACCAGGGTGGTGCGCCCCACCATCAGCCGCTCCATGGCATCCTGGATCGCCGCCTCCGATTCCGAATCGAGGCTGGAGGTGGCCTCGTCCAGGATCAGGATGGGCGCGTCCGCGAGGAAGGCCCGGGCGATGGCGATGCGCTGGCGCTCGCCGCCGGAGAGCTTCACGCCCCGCTCGCCCACCAGCGTGCCGTAGCCGCGCGGCAGGCGAGCGATGAAGTCGGCCGCATTGGCCAGCTCCGCGGCCCGCCGGATGTCCTCGAACGAGGCATCAGGCCGGCCATAGGCGATGTTCTCCATCAGCGAGCGGTGGAACAGCACGGGCTCTTGCTGCACCACGGCGATGGCGCGACGCAGGGAGCCCTGCGTCACGTCCCGCACATCCTGCCCGTCCACGGTGACGCGGCCGGAGGTCACGTCGTGCATCCGCTGGATGAGCTTGACGAACGTGGTCTTGCCCGAGCCCGAATGCCCCACGAGGCCCACCCGCTCCCCCGCCGGAATGGTGACGGAGAGGTTCTCGTAGAGCGGCTTGTCGTGGCCGCCATAGTGGAAGGTCACGTTCTCGAACGCGATGGCCCCCTCCTTCACCTGCACCGGCACCGCCTTCGGGGCATCGGAGACGCCCACGGTCTGATGTTGGATCTCCACCAGCTCCTCCAGCTCGTTCATGGAGCGCTGGAGATTGTGGACGTGCATGCCGATGTCACGCAGGTAGGAGTGGATGACGAGGTAGGAGGTGAGCACATAGGCGACATCGCCCGCGCTCGCCTGCCCCTGATGCCACAGCACCAAAGCCGTGCCGATGATGGACGCCTGAAGCGCTACCAGGGCCAGAAGCTGCGCCGTGCCGGCCCAGGTGGCCGCCATCCAGGTGCGGTAGGTTCGGGCGTTCCACTTGCCGAGCACCCGCTCCAGCCGCTCCTCCTCGCGGGCCTCCGCGCCATAGCCCTTCACCACGGCGTTGCAGCCCACCGCATCCGCCAGCACGCCACCCACCCGGGTGTCCCACGCATTGGAGAGGCGCGCCGCCGGGGCGACGTAGTTCAGCGACAGCGTGAGCGTGAGCCCGATGAAGGCCACCGCCCCCACCGCCACCACGGCGCCCAGCACCGGCCAGTTCCAGCCGAGCAGCAGCGCCGTGCCGCCGAGCGCCACCACGGACGGGAACAGCGCCACCAGCAGGGTGTCGTGCAGCACGTCGAGGGACCACATGCCGCGCGAGATCTTGCGCACGGTGGAGCCGGCGAAGGACGAGGCGTGCCAGTCCGACGAGAAGCGCTGCACCCGCGCGAAAGCGTCCGCCGCCACGTCCGACATCATGCGCAAAGTGAGCCGCACGATGATGAAGTAGGTGACATGCCGCGCGCTCACCATCGTCACGCCGAGGCCGACGATGGCGAGGAAGGCCATGGTCGCAAGGTGCCAGGCCGTCTCCCGGTCGGCCAGCGACAAGGCGTCGATCAGCCGGCCGGCGAACAGCGGCACCAGCACCTCGGCGAGGGTGGAGACGAGGACGGCGGCCAGAGTGGCCGCGATGATGCCCTTCCGCTTCGCCCAATGGGTGAAGAGGAAGGCGAAGATGGCGCGGAACGACACCCCGCGCTTGTGGGTCTGGAACAACGACATGACACGATCCGGCCGCGCCGCATGGGGCGCCAGAGGCCGGTCCCTGATTCGAACGGGGACGCGCGGCGCATGGCGCCGCAGATGACGGGGTGACGCGGCGCGCGACGCCGCGAAAGGATGAGGACAGGGGCGCGTTAGCGGCGGCCCGCCCCGCGCAGGAGCGCAGGCGGGTGGCGGACCACGGGCCCCTGGATGTCCGAAAAGCTAGCGGCGGAAGCCGGGCTGGCGGGGAATCACATCCGTGCAACGGGCGCGGCGGAGAATGCCGCGTGGCACAGCAGGGGTGGAGAACGTGGTAGTGCTCATGGACGTGACCCCTCCCTGCCGGATGTTGATTCCGCGCGGCCCCGGAGCGGGGCGGCGCCTGCGGTAAGGACGGCCGATCTGCCGCGGTCCAGACCCTTTCGCAGGCGGCCATGAGACGCTAAGGTCGCGGCGCTTTTTTGGACAAGCATGGGCGGAACCATGGCGGACACCGGCATTCCCCACTTCTGCAACGACCTCGGCGTCACCGTCATCGAGGTGGGCAGCAAGGAATTCATGTGCATCGGTGCGAAGCCGCCCTTCGACCATCCGCACATCTTCATCGACCTCGGCGACGACGACGAGCACGTCTGCCCGTACTGCTCCACGCTCTACCGCTACAATCCGGCGCTCGCCGCCGGCGCGGCGAAGCCGGAAGCGGCCGTGTGGCACGGCGAGCCCGCGGCCAAATCCGCCGCGTGACGCGCCGGCCCGGTAACGGCCCGGCTCACACGACCCGCGGCCTGACCGCCGCTTTACACCCGTCTGACCCAATCCTGGGCCTGCTGCCCCCTGGCCTGATCCCCGCGGCCTGATCGCCGCCGCAAAGAAAGACTATCCGGCCGGCTCCTTCACGGAGCCGGGTCCTGCCATGGCCGATCCCATCCCCTTCCGGGCGAAACCCCGCACCGCCGCGCGCAGCGCCGTGGTGGTCGGCGCAGGCATCGGCGGGCTCGCCTGCGCCATCGCCCTGCGCCGTGCCGGCCTCACCGTCCAGGTGGTGGAGCAGGCGCGCAAGCTGCGCGAGGTGGGCGCCGGCCTCCAGCTCACGCCCAACGCCACCCGCATCATCCGCGAGTTCGGCCTGCTGCCGCGCCTCGAACAGGTGGCGGTCACGCCGCGCTCCCTCGATGTGAGGAGCGGCGCGAGCGGCGCCACCATCACCCGCGCCCATTACGGACCGGCCGCCGCGCGCTATGGCGCGCCCTTCCTCGTCGTGCACCGCGCAGATCTGCAGAACCTCCTCGCCGAGGCGGCGCAGGCCGAGGGCGTGCTGATCGCGCTGGGGTCCGAGCTCACCGCCGTGGAGCCCGCCTTCGGCGGCGTGCGGGCGGTGGTGAAGCAGGGCGAGAACCTCATCGCCCACGGTGCGGACATCCTGATCGGCGCCGATGGCGTGCGCTCGGCGGTGCGGGCGCATCTCGGCGTCGCGCGGCCGCCGGTGTTCGCCCAGCGCCTCGCCTACCGGGCCACCATTCCCGTGCCGGCCCGCCATCCGCCGGACGTGCGGCTCTATATGGGGCGCGATGCGCACCTCGTGGTCTATCCGGTGAAGGGCGGGGCGACGCTGAACCTCGTCGCCATCGTCAAGCACACCGAGCCGGTGGCCCGCTGGAGCGCGCCGGGCGACGGCGCCGCCGTCCACGCCGCCTTCGCCGACTGGGCGCCGGAGGTGCGCGAGCTGCTGAAGGCGGCGCCGCATTTCCTGTGCTGGGGCCTCTACGACATCGATCCCCTGCCCCGCTGGAGCACCGGGCGCGTGACGCTGCTGGGCGACGCCGCCCACGCCATGCTGCCCTTCCTCGCCCAGGGCGCGGCGCAGGGCATCGAGGATGCCGCGGCCCTCGCCCGCGCCCTCCAGAAGGAAACCGACGCCGCCACCGCCCTCAAGGCCTACGAGGCCGAGCGGCTCGGCCGCACCGCGCGCATCCAGTCGGAAGCGCGGCGCAACGGCATGGTCTACCACCTCTCCGGCGCCCCCCGCCTCGCCCGAGACCTGGTGCTGCGCCGGCAGGGCGCGGCGCTGCTGGATCGCTACGCGTGGATTTATAAGGCTTGAGGGGCGGGCCTCAGGCCCACTCATCGCTGCCATCCGCTGATTTCGCGCGTCATCGCCCGGCTCGTCCGGGCGATCCACCCCGCCGCCTGCGCGATGCCCCAAGGATTGCACCGGCCCAACCGTGGATCGCCCGGACGAACCGGGCGATGACGGGTGTGGGGAACCGCCTTCCGCACCCAAGGCTACCCCCCGCTGGACCTTCCGCGCGCGCCATGCTATCCGCCCGCCCCATTCTCGTGAGGGGACCATGGGCCTTCGGCTTCAGCGACGACGACCGAACACGCTGCGCATGCGCGCACGCGCCGTCACGCCCGCCTGAAGCCGGCCCGCCGAACTCGCGGGCCTTCTTGCCCTGCCTTGCGAGTTTTCCCCATGACCGAGCTTCCCTTGTCCATCGCCGTGGAGACGGCCGCCGACGATGCGGCCATCGACCGGCTGCATGAGCGCACCTTCGGCCCCGGCCGGTTCGCCCGCACCGCCTTCCGCATCCGCGAGCAGACGGGGCACGAGCGCGCCCTCTCCTTCACGGCGCGGGTCGGCACCATGCTGGTGGGATCGGTGCGACTCACGCGGATCTCCATCGGCGCCACGCCGGCCCTGCTGCTCGGCCCGCTCACGGTGGAGCCGCCGTTCCAGTCGGTGGGCATCGGCGCGCGGCTGATGGAGCACGCGCTGGACGTGGCGCGGGCGCAGGGCCACCGCCTCGTCGTGCTGGTGGGAGACGAGCCCTATTACGCCCGCTTCGGCTTCCGCCGCGTGCCCTTCGGCCAGGTGACGCTGCCCGGCCCGGTGGACCCCGGCCGCCTCCTCGTGGCCGAGCTGGCCGAGGGCGCCTTCGCCGGCGTGTCCGGCATGGTCAGCGGCAGCCGCTGACACGCGCCGGTTACGCCCTTGGTCTAAGGCACAACTGGCGGGGCGGCTCGCGCTCCGTTAGCGTGGTACCGAGATGCGAAACGGCCCGGCAGTACGCCGCTGGGCCGGGGAGGACGGCGCCGCCACGGCGCTGCCAAAGGCGTTCCCGCGCACCGCATCGGCGATGAAAGAGGGAGGAAGGACGATGACGTCTGGGATCATGCGGCACTCGCGCGCCCTGTTGGCGGCGGCGGCGATCGGCGCCCTGTTGACGGGCGCGGCCAAGGCCGAAGACACCACGGTGAAGCTCGGCGTGCTCAACGACATGTCCGGCGTCTACGCCGACATTTCCGGCCCCGGCTCGGTGGTCGCGGCGCAGATGGCGGCCGACGACTTCATGGCCAAGAACAAGGGCTTCAAGATCGAGGTCGTGGGTGCCGACCACCAGAACAAGCCGGACGTGGGCGCCTCCATCGCCCGCAAGTGGTATGATCAGGAGAATGTGGACGCCATTCTCGACGTGACCACCTCCTCGGTGGCGCTGGCGGTGAGCGACATCACCAAAGAGAAGAACAAGATCTTCCTCGTCTCCGGCGGCGGCACCTCCGACCTCACCGGCGCCAAGTGCTCGCCCAACACCGTGCACTGGACCTACGACACCTGGGCGCTCGCCAACGGCACCGGATCGGCCCTCACCAAGCAGGGCGGCTCGCCGTGGTTCTTCCTCGTGGCCGACTACGCCTTCGGCGCGGCGCTGGAGCGCGACGCCTCGGCGGCGGTGAAGGCGGCCGGCGGCAAGGTGGCGGGCAGCGTGAAGCACCCGCTCTCCACCACCGACTTCTCCTCCTTCCTGCTGCAGGCGCAGTCCTCCGGCGCCAAGGTCATCGGCCTCGCCAATGCCGGCAACGACCTCATCACCGCGGTGAAGCAGGCCTCCGAATTCGGCATCACCCAGGGCGGCCAGCAGCTCGCCGGCCTGCTCATCTTCTCGTCCGACGTGAAGGCCCTCGGCCTCCAGGCGGCGCAGGGCCTGGTGCTCACCGACGCCTTCTACTGGGACCTGAACGACGACACCCGCGCCTTCTCCAAGCGCTTCGGGGCCAAGTTCAACGGCAAGATGCCCACCAGCGCCCAGGCCGGCGTCTATTCCAGCGCCATGCACTATCTGAACGCCATCAAGGACGCCAAGACCAAGGACGCGCCCAAGGTGATGGAGCAGATGCGCGCCACCCCCATCAATGACCCGCTGTTCGGCAAGGGCGAGATCCGCATCGACGGCCGCGCCATCCACCCCATGTACCTCTTGAAGGTGAAGAAGCCCGCCGACAGCAAGGGCGAGTGGGACCTGTTCGAAGTGGTCTCCACCATCCCCGCCAACGAGGCCTTCCGCCCCCTCAAGGACGGCAACTGCCCGCTGGTGAAGTGAGCCGCGACGCTTAAGGGCCGGCGCCGCCTCGCGAGGGCGGCGCCGGCTTTTTGTTTGATGTCAGGCTCGTCAACGGTTCAGGCGGTTTTTCGCCCAACCTGTTGCAACGGGTTCGCCCTCACCGCGCCACCGCCAGCGCCACCGCGAGCACCGCAGCGATGGCGAGGTCGGAGACCATGGCGATGGTTTCGGTGCGGGTCTTGCCCGCCCGCAGCGCGTGCTTCACGCCGGCGAGGAGATAGAACAGCCCGCCGCCCACCGCCGCTGGCAGGAGGAAGGACGGAAAGGCGAGGGAGAGGAGGCCGAGGAGGCCGAAGGTCAGGTTGGCGAAGCCCAGCTCCTGCACGATCACCTGCGCCTTGGGATCCGAGATCTCGAAGATGGTCTCGGCCGTGAAGGCCGGCTGCGTCACCTGCTTCAGGCCGGCGAGGCCGAGCCGCGCGCCGACGCCCCAGACCACGAACCACTTCAGCACCACTGGCGCCAGCGGCCCACCCGCCACCAGCGCCTCGACAAGGATGCTCGCGAGCGGGGCGATCAGCATCAGCACGAGGATGGCGGCGAGATACATGGGGGGTCGCTCCCGGCGGGGGGCCGGGATGCTCCGGCGTTCCTCCAGAGTAGCGAACGCGGACCTGATTGGCAGTATCATCCCCCGCCTCGTGCGGGGGATCCACCCTGTGGCTGGGCCGGCTCTAGGCATTGAAGCGCTGGTAGAGCGGCGAAGTGGATGGCCCGGACGAGCCGGGCCATGACGGCGGTGAAGGGCCCAAGAGCGCGGCACGTCCCGGCACGGTCGCATCGTCCCAAGCCCAAAACGAAGAACGGCGGGCCGAGGCCCGCCGTTCGTTCATTTGCACTGTCGGAAGAACCCGCGGATCACTCCGCGGCTTCGACCTGCGGCCGGCCGCGGGCGAGGCGCTCGCGCTTGAGCAGTTCGGCCACCAGGAAGGCGGTCTCGATGGCCTGCTCGGCGTTGAGGCGCGGATCGCAATAGGTGTGGTAGCGGTCGCGCAGGTCCTCGTCCGAGATGGCGCGGGCGCCGCCGGTGCATTCGGTGACGTTCTTGCCCGTCATCTCCAGATGCACGCCGCCGGCGAAGGTGCCCTCGGCCGCATGGATGTCGAAGAAGGAGCGGATCTCCGACTGCACCCGCTCGAACGGGCGGGTCTTGTAGCCGGAGGCGGCCTTGATGGTGTTGCCGTGCATGGGATCGCACGACCACGCCACGGTGCGGCCTTCCTTCTCCACCGCGCGGATGAGGCCCGGCAGGTAGTCGCCCACCTTGTCGGCGCCGAAGCGGCAGATCAGCGTGATGCGGCCCGCCTCATTGTCCGGCTGGAGGATGTCCAGCAGACGGATGAGGCCCTCCGGGGAGATGGAGGGGCCGCACTTGATGCCGATCGGGTTGCGGATGCCGCGGAAGTACTCGACATGCGCATGGTCCGGCTGGCGGGTGCGGTCGCCGATCCACAAGAGGTGGCCGGAGGTCGCGTACCAGTCGCCCGACGTGGAATCGACGCGGGTCAGGGCCTGTTCGTAGCCAAGCAGGAGCGCCTCGTGGCTCGTGAAGAAATCCGTCGAGCTCATCTCGGGATGGCTCTTGGGATCGATCCCGCAGGCGCGCATGAAGTCCAGCGCCTCCGTGATCCGGTTCGCCAGTTCCTGATACCGCGAGGACTGGGGCGAATCCTTCACGAACCCCAGCATCCAAGCATGGGCGTTGGCGAGGTTGGCATAGCCGCCGTTGGCGAAGGCGCGCAGAAGGTTGAGCGTCGCCGCCGACTGGCGGTACGCATCGAGCTGCCGGCGCGGGTCCGGAATGCGGGCGGCTTCCGTGAAGGCGATGTCGTTGATGATGTCGCCGCGGTAGCTGGGCAGAGTCACGCCGTTCTCGGTCTCGGTGTCCGAGGACCGGGGCTTGGCGAACTGCCCGGCGATGCGGCCGACCTTCACCACCGGCGAGCCGCCGGCGAACGTCAGCACCACCGCCATCTGCAGGAAGACGCGGAAGAAATCGCGGATGTTGTCGGCCGAATGCTCGTCGAAGCTCTCGGCGCAGTCGCCGCCCTGCAAGAGGAAGGCTTCGCCGCGGGCGACCTTGGCGATCTCGGCCTTCAGGCGGCGCGCCTCACCTGCAAACACAAGCGGCGGGTAGGAGGCGAGCTTCTTCTCGACCTCCTCGAGCTGCGCCTTGTCTGGATAAGACGGCATCTGGAGGCCGGGATAAAATCGCCAGCTATCCGGACGCCAGCCTTCGGCGCGGCGGGGAGCCTCGGCGCCAGGGACGGGAGCGGACTGCGGGCGGGTCACCATTTGACTCTCCATTTGCATAAGGCCGGCCGGTTGTCCGGTCCGGTCCGTCCCGCTGGTGCGCCTCCGGCGTTCCTCTTGTGTTCGCGGGATCGGAACGCGGGCTTATACACGAAGCACGTGCGCACCGAAAGGATGCGGCGCAACGCAGGCGCGACGCCCCGCGAGATGGGACCGGAGGGGCTGTTTCCCCTCGAACCCTGCCCTGGCGCTCAGGCCGTCCGTCGAAGACTTCTCTGCGAGCCTTCTCTTGGCCGCACCCATCGCCTATGAGGGGACTGCGCCAGCGCGCGCCTTCCCTTGTGAGACGTGCGCGCCAGCGCACTTTGCCTCGTGAGACGTGCGCGCCAGCGCGCGTCTGCCGTTCCCTCCGGCACCGTCCTGAATGTCCGTGTCTGTTGCGGGACACGCCAACGCCCGAGCCTGTCATGTCACAGTCCCATCGCGCGCCGGCGCCAGCCCCCGCTTCTGCCCTGCGTCCGCGCGGTCCCGCGCCCGGGCAGCCCGGCTCGGTCGGTCCCGGTGCGGTGGAGTTCGTCGCGCTCATCGCCCTGCTCATGGGCATGACCGCCTTCTCCATCGACAATCTGCTGCCCGCCTTCGGCGCCATCCAGGCCGATTTCGCGCTGGACAATCCCAATCACGTGCAGGTGATGGTCTATGCCTACCTCATCGGCATCGGCGGCGCGCAGTTCTTCTACGGCCCCATCTCCGACGTGCTGGGGCGCCGCCCCATCCTGTTCGCCGGCCTCGCGATCTATGCGGCGGGCAGCCTCCTCGCCTTGTTCACCCGCGATTTCGACGTGCTCATCGTCGCCCGGCTGATCCAGGGCATGGGCGCGGCGGCGGGCCGGGTGCTGGCCATCGCCATCGTCCGCGACCGCTTCGAGGGCCGCGACATGGCGCGGATCATGTCGCTGAGCATGATGGTGTTCCTCACCGTGCCCATCATCGCGCCGGCGCTGGGCAGCCTCATCCTCGTGTTCGGCTCATGGCACCTCATCTTCGTGGCCATGCTGCTGCTGGCGCTCGCGCTGTTCGCCTGGTTCGGCCTCCGGATGCCGGAGACGCTGCATCCGGAATACCGCATCCCCTTCTCGATGCGCTCCATCGGCAAGGCGGCGATGCTCACCCTCACCACCCGCCGCTCGGTGGGCTATGCGGTGGCCATCGGGCTCATGATGGGCTCGCTGATGGCCTATGTGGGCTCGGCCTCGCAGGTGTTCCAGACCGACGTCTATCGCCTCGGCAACCTCTTCCCCGTCGCCTTCGCGGCGGTGGCGGGCATCATGGCGGTGGCCTCCTTCCTCAATGCCAGCCTCGTGCACCGGGTCGGCATGCGGCGGCTGTCCCATGGCGGCATCCTCGGCTTCATCGCGGCGGGCGGGCTGATGGTGGCCTCCAGCATCGTCTGGGACGGCAAGCCGCCGCTCGTGCTGTTCTGCGGGCTCGTGGCGGCGGGGCAGTTCCTGTTCGCGCTCACGGTGCCGAACTTCAATTCCATGGCCATGGAGCCCCTCGGCGCGGTGGCGGGCACCGCCTCCTCCTTCATCGGCGGCTTCACGACGCTGCTGTCCGCCGTGCTGGGCTTCATCGTCGGCAGCCATTTCGACGGTACCGTGCTGCCCCTCGCCATGGGCTATCTGGTGCTCGGCGCGCTGGCGCTGGTGTTCGTGCTGTGGGCGGAGAAGGGCAAGCTGTTCGGCCACCAGCATTAGTCGCCGCGCGGGAGGGGGCGGCCCCGCGCAGGGCTGCCCTGCGCCCGCCACGCCCAAGTGTGTCGGGGAACTGTCCGCGAGCCGTGGTAGAACACGCGCGACGCCGACACGCCTGCGCCATTCCGCGCCTGCCGATCGCACGACCCGAGGAGCCCCCATGCCCCAGCTCTCGCCCGAAGGCCAGGCGGCCATCAACGCCATCTCCCAGCGCACCGGCTTCAGCCCGGATGCCGTCACCTCCATGCTGTACTCGGTGATCGCCGGCAACGGCTCCATGGCCCAGTTCAACCACCCCGAATTCGGCGGCTCCGGCCAGTGGATGGCGGGCGGGATGACCATGGTCTCCGACATGTTCAACAGCTACCTCAAGGGCCGGGTGGACGGCCTGTGCAGCGAGCTGTCGAGCCTCGTCGCCAGCCAGCCCGGCCTCACCCAGAGCGGCAGCTTCCAGTCGCAGAACCAGGGCGGCGGCTATTCCGGCGGTGGCCAGTGGCAGACCAGCGGCGGCGGCGGGTTCGGCGGCAACATGGGCGGCAGCTTCGGGGGGAACATGGGCGGCAACCAGCCCAGCCTGTTCGTGCCGGATGCCTCCGGCAGCTTCAACTGGTGGCCGGCCGATCTCGGCCAGCCGGCCAGCACCGGCGCGCAGAACGGCGTGCGCTACGCCTATTTCCCCGGCACGCGCCGCCTCGCCATCGACCTCAACGGGCAGGTGACGGTCTATGACAGCCTCGATCACCAGATCGGCGGCTTCTCCCAGCAGCAGGGCGGATCGGGAAGCCTGACCTTCACCAGCCAGTACGGCACGGTGTTCGTCTCCAGCCTGCCCATCGTGAGCGGCGCGCCGCAGGCTCCGGCTTACGCCCCGCAGGCGCCTGTCTCCGCGCCCGTGTACGAGCCCGCGCCGCAGCCGCAGTCCTTCACGCCGCAGCCGCAGGCGTATGGCACCGCCCAGCCTCTGGGCCAGAGCGAGATCATCTCCGCCATCGAAAAGCTGGCCGATCTCCACGCCAAGGGCATCCTCAGCGACCAGGAATTCAGCACCAAGAAGGCCGAGCTGCTCAGCCGGCTGTGAGGTAAGCGTCGGGCGGCCGTCGCACCGGCGTCGCCCGCCCTCCCCGCGTCCTCCCATCCCTTACCGCCGTCATGGCCGGGCTTGTCCCGGCCATCCACGTCGGGCCGATGGCGCCACAGCCCGAAGCTCTACTCCCAGCCGTTCCACGTGGATGCCCGGCACGAGGCCGGGCATGACGACATTGCAGCCTCGATAGCGCGTCACCTGCCCCTCACGACGCCTTCGTGCGCAGCGTCACCAACTCCTCGGCCGCGGTCGGATGCACGGCGATGGTGCGGTCGAAATCAGCCTTGGTCGCCTTCAGCCCCATGGCCACGGCGGCAAGCTGGATCATCTCGGCGGCGGCCTCGCCCATGATGTGGACGCCGAGCACCCGGTCGGTCTCCCCATCCACGATCAGCTTCATGAAGTTGCGGGTCTCGCGGCCGGAGAGGGTCGCCTTCAGCGGGCGGAAGGTGGTCTTGTAGATGTCCACCGGCCGCCCGGCGGCCCGCGCCGCCTCTTCCGTGCAGCCCACGGTGCCGATCTCCGGCTCGGAGAAGACGGCGGTGGCGACGAGGGAATGGTCCACCGTCCACGGCTTGTTGCCGAACACCGTATCGGCGAAGGCGTGGCCCTCGCGGATGGCGACGGGGGTGAGGTTGATGCGGTTGGTGATGTCGCCCACCGCATAGATGGAGGGCACGTTGGTGCGGCTGTGCGCGTCCACGATCACCGCGCCCAGCGGGTCGAGCGCCACGCCCACCGCCTCGAGGCCCAGATTGCGGGTGCTGGGGATGCGGCCGATGGCGAGCATTACCTCGTCCACCTCCAGCTCCGAACCATCGGAGAGGACCACCTTCTTGCCGCCGGAGATGGCCTCGATGGAGGCCAGCGTCTTGCCGCTGACGAGCTTGATGCCGGCGCGCGTCATCTCGGTTTCCAGATGATCGCGCAGTTCCATGTCGAAGCCGCGCAGCACCTTGTCGCCGCGATAGACCAAAGTCACCTCGGCGCCCAGCGACCGGAACAGGCCGGCGAACTCCACCGCGATGTAGCCCGCGCCCTGGATCAGGATGCGGTCGGGGAAGCTGCGAAGATTGAACGCCTCGTTGGAGGTGATGGCCAGCTCGCAGCCGGGAATCTGCGGCCCGAGCGCGGGATGGGCGCCGGTGGCGAGCAGGATGTGGCGCGCCGCCACCTCCTCGCCGGTGTCGAGGATGCGGACGAGATTCGGCCCCGCCACCACCGCGCGGGAGGCGACGATCTCCACCCCGGCGGCCTCGGCATTGCGCTTGTAGATGCCTTCGAGCCGGGCGATCTCCTTGTCCTTGTTGGCCACCAGCGTCAGCCAGTCGAACTCGGGCGCGCTGACCCGCCAGCCGAAGCCGGCCATGTCGTCGATGTCGTGGGCGTAGCGGCCGGCATAGACGAACAGCTTCTTGGGCACGCAGCCGCGGATGACGCAGGTGCCGCCCATGCGGTATTCCTCCGCCATCATCACCTTGGCGCCGTGCTGGGCCGCGATGCGGCCGGCGCGCACGCCCCCCGAGCCGCCGCCGATCACGAACAGGTCCACCTCGCGCTGTGTCATGTGTTGGCTCCCGCCAGATCCCGATGCGTGGCCGGTGACTTGAAGGAGCCTCGCCGGGGCGTCAAGCAAACTCGCCGTGGGCTGCCCTCCCCGGACAAGCGACACCGCAGGTGGAGCGCCGATCCGGGGTCCAGGGAAAAGGTCGGCGAAGCCGGCACGCGCTGGCCGAACCTGCCAAATTGAGCCGCCTTCGGCGACATGTCGCGCTGGGCCACGGCTCTCCTTCCACTGCGCTGCGCTCCGTTCCAGTCGGCCGAGGCGCGAAGCCGGTCCGAAATGGGACGGAAGGCTCGCAAGCCGCCGGCCGGCCGCTTGCCGCGTTTGCACATAGGTGCTTCAACGCGGCAGCCAATCCGGACGCCCATCGATACGCAAGGCATGCACGACACCGAGATTCCCCCGCTCTGGCTGAAGAGCGCGCCGGCCGCGACGGGTCGCGCGGGCTTCGCTTTGCCCGCTGTGCTGCGGCTGCGCGCGCGGCGGGGGGCCCTCGCCATCGTGCTCTCGGGCGAGGGTGCTGACGCCCCCCTGCCCTTCACCTTCGCCACCACAACGGGCGCGGGCGACGGCGAGACGCTGCTGCCCGGCGTGCCCACGGTTGCACTGCTGCCAGCCGGGGCGACGCGCATCGAGGTCGCGGGGGCGCCGCCCGGTTTCCGGCTGGGCTATTACCCGGTCCACAAGGTGGCGCTGAAGCTGCACGCCTTCGCCAACGGCCGGTTTGAAGGCCTCGGCCTGCCGCGCCGCTGGAAGGCGGCCGGCACCGCCGCCCGCACCCTGCGCGGGGCGCTTCATGCCCTCGTCTCCGCCGCGCCCGCCCGCCGCCGGGCTGAGGCGGCGCGCTACCGCGCCTTCCGCGCCCGCTTCGTCGGCGACTTCGCCGAGCTGCCGGCACCCGGCGCGGCGCCCCGGCTGAGCCTGCTCACCGATGGCGGCAGCGCCAGCGCAGCGAACCTTTCCGCCTGTGCTGCCGCCCTCGCCGCGCAGACCGACCGGACTTTCGAGTGGGTGGTGGCCCTCCCCCCCGACGCTCCGACCGCCCTCACGCAAGCCGCCGCCGGCGCGCGTATCGTGACGGCCGAGGGCGGCCCCGCCCAGCGCATTGCCGCCGCGCTCAATGCTGCCGAGGGCGGGCTGGTGCTGTTCCTCGATGCCGGCGCGCAGCCGACGCGGGACGCGGTGGCGCTGATCCGCGATGCATTCGCCAAGCACCCCGACTGCGCCCTCGCCTATGCCGACGAGGAGCGGCTGGACGACGGCGGCGCGCCGCTCCACGGCGTCTATCACCCCGCCTTCAACCGGCATCTGCTGGAGTCCTCAGGCTATCTCAGGCGCTTCGCCGCTTTGCCCCGCGTGGACGCCCTGCGCCTCGGCCTCGATCCGGCCACCGGGCCGGCCGCCGTGTTCGACCTGCTGCTGCGCCACGCCTCCGCATTGCCCGACGCCCGCATCCGCCATGTGCCCCGCGTGGCGGTGGGGCTGAAGGATCATCCGCCCGGCTTCGCGCCGGAGGAGATCGAGGCGGCCGCCGCCGCCCTCGCCCGGCTGCGCGGTGTCGAGGTCGAGACCATCGGCCGGCATCTGCGTCCGCTCTATCCCACGCCCGCGACGGCCCCGCTCGTCTCCATCGTCGTGCCCACCCGCGACCGTGCGGCGCTGCTCGCCGTGGCGCTGCGCTCGCTCATCGCGCGGACCGCTTACCGCGCCTTCGAGATCATCATCGTCGACAACGGCTCGGTGGAGCCGGCGACCTTCGCTTTGTTCGAGGAGATCAAGGCCTTGTGGCCCGCAACCGTGGTGGTGCGGGATGACGGCGACTTCAACTTCCCCCGCATCTGCAACCTCGGCGTCGATGCGGCGCAAGGCGAGATGATCCTCCTGCTCAACAACGACGTGGAGGTGATCGACGCCGGTTGGCTGGACGAGATGGTCGCCCTCGCCGCCCTCCCCGGCGCCGGGATCGTCGGGGCGAAGCTGCTGTTTCCCGATCGCACCATCCAGCATGCGGGCGTGATTGCCGGGCTGTTTCGCTATGCGGACCACTGGTTCGCCCATAACGCCGCCGATGCGCCGGGCTATGAGGATCGGCTGCGCGTGCGGCAGAACCTCTCGGCCGTCACCGCCGCCTGCCTCCTCATCCGCCGCGACGTATGGGACACCATCGGCCCGCTGGACGCCGAGCGCTTCGCCGAGGATTGCAACGACATCGATTTGTGCCTGAGGGCGCGGCGGGCGGGCTTTGAGGTGGTGTGGACGCCGTTCGCCACCCTCCTCCACTACGAATCCGCCTCACGCGGCAAGAAGCGCTCGCGCGAGCACCGGGCGCGGCTGAAGGCGCAGCGGGCGCGCATGGAGGCCATCTGGCACACCTCCACGCTGGTGGACCCGCACTACAGCCCGAACCTCGACCGCAAGAGCCTGTTCGCCGCGGAGGCCGAGGCGCCGGAAGGCCCGCGCACGCCGCGCACGGGCGGGGTCTAGGCGGGAGCGAAGGATCAGGGGGAGAGCCGTCATCCCCCGGTTTATCCGGGGGATCCACGGGGTGGCCGGGCCGGCTTTCCGTTTCTCGCACCGGACCGACGGCGGGGTGGATGCCCCGGACGAGCCGGGGCATGACGGCGCAAAGGGATGACGGTGCCAAAATGAAAAAGGCCGGCCCCAGCGGGACCGGCCTTTTCCGGACCTTTGAAACCGCCGCGCGATCAGAGATCGACACCGCGCTTCTTCATCTCGGCGCGCACGCGCTCCACGGCCTGGGCGTTGATCTGCGCGCCCCACACCTGGATGCCCTGCACCGCTTCCTGCACGATCACCGGACGGTCCTGCACCAGCTTGATGCCGGTGGGGCTGCGGAAGAAGGCGATGGCCTCCTTCAGCTCCGCCTCGGTGAAGCGGGTGGCGTAGGAGGTGGCGAGGATGTCGATGACCTCGGCCTGACGCTTCTCGAACTCGGGCCGCACCAGCACCGCCACTTCGCGCAGCTGCTTGGCGAGGTCGGGGTTGGTCTGGAGGAAGGAGAGGGCCGCGCCGTCCACGATGTTCGGAATGACGCCGTCGAAGGCCCGCGCCTCGCCGTTGGCGGTCACCAGATCGCGCGCGAGCTGGAGCAGCGCCGGGGACGGTTTGGCCGCGGGCGCGGCGGCGGGGGGAACCGGACGTGTCTGGGCCTCGGCCACCGGCGCGAGGAGCGCGGCGGCCGGAACCGACAGGGCCGCAGCGAGGAAAAGCTGCCGGACGAAGCGGCCGGAAAGGGGGTGACGCATGGAAGTCTCCGGAAAGGGAAGAAGCTAGAAGCTGCCGGGCTCCAGCTCGGTGATGCCGTCCTTGCCCGCGAGCACGGCGCGCCGGGCGAGGCCGATGAACAGGCCGTGCTCGACGACACCGGCCACCTGCGCCACCGCTGCGGCCAGCGCGGCGGGGTCGGGAATGCGGCCGAGATGGGCGTCGAGGATCAGGTGCCCCTGATCGGTGACGAAAGGATGACCGTCGCCGTCGCGTCGCACGGTGATGTCACCGGCGCAGCCGGCGCTGCGGATCGCCTCGATGACCTGGCGGGTGATGGCACCGACGCCGAAATCCACCACCTCGATGGGCAGCGGGAAGCGGCCGAGCACGTCCACCTTCTTGGTGGCGTCGGCGATGACGATCATCTCGCGCGCGGCGCTGGCGACGATCTTCTCGCGCAGCAGCGCGCCACCGCCGCCCTTGATGAGGGCGAGGCCGGGGCCGATCTCGTCCGCGCCGTCGATGCACAGATCGAGCGGGCCGGCCTCGTCCAGCGTGGCGATCGGCACGCCGAGGGACACCGCCTGGGCTAAAGTCTGCTCGGAGGTGGGCACGCCGAGCACGGTGAGGCCGCCGTGCACCTTCTCGGCCAGAAGCTCGACGAAATGCCGGGCCGTGGAGCCGGTGCCGAGGCCGAGGCGCATGCCGTCGGTCACGTAGGTCAGAGCATGGGCGGCGGCCCGGCGCTTCAGGTCTTCGGCGTGGACCATTGGATTTCTGCCTCGATTTCCTTGAAACGTCGCCGCGCGCCGGCCCGACGGGCCTTGCCGCAACGGCGCTTCTTTTCTGGCGGAACGGTTTCAGCCGCCCCTGCTCCGGCTCTAGCCCCGATCGGCGCCGCCGACAAGCCGGCGCGGTGCCTCAGCGCGCCGCCGGGGTGCAGACGAGGCTCGAATCCGTGCCGCCCGCGGCGCGCGCGGTCTCCCGCACGTAGCAGATGCTCATCTCGCCGGTGTCGCGATTGACCCGGAAGATGCCCGTTTCCCCTTCGTAATGGGTGGGCATGAGCGCGTAATTGCCGGCCTTCTGCGGCCCCGCGCCCTCGCCCTGGGCGAAGCAGAAGGTGACGCCCACGCCGGCCGCGTTGGGCCGCTCGAACTGGCAGACGTTCATCTCGCCGGTCTGGCGGTTGATGCCGTAGACGCGGTTGGCCTGGGCGGAGGGGGGCGCGGCGAACTCGAATCCGGGCCCGTTCGCCCCCTGTGCGGCCGCGGGCTGGGCGACGACGGCGCCGATCCCGCCGAGACCGGCGGCGGCGACCGCCACCGCGAGCAGCACCACCGGGTTGCGGCGCGCCGCGCGCCCGGTGCGAAGGGGAGTGGTCCGCATTCATGCCTCCTGACTGTTCCGCCGTCGGCCTTAGCCGACAGGCCGCGCGCCCGGGCGCAGCCGTGAACTGCGCGCCGGGGCCGCAGCCCTCGAATCCCCGCGACGCTGGCGCGAAAAAGCGGCAGGATTTAAGGCAGAAGGCGAGGATATCCTCCTCATCGCCCCTTTCCCCGCTGCCGGCGCGAGCGCAACGGAAGGGGCAGCCGACCGGAACCTGCGGATATCATCTGCCCCGATACCGCCACGCTGAAGGACCGCGCCCGATGACCCAACTCACACAGCCCGCCCCCCGCCCGCAAGCCGCGCGCCCTCTTGTGGCGTTCGATCTCGACGGGACGCTGGTGGACACCGCGCCCGACCTGCTCGACGCCCTCGACCTGGTGCTCTCCGCCCACAAGATCCCGCCCGTGGACCGCGCCGAGGCGCGCAACATGATCGGCGGCGGGGCGCGCCTCCTCATCGTGCGGGCGCTGAAGAGCGAGGGCATCGCGCTGCCGGACGACGAGATCGCCGCCATGACGCAGCGCTTCATCGCCCATTACGCCGAGAACATCGCCGTGGGCTCGCGCCCCTTCCCCGGCCTTCTGGAGGCGCTGGACCGGCTGGAGGCCAAGGGCGTGGCGCTGGCGGTGTGCACCAACAAGCTGGAGCACCTCGCCCGCCTGCTGCTCGACGCGCTGGAGCTGACGCCGCGCTTCGCCGTCATCACCGGCGCCGACACCTATCCCCGCTCCAAGCCCGATCCGCTGCCGCTCCTCTCCACCATCTCGGCGGCGGGGGCGGACGTGGCGCGCTCCATCATGGTGGGCGACAGCATCACCGACGTGCTCACCGCCCGCGCCACCGGCGTGCCGGTGGTGGCCGTCTCCTTCGGCTATACGGAGACGCCCCCCGGCGAACTCGGCGCCGACCGGCTGATCCACCATTTCGACCAGCTGGAAGAGGCGGTGGACGCCTTGCTGGCCAACGCTTCGGCGTAGGTTCCGGCCGGGCGTAGGCGCGGGTGTCGGCCCGAATGATCCACAGGCAGGCGCGGTCCTCGTCGCGCCCGCCCTTGACAGGGGAGGCCCTGCGGCTCTAAACGGCCCTCCTCGCAATGGCGCGGGCGATTAGCTCAGCGGGAGAGCACTCCCTTCACACGGGAGGGGTCGCAGGTTCAATCCCTGCATCGCCCACCATTCCGCGCTCAACTCAAGAAAGTAGAGATCGATCAGGCTCACCAGAGCGCAGAAAGATGCATGCGTCACGGCGCAATCCGCCCCTTCCATGCTGTCCCGTCGCAAAATTCCTTATGCGGTAATTGCACCGAATGGAATTGCTCTCCGACCGCCCCGCTACACCAGCCCCCTCGAATAACAGCTGGAGCATTGACGTATCTGTCTACATTCTGTAGACAGATGGAGCACTGCACATAGCGCAGGGCCATCGCCAACTTCAGTGGGCGATGGGTATAGAGAAGGAGCTACTCTATGTCCGCTACTGACCCAGAAATCAGTGCCGCAATTGATATCTTTCGGGCCGAAATGCACAATTATATTGATCGATCATTCGATAAATTAAAAGATAAATTGATTACCGAACCTTCTGTTACCGCGCCAAAACTTCCGACAAATGAAGCATGCCAAGACCCAGCAAACAAGATTGGAAGCAATTTAACCGAACGCGGCGCTGAAATTCTCTACAGACTATTTGATCATGGCGCAGGTTATAACCGAGCGTCGAAAGCTCTCGGTATTACCCAGACCGCAGCTCGCAACCGTAAGGGCTTGTGGGAAAAGTTGGGTGGCATGAATCGTAAGCGTGTGCACCTTCCGGGCATCGATTGACCTGCACATCAAATTTGAAGAAGCTACCCCATCTTAGACAAGGATGAGCTCGCGCTGGGGCAAAGACCCGGCGCGAGAAGCGCCGCGCCGGAGCCGTCAGCGGCAGCCGCACTCGTAGTCTTTCGCGCCCACTTCCTTGCCGCCATAGCCCACGTAGCAGGCGTTGGACCATTTGGGCTTGAGATTGTAGCCGGGGCGGACGCCGTTCATGTTGGCGGCACAGACGTAGAACTTGTCCTACATCACCTGATTGCGGGGCGTGTACACGCCGGTCTAGATCGCCGTGAGGCCGGCGGCGTCGCAGACCTGATCGCAGGAGGGGCCGTTCGCCGCTTTCCATTGCACATCGTCGGCCGCGAAGCCGGATGTAGCGGACAGCGTCGGTGCGGCGAGCGACGCTGCGACAAGAAGAGCCTTCAGGTTGTCAGTGTTCCCCCGGATGGATCGCCCTACCCTCCCGAAGGACACCGGCATGTTGCTCCCGGCTTGGCCGTGGACAATCGCGCGCGCCCGGCCGGGCCAATAAAAAACCCCGCCGGCGGACCGGCGGGGTTTTCGCGGAGAGACGTGCGGCGCCCTATTCGGCGGCGCGCATGTTCAGCTTGGCCTCGGCGAGGCCGGTGAGCTTGGCGTCGGCGGCCTTTTCCTCGTCCAGGTTGCGCTGGAGCACGGCGGCGCAGTCGTTGCGGCCGAGCTGCTTGGCCCAGGCGATGAGGGTGCCGTAGCGGGTGATCTCGTAATGCTCCACCGCCTGCGCGGCGGCGGCGAGGGCCGCGTCCAGCACTTCCTGGTCCGCCACCTCGGAGGCGATCTCCTCGGCCTCCGCGATGATGCCGTCGATGGCCGGGCACTTCACCGTGCTGGCCTCGACGCCATGCATGCGGAACACTTCCTCAAGCCGCTTCACATGCCCCTCGGTCTCGCCGAGATGGAACTGGAAGGCCTGGCGAAGCGTGGAATTCTGCGCCTTCTCGATCATGGTCGGAAGCGCCTTCAGGATGCGCTTCTCGGCATAATAGATGTCGCGCAGCGTGTGGACGAACAGGTCGTCCATGGAATGGATGTCCTTGGAGAAAAAGCCCATGTGGCACCTCCCGGAAGAATGAATGGAGAGGGGGCGCGACCTCTCTCTTGGAGTAGAGGGCGATTCACCGAGCGGATCGAAATCCGCCCGGATCGCGCTCCAGGCCGCGCCCCGTTCAGCCTCAGCGCTGGCCCTTGCGGCCGGCGTCCGAAGCGGCGTCGGGAGCCTGCGGGGAGCGCTTCTCCTCCGGCATGCCCTGCCCGGCCTTGCGGCCCGGTTCGGCCGCGCGCTCGCGGTCCTGGGCGTTGCCCGAGCCGCCCTGCTGGCCGCGATCGTGCTCCTGCTGGCTCTGCTGGCGGTTGTCGCCGCCCTGTCCGCCCTGCTGGCGGTTCTGGGCGGCCTGCTCGGCGCCCTTGCGGCCGGCCTCGGAGGCGCGCTCGCGATCGTTCTCGAAGTTCCCGGATCCGCCCTGCTGACGAGTGTTCATCGGTTCGTATCCTCTCTTGTGTCCCCGTCAGAGAACGGAGGGCGGGGAGGATGGTTCCGATGACAAACATTACAAAACAGAAGCAATCATGGCCTTAATGTGCAGCTCGAGCCCGACGCGGACGCCTTCCGAAAAGTAATAGATCACAAATATCGCACAGCTTGACCGTTCACAACTTGAACGGAACGGCACCGCCGCCAAGCGTGACTGCACACCGGAAACAGAAATGCCCGGCACGGGGCCGGGCATTTCGCGAGATCAGGAAAGCGGCACAGCTTCAGCCGCCCGCGCGGCACCCGGGGCCGACGGCCTCAGTTGTCGTCGGCGGCGCTCACGTCGTCGAGGGCGAGGTTGGTGCAGGAGAGGCTACCGTCCGGCTCGTCGAACGCCGTCTGGGTCAGGAAGCTGCACCGCGTGCCTTCGGCGGCGGCGATGTAGGAGACGAGGCGGTGGCTGATGGCCGCCACCTGCGTGGAATCATCGGCCGGCTTGAAGGCGGCATCCGCCGGCGCCTGCGGGCCGGACTTCTTCGCCACCTTGAGATCGATGACGAGGGGCACCAGCGACACCGATGCGGCCGTATCCGCCGGCGTCACCACCGGCTGGAGCAGCACGGTGAACTGGTCCCAATTGCCCTTGGCGAGGCGGCTCGCCTCGGATTCGGCGGAGACGGTCGCCTTGTAGGCCGGCCCCGCCTCGCCCGGCACCACCGATCCCGCCACCTTGAACTTGCGCGTGCCGTTGCCGCCCTCGGGCGCGGCGCCGGAGAGGACGCGCGCCAGCATGGCGTCGCCATAGGCCTTCAGCTTCGCCTCGGACACCTTGTCGCCGTCCATCAGCTTGGCGCGCGGAACGGCGGCGAACGCCATCTCCCCGCACACGGAGGGCAGCGTGACGGTGGCCACCAGCGGCACCTTGCGCAGCTCCTGCGCGATCTTCGCCTCCGCGCCCAGCGGCACGGCCACATCCACCGAAACGTCGTCGCCGTCGCGGGCGGCGAGGCGCAGGCGGCTCCAGGCCTCCTTCAGCTTCACTTTCGCGGTGCCGCCCTGCTGGGGCGTGACCACGAGATCGATCTCGGCAAGCTCGGCAGGCGCCACCGGCGTGCGGGCGAGGTCGGCCGCCTTGAGGTCCACGGCGAGGCCGCCGGTGACGAGGCCGCACCAATTGTCCTCGTCGTGCTGGAGCACCAGCGCCGGCTCGGAGAAGCCGCCTTCCGGGCGGAACACCGTCACCGCCGCGAGGCCGGGGATGGCGGCCGTCTCCTCATAGATGTGGTGCAGGCCGCGCTGGTTCTCGGTGAAGGCGAGGGCGTAGCTGTCGTCCCCCTGGCCGATGGTGAGCTTCAGCGCCCCGCCGGCCAGCGTGCCGGACACCGGAATCGCGGCCCGCGCATCGCCCGACGGCGGCGCGAGGGTGCCGGAGACCTTGCCGGCGCCGTCCACATCGAGGGTGGCGATGGCCGCCCGGTACGGCTTGAAGAAAGGAAGCCCCAGCACCATGAAGCGCTCGCTGGCGGCATCGGCCACCGTCGGCATGACGAGCGCGGGCACGAGCGCAAGGGCGGAAAGGGCGGCGAGAACCGTCCGGCGGTGGGCGGTGCGTGTCACGGCTGAGGTGCGCATTCCGTCGCCTCTCCTTGTGATGCTGGTCTTCGATTCGAGCTGTGCTGTGCTAGGCGTTGTATAGCACTGCCACATGGCGCCCCAAAGGCGGCGGCCGGTCGGCCGGTAGCAGGAAGGCGATGGCCTGGGAACAGCCGTCGCGCCCCGGACAAGCGACGGCTTAGCCGGATCGCTGATCCGGGGCCCAGCGCAAGGGTACGCCGCAGGCGGCTCAAGCGGAAACGCTGTCGGGGCATGGCCGGCTTCGCCGACTTTTCCCCTGGACCCCGGCTCGGCGCTCCGGCTGCGCCGTCGCTGGTCCGGGGCAAGAACCGTTTCCACCCCTTAAGCCCGCGCCCTGTCGATGCTAAAGCGGTCGCCGAACACCTCGCGCCGGAACCCTGCCATGACCACCCCTCCCCCCGCCGACCGCGAGGTCCGCCGCATCCTCACCCCCGATGGCGTCGGCATCGCCAGCGCCGCCTTCGGCCCGCCCGAGGGAACGCCGGTGGTGTTCATCCATGGCTTCTCCCAATCCGGCCTGTGCTGGAACCGGCAGACATCCAGCCCGGCGCTGGCCGGCCTGCGGCTCGTCACCTACGATTTCCGCGGCCATGGCGCCTCCGACCGTCCGTCCGATCCCGCCGCCTACCAGTCGGCCGAGGTGTGGGCGGGGGAGCTTGATGCGGTGATCCGCGGCTGGGGGCTGGAGCGGCCGGTGCTGGTGGGCTGGTCCTATGCCGGGCGCATCATCGGCGATTATCTGGCGGTGCATGGCACGGCGGGCATCGGCGGCATCGTCTTCGTGGATGCCGTGACCGCCAACGAGCGCCGCTTCTACGGCACCTGCAACCGGCTGATGCGCCTCATGTGCAGCACGGATGTGGAGGAGAACATCGCGGCCACCCGCACCTTCCTGCGCCGCTGCTTCGCCGCCCCCATCCCCCAGCCGCTGTTCGAGCAATTGCTGGCGGTGAACATGATGGTGCCGCAGCAGGTGCGCTCCGCCCTGTTCGGCCGGACGGCGGAATATGAAGACCTGTTGAAGCGCCTCGACGTGCCGGTGCTGGTGGCCCAGGGCGCGCTGGACGAGGTGGTGGCCCCGGCCATGGCGGAGCATATCGCCGCGACCATTCCCGGCGCCCGGCTGGACCTTTATGCGGGGGTCGGCCACGCCCCCTTCATCGAGGCGGCGGACCGCTTCAACGCCACGCTCGCGGCCTTTGCTGCCGCTGCGGCAGCAACTTCAGGGATGGTAGCACGTTAGGAGAAGACGGCTTCACACTCCCGTGGGACGGGAACCCGTTCGCCACAAAGCGGTTGCAGTCTTGTCCGTTTTGTGGCGACAAAGCGGTGTTGCCGACGTTTCCGGGCGTGCTCGATGGTCGTTCGCGCTCCGGTCCATCCGAGACGCAGAGCCATGATGAAGCTGAAATCGCTTGTTTTCGCAGGCATCGCCGCGCTGGTGGCGACGGGCTCGGCCAAGGCCGACGATCGCTACGACATCTTCAATTTCAACAAGTTCTTCGGTGGCGGCAATGTCGGCGTGGTGGGCAGCACTTCGCCCATCGGCCGCCAGATGGTCTCCATCGACCCGAAATATGCGCCGGGCAACATCGTCATCATGACCTCGGAGCGCCGCCTTTATTATGTGACGGCGCGGGGCCAGGCCATCCGCTACGGCATCGGCGTCGGCCGCGACGGCTTCCGCTGGTCCGGCGTGAAGACGGTGAGCGCCAAGAAGGAATGGCCCTCCTGGACGCCCCCCTCCCAGATGCTGAAGCGCCGCCCCGATCTGCCCCGCTACATGCCCGGTGGCATCGACAACCCGCTCGGCGCCCGCGCCATGTATCTCGGCTCCAGCCTCTACCGCATCCACGGCTCCAACGAGCCGGAGACCATCGGGCAGGCGGTGTCGTCGGGCTGCTTCCGCATGACCAATGACGACGTGGTGGACCTCTACAACCGCGTGCGCGTGGGCGCGACCGTCTACGTGCTGCGCTGATCTTCCATCGAGGCACGAAAGTCGAGGCACGAAAAAGGCCCGACCGTCTTGCGACGACCGGGCCTTTTCTTGTCAACGCCGAGATTCTTGTCAGCGACAAGACCCATCGGTCCCGGTCTGCGATCAGCGCCGAGCGGGTTCGCTCAGGCGCCGCGCGGGCTTGGCCGCGGGCCTAAGGCGGACTTGGCCGAAGGGTCGTGAGCAGGCTCACGCACCCTCGGCTTCACGCCGCGTCAGAGGGCGGCGAGGTTCGCAGCCTTGCTCTTGCCGCGGTTGTCCGGGACGACATCGAACGAGACCTTCTGGCCGTCGTTCAGGCTGTACATGCCGGAGCGCTCCACGTCGGAGATGTGGACGAACACGTCGGGGCCGCCCTCATCCTGAACGATGAAGCCGAAACCCTTCTGGGCGTTGAAAAACTTGACAGTACCCGTGGCCATGGAGGCCTCCTGTGGAAACGCTCTCCGGGAGTTTCCCGAAAAGCGCCGATCGTCCCGGCGACACGCGACCACAAGAGAGTCACGGCGCAACGGGACGCAGTTCAGGACAGGTTCGTACTTGGGGAAGGCTTTTGCGTCGCGGCCCGAAGGAAACGAAGAAGGCCGTCGACGAACTTGTCCGCTCGGCTCGCCCCTCCGCACATCCATGAAATGGAAAGCGGAGGAACGAACGCCCCATGCCTTGGTGCAATCTGCTCAGGCGGGATCGGAGTACATCCGTCCGTCTCCCGGAAGCGTCTGCGCTCAAAAGCGCGCCGCATCCATCGGCTGGGGTTGATGGGAAGATAGGGATCAATCGCGGCGGTTCAAGGGCGGCGGGGAAGATTTTTGCCCGCCGCTCCTGAACCTTTTGCCGAACCCACCCGATACCGGGGGTGAACGCCCACCGGCAAGGTGGTGAAACACCCCCGAACCGGGGCCGGACTATTTGCCTGCCGCCGCCTTCGCCACGAAGGTGCCGTCGAACGTCTTGGCGAGGTCGATCTTCGCCGCCTTCAGCTCAGGATCGAACTCCACCAACATGTTGAGGGCATTCTGCATGCCCTTTTCGGGGATGAGGCCCGTGCGGGAATAGATCGGCAGGGAGTTCTTGACCGCGTTGAGGTAGAGCGCCTTGTCCCCGAGCAGATATTCCTCCGGCACCACCGCCGCCACGTCCTCGGGTGTGGCGGTCTTAAGCCATTGAAGCGCCTTGTAGAAAGCGTTCACGAGCTTCTGGGTGGTGACGGGATTCTGCTCCATGAAGTCGCGCTTCATGTAGAGCACGGCGGCCGGGTTCGCTCCGCCGAAGATCTTGTCGTTTCCGGCTTCCGTTCGGCTGTCCGCCAGAACAATCACGTCCCCGTCGTCTTCCAGCTTGGTAATCACGGGGTCGAGGTTGGACATGGCATCGATTTCGCCGCGCTTCATCTGCGCCACAGCCGAGGCTCCACCGCCGACACCTACGTAAGAGGCATCATCCGGCTTCAGGCCATCTTTCGCCATCAGGAAATTGACAAAAAAGTTCGTGGAGGAGCCTGGCGCGGTCACGCCGATCTTGGCCCCCTTCAGGTCCTTCACCGACTTGATCGGCCGATCCTTCCGCGCCACCAGCACGATCCCCGGAAAACGGCCCAATTCGATAACGGAAACAATGTCCTGGCCCTTGGCCTGCATGCGGATCGTGTGCTCGTAAGCCCCCGTCACCACATCGATCGATCCGCCGATAAGGGCCTGCAAAGACTTGGCTCCGCCGCCGAAATCGTTGATGGCGACGTCCAGCCCCTCCTCCTTGAAGAAGCCCTTCCGCTCGGCGATCGTCAGCGGCAGGTAATAAAGCAGCGGCTTGCCGCCGACGCCCAGCGTGAGCTTCGGCTTCTCGATCTTGGCGGCCTGCTGGGCCGCCGCAGGAGCGGCGAAGGCGAGCGCGAGGGCGGCCACCGCGAGCTTGAGCATCTTCATGATTTTCCTCCCGTTTTTCTTCACGCCTGCGTCGCCGGCGCGGGGCGCCAGACGAGCAGGCGGTTCTCGATTGCGCTCACCACCGTGTCGATGATGATGACGAAGATGGAGAGCACCAGCATGCCCGAGAACACGCCGGTGACATCGAACACCCCTTCCGCCTGGTGGATGCGATAGCCAAGCCCCGCCGCCGAACCGAGATATTCCCCCACCACCGCCCCCACCAGAGCAAAGCCAACGGCGGTATGGAGCGAGGAGAACATCCAGGTGAGCGCGGAGGGCCAGAACACGTTCCGCATGAGCTGTCGCTCGCTCATGCCCAGCATCCGGGCGTTGGCGAGCAGCGTCGGGCTGACCTCCTTAACACCTTGATAAACATTGAAGAAAACGATGAAGAACACCAGCGTGACGCCCAGCGCCACCTTGGACCAGATGCCGAGCCCAAGCCACAAGGCGAAGATGGGCGCCAGCACCACGCGCGGCAGCGCATTGGCCATCTTCACATAAGGGTCGAACACCGCCGCGATCACCGCCTTGCGGGCGAACCAGAAGCCCACCAGCACCCCGCCGAAAGCGCCGATGGCGAAGGCGAGCATGGTCTCCAGCAGCGTGATGCCGAGGTGATACCAGATCACTCCCGTGTAGAAGTCCTTGAAGGTCCTCTCGAAAACGGCCAGCGGCGTCGAGAAGAAGAAGGGATCGAGCGGGTAGAAGGGCTTCGGCGAGAGCGCCGGAATCGAGACCTTCACCGTGGAGCCGAAATGCCAGATGGCGATCAGCACCACCGCCACCAGCACCTGCAGGGTGAACAGCGTGAAACGGTTGCGCATGGTTCAGCTCGCGACCTCGGACTGGCGATATCCCTTCACCACCTCATCCTTCAGCGCCGCCCAGATCTCGCGGTGAAGGTGGTGGAAGGCGGGCTCCAGCCGCACATCGATGTCACGCGGTCGAGGGATCGGCACGCGCCACTGGCCGATGATGCGCGAGGCCGGCCCCGCGCCCATGATGACCACCCGATCGGCCAGCGAAATCGCCTCCTCCAGATCGTGGGTCACGAACATCACGGCCTTGCGGTCCTGGCTCCACAGATCGAGCAGGAGGTTGCCCATGATCTGACGGGTCTGGGCGTCGAGCGGGCCGAAAGGCTCGTCCATGAGCAGGATCTTGGGGTCACGGATCAGCACCTGGGCAAGGCCCACGCGCTTCCTCTGCCCGCCGGATAATTGGTGGGGGTAGCGATCGGCAAAGGCCGCGAGCCCCACGCGGGCCAGCCACTTGCGGGCGCGGGCGCGCGCCTCGTCCGTGTCGGTGCCGGCGACCTCGAGGCCGATGGCCACGTTGTCGAGCGCCGTCTTCCATGGGAACAGAGCCTCGGCCTGGAAGAGATAGCCGGCCGCGCGGTTGAGGCCGGCGAGGGGCTTGCCGTGGATCGTGACCGTGCCGGAGGCCGGTTTCAGCAGGCCGGCCGTCGCGTTGAGCAAGGTGGACTTGCCGCAGCCCGTAGGGCCGACGATGGCGACGAACTCGCCATCCGCAACCTCGAGATTGACGCCCTGCACCGCGACGAAGGGCAAAGCCGCACGGCTGGCACCGGGAAAGGCGATGGAGATGTTGCGCAGCCCGACCGCGCATGCCTGAGCCATGCGGCCTCCCTGGACCACGCTGAAGGGTTGCACCACTGAACGTCTCCCGATCCCGCGCCCCGACCGCGCGTCCGGTTGGCCCGGATCAAGCGGACAAGGTAGCCCAGGGCGCGCGGGAGGCAAGGGTGGAGGATCGCCGGTGGAGCGAACCTCACCCCGGTCGCGAGAAGGTGAGGATTTCGCGCTTTCCGGCGTGGTTGGCGGGGCCGACGATGCCTTCGGTCTCCATGCGCTCCATGAGGGAGGCGGCCTTGTTGTAGCCCACCTGCAAGCGGCGCTGGATGTAGGAGGTGGAGGCCTTGCGATCACGCATGACGATGGCCACAGCCTGCTCGTAGAGGTCGCCGCCCGCATCGGCGATGCCGGAGCGGTCGAACACCGCCTCGTCATCGTCCTCGGCCACGGCATCCTCGTCCAGCACCACCTCGTCGATATAGTCCGGCCCGCCCTGGGCCTTGAGGAAGGCGACGACCTTCTCCACCTCGCCGTCGGAGACAAACGGGCCGTGGACGCGGCTGATGCGGCCGCCGCCGGCCATGAACAGCATGTCGCCCTGCCCCAGCAGCGTTTCCGCGCCCATCTCGCCGAGGATGGTGCGGCTGTCGATCTTGCTGGTCACCTGGAAGGAGATACGGGTGGGGAAATTGGCCTTGATGGTGCCGGTGATGACGTCCACGGAGGGCCGCTGCGTCGCCATCACGAGGTGGATACCGGCGGCGCGGGCCATCTGGGCGAGGCGCTGGATGGCGCCTTCGATTTCCTTGCCCGCCACCATCATCAGGTCGGCCATCTCGTCCACGATGACGACGATGTAGGGCAGCGCGGTGAGGTCCATCTCCTGTTCCTCGAACAGGGCCTCCCCTGTCTCGCGATCGAACCCCACCTGGACGTTGCGGGTGATGATCTCAGCCCTGGCTGCCGCCTCGCGGACGCGGGCGTTGTAGCCGTCGATGTTGCGCACGGCGAGGCGGCTCATCTTGCGATAGCGCTCCTCCATCTCCTTCACCGCCCACTTCAGCGCGATGATCGCCTTCTTGGGGTCGGTGACGACGGGGGTGAGCAGATGCGGGATGCCCTCGTAGACCGAGAGTTCCAGCATCTTCGGGTCGATCATGATGAGCCGGCAGGCTTCCGGCGTGTGCCGGTAGAGCAGGCTCAGGATCATGGTGTTGATGGCCACCGACTTGCCGGAGCCGGTGGTGCCGGCGACCAGCAGATGCGGCATCCGCGCGAGGTCGGCGATCACCGGCACGCCGCCGATGGTCTTGCCGAGACAGAGACCGAGCTTGGGATGGGCCTCGGCGAATTCGTGGCTCGCCAGAAGCTCGCGCAGCCACACGGTCTCGCGCCGCCGGTTGGGCAGCTCGATGCCGATGACGTTGCGCCCCTCCACCACCGCCACGCGGGCGGAAACGGCGCTCATGGAGCGGGCGATGTCAGGCGACAAGCCGATGACGCGGGAGGACTTCACCCCCGGTGCCGGCTCGAACTCGTAGAGCGTGACGACAGGGCCGGGATTGGCATCGATCACCTCGCCGCGCACGCCGAAGTCGCGCAGCACCTGCTGCAGCATACTGGAGGACTGGTCGAGGAACTCCTCGGACAGCTCATAGTCCGGCTCCACCACCGGCGGCTCGCGCAGCAGGTCGAGGGGCGGGAGGAAATAGGGGCCTTCCGTGCCCTCCGCAGCTGCGGGCGCGAGATCGGGCGGGAGGGTTGCAACGGCCTGCACCGGAACGGGGGCGACGGCATCCGACACTGCAGGCGCCGCGGCCGAAGCCGCGGGAGCGGACGTGGCAGCCGAATGCAGGGCGCCGAAGAACTGGGCGCTGATGCTCTGCTGGTAGGGCCGCCAGGATGCGAACGCCTCACCCGAAAGGATCGGCGTGGCCGCGAGGGGTAATGCTTCGTCCTCGGCTTCGGCCTCGTCATCAGCCTGATCGTCGTCTTCAAGCGCGGCGGCGTCTTCCGCCTCGTCCTCGTCGAGTTCGGCGTCGATTTCCTCGTCTTCCTCGTCTTCCGTCAGCTCCGCGTCCTCGAAAGCATCGTCTTCGAGTTCGTCGTCTTCGAGGTCATCCTCCTCCAGCTCGGAGGAGAGCTCCGCGTCGTCCTCGTCCAGTTCGTCGTCGTCCTCGGAAAGGTCGACCTCATCGCCCTCCTCCTCGGCGTCGTCCGTGTCGCCGTCCAGTTCGGCGACCTCATCATCCTCGGCGTCCTCGTCCTCGAACGCGTCATCCTCGAGTTCATCCTCCTCGGAGGCGGCCGCCTCTAAGACCTCGTCTTCGTCGAAGTCGGCAGCCTCCTCGGTATCGGACAGCGCCTCGAAAGCCGTGTCCTCGTTCTTCACAAGGTCGTCTTCCGCATCGACCGCCTCTGCGGGCGCCGGATCAAGGTCCTGCTCCCCGGCCGGAGCGGGCGGGGTGGCGGCGCGGCCGAGAACGACGAGGCGCAGCAAGCTCCAGAGGTGATCGGGGACATCAGCCGTGTCGACCTCCGAAGCCGCCTCGGCCACAGCCTGCGGCGCGGTGTCGGCTTCAAGGAGCACAGGCGCTGTCGTTTCAGTCAGAAACTCCTCGCCCGGGGCAGCCTCTGCAAGCGCGACCTCGGAAGCGGGAGCCTCGTAGGCCTCAGCTGTTTCTTCCTCGACGGGAGGCAGGACGACGGGAGCCGCCGTCACCTCTTCCGGCACGGAGGCAGGCGCGGCGAAGGCTGTCTCCGTGGGGATATCCGCAAGCTTGGCGACGGGCTGTGCCACCGGCTGGACCACGTCGTCCGCCGGCTCGAACAGGAAGTGCCAGCCGCGGCTCGACCCCTGGGTCGTGACCGGGGTGGGGACCTGCGGCAAGACTGGCGGCAACGGGGCCGCGCCTGGCTCGCGGGGGCGCAGCAGATGGTCCGGGGTGCGGGTGAAGCGGGTGTTGGCGTCGAGGGTGAACGGCCGCAGCCAGCTCGGGACCAGCTCCAGGTCGATCCAGCTGTGGGTTTCGGCAGCCTCGAAGGCGCCGTCGTGGATGGCCGGGTCGTATTCCGGAATCCGCTCGTAGAACGAGGGCAGGCCACGTTCGGTGCCGGAATCGGCTGGTGGATCGAACGAGTCGTCCGGAGCGTAGGAAGGATACGCAAGAGGTCTCGGAGGACGGTTGAAGGAAGACATGGGAATCCGAAATCCGCAGCACCGGCGCCGTTTCGAGGACACTAGGGCGGGGGCGTTAAGGGGAGGTTTGCACCTCACAACAACGGTTTCAGAATACCTTATCTGTGAATTACGGGGACAAGACCGCGCCGCTTCACCTGCCTGCGAAGGGCTCGCTCCAGCCCCCGCAGGCCCTGCTGCCGGACCTCCATACGGTTGACATTCCGCCCTCCCGGAGTCCTTTTAAAAAGAACAAAATAGGAACATTGGTCCTTCATTCATGCACCCCGAGCAGGCTCCCCGCGAGGATCTGGCGGCCCTTCGCCGCCGCATCGTCGAGATGGAACGGCTGTCCGGCCCTCCGGACGGTCCTGCCCGGCCGCGCCTGTCCCTTGGGGGGCCGCTGGACGAGGCGTTGGGGGGTGGCCTCGCCCGCGATGCGCTGCACGAGGCTTTTCCGGCGGAGAAGGGCAATGCCGCCGCCGTGCTCGGCTTCGCCCTCGCGCTCGCGGCCGGTACCCGCAAGCCGGTGCTGTGGGTGCGGCAGGATATGGCGGCGCTGGAGGGCGGCGACATCTACGGCCCCGGCTGCGCCGCCTTCGGGCTCGATCCGTCCCGCCTGATCCTGGTGGCCGCAGCAGACGCCGCCGACACGCTGGGCGCCGCAGAGGAAGCCCTTGGCCATGGCGCCCTCGGGCTGGTGGTGGCCGAGCCCTGGGGATCCCCGCGCCTCATCGATCTCACCGCCACCCGCCGCCTCGCCTTACGCAGCGAGCGCTCCGGTGTGCCGTCCCTTCTGCTGCGGCCGGGGGCGGACCCCGGTCCCTCCGCCGCCGCCACCCGCTGGCGGGTCGCCGCGGCCCCCTCCCGGGTGACGGGGGATGTGCCGGCCTTCTGCCTCGGCCCACCCGCCTTCGCGCTGGAGATCGAGCGCAACCGCCTCGGCCCCACCGGCCGATTCACCGTGGAATGGAATGCCCATGCCCGACGCTTCGTCCCGACGCCTCGCCGCGCTCTTCCTGCCGCGCCTGCCGACCGACCGGCTGCACCGCAGCCGGCGGGGACGTCGCATGTCGTCGGCTGGCGCCGCACCGGCTGACCCGCCGCTGGTCACGGTCGAGGTGAAGGCCAATGCCCGCCGCCTCGCCGCGGTGGACGCCGCCGCGGCCCGCCTCGGGCTCCATCCCGGCCTCACGCTGGCGGATGCGCAGGCCCGCGTGCCGAAGATCGAGGCGGTGGAGGCGGATGCGGCGGCGGACGCGACGCTGCTCGCCGCCATCGCCTCGTGGTGCGAGCGCTGGACGCCCTTCGTCGCCGTGTCCGGGCCGGACGGCATCGTGCTCGATATCACCGGCTGCGCCCATCTGTTCGGTGGCGAGGCGGACCTACTGTCTGCCATGACGGAACGGCTCGCCGCCACCGGTCTCACCGCCTGCGGGGCTGTGGCAGGCACCGCCCGAGCTGCCCTCGCCCTCGCCCACTGGAGGCCGGGTCGGGTGGTGCTGGCGGGAGGCGAACGGGAGGCCGTGGCGCCTTTGCCGGTGGAGGCACTCGGCCTGGATGCGGAGGCGGCGCGCAGCCTTTCCTATCTCGGGCTGGTGCGCATCGGCGACATCGCCGGCAAGCCCCGCGCGGCCCTCGCCGCCCGCTTCGGCAGCGCCCTGGTGGAGCGGCTGGACGAGTTGTGCGGCGCCGCCTCTCCGCCCATTTCCCCGCTCAATCCCCTGCCCGTCTATGTGGCGGAGCGGCGCTTCGCCGAACCCATGGGTGACGAGGCGACCGCCCGCGCCGTGCTCGCCGACCTCGCCCGCGACCTCACCGGCGTGCTGGAGCGGCACGGCGAGGGCGGACGGCGCTTCGAGGCCGCCTTCTTTCGCAGCGACGGTGCGGTGCGGCGGGTGGCGGCGGGCACGGCTGCGCCACTGCGCGACGGCGCGCGCCTCGCCGCCCTGTTCCGCGAGCGGCTGGAGGCGCTGGCCGACCCGCTCGATCCCGGCTTCGGTTATGACGTGATCCGCCTGTCCGTCACCGCCGCCGAGCCGCTCACCGCCACCCAATCCGGCTTCGACGCCGAGCCGGACGGCGCAGGGCTCGACCAGCTGGTGGACATTCTCTCCGCCCGGCTCGGACCGCGCCGCGTCACCTGCCTTGCCGCGCTGGACAGCCATATTCCCGAGCGCGCCGCCGTGCGGGTGCCCGCGCAGAAGGCGTGGCGCAGCCGGGAAACACGCGCCCAGACCTCCCTGGCACACGACTGGGCCGAGCCGGCCGCCGCCGATGCGCCCCTCGCCCGCCCGCCGGCCTTGTTTCCCGCGCCCGAGCCGGTGGAAACGCTGGCCGAGGTGCCGGACGGCCCGCCTTTGCGCTTCCGCTGGCGGCGGGTGCTGCACGAGGTGGCGCGGGCCGAGGGGCCGGAGCGTATCGCGCCGGAATGGTGGACCGTCCTCGATGGCAACCGGCCGGGTCTCACCCGCGACTATTTCCGCGTGGAGGACACTGAAGGTCGCCGCTTCTGGCTCTATCGCGAAGGCACCTACGGACGGGAAACGGCGGCGCCCCGCTGGTTCCTGCACGGGCTGTTCCCGTGAGTGCGCCTTTCTATGCGGAGCTGGCGACGGCCTCGCATTTCTCCTTCCTGCGCGGGGCGAGCGCGCCGGCCCATCTGGTGCGTACCGCCGTCGCTCTCGGTCTCGACGGTCTCGGCATCGCCGACCGCAATACGGTGGCTGGCGTGGTGCGGGCCTATAGCGCCCTGGAGGACCTGCGCGCCCTCGACGAGAATCTGGAAGCAGACGATCCCGAGGCGGAGGCCAAGCGCGCCGTCGCCGCCCGTGCCCGCACTTTCCGGCTGGTGACGGGCGCACGGCTCATCTTTTGCGACGGCACGGCGGATATCATCGCCTATCCCTCGACCCGCGCCGGCTGGGGCCGGCTCTGCCGTCTCCTGACCACCGGCAACCGGCGGGCGAAGAAGGGCGAATGCCACCTTTCCCTCGCCGACCTCCTCGCCGACGCGCGCGACCAGATGCTCATCGTGCTGCCAGGCGAAGACGGAAGCGATCTTCCGCCCCTCCTCTCCCGCCTCGCCGAGGCCGCCCCCGGGGCGGTGTGGCTTGGCGCCGACATGCCCTTCCATGGCGCCGACCGCCGCCGCCTGGCCGCGCTGAAATCCGTCGCCCACGCCGCCGGCGTGCCTCTGCTGGCGATGAACGAGGTGCTGTGTGCGACGCCCGAGGAGCGCGACCTGCAGGATATTCTCACCTGCGTGCGCGAGGGCACCACCATCGCCGAGGCCGGGCGGCGGCTCATGGCGAATGCCGAGCGCCACCTCAAGCCTGCCGCCGAGATGGCCCGCCTCTTCCGCGACGCCCCCGAGGCGGTGGCGGAAAGCGCGTCCCTCCTCGCCCGCATCGACTTCACCCTCAAGGAGCTGAAATACGACTATCCCGAGGAGCCGGTGCCCCCCGGCTGGACGCCGCAGGCGTGGCTTGAGGAACTGACCTGGCGCTGTGCCGCCGTGCGCTATCCCGAAGGGGTGCCGGAGAAGGTGGAAAAGCTGCTGAGGGACGAGCTGGCCCTCATCCGCAAGCTCGAGTACGCGCCTTACTTTCTCACCATCCACGACATCGTGCGCTTCGCCGAGAGCCAGGGCATCCTCTGCCAAGGGCGGGGCTCGGCGGCGAATTCCGCCGTTTGCTACGTGCTCGGCATCACCGCCGTGGACCCCGCCGACAACGATCTTCTCTTCGCCCGCTTCATCTCCGAGGAACGGCGCGAGCCCCCCGACATCGACGTGGATTTCGAGCACGCGCGGCGCGAGGAGGTGATCCAGCACATTTACGAGAAATACGGCCGCCACCGCGCCGGCATCGTCGCCACCGTCATCCACTACCGCCCGCGCAGCGCCATCCGCGACGTGGGCAAGGCCCTCGGGCTGACCGAGGACGTCACGGCGCGCCTCGCCTCCACCCAGTGGGGCAGTTGGGGGCGGGACATTTCCGACGCGCATATCCGGGAGGCGGGGCTCGACCCGTCAAATCCCTTCATCCGCCGCGCGGTGGAGCTGGCCGGCCGGCTGATGGGCGCGCCGCGCCACCTCTCCCAGCATGTGGGCGGCTTCGTGCTGGCCCGTGAGTGGCTGGATGACACGGTGCCCATCGGCAACGCCGCCATGGCGGACCGCACCTTCATCGAATGGGACAAGGACGACATCGACGTGCTCGGCCTGATGAAGGTGGATGTCCTGGCGCTTGGCATGCTCACCTGCATCCGGAAGGCGCTCGACCTGATGCGCGACCACGAGGGCATCGACTGGGGTCTTGCCGACGTGCCAAGCGGGCAGGCGGACGTCTACGCCATGCTCCAGCGCGGGGATTCCATCGGCGTGTTCCAGGTGGAGAGCCGGGCGCAGATCAACATGCTGCCGCGCCTGAAGCCGAAGGAGTTCTACGACCTCGTCATCCAGGTGGCCATCGTGCGGCCGGGACCGATCCAGGGCGACATGGTCCACCCCTATCTGAGGCGCCGCAACGGGCTGGAGGCGGTGGATTACCCCTCCCCCGCCCCGCATCTCGGCGACAAGGACGAACTGCGCGACGTCCTCCACAAAACGCTCGGCGTGCCGCTGTTTCAGGAGCAGGCCATGAAGCTTGCCATGGTCGCCGCCCGTTTCTCCGATGTGGAAGCCAACAAGCTGCGCCGGGCCATGGCCACCTTCCGCAACCTCGGCACCATCCACGAATTCGAGAGCCTGATGGTGGAGCGCATGGTGGCGCGCGGCTACAAGCGGGAATTTGCTGCGCGCTGCTTCGAGCAGATCAAGGGCTTCGGCAGCTACGGCTTTCCCGAGAGCCATGCTGCCTCCTTCGCCAAGCTCGTCTACATTTCCTCCTACATCAAGTGCCGCCACCCGGCCGCCTTTGCCTGCGCACTGCTCAACGCCCAGCCCATGGGCTTCTACGCCCCGGCGCAGATCGTGCGGGATGCCCACGAGCATGGCGTGGAGGTGCGCCCGATCGACGTCAATTTCAGCCATCACGACAACACGCTGGAACACCGCGACGATGGCACCCTCGCCCTGCGTCTCGGCTTCCGGCAGGTGGATGGCTTTCACGAGGACTGGGGCGGACGCCTCGCCGCCGCCCGCGCCGTTCCCTTCGCAAGCATCGAGGACCTCGCTCGCCGTGCCCGCCTGCCCACCCGCGCGGTGAAACTGCTCGCCGATGCGGATGCCTTCCGCTCCATGGGCCTCGACCGCCGCGCCGCGCTGTGGCACGCCCGCCGCCTGCCGGACGACGACGCTCTGCCCCTGTTCGCGGCGGCGGACGCCCGTGAATTGGGCGTTGAAGAGGAGGTGACGCTGCCGCGCATGGCGCGGTCGGAGCACATCGTCGCCGACTACCAGACGGTGCGCCTCTCCCTGAAGGGGCATCCCATGGGCGAACTGCGCGAGCATTTCCGGAAAGAACGCATTCTTTCCTGCGCCGAGGCATCAGCACTGAAGGACGGCGCCTTTGCCCGCACCGCCGGCGTGGTGCTGGTGCGCCAGCGGCCGGGCAACGGCAAGGCCATCTTCATCACCATCGAGGATGAGACCGGCATCACCAATATCGTCCTGTGGGAGCGGACGCTGGAGCGCTTCCGCCGCGAGGTGATGGGTGCGCGCCTGCTTTTGGTGGAAGGACGCATCCAGAAGAGCCCGGAGGGGGTGGTCCACCTCATGGCCCAGCGCCTCACCGATCGCACCGCCGACCTCGCCTTGCTCTCCCGGGTGCGGCAGCCGCGGATGGAGGTGGCGCGGGCCGACGAGTTCGCCCACCCCCAGCATCCGCGCAAGCATCCCCGTGACGTAAGGGTACTGCCCAAGTCCCGAGACTTTCACTGAGCGTGCCGCCCGCGATGCCGCAGAGGTATCCAGCAGCCCAAGTCCGTAAGCGGGCAGGCGAAAACCCGATAAATCGGGCAAAAAAGGCACGAGGGCCCCGCGCACTTCACGATTTATCCACAAAAACCCGTGAGGCTTCAGAGCATATGGAACCTAAGGCCGGGATACCGTCGCCGTGAAGCCGCTCCTCATCGTTACCGGATTTGTGGCCGCCGCCGCCGTGGGCGCCGGCATGGCCATCAGCCCGCTCCTGTCCGCCAAAGACGACGGCCCGGTGACCACCCAATCCATTTCCCAGCCGGCGAACCCGGCTGCCGGACAGGCCGCCCAGGGCAAGGGCGCGACCGCCGCGCAGAAGAGCGCGGCCGCATCGGCCCAGCCGGTGCCGGCCCCAGCGCCGGAGCCCGCTGCTCCGCCGCCGGTGACGCCGCGCAAGAACTACACCTACAAGTCGTTCGACGTGGATGGCTCCTACATCGCCATGACCTTCGACGACGGCCCGAACCCGGAGACGACGCCGCGCCTCCTGCAGATCCTGCGCGAGCGCAACATCAAGGTGACCTTCTTCGTGCTCGGCAACATGGTCGCCAAGCACCCTGAAGTGCTGAAGATGATCGCCGACGAGGGCCACGAGATCGGCAGCCATTCCTGGAGCCATCCGCAGCTCACCCGCATCAGCCAGGCGGCCGTGGACAAGGAGCTGGGCAACACCTCCGAAGCCATCTTCCAGGTCACTGGCAAGCGCCCGATCTATCTGCGCCCGCCCTACGGCTCCATGAAGCCGTCGCTGCGCAGCTACATCGAGGACAAGTACGGCCTGACCATCGTCAACTGGTCGGTGGACCCCAACGACTGGAAGAACCGCAACAGCCAGGCTGTGCATGACGCCATCATGGCGCAGGTGAAGCCCGGCGCCATTGTGCTCTCCCACGACATCTACGCCACCACCGTGGATGCCATGCCGCGCATCCTCGATGAGCTGGCAGCCAAGGGCTACAAGTTCGCCACGCTGTCGCAGATGGTGGCCATGGACAAGCCGCTGAAGGTGGCCCTCGCCACCCCCGGAACAGCCGCCGCCAAGAAGCCGAAGCCCGCTGGCGCGAAGCCCGATGCGGCGAAGCCCGCCGGCACCTCCAAGCCGGCGGGCTTCGCGCCGAAGCCGGCCGCATCCCCTGCCCCGGCCCGCAGTGCCGGCGTCTACTGACGCGAGAGGGGTATTCCTTCGAACGGCGCTCCGGTCCCCGGGGCGCCGTTTCTCGTTTCGGACCGGTCAGTCCTCGGTCGAATGAGCATGCCCGTGATGGTCGTGGTCGTGGTGGGCATCCGGCGCGGGGAGCGTGAGGCCGAAGGTCTTCACCAGATCGTCCACCTGTGCCGGCGACAAATAACGCGGATTGAGGCCGCGCAGCAGCAGATAGAGCTTCGCTGTCTCTTCCAGCTCCTCGGTAGCGAAGACCGCCGCCTCCAGCGTGTCGCCCGCAACCACCGGACCGTGATTGGCCAAGAGCACTGACGTGTACCGGCCGGCAAGGCCCCGGATCGCGTCGGCGACGGCGGGATCGCCCGGCCGATAATATGGCAGAAGCGCCGTCTGCCCGGCACGCATGAGGTAATAGGGCGTCATGGGCGGCAAGGCCGCGCGCGGATCGATCTCCGGCAGCATGGTGAGCGCCACCGAGTGGGTCGAGTGCAGGTGCACGATGGCCCGGGCCGTGCCACGGGTCTCGTAGAGCGCCGAATGCAGCGGGATTTCCTTGGTGGGCGGATCGCCACTCAGGAGCCGTCCGGCCGCATCGAGGCGGGAGATGCGCGCGGGATCAAGGAAGCCGAGGGACGCATTGGTGGGCGTCACCAGCCATCCGCCGTCGTCGAGCCTCAGGCTGATATTGCCGGACGAGCCGGGCGTCAGCCCCCGCTCGAACAGGGAGCGCCCGAAGCGGCAGATCTCCTCCCGCAGTCTGGTCTCGTCCATGTCCTGCCTCCGCTTGTTCCGCCGACGCACCAAAGCGAAGCGGAACTCCCTTGGCAAGCGTGAACCGCACCGCGGCTAAAACGATTTGATCCACCATCGGCGGACTCTTACAAAAGGCTCCGGATGCCGTCTGGCCAACAGGCGGCCGAGACACGGGGAAACGGCCATGGTCGAGCAGGCGGAAGGAACAGCGGGCAACCAGGGCGCCGGACGCGCGGGCGTGATCGGCCTCGGCTCCATGGGCTTCGGCATGGCGCAGTCTCTGCTGCGGGCGGGGCTCCATGTGGCCGGCTGCGATGTGGGCGCGGCCGCGGTGGATCGCTTCGTCGCGGCGGGCGGGCGTGGTGCAGCCTCGCCGGCTGAGGCGGCAGAAGGGGCGGACATGGTGGTGAGCGTGGTGGTCAATGCCGCGCAGACGGAGGCCATCCTGTTCGGGCCTTCCGGCGTCGCGGAGACGCTGCCCGAGGGCGCCGTCTTCATTTCCTCCGCCACCATGGACCCGGACATCGCCCGCAGCCTCGCCGCGCGGCTGGAGGCCACCGGGCGGCACTATCTCGACGCCCCCATCTCCGGCGGCGCCCAAAGGGCGGCGGAAGGGGCGCTCACCATCCTAGCGTCCGGTAGTCCCACCGCCTTCGCCAGGGCCAAGCCAGCCCTCGATGCCATGGCCGCCAAGCTCTACGCGCTGGGTGACGCTCCCGGTCAGGGCGCGGCCTTCAAGATGATCAACCAGCTGCTCGCCGGCGTGCACATCGCCGCCGCCAGCGAGGCCATGGCCTTCGCCGCGCGGCAGGGGCTGGACCTGAAGAAAGTCTACGAGGTCATCACCGCCTCGGCCGGCAACAGCTGGATGTTCGAGAATCGCATGCCGCACGTGCTCGACGGCGACTACACGCCGAAAAGCGCCGTAGATATCTTCGTGAAGGACCTCGGCATCATCCAGGATATGGCGCGCAGCGCGAAGTTCCCGGTGCCGGTCTCGGCCGCCGCCCTGCAGATGTTTCTCGCCACTTCCGCCGCCGGCATGGGCCGCGACGACGACGCCTCCGTCACCCGCCTTTATGCCCGCATCACCGGCACGAAGCTCCCAGGCGAAGGGAGCTGAGGCGCGGCGGGAGTCGCTTTTTTGCCGCGGCAGGGACGTTACACTCCGTCGCGATTCGTTACCTTTGGGGAATGCCTGCGCAACCTCGCCCCGCGAGGGTCAGGCATAGACCCGACGCAACCACATGAGGATCCTGCCGATGACCCTCTCGCTCCGCGCCTCTTTCCTCGCGCTCCCTCTTCTGGCCCTCTGCGCCGGCCCGGCTCCGGCGCAGACCGCCGCCAATCTCACCGCAGAGCAGGCCCAGGCCCTGCGCACCGCCTGTTCGGCGGACGTGAAGAAGCTGTGCGGTGACGTGCAACCCGGCGGCGGCCGCGTGGTCCAGTGCATGCAGAGCAAGAAGGAACAGACGACCCCGCCCTGCCAGGCCGCCCTCGGCGCCCTCGGCAAGAAGTAGTTTCCTCAGCGAACCTCAGGCGCGCGAGGCTGGTGTTGTCTGCCGCAGCGCACGGCGGCCCGCGCGCTGACTTGCTCCACTCTCCCTCCGTCAGCGCGACGGTGGTTTTGCGGCATTGCATCATGGCTCAGGTGGCGTTTCACTGGAGGTGAATTCGGAGCCTGACCTTGCCCCATCCCTCGACCACCCTCGAGACCCCGTTGCTGCGGTTCCTGAAGGACACGCACGCGGACTTCTCCCGCATCGACGAGGGCGAGGTCGCCTCCTACATCCCCGAACTGGGCAAGGCCAATCCCGACCATTTCGGCATCGCCGTCGCCACCACGGACGGGCATGTCTACGAGGCGGGCGACACGCAGGTGCCGTTCACCATCCAGTCGGTGTCGAAGGCCATGGTGTTCGCCCTCGCGCTCGATCTGCTGGGGGCGGAGCGGGTAGAGGCGGCCATCGGCGTGGAGCCGAGCGGCGAGGCGTTCAACTCCATTCGCCTTCGAGCCGACAACAAGCCGTTCAACGCCATGGTGAATGCGGGCGCCATCGCCTGCTCGGGCCTGATTGCCGAGAGCACCGGCGGGGATGCGTTCGAGCTGATCCGCCAGGCCCTCGGCCGCTTCGCCGGGCGCGACCTCGGCCTGGACGAGGCGGTGTTCGAGAGCGAGCGCTCCACCGGCGACCGAAACCGCGCCATCGCCTACCTCCTGCGCACCTATGGCGGCGTCACGGGAGACGTGGACCGGCTGCTCGATGTCTATTTCCGCCAGTGCTCCGTGCTGGTCACCGCCCGAGACCTTGCAGTGATGGGCGCGACCTTCGCCAACCACGGCGTCAACCCGCTCACCGGCGTCACCGTGGCCTCCAGCTACGCGGTGGCACGCACGCTGGCGGTGATGAGCTCGTCCGGCATGTACGACTTCGCCGGCGAGTGGATCTATCGCGTGGGCGTGCCGGCCAAGAGCGGCGTCGGCGGCGGCATTCTCGCGGCGCTGCCGTCCCAGCTCGGCCTCGGCACCTTCTCTCCGCGGCTCGACATGCACGGCAACAGCGTCCGCGGCATCCGTACCTGCGAGGCCATTTCCGAAGCCTTCGACCTGCACATGCTCTCCCGGCGGGACGATGTGCGCACCTGCATCGTCGCCGATTACGATTTCCGCACCGTGCCCTCCAAGCCCGGCCGGCAGCCGCACGAGCAGGACATCCTCTCCGCCCGTTCCGGCGCCATCCGCGCCATCGAGCTGGCCGGCAAGCTTTCCTTCGCCTCCATGGATTATGTCACGCGACGCCTCACCGACCCCGGTGACGTGCCGGAGTTCCTCATCCTCAACCTGCACCGCGTCGCCACCATCACCGATGCCGGCTTGAGGCTGCTGACCGGCCTCATCAAGAACCAGCTGCCGGCCGCCACCACCGCGGTCATCGCCGGCGTGGAGGCCGCCTCGCCGCTCAATCCTCAGCTGAAGGCGCTGCGCGAGCAGGGCGTGCGCGTGCGCATCTTCCCCACCTACGACGCGGCGGTGGAGTGGGCCGAGGACCAGGTGGTGTACCGCCATGGCGGGTTCTCGCGCATAGAGGTGGAGGCGGACCTCAGCCGACAGGCGCTGCTCGCGGGCCTTTCCCCTCAGGAGTTGGCCGATCTGTCCCGGCTCGGCACCCGCGTCGTATTCCCGGCCGGCACAAGGATCATCTCCGCCAACGAGCCGCCGGCCAGGGTCTATTTCCTGCTGCGGGGCATGGTCAGCGCGCGCTCGGTGGGAGACGTGCGGCTCTCCACCATGATCCCCGGCATGGTGTTCGGGGAAATGGCACTCATCGAGCAGCCGCGCAGCACGGACGTCTGGGCGGACACGGAGGCGGTGTGCGTGGAGGTGACGGCCGACCAGTTCCATGCCTTCCAGGAGACCCACGCCCGCGCCGCCGACAAGATCATGCGCAACCTCGCCATCCTGCTTGCCGGGCGCATCCGCATGGCCACCGCCCGCATCGAGATGCTGACCGGATAAGCCCTTCCGCATCATTGGCTTGCATCATCGCAGGCGCGGGGCCCAGGAGGCCGTCCGGTCGCGCACCGCGCCTAGCACTTTCGGCCAGCCTTGAGCGAAGCCCTTTACAACCCCCCGTTCCCCTCCCAGTCTTCTTCCAAAGAGAAGAATTCGGGAGGTGAAGATGGTGGATACGGTGGAGAACCGGCCACAGGCCGTGCAGGCGATGCCGGCGGTCCGGGCGGTGACGTTCGCGGACGTGAAGGCCTCGCTCATCGAGGGACTGTCAGACTTCGCGCAGGCTCCGGCCTTCGGCCTTGCGTTCGGCGCGCTCTATGCAGCGGGCGGTCTCGCCATAGTTGCCTGCGTCTTCTCCTTCGAACTAGGCTATCTCGCCTATCCGCTCTTCGCCGGATCGGTGCTGATCGGGCCGTTCGTGGCGGCCGGGCTCTACGATGTCAGCCGGGAACTCGAGGCGGGCCGCCAGCCCACATGGCAGGGCGTCCTGTCCACCATCTTCGCCCAGCGCCAGCGCGAGCTTGGATGGATGGCGTTCGTCACCATCTTCGCCTTCATCATCTGGATGTATCAGGTGCGGCTGCTGCTCGCGCTGTTCCTCGGCTTCGCCTCCTTCGCCACGCTCAACGACTTCCTGAAGGTGCTGTTCACCACCTCGGACGGCATCGCCTTCCTGGCGGTGGGCCACGTGATCGGTGCGGCGCTGGCGTTGGGGCTCTTCTCCATCACCGTCATCTCCTTCCCGCTGCTCATGGACCGGGATCTCGACGTGGTGACCGCGATGATCACTAGCGTGCAGGCGGTGCTCACCAGCCCTGGTCCGATGATCCTCTGGGGCATCTGCGTCGTGGGGCTGATCGCCATCGGCACGGCGCCGGCCTTCCTCGGGCTGATCTTCGTGCTGCCGGTTCTGGGGCACGCCACGTGGCACCTGTACCGCCGGGCCGTGGCGCCGCTTCCCTGAAACGGCCACGCCGGCGCGAAGGCGCGTTGGCGCACGCTGCCTAGCGCTTCGGCTTGGACGGAGATTTAGGCGCGGCGGCCTTGCGCGCCCGCGCCTTCTTGCTGGCGGTAGCGCTCTCCGTGGCGGACGCGAGCGACGCCTTAGCGGGTTTGGGTGTTGTTGTCTTGGGCGTCGTGCTCTTCGCAGTGGCGGTCTTGGCCGTCGTAATCTTGGCAGCCGCGGCCTTGGCAATCGCGGTCTTGGCAGCCGGTTTCCTGACCCGCGCGGCTTTGCCCGAGGCGGTTTTGACTGCAGCAACTTTGGCCGGCTTCGCTGAGCCCTTGGCCTTCGCCACCTTCGGCTTCACGGACTTGGGTTTCACCGACTTTGCGACTGTCGCTATCCTGGCCGCCTTGGCGACCGTCGTCTTGGCAACGCCCTTGGTCCTCGCCCCCGCTTTTGCCGGGTTGGCATCGGCGGCAGGCACCGGAGCCTGAGCAGCCTTCGCCTGTGCTGCAAGCGCCTTGCTCACCTTGCCCTTGGCGCCTTTGGTTCGGGCGGGCGGCGCAGCGTCCTTCTCCTGCGCCTCATCGGCCGGCGACGGTTTTTCCGGGTCCACGGCAAGCGCCGCTCCGCCCTTCGCGGACTTCGTCTTGGCCGTTTTCGCCTTGCTCGCCTTCGCCTTTGCCGACTTCGGGGCAGCCTTTACCGGCTTCGGCTCCTTCGACGGCTTTCCCTTCGGCGCCTCGGGCTCGGCCTGCTCGGGCGCAGCGTCCGTGCCCTTGGCCACCTTGGCCTTGCCTTCCCGGACCTTGGTTGCCTTCGCTTTCGCCGGCTTCGCCTTGGCGGCGACTCCTTCGGCGGCGCTCGCAGCTTCGGCCTGTGCCTCCTCCCAGCGCCGCGCCATGATGGCGCCGAAGGACAGGATCAGCTCGGAGAGATCCTCCTCCTGAACCGCCGCAGCAGCAGTTTCGACGGAGAACCAGAATCCATAGCGCTGGAACCGTTCCGGCCACTTCTGCAGCAGGCGCTTGACCTTGAGCGGGAACACCAGCACGTCGCAGAGCACCGAGCGGGTGCCGAGGCGCTTCTCGTAGGTGTATGCGCCGAGCGGCTCGCGGGAGACCACGCCGACGAGGCCGGCCTCCTCATAGCATTCGCGGGCGGCCGTCTTTGGAGGCGTCAGTCCCTTGATGGGCCATCCCTTGGGGATCACCCAGCGGCGCGTCTCGCGGGAAGTGATGAGGCGGACCTGCACCTCGCCGTCGCGCCGCACACGGTACGGCAGGGCAGCATATTGCACCCTGCGTCCCGAAGGCCCGCCGGTGACCGCGAGATGGGGCCATTCCGACGAAGGCGCCATGACGATCCAACATCGGCGGTACGTGAAAAACAGACGCAATACACGGGGGACCCGTTCTCCGCCCGCCGACGGTAGAATCGGTCATTATGACTGATCTATCACAAAGCATTCCTGCCAAGAAATCGGCGTGGAACGCGACGGCCTGCCCCTATTGGGGCTCGGCTTCATAGACCAGGACGGTACGGGCCCGCACCTCGATCTCCCCAGCCTCGACCGGCACGGCCATGCGGGCCGAATCCGCCTTCATCATCATGGGCGCCGGCATGATGGGACCACCGCTCTGCCCCTCGGGCTGGATCGACATGATGCGCGTGAGCCGAAGCCCCGCAGCCGCCGCGACGCCCTTCGCCTGCTCGATGGCATCCTTCACGGAGGCGGCGCGCGCTTCGCTTTCCAGACGGTCGGTGTCGGCGAGGGCGAAGGAGAGGCCGGAGGACTGGTTGGCTCCGGACTGCACCACCTTGTCGAGGAGCCCGCCGAGCTTGCCCAGGTCGCGCACCGTGATCCGCACCGAATTGCGCACCTCGAAGCCGATCAGCTTCGGCGTCTCGCGCGACGGCGGCTGCGGATAGGACTGCTGCGGCTGGATGGAGAAGGAGGAGGTGGAGATGTCGTTCGGCGCAATGCCGGCCGCCTTCAGCGCCGCGATCACCTCCGACACCGCCTTGGAATTGGCGGCGAGGGCGTCATCGGCGGTCTTGGCGTTGCTGACGACCCCGGTGGTGAGCACCGCCATATCCGGCGGCGCGGTGCGCTTCGCCTCACCTACCACCGTGATGGTGGCCGCCGCTGCCGCAGGCCCCGCAACGGCAAGCGTTGCGGCCAGGGCTGCCGCGAACACGGCCGCCGTGCTGGCCGCGGCGCGCGGAAGGGAAACGATGCGGGCCGGCGAATGACGCATGGAGGTATCCTCGTTCGGCCCCGGGCGTTCTGTCACCGGGACTTGGACCCGCAGACGACAGCGCGAACACGGCGCCATTGCGGCGAGCCCGCCCCCGTCCCCACCCTAAGGGCACGCGTCTCCCGGCTGGACGGGAATCTGTTGTTCCCGAGAGGCAGGATTGGTAGAGCAGCAGGAACATGCCGCACTTTGGGGGCCTGTAGCTCAATGGTTAGAGCTGACCGCTCATAACGGTTAGGTTGGGGGTTCAAGTCCCTCCGGGCCCACCAAATATTTCAATAACTTGCCGGATAGCGTTTTGCGCGCCGTGCAGATCCGCCAATGAATTCGCCAACGAAACATGCTCGGCATCAGCACCTATTGGCGCTCGGACGACCCCGCCGCCCTCTCTTCGGCATCCACCTTTTCGGCCAGTGGCGACCGGCGGAGGACGCGGGCGCCGTGGCGGAGGAGGATGTAGCGGCCTTCGCGCTGCGTGATGGCGACGATGGCGTTGCCGCATGTCGCCATCACATCGACGATGCGCAGGCCTGCGTCATCCCATTCCTCGACCTTGAAGTCGTGCGACACCTTGTTGCCCACGTCAGTCTCCCAAGGCGTGGCGGCGCCGGCGAAAGCCGGAGGAGGCGTCGGCCTTGACCTGCGACATCTCGCGCTCGAGGTAGGCTTGGCCCACCAGAAGCGCGCGGATGGTCGCGCGGGCGTCGCCATCGCAAGCCGCCAAGGCCTCGTCGATCTCGGTCTCGCTCACGTCAAAAGGGGAGTGTTCGGCGGGCGCGGGCTCGCTCGACATGGCCGTCTCCAATGCTGATCTCCCCCATCGTTGCCACGGGAACGAACGAAGAACAAGCCGCTACATATAGGGGCGGTAAAGGCCGGGCAGCGGGCTGGAGCTGCGCGCGCTATTCCCCCATCGCGCCTATGAAGTGGGACGGCAGGCCATCCCCTTCGCTCGGGGCGGGCGGATTGAAGCTCCGCCTTTCTTTTTCGAGCGCTATTTCCGCGCCGCAAGCCGTGTAGCCGGCCTTGTCGATCCAACTATCCAGGTGCGCGGGGGCGTTCTCAAGCCGCGCCGTTTTCATGAGATCCATCATCAGCGCGACGTCAACCTCATCTAGCGCGGGGACGGAGATTGTGGTGTCCCCTCCGAACCCATCACCATAGCGATTCAGGATGTGCGCATTCCACAGCCGCGCAATCCGCCGGAAATTGTCGGCGGGCCGGCCATAGTTGAGCCCCCGGTCCTTGGTGGCCTCCAACGCCAGATTAAGAAGCCCGTGCTTTGTCATCGCGCGCTCTGCATCGCCGCTCATGCCGCCTCTCCTTCCCAGCTCACCCACCCTTCGCCCTCGGCGCGCTCGGGCGGCGCCTCCACCCGCACATTCCAGCGGCTGGTGATGCCGCGGCGGGGGTGGACGAACCACAAGGGCTGCGACGGTTCGGAGGGAATGGTGCGCAGCGCGAGGCGGGCATATTCGTCGAAGCCCTTGAGGGCGTTGGCGACGATGGCGCGGGGCAGCCAGAGTTCCTGGTGCCAGTGGCCGATGACGAGCACGTCGTAATCGCGCCAGCTCGAGGCCGCCTGCCCGCGCGTCTTCACCTCGCCACGCACGATGGGGCCGATGGCGCCGATGATGCCGTCGCCACCCTTCACGCCCAGCATGTCGCCATGCATGGCGAGATAGCGCTGGCCGAAGACGCGGTAGCGCACTTCGTTGGAGTCGCGGATGTCGAAGCGTATCTGCGGCCGGCCGGCGAAGTGGCGGGCCAGCAGCTCGTAAATGAGCCAGTCATGGTTCTTGAAGATGTAGCGCTTGTATTCCGGCTTGAGGGTGTTGCGCCCATGGTTGCCGGCCGCGCAGGGCACATAGACCTGCCCGAAGGCGGAAATCATCCGCTCGAACGCCCACACCAGGATGTCGCGCGCGCGCAGCACCGCCGGCAGCACGCCTTCCTGGTCGGTCTTGGCAAGTTCGGGGTGGAGCCCCCCGCTCACGATGTCGCCGAGGAGGTTGACGACGATGCCGGGATAGCGCCCGGGCCCGTGGCGGGTGCAGATGCTGATGATGTTCTCGACCAGCGTGCGGATCCGCCGCTCGGCGATTTCGAGATTGTAGGCGTTGATGCCGTTGGTCTCGGCGAGGGCCACCACTTCGGCGAGGTGCCAGTCGGACCAGGTGCATACCGGCACCTCGGCGGTGCTCTCGCCCTTGCGCTGCGTGGCGGGTTTCAACAGCCAGTCCGGCGGCTCCGTGGGCGCGCGGGCGAGGCTGCCGATGATCTCGCGCACCGCCTCCTCATCGAGGGCGGCCCGGTGCGCGGCCTTCAGTTCGGTTCGCAGGCGCCGCACCTCGTCCTCGAGCTGCACGATGCGCCGGCTTTCCGGCGACCCGCCGAGGCGGAAGGCCGAGGCTGGAGCGGTGGACGGCGGCGGCTTGGCAGGGGCGTCAGATGCGGCCCCCTCCCCTGCCCGGTCGCGCACGCGGCGGACGGTGGAGCGCTCGACGCCCATCTCGCGGGCGACCTGCGAGATGTTCGGGTTGCGGGCAAGGGCCAGACGAATGCGCTCCGCCTCGGCCTCGCCGAGGTGGGCGCCGACAGGACGCGGCATGAGCAATACCTTTGGTTTGGCGCCGTTCGCCACGGCTGGCGTTCCGCCTGCCTGCTCGGGCGTGGGCCGCAGCGAAATAAAATCAGGGCCGGCCGAAGAGGCGGGCGAGGCCGGCGAGGAGGTCGGCCCAGAACGTCGTCAGCAGGTACCAGAGGCCAGCGGCGAGGCCGGAGGCGGCGAGGCCCATGAGGCCCACCACAGCCCCCACGCGGGAGCGGAACAACTTGGAGGCCGATGCCTCCGTTTCCAGTGCGGTCACGCGGGCGGGCAAGGGCTTGATGACCGGTTCAAGCTGGCCAAGGCGTTCCGCCATGGCGTCCAGCTTGTCCAGCATCAGCCGGCGGTCCTCGCTGGCGACGTGGCGGTCCTCGCGCATGGTCTCGTCCATCCGCGCGAGGTGGGCGCCCTGGGCCTCCTGCGTGGCGGCGAACGCGCCGAGCTGCTGGTAGACCTGCGCGGAAAGGGAAAGCGGACGCGGCGGCATCGATGGCCATCCCCTCAAGGCGAGACGTGGACCACCCGGCGCGTGCCGTCGGGCGCGATGTCGACATAGGAGCCGCGGGAAACGCCGCCGCCCGAGCCGATGAGGCCGTTGCCGGACGTGACGCAGCCGGCGAGGGCAGCGACGAGAACGAGCCGGAGCGCCGCCCTCACAGCGCACCATCGAGGATCAGCGCGAGGCGGGCGGCATCGGCCTCATGCAAGGCGATGAGGCGGAAGAGACAGGCGGACTTGTCCGCCTCCGAACCCTTGAGCTCGTCGATCTTGAGAAAGAGATCGCGCTTGGGGATCGGCCCCGCGCCCTTCGGCTTGCCCACGACCTTGCGGGCACAGGCGCGGATATCTTCCGGCACCTCGGTCAGGGTGATGCGCGGCTTCGGCGCGGGGGCCGTGGCGAAGCAGCCCGCGAGAGGCAGGGCCGCGGCGAACAGGATGAGAATGCGCAGCATCATCGCCCCCACAGGTTCCGGATGGCTTCACTGGTGACGGGGTCGAGGGAATCGGCCGGCAGCGTCGCCGCCACGGCTTCCGCCGCCTCGGCCCGCGCCGTGGCCGCCTGCAGGTTTTCGGCCGCCTTGCGTGCGTCCGCCTGAAGGCCCTCCACCTTGAGCCGCTCCGAGGTGACTTCCTTGACCAGCGCGCGGTTGGCAGCGAGCAGCGCCTGGCGCTCCTGCGCCGCCCGCATGTTGCCGGCGCCGGCCGCCCACGCCGAGGCATAGATGGCGGCGACGGCCGCCACCAGCACCAGCGCGCGATAGGGCAACAGAGGGAAGCGCTGGTAGACGAGCCCGCCGATGCCCACGACGAACAGCAGGCCGGAGGTCGCGAGGGTGAAGCCGGACGGCAGCCACGAGATGAGCGTGGCGAACATCCCGGAAAAGTCGGGGAGCATGGGACCTCCTCACCCCGCGAAGTTGCGGGGCGGTTCGGATGGGCGTTCGGGAGGGTCGGTCGGATCGTCCGGCGCCGCGTAGGGCGTGCCGGAGCGGGTCGCGAAGATGGCGACGATGTCCTGCGCGGAGGCGAAGCCGAGATAGCCCAGCACCACGGTTGCCATCAGCAGGATCCAGCCCCATGCGATGGTCTCGTTGACCCGCGTGTCCGGTGCCGATTCCAGCATCATGAGGCGCCACGCGGCAAAGCCGATGACGCCGATGGCGACGAGGCGGCGGAAGAACCATTGCGGCTCCCCCGCCGCCCGCTTACGCCTCATTGGTGGAGAGGCGGCCATCGGAGCGCAGCAGCGGCAGATCGCCGCCCGGAAGGGGAAGGCCATCGGGCCAGCGATAGCCGAGCACGCGGTCGCGGCCGAAGGGCTTGATGTTCACGGCGTCACCCTGGTTGCCGCCGAGCACCATGAGATTGCCGTCGGCATCCTTGCCCACGACGAAGCCCACATGGCCGGACCAGCCGGACGGCGAGCCGCGCCAGAACACCACGACGCAGCCGGGCACGGGGCGATTGAGAGGGAGTCCCCACTTGAGGTAGGAGCGCGCCGCGGCGGAGCGGGTGGACTTGACGCCCACCTCCTCGAGCACGCCGCCGACGAAGGCGGCGCACCAGGGCGTCTCGTCATCGCGGAAGTCCGCGAAGATCTTCTGCCACCAGCCGAGGATGGTGGCGTTGTGCCGCGTGCCGGGCACCTCGCGCAGGCCGAGAAACGAGCGCGCGTGGGCGATCCACGGAGTGTCCATGGGGCTGTCCTTCAGGTGATGGAAATGAAAAAGCCGCCCGGAGGCGGCACAGATGCGGGGAGGGGGCGCCTCAGATCAGAGGGTCACGCCGTAAGCAGCAAAGAGCGTGGTCATGCGTGCTTGGACCTGGGCCAACTCGACCGCCGTAAGCGCCTTGTCGTAGACCAGCGCACCGAAGATTTCCGGCGCGGAATACTGGTAGCTCGACCCGACATAACCGCCGAGCACGATGTTGTTGGTGCCGGGGAAGCCGGTGAGCGCGACCGGTGTCCCCACGCCCGTCACCGTCGCGAGCCCCGTCCGACCGCGATAAGCCAGTTTCGAGCAGCCGTCGCCGAGAACGCCCCCGCCACCATTTCGACCTGCGCCCCACGGCAATTCCGGCGGCCAGGGTTGCACCGGAGCTGGTCGCCATCCCGGTGGCCCAGCACAACGCGGCGGCGGCGGACGTCGAGGCGATGTTCTGCGCCACCGTCACCGAGGCGGGTGAACCCGTGTTGGTCCAGTTTCCGATCGGCGCGTGGGCGATGGCGTCAACCGACTTCGTGAAGGCGACAAGGGTCAGTTCCCGTTGGCGCCGGCCACGGTTTGGGCGGTGAAAGGCGCCAAAGCCGCGAGCCGCGCGCAGACGCCTGGAAAGATTTGTCCTTGACCTCCGTGAGCACGGCGCTCGCCGCGGCGCGAGCCGCCCCGCCGGAGAAAGACACCGTGGGGTTGGAATACCCAACGCCGCAATTCGTCACCGAGACGCCGACCACTGCGCCACCGGAAACGACGGCGGTAGCAGCGGCATTGACGCCGCCGCCGGCAATCGAAACGGACGGCGCGGAGGTATACCCGAGCCTCCATTGGTGACAGACACGTAGGCGACGGCGCCAGGGGCCGGCGGGATTGCCGCTCCAGGTGAGGTCTTGCCCGTTGCCGGAATGATCTTCCAGCGGTTACCGGAATAGATCGTCCCGGTGAGGTATCCGGCATAAAGACTGTCGCGATATTCGGGAGAAGGCTGTATTTCCCGAGCCCGGTCCCGGAAAAGTCAGCACCCGGAACCTTCAGGATAAGCGCAGGCATCACGGCACCTCGATTTCGAAAATGGGAGCCCACTTGTGGAGGGGCTTGGAGAGCCGCCCGGATCAAAGACGAGACTGTCGCCCGCGTTGTCGCGGACGTTGCCGCCGCCGATGTGGCGTCTCCGGCCCAGCCGTAGCGCAGCCGCGCGCCGACCGGCACAGTGGCCGCGGCGGTGATCTGGACCGCCGCCGGGCCGGACAGCGCACCGACGAGATGGTGAGCGCAGAACCGCTGCCATCCACCAGTGTAAAGCCCTGATTCGCAAAGCCACCGACCGTCGCGTCCAGCACCAGTCGCCGTCCGGCATCCACATCGAACGAACGATGATGCGGGGCCTGCCGCATCGGCGCGAGGGCGTCAGGGCTTTGGGCTTCTGCCCGTCCCACAGCCAGCGCTTGAGCGTGAGGCGCAGTAAGCCCCGAACCACGCTGACCCGGCCGCGTCGAAATGCACATCCGAAGTTGCCGAGTAGGGCAGGTGGTAAGTCGGGCTCGCAGCGCGATATAGTCGTCTCCGCAAGCCTCCACTGCGGAGGGCGATGGATGGCGTGGAAACGCCGAGCGCGGATGCGTTGCGTCTGGTAGGTGACCAGCGGAAGCGGAGAGGCGAACCCGTCGCTGCTTGTGCGGACGCCTGCGCATCGAGCCGGAGCTGCCGCAGGGCCGCCAGATAGGCGGACTGCGTGGTGCGATCTGATAATCACGTTCGCCCTGCAGCCAGAGCATCGCGCTGACCGCGTAGCTTCGCCGAGGCCGCCGGAGCGGGTCATGCCGTAGGTGATATGGTCTTCGAGCGCGCAAATAGGGCGTCCCGTCCGACAAACTCCGCCATGGATTTGCCGCCGCGCCCGGCGCCTGGCCAAGCAGCGCCTGGCCGGCAGCGACGAGATCGACGTCATCCTCATCCCGCAGCAGCTGCGCGATCATGCGGAGACAGCCGCCAAGCGGCGTTCCGCGAGGCGCCGCCGGATCATATGGCACCACCGCCGTCGTCGATGAACGGGACGAGGAGGCATAGACAACGCAGGATCCAGAGCCCCCGTCGTCAGGCGGCGCCGCCGATAAACCGATAGGCATAATCCAGCGGGTCGTGGTGACGGGCTCGATGGTGTTGTGCCGCGGTCAGGGACTGCCCATAGCTGATGACGTCGCATCTCGGCCAGGGGCGGATGCCGTTCCACTGGGCGCGAGCCTTGCCACCGCCCACGCCTGCCAGCACGCGACCGGATCGCGTTGACGTCGGGGTGATCATCGTATCGGGCGTGATCCGCACCAGGATGTTGCCGCCGCCGTCGACCACCACGGCCGCATTTCTCCGACGGACGTCGTGACCACCTCCGCTAACGGCCGCCCCGCCCGGCCTGTCCCGGATCGTATTGATGTCCGGATGGTTTGATAACCTCGCGGTCACTTCCCCAGGATATTGTTGTCGTCGTCCTCCACCACAAAAGCGATCCACATCCCCGCACAGCGCGCGGCACGGTCCTGGCAGCGCAGCGCGCAGGGAGGATGGCGCGACAAAGCGATCCGAGACGACGCCCGCCACGGCCATCGCTTCGGATGCGGCACCAACCGCAGAGATTGACCCATCCCGCGCCACGCTCCTGCTGTGAGGGCATGGGCCCATAGACGCCAGGGTTGGCCACGCCCGTCCGTCGCTGTCCGGAGATGCGGACGTCCGACCGTATGGGTGCCGAGA